>NZ_JBHRVD010000001.1:0-5757500 GCF_042647205.1 Mesorhizobium cantuariense | reverse complement strand
CGAAATCTATTTAGGTAGAGCGTCGACCGAATACCCCAGGGGGTAGAGCACTGGATGGGCTAGGGGTCCTCACCGGATTACCAAACCTAACCAAACTCCGAATACCTGGGAGTACTAGTCGGCAGACACACGGCGGGTGCTAACGTCCGTCGTGAAAAGGGAAACAACCCTGACCTACAGCTAAGGTCCCCAAGTTATGGCTAAGTGGGAAAGGATGTGAGGATCCCAAAACAACCAGGATGTTGGCTTAGAAGCAGCCATCATTTAAAGAAAGCGTAACAGCTCACTGGTCTAAATAAGGGTCTTTGCGCCGAAAATGTAACGGGGCTAAAGCCATACACCGAAGCTTAGGGTTTGGTCCGCAAGGGCCAAGCGGTAGCGGAGCGTTCTGTAAGCTGATGAAGCCATACCCGTGAGGGGTGGTGGAGGTATCAGAAGTGCGAATGCTGACATGAGTAACGTAAGGGGAGTGAGAGACTCCCCCGCCGAAAGACCAAGGGTTCCTGCTTAAAGCTAATCTGAGCAGGGTTAGCCGGCCCCTAAGACGAGGCGGAAACGCGTAGTCGATGGGAACCACGTTAATATTCGTGGGCTTGGAGGTAGTGACGGATCATTGAGGTAGTCCAATCTTATCGGATTGAACGGGCTGCTGCGTGGTTCCAGGAAATAGCTCCTCCTTATAAACCGTACCCGAAACCGACACTGGTGGTCTGGTAGAGTATACCAAGGCGCTTGAGAGAACTATGCTGAAGGAACTCGGCAAATTGCACGCGTAACTTCGGAAGAAGCGTGACCCTTTTCTACGCAAGTAGAGGAGGGTGGCACAGACCAGGGGGTAGCGACTGTTTATCAAAAACACAGGGCTCTGCGAAGTCGCAAGACGACGTATAGGGTCTGACGCCTGCCCGGTGCTGGAAGGTTAAGAGGAGGGGTGCAAGCTCTGAATCGAAGCCCCAGTAAACGGCGGCCGTAACTATAACGGTCCTAAGGTAGCGAAATTCCTTGTCGGGTAAGTTCCGACCTGCACGAATGGCGTAACGACTTCCCCGCTGTCTCCAGCATAGACTCAGTGAAATTGAATTCCCCGTGAAGATGCGGGGTTCCTGCGGTTAGACGGAAAGACCCCGTGCACCTTTACTATAGCTTTACATTGGCATTCGTAGTGGCATGTGTAGGATAGGTGGTAGGCTTTGAAACCTGGGCGCCAGCTCAGGTGGAGCCACCCTTGAAATACCACCCTTATTACTATGGATGTCTAACCGCGGCCCGTTATCCGGGTCCGGGACAATGTATGGTGGGTAGTTTGACTGGGGCGGTCGCCTCCTAAAGAGTAACGGAGGCGCGCGATGGTGGGCTCAGAACGGTCGGAAATCGTTCGCTGAGTGCAATGGCATAAGCCTGCCTGACTGCGAGACTGACAAGTCGAGCAGAGACGAAAGTCGGTCATAGTGATCCGGTGGTCCCGCGTGGAAGGGCCATCGCTCAACGGATAAAAGGTACGCCGGGGATAACAGGCTGATGACCCCCAAGAGTCCATATCGACGGGGTTGTTTGGCACCTCGATGTCGACTCATCGCATCCTGGGGCTGGAGCAGGTCCCAAGGGTATGGCTGTTCGCCATTTAAAGCGGTACGTGAGTTGGGTTCAGAACGTCGTGAGACAGTTCGGTCCCTATCTGCCGTGGGTGTAGGAATATTGAAAGGATCTGTCCCTAGTACGAGAGGACCGGGATGGACGGATCTCTGGTGGACCTGTTGTGGCGCCAGCCGCATAGCAGGGTAGCTACATCCGGACGGGATAACCGCTGAAGGCATCTAAGCGGGAAACCCACCTTAAAACGAGTATTCCCTGAGAACCGTGGAAGACGACCACGTTGATAGGCCGGGTGTGGAAGAGCGGCAACGCTTGAAGCTTACCGGTACTAATAGTTCGATCGGCTTGATCGTTCTCATTCCTTATGCCCATCTGACAAGGTCAGATGATCTGTTCTCACTCACGCTTGTTCCGCCCTGCGGGCGGCGCTACGTGGGTGCGGCGCATCAGCGCCGACGGTCGGTCGACCTTGCGAAGCTTCGCTTCGAAAGGCGCCAGGACCAAAAGAACGTAAAGGCACATATAAGACCAGCGAACAGCTCAGAGAGAGGGCAAGAGTAGGGACTTCCCTATTCGCTACTCCCTCATCGCTATTCGCTCAAAAAGCTTCTCGAACAACGTGCGTTTTGCCGACCTGGTGGTTATGGCGGAGCGGCTGCACCCGATCCCATTCCGAACTCGGCCGTGAAACGCTCCAGCGCTGATGGTACTTCGTCTCAAGACGCGGGAGAGTAGGTCGCTGCCAGGTCTGCTAAACGCACGTTGAAATCTTCTCTCTACGATAAGGCCCGCCAAGGGATCACGGGCCGCGTAAGCGGCCCTTTCATTTGGTCAGCCATATACCTATCTGTAGGCCTCGGCTTACGTCTAATAAAGCAAGCAAGTGCTTGCTTAGGGTTGACGCGGGGTGGAGCAGCCCGGTAGCTCGTCAGGCTCATAACCTGAAGGTCACAGGTTCAAATCCTGTCCCCGCAACCAAATATCAAAACGGCCCGCCTCGTGCGGGCCGTTTTGATATTCGGCTGTGGTGGCCATCGATTTGCCTGGCTCGGGGGCCCGCAAGGAGGCGAAGCCAAAGCTGCGGGACAAAAAACCAATCCTGTCCCCGCAACCAAATCAAACAATCAGCCCGTCAGCCACAAAGCCGGCGGGCTGTTCGCGTTTGGACCACTAACCGCGGCAAGCAAGCTGGACCATCAAAACGCCCGTGGACAACAAGCCTGTGGGCGTCGCCCCCAGCAGCTGATTTCTTGGCCAAGCGACATGGAGCGCCACGCTGCGCCCGGAATAGACGCCACCAAAAGACAAGATCGGGCGACGCGGCCGGTGGTCGGGCACCACGCGAAGTCCCGCGCCGATAGTCCACCATCTCCGGTTCGCCGCCAAAGGCCGGAAAGGCCTTGCCCAGCATGCACGGGACCTTGGCGGCCGCGACCAGCTTCGTCGACCGGAACGTATGCGTCCCCTCGGAAGCAAATCTGAAATATATTTCACTATGTGAATTATATTGACAACGTGGGCCGGGGCTGTAATGTCCCGATCGTCGGCTTTCGGAGGAAGGTCGGCTTCAATCAATCCATACGGCAGCGCTCGCAGAGCGTCTGCGACGGTCATTGAGGATGGCTTCGGCCAAGGGAGGAAACTTGCGCAAATTTCTGAGCACGCTCGCGATCGCGGCGGCTGCATCGACCTGTTTCGGGTCTATGCAGGCACGCGCCGAAACCCCCAACCCGTTCAAATGCGAGCCGGGTGAAAAATACGTCATGAACGTCATGGTCTCGGGCGTCGAATACTGGTTCCCGGTCTATGAAATGTTCAAGCAGGCCGGCCAGCAGTTCGGCTGCGAGACCGCCTATACGGGCACGCCCGAATACGACGTCAACAAGCAGATCGCGACCTTCGACCAGGCGCTGGCGCAGAAGCCAGCCGGCATACTGGTGCACCCGATGAACTCCGATCCGTTCATCGAGCCGATCAACCGCGCCATCGAGCAGGGCACCGCGGTGGTGACCTTCGCCGCCGACTCGCCGAATTCCAAGCGCGTCTCCTACATCACCTCCGACAACAATGCCGAAGGCACCTATGCCGCCGACGCGGTTGCCAAGGCGATGGACAGCAAGGGCGAATATGCCGTGCTGGAGAATCCCGGTCAGGACAACCACGACAAGCGCGTCAACGCTTTCGTCGCTCGCATGGAAGCCAAATGGCCCGACATGAAGCTCGTCGGCCGCGCCGCCTCGAACCAGGATCCGACCAAGGCCTATCAGGCGGTTCTGAGCCTGGCGCAGGCGCATCCTGACCTCGGTGCCGTGTTCATGCCGGAGGCCAATTCGGCCATTGGTGCTGCTCAGGCCGCCAAGGAAGGCGGCGGCAAGATCCGCGTCATGCTCGCCGACGTCAATGCCAAGATCCTCGACATGATCAAGGCCGGCGAGATCTTCGGCTCGGTCAATCCCAACCAGGGCATGCAGGGCTATATGGGCTTCATGCTGTTGTGGATGGCCAAGCATCCCGGCCTGATCGATCCGATGAACGACGCCAAGCGTTCGGGCTTCAACCCGATGAGCGTGCCCTTCGTCGACAATGGCTTCTCCATCGTCTCCAAGGACAATGCGGACGACTTCTACTGGGACAAGTACCTGAAGCGTCGCGGCACCAAGGGTATCGAGGAATAGTCACGGTCTCGCCCTCGGCCTCCGCAAGGCCGAACCAACCAGGAAGGAGGCTTCGGCCTCCTTCCTCCCCCAAGCATCGCAGGAGCATGGCGTGACCCAGGCGCCCATTCTTGAAATCCGCGGCCTGTCCAAGGCGTTCGGCCCGGTCAAGGCTCTGAGCGATGTGCAGTTCGAGCTGCGGCGCGGCGAAATCCATGCGCTGTGCGGCGAGAACGGCGCCGGCAAGTCGACGTTGATGAACATGATCGCCGGTGTATTGCAGCCCGACGAGGGCGACATCCTGATCGATGGCGAGCGTGTTTCGATCCACTCGCCCGCGGCCGCTCAACGCCTCGGCATCGCGCTTGTCCACCAGGAGATCGCGCTCTGTCAGGATGCGACGGTTGCCGAAAACATCTATATGGCCGCGATCAACAGTCGGCGCGCGCCGCTGATGAATTTCCAGAAGCTCTACGCCGATGCCCAGAAGGTCATGGACCTGCTCGCCCCCATTCCGGTGCGCACCAGGGTCGCCGACCTTTCCATTTCCAACCAGCAGCTCGTCGAGATCGCCAAGGCGCTGACGCTCGACTGCAAGGTGCTGATGCTTGATGAGCCGACCGCGGCGTTGACTGAAAGCGAAGCGCAGCGTCTGTTCTCGATCGTGCGCGGGCTCAAGGAGCGCGGCATTTCGGTGGTCTATATCAGCCACCGCATGGCCGAGATCTTCTCGCTGTGCGACCGCGTTACCGTCTTCCGCGATGGTCGCTACGTGGCGACCGATCCGATCGCAGCCATCTCACCGGACGATGTCGTGCGCAAGATGGTCGGCCGCGAAATCACCCAGCTCTATCCCGACAAGTTGGCGCCGCAAGAACCCGGGCGCCTGCTCCTCTCGGTCGAGGGGCTTTCCGATGGTCGCCGCTTCGCCGACATCGATCTGCAGCTTCGCGCTGGTGAAATTCTCGGCATTGGCGGCCTCATCGGCGCCGGCCGCAGCGAGATCGCGCAAACTGTCTGTGGCCTCAGGCCAATGACGGCAGGAACCGTTGCGCTCGACGGAAAGCAACTGCGGTTGCGCGGCTATGGCGATGCGGTCAAGGCGGGGCTGGTCTATCTCTCCGAGGATCGCAAAGGCTCCGGCGTGTTCCTCGATCTGCCGATCGCGGCGAACATCTCGGCGCTCGACCTCGCCAGGCTGACCGGGTCACTCGGCCTGCTCGATCGCAAGGCCGAGGATCGTCAAGCGCGGGAACTGACCGGCAGGCTCGGCGTCCGCATGGCCGGCATCGAGGCCGCTGTCTCGACGCTGAGCGGCGGCAACCAGCAGAAGGTCGCCATCGCCAGGCAGCTGTCCGTCGATCCCAAGGTCATCATCATGGACGAGCCGACGCGCGGCATCGATGTCGGCGCCAAGGTGGAGATCCACCGGCTGCTGCGCCAGCTTGCCGGCAGCGGTGTCGGTGTCGTTGTCATCTCGTCGGAACTGCCGGAGCTGATCGGCCTGTGCGACCGCGTCCTGGTGGTGCGCGAAGGCAGGATCGCCGGCGAACTCTCCGCCAGCGAGCTCGGCGAGGAAGCCATCATCATGCTCGCCTCGGGCGTTCAGAACAGTTCAACTCAAAGGCAGGCCCAGAATGTCGCCTAGGGAATCAGGAGAAGCGCTCGTGCACGCCGAGATCAAGGCCGCCGGTGCCGTGCGGCGCATCAATTTCGCTCAGTTCGCCTCGATGCGCGAGGCCGGCCTGATCGTCATCATCCTGGCGCTGTGCATCGCCATGAGCTTTGCCTCGCCGCACTTCCTGACATGGGGCAATTTCCGCGCCATGCTGATGAGCTTTTCCATCGAAGGCATCGTCGTCGTCGGCATGACCATCCTGCTCATCGTCGGCGGCATCGACCTGTCGGTCGGCTCGGTCGTGTGTTTCTCGATGGTGGTCTCCGGCGCGCTGTTCCTTGCCGGCCTCGATCCGTGGACGGCAAGCCTGATCGGCATCGGCGTCAGCGCGCTGATCGGCGCGGCGATGGGCTTTTTCGTCACGGTGATAGGCCTCAATCATTTCATCACGTCGCTGGCGGCCATGGTCATCGTGCGCGGCATGTGCCTGGTCGTCACCAAGGGCACACCGCTGTCGCTGTTCACTTTGCCGCCGGCCTTCAAGGCCATCGGCCAGGGCAGCTTCAACAACATCCCCTATGTCATCCTGATCTTCATCGTCGTGGTGGCGATCTTCGACTTCCTGCTGCGTCGCGCCACGGCCTTCCGCAAGGTTTTCTACACCGGCTCCAACGAGAAGGCCGCGCAGTTCTCGGGCATCAGGACCAATCAGGTGAAGTTCTGGGTCACGGTGCTGTGCTCGACCCTCGCCGGAGTGGCCGGTGTCATCTACATGGCGCGCTTTGGCGCGGCGACGCCGACCTTCGGCGCCGGCATGGAGCTCAACATCATCGCCGCGGCGGTCATCGGCGGCGCCTCGCTGAATGGTGGCTCGGGCACCATCTTCGGGGCGATCCTCGGCATGGCACTGCTCTCGGTGGTGACCAGCTCGCTCATCCTGCTCGATATCTCGGTCTATTGGCAGGACATGATCAAGGGATGCATCCTGCTCGCGGCGGTGTCGATCGATCACTTCCTGCACCGCAAGAAGTCCTGAACTCCAAGGCACCGAGCAAGACCATGGCCCCCCCCAACACCCGCGACGACATCGCCGCTGTCCGCCAGATGCACCAGGCGCTTGTCCTGCACTATGTCGAAGGCAAGACCCAGGCCGAGATCGCCCGGGAACTCGGCATCTCGCACGCCACCGTCAACCGGCTCATCAAGCGCGGCCACCAGCTCGGCCTCGTCGAGATCAAGATCAAGTCACCGATCGACCATCTGGTCGACCTGGAGGCGCGGCTGGTGGCTCTGGGCGGCATCGAGCGGGCGGTGGTGGTGCCGTCGGTCTCCGAAAATCCGCACACAGCCCTGCAGCGGGTCGGCGATGCGGCGGCACGGTTGCTGCTCGACACTATCAAGGATGGCGACACCATCTCGATCACCGGCGGCAAGGGCGTCAGCGCGCTGGTCGCCGGCCTCAAGCCAGGTCGTCGCTACGATGTCGAAATCATCCCCGCCACCGGACTGGTGCAAGGCAAGCACTACACAGACGTCAACCACGTCGCCTCGCTTATGGCCGACAAGCTCGGCGGCCGCGCCTATCAGATCCATGCGCCGCTGTTTGCCGACACCGCACAGCAGCGCGAGATGTTGATGGGCATCAGCTCCGTCGCCGACGTGTTTCGCAAGGCGCGTGAGGCCGATGTCGCGGTGGTGGGTGTCGGCTCCATCCTGACCGACGATTCCAGCTACTATGATCTGCATCCGTCCTCGAACGCCGATCGCCAGGCGATCGAGAGGTCCGGCGCGACAGGCGAGCTGCTCGCTCATCTCATCGATCGCCAAGGCAAGCTTTGCAACTACTCGCTCAACCGTTCGCTGGTCTCGTTGACGCTTGACGAGTTCGCGACCATCCCGCGCTCCATCGGCATCGCAAGCGGTCCCAGCAAGGTCGCGCCGATCCTGAGTGCCATGCGCGGAAATCATCTCGACACCATCGTCACGGACGAGGCCACCGGGCTCCAGATACTCGAGCTGGCCGAACAGGAGGCAGCATGAATTCTCGACAGATCCAGCGGCAGATCGGCAAGTCCGGCATATCGGCGTCGGCTGTGGGCCTGGGCACCTGGGCCATTGGCGGCTGGATGTGGGGCGGCACCGACGAGCAGGAATCGGTGCGGGCGATCGAAGCCTCGATCGACGCCGGCCTCAGCCTGATCGACACCGCACCGGCCTACGGCCTTGGCCGCAGCGAGGCGATTGTCGGCGCCGCGATCAAGGGCAAGCGCGACAAAGTGGTGATCGCGACCAAATGCGGGCTGAACTGGCATTCGGGCAAGGGTGGCTATTTCTTCGACCAGGACGGCAAGCCGGTGCATCGTTATCTTGGCGCCGACGGCATCGCCTATGAGGTCGAGCAGAGCCTGCGGCGTCTCGGCACCGATCATATCGACCTCTACATCACCCATTGGCAGGACCCGACGACGCCGATCGCCGAGACGATGGCGGTGCTGGAAAGACTGAGGGCGGCCGGCAAGATCCTCGCCATCGGCGCCAGCAACATCAGCGCCGAGGATCTCGGCCACTATATCGATGCCGGCCAGCTCGATGCGATCCAGGAGCGCTATTCGATGATCGACCGCGACATCGAGAGCAGCCTGCTGCCGATCACCCGCCGCCATGACATCGCCACCCTCAGCTACTCCTCACTGGCGCTGGGCCTGCTCACCGGCACGGTCGACCCAGCGCGCACATTCGGCGGCGACGACCAGCGCAAGGACAATCCACGCTTCTCGATGGGCAACCGGCAGAAGGTGGCAAAGCTGAAAGAGGCAATCGCCCCGATCGCCGAAAGCCACCAGGCGTCGATGGCGCAGATCGTCATCGCCTGGACGCTCGCCCAGCCGGGCATCACTTTCGCCCTGTGCGGTGCGCGTAATCCCGAACAGGCGCTCGACAATGCGCGGGCCGGCGAGATCACGCTTGCGACAAGCGAGCTTGCGGCAATCGACGCCGCGGCAGCCGCGCATCTCACCGCGATGGATGCCTGAGCAAAAAAGGCAGCCTCCGATGAACCGTAGCCATACAATCGCCGGTCTGCGCGACCGGCCGGACATTGCCGTGCTCGTCATTGGTGGCGGCATCAACGGCATCAGCGTCTTTCGCGAACTGGCCTTGCAAGGGGTCGATGTCGTGCTGGCGGAAAAGGGCGACTATTGCAGTGGCGCAAGTGCCGCCCTGTCGCGCATGGTGCATGGCGGCCTGCGCTATCTCGAAAACGGCGAATTCAAACTGGTGCGCGAATCGCTGCTCGAACGCGACCGCTTGCTGAGGAATGCCCCGCACTATGTGGCCCCGTTGCCGACGACGGTGCCGATCTTCGACATTTTCTCCGGCCTCGCTAACGGTGCGGTGCGCTTCGTGGGATTGACGCGGCGGCCCAGCCGGCGTGGCGCGCTGGTGATCAAGACCGGCCTTGCCATGTATGACCTGTTCACCGCCGCGCGGCGATTGATGCCGACGCACAGGTTCCGGGGGCGAGCTGAGACCCTGAAGACATGGCCGGCGATCAATCCGGCGATCCGCAATTCGGCGACCTATTACGACGCCTGGGTAAGTCGGCCCGAACGCCTCGGCCTGGAGATGCTTCTGGACGCCACGGCGAGCGGGGCGAACGCGTTCGCCATGAACTATGCACAGGTGTCGTCGACCGGCGACGGCCTTGCCATTACCGACACGTTGACCGGCGAACAACTGCAGGTGCGGCCGCAACTGGTCATTAACGCCACCGGTGGCTGGATCGACCTGACCAACAAGGCCATCGGGGCGGCGGCGCAGAGGATGATGGGTGGCACCAAGGGCTCGCATCTGATTGTCGACAACAACGAACTGTTCGACGCGCTCGGCGGCCACATGGTCTATTACGAGAACGAGGACGGGCGCATCTGCATCCTGTTTCCCTATCTCGGCAAGGTGCTGATCGGTTCGACTGACATCCGGGTCGATGATCCCGACCTGGTCCGCTGCGAGGAGGACGAGCAGCGCTACATCCTGCAGTCACTCGCTTTCGTCTTTCCCTCGATCAGAGTGGCCGAAAACCAGATCGTGTTCCGCTTCGCCGGCGTGCGTCCATTGCCGGCCAGCGAAGACAGTTTTACGGGCCGCATACCGCGCGACCATTTCTGCGAGTTCGTCGAACCGGCCGGACATCTGCCGGCGACACTGTGCATGATCGGCGGCAAGTGGACGACCTTCCGTTCGTTCGGGGCGCTGGCAGCCGATATGGCGTTGAAGCGGCTGGGGCTCGAGCGCAGCATGGGAACCCAGGACATGGCCATCGGTGGTGGCCGCGACTTCCCGGCCGATGCACAGGCCTGGTGCGCATCATTCGCCGCCGAGCACGGCCTGCCGGTCGAGCGCGCGCACACACTTCTGCAGCGCTACGGCACGTCGGCCAGGGCTTTCGTTTCACGCCAGGCGGGGGAACAGATGCTGCCGCAGTCGGACTATTCGGCCAGCGAGATCGGGCACATCATCGAGCGTGAGCAGGTCGAGTGCCTTGCGGACCTGTTCCTGCGCCGCACCACCATTGCCATTTCGGGTGGCCTCAGCTTCGATCTCATCAACGCCGTTCTCGACACGCTGGCGGCGCACAAGGGCTGGAGCGCCAGCGAGGCCGCCGCCGAACGCTCGACCTTCCTGGCCCTGCTGGCAGACCGGCACGGCATCGACCTCCAAACACATCAAAGGAGCGCCCTATGCGCGTAAACAAGAAAGTCCGCATGAACCGGCTGTTCGGCGGTGGCCGTTGCCTCGACGTGGCCATCGATCACGGCGTCTGCAACGAACCGAGCTTCCTTGCCGGGCTTGAAGACATGGCCAATGTCGTCAATCAGGTGGTCAAGGCCGGCCCCGACGCCATCCAGATGAACTACGGCCAGGCCGATCTGCTGCAGTCCGTGCCGGGCAAGGACAAGCCGGCGCTGGTCATGCGCATCGACATGGGCAATCCTTACAACAGGACACGCCACCGGGCGATGTGGGCGGTGCTGCAGAACGAAGCCGAGCCCTTGCTCGGCGCCATCGAGATGGATGCGGCTTGCGTCGTGGTCAATCTGTTCATGCTGCCCGACGAGCCGGATCTGTTCCGGCAATGCGTGCAGAACATCGCCCGCGTGCGCGCCGATTGCGAGAAATACGGCCTGCCGCTGATGATCGAGCCGCTGGCCATGCTGCCGGTCACTGAGCATGGCGGCTACATGGTCGACGGCGATGCCGAAAAGATCGTCACCTTGACCCGGCTTGCCCGCGAGATGGGTGCCGATATCATCAAGGCCGATCCGACCACCGATCCCAACGACTTCCACCGCGTTGTCGAGGCCGCGCGCTGCCCGGTGCTGGTGCGCGGGGGCGGCAAGGAGGACCTGCGTGCGGTGTTCGACAAGTCGGCTGCCTTGATGGCGCAGGGCTCGCTTGGCATGGTCTATGGCCGCAACATCTACCAGCATGCCAACCCGAGTGCCGTCGTGCGCGGGCTGATGGCGATCATTCATGACGATGCCGATGGCGGCGTGGCCTGGGACCTGTACAACCAGGCATAGGCTGCGGCCTCGGGAGGCGCCAATGGCAAACTACATCCTCGGCCTCGATGCCGGCAACACCGTCATCAAGGCCATCCTCTTCGATCTGTCGGGGCGCGAGCTGGCGCTCGCCGCCCGCGACGGCCGCTCGTCCATGCCAAAGCCCGGACATGTCGAGCGCGACCTCGACGAGCTCTGGCGCAACGCGGTTTCGGTCATCGGTCAATGCATTGCGGAAGCCGGCATCGACGCCGGTGACATCGTCGCCATCGGCTGCGCCGGCCATGGCAACGGGCTCTACGCGCTCGATCGCACGGGTGCGCCGCTGATAGGCATCCAGTCGCTCGACACGCGCGCGGTCGGCATCGTTGCCGAATGGGCAAAACAGAATGTCGGCGACCGCACCTATGCACACTGCCTGCAACGGCCGTGGGCGGCGCAGACGCCAACCCTGCTTGCCTGGCTCAAGCGCTTTTCTCCGCCGCTATTTGCCAGGATCGGCACCGTCTTCCTGTGCAAGGATTTCGTCGTCAACCGCCTGACCGGCGCGCGTAGCAGCGATACATCAGACATGTCGGGCTGCGGCCTGCTGCAGATGCGGGATCGGCGCTACGAGCCGGACCTGCTTGCTGCCTACGGGCTCGGCGATTGCATGGACCTGCTGCCGCCGGTGCTGGAATCGGCCGATATTGCCGGCCATGTCAGCGAGGAGGTGGCGGCCCTGACGGGACTGCGCGCGGGCACGCCTGTCGTGGCCGGGCTGTTCGATGTCGTCGCCAGCGCGGTCGGTTCGGGCGTGACCAGAACCGGTGCCGCCTCGGTCATCGCCGGAACCTGGAGCATCAACCAGGTTATCACCGACGAACCGACCCGCGACCCTTCGATCTTCATGCTGTCGACTTTCGATCGCCAGCGCTATCTGGCGATCGAATCCAGCGCGACCTCGGCCGCCAATCTCGAATGGATCGTTCGCGAATTTATCGAGCATGGCGGCGAAGCCGGCAAGTCGCCATTCGAATTGTGCAGCGAACTCGTCGCTTCCGTCGATCCGAACAGCGATATCCCGATCTATCATCCCTTCCTCTACGGCTCGCAGCAGAATGGCCATGCGCGCGCCGGCTTCTACGGCATCGCCGGCTGGCACAGCCGAGCACATCTGCTTCGAGCGCTGTTCGAGGGCGTCGCCTTCGAGCACAAGCGCCATGTCGAGACCCTGCACAAAGCGGGCGCCGATTTCGACCAGGTGGTGCTGTCCGGCGGCGGCTCGCGCAGCACGGTCTGGCCGCAGATCTTCGCTGACGTGCTCGGCGTGCCCGTTACCGTGGCGCGCAGCCGCGAGACCGGCGCCCTGGGAGCGGCGATCGCGGCGGGCACCGGCGTCGGCATCTTCGCGGACTACAGTGCCGGTGCCGCCGCCATGACGGCGGCCGCCCGACATTTTGTACCCAACGAGGCGGTTGCCGACGCATATGCACGGCGGTATCGACTGTACGGCGAGATCAACCAGGCGATGACCCCGATATGGGAGCGCATCGCCGCTCAGCAGGCGCGCACGTGACTGAAGCTTCACCGTCCCCGTTCGGCAGTTACGATTACGTCATCGTCGGTGCCGGCTCCGCCGGCTGCGTGCTCGCCAACCGGCTTTCGGCCGATCCGCGCAACAGTGTGCTGCTGCTCGAGGCCGGCGGCAGCGACCGCTATCACTGGGTCGATATCCCGATCGGCTACCTCTTCTGCATGGGCAACCCGCGCACCGACTGGATGATGAAGACCGAGCCGGAAGCCGGTCTCAATGGACGCAGCCTCAACTATCCGCGCGGCAAGGTGCTTGGCGGCTGTTCGTCGATCAACGGCATGATCTACATGCGCGGCCAGGCGGCCGACTATGATGGCTGGCGTCAGGCCGGCAATGCCGGCTGGGGCTGGGACGATGTCCTGCCTTACTTCCTCAAGTCGGAAGACTTCCATGGCGGCAGGAGCGCCATGCACGGCAGCGGCGGCGAGTGGCGGGTCGAACGGCAGCGGCTGTCATGGCCGATCCTGGACGCCTTCCGGGACGCGGCCGAGGAACTCGGCATTCCCCGCACCGAGGACTTCAACACCGGCACCAATGAGGGCTCGGGCTATTTCGAGGTCAACCAGAGGAAGGGCGTGCGCTGGAACACATCGAAGGCGTTCCTGCGCGGCATTGCGGCGCGCAAGAACCTGCGCGTGGTGCTCGGCGCGGAGACCATGCGGCTCGAATTCGACGGCCGGCGCGCAACCGGACTCGTCTTCCGCCAAGGCGACCGCCTGCATCAGGTCCGCGCTGGACAGACGATCCTTGCAGCCGGCGCCATCAACTCGCCGAAGCTGCTCGAACTGTCGGGGGTGGGTCGCCCCGACCTGCTTTCGAGCATTGGCGTGGATGTTCATCACGCCTTGCCGGGCGTCGGTGAAAATCTGCAGGACCATCTGCAGATCCGCACCGTTTTCAAGGTCGCCAACACCGCGACGCTCAACCAGCGCTACCACAATCTGTTCAGCCGTGCGTCGATGGGACTGGAATACGCGCTCAAGCGCAGCGGGCCGTTGTCGATGGCGCCGAGCCAGCTCGGCATCTTCGCCAGGAGCGATCCGCGCCTTGCAACGCCCGATCTCGAATATCATGTGCAGCCACTGAGCACCGACCGGCTGGGCGAGCCGCTGCATCGCTTTCCCGCGGTCACCGTCTCGGTCTGCAATCTGCGTCCGGAAAGTCGGGGCAGCGTACACATGGGTTCATCCGATGCGCGGGAGGCGGCGAAGATCCGGCCGAACTATCTTTCCACCGAGGGAGACCGCAGTGTAGCCATCGCTTCGTTGCGCCATGTCCGCAGTCTGATGAAGGCGCGGGCCGTGGCGCGCTTTGCGCCGGAGGAGATGCTGCCCGGCACGCAGTATGACAGCGACGAAGACCTCATCCGCAAGGCCGGCGATATTGGCACGACGATCTTCCACCCCGTCGGCACCTGCAAGATGGGGTCGGACTCGATGGCGGTGGTCGACGACGGCCTGCGTGTTCACGGGCTTGCCGGGCTGCGCGTGGTCGATGCCTCGATCATGCCGACAATCGTTTCGGGCAACACCAACTCTCCGGTCGTCATGATCGCGGAGAAGGCAGCCGAGATGATCCTGCAAGAGGCCCGCTGACCACCACCGGCTTCAAGCCAAGGCACCGCGCGATCGCCTTTTCTCGGCGGCCGCAAGCAGATCGACGAAAGTGCGCACCTTGGCGGGCCGAAACCGTGCCGGCGGAAAGACGGCATGGATGCCGCCGGTGGGCAAGGTCCAGTCGGCAAACACCGGCACCAGCCGCCCTTCGGCGATATCGTCGCTGACGCTGTAATCCGGAAACACGCCGAGCCCGATGCCGGCGAGCACGCAAGCAAGAGCAGCCGGGCTCTTGTCGCACATGACGATCGGATTGAGTTCGGTCAGCACCGTCTCATTGTCCTTCGAAAACAGCCACTGGCCAATGCCGCGCAGCTGGGCGTTGCCGACCCAAGCCAGCGATCTTGCCTGGCGCGGCGTCACGTCGTGCGGCAGGCTTGCCGCAAAGGCAGGGCTCGCCACCACGGTCTGCCGTATCGTGCCCAGGCGCCGCGCCTGGTTCGAGGAATCGGCGAGCCAGCCGACGCGGATACCGAGATCGATCTGCTCGTCCACCAGATTGCTGACCGCGTCGTCGAAGATCGCCTCGATGCGCATATGCGGATAGGTTCTGAGATAGGCCGCCATGACCGGAGCCACCATCTTGGTGCCGTAGTCGAGCGGCGCGGTCAGCCTCAGCGTTCCGCTCGGTTCGACGGCTCCGCGCGAGATTTCGCCATAGGCCGCCTCCGCTTCCCGCAGGATGATCATCGCGCGGTCATAGAAGAGGCGGCCCTCTTCGGTCGGCGAGACACGCCGCGTCGTGCGCCGCAGCAGCGTTGCGCCCAGTTCTTCCTCGAGCTTGCCGATCTGATGGCTGACCACGGCCTTGGCGACGCCAAGCCGGTCTGCCGCCGCAGTGAACGAGCCGGTTTCCATCACCGTGGTGAAGTAGGCGAGCCGATTGAGGTTCAGAAGTTCGGCCAAGGGGAGAGCCTTTGTCTGATTGAATCAGACAGTTTGTATTATTGGGTGCCATTTATCGCAAGACCCCTGCCTGCCACATATGAGCCAAGGCATTCGATGCCGGCAGCCGGACCAGGGATGGCAGCGATTATGAGCAATTCAGAAGTGACCTATCTTTTCGATCCGCTCTGCGGCTGGTGCTATGGTGCCACCCCGATGCTCGACAGACTGTCGGCCACAGGCCTGCGCGTCGAGCTGCTACCGACCGGCCTGTTCTCCGGTGCCGGCGCGCGTCCTATGGATGAAGGTTTTGCCGCCCACGCCTGGGCGAACGACCAGCGCATCGAGCGGCTCACCGGACAAGTGTTCACGCCGGCCTACCGGCACAATGTCCTCGATGTCCGCGGGACCCTGCTGGACTCCCATGCCGCCACGCTCGGCGTCAGTGCCGCCGGCCTGGAAGACCCCAGCCGCCGGCTGGCTGCGCTGAAGACGATCCAGCGTGCGCGCTATGTCGACGGCCGCGATGTCGTGACGATCGGTGGTGTCGCCGAGGTGCTCGCCGCCGCCGGCATGGCAGACGCCGCCGAGATGCTCAAGGCGCCGACCGAAGCACTGCTGACGGTCCACCGCGAGCTGGTCGGCCGCGGCCGCGCGCTGTTCCAGCGCCTGCATGCCGATGGCGTGCCTTCGCTGGCGGTCATCCGCAACGATGCGCCCCGGCTCATCGGTTCGAACGCACTGTTCGGCAGCTTCGACAATCTCGTCGCCCATATCGCGGCGGCGTGATCCCATCCTCCGAAAACCTCCAACAAGGAACAAGGAAATAGACATGGCAAAAGTCGCTCTCATTGGTGCATCGGGTGCTGTCGGTTCGCGCCTTCTCGGGGAACTCTCCGATCGCGGCCACACTGTCACCGGCATTGCGCGCAACCCGGAAAAGATCGTCGGACTTCCGGGCGTAACGGCCAGGAAGGGCGATCTCTTCGACGAGAAGGGTCTGGCTGACCTGCTCCGCGGCCATGATTTGGTGGTCAGCTCTGTGCATTTCCTGGACAGCGATGCCGATACGCTGGTCGCCGCGGTGCGGGCCTCCGGCGTGAAGCGCTATCTCGTCGTCGGCGGCGCCGGCAGCCTCGAAGTCGCGCCCGGCAAGCGGTTGGTCGATACCCCCGAATTCCCCGCGATCTATAAGGCCGAAGCGCAGAAGGGCGCCGATTTCCTGGACAAGTTGAAGACAGTCGGCGACCTCGATTGGACGTTCCTGTCGCCATCCGCCATGTTCGTCCCGGGCGAGCGCACCGGAAAATTCCGCCTCGGCAAGGACACGCTTCTCACCTCGGACAAGGGCAGCAGCATTTCCTTCGAGGACTACGCCATCGTCATGGTCGATGAGATCGAGAAGCCGGCCCACAACAGGCAGCGCTTCACCGTCGGCTATTGATCGAACGGGCGGTCGAGGCCGGCCGACGCCAGCCGCATCAGCGCTTCGCGGACACCGGCACGCCGGTAGGTCTCGGTGACGAGGCCGCCCTGTCTCAGCGCTTCGCGGCGGCGTTCGACAAAGGCGCGTTCCTCGCTGGTCAGGTCGTGCTCTCGCTTGCGCAGCCATTCCTGATAGGACGGATCGACTTCCTTGACCGGCTTGGCCGCCGTCGAAACCGAAGCCGGCCGGTTGTCAGTGTAGCGTGGCCGCAAGGCGCTGTTGGGATTGTATTCAGTTCGCCTGTCGTTGCCTGAAATGACGAGGTCGGGATCCGAAACCCGGCCCGACGGGCTGTAGACGAATGCCGAAACGATGCGGTCGAGCGCCGCATCGACTTCCTTCGGCCGGTGCACGACGTCTCGCGGCTGGCGATCGGGGACAGCGAGCCGGGTGATGCCGCGGTCGTTGATGGCGTCGAGGACCTCGCGATGATCGCGCGAGGTGATGATTTCGCGCCGGGCCGGCCAGAAATCATAGGGCGCATGCGCACCGTGTCCCTTGCCGATATGGAAGGCATAGATTTCCGGATAGACCGTCAATTCGGTGCGGCGGCTTGGCTTGACGTCGTAGAACGAGGTGATGGCGATCTGCAGCAGGTGGGTCGCGCCGATGCCGCCAAGCGCGTCGTCGATCACCAGGCCGAAACGGTCATGCGGGTTCCAGTCCGGCACGGCCTCGGCGATCGAAGCCGGCTTGCCGTCGATCTCGACATCGAACATGTTCGCTTTCAGCAGTGTCACGACATGCATTGTAGTATCCCCTCAATGAGGTGCCGGCCGCCGATTCGCGTGCTCGATCAGAGCAAGGAAGTGCTGGACTGTCACCCCTGTGAAACGCGCCCGGCATCGTCTCCCTTTTTATCGCTGGCTCTGTTGGTCAGCGCGATATGACAGCAGCCGGAGCCATGGTCCGGTGTCCAGGTGACATTGTCGAAACGCACGCCGGTCGCCTCGAACAGGCCACGGTCTAAGGCGCCGGCAATGCGGCAGAGCGTGGCGAGTTTCTCATCTCCGACGCCGGCCTGGACCCAGGCATCTTTCAGCGGGCAGCGTTTCACCGTGAAGGCGATGCGGTCGTCGTCGCGTTCGACATCGGTCGGATACATCAGGCCGCCATCCGGGCTGACGGCCAGGAAGGCTTCGCCGATCGCGCGTGCATCATTGGGGCCGAAGTTGGCAAAGGCGGCTGCCGCCACTTCCTTGCCGCGCTGTTCGATGGCGCGGATCATGATCGCTTCGGCCTTTTCGGCGCCCAGCTCTCCGGTCAGTTCGTCGAGGAACAGACGGTAGAGATCGGCGCGGTTGCGAAAGGCGGAATCGAGTTCGCGCGACAGCTTTGCGGCTCTGGCTTCGGGGTCGGTCATGATGCTTCCTGTCGACTGACCCGATCGAGTCTTGGCGCCGCAGCTACCAGCGCCTTGCCGATGGCCGATTGCGGTGAGTCGATGACGGTTCGGGCATCGCCGCTTTCGGCAACCCGCCCGGCATCGAGAAGGACGACGCGGTGGGCGATCGCGCTGATAACGCCGAGATCATGTGAAATGAAAAGATAGGCGATCCGTTCCTGGCGTTGCAGGTCGAGCAAAAGGTCAAGGATCTGTCCACGCACGGAAACATCGAGCGCCGACACCGCCTCGTCGAGCACGATCAGCGACGGTTTCGTCGCGACGGCGCGGGCGATGGCGACGCGCTGCCGCTGGCCGCCGGAGATTTCATGAATGGCGCGCGGGGCAAGCTCGCTGGCCAGCCCGACTCGCTCCAGCAAGGCGGCGATGCGGCGCGGCCGTTCGGCGCGGGAGGCGATGCCATGGATGCGCAAGGGATCGTCGAGCACGCGCGCCACCGTGGCGCGCGGATTGAAGGCGGCGAGCGGATCCTGGAACACCATTTGCAGGCGCGCGCGGCGTGCTCGCAGCGCGGCGCCGCTCAAGGCCAGGAAATCACTGCCTTCGAAGTCGATGCGGCCAGCGTCCGGCTCGATCAATCGCAGCACCAGCCGCGCGATCGTCGACTTGCCGCTACCGGAGGGACCGGCCAGCGCCAGCGTTTCGCCGAAGTCGATGTGAAAGGAGACATCCTCGACGGCGGCGATGGCCTTGTCGCCTCGACGGTAGCGTTTGGTGAGGTTGGACACCGTGAGCAACCTCATGCCTGGAGCTCGGCTCGGTTCAGCAACGGCTTGGCGTCGAGGCCGATATGGGCGTCGAGCAGCGTGCGTGTATAAGCTTGGGCCGGTGCGCCGACGATCTGCGCCGTCACGCCAAGCTCGACCAGCTCGCCATAGCGGAAAACGGCGATGCGCTCGGCAAGCGCGGCCGCCAGCGCGATGTCGTGGCTGATGAACAGCAGCGTCATGCCGTCCTCGGCCACCAGTCGCCGGATCAAGGCGACGATCTCGGCCTGCACGATGGTGTCGAGCGCGCTGGTCGCCTCGTCGGCGATCAGCAATTTCGGACCGGCCGCAATGGCTGCGGCGATCGCCACACGCTGCTTCTGGCCGCCGGAGAGCTGATGTGGGAAGGCGCGCAAGGCGGAGTCGGGATCGGGCAAGCGGACGCGTTCCAGCAGGGTTTTTGCTTTCACATAGGCCCGTGGCCATGTGAGGCCGAGATGCGTTCGCGCCACTTCGGCGATCTGTTTGCCGATGGTCATCACGGGGTCGAGGCTGGCGGATGGGTCTTGGAAGACGAAGCCGATGTCACGGCCCCCGCGGGGGATGTGGCTGGGCGCGGTGTTGAATTTGAGAGGCTGGCGTTCCGTCACACCCCCCTCTGTCCTGCCGGACATCTCCCCCGCAAGGGGGGAGATTACGCCATCATCTCCGCTTTCGCCAATCACAGAGATCGCAAGCAAGGAGCCCCCCGCGACACCGCCAATCTCCCCCCTTGCGGGGGAGATGTCCGGCAGGACAGAGGGGGGTGCCTTGGCACCCAACGTTGGTGGCATAAACCAATCGATGCGCCCATCAACCCTGGACGAGACCGGCAACAGCCCGGCAATGGCCAGTGCCAGCGTGCTCTTGCCCGAACCGCTTTCGCCGATGATGGCGAGGCGTTCGCCGGTGGCGATGTCGAGGTTGATATTCTTTAGCGCCGCCACCTCGCTGCCGTCGCGGCGGAAGGTCACCGTCAGGTCACGGATCGTAGCCAAAGCGGTCACGACAGGCCTCTCCTGACCGCTGTCGTCTCGACGATGCCTTCGCCGGCGAGATAGACGCCGAGCACGGTCAGCACCAGTGCTATGCCCGGCACGATCGACAGGAAGGGCGCGGTGCGCAAAACAGTGCGGCCTTCGGCGATCATGCCGCCCCAGGTGACCCGGTTGGGATCGCCCAAGCCGAGGAAGGACAAGGCCGCTTCGGTGAGGATCGCGGCAGCGACAATCACCGATGACATCGCCAGCACCGGCGGCAAGGCATTGGGTAGCACCTCGCGAAAGGCGATCGCCAGCGGGTGCATGCCGATGACCCTGGCCCCGGCGACATAATCGCGCTCGCGAATGGAGAGAACTTCCGCGCGGGCTACTCTGGCAGGCCCGGTCCAGGTGCCGAGCGCGATGGCAATCACGACGATGCCGAGCGACGGTCCGACGACGCTGACGAAGGCCAGCGCCAGCAGGAAGCTCGGCACTGTCTGGAAGGCGTCGGTGATACGCATCAGGACCTCGTCGACGAGGCCACCGGCAAAGCCGGCCAATGTGCCAATCACCGCGCCGACGACAAGTGCGGCGGCCGCGGCCGCGAGCCCGACGGCCAGCGATGTGCGGGCGCCATGAAAAAGCTCGGCCAGCACGTCGCGGCCGAGCCGGTCGGTGCCGAGCGGCAGCGACCAGTCCTGGAACGGCGGCAGCAGCGCCGGCCCGGCGATGGCCTGCGGATCGCCGGGGAAGAGCAGCGACGCCGACAGCGCCATGGCAATCAGCGCCGCCAGGATGACGGCGCCCGCGACCGCTTCAGGCGTGCGCAGAAAGCGGCGGATGGCACTCATGCGCCGGCCTCGCCGGCGCCGACGCGCGGATCGAGGAAGGCATAGGTGATGTCGACGAGCAGGTTGATGACGATGACCAGGACGGCGCTGGTGAGAATAATCCCGAGCAGCAATGGAGTATCACGCGCCGCCACCGCTTCCTGCGCCAGCCGGCCGAGGCCGGGCACGGAAAAGACGCTCTCGATGACGACGCTGCCGCCGAGCATCTGCGCCGACTGCAGGCCAAGCATGGTAACCAACGGCAGCAGTGCGTTGCGGGCGACGTGGGCAAGCACGATGCGGCGGCGTGACAACCCCCTGGCGCGGGCAGCCAGCACGAAATCCAGGCGCCAGACCTCGGCCATGCCGGCACGCATCATGCGCAGATAGAGCGCCAGATAGATGAAGCCGAGGGCGGAAACGGGCAAGACGAGATGGATGGCAATGTCGGCGGCGCGGTCGAGACCGGTCTTGTCCGAGGCCAGGGTTTCGATGCCGCCGATCGGCAGCCAGCGCAGGTCGACGGCAAAGACGACGATCAGCACCAGTCCGAGCCAGAAACCCGGCACGGCATAGAGCGCCAGCGAGCCGATCGACAGGAAGCGATCCCGGAAACTGCCTGGCCGCGCGCCGGCATAGATGCCGAGTGCCGAACCAAGCCCGAAGGAGAGCGCGGTGGCGCTGACCATCAACAGCAGCGTGTTGGGCAGACGTTCGAGGATGACGTCGCGGATCGGTCGGGAGAACGTCACCGACTGGCCGAGATCGAGATGCAGCAGCGCCCAGGAATAGTTGGCCAGGCGCGTCAGCTCCGACTGGTCGAGACCCCAGCGATGGCGCAACAGCTCGATCATGCCGGCGTCGCCGCCGGTCGAGACGATATAGGCGTCGACCGCGTCGCCGGGGGCTGCTTCGAGCAGCAGGAAGGTGCCGACGACGACAATCAGCAGCACGAAGACGCTGCCGACGAGGCGACGGCGGAGCAGGATGAGGGCGCGGGTCATGGGGATGACTCAACGCCGGCCTGGCTGTGAGAGGTGCGGTGTCTAGGCACCCCCCTCTGTCCTGCCGGACATCTCCCCCGCAAGGGGGGAGATTGGCTGTCATTTTTGGCTTCGCCAATCTCCAACATTGAAGAATTCGCGGGACAGACAAGCTGCTGATCTCCCCCCTTGAGGGGGAGATGTCCGGCAGGACAGAGGGGGGCCTCGTAGAACTCAACGCCTACTATGATTTCGCGAACTTTCATCCGCGCAATTGTGTCACGATTCCAAATACGTGTCCGCCCAGTTCGACACCGCCCAGCGCGGGTTGTTGGCGATGTTGCCGACCGTGTCGCGGGCAACGCTGATAAAACTCCATTCGGCGACGTTGATCAGCGGCAGGTCGGTGGCCACCTCCTTTTGGAACTCCTTGTAGAGGTCGGTGCGGGCAGTGGTGTCGAGCGTCTCCGATGCCTTGGCGATCAGCGCGTCGAGCGCGTCGTTCTTGTAGCCGCCCTGGTTGGAGAACGGCACACCGTCCGGAATGCCGCTCTGCACCAGGATGGTGGTCGAGATCGCCGGATCGCCGCGGAACACCGGCGGGCCGACCGCGAGGTCGAAGGCGTGGTCGGCGTAGACCGCCTTGATGTGCGCGGCCGAGTCGTTGTTGACCAACTGAGCGTCGATGCCGATGGCGGCGAGCGCCTGGCGCAGATAATCGCCGAACTGCTTGGTCTCGTTAAAATAGGGTGCGGGCAGCAGCTTGAGCGAGAAACGGTTGCCGTCGGCACCTTTCTTGTAGCCGGCGTCGTCGAGCAGCGCGTTGGCCTTGGCGACGTCGAAGGCATAGGTCGGCACATCGGCGGTGTAGAACTGCGGATCGTTCTTCGGCACCGGACCGGTGGCTGTGGCGGCATAGCCGAGGAACACCGTCTTGACGACGAAATCCTTGTCGATGGCGTGCGCGATCGCCTGCCGCACTTTGACGTCGGCCAGTTCCTTGCGGCGATGGTTGATCTCGACGACAAGCTGATAGGTCAGCCCTTCGTAACCCTTGGAGATCACCTTCAGGCCCGGTACTTTCGAGATGCGGTCGAGGTCGGCCAGCGGCACGGCGGAAAAGGCTGCGAGTTGGATCTCTTCAGCCTCCAGCGCGCTCGCCGCGGACGTGCGATCCGGCAGCACCTGATAGATGATCTCGTCGAGATAGGGCTCGTCCTTGCCCCAGTAATCCGTGTTCTTCGTCAGCCGGTAATATTGGCCGGCCTTGTACTCGCCGAATTTGAACGGCCCGGTGCCGATGGGCGCGTTGTTGGCCGGGTTGTCCTCGATCTTGCCGACCTCGTAGATGTGCTTCGGCACCACGCTGCTCAGCGCCGGCAGCGCGTTGCGGATCAGCTGGAAGGGCGTCGGCTTGGCGAACTTGAACACGGCGGTGAGATCGTCAGGGGTGTCGACGGCGGCCAGATCCTTGAAGACGGTGCGGCCGAGATTCTGCAGCGGCTTCCAGATCTGCAGAGCCGAGAAGGCGACGTCGGCCGAGGTGAACGGCTTGCCGTCATGCCATTTGACGCCGTCGCGCAGTTTGAAGGTCACTGAGAGGCCGTCGGCAGCACCTTCCCAGCTCAGCGCCAGCCGTGGAGCGAGCCCGTCCTTGCCGTCGAAGGAGGCTTCGGCCAGCGTTTCGACGATCTTGCTGGAGATGAAGAACACGCCGTTGGAGGCGACAATCGCCGGATTGAGGTTGCGTGGTTCGGAATCTGCGGCAAGCACCAGCCGGCCGCCCTTCTTCGGTGTCTGCGCCCAGCCTGATGTCGGCATGGCGGTGGAGGCCAGCAGCATTGCCGAGCCGGCAAGCATCGTGCGTCTGGAAATCGTGAAACCTGACATGATCGAACTCCGTCCTCTCCGCGACCCGGTCGGGCGCGCCAATATCCCTCAGACGCCGGCAAGCCCGCCGGCATCCTGCGGCGGCGATTATGAGCCTTGGCGAGGGTTTCGCCAGAGACGGAATTGGCGCATCCTCGCTTGGCTTTGAAATTTTCGTCCGCTGGACCAGTTTGCAGGAAGCGGCTCAATTTGATCAACCTGGTAGGACCAGATTGGGTCGACATATGACGAATGACAGCATGGTGACATCGGATCGTGCTATTCAGCCTATTTCTGGCTGGACCAGAGCGGGCAGAATGGTGCAGATTTGACCATAGCCAAGGGATCTGTACCGAGACAGTCAGCGATTCCAGGCAATTCAGGGAGAGAGAGATGAACATTGCTCCGGGCAAGAATGCCGTCGGCAATATCCCGTTCGACCAGGCAAGGGTCGACGGGCTGATGGAGGAGGCCGGCATCGATGTGCTGCTCGCCACCTCCAAGCACAACACGCAATATCTGCTTGGCGGCTACAAGTTCATCTTCTTCGCCGCCATGGATGCGATCGGCCATAGCCGGTACCTGCCGATCGTCGTGTACGAAAAGGGCGGGCCGGACCATGCCGCCTATATCGGCAACCGCATGGAAGGCGGCGAACACCAGAACAACCCGTTCTGGACGCCGACGCTACACGCCGCCTGCTGGGGCACGCTCGACGCCGCCAACCTCGCCGTCGAGCACCTGCAGAAGATCGGCAAGGCCGGCGCCCGCATCGGTATCGAGCCCGGCTTCCTGCCGTCGGACGCCTACACGCTGATCCGCAAGGCCTTGCCGGACGCCAAGCTGATCGATGCGACCGATATGCTGGAGCGCATGCGCGCCATCAAGACCGATGCCGAGTTGGAGAAGCTGCGCACGGCCTCCGAACTCATCACCGATTCCATGCTCGCGACCATTGCCTGGGCACGCGAAGGCACGACCAAGACCGAGATCATCGAGCAGCTGCGGCGGGAGGAGACCAATCGCGGCATCCATTTTGAATATTGCCTGCTGACGCTGGGTTCCAGCCACAACCGCGCCGCCTCACCGCAGGCGTGGAAGCAAGGCGAGGTGCTGTCGATCGATTCCGGCGGCAATTATCACGGCTATATCGGCGACCTCTGCCGGATGGGCATTCTCGGCGAACCGGATGCCGAGCTTGAGGATCTGCTGGCCGAGGTCGAGGCAGTGCAGCAGGCGGCCTTTTCAAAGGTCAGAGCGGGCACGCTGGGCGGCGACATGATTTCGCACGCCGAGGGCGTGCTGAAGGCCTCGAAAGTGGCTGCCTACACGGATTTCTTCGCCCATGGCATGGGCCTGATTACGCACGAGGCGCCGTTCCTGATGACCAACCATCCGGTGACCTATGAAGGCACCTATGCGGCCAAGCCGCTGGAAAAGAACATGGTGCTGTCGGTCGAGACGACCATGCTCCACCCGACGCGTGGCTTCATCAAGCTGGAGGACACGGTTGCCGTGACTGATGCTGGCTATGTGATGTTCGGTGACCGGGGTCGGGGGTGGAACAGGGGCGCGACCGCCTAATCGGCAAGGAGGGGCGGCGCTGCCCGAACATGGTTACTTCCCGCCCGCCGGCAGCAGCCTGAAATCCGGCAATTCCCGCAAGCCCAGTTCAGGCCCTGCCGGTGAATAGACGACGAAAAGCTGCATCGGCCCGTCGCCGGTGTTGAGTGTCGAATGAAAGCGGCTTTCCGGCACATAGATGGTGCAGCCGGGACCGACCTTCTCGACCATCGGGTTGCCCTTCTCGTCCTCGACCATCTGCTCGCCATGGCCGGAGATGACGAAGATGATTTCCTCGGCACCGGGATGATTGTGGCGTGTGTGGCCCTTGCCGGACGGCAGATCGACGACGCCGCCGGAAAAGCGGGTTGCGCCATTCACTTCGGGCGCTACCGTCAGCGACAATTTTCCCCAGTCGAAGCCAAAGGCGCTGACGTCCTTCGGGTAGACAAACATTTTGCTCTTGTCGCTCATCTCTCATCATCCCTTCTTTTTCTTCGTGGTTTTCTCGCCGTTCTGTCTTTTTGTGGGAGCATCGGATTCTCCCAAAACCGGTTTCCACTTTTGGGTCCGATGCTCCAGCGTCACCGCCTTGAAATCCGCCGTCTGTCTGGCGATCGCGGCTTCCGCCGGCAGCCGTTCCATCGAGCTGGCACCATAGAAGCCGTGCAGGCCCTTGGCATGGGAGAGAATGTAGCGGGCGTCGTCCGGCATCGAGATCGGCCCGCCATGGCAAAGCAGGATGACATCCTTGCGCACCGAGCGGGCCGCGTTGGCAATGGCGTCGATCTCCTGAACGCAGTCGTCGAGTGACTTGGCCGAGGTGGCGCCGATCGAGCCGCCTGTCGTCACGCCCATATGGGCGACAACGATGTCGGCGCCGGCCTTGGTCATTGCGCGGGCCTCATCCGGATTGAAGACATAGGGCGTGGTCAGCAGGTCGAGCTTGTGCGCCTCGGCGATCATGTCGACCTCGAGCCCGAAGCCCATGCCGGTCTCCTCGAAACTCTGCCGCATGCTGCCGTCGAACAGACCGATGGTGGGAAAGTTCTGCACGCCGGAAAAGCCCATTGTCTTCAGCCCTGCCAGCAGCAGCGGCATGATGACGAAGGGATCAGTTCCGTTGACGCCGGCCAGCACCGGCGTCTTCTTGACCACCGGCAGCACCTCGTAAGCCATCTCCTTGACGATCTCGTTGGCATTGCCATAGGCGAGCAGGCCGGCGGCCGAGCCGCGTCCGGCCATGCGGTAGCGGCCGGAATTGTAGATGATGATGAGGTCGATGCCGCCGGCTTCCTCGGCCTTGGCCGACAGGCCGGTGCCGGCGCCGCCGCCGACGACCGGCACGCCCTTGTCGATCATTCCCCTGAATTTCTTCAATATGTCCTTGCGCGGTATGGCGGGCATTTTTTGAGATCTCTCACTGTCTGGCGATGTCGAGGAAGGCTGATGTTGCAGCCTTTGCGAATTCCGGGTCGTTGATGTGGAGCGGAAGGCGCGTCACGCGCCGCTGGCCATTCGGCCTGATGGTGCGCTCGATGGCTTCGAAGAGATCAGCGTCCGCTTCCGGGTCGAAGAAGGCGCCGCCTTCGATGTCGAGCGCCGAAACGCCCTTTTCTGGAATGAGAAAATGCACTGGCCCCTCGCAAAGGGCGAGCCTGGTGCCGATCCACTCGCCGATCGCACGGCATTCCTGCGCCGTGGTGCGCATTAGCGTGACGTTGGGATTGTGTTCGTAGAACAGCCGGCCGCGATAGTGCTCCGGGATGGTTGAAGGCGCCCAGAAGTTGACCATGTCGAGCGCGCCGACCGAACCGACATAGGGTAGCCTGGTACGGGCGATCGCGCCAAAACGATCCTCGGTCGCCGGCAGGACGCCGCCAAACAGGAGATCGCAGACCTCGGTCGTGGTGATGTCGACGACGCCAGACAGCAGACCGCTGTCAGCCAGCTTCTCCATGCTGCGGCCGCCAGTGCCGGTGGCGTGGAAGACCATGCAGTCATAGGTCGAACGGAGCTGATCGGCGATGGCGGTCACGCAAGGCGTGGTGACACCGAACATGGTGAGACCGATCGACGGCTTGCCGTCGGGCGGCGGCGCAGGTCTGGCTGCCATGCCAGCGATCGCCTGGGCGGCATTGTGCAAGACAACACGGGAAAGTCGGTTCAGCCCGGCCATGTCGGTCACAGCAGGCATCATGATGATGTCGGAAACGTCGACATAAGGCGCGGTATCGCCGGAGGCGAGCGTCGAGACCATGATCTTGGGCAGGCCGAGCGGCAGCGCGCGCATGCCTGACGTGATGATCGACGTCCCGCCGCCGCCGCCAATGCCTATCATGGCGGCGATGTCGTTTCGCGATTGGGCAAAGCGAGCGAACGCAATGCCCATCGCAGCGACGGCGGCGCCGCGGTCATTGCCGCCGAGCACAGCGTCACGGCCGCCGGGATGATGGCCGGCAATTTCCTTTGCGTTGACGTCGACGGGAACGGTCGCGTCGTGCGTTCCGACATCAACACGGGAAACGGCGGCGCCCGCAGCAGTGATCGCATCGGCCAGGAAGGCGAGTTCCTCGCCCTTGGTGTCCGCGGTGCCCACCACATAGATGCGTTTCATTACGTTCCCCAATCCAGGCAGGGCGCGATGCCGCCCCCACTGCTCATTGCTCGGCCGCTCGACGATGCGAAGGTCATTGCAAATTTTTGAGACGTGCGTATCGTATTGACATGGATGTCTCACGTCAACAATCCACAGCCAGCGACGGGACCGAGCGGGGAGGCGGCCCAGTGCCTGAGCGTGGACCGCGCGCGCGCACGAAACGGCTGATGCTGGAGACGGCGACAAGGCTGATGCAGGCGGGCGTCACGCCCTCGGTCAGCGAGGTCGCCGAGGCGGCTGAGGTTTCCCGTGCAACCGCCTATCGGTATTTCCCGAGCCAGGCCGCATTGGTGCAGGCTGTCGTCGACGAGGGGCTGGGGCCAATCCTCACCTGGCAATCGACCTCGGCCGATGCCGAGCGCCGGGTCGCCGACCTGTTCGACACGGCCATGCCGCGCATCGAGGCCTTCGAGGCCACGTTCAAGGCGGCACTGAAGCTGTCGCTCGATCAATGGGCGCGGCGTCAGGCCGGCACGCTGGGCGGCGAGCCGGCCTTCACGCGTGGTCACCGCATCGACTTGCTGAAAGAGGCGATCGCGCCGCTCAAGGGCCGTTTGCCGCCGCGCGACTTCAAGCGGCTGGCGCAGGCGCTGTCGCTGATCTTCGGCGTCGAGGTGCTGATCGTGCTCAAGGATATCTGGGGGCTGGACAGCCGCCGGACGATGTCGGTCGCGCAATGGGCGGCCGGGGCGCTGGTGCGTGCGGCGGTCGCGGAATCGATCGGTGACGAAGACAGCATCGATTCGACGGCAGTCGTGAAATAGCGCCAATCTGGTTCGACCAGATTGGCATGCCGACTACTGATATTAGCCGCAGTGCGGGGTAGGGAGCAACACCTGCGTGTATCACTGAGTAGGAAAATATTGGTAAAACAGGCAGATAAACCCAAAATCCGATAGCAATGGCCAAGTCGAGCTGCCAAGAAAGGGCTTGACGTGCATGCGGAATTGGTAATACCAGATCAGGTAAGAAAAGCGGATCGAAAGTGAGGGCTGCGATCCATTTTCCGGCAGGGCGAGGAGGCTCGAAGCCGGAAAAGTGCGATCACGGGAGGAACTACCAGGGCCGGCCCCGTTGCCGGCTCGTCGACAAGGTAGAATGCGCACAAGGGAGGAAATCATTATGCGCAAGTTAGTGACCAGCGTACTTGCTGGTATCGGCTTAACGCTTGCCTGCGGAACGTCCGTTTACGCGCAGGAAAAGTCACTCACCATATTTTGGGCGGAATGGGATCCGGCCAACTATCTGCAGGAACTCGGCAACGAGTACGAGAAGGAAACCGGCGTCAAGATCACGGTGGAAACCACACCGTGGCCCGACTTCCAGACCAAGGCCTTCACCGAGTTCAACGCCCATGGTGACGCCTATGATATGGTTGTCGGCGACTCGCAATGGCTCGGTGCCGGCTCGACCGGTGGCCACTATGTCGACCTGACTGACTTCTTCAACAAGCACAAGGTCGGCGACGTGATGGCACCGGCGACGGTGAAGTACTACGCCGAATATCCGGGCGGCAGCAGCAAGTACTGGGCCATCCCGCTTGAAGGCGACGCCGTCGGCTGGTCCTATCGCAAGGACTGGTTCGAGGATCCGAAGGAAAAGGAAGCCTTCAAGGCCAAGTACGGTTACGATCTCGACGTGCCGAAGGATTTCAAGGCGCTGCGCGACATCGCCGAGTTCTTCTACCGGCCGGACCAGAAAAAATACGGCATCGCCATCTACACAGACAATTCCTACGACGCGATGGCGATGGGCTTCGAGAACGCGCTGTTCTCCTACGGTGGCGAACTGGGTGATTATTCGACCTACAAGGTCGATGGCTTCATCAACTCCGACAAGGCGGTCGCAGCGCTCGACGCCTACAAGGAGCTTTACAAGTTCACGCCTCCAGGCTGGGCCAAGGCGTTCTTCGTCGAAGACAACCAGGCGATCACCGAAGGCCTGGCCGCGATGAGCATGAACTACTTCGCGTTCTTCCCGTCGCTGATCAACGAAGCGTCGAACCCGAACGCCAAGAACACCGGCTTCTTCGCCAACCCTCCCGGCCCGAACGGCGACCAGTTCGCCGCGCTCGGTGGGCAAGGCATCTCGATCGTGTCCTACTCGCAGAAGCAGGAAGAGGCGACGAAGTTCCTGGAATGGTTCATCAAGGACGAGACCCAGAAGAAGTGGGCAGCGCTTGGCGGCTACACCTGCAGTGCCGCCGTGCTCAAGTCGCCTGAATTCCAGAATGCAACGCCGTACAACAAGGCCTTCTACGAGACCATGTTCAAGGTGAAGGATTTCTGGGCGGTGCCGGAATATGCCGAACTGCTGCAGCAGCTCAATCAGCGGGTCTATCCCTACATGATCGGCGGTGAAGGCACCGCCAAGGAAACGCTGGACGCATTGGCGGCCGACTGGAACGCGACCTTCAAGAAGTACGGCCGCGGTCAATAATATCGTGTCTCACGGAGGGGGCGTCGGTGCCTCCTCCGTTTCTTTTTTCGCAAACGGGAGCAGGGTCTTGGCGACCACGATGATCACCACGCTGGACAGGTCCTCGCGGGCGGCCGCGCGCGGCCTCAGCGATATTTCGATCCGCAACCTCTTCATCATCCCGACGGTCCTGTTCCTGATCGTCTTCAACATCTTTCCGCTGATCTACTCGCTCGGCTATTCCTTCACCGACTTTCGCGCGTCTACCAATGCGCCGGCGAACTTCGTCGGGCTGCAGAACTATCGCGACCTGCTCAACGATCCCTATGTCTGGTCCAACTTCGCCATCACCGCGAAGTACGTCATCATCTCGGTCGCTGGCCAGTTGGTCGTTGGTTTCGGCGTGGCGATGCTGCTCAATCGCGACATCCCGCTGAAGGGGCTGCTGACGACGCTGCTGCTTTTGCCGATGATGCTGTCGATGGCCGTCGTCGGCCTGTTCTGGAAACTGCTCTATGACCCTTCCTTCGGCATCATCAACTATGCGCTCGGCCTCGGCACCTTCGAATGGCTGTCTGACCCGAAGATGGCGCTCTATGCCGTCGCGCTGACCGATATCTGGATGTGGTCGCCCTTCGTCATGCTGTTGTCGCTCGCCGGCCTGTCGGCGGTGCCGAAGCATCTCTACGAAGCCGCCGCGATCGATCGCGCCGGACCGTTCTACACCTTCTTTCGCATCACGCTGCCGCTGGTGGCGCCGATCCTGATGATCGCGGTCATCTTCCGCACCATGGAGGCATTCAAGACCTTCGATCTCGCCTACATCCTGACCAGTCAGCCGACGGCCGAACTGATCTCCATCCGACTTTACAAGATGGCATTCCAGGAATGGCAGACCGGGCGCTCCTGCGCACTCGCCTACATCGTGCTGATCATGGTGCTGGCGATCACCAACATCTACGTCAAATACCTCAACAAGGTGAAGGAGCGCTGAGATGGCTGCCGTGCGCACTTCTTCCGAAATCGGCTTCAATCGCGTCGCCATCGTCGCCGTCCTGTTGGTGACGATCATCTTCCTGGCGCCGATCTACTGGATTGCCTCGACGGCGTTCAAGCCGCGCAATCTCGCCACCACCATCCCGCCGACGGTCGTCTTCCAGCCGGAAATATCGCCCTTCGTCAAGCTGTTCGCCAAGCGCTCGCAGATGCGCAACCCAGCGTCGCCGGAGGAGTATGCAGCTGCTCCCTGGTGGGAGCGCGTCGTCTTCGACGGCGGCGAAAAGATCGTGCGTGACGGCAAGGGCCAGGTGCAGTGGTCCGGCTATCCGAGCCGCTTCATGAACTCGTTGATCGTGGCCATAACCTCGACGGTACTGGCGGTCGGCATGGGCACTTTCACCGCCTACGGCTTCTCGCGCTTCAAGGTGAAGGGAGAGGCGGACCTGCTCTTCTTCATCCTGTCGACGCGCATGCTGCCGCCGGTGGTCGTCGCCATCCCGATGTTCCTGATGTACCGGGCGGTCGGGCTCAACGATTCCCATGTCGGCCTAATCATCCTCTACACCGCCTTCAACCTGTCCTTCTCGGTGTGGCTGATGAAGGGCTTCATGGACGAGATCCCGAAAGAGTATGAAGAGGCGGCCCTCGTAGATGGCTACACCCGCATGGAGGCCTTCTTCAAGATCGTGCTGCCCGAGGCCGCAACCGGCATCGCCGCTACCGCCGTCTTCTGCTTTATCACGGCGTGGAACGAATATGCCTTCGCGCTGATCATGACCAGCCGCCGCGCCCAGACAGCACCGCCGTTCATCCCCAGCCAGGTCGGCTCCGGCCTGCCGGACTGGTCGGTGATCGCCGCGGGGACCTTTCTGTTCCTGCTGCCGGTCGCGATCTTCACCTTCCTGCTCCGCAACCATCTGCTGCGCGGCATGTCCTTCGGAGCGATCCGCAAATGAGCTTTCGTGCCATCAACCAGAAATATCTGGAGCCCGGTTCGCAGGTGCTGATGGTGCTCGGCATCATAGCGCTCTGCCAGCCCTGGAACATGCTGTTGCACACCTATGGCCTGACCATCATCCTGATCGGGCTGATCGGCTTCAACATCACCTCGAAGATCGCACCTGAGGAGAAGGCCGGCACCGGCCAGATGCGAAATCCGGGAGCACAGCATTGACCCAGATCGAGCTTCGCGGCGTCCAGAAATTCTTCGGCGCCGTCCAGGTCATCAAGGACCTCAACCTGAAGATCAGCGACAACGAGTTCATCGTTCTGCTCGGCCAGTCGGGCTGCGGCAAGACGACGACGCTGCGCGCCATCGCCGGACTGGAGACGATCGACGAGGGCGACATCCTCATCGACGGCAAACCGATCCAGCATCTGAAGGCCGCCGATCGCGACATCGCCATGGTCTTCCAGTCGTTCTCGCTCTATCCGCATATGAGCGTCTATGAGAACATTGCCTTTCCCCTACGCGCCACACGCAAGAGCAAGGCCGAGATCGACTCGGAAGTGCGCTCGGTCGCCAAGACGCTGCAGATCTTGGACCTGCTCGACAAGAAGCCGTCGGCGCTTTCGGGCGGCGACATGCAACGCGTGGCCATCGGCAGGGCGCTGGTGCGGCGGCCAAAGGCGATGCTGATGGACGAGCCGATCGGCGCGCTCGACGCCAAGCTGCGTGAGGAGATGCGGGCCGAGATCAAGCGGCTGCACATCAAGCAGGGGTCGACCACCATCTATGTGACGCACGATCAGATCGAGGCGATGAGCCTCGCCGATCGCATCGTCATCATGCATGAAGGCGTGCTGCAGCAGGTGGGAACGCCGGACGAGGTCTATTCGCACCCGGCCAATCTGTTCGTGGCGCAGTTCGTCGGCAGTCCGGTGATGAACGTCGCCGATGCGGCGGTCGCCGAGACAGCGTCCTCGGTCTCGGTGACGGTCGGCGGGGCTGCCGCCGGCTTCGAGTTCCCGCGGGCGCTGCTGTCGAAGCTCAACGGCCATGCCGGCGGCCAGCTGGCGCTCGGCATCCGGCCGGAAGGCATCCTCATCCGCCGCGATGCGGCCGAGGGGTTCCTGCCGGTCGAGACGCAGATCGTCGAGCCGCTCGGTTCCTTCGACATCGTCGATCTCAAGGTCGGCTCCAAGATGCTGCGCGCACGCACCAAGAGCGGCTTCGTCGCCGGTCCCGGCCAGAAGGTGTTTGCCAGGATCGATCCGGCCCAGGCGCATTTCTTCGACACGGCAAGCGGCAAGTCGCTGGGGGTGAGACTGTGACGGCCGAAGGCCGCGAAAAGCCAACGATTTGGCTTTTCGAACAGTCGAACGCCCGGAGCCATAGCGGAGGGCAGACCGCCCTCGAACAGCATCGAGACAACTGACCATGGCCCATATCCAGCTCAAGAACATCTCGAAGACCTTCGGCAATCACACTGCCCTGACCGGGCTCGATCTCGACATCGCCGACGGCGAGTTCTTCGTGCTGCTGGGCGAGACGGGCGCCGGCAAGACGACGACGCTGCGGCTGATCGCCGGGCTGGAAAAGCCCAGCGAAGGCCAGGTCTTCATCGACGGCGTCGACGTCGCCGACTGGGGTGCGGCCGAGCGTGACGTGGCGCTGGTGCTGCAGCAATACTCGCTCTATCCGCGCTACACGGTGCGTGAAAATCTCGAGTTCCCGCTGAAGCCGAAGATCCGCCGGCTGCCCGACGCCGAGATCAAGGATCGCGTCGACCGCGCCGCCCGCACGCTGAGGATCGAGCATCTGCTCGACCGCAAGACCGACAAGCTGTCAGGCGGCGAGATGCAGCGCGTTTCCATCGGCCGCGCCATCGTGCGCAAGCCGCGCGTGTTCCTGATGGACGAGCCGCTGTCGGCGCTCGACGCCAAATTGCGAGAGGCGCTGCGCACGGAACTGAAGAACCTGCAGATGCAGCTTGGCGCCACCTTCCTGTTCGTCACACACGACCAGATCGAGGCGATGTCGATGGGCGACAAGGTCGGCGTGCTCAACCATGGCCGCATCGTTCAGACCGGGACGCCGCACGAGATCTACAACAATCCGCGCGACACCTATGTGGCGAGCTTCGTCGGCTCGCCGCCGATGAACCTCATCGACGGCAAGCTTGTGAACGGCCGCGCGGTTATGGCGCCGATGAACTTCGAAATGCCTTTTTCAGGGGGAGCCAAGGCGCACGCGGCGACCGATGGTCGCCCGCTCGTCTTCGGCATTCGTCCCGAGGACGTCTATCTCGAGAGCGGTGCGCCGGTCGAGGCGCGGGTCCACGACGTCGAGAACCATGGCGTCGAAAAGATTCTGACGCTGCGCGTTGGCGACGCCACGCTGCGTGCCACCGTGCCGGCCAGGACCGATGTCGCCATCGAGCAATCCGTGCGCTTTGCCTGGAATCCCGACAAGGTGGTGCTGTTCGACAAGGGCAGCGGGATAAGCCTTCGCCACGCCAGCTGAGTTCTCGGCTTTCATGCACGCCCATGTCGCCGGCCGGCCGGCCAACGGACGGAGTGCGCTGCCTCTGTGGGTCCGGCTATTTCTGGAAGTAGGTTTCGTAAGGCGTTTCGTTGATCAGCAGGATCACGCATTCCGTGTCGGAGACGCAGGCGTCGTCATGCATCTCATCGGCCTTCTGGGTCCAGTAGGATCCCGGAGGCAGCTCGACCTTGGTCGCCTCGCCGCCATCCATCTGCCAGTGCGCCCACAGCCCCTTTATGACCACAGCGCGATAATCCGCGGTGTGTGCATGGACCGGTGCGCTCCAGTTGCCGGGAACCTTCAGCAACGTGCCTGCCGGACCCTTGGCCCGCTCGCCCCACAACGGGCCGAGGCGATGCGGCTGGTCGGGCACTTCCGCGACATAGGGAACCTTGTCGGCCGGCAGGTAGCTGTCCTCAAGGGCAAAGGCGCGCCCGGGAACCCCAAGCATGACGGCGAGTGCAATGATCTTCAGATGATTTGGCATAGGCTCTCCTCTTCGGGCCGACTTGCCACCGGCCCCCTCACTTGCTGGCCATGGCAAGCTATTGCATGCTGTTGGCCCGGCAATGACATTGCGTCCGGAAGGCTTGGCAATTCATCCAATCCGGCAATCCACGGCAGCCGGGGACGGGATGGTCTCAGCGGTCTTCGGAGGTGCCGTCGACGGTGCGCAGATGGCTGGGCGCTATGCCGACGATGCGCTTGAATGCCCGACTGAACGACGCTTCGGAATCGTAACCCAGCCTGGCGGCGATCGTCGAAACCCGCATCCGATCGTCGATCAGCCACTGCCGCGCCTGGTGCATGCGCACCCGGGCGACGTATCTCGCCGGTGTCTCGCCAACGACGGCCGTGAAGCGTTCGGCGAAGGCCGAACGTGAGGCGCCCATCTCGCGGGCGAGCGCTTCGACGGTCCAGTTTCTGTCGGGCTGCAGATGAATGGCGGCCAGCACACGGCCGATGTCGCGATCCCTGATCGCTGCGATCCAGCCGCTGGTGTCGCTGCCGCTGTTCTCTACCCATGAACGGATGATGCTTGCAGCCAACACGTCGGCCAGCCGCGCCAGCATGCCGCCGGAGCCGGCCCGGTTCATGGTTACCTCGCCGGCCATGGCTTCCAGCAGGTGTGGGATGCCGGGCTCACCCGCCATCAATTCCTTGGCGCGCATCATGTCCGGCATCATGCCCAGCAAAGGATGCGATCCGTCCAGGTTGAAGCGCATGCTGCCGCAAAACAGCAAGGTTTTGGGGCCCTGGCCGCCGTTCGAGACATTGAAGACGTTGTCCTGCAAAGGCTCGACACTGTAATTTTCGATCGGCACGGCATGGATGCCTGGCGCGCTGGCAAGGATATGCTCAGCGCCGCGCGGCAAAAGCAATGCATCGCCGGCCTTCAGCTCGATCCATTCCCCGGATGGCGAAAACAGCCAGCATTCGCGGTGGCCGATGAAGTGAAACCGTGCCGCCTTCTGGGCTGGAAACAATACGGCCCACGGCTCAGCAAGTTCGCAGCGGCCGTAGTCGACGCCGTCAAGCCGCAATCCGCGCAGCATTTCGGTCAGCGGGCCGCCTGGGGCGGGCAAGACAGTCTTGGACGAGGTGAAAACCATGCTGATTCCTAGCTCGGAATCACCAGTCCGTCACGGCCTCCATGCTGCGTCAGCTGGCCTGGCGGATATCAGCTTGTTCCTCGGCGCGAAGGTGGCTGGGGGCTGAGCCGATGACGCGCTTGAAGGCGCGGCTGAAGGCGGCATCCGATTCATAGCCGAGACGCGCGGCAACGACGGAGATCTTCATCCGGTCGCGGACCAGCCATTGTCTCGCCTGATGCATCCTGACCTGGGTGACATATTTTGCCGGCGTTTCGCCGACGATGGTGGCGAAGCGCTCGGCAAATCCCGATCGCGAGGCGCCCATCATCCGGGCCAACGACTCGACCGTCCAGTCGTGGTTCGGTTCGAGATGAATGGCGGCCAGCACGCGGCCGATTTCGCGGTCCCTGACCGCGGCGATCCAGCCGGACGAGTCGCCGCAGCCGCGTTCGACCCATGAGCGGATAACGGTGGCGGCAAGCACGTCGGCCAGCCGCGCCAGGATGCCGCCGGAGCCGACGCGCTCCATCGTCACCTCACGCGCCATCGATTCCAAGAGATGCGGAATGCCGGGCTCGTAGGCTTCCAGCTCATGCGTGCGCATCACGTCCGGCATCATGCCGAGCAGGGGATGTAGGCCATCGAGATTGAAGTACATGCTGCCGCAAAACAACAGGGTTCCCGGCCTGCAACACTCCGACATGCCTTCGTTCGACATGCAGTAGACGTCCTTGCAGACCTCCTCGACTTCGTAGCCATGGATTGGCCAGGTCTGGGCGCCCGGCTCGCTGGCCAGCACGTGTGCTGCACCGCGCGGCAGCAGCACCGCGTCGCCTGCATTGAGTTCCACCCATTCGCCGGATGGCTGCTTCAGCCAGCAACCCCTCCGGCCGATGAAATGAAACCGTGCCGCAGGTTGGGCCGGGAACTGAATACCCCAAGGCTCCTTCAGTTCGAAGCGGCCATACTCGACGCCATCGAGGCGCAAACCGCGCAATATGTCGGTCAGCGGGTCGCCAGTGATGGGGATTTTGGACGAATGGTCAAGCATGATGGGGTTTCTAGCATGGAAACTCCAAGGAGTCACTCCCTATGTTGCGTTGCAGCCAAATGCTGCGCTGCAAACAGATCGGAGACTGATCATGGCCGAACCCGCGACAGGCGTCATCGACGCCACACTTTTGAACTCTGCAGACTCCGATGAACGAACCGAGCCGGCTTGGGGCGCCGTGGTCTCGCTGGCACTTGGCGTTTTTGGGCTCGTCACCGCGGAGTTCCTGCCCGCCAGCCTACTGACGCCGATGGCGCGCGATCTCGGCGTCAGCGAAGGCGTGGCCGGACAGGCGGTGACGGCAACCGCGATCGTTGGCGCCATTGCCGCACCCACCATGGCCATCATCACCAGGCGCATGGACCGCAGGTTGGTGATGTGGATGCTGACGGTGTTCCTGATCCTGTCCAACCTTCTGGCCACCTTTGCCTCATCGCTGCCCGTGCTTCTGCTTGCCCGTGTCGTGCTCGGCGTAGCACTTGGCGGCTTCTGGGCGATGTCGGCGGCCATGGCGCTGCGACTGGTGCCGATGCGGCTGATGCCGCGCGCCATGTCGATCATCCTCACCGGCGTTTCGCTGGCGACGGTCTGCGCGGCGCCGGTCGGTGCCTATGTCGGTGACATCTGGGGCTGGCGCACTGCCTTCATGATCGCCACTGTGGTTGCCGCCCTGGCGCTGCTGGTGCAACTGGCCACCATTCCGAAATTGCCGCCCGTGGGTGTGGCGAGCTTCCGCACCTTGCTCGATGTGCTGGAACGCCCGTCGATCAGGATCGCACTGCTGGTCGTGCTGCTGGTCGCTTCAGGACACTTTGCCGGCTTCACCTATGTCCGCCCCTTCCTCGAGAAGGTCCCCGTGCTCGACATCGAGACGATCTCGCTGGTTCTGCTGGCCTATGGCATAGGCGGCTTCTTCGGCAATGTCGCCGGCGGCATCCTGGCCGAACGCAGCCTCAAGGCAGCCGTTGCGCTGGCGCCCTTGATGATTGCGCTGGCCGCCGCCTCGATGCTGGTTTTCGGAGCTTCGCCCACGATCGCCGCTGCAGCCGTTGCGGTCTGGGGCTTCGCTTTCGGTGCGGTGCCGGTCGGGCTGCAGAGCTGGCTGGTGCGGGCCGCGCCCGATCAGGCCGAAAGCGCCGGCGGACTGATGGTGGCGACGTTCCAGGTTGCGATTGCGCTCGGCGCCGTCTTCGGCGGCCTGCTGGTTGATCATGCTGGCGTGGCCAGCGCCTTCGCCTATTGCGGCGCGGCGACACTGTTGGCGGCCATCGTGGTGTTCCTGCGCGGCCCGAAGCGCGCCGAGTAGCCTCGAAGCAGATCAGGTTTCCCTGACACTGTGCATCGGCCCGAAAACCATCACGGTTTTCGGGCCGACGCCGTTGTGATGGCAGCGACAAAGCGATTCAGGCTGTCCTCGACATAGGCGGCCACTTCGATCGCCGGGTCAAAGCTCCACCACAGCAACGAGCCTTGCCAATGCGAGGCCATCAGCAGGCCGATGTCGCGTGGCGGGTTGGGCGTTTCAGCAAAACAGGTTGCAAGAGCGCCGCACAGGAATGCCTTCCAGGCCGCACCCCGCGCCCTGAGCACGGGATCGCGCAGATCCTCGCGCAGGACAAGCAGGCCTTCGGCATAGGACTCGATGCCGCCATAACCTTGCGACAGTGACACCAGCAGCGCCACCGCACCGGCTGGAGTTCTGGGAACCGTGGCTGCCAGCGTTCTGGTGTTGTGGTCGAGACCGTCCCAGGCGTGCAGCAAGGTGCGTTGTTTCAATTGCGCCTTGTTCTTGAAGCGCTGCACCAGCGTTGCACCGGAGAGACCGCAAGCCTTCGCCAAACGCTCGAAGGTAAGTGCTTCAGGACCATGCTCGTGGATCAGCCGGTGCGCGGTCTCCAGCACCTGCTCGTCGGACTGGGTTTTTGGCCGGGTCATCTTGACATCCTGATATAACCGAATGATCATTTATATATATGATGTGAGCAGCACTGGCCAGCCCGTGTCTGATCGAGAGTCCGTTTTTGGGAGAGTTCAATGACGTTGCAAGGGAAAGTTGCCCTGGTCGCCGGCGGGACGCGCGGCGCCGGACGAGGCATAGCGGTCGAACTTGGCGCAGCCGGCGCCACCGTCTATGTCACCGGGCGCAGTACGCGCGCCCGACAATCCGAATATGCCCGGCCCGAAACCATCGAGGAAACAGCGGAACTGATCTGCGCGAACGGAGGCAAGGGCATCGCCGTGCAGGTCGATCATCTGGTGTCCGACGATGTGCACAGGCTGGTTGAGCGCATCCGCACCGAACAGGGCCGGCTCGACATCCTGATCAACGACATCTGGGGTGGTGAAAAGCTGTTCGAGTGGGACAAGCCGGTCTGGGACCACAATCTGGACAACGGCCTGCGCATGCTGCGGCTTGGCATCGACACGCATCTGATCACCGCGCACCATGCGCTGCCGCTGTTGATCGAACGTCCGGGCGGGCTGCTCGTCGAGGTCACAGACGGCACGGCCGAATACAATGCCGATCACTACCGGCTGTCGCCCTTCTACGACCTCGCCAAGGTCGCGGTGACGCGGATGGCATGGGCGCATGCCAAGGATCTGGCAAAACACGACGCTACGTCCGTGTCGCTGACGCCCGGCTGGCTGCGTTCGGAGATGATGCTGGAAGCCTTTGGCGTCAGCGAGGACAATTGGCGCGACGCCACTGCCAAGATGCCGCATTTCGTCATTTCCGAAACGCCACGCTTCGTCGGTCGCGCCGTTGCGGCTTTGGCGGCGGATCCGGATCGCTCGCGCTGGAACGGGCAGTCGCTGTCCAGCGGTGGGCTGGCGCAGGTCTACGGCTTTACCGACCTCGACGGCTCACGGCCCGACGCCTGGCGTTATGTTCCGGAGGTCCAGGACGCCGGCAAGCCCGCCGATGCGACGGGCTATCGATAGGTAGCTTGGTTCCGGACGGAAAACCGCTGCGCACTTTGTCCTGGAATTGCTTCAGGCCGACCGCCCGTCGAAATCGAAGACCGACAGGGTCGAAAGGTCGAGATCGGCTATGCAGTGGACGTTGATGTAGGCACTGCGTTCTCTGCTTTCGCGAACGTCCTCCGCAAAGGGATGAATGCCGCAGCCACGGCAGAACCGGTGCGCGATGGCATGGTTGCCGAATGTGTAGCTTCCGAGATCATCGCCCCAGGCCAGGACCTGCAAGGTCTCATGCGGGATGGCACACAACAGGGCGCCCTTGCGCGAGCAGATCGAGCAATTGCACCGCACGGCGCCGGTCAGTTCGGCCTTGAATTCGAAGGCGACCTTGCCGCAGTGGCAGCTGCCTTTGTAGAGCATCGGATTTTCCTCGCATTCGACAGGGTGCAAAACCGCCTGCGCCGGGTTAAGTCTCGGCAAGCCATGCCCCAAGGACGTTCAAGGCATCTGGAGTCCGACACCGAAAATGCAATCAGTCCGTGATCATCTGGAAATCATCCTTGCGCGCCTTGCTGCCCGTGCCGGCGAAGAACGGGTGTTTACGAAGCTCTATGCCGAAGCCGCACGGGCCGCGGCTGATGCCAGCGATGCGCGCAAGCGCGCGGGCGTAACACTGGGGCCGCTCGACGGCACCATCATCTCGATCAAGGACCTGTTCGATGTCGCCGGCGAACCAACCACGGCCGGCTCGCTGATGCTTAGGACCGCAGCACCTCCGCTGCGCGATGCCGTGATCGTCAGCCGGCTGCGGCAGGCCGGCGCGGTGATCATCGGCAAGACCAACATGACCGAATTCGCCTTCACCGCTATCGGTGACAACCAGCACTATGGCACGCCCGGCAATGCGATGGATGCCAGCCGCATCCCAGGAGGCTCGTCTTCGGGCGCCGGCGTTTCGGTCGGCGAAGGCACCTGCGACATCGCCATCGGCTCAGACACGGGCGGTTCGGTGCGCATACCGGCATCTCTCAACGACGTCGTCGGCTTCAAGCCGACGGCGCGGCGCGTACCATTGACCGGCGCCTATCCATTGTCCGCAACGCTGGATTCAATCGGACCGCTGGCGCTGAGCGTCGCTGCATGCGCGGTCGCTGACGCCGCGATGGCCGGCGAGGAACTGCCGGCACTGCACCTGTCGCTGCCGCTTGCCGGGCTTCGTGTCGGCATTCCGCGCGGACTTCTTTTCGAAGACACCGAAAGCGAGGTTGCCGCGGCGTTCGATCGCAGCCTTCGCAAGATCGAGCAGACAGGTGCGCGCCTGGCGGACCGGTCGATCGACGATCTGCTTGCCGACATGCGCGTGGCGACCAAGCGCGGCTCGATCGCGGCGATGGAAGGGGCCGAAGTGCATGCCGACTGGCTGGCGACAGGGGCATCGGTGCCGGTCGACCCGCACGTCAGCGGACCTTTGTCGCGGGCGGCAATGCTGCCGACGCCGGTCTACATCAGGGCAATGCGCCGTCGTGCAGCGCTCGCCGCTGCCATGGACGAGCGGCTGGCATCGGTCGATGTGCTGGCTCTGCCGACCACACCGGTGACAGCGCCGACCATCGTTGCGATGACTGAGGACGCCGAACTGCGCGACCGCACCGAAAGCCTGCTGCTGCGCAACACGCAGGTCGCCAACCAGTTCGACCTTTGTGCGATCTCGCTGCCGATGCCAGGCACGACGCTGCCTGCAGGATTGATGCTGGTGGCGCGCAACGGGCATGACCGGCGCCTGCTGCGGATTGCTGCTGAAATAGAGTCGCTGCTTGGCGCGTGACCAGGGCTGGACTGAATATCAGTGCGACGAACAGTGCTTGCGTTCGCTGTCCTTGGCGGTCCGTACGATGCGGGTCGCGACCAGCCAGGGCAGGTTGTACTCCTTGCCGGTGATGGTCTGGGTGCGGTGCTCGATCGAGCCCCTGACGACGATCTTTCCGGCATAAAGCGCGTCGGAAAGATCCGTTATCGCCTTGTCGGCCTGCGGTAATCCGCTGGGGTCGACCGACACGCCCTTGATGATCGCTCCGGTGGCGAGGTCAAGTGCGCTGTTCGACGGGCACGGCGCCTTGAAGCAGCGCAGCCCGTTGTCGCAATAGACGTAGCTGCTCTCGGCCGCGGCGAACGACGGCAAGGCGCAGATCGAAGACGCGGCAACCAGGGACGCGAAGCGCAGAGTGAACATGGGTTCAGCGTCGCCGAGAATTGGGGCGAAACAGCGATGTGTTACACGCTCGGCGGAAAGCGCCGCCGGTAATGATCGACCACTTCGGGATTGCGCAGATTGACCGGCAGTTTGCCCGCCAGCACCAGCAAGGCTTCGCCTGCCGCGCCGACGCCCATGCGCATCATCGATTCCTCGGTGATGCCGGCCATGTGCGGCGTGATGATGACATTGTCGAAGCCGAAATAGGGATGGTTTGACGGCAGCGGCTGCGTCGAAAACACATCGAGCGCGGCGCCACCGATGCGGCGTTTCTGCAAGGCCTCGATCAGGGCGTCGTCGTCGATGACCGGCCCGCGCGACACATTGATCAGCAGCGCATGCGGTTTCATGCGGGCGATCCGCTCCCGGTTGATCAGACCGCGCGTTTCCGGCGTCAGCGGGCAGCACAGAACGATGATGTCGCTTTGTTCGACCAGCGCGTCGATCGACAGGAAGCCGACCTTCTCCGGCGCCGGCTGCATGCTGCGCGTCGTTGCCACCACCTTCAGGTCGAAGCCGTGCGCGGCGATATGGCCAACCGCCTGGCCGACAGCACCAAGGCCGACAATGCCGATCGTCTTGCCGGCAAGCTCGCTGTTGGAATTGGTGTGCTCGCGGCCGGCGAGCCAGCCTTTTGCGCGCAGGTCGCGGTCGACGACGCGGAAGTTGCGAAGCAGGGCGAGCGCCGCAAACATGACGTGCTCGGCTACCGAGCGGGCATTGACCGCCGGCACGTTCGCCACCAGCACGCCGGCGGCGGTCGCTGCTTCCATCGGGATCATGTCGAGCCCGGCACCATGGCGGATTGCCGCCCTCAGCTGCGTCGCTGCGTCGAAGAGCTGTGGCGGCAGCGGCGCGCGCACGATGACGATGTCGGCATTCCTCGCCTCGGCGGCCAGCGTGGCCGGATCGATGGCGGAGGCGACGACGAGTTCTCCGGCGCCCGAGAGCATGGCCGAGGCGCGCGGGTGCAGGGGGTGGGTCGTGAGGATGCGGGCCATGTCAGGCTCTTTCGAGTGCCGGGCTTTGAGGTTCCTCGCCATGGCCTTCGATCAGGCCTTTCCAGTAGCTCTCAGCCCCTTGCAGATGGGCGCTCATCAGCGCCTGGGCGAGATTGCCGTCGCGGCGCAGCAGCGCCTCATAGATCTGGATATGCTCGGCATGCGAGCGCACGTTGCGCTCGGGGTCGTTGAAATAGATCGGCAGGCGCTGCTCGCCCATCATGTAGTAGACGCTGCAGACATTGTGGAAGACGCTGTTCTTGGTGGCGCGCACGATCTCCAGGTGGAATTCGCGGTCTTCCCTGGCAAGGCCTTCGCCGGCGGCGATGCGCTCTTCCGAAGCTTTCAGGATTTCGCGCAGCCGCTCGAAATTCTCCTCGGTGGCGCGCGAACAAGCAAGTTCGGCCGCCTTGATCTCGTGGATCTTGCGCAGCTCGACCGTCTCGTAGATCTGGATCGGGTCGAGCGGCAGGCCCGCACGGGCAAAAAGCGCCATGGCTTCCACACTGGCCTGCTTGGTATCGATGTAGATGCCGGACTTGGCCCGGCGCTCGACGATACGCATGGCTTCGAGGATGGCGAGCGCCTCACGGATCTGGCCGCGGCTGACAGCGAAATGCTCCGCCAATTCGCGTTCCGACGGCGTTCGGCCGGTCTCCTTGTCTGAGTGGGAGAACAGGTAGGCGGCGAGTTCCGCGAGAAGGTTCTTTTCTTTCATTGTCAACCGCGTTGCGCGTGCGCCTCCAGGAACCGCTCCGAAATGGTGAATCCCAGACCCGGTTCTTCCGGGATCGCTATCATACCGTCCTTGGCTTCGACAGTCTCTTCGATCAGGTCATGGATCATCGGGTTGGCGCCGAGCGAATATTCGACGGTAAAACTCGACGGCGAGGCGGCGCAGACATGCAAGCCGGCGAAGAAGCAGGGTGCGCCGGCCCACAAATGCGGCGCGAAACGCAAATTGAAGGCGCTGGCGATGGTGCCGATCTTCATCGCCTCGCTGATGCCGCCGCAAAAGGCGGGATCCGGCTGGAAGATGTCGGCGGCTCTCAGCACCGCGAGGTCGCGGAAGGCATAGCGTGTCGCCTCGCTTTCACCGGTGGCGATCGGGACGGCACCTGACGCCCGCACTTCAGCCATGCCGGGCTTGTCGTCGGCGATGATAGGCTCCTCGAACCAGGCGAGGTCCAAATCGTTGACAAGGTGGATGAAGCGTTTGGCTTCGGCCACCGTATAGGTGCCGTGGGCGTCGACCATCAACTCGACATCGGGGCCGAGCGCCTGCCGTGCGGCGCGGACGCGGGCGGCGGAAATGTGTGCTGCGCCGTCCATGGCACCAACCCGCATCTTCAGTGCCTTGAAGCCGCCCTTGGCGATATAGGACTTCAACTGCTCGCCGATGACGTCGGCGGCGGCCCAACCGCCGGATGCGTAGGCCGGCATGCGATCGAGCTTGCGGCCGCCGAGCAACCGCCAGACCGGCACACCGAGTGATTTGCCCAGGATGTCCCATAGCGCGATGTCAACGGCGCTGATGGCGGCGATGCTCATGCCGCGCCGCGCCAGCTGCGGCATGGCGTGGCCGGCGCGCGCGGCGCTGTCGTGGCGCACGCCATTGTAGAGCATTTCCCAGATGACGCCGATATCGGCCGGATCGCGGCCGATCAGCTGCGGCCCGACCTCATGGTTCAGCATGTGGACGAGGGCGCCGTAGCTGCCGGCGCTGCCGGCGGCGTTCTTGCCTTCGCCCCAGCCGACCAGCCCGTCATCGGTCTCGATGCGCAGGATGGCGGCGTCGAAGGTCGTCACCTGGCCGAAGTCGCTGCGGTGTTGCCGAGCGGCTTCGATCGGGACGCGGACCCACCAGGCTTGGACGGTCTTGATGCGCATATTCTTCCCCAGCCCTACCGCCGTCTGACGGAAGGGCAAATTCCCAACAGGCAGTCGGCTACTTGATCAGCGCCAGCAACGTTTCGGCGTTGATGCGCATCTGGTCGGTGTAGAACTTTTCCGTGAGCACGCTGGAGCCGTGGTCCTGGATGAACTTCAGCTGTTCGGGTGAGATGTCGACCGGATTGCGCTCGACCATGTCGGGATAGGGGGCCGCCGGCGTCCGGTCTACGGGTGCTACGAATTCGTTGGTCAGCGCGCCGTCGTAGCCGATCTCCCGCAAGGTGGCGACGATCTTAGGCCAGTCGATCTGGCCAAGGCCGGCGGCAAAGCGGTTGTTGTCGGCGACGTGGAAATCGAACAGGCGCTTTCCGGCCTGCCGGATCGCGTCATAGACGTTAAATTCTTCCATGTGGATGTGGTAGGCATCGAGGCAGACGCCGCATTCGGGACTGACCGCGTCGGCCAGCGCCAGGGCCTGGGCGCCGCGATTGAACAGGTAGGTTTCGAAGCGATTGAGCGGCTCGACGGCAATCTTGACGCCGACCTTCTTGGCATGGGTGAAGCATTCACGGGTGGCGTCGACAACCCACTTCCATTCCTCTTCCTCGGTGCCGTCGGGCACCACCTTGCCGACCGTCGCCGGAACCAGCGTGATGATCTCGCCGTCGAGCTCGCTGACCATGGTCAGCACGTCCTTGACATACTGAACGGAGCGCTCGCGCTGGCCCTGGTTCTTGGCCGCAAGGTTGCGCTCGCCCAGCATCAGCGTCACCGCGCCCCAGCAGCGGATGCCATGCTCCTTCAGCAGCGCCCGCGTCTCCTTGGTCTTGTATTGTTCGGGCTCGCCGGAAATCTCGATCGACTCATAGCCGAATTTCTTGATGCGCTTGAGTGTCGTCTCCAACGGTTCCGCGCGCATCCAATTGTGCGTCGAAAGATGCATGGTCTGTCCTTCCCAACTCGTCTCTATGGTTCGCCTGCGACATGCATCGCCAAAAGGCGGCGCAAGGGTTCCTCCCCAAGGCATCCCCAGTCCTTTCTCGCAAACTGGTTCGACCAATTGGGCCTGAAGCGAGGTCTACAGCAAATTCTCCGGGACGGCAAGAAGCGCGGGAATGCGACTTTCTGTGCGAATTATTTCTTTGATTATATTGAGATATTTATCCTTATCTCGTGTGATCATGGGGCCATGATGACGCATCGCGAGGCTTGACCAAATTCGCATATTTGGTAATACCAGAATGGTGGCGCGTGCAAGCGCCCGTTGAGAAAAGACCAAAGTGGCTGGCCCTGCTTCCAATCGGCGCTATGCTCGGTCGCGAGAACAATGAGGGAGGATGCCGATGCCGACGACAATGAAGGGCCCTGGACTGTTTCTGGCGCAGTTCGCGGGCGATGCCGCGCCGTTCAACTCGCTGGCGTTGATCGCCAAATGGGCGGCCGGTATCGGCTACAAGGGCGTGCAGATCCCGACCTGGGACGCGCGCCTGTTCGATCTCAAGAAGGCAGCCTCCTCCAAGGCCTATTGCGACGAGGTGAAGGGCATCTGCGCTGACGCCGGCGTCGAGATCACCGAGCTGTCGACGCATCTGCAGGGGCAATTGGTGGCGGTGCATCCGGCCTATGACGCGCAGTTCGACGGCTTTGCGCCGGCTTCGGTACACAACAATCCGAAGGCGCGGCAGAAATGGGCGGTCGAGCAGATGACGTTCGGCGCCAAGGCGTCGAAGAACCTTGGCCTGAAGGCTTCGGTGTCCTTTTCCGGAGCACTAGCCTTTCCTTACCTCTACCCCTGGCCGCAGCGGCCGGCCGGGCTGATCGAGGAAGCCTTCGCCGAACTCGGCAAGCGCTGGAAGCCGATCCTCGATGTCTATGAGGACAATGGCGTCGATGTCGGCTACGAGATCCATCCCGGCGAGGACGTGTTCGACGGCGCCACCTTCGAGATGTTCCTCGATGCGGTCGGCGGCCACAAGCGCTGCAACATCAATTACGATCCGTCGCACTTCCTGCTGCAGCAGCTCGACTATCTCGAATTCATCGACATCTATCACGAGCGCATCAAGGCGTTCCACGTCAAGGACGCCGAGTTCAATCCGACCGGCCGGCAAGGCGTCTATTCCGGCTATCAGAGCTGGACCAACCGCGCCGGCCGCTTCCGTTCGCTGGGCGACGGGCAGGTGGATTTCGGCGGCATCTTCTCCAAGCTGACGCAGTACAATTATGATTCCTGGGCGGTGCTGGAGTGGGAGTGCTGCCTGAAGCATCCGGAGGATGGTGCGGCAGAGGGCGCACCATTCATCGAGCATCACATCATCCGGGTGACGGAAAAGGCATTCGACGATTTCGCCGGTGGCGCTACGGACAAGGAGGTGCTGCGCGGGATGATGGGGATTTAGCGAGCCTTTCCCCTCCCCCTCGAGGGGAGGGTTCATGCCGAGCTCTGCCTCTACGACCCCACCCGATCCGCTGCGCGGATCGACCTCCCCTCAAGGGGGAGGTGAACAACAGCGAGGAGAAAAACATGGTCGGCGCATCGAAGTCGGAAACGGGAGGCGGCCCGATCCGCTACGGCATGGTTGGCGGCGGGCAAGGCGCCTTCATCGGCGCGGTGCACCGGATCGCGGCGCGCCTGGACAATGATTTCGTGCTGGTCGCCGGCGCTTTGTCATCCGACCCGGCTCGTGCAAAGGCCTCGGCCGCCGAACTCGGCCTCGATCCGGACCGCAGCTATGCGTCCTATGCCGAGATGGCCAAGGCCGAGGCGAAGCGACCCGACGGCATCGAGGCGGTGGCCATCGTCACGCCGAACAATGTCCATGTACCGGCGGCAAAGGCATTCCTTGAGGCCGGCATCCACGTCATCTGCGACAAGCCGCTGGCAACGACGCTCGCCGAAGCCAGGAAGCTGGCGGCCGTGGTCGAGAAGACCGGCAAGGTGTTCGTGCTGACGCACAACTACACCGCCTATCCGATGGTGCGGCAGGCGCGCGAGATGGTCGCCAAGGGCGTGCTGGGCGACATCCGCATCGTCCAGTCCGAATATCCGCAGGACTGGCTGACCGAGGATCTGGCCGCCACCGGCCAGAAACAGGCGGCGTGGCGCGGCGATCCGAAACAGGCAGGCGCCGGCGGCGCGCTGGGCGATATCGGCACGCATGCCTATAATCTCGCCCGCTTCGTCTCCGGGCTGGAGCTGGACTCCCTTTCAGCCGACCTCGACGCCTTCGTGCCGGGACGGCTGCTCGATGACAACGTCAACGTCATGCTGCGCTTCAAGCCTGAGGGCAAGACGCATCCGGCCAAGGGCATGATCTGGGCAAGCCAGGTGGCGCCGGGTCACGAGAACGGGCTGAAGCTGCGCATCTATGGCTCGAAGGGCGGGCTGGAATGGGTGCAGGCCGACCCGAACTATCTCTGGTACATGCCGTTCGGCCAGCCGAAGCAGCTGATCACCCGCAACGGCGCCGGCGCGCTGCCGGTGGCGGGCCGTGTCAGCCGCGTGCCGTCGGGCCATCCCGAGGGCTATCTCGAAGGCTTCGCCAACATCTACCAGGAGGCCGCACGCGCGATCCGCGCGGCGCGCAGGAAGGGCGGCAAGCCGGCAAAGGACGTCGTCTTCCCGACCATCCAGGACGGCGTCGAGGGCATGGCCTTCATCGAGGCCTGCGTGAAGTCGTCGAAGAAGAATGGGGCGTGGACGAAGCTCTAAAAAAATCCGGGGGATCCAAGGGGAGGGGCGTCGATGAAAATCGGCATGTGCATGTTCTTGTGGACGACGGCCGTGTCGAAGAAACACGAGCCACTGCTGCGCGATATCAAGGCGACCGGCTTCGATGGCGTCGAGATACCGATCTTCGCCGGCACGCCCGACGATTATAAGAAGCTCGGCGAACTGCTCGACCGCATCGGGCTGGAGCGAACGGCTGTCTCGGCAATGGGCGATCCGGCGATGAACCTAATCGCGGCCGATGCGGCAACGCGCAAGGCCGGCGTCGACTACATGAAATGGGCTATCGACTGCGCCAATGCGCTTGACGCCAGCACGCTGAGCGGCCCGCTGCATTCGACGCTCGGCGCGTTTTCCGGTTCTGGGCCGACGGCTGCCGAGAAGAAGCGCTCGGTCGCCTCGCAACGCGCGATCGGCGACTATGCCGGCAAGAAGGGCGTCACCATCGGCCTCGAGGCGCTCAACCGCTTCGAATGCTATCTCCTCAACACGATGGCGGACCTCTCGGAGCATATCGACGTCATCGACCGGCCGCACATAAAGGCGATGTACGATACTTTCCATGCCAATATCGAGGAGGCCGACCCGATCGGCGCCTATACAAAACACCGCCGGAATGTCGTGCATATCCATATCTCTGAGAACGATCGCGGCGTGCCGGGGCGCGGCAACATTCCGTGGACAGAAACATTCTCGGCCATCCGCAAAAGCGGTTATGACGACTGGCTGACGATCGAGGCGTTCGGCCGTTCGCTGAAGGATTTGGCTGCGGCAACCAAGGTGTGGCGCGATTTTTCCGAGAGCCCGGAAGCGGTGTATCGAGACGGGTATAAGCATATCAGGAACGGGTGGAAGAGGGCGGTTTAGGCTCCCTGATCGGGCGATAGTCACGCGAAGAAGACCTGCGTCGGCGACCCTAGGCGCGAGGCGAGACGATGATGCGCCTAGACTAGTCCATTCGATTTGCGTTCGCGGCGGTTGCCAGGTGGTTCCCCCACTCCGTCTCGGCTTCGCCGAGCCACCTCTCCCCCCTCCGGAGGGAGAGGAAAGGAAGCGTGGTGGCGCGGGGAGAAGAAGAATGCCTCGGCCTTGGAGGACGGGTGCCGACTCGGACTGCCTTGCGCCCTTCCTCTGCCCCATCGATCGGGGGAGAGGTGTCGAGCGCAGCTCGACGGAGTGGGGGTCGACCTTTGGCGCCGAGCGAGACGATGCTTGCGCTTCTGCGCCACAAGGCTAACCCTGCTCGGCCTGGATCCTGTTGTAATCGTGGATTGTCCGGCTCAGCCGGCGGCGCAAGAAATTGGAAATGTTGTCGAAGATGAAGACGACCAGCAGGATCATCAGCACCATGTAGAAGACGTTGGCCCAGTTGGAGTTGGTGCGCATCGCTTCCCACAGCTTCAGGCCGATGCCACCGGCGCCGACAGCGCCGATGATGGTTGCGCCGCGGGTGTTGGATTCCCACTGGTAGAGCGTCTGGCTGATGAAGATGGGTATGACTTCCGGCATCACGCCATAGCGCTGCACCAGCAAGCCATTGGCGCCGGTCGACTTGATGCCTTCGCGTGGCTTGTCGTCGATGTTCTCGAGGCTTTCCGAATAGACTTTGCCGAGGGTGCCGATCTCGGTGAAGAAGATGGCGGCACTGCCTGCCAGTGGGCCGGGACCGAAAGCGCGGGTGAAGAACAGCGCCCAGATCAGCATGTCGATGGAGCGCATGAAGTCGAAGAAGCGCTTGAGCACCTGGTTGACCAGCCGGCTGGGCGTGATGTTGCGGGCGGCGAAGAAAGCGAGCGGGAAGGCGACGATGCCGCCCAGCATGGTGCCGAGAAAGGCCATGACGATGGTCTGCAAGAGTTTCGTCCAGACATCGCCATGTTGCCACTGGGCGTTGTTCCAGATGTTGTCGCCGGCCAGCGCCAGATTGGATGTGCCCGGCTTGAGTTCGGGTCCGGAGACGATCAGCGAGGCCACTTCGCTTGCCGACTTGCCGAAGAAAGGCGAGCGCGTGTCGAAGACGAAATTTGCCCAACCGAGGAAACGTTTGCGGACTTTGACCCGGTCCACGGTGACGCGCACCTCCCCGACAAAGCCCATCTTGGCGACGATCTCATCGTCATGCACGGTCACCCAGTCCGGCACCGGGCCCGAGATCACCGGCTTGCCGCTGGTCAGCGCCACCGGCACTGTCTGTCCATGAGCGACAATCGTCGCATAGGTCTTGTCGAACGTGACCGATTTGGCCTGGCCGTCGATCCGCACGGTGAAGGAACCGTCGGCGTTCTTGATTACCCAATCCGGATTTGGATTCTCGCCCAGCGCCGAGAAACGCGGATATTTGGGCGTAATCTCCGGCTGGTGGAGCCGGAATTCCGGTTGCAGATCGTAGCTGACCCATTGCGTCAGGAAGAGCGGCAGCCGTTCCCAATGCGATTCGCGCAACACCTGCGGCAGGCTGAAGAACCATAAGGCATAGACGAGATAGAGGAGCGTGCCGACGAACAGGAGCAGCGGACCGAAGCGCCTGTACGCCGGACGCCGGAACACGTGCGGGTAGCGTTCCTCGATCGCTTTGATTTCATCGACGGTCATGGCCATGGTCAGGTGGCGCTCATCAAAAAGGCCTGTTCGCCGACCAATTTGCGGCGCAGCCAGGCGGAGAACTGGTCGATGATGAAGATGGTCGTGAACAGCAGCAGCACCAGCGCCAGCGTCTTGGCGCCGAAGCCGCGCGAGATGGAGAGTTTCAACTCTTCACCGATGCCGCCGCCGCCGACGGCGCCGATGATGGTCGAGGCCCGGACATTGATCTCGATTCGCAGCAGCGTATAGGACATGAAGTTGGGCAGCACCTGCGGCAGGTCGGCGAAGCGCACCCGCTCGAACCAGTTGGCGCCGACCGCCGTCAAGCCTTCCTCGGCACGCATGTCGATGTTCTCGTTGATCTCGTAGAACAGCTTGCCGAGTGCGCCGATCGAATGCAGGCCGATGGCGATGATGGCGGCGATGGGACCGGTCGAGACGATTGCGGCGAAGAGGCCGGCAATGACGATTTCGGGAAAGGCGCGCAGCAATTCCATGAGGCGCTTGACGATGAGCCGCAGCACCGGGTGCGGCGTCAGATTGCGCGCCGCGATGAAAGAGAAGGGCACGGCGAAGACAAAGCCGATAAAGGTCGAGACCAGCGCCACATTCACCGTGGTCAGCATCAGCTCGAAATATTCGGGGATGTAGAGCCCGCCCCAGACATGAACGCGGCCGAGTGGGAAGTTGAATTCCTGGGTGCCGGTGTCATGGGGGGAGGCGATGTCGAACAGCGCGCGCCAGACGTCGTTCCAGTCCTTGGGAACCAGCCAGCTCAGGAAATCCAGGATATGGGGCAGACGGTCGAAGAAGTGCCCGGCATTGGCTTCGTCGGCAAACCACATGCTGGAAAACATCGCGACAAGCAGCAAGCCAACGCCGAGTGCTGTATAGAGCCGGCGCAGGGACGTCTGGCTTCGCCAGGCATCGGCCATCTGGTGGGTGGCGCCGGAGGGGGCTGTCACTGAAATGGTCATGATCGGAGATGCAGAAAGGGCGGTGCTGCTGCATCGGCCCGAAAATCGAAGTCCGATTTTCGGAAAGTCCGATGCGGCAATCCATGATGCTAAAGCGTACTTTGTGCGTCCAAGTGGACGCACGTCGCTTTAGTGAACACCGCCCTTCTGATTTCGCCGTTAGCCGCCGATGGCTGCCTTACGGGCCTCGACGATGACGTTGTAGAAGTCCGCCTTCACCGGGACGTAGCCGGTAAAGTCGCCGCCTTCGACGCCTTCGAAGCAAGCCTTGTCCTTGGTCGGCAAGGCGGTGAAGAAGGCGGCCAGCTTGGCGGTCATGTCGTCGCCGAGCGCGGTGCGCACGACCAGCGGGCCGTTCGGGATCAGGCCCGAGCGCCAGACTTCGACGAAGTCGTTGGGGTCGACTGCGCCCTTGGCGACTACCTTGTGGAAGCTGCCAGAGCTGAAGCCGTTCTTGAAGTCGCCGACGCCCGAGGAATCGTCTACCGCCACGTCGACCTTGCCGTCGCGCACGGCGAGGATGTTGTTCTCATGGCCGCCGTTGAACTGGGTCGAAGCGAAGAACGTCTCGTTCGAAGCGCCGGTGTCCTTCGGAATCTGGGTCAGCGGGATCAGATAGCCGGAGGTCGAATCCGGATCGGCATAGCCGAGTTTCTTGCCTTTGGCCGACTTGATGTCGGTGATGCCGGAGGACTTCAGTGCCAGGCCGATCGAATAATAGCCGGTGGCGCCGTCGGTCTGCTGGGTGGTGAGGATCGGGGTGACCGCCTTAGGGTCCTTGAGAACGACGCTGGCATAGCCGGAAGCGCCGAGTTCGGCGAAGTCGAGTGTGCCGCCGAGCAGACCCTGGATGACGCCGTCATAGTCGGCGGCGGGGAACAGCGAGACCTTTTCGAAGCCGAATTCGGCCTTCAGATGATCGGCGAGGCACTTGTAGTTGCGCAGCCGGTCGGTTTCGTTTTCACCGCCGAGAATGCCGACGCGAAATTCCTTCATGTCGGCGGAATGGGCCATGCTGGTCGCCATGGCGAGCACCGAAACGGCGCCAAAAACCATCTTCCTGAACATCTGTTATCTCTCCTGTAGGTTCCGGCCCCGCGCCGGCAGCGTTATCGATTTTGACAGGTGCCCTTGACGTGGGCTGGCGATCCCAACCGCTCTTTTTTGGTCCATGATCTCTGGACAAAACGGTTCCCGTTTGCCCGAGAAAACCGGTTTCCACTTTTCGGGATCATGGACTCAATATCCCGGGAATGCGGGCTCGAGCGGTCCGGCGGATGCGGCGATCTTTCGGCTGAAGGCAACGCTGGTCGAGGTGATGGCCTCGGAAATTTCGCCGCCATTGCTGTCGGCGCCATAGACGAGACGCACGGCCTCGCGGTTGAGCTCTTCCGGCGGGCCGTCGAAGACGACCTTGCCGGCGGCCATGCCGATGATGCGGTTGCAATAGGTGCGGGCGGTATCCAGCGTGTGCAGATTGGTGACGACGGTGATGCCTTCGCGCAAATTGATGTCCTGCAGCGAATCCATCACCACCTTGGCGTTGAGCGGGTCGAGCGAGGCGATCGGCTCGTCGGCGAGGATCACCTTGGGCTGCTGCATCATGGCACGGGCAATGGCGACGCGCTGCTGCTGGCCGCCCGACAGCGTGCCGGCCGGCTGCAGCGCGGTGCGGGCGATATCGAGCCGCTCGAGCGCGGCGACAGCTTCGGCGCACTCGGCGCGGGAAAACATGCCGAGAAGGTTGGACACGGTCGAACGGTGGTTCAATTTCCCGAGCAGCACATTGGTCAGCACGTCGAGGCGCGGCACCAGGTTGAACTGCTGGAAGATCATGGCGCAATCGCGTTGCCAGCGCCGCAGTGGCGAACCGCGCAGCTGGGAGACCTCGGCGCCGTTAAAAAAAATCGACCCCTGGCTGGGATCGATGAGACGATTGATCATGCGAAGAAGGGTCGATTTGCCAGCGCCCGAACGGCCGATGATGCCAACCATCTGACCCTGTGGGATCGCGATGTTGATATCGCTGACGGCGGTGTTCTTGCCAAATCGTCGGGTGACACCGCGGATTTCGAGCGTGGCAGAGGTTGCTGGCATGGGGGCAGGTTCCAGTCCGGACCATTGATCGTCAGGCTCTCGCCTAACGCAGCCACATGAACCTGCCGTGTCGCGGTGATGTCAGTTTTGTTACGCTCCACAGGTGTGGAGTTACGGTCGGCCCAGGACCAGCAGTTCCTCGAAGTGCTCCATGTCCCTGAAGCTGCAGAAGGCGGGCGCCTTGATTTCGATTACGGGAGCCTGCTGCTCGAAAAGTGCCAGGCAATCATCGAACCGGCCCCGCAATGCGGCGGCCCGATCATCCGCAAGACGCTGGACCTGGTAAGCGAAGGTGATGTGGAAGACGTAAGCGTCGTGATCGGCATGCCGGTAACCGAACGGCACGGCCAGTGCGTTACGCCAAGCCGCGTCCTGCGCCGGTGATGTGTCAGGGATATGAATGAAACAGGTTCGCCCATGACGATGATGTGATGGCTTATCCGCCGTATTTTTCCAGAAAAGCCTCAGCCTCAAGCGAACGAAAATCATCCAACGCGGCGCGCAGCCTTGCATGGTCCCAGTCCCACCAGGCAAGCGCCTGATAGCGTTCGGCGGTGCGGCGGTCGAAGCGCTCGCGGATCGGTTTGGCCGGCACACCGCCGACGATGGTGTAGGGCGCGACGTCCTTCGACACGACGGCGCCGGCGCCGACCGCTGCGCCATCGCCGACGGTGACGCCAGGCAGGATGGTCGAGCCATGGCCGAGCCAGGTGTCGTGGCCGATAGTGACCCGCCTGGCGCGGCGCTGGGCGAAGAACTCGCTCTCGTGCTCGGCGTCGTCCCAATAGTCCGAGGCGCGATAGGTGAAATGGTGCAGCGTAGGCCGCCAGGTCGGGTGGTTGGTGGCGTTGATGCGCACGCTGGCTGCAATGTTGGAAAACTTGCCGATCGTGGCGCACCAGACGGCGCAATCCTGCATCATGTAGGAATAGTCGCCGAGCTCGCTTTCCGACACCCGGCTGCGGTCGGCGATCTCGGTCCAGCGGCCGAGCGTCGAGTTCTGCACCTCCGCCGTCGGATGGACCAGCGGCGTCTCCGAGAGCTTCCTGGTCATGCGGCGATTTTTCCGGGAGCGAAAGCGGTGACGTCGATGACGCGGTCGGCAACCGCCTCGCGCACGTCGTGGTCATGGAAGATACCGAGCAGGGCGACATCAGCCGCCTTCTTGGCGGCGATGAGTTCGATCACGACATCGCGGTTCCTGGCATCGAGCGAGGCGGTCGGTTCGTCGAGCAGCAGGATCGGGTGCTCGGTGATGAAGCCGCGTGCGATGTTGACGCGCTGCTGCTCACCGCCGGAGAAGGTCGCAGGCGGCAATGCCCAGAGTTTCTCCGGCAGATTGAGCTGCGCCAGCAAGGCGCGTGCCTTGCCGCGGGCAATCTCGCGATCCTCGCCGCGCTCGACCAGCGGTTCGGCGACCACATCCAACGCCGAGACGCGCGGCACGGTGCGCAGGAACTGGCTGACATAGCCAATGGTCCGGCGGCGCACCGCAAGCACGGTGCGCGGGCTGGCGGTGGCGAGGTCGATCAGCCCGTCATCGTGCATAACGATGATCTGGCCTTCGTCGACGGCGTAGTTGCCGTAGAGCATCTTCAGGATCGAGCTCTTGCCGGCACCGGACGGGCCGCCGAGCACGGTGCATTCGCCGGCCCTGATCGAGAACGAGACACCGGCGATAACAGGCAGTTTGATGCCGTCGCGCAGATGCATGGTGAAGCTCTTGGCGACGTCGGAGACAACAAGCGGGGTTGGCATTAGAAGGCCCTCCGATCTTCAGTCGTTTGCGGGCCAGCACCCCCCTCTGCCTTGCCAGGCATCTCCCCCGCAAGGGGGGAGATTGGCAGCCTCTTCGCCTCGCTTTTTCTGCAACGTTGGAGAGTGGCGAAGCCGGGAGTGACATCCAATCTCCCCCCTTGCGGGGGAGATGGCCGGCAGGCCAGAGGGGGGTGTACAAGCGCCATCGTCAAACCTGCAGAATCGAGGAAACAAGCAATTGCGTATAAGGCGCTCGCGGATCATCGAGCACGCGGTCAGTAAGGCCGCTTTCAACGACACGGCCGTCCTTCATCACCATCATGCGCTGCGACAACAGCCGCGCCACGGCAAGGTCGTGGGTGACGACGATGGCCGCCAGACCAAGATCGGTGACCAGACCGCGCAGCAGGTCGAGCAGGCGGGCCTGCACCGAGACGTCGAGGCCGCCTGTCGGCTCATCCATGAACACCAGCCGTGGCCCGGTGACGAGGTTGCGGGCGATCTGCAGGCGCTGGCGCATTCCGCCGGAAAAGGCGCGGGGCTCGTCGTCGATGCGGTCCTCGTCGATCTCGACGCGCGACAGCCAGTCAACGGCGGTGGCGCGGATCTTGCCGTAGTGGCGGTCGCCGACAGCCATCAGCCGCTCGCCGACATTGGCACCGGCCGACACCGTCATGCGCAGGCCGTCGGCCGGGTTCTGATGGACAAAACCCCAGTCGGTGCGCATCAGGAAGCGGCGCTCGGCCTCGCTCATGCGATAGAGCTCGCGGAACTGGCCGTCACGCATGCGGTAGCTGGCGGTGCCGGAACTGGGCAGCAGCCGTGTCGACAGGCAGTTGAGCAGCGTCGTCTTGCCCGAGCCGGACTCGCCGACGACAGCCAGGACTTCGCCCGGCCACAGGTCGAAGGAGACGTTGTCGCAGCCAACGCGCGAGCCGTAGAATTTGGAGAGCGCCGAGACGCGCAGCAGCGGTTCGTCGGTCATTGCGCCGGCTCCCTGTTTCCTGGGGCAAGATGGGTTTCCGGGGCAAGATGGCCGCGGTGGCCGTCTTCACGCCGCTTCTCGCAGTGGTCGGTGTCGGAGCAGACGAACATGTGGCCGCCATGGTCGTCGAGGATGACCTCGTCGAGATAGACGTTCTCGGCGGCGCACAGCGCGCAGGGCTGGTCGAAGGTCTGGACCTCGAACGGATGATCCTCGAAGTCGAGGCTGACCACTTCGGTGAAGGGCGGCACAGCATAGATTCGCTTTTCGCGGCCGGCACCGAACAATTGCAGGGCCGGTGAGCGGTGCATCTTGGGATTGTCGAATTTCGGCGTCGGCGACGGGTCCATGACGTAACGGCCCTCGACCTTGACCGGATAGGCATAGGTGGTGGCGATGCGACCGTGCTTGGCGATGTCCTCGTAGAGCTTGACATGCATGAGGCCGTATTCCTCCAGCGCATGCATCTTGCGCGTCTCGGTCTCGCGCGGTTCGAGGAAGCGCAAGGGTTCGGGGATCGGCACCTGGTAGACAAGCACCTGGCCCGCCGTCAGCGGATGCTCGGGGATACGATGGCGGGTCTGGATGATGGTGGCGCTGGCGGTATCGGTCGTCACCGCGACATTGGCGACCTTCTTGAAGAAGGCACGGATCGAGACCGCGTTGGTGGTGTCGTCGGCGCCCTGGTCGATGACCTTCAGCACATCGTCGGGGCCGATGATCGAGGCGGTGACCTGGACGCCGCCGGTGCCCCAGCCATAAGGCATTGGCATTTCGCGCGAGGCGAACGGCACCTGATAGCCGGGGATAGCGATGCCCTTGAGGATCGCCCGGCGGATCATCCGCTTGGTCTGCTCGTCGAGATAGGCGAAGTTGTAGGTGGCAATGTCGGTCATGGTGCGACTTCCAGTCCCTTGGCATAACGTGCCAGCCGCTCAGTGAGCGTGCCGGTGTGCAGTTCGAACATGTGGTTGTCGTCGTCGTAGAAATAGATCGAGCGGCCTTCGCCCTCGACGCGCGGACGCGGCGGGCGCATTTCCAGCCCAAGCTTGCCGACGCGCTCGGCGTAGCGGTCGAAATCGGCGTCATCGATCTTGAAGGCGATGTGGTTGTAGCTGCGCTCCGGTAGTGGCTCGCCCTCCATGATTGCGACCCAGATGTCGCCGATCAGGAAGAATTTTTCGCGCGACAGCGAGAACTGCCTGGCGTCGCTGGCATAGACCTCGCGCGCGTCGAATACGCTCTCGAGGATCTTGGTCATCCGGTCGAGGTCGCGGACGATGAAAGTCATGTGGGACAGGCCTTCGATCATTCCGCGGCTTCCCGCTTCTCTTCGACCTTCGCTGGGTTTTCGCGGGCGTCATACTCGGCGCGCATGCGGCGCACGAGGTCGAGTTCGGCCTGGAAGTCGACATAGTGCGGCAGCTTCAAATGCTCGACGAAGCCGGTCGCCTGGACATTGTCGGAATGCGAGATGACGAACTCCTCGTCCTGGGCGGCGGCAACGACATCCTCGCCAAGCTCCGAGGCGCGCAGCGCCCGGTCGCAGAGCGCCATCGCCATCGCCTTGCGCTCGCTCTGGCCGAAGACCAGCCCGTAGCCGCGGGTGAATTGCGGCGGCGCCTTGGCTGAGCCCTTGAACTGGTTGACCATCTGGCACTCGGTGACCCGCACGGTGCCGAGCGGCACAGCGAAGGGCAGTTCCGGCACGTCGAGTTCGAGCTCGACCTCACCGATGCGGATCTCGCCGACGAAGGGATGGTTGCGGGCATAGCCACGTTGCGTGGAATAACCGAGCGCCAGCAGGAAACCCTCGTCGCCGCGCGATAGCGCCTGCAGGCGGATGTCGCGCGCCATCGGGAATTCCAGCGGCTCGCGGGTGATGTCGCCGGGGACATGGTCCTGCGGCATGTCGCCATCGGGTTCGATGAGGCCTTCGCGAGCTAGGATCGCCGAGACGCGCGGCATGGCTTGCGCTTCCGTCTCGCGCAGCAAGGGCTCGGCGACATCGACCCCCGCGGCAAGCTCGGGATCGAGCAGCCGGTGGGTGTAGTCGAAGGTGGGCCCAAGCAGCTGGCCGCCGGGCAGGTCCTTGTAGGTCGCCGACACACGCCGCTCGACCAGCATGTTGGCGGTGTCGATCGGCTTGGTGTAGCCGAAGCGCGGCAGCGTCGTGCGATAGGCACGCACCAGGAAGATCGCCTCGATCATGTCGCCGCGTGCCTGGACGATGGCAAGTGCGGCCAGTTCCCGGTCGTAGAGCGAGCCTTCGCTCATCACCCGGTCGACGCCGAGCGCCAGCTGCTCGACGATCTGGTCGAGGCGAAGTGCCGGCACGGTACGGTCGCCCCGCCGGCGATCGGCAAGCAGGCTATGAGCGTTGGCAATGGCCGCTTCGCCACCTTTTACCGCGACATACATCTTACGCCTCCATCGTCTTGATGCGCGTCGTGCGCGGCAGGCAGGCAATGCCATCAGCGGTGGCGAGGATGATGTCGACGCCACGGGGAAAACGCTTGATATTCTGCTTCCACTGCTCGACGAAATGGCGCGGCATCTGCGCCGGCGCGATCGTGGCGCTGGTTTCGATGCCGGGGCCTGCGAGCAACAACGGCGTGCCGGAGACGAGATCGCTGATTTGCAGGATCAGCGTCGTCGAACGGTCGGGATAGTCCTGCGTGCCTTGCGAAAAACCATCGAGCGCCATCATCTCGGCGGGTGCTGCGATCAGCGCGAAATGTGCATCGGCCGGCGTGTTGGCCAATGGCGCGCCGGTGTGGAAACCAAGCCAGGATTTGATTGCAGTGGAAGCTTGCAGAGCCGGGTCGAGCCAGAGCGGCGTGTCGTTGTCGCACAGCGCCAGCGCGATGGCACCGGCAGTTGCCGAGAGCGGCGCCGGCGGTCGGGCGAAGGCTGGCAGCGGCTGTACACTGCCTGGCCGCGCCATCGCGTCCATGACCGCGCGGAACACGGTCTGGGCGTCGAAGACAGGATCGGCGAAACCGCCCTCGATCGATTGCGCTGCGATGTCCATCAGTCTTCTCCGCGAACCATGGTGAAGAAATCCACCTTCGTTGCCGCCGTCTCGGCGCGGCGTTTTTCATGCGCTTTGGTCAGGGCCGACCGCAGAGGCGCTATCAGCCCGGTCTCGACCTTGGCGCGGCGGGCAGGGTCCTGCCATAGTGCGTCGGCGATGGCCGCCAGCCTCGCCTTCTGCTTGTCGCGGCCAAGCGCATAGCAATGGCCGACCTGTCCGGACGGCAGCCGGACCGTGGCACGGGTAACGGTCGCCTCACCGACATTGAAGGGCGCGCCGCCACCACCGATGCGGCCGCGCAGGGTGACAAGGCCGGTCTCGGGGCCGCGTAGCAGTTCAGCGTCCGAAGGCAGTCCGGCCTCGTTCCAGAGCCGCACGATGTCATCGCCGCTGGATTGCGCCAGGGTTGCCATGGCGGCCTTGCGCTCGGCCTGGTCGCGGGCTTCCTGTCCTCGCATAAGCAATCGTCCTCTTTGCTAAATTTGTCTATTGATATAGACAACTATACAAATTATACCTATTATCTAGCGCGAGTCCATGACGGGTGGATGACAGGCAGTAGAAGACTGGGCGCTAGAAAGGTGGGGGCAATCAATGGTCGGGCGGCTGGCAGCGGACAGCATCGAGCGGCGCAGCGGCGTTTCACTGTGGCGGCAGATCGCCGACAAGATCCTGCATGCGATCGCCATCGGCGATTTCGCCGAGAACGCCGCGCTGCCGCCGGAGGTGGCACTGGCCGAGCGCTATGGCGTCAATCGCCACACGGTGCGCAGCGCCATATCAGCCCTTGTGCAGGAAGGCGTGCTGCGAGCCGAGCAGGGGCGCGGCACCTTCGTGCTGTCGCGCAAGCGGTTGTCCTATCCGATCGGCGCGCGCACACGCTTTTCGACAGGCTTGCAGGGGCAGACGACGGAAAGGCACATCGTCCTGCTCGCCTCGTCGGTCGAGCCGGCCAGCCAGCGCGTCGCCGAGGGCCTTGGCCTTGCCAGGGGAGCTGAGGTGATCCGTCTGGAAACGCGCGGCGAAGCCGATGGACGGCCGGTGTCGCGTGCTGCCGGCTGGTTCGATGCCAGGCGCTTTGCCGGCATCGATGCCGCGATGGCTGAGACCGGTTCGATCACAGCCTCGCTGGCGCGGTTCGGCATTGACGACTATCTCAGGCAATCGACCGTGCTGTCGGCGCGCCATGCCGATGCGGCTGACCTTGCCGACCTCGACCTGCAGCCGGGCGCCATCGTGCTGGTCACGGTCGCCGTCAACGTCACGCCGGACGGCCAGCCGATCCAGTTTTCGGAGTCGCGGTTCCCGGCCGAACGGGTGGAGCTGAAGCTGTCGGCGCTGTAGGTTGTGCCGGCCTAATACGAGACCGTGATTTGTCTGACTCACGCTGATACCAGACCAGCTCGGTCGCGCTCACTTGTCAGCGGCTTGGCGTTTGAGGACCGCCTTCGACCTGCGCGGGGCGTCGTCAATTCGGGCCGGGTTCACCGTCTGCCATGTTATGACCCCACCTCTATCACAGCCTTGATCAGGCCGGACTTCTCATGCGCCCAGCGAGCGAGATCGCGCGGCGTGCCGGAGAGCGTGGTGCGGTGGGTGACGAGCTTGGCCAGCGGCACGGCGCCGTTGCGGATCGAGGCGGCGACATGGTCGAAGTCGGCGCGCAGCGCGTTGCGGCTGCCGATCAGCGTCATCTCGCGTTTGTGGAATTCCGGATCGGAAAAGCTGATGTCGTCCTTGACGACGGAGACCAGCACCAGCGTTCCGCCATGCGCGACATGCGCGAAGGCCGACTGCACCGACTGGGTGTTGCCGGTGGCGTCGAAGACCACATCGAAGCCTTCGCCTGATGTCGCTTCCCTGACCAGATCGGGCACCGCGCTGCGCGAGCCGTCGAGGATCTGGAAACCAAGCTCGTTCGCAGCAAAGGCGAGCCTTTCGCTGCTCATGTCGAGCAGCGTCACGTCGAGCCCGGCAATGCGGGCGAAGATGGCGGTGCCGAGCCCGATCGGGCCGGCGCCGATGACCAGCGTGCGGGCGCCGGGATCGGCGCGTGAGCGCCGCACGGCATGCGCGCCGATGGCCAGGAACTCGACAGCAGCGGCGTCGGCCAGCGACAGGCCGTTGGCCGGATAGAGATTTTGCGCCGGCACCAGGATCCGTTCGCACATGGCGCCGTCGCGATGCACGCCGAGGACCTCGATTCTGACGCAGCAATTCGGCTTGCCGTGCCGGCAGGCGATGCATTTGCCGCAGGAAAGATAGGGGTTGATGACGACCGGTTCGCCAACGGCCAGTTCGACGCCTTCGCCGGTCTCCACCACGATACCCGATACTTCATGGCCCATGATGCGGGGATAGGCGAGGAACGGATGCTTGCCCTCGAAGATGTGGTAGTCGGTGCCGCAGATGCCGACATGGCTGACCGCCACCAGCGCCCAGCCGGCGGGTGGCGCGCCGGGCGCGGGACGGTCTTCCAGGACAAGGTCGCCGGGCGAGCGGCAGACGACGGCTTTCATGCTTCAATCCAGTCTGTGAAATCGCCGGCCCGGCAGTGATGTCGGGCCGGCGATTGATTGTGGGGTTGGCTCACTTGCCGCGGCGGCGTAGCCCGTCGAAATAGACGATGATGATGATCAGCGCGCCGGTGATGATGCGCTGCCAGAACGAGTTGACGTTGAGCAGATTGGCGCCGTTGTTGATGGTGGCCAGGATGAAGGCGCCGAGCAGCGGTCCGTGCACCGAGCCGACGGCGCCGAACAGCGAGGTGCCGCCGATGACCGACGAGGCGATCGCCTGCAGTTCCCAGCCCTCGGCCTGGGTCGGGTTGCCGATGCCGATGCGGGCGGCCAGCAACACGCCGACGAAGGCCGCGCACAGGCCGGATAGCGTGTAGGCCATGTAGATGGTGCGCTGGACATTGACGCCGGACAGGCGCGACGCCTCGGCATTGGAGCCGACCGAGAACAGATACCGGCCCCAGCGACTGTGATGCAGGAAGATATAGGCCGGAATGCCGACCAGGATCACCATCCAGAACAAATTGGGGATGCCGATGAAGGAATTGCGCGAGAACGCGGTGAAGGTGTCGCTGTTGATGTTGATCGAATTGCCGTTGGTCATCAAAAGGCCGATGCCGCGCAGCGAGGTCAGCGTCGCCAATGTGATGATGAAGGGCGGCAGGCCCATCTTGACGATGCCGAAGCCGTGGAACATGCCGATGGCAACACCGACCAGCAGCGTCACCAGGATGGCTAGCCAGATGGGGAAGCCGGCGTTGATCATCATGGCGACGACGACGGTGGCGAAGCCGACCACGGCGCCGACCGACAGGTCGATGCCGCCAGTGATGATGACGAAGGTCTGACCGACCGCCATGATGGCGATCATCGAGCCCTGGCGCAGAAGATTGGCCATGTTGTTGCCGGAGGCGAAGCTTGGTGTCGCCACGGAAAGCACGATCCACAGCAGCACCAGCAGCGCCAAAAGCGTCAGCCCAAATAGGACGTTATAGTTGCGCTTCGGTTTTTCGACAGCAATCGCCTCGGTGCTCATATCTGTCCTCCCAGCTTTTCTTGTTTCTCGGCGAGCGCCTGCGTGAGAATGTCCTCGTGGCTGGCGGCGCGGAAACCGTGCGTCGCCACCAGTTTGCCGCGCCGGAACACATGCAGCGTGTCGGCGAGTTCATAGACTTCCGGCAGATAGGACGAGATCAGGATGATGCCGGCGCCTTTAGACAGCAGCGCGCCGAACAGGCGGTAGATCTCGGCCTTGGTGCCGACATCGACGCCGACCGTCGGCTCGTCGAAGATGAACAGCTTGGCGCCGTGGGCCAGCCATTTGCCGATGACGATCTTCTGCTGGTTGCCGCCCGACAGGCTGGATGCCAGCGCGCCACGCGTTGGCGTCTTGATGCGCAGATCGGCGATCTGGCGATCGGCTTGCGTTTTCTCCTGCGCGCTCGAAATTAGCAGATTGTTCGAAATGCGCTTGTAGATCGGCAGGTTAAGGTTGAGGCCGACCGGCAGGTTGAGGCAGAGGCCCTGGTCGCGGCGGCTTTCCGGCGCCAGCGCCATGCCGAGCTTGATCGCGTCATGCTCGGACTTGACCTGAACATCCTTGCCTTCCCAGAGGATCTGGCCGGCAGACTTGCGGTGGCGGCCGTAAAGCGTGGTGACGAACTCGCTGCGCCCGGCGCCGATCAGGCCGTAGAGTCCGACGATCTCGCCGGCGCGAACTGTCATCGAAACATTCTCGAAGCCCTTGCCGGACAGGTTTCTTGCCTCGATGATCGCGGCACCCGGTGTGAAATGCTCCTTGTGATAAACCTGCTCGATCGAGCGGTTGATCATCATCTTGACCAGCTCGGCATCGTTGGTCTCGGCGATGTTGCGGGTGCCGACCAGCGTGCCGTCGCGCAGCACGGAAACACGGTCGGCGAGTTCGAACACCTCCTCCATGCGATGGCTGATGTAGATGATCGTCACGCCTTCGCCTTTCAGCCGGCGGATCAGGGTGAAGAGCTGGTCGGCCTCCTTGCGGGTGAGGTAGGCGGTCGGCTCGTCGAAGATCAGGAACTTGGTGCCGCGCACGGTGGCGCGGGCCGCTGCGATCAGCTGTTGCTGGCCGATGGTCAGGTCGCCAAGCGTGACATGCGCCGGCAGGTCGAAGCCGAGGTCGTCGATGATCTTCTGCGCTTGCCTGACCATGGCGCGCTGCTGCAGGATGCCGAAGCGAGAGTTTTCCTCGCCGAGGAACATGTTGGCGGCGACCGTCAGATGACGGCAGAGCACGACTTCCTGATGCACGGCATTGATGCCGAGCGCCATCGCCTCATGCGGTGTCGCGAGCGCTGCCGGCTGGCCTTCCCAGATAACCTCGCCGGAGGTGCGCGGCATGACGCCGGTCAAAAGCTTGATGAGCGTGGATTTGCCGGCGCCGTTCTCGCCGACGATGGCGTGGATCTCGCCGGACTTGAAAGCAAGATTGACCGGCTTCAGCGCGTGGGTGCCGGGATAGCGCTTCTCCAGCCCGCGCAATTCGAGGATGGTGCGCCCTGGTTCCAGCACGGGTGCCGGATGCAGTTCCTGCGCCGTCGAAATCATGACAATCCTCCCAGATTGGCCGCACGATTGGCACGTGGCGAGGCAAGGATATGCCTCGAAAACAGCCTAGCTTAAGCTTGTGGATTGCCAAGCCGTTTGTGCCGGCAGCTTATGTCTCCGGGGCGCGGCGCCCCGGAGACGATTGCGGATGCGACGGCTTAGAGCTTCGGGTTGAGCAACGCGTCGATCTTGGGGTCCTTCATGTTGTCCTTGGTCACCAGATTGGCGCCGGTGTCGACATTGGCCTCGACCTTTTCGCCCTTCGAGGCAGCGAGCGCGGTCTTGATGCCGTCATAGCCCATCCGGTAGGGATCCTGGACGACGAGGGCGGAAATGACGCCGTCGTTGAGGAACTTGATCAGCTTCTCGTCGCTGTCGAAACCAACCAGCGCCAGCTTGCCGCCAAGGCTGTTTTCGGCGACAGCCTGACCGACGCCCTGCGCCATGATCAGGTTGGAGGCGAAGATACCCTTGAGGTTCGGGTTGGCGGTGATCAGGTCGGTGGCGATGTTGAGGCCGGTGGTGGCCTGGCCGTCGGCATATTTGTCGGCGACCAGCTTGAGGCCCGGATATTTGGCGGCCAGCTGTTCGGTGAACCCCTGCTTGCGCTGTTCGAGCGAGCCGGCGCCCGGTGCGTTGGTGATCAGGGCGACGTCACCCTCGATCTTGCCGCCGTTGGCGGCACCGATGGCGGCTGCGAGGCCATCGGCAGCGACGCGGCCGCCCTGCACGTTGTCGGTGGTCAGGAACGAGGTGAAGGCCTTGGAGTCGGCGCCGGAGTCGATGCCAATAATTTTGACCTTGGCAGCGGCTTCATCGATCGGCTTGCCAAGCGCCTTGAACTCGGTGGGCGCAATGACGATGGCCGCCGGGTTGCTGGCAACGGCATTCTCGAGGATCGAGACCTGGCCGTTGACGTCGGTTTCAGCCTGGGCACCGAGTTCCGGCACGTTGACGCCGAGATCCTTGCCGGCCTTGCGGGCGCCGGCCAGAACGATCTGCCAGTAGAACGACGTGGTGTCCTTGACAATGATCGGAATGGTCACGTCCGCCGCCGAAACCGGCGCCGAATGCATGACGCCGGCGAGCATCGAAGCTGCTGCCAGCGCCATGACTGCGCGGCGGTTGAGAATGCTGGTCACGAATTTCATGAGGTTCCTCCCTAAGTCGCCCGGTGAACGTTACGGAAGCTCCGTCTGGATAGGCGTGCGCCAAACAGAACTTTATCAATAAAAAACAGTTGCCATGTTTTGATAGTGCATCGATCCAGCCGATGCAAGCGGTGTTTCACGCCAGTTCTGCCGAGGTCTGGCAGGAGCAGATCCACCGCGCTGCTCCTCCCTTGCCGCCGTCAAACGCTCCGTTTCCGTTCCGTGATTGTATGGAATATTAATTCCACACATTCGTCAATATGGAATGTTCATTCTTTTATGGGATCGCAAGAATGTGAAACCCGGATCACCGTTCACCGCGGGGTGGATGCGCGTTTCACGCCAGCTCCTGCACCAGCGTATAGGGGCGATATCTGGCGTATTCTGTCTCCGGCACGTCGATGTCGAGCAGTTCGAGGTTGCGCGTCAGATTTGCCAGCTTGGCGGTGCCGGTCAGCACGGTGGCGACCGCGGGTTCATGCAAGGGGAACTGGAACGCGGCGGCCGCCAGCGGATAGCCGCCCTCGGCAGCGATCCGTTCCATCGCTCCGACGCGGTCGAGCACGTCATGGCTGGCAGGGCGATAATCGAAATGCGCGCCTTGCACCGGCCCGGTCGCCAGGATGCCGGAGTTGAACACGCCGCCGATGACCAGGGACGTCTGTTGCGACCGGCATAACGGCAGCAACTCCGCTTCGGCGCTGCGGTCGAGCAGGGAATAGCGGCTGGCAAGCAGGATGCAGTCGAGCGGCGCCTCACGCATCACGTCGAGACAGATCTGCACCTCGTTGACGCCGAGCCCATAAGCGGAAATGACGCCGGACCGTTTCAACTCTTCGAGCGCCTTGAGACCGCCATCCATCAGCTCGCGAAAGTGCAGCTTGGTCTTCTCGACACCGTGTGTGTAGACGCCGATGTCGTGGACGAACAGGATGTCGATCTTGTTGAGGCCAAGCCGCGCATAGCTGAACTCGACCGACCGCATGATGCCGTCATAGGAATAGTCGTAGTCGAGCCCGAAGGGCAGTGGATCGACATAGGAATGATCGGGAACCTGGTCGTCGGGCACCGGGCGGAACAACCGGCCGACCTTGGTGGATAGCACATAGGAATCGCGCGGCTTGTAGCGCAGGAAGTCGCCGAAGCGTCGTTCCGACAAGCCGAAGCCATAGAAGGGTGCGGTGTCGAAATAGCGCAGGCCGGCTTCCCAGGCGCCCTGCAGCGTCTCCATCGCCGCTTCGCGCGAACAGGCGCGGTAGAGACCGCCAAGTGCCGCGCCGCCAAAGCTGACCTCGGTGACCTCCAGAGCGGTCTTGCCGACGCGGCGTTTTTTCATGCAAACCTCCCCGGTGCCAGCCGTTGCTCGACTCGGCAATCTACTCGATATCAGTACAATCTAATCTAACAGGCTGTTGAAAAACTGTTTTGTTCACGGAACGTATCAGAATCAGACCAAGCACAAATCAGAGTCAAACCGGGTATCTCCGATCCTTTTTCAACAGCCTGCTAAAGCGTTGCGCCAAGATGCCAGGGCACGAACTCGTTGTCGCCATAGCCGAAATCCTCGCTCTTGGTCTTGCGGCCGGAAGCCGTCTCGACGATCAGTTCGAAGATCTCGCGGCCCATGCCGGCGATGGTTTTTTCGCCCGAGGCGATGACGCCGCAATTGACGTCCATGTCCTCTTCCATCTGGTGATACATGGTCGAGTTGGTGGCGACCTTGATCGACGGCGTCGGACGGCAGCCGAAGCAGGAGCCGCGGCCGGTGGTGAAGACGATGACGTTGGCGCCGCCCGCCACCTGGCCGGTGGCCGAGACCGGGTCGTAGCCGGGCGTGTCCATGAACACCAATCCGCTGCCTGTGACTTTTTCGGCGTAGCCGAAGACACCGTTGAGCGGCGTCTGGCCGCCCTTGGCGACCGCGCCGAGCGATTTCTCCAGGATGGTGGTCAGGCCGCCGCGCTTGTTGCCGGGCGAAGGGTTGTTGTCGATCGAGGCGCCGTGCTTGGCGACATGGTCCTCCCACCATTTCACGAAGCCGTCGAGCTTCTGCGCGATCTCCGGCGTTGCCGCGCGGTAGGCGAGCAGATGTTCGGCGCCGTAAATTTCCGTGGTCTCGGAGAGGATGCCGATGCCGCCAACGCCGGCCAGGATGTCGACGGCAGCGCCGAGCGCCGGATTGGCTGTAATGCCCGACATGCCGTCGGAGCCGCCGCATTGCAGGCCGACGACGATCTCGCTGACCGGGATCGGCTCACGTTTCAATTGACCGACTTCCTCGGCGATTTCGGCCAGCACCAGCATCGCCTTTTCCACCGATTTGCGTGAACCGCCGGCGTCCTGGATGTTGAAATGGCGTTTGCCGGCAGCGACGCCCTTCTGGCCGTAGAGCGTGAGCTGGTTGACCTCGCAGCCAAGGCCGACCATCAGCACGCCGCCGAAATTCGGATGGCGGGCATAGCCCGCAAGCGTGCGGTGCAGCACCATCATGCCGTCGCCGGTGCCGCTCATGCCGCAGCCCTGGCCGTGGACGATCGGCACGAAGCCGTCGATGCCGGGATATTTCGGCAGCAGCGTCCGGTTGGCGGTGTCAGCGATGGAATGGCAGACGGTGGCCGAGCAATTGACGCTGGCGACGATGCCGATGAAGTTGCGGGTCCCGGCGCGGCCGTCGGCGCGGCGATAGCCCATGAAGGTGCGGGCGCGGTCGGCCTCTGTCGCGTGCTCGGCCTCGCTCGGCGGCACGACCGGCAAGCGGCCGGATTCGAAAACCAGATTGTGCGAATGAACGTGCTCGCCCGCTGCAATATCCTGTGTCGCGCGACCGATCGCCTGGGCGTATTTGACCACGGCCTCGCCGGCGGCGATCGGCTTGATCGCCACCTTGTGCCCGGGCTCGATCAGCGCACTGGCGACGGCACCGCCCGGCAGCGCGGTGCCGATCTCGATGCGGCCGTTGGCGACTGCGACATTGTCGGCAGGGGACAGAAGAATGCAGTTGGAGGCGTTCACGGGCGGTTTCCTGGGTGATCCTGGGTTGCGCGGACGGATTGACACGCGTCTGTTTAGAGATAATGTCTTTTATCGTGAAAAAACAGTTTTGCGTCAATTGTTTTTTCGTGGGGAGTTCCGCATGTCCTTGGTTGTTCCGGGAAGCGATTTCGCTTCTCAGGGCCATGGGAACGTCATATTGCGCTTCAAACCGGCCGCCGCAAGCGACGGCGTGCAACGGGTCAGGGATGTCGAAGAGCAACAACGTCTACAAGGATGCCTACAACCGCTGCCTGCGGCTGCTCGACGAAACGCGCAGCCTGCCTTCGGAGCCGGAACTGGGCACCTTGCTTGGCGTCAGCCGTACGACCGTCCGCACCATTCTTGCGCGCATGGAAGAGACAGGGCTGATCGCCTGGAACAAACGCGCCAAGACGGTGCTGCGCGAACCGCGTCCGGATGATTTCTTCCCCGAAGAAGAGACCGACACGCTGGCCGAGATCATCGAGCGGTCGTTCATGCGCAGGCTGCTCGCCGGCGGCGCCGAGGCCGGCATGCAGATCAACGAACTCGAACTGGCGCGTGAGATCGGCGTCGGCACCACCAGCGTGCGCGAGTTTCTGATCCGCTTCTCCCGTTTTGGCCTGATCGAGAAGCGCCGCAACAGCCATTGGGTGCTAAAGGGCTTTACGCGCGCCTTCGCGCTGGAGCTGACCGAAATCCGCGAAATGTTCGAACTGCGCTCGGCGGCCGCCTTTGCCGCTCTGCCTCAGGACAGCGCGGTCTGGGTTGATCTCGACCGTCTGGAAGACGAGCATCGCCAGCTGGCAAGCGGGATCGCCACCCGCTTCAACGAATTCTCCGAGCTGGACGAGCGCTTCCACCGGCTCATCCACCGGGCATCGCGTAACCGCTTCATCGTCGATTTCTACGATGTCATCGCCATGATCTTCCACTACCACTACCAGTGGAACAAGGCGCAGGAACGCGAGCGCAACGAAGTCGCGATCGGTGAGCATCTGGCCTATATCGAGGCGCTGAAATCGCGCGACCTCGGCAAGGTCGATGCCGCCTGCCGCAAGCACCTGAAATCGGCGCGCCAGACATTGCTGACCTCGATCCCGGAAAGCCGGCCGCCACAAAAATCCTGAGCCGCGTCGCGGCTCAGGGTCTTGTTTCATGCATGTCGTTGTCCCAAAAACCGCCGCACACTTTTGGGCGACATGCATTGATATGCCGCGTTGCCGCAGCGGCGATTTGGCGATTTTCCACCCGCCAGCCCCGTGCTAGGTATGGTACGTTGCTGCGAAGAGGCAGGGCTTTGGGCGTATCGAGGAGACGGTGGAACATGCCGGTCGCGCTTGTCGCGGCCTACTTGCTGTTGCTCCAGTCGACGCTTGGTGCCTTCGCCTTTGGCGCCGGTCCCAACGCATCGCAGCTCGACGCCTTCGGCAACGTCATCTGTACCCATGAGGGCGCAACCCAGCTTCCGGGCGGCAACCAGCCGCCGTCCCATCTGCCCGCGTGCTGCGTGCTCGGCTGCAGCATGGTTTCGGCGGCCTTTGCGCCACCGCCCGGTGCAGGCCTGGCGCTGGGTAGCCTTTCCTTCGAAACGGTTGCCTTTGTCTTCCCGGCGGCCATCCATCTCGACTTCGCGCGTGAGCGTTCGCCGTCGAACCCGCGCGCGCCGCCGCTGACGGCCTGAGCCTGTTTGCCCGGCGGAACCTTTCGTGGGCGTACCCATCCAAAGATCGAACGGCTCGCGACCGGCAACGGCGCGACCATCACTTCATGGAGCAACCATGTCCTATTTTTTCCCCGACGCCGCGCGTCCTATGCTCGGCAGCATTCTACGCAGCATCGAAGAGCGTGTCGGCATTGCCGTGCTGGCTCTTACGCTGTTGTTCGTCGGCGCCCAGTCCGTCTTCGCGCATGAGTTCAAGGTCGGCGATCTCGATATCGGCCATCCCTGGTCGCGCGCCACGCCGGCCGGCGCCAAGGTGGCCGGCGGCTATTTCACCATCACCAACAATGGCAGTGCGCCGGACCGGCTGGTGTCGATTTCCTCCGATATTTCTGAAAAAGCCGAACTGCATGAGATGAGCGTCAAGGATGGCGTCATGACCATGCGGCCGGTTGCTGGCGGCCTGGAAATTCCGGCCGGCGGCAAGGTGGCCCTTGCGCCTGGTGGCTATCATCTGATGTTCATCGGCCTGAAGCGGCAACCCAAGCAGGGCGAAAAGTTTTCCGCCACGCTGACCTTCGAAAAGGCCGGCGCCGTCAGCGTCGATTTCGCCGTCGAAGGCATGGGTGGTGGCGCCATGGACGATCACGCCAATTGATCGGGCCAGTTAGACAAATTTTGAGGATCTGAGGGACCATCATGAACAAGTATCTTTTGTCGGCCGCGGCACTTTTCGTGCTCGGGACGAGTGCCGCCTTCGCGCATATCACGCTCGAAACCCAGGAGGCTGCCGTCGGCTCGACCTACAAGGCGGTCCTGCGTGTGCCGCATGGTTGCGACGGCAAGGCGACGACCGCCGTGCGTGTGCAGATCCCGGAAGGGGTGATCGCGGTGAAACCGATGCCGAAGCCTGGCTGGACGCTGCAGACCAAGAAGGGCAAGTACGAGAAATCATACCAGCTCTACGGTCAGGCGGTGACCGATGGAGTCCAGGAAGTCGACTGGAGCGGCGGCAGCCTGCCGGATGAATTCTACGACGAGTTCGTCTTTCGCGCGACGCTGACGGCGGATCTCCCGGTGGGCCAAAAACTTTACTTCCCGGTGGTGCAGGAATGCGATGGCGCGGCCGATCGCTGGATCGAGATCCCGGCAGCCGGTCAGGATGAGGACGCGCTGGAAAACCCGGCACCCGGCATCAAGCTGTTGCCGAAGAAATGATCGTTCGGGCGGCGCGCTCGGAAAAGCGCGCCGCCTTTTTGTGGCGGTGACATGAGCACGACCCCCTTCCTGCAAACGGCTTTCATGACCGGTAAACGCGCCGGCCAGCTTGTCGTCGGCCTGTTGGCCATGATCGTGTTTCTTGCCAGCCTTGCCGTGCCAAATCAGGCCTTTGCCCATGCCGCGCTGATCAAGACCGATCCGGCTGACGGCGCGGTGCTGGAACAGGGGCCGGCACAGTTCTCGCTGACCTTCAGTGAGCCGGTGTCGCCACTGGTGCTGACCCTGGTGAAGCCCGACGGAACGCCGGTCCCGCTAACGTCAGTCCGGCTCAGCGACCAGACGGTCGAGATCGACAATCCCCAGAAGCTTGCGTCCGGTACGCATGTGCTGAGCTGGCGCGTCATTTCGGCCGACGGCCATCCGGTCGGCGGTTCCCTACTGTTTTCCATCGGCGCGCCAAGCGCGCCGCCGGCCGTGTCCGAAGCCGTCGACTGGCCGTCGCGGTCGGCCATCTGGCTCGGCAAGGTCTTTCTTTACATTGGCCTTTTCCTCGGCGTCGGCGGCGCCTTCGCCCTCGCCTGGCTGGCCCGGGGTGGCCGCGCCGGACAGCGCTTCGTTGCAGCCGCAATCCTGGGCGGACTTGTCGCGGCGCCCTTGTCGCTCGGCTTGCAGGGGCTTGATGCGCTCGGCGCACCGCTCTCCCATCTGGCGCAGCCGGTCATCTGGCGGACCGGGCTCGGCACCAGTTTCGGCTGGACGGTGCTGGTCGCGCTGATCGCGCTGGGGCTCGGCCTGCTGTCGCTGGCCGGCCCCCGCGCCACCGCCAAACCATTCGCGCTGGCCGGCCTGGCCGGGGTTGGGATTGCCCTTGCCGCCAGCGGCCATGCCAGTGCCGCCGAGCCGCAATGGCTGACACGGCCGATGGTGTTCCTGCACGGCGTCGGCATCGCCTTCTGGGCCGGTGCATTGGTGCCGCTCGGTCTGGCGCTGAAGGGGCAATCGGCGAAGGCCGCGCCATTCCTGCGGCGGTTTTCACGCATGATCCTGCCTGTGGTGACCATGCTTGCCGCTGCCGGCATCGTTCTCGCCGTCATCCAGGTGCAGACACCCGCGGCGCTGGTCAATACCGCCTACGGCCGGCTGCTGCTGATCAAGCTCGGGCTGCTGGTCTTTCTCTTCACGCTCGCCGCCGTCAATCGCTGGAAACTCACCGCGTCGGCCGAGGCCGGATCGACAGAGGTACAGCGCAGGCTGGTCCGCTCGATCGGCGTCGAACTGCTGATCGTGTTGGCCATCTTCGGCGTTGCCGCGGGTTGGCGCTTCACACCGCCGCCACGGGCCTTGGCGATCGCGGCGGCGCAACCGGTGTCGGTCCATATCCACGCGCTGCAAGCGATGGCGGATCTCAGCATCACGCCTGGCCATGCCGGGCCGGTCATTGCCTCGATGATCATCATGAGCGGCGATTTCGGCCCGCTCGACGCCAAGGAGGTGACGCTGGTGCTGTCGAAGCCCGAGTCCGGCATCGAGCCGCTGAAGCGCCCGGCGTCCAAGCCCGGCGACGGCAGCTGGCGTGTCGACAACCTCGTCATCCCGGTGCCCGGCCGGTGGACGGTGCGCATCGACATCCTGGTCTCGGACTTCGAGATGGTGAAGATCGAGGCGCCCGTCGACATCAGGCCGTAGGGCCGGACCGGCAAGAGCTTGGCCGACCATCCGTGCAACACAATTCGGCGAGGTGGTTGACGCGGCCCGAAAGGCCCGTCAATCATCCCTTGAAGAATGGGCATCCCCGCAAATCGCGGGCCCGAACCAACAAGATCCGAAAGCAGGGAAGAAACGATGGAAAAAGCCGAAATCGGCCTGATCGGCCTTGGCACGATGGGCTCCAACCTGGCGCTCAACATCGCCGAGCACGGGCATCGCATCGCCGTCTTCAACCGCACCAGGGCGCGTACCCACGCTTTCGTCGAGAATGCCGGTGCGCTGAGGGATATGGTGGTGCCCTGCTACAGCCTGGAAGAGCTTGCCGCCGCGATCCGGCCGCCACGTCCGATCATCATCATGGTGCTGGCCGGCAAGCCGGTCGATGAACAGATCGCGGCGCTACGCGGCGTGCTGTCGGCCAACGACATCGTCATCGACGCCGGCAACGCCAATTTCCGCGACACGATGCGGCGCTTCTCCGAGCTTTCCGGCTCGGGCCTCACCTTCATCGGCATGGGCGTGTCCGGTGGCGAGGAGGGCGCGCGCCACGGCCCGTCGATCATGGTCGGCGGCACTGAGGACTCGTGGAAGCGTGTCGAGAAGGTGCTGACCGCCATCTCCGCCAAATTCAAGGATGAACCCTGCGCGGCATGGCTCGGCACCGACGGCGCCGGCCATTTCGTCAAGACCATCCACAACGGCATCGAATATGCCGACATGCAGATGATCGCCGAAATTTACGGCATCCTGCGCGACGGCTTAGGCATGGGGCCGAAGGATATCGGCACGGTGTTTTCCAACTGGAACAAGGGCCAGCTCAACTCCTATCTGATCGAGATCACCGCCAAGGTGCTGGCATCAGACGATCTGAAGACCGGCAAGCCGGTGGTCGACATCATCCTCGACCGCGCCGGCCAGAAAGGCACTGGCAAATGGTCGGTCATCGAGGCGCAGCAACTCGGCATTCCGGCGACGGCGATCGAGGCGGCGGTGGCGGCACGCGTTCTGTCATCGATCAAGGACGAGCGGCTGGCGGCGGAAAAGGCCTATGGCAACGCCGGCGTGACGAAGATTTCCGGTGACAAAGACGCCTTGCTGAAAGATCTGGAGTTGGCGCTGTTCGCCGGCAAGATATCAGCCTACGCCCAAGGTTTTGCGGTGATGAGCGGCGCCTCCGAGGAATTCAACTGGAACCTGCCTATGCCGACCATCGCCAGGATCTGGCGCGCCGGCTGCATCATCCGCTCGCAGATGCTCGACACCATGGCGGAGGCCTTCAGCAAGGGCGGCGCGTCGACCAACCTTCTGATGGCGCCGGCCTTTATCGCGTTGATGCAAGAGGCGCATCCGTCGCTGCGGCGCATCGTGGCGAGGGCATCGGAAGCTGGCTCGCCGGTGCCGGCGCTGTCTTCGGCGCTTGCCTATTTCGACAGCTACCGCCAGGGCCGCGGCACCTCGAACCTGATCCAGGCGCAGCGCGACTTCTTCGGCGCGCACGGCTTCGAACGCATCGACGACAAGGGCGCTTTCCATGGGCCGTGGGGAAGCGGTGCGGCTGGCTAGCCCAAGGGCCTAAACGGAAACCGGCGGGCTGAACGCCGAAACGTCGCCGGCGACCACCAGGCTCTGCAAAGAGCCTGGTGCGGCGCCGCCGATCCAGCCCAGCACGGAACGGGCAAGCTCGGAGCCGGCCAGCCGGAAATTCTCGTTGACCACAAGCAATTCCCTGCGAAACAGATGCAGCAGATCCGACGACTGCTTGGACACGACATCGACGTCGCGGCCAAGCTTGAGGCCGGCATCCTCGATGCCGGCGACGATGGCCAGTGTCGCCGCAGCAGCGCTGCTGACGAAGCCGTCCGGCCTGTTTTCGCGGCGCATCACCTGCGCGGTTCTCGTCCTGATTTGCTCGATCGTATGGTCGATCGAAACAGCGTTGAACGGGATTTCGCTGGCGCCGACCTCGCTCAGCGCATCGGCAAAGCCGTTCAGCGTGTGGCCGTAATAGGTCAGCCCGGGTGGCGGCGACAGAAGTGCCAGCTTGCGCCGGCCCATGCTCGCCAACCGGCGCACGGCTTCCATCGCGAAAGCATGGTTGTCGAAGTCATGGTAAGGGTGGACGAGACCCATGTCGGTGCGGCCATGCGTGGCAAAAGGCATGCCGTGCTCCAGCATGTAGCGGGCACGCGGATCGTTCGGTTGGGTGCGCGAGATGATGACGCCGTCGGCCGAGCCGGTCTCGACGAGATAGCGGATCGGCTCCATCGGATCCTGGGAGCGGGAATAGGGCGTGACGATCAGGTGATAGGGGGTTTCGGCGAGCACTTCCGAAACGCCGTAGATGATGTCCGAGACGAAGCTCATGATCTCGCGATCGGTGTTGAGCACGAGGCTGATGACATTGGTCCTGCCGGTGCGCAGGCGTACGCCGGCGCGGTTGGGCCGGTAGCCGATCTGTTTGGAGACGAGCTGAACACGGCGCCTGGTTTCGGCGCCGATTTCCGGGGCATCCTTCAAGGCGCGCGAGACGGTGGTGACGCCGAGCCCGGTCATGAAGGCAAGCGTCTTCAACGTCGGTCGCCCCTGCGCCGACGTCTCCTCGTTCTTGTTCGTAGGCCGTGTGTTCATTCGTCCCGCCCGTCAGGCGCATAGCAGCCGCAGGCCGGGCCGGCAATCGCCGACATTTCGATATGATGTGCGTGCCAACCCCGGCAAATCTCAATATACTGAAACGTTACAGATTGCCAATGACGAGCTGCCGATCCCTCCTCGCAAGGTGAATGGCTCTTTTGCGAAACTCATTGGGATTCCAGCAGAAATCGTCCTTGCCGCCGCCTATTGCCGGCTTTAGCACGCTATTTCGACGTTTTGCACCGCAACAGCCCATGCTGCGGCGCAAAAGGGAGCGGCCGTCTATGCGAATTTGTTCGCGGCTCGAAAAAATGTCGAGTGCGCTTCGTTCATGGGTTGCGAAGCCCACGCAATTACCGTATCGAAAATCTGTAACGTTTCAGATTCTGGGAGGAGCCGAAATGCGATACAGACTTTTGACCGCTGCGCTGGCAGCAACAGTCGCGCTGCAACTTGCCGGTCCGGCCGCCGCGACGGACCTGGAAGTCACCCACTGGTGGACTTCAGGCGGAGAGGCCGCGGCTGTCGCCGAGTTCGCCAAGGCGTTCGATGCAACCGGCAATCGCTGGGTCGACGGCGCCATTGCCGGTTCCGGCGGCACGGCGCGGCCGATCATGATCAGCCGCATCACCGGCGGCGATCCAATGGGCGCCACCCAGTTCAATCACGGCAGGCAGGCGGAAGAGCTGGTGCAGGCCGGCCTGATGCGCGACCTCACCGACGTCGCCACCAAGGGCAAGTGGGCGGAAGTCGTGCGGCCGAAGAGCCTGCTCGACAGCTGCACCATCGACGGCAAGATCTATTGCGTGCCGGTCAACATCCACTCCTGGCAGTGGCTGTGGCTGTCCAACGAGGCCTTCGAGAAGGCCGGCGTGCCGTTGCCGAAGGACTGGAATGAATTCGTGGCGGCAGCGCCCGCGCTGGAAAAGGCCGGCATCATCCCGCTCGCCGTCGGCGGACAGGCCTGGCAATCCTCCGGCGCCTTCGACGTGCTGCTTGCAGCAGTGGGCGGCACGGATGTGTTCCTCAAGGTCTACAAGGACAAGGATGCCAAGTTCGCCGCCGGGCCCGAAGTCGCCAAGGTCTTCAAGGCCGCGGACGATGCCCGCAAGATGGCGAAGAACACCAATGTGCAGGACTGGAACCAGGCGACCAACCTGGTCATCACCGGCAAGGCCGGCGGCCAGATCATGGGCGACTGGGCGCAAGGCGAGTTCCAGGTTGCCGGCAAGACCGCCGGCAAGGATTATACCTGCCTGCCGGGCCTTGGGCTGAACGAAGTCATCGCTACCGGCGGCGACGCCTTCTACTTCCCGCTGCTCAAGGATGCCGACAAGTCCAAGGCGCAGGAGGTGCTGGCCGAGACGCTGCTCGATCCCAAGACGCAGGTCGCCTTCAACCTCAAGAAGGGTTCGCTGCCGGTGCGCGGCGACGTCGATCTCAATGCCGCGAACGACTGCATGAAGAAGGGCCTCGCCATCCTCGCCAAGGGCGCCGTCATACCGTGGACGGATCAGCTGCTTTCGCAGGACACCCAGAAGCAGAAGGAAGATCTCTTCGCCGAATTCTTCGCCAAGCCGGAACTGACCGTCGAAGAGGCGCAGAAGCGCTTCGCCGACCTCATCGCTTCGGCAGACTGACGTTGGAGGCAACCCATATCGCTCCCGGCCTTGCGAACGCAGGGCCGGGAACGCACCGCCCTTACCCAGCCGGCTGACGAGATGAGCAAGAGCGAACGCCCCAACCCGCTGTTCCGCAACCTCAATGCGAAGGTCGCCTCGATCCCGATGATCCTCACCGCGCTGGTGGTTTTCGTCGGCGGCACCCTTTGGACGGTGCTCTATTCCTTCACCAATTCGAAGCTCTTGCCGCGGCTGAATTTCGTCGGGCTCGACCAGTATTACCGGCTGTGGGCGACGCCGCGCTGGCTGATCTCGATCGAGAATTTGTTGATCTACGGCGCGATCTCGCTGGTGTTCTCGCTGGTCATCGGCTTCCTCCTTGCCGCGCTGCTCGACCAGAAGATCCGCTTCGAGGATACGTTCCGGACCATCTTCCTTTATCCGTTCGCGCTCTCCTTTATTGTCACCGGCCTTGTCTGGCAGTGGCTGCTGAATCCGGATTTCGGCATCCAGCACGTGGTGCGGGACCTCGGCTGGACGAGCTTCAGCTTCGACCCGCTCTACAATTCCAGCATCGTCATCTACGGCATATCGATCGCGGCGCTGTGGCAAGGCACCGGGCTGATCATGTGCCTGATGCTGGCCGGCCTGCGCGGCATCGACGAGGACATCTGGAAGGCGGCGCGAGTCGATGGGATACCGATGTGGAAGACCTATCTGTTTATCGTCATCCCAATGATGCGGCCGGTCTTCATCACCACGCTGGTGATCATCGCCTCCGGCATCGTCAAGGTCTATGACCTCGTCGTGGCCCAGACCAGCGGCGGCCCGGGCATCGCCTCCGAAGTGCCGGCCAAATACGTCTATGACTATATGTTCTTCGCCCAGAACCTCGGCCAGGGTTTTGCCGCCTCGACCATGATGCTGCTCTCGGTGGCGATCGTCATCGTGCCGTGGGCCTATCTCGAATTCGGGCGGCGCAAATGAGCATGGCAAACATCACTGCTCAAACAAGGACGGCCGCCGGCGCGCGCCAGGACGTCACCGAGCCCTATGGCCCGAAACCGCGCCGCATGTTTTCGCGCCGCAACATCTTCCTCTACGGCACACTGTTTGTCGTGGCGGCCTACTATCTCTTGCCGCTCTACGTGATGGTCGTCACGTCGCTCAAGGGCATGCCCGAGATACGGCTCGGCAACATCTTCTCGCCGCCGCTCGAAATCACCTTCGAGCCGTGGGTCAAGGCGTGGGCGACGGCCTGCACCGGCCTCAACTGCGACGGGCTTTCGCGCGGCTTCTGGAATTCGGTGCGCATCACCGTGCCGTCGGTGCTGCTGTCGATCGCCATCGCCTCGGTGAACGGTTATGCGCTCGCCAACTGGCGCTTCAAGGGCGCCGACACCTTTTTCGTCATACTGATCGTCGGCGCCTTCATTCCCTATCAGGTGATGATCTATCCGATCGTCATCATCCTGCGCGAGATCGGCCTCTATGGCAGCCTCAGCGGCCTGGTGATCGTCCACTCCATTTTCGGCATGCCGATCCTGACGCTCCTGTTCCGCAATTATTTCTCTTCGATGCCGGAAGAGCTGTTCCGGGCGGCGCGTGTCGACGGCGCCGGTTTCTGGGGTATCTTCCTGCGCATCATGCTGCCGATGTCGCTGCCGATCTTCGTCGTCGCCATCATCCTGCAGGTGACCGGCATCTGGAACGACTTCCTGTTTGGCGTCGTCTACACCCGCCCCGACACTTATCCGATGACGGTGCAGCTCAACAACATCGTCAACTCGGTGCAAGGCGTGAAGGAGTACAACGTCAACATGGCCGCCACCATCCTGACCGGGCTTGTGCCGCTCATCGTCTACTTCATTTCCGGCAAGCTTTTCGTGCGCGGCATCGCCACCGGTGCGGTGAAGGGGTGATCGCGATGACGGCAGCCAACGGCACCAGTGTTTCGATCCAGGATCTGTCGCTCAATTTCGGCGTGATTTCGGTGCTGCAGACCCTCAATCTCGATGTAGCCGAGGGCGAGTTCATCGTGCTGCTTGGCCCCTCCGGCTGCGGCAAGTCGACCTTGCTCAACTGCATCGCCGGCCTGCTCGATATCTCCGAAGGCCGCATCTTCATCAAAGGCAAGAACGTCACCTGGGAAGAGCCCAAGGACCGTGGCATCGGCATGGTGTTCCAGTCCTACGCGCTCTATCCGCAAATGACGGTGGAGAAGAACCTGTCTTTCGGCCTGCGCGTTGCCGGCATACCCAAGGACGACATCGCCAAGCGCATCGCGCGCGCGGCCGAAATCCTGCAGATCGAGCCGCTGCTGCAACGCAAGCCGGCGGCGCTCTCCGGCGGTCAGCGCCAGCGCGTGGCGATCGGACGGGCGCTGGTGCGCGATGTCGACGTCTTCCTGTTCGACGAGCCGCTGTCCAATCTCGATGCCAAGCTGCGCGCCGAATTGCGCGTCGAGATCAAGCTGCTGCATCGCAAGCTGCAGAACACCATGATCTACGTCACCCACGACCAGATCGAGGCGATGACGCTGGCCGACCGCATCGCGGTGATGAAGGGTGGCGTGATCCAGCAGCTCGATGCGCCGCAGACCATCTACAACCGCCCGGTCAACCGCTTCGTCGCCGGCTTCCTCGGCTCACCGGCGATGAATTTTATCGATGGCCACCTGGAGAACGCGGACGGCGGTTGGCGCTTCGTGGCCGACGCTCTCAAGATTCCACTCGGCACTTATGACTTTGCCGGGCCTCCAGTTGCCGGCCCCGTCTCATTTGGTATCCGGCCCGAGCATGTCAGCCTGAACAGTGGCACCGGCTGGCCGTTCTCGACAGCTGGCAATGTCGAGGTGGTCGAACCGATGGGCTCCGACACGCTGGTCTGGCTGAAGCTTGCCCAGCAGAACTTCAGCGTCCGGGTGACCTCGGAACGCACGCCCAAGAACGATGAGGCGGTGACGCTCGGCTTCGATCCGATGCGCGCTTCGCTTTTCGACACCGCAACCGGCACCCGCATCTAGCTCCCGAGAACCAACCTTCCAACGACAATCCCCAAGCAAAACGGACAGAGACGATGAACTGGTCATTCCAACTTTACAGCGCCCGCAATTTCCTACCCTGGGAAGGCGTGCTCGCCACGCTCGGCAAGCTCGGCTACACCCAGGTCGAAGGCTTCGGCGGCGTCTACGACGATCCCAAGGCCTTCCGCACCGAGCTCGACAAGAACGGGCTTGCCATGCCGACCGGACATTTCTCGATCGACGCGCTCGAGAACGATTTTGATGGCGTGCGCAGAACAGCCGACGCACTCGGCATCACGCTGCTCATCTGTCCGTTCCTGATGCCCGATCAGCGGCCATCCGACGTGGCTGGCTGGCGCGGCTTTGGTGAGCGTCTGGCAAAGGTCGGCGATGCCGCGAAAAGGGCTGGCTACGGCTTTGCCTGGCACAACCATGATTTCGAGTTCAAGAAACTCGCCGATGGCTCGGTGCCCCAGGATCTCATCCTCACGGCGGCGCCTGACATCAGCTGGGAAATGGACGTCGCCTGGGTGGTGCGCGGCGGCGACGATCCGCTGCCGTGGATCGAGAAACACGGCAAGCGCATCAGCGCCGTCCACGTCAAGGACATGGCCAAGCCAGGTGAGGGACTGGATGAGGATGGCTGGTCGGACGTCGGCCATGGCACCATCGACTGGGCCGGCCTGATCAAGGTGTTGCGCGCCAAGAGTGCCGCCCAATACTACGTGATGGAACAGGACAACCCGAACGATATCGAGCGCTTCGCCCGCCGCTCGATCGCAGCCGCTAAGACCTACTAGGAGCAATCAGCATGGCAAAGAAACTTGGGATCGGCGTCATCGGCTGCGGCAACATCTCGAAGGCGTATTTTTCGCTGGCGCCGCTGTTTCGCGGCATCGAAATGCGTGCCTGCGCCGACATCAACATGGACGTGGCCAGGGCGCGGGCGAAGGAGTTCAAGTTGCGCGCCGAGACTGTCGAGGCGCTACTGCAAGCCGACGACATCGACATCATCGTCAACCTGACCATTCCGGCGGTGCACTATGAGGTGTCGAAGCAGATCCTCGACGCCGGCAAGCACGTCTATTCGGAAAAGCCGTTCGTGCTGTCGGTCAAGGAAGGCCAGGACCTCAGGGCGCGGGCGGAGAAGAAGGGGCTGCGCATCGGCTCGGCGCCCGACACCTTCCTCGGCGGTGCGCACCAGCTGGTTCGTGAGCTGATCGATGAGGGAAAACTCGGCAAGATCACCAGCGGCACCTGCCACGTCATGGGCCACGGGATGGAGCACTGGCACCCCAATCCGGACTTCTTCTTCCAGCCAGGCGCAGGCCCGGTGCTCGACATCGGACCGTATTACATCACCAATCTGATCCAGCTGATCGGACCGGTGAAACAGGTCGCGGCCTTCGCGACGACGCCGGCCAAGGAACGCACGATCAGTTCAAAGCCGCGCGCGGGTGAAAAGATTCCGGTCAACACGCCGACGACCATCCACGGCCTGCTGGAGTTCGAGAACGGTGCCGTAATCACGCTCAACACCAGCTGGGACGTCTGGGCCCATGGTCACGCGCCGATGGAACTCTATGGCGAGACGGGCACGGTTTTCGTACCGGATCCGAATTTCTTCGGCGGCGATGTGCGCTTCACGCAAGACAGCAAGCCGGTCAAGAAGCTGCCGAAATGGAAGCACCCGTTCGGCGTTCCCAACGAAATGCATTCGCAAGGCATGATGGCCAACTACCGCACCGCCGGGCTCGCCGACATGGCGGTGGCGATCACGGAAGGCCGGCCGCATCGCTGCTCGATGGAACTGGCGCTGCACGCCGTCGATGTGATGACCGGCCTGTTGCGCTCCGGCGAAACCGGCAAGTTCGTCGCCATGCAGACGACCTGCGAACGTCCGGCCGCCCTCGGCGTCAAGCAAGCCAAGGAGCTTTTGGCGAAGAAGAAGTAGGCAGCACACTTCAACCCTCTCCCCGTTCCGACGAGGAGAGGGTAAAGGTGGGGGGCAAAGCCGACTCGCCCGCGTTGTCGCGATGGCAGTAGCCTGGTTTGCTTCCATTTGAGGATTTTCCGATGCCCTACATTCCCGCCGAAAACCGCTACGAAAAAATGGTCTACAACCGCTGTGGCCGCTCCGGCCTGAAGCTGCCGGCGATCTCGCTGGGGCTGTGGCACAATTTCGGCAACGACACGCCCCACAAGACGAAGCAGGCGATCGCGCGCAAGGCCTTCGACCTCGGCATCACGCATTTCGACCTCGCCAACAATTACGGTCCGCCGCCAGGCTCCGCCGAGACCGCCTTTGGCGAGATACTGCGCACCGACTTCGCCGGCTACCGCGACGAGCTGATCATCTCGACCAAGGCCGGCTACGAGATGTGGGCCGGTCCCTACGGCGAATGGGGCGGGCGCAAATACATGCTGGCCAGCCTCGACCAGAGCCTCAAGCGGATGGGGCTCGATTATGTCGACATCTTCTATTCGCACCGCTTCGATCCCGATACGCCGCTGGAAGAGACGATGGGCGCGCTCGACCATGCCGTACGCTCGGGCAAGGCGCTCTATGCCGGCATCTCGTCCTACAATTCGCAGCGCACGCGCGAGGCCGCCGACATCTTGAAGCAGCTTGGCACGCCTTGCGTCATCCACCAGCCGAGTTATTCGATGCTGAACCGTTGGGTCGAGGAAGACGGCCTGCTCGATACGCTCGAAGGGCTCGGCGTCGGCTCCATCGTGTTCTCGCCGCTGGCGCAAGGCATGCTGACCGACAAGTATCTCGGCGGCATTCCCGACGGCAGCCGCGCCTCGCAGGGCAAGTCGCTGCGACCGGCCTTCATCAACGACAAGACCATTGCAAACATCCAGGCGCTGAACGCCATCGCCGGCAAGCGCGGGCAGACGCTGGCGCAGATGGCGCTGGCCTGGGTGCTGCGCAAGGGCAGGGTGACCTCGGCACTGATCGGAGCCAGCCGGCCGGAGCAGGTCGAAGACTGCGTTGGCGCGCTCAAGGTGCTCGACTTCAGCGATGCCGAGCTCGCCGAGATCGATACCTATGCGCGCGAATCCGACATCAATCTGTGGGCGGCTTCGGCCGAACGCAAAGGCCCAACGAGGAAATAAGTCCTCTCGATAAGCCGGCAAACAAAAAACGGCGGAACCTCTCCCGCCGTTTTGGTTGAAAGCGAATAGCCCTGCTTCAGGGTGTGGCTGGTTTCTGGGCGGTGCCCAGTCCCGCCTTGGGTTTTGCCGGCGCCGGAGTCGAGGTCTTCATCTTCGCCTCGATCCAGCCGGTGTAGTTGGCCAGCCGTGTGTAGATACCATAGGCGTCCTTGTGGCCGCAGGCCGCACTGCCGTCCGCCGGGCCTTCGCCCCAGCTGACGACGCCGACCTGGACCGGGCCGTCAGCGCCGGTCATGAACAGCGGGCCGCCGCTGTCGCCGTTGCAGGCATCGCGCACGCCGCTGGTGGTGCCGGCGCAGACCATGTTGCCGGTCAGCGGATCAGTCATGTCGGCGGCGATCGCATTGGCGGCCGCGTCGATGCCTTTTTCCGAATAGCGCATGCGACGGGACAGATCGCCAAGTGCCGCCTTCAGATCACGCGCATAGATGGCCTTGATGCCGCTGTTGCAGGCCTGGTTCGGCTGCAGGTCGAGATCGACAACCATCAGCGTGGTCGGGAAGGTGCCATCCTGCATCTTGCCCCAGCCGGTGACCGTCGTCTTGCCGGTCTCGGGCGTTGCGTCATGGGTGACCTTGATGGTCGACGCATCGGTCGGTTCGGCAAGCCGGAGCAGGCCGATGTCGTTGTCGAGCGTCTGCTCGCTGTAGGCTTCGTTGACGATGACCTCCACCACCTTGTGGCGCTTGCCCTCGCTGAGATCGGTGGCGCCGGTCAGCACGGTGACGCTCTCGGGCGAAATCGGCTGGCCCTTGTCGTTGAGGCAGTGTGCTGCCGTCAGCACCCATTGCGGCGCGATCAGGCTGCCGCCGCAGAATTGGGCATTGGCCTGCGAGGCAGGGTTCTCGTCCAGCCTGTCGGTGGTGAGCAGCGCGACCTGGAACGGATAGGCGCCTTTTTCGGCCTGGTTGCCGCCATAGACGCGATCCGCGCTGTCGGGGTTCTCCGCCGCGGCCTTCGCCCTGGCTTCCGTTACGCGCTTCATCGGCGAGACCGCTGCCTCCGGTCGGGCGGCGCCTTCGTCCGCCTGAACAGTGTTGGCGGCCGCAAGAGCCGCAGCGATGCCGAGCAAAGACGCGGCGGCGATCGGCCTGAACCGATGGATGATGTGCACCTGAAATCCTCCTGAGACACGTTCCCGAACGAGCCAGCCCCGGCGCATTATCAACGAAACAGTCGCCCGCAGGCAGGCGTTGCTTCGCGGATCGCGTTCCCGTGCGGAACCCACTCAAAACCCTATAGCCCCCCACGGGCTACGTGGAAGCGATTTGTCATTCCAATGTTGTATTAATTTAGGCAATATACCTGCGCGGGTGTCTTTGGCGGGGGCCTTCGACAGACCGTATGGGGTAATGATCAGGTTCAGGCGCCGGTAACCAAACTCATTTTTCGGCTTCACCACGATCTCGACAATATTTCTGTATTTTGATCCAGTCCTTGCTGACTTTTGGGAGAGTCTCACCATGACAAAACTGACAAACGCACTCATTGCGTCCGCATTGCTTTCCACCGCAATCTGGGCGGTCCCGGTTTTCGCCGCCGATCCTGGCTCCGCCAGTGCCGGCAATGGCGAAAGCGCGCGGGACGCGACTTCAGGCGACTACAAGCCCGGGCGGGCAAAACCAATCGCGCCGCCGAAGCTGACTGACGAAGACAGCCGCGCCGCGCCGCTTGCTGACGAGGCAACGGCTGTCAAATCCTATGGCATCGTCGGACGGTCCGCCGATGGCAAAGAGATCAAGATCGAGCCGAGCGAAGCGCTGCGGGATCTTATCATCAAAGAACTGAATGCACCGGCCAATGGAAAAGACGGGGCTGAGCGGAAGACCGAGGATCCGGACCTGGGCGAAGGCGAAGCCGGCCGTCAGGTTTTCGGCACCGACGATCGTGAGCAGGTCAAGAACACCAAGACCTATCCCTTCTCGGCAATAGGCTATCTCGAAGCCAAGTCGGCGAAGACGGGCAGCTTTGGCAGCTGTTCGGCAACGCTGATCGGCCCGCGCACGGTACTCACCGCGGCGCACTGCCTCTACAGCCATGAGGACAAGGACTGGCTTTCCGAGTATCTGTTCGTGCCGGGTCTCAACGGCAGCACGGCCGACGACGCACCGTTCGGCGCCTTTGCCTTCGAAAGCGCCTATGTGCTGCAAGGCTTCATCGACAACTACCAGGGCTATTATGGTTCGGTCCTGCTGTGGGATCTCGGCATCGTCACGCTGAAGCAGGACGTCGGCACCAACCTCGGCTGGCTGGGCTATGCCAACTATGACGATCTCGGCGACTTCACCGCCAACCTCGTCGGCTATCCCGGCGACAAGCCGATGGGAACGATGTGGAAGGCGAACTGCGAAGTGCATGCCGAAAACATCGCCCCGGAATATTTCCAGTATGACTGCGATACGTTCCCGGGGTCGAGCGGCAGCTCGGTCTATGCTTATGACAACAAGGCCAAGCAGCGCATCATCACCGGTGTCAACGTGGCGGAAAGCCCCGACGCGAACACGGCCGTGCGCCTGAACGCTGCAAACGTCCAGTGGATCAACAGCCTGTATAAATAATCGCTGCGCATTCGCAGCGCGGACAAAGGCGGCGGAGCAATCCGCCGCCTTTGTCTTGACGAGCACTTCCACTGCGGCTTCTCTTGCACGAGGCCAGGTCGCCAACTACGCTTAAAGGGCCAAGGGGTTGGCATCCAAGGGGGCTCAAGAGATGGCGCGGGCAAGGGCAGTGTTGGGGATCGCGGCGGCATCGATGCTGGCCGCGCTGATGTTTTCGCCTGCCTTCGCCGATCCGGCGGCCGCACCTGCCGATGGCGCCTGGGTGGAACGGGTGCAGATCCTCTACCAGGCGGATACACGCTCGGTGCTGCGCAGGATGATCCGGGTGTGGGATTTTCATCCGGAAAAGAACCTCGACTTCGTCTGGGAGCCGGCGGCGGGCCAGTCGCCCGACCGGACGATTGCCGAAGACGGCACCATCAACGGTAAAGGCAGGCTGGTGTGGCGGGTGCGCGGCTCGGCGAGCTATGATCCCAAAACCATCTATTCCAGTTATTTCGGCGACGCCAGGAATGGCCGGCCGGACGGGCAAGGCCGGCTCGAGTTGCGCTCGGGCGAGGTTTTCGACGGGCATTGGCTCGCCGGGGAACTCAACGGAAAGGGCATCCATATCGATGCCGACGGCAACCGCTATGAGGGGCAGTTCGTTGCCGGCGTGCCGAATGGCGCAGGGCGGATGCTGTCAAGGACTGGCGAGATTTTTGCCGGCTCATTTGTTGATGGGTTGAAGAATGGCAAGGGCCGCACGCGGCTTGCCGGCGGCACTGTCTACGACTCGCAATGGGCAATGGGCCAGGAGGTCGGCGGCTCGCGCCCCGACGTGCTGGCCGATGCCAGGGTCGGCGGCCTCATCAAGGCGCAGGCCGGCAGTGGGGACGCCGACAAGGTCGAGATCGGCGTCGCGGTCGACCAGCGCATGACCCAGCAGTCCGACATGCAGTACCAGCATCTGGTGCGTGACGAGGACATTGCGATCTATCCGCAGTCCGACCAGTACAATGACAGCTGGAACGGCACCGGCCAGGTCGCCACCGGCAATGTCTATGAAGGCATGGACTGGGAGGACGCGCCCGCCTTTGCCGAAGTCGGTCTCAAGACGTCAGACCGGTCCAAGGTCAAGCTTGACAGCCTGGAGATGAAGGTCGCCGCCAGCGACGCCTATCGCAAGCCGATGCTGTCGATCTCGGAGCATTTCGGCTGCGTCGGCTTCCGGCCGGATTTCTCGATCGTCAACAATGGCTGGGGCGACGCCAAGGACATGAAGATGTCGATCCAGTTCACCGCGGTCGACGACGAGGGCAACCCGACCGGCGATCCCAGCCGCATGTTCAGCAAGGACGTCGGCAGTTTCGGCGACGGTGTCGACGTCTCGGTCAAGAGCGTGCTTGACGAGGCCGGCGTCGACACGGCCAGCCTGGAAACCGGGCGTTTTCCCTGTCCCTCGGTGGACAGTCTCAATGTCTGCCGCAGCCAGCTGACCAACAAGATCAAGTTCGGTGAGGTCGGCGACTATCTCGGCACTATGCAACAGGCGATGACGCTGAATGCGATCGGCAAGTTCGACTATTCGTGGGCGGATGACGAAGGTCACGTCTACCAGCAGAGCGAGCCGTTCCGCACCTCCATCACCATGGCGGTCTTCGAGACGCCGGAAGCGATGGCCGAATGCGGCGACGGCGGCGGCGGCACGCCGGAGGCGATGCGCTACCAGAACATCGAGTTCCCCATCGGCAAGCATGACTACACCATCGCCATGCCGGTGCGCGGCAACAAGAAGATCAGCGCCTACACGGCGCGGCTGAAGATGTGGTCGTCGATGTCGTCGATCCACAGCTTCAGCATCGCCGCGCATTTTGCCGACGGCAGCGTGCGCGAGAGCAAGCCGGTCACCTTCTTCTATTTCCGGCCGAAGCAGTCGCTGTTCGAGACCAAGACCGAGCCGGCGGCCTGCTATCTGCCGCGCGATATGGTCGGCTGCGGCTAGGGTGCATTGATATTCAGGTGAGGCCGGCCTGCAAACGGCAGCTTCCTACGCTTCCGGTGCTCGCGTACGAAAAGTACGCTCCGCTCCGGTTCTCGGAACCTACCGTTTTCGACTCGGCCTGACCTGAATCTCAACACACCCTGGGAGCGTTCATTTCCTGCCCATCTCGAAATAGTTGGGCAGTGGTATGAGCCTCGCAAAGATCGTGCCTTGGGCGAAGACGCGCAATTCCAGCATCGATCCGGACGACCGCTCGGCGTTCTGGTCGAACAGGAAATTGCCGAGCGAATAGACCTCCGCCACGTCGCCGCCGGCCAGCGGGAGGATCGCTTCGCTCGACACATGCGGGTGGCCGCCGACGATGGCCGAGACACCACGCAGCCGCATCTGGTCGGCAAGCATGCCTTCACGCTCCGACGGCCCGGTCTTGTATTCGCGGCCCCAGTGGACAAAGGCGACCACCGGCCGCTCGGCATCCTCGTGCAGCAGCCGGTCGAGCAAAGCAGGGGTGATAAGGTCGGTATTCTCCGAGCCGTTGGTGTCGATGTCGCTCAGGCCGACAAGGTCGAGATCGGCAAGCGCCAGCGCCTCGCCCTGGCCGAAATGCGGGATGCCGGCTTCATCCAGTGCGCGCAGCGTCTCCGCATAGCCTGACGGGCCGAGATCATAGGCATGATTGTTGGCGAGCCCGACGCCGGCGACATGCAGCCGCTTCAGCATATCGAGAGCCAGGCCTTGCGGCATCGCCAGCGTCATGTCGTCGATCGCTTCCGGCACGTTGGGCAGGATCACGCCTTCGAGGTTGACGATCAGCGGCCGCGATCCGGTCAGGGCCAGGACGCTGTCGACGATCCGGTCGACAACACCGTCGCGGACCAGGATCTTCTTCATGGCGCGGCCGAAATTCACGTCACCGGCGAGGTAATAGATCCTGTCCTTCGGCCGCGCCGGATTGTTGAAGCCGGGGCCGAAGGCGCCGAACAGCGCCACGACATAGCTGGTGGTCCGCTCGACATAGTCCGACGTGTGTTCCTGCGAGTTCTCATTGGCGACGACCAGCGGCTGGGCGCCGAACAACTCGCGCTGCAGCCGGGTCTGGATATAGAGCGCGCCGACGGAATCGGCGTGATCGGGTTGGCGAAGTGCTGATATGCCGTCGAGCGAACCGGCGGCCAGCATGTTCAGCGACTGCTGGTCGAAGCGCCTGGAGTCATGCTGCGGCAGGTAGTGCGAGAAGTCGGTGGATTCGACGATCAGCGTGTCCTGGTCGACAATCGGCTTCAAAGCCTCAGCCAGCCTGTCCCAATCGCCGCGGCGCGCCTTGACCGACATCGCCACGGGCACGATTTTCGCCTCGGGGAAATAGTGATGCAGGAAAGGCAGCATGGCGCGCACACCATGCTCCTTGTCGAACAGGCAGGACTCCTCGACCATGTCGCTGTTCGTCTCGAGACGGCGTACGGCTTCGGTGTCGGCGGCGACCGGGCCAAGCACGGTGTCGAAGCCGCGCAGCGTGGTGGCGTACAATTTGTGCGTCTTGTGGAAATGGTCCGGCGACAGGATGACGATGCGCTTGTAGCGAAAGCCGGATGCCGCCCGGAAACCAAGCGCCACCAGGTCGGCAGCCAGCAGATGGTGGGGAACGGTGATGCCGGTCAGCCGCTGGTTGGATGGTGGGACATCGGCGACGCTGGCGATGGCGTCGTTGAACGGCGTGGCGTCGTCGTAGAAGGGCGGGAAGTTCTCGGTACCGGGCGGGCAGACAACAGGGGCGGCGAAAGTGGGGAGGGGTAGGAGAGTGACGGCGAAGATCAGCAGAATGCTGGCCGGCGCCCAGGCACCCCCCTCTGTCCTGCCGGACATCTCCCCCGCAAGGGGGGAGATTAGCAGCCTCTGCCTCTCCGCCTTTCTTGCAGCCCTGCAGATCAGCGTAAGCAGCCATGACAGCCGATTTCTCCCCTTGCGGGGGAGATGTCCGGCAGGACAGAGGGGGGTGTCTTGGCGCAGACCTGGCCTCCTCATGGCTCGGCGAGCACGATGTTCTCCACGCCGCCGACATAGTAGAACGGCTTCTGCTTCGATGATGTCAGCCGCACCACCTCGCGTGAAATATAGTCGGCAAGGCCGAACAGCGTGACGCCGCCGTCCGACGTCTTGGCCTTGCCGCGCAGGCCTTCGAGGACCGAATAGGTGAAAACGCCATGGCCGAGTTCCGGCAGTTCGGCGGCTGTGTTGTTGGCGGCGGTCGCCGAAAACACGACGATGCGTGCGTCCTGCGCGTCTTTTTCCAGGCGTGGATTGAAGGCGTTGGCGGCATGGCAGGTGTCGAGCAGCATGAAGCGCATGCCCTTGGCCCGCTCGACCGACTTCTGGATGTCCGACCAGTCGACCAGCGACGACCGTTTCCAGCGTTCGGCATCCTGTTTGCGGCCGTCGGTCGGGATGAAATAATAGTCCTCGTCGATGTTGATGCCGTGGCCGGCGACGAAGATGATGGTGGTGTCGCGCTCGCCCGGCCGGTCGAGGAAATCGGCGAGCTGGTCGTCGATCGTGTCGGAGTCGGGCTCCATGATGGTGTCGGCACTGGCGACGGCGTAGGTCTGCTTGGCCTTGGTGGGGCTCTCGTCGAGTGCCTCGCGGTTGACCAGGACCAGCGTCTCCATCGATGAGAACAGCGGCGCCGATTTCTGCGAAATCACCTCCAGGAATTCTGTCGCATCGTCGACAGGATAGCGCAGGTCGCAGGCTCGGCCTGAACAGGCATCGGTCAGGAACGGGTATTTGTCGACGCCGATGACCGCGACATAGAGCTTGCCCTTGGCCTCGGCCTTCTCGGTCTTTCTTGCCAGTGCCGTCACGCTGCGTTCGGTCAGATAGCCGAACTCGTTGGTGCCGGTGATGCGGATGGTGTTCTCGCCATTCTCGACCGGTATCTCGACAATGGTGCTGTTGCCGTCCACCTCGCGGGCGGTGACGTCGCCGACATTGCGGCTGTTCGACAGGATCGAGAAGCCGGCGACATCCGCTCCGGCTTCCCTGGCGCCTGATATCTCGACGGCGACATAGCCGTCGCGGACCTTGCTCTGGTCGTCGGCGAGGCGTATGGCGAACTCTGGCGGCTTGCGCTGCAGCAGCTTCTGCAACTCGTTGTCGACGCCCGGCCGCATCTCCTTGACCGACTGTTTGGCGCTGCGCAGGATGATTGCCCGGCGCACCATTTCAGGGCTCCAGAGGTATTTCTTCAACTGGCCGGCGCGGATGAAGCGACCTTCGTGGTCGCGGCCCTGGTTGACCTGCCAGCCGATCAGCTTGTCGCCCTCGTCGGAGGAATAGTAGTAGCCCTGCGGCATCCAGACGATCCATTGCGAGCCGGCAAAGAACATCGACACGATCAGTTCGTGCGTCTGCAGGTTCCACAATCTGAGCGTCTGGTCGGCGCTGCCGGTAACCAGCAGGCCGGCCTTCTCCGAGGCAACCATGGCGTTGATCTCGCCGCTATGGCCGGTGAATTCGCCGGACACTTTCGCGGTCGCGGTCCGGTATTCGATCAGCGTGCCATCATTGCCGCCGGTGATCAGGCCAAGGCCATGGTCGATCAGCGTGTAGGCCGAATGGACAAAGCCGTTGGTGGCGTCGTTTTCTATGCTTCGCACCATTTTGCCGCCATTGGCGATCTCCAGCACGGCATTTTCCAGGGCGTCCTTGCCGCCCATCTTGGCGCGCAGCGACCACTGACGGTCGGCCAGCGCGGCGCGGGCAAAGGAGCCCGGCTCCGTCAGCGGCTGCGGGTCCTCGAAGAAACGCTCGGCGGCGGGCAGCTCCAATCTGTTATCCAGAGCGCCCTGCTGTTCGGGGCAGGCCACGCGATCGGGGCAAGGGTTGGCGTTGCCCCAGGCGATGACGTCATTGGCCGCGTCGATGCCGACCGCGGTCACCGGTTCGCCCACTCCTTGCAACAGGGCCTTGCGCTCGCCGGTTGCGGGGTCCCAGACCTGGATGGCGTTGCGCGTGCCGCCGGCGGTCGCCACCAGAGAGCCATCGGCATTGGCGGCGGTGGCGTAGACCGTGCCGTCATGGCCGGGGTAGTCGAGCGCCTTCTCGCCGGTGTCGGTGTTCCAGACGATGGAACGGTGCTTGTCGGCGCAGCGATAGCCGCAGGAGGCGACCAGCCGTGCATCCTTGGCAAAGGTCAGCGAGCCGATGAGGAAATCCTGCGCCGGCATGGCGCGCGCCAGCGTGCCGTCAGCAGCCCGCCAGAGATGCACCTGCCCGTCCTTGCTGCCGGTGGCAAACAGGCTGCCGTCCTGCGAAACGGCCAGCGCCATGACGCTGATGTCCCGCAGTGGCTCGGCTTCGTCAGGCAGTGCGATCTCTTCGCCCTTCACGACGTCCCAGAGCTGGATACCGTTGTCGGTGGTGGTCGCGGCCAGCCGGCTTCCCGCGGCCGCGAAAGCGAGCTTGTCGATGTGCCAGGAATCGGCGTCGAGTTTCTTGTCCAATGTCCAGCCGGTCGCGGATTTGTCGTCCAGCCGCCAGAGATAGACGACGCCGTCGGCGCCACCGGCAGCCAGCGTTTTTCCATCGGGAGAGAAGGCCAGATCGTAGGTCGCGTAGTCGGCGGCCTTGAGTACGCCCTTCATCTTGCCGGTGGCGAAGTCGAACAGCCTGATGTCGCCATAGGGCGGCTTGTCGCCAAGGCTGGCGCCGAAATAGCCGCCAGCGGCGATCGTCTTGCCGTCGGGCGAGACCGCGACAGCGAAGATCTTGCCGTCGCTGCCGTTGCCGAGATAGCCGCGGATGGTGCGCAGCGTCACTCCGCTCTGCCAGTCCCAGATGCGGATAGTCTTGTCATTGGATGCCGAAACGAGGTCCTCGCCGTTGGGCGTGAAGGTTAGGTCGGTGATCTGCGCACTGTGGCCGCCTGTATTGAGGTCGAGGTGGAAATCCGGTGCGTTTTCGGCATGGGCAACCGAACTCGCAATCAAGGCCCCGGCCAGGGCCAGCCAGCGGCAGGTCCGCATCAGGCGGAGGCTGGATTTTCCCATCGCTATTTGGCTTCGGCCGCGGGCGACCCATTACGCACATACGCCTCGATTGCCGAGGCGAAAGTGGGAGAGCCCGCCTTGCGCTGTTTGTCGATATAGCCGGCAAAATAACTCCAGAACGAAACGGCGTAGTCGCGGAAATAAGCATCGGTCACTTTGCGCGAACACAAATCGCCGTCGATGCAGAAGGACAGCCGGTTGAGGAAATAGACGATGCGGTCGAAATTCTCGCTGAAATCGGCGAGCGGCATGTCGCCACCGGAGGCGGTCATCGCCTCGATGCCGATCCGCTGCCGGAACACCTGCTCCTCGGTCGGCGAGGGATTGGCACTGAGCAGATTGTCATATTTGGCGTTGAGGGCCGTCAGACGATCTTTCAGCGCGCGCTGCGCCTGCTGGTAGTCCTTGGTTTCCCAGAGTTCGACCAGCGACATCGTCTGCTCGACGCGCTTCTGCTCCTGGTTGGCCAGGAACTGATAGACCGAGAACATCAAGGTGAAGATGATGGCGAGACGCACTGCCATGCCCGACCAGGCATAGACCAGCATGCGCCAGTCGCGATCGGTGAAGGGGTTGCTCTCCTTCTTGATCTCGTGGCTGCTCGGCCATGGGAAACCTTCGGTGGTTTCCGGCAGCGTCTGCTTTGCGGCTGACGCTTTTGCGGGCGCGGTAGCTGCTGTTTGCCTGGTGTTGCCCGCCGGTTTCTTCATCCGCAGGTGTCCAGTTCGATGGTGGCGGAGGGATCCAGCACGATGCCTGGCGCCTCCAGCTTCTTTTTCAGGCATTCCAGCTGTAGGTGTGAAATCATGAACTGGACGTCGGGCTCCGCCGCCCCCTTGTTCGGTGACGGCAACGCCTCCACAACGCCGCGCGAGGCGCAGTTGCTAAGATCGACGACAACGGCACCGCTGGCGCTTTTGGCGATCTGGTCATACTGATCGAGAAAACACGTCGCCAGTTCCGAGTTGGTGACGATCTGCTTCACGCACAGGCCGCAGGCCTCGTCCGCCGAAGCATTGGCGATCAGCAACAGGCCGCCGGCAAGGCCAGCCGCCGTTCCACGCCAGGAAAACACAGAGTTCTTCACAATCGATCCTATCCGTTCATCCGGCTGTCATGCGCCAAGGCCGCGGCCCGGAATGTTCTCACATCGTACCGATCGCGCAAGAGCCGGCGCAACAGAGCCCGGAGGCTTTGGCGCCGGGATTCGTTCAGGCGCGCGGCACCGTCTCCATGGGGAAAATCATCACCGCGCCTTTCGGCCCACTCTTGTCGGCAAGCCGCATCACCGAGCGGGTTGCCGGCGCCATGCCGAGATCGGTCAGCATGTCGGAGAAGCCGGCGGAGCCCATGCCGCGTGTCGCCGAGGCGACGCCGTCCTGCGCCAGGAAGCTCAGATCCTCCTTCTCGCTCTCCGGCGGTGCCTCGGTCAAAACCGCGATCATCCGTTCCATGCCGAAGCTGGTGTCGGTGAAGGCCAGCAGCCCCTCCTCGAGCGTGGCCTGTGGGGCAAGGCGCTCGGCAACGATGTGGGTGATCGAATAGTCGCTGCCGACATAAAGCACGTTGATGTCGACCAGCAGATCTGAACTGTTCTTGGCCAGCACATGCACTTCGTCGCCCGGCGAAACGCGCGGCACCACGGAAGCCTGCAAGGGTTCGAGGCCGTCCTTGTCGCGGCGTTTGACCTGGAACTGGACATCGACGTCCTCGGGCTTGTAGTCGGAGGCCGCCGCCAGCCGTGAAAGCCCGGTGGCACGGAAGATGGTGCGCAGATTCCGGGTCGTCGCCTCGACCAGCTTTTTCCGGTCATCCATGTGGATGATGATCAGCGGCGGCTTGCTGCCGTCCTTCAGGGTCACGTCGCCCGACGCCGGCAGGAACCACAGCGCCGGCTTGTCGGTCGCCTCCTTGGCGGCGCCGGGAACAGCATTCTCGCGCATCACCGCAAAGCGGAGCTCGGCGCTCTTGCCGGGCTCGACCAGCTCGATGTTGAAGCCGGTCTCCTTGGCTGTGGCCAGTTCGTCGAGAACCGAATTGACCAGCGCGGTTTCCTTCTCAAGGCCCTTGGCCGCGGCCGGCCGCGCCACGACGAGCTTGTAGTCGACGGCGATCTCCGCCACCCGCGCATAGGCATTGGCAGGGAAGTCGGCGACTTTGAGCGCCGGCTTCTTGTCGAACTCGACCGGCTTGACGCGGCTTTCCAGGTTCTTGGCCGATTGCACCTCGAGATAGCCGACAGCGTCGGACAGGGGCGACAGCGCCGAAGGCAGGATGGCGAGCTTGCTGCCCGGGGTGAGGCGGTGCAGCAGCCCAGCGCCGATCGTCGCTTCGCCGTCCTTGATGACGACAGGCCACTGCATAACCGCGTCGGTCTTGTCGGTGCCGAACACACGAGCATCCAGTTCGCCTTCGAACAGCGGCGTCGGCCGGGTACGGCTGTCGGCCGAATATTGCTGCAGCACGGCCTGGCCGAGCTGGCGATAGGTGACGTTGGGGTTTTCGGCCAGTTTCGACAGGATGGTGAAGGTGAACAAGCCGAACCGGGGCGCATCCGCCGTGCCCTTGGGCAGCGGCATTTCCGGCGTCGTCTCCACCGTCTGTGCGGCATAGAAGGCGACCAGCTTGCCCTTGGCGATCGGTTCGCCGCCGGTCGGAGTCAGGCTGAAGGCGGGCTTGCGCGCGCCGTTGTCGTCGATGCCGCGCGAGCCGGCGGCCGAAATCACCTCGTCATAGGCCTTGATCGCGGCGGCCCTCTCGGCCTCGCTGCCACCGACCAGGTCGGCGAACTCGACCTTGCGCTCCATCTCGTCGTCGACCTCGACGGCGCGCGTCGCGGTGCCGGAATGGCAGCAGTCGAACACCACCCAGACGAAGGCGCCCTTGTCGCGGATGGCGTCGAGTGCCGCGCCGATCTCGTTGTCGACCAGCGCATTCGGCACGCCGGCATCGCGGTTGATCCATTTGTCGATGTCGACGGGCAGGAAAATCTCGTCGAGCCCGTCGGTCTCGTCGCCCCTGACCATCTGCGGTTGCTGGGCGCCGTGACCGGACAAATGCAGATAGACGAAATCGTCGCGCTGCACCTTGGCGGCAAGGTCGGCCAATGCCGCCTTGATCGCCGCATGCGTCGGCAGGCCACTGGCGCCGGGGACATCCTTGGCGAGCAGCGTGATGTTCTCCGGCGCGAACCGCACCGGGTCGGGCACGTTCTTCAGGAGATAGTCGTGGACGAGGCCGGCATCGTTCTTCGGCCCGATCAGCCAGTTCCTCTGCGGCAGGTTGGGATATTCGGTGCAGGCGATCAGCAGCGCATGGTAGGTGCGCGATGCGGCCAGGGTCCGGAACGACACCATGCCGGCCATCGTCAGCGCGGACGTGCCGACCAGCAGCGTCCGCCGCGTCAATTTGATCATGATTGCTTCCCCAAGCCCGATCGAATTTCCAAGCACGGCAACTCTTGCCGAAGATTTTGTCAGTATTTTGAATGTTGCATCGGAGAGCAACCGGCCTGTTACCCGCTCCGGTCGATGTTCTCGACAGCCTTCCGGGCAGAGATGCTGGAAACAGTAGCAAAAATGCCTGTTCGTCGCTATCTGGAGGGGACAGGGATCGTTTGCGCGCGGGAAATGATGCGCGAGCGACGCAAGACGAGTTGGATCAGGACCATGGCGGCAAGGGATGTGCTGACGAAGAACCAGGTGTGCGTGCTCGAGAAGCTCGAGGCCGCCAGCGGGCCGCTCAGCGCCTACACCTTGCTCGACCAACTGCGCGAGCGCGGTTTTCGCGCGCCGCTGCAGGTCTATCGGGCGCTCGACACGCTGGTGAAGTCCGGCTTCGTGCATCGGCTCGAAAGCATCAACTCCTTCGTCGCTTGCGCCGAACCGCACGACCACAGCCACTCGATGACCGCCTTCGCCATCTGCGACACGTGCGGGCAAGTGACCGAAATGTCCGACCACGATGTCGGCCACCGCCTGGACGAATGGGTGCGCTCCACCGGCTTCGCCGCCAAGAAGGCGGTGATCGAGTTTCGCGGGACGTGTGCCAAGTGCCTGGCTGAGGCTGCGTGAAGCCAAGTCAGGCGTGAAGAAACCTTCGATGCTGGCGGGACAGAGGGGGGTGCGAAGGATCGCGACCTAACCGGCTACCGATGCCCACAATAGGCATCAATGCGCCTCGTCCCAGTTGTTGGCGGCCCGCGCATCGACATGCAGGGGCACCGACATCGAAACCGCCGGCATCGCCGCGTTCTCCATGACGTGACGGACGACCGGGATCGTCGCCTCGACTTCAGCCTCGACGGTCTCGAAGATCAGTTCGTCATGCACCTGCAACAGCATGCGTGCGGAGAGGCCTGCTTTCTCTAGCGCCTCCTCCATGCGGATCATGGCGCGGCGGATGATGTCGGCGGCGGTGCCTTGCAGGCGGGCGTTGATCGAGGCGCGCTCGTTGAACGCGCGGAGCGAGGGATTGGACGATCTTATATCGGGGTAATGGATGCGGCGGCCGAAGATCGTTTCGACAAAGCCGTGCTCGCGGGCATAGGCCTTGGTCTCCTCGATATAGTCGCGGATGCCGGGGAAGCGCTCGAAATATTTCTTGATGTAGTTGCTCGCCTCTTCACGCGGGATCGACAGCTGGTTGGCGAGGCCGAAGGCCGAAATGCCGTAGATGATGCCGAAATTGATCGCCTTGGCGCGGCGGCGGACTTCCGAAGGCATGCCTTCGACCGGCACGTTGAACATTTCCGACGCGGTGATGGCGTGGATATCGGCGCCGTCGGCGAAAGCCTGCCGCAGTTGCGGAATCTCGGCGACATGGGCGAGGACGCGCAACTCGATCTGACTGTAGTCAGCCGAGACCAGCCGATGGCTCTTGTCGGTGATGAAGGCGGTCCTGATCTTGCGGCCTTCGGCGGTGCGCACCGGGATGTTCTGCAGGTTCGGATCAGAAGATGACAACCGGCCCGTTGTCGTCGCGGCGAGCGCGTATGACGTGTGGACGCGTTTGGTGTCCGGGTGGATGAAGCCCGGCAGCGCGTCAGTGTAGGTCGATTTGAGCTTGGTCAGCTGGCGCCAGTCGACGATCTTGCGCGGCAGTTCATGGCCTTCGGCGGCGAGGTCTTCGAGAAGCTGCGCCGAGGTCGACCACTGACCGGTCTTGGTCTTGGAACCGCCGGGCAGGCCCATGCGTCCGAACAGGATGTCGCCGAGCTGTTTTGGCGAGCCGATGTTGATGCGTTCGCCGATGAGCTGGTAGATTTCTTCTTCGAGGCGAGCGGCGCCCTGCGCCAGTTCGCCGGAGAGCCGCGACAGGATCTGACGGTCGACCGAGATGCCGCGCTGTTCCATGCGCGCCAGCACCGGCACCAGAGGCCGCTCAAGCCGTTCATAGACCGACACCAGCCCCTTGGCGGCAAGCCGCGGCTTCAGCACCAGCCAGAGCCGCAGCGTCACATCGGCGTCTTCGGCGGCGTGAGCGGTCGCCTTGCCGATGTCGACCTGATCGAAACCGACGGAGCTTTTGCCGGAGCCGGTCACGTCCTTGAGCAGGAGAGGGGTATGGCCCAGCCATTTCTCGGCAAGCGCATCCATGCCGTGACCATGGGGCGTGCCGGCATCGAGCACGTAGGAGATCAGCATGGTGTCGTCAAAGGGCGCGACATCGATGCCATAACGGCTCATGATGACAAGATCGTATTTCAGGTTCTGTGCGATCTTGAGAACCGATCTGTCTTCCAGCAGCGGTTTCAGCACAGCCAGCGCCTCGCGGAGAGGAATCTGGTTTTCAACCACGCCGCCGCCGAGCAGGTCACCGTTGCCGCTCTTGTGGGTAAAAGGAATGTAGGCGGCGCGGCCGGGCGCCGTGGCCATGGATATGCCGATCAACTCGGCTTGCATCGGATCGGCCGACGTCGCCCTCACGTCGAAAGCGGCAAGGCCGGTCCCGGTTGCCTCAGCGACCCAGGCTTTCAAGGTCGCGACATCGCGGATGCAGTGATAGGCTGATGTATCGATCTTGCGGGTCGCCGCACTCTCCAGCCGCAGCGCGGCGAGCAGGGAAGGGGTGTCGCCGCTGATGGGTTTCTCGGCGCCCGGCGCCCGATTCGCCGCGCCGTCTTCGCCGGCCCCGGCAGATCGCGCCTCGATGAAAGCTCCGGCCCCGAGATCGGGGCCATGGGCATGATCGGCGCGCTCGACGGTCACCGCGACAGCCTGGACGTCACCGGCCTCGGTGCCTGTCGCTTCGGCCACGCGGCGGGTCAGCGAGGTGAATTCCATGGTCTTGAGGAAACCGATCAGCTTCGGCCCGTCCGGCGCGTGCAGGACGAAGTCGTCCAGCCCCTCGGCCACCGGCACGTCGTTCATTAGCGTCACCAGTTGACGCGAAATGCGCGCCTTGTCGGCGTTGGCGATGATGGATTCGCGCCTCTTGTCCTGCTTGATCTCGCCGGCGCGGGCCAGCAGCGTGTCGAGGTCGCCGAACTGTTCGAGCAGTTGCGCTGCCGTCTTCGGCCCGATGCCGGGCACACCTGGCACATTGTCGACCGAGTCGCCTGTCAGCGCCTGCAGGTCGACCATCTTCTCCGGCGGCACGCCCCATTTCTCGATCACCTCCGGAATGCCGATCTGGCGGTCCTTCATCGGGTCGTACATGCCGACCGTGTCGCCGACCAACTGCATCAGATCCTTGTCGGAGGAGATGATGGTGGTGTCGCCGCCTGCTTCGCAGGCGAGCTTGGCATAGGTGGCGATCAGATCGTCAGCCTCGTAGCCTTCGATCTCGACGCAAGGCAGGTTGAACGCCCTGGTCGCCTGGCGGATCAGGCCGAATTGCGGGATCAGGTCTTCCGGCGGTGCCGAGCGGTTGGCCTTGTATTCGGGGTAGAGGTCGTTGCGGAAGGTCTTCGACGAATAATCGAAGATGACGGCGAAATGCGTCGGCACAATGCCTACATCGGTGTTGCGGGCGTCGAGCATCAGCTTCCACAGCATGTTGCAGAAGCCGGAAACGGCGCCGACCGGCAGGCCGTCGGATTTGCGGGTCAGCGGCGGCAGCGCGTGATAGGCACGGAAGATGTAGCCGGAGCCGTCGACAAGGAAGAGATGATCGCCTTTTTTCATGTCGGCAGGGATAGCGCGGCGCGGCGGCTTGGTCCATGCCAAAGGCAACCTCAACTATCGGTTCCGGCAACACCCTGACAGAATGGCCGCGGGCCGGCCCGCTCACGCCTATGTTACAAAAGTGTAATCTTCGTGCCCTTGAATCGCCATGTTCAAAGACACAAATACAGGGCATCGGCAGTTTTCGCCGAGTCCGGAGCAAGGCCCGTCCCCCGCCTATCCCGGACACCTGCGGCAGCCTATCCCCCCTCTCCGGGCTGCCGCATCGTTTCGAGTAGAAGGCCGCCGTGGTTCCCCCTCCACCACGGCGGTCTTTTTTACCTCAGACAGGCGTTTGCAGCCCGTGGTCCAACGATCGCGGGCTTTTCGTTTTCCTGTCCTGCCTTTACGGTTCCGGTTCTGAATGGAAAGGCTTCACACATGTCCGCAGTTTCCCCCGTCCTCGACCGTCTCGACAAGAATCTCGACCAGAGCCTCGAACGCCTGTTCGGCCTGCTCAGGATCAAGTCGATCTCCACCGATCCGGCCTATGCCGCCGACTGCCGCAAGGCAGCGGAATGGCTGGTGGCCGAACTGAAGCTGATCGGCTTCGATGCCAGCGTTCGTGACACGCCCGGCCACCCGATGGTGGTTGCGCATCACGACGGCCCGGCTGATACACCGCATGTGCTGTTTTACGGCCATTATGACGTGCAGCCCGTCGACCCGATCGAGTTGTGGGAAAGCGACCCGTTCGCGCCTGCCATCAAGGAGGTCGGGCCGGATCACAAGGTGATCACCGGCCGTGGTTCGGCCGACGACAAGGGCCAGTTGATGACCTTCGTCGAGGCTTGCCGCGCCTGGAAGCAGGTGCATGGCAATCTGCCGTGCCGCATCACCATCCTGTTCGAGGGCGAGGAGGAATCCGGCTCGCCGTCGCTGAAGCCGTTCCTCGAGGCGAATGCCGACGAACTCAAGGCTGATTTCGCACTGGTCTGCGATACCGGCATGTGGGACCGCGACACGCCGTCGATCTGCGTCGGATTGCGCGGGCTGGTCGGTGAGGAGATCACGGTGAAAGCTGCCGACCGCGACCTGCATTCCGGTCTTTATGGCGGTGCTGCCGCCAACCCGATCCGCATCCTGGTCAAGGTCTTGGCTGATATCCACGACAAGGACGGCCACATCACCATTCCCGGCTTCTATGACGGGGTCGAGGAAACGCCGTCGCAGATCCTGAAATCGTGGGAGACGCTCGGCGAGACGGCCGAGACCTTCCTCGGGCCGGTCGGATTGTCGATTCCGTCGGGTGAAAAGGGCCGCTCGGTGCTGGAATTGACCTGGGCGCGGCCGACGGCCGAGTTCAACGGCATCATCGGCGGCTACACCGGCAAGGGCTTCAAGACGGTGATCGCGGCGGAAGCCTCGGCGAAGGTCTCGTTTCGCCTCGTCCATAAACAGGATCCCAAGAAAATCCGCGCAGCGTTCCAGAAATTCGTCAAGGAGCGGATTCCGGCCGACTGCTCGGTCGAATTCCACCCGCATGGCGGCTCGCCGGCAATCCAGCTTTCCTATGACTCGCCGTTCTTGGCCAAGGCCAAGGATGCGCTCTCCGACGAATGGCCGAAGCCGGCGGTGACGACGGGCAGCGGCGGGTCGATCCCGGTGGTCGGTGACTTCCAGACCTATCTCGGCATGGAATCGCTGCTGGTCGGGTTCGGCCTCGACGACGATCGCATCCACTCGCCAAACGAGAAATACGAACTCAGCTCCTTCCACAAGGGCCAGCGCTCCTGGGCGCGGATTCTGGAGGCGCTGACGCGCTGAGCTGCGGGAAAATCGCGGTAGTGGCGTGAAAATCAACTTTCTGTTGATTTTTCGGCGGATCACGGCGAGGACGGGCCACGATATAAAGCGCTGCGGCGTCCCCTGCGGATCAGGGGACGCCCAAGGCTCGACCGGAGAAGACAATGGCCGACATCCGTTTCCACAAACATGACCTGCCCGACCTTTCGCACTACAATGTCGGGGCGGTGGCCATCGACACCGAGACGCTGGGGCTCAATCCGCATCGCGACCGGCTGTGCGTGGTGCAGATCTCGCCGGGTGACGGCACGGCCGATGTCATCCAGATCGCGCCCGGCCAGAAGAAGGCTCCGAACCTCGTCAGCCTGCTGAGAAACCGCGGCGTGACCAAGCTGTTCCACTACGGACGCTTCGACCTTGCCGTGCTCTACAATGCATTCGGGGTGATGCCCGAGCCGGTGTTCTGCACCAAGATCGCCTCGCGGCTGACCCGCACCTACACCGACCGGCACGGGCTGAAGGACATCTGCTTCGAGCTTCTCGGCGTCGGCCTGTCCAAGGCGCAGCAATCGTCGGACTGGGCGGCCGAGACGCTGTCGCCCGAACAGCTCGAATATGCCGCTTCCGACGTGCTCTATCTGCACCGTTTGCGCGATGTGCTGGCCGGCCGGCTGGCGCGAGACGGCCGGACAAAGGAGGCCGATGCCTGCTTCCGCTTCCTGCCGACGCGTGCCAAACTCGATCTGATGGGCTGGGACGAAGAGGATATCTTCGCCCATAGCTGACGGTCGTTGCGGCGATCTGCTGCCGATGGCCGGGCTGGAACCAGATGCAGGCAGTCGCGTTCTGCCGGCTCAGCGTTGCCGGTTCAAAGGGAATGACATGACGGACAGAAAGCCGATTGCCACCGCGCCGACCGACGGCTCCAAGGTCTCCGTCACCTGGAAGGACAGCGACGGCGTGATCAACGAATCCATCGCGCAATATCGCGACGACGGCTGGTGGGTCTACACCGACAGTCACACGCAAAAGAAGGTCGAGCCGACCAGTTGGCGGCCTGCCGCAAGCGACGATGACGATCAATAAGGGCGCCGCTGGCGAGGTCGGCCGCTTTCGAATAGCCTGAAGCCGTTGATATCGAGGCCGATTCGGAGCTTTCCGTTCCGCCGTCGCCCTCTTGCTCGGAGGAAATCTCTATGGGTGTAGAAAGCCTGCTCGTCTTCATCATCATCGGTGCCATCGCCGGCTGGCTCGCCGGTCTCATCGTTTCCGGCTTCGGTTTCGGCCTGATCGGCAACATCATCGTCGGCATCGTCGGCGCGTTCATCGCCGGCTGGCTGTTCCCGCGGATCGGCTTCTCCATCGGCGGCGGCACTCTCGCTGCAATCATCCATGCCACCATCGGCGCCATCATCCTGCTGGTGCTGGTCAAGGTCCTGAAACGAGCCTGAGGCTCGACAACGCAAAGAGCGCGCCATGAAACAGAATACGCTCTATCTCGTCATTGGCGCGCTCGTCGTCGTGGTCATTGCGCTCGGAATCTATGTCTATCGCGAGCAGACCAAACCGAAGGGTGTCGAACTCAAGATCGACGACAAAGGCATCTCGATTCAGCAGAACTGAGGGCTCAGCGCCGACGGTTTCGGCGGGCCGCAGCTGATCACCGCTGATGGGCGCTGTCAGGCTTGGTCGGCGACATCAAAACGAGGCGAACAGTCGATGGATCGGGCCGGCAAGACAAGTCTCGACCATCGCTTGGCCCCTCGGGCTGCGCCGCCGATGATACGCCGGATCGATTTCAAGGCAGGCGGCGCCGTGCGGGCCGCGCTTGCGGAAATCGGACGCACCGAAGATCTGCGCTTTTCGCCGAACAATCGATTGCTGGCAATCGCCGGATATGCGCGCAAGCGCTGCCTGATCCTGCGCATCGACGTCGAGACGGGACCTGATGGGCCAGGCGTTACACTCCACAATTTCATGGAGTTGACGTCCGCCAGCATGGGCGAAATCCATGGCCTCGATTTCATCGATGATCGCACTTTGGCGATCGCCAATCGCGATGGGCTGGTTGCGCTATTTGCTCTGCCGCGTGAAGAACCGGCTAGCCAATGTCGTGAGATTACGGCCATTCGCCGGGTCAAGGGCGGGCGGTACTGCAAACTGAATTCGCCGGGCTCGATTGCGGTCAGGCTCGAGTCGCACGGCCGGGTCAGCCTGCTGGTCTGCAACAATTACACGCATCTGGTCACCCGGCACGTGGTCAACCGGTGGCTCGGCTATCGCGTCACCAGCAATCAGCTGCTTCTGAAGCGTGGTCTTGATATTCCTGACGGCATTGCGCTCAGCCATGACGGCCAGTGGATCGCCGTCAGCAGCCACGGCACCAAGGACGTAAAACTCTACCGGATGTCCGCGTCGCTTGGACCGGACAGTGAACCGACCGGCATCCTGCAGAACGCCGGCTATCCGCACGGCGTGCGCTTTACCGCTGACGATCAGCATATCCTCGTCGCCGACGCGGGCAGCCAGATGGTGCATGTTTATGCCGGCGACGGTGGCTGGAAGGAGCATCGCGAGCCCGCGCGCTCGGTTGCCGTGCTCGACGAGGCAGCCTTCCTGCGCGGCAGGGCCAGTCCGGAGGAGGGCGGGCCGAAAGGCCTCGACATCGACCGGTCCAACAGCGTCGTCGCGGTGACCTGCGAAGAGCAGCCGCTGGCCTTTTTCGCGCTGGCGTCGCTGACCGGGCCCTCGATGATCGAACTCGGCGAGACTTAACCCGCCCTTAAATCGCCGCATCTACTCTTCAACTCGAACGCCATAGGCATCGGGGATATCAAGCACAGCGCATGGCGAACCGCAGAGACAGCCGCATCGAACCCAGTTTCGAGGGGCCGCCGCAGGCGCGATCCTCGGCGGGTCTTTCGGCAAACGAGGAGGATCGCGTCGTGCCGAGCAACCGCAAAGCCTCCGCAAAACGCAAGCCGGCCAAAGGGAAATCGTCGCGCAGTGGGCGCGGCAGAAGCCGGCGCGGCCTGTTTGGTGTGTTCGGCCGTCTGTTTTACTGGTGTTTCGTGCTTGCCATCTGGGGCGGCATCGCGGCGGCCGGCATCGTCGTCTACTACGGCGCCAAGATGCCTGCGGCGACGACCTGGTCGATCCCCGACCGCGCCCCCAACATCAAGATCGTCTCGGCCGATGGCCAGTTGCTCGCCAATCGCGGCATGAGCGGCGGCGAGGCGGTCGGCCTGCACGAAATGTCGCCCTATATCCCAGAGGCCGTCATCGCCATCGAGGACCGCCGCTTCTATTCGCATTTCGGCATCGACCCGATCGGCCTTTCCCGCGCCATGGTGACCAACGTGATTGGCGGGCATTTCTCGCAGGGCGGTTCGACGCTGACCCAGCAATTGGCCAAGAACCTGTTCCTGACGCCCGACCGCACGCTGGAACGCAAGGTGCAGGAAGTGCTGCTGGCGCTGTGGCTGGAGCACAAGCACACCAAGGACCAGATCCTCGAAATGTACCTCAACCGGGTCTATTTCGGTTCCGGCGCCTATGGAGTCGAAGCGGCTTCGCGCCGCTATTTCGGCAAGAGCGCGCGCGACGTCACCTTGTCGGAAGCCGCCCTCCTTGCCGGCCTGTTGAAGGCGCCGTCGCGGTTGTCGCCGGCACGCGATCCGAAGGCCGCCGAGGAACGCTCGCAGCTGGTGCTTGCCGCCATGCGCGACGAGGGCAAGATCAGCGCCAAGGAACTGACCTCGGCGATGAGCGCGCCGGCAACGCGTGCGCCGTCCTACTGGACCGGCTCGGAGAACTACGTCGCCGACACCATCATGGAAGAATTGCCCGACCTGATCGGCGACGTCCGCGGCGACATCGTCGTCGACAGCACCGTCGACCTGAACCTGCAGAAGATCGCCGAACAGTCGATCCGCAGGCTAATCGACGACAGCGGCAAGAAGCTCAACGTCAGCCAGGGCGCCCTGGTGTCGATCGACGATTCCGGTGCGGTGCGCGCCATGGTCGGTGGCTACGACTATTCGACCAGCCAATTCGACCGTGCCTCGGAAGCACGCCGCCAGCCGGGCTCGGCGTTCAAACCGTTTGTCTATATGGCCGCGCTTGAGGCCGGCCGCACGCCCGACAGCATGCGCAACGATGCGCCGATCAAGATCGGCAACTGGACGCCCGACAATTACGGCGGCAAATATTTCGGCAAGGTGACGCTGGCCACCGCATTGGCCAAATCGCTGAATTCGGTCGCCGCCCAATTGACCATGGAGGTCGGGCCGAATGCGGTTGTCGAGGCAGCGCACCGCATGGGCATCCAGTCCGACCTGCAGTCCAACACCTCGATCGCGCTCGGCACTTCGGAAGTGACGCCGCTGGAGCTGACCTCGGCCTATGTCCCCTTTGCCAATGGCGGCTACAAGCCGGACATCCATTTCATCCGCCGCGTGACGACCACCGAGGGCAAGGTGCTCTACGACAGCGGTGGCGGCAGCGCGCCGCGCGTCGTCAAGCCCGAGATCGTCGGCATGATGAACTCGATGATGACGGGTACGGTCGAGATCGGCACCGCCCGGAAAGCGGCTTTTGCCTGGCCGTCCGCCGGCAAGACCGGCACCAGCCAGAATTCGCGCGACGCCTGGTTCGTCGGCTACACCGCCAACCTCACCACAGGTGTTTGGTTCGGCAATGATGACGGCAGCCCGATGAAGAAGGTCACCGGCGGCGCACTGCCGGCGCAGGCCTGGCACGAATTCATGGTCGCAGCCCACGAGGGCGTGCCGGTGCGGCCACTGCCCGGCACCTGGAAATCGACGCCGGCCGACACCATCGTGCCCGACGAGATACCCTCGGCAAACAACTCGCCGCCGGCGCCGGTTCCATCCGCGTCCGTCGGCCAGTCCGCGGCGCGGCCAGCCGCGCCGGTCGCCCAAGCGCCAACGCCGGTCCGCGCGGTCCGTCCCGCCCAGACCGTCGATGCCGATGGCCTTTCCATGCCGGAGGATAACGGCGCCACCGCGTCGATCAAGCACCCAGTGCCGCCAGGCGACGTCGGCGGTCCGCGCAAGAAGCGGCAGACCTCGATCCTCGATATCCTTGGCGGCGGTTGAGTCTAGCCAGAGTTGAGCGCTATTTGCCTTCGGCTTGGCGCTGCCCAGTTGCTTGCTGTCAAAGGTCAGCTTGTCGCTGTGAATCTTGCCGTCACTGACGGTGAGATGCTTGGCGCAGGAGAGCGCTCCGGACGATTTCGTCACCAGATCGTACATGAGCGGCGCCTAGCTGTCGTCTCCGAAGGCCGCAATCATGCGCACCCCGGTCACATCCTGGGAAAGCCTCGTGAGGCCCCTCAGATAGGAAGCCTTGCCGGTCGATTGCTGCATCGGCCCATCAAAAACGACGTCGTCGGCGACATAGGATGCTGCCTTTTCGAGGTCGTGGCTTGTCCACGCCTTGGTGAAGGCGGTGGCGATGTCGAGGGGTGCTGTCGGTGTCATGACTCTGTCCCGATTGATTGATCTGAAACCTCGCGCCCTTGTCCCGCACCTATCGAACCAACGGCGAGTCGGCTTCCCGGTTCCTCTTCTGAGGCGCATGGTGACATTTCGGCCTCTCGCCACCTCGGCGGCGTTCGGCTACATCTGCCGGCCGGAGATCCTGAAATGGCTGAACTCGACACCAGAAAGACCATCGTGCTGACCGGCGCCAGCCGCGGCATCGGCCACGCCACGGTCAAGCGCTTTTCGCGCGAGGGCTGGCGTGTCATCACTTGTTCGCGCCAGGCCTTTGCCGAAGATTGCCCGTGGCCGGCCGGGCCGGAAGACCACATCAAGGTCGACCTCGCCGATCAGGAGGATGTCGGCATCGCGGTGTCGGAAATCCGCCACCGGCTGGAAGCACATGGCGGCCAGCTGCATGCGCTGGTCAACAATGCAGGCATTTCGCCGAAGCTCAAGGACGGCAACAGTCGCATGGATTCGATCGACACGCCGATGCATGTCTGGCGCGACGTGTTCCAGGTCAATTTCTTCGCGCCGATCATGCTGGCGCGCGGCCTGTTCAAGGAATTGGCGGCGGCCAAGGGCTCGATCGTCAACGTCACCTCGATCGCCGGCACCCGCGTGCATCCCTTCGCCGGCACCGCCTATGCGACATCGAAGGCGGCACTTGGCTCGCTGACGCGCGAGATGGCGCATGATTTCGGCCCGCACGGCATTCGCGTCAACGCCATTGCGCCCGGCGAGATCGATACCGCGATCCTGTCGCCGGGCACGGACAAGATCGTCGAAACGATCCCGTTGAGACGGCTTGGCACCACGGCCGAGGTCGCCGACATCATCTTCTTCCTGTGCTCACAGCAGGCATCCTACGTGACGGGCTCGGAAATCCACATCAATGGCGGCCAGCACGTGTGAGCGAGCAGACTTTAGGCCGGACTGCTCATTCGGCCATGGTGAGAACGGCCTTGCCGCTGAAGCTGCGCTGTCGCAGTGCGTCCAGGGCTTGGGCGATGTCTGTCCACGGCACGGTGAGGGCCACGCGGGTTTCGAGCTGGCCAGCCGCGACCAGAGCGAGCAGCGAGGCGATGTCCGCGCCTATGCCTGAGCCAGACGTGTAGTACGCGAAAGTCTGAAGCCTCGCCCCTTCATGATCCGGAACGAACTGGCGGAATCCAATGGGTGTGAGTTCGCCACTGCTCGAACCGAACATGACGATGGTCCCGCCAGGTGCGACGCGTTCGATCGCGTGGGCAAGGCTTTTGCCGCCCACCGACTCGGTGATCAGCGAAAACGGCCCCTCGGCCAGCTCGATCGACTCGACTACCTGCTTGGCTCCCAGACTGCGGAGATCGTCGGCTTGGCGGGCGGCGGCGATCGCGGTCACCGAGGCACCTTGCTCGCGGGCTATCTGGATCTGGAAACGACCGACCGCACCGCTGGCGCCGGTAATCAGGACCTGCTGGCCAGTCAGGTCGCCGCCATGGCGCAAAGTCCTCAGCGCCGTCGTGCCGGCGACCGGAAGCGTGGCTGCGGAGGCGAAGCTGACGCCATCAGGCAGGACGGCGAGACGGTCGGTTGAAACGGCGACACGTTCAGCCCAGCCGGCCTGGTCGACCAGAGCCGCAACCCTTGTGCCCACGGCCGGCCCCGAGCTATCGGCTGCTTCCCGTTCGACGACCCCAACGATGTCCTGGCCGGGTATCCAGCCGTCCGGGCGTATGCTGAGCAGGCGCAGTTCGCCGCGGTTCAATGAGGTTGCGTGGACCGAGACGAGCGCCTCGTTCGAGGCCGGTTGAGGCTCGGCAAGCTCCGCGATCCTTAGTCCGGTCGCGCTGTCGGAAGAGATGACGAGGGCGAGCATGGTTCATATCTCATTGCTGCGGTGGATGCCTTTGGACAATTGCTATGCCCGGTCTTGCTGGTTCGACTTTGGAGCGCTGGCGGCCGCCGGCCGAAGAAAAGTTCGCCAGTTCCGCACGCTCCAGAATTGTTCATTCGCAAAGTGGAACCTATCGATTTTCCCCCTCGAATAATCTAGATATTGAAGCATTCGATCGCTAAAAACAGTCAACATGAGACAACCCCTCCGTTACCCCTGGCTCAATCTCGATGTGGATGACCCTTCCGCGCCGACGATTGCCGTGCGCATTGACATCCCCGAGACCAGAGCGGAGGTGCCCGCCCATCGGCACCGCAAGGGCCAACTCGTCTTCGCGCTTGCAGGCGGCGTCACCTGCCGCGTCCCAAGCGGCCTGTGGATGGTACCGCCTCATTGCGGGGTCTGGATTCCCGGCGACATGGAGCACAGCAATGTCGCGACCGCCAACGCTCGTATTTTCTTCGTGTATATCGAGCCGGGAGCTGCCGATCTGCCGGACAGATGCTGCACGCTTTCGATCTCGCCGTTGCTGCGCGAATTGATCATCGAGCTGTCCGATGGTGTGCAGGACGATCAGGCGAGGGACGAGCTTTTGACCAGGACCCTGCTTACCGAGCTGCCGCGTATGCCTGTCCAGCAGCTGCATCTGCCGATCTCATCCGAGCCGCGCTTGAGGCGCATCGCCGAAGCGTTGGCGCAAGATCCTGCCGACCGCAGCACACTGGCGGAATGGGCCAATCGCGTCGCGCTCAGTGAGAGCAGTCTCGCCCGTCTCGTGGTGAAGGAGACGGGCTTAAGCTTCGGCCGCTGGCGTCAGCAACTGCACTTGATCGTCGCAATACGAGAGCTGGCCGCCGGCGCGAGCGTGCAGCAAGTTTCGGGCGATCTCGGTTATGAATCCGTCACGGCCTTCATCACCATGTTCAAGAAGGCGCTCGGCAAGCCACCGGCAAAATACCTCAGCAGTGTCGCGCAGAATGGCGGTTCTGCATTCGTCGCTTGATCAACCCGTCTGCGAGCAGAGATCGCCACGGCAATCTGTCGCCGAGCAGGATCGGCTCAGGCAGCGGACGGCTCGGCAGCCCCCGGCTTGTGGCCAAGCACCTCTTCGACAATGCCGCGCGCGATTTCGCGCTCGCCCATGATCACCGTGTCGGCGCCGAGCCCCTTGAGATGCTCGACCTCGGCGTCGGAATGGGCGCGGGCGATGACGTTGATGCCGGGGTTGGCGGCACGCGCCCTGAGGACGATCTGTCCGGCCTCGAAGGCATTGGGAATGGCCAGGATCAGGCGCTTCGCCCCTTCGGGATTGGCGGCGGCGAACACGTCGGCGTTGGCCGCGTTGCCGGAGACTGTGTCGATGCCATCGGCCTTCAGTCTGGCCAATGTCTTGTCGGCATCCTCGACGACCAGGAAGGGGAGGGAAGCCTGCTTCAGTGCCGCACCAACAAGGCTGCCGACGCGGCCATAGCCGATCAGGATGGCGTGGTTGGTGAGGGTTGTCCCGGGCGGCGGCCCGTCTTCCGCTTTCGTCGTGGCTGCAATAGAGGCAACCTGGCCCGGTTCCGTCGCCGGACCAACCGGCTTTGCCTCGATCGGCGGCGCCGTCCTGGTAGCGCGCCGCTCCAGCCATGGCTTCATCCAGTCGATAGCCAGGAACATCAGTGGGTTGAGGACGATCGACAGGATGGCGCCGGCCAGGATCAGGTCGCGGCCTTGTTCGGGCAATAGTTTCAGCCCGACGCCGAGCTCGGCCAGGATGAAGGAAAATTCGCCGATCTGGGCAAGGCTTGCCGAGATCATCAATGCCGTGGCCAAGGGATAGCCGAAGGCAACGACGATGACAAACGCCGCCAACGATTTGCCGATGACGATGATGGCCAGCGTCGCCAGGATCGGCCAGCCATTGCTGATCAGGCTGAACGGGTCGAACAGCATGCCGACCGAGACGAAGAACAGCACGGAGAAGGCATCGCGCAGCGGCAGCGATTCCTCCGCCGCGCGGTGGCTGAGTTCGGATTCGCTCATGATCATGCCGGCGAAGAAGGCACCCAGCGCCAGCGAGACGCCGAACAGCTTGGCCGCGCCGAAGGCGACGCCGAGCGCGATTGCGAGCACCGCCAGCCGGAACAATTCGCGCGAGCCGGTGTGGGCGACATAGTGCAGGATCCAGGGAATGACCCGGCGGCCGACCACCAGCATGACGACGACGAATGCAGCGACCTTGGCCAGCGTGATGCCGACGACGCCCCAGATGCCGTAGCTGGCCGGCAGCGACAGCAGGCTGCTCGCATGGGCGTCCGCCTGCTCCTGGCCGCCGAGCACGCCGGCCAGCGCCGGCAGCAGCACCAGCGCCAGCACCATGGCCAGATCCTCGACGATCAGCCAGCCGACGGCGATGCGGCCGCGCTCGGTCTCGATCATCCGCCGCTCCTGCAGCGCGCGCAGCAGCACCACGGTCGAGGCGACCGACAGCGCCAGACCGAAAACCAGCCCCGCACCCATCGACCAGCCGAGCATCCACGATAGCCCAGCGCCCAGCGCGGTGGCAAAGCCGATCTGGACGATGGCGCCGGGCACGGCGATGGCGCGCACCGACAGCAGGTCCTTGAGCGAGAAGTGCAGGCCGACGCCGAACATCAGCAGGATGACGCCGATTTCGGCCAGTTCGTTGGCAAGGCCGGCATCGGCGACGAAGCCGGGTGTGTTCGGCCCGACCAGCACGCCGGCTACGAGATAACCGACCAGCGGCGGGATGCGGAAGCGGTTGGCGAGAGCGCCGAAGACGAAAGCCAGCCCCAGACCGGCGACGATGGTGGCGATAAGGGGCGTGTCATGCGGCATTGTCTATGGAGCGCCTTTCAAGTCGATGATGTCGGATGTGCGCCGCCCGAAGCCGCCGCCTGTTTGCAATATGGTGGATGGGATGTCGGCGATGCAACCCGCAAAGCCGGGAATTGCCGGTGCGGCCGCAAATAGTTTGACCGGCGGTTGAGGAAGCCGCCGGCCGGATTAGAATTTGTGCGCTGTTACTCGGTCCCGATCCGGCGCGATCGATCGACAACGATCAGGCTGCCTGCAGCAGGGCCTCGATGTCTGGTATAGCGTGCTTGGTCAGTGTCTTGGGAATTTCAGCTGTCACTTTGTCCTCGACTTCCTTGTGCAGCTTCTTGCGCATGGCTCCGAGCACCAGCGGCGGCGCGACGAGCACGATTTCGTTGAACTCGCCGCCATGCGCGAGCTTGTAGAGCCGGGCGGCGATTTCATCGGCGAAACGCTCCTTGCCGATGCGGTGCCAGTCCGTGTCTTCGACCGCGCTGCGGTGCACGGAGGGACCATTATTATATCGGCCCGGGCTGTCACTGCCTTGCTCGCGGGTGGGCGGGTTGTCCTGCTGCATTTCCTGCACCACCTCGAGATTGGGGAATTTGGTGTCGCCGGCATTCCTGAGGAAAAGCGCCTTCTCACCATCGGCCACCATGACCCAGGTGCCGTGCTTCAGGTTGATTGTGCTCATGATGACAGGCTCCTTTTTGGGCCGCGCGGTGGCCTTTTGTGACATTCCGCGGCCGGGTTTCGATCTGACGTGATGGGCCTTTTGAGGAACGCGCCCCGAGCCAGTAATGTTCCAGTCGGCACCCTCACCGGCGTTGGACATTTTGACTATCCAGTGCCTGCGACTTTAATCTACTAAATTGGTAGAATTTAGAAAAAACTGTTTTGCGGCACTTCTCGGCGGGCGCTAAAAGAGCTGTAAATCAAGGCTTGCGACAGCAGCTTGAATCCGCTCCATTCGCCAACGGGAAATATTTTTCTCTTGGCCGGGATGCTTTCAGAAAAGCGATTGCATCCCGACAGGCGATGCGCGAGTGCGTTCCTTCTGGTTTCTCGCGCCCGCGCGTAGAACTGCAAGCCTGTTCAGGATTCCGCTCGCGCCATGTCGCACACTGCTCCAAAACTCAATGCCTTCCCCGTCTTCGTGCGGGTCGAGGGGCGAGCTGTGGCCATCGTCGGCGGCGGCGAAGAGGCGCTGGCCAAGGCGCGGCTGATCGGACAGTCGAGCGCTGTCCCGCGCATCGTCGCGGAACACGCCGAGCCCGATCTACTCGCCTTCATCGCTCAGACCGGCGCGACCCATTTTGCCGCCGCTTACGACGCGTCGCAGCTCGAAGGCGCGGTCATGGTGTTTGCCGCCAGCGGCGATGAGGAACTCGACCGCCGCGTGGCCACGGATGCGCGGCGCTTAAGCATTCCGGTCAATGCCGTCGACCGGCCTGAGCTTTGCGATTTCTTCACCCCGGCGCTGGTCAACCGCGCGCCGGTCGCCATCGCCATCGGCACGGAAGGTGCAGGCCCAGTGCTTGCCCAGATGCTGCGCAGCCGCATCGACCGCATGCTGTCGCCGTCGCTCGGGCCGCTGGCAATTCTTGCCGCGTCGTTTCGCGGGGCTGCCGAGAAGCTGCTGCCGAGAGGCAATGCGCGCCGCCGCTTCTGGAATGATTTCTTCGCTGGCGCTCCTGCCCGCGCGGCTGAAGCCGGCCAGCTTTCGCAGGCGCATGACGCCGCCGTCGATCTGCTGCTGTCGAACACGCCTGCTCGCGGCCACATCGCCCTGGTCGGCGCCGGCCCGGGCGCCGAGGATCTTTTGACCTTGCGTGCCCATCGTCTGCTGATGGAAGCCGATGTCATCGTCCATGATGCGCTGGTGCCGGAGGCGGTCGTTGCCATGGGCCGCCGCGATGCCGAGCGCCTGCCGGTCGGAAAACGCAAGGGCTGCCACACCAAGAGCCAGGCTGAGATCAATGCGCTGCTGGTCGAGCTTGGCCGTGAAGGCAAGCGCGTCGTGCGGCTGAAATCGGGCGATCCGCTGGTGTTCGGCCGGGCCGGCGAAGAGATGGCGGCACTGCGTGATGCCGGCATTGCCTATGAGGTGGTTCCGGGCGTCACCGCGGCCTTTGCCGCCGCCGCCGATTTCGAACTGCCACTGACCTTGCGCGGTGTTTCCTCGTCGATGGTGTTCACCACCGGCCATGACCTCAAGGGCAATTCGCTGCCCGACTGGGCCAAGCTCGCCATTTCCGGCGCCACCGTCGCAGTTTACATGGGCCGCTCGGTTGCGGCCGAGGTTGCCAGCCGGCTGATCGAGGCCGGGCTGTCGCCGGATACCGCGGTGGCCGTGGTCGAGAATGCCAGCCTCGCCAACCGTCGCCGCTTCCACGGCACTCTTGCCGACCTGCCGTCGCTGGAAGCGCGCGCCGATCTTTCCGGTCCGGTCATGACCATCATCGGCGATGCGGTCGCCGGCGCCAACTTTGAACGGTCCGAGCCGCTCGCGGCACACAGGCATGAAGGCGCGCCCGTCGCTGCCACTGAGGGAGTTCAGCAATGAAGATACTGACCGCCAACCGCCTCACCGACGGCATTGCCGTCTGGTACGCCGACGGCGGCTGGGCCGAGACGGTGAACCATGCCGACCTCGCTCATGACAAGGCAGCCGAAGATAGGCTCGAGTTGATCGGCGCCAAGGCCTATGCCGCCAACGAAGTGGTCGACGTGAATTTGATCGATGCCGATGTCGTCAACGGCGTCGTCGAGCCGGTACGGTTGCGCGAGAAGATCCGCGCTGCCGGCCCGACCATCCGCAACGATCTCGGCAAGCAGGCTGCCAAGGCAGCATAACCAAGACACCAGGCATGGGCGGACGCGCCCCGAAAGACGAAGCATGTACCGTTACGATGAGTTCGACCACGATTTTGTCCAGGCCCGCGTCGCTGAGTTCAGCGACCAGGTCCAGCGCCGGCTGTCTGGCGAGATCACCGAGGACCAGTTCCGGCCGCTCAGGCTGATGAACGGCGTCTATCTTCAGCTGCACGCCTACATGCTGCGCATCGCGGTGCCCTATGGCACGCTGAACGGCAAGCAATTGCGCATGCTGGGCCACATCGCCCGCAAATACGACAAGGGCTACGGCCATTTCACCACGCGCCAGAACATCCAGTTCAACTGGCCGGCGCTGTCGGACATTCCGGCGATCCTGGCCGATCTGGCAAGCGTCGAGATGCATGCCATCCAGACCAGCGGCAATTGCATCCGCAACGTCACCGCCGACCATTTCGCCGGTGCCGCAGCCGACGAGGTTGCCGATCCGCGCCCCTATGCGGAAATCCTGCGCCAGTGGTCGTCGGTGCATCCGGAATTCTCGTTCCTGCCGCGCAAGTTCAAGATCGCGGTGACGGGTGCCGAACGCGACCGCGCCGCCATCCAGACCCACGACATCGGCCTCCACCTGAAGAAGAACGCCGCCGGCGAACTCGGTTTCGCCGTCTATATCGGCGGCGGGCAGGGGCGCACACCGATGGTCGCCCGTAAGATCCGCGACTTCCTGCCGGAAGCCGACCTTCTGTCCTACTGCACGGCAATCCTGCGCGTTTACAACCTCTATGGCCGCCGCGACAACAAGTACAAGGCCCGCATCAAGATCCTGGTGCACGAGACCGGTGTCGAGGAAATCACGCGTCAGGTCGAGGCCGAGTGGCAGGAGTTGAAGGACGCCGAGTTGAAGCTGCCGGAAGCCGACATCCGCGCCATCGAAGCCTATTTCGCGCCGCCTGCGCTGACCGAGCGGCCGGAAGGCGACCAGGCGGTCAAGCTGGCGCGTCTGGATTCCAAAGGGTTCTCGGAGTGGCTCGACCAGAATGTCGTGACGCACCGCCATCCCGACTACGCGGCGGTCACGATCTCGCTCAAGGGCATAGGCGAGGTGCCCGGCGACGCCTCGGACAGCCAGATGGAGGCAGTCGCCGATATCGCCGAGACATATGCCTTCGACGAGTTGCGTGTCAGCCATGAGCAGAACCTGATCCTGCCGCATGTGGCGCGCGCCGACCTCAAGGCGGTCTATGATGCGCTGGTCGGCATCGGCCTGGCGACGGCCAATTCCAATTTGATATCGGACATCATTGCTTGCCCGGGGCTCGACTATTGCGCGTTGGCCACGGCGCGCTCGATCCCGATTGCGCAGGAAATCTCGCGCCGCTTCGCCTCACTGGAGCGGCAGCGCGAGATCGGCGAACTGAAGCTGAAGATCTCCGGCTGCATCAACGCCTGCGGCCATCACCATGTCGGCCACATCGGCATCCTCGGCGTCGAGAAGAAGGGCTCCGAGCTCTATCAGGTGACGCTGGGCGGCTCGGCCGACGAGAACACCTCGGTCGGCGAGATCATCGGCCGCGGCTTCTCGTCTGAAGAGATCACCGACGCCATCGAACAGATCGTCGAGACCTATCTCGGCCTTCGGCTCGACTCACAAGAGAAATTCATCGACGCCTACCGCCGAGTCGGTCCCGCGCCGTTCAAGGAGGCGCTCTATGCTGGCGAAGCCAAGGCCGCTTGACCGTATTGACGACGTCGATGACGGCATCGCCGCCAAAGCGGCGGGGCTCGATGCGCTTTATGGTCATCTGAACCCGCTCGAGATCATCGAACGCTCGGCCCGCGAACTGTTTCACGACGAGATCGCCGCGGTGTCGTCGTTCGGCGCGGATTCGGCTGTGCTGCTGCACATGATCGCCAAGATCGACCGCACGCTACCGGTCATCTTCCTCGACACCGGCAAGCATTTCGAGGAGACGCTCGGCTATCGCGACGCGCTTGTCGCCGATTTCGGGCTGACCAATATCCGCGTGATCAAGCCCGAAGACGCGGCGCTCGAGCGGATCGATCCGACGGGCAATCTGCACCAGAGCAACACCGACGCCTGCTGCGACGTGCGCAAGGTCGAGCCGCTGGCGCGTGGTGTCGCGCCGTTTCGTGCCTGGCTCACCGGGCGCAAGCGTTTCCAGGCCTCGACCCGGGCAGCGCTTCCGGTGTTCGAAGCAGTCGGCCCGCGCATCCGTATCAATCCGCTGGCGCACTGGACGACATCGGACCAGGCGGACTATATGCGCGCGCATGCGCTGCGCGAAAATCCGCTGGTCGCCTATGGCTATCTGTCGATCGGCTGCTTCCCCTGCACGCAGCCGGTGCAGCCGGGCGAGGACGCGCGCAGCGGCCGCTGGGCCGGCCATGCCAAGACCGAGTGCGGCATTCACCTGTCGGGACTGGAGAAGTCGCTGACCGACGCATCCCTTTAGGGTATGTTGATATTCAGGTGAGGCCATTTCCTGCGCTTCCGGTGCTCACGTACTTCAAGTACGCTCCGCTCGTCGCAGGGCGACCCCGGAAGCCACCATTTTCGGCGCGGCCTGACCTGAATCTCAACACACAATGAGCTTCTTGAATTTTTAGGAATTTTTGATGACTGAACCGACGATGCCGGAGACCCGCCTCTGGACCCCAGCGGGCTTCCGTGAGGACGAGTGGACGCATGCCGAAAGTGCCGAGGCGCTGTCCGGCAATGGCCGCTTCATCCTGCCGCTTCAGGCGTTCCTCGATCTCGATCCGGAGGTGCGCCGCTCGGCCAGGGAACGGCTCGGCGTCGTGCTGCAGCCCGGCGATCAGCTCGAGAAGATCGCCGACCTGCTTGACCAGCTGTCGCTGGTGGCATTGGCCTTCCCGGCCTTCAGCGACGGCCGCTCCTTCTCCAAGGGCGAACTGCTGCGCGGGCGCTATCATTTCGAGGGTGCCGTGCGCGCTACCGGGCAGGTGCTGGTCGACCAGCTGCCGCATATGCTGCGTCTTGGCTTCGACGAGTTCGAGATATCGAACCCGGTGCTGTTGAAGCGCCTGGAGGAGGGCCGCACCGGCGGGTTGGGGCTCTACTACCAACCGGCCGCCGTGTCGGAGCCGAAGGGGTCGAAATATTCCTGGCGGCGCCTTCGCAACAGTTGACGCTGCGGTAATTCCCGACGTCTTTACATCGGCTCCGATCGGGCCTTCTCTGGACTATCCGGACGGAAATATCCGCCGGGTGCGAGGAGGGAGATCATGGATTTCGACTACGCCATCGCTGGCGGCGGTTCCGCCGGCTGTACGCTTGCCGCGCGGCTCTCCGAGGACCCATCGAAGACGGTCTGCCTGATCGAAGCCGGCGGCGAGGGCAGGAACCTGCTCGTCCGCGCCCCGGCCGGCGTCATCGCGCTGTTGCCAGGCCGGCCGAAAGTCAACAACTGGGCCTTCGAGACGGTGCCGCAGCAAGGCCTTGGCGGCCGCAAGGGCTACCAGCCGCGCGGCAAGGCGCTGGGCGGCTCGAGCGCCATCAACGCCATGCTCTATGTCAGGGGCCATCGCAGCGACTATGACGAATGGGCCGATCTCGGCTGCGACGGCTGGTCGTGGGACGAGGTGTTGCCCTATTTTCAGCGTGCGGAAGGCAACCAGCGTGGGAGTGATGCCCTGCACGGCGGCGATGGGCCGCTGCGGGTTGCCGAACAGCAGGAGCCGCGTGCGCTCTCCCGGGCCTTTGTCGACGCCTGCGGCGAAAACCAGATTCGCCGCAACGATGACTTCAACGGGATTGAACAGGAAGGTGCGGGGCTCTATCAGGTCACGCAATTCTGGGGCGACCGCCGCAATGGCGAGCGCTGTTCGGCGGCGGCCGCCTATCTGCATCCGGCGATGGTCCGGCCGAACCTTACCGTTATCACCGGAGCGCATGTGACGGGCATCACCCTTGATGGTAAGCGGGCCACCGGCGTGCGCTACCGCGCCGGCAAGCGCGAAGCCGTTGCCAAAGCCAGGCGCGAGGTCATCGTCTGCGGTGGTGCCTTCGGCTCACCGCAATTGCTGTTGCTGTCCGGGATCGGTCCGGCTGTCGAGCTTGCGGCACACGGAATTCCGATCGTCCATGAGTTGCCCGGCGTCGGCAAGAACCTGCAGGATCATCTCGATTTCATCATGGGCTGGACATCGAAGGATGCCGACATGATGGGCATCGGCCTGCGCGGTCTGCCTGGCCTGCTGCGGCACCTGCGGCGCTGGCGCAAGGATGGCGGCGGTATGATTGCCACCCCCTATGCCGAGGGTGGCGCCTTCCTCAAATCCGACCCGGCGATCGACCGGCCCGACCTGCAACTACATTTCTGCATCGCGATCGTCGATGATCATGGCCGCAAGCTGCATATGGGTTACGGCTTTTCCTGTCACGTCTGTGTGCTGCGGCCGCATTCGCGCGGCGAGGTCGGGCTGTCGGCGCCGGATCCGTTGGCGCCACCGCGCATCGATCCGCGCTTCCTGTCCGACGAACGCGACGCCAGCTTGCTGCTCAAGGGTGTCAGAATGATGCGCGGCATCCTGGAGGCGCCGGCGCTGGCCAAATACCGCGACAAGGAAATCTACACCGCCGGCGTTTCGAGCGATGCAGAATTGATGGCCCATATCCGCGCCCGCGCCGATACGGTCTACCATCCGGTGGGCACCTGCAGGATGGGCATCGATGATATGGCGGTGGTCGATCCGCAACTGCGTGTGCGCGGGATGCAGGGTTTGCGTGTCGTCGACGCTTCGGTGATGCCAACGTTGATCGGCGGCAACACCAATGCGCCGACGATCATGATCGCTGAAAAGGCCGCTGAGATGATCAAGGCGGCGGCTGCCTGATCGGAATTCTGGTCGAACCAGTGCCGCTATTTTTGATGGCTGTGAATGACCATTTGGCGGTGGCGATCACAACTGGAGAAAACTGGTCGTACCAATTGTACGATTTTCGCTTTCCCTTTCGCTATCCTGCCCTTAGGATAGCTCTATTATTTCGCGATCCGAAATAAATAAGCCAACAAGGGAGGAACCGGAATGGCTGGCAAGAAGATACTGATGCTCGTTGGCGAGTTCAGCGAGGAATATGAGATTTTCGTCTTTGAGCAGGCCATGCATGCCGTTGGCCACACCGTGCACGTCGTCTGTCCGGACAAGAAAGCGGGCGATATACTGAAGACGTCGCTGCACGACTTCGAAGGCCACCAGACCTACACGGAAAAGCTCGGCCACGACTACATCCTCAACAAGACGTTTTCCGAGGTGGACCCAGCCGGATACGATGCCGTCTATGCGGCGGGCGGACGCGGGCCGGAATACATCCGCATCGACAAGAGGGTACAGGCGCTGGTGCGGCATTTCCACGAGGCCGGCAAGCCGATCTTCACCATCTGCCATGGCGTGCAGATCCTGATCGCCGTGGACGGCGTGGTGCGGGGCCGGGAAGTCGCCGCGCTGCAGTACTGCGAGCCGGAAGTGACGCTCGCCGGCGGTATCTACATCGACGTCGCGCCGACCGGCGCCCATGTCGACGGCAATCTCGTTTCGGCCAAGGGCTGGCCCGGCCTGTCCAATTTCATCCGCGAATGCCTGAAGGTGCTGGGCACCGAGATCCGCCATGGCGAAATACTGATGCGCGACGAGCGCCAGGCGGCCTGACCCGGGATTTTCACGGCCGCCGCGCCCATAGCGCGGCGGTCTTTTTTACGCAGCCGCCAGCGCCTCGCGGAACGACACCAGCTTCCGGCGGTTTTCGTCCCACAGTGCCAGTTTGACGCAGCGCAGGCTTTCGAGCAGCGTGACGCGGCCTATCCCGCGCAGTTCGGGATAATCCCGCAGCACTTCCTGCAACCGGTAGCACGGCACCTTGGCGGAGAGGTGGTGGACGTGATGGACACCGATATTGCCGGTGAACCAGTTCAGCACCGGCGGCAGGTCGTAATAGGACGATCCATGCAGGGCGGCGTGCTGGAACTCCCAGTCGGCATCCTTCGCCCATTCCGTTTCCTCGAACTGGTGCTGGACGTAGAACAGCCAGATGCCGGCCGAACCGGCGAGGATGACGATCGGCAGATGGACCACCAGGAAGGCGCCAGGGCCGACGAACCAGATGAGGACGGCAGCTGCGACCGCGATGCCAAGATTGGTGGTCATCGACGACACCCAGGGCGTCAGGCCGCCCCGCATCATGCCGACGGGCAGCCTTTGCTCGAAGATAAACAGCCAGATCGGCCCGAGCCCGAACATCACCAGCGGGTGGCGATACAGACGATAGGCAAGACGGCCTCGCCATGACATTTGCCGGTATTCGGCAACGGTCAGCGTCCTGATGTCGCCCATGCCGCGTTCGTCAAGATTGCCGGCGCTGGCGTGGTGCGTCGCGTGAGCGCGACGCCAGCAGTCGTAGGGCGTCAGCGTCAGGATGCCGAGCGCGCGGCCTATCCAGTCGTCCGCATAGCGGTTGGCGAAGAAGGAGCCATGGCCGCAATCGTGCTGGATCATGAAGATGCGCACCAGAAACCCGGCCGCGGGAAGAATCAGGACCAGTCCCCACCAATGGCCATAGGCATAGGCCGCCGAGGACAGTCCCCAGAGTATGGCGAACGGAATGAGAGTGATGGCGAGCTCGACTGCACTGCGCCGCCTGTCAGGCTTCTTGTAGCGCGCCAGAATCTTCAGCCAGGCGCGCTTGCTGTTAGCGACCGCCTCAGGGGAAATCATGTTCATCAGGAAGCATAGGCGGCGCGTCCCGCCACCGCAAGACAACAATCACGCAAAATTACTGTGCGTAATTGTCGCGCGCTTGGTGGTCGAGCCAGCCAACCGCCAGCTCGACCCGCTTGATGATACACCGCCGAAGCGGCGGGCTTTCCAGCCTGATCGTTCGGAATCCGAAACTCTCTTTGTCGTCTGAGCATCGGGTTTTCCAGTTTTTGGGCCGATCTCTAGTCGCGATCGAGGATAGGGCAGCCGCGCTCGGTTCCAAAAGTCACGCGCACGCGGTCGCCACCCTGTCTGCCGCGAACCGTGATCTCCCGGCGGCCGACGGACTCTATCCTTGCCCGACGGATGCCCATGCGGTCCGCCTTGTCGAGGGCCCGGTCTTCCGTGCAGCCTCGTGATTGACGGCGGTCGCGCCGGTTGTCGCGCCGGCCTTCGCAATCGTCGTAGGCGGGATCGCAATCTTCCATCAGCTTCAGCCGTGGGCCATGTTTGCCCAATTGCAGCTGCAGATTGTCTGCTTGTGCCGGAAAAGCCACCAAGGTGACGGCGCCGAGGCCGACAAGCGCCGAAAACAATGAGGTGATCGAAACCTTGCGCATTACGTCCTCCATTTGAACCACAACGCATCATTAGATGGTTCGGCTCTCTCAGGCTATTGCTGATAGAGGTTTGCTGCCAAGATTGGCCGTCGCGTTTTACCGCCGGCGCCAGCCGACGTCACGACCCTTCGCCTCGTCGAGGCGGTCGAGCAGCTCTCTGAAGCGCTCGGGAATGTCAGCCTCGGTGCGGAAGGCCGGCAAGGTGCGCAGAAAGCGAGTCATAGTCTCGGCGCCGAACTGACGCTTGACCTCGGTGGCCAGCCGTTCTGCCTTTTCGCCCTTGTTGCGGGTCATCATCTCAAAATTCCTGTGTCGGCTTCGAAACTCCTCCAGCAAGGGAATGGTTCCCCCATCACGCCTTCGTGGCAAGCAAAGCCGGCGGTTAGGGTAAAATTTGAATTAAAATCGAAATGTCTTGTCCGTCGTTGCCCGGCCTTACCGACAGCCTCGCAATTCGCTTACCTCTTGATTTTTGGCCGCCAAACCTCGATATCGGGCACAAAATCCACATCATTCGAGATTGACGGGAAACGGCGATGAGCGACCAGGCAAAAGACGAACGCGCGCCCGATGAAGTCGAGGCGACCGAGGCCGCTGCCGAGCGCACGGAAGGCAGCATCGACGGCGACTATGAAGCGCTTGTGCGGCTGCTGAAGGAAAATGAAGAACTGAAGGACCGCGCGCTGCGCGTGGCGGCGGAGATGGAAAATCTGCGTCGCCGCACGGCGCGCGACGTGCACGACGCACGCACCTACGCGGTCGCGAATTTCGCGCGCGACATGCTGTCGGTGTCGGACAATCTGCGCCGCGCGCTGGACGCGATTCCCGCCGAGGCCAAGGCGTCGGGTGACGCTGGCTTCAAGGCACTGATCGAAGGCGTCGACTTGACCGAGCGCGCCATGCTGTCGGCGCTGGAACGGCACGGGGTCAAGAAGCTCGCGCCTGAAGGCGAGAAGTTCGATCCCAATTTCCACCAGGCGATGTTCGAAGTGCCCAACCCGGATGTTCCGGCCAATACGGTGGTCCAGGTCGTGCAGCCGGGCTATTCGATCGGCGATCGCGTGCTGCGCCCGGCCATGGTCGGCGTCGCCAAGGGCGGTCCGAAGCTTGCCGCCGCTGAAGCACCGGTCGAGCCGGGGCCGGTGAACGAACAGGCTGAGAAAGATGCCTGAACGGACAAGCGAATAGGGAATAGCGAATAGCCAATAGGGAAATACGCATAGTTGCTGCAGTTGTTGCGCAGCTTCGTGCTATTCCCTACTCGCTATTCGCTACTCACTCTTTCATTGTTCGCTTCATGAACCCCATCGCGCTTCTCGATTATGCCGGGGTCGCCGTCTTCGCGGCGACGGGGGCGCTTGCGGCTTCGCGCAAGCAGCTCGACATTATCGGTTTCCTGTTCCTGGCCAGCGTCACCGGGATAGGCGGCGGCACGCTTCGCGACGTCATCCTCAACCTGCCGGTTTTCTGGGTCGCCAACTCCGGCTATGTGCTGATCTGCGCCGTGGTTGCGGTGCTGGTCTTCTTCAGCGCGCATCGTGTCGAATCGCGCTGGAAATGGCTGCTCTGGCTCGACGCCATCGGGCTCGCCGCGTTTTCGGTGATGGGCGCAGCCAAAGGACTGGCGATTACCGGTTCGCCGGTCGTCTCCGTCATCACCGGCGTGCTCACCGCCACCTTCGGCGGCATTCTGCGCGATCTTCTGGCCGGCGAGCCATCGGTGCTGCTCAGGCCCGAAATCTACGTTACCGCCGCCCTTGCGGGTGCCGGCCTCTACACGCTTGGCGATCTTGCCGGACTGCCGCCGCTCGCCTCGAACCTCGCCGGTTTTGCGGCGGCGTTCCTTGTGCGCGGCGGCGCGCTTAAATTCGGCTGGTCGTTTCCGCCCTACAAGGGCCGACCCGGCCGGCGGCCGGAAGATATTTTGTGAAAGAGGAGCGAATTAGCGAATAGGGAGTAGCGAATAGGGATTGAACGAGACAATTTCCGCTACTTTCTATTCGCTATTCGCTATTCGCTATTCGCTATTCGCTATTCGCTATTCGCTATTCGCTACCGTCACGCTGCGAAGCGCTGGGCTTCCCCGCCATAATAGTTGACGTAGCGGGCGCCGATTTCCTTGACTGGCATGACGACGAAGACGTCGACCGTCGAGAATTCGCGGTCGATGACGCAGCCATCACCGATACGGGCACCGACGCGCAGGTAGCCCTTGACCAAAGGCGGCATCGCGGCGATCGCCGCCTTGGCATTGACCGCCTCGATCGGCATTAGATCCATCGAGCAGTAGCGCCCGGACACCGCGCGCACATCCCAGGCCGAATTGGTGCGGCAGTGGTGGGCGAGGTAGGTGAGCGCTTCAGCATGCGCCGCCGGCACGGTGCCGTGGAAGGAAGCGCAGCCGGTCATCACACCGATTTCGTAATGGTTGATGTAGGCCCAGATGCCTTGCCACAGCGCCTCGATGGTGCGCTTCGAGCGGTATTCAGGCAAAACGCAGGAACGGCCGAGTTCGAGGAAACGCTGGCCGGGGTGACGGGCGATGAGCTTGGTCAGCTCAAATTCACCTTCCGAATAAAACCCTCCGGCCGTGGCCGCGATTTCTTGCCGCAGCAGCCGATACGTGCCGACGATGCGGCGATGTTCGGGGCCGGAAAGCGTGGTATCCAAAACCAGCAGATGGTCGCAGAGCGGATCGAAGCGGTCGGCGTCACGGCGGTCATGGGCCTGGAACAGATCCTTCCTGGCGCCAAGTTCGTCGTAGAACACCCGGTAGCGCACTTCCTGCGCGGCCGCGATCTCGGCCTCGTTGCGAGCGAGCCGTACTTCAAGATTGCCGATACGGCCGAGTGCGGCGCCCTTTATGACGGAATCGACGTTACGTCCGGCAAGCAAGGCGCTGCTGGCGTTCGGCCGAGTGTCACATTCCGGCATAACTGTATGCACGAGTGATTCTCCTTCGAGCCATCCCTCTTGGCACGGGGATACGGTGTAGGTGCAACAGGATTGTGACAGTACCGTGATACGACGCCGTGGGCAATACTTCGTCGGCTGGCGAATACGATCAACCGGCTACGTTAAGTGATCGCGCGGCGCGGAACGGGCGGTGGAAAGCTCAGGCCGCGACGACCTGTCCCTCGACCGCATTGACCAGCGCCTCGGGGTCGAGCGGCTTGGTAACAAAGCCGCTGGCGCCATGGGCCAACACCGCATGGCGAGTTTTTTCCTGGCTGTCGGCCGACAGCACCATGATCGGCACCGGCGGCACGGCGGTTTCTTCCTCATGGCGGCGGATGGCGGCAATCGCGTCCAGCCCGTCCATGACCGGCATGTGCAGATCCATCAGAACCACGTCGAAACGGTGCTTGTGCCCGGCGCCGGTGACAGCCTCGACGGCGGCCTTGCCGTTGCCGACCACCTTGACGCGATGCCCGGCCTTCAGCAGCGTGGCGCGGGCCAGCATGGCGTTGATGTCATTGTCCTCGGCGATCAGCACCGACAGGCCCCGCTGGCGGTTGCCGACGGCGCGAAGGGTCGGCGCGCCGCGCTTTTCCGGCTGCGGCTGGGCGAGGCTGGGGGCATGGCTGCTCAACAGCACACGCAGAAGCGTACCGCCACGCACCGGCCTGGCCAGGAAGGTTGCGTAGCCGCTGGCGCGGAACTCGCCAAGCATGCCACGGTCGGTCGGGGCGATCAGCGTGATGGCCTCGCAGTCGGAGAAACCGCTCTGACGCAGGCGCTTGAGCAGTTTTCCGTCGCTTTCTTCCATGGCCGCATCGACCAGAATCACATCGCAGCCGGCGGCGAAGGGCGCGGCCTGTGCGGCGGTGGTGGCGACGTCGACCGCGCCGCCATTGGCGCGGATGGTGCGGGCGATGGCGTCGGCCTCGACGGCGTTTTTCGACAGGATCACCGCGCGCCTGCCTGAGAGCGCGTTCTGCCGGCCCTGCGGTGCCTCGGTGGCGGCTATTGCCGGGATTTCGAAGACGAACTCGGATCCCTGGCCGAGCCGGCTGGACACCGAGATCGTGCCGCCCATGGCGGCCACCAGGCGCCTGGAGATGGCAAGGCCGAGGCCGGCCCCGCCATGCGTGCGCGTCGACGTGCCGTCGGCCTGCTCGAATTCCTCGAAAATGCGCTCCAAATCCTCATCATGCAGGCCCGGACCGGTATCGGCGATGGTGAAGCATATGCGGTCGGTGGTTTCGGTTTGCGCGCGCGCGATGCTCACCAGGACGCCACCGCTGTCGGTGAACTTGATGGCGTTGCCGATGAGGTTGAGCAGCACCTGCCTGACCTTGCCCGGATCGGCGGTGATCAATTGCGGCACGTCGGGTTCGACGTGGCAACCCAGCCCGATATCCTTGGCGAAGGCGCGCGCGGCCAGCAGTTCGATGATGTTGTCGGCGATCTCGCGCACCGACATCGGCTGCGGCTCCGGGTCGAAGCGCCCCGCCTCGATCTTGGAGTAGTCGAGAAGATCCTCGATCAGGGCAAGCAATGCGCTGGCCGAGGTCGAGACGGCGCCGACATAGGTCTGCTGCTCCGGCGACAGGCTGGTATCGGCGAGCAACCTGGCCATGCCCATGATGCCGTTCATCGGCGTGCGAATTTCATGGCTGACGGTGGCGAGGAAGCGCGATTTGGCCTGGCTGGCATATTCGGCCCGCTCGCGTGCGGTGATCAGCGAGGATTCGGCGCGTTTGCGGGCGGTGATGTCGCGGGCGATCGCGCGATGCGAAGCCGCACCGCTGTCCTTGTCGCGCACCGATAGTTCGATCCATGAGAACCAGCGCGGACCGCTCGGCGTGCGGATGGCGACATCGGTGGAACTCAGGCACTCATGGTCGGAAAAGGCGGCATCGGGAACGACGCCGACATCGATGCCGAGTTCCGCCAGGGTCTTGCCGGCAAGGTCGCGTTGATCGGTTTCGACGAGATCGGCGAAGACCTTGTTGGCGTAGACGATGTAACCATCGCGGTCGCGATGAATGACGAGGTCGCCAAGTGCGTCGATCAGGCCGCGGAAGCGTTCCTCGCTCTCCTGCATCTCCCACATGCGATCGGCCAGCGTCTCGATCTCGGCGCGGCTGCGGGCGGTGGTCTGGTCAAGCAGGGCCGCGGTGCGGTGTTCGCTGCGCCTGGCGCGCAGATGCATGGCAAGGCCGGCAAGGCCGATTGCCAGCAATGCGATGCTGATTAAGATCGGTGCCCCGGTCAGATGCGCCAGGCCTGCCAGCACGATAATGGCGACGAAGACCAGGAACGGAAGGCCTTCGCGCCTGGCCGGTTCCGGCTCGGGCACCAGCGGCGGCGCGGCGACAAAGCGCCGCGTCGACGTCGGCGGGGGCGCCGCATCGACGTCGTCGCCAGTGTCCGCCTCTTGGTTGCCGGATTCCGCGATCATGCGAAATCCTTGCCAGACAGAGATTATGGAAAATTGCGGCGGATCGTTCGAATTTTAGCGGATGAGCGCTTTTCGCCGCTGCAGCGGCGGATTTGTCATCAGACTTGGCGATTCCGTCCGCCTTCTCCGGCCGTCAAGCGGGTTCACATATCCACGACGACACGGCCGCGGATCTTGCCGTTGACGATGTCGCGCGCGGCATCGATGATGCCGTCGAAACCGATGGTCCTGGACAGGCTGGCGAGCTTCTGCAGATCGAGGTCGGCGCCGATGCGCCGCCATGCCTCAAGGCGGACTGCCTTCGGCGCCATCACCGAATCGATGCCGAGCAGCGAGACGCCGCGCAGGATGAAGGGGGCGACGCTGGCCGGCAGGTCCATGCCGCCGGCTAGACCGCAGGCGGCGACCGCGCCGCCATAGGAGGTCATCGAGAGGACATTGGCCAGCGTGTGGCTGCCGACGGCGTCGACGCCGCCAGCCCAGCGCTCCTTGGCCAGTGGCTTGGCCGGCTGGGCAAGCTCGTCGCGCGATATCACTTCGGCGGCGCCAAGGTTGATCAAATAGGGGCTTTCGGCATTGCGGCCGGTGGAAGCAATGACATGGTAGCCGAGGCTGGACAGGATCGAAACCGCGACCGAGCCGACGCCGCCGGCAGCTCCCGTCACCACCACAGGGCCGCGATCGGGCAGGATGCCGTGCCGCTCCAGCGCCATGACGCAGAGCATGGCGGTGTAGCCGGCGGTGCCGACGGCCATCGCGTCATGCGGGCTGATGCCTTGCGGCAGCGGCACCAGCCAGTCGCCCTTGACACGGGCGTGGCCTGCATAGGCACCGAAATGAGTTTCGCCGACGCCCCAACCGTTCAGGATGGCCTTGTCACCGGCGCGCCAGTCTGGATGCGAGGACGAGATGACGGTGCCGGCGAAATCGATGCCCGGCACCAGCGGCCAGCGGCGGATCACCGGCGCCTTGCCTGTGATCGCCAGGCCATCCTTGTAGTTCACCGTCGTCGCCTCGACCGCGATGGTGACATCGCCTTCCATCAGATCGGCGTCGGTGAGATCGGTCACGGTTACCGACTGCTTTTTTTCGGCGTCACGCGAAACGAGGATGGCTTTGAAGGTTTCGGACATCTCTTTCTCCGCGATCTTGTTTGGCGACATGAACTGTGCGGCGATGGCCGCACGGGGTCAATCTTTGGAAGGCTTGGCTTTGGAAGGCTTGGCGTTTGAAGACCTGGCGTTTGAAGGCTTGGGCTCGCGCCGCCAACCGAACAGTTCGTCGAAGACGACCAGTGCCGCGCCCACCGAGATGAAGGCGTCGGCTAGGTTGAAGACGGCGAAGGACCAGACCGGTGTGTGGAACAGGATGTAGTCGATGACGTGGCCGTAGACGGCGCGGTCGATCAGATTGCCGAGCGCGCCGCCGACGATCAGCGCAAAACCGGTACGGGCAAGGATCTGGGACGGCGCGATCCGTGTCGCCAGGAACAGCACGAAGGCAACGACCGCAAGCGAAATGACGATCAGCCCGGTGTCGCCGAAGGACGAGAACATCGAGAAGGCGATGCCGGTGTTGTAGGTGCGAAACAGCGCCAGGAAAGGCACCAGATCGAGCTTTTCCTGAAAAGGCAGACCAGTCTCGACCAAGTGTTTTATCCACTGGTCAAGCGCGATGGCCACGACGACGAGCAGCGCGTAGGGAGACCATGATCTCACGGGCAGGCAACCTTCATTGCTGGTCCACGATTGGTTCGAGCTTCAGCGCGCCGCGCCGGATCTCGAACAGCATGATGCCGGTGGCAACGGCCAGATTGAGCGAATCGGCGCGGCCCGCTTGCGGAATCCTGAGCAGCCTGTCGCAGCTCGCTGCCAGGCTTTCGGGCAGGCCCTGTTGTTCGTTGCCCATCATCAGCAGCACCGGGCCGCGGGAAAAATCGACCGAACGGTAGTCGACGGCGCCTTTCAGGTGGGTGCCGGCGACGAGGCCTGAAAACCCGCCTCGCCAGGCAAGGAAAGCCTCGGTTGTCGCCTTGGCCACCGGCACGGCAAAGATCGAACCCATGGTGGCGCGCACCGTCTCCACGGAAAAAGGATCGGTGGTGTCGCCAACCAGGATGACGCCCTTGGCACCGACGGCATCGACGGTGCGGATGACGGTGCCGAGGTTGCCGGGATCGCGCACCCGGTCGAGCGCCACCCAGACGTCGCCGTTGTCGGCGCGGACATCCTTCAGGGCCAGGAATTTTTGCGAAAAGACGCCGACCACCATTTGCGGATTGTCGCGACGGGTGATGGCGACGAGCACCTTTTCCGACACTTCGAGCACCATGCCGCCGGCGGCAACCGTGCGCGCGGCGACCTTCTCCACCGCCGCGTTGCCACGCCCGGCCTTGGCGAAAACCAATGTCCTGATCTGCCAGCCGAGATCGAGCGCATCGATGACCAGCTTCAGTCCCTCGGCCATGAAGGCGTGCTGCTGGTCGCGGAATTTCTTCTGCGCGAGCGCCTTGATGTCCTTGACCAGCGGATTGGCGAGGCTGGTGACTTCCTTCACCTGCCCGGGTGCGCCTGCGTGCCGCTCGTTCATTCAGGCCACCCAACGCGAAAACAATGAGGTCGAAAGCGCCCGGCCGGCGGACTTTTCGCGGATGATCAGCTCACCCGATTCGATCTTGCCGCCCATGCCGGCAAAGGTGTCGCGCATCAAGGCATGGATGGCGAAGAAAGAGGCGCGGATAGAATAGGCGGTCAGCACCACGGCGAGCGGTTTCGGCGTCAGGATCGCGCGGCAAAGGTCGGTCAAATCAGGCAGGTCCTCGAACAATTGCCAGACCTCGCCCTTGGGGCCGCGACCATAGGCCGGCGGGTCGAACAGGATGATGTCATAGCGGCTGCCGCGGCGCTCCTCGCGCTCGGCGAATTTCACCGCGTCGTCGACGATCCAGCGGATCGGCTTGCTGCCGAGGCCAGCCATCTCCTGGTTTTCGCGGGCCCAGCCGATCGCTTTCTTCGAGGCATCGACATGGGTGACCTCGGCGCCGGCACGGGCCGCCACCAACGAAGCAAGACCGGTATAGCCGAACAGGTTCAGCACCTTGACCGGCCGCTTCGCCGCCGCGATCAGCCCGGCCATGTGGTCCCAGTGGGAGGCCTGCTCGGGAAAGACGCCGACATGGCGAAACGAGGTGAAACGGCCGAGATAGTCGATGCCGTCATGTTTCATGGGCCAGGTCTCGCCGAGTGGCGTCTTGGGGAAACGCCAGCGGCCGATGCCTTCCTCATCGGTATCACCGGTGAAGATGGCGTCGGCGCGCTCCCAGTCTTTTGCCGACAAGGCCTTTTGCCATATCGCCTGGCCCTCGGGCCGCACGATGCGATAGGGGCCGTATTGTTCGAGTTTTTGGCCGGCGCCGCTGTCGAGCAGCGCATAATCGGCATTGGGAGCGACTTCCAGGATCACAGGAAGCTGCTCGCTGGGCAGGGCGCCTTCGCGGCGGGCCAGGACGCGGGGCACCGATTTCGGTTCGGAACGGTCGTCCACCTTCGCCTCATGCCGCTCGCGCGGTTGCGCGTCCGGTTTGGCAGGAACGTGGCCGGCACGCGGACGTGACACGTCCGCCGCACCCTTTGCGGATGGATGCGGACGGTTGTCGCGGCGTTTGTCGCGAAAAGACTTCAAGCGGGGGCAACTCCGAGCGGCGTGGCCGCTTTTGACATAGGGCAACCGGCTTCGCAACCAAGTCCGACATGCCGGCCTGTCCGGTTTATGTCGGCCGGCGATGGACCAATGTCAAAGAAACAGGCAAATCTGCCGGATGTCCCGCTCCGAACGCCTGTTCGACCTGATCCAGTCCTTGCGTCGGCACCGCCGGCCGGCGAGCGGGCAGGCGCTGGCCGATGAGCTCGGAATTTCGATCCGCACGCTCTACCGCGACATCGCGACGCTGCAGGGCCAGGGAGCGCCGATCGAGGGTGAGGCGGGGCTGGGCTATGTGCTCAAGCCTGGCTTCATGCTGCCGCCGCTGATGTTCAGCGACGAGGAGATCGAAGCCATCGTGCTCGGCTCGCGGTGGGTCGCCAAGCAGCCGGACCAACGTCTTTCGGCCGCCGCCATCAACGCGCTGGCCAAGATCGCCGCCGTGCTGCCCGACGATCTGCGCGAGGATCTCGACGCGAGCACGCTGCTGGTCGGCCCTCCCGCCGCGGCCATGGAGGGCATCGACCTTAGTCTGGTGCGGCAGGCCATCCGCAACGAGCGCAAGCTCGGCTTTCTATACCGCGACGCCGGCGGCGCCGCGTCCGAGCGTGTGGTCTGGCCGTTCGCGCTTGGCTTCTTCGACAAGGTGCGGGTGGTGGTGGCGTGGTGCGAGATGCGGCAGGATTTCCGGCATTTTCGCGCCGATCGCATCACCGAACTCCAAGCAACAGACACGCGCTATCCGCGTCGTCGCCAGGCGCTGCTCAAGGAATGGCGGGCGACGCTCGACAAGCCGCGTGGTTCGTGATGGCTGCTGCCATAATCTGACAGTAGCCTATCCTATGTTCGCCAAGTCGAAACACCGACCCTTGGAGAGCAGACATGACCGCCCCGAATTTCGTCATCCTCTATGTCGACCAGCCGCAGCAGAGCGGTGCCTTCTACAGTGCGCTGCTCGGCCGTGAGCCGGTCGAAAATTCGCCGACCTTCGTGCTGTTCGTTCTCGACAACGGCTTCAAGCTCGGCCTCTGGTCGCGCCATACGGTGGAGCCTGCCGCAGCCGCGGCAGGCGGCGGCGCCGAGCTCGTCTTTGCGCTGGATACGCCGGACGCGGTCGATGCCACCCATGCCGATTGGGCCGGACGCGGGCTGAAGATCCTGCAGACGCCGACCGACATGGATTTCGGCCGCACCTTCGTTGCGCTCGATCCCGACAATCATCGCCTGCGCGTCTACTGGCTGTCCGACGGGGAACAGGCCGATGGGGAACAGAAATGAGCGCGTACTGGATCGCGGTGGCCTCGGCCGAACATGTCCAGCGCGGCCGCGCAAGCGGCTTCATGCAGGTCAACCATGGCAAGGCAGCACCGCTGCGTCGCGTCAAACCCGGCGATGGCATCATCTATTATTCGCCGACGACCATTTTGAGCGAAAAAGATAGCCTGCAGGCCTTCACGGCGATCGGCACGGTGCGGGAAGGCGAACCCTATCAGGGTGATATGGGGGGCGGCTTCACGCCGTTTCGTCGCGATGTCGAGTGGGCGAAGGCCGAGGAAACGCCGATCAAGCCGCTGCTCGACAGGCTGCACTTCACGGCCGACAAGTCGAACTGGGGCTATCAGCTTCGCTTTGGCCTTTTCGAAATCGGGGATCACGATTTTCGCGTCATCGCCGAGGCGATGGGCGCCAAAATGGCTGTACCGGCAAACTAGGCCGTGAGCGCCTTGTAGACGGCAATGCCGGCGGCAAGATCCTCGAGCGCCGCGCCCACCGACTTGAACAGCGTGATCTCAGCGGCGCTCTCGCGGCCCTTCTTCTGGCCGCGAGCCAATTCGTGCAGATCGGCGACGATGGCTTCCGGCTTCAATACGCCGGAGGCCAGTGGCTGGACGATGTCGCCGGCCTCCTTGGTGGCGCCGGCGCGGGTGTCGACATAGACGCGGGCGAGCCTGATCGCGTCGTCATCGCTTTCGCGCATCGTCGGCGTAAAGCCACCGACCAGGTCGACATGGGTTCCCGGCCGCAACAATGCGCCCTTGATCAACGGCGTGGTCGTGATCGTCGCCGAGGAGACGATGTCGGCCTGCCCAAGCTCGGCATCGAGATCGCTTGCCGCGCTGGCAGCGAAGCCTTCGGCGCGCAGATCGGCCGCGACCTTCTCGGCATTGGCCGGGGTGCGGTTCCAGATGCGGATAGTCTTGATCGGCCGCACGGCTGAGTGCGCCTTGGCGAGGAAGGGCGACAGCGCGCCGGCGCCGACCACAAGCAGCCGCGAGGCATCGTCGCGGGCGAGATAGGAGGCCGCGAGCGCCGAAGCGCAGGCCGTGCGCCACTGTGTCAGCCGCTGGCCGTCGATCAAGGCTTCAGGCTCGCCGGTGGCGCCATTGAGCAGGAGATAGAGCCCCATCACCGCAGGCTTGCCGACGGCGTTGTTGTCGGGCGAGACGGTGACGATCTTGACGCCGATGTGACCACCGGCCGATGTGCCGGCCGCGTTGAGGTCGGTCCAGGCCGGCATCAAAAGCAGGGTGGAGGCCGCGCCATCTGGCCGCTCGATCGTATGATGATGCCTGACCGGCTGCACCGCACCGTCGCGGAACGCCGTGCGCAGCGTCTCGACCAGTCCGGGAAAGGTCAGCGCATGGTCGACCTCTGCGGCCGAAATGGTCAGCATGAAAAACTCCGTGGGGAAAAAACCGCCGACGGGCGGTTCAAGTGGTCGGCTTCGGCAATGCCGCCCCTTGGGCCGCCCCCTGGGCCGATCCCTGGGACGGGCCTTGCGGTGCCGCCGGCGCACGGCTGACCGCCTGGCGCAGGTTCTCGGCCTCGACGCCGCGTTGGCGCGCCAGCTTGCGGTAGCGGCCCTGCTTGACCCAGGTTGCCAGGCTGCCGACGATCATGCCGATGGCGAGAGCCAGGAACAGGAAGATGAACAGCGGCAAAGTCAGCGTCAGCTTAGGATTGCCGGGATTGAACGGGTCCAGCGTGAAGGCGACCAATTCGCGGTTGGCAACGGCGAGTGCGATCAGGATGATCGCCAACGGCACGAAGATCACGATGAGCATGAAGCGATTGAACATGATGTTTTCCGTCGGAAGCTGGCCTGTTCGAAAGGCCGTCTGGCGCTGACGCCGCGCCTACTTGCCGCCGTTCAGCCTTTCACGCAGTTCCTTGCCGGTCTTGAAGAACGGCACCCATTTCTCCTCGACCTCGACGGATTCGCCGGTGCGCGGATTGCGGCCGGTGCGGGCGGGGCGGTTTTTCACCGAAAAAGCGCCGAAGCCGCGCAGTTCGACCCGGTTGCCCTCCGCAAGAGCGTCGGTGATTTCATCGAAGATCGCGCCGACGATGTTTTCGACGTCGCGCAGGAAAAGATGCGGATTGCGCGTGGCAATAATCTGCACAAGTTCGGACTTGATCATGAGACGTGTCCCCGTGAAAGCAGTGCGGTCAAAATTATGAGGATGATTTTATTTGCTTTTTTCACTTGCCCCAAACGGCATCTCAAGGGTGCCAGACGGAAACGAGACCGTCAAGAAACAAGCGGTCGGCACCGAGTTCATGGATGACGTCGCCGCTATAGGCCGGCAGGCCGAGCGCACTGCCGATCATTTGCGACATCGCCTTGGAGAACAGGAAGCCGCCGCGCCGTTCGGTGTCCTTCCATTCGACGACCTTGAGTTTGGCATCGACGCCCTTGGTCGCCAGCCAGTCGACCGCTTCGGTCTCGCCGCCGACGGCGTCGATCAGTCCGTTGGCGACACCCTGGCGACCGGTGAAGATCGAGCCATCGGCAAGCGCCAGCGCTTGCTCACGGGTCATCTTGCGGCGCTCGGCAACGATGCCGACGAACCAGTCGTAACTGTCGAGGATGAGCTTGCGGACCATGGCGCGCTCGTCGTCATTGGTCGGCTTGAAGGGAGAGGGTGCGGCCTTCAGCGGCGAGGATTTCACTTCCTCCAGCTTGACGCCGAGCTTGTCCATCAGGCCGCTGACGTCGGGATACTGGATCAGCACGCCGATCGAGCCGACGATCGAGGTCTTGCGGGCAACGATATGATCGGCGGCACTGGCGATCATATAGCCAGCCGATGCGGCGAGCGTGCCGACTGCCGCCACCACCGGCTTCTCGGCGGCCAGCTTGCGCACCTCTTCATAAATCGATTCACCGCCGACCGTGGTGCCGCCTGGCGAATCGATCGACAGGATCACGCCTTTCACCTTCGACGACAGCCGAATGGTTTCAAGCCGCTCGATCAGTTCCTCGTCCTCGGTGATCGTGCCTTCGATCTTGACCTTGGCGATATGATCGACCGTCGAGCCGCCGAAATCGTCGCCATAGAACCAGGCTGAAAGCGCAATCACCCCAAGTGCAACGATGCCTATGGCGACGACGCGCCAGAATGTCAGCTTGCGCCGCAAGCGGCGGCGGTCGATCAGGTCGTCGGCTCTCAGTGCCATGGTCAGCCTTTCAGTCGGCGGGAGGAGACGCTTTTAGACCATGATCCTCGCATCTGGAAGCAATTCTCTTTCCCGGTAGTGTCTCAGTTTGAATTTGCGGAAACGCCTAATCCTTTGGCCGAGTTGTGCAAACGCCCTATATACCGGCAAAAGGCATAGGAGACGTCATGATCGCCAAACACACAACCGCCGACGATATGGCTCGAACTGTAGGCGTCGACCCGAACACATTTCGCCAAGCGTTGCGTAATGTGAAGCACCCTCGGAAACGCAACACTGATTGGGAAGTAAAAATTGGCTGCCCATCATATTCGGGAATGCGCACCGTTCTGGTTGGTCTCATACAGCGGAAGGCGGCCTGACGCCGACCCGATTTAAGGCTAGAAGCGCCCCGCTGACGTGATCGGCAACGTCGCATACACGATCGACCGGGCCGGCCAGGCGGGGCATCCGATGTCACGTATTTGTGCAATCGCCGAGGTCGGGCGGCGAGACCGACAGCTGATAAATTTTACGCCGTGTGTCTGTTTCTGCTATGGAGAACGTGCAGTTGTGCGGACCTCGTTTTCGTCTGTACAAGGGCGGCTGTCACATTTTTGCAGTTTTCGTGGGCTTGTGCTTGCTTGAAGGCGCCGGCGTCCCACCTATAGGCGGTGTTCCCGGGTGGGCAGGGGTTTAGAAGAAAGCAGTGAATGTTAGCGCGACCGATTGAACCGACCAACGCCGAGATGGAGTTGGTCCCCCAGGCGGACGGCCGGACGCGTGGCGACGCGTTCGACCGCGCGCAGCGTCATTCGCGCCGTGTCCGCGTTCTCAAGTTTGCCCTGCCGGTGGCTGCGGCACTGATCGCCGTCGCGTTCCCGGTCTATTCCTACCTCGCCGCACCTGTCTCCGTGAAGGTTCAGGCGGAAGGCACGGCCTTTTCCAATGGCAAGCTGGTGATGGCCAATCCCAAGCTCAACGGTTTCACCAAGCAGAAGCAGCCCTATTCGATGACGGCGTTGCGCGCTATCCAGGATGTCGGCACGCAAAGTATCATCGAACTGGAAGGCATCGACGCCAAAGTGCCGATCGCGCCCGACAATGTGGCGGCGATCAAGGCCTCGCACGGCACCTACGATCGCGACGGCAATACGATGAACCTGACCAGCGACGTGACGATCACCACAACCGACGGCATGCAGGCCAAGTTCAAATCGGTCTTCCTCGACATGGGCAAAGGCACTATGAAGACGGGAGATCCCGTCGATGTCAGCCGTGGCGGGTCGCGGATCACGTCGGATTCGATGTCGGTCCAGGACAATGGCAAGATTCTGGTTTTCGAGAACAAAGTGCGCGTCAACATCGATTCCGCCGCCTTGAAGACGGCAGAGGGAAACAGCGGAGAAACCAATGCTGCTCAGTAGTTCGACGCGGCTCGCGGCTGCAACTTCGGCGTTGCTGCTGCTCGGACTTGTGCCGTCATTGGCGCAGACCACCAGCCAATCAGGCCTCAAACTGTCCGGCGACAAGCCGATCCAGATCGAAAGCGACAAGCTGGAAGTCCGCCAGGCCGACAGTGTCGCCATCTTCACGGGCAATGTCAGCGTCGTCCAGGGGCCGACATTGATGAAGGCCGGCAAGATGATGGTTTATTACGTCAAGGATCCCAACGCCGGCGCCAAGGGCGCGGAAGCGGCTGGCGCGGCAGCGATGACCGGTTCGGCCAACATCGACCACCTGGAGATTTCCAACAAGGTGTACATCAAGTCGGATGCGCAGGTCGCGACCGGCGATCAAGGCAGCTTCGATATGAAGAGCCAGGTGCTGGTGCTTTCGGGTCAGAATGTGGTGCTCTCGCAAGGCGACAACGTCCTGGTGGGCTGCAAACTCACCGTGCAGATGAAAACCGGGCTGGCCCAGGTTGATCCATGCGCCGGGAAACGCGTCCAGATGTCGATCACGCCGCCACCGAAATCGGGAGCGACGAACCCCTGATGGTCAGCCTGTCGTCGCTGACGGCGCGTCTTCCGAGGCGGGCCGCCGGCAAGATTTCGGCACCGGCCACGGTGACCGTCGATGCGGGAAAGTTCAAGGGAACCCTGATCGCCAAGGGCCTGACCAAGAGCTACAAGGGCCGCAAGGTCGTCAGTGGCGTCACCATCGGCGTGCGCGCCGGCGAGGCCGTCGGGCTGCTCGGCCCCAACGGCGCCGGCAAGACGACCTGTTTCTACATGGTCACCGGCCTGGTGCCGGTGGATGAAGGCACGATCGAGATCGACGGCTTCGATGTCACGTCGATGCCAATGTACCGCCGCGCCCGCCTCGGTATCGGCTATCTGCCGCAGGAGGCCTCGATCTTTCGCGGCCTGAGCGTCGAGCAAAACATCCGCGCCGTGCTCGAAGTGGTCGAAAAGAGCCGCAAGGAACGCGAGCGCAATCTCGACGAGTTGCTCGAGGAATTTCACATCAGCCATCTGCGCAAGGCGCCATCCATGTCGCTCTCTGGTGGCGAGCGGCGGCGCCTGGAAATCGCGCGCGCGCTGGCGACGCGTCCGGCCTACATGCTGCTCGACGAGCCTTTTGCCGGCATCGATCCGATCGCCGTCGCCGACATCCAGCAATTGGTGCGCCACCTGACGGCACGCGGCATCGGCGTCCTCATCACCGATCACAATGTGCGCGAAACGCTTGGCCTGATCGACCGCGCCTACATCATCCATGCCGGCCAGGTTCTGACCCATGGAAGGGCCGACGAAGTGGTGGCAAACCCCGATGTGCGGCGGCTTTACCTCGGCGAAGGTTTCACGCTCTGAGCGGTTCGTCGTTTCACGGAAACGCCAAACCGCTCAGTCTTTTCGTCTTGACGCAATTCCGGACGGAAAACCGTCTTTCACTTTTCCTGGAATTGCTCTGAGCGTGAAATTTGTTTCCTGACACGATTTTTTGCGCTTCGCCCGGCTCTTTTCCCTCGGTTTTGCTCCGAGATAACGCTCCGGTAAGCGGGTTTTGCTAGCAATTGCCTTGACAAGCAAAAGCCGGGCCAGTTTCTATGGCCGGCTGCAAAATTCTTGTCCGGAAGTCCGGATGCGTAGACGAGGCGTTTGAAACCGAACCATGGCGTTGGCGGCCAAACTACAGCTACGACAATCGCAGTCGCTGGTGATGACGCCGCAGCTGATGCAGTCGATTCGGCTGCTGCAGTTCACCCATGTCGAGCTTGAGCATTTCATCGACGAGGAGATCGAGCGCAATCCGCTGCTGGAGCGCGCCGAACCGCAGGACGATGCCGCCAGCGACCAGATGCAGAAGATCGAGGCGGAGCCGCAAGCCACCACTGACGGCGACTGGTTCGAAAACGAGACGCAGTGGAGCGCGGAGGCGATCTCGGACAAACTCGACACGTCGCTGGAAAACCTGTTTCCCGACGATCCGGGTACCAGCGAGCGGCTCGGGCCCGACCTGACGGCGCAATGGAAATCGGCTTCCGGCAATGGCGCGAGTTCCTCATCCGAAGGTTTTGACGCCGGCGACATGGCGGCAGCGGCGATCACGCTGCGCGACCATGTCGGCGAGCAGGTCGCGCTTGCCTTCGCCGATCCGGCCGCGCGGCTGATCGCCGCCGACCTCGCCGACGGCCTCGACGAGGCCGGCTATTTGCGCGCCGACCTGGCCGAGATCGCCGCCCGTCTTGGCACGGACGTAGCCGCAGTGCGAAAGGTGCTGGCGGTGTGCCAGACCTTGGAGCCGGCCGGCTTGTTTGCCCGCGACCTTGCCGAATGCCTGTCGCTGCAGCTTGCCGTGCGCGACCGGCTCGATCCGGCGATGAAGGCGCTGATCGCCAATCTCGAACTCCTGGCACGGCGTGATTTCCATGCGCTGAAACGGATCTGCGGCGTCGACGAGGAGGATCTGCTCGACATGCTGGCCGAGATCCGGGCACTCGATCCCCGGCCGGGCATGGCGTTTTCATGGGGCGCCAGCGACGCGATCGTCGCCGATGTAGAGGTGCGTGCCGCCAATGACGGCAGCTGGACGGTCGAGCTCAATGCCGAAACGCTGCCGCGCGTGCTGGTCGACCATATCTATTTCGCCCAGGTCTCGCCGCAGACGAAGAACCAGGCGGAAAAGGATTTTCTTGCCGAATGCCTGCAGAACGCCAACTGGCTGACGCGCAGTCTCGACCAGCGGGCGAAGACCATCCTCAAAGTCGCCTCGGAAATCGTTCGCCAGCAGGATGCCTTCCTCGTCCATGGCGTGCGCCAGCTGAAGCCGCTCAACCTGCGCACGGTGGCCGATGCCATCGGCATGCACGAATCGACGGTCAGCCGGGTGACCGCGAACAAATACATGCTGACGCCGCGCGGTGTGTTCGAACTGCGTTACTTCTTCACCGCCTCGATCGCCGCGTCGGGCGGCGGCGATGCGCATTCCTCGGAAGCCGTGCGTGACCGCATCAAGCAATTGATCGATGAGGAAAAACCCGTCGACGTGCTTTCCGACGATGCGATTGTCGACATGTTGCGCGAGAGTGGCGTCGATATTGCCAGGCGTACGGTCGCCAAGTATCGGGAAGGCATGAATATTCCCTCCTCGGTGCAGCGTCGGCGCGAGAAACGGGCGATGGCCAGCGCCGGGCGCTGACGCGGTTCGATTTTCCACAGGCCGGCACTTCATTGACAAGCTGCGGTGAAGTGGCTAGAAGCCCGCCCGCATGAGAAGGGCTAGATGCCTGCATGCGGATGGTCCGTCACGACGTTGGCCTCGGGACGGTCAAAGGGCGGCCTGTGATCAACCGGAAAGTTCGGATTTAAAATCGGCGCGAGTGACGCCGCAAAGCTTGTGCGCACGGATCACGAGTATAAACTCGGGCCAGTTTGAAGCCTGAGCAAGGAAGGTCAGTTTTCAGATGAATCTGCGTATATCGGGAAAACACATGGATATCGGCGATGCGTTTCGGACACGCATCAACGATCGCGTCGGCGAAGCAATCGGTAAATATTTCGATCGCGGCTTTGCCGGACACGTCACGGTCATCAAATCGGGGTCGCGCTATTCGGCGGATTGCATGATCCGGCTGGATTCCGGCGCTTCGCTGCAGGCCACCGGCGATGCCCAGGATCCGACATTGGCCTTCGAGGCCGCGGCGGATCGTCTGGAAACCCGTTTGAGGCGCTACAAGCGCCGGCTGAAGTCGCACAATTCGGGCGCCGCCAATGGCGAACCGACCGACATTGCCTATACGGTGATGGCGCCGCTTGCCGATGACGACGAGGACATTCCGGAGAATTTCGCGCCGGCCATCGTCGCCGAATCAACCATGACGCTGAAGACCATGTCGGTGGCGTCGGCGGTCATCGAGCTCGACACCAAGGACAGCCCGGTCTTCGTCTTCCGCAACGCCGGAAACGACCATCTCAACATCGTCTATCGCCGGCCCGATGGAAACATCGGCTGGATCGACCCGTCCACGACCAAGGTCGCACAAGCGTGACGACAAGGGTCGCATGGTGACGACAAGGGTCGCACGGGCGTGACGACAAGGATCGCACGGGGATAAGGGCCGGCCGCACGAGGGGTGGGGACTGGTGACGGCAGGCGAACAAGGGATTTTCTAGCATGGATCTGAGCGATCTTATCAACGTTCCGGCGATACTGCCGGCGTTGAAGGCGAACTCCAAGAAGCAGCTGCTGCAACTGCTGTCCGAACGGGCAGCGGCGATTTCCGGCATTCCGGAGCGGGAGGTGTTCGACACCATCCTGCAGCGTGAGCGGCTGGGTTCGACCGGCGTCGGCAACGGCATCGCCATTCCGCATGGCAAGCTGGCCGGCGTGAAGCGCATCGCCGGGGTTTTCGCCCGGCTGGAGACACCCGTCGATTTCGAATCGCTGGACGATCAGCCGGTCGATCTGGTGTTTCTGCTACTGGCGCCGGAAGGGGCGGGCGCCGACCACCTCAAGGCACTGTCGCGCATCGCTCGGGTGCTGCGCGACACCGACACGGTGGCCAAGATCAGGGGTACGCGCGACGCCGCTGCGATCCATGCGCTGTTGTCGGACACCCAGGCCTCGCACGCGGCCTGAATTTTGAGAGTGATACCGCCACAAGGGTCGCCATGGGCGGCCCTTGCCGTTTCAGCAGGAAATTGCTGTCAGTGAATGGCGACGGTGGTCAGGTCGTTTTCCATGGCGCCGGCCAGAGCGCGGTCACGCGCGTCCGAAAGCAGGATCGGCTGGCCATTGGCGGCAAACAGCGCCCACAGTTCCATGCCGGGAGCGATTTCGCCGAGGTTCGGGAAACGGCCGAGCAATTCGTCGCTCGAAACCTTTCTGAGATAAGCGACCGAGCCCTCGCCGAGGTGGGCGAATTCGCCGCTTGTCATGGTGATATTTTCGTCAGTTCTGGTCATTTCAAAGCCTCCTTGGCGCGAGGACGCCGCTCAAGGCCATCCCGCATGAGAGCCATCGGTAAAGATCAGTCTTTCACCGATATGTTTATTTTCCGTACCAGCCGTTCGGACTCCGGCCGATCGAGGTCGATCGACAAAAGGCCGTTCTTCAACTCCGCCGCGATCACCCGCATGCCGTCGGCCAGCACGAAACAGCGCTGAAACTGGCGCGCGGCGATGCCGCGATGGAGAAATTCGCGCTCGGTGTCGTCGGTCTGACGGCCGCGCACGACCAGCTGGTTTTCCTCCGTGGTGACATCGAGATCGCTTTCGGCGAAACCGGCGACCGCCAATGTGATGCGCAACCTTTCGGTCTTGCCGTCGGCGCCGCTGAGGCGTTCGATATTGTAGGGAGGGTAGCTGTCACCGGACTTCGCCAGGCGTTCCAAGGTCTTTTCCATGGCGTCGAAACCAAGGAGAAGCGGGCTGGAAAAGGGCGTCATTCGGCTCATGTTACACTGTCCTCTCAAGAGCGACATAAAGTGGAAAAACCCAGATGGCATTTTTCCCGGTGGCCTTGATATGGTCCGCCCCGCGACCAAGTTCAAGCCGTCAAAAGACCCGCCCAAAAAGACCAGGTCGTGGACTCACAGGAATGATCGACATGGCGCTTGAAACGGCGAGCAGATGCAAGGAGAAGCGCGCAGGTCGGGATTGTCTTCCCCGGTCGAGCGGTTCGACATGGCAGCTCGCGGCCGCTTCGGCGTCATTTGGATGTTTCGATCGGATTCATTCAAGTCCATGGCCTCGCCAAACAAGGAATTGAAATGCCCCAATCACGCAAGATCATCATCGACACGGATCCCGGCCAGGATGATGCCGTCGCCATTTTGCTGGCGCTCGGCAGCTCCGAGCTGGAGATCGTCGGCATATCAGCGGTTGCCGGCAACGTGCCGCTGAAGCTTACCGAAAAGAACGCCCGCAAGATCTGCGAACTGGCTGGCCGCCCGGACATCAAGGTCTATGCCGGCGCCATCCGGCCCCTGATGCGCGAACTGGTCACCGCCGAGGAAGTGCATGGCAAGACCGGCCTCAACGGACCGCAATTGCCCGAACCGGCGATGAAGCTGCAGGACCAGTACGCGGTCGATTTCATCGTCGAGACCCTGATGGGGGAAGAGAGCGGCACAATCACGCTTTGCGCGCTCGGGCCGCTCACCAACATTGCGCTGGCGCTGATCCGCGAACCGCGCATTGCACCGCGCATCAAGGAAATCGTGCTGATGGGCGGCGGCTTCTTCGAAGGCGGCAATGTCACCCCGACCGCCGAATTCAACATCTATGTCGATCCGCAGGCCGCCGACGTCGTGTTCAAATCCGGCATCCCGATCGTGATGATGCCGCTTGATGTCACCCACAAGGCGCTGACCACCGCCAAGCGCACGCAAACCTTCCGCGCGCTCGGCACCAAGGTCGGCACCGCGACCGCAGAGATGCTGGAATTCTTCGAGCGCTTCGACGAGGAGAAATACGGCACTGATGGCGGGCCGCTGCATGACCCCTGCGTCATTGCCTATTTGTTGAAGCCTGACCTGTTCAAGGGCCGCAACTGCAACGTCAGCGTGGAAACCAGTTCGGAACTGACCATGGGAATGACCGTGATCGACTGGTGGGGCGTAACCAAACGGCCGAAGAACGCCATGGTGATGCGCGACATCGACCATGATGCGTTTTTCGCATTGCTGGTGGAGCGGTTGGGGCGGCTTTAGGACCGCCTCTTACCCCTCAAGCAATCGGTAGGTGTCGGTGCCGTTCTTGTGGTGCTGGCGCTCGAGAGGGAGCACCGAGCCCACGGGATGCGGTGTTCCCACATCATCGTCGATGAATATGAGCGCTTTGCTGTCATCGAGACGGACATCATATGTGTAATACAGGCCACGGCCGGCGGCGGCCTTCGGATTGATGGGCGCCCTGATATATTCGACCACCCCTGTCACCCGCTGAGTTGCAGTGACCGGATTGTTTTGCATTTGTACGGCATGAACGATCGGGGCCAATGCAAAAGCACAGAAGAAAGCGACGCCGACTGCGGTGCTGCCGTACTCTTCCTTAAGCAGAAGCAGGCGATTCTGAAGAGAAAACCGTGTTTGGCTCATGCATTATATTTGTTAGTGGCAAATACCGCATTCAATACACTGCCTTCAAAAATTTCAGTGGTCGCGCCTTGGGTTGGGGAGAACCATTGGCCGGTCGCCGCTCATTCTGGAAACCGGTAAAAGATCGTTCCATTGTCGCGCGTGACACGCTCTATGCTTGTACGCGCGTCGATCAGATGCGGGCGCTGGTCCTCGATGAGAACAGACGGACCGTTCTCGATAGAGACCAGATAGATGCGGACGTGGTCCCACTGGACACTTCTGACTATTGCGTCGACGGTGTCGACCGACCGGATCGGACTGGCGTCGTTGGCCCATTTGTGCGGATCGAGGGCGAACAGCACCGCAAACATAGCAATGACCAGGATCACGCCGGGCGCGTTCCTTTTCACATCCGCAAAAGTCCATGGCACCGGCATGAATCCCCAACCGCCAATTCATGTGGTGGACAGAAGGCCGACTTTCAATCGGCCTCCTCAGGAGATTGCTGTTAGCGTCCCGGCTCCCGACCGCCGCTACTTCGACCGCGAAAACGCCAGCCACAGGCCGCCGCCGACCATGAAGCTGCCGCTGATCCGCGACAAAAGCTTGATGCGGCTGGCCGACAGCAGGCGCCCGGCGCGGCCGGCGGCCAGCGCGTAGGTCGAATCCGACATGGCGGCGAAGATCATGGCGGTCAGGCCCATGACGGCGATCTGCAGCGAGTAGTTGCCTTGCGGCGATATGAACTGCGGAAAGAAGGCGCCGAAGAAAATCAGCGTCTTGGGATTGCTGAGCGCTACCAGCAGGCCCTGCAGGAAGAAGCCGCCGCGCGGTTTCCTGGCTGTTCCATCCGCGTTCAGCGTTCCCTTGGAGCGGAACATCTGCACGCCCATCCAGATAAGATACGCGGCGCCAATCAGCCGCACCCATTCGAACCAGTGGCCCATACCCGAAATCAGCGTGTTGAGGCCGATGCCGACGATGGCGATCATCACGGCAAGCCCGGCCTGTGTGCCGGCGACATTGGCGAGGCCGGCGCGGTAGCCATGGCGAATGCTGTTGGCGATGATCAGCGTGACGGTCGGACCGGGCACCAGGATGATGACGATGCAAGCCAGGACATAGGCGGCGTAGAGTTCCAGCGACATGATTTTTCCTCATGGATGCCGCCGAGGCGGCGCAGCTGAGGATAATCAATGCATGGCGGCGATAGCGTTGCAAGCCGGTGTGCGAAGCGTCGCGACACGCCGGTGCTCCCGGCTCAGGCGCCGGACTGCCAGGGCAGCGTCGCCTCATAGGCGGCCGCAGCCTTAAGCACGGCGAGGTCGCCGCGCGGCCGGCCGATCAGCTGCATGCCCATCGGCCGGCCCCTGTCGTCGAAGCCGACCGGCACGTTGACTGCCGGACAGCCGCCCAAGGTCGCCAAGGCGGAAACCTGCATCCAGCGGTGGTAGCTGTCCATCGCTCGTCCGGCGACCTCACGGGGCCAATGCGTGCCGATATCGAAGGGGAAGACCTGCGCGGTCGGCAGCGCAACGAGATCATAGCGGTCGAAGATAGACAGCAGCGCGCGATGCCAGGACGTGCGGATGACCGAAGCCGCGCGGATCTGCGGCGCCGTCAGCCGCATCGCATTCTCCACTTCCCAGATGGCTTCCGGCTTGAGCAGGTCGCGCTTTGCGGGATCGTCATAGTGGGTTTTGAGCGCACAGCCGCTGCTGGCCTGGCGCAGCGTCACGAAGGCCTGCCACAGCGCTTCGAAATCGAAATCCGGCAGCAGGGGTTCGTGAGGGAAGGCCGCATCCGCAAAGCGGCCAAGTGCCGCCTCGCACAGATCGAGGATGCCGGGTTCGACCGGCAGATGACCGCCGAGGTCACCGAGCCAGGCGATGCGGCCGCCAGCTGCTGCCATGCCTAGCCCTTCGAGGAACGAGCCCGGTTTCTCATAGGACAATGGTGCGTGCGGATGATAACCCGCCTGCACATCGAGCAGCAGCGCCATGTCGGCGACATTGCGGCCCATCGGCCCGTCGACGCCCATCTGCGCATGAAAGACTTCAAAATCCGGTCCGCCGGGGACAAGTCCTTGCGACGGACGGAAGCCAAAAACATTGTTCCAGGCGGCCGGATTGCGCAGCGAGCCGCCGAAATCGCTGCCATCGGCGACGGGCAGCATATCGAGCGCTAGGGCTACAGCCGCGCCGCCGCTTGAGCCGCCGGCGGTCAGGGCCGGATCGAAGGCGTTCAGCGTCGGCCCGAACACGTTGTTGTAGGTATTGGAGCCAAGCCCGAATTCGGGAACGTTGGTCTTGCCGATGATGATGGCACCGGCGTCGCGGATGCGCTCGACGAAGAAATCGTCTTCCTGCGGCACGAAATCGGCGAAGATCGGCGAGCCGAAAGAGGTTCGGAGGCCCGTGGTCGAGGCGAGATCCTTGATGGCGATCGGCAGGCCGAAGAGCGGACCGGCTTGGGCTCGCGCCGGGCTGGCGTCGGCCGCATCGGCTTCACGCAGGATGTCGCCGCGGTCGCGCAAGGAGACGATGGCGTTGACCAGCGGGTTGACCGCCTCGATGCGGTCGAGGAATGCCGTCACCACCTCGCGCACGGAAAGCTTCTTGTGCCGGATCGCGCCGGCGAGTTCGACAGCGGACAGGCGGCAGATGTCGCCGGCCGGCGGCACGGCATGTTTCGTTTGAGGGCGCAGCATCTCAGCGGGTTTCCTGCAAAGCCTGATCGACATCCTTGGCGAGCGGGATCGCCGGCTGGGCACCCGGCTTCAGGCAGGCCAGCGAGCCGGCCGCGCCGGCGCGCGCCAGCGCTTGTTCGAGCGTGAGGCCCGACGACAGGCCGGCGGCGAAATAGCCGCAGAACGTATCCCCGGCGCCGACCGTGTCGACAGGGGTGATCTTCCTTGCCGCAACGGTGAGGAAGTCGTTCGGCATCGCCGCCAGCACGCCGTCGCCGCCGAGCGTAACAACGATGGTGCGGCCGGTTTTGCCGGCAAAGTCGCGCATGCGTGCCGCCCTATCGCGGCCTTGCAGCGAAAGAGCCTCGCCATAAAGATCGAACTCGGTCTCGTTGGCGACGGCATAGTCGGCCTTGCCGAGAAAGGTCGCCGCTTCACCCTGGAAAGGAGCTGTGTTGAGCACGGTGATGGCGCCCGCCGCTCTTGCCTGGTCGAGCGCTGCATCGACGGTCGCCAGCGGGATCTCATTTTGCAGCAGCACGACATCGCCTTTTTTCAGGAAGGCCTTGGCGAGATCGCCGGGCAGCACGGACGCGTTGGCGCCGGGCACCACGGCGATGATGTTCTCGCCGTCATCGGCGACCATGATCAGTGCCGTGCCGGTCGAGGCGTGGGTCTCGGCAACGCCGGACAGGTCGACCTTGCCGTCGCGCAGCAGCGCCAGCGCTTCGGCGGCGAAGCTGTCCTTGCCGACGGCGCCGACCATGCGTACCGAGGCGCCGGCGCGCGCTGCGGCCAGCGCCTGGTTGGCGCCCTTGCCGCCGGGAGCGGTGGTGAAGGCCGAGCCGCCTACCGTCTCGCCGGGGCTCGGCAAGCGGTCGACATTGGCGATAAGGTCGAGGTTGATCGAGCCGATGACGATAATCAAGCAAGGCCTCCTGGCAGCGCAAATTCAAAGTGTCGGAGCGTTCTTTGTGCGTCCGGGCGAACGCAGGTCGTTCCAATCGCGCGGGAAGCTAACCTGTAAGGCCGCGGCTTGCCAGACCACGCGAATGGTCCAGCTCGATTTGAGGGTATCGTGACCTTATTCACAGCGCACGGTGACCGTGCCCTGATAGTTGCCGGCGGGAAAGATACCGCTCGACCTGGTGGCGGTGAGGTCGACCTGCATGGTGTGGGTGCCGTTGACGACCCGCTGCGGCACACTTCCGGTGTTGTCGGTGCCCGAGCCATCGAGGCGGAAGACCGAAGCGAAGGTCACGTTGGTGCCGCCGCCGCTCGGTGCGGATGAGAATGCGGCCGGCGCCGGCGCCGAAACGGAATAGCAGTCCAGCAAGTTGAGCAAGGAACACAGCAGCGAGCTTGCCACGATCGTGGCGCTCGCGCTCGATCCGCCTGCCTGCTTGGAGCCCAGTATGCCGATGGCCGGGTTTGCTGTCATCGTTCCCGATGCCCCGACCATGATGGTGCAGGTGCCGATGATCGCTGCCTGCACCGGAAGGCAGAAGCCGGCAAGTGCTGCCATTGCAAGCAGCGCGCGGTTATTTCTTCTTCTTTTTCTTGCCATCGCTATTTCCGGTCCTGATGCTCCAGCCTTCGTTGGCCCAGTCGGGTGACGCGGCCGCGGGAGCGATGGCGGCCACGCTGCCCGTCTGGCCGTCGGCGCCGAGACCCATCTTGAGGAGTTTCAGCTCCAGCTGCAGGCGCTCAACCTCAAGCTCATAGAGGCGGCTGCAATCGACGCGCTTCGGAGTGCGCCCGATCGGGATCACCACGCGGCCGTAAGTGGCGACGTCGTTGTCTGACTGGCTGTTGCCTCTGATGACGCCGAGATCGACATAGGCGCCGGAGCCAGAGACGGCGGAACGGCAAGTGGTGCCGTCCGCGGCACGGATCTCGTCCTGGCCCTGGGGCAAGGTGACGCCGGGCAGGTTGAAGCCGCTCTCGTTCTGATTGAGGTTGTAGACATCCTCGGCCAGAACCGGCGAGATACAAGCCGTCGCAGCCGCGAGCGCAAATGTCAGGATTTGCGGCGCCCAAAGAACTTTCCGCATATCTGTGCCCTTATCTGCGTCTGTTGGTTGGGAAAGGGGATGCTTTCGGTACAGATACGCACTTTACGCTCGGCGGCGCCGTCAAAGGGCACGACCACAAGGACAGGACGGGAAGCCTGGGAAGCCAGCTGGAAGACATTGGGAGAGATTTTGGCGTCTACCGGCTGAAAATCCTGATCGTAGACGTGGATTTCGACCCGGATCTTCCGGTCGTAGGGATTGGCGGGGAAAACGCGCACCGCGAAAACGTTGGTGAAGCTGTTGACCTCGCCACGCATCGGCGACATCGACTGCGCCTTGGCGGCAATGGGCGCCAATCCGACGGCCAGTGCCGTCGCCAGAATTCGAGCATGCTTCAAGGACCCCTCCTTCGCGACGGCGTCATTCGCAGCGCAGCGTTACCGTTGCCTGATAGTTGCCGGAGGCGAAGCGGTTGCTGCCGCCCTTGGTGCCGGCGAGGTGAACCGAGACGAGGTCGGCGCCCGGTGTACCGATGCTGGTTGCCGAGCCGGTCTCAACGATAGAATGCGCGCCCGCAGCGGAGTAGGTCGGTGTCCAGGTCGTCGCCGTGCCGTCCGCCGACGGCACCGTCGTGGTGGTGACCGGATCGACGCTGAGCGACACACCGCCGGTCGTCGTCAGCGTCACGGTTCCAGCAGAACCGCCGCTGTTGTGGGAACTCAGGGACTGGAGATCGGGACTGACCATCATCGTGCCATTGGTAGCAACGACAAGCGTGCAGGTCGGCGTGATCGTGCCATTGAAAATGACATTTTGCGTCGTGGCCAATGCGGTTTGGTCAAGACAGCCAACCAGCAGAACTGCGCCAAAGGCGGTGCGAAACAATGTCATCGAGACCTCCTATTAAGCCGGATCGCCCGAATTAATATGGGTCATCATCACTTTATCGTGGTTAAATTAGAGTTAACTAAAATAATAGCTGAAAATAACAAACACGATAACCAGAGGTTGCTCTCGGTTGCAAACAAGAAAAACGAAACAAGAATCCTGCTTATACTTAATAATTCCGATATCTATATATTCCTTCGGCAACAATTGGAAAATCGATGTTCACGACACCTGCCCGGCTTCCCAGCCCAGGATAGCGCGCTTGCGGGTCAGACCCCAGTGATAGCCGGTGAGATCGCCGGATTTGCCGATGGCGCGGTGGCAGGGAACCACGAAGGAGAGTGGGTTGGCGCCGTTGGCCGCACCGACGGCACGGCTGGCACTCGGCGCGCCGATGCTGGCGGCGATCGAGGAATAGGTACGGGCTTTGCCCATCGGGATCTTGAGCAGCGCCTCCCAGACCCGAACCTGGAAGTCGGTGCCGATCATGACGACATGCAGCGGCTGGTCGAGGCGCCACAGCGTCGGGTCGAAGATGCGCGCGGCATAGGGGCCCGTCGCCGTCATGTCCTCGACATAGATGGCGTTCGGCCAGCGGCTGGACATGTCGGCAAAGGCGGCACGTTCCTCGCCGGGGTCGCTGAAGGCGAGGCCGGCAAGCCCGCGGTCGGTCGCCATGATCAGGGCAGTGCCGAACGGCGAGGAATGGTAGCCGTAGCGGATGGTCAGCCCGGCGCCGCGCGTCTTGTAGTCGCCCGGCGACATCGCCTCATGGGTGACGAACAGGTCATGCAGCCGGCCCGGGCCGGACATGCCCAATTCGAACGAGGTTTCGAGCAGCGGCATGCCGGAATCGAGCAGCTTACGGGCATGGTCCAGTGTCACCGCCTGCAGGAAGGCCTTGGGTGACAGGCCGGCCCAGCGGGTGAAAAGTTTTTGCAGGCCGGTCGGCGTCTCGCCGACCTCCTCCGCCAGTTCTTCGAGGGAAGGCTGGTCACGGTAGTCGAGGCTGATCTTCTCGATGGCGCGGCGCACGATCTCGTAGTCGCTGCCCTCAGGCGTGATGTCCTTTTTGAGGATCGCTGTGTGTGTGCTCATGGAACTGTCTCCTTGAGCCGGAATATCGCCCCTTGGGGCGTCGACCGCCACCCGAAACTTGCCTTCTTGCGGCGCATACCTCGCCTTCTTGCGGCGCATACGCAGATAGACTCCGATTTCGAGCCTGGGAGCCGCTGATGGCTGACTAGCGCGCCCTGGCGGTCGCCAGCGCTCGCGAAAAGGCGGTGGCAAAACTCTCGCGCGAATCGGGGTCCAGGAACGATCCGATCGGCACGTTCTGGCCTTGCCCTTCAACCGTCATCCTGGTGATGCCGATCTCGGCGTGGCGGGCGACCGAAAACCGCGCCCAGAACGGATTGAAGCGATGCGCTTCCGATTTACCGGAAGGTGCGGTCTTGCGGATGTCGAGGCTGGTGCGCGAGACCGACACTTCCTCGCGGGCACGGGCGGCCCGATAGTTGACGCGAAAGGCGATGTAGACGGCGACCACGTCGAGGCCGAAGAAGCCAAACACCGGCCAGGCGCCGCGCGACAGGAAAAATGCCCCTGTCACCAGCCAGCCGAACAGCAGCGCGCCCATCAGGATGAAGAAGCCTGTCCGGCCCAGCGACCGGTGCGGGGTCAGTAGCGCCTGAAAGAATGGCTCGTCGGCCTGAAACGAGGCGTTTGTGTCGCTCATGAGGGGATATTATAGGAGGGAAATGGCGAGCCCCAAGTCCAAAGATTCTTCCATGTCCAAAAAAGAGCTGCTTGGTCGGCGCGATGGGTCGAACGTCAAGCCACGCCCGCGGCCGGTGCGGAGCTCGTCGCGCTACAGCCCGGCCGAAGTGCACGAGATCTTCCGGCGCTTTTCCGTCCAGCGGCCCGAGCCGAAGGGCGAGCTCGAACATGTCAACGCCTTCACGCTGCTGGTGGCGGTGGTGTTGTCGGCGCAAGCGACCGACGTCGGCGTCAACAAGGCGACGCGGGCACTGTTCAAAGTTGCCGATACGCCGCAGAAGATGCTGGCGCTGGGCGAAGCCAAGGTCGGCGAGTACATCCGCACCATCGGGCTCTGGCGCAACAAGGCCAAGAATGTGATTGCGCTGTCGCATGCGCTGATCCGCGACCATGGCGGCGAGGTGCCCGACGACCGCGATGAATTGGTCGAGCTGCCGGGCGTCGGGCGCAAGACCGCCAATGTCGTGCTCAACATGGCCTTCGGCCAGCACACGATGGCTGTCGACACGCATATTTTCCGCATCGGCAACCGGCTCGGGCTGGCGCCCGGCAAGACACCGGAACAGGTCGAGCAGGGGCTGTTGAAGATCATCCCGGACGAATATATGCGCCACGCGCATCACTGGCTGATCCTGCATGGCCGCTATGCCTGCAAGGCGCGCAAGCCTGATTGCCCGGCCTGCGTCATCGCCGACATCTGCAAGGCGCAGGAGAAGACGACCGACGTGCCGGCGCCGCTGGTCGAACTCGCACCGCTCGATCCGGTCGACGACGTTCAGGACCGAAGCGGAACGACGGCGTAATTCAACTCTCCTCCACAAACACCTCTTCGCGCTTTTTCTTGACCGCGGGCAGGAAGACGATGACGAGCACGGCGAGCGCGATGAGCAGCAGGCCGGCGCTGATTGGTCTCGTCACGAAGGTACTCGGGTCGCCGCGCGAGAGAATCATGGCGCGGCGCAGGTTTTCCTCGAGCAGCGGGCCGAGCACGAAGCCGAGCAGCAGCGGCGCCGGTTCGCAGCGCAGCTTGGTCAGGAGATAGCCGAGGAAGCCGAAGAAGGCGACGGCGTAGAGGTCGTAGACGTTGCTGTTGACGCTGTAGACGCCGATCGAGCAGAACGCCATGATGATCGGGAAGAGCACGTAATAGGGGATCGTCAGCAGCTTCACCCAAAGCCCGATCAGCGGCAGGTTCAGGACGATCAGCATCAGATTGCCGATCCACATCGAGGCGATAATGCCCCAAAACAGCGCCGGCTGTTCGGTCGCGACATTGGGACCGGGCACGATGCCCTGGATGATCATCGCGCCGATCATCAGCGCCATGACCGGGTTGGCCGGAATGCCGAGCGTCAGCATCGGGATGAAGGAGGTCTGCGCGCCGGCATTGTTGGCCGATTCCGGCCCGGCGACGCCTTCGATGGCGCCCTTGCCGAACTCCGCCGGGTTTTTCGATACGCGTTTTTCCACCGTGTAGGAGGCAAAGGCTGCCAGGATCGCACCGCCTCCTGGTAGGATGCCGAGCGCCGATCCGATGATCGTTCCGCGCACGATGGGTGCTGCCATGCGCCGAAAGTCCTCGCGGGTCGGCATAAGGCCGGTGACCTTTCGGATCATCACGGAGCGCTCGTTCTCGTTTTCCAGGTTGCGCAATATCTCGGCGACGCCGAAGACGCCGACTGCCACCGCAACGAAGTTCAGCCCGTCGGCATATTCGCGGATGCCGAGCGTGAAGCGCGGCGTGCCGGTATAGATGTCGGTGCCGACAATGCCGAGCAGCAGGCCGAGCACGACCATGGCCAGCGCCTTGACGATCGAGCCGTGGGCGAGCGCGACGGACGAGACCAGGCCGACGATCATCAGCGAAAAATACTCGGCTGCGCCGAATTTCAGCGCGATCGCCGTCAGCGGCGGAGCAAAGATGGCGACGAGGAAGGTCGACACCGTGCCGGCGAAGAACGAGCCTATGGCTGCGATCGCGAGTGCTGCCCCGGCGCGGCCGTTCCTGGCCATCTGGTAGCCGTCGATTGCGGTGACGGCCGACGAGGATTCGCCGGGCATGTTGATGAGAATAGCGGTAGTCGAGCCGCCATATTGCGCACCGTAATAGATGCCGGCGAGCATGATGAGGGAGGAAACCGGGTCGCCGATCTGGAAGGTGATCGGCAAAAGCATGGCTATGGTTGCGGTGGCGCCGATGCCGGGCAGGACGCCGATCAGCGTGCCGAGAAGGACGCCGATCAGGCAGAAACCAAGATTCGTCAGCGATGTGGCCGTCGAGAAACCGAGCGCGAGGTTGTCGAGGAGCTCCATGCTCATCGCCTCAGAATGCAAGCCATGGGGCCAGCCATGGGCCGAAGCGCCGGAACGGCAGCCCGAGCGCGTAGCTGAAGACGAGGAACGCAAACAGCGTCAGGCCGGCAGACAGCACGAGCGCGGTCAGCGGCTTCATGCGGCGGCTGGCAAACGACGCGATCAGCGCTGTGAGAAAGATCGACGGGATGAAGCCGAGACCGCGCACTGTCAGGCCGAAGAAGATCGGAGCAGGCAGGATGAACAGCATGCCGCGCCACGCAATGTGCCCGATCGCTTCGCTCTCGATGCGCACGGCCTGGACGAGGATGACGGCGCCAAGCAGGATCAGCACGATCGCCAGGACCAGGGGAAAATAGCCTGGTCCCATGCGGAAGGCGGTGCCGATTTCGAGGCCGAGCGACTGCAGCGCGAACCATGCGCCGGAACCGATGAACAGCGCGGCGCAGATGCCGTTGGCCCTGTCGATTGCGAAAGGTTTCATGATGGTCCTCCCACGGGCGCGCAGATGCCGAAGCGAAAACGGGGCGCTGGTAGCGCCCCGTTTATAACCTCAGTCGGCGTACTGGCCGGCGGCTTCGATGATAGGCTTCCAGCGCGCGATCTCGCTTTCCAGCTTGGCCTTCAGTGCGGCGGGCGTCGCGTCGGCCTCGGGCGACGGTTTGGTGCCGAGTTCGGCGAAGCGGGCCACGACGTTCTGCTCCTTCAGCGCGAGTTGAAGCGATTTCGACAGGCGTTCGGTGACCTCGGCCGGCGTGCCCTTGGGTGCGTAGATGCCATGCCAGATGCCGACCTGCACCTCGGGAAGGCCGCCTTCAATCGTCGTCGGGACGTCCTTCAGCACATCGAGGCGTTCCGGCGAGGTGACGGCATAGGCCTTGATCGTGCCGCCCTGGATCTGCTTGGTGGTGTTGGTCGTCTGGTCGCACATGATGTCGACCTGACCGCCGAGAAGATCGGTCATGGCCGGGCCGGTGCCCTTGTAGGGTACGGTGACCAGCGGCGTCTTGATGGCGCTCATGAACAGCATGCCGCACAGATGCGAGGCCGCACCGATGCCGGCATTGGCGACGGCAAGGCTGTCCTTGTTGGCCTTGGCATAGTCGACCAGCCCCTTCAGATCGGTCGGCTCGAGATCCTTGCGGCCGACGATGGTCATCGGCACCTCGGTGACGAGGCCGACATACTCGAAGGCATTCAGCGTGTCGTAGGCGAGCTTCCTGTACAGCGTCGCACTTGTCGCCATGCCGATGTGATGGAGGAGCAGCGTGTAGCCGTCCGGCTCGGCGTTGGCGACGCGGCCAGCACCCAGCGTGCCGCCGGCGCCGCCGACATTCTCGACGATGACCTGCTGGCCGAGATCCTTCGACATGGCTTCCGCGACAAGCCGCGTGACCGTGTCGGTCGGGCCGCCGGCCGCAAACGGCACCACAACGGTGATGGTGCGTTCAGGATAGGTCTGTGCGCCGGCAGTGAACGGATAAAGCGTGACGGCCGCAGCAGTAGCCAGAGCGGCGACAAAACTTCTCATCGTGATCTCCTCCCAACATATGAATCTTCAACCGCTGCGCGGGGTCCTCTCAACACCGCTGCGTATGAAGCAACAACTAGCGCAAACCAGCAGATTGCAAGCCGACTTAAATGGCAAACTGCTGATCCGCCTATTCTAGTAGCCGTAGCCTCGCGCCATCGCCGCGGCGAAGACCGGAATGAGCAGGAAGATGAAAGCCTCGGCGCGGATATAGGTCCTCACGGACGCAAGCTCGGTCGCCGGCACCAGGAACGAGGGATTGGCGCGCGCCTGCCTGTTCCAGGACATGAAGCGGACGGTCGGTATGATCGACAGCAGGCCGACCACGCCAAACGCCGCGATCTTGGCCCAGAACACCCAGTTGTAGACATAGAATTCCCAGCCCTTGAGGCCATAGAAGACGCGGCCGATACCGACGATGATGATCAGCGTGGCGATGATGCCGTAGTGGCGGTCGATGCCGGCGAGCCGCTTGAGCGTCGTGGCGGCCAGATCGCCGCGGATCAGGACGAACTCGGCGCCGATGATCCCCGCCAGCGAAAACACAAGCAGATGATGGAAGATCGCAAGCACAAGATCGGTGGTGTCCATGCTCTTTCCCTTGGGTTTGACGACGCCGGCCCGCGCCTGAAAAAAGGTCGCGCTGGCAGGTGTTGAATCAGCTTGTCGTGAAAATAACACCGTCGCAAAAAATTCCCATAGCGGCGCCTGGATGATGGACCGTGTTGCCCTGGCCCTTGCACCGCACCGGCGATTTGCTAAGCGCTGACGATTCGTGCGAGGCAGATCCGATGAACAATCCACCAGCGACCAGCGCTCCTGTCATCGAGACGAAGCGAACCATCCTGCGGGCACACCGGCTGGGCGATTTCGACGCCTATGCCGCGATGTGGACGGATCCCGTCGTCACCCGTTTCATCGGCGGCAGACCGCGCACGCGCGAAGAAAGCTGGATGCGCTTCCTGCGTCACGCCGGCCTGTGGTCGCTGCTCGGCTATGGCTTCTGGGCGATCGAGGAGAAGGCGACGGGCCGTTTCATCGGCGAGGCCGGGTTTCACGATCTGAAGCGCGATATGGAGCCGTCGATCGAAGGCATTCCCGAGGCCGGCTGGGCGCTGGTTCCGGCCGTGCACGGGGCGGGCTTCGCCACCGAGGTGGTCGGCCGCGTCCTGGCATGGGGCGAAGAAATGTTCGGGCGGGAGAAGACCGTCTGCATCATCGATCCGGAAAACGCCGCTTCGCTGAGGGTCGCGGCGAAGTGTGGTTACCGGGAGGTGGTGAAGACCACCTATCACGACGCTGCGACCATCCTGCTGGCGCGGTGACCTGAGCGGCGTTGGTTGACTGCTGCCGGCGCCCGCATGATGGCGCCTGTCGCCAGCAATGATGATGAGGCGGGCCGCGCCAAGAACCGCCGCGTGGTTCTGGTCAAATTGAACCGAGCGAGCGTTCCAGACCGGACGCATTCTACGACATAGCATCCGCCGCGAGGCTTGCCTGCTCGAGCATGGAGGCGTCCTCGCCGAAGGCGCGGGTGGCGCGGGCCGCCGCCTCGAGCAGCGGACGCTTCATGCGCTGGAGAAACGCCGCGTCGACGCGCGTGCTGGGTCCGGCCAGCGTCAAGGCGCCGAGCAGGACGCCCCCCGGCCCGAACACCGGCGCCGACACGCCCCCCGTCTCGGGGTCGCGGTCGCCGATGGCGAGACAGTTGCAGGTCTTGCGGATGGTCTCGTAAGGTTCGCCCGGCTGGCCGGAAAACGCCGCAAGCACGCGGCCGCCCGAGCCGACCAGCAAAGGCAACACGTCGCCTTCACGGATCGTGTAGCGGATCGGGTGCTTGGATTCGACGCGGTAGAGACAGGTGCGGACGTCGCCCGAGCGAACATAGAAGGCAACGCTCTCCCAGCTCCGCTCGGAGAGATCGCGCATGATCGGCAACAGGATATCGACCGCCACGACCGAACGCTGATAGAGCGCACCGAGCTGGAAGGTAGCAGGTCCGACGCGGTAGCGCCCATCGTCGAGGCGCTCGAGCAATCGTCCGCGCAAAAGGGAATTCGCAAGCCGCAGGATCGTGCTCTTGTAGAGGCCGGTGCGCGCCGCGATTTCGGCCAGGCTGAGCGACCGGTCGGCCGTGGTGAACGCGTCGAGGATGGCGATCGCCCGATCAAGCGCGGCAACACCTTCAGCCGACGCGCGCCGGATTTCCGCATCCGCCGATTTGCTTGGTGAGTCCATGGCGGTTCCAGTTCGTAGAAGCCGAGCGGAGCGACTGTGTCGCGCCACCAATCCGTTCTGTCCAGTAGAATATCGTTTCCGTTGACAGAACTCCGTAACATCTGCTTGAACTTGATGACGGGTCTGGATGCAGGCGCGTTTTGGCAGGCACCGGAGGAGGTGTCGTGATCTGGAGGAATCCCATGCTGAACAGACGCAGATTTTTGATGAACACCGCAGCCGCGGGCGCCGCCGGGCTGGTGGCGTCGCATCTCTCTCCAGCTTTCGCGGAAGGTGCACCCCAGATACAGCTCTTCGTGCCTGCGGCGCCTGGCGGCGGATGGGACCAGACGGCGCGCACGATGGATCAGGTGCTGCGCAGTGAAAAGCTCATCTCCGGTTCGCAGATCACCAATGTTGGCGGCGCCGGCGGTACGGTCGGGCTGCCGCAGTTCATCAGCCAGTGGAACGGTAAGGGCAATTCGCTGATGGTCGCCGGCATGGTCATGGTTGGCGCCATCATCGCCAACAAGGCTGCCAACAATCTGACGCAAGTCACGCCGATCGCTCGCCTTACCGGCGAGTTCGAGGCGCTGGTGGTGCCGGCGGAGTCGCCGTTCAAGACGGCCGCCGATTTCGTCGCCGCGCTCAAGGCCGATCCGACAAAGGTTCCTGTCGCTGGCGGCTCGGCCGGCGGTTCGGACCATATCCTGTTCGGGCTGATCGCCAAGACTGTTGGCGTGCCGGCGACAAACCTGTCCTACGTGCCGTTCGCCGGTGGCGGCGAGGCGTTGTCGGCACTGCTGGGCAATCAGGTCGCGGCCGGCATCTCCGGCTTTGGCGAGTTCTCCGAGCAGATCAAGGCGGGCGCGCTCAGGCTGCTCGCCATCTCGGCCGACAAGCGCCAGGACGGCATCGATGCACCGACGATGAGGGAAGCCGGCATCGATGTCGAACTGTTCAACTGGCGCGGTGTCTTCGCACCGCCCGGCGTTTCCGACGCAGACAAGGCGGCGATGATCACGCTGGTCGAAAGCATGGCCAAGAGCGATGCGTGGGCGACCGAGTGCAAGAACCGCAACTGGACGCCGATCCTGCTCACCGGCGACGACTATGCGAAATTCGTCACCGAGGATTCGGCCCGTATCGAGGCTATCCTGAAAGATCTCGGGCTCGCCTGATTTTCCCCTGAAGGGGCGGCGCACGCCGCCCCTTCTCGCATGCAATGTAGAGCCGGCATGAACTGCGGCGAGGACCGGTCGTATGGTCAGGCATCTTCGCCAACCATATTGGGCCAGCTATCCTGGGGAGGACAATCATGAGCACCAGCGACCAGCAGGTGGCGCCGTGGCGCCTTGCCATGCCGGAATTGTTGATCGGCGTCGGGCTGCTGGCCTGCGCCGGCGCCGTAGCCTGGCAGACGCTGGCGATCCCGGTGTCGCCGCTCTACTCCAAGGTTGGCCCTACCGTCTTTCCCTACCTCACTATGGTTGGTCTGGTGGTGCTTTCCCTGTTGCTCATTCTCGCGGCACTTCGCGGCGGCTGGCAGCCGGAGGAGGAAAAGGAAACGCCGACAGACTGGAAGGCGATGGGTTTCGTCGTCATCGGCCTGCTGGCCAATCTGCTGCTCATCCAGCCGCTCGGTTTCACGGTAGCATCCGTCCTCATGTTCGTTCTGGTCTGCTACGGCTTCGGCAGCAAGCGCACGCTGCGCGACGCAGTGCTCGGTCTGATCCTAGCGCTGGCGGCCTATTTCGGCTTCGCTAGGGCGCTCGGCGTCAACATCGGCGCCGGCTTCATCGAGAACCAGCTGAACACGGTCATCGACGCGTTCATCACCATGTTGAGGGGCTGACGCCATGGAAACGCTCGGACATCTCGCACATGGCTTCTCGGTCGCCTTCACCCCGGTCAATCTTCTGTGGTGCCTGCTCGGCACCACGCTCGGCACCGCCATCGGCGTGCTGCCCGGCCTCGGACCGGCGCTGACCATCGCCCTGCTGTTGCCGATCACCTATCAGGTAGCGCCGGAAGCATCCTTCATCCTGTTCGCAGGTATCTACTACGGCGCCATGTATGGCGGCTCGACGACGTCGATCCTGCTCAACACGCCCGGCGAAAGCGCTACCATCGTCACCGCGCTGGAAGGCAACAGGATGGCGCGGTCCGGCCGTGGCGGTGCAGCACTCGCCACCTCGGCGATCGGCTCCTTCGTCGCCGGCACCATCGGCACGATGGGCGTCGCCTTCCTGGCGCCGGTGGTTGTCAAATTCGCGCTGGCCTTCGGCCCGGCCGAATATTTCTCGCTGATGGTGCTCGCCTTCATAACCGTTTCTGCGGTGCTCGGCTCGTCTTCCGTGCGCGGCCTGACCAGCCTGTTCGCCGGCTTCGTCATCGGCATGATCGGCGTCGACCTGCAGACCGGCCAGCCGCGCTTCACCTTCGGCATGACCGAATTGCTCGACGGCGTCGATGTCATCATCGCCGCCGTCGGCCTGTTTGCCGTCGGCGAGACGCTCTATATGGCTTCGCGCCGTTATGCCGGCAAGGACGAGATCGTGCCGCTGAAGGGCTCGCTCTACATGACTGCGGCCGAGTGGGGACGTTCGTGGAAACCCTGGCTGCGCGGCGCTGCTATCGGCTTCCCGATCGGCGCCATGCCGGCCGGCGGTGCCGAAATCCCGACCTTCCTGTCCTATGCCATCGAGAAGAAGCTGTCGAAGCACAAGGAGGAGTTCGGCACGGTCGGCGCCATCGAAGGCGTCGCCGGCCCCGAGGCCGCCAACAATGCGTCCGCCGCCGGCGTGCTGGTGCCGATGCTGACGCTCGGCCTGCCGACCTCGGCGACGGCGGCGATCATGCTCTCGGCGTTCCAGAGCTACGGCATCAATCCCGGGCCGCTGCTTTTGACAACGCAGGGCGACCTCGTCTGGGGGTTGATCGCCAGCCTGTTCATCGCCAACGTCATCCTCGTCATCCTCAACTTGCCGCTGATCGGGCTGTGGGTGCGGCTGCTGAAAATCCCGGCACCGCAGCTCTATGCCGGCATCCTGGTGTTCGCCACGGTCGGCACCTATGGCATCTCGCAATCGCCCATCGACCTCGTCATACTCTATCTCCTGGGCGCCGCCGGCTTCCTGATGCGGCGTTTCGATTTCCCGACCGCGCCCGTCATCATCGGCATGATCCTGGGGCCGCTCGCCGAAACCCAGTTTCGCCGGGCGATGACCATCTCGAATGGTGACTGGTCGGTGTTCTACACCCACAAGCTGTCGCTGACGCTGCTGACGCTCGCCTTCATCGGCCTCGCCGGCCCGCATATCTGGGCCTTCATCGAGCACCGCCGGCGGCGCGGACCGGAGCATGTGCCCGGCGATGCCTGATCGATCCCTGATGCCATGACAGAACTGCTTTCCGGTATCCGCGTCCTCGACCTGACCAATGTCCTGGCCGGCCCCTATTGCGCCTATCAGCTGGCGCTGCTTGGTGCCGACGTGATCAAGGTCGAAGTGCCGCAAGGCGGTGACCTGGCGCGCCAGCTCGGCGGCTCGCCAAGGCTCAACAGCGCCGGCATGGGTGCCTCGTTCCTGGCGCAGAACGCCGGCAAACGATCGGTGGTGCTCGACCTCAAGAAGCAAGCCGATCGCGAGCGCTTCCTCGACCTGGTCGCCAGCGCCGATGCCTTGGTGGAGAATTTCCGCCCGGGCGTGATGGATCGGCTCGGCCTTGGCTACGAGGCGTTGAAGGCGGTCCGTCCCAGCCTCGTCTATTGCGCGATATCGGGTTTCGGCCAGACCGGACCGATGCGCGACAATCCCGCCTATGACCAGATCATCCAGGGCCTGTCGGGGATCATGAGCATCACCGGTACGCCGGAAACGGCGCCGCTGCGGGTCGGCTATCCCGTCGCCGACACGCTTGGCGGGCTAGTCGGGGCGTTTGCCATAGCCTCGGCGCTGGTGCGGCAGAAGACGAGCGGCGAGGGGGCTTTTCTCGACGTCTCGATGCTCGAATGCACGCTTTCCGCACTTGGTTGGCCGGTCTCCAACTATCTGACCGCCGATGTCGATCCCCAGCCAATGGGCAATGAGAATATGACCGCGGCACCCTCCGGCGCGTTTCGCACCGGGGATGGGCTGCTTAACATCGCCGCCAACAAGCAGGAGCAGTTCGTGACGCTGTGCCGGCTGATCGGCCGGCCGGAATTGGCCGGGGATGCCCGCTTTGCCGAGCGCGAGACGCGCAAGCGCAACCGTGCGGCGCTAAAAGTCGAGATCGAGGACGCCCTGGCGAGCGCCCCGGCGGCGGACTGGGAAGAGACGCTCAATCGTGCCGGCGTGCCCGCCGGCAGGGTGCTGACGATCCCGCAAGTGCTGGCCGAGCCGCAAGTGCTCGAACGCCAGGTGACCGCGAATTTCGATGATGTGGCTGGCATGGACAAGCCGCTGACCGTTCTGCGCGGCGGCTTCATGGTCGATGGCGCGGCACCCTTGCCGACGAAGCCGCCACCGGCGCTGGGTGAGCATATGGATGAGGTGTTCGCGGACCTGCCGCCGCGCGCCAAGACAAAGGGACGGGCATGAGTGGGCCGGAGAAGAAGACTGGCCGTGAGCGCGGCGAGGAATGGTGGCAGACCGATATCATCGAGATGCGGCCGGGTGTCATCCGGTTGCGCGGCTACGAGATACAGGATCTGATCGGCCGCGTCAGCTTCCCGGCGATGATCTGGCTGATGCTGCGTGGCGAACTGCCCAGCGAGGACCAGGCGGCGCTGCTCGGCATTGCCTTGGGTGCTGCCGTCGACCACGGGCCGCAGGCGCCATCGATCGCCATCGCGCGCATGGCGGCAACCTGCGGCGTCGGCATCAACAGCGCCATGGCCTCGGCCATCAACGTTCTCGGCGACGTGCATGGCGGCGCCGGCGAACAGGCGCTCTCCTTCTACGGTGACATTGCCGTGGCGATCGATGCCGGGATAACGCTGAATGAAGCGGTCTCGGCACGGCTCGACCGGTTCTTTGCCGAGGAGGAGGGCTATGTGCCAGGGCTCGGACACCGCTTCCATCCCGTCGATCCGCGTGCGCCGCGCCTGCTGGAACTGACCCGCGAATTTGCCGCGCGCGGTGTCGTCAATGGACGTTTCGCCGACATTGCCGAGGCGATCGAAGCGGAAGTCGCGTGGCGCAAGGGGAAAAAGATACCGCTCAACATCGATGGCGCCACCGCCGTCATCTATGGCGAACTTGGCTTCCCGCCGCCGCTGACGCGCGGGCTTTTCGTGCTGTCGCGCTCGGTCGGCATCCTGGCGCATGCCTGGGAGCAGTCGCAACAAGGCGAGCGCAACAAAGGTCCGCTGCCGCGCGAATGGTTGTGGGCCTATACCGGCACGCCGGTGCGGCCGTTTCCTGAAGGGGGCGACACGAACGAGTGAGGCCTGGTCTCAGGCTGTGTCAACCGGCACAGGCTGGGCAATCGTCAACGTGTTCACCAGCGTCGAGAGGTCGGGCTCATCGATGAGCAAAGCCGCATCAGCCGGCGGCAACCAGGCCCGCTGCCGACTTTGGGCTTCCTGCCAGTCGGCCAGTTCCTCGGTAACCTCAAGCAGATAGACGATGACGTCGACGCGGACAAAGCGGTTGGCCAGCCGCTTCCAGTAGGAATAGGTACCCGCCGGCTCGCTCAGCGTCTTGCCGAGCACGCCAGCTTCCTCTTGCGCCTCGATGGTAGCCGCCTTGCGTCCGCTCTTGCCTTTCATCGGCCAGCCCTTGGGGACGATGAAGCGCCTGGTGGTTCGTGACGTGACCAGCATCACCTCGATATCGCCGCGCGCGTTCAGCCGAAACGGAATAGCCGCCACCTGGCGGATCCGCTCGCCTTTCTTTGCCTTGCGCACGGCCTTTTTCTTGGTGGCTGCCATTTGTGAATCCAGTCGATGCAATGCCGCATAGCGCGACAAGGCATCGTTGCAAAACCAAAACTTCCGCGTGTGCCGAAAAAAGCACTCCGAATACATAAGTCGGCTAAATAAATGAAAAACGCCTAAATGTCAGCGGCAATTGCTCACGGCGGTGGTGCCGATTATCTGCGTCTGGCAGCCTGGCTTGAGCTGCTGCACGACCGGCGGCGGTTGCCGGACGATCTGGCGATCCTGGGCACGATACTGCTGCTGTTGCTGCTGATATTGCTGCCGCTGTACCCTGTTTTGCAGGATTTGCAGGTCGTTCTGGCGGATCAGCGCATTGTTGCCGGTGGCGGAATTGAGGGCTTGCGCGGAAGCGGGCAGGCAAGCGCCCACCAGCATTGCCGTGGCCAGCATTGCCGATGTGAAAATCGTTGATGGTCGAAGCGCCGACATCCGCTCATTCCCGCGCAAAAAACACTGTCCATTGATATAGGATGTTTGCGCGGCGATGCCATGGCCAGCATGTCGATCACAAGTGAAATCGGTTCTATCGACTGCTGAAGGCCGCTTCGCCGCGGCGGAGAATCTGCCTGGCAACCCCGCATTGCACTTGACGGAGGCGGTCGATTCGCCGCTCTATCGGGTCGGCGCCGGCCTTGAGCTGAATGGCGTCAATGGCGTCGGCATGTCCGTCAGGTATAATGGCGCCTTCGGCGAAACGGTTAAACAGAATGCGATCAGCGCGTCTCTCAAGGTCAGCTTCTAGCTGGCCCGAGGCGGAGCCGGGCGGGAGGGTCTTGATGAGGAAGTACGCGTATCTCATGGCGATGCTGGGCGTTGCCTGCGTCGTGGGTGTGCCTGCCGTGGCGGCGCAAACCAAGGGCGATAAGGTGGTCGCGGCGCCGCCCGCCGCCGATGCGCCGCAACTGCCTGGTGGCGCGTCGGCACTGTCCGAAACCCATGGCGACTGGACCGTCAATTGCCAGATATCAGGCACCACCAAGACCTGCAGCCTGTCACATCAGCAATTCAACAAGCAAAGCAACCAGCGCCTGCTGGCGATCGAGCTGTCGAGCAAGACCGGCGAGGATGCCACGGGCACGCTCGCGCTGCCGTTCGGCCTGGCTCTGGCCAAGGGCGTCAGCCTGACCATCGACGACCAGAAGCTGGACGGCAGCCTGGCATTCAACACTTGCCAGGTTGTCGGCTGTCTGGTGCCGGTGGCGTTCGATGCGACTGTCACGCCGCAGCTCAAATCAGGCACCACCCTGAAGATCGACGCCTTCGCCGCCGACACTGGACAAGCGGTAAGCTTTTCCATTCCGCTCAACGGCTTCGCCGGCGCGCTTGCCCGGACCGCGGAGCTTTTGACCAATTGATGTAGAGCCGCAGGACTTAAAGCGCGCCGTTTGAATGCCGTCTCGCGGCAGGGGCGGTGCGTTACCCAGCAGAACGCGGCGGCAGAACGTCTTTCCGTCGGCTCAAACGACGATCGTTTTAAGTCTTTCGGCGATCAGGGCGGCGAGCCGCGCCGCCACCTCGTCCTTGCTCATCTCGGGCCATTCCTCGACACCGGCCTTCGACACGATCCGCACCCGATTGCGATCACCGCCCATCACGCCGGAAGGACCGACGCCGCTGGTCTGCGACACGTCGTTGGCGACGATGAGATCGGCGCCCTTCTTTCTGAGTTTGGCCTCGGCGTTGCGCAGGAGATTCTGTGTCTCGGCGGCGAAGCCGATTACAAGGCCGGGTCGCTGCCTGTGATGGCCAATCCCGGCGAGGATGTCGGGATTCTCGACCATGCGCAGCACTGGCGGCCCTTCGCCCGCGACCTTCTTGATCTTCTCACCGGCCGAATTCTCCGAGCGCCAGTCAGCAACGGCGGCGACGAACACCGCCGCGTCGGCGGGCAGGAGCTGTTCCACCGCATCGCGCATCTCTTGCGCACGTTCGACATGGATGGTCTTCACCCCGGCGGGATCGGCGATGCCGACGGGGCCGGACACGAGACGCACATCGGCACCTAGCCTGGCAAGGGCTGCCGCAATGGCGTGGCCCTGCTTGCCGGACGAACGGTTGGCGATGTAGCGCACCGGGTCGATCGGCTCATGCGTCGGGCCGGAAGTGACGATGATCTTGCGCCCCGACAGCGGCTTGGGGCTGACATCGAACAGCGCCTCGATGGCGGCGACGATCTCCAGCGGCTCGGCCATGCGGCCTTCGCCCGCCTCATTGCTTTCGGCCATCTCGCCTTTGGCCGGACCGATAAAGGCGATGCCGTCCTTCTGTAGCGTCGTGCGGTTGCGGCGAGTGGCCGGATGCGCCCACATTCTGGGATTCATGGCCGGCGCCATCAACACCGGCTTATCCGTGGCGATGAGTACGGTGGAGGCGAGATCGTTGGCGTGGCCGTTGGCGAGCTTGGCCATCAGGTCGGCGGTGGCGGGCGCCACCACCAGCAGATCGGCCTCGCGCGACAGCCTGATATGGCCGACATCGTGCTCGTCATTACGGTCGAACAGTTCGGTGAAGACATGGTCGGCGGAGAGCGCGCCGACCGAAAGCGTGGTGACGAATTCCTGCGCGGCCGATGTCATGACCACCCGAACCGCGGCCCCGCGCTCGCGCAGCCGGCGGATCAGGTCGAGCGCCTTGTAGGCGGCGATGCCGCCGCCGATGATGAGCAGGATGCGCTTGCTGGAAAGCGAGCCGCGCGGCACGCTCTTGCCTGCCGGCGCGATGGCCGGCGGGGTCGCCGCCCCGTGCAGGCTGGTCAGTTCGCGTAGCGTTTTCTCGATCTGGTCAATGCGGCCCACCGGGCCGATCTGCCCGTCAACAGCGGCCCGGATCATCACCCGCGCCTGCTCTTCCATGGAGCGGTCGTTTTCCGCTGCCAATCGGCGCAGCAACTCCTTGACCTCATCGTCAAGGTTGCGGATCGTGATGCTGGCCATGTGATTGCACTCAGCTGTGATTGCCGACTGCAATGATAGCAATGCAATCGGATTGCTGCAAGTTGCGGACTCGGAGTCCGAAGCGGCTGGGTGCTAGATGATCTTCCAGGCGATATAGACCAGCGTCAGCGCGATCACCCATAGTGCCAGGCGGCCGGAGCGGCTGTAACGCGCCTCGGCCTTGCCGATGGCGCGCGCGGTGGTTTCGTCGAAGCGCAGGCCATGTTCGGCCATCAGGTCGATCTCGCGCGACAGCCGATCGGTACGCGCCGCGAGTTCGGGCACCTGGCGGGCCAGCGTCAGCAGCGCCCTGGCGCCATCGCGCGCATCGATCATCATGCCACGTGGGCCAAGGTTGCCGGCGATCCAGCCGCCGACCACGGGTTCGGCCGTCTTCCACATGTTGAAAGCCGGATCGAGCGTGCGCGCCACGCCCTCGACCACCACCATGGTCTTCTGCAGCAGGATCAACTCCGGCCGCGTCGCCATGTCGAACAGTTCGGTCACTTCGAACAGCAGCGTCAGAAGCTTGGCCATCGAAATGGTCTCGGCCGGCTGGCCGTGGATCGGCTCACCGATCGCCCGGATCGCCTGCGCGAAGGCCGCGACATTGTGCTGGCGCGGTACGTAGCCGGCTTCGAAATGCACTTCGGCAACGCGCAGGTAGTCACGCGTGATGAAGCCGTAGAGGATTTCGGCGAGGAAGCGGCGCTCCTTCTTGCCGAGCCTGCCGGCAATGCCGAGATCGACGGCGACGATGGTGCCGTTTGCTTCGACGAACAAATTGCCCGGATGCATGTCGGCATGGAAGAAGCCGTCGCGCAGCGTATGGCGCAGGAACGACTGAATGAGGTTGGCGGCGATCGCCTTCAGATCGTGGCCATCTGCCTCCAGGCCGGCAATGTCGTTCATCTTGACGCCGTCGACCCATTCCATGGTCAGCACGTCGCGGCCGGTGCGTTCCCAGTCGACGGACGGCACGCGAAAGCCGGGATCGTCCTTCGTGTTTTCGCCGAGTTCTGAAAGGGCGGCCGCCTCGAGGCGGAGATCCATCTCGATCTTGGTGGTCTGCGCCAGCGTCTCGGTGACCTCGACCGGCCGCAGCCGGCGTGACGACGGGATGTATTTCTCCTGCAGGCGGGCGGCGAGGAAATAGCTTTCGAGATCCTGGAAGAAGCGGCGCCGCACGCCGGGCCGGATCACCTTGACCGCCACCTTGGTGGCAACGCCGTCATGCATGGTGTCGGCGGCATGGACCTGGGCGATGGAAGCGGCTGCGACCGGATCGCCGAATTGCGCATAGAGATCGCCGACCTTGCGCCCGAGCGAAGCCTCGATAGCCGCGATGGCCTCGGCCTTCGGGAAGGTGTGCATCTTGTCCTGCAACATAGCGAGATCGAGCGCCATGTCGTTGCCGACGACGTCGGGCCGTGTCGCCAGGAACTGGCCGAGCTTAACATAGGACGGTCCGAGCCGGACCACCGCCTTGGCCAGCCGGTCGCTGCGCTCATAGGCAAGCGCGCGGCGGCGGGTGAACAGCCGCGCCAGCCGCCAGCCGAACTTCGGCAGGCCCGACAGTTCCTCGCCCGGCAAGGCGGCGACGACGCCCTCGCGGACCAGCACCCAGCCGGCCCTTACGAGCCGAAATCCTGCGCTGACCGTGCTCATGCCTGCGCCCGTCCTGCCGGCTCTTCGAACCGGCATAGCGCACGTCGAATGTGAGAAATGCGGTCCGGCCTCAAAGCTTCCAGCCCGAATGAAGCGCGGCAATACCGCCGGAATAATTGCGGAAGGAAACGCGATCGAAGCCGGCGTGGGAAATCATCGTCGCGAAATTCTGCTGGTTGGGAAACCTGGCGATCGATTCGACCAGATAGGAATAGGGCTCGCCGTCGCCGGTGACCATCTTGCCGATCTTCGGAATAGCATTGAACGACCAGGCTTCGTAGGCCTTGTCGAGCAGCGGCATCTCGACTTCGGAAAATTCCAGGCACAGGAAGCGCCCGCCCGGCTTTAGCACGCGAAACGCTTCTGCGAGTGCGACATCGATGCGCGGCACGTTGCGGATGCCGAAAGCGATGGTGTAGGCGTCGAATGTGGCATCGGCGAAGGGCAGTTCCTCGGCATTGGCCTCGACGAAATCGGTGTTGCCGGACAGGCCTTTCTTTTCGGCCCGGTCGCGGCCGACGGCCAGCATCGAGCCATTGATGTCGAGCACCGTGGCATGGGCATTGCCGTGGCTGGCATCGACGATGCGGAAGGCGATGTCGCCAGTGCCGCCGGCAACGTCCAGCACGCGCCAGCCGATCCTTTTTGGAGGATTGAGCCAGGTGACCATGGCATCCTTCCACAGCCGGTGCAGGCCGGCCGACATCAGATCGTTCATCAGGTCGTAGCGGTTGGCGACCTTGTGGAAAACATCGTTGACCAGGGACTGCTTGTCGCCAGCCCCTACACGCTTGAAACCATAGGAGGTTTCCATGCCGCCCGCGGCCGTGGTTCTCTCAACCGACATTTTTTTGATCCGTCATAAAACCGGCGGGACCATAGCCGATCGATGGTGCGGGCGCTATTGTTTAAGGCGCGGTGTTCAGCCGCGCTTCCAGGTGGCGGGTTTTCAAGACCTGGACAGACCGACGGGATGATTGAATGCCTTTGAAAGCGGAATTGCACTGCCACATTGAAGGGGCAGCGGCGCCCGAACTCGTCATCCGCCAGGCGCAGAAATACGGCAAGGACACCTCGCCCTATATCCAGAACGGTTCATTCGTCTGGCACGATTTCACGTCGTTCCTCGCGGCTTACGACTTCTCCTCCGACCTGTTCCGGACCGAGGACGACTATGCGCGGCTGGCCGACCATTATCTGACGAGCCTTGCTCGCGACGGGGCAATCTATTCCGAGGTGTTCACCTCGCCGGACCACGCGAAAAAAGCCGGGCTGTCGCCCAAGGCCTATACCGACGCGCTCGGCGAAGGCATGGCCCGCGCCAAGGCCAAGACCGGCATCGAGGGCCGCATGATCGTCACCGGCGTGCGCCATGTCGGCGTCGAGTCGATCGAGCAGGCGGCACGCTTCGCGGCGCGTTGCGGGCACCCGCTGGTCACCGGTTTCGGCGTCGCCGGCGATGAGCGGATCGGCGAGATGGAGGACTATGTCAGGGCTTTCGAAATCGCGCGCGAGGCCGGGCTCGGCATCACCATCCATGCCGGCGAACTGACCGGCTGGGAGACCGTCCAGGCGGCGCTCGATCACATCCGCCCGTCTCGCATCGGCCATGGCGTGCGCGCCATCGAGAATCCGGACCTTGTCCGGCGCATTGCCGACGAGGGCGTCGTGCTGGAATGCTGCCCCGGCTCCAACATCGCGCTCAAGGTGTTCGACAGTTTTGCCAACCATCCGTTCCCGGCCCTGCAGGCGGCAGGCTGCAAGGTGACGCTCAATTCCGACGACCCGCCTTATTTCTGGACCTCGCTGAAGCGCGAATACGACATTGCCGGCGAGCATTTCTCGATGAACGAAAAGGCGCTGGCCGCCGTTACCCGCACCGCCATCGAAGCCGCTTTCGTCGACAAAAAGACCAAGACCGCGCTTCTTGCCCGGTTGAACGGCGCGGCACGCTGATTTCTGCCGACAAAGCTGTGGTCGGTGCAGGCCAAGCGGGTTCCTTGGCCGACGCATTGTCGCTAGGGTTCGCCCAGGCAGCTTGAAGCGCGGCGCGTCCGAAAGGGCGATGCGCATTTTCGGGCGCAGGCATCAGGAGAACACCATGCAGGGCGTCACCGTCGTCGACCATCCGCTTGTCCAGCACAAGCTGACCATCATGCGCAAGAAGGAAACCTCGACGGCCGGCTTCCGCCGGCTGCTGCGTGAAATATCGCTGCTGCTCGGCTACGAGGTCACCCGCAACCTCGAACTGACGACGACGATGATCGAAACGCCGATGGAAACCATGGAAGCGCCGACGCTGGAGGGCAAGAAGCTGGTCTTCGCCTCGGTGCTGCGCGCCGGCAACGGCTTGCTGGAAGGCCTGCTCGACCTGGTGCCGGCGGCCCGCGTCGCCCATGTCGGTCTCTACCGAGATCACGAAACGCTGGAAGCGGTCGAATATTTCTTCAAGGCGCCGAGCGACCTCGCCGACCGGTTGGTCATCGTCGTCGATCCGATGCTGGCGACCGCCAACTCGGCGATCGCGGCGATCGACAAATTGAAAGAGCGCGGCGCAACCAACATCCGCTTCCTTTGCCTCTTGGCGGCGCCCGAAGGCATCGAACGCTTCACCAAGGCGCATCCGGACGTTCCCGTGTTCACCGCTTCGATCGACCGCCAGCTTAACGAGAAAGGCTATATCATGCCCGGCCTCGGCGACGCCGGCGACCGCATGTACGGGACCAAGTAATACCAGGCAAAGTTGCCTGGTACGATTTACCAAATATTTACGCAAAGGCGCGGTTTTGGCGCGCGTTAAAGCGGCAAACACCATCCGGGCTTAACGATCGGATCTCACTACAGCGCCGCGCGTCCATTCGGACGCGCAAAGGACGCTGTAGCACTTTGATTTTGCGCATGACACCGAAGATCGATCCCGATTTTCGGGGTCATGCGGCGAGGCCGGTCCATGCTGCGCAAGCTTCTCATCCTCGGTGTTTTCGCCGGTACATTGGCATCGATACCGATTGTGTATCAGTCGAACCCGCAATTCGTCGAAGACCTGCTGAAATCGGCGGCGCCGCGCAAACCTGCGATCGACGCCCAACCGGACGTCAATTTGGCATCGGTGCCCAACAAGCCGGTCGCGCCGCTGCCGATGGGCCGCAAGGTCGTCGTTGCGGCAGACGAGCGCGGACATTTCTCGTCGGCCTTCAAGCTCAATGGACGTCAGACCGACGGTATGATCGACACCGGCGCCACGCTGGTCGCCATCAACACCTCGACGGCGCGCCGGATCGGCTTGTCGTTGAACGCTTCCGATTTCAGTCACGAGGTCAACACCGCCAACGGTACCATCAAGGCAGCTGTAGCAATGATCGACCGCCTGCAGATCGGCAACATCACTGTCAATGACGTCCAGACCATCGTGCTCGACGATAGGGCGCTGCGCACCAATCTGATCGGCATGAGCTTCCTCAACCGGCTCGACAAATACCAGGTCGAGAACGGCACGCTGCTGCTCGCTCAGTAATTAGCCGCGTGGCAGAATCCGCCGGATGACCGACTTGTCGGCGGCCGGTTTCGAAGCGCCAACCGTATAGGCCGAAAGCACGGCTGCCGCGGCCGCTTCGGCATCGGCCAATGAGCGGGCATGGATCAGCGCCAGTGGCTCGCCGAGCCTCACCTCCGCACCGACCGGCAACAGCCTGGTGATGCCGACCGCGGGGTCGACCTTGTCGTCCGGCCGCGTGCGTCCGCCTCCCAGGCCAACCACGGCGAGCCCGATGTCGCGGGTCGCGATGCCGGTGACGAAGCCGTTTGCAGTCGCCTTGACGGCAAATTCGGTCGCCGCTGTGGCCAGGTATCTTTCCGGCTTCTCGATGAAATCGGCCGGGCCGCCGAGCACGGCCACCATGCGCGCGAAGGTGGCGGCGGCGCGGCCGCTGGTGAGCGTCTCGGTGGCGCGCCGCATGCCGTCCTGATTGGATGAAACCAGTCCCGCCGACTGCAGCATTTCGGCGGCCAGCGCCAGCGTCACATCCTGGAGCCGATGATCACGAAACCGGCCGGTGAGGAAATCGACGGCATTGCGCACCTCGACGGCGTTGCCGGCGGCCGACGCCAGCGGCTCGTTCATGCCGGTGATCAACGCCGAGGCCTTCAGCCCGGCACCATTGGCGATCTCAACCAGGCTGTTGGCGAGTGCGGTGGCGTCGCGCGATTTTTCCATGAAGGCGCCGTTGCCGACCTTGACGTCGAGCACCAACGATTGCAGCCCGGCCGCCAGTTTCTTCGACAGGATCGAAGCGGTGATCAGCGGCACCGATTCGACCGTGCCGGTGACGTCGCGGATCGCATAGAGTCGTCGATCGGCCGGCGCGAGGTCGGCGGTCTGGCCGATGATGGCACAGCCGGTTTCGAGCACCGCCTTGCGAAACAGCGCGATATCGGGCTGGCTGGCATAGCCGGGGATCGCATCCATCTTGTCCAGCGTGCCGCCGGTGTGGCCAAGGCCGCGGCCTGATATCATCGGTACGTAAGCGCCGCATGCGGCGACGATCGGCGCCAGCATCAGCGAGACATTGTCGCCAACGCCGCCAGTCGAATGCTTGTCGGTGACCGGGCCGGGCAGGTCCGACCAGTCGAGCACGTCGCCGGAATCGCGCATCGCCAGCGTCAGCGCCACCGCCTCGTCGCGGTTCATGCCGTTGAAGAACACCGCCATGGCGAAGGCGCCGACCTGGCCATCCGAAACGGCGCCTGACGTCACGCCCTCGACGAAGCCGGCGATCTCATGCTCCGACAGCCTCAGGCTGTCGCGCTTGCGGCGGATGATTTCCTGCGGAAGCATCAGCTCTCCAGCAATCCGTCGCGGAACACGCGCTGCAGGATTGTTGCCAGCCGCGCGCCGCCGACCGGTGCCATGTCCTTGGTCTCCTGGTGCGAAAGCTCGGTCCCGGTCATGCCGGCCGCCAAATTGGTGATGACCGAACAGGCGGCGACGCGAAGTCCGAGGAAACGGGCGAGAATGACCTCCGGTACGGTCGACATGCCGACCGCGTTGGCGCCCATGATGCGCGCCATGCGGATTTCAGCGGGTGTTTCGAAGCATGGACCCGAGAACCACATATAGACGCCCTTGTGCAGCGTGGTGCCGGTCGCTTTCGCCGCCCGTTCGATGGCCTTGCGGATGCCGGCATCATAGGCCTCGGTCAGGCCGACGAAGCGGCTGTCGCTGGGTTCGCCGATGAGCGGATTGGTGCCCGAGAAATTGATGTGGTCTGATATCAGCATCACCGAGCCCGGCGGCATGTCCGGATCGACCGAACCGGCGGCATTGGTGAGGATCAGTTTCGTGATGCCGATGCCGGCAAGCACCTCCAGTACCGGGCGCATCGCCGCCGCGTTGCCGTGCTCATAGTAGTGGGCACGGCCGGACAGCATCAGCACCGGCACACCGGCAAACAGTCCGGCCACCACTTCGCCGGCATGGCCGGTGACGCCGCTTCTGGGAAAGCCCGGCAGGTCGGCATAGGAGATGCGGATCGGATGCTCGATCTGGTCGACCAACCCGCCCAGGCCCGAACCCAGCACCAGTGCCGTGGCCGGCGCCAGGCCGTCCAGGCTTTCGATGAGATGGTCCAGCGCCTTTTCCGTCATCGCAGCCAACTCTTCATTTAAGCCCGCTCTTCATCTCAGCGACTCTTCATTTCAAAATGTCGCCGCGGAAACCATAGGGCAGCATGTCGCCCATGGTCACGGTTTCGGCCACGCCGGCATCGTCGCAGAGATAAAGCTTTGTTTCCGGCCGGCAGAATTCCGCCAGCCGCTGCCGGCAGCCGCCGCAAGGCGAGCATTTCGCCATGCGTTCGGCGATGACGGCGATTTCCACGATCTTGCCGCCGCCGCCCATGATGTAGTGGCCAAGCGCGGTGGTCTCGGCGCACCAGCCTTCCGGGTAGGAGGCGACCTCGATGTTGGCGCCGGTAAAGATGCGCCCGTCCTCGGTGCGCAAGGCGGCGCCCACCGGAAATTTCGAATAGGGCGCGTAGGCCTTGGTCATGGCAGCCTTGGCGGCCTCGAACAGATCATGCGACATTCAATGTTCTCTCCGATGATCGTGTCCAAAACCCGGCACTAAGCCGACCCGTTGCTCCGGCTCAACGTTCCTTAACGTAAGGCACGCCGCCGGCGCGTGGCGGAATGGCCTTGCCGATGAAGCCGGCGAGCAGGATGACGGTGAGGACGTAGGGCAGCGCCTGCATGAACTGCACCGGCACCTTGCCGATGATGGGCAGTGGCGAGCCTTGCAGGCGGATCGACAGCGCGTCGAGGAAGCCGAACAACAGGCAGGCGAACATGGCGTTGACCGGCTTCCACTTGGCGAAGATCAGTGCGGCCAGCGCGATATAGCCCTTGCCGGCGGTCATGTCCTTCACGAAGCCGCCATTCTGCGCCATCGACAGATAGGCACCGGCAACGCCGGTGAGCACGCCGGTGCAGATCAGCGCCCGGTAGCGCAGCCAGGCGACCGAGATGCCGGCCGTATCGACCGCCGCCGGGTTCTCGCCGACCGCGCGCAGCCGCAAACCGAAGCGGGTGCGAAACAGCACCCACCAGGTGAACGGCACCATCAGGAAGGCGATATAGACCAATATGGAGTGGCCGGAGATCAGCTCCGAATAGATCGGCCCGATGATCGGCACATCCCTGACCGCGTCGGCGCCAGGCCAGGTGATCGCCTCGAAGCGCTCGTTCGGCGCCAGTGCCGGGGTGCGGCCGCCCTGCTGGAACCAGTGCTGGCCGAGCATGATGGTCGAGCCGGCGGCGATGAAATTGATCGCCACGCCGGAGACGATCTGGTTGCCGCGATGGGTGATCGAGGCAAAGCCGTGGATCATGGCGAAAGCGACCGAGATCAGAATGGCCATACCGAGGCCGAGAACGGCCGAGTGGAAGACCGAGGCGGCCGCCGCACCGGCGAAGGCGCCAACCAGCATCTTGCCCTCGAGCCCGATGTCGAAGATGCCGGCGCGCTCCGAATAGAGGCCGGCGAGACAGGCAAGCAGCAGCGGCACCGACAGGCGGATGGTCGAGTCGAGTATCTGGACGATAGCGATGAAGACATCCATCTCAGGCACCCTTCCCCTTGACCGCTTCCATACCGACAGATCTCGGGCTGAACGAGGCGAACAGTGCCTGGACATAAGGGCGGAACATGTGCTCGAGCGCGCCGGCAAACAGGATGACGAGGCCCTGGATGATGACGATCATGTCGCGACTGATCGCCGGCATCTCGAAGGCGAGCTCGGCGCCGCCCTGGTAGAGCATGCCGAACAGGATCGCCGCCAGCACGATGCCGACCGGATGCAAGCGCCCCATCAGCGCCACCGCAATGCCGACGAAACCGGCGCCGGAGACGAAATCGAGCGCGACATTGTGCTGGTCGCCCATGGTCGGGTTGAGCGCCATCATGCCGGCCAGCGCGCCCGAGATCATCATGGCGATGATGATGATGCGGGTTTCCGAAATGCCGGCATAGCGAGCCGCCTTCGGGCTGTGGCCATAGGTACGCATCTCGTAGCCGAGCTTGGTGCGCCAGATCAGCAGCCAGACCACAAACGCCATCAGCAGCGCCAAAAGGAAAGTGATGTTGAGCGGCGCCGAGCGTATCTTGGCGCCGAACAGTTCGATGACCCAGTTCAGCTTCGGCAGCTGCGCGCCGTCGAGGAAGGTGCGCGTCTGCGGCGCCATCGAGCCTGCCGGCTTCAGGAAACCGACCAGTGCATAGACCATGACACTGGCGGCGATGAAGTTGAACATGATGGTGGTGATGACGATGTGCGAGCCGCGCTTGGCCTGCAGATAGGCCGGGATCAGCGCCCACAGCGCCCCCATCGCCGCGGCGGCGATGATTGCCAGCGGGAAGGTGAGCCACCACGGCAGCACGCTGTCGAAGGCCAGGCAGACGATGCCGATGCCGAGACCGGCAATATAGCCCTGGCCCTCGCCACCGATGTTGAACAGGCCGCAATGCGCAGCAACCGCCACCGAAAGCCCGCTGAAGATGAAGGTGGTGGCGTAGAAAAGCGTAAACGCGATGCCTTGCCCCCTGCCGAAGGCGCCTTCGACCAGGATGACGGCGGCGCGGAACGGATTTTCGCCAACCAGAATGACGACGAAGCCGGCGACGACGAAGGCGACGAACAGGTTGATCACCGGGATCAGCCCGTAATCGGCCCAACCCGGCAGCTTGGCATAAGGCGTGCTCATTCGGCGGCCTCCCGATGCTCGACACCGGCCATCAGCAGGCCAAGCTCGCCTTCGGTGGCTTCCGCACCGCGCTCGCCGACGATGCGGCCGGCAAACATCACCAGGATGCGGTCGGAGAGCGAACGGATCTCGTCCAGCTCGACCGAGACCACCAACACCGCCTTGCCCTGGTCGCGCATGGCGATCAGGCGTTTGTGGATGAATTCGATGGCGCCGACATCGACGCCGCGCGTCGGCTGGCCGACGATCAGCACGCCGGGGTCCTGTTCCATCTCGCGCGCGAGCACGATCTTCTGCTGGTTGCCACCGGAGAAATTGGCGGTCTTGAGCCGGCAGTCCGTCGGGCGGATATCGTATTTGGCGATCTTGTCCTTGGCATCGTTGCGGATGGCATCGATGTTGAGGAACGGACCCTTCAAATAGCGGGGGTCGTCATGATAGCCGAGGATGGAATTCTCGTTCTCCTCGAAGGCCAGCACCAGCCCGACGTGATGGCGGTCCTCCGGCACATGCGCCAGGCCGCGGTCGCGCAATTCGCCCGGATCGGCTGCCCCGGTAAGGTCGATCGGCTTGCCGTCGAGCATGACCGAGCCGGAGACGGCGCGCCTGATGCCGGAAATCGCCTCGAGCAGTTCGGATTGGCCGTTGCCGGCAACGCCGGCGATGCCGACGATCTCGCCGGCCCTGATATCGAAGGAGATGTCGTCGACCATGGTGACGCCGCGAGAATCCTTCACCGTCAGATTCTTGACCGCGAGCTTGACGCCGCCGGCTTCCGCCTCGCCCTTCTCGACTCTTAGCAACACACGTCGGCCGACCATCAGCTCGGCCAGTTCCTCAACGGTAGTCTTCTTGGTTTCGCGTGTCGCCACCATCGTGCCCTGGCGCATGACCGAAACGGTGTCGGTGATGGCCATGATTTCGCGCAGCTTGTGGGTGATCAGCACCACCGTCTTGCCCTGTTCCTTCAACTGCTTGAGAATCCGGAACAGATGGTCGGCCTCGGCCGGAGTGAGCACGCCCGTAGGCTCGTCGAGGATCAGGATCTCGGCGCCGCGATAGAGTGCCTTGAGGATTTCGACGCGCTGCTGCAGGCCGACCGGCAATTCCTCGATGATCGCATCGGGATCGACTTCCAGTCCGTATTCGCGCTCAAGCCGCTCCAGTTCGGAGCGCGCCTTGGCGATGCTCTTCTTCAGCAGCGCATCGCTTTCGGCGCCAAGGATGATGTTCTCCAGCACCGAGAAATTGTCGACCAGCATGAAATGCTGATGCACCATGCCGATGCCGAGCGCGATGGCGTCATTGGGCGTCTTGATCGAGGCCGGCTGGCCGCCGACGCGGATCTCGCCGCTGTCGGCCTGGTAGAAGCCATAGAGGATCGACATCAGCGTCGACTTGCCAGCCCCGTTCTCGCCGACAATGCCGTGGATGGTGCCGCGCGCGATCTCCAGATTGATGTCCCGGTTGGCGCGCACAGCACCAAAACTCTTGTTGATGCCGATCAACTCGATTGCGGCTTGCGCCATGCAGCCTGTCCCACTTTTATTTTTTATCGCTTGGTCAAAACGCCTAGCATGACACTCCGTCCGTGCCAATTGGCCGGAGCAGGGTTCACTCTCGACAAATCCCGGTGCGCTTGTCAATTTCCAACGTGGCCGGGGCCTTCACATTCGCTAATATGGCGAGGCTCAAATTCGCAGGACGATGCGAGACACTGCGGTACAAGTTCGGGGATTCTGAATGATCATGCCCGCCGACCGGCTGACGACGCTGGAAATTCGCGCCGCCGAACAGGAGAAGACCATCGAGGAACTGTCCGGCCAGATCGCCGAGCAGTGGAAGGTGATCGAGCGCATGCAGCGCAAGCTCGACGCGCTGACCGACCGCTTCCTGGCGCTGGAGGAGCAGGCAGGAGATGACGTGCCTGTAACCAAGCCGCCGCATTGGTGAGGAAAAAGGGGGGAGGGTGCAGGCCATGGCCAGTGAAAGCGATCGCATCGCTCGGGCCGGCGACTATGTGCTCGGCCTGATGAACGACACGGAACGCGAAAGGGCCGAGCGCGATCTGGAGATCGACCCTGCCTTCCGCGACGCGGTGGTGCAACTTGCCGAACACATGCACATGTTCGACCGCGCCGAACCTGCTGGTGGCGAAGAGCGCTGGACGCAGATCACGCAGCGCATTGCCGACCTGCCGCAGATGCGCACCTCTGGTCTCAGCGATGCCAGATCACCAACCGTGATCCGAAGCCTGTCGCAGCGAGGCGTCGGCCTGCACGCACTCGGCGGCCGGCGTGGAACCATCATCGCCATCGGGCTGATCGCGGCCTTCGCGCTGGGCTATCTGGCGGGAAAACTATAGGCTGAACCTGCGCGACATCAGCAGCATCGTTGCGCCATCCTGCTCGAACATCTCAACCTCTGTCCAGCCGAGTGCAGCGTAGAAATCCCGTGCTTCCCAGGTGTAGAGATAGAGTGTCTCCACTCCGGCCGACGCCGCATGCGCTTCGGTCGCCCTCACCAGCGCCGTGCCAATCCCTCTGCCCCGATGCTCCGTATCGACGACAAGCCCGGCAAGCCAAGGCGTCAGAGCATGCGCCGGTTCCAGTTCGTGACGAACCAGCAGGCAGGTCCCCACCGGCAAGCCGTCGTCCCGGACCACAAGTGCTGCCTCGAATCCGTCGCCGATCACAAGTTTGCGAAGCCCTGCCGCGTCCTCTTCAACTGTTCTTCCTGTGCCCTCGAAAAAGGCCGCAAGGCGCAATCGTGCAACGGTCTCGAGGTCGCGTTCGTCCATGGGTTCGATTATTGGCTGCATCGGTGTTCCGGTGTGCTCATGTCCTTTGAGACAAGCGGATGCCTCACCTGCTCCCGGCAAAGCCGTCAAAACAAAACCGCCGGATTTTCACCCGGCGGTTCGAAACTTTGGCTAGCGCCGATCAATACGGGCAGGCGTTGTCCGACATGTAGTCGTGCACCTTCACAGTACCGGCGATAATGTCGGCCTTGGCCTTTTCGACCGCCGCCTTCATGGCGTCGTCAACAAGCGCTTTGTTGTTGTCGTCCATGGCGTAGTCGACGCCACCTTCCTTGAGGCCGAGATCGTTGATGCCGCTGGTGAATTTGTCGTTCTTGGCATCCATGAACGTGTTGTAGACGGCAACGTCGACGCGCTTGACCATGGAGGTCAGCACCTTGCCAGGCTGCAGGCCGTTCTGGTTGGAATCGACGCCGATGCCGAGCTTGCCGGCGTCGGCTGCTGCCTGCAGCACGCCAACACCGGTGCCGCCGGCCGCCGCGTAGACCACGTCGGCGCCCTGGTCGATCTGCGTCTTGGCGATTTCGCCGCCCTTGGCCGGATCATTCCAGGCCGCCGGCGTGTCGCCGGTCATGTTCTGGATGACATCGGTCGCGCCGGCCGACTTGGCGCCGCCGACAAAGCCGCAGCCGAATCTGCGGATCAGCGGAATGTCCATGCCGCCGATGAAGCCGACCTTCTTGGTCTTGGAAGCCATCGCCGCCATCACGCCGACGAGGTAGGACCCTTCCTGCTCCTTGTAGACGAGTGAGCGGACATTGGGCTTGTCGACGACCATGTCGATGATGGCGAATTTGGTGTCGGGAAACTCCACGGCGATCTTGTCCAGCGCGTCCGCCCAGGAAAAGCCTGCCATGACGATCGGATTGCGGCCATCCTCGGCGAAGCGGCGCAGCGCCTGCTCGCGCTGGGTGGCGTTGGAGACCTCGAATTCGACATAGGCAATGCCGGTCTCGGTCTTGAATTTTTCAGCGCCGTTATAGGACGCTTCGTTGAAGGATTTGTCGAACTTGCCGCCAAGATCATAGAGAATGGCTGGCTGGATATCGGCGGCGAAGGCCGGAAGAACCATTGCAGTTGCGGCCAGGAGGCCGAGAACAATACGTTTCATGTGATCCACACCCTGTCGGTTATTTTTTCCGTTACGCACCGCATTCCGGCCCGGTTCTCCGGCAGGCATGCGACGTCAGCCAGGAGTGTACTCCCCTCCCGCTCGGGGCAATCTGGCATGGCCCGAAACAAAATTCACGCGGAATTTTGACCTTTTGGAAAAGCATGGCGCGGGCAAGCCGCGCGGCTGCTTGTTTCCTGCGCCACGGGACTCAGGCGGAGGCGGCAGCCGGAATGGCGCATGCGACGCCGGTGCCTTTGAGGTTGCAGGTGCCGTAAGGATTCTTCGCCAGATACTGCTGGTGATCGCCCTCGGCGAAGTAGAATTCGGGCGCCGACGCGATCTCGGTGGTGATCTTGCCGTGGCCCGCGGCGCGCAGCGAAGCCTCGTAGGCATCGCGCGAGGCGCTCGCCGCCCGCAATTGCGCATCACCTGATGTGTAGATCGCGGAGCGGTAGGTGGTGCCGACATCATTGCCCTGGCGCATGCCTTGCGTCGGGTCGTGGCTTTCCCAGAACAGCTTCAGAAGCGCGGCATAGGAGACGATCTTGGGGTCGTGGACGACCAGCACCACTTCGGCATGGCCGGTGAGGCCGGTGCAGGTTTCCTGATAGGTCGGATTGGGCGTGAAGCCGCCGGCATAGCCGGCCGCCGTGACCCAGACGCCTTCGATCTGCCAGAACAGCCGCTCCGCACCCCAGAAGCAGCCGAGCCCGAACATCGCCGTCTCCAGCCCCTCGGGATAGGGACCCTTCAGCGGTCTTTTCAAGACCTTGTGCCTGGGTGCGGTCGGGATCGCCCGGACGCGGCCCGGCAACGCCTCGGACGGCTTCGGCAGATTGAGCTTCTTGTTCAGCATGTCGCTGAGAAAGAACATGCGCGGCTTTCCTCTTTCTGTGGGGCGCAAGAAGCCACCTGACGGCGGTCTTTCGTTTGAGCATCGGATTTTCCCAAAACCGGTAACCACTTTTGGGTCCGATGCTCTAGGTGGCGGCGAACTGCCCCGTACGCCGTTGCCGTCTGTAGCCGATCGCATAGAGCAGGAAGGCCAGCGCCGCGAACACGGCGAAGCCCGGCTGGTTGAGCACCCAGGCGATGGCGCCGTCCCACAGCAGCGGGCTGGCCTTGGTTCGCACGAAGGTTTCGAAGGCGCCCCGCGTATCCGGTGAGACAGCCAGCCAGCTGGTGTTGAGCGGGGTCAGCACCAGCGCGGAAGCCGCCACGGTGCGCGTCGCGTCGAGCACCGCCATGATGACGGAAATCGACAGCGCGACCATTGCGGCAAGACGAAAGACCAAGCGAAACATTAGAGACCTTCCCTCCGGCCAGTCCTCAAGCTCCTCCCGAGGGCCTTCCAGTTTCAAAACGAGAGATAGAATGCGCATGCCTGGTGCGCAATCGCCATACGCGAATTTGAAGCCCCGCGCTTTCTCCGGTCGACCCTATGCCACTGGCTTGCGTTTGCGCCGATGGACGCGCCAGACGGCGAAAATGCCGCCGCCTATGGCACCGATCACCAGCCCGGCCAGGCCGATGAACACGGCGAAATAGCCGCAGGCGCCTTCGAAGCAGCTCATGTCGGTGGCCTCAGCGATGACCGAGCCGGCGAAGAACCCGCCCACGGCGCCGATGACCGCACCAAGGATGATGCCGAGCAGGGCGGCGATGACCGAGACGACGACCGATGGGCTTTCGGCTTCCGGACTGGCATAAACTACTTGAGCTTCGGAGCCGCGGCGGAGCAGATAGATGCAGAGAACGCCGATGGCGATTTCGGCGCCGGTGATGACAAGCGCCTGGCCCGAGAAGACGAATTCCGGCACCGTGAGTGCATAGGCATGGCTGACCAGCAGCCCGACGATTATGGCAATCTGCCAGATCGTGAAATGGCGCGGAAAACGCACGGAACGGCCGAAAACGAGGCCGAGCAGGTAAAGTCCCCACAGGATGGTGACGATGTCGACGACGAGCCCGCCATAGATGAGATAAAAGACTCTGTCTGGCAGGCCGGAGGCGCCGACCACCGGCCAGGCGGAGATCAGGCCATAGACCGACCACGCCATGGCAAAGATGAGCCAGCCCACCGGCACGAAGGACAGCCCGCTGTCCGGCCGCCTGGCTGGCGCCTGTCCATTGCTCGATGTCATGTCTGCACGATGCCCCGCAAAGCCTTGTCACTCGACAGGCGGCTCTGGGGGAAGTCAAGGGCGGCCGGCCTTGCGGTCCTGTTGGTGCACACCATTGCGGTCGCGGCGCTGCAAAAACGGGCGCGCCGGCGGCCTATCGAAACACTGTGTGGCCGCAAAGCGAATAGACTGCCGTTATGGCTTGGCATTCGCCGTCGGATCGACTAGATGAGCCCCGCGCCTGTTGCTTTGACGGCTCAGGTGCGGGGGGAAGGCGTTTGCTGGTTGGCGACGCCGATGGCGGAAGTTCCGCCTTGCCCCAAGGGAGGTGCATCTCCCCAACCCGCGCGGCGAAACCGGCCGGCGCGACATGCATGGACGGAGAGGTGGCCGAGTGGTTGAAGGCGCACGCCTGGAAAGTGTGTTTACGGGAGACCGTAACGCGGGTTCGAATCCCGCTCTCTCCGCCAGAAACTTCAAAAATGGTATAACCGCCTGATATCATTGCGTTTCGTGAGGACGCCAGAATGTATGGTGCCGCAAATTCATAGTGACCTTGACGGTCGGCCGGTTCGCCATCGGTTTTGGGATTCTTACGTGATCTGGTAGTGGTGATCCAAATCACAGGAGATGGCATGCCAAACGATGTAATCGTGCGCGACAGTAATGGCGCTCAATTGAATGACGGCGATTCCGTCACGCTGATTAAAGACCTCAAAGTCAAAGGCACTTCGGAGACGATCAAGCGCGGCACGTTGGTGAAGACTATCCGCCTCAACGGCAATCCCGGTGAGATCGAATGCAACACCAAGCAAGTGAAAGGCCTGGTGCTCAAGACCGAGTTCGTGAAGAAGGCGTGACCCTCAAGGCGGCAAGCTATCTCAACGATAGTTGCGCTGCGTGAAATTGATAATCTCGCCGACCTGCTCGCCTACTTACGCGCCCGTTTGTCCAGAACGCTTCTGAAAGCACGGAAAGCCACACCCGCCTTGAGAGCGCTTGTGCCGACGCTGGGCCAAGTTGCATAGTCAACGAGATGGACTCAGCGTGCTGCTGTGCGCGAGAACCGGGTGGGAGCAATCGCGGACATGATTGGACTTTATGACCTCTGGCCCGCGTTTGTGGTGGTGGGGCTGGTTTGGCCGTTTGCAGGCATACCGCTATTCCAGCGAGTAGGTTTCGAAACGAACTCCGCCAGAATCCGGACAATAGACGGGATGCGGGGATATCTGGCGCTTGCCGTCGCGCTTCATCACTCTGTCATCTACCATGAATTCCTGACGACAGGCGTGTGGAAGTATCCGCCTTCTGCTTTCTATGGCCTGCTGGGACAGGTGGGAGTGTCCTTTTTCTTTGTCATTTCCGCCTATCTGTTCTGGGGGAAATTGCTGTCGGCAAAGTCCTCGGTAAATTTTCCGGCCTTGTTGCTCAAGCGGGCTTTCAGGATCGGACCGCTCTACATTGTCGCCATCGGTGCAGTGATGGTCCTCGAAGTCATCAACGCACCGATCGATTACTCAGCCTTCGCGACCTACGAGCGGGCGTTTTTCAATCTGCTGTTTGGCGTCTTCGGCTACGTGCCGCTTTCGAGCTTTGGCGTCTATACGCTGGCTGGTGTAACCTGGACCTTGCCCTACGAATGGCTATTCTATTTCAGCCTGCCGATCGTGGCGATATTCAGCCGGCATCTGGTTGCACGCCTAGGTATGCCGGTGGCCCTCCTGGGTTTTTCCATTCTCATGTCGGCGGGTGGGGGCAGTCTCGCTTACTGCTATCTAGGACTTTTCGCAGGAGGCATGGTGTGCGCGACGCTTGAAGCAAACGCCCTGCTGGTGAAAGTGCATCGACACGCCCTGTCAGCTATCGCCCTGGCGCTGCTGGTGTATGTGTTTGTCACCTACGAGATTGCCTACGCACCGGTGCCGATGCTGCTGTGCATCGGCAGTTTCTTCCTGATCGTCTCGGGCGCGGATTTCTTTGGTCTTCTGACCGCCAGCCGTTCCGTGCGGCTGGGCGAGATCAGCTATGGCATCTATCTGCTGCAAGGGCTTGCTTTCGTCGCGGTTTTTTCCATCTCGCCCGTGCGAGATTTTGCTCTGGCCAATACCAGCCAGTATTGGCTCGTGATATTGATGACGATGGTACTTCTGGTCTTCATGGCACTGGTCGCTCACGTCGTCGTTGAAAAGCCCGGCGTCTCGCTGGGAAACAGTCTTGCGGCAGGCCTTCTGCTGCCAACAGGCGAGACGATAGGCGCGAGTGAAGTAAGGCCCTGGCGGATGCCGAGAAACGTCACAAGGCAATTCGCGGATCGCTCATAGCGTCCGGAGCCATGACAGCAGCCGGGCACTCCCCAAAAGCGCCCAGATCTAGGCTTGGAATCTCCTGCCCTTTTGTACATTTTTTGGCGTCCCGTTCGTGCACCATCGCGATGGCCGGACAAGCCTGCCTTTCATCCTTCGCCTTTGCATCGCGCAGTCGGCACCAACGCTGCAGACGTGCGATGCGGCCGGAACAAAGAAAAGCGCCGCTAGTTTCATCCGCAGGGCACTCGAACAGAAGGACGAGCATGATGAAAATGGCTTCATTGGTAATCGCGATTGCAGTGTCACTTTCTGCCGGGGCTGCTACCGCCGCATGTCCGGACAAGTCCGCTGCCAACACAGGCGCCGATACCCAACAGACCGCTGGTATTGCGAAAGATGGCACTCACGCGCCACTAGAGACTCCGAAGGCTGCCGACAGTGCCGGTAAGCCCGCCGCCAAGGATGGCAGTACGATGCCGTTGGCCGGCGCGGAGGGCGGAGGCGACAAGAACCTTGCAACGTCGCAGCAGGACGTTGAGGCGCAGCAGCATGGCGACAAGGCTGCAGCGGCAAAGGCGGACGACAGCTGCAAAGACTGACGACCCGTGCAGGCCGGAGCCGATTGGGGCTCCGGCCTGCGCGCACCGGGATGTGACCATTTCAAGAGTCCCGGACCTGACAGCGCACGAGGAGTAGTTCGTCGGAGACTCGCTCCGCCAGCTATGCTGAAGGCGCGGCGATGGTTACCTTAACTCCTCACTGTCACTGCGCGATCCCCTGCCAGCGTGACAGGGCCAGCGGCCGCCTTTCAGCGGTCGGCCTGGAACCTTCCGCCGCTTCGCGCGTTTCACCGCGTCCCGTCCTAGGACCCGCCCGGATATTTCTCCAAGCGCGCGATAAAATCAGGAGCCCGCTTCATGCACGACAAGCTGTTTCATTCACCGGTCGCACTGACCGTCGGCCTTGGCTTCAAGCGCGAAATTGCCTCGCTGGCCGAAATGCACGATTTCCTGACCAACTGGACCACATCTCGCCGTGGCCCGCTTTTTCGCAACGCGGTGAAGGCATGTGATCTCGCCGTTCCGGGTTATGTGACCATCGAGCAGGCGCGCCGTGCGTTGGTCGAATTCGCCCAGGCTGCCGGCATCCTGTGGCCGGATCTCGAGCCGGCCGCGGGCGTGCACGCCGTTGCGCGTGGTTCTGGTGGTTACGCCGCCTGAGGATTGATGCCATCGTGGCGGCTAAAGCCATACCAGCCACCACAGAAAGCCGGGCTTGGCCCTTCCCAGCCGGGTTTTCGTTTTCCAGCGACCAGGAACCGCCATCTTGCAGCTGAGGCTGACGACGTTGCGCCTTCCCTGGCAATCAACTTGTCGAACCTGTGCGTCGTCGTGTCGGCTTGATCTTTGCTGATGCCGGCTCATCTGCACGCTGCGCGGCAAGGCGCAACGCTCTCAGCCTGGTTGTCTTTTCTTCGCGCGCCGCCCGCTCGGCAGCGATCACGATCTGCGATTCACGCTTGGCGCGTTCGTCACGCTCGGTGTCAACTTTCGCGCGATTCATCCGTGGTGCTCCATCCTGCAGGTGCGCCGGTTTCGGAACCGGCGCCACCTCGATCATCCCTTGGAGCCGCATGGTGCCGTGGCGCAGCGGTGGTGACGACTACAAATGATGGCGGGGTGAAATTTTTTGGTCTCGGGTGCTCACGACGGAGAGATCTGTCAGTCACACCACCCCGAAGAGACGACCAGCGAGGCCTCGAAGACATGACGCCCGCTCTCGTCCCGCACCTTGACGGTAATGGCCGTGCGGTCGTTCTCGATCATCTCGTCGCGTATTATGTCGGGCAGGATGCGGATCGCTTCCCGCCGCAAGCGTTCGCGTGTTTCGAAGACTTGGCCGTCATCGTCGACCGTGAGGCCGTCGCCATTGTAGAGGTCGAGATAATATCTGGGCATGATATGGCTGGACCCCAATTGAAGGCGTTGGCGAGATTCAACCGACAATTCGCGGACCGAACTGTTGTTCCATCAAGAGTGGCATTTGCCGGCAAACAAGCGCACTCTAACAAATGTTAATGCCTGGCACCGTCCGAACACGTAGTGCTTCCGCAGCTGCCCTTGCTTCCGACAGAGTTGGCGATCGGCTCTGAGCCCTTTCGCTGGAGATAGCGGTGCTTGAATCCCTCTATCTGAACCTTGGCCAGCATGACGCGCTTTCCGACGCCGAAAAGGCGTTGCTGGCGAGCGCCATGACGTTCGAGAGGCATTTTTCCATCGGCCAGGACATCGTCGCTTCCGGGTCGCGGCCAACCTACTCGACGCTGATCCTCGATGGCCTGGCGGCACGCTACAAGGTGCTCGAGAATGGCGGGCGGCAGTTTACCTCACTGCAGGTGGCTGGCGACTTCGTCGATCTCCATGCCTTCCTGCTGAAGACCATGGACCATGGCATCGTCGCCCTGTCGCCTTGCCATGTCATGTTCGCCGATCACAGCCGGCTGCGTGCCATCACCGAAGAGGCGCCGCACCTGACCAGGCTGTTGTGGCTCGACACGCTGGTCGACGGCGCCATCCACCGCGAGTGGATCGTCGCCATGGGGCGCCGCTCGAAGACATCGCATCTGGCCCATCTCGTCTGTGAACTTTTCGTGCGCTTGCAGGTCGTGCAGCGTACCAATGGCATGAGCTTTCACTTGCCGCTCTCGCAGGCCGAGATGGCCGACGTGCTCGGCCTTTCGGTTGTGCATATGAACCGCGTCATCGGCGCCTTGCGCAAGGTCGGCGTGGTCAGTTGGGCAAACCACACGGTGACCATTCTCGACTGGCAACGGCTGCAGGAAATCGCCGAGTTCGATCCGACCTATCTCAGCATGATGCGGGAACCACGCTAGGGTGTGTCGATATCCAGTGATGCCGGCCTGCAAACGGCCTGACCTGAATCTCAACACACCCTGGACCGTTCCTAGCGCAGCCCATGATCTTGGCGGACCTACGCGGCTTCCGCCGCGAGGTTCACAGCCGACTCCGCGAGCTGCGTCAGCGCTTCGTCGGTGACTTTCTCTTCCTTCAGCGTCGCTTCAAGCAGTGTCACGGCCTCGTTCAGGCCGAGTTCGCCGGCCCAGGTCCTCAGCGTCCCATAACGCGAGATCTCGTAGTGTTCGACCGATTGCGCCGCAGCCAGCAGGCCGGCGTCGAGCGCGGGAGATCCCTTGTAGTCCTCCATGACCTCGGCGCCTTCCTCGGTGATGCCCATGATGGCCGCGCAGGTCTTGCCGGCCGGCTTCTTGCCGATTACGCCAAAGACCTTCTCCAGCCTCGCGACATGTCCTTCGGTCTCGGTGCGGTGCTTTTCGAAGGCGGCTTTCAGGTCGGCACTTTGGGCGGCCTTGGCCATTTTCGGCAGCGTGGCCAGTATCTTCTTTTCGGCGAAATAGATGTCCTTCAGCGTGTCGTGAAACAGATCGTCGAGCAATTTCTGCTTTGCCATTGTCGTGTCCTTCGGTGAGTGAACCCTCAGGCCGACAATCTCGCATGAGGGGATTTGTTCCTTCCGCTTCGAACGGAAATCTTTATAAAATTCCTATTTCTTTCCACCGCGCCCCGTCTCGAATCTTTATGGCGATCGGGTCCATATTCCCCTTCAGAAAAGACAACAGGTTCCGTTGGCTGTAAAAGTGCGGCGTGCCGGTTTCATGGCATTTGCGAGCCTTCTCATCGACGGCGCAAAGTACAAATGGACATAAGGAACAAGCATAATGGACGTCATTGTTCTCGGGATAGGGGTTTTGTTTTTCGCCCTGTTCTTCGTCTACGTCAAAGCCTGCGACAGAATTTGAGCTGAAGGATCGGACCATGCTTGTCGATTACATCCTCGGTGGTGGCGTGACGCTGTTCCTGCTCGCCTACCTGACCTATGCGCTCGTTCGTCCAGAACGCTTCTGAAGGCACGGAAAGCCATGACACTGAACGGTTGGATACAGATCCTGGTCTTTTGCGGGATCATCATTTTGCTGGTGAAGCCGCTCGGCGGCTACATGCACCGTGTCTTCAAGGGCAATCGCACGCTGCTTTCGCCCATCTTCGGCCCGCTCGAGCGCGGGCTTTATCGCATTTGCGGAACCAGCGAACGCGAGGAACAGCACTGGACCACCTACGCGGTCGCTCTGCTGCTCTTCAACCTTGCCGGCTTTCTGGTGCTCTATGTCCTGCAGCGCTTGCAGGGAAGCCTGCCCTACAATCCGGCAGGCATGACCGCGGTCGAGCCGGGCCTTGCCTTCAACACCGCCGCCAGCTTCATGACCAACACCAACTGGCAGAACTATGGCGGCGAAAGCACGATGTCCTATCTCGTGCAGATGGCCGGCCTGACGGTGCAGAACTTCGTTTCGGCGGCCACCGGCATCGCCATCGCCATCGCGCTGATCCGCGGCTTTGCCCGCGCTTCGGGCAAGTCGATCGGCAATTTCTGGGTCGATATGACCCGTTCGACACTCTATCTGTTGTTGCCGTTCTGCATCGCGCTGACGCTGGTCTATGTCTGGCTCGGCGTGCCGCAGACGCTTGGCGCCTACATCAACGCCACGACGCTCGAAGGTGCGCAGCAGACCATCGCTGTCGGCCCGGTCGCCTCGCAAGTGGCCATCAAGATGCTCGGCACCAATGGCGGCGGCTTCTTCAACGCCAATGCCGCGCACCCGTTCGAGAACCCCGACGCGATCTCCAACCTGATCCAGATGGTGTCGATCTTCGCCATCGGCGCTGCCTTGACCAACGTCTTTGGCCGCATGATCGGCAACCAGCGCCAGGGCTGGGCGATCCTGTCGGCCATGGGCGTCATGTTCATCGCCGGTGTTGCCATCTGCTACTGGGCGGAAGCCGCCGGCAATCCGCTGGTGCATGCGCTGGGCATCGATGGCGGCAACATGGAGGGCAAGGAGAGCCGCTTCGGCATCGCTCTGTCGGCGCTGTTTGCCGTCATCACCACGGCCGCTTCCTGCGGCGCCGTCAACGCCATGCACGGCTCCTTCACCGCGCTCGGCGGCATGATCCCGATCATCAACATGCAGCTTGGCGAAGTTATCGTCGGCGGTGTCGGCGCCGGTCTCTACGGCATCCTGATGTACATCGTCGTCGCCGTTTTCGTCGCCGGCCTGATGGTCGGCCGCACGCCCGAATATCTCGGCAAGAAGATCGAGGCCAAGGAGGTCAAGATGGCGATGCTGGCCATACTGTGCCTGCCGCTGGCGATGCTGATCTTCACGGCCATCGCGGTGGTTCTGCCGACCGGCGTGGCGTCGATGGGCAATGCCGGCCCGCACGGCTTCTCCGAGGTTCTCTATGCCTATACGTCGGGTGCGGCGAACAACGGTTCGGCCTTTGGCGGCCTCAGCGGCAACACGCCTTGGTACAACATCACCATCGGGATCGGCATGCTGATGGGCCGCTTCCTGGTCATCATCCCGGCGCTGGCCATTGCCGGCTCGCTGGTGGCGAAGAAGACGGTTCCGGCCTCCGCCGGCACCTTCCCGACCGATGGCCCGCTGTTCGTCGGGCTGCTGGTCGGCGTCATCCTGATCGTCGGTGGCTTGACCTTCTTCCCGGCGCTCGCCGTCGGACCGATCATCGAGCACCTGGCGATGATTCACGGGCAGACCTTCTGATACAGCCCCACCTTGGATCAAAGTTATGTCCTGGTTCAACAAGATACATCGCAAGGCTCGGCCCCGAGCCGACAATGAGGGGGAGGCAACTCCTCCTCCTCCCTTCCCGAGCGTGTCCACATTCCTAGGCATTGCGGCGGTCATGATCGTGATCTGGCTGCTGACCTACGGGCATTTCTTTTCGGCATCCGATCACCCGGTGCCGTCCAACAACACCGAAGCCGGAGCTTCAAAATGAGCCACTCGAAATCAGCAAGCATCATGGATGCCCGCATCCTGCTTCCCGCCATTGGCGGCGCCTTCCGCAAGCTCGACCCGCGCACGCTGGCCAGGAACCCGGTGATGTTCGTCGTCGCCGTCGTCTCGGCGCTCACCACGGTGCTGTTCGTCAAGGACCTGGTCACCGGCGGCGGCAATCTCGGCTTCACGCTGCAGATCATCATCTGGCTGTGGTTCACCGTGCTGTTCGCCAATTTCGCTGAAGCGGTCGCCGAAGGCCGCGGCAAGGCGCAGGCGGATTCGCTGCGCAAGGCGCGCACCGAAACCCAGGCCAAGCTTTTGACCGGTGAGGACCGCACCAAATACAAACTCGTGCCCGGCACTAGCCTCAAGGTCGGCGATGCCGTGCTGGTCGAGGCCGGCGACATCATCCCGTCCGACGGCGAAGTGATCGAAGGCGTCGCTTCGGTCAACGAGGCTGCGATCACGGGCGAGTCCGCGCCGGTGATCCGCGAATCCGGCGGCGACCGTTCGGCGGTCACCGGCGGCACGCAGGTGCTGTCCGACTGGATCCGCGTACGCATCACCGCGGCTTCCGGCCACACCTTTCTCGACCGCATGATCTCGCTGGTCGAAGGTGCCGAGCGCCAGAAGACGCCGAACGAGATCGCGCTCAACATCCTGCTCGTCGGCATGACGCTGATCTTCGTGCTGGCGACGGCGACGATCCCGAGTTTTGCGACCTATTCGGGCGGCTATATCTCTGTCACCGTGCTCGTCGCGCTGTTTGTCACCTTGATCCCGACCACCATCGGCGCGCTGCTGTCGGCCATCGGCATTGCCGGCATGGACCGCCTGGTGCGCTTCAACGTTCTGGCCATGTCGGGCCGCGCCGTGGAAGCCGCGGGCGACGTCGACACGCTGCTGCTCGACAAGACCGGCACGATCACGCTCGGCAACCGCCAGGCGACCGAGTTCCGTCCGGTCAAGGGCGTCAGCGAGCAGGAGCTGGCGGATGCTGCCCAGCTCGCATCGCTCGCCGACGAAACACCGGAAGGCCGTTCGATCGTCGTGCTGGCCAAGGAGAAATACGCCATCCGCGCCCGCGACATGGCAACGCTGCACGCCACCTTCGTGCCTTTTACCGCGCAAACCCGCATGAGCGGCGTCGATATCGACGGTTCGTCGGTGCGCAAGGGCGCCGTGGATTCGGTTCTTGCCCATGTCAACCAGTCGACATCAGCGTCCCATGGCACGCGTCCGAGCAGCGAATCCATCCGCTACCTCCAGGCCATCGCCGACGAGATCGCCAAGTCCGGCGGCACGCCGCTGGCGGTCGAGCGCGACGGGCGTCTGCTCGGCGTCATCCACCTCAAGGACATCGTCAAGGGCGGTATAAGCGAGCGCTTTACCGAACTGCGCCGCATGGGCATCCGCACGGTGATGATCACTGGCGACAACCCGATGACGGCCGCGGCGATCGCCGCGGAAGCCGGCGTCGACGATTTCCTGGCCCAAGCGACACCCGAGGATAAGCTGAAGCTGATCCGCGACGAACAGGCCAAGGGCAAGCTGGTCGCCATGTGCGGCGACGGCACCAACGATGCACCCGCCCTTGCCCAGGCCGATGTCGGTGTCGCCATGAACACCGGCACGGTGGCTGCCCGCGAGGCCGGCAACATGATCGATCTCGACAGCGATCCGACCAAGCTCATCGAGATCGTCGAGATCGGTAAGGCACTGCTGATGACGCGCGGCTCGCTGACGACTTTCTCCATCGCCAACGACGTGGCCAAATACTTCGCCATCATCCCGGCGATGTTCGCCGCCTTCTACATCGCGCCGGGGCAAACCACCGGCCCGTTGCAGGCGCTCAACGTCATGCATCTGGCGACGCCGCAAAGCGCCATCCTGTCGGCCATCATCTTCAACGCGCTGATCATCATCGCGCTGATCCCGCTGTCGCTGAAAGGTGTCAAATACCGCGCCATCGGCGCCGGCGCGCTGCTCAGCCGCAATCTTCTCGTCTACGGCCTCGGCGGCCTCATCGTGCCGTTCGTCGGCATCAAGGCGATCGACATGATCGTCACCGCGCTTGGCCTCGCTTAACTCTTTGTTTTAACGCAATTCCCTAGGGGAAAACCGCTTCACACTTTTCCTGGAATTGCTCTGAGGAATATGTCCATGCTCACCCAGATAAGACCCGCGATCATCATGATCGTCTTCTTCACTGTCCTGACCGGCCTGATCTATCCGATCGGCATGACCGGCATCGCCCAGGCGCTGTTTCCGCGCCAGGCCAATGGCAGCCTGATCGAGAAGGACGGCAAGGTCATCGGCTCCGAACTGATCGGCCAGGGCTTTGCCAGCGATCGCTATTTCCATGGTCGCCCCTCGGCCGCCGGCGACGGTTACAATGCCGCCGCCTCGAGCGGCAGCAACCTCGGCCCGACCAACCCCAAGCTGATCGACCGCATCAAGGGCGACGCCGAGAAGTTGAAAGCGGAAAACCCGAACCAGCCTGTTCCGATGGACCTGGTGACGACGTCCGGCAGCGGCCTCGATCCTGATATCAGCCCGGAAGCGGCCTACTTCCAGGTCGCTCGCGTGGCCAAGGCCAGGGGGATCGACGAGGCCAAGGTCAAGGCGCTTGTCGACAGCCAGGTTGAAGACAGGGAGCTCGGCTTCATGGGCGAACCCGTGGTCAATGTGCTCGGTCTCAACCTTGCGCTGGACGCCGCGAAATAGTGAATGGTACGGGCCGGGGATCGACAGTATCCCCGGCGCCATCCATGATCGATCCTGATGCCGGACGACAGAAGCAACGAAAACAGACCCTCTCCCGACGCACTGCTTGACCATGCCGAGCGGGAGGGACGCGGCCGCCTGCGGATATTCCTGGGTGCTGCACCGGGCGTCGGCAAGACCTACGAGATGCTGATGTCGGGCCGCGCCAGGCTGGCCGACGGCGTGGATGTGGTGATCGGCGTCGTCGAGACGCATGGCCGCAAGGAAACACTGGCCCTGGTCGAGGGCTATGAGGTCATTCCCCGCCGCAAGGTCGACTACAAGGGGCGCATCCTCGACGAGATGGATATCGACGCCATCATTGCCCGGCGCCCGGCGCTGGTTCTCGTCGATGAACTCGCCCACACCAATGCGCCTGGCAGCCGCCACCCCAAGCGCTATCTCGACGTCCAGGAAATCCTGACGCAAGGCATCGACGTCTACACGACGCTCAACATCCAGCATGTCGAAAGCCTGAACGACGTCGTCGCCCAGATCACCAAGGTCAGGGTCCGCGAGACGGTTCCCGATTCCATCATCGACCAGGCCGACGATGTCGAGATCATCGATCTCACGCCCGACGACCTGATCAAGCGGCTCGAGGAAGGCAAGGTCTATTTCCCCAACACCGCCCAGCGCGCGATCGAGAACTATTTCTCGCCGGGCAATCTGACTGCGCTCAGGGAACTGGCGCTGCGCCGCACCGCGCAGCGCGTCGATGACCAGTTGCTGATCCATATGCAGGCCCACGCCATTCCCGGACCGTGGGCCGCCGGGGAAAGGGTTCTCGTCTGCCTCGACGCGCGCCCGGGAGGAGCGGCCCGCGTTCGCTATGCACGCAGGCTGGCCGACCGGCTGCGTGCCCCGTGGACGGCGCTGCACGTCGACAGCCCCCGCTCGGCCAGCATGCCCGAGGAGGACAAGGACCGGCTCGCGACGAACCTGCGCCTTGCCCAACAGCTTGGTGCCGAGGTGACGACCATTCCGGGTCAGAACGTGGCGCAGGACATCGTGCGTTATGCGAGCGCGAACAATTTTACCCATATCGTGGTCGGCAGGCCGACCCGGTCGCGCTGGCGCGAATTGATCGAGGGATCGCTCACCTATGATCTCATCCGCAATGCCGGCGACATCAGCGTCCATGTCATTTCGGGAAACGAGCGCAACACCGAGACGGCGTCGAGGAGCGTCAAAGCGGCCGACGAGCAGCCGCAGTTCCAGATCTGGCCTTACCTCAAGGCCACGGCCTATCTCATGGGCTCGCTCGCCTTCGCCGTCCTTCTCGACCAGTTTCTCGACGTTCGCAATCTCGCGATCATCTTTCTCATCGCGGTGCTGGCATCGGCGGTGACCGGCGGGCTATGGCCGGCACTGTATGCCTGTCTGGCCAGCGCCCTTGCCTTCAACTATTTCTTCCTGGAGCCGCGCTACACGCTGACAATCCGGGACCCGGAGAGCATTGTCGCGCTCGGCGTCTTCCTGGTTGTCGCCGTCATCGCCAGCAATCTGACGGCGCGCGTGCAGCGCCAGGCGGTCGCCGCCCGCTCACGGGCGCGGGCGACGGAGGACATCTATCTCTTTTCAAAGAAGCTCGCCGGTGCCGGCACGCTCGACGACGTTCTCTGGGCCACCGCCTTCCAGATCGCCTCGATGCTGAAGCTGCGGGTGGTGCTGCTTTTGCCGGAAGACGGAACGATCACCGTCAAGGCCGGCTATCCGCCGGACGACACGCTGGCCGAAGCCGACATCGCGGCCGCCCGCTGGGCCTGGGAGCACAACCGTGCCGCGGGTCGCGGCGCCGATACGCTTCCCGGCGCCAAGCGCCTCTATCTTCCCTTGCGCACCGGGCGCACGGCTATCGGCGTCGTCGGCCTCGACAATGACAGGCAGGGCCCGCTTCTGACGCCCGAGCAGCAGCGCCTGCTCGACGCGCTGGCCGATCAGGCGGCGGTCGCCATCGAGCGCATCCAGCTCGTCGCCGACGTCGACCGCGCCAAGCTCGCCGCCGAGGCGGACCGGCTGCGCTCGGCACTTCTCACCTCCATTTCCCATGACCTGAAAACACCGCTCGCCGCCATCATGGGCGCGGCCGGTACGCTGAGGGAATTCGCACCGGCACTTCCCGAACAGGACCGGGCAGAGCTGTTGTCGACCGTGCTCGACGAATCCGAGCGGCTGAACCGCTTCATCGCCAATCTGCTCGACATGACCAAGATCGAATCCGGCGCGATGGAGCCGAACACTGCTTTCCACTATGTCGGCGACATCGTCGGCTCCGCCTTGCAGAGGGCCAGGAAAATCATCGGCGAGCACAAGACCGAGACGGACATCCCCCCGGATTTGCCGATGGTGAAGGTCGATCCTGTCCTGTTCGAGCAGGCGCTGTTCAATCTGCTCGACAATGCAGCGAAATACGCGCCGGCCGGCTCGACGATCCGCGTGCAGGGCTGGACCGACAATGGTTCGGTCATCCTGCAGGTCATGGATGAAGGGCCGGGCATTCCCCCCGGCGATCTGGAACGGATTTTCGACACCTTTTACCGGGTGCGCAAGCGCGACCAGGTCCGCGCCGGCACCGGGCTCGGCCTGTCGATCTGCCGCGGCTTCATCGAGGCGATGGGTGGCACGATCACGGCGGCAAACCGAACCGACCGCTCGGGCGCGGTTTTCACCATCAAGATGCCGAAGCCGGCGAACCCGCCCGATCTCGAGGCCTCGAATCCGGACGACCACGATGTGGATGACCTGGCATGACCAACTCGAACGTCAGAATACTGGTGGTCGATGACGAGCCGCCGATCCGCAAGCTGCTTCGCGTCGGGCTCGGCAGCCAGGGCTACGCGATCAGCGAGGCGCCGAACGCTGGGGTGGCGATCGAGCTGATGGTGGCGGACAAGCCGGACCTTGTCCTGCTCGACCTTGGCCTGCCCGGCATGAGCGGCCATGAACTGCTGCGCAAATGGCGCGACGACGGCCTCGCCATTCCGGTGGTCATTCTGTCCAGCCGCACCGACGAGGCCGGCATCGTCAATGCGCTCGAACTCGGCGCCGACGATTATGTCACCAAACCGTTCGGCATGAACGAGCTGGTCGCACGCATCCGCGTGGCGTTGCGGCACAAATTCCAGCAGCAGGGCGAGAAGCCCATTTTCCAGACCGGCGACCTCAGCGTCGATCTCGTCAAGCGCATCGTCAAGGTCGAGGGCAAGGACGTAAAGCTCTCGCCGAAGGAATATGACATCCTGCGCATCCTGGTGCAGCACGCCGGCAAGGTGCTGACCCACCATTTCCTGCTGAAGCAGGTCTGGGGCGATTCGACCGACGTGCAGTATCTCAGGGTCTATGTCCGCCAGCTCAGGCAGAAGATCGAGAAGACCCCCGACCAGCCGCGCTACATCACCACCGAGACCGGTGTCGGCTACCGCCTGCGCGAGGTCGAATGAGCCAGAGCCCAGATCTAGCCAACGGCCTCCTGCAGCCGAGTTGTCGTCGATGCTCGCAAGGCCGCTAGGCAACCGACAATGCCGAGCGGCACGAAGGCGAGGAACAGCCAGGATGCGACATTCACCGCCGCGTCGTGGTTCAAACCTTGTGAAAAGCCGCTGGCATTGGCGACGATGCCGGCAAGGGCCGCACCCACGGCATAGCCGATGCGCTGCATGGTCGGCACCGCCGCCGAGGCGATTGTCTGCTCACCCTTAGGCGCGGACGCGACGATGACGCGCGTCAGGAAGGGCCAGGCCACCCCGAAGCCGCCGCCTTGCAGCAGGGCGCAGATCAGGATCAGCGGAATGGAGCCCAGCGGTATTGTGTAGGCAAAGCCGGCGATGCCGGCCGCGATCATCACCGCGCCGCCGACGATGATCAGCCGCTCGCGCCGCGGCGGCGCATTGGCGACCAAAATCGACAGGATCGACCAGGCGATCGATTCGGCGGCGATGATGTAGCCGGTGGTCAGCAGCGGAATGTCGTGCAGGCTGGTCAGCAGCAGCGGCCCGTAGACGCCGAAGGAACAGGTCGCCACCGAAAAGGCGGCGACCATGGTCATGCCGGCGCCGACAGGCGTGCGCCATGAGAACAGCCGCGCCGGGAACAGCCGCGAGCGCGGCTTCAGCGCGTCGATGTAAAAGAACATCACAAGGCCAACCAGGCCAAGGACCATCAGCAGCGAGGAGCGCAGCAAGGCGATGTCGACACCGGCCGAGGCGATCAGCACCACGGCAACGGCAAGGCAGCCAAGGGCCGCCAGCGGAAAGGGCGGCGCCTTGCCTATGCTCGCCCTGGGTTTCGTCGCCTCCGGCGTGTTGAGCACGATGAAACTTGCCAGCGCCATGGCGGCGCCGCCGAAGGTGAAGATACCGAAGGCCCAGCGCCATGACAAAAGCTCGGTCATGACAGCGCCGAGCAACGGTCCGCTGAATGCGGCGACGCCCCAGATCGCCGACATGATGCCGAAAAGCTGCGGCCAGATGGCGCGCGGGAACAGCCGCTCGACCGAGACGAAGGCCAGCGACACCAGCGCCCCGCCGCCAAGCCCCTCGATCAGGCGGCCGGCAAGGAACAATTGCATGGAAGGCGAGGTGGCGCAGATCAGCGCCCCGGCGGCATAGAGGAGCGCGGCGACCACCATGTTGGTGCGCAGCGGGACATAGCTGACCAGCCGTCCGGCCGCGGCACCTGCGACGATGGCGCCGAGCTCGTAGATCGCCAGCGACCAGCCGACCAGCTGCACGCCCGCCAGTTCGCCGACCATGGCCGGCATCACCGTCGCCACCATCGTTTCGTTGGTGGCGTGCAGCAGGATGCCGAGGCTGATGAAACAGAAACGCGCCAGGTCGCCGCTTGCCCACAATACGCGCCAGTCGACCCGGTTTGTGCTGATCTCGGTCATTTCCACCCCTGCCTTGCATATCTCGACGCCAGCGCAGGACGCCAGAAGCCAGTACGGGTTTCCGGCAGGACCATGCGAATCGACAGCGCCGGATCGGGCACCTCATCGAGGCGTTATTGCGTTCGGGGCAGGCTTGTAAAACCTCAACCGCGATTGAGCTCAAGCGGTTTTTTGAGGATCGTTCGGCGGCCGTGTTTTCGATCGGCGGCCTTTGTGCACCATCAATTCTCGGTGCTGCGCAGCTGGAACTGGCTGACGCCGATCGCGAGGTTCATGCCGGTCTGCGTCTGCAGGCTGAGTGGCTGCAAGGTGAAGGCCTGCGAGGAACCGCCGACCAGCAAATTGGCACCGGCGCCGACGGCCGCCGTCACTTCGGCGCTGGCGCCGAGATAGTCGCCGGCCAACGCGCCTGGCGCATAGATGTTCTTCAGCGGCGTCAGCACGATCCACTGCATGACCGTCTGCTTTGTCGTGCCGATATCGAGGCCGTATTTGTTGACGGCGCCGAAATAGGCTTCCGGCGCGAAGCTCTTGTCTGCGGGGTTGAAGGTGCAGCTCAAATCCTTGCTCGAGCCGAAGATGAAGCCGGTACCGCCGCCGATGGCACAATCGAGCGTGCCGAGCTCTATGCCCTGGTCCCGCGCCTGCGCCGCCCCGGAAAGCGCGGTGGCGAACATGGCAGCGGCAATGGCTGTCTTCAGCATGGCGGTCCCCCCAGAGCATTTCACGGAAACGCCGGACCGCTCTGTCTCTTTGATTTAACGCAATTCCCCAGGGAAAGCGCTATGCGCTTTTCCCGGGAAAACCGTCTCACACTTTTCCTGGAATTGCTCGGAAAATCAAACGGCGCGGAACCATCCTATCTGGTTCCGCGCCGTTGGGTGAGGGGTCATGGAGCGCATGGCTCCATGGATTTACTTGAACGAGTGGATCAGCTGGAGCGAGGTCACAGCCACGGCAAGGTTGACGCCGGTCTGCGCCTGCACGCTGAGCGGCTCCAGCATGAAGGCGCTGCCCAGGCCTCCGACCAGCAGGTTGGCGCCGCCGCCGGTCACGACGCTCGCCTCGGCGTTGACGCCGTAATAGCTGCCGGCGAGATCGCCCCCGTCTCGATCGCGGGTCGCGGCCAGCACGGCCCAGACCAGTTGGCCCTGATGCGTCTGGCCGACATCGACGCCGATCTTGGAGATGACGCCCGTGTAAATCTCCGACGGTCCGCGATGATGGGGGCGGAAGACACAGGACACACCCTTGTTGGAGGCGACGATGTAACCGGTGCCGCCATCAATGGTGCAGTCGAGCGTGCCGAGCTGCAGCTTGCCGGCGTTGGCCGGGGCAGCAGCAAATACCGTCGTGGCAAGGGCAGCGGCGCAGGCGAGTTTCTTGATCATGGGAGGGTCCTTTCGCAAATTGCCTGGAATAACGGCTGGAGTGGCCAGACCGTTCCGCCGAAAACTTGGCGCGAACAAGGCGCGGGTCAGCACCTTGCTGCCGGGGTTAACGCGCGGTTGCCGGATGGACGGGTTTGCGGCGTCGGGCGCACAAAGGGCAGTGCTGTGATTTGCGCCTAAGATCCACCGCTGACGCGGGCGAGGCCATCCTTGGCCGGCTGGTAGGTCGGATCAAGCCGAACGGCTTCCTTATAGGATTTCGCCGCCTTAGCCTTGTCGCCGCGCCGCTCGTAGATCAGCGCCTGGTTGGCCCAGGCCTCGGCATTCCTGCCGTCGAGCTTGATCGCCATGTTGAAGTCGGAGAAGGCGTTGTCCTCGTCATTGGTCGCCAGATAGGAGAGGCCGCGGCCGTTATAGGGCTCGGCGGCGTCCGGCGCCAGCGAGATGGCGGTCGAGAAGTCCTCGATGGCGAATTTGTGCTGGCCCTGGCTCTGATAGATCAGGCCACGATTGTGGTAGGCGCGCGCGTCGGTGGTGTCGAGCTGGATCGCCTTCTGGAAATCGTTGAAGGCATCCTGCGTGCGACCCGCCTTGCGGTAGAGATTGCCGCGGCCGATATAGGCCGCGTCATAATTTGAGTTGATCTGGATCGAACGGTTGTAGTCCTCAAGCGCGGCCGTCTGATTGCCTAGGAAGCGCTGGATGAGCGCGCGGTTCGAATAGGCCTGGAAGAAATTCGGGTTGAGCTGGATGGCCTGATTGAAATCCTTGAGCGCCGCCTGGTACTGGCCGCCACGGCCATAGGCCGAACCGCGCACATTGTAGCCTTCAGGATCCTGGGGATTGCGCTGGATGACCGCCGACAGCGAGGAGATGTTCTCGGTCGACCCTTGCGCCTTGTCGATGTTGTTGAATTCGCCGGGCGGGCCGGCTGTCTGGCAGCCGGCGAGCGCCAGTCCGGAGAGCAGGGCCGCTTTCAGGGCGAAACCACGCAATGCGGTCCCGCGCTCCACGCTTGTTGCGTTCATGTCTGCCCTGTCCTCACTTCAAGCCGCGTCGCTCAGGTCCGGTTCCCCCCTCCGGGCCGGTCACATCAAAAACAAAAAGGTGGCGGCGATTCCACATCGCGCCACCTCTGATATCCTTCGAAAAGGACGAAAAATTGGCGTTAGAACCGCGGCGGACGCGGAGCGCCACCTGGGCCACCGGCAGCGCCAGCAGCAACCGGGCGTGGCGTCATCGGCAGCAGGCCTTCGCGCTGGGCGCGCTTGCGGGCCAGCTTGCGGGCGCGGCGGACGGCTTCAGCCTTTTCACGGGCGCGCTTCTCGGACGGCTTCTCGTAGTGACCGCGCATCTTCATTTCGCGGAAAATGCCTTCGCGCTGCATCTTCTTCTTGAGAGCGCGAAGCGCCTGATCAACGTTATTGTCGCGGACGAGTACCTGCACGGGCAATCCTGTCTTTCGGGTTTGATATCAACAGGCAAGCGGCCATAGCCACTAGCCTCCGCGGCGGTTTACACCACGAATTGGGGCGGCTGATAGCAGAATCATGCCGCGCTGTCCACAGTCGAAATGAACTTGGAGAGCCAAACCGCAGTCGGTTTGCCAGAGATCAAGATAGAGACCCGACTACGCCGTGGCGAGGTGCAGCCGCTCGAAATCGTCGAAGAACTCGCCGTAGTCGCAGGTGATCTCCTCGCCCGCGGCGATGTCGCGGGTCGCCGTGGCCCCACCATACTGCGAAAAATCCGTATTCGGATTTCCAGAATGGTTCATGAAGCGCCCATTGTCGACTTCATAGACCATGAAACCCGGCCGGTCCGGGCTCGGATAGGCATAGCGTTCGAGCAGTTCCCTGAGATGCGAGGGCGCTGCCTCGTATTTGTCCATCGGGATCAGCCGGTCGAAATCAGGATCGAGCCGCCAGATCGAGGCGCCTTTCCTGATCGGCTCGGCGGCGAACACGCCGACGCCTTCGATTGCGCTCGCAGCCACATAGGTTCTGATCAGCATCATGTTTGCAGGACCGGTTTTGGCAAGAAGACCCGTTTCGACAGCAAACGGCATCGCCAAATCGCGGCGAAAAAGCAAGACCGGCTGTCTGCCTGGCGGCTATGAACATGCCTGTCGCCGCGAGAAACCCTTCACGTCCGGTTGATCGACACGCCGCCATCGGCAAGCAATGCCGCTCCGGTGGTGAAACTCGAGGCGTCGGACGCCAGATAGAGCGCCGAGCGGGCGATCTCTTCGGGCACGGCGACACGCTTCAGCGCATGCAGACCTTCGACGAAGGCCCGGGATTCCGGAGTCTTGAAGGTTGCCGCCGGCGTGTCGGTGCCGCCGGGCAGCAGCGCGTTGACCCGCACGCCTTTCGGGCCATATTCGGCGGCAAGCACCTGCGTCAGCCCGATCAGGCCGGCCTTGCTCGCGGCATAGCCGGTCATTCCCGGCATGCCGACCGTGTGGCCGACAAAGGTGGAGGTGAAGATCAGCGAACCGCCACCACGCTCGATCATGGCCGGCACCTGGTATTTCGCGCCGAGAAACGCGCTGGTGAGATTGGTGTCGAGCGTCTCGCGCCATCCCTCCAGCAACAGTTCCGAAATCGGCCCCATCTGGCCGACGGCGCCGGCATTGTTGAACGCGATGTCGAGCCCGCCGAACTTTTCGACCGCCAGATCGACAAGGGCCTTTGCGTAGGCTTCGTCCCTGACATCGCCGGCAAGCGCGACCGCGGTGCCGTCGGCGTCTTCGATTTCGGCGACAAGCGCATCGAGCTCGGCCTGCCGGCGGGCGGCGACGACGACTTTGGCGCCCTCCTCGGCAAAGAGTTTTGCGGTGGCGCGGCCGATGCCGGAACTGGCGCCAGTGACGATGGCGACCTTGTTGGTGAGTGCGAACATTTTCTGCATCCTTGTTATTTGCGCCGGCTTCACTGGCAGTGGATGCTTGGTCGCAGATCGAGCCAGCGCGAGCCACCCGATACCCGCCAAGATGCTGGAAAGCGCCGACGCGCGGGATGCGTCTTTTTCGTCGCGGCGCAAAACGGCAAGCGCCGTCGCAAACAGCGCAAGGGTGGAAGCGCTGTTTCGCTAGTGATACACCTCGCGCGCCGGGACCGAATGAATGCCCGGCCGCTATTCGCGAGGCCTTTTTAGGGCGAGGTTGGGACGTTGAAGAAATATTCGGTATTCGCCATCGCCCGCGAGGCCATGCGCGGCCACAAGGGCTGGGAGGAACAATGGTCCTCGCCTGAGCCGAAGAAGGAATACGACGTCATTATCGTCGGCGCCGGCGGCCATGGCCTGGCCACCGCCTACTACCTGGCCACCGTACACGGCATCACCAATGTCGCGGTGCTGGAAAAGGGCTGGCTCGGCGGCGGCAACACCGGCCGCAACACCACCATCATCCGCTCAAACTATCTCTATGACGAGAGCGCCGGCATTTACGACCATGCGCTGAAGCTGTGGGATGGGCTCAGCCAGGAGCTTAACTACAACGTCATGTATTCGGCACGCGGCGTCATGATGCTCGCGCACAATGTGCACGATGTGCAGGTGCTGAAGCGCCATGTCCACGCCAACCGGCTGAACGGCATCGACAATGAGTGGCTGACGCCGGAGCAGGCGAAGGAATTCTGCCCGCCGCTCAACACCTCCAAAGACGCACGCTATCCCGTTGTCGGCGCGGCGCTGCAGCGGCGCGGCGGCACGGCGCGCCACGATGCGGTCGCCTGGGGCTATGCGCGCGGCGCCTCGGCGCGCGGCGTGCATATTATCCAGAATTGCGAGGTCACCGGCGTCAAGCGGGGGGCCAATGGCGCGGTCATGGGCGTCGACACGACGCGCGGCTTCATCGGCGCCAAGAAGGTCGGCGTCGTTGCCGCCGGCCATTCCTCGGTGATTATGAACATGGCCGGCGTGCGCATGCCGCTGGAGAGCTATCCGCTGCAGGCGCTGGTGTCGGAGCCGGTCAAGCCGGTGGTTCCCTGCGTGGTGATGTCGAACACGGTGCATGCCTATATCTCGCAGTCCGACAAGGGCGAGCTGGTGATCGGCGCCGGCACCGACCAGTATGTCTCCTATTCGCAGACCGGCGGCCTGCACATCCTCCAGCATACGCTGGACGCCATCTGCGAGATGTTCCCGATCTTTACGCGCATGAAGATGCTGCGCTCGTGGGGCGGCATCGTCGACGTCACGCCCGACCGCTCGCCGATCCTGGCCAAGACGCCGGTGCCCGGCCTCTATGTCAATTGCGGCTGGGGCACGGGCGGCTTCAAAGCGACGCCGGGCTCGGGCCATGTCTTTGCCCACACCATCGCCAGGGACGATCCGCATCCGATCAACGCGCCTTTCACCATCGAGCGCTTCCGCACCGGCCGGCTCATCGACGAGGCGGCGGCGGCGGCGGTGGCGCACTGATGATGGCGCAAATGGCTGTCGCGATGCCGCTGATGCTGGCGGGGGAGCAGGGCATGTTCCATTTTCCGTCGGCGGACGAGGTGCGGCTGCAGCCGATCAGCCGTGCCGGCAACGAAGCCGGCTGGCCGTTTTCGGTCGACGACGGCACGCTGGCCTGCGTGTGGAGCGGTGGCCAGAGGGTGGTGATGTTCTTCGAGGGACGACCGGAAGGGCTCGACGAAGACGAGACATTCCAGCCGCGTCAAGTCATCGTCACCACCGATCCGATGCAGCTCACCCTCGGAAACATGGCGTCCCGCGATCTGTTTCGTCCCGCTGCAAGCGTGGAAGAGCGCATCCGGCTCGTCGCGCCGTTCGCGAACTTGGGACAGAAGCTTTGCGATCAACCGGCGGGCGCCCGCGTCGGCCACGGCGAATTGTAGGAACGAACCAAATGCTTCTCATCCGCTGCCCCTATTGCGAGGAAGAGCGCCCGGAACTCGAGTTCCGCAACGCCGGCGAGGCGCATATCGCGCGCTCGACCAACATCGCTGGCGAGACCGACGACGATTTCGAAAAATTCTTCTTCATCCGCTCGAATCCCAAGGGCATCATCTATGAGCGCTGGCGGCACATGCATGGCTGCGCCCGCTTCTTCAACGCCGTGCGTGACACCGTCACGGACAAGTTCGTCATGACCTACAAGGCCGGCGAACCGAAACCGTCCAAGCTGCCCAAAATCTCCAACGAAGTGGTTGCCAAATGAGCGGCGCGTTCCGCATTCCCGGTGCCGGCCGCCTCAAACAGGCAAAGACCGCGCGCTTCAGCTTCGATGGCCAGTCCTATGCCGGTATCGAGGGCGATACGCTGGCCTCGGCGCTGCTCGCCAATGGCGTCCATCTTGTCGGCCGCTCGTTCAAGTATCACCGTCCGCGGGGCATTCTGTCGGCGGGCGCCGAGGAGCCTAACGCGCTGGTCGAGATCAAGCGCGACGCGGCGCGCAAGACGCCGAACGTGCGGGCCACCGTGCAGGAGCTCTATGACGGGCTTGACGCGCAGTCGCAGAACCGTTGGCCGTCGCTGTCTTTCGACGTCGGTGCGGTCAACGACATCGCCTCGCCGCTGTTTTCGGCCGGCTTCTACTACAAGACCTTTATGTGGCCGAAGGTGGCCTGGAAGAGCCTTTATGAGCCGAAGATCCGCGCGGCGGCCGGCCTTGGCGTTTCCCCGGACCAGCCGGATCCCGATCATTATTCATCACGCTATGCGCATTGTGACGTGCTGGTGCTGGGTGGCGGTGCCGCGGGCATCGCGGCAGCATTGGCGGCGGCTGAAACGGGCGTGCGCGTCATCCTCGCCGACGAGCAGGCCGAGTTCGGCGGCAGCCTGCGTTTCGAGAGCGGCGCCAGGATCGACGGCCAGGACGGTTTTGCCTGGGCTCAAGGTGCGATTGCAAAGCTGAGCGCGATGGACAATGTCCGCGTGCTCTCGCGCACGACGGCGTTCGGTTATTACGCGCAGAATTTCGTCGGGCTGGTCGAGCGTGTCAGCGATCATCTCTCGGCCCCCGGTCACGATCTGGCGCGCGAGCGGCTGTGGCAGATCAGGGCCAAGCGCGTGGTGCTGGCCTCCGGCGCCATCGAGCGCCACATGGTGTTTGCCGACAATGACCGCCCGGGCATCATGCTGGCGGGTGCTGCGCGCACCTATCTCAACCACTATGGCGTGGCGGTCGGCAGGAATGTCGGCGTCTACACCGCCAATGATTCTGCCTATGCGGCCGCGATCGACCTCAAGAAGGCCGGCGTCAACGTGGCGGCGATCGTCGATTTGCGCGACAACCCGACCGGACCGGTGATCGACGAGGCGAGGGCACTCGGCATCGAGATCAATTTCGGCCGCGCGGTGATCCGCGCCGGCGGTAAGCTCAGGGTGTCGTCGATGACCGTGCAGCCGAAGAATGGCGGCGGCGAACGCACCATCCCGGTCGATGCGATCCTGATGTCGGCCGGCTGGACGCCGTCAGTGCATCTGTTCTCGCAGTCGCGCGGCAAGGTCGCCTTCAACGACGAGACCAAGCGCTTCGTGCCGGGCACCTATGCGCAGGACTGCGTCTCAGTCGGCGCCTGCAACGGCACCGACGGGCTGTCGGCGACGCTCGACGAGGCTTATGCGGCTGGCGCCAAAGCGGCCAAGGATGCAGGCGCCAAAACCGCCAAGGGCAACAAGCCGAAGGTCGACGCCTCGGAGAGCTGGTCGCGCGGCATGCTGGGTGCGGCCCCTGGCGCCGGGCCGGACACGACGGTAAAGGCGTTCGTCGACTTCCAGAACGACGTCACCGCCAAGGACATCCGCCAGGCGGTGCATGAGGGCATGCGCTCGATCGAGCACGTCAAGCGCTTCACCACCAACGGCATGGCAACCGACCAGGGCAAGACCTCCAACATGCATGGCCTGGCAATTGCCGCCGAGATGCTGGGCAAGCCGATCCCGGAAGTCGGCCTGACCACGTTCCGGGCGCCCTATACGCCGGTGACCTTCGGCGCGATCGTCAGCCATTCGCGCGGTCCGCTGTTCGACCCGACACGCAGAACCGCGATCCATCCCTGGGCCGAGGCGCAAGGTGCGGTGTTCGAGGATGTCGGCCAGTGGAAGCGCGCCTGGTATTTCCCCAAGGCAGGCGAAGACATACATGCCGCGGTCGACCGTGAATGCGTCGCGGTGCGCAAGACGGCGGGTCTGTTCGATGCCTCGACGCTGGGCAAGATCGAAGTGGTCGGGCCGGACGCAGCCAAGTTCATGGAGCTGCTCTACACCAATCCGTGGGAGAAGCTGGAGCCCGGCCGCTGTCGCTATGGCATCATGCTGCGCGAGGACGGCTTCATCTATGATGACGGTGTCGTCGGCAGGCTGGCGCCGGACCGTTTCCATGTGACGACGACGACCGGAGGCGCGCCGCGCGTCATGAACCACATGGAGGACTATCTCCAGACCGAGTTCCCGCATCTCAATGTCTGGCTGACCTCGATCACCGAACAATGGGCGGTCATCGCGGTGCAGGGGCCGAAGTCGCGCGACATCATCGCGCCGCTGGTCGAAGGCATCGACATGTCTGACGAGGCGCTGCCGCACATGTCGGTGCGCGAAGGCAAGATCTGCGGCGTGCCGACCAGATTGTTCCGCATGTCGTTCACCGGCGAGCGCGGCTTCGAGGTCAACGTGCCGGCTGACTATGGCCAGGCCGTCTGGGAAGCCTTGTGGGCCGAAGGTCAGAAGCATGGCGCTGCCGCCTACGGCACCGAGGCCATGCATGTGCTGCGTGCCGAAAAGGGCTACATCATCGTCGGCCAGGACACCGATGGCACGGTGACGCCGAACGATGCCGGCCTCGACTGGGCGGTCGGCAAGAAGAAGGCCGATTTCGTCGGTATCAGGGGCATGGCGCGGCCGGATCTGGTCGCCAAGGGCCGCAAGCAGCTGGTCGGCCTCAAGACCAAGGACCCCAAGGTGGTGCTCGAAGAAGGCGCGCAGATCGTCGAGGATCCGAAGCAGGCGATCCCGATGAAGATGATCGGTCACGTCACCTCGAGCTACTGGTCGGAAAATTGCGGCCGCTCGATCGCGCTGGCGCTGGTCGCCGGCGGCCGCGAGCGCATGGGCGAGACGCTCTATGTGCCGATGCCGGACGGGGTGATCGAAGTGGAGGTTACCGGCATGGTGTTCTTCGACGAGACGGGAGGGCGCCTCAATGGCTAAGGCCGCTGCAAGGAAGACGGCTCCGGCTGCATCGCCTTCGGTTGAACGCCGCCCGGCGCTGACTGGTCGCAGCACCACTGCTGCCGGCGTCAAGGTCGAGGTGCTGCCGCCGGCCGAGCGCATGTCATTGCGCGCGCCGGAGCCCTCGATTGCAGCGCTTTCGAAGGCGCTCGGTGTGACCTTGCCGAAAAAGCCGAAGACGCTTGCCTCGAAGGGCGGGCGCACCGCTTTGTGGCTCGGCCCCGACGAATGGCTTGTTATCGACGAGGCCGGCAATGATCCGCTCGCCGATTGTGCTGGGGTTTCCGCTTTGCACTCGGCGGTCGGTATCTCGCATCGCAACATCGCTATCGCCGTGACGGGCGCCGGGGCAGCGGCGACGATCAATGCGGGCTGCCCGCAGGATCTGTCGCTCGATGCCTTCCCGGTGGGAGCGGCGTCGCGCACGATCCTGGGCAAGACCGAGATCGTGCTGTTGCGCACGGCAGCGGATGCCTTTCGGGTTGAATGCTGGCGTTCCTTCTCGGACTATGTCTTTACTTTCCTGTCCGAGGGATCGCGGGACGCGGCGGTCTGAACTCGGAACGCTTTGCAGGGCACGCTCGTTCTGCATCCGCACGCCGAGGGAGAATTCCGATGCCGTCGAATTCCGCGCCGAAGTCACCGGTCAAAAAGACATCGGCCGTCCGCTCGCTCGAACATGAGCGGCACGAAGCGCCGAGCGCCGAAGAGGAACTCGAGGAAGGCCTCGAAGACACGTTCCCGGCCAGCGATCCGGTGTCGATCACTGGATCGTCCATCTCCGGCGCTCCGGCGAAGCCGGGCCAGGCCAAGACCGTGCCCGGGCGCAAGAAGCGCAAGACGTAGAGCGTTTCATCGTTTCGCGGAAACGCTGAACCGCTCTATCTCGTTTGTTTTGGCGCAATTCCCAAGGGAAAGCGCTATGCGCTTTTCCCGGGAAAACCGCTTCACACTTTTCCTGGAATTGCTCAATTTTCCATCGGACCAGGCTGCATCGGACCTTCTCAATCCCGTTGGGCATGCTATTTAAAGCGCTTTGGGAGATGAAAATGCCGACAAAAGCGATCGTTTGGGGCGAGAATGTCCACGAGCAGACCAATGAAGCCGTACGCGACCTCTATCCCTTGGGGATGCATGGCACCATTGCCGCGGCACTCAACCAGGACAAGGGCATCGAGGCGACCACCGCCACCTTGCAGGAACCTGAACATGGCTTGAGCGAGAAGCGCCTGGCGGCCACCGACGTGCTTTTGTGGTGGGGCCACGCGGCACATGGCGAGGTCAAGGACGAGATCGTCGAGCGGGTGCAGAAGCGGGTGTGGGAAGGCATGGGCCTGATCGTGCTCCATTCCGGCCACTACTCGAAGATTTTCAAGCGGCTGATGGGCACGCCCTGTTCGCTGAAATGGCGCGAGGCGGGCGAGCGCGAGCGCGTCTGGGCGATCAACCGCGGCCATCCGATCGCGCAAGGCATCGGTGAGTGCCTGGAGATCGGCGAGACCGAAATGTATGGCGAACCGTTCGCGGTGCCGGAGCCGCTCGAGACGGTGTTCGTCTCCTGGTACGAGGGCGGCGAGGTGTTCCGGTCAGGGCTGACCTACCAGCGCGGCGCCGGCAGGATCTTCTACTTCTCGCCCGGCCACGAGACCTATCCGATCTATCACAATGAGGGCGTGCAGCAGGTGCTGCGCAACGCGGTGCACTGGGCGCACAACCCGGCGCCGGCATGGTCCGGCATCACAAATGCGCCGAACGTGCCGACGGATGCGGCCAAGGAGAAGATCGTCCAGAAGGGGCTGCGCCTGCATGCCGACGGCGACAAGGGCCTGAGCTGATTGGAGCCTGAGCGGATTGAGACGTGAGTGGGTTGGGGGCCTGAACTGATGCATCGTCTTCTTCTGCTCGGCACCGGCGGTATCGCCGGGCATCATGTCGAGGAGTTTGCCGGGATTGCGGGCTGCAGCATCGTCGCTTGCGTCGACCAGGTGCCCGGCCGCGCGGCGGCGTTCGCCGCCGCCAGCAAGATCGGCGATTTCTTCGAGAGCCTGGAAGCGGCGATTGCCTGGGGTCAGTTTGATGCCGCCATCAACGCGACGCCGGATGGTGCGCATATGGCGACGACGCTGGCACTGCTCGGCGCCGGAAAGCATGTGTTTTGCGAAAAGCCGCTGGCGCCGAACCACGCCGACGCGCTTGATATGACCGAAGCGGCCGAGGCAGCCGGCGTGGTCAACATGGTCAACCTGACCTATCGCAACTCACCGGCGATCCAGGAGGCACGGCGTATGGTTCAGGCCGGCGAGATCGGTGATCTGCGCCATGTCGAGGCGAGCTACCGGCAAAGCTGGCTGGTCAGCCGATCATGGGGCGACTGGCGGGTCGACGACAAATGGTTGTGGCGCTTGTCGAGCCGGCACGGCTCGACCGGCGTGCTCGGCGATGTCGGCATTCATATCCTCGATTTCGCCACCTATGGGGCCGATCAGGATATCGTCAGCCTGCATGCCGATCTGGTGACGTTTCCGAAGGCCGAGGGCGAGCGCATCGGCGACTATGTGCTGGATGCCAATGACAGCGTGGCGATGACGGCGCGGCTCAGTTCCGGCGCGCTCGCCACGATCGTGGCGAGCCGCTACATGACCGGCCACGCCAATGATCTGTCGCTGGTCCTGCACGGCACCAAGGGCGCCATCAAGGTCGAGACCGACGGCAAGGTCTCGAACCTGTCCGCTTGTCTGGGTGGGGATGTCGATCTTCAGCGCTGGCAAAAGCTGGCGCTGCCCGATGTCAAACGCAACGCCCGGCGCTTTGCCGACGCGCTGGACGCGGGCCGCAACGGCGATCCGTCGTTCAGGCGCGCCGCAGACATGCAGAAGCTGATCGATGCTGCCTTCGAGAGTTCAGCGGCCAAACGGCCGATCTCGGTCGGCTGAAACTGGCCGGCTTACCGGCCAGACGTGATTTCTGCAGATATCAGAATGCGCTCGGCACAATCCACGGATTGATGCTGATGCCGAGGCGCGGACCCTTGCCTTCAGCGGTGTTTTCCGTGGCGCCCTTCTTCTCGACCGAGCCGGTCGAAGCGCAATCGAGCTTCACGTTGGTCTTGGTGTCGACGCAGGTTGCGGCGGGCGCATGCTTGACGGGGTGGGTGGTGGTGTTGGCGGCAAAGGCCGAGCCCGAAAGGGCCAGCACGGCGGCGAGGGTGAGAAGGGTCTTTTTCATTGTCAGTCTCCGTTTTCGACGGGTGAATTTTTCTCGTACATGTACGATACTTCGTACAGATACGTCCGCCGATCGCGAAGTTCAGTCAAAACCGTACGCGTACGGTAAATTTTTTGTTAACCAAGAAATCCGCACCGCTCTGGCTGTAGATAGAAAATATGGAAACGAACGGAGCTGGCGTTCAGCAGTTGACCGGGGTCTCGGTCAGCGGCGGCACGTTTTGCGTGCTGAGCGTGGCAAGCGTGAAATCGCACATCCGCTTCACGAAGGCCTGCGGGTCGCCGAAGGGGTAGAACGGAAAGGTGATGAGCAGCGAGATCGTGCCGTGGCCGACCGCCCACAGCATGGTGGCGATGGCGCGCGGATCGCCCTGCAGTTTGCCGGCGGCGACGCAGGCCTCGACCCTGCTGATCAGCACCTTCATCGCCGGGTTGCTCTCTTCCAGGTCGTCGTAACTCTTGCCTTCCGGCAGCTTGGTCTTTTCGGTCATGAACACGGTGCGGTATTCGTTGGGATTGCCGAGCCCGAAAGCGGCATATTCGGTCATCACCGCCTGCAAGGCCTCGATCGGATCGTCGGACGGATGCTCCTCGATGCGACGGGCAAGCGTCTCGAACGCATCTTCCGCCAGCGCGAACAGGATGTCCTGCTTGTCGGCGAAGTAGGAATAGACCGACATAGGGGCATAGCCGACCCGTTTGGCCAGCTTGCGGATGGTCAGGCCCTCATAGCCTTCTTCCTGGACGAGTTTGTGCGCGGCCGCGACCAGCTCGGAGCGCTGTTCGGCCTTTTGTTTCTCGCGGCGTGTCGTGACGCTCGGCGGCAAGATCTGGTGCCTTTGGTTGGTTGGTGCCTGGCTAAATTATATACGCTGTACGGAAACGGACAAGAGCGCGGGAAGTTCCCAAGCGGCATGCATCAGATCGCGCTGACGCTTGTCGACATCCGAGAGCGGCAACCGAGCCTCCCTCAATGGCAAAGCCTTTCGCGGCGCCACGACCGAGCCGCCGGCAGCACCCGTGATCAGCACTGTTGCTCCGTCAAAGCGGCCCATCACGCCTCTTTGTCGATCAGTCTCGCGGCGAGATGGGAAAGCAGTTTCACCGCCTCGCCATAAGTCCTGGCTTTTTCCGGATTGGAGGCGTTGCCGTCCAGCGCCCGCTTGAAGACGCCCTGGCAGATTGCAGCCAGCCGGAAGAAGGAAAAGGCGAGGAAGAACGTCCAGTTGCCGATACCGGTGAGCCCGCGCCGCCGGCAGTAGCTGGCGACGTAGTCCTCCTCGGAAGGCAGGCCGAGTGCGGAACGATCGACACCGTCCAGACCGCGAAAACCCGACGCGTGCGGCAGCCGCCATTGCATGCACTGATAGGCGATGTCAGCAAAGGGGTGACCTAATGTCGATAGTTCCCAGTCGAGCACCGCCAGCACCCTTGGCCGATCGGACGCGAAGATCAGATTGTCCAGCCGGTAGTCGCCATGCACCAGCGAGACGCGGCCGTCATCGGCCGGCATATGCGTTTCCAGCCAGGCGATCAGCCGGTCCATATCGGCGACAGTGCCGGTTTCCGAAGCGCGGTACTGGCTGCTCCAGCGCGCCAACTGGCGCTCGAAATAATTGCCCGGCCGGCCGAAATCGCCGATCCCCACGGTCTCGATATCGACATCGTGCAGCGCGGCAAGGGTGTCGTTCATGGCATCGTAGACGGCGGCGCGTTCTTCGTTGTCGCCTGCCTCCGGCAGCGCCGGATCCCAGAAGATGCGGCCGTCGAGGAAATCCATGACGTAGAACATGCGGCCGATCGGCGAGTCCTCCGCCGACAGATGCAGCATGTCAGGCACAGGCACGGCGGTGCCGGCAAGCGCGCTCATCACCCTGAATTCGCGGTCGACCTGATGCGCCGATTTCAGTAACTGCCCCGGCGGCTTGGCGCGCAGCACGTAACGGCCGCTTGCCGCCGTTATGAGATAGGTCGGGTTCGATTGGCCCGATTTGAATTTTTCGATGGAAAGGAGCCCGGAAAAGCCCGGTATGTTCGCCTCGAGGTAAGGCGCAAGCGCTGCCTGGTCGAGAACGGGATCACTCATGCCGTCTCGGGCTGGCGTTCGATCAGGGTCAGCGTCAGCCAGCGCGCCGTCAGCGCCGGTTTTTTCGAGCCCTCGATCTCGATCGTCACGTCATGCGCGGTCTGCACCCAGCCCGACGGCCTGACCTTGACGTCGGCCAGCACGAAACGGGTGCGGATGCGCGCCCCGGTCTTCACCGGCGCCAGGAAGCGCAGCGAATCGAAGCCATGGTTGACGCCCATCTTGCTGTTTTCCAGTGGCGGCATGGTCTCGAAGGTCATCGCCGACAACAGCGACAGCGACAGGAAGCCGTGTGCGATGGTGCCGCCGAACGGCGTTTCGCGCATCGCGCGCTCCGGGTCGCAGTGGATGAACTGGTGGTCGTCGGTGGCGTCGGCGAACTGGTCGATCATGCGTTGCGTGACCACCCGCCACGGCGACACGCCAACCTCCTTGCCAATATTGGCCAGAAGCACATCGAGACTGATCGGTTCCACGCTCATGTCCTCCAGTTCACCTCCGGCTTCTGTGGCCGGAAAATGTCATTCCTTGAACAGCGTCAGCCCATGCTGCACCGACTGTCCGCCGTCGATCGGCAGGATAGCGCCGGTGACATAGCTGCCTGCACGGCTGCACAAATAGAGCGTTGCGCCGGCAATGTCATCCGGTGCGCCGATACGGCCGATCGGAACGTGGTTGCCGACATGTCTGGCCTGTTCTTGCGTGCCGGTGGCAAACGCCGTCATACGGCTCTGGAAGGGGCCGGGGGCGAAAGCGTTGACGGTGATGCGGCGGGCGGCGAACTCAAGCGCCAGTGTGCGCGTCAGATGATGAACCGCGGCCTTCGAGGCGGTGTAGGAATAGGCATCGTCGGCCAGCGGCTGTGTGCCCATCACCGAACCGAGGTTGATCACCCTGGCCGGATCGGCGTCGCTGGCGGCGGCATCGAGCAGCGGCAGCAATTCGCGGGTCAGATGGAAGACCGCGGTGACGTTGACGCCGAGCACCTTGGCCCATGCCGAATAGGGAAAGCTCTCCAATGGCGCGCCCCAGGAGACGCCGGCATTGTTGATGAGAATATTGAGTTTCCCGGTCCGCGCTTTGACCTCGGCGACGAGTGCGGCAATGCCGGCTTCGCTGGAGACATCACCGGCAAAGCCTTCGGCCCGGCCCGGTGCACCAAGCTCGTTCAACTCTTCGGCGACCTTGACGCAATCTTCGCCCTTGCGCGACGCGATCATCACGCTGGCGCCGGCCTGCACCAGCGCGGTCGCCGCCATGCGGCCGATGCCGGTCGCGGCACCTGTCACCAGCGCGGTCTTGCCGGCCACCGAAAACAGCTCGTCCAGATAGCTCATCACAATCCTCCGCGCTCGGCATGCGGGCAAACAGTTCGCGTTGACAAGGCTATCCGAAGTACGGTCATCCTTGCCACTGACAAAATGCCTGGCGTGTATGAAGGGTTAGCGACCGATGACGGAGATGAATCTCGGCATGACCGAGCGGCTGAAGCCGATCCATGCGCGCGTCGCGGCCATGGTGCGCGACGAGATCATGCCGCTCGACAAGGAATTCCTGGGCGAGGTGGGCAAGGAAGGCGATCGCTGGGTCTATAGTGCGCGCCAGAGCGAGATCCTCGAAGGGCTGAAGAAGACCGCACGAGAGCGTGGCCTGTGGAATTTCTGGCTGACCGGCTCGGAACGCGGCTACGGCCTTTCCACCGTCGAATATGCCTATCTGGCCGAGGAGATGGGCAAGGCGCATCTCGGCGCCGAGACCTTCAACTGTTCGGCGCCCGACACCGGCAACATGGAGGTGCTGGAACGGTATGGCTCGGCCGACCACAAGAAAGAATGGCTGGAACCGCTGCTCGACGGCAAGATCCGCTCGGCCTATCTGATGACCGAGCCGGATGTCGCCTCCTCCGACGCCACCAACATTGCCATGCGTTGCGAACGTCAGGGCGACGACTATGTGCTCAACGGCGAGAAATGGTGGGCATCGGGTGCCGGCGATCCGCGCTGTGCCATCTACATCGTCATGGTCCGGACCGGCGGCGATGATGAGCCGAAGCACCGCCGCCATTCGATGATCCTGGTGCCTTCCGACACGAAAGGCGTGACCAAGGTCCGGGCCATGCAGGTCTATGGCGACGACGACGCGCCGCACGGCCACATGCACCTCCGCTTCGACAATGTGCGGATACCGGCGTCGAATCTGATCCTCGGCGAGGGCAGGGGGTTCGAGATCGCGCAAGGGCGGCTCGGCCCCGGCCGCATCCACCACTGCATGCGCGCCATCGGCCAGGCCGAAATGGCGCTCGAGATGCTGTGCCAGCGTTCGGTACGCCGCGAGGCCTTCGGTCAGCCCCTGGCCAAGCTCGGCGCCAATTTCGACATCATCGCCGAATGCCGCATGGAGATCGAGATGGCCCGCCTGCTCTGCCTCAAGGCGGCGTGGATGATCGACCAGGGCGATGCGCGCGCCGCCGCCCCCTGGATCAGCCAGATCAAGGTCGTAGCACCCCGCGTTGCGCTCAAGGTCACTGACGAGGCGGTGCAGATGTTCGGCGCGCAAGGCATCAGCCAGGACACGCCGCTGGCGCGTTCGTGGACGCATCTGCGGACATTGCGCCTCGCCGACGGTCCGGACGCCGTGCATCGCCGCCAGGTGGCGCGCACAGAGCTGAAAAAATACACGCAGGAAAAGGTTTGAGCGCCGGCATCATCATCCGGCGACGCCGACAGGTGCAAGCAAGGAGTGTTCCGATGACCGTCCCCTCCGAAATGAAGGCGCTGCTGCTGGTCGGCGACGGCTACACCAGGACGCCGAGCGGCAGCGTGCTGGAGGCAATGGAGCTCTATCTTGAGCCGGGCAGCATCGCGGTGCCGACACCGGGCCCCAGCCAGGTGCTGATCAAGGTCAGCCTCGCCTCGATCAATCCGTCCGATGTCGCCTTCATCAAGGGCCAATACGGCCAGCCGCGCGCCAAGGGCCAGCCGGCCGGCTTCGAGGGCGTCGGCACGGTCGTCGCCAGCGGTGACGAGCCCTATCCCAAAAGCCTGATCAGCAAGCGCGTTGCTTTTGCCACCGGCGTCAGCAACTGGGGCTCATGGGCCGAGTATGCTGTCGCCGAGGCTGCTGCCTGCATCCCGCTGCTCGACACCGTCCGCGACGAGGATGGCGCGGCGATGATCGTCAACCCGATCACCGCGCTCGCCATGTTCGACATCGTCAAACAGGAAGGCGAAAAGGCCTTCGTCATGACCGCCGGCGCCAGCCAGCTCTGCAAGCTGATCATCGGCCTGGCCAGGGAAGAGGGTTTCCGGCCAATCGTCACCGTACGCCGCGACGATCAGATCGCTTTGCTGAAAGAGCTTGGCGCGGCGCACGTCCTCAATGAAAAGGCGCCGGATTTCAAGGCGGCGCTGCGCGAGGTGATGAAGGCCGAGCAGCCGCGCATCTTCCTGGACGCGGTGACCGGGCCGCTGGCCTCCGCCATCTTCGACGCCATGCCGAAGCGTTCGCGCTGGATCATCTACGGGCGGCTCGATCCCGAAGCCACTGTTATCCGCGAGCCCGGCCAGCTGATCTTCCAGCACAAGCATATCGAAGGTTTTTGGCTGAGCGAGTGGATGCGCCAGTTCCGCGACCGCCGTGGCCCGGCGATCCTGGAAGCGCAGAAGCGGTTTTCCGACGGGCGTTGGTCGACCGACGTGACGGCGGTGGTGCCGCTTGCCGAGGCCATGGCGCGGGTGCCGGCGGAGCTGGCCAAACCCAACGGCAAGGTGTTCATCCGGCCTTAGAGCAATTCGAAAGACGCGAGAAACTTGGATACGAGGACTCAGAGAGCTTTCGACGGACGGAGAATGCCGGTATCCGGCAGCTGTCCGGATCGTCAAGCCGATGGCCGCGTCTTTCAGCCCCCTATGCCACGCCGCTTTGTCCGTGATATGTCGCCGCCATCGAATGCCGGGACAGGGCTGGACTGGGCCCGTTCCGGATGGTGTGGGGTGCCTTGATGAAGATGTCCAAGCCGGTGTTCGACCGTTTGGGGTTTAGCCTTTGGATCGGAGCGTTCCTGGTCGTTCTTGCCATGGTCCTGCGGTCGCCCCACACGCGCACGGTATGGCAGGCCTATATAGACGGCAGCGAGGCGCTTCTGGCCGGTCTGCCACTCTACGACACCCAATCCGAGATGGGGTATCTCTACGCGCCGGCCTTTGCCGCGCTCTATACACCGATAGTCAAACTCGGTCCGCATCTGGGCGGCGTGGTGTGGCACACCCTTGGCTTCGCTGTGCTGACCTATGCCGCGATGCGGCAGGTGCGCAAGCTCGGCGGCGGCGAATTGACGTGGCTGCTTTCTTTCGGTCTTTTCCTCGCTTTGCCGATGGCGCTTGGCGCGATCCGCAACGGCCAGGCGACGATCCTTTTGACCGGCGCCTGCTGGCTTCTCACTCTGTCGGCCCTGGAAGGGCGGCGGGCGGAGACGTTCTTCTGGGCTTCGCTTGCCATCATCGCCAAGCCGACCGCGATCATTATGCTGTTGTTGGTAGGAGCCCTTCGGCTCCGGTTGATACCGGCGCTGGTGCTGGCGGTGCTGTTCGTGCTGGCGCTGCCTTACGCTTTTGCTCCCGCTGGCTATCTCAACGATCAGTATCGTGTCTTCGCCCAGATGCTGACCTCCATGGCCGTCGACAACACCAGCCATTTCGTTGCGTCCGACTTCACGGCGCCTTTTACGGCCGTAGGGCTGCCCATTCCGGAATTCGGTGCCACGATCGTGCGCATGGTCATGGCTCTGTTTACGCTTTCAGCCGTCATCTGGTTCGACCGCAAGCTTGAACGCGGACCGGCGGGGCTGGCGATCTTCCTGACGGCCACTTTCTACATGTGCGTCTTCAACCCGCGCGTCGAGCCCAACACTTATGCCATGATCGCGGTGCCCGCCGGTCTCGCCATCGCTCTGTTGTGGCGCGAAGAGCGAGGCGGCGTCCTGGCCTCGGTGCTGTCCACGGCGCTTTTCGCGGCAGGACTGAGCGGCGTCGATCGCCATGTGCACGATCTCCTCTTCCCTTGGTTCCGGCCGATCACGGTCACTCTCATTGCCGGTTCCCTGATCTGGTGGTTCTGGGCCAAGGCACGGGAAAAGGTGGTGAATGCGGGGATCGCAAATGGCTGAGTTGCGGCGGACACTCGATATCGTTGCGCCGTTCTTCAACGAGGCGCCATCGGCATCCGCCTTCGCACGCCTGCTCGGCGAGCTCGAAGCGGCCGTGGCACAGCGCTACGGCATGACGGTGCACAAGATCCTGGTCGATGACGGCAGCCATGACGATGGCGCCGGACGGTTTTCCCAGGCGCTGACGGGGTCGTGGGAGATCGTCCGCCTCAGCCGCAATTTCGGCAAGGAAGTCGCTGTGCTGGCCGGCCTCGACCAGTCGCGCGCTGATATGGTGCTCATCATGGACGCCGACCTCCAGCATTCCTTGGACATCAGCCTGAAGCTGATCGCCGAGCTGGTGGACCATCCGGACATCGACGTCGTCTATGCGCAGAACGACCGCCGCGAGGCGAGCTGGCGGCGCAGCCAGCTGGCCCGGCTTTTCTACAGCCTGATCAACAGCAGCCAGCGTTTCGATATTCCCGAAAATGCCGGCGACTTTCGCGTCATGCGCGGCGCTGTCGCGCGCGCTCTGACCAGCCTGCGCGACAAGCGGCGCTTCAACAAGGGCCTGTTTGCCTGGGCGGGCTTTCGCCAGAAGGCATTGCCCTATTCGCCGGAGGGCCGCGCCAGCGGTACGTCGAAATGGAGCCGGCTCAACCTGATCGCCTTCTCGCTTGAAGGTTTCACCTCGTTTTCCGTCATTCCGCTGCGCCTCATCAGCCTCAGCGGGCTGCTCGCGGCGTTGGCCGGCGCGATCTACGGCGCCAAGGTGTTCTTCGAGGTGATCTTCTACGGCATTGCCGTTCCGGGTTACCCCAGCCTGCTGGTCGCCGTCGTCCTGCTCGGCGGCCTCAACCTGACCCTGCTTGGCCTGATCGGCGAATATGTCTGGGTCACGCTCAGCGAAAGCAAGGATCGGCCGGTCTATCTCGTGCGCGATGTCGTGCGCAGCGACGTCTCCGCCGAGAGGCCGGATCCGGGCGCTCCCGACAGATGACGCGGCGCATCCGTCTGATCGCCGATGATTACGGCCTGGCGCCTGGCGTCTCCGCCGCCATCCTCGACCTGCTCGATCGCGGCCGCCTGACGGGCACCAGCTGCATGACCGGCTTTCCGGAATGGGCTGGTGAGGCCGCGCGCATAAAACCTCTGTGCGGCCGTGTCGCTGTCGGGCTGCATCTTACCTTGACCGACCAGCCCGCCGTCACCGGCCGGTCGAGCCTGGCGCCGGAAGGCCGGCTGCCGCCGCTCCGCGCACTGGCATTGCCTGTTCTGCGTGGCCACATCGCTGAGCGCGATGTCCATGCGGAACTCGACGCCCAGTACAGCCGCTTTGTCGAGGCGCTGGGGCGCCGGCCCGACTTCGTCGACGGGCACCAGCATGTGCATTTCCTTCCCGTCGTGCGCACATGGCTGCGCGCGCGCCTTGGCGAAGGAAGCGACAAGCCGGCGCTGCGCGGCGCCCCGGCATTGGCCGGTACGTTCGCCGTAGTGCCGAAGGTAGCGGCGATCGCGGTACTCGCTGCCGGCTTCAACCGGTCGATGCAGAGCGCCGGTTTCACCCTTTTCGAGCCGCTGGCCGGCATCTATGACTGGCGGCGCCCCGAAAAATTCGCTCCTGTTCTGCAGGCCGCCGTAAAGGCGTTGCCGGAACGCGGGCTGTTCATGTGCCACCCCGGCCATGTCGACGAGACGCTGCGCGCTCGCGACACGATGCAAGGCGTGCGCGAGGTCGAGTTCGCGGTCTTGGCGTCGGACGAGTTGGGCGCAAGCCTGGCCCGTGCCGGTGTCGCAATCATGGACGGCAAGCGATGAGCGACGCCGAGCGGCCCCAGCGTTCGACCGGCAACAAGATCGTCCGCTTTGCCATTGTCGGACTTGCCAATACAGCCATCGACCTTGCCAGCTTCTTCCTGCTGCTCAAGCTCGGGGTTTCGCCGCTGCCCGCCAACATCGCAGCCTGGTTCATCGCCGTCACCTTCTCGTTCGTGGCGAATGGCTTCTGGTCGTTCGAGCGCAATCGAGCCATCCGGCTGCATGACGCGTTCCTTCGCTTTGCCTCGCTTGGGGGGCTGATTTCGCTCGGCGTCTCCAGCCTTTCGATCGCGCTGTTCGCCGGCATCGCCGGGGTATGGCCGGCAAAGATCGGCGGTGTCGTGGTGGCGGCGGTGCTGAATTTCCTCGCCGCACGCTGGTCGATCGAAGGCCGATCGCTGAAGTAGCGGCGGAAAACCGCCACACACTTTCCTGGAATGTCTCTATTCCGCGGGCTCTACATTGGTGTAGGCGGCTTCCTCGAGCTCGCGCTTCAGTCGGGCCTCCTCATGCGTTTTCGGCGTGACGAAGCGGCCAAGCAGGAGATAGGCGACCGGCGTCAGGAACAGCGTCGAGACGGTGGCCAACCCCAGTCCGCCAACGATGACCCAGCCAAGCGCGACGCGCGCCTCGGCACCGGCGCCGCTCGCCAGCACCAGCGGCAGGCCACCGAGCACGGTGCAGATCATCGTCATCATCACCGGCCGCACGCGGATGATCGAGGCCTGCTCGATCGCTTCGCGCACGCCAAGCCCGCGATCGCGCAGCTGGTTGGCGAATTCGACGATCAGGATGCCGTTCTTGGCCATGACGCCGACCAGCAGCACCAGGCCGATCTGGCTGTAGGCGTTGAGGCTGGTGCCGCTGAGGAGCAGCGCGAAGATGGCGCAGGCGAGACCGAGCGGCACCGTCGCCATGATGATGACGGCGCTGACGAAGCTCTCGAACTGGGCGGCTAGCACCAAAAGGATGATGACCAGCGCGAAGCCGAAGATGGTGATCATGGCGCTGTTGGTCTCGCCCAGCGTCGCGGCCTCGGCCAGCGGCAAAATGCGGCTGCCCGCGGGCAGCAGCGGCGTGGCGATTTCCTCGGCGCGGGTGAGCGCATCGCCGAGCGCGAAGTCGCCACTGAGGTTGGAGGTGATGGCTACCGACGGCTGCTGCTGTTCACGCGACAGCGATGGCGGCACGGCGCGTTCGGTCAGCGTGGCGATGGTCGACATCGGCACGAAGCGTCCGTCGGCCGTTTTCAGGAAGATGTTTTCCAGGTCGGTCGGATCGTTGATCGGATTGGTGGTCGAGACCAGCTTCACGCCATAACTGCGATCGGCGATGTAGACGTCGACGACATCGTTGCCGTCGAGCATGGCCTGCAAGGTGTTGGCCAGGCCGGTGATGTCGATGCCGAGGTCGGAGGCGCGTTCGCGATCGATGGCGACGGCAAGCTGCGGCTGAGTCGGGTCGATCGACAGGCGCGGTGTCTGGAAGCGCGGGTCCTTCTGCATCTCGGCGATGATCTTCACCGCCGCGTCGCCAAGCGCCTTGCGGTCGTTGCCGACCAGCGCGAACTGTAGACCGTTCCCGGCGCCGCGGATGCCGAGGCTGTTAGGCTGCACCGGGAAGATGCGCACGCTGGGAACCTGCCTGGTCAGGCGGCTGATCTCGGCCATGATCTCTTGCTGGCTGCGGCTGCGCTCGTTCCACGGCGCCAGCGTCATCACCATGAAGCCGGAGTTGTAGGAGCCGTTCTGGCCGGCATTCTCGAAAGTGCTGCGGATTTCGCCGGAATCGCGCATCGGCTGGATCAGCTTCTCGATCTTCTGCATCTGCTGGGTGGTGTAGTCGAGGCTGACGCCTTGCGGTGCGCTGATGCGCAGCAGCACGGCGGCGCGGTCCTCGGTCGGCGTCAGTTCTTGGCGGATGGTGCCGAACAGGGTGAAGGCGGTTCCGGCAAACAACACCGCGACCAGAAGCACGATCCATGGCGCATCGAGGCAGGCGTGCAGGCCGCGCCTGTAGGCTGTGTTGAGCGCACCACCGATGCGGGCGCCGATGCCACTACCGCCGTCGTGGTGGAGGGATGCGCTGGTCAGCATGCGCGAGGCGAGCATAGGGCACAGCGTCAGCGCCACCACGCAGGACAAAAGCACCGACATGGCGAGCACGAAGCCGAATTCGCGGAACAGGCCGCCGGTCTGGCCGGGTAGGAACGAGATCGGCACGAAGACGGCGACCAGCGTCAAGGTGGTGGCAATGACGGCAAAGAACACTTCCTGCGCGCCGAGCACGGCTGCCGCACGCGGCCCCATGCCTTCGTTGCGTCGTCGCACGATGTTTTCGAGCACGACGATAGCGTCGTCGACGACCAGTCCCGTCGCCAGCACCAAGGCCAGAAGGGTCAGGATGTTGACCGAAAAGCCGGCCAGATAGATGGCGGCGATGGTGCCGATCATGGCGACCGGCATCGACAGGCCGGGGATCAGCGTCGCGCGCCAGTCGAGCAGAAACACATAGATGACGATCAGCACCATGGTCACGGACAAGCCGAGGGCGATCTCGACCTCGTGCACCGCGCCCTTGACGAAGACCGCGTCGTCGCTGGTGATCTTGATCGACATGCCCTTGGGCAGGTTTTCCTGCAGTTTGGCGACGGCGGCCTGGACGCCGGTCGAGATGTCCAGCGTGTTCGATTCCGCCTGGCGGATGATGCCGATGCCAATACCGGTCTTGCCATCCGAACGCAGCGTGGTCTGGCCGACATCGGGGCCAAGCGTGACGGTGGCGACGTCGCGGATGCGCGTCGTGCCGCCGATGATGATGTTTTCGAATTCTTCCGGCGTGGTCACGTCGGCGGTCGTGCGAACGATCAGGTCCTGGTTGGTCGTGGTGATCGAGCCGGCGGGGGAATCGAAGGCGACCGAGGCAAGTGCCGCCCTGAGGTCGGCCACCGTGAAGCCGAGGCTGGCCAGCTTGTTCTGGTCGACGTCGATGCGGAAGATCTTGTCACGGTCGCCATAGACCTGGACGTCGGCAACGCCGGGCACGGCGGCCAACTCGTCCTCGATCTGGTCCTGGACCACCACGGTCATGTCCTGGATCGACATGTTGTCCGAGGTCACCGCCAGCCGCATCACCGGGTCGGAATTGGCGTCGGCCTTGACGATGCGCGGCGGATCGGCCGTTTCCGGCATCTGGTTGGCGACGCGGCCGACGGCATCACGCACGTCCGAGGCGGCGACATTGAGGTCGACGCCATCGTTGAACTCGATGGTGACGCGGCTCGAGCCGAATGAGGAAGAAGACGAGATCGATTTGACGCCGGAGACGCGGGCGACAGCGCCCTCGATCGTGTCCGTCAGTTCGCGGTCGACGGTTTCGGCCGCAGCACCCTCGAAGGCGGTGGAAACGGTGACGACGGCGCGGTCGACGTCAGGCAGTTCGCGGATTTCGACGCCGTAGAAGGCGGCGAGGCCGGCGACTGCGATCAGCGTGTTCAGCACGAAGGCCATGACCGGCCTGCGGATGAACAGCGCGGTGAAGCCGGTATCGCTGGCGGCGTTGACGGTTCCGGTCATGAGCCTTCGGCCGCGTCCGCGGCGCGCTGCTCTTCGCCGGCGAGGCGGACCGCGCCGCCCTCGCTGACGCTCTGGGTGCCTTCGGTGACCACCATGTCGCCGCTGTCGATCTCAGCGTCGATCAGCACCGTCTCGGTGTTGCGCTGGATGATGCGCACCGGGACCCGCCTGGCCTTGCCGTCCTCGATCTGCCAGAGATAGGCGCCGTCCGAACCCCACAGGATCGCCAGCGGGCTGACGGCCGGATAGGTCTGCCCCGGAAATTTCATGGTGATGCCGAACGACATACCGGCACGCAGGGAATCGGCGGGGTTGGCGATCTTGGCCTTGACCAGAAGGGTGCGGCTCTTTTCATCGATGTGGTTGTCTATGGCCGAAACCGTGCCGGTATAGGCATTGCTGGGATTGGCGATCGGCGTCGCCGTCAATTGCGCGCCAACCTTGACGGCGGCGGCGAAGCGTTCGGGCACCAGGAAATCGACCAGGATCGAGGACCGGTCGTCGAGCGTGGCGATGGCCGACTGGCTGGTGACATAGTTGCCGGCGGAGATCGGCAGGATGCCGACGGTGCCGGCGATCGGCGCCAGAATCGACCGGCGCTGCAGTGCAAGTTCCGCATCCTGAAGCGCCAGCTTGGCGCCCGCCAACACCACCTCGGCGTCGGCAACGGCGACCGGTGTCGCGGCGTTGGAAGCACGCAACGACTTGACGCGGTCGAGCTTGGCCTGCGCATCCTGCAGTGCGAGCTTGGCCCGGTCCTGAGAGATCACTTCGGTCTCGGAATCGAGGGTCGCGAGGATCCGTCCCTTGTCGACATGGCTGCCGGATTCGACCAGCAGTTCGGCGAGGCGGCCGGAACTGTAGGGATTGACGGTCACCGAGGCGTTGGCGCGGCCGGTGCCGATCGCCTGCAGGCGATCGTTGATAACAGCCGAAGTGGCCGCCAGGGCGACCACGTTCACCCGCTGGTTGCCGCCATTGCGGCCGTTTGCCTGCTTCGCGTTGGCCCCACCGGTTTCAGCAGGGGGCGCTGCCGCATAAACCCAGTCTATTCCCCAGCGTGCCAGCACATCCGGTGCGCCGGGATAAAAGCGCAGCCAGGCGGCTGCCGCGACAACCAGCACCACTAGCGCGAAAAGTATCTGTTTCCAGGCGGCCATCGGCACTCCGGTTGGTAAAACAATCCTTCCGTCTACCGGTTTCCCGAAATGAAGCAGACGCAGCGAGGCTATTATAAGGCGAGAAGCCACCCCCGATATCGCGTCCTTATGACAACTCTCCAGTGACTGCGCACATTAAATATACGTAACGTTCGAAGCCTAACGCAGACTTTCCATTTCGCGGATGCGTTTGGCGCCCTCTGCTTCCAGTTGGCGAGTAACGGCGCCGATCAGCGTTTCGGCGACGACGAACAGGGCGGCCGAAGAGTCCCATGCCGACGGCACCGCGGTTCGTCCGGCGATGACATGGCGGGCAAAACGCGCGATCGGCGACAGCCACTGGTCGGTGAACAGCACGATCTGAACGCCGCGCTGATGCGCTTTCTCGGCGAAGCGGACGAGGCTGTCCTGGTAGCGCCTGATGTCGAAGATCACCAGCACATCGCGTTTGCCCATGTCGATCAGCCGGTCGCGCCACATGCTTTCCTGGCCGGCGAGGTGAAAGACGTCAGGCTGGATGACCGCCAGGTGGGCGGCCATGTAACGGGCCAGCGGATCGGTGAAGCGGCCGCCGATCAGGAAGGTCTTGCCGCGCCGGTCGGCGAGCCGGGCGGCGATGTCGGCAAGCTGCCTGTCGGACAGATGCCGGAACGTCTCGCGCATATTGTCGAGCGTTGCTTCCAGCATCGGTGACACCGTGCCGCCGCCGGGCGAGGGCGGATTGAGTGTCCTTGTCGCCGGTGATTGCAGTTGCGCCGCCAGTTCGTCCTGCAGGCTCGACTGGAATTCCGGATAGTTCTGGAAGCCGAGCCGGGCGACGAAACGCAGGATGGTCGGGGAGGAAACGCCGGCCGCGGCCGAAAATTCGGCGACCGTCTTCAGGCCGATCATCGGATAGTTGGCGATCAGCGTCTGGGCCGCGCGCCGTTCGCTGGCTGGCATCGCGCCGATACGGTCGGCGATCAGTTCGGCAATGCTGGAAATCATCTTTTCCCCACCCTGGCTCGGTCGATGGTCTTTTCCGAAATCGCATTTGACAAAGCCGGACAAACTGTATGAAATCATCCACAGGGACGCAATGAGGCAAAATACGTAACATACGATACAGCGCTCCCCGGGGACGGCAGACTATGGAGAAAGCACGGCCCGCCAGCCTTGCATCGTCTGATACCGTGAGGGTGACGAACCCCGGCGGATCGAGCCCTTTCGTGCTGACCTGCGATCACGCCTCGAACTTCCTGCCCGCCGAATTCGGCACGCTTGGCCTTGCCGCCGAGGACCTGTCCCGCCACATCGCCTGGGATCCAGGCGCACTGCCGGTCGCCCGCCGCATGGCGCAGGCGCTCGATGCGACGCTGGTCGAAACCCGCATTTCTCGCCTCGTCGTCGACTGCAACCGGCCGCTCGATGCGCCCGACCTGGTACCGCCGGTCAGCGAGACAACGGCCATACCGGGCAATACCGGCCTGTCGGAAAAGCAGCGCGCGGCCCGTGTCGCCCTGTCATGGCAGCCGTTTCATGCCGCTATCGAGCATGTTGTCGAAGACAGGCTGGCGCGTGGACAGGCGACCCGCCTGGTTTCGGTGCATTCCTTCACGCCGGTTTACAAGGGCCGCAACCGGCCCTGGCACATCGGCATCATCCATGACGAGGATCGCCGGCTGGCGGCACCGCTGATTTCGGCGCTGAAGCGGCTTGCCGGCATCACCGTCGGCGTCAACGAGCCCTATTCGCCGGCCGACCGCGTCTACTTCACGCTGGAACGGCATGCGCGCTCGCGCGGCTTGCCTTGCGCGATGATCGAAATCCGCAACGACGAAATCGCCGGCGAAACCGGGCAGCGGAAATGGGCGGATCTGCTCACGGGCATTTTTTCGGATCTGGAGCCGGACGACGAGGCCGTACATTCCAGATCCCATTCAGTCGGAAAGTCAGTTCAATCGGCTAGCTAAGAACCAACAGGGGACACCAAAATGGCAGCACCGGGTTATACTGAAGTTGACAAGAAGGAGGACCTCAAGGTTCTCCACGGAATGGGCTATGCCCAGGAACTGTCGCGAAGCATGAGCCGCTTCTCGAATTTCGCGATCTCGTTCTCGATCATCTGCATCCTTTCAGGCGGCATCAATTCCTTCGCGCAGGCGACATCGTCGATCGGTGGCGCGGGTGCGGGCATAGGCTGGATCGTGGGCTGCTGCGTATCGGGCTTCTTCGCCCTTGCCATGGCGCAGATCGCCTCGGCATTTCCGACCGCCGGCGGCCTCTATCATTGGTCGTCGATCCTCGGCAACCGCTTCACCGGCTGGCTGACGGCCTGGCTCAATCTGTTTGGCCTGATCACCGTGCTCGGCGCCATCAACATCGGCACCGCCTTCTTCTTTGTTGGAACGTTCGGAAGCTGGTTTGGCATCACCGGCACGCCGGGCGAAATCGTCGGGTTCGTTGCCTTCATCACCGTGCTGCAGGCGCTGTTCAACCATTTCGGCATCAAACTGACGGCAATGCTCACCGATGCTTCGGGCTTTCTTATCCTGGGCGCAACAGCAGTGCTGATCGTGGCCTGCCTGGTGTTCGCACCGGCAATCGACATCAGCCGGCTGTGGACGTTCACAAACTATTCAGGCGATGCGGGCGGCGGTGTTTTTCCGCAAACCGACTCCATGAGCTACCTGTTCCTGCTCTGCCTGCTTCTGCCGGTGTACACCATCACCGGCTATGACGCCTCGGCCCACACCTCCGAGGAGACCGTCAAGGCAGCACACTCCGTTCCGCGGGCGATCGTTTCGTCGGTGCTGTGGTCGTCGCTGATCGGCTGGGTGATGTTGTGCGCAATCGTTCTGGCGATCCCGGACCTGGCTGCCGGCGCCAAGCAGGGATGGAGCGTATTCTTCTCGACAATGGATGCAATCCTGCCAGTGTGGCTGAAGGAACTGCTTTATTTTGCAATCCTGATCTCGCAATTCCTCTGCGGCCTCGCCACCGTGACCTCGGCTTCGCGCATGCTGTTTGCCTTCTCTCGCGACGGCGGCATGCCTGTTGGCTCTGCGGCTCTCGCCAAGGTCAACCCGACCTGGCGCACGCCGGTCAATGCGATCTGGACGGCCGCGATCCTCGAGATCCTGTATGTGTTCCTTGCCCAGTTTATTTCGATCGGCGGCACCAATATCTACACCATCGTCGTCAATTCGACGCTGGTGTTCCTGTTCCTGTCGTTCACCATCCCGATCGCACTCGGCATGATCACGTTCGGCACGGCCAAGTGGCCTAATCCTGGCCCGTGGAACCTGGGCGCCGGGCTGTTCAAGCTGTTCTGTGCGCTGTCGATTGTCGGCATGGTGATCATCTTCTACATCGCCATCCAGCCGCCGAACGACAAGGTGCTTTACATCACCATAGGCTTCATCGTGCTGACCGCCCTGCTTTGGTTCGGTTTCGAGAACCGCCGCTTCCAGGGTCCGCCGATCGGTGACCAGATTGCCAAGCGCCAGGCCGCGATCAAGGCAGCCGAGGTGGCTATCGGCGAAGCTGGCGCCTGATATCGCCCTTTGTGGCCATGGCCGGCCTCGCGCCGGCCATGGCTGCGTTTTCCCTTTCAATCGACAAGCGCTGGAGTGCCAAAGGAATGGCCGGAAATTTCTCGTTCGATCAGTTGAAGAAAGCGGTCTCCAGCGGTGAGATCGACACCGTGTTGGCCTGCATCGTCGACATGCAGGGCCGGCTGGCGGGAAAACGTTTCCTGGCGCAGTACTTCGTCGATTCCGCGCATGACGAAACGCATGGCTGCAACTATCTGCTGGCCGCCGACATCGATATGGAGCCGGTGCCTGGCTACAAGGCGGCGAGCTGGTCGAAGGGTTATGGCGACTTCGTCATGAAGCCGGATCTGGCGACGCTGCGGCGCATTCCCTGGCTGGAAAAGACGGCACTGGTGATCTGCGACGTGCTCGACCACCACACCCATGACGACCTGCCGCATTCGCCGCGCGCCATCCTGAAGAAGCAGGTCAAGCGGCTGAGCGAGCGCGGCTATATCGGCTATTTCGCTTCCGAACTTGAATTCTATCTGTTCAACGAGACCTACGATTCCGCGCGCAAGAAGCACTGGCAAGGTCTCGACACGGCTTCGCCCTATATCGGCGACTACCAGATCGGCATCACCACCAAGGAAGAAGGCGTCATGCGCCGGCTTCGCAACGAGATGGAAGCGGCCGGCATTCCGATCGAGAATTCCAAGGGCGAGTGGGGTCCAGGCCAGGAAGAGATCAATGTGCGCTATGCCGAGGCGCTCGACATGGCCGATCGCCATGTCATCCTGAAGAACGGCGCCAAGGAAATCGCCGAGTCCGAGGGCAAGGCGATTTCGTTCATGTCCAAGTACAATTACGGGCTCGCCGGCAATTCCAGCCACATCCACAATTCGCTGTGGAGCGCCGACGGCAAGACGCCGCTGTTCTTCGACAAAAAGGCGGACTGGACGCTGTCGACGCTTGGCCAGCAATGGGCCGCCGGCCAGCTCAAATACGCCAAGGAGTTCACCTGGTTCCTGGCGCCCTACATCAACTCCTACAAGCGCTTTCAGGCCGGCACCTTCGCGCCGACCAAGATCATGTGGAGCGAGGACAACCGCACCGCCGGCTTCCGCCTGTGCGGCGAGGGCACCAAGGGCATCCGCATGGAATGCCGCATCGGCGGCGCCGACCTCAACCCGTATCTTGCTTTCGCAGCGCTGATCGCTGCCGGTCTTGCCGGCATCGACGAGAAGCTGGAATTGCAGAAGCCGTTTGTCGGCGATGCTTATCAGGCATCCCGTTTGCCGGAGATCCCGAAGACGCTGCGCGATGCGACCGAGACGCTGGCGAAGTCGAAGATGCTCAAGCAGGCACTCGGCGAGGACGTGCTCGAACACTATATCCACACCGCAAAGTGGGAGCAGTTCGAATACGACCGCCGCATCACGGATTGGGAACTGCACAGAGGTTTCGAGCGGTACTAAGAAACACTAAGCACAGTTGACACACACACAAACACGCACTACGTTGGCGATGTGAGTGCCACCGTAGGAGATTGTTATGAGCAAATACGAACCACTGAATGTGTTTCTGAGGTCTCAAAGCCGCGACCATGTACCTATGACCTTCACGGAAATTGAGCGTGTTCTGAACGACAAATTGCCGCCCTCGAAATTGCATCGGGCGTGGTGGAGCAATAATCCCAGCAACAACGTCATGACAAAGGAATGGCTCGATGCTGGCTATGAGACCGAGTCTGTCGATGTTGGCAGCGAAAAGCTGGTTTTTCGTCGCGTTCGCAAGCAGCCTTCGTCGTCGGTCGGCGCGGGAGGAGGGGCTCCTCGTCGGCATCCGATATTCGGTAGCATGAAAGGCACTCTGACGATCCTTCCAGGTGTTGACTTGACGGAACCGGCTGACCCGGACTGGGGCAAAGTTTATGAGGACTGAGAAGCTCCTTTTGGATACCTGCGCGTTTGTCTGGATGTCGCAGGGCGAGCCAATAGCTGACGCAGCAAACGAGGCGGTGGACAGGGCTTTCGTGTCTGGCGGTGCCCTTTCGGTATCGGTCATGTCTGCTTGGGAATTGGGGATGCTGGTTTCGAAAGGGCGATTACCATCGACCAAGTCTCCCGAGCGCTGGTTTGACGAGTTTATTCAGGTTGCGACACTTGACGTTGAGGACGTGAATCCGAGGATTCTTATCGCAGCGTCCTATTTGCCTGGACGAGTTCACAATGACCCGACAGACAGAATTCTTATCGCAACCGCCCGTGAGCGCGACCTAACCATCGTTACACGTGATCGCGCGATTCTCGCTTACGCCGATCAAGGCCACGTCAAAGCAATCGCCTGCTAAAACCAAAAAACTGGAGACGCCTACTTGGAAACCGTGAAACTCATATCCCCCATCGATGGCTCGATCTATGCGGAGCGGCCGATCGCAACGGACCAGGCGATCAACGCCGCCGTGGAACGCGCCAAGGCGGCGCAGGAGAAGTGGGCGCAGACGCCGATCATCGAGCGTGGCAAGTATATGCTCGCCATGCTCGAAGCGCTGGTAGCCATGACCGACGAGATCGTACCGGAAATCGCCTGGCAGATGGGGCGGCCCGTGCGCTATGGCGGCGAGTTCGGCGGCGTCAAGGAACGCACCAACTATATGGTCGAGATCGCCGAGCAGGCGCTCAAGTCGGTGCCTGCCTCCAACCCGAAGGACGGGTTCCGCCGCTATGTGAAGAAGGACCCGCTCGGCGTGGTCATGGTGATCGCGCCGTGGAACTATCCCTATCTCACCGCCGTCAACACCATCGTGCCGGCGCTGATGGCCGGCAACACCGTGATCCTCAAGCATGCGGCGCAGACGCTGCTGGTCGGCGAGCGCTTTCAGCAAGCCTTCGACAGAGTGGGCCTGCCCAGGGGCGTGTTCCAGAATATCGTGCTCAACCACGCCCAGACCGAAAAACTGCTCGGCTCGGGCAAGATCGACCATGTCAATTTCACCGGTTCGGTCGGCGGCGGCCGTGCCATCGAAAAGGCGGCGGCGGGCACCTTCATGACGCTCGGCCTCGAACTTGGCGGCAAGGATCCGGCTTATGTGCTGCCGGACGCCAAGATGGATCATGCCGTCGCCAATCTGGTTGACGGCGCCTTCTACAATTCCGGCCAGTGCTGCTGCGGCATCGAACGCGTCTACGTGCACGAAAAGGTCTATGACGAATTCGTCGAAGGCTTCATCGCCGAGACGAAGAACTATGTCGCCGGCAACCCGCTCGACCAGGCGACGACGATGGGGCCGATGGCGCAGGCGCGCTTCGCCGACCTGATCCGCGAACAGAAGGCCGAAGCATTGCGCAAGGGCGCGGTGTCGCACGTCAACATGAAGGTGGCTAACGACAAGGCCGGTTCGCCCTATCTGGCGCCGGAAGTGCTGACCAATGTCGACCATCAGATGAGCGTCATGCGCGAGGAAAGCTTTGGCCCGATCGTCGGCATCATGAAGGTGCGCAATGACGAAGAGGCAATCGCGTTGATGAACGACAGTCCGTACGGGCTGACGGCTTCGATCTGGACGCGCGATACCGAGCATGCGGTGGCGATCGGCAACCGCGTCGAGACCGGCACGGTGTTCATGAACCGCTGCGACTACCTCGATCCGGCACTGGTCTGGACCGGTGTCAAGGACACCGGCAAGGGTGCGGGCTTGTCGGCCATCGGCTACGACAATCTGACCAGGCCGAAATCATTCCATCTGCGCGAAGCCATCTGATTTATTGAAAGACAAAAATGTCCAAGCTGATCTCCAAATGGAACTACCCCACCACCGTTCGCTTCGGCGCCGGCCGCATCAAGGAACTGCCTGAGGTGTTGGCGGCTACCGGCATCAAGCGGCCGCTGTTCGTCACCGATCCGGGTCTGGCGAAACTGCCGGTCGTCGCCTCGACCCTAAAGATTCTTGACGACGCCAAGGTTCCCTACGGCGTGTTCTCCGAGGTCAGGCCGAACCCCGTCGAATCCAATCTCACCGCCGGCATCGCCGTGTTCAAGAAGGGCAAGCATGACGGCGTCATCGCCTTCGGCGGCGGCTCGGCGCTCGATCTCGGCAAGCTGATCGCCTTCCAGGCCGGCCAGGTCAGGCCGGTGTGGGACTTCGAGGATGTCGACGACTGGTGGACGCGTGCCAATTCGGATGCCATCGCGCCGATCATTGCCGTGCCGACCACCGCTGGCACCGGATCGGAAGTCGGCCGCGCTGGCGTCATCACCAATGAGGCGACGCACACCAAGAAGGTCATCTTCCATCCGAAACTTCTGCCGGCAATCGTCATCGCCGATCCGGAACTGTCGGTCGGCATGCCCGGCTTCATCACCGCCGGCACCGGCATGGATGCGCTGGCCCACTGCCTCGAAGCCTATTGCGCACCGGGTTATCATCCGATGGCCGACGGCATCGCGGTCGAAGGCGTGAGGCTGGTCTTCGAGAACCTGCCGAAGGCCTATGCCAACGGCAAGGATCTCGTCGCCCGCGCCCATATGATGAGCGCCGCCGCGATGGGCGCCACCGCGTTCCAGAAGGGGCTCGGCGCCATCCACTCGCTGTCGCATCCGGTCGGCGCGCTCTACGATACCCATCACGGCATGACCAATGCGGTGTTCATGCCCTATGTGCTGGCCTTCAACCGTGACCCCATCGAGGAACGTATTGCCCGGCTCGCCGCCTATTGCGGCATCAAGGGCGGTTTCGACGGCTTCGCCAAGGCGATCATCAAGTTGCGCAAGGAATTGAAGGTGCCGCACGCGCTGCCGGGCCTGATCAAGGGGCTCGACATGGACAAGAAGCGCAAGGCGCTGATCGCCGACATGGCGGTGGTCGATCCGACCGCTGGCGGCAACCCGGTCAAGCTGACCAAGAAGGCGGCGTTGACATTGCTGGAAAACGCTATCGCCGGCACGATCTGAGACGTTTTCCGCGCAGGGAATTGATCTGAAACGGGGCTATAAAAACAAGGGGGAGGATGACGGGCAAGGCAGAAACTAGTTAGCCGGAAAAAGAATCGCGAAGCGATTGCTACAGCCGGTTAAAAAGAGTTTACTTTTTCGCACTGCGAGCAGTCGGTTTCACAAAGCTTTCATCTGGCTGTCACATGAAAACGATACCGCATCGCAGGCGTCCAACGGCGTCAGTTCAACGGAGAGAACACATGTTCAAATTCACGGGGAAAGTGCTTTCCCTTTCGGCCGCGGCGCTCTTCGCGTCGACGGTGATTTCGTCCGCGGATTCGATGGACGATCTCGTCAAGGCCGCCAAGGCCGAAGGCCAGCTTACCACCATCGCGCTGCCGCATGACTGGTGCGGTTACGGCGACGTCATCGCAGGCTTCAAGGCGAAGTATCCGGAAATCACCATCAACGAACTCAACCCCGATGCCGGCTCCGGCGACGAGATCGAGGCGATCAAGGCCAACAAGGACAACAAGGGCCCGCAAGCGCCCGACGTCATCGACGTCGGCCTGTCCTTCGGCCCGACCGCCAAGGCCGATGGCCTGATCCAGCCCTACAAGGTGTCGACCTGGGACTCGATCCCCGACAGCGCCAAGGATGCTGAAGGTTTCTGGACCGGCGACTATTACGGTGTGCTTTCCTTCCAGGTGAACAAGGACCTCGTCAAGGAAGCTCCGGCTGACTGGGCCGACCTGCTGAAGCCGGAATTTGCCAACTCGGTAGCCCTTGCCGGTGATCCGCGCGCCTCGAACCAGGCGATCCAGGCGGTTTATGCCGCCGGCCTGTCGTCAGGTGCCGCCGCTGGTGAAGCTGCCGGCACCGCCGGCCTCGACTTCTTCAAGAAGCTCAATGCCGCCGGTAATTTCGTTCCGGTCATCGGCAAGGCCGCGACGCTCGCCCAGGGCCAGACCCCGATCCTCGTCACCTGGGACTACAACGCGCTCGCCGGCCGCGACACGCTGAAGGGCAACCCTCCCGTCGACGTCGTCGTGCCGAAGACCGGTGTCGTCGCCGGCGTCTACGTGCAGGCGATCAGCGCCTATGCGCCGCACCCGAACGCAGCCAAGCTCTGGCTGGAATATCTCTATTCCGACGAAGGCCAGATCGCCTGGCTGAAGGGCTACTGCCACCCGATCCGCTTCAACGATCTTGCCAAGAACAACAAGATCCCGGCGGACGTGCTGGCCAAGCTGCCGCCGGCTGAGTCCTATGCGGCCGCGGTGTTCCCGACGCTCGATGAGCAGGGCAAGGCTAAGGAAGCCATCACCAAGAACTGGGACGCCGTTGTCGGCGCCAACGTCAAGTAACAGTTGAAATCCACCGGGCGGCTTCGCGGCCGCCCGGTTCTTTCTCTCGAAGACGGTAGCCGGCGCATGACCGATCTCTCATTGTCCGATCACGCTGTTGCCGGCAAGACCGCGCCTCCCGCCGAGGCGCGCAGCCTCAGGTTGCCGACGCAATGGCTCGGCGTTGCGCCGTTCTTCATCTTCGCCATCATGTTCCTGATCCTGCCCACGCTCTATCTGATGCTGGGTGCATTCCAGAACGATGCCGGTGAATTCACCTTCGAAAACATCGCAGCGCTGGCGCAACCGTCCATCGTTGCCGCCTACTGGATTTCGATCAAGATCAGTCTTGCTTCATCGCTGATTGGCGCATTCGCGGGCCTGGCGATTGCCATCGCCATCGTGCGCGGTGGCCTGCCGGACTGGATACGTTCGGCGACACTGACGTTTTCCGGCGTGGCCTCCAATTTTGCCGGCGTGCCGCTGGCCTTCGCCTTCCTCGCCACGCTCGGCCGGCTCGGCCTTGCGACGGTGATCCTGAACACCGTGTTCGGCCTTAACATCTACGCGCATGGCTTCAACATCCTGTCATTCTGGGGCCTGACACTGACCTATGTCTATTTCCAGATACCGCTGATGGTGGTGATCATCGTGCCAGCCATCGACGGGCTGAAAAAGGAATGGGGCGAGGCCGCCGCGACGCTGGGCGCGACCATGTCGCAATACTGGCGCATGGTGGTTATTCCGGTGATCTGGCCGAGTTTCCTCGGCACCGTGATCCTGTTGTTCGCCAACGCCTTCGGCGCCATCGCCACCGCCTATGCGCTGACCGGCTCGTCGCTCAACATCGTGCCGATCCTGCTCTATGCCCAGATTCGTGGCGATGTGCTGCACAATGCCCATCTCGGCTATGCCATAGCCTTCGGTATGATCGTCATCACCGGTCTTGCCAATGTCTTCTACATCTGGTTCCGCACCCGTTCCGAGAGGTGGCTCAAATGAAGGCTGGCAGGTTCTGGGCCTGGGTCGTCTTCGGGCTGGGCGCGGCCTATTTCTTCATTCCGCTGATCGCGACGGTGGAGTTTTCCATGCGCATGCGGCGCGGTGTCTATTCTTTTGACGCCTACAAGGTTGTACTGGGCGACGCACGCTTCCAGGCGACGTTCGGCTATTCGGTGCTCGCCGCCGTCTTCACCATCATTCTCGGCGTGCTCATCGTGGTGCCGGCCGCCTACTGGATCCGGCTTCGGCTGCCACAGTTGCGGCCGATCGTCGAGTTCATCACGCTGCTGCCGCTGGTCATCCCGGCCATCGTCATCGTCTTCGGCTACATCAGAATGTACGGGTCGAATTCGCCGCTGCCGTTCCTGGCGACCGATACAGGCACCAATGCCTTGCTGGTCATTGGCTATGCGACACTGGCACTGCCCTATATGTATCGCGCTGTCGACACCGGGCTTCGCACAATCGACGTGCGTACCTTGACGGAAGCGGCACAGATACTTGGCGCTGGTTGGGGGACGATCATCACCCGTGTCATCCTGCCCAACGTGCTGATCGCGGTGCTCTCGGGCGCCTTCCTCACCTTCGCGATCGTCATCGGCGAATTCACCATGGCGAGCCTGCTCAACCGGCCTGCTTTCGGCCCGTATCTGCAGAATATCGGCGCCAACCGCGCCTATGAGCCGGCGGCCCTTGCCATCATCGCCTTCGCCATCACCTGGGGCTGCATGTCGCTGATCCAGATTCTGTCCCGCTTCGCGCCGAGATCGGCGAACCGTCCGAACTGAAAGTCAAAACCATGGCCGATCCGTTCCTTTCCATCCAGCACGTTCGAAAATCCTTCGGTGCCACCACTGTGGTGGAGGATTTCAATCTTGACGTCGAGCGCGGCGAATTCGTCTCGTTCCTCGGACCGTCCGGCTGCGGCAAGACCACCGTGCTGCGCATGGTGGCGGGCTTCGAGGAGCCGAGCGCGGGCACGATCGTCGTCGGCGGCAAGGACATTACGAGGCTGAAGCCCAACCAGCGCAATGTCGGCATGGTGTTTCAGGCTTATGCGCTGTTTCCGAACCTGACCGTGGCGCAGAACATCGGCTTCGGCCTGAAGGTCGCCGGCATGCCCAGGGCGGACATCGATGCCCGCGTCACCGAGATGCTCGGTATCATCAAGCTGCCGCAGATGGCGGATCGCTATCCCTACCAGCTTTCGGGCGGCCAGCAGCAGCGCATCGCGCTGGCCCGCGCCATCGCGCCGAAGCCGAAACTGCTGCTGCTCGACGAGCCGCTGTCGGCGCTCGATGCCAAGGTGCGCGTGTCGCTGCGCGAGGAAATCCGCTCGATTCAGAAGAAGCTCGGCATCACCACCATTTTCGTCACGCACGACCAGGAAGAGGCGCTGTCGATCTCAGACCGCATCGCCGTCATGTATGGCGGCAAGGCCGAACAGGTCGGCACGCCGTTCGAGATCTACAACCGCCCGGCGACCAAGTTCGTCGCCAATTTCGTCGGCACGCTGAACGTGCTCGAAGGCACCGTTACCGATGCCGCTGCGGGCACGGTGCGGGTCAATTCCGAACAGGTCTCGCTGAAGGGCAAGCTCAACGGTTCCAAGTCGGGCGACACGCTGTCGCTGGCGTTGCGACCGGAGGCGATTTCGCTTGGCCGCCAGCCCGGCCGCGACTCCAGCCTTTCGGGAGAAATCTCCGAGGTGCACTTCCTCGGCTCGGTCATCCGGGTTCGCGTCGGCATCGGCAGCAGCATGGTCTCGCTCGACACGTTCAACAGCCCGGCAACGCCGCCTCCGGCTGTCGGCGAAAAGGCCGAGATTTCATTTTCGTCGAGCGACATGCTGGTGCTGCACTAGGTGTTCAGTCCCGGCATTTGATGGATTGGATTTAGGATGAACCGTTCTGGTTCTGAAGTCCATTGTTTGCAGATGAACTCGTAGGGAGTGACGCCCTTCAGCGCCTTGAGCCGTCGCCCGAAATTGTAGGCGTTAATGAAGTCGGCGAGGTGGCGTTGCAGTTGGGCGTGATTGTCATAATAGAAGCGCTTGACGGTCGCTTCCTTGATGGTGCGGTTCATCCTCTCGACCTGGCCGTTCGTCCACGGATGCTTTACTTTGGTCAGGCGGTGCTCGATGCCGTTCTCGTCGCAGACCCGATCGAAGATATGGTGGAAAGCGTATGTGTCACGGGCCCGGTTGGTGAACTGAACGCCGTTGTCGGTGAGCACCGTATGAATGGCATAGGGCACGGCTTCGATCAGATCCCTCAGGAACTGAGCTGCCGCCATCTTGCCAGCTTTTGAATGCAACTGCGCATAGGCGAACTTCGAGGTTCGATCGATGGCGACGAAGAGGTAGAGCTTGCCTTCAACTGTCTGCACCTCGGCGATATCGATGTGGAAGTAGCCGATCGGATAAGACTTGAATTTCTTCCGGGCGGGTTTGTCGCCTTCGACATCGGGCAGCTGGGAGACGCCGTGCCGTTGCAGGCAGCGGTGCAAGGATGACCGCGTCAGATGCGGGATCGTTGGCTGCAGCGCATAGAGGCAGTCATCCAGCGCCAACAGCGTGTGTTTGCGGAAAGCCACGATGATGGCCTCCTGCTCGAGCGACAGCACCGTTGAATGCGGGTCTTTCGGGCCGGTCGGCAGATCAGCGACCGAAGTCCGCTTCTTCCATTTGGCGACGGTCTTCTGGTTGATCCCGTAGCGCTTCGCCAGCGCTCTCAGGCTCTCTTGACTATTTTGTATCGCTCGACGGACCGCCTCTGTCGTTGTGGCGCTGCCGTGTAGAATCTGGCCCATAGTGCCTCCTTCCATTCCAAGGAAAAGATTGCACCATCAAAGCTCGGGATCAAACAACTAGGGCTTGTTGATATTCAGGTGAGGCCGGCCTGCAAAACGGCCGATACCTGCGCTTCCGGTGCTTACCTACCCAAAAGTACGCTTTGCTCCGGTTCTCGGAAGCCACCCAGTTTGGTCGCTTCGCCCGTCTTCGACTCCGACTCGGCCTGACCTGAATCTCGACACCCCCGCCCAAACCGGGGTTCTCAAGCCGGCGCGATGAATGGCTGCATCACCGTCTGAAAAACGGGGAGCGCTTCCATCCGAGCGGCAGGGGCTTCCAACGCGATCGCCGAACCAGTAGGGCGTCGACGAAAATCGTTCCAGGCATGTTGCCAGGCAGCTTGAGCATGCTGGCCAATCAACAGCTTCCAGCGCTTTGCCACTGCCGACAATCCCGCATCACGGGTATAACAGGCCATGGCGCTTTTCGAACTGACCCTTGTTCTCCTGTTGATCGCCGTTGCGTTGACGGCGCTGTCGCGGCACGTGCAGGTTCCCTATCCCTCTCTGCTGGCGCTGGCAGGGGTGGGCATCGCCTTCGTGCCTGGCGTGCCGACCATAGAGATCGATCCGGAACTGGCGCTTGCCCTGTTCATCGCGCCGGTGCTGCTCGATGCCGCCTATGACACGTCGCTGCGCGACCTCAATCGCTACAGGGTGCCGCTTGTGCTGCTGGCGCTCGGCGCCGTCCTTTTCACGACGGCTACCGTCGCGCTGGTCGGCTGGGCGATGGCCGGCCTGCCGATCGCCGCCGCCATAGCGCTTGGCGCCATCGTGGCGCCACCCGATGCGGTCGCGGCGTCGGCTGTGCTCGGCCAGTTCAAGGTGCCGCACCGCATCACTGCCATCCTGCAAGGCGAGAGCTTGCTCAACGACGCCACCGCGCTGCTGATCTATCGAATAGCGGTTTCGGCGGCAGCAGGCTCCATTCTGTTGAGCAGCGCCGTTCCGATGATCCTGCTGTCCACCCTCGGCAGCCTAGTGGCCGGCTATGTGCTCGGCCGGCTGTCCCTGATGACACTGGGCCGCATCGAGGACCCGGCGAGCGGGACTGTCGTGCAATTTGCCGGCACATTCGGAGTCTGGATCCTGGCCGACAGGATCGGACTGTCGGCCATCATCACCATCGTGGTCTACGCCATGACGATCGCCCGCACCGCGCCGCGTCACATGCCGGCCAGAAACCGCATCAGCTCCTATTCGGTTTGGGAAACCGCGGTCTTCGTCCTCAATGTGCTGGCTTTCGTCATCATGGGCCTGCAGGCGCGTACGATTGTCGGCCGGCTTGCCGGCCAGGGGCAGACCGATGCGTTCGTCCTGGCCGGGATCGTGCTTGCCATCGTCATCGCTTCACGCCTGATCTGGGTGCTGGGCTGCGGCGCGATCATCAGGTGGTTTGCCCGTTTCGGCAGCGCGGATCGTCAACGAGACGCGCCATCGTTTCGCGGCGGCGTGCTCATCGGCTGGTGCGGGATGCGGGGTCTGGTGACGCTTGCGGCGGCATTCGCCTTGCCGGCTGAATTCCCCGCCCGCGACCCGATCGTGCTCGCTGCCTTCACGGTCGTGCTCGGCACGCTGGTGCTGCAAGGTATGAGCCTGAAGCCGCTGCTGCGCCTGCTAAATCTCGACCCGGACGAAACGGTCGACCGCGAGGTTGCGCAGGCACGCGTTGTGGTCATGCAGGCCGCCCTCGACATATTGAGCGGCAAGACATCGGACGTGGCGGCGGCGGTGCGCGAGCAATATGCCGCCCAACGCAAGATCGCCAAGAATCCTGACGATGCCCAGGCGGCGACCGAATATGACCGCTTGCGCCTCTATGCCATCAAGAGCCAGCGCGACGCGCTGGAGGAACTGCGTCGCAACGGGACAATTGGCGACGAAGCCTATCATCGCCTGGAGGAAGAGATCGACTGGACCGAACTGGCGGCGTCGCCACCCGGCCGGTTCCAGTCGCTGACGACCTAGCCGCTGGCCTAGCTCCGCCATCCGCCCGGCACATTGCAACCGTGGCACCGAACCGTTACTGCCAACATCGAAATTGAGCCGGATAAGCAATGAAGCTGGTCAGCTACAACATCCAGTACGGGTTCGGCGGCGACGGGCGCTACGATCTTTCGCGCGCAGCGCGGATCGTTGCCGGCGCCGATATCATTGCCTTGCAGGAGGTCGAGCGGCACTGGCAGCGCAGCAATCACGACGACCAGCCGGAGCTGCTTTCCCGGCTGCTGCCGGACTATCACTGGGTCTATGGCCCAGCCTTCGACATGGACGCCAGCGAGCAGCGCGACGGTCGTCTGGTCAACCGGCGCCGCCAGTTCGGCACCATGGTGCTGTCTAAGCTGCCGATCGTCTGGTCGCGGCTGCATGCGCTGCCGATGCGCCGTACGCTGCGCCCGCTCAACACCCGCAACGCCGCACTCGAATGCATGATCCGCACGCCGGCCGGCCCGGTCAGGGTGTTGTCGCTGCATCTCGCCCATATCGCGGTCGAGGAGCGCCTGGAGCAGATCGACTATCTCATGGCCGAGCACCGCCGGGCACCGTCCGATGGCGGGCCGTGGAGCGGCGTCGACGACGAGCCTACGCGCAACTGGACGCATGGCGAGCCGGAACCGGAGAACCCGCTGGCGGCGATCTGGATGGGTGATTTCAACATGGAGCCGGGCAGCGCCGAATATCGCCGCATCGTCGGCAGCACGCCCTATCATGGCGGCGCGGCCTACCTTGACGGCTTTGTCGACGCCGCCGCTGTCGCCAGCGAGCCGGCTCAGGATTTCCACACCCATGTGAAGACCATCAACGGCAAGGTGGCAAAGCGGCGGCTCGACCATTGCTTCGTCGGCGGCATGTTTGCCGGGCGCGTGGGCTCGGTTGGCGCCGACATCGGCGAGGTTGCGTCGGATCATTTCCCGCTGCGGGTCGACATCGACCTGGAAACGCCCGGCATCGCCCCATGAGCCGCGCATGACACTTTTCGTCTTCTTCGCAGTACTTGCCGCAGCCGCCATGCACGCGATCTGGAACGCGTTGGTCAAGGTCCATCTCGACCGCTTCCTGTCGATCACCCTGATGACGCTCGGCATGGGCGCTGCAGCACTCGTGGTGCTGCCCTTCGTCGAAGTACCGAAGGCGGAAGTGTGGCCCTACATCATCGCCTCCGTCATTTTTCACATGGGCTACCGGACCTTCCTGATCGGCGCCTACAAGGCCGGCGATTTCGCCCAGACCTATCCGCTGGCGCGCGGCACCGCACCGCTGCTGGCGGCCTTTGGCGGCATGTTCGTCGTTGCCGAGATTCCCGGTCCCTTCGCCATTCTCGGCATCTTTTTGTTGTCGGCCGGTACGCTGGTGATGTCGTTTCGCGGCGGCGCGCATCTGGAGAAGCTGAACCTGCGCGCGGTAGGCTTTGCGCTGGGCACCTCGATCTTCATCGCCAGCTACACGCTGTCCGACGGCAGCGGTGCGCGGTTGGCCGCCACGGCGCAGAGCTATGCCGCCTGGCTGTTCATCTGCGATGCTTTTGGCGCCTTGGTGCTGTGCCTCATCTTCCGTGGTCCGAAGGCCCTGCCGGTGCTGGCGCGCGACTGGAAGGCGGGGCTGTTCACCGGCGTGCTCAGCGGTGCGGCCTACTGGATCGTGATGTGGGCGATGACCAAGGCGCCGATCGCCTCGGTGGCTTCGCTGCGCGAAACCTCGATCCTGTTTGCCATGATGATCTCGGTGTTCGCGCTCGGCGAAAAGATGACCGGCTGGCGCGGTGCCGCCGCGCTCAGCATTGTCGCCGGTGTCGTCGCGCTCAGGCTGGGTTAGCGCCCAAATCTCTCAACTGAGCACGTCATCACTTGGCCGCGTCGTTCCGGACTGAAACGGATGACGACGATGATGCAGACGGCGACCACGCCGGCAAACAGCGCCAGCGCATAGCCATAGCTGCCCCCGGCGCTTTCAGCGACTCCTGCCTGATACGGTCCGCCATAGGAAGCGGCGAGATTTCCCGCCTGATAGATGAAACCGGGCAAGGTCGCCCGCACCGCGCCGGGCGAAAGCTCGTTGAGGTGCACCGGGATAACGCCCCAGGCGCCCTGGACCGCGACCTGCATGATGAAGGCGCCGATGGCGAGCATGAAGGGCGTGGTGCTGTAGGCCCACAGCGGAATCGATGGCAGGGCGATCAGGCAGGCCAGTGTGATGGCGTTGACGCGGCCGATCTTCTCGGACAGCACGCCGAATGCCAGGCCACCGACGATGGCGCCGATATTGGCGACAATGGTGATCCAACTCACCGTATGCGGATCGAAGCCGTGCTGCTTCTTCAGGAAGGTCGGGTAGAGGTCTTGCGTGCCATGGCTGAAGAAATTGAAGAACATCATCAGCACGACGGCATAGAGCGCGACGCCCCAGTGTTTCTGAAGCGTTTCCAACATGCCCGGTCTCGCGGCCTTCTGGGCCTCGACGAAGGCCGGCGATTCCGGCACATGCGAGCGGATGAACAGCACGATCAGGGCCGGCACGAAGCTGAGCAGGAACATGGCACGCCAGCCGATCGTGTAGCCGGCGATCGTCTGCTGATAGAGCAGGCCATAGACCACCGCCGCCAGCAGATAACCGGCCGGATAGCCGCACTGCAAAATCCCCGAGACCATGCCGCGCGCGCTGGGCGGGATGGATTCCATGGCCAGCGAACTGCCAAGTCCCCATTCGCCGCCCATGGCGATGCCGAACAAAGCACGCAGGGCGAGGAATATGCCGAGATTGGGCGAGAAGGCGGCCAGCGCTCCGATCACCGAGTAGCTGACGATGTTGAGCATGAGGATAGGCTTGCGCCCATATTTGTCGGCAAGCATGCCGAAGAAGAAAGCGCCGATGAAGCGTGTGGCCAAGGTCAGGAACAGTGCCTTGGAGACTGCGGGCACGTCGGCGTGGAATTCGGTCGCGATATCGGTGAGCAGGAATGTCAGCAGGAAGAAATCAAAAGCGTCAAGCGTCCAGCCCAGGAATGAGGCCAGGACGGTCTTCTTCTGCTGCGAATTAAGGGGCAAAATCTTCCTCCTCCATCATCATCGATGTGAGGAATTATCAGCCAGTTTAGGGAAGACCGGTGGTCACTTTTTCGCGCGGCTCATTTGATCGAACGCCGCCTGGAATGGCAGGAAGGTGCGACGGGGTGTGTACCGGTTCGGTTCGATACGCGGCTTGAAGATGGGTCTAGATTTCGAGATCAAACACCATCAGCCCGTCGGTGCCGCCTTCGAGCCCCGCCACCAGACGCGCGCCGGCGCGCTGATGCGCTTCATGCACCAGATAGGCGTCGCGCGCGGCGGCATCGCGGAAATCGATGGTGAAGCCGTGGGTGAAGCCGCGTGCGAACGGTTCCGGACTGACATTGGCGCTGAATTTTACCGCGTCCATGCCGTCGACAACCTGTCGCAGTGCCTCGAGGTCGGCATGGATCGCTTTGTGTTCACCAACACCGACATCATTGCGGAATTTGACGAATACACAGTGCCTGATCATCTTCATGTTCCGTTCAAGCAGCCCGGTTGCCGGAAAACACCGCCGGCGGCAGCGGCTCGCGGCCGAGAACCAGGTCGGCGCCCTTTTCACCGACCATGATTGTCGGCGCATTGGTGTTGGAGGAGGGCACGCGCGGCATCACCGAGGCGTCGCAGATCCGCAGGCCCTCAAGGCCGCGCAGTCGCAGATCCGGCGTCACGACAGCCATATCGTCATGACCCATGCGGCAGGTGCCGACCGGGTGGTGGTCGGTCTTGGAACTGCGGCAGGCATAATCGAACAGCTCGTCGTCGCTGGCGAGCGATGGGCCGGGCAGCACTTCGCGCAGCACGTAAGGGGCGAGCGCCTTTTGCCGCATGATCTCGCGCGCCAATCGCAGTCCCTTGATCGACATGGCGCGGTCATAGGGATCGGACCAGTAATTCGGATCGATCAGCGGGTGGTCGGCGGGATCGGCGCTCTTCAGTCGCACCGTGCCGCGCGAGCGCGGCCGCAGGAAGGCCGAGTTCAAGGTGACGCCGGGATTCTTCAACTTCTCGACGCCGGCCTCGATGCCGGAGCCCAAGCCGAGATGGAATTGGATGTCGGGCGAGGCGGCGGTTGGGTCGGCGTACCAGAAGCCGCCGGTCTCAAACAGGCTGGAGGCCACCGGCCCTTTCTTCAGCAGCAGATATTGCAGGCCGGCCCAGGCCGTGCGGTGCAGCTTGGCGTAATTGTCATAGGTGTGATCGCCGGTGCATTCGGCGATGACGAATAGGTCGAGATGGTCCTGCATGTTGGAGCCGACGCCGGGCAGGTCATGCACCAGCGTGACGCCTACCGCCTTCAGGTGATCGGCCGGGCCGATGCCCGACTGCATCAAGAGCTTCGGCGAGCCGATGGCGCCGGAAGAGACGATCACCTCACGCTCGGCGCGCAGGATTTTCTTTTCGCCGCCCGGTCTGTCGACCACCTCGACACCGATGGCACGGCCCTTCTCGACAACGATGCGGGTGACCAGCGCGTCGGTTCGGACGGTCAGGTTCTGGCGGGCGCGGATAGGCCTCAAATAAGCGACCGAAGCTGAGGAGCGCCGGGCATCCTTCTGGGTCAACTGGTAGTAGCCGACGCCTTCCTGACTGGCGCCGTTGAAGTCCGGATTGAAGGGAATGCCCATCTCCTGTCCGGCGCGGAAATAGGCCTCGCAGATCGGCAGTGGCGAAATCGGGTTGGACACGCCGAGCGGGCCCTGGTCGCCATGAAAGTCGTTGGCGTAGCGCTGGTTGTTTTCGGCGCGTTTGAAGTAAGGCAGTACGTCGCGATAGCCCCAGCCGGCGAGACCTTCCTCTTTCTCCCAGGCGTCATAGTCGCGGGCATTGCCGCGCGTGTAGATCTGGGCGTTGATGGACGAGCCGCCGCCAACTACCTTGGCCTGCGTGTACCAGAAGACGCGGTCCTTCATGTGCTTCTGCGGCACCGTTGACCAGCCCCAGGAGGCGATACCCCTAGTCATCTTGGCAAAGCCGGCCGGCATGTGGATGTAGGGATGCCAGTCCTTGCCGCCGGCTTCCAGCAGCAGCACCGAATTTGCCGGATCTTCGCTCAGCCGGTTGGCCAGAACACAGCCGGCCGGGCCGGCGCCTACGATGATGTAATCGGTCATGACACTGTCCACTTACAGCCGGGGCACGGAGAGCGCGCCGTCGACATTGATGATCGAGCCGGTCGAAAAGCCGAGTTTGCCGCCGGCGAGCGTTGCCACCACCGCACCAATATCCGACGCTTCGCCCCAGCGTTTTGCCGGCACCAGTCCGCCGTCGATCAAGGCGTCGTATTTGGCGGCCACGCCGGATGTCATGTCGGTGCGGATGATGCCCGGCCGCACCTCGAATACGCCGATGTTTTCAGGCGCAAGCCGGAGCGCCAGGTTCTTCACCCACATCGAAAGCCCGGCCTTCGAGATGCAGTAGTCCGGCCGCTCCGGCGATGCCATTTCGGCGCTGACCGAGGTGATGGTGATGATCGATCTTGGATGACTGTCAGGTGCAGCCAGCATCGCCTTGGCGACGGCCTGGCTAAGGAAGACGGTGCCGCGCAGATTGATGCCCAGCGTGCGGTCGAAATTCTCCGGTTCGAGGTCCAGCAAGTCACCGCGCACCACGGCGCCGACGCCGGCATTGTTGACCAGGCAGTCGATACGGCCGAAGGCGTTCGTTGCGGCATCGACAAGTGCAATGTGACCGGCAAGATCGGCGATGTCGCATTGGGCGTAGGCGAACTTTGCGCCGCGTGCAGCGATGTTCTCGGCGAGCCCTTCGGCAGGTTTCTTGGCAAGGTCGGCGACCAGAATATCGAAGCCGGCATCGGCGAGCGCCTGGGCGCAGGCAAGGCCAATGCTGCGCGCGCCGCCGGTGACGATGGCCGCCAGGCGGGTCATGCGGCGAGGTCCGTCTTACGGATGTGGGCTGCGACACGCAGCGCCTGCGCCGCGATCGACAGTGCCGGATTGACTGCGGCCGAGTTGGGCAGGAAGCCGCCGTCGACGACGAACAGGTTCCGATGGTCGAACGAGCGACAGAACGGGTCGAGCGGCGCGGTCGCCGGATCGTCGCCCATCTTGACCGTGCCGCATTGGTGCGACGGCGTGCGCTTGTCGAAGGGCCGCGACAGCACTAGGGGATAACCGCAGGCGCGGAAGTTCTCGCGCATCACCTTGGTCAGCCCGTCGAGCGACTGCATGTTGGAGCGCCGCCACTGCATGACGATGTCCTTGCCGTCGACCATGATGCGGCTTTCCGGATCGGGCAGGTCCTCGCACATCAGGTACCAGTCGACGGCGTGGCCGGCCATGAAATCGAGCGCGAATTTGGGAGTGTACTTCACATTGGCCTTTAGCATGTTGCCGTCGATCTTGCCGAGCAGCTGGACGTTGCCGAGCGGCTTGCCGCCCTTGCCGTCGGACAGATAATAGTCGTTCAGCATCAGCGTCTTCTGGTAGACGGCATCGTTGCGGCGGCGCGGGTCGATTGCCAGCATGGCGCTGGAATTGTGGTTCATGAAATTGCGCCCGACCTGGTCGGAGCGGTTGGCGAGGCCTTTGCCATCCGATGTGGGCGAGCGCAGCAGGATAACGGCGGAATTGACCGCACCGGCGGACAGGATAACGAGCTTCGGGGATACTTTCTTCAGCTCGTCATTCTGCCGGTAGTGAATGGCGGCAATCGTCGTGCCATCGGCCGATGCTTCGAGATATTCGACGTAGGCTCCGGTCTCGAGCTTGATGTTCCGATCGGTCAGGGCAGCCGTCAGCGGACCCGTTTGCGCGTCGACCTTGCCTTGACCGGTGTTGGGAAAAGCATCCCAACCGGTCTTGCCTTCTTTCAGCCAGGTTTCGATGTCGACGCCGAGCGGCAGCGAAGCCGGATGCAGGCCGAGCCCCTTGAGCTCGGCGCGGGCGCGCGCGATGGGCGCCTCGTCGGGCACCGGCTTGAAGGCATAGGGGACCGAATGGAACGGCTCGGTCGGGTCCTCGCCCAGTGCACCGCGCACGCGAAACAGCTGTTCGGCTTTCGAATACCAAGGCTCGAACTCGTCATAGGAAAACGGCCAGGCCGGCGAGACGCCGCCGAAATGCTCCATGGCCGCAAAGTCTTGCTTGCGGTAGCGGATCAGCACCGCGCCATAGAATTTCGAATTGCCGCCGACATAGTAGTAATTGCCGGGGTTGAAGGCGGCACCGCCGGCTTCGCGCCACATCTCCTTTGGCCGGTAGTGGCCGTCGACGAAGATCGAGCGCGTGTCGCGTGCGTGCGGCGTTGCCGGCAGCGGCTCGCCGCGTTCCAGCATCAGGATCGAGGCGCCGCTGCCGGCAAGGCCTGAGGCGATCGTGGCGCCGCCTATGCCGGAGCCGATGATGACGATGTCCGGATTTGTCATGGCCGTCAGCGAATGCGGGTCTCGGTCGCCGGATCGAAGAACACCGCCTTGGTCAGGTTGAAGGCAAGCGGCGTGCTGGTGCCCGGCTGGATGTTGGCGTCGGCGCGCAGCCGCGCCACCACGCCCTTGCCGCCGAGATTGGTGACGGCGAAGGTGTCCGAGCCGGCCGGTTCGACGACCTCGATGTGGCAGTCGGCGGTGGCGATGTTCGAAGCGTTGCGCTCGGCACCTTCCGGATCGGTCAGCGCTTCAGGGCGGACGCCGAAGATGATCGGCTTGCCCTGGAATGCCGACAGGCCGGCCGGTGCATTGGCCATCGGCAGGTTGATCGGCTCGCGCGCCTCGCGCTGCAGCACGACGGACAGCGCGTTGCCGTTGGCGCCGATCGTCGCCGGGATCAGGTTCATCGCCGGCGAACCCATGAAGTCGGCGACGAAGAGATTGGTCGGGTTGTTGTAGATCTCGGCCGGGGTGCCGAACTGCTGCACTTCACCGTCGCGCATCACGGCGATCTTGGTCGCCAGCGTCATCGCCTCGATCTGGTCGTGGGTGACATAGACGATTGTGGTGCCGGTGGTGGCGTGCAGGCGCTTGATCTCGATGCGCATGTCGACGCGCAGCTTGGCGTCGAGGTTGGACAGCGGTTCGTCGAACAGGAACAGCTTAGGGTCGCGCACCAGCGCCCGGCCCATGGCGACGCGCTGGCGCTGGCCGCCGGAAAGCTGGCTCGGCTTGCGCTGCAGCAAGTGACCGATCTGCAGCACCTTGGCCACCTTGTCGATCGCCTTCTGGCGCTCTGCCGCCGGCACGCCGCGCATCTCCATGCCGAAGGAGATGTTTCCGGCCACCGTCATGTTCGGGTAGAGCGCATAGCTCTGGAACACCATGGCGATGTCGCGCTTCGACGGATGCAGATCGTTGATGGTGCGGCCGTCGACGCGGATTTCGCCGGAGGTAATCGTCTCCAGTCCGGCGATGGTGTTGAGCAAAGTGGACTTGCCGCAGCCTGACGGGCCGACCAGCACCAGGAAGCCGCCTTTCTCGAGCTCGACATCGATCCCTTTGAGTATCTCGACCTGGCCGAAGCGCTTTCTCAGACCATCAATTTCCAGAAAAGCCATCAGATTATCCTTTGACGGCGCCAGCCATGAGACCGCGCACGAAATAGCGGCCGGCGAGCACATAGACGAGAAGGGTGGGCAGTGCCGCGATCATCGCGGCGGCCATGTTGACATTGTATTCGACGACGCCGGTCGAGGTGTTGACGACGTTGTTGAGCGCCACCGTCATCGGCATCGCGTCGCCGGTGCCGGCGTAAGCCGAGGCGAACAGGAAGTCGTTCCAGATGTTGGTGAACTGGTAGATCACGGTGACGACGAAGATCGGCATCGAATTCGGCAGCATGATGCGGCGGAAGATCTGGAAGAACGAGGCGCCGTCCACCTGTGCCGCCTTGACCAGTTCGGTCGGGAAGGCCTCGTAGTAATTGCGGAAGAACAGCGTGGTGAAGCCGATGCCGTAGACGACGTGGACGAAGACAAGATTGACCGTCGGGTTGCCGAGACCGAAGCTCGTTCCCGTCGCATTCTGCAGCGTGACGCCGAAGCGGCCGAGGCTGCCGAGGATGGTCGCCATCGGCAGCAGCACCGACTGGAACGGAATGAAGCAGGCGAACAGCATCAGCCCGAACACCAGTGTTGCGCCGCGGAAGCGCCATTTGGTCAGCACGTAGCCGTTCAGCGCTCCGAGCATCGTCGAGATCAGCACGGCCGGAACCACCATCTTGATGGAGTTCCAGAAATAGCCCTTGATGCCGGCGCAGGTCAGGCCGACGCAGGTCTCGCCCCAGGCCTTCAGCCACGGATCGAAGGTCGGCGCCCTGGGCAATGCCAGCATGTTGCCGTTCTGGATCTCGTCCATGGTCTTGAACGAGGTGACCAGCATGACGAACAGCGGCATCAGGTAGAACAGCGCAAACAGCGCCAGCAGCCCGTAGATGACGATGCGGTTGAGGATCTTGACGTTGACGCCGCCGGAAGCCTGGCGGGCGGGAGTGGTGACAGCGCTCATCGCGGCTTCTCCCGCAGTTCCGAATAGAGATAGGGCACGATGATGGCGACGATGGTCATCAGCATGATCACGGCGCTGGCCGAGCCGACGGCCATCTCGTTGCGCTTGAACGTGTACTCATACATGAAGTTTGACGGCAGCCAGGCCGAGCCGCCCGGGCCGCCGCTGGTCAGCGCCACGACCAGATCGTAGGACTTGATAGCGAGGTGCGCGAGGACGATGAAGGCCGACAGGAAGATCGGCCGCAGCAGCGGAATGACGATGCGGCGATAGAGCTGGAAGGTGGTGGCGCCATCGATCTGCGCCGCCTTCATGATCTCGCCGTCGATGCCGCGCAGGCCGGCCAGGAACATCGCCATGATGAAGCCGGAGGCCTGCCAGACGCCGGCTATGACCACCGTGTAGATGACGAAATCCTTGTTCTTGATCCAGTCGAAATGGAAGCTCGTCCAGCCCCATTGATGCAAGGTCTGCTCAAGGCCGAGGCCGGGATCGAGGAACCATTTCCAGGCGACGCCGGTGACGATGAAGGACAGCGCCATCGGGTAGAGATAGATCGGCCGCAACACGCCTTCGCCGCGGATCTTCTGGTCGAGCAGGATGGCCAGGAACAGGCCGAGCGCCAGGCAGATGGCGATGTAGAGAAAGCCAAAAATGCCCATATTGACGATCGACGTGTACCAGCTCGATGGCGGGTCGGAATCGAAGGTCCAGCCCCACAGCCGCTGATAGGCGCGCGAGCCTGTGATGACATAGGACGGGAAGGTCTTGGAATTGGTGAAGGACAGATAGATCGTCCAGAGGATGAAGCCGTAGACGAAAACGATGGTGATGGCGAAGCTCGGCGCCAGCACGATCTTCGGCAAGGCGTCCTGAAGATACGAGCGCACAGAGGCGCGCGGCCGCTCCGGCGTCAGCTTGATCTGGCTTGTCGCTACCGTGCTCATGGGGCTCCTCCCGTCGGCGCGAGGCCGACCAGGTTCGCGGACAGGAGCCTTCCCCGCCGGAGCGGGGAAGGCATTTTCGGTGTGTTGTGCTTACTTGGCGTCGTCGATGGCCTTGACCAACTCGGTCACGGCCTCGTCCGAGGTCTTGATCTGACCATGGACGAACTTCGAGACGACGTCCTTATAGGCATTGGCGACCGCCGGAGGCGCGCCATAACCCTGAGCCAGCGAGCCGAACAGCGTGCCGCCTTCGTTGGCTGCCTTCAGGTCGGCGATGCCCTTCTTGCCGCAAGCGTCGAAGTCGGTGTCCGGAACGTCCGTACGGGCCGGAACCGAACCCTTGACGACGTTGAAGGCCGACTGGAAGCTCTTCGACAGGGTGGCGGTGGCCAGTGCGACCTGGGCGGCCTTGCGGTCGTCCGGAACGTTGAACATGCCGAACATGTCGGAGTTGTAGATCACCGACCCGTCGGTGCCCGGGAAGCGATAGCACAGGAAGTCCGTGCCCGGCGTTTTCTTGGCGGCGTTGAACTCGCCCTTGGCCCAGTCGCCCATGACCTGCACAAGGGCATCGCCCTTGATGACCATGGCGGTGGCAAGGTTCCAGTCGCGGCCGGAGAAGTTCGGGTCGACATAGGTGACGAGCTTGGCGAGGTTGTCGAACGACTTCTTCATCGTGTCGGATTTGAGCGAAGCATCATCGAGGTCGTTGAAGGCCTTCTTGTAGAACTCAGGTCCGCCGGTCGACAGCACGACCGAGTCGAACATGGTGGCTTCCTGCCAGTTCTGGCCGCCGAGAGCGAGCGGGATCACGCCTGCCGCCTTGGCCTTGTCGAGCAGGGCAACGAAGTCGTCGAATGTCTTCGGCTCGGTGCCGCCGATCTTGTCCAGGACGGCCTTGTTGATCCACAGCCAGTTGACCGAGTGAACGTTGACCGGAGCCGCGACCCACTTGCCTTCATAGACCGAGAACTTCTGTAGGGCCGCCGGAACGGACTTGTCCCAGCCTTCCTTCTTCGCGGTCTCGGTCAGGTCGCCCATGACGCCGGCCGCCGCATAGTCGAGCACGGTGTAGCCGAGCATCTGCGAGGCGGTCGGATAATTGCCGGCCGCGACCATCGCCTTCAGCGCGGTCATGGCAGCGTCGCCGCCGCCGCCGGCCACCGGCACGTCCTTCCAGGCGTAGCCCTCCTTGGCCAGGTCACCCTTGAGGACGTTGAGAGCAGCCGCTTCGCCGCCCGACGTCCACCAATGCAGCATCTGGACTTCCTTGACGTCCTCGGCATGGGCCGCGAAAGCCAGGCCGGATGCGAGAGCCGTTCCGATAAGCAGTTTGCGCAACATGTACTTCCTCCCTTGTTGCATTACACGACCGGTGGAAGCCCACCGGGTTCTTCCCAACTCAGCCGACCCACCATCCGGTGCGCTGGCCGCGATGAAACTGGATTGTCTTTTCCTCGGTATAGTCCTCGACGGCACGCTTGCCGAGTTCGCGTCCGAGACCGGACTGCTTGTAGCCTCCGAAAGGCAGCTCGGGATAACCTTCCATGAATGTGTTCACCCAGACGGTCCCCGAACGCACCCCACGCGCCACTGACATGCAAGTGTCGATGCTGGCGCTCCACACGCCCGCCGACAAACCATAGGGCGTGTTGTTGGCGATGTGCAACGCCTTTTCAATCGATTCAAAAGTCAGCACCGAGAGCACCGGACCGAACACTTCTTCGCGCGCTATGGCCATCTCCTCGGTGACGCCGCGGATGATGGTCGGATCGAGGTATTGACCGGCGTTGGAGGCCAGCTGCTTGCCGCCGCTGTAGACACTGCTGCCCTCGGTCGCGGCTGCCGCCACGTAATCTGCCACCTTGGTCAGGTGGTCGGATGAGATCATCGCGCCCACCTTGGTTTGGTCATCGAGCGGATCGCCGACCGTCACCCTGGCGGTGAGTGCCTTGACGGCGCTGAGAAAATCATCGGCGATCGCCTCATGCACGATCAGCCGGCTGCCGGCATTGCAGCATTCGCCGGCGTTGAAGAAGCCGCCGAACACGGCCGCGTCGGCGGCTGCTTCGAGGTCGGAGTCGGGGAAGACGATCTGGCCGTTCTTGCCGCCGAGTTCCATCGAGACTTTCTTCAGCGACTGCGCGGCCGAGGCCATCGTCATCTTGCCGACACGGGTGGAGCCGGTGAACGACACCATCTCGACCAGGGGATGACTGACCATTGGCGCGCCGACGTCGGCACCAAAGCCGGCGAGGATGTTGACGACGCCGGCGGGAAGGCCGGCCTGCATCAGGATATCGCCGAGCACGAAGGTCGACGCCGAGGTCATTTCACTTGGCTTGACCACCGCCGTGCAGCCGGCGGCCAGCGCGAAGGGCAGTTTCTGGCTGACGATCAGGAAGGGGAAATTCCACGGCGTGATGATCGAGACGACGCCGATCGGCTCGCGCAGCACGACGCCCAGCATGGCGTCGCCGAGATTGGCGTAGGATTCGCCGGAGAGCGTGCGGGCAAGCGAGGCGGCATAGCGCCAGATGTCGACGGCGCCGCCGATCTCGCCGCGCGCCTGGGCGATCGGCTTGCCGGATTCCAGTGCATCGAGCCGGGCGATGTCTTCCAGTCGCGCCTCGATCAGGTCAGCCGCCTTGAGCAGGATCGCGGCGCGTTCGGTCGCCTTCATGCGCGGCCATGGACCGGTCTCGAAAGCCTTGTGCGCAGCCTGCACAGCGGCTTCCACTTCGGCCTCGCCGGCCTGCGCATAGTGCGAAACGGTGAAGCCGTGGCCGGGGCTCTGGCGCGCAAGCGTGCGGCCGTCACGGGCATCGACATGCTTGCCGTCGATCAGCAGCCTGTACGCCTTCGGCGCCGCGGACGCCTCGGCCGGCATGGAAATCTTGAGGGGTGCGTTCATGTGAGTTCCTCTAGGATCTCGAAAAGGCCGGTTTTTGCTTGGCTTTGAAGGCGCCGACGCCGGCCTTGAGGTCGCCAGTCATCGCGATGAAGCCGCTGGCCAGCGCTTCCGTGGCGGCGGCACTTTCCTCGCCCTCGGCGACGCCGATCATCAGCTTGGCGGCTTCCGTCGCCAGCGGTCCGCGCTCGGCGATCTTTTCGGCCCAGGCCTTGGCTTCGTCATGTGCCTTGCCGGTCTCGACCACCCGGTCGACCACACCCAGAGCCAGCGCTTCGGGCGCGAGAAAGATCTCGCCGCCCAGCGCCATGCGCCGCACCGTCTGCGCGCCGAGGCGGCGCACGGCGCGCTGCGTGCCGGACCAGCCTGGCACCACGCCGATCGAGGTTTCGGGGAAGCCCAATTTCACCTGTGTTTCCGCCACGCGGAAATCACAAGCCACAGCCAGTTCCAGGCCGCCGCCCAGCGCATGGCCGGACAAAACGGCGATGGTCGGTTGTCTGAGCCGCGCCAGCCGGTCGAAGACGCGGTGGCCGTAGCGCACCCATTGGACCTGAAAATCGGCGGCGCTCATCTGCGCCCAGGCCTCGACATCGCCGCCGGCACAAAAGCCCTTGCCTTCGCCGCGCAGCAGCACGACACGAACGCCTTCCGCACCCTCAGCCGCGTCGAGCGCTGTCTCCAGCGCGCGCAGCATCGGGATATCGAGCGCGTTGAACTTCTCCGGCCGGCGCAGCGTGACGATGCCGATGACGCCATCCTGCTCGAAGGTGACGAGAGGCTCAGCCATGTGCGCCTCCGAGCGAGGCGCCGCCATTCAGCGACAGGCCTATGGGCTGGTCCCGGTAGAGGGCTTCCGGTGTCGTCTTGAGGTCCTTGGCAACGCCAAGCGGTATTTCAGCCTGTGCCAGCACATCGCGCTGGAGATCGATGCCGGGTGCGAGTTCGGTCACCACCAGGCCCTCCGGCGTCAGCTTCATCACGCAGCGCTCGGTGACGTAGGTGATGTCCTGTCCCTGCGCGACTGCACGCTTGCCCGAAAACGAGATGTGCTCAACCTCCGCGACCACCTTCTTGACCTTGCCCTCCTGGCCGATACGGATGCCGCCATCGGCCAATGAGAGTTTTGCCCCGGCGTTGAAGAAGCCGGAGAAGACGATCTTCTTTGCCCGCGCGGTGATGTCGACAAAGCCGCCGGCGCCGGCGGTGACATGCGGGCGCGCCGAAAGTTTCGAGACGTTGACCGAGCCATGACGGTCGATCTGCAGGAAGGACAGCAGCGAGGCGTCGAAACCACCGGCCTGGAAATAGATGAACTGGTGCGGCGAGGGCATGAAGGCGTCGGCGTTCGACGAGCAGCCGAACTTGAAGTCGAGCAGCGGCACGCCGCCGACCGCGCCCTGTTCGATCACCCAGGTGACCTTGCCGTGCTGGCCTTCCTCGAGCAGGATGCGTGGCACATTGGCCGAAATGCCGAAGCCGATGTTGACGGCCATGCCGTCGCGCAACTCCATGGCGACGCGGCGCGCGATCACCTTCTGGACGTTCATCTCGGCATTGCGGAAGCTCGACAGCGGCCGGAAGATTTCTCCGGAGATCGCCGGGTCGTAGGGTGTCAGCGTCGTCTGCAACTGGTCTGGCGCAACGACGATATGGTCGACCAGGACGCCGGGTACGCGCACATCATGTGGTTTCAGCGTGCCGTTTTCGACGACGCGCTTGACCTGCGCGATGACGACGCCGCCATTGTTGCGAGCGGCGAGCGCCTGTTCCAGCCCGCCGAGATAGGCGCCCTCATGCTCATAGGTGAGGTTACCGCGCTCGTCAGCCGACGTGGCGCGGATGATCGAGACCTGCGGCACGATGGAACGGAAATAGAGCCATTCCTCGCCGTCGAACTGCTGCACCGAAACGATCGGCTCGCTGGCGGCGGCGTTCATGGCGCAGCCCTGGTGGCGCGGGTCGGCGAAGGTGTCGAGGCCGACCTTGGTCAGCACGCCCGGCCGCTTGGCGGCGGCTTCGCGGTGCATGTCGAACAGGATGCCGGACGGCACGTTGTAGGCGGCGACCGAATTGTCGCCGATCATCTTCCATATCTGCGGCGGTTCGGAAGAGGAGGGGCCGGACGGGTAGGAGCCGCACAAAGTACGCTTCAGCAGGCCGGGCTTGGCCAGATGGTCGATACCCTTGATGCCATACATGTCACCGGCGGCGATCGGGTGCAGTGTGGTGATGTTCTTCGGATGGCCTTCTGCGTCGAAGCGTTCGCCGATCGCGGCCAGCACCGCGTCCGGGCAGCCGAGGCCGCTCGACGAGGACACGGATACGACCATGCCGTCCTTAATCAGGCCGGCTGCCTGCCCTGCGGAGATCACCTTGCTCAATTCATGCTCCGAGTTTCGGGTCGATCTTGACGGCCTTGCCGGAGCTGGCCGATTGCAGCGCCGCCTCTTCGCCGGTGGCGGCGGGCTGGCCCTCACCACGGATCGCGGCATGGAACTGGCGCACGGAGACGCTCATGCCGCGTCCCCCGATTCTGCCGGCCTGTTTCGGGTGCGGCGATCCGGGCCGCAGCTTTCCCTGACCACGAGATTGACCGCGCCGATATGATCCTCGGCCCGCGTGGTGCGGGACTGGATCATTTTCAGCATGACATGGGCAGCACGTTCGCCGAGGCCGGCCGAGTCCACCGCGACGCTGGTCAGAGCCGGCATATAGTGCTCGGCCTCGGCCACGTCGTCGAAACCGACGATGGCGAAATCAACTCCCGGCTCAAGCCTGCGCTTGCGCAGTGCCAGCATGGCGCCGAAGGCGACGGCGTCGTTGAAGCAGAGTGCTGCGGTCGGCGGTTCAGCCATAGCGAGAGCGGTTTCGAGGCACGCTATACCACCTCTGCGGCTGGTCTCGCCCTCGACGACAAGTGCGTCGCGGGCGGCGATGCCCTGCGTCTCGCAGGCTTCGCGAAATCCGCCAAGCCGCTCGTGATAGACCACCAGATCGGACGAGCCGCCGAAGAAGACCAGCCGGCGATGCCCCTTGCCGATGAGATGAGCGGTGGCGAGATAGGCGCCGCGATGATTGTCGGGCGCGATCACCGGGATGCGGCTCTCGGGAAGCCGGCGCATGGCAAAGACCACCGGCAGGCCTGCCGTCTCGATCCGCCGGAAGGCGCCCGGCGTCGTGCCGCGAGCCGGCGACACGATGAGACCGGCGACGCCTTGCTCCATCAGCGATTTCAGCACCTCTTCCTGGCGCACCGGATTTTCCGCCGTGTTGGCGATGAAAGGCACGATGCCCGCCGACTGGAAGACGCGTTCCATGCCGACCGCCAGTTCCGCGAAGAAAGGATTGGTGAGATCGTTGATGACCATGCCGATGACGTTGGAGTGCGCCTTGCGCAGGTTGGCGGCGCCACGGTTGTAAACGTAACCGACATCCTCGATCGCCTTGCGCACCTTGCTTGCCGTCTCGGGCCGGATCAGCCCGCTGCCCTGGAGCACGAGCGATACCGTCGATTTGGACACGCCAGCTTCGCGGGCGATGTCGAATATCGTCGCCTTGGCTCGACTGGCCATCCAGATGCATCCTCCCAACTTCAGTGCTCAAGTTTATTGGAACGTTCTAATCGTTGGCTCTATCCCGAGTCAATCAGGATTTTTCTCAGCCCGGAAAAGTCGATTGTGCACACTCAAATGGCATAACTTACAGGGTGTTCGGTGTTGCGATGCAGCATTTGCCTGTGAATGAGCTCTGAATCTGAAGGTTCTTGATTTATTGGAACGTTCCATTTATAGGCGCGGCAAAGGGAGAGATCGATGGACATTTCCTTGCCCGGTGAGGATGGCCGCAGCGCCCGTTACACGCTGGTCGGCCAGCCGGCGCAGCCGGTGGTCGGCGCGCGGTTTTCGCGTATTGCCTATGCCGCCGCGCACGTCGTTGCCGATCCGCTTGCGATGATCGATCCGTGGTCCAGGCCGGTGGTCGACTGGGATAGGACGATGGCGTTCCGGCACCATCTGTGGCGGCTCGGCTTCCGCATCGCCGAGGCGATGGACACGTCGCAGCGCGGCATGGGCTTCGACTGGGCGAGCGCACAAGAATTGATCCGCCGCTCGATCGCCGAGGCGCGCACCGTCGATGGCGCCGATCTGGCCTCGGGCGCTGGAACCGACCATTTGGCGCCGGCCGCGGCCAGAACGCTCGATGACGTGATCACCGCCTATGAGCAGCAGTTCGCTTTCATCGAAGGGCTGGGCGGCAAGGCGATCATGATGGCCAGCCGGGCGTTGGCAGCGGTAGCCAAGGGCCCGGACGACTATATCGGCGTCTACGATCGCATCCTGTCCCAGGCATCCGGCAAGGTCATCCTGCATTGGCTGGGCGATATGTTCGATCCGGCGCTCAGGGGCTATTGGGGCAGCAGCGATTTCGAAGCGGCGCTCGATACAGTGGTTGCCATCATCGAACGCCACGCCGGCAAGGTCGAGGGCATCAAGATATCGCTGCTCGATGCCGGCAAGGAGGTCGCGCTGAGGAACCGCCTGCCGGACGGTGTCGTCATGTTCACTGGCGACGACTTCAACTATCCCGAACTGATCGCCGGCGACGAGAGAAGGCATTCGCATGCGCTGCTCGGCATCTTCGACGCGATAGCGCCGGTCGCCAACGCGGCGCTGTCGAAACTGGCTGACGGAGACCGCGCCGGCTATGACACCTTGATGGCGCCGACCGTGCCGCTATCGCGAAAAATCTTCGAGGCGCCGACCGAATATTACAAGGCCGGCATCGTCTTCATGGCCTGGCTGAACGGCCATCAGGATCATTTTGCCATGGTCGGCGGCATGCAGTCGGCGCGCGGCATCCGTCACTATGCCGATGTGTTCTGTCTTGCCGACCAGGCCGGATTGCTGGCCGATCCGGAACTGGCGGTTGTCAGGATGAAGAGTCTGTGCGCCGTTGCGGGCGTTTGAGCTGGGGAGGGATCCCTCGCGGATCTGACGTTGCGGCTCTTGAGCAGTTCACCGTTTCAGGGAAACGATGAACTGCTCTATCTCTTTGTTTTAACGCAATTCCCAAGGGAAAGCGCTATGCGCTTTCCCCGGGAAAACCGTTTCACACTTTTCCTGGAATTGCTCTATCGCCTTCGCCACAGCCAAAAAGGCGCGATCGCCTCATCTGGATGAAAAATGGGCTTGGTCGACCTTCCCAAGTCGGCAGGTAGCGTCGCCTCGGGATCATGGTGCGCCCGGTCGAGAAGCAGCGGCCAAAGCCGATCCGGATCGACAGTTTCGGTCGACATGGGGTGTGGCTTGTTCTCGTGGGCAACAAGCCAGTGCAGTGCCTGAACCAGCCCCAGTCCCTCGGCGGTCCGGTGCTGCCAGAGATTGTCGCCGACCGAGGACAGGACACGGGCCAGTGACGTCCAGCCTTGCAGCGTAAACATGGCGTAGTGCCTGGGGCGCGTGCGGGACAGTTCCCTGGGCAATGAGCCGTCGGCCGCGACCTGGGCCGCTAATCTCTCCCGAGCATAAAGGCCGACCTTGGCCAGCGTGGCGCTGTCGCCAAGAAATGTGGCGATCGATGCCCGCTGCAGATCGTAAAATGTCCCTTGGTTGCTGCTGCTGTAGAAGGCCGTCGCGGCTGCCGGCGCGGTGTCCAGCCACTCGCAATAGGAGCCGAGCCAGGCTCTGAACGCCTCGCGATTCTCGTCGCCCAGCACTCCTGTTCGCTCGATCAGGCGCACGGCATCCAGGAAGAAATAGAAATCCTTCAGTTCGATGATGCCGTAGCCGGACCCTTGATTGGCGTCGTGGCCCGACCGCACCTGCGCATAGCGCAAATGCGGGTTCATTCTTGTCCTGGGATCGACAAACCATGCGCGGATCAGCCCCGCGGCATGAACGGCATAATGATGTCCACCAAGCACGGTTGCGGCCAGCGCAAGCACGGTTGTGTCATCGAAGACGCGCTGCAAGCGCGCGCGATCGTAGGTCTCGCTTCCGGCTTCATACAACGCCGTGCCGGCCACGCGTTCACCATCGCGCTGGATATAGGGCAGGCCATCCGGCCTGTCGGGGTCGGGCCACCAATAAGGCGCTGGGTGAAAATAGTCCTGGCGATCCCCGCTGGGGGCCAGGCCAGTCTTGTCGAGCACGCTGAACGGACCCCGGGCGAGCGCTTGTCCGGCCGCGACTTCGAGATGCCGCAGGATGGCCGCGTCCTTCGCCGCACGGGCAGCACCCAAGGCGTCGTCGTCATAAAAGGTCAGGCTGGAAGCATCAAGCCGAGCGGCGACCGCCCTGGCGTCGCATCGATCAACCATGTCGATAATCGCCTGATCGCGGCTGACCAGGCGCGCAACGAAGCCGGCCTTGCCGATTTCCAGATGCGAGCGCCCTGAATCCAGACGCGCCACCCAGCCCGCTTTCTGGAACAGCCCGGCATCCGCTGCCCGGGCCGGGCGCGGAAAATCCCAGGCGTCGTCGCGGTATCGGTTCCAGGAGCCGGGAACCCCCAACCTCCACAGCATCTCGATCTTTGGCCGCCTTCCGTAGCCATAGTTTTCGTCGAACAGCTGCGTGGTGTCGGCTCGAAATATGATCTGCGGCTCTTCCTCGGCCGGCGGCTGGAAATCCGGGCCCAGCAGAAGCGCGTTGTCGACAATGCGCGCCATGGGCACCACGGCGTATGGAAGGTGCGGGTTGTTCTCGATCGCGGACCGTATCTGCTGGAACGCAGACCCTGTCAGGTAGCAGTTTCCGTCCCAGGGCATCAGCCACTTTGCCCTGCCGCGGGCAATCGCGAGCGCGGCGTTGCGAGCGCCGTTATTGTTCATCACATAAAGGTTCTTGCTGCGGCGAATGTGCGTTTCGTAACGTGCGGTGTGGCCCCCGCTCGCCCGGCCTTGCTCTGAGAATCTGAGGTCGCCGGCAGCAATCTGGTCGAGATCCCAGGGTATCTTCCGATACGCATCGAGTTCGAAGGGGATTGTGTGAAAACTCTGACGGCGGCTTTCGAGCAGGCCGATGATCCGGGTCTCCTCGTCGGCGTCGACTATCCGGTTGACGATCCAGAATTTCTCGCACGCCTCGAAAGCCGGTTCGTTGTCCAGAATGAACAGCACATTGTCGAATGACTGGCCTTTGCGGTGTCGTGGTTCCAGATCGTTGCCGATGATCCGGACGAGCATGAAAGTGTCGGCAGTCTGCGAGATCGGCGACGCCGTATAAGTCTCGCGGGCGGCCTCGATCCGCTTGCCGAGGCCGCGTCGGTATTCAGCGTTCTGCTTTGCCGAAATGAGCGCGCTGCTCAATGTCGACCACGGCGATTGCAATTGCGTGCGCACACGGTTGAGTTCGCGATGTATCTTTGGCCAGGACGACAGCTTTGCCTTTCCGGGCCGTGAACTCATGGCAGTATGCCGGGAGCCCAAGTCCCGATCGCCGCCTCCGACACGCGCGCAGTTTCGGCAACCATTCCGGTTTCGATTTTGGACCATTTCTGATCGTGAGGCGACCAAGCCCCGCGTTGTCCAACGCGATCAATCATGGAAACGTCTCATGCATGCAACTTTGCGAAATGTCCTGCTTACGGTTTCACGGCCTCGGCAATGGCAGGTTGCCAGACAATACAGACAAGACAATGCGATAAATCAAATCTGAAAACCACATACCATGGCAAATGCCGCGGCATCGGCGATGCGCCTTGTCACCAAGGCAAGCTCGCAGAAGATTTCGCCCGTAATCGCAATTTTTCTTTGAACCAATTTCTCCCGAGGCGCGACCAAGCGATGTGTCCAAACATGGTCCATCAAGGAGAACGTCTCATGTTTACTGTTTCAAGAAACGTCCTTTTGGCCGCCATCGCCGTTTCGGTGCTGGCCGGCTGCAAGACAACCAGTCCCAGGGAATGCGACAGGCTGAAGCCTGGCGTCACCTACAACGGCAAATGCTGCGGTCTCGGAGAGCCTTGTCGCGAAGGCAAGGGCGGCACGCCGGACAGGCCGGGAAATACACCTGATCCAGAGCCGCAATGATCTGATCGCCTGCGGCCCGGTTCAGGCCGGGACGGTTCGCGCCAAGGAGCTTGCCCGTGGTTCGATGAACCCAAAGCTCTTCGTGCAAAACCCGAACTGTCTGGTTTGGATGGTGGGCGTGACAGGGATTGAACCTGTGACCCCTGCAATGTCAATGCAGTGCTCTCCCGCTGAGCTACACGCCCATCCGAAGCCGCGCATACACCATTTTTGATCCAGCGCGTCAATAGCAGGAAAAAGGAAAGAAGGCGTCGTCTCGCCGCAGCGGCGAACGGGCGCCGATGCCTAAAGCGCGCCGCGCTTTAGGTCTTTGTTTCATGTCGTTTTCCCAAAACCGGGACCACTTTTGGGCGATATGCATTGGCTCAGAAAGCGGCTCAGGCCGCCTGCAGCATCTTCTCGACCTCGTTGACGAGGTCGCGCAGATGGAACGGCTTCGACAGCACCTTGGCGTCTTTCGGCGCCTTGGAATCCGGGTTCAGCGCAACAGCGGCGAAACCGGTGATGAACATGACCTTCAAATCAGGATCGATCTCGGTGGCGCGCCGCGCCAGTTCGATGCCGTCCATCTCCGGCATGACGATGTCGGTCAACAGCAGCGAGAACGGCTCCTCGCGCAGCCGTTCATAGGCGCTGGCGCCATTGTCGAAATCGCTGACCTGGTAACCGGCGCGCTCCAGCGCCTTGACGAGGAACCGACGCATATCGTCGTCGTCTTCCGCCAGAAGAATGCGTGCCATGATATCCCGTCCGAATCACCCGCCCGAGATTGCCGTTGGGCAAGCCCGTTAACCATCCTGTATATGAGGAGGTGAGGGTAAACATCAAGTGAACGACGACGGCGATGATCCATATTTGCCCGGCGGCGTGGCCGCTGAAATGCTGGACACGCGGCCAGCAAGGTGGCACTTTCATATCATGATGCACTGGTGTTTTCGGGTTCGCTCAAATTGAAGACGGCAGCCGAGGATTTTTCGGTCTTTCCACCCTTCGAAATCCGGTCGGGCGCCGAGCAGCGCGTCCCCTTCCTCTTCAACTCACCGCATAGCGGCCGCTACTATCCCGAACGCTTCCTGGCCATGGCGAGGCTGGACCGCAACGCCATCCGCCGGTCGGAAGACTGTTACGTCGATGAGCTGTTCGGCGGCGCCGTCGCACTCGGCGCGCCGCTGCTGGCAGCGAATTTCCCGAGGGCCTATCTCGACGTCAACCGTGAGCCGTGGGAACTCGATCCGCGCATGTTCGCCGAGCCGGTGCCGTCCTTCTGCAACATCCGCTCGGCGCGGGTGGCGGGCGGGCTTGGCACGGTGCCGAAGCTGGTCGGCGAGGGGCTCGACATCTATTCCGGCCGCCTGCCGCTGGCCGAAGCGGTCGCCCGCATCGAGGCCGTCTACAAACCCTATCACGAGACACTGAAGCGGCTTTTGACCAGGACCCATGCGCGGTTCGGTTTTGCCGTGCTGATCGACTGTCATTCGATGCCGGCGAGCATCCGGGTCGGCGACAGCGGCCTGCGGCCCGACTTCATCATCGGCGACCGTTTCGGCATCTCGGCTACCGCGGCCTTGACCGAGACCGCGATCGGCCTGCTCACCGCGATGGGCTATACGGTCGCCCACAACAAACCCTATGCCGGCGGCTTCATCACCGAACACTATGGCCGCCCGGCGCGCCATTTGCATGCGCTGCAGATCGAGGTCAATCGCGGGCTCTACATGAACGAGCGGACATTCGAGAGGGCCGTTGGCTTCGACGCGCTGGCCGACGATTTGACGCGATTTTCAGCCGACCTGATGTCGATGCCCGATCATCATTTCGTCGACCTGCCGCTGGCCGCGGAGTGAGATCCGCCCTGTTTTTATGCATGTCGTTGCCCAAAAACCGCTGCGCACCCTCGGGTCAGGCCCGTGGGCGTGCTTTTGGGCGACATGCATTGGAAATCGCGGCGTAAAAAAAGACCGCATCGTTTGCACGATACGGTCGAAGTCTAGGGAGGAAACGCCCAAGGAGGGCATGGACAGGAAAACCTGTCCGAGGATGAGGGTATTGTGCGCTGCACAAATGTCAAGCGACCTTCAGGCTTTTTTAATTCACTCTGATGTGGAAATTGCGTTTCGACGATGCTGGCGTGATATTTTGGCAACAGATGCCGTCACGGAAAAGGTGTCGAACACCCTTGTTTTGGCACGAAATTGGCGGCAGAGCACGGTTCAGGCATGCTGCAATGCGGGAGAATCAGTTGGACATCAGCATCGATTTCATGCGCCGCATCGCGCAGGCGGCGGCGGCGGAAACCCTGCCGCGCTTTCGCAGTCAAGGTGCTGTCGCCAACAAGGAAAAGGGCAGTTTCGACCCGGTCACCGAGGCTGATCGCGAGGCCGAGCGCGCCATCCGCGCGCTGATATCGGCGCAGTATCCCGACCATGGCATTCTTGGCGAGGAGCATGGCAGCGAAAACATTTCGAGCCGGCATGTCTGGGTGATCGACCCGATCGACGGCACGCGCGCCTTCATCTCCGGCCTGCCGGTGTGGGGGACGCTGGTCGGGCTGACGGTCGACGGTGACGCCGTTGCCGGCATGATGTCACAGCCCTTCACTGGTGAGCTTTTCTACGCCAACGCCTCGGGTTCCCACTATGAGGGGCCGGGTGGCCCGCGCAAGCTGACAACCCGCAAGACGACAAAACTGGCCGAGGCGACGCTGTTCACCACCACGCCGGCGTTGTTCAAGGGCGAGGCGCGCAATCGCTACGACCAGTTCGAAAAGCAGATACAGCTCGCCCGTTACGGCGCCGATTGCTACGCCTTCGCCATGATCGCCTCAGGAAGCGTCGACATCGTCGCCGATCCCGGATTGAAGCCCTACGACATCGTGGCACTGATCCCGATCATCGAGAAGGCCGGTGGTGTCGTCACCACATTCGACGGCGGGCCGGCGGAAAACGGCGGCGACGTGCTCGCGGCGGCGACGCCGGAGCTTCATGCGGCCGCCATGGCTGCCTTGCGGGGCTGAGGTCATCACGACTTCTTTGTCTTGACGCAAATCCCAAGGGAAAGCGCGACGCGCTTTTCCCGGGAAAACCGCTCCACACGTCCTGCAGCGATGCGGGCTGTCAGAATCTTTAGCACTTTGCGTGCCGCGGGCGCTGGCTGGCTCATGCAACTGACAACAGGGTGTCAGTAGGCACAATTTATGGAGCCAGAAGGAGGACCAGACATGCCGACGCACTCAACAGCCAGCCGCGCCATCGACATTCCGGCGGACGGCCGAAGCGATTTCGATTTCTTTCCCGGCAAGTGGGATGTCAATCATCGAAGGCTGCAAAGACGCCTGGCGGGTGACACCAACTGGGACGTATTCGGCGGCACATGCGAGGTGCGCCCGCTGCTCGGTGGCCTTGGCAATGTCGACGACAATGTGATCGAACTGCCGCATGGCGCTTATCGTGCCGCCACGGTGCGGACCTTCGATCCGACGACGAGACAATGGTCGATCTGGTGGATCGATGGCCGCAATCCCCTGACCATCGGCGTGCCGATGCGCGGCGCGTTCGTCGACGGCGTCGGCACATTCCTGTGCGAAGACGTCTTGGACGGACGACCGATCCGAGTTCGTTTCCTCTGGTCGGAGATCGAGCAAAACACGGCGCGCTGGGAGCAGGCCTTTTCACAGGATGGCGGCACCAGCTGGGAGACCAACTGGGTCATGGAGTTTTCCCGCCAGCTCTGAACCAGCGACCGGCGCCTATCAGGCAGTCGGGTCGTCGCTGCCGGGAATGAAGGCATCGAAGGCGGCGAGCAACTGCTCGCGGTAGATGTCGGCTTCCTGCAGGATTTCGTGACGGGCACCATCGATCATCAGCAGCGAACCGAGCCGCAGACGCCTGGCGTAGGCTTCCACGGCCTTGGTCGAGACGACCTGGTCGGCGCCGGCGGCGATTATCAGCAGAGGGACCTGAATCCCGGCCATGAAGTCGGGGTCGCTGACGGCTTCGGATGCCTCGGCCGCCGCCTTCAGCCAGCGGATCGTCGGGCCGCCAAGCGCCAGTTGCGGATACTCTTCGTAGATCCGCGTGTTGCGCCGATAGCGCTCCGGATCCGACGTCAGCTTGTTGGTCTCGAAAGGAGCTGTCACATTCGGCCGCGGACCCCAGGCGGCATAGAGCCGGCCGAGGCCGAGAGCGCAGAACAGCGAACAGACGCGGCGAACGGTTGATATCGAGACCGGCAGATCGGGCAGCGTCAGGAATGGCGCGATCAGCACCATGCGCCGCACGCGGTTCACCATCGACGGCGCGGCAAGCAGTGTGATCACCGCGCCCGCCGAATGGGCGAGTATGTAGTATGGCCCGCGGCAGTCGGGCAGCACGATCTCCTCGAAGAACTGTTCGAGATCTGCCGTATAGTCGCGGAAGCTCCTGACATAGCCGCGCTGGCGATCACGGATCAGCCGGTCGGAATCGCCCTGGCCGCGCCAGTCGAGAGTGGCGATGCCAAAGCCGCGATCGGCAAGGTTGCGGATGGTTTCGAAATATTTCTCGATGCACTCGTTGCGGCCGGTGAGGAGGACCACGGTGCCCTTCATCGGGCGAGCGACCGCGCCGAACAGGCCATAGCGGATATTCTTGCGGTCACGCGTGGTGAAGAAGCCGCCGGTGGCGTTTTCCGGCCGCGGATTGCCCTCAATTTCGTGAAAAAGGGAGTTCTCGGTGAAAAGATCCGTCATTCGGCGCTTCGTGCTCGGCGTCTCGCATGCCCGCCTGCGCTGGCCGGCTCCGCTAAGGTGATAGACGCCCATGCGCCAAAAGCCAAGGAATTCCCGGTGACGGGAGGCTGCAACGGGGAAGGCCGGAAGCCGCTTGAACGCGTGCTTCCGGCCTCTGTCGATCCGGGAGGAAGGGACGTTACACCCGGTTCGGCCTCGTTTGCGGTGCCTGTTGTGCAATCGGCGCCGCCAGTCCTTGATCCTGGAATGCAGTTTAGTGCCGGCTGTCTGAACGCGCGCCGAAGCGCTGGTTCATCTACCGTTCATCAAGGACAAGCCCCGCGGCTTTTGCCTTCAGGTGAAATCTTGAAATGCTTTCGAGCGCTCCCCAAATGTCTGATGCGGTCGCCAATGTCGGGGCCGCTGGTCCAGCCGAAACGCCGCTCAAGGGTTTCGCACCGGCCATACGCAAACCATGTTGCTCAACAGGAGAACACCTCATGCGTCACGTTGATTTTTCCCCGCTTTATCGCTCCACCGTCGGCTTCGACCGTCTCTTCACCATGCTCGATTCGCTTGCGCAGCCGGATGGCGCGCAGACCTATCCGCCCTACAATATCGAGCGCACCGGTGAGGATTCCTATCGCATCTCGATGGCGGTTGCCGGCTTCTCGGACGAGGAAATCTCGATCGAAGCCCATCGCAACGTGTTGACCGTGAAAGGTGAGCGCAAGGACGAGGGCACCGGTGAAGGGTCCGAACTGCTCTATCGCGGCATTGCCTCGAGGGCTTTCGAGCGCCGCTTCCAGCTCGCCGATCACGTCGAAGTCGTCGGTGCTTCGCTGAAGAACGGCCTGCTCTTCGTCGACCTCAAGCGGAACATTCCCGAGGAGCTGAAGCCGCGCAAGATCGCCATTACGGCGTCTTCGGCCAAGGCCAAGCAGATCGAGGCCAAGACCGCCAACTAAACCAATAGCCTCCCAAGGCAAAGGCGGTGCCGAGAGGCGCCGCCTTTTTTGTTGTCCGGGATATTGATTATCAGGCGATCAGCTGGCCAAAGCGGTCGACTTCTTCGGCCGTCGTCGCGAAGCTGGTGACGAAGCGATAGAGCAACTCGTCTTCACCGATATGGCCGTCAAACCCATGCGGCTTGTGCCAGTCGTAGAAGGCAGCGCCGGCTGCCTGCAGCTTTTCGGCTTCGGCTTTCTTGATCACCGCGAACACCTCATTCGCCTGCGGCGGCCATGCCAGCTTTGCCGTAGCCGAATCCTCGATCGCCGCGGCAAGGCGCGCGGCCATGGCGTTGGCGTTGCGGGCGGTTTCCAGCCACAATCCATCCTTGAAATAGGCCTCGAACTGCGCCGCGACGAAGCGCGATTTCGAAAACAGCTGGGCGGCGCGCTTGCGCAGGAAGGCCAATTCCCTGGCGCGATCAAGATCGAACAGCACGATCGCCTCGGCGCACCAGCAGCCGTTCTTGGTGCCACCGAAGGAGAGGACGTCGACGCCGCGTTTCCAGGTCATTTCGGCCGGTGTCGTGTCGAGCGCGACAAGCGCATTGGCAAAGCGGGCGCCGTCCATGTGCAGGGGCACCGAATGCTGTTTGGCGATCGCCGAGATCGTCTCGATCTCATTCAGCCCGTAGATGGTGCCGACCTCGGTCGACTGGGTGATCGAAACAGCCATCGGCCGTCCCCAATGGACGATTTCGGGCGCGAAACGGCCGATGGTCCTTTCCAGATTGTGCGGGTCGATCTTGCCCAGCGCGCCATCGATGGCATGCAGGCGCGAGCCGCCGGAAAAATATTCCGGCGCGCCGCATTCATCCTCGATGACATGCGATTCACGGTGGGCGAAGGAAATGCCGCCTGGCTTGTTGTAAGTGGTCAGCGCCAGCGAGTTGGCGGCCGTGCCGGTGGCCACGAAGAACACCGCGACCTCGCGTTCGAAAATCTCGCTGAAGCGCTGATAGACGACCTGGTCGAGCGCACCGTCGCCATAGGCGGTGGAAAAGCCGCCGGAATTAGCTGACAGGCCGGCGGCAATATTGGGATGGGCGCCTGCCCAATTGTCGGAAGCGAAGAACATGCATCTGCCTGTGTCTGGGGAACGGGTTTTGGGGAAATCAGCCTGAAGTTGACCGGTTTCGCGCGCTGATCGCAAGGGCCAGACGCTGGAAAATCGGTAACGCCAGCCAGCCCGCAAGAAAATGGGCCAGCGACTGAAGCTTACGTTTTTCCTCAACTTCACGACATTTTCTGTCGCGAAAAGCCCAAGTTTTTTGCGAATCGGTCTTGTGTGCGTCCGGGATTTCTGTCATAAAAATTTAGGACAGTAGTGCTGTCTTATTTTGTCGCACAAAACAAGCTGGATTGGCGTATCATTTGGGCCTCTCCGGCTGTTGCTGCGAGCGACAGGTGGACGGCCAGACTCTGGCCTGTACGAATACGAACCGTGCGGAAAGCCGCCTGGTTCGGCAAGGATTTCGCAAGACGTGCCGCAAGGATCGGGGTGAGCCAAGCGCTTGCCGAGGCAAACCAGCGCCTGAAGGGCTGGAATGGAGGACAGGAGATGACGGACATGACGCACTCTGCGACGAACGGCCAGGCCGCGCAGACGAAAGCGGCAACCGTCAAAAATACGCTCCGAACCAATAATGGCCGAACCAACACCGGCTTTTCGGCCCAGGGCCTCTACGATCCGCGCAACGAGCATGATGCCTGCGGCGTCGGCTTCATCGTCAACATGAAGGGCGTGAAGTCGCATCAGATCGTCAAGGACGGGCTTGCCGTGCTCGAAAACCTGACCCATCGTGGCGCCGTCGGTGCCGATCCGCTGGTCGGCGATGGCGCCGGCGTGCTGGTGCAGCTTCCCGACCGTTTCTTCCGCGAGGAGATGGCAGCCCAAGGCATCGACCTGCCGCCGGCGGGCCAGTACGGCGTCGGACACTGGTTCATGCCGCAGGACGCAGCGCTCCGCGCCCATATCGAGGACATCATTGCCGAATCGGCCCAGTCCGAGGGGCTTCCGCTCATCGGTTTCCGCGATGTGCCCGTCGACAATTCGTCACTGTCGAAGGCGCCCGACATCGTCGCGTCCGAGCCCTTCCATCGCCAGGTCTTCATCGGCCGCACATCGGACATTACCGATGACGAGGAGTACGAGGCCAGGCTCTATCTGCTGCGCAAGGTCATATCGGGCCGCATCTATGCCGAGAACGACAACAAGGACATCGGCTCCTATTGCGTGTCGCTGTCGGCTCGCACCATCGTCTACAAGGGCATGTTCCTGGCCTACCAGGTCGGTGACTATTACAAGGACCTGATCGATCCGCGCTTCGAGACGGCGCTGATCCTCGTCCACCAGCGCTTCTCGACCAACACTTTCCCGTCATGGAAGCTGGCGCATCCCTATCGCATGGTCGCCCATAATGGCGAGATCAACACCGTGCGCGGCAACAACAACTGGATGGCGGCGCGGCAGGCTTCGGTCGATTCCGAACTGTTCGGCAACAACATCTCGAAGCTGTGGCCGATCTCCTACGACGGTCAGTCCGACACCGCCTGTTTCGACAATGCGCTCGAGTTTCTGTTCCAGGGCGGGTACAGGCTCAGCCATGCCATGATGATGCTGATCCCGGAAGCCTGGGCCGGCAACAAGCTCATGGATGCCGATCGCAAGGCTTTCTACGAATACCATGCAGCACTGATGGAGCCGTGGGACGGACCGGCGGCGGTGGTCTTCACCGACGGCCGCCAGATCGGCGCCACGCTCGACCGCAACGGACTGCGCCCGGCGCGCTACATCGTCACCGACGACGACCGCGTCATCATGGCCTCGGAAGCCGGCGTGCTGCCGGTGCCGGAGGAGAAGATCGTCAAGAAGTGGCGGCTGCAGCCCGGCCGCATGCTGCTGATCGACCTCGAGAAGGGGCGCATCGTTTCCGATGAGGAGCTCAAGTCGGAGATCGCGACCAAGCATCCCTACAAGACCTGGCTCGCCAACACGCAGCTCATCCTCGAAGATTTGAAGCCGGTCGAGCCGCGCGCGCTGCGCAAGGATGTCAGCCTGCTCGACCGCCAGCAGGCGTTCGGCTACAGCCAGGAAGACACCAAGCTGCTGATGTCGCCGATGGCGACGACGGGCCAGGAAGCGGTGGGCTCGATGGGCACCGACACGCCGATCTCGGCGATGTCGGACAAGTCGAAGCTGCTCTACACCTATTTCAAGCAGAACTTCGCCCAGGTCACCAACCCGCCAATCGACCCGATCCGCGAGGAGCTGGTGATGAGCCTGGTGTCCTTCATCGGGCCGCGGCCCAACATCTTCGACCTGGTCGGCAATTCGCGCCGCAAGCGGCTCGAAGTGCGCCAGCCGATCCTGACCAATGGCGATCTCGAAAAGATCCGCTCCATCGGCCACACCGAGGACCGCTTCGACACCAAGACGATCGACATCACCTATGGCTCCGCTGAAGGGGCCGCGGGCATGCAGGGCGCCATCGATCGCTTGTGCGAGCGGGCGGAGGCGGCGGTCGCCGGCGGTTACAACATCATCATCCTGTCCGATCGCCAGGTCGGGCCGGACCGCATCGCCATCCCGGCGCTGCTGGCGACGGCCTCGGTCCATCATCACCTGATCCGCAAGGGGCTGCGCACCTCGGTCGGCCTCGTCGTCGAATCCGGCGAGCCGCGCGAAGTGCACCATTTCTGCTGCCTCGCCGGCTATGGAGCCGAGGCGATCAACCCTTACCTCGCCTTCGATACGCTGCTCGACATGCACAAGCGTGGCGAGCTGCCGAAGGAAGTGGACGCCTACGAAGTCGTCTCGCGCTACATCAAGTCGATCGGCAAGGGCATCCTCAAGGTGATGTCCAAGATGGGCATCTCGACCTACCAGTCCTATTGCGGCGCGCAGATTTTCGACGCCATCGGCCTGAAGACCGATTTCGTGCAGCAATACTTTACCGGCACCGCGACGCTGATCGAAGGCGTCGGGCTGGACGAGATCGCGACCGAGACGCTCAGCCGCCACAATGACGGCTTCGGCAACGACCCCGTGCTGCGCAACAGCCTCGAGGTCGGCGGCGAATACATGTTCCGCATGCGTGGCGAGGCGCATATCTGGTCGCCCGATGCGGTCGCCACCTTGCAGCACGCCGTGCGCCAGGGATCGTGGGAAACGTTCAAGGACTATTCCGCGCAGATCGACAGCGAGACGGCCCGCGCCCAGACCATTCGCGGCCTGTTCAGGCTCAAGCTGGCCGAGGAAACCGGCCGCCAGAAGGTGGCGCTCGACGACGTCATGTCGGCGGCCGACATCGTCAAGCGGTTCTCGACCGGGGCGATGTCATTCGGCTCGATCTCGCGCGAAGCGCACACCACGCTGGCACGCGCCATGAACCAGATCGGCGGCAAGTCGAACACCGGCGAGGGCGGCGAAGAAGCCGACCGCTATTTGCCATTGCCTGGCGGCGGCAAGAACCCCGAACGCTCGGCGATCAAGCAGATCGCCTCGGGGCGTTTCGGCGTCACGGCCGAATATCTCGTCAATTCCGACATGATGCAGATCAAGGTGGCGCAGGGTGCCAAGCCCGGCGAGGGCGGCCAGCTGCCCGGCCACAAGGTCGACGCCACCATCGCCAAGGTCCGGCATTCGACGCCGGGCGTCGGCTTGATCTCGCCGCCGCCGCATCACGACATCTATTCGATCGAGGATCTGGCACAGCTGATCTACGATCTGAAGAACGTCAATCCGGCCGCCGACGTGTCGGTCAAGCTGGTCTCGGAAGTCGGGGTCGGCACGGTTGCGGCGGGCGTCGCCAAGGCACGCGCCGACCACATCACCATCTCGGGCTATGATGGCGGCACCGGCGCTTCGCCGCTGACCTCGCTCAAGCATGCCGGCAGCCCTTGGGAAATGGGCCTTGCCGAGACGCACCAGACGCTGGTGCTGAACGGTCTGCGGTCGCGCGTTGCGCTGCAGGTCGACGGCGGGTTGCGCACCGGCCGCGACGTCATCATCGGCGCGCTGCTTGGTGCCGACGAGTTCGGCTTCTCGACCGCGCCGCTGATCGCGGCCGGCTGCATCATGATGCGCAAGTGCCATCTCAACACCTGCCCGGTCGGCGTCGCGACGCAGGATCCGGTGTTGCGCAAGCGCTTCAAGGGCACGCCCGAGCATGTCATCAACTTCTTCTTCTATGTGGCGGAAGAGGTGAGGGAACTGCTTGCCGAGATGGGCTACACCCATATAGACCAGATCATCGGCGACACCGATCTTCTGGAAAAGCGCGACCTGATCGTGCATTGGAAGGCCCGCGGTCTCGATTTCTCGAAGATGTTCTTCAAGCCGGATGCGCCGCATGAATCGGTGCACTGGACCGAACGGCAGAAGCACCCGATCGACGACGTGCTCGACCGCAAGCTGATCGAACTGGCAAAGCCGGCGCTCGAAAGCAAGCTGCCGGTCAAGATCGAGGTCGACATCCGCAACGTCGACCGCTCCACCGGCGCCATGCTGTCGGGTGAAGTGGCCAAGCGCTTCAAGCACAAGGGACTGCGCGAGGATACGATTTCCGTGAAGCTGACCGGCACCGCCGGCCAGTCTTTCGGTGCCTTCCTGGCGCGCGGCATCTCGTTCGAGCTTGTCGGCGCCGGCAACGACTATGTCGGCAAGGGCTTGTCGGGCGGACGCATCGTCATCCGGCCGCCGGAAGAGGCCAAGATCGTCGCCGCGGAGTCCATCATTGTCGGCAACACCGTGCTTTACGGCGCGACCGAGGGCGAGGCCTATTTCGCTGGCGTCGCCGGCGAGCGTTTCGCCGTGCGCAATTCGGGCGTGGCGGCCGTCGTCGAAGGCGTCGGCGACCATGGCTGCGAGTACATGACCGGCGGCATCGTCGTCGTCATCGGCCAGACCGGCCGCAACTTCGCCGCCGGCATGTCGGGCGGCGTCGCCTATGTGCTCGACGAGGCGGGCGATTTCGCAGAACGCTGCAACATGGCGATGGTCGAGCTGGAACCGGTGCCGGAAGAAGACGATTTGATGGAGAGGCTGCTGCACCATGGCGGCGACCTCGATCACAAGGGCCGTGTCGACGTCTCCGGCGACATGACCAGCCATGACGAGGAGCGGCTTTACCAGCTGATCTCGAACCATGTGCACTACACCGGGTCGGTGCGTGGTCGCGAGATCCTCGACGACTGGACGACATTCCGGCCGAAATTCCGCAAGATCATGCCGGTCGAATACCGCCGCGCCCTGATCGAGATGGAGCGCATGCGCATGGGCGTGGCGGCGGAATAGGCTTTTGCAATTGCCGGGGAGCCCAGGCTTCCCGGCTGGATGTCACCGACAATTTGACCTCTTGTGGAAGGTTGCCATGGCTGCCTCAAGAGGTTAACGGGTGCGGCGAAAACCGCACCATCTGGACAGCAGGAACTGGACTATGGGCAAGGTAACAGGCTTTCTCGAAATCGACCGGCAGGTGCACAAGTACCAGCCGGCCTCCGACCGCATCCGGCATTTCCGCGAATTCACGCTGCCTATGTCGGACAAGGAGGTCGAGAAACAGGCCGCGCGCTGCATGGATTGCGGCATTCCGTTCTGCCACGGACCGACGGGTTGCCCGATCCACAACCAGATTCCGGACTGGAACGACCTCGTCTACAATGGCGACTGGGACAACGCGATCCGCAACCTGCATTCGACCAACAATTTCCCGGAATTCACCGGCCGCATCTGCCCCGCGCCCTGCGAGGAAGCCTGCACCCTGAACCTCGAGGACATTCCCGTCGCCATCAAGACGGTCGAGCAGGCGATCGCCGACAAGGCCTATGAAACCGGCCATATCAGGCCCTATCCGCCGGAGAAGAAGACCGGCAAGCGTGTCGCCGTCATCGGCTCCGGCCCTGCCGGCATGGCCGCTGCCCAGCAGCTTGGCCGCGCCGGCCACGACGTCCATGTCTATGAGCGCGAGAGCCGGCCCGGCGGGCTGATGCGCTACGGCATTCCCGACTTCAAGATCGAGAAGCACTATATCGACCGGCGCATCGAGCAGATGCAGGGCGAGGGCGTGACCTTCCATTGCGGCGTCAATGTCGGCGTCGACAAGCCGGTTGCCGAGCTGCTCGCCGAACATGATGCCGTGCTTTATTGCGGCGGTTCCGAAACGCCGCGCGCGGCCGGCATTCCCGGCGACGATCTCGGCGGCGTGCATGACGCGATGCCCTATCTGGTGCAGCAGAACAGGCGTGTCGGCGGCGAACCGATCCAGTCGGTGGCGTGGCCATCGCATCCGATCATCGCCGGCGGTCAGCATGTCGTCGTCGTCGGCGGCGGCGATACCGCGTCCGACTGTGTCGGCACAGCTTTCCGCCAGGGCGCGGTGCGCGTCACCCAGCTCGACATCCGCCCGCAGCCGCCGGAGAAGGAAGACAAGCTTTCGGTCTGGCCCTACTGGGCGACCAAGATGCGCACCTCGTCCTCGCAGGCCGAAGGGGCGGAGCGCGAATTCCAGGTGGCGACGCTCGAATTCATCGGCGAGGAAGGTCAACTGACCGGCGTCAAGTGCTGCGAGGTCGACGAGAAGCGCAAGCCGATCGCCGGCACCGAATTCGTCATCCGTGCCGATCTCGCCTTCATCGCCATCGGCTTTGCCGGGCCGGCTGCGGCCGGGGTGGCTGAGGAATTGGACGGGCAGATGAAGATCGCCACCGACAGCCGCCGCTCCAGGAATGTCGAGGCCAATGACCGCGACTACAGGACCAGCGTCGACAGGCTCTATGCGGCCGGCGACGTGCGTCGTGGCCAGTCGCTGGTCGTGTGGGCAATCCGCGAGGGCCGCCAGGCGGCGCGTTCGATCGACGAAGCACTGATGGGGTCGAGCGTTCTGCCCCGCTGAGCGTTTTTAGCGATTGATGGCGGTCGTAGTGTCGGTCGTGGCTGCGGCCTTGGGCGGCGGCCAGGAGAAATCGTCGGCGCGGCCGGGCGATGCAATCGGTGCCTTGCCCTCGACCACGAGCTTTTCACCAGGCAGATCCGGGTTGGCCTTTGCTGGCGGTGCCGCGCCGAGCAGTTCGGAGCCGCCATCGAGTGCCGGATCGCTGAGCAGCATTGGCGCGGTGCGGTCGATGACGATGGGTGCCGCGGCCGGCGCCGGCGCCTCGACAGGGGCGCCCGCCGGAGCGGTCGCTGGGGCCACGCTTCCAGGCGCGGCGAGGCCCAGGATCTTCAACAGCGGTTTTTCGGTATAGAAGGCGAGCTTGCGCTTGCCGGCCTTCGAGACGTTGATGCCGTCATCGGCGCGCAGCCGCACCGGCTGACCGTTGATGTCGGGGCCGCTGGTGACGAAGGCGCCATTCTCGTCGACGAAGCCGTCCCAGACGTCGACGAATTCACCGCCGTTGCTTTCGGCGGCCTGATGGTAGATGTCGTTGAAGGCAAGCATGTCGGAGGTCATCTTCGGCACCCGGAACGCCGGCATGCCGACCCACAGGAACGGCACCTTGGCAGTCGCTATGGCCTCGCCGAGCGCCTCGGTGCGGCGCTCATATTCCTCGGTCCAGTTTTCGGAACGGGGCTGTTCGCGCACGTCGCCCACTTTCATCTGCTGGCGGTCGTTCGAACCCAGCATGACGACCACGGCGGCGGGCTTTTCGGCCTCGATCAGCGTCGTGATTTGTTCGGGCCAGTTGTAGAAGTCGTCGCGCACGAAGCCGGACGAGCCATTGCTGCGAACGACGATCCTGACGCCGGCATTCTCGGCAAAAGCGGTGTCGAGGCCTTCGGCGAGGCCGGCCGCCATGAAGTCGCCGACCACCAGGACCGTGCGGGCATCCGGCGCTTTTTCGACCACCGGAGTTTCCGGCTCCGCGGGCGGGCGCGGGGCGCGGGGTTTTTTCGCCTTGGCCCTTGGCCTTGCCTTCTGGATATCCTGCGGCGGCTCGACCCGCTCGCTGCGGCGCGGGAACAGAAGGTCGCGCAACGACCAGCCGCGGTTTTGCTGCTCCTGAGCCATGGCCGGCGCATGAAAGGCGCCAGCCACGCCGACGGCGAGCACGATGACGGCCAGCATGAGCACCGGCATGCGACGAACAAGTCCTGCGATGCGCGCAGCCGAAGCCAATCGTTTCCTCCATCCCTTGGCGCAGTTCTGCCAGAAAATCGCGTCGATTTTTCGGCAAAGCCCGCGCCAACCAGATTGCTACAGTGTCCTTCGCGCGCCCGGAAGGCCGCGCGGCAACCGCAGGCGGCTTTATTTCTGCCGGAGCCACTTCAGCACTTCCATGCTCGGATAGCCATCCTGGGCCAAGCCGGCCCTGGCCTGGAAGGCCAAGATGGCTGACTTCGAGCCGTCGCCGATCTTGCCATCGAACTTGCCGTCGTAAAGGCCATGCTGGGAAAGCCGCTTCTGCAGCTCCTGCCTTTCCTCGAAAGTGAGTTTGGTGAAAGGCCGCTTCCAGTCCTGCACGAGACCGCTGGAGCCGGCGATTTCGTCGGCAAGAAGACCGACGGCCAGCGCATATTTGTCGGCGTTGTTGTAGGCTTTGATGACTGAGAAGTTCTTGATCATCAGGAAGGCCGGCCCGTTGCGGCCGTCCGGCACCTTCAGCGTCGCCTTGTCGGAGCCGTTCTTGAACGGCTTGCCGTTGGCCCTGACCACGCCGAGCGCCTGCCATTGCGACAGTGTTTTCGAGCCGCCGGGAAGCTTTCCAGCCGGCAAAGCAACCTCGTAGCCCCAGGTTTTGCCGGCCTGCCAGCCATTCTTCTTCAACAGGTTGGCGGAGGTCGCAAGCGCATCGGGAATCGAATTCCAGATGTCGCGTTTGCCGTTGCCGTCCATGTCGACGGCATAGTGCAGATAGCTGGTCGGGATGAACTGGGTATGGCCCATGGCGCCGGCCCAGGATCCGCTCAGATGGCTTTCGTCGATATCGCCGGTCTGCAGGATCTTCAGCGCGGCGATCAGCTGGGTGCGGGCGAATTTCGCCCGCTTCGGATCGGCATAGGCCAAGGTCGCCAGCGAGCGCACGACATTGCGCATGACGTCGTCGCGCTTGAGGATCTCGCCATAGTTCGATTCCATCGACCAGATGGCCAGCAGGATGTAGCGGTCGACGCCGAACCTGGCCTCTATCCGATCCAGCCACGGCTTCCATTTCTTGGCCATCTGCTGGCCGACGGAGACAGACTGGTCATGGACGCGGTTGTCGAAATAGTCCCAGGCAGGTGCCGTGAATTCAGGTTGCGTGCGCGCCTTTTCCAGCACCACCGGGTCGATATCCCTGATATTCCTGAAGGCCTGGTCGTAGAGGACACCGGAAACGCCGCTCTGCACGGCGGTGGCACGGAAGCCGGCGACCCATTGCCGGAAACCGGCATCGGCGAAAGCGGGGGCAGGCATCAGCAGAGCGAGCGAGAGGCTGGCTGCCGCTATGACGCTGGTAAAACGTTTTGCGGCATTGCGAACGGACATCTTTACCTCCTTCTCTGTCTCAGGAAAGACCATTCATCGCCGAACCAGGTTAGGAATTAGTTTACCATAGGTGCCACCGGGAACGAAAAGACGCCTCGAAGCTTTACCGGTGAACATTTCCCTCAGTCGCCCAGGTAGTCCTCAATTCCGGCGTGAAAATGTCTTGAAACGGGGATTGCGGAGCTGCCCATCAAACGGATAATTGACAGTATGAAGAGAGTTCGCAAGGCAGTCTTCCCGGTCGCCGGTCTCGGCACACGGTTTCTCCCGGCCACCAAGGCCGTCCCCAAGGAAATGCTGACCGTCGTCGACCGACCGGTGATCCAGTATGTGGTGGATGAGGCGCGCGAGGCCGGCATCGAGCATTTCATCTTCGTCACCGGCCGCAACAAGGCCGTCATCGAGGACCATTTCGACATCCAGTTCGAGCTCTACGACACGCTGGCCCAGCGCGGCAAGGACGACCAGCTCGCCCGCCTGCAACGGCTGCAGCCGGCGCCGGGGCAGACCAGCTTCACCCGTCAGCAGGTGCCGATGGGGCTTGGCCACGCCGTCTGGTGCGCCCGCGAGCTAGTCGGCGACGAGCCCTTCGCGCTTCTGCTGCCCGACATGATCATGCAGTCGGAGAAGAGCTGCATGAAGGCAATGGTCGAACTCTACGAGGAGACCGGCAACAACATCATCGCCGTGCAGGAATGCGATCCCGCCGACGCCCACAAATATGGCATCGTCGGCCGCGGCGAGGATACGCATCACGGCTTCCGCATCACCGAGATGGTGGAAAAGCCGAAGACCGGCACCGCGCCATCCAACCTCTACATCAACGGCCGCTACATCCTGCAGCCCGAGATATTCAAAATCCTCGAAGGCCAGGAAAAGGGCGCCGGCAACGAGATCCAGCTCACCGACGCGATGCTGAAGCTGGAAAAGCAGCAGCCCTTCTATGGCTACCCCTATCAGGGTCGCACGTTCGATTGCGGATCGCCGGAAGGTTTTGTCGAGGCCAATGTCGCCTTCGCGCTGTGGCGCAGCGACATGAACGAGAACATGGCCGGCATCATCCGCACGCTTCTCGATGAGCTGAAGCCATCGGAGCGCCGTGGGGCAGCGTTCTAAGTCGATGTCGATATCCAGCCGGCCCGTGAAGGGCCGGATGTGATCTCAACGCACGTTTGGCACGCAGGCCTCAGCGTTGCACCTTCACGCCGAGGAAGATGCTGTTGGCGGTGTAGTCGCGGCCCGGCAGATTGCTGGTCAGCTTCTCGGTCCTCACCCTTGTGGTCAGGCCTGCATAGCGGTTCAGCCACCAGGTCAGGCCGGCCTCGGCGCTCAAAACCCTGTCATGGCCGTCGATGCCGACATAATCGCGCCAGTCGAGGCCCAGCGCCGCGTTTGCGGTGAGATTGGCGCGAATCTGACGCTCACCGGTCAGGCGGCCGGAATAGAGGATGTCGCCGCTTTCGCCTGATGTGGTCGTGGGCTCGACGGTGGTCTTGCCGGTCAGGCCGATGATGGTGCCGCGCTCCGGCGACCATTTGAGGTCGGCGTTGACGGTGGCACCCGAAATCGCATCCAGGTTTTTGTCATCGATCGCTTCCCTGAGCCAGCCGGCCGAGAATTCACCCGACAGCTTCTCACCCATGTCGAGCTCAACGCCGGCGCGGGCGCCGAGCCGCGTCGACGAGCGCTCGAAGCCTTCATTGTCGATGCGCTGATCATAGGTCCGGCGGCCGACTTCGATTTCGGTGAAAGGGGTGAGGGCGGGGGAGATCTCGTAGCCGGTGCGCAAGGTCGCGGTGTAGAGCGTGGAGTCTTGATCCTTCTGCGACAGCGAGGTGCCGTTTGAAAGCTTGGCGTCGCCATAGAAGTCGTGCGAGACCGCGCCGGTCAACGTGTACTGCATCTTGCCGACGTGCTTTTCGAGGGCCAGGCTGCCATCGACGGTCTGTCGCAGCGGCTGCTTGCTGACGCCTGCGATGGCGTCGGGCGATGACGCCGATTCCGGTACGGCCTCGTAGCCGAGCTTGGCGATGGCGCGCAGTTCGTTGTCGAGGTCGACATTGAGCTGGCCTTCGATACGTCCTTGCTCGTTGTGAACGGGGTAGCCCGACACGGTCTCGCGAAACAGGCCATAGCCGTCGATCGTCGCGGAGTTCTCGCGCCAGTCGGAGGCGGCGGAAAAGCGCAGCGCCGTTTCGGATAGCAGCGCCGATTTGCCGGCATTGCTCGAATCGCCGTTCGATGTGGCGGTCAGGCCCTGTTCGATCGTCGGCCGGATGACGAAGGAGCCCCATTTGACGCCGGTGGCGGCGAACGGATCATCCTCCGGCTTCTTTTTCTGGCCCTCGATGGCGTCCGTGCGCTCCGCTCCCGGGTCGAGCTTCTGCTTGTCGGTGCTATCGATGGTAAGGGCTCGGCGGTTGGCCGTCTCCTCATCGGTGTCTGCGCCATCGGTGGCGTCCGCCGTGGAGGCGGTCGTGGAAGCGGTGATGTTGGTGGTGTCGGTCGTCGATTTCTTCTTCTTTTTCGACTTGTCGGCAGCCTTGTCCTTGGCCTGGTCGGCCGCATTCTGCCCGGCGGTCGACGAGCGGCGGCGAGGCTTCGGCGGCGCCGCGATGTCGGCGGACGTGTCGTCGGTGGCTGCCGGCGGGTCAAAAACGCTACCGGTGGCAGTTGCGTCGCCGGTGTCCGTGTCGTCAGGCACGGCACCGGCGCTGGCCGGCAGATAGGTGCGGGCCGGCACATTATCCTGCACAGCGTCGGTCGGCGCCTGACCCTGCGCTGCCAAAGCGAGTTGTCTCGCTTTGCGCTGCTGGTCGGACAGGATTGCCGATTCCGAAACTTCGCCACGCAGTTCCGTTTCCTGCGCATGGAGCACCGTTGGGCGCAGCAGAGCAAACATGCTGGTCGCCAGCAGCAAGGCGCAGACCGCCTTGCCCTTTCGTCCCGTCGAATTTTCTGGCTGGACCCCGGACATCGCCACCACTGCTTGCGCGGCGCACGCGCGCCATACTTACCGAACCGTAAATGGGGATGGTTAACGGAGGGTTGAGGCGGCGGCCCGTCAGCCGCATGAAGCGCTGATTTCCAAACGGATTCAAACCGCGCGCGTTAAGCTTTTTGTTTTTCATCCTGCCGTTGTCTCAAACCACCGCACACGTTCGGGCGACATGCCTGGGTCCATTTGTGTTGGACAGCACGCCGGCAAAGCGCTAATCGCATCAGCCATGCATGCGGGATCCTTGGATAAGAAGCCTTTGAACAGGCAAGCCTCGATCGCTTCGGCGCTGAGGACGGTGGCAACCGAACAGGCGGGGGTTGCGGCCCTTGCCGAGGCCCTCGAGAACGGACTGGCCGGGCCTTTCGCCCAGGCCGTCGAGATGATCTCCAAGATCGAAGGCCGGCTCATCGTCACCGGTGTCGGCAAAAGCGGCCATATCGGCTCGAAGATCGCCGCGACACTGGCCTCGACCGGCACGCCGGCTTTCTTCGTCCACCCCGCCGAAGCCAATCATGGCGATCTCGGCATGATCGCCAGGGACGACGCCATCATCGCCATGTCGTGGTCGGGCGAGAGCAAGGAACTGATGGGCATCGTCGCCTATTCCAGGCGTTTCTCCATTCCGCTGATCGCCATCACCGCCGGAGAGACATCGGCACTTGCGCGGGCTGCCGACGTCGTGCTGCTGCTGCCCCGCACGCCGGAGGCCTGCCCGCACGGCCTGGCGCCGACGACATCGACGCTGCTGCAGCTGGTGATGGGCGATGCGCTGGCGATCGCGCTACTCGAAGCACGCGGCTTCACGCCGGACCATTTCCGCACCTTTCACCCAGGCGGCCAGCTCGGCGCCAACCTGACGCAGATCCGCGAGATCATGCATGTCGGCGACAGGCTGCCGCTGGTGGTTGCGGGCACCGGCATGCAGGACGCGATCCTGGAACTGTCGCGCAAGGGGTTTGGCTGCGTGGCGATCACCGACGCCGCCGGCGCGCTGGTCGGCATCATCACCGATGGCGACATCCGCCGGCACATCGGCAGCAACCTGCTGGCGATGACGGTGGATCAAGTGATGACAAAAGGACCGAAGACGGCGACGCCGGACACGCTGGTGGCAACGGCGCTGCAGACGATCAACAATTCAGCCATCACCAGCCTGATGGTGGTGGAGGGCAGGCGACCGGTCGGACTGATCCACCTGCATGACCTGCTGCGTATCGGCGCCGCCTGAGGTGTGCTGATATTCAGGTGATGCCGGCCTGCAAACGATGGTTTCCTGCGCTTCCGGTGCTCACGTACCCAAAAGTACGCTCCGCTCCGGTTCTCGGAACCCACCGTTTTCGACTCGGCCTGACCTGAATCTCAACACACCTTGTCCAAGCGGCGGGTTTCAAGAATTCAGACCGCCTCGACTGTCAGTTCCAGATCCGTGTCGGCCGCACCCGTCACGCGCACTTGCGTGCCGGCCGGCAGGTCCGGGCCGGAGACACGCCAGAGAGTGTCGCCCAGCTTGATGCGGCCACGTCCGTCCCGGATCGGTTCGGCAAGTGTTGCCATGCGGCCGACCATTTGCGCGCCGCGCCGGTTGAGCAGCGGCTGGTCGGTCGGGTCGTTGCGGCTGCCGACCAGTTTCTTGCCGACATAGGCCGAGACCAGTGACAGCGCCAGGAAGGCGAGGACCTGGACCTGCCAGGTCCAGAAGCCGGCGTCCCAGATCAGCAGCGACACCGCGCCGATGATCAGAGCGGCGATGCCGATCCACAGCATGAAGATACCCGGCGCGATGATTTCCATCACCAGCAGGACGAAGCCGAGAACCATCCAGTTCCACGGTCCGAGTTCGGAAACGATGCGGTCGATCATGGGAGTGTTTCTTCTTGTTTGAGCATGACCTTTTCCGAAAACCGGTTTCCACTTTTCGGGGTCATGCTCTTACGACCTCAGTTGTCGGTCGGGCGAACGACCGGCGGGCGGGCGGCTTGCCGTGCAGCGCCGGCCGTGCCCTCGCTGCGGAAGACTTCCTTGGCGATCTCGCCAATGCCGCCGAGCGAGCCGATCAGCGACGATGCTTCGAAAGGCATCAGCACGATCTTGCTGTTGGTGGCGGTGCCGATCCTGCCAAGCGCTTCGGTGTATTTCAGCGCCACGAAGTAATTCAGTGCCTGCACGTCGCCCTTGGAGATTGCTTCCGACACCACCTGGGTGGCGCGGGCTTCCGCCTCGGCCGAACGTTCGCGCGCCTCGGCGTCGCGGAAGGCGGCTTCCTTGCGGCCCTCGGCCTCGAGGATCTGCGACTGCTTGAGGCCTTCGGCGGCGAGGATCTGCGCGCGCTTGTTGCGCTCTGCCGTCATCTGCCGGCCCATCGATTCGATAAGGTTGGCCGGCGGGTTGATGTCCTTGATCTCGACGCGGGTGATCTTGATGCCCCACGGATGCGCGGCTTCATCGACGACGCGCAGCAGGCGCTCGTTGATGGCATCGCGGTTCGACAACAGTTCGTCGAGGTCCATCGAACCCATGACGGTACGGATGTTGGTCATCGTCAGATTGAGAATGGCGTTCTGCAGGCCGGAAACCTGGTAGGCGGCCTGCGCCGCGTTGAGGATCTGGAAAAAGGCGATGCCATCGACACCGACAATGGCGTTGTCGCGGGTGATGATTTCTTGGCTCGGAACGTCGAGCACCTGCTCCATCATGTTCATCTTGGCGCCGATGCGGTCGACGAACGGGAAAATGAAATTGAGGCCTGGGCTCAGTGTCTTGGTGTAACGGCCAAAGCGCTCCACCGTATAATTGTAGCCTTGCGGGATTGTTCTGATGCCTTTGATCAGAAGCACCAATACCAGAAGGGCAAGTGCACCAACCGCAATATCGAAACCACTGAAATCCATTTGGCTCTCCCTCAGACGCAGGCGGCACAAGCCGTTCTCGCGCAGCCGACTTCACCAAAGACTTAAGTGTATTTCAGATGCGTTACAATCAGGTGATGATGGATTGTTTGCGGGTTGCGATCAGCGGTTGAAGGCAAACAACTTTGCATCCGTATCGTCCAGCCCATTGATCGAAGCCGAGACAATCTCGGAAGCGATCTGCGAGAAGGTGATGCCGTTGCCGCCGTAGCCCATCACCGCATGGATGCGAGGGTGGCGGGGAATGGCGCCGATATAGGGCAGGCCGGTGGTCGTGGTGCCGAACGAGCCGGTCCAGGCGAATGCGGGCCTGGTGTCGAGATGCGGAAATATCAGGCCGAGCTTCTCGGCGATGCGTGCGCTCTTGTCGGCGATCAGCGCGTCGCGCTGCGTCTCATCGACAAAGTCCTCATCCTCGCCGCCGCAGACGACCCTGCCGTCGGTGGTCGCCCTGACATAGAGGTAGGGGTCCGACGCCTCCCAGATGAACGCCGCCTGCGGCCAGATCTTTCGCGATTGCGGGCGTGTCGCGATCGCCCATGTCGAGATGATCTGGTGGGCCGCGGCCGGCACGATGTCGACCAACTCATAGCCGGTGGCCAGAATGACATGTCGCGCGGTTATGGTCGGGCCATCCTTGGTCGCGACGACCACTTCGTCGGCACTGTCCTCGATCACTGTGGCTTCGATCGGGGTGTAGAAGCGTGCCTTGCGCTCCAGGGCCTTGAGCAGCAGCCCGGCCGTCAGCTTGCGTGGGTCGAGTGCGATGTTGCCGTGGCTGAGGATGGCACTGTTGCGGTCGATGCCGAATGTCTCCGCCAGCGGTGCTGAGGTGAGATAGGTCGCGGCGATGCCCGCTTGCCGCCGCGCCTGTGCTTCATCATGCAGTTCCGATGGGCCAAGCAGGGTACCCGCAAGATAGAGCGACGGGGTGCGGCTCAGGCCACAATTGATGCCGAGTTCGGCGATACGGGCAGCAAGGTTGGAAACGGCGAGCCGCGAACGTCGCCAGGCCTGCTCGGCCGAGGTTCTGCCGATCATCTTCGAGAGCGTGGAAAGCGGCTGGTCGATTTCGAATGCCACCAGGGCGGTGGTTGCGGACGTCGAGCCTTTCAGCGGGCCGCGCCGGTCAATGCAGATCACCTGATAGCCATCCGCCGTCAGCGTCTCGGCCATCATGGCGCCGCTGATTCCCATGCCGACGATCAGCACATCCGTCTTGACGTCCTGGGTCAGACCGTCCGTCGGCACCGCAGGCGCGCGATAGGCGAACCAGACGGGCCGGCCAGTTCTGAGGTCGAGTTTGCGGGGCATCAAATTCTCCGGAGGCGCTGCTCAACGCCCCGGAGCTTGTGTTGTTCCGGTGTTAGAGCGGCGAGCCGCTCTAACTCTCTGGTTGACGAAATTCCGGACGGAAAACCGTTTCCACACTTTTCCTGGAATTTCTCCTAGACCCAGCCGGACAGTTCGCGCCGCACCATCGCCTCGATCACTGCCATGCCCTCGGAACTGTCGTTGAGGCAAGGGATATGGGCGAAATTCTTGCCGCCGGCATGATGGAAGGTCTCGGCCGCCTCGCGGCCGATCTCGTCCAGCGTCTCGATGCAGTCGACCGAAAAGCCGGGATTGACGATGGCGATCGACTTCACGCCGTCCTGCGCGAGTTTCTCGACTGTCTTGTCGGTATAGGGTTGCAGCCATTCCTGCGCGCCGAAGCGCGACTGGAAGGTGATGATCAGTTTCTTGTCATCCCAACCGAGCCGTTCACGCAACAGCCGCGTCGTCTTCTGGCAGTGGCAATGATAGGGGTCGCCCTTCTCGAAATAGGGCTGTGGAATGCCGTGATAGGAGGTGATGACCACCTCCGGTTCGAAATCCAGCGTCGCGAGATTCTGCTCGATCGAACGCGCCAGCGCTTCGATGTAGACAGGCTCGTCATAGTAAGGCGGCACGCTGCGGATGGCCGGTGCGCGGCGCATTTTCATCAGCGCGCGAAACAGCTGGTCGTTGGCGGTTGCCGTGGTCGTCGCCGAATATTGCGGATAGAGCGGGAACGAAAGGATGCGGTCGCAGCCCTGGTCGACCAGGCGCTGGGCAACGCTGGCGGTTGAAGGGTTGCCATAGCGCATCGCCCAGTCGACGATGACATCGGGCAGGTCGCGCAGTGCTTCGGCCAGGTTTTCGCCTTGCGCGCGGGTGTAGGTGCGCAAAGGCGACTCGTTCTTCTCCCGGTTCCAGATCCTGGCGTAGTTGGCGCCCGACTTCTTCGGTCGCGTGGTCAGCACCAGCCCATAGAGGATCGGATACCAGATCGCCCGGTTGAGTTCGATGACACGCGGGTCGGACAGGAATTCCCGGAGATACCGCCACATCGGCTTGAAGTCGGTGCCATCAGGCGTGCCCAGATTGACCAGCATGACGCCGATCTTGCCCGTTTTGACCGGCGGATGTCCGGCGGGCAAGGGGCCGAGCGCCTTCGCGGCCTTGGGATCGACAGGGGTGGAAAGCGTCATAAAGGTTCTCCAGGAGACGCGAACCTAACCATCTTGCGCGCGCATTCAATGCAGCGTCTGGCCGCACCTTAGCTCGAAAACAGGACGCCCGCCCAGTTTCCCGGGCGGGCGGTACCGTTGAAAGAGGCGATGCGAGATTATTTCGGCGGGATGGTCAAGGTCGCGCCGACGGGAAGCCGGCGTGGCTCGTAGCCCTTGTTGGCCTCGGAGATCACCGTCCATTTGGTGCCGTCGCCATATGCCTTCTTGGCCAGATCCCAATAGGTATCGCCGGCAACGATGACATGGCTGGCCTCGGCCGGGGCGGCCTCCGCCGGTTTTGCCGGCTCGGCGGGGGCAGGCGCGGCCTCAGCTGGTTTTGCTGGCTCGGCTGGCGCCGGCGTGGCCGGAGCGGTTTCCGCTGGGACGGTCGGCGGCGTCGTCGCGATATCGCCGGAGCCTGCCGGCAAGGCAGGCATGGCCGGTTCAGCCTCGGCCGGTTTTGCCGGCTCGGCTGGTACTGCCTCAGCTGGTTTGGCCGGTTCCACGGCAGGCGCTGCCGCGACGGTCGCTGCGATTTCGGTGATGCGGCCGTCGAGTTTCGGCGTGTAGGGCCGGTGGGCGCCGAGATAGTCGGCAACCACCTGTTCGAGGCCGGGACCGTAGTCGTAGGCATTCTTGGCCTTGTCGGCGAAGATTTTGTAGCCGTCGCCGCCCTGGCGGACATAATTGTTGGTGGCGACCAGATAGTCCTTGTCCGGGTTGAGCGGCGTCCAAGCACCGCCTTCCATGACCTCCACCGACTTGACGCGGCCGGCATTGGGCGCGACGGATTTGTCGAAGGAATATTTCAGGCCGGCGACCTGCGGGAAGCGCCCGGCGCCGTCCTCGACTTGGCTGAGGCCGCCCTCGAGGCCAGCCACCAGGTCCTTGCCGGAAATCTGGAAGGTTGCCAGCGTGTTCTGGAACGGCAGCACGGTCAGCACCTCGCCCATGGTCACGGTGCCCTTGTCGATCGAGGCGCGCAGGCCGCCGCCATTGGAGATGACGATCTCGACGCCCTGTCCCTTGACGCGGTCGAGGATGGCGTCGGAGACGAGGTTGCCCATCGCGCATTCGCGGGTGCGGCAGCTCTCGCGGCTGCCGTCGATCACGTCGGTGGTTTCGGCCACTTCCTTGTTCTTCAACGCCTCGATCGGCGCGCCAAGCTCCTTGATGCGGGCAAGCACGGCCGGGTCGGGCGTAATCGACTTGTCGAGAAAGATCGGGTCTCCGCTGGCCGATTTGACGACGCCATTGTCGTCGAACACCACCTTGAACTCGCCGAGATATTTCGAATAGGACGCCGCCTGCACGACCGGCACCTTGTAGCCGTCCGGGTTGTCGACCATCGTCGGGTAGGGGCCTTCCGCCTTGGGGTCGGTGTTGGACAGCAGCGAATGGCTGTGGCCGCCGACGACGACATCGACGCCCGGGATCTTGGCAATGACATCGCGCTCGCGCTTGTAGCCGATATGGGTCACGGCGACGATCTTGTTGACGCCCTCGCCCTTCAGCTTCTCGACCTCGGCGGTGATCGACTTGACGTCGTCCTCGATGGTGACGTTGGGGCCGGGGGAGGCGAGGTCCGGCGTGTCGTTGGTGATGGCGCCGATGATGCCGATCTTCTGGCCGCCGACCTCGACGACAACAGACGGCTTGACGCGGTCGCCGAGCTTGGATTGCGCGTTGGCCTTCACATTGGCACCCAGCACCGGGAACTTGATCATGTCGAGGAACGGCGCCAAGGCCACTTCGCCATCGTCGAATTCATGGTTGCCGAGCGCCATGGCATCGAACTTCATCTCGTTGAGGAACTCGCCTTCGACCTTGCCCTTGTAGGTCGTGTAGAACAGCGATCCCTGGAAATTGTCGCCGGCGCTGAGCAGCAGCACATTCTGGCCTTCCAGCTTCTTGCGCTCCTGGGCGATCGCGGTGATCAGCCGGCCCGCGCCGCCGATGCACTCGCCCTTGGTCTCCTCCTCGGCCGAGCAGGTCGATTCATATTTGTTGTTGCCTTCGATGCGGCTGTGCCAGTCGTTGATGTGCAGGATGTTCAGCGTGTAGTCGGCAAAGGATGCGCCGGCCGACAGGCCGAGGGTCGAGGCGGACAGGGCTGCAATGGCGGCGATCTTCTTCATCTTCGTCTCCCGGAAAGCTGATCAGAGGCCTTTAACGCTCTTGCTTGACTGGAACATAACAGTGGGCGCTTTGGCCATGTTCCCATCGCGTTCCGGATGACGCAAGCGGAAATCCCGGAACCTTTGCCGGCATAAAAAAGGACGGCGGCCAACCGGCCGCCGTCCTCGGGGAAGCGAATGTTCGCTGGGTTTCAGACGCGCCGTGTCAGCACGAAATTCTGGCCGCTGGAGCTGGTGCAGTTGAGCTGGCTTGTCGACACCATCAGACAGTTGAAGCTGACCGCGGTCTGGCGGATCAGCGAAGTGCCGTTGATCTGCACCGACGTGGCGCCGGTCATCGTGTAGCTGCCATCGGCAAGCTTCTGGCCGGTGTCGGTGGCGACGGTCGTGAAGGTGCCGCCGGCGAAGGTCGACAGGCCGGTGCCCTTGGCGTCGATCCAGGAGCCCTCGACGCCTTTCGGCGCCGCTGCCATAGGCGGTTCATCGGGGCCGCTGGTGGCACAGGCGGCGAGCCCGGCCAAGGCTGCCGCTGCTACGCTCATCGAAAGAACTTTGCGCGCAATGTTCATATGAAAATCCTCTCCTCAGTCCGCATCCCTTCAATCGCTCGATTTCCGGGCGATTGCAAGGCAATGGAGTATCCCGGGCAGGCCGCTATCGGACGAGGATGTTGCGGAATTGCCACGGGTCGTTCCGGTCGAGGTCTTCCGGGAACAGGCCGGGGCGGTTATCGAGCGGCGTCCAGTCGGTGTAGTAGCCCTTGACCGGTCCGAGATACGGGGTCTGCACTTCCAGGCAGCGCCTGTAATCCATCTCGTCGGCCTCGAGGATGCCGGCCTCGGGATTCTCCAGCGCCCAGACCATGCCTGAGAGCACCGCCGAGGTGACCTGCATGCCGGTGGCGTTCTGGTAGGGCGCCAGCTTGCGCGCCTCGGCGAGCGACAGCTGCGAGCCGTACCAGTAGGCGTTCTTGTCATGGCCGTAGAGCAGGACGCCGAGTTCGTCGACGCCGTCGACCAGCTCGTTCTCGTCGAGCACGTGGTGCACCGGCTGAGGCTTGCCGGCGGCGCCGAACATCTCGTCCAGCGACAGCACCGCGTCGTTGCAGGGGTGGTAGGCATAGTGGCAGGTCGGGCGGTAGTGCACCTTGCCCTTCTTCGAGCGCACGGTGAAGAAATCGGCGATTGAGATCGCCTCGTTGTGCGTCACCAGGAGACCGTATTGCGCGCCCGGCGTCGGGCACCATGAGCGCACGCGCGTATTGGCGCCGGGCTGCTCCAGATAGATGGCGGCCTTCGAACCGTGCTTGTGCTTCTTGGCGTTCTTCGGCATCCACGTCTCATGCGTGCCCCAGCCAAGCTCGGCAGGCTGCAGACCCTCGGAGATGAAGCCTTCGACCGACCAGGTGTTCCAGAACACGTCCATCGGCTTCGGCTTCTTGGCGCGCTGGGTGTCGCGCTCCGCGATATGGATGCCCTTGACGCCGGCCTTCTTCATCAGCTTGGCCCAGCCTTCGCGGTCGTCCTGCGCAGGCTCTGAAAATTCGAGGCCAAGATCGGTGGCGAGGTTGACCAGCGCCTGCTTGACGAACCAGGAGACCATGCCGGGATTGGCGCCGCAGGTGGAGACCGCCGTGGCGCCGCCGGGCTTATCGTGCTTTTCCTTGAGCAGCGACTCGCGCAGCGCATAGTTGGTGCGGCTGGCGTTGTCGGCCTTGGCGTCGAAATAGAAGCCGAGCCACGGCTCGACGACGGTGTCGATGTAGAGCACGCCGAGCTTGCGGCAGAGCCGCATCAGATCCACCGAGCCGGTATCGACCGACAGGTTGACGCAAAAGCCCTGGCCACCGCCATTGGTCAGGAGCGGCGTCAACAGCTTCTTGTAGTTCTTCTCGGTCACGGCTTCCTGGACGAAGGTGATGCCGCGCTCGTCGAGCAGCTTGCGGTCGGTATCGCGCGGGTCGATGACCGTCATGCGCGACTTGTCGAACTTGAAATGGCGTTCGATCAGCGGCAGCGTTCCCCGGCCGATCGAGCCGAAGCCGATCATCACGACAGGGCCGCTGATCTCACCGTAAACGGGCCAGTTTTCATTCGCCATTTTTTCGGACACTCCCTCAAAACCCAGGAAACTGGGAAAACACGCGCAAAACCGGGCATTTTTTGCCCGGCGGCCATGCGCTACATCACAGATCATTGTCACAAACCAGCGAAAAGCGCCAACCAGCAGCTAGCCGTCATTGGCCATGTGGTTAAGGACTGTCATCAGCCGGTCGCGGTCCGCGGTCAGGCCCTTGTAGTCGAGCTGGGCGAGATCGAGCGCTTCGAGCTGGGCGGCGAAAGATACCGCGAGCCTCGCCCGATCCGGGTGCCGTGCCAGCACGGCGAGAGGGTCGAGATAAATGCGGATGGTGAACAGGATATCGTGTGTAACAGGCAGTTTCCGCAGGGTTTGCCGCTCGACCCGGATGAAGGCATGGGCGTCGATGTTGCCATCGGGAAAGCGCGACGGCCGGTTGGTGGCGCGGTCGATGCGCTGCAGGTCGGAGAGCGGATGGTAGAGCGCGTTATCTGACTGGATCGACCAGTTGTAGCGCTCCACGGCCTGGCCCTGGAGGCCGTCGAACATGCGGTTGATGAGTTCCGCCGGGCGGGTGCCCGGGCCGAAACCCGGCACCGGCGCGTGGATGTCCTGCAGCGGCTTGCCGAACTTTTCCAGCAGCGACCAGGAAGAGGGAAAGCAAAGCGACCCGGCGACCAGCCGCCAGCCGCTGTCGCCGCGGCGCATCAGGATCAGGTCTTCCTGGATGAGCTGTGAGGCCTTGGCCAGCGGCGCATCAGCGAGGGAAGCTGGCAGACGGTTCGCCGCGCCCACGACCTCAATGCTCGAACCGGTGTGCCGATAAATGTCGGGAAATCTCTCCAGCAGATGCGTACCGAGCAAGTCGAGCACTTCATGCTGGGCGTCCCGCGTGCCGTCCTCCTCGACGAAAACGCGCTCGGGGATTTCGGCATAGAGCCGGTGCTTCTCGGCGAGATACGGCAGCAGATGATCGTCGACCTCGATCCAGTCTGCCGGGTCGAGTGGTTTCAGCCCGATGGTGAAGAGTTTTGACGAGCCGTCATAGGGCGTATGGGTGGGCAGTTCGGCCAAGCTCATGCTTCCCTAAACGTATCGAGTCCGGCGGCGGTCATTCTCGCCAGGAATTCGGTGACATCATAGTCGGCCGCACCCGCCTTAGCGAAAGGGTCGGCGGCCAGCCTGGCGTCGAGCACGTCGCGCGGGCATCGCGCGATGATGATGCCGCCGGTTCGCGGTTTCTTCGGCCCGGAGGCGACGAAGATGCCGTCCGCATAGCAGGCCTTCAGCCACTCGACATGCGCTGCCTGGAGCCGGTCGATTTCGGTCAGCGGCACTTTGTAGTTCAATGAAACGACGAACATTGTCTTGGCTTCTCTCAGGCAAGTTTGGCTGGGATCAGTCCGCGCAGCGAATTGCCGACGAACAGCGCCCTGGCGGATTTCAAATCGTCCAAGCTGTAGATCGCTTCACGGGCGCGGCCTTCATCCAGAAGCTCGGCGCGCAATACGCCAGGCAGCAGGCCGCAATCGAGCCGGGGCGTCGCCAGCATGCCGTCGCCAAGATCGGCGAAGACATTGGTGATCGTGCCCTCACAGATTTCGCCGCGCTGATTGGCGAGGATCACCTCGTCGGCCTGGGTGATGAGATATTCGGCGCGGGCATGCGTGTAGACCTGTCGCCGGCTGGTCTTGTGGCGCAGCAGCGTGTTGCTCGAATCGAGCCTTGTCCGCGCCAGCCGCAGCATCCAGATTTTGTCGGCGGCGAGCGGCTCATAGGGCTGCGCCGAGGCGGTCGCCTCGCCGTCGCGGGAAAGCGCGAGGCGCGTCCGCAGCGCAATATTGGAGCCGCTGACCGCATTGCCCAGCACGTCGCCGATCCTCTGCGCATCATAGCGGAAGCCGAGCTCCGCCGCCGAGCCATAGAGGCGCGCGAGATGGCGATCGAAGCGCAGGAAGCCCGAGCCGGGTTCCCAGCGCATGGTCTCGATCAGCTGGAAATCGGCGGCGTTCCCGTCGCGAAGCGCGCTTTCAAGAGACACTCCTGATACTCCTCCTGCGCCGTCGAATCGAAGACGACGCCGCCTCCGACATTGTAGACGGCCTCGCCGCCGGAAAAGAGCGAGATAGTGCGGATCGCCACGGAAAAGCGCATCGTGCCGCCGGGCGCGATCCAGCCGATGGCACCGCAATAGGCGTCGCGGGGCGTGCCTTCCAGATCGCGCAGGATTTCCATGGCGCGGATCTTTGGCGCGCCGGTGATCGAGCCGCAAGGAAACAGCGCCGCGAAGATCTGGCGGATCGAAAGCCCCGGCAGCAGTTTTGCCCTGACGTCGCTCACCATCTGGTGGACCGTCGGATAGGTCTCGATGCGGAACAGCGCCGGTACGTCGAGCGTGCCGACCTCGCTGATCAGCGAGATATCGTTGCGCAGGAGATCGACGATCATGCGGTTTTCGGCCTGGTTCTTCTCGTCGTTGCGCAGGAAGATCTTCTGCCGCTCGTCCTCGGCTTTGGTGTCGCCGCGCGGTGCCGTACCCTTCATCGGGTGCGTCTCGATCATGCCCTCGGTGTCGATCTCGAAGAACAGTTCGGGCGAGCGCGACAGCACGATGGGCTCGCCGAGCGCGACCAGCGCGCCGTATTTCACCGGCTGGCGTTCGGTCAGCGCGTCGAAGGCGGTCAGCGGGTTATCAGTCCATTGCGCATGGATGGGAAAGGTCAAATTGCCCTGGTAGCAATCGCCCTGCCTGATGTGCTGGTGCAGCCGTGAGAACCGCTTCTCGTAGTCCTCGGGCGACCAGGTCGCGCGGGCATCGAAGATCGGGCCATTGGTCACCGCTGTGTTGCGGGGCGGCACCGCCTCTTCGACCGGCGCATCGAAAACCCCAAGACACACAAGCGGAGCGCGGCGCCCGTCGGGCAGCAAGGGAACGAGCTTCGGTTCGAGCAGATAGCCCGCTTCATAGGAGAAATAGCCGGCCAGCCATTTGCCTGCATCATGCGCGGCTTGAGCCGCTTCCAGCGCCGACAGGAAATCCTTTGCCTCATGCGCCACGATGACATCGGCCGGCCGGTCGAAAACGAGCTGGCGCGCGCTTTCGTCGTTGCGGAAAATTGCGGCGGGCAGGGACATGGGACTCGGGTGCTGCGGTCAATGAAGCCGTCGTCCGCTCTATATGGGGGGCCGCTCGCGCGCAATCGAGGGAACGGCACGCTGCCACTCAAAGCCGACGTTTGGTCCGACCTTTGGGTCGACTCCGGGCCAACCCAGGGGCCAAAAGCAAACGGCGGCACCATATTGGCGCCGCCGTTTGCAATCTTCAGCTATCGCCTGGCGATCAGGTGTTGCTGGCGGTTCCCGCCGTTGGAAACTGCTTGGCGAATTCCTTCTCGTTGCCGGCGGCGAGCAGCTTGGCCTGCTCGATCCAGCGTTCGCGCGCGATGCGGCCGTCGAAATTCATCACGTCCTCGATCCGCTTGATATCGGCGGCTGTCCAGCCGGCGATCTGGGCGAAGCTGGTGACACCTTGCGCCTTGAGCAGCTTCTCGTTGACCGGCCCAATGCCGATCAGCCGGCGCAGATTGTCGGGTTTGCCGGATGCCGGCTTGGCCGGTGCCGGTGCAGCTTTCTTGGCTGGTGCTGCCTTTGGCGCGGTTGAACTCCTGGCCGCCGAGGTCGCGGCCGCGGGCTTGCTCGCCGCAGGCTTGGCAGCGGCGGGTTTCGGTGCTGCCGGCTTTGGCGCCGCCGATTTCGCAGCCGCTGCCTTTGCAGGGGCGGCCTTCGCAGCGGCCGGTTTGGTCGATGCCGGCTTTGCGGGCGCGGATTTGGCTGTCGCGGGTGTCGACATCAGGGCCGAGGGAGCAGTCTTTGTCGTGGCGCTGGCGGCGGGCGTTGCCTGCGCATCGCGCAGCCGGCGCTCGAGGTCGGCGCGGGTCTTGCCGCATGCATCGAGCTCACTGGTCAGACGGTCGCTGTCGGCGCGCAGCCTGTCGCGTTCGCTGCGTGTGCGGTCGACGTCGCCACGCAAGCTGTCCAGCTCACCGCGCAGACGGCCCCAGAGGAACCAGCCCACCAACACGCCTACCAGGAACGCCAGGACCACGTAGAAAAAAGTGCCCATTTGTCTCTCTCCAGTCAAATCCGTCTGCCGTGGGTCATGACCTTCGGCGAAGGACTACTCGATGGTGGTTCCGCGGTTCGCAGAACAGCCGGCTTCGGTTCGAGCTGTCGGCGATCGGCTTTGCTTGCCCATGGCCGACGGCCGTCGTCGCGTTCGCCTGAGCGCCACGGCCGGCCGAGATTTTTCCTCGCCGATCCGCATGCGCTCCGGCTGAGCTTGGGGCGAAGGCTATCATAGAGCTTGTGGAAAGCTATCGGAAAACTTCGGTGGAGAGTACTTCAAGAACAGATATTTAGGTCAATAATAGAGCCATCCCAATATGCATTCCGGCTAAACTGTTCGGGGACGCCTACGAGACACGTTTCAAGCGTCGAGCGCTTCCAGCTCGTCGATCAGGCCGCTGATGACGCCAAGCCCGATCTGCCAGAAGGCGGGGTCGGTGGCGTCGAGGCCGAAGGGCGCCAGAAGCTCGGAATGATGCTTGGTGCCGCCGGCGCGCAGCATCTCGAAATACTTGTCCTGGAAGCCGCGCTCGGCGTTCTGGTAGACCGCGTAGAGCGAGTTCACCAGGCAGTCGCCGAAAGCATAGGCGTAGACGTAGAAGGGCGAATGGATGAAGTGCGGAATGTAGGTCCAGAACACCTCGTAGCCTTCGCGCAGCTTGATCGCAGGACCCAGACTTTCGGCCTGCACTTCGAGCCAGAACTGGCCGAGCCTGTCGGAGGTCAGTTCGCCGTTCTTGCGCTCGGCATGCACCTTGCGCTCGAATTCGTAGAAGGCGATCTGGCGCACGACCGTGTTGATCATGTCCTCGACCTTCTGGGCGAGCATGGCCTTGCGCTCGCGCCTGTCGGTGGTCTGGTCGAGCAGCGAGCGGAAGGTCAGCATCTCGCCGAAGACCGACGCCGTCTCGGCCAGCGTCAGCGGCGTCGAGGCCATCAGCGCGCCCTGGCCGCTGGCCAGCACCTGATGCACGCCATGGCCAAGCTCATGCGCCAGCGTCATCACATCGCGCGGCTTGCCCATGTAGTTGAGCAGGACGTAAGGGTGCGCCGACGGCACGGTCGGATGCGCGAAGGCGCCGGGCGACTTGCCCGGCCGCACCGGCGCGTCGATCCAGTTGCGGTCAAAGAAGGTTCGCGCGATCTCCGCCATGTCGGGCGAAAAGCGCTGATAGGCGGACAGCACGGTGTTCCTTGCCTCGTCCCAGCCGATGATCGCCTGCGGCGTATCCGGCAACGGCGCGTTGCGGTCCCAGTGGTTCATCACCTCCATGCCCAGCCAGCGCGCCTTCATCGCGTAGTAGCGGTGCGACAGCCGCGGATAGGCATCGCGAACGGCCGACGCCAGGGCATCCACCACGCTGCGCTCGACGCGGTTGGCGAGATGGCGTGAATCGGCGATGTCCTCGAAGCCGCGCCAGCGGTCGGATATTTCCTTGTCCTTGGCCAGCGTGTTGGTGATCAGCGTGAAGGTGCGCAAATTTTTGCGGAAGGTCGTGGCCAGCGCCTCGGACGCCCGGCGGCGCACCTCGCCATCGGCGTCCTGCAAGCGGTTCAGCGCCGGCTCCAGCGTCAGTTCCTCGCCGTCGATGTCGAAGCGAAGGTCGGTCATCGTCTCGTCGAACAGGCGGTTCCAGGCGCCGCGCCCGGTGATCGATTTTTCGTGGAAGAGCTGCTCGACACGGTCCTCGAGCTGGTAGGGCTTGTCCTTGCGCAGATCGAGCACCCACGGCCGGTAGTGGCCGAACGCGGGATCGCCGGCGAGCGCGCCTTCGATGGCGGCATCGTCGATCGCGTTGAGTTCGAGTGCGAAGAACAGGAGATGCGCGCTGGCGTCGGTCATCTTCTCCTGGATGTCGCCGTAGAACTTCGCTTTCTTCGAGTCGGCGGTGTTGCTCGCATAGATCAAGCTAGCGAAAGAATCGATTCTGCTCATCAACTCGCTAAGCGCCTCGTAGGCGACAAGCGCCTCGCCCAGCCTGCCGGCGCTGCCGTGCTCGGCCTCGGCTGCCAGCGTGCCTTTCCAGCGACTCTCGAAGCTGATCGCATCAGTGGCGGCCTTGGCGATGTCGCGCTTCAGTTCCGGCGCATCCATGCCGGCATAGAGGTCGGCAAGGTTCCATTCCGGCAGGTCGCCAAGCTCGGCCGCGCCCTGACCGGACGCTGGCGCCGCAAGCTGCCGAGCAGAAACCATGTGCCCAGTAACCATGTGCATTGCCGACACCTTCCGTGGCCAAGGTTCAAGGGGAAACGTGAAGCCGGTCAAATCCTAAGGAATTCGTTCACCGGGTTTTTTGAAACCTTATTTAGAACCCTGTGCCAAGATGGTCCACAGGGCAGAATTCCTCGGGCGGGCAGTCGTACAAGTCATGACAGGTTCCATACTCATAGTCGATGACGATCCCGTGCAGCGCCGGCTGCTCGAAGCGGCGGTGACGCGGTTCGGTTACAGCGCCATCGTTGTCGACGGCGGCGCGGCCGCTCTCGATATGCTCGACGGGCCCGGCGCCCGCGAGGTTTCGGTGGTGATCCTCGATCTGGTCATGCCCGGTCTCGACGGCATCGGCGTGTTGAAGGCGATGCGCGAGCGCGATATCAATGTCCCCACAATCGTGCAGACCGCGCAGGGCGGCATCGAGACCGTGGTTTCGGCGATGCGTCACGGCGCCTTCGATTTCGTCGTCAAGCCGGCGTCTCCCGACAGGCTGCAGGCGTCGATCGGCAATGCGCTCAAGGTCGAGGCCGTCGAGGGCGAGGTCAAGCGGACGTCGCGCCGGCGTAGCGGCCTTCTGACCTTCAAGGACATGGTCACGCACAGTCCGGCCATGGACAGGGTGATCCGCCTTGGCCAGAAAGCGGCGGCATCCAACATCCCGATCCTGATCGAGGGCGAGTCCGGCGTCGGCAAGGAACTGGTGGCGCGCGCCATCCAGGGCAGTGGCGACCGCCGCTCGAAACCCTTCGTCACCGTCAATTGCGGTGCCATTCCCGACAATCTGGTCGAATCGATCCTGTTTGGTCACGAGAAGGGTTCGTTCACCGGCGCCACCGACAAGCACACCGGCAAGTTCGTCGAAGCGCATTCGGGCACCCTGTTTCTCGACGAGATCGGCGACCTGCCGCTCGACGTGCAGGTCAAGCTGTTGCGCGCCGTGCAGGACGGTGAGGTCGATCCGGTCGGCGGACGCTCGACCGTCAGGGTCGACATCAGGCTGATTTCGGCTACGCACCGCAACCTCCTGCAGCAGGTCAAGGACGGCAAGTTCCGCGAGGATCTGTTCTACCGGCTGAACGTCTATCCGATCTTCGTGCCGCCGCTGCGCGACCGCCGCGACGACATCCCCTATCTGGTCACGCATTTCATGGACAAGGTGGCACCGGCCGACCCGCGTCATCGTCTGCAAGGCATCTCGGCGGCAGCGCTCGCCGTGCTGCAGGCCTACGACTGGCCCGGAAACATCCGGCAGCTCGAGAATGCCGTCTTCCGGGCCTCGGTGCTTTGCGAAGGCGATGTGCTGACCACGGAGGACTTCCCGCAGATCCGGGCGCAGGTGGAAGGCACCGTCAACCTCGACACGGACGGCGATGCGCCGTTGCTGTCCCTGCCTCGGGACGGGCGCGATGAAGAAGCCTTGCCCGGCGAAGATATCCTGGCGACCGAGTCCGATCCGCCGGCCAGGCTGCAGCCTCGCTTCGGCACGTTGCGTGCGCTCGACGAACGCGGCAATGTGCGTGCGCTGGCCGACGTCGAACTCGAAATGATCAAGCTTGCCATCGATCACTACAACGGCCAGATGAGCGAAGTCGCCCGCCGACTCGGCATCGGCCGCTCGACGCTCTACCGCAAGCTCAAGGAATACGGCATCGACCCGGAGACAGGCCGCGTCGACCGACTCGCCTCCTAGAGCTGATCCGTTGGATTGGGTCCGAAAACCGCGTTCCCGCTCTCTGCTGCGATAACTTTCGGTCCGGGATCAGGTTTCGTACACAAGGCCGGCGCCAGCTTGCGCTGCCACAATTGGCCCTGTATCGGGCTTTCGACGGTATTGTGGCGGGCCTATGGACAGCTCTGTTCACGCATTAAGGCTAACGGTAACAGATCGTGTTCGGGCGAAAGCGGGAAACATGATCTAAACCAGCGGTTTACCAAGAAATCCTGTGAACAATTTTTGACGGGATATCGCCACGGTGTTACCGCATTTCGGCTTCAATAAGCGATGATTAACCATTAGGATCGATATTCGGATGTGATAACGATACATCCGTTTGGACAAATCCGGGGACAAACGGCAGCCTGCAGGGCCTTTTGATTTGAACAGAATCGAACGACACACAAACGGGCGGCACCATCATTTGAGCGTCTGGCCGAAATGGCTGGCGGCGTTGATTGTCGCGTTTGGTTTTGTTGCTGCGGCTGCCAGTGGCGCCAGCGCCGAAACACGTTCGCTGAAGCTCTATCACCTCCATACCCACGAGAAGGCCGAGATCGTCTACAAGCGCAACGGCCGCTACATTCCCGAGGGGCTGCGGAAGATCAACATCATTTTGCGCGACTGGCGTCGCAACGAGCCGACCAAGATGGATCCTCGCCTGCTGGATCTGGTCTGGGAAGCGTATCGGGAAGCTGGCGCCACGGACTACATCCAGGTCATCTGCGGCTATCGTTCGCCGTCGACCAACTCGATGCTGCGCGGCCGCAGCAGGGGCGTTGCCGAGAAGAGCCAGCATATGCTCGGCAAGGCGATGGATTTCTACATCCCCGGCGTGCCGCTGAAGAAGCTGCGCAACATCGGTCTCAAGATGCAGGGCGGCGGCGTCGGCTACTATCCGTCCTCCGGTTCGCCGTTCGTCCATATGGATGTCGGCAATGTGCGCCATTGGCCCGGCATCAGCCGCCAGGAACTGGTCAGCCTGTTTCCCAATGGCAAGACGCTGCATGTGCCGAGCGACGGCCGGCCGCTGCCCGGCTTTGAGCAGGCGCTTGCCTCCTACAAGGCGCGCAAGGGTTCAGGCTCGCCGGCCATCGAGCTGGCCAGCGCAGGTGGCAGCGGCAAGAAGTCGGGTGGGTTCCTGTCGGCTTTCTTTGGCGGCGGCGACGACGAGGCCGACGACACCGCCGATGTCCAGACCGCTTCGGCTGCACCTCCACCCAAGGCCAGAAATCTAAAGCCGGCCGCGGCAGCCAAGACCAGCAACCTCCCGGGCATCGCCATCGTGGCGCCGGAGAATGCGCAGCGCGCCGAGATTCCGCAGGTGGCAGAGGAGCAGGCTCCGGAGCCGGAAAAGGACACGCCGGAGACGATCATCGCGGCGTTGCCGGCACGCAGCATTCCGCTGCCTGATTTCGCACCGCGGCCCAAGGCCGATGTCGGCGCCCAGCCGCCTGAGAACGTGCCTTTTGCCATGGCGGATGCGACAACCACCACCGAGCAGGCCGTGGCGACCGCACATGCGCCGGCGACCGTTCCTTTCGGCATGGCCGATGCAACGGCTTCGGCCGATCCGGCCCAGGTCGCGGTCAACAACATACCGTTGCCGACATGGCGCCCCGACACTTCGCTGCCGGCCGCTCTGGCTCCGCCACCCAGCAAGGATGTGCTGATGGCGCTGGCCGAGACGGCCGATCACGGCAAGACCGCGACCGATGCGTTCTCGGTGCTGCCGACGGCGCGGCCCGAGATGGCCAGGCCTGACGCGGTCAAGGCCGTGCTCGACGAGGCCAATGCCCAGGTCGGCGCGGCCGACGCGTACTACCAGGTTGCTTCCTTGTCCCAGTCCGAGCCGCGTTCGGCCTTCAACGATCCGTCGGGCACCGACGCCGCATCGCCGCGCGAGGCTGTCGTTGCTCGCCCGGCCGGTTCCGATCCGGCCGCCGCGATCGGCGCCGGCGTCAAGACGACCCGCAAGGAATCGAGAGCCACCGCCCGCGACCTGAAGCCAGGCCCCAAGGCCATGGTGGTTGCCGCCGCCCCGCAGGCCGCCCGCTGGGCGCTGACCAGCGGCGAGCATGTCGCCACCGTTTCGAGCGCGACGACGGCGCCGGGCTACGCCTACAGCATCGTGCACACCCCGCCGAGCGAGGTCTACACGGCCGGCTTCCAGCCGAGCAGCCAGGTGGCCGATGCCAATCGCTTCACCGGAAACGCCGTCAAGTTCCTGTCGGTGGCCCGCTTCCAGACCAAGTGACGGACCAATCAATCGACAAAGCCGCGCCGGGCAACCTGCGCGGCTTTTGACGTTCATCAGACCGATCCCGATCCGGGAGATCACACGCGGCTGAACTTCTCGTGAAGCCGGAACAGCCTGCCTATTCCCAGGTTAGTATGGGTGCGTTCAAACCCCGGGGATATCCATGAAGAAGATTCTATTGGCATCGGTCATCGCATTGGCAACCGCTTCGGCAGCCATCGCCCCTACAAAGGCCGCGACCGTTGTCGTCAAGACCAACGACCATATGCATATCAAGAAGCACTGCCGGACCAAGGTGGTCACGACCTGGAAGCACCATCACAGGGTGGTTGAAAAAGTCCGGGTCTGCAACTGATCCGGTTCGGAGCCGATTTGGCAAACCCGGTCGACGCAAGTCGGCCGGGTTTTTTCATGCCGCGACGAATGCCTTATTTCGCGAGCTTGCTCGCCGCACGCGCCAAGGCTTCGATCTCGTCCCATTTGCCGGCCTTGACCAAATCGTCGGGCGCCACCCAGGAGCCGCCGACGCAGACGACGTTGGGCAGGCTGAGATAGTCGGCCGCGTTCTTGCCGGTGATGCCGCCGGTCGGGCAGAATTTCACATCGGCGAGCGGTGAGGCGAAAGCCTTGAGCGAGGCGATGCCGCCCGACTGCTCGGCCGGGAAGAATTTGAGAAAGCGCAAGCCGGCTTCCCGCGCCGCCATGATCTCGCCGGGCGTGATGGCACCGGGCAGCAGCGGAACATCGCTGTCGGCAGCTGCCGCCAGAAGCTCGCGGGTGACGCCGGGGCTGACGATGAACCGAGAGCCTGCGCTGGCTGCCTCTTCGAACTGCCTGATATCGAGAATGGTACCGGCGCCGACGATGGCTTCCTCGACTTCACCAGCCACCCGCCGGATCGCTTCCAGTGCGTCGGCGGTCCTCAGCGTGATCTCGATTGCCGGCAGGCCGCCGCGTGCCAGTGCGCGTGCCAGCGGCACGGCGTCAGCGACATCGGATATCTTCAGCACCGGGATGACCGGCTGGCCGTTGAGGAGCGACAGGAGTTTTTCGGTCTTGCTGGGCATCTGTCTCTCCGTACTCTAGGACAATTTCAACCGATTAGCAGACAGGCGTTTTTCTGTCCATGAAACGAAACTTGTCGCGATGTCACGCGCGGTCAATGCTTGCCGGGGTTCCGGCTCTACCTTGAATCGGCTTGCGTGAGCGTTTAGTGGCTTCGGCAATGACATCACTTCCACCCCTTCGCGTCGCCGCGCTCTATCGGTTCGCCCGGCTCGACGCCTTCGAAGAGCTGCGCGTGCCGCTCGCTGCGTTCTGTTGTGGGCGCGGCATCAAGGGCACGCTGCTTCTGGCGCATGAAGGCATCAACGGCACCGTTGCCGGTGGCGAAACGGCGATTGCCGAACTGATCGAGCATCTCGAATCCATTGAAGGGCTCGCCGGCCTCGAGGTCAAATACAGCGTGGCTGCGGAAATGCCGTTCCATCGCATGAAGGTGCGGCTGAAGCGCGAGATCGTCACCATGGGTGTCGATGACATCGACCCTTCGAAGAGCGCCGGCACCTATGTCGCGCCGGCCGACTGGAACGCGCTGATTTCCGAGCCCGATACTGTTGTCATCGACACACGCAACGCCTACGAGGTGTCGATCGGCACTTTCAGGGGCGCGATCGACCCCGCCACCGCAAGCTTTCGCGAGTTCCCGGCCTGGGTGGAAGCGCACCGGGCGGAGCTCGAAGGCCGCAAGGTCGCGATGTTCTGCACCGGCGGTATTCGCTGCGAAAAGGCGACCGCCTATGTCAGGTCGCTCGGCTTCGAGGATGTCTTTCATCTCAAGGGCGGCATCCTCAAATATTTGGAAGAGGTTCCGGCCGAACAGAGCCTCTGGCAAGGTGAGTGCTTCGTCTTCGACGAGCGGGTTTCGGTGTCGCACGGCCTGGCCGAGGGTGAAGCGGAACTCTGCCGCGCCTGCCGCCATCCGCTGACCGAAAGCGAGCGATCGTCGCCCAAATTTGCCGCCGGTGTTTCGTGCCCGCATTGCTTCGATGCGCGTTCGGACGAGGACCGCCAGCGCTATGCCGAGCGTCAGCGCCAGGTCGAGCTTGCGCAAGCGCGGGGCAGGGATCCGCATATCGGCTCCTGATCCGGGCACCGGGCCGCTGGAAAGCGGCTGCCTGTCATTGCAATGTCTAGTTTCGGGACCTACGTCTTCGACGTTCGAAACCTGCCCGTTCGGCCGGGCAAATCCTGGAGGCATTGAATGTTCGATCCCAAGAAGCTTCTCGACGATCTGCTCGGTTCGCAAATCCCCGGCACCAGCGGCACCGTCCGCGACAAGGCGGGTCAGGCCGTGCAGATGGCCAAGGACAATCCGCTGGCCGCCGGCGCGCTCGCTGCCGTGCTGCTGGGAACCGGCGCCGGCCGTCAGGTCACCGGCACTGCGGTGAAGCTCGGGGGACTGGCCGCGATCGGCGGCCTCGCTTACAAGGCCTACCAGAACTACAAGGCCGGCAACGCGCCTGCCGAGGCGCCGGCGGCCGGCGAACCGGAATTGCTGCCGCCGCCCAAGGACACCGCCTTCCACCCGTCGCAGGCGCCGCAAGGCGAGGACGAATTCACGCTGGCCCTGATACGGGCGATGATCTCGGCGGCGAAGGCCGACGGCCATATCGACGATGACGAGCGCCAGAGGATTGCCGGCAAGCTGAGCTTGGCCGGCATAGGCTCCGATGCCGAAAAATTCCTGATGGCGGAGTTGGCAAGCCCGCTCGACCTCGACGCGCTGGTGGCCGGCGCCAAGACCGATGCGCAGAAGCTCGAGCTCTATACAGCGTCGCGCCTGACCATCGATCCCGACACACGTGCCGAGCGCGGCTATCTCGATCTCCTAGCCGGTCGGCTTGGCTTGCCGGATGCGCTGGTCGACCATGTCGAGGCGACGGTTTCGGCCGCCAAGGTGCCGGCCAAGGCTGGGACCTCACCCAATCCGCGCTGGTAGGCCAAAACGGCACAGTCCGCCTTTTGTGAGTTAACCTTTCGTTAACTCAGCAAGCGCATCATTCTACACAGTCGGATCGGCTTTTCCTCCTCCCAAGCCCGGTTCAGATCAGGGCGGTCGCCAATGACCGCCCTTTTTGTCGAGACCTATAGGTGGACTCGCTTGCCATCGCCGCCGTCATTTGCGATGCCTTGTTTTCTCGAGCCAAACCCGAAAATCAGTCGAGCAAGCGCAGCGCTGCCGGAGGACAACAGCCATGACCGAGCAAAGAACCGCCATCGTCACCGGCGCCGGCACGGGCATCGGCAAGAGCGTCGCCACGGCGCTGCTCAAGGCCGGCTGGAACACGGTGTTCTGCGGACGCCGCAAATCCGTGCTGGATGCAGCGGTGGCTGAGGCCGGCCGCACCGATGCCAAGGCATTGGCGGTTGCCTGCGACATCTCCAAGGCCGACCAGGTCGACGATCTGTTCGAAACGGTGGCGGAGGCCTTCGGCCGTGTCGACCTGCTCTTCAACAATGCCGGCATGGGCTACAAGTCGACGCCGATCGACGAGATCCCGGTCGAAGTGTGGAACGATATCGTCGGCGTCAACCTCACCGGCTCGTTCCTGTGCGCCCGTGCCGCCTTCGGCGCCATGCGCAAGCAGAGGCCGATGGGTGGCCGCATCATCAACAACGGTTCGGTGTCGGCCTATGCGCCACGTCCGGGCTCGGTCCCCTATACGGCGACCAAGCATGCCATCACAGGACTGACCAAGACGCTGGCGCTCGACGGCCGGCCCTATGACATCGCCTGCGGCCAGATCGACATCGGCAATGCGCTGACCGACATGGCGCAGCCGATGACGGTCGGCGTGCCACAGGCTAACGGCTCTATCGCCGCAGAAGCGGTGATGGACGTTCAGCGCGTTGCCGACGCCGTCGTTCACATGGCCAGCCTGCCGCTCGACGCCAACGTGCTGTTCATGACGGTGATGGCGACCAAGATGCCGTTTGTCGGGCGTGGGTAGTTATTTCCCGGCCAACGGCCCGCCGGGCAGGTAGAGCGCGACGGGACGGATCTCGTAGACGGCGGTCGGATTGACGCGACGAAAGTCGCGCGCGATGGCGATGGCATCGTCGCGTGTCGCGCAGTCGACGACATAGAGACCGAGAAGCTGTTCCTTGGTCTCGGCGAATGGCCCGTCAATGACGGTTCCCTCGCCTGGCCCGCGCAACGTGAAGGCGGATTGTGTCGCCCCAAGCCGCGCCGAAGGTCCGAGGCTGCCGTCGGCGTAGAGACCGTCATGGATCTTGAGCAGTTCGGTCATCAGTGCCGCATCTTCCTGCGGCGTCAGCGCCTTGATTGCGTCTTCCACGTGATAGGCGAGGATTGCGTAGAACATCTGATATCACCCTTTCGACACGTCATTCAAACAGGGCGATCGTAGAAAGTCAGGCGAAAGGGAACAAGACAATATCCCGACGCATCTTATACATGTCGCCCAAGGTGGCCCCGGCTTTGGGAGAACGACCTGCATGAAAACAAAGACCTAACAGGCTGTTGAAAAAGGATCGGAGATACCCGGTTTGACTCTGATTTGTGCTTGGTCTGATTCTGATACGTTCCGTGAACAAAACAGTTTTTCAACAGCCTGCTAAAGCGCGTCGCCGGAATCCACTCAAACGCGACGCGCTTTAGCGCGATGGCTTCGTCGCCTGATCGACAAGCCAGTCGACAAACCGCCCGATGACCGGGTTCGCCAGGCCCTCCTCGTGGCATATGCAGTAGTAGTTTCGGGCGGCCGGCGTGAAGAGGGTGAGGGGCTGGACGAGGCGCCCCTCATCCAGGTCGCGAAAGGATATGATGTCGTTGGTCAGGGCAACGCCGTGACCATCGCGGGCTGCCTGAAGCACCATGGCAAAATTGTCGAAATAGATGTCGGACTGCACGGTATGCGGCACGCGCGCCTGCATCAGCCACTGCCGCCACTGGCTGCCGTCATCCTCGTGCAGCAGGCGATGATGAAGGACATCGCGCGGCTCGCGAATGCCCTTCGGCCCGCGCAGCAATTGCGGGCTGCAGACTGGCGCCGCGTGCATGTTGTGGAGCAGTTGCCACGAAAATCCGGGCCAGGGCGGACTGCCGTAGACGATGGCGACATCGACCTTTCGCCAGTCAAGTTCCTCAAATGCGACCGCGGTGAGCATCTGCATGCGAATGTCCTGGTTGGCATCCAGGAATTGAAAGATCCGCGCCGCCAGCCAAGTTGTTCCAAAGACCGAAGGGGCTGATACGCGCAGCTCCGCCCTGGCAGTCGTGGCGTAGGCATTGGCCGATATGTCGCGGATCGAATCCGCGATCTGATGCATGGCCATGCCGACACTCTTCTGCAGTGTTGCGCCCCGTTCCGTCAGCACGAGGCGGCGGCCGCTTTTCCGGAACAGGTCGATGCCCAGCGAGAGCTGCAAGGCGCGTAGCTGCTGGCTTATGGCGCCCGGCGTCACATGCAGTTCGGCGGCCGCAGCAGCGACATTGCCCAGTCGCGAAACGCTTTCGAAGGCTCGCAATGAATGAAGAGACGGAACGGCCACTCAGCACCTTAGTTTAGAAAAACTGCTCCTAATTTCCACTAAAGATTTAGCTTGTCTCCTGGCAATTGCAACATAAGGTCCCCCGGCGGCTGCAAAACGTCATCGCAAAACAAAAAATGGGGAACTGGATATGCTTCACACACGCATCGCCTTGGTGGCGAAAATCACCTTTGGCGGACTGGTCGTCATGGCTCTTGCCGCCACCGCGCCGGCAGCGCAGGCCGGGGATGTGGGTCTCGTCCGTAACGGCGTGCTCAACGTCTGCACCGGCGGCGATTTTCCGCCCATGCAATATTATGAGAATCCAGGCGACGAGAAGCTTGTCGGTTTCGAAGTCGATGTCGTGGACGCCATCGCAAAGCAATGGGGCGGCACCACCAGATATGTGGTCGGCGATTTCAAGGGGCTCCTGCCATCGCTCGGCGCCGAGCGCTGCGATCTCGTCGCGAGCGGCATCATGGTGACCAAGGAGCGCCTCAAGGCCTATGACGCGGTTCCCTACTTCGTCTCCAACGTGGTGATGGTGACGGCGGCCTCGGATACCGAGACCAAATCGCCGCTCGACCTTAGCGGCAAGGTGCTGGCGATCGAGGCGGGCACCACCTATGAAAAGACGGCGGCGGCCCTGAACGCAGAAATGGCAAAAGCCGGCAAGGCGCCGGTGCAGATACAGACCTATCCGTCCGCCTCCGGCGTCATCGAGCAGATCCTGGTCGGGCGGGCCGCAGCGACGATCACCCAGGACACGACGGCGGCATTCCGTATCAAGCAGATGCCAGGCCGTCTGCAGGTGCCGTACAACTATGGCGACGGCGAAACCTACGGGATCTATCTGAGAAAGGGCGGCGACAATCGCGAGGCCTTGGTCGAAGCCATCGAGACCTTGCAGGCCGGCGGCGAGATGAAGGCGCTGCTGCAGAAGTGGAACCTTCCCGAGACCGCCACCGACGTCAAGCACGAGACCAATTAAGGGACGTGCGGAGGTGTTCGACAGCAAGCTCTTCCTGACAGCCCTGTTCGGCTGGCCCCTCGCCAAGGGGGCTTTGCTGACCCTGGTGCTTTCGGTTCTGGTGATGACCGTTGCTCTGGCGATATCCTTGGCAACGGCAGCACTTGCCACTTCGAAGCGGCGCTGGATCCGCCTGTCGATCGCCGCCTTCGTCTGGCTTTTTCGCGGTGCGCCGGCACTGCTCGTGCTGCTGTTCATCTGGAATGGGCTGCCGCAGATCTCGGCGGTGTTCCGGTCGGACTGGTTCAGCCCGTTCGTGGCGGCGTTTCTCGCCCTGACCCTGATCCAGATCGCCTACCTGACCGAGATCCTGCGCAGTTCCTATGCATCGATCGGCAAGGGGCAGTCCGAGGGTGCGGCGGCCCTTGGCCTGCACCGGGGCCAGATATTTTTTCTAATCATCCTGCCCCAGGCGCTTCGCGTCGCCCTGCCGGCGCTGGTCAACGAGTTCATTTCGTTGCTGAAGGCAACCTCGCTGGCGACGGTCATCTCCTTGAAGGAACTCATGACCGTCACCCAGTTTGCGATCGCCACCAGCTTTCGTTTCCTGGAATGGTATGGCGCCGCGCTGATCTACTACATGTCGATGGTCTCGGTTCTGACCGTCTTCCAGATCAAGCTCGAGCGCTTGCTCTCGCGGGGCCATCGCTGATGCCGGTAACCGCGCCCGGCGAGGCTTCCGACTGGTTTTCATACGAAGCCGTGGGTCGGGGCATCACGCGGATATGGGAGCCGCACGTCCATCCCTATTTCAGAAGCAATATCTTCCGTGTTCGCGGGCACGATGTCGATCTCGTCATTGATGCCGGCATGGGTCTCGTGCCTCTCGGGCCGGTGCTGAACCTGCCAAGCACCAAGCCGGTCCTGGCCGTTGCGACGCACATCCATGTCGATCATGTCGGTGGCTTGAGCGAGTTCGAGACCAGAGCCGGCCATCGCCATGAGGCTGCTTTATTCGCAGCCATGGCGGATGAACATACTTTGGCGCATCTCTTTCGTGCGCAGCCGGAAGCGGTCGCCAGGTCACCGACCAGGGCCTGGTCGCCGCAGTCTGTCCAGGTCAGACCTGCGCCGCTAGCACGGATACTGGACGAGGGCGACAGTATCGAGACGGGCGACAGGTCGCTTCGCGTCCTGCATCTGCCGGGTCATTCGCCGGGGTCGATCGGGCTTCTCGATGAAAGGAGTGGCGACTTCTTTGCCGGCGATGCGATCTATCGCGGACGGCTGATCGACGATCTTCCGGGTTCGGACGTGCAGGCCTACCGGAAGACGATGCAGCGGCTATTGCAAATCGAGTTCAACCGGGCCTATTGCGGACATGGCGAGCCGATCGACCAGAACGAGCTTCGGTCGATCGCAAGAGCCTACCTCGACAGCTCCAGCTGAACCTCATTTCGCCAGGAACGCTCCAATCCGCTCCAGCGCGCGCAAAATATTCTCCTCGGAGTTGGCGTAGGAGAGCCTGATATAGCCTTCGCCGAGAATGCCAAAATCGGGGCCGCCGATCAGCGCCACGCCGGCATCGTCGAGCAGGGCCGAAGCGAGCTTCTTTGCTTTCCAGCCGGTCTTCGAGACGTTGGGGAAGGCGTAGAACGCGCCCTTGGGCGTGATGCAGGAAATGTCAGGCAGGGCGTTCAATCCCTCGACAACGATCTTCCTGCGGCGGTCGAAGGCACGCATCATCTTGTCGACGTCGTCCTGCGGGCCGTCGATGGCCGCGATGCCGGCAAACTGGCTCGGCGCGTTGACGCAGGACCAGCAATTGACCGCCAGCTTGCGCACCTTGTCGTAGAGATGGGCGCTCTTGTCGCCATTCGGCCAGATCGACCAGCCCATGCGCCAGCCGGTCATCGCCCAGGTCTTCGACCAGCCGTTGAGCACGATCAGCCGGTCGCGGATTTCGGGAAAGCCAAGCAACGAGCAATGCGTCTCGCCGTCATAAGTCATGACATCGTAGATCTCGTCGGAAAGGATGGCGACATGGGGATGCGCCTCCAACCCCTTCACCAATTTCTCGATCTCGGCGCGGGGCGTGACGCCACCGGTCGGATTTGCGGGCGAGTTGAGGATCAACAGCCTGGTCTTCGAGGTGATCAGCGCCAGCGTCTCCTCGGCGGAGAAGGCGAAGCCGTTTTCCTCGCGCATCGGCACGGGAATAGGCGCGGCACCGGTGAACTCGATCATCGACCGATAGATGGGGAAGCCCGGATCGGGATAGAGGATTTCCGCGCCCGGCTCGCCGAACATCAAGATCGCGGCGAACATGGTTGGCTTGCCGCCGGGCAGGATCATCACCGTTTCAGGCGATATTTCGACACCGGTGGTGGTCAGCGTGCGCCGTACCACCGCCTCGCGCGTCGCCAGAAGGCCATTGGCTGGCGTGTAGCCGTGGTGGCCGTCGCGCAGCGCCTTGATCGCCGCCTCGACGATGTGCTGCGGCGTCTTGAAGTCGGGCTGGCCGATGCCGAGATTGACGATGTCGCGGCCTTGGCTCGCAAGGGCTGTCGCCCGCGCCAGCACTGCAAAGGCGTTTTCCTCGCCGAGACGGTCGAAGGCCGAAATCGTGTGGAGCATTTTTCCCGTCCGTGTGGTTCTTGCTGTTGGGTCGCGTTTTTGTGAGCCTCAGGCCGCAAAAGTCAAACGGATTGGAGCTTTCGGTGTCGGAAAATCTCAAGGACTGGCAACCGCGTCCGCGGCCAGAACGCAAGGCCATCGACGGAAGCTATGTCCGGCTCGAGCCGCTGAGCGCCGCAAAACACGGCGACGGCCTCTACGAAGCGTCCTCCGTGTCCGATGTCGATGGTCGTTTCGCCTGGTTGCCCGATTATCCGCCGGAGACCCGCGCCGCCTTCCAGCCATGGCTGGACAAGGTCGAGGCCAGCGAAGATCCGCTGTTCTTCACCGTCATCGACAAGGCCAGCGGCAAAGTCGCCGGCCGCCAGACGCTGATGCGCATCGATCCGGCCTATGGGGTCATCGAGATCGGCAACATCTATTGGGGACCGCTCATTTCGCGCAAGCCGGGAGCGACGGAGGCGCAGTTCCTGTTCATGAAATATATCTTCGACGAACTCGGCTATCGCCGCTACGAATGGAAGTGCAACAACCGCAACGAGCCATCGAAGCGGGCCGCGGAACGGTTCGGCTTCAAGTTCGAGGGCATTTTCCGGCAGCATCTCATCGTCAAGGGTGAAAACCGCGATACGGCATGGTACTCGATCATCGACAAGGAGTGGCCGGCCTTAAGCAAAGCCTATGAGGCGTGGCTCGACCCGGCCAATTTCGATGGCGACGGCCAGCAGAAGCGACGGCTCGAGGATTTTCGCGCAAAGTTTGGCGCGTGAGATCAGGCGCGTAACGGGAGTTTGCCATTGGCGCATACCCACGATCACAGGGGGCATGATCACACTGGGCACGATCACGGCGCTGGCCATGTCCATGGCTCGACCGACAAGAAGCGCGTGCTTGTCGCGGCCTGCCTGACCGGCGGCTTCATGATCGCCGAAGCGCTTGGCGGCATCCTCACCGGGTCGCTGGCGCTGCTGGCCGATGCCGGCCATATGCTCGCCGATTCGATCGCGCTCGGCCTTGCCTGGTATGCGTTTCATCTTGCGGGGCGACCGGCGACCGTTCGCCTCACCTACGGCTTCGGCCGGGTCAAGACGCTGGTGGCTTACACAAACGGCATTGCCATCTTCGTCATCGCCCTGTGGATTGTCTACGAGGCCTGGGGGCGCCTGCAGGCGCCGGCACCGGTGCTTGGCGGGCCGATGCTGGTGGTGGCGATCCTCGGCCTGCTGGTCAATATCGGCGCCTTCTTCGTGCTGCATGGCGGCGACCGTGAAAACCTGAACATGCGCGGCGCCATCCTGCATGTGCTCGGCGACCTGCTCGGCTCGGCTGCGGCTATCGCGGCGGCGCTGGTCATCCTGGCGACCGGCTGGACGCCGATCGACCCGATCCTGTCGGTCCTGGTCTCGCTGCTGATCCTCTACACGGCATGGTCGCTGATGCGCGAAGCCGCCCATGTCCTGCTCGAGGGCGTGCCGCCAAGCCTCGACCGCGATCTGATCGCCAGGGATATCGAGGCGACGGTCCAGGGGGTGCGCGAAGTGCACCACATGCATGTCTGGTCACTCGACGGGACCAGCAACATGGCGACGCTGCATGCCTGCCTTAACGAGGGCGTCGATGCGCATCAGGCGGTGAGTGCCGTCAAGAAGCGGCTTGCCAGCGAGCACGGCATCAGCCATGCCACCGTGGAACCCGAATTCGGACAGTGCGCCGACGATGGCGACGAGCACGAGCACGAGCATGATGCGGCCGCGCATCACGACCACCATCACTAGGACCGATCGATTGATGTCGATTGGTTCTGCCTCAGGAGTTGCAAAACCTTGAAAACAAGCTTGATGAACGCCCGCTGCCTTGGTGTAGCGTGATGGACCGCGACACCAGGAACGCCGTTATCGCCGCGGTGTGGATCATGCTTCTGTTCGGCATCGCGGCCTTTTATCTGCCAACCATCATGTTGGCCCTTGGCAGTTTCTCGACCGTGCTGGCAGGTGCCTTTGGCATCGTTTTCGTGCTGGCATTTTTCTCGGTGTTCTGGCTGCGGGCCCGCAACCAACGCAAAAACCAGGGTAAGTAGAGGTCTTTGATATGCGCATTCTGATCACTGGCGCCGCAGGCATGGTCGGCCGCAAGCTCATCGCCCGGCTGGCCAAGGACGGCACGCTGCGCGGCGGCAAGATCACCGCGCTCGACCTGCACGACATCGTGCCGCCGCAGGCACCTAGCATGGACGGAGTCAGCGTCACCCTGCACACCGGCGACCTCGCCGAGGCGGGGGCCACTGAGCGCCTGGTCGCATCGCGTCCCGATGCCGTCTTCCATCTCGCGGGCATCGTATCGGGCGAGGCGGAAGCCAATTTCGATCTCGGTTACCGCGTCAATCTCGACGGCACACGCGCGCTGTTTGATGCCATTCGCCTGGCGGGCTTTGCGCCGCGTGTCGTCTTCACCTCGTCGATCGCGGTGTTCGGCGCGCCGTTCCCGGATGTCATACCGGACGAATTCCATCCGACGCCGCTGACCTCCTACGGCACGCAGAAGCAGATGAGCGAAGCACTGCTGGCCGACTATTCCAGGCGCGGCTTCTTCGACGGCATCGGCATCCGGCTGCCGACCATCTGCGTGCGGCCGGGCAAACCGAACAAGGCGGCCTCGGGCTTCTTCTCCGGCATCATCCGCGAGCCCTTGAGCGGCCACGAGGCGATCCTGCCGGTGCCGCGCTCTGTCGTGCACACCCACGCCAGCCCGCGCTCGGCGGTCAATTTCCTGATCCATGCGGCAGGGATCGACGGCAATGCCGTCGGGCCGCGCCGCAACCTGACGATGCCCGGCGTCGCCGTTACCGTCGGCGAGCAGATCGAGGCGCTGGAACGCATCGCCGGGCCAAAGGTGGCAGGCCTGATCCGCGAGGAACCGGACGCGACGATCTGGGCGATCGTCCGGGGCTGGCCAACGCGGTTCGAGGCGCGGCGCTCAAGGGAGCTTGGCTTCAGCGCCGAAAAGAGCTTTGACGAGATCATCCGCGCGCATATCGAGGACGAACTCGGCGGCAAGATCGCGGGTTAAACCCCGAGCCTCGCGGCGTCGGGCATCATCCGCCTGCCGCCAGGCTCGCCGACAGCAGCAGCAGTCCGAACAGGAACACGAAGGCCGCGCCGCCGATCTCGACGATCGAGTGGATGCGGTTGCCCATGCGGCCGTCGCCGGCAAAATACACCGCCCAGTTCTTGGCGGTCACCGCGAGTGTGGCCAGCGCCGAGACGGTGATCGCGGTTCCCAACGACATCGCCAGCACCGACAGAAGACCGCCCAGCCAAAGTCCGTTGAGCAGGGCGAAGCTGAGCACGATCAGCGCGCCTGAACACGGCCGGATGCCGACAGCGGCCACCGCCGACCAGGCCGTGCGCCAGTCGAAGCGATCGCCCGACAGCAGTGCCGGGTCGGGTGCGTGCGAGTGGCCGCAGGTGTCGCAGACCTCGCCCGCCGCATGATCGTGATGAGCGTGTGCGCCATGATCATGATCGTGCGAATGGCCATGCGCATGGTCGTGATCGTCATGCGCGTGCAGGGCGTGCGCATGGGCATGCGCCGAATGGCCATGGGCTGCGTGCGAATGGCCAGCATGAGAATGGCCGGCATGAGCCGCCGACAGGCTGTAGGCGGGTCCTTTGCCAAACAGGCGCAGGACGGCGGGGCCGAGCTTGCGCCACAGCAACCATGCGCCGAACAGGGTGACGAAGACAAAGCTCATGATCTCCATGAACCAGGCTGCGTCCGTCATCGAGACGGAGGTGCCGCGCAGGACGAAGTAGGCGACCCCCATCACCGCGATCGCGGTCAGGCCCTGCAGCAGCGCCGAGACGAAGGACAGCAGGATGCCGCGCCGCAGCGCCACCTCATTGGCAACCATGTAGGATGAGATCACCGCCTTGCCGTGGCCGGGGCCGGCGGCATGGAAAATGCCGTAGGCGAAGGACAGGCCGATGAGTATCCAAATCTTGCTGCCGTCCTGGCGCATCGCCTTCATCGCCGTTGCCAGCGCGCGATAGAATTCCTGCTGCCTGAGATTGATCCACATCAGGATGTGGGCAAATGGGCCGGTGGTGGGCGCCATGCCGTCATTGACGCCGATGCCGAGCGAACTCTGGGCGTGGGCGGCATTGGCAAAATGCATCATGACAACGGTGACGGCCAACAGGCCGAATGCCAAACGCAGGGACGGTTTCGTCACCGGCTTCATCCTTCTGGCTGACAGGTCAGTTCGAGCTTGGTGGCGAAGATCTTGCTCATGTCGGTGCCTGTCGGATCGTTGAAGAAGGCATCGGTGAGAGTCTTCTGGTTTTCCTTGATCGCCTCGTCCGGGTCCGGACGGATCACCTTGCTGGTGCAGCTCGACGGCAGGCCTTCAACCGTGATGTTGGAGTCCTCGGTGAAGTCGATTGCCGTGTAAAAGGTCGGATCATAGACGCCGATGTCGATCTTGCCGTTGAGCTTGATCGGCACCTTCGGCTCGGATTCGAAAAGGATGATCAGCTGGTCGTTGTCGAAATTGGCCATCAGATGCGGCGGCGGCGTCATCGCCACGTCCTTGCCGTCGACGGTGACGAGCTGGAAGTAGTTGAACTCGGCCAGCGAGGCATGAACGGTGTCGGCGACGTCCTTCAGCTCCTTGTCGTCCAGCTTCAGGTCGGAGTTCTTGTCGAACTCCATCATCACCGTGCTGGAAAACAGGTCGTCGAAACGCCAGAGATGACGCAGCGCCTTCACACTTTGGTGATCCGGGGAGAGGATCACGTCGAGACGAGCCTCGGCGAAGACGTGCGGGTGCACCTCAGCCGGTCCAGTGGCGGCAAAGGTCGCCGCCAAGGCCGAAGCCAGCATGATTGCGTGCCGTTTCAGGTGCATTCTCAGTCGCGATTCCATCGGCCTCGGAGAGATGTCGAGAGTTACCATAAAGGGGGCGAAATTGGGACCGGGACCCGGCTGAAGTGGGGTCAGGCAGCTTCACGCGTCCTGAACCACTGCACCAGGAAGTCCACGAAGACGCGGACTTTCGCCGGCAGATAGCGGCGGTGCGGGTACACGGCGAAGATGCCGCCGCCGGACAGGATGCGGTCATCCATCACCGCCACCAGCCGGCCGCTGGCGAGATCGGGCGCGGCAATGAAATCCGGCAGGACGGTGAACCCCAACCCGGCCACGGCCGCGGCTCTCGCCGTCATCGGGCTGTTGACCTCGACCGGACCGGACACCGAAACGCTCACCGGATCGCCATTGTCGCCCTTGAACGGCCAGTTGTTCAGGCCGCGGCCATTGGTGTCGACGATGCAGGGCATGCGGCTGAGATCCTGTGGCCGTGTCGGCGTGCCATGCTTGGCGATCAGTTCGGGAGAGGCGCAGAGTTTTATTGAAAACGGCGCCAGACGCCTGGCGATCAGCGAAGAGTTCTCCAGCCGCGAGATGCGCACCGCAAGGTCGAAGCCTTCCTCGACCAGATCGACGAAGCGGTCGTCGAGCTGGATGTCGAGCACGATGTCGGGGTATTGCTTGGCGAAGTCGATCAGCGACTGGCCGATCGGCGCGTCGGCGAAGGTGCGTGGCGCCGACAGCTTGATCCTGCCGCGCACGTCGCCGGAGGATTCGCGCACAGCGTCGGCCAGGCTGTCGACCTCGCGCACGATCTCCGAGGCGCGCCGGTAATAGGTGTGGCCGGCTTCGGTCATCGAGAACTGGCGCGTGGTGCGGTTGAGCAGCAGCGCGCCGAGTTCGTCCTCCAACTCGCGCACATATTTCGACAGCAATGCCTTGGAACGGCCGATCTTGCGCGCCGCCGCCGAAAAGCCCTCGGCCTCAACCACGTCGATGAAAGCGCGCATGCGCGTCAGTGTGTCCATGGTCAAGCCTTTCGTGCCGCGTCGAGAAGTTTCCGGCCGAGCCGTATCAGGGCAATGTCGCTGCCGGAAGGGCCAAGCAGCGACAGGCCAAACGGGGCGCCGGCGACCGCGCCGATGGGCAAGGTGATTTGCGGAAAGCCGGACAGGCCGGCCAGGCACAGAAGTTGGAGCGCCCGTTCGCGATAGGCCTGGAATTGCTCCGGCGTGCTGTCCACGTAGGGTGCTGGGCCCGGAACCGTCGGCAGGACAAGGAAGCCGTCCTTGCCGAGCAGGGCGCTCAGTTCGCCGCGAAAGGTCAGCCGGCGCACCTTCTCGGCCTGGGCTGTCTTGTCGTCGACGGCACGGCCAAAGCCGAAACGCTCTTCGACGCCGGGACCGAGGTCGCGCTCACCGCTGGTGATCCATTCGCCATGCACTGCCCAGGCCTCCTTGGCCTGCAGTCGGCGAAAGCACCAGTAGAGCTCATCCGCAGACGAGGTGAAGCGCATTGCCGGCGCCACAGGCGCGCCGAAGACCGCGCTCGCTAGCGCCTTCATTCCTGCATATTCGGCAATCGCCGGGCGGGCGACCAACCCATCCAGCCAATCCAGCGTCAGCGGGCGGTCGAGCGTGTGCTGGTGCGGGTCGCGGCGGAGCAGCAGCTTGCCGACGGTCTCATAGGTCTCGATGTCGTCGGCGAACCAGCCGAACGTGTCGAAGCTCGGAGCCAGCTTCATCGTGCCGTCGAGCGAAATGCGGCCATGCGTGGTGCGCAGCCCGATCAATCCGCAAAAGCTCGCCGGCGCGCGGATCGAGCCGCCGGTGTCGGAGCCGGTGGCGATGTCGGCCAGCCTGCCTGCCACCGCCGCCGCCGATCCCGAGGACGAGCCGCCGGTGACGCGATCGGGCGCTGCCGGATTCACCGGAAACGAGAAATGCGCATTCTGGCCGAACAGCGCGAAGGCAAGCTCGTCGGTCTGCGTCTTGCCGACGAAGCGCGCGCCGGCATCGAGAATCATCTGCACGGCGGGTGCCGTGCGCGAGGCGGCGGGGCATTCTGCGAATTTCCTGGAATTGCCGCAGCCGGTGCGGTAGCCGGCGACGTCGTAGATATCCTTGACGGCCAGCCGCAGGCCGGCCAGCGGGCCGAGTTCGGCATGTGCCACCGGCATCTGGCGAAGATCGAGAAAGGCGTTCAGAGGGCCGTGCGTGCCTGTCATCGTTCGATATCCGGATACGGTTGCCGCAACATTGTTCGATGGCAGAAATTTTACAACCTTGGATGCGATTTTTATTGATTGTGAAAGCCTTCGCCCTTATATCGCGCTTGCCCAAAGTCGCACGTGCCTGTGGGTGTCCGCCGATCCTCGAATGGTGAGGGAAATCGGTAAGGTAACTGGAGCCAACCCCTCCAGTCGGTCTAGCGGCCAACCGCCAGCCCGAGGACACCTTGAAGCAACGACGGTGCGGGCCTTTCTGGTGTTCTGCCGGTTGTCCAAAAACCGGGGTTACTGAAGAGGCACACCTTCATTGCCGGCAGTGCGGACGGGTCTCCCATCCAAGCCAAGGCAGACAAAGCGAACCGAGGCCGGGCAAGGCCAAGGTTCACCGCCGCGAGACGGCGCTTCATGGTTCCGGGGTCTCCACCGGCTGGTTCCATGGATATCCGTCCCGCCTTTGTCCACCGCGTGTTCGCGAGGCTGACAGCCCGCGTCCCGCAGCTTTATTGCGCGCCGAAAGGCGCTGATGGAGAGACCCTGATGGCTACCCAGCGCATCCTTGACTTCCTCGCCACCCGACGTCCGTCCGGCCCCTGCCTCGTCGTCGACCTCGATGTCGTGCGCGACAATTTCCGCGCCTTCGAGAAGGCGCTTCCCGATTCCAAGATCTACTATGCGGTGAAAGCAAACCCGGCGCCGGAAATCCTGCGCCTGCTTGCTGCCATGGGCTCGTCCTTCGACACCGCTTCCGTTGCCGAAGTCGAGATGGCAATGGACGCCGGTGCGCCGGCGGACCGCATCTCCTTCGGCAACACCATCAAGAAGGAGCGTGACATCGCACGCGCCTACCAGCTCGGCATCCGCCTGTTCGCGGTCGATTGCGTCGAAGAGGTCGAGAAGATCGCCCGCGTCGCTCCCGGCGCGCGCGTATTCTGCCGCGTGCTGACCGATGGCGAGGGCGCCGAGTGGCCGCTGTCGCGCAAGTTCGGCTGTGTGCCGGCGATGGCCGTCGACGTGCTGCGCCATGCCAAGGGGCTCGGCCTCGACGCCTATGGCGTGTCGTTCCATGTCGGCTCGCAGCAGACCGACCTGACCGCCTGGGATCGTGCGCTGGCCGACGCCAAGGTGGTGTTCGCGACGCTCGCCGAGGAAGGCATCGTCTTGAAGATGGTCAATATGGGCGGTGGCTTCCCGACGCGCTATCTGCGTGACGTGCCGGCGGCCCAGGCCTATGGCCAGGCGATCTTCTCGGCGCTGCGCAAGCATTTCGGCAATGCCATCCCGGAAACCATCATCGAGCCGGGCCGTGGCATGGTCGGCAACGCCGGCGTCATCAAGTCGGAAGTCGTGCTGATCTCGAAGAAGGCAGCCAACGACAATGTGCGCTGGGTGTTCCTCGACATCGGCAAGTTCGGCGGCCTGGCCGAGACGATGGACGAGGCGATCCGCTACCCGATCGTCACCGCGCATGACGGCACGGAGACCGCGCCCTGCGTGCTCGCCGGCCCGACCTGCGATTCGGCCGACGTGATGTACGAGAAGACGCCCTATCCGCTGCCTTTGTCGCTGACCATCGGCGACGAGGTGCTGATCGAAGGCACCGGCGCCTACACGACCACCTACTCGGCGGTCGCCTTCAACGGCTTCGAGCCTCTCCGATCCTACGTGATCTGACGGTTCGAAAGAACCGATCAGATCATCCCAGATGGGCGTCTGTCGCCCGCTTGGGCTCGCATGTGGAAAAGTCTCCGCTCGTGAAGGATTGCGGAAATGGACATTGCAAATTTCATTGTTGACGGCGCTGCGCGCGCAATCTCCCCCCTTGAGGGGGAGATGGCCACGAAGTGGCCAGAGGGGGTCGTCTCGGCTGCCTCGACTTCTCTTGGACCGTATGGCGCCAGCGCTTCACGCGCGGCGACCCCCTCTGTCGCCTTTGGCGACATCTCCCCCTCTAGGGGGGAGAGTGCCAGCGCCATTGCCATTGTTGCCGAAACCGCGACCGACATTGCCACGCGTGAAGTGCTGTTGGACGAGGCCATGGGGCCGAAGCGGCGGAAAAAATCGTCGGAGAAGCTGCGGCGTGGCCGGCGGCCTTCGGAAGGCCTGGCCTTTGTCGCGCGCGATGCGTCGGGCGGCGTGGCTGGCACCGTGCGGCTGTGGGATGTCACGCTGGGCGAGGGCGGTCCGGCTGCGCTGCTGCTTGGCCCGCTCGCCGTCGATCCGTCGCTCAAGAGTGCTGGCATCGGCTCGGCGTTGATGCGCCATGCCATCGCCGAGGCGGCGCGTCTTGGCCACGCCGCGATCCTGCTGGTCGGCGATGCGCCCTACTATGGACGCTTCGGCTTCTCGGCCGCCAGGACCGGTTCGCTCGCCATGCCGGGGCCCTATGAGCGGCACCGCCTGCTGGCGCTGGAACTGGTGGAAGGCGCGCTTGATGGCGTGTACGGCACGCTGAAGGCTGCCGGCCGCAAGCTGAAGGCGCAGCAATTGATATCGGCGGCCTGAGAGACGAAGCCGCCAGCAGCTGATGCAAAAACGCCGCCCGAAAAGGCGGCGTTTTTTTCGCGATTGGTGAGCGCCGCCTTGGGCGGCTGCATGCCTTCAGCCGATCAACTGGCTAAGCGCCATGGCGACGGTCATGTCGCCTTCGACCTTTATCTTGCCGGTCATGAACGCCATCGTCGGGTTCAGGTCGCCAGATATCAGCGAATCCAGATCGTCGAGCGAGAGCTTGATGGTGCAGTCGGCGGGTGCATCGGTGGTGGAAATCGTCGCGCCATCGATGACGATGACGCCGTCGCTGCCGGTGTCGAATTTCACGGAACGATCGAACCCGCTGCTTGCCACGCGCGACTTGATCTTCTCGGCAATCTCCTGAACGCTCACGCTGTTCTCCTTGTCTGGTTGCATCTGTCTCGCAACGGCGCTTCGATCCAGCCGAAGCCCATGCCGCCGTTTCGCGATCACGGTCGCTGCCGCATATAGCTTTGGGTTGACGTTTACGTCAACGCGGATTCCGATGGCTGGTTCCTGCCGTGGCGGCAGGTGTGGCCCGACGGGATCGGGGCCTATAGGCTGGGCAACTCAGTGTTCCTTGAACGCCTTGGTCATTTCGCTCGCCGTCTCGCTTTTCTTGCGGCGCAGCCAGTTGTCGCGGATTTCGTCCTTCGACAGGAAATTGACCTGGTCGATCAGAACCTCATGCACCAAAGGGGCGCCGACACGCGCGTTGACGGTATCGCGGATCGCGACACGGAAGGCATCGAGATCGATCGTCGCCTTCTTGGTGAAGTCGATCTGCGGATTGGAATAGAGGTAGGAATAGACCTGGTCGGTGATTAGCGCTTCCGCCGGTATGGACAGCTTCTTTATCTGCTCGGGTTCGACCGTGTAGACAAGCTTGGTCAGGAAATAGCCGCCGATCTGGGAATCGCGGATCAGCGGCACCGAAATGATGTCGGTCTTGACGTAGTCGAGGCCGCCCAGCATCGGCTTCGGCGTTTCGCCCACACCGCGCTCACCGGCCGCCTGGAACGAATAGAACACGGCGCCGAGCGTGGCGGCGCAGATCCAGACGGCGATGGCGATGACCTTTATCATCAGGCTCTGTCAGTCCCTTGGTCATTCCCTTGCGATGGCAATGCGGCACTGCGCTGCTGCCTCGGCGGGATCGCCGATGTGTCTCTTGTGTTCGCCATCATGACTTCATCCAGCCGAACTCGCCGGCGGAATAGGTGCCGTCTGTCTCCGCGCGCTGGATGGCGTGCCGCAGCAAGCTGGCGACTTCGTTGACCGCGCTGAGGTGCGCCAGGATCGCCGCCTCGTTCTTCGCCAGCTTGTGGCGCAGACGGGTCAGGCCCTCACGGTGCTGTTCGAGGAATTCGGCTTCGCTGCCGCCCTTCATGGCGCGGGTCAGCTCGTAAAGGTAGCGGCTCTTGCGGGCGTTGGATGCCTTGAGATCATAGTTGGTGGCGTTGCGGATGCCGGCCGTCTCTTCCTCGACCACTTCCTCGATGCGGCCGATGATGGCGGCGAGGTTGCCAGGCCGCGCGAACGGGATCGGCGCTTCCGAAGCGGTCGTGCGTGCTGGCAGGTTGGCGGTGAATTCCGAAAAGTCGGCCATGAAAATCCCGGTCTGGTTAGATTGAAACTCGGATACGCACTATCTCGGTGGTGAGCAGGTCTTTTCCCCAGACCGATTCCCGGCTTGGGGCATGCCCTTAGATTTTGATGTCAGTCTTGATGGTGGTCTCGTCACCGGTGATCGACCGCGCCGCCCTGCGCTGCAATTCGTGCACCAGCGAGGTCGACAGGCTGTTCTGTTGATCGATCTCGGTCTTTTCCGGTCCGCCCGAAACCGGGCCGACCGGCATGATGCGCTTGCCTTCGACATAGTGGTCGGCGAGCATCGACTTGGCGATGCCGATACCGCCACGCTCGGCCATCACGTCGGCCACCCGCTCGGCAAGCTGCGACTTCCACATGTCGCCGGCCAGGCCCTTGCCGTAGACACCCTCGGTGTCCTTGGGCAGCATATTCTGGATGAAGGTCTGCAGCACCATCGCCTCGAACTTCTTGAATTTCTTGGCGGGATCGGTTGAGGCGGCAGCCTTGTCGGCGGTGGCGCGCGACAGGATCGAACCGGCATCGACCGAAGCGGCGGTGTCGACCGAAAACGCGCCCGCGGCACCGCCAGCCCGCTTTGTCAGCGCGGCACGGGCGGCCTCGATATCCGTCGGGTCGACGGCTCGGGCCACATCCATAACGATGTCGCTGGGTGGAGAAATCGCCAAGAAAGTCCGCCTTTTGTCGGTTTTCCTTAGCCAGACAATGCCTCAACAAGCTTGTGGCAGGCTTGCGCGGGCGGGGAGGGGCGGAAGGCGCAAACCGCTGCTGCACTTGACTTGCTCATATTAATGATAATAAATCATACATATTGTCGTTGAAAAAAGACGGCCTGTCTGGGAGGACCAATGAAAATTACGGCCATCAAGGCGTTGGTCTGCAATGCGGAAATGCGCAATTGGGTTTTCGTGCGGGTCGAAACCGACGAGCCCGGTTTGTTTGGCTGGGGGGAGGCAACGCTGGAATGGAAGACGCGTGCCGTCGTCGGCGCCCTTCAGGATCTGGAGGCACTGCTCATCGGGCAGGATCCGCGCAATGTAGAACATTGCTACCAGATTCTGACGCGCCACGGCTTCTGGCGTCTTGGCGTCGAGGGAATGTCCGCAGTCAGCGGTATTGAGATTGCGCTCTGGGACATCCTGGGTAAGTCATTGGGTGTCCCGGTCTGGCGCCTTTTGGGCGGCCGGGTTCGCGACTATCTGCGCACCTACACGCACCTCGGCCTAGGAGACATGAAGGCGGTCTATGAGACCGGATCCGCCGACACGATTGTCGAACGCGGACGCATCGTGACGCAGGCAGGCTACGACGCGGTCAAGGTCGTCTGCATTCCCTACACCCACTACGTCTCGCCCGCGAAGGCGGTGGACGCCGTTGCCAATATGGTTGGCGCGCTGCGCGAAGCCGTCGGTCCCGATATCGACATCATGGTCGACTTTCATGGTCGCCCGGCGTCCGTCAACGCTGCGATGGACTACCTCAAGGCGATCGAGCCGGCCCGCATCATGTTCGCCGAAGAACCGGTGCCGCCCGAAGATGTGGCCGGCCTGGCGCATATCACTGCGCGATCGACTGTGCCGATCGCGTCCGGCGAGCGGCTGATCGGGCGTCGCGAATTCGCGCACTCGATCGCGGCGCGCGCCTTCAACATTGCCCAGCCCGATATCTGCCATACCGGCGGTCTGCTCGAGACCAAGAAGATCGCGGCTCTGGCGGAAACGGCGGGCATCGGTCTTGCGCCGCACAACCCGCTCGGCCCGATCGCTGGCGTCGCTGCGCTTCACTTCGGCGTATCGACCCCAAACGTCATCATCCAGGAAGAGATGTCGGGCGCGGTCGCCTGGTACGACGACGTCGTCAGTTGGCCGATCCAGCGCAAACCAGGCCGCTGGGACGTGCCCGAACTGCCGGGCCTCGGCGTCACCGTCAATGAGGATGTCGTCGCGCGCCACCCCTTCAAGCAGGAAGTACTGCATGCCCGCAACGCCGTCATGCCCGACGGCACCGTGGTCGATTGGTGAGCGCCATGACAGGCAGGCTTCAGGGAAAGATCGCAATCGTCACCGGCGCCGGCCAAGGCATTGGTGCCGCCAGCGCCCGGGCCTTTGCCGCGCAGGGGGCAAAGGTTGTCATCGCCGAACTGAATACGGTAAGCGGCAGCGCAATCGCCGACGAGTTGCGTGCGCAGGGCGCCGAAGCCCTTTTCGTCGAAACCGATGTCACCGACGCATCGGCGGTCGCCGACATGGTCGCCCGGGCGATCGCGACCTATGGCGGCGTCGACGTTCTCGTAAACAATGCCGGCGCCAACGTCTTCCACGAACCGTTGCTGATGCCGGATGAGGAATGGGACCGTTGCCTCAAACTCGACCTCCAGGCTGCGTGGTTCTGCGCCAGAGCAGTTCTACCGACGATGCTGGCGAATGGTTCGGGGTCTATCGTCAACATAGCGAGTTGCCACGCTTTCAAGATCATTCCCCATACATTCCCTTATCCGGTCGCCAAGCACGCGCTTGTCGGCCTGACGCGCTCCCTCGCCATCGAATATGCGGCGCGCGGCATCCGCGTGAACGCGATTGCCCCCGGCTATGTCGAGACGCCGATCGCTGAAGCCTATTGGAACACATTTCCAGACCCCGCCGAGGAGAAGCGGCGGGCCTACGACCTTCATCCGCCCAAGCGCATTGGCCGGCCGGACGAGGTTGCAATGACGGCGGTTTTCCTCGCTTCGGACGAAGCGCCGTTCATCAATGCCGAGACAATCACCATCGATGGTGGACGCTCGGTTCTCTACCACGACTGAAAAGCAACTCTCAGGGAGGATTACATGAAAACGACGACAAAGGCTCTCGCAACATTTGCAATATTGACCGCCGGACTGATGGGTGGCGCGGCAAGCGCCGACGACATCAAGATAGGCTACATCAACAAGATGGGTGACCATCCATGGTTCGTCGCCGAAGTCGGCGGCGCCAAGAAGGCGGCTGAGACGGCCGGCGCCACCTTCGTGTCACAGGACGTCCAGTTCGATGCCAATCTGACGATCACCACCTTCGATACAATGGTCGGAGATGGCGTCAAGGGCATCGCAATCGTCGTTCCCGACAAGGCACTGGGACCGGTCATCGCCGAGAAGGCCAAAGCGGCGAAAATCCCCCTGGTGGCGGTCGACGACGACATCTACTATCAGGACGGCACCCAGGTCCCCTATGTCGGCATGAATGCCTACAATATCGGTGCGCGGGTGGGCGAAGAGCTGGCCAAACTCTACAAGGCCGACGGCTGGGCCGGCAAGGAGGTGCGTATCGCCTCGATCGAGGATCGCAAGGCTGATACCTGCATGCAGCGTAACAAGGGTGCCGAAGAAGCGTTCCTGAAGGCGGTGCCCGATTTCAAGCCGGCAAACATCGTTCGCGTCCCCTACGACAACACGATGGTCAACGCCATCGACGTCATGACCACCACACTGACGGCCAATCCCAGCGTCACGAACTGGATCTTTTATTCCTGCAATGATGATGGCGTGCTGGGCGGGGCGCGGGCATTGGAGAACGCCGGCTATACCCCAGACCAGGGAATGGGCATCGGCATTGACGGCAGCCGCGCCTGTGAGGCCTTCGGATCGGGAAAGCCTTCGGCATTCCGTGGTACGATGTGGCTCAATTCGGCAAACCATGGCGCGCTGGCGGTGAAGATCCTGCTGGCCTCAATCAAGGATGGAACGAAGCTGCCGGTTCAGTCCTTCACCGACCCGGAATACATCACTGCCGATAATTTTGCATCGGACTACAAAGCCAAGCTCTGCCACTGAACCGGGTTATGCGTCATGCGCCCCAGGGCGCATGACGCTCTCCAGTCGCACGGATCGATCTTCGGGAGTGAGCTTTGATGCAATCGGAATTCTTCTCGCTCGACGGGATATCGAAGCGCTTCGGCGTCGTGCAAGCGCTCGACAACGTCTCGATTGCCTTCCGGCAAGGCGAGGTGCTCGCTCTGGTCGGCGAGAACGGGGCCGGCAAATCGACGATGATGCGCATTCTCGAGGGTGTGTTCGGGCCGGACAGCGGCACAGTGCGGCACGGTTCAACGCCGATCGTTTTCGGCGAACCGCGCGACAGCCACAGGGCTGGGATACGCGTCATCCATCAGGAGCCGGAGATCGTTCCCAACTTGACGGTGGCCGAGAACATTTTCGTCGGCGAACTGCCGCGGCTGGCAGGCGTGCTGCTCGACTGGCGCAAGCTCGAGGAGCAGACCGACCGGGTGCTTGCGACCTTTGGCATGCAGAAGGACATGCGGCCGCGGCAACTCTGCAGCACGCTCGGTCCGGCACAACGCCAGATGATCGAGATCATGCGCGCCATCCGTGCCGGCGGTCGGCTGATCGCATTCGACGAGCCGACATCGTCGCTGACCGATGACGAAGCGCGACGCCTGTTTTCAGTGATCCGCCGATTGCGCGAAGAGGGCACGTCGATCGTCTACATCTCTCACCGGCTGAACGAGATCATCGACCTGGCGGACCGCATTGTCGTTTTGCGCGACGGTCGGCTGGTCGACGATTCGCCGGCGGCAGGCGCCAGCGAACAGGGCATAGCCAAGCTCATGGTCGGGCGCGACATTGCAGATCTGTTCACCCGCGAGACGTGGCGGTCAGGAGAGCCGTTGCTGGACGTGGTGGGCTTGACCACCGACCGCGTCAGCGATGTCAGCCTCAAGATTCGCCGTGGTGAAGTGGTCGGCATCGCCGGCCTCATGGGCGCGGGCCGATCCGAACTGGCAAAGGCGATTGTCGGCTATGATCGGCGCCTCGCTGGTACCATAGCGATGAATGGCGTGTCCGTTCCCCCCAACAGTCCGCACGCGGCGATCGTCGCGGGCATCGGTTTTGCCCCGGAAGACCGCAAGCACGAGGCGCTGCTCCTGTTTCGAAGCATTCTCGACAACGCCGCGCTTTGCGTGCCCGACAAGACGTCGAGCTTCGGCTTCTTCAACCGGCGCAAGGCGCTGGAGATTGTCTCGCCGCTGGCGGCCAAGATGTCGATCAAGGCACCCAACCTTGACGAGCAGGTTTCGAAACTGTCGGGCGGCAACCAGCAGAAGGTCGTTCTGGCGCGCTGGCTTGCCCGGCAGCCGATGCTGCTCATCCTCGACGAACCGACCCGCGGCATCGATATCGGCGCCAAAGCGGAAATCTATCGGCTGATCGATGAACTGGCGGCGAGCGGCATCGGCATCATCCTGATTTCCTCTGAAATGCCGGAACTGATCGGGCTCGCCGACAGGGTTATGGTCATGGCGGGAGGCCGGATCACGGCCGAACTTTCCCGCACTGACATCGACGAGGCGACGATCCTCAAACACGCCATGCCGCAATCCGCACCAGTGCTCGGAGACCACATCCAATGAACAGCCTCGAGCTTCGCGCATCGAAAGTGCAGACGGACGCCAGGGGCGCTTCCTCGCGTGTTGTGGAACGCGTCGGCGTTCACAATATCAGCCTTTTGGTTGCGCTGGCCATTCTCATTGTCATCTTCGGCTCGCTACGCGGCGACGTTTTCTTCTCCAGCCGAAACCTGCTCAACATCGGCCTCGGCATTACTATCCTCGGCGTGCTGGCAATGAGCCAGACCGTGGTCATTGTCGCCGGCGGTCTCGATATCGCCGTCGGCGCCATTGTCGGCCTGACCACCGTATCGACGGCGATGGCCATCCAGGCGACCGGGTCGCCCGCGGCCGGTATCGTTGCCGGCCTTGTGCTTGGCGGTCTCGCCGGTCTCGTCAACGGCATCATCATCACATACGGGCGGGTCAATGCGGTCATCGCCACGCTCGGCACGATGGCGATCTTCCGCGGCATCGCTTTCATCATGTCCGACGGCCAGTCGATCGCCATCTTCAGCGACACGTTCCGGTTCATAGGCATCGGACGGATCCTCGGCCTGCCGCTGCTGATCTGGATTCTTGTGCTGACCGCGATCGTGTTCCATCTGTTCCTGGCGCGCTCGATCGTCGGCCGCAACATCTACGCGCTGGGCGGCAATCCCGTTGTCGCTCGCTTCTCCGGCATCAACATCAACCGCTACCGCGTCGGCATCTACATCATGAGTGGCGTTGCCGCCGGATTGGCCGGAATTCTGCTGGCCGCCCGCACCGGTTCGGGTCAGCCCGTGTCGGGATCCCAAGGCCTGGAACTCGAGGCCATCACGGCTGCGGTGCTGGGTGGCTGTGCCTTGCAGGGCGGCAAGGGAACGATTGTCGGCGCACTGCTCGGCGTCGCCATCATTGGCGTGCTCAACAACGGAATGATACTGACGTCGGTGCCAACATTCTATCAATTGCTTGCCAAGGGCTCGCTCCTGATACTGGCTGTCGTAATTGCCGAGTATCATTTGAACAGGACATGACGATGGACGCGGCCGCCGCTTCGATTGATCAAGGCAAGCAGGAGCTTTCTGCTGGGGACAGCGGCACGTCGTCGCTCAAGGATCGCATCGCCCGCGATCTCGGGCAGCGTATCCTTGCAGGCACATACGCACAGCACGAGGTCCTGCCGACGGAAGCCGAACTGTGCGTCATCTACGGCGCCAGCCGCACCGCGCTTCGCGATGCGCTTCTGACGCTTTCGGCCAAAGGGCTGATCGAGGCGCGCAAGCGGGCCGGGACGCGCGTGCGCGTGTCGAGCGAATGGAACAGGCTGGATGCGCAGGTTCTCGAATGGATGCGCGATATCGAGCCTGATCTCGATTTCGTCCGCGGCTTGATCGAGGCGCGGCTGGTGATCGAGCCGGCTGCCGCCCAGCTTGCCGCCATGATGGCGACCTCGGGCGATCTCGCGGTGATCGAAGCGGCCTATGAGGCTATGCGTATCGCTCCGGAGGACGACCTCGCCGCCTGCCTTGATGCCGACGTCAGGTTTCATACGGCCATCCTTCGCGCCAGCCGTAATCCGGTTTTCGCCAATCTAGGCAACATGCTTGCCGCCGCGCTGAGCTTCTCCTTCCGATTGACCACATCGGCCACCGCCAACTATCAGCAGACACTCAGCGCGCATGGCGATGTGCTGGAGGCAATCCGACTGCGCAGGGTCGACGACGCTCACGACCAGATGAAAGCGCTCATCGGGATCGCGTCGAATGACCTTCTTGCCGTGGCTCGCAAAGGCCGACGTGCCCAAATGCCGACTCGCCTTGATGATCCAGACCGTTGAAATTCGAAGCGGAGACTTGTCCGCCGAAATCGTTCCGTCGCTTGGGGCGGGACTGGCGCGTTTCAACTACCGCCGCGTGCCGCTCTTCAGGCCATGGCCGAACGGCGGCGGCGGGAACCCGTTCGATCTTGCCTGCAATCTGCTTTTGCCGTGGTCAAACAGGATCTCGGGGGGCGGGTTCGTCTTCGAGCACAAATTCCACGAATTGCTTGCCAACGTTGCCGACGAGCCGTTCCCCATTCACGGCAACGGATTTTCGCAGGAGTGGGAGGTAGACAGCTTGGCGCCGGACAAAGCCAGCCTGTCGCTCGTCAGCGACGGACCCGGCCCATACCGGTATCGCGCCGAGGTGACCTACGCACTGACCGGACAGGCGCTCGAACTGCAGCTTCTGATCGTCAACAGCGCGCCGGTCAGGCTGCCGTTCGGACTTGGCATCCATCCCTGGTTCCCAAGAACCGCCCTGACAACGCTTCACGCCCCGGCGTCGCAGGTTTGCCTCGAACTGCCCAGCCATCTCCCCGACAGGTTCGAGGATGTAGAAACCCGTCCCGATTGGGATTTCGCCACGCCGGCCGCCTTGCCGAGCGGTTGGATCAACAATGCCTTTGCCGGCTGGGACGGCGTTGCTTCCATACGTTGGCCAGAGCAAAATTGCGGCCTCAGGATAGAAGCGTCCCCGGTCTTGAACTTCTATCTGGTCTATTCGCCATCGCAGGCGAGCGACTTCGTCTGTTTCGAACCGGTCAGCCATGTCGTGGATGCCCACAACCGCGGTTCGATCGACAAATGGAACGGATTGTCGGTGCTTAGCCCTGGCGAGAGCTTGGTGGCCGATTGCAGCTTCACTGTCATATAGAGCGACCAACTCACCCACAAAGCCAAAACTAGGCGGCTCGGAATGCTCGGCCGCGATGTGCACGCACGAACGGATCCAACGGACCATTCGCACACTATGCCCGCTCGCGCGTGCAACCTGACTTGATCCACGCTGAAGCAAATTTCCAACTCTCGCGCAACCACGACCTTCAGCTTGATCGCCGGCGATGTCTGCTTTCAGGAATCGACCGACATCCTGCGCATAGCGGTCGTTCACGTCGCGCCGTCCGCAAGTCAACTTTGGGTCATAAGCTGAGTCCTCGCAGCTACTCCTCCCCCCGCTTCTGCGCGATCAGGTCGAGGCGCTCGCGGTCGGAGCGTTCGCGTTCGTCGCGGTTGCGCACGTCCTTGTAGGCGCGTTCGACCATGTTGGTGCGGGCGGTGGCGGCAGCGATGAGGCTGGCCTCTTGCCTGGCGCTCTCGAGGCTCGCTTCCTGGCGCACGACCGCCTGGGCGATGCGGCGGTGGTAGAGATCGGGAAACAGACCGGAGAGGGAATCTGTCTGGTCGAAATGACCGACCAGATCCCTGGCCTCGGCCTCGGCGGCACTGGCCGCGGCAAGGAAGGTGGCGTGGCGGGTTTCGTGCAGCGCCTTCAGCTGTTCCTGCACCTTGACCAGTTTCCTGAGGCGGTCCTTGCGTGTGCTCATTTCTATCTCGCCAGTGTCAGGTCGACAAAGCCGTCGACGAACAGCGACAGCATGGTGCCCACGGCGAAATAGAAGATGATCATGCCGCCGGCGATGATGAAGGGCTGGGAGATGAAATAGATCGGGATCTGCGGGGTCAGCTTGTTGACGAAGCCGATCGTCAGATTGACGAGAATGGCATAGGCGACAAACGGGCTGCCGAGGCGGATGACCAGGAAGAAGGTGTCCGACACCGTGTCGGTGACATCGACGAGAGCGGCCTGCGGGTTGAAAAAGATGTTGACCGGCGCGACCGTGTAGGAAGACACTAGGGCGCGTATTATCTCGTGATCGAAATCGAAGACGAACAGCATCAGCAGCGCCGAAAATGAGATGATGGCGGCAAGAGCTGCCTGGGGTTCGGGCTCCTCGATCGCCGGTCCGCCCGAGCCGCCATAGCCGATCAGCATGGCGATGGCCGAGCCCATGAAGCGCAGGGCTTCCATGTAGAGCCTGGTCATGGCGCCGATCAGGCCGCCGACCAGAAGTTCAGAGATGATCATCGGCACCAGGATCTGCGGGCGCGGGTCGACGAAGGGAAAGATCTTGTCCCACAGGAAGGCGAGCAGGCCGCCGGTGGCAGCGACCGCGACGAACAACCTGATCTGGATCGGAACGCGGGCACTGGACAGGCCCGGCATCAGCATGAAGCAGGCGCCGATGCGGCAGAAGGCGAGGAACGCCGCAATGACGACGCCTTGCGAAAGCGCGCTCACGATATGGTTCCGAGCACCCTGATCTCGACGCCCTTGGCGATTTCGACGTGGCTGAGCACCGGCAGCGTGGTGAACAGCCGTTCGATGATCATGCGCACATAGGGGCGGGCGTCGGGCGCGGTGACGAGGACGAAACGCTCGCCGGCTTCCAGATATTTCTTGATCGCCTTGGTCGCGTCCTGGCCGAACTCCTCGAGCTGGCGCGGGTCGATGTCGAACTCGCGCACCTCGCCCTTGGCGTCGCGCTTGAGGCTCTGGTGGAAGGCGAGGTCCCAGCGGTTGCCGAGGCGCAGCACCTTCAGCACACCGCCCTCGGAGAGGTCGCCGCAGATCTGCTGGGCCATGCGGATGCGGACATGCTCGACGATCTGCTCGGTGCGGCGCACATGCGGCGCGATCTCGGCGATCGCCTCGATGATCAGATGCAGGTTGCGGATCGAGACGCGTTCGGCGAGCAGCAGCTTCAGCACCGCCTGCAGGCCGGGATAGGAGATGTGCGTGGTGCAGATCTCGTCGGCGAGCTTGCGGTACTCCTGGTCCTGCCGTTCGAGCAGCGCCTTCATGTCCTTGTAGGACAGAAGCTGCGGCAGGTTGTTGCGGATGACCTCGGAAAGATGGGTGAGCAGTACCGACATGTTGTCGGCGAAGGTGTAGTTCTCGCGCTTCAAATCCTCGGCGAAGGCTTCGACCACCGAATAGGCGCGCATGCCGAAGGCCGGCTCGCGGATTTCCTCGCCCGGTATTTCGGGGATGTCGCGGTTGCCGAGCAGCACCATGATCTCGCCGACACGCATCTGGTATTCGGCCACGACGGTGCCGTGCACCTTGATCTGGTAGCTCTTCGGCGGGATGGCGAAATCGTCGGCGACACGCACTTCCGGCACCACGAAGCCATACTGGGTGGCGAATTTCTTGCGCATCTTGCCCATGCGGAAAACCAGTTCCTGATGCGACGTCAGCAGCCTTGTCGACAGCTGCTTGCCGATCAGCAGTTCGATCTCGGCGGTGGCGAGCGAGGCCTTGACCGAGTTCTTCTCCTCCTCGACCTTGGTCGCCTTTTCCTGGTCCTTGATCGCCTCGGCTTCGGCGAGGACACGGTTGGCGCGCATCGGGATGATGTAGCCGAGGCCGGCCATGCCAGCGGCGAGCGCAAAGAACGGAAACAGCGGCAGGCCGGGCATCAGGCCAAGCAGCACCAGCAGCGACGCCGCGACGTAGAGCGCGCGCGGATGGGCGCCAAGCTGGCCGAACACCGCCTGGTTGGTCGAGCCGCGGGTGCCGCCCTTGGAGACGAGCAGGCCAGCGGCGAGCGACACGATCAGCGCCGGGATCTGGGTGACGAGGCCGTCGCCGACCGACAGCTTGATGAACACGTCGGCGGCTTCGCCCATGCCCATGCCGTGCCTGATGTAGCCGATGGCGATGCCGCCAACGATGTTGATGGCGGTGATGATCAGGCCGGCGATGGCGTCGCCGCGGACGAATTTCGAGGCGCCGTCCATCGAGCCGAAGAAGGAGCTTTCTTCTTCCAGTTCACGGCGGCGCAGCTGTGCGGTCTTGTCGTCGATCATGCCGGCGGAGAGATCGGCGTCGATCGACATCTGCTTGCCGGGGATGGCGTCGAGGGTGAAGCGGGCGCCGACTTCGGCGATACGCGTGGCGCCCTTGGTGATGACGATGAAGTTCACTACGATCAGGATCATGAAGACGATCAGGCCGATGACGAAATCGCTGGCCATCACCAGCTTGGAGAAGCCGGCAATGACATAGCCGGCCGCATGCGTGCCCTCATTGCCGTGCGACAGGATCATGCGCGTGGTGGCGATGTTGAGCGACAGCCGCAGCATGGTGGCGATGAGCAGCACGGTCGGGAAAGACGAGAAATCGAGCGGCCGCTGAATCCACAGCGCCACCATCAGGATCAGCACCGAAAGCGCGATCGAGAAGGCGAGGCCGATGTCGATGAGAAAGGCCGGGATCGGCAGGAACAGCACGGCCAGGATGATGACGATGCCGATGGCAAAGAAGACGTCGCGGCCGTTCTTGGCCACCGCGCCGGGCTGAATGCTTTCGCTGATCGCCATATCGTCCTCAAGCCATGGACTGCCGAACGTGCGACAGCCCTGTGAGGGTAGCCCGCCAAGCTTGCGCGAGGGTGGGAGACTGGCTAGTTCGAACGATCATGCGCAGGTAGCCGTGTCGGCCGGCCTCCCAATAAAGGGAAAAACCCATGCTTCTGATCATCGGCTCCATCCGCTTGCCAAACAGATTGGAGGAAGCCAAGCCCGCCATGGAGCGCATGGTTTCGGCCAGTCGCGCCGAGCCCGGCTGTGTCGAGTATTCCTATGCGCAGGATGTGTTCGATGCCGGGCTCATCCGGGTGACAGAAGTCTGGAGCGACCGGGCAGCGCTCGACGCGCATTTCCGTTCGCCGCACATTGCGGACTGGCGTGCGAGCTGGCCGGCACTTGGCATCGGCGAGCGCAACCTCGTGCTCTATGAAGCCGGCGAGCCCATGCCGACCTGATCGGCCCGCCGGGCCGGCTGCCCGCTGGTCGTCGGCAAGGACCGTTTGCGTTCCCTCAGAGGCAGTAGCGGCCACAACAAGTCGGTCGATGCCACAATGGCGCCTTGTCTGTCGCCATTGTGGTTGCCATGCCGTGTCGCTGGGCGTATCAGGCGGGCTTTCCACTGCCTTTTCTGATGTCGGCGAGCCGCCCCGGTGCTTTCCAGAAACCAACCGCAAGTTTATGCCCGCCGGCTGCGCGCGGTGCTGATCAGGTCGTTGCCACTGCTCGAGGCGCGCGGCATCGCGGTGGTCATTCTGGCCGGCATCGTAGGCGTCATGGCGGGCATATTGGTCACGGCGATGAGCCAGATCGTGCAGGACCTGCACGGGCTGTTGTTCGGCGTCCAGCCCGGCGGCCGGCTTTCCGGCATGTTCTCGCTCGCCAATCCGATGCAGGCGCTGATACCGGCGATCGGCGGCATCCTGCTTGGGCTGACGGTCATCTGGCTCCGGATACGGAAATTCCGCACGCCGATCGACCCGATCGAAGCCAATGCGCTCTATGGCGGGCGCATGTCGCTGACCGACACCTTCATCATCGCCGGCCAGACCATGATCTCCAGCGGTTTTGGCGCCTCGGTCGGGCTCGAAGCCGGCTACACGCAGGTTGGCTCCGGGCTGGCATCGCGGCTGGCTGGCATCTTCAGGCTGCGCCGTAACGATGTCCGCATCCTGGTTGGCTGCGGTGCGGCCGGCGCCATCGCCGCCGCCTTCGATGCACCGCTGACCGGCGCCTTTTACGGCTTCGAACTGGTCATCGGCATCTACTCGGTCGCCAATGTCGCACCGGTGATGACAGCAGCGATCTGCGCCTCGCTGACCGCCGAAATGTTCGGCGGCGTGCCGTTTCCGCTCGAGCTTTCGGGCCTGCCGGCGCTCACCGCCAGCCAGTACGTGCCGTTCCTGCTGCTCGGCCTGCTCGGCGGTGCCGCCTCGATCGCCATCATGCATCTGGTGACACTGATCGAACGTGGTTTTGCCAGACTGTCGATCGATGCGGCGCTGCGCCCCGTCATTGGTGGCGTCATCGTCGGGCTGCTGGGTCTTATCACCCCGCAGGTGCTGTCCAGCGGCCATGGCGCGCTGCATCGCGAATTCTCGATGAACTACGGGCTGGCCGTGGTGACCAGCGTCTTCGTACTCAAGCTGGCGGCATCGGCGGTTTCGCTGGGGTCGGGCTTTCGCGGCGGATTGTTCTTTGCCTCGCTGTTCCTCGGCGCGCTGCTCGGCAAGGCGTTTGCGGATGTGATGGTTGTCGTCTCGCCGGCAACCGGCATCGACCCTGCGGTCGCCGCCGTCGTCGGCATGACGTCGCTCGCCGTCGGTGTCGTCGGCGGCCCGCTGACGATGACCTTCCTGGCGCTGGAATCGACCCGCGACCTGACGTTGACCGGCGTTGTGCTGGCGGCCTCGATCATGTCGGCCATCCTGGTGCGCGAAACCTTCGGCTACTCGTTCTCGACATGGCGCTTCCATCTGCGCGGCGAGACCATCCGCAGCGCCCACGATGTCGGCTGGATGCGCAGCCTCACCGTCGGCTCGATGATGCGCAAGGACATCAAGACCATCTATGCCTCGACGACGCTGGCGGCCTTCCGCAAGGAGATACCGCTCGGCTCGGCCCAGCGGGTCATCGCCGTCGATGCGGGCGATCATTATGTCGGCGTGCTGATCGTGGCCGAATTGCACAGCGATCCCTCCGATGGCGAGGTGCCGGTGCGCGATCTTGCCAAGTACAAGGACGCGGTGCTGGTGCCGAGCATGAACGTGCAGGCCGCCGCAGAGACGTTCCAGCGCGCGGGCGCCGAGGAACTCGCCGTGGTCGAGGATTTCACCGACCATATCGTCCTGGGGCTGTTGACCGAAGGCCATTTGATGCGGCGCTATGCCGAGGAACTCGACAAGGCGCGCAAGGACCTGTCGGGCGAGGGCTAAGGGACAGCCCGGAGTCAGTGTTCAATAGGCCCCTTGGCCATCACAAGCGCCGTGCCGGCGGTCGTCGGGCGCTCGATCATGCGCCGCACGCGCGGCGGCTCGTCGCCGCTGTGCAGCGCCCGCACGCGCTCGCCGATGACGGCGTCGGCATGGGTGATGCGTCCATTGTGCCTGATATATTCGATCCAGGTCGGCGTGTGATAGTGCTCGATCCATATGGTGGGATTCTCGAGATCGCGCGCCAGTGTCCAGTTGCGGGCGCCGTCACGGCGGCGGATGCGGCCGCGTTCGGCCATTATGGCGAGGAATTCCGGTTCGTCCTCGTGCCGGATCACATACTCGATCATGATGGCGATGGGACCACTGCGCGGCTTCAGGTCAAGCGCCAGGTGCGGTTCCTTGAAGCGATTGAGCGGGTCGAGGTTGAGCACCTGCTGTTGCGGTAGCGGGAGCAAGAGACCGATGGCGCCGCCGGCCAGCATGGCGACGCTGGCGGCGATCAGCGCGGTTTCGGCGCCATGCGCATCGGCGACGACACCCCAGATCCAGCTGCCGAGCGCGATGCCGCCGAAGGTAGCCGTCTGATAGACCGACAGCACCCGGCCGACCACCCAGCGTGGGGTTGCCATCTGCACGGTGACGTTGAAATGCGAAAGCGCGATCACCCAGCAGGCGCCGCCGACAAGCAGGCCGAGCGACGTCTGCCAGGCATGCTGGCTGACGGCGGCATTGAAGGCGCAGACGGCGAAACCGGCGAAGGCACAGCGCACCATCGTCTCGCTGGACAGCAACTGCCGCAGCCTGACGCTGATCAAGGCACCGCCGACCGCGCCGATGCCGAAGGCACCGAGCATGATGCCGTAGGTCAGCGCGTCGCCCTTGACGACGTCACGCGCCACCAGCGGCAGCAGCGCCAGCACAGCACCTGCGCTGAAGCCGAAAGCAGCGCCCCTGACCAGCACCTTGCCGATGTTGGGCGACATCGCGACATAGCGCAGGCCGGCGCCCATGGCGGCACCCAGCGACTCGCGCGGCAAGGTCGATACCGGCACGTCCGGCTTCCAGCGCGCCAGCACGACGATCAGGCCGATATAGCTCACCGCGTTCGCCGCGAAGGCGGCAGCTGCACCGGCCGCGGCGACGATGATGCCGCCTATTGCCGGGCCGACGCTGCGCGTCAGATTGAAACCCAGGGAATTGAGCGCGACGGCGGCCGGCACCTTGTTGCGGGGGACGATGTCGCCGACGGAGGCCTGCCATGACGGGTTGTTGAGCGCCGTGCCGCTGTCGATCAGGAAGGTGAAGGCGAGCAGCGTCCACGGCGTGATCAGGCCGGAGTAGGTGAACAGGGTCAGAAACACCGAGACGACCAGCATGAAGGTCTGGGCGACCAGCATCACCTTGCGTCGGTCGAAACTGTCGGCGATGGCACCGGCGACGAGCGCAAACAGCATGATCGGCAAGGTGGTCGAAGCCTGGACCAGGGCCACTTGATAGGGCGAGGTGGCGATCGTGGTCATCATCCAGGCGGCGCCGACGCCCTGGATCAGGCCACCGAAATTCGAGACGAGACTTGCGCCCCACACGGCGCGGAAAATGCCGTGCCGGAAGGGTGCCAGCGCCGAGACGCTCTCGCTGTCCGGCTTTTCGTCAATCATCGGGGGTTCCTGCCATGTCGTGCCGATTCGTCAGATGATCCGTTTGCTCAAGATCATTTGCCGAAAGTAGGGCATGGCGCCGCAAAGGGCGAATGTCTTTCGAAAAAGCTCATGGTCCAACAATGGGATAGAGGCGGTCCACGCCCTTATCTGCCGTTGGCCCGGAGGGGCGCAGGGATCAGCGGCGTGTGCTTTCACGCAATCGCGGACGGCATGTCGCGGCACACCTTCCTGGAACTGGCTCAGAACCCGTTCTGGATGCGCTCGAAGATGACGTTGGTGAAAGCCGATATCTGGCTGCCGATGAAGGGCCCGGTCAGCGCCACCACCAGCATGATGGCGACGATCTTTGGCACGAAGGTCAAGGTGATCTCCTGGACCTGCGTCAGCGCCTGGATGAGCGCGATGCCGATGCCGACCACCATGGCGACCAGCACCACCGGGGCGGACGCAGTGAGCACCGTCCACACCGCGTACTGGACGATGTCGAGAGCGTCGGCCTCGTTCATGGGACTGGCTCTCTGTCGAAAGCGTCAGCTCGCTGCCTTGACCGAGACGCCTGGGCCGACCGCGACTTCGGTGCCGTTCTGCAGCACGGCGATGAGACCGCTGCTGGCAAGGCGCACCGAAGCCACCGTGCCCGTCGTCTTGCCGTCGGCGGAGGTTATCGAGCGCCCGATCAGCGCGTCGGCCTGCGACAGTGCCGAGGACTGCATGATCTGGTTGAGCTTGGTGTTGGTCTGCACTGATTGCTCGACCTGCGAGAAGGTGGCGAGCTGGGCGACATACTGCGTCGAATCCATCGGCTTGGTCGGATCCTGGTTCTTCATCTCGGCGATCAGAAGTTTCAGGAAAGACTGGTAGTCGACCGCTGTCTTCGAAGTCGACGCGGTGGCCTGGTTGGCGCCGGTCGGTATCGTCGTCGTCATGTCCACATTCATCAGTATCGTGCTCCCACAGCCAGCGGGCGCTCGGCACCCGGAACGTCGTCATTGCCACCCAGCGCGCGGCGTTCGAGCGGATAGAGCGCGCGGATAGCCTTCAGCGCCTCGTAGATATGATCCTCGCCGACCATGCGGTCGATCTGTTTCAGCGCAGCACAGATCTGCGTGTCCTCGAAGCTTGCCAGCAGCAGCGGCAGCGAACGGCGGAACATGTCGCGCGCGGCGGCAGCGCCGGCCGGGTTCATCAGCATGACCTGCAGGATGAAATACAGCTGCTTGAGCGGCGTCGAGGCATCGTCGGCCTGGATCACATGGCTTTCGAGCAGGAACTGCACGTCGTTCATCAATTCGACGGTGACCTTGCGGTCGACCCGGATGACGGCGCCGTTGATGTAGATCTTCTCGTTAGGCTTCAGCGATATCTTCAGCGTGTTGGTCATTGGATTCCGTCCCTGATGATCTGGGACACCTCGATCAGCCCTTCGAAATTGTTGGTGCGGCCCTGGCGAATGTCTTCCGCCTCGCGCAGCAGCCACAGGCCGATGGAAATGAGATTGGCACGCAGTTCCTTGGGCAGGGCGTTGTCGCTGGAGCCGAGATCCTCGACGAAGGCGGTCCAGACGCGGTTGGTGAAATGAAGCGCCTCGATCGCCTCCATCGAACCGTGGCCGGCCGCCGCCGCCGCCGCCAGCATGTCGATCGAGCGGGTCAGGAGCTCCCGCTCGCGGTCCTTCGCGTCGGCAACGGAGGTGCTCTGGATGTCGGCGTAGGAGAATTGGTACATCGTTGGGGCTCTACCGTTCCGTTAAGCGTTGTCAGGTCAGGTAATTCAACAGGCTGAGCTGCTGCAGGCGTGCGGTCAGCGCGAAGGACGTTTCGATGTGCTGTGTCAGGTCGGCGACGCGGGTCGCGGCTTCGGCCGGATCGACGCCTTCCAGATCGAGAATGTGCCTTTCGAAAAGGTCGACCTGCGTTTTCATGCGGTCGTTTGCATCGGAAACCCGCTTCTGGACGATACCGGTCTCGGATTGAACCTGGGCAATGCCGCTCAACGCTTCGCCGACCAGCAACGTGGAGCGGCTGACGACGGTGTTCTTCGCGGCCTGGCTGATGTTGCTGGACATCAGGCTGGCGACCATGGTTGCCGCCATGGCGAGCTTCTGGATGCCATCGCTGTTGGCGCTGGTCGAGGTAGGGGTGGTCTCGTTGAGGGCGATGCGGCTGACGATCTGTTGGTCGGTGGCGTTCGACCAGTTGCCTTGCCAGCCCGCGCCCGTGAACTGCGGCGCGACATCATTGGTGATGAAATCGTCCATCTGGGCAGCCGTGATGTTGGCCGCGGCCGGGTCGTCCTGGGTGAAGCCGAAATTGGCGACGAAAGCGGCGTCGAATGCCGCCTTGGCGGGAGAGCCGGCGGCCGTGAAGTCATTGATCGGCTTGACGTCGGTGTTGGTGCCGGCGAACAGATATTCGCCGTTGACGCTGGTGTTGAGGATCGATGTCAGCTGCTGGATGGTCGCCTTGCCGGAGTCCCGGGTGAGACTATTGGAAGAATCGCTCGATGAGGCGGTGGTCAGGGCGGACAGCAAGGCCTGCGCGGCGCTGGAGAGCTGGCTAAGCGAGGTCTGCGTCGAGGAGAGCCGGGCGCCGACCAGGCCGTTGGAATCAATGATGACGTTGAGCCGGTCGAGATCGCGCGAGAAGGTGACGGACTGCGCGGTGCGCCCGCCGAGAGCCAGCCCGACATCGGCAACCCTGCCGGTCGACGCTTCCTTTGTGGCTTTGACGAGGTCCGCCTGCATGCGCATCTGCTGGGAGCGCATGGCATTCGACAAAGCGGCTGACGAGACTGAAGTCATGGATTATCCCACCGCGTTGAGCAGGGCCGTCAGCATGTCGTCGACGGTTTTCATCATCCGGGCTGATGCCTGATAGGTGTGTTCGAGGTCGAGCAGCAACGACATTTCCTGGTCAACATTGACGCCGGTCGCGTTGGACAGCGCCTCGGCGCTGCGCGAGGCCAATGCTTCCTTGGCGTCGGAGGCGGTCGAAGCCTGCTGGCGCACGCCCTCGAACCAGCCGATCGAATTGGCGGCGTAATCGGACACGCTGGACGTTGCCGAAACGCCTGCGGCGGGGTCGAAAGTCATCGGCTGGTCGAGCCGGTCGCCATAGGCAACCAGAAGGGTGGAATAGGATGCGCCGCCGCCGGTGTTGGCGACATAGGCGGCACCATTGGCGCCGCCGTCGCGCAGCAGCGTCGGATTGCCGCCGGTGCTCGGGTCCATCGCCGCATTGACGCTGATGGACGCGGCAAGGCCGTTGACCAGCGTGCCCGCGGCCGGAATGGCCGGCGCGCCCGACCAGGTGAACAGGCCGGCGGCATTGGGCATCGCAGGTGCCGTCTCGGCAAAGGCGGTGATCAGGCCACGCGCTGTCTCGTCGAGCTGGCTCTGCATGGTCGAGGCAACGCCGTCGCGCAATTGCAGCAGGCCGGCAAGCGTGCCGCTGGCGCTGGTGTTGCCGCCGGCTCCCGCCGAGATCGGTACATTGTCGATATAGACGGCATTGCCGGCGGCACCCGCGGTGTAGCCGGCCGACGCCGCGAAGGTGACCGTGCGCGGTATCGTCTCGAACAATGTCGTGCCGTCACCGGTGGTGATGACCATGTCATTGTCGCCACGCGTGAAGGTCGACACCGGGACATAGTTCGAGATCTTCTTCAAAAGCGCGTCACGCTGGTCGAGCGCGTCGGAAACGTCGGTGCCGGAACGGGTTCCGGACATGACCGCCGTGTTGGCATCCTGGAATTGGCTGAGCAGCGAGTTCAGGTCGTCGACGGCCGTGGCGATCTGGCCGTCGGTCTGGGTGCGGAAATCCTGGACGGCCTTGGAGCCCTCATTCAGCGAGCGCACGACCTGCTTGGCCGCGTCGATGACGCTGGCGCCGAGGTTCTGGTTGGACGGCGAGGTGGCGTAGAGCTGCAGCGCCTTTTGCAGGTCGGCAATCGCGGTCGAGGGCGAGGACGCATTGTCGACGCCATTGACCGCAACGCCCAGCTGATCCATGCCGCTGTAGAGCGCGTTCTGGCCGCTCCAGGCCGACAGCGCACCGAGGTTCTGGCGGAACAGTAGGTCGTTGGTTGCGCGCTGGATATCAACCGAACGCGCGCCCGGCGCCGTGCTGGTGACGACGGCCTGACGGCGCGAATAGTCCGGATTGGAGGCGTCGGCGACGTTGCGCGAGACGACGCTGGTCTGTCGCGCGGTGTTCATAAGCGCCGACTGGGCGATACTCAATGCGGTAGACAGTGACATGCGGGTCTTTCGCGGGCGGCGCCCGTCTTATCGCTTCAGGTTGACAAGGACGTCCATCAGATCGGAACCGGTCTGGAAGACTTTCGAATTGGCGGTGTAGCTGCGCTGCGCCGCGATCATGTTGGTCAGTTCTTCGGCGATATCGACGTTGGAATTCTCGAGCGCGCCGGAGATGATGGAGCCGAGCTTGCCTTCATTGGCGAAGCCGACGCGGACCGCGCCGGATTCGGTGCCCTGTGAATAGACGTTGCCGGGCAGCGCGGTGAGCTGGTCCGGGCTCTGCACGTCGGCCAGCGGAATCTTGTAGAGCGGCTTGGTGGAGCCGTCCTTGTACTGCGCGTAGATGGTGCCGTCCTTGCTGATCTGGACCTTGTCGATGGTGCTCGGCGCGTTGCCGTTGACCTGGGCGTCGGAAACGGTGAAGCCGGCGCCGAGCTGGGTCAGCGCCGACAGATCGAGCGAAAAGGGGGCGCCATTGGGCACGGTGAGCGAGACGCTGTCGACGGCGCCGGTGAGCTTGCCGGTGGTGGTGTCGAAGGTCAGGTTGGCCGAGCCGAGCGCGCCGCCGGTATAGGGGAACGCGGTTCCGGCCGTGGCCTGCGACTGATCGAAGACCGACACCTGCCAGGTGCCGGCGCCGGTGTTGGTGAAATAGACGTCGAGCAGCTTCTTGTTGCCGAGATTGTCGTAGGCAACCATCGAGGATTTCGAGGTGTACTGCGCGCCGACAGCATTGGTGGTGGGCAGATTGCCGGCAGCGACCGGTGTCGCACCTGCCGGCAGATTGCCGGCATAGCTACCCTCGGTGCTCGGTGTTGCGGTCATGCCCTGATCCGAGATGACAACCGGGACCAATCCCTCGAAGCCGTTGACCGTCGCTGCCGGCACACCGTTGTCGTAGCTGTAGGCCATCAGCTGGAAGCCGGCCGAGTTGACCAGCCTGCCCTGCCCATCGGGAACGAAAGCGCCGGCGCGGGTCAGGTAGGGCGTACCGCTCGGATCCTGGACGACAAAGAAGCCATCGCCGCTGACAGCAAGGTCGGAGACCGAGGTCGTGTACTGAAGCACGCCCGGATCGCTGACCGCCTGCCGGATCGTCGTGGTGACGCCGCCGGAATTGTAGGCACCGCCCGTCGACGGCATGACCAGCGTCGAGAATTCGGCGGAGGACCGCTTGTAACCGGTGGTGTCGGAATTGGCGATGTTGTCGGCGACCGTCGACAGGCGGTTTGCCTGCGCGTTCATGCCGGAAACGCCGGTCCGCATCATTCCATAGAGGCTCATCGAAACGTCTCCGCTGTGTCCATGCCACTGGCTACGAGGCTACGCGTGTTTTCTTGCGCGAGGCTGGCGCGGCGCTGCATCAGAAGACGAGCCGGTAGCCGAGGAAACGCTTGGAATCGATCGGGTCGGTGCCCAGCTTTTCGCGCAGCTTCTTGCGCAGTTTGCTGATGTGGCTTTCCACCACGTTCTCTTCGACCTCTTCGTCGAAGATGCCGTAGATGGCGTTGAAAACCTGGGTCTTGGTGACGCGACGCCCGCGATTGCTCGCCAGATATTCGAGGATGCGGCGCTCACGGCGCGGCAAGGGCAGAGGCTGACCGTCGATCTCGGGGTCGCGGCCGTCCATGAAGATGCGCATGGCGCCGATCTCGGTGTAGGCGACATCCTCCTGGGCGCGGCGGCGGATGGCGGTGATACGGGCCAGGATCTCGCGGATGTGGACGGGCTTGCGGATGACGTCGTCGACGCCGCTCTCGAACAACCGCAGCGTGTTCTCCAGGGAATGCTGTTCGCTGAGCGCAATGACCGGAGCGCCGGTGCGGTCGCGGATCTGGCGGGGAGAGATGGAACCTTCGCGGCAGTCGCCGATGAGGAAGGCTCGGACCGAGCGCAGATCGGTGTCGGCGGCCGAGTTCACCCACTCACCGAACTCGCCGGACGCAAAGCCTGCACAGGCGATGCCCTCACGATCGAAAAGTGAATTGTATCCCTCTGTTACGAGCTCGCGCTCGTCAACGATTACAATCATCGGCCCGCCTCCGAATCAAATCATTTGCCCCGTGAAGAGAGGCCTATCCGCTGGCGAGAATCCTGAACAACCGTCATTTCTTGTAGCTAGTTTCTTGGGAGTCTGGAATCGCACCGGTTGCATTAGCGTGCAGCCAGATATGCTTTCGGCGGCAAGATTTGACCAAGTCAAACCAACAATTCCGGATTGTGCAGTTGGTTTATTAGAAGCGTAAAATACGCTTATCGGTTGCAGAAGCCGCGAGCGTTCGCGGTCCATTTTCCAAAGCCGGTGGCGACCATGTTGGCAATGACACGGCAGACATAGACCTTCTGTGCCGGATCGTTGTCGGGACCGGCATGATAGCGGGCGACGGCCATTGACCAAGTCTCGTGACGGGCATGGAGGCTGGCCAGGAAGCGCGCCGCATAGTCGACGTTCTGGCGTGGATCGAGCATGTCCTCGACGCTGCGAAAATGCGAAGCGTGGTAGTGGTGGTTGATCTGCATGCAGCCCAGATCGATCAGCGTCTTGCCCTCGCGCCGGGCATTGGCGAAGGCGGCAAGAGCCTCGGTCCGGTTTCTCGAAAAGACCGCTTTTCCTTCTATATTCAACGCGTTGGGTTGAAGGCTGCCCTTGTTGCCGGTCTCCGTCAAGCCAACGGCATAGAGGATGCCGGCGGGCACGCCATAGCGATCGGCAGCGCGCAGGATTTCCGGTTCGCAAGGGTTGGTCGCGGCAGCGGCAGCGCTTGCCGCGCTAGATAAAGATATCGCCGCCAGCGCGTTCGCGAGAAGGCGAAGTGCCGCGGCCGTAGTCCTGCGCATCATCGTTGCGGTTCCCTGCGGATTGCTGACCCGGCTGCTGACCACCCGCTCCACCATTGCCGCCGCCCGGACTTCCGGGCTGGAACGATGATGGATCGCGGCCTGCTGCGGCCGGCAAAGGGGCGGTTGCATCGGTGCGGTTTGTGGCAGGAATTGCTACCGAAGGTTGCAGAATTGTGACCTTGTCAACCTCGAAGCCGAGCCCGCGCAGCGACTTGACGATGGCCTCGCTGTCGGCGGACAGCCGACGATAGGCGTCGTGTGTTTCGGGCTTCAGCTCAATCGAAAGTTGTTCTCCGGAGAGGCGAAGATGGGCCGTCACCATGCCGAGTTCGGCGGGGTGAAGTTCGATCTTCAACACATGTGTCGGAACGGCAACAGGGCCGGCCAGCTGGGCGGCCGCGGATGAGGCTGAAAGCGCCTTTTGCGGGCCACTGTCGGCGGCTATGGCGTTGATCACATTGAGGGCTGCCTGGCTGATGGGACTCTGCGGCGGTGCGGGGAAGCTCTGTTCGGACACCACGTCGATGCGTGCGGCGGACAGGGACTGTTTTCCCGCTTCGGGCCGCAGCGAGGACTGGACATCCTCGATACTCCTCATCGCCGACGCGGTGTGCTTCGACTGCACGCCGGGCACGTCCGCAGCCGGTGCGTCCGGCAGCTTCCGGGCCGCCACTGTGTTGTCGCGTTTCGGCGCAGCCGAGGCAGCGCCGGGTGAGGTTGCGAACTTGCCGTCAAGGTCCGTCAAAGGCCCGTCGACGATCGAAGCCTGCTCCGGCTTCGACATGGTTTCGAGGGCTTCGCGTCCCGCAGAGGATTTTGACCGGTAGGTCTTCGGCAGCGGAGCCTGCCCGTCGAGCGCTGGCTCCGACGGGCTCTCGCCGGTGGCCGCGTCGCGCCCGGATGCCTTGGCCGATGTCGAGAAATGGCGCAGGTCATGAAACGCAATCAGTAACGACAGGTCGTCCTGAAGCGGCGCGGCATCCGCCGTCGTCTCTTCGGCGTCGGCATCGTCCTTGTTCGCCTTTGCTTCCAGATCGTCCTTGCCGATTTTCACAGTCGGCACCTTGCCCGAGACGGTTTTTCCGGGCTCGGCCGATGTCGGCTCGGCCTTGCCGCTATGCCCGGCAAGGCCGGCGGCGAGTTTGCTCCAGCGCTGCTCGCGCGATCCTGCCTCGGTCGTCGGCTGCCGTTTCGGGCGGGCAGTGTCCGTGTCGCCGCGCAGCATCTTGCCGAAGCCGGCGTCGTCGTTCTTGCCGTTCGCAGCCGGTTGCTCCGCTGTCGCACGCGCGGCGGCAAATCCTGGCAAGGCCGAGCCGAGGCTGGTGGTCATTTGGGGGCGGCTCCAAGCATCTGGTCGATCAGGTCGAGTTGTCGACGTGTTCTGGTCATGGCTGCGTCGGTCGGATCGGTGGGTTCGAGACCGGCTGCAGGCGGCGATGCCGAGGCCGGCATGACAGTCGCCGCGACCGCGGATGTAGCTGGGACTGCCGCCGTGTCCGGCGCATCGGCGGTTGGTCCGCCGGGGGCGGCGGTGACGGCAGGCTGCTCCGCGATCGCGCCTTCGACCGGTGGCAGTCCGCTGTCATCGGCGCTTTGCGCCGTGGCGATCTCGGGCACCGGTGGTTGCTCGGCCGCAACAGGGGCAGGCTTTTCCCTGGGAAGAGCAGCGGGCGGCGCGACGACTTCGCCGGCAATGGCCTGCGCGGCGTCGAGCAAGGCGCGGTCGCCTTCAGACAGCCTGCTGCGGTCGATCTTGCCGAGCTTGGCACGGACGTCCTCGATGGTGCCAGAGGTGACGGTGGAAAGGCTGGCATAGAGCAGGGCGCGTGGATCGTCCTGGTTGGTGTTGCCGTCGCGGCCCTGCTCGGCCCGCGCCGAAGCGAAGGCCGACAGCTCGTTCAGGCCGTCGATCGCGGCACGGCGGGCGATGCGCAGATAGATCACCTTCTCGCGCTCGGGATCCATCATCGAGGTGATGTCGCCCAGCTTGTCCTGGCTGATCGACATATGCAGCGCGATGACACCGGAGACAAAGGAGTCGGCGAACTGGCTGGCATAGGGCGAATAGAGGTAGCGTTCGACATACTGAGTGGAGGCAAGCGCGAAGCGCGCCGCGTCGCCTTGCGCGACTGCAATGCCGACCGAACGGCGAAGTGCCGCTTCCTCGACCAGCGTGCCGGGGCTGAGCAATCTTGCCTGGTCGAGCAGACCGAGTGCGGCTGCCGGCTGGTCGCCGGCAAGCAGCGAGCCTTTGACCAGGGCAAGGAAAGCGCCGAGATCGGCAGGCAGCGCCATGGGATCGATCGGCTTCAAGGCTTCGATCGCCTCGCCGGGCCGGCCGTTGAGGTAGTCGATCACGCCTTTGGCTATGGCAAGGCTTTGCGGGTCCGTCGTGGCGCGCGACGTTGCGGCCTCGACGGTCACCGGGTTGCCGCCGCTCATGCCGTAGACAAGCAGGGCGCGAAAGTTCTTGGGATCCTTGTAATCCTCGGCATCCGCCGCGCGCAGGCGCTCATCCGCCATCTCGAGCAGCTTGGCCTGCATCGGCAGCGCGGCATGATCGCCGGCGGCTATGCGGTCCTGGATGAGTTGCAGCGAGCGCACCAGCTGATACGGCTGCAGTCCATCCTGGGCGAAGCCGGCCGACGGATGTCCGCCGGCCAGCAGCAACAGGCCAATCAACCGGCTGGTGACGGCCGCTCGCCTCATCCGCCGGTCGCCATCAGGATTTCGATGCGGCGGTTCGCGGCCGCCAATGGATCTGCTGCCACCTTCGGCTGGCGGTCGGCGAAACCGGCGACCTCGGTGATGCGGCGTTCGTCGACGCCGCCGCGCACGAGCATGTAGTAGGCGGAATGCGCGCGCGCCGTCGACAGCCGCCAATTGTCGTAGCCGTCGCTGCGGAACGGCCGTGCGTCGGTGTGGCCGTTGATGCTGATGGTGCCCTTCTGGCTGTTGACGATGCGGCCGATCTTCTCCATCGCCAGCACCAGTTCGCGGCGCGGCAGCGCCGAGCCGACCTCGAACATGCCGAAGTCGAGCTGGTCGGTGATCGAGATGACGACGCCCTTGTCGGTGGCTTCGACCGAGACGCCGTCATGCAGTTTGTCGCCGGGCTTGAAGGCATCGGCCAACTGCTGCTTGACGTCGGCCGCGGCCTTGATGGCGGCGGCGGTCGGCGCCTTCTCGCCGGTGTCGGGTTTGGCAGCCTTTTGCGCCTCGGGTTCGGTCTTGGCTACGTCCGCGGCTTTGGTGTCGCCCGGTTTGACCTCGCTTGGCTTGGTGTCTTCGGCCTTGGCCGTTATGTTGGCGGGGTTTGCGGCCTGCTTGCCTGACGCATCCTTTGCCAGCGGCTCGAGCGGTGCGGCCGCGACAGGCGGTACGGCTTTGACTTTGAGCACCTGCGTTTCGGCGGCTTTGTCGCCGGGCTTGACCGGATCGCCCTCGATCCTGGTGCGCTCGGCACTGGCCTCGGCGCCGGGCGCCGCCACCTGCTGTGACCAGAAATCCGGCTCGAAGGGATCGCGATAGGAGGCGCCACCGGAGGCGCCCGTCGCCGGACCGGCAGCCTGCACGCCGCCGTCACCCTTCTGGCTGACATTCTGCATGACGCCGGTATCGGTGGCGATTTCCGAAAGCACCGCGTAAGGGTCGGCGAAGAGATGATCGTCCGAGCGTTCCGCCTGCTGCGGCTCCTGCTTGTCCTGCTTGCGGTTCGACGCGCCCGCGCCGGCATTGCCATTCTGCCCGGCTTTGCTGGTCGCCTCTTGCGGATCGTCGGCTGTCAACCCGATCGCGCGCGGACCATCGCCGATATCCTCCAACCCCTTGCGGCTCGAACTGCGGTCGACCAGCTTGACCGGGTTGAAGTAGCTGGCGACGGCTGCCTTGGTCTGTTCGTTGGCGGCATTGATCAGCCACATGACCAGGAAGAAGCACATCATGGCCGTCATGAAATCGGCAAAGGCGATCTTCCAGACGCCGCCATGGTGGGCCTCGTCATGGTCGTCATGGCTGCGCCGCACGATGATGATCTCGTGCCTGCCGTGGTCGGCGTCTGCGACGCTCATGCCAGGACCTCCGAGAGGACCGTCGACCATTCGGCCATACGCGTCTCGAACACCGCCTCATCGATGGCGACGGTGAGGTCGAAGCCTGGTGCCTCGACGAAGTCGAGATTGGCCGCGCGCGGCCCGAGCGATGCCTTCAATGTCTCGAACAGCGAGAGCGGCCCGCGCACGACGATGCGCACCGCTTCGGCGTCGCCGACCGCTTCGCGTATCGCGCTGGCGAGTACCTCGATCGAGCGTTTCTGCAGATCGTCACTGACGATGCCGCCGATGATGCGGGCGACCGTGGCGGCGACAAGCCCGGTCACGCGCGCCTCCATGGCATCGATGCGCAATGAGACCGCCTTGCCGACATCGTCGCCAAGGCCTTCGAGAAATACCCTTGCTTGCTCTGCATTGGCCTGGCGTTCGGCTTCGAGCGCGGCTTCATGCGCGATCGACAGGCGTGCCTCGAGCGCCGCTTCAGCCTGGACAACCGCTTCCGCGATCAGCGTGCCTATATCGGCTTGCGGCGCCGGCGCTTCGGGCTTGTGTTGCGGATCGACCGCGACCCGGGGCTGGCCGGCACGTTGGGTGCGGGTGCCGAAATCAGGCAGAAGGTCGAAGAGGGCTGCGGAGGCCATGGTTTACACCGCAACTTCCTGGGCAGCCCATTTGCGCAGGATCTGCGCGGTGCGCTCCTCGTTGAGGTCGACCATCCGGGCAAGCCGATCCTGCGGCGCCGGCCTGATCTTCTGGCGAAGATCGTCGAGCGGTGTGAGGCCCGGGCGCGCGCCGGGCAAGGCGCCAACCGCGGCACTGTCGGCGGCGGTCGTTGCTTCCGGCGTCGGCAGCGAGCGTTGGACATCATCGAAGCTGGGGCCTGACAGGGCCGGTGTCGCCTTTGCCGTAAGCGCCGCCGCCATCGGCCTCAGGCCGAAGAAGGCGACCAGGAAAACCACGACGATGAAGGCGCCAGCGTTGATCAGGGTGCCGGCATGCTGGCCGATGGAATCGAGCATTCCAGCCTGCGGGATCGCCTCGCCATCCAGCCCGTCGATGAACTCGACCGCCGAAACATCGATGACGTCGCCGCGTTTTTCGTCCAGGCCGGTGGCCGAGGTCACCATCTTCTGGATTTCGGCCACACGCTTGGCAATCTGCTCCGGCGTGGCGTCCTTGCCGAGGATGGTCATCAGGCGTTGCTGGTTGACGACGACGGCAATCGACATCTTGGTGACGCTGTAGCCGTTGGAGACGGTGGCGATCTTCTTCGAATTGATCTCGTAATTGGTGATCTCTTCCCTGCGGTCGTTCTGCGAAGAGGATTGCGGACCGTCGGTGGCGGTTGCCTGGGTTTCGGGCAGGTTCTGCTCGACGCTGGCCGGGGTGGAGGCCTGCTTCTGGTTGTTGTTTTCGTTGGCGCGCACCGACTGCACCGAGCGCTCGACGCGGGAGTTCGGATCGAAGATGGTTTCTTCCGTCTGGCGGGTGTCGGTGTTGACCTCGGCCTTGACGCTGGCGCGGAAGTTGTCGGGGCCGAGATAGGCCGTCAGTGCACGGCGGATGTTGTCACCGATCTGCGCCTCGACGGTCTGCTCGACGCCGAGCGTGCGGGCGGCGCTGGTGTTGGAAGGATCATCGCCGGCGGCCAGCAGGTTGCCGCTGGAATCGAGCACCGTCACCTTGTCGGCCGACAGGCCGGGGACGGCGGCGGCGACGAGGTGGCGGATCGACATGGCGCTCTTCTCGGCGTCGATGCCGGCGTAGCGGATGACCACAGAGGCGGAAGGCTGCTGCTCGTCGCGGCGGAAATTGGCGCGTTCGGACATGACGATGTGGACGCGCGCCGCCTTGATGCCCGATATCGACTGGATGGTGCGGGCGATCTCGCCTTCCAGCGCACGCACCCGGGTGATCTGCTGCATGAAGGAGGTGAGGCCGAGCGAGCCGACATTGTCGAACAGTTCGTAGCCGGCATTGGCGCTGGTCGGCAGGCCCTTTTCGGCAAGCAGCATGCGCGCCTGTGCGGTGGTGCCCGCCGGCACCAGCACGGAGGTTCCGTCAGAACCAACGTCGAAGGCGACGCCGGCTTCGCCCAGCACCAGGCCGATCTGGTTCACGTCGGCGCGGTCGAGCCCGACATAGAGCGTGTCGTAGGCAGGGCGGTTGAGATAGACCGAGGCGATGCCGATGACGCCCATCACCAGAACGGCGATGCCCGCCAGCATGGCAAGGCGCTTCACGCCAAACCCGCGGAGATTCGAGATGATGCTCTGGATCTGTTCCGGCACGGTTCAACGACTCCCAGCATGATTGTCCGCCGGAACTCTAGTCCTCGAAGCTTGTGCGAAAATGAAATCGGGCCGCGCTTGCGCGCGGCCCGTCGATCGGAGTGCCAAAAGGAGGGCGCCGGTGGCGCCCGCGATTAGCTCTTGAACAGCGACAGGATCGACTGCGAGGCGCTGTTGGCGATCGACAGCGACTGGATGCCGAGCTGCTGCTGCACCTGCAGCGCTTGCAGGCGGGTCGATTCCTTGTTCATGTCGGCATCGACGAGCTGGCCGACGCCGCGGTCAATGGAGTCCATCAAGCTCTGGGTGAAGGTTTTCTGCAGGTCGATGCTGCTCTTGGCCGCGCCCAGGATGGTGGCGGAATCGGTCAACTGAGCCATGACCTTGTCGATCCTGGTCACCATCTGCGTGATGATGTCGTCGGTTACGCCGGCCGCAGTGATGTCGAGGTTGTAGGCGGAAATATTGTCGACCTTGGCGACCGCTCCCGCCGCCGTCTGGCCGGCGGTGTTGGCAGCGATGTCCGTTCCTCCGCCCGCGATAGCGGTCGCATAGGCGTTGTCATACAGGGTCTGGGCAGCCCCCGTGGCATAGATGGAGGTCTGGCGATCGAGGGTGCCGTAGTTCTTGACGCCGGTGGCCAGGCCGTAGTCGAAAAGTTTGGTGCCCTCGACATCGATATCGATCGTTCCAATCGAAATGGCGCCGGATGAGGAACGATTAAATGAGGACACGATCTCCGAGTCGGGCTGGACGCCGTCATTGGCAGCGGCAACCTGCTTGGAGGTCACCGCAAGGAAATTCGAACCAGAGAAGGTGGCCGCATCCGCGAAAGACTTCATCTGCGCCTGAAGCGCCTTGATCTCGGTCTGGGTTTTCGCCTTGGCGGCGTCCGTCTGGCCGACGGTCGAAAGCAGCTTGGTCTTGATCTGGCCGATCGTGGCCAGCACATTGTTCATGCCGGTATAGGCGGTATCTACTTTCGAGGCGCCGAGGCCGAGTGCATCCTGTACCGTCGACAGGGCCTGGTTGTCCGAGCGCATCGTGGTGGCGATCGACCAGTAGGCGGCGTTGTCCGAGGCCTGCGAGACCCGGTAGCCTGTCGAGATGCGAGCCTGCGTCTGTTCGAGCGATTTGTTGGTGGCGCTGAGGCTTTGAAGTGCGGTTAACGCCGAAGCGTTGGTCATGATGCTCGCCAAGAAAGTCGCTCCTTCTCAAAGGCCGACATGCTCAGACATGCCGGATAGGCCTGTTCAACGGTGGTATCGTGCCGGTAGGGCCGATTCGCCAACTGTTGTAAGCTATTGATTAACCATAACTAGCGCGACATGGTTAACAGCCTGTTAAACGCTGGCTTTCGAGAGTTAAGGACCGAGGGTTGCGCGGGGCTGGAGCAAACGCAAATCGGGCCGCGCTTTTGGCGCGGCCCGATTTTTTTTAGCGCGAACTGTGGTTAGGCGTAGGCGATTAGCCGCGGAAGAGCGACAGGATCGACTGCGACGAGCCATTGGCGATCGACAGTGCCTGGACGCCGAGCTGCTGCTGGACCTGCAGGGCCTGCAGACGGGTCGATTCCTTGTTCATGTCGGCATCGACGAGCTGGCCGACACCGCGATCGATGGAGTCCATCAGGTCCTGCGTGAAGGTCTTCTGCAAGTCGATGCTGCTCTTGGCGGCGCCGAGCTTGGTGGCGGCGTTCGTCATGTCCTTGAGCGCCGTGTCGACGACGGTCATCATCTGCTGGATCTGGGTGTCGCTGGCGGCAACGCCGCCCACGGAGATGGCCAGCGAGGCGACCGAATAGGTGTCGGTGGCCACTGCAGCAGCGCCCAGGGTCGGGGCCGAGGCAGTGAGGGTGGCCGCACCGGTGGAGCCGACGCGGAGCGTGTCGAGGATGCCCTTCGCGAGGGTCGCGGTGGTACCAGCTTCATACAGCTTGATGCTTTCCACGTTGACGTCGATCGTCGAGATCGAAACCGCGCCGGCGGCGCTGCGGTTGAAGGCCGAAACGATCTTGACGTCGGTCGCCGTCGTGGCTGTTGCGCCGCTGTTTACGGACAGCATGTTGGTGCCGGAGAAGGTGGCGCCATCGGCATAGGCCTTCAACTGCTTCTGAAGAGCGGCGATTTCGACCTGAGTCTTTTCCTTCGACGCATCCGTCTGGCCGTAAGATGCAGTCAGCTTCTGCTGGATCTGGTTGATGGTGGTGATCGCGCTGTTCATGCCGGTGTAGGCGGTGTCGACCTTCGAGGCGCCGAGGCCGAGCGAGTCCGAAACAGTGGACATGGCCTTGTTGTCGGAGCGCATCGTGGTGGCGATCGACCAGTAGGCGGCGTTGTCGGAGGCCTGCGAGACCTTGTAGCCGGTCGAGATACGGGACTGGGTGGCTTCGAGGTTCTTGCTGGTGGCGTTAAGGCTCTGCAGAGCCGTCAACGCGGCGGAGTTCGTCATGATGCTGGACATGGTACTCGTACCTTGATTTTACAGGTGTTTTTTTGACATACCGGGTCTCCCGGTATGACGGTGCGGCATCATGCCAATGATCTCTGAAATCGATCACCCGCCATCTGCGAGCGAATATGCGGGCAAGTCCCTACCAAAGGACTAAACCGGACGGTTAATCGAAAATATATTGCTTGAATTTTGGGCCGGAGCGCGCGGCAAAGATCAAGTTGTCAGGGATCGATTGACCGGGATCAGTTGAAGGACCGCACCAGGCTGCCGACAAGCAGATTCCAGCCGTCGATCAGGACGAAGAACAGGATCTTGAACGGCAGCGACACCACTGTCGGCGGCAGCATCATCATGCCCATCGCCATGGTGATGGTGGCGACGATCAGGTCGATGACCAGGAATGGCAGCACGATCAGGAAGCCGATCTCGAAGCCGCGGCGGATCTCCGAGATCATGAAGGCTGGCACCAGGATGCGCAGGTCGACGGTATCGCGCGAAACGGTCTGACCGCGCTCGCGGGCGAGATCGGCGAAGAGGTCGAAGTCCTTGTCGCGCACATTACGCAGCATGAAGGTGCGGAACGGATCCGAAATCTTGTCGAAGGCTTCGGTCTGGGTGATCTGATTGTCCATCAGCGGCTTGACGCCGGTGTTCCAGGCCTGGTCGAAGGTAGGCGCCATGACGTAGAAGGTCATGAACAGCGACAGTGAGATGAGAATGAGGTTTGCCGGTGTCGACTGCAGGCCGATGCCGGCGCGCAGGATCGAGAAGGCGATGACGAAGCGGGTGAAGCTCGTCACCATGATCAGCAGGCCCGGCGCCACCGACAGCACGGTCAGCAGGCCGAACATCTGGATGATGTAGCCGACGGTGGTGCCGTCGGCCTTGCCGATGCCGCCGAGATCGAGCTGCTGCGCCGCCGCGACGGAGGTGGCGGCGGCGATCATCGCCGTGGCGAGAAGGAACTTTCTCATTCGAGCAGCAATGTCCTGATGAGAATCTGTTTGGCGTGACCCTGGCTGCGGATCGCGGCGCGTTCCTCGAGATCGGCCTTCAGGTGCTGGTAGCCGCTGGCGCCCTCGATCTGATGCATCTTCAAGGTGCGCACCAGGGCCAGAAGATCCTGGTGGATGTCATCCGACATTGCCTGTGGCTGCGGCCCGTCATAGACGACGGACACCTCCATCCTGATCCAGGTATCGGCAGGCGAGGCGATGTTGGTGGTGATCGGCGCCAGCACGACGAGCGTCGGCCCCACGCTTGGCTGCTCGGCCGAAGCCGGCTGCTCTGTCTTGCCTTCGTTTTCAGGCGCCACCGGCACCGACGCCGGTGCATCGACGCCCTTGAGATAGCCGCCGGACATCCAGCCCATGCCGATGGCGGCCGCCGTCACAACCAGCAGCATGCCGGCCTGGATGGCAAGGGAGGGACCCTTGCGCGGCTGAACCTGTTCGACATTTGCCACGGTGCGGTGTCCCCAATCCTAGAACGGAAGAACCTGGTCGAGAATCTGCTGACCGTAGGCAGGTTGCTGGACCTCGGTGATGCGGCCGCGTCCGCCGTAGGAGATGCGCGCTTCGGCGATGCGTTCGTAGGGTATGGTGTTTTCGGCGCCGATATCGGCCGGCCGCACGATGCCGGCGAGCGTCAGCACCCTGAGCTCGGCGTTGACGCGCACTTCCTGTGATCCCGTGATCATCAGATTGCCGTTCGGCAGCACATCGGTGACGATCGCCGCGACATTGAGTTCAAGCGTTTCCGAGCGCTTGATCTCGCCGTCAGCCGTCGTGTCCGTGGTGGAGTTGAGGGCACCGGCACCCTTGCCGGCGGTGCTGCCAATCTTGTCCCATTGCGCGCTGATGTCGAAACCGAGCTTGCGGTTGGCGGTGCGGCTCCTGTCGTTCTGGTTCTTGAAATTGGCCCGGTCGTTGATCTTGATCTTGACGGTCAGGATGTCGCCTTGGGACAGCGCCCGCGGGTCGGTGAACAACCGGCTCTGGCGGTCATCCCACAACGAGAATTTCTTGAGCGGCGCGGGCGGCGTTTCCGGATAGCGATAAAGGGAAGAGGTGTCGCCACCATCGATGCCGGAGCCGACCGGCGACAGAGCCGGCTCCCTGCCGACCTCCTTGAGGTTGGTTCCGCAGCCGGACAGCACGGCAACCGCGCCCAAGACGAGCATTTTGCGGATCATGACGGATCTACCCTTCGGGCTGCGCTGGCCATGATGCCGGTGAGCGTCGCCGCCGCCTTCTGGTCCATTTCGTTGAGGATGACGCTCGCCTTGCGTGAATCGAGCTTCATCAATATGGCCGCCGCCAGATCGGCGTTGACGATGGCCAGCCGCTCGGCGGCGGCGTCGGGCTTCATGCCGGCGTAGATCTGGACGACGCCTTCTTCGGCTCGGGCCAGGAAAACCTCGCGCCGCTTCAGCCAGGTCTCGTACTCGGCTTTTTTTGCATCCAGAGCTTTCATGCGCTCGTCGATGCCGGCCTGGAGCTGCTTCAGTTCGTCCGCCTGCAAGACATAGCGGCGGTCGCGGGCGGCGTCGGCGATGTTGGAGCAGAAGCGCTCGATCTCGCTTTGGTCGGGTGCCTTTTCCCGCGTCAGTTGCTGCGGCGCCGCCGCGACCGGTGCTCCCGGCAAGACCTGGCGGACCTTCTGCTCGCCGCGTGCGGTGCCGCCGGCAAAGGGCAGAGTCGCGAGAACGGCGGTCGCCAGCAGGATTGCGGCGGGGCGGTGTCTTTCGTGGCGTGAGAGGGAGCGGATCATCGGCATCGCCTATTGCAGAACCAGGTCGGCCTGCAGGGCGCCGGCCGACTTGATGCCCTGCAGAATGGCAATGATGCCGTCCGGCTTGACGCCGAGACGGTTGAGGCCGGAAACGAGGGTCTGGAGATCGGGTCCGTCAAGCACGGCAACGCGGGCGTCGGGCCGGCTGGCTTCGATGGCGGTGAACGGTTCGACGGCGGTCTCGCCCTTGGAGAAGGGCTCGGGCTGCACAACGCGCGGCGCTTCGGTGATGCGCACGGTCAGCGTGCCGTGGCTGATGGCGACCCGCGATATCTTGACTTCATTGCCGATGACGATTGTGCCGGTGCGCTCGTCGATGACGACACGGGCCGGCGTGTCGGATTCGACCACCAGGTTCTCGATCTCGGCATAAAAGCGCGCCGCCGAGACACCCTTCGGCCTTCTGATCTGCACGGTGCGGGAATCGCGCTCGGCCGCCACCCGCATGCCGAAGCGCTGGCTGGTGTAGTCGTTGATGGCGTCCGCAATGCGGATAGCGGTCGAGAAATCGGGATTGCGCAGTTGCAGCGTCAGCGTCGCCTGATCGTCGAACTCGGCCTGGACAGCACGCTCGACGATGGCGCCGTTCGGCACGCGGCCGGAGGTCGGCACGCCTTGGGTCAGCTGCTCGGCCTGGCCCTGGGCGGTGAAGCCCGACACGATGACCGAGCCCTGGCCGACGGCATAGATCTCGCCGTCCGCCGCCTTCAACGGCGTCATGATCAGCGTGCCGCCGGAAAGCGAGGTCGCGTCGCCCATCGAGGAGACGTCGATGTCGATGCGAGCGCCCGACTGCACGTAGGGCGGCATGTTGGCGGTGACGATGACGGCGGCGACGTTCTTGGCGCGCGCGCGGCCGCCTTCGGTGGCAATGCCGAGATTTTCGAGCATGGCGCGGATCGACTGTTCGGTGAACGGCGAGTTGCGCAGGCTGTCGCCCGATCCGGCAAGGCCGATGACCAGGCCGTAGCCGACCAACTGGTTGTCGCGCGAACTCTGCAACTGGGCGATGTCTTTAATGCGCGAGGCGACCTGGCCCGGCGGCAGCGAACTCGGCCCGGACGAAACCCGGAACATGCGGCTGGTGGTGGCCGGATCATATTCGGGATCGTTGTAGACGCCGCCATTCTTGGCGGCGAGCTCGCGCTTGGCCTTCGGCGTCAGGCCGTCGGCCAGTACCGGCTGCAGGCCAAGCACGGCTGCCAGTATCAGGGTAAGCCCGCGCATCATGAAGCGCTGACCTGGATGGTTCCATCCGCCATCACCGTGCCGGACAGGATCTTGCCGCTGTCGATGTTGCGAACCTTGACGAGGTCGCCCGCGGCACCTGGTTGCAACGTCACGGCGGTCGCCGAGATCGTCAGTCCGCCGGCGATGAAGAAGACCTGCACGGAGGCGCCCTGTTCGACCAGCCAGGCCTCGCGGATGGCGGTGGAGGGGATGTAGCGGCCGGGCAGCAACGTGCGCTTGGCGACCTTGCCGTCGAGTTCCTCGGCCCGTGTGACGACTCCGTCCGGCTTGTGCTTGCCGGCGATGAGGGTCACCTGTTTCAGGGCTGCGAGTTCGATGGTCTGGCCGGGATAGATGACACGGTTGGGGATCAACACGACGTCGCCGACAGGTTGATTGCTGGCGATCTGAGTGGCCGACCGATCGGCCGATTGGTCTGTCGATTGGCTTGTCGATTCCTGGGCAAAAGCCGGCATGCCGCCGGCCACCAGCGCAAGGACGAGCGCGGTGCGGCGGAATGCGGACAGGAGGCCGGGCGTCGACATCATGCGTTACCTGATGTTCTTGGAGACGACGGAGGCCATGTCGTCGGCGGCCTGGATGACCTTGGAGTTCATCTCATAGGCGCGCTGCGCCGAGATCAGCTCGGTGATTTCCTTGACCGGGTCGACGTTGGAGGCTTCGAGATAGCCCTGCTGGATGGTGGCAAAGCCGGGATCGCCGGGGACGCCAACATTCGCGGGGCCGGAGGCCGTGGTTTCCTGGAACAGGTTGTCGCCGAGCGGCGCCAGGCCCGCCTCGTTGGCGAAATTGGCGATCTGAAGCTGGCCAAGATTCTGCAGATCGGTCTGGCCGTCGATGCGGGCGAAGACCTGCCCCGTCTTGTTGACGATGACCTCGACGGCATCGACGGGAACGTTGATTGCCGGAATGACGGCAGCGCCATCGACTGTCACCAGCTGGCCGGTGGCATTGGTGTTGAGGGCGCCGGCGCGGCTATAGAGCGTGCCGCCGTCGGCACCCTCGATCTGGAACCAGCCCCTGCCGGTCAGCGCCAGGTCGAAACTGTTGCCGGTGCTGGTCAGTTCGCCCTGTGTGTGCACGTTGCGCACGGCCGTCGTCTTGACGCCGAGGCCGATCGAGACGCCCTCCGGCACCAGCGAGGCGTTGGAGCGGTTGGGCACACCCTGCGTGCGGTCGACCTGATAGAGCAGGTCGGAAAATTCGGCACGCGCCCGCTTGTAGCCGGTGGTGTTGATGTTGGCGATGTTGTTGGCGATGACTTCCAGGTTTGTCTGCTGGGCATTCATGCCGGTGGCGGCGATGGCGAGTGCTTTCATGGCGGAATTCCTCAGATGCCCATTCGGCTGACTTCGAGATAGGCGGAAACCACCTTGTCGCGGATGGCGACGGCGGTCTGCAGCGCCTGCTGCGCGCTCATCACGGCGTCGACCACCTGACGGGTGTCGACGTCGCCCTTGAGAGCCTGCACCGACACCTGCTCGGCATTCTGCAGCGTGTTGACGGTCTTGGAGGCCGCCTGGCTCAGGGCCTCGGCGAAGGAGGTGCCGATGTTGCCACCGGCCGAAGGTGTCGCGCCGCCCTGGAGCAGGCTTGTCACCGCGTCGTCGCTGCCGATCGTCGACTTGAACTGAAGGGCTCCGATACCGCTGATCATTACTGGTTCCTCATCAGGTCGATGGTCATGGAAATCAGGTCGCGCGCCTGCTTGACGACCTGAAGGTTGGCCTCGTAGGAGCGGTTGGCCTCGGTCATGTCGGCCATCTCGATCAGCACATTGACGTTGGGCATCTTGACGTAGCCCTTCTCGTCGGCAGCCTCGTTGCCGGGCTGGAACTCGACCGGAAAGTCGCTGGGATCACGATCGATCGAGTTGACCTGGACCAGCGAGCCGCCTGTCGTCCGGTCGAGCTCGGAGACGAAGCTGATGGTCTTGCGGCGATAGGGGTCGGAGCCGGGCGCGGTGCCGGTCGACTGGGCGTTGGCCAGGTTTTCGGAAACCACACGCAGGCGCTCCGACTGGGCGCCGAGGCCGGATGCTGCGACTTTGAGGGCTGCGGTCAGCGCGTCCATGGTCAGCTCTTCACCGCCATCATCATCATCGAATGGAACGCCTTGACGATCGCCGTGTTGAGCTCGAAGGAGCGGCGCACCTCGCCGGCCTTCAGCAACTGGTCTTCCAGCACGACCGAGTTCTTGGACGGCATGATAACGCCGTCGTCTTCCTGCGGCTTGATGGTGAAGCCGGCATTGGTCGCCGCGTTGCCGAGATGGCCGGCCTGCGTGGCCTGCAGCGATACGGCGGTGCGGTCGAGCACCTTTTCGAACGGCTCGACATCGTTTGCCGTGTAGCCCGGCGTGTTGGCGTTGGCGATGTTGCCGGCGACGGCGGACTGGCGCACAGCCAGCCACTGGGCTTGCTTGGCGGCGAGGTCGAAAAGGGAAACGGGCTCCATGGGAATCTCCGGGCGGGTTCCCGAAGACTAGGCCGCCAGTCTTGCGCGGACCTTGCGGATGGCCGGAGGCCGAGACGGGGTCGTTTATTTGGAGAGTTCGATTACCTGGTCGGCGCTGGTGACCATGACCCATTTGCCGTTGCGCTGTTCTATGGAAGACACTTGGCTGGAGTCGGGCAGTATCGAGCCACGCTGGACGATCCAGAGGCCTGCATCGTCCTCGATCATGGCGCGGCCGTTGGCGACATGAACCATGCGGAATTTCGCTGCGTCGGCCGGAAAGGGTTGCTCATCGGGTGCAGGTGCGGAATTGGCATCATGCTGCACGGTTCCCGTGGCAAGCAGATCGAGATTGGCCGCGGGGACGTCCTTTGCCGTCAGCGGCGCGCTGCGTTGCGCGACCACGCCGCCGCCCGCCCGTCCCGAATTGGTGCCGGTGCCGCCGAATTTGATCGCCTGGACGCCGAACTGTTCCTGGTTGAAGAAGATGTACCAGGGAAACAAAGCGCAGATCAGGCCGAGCGTGATGCCGAGCGCGGCAATGACGAGATCGCTGCGCCGGTCGGACTTCTTTTTCAGCCTGGGAAATTGCGCCTTTGGCGGCTGCGGCCATTGGTGCCCGGAAGACTGCTGCCATTTCCGCGGCGAAAACAGGTCGTTGATGGCCGAGGCGCGGCTGGCCTCGGTCTCCTCGGCGGCGTTGGCCTCGGCGATCATGTCGCGCAGGACGCGCTCGGTGTACTGGCGTTCAGTCTCCGGCATCGGCGTTCAACTTGCTCTTGAGGTGGCGGGCGAGGTCGGAGAACGGATCGGCTGACGGGCGGTCCTTCGGCGCTTGCGTCAGTGCCTCGTAGATCAGCGGGACCTGGCGCACGGCAATATCGAGTTCGGCATCGACGCCGCCCTGATATGCCCCCAGCAAGCGGATGTCGCGCGTGTCCTCGAAGCGCGAGATCATCGACTTCAGCCTTGTCACCAGCACGCGCTGTTCGGTGCTCCAGGCCTTGCCGGCCAGCCGCGAAATGGACGACAGCGGATTGACGGGTGGATAGCGGCCCTGTTCGGCGATCGTGCGGTCGAGCACGACATGGCCGTCGAGGATGCCGCGCACGGAATCGGCGACCGGGTCGTTATGGTCGTCGCCATCGACCAGCACGGAAATGATGGCGGTGATCGATCCCTTACCTTCAACCCCGGGGCCCTCAGCGCCTGGCCCGGCGCGTTCGAGCAGCTTGGGCAGCTCGGTGAACACCGAGGCCGGATAGCCGCGGGCGACCGGCGGCTCGCCGGTTCCCGTCGCCACCTCGCGCAGCGCGTGGGCGAAGCGGGTGATCGAATCCAGCACCAGGAGCACGCGGTGCCCTTGGTCGCGAAAATGCTCGGCGACGCGCATGGCGGTGTCCGGCGCGCGTCGGCGCATCATGGCGCTCTCGTCGCTGGTGGCGACGATGGCGACGGTCTTGGCCATGCTGTCGCCGATCGTGTCCTCGAGGAATTCGCGGACTTCGCGGCCGCGTTCGCCGATGAGCGCCACGACGACGGTGTCGAATGCGTCGGCGCCGGCAAGCATGGCAAGCAGCGTCGACTTGCCGACGCCGGAGCCGGCGAAGATGCCGAGGCGCTGGCCGAAGCAGAGCGGCGTGAAGATGTCGATGACCTTGACGCCGGTCATGAAGGCGGTGCCGACACGCTGCCGCGCCATGGCGCCGGGCGTCGTCCGGGTGCCGCTCGATGCGTCGTCTCCCCTGACCAGGGGCGAGCCGCCATCGATCGCCCTGGTGAGCGCGTCGATGGTGCGGCCGCGCCACGAGGCATGCGGCGCCACCGCGAGCGGACCGCGGCGGAACACGGCATCGCCGATGCCGGCATCGGAGCTGCGTTCGAAGGGTGCTACGACGACCTCGTCGCGGCTGATCTTGACGATCTCGCCGCGGCGCGCGCCGGCATGGCCGCGCTGCTCGACGATGTCGCCCAGCCTGGCGAAATCGGAAAGGCCGTGCACCTTGTAGTGCGTGGGCGTGACTTCGACGACGCGGCCGCCGCGCTTGAGCAGCGCCTCGGCGTCGGCGAAACGCCGCCAGACCCGTTCCAGCGCGGCAAGCCGGTCTTCCGGCACCGGCTGGACTTGTCTTTCAGGTGCGCGCAGGGATGGCTGGTCGAGCGACATGGATTATTTCGAGCCGAGCGTTTTGATCGCCTCGTCGGTGGAGGAGTCGGTCTGCCGCATCAGGGCGGCGGTGTTCTCGAAGGCGCGCTGAACCTGGATCAGCCGGGTGATCTCCAGCACCGGGTTGACGTTGGATTCTTCGAGAAAACCTTGGGCGACGCCAATGTCGGAGCGATCTGTTACAGGCTCTGGCGTGCGCGCCGGAACGATGCCGGAATTGCCGTAGCGGACGAAATTCTCGCCCGGATCGAAATTGTAGAGCCCGATCGAGCCGACAAGCTGATCGTTCTGGCGCAGCGAACCGTCGGCCCCGGCCTTGGGCGGACCGTTGCGGGGATCGAGCTGGATCGGCGAGCCGCCGGCATCGAGCACCGGGTGGCCCTCGGTCGACATCAGCTCGCCGTTCTCGTTCATCGAAAAGCGCCCGTCACGGGTCATGACGGTGCCGACCGGCGTTTCTATGGCGAACCAGGCATCGCCCTGAATAGCGAAATCGAAGGGATTTCCGGTCTCGCTCAAAGCACCGTGAGCGCCGGAAAGATAGGTCTTGCCAGAGGAGGCGAAGGACACCGATTTCTGCCCGGTGCCGGAGACGACGTCCTCGAACTTCACGCCGGTGGCGCGAAAGCCGATCGTCGAGGCGTTGGCGACATTGTCGGCGATCGTGTCGAGGCGGCGCTCGAGCGCGATCTGCGAGGAAAGGGCGACGTACAGGCTGTCCCGCATGATGCTCTCAGAACCTCAGTTTCTGCATGGCCATCATCAGGTCGGTGGAGATGCCGACCGTGATCGGCTGGGCAAACAGCACGCTGACGGAGGTGACGGCCGATGAGGTCGGGTTGTTGATCTCGTACATGCTGGTGAAGCGCGTCAGGAACTTGCCGAGCTTCTCGGGATCGGAGAAATCCGAGATGTCGAGTTTCTGCTCGAACAGCTGCGCCTGCTTGTCGACATCGGCGGTGGCGAAGGAATCGGGCAGGCCGAGCACGGTGCGCACGACGCTGGCAAGCGCGGTGTCGGCCAGCACCTCGTACCAGCTGGTGATGGTTGGCGCCTTGCGGTCGAAATACAGCGCCAGCCGCACGCCCTGATTGGTCTGGCCGGCATCCTCTTCGAGGGTCTGGCGCATGTATTTGTCGACGGTCGGCTGCTGCGCCGGATTGATGGTGGTGGTGTTCGCACCATAGGCTTCGAAATTGAAGGCGGAGGCAAGCGCGGCGTAGGTCTTGTTCGTCATCTTGTTGGCGACGCTATCGGGGTCGCGAACGCCACCCTGCAGAACCCGCTTGATGAGATCCTTGTCCTCCGTCGCCGAATCGAGACCGAAAGACGCCAGCGCGTATGTGTAGAGCCGGTTGTTCGACATCAGATCGTCGATCGACTTCACCTTTGTGATGTTGGCGAGATAGTATGTCGTCTCGCCCTTCACATAGGCCGAATTCGGATCGAGGCCGGCGATTTTCGCCTGCGTGGCGTAGTTCTTGGTCACCATCTGCTGCGTCTTGTTGTAGATGGTCGCATCGGCGCCGTTGGCGGCGAAATTGAAGGCGCTGACGAATTCGGCGTAGCGCTTGTCGGTCAGCTTGTTGGCGAAGCTGTCGGGATCGGAGACGCCTTCCTTGAGTGCCTTGACCATGAAGGCCTTGGCGTAATCCATGTCCTCGAGCCCGTAGGCCTTCATGGCATATTTGAACAAGCGGTCGTTTTTGACGAAATCGTCGATCGATTTCACCTTGGTGATGTTGGCGAGATAATATTTGGTGTCGCGATCAACCACGGGCTGCTGCTCGATCCTGTCGAGCGACTTTGAAATGTCCTTGGTGATGAGCTGGTAGCTGGTAAAGGTATTAAGCAAAGACGTGCCTCCGGCCGAAGCTATGTCAGGACAATACCCCCACTTCCTTGCGCGAAACTGAATCGTCTCCGACGCTTTCGATTCAAGCCTCACACAAGGCACGGGGGCTATCCCTTGCTCCCGATGTGAAATGCGGAAGGACCTGTCGTGGGCATTCTGATTGGACTGGTGGTAACGCTCGGCTGCGTCCTTGGCGGCTTCATGGCCATGGGCGGCCATCTTCACGTGCTGATCCAGCCATGGGAGGCCGTGATCATCTGTGGCGCGGCTTTTGGCACCTTCCTCGTCGCCAATCCGATGAAGACGGTCAAGGACACCGGCAAGGGCATTCTCGAAGCCTTCAAGCAGGCGGTGCCGAAGGAACAGGACTATCTTGAAACGCTCGGCGTACTGCACTCACTGATGCGCGAGTTGCGTTCGAAATCCCGCAGCGAGGTCGAGGCGCATATCGACAATCCGGAAGAGTCCGCGATTTTCCAGGCGTTCCCAACCGTGCTGCATAACCATGACCTGACGCATTTCATCTGCGACTACTGCCGCATCATCATCATCGGCAATGCCCGCTCGCACGAGATCGAGGCGCTGATGGACGAAGAAATCCAGACCATCAAGTCCGACAAGATGAAGGCCTATCACGCGCTGGTGGCGGTGGGCGACGGCCTGCCGGCGCTCGGCATCGTCGCCGCCGTGCTCGGCGTGGTCAAGGCGATGGGCGCGCTCGACCAGTCGCCGGAAATCCTCGGCGGCCTGATTGGTGCCGCACTTGTCGGAACGTTCCTCGGCATCTTCCTGTCCTATTCGGTGGTCGGGCCGGTCGCCACCAAGATCAAGACGGTGCGCGAGAAGAAGAACCGCCTCTACATCATCGTCAAGCAGACGCTGCTGGCCTACATGAACGGCGCACTGCCGCAGGTGGCGATCGAGTTCGGCCGCAAGACCATCTCATCCTATGAACGGCCGACGATCGACGCCGTCGAGCAGAGCACGATGAACACCGGTACCGTCGAAAAGAAGGCCGCCTGAACGATGCGCGACAGATCGGTCCCAGCACTGTCATGACCAGTCCGGGCAGCCCAGCGGAAGCGCGCTCGCTGATCATCGAGCGTCTGGTTGGCGACAGCGGCGAGGCAGCCCAGGTCATCGATGCCGGCCGGGCCATGGCTGAGCGCGCCGTGCCGTTGTTGCAAAAAAGCCTGACCGGCGAGCTTGGCGTTCCGGTCGCCGTCGATCTCAAGGCGATCGAAGTCAGCCGCGTTCCCGAGGCGCGTTCGCGCGCCGGCGACACGTTTGCCCTGACCGTCGTCGGCTCGTCCGCGTCCTCCGATGCGATGACTCTGGTGATCGATGCTCCGGCGATCGCGATCATGGTCTGCACGCTGTTCGGCGGCGATCCGGATCTGCCGGTCTCGCCGATCGAGCGCGATCTGTCGCAGATCGAAATCGATGTCTCGACCATGGTGTTCCAGCAGGTCGCGCAGGCCCTGAATGGATCGGGACGGCGCTCGCTCGACCTGCGCCTGCCAGTGCCGCGGGCAATGTCGGGCACCGAGGCGAAGCGGCACGTGCTGCGCGACGGCGCGGCAATCCGCATCGTCCTTGGCATCTCGACGCCGGCCGACAGCGGCACCGTCACCGTGACGATGCCGCAGCGTGTCGTGCTGGCCAGCCGCGACGGGGCTGTCCCCGTCAGCGATGACGATCACGGACCCAGCTGGCGCGCGCGCTTTTCGGAAGAGGTGATGCGCTCCACGGTGGCACTTGAGGCCACCATGCCGCTGGCCCGGCTGACACTCGGCGACCTCGCCGGTTTCGAAATTGGCCAGATCATCGAATTCGAGGAAACGGCGCAATCGCAGGCGCGTCTCAGCGCGCGCGGCAAGACGCTGTTCGTATGCGAGTTCGGCAAACTGGGACAGAATTACACCGTCCGAATCAGGCATCCCTACGATGCCGGGCAGGACTTTATCGAAGCGCTGATGCCGGCTGCCGCCGGACGCGCCTGACATTTGGAGACGATTCATGGCCAAGACCAAGGTGGAAGCCGACCTCGACCAGCCGGACGAGCAGCTCGACCATGCCATCGAAGAATTGCGCGGTGTCCTGCATGAAGAGGAGCAACGCCCCGATGCGGCGTTCAGAGCCGCTTCATCAGCCAATTCGAGCGTCATCATGAACATCCCCGTCGATGTCCAGATCATCCTCGGCAGCACCGAGATGCCGGTCTCCGAGCTGATGGCGCTGCAGAAGGGGTCGACGGTGGCGCTCAATCGCCGTATCGGCGAACCTGTCGACGTCGTGGTCAACGGCCGCAAGATCGCGCGTGGCGAAATCACCGTGCTGGAAAGCGATCCGTCGCGCTTCGGCATCAGGCTGACCGAAATCATCGCCGGCACGAAGGGCGCCTAGGACATGGGTTGCGGAGCTTGCCGGTGGCAGCGGAGGCGAGTGGCATGACGACGCCGGTGACCTTGACCCGCGCGCAGAAGGCCGCCGCCATCCTGGTGGCGATGGGCAAGCCGTCGGCCAGCCGTCTGTTGAAATTCTTCAAGCAGGAAGAACTGAAGGCGCTGATCGAAGGCGCCCGTCTGCTGCGGACGATTCCGCAAAGCGATCTCGAACGCATCGTCGCCGAATTCGAGGCCGAGTTCACCGAAGGGGCGGGATTGCTCGATTCCGCCGACAGGATGGACACTATCCTCAACGAGTCGCTGTCGCCCGAAGAGATGAGCGCGATCATGGGCGACAAGAGGTTCGAGGTCGCACCGGAAGGTCCGCCGCCGATCTGGCCCGAGCTCGAAAAGCTCGAGCCGGCGCGGCTTGGCGCCTTCCTGGCTGGCGAGCATCCACAGACCGCGGCCATGGTGCTGTCCAAGCTGGCGCCGCAAGCGGCGGCGAGTGTGCTGTTGACGTTGACCAAGTCGACGCGCGGCGAAATCATCAAGCGCATGGTGACGATGGCCAATGTTCCGGAAGCCGCAAGCAGGATCGTCGAAAACCGGCTGCGCACCAGTGTGCTGACAGAAACCTCGACCAAGGACACGTCGGCCGGACAGGCGCGCGTCGCCAGCGTTCTCAACGAACTGGACAAGCCTCTGCTCGAAGAGGTCATGCAGGACCTGGAGGCCGCCGGTACGCCCGATCTCGATGGCGTCCGGGCTCGCCTGTTTGCCTTCGACGACCTGCCGTTGCTCACGCAGAAAGCGCGGGTGCTGTTGTTCGACGGGCTGTCGACCGAACTGGTCACGCTGGCCTTGCGCGGCGCGCAGGCGGGACTTGCCGAGTCCGTACTGTCGGCGATCGGCGCCCGCTCGCGGCGCATGATCGAAGCCGAACTGGGACAGGGCTCGGAGGGGGTCCCTCTCGCCGACATCACGGCGGCGCGCAAGACGGTCGTGACGACGACGATCCGGCTGTCGCGCGAAGGCGCCTTCGAACTTCCCTCGACCCAGAACGCCGCCTAAGACCGCGCCATGGCTGACGCGGTCGACAAGGATTCGAAAACCGAAGAGGCGACGGAAAAGAAGATCCGCGACACTGTCGAACAGGGCAAACTGCCCCATTCGCGGGAGACGGCGCTGCTTGCGTCCTTCGTTGCCATATTGGTGTTCACCGTCTTCTACGCCAAGGACGCGATCATCGATCTCGGCATGTTCCTGTCGATGTTTCTGGAGAAGCCGGAAGCCTGGCCGATGGACACCGAGACCGATGTCATCGCGCTCTACAAGATCGTCCTCCTCGAGGTTGGCCGCGCCGTCCTAAGCCTGATGGTGCTGCTGACCGTCGCCGGTGTCGGCGCCTCGGTGTTCCAGAACATGCCGCAATTCGTCGGCGAGCGGGTGCGGCCGCAACTCTCGCGCATCTCGATCGCCAAGGGGTGGAACAGGCTGTTCGGCATTCAGGGTTGGGTCGAGTTCCTGAAGGCACTCGGCAAGGTCGGCTTTGCCATCGTTGTGCTGAGCTTCACGCTGTCCGAAGACCACCGCAAGCTGCTCGCCGGGATGATCACCAATCCGGTCGCCTTCGGTCTCGTCATCCGCGGCATCGCCGTCGACATCCTGGTGGCAATCGTCTTCGTCATGGGGCTGATCGCGGCAATCGACATCGTCTGGTCGCGCTTCCACTGGAAGCAGGATCTGCGCATGAGCAAGCAGGAGGTCAAGGACGAGTTCAAACAGTCCGAGGGTGACCCGATCGTCAAGTCGCGGCTGCGCTCGCTGGCGCGCGACCGGGCGCGCAAGCGGATGATGACGGCGGTGCCGCGCGCGACGCTGATCATCGCCAACCCGACGCACTTCTCGATCGCGCTGAAATATGTGCGCGACGAGGACTCGGCGCCGATGGTGCTGGCCAAGGGCCAGGATCTGGTGGCGCTCAAGATCCGCGAGATCGCACGGGAACACAACATCCCTGTCTTCGAGGACGTGGCGCTCGCCCGCTCCATGTACAAGCAAGTTTCGGTCGATAATGTGATCCCGTCACAATTCTACCAGGCCGTCGCCGAACTGGTGCGGATCGTCTACTCGAAAAAGGCTGAGCGCAGACAGATTTCATGAACCGGCAACCGCACGCAAAATCCCGCGAGATCATCGTCGCCAGCGCCATCGAGCAGGTGGTGGGGGAACTGAGGCTGATCGATGTCGCCGACTACATCGCCTTCATCCGGCTGGAGCATTTCGCGTGCCTGTCGGATCTGGTCGATTCAGCGGTGGAGCTGTTCTTCATGCCTGGCACGCTACGGCTCGGCCATGGCGGCGAGGCGCATGTCGACTGGAGCGGCAGCCCGCGCATCGTGCTTGATCTGGAACTGAGGCCACCTGGCGTCACCGTCTATTTCCAGCTGACGTTGAGCGAGCTCGGTGCCTCGGTGGTGGTCAATTACGTATCATTCGAGAAGCCGGGCGAAGACCCCGAGCACAACACGGCTCTGCTCGAGGCTGTGATCGAAGAGGCGCGTATCCGTAAGGTCGAGCCGCTCGCTTATCGCTGACATTGATCGCGAGCCGCCGCCGGCCGATCCTCGAATTATCCTATTCGATCAGGCCCAGCCGCAGCGCCTTGGCCACGGCCTGGTTGCGGTTGACGGCGTTGAGCTTCTGGGTCGACTGGGTCAGATACTGGTTGGCGGTGTGCACCGACAGCTTCAGGAGCCGCGCGATCTCCTCGCTGGTGTTGCCGTTGGCGGTCAGCTTCAGGCATTCGAGTTCGCGCTTGGAAATCGCGCGCGTACGGCCGGCATCGCCCGGACGGATGCGGGCGACGGCGGCGAACAGCGAAAAGCAGCGGGCGTGGATTTCGTAGAGCGCGTCCTGCGGCAAGGCCATCTCCGAGCCTAGGAAAACGACGAGGCCGCATTGCCCGCGGTCGGCGTGGACGGGGAAGGCGATGCCGCTGGTGCCGGGCGCCAGCGGCGCCATCTGCTCGGTCCAGGCGAGATTGCCGAACGTCTCCGCCATGGCGGCGACGCCGTCGTCCGTCCACCAGCGCGGCTCCGTCGAGTTGCGGGTGTGGCGTACGATCTCCTCGCCATTGGCGCCTGAAATGAATTTGGTCGCCACGGCAATGCCAGGATAGTCGGAATCAAGGCAAGGGAAGAGCCGTGCTCGTTCGGGTGACGGGCTGACGAAGAACAGGCCGAAGGCCGAGGCGTTGATGTCGACGGCGATCCAGCGGCAGCGGCGCACGGCATCGGGAATGCTGACGGCATGATGGGTTTCGGAGCCGAGCGAGAAGGCGCCGAACGGGTTGCGCTGCTCGTTGAAAAGGGCTTCGGCAGCCTCCTTGATATCGGCGCGTTTCAAATGATGCCGCTCCTGATCGCCGTGGCGATGGCCATCGCGCGGTTGCTGGCCGCGAATTTCTGGATGGCGTGGGTGATGTAGCTGTTGACGGTGTTGGAGGAGACGCCAAGGATGACGGCGACCTCGTCGGTGGTCTTGCCTTCAGAGACCCAGAATAGGCATTCGCGCTCGCGATCCGACAGCGGATCCTGCATCGCGGCGGCGGCGATTAGTTGCGGGATATGCGAGAGCGCGTAGCAGCATTTCAGCTGCGCCCGCATCAGCGCCGGCTGGTCGATGCTGCCGGCGGTCGCGGCAGAGAACAGGGCGAACAGGCGCTGGCGGCCGACATTCAGCCTGAGCGAATAGACCTCGGCATGGCCGAGCACATCGAGAAGGCGCGCCTCCTCGCCGGTGATCAATCCGTCCGCCTCGGGTGCCTGGGATGCCACCAGCGGTCTTGGGCGGATGCCTGGTGCAACGGTGAGCGCACCTTGCGCAAGCCCGGCGATCAGCCGCTTGCCGATCAGCTCGATGGCATCGAAAATCCAGTTGGACGAAACGATGCGTGCATCGTTGCGGTCCTGGTCGTGGACGATGGCGACCAGCATGTAGCTGTCGGCGCCGATCTCGGCGGTCAGTTGCATGAAAAAGCTGGTCAGATCACCGCGCGACGTCAGGCGCGAGCCCAATGTGTCGGATTGAAGTAGCGCGGCGGGACTGCTCATTCTTTTGCTTTTGGCCGGAATCGTTTCTGCTGTCCGGATGCTGGAAGCCAGCCGCCGAACCCGAATACGCATTACTTTGACGAAGACACACGCGTGGCGCAGGGCTGCGCCAAACCAAATCCCGAATCGATTCAGGGAACGCGAAGCCGTCCGCGTCTGGTGCCGGAAAAGTCCGGAACAAGAGACTTTGGGTGGTCGCCGCGCCCCCCAAGGACCGGCTGATTCGGGTCTAATCTACCCGCAGTTGAATCCGACATCAAACGCGATTTGACAAAATCGAATCTGGTGGACTCAGGTGCGACTCAGAGGTCGATTTTCGCGCCTTAGACAGAAGACAGAGACGCGAAAAGTCTTCACTGATTGCAAACCGGCCATATCGGCGGCTAGTCGATTCCGCTAGGTTCGGGAGCGTTGAAGAGACGGGCGCCTCTTACAGCCATGCCTGCGGGCGGCAGGACCGTCGCAATCATCTCGCGGCGGCACGCAGTGGGGTGGCAATTTGGTTTCGGGGGAAACAATGAGCGATTCATTTCGGGAAGTTACATCCGTCTCGTGGTTCGGGCGGATCAAGCAGGCGGTTGGCGGGGTCATCTTCGGCCTGCTTCTGGTGGTGCTGATGGTGATCGGGCTGTTCTGGAACGAGGGCCGCGCGGTGCAGACGGCGCGTTCGCTGGCCGAAGGGGCCGGCGCCGTCGTTTCGGCCAGCGCCGACAGCGTCGATGCCGCCAATGACGGAAAGCTGGTGCATGTCAGCGGACCGGTGACGGCCGAGAGCGGTCTCGCCGATCCGGATTTCGGCATTGCGGCGCAAGGGCTCCGCCTGTCGCGCACCGCCGAGATGTATCAGTGGAAAGAGGAATCCAAATCCGAAACCACCAAGAAGCTTGGCGGCGGCGAGGAGACGGTGACCACCTACAGCTATTCGAAGGTGTGGGACGACAGCCAGATCGACTCGTCGGATTTCAAGAAGCCGGACGGCCACCAGAATCCGCCGATGGAAATCCACAGCAAGACCTTCCAGATCCCACAAGGCAAACTCGTCGCCTTCGATCTCGACACGCCGGTGCTTGATCGCATCGAGGGCGACAAGGACTATTCGCTGTCGGCCAACCAGTCGGCCGCGATTAAGGCCGCCTATACCGGGACGAAGCCGCTCGGCATCGTCGACGGCAAGATCTATCTCGGTGCCGACACGACAACGCCGGCGTTGGGCGACTACCGCATCGGCTATGAGCTGGCGCCGCTCGGCGTGGTCAGCATCGTCGCGCGGCAGGCCGGCAGCCGGTTCGAGCCGTACCAGACCGAGGCGGGCGATGCATTGCTGATGGTCGACACCGGCACTGTCCCGGCCGACAAGATGTTCGCGGAGGCGGTCAGCGCAAACACGCTGATCACCTGGCTGCTGCGCGCCGCTGGCCTGCTGTTGCTGACCATCGGCTTTGCCCTGTTCCTTAGCCCGATCGGCGTGATCCTCGACGTGATCCCCTTCCTCGGCAGCATGGCGCGGATGGGAACCGGCATCATCGCCTTCTTCCTGGCGATCCTGGTCGGCACGACGACGATCGCGATTGCCTGGTTCTGGTATCGGCCGGTTCTGGCGGTGGGCATCCTCGCAGCCGGCGTCATCGCGGCAGCGGCGGTCTACTACCTCGGCCGCTCGCGCAAACCGGCCGAACCAGTTGTCGCGCCCAACGTTGGTGTAGCCACCTGATCGCGAGAGCCGGGCGGCACTGCCGCCCGGTCCTGGTTGTTACCGATCTTCGAAGCCAGTCAGCACGCCGACGGCGTTGACGCCGATCTCCTCGACGGCATAGCCGCCTTCCATCACGAACAGCGTCGGCAGGCCGAGCTTGGCGATGCGGCGACCGATCTTGGGATAATCAGATGTTTTCAGCTTGAACTGGCTGATCGGGTCTTTCTCGAAGGTGTCGACGCCGAGCGAGACGATGACGATATCCGGTGCGTAAGCGGCGAGCTTGGCACAGGCATCCTCCAGCGAGGCGTTCCAGGCGTCCCAATCGGTGCCGAAGGGCATCGGATAATTGATGTTGAAGCCTTCGCCGGCACCGGCGCCGCGTTCGTCGGCATGGCCGAGGAAGAACGGGTACTCGACCATCGGGTCGCCGTGCAGGTTGAGAACCTGTACGTCGGCGCGATCATAGAAGATCTCCTGCGTGCCGTTGCCGTGGTGATAGTCGACATCGAGGATCGAGATGCGTTTGGCGCCCTGGTCGCGGAACCATTGCGCGGCGACGGCGGCGTTGTTGATGTAGCAGTAACCGCCCATGAAGCCGGCTCCGGCATGATGGCCGGGCGGACGGCAGAGTGCGAAGGCGGAAGCCTCGCCATCCTTGACCAGGCCGGCGGCGGTCAGCGCCACGTCATAGGACGACTTGATCGCGGCCCATGTGCCTTCGACGAAAGTGGCGCCGGCATCGAAGGAATAATAGCCGAGCAGCGCGTCGACGCGCTTTGGCGGCACGTCGCCGCGCAGGCCGCGCGTGGGCCAGGTGAAGGGCATCGCCGTGCCCTTGAAGCCGGCTTCTACCCATTGCGGCCAGACCGTCGGCAGGAAGTCGATGTAGTCTGATTTGTGGATGCGCTTGGCGGCGGCGAGATCGTGCTCGAGCGGCAGGACGATCGGCCCCAGTTTCTCGCTTTCGACCCGCGCCTTGATGAATTCGGCCCGTGAGGGCTTTTCGAAACCCGGCACGATGGCCGAGGTGACGAGTTCCATCTGGCCGGCATGGCCAGCATGAAGCGGCGAATAGACAGTCTTCATAAAATTCCTCTCGAAGTGCGAAATCAGTCAAGATTGAGATAGGGGCTCACCAGAGCGAGCCACATGGTTTCCACATCGTCCTCGATGAGGTCGAACGTCCTGCGATCTTTTTTCAGCCCCACAAGCCGGCAGACGTGTCCGACCTCCATCATCAGCACGCCGAGCCGGCTGGCGATCTTGTCTTCAAGAGCCGGGTTCGCGTGCTGCAGCCATGCGGCGTAGAGGGCGATGATCTGGTCGTCATATTCGTTCTGGATCGGCCTGAGATCGGCGTTGCCTGAAATGGCCTCGATCACCGGCATCAGGCTGGCGTTTTCGAGGTAGAGCCGGGACGTATCGATGAAGAGCTTGCGCACTTCCTGCCGAAACTCTTCGCGGTTGGTGGGCGGGGCGACCTTGATGCGCTTTTCGATCACCTCCGGAAAAGATGACAGCCAGCGCCGGGCGAGGTCCAGAAGAATGGCTTCCTTGTTGGGGAAGTATTGATAGACCGAACCGACCGACAAGCCTGCGCGCTGCGCAATGGCGAGCGTCGTCGGCGTCTTGGTTCCTTGCTCGCGCGTCAAGACCAGCGCCGCGTCGAGAATCCGATCCACCACCTTGCTCGACCGTTGTTGCCGCGGCTGCTTGCGGGGTTCGAGCGCTATCCTGGTTTTGCGGTCGAGACTGCGCTTCACTGCTTGACGTCCTCGTCCCCGCCCGGTCCCAACACAGGCGCAGGGTGCTGTCCACAATACATTCCAAATTCCGCATGTTGACAAACGCGAATAATCAGTCGCATTCTTATCCACGCTGTCTCTTGGGATAACAAGGGGAATTTCAAAGACGGCGCGCTGGCATCACTTCTGTCCGATAGCGCCGCTCCAGCGGAGTGGCAGGTTGTTGGACACGGGGTTGTCGGTCCCAGTCAGTCGTCAAAAGCGCGGAGTCGCGATGTCTGTCACAGGTGCGGGTCACAATGCGGATCTGATCGTCATCAACGGTCGTGTGCAGACCATGGACGACGACAACCCCGCCGCCGAGGCCGTTGCCGTCAAGGACGGCGCCATCATCGCCCTTGGCAGCCGCGCCGCCATCGAAGAGCTCAAGGGACCGGCCACCAACGTCATCGACGCCAAGGGCGGTTCTGTCGTACCGGGCTTCATCGAAGCCCACATGCACCTGTTTTCAGGCGGGGCTGAACTTGCCCACCTTCAGCTCACGGGTATTCACGGCTTCGATGCACTGCAAAAGGCAATCCGCGATTATGCGCCGACGCGGCCGGATGCACCGATGCTGGTCGGGCAAGGCGTCGACTACACCGTGCTTGGCAGCGAGCGGGTGACGCGCCACCATCTCGACGCCATTTTGCCCGATCGCCCGTTCTGCATGGCGGCGCCCGATCACCACACGATGTGGGCCAACACCAAGGCGCTGGAAATGGCCGGCATCCTGCAGGGTCGCAGGTTTGGTCCGGGCAATGAGATCGTCATGGGTGATGATGGTCTGGCCGCGGGTGAATTGCGCGAGGGCGAGGCCTTTGGCCCGGTGCTTGACCTTGCCGGCGAAAGCCGGGTGCGGCTGGGACTGGCGACAGGCGGCGAGCCGGACCCGATGCCGACAGCGGCCGAGCGGGCCGCCGACCGCGACATCATGCGGCGCGGCCTCGCCTGGTGCGCCCGCCATGGCATCACCTCGATCCAGAACATGGACGGCAACCTCTATCAGCTCGAGCTGCTGGCCGAGATCGAAGCCGAGGAAGGCTTGCCCTGCCGCGTCCAGATCCCGTTCCACTACAAGAATTTCATGACGCTCGACATGCTCGACAAGGCATCAACGATGGCCGAACGCTACAACAGCGAATGGCTGTCGTCGGGCATGGTCAAGGTGTTCTATGACGGCGTGCTCGATTCCTGGACGGCTGTCATGGTCGAGCCCTATGCCGACCGGCCCGATTGGGTGGGCGAGCCTCTGTTCACGCCGCAACAATTCATCGATCTGGCCGTCGCGGTCGACAAGCGCGGGCTGCAGATCGCCGTACACTCGATTGGCGACGGCGCCGTGCGCGCGGTGCTCGACGGTTATGAGGCGGCGCAGAAGGCGAATGGCAGGCGCGACAGCCGTCACCGGGTCGAGCATATCGAGGTCACCACCACTGCCGACGTGCCGCGTTTCGCCGAACTCGGCGTGATCGCCTCCATGCAGCCGCCGCACCCGCCCGGAGCCATGGATTTTCCGCTGGAGCCGACGGTGTCGCGCATCGGGCCGGCGCGCTGGCCGCTGAGCTATGCCTGGCGGACCTTGAAGGATGCCGGCGCGCATGTCGTCTTCGCCTCGGACTGGCCAGTGTCGCCGATCGATCCGATCCTGGGCATTCAGGCGGCAGTGTTGCGCAAACCGTGGGCAGACAGCGACCCGGACCAGAGCTTCTCGCTGCATGAAGCGCTCGCCGCATACACGGTCGAGGGCGCCTATGCCGAATTCGCCGAGCACCGCAAGGGCACATTGAAACCCGGCTACATGGCCGATCTGGTCGTTTTGTCGGCCGATATCGAGAAAACGGCGCCGGCCGATCTGCACAAGGTGCGGCCGGTGACGACGATCTGTGGCGGCAAGATCACCTACCAGGCCTGACAATGGCATGCGGCTTGCTGGGGTGAGGCTTGCTAGCCGAAAATAACGAACTGAACTGTGATTCAATGCCGGGCTTGCCAACCTACCGGCCATGTGGTCACATCGAACAGGGGAAGAGCTCCGCCAGCAAGAGCGGGGTCAACAGTGAGGCGTAATCGTGCCGGACAAACCGGATCGGAATGCGATTGAAGTAGTAAACGTCAGCAAAATTTTCGGATCAGGTGAGGGGCAGGTCGCTGCCCTCGACACGGTCTCGGTATCCATCCGCGAGAATGAGTTTTTCACGCTGCTGGGGCCATCCGGCTGCGGCAAGACGACATTGCTGCGGCTGATCGCCGGCTTCGACTTCCCAACCGCCGGTGAAATCCTGCTCTATGGCCAGGACATCGCGCTGCTGCCGCCCTTCAAGCGGCCGGTCAACACCGTTTTCCAGTCCTATGCGCTGTTCCCGCACATGACGGTCGCCGACAATATCGGCTTTGGCCTGGAAATGCTGGGCAAGCCGAAGGCCGAGATCAAGGCGCGCGTCGCCGAGATGCTGAAGCTGGTCAAGATGGAGGCACTCGCCGGTCGTCGCACCAGCCAGATCTCCGGTGGCCAGCAGCAGCGCGTGGCGCTGGCCCGGGCGCTCGCACCGCAGCCGAAAGTGCTGCTGCTCGACGAACCCTTGTCTGCGCTCGACTACAAGCTGCGCAAGGAGATGCAGATCGAGCTGAAGCGGCTCCAGCACGAGACCGGCATCACCTTCATCTTCGTCACCCACGACCAGGAAGAAGCGCTGACCATGTCGGACCGCGTCGCGGTGATGTCGTCGGGCAAGATCCTGCAGGTCGGCTCGCCCTGGGATATCTACGACAAGCCGGCGGAACGCTTCGTCGCCGACTTCATCGGCGAAACCAACTTCCTCACCGCCGCCATATCAGGCATCGGCAACGGCAAGGCGCGCGCGACGCTCAAATCCGGCACGACCATCGAGGCGACCGTTGCCGAGGGCTTCCAGCCCAAGGACAACGCCACCGTGGTGGTGAGGCCCGAGCATGCCAAGCTGACCAAGAGCAAGGGCGACTTGTCGGGCACGGTCGAGAACGTCGTCTATTTCGGCACCGATACGCATATCCATGTCCAGCTCGACAGCGGTGAGGACTTCACCGTTCGCCAGCAGAACACACGCAGCGCCGGCTGCGGTTTCGAGCGTGGCGACAAGGTCGGTATCCTGATCGGCAACGATGCCGCGCAAGTGCTGAAGGACTGATCATGGCGACCGCGGAAGAAGTCGCCAAGGCAGCGGAACGGCGCGATGTGCGTGACCGCTGGCTTCTGTCAGCGCCAGCGCTGCTTGTCATTTTCCTCGCCGCGACCGGTCCCCTGCTGATCGTGCTGGTCTACTCGTTCCTGACGCCAGGTTCCTATGGCGACGTGAAGTGGCAGTTCTCGCCGGAAGCATGGATAGCGGTGTTTCTGGAACGCGATATCTTTGACGATACGCTTTCGATCGCCGCCGCCCACGTCACCATCTTCCTGCGCTCGATCAAGCTTTCGGTGGTGACGACCATCGCCACTTTGGCGCTTGGCTTCCCGACCGCCTATTTCATGGCGACGCGCAGTGAAAAGACCCGCGATCTCTGGCTGTTCCTGATCACCATTCCGTTCTGGACCAACCTGCTGATCCGCACCTTCGCGGTGCTGCAGATCATCCGCAACGAAGGCATCATCAACACGATCCTGCTCAAGCTCGGCATCATCTCGGCGCCGATCCAGATCCTCTACACCGACACGGCGATCCTGATCGGCATGGCCTATGTCTACCTGCCGCTGATGGTGCTGCCGATCTATGCCAGCATGGAGAAGCTCGATTTCAGGCTGGTCGAGGCGGGCTACGACCTTTACGCGACGCGCTTCCAGGTGCTGCGGCGGATCATCTTCCCGCTGGTCAAGCCGGGCGTCATCGCCGGCTCCATCCTGGTCTTCATCCCAGCGCTTGGCGCCTATGTAACGCCGAGCGTGCTTGGCGGCGGCAAGAACATGATGCTGTCCAACCTGATCGAATTGCAGTTCGGACAGGGCCGCAACTGGCCGCTCGGCTCGGCGCTGTCGATTGCGGTGATGATCATCGTCATGGTGGCGCTGCTTGCCTATGTGCGCAATGCCGGCAAGTCGGGAGTGCGTCATGGCTAAAAACTTTTCCATCAAGCATCAGCCAGGATTCAACGCGATCGCCGCGACCTGCTTTATCGTGCTCTATCTGCCGATCATCGTGCTGGTCGTCTATGCCTTCAACGCGGCGAGCTCGACCTCCGAATGGGGCGGCTTTTCGCTGAAATGGTTCCAGTCGGCATGGCAGAACACGCAGGTCATCGATGCCACACTGCGTTCCTTCCAGATTGGTTCCGTCGCGGCAGTGCTTTCCACCATCTTCGCCACCATGGCGGCGCTCGCCACCACGCGCACCGCACCCTATCCCGGCCTCACCTTCAAATATGCGGCAATCAACCAACCACTGATGGTGCCCGAGATCGTCACTGGCGTGGCGCTGCTGATCTTCTTCTCGCGCATCAAGATCTTCACCGGCTATTCTGGCATCGGCTATCTGGTCGCCGCGCATACCGCGTTCTGCATTCCCTTCGCCTACCTGCCGATCCGGGCCCGGCTTGAAAATATGGACCTGACGCTGGAGCGTGCCGCCGCTGACCTCTACGCGACGCCGTGGAAGACCTTCCGCCGCATCACGCTGCCGCTTCTGTGGCCCGGCATCCTGGCCGGGCTGATGCTGGCCTTCGTCATCTCGCTCGACGATGTCGTCATCACCGAGTTCGTCAAATCGGGCGGCCAGGACACGCTGCCCACCTATATGCTCGGCCAGATCCGCCGCGGCATCACACCCGAGATCAACGCGATATCGACCGCCTTCCTGCTGCTTTCGGTCGCGATCGTCACGTTGTTTTTCTTCGTCAGCAGGAAACGAGACTGAACCGAAAATGGGAGTTAAAACCATGAACTGGAAGACAACAGCAACCGCCATGGGGTTGGCGTTGCTCGCCTCGACGAGCCTGGCGCGCGCCGACGGCGTGCTCAACATCTACAATTGGGGCAACTACACCAGCCCCGACGTGATCAAGAAGTTCGAGGCCAAATACAACGTCAAGGTGACCATCACCGACTACGATTCCAACGACACCGCACTGGCCAAGGTTCGCCAGGGCGGCACCGGCTTCGACATTGCGGTGCCTTCGCAGACCTACGTGCCGATCTGGATCAAGGAAGGCCTCGTTCAAGAGACTGATCCGAGCAAGATGGAAAACTTCAAAAATGTGGCGCCGGAATGGGCCAATCCCGATTTCGACCCGGGCCGCAAATATTCGGTGCCGTGGGCGCTGGGCACTGTCGGCGTTGTCGTCAACACCGACGCCTACAAGGGACCGGCCGACAGCTGGGGCATCATTTTCAACACCCCCGACGAACTGAAGGGCAAGGTCAATGTCGTTCCCGAAATGAACGACGTCATCTTCGCCGCGATCAAATATGTCGGCGGCCAGCAGTGCACCACCGACAAGGAAGTGCTGAAGAAGGTGCGTGACACGCTTGTCGCGGCCAAGCCGAACTGGATCGCGATGGAATACAACACCATCGAGAAGATGGGCGCCGGCGACTTCAAGGCGACCAGCGACTGGAACGGCTCGGCGCTGCGCCAGCGGCTGGCCAACCCGGCCATCCACTACAACTATCCGAAAGAAGGCTTTGGCCTGTGGAGCGACAACGTCGTCGTTCTGAAGGAAGCCAAGAACGTCGAGAACGCCAAGCTTTTCCAGAACTTCATCATGGACCCGGAGAATGCGGCAGGTCTCTCGGCCTTCCATCGCTATGCCAACGCCATCACCGGATCGGACAAGTACATGCCGGCCGACATGAAGGATGCGCCGGAAGTCGTCATACCGGCAGCCGACAAGCCGCATGCCGAATTGCAGCAGATGTGCGCCCCGGAAATCCAGGAAATCTACACCAAGATCTGGACCGAACTGCAGAAATAATTGCGTTTCAGCGGACCCGGCGGCCCACGCCGCCGGGTCCGTTTTTGCTTTCAAGAGGCTCGGTCGTCATGGACTCCTACCGCAACTCCGATCCGCGGCCGCCGATCATGCAGGGCTCGCCGCCCGCCATGGTGCCGCCGAAGCTCGACTGGGACCGGCCGCCATGGAACCGCTGGGCGTTCCAGCACATCCGCGAAATTCTGCCGACCGCCGAAGTCTGGCGCGGCAATGGCCATCGCCACCGTCTCGAACGCGCCGAGGTCGATCTCGACGGGCTGCCGGTCGAGGACAGCGAGGGCAAGCTGACGACGCTCGCCGGGCTGCTCGACGAGACCTACACGGACGGCTTCCTGGTGCTGAAAGACGGCAGGATAGCCTATGAGCGCTATTTCAACGGCATGGGTGAGCGCACGCTGCATCTGTCGCAGTCGATGGCGAAGTCCGTCACCGGTTCGGTGTTCGGCATACTGGTTGGGCGCGGCCTGATCGACCCGGCCAAGCCGGTGACCGACTATCTGCCGGAGCTCAGCGTCACCGGTTGGGCCGGCGCCAGTGTGCAGCATGTGCTGGACATGACCAGCGGCGTCCGCTTCTCCGAGGAATACACCGACCGCTATTCAGACATTGGCCAGGTCGATGTCGCCACCGGCTGGAAGCCGGTGCCGCCGGACAGCGATCCGACCTTTCGCTGGCCCTCGCACATGTTCGAGCTGATCCTGGGCTTGAAGGAAACGATCCGCCCGCACGGTGCTCAATTCGAATACCGCTCGATCGAGACCGACGTGCTTGCCTTCATCATGGAACGGGTGACGGGCAAACGGCTGCCGCAGCTGGTTTCGGAAGAACTCTGGCAAAAGCTCGGTACTGATGAAAGCGCCTGCTTCACGGTCGACAGCGCCGGCTATGCGGTGGCCGACGGCGGCTTCAACGCGACGCTGCGCGACTATGGCCGCTTTGGCCAGCTGATCCTCGACAATGGTGGCGGCGTCGTGCCGGCCGATTGGATCGAAGCCACACGCAACGGCAGGCATGGGCCGGATTTCAGTCCCAGCCTGCCGGAGGGCAGCTATCGCAACCAGTTCTGGATCGAGGACCCGCGCTCGCGCGCGCTGATGTGCCGGGGCGTGTTCGGGCAGATGATTCATATGGACTGGAACAGCGGGATGGTCGTGGTGAAGCTTTCGACCTATCCGGATTTCGGCAATGTCGCCTATTCCATGGCGACGCTGAAGGCCGTGCACGCCATCGCCATGGCGCTGAACTGAGCCCCACAAGAAGAAACGACCCGGAAGGACCGCCATGACCGGCAAGACCGCGTTCGAGACCCGATACGGCTTTCGCCGCAACGAGGTGGTGCTCGCCAACTGGCGCGAGAACCCGTTCAACCAGTGGTCGTTCCAGAATCTCGGCGAACTGGTGCCGACCGCTCGCGTGGTGGCGGCACCGGCTAGTGTCGAGACGCCGGTCCGGAACATGGGCGGCCTGCTTGGCGAGAAGGTCGCGGTCGCCAGCACATCGGAGACGATGGCTGAATTTCTCGCACGTTCGAGCACCGACGCGCTGACGGTGATGAAAGGCGGCAAATTCATCGGCGACTGGTTCGCGCCGCATATGGATTTCGGCGCCCGCCACATCATCTTTTCCATCAGCAAGTCGCTGACCGCCATCATTGCCGGCATACTGGAAGGCGAGGGGTTGTTCGACCCGGAAGCGCCGGTGACGACCTACATCCCTGAAGCCGCCGGCTCGGCCTATGGCGATGCCAGCGTGCGGCATGTGCTCGACATGAGCGTCAGCCTCGATTTCGAGGAGGCCTATCTCGATCCGGAGAGCGCTTTCGCCCGCTATCGCCGCGCCACGCTGTGGAATCCGGGCGGCGGCACCGAGAGCCTGCGCGAATTCCTCCTGACCCTGCAGCGCCTTGCCGAGCCGCATGGCCAGACCTTCCGCTATCGCTCGCCCAATTCCGACCTGCTCGGCCTGCTGCTCGAGCGCGCTTCCGGCCAGCGTTTTGCCGACCTGATGCACGAGAAATTGTGGCTGCCGCTCGGCGCCGTCGGTGAGGCCTCGATCGGTGTCGACATGGAAGGCACGGCGCGCACCGCCGGCGGCATTTCGGTGACGCCGCGCGACCTGGCGCGCGTCGGCGAGATGATGCGGCAAGGTGGGATGGCCAATGGCCGCCGCGTCGTGCCCGAAGCCTGGGTGCACGATACGACTGTCAGCGGCGGCAGTTCGGACGCCTGGCAGCGCGGCGCGATGCAGCCGCTGTTTCCCAAGGGCCGTTACCGCAACAAATGGTACCAGACGGGTTTGCCGAACGGCGCTTATTGCGGCATCGGCATCCATGGCCAGTGGCTCTATGTCGACCCAAAGGCTGAAGTGGTGATCGCCAAGATGTCGTCACAACCGGCGCCGGTCGACGATCCGCTCGATGTCGAAATCGTCGCCTTCTTCGAGACGCTGAGCCGGATGGTCTGATCCTCGCCTGGCCGCCACATTAGCGCGCGCTTTCCTGTGGACCCGCCGGGCTCATGGAAACGCGGCGGTTGGCGGACCGGACGTCTGCGCCTATGGTCGCCGCTCTTTCGATAAGAGCAGGAACGACATGGCATTCGACATCAAGCGCATTGCAGCCATCATCGCGGCCGAGATCGCTGCCCGACCCGAACAGGCGGCCGCGGCGATCGAACTGCTGGATGAAGGCGCTACGGTGCCATTCGTGGCGCGCTATCGCAAGGAGGTGACCGGCGGGCTTGACGACACACAATTGCGCGACCTTGCCGAACGGCTTTCCTATCTGCGCGAACTCGACGCGCGCCGCGACACCATCCTCGGTTCCATCCGCGACCAGGGCAAGCTGACCGGGGAGCTCGAGGGCAAGATCGTCGCCGCCACCAAGGCTGAGCTGGAAGACATCTATCTGCCCTACAAGCCGAAGCGCCGGACCAAGGCCGAGATCGCCAGGGAGCGCGGGCTGGGGCCATTGGCTGAAGCCATCCTAGCAAACCGTGCACTGGTGCCTGCCGAGCTGGCGCTGGCCTATCTGACCGAAGACGTGGCTGATGCCAAGGCGGCGCTCGATGGCGCGCGCGACATCCTGTCGGAACAATTCGCTGAGAATGCCGATCTGGTCGGCAAATTGCGCACCTACATGAAGGAACGCGCCTTCATGCGGGCCAGGGTGGTCGACGGCAAGCAGGAGGCCGGCGCGAAATTCTCCGATTATTTCGACCATGTCGAGCGCTGGGCGAATGTGCCGAGCCACCGGGCGCTGGCCATGCTGCGCGGCCGCAACGAGGAGGTGCTGTCGCTCGACATCGAGGTCGATGCCGACGACACGTCTCCGGTGAAGCCGGTCGAACGGATGATCGCCAATGCCTATGCCATCGGCGGCAGCCTGCCGGGTGATCGCTGGCTGATGGAGGTCGCCGGCTGGACCTGGCGGATAAAACTGTCGCTGCACCTGACGCTCGACCTGATGCGGGACATGCGCGAGCGGGCCGAGGAAGAGGCGATCCACGTCTTCGCCCGCAATTTGAAGGATTTGCTGCTGGCGGCTCCCGCCGGTTCGCGCGCCACGATGGGGCTCGATCCGGGCATCCGCACCGGCGTCAAGGTGGCGGTGGTCGACGGTACCGGCAAGGTGCTGACGACGACGACGGTCTATCCGTTTCCGCCCAGGAACGATGTGCGCGGCACGCAGGCGGAACTGGCCAAACTCATTCGCCTGCACAAGGTCGAACTGATCTCGATCGGCAACGGCACCGGCAGCCGCGAGACGGAAAAGCTGGTGGCGGACATGCTGTCCGACATGCCGGCGGATGGCGGCCCGAAGCCGCTCAAGGTGATCGTCAGCGAGGCGGGCGCCTCGGTCTATTCGGCGTCGGCGACGGCGGCGGCGGAATTTCCCGGCCTCGACGTGTCGTTGCGTGGCGCTGTCTCGATCGCGCGGCGCCTGCAGGATCCGCTGGCTGAACTGGTCAAGATCGAGCCCAAATCGATCGGCGTCGGCCAGTACCAGCATGATGTCGACCAGTACCGGCTCGGCCGTTCGCTGGAAGCGGTGGTGGAAGACGCGGTCAACGCCGTCGGCGTCGATCTCAACACCGCTTCGGCGCCGTTGCTGGCCCGGGTTTCGGGTCTCGGCGCGTCGCTGGCCGACGCGATCGTCGCGCATCGCGATGCGACCGGTCCCTTCGCCAGCCGGAAGGATTTGCTCAAGGTGGCGCGGCTCGGGCCGCGAGCGTTCGAGCAAAGCGCCGGCTTCCTGCGCATTGCCAATGGCAGCGAGCCGCTCGATGCCTCGTCGGTGCATCCCGAAGCCTATGGCGTGGCGAAGAAGATCGTCGCCGCCTGCGGGCGCGATGTCCGCTCGCTGATGGGCGACAGTGCCGCGCTGAAGGCACTCGATCCCCGCGTCTTCGTCGATGAGCGTTTCGGCTTGCCGACGGTGCGCGACATCCTGGCGGAGCTGGAAAAGCCCGGCCGCGACCCGCGCCCCGGCTTCAAGACGGCGACCTTCGCCGACGGCATCGACGACATCAAGGATCTGAAGCCCGGCATGCTGCTCGAAGGCACCGTCACCAATGTCGCCGCCTTCGGCGCCTTTGTCGATATCGGTGTGCATCAGGACGGGCTGGTGCATGTCTCGCAACTGGCCGACCGTTTCATCAAGGACGCGCATGAGATCGTGAAGGCCGGCGATGTGGTCAAGGTGCGCGTCGTCGATGTGGACATCAAGCGCAAGCGCATAGCGCTTTCCATGCGCAAGGACGGCGGCGAAGGCGGTGCACCGCGCAGCGGGCCGCGCGACAATGGTGGCGGCAGGCCGGCCCCGCGTTCGCCGGCACCACAACAGCGTCAACCGGAACGGCCGGCGCAGCAAGGCGCGTTCGGTGCTGCCTTGGCGGATGCGCTGAAGCGGAAGTAGCTACCAAGCCAGAACAGTCGGCTCCTTCTCAACCTGGCCCAGCAGCCAGTCGCGAAAGCTGGCGACCGGTGGATGGCCGCGCTTGTCGTGCGGGACGACGAGATAGTAGGCGCTGCGGCTTTGCATGGGCTGGCCGGGCGCCGGCACCAACTGGCCACGCTGCAATTCGCCCGCGATGAGGATCAATGGCAACAGCGCCACACCAAGCCCCGCCATGCAGGCCTGGGCAGCGGTGCCGAACTGCTCGAACTGCATGCCCGGTCCGGTCGGCGCGCTCAGGCCCTGATGCTCGAACCATTCGGTCCAGGCGCCAGGGCGCGTCGCCATATGCAGCAGCGGCAGGCGGCCAATATCGGCCGGTGTGGCGATGGCGCGGCCGGCGAGGAATTCGGGCGACACGATCGGCGCCACCGTTTCGCGCACCAGCAGCGTCGAGTCGGCTTCCGGCCAGTCCGGCAAGCCGTAGTGGATGGCGGCATCCAGCCTTTCCCTGGCGAAGTCGAAGCGGCCGACGCGGGTGACGAAGTTGATGGTGATGTCAGGGTTGTTTTCGACGAAATCGGGCATCATCGGCATCAGCCAGCGCGTGCCGAAGGTCGGCAAAATGGCAAGGTTCAGGATGCCACCATGCCGATTGCTCATCAATCCCAGGGCTGCGTCGCGCAACTGGCCAAGCGCTGAACGCACTGCCTCAGCGTAGATTTCGCCCGATGTCGACAGCCTGACATTGCGGCTGTCGCGTTCGAACAGCCGGCGGCCGAACTGATCTTCCAGCAACCTGATCTGCCGACTGACCGCGCCCTGGGTCAGATCCAATTCCTGGGCGGCGGCGGTGAAACTGCCAAGGCGGGCCACCGCCTCGAAGGCGACAAGGGCGCTGATGTTGGGCAAAAGGCGACGTTGGACGCTCATGATCCATTACTAACGCTCATTGATCGGTGAAGCAATTTCGTTTGATTTTTTCGAGGCGCGGGCCGATAAGCCGGGCCAAGATTTTGCTTCATGCATGTCGTCCCAAAACCGCTGAACATTTTTGGGCGACATGCACTGGTTGGGAGAACGCCATGGCCGCCGACAAGAATGCATTCGTCTGGGAAGACCCGTTCCTGATCGAGGACCAGCTTTCGGAAGACGAGCGCATGGTGCGCGACGGTGCCGCGGCCTTTGCCGCCGACAAGCTGGCGCCTCGGATCGAGGACGCCTATCTCAACGAGACCTTCGACACCGCGATCTTCCGCGAAATGGGCGAGGCCGGCCTGCTCGGCATCAACATCCCCGAGGAGTTCGGCGGGCTCGGCGCCAACTATGTGACCTACGGGCTGGTCGCGCGGGAAGTCGAGCGTGTCGACTCGGGCTATCGCTCGATGATGTCAGTGCAGTCGTCGCTGGTGATGTATCCGATCTACGCCTATGGCTCGGACGAACAGCGCAAGAAGTACCTGCCCAAGCTTGCCAGCGGTGAGTGGATCGGCTGCTTCGGCCTGACCGAGCCGGATGCCGGCTCCGATCCGGGCGGCATGAAGACGCGCGCCGAGAAGACCGCCAACGGCTACCGGCTCTCCGGCTCGAAGATGTGGATTTCCAATTCGCCGGTCGCCGACGTGTTCGTCGTCTGGGCGAAGTTGAAGGGCGAGAACGGCAAGGACGAAATCCGCGGCTTCGTGCTTGAAAAGGGCATGAAAGGGCTTTCGGCGCCGAAGATCGGCGGCAAGCTGTCGCTGCGCGCGTCGATAACCGGCGAAGTGGTGATGGAAGGCGTCGAGGTCGGCGAGGATGCGCTGCTGCCCAATGTTTCCGGGCTGAAAGGCCCGTTCGGCTGCCTCAACCGGGCCCGCTTCGGCATTTCCTGGGGCTCGATGGGTGCAGCGGAAGATTGCTGGCATCGCGCCCGCCAGTATGGCCTTGACCGCAAGCAGTTCGGCAAGCCGTTGGCCGGCACGCAGCTTTACCAGAAGAAGCTCGCCGACATGCAGACCGAGATCGCGCTGGGATTGCAGGCTAGCCTGCGTGTCGGGCGGCTGCTGGATGAAGGCAAGATGGCGCCGGAAATGATCTCGATCGTCAAGCGCAACAATTGCGGCAAGGCGCTCGACATCGCCCGCCAGGCCCGCGACATGCATGGCGGCAACGGCATCCAGATCGGCTACCACGTCATGCGCCACGCGCAGAACCTGGAGACCGTCAACACCTATGAGGGCACGCATGACGTGCACGCGCTGATCCTGGGAAGGGCGCAGACGGGGATACAGGCATTCTTCTGAGCCAGGCAGCGCCATGCAGGCAATGTGCGCGCCTGAATGGATTGCTGATCGCGTTACCAAAGGCCGCGCGATTGAGGACCGCCTTCCCCCACTCCGTCTCGGCTTCGCCGAGCCACCTCTCCCCCCTCCGGAGGGAGAGGAAGGGAGCCAGCCGGAATAGGTTCGCGCCCTTCCTCTACCCCGTCGACCGGGGGAGAGAGGTGGCTCGGCGAAGCCGAGACGGAGTGGGGGTCGACCTGCTCGGGGAGAAACAAGGCGTTCGATTGGGTGCACCGCAACATCCGCTTGGAGATCGGCTACTATCTGTGTCAGGGTCTAGCGTTCGTTCTGAAACGCTGAATTCCGGGGCCCCATGGCAATTCTGGCAGCCGTCTACCATCTGACCCACTATAAATACGACCGGCCGGTGGTGCTCGGCCCCCAGATCATCAGGCTGCAGCCGGCACCGCATTCCCGCACCAAGGTGCTGAGCCATTCGCTCAAGGTCGAGCCGGCGAACCATTTCGTCAATCTGCAGCAGGATCCCTACGGCAATTTCCTTGCCCGTTTCGTCTTTCCCGAACCGGTGACCGAGCTGAGGATCGAGGTCGACCTCGTCGCCGACATGACGGTCTACAATCCGTTCGATTTCTTCGTCGAGCCATCGGCCGAGACGTTTCCGTTCGAGTACCCGGAAGAGATACGCGACGATCTGACGATCTACCGGACGCCCGAGCCGGCCGGGCCGCTGCTGTCGGCTTTCCTCGGGACGATCGACCGCAGCGCGAAGAACACCGTCAATTTCCTGGTCGATCTCAACGCCCGGCTGCAGCGCGAGATCGCCTACATCGTGCGCATGGAAACCGGTGTGTTCTCGCCGGAAGAGACCTTGGCCGCGAAAAAAGGATCGTGCCGGGATTCGAGCTGGCTGCTGGTGCAGATCCTGCGCAATCTCGGCATCGCCGCGCGTTTCGTTTCCGGCTACCTGATCCAGCTCAAGCCCGACCTCGTCGCGCTCGATGGACCACCCGGCACCGCCGTGGACTTCACCGATCTGCACGCCTGGTGCGAAGTCTATCTTCCCGGCGCCGGCTGGATCGGCTTCGACCCGACCTCCGGCCTGCTCACCGGCGAAAGCCATGTGCCGCTGGCGGCCACGCCGCATTTCCGCAACGCCGCACCCATTTCCGGCATGGCGAGCTTCGCCAATGTCGAGTTCGGCTTCGAGATGCGGGTCGACCGCATCGCCGAACATCCGCGCATCACCAAGCCATTCTCGGATGAAAGCTGGCAGGCGCTCGACGCGCTCGGCAACAAGGTGGATGCAGCACTTGCGGCCGGCGATGTGCGGCTGACCATGGGCGGCGAGCCGACCTTCGTATCCATCGACGATTTCGAGTCGGCCGAGTGGAACACCGCTGCCGTCGGGCCGACCAAGCGCGAAAAGGCCGATGAACTGATCCGAAAACTGCGTGAGCGCTTTGCGCCGGGCGGCTTTCTCCACTACGGCCAGGGCAAATGGTATCCAGGCGAAAGCCTGCCGCGCTGGACCTTCTCGCTTTACTGGCGCGCCGATGGCCAGCCGGTGTGGAGCGACCCGTCGTTGATTGCGCGCGAAAAGAGCGAAGCCGATATCGGGCCGAAACAGGCCGAAAGCCTGCTCACCGCCATTGCCGGCGAACTCGGCATCGACAAGGCCATGGTCAGCGAAGCCTATGAGGATCCGGCCGAATGGCTGCTCAAGGAAGGCAAGCTGCCCGAAAATGTCGATCCGTCCAACTCCAAGCTGGAGGATCCGGAAGAACGCAGCCGCATGGCGAAGGTGTTCGAACGCGGGCTGACAAAGCCGTCCGGCTATGTGCTTCCTGTCCAGCGCTGGAACAGCCAGGCATCGGGGCCGCGCTGGCGCTCGGAAAAATGGAAGACGCGGCGTGGCCGGCTGTTCCTGGTACCCGGCGATTCACCCGTCGGCTACCGCTTGCCACTCGGCACGTTGCCCTATGTGCCGCCGGAGCAATTCCCCTACATCGTGCCGGTCGATCCGTCGCTGCCGCGTGGTGCGCTGCCCGCGCGTGAGGCCATCCTGCCCTCGGCGGCTCCGGCCGAACTCGAAGGCGCCGACGAGATGGCGCGCCGCCAGCAGGCGGCGTCCTTCACCGCGGCGACCGGCCAGCAGGATCGTGTCGAACAGGAGATCACCGAGATCGGCGGCGCGGTGCGCACCGCACTCTCTGTCGAGCCGCGCGACGGGCGGCTCTGTGTATTCATGCCGCCGGTCGAGGCGCTGGAGGACTATCTCGAACTGGTCGCGGCGGCCGAGAACGCGGCAAAGGCGATCGGCCTTCCCGTGCATATCGAGGGCTATGGCCCGCCGCACGATCCGCGCCTCAACGTCATCCGCGTGGCGCCCGACCCCGGCGTCATCGAGGTCAACATCCATCCGGCTGCCAACTGGCAGGATTGCGTGGCGACGACGACGGCGATCTACGAGGAGGCGCGGCAGACGCGGCTTGGCGCCGACAAGTTCATGATCGACGGCCGCCACACCGGCACCGGCGGTGGCAACCATGTCGTGGTCGGCGGTGCGACGCCCAATGACAGCCCGTTCCTGCGCCGGCCGGACCTGTTGAAGAGCCTGGTGCTGCAATGGCAGCGGCGCCCCTCGCTGTCCTACCTGTTCTCGGGCCTGTTCATCGGCCCGACCAGCCAGGCGCCGCGCTTCGACGAGGCACGTCACGACTCGCTTTATGAGCTCGAGATCGCGATGGCGCAGGTGCTGCATCCGGACCAGGGCGCGGCACCCTTGCCTTGGCTGGTCGACCGGCTGTTCCGCAATTTGTTAACCGACGTCACGGGGAATACGCATCGCTCGGAAATCTGCATCGACAAGCTGTTCTCGCCGGACGGACCGACCGGCCGGCTGGGGCTGGTCGAATTCCGCGGCTTCGAGATGCCGCCCAATGCGCGCATGTCGCTGGCGCAGCAATTGCTTGTTAGGGCGATTATTGCGCGTGCCTGGAAGAGCCCGCTCGACGGCCGCTTCGTGCGCTGGGGCACGTCGCTGCATGACCGCTTCATGCTGCCGCATTATGTCTGGGCCGATTTCCTCGACGTACTCGACGACCTTAAGCTCAACGGCTTCGAATTCAGACCCGAATGGTTCGACGCCCAGCTCGAATTCCGCTTCCCGTTCTGCGGCGAGGTCCAGCACGCCGGCATCAAGCTGGAACTGCGGCAGGCGCTTGAACCCTGGCATGTCATGGGCGAGCAAGGCGCGATCGGCGGCACCGTGCGTTTCGTCGATTCCTCCGTCGAACGGCTGCAGGTCAAGACCGAAGGGCTGAACCCGGAGCGCCACGCGATCGTCTGCAACGGCCGTATCGTGCCGATGAAGGTGACGGACAACAGAGAGGTCGCGGTGGCGGGCGTGCGCTTCAAGGCCTGGCAGCCGGCATCGGGCCTGCATCCGGCGCTGCCGGTCAATACGCCGCTGGTGTTCGATATCTATGACCGCTGGTCGGGCAGGGCGGTCGGCGGCTGCGTCTACCATGTCGCCCATCCCGGCGGGCGCAATTACGACACCTTTCCGGTCAATGGCAACGAGGCGGAAGCCCGGCGGCTCGCCCGCTTCGAACCGCGCGGTCATACGCCGTCCGCCTATGTGCTGCGCGAGGAACAACCGGCGGAAGATTTCCCGATGACCCTTGACCTTCGGCGGCCGGCAAGACTCTGATCAACGATGGCAAAGGGGAATCACAAGAGGGTACGCGGCAAGCCGCAGAGCCACAGCCTGCTGGAGCACTACCAGCCGATCGACGGCGTCGTCGACGAGATGGTCGATGCAGCAGGCAATCCCCGTCCGGTCTGGAAGCACTTCATCGAGGCGCTCGACGAACTGGGGCCTGAACAGCTCGGCCAGCGCTTCGCCCGCGCCGACCAGTATCTGCGCGATGCCGGCGTTTATTACCGCGTCTATGACAAGGCCGGCGCCAATGAGCGCGAATGGCCGCTGGCGCATGTCCCGGTTCTCATCGAGGAGAGCGAGTGGGCCGCGATCAGCGCCGGCCTCGTGCAGCGCGCCGAGCTGTTCGAGGAAACCATCGCCGATATCTACGGGCCGAATCGGTTGGTCGAAAAAGGCATCCTGCCGGCGGGATTGATCGCCGCCAGTCCGGAATATTTACGGCCCGTCGTCGGCACCAGGCCGGCCGGCGGCCATTTCCTGCATTTCTGCGCCTTCGAGCTCGGCCGCGGGCCTGATGGCCGATGGTGGGTGCTTGGCGATCGCACGCAGGCGCCGTCCGGTGCCGGCTTCGCGCTGGAAAACCGCGTCGCCACCACACGCGCGCTGTCCGATATCTATGGCGAGATGCATGTGCACCGCCTTGCCGGCTTCTTCCGCCGCTTTCGCGATGCGCTGATCGGCATGGCCAAGGAAACCGACGGCCGCGTCGCTATCCTGACCCCGGGGCCGCTCAACGAAACCTATTACGAACACGCCTACATCGCCCGCTATCTCGGTATCATGTTGCTCGAAGGCGAGGATTTGACCGTTTCCGGCGGCCGGTTGATGGTGCGCACGGTTTCCGGCCTGATGCCGATCAGCGTGTTGTGGCGGCGGCTCGATGCCGCCTTCGCCGATCCCCTCGAACTGCGCCCGGATTCGCAGATCGGCACGCCGGGCCTGGTCGAGGCGATCCGCCAGGGCGCGGTTGCGACCGTCAATGCGCTTGGCTCCGGCCTGATGGAGACGCGCGCGCTGCTCGCCTTCCTGCCCAAGATTTCACGTGCCTTGCGGGGCGAGGAATTGCTGCTGCCAAGCGTCGCGACATGGTGGTGCGGGCAAGCAACCGAGCGCGCGCATGTGCTGGCCAATATCGATCGCATGGTTATCGGGCCGGCGCTGTCGACGAGACTTGCCTTCGAGGATGACGAACAGACGAAGCTCGGCTCGGCGCTGTCCGCAGGCGAGCGGGCGGAGTTGGTGGCGCGCATCGAACGCTATGGCGGCGACTTCGTCGGCCAGGAAGCAGTGACGCTTTCGACGACGCCCGTCTATGTCGGCGGCTGGCTGGAGCCGCGGCCGGCGAGCCTGCGCGTCTATCTGGCGCGCACGCCCGACGGCTGGACGGTGATGCCGGGGGGATTTGCGCGCGTCGGCCTGTCGCTCGACCCGACGGCAATCGCCATGCAGCGCGGCGGCCAGGCGGCGGATGTCTGGGTCGTCAGCGACCGACCGGTGGAGCGCGAGACGCTACTGCCGCAAGAAGGCGACAGCTTCACCCGCACCAGGCCTGGCAGCTTGCCCAGCCGTGCAGCGGAAAACCTGACCTGGCTCGGCCGCTACATCGAGCGCTCGGAAGACACGGTGCGCATCCTGCGCGCCTACCACGTGCGGCTGGCCGAGACCTCCGACCCGGATATGCCGCTGCTTGCCGACATCAGGGATTATCTCGAACCTTTCGGCATCGACGTCGAGACGGCGATCCCGTCGGGGCTGATCGGCACGCTGGATAGCGCGGTCTACAGTGCCGGGCAGATCCGCGACCGCTTCTCGCCCGATGGCTGGCTGGCGCTGAAGGACTTGTCCAAAACCATCCATCAGTTCGCAACGACGGTGGCGCCGGGCGACGACGCGACCCGGGCGATGACGGTCATCCTGCGCAAGCTCGCCGGCTTTTCCGGCCTGCTGCACGAGAACATGTACCGCTTCGCCGGCTGGCGTTTTCTCGAGATCGGCCGGCGGCTGGAGCGCGGCATCCAGATCGCCCGCACGCTGTCTCGGCTGACCAGCGCCAAGGCGCCGGACGGCGCGCTCGACATGATGCTGGAGATCGGCGACAGCGTGATGACCCATCGCCGGCAATATCCGGTGCAGGCAGGCCGGCGCACGGTGATCGACCTGCTGGCGCTCGATCCGCTCAATCCGCGCTCCATCCTGTTCCAGCTCGAAAGGCTGAAGGCCGAGATCGGCCTGTTGCCGTCGCTTGGCGGCGAGGGGCACATGTCGCCGGCGGCGAAGGAAATCCTGCAGCTCAACACCCAGATCGCCATCAAGGAGCCTTCGGACATGACGGCAAAGGCGCTGGACGAGCTCGCCTACGAAATCGGCGGCCTCTACAACAGCCTCGCCAAAGCCTATTTCGGCTAAGCAGGTTCCGCAAAAGTGTCGCACGGTTTTGCGGCAAGAACCTGCGCCAAGACAAGAAAAGTAGAGCATGCTTTACGACATCAGGCTTCATCTGCATTACGATTACGCTGCGGCGGCCGGCGGCAGCCGCCATCAGATCCGCGTGCTGCCGTCGACGATATCAGGCGTGCAGCGCGTCATCGCCGCATCCCTGTCCTTTGCGCCGGCCCCCAACGAGCGTTCTGACTTTTCCGACTTCTTCGGCAACAACGTCACCTCGATCGCCTTTCGCGACGCGCATGACGCACTCGACATAAGGATGAGCGCACGCGTATCAGTGTCGCGGCCCGAGCCCGGGCTCGACGTGTCGCCCGATATCGGCCGGCTCAGGCAGGAGCTCGCCGCCGTGCGGTCGTTGGCGCCTGATGCACCCCACCATTTCCTGATGGCCAGCACCCATGCCGGCATCGATGGCGCGATCACCACCTACGCACGGGATAGCATCGCCGGCTCTGCCGCCGGCACGGCCATGAACCTGTGCAATCGCATCCATCGCGATTTCACCTATGACGGCGATGCGACGACGGTGCGAACCAGGGCGAGCGATGCCTTCAAGCTGAAGCGCGGCGTCTGCCAGGATTTTTCGCACATCATGATCGCCGGCCTGCGCGGGCTCGGCATTCCGGCCGGCTATGTCAGCGGCTTCCTGCGCACCATCCCGCCGAAGGGCAAGCCCCGGCTGGAAGGGGCAGATGCCATGCATGCCTGGGTCAAGGTCTGGTGTGGGCGCGATGCCGGCTGGCAGGAATTCGATCCGACCAACGGCATGCGGGCCAGCAACGACCACATCACCGTCGGCTATGGCCGCGACTATTCGGACGTGGCGCCGATCGTCGGCGTTCTCAAGACCACGGGGGGGCAGGTCGGCGAGCAAGCTGTCGACGTCATTCCGGTCGTGCTCGAAAAGGCCTGAAAGCAGGCCGCACCCGCAGCGGTTTCTTCGCTGCAACTCCGGATGGACAAGACTGCTTCTCAAACACCGATGTGGCCGCTAATCTGCATTCGTTTCGAAGTGGACGATAATTGTATTCTTAAGCGCGTGGCGCGGGGTTTTTGGAATTGAGAGCGATCAGCGTCGTCATTCCTGCCTGCAACGCGGCGGCGACCATCGCGGCAACGCTGGCGTCGCTGCGCAGCGAGACCGAGATCATCGGCGAGATCCTGCTGGTCGACGATGCATCGACCGACGGCACGGCAACTGTCGCGCAGGAGGCCGCGGCGGAACTGTCGTTGCCGTTGCGTGTGCTGCCGGCCAGTTGCCGCGATGCCGGCGGCGCCCGCAACGTGGCGCTGGCGGAGGCGCTCCATCCCTGGGTCTACCTGATCGATGCCGACGACCTGCATCTGAAAGGCGGATTGCGCTCGCTGCTCCGGAAGGCGGAGGAGCAGCCGAAAGCCGACATGATCGTCGGCGCCTATCGGCGACGGGTGAACGGCCAGGATCGGCAGATCAAAGTGCCAAACGGTTATCAGGCTGCGTGCCTGGCAAACGCTTCAGCCTATGTGAAAGGCGACATACGCTCCGTCGCCGTGGGCAGCGTCCTGGCATCCCGATCCCTGATCGGCGAGACGCGGTTCCCGGTCGGACTGGCCTATGACGAGGATACGTTGTTCTGGGCGCGGCTGATGAGCAAGGCATCGCTGGCCATGATTTCGGACCCCGTCATGGTTTATGAGGTTTCGCCGGTACGCTCCGACGACCGCTTTGCCCTCAACCCGGTGCGGCGCTTCCTGGATTGGCGCCGCCAACTGCGCACGCTCACCGACTGCAACATCCCGATGTCGGCGCTCAAGACCAGGGAAGGGCTTGTCGCCCTGAAGATCGCCCGGGTCCACTATGCGCGCGGCGATCTGGACACTGCGGCGCGCTTTCTGGCAGTGGCTGCGGCCGCGCCGAAGCGACGTTCGGAAGCCTGGCGCTGCCTGCGCTACAGGTTCAAGCTTGCGGCGCGGCGGCGTTTGTCCGCGCCGTCCATCCAGCTGCAGGGCGCTCTGTAGGCGCCAGTCCCGTCGGGACCGACAGTGCATCGGCGCCACAGGCTTTTCGGACCGTGTGTGGAACCAGCAATCGGCCAATGGCTTATCTACGGATATTTGCGTGGAGCTGACATGCTGCAAAAATCCGGATTGTCGCACAGCCGGTCGACTGACGAAGACGGTGTGCCGAAAAATGGTGCGCCGAAGAACGGGGCGCAAAGCTCGGCCGACCATGCCGAGCTCACCTATATCAGCGACGCCGAGCCCGGTATCCGCCGGCTGAAGACAGGCAAGGGGTTTTCCTACAAGGGTCCGGACGCGCGGGCGGTTCCGGGCACTACAAGGGCACGCATCGAGACGATCGTCATTCCGCCGGCCTGGACGGATGTGTGGATTTCGCCCGACGCCAGCGGCCATATCCAGGCGACCGGCAGGGACCAGCGCGGACGTAAGCAATATTGCTACCATCCGCTGTGGGCCGAAGAACGCGACGGTGCCAAATATTCGAGCCTTGTCGCTTTCGCCGAAAGCCTGCCGGACCTGCGGCGCAGGATCGACAGCGATCTGCGTCGTCGCGGCCTGCCGCTCGAGCGTGTCGTCGCCGCGGTCGTGTGGCTGCTCGACAACACGATGATCCGGGTGGGTAATGCCGCCTACGCCCGCGACAACAAGAGTTTCGGGCTGACCACGTTGCGCGACCGCCACGTCGATGTCGTCGGTTCAAGCCTGCGCTTTGCCTTCAAGGGCAAGTCCGGCAAGGAGTGGAAGCTGAAGCTGGTCGACCGCCGCATCGCTGGAATCGTGCGCGGCGCCCAGGACCTGCCGGGCCAGAAGCTGTTCCAGTATCTCGATGAGGACGGCAACAGGCGGCCGATCCGCTCCGAAGACGTCAACCGCTACATCCGCGAGGCCCTCGGTGATGCGTTCAGTTCGAAGCATTTCCGCACATGGGGCGGCACCATTCATGCCGCCTCGCTGTTTGCGCAGACGGAATTGCCGCAAAGCCAGGCACAGCAAAAGCGGGTGATGAACAGTGTCATCGACAAGGTTGCGGAGCGGCTGGGCAACACGCGTGCCGTCTGCCGCAAATGCTACATTCATCCGCAGGTCTTCGAAGCATGGTCCCAGGGGCGGTTGCTGGACGAAATGGCTCAGGCCAACAAGCGCAAGCGCTCGATCGATGGTCTCGACGACGAGGAGGCTCTCGTGCTGCGATGGCTGAAGGTGCGCGAAAGCTGACTGGCGACCACCGGCGGTCGCCAAATCCACGGCATCGGGATTTTTTTATCGACGTCGTGTCGGGATCGGTCTTACTGTTTCGTCCTTTGACAGAGAAAAGGACCAGCCATGCTCTACGCAATCCTCTGCTATGCTTCCGAAGACGTCGTCTGCTCCTGGAGCAAGGCACAGGACGACGAGGTCATGGCTAATCTCCTCGACGTCCAGGACAAGTATGCCAGGGCTGGCCGGCTTGGCCCGGTGGCACGGCTTTTGCCGACGACCGCCGCGACGACCCTGAGAAAGGTCAAAGGCGAATCGGTCGTCATCGACGGACCGTTTGCCGAGACCAAGGAACAGTTCCTCGGCTTCTACACGCTCGAATGCGCCGATCTCGACGAGGCCGTGGAGTTCGCTCGCGAGCTTTCCGAGGTCAATCCGAGCGGCGGCTCCTATGAGATCCGGCCGGTCTCGATCTTCAATCCCGCCAAGGTTTCCGCATGACCGAACTCGCCTGGATCAGCTCGGCGATCAGCGCCGCCCGCCCGCAGGCGATGGGCGCGCTGCTGCGTTATTTCCGCGATCTCGATACGGCGGAGGAAGCTTTCCAGGATGCGTGCCTCAGGGCCATCAAGAACTGGCCGCAGAACGGGCCGCCGCGTGATCCCGCGGCCTGGCTGATCTTTGTCGGCCGCAACAGCGGCATCGATGCGGTGCGCAAGCGGGCCAAGCAGGCGCCGATGCCGGAGGAAGACCAGATCTCGGACCTCGAAGACGCCGAGAGCGATATCGCCGAGCGACTGGACGGGGCGCATTACCGCGATGACATATTGCGGCTGCTGTTCATCTGCTGCCATCCCGATCTGCCGGCAACGCAGCAGATCGCGGTGGCGCTGCGGATTGTCTCGGGCCTCACCGTCAAGCAGATCGCGCGCGCCTTCCTGGTTGGCGAAAGCGCCATGGAGCAGCGCATCACCCGCGCCAAGGCGCGCATTGCGGACGCCGGCGTGCCGTTCGAGACCCCGGGCGCCGTCGAGCGCTCCGAGCGGCTCGCCGCTGTCGCCGCCATGGTCTACCTGATCTTCAACGAAGGCTATTCGACCAACAGCGGCGAGGCGCCGGCTCGCGCGCCGCTGTGCGAAGAGGCGATCCGGCTGGCACGGCTGTTGCTGCGGCTGTTCCAGACCGAGCCGGAGATCATGGGGCTGACGGCGCTGTTGCTGCTGCAGCATGCGCGCGCACCGGCCCGTTTTGATGAGAGCGGCGAGATCGTTCTGCTCGAGGATCAGGATCGCAGCCTGTGGAGCCGCAAGATGATCGATGAGGGGCTGGCGCTTGTCGACAAGGCGCTACGCCATCGCAAGCCCGGTCCCTATCAGGTGCAGGCGGCTATTGCCGCGCTGCATGCGCGGGCCGAAAAGGCCGAGGACACCGACTGGAACGAGATCGACCTGCTCTACCGCTTGCTCGAGCAGATGCAACCATCACCGGTGGTCACGCTCAACCGGGCCGTTGCGGTCTCGAAGGTGCGTGGGCCGGCAGAGGCGCTCGCCATGATCGAGCCGCTGGAGGAAAGGCTTTCCGGCTATTTCCACTTCTTCGGCCTCAAGGGTGGCCTGCTGATGCAGCTTGACCGGGGCGAGGAGGCGCGTGTTGCCTTCGACCGCGCCATTGCGCTTGCCAACACGGCGGCGGAAGCCGCCCATATCCGCATGCATATCGACCGGCTGATGAAAGACGGCGCCGTGCGCTCGCCGGCGAAAAAGGCAAACTGAACGCCGGCTGCCCTCTGGCTCAATCGTGCAACTTGGGCTTGGACCATGCCGGGGTGGCGATTTTTCCCTGAAACGAGTAATGCCACGCCATGACTGCCCGAAGTGCCGGCCGGCACGCGGGCGACATGGCGCGAGGGCGCCATATGATGGCGACGGGATCTGAAAGGGACAAAAATGACGATAGCAAAGGAAACGACTGAGCTTCTGGCGAAACTGGGTGTGGCCAAGGACGCGCTTGTCGGCGGTGACCTGATCGTGCGCAGCCCGGTGACGGGCGAAGAGATCGCGGCGCTGAAGACGATCTCGCCGGCTGAAGCGGCCAAGACCATCGATGCCGCGCACAAGGCCTTCCAGGCGTGGCGGATGGTACCGGGCCCGCGGCGCGGCGAACTGGTGCGGCTGCTCGGCGAGGAGCTTCGCACGCACAAGGCCGAGCTTGGCCGGCTGGTCTCGATCGAGGTCGGCAAGATCCCGTCCGAAGGGCTCGGCGAAGTGCAGGAAATGATCGACATCTGCGATTTCGCCGTCGGCCTGTCCCGGCAATTGTACGGCCTGACCATCGCCACCGAGCGTCCGGGCCACCGCATGATGGAAACCTGGCATCCGCTTGGCGTCGTCGGTGTCATTTCCGCCTTCAACTTCCCGGTCGCGGTATGGTCGTGGAATGCCGCACTGGCGCTGGTCTGCGGTGATGCCGTGGTGTGGAAGCCGTCGGAGAAGACGCCGCTGACCGCACTTGCCTGCGAAGCTATATTCAAGCGCGCGGTCAAGCGTTTCGGTGCGGATGCGCCGCAGGGCCTGGCGCCGGTGCTGATCGGCGACCGCGCCGTCGGCGAGATCCTGGTCGATCACCCCAAGGTGCCGCTGGTTTCGGCCACCGGCTCGACCCGCATGGGCCGCGACGTCGGCCCGCGCTTGGCCAAGCGCTTTGCGCGCGCGGTGCTGGAACTCGGCGGCAACAATGCCGGCATCGTCTGCCCGACCGCCGATCTCGACATGGCGCTGCGCGCCATCGCCTTCGGCGCCATGGGAACGGCGGGCCAGCGCTGCACGACGCTGCGGCGCCTGTTCGTGCATGACAGCGTCTACGACGCCCTGGTTCCACGTCTCAAGAAGGCTTACGAAAGTGTGACGGTCGGCAATCCGCTGGAGACCTCTTCGCTGGTCGGCCCACTGATCGACAAGGCGGCCTTCGACGCCATGCAGAAGGCGCTGAAGGAAGCCGCCGTCCACGGTGGCAAGGTGACCGGCGGCGCACGGGTCGAGAACGGCCACCCCGATGCCTATTATGTGCATCCGGCGCTGGTCGAAATGCAAAGCCAAGTTTCGCCGGTGACGGAAGAGACCTTCGCGCCGATCCTCTATGTGATGAAATATTCCGATTTCGACGCCGTACTCGACGAGCACAATGCGGTTGGCGCCGGCCTGTCGTCGTCGATCTTCACCCGCGACCTGCAGGAATCCGAGCGCTTCCTCGGTGTCGACGGGTCGGACTGCGGCATCGCCAACGTCAACATCGGCACCTCGGGGGCTGAGATTGGTGGCGCTTTCGGTGGCGAAAAGGAGACCGGCGGCGGCCGCGAGAGCGGCTCCGATGCGTGGAAGGCCTATATGCGGCGCGCCACCAACACGGTGAACTATTCCAAGGCGCTACCGCTCGCCCAGGGCGTCTCGTTCGATATCGACTGAGGTCCGTTTCCCGGTTCGGGTGACTTCGCGCACCCGAACCGTTTTACCCCCGGAGGTTGATTTTTGAGGGCAGCTATGCTATCGTTTTGCCCATGGTGCTGATTTGCGCCGACGACCCGCCGCCAAGGCGGGTTTTTTGTTTTGCGGGGCGTGAGGTGTCGATCGGCTGGTTGTCCTCAAGGGCGAGGGGGGGACGTCAACGCGCCAGAAGCGGCTTCGGTTATGCGTTTCGGAACGGCTGGAAGGGGCCGGGGATCGGGATAGGGGGACGCCTCGCGACGCCGCCCCTCCCACACCACCGGGCATACGGGTCCGTACCACGGCGGTTCGATCGTATTAAGCTTGGGCAGAGACATGAAGTCGAGGGAGACCGAGAGACTCGAAGTAATGGTTGCGCAGGGCCTGTTGGACCGCCGGGTGTCCTGACATGCGCCAGAATCCCGTCGGTGAACCGGCGGCAACCGCAGCTCCGAACTTTGGTACGCCATGACGACGTAGTTCCTTGAAGCGGTTGTGCCCGTTCCCCCATTGCCACCAGAGATACATGCGTAGTCTCCGGCGGGTCCACGCTTCCAAGTTCGTAAGCACCCGTGGGGTCTGGCAGAAGCCAAAGTAGCCGCGCCATCCGATGAGGTATGACTTCAGCTCCTTGATCATCTGCGGCAGACTGATTCCCCGTGTCCGGCGTGTCATGTCCCGGATCAGCGCCTTGAATTTGTCGAGGGCCTTTGGCGCGATGCGCCGTTCGCTCCCGTCATTTGAGATGCTGAACCCAAGGAATTTCCGCTCCTCCGGTCGCGCCACCGCGCTCTTCGCCTCGTTGACCTTCAGCAGCAGCTTCTTGGTCAGGAACCGGCCGACAGAGGTCATGACCCGTTCGCCGGCGCGGCGGCTGCGAACATAGATGTTGCAGTCATCCGCATAGCGGCAGAAGCGGAGACCCCTTCGGGCCAGTTCCTTGTCGAGGTCGTCGAGCAGGAGATTGCTTAGGAGGGGCGAGAGCGGGCCACCTTGCGGGGTCCCCTCGTCCACCGGACGGACCAAGCCATCCTCCATCACCCCCGCATTGAGGAATGCGCGGATGAGTTTGAGCACGCGCTTATCGGATACCCGCGCGGCGACGCGCGCCATCAGGCTGTCGTGATTGACTCGGTCGAAAAACTTTTCGAGATCGATGTCAATCACGTGGCTGTAGCCCTCGGCAACGTAGCGTTGCGATTGGGCTACCGCCTGATGGGCGGAGCGTCCTGGGCGGAAGCCGTAGCTGTGCTCGGAGAACGTCGGGTCCCACTGCTCCTGGAGAACCTGCAGCAGGGCTTGCTGGATCAGTCTGTCGACGACGCAAGGCACGCCGAGTTTTCTGACCCCGCCCTCCGGCTTGGGGATTTCGACCCGCTTGACCGGCTGCGGCTGATAGGTTCCTTCGAGCAATCGAGACCGGATGCTTGGCCAGTGCTCACGCAGGTAGCCCTTGGCGTCATCGATGGTCATCCCATCCACGCCTGGACCGCCCTTGTTGCTTCGAACGCGTTTCCACGCTGTTTCCAGATTCTCTCGGCTACATACCGTCTCCATTAGTTGTTCTGTCCAGGCCGGGCTTTCGGGTGCCGACTTCGCCACGAGTGGTTCGGCCCCTTGGTAACCGCTGACAGGGGCTTCACCCCGGTCCCTCGGTTCCAGGGCCAGTGAGTACTGGGTCTTCTGCCGCTTTCCACTCATGAGTTGCCAGTCCTATTTGTCACTTCCAATCGTTCGGGCCTTCGGTCATCGTTTCCGGCTCGGCCTATCCGTTTGCTCCGCCTTTCGGCTTGGAGTGCCTCACTAGCCTTGCCGACAGCATCACCTACTACGCCCTCTGCTGACTCCTGCATCACGGTCAGGTCACCTTGCGGTTCCCTCAGTTCCGAAGTCGGAACATGACGCAGGCCTCCCCAGGTAAGTTCAATCGCCTTCCCCGCGCACCTGCCGGATCTACAGCCCTGCCCCTTGATGGATATGGACTTCGCGACACGTTGCCCGCTCGTCCGGCCAGGGATGCCTCATATCCGGTTTCTGTTCGTCAGGTCGCGGTTTTGCTCCACGCTTCCTTCAGACACCACCTCGCGGTAATGCCCTTGCGCTTTGCTAAGCCTTCACCTCCATCAGGTTGGCAAGGGGACTTTCACCCCCAAGCGGTTGAACATGCTGGGCACACAACGAACCCGCTGCGCGGGAGGGCGCCTGCGGTTGAGGTAGAGATCAAGAACCGGTCGTCGCGCCCGCGTTGAGCAGGGTTCGGCAAGGGCAGAGCATCACAGGCTTCTTCAACAAGGAGCCTGACTATGCCTCATTCAATTCTCGAAGCTTCGATCAGCCCGTTGCGCCAGCGACTGATCGACGACATGAACATGCGACGTTTCTCACGGGAGACACAGCGCAACTATCTCCGCGACATCGGACGCCTGGCGACATTCCTTGGGCGATCACCAGACACAGCGACCACCGATGACCTGCGCCGGTTTCAGATCGAGCAGCAGGAGGACGGCGTTCCGGTTCCGACGATGAACAGCATCGTGTCAGCGCTGCGCTTCTTCTTCACCCACACGCTCGACCGCCCGGACCTGGCGCGCCGGCTCGTCCGGCTGTCGCATCCGCGTAACCTGCCCGTGGTGCTGAGCCGCGACGAGGTTGCCCGGTTGCTCAACGCCACCACCTGCCTCAAGCACCAGGCGGCACTCTCGGTCGCCTATGGGGCCGGCCTGCGTGTCGCGGAGGTGTCGATGCTGAAGGTCGCCGACGTCGACAGCGAGCGCATGCTGCTGCGCGTCGAACGCGGCAAGGGCGGGCGGTATCGCAACGCCATGCTCTCGGAGGATCTGCTCACGCTTCTGCGTGAGTGGTGGAAGGTCGGGCGGCAGCAGGGCGTAATGCATCGCGACGGCTGGTTGTTTCCCGGGCAGCACGCGATGAAGCCGATCAGTACGCGGCAGCTCTATCGCATAGTCGTCGAGGCGGCCCAATCCGCCGACATCGCCAAGCGGGTCGGGCCGCACACGCTGCGTCACAGCTTCGCCACCCACCTGCTGGAGGACGGCACCGACATCCGGATCATCCAGGTCCTGCTCGGGCACGCCAAGCTCAACAACACCGCCCTTTACGCGAAGGTTGCGACCCGGACGGTGCGTGCCGTGACGAGCCCGCTCGACAAGCTCGGCCTGTTCAAGCCGGGAGAGACCTCGCCCGGTGGCTAATCCGTGCGCGCCTCGATCGAGGTCGCCGACATCTTCCGTGCTGCCGGACCCGCCTACCGGGCCGCCCATGCAGGTCACCTGAGCCTCGTCCAGCTCAAGGTGATGTCGGCGATCGAGCATTGCCGCACCGCAGCCCTCGGCGGTCACGTCGAGGCCTGCGAGGACTGCGGCCAGTGGCGCATCGCCTACAACTCCTGCCGCAACCGGCACTGCCCGAAGTGCCAGGGCGCAGCCGCGCGGACATGGCTTGCCGAGCGCGAGGCCGACCTGCTGCCGGTCGGCTACTTCCATGTCGTGTTCACGCTGCCCGCCGAGGTCGCCGACATCGCCTTCCACAACAAGGCGCTGGTCTACGACCTGCTGTTCAAGGCGGCATCGGAGACGATGCTGACGATCGCGGCTGATCGGAAGCACCTCGGTGCGCGCATCGGCATCACTGCGGTCCTCCACACCTGGGGCTCGGCGCTGACCCACCACCCGCACGTGCACATGATCGTGCCGGGCGGCGGCATCGCGCCGGACGGGAGCCGCTGGGTCTCGTCGCGTCCAGCCTTCCTTCTCCCGGTGCGCGTGCTCGGCAAGTTGTTCCGACGCCTGTTCCTCACCCGGCTGCTCGCGCTGCACGACGCCAGCCGGCTCGGCTTCTTCGGCACACTTGCTCATCTCACCGAGCGGCAGACATTCCTGCGCCACCTTGCTCCCGTCCGGAAGACGCGCTGGGTGGTCTACGCCAAGGCGCCGTTCGCCGGACCGGAGGCAGTGCTCGCCTACCTGTCGCGCTACACCCACCGGGTCGCGATTTCGAACAGCCGCCTGATCGCCTTCAACGCGAGCGGCGTCACCTTCCGCTACAAGATCCCATGAGGGTATGGATAGCGACCGGAGCTGTAATAGAGCGAGGTTGTTTGAACTCTCTGGAGACCCACCATGTCTATTACAACTGATCAATCTGCAGCGCCTGCCGCTATCCGTGTCGAGCTTGACGCAATTTTTATCTCTTTGGAACTGAGCAAATCAGCCTGGCTGATCACCTCGCTGTCGCCGGGTGCCACCGATAAGATGTCCCGGCACACGGTTGTCGGTGGCGACATTGCCGGACTGTTTGTACGTATCGACGAACTCCGTTCCAAAGCGCTGGCCAGGACTGGCAGGCTCTATCGAGTGGTATCTATTCACGAAGCCGGACTTGATGGATTCTGGCTTCACCGCTTACTCGATCGCGAAGATTGGATAGAAAGCCATATCGTGGACGCCGCCTCGATTGCCGTCTCGCGCAAGCGCCGGCGGGCGAAGACAGACCGGATCGACGGCGAGACGCTTATCCGGACGTTGTTGGCCTACAAGCGAGGGGAGCCCCGCGTCTGCTCTATGGTGCGAGTTCCAACCTCGCAGGACGAAGACCGTCGCAGGATCGGTCGCGAGCGCAAAGTACTCGTCGACGAACGAACGCTCCATATCAACCGCATCAAGGGTTTGCTGTTTAGCCAGGGCATTCGGGGCTATGAGCCTGGGCGCCGCGATCGCCGCGAGCGCCTTGAGGAGCTCCGCACGGGTGATGGTCGCGATCTGCCTCGGCACACCAAGGCCCAGCTTCTTCGCGAGCTCGGTCGCCTCGAATTACTGATCGAACAAATCAAGGCGGTGGAGGCCGAGCGTGACGCGGTTCTAGCGCAGGAGAAGGCGGCCCTGACCGAACCCGCAACGATGCTGCTCGGCATAAGGGGGATCGGCCCAGAATTCGCCAATGTCATCTACAGCGAATGCCTGTCCCGGCACTTCGACAACCGAAGACAGGTCGCATCCTACGCAGGACTTGCCGCAAGTCCCTGGCAAAGCGGTTCAATCAATCGTGAGCAGGGTATCTCGAAGGCAGGCAACCCACGTCTTCGAACAGCAATGGTCCAACTCGCATGGCTGTGGTTGCGTCACCAGCCGAATTCGATGCTGAGCCGCTGGTTCCAGGAACGGGTGAAGCACAATGCCGGAAAGCGCAAGGCGACGACAATTGTTGCCCTGGCCCGCAAGCTGCTGGTGGCGTTCTGGAAATATGTGACGTTCGGTGTTCTCATCGAGGGAGCCGCCATCAAAGCCACCTGATGCGACGACAGACGTAAAGTTATTCCCATCCCCAGGGCCTGATTAGCCCTGACGGATCCAGGGGGACGAACCGTGGTAGTCCATGGCTCAAAGCAAGCCGCCTACAAGAATGGTCTCGTCCTTCTGAGCCCTTGCCCGCCGAAAGCGGGATAGTGGTGCAGCCGCTGGGCGGCGACCGGATGTGAGGTTGATCAGGCCCGGATATCGGGCAGTGTCGTGCAACCGGGCTCAGACCGTGGATACCGTCTTCGAATAAGGAACGAATAATGTCGCCATGATGCCCCGACTTGACGTGATGACCCTCATGTGAGGACTACCGTCGCGACGGCGCCGACCGGCAGCAGGTCATGACGCTTGGCCCCGCCGAGTTCATCCGCCGCTTCCTGCTCCACGTGTTGCCGCGCGGCTTCCACCGCATCCGGCACTATGGACTGCTCGCCGGCTCCGCCCGCAAGGCCAGTCTCACGCTCGCCCGTGAACTCCTGGACGTCGCCGCGCCGCCCGACCCCAGCGAACCGGACGACTTCCGCCCGTCATGCCCGTGCTGCGGCGGACGCATGATCGTCATCGAGACCTTCGAACGCTGGAGGCAGCCGCGCGGACCGCCGGACGCAACCGCGACGAGCCGGGAGAACGTCCCATGACCCGGCATGGTATCCAGCGTTCAGCCGCAGGCACTCAGCCTCCGGCAATGGACCCACGCGTGTTCTTGGTAATGGTTGACCCCGACAGGCGCGCCTCCGGACCAGCGCCCGGCCGACAACACCGCGCGGAGGCACAACGAGGCGGCCTGTTCGCGCCCATCCCCGCGCTTCCCGTCGGCGGGCGCGCCATCGCCGACACCGGCCGAAATCCGAAATCCCCATAGCCACCGCCTGTGGCCCGCGGGTTCCTTCCTCGGGGACTTTCGTACGCCTGCCGGCGCCCGAAACTCTTCACGATTGCGGACAGGCCGCTTTGGGCTGGGATACAAGAGAGCAGACATTCAGGTCGTCGCGAACATCGTCGTGACCTGACCCAAATCACGATGTTCACTCCGGCCAGTGGAATGTCGGGATTTGGCGCGCGATTCCGACCTCAGCGAACGAAGTTATGACACGCCATTCAAGCGAAGGATCGCTTCGCCAATTGCACTGTAATCACAGCCGAGATACTCGCGCTTGCCGAAGGGGCTGTCGGCTCTGACGGGATTAGCGTAAGCTACCGACAGGGATGCACACATGCACCGCATCATCGCCATAGCGATCTTAGTTCTCGCGGCCGTGTTCAGTTCCGCGCGAGCGGAGGTGCTGGTCGGGGTCTCGGCTGCGATGACAGGACGGCTTGCCTGGATCGGCGAGCAGGGACAGCGCGGCGCGGAGATGGCGGTGGCCGACGTCAACGCGGCGGGCGGCGTGCTCGGCCAGAAGGTGAGGCTCATCTCGGTCGACGATTTCTGCGATCCCGAGCAAGCGGTGGCGGCCGCCCAGAAGCTGGTGGCTGACGGGGTGGTGCTCGTCGTCGGGCATTATTGCTCCGGGGCCTCGATCCCCGCATCAAAAGTGTACGAGGAGGCGGGCGTCGTCGAAATATCCCCGGGCTCGACCAATCCGCAGCTGACCGAACAGGGCCGTGGCAATGTCTTTCGCACCATTGGCCGCGACGACGTGCAGGGTTTCATCGCCGGCAACTACCTTGCCGATCGCTGGGGCGACAAGAAGATTGCAATCCTCCACGACAATTCGACCTATGGGAAGGGTCTCGCCGACGAGACCAGGAAGCAGCTGAACAAACGGGGCGTGACTGAAGCCGTTTACGACACCTACACGCCCGGGAAGGATGACTATTCAGCCGAGGTCGCTGCGTTGCAGACCGCCGGCGTCTCCGCCTTGTATATGGGTGGGTATCATGCCGAGGTTGCGCTGATTGCTCGCGCTGCACACGACCGTGGCTACACGGTTCAGCTCATATCCGGAGATGCCTTGGCGACCGAGGAATTTGCCCTGATCGCAGGCTCAGCGGCGGAGGGAACCCTGTTCACCTTCCCGGCGGATCCGCGGAGAAATGCCGGCGCGGCCGCGATCGTGGAGCAGTTCCGTGCAGAGAACTTCGAGCCCGCGGGCTACACGCTGTTGAGCTACTGCGCGGTCCAGGTCTGGGCCCAGGCGGTCGCGAAGGCAGGTTCGCTGGAGCCGAAGGCGGTCATCGCGACACTGCACGAACAGCAATTCGACACCGTCATTGGCCGGATCGATTTCGACGACAAGGGCGACCTCACGAGGCAGAGCTGGGTTTGGTACGTCTGGCGGGGCGGGGAGTACGTGCCGGTTGAATAGGGTTCGCCGATCGCCGGCGTGCCGCCTGAGACGTCTAGTCTGATGCAGACCAGTGTGGCAGGATTGTTCCGACTCACCGCGATGCTTGAACGCCTTGGCATACGCGGCCGGCTGTTGCTCGCCTTTTTCGGGATCAGCACCCTTGCGGTGCTGGCAACCGCTGCAGCGCTTTATGCCTTCCTCCAAGTCGGCGACGTCGTCGACCGAATTACCACGGATCGGGTGCCGTCGGCGCTGGCCTCCCTCCAGCTGTCGCGCCAGGCCGAACGGGTCGCCGCTGCCGCGCCATCGGTGCTGGCGGCGACAAGCAGGGCTCAGCACAGCGAGGTCTCGGCTGCCGTCGCGCTCGAGATGTCCCGCCTCGAGGCCCTGCGCACGGACCTCAGGGATGCCACGCTGGGCACAGTGCCTTTGGCCGAGATCGAGGAAGCCGCGGTTGTTCTGAGGCGCAACCTGAAGGAGCTCGACTCTCTGGTTGTCGCCCGGCTCGACGTAGTCGCCCGCAAGGAGGAGCTCCTGAACCGCCTCGCCGCGACGACGACCGGAAGCCACCGCCTTCTGGCCACCGGCATCCTGGTGATGGATTCTAGGCTCCCGCAATGGCGGGCGGTCGCGGCCGATACGTCGCTGTCGCCCGATCGACGCGCAGCGGCAATGGCCGACCTGGTCCAGGCGATTGCGGCCTACATCCCCCAACAGAAGGCGCTGCTGGAGATCTCGGCGGTCAACGACGCGCTGGTGAAGGCCGCGACAGCGCCGACGCAGGGCGACCTGGAGTTGATCCTGTTTCCGCTGCGCCGCTCGCTTGCCGCTTTGGAAACGGCTTCCTCGGAAATCGACGAAAAGCTGCAGACCCGTTTCCGGCAGCGGGTGGACGAGTTCAAGGCACTAACCGATGGTGAGAACAGCATCCCGAAGGCACGGGAGGAGGAGCTTGCGGTCCTCGCGCAGGGCGAAAAGCTTCTGGCCGAAAACAATCGGCTGTCGCGCAGTCTTACCGCTGCCGTCGACCGTCTTGTCGCAGCAGCGGACCGCGAGATCGCTGCCTCCGGTCGCGAAGCCGCGCTCGTCCAGCGCTACGGCACCGGAGTTGTCCTCGGCTCCGCCTTTCTCAGCCTGTTGAGCTCGGTTCTGGTCGTCTGGCTCTATGTCGACCGCAGCCTTCTCGCCCGTCTGGGAGCGGTGAGCCAGGGCATGCTCGCGATCGCGCGCGGCGATCTTCATGCGCCGCTGCCGGCCGCGGGCAGCGACGAAATCGGGCGCATGGCCGAGGCGCTGAGCCTCTTCCGGGATACCGCTGTCGAGGTCGAGGAAAAGAACCTGCGCGACGTTGCAGAAGCGCGTCAGCGGCTAGTCGATGCCATCGAAAGCATTTCCGAAGGTTTCGCTCTCTATGACAGAGAGGACTGGCTTGTCCTTAGCAACAGCCGCTACCGCGAACTGCTATACGCCGGTCTGGAGGCCGAGCTAACCCCTGGCACGGCATTCGAGGAGATCATTCGCCGATCCGCCGAGCGCGGCTACATCAGGGATGCCGAGGGGCGGGTCGATGAGTGGGTTGCCGAGCGCCTGTGGCGGCACCGCAACCCCGGCGAACCATGGGTGCAGCGGCGGGGCGACGGACGATGGATCATGATAAGCGAGCGGCGGATCAGCGCCGGCGGCACGGTCGCCGTCTATTCGGACATCACCGAGCTGAAGCAAAGGGAGGAGAACCTCGCCGAGAAGTCCACTGCCCTAGAGGCGCTTTCCAGCAAGCTGGCCAAATATCTGGCGCCCCAAGTGTACAGCTCGATATTCACCGGCCGCCAAGACGTTAGAATCGCCAGTCAGCGCAAGAAGCTGACCATATGCTTCTCCGACATCGCCGGCTTTACCGAGACCACCGACAGGATGGAGTCCGAGGATCTCACCCAGCTCCTCAATCACTACCTGACGGAAATGTCGAAAATCGCGTCGGATCATGGTGCCACGATCGACAAGTACGTCGGCGACGCGATCCTGATGTTTTTCGGCGACCCTGAGACGCGCGGCGTCAAGGAGGACGCGCTGGCTTGCGTACAGATGGCGCTTGCCATGCAAAAGCGGATCAGCGAGCTTACCGAAGTCTGGCGGGACATGGGGATCGAAACACCGCTGCGCTGCCGCATCGGCATCCATACCGACTACTGCACCGTCGGTAACTTCGGCAGCGAGGACCGGATGGACTACACGATAATCGGCGGCGCCGTGAATCTCGCCTCGCGCCTGGAACAGGAGGCGGCACCGGGGGCCATCCTCATTTCCTACGAGACGTTTGCGCAAGTGAAGGACACGATCGATTGTGAGGAGATGGGGCACGTCCAGGTCAAGGGGATCGCCTATCCCGTCGCCACCTACCGCGTCATCGATCTGAAGGCCAATCTAGCGGGCGCTTGTCGCGCTGTTCGAACCGAGCTGCCGCACTTCAGGCTGGAACTTGAACCGGAGCTGATGTCCGCCGACGAGCGTGGCGGTGCCGCCACTGCGCTTCGAGACGCGCTGGATCGGCTTTCCCACAAGTCCGGGCAGTAGGGCTTGGTTCACAACGACCCTCCCAATGGACGCAAGGAGTAGGATGTGGGACACCGCTTATTGGCGCTGTCGATGCGAAGGCCGCAGAACGGTCGCGGTTAGTCTTTGAACTCGGGCGAGGGTCCGCATCGGAGCCGAAACTTAACATTCGCGGCATTACTGGCAAGGCCCGAAGGTGGCGCCACCACGACCTCCAGCGCGGTCGCCTGCGATGTCAGCTTTCAGGAAACGGCAAAGCTGATCTAGACGGCCGAGATGCGGCGCGTAGCAGACAGTCGGCCGCTTGAACATCAGCGATTGGCGGACATTCAAGTCGGGTCGGTAAGGAGGGGCATGATGTCGACGCCGTCGGCCGGGAAGACCGTGAAATGCGGGTGATTCTCGAACTGGCGGGCGGCTGCATCGATGGTATCGGCCTCGACAACAATGTAGCCGCAGAACGGATTCACGCCGTCGGTAATGCCGTCCCTGGTTACGCGCGTCGTCTTGCCGACCATGCCGCCCCGATCGGCGAGAAACGCGGCTTGTCTCTCCTCCCAGTCCGCCCATTGCCTTAAGCCGATGGCATCAATCGCATTCTGCTCGGGCTTGGGCAGGCTGCGAAAGCGGGTGAGGTCTTCGGGCTTCATGGTGTAGACGGCAAGAAAGCGGGGCATGCGGCGGTCTTCGTGCTGGGAGAGAGGACCCCAGCCTAATGTCCAAGGTCAGCGCCATTGTCCCTCCCTCTTCGATTCAGCCTTGCGGCTGCGAAGACGCAGACACATTTTCAGCCTTCGGCGGCTGTGTCCAGACACACTCCGCCGACCGCGGTTCGCGGCGGTCGAGGGTCTCGCTCATGATCTCTACCCTGTCGGCGATTTCTCGCGCAGGCTGCAATCCTGTGCAAATTCAGACGGGCTGCGCCGGCGGAAAACAGGCATCGAAAGCGGCATCGACAATGGCCAGCTTGGCGGCCTGGACGGTCATGTATTCCTGGTAGAAGGTGTTCGACACCCACATCACCGAATGGCCGCGCTGGCCGAGCCAGCCGATGCTGCCGAGATTTTCGGCAGCGCGCAGCTTGCGGGCAAGGTGGGTCCGCGACAGCTTGAGCCATTTGGCGAAATCTCCGATCGAGACGATGCTGGTCGGAATCCGGTCCAGGCCGGCATGATCGGGGTCGATGCCCGACATCAGCCAATCCATGACGATGCCGCCATTGTTGAGCCAGATGAACAGGGAAAAGGTCTGGTTGGGTTCGCGCACCGGCTTGGACGAAAGCAGGCCGTCCGCCACCAGGGGCTGCAGCCTGGCAACCATGTCGGGGTGCTCCAGGAACCTGGCCAGCCGGTCGGCCCCGTCGAGGCGATCCAGCGTCCGCAGATGGGCCAAGACCCAACCGGTGAAGGTGCGCACGGTTGCCGCCGTCGGTTGCAAGGGATGTGTGCGCCCATCCCCGCCTGAAACATACTCGGCGATGTTGTAGTGCAGCATCTCCTTGATGAAAGCGTCGGCGGTGTTGCGGCTGGCCACTGAATGCTGGTGCACGACCTCGATGAAACGCGACACAGTCAGCTCTTTGCGGCGGTCGAGCGGGTCACGCCTGAAATGCATGGCAAGGCCGACATGGCCCATCAGCCAACGCTGCTGCGTGGCAAAAATCGCGGCCAGCCGCGGGCTGTCCTGATAGATCTGGATCAGCGCCAGCGACTGCTCCTGAACGTAGCGATGCAACGCCGGATGACCGGCAATGTCTTCCAATTTCAGCGCCATCCTCCTTGTGTTGCGATTCAACTCCAAAAGTGGAGTTGCGTTCCCCATTTTTCAGCCTTCCACAGCTGTGTCCAGAGGGTAGCAAATGTGGAGAATAGGCCCTGTCCGGTAGCGACCAGTTCATGACGCAGCGTGCTAACTGATTGCTATAGCTTGGAAAACCCCTCCCAATAATAGTCAGCCGGACGGCACCCCGTTGAATTGACGTTCACCAGAGCCAGGCATAGTTTCCGCGTCATCCGAGCGGCGGGGACACGCCTTTCCGGAAATGAGTTCGAAAGCAGCGGTGAATTGACGAGCGATGAGATCTCGCGCGGTGGCGAAGCTTTGCCGCGTTCTACCTCGAAAGACGAGTGATTGAGTGAAGTATACAAGCAAGATCGCGATTGGCAGAAATAACGACTGCCACCCAATTTTCGGTGGGCTGGCAGCCCGTGGGGGATGGTTGATCCTGCTTGTTGCCTCGGCGTGCCTGTGGCTTCAAGCCGGTGCGTTTGCGCAGACAGCCAGCCAGATCACGCCGCCAAGCTTCCGGCCGCCGCCACAAGTCAACACGGCAGGCGTTTCCATTCCCGAAGGTGTGGGCCTCGAGGCGCCGGCGGGTGCCGAGAAGCTCAAGGTCAAGCTCACGGATGTCAGCGTCGAAGGCGGCTTGCCCGACATGGCTGATGCAACACGCAAGATCGTTGCGGGCCTTGCGCACCGCACGGTGACGGCGGCTGAAATCTTTGCCGCCGCGCGAAAGCTCGAAACCGAATATGGCCGGGCCGGCTATGCGCTGGTGCGGGTCGTGCTGCCGGCGCAGAAGCTCAACGACGGCGCAAGACTTCGGCTGGTCGTCGTCGATGGTTTTCTCGAGCGGATCGACACCAGCAATCTGCCCGGGCGGATACGCGGACGGGTCGAGGCAACGCTGGCGCCGCTCGTCGGACAAAAAAGCATCAAGCTGTCGGCGATCGAGCGCAAGCTTCTGCTGGCCGGCGATACGCCCGGCGCCAGGCTGCGTTCGACCTTGCAGGCCGGGACAGCCAAAGGCGCCAGCGTGCTGGTCATCGACGGCAAATATCGCCCGATCGGCGGACAGGCGACCGTGGACAACTCGCTGTCGCCGTCGCTGCAGCGCTGGTCGACGGGCATCGGCGTCGATTTCGACTCGTTGCTCGGCCTCGGCGAACTCGTCTATATCAGGGCCGGCGGCTACCCCGATGGCGGCGAGAGCGGCCTGTTCACGGACGGACCACTCAATCGCAACTATGCCGCCGGTATCGTCGTGCCGATCGGCTATGACGGGCTGACGCTGAACCTCGAAGCCAGCCGCACACAAGCCAATCCGACCGCCGAACCCGGCACGCTCGGCTTCGGCAGCGCCTTCGAGCGTTATTCGGCGCGGCTTCGCTATCCCTGGATCCGCAGCCGCGCGCTCACCATCAGCACCGAACTGTCCTTCGACGTGCAGAACGACACGCTCGACGCGGTAACGCCGATTTCGCTGCCGATCGCCGAGGACCGGCTGCGCATTGCCCGGCTCGGCCTTGACGGCACCTGGTTTACGCCGCTTGGCGGCGTCTTCATCGGCAATGTCGTGGCGTCCTTCGGCATTGACGGGCTGGGCGCCCGTTCAGCCGCCGATGCCACGCCGCTGCTGCCGCTGTCGCGCCAAGGGGCGGACGCCGCGTTCCAGAAGCTGGAGGTCTCCGCCAGCTACAGCCAGCCGCTCTCCGCCCATCTCGGTCTCGATCTCTACGCCCGTGCGCAGACCTCGTTCGGCAAGCCGCTGCTGCAGTCGGAACAGATCGGGCTGGTCGGGGCGAACGGCCTTTCGAGCTTCGACGCCGGCGCGCTGCAGGGTGATTCCGGCTACGTGCTGCGCGGCGAGCTGTCCTCCCCCTGGTACGTGCCGTTCACCGGCGGCATCGTTTCGCTTTCGCCCTACGTCTTCGGCGCCGTCGGCCAGGTGCATCTCGAAATGCCGACCGCGCTCGAGACGGCCAACATCGTCGGCGCGTCATACGGACTTGGCCTGAAAGTCGGCACGGCACTCGCGGGTGACGCGACCAACGCCAGCCTGACGCTGGAATGGGGCCGCCAGCATCGCGACGATCATCTGCCGATCAGCGATCGCTTTTCGCTCAGCGGCGCCGTCCAGTTCTAGAGACATGACCATGCAGCGCAAACCCCACCTCTCACGGCGGCATCTCAACCACACCGGCGCGCCGTTGATGGCGCTGCTGCTGGCGTCAACGGCGCTTGTCGGTTTTACGTCCGCACGGGCACAGGAGCTGCCGACCGGCGGCAGCGTGGCGTCCGGCGGCGTCACCATCGCCAATCCGTCGTCTTCACAACTGACGATCAAGCAGTCGACCAATTCGGCCATCGTCAACTGGCAGAGTTTTTCGATCGGTGCCGGGGCGACAGTCAACATCGACCAGCCGTCGTCCTCGGCAACGATGCTGAACCGCGTCACCGGCGGTACCAGATCGACCATTGCCGGCCAGCTCAACGCCAATGGCCAGGTGTTCCTGGTCAATCCCAATGGCATCGCCATCTCCAAGACCGGCAAGGTCAGTGCCGCCGGCTTCGTCGGCTCCTCGCTCGATATCAGCGACGAGGACTTCAAGGCCGGCAAGCTGGAATTCGAGGGCAACGGCGCGTCAGCAGCCGTCTCCAATCAGGGTTCCATCAGCATCGGGCGCGGCGGCTATGCCGCGCTGATCGGCGGCAGCGTCGACAATGCCGGCTCGATCACCGTGCCGCTCGGCAAGGTCGGGCTCGGCTCGGGCGAGAAGGCGGCGCTTGATTTGTCCGGCGACGGCTTCTTGCAGGTTTCCGTGCCGACCAGGGCTGACGGCAGCAATGCGCTGGTCAGCAATTCCGGCCGCATCAGCGCCGATGGCGGACTGGTCGAACTCAAGGCAGCGGCGGTGCGCGATGCAGCACGCCAGGCCGTCAACATGTCCGGTGTCATCGAGGCACGCACGGTTTCCGGTCAATCCGGCGCCATCGTGCTCGGCGGCGACGATGGCTCGGTTGAAATCACCGGCACGCTCGACGCTTCGGCCAAGGCCACCGGCAAGGGCGGCAAGGTCACGGTGACCGGCCGCAAACTGAAGCTCAGGGCCGCCAAGGTCGATGCCTCAGGCAAGGATGGCGGCGGCACGGTCAAGATCGGCGGCGACAAGCAGGGTTCTGGCACGCTGCAACGCTCAGCAACGACCGAGATCGATGCGAACACGACGATCAGCGCCGATGCGACCGGCACCGGCGATGGCGGCACGGTGATCGTCTGGTCCGACGAGCAAACAAACTTCGCCGGCAAGATTTCCGCACGCGGTGGCGACAGCGGCGGCAATGGCGGCTTCACCGAAGTGTCGGGCAAGCAGCGTCTCGACTTCACCGGTGAGGTCGACCTGCGTGCCCGGTTCGGCGACACTGGCGACCTGCTGCTTGATCCCTACAACGTCACCATCTCCAATGGCACAAACAACACCGGCGGCAGCATGTCCGCCAACACCGACGACAGCGTCATCAACGTCACCACGCTGCAGAACCTTCTCGCAACGGCCAATGTCACCATCTCCACTGGCAGCGGCGGCTCCCAGGCCGGCGACATCACCATCGCGGCGCCGATCAGCTGGAACGCCAACACGCTGACGCTCAACGCCTATCACTCGATCGTCTTCAATGCGGGCGCTACGATCGGCGGCGTCGGCGGACTGGCGCTAATCACCAACAATGGCGGCACCGGCGGCACGATCTCCTACGCCTTAGGCGCATCGGCGACATTCACTGGCACGCCGGGTGCGCAGGCACTGTCGATCGACGGCCAGAGCTACACGCTGGTCTACGATGTCAACGGCCTGCAGGCGATCAACAGCGGCCTGACCGAACGCTATGCGCTGGCCAACAACATCGAGGCGAGCTCGACCTACTATTGGAACAACCTTCTCGGGTTCACGGCACTCGGCACCGACGGCAACAGCAATGTCCAGAATGGCGGCAACGGCTTCACCGGATCGTTCGACGGGCTCGGCCACACCGTCGACAGCCTTTCAGTGACGCAATCCGCCGCTCAATATGTCGGTCTGTTCGGCTATATCGGCGCCGGTGGCCTTGTCCAGAATGTCGGCGTCACCAATGTGACGGTTCGGGGAAACAAGGCCCTCGGCGGGATCGCCGGCTTCAATGCCGGCACGATAACCCAGAGCTATTCGACCGGCCAGTTGTTCACGACGCAGTACGGCTCCGGTTCGGGCGGCCTGATCGGCGAAAATGATGGAGCGCTGTCCGACAGTTTCTCCAGCGTCGTCGTCAATGCTCGCGATACCAACACCGCCGGCGGCGCAGTGGGTTTCAACAATTTCGGCACCATCGATCGCGTCTATGCCATGGGCGCCGTCGATATCGGCAGCGGCGGCGCGGCCGTCGGCGGTCTCGTCGGATCGAATTATGGCTACTCACCGGTCGGCAATGGCGGCAGGATAACCGACAGCTATTCGACCGGCGCGGTCAGCGGCGGATGGCTCGTCGGCGCTTTCATAGGCAACAACCTCTATGACGGCATGGTCACAGGCGCGTACGACACATCGACATCCGGCCCCTATAACACCACGTCCGCCGCAAAGCCTGCGATCGGCGGCGGCACCACGGGTGGCTTGGTCAATGTGGTCGGCCTTTCAACCTCCAGCTTCCAGAATGGTGGCGCCAACGGACTGAGTGCCGCCTATGGCGGCGGGGCTGGCGGCCTCTATCCCTATCTGAAGAGCTTCTACCCCAATGGAATGCAAGCGATCTCGGGCATTGCCTACAAGGATGGCGGCAACACACCACTGATTTCCGGCACCGGCCAGCCCTACTACACAAAGAATCCGGGTCTTGTGTCTGTCGTCTCCGGCGGCGTGAAACTCGGCACCGTCTCGACCGGAACGAACGGCTATTACTATCTCGCTCTGCCGGCCGGCACCGTCTCGAACGCTGTGCTTGCCTATACGGTTCTCGAAGCGGACTCGGGCGCCAAGAACGGGGTGACTTTCCGGACCGGCCTGCCTGGCGGCAACATCTCGAACCTCAACGTCTATGGCGACTGGCGGCTCGACGAGGCGGATGGCTCGATCGCCTCGCTGTCGGCGCTGAACAGCGCCTATAGCGCGGCGATTGGGTCGACCTCTGTCGGCAGCCTGTCCTTCGCAAATCGCCAGATCGAAACCGCCGCGACGACCTTCGCCCTCAATCAGGTGCTGTCGGTCGGCACCGGCACGCTGGCGCTGTCGTCGAACGGCGTGGTCACGCAGACAAGTGGGCTGACGGCGGCGTCGCTGGTTCTCGGGGGCACCGGAAGCTTCGCCTTGACCAATGCCGGCAACCAGATCGGCAACGTCGCCGGCAACGCCGGTTCCGTCGATTTGCGCGACGGCACAAGCCTGACGGCCGCCTCCGTCTCGGGCGCCCGTGGGGTTACCGCGAACGGGGTCAGTACCACAGGATCCGTCAAGCTTCAGACGGCGGGTAATTTGACCATCACGGCGGGTGCAACAGTCAGCGGAACAGATCCGGTGCTCTCAGCGTCGGGCCAATTCATCAACAATCGCGGCAGCGATGCCGTCATCGCCACTACCGGACGCTGGCTGGTCTATGCGGCAGGTCCGACCGGCAACAATTTCGGCAATCTCGACAGCGGCAACACCGCCATCTGGAACACGGCGGCCGGCGGCGCGGTGAGCGCGACGGGCAATCGCTATGTCTTCGCCTATCAGCCGACGCTGACCTTCACGTCCAACAGCGCAACGAAGACCTACGGCGACACCGCCCTGCCGGCACTGACCTATTCAGTGGCGGGCTACCAGGCGGGCGCAGTCGGCGCCTATCTCGGCAACAGCGCCGCCACGACGTTCAGCGGCGGCCCAAGCGTGACGTCCGTCAACCCGCCGAGCAACACACAGGTCGGCGCCGGGTCTTACGCAGTCACCGTCAGCGCCGGCAATCTCGCGGCGTTGAGCGGCTATGGCTTTGCCTACAACAGCACCGGCCTGCTTACCATCGGCAAGCGCGCGGTGACGGTGACGGCCACGCCGGGCCAGAGCAAGATCTATGGCGATGCGAATCCGTCATCCTATGCGTACACCGTTTCGGATCTCGGCGCCGGTGTGGCTTTGGTCGGAACTCTCAACCGCACGGCCGGGAACGGTGCCGGGACCTACGCCATCAACCAGAATACCATCACCAACGCCAACAATTCGAACTACGACATCACCTATGTCGGCGGCAATTTTACCATCGCCAAGCGCGCGATCACGGTCACGGCCGACGCCAAGAGCCGCATCTATGGCAATGCCAATCCGACGCTGACCTACCAACTCACATCTGGCAGCCTCGTCGGCGGCGACAACTTGGGCGGTCCGCTGACGACATCGGCGACGACGTCATCCAGCGTCGGCAGCTACGGCATTACGCAGGGCTCGCTCAACAACAACAATTATGCGATCAACTATGTCGGCGCCAATTTGTCGGTGACGCCGCGCGCGATCACGGTCACGGCGAACGCCAAGAGCCGTATCTATGGCGATGCCAATCCGGCGCTGACCTATCAACTTAACACAGGCAGTTTCGTCAATGGCGACAGCCTGAGCGGTGCACTGGCAACAACGGCGACGACGGCATCCGGTGTCGGCAGCTACGGCATCACGCAGGGAACCCTCGCCAACGGCAACTACACGATCAGCTATGTCGGCGGCAATCTGTCGGTGACGCAGCGCGCGATCACGGTGACGGCCGATGCCAAGAGCCGCATCTATGGCGATGCCAACCCGGCGCTGACCTATCAGCTGACCGCGGGTAATCTCGTCAATGGCGACAGCCTGAACGGTGCGCTGGCGACGTCGGCGACGACAGCATCCGATGTCGGCAGCTACAGCATCGACCAGGAACGCTCGCCAACAGCAACTACGCGATCAGCTATGTCGGCGGCAACCTGTCTGTGGCGCAGCGTGCGATCATGGTGACGGCCGACGCCGAGAGCCGCATCTACGGCGATGACAATCCGGCGCTGACCTATCAGCTGACCTCGGGCAATTTCGTCAATGGCGACAGCTTGAGCGGTGCACTGACAACGACCGCTACGGCATCATCCGATATCGGCACCTACGGCATCGGCCAGGGCACGCTCGCCAACGGCAATTATGCGATCAGCTATGTCGGCGCGGACCTTTCGGTGACGCCGCGCGCGATTACGGTCACAGCGAATGCCGGTCAGAGCAAGATCTATGGGGACAGTGATCCGCTGTCCTACGGCTATGCCTTTTCCGATCTTGGCGGCGGCACGACGCTGGTCGGCTCGCTTGATCGCGCCGCCGGCGAGAATGTCGGGACCTATGCCATTGGCCGCGGCAGCCTCAGCGATGCTGCCAACGGCAACTACGACATCACCTATGTCGGTGCCGGTTTCAGCATCGGCAAGCGCGCGGTCACGGTCACGGCCACCGGTGGCCAGGGGGTTGGTTCTCTCGACCGTGCCACTGGCGAGGATGTCGGGACTTATGCGATCGGCCAGGGCACGCTGACCAACGCTTCGAACTCGAACTACGATATCAACTATGTCGATGCCAATTTCAGCATCGGCAAGCGCGCCGTCACGGTCACGGCGAGCACCGGCCAGGGCAAGACCTACGGCGACAGCGATCCGCTATCCTACGGTTACACCGTCTCCGATCTCGGCAACGGCGTTGATCTGGTTGGTTCTCTCGACCGTGTCACTGGCGAGGATGTCGGGACTTATGCGATCGGCCAGGGCACGCTGACCAACGCTTCGAACTCGAACTACGACGTCAGCTATGTCGGTGCCAATTTCAGCATCGGCAAACGCGCCGTCACGGTCATGGCCAACTCCGGCCAGGGCAAGACCTATGGCGACAGCGATCCGCTGTCCTATGGCTACACCGTCTCCGATCTCGGCAGCGGCGTCGATCTGGTTGGTTCTCTCAACCGCGTCGCCGGCGAGAACGTCGGAACCTATGCCATAGGGCAAGACAGTCTCGAGACCTCAAATGCCAACTACGACATTACCTATGTCGGCGCCAATTTCGCCATCGGCAAACGTGCCGTCACGGTCACCGCGATCACTGGCCAGGGCAAGATCTACGGCGACAGCGATCCGCTGTCCTATGGCTACACAGTCTCCGATCTCGGTAGCGGCGTTGATCTGGTCGGCGCGCTTGACCGCGCCTCTGGCGAGAACGTCGGAAACTATGCGATCGGGCAGGGCAGCATCACGGATGTCGCCAACTCGAACTATGATATCAGCTATGTCGGGGCCGATTTCAGCGTAGGCAAGCGCTCCGTCACGGTCACAGCCGGCGCAGGTCAGGGCAAGACCTACGGCAATGCCGATCCGTCGTCCTATGGCTACACCTTCACCGATCTCGGCAATGGTGTGGCGCTGGTCGGCACTCTCGACCGCATTGCCGGAGAGACTGTCGGAAACTATGCGATCGGGCAGGGCACGCTCACCAATGCGGCCAATTCGAACTACGATATCAGCTATGCCGGTGCGGACTTCGGCATCGGCAAGAGGTCGGTCACGGTCACGGCCAATTCGGGCCAGGGCAAGATCTATGGCGATGCCGACCCGTCGTCCTACGGCTACACAAGCACCGATCTCGGCAATGGGGTGGCGCTGGTCGGCACGCTCGACCGCGCCGCGGGTGAGAATGCCGGAGCCTATGCGATCGGCCAGGGCACGCTCACCGACAGCGCCAATTCGAACTACGATATCAGCTATATCGAGACCGATTTCAGCATCGGCAAGCGGGCGATCACCGTCATGGCGGACCCGCAAAGCCGACCGCAGGGCATGCCCAATCCGCCGCTTACCTATTCGATCGGCGGTCTGGGATTGGTCAACGGGGATACATTCCTTGGCACGCTCTCGACTGAGGCGACACCCGTCAACGCTCCTGGCAACTATGCCATCGAACAAGGGAGCCTGACCCTCTCGGCCAATTATGAGCTGACCTATGTCGGTGCCGATCTGGTTGTCTCGGCGCCCAACACGGTGCCAGCAACCGAAGCCGCCAGCACGGTTGCGTACAACACCAACATGCGCGGTGGCGGTTGGCCGACGCCGGTGTTCTTCACTGGTGTACCAGCCGATGGCGATGCGCAGACACTGGTCGAGGACCCGCGAGTTGATGGCCCTGCTTTCTGCCAGGGCGTGGCGGGCGTCGCTTCCGTCTGTGCTGTCGCGTCGGTGCAGTAGGACAGACCCGGCGTGGCATGACCTGATGTCATACTCCCGGCTGCGGGCTTTGCGACCACAGAAGCGGTGACGACCGCAACCTTTGGCACCAGCGACCGAAGCGGTCGACATAGATGTAGATAACCGGCGTCGTGTAGAGGGTCAGGATCTGGCTGAGGATCAGGCCGCCGACGATGGCGATGCCAAGCGGCTGGCGCAGTTCACTGCCTTCGCCAAGGCCGATGGCCAGCGGCACGGCGCCAAACAAAGCCGCCATGGTCGTCATCATGATCGGGCGAAATCGCAGCAGGCACGCCTGGTAGATGGCGTCATGCGCCGATCTGTTCCCGGTGCGCTCGGCGGCCAGGGCAAAGTCGATCATCATGATCGCATTCTTCTTGACGATGCCGATCAAGAGGATGATGCCGATCAGCGCCATGATGCTGAACTCGATGTCGAAGGCCGACAGGGCCAGCAGCGCGCCGACCCCGGCCGAGGGCAGGGTCGAGAGAATGGTCAGCGGGTGGACATAGCTCTCGTAAAGAATGCCGAGCACGACATAGACGGCGATGAGCGCGGCAAGGATGAGCAGCGGCTGGTCGGAAAGCGAATCCTGGAACACGCCGGCCGTGCCCTGGAAACTGCCATGGATGGTGGCGGGCATCCCGATGCGGTTCGCCGCCGCGTTGATGGCCGCGACCCCGTCGCTGAGGGCGACGCCCGGCGCCAGATTGAACGACAGCGTGGTGGCGACGAACAGGCCCTGATGGTTGACCGAAAGCGGCGTGCTGCCGGGGCCATAGCTGGCGACCGACGACAACGGCACCATGGTTTCGGCTCCGGTGCTGACGGCCGATCCGGTGGAGGCCGCGGTCTTGCCGATGCTGGTGATGGAATTGTTGGCCTGGTTGCGCGCGGCATCCGCCACGGCCGCCGTGGCGCTGCTCGACTGCCCCGGCGTGACGAATGTGCCGGCGACTGCATTGCTCGCCTGCGAACCATGCACCGACCCGCCCGACGTGCTGACATAGACCTGTTTCAGCGCTTCGGGGTTCTGCCAGTATTGCGGCGCCACCTCCATGATGACGTGGTACTGGTTGCGCGCAACATTGATGGTCGAAACCTGGCGCTGGCCGAAGGCGTCGTAGAGCGTGTTGTCGATCTGGCCGACGGTGATGCCGAGCCGCGTCGCGGTATCGCGGTCGATCACGATGTCCGCCTCCAGGCCCTTGTTCTGCTGGTCGCTGTTGACGTCGGTCAGCTTCGGCTCGGTCTGCAGCGCCGCCGCCAGTTTGGGGGCCCACTGCGCGAGTTCGTCGAAACTGTCGCCCTGCAATGTGTATTGGTACTGCGCGTTCGACTGCCGCCCACCGACGCGGATATCCTGCACCGCCTGCAGGAAGAGCGTTGCGCCCGGCACCACAGCGAGTTGCCGCCGCAGCCGGGCGATCACCTGGTCGGCGGAAACCTTGCGCTCGGCCAGCGGCTTCAGCGACACGAACATCGAGCCGGAATTGGTCTGGCCGCCGCCGGTGAAGCCGACGGCGGCGTCGACGGCCGGATCCTTGCTGACGATGCCGGCGAACTGGGTGAGCTTCTGCGACATCGACTGGAAGGAGGTCGCCTGGTCGGCCTGGATCGAGCCGACAAGCCGGCCGGTATCCTGCTGCGGGAAGAACCCCTTGGGGATGGTGACATAGAGGTAGCCATTGAGACAGAGCGTCGCCGCGAGCACCGCCATGATCAGCAGCGGATTATCCAGCGCCCAGGACAGCGACCGGCGGTAGCCTGTCAGCATGGCGTCGAAGACGCGTTCGCTGAAGCGGTAGAGCCGGCCGTGCGCGCGTTCTCCTTCGGGGCGCAGCAGGATCGAACACATCATCGGCGTGGTGGTCAGCGAAATGGCCAGCGAAACCAGGATCGCGGCCGACAGCGTGATGGCGAATTCGCGAAACAAACGGCCGATGATGCCGCCCATCAGCAGGATGGGGATGAACACGGCGATCAGCGAAAGGCTCATCGACAGCACGGTGAAGCCGACCTCCTGCGCACCCTTGATCGCCGCCTCGATGCGGCCCATGCCGGTAGCGGTATGACGCGAGATGTTTTCCAGCACGACGATGGCGTCGTCGACGACGAAGCCGGTGGCGACCGTCAGCGCCATCAGCGACAGATTGTCGATGCTGAAGCCGAGCAGGTACATGGCGCCGAGCGTGCCGACCAGCGACACCGGCACCGCCACGATCGGCACCAGCGCCGAACGCACGTCGCGCAGGAAGGCGAAGACGACCAGGATCACCAGGCCGATGGCGATCATCAGCGTCTGCGCGACTTCCCATAGCGAGGCGCGAATGGTGGTCGAGCGGTCGACCGCCAGCGACAGGTTGATAGCCGGCGAGATCGAGGCGCGCAGCGACGGCATCAGCGCCTTCACGCGGTCCACGGTGGCGATGATGTTGGCGTTGGGCGAGCGGTTGAGGATGATCAGCACGCCCGGCTTGCCGTTGACGAGACCGGCATTGCGGATGTTCTCGACGGAATCATTGACCTGGCCAACGTCGGACAGCCGCACCGGCGCGCCGTTGCGATAGGCTACCACCAGCGAGCGATAGGCGTCCGCACGGTTGGCCTGGTCATTGGCGTAGATCTGATAGCGTTGCGGGCCGGTGTCGATGGCACCCTTGGGACTGTGGGCGTTGGCCGAGGCGAGGGCGGCGCGCACATCCTCCAGCCCGATGCCGTAATTGTAGAGCGCCTGCGGATTGAGCTCGACGCGTACCGCCGGTAGCGAACTGCCGCCCACCGACACTTCGCCGACGCCATCGACCTGCGAGAGTTTCTGCGCCAGCACGGTGCTCGCGGCATCGTACAGCTGTCCCTTGGACAGAGTGTCGGAGGTCAGCGTCAGAATGAGGATCGGAGCGTCGGCCGGATTGACCTTGCGATAGGTGGGGTTGGAATGCAGGCTGGACGGCAGGTCGGCGCGCGCCGCGTTGATCGCGGCCTGCACGTCGCGCGCCGCGCCGTCGATGTCGCGGTCGAGGCCGAACTGCAAAGTGACGCGCGCGCTGCCGACGCTGCTCGACGACGTCATTTCGTTGACATCGGCGATCTCGCCGAGATGCCGCTCGAGCGGGCTGGCAACCGTGTTTGCCACCACCTGCGGGCTGGCGCCGGGCAGCGATGCCCGCACCGAGATCACGGGGTAGTCGACCTCGGGCAGCGGCGCCACAGGCAATTGCGGAAACGCCACCAGTCCGGCCGCCAGCAGGCCGAAGGTCAGCAGCGTTGTCGCCACCGGCCGCCGGATGAAGGGAACCGACAGGTTCATGGCGCGGCGTCCGCACCATAGGCACGGGGAAGGTTGGGCTGGATACCTTGCAGCCGGGCGGCAAGGCGGTCGAACCAGAGGTAGATGACCGGTGTGGTGAACAGCGTCAGCAACTGGCTGACGAGCAGGCCGCCGACGATGGTGACGCCGAGGGGGTGGCGCAGTTCCGAGCCGACGCCGGTGCCGAGCATCAGCGGCAGCGCGCCCAGCATCGCCGCCAGCGTCGTCATCAGGATCGGGCGGAAGCGCAGCAGGCAGGCCTGATAGATGGCCTCGCGCGGCGCCTTGCCTTCGTTGCGCTGCGCGTCGAGCGCGAAGTCGATCATCATGATGGCGTTCTTCTTGACCACGCCGATCAACAGGATGATGCCGATGATCGAGATGATGGTCAGATCCTCGCCGGCGATCATCAGCGCCAGCAGCGCGCCGATGCCGGCCGAAGGCAGCGTCGACAGGATGGTGATCGGGTGGATGAAGCTCTCATAAAGCACGCCGAGCACGATGTAGACGGTGACCACCGCCGCCAGGATCAGGAACAGCGTGTTGTCGAGCGAAGCCTGGAAGGCGCGTGCCGCGCCCTGGAAACTGGTGATGACGCTGAGCGGCATGCCGATCTCGCTCTGCGCCTGCTGGATCGCGCTGACCGCTTCACCAAGCGACACGCCGGGCGCGAGGTTGAACGAGACCGTGGTGGCGGGGAACTGCCCCATATGGGTGATCTGGAGGGGCGCCGTCGCGACATGGGTGCTGGCGACCACGGAAAGCGGTACCGGGCTGCCGCCGGTCGATGACGGCAGGTAGACGGAGGAGAGTGCGCTGAGCGAATCCTGCAAGGACGGATCGGCTTCGAGGATGACCCGGTACTGGCTGGACGTGGTGAAGATGGTCGAGACGATCCGCTGGCCGAAGGCGTCGTAAAGCGCGTTGTCGATCGTCGCCGGCGTGATGCCGAAGCGCGCGGCCTGGTCGCGATCGATATCGACGAAGACGGCGAGGCCGGCATCTGACAGATCGCTGGCGGCATCGGCGATCTCAGGCAGCGTGTTCAATCTGGCAAGCAGCTTCGGCGTCCATTGCGTCAGCTCGTCCGGATTGGCGTCCTGCAGCACGAATTGGTATTGCGCGCGGCTGACCGTGCCGTCGATGGTCAGGTCCTGCACCGGCTGCATGTAGAGGGTGACATCAGCCGTCGCGGCGGTGGCCTGCTTCAGGCGGGCGATAACTTGCGTGATATCGGTGGTGCGTTCTTCATGCGGCTTGAGGTTGATGAGGATGCGGCCGACATTGAGCGTGGTGTTGGTGCCGTCGACGCCGATGAAGGATGACAGGCTGTCCACATCGGGATCTCTGAGGATGACAGCGGCCAACGCCTGCTGCCGCTCGGCCATCGCGGCATAGGATATGGACTGTGGCGCCTCGGTGATCGCCTGGATGACGCCGGTATCCTGCACCGGGAAAAACCCCTTGGGGATGATCACGTAGAGCGCTGCCGTCAGCACCAGCGTGGCCGCCGCCACCAGCAGCATCAGCGTCTGCCGGTCGAGCACCCAGGTCAGCGCGTGGCCGTAGCCCCTGATCACCCAGTCGAAGAAGTCGCGGCTGGCGCGCTGCAGGGCGTTCTCGCGCACCGCCGCCAATGGCTTGAGCAGCTTGGCGCAGGCCATTGGCACCAGCGTCAGCGACACCACGGCGGAGATCAGGATGGTGGTGGCGAGCGTGATGGAGAATTCGCGGAACAGCCGGCCGACGACATCGCCCATGAACAGCAGCGGGATCAGCGCCGCGATCAGCGAAACGGTCAGCGAGATGATGGTGAAGCCGATCTGCTGCGAGCCCTTGAGCGCCGCCTGCAGTGGCGTATCCCCTTCCTCGACGTAGCGCGCGATGTTCTCGATGACGACGATGGCGTCATCGACGACGAAGCCGGTGGCGATGGTCAGCGCCATCAGCGACAGATTGTCGAGGCTGAAGCCAAACAGATACATGACGCCCAGCGTGCCGACCAGCGACAGGGGCACCGAGAGGCTTGGGATGAGCGTCGCGCGCGCGCTGCGCAGGAAGACGAAAATGACCAGCACGACCAGCATGATCGCAAGCGTCAGTTCATATTCGACGTCGCGCACGGAAGCGCGGATGGTGGTTGTGCGGTCGGTCAGCACCTTCACATCGACAGCGCTCGGTAGCGAGGCCTGCAATTGCGGCAGCAGTGCCTTGATGCGGTCCACCACCTCGATGACGTTGGCGCCGGGCTGGCGCTGAATGTTGACGATGATCGCCGGCGTGCTGTTCATCCAGGCCGCCAGCCTGTTGTTTTCGGTGGCGTCGACCACATCAGCGACATCGCTCAGCCGCACTGGAGCGCCATCCTTGTAGGCGACGATCAGCGAACGGTATTCGTCGGCGCTCTTCAGTTGGTCGTTGGCGTTGATGGTGTAGGCCCGCGACGGCCCGTCGAAATTGCCTTTGGGCGTGTTGACGTTGGCGCTACCCAGCGTGGTGCGCAGATCGTCGAGATTGAGGCCATAGGCGGCGAGCTTGCGCGGATCGGCCTGGACGCGCACGGCCGGGCGCTGGCCGCCGCTGAGGCTGACGAGGCCGACGCCCGGCAGTTGCGATATCTTCTGCGCCAGTCTTGTGTAGGCAAGCTGCTGCACGTCGCGCAGCGGCATCGTCTTCGAGGTCAGGCCCAGTGTCAGCACCGGCGCGTCGGCGGGATTGACCTTGGCGTAGATCGGCGGCGCCGGCAGATCGGCCGGCAGCAGATTGCCGGCGGCATTGATGGCCGCCTGCACCTCCTGCTCGGCAACGTCGAGCGAGATCGCCAGGCTGAACTGCAGCGTGATGACGGAAGAGCCGGCGGAACTGACCGAGTTCATCTGGTTCAGATTGGCGATCTGGCCGAGCTGGACCTCCAGTGGTGCCGTGACCGAGGACGTCATGACGTCGGGGCTGGCACCGGGATAGAAGGTCTGCACCTGGATCGTCGGATAGTCGACCTCGGGCAGCGCTGAGACCGGCAGATAGCGGTAAGCCAGCAGGCCGGACAGCATGATGGCGACCATGAACAGCGATGTCGCCACTGGCCGCAGGATGAAGGCGCGCGACGGGCTCATTGCTGCTGCCCGGACTCCGCATGACGATGCTTGCGGCCTTGGCCCTTGTGTTTGCCCGTGCCGTCCGGCTTCGGCGCATCGGGGGTGGCCTGGTCCGGTGCCTGCGCCTGCGCCTGCGGCGTTGTCCCTGCTGGCGCAGGCGTTGATGCCTGCGGGGGTGTCTGTGCCGAAGTCTGAGCTTGGCCGTCCTGCCGCAGGTTGATGCTGGCGCCATCGCGAAGCTTGTCGGCGCCGTCGACGACGACGCGGTCGCCAGGGTTCAGGCCCGACAGGATCTCGACATGCTCGCCATTGGTGACGCCAGGCGTGACCTTGCGCACGGAGACGGTGCTGTCGGGATTGACCAGGTAGACAAAGGTGCCGGGCAGGCCGCGCTGGATCGCGGCGATCGGGGCGATGGCCACGTCCTTGTGCTCGTCGACCAGCAGCTCAACGTTGACGAACTGGTTCGGATAGAGGATGCGCGTTTCGTTGGCGAAGCCCGCTCGCAACTTGATGGTGCCGGTGCTCGGGTCGATCTGGCTGTCGAAGGTTTCAAGCTGGCCATCGGCGAGCTTCTTGTTGCCGGCGCGGTCGAAGGCAGAGGTGGGCAGGGTGGCGCCCTGCCGCATGCGCCGCGCGATCGCTGGCAGTTCGTCCTCGGGTACGTTGAACAGGACGCTGATCGGCTGGATTTGAGTGAGGATGACGATACCGTTGGCATCGCCAGGGGTCACGTAGTTGCCTTCATCCACCTGGCGCAGGCCGGCGCGGCCGTCGACCGGAGCCAGGATGCGGCAATTGTCGAGATTGAGGGTGGCTGTCTGGACCATGGCCTGGTCGACCTGGATGGAGCCGGCGTCCTGCGCGACAAGAGCGACCTGCGCGTCGAGCGTCTGGTGCGTGGCTGCGCCCTGGGTCACCAGTGTCTGGTCGCGTGCGAGGTCGAGCTGGGCATCCTTCAGCATGGCCTGGTCGCGCGCCAGCTGGCCCTGGGCCTGGGCGAGTGCCGCCTGGTAGGGGCGGGGATCGATCTGCGCCAGGAGGTCGCCCTTGCTGACGCCCTGGCCCTCCTTGAAGTTCACTTGGACGAGCGGGCCGGTGACCTGCGACTTGACTGTGACGGTGGAGAGCGAAGTCACCGTGCCAAGGGCATCGAGGGTGACGTCTATCGTACCCTTCTCGATAGCGGCGGCGCCGATCGACATCGGCTGCGCGTTTCTCCTGTTTCCAGGCTGCCTGGCCTCGACCTGCGGGCGCTGGTAGAGATAGGCACCGGTGGCGGCGCCCACGGCAACAAAGATCAGCCAGGGAATCCAGCTGCGCGAACGGCGCGGCGCGACAGTCGTCTGCAGGGGCATTTCCAATTGCTGGTCCATGGCGGCATCTTTTTTACCCCATCAACCAATATGGCCGAACACGGCCCAAGTCGAATTAACAGTTGGACAGGTTTGACCGGCCTTGCCGGCCGGTCATTTGCCTCGGTTGCGGCTATCGCAGCCGGTGGCCGGACATGCCTGCTACATGCGCATCAGCAGGCCGCCATCGACGGCGAGTTCGATGCCGGTGATGTAGCTTGCCGCGTCGGAGAGCAGGAACAGTGCTGCGTTGGCCATGTCCTGTGGCGTGCCGATGCGGCCGAGCGGCGCGTAGCCCGCCACGGCCGAGCGCTTCTCCTCGGTGTCCCAGCGCGCCTGCAGCGGGGTCAGCGCCATGCCAGGACAGATGGCGTTGGAGCGGATGCGCTCGCCCGCCAACTGCATGGCGAGCGATTTGGAGAGCGCGCAGACGCCGGCCTTGGATGCCTGGTAGGCGTCCTGCGGGTTGGCGTCGCCGCGATACCACTGGATGGTCGAGAAATGCACCATGGCGCCGCCGCGCCCGCCCGAGCGCATATGCGGGACGACCGACCGCGCCGTGTGCACGAAGGATTTCAAATTGATCCTGAACACCTCGTCCCAGACGTCGAGATCCATCTCGAGAGCCGATTTGTCGCGGCCGAACCACAGCACACCGGCGACATTGGCGAGATAGTCGATGCCGCCGCGCTCGCGGCCCGCCGTGCCGATCGCCTGTTCGACAAAGGCGGCGTCGGTGAGATCGCCCTGCGCGAAGGTGATCCTGTCGTCGTAAGAAGCGAGGGAGGCCGGCCGGGCCTTTACGTCGATGGCGGTGACGGAGGCACCGGCATCGAGCAGCGCCAGCGTGATCGCCTCGCCCATGCCGCCGCCCGCGCCGGCCACGACCGCATGCCTGCCGGTGAAATCGTAAGCGATCATCTGAACCCCTCGTCTGTTCCTGCCGAAATGCCGATCGAAGGGACAATAGGGGCGGACCAAAATTCCATCAAGCGGTATTAGAAAAAATTTGCCAAAATGGAAAATCGCGATATCGTGCCCCAAATGACCTCTCAGCTCGGATGGATTTCAACAGCATGAACCTGCATTCCGGCGCGCGGACCTTTTCCGTGACTTCTCCCGTCGACGGCTCGACCTATACGACGCGCTCCTATGCCGACGGTTCCACCATCGAGGCAGCGCTCACCCGGGCGCGTACCGCCCTGCCGTCCTGGCGGCGGACGCCGCTGGCCGACAGGCTGGCGATCCTGCTGCGCTTCGGTGAGGAGATGAAGGCGCGGGCAACGCCGCTGGCCGAGATGGTGGCCTGGCAGATCGGCCGGCCGCTGTGGCAGGCCGACGAGACGCCGCGCCTGGCGCTGGTCGGACAACTGCTTGCCGACGTCGCACCGGAAACGCTGGCCGATGTGGCCTATCCTTCGGATGACAACATCCGCCGCTATGCCAAGCCGGTGGCGGGCGGCCTGCATCTGTCGATCTGCGCCTGGAACTATCCCGCCGCCATGCTCGGCTATCTCGTGACCGCGCCGCTCGCGGCCGGCAATGTGGTGATCTTCAAGCATTCGCCGCAGACGCCACTGATTGCCGAACTGGCGGAAGAGGCCTTCCGTGCCGCCGGCGGTCCCGACGGCGTCTTCCAGAGCTTGCATCTCGATCATGCCGATGCCGAGCGCCTGATCTCGTCAGGCGCCTTCAACGCGGTGAACTTCATCGGTTCGGTCAATGGTGGAAGGCGAGTCCATGCCGCCGCCGCTGGCACCTTCACCCAGGTGCATCTCGAACTCGGCGGCAAGGATCCGACCTATGTCCGCGCCGATGCCGACCTCGAGGCGACGATCCCGCAGATCGCCGAGGGCACCTATTCCAATGCCGGCCAGTCCTGCTGCTCGGTCGAGCGCATCTATGTCGACAAGGCGATCCATGACCGCTTCGTCGAAGCGCTGGTCGCCGAGACAGTGAAATGGACCATCGGTCATCCCTTTGCCGAAAAGCCGATGGTCGGCCCGGTGGTGCGGGCAAGTGCCGCCGACACCATCCGCGGTCTCACCGACAGCGCGGTGCGGGCAGGGGCCCGGCGCCTGATGCCGCGAGACGGAACGCTCAAGGCCTCTGGCCTCGGCGCTGCCTATGTCGCGCCGGAAGTGCTGGTCGGTGTCGATCATAGTATGCAGATCATGCGCGACGAGCTGTTCGGGCCAGTGGCTTGCATCCAGTCGGTCGGCAGCGATGAGCAAGCGATCGCCCTGATGAACGACAGCGATTTCGGCCTCAGCGCCTCGATCTGGACCACGGATATCGACCGCGGCGTGACGCTGCTCGACGAGGTCGAGGCCGGCACGGTGTATCTCAACCGCTGCGACCATGCCGACCTGCATCTGCCCTGGGGCGGCATCAAGAATTCCGGCCTCGGCCGCACCAATGGCCGCGCCGGCCTGGCGGAGGCGACAGCGGCGAAGGCCTACCATGTCCGCTCCGTCATCGGCTGATCCAGAGGCTGGCCCGGTGAGCGCTGCGAGCCTTGCAGGGCTTGATGATGGAGCAATCGCCGCGCTGGCCGCCGCCAGTGTTGAGCGGCTGCGGATCGAGGCGGCAAGCCCCTATCTGCTGATCGCCGAGCATGCCGGCAATCTGGTGCCCGCGCCATGGCATGACCTTGGCCTCGCTGCACCCTATCTCGGCACGCATTTCGCGGTCGACATCGGCATCGATGCCTTGACGCGCCGGCTGTCGCAGACGCTGCGGGCGCCGGCCGTGGTCGCGCATTATTCGCGGCTGTTCCTCGACTACAACAGGCCTGCCGGCGAATGGGATTTCATGCGTCCGGATCTCGGCGGCATTCCGGTGCCCGGCAATCTCGCACCCGATGCAGTCGATGTCAGGCTGCGCAAGATGATCGCCTGGGCGCCGGTCGAACAGGCTGTTATCGAGGCCGCGGCGGGCAGGCAGGCGCTGATCTCCGTGCATTCCTTCACCCCGGTGATGGGCGGCGTCAGGCGCAATGTCGACATCGGCGTGCTGTGGCGGGAGAAGTCCCCCTTCGTCACCTCGGTGTTGAAAACGCTTGGCGCGCGGGGCGCCGAGGCCGGATTGAGGATCGGCGACAACGAGCCGTATGACTGGCGCCAGGCCGTCGGCTACACGCTGAACCGGCACGGGCTGGAGCAGGGCAGGCCTTGCCTCTATCTCGAAGTCCGCAACGACCTGCTTTCCGATCCGGAAACATTCGAGCTCGTCAGCCGCACCCTGGAGGATGCCTTTGCCACCGTCGCGATGTCGCTATGGCCGAAACCAGCCATAGCCGTCTAAAGGCTGGACGCCCCAAGGCCGCCCGGCTAGAGCTTGTCGAATTGGAAACACGACAGCCAAGGGCGCAGGTGATGCAGGGCAATGTGGGCAGCAAGATCCGCGATGCGCGCAAGGAGCAGAACATCACGCTGCGCGATCTCAGCGAACGCTCCGGCCTTTCGGTTTCGCAATTGTCGAAATTGGAGAACGGCAAAGCTCGGCTGACGGTCGATGTCGCGCTGATGATCGCCGGCGTGCTGCATGTGCCGGTGGCCTCCTTCCTGTTCAGCCCGAAGCCGGGCATGCAGGCACGCCGATCGATCACGCGCGCCGGCAGCGGCATCCTGCACCAGGGCAACGCGATGGAATTCGAGGTCCTGTGCAGCGATTTTCGCGACAAGACCAACATTTTCTGGCGTGTTACGCTACGCGCGAGGAGTTTTGAGGAGAATGGTGGCTGGCGCAGCCATTCAGGCGAGGAGTTCATCCACGTGCTGAGCGGCAGCCTGGAGCTGCACACGATCCACTATGACCCGACAGTGCTGCAGCCGGGCGACAGCATCCTGTTCGACGGCGAAATGCAGCATGCCTATATCGCGCTGGGCGACGAGCCGGTGATCATGCTGATGTCGAACACCGTGCCGCGCGACGGGCTGCCGGCCGTTGCCGGGGTCTGATCCCGGCCTGACTGGAATCCGGGCCCGAAAGTTTGGTGCCTCTCAAGAATATTTTCTAAAATGGAAAAAAATACTTGTTATGGAAAAGTCGAGGGTCTAGCATCCTGCTGACCGGCCGACAGGAGAAATAGCCATCGGCCGGATGGGAGATGTGACCGATGCTGTCGGTTGAGGCAGTCAGCAAGACCTTTGGCGGCGTGCAGGCGTTGCGCAGTGCCTCGCTGGCCTGCGAGGCCGGCGAAATCCTCGGCCTGATCGGCCCTAATGGCGCCGGCAAATCGACCCTGGTCAATGCCATCTCCGGCGTGCTCAAGCCGGACACCGGCAGTGTCAGACTGGCTGGCAAGGAGATCACCGGCCACGGTCCTGAACATTGCGCACGGGCCGGCGTCGCGCGCACGTTCCAGACCATCCGCCTGTTCAAGGATTTGACCGTCCGGCAGAATGTCGAGGTCGCTCATATCACCTGCCAGGCGGTTCGGCCGGAAGCGGCGGCACGCATCGGCGTCGATCAACTGCTTGCCGAATATCAGTTGGACGGCTTCGCCGACGTTCCGGCCGGCACGCTGTCCTATGGCAGCCAGCGCCGGCTCGAAATCGCCCGCGCGCTGGCATTGGGCCCATCGCTGCTGCTGCTCGACGAGCCGGCGGCCGGGCTCAACGAAGGCGAGTCCGAGACATTGGCGGTGGCGATCGAGGGCATTCGCAGGGATGTCGGCTGCGCCACCATCGTCATCGATCACGATTTGCGCTTCATCAACCGGCTTTGCGACCGGCTCTGTGTCATGGACCAGGGTCAGGTGATCGCGTCCGGGCAGACCGAAGCGGTGTGGCGCGATCCGCGCGTCATCGAGGTTTATGTCGGGCAGTCTGCAACATCGTGACGGCGCCCTAAACGCCAACAACAACGGAGAAGGAGGGGTCAAATGGAGAAGATGATTTTGGGGGCCGCGGTCGTGGCGGCGGGGCTTTTGCAGGTGACGCATGCCGGGGCCGCCGATTTGAAGATCGGTCTCGCGGTGGCGATGACCGGCACCTACGCACCCTACAGCGAGGCCGAAGGGGCGCGCTGCATGGCCGACAAATTGAACAAGGCCGCAGGCGCCGGTGATCCCAAGGTCGAGCTGATGATCGAGGACAACCGCTCCGATCCGCAGCTTTCGGTGTCGCTCGGCCAGAAATTCCTCGATGCCGGCGCCCAGGTCATCACCGGCGTGCCGTTCCCGGATGCGCTGATCCCGACAGCGCAGATCGCCGCGCCCTATGGTGCTACTGTATTCTCGGCGCCGAACACGCAGCTTGAGATGCAGCAGGCCGGCCTCGACAATTTCATTGCCGGCGCGGTGCCGGATCCGATCAATGCGGCAGCGACCGCCAATGCGCTCTACGGCAAGGGTGCCCGTACCGTGGCGCTGATGGTCTCGCCCGATGCCGGTTCCTATTCGGAAAAGCTGCCGGAGTGGTTCGGCGAGGTGTTCGAACATCTCGGCGGCAAGGTCGTTTCCAAGCTCAACTATTCCTGGGGCACATCAGACTGGTCGCCGCAGATCGCCAGCATCAAGGCGCTGCCGCAGAAGCCGGATGCCATCCACATCTGCGGCGTGCTGCCCGATGTCGGCATTTTCATCCGCCAGCTGCGCGCCAATGGCTATGACGGTTGGGTCGCCGGCTGCGATGCCTTCGACGACAAGTCGCTGGAAGGCACCGTGGGTGATCCGGCATCGCTGGAGAAGGTGATGTTCGCTACCCATGGCGCGACCGGCGTCGACAGCCCGATCGACAAGTTCCTGGCCCAATGCAAGGCTGACGGCTACACGATCAACGGCATCTTCGACGCGCTCGGCGCCGACATGGTGCAGATCAGCTACGAGGCGGCGAAGAAGTCCGGCACGGTCGAGCCCGCCGCCTTGCGCGAGGCGATCCGCGCGCCGGGCGGCTATCCCGGCACCACGGCGCCGATCATCTCCTTCGCCGCGAAGAAGGGTTATCCGGTCAAGGCCGTGCCGGTGATGGGGTTCGCGAACGGCAAGCGGGTGCTGATCACCGACACGCCGCCGACCTTCGTTCCGGCGCTGAACTGACGGGCAGCAAGCGATGATGGATCGAGTCTTGGCAGCGCTGGTCTCGTCGTGCTGAGCGTCGACAATCTTGTCGTCCGCTACGGCGCGGTGAGCGCGGTGCGCGATCTCAGCCTGAAGGTCGGACGGGGCGAACTCGTTGCCCTGCTCGGTCCCAACGGCGCCGGCAAGAGCTCGACCATCCATGCGCTGACCGGTCTGGTCACGCCGGCTTCCGGCCGCATCGTTCTCGACGGCCAGGACATTTCGCGTGTCCGCACCGAGGCCCGCATTCGCGCCGGCCTGACCTCGACCCCGGAAGGCCGGCACATCTTCGCCAATCTGACGGTCGGCGAGAACCTACGGCTAGGTGCAGCGATACGGCGTGATCCCAAGGGCGTGCGCCAGGACATCGAGCGCTTCCTCGCCTTGTTTCCGGTGCTTTCCGAACGCTATGGGCAGGCGGCCGGCACGCTTTCCGGTGGCGAGCAACAGATGCTGGCTATCGCCAGGTCGCTGATGTCGCGGCCGAAGCTGCTGTTGCTCGACGAGCCGTCGCTGGGGCTGGCGCCGAAGATCGTGGTGCAGATCTTCGATTTCATCGGCGAGCTTAAGGCGGAAGGGCTGACGCTGCTGGTGGTCGAGCAGAACGCCAGGCAGGCGCTGCGTTTCGCCGACCGCGTCTATGTCGTTAGTGCCGGCACGCTTCGCCACAGCGGGCCACCCTCCAGCCTTGCCGACGAACACGGTCTCTTCAACCTCTATATCGGCGGGTAGGCGGCGACATGGACTATGCCTTGCAGCAGCTTCTCAACGCGCTGGCTTTCGGTGCGGAATATTCGCTGGTGGCGCTCGGCCTTGCCGTGGTGTTCTCGATCATGGGCCTGGTCAATTTCGCGCATGGCGAAATCATCGGCGTCTCCGCCTACAGCGTGTTCCTGGCGGCGGCGCTCGGCCTGACCTCGCCATTCGTCGCGGTGCTGCTTGCTGTTGCTGCCGCTGCCCTTGCGGCCATCGCTTTCGAGCGGGTGGCGTTCCGGCCGGTGCGCTATGCGCCGACGACGACAGGACTGCTGACCGCCTTCGGCGTCTCGATCGTCGTGCAGAACCTGTTCATGCTGCTGATCTCGCCAAAGCCGCAGTCGGTTTCGATCCTCAACGGGCTGAACCAGATGTGGTTCTTTGGCCCCTTCGCGGTATCGTCACTGCAGGTGATGGAGCTCATCGTCTCCGGTCTGACCATCCTCGCCCTGGTGCTCTTCCTCAACCGTTCGACGCTCGGCCTCGCCATCCGCGCTGCGTCGCGCGATTTCGCCACGGTGCGGCTGATGGGTATCAAGGCGAACCGGGTGATCGCCACCGCCTTCGCCATCTCGGGTGCACTGGCCGGCATCGCGGCCGTCTTCATCATCGCGCGGCGCGGCAGCGTCTCGCCCGATCTCGGCTTCAGCCTGGTGCTGAAGGCGTTCGTCGCCTGCGTGATCGGCGGCTTTGGCTCGCTGGCAGGCGCTGCGGCCGGCGGCATGCTGCTCGGCTTCATCGAGGTCGGCCTGCTGGTTGCGTTGCCGCAGGAATATGGGGGCTTCAAGGACGCGCTCACCTACGGGATCATCGTCGCGCTGCTTGTCTACCGGCCAGAAGGCCTGCTCGGCCAGCGGGTCGAACTCGGCGACAAGGAGATTTGACGTGGGGGAGATTTGAGGTGTCGCAGGCAATCGAAGAGACCGCGCCGTCCGCCGCCGTTGTCGCGAAGTCTGGCAGTGCGTTGACGCGCTCGCTGATCGGTGGGCTGGTAACGTCGGTGCCGGTGCTGGTGGTCGGGCTGCTGATCCTGAATTTCGCGCCGACCTACTACACCTATTTGGCGCTCGGTGCCTTCGTGAACCTGATCGTCGTCGTCGGCCTTCAGGTGTTCATGGGCAACAGCAACATCGCCAATCTCGGCCACAGTGCCTTTGTCGGCCTCGGTGCCTATGGCGTCGCCATCCTGTCGACGCCGCTGGCGATGAAGAAGCTGTCGATCCCCAATGCGCCGTTCGGCTTCGCCACGCTGCAACTCGATCCGGTGTCGTCGGCGCTCATCGCGCTGATCGCGGTCGGCATCGTCGCCGCCGTCAGCGGCAAGGTCATCAGCCGCCTGTCGGGCGTCGCCGCGACCATCGTCAGCCTGGCGCTGCTGATCATCGTCCATTCGGTGTTTCTCAACTGGACCAATCTGTTCAAGGGCAACCAGGCCTTCTTCGGCATCCCGAAGGTGGTCGGCTTGCCCTGGATGATGGTGTTCTCGGTGGTGGTGATCGTGCTGGCGCGGCTGTTCAAGGACAGCCGCTGGGGCCTGCAGCTCCGCGCCAGCGCCCAGAGCCCGCAAGCCGCCGCAGCGCTCGGCATCGACGCCCGGCGCCTGCGGCTGATGTCATGGGTGCTGTCGGCGCTGATCTGCGGCCTGGCCGGCGTGCTCTACGCCTATTTCGCCGGTACGATCAGTCCCAAGCTTTTCTACTTCCAGATGATCTTCAACACGCTGGCGATGCTGATTCTGGGCGGCATGGCGACGGTGACCGGCGCGGTGACCGGCGTGATCATGCTTTCGGTCGGGCTGGAATTCATCCGCAGCATCGAATCCGGCGTGACGATCGCCGGCATCCAGCTGCCGCAGCTGCTCGGGCTGTCGGGTGTGGCGCTCGGCGTCGTCATCGTGCTTTGCATGGCCTTCCGGCCAAGCGGCATCAGCGGCCGTTACGAGCTCGACGAACTGTTGTCGCGATTTTTCAGGCGCAACGCGAAATAGCGTAGCCCCTTGGTTTTCCTGGTGGAGGTTTGAAAGTGGAATTTGAGGACAAGGCCGCGGCCTACAAGCCCAGGCTCGAAGCGCTGCAGAGCAAGCTGGCGGCCGACGGCGTCGAATTCATCGAGATCCATACCGTCGACACATCAGGGGCGTTCCGCTCCAAGATCGCACCGCTGAAGCTCTCTACCTATGGCGAATCCATCAACGCCATCCTCTATTGCGTTACCCATGGCGACGGCCAACCGATGGGCGATGTTGCCTTCGCCTCGCTGAGCGCCAATGAGGAGAACGGCTTTCCCAACATCAAGGGAATCATCGATCCGGCGACGGTCGTCCAGCACGGCTGGAAGCCGAAATTCGCCTCGGCCATCACGAGCTCCTACATGCTCGACGGTACAGTCTGTCCATTCGATCCGCGCGGTGTGCTCGCCCGCGTCGAGGAACGCGCCAGGGCGCTCGGCTACGAGCCGATGATCGCGCTCGAATACGAGTTCGGCATCTTCCACGCCGACCACGATCTGATGCGCGCCGGGCGCTACCGCGAGCTGAAGCCTTGGGGCCATTCGCTGATCAACTATGATCTGGTGCGCAGCGGCGAATATCAGGATTTTGCCGCCGAATTCATCACCCGCATGAAGAGCATCGACATCGGCGTTGCCTCACTGGTCACCGAATATGGCTACGGCATGTATGAGTATGCGCTGACGCCGAAATCGGCGCTGCAGGCGGCCGATGACGCCATGCGTGCCAAGCTGCATCTGCGCGAGCTGTGCGCTGAGCGTGGCCTGGTCGCCACTTTCATGACGCGCTTCCAGCCGCCGGGCAAGGAAAGCGCCTGCGGGGCGCATCACCATGTCAGCCTGTGGCGCGACGGCAAGCCGGCCTTCGCCGCGGGTCCGAACCGGCTGACGCCGGTCGCCGAAAAATTCCTTGCGGGCCTGCTCAACCGGATGCAGGAAACACATCTGCTGTTTCGGCCGACTGTCAATTCCTACCGCCGTTTCGACCGCGGCGCCTGGTCGCCCGAGGACGTCGCCTGGGGTTTCGAGAACCGCACCGCACCGATCCGCGTCATCACCACGCCGAATGACGGCGCCTGCCGGTTGGAGCACCGCGCACCTGGCGCCGACATCAATCCCTATCTGTCGATCGCCGCTATCCTGGCGGCTGGCTGCGAGGGGATCGAGAAGGACCTGCCGCTCGAAGCGCCGGTGACGTCGAACCTCGCCAATCTCGACAAGCCGAAACTGCCGCGCACGCTCAATGCTTCGATCGCGGCGTTCGCCGCATCGGATTTCTGCGCCGATGCCTTCGGCGAGGCCTTCCGCGACAATTATGCCGAGAGCCGGCGGGCCGAGCAGGCAGCATTCGACGCCTGGCAGGCGTCGCACATCACCGACTTCGAGTGGCAGCGCTATTTCGTCAGCTGATCATGCCCAAATGAAGCCAGCCGGTTGGTCTAACCAGGATCAGCCGCAGACGCGGACCTCCTCGATCACCCTATGGTGATGGCGCCAGTGCTTGACCAGTTCGATATGGCAGCGATGATGCCGGTGGTGGCGGCGATACTCGCCATCGTTGTAGTCACCGTATTGCACACTCTGGTCGTCACCATACTGGTTGTCGTAAATACGCCGGTCATGATGGCGGCGAACAACGATTTCGCCATTGTCGTATTGATCATCCGGCGAATACTGGTCACCGTCGTCGGACTGGATAATCACACTTGCGGCCTGCGTTGGCGCAACGACTGCCCCTGTCGCGGCAAATGCCAACACGGACGCTAAAATCAGCTTTTTCATGTCGTCCTCCTGCGAGTTCAAGACATGTAAACTCACGGGAGAACCGGGCGTTCCAGCGTAAATCTACACGCTTTGCGACGCCGGAGACATCAAGGCGTTATCGGAGATACGCTCCAGGCGCACGAAGGCCGTCAGCGGCAGGTGGTCGGAGGCAACGCGCGAAAGCGGCGTGTCATGCGCTTCGACAGCGGCGATCATGCCATGCCGGTTGGCCATGATCCGGTCTAGCGCCAGCAGCGGCAGGTTCGACGGAAAGGTGGGGACCGCCGGCGGCTGCGGACCGAACGTCGCATGCAGTGTGTTGAGCGCGGAGCGATTGCCGAGCCGCCATTCATTCAGGTCGCCAAGCAGCAAGGTTGGCGTTTCGTCCGGACTGTTCATCAGCTCGAGCACGACACGCGCCTGCTGGGAACGCGATCGGCGCAGCAGGCCGAGATGGGCGGCGATGATGCGCAGCGTCTGGCTTCCGTCGAAGTCGATCTCCGCCACCACCGCACCGCGCGGCTCCAGTCCCGGAAGCTTGATCTGATGCACGTCACGAACGACGCCCTTCTTGAACAGCAGCACATTGCCGTGCCAGCCATGGCCCTTGCCGGTGGCCGAAATCGGCACCGGAACCAGGCCGGTTTCCCGCTCGAGCCGGAGCAGGTCGAGAAGGCCGTCACGGTCGCCGAAGCGGTTGTCGGCTTCCTGCAACGCAATGACATCCGGATCGATTTCGCGGATGACGCGGATGGTCCGCTCCGGGTCGAACTTCCTGTCGACGCCGATGCATTTGTGGACATTGTAGGATGCAACCAGCGTGCCGGTGGTGACCGTCGTCTTGTGTGCAGCGGCGTTTGCCTTCTGCATCCTCCGGTCGCGAATGGACAGAAGCATGCTTGCCGGGAGGCTGCGTCCAGTTCTCTGCATATCTGTGCTGCTCGTCCTCGCTGGCTTCAATTCAGAAGCTGGATACAGTCAAAATAGGCAATATCGGCGTATGTTCCATGACAGGCGAGTTCCACAACGACGCACCTCCGCGTTAGAGATAGGGCGAACCGAGCCAAAGCACCCGGTCGAACAGCCTGATAAGGAACGGCCGGGCCCGCAATGCTTCCAGCGTCACCGGCACGGCCGTTTCGAGCGCCGACCCGATGCGGGCCTCGATCTCGCCGGCAAAGCCGGCGTCGAGAACCTCAAGGTCGATCTCGAAATTCAGCCGCAGCGATCGGGCGTCAAGATTTGAAGAGCCGACATAGGCCCACACGCCGTCGATCGAAAGCAGCTTCGAATGGTCGAAAGCTCCCTCTGTGCGCCAGACGCGGCAATAATGTTTCAGCACCTGATCGAACTGCGCCGTCATCGCACGGTCGACCAGGAAAAGATTGTTCACAGCCGGCACGACGATGTCGATCTCGACGCCGCGTCTGCCCGCGGTGATTAGTGCACTGATCAGTTCGCGATCCGGCAGGAAGTAGGGCGACATCAGACGGATCGATTTGCGGGCGACGGAGAAGGCGCCGATCAGCAGTTTGTGGTTGGTTTCGTTGCTGGCGTCCGGACCGGACGCCACGGCTCGCACAAGCATCGGCACACCCGGCCCCGGCGACAGCGGGGCAATTCGCCAGTCATCGCCTTTCAGCGCCTCGTTGGTGGCGAAGCGCCAGTCCTCGGCGGCGACTGAAAAGAGGTCGGCGACGACCGGACCGGTCACCCGGAAATGCGTGTCCCTGGCGCTGTTGGAGCCGGCGAATTCGGCGGAGAAGCCCTTGCGGATGTTCATGCCGCCGGTAAAGGCGACCGCGCCGTCGACCACGAGGATCTTCCGGTGGGTCCTGAGATTGGCGTAGGGCAGGCGCAGGCCCATGACGATGTTGCCGTTGAAGACATCGGCGGTGATGTTGGCCTCGCGCAGATGCCCCAGGATACTCGGCACGGAGTAGCGGGCGCCGACGGCATCGATCAGCACGCGGACGGTGACGCCGCGCCGGACGGCGCCGGCCAGCGCTTCAACGAAGAGCAGGCCGACGGCGTCATTGTCGAAAATATAGGTCTCGAGCAGGATGCCGCGCTCGGCGCCGTCGATCGCCGCGCACATGGCGGCATAGGCTTCGTCGCCGGTCTCCAGCACCTCGATTGCATTTCCCGGGGTGAGTGCGCGCCGCGCCACCCTATCGCCCAGTGTTCTCAGGCCGGTGAACCGCTGCCCGTATCGCTCGACGATCAGAGCCTCTTCGGCAGCGACGTCGCGCTCATGCTTGGCGGACACCGCGTCGCCGGCAAGCGGACGCTGTGCGGTGATCGTGGCACGGCGAATCCGGTTGATGCCGGCGACGGCATAGATCAGGACGCCGAGGATCGGCGACAGCACCATCACGCCGACCCAACCGGTGGCGGCGCGGACATCCTCCTTGGTCATAACGGCGTGGACGATGCCGACGGTCGCCATCACCACCGAGATGATGGCGAGGATTTGCGGCCAGTGAGTCGCCAGGGTCTCCAACATAGCCGAGACTATCCAGCGAGCGGCTGCGGAACGCAATGCAGCCGGTCATCCCTGATGCGGCCCACCTAGCGGAGTTCATCCGAACCGGTTGGTCGGCGTGCCTCGAATGCCTGTCCGCACCGCGAACAACCCGCCCTCATGCGGGTTTGCCTGCAGATGTCTCTCGCTCATGGTAAACCGTGCCGAAGTGACGAAGAGGGTATCGAAATTCTCGCCACCAAAGGCACAGCTCGTAGGCCAGCTGCAGGGCAGTTCCGCCACTTTGTCCAAAGCTCCATCAGGTGAAATGCGGACGAGGCAGCCACCCCCGGCAACGCGACAATTCCAGACATAGCCCTCCGCATCCATACACGACCCGTCGGGCAGACCGCGCGGAAAGTCCGAGAAGAAAAGGCGCCTGTCGGTTATTCGCGATTGCAACCGATCCCAGCGATAGCGGAAGATCTGGTTCTTCGTCGTGTCCGCCGTGACGAAGGTATCATTCGCCGTCCAGACCATGGTGTTGGTGATACCGAAGCGATCGGCGCTGAGCGCCTCTACAATGCCGTTCGTGTCGACGCGATAGATCCGCCCCGCATCTCGCGAAATATCGCGCGGAAGATCGTCGGGGCCGATATTGTTTTCCATGGTCCCGACCCAGAACGAGCCGTCTGGGGCGACCACGCCCTCATTCAACCGTGTGTCCGGGCTATCCGGTTCGATCGTCGCGATCGTCCGGAAGGTCTTCCCGAAGTCCCACAGCGCCACGTCCTTTCGCAACCCGACGATTGCGCCACCGTCCCTGCACAGCCCAATCGACGTTGCGAGGTCCGGAGTTTGCCAGCTCTGGTGATCGAGAGTGTCCGGATCGAGCTGATGGATACGTCGCCGGATAATATCCACCCACACCAATTTCTTCCTGTCCCCATCCCAAACCAGGCTCTCCCCGACGACATCCCTGGCATCGAGCACGAAAATTGCCTGCATCTCTCCTCTGTCCATGCTCTTCCTCTCTCTATTGTTGCCCTACTTGACAGACACAATTTCACAAAGATATATGCATTTCAAGAAAACATGTCATACAGGTTGAGGAGCAAATGATGGCAGGTCGAGGCGCCACGCCTGAGGTCACCAGCCCCGGTCTGGTAAGCACCGCCATTCAGGCCATCACCCGACACATCCGCGTTGAGGGCCTCGGCCCCGGCGACCTGTTGCCCAGCGAAGCCGATATGACCCGCAAGCTCAGCGTCTCGCGGACGGTTGTACGGGAGGCGTTTCGATCACTGTCGGCGATGCGTTTGATCGATATCAGCGCTGGTCGGCGCGCGAGCGTCGCCAAGCTGGACACAGATGCGATGTCGATGGTGATCGAGCACGGCATCACTACCGAACAGATCAGCGTCCACCAGGTTTATGATGTGCGCCGTACAATCGAAATGCGCACGGTGGCGCTCGCCGCACTCCGGCGGACCGACGCGGAGGCGGCTGAAATAGAAAAATACGCGTGGCTGATGCGTGAGAACTGTCGCTCGCCCGAGATCGTCATGGAGCACGATATCGCGTTCCATCAGGTGATCGCGCAGGCCTCCCACAATCCGGTGTTCTCGTTGATCATCAACGCCTTCAGCGGTGTCACGCGACGCACCTGGGTGATCGGCTGGCGTACGCGTGCCACCGAGGAAGAACAGATCAAGATGATCGAGGGTCACGGAGATATAGCTCGGGCGATCATCGTGGGGAATCCGCAACTTGCCGCCGAACATATGGCCGCGCATTTCGACAAAAGCGTCAAGGCGCTGATCGACGCGGGGATCGCATGAAAATCCGCTCGATCGAGACCATCCGCATCGAAGAACGACCCAATCTGCTCTGGGTCGAGGTGCATACAGACGAAGGCATCACCGGCCTTGGCGAAACCTTCTTCATGGCGCGCACGGTCGAGGAATATCTGCACGAATATGTCGCGCCACGCGTAATCGGCCGCGATCCGCTGCAGATCGATCTGCTTTCCGCGGATCTGGTCGGCTATCTCGGTTTCCGCTCAAGCGGGGTCGAAGTGCGCGGCAATTCCGCCTTCGACATCGCGCTCTGGGATATTTTCGGCAAGGCGACGAACCAGCCGATTGCGCAGCTTCTCGGAGGCTTTTCACGGCAGTCCATCCGTACCTACAACACCTGCGCCGGCACCGAATACATCAAGGACGCCAAGGGACAGACCACCGCAAATTATGGTCTCGGCAGAAGGCAGGGCTACGACGATCTGAACGGGTTTCTCCACCGCGCCGACGAATTGGCGGCAGAGCTCCTTGAAGACGGTATCACGGCCATGAAGATCTGGCCCTTCGACCATGCCGCCGAGAAAAGCAGGGGGCAGGATATCACCGCCGCCGACCTCAAAGCCGCATTGCAGCCTTTCGAGAAGATCCGCAAAGCCGTCGGCGACAAGATCGACATCATGGTCGAGTTCCACTCCATGTGGCAGCTCTTGCCGGCGATCAAGATCGCCAAGGCGCTCGCACCTTATGGCACCTACTGGCACGAAGATCCCATCCGCATGGACAGCCTCGCCGATCTCAAGCGCTATGAGGCCGCGAGCCCGGCGCCGATCTCGGCATCAGAAACCTTGGGCAGCCGCTGGGCATTCCGGGACCTTCTGGAGACGGGTGCTGCAGGTATCGTGATGCTGGACATTTCCTGGTGCGGCGGGCTTTCGGAAGCACGCAAGATCGCCGCGATGGCGGAGGCCTGGCACCTGCCGGTCGCCCCGCATGACTGCACCGGGCCAGTGGTTCTGGCGGCGTCCACACATTTGTCTCTCAACGCGCCCAACGCGCTCGTGCAGGAGAGCGTGCGGGCCTTTTACCGGACCTGGTATCGCGATCTGGTGACCGCGATACCGGAAGTCAAGGACGGCATGATCACCGTGCCGCCCGGCCCGGGCCTCGGGCTGGAACTCAATCCCGACCTCGGTCGGGCCTACACCGTCCATCGCCGCGTCTCCGACAAGGCGGACATCTGAAGAACACTCAACGGGAGGAATAGCAATGAAACGACTGACTGCAACGCTTTTGCTCGCTACGACGCTGCTCGCCGGGCCTTCCGTCGCCAGCGCCGACGGACTCAACATCGTCTTTACGCACCATTCGTCGGCCTCGAACACCTTCTGGCAGGCGGTGAAGAAGGGCTATGACGACGCCTGCGGCAAGGTCGAAGCCAAGTGCAACATGATCTTCACCCAGACCGAGGGTTCGGTCGAGCAGCAACTCGCCAACATGCGCGCAGCACTTGCCGCCAAGCCGGATGCCTTGCTGACCTCGATCGTCGACAACAAGGCGTTCGACGACGTCATCAAGGAAGCGCGAGATGCCGGCGTATTGGTGATTGCGGTCAATGTCGATGACACCGACGGCGCCAAGGGCAATGCCCGGCAGGCCTTCATAGGGCAAGGTTTCAAGCCGGCGGGCTATTCGCTCGGCAAGGCGATTTCCGAGAGCTTCCCGAAAGAAGGGCCAATCAAGGTTCTGGTTGGCATTTCCGCACCAGGCCAGAACTGGTCGGAAAGTCGCGGCGCAGGCGTGATGCAGTTCCTGGAAGAGTACAAGGCGGCCCATCCCGACCGCCAGGTCTCATGGGAGCGGATCGACAGCGGAACGGACCTTGCGGTCACGTCCGATCGTGTCGGCGCCTATCTCAACGCGCATCCCGACACCACCGCCTATTTCGACACCGGCTTCTGGTGCGCGGGCGTTGCGCGGTCACTGCAGGATCGCGGCGTCGCGCCCGGCAAGGTCCTCCTTGGCGGCTTCGATCTGGTGCCTGAGGTTCTGCAGCAGATGCAGAAGGGCTATGTGCAGGCCCTGGTGGACCAGCAGCCCTACATGCAGGGCTTCATGCCGGTGATGGAAGCCTATCTGAACAAGAAGGTGGGCCTGGCACCCTCCGACATCGATACCGGGCAGGGCATCGTGCGCCCGGATCAGGCCGACGCAATCATGACGCTTTCCGCGCAAGGTCTGCGTTAGGCGCACACGCGCCCTGTGTTCACCCGGCGGCGCTTATGCTGCCGGGTGGTTCCTTGCCTCGAATTCCTGGAGCCTGCCTTGAAACGCCTCTTCAAGACCTATCTGGAAAAGCCGGAACTGGCGGGACTGATCCTGCTGGTGCTTCTGGTGGTGATTTTCGAGATCCGCTCGGATGGCGTGTTCCTCAACCAGGATAACCTTCGCGGCATACTCGGCATTTTGCCGGAGACGGGCCTCGTCGCCATCGGCGTCACGATCTTGATGATCAGCGGCGAGTTCGACCTATCGGTTGGATCTGTGTTTGCGCTGATGCCGATGTCCATGGCCGTCCTCATGGTCGAGGGTGTGCCTTTCCCTCTTGCCTTGCTGGCCGGCCTGGTCGTTTGCGCGTTGATCGGGTTCATCAACGGCTATGTGACGATCCGGTTCGAGATCCCGAGCTTCATCACCACGCTGGGCATGCTGTTCATCGCCCGGTCGCTGACGATCGTCGTCTCGGGCGGGTTTCCACCCCTGCTTCCCGCTGATCTGCCGAACTGGCTGTTCACCTCGTTTGTCGGTCCCGGCAACATGTTCCGCATGTCGTTCCTGTGGTTTGCCGGAATTGCCGTCCTGACGTCGCTGATGCTTTCCAGAACCAATTTCGGCAACTGGATAAAGGCCACCGGCGGCTTCCTTCCCGCTGCTGCCTCGATGGGCATCCCGACCGCAAGGGTGAAGCTCGCATGCTTCATGCTTTGCTCGATGCTGTCCGGTTTCGCCGGCATGTTGCAAGTGCTGAGGCTGGGCTCTCCTTTGCCTTCCATCGGCGAGGGTCTGGAACTCCAGGCAGTCGCCTCGGCGGTCATCGGCGGTGCTTCGCTCGCAGGCGGCATCGGTACGGTCGCTGGCGGTATCATCGGCACGATCCTCATTCGCATCATCGACAACGGGCTTGTGCTCTCCCACGTTGACGCGAACTGGTTCAAATTCGCGATCGGCTTTCTGACCATCTTCGCTGTCGTCGCCAATGCCTGGATGCGCAAGCGCGCCAAGGCGATCAAGATGGAGGGCTGAGGCATGGAAGACGCAATCATCTCCGTCCGCAATCTTCACAAATGGTACTCCGGCGTCCATGCGCTGAAGGGCGTGAGCCTCGACTTGAAGCGGGGCGAGGCGCTCGGGCTGGTCGGCGACAATGGTGCCGGCAAATCGACGCTCATCAACATTCTGTCAGGCGTCCATACGGCCGACGAGGGCGAGATACTGGTGGACGGCAAACCGGTACGGATCGCCCGCCCTCGCGATGCGATGAACCTCGGTATCGAGACCATCTACCAGTACAACTCGATGGTTCCCACCATGTCGATCGCCAGGAACCTGTTCATCGGTCGGGAACCGACGCGGTTTTCCATATTCGGTGTTGGCGTCCTCGACCAGAAGAAGATGGGTAGCGAAAGCATCAAGGCGATCGCCAATGTCGACCTGCATCTGCGCTCGCCCGACGCACTTGTCGGTGAATTGTCAGGCGGCCAGCGGCAGGGTGTCGCCATCGCGCGCGCCATGCATTTCAAGTCGAAGGTGATGATTCTCGACGAGCCGACCAATCACCTTTCGGTCAAGGAGACCAGCAAGGTGATCGGATTCGTACGCGGTCTGAAGTCACAAGGAGTGACCGGCATTTTCATCAGCCACAACATGCATCACGTTTTTGACTGCTGTGATCGTGTGGTCGCGATGGCGCGCGGCGAGATCGTGCTCGACAGGCCGGTGAGCGGGACCACGATCGAAGAGGTGCATGGATATCTGTGATGGGTGAATTTTCGGGCAACACCGTGCTGATCACCGGTGCGTTGGGCACTTTGGGCACGGCGCAGGCGGAAGCCTTCGGCAGGCTCGGCGCGAAGCTGATCCTGCTTGACCGGCCGGGCGATGCGCGCGGTGAAAGCCGCGCCCGCGAAGTGGCCGCACATCATGGCGTCGACGTGCGCTATGTCGGCCAGGATCTCGGTGAGCTCAAGGCAAGCGAAGCCATGGTACGTGCGCTGAGCGACGAGCATGGCGGCATCGACGTGCTGGTTTCGAATGCAGCGCTGATCATCAACAAGCCGTTCGAGGATTTCTCGATCGAGGAATATGAGGACCAGCTGCGCGTCAATGCGGCGGCTACCTTCGCGCTGGTGCGCGCGATCGCGCCGAGAATGAAGCAGAAGCGCAGCGGCAAGATCGTCAATTTCTGCTCAGTGACACTCAATGGCCGTTGGGACGGCTACGTGCCTTATGTGGCAAGCAAGGGCGCTATGCTCGGGTTGACCAAGTCGCTGGCGCGCGAGCTTGGTCCTTTCAACGTGCGCGTCAACGCCGTATCCCCGGGCGCTGTCGTGTCGGAGGCCGAGAACCGGGTGTTCGCCGACCGGTTGCAGCAGTACAATGACTGGATCCTCGAGAACCAGAGCCTGAAACAGCGCATCCAGCCGGAGGATGTCGCCGACCTTGTCGTCTTCCTGGCGTCGGAGCGCTCGCGCATGATCACTGGGCAGAACTTCGCGGTCGACGGCGGCTGGTAGTCGCGCCATGAAGCCCCGAGGCAGGCCCCTAGAGGCCCAGCGAGGCCTTGAAAGCAGAAAACTCCTCGTCGGTGACGGGAACCACGTGTTGCGGCTCGGGATAGGCGCCTGTCTGCACGTCGGAAATGAATTCGCGATAGGCGGCGACGCGCTCGCGCTGCAGCCGTTCATACTCGGCGGCGAAGTTGCGGTAGGTCTTGGCGTGGCGCGGCCTGTGGCCAGCGGTGTGGCCAAGCACGTCCTCGCTGAACAGATACTGCGCGTCGGCATGTGGTCCGGCGCCCATGCCAAGCATGATCATCGGCGTGTTGCGGGTGATCAATTCGGCAATCCGGTCGGGCACGACTTCCAGCTCGGCGCCAAAGCAGCCGATGGCCTCCAGGCGCTTGACGTGATCCCACACCGCACGCGCGCTCTCGGCCGTCCTGCCGACCGCCTTGAAGCCGCCGGTCCAGGTGCATTGCGAGGGGATCAGGCCGACATGGGCGACGATTGGCACGGCGTTGTCGCAAAGCGTCTTCTGGATATCGAGCGAGGCGGCGCAGTAGAAGCAGTCGCCGCCGATGCGCATGAAGTGGTAAGCGGTTTTCAGATAGTCCTCAGCGGTGACCAGATCGCCGGCGGGGCCGTAAGGTAACCCGACCTGCACGAAGCAGCGGCCGGCCGCCTCGCGCATCTCGGGCGAGAAGAAGCGGCCCTCGATCGAAAGCATATCGACGCCGGCCGCGTCCGCTGCCGCCGCCTCTTCGACAGAGGTGACGTACAGCATGGAAATCTTTTGTCCGCGGCCCTTCATGGCGCGGATGTCGGCGACGGTGGGGCGGCTGCTCTTGGTGACCATTTCGTTCCTCAGACGGTGAAAGCTTCGCGAAAGGCCTGCAGGGCAACTTCGGGGTCGCCGGAGGCAAACGCCTCCATGCCCACCGGCCCGCGGTAGCCCATGTCCTTCAGTGCGCGGGCGATGCCGCGATAGTTGATCTCGCCGGTGCCGGGCTCCATGCGTCCGGGCACGTCGGCGACCTGGACCTCGCCGATCCACGGCAGGCAGGCGCGGCACAGTTCGATCAGGTTCCCTTCGCCGATCTGCGCATGGTAAAGATCGAGATTGAGGCGCAGGCCCGGCCGGTTGACATCAGACACCAGTGCAAGCGTGTCCTCGGCGCGCCCAAACGGCACACCGGGATGGTCGACCGGCAGGTTCAAATTCTCCAGCGTGAACGTCACGCCCTCGGCTTCGGCGAGGTTGGCAATGCGGTTTAGCGTGTCGCGCGCCTTGAGCCACATCGTGCCGGTGACAGTTTCGCAAGGCGTGACCGGCAGGCCGCCATCGCCCAGTCCGGTGCCATGCAACTTGAGCCGTGCGACGCCGAGCCGCTTGCCGACGGCCGCCGTCTCCTTCGCCGTCTTCAAAAGTTCGGCGGCACCCTCGTCATCGGCCAGCCGGCCGCGCAAATAGCCGTTCATGATCGAGAACGTCGCGCCGGATTTCTCCAGCATAGCAAGGTCATGCTCGGGCCAGTTCCAGAGACCGACCTGGAAGCCCATTTCGGTGAGGCGCCGCACGCGCCATTCCATCGGCTTGTCGCGCCACAGCATTTCGACGCAAGCCGCAAGCGTAAAGGTATCGGACATGTCAGACCTCGATATACACGCGGCCGTCCTCGACCTTCGTGGCGTAGGTTTTCAGGCTCACGCAGACCGGTGCGCGCAGCGCTTCGCCGGTCCGGTAATCGAACACGCCGCTGTGCTTCGGGCATTCGATCCTGTGCTCCATAACCAGCCCGTCGCTGAGATGCACCTTCTCATGCGTGCACAGCCCGTCGGTGCAGAAGAATGCATTGTCGGGGCTGCGGTAGATGGCGAATGTCCGGCCCTCGTGATCGAAGCGGATGACGTCCTCTTCGTCGATGTCATCGGTCGCGCACGCGTTGATCCACTTTGCCATTGCCGATTCCTGCAAGCCTGCTTTGGTTGGTTGAAAAAGGGGCGGCCGGCGGCCCACGCATTCCGCCGGCCGCACAGGAAGATGCCCGGGAGGAGGAGATGGGCGTCTTCACTGGTCACGCATGGCTTGCGCCATGCGGCGCATGCCCGTCATCAGCCATGGAGAAGCTCTCGATCTCGGCCTCAAGCTCGGCCATCTGCTCGCCCCCCGCCATCAGGTCGGTGATCGCCTCGCGGCTTTTCTCGCCCTTGCGGAAATCGGCGGCCTTGGCGCCCCTGATGAGGACGGCGAAGTGGTCACCAACGGTCAGCGCATGGACGACATTGTGGGTGATGAAGATCACCGCGATGCCCTTGCGGCGCGCCTGGAGCACGATGCGCAGTACGTGCGCCGCCTCCTTGACGCCGAGCGCCGCGGTCGGCTCGTCGAGGATCAGTACGCTGGCGCCGAAATGCACGGCGCGTGCGATGGCCAGCGCCTGGCGTTCGCCACCTGACAGTCCGCCGACGAGGCGATCGCCGTCATCGATACGGGTGATGCCGAGCTGGCGCATCTCGGTGACGGCGATCTCGTTGGCCCGCTTGCGGTCGTAGATGGTCAGCGGCCCCCAGCGCCGCGTCGGCTCGGCGCCGACGAAGAAGGAGCGGCCGATGCTCATCAGCGGGAACGTGCCGCCGAACTGGTGGACGGTGGCGATGCCATGGTCGCTGGCGTCGCGGGGACTGTCGAAGGCGACGGATTTGCCGTCCATTTCCATCGTACCCGATGTCGGCTTGTGGACACCGGAGAGGATCTTGATCAGCGTCGACTTGCCGGCGCCATTGTCACCGAGCAGGCACAGCACTTCGCCTCTGTTGACCTCCAGCGAGATGTCGTGGAGCACGTCGATGGGACCGAACGACTTGTTGATTGCGGTCAGCCTGAGCAGGGGCGTTGTCATCAGCGGGCCCTCGATTTGGTGCGCGGCGCGTAGGTCAGCGCCATGGTGCGGAAGGTGTTGTTCATCAGCACGGCGGCGAGCAGCAGGACGCCGATGATCAGGCTCGCCCAGTTGGCGTCGAAGCCGGTGTAGAAAATGCCCTGATTGACGATCGCGAAGGTCAGCGTGCCGAGCACGATGCCGACCACCGAACCGTAGCCGCCGGTGAGCAGCACACCGCCGATGACCACGGCGATGATCGAATTGAAGATGAAGGACTGCCCGGCGGCCACCTGCGCGCTGTTGTAGAGGATCGCCTGCGACATGCCGACGAAGGAAGCGCACAGGCCGCTGCTCATGAACAGCGCGATGGTGACCCGGTCGGTCGGGATGCCGGCATTGCGGGCGCTGACGGCGTCGCCGCCCATGGCCAGGATCCAGTTGCCGAAGCGCGAGAAGTTCAGGATGAAGCCGACGATCAGGATGACGGCGATCCACCAGAACAAAGTCACCTGGAACTTGCCGCCGAGATAGTCGCCGAACAGAAGCTTGGCGGTCGGTCCGCTCTTCAGCGCGACACTGGTGCTGCCGGACAGGATGACCGAAAGGCCGAGCGTCAGGCCGGCCAGCGCAAACAGCGTTGCCAGGGTGACGACGAAGGACGGCACCTTGGTGCGGATCACCAGCACGCCGTTGATGAAGCCGACGGCGAGCCCAAGGCCGAGCGCGGCGAGGATGCCGACGATGATCGGCAGGTCGTAGTGGCCCGAGATGATGGCAATGGTCATCGAGCTGGCCGGGATCATCGAGCCGACGGAGAGATCGAGATGTCCGGCGATCATCAACAGCCCCACCGGGAGTGCGATGATGCCGAGTTCCGAGGCGACGTTGAGCCAGCTCGCGGCGCCGCCGGCCGACATGAAATTGGCGCCGCCGAAGATCGAGAAGAACACCAGCACGGCGATCATGCCGATCAGCGAGCCGACTTCGGGGCGCCGCACGAGACTGCCGATCGAGGGCATCGAAGAATGCGGCACGGTCGCTGCCACGGCGGGTTGGTGATGGGCTTGGGATGTCATCGAAATGTCCCTGGCTTGAATATGGGGAGCCTGGCGCGGTCGTCGGCGCGGGGCAGGTGATGTCCGGCCCTCGGATGGGCCGGACATTCGATCTGCAAGAGCTAGCGGGCGCCGGCCGCCGCACCAGCCAGCGTCGCGTCGACATTGGCGGCGTCGACGATCCCGGGTCCGGTCAGCACCGGCTTCGTCGGCAGGTCGAGCCCATAGTTGACGAAGCCGTTGAGCAGCGACACGGCAAGGAAGCCTTGCAGATAGGGCTGCTGGTCGATCGAGAACATCTGCGTGCCGTCCTTGATGCGCTGCAGGCCGGTTTCGTCCATGTCGAACGACGCGAGCTTGACCTTGTCGCCGACACTGGCCTGGCTGATGGCGTTGGCGGCGCTGTTGGCGTCGCCGGCGCTGATGGTGATGACACCGTCGAGCGTGTTGTCCTTCAGCACGGCGGCCTTGATCGCCTCGGCGACCGCGGTCGGGTTGCCGAAGCTGGAAGAAGGCAGCGGCAACTGGCTCGATTTGCCGCCGCTCTTGGCGATGGCGTCGGCAATGCCCTTGCAGCGGTCTTCGGTGTTGGTGGAGCCCGGCAAGGTGTTGACGCACAGCACGTTCTTGGCGCCATGGCCGCCAAAATAGGCGCCACCACCAAGACCGGCTGCGTATTCCTCGTTGCCGACATAGTTCATGGCACCGAGCCGCTTGGCTGCATCCATGCCGCCGGAATTGTAGATGATGAGCGGCACGCCCGCGGCAACGACTTCCTTGAAGGCGTCATCCATGGCCTCGGGCACCCAGTCGGGACCGACGATGGCGCTGGGATTCTGGCTGAGCGCGGTGCGGATAAGCTTGGCCGCGTCAGGACCCAGATTGTCGTAGTTCTGCGGACCGAGCCAGGTGACCGAGCCGCCCGTCAGCTCGGCGACCTTGCCGGCGTCGTCGGCGCCCTTCTTGACCTTCGACCAGAACGGGTCGTCGGCCTTGCCGCCGATGACGAAGATCTTTGCCCCCTTGGACTGCGCCATTGCCGATGTGGCCGATGTCGCCGCCACGCCGGCAAGCATGATCGCCGCCAAGAGTTTTGTGATACGTTTCATGTCGTCTCCTCCCATTTGCCGTCTTCGGACGGGTTTTTGAAAAACTGTGACCTCTCCTGCGCGCCTCTCTCCCGGTTGCGCGCCGTGTGACGTGATCAAGGGTTCGCCGCGGCCTTGGCGTTCATGCGTTCCTTCTTTTTCTGGAAACGGGCGTCCATCATGGCTTCGCCCTCTCTGGTGCCGTCGTGCCAGGTGCCGAACCACCGATCGAGTGGGATCAGCCCGTCGCCGCCATAGTTCACCTCGAAATATTTGTGGTGCAGGTAGTGCGTGTAGGCGTGGCTATCGACGGCCGTGTCCTCGGTCACTTCCAGCTTGTCGAAGCCGAGATGGCCATTGACGGCGCCGAAGCCGGCAACATGCAGCTGGAACAGGGCGATGATCGGATTGGACGGAATGACAAGATGCCAGAAGGCGACCGCGTGGTAGAGGAAGCCTTCCACCGGATGCATCGACAGCGAGGACCAGGGCGACGGGTTGATCGAATTGTGGTGGACCGAATGGATCCAGCGATAGAGCGGCCCCCAGTGGATCAGGCGGTGGATGAAGAAGAAGTGCACCTCGTGGATGGCCGGCGCGATCAGCACGAGTGCTGCGAGATAGACCGGGTGATCCTGCCAGCCGATCCACGGCACATAGCCATTGGCAAAGCACCAAAGGAAAATGACTTCGACCACGGTCCACAGCGGGATGGTGATGAAGAACGAGCGTAGGAAATTGTCGAGGTTCTGGCTCTGGAACCAGAACACGTCGGAGGGCGCATCGCTGGGGAATTTGTGGTTGTATTTGAACCGGGTCGCCTGGGCGCGCTTGATGTAATAGCGCAGCTCGAAGATGCCGTAGAAGACGAGGATCGCCGCCGCGTTGACGGCATAGAGCCACAGCGCCCAGCCCCAACCGATCGTCTTCATCGTCTCGACGCTCGGCACGACATAGAACCAGTAGAGGAGGGCAGTGGCCATGTGGAAGGCATTCCACGGCCAGATATAGCCGGGCAGCCACGCCAGGATTTTCGGCAGCCTGGGCGGCCAGTTCAACAACGGCGCCCCCTCGATGCGTCCGTTCGGCTTCCAGTCGCCGCGCTTGTCGCGCACGCCGTATTTGAGATCGTCCATGCAGATCCTCCACCCGCAATGCCGCACCCGCAACGCCTTTGGATGGGCCGCACGCGCATGCTGCCTCACACCGCCTGAGAGCGGTGGGCGAGAACCTGTCTGCGCTGTGCTGCTGCTATCCCTGGGCTGGCGGTGCGTCCGCCTTGCTTGCTTTTGACGAGATAAACATCTTGATCCAAAATGAATCAAGAATAGAATGTTTGTTCCAAATGGATTGTGTCATTCATATCAATATGGCACGAGAAATGATATTTTCGTATCAATTGCTACAAGCGGATGAGACGGAATGGATCAGAACAAGCGGCCAACGATCAGGGATGTAGCCGCCGAGGCGAATGTTTCGGTGGCCACCGTCAACCGGGTGCTGAGCGGTGCGGGCGCCGTGCGCCAGGGTACGCGCGAGCGCGTCAGGCTGGCGGCGGAGCAGATCGGCTTTTATGGCATGGGCGCGCTGCGCAGCCGCGTGGCGGCCGCGCGGCCGCGCTACCGGCTCGGTTTCCTGCTGCACCAGCCCGGCCGCGCCTTCTACCGAAACATGGCCGAGGCGCTGCGCCTGGCAACCGAAACGATGCCCGACTGCGAGATAGAGCTGCGCACGGAGTTTCTGGACGATCTGTCACCGCAGAACGTCGCCTCGCGGATGCTGGCCTTGGGCGCGGAATGCGATGCCGTCGGCGTCGTCGCGGCGGTCCATCCCCTCGTCACCCAGGCGGTGGATACGCTCAATGCCCGCAACGTGCCGGTGTTTGCGCTGATCTCGCAGATCTCGGCGACGGGCCATGTGCGCTATATCGGCCTGGACAACTGGAAGGTCGGGCGCACCGCGGCCTGGGTGTTCGAGCACGTCTGTCGGGCGCCGGGCAAGCTCGGAATCCTCGTCGGAAACCACCGCTACCGCTGCCAGGAAATGAACGAGAGCGGCTTCCGTTCCTATTTCCGCGAGCACGCGCCTGGCTTCACCCTGCTGGAGCCGCTGCTGACCTTCGAATCGAGCGCCATCGCGCAGGAGATGACCGAAAAGCTGCTGAACGAAAATCCGGATCTGTCCGGCCTCTATGTCGCCGGTGGCGGCATCACCGGCACCATCGCGGCGCTACGCTCCACCGGGCGGGCCGGCAGCCTCGTCGTCGTCGGCTATGAGCTGATGGATTCGACGCGCCCGGCACTGCTCGACGGCACGCTGACCTTTGTCATTTCGCACCCGCTCGCCCGCATTGCCCAGGAAGCGCTGGCCGGCATGGTCCGCGCCGTCTCCGCCCCGAACGAAGGCGGCAACTTCACGACGATCCTGCCCTTTGAGATCTACACCCGCGAGAACATCTAGCTCATAACGGTAACGCAACGGCATGCATGAGCGGCTGCTTCGTCGTGTTGTCTTCCGCCGCGTTGGTTCTTCAAGGCTTCCTATGCTTTGGTCCTGGATGTAATGTATATCAGCAGGAACAAAATTAACGACTTAACATTTTGATTGATGGCGAGGGGGGCGCCGAATGATGAAGTTCAACTTCGATGGACCTCCTGGCGATGATGCCGCTGTCGACACATCGGTCGAATGCCAACGCCAATTGCTGCCTCTCCTCCGTGAAATCGTTCAGGCGGCAGTCGCTGCCGGGTGGAGCGAGGAGGATGTTCTTCTGGGCTTTGTGGAACTTGCGTGGGATCTGTACGAGAAGCGTCGCAACGACCTGTAACGACCAGCCATGAACCAGGCTTTGTAGCCTCATCGCGGCCCTCCGACCTCTGGCCGATTTCCCCTCGATGAGCGTAGTGCGTCGATGAAAGTCCTCTCCATCGCGTGGAAGAAAATATCCAGGAACTCCCATCGCTGGCCATATTCTTTCTTTTTATCCCGAACAAAATTTTTTCTTTGCGCACGGATGTTATTCACTATCCGCGGCATGTGCATTACGCTGAGTTAGGGCAGTCATGGGGCTAGGGGGATTCAAGCGGCGGCAAAGCGGCCGAGGCGAGGCGGAATGAAAAGTGCGGACGAGGCTCGGGATGGCGATCCCCGGGGCGTCGATCGGGGACGGGCAGTCCGACACGTCCTGGAAATAGTTCCTGAAGGCGCGGGTCCGAGACGGGCCACCCAACAGGGGAGCGTGATATACTCGGTGCGTGGCGGTCCCGGGTCGCAAAAGTTCCTGGCCAAGGAGCATTCGGCGGGGATCGTGCTGGCGCCGATGCGCAAGTTGCGAGCCTCGCTCGGCAGCGACAGGATCAAGGAGTACGATGCGCCGACCGGCTGCATGGTGATCAATCCCGCCGGCGTGGACAGCACCCTTGCCTGGTCGGCGACCCGGGAAAATGCCGTTATATCCATATCTCCCGCGGCGCTGTCGGAGCTGGCTGTTCATGAGTTCGATCTCGCCGATGTCGAGCTCGAACCACCCGCGTTCGGCACCGTCGACCCCTGGGCGCTCACCATAGCCCAGAAGGTCACCGCCGAGCTGACGGGGAAGGCACCTCCGAACGAGCTCTATCTGGACTCGCTGATCACGGTGTTCGGTATTCATCTGCTGCGCACCTACACGAGCCGCAGGACGCAGCCGGTGTCGCACAAGGGCGGCCTTTCGCCCGATGGTGCCCGGCGCGTGCGGGAGTACCTCAATGAAGGCTTCGCGCGAAAAATCATGGTCGCCGAACTCGCCTCGGTCACCGGCGTCTCGCCCAACCATTTCATCGCGGCATTCGCCAGGACGTTTGGCATGCCGCCGCATCGGTATCTGATCAATCTGCGCCTCGATTTCGCGGAAAAGCTGCTCGTCGGCGGCAAACTTTCGATTGCCCAGGTGGCATACCTGGCCGGGTTTTCGGATCAAAGCCATTTGGCCGCGACGATGAAGAAATACAGGGGAAGAACGCCGGCGGGACATGCTTGCGTCAGAAACTGAAACCGCAGGGCGATACATGGAAACGCAGGCGCAAAATCAAAGGGCCGCAACATCCTCCGCGCAGGGCGCGCGGGCGCTGTGGCAAAGCAGCGACATCTGCCGCCCGATACCCAAATACCGGAATTTCCTACAAAGAATCCCGAATTTTCCAAAATACGTCGGTCGCGAATATGCCCAAAACTCGGAGTGGGAAAATCTTCGGCGTGCCTGGTGTTTCTGTCTGCTGTGGCGGCGCGAGTGCCGGCCAGTCGGCTTTCGTTTTCTCAACGCAGCAATTTCCTGAAATACCATCCGCCCAAACCGTGGTCTTGCTCTGTGTCGTCATCGGACTGGAATTGCCCAACGAATCTGACTGGCGACAACGGTCAGGTTTCATCCATCACGAATTGTTTTTCCGGGGAACCGCAGGGTTGCCCTACGGTTGGGCATCATGCGGGGAAATATCAGGAGGCCGAGAAAATGCGGCGCGATGATGAGTCCCCGGGACGGATTTCCGAGACCAATGCGGCGCGGCAGCCGCTGCTCAACGTGAAAGGCGGGCTTTCCGTCCGCAGCATTCGCAAGGTGCAGGAGTTCCTGAACGAGAACTTTTCGCGCAAGCTGGCGCTTGCCGAGATGGCCGCGGTTTGTGAGCTTTCGCCATATCATTTCCTGCGCGCTTTCTCCAGGACGTTCGGGATGCCGCCGCATCAGTATGTCCTCGATCTCAGGCTGGATTTCGCGGAAAGATTGCTTGCCGACAGCCGCATGACGATCGCCGACATCGCTCATTCCTGCGGGTTTTCAAGCCAGAGCCATTTTACCACCGTGATGAAGAAATACCGGCAGGTGACGCCGTTGCAGGCTCGGGTGAGCAAGCTTAGCGCGAAGGTTAGATGAGACGGCACTTACGGCATTGCTTGATTCCTTGATTTTAAAGCATTGTCTAAAGTAACGATCCGTTAACCTCTGTAGATTTGCTCCGCTTTTTCTCACAAGATAGCAATTTCGTGAAATACCGCAGGCAGGAATCATGTCTTCCTGCCGTGGATCGGAATTGTCAGACATTTCGTGCCGGCCAGCGGAGAGGGAACCATGACCGACAATCAGATTTCGAGCGACCAGATTTCGAGCGGCTCGTTTGTTCAGCGTCGCGCGGCGCATTTCGCCGGACACTGGATCGCGGGGGCTGATTTCGGCTCTCGCTCGCTGCGCCGCCGCCTGATGGCCGTGCTGCGAATGTCGTATCGCGTGCTTGGCATGCGCCGTAAGGGACATGGGCTGGGCGCGCTCGGCGCCGGCAAGCTGGTGGTGGCGCTGGGCGCGATCGCATTCGGCGGCATCGCCACGCCGGCACTGGCGCAGTATGCCGCCGGCGGCGGCACCGCGACCGGCGGCAATTCCGTGGCCGTCGGACCTGGCTCGACGGCCAGCGGGCTGCGCGGCATCGCGGTTGGAAATGGAGCATCGCAGGCTGGTATCGATTCCATTGCCCAGGGCACCGCCGCAAACGCCGGCGCCCAGAATGCCGTCGCAATCGGCTTCCAGTCGATCGCGTCCCAGATAAACTCCATCAACATTGGCGCGCGCACCGTTCCGAACACCGGTGCCCTTGCGCAGGGCGCCATCGCGCTCGGCACGGATGTGTTGTCATCTGGGTTCAGCGCTACCGCGATAGGGACCCAGAGCAAGGCGACCACAGGAAACGCGGTGGCTATCGGCACGGGTGCGTCAGCCTCGGGCGCCGCCGCGGTGGCTCTTGGCCAAGGCACGATCTCAAGCAACGTCAATTCAGTCGCGCTCGGCGTTCAAGCCAGTGCCACGGGCGCCGGCGACAGTGCGCTTGGCACCTTCGCCGTTGCTTCGGGAGGCAACTCCACTGCGGTCGGTGTCAGTTCCACGGCCAGCGGCCTCACTTCGTTCGCCGGAGGATGGAGTTCCGTTGCCAGCGGTGTCAATTCCACCGCCGTTGGCCGTGAGGCCGTTGCATCGGCCCTCGACGCAACCGCGTTTGGATACATAGCCAAGGCATCAGGCCAATACAGTACCGCCATCGGACCCAATGCCAACGCTACAGCCACGTCTAGCACCGCGATCGGCCAGAACGCATTTGCAACCGACGTTCAGGCGACCGCTCTCGGCGTAGGAGCAAATGCGAGCGCTCAATCTGCCATCGCCATAGGCACCACCTCAGCAGCGAGCGCCGCCGCCAGCACGGCGGTTGGCAACACGGCCGTTGCCAGCGGCATAAACTCATCTTCATTCGGGACAGGATCCAAGGCGACGGGAGACAATTCTCTCGCTGCCGGCGTCAGCGCCAACGCCGGCGGGGTCGCCAGCACCGCACTCGGCATCGGTTCCAACGCGTCGGCGCAGAGCGCCATCGCCGTCGGCAACAATGCCAAGGCCGATTCCGCCGAGGCGGTCGCCATGGGCACCAATGCGGTCGCGACCGGCGGCAAGGCTGTCTCGATCGGCTCCGGCAACACGGCCTATGGCGACGGCGCGGTGGCCATCGGCGATCCGAGCTTCGCCAGCGGCACCGGCGCCTTCGTCGGCGGCGCCAACAACATCGCCAACAGCGACGGCACGGCAACCGCGACGGCCGCCAACCAGGCCGCCGGCGCGGTCGCCATCGGCAACAACAACAAAGCGATCGGGCAGGGCTCCGTCGCACTGGGCAACGGTTCCACCGCGGGTGCCGCCGGCCTCGCCGGCAATGTCGCGCTGGGCAATGGCGCCTCTGCGGCGGCAAGCTCGGGCGACGTGGCGCTCGGTTCGGGCTCGGTGACCGCCGTGGCGGTCGGCACGCCCAGCGCGGTCATCAACGGCACGACCTATGCCTTCCAGGGCACCACGCCAACCTCGACGGTCAGCGTCGGCGCGGTCGGCGCCGAGCGCACCATCACCAACCTGGCGGCGGGGCGGATCAGCGGGTCTTCGACCGACGCCGTCAACGGTTCGCAGCTTTTCGCCACCAATCAGGCGGTCGACGCCATCGGTGCCACCGTCAACAACATCAACGTCGGCGGCGGCATCAAGTATTTCCATGCCAACTCGACGCTGGCGGACTCGTCGGCGACGGGTACGGACTCCGTCGCGATCGGGCCCGGCGCGACCGCGACGGGGACACGCGCCATCGCGGCCGGCATGAATGCGAGCGCCACCGGCACAAACTCCTCCTCATTCGGATTTCAAACAAAAGCGACAGGAGACAATTCTCTCGCTGCCGGCGTCAGCGCCAACGCCGGCGGGGCTGGCAGTACCGCACTCGGTATCGGAACCGTTGCTGGCAGTGCCGAATCGACAGCTGTGGGCTTCCTCGCCAGTGCGACGGGGCAAAATTCCCTCGCGCTGGGGGCAAACGCCGCCGCCGGCAATGCAGGCGACGTAGCGCTGGGCTCCGGTTCGGTGACCGCCGTGGCGGTCGGCACGCCCAATACGGTGATCAACGGCACGACCTACGCCTTCCAGGGCACCACGCCGGCCTCGACGGTCAGCGTCGGCGCGGTCGGCGCCGAGCGCACCGTCACCAATGTCGCGGCGGGGCGGATCAGCGGCTCCTCGACGGATGCGGTCAACGGCTCGCAGCTCTTCGCCACCAACCAGGCGGTCGATGCCATCGGCACCACCGTCAACAATATCGGCGGCAACATCACCAATCTCGGCAACACCATCAACAACATCGCCGGCGATACCTCGACCGTCTTTACCGACGCCAATGGCGAGGGCATTCGCTACGCCCGCACCAACGAGACCGGGCTGGCGCAGACCGACTCCTTCGCGCAAGGTGTCGGCTCCACGGCCGTCGGCTACCAGGCGACCGCGACCGGCGACAGCGCGCTGGCGCTCGGCCGCGACAGTGCGGCCAGCATCGATGGTAGTGTGGCGCTCGGTTCGGGTTCCGTGTCCGATCGCGCCTTGGCTCCGGCCACGGGCCAGATCGCGGCCGGTCCGTCCAACTTCATCCAGTACAACACGACGGACAAGACGCTGCTCGGCGCCGTTTCGGTCGGCACGGATACGTCCTACCGGCAGATCACCAACGTAGCCGACGGCACGCAGGCGCAGGATGCGGTAACCGTTCGCCAGCTTCAGGGCGCCATCGCCTCGGTTGCCGTCACCTCAACCAAATATTTCCACGCCAATTCTGCGGCGGGCGACTCGCTTGCCGTGGGCGCCGAGTCCGTCGCGGTCGGCCCGACCACGGTCGTCAACGGCGACAACGGCATCGGCATCGGCAATGGCGCCATCGTCGACCAGATCGCGCCCGGCGGCACGGCCATCGGCCAGAACGCGCATGTGATGCTGGCCGACGGCATCGCGCTCGGCACCGCCTCGACCGCCGCCGGCGTTCAGTCGGTGGCGCTCGGTGCCGGCGCCCAGAGCACCTTCGCCAACAGCGTGGCGCTCGGTGCGTCGTCCATCACCACGGTCGGCGCGCAGGCTGGCTACACGGCCTTTGCCCTCACCGCTCCGCAGACATCGGCCGGCGAAGTGTCGATCGGCGCCGCCGGGGCCGAACGCAAGCTCACCAATGTCGCGGCCGGCTCGGTCGACACCGATGCCGTCAACGTCTCGCAGCTGCGCGGCACGGCGCAGAACATCAGCAACCTGTTCGGCGGCGGCACCACGGTCAATCCCGACGGCTCGGTCACCGGCCCGACCTACAACATCCAGGGCAACAACTACACGACCGTCTATGACGGCTTCACCGCCGTCAACAATGCGCTCACCACCATCAGCAATGGCGGCGGCATCAAGTATTTCCACGCCAATTCGACGCTGGCCGACTCCGCCGCCAGCGGCACCGACGCCGTTGCGATCGGGCCGGAGAGCGTGGCCAGCGGCACTGACAGCCTTGCCGCCGGGCATGGTGCCACGGCAAGCGCGCAAGGGGCGGTGGCGCTCGGCCAGGGCGCCAAGGCCAACAATGCCAACGATGTGGCGCTCGGCTCCGGTTCGGTGACGCAGGCCGCCGTCGGGACCTCCAGCACCGTCATCAACGGCAAGACCTACACCTATGCCGGGACGACGCCGACCGGAACCGTCAGCGTGGGCGATGCCGGCGCCGAGAGGACGATCACCAATGTCGCCGCTGGCCGCGTCGATGCCGGCAGCACGGATGCGATCAACGGCTCGCAGCTCCACGCCACCAACACGGCGATCGAGGATCTGAAAGCCGGCGTCGGAAACCTTACCCAGAATGCGGTGACCTATGACACCCAGGGCGGCAACAAGACGAACACCATCACGTTGCAAGGTGGCGACGTCAACGCGCCGGTCGTCATCTCCAATGTCGGCCCCGGCGTCAAAGGGACCGATGCGGTCAACGTCGACCAGATGAACCAGGGCCTGACCGCGGGCAAGAGCTATACGGACAACCGCGTGGCCTACGCTATCGATACGTCCAACGCCTACACCGACAAGGTGGCGGTCACGACCTTGCAGCAGGCCAACGACTATACCGACCAAAAGCTCAGCCAGCTCAATTCCGACGTCAGCGGCATCCGCGACGAGGCGCGGCAGGCGGCCGCAATAGGCCTCGCCGCCGCCTCGCTGCGCTACGACGACCGGCCCGGAAAGCTGAGCGTCGCGGCGGGTGGCGGCTTGTGGCGGGACGCAGGCGCGTTTGCCTTCGGCGCGGGCTACACCAGTGAAGACGGCCGCATCCGCGGCAATCTGTCCGGCACGGCCGCGGGTGGGCATGTCGGTGTCGGCGCCGGCATCAGCTTCACGTTGAACTGAGGCGGGAATGAAAAGGCAAACCAGCCATGCCCGCCTTGCCATACTGACTTGCCTGGCGCTCTGCGGTGGTCTCGTGCCTGCTGTCGGGCAGGCTGGTTCCACATACAGGATCAAGTCCTCGGACGTGGTGGTCCCGCCCGAGGTGAGGCTCGGAGATTACCAGCGCACCATCCGCCCATTCGATAACTGGACGCTGATCTGCGACGAGAACCTCAAAGCCCGCAAGAAGGTCTGCAACGTCTCGCAGATCATCGAGGACGCGTCCGGCAAGATGGCCTTCAGCTGGTCGCTTGCCGCCACCCAGGATGGCAAGCCGTACATGATCCTGCGCACCGCCCCGAACGCCAAGAGCGACGGCCTGGTGTCAGTGAAGTTCGAGGGGCGGGACCAGGCGATCGACGTTCAACTGAACGGCTGCAACGAAATGGTCTGTGTCGGCATGTTGCCGGTCGGGCCCGTCATGCGCCGGCAGATATCGCAGAATGCGACACCGGCGATCTCCTACTCGACCGTCGACGGTCAGACGATCACCGTGACCGCAACACTCAAGGGGCTGTCAGAGGCCCTTTCACCACTCAAATAACCGGGGCACAACCATGAGCCAGCAGGACCAGTTCACGTCCGCAAAACGCACCCCGACCGTCGAGGCGGATCGGCAGAGGCGGGTCGAGCCCACACCGCGGCGGTGGCCACGCATCGCCGGATATTCACTGCTGGGACTGGTCGTGGCGGGCCTCGGCTTCGCGGCCGGGAACTATGCGGCGATCGCCAATCTCATAGGCAGCGCGACGGCCGCACAGGCCGAGACAGCCACTCCCGCGCTTCCCGACACGCCCTTCCTCGAGCACGTCAAGCAAGCCGGCGTGCAGGCCTGCTCGACCGTTTATCCGGTGCTCGGACAGATACTGACGACCGGCACGAAATACAGCGTCAAATCCTTGTGGAACGACCAGGCCGCCGACAAGCACGCCGTTCAGGCCTTTGTCGGCATGGATTATGCGTCGGAACGCTATAGCGGGCCGGCCGCCGGCATCGTTTTCGCTTCGCCCACCGCCTCGGGTTGCGAGGGAGCGATGGTGCGGGTGGCGCCATTCGCCAGCCCATGCGCCGACATCCCGTCCATTCTGCCGCAGGGCAGCAAGATCACCGACCATCTTGGACAGGTCGAGGTCTACGAGCTTGGCGGCAATGCCGGTGAAGCGCTTCTCCTGCCGACCGGCAAAAGCTGTGTGGTGATCTCCGTCGCTTCGGCGGCGAAGTAGGACGCGAAGTTGATGACGACGAACCCTGCAGAGGATTGCTGACAATGAGATCGGGATCTGTGGCCGCCGTTCTAGGCATTGGGCTGCTCTGGGCCGGGCAAGTCGTCTCGGCCGACCTGCCCGGACCGGAGCAACCGCCCGCTCCGCCGCAGGAGGAAAAAGGTATCTGGGGGGCGATCGCCTATTCCAGCGCCGACACCAAGCATGGCTTCTTCTGGGGTGCGGACAAGCGGCAGGAGGCGAAGGACATCGCGCTGAAATACTGCGAGAACGCCGGCGGAAAGACCTGCACCGTCGTCACCGTGTTCCGCAACCATCGCCACTGGAACGACGACGACGAGACCGGCTTTCCCTACAAACACTGCGGCGCCCTGGCCGTGGCCGAGAAGAAGCAGACCGAGCGACTGACGCCCTGGGGTGTGAATTCCGCCGAGACCCGCCGCGAAGCCGAAGACCTCGCTTTGCAGGCCTGCGAGGCGGCGGGAGAAAAATGCAAGATCCGCGAGTGGGTCTGCACATGAGGCTTGGCCCGAAGGCCGTCTCCGCATGTGGGGCAATTCTATTTTCATTGATGTCGCCGGCGTCGGCGCAGCAGCAGGTGGCGGCTGTCCCGGATGGACCGTCGTCGCTGCGTGAAGTCTATCAGGACTGGAGCGTGACCTGTTCCGTTCGCGAGAAGGCGAGGATGTGCTCGCTTGCGCAGGACCAGGTCCAGCAGAACGGCCAAAGGCTTCTTGCCGTGGAGATCGCGGGGCGCGCGGACGGGTCGACGACGGCTACCCTGCTTCTGCCCTTTGGCATCTTGCTCGATCAGGGTGTAACGCTGCAGATCGATGATCAGCCGCCACTGTCCCCGCAGCGATTCAGGACCTGCCTGCCGACGGGTTGCGTCTCGGTCTTTACCGTCGATCGGCCGACGCTTGGAAAGCTGAGGGGAGGCTCGGTGCTGAAGCTCAATGTCACGACGGATGCCGAGACCCCTCTGACCTTCCCGGTGTCGCTTCGCGGCCTGACCGCGGCGCTCGACCGCATGGCCGCGTTAAGCGCAAATTGAGAGGAAACGGGTCAGCCCGCGACCAATATGTGTCTTCCGGAGCCGTGTCACCGCTGCCAGGCCTGCGGCGGTGACGGGCGATGTCTACGGCATGATGCGCACGCCGGCCGCCGCCGATGGCGTATTTCTTGACGCGGCACCCTGGGGTGTCGTTGCCCGAAACAGCGACCCAACCACTGGTTCAATCGTCAATAGCGACTATCCACACCTATGATTCTGGCCCTATCGGTCGACAATCTCTGTTTCTTGTGCTTTCTCCACACTTGGCAGCGTCCGGATACAACCGCAACGGGCGGATGTTTATGTGCCATTTTTGCGACATCTCGCAGCCTTGTTGCCTGAAACCTCGTTTTAGCTGCCTCTAAACCAATAATCGCTCACACATTTCGTGAATTTGTGGATAATTCGTCGACGGGCAGGCCTTGGCTTGGTTGTAGCGCTCTGAAAAAGGGCGCTGGGGAAACGTTAGGGTGGGTTTGATGAATACGACAAGCATGTCGACCATAGGCAAGCGTCTTGGTCTTTTGATGGCGGCCACCATGCTGACCTGCGGGGGCGCTCATGCGCTCACGCTCAAGGAGGCGATGGCTGTTGCGGTGGAATCCAATCCCGAGATTGGACAGGCAATCGAAAACCGCGAAGCAATCGAATTCGAGTTGCGGCAGGCCAAGGGCCTTTATCTTCCAAGTGTCGATGTCGAGGCATCAGGTGGCGTTCGCCGGCTCGACAATTCGTCCCGGCGCGCACTGTCGATAGAGGACGATTCGCTCTATCCGGTGGAAGCGGATCTGGTGGTCACGCAGAAGCTATATGACAGCGGAGCGCGGCGGGCGGAATTGAACCGTCAGGCATCGCGAGTCGACGGAGCGTCGTTCCGGGTGCTGGAACGGTCCGAATTCATCGGGCTGTCCGTTGTCCAGGATTACCTCGAATACATGCTGCAGGCTTCGATCGTTGCCGAAGCCAAGAAGAATCTGGGTTTCCACCAGGCGATACTCGGTGACATCCGGCAAGGCATCTCAGGCGGAGCGCTGAACGAGGCCGACCGGCAACAGGCTGAGGAGCGTCTGTTCGCTGCCAAGGCGCGCATGCAGGAGGCGACCGAAGAACTGGAGGCTTCCAAGATACGGTTCTTCAAGACCGTCGGAAAGCCGCTGGTCAATGCTTCGCGGCCCGGTGATGTCGCTGCCGCACTTCCGCGGTCACTGGATGACGCGATAGGCTTGGCACGACAGAACAATCCGCGTGTTCACATGGCCACCAGCGATATCGACGCTGCCGCTTCCCTGGTGGACGCGGCGCGAGCGAAATATGGCCCTGAAGTCATTGCTGAAGGTCGGGCCAGGGCAGGCACTGACATTGACGGCGACGATGGGGACACCAATGATCTGCAGGCGCGTCTGGTGCTGCGTTGGAACCTGTATCGGGGCGGCATAGACAAGGCCAATGAACAGGAGCAGATCCGCCGTGCCAGCGAGCAGCGGCTTGCCTATCATCAGGTCTTGCGCGAAATCGAGGAAGCCGTCCGCACGTCATGGGATCGCCGTTTCCGGCAGGCCGATCTGGCAAAGACCCTGAGGCAACAAGCCGCCGCCAATGAGAAGCTGGTTGCTTCCTATCGCGAGCAGTTCAAAGTCGGACAGCGCTCGCTGCTCGACGTGCTCGATGCGCAGAATACGCGTTTCAACACGGCAACGCTGGCGGACACCGCATCCTATGCATCGCTGTTTGCCCAGTACCGGCTTCTGGCCGCGACCGGACAGTTGCTGAAAACGATGAACCTTGAGCCGGCAAAGCAAGCGACGGCCTATGCACGAACCGAATTTGCAACACCAGAAACCGCAGACACTGAAACCTATGCGCGGACGCCATCGGAGCAGAAGAACGACCTGCCTTTCGATATCCTCGCCCCGGTGAGGAAGAAATAAGACGGCACAAGGTCCGGCGAGAGTCCTGACGGGCAGATCGTGAACCAGCAACCCAACATCCTCTCCCCCAAGGAGGCGTTCAAAGCCTGTTTCTCAGCCGTGGCCGGATATCTCGGCAGGCCGAGCGCGGAGACCGTGCTGTTTGCCGGCGTGCCGCTCTCGGACACGCGAATTGAAGTCGACGACATCAGGCACCTTGCCGAGCGCATCGGCCTGGAAGTCACTGAGTTCAGCCACCGCGACTTTCTCAGGGGGCGTATCGACCTTCCCGCCATCGTCTTTCGCGTCAGCCAGTTGCCAGTCGCCCTGCTCGCCCAAACCGAAGGCGGTGCCTATATCACCGCGCCCCAGGAAGACGGCCGCACTGCAATCGACAGGTCGGAACTCGCCGCCAGCTATATCAGCGGCGGCGCGTCCTTCTCGATCACCTATGCCAATGCCACCGAGGGGATGACGGTCGGCTCGGCAGCCAAGATCGAGCGGAGACACTGGCTGACCGGAACGATGGGAGCCTTCTGGCGCACCTATTCGAAGGTCGTTCTGGCGGCGGTGTTCATCAACCTGCTGGCCATAGCCTCGCCCATCTTCACCATGAACGTCTACGACAGGATCCTGCCGAACAAGGCAATATCGACACTGTGGGTTCTGGCAATCGGCATTGGCGCCGTCATCCTGTTCGACCTGCTTTTGAAGACGGCCAGGGCTTCCCTCATCGACTATGCCGGGCGCAAAGCGGATATTCGGATATCCTATCTCCTGTTCGAAAAAGTGCTGAACTCGTCGCTGTCGTCGCGTCCTGGCTCGACTGGTGAATATGCAAACAGGGTCACGCAATATGAGTTCGTCAGAGAGTTCTTCACCTCGAACACCATCAGCGTGTTCATCGACACGGCATTCGTCTTCGTCTTTCTTCTTGTCATCTATGCGATAGGCGGCTGGCTGGTGATCATACCGGCGCTGGCCTTCGTGATGTCCGTCATCGTCGGCTTGATCACCCAGCGCCGCATCGGCAAGCGCGTCGCCGCCTCGATGAACGAAGCGTCGCAACGCCAGGCCCTGCTGGTCGAATCCATCTCCACGCTGGAGACAATCAAGTCGCTGCGCGCCGAGGCGTATCTGCTGCGAAAATGGGGGGAGCACTCCAAGAACGCCGCCAACACGTCCGAGAAGATCAAGCAGCTTTCGGCTGCCGCAGGCAACATAACCCAGTCCATACAACAGCTGGTGACCGTCGCTCTGGTGGTGGCCGGCGCTTATGCCTTCTCGGAAGGGCATGTTTCGACAGGAGCAATCATCGGAACGGTGATGCTGGCGAGCAGGGCCGTGGCTCCGCTCGGCCAGATCGCCATCACGCTGTCCCGGTTCCGCCAGGCCATGCTCTCGTTGAGAATGGTGAACTCGATCATGGCTCAGCCGGAAGACCGACCCGACACGGTGGGTTTCGTCAACCGCCCCATTCGCAAGGGGGCGATGGTGTTCAGGAACGTCGGGTTTGTCTATCCCGGCTCCAAAAACGAGGTTCTGACCGGCCTGAATTTCTCGGTGAAGCCGGGTGAGCGGATCGGCATCATCGGCCGCATAGGATCGGGAAAGACGACGATGGGTCGGCTGATCGGCCGGCTGTTCCTGCCGACGTCCGGTGAGTTGCTGCTGGATGGGATCGACATTCGCCAGTATCACCCGTCCGAGGTTCGCGCTGCGGTCGGCATCGTTGCGCAGGCTGGCGATCTGTTCTCGGGCACCATCAAGGAAAACCTCCTGATGGCATGCCCCGAGGCTACCGATGAGCAGATCATCGAAGCGGCAAAGGCGGCCGGGGTCGACGAGTTCGTCTCACGCCACCCGCGCGGCTACGACATGAATGTCGGCGAGCGCGGCACCAATCTTTCAGGCGGCCAGAGGCAGACTGTGGCGATCGCGCGCCTGCTGCTGACCAAACCGAAAATCGTCTTTCTGGATGAGCCGTCGGGCTCGATGGATCTCGCATCGGAACGCCAGTTGATCAAGCAGCTCAAAGTCGCCTTTGACCGCGACACCACGCTGATTGTCTCCACACATCGCTTCAGCATGCTTGAACTCGCCGACCGCCTGATCGTTATCGAACGGGGTAAAATCGTAGCCGACGGACCGAAGGACCAAGTCATACAGGCGTTGCAGAAAACAAGCGCCTGACAAAACAAATGTAATGCATCCAATGCGTTGGGGCGTGGGAAATGCTTGCCAGGGAAGATCGACCGCCGCTGTTTGCGTCGGCGTCCATATTCATAATAGGAGCGCTCTTCGTGGTTTTTGTCGCCTGGGCATCCTTTGCCGAAGTCGATGAGATCGCACGGGGCGACGGCAAGGTCATACCCGCTTCCAAGACCCAGATCATTCAGGCGAGTGAAGCCGGTGTCGTTCAGGAAATCGCCGTGACGATTGGCCAGATCGTCAAGAAGAACGATCTCATCATTCGCCTGGACAATACGCTCAACACGTCCAGTCTTGGCGAGCAGCAGGCCAAGGCGCGCGCACTGGAAGTGCGCATAGCAAGGCTGAAATACGAACAGAGCGGCAATCTCTCGGGGCCATTTCCGTGCCCGCAAGACATTCAGTCGGTCGCTCCGCAAATCTGCGACAATGAACAGAAGCTGCTCATCGCCAGACGCGAGAACTTCGACAACAAGCTGTCCGTACTCAAGTCACGCCTTGATCAGCGTGAGAACGAACTGGCCGAGGCGATCGCCAATTCCGACCGTCTGACCAAGAACCTGGCCGTCAGCGACCAGGAGGCAAAGCTGGTCGACGCGATGGTCAAGAAAGGCCTGATGGCAAGGACCGAACAGCTCCGGGTAGAGCGCGAACAGACTGAACTCAACGGCCAGCTGAACCTGGCCGGCGAAACAATAAAGAAGATCAAATCGTCGATCACGGAAGCTCAGCTTCAGGTCGAAGAACTTGGCCTGCAACTGCAGCAGGAGGCGTTGGACGACGTTACCCAGGCGCTGGCGGACCTTTCGGTGGTGGATGAAACCATAAGGGGGGCCACCGACAAGGTCGCGCGCACCGATATCCGGTCTCCGGTGGACGGCATCGTCAACACGCTGGAGCTGAACACGGTCGGTGCCTTCGTCCAGCCCGGCGCCGTCGTGGCCGGCATCGTGCCAACCTCCGAGACCTTGCTGGTGGAGGCACGGGTCTCGCCACGGGATGTCGCGTTCATCCGCCCCGACCAGGAAGCGCTTATCAAGGTCACCGCCTATGATTTCTCGATCTTCGGCGGCATCGAGGGCAAGGTCTCCAACATCACGGCCGACAGCCTGGTCGATCAGAAGACCGGGGAACCCTATTATCAGGTGCGCGTGTCGACGGATAAATCGACTCTTCAAAGAGATGGCAAGGCCTACTCGATCATTCCCGGGATGATCTGTTCAGTCGACATCAAGACCGGGCGCAAGACGATCCTGCACTACCTCTTGAAGCCGATCAACAAGGCGCGTGAGGAGGCGATGAGTGAGCGGTAGCGCCAGCCCTCATTCCGACCGCGAGCGACTGCTTCCTCCAGTCGCGGCCGAGGATTTTGGACTGGAATTTCGGGTTGTGGCGCGTGGCGGCATACGACGCGGCATCCGTTTGGAGCGGGCATTCTGGGTGTCGCTGAAGCAGATGGCCGAAAGCAGGAAATGCACGATCGGCATGCTCATTGATGAGATCGCTGAAAGCCAGGCACAGACAGGTAACCTGACATCCGCGATCAGGGTGGCCTGCATGCGTGGATTGGGGGACGAAAACCTGACTTTGCGAAGGCTTGCGTCGATCAATACCATCAGCGCCATACTGCTCGCTTGCCCGTCACCGGCCTTTGCCCTGGCTTCATCGAAGAAGATCCTGACGTTCAACGCGCCGTTCCAGCAGCTGGTCAAGCGTCAGTTGCCGATCGTTCCAAACGATGATGCACGGCACGACCTCAAGCTGGCGCTGGATCTCAATGTGGCGGACATCTTCGCGCGGCTCGAGGCCAATGGCGAAGCGCCGGTGTCCACCGGCTTTGTCATCGGCGCTGGTGACCGTCGATACAGGGGTCAGTTGAATGCGGTACGGGCCCCGGTGGTCGAGCCGGAGTTGCTGATGGCGTTCGTCTTCGGCGGGTAGCTCGGGGACTCATAAACCCGAGCCTGAGGCGGATAGCCGCGTGGTCATCCGATCGGCAAGGCTGGTCGACCCAGTATGGTAGGCCGGTTCCTGAAAGCTTTCATTCTCTCAAAGGCTGCCAGCATTGAGCGATCGATGTGTGTGGTTACAATCAGGCATTCGCGGTATACTTGCCGTCTTCAAAGCGTGACCCTTACTGAGGTTTGCCTTGGGAGATGCCAAATGCGCGTGTCCTTGCTTTTCATTCCACTGCTGCTTGTACACATCCCGATTGTTGCGCACGCCGACGCCATTCACGACGCAGCGAAAGAGGGTGATGTCGCGGCGATCACGGCAGCGCTCGACGCAGGTGCCGGCGTCGATGAGAGCGATGGGCACGCGACACCACTCTTTCTCGCGGTCAGAGGCGGGCATTTTGCGGCGGCAAAACTGCTCGTCGAACGCGGTGCCGACGTCAACGCCACCCCGGACCCGCGTTTGGGCTCTGCCCTTATGCCGGCTCTGGCAAAACGCCGGATCGATTTGATCAATCTGTTGCTCGACGCGGGCGCAAATCCAAATTCCGACCGTGGCGGCCAATCTGCCCTTCATGTCGCCGTCACTCTTAGTTGTCTCGACTGTGTGAAGGCACTCGTCGAGGCCGGTGCCGACGTGAATGCGAAGACAAAGGACGGCAAGACACCGCTCCATCTGGCAAAACTCAAGGGGCAACGCGAAGTTGCCGACTATCTCTTGTCGCATGGGGTCGTCTTGCCGACACCAGCCCCGATCTCAATGAAGTTGGCTTCCGCCGATGTCGAGAAAGGCCGAACCTACTTCACCCGCGTGTGTGCCGGTTGCCACCATGCCGACCCACAGGGAGGGAACAAAACAGGACCGAACTTGTGGAGCGTCGTCGGCCGCGACAAGGCATCCATGGCAGGTATAAGTTACTCCGACACGTTGCTGGCCTGGGAGGGTGTATGGACGTACGAGGACCTGAACAAATACCTCTTCGGCCCCATGCTCACCACGCCGGGCGTTAAGATGGAGATCCCTGGTGTCCCGGACGAGACTGAACGGGTCAACCTGATCGCCTACTTGCGCACACTCAGCGACAAGCCGATCCCGCTGCCCTGAATCGAGAGCGGCTCACTGCTTCACGGGGAACCACCAATCTTAGCGAAACCTACGGCTGAAAACCCTCGCCCGGTGCGACGGTCGCGAGGCTGCCTTTGAGGTCGGCCATCTGGGCTGCCCCCGGTTTCGAGCCGTGGATCCAGGCCCGGTCCGTGCTGAACGAATAGAGCGGAACATAGGTCGGGAGATCGCTATCGCGCACAACAGTGTTGCTGAGGCTATCGAGAATGAAGGTGCCGCTGCCTGTGCTCACCGACAGCACTGCGTGAAAGAAGCCTCGCTTGCGATCCTGGAGAACAACGAGCGCCATGCTTTGCGTTGGAATGCCGGCTCTCATCAGAGCCGTCATCTTGAGGATGGCGAAATCCTCGCAGTCGCCGGCGCGCCGTTCGAGAATCTCCGACGGCTTGGCCCAATAGTCGAGCTTGCCATAGACAACGCTGTCTTTCCTGTAGGCGATCAGGCGATTTACGCTGCTGTTGACGAAGGACAGCTTCTCGCTGAATCCCTTGCCTTGAGCGGCGGCGACCATGCCGGCAAAAGCCGCACTTTTGCGTTCGCAGGCGCTGCCTTCCGAGCAGGCGGTGATTGCCCGGTAGACAGGCGCCCAGCGAGCCGCGACGGGAAAATTGCGCATGGACAAGGCAACCGATCCGAACACGCCCGGAATGATCGACGCCGTCTGCACCGGATCTATCCCGGCCTCACCTTGTGCCACCGACGAGCCATCCTCGCGGTCGGCAACCGCCGCGCCATAGCTGCCGAAAACCATGCCGATCCGGTATGGGGCCGCAGGCTGCCAGGGCTGAGGCCTCACCAGCGAAACACCGCCGAGACAGGGCGGCGTCTGGACCTTTTCCAGAGCGGTGCCGGGTGCGGCGACCTCGCTGGAAACGGCATTCGCGAATGATGGCCCCGCCATGCCGACAAGCCCGATTGCCAGCAAGAGCACCTTGAGCCTGGTTTTTCCCAGGGAGTTTTCTTTTTTCATAACGCCCACCTTTGACTGTGGACGCTACCAATCTTGTCTCAAATTATTGGAAAGGAAGGTGGATAACTTTCCCGCAAATCACTACGTCTATTTTCTATAAAATTTTATTCAATTTTATACTTTCATTTACCAGAAAATCCCCGGCCTACCAGCCGCCAAGCAAGCCGCATGGAGATCAACATATATCTGGTTATATGTTTGTGATTTACCACGTGTAAAAAATGCCGGGCAATGCATATTGGAATATATGAAATAGATTGCGTGACTGTTGCAAAGTAGAAGTGGCCGCTGTCTCTTGCCGGGAAATATCGGAGGGGTTTCAGCCATGACGACCAATATCGAGTTGGACAGCTTTTCGGGTTCTTTGAGCGGGCATTCCACGTCCAATGAACACGGCGATCAGACATCGCCGGCGGAGATCCGGGTGGCACAAGCAAATTCGACGCAGCAGCCCGCGCCGGCAGCGTCCGAACCGGTGCCGGTCGATGTCGGCGGCGGAGCGCCTGTCAAACCAGAAACCCCCGTGGAAGCAAAGGCACCGCCGGCAGCTGCGCCGCACGAATATGTAGCCGACGCCAGCCACGTGGTAAGACTTCCGGCCAACGTCTCCATCGACAACATCAAGGTCGATGGCCAAAACCTCTTGCTCGAACAGGCCGACGGCTCGGTGATCGTGATCAAGGATGGCGCCCTGAACGTGCCGACCTTCATCATTGGCGACGTCGAGGTGCCACGCGTGGCGCTGCTGGCAGCGCTGGAAGCAAGCCATGTCGATGTCGCCTTCGGCGCCGATGGTTCCATCTCGGCCGGCCCGGGCGGTTCGAATTCAAGCGCAGGCGGAGACTTCTCGGTTCCCCCCGGCGGCATCGGCGACGGGTTCGACCTGTCGGCCCTTTTGCCCCCGACGGCCTTGCAGTTTGGGCTTCTGGAGCGGCGCGAACTGTTTCCCTCGATCGTCGACAGGCAGGTTTCAGTGACGGCCACGTCACTGCTTGCTCCGAGCGAAGCGGCCAGTGAAACCGGTCTTGACGGCGGTGGGGCGCAATCCCCGGGCAGCGACGCACCGAGCCATTCGGAAACGTCCGGCACTGGGACGATCAGCATCGACGCGCCGGATGGAATCGGGTCGATCGTCATCAACGGCGTTACCGTCACCGCCGTCGGCCAGGAGATCCCGGGGCAGTTCGGCTTCCTGACGATCGTCTCCTACAATCCGACCACTGGGGCTATCGAATACAACTACACGGTCACGGAGTCGGTCACCCATCCGAACCAGACAACCGGGTTCGATCCCAACGATACGGTTCCGGACAATTTCAGCATCACCGTCACCGATGTCGATGGCGATACGGCCAGCACCACCTTTGCCGTCGCCATTGTCGACGACGTGCCGACGGCGGTTGCCGACACCGACAGCATCGCAGCCGGCCAGTTCGGCCCTGCGACGGGCAATGTGCTGGTTGGCGGCACGGATGCGGGCGACGCCAACACAACGGACGGCGTTGCCGACACCCAGGGCGCCGACGGCGCGACGGTGGTGGGCGTTGCCAAGGGGACGACCAATGTCGATCTGGACAATTCGACCACTCTCAACAGCCCGATCCAGGGTGAATATGGCAAGCTGACGCTGCACAGCGACGGCAGCTACACCTATGTGCGCGATGCCGGCACGCCCGGAGGCGTCAACGACGTCTTCACCTACACGATCAAGGATGGCGACGGCGACACCTCGCACACCACGCTGACGATTTCGATCGGCAACTCGACGCCTGTGATCACCGACCTAACGCCGGAGGCCACTGGCGGCGATGTCGTCGTCAACGAGGCGGCATTGAATGCCGGCACGCCGGGCGGCCCCGGGTCCGATCCGGCAAGCACGGCCGAAATCGGCGCCGGTACCTTTACCGTGTCGTCGCCCGACGGCATCCACTCGCTGGCGATCGACGGCAACGCCTTCATCACCGATGGCGTGTTCACCGCGGGCTCCTTCACCACCGCATTCGGCAACACACTCAACGTGACGGCTTACAATGCCGCCACTGGTCAGGTGAGCTACACCTACACGCTGCTCGACAACGAGGCGCATGCCGCCGGCCAAAACACGAACAGCCTTTTCGAGAACTTCACCGTCACGCTGACCGACCAGGATCTGCAGAGCGCCAATGCCACGCTCTCCGTCAAGATCGTCGACGACGTGCCGACGGCTTCGAATGACGGCCCGTATGCGGTCGTCGAGGACGGCGCCGGCGCGGCCAACACGCCGCCGACCAGCACGGTCTCGGGCGATGTGCTTGCCAACGATGCCTCGGGCGCCGACGCGCCCAAGGGCTTCGTGGCATGGTCGGGCGCCGACGCGGCGGCAATCACGGCGCTGAACACCTACGGCACGCTGACGCAGGGCGCCGGCGGCACGTGGAGCTATGTGCTCGACAACAGCAAGGCCGCGACACAGGCGCTGACCTCGGGCAGCCATCTGAGCTACGACCTGCACTACACCATGACGGACGCCGACGGCGACACCTCGCCGGCAACGCTGACCATCACCATCGACGGCGCCAACGACAGCGCCACGGTGTCGACGGCCCAGGCCCAGGGTCCGGACAACACGGTCTATGAAGCCGGCCTCAACCCGGACGGCTCGAATGCCCTGGCCAACACGGAGACCAGCACCGGCTCCTTCACCATCTCGGCCACCGACGGCATCAAGGAGATCGTCATCGGCGGCACGACGTTCACCATGGCCCAGGTGCAGGCCTTCAACGGCTCGCAGACGGTCAACACCGGCGAAGGCGTGCTGACGCTGACCGGCTACACCGGTGATGCCCACTCGGGCACGGTGGCCTACAGCTACACGCTGACGGCGACGATCGACAATGACAGCAAGGTGCCGGCTCCCGGCGACAGCGTCGACGCCACGGGCTTCAACGACAACGTCGCACTGACCGTCAACGGCGTCGGCGGCACCACCGCCAGCGACAACCTCCTGGTCCATGTCGTCGACGACGTGCCGACGGCTTCGAATGACGGCCCGTATGCGGTCGTCGAGGACGGCGCGGGTGCGGCCAACACGCCGCCGACCAGCACGGTCTCGGGCGATGTGCTTGCCAACGATGCCTCGGGCGCCGACGCGCCCAAGGGCTTCGTGGCCTGGTCGGGCGCCGACGCGGCGACCATCGCCAGCCTCAACACCTATGGCACGCTGACGCAGGGCGCCGGCGGCACGTGGAGCTATGTGCTCGACAACAGCAAGGCCGCGACGCAGGCGCTGACCTCCGGCAGCCATCTGAGCTTCGAGCTGCACTACACGATGACGGACGCCGACGGCGACACCTCGCCGGCGACGCTGACCATCACCATCGACGGCGCCAACGACAGCGCCACGGTGTCGACGGCCCAGGCCCAGGGTCCCGACAACACGGTCTATGAGGCCGGCCTCAACCCGAACGGCTCGAATGCAGCCGCCAACACCGAGACCAGCACCGGCTCCTTCACCATCTCGGCCACCGACGGCATCAAGGAGATCGTCATCGGCGGCACGACGTTCACCATGGCCCAGGTGCAGGCCTTCAACGGCTCGCAGACGGTCAACACCGGCGAAGGCGTGCTGACGCTGACCGGCTACACCGGTGATGCCCACTCGGGCACGGTGGCCTACAGCTACACGCTGACGGCGACGATCGACAATGACAGCAAGGTGCCGGCTCCCGGCGACAGCGTCGACGCCACGGGCTTCAACGACAACGTCGCACTGACCGTCAACGGCGTCGGCGGCACCACCGCCAGCGACAACCTCCTGGTCCATGTCGTCGACGACGTGCCGACGGCTTCGAATGACGGCCCGTATGCGGTCGTCGAGGACGGCGCCGGCGCGGCCAACACGCCGCCGACCAGCACGGTCTCGGGCGATGTGCTTGCCAACGATGCCTCGGGCGCCGACGCGCCCAAGGGCTTCGTGGCATGGTCGGGCGCCGACGCGGCGGCAATCACGGCGCTGAACACCTACGGCACGCTGACGCAGGGCGCCGGCGGCACGTGGAGCTATGTGCTCGACAACAGCAAGGCCGCGACACAGGCGCTGACCTCGGGCAGCCATCTGAGCTACGACCTGCACTACACCATGACGGACGCCGACGGCGACACCTCGCCGGCAACGCTGACCATCACCATCGACGGCGCCAACGACAGCGCCACGGTGTCGACGGCCCAGGCCCAGGGTCCGGACAACACGGTCTATGAAGCCGGCCTCAACCCGGACGGCTCGAATGCCCTGGCCAACACGGAGACCAGCACCGGCTCCTTCACCATCTCGGCCACCGACGGCATCAAGGAGATCGTCATCGGCGGCACGACGTTCACCATGGCCCAGGTGCAGGCCTTCAACGGCTCGCAGACGGTCAACACCGGCGAAGGCGTGCTGACGCTGACCGGCTACACCGGTGATGCCCACTCGGGCACGGTGGCCTACAGCTACACGCTGACGGCGACGATCGACAATGACAGCAAGGTGCCGGCTCCCGGCGACAGCGTCGACGCCACGGGCTTCAACGACAACGTCGCACTGACCGTCAACGGCGTCGGCGGCACCACCGCCAGCGACAACCTCCTGGTCCATGTCGTCGACGACGTGCCGACGGCTTCGAATGACGGCCCGTATGCGGTCGTCGAGGACGGCGCCGGCGCGGCCAACACGCCGCCGACCAGCACGGTCTCGGGCGATGTGCTTGCCAACGATGCCTCGGGCGCCGACGCGCCCAAGGGCTTCGTGGCCTGGTCGGGCGCCGACGCGGCGGCAATCACGGCGCTGAACACCTACGGCACGCTGACGCAGGGCGCCGGCGGCACGTGGAGCTATGTGCTCGACAACAGCAAGGCCGCGACGCAGGCGCTGACCTCGGGCAGCCATCTGAGCTACGACCTGCACTACACGATGACGGACGCCGACGGCGACACCTCGCCGGCAACGCTGACCATCACCATCGACGGCGCCAACGACAGCGCCACGGTGTCGACGGCCCAGGCCCAGGGTCCGGACAACACGGTCTATGAAGCCGGCCTCAACCCGGACGGCTCGAATGCCCTGGCCAACACGGAGACCAGCACCGGCTCCTTCACCATCTCGGCCACCGACGGCATCAAGGAGATCGTCATCGGCGGCACGACGTTCACCATGGCCCAGGTGCAGGCCTTCAACGGCTCGCAGACGGTCAACACCGGCGAAGGCGTGCTGACGCTGACCGGCTACACCGGTGATGCCCACTCGGGCACGGTGGCCTACAGCTACACGCTGACGGCGACGATCGACAATGACAGCAAGGTGCCGGCTCCCGGCGACAGCGTCGACGCCACGGGCTTCAACGACAACGTCGCACTGACCGTCAACGGCGTCGGCGGCACCACCGCCAGCGACAACCTCCTGGTCCATGTCGTCGACGACGTGCCGACGGCTTCGAATGACGGCCCGTATGCGGTCGTCGAGGACGGCGCCGGCGCGGCCAACACGCCGCCGACCAGCACGGTCTCGGGCGATGTGCTTGCCAACGATGCCTCGGGCGCCGACGCGCCCAAGGGCTTCGTGGCCTGGTCGGGCGCCGACGCGGCGACCATCGCCAGCCTCAACACCTATGGCACGCTGACGCAGGGCGCCGGCGGCACGTGGAGCTATGTGCTCGACAACAGCAAGGCCGCGACGCAGGCGCTGACCTCCGGCAGCCATCTGAGCTACGACCTGCACTACACGATGACGGACGCCGACGGCGACACCTCGCCGGCAACGCTGACCATCACCATCGACGGCGCCAACGACAGCGCCACGGTGTCGACGGCCCAGGCCCAGGGTCCCGACAACACGGTCTATGAGGCCGGCCTCAACCCGAACGGCTCGAATGCAGCCGCTAACACCGAGACCAGCACCGGCTCCTTCACCATCTCGGCCACCGACGGCATCAAGGAGATCGTCATCGGCGGCACGACGTTCACGCTGGCCCAGGTGCAGGCCTTCAACGGCACGCAGACGGTCAACACCGGCGAAGGCGTGCTGACGCTGACCGGCTACACCGGTGATGCCCACTCGGGCACGGTGGCCTACAGCTACACGCTGACGGCGACCATCGACAATGACAGCAAGGTGCCGGCTCCCGGCGACAGCGTCGACGCCACGGGCTTCAACGACAACGTCGCACTGACCGTCAACGGCGTCGGCGGCACCACCGCCAGCGACAACCTCCTGGTCCATGTCGTCGACGACGTGCCGACGGCTTCGAATGACGGCCCGTATGCGGTCGTCGAGGACGGCGCCGGCGCGGCCAACACGCCGCCGACCAGCACGGTCTCGGGCGATGTGCTTGCCAACGATGCCTCGGGCGCCGACGCGCCCAAGGGCTTCGTGGCCTGGTCGGGCGCCGACGCGGCGACCATCGCCAGCCTCAACACCTATGGCACGCTGACGCAGGGCGCCGGCGGCACGTGGAGCTATGTGCTCGACAACAGCAAGGCCGCGACGCAGGCGCTGACCTCCGGCAGCCATCTGAGCTTCGAGCTGCACTACACGATGACGGACGCCGACGGCGACACCTCGCCGGCGACGCTGACCATCACCATCGACGGCGCCAACGACAGCGCCACGGTGTCGACGGCCCAGGCCCAGGGTCCCGACAACACGGTCTATGAGGCCGGCCTCAACCCGAACGGCTCGAATGCAGCCGCCAACACCGAGACCAGCACCGGCTCCTTCACCATCTCGGCCACCGACGGCATCAAGGAGATCGTCATCGGCGGCACGACGTTCACGCTGGCCCAGGTGCAGGCCTTCAACGGCACGCAGACGGTCAACACCGGCGAAGGCGTGCTGACGCTGACCGGCTACACCGGTGATGCCCACTCGGGCACGGTGGCCTACAGCTACACGCTGACGGCGACGATCGACAATGACAGCAAGGTGCCGGCCCTCGGCGACAGCGTCGACGCCACAGGCTTCAACGACAATGTCGCACTGACCGTCAACGGCGTCGGCGGCACCACCGCCAGCGACAACCTCCTGGTCCATGTCGTCGACGACGTGCCGACGGCGGTCAATGACGGACAGGCCGCGACGGAAGGCGGCGCGGCAATCGTGGCGAACGCGGCCAATGGCGTTCTGGCCAACGACCATGTCGGCGCGGACCAGCCCGGCACGGTGACGGCAGTGACGGGCGGCACGGTCGGCAATCCGATCGTGACGGCCTATGGCACGCTGACGCTGAACGGCGACGGCTCCTACATCTATACCCCGAAGGCGTCGGTGCCGGCTGGGACGGTGGACAGCTTCACCTACACGATGAAGGACGCTGACGGGGACACCTCGCAGGCGGTTCTGTCGTTCACCTTCTCGGGCGACAACAACCATGCGACGGCGGGTGTGTCGGCAACGCTGGTCGACGAGGACAACCTTGCGACGGGCAACAACGACGCGGCCCTGGGTGACGATGCGCCGAGCGCGCAGCCCGGAACGCTGACGCACAATTATGGTACGGACGGCGCGGGCCACATTGCGCTGGTGTCGGGCTCGGAGACGGTGAATGGCACCACCTACACCTACACGGCCAATGGCGCGGGTACGCAGATCATCGCGTCTGCCGGTGGCGTCGATGTGTTCCAGGTCGACCTGACCAATGCGGTCACCGGCACCTATACGGTGACGCTGCTGTCGCCGGTCCAGCATCCGACGCCGGGCACCGAGGACAATCTCGACTTCAACTTGAGCTACAAGGTCTACGACGCCGACGACACGGCCGCCACGGCCGCAACCGGCACGCTGACCGTGACGGTGGATGACGACGCTCCGACTCTGAGCATCGACGATATAGCCGTCAACAGGATTGCTGGCGCAGTCACCTCCGGTCATTACGACTTTGCAGTCGGTGCCGACAGTTCGACTTTTGCTGACTCGTTCGGGTCAGGCGCTCTTGCTTGGACCAATAAAGGAGCCGATTTCGATTTCCACCTGAAATCCGGTACCACCTCCACCTACGAAGCGACCTATGATGACGGTGGAACCACGAAGACCTTTTTCGAAATCACGATTAAGAACGATGGCACCTATGACTTCCAGCTAATTACTGCTGCACCTGCGCTCACAGTTTCGAGCGGATCGCTGTTCAGTGGCATCTCCGGCGGGTCCGGCTTGTCGAGCTATACGTTCGCGGCGTCAAACTTTGGCGGTGCGTTTTCCTTAGTATTGACTGCTACGAAAGAGGACGGCAACGACGCAGGAACGGACCCAGATCCTGCCACGTTGACGATTTCATCGACCGAACTCGGCATCAACGGCAATAGTATCCAGGAGAGCTTCGACGAAACTCTGCGACTGGACGTCCAGCAGCAAGCTGGTTTCCAGAACTCGACATTGAGCTCTCTCTCGATTGGGGTTGCTGCAACCGGAAGCTTGGCTGCTGGTGACGATTTCCAAATACAAGTCTTTTACACGAGTGGTTCACCGGTCACAACGGCTGTGAATTATGACGGAAGCGGTACAGTTAGTTTTGACATCGATAGTAGTCGAACGGTCGATTACGTAGAATTCAAAGCCATAACAAACAATGTCAACTTCAAGATTACTGGAATTTCTCTTGAATATACCACTACGGTGGACCCGGCCGACAATGTTCTGCAGTTCCAACTGACAGGCAAGGACGGCGATGGTGATACGGCCACCGACGCCTTTGCGGTAAATGTAATGGCTGGCACGGCTGGCAACGACACGATCGTCACCGGCAGCACAGACGATCAAGTTTCCGGGGGAAGCGGCAACGACAAGTTGAGCGGCGGTGGGGGCAATGACCTTCTTTTCGGGGGCGATGGAAACGACATCCTCATTGGCGGCGCCGGCAACGACACTCTGACCGGCGGCACCGGGGTAGATCAGTTCCGGATGGCAACAAATACCGGAATGGATACCATCAAGGACTTCGTGGTCGGGACTGACAAGATCGGCCTGCTGGACACCGGCGCGACCGGCAGCGGCAGCGTCAATTTCGCCAACACCACTGGAACCTCGGCCGGCAACGCCCTGAACGTCAGCGACTTCTCGATCCGTGCCTCGATCTCCGCACTCACGGCTGGCGACTCGGCGCATATCGTTAGAATCGACGCGGCACAGACGTCGGCGCAAATAGCGGCAGCAACAGCAGCGGTGGCAGCCAACACCTATGTGCTTGTCTTCAACTCGACCACCGCACACGGGGAACTCTGGTTCGATACGAATTGGAACGATGCCGCCGGCCGCACCCAGGTCGCAACCTTCGAAAACATCACTACGCTAGGGCAGCTTACCACGCTTACCAGCGCGGATTTCGTCGTCTATAACAGCGCTACCGATCCCATCATCCTCGACTTGAACCATGATGGGTTCGCTTTCTCCGATCTCAGCCATGGCGTCCAGTTCGACATCAATGGGGATGGTGTAAAAGATCAGGTTGCCTGGAACACATCCCATGATGGCATGCTGGCGATCGACCTCAACCATGACGGCAAGATCGACGACGGCACCGAACTGTTCACGCCGGCCTTCGGCGGCGGCAACTTCGCCAGCGGCGCGGCGGCACTGGCTTCGCTCGACAGCAACCACGACGGCATCATCGACCACAATGACGCCGCCTTCGACAGCCTGCTGATCTGGAAGGATGCCAATGCCAACGGCGCCAGCGACGCCGGGGAATTGTCACACCTCGCTGATAACGGTATCGTCTCCATCAGTACAGCGGCTACTCCGACTGTTGGCGAAATCGACGGACAGACCGTGACAGGCAACGGAACCTTCCAAATGGCCGATGGCACCACCGGCAACTATGTCGAGGTCGAACTCGACACCTCGCTTGTTGCACCGGCTGAGCCGTCCGTTGCCTCCGATGGGACGAAGACCTTCACCGTCGGCTCGCTTGACGCCGCCGATCTGATCGCGGACTTCCATGACGGTGCGAACGGCGACAAGATCGATCTTTCCGCATTGCTCAAGGGCCTGGCAGGCGTCGTCGATCTCGAAGCCGGCGGCTTCGTGGAGATCGCGCAGTCCTCGACCAATGCGGCGAACGCCGAAGTCAAGGTCGATACGGATGGCGGCGGCGACAACTACCATACGGTTGCAGTGCTGGAGAACTATGCGTTCCACAGCGCTGCCGAAGCAGTCAAAATACTGTACGATGACAGCCACGGCACCAAGACGGACGTGGCCTAAGGGCGAAAGGGACGGGGTAAGCAACATGAACAGAATTTTGCGAGTGGTTTTCGGGGCAGGTCTGCTGTCGATCTTGTCGACCGGACTCAATGCCGCCGACATCATCGATGGTCCGACCGGCGACTATTGCCGTGTCGTCGGGACTTCCAACCTGGTGCTGAACGACAACATCGTCGATCTCAGGGTGCAGGTGGTGAAGCTGATGGACGAGTCGGTTGCTGTCGCCAACAGCTCGGAGTGGATCCACTCGTCCCGGCCCGTCTTCGTCTGGGCGTCGGAGGCCAAGGTCGCTTGCGGCAAGGCCTATGGCTACCTCAAGACGAACTACAAGGACGAAGACTACCTCAACAAATGCGAGTGTTTTCACGATCGCATGGTCGAGTACATGCACTGACTGGATAGGCGAAGCCGCGCCTGTTGGCCATCATGACAGCCGACGGATCATTGTTGAGGGCGATCGCCGGAGTGGTCGCGTTGATCGGCTTTGGCCTAACTGCCACGCTGGCCCACGCCAACTGGCTGGAACGGCCCTCCGTGGAACAACGGCAGTCGTCCGGCCTGAAGCGGCCGGTGCACTGTGACGCGGCCACGGAGTGGACCCGGCAGACATTCAAGGCGTTTGCCAGCTGCCAGGCATCGATCTATGGCCTGGAGCCGATGCTGGCGCATGCGGTGATTGAGATCGAAAGCGGCTTCGATCCCGGCGCGCAGGGTGCCGACGGCGAAGTCGGCCTGATGCAGGTGATGCCGGCTACGGCCAGGATGCTTGGCTTTCGAGGTTCACTGGACGATCTGAGCGCGCCGGCGACCAACATCGCGCTGGGAGTCAAATATCTTGCGCAGGCCAACAGGCTCGCGGCGGGCGATCTGTGCACCACCGTCATGAAGTATCGCGCCGGGCACAATGAAAGCCGGTTCTCGGCCCTTTCAGTCCGCTACTGCCAGCGTAGCGCGGGCTATCCTGGCAAGGGAAGGGTTCGAAGTGACCGGGCCTTTGCCGGTGGCGACATTCGGCTTTTCCGCATTTTTGCCAGGAGGAGAGGGGGAAGCCCCTGCCCAGGGAAAGGGCGTTTGCGTGCGCCGCCTGTTCGTGCCCGGGCCGCGATACATGAAATGCGCCGACTATCGAAGTGCCGGGCAGGCAAGACAGATCAAGGCGCTCAGAGCCAGGCTTTTCGACGGCTAAATGAACTGCAGACGGCACAGCAAGTCCGCCGTAACATGACTTGAAGACCAGACCGGGAAGAATACCCGGCGGCACATAGGGGTGGAGCAAGCATGGAAGCTGGCCGACAGGTCCACTGTCCGCGGACATGGGCGATCGCCTTTGCGCTCGCCATGACGTTGTCGGGCTGCCAATCGAAAGACGGTGTTTCCGAAGCGCTCGATCCTGCGGCGATCGCCGCGCCTGCCGGGCAGAATGGCGCCGCCGTTGCCGGCCCGGCCCAGGCGACCCAGTCGCTGGGCACCGGTTCAACAAAAATCACGATGCTGCTGCCGTTGTCCGCCCCCGGAACGGCAGGGGAAAACGGCAGGAAGATGCTCGACGCGACCAAGCTGGCAATGACGGATATTGGCAACGGATTGCTGACGCTGACGGTAGAGGACACCAAAGGCGACAGCACGCTGGCCGGCAAACTGGCGATAACGGCCATAACGACGGGGTCGAAAGTCGTGATCGGCCCGACCGAACTGCCGGCAGCCCAGCACATTGCCACGCTGTCTGGATCGAAGCGGCCACCAGTCTTGGCGCTTGCCGATAATTTCGCCGGCGGCGCCGGGGTTTATGCCGTGCTCCTTGGCGAAGCCGACAGCGCCGCGGCGGGCGCCGCGGGACTGGCTGCGAAAGGCAGCAAGAAGTTCGTACTGCTTGTCGCGGACGGCCCAAGCGCCAGCGCCGTAGAGAAACGGGTCGCGAACAGTCTCAGCATCTATGGCGCGGCGCTGGCGGTCACTCTCCGATATTCGGCCAGCGACGGTGGCGCGAAGGCGGTTGAGGAAATGGGCTCACTCGTGGATGCCCCCGATGCCGTCATCGTTGCCAGCGGCAATGGCAGCCCGTCGCCTATCCTCGCCGCCCTCAAATCAAAGGGCATTCCGGGGAAGACAATCTCCGTCGTCGGAACGAACCGTTGGCTGGAACACCCCATGGATCCGCTGTTTGGGGGGGCATATATCGCCACGCTCGATCCAAGTGAAACCGGCCCGATCGCCGACCGCTTCAGGACGACATACAACTATCCGGCCGACGTCAATGTGGCCTACGCCTATGATATGGTTGCCCTGACAGCAGGGATTGCCAGCGCGGTCGGACCCGATGGCTTCAGCAAGAAAGTTCTCGAAAATCCAAGCGGGTTTCGTGGATCGACAGGTCTGTTCCGGTTTCGGGCCGACGGATCCAGCGAACGATCGATGCCGTTCTATCGGATTGAAAAAGGTGCTCTCAAACTGGTTGCCAAATCGACGTCGGGTTTCTGACCGGCGAAAATCCTTGAGAACCTGTTCGAGCTGATGGGCGGGCCGGGCCGCAGCCGCTTGGCGATCGCGCTCGGAAGCCTCCTGCTTCTGGCCGGAGTCCTGCTGATCATTCAGGCAGGGGCTTTGCTTTCGGTCGATCGGCCTGTCCTTGCTCCTTCGAAGGCTGTCGACGATACGCAGCCAATCCGGCCGGTTGCCCCGGTTGCCGGCGCACAACGCCGAGAACCGGCGCGCAAGGTTGCTCAAGACCTGATCGCTCCGCCACGGCTTGATCCCGCGGAGATCGAACGCGCCGAGCCCCGTCCGCCACTCAGCGAGCTCGGTCTCGCCGTGCCCCCGAAAACGCCGATGCCCAGGGACTGGCGGGAGGTCTTGCTCTACCGCCCTATTGCCACATCGTCGGCGATGTTCGAATCCATGGGCCGCAAGGTGGTCATCAGCGGGGTGAGAGGCATCGACCTCGACAGATCCTGCTCGTTTGACGACGTCACCTGGCCTTGCGGTCAGCGCGCACGCGCCGCATTCAATTCCTGGCTGAGGGGACGCGCGCTGAACTGTTTCGTGCCACCGGACGTCGAGCGTTTTGCCGTCGCCGCGCCGTGCAGGCTGGGCAAGCAGGATGTCGGCGCCTGGCTTGTCTCCAACGGCTGGGCCACTGCTCTACCGAGCGGCATCTACGGCAAGGCTGAGGCGACAGCCAGAAACGCGCAGATGGGCATATTCGGCCCGGCACAATAGCCGGCCATTCAACCCCTGATATTTTGTTTGTTAACCGTCACGGGCGCAGCCTTGATGGGGTCATCGCGCAATCGATTAAATTGCAAGGTTCCTTGAAACTGAAATTGCAACACACCGGCCTTATACCAGCCCATCCACAGGAGATCGGCCAGTGACAAAGACTATGGCGACCACCACCGCCCAGGCATGGAAAGGCGTCGCTTGGCTGACCTTTCTGGGAACCACGGGAATCCTGGCCTTTTCCGTCGGTCTCAACTATCTGCTGCTGTTCTCGGAGGCGCTGACGCCATTTGGGCGCAGCATGGTCACGGCAATCCTGTTGCCTGTTGTCCTTGGTGTTCCGCTTTTTCTGTTTATTGGATTGAAGCAGATCGAGCTGCGTCGCTATCGCCGGGAACTCGACAAGTCGGCAACCTTCGACACCATGACAGGCTGCCTGAACGGAGCGGTCTTCACGTCGATGGTCGAAAGAAGAACAGCAAGGCCATCGGCGCCGGGTCCGAGAACGGGCGCCTTCCTGGTCATCCATTCGGAACATTTGCGGTCCATCAACCTGCGCTTCGGTCTTGAATGGGGCGACGAGGCCTTGCGGCTCGTCGCCTCGACCATACGATCGTCGGTGCGCGCGGAGGATCTGGTTGGGCGCATAGGGGCTTCGATGTTCGGGGTTTTCCTCTCAGGGGCCACCGAAGCAGAAGCCAGGGAAATCGGCGAGCGTATACGGGCGCGTATCGCGCAAGTCTATTTCGCACCAAAAGGAACCGAGGATGCCCTGACCGTCAAAGTCGGCGGCGTGGTGTTCGAAAACGAGGTGGAGTTCGCGGACATGTTCCGGTCCGCCGAGCAGCGCATGGCCGGCGTCCAGGACGGAGCCGCGTTTGAATTGACGCATCTCCACAGCTGACAACCGCAGGGCGCCAGCGCCATTCAAACCCCAGGGGAATTGTCTGACACAGCGGCCGCTGTCGATGCGGTAGCCCCTGAAAACGACGCCCAGGTTTCCGCCATGGCGACGATTGCGGCGTTGATCGGTCCGCTCGGGATCGCCGGCATCACCGAGGCGTCGACGACAAAGATGTTGTCGAAGCCGTTCAGCCGCAGGTCAGGGTCGACGACGGCGTCGGCATCACGACCCATCCGGCATGTGCCAGCCGGATGATGATGGGTGGAAGCAGCCCTGGCGATGAAGGCATCGAGCTCGTCATCGGACTGAACCGGTGCGCCCGGCAGGATCTCCGCATCGCGCCATTCGTCCAGAGCCGCATGATGGCCGACCATGCGCGCCCGCTTCAACGCCATCCTGAAAGTCGCCCGGTCGTGTTCGGTTTCGAGATAATGCGGATCGATGACTGGCGTGTCGTTACGGCCAGGCCCGCTCGGCGCGATGCGCCCGCGGCTTGTCGGATGGGTTACGCCGCACAGGAGCGTGAAGGCAGAGCCATAGGGCGGGGCATTCAGGCCCTCGGCCGCTGACGGAGCGACGACGCAGGCGAGCACGATGTCGGGACTTCCCGTGGAACGGGTAGGGTCGTCACCATGCAGATACATCAGCGATTCGGAGTGCTGCAGGCGGGAGGGCGGCACCGGCTTTTTCGTGCTGTAGACATTTCCAAGAGCCAGCAGATGGTCCTGCAGGTTGCGCCCGATATCGCGTCGATCGGCAAGGCAGCGTATCCTCGCCTGCTTCAGGGTATCGGGGCAACCAATGCCTGACCGCATGAGGATGAGCGGCGTCGACACGGCGCCGGCGCAAAGGACAACCCGGTCGGCGGAGAGCGTTCTGGTCTCACCCTCGCAGACCACGCTCACGCCCGTGATCTTGTGGCCGTTCAGCACCAGATGCTCGACCTCGTGGCCGGTGAGCAAGGTCAGGTTCGGCCGCGCCATAACCCGCGGCGGCAGATAGGCGTCGGCGACGCTCAGGCGCTTGCCGTCGCGGATGTTGAGCGAATTGGGGCTGGTGCCAACCAGTTCGCCGCTGTTGTGGTCGGTCAGGGCGGGGGCTTCCATGGCTCGCCCGGCGGCGATGTAGGCACGCACGACCGGACTGACCTCGGCGTCCGGCAGATAGACGTCCAGCGGGCCGCTCCTGCCGCGTGTCGGCCCATCGAAGGCGGTGAAGGCTTCGCTGCGGATGAAGCCCGGCAACAATCCCCGATAGGACCAGCGCTCGCCGCCGGCTTGTGCCCAGGGTTCGAAATCATCGGGATGGCCGCGCACATAAGCCATTGCATGCATGCAGCTCGAGCCGCCGACGATCTTGCCGCGTGGCCATTCATGGACGCGGTTGGCGGTGAAGGGCTGGGGCACGGTCCGGTAGCTCCAGTCGTAGGAGCGGCCCTGGAGCATCGTCCATTTCAGCGGGTCGGCGATATCGGGATCGGCCGGCATCGCCCCGGCCTCGATGAGGCCGACCTGGCACGACCGGTCTTCACTGAGCCGGCTGGCAACAACCGAGCCGGCGGATCCCGCGCCGATGACCAGCACGTCGAAATGACGTTTCAATTTGAAATTCCCCGCACAGGCTCGATGTCAGAAGCTGATACGATCACGCGGCAAAGGCACCGGCATTCGATCGTTCCATGATCTGTCTCTGCACGGACAAAAGGTGTGCGCGCATTGCGGCCTCCGCCGCTTCGGGATCGCGCTGCGAGATCGCTTCGGCGATCAGGCGATGCTCGCCGTCGCGCTGGGCGATTCGCTTGGGGCAGGTGGGGGCTGCGGTGCGCGCAACCTTCACCCGCGCATCGACACCGACCTGACGCAGCATCTTGTAGAATTCCGTGGCGAGATGGTTGCGGGCAGCGGCGACGATCGCGAGATGGAAGGCGAAGTCGACCTCACCCGACGGGGCATTCTCCGGCGTGGTTGCCGCGTCGAGGATCCGCGCCGTCTCGAAGGAGGAAGCACGCAGCGACGCCAACCGGGCAAGGCCCGGCTCCATGAGCAGGCGCAACTCCAGAACCTCGATCGGGTTGGTTACCCTGACCAGTTCCTCGCCATATCTTGGAAGGGCGGTCGGCGCCCGCCTGGCGCGCGCCGGCTTGAGATCGCCTGAATGGCGCAGCACTTCAAGCGCCTTGCGAAGCTGATGGCGCTTGACGCTCAGATATTCCGCAAGATCGCGCTCGGACGGAAGCTTGCCGCCGCCCTGCTGCAACTGGCGGACCGCGGCAATGATGTCGTCGAGATCCGATGGTGCGACCTGCGGCTCGAATGCGCTCAAAACCAAATCTCCTGTCCGATCGGCAGACCGCCGACTCAACGTCCTGACATCATATTGTGACACGAAACCTGATGGACGGCACTCAACCAATTCAACCAATCTACAACTGTACGCAATGGTTGACAACACCAGTTGCGCGATGGTTGACTGCCTTCGTCGACGGTTGCCATCGCGGCGGGCCGTTTTCTCCCGAGGATCACGCATGCCGGCTGGCGAAACCTTTGACTACGTCATTGTCGGTGCGGGATCGGCCGGCTGCGTGCTGGCGAACCGGTTGAGCGAAGACCCTGCGGTGTCGGTGCTTCTGCTGGAGGCGGGGGATTGGGATCGCGATCCGATGATCCACATCCCGCTTGGCTGGGGCAAGATACTGACCGAGCGCCGCCACGACTGGATGTATTTTTGCGAGCCCGAGGCCAATGTCGGCGGGCGCAAGGTCGAATGCGCGCGCGGCAAGGTCATCGGCGGCTCTTCCTCCACCAACGCCATGGCTTATGTGCGCGGCAATCGCGGCGATTATGATCGCTGGGCGGCCAGCGGCCTGACGGACTGGTCGTTCGACAATGTGCTGCCCTACTTCAAGAAGCAGGAGCGCTGGGAGGCGGGCGAAAGCCGGTATCGTGGCGGCAGCGGGCCGCTGAACACTCAGTTCTGCCGTTACAAGGATGAACTGATCGATGCCTTCGCCACGGCCAGCCGCGATGCCGGATATCCGCAGACCGACGACTACAACGGCGCCGTACAGGAAGGCTTCGGCCGCCTGCAGATGACGATCGCCAACGGCCGGCGCTGCTCGACCGCGACCGCTTATCTGCGGCCCGCCATGCGCCGCGGCAACGTCAAGGTGCTGACCGGCGCGATGGCGACGAAGGTCCTGCTGAAGGATGGGCGCGCAACGGGCGTTGCCTATGCCAGAGGCGGGGCGAACCATGAAGTTCTGGCGCGGCGCGAGGTCCTGCTTGCCGGTGGCGTCATCAACACGCCGCAGCTGATGATGCTGTCGGGTATAGGCGATAGCGGCGAACTCGCGGCGCATGGCATCGAGACGAAGGTCGATCGTGCGCAGGTCGGCAAGAATTTGCAGGACCACGTTTCGGTCATCCTGATGTATCGACGCAAACAGCCGGGACCGTTTCTCAAGATGATGCGAGCCGATCGTATCGGGCTGGATTTCGTCAAGACCTATCTCACCGGAAAGGGCTTTTCTGGAGATGTGCCTGGCGGCGTCGTGGCATTCCTGAAAAGCGATGCAAGCCGGCCGTTGCCGGACGTCCAGCTGCTTTTCACCGCCGCACCGCTTGGGGCATGGCCTTACATGTCGCCGTTCAAGGCGCCGTTCGCCGACGGTTTTGCGACCCGTATCGTCGCCGTTCAGCCGGAGAGCCGCGGCAGCGTCAAGCTGGCGTCGAGCGATCCGGTCGCCGCTCCGCTGATCCATCAGAACTTCCTGTCCTCGCAGCGCGACTGGCAGTCGCTTCGCGCCGGCTTTCGTGTTGCGCGCAACCTTGCCAGCCAGCCGTCCATGGCCCCGTTCGTTGGCGCGGAATTCTTCCCCGGCCCGAAATGCGAGAGCGACGAAGAGATCGACGAGCATATCCGCAAGACGTCGATCACCGTGCATCATCCGGCCGGCACGTGCCGAATGGGTGTCGATGCAGAGTCGGTGGTCGATCCGGAATTGCGGGTGCGCGGCGTTGCCGGACTTCGTGTCGTGGACGCCTCCGTGATGCCGGATCTCGTCTGCGGCAACATCAATGCGGCGGTCATCATGATCGCCGAAAAGGCCGTGGATCTGATCCGCAGCCGCGCTCAACAGAGCGTGGCGGCCTGATAGTAGCGGCCGGAATGCAACCAAAATCTTTTGGTTGAGATTAAAATCTACGTTGGTTGGACTGCCGTGTGAGCCTGCACGGCCGTGATGGATAGGCTTCACTCTGCCTTCTTGAGCGTATTTTGTGCCAATTTTGGCCATTTTCTGCCTATTTCCGGGCATTTGCCTGTCGAAAATGCATCTCAACCAAAAACTTTCAAATTTCGCAATTTGGGGATTGTCGAGCAAAACCAATGCGAATACGGTTGAATTGGTTAGAAGCATTTTCTTCGTGACGAGAGGTGTCCGATATGTCCCTGGCGCAACCAGCTAACGATGTGCTCACCAACAAGAAGGCAGCACTCAAGGGCCTCTATGACGCTCTCTACGCGAAGAACATGTTTCCGTTCTGGGCGACGTCGGAAGGCGTCGACCATGACGAGATCAAGCAGTTGATGGCGACGTCGAAGGCCGTTCCCTTCGTGTGGTCCTATTCGGACATCGAGCCGCTGCTGCAGCGCGCCGCCGAACTGGTGACCATGGACGACAGCGAGCGCCGTTCGCTGATCCTGGTCAATCCTGGACTTGCGCCCAAGCGCGCATCGGTCAGCACCATGTACACCGCCTACCGCCTGAATGATCCTGACGAGATCATGCCGCCGCACAAGCACTCGCCGAGCGCCATCCGCTTCGGCCTGACCGGCAAGGGCAACTTCACCGGCGTCGAGGGCGAAGACGTGGTCTTCGGCCCGGGCGACATGGTGCTGACACCCAACGACGCCTGGCACAATCATGGCACCGTCGGCGGCGAGCAGGCGGTCAACCTGTCGGTGCTCGACCTGCCGCTGGTCGAAACGCTGCATGCCGTCCATTTCGACCACAAATACACCGAGATGGTCGACGGCAAGGAAGTCGAGAAGAAGGTGCAGACCGCCCGCTATCCGGGCGACTACTCACAGCGCATCTATGGCGAGGGTGGCCTGATGCCGCGTTTCGTCGACCACAAGCGCGGCGGTGGCCTGTCGTCGCCGATGTATGTCTATCGTTGGGAAAAGATGGAAGCGGTCCTCGATGCCCACAAGGATTGGGATGGCGATCCTCATGAAGGCATCGTCATCGACTATGTCGATCCGACCACCGGCGGGCCGGTCTTCCACACCATCAATTTCTACGTGCAGATGCTGCGCCCGGGTGAGAAGACCTTGCCGCAGCGCGAGACTGCCAGCCTGCTTTTGGCGCCGTTCCGCGGCAACGGCCATTCGATCATCGACGGCAAGCGCTATGACTGGAACCAGTTCGACACCATCGCCATACCCGGCGGTTCCTGGGTCGAACATGTCAACGGCTCTTCGAGCGAGCCGGTGATCTTCTTCGGCGCCACCGATGCGCCGACGCAGAAGGCGCTGCTCCTCTACAAGCGCTGGGGCCGGAACCAGGCCGGCGATCTGCTCCGCCTCGTCTAGTTCCAGTCCTTCGGCAAGCACTGTCCCGCCGCCATTGGCGGCGGGACATCGAAATGACGTTTCAGCAGCAAGGGCGTATGCATTTGGTTTCGGCGTTCAACACCAAGCAGATCGGCCATGTCGACTGCCCAGGCGGCGGCCAGGTCTGGGTCGACGGCAACATCCTCTATATCGGCCACATGCGGCCGCCGAGCGGCACGACGCTGGTCGACATTTCCGACCCGCGCAATCCGCGCAAGATAGCCACGATCGATGTTCCGCCCGGCTGGCACTCGCACAAGGTGCGCGCCAAGGACGGGCTGATGATCATCAACCACGAGCGCTTTGGCGATGCCGGCCCGGCCGATTTCGGCGGCGGACTGGCGCTCTACGACACAACCAAGCCGGCACAGCCCAAGCTTATCTCGAAATGGATAACCGGCGGCAAGGGCGTCCACCGCTACGACTTCGACGGCCGTTACGTCTACATCTCGCCGACCGCCGACGGTTATGTCGGCAATATCGTGATGATCCTCGACCTGATCGATCCCACGAAGCCGGTCGAGGTTGGACGCTGGTGGATACCCGGCCAGTGGACCGGCGGCGGCGAAGAGTATCCTTGGCACGACTATGTCACACCGCGTTGCCACCATCCGCTGCGCATGGGCGACCGGCTCTATGTCAGCTACTGGCATCACGGCCTGTTCATCCTCGACATTTCGGACATCACCAAGCCGAAGCTGATCTCGCACGTCAATTCGAGCCCGAGCTTTCCGCATCCCACCCACACCTGCCTGCCGATTCCACAGCCGCTCAAGGGCCGCAACATCATGGTGGTGGCGGACGAGGATGTCGCCAAGCTCCGGCCATCTCCGCCGGCCTTCACGTGGATTTACGACATCACCGACGAGACCAACCCGTTGCCGATCTCGACCTTCCAGGTGCCGGGCCTCGACCCGGACGGTTCACCGCAGCCGCCGATGACGGGCTGCCATCAACCTTCCGAACGGTTCAATGGAACCGTCATTCCCTTTGCATGGTTCGCGCAGGGGCTGCGCCTCGTCGACATAGCCGACCCGTTCGCGCCAAAGGAGGTCGGTCATTTCATGCCCGACGCACCGGAGGGGGCCGAGCGTTCCTCGTCCAACGACGTGACCATCGACGACCGTGGCATCGTCTACCTGATCGATCGCATCCGTGGCGTCGACATCATCGAAACCAGTGTTCTCTAGGAGCCGGCATTGAGCGACAGCACGCGAAAATCCGCCAGCCACTACGCCATCGGCAACAAGAACCCGAACCTGCCATTTCATCCGGCGGTGCGTGCCGGCGATTTCATCTTCGTCTCGGGCCAGGTGCCGAAGGACGAGAACAACAACATGATCAGCGGCACGATCGAGGAAGAGACGCTGGCGACGCTAAAGACCATAGCGCGCGTCATCGCGCATGAAGGCGCGACGCTGTCGGATGTCGTGCGGATCACCACCTATCTCGAGGATACGCGCGATTTCGGCCGCTACAACAAGGCGTTCCTCGAAGGGATCGGCGACGCCGTCCTGGCGCGCACGACCGTCGAGGCAAAGGCGGTCATCAACACCAAGATCGAAATGGACGCCATCGTCTACAAGCCGCTGCAGGCCGGCAAGTAGGCCTTGGACACAATCGAGGAGACGACATGTACAAGCTGTTAGGCCGCCAGACATCAGGCAACGTCCAGAAGGTGCTCTTCATGCTCGAAGAGCTTGGGGCGTCCTACAAACGCGAGGATTATGGCCGCCAGTTCGAGAACACCCAGACGGCGGAATACAAGGCGCTCAACCCGACCTCCAAGGTGCCGACGCTGGTCGACGGCGACACCGTGATTTGGGAGTCCAACACCATCCTGCGCTATCTCGCGGCATCCGGCGGCGAACAGTTGAATGGCACCACGCCGGCGGAAAAGACCGAGGTCGAGCGCTGGATGGACTTCCTGCTGGCGGCGGTCAATCCCGGTTACCTGGCGGCCTTCAAAGGCGCCAAGCTCGCACCCGAGGAACAGACCGCCGAATACAAGGAACAAGTGAAGGACCTTGTCGCGCAGCTCAAGATCGTCGACGCCCACCTGGCCGGCAAGGACTTCCTGGCGCTCGGCAAGCTGACGCTTGCCGACATCGCCTGCGCGCCGATCCTGAAGCGCTGCGTCGACTTCAAGATCGACCGGCCGTCGATGCCCAATCTGGAGCGCTGGGTGGCCGCGATCGCCGCTCGGCCGGCCTTCAAGGCGGCAACCACTGCTGCTCCCGCAAAGGCGGCATGATGATCAAGCGCGCCGCTCTCATCGGATTGGGAACGATGGGTCCAGGCATCGCCGCGCGGCTTTCGCGCAGCGGGCTCGATGTCACGGCGTATGATGTTTCGCCGGCGGCAGTCGAGCCTGCCCGCGGCATGCTCGATCTCGCCGGCGGCGTGCTCGACCGTCTCGACATCAAGGCGCCCGGGACAGGAGCCGGCAGCGTGCGCTTCGTCGAGACGATCGCCGAGGCCGTCGACGGCGCCGAACTGGTCATCGAGAATGTGCCCGAGAATATCGACATCAAGGCGCAGACCTATCGTGACATCGATCCGCTGATCGGCCCGTCCGTCATCGTCGCTTCCGACACGTCAGGCATCCCCATCACCAAGCTGCAGGCGCATATCTCGCATCCCGAGCGGATGGTCGGCATGCACTGGTCGAACCCGCCGCACATCATCCCGATGATCGAGGTGATCGGCGGCGAAAAGACCGCGCCTGAAACCGTGGCGGTAATCCGCGACCTCATTCGCTCGATCGGCCTGCTGCCAGTGGTGGTGAAGAAGGACGTTCCGGGCTTCGTCGAGAACCGCGTGCTCTATGCGCTGCTGCGCGAGGCGGTCGACCTTGTCGAGCGCGGCGTCATCGAACCTGAAGATCTCGACACCTGCGTGTCGTGGGGCATCGGTTACAAGATCGCCGTCATCGGCCCGATGGCGCTGCTCGATATGGCGGGGCTGGACATCTACAAATCCGTCTCGTCCTTCCTGAATGCCGATCTCTCCAACCGCGACGATGTCGCGCCGATGGTGCTGGAGAATACGGCTGCATCGAAGTTCGGCATCAAGTCGGGCGAGGGGATGTTCTCCTACACGCCTGAGCAAATCAAGGCGCTGCAAGGCGAACGGGCGCGCAAGCTCGTCGCGGTGCGGCGCATCCTGGAAGGCCGGGAGTAGCCAATGTCACATGGTGCGCAGAGGGCAGGCCGGTTTGAGGAGTTCCATCGGTCGGCTGTTTGTGTGAAGGGCGCCTTCGCAATCAAGACGGCGCGGCTGCGGCCGACGACAGCGCGCGGGGCGACACGCCATGCGCATTGAAACCATTCGGGCCGCCGGCGACAGGCCGGCCCATATCCGCCATGACGATCTGATCTCCGCCAAGGGCGTTTCGGTGGTCATCGCCCGGCAGCTGATCCTCAGGAACATCGATCTCTCGGTGCCCAAGGGGTCGTTTGTCTCCCTTATCGGCCCTTCCGGTTGCGGCAAGAGCACCTTGCTCAAGGTGCTGGCCGGGCTGGTGCAGCCGACCCAGGGCAGCGTTGCGATCGCCGGGCTCGCACCGGTCGAGGCGGCGCGCAAGCGCATGATCGGCCTCGTCTTTCAGGACGCCAACCTGCTCCCCTGGAAAAACGCCGTCGACAATGCGTCGCTGCTGCTCGGCATCGCCGACAAGTCGCTGTCGCGCTCGGATTTGCGGGCGCGCGGGCAGGAGATGCTGGAGCTGGTGGGATTGGGCGATAGCGCCCACAAGCGCCCAAACGAACTGTCGGGCGGCATGCGGCAGCGGGTTGCCATCGCACGGGCCCTGGCACTCGACCCAGCGGTCCTGCTGATGGACGAGCCGTTCGGCGCGCTCGACGCCATCACCCGCGATTCCATGGGTCAGTCGCTGCTGGAGATCTGGCAGCGTACCGGCAAGACGATCGTGCTCGTCACCCACTCCATCGACGAGGCCATCCATCTGTCGCGCCATGTTCACGTGCTGGGGATCAAGCCGGGGCGGATCACCGAGAGCCTCGACATTGCGCTGCCTTATCCACGCGACCTGTCGGTCAGCGAAGATCCGGAGTTCGTCAGGCTGGTGGTTCAGTTGCGAACGATGCTGCGCTCCAGCCATCAACCGGGAGGCGCGTCTTGAGCGACCAACCCATCACGGATATTTCCGAGTCACGGCTCGCCTCCAACTGGAGCGCTGCGACAGGTAGCTGGCTGCCAGCGGTCATTCTGCTGCTGGTGACAATCGTGCTGTGGGAAGCCGCCGTGCGGATCTTTGCCATATCCGCCTTCATCATTCCCGCCCCATCCGAGATCGCGAAGTCGCTGGTCGCGCAATGGGGCACGCTGATGCAGGCGACGCTGGTGACGGCGGGCGAAATCCTGTTCGGCTTCCTGGTCTCGGTCGTGGTCGGCATTGCGATTGCGCTGGTCATCGTGCGCTTCGATTGGTTGGGACGCGCGCTGTATCCACTGGTGGTGCTGTTCCAGAACGTGCCGAAAGTCGCGCTCGCGCCGATCTTCATCCTCTGGTTCGGCTATGGGCTGGCGCCCAAGATCGGCCTGATCCTGGTCATCGCCTTCTTCCCGGTGACACTGTCGATGCTGGCGGGCATGCAATCGGTCGACCGTTCGCTGCTGGCGCTGATGAATTCCGTCGGGGCCAGCCCGACGCAGATCCTGTTCAGGATCCGCGTTCCGCACTCGCTGCCGAACCTGATGGCCGGAACCAAGATCGCCGCCACTTTAAGTGTGATCGGCGCCATCGTCGGCGAATTTGCCGGCGCGTCGGACGGTCTCGGCTACGTCATCCAGTTCGCTTCGACCCAGCTCGATACAGCGCTGGTCTTCGCAGCGCTGCTGCTGGTTTCCGTGCTTGGCATCGCCTTCTACTACGCCGCCGAAATCCTCGAACGCATCGTGGTGCCGTGGGCGCCGAAATTCAGCCAGTCCTAGCCCGCTCGATCAACCAAATTCATAAAAGGGAACGAAAAATGCTGAGACGCTCACTTATCAAGGCCGCTGGCTTGGCGGCGTTTGTCGCGGCACTCGGCTTCTCCAGCGCGGCTCTGGCGGCCGACAAGGTCAACGTCCAGCTCGACTGGGTGGTGCGCGGCAATCACGCTATGTTCTTTGTCGGCAAGGAAAAGGGCTTCTTCGCCAAGAACGACATCGATGTAGCCGAGATCCGCAAGGGATCCGGCTCGCCGGACGCGATGCGGCTGGTGGGCAATGAGAACGCGGATTTCGGGTTCGGCGATCTTCCCACGCTTGCCGTCGCACGATCGCAGAATGTTCCGGTCGTGGCGCTGGTGGCCGTCAATCAGCACTCGCCGCTGGGGATCATTTCGCTGGCCAAGACACTGAAGCTCGCAAAGCCGTCCGACCTCAAGGGACTGACCATCGGCATTCATCCGGCCGGCTCCACTTACATCTTCTTCAAGGGTTTTCTGGCCGCCAACGGCCTGACCGAAAAGGACATGACGCTGAACAGCGTCTCGCCGCCCTATGAAAGCTATTTGCTGCTTGGCCGGGTTCAGACGGTCGTCGGCTATGTCGACGCGGAGGTTCCCGAACTGGAGGCGAAGGCCGGAGGCCCCGGCTCGCTCAGCATCATGATGGGAGCGGACTATGGGTGGAAGGCCTATGGCTCGGGCCTGTTCACCTCGCAGGCGATGATCAAGGACAAGCCGGACGTCGTGCGCCGCTTCGTCAAGGCATACAGGGAAGCCTTCGACTACGTCGTGGCTCATCCAGAAGAGGCTGCCGAGATCACGGCCAAGGCAGCGCCCGGCTATGCGGACAAGAAGGGTGTGCTGCTGGCGCAGATCAACGCCGATATCGCCTCGACGTTCAGCAGCGCCGACACCAAGGAACACGGTCTCGGCTGGATGACGAAGACACAGTGGGAGGAGACCTTGAAGACGCTGACGGACCAGGGCGTGCTCAAGGCGGCTCTGTCGGCGGACGACGTCTTCACCGACGCCTTCCTGGCGAAGGAATAAGGGGCGCGCGGTGTTCGAACGGAAAGCTCGATGAGCGCCTACCGGCAGACCAGACTGTCCTGCGCCATGGCGCAGGACACATCACGCTCGCCTTTCGCTGCATCGGCGCGGTCGAGCGTGACCTGCACCCGGGTGGCATATGCGCGACCCGACAGGCCGCACCAAAGCCTCTCGACGGGCAGGTTCTCGCGCTTGTCGTTGAGGATCGTGAACGTGCCGGTCTTCGCATCGAACCAGAGTTCGATGCGAGCGCTCTTGCCCGGTTCGACCGTTGCGATCCCGGCCGAATACCAGTGGGCGAAGTCAGCGTTGCAGGACAGGCCTTCGCTGCCCGCATTCGAAATCGTCAACGGAACCATGTCGAGCCCGTCAGTGCCGGTGCGGACGGTGACATGGTGCAACTCAACCGCGTTGGCGAAGGACGATAACGCCAGCATCACCGGAAGGGCATAACGGATCTTCACTTTGCCTGAACTCCATATGTAATTTTTCCTAGGCAGTCTATCTCGCTTTCGCGCAATAACAATAAGAATATTGATTGGTAAAACAACAGAGAGGGTAACATGTTAAAGCTTCTTAAGAGCAGTGTAAGTGCGGTTATATTGACTGGTGTCTTGATGAGCGGCGCGCTTGCCGGCGAGGTCAAGTCGATCGCCATCCTGACGCCCGAAGAAGGCACGGACTATGGCTGGAACCAGCAAGGCATCGACGCCGCCAAAGCGGCGGGCAAAGCCGCGGGCGTCGAAGTGGTCGTGGCCCAGGGCCTCGGCTATGGCGATGTTCGTCCGACCTTGCGGGAACTTGCGTCCGACGGCGCCAGCCTGCTGATCGCGCACGCCAGCGGCTACAACACCTCGGCTCCCGAAATCGCCAAGGAATTGAAAGTTCCGGTGGCGATTGTCGACACGCCGACCGGCCTGGAGAAGGGCCTTGTCGCCGACTACACGCTGAGCGGCCACGAGGGTGCCTATCTCGCCGGCCGTCTCGCCGCCAAGGTGTCGCGCTCCAAGTCGGTCGGCATCGTCGTCTCGGGCGAACCGCCTTCGTGGAATTCGCAGTCGGCGGCGTTCGCGCAGGGCGTGAAGGCGGAGAGCCCGGACGTCAAGATCACCTACGCGGTGATCGGCCCGGCTGCCTACAGCGATGCGGCCGGCGGCAAGCGCGTCACCGAAAGCGTGATCGCGTCGGGCGCCGACATCATCTTCGGCCAGGGCAACGGTTCGAGCTTCGGCATGCTGCAGGCGGTCGAGACGACCAAGGCCGGCGATGGCGGCAAGGTCTATTTCATCGACGTCATCGGCGACAAGTCGCCGATCGACAAGGGCTTCCTGCTGTCGTCGGTGGTGTGGAACATCGAGCCGGTCTATGCGGCGATGATTGCCGACCTGAAGGCCGACACGTTCGGCACCAAACACTATACGATCGGCCTCAAGGACGACTCGGTCAAGCTGCTGAAAACCGCTGCGATCCCGGATAATGTCTGGACGGAAATCCAGGCGCTGCGCGAAGACGTCATTTCCGGCAAGATCAAGGTCGAACCGGTCTATGACGCGGCCGCCGTCAGGGCACTGATGACCAGCGTCGCCCAGTAAGGCGATCACGGTCAGCTGCCGGAGGGGTGATCCGTTCACCCCTCCGGACGATTCCCGTTTTTTGGTGCTGGGCTTTCATGAGCAGTCTTTCTTCATCGTCCGTTGCCGGGCGCGACATCGTCGCGCTTGAAGGCGTGACCAAACGGTTCCCCGGTGTCGTCGCCAATGACAGCGTCGACCTGTCGATCCGCCCGGGCGAAGTGCATGTGCTGCTGGGCGAGAACGGTGCTGGAAAATCGACATTGATCGGCATGCTGTCCGGCCTGCAGCAGCCGGACGAGGGACGCATACTGGTCGACGGCAAACCGACGCCGATCACCTCGCCGCGCCATGCGCTGGCACTCGGCATTGGCACCGTATTCCAGCACATGATGCTGGTGCCGACGCTGACGGTGGCGGAAAACCTCTTGCTTGGCGGGCCGTGGTGGCAGCGCCCCAGGACCGAGGAACTGGCGGCGCGTGTCGCGGAGATCACCAGCACGCTCGGCATCACCGTCAAGCTGCATGCCAAGGTATCGGAGCTTTCGCTCGGCGAGCAGCAGCAGGTCGAGATCCTGCGCGCGATGCTGCGCAACAGTCGGTTGCTCATCCTTGACGAGTCCACCTCCATGCTGACGCCGAAAGGCATCGACGAACTGGGCGCGCTGATGCGCCGCCTCGTCGAACAAGGCCTGGCGATCGTCTTCATCACCCACAAGCTCAAGGAGGCGGCAGCCTTCGGCGACCGCATCTCGGTGCTGAAGCTCGGTCGCAAGGTTGGCGAGATCCCGCCCGAGCGGTTTCGCGCGCTGGGCGAACAGGAGATCGTCTCGGAGATCGTGGAATTGATGTTCGGCCAGCAGAAGGATGATCCTGAAGCCGTCGAGCGTCCGGTCCGCACTGTCCGCGCCGAAGCCGCCCCGTTGCTTCAGGTCGCGCATCTGTCGGTCACGCCGACCGACAATGCACCGGGCCTGTCGTCGATCTCCTTCGACATCCGTCGGGGCGAGATCCTGGGCATAGCCGGCATCGACGGTAACGGCCAGAAGCAGCTGGCGGAAGCGCTGGCCGGCCAGCGTACAGCCACCAGCGGCTCGGTGCGGCTGGACGGTATCGCCATCGAGGCGCTGAGCGTCGGCGAGCGCCGCCGGCGCGGCCTTCGATACTTGACCGACGACCGGCTGGGCGAGGGCACTGTCGGAACCTTCCCGGTCTCGATCAACTTCTTCCTCAAGCAGGTCGGCGCGGCCCCGTTCTGGCGCAACGGCGTCGAGCAGCGCGCGGAGATCGACAAGCGCGCCGCCCAGCTCGTGCGCGAATACGATGTGCGCACGCCGAGCCTGAAGACGCCTGTCGCGCGGCTATCCGGCGGCAACATCCAGAAGGTGCTTCTGGCACGAGAACTGGCGGAAGGTGCCAAGGTGGTGATCTTCAACAAACCGACCTACGGGCTCGATCTCGCCAACACGTTGGCGTCGCGCCAGCGCATCCTCGACACGGCGGCGCGTGGCCTTGCCGTGCTGCTGATCTCCACCGACCTCGAGGAATTGCTTGGTCTGTGCGACCGCATCGCCGTCATCGCGAACGGAGCTTTGGTCGGCACCGTCGAGAATGCCGACGACGCCCGCACCAAGGTCGGTCGCCTGATGATCGGACTTGCCGCATGAGCATCGACACCGTACCCACGGTCAGCGCTACCGCACTCGATGCCACGAGCGGGGCGGCGACGCGCCGCGACATCCTGCATCGGCTGCTGATGACGCTCGGTCCGATCCTCATCGCTCTCGTCATAGCCGGCTGTATCCTGCTTGCCGTCGGCGTCGACCCGCTCGCCTATTATGGCTTCGTGCTGGAGAAAGGACTGTTCTCGCCGCTCGGCATCCAGCAGACACTGACGCGCATGGCGCCACTGCTGTTTCTTGCCGCCGGCCTGATCGTGGCCTTTCGCGCTGGCATGTGGAATCTCGGCGGCGACGGGCAGTTCCTGCTTGGCGCGGTGACGGCGGCTGCCAGCGCTCCCGTGTTCGTTCAGATCATGCCAGCCTGGCTGGCGCTGTTCTGCTCGTTCCTCATCGCCATGGTGGTGGCGATGATCTGGTCGCTGGTGCCGGCCCTGCTGCGTGCCTATCAGGGCGTCAACGAGATCATCACCACGCTGATGATGACGTTCCTCGGCACCTCGCTCGCCAATGTGCTGGTCAAGCTGGCGTTTCGCGACCCGAACACGACCGTGCCGCAGACCCGTACGCTGCCGGTGGAAGACCGGCTGCCGCGCGTGTTCGAAACGACCATCACCAGCGGCTTGCTGCTTGGGCTGGCGGCGATCGTCATCGTGCATCTGGTGATGACGCGCACGGCGTTCGGGCTGAAGCTGAGGATCGTCGGCGCCAATCCACGCGCGGCCGTTCACTCGGGGCTCGGCGTCCCCGGCCTGACCGTTGCCGTCTTCGCCATTTCGGCGGGGCTGGCCGGGCTTGCCGGCGCCGTCGACATCATCGGCGTCCAGGGCAATGTCCGCGCCGACTGGAATCCCGCCTACGGGCTTGCCGTGATTCCCGCCGTGTTTCTCGCCCGCATGAATGGCTTTGCTGCCATCGGTTTCGTGTTCCTGCTTTCAGTGCTTTCGATCGGTGGCGAGAGCGCGGCCCGGCGGCTCGGCGTGCCCAATCATTTCACGCTGGTGCTGGTTTCGATCGTGCTGATCGTGCTCGCGCTCGCCGAATATTTCGATCACCGATACAACCAGTCGCGGAGGGCCTAGGGCATGACCGGGCTCTTCAGCGAAGTCTTTCTCAGCGCGCTGCTGTTCGGTGCCGTCACCGCGGCTATCCCGTTGCTGCTTGCCGGGCTCGGCGAGCAGATTTCCGAGAAGGCGGGCGTTCTCAATATCGGCATCGAAGGCATGATGCTGGCCGGCGCCTATCTCGGCTTCGTCGGCGCTTTCTATTCAGGGTCGCTGTGGCTGGGCTTTCTTACCGGTGCCGCCGGCGGTGCCGCGGTGGCGCTTGTCATGGCGCTGCTTTGCGTGCGCATCGGGCTGAACCAGATCGTCATCGGCATCGCGCTGACCTTGGGACTGGAAGGCCTGACGGCACTGCTCCACCATTTCCAGTTCTCACGCAGCTACCCGCGCCTGCCGGCGGCGGATGCGACCGTCATTCCGCTGCTTTCGGACATTCCGGTCATCGGACCTGCATTCTTCAAACATCATCTGATCGTCTATCTGGCGGTCGCGCTGGTTTTCGGCATGGGCTACATCTATCGGCGCACGCAGCTGGGCCTCAACCTGCAGGCAGCAGGCGACAAGCCGGCCGCGCTCGATGTCGCCGGCATCGATGTCGTGCGAACCCGCACCATCGCCGTGTTGACGACCGGAGCGCTGGCTGGGCTCGGCGGCGCCTATCTCGCCAATGTCGGGGCCGGGCTGTTCATCCCGTTCATCACCAATGGCGCGGGCTTTCTCGGCATCGTGCTGGCCATGCTGGCGCGCGGTCGCCCGATCTGGGTGCTATTCGGCGCGTTGCTGTTCGGCGTCTGCCTGTCGCTGACCACGGCCATGCAGGTGGCCGGCATCAACATACCGACCGACATCATCCAGATGCTGCCGTTCCTGGCGGTGATGATCATGCTGGTGCTGTTCGGCCGGCGCGCCAGCCTGCCGGCGGCGCTCGGCATTCCATACGAGCGCGGCGCGCGCTGAGCACAATTCATGCGCGGACGGGACCCGCGCCAATAAAGGAGGCAAGAATGTCGGATACCAAGGTCTACCTGCTCGACGGCGGCTCGCTCGTTCTCGACGGATACCACGTGTTCTGGAATCGTGGCCCTGGCGGCGAAGTGCGCTTCCCCGTCTATTCGATTCTGATCGAACATGCCGAGGGCCGGTTTCTTGTCGACACCGGCTACGACTACGATCATGTGATGAAGGTGCTGCCGTTCGAAAAGCCGATCCAGGAAAAGCACCAGACCATCCCCGGCGCCCTGGCGCTGCTCGGTCTCGAACCGAAGGACATCGACGTCGTCGTCAATTCGCATTTCCACTTCGACCATTGCGGCGGCAACAAATATTTTCCGCATGCCAAGAAGATCTGTCACCGGACCGAGGTGCCGCAGGCGTGCAATCCCCAGCCTTTCGAGCATCTCGGCTATTCCGATCTGAGCTTTTCGGCGGAGGCTGCCGAAGCGCGTGGCGCGACCGGGCAATTGCTTGCGGGAACGACACGGGCGAATTCGACCTTCGAGGGCATCGATGGCGACGTCGAGCTTGCCAGGGGCGTCCGGCTGATCTCGACGCCCGGTCATTCGATCGGCCATTACAGCCTGCTGGTCGAGTTTCCCAAGCGCAAGCCGATCATGTTCACGATCGATGCGGCCTATACGCAGAAGAGCCTTGAAACGCTGTGCCAGGCGGCCTTCCACATCGATCCGGTTGCCGGCGTCAATTCGATGCGCAAGGTGAAGAAACTCGCCGAGGACCATGGCGCCGAGCTGATGTACTCGCACGACATGGACAACTTCAAGACCTACAGGATCGGCACGCAATTCTACGGCTAGATCAGGATGACGTTTGGTTGAACCATCATCCTGATCTATCTCTTTGTTGGAGCATGATCTTTTCCGAAAACCGGTTCCCACTTTTCGGGATCATGCTCTGATCCCCGCCAATCCGGAGACAAGACGATGCGCTATCTCGAACACGCCGATCCGGTCATCACCCTGACCGCGGGGCCGGTGAACGCCTATGCCGAAGTGCTGCGCGGCCTCGGTCGCACGGTGCTCTACGACTACGACCCGGCGTTCCAGCTCTTCTATGAGAAGGTGGTCGACAAGGCGCAGAAAGCGATGCTGCTGTCGAACAGGCCGGTCATCCTGCATGGCGAGCCGGTGCTGGGCCTGGAGGCCGCCGCGGCCTCGCTGATCGCGCCAGACGACGTCGTGCTCAACCTTGCCTCCGGGGTCTACGGCAAGGGGTTTGGCTATTGGGCGAAGCGCTATTCGCCACATCTGCTCGAGATCGAGGTGCCCTACAACGAGGCGATCGATCCGCAGGCGGTAGCGGCAATGCTGAAGGCGCATCCGGAAATCACCGTCGTTTCCGTCTGCCACCACGACACCCCGTCCGGCACCATCAATCCGATCGACGCCATCGGCGCGCTGGTCTCAGTGCATGGCGGCTATCTCATCGTCGACGCCGTCTCGTCCTTTGGCGGCATGAAGACGCATCCGCAGGATTGCAAGGCCGATATCTATGTCACCGGCCCCAACAAATGCCTGGGCGCGCCTCCCGGCCTGACGATGATGGGCGTCAGCGAGCGGGCCTGGGCCAAGATGAAGGGCAACGAGGCGGCCCCCCGCGCGTCGATGCTGAGCATCGTCGACTGGGAGAATGCGTGGTCGCGGGACAAGCCGTTTCCGTTCACGCCGTCGGTCTCGGAGATCAACGGGCTCGATGTCGCGCTCGACCTCTATCTCAATGAGGGACCGGAGGCAGTGTGGGCGCGCCATGCGCTCACCGCCAAGGCCATGCGCGCCGGCGTCACCGCGATGGGCCTGTCGATCTGGGCCGCCAGCGACAAGATCGCGTCGCCGACCACGACCGCCGTGCGGACGCCCGAAGGCGTCGACGAGAAGGCGCTTCGCCAGGCCGCGCGCGCCCGCTACGGCGTGGTGTTTTCGTCTGGCCGCGGCGAGACTTTGGGAAAGCTGACACGCATCGGCCACATGGGTCCGACCGCGCAGCCGATCTATGCGATCGCGGCGCTGACGGCACTTGGCGGCGCCATGAACGCGGCCGGCCAGAAACTAGCGGTCGGCAAGGGCATCGACGCGGCGCTGGCCGTGATCGACGCCGACGCCTGAACAGACATCACCAGATCACGGATTGAGGGAGCATTTTCATGACTGAACGGCTTGCGGGAAAGACGGCCCTGGTTACGGGCGCCGCGCAGGGTATCGGCAAGGCGATCGCAGCGCGCCTTGCCGCTGACGGGGCAACCGTGATCGTCAGCGACATCAATGCCGAAGGCGCCAAGGCAGCGGCCGCGACGATAGGCGGAAAGGCGAGGGCGATCGCCGCCGACATTTCCGATCCGGCATCGGTCAAGGCACTCTTCTCCGAAATCCAGGCCCTGACCGGAGGCATCGATATTCTGATCAACAATGCCAGCATCGTGCCGTTCGTCGCCTGGGACGATGTCGATCTCGACCATTGGCGCAAGATCATCGACGTCAATCTGACCGGTACCTTCATTGTCAGCCGCGCCGGCACGGACCAGATGCGTGCGGCAGGCAAGGGCGGGCGGGTGATCAACATCGCATCCAACACCTTCTTTGCCGGCACCCCGAACATGGCGGCCTATGTCGCGGCCAAGGGCGGCGTCATCGGCTTCACCAGGGCGCTCGCCACAGAACTCGGCAAATACAACATCACCGCCAACGCGGTGACGCCCGGCCTGATCGAGAGCGACGGCGTCAAGGCGAGCCCGCACAATGAAGCGTTCGGCTTTGTCGAGATGCTTCAGGCGATGAAAGGCAAAGGGCAGCCGGAACATATCGCCGACGTGGTTTCGTTCCTGGCCTCCGACGATGCGCGCTGGATCACCGGCCAGACGCTCAATGTCGATGCTGGGATGGTGCGCCACTAGCTAAAGCGCATCCCAAAAACCGCCGCACACTTCTGGGCGACCTGTCCCGAGGTCGCAACAGCGGACGGGTGCGGCCAAAGTTTATCCGCAAGGCCATGTCGCAGATGGCCAATCAAAGGGAAATCATAGTGGACTTCGGATTCGACACGTCGGTTTTCGACGGGCTGACGATTGCAATGCTGGTCGCCGGTCTGGCCATGACCGGCGTGGCGTCCGGCGTGCTGGCTGGCCTGCTGGGAGTCGGTGGCGGTATCGTCATCGTCCCGGTGCTGTTCTGGGTGCTTAGCCTGTTCCACTTTTCGCCTGATGTGATCAGCCATCTGGCGGTCGCGACGTCGCTTGCGGTCATTATCCCCACCTCGATTTCATCGATGCGGTCACACAACAGGCGCGGCAATGTCGATCGGCCTCTGCTCAATCTTTGGGGACCGGCGATTTTCGTCAGTGCCCTCGTCGGTGGCATCATGTCGAAATTCATCCCGGGCGCCGGCTTGCGGCTGGTTTTCGGCGTCGTCGGCCTGCTGGTGGCCGTGAACATGGCGTTGCCGAAGCATCTCGTGATCTCCGATCACTTGCCGCAAAGCGGCTGGATCAACCGTGCGATCGCCTCTGTCATCGGCTTCGTCTCTTCGCTCATGGGAATTGGTGGCGGCACGCTCTCGGTGCCGACGCTTTCCAGCTTTTCCTTTCCGGTGCACCGGGCCGTCGGCACATCATCGGCGCTTGGCCTGCTTATCGCGCTTCCAGCGGTGGCCGGCTTCATCTGGTCGGGTCTCGAGATTGCCGGCAGGCCTCCGCTCAGCCTGGGTTACGTCAGCCTGCCGGCTGTTGCCATCATAGCGCCCGTGAGCTTTCTGTTCGCACCCTTGGGCGCAAGGCTCGCCCACGCGCTCAACCCGCGCTACCTGAAACTTGCCTTTGCGTTTTTCCTGGCGATCACGGCTGGGCGAATGCTGCTTTCCTGAATCCTGACAGGCAGGCCGTCGCGGCATTCCGCACGCCGTCACATGTTGCTCGGCGGACCGCCCTTTGATGACGCAACGCGCGTTTTCTCCACGCTGACGGCGAAGTCAAACCTCGCCCCCCAGATTGCGACGACTTGTGATAAAAAAAAGTGCTGGCAGCCCAACCTTGATGCATTCGAGGCAATGGGCGCGGCCCGGACCGCCTGCGTGTTAAGTTCTTGGTAACTCTAACAAGTCGAACAGAACTCGAAGGCCCAAAAAGGCATTGGCTTCTCGTGCCCTCCATAGATGCTAGGGCTGACATTGAGGCGAGTCCAAGGAGCAGAGACCAGCATGGCCACCGTCCTGAACGCCAAGGGCGTTCCACTCCCCTACAGCGGGTCCTCGACCAGATGGTACTCGGCGACGAATTCCGGCCCGGCACTTTATGGCAGCATCTACAACGACTCGCTCTACGGCGACAGTAACGTCAGCGTCACGATGTATGGCGGCAAGGGCGATGATATCTACTATCTGTATTCCACGAAGAACAAGGCGGTCGAACTGGCCAACGAGGGTGTCGACACCATTTCGACCTGGATGAGCTACAGGCTGCCTTCGAATTTCGAGAACCTGACGGTCACGAACGACAAACGCTATGCTTTCGGAAACGAGCTGAACAACATCATTACCGGCGGCTCCGGCCAACAGACGCTCGACGGTCTAAAGGGCGACGACGTTCTCAAGGGCGGATCCGGGGCGGACATTTTCGTCGTGGCACCCGGCAACGGCAGTGACCTGATCCTGGACTTTGGCGCCGAGGATACAGTGCGCGTCGGGAGCTACGGCTTCACCTCCTTCGAGCAGGTGCACGCCAACATGATCCAGTCGGGAGCGAACGTCCGGCTTGATCTATCCGACACCGAGTTTCTCGTCTTCGCCAACAAGACAATCGACCAGTTCACCGCAAGCCAGTTCGATCTGGCCCTGGACAGGTCGCATCTGGAACTTACCTTCTCGGACGAGTTCAACACACTGAACCTGTGGAATGGCTCGAGCGGCACCTGGGACACGAACTTCTGGTGGGGAGGCGCGAATGGTAGCTCGCTCACGAGCAATAGCGAGCTTCAATGGTATATCGATACCGGCTACGCCCCGACGAGTTCAGTCAACCCGTTCAGCATCGAGGACGGTGTTCTCACGATTACCGCCGCCCGAGCCCCTGAGGCTATCAAGCCCTACATAAACAACTACCAATACACGTCAGGTTTGCTGACGACTTACGAATCCTTCGCACAAACCTACGGCTATTTCGAAATTCGGGCCGACATGCCCGAAAAACAAGGCGCATGGCCGGCCTTCTGGCTTCTGCCGGCGGACGGCTCCTGGCCACCGGAACTGGACGTCATAGAGATGACCGGTCAGGATCCAAACAAGCTTCTTCTGACAAGCCACTCGAACGAGACGGGAACTCATACAACAGCGGCTTCGACGCCCTTTGTCTCGGATACCGCAGGGTTCCACACATACGGGGTGCTGTGGACGGAAGACGAACTCGTCTGGTATTTCGACGACGTCGAAGTTGCCCGTGCCGAAACACCTGCCGACATGCACGAGCCGATGTATATGCTGGTCGATCTGGCAGTGGGCGGCATCGCGGGAGCGCCCGCCGACGGGCTTGCGACGCCCGCGGAAATGCAGATCGACTACATCCATGCCTATTCGTTGAACGATTGGGTTATCTAGGCGGAAGAAAGAGCGAAACGGCACGACGTCGATCGATGGGAGGCGCCACCGGGCCGGCGCCTCTTTTGCCGTAAGGTTCGCTGCGGCGGTCTGGGCCTAACGAGCGCAACCTTGGCCGCGCGTCTCATCTATGTGTCTCGGCTCGGCTCGCGACAGTGGTCTGTCCGCGCTTCGATGACTTTGACCACCGCGATCATGTCGAGGTCGCCATGGCCCAACGCGACGGTTTCCTCGTAAAGGTCGCGGCAGACATCAAGGACGGGCGAGGCGATCCCGCGACTCCTGGCCGCTTCAGCAATCAACCGCCCGTTCTTCAGAACGTCCGCGATCGTCGCATGGGCTGAGAAGTCGCCTTGCACGAGTTTCGGCGCCTTGAGACGTGAAATGTCGCTCGCCATCTGGCTTGCCGCGAGAACCTGGATGACCTGATCGAGGTCGAGCCCGCCGCGCTGGGCAAAATGCAGTGACTCCACGAGGCCGGTGACCGTCGCCAGCAGGAGGATATTGACCGCGAGCTTCATCAGAAGCGCCTTTGGAACCGCGCCGCAGGTGATCGAGCTTTTGCACATCGGTGTCAGGCACGACCGCGCCGCCGCAACGGCCGCTGGCTCACCGGCCAGCATGGCGACCAATTGGCCGGCTTCGGCGGGTTTGCGCGAACCCGATACGGGTGCCTCGACGTAGCCGCCTCCCGCCGTGCGGGTATCCTTCTCAAGCTGCAGGGAATAGTCCGGCGAGGTCGTGCCCATATGCACGATGACGCGACCGCTCACGCGAGCCGTAAAACGGCTGGAGAACCGATCGAGAACGGCATCGATAGCGGCTCCATCGGTCAGCATCAGAATAACGATGTCTGATGAAGCAAACAGGTCATCCGGGCTGGAAGCAACCCTTGCTCCGGCCCGCTTGAGTGCGGCCGCCTTGCCGGCCGACCTGTTCCAGACCGTCAACGGGCCGGCGTTGGCCAGATTCATCGCCATCGCCAAGCCCATATGCCCCAACCCGATGAAACCCACGCGTGGTGTGCCGTCCATCATCGACCTCCAGTCGGCATTCGCTCAACCTGGCTGACGGCCATGGTGGCCGTTGCCGGGTTGCGGCGTACCTACACATCTGACCCAACCAAACCAATGGACAAGCTTTCGGGGCAGGTGAGCATCTTTCACTTGTCGTTGCCGCTCGATGGCGCCGAATAGAGGAAAGGCGCGTCACACGGATTGCGACCGGAACTCTCCTTGGGCTCACGATGGTCGAAATGACAGAATCGCCGAGTGCCGGCATTGCGGCACCGAATGACGAGCATCACGGGTGCTACCTCATCCGGTCGCTCCAGGGCGTCGAGGGAGGTCTTTGTGACACCTTTTTCAGCCGCCTCCGTCGGTCCGACCTACGCTGGAGATTTGGCGGCCCACGCACCTCAGGCGCGTGTCTGCTGCCTTGCCGAAACGCAACGCTCCGAGGCATGGCGTTCGCCGCCTGCAGCGTTTCCGGTGATGTTCTGGGAATCCTGAACCTGGAGTATGTCGACCCGTCCACCGCGGAGATCGCTCTGATCGTGCGCTGGGACGCGAAACGGCGCGGCATCGGACGGGCACTGATCTCGCACGTCATGAGGTGGTCCAAGGCTGTGGGCCTCAAGCGTCTGGTTGGCCATGCCATGCCAGACAACAAGGCCATGCTTCGACTGGCCATCGCCGTCGGCTTCCGACGCGCTGGCGGGGATCAGGCGCTGATCGAATTGTCGTGGCTTACCGGGGCGGAGGCTTGATCCCGCCTCGGCAATACGCGGGACGAATTGGGAGAGATTGCGTATAGTGACGCACTTAAACGCATTGTGGTCACGGGTGATGCAGTGGAGTCATGGAAGCCAAACATCGAGGAAGGATCGGCGCCGCTTTATGAACGCATCGCCGACGCGATCCAGCAGGACATTCACGCCAACCGGTTGGCGCCAGGCACACGGTTGCCCGCGCACCGGGATCTGGCGCACGCGCTCTCCATCGGCACCGGGACGGTCACCAAGGCATATGGCGAAGCGGAACGCCGCGGCTTGCTGTCCTCGCAGGTCGGGCGAGGATCCTTCGTCACAGCCGCGGCTGAACAGCAAGGTCGCGGCTCTGCCAGCCCGATAGATCTCGCATACAACTTTCCTCCCGTCGGCTTGACATCACGGTATCTGGCAGAGGCGATGGGCCGTCTTTGGCGGCGCCAGGATTTCGCCGAGACCAGCCGCTACACCGCACCTGAAGGTTTGGGCAGCGCGCGCGCCGCGGCATCCCGATGGATCCGCGAGCGGCACGAACTGGATATCGCCTCCGCCAGCAATCTGATCCAGACCAATGGTGGGCAGCATGGGCTCTCGTTGCTTTTGCAAACCCTCTGCAGCCGCGGCGACACTGTGCTGTGCGAGGCGGCCACCTTTCATGGCCTCAAGCTTATCGCCAGGGCCGCGCACCTGAAGCTAGAGGGGGTTACACTGGATTCGGAAGGTCTCGTTCCGGAGGCGCTGGAGAAGGTGGCTGCGTCGACAGGCAGCAAGGTTCTCTACGTGGTTCCCACCCTGCAAAATCCCACGGCGAGCACCATGTCCACCAACCGGCGCCGCGAGATCGCAGCAATCGCGCGCCGCCATGACCTGTTCATTATCGAGGACGATGCCTATCGCGCGATCGCGGGCGGTTCGATCCGCCTGCCTCCGACCTTGGCAGATCTTGCGCCTGAGCGCACGTTCTACATAGCGTCATTGTCGAAGAGCATTTCTCCGGGACTTCGACTGGCGTTTGTGCTGCCGCCCGACCTCTCATGGCGTGAGCGGATATTGAACAACATCGTCGCGACCGGCTACGCGCCGCCTGCCCAGAATGCTCTGGTATTCGCCCAATGGGTGGAAGACGGCGTTGTTGATACGCTGGTTGGCCAAGTGCTTGCGGAAATGCGCTGGCGCACCGCCACGGCTCAACGGATCCTTGGTAAGGACGTTTCAACACCGGGGGCGGATCAGACATTGCATGTCTGGCTGCCGCTCGATTCCTTGCAGGCCGAGCGTGCCTATGGCCGGGTCCTTCGCGCCGGCATACAGATCACGCCTCCCGATGCGCCACTGGTGGGGCAGGGCGTGAGCGGCCTCAGGATATGTCTGGGCAGCGTCGCCGACCGATCGGTGCTTCAACGGGCGCTGGAGGTCGTGTCGCAGTCGCTGACTGAGGAAACGCCAGGGCGCTCGTCGGCCATAGTTTAGCCTGGGGCGAAGGCTCTCTCGCTAAGCCTGGCCTTGCGCAACCAGCCTCAAATTCCTGGTCGCGCCAACCGGAACCCTGCCGTCGCGCGAATGCGATGCCGCCGGCGGCGAGGATTGCGACTTGAGTTCCTGCAGGATCCAGTTCCTGAACGATTTGATCTCCGGCCGGTCGAAGGATTTATGGGTCCCGACCAGCCAGTATCGCGTGGCAAGAGAGATCGGTGGGCCGGCTATCTCAATGAGGTCGCCTGCGTCAATGTAGCCGTTCATCACCGGCCTCCTGCCCATGGCGATGCCCAGCCCTTGGATAGCCGCTTCCGCGGCCAGTTGGATAGTGTCGACGTTGATTGTCCGCGACCCTGAAACCATGGCAATGCCCTTGGCCTGGAACCAGGCCGCCCAGTCTTCCGAGGCCGCAGTGACGTGAATTAACGGTGCGCGGTCAATGAGCCGGATTTCTTCTCTGCAGCCGCGGTCGCGAGCAAACTCTGGCGAGCATACCGGCACGAAGGTTTCCGCCACCAGCTCTGTCCAGGATTCGCTGGGTCGCGAAGATGTTGCCATGCGTATTGCAAGATCGAACCCGTCGGTCAAAAAATCGACGTGGCGCCGGGCGGTGTCTATCGTGATGTTTATGTCGGGGTAGCGGTCCGCAAATTTGGTCAACCTTGGGAGCAGCCAGCGGTTTGCAAATGTCGGCGCGACACTCACGGACAGTGCGCCCGTTGCCTTGCGTCGACCGGGAAACACCTGGGTCGCACTCGCCAGGATTGTCAGCGCATGGTGCACTTCGGCTGCGTAGGCCTCGCCTGCCTGGGTCAAAGTAAGTCCCCTGGCGTCCCGCAGGAAGAGTTCCGCTCCCAACCAGTGTTCAAGCGTCCGCAAGCCGTGGCTGACAGCACTTGGCGTGACATGCACTTCCTCTGCCGCCTGTTTGAAGCTGCCAAGCCTGGCCGCGGCTTCAAACAGCCGCAAGGTATTCATAGGAGGGAGCCTGAAACCCATTCTCTCTTGACCCCAAAATGGATGTGCGATGCTCATCCAGTGGCCAGTACTCACATTGCTATTGTCGCTAAGTCAATGTCGATATTGTATCTGATACAATTTTCCGCATAGCAGCCCGTCCGGATGAGAGCTGTTCAAGTTGGGTAAACAAGACTCGTTTGCGGCGGTGGCGCGACGAGCCGACTCCTTGGGTGCGAGACCGGGCCGAGGAGATTGCGGTGAAAACGAGTTCCACTGGGGTGGCTGCCGCTGGTCGACACAGCGCGATGCGCTGGCTGCTGCGGTTGGTCAGGATTGTTTTGAACAGGCGCCAGCTGATCGGAATGCTGGAGATGGACGACCGCGAATTGACCGATCTGGGTTTATCGCGCCATGACGTAAGACAGGTGCTGAGATTGCCCCTTTGGATCGATCCGTCCGCGGCGCTTAGCGAGATCGCCCAGCGTCGAATTGCGGAGCGCCATGCGGGAACCGGTCATGGTGATTCATAGACCATTGCAGCAGGGAGGCCAGAAGCCCCACCACGGCCATCGAGGCCCAAGCCAGCATGTAGGAAGCGGTCAGGTCGTAGGACAAGCCACCCAGCCATGCGCCCGTGAAGCCGCCCAGCTGATGGGTGAAAAAGGCGATACCGAAAAGCGTGTTGAAGTGTTGCAGGCCGAACATATTCGAGATGAGGCCCGAAACCAAAGGAACCACCCCGAGCCAGAGAAAGCCCATGACTGCCGCGAAGGCCAAAGTCGAGAAAGCGGTCACCGGGCACGCCGCGAAAACGACGATAGCCAGGGTGCGTAGAAGATAGATCAGAGCCAGAAGCTGTTTCGGGTTGTGTCGAGCGCCCAGTCGCCCCGTCACATAGGAGCCTATGGCGTTCGCGATCCCAATGACACCGAGCGCGAGCGCGCCGATCTCAGTAGAGATGCCGCAAATGCCGAGATAGGTGGGCAGATGAACGGTGATGAACTGGAGCTGGAAGCCGCAGGCAAAAAAAGCAAGAGACATGGCGATGAAGCCGGGGTGCCGCATTGCTGCGCCGACCGCGGCCTTGGTCGATGAAGACACTTCCACCGCCGCTCTATCCACTGCCGGCTTGCCGCCGACAAAAAACGATATCGGCACGATTGCCAGGGCAAGTGCGGCGAATGCAAGCACCGCCATGCGCCAGCCTGCATGATCGATCAACGATTGACCCAAAGGCGCAATCACGAGCGTCGCCACCGAGCCGGCGGCTGAAACAACGCCGAGCGCCTGAACGCGTTTCTCCGCCGGAACGCTGCGCGACACCGCGCCAAGAACGACGCCGAAGCCGCATCCGGCAATGCCGATGCCGACCAGGACACCGGCTCCGACGTTGAGACCGACGACCGGCCCTCCCCAGGTCATCAACACGAGGCCGAAAGCGTAGATTATGGCACAGGTTACCAGCACCGGCCGTGGGCCGTAGCGGTCACCGGCCATCCCGATTACGGGTTGCGCCAACCCCCAAACGAGGTTCTGTAAGGCAAGCGCAAAGCCGAACGTGCTTGCCGAAACGCCGATGTCGGCACGGATCGGCTGGAGGAAGAGACCGAGGCTCTGTCGCAATCCCATGCAGATCGACAGGATGGCTCCGCCGACGATCATGAGCAACAGCGGCGACGGCGTTGAACGTTTAAACGGAACCTGGCCCGCAGGGGAGACGGTGGAAGGGCGCAACGGTGATCCTCCAGAAATGAAAGCCGGCTGGTCATTGTTAGACCAGCCGGCGAAGATCTTGGTATGAGAATGGCTCACCTGGAGGGAAGGCCATTCATCCGCAGTCGCGCCTTGAAGCGCCGCCTCTGTAGCTAGAGTTGGCTATAGATGTATTTTCCGTCGTCACCCTTGTTCCACTTATAGACGACATAGTCGGGATTGGTGGTGTCGCCCTTTTCGTTGAAGCTGCGATCGCCAAGGACAGTATGGAAGACGCCATGCTTCTTGATCTGCTCGGCAACCGTTGCCGGGTCGATACTGTTGGCGGCCTTGGCCGCCTCGGCGATCACCTGCACCGAGGCATACGAATAGAGTGTATAGGCTTCTGGCTCGAAGCCGGCCTTGCGGAACGTGTCCACGATGGTCTTGGCGACGTCGCGATTGCGGGGATCCGGCGGGAAGGTGAAGGTGAAGCCGTTGATCGCATCTCCCGCGATCGATGAAATCTCCGTGGACACCGTGCCGTCGTCGGACATTACCGTTGCCTTCAGGCCTTGGTCGGCAAGCTGGCGGAGGATCAAGCCGGCCTCGGTATGCAGGCCGCCATAATAGACCACCGAGATGCCAGCTTCTTTCATCTTGGCGATGAGGACGGAGAAGTCGACGTCTCCCGGATTGATGCCTTCGTACATCACTTCATGCACACCGGCGCCGTTCAGCGCCTTTTTCGTTTCATCCGCGACACCCTGCCCATAAGGGGTCTTGTCGTGCACGATGGCGATCTTGGCGTCTTTGAAGGTCTTGGTAAGGTAGGCTGCAGCGACAATGCCCTGCTGGTCGTCGCGTCCGCACATGCGGAACGTGTTCCACAGGCCCCGTTCGGTGTAGCGCGGGTTGGTCGAGGCCGGGGTTATCTCCAGAATTCCATTCTCGGCCAGCACTCCCGAGACCGGAATGGAGACGCCGGAATTGTAGTGGCCCACGACGAACTTCACGCCGTCAGCAATGAACTTGTTGGCGACTGAGATGCCCTGTTTCGGATCGGAGACGTCGTCTCCGATAACGATCTTGAGCATTTCGCCGTTGATGCCTCCTGCTGCGTTGACATCATCCACCGCTTGCTGCGCGCCACGCAGGACCTGGGCGCCAAACGCAGCGTTCGGACCTGTGATCGGGGCGCCGACGCCGAGCAGGATATCGGCATGCGCGCTGGCTCCAAATGCCGCGAAGGCCGCGGCGGCAATGGCTGGGACAAGTCGTTTTCTCATTCCTGTGCTCCACTCGTTAGACGGTGAGAATGGCTGTTTCTCCCGCGACACTCACCCCTTGCCGCAGGTATTCGACGTGCCGGACGAGGTCCGGGTTGCGAACTGGATATCGCGTTGAAAGGGATCAGACCTTCTCGACTTCGGCCCTGCCCAGCAGCCCGGAAGGAAGAAAGATCAGCACCACGACGAGGATCGAGAAGGCCGCCACGTCCTTGTAGTCGACGGAGAAATATGCCGACCAAAGGGCCTCGATGAGGCCGATCAGCAAGCCGCCAAGGACAGCCCCCGGTATCGAGCCGATGCCGCCGAGTACCGCGGCGGTGAAGGCCTTGACGCCCGGGATAAACCCGCTCGAGAACGAGATCACCCCGTAATACATTATGAACATCGTGCCGGCGACCGCGGCCAAGGCGGCGCCCATGACAAAGGTCAAGGATATAGTCCGATCGACGTCGATGCCGAGCATCGCCGCCATCTTCGGATCCTGTTCGCAGGCACGCTGCGCCCGTCCGAGCGGCGTCTTGTTGACGAGGTACCACAAGAGGGCCAGCAGCACCGCGGTCACGGCCAGAATGACGATCTGCTTCAGCGTCACGACCACGCCGGAGAACTCAAAGGTCTGCGAGATCATCGGCGGAATCGGCTTGTTGCGCGGACCCTGAACGACCTGCACGAAGTTCGAAATCATGATCGAAATGCCGATCGCCGTTATCAGCGGCGCGAGGCGAAAAGAACCCCTCAACGGCCGATAGGCGATCCGCTCGATCAGCCAACTCCAAAGGCTTGTCAGGACCATTGCCACGATCGCCATGACAAGCAATGCAACGGCCACAGGCAGGGAATAGAAAAGGCTGACGAGGACAAGGAACACGATCAGCGCGCTGAATGCGCCCAGCATGAAGATGTCGCCATGAGCGAAATTGATCATGCCGATGATGCCGTAGACCATCGTATAGCCCAAGGCGATGAGCGCGTAGATCGCGCCCAACGTCAGACCGTTGAGCACCTGCTGGGCGAAATATTCCATGTCGACCCCTCTTGGACCGGACCCTTGTTTGCGCACAACAGAGGGTGAGCACTGCGGTGCCTCAAGCGACTTGTTCTCGTCCGTGGGTGAGGAGCTTTCATTCGGTCGATGGGGGTGCAGGTCGAGCGGCCAGAAACGGCCATGCATGAGCGGCGCTAATCTGCGGCTGAATATCCCTCGCTTGCAGCGTACGCGCCGGGTTGGCTAGCAACAACGCGTACCCACGTACACTGCGGATTGCTGGCAGGCCTGTGGATGGGCCTTGCGACAGTCTGCTGGGAACGGTCGACAGACAGGGAGACGGCAAGGGTTCCCATTCCTTGTACGATCTTGGCTGGCGGCCGTTCCTCCTTTTCCTCGGAGGTGGGTTCAGCACCAAGGAACCAGTCCATGAAACACTCGGCACCCATCGAGTTCTGGTTCGAGTTCAGTTCGCCCTATGCATTTTTTGCCGCGCCGGAAATCGTCGACGTAGCGCGGCGTCACGACCGACCGGTCGTATGGCGACCATTTCTGCTTGGAGCCCTGTTGAAAGTCACAGGGATGAGCCCGCTGCCGGGCCAGAAATTGCGCGGCGCTTACGCATTGCATGACTGGCAGCGATTGGCCCGGCTGCACAAGGTGCGGTTTTCGCTGCCGACGGTGTTCCCCTTGAACTCTCTGGCGCCGGCTCGAATGACCTATGCCGTCGAAAGCTTCGAACCTGACAAAGCTGGTCCCTTGGCCCGCCATTTTCTGGCTGCTCTCTTCGAACGCGGCGCCGACATAGCCGATGTTTCCATTGCGGCGCGGCTTGGCGCGGAGCTCGGACACGACGCAACAATGCTGAGCAACGCGGCTGCGGATCACAAATGGAAGGACGTGCTGCGGGCTCGAACAGACGAGGCGATCGAACGAGGGATTTTCGGTTCGCCATTCGTTGTTGTCGACGGCGAAGGTTTCTGGGGCTCGGACCGCTTGGCGATGGTCGACCGCTGGCTCTCCTGCGGCGGATGGTAGGCGCATGACGGCCCGACACGGCCAAATTCCTTGGGGCCGCGGCCAAGAGCAATAGAAAAAAGGCCGATTCGAACCGGCCTTTTCTCGTTCTTGAGCGAAACAAAGCGCTTACTGAAGGTTGACGATCTTTCCGTCCTTCCATGTGAAAAGACTGAAGCTCGGCGAGCTCAGGTCGCCATTGTTGTCATAGGTCAGCTCGCCGATCGCGGTCGGTATTGCTTCTCCGGACTTGAGTGCCTTTTCGACATCGGCGACACTTGCCGACTTCCCGGCCTTTTCGATGCCGAACTTCAGCACTTCGACGGCAGCGTAGGAATTGAGCGTGAAGGCTTCCGGCGGGATGTTTTTCTCCTTGAGTATCTTCAAGGCGTCGGACGATGCCGGGTTTTTGGTCGCGTCACTGGCGTTGGTGAAGATTGTGCCCGCAGCAGCTTCATTGGCGATCGCCCAGTACTCTGTGTTGGAGATACCTTCACCGCCGATAATCTGCGTCTTGATCTGAAGGTCGGCAAGCTGTCGGGCGAGCAGCCCTCCTTCCGGATGGAAACCTCCGAAATAGACGACTTCAGCCTTTTCGACCTTAAGCCGCGCAACCAAGGCCGACAGGTCCTTCTCGCCAGGGGTCAGCGATGCGTAGAGGACTTCGCTGACGCCGCCGCCGTTAATCGCTCGCTTGAACGCATCGGCGAGCCCTTTTCCGTAGGTCCCGTTGTCGTGAATGATCGCGATACGTTTGTCCCTCAAATGCTGCAGAAGATAGTTCGCCGAGACCTCGGCCTGCTGGTCGTCCCGCCCGCAGGTGCGAAACACGTTTGTGAGACCGCGGTTTGTCAGATCCGGCGCGGTGGCGGTTGGCGTAATCATCAAGACGTCGTTCTCGGCAAAAACATCGGAAACCGGTATCGATACGCTCGATGTGACGGGGCCGACAACGAAGTGGACGCCGTCGCCGACAAGCTGGTTCGCGACCGAAACGCCTTGCTTCGGGTCGCCCGTATCGTCAGCAAGTTTTACGACGACCTTCTCACCGCCGATCCCGCCGGATTTGTTGATGTTGTCGATGGCGGCCTCGGCCCCGTTTTTCAACTGTTCGCCATAGGCGGCCAAGGGGCCGGTCAAGGGCGCGACCAGTCCAATGGTTATATCGGCCCTCGCGGCGGGTGCCGACATCAGCGCCGCGACGACAGAAAAACTTAGTGCTTTTGCAAAGTACATTGTTTTCATTGTCCTTTTCCCCTCCGGAATGAGAGCGAAGCCGGCAACACATCGGATAAGGGTTGCTGTGGCGCAGGCATACGGGTGGACAATGGCGACGACCGAATAGGCGGGCAAAAGAGAGTTGTTCAATCGTTGTGAGGATTTCTCAGGCGATACGTCCGTCGCAAGCCTGACAACAACGGATATGGAATTGAGGCGTTAACCCCGAGTCTCGGTTTGCAGGTATTGCCCCGACATTGCACAGATCCCGCTGAGGATATCGCTCCGCCTCAGGCGCTCACCGATACGTCGTTGTTCGAGGCAAATGTTGTTAGTGACAGCAGCCATTCCATGGCAGCTCAAGAACAGGTAGGCCTTCCTGCCGGCCTTCAGCGCGACCGCGCGCCAATGGCATCAGCTTAGGATGGCTCTCATGAAATCTTGATCTCGTTGAAGTTGTGTTTTTAGATTTAGGTGACGGTTGCCTCGGCTCACGTTCGCTGCCACATATTGCAACATCAAGGCCACAAGAGGATTCAGTGTCTCCCGAGGGTAGTCAGCCGTTGCGCGCTCTTGCCCCGCAACGCCACGCGGAAATCCTGAAGCGTGTTGGCGCTAATGGTTCGGTCAGCATCGCCGAACTCGCGGGGTTTTTCGATGTTTCGCGCGAAACCATCCGTCGTGATCTGAAGCTGCTGTCAGACAAGGGACAGCTCGACATCGTGCATGGCGGCGCCGCCCGCTTCGAGCCGAGCGAACCGGCGATGAGCCAACGCAGCCAGGAGAATGCCCAGGGCAAGGCCGCGATCGGCAGGGTGGCCGCCGGTCTCGTCAAGGACGGCATGGTGGTGTTCCTCGATTCGGGCACCACCACGCTGGCCGTCGCACAAGCCATGACCGACCTGCGCGATCTCACCATCTGCACGGCGAGTCTGAAGATCGCGCTCCTCCTGTGCCACGTCTCAGGCATGCGCGTGCATATGCTGGGTGGCGAAGTCGATCCAGCCGAGGAAGCAGCCTCCGGCGTCGACATGCTGGAGGCCATGGCGCGCTTCCGCGTCGACATCGCCTTCCTAGGCGGCGGCGCGCTCTCGCCCGACGGCGAGGTGACCGATTTCACCCGCGCCGGCGCCGAACAGCGCGGACGGATGATCGCGCTCGCCGCCAAGGCCTACTTCGTCCTTGACAGCAGCAAGTTCGCAAAGCTGACGCCGCTCCGGATTCCGAATTTTCAGCGCGCCGCAGGTGTGATTGTCGATGCGAAGCCGCAGGCGGACATCGCTGAGGCGCTGGCGCGAAAAGGGCCGAGCCTTATAGTTGCGTCTTGATGTGATATTTTGTTGCATTTTGTGTTGATTTTTGGAACGCCTCTGCTATGGTTGCCGCAGATTTCGCGCCAGCAGGATGTCCCATGGCACATGAATTCCCCTCCCAAGCGCGCGTCGTCATTGTCGGCGGCGGCATCATCGGTTGCTCGGTCGCCTATCACCTAACCAAGCTCGGCTGGACCGATGTCGTCCTGCTCGAGCAAGGCCAGCTCAGCGGCGGCACCACCTGGCACGCCGCCGGCCTTGTCGGGCAACTGCGCAGTCATGCCAACATGACCAGCCTGATCAAATATTCCACGCAGCTCTACAGCGAGTTGGAAGCCGAGACCGGCCTTGCCACCGGCTGGAAGAATTGCGGCTCCCTATCGGTGGCGCGCACGGCCGACCGCATGACGGTGCTGAAGCGCACGGCCGCTTCGGCGCGTGCGCAGGGGGTGGAGATCGACGTCATCTCGCCGAAGGAGGCGGCCGATCTCTGGCCGGTGATGGCGACCAGCGATCTGGTCGGCGCCGTCTGGCTGCCCGGAGATGGCAAGGCCAATCCGACCGACCTCACGCAATCTCTGGCCAAGGGCGCGCGCAATGGCGGTGCGAAAATATTCGAGCGGGTCAAGGTCACCGGCATTACCGTGAAAAACGGCGTCGCCTGCGGCGTCGAGACGGACCGCGGCAACATCGCCGCCGAAATCGTCGTCAACTGCGCTGGCCAGTGGGCGCGCAAGGTCGGGCTGATGTGCGGCGTCTCGGTGCCGCTGCATTCGGCCGAGCACATGTACATCGTTACCGGCAGGATCGAGGGCGTGCATCCGGATCTGCCGGTCATGCGCGACCCCGACGGCTTCATCTATTTCAAGGAAGAGGTCGGCGGCCTTGTCATGGGCGGCTTCGAGCCGCACGCCAAGCCATGGGGTATGAACGGCATTCCGGAAAATTTCGAGTTCGCGCTACTGCCGGACGATTGGGATCAGTTCGAGATCTTGATGGAAAACGCGCTTGTCCGCGTGCCGCAATTGGCTGAGGCCGAGGTCAAGAAATTCTACAACGGTCCCGAGAGCTTCACGCCGGACAACAATTTTCTCCTTGGCGAGGCGCCCGAATTGAAGAACTTCTATGTCGGCGCCGGCTTCAATTCGATGGGCATTGCCAGCGCCGGCGGCGCGGGCAGGGCGCTGGCCGAGTGGATCGTCAATGCAGCGCCGACCATGGATTTGTGGCCGGTCGACATCAGGCGCTTCGCCTCCTTCAACAACAATCCGCGCTGGCTGCATAACCGGGTCAAGGAGACGCTCGGCCTGCACTACGCCATGCCGTGGCCGAACCGCGAACTGGACACTGCAAGGCCGTTCCGCCGCTCGCCGCTCTACGACCGGCTTGCCGCCAAGGGCGCCTGCTTCGGCTCCAAGATGGGCTGGGAGCGCGCCAACTGGTTCGCTGCCCCAGGAGAGAAGGCGGAAAACGACTATGCCTTCGGCCGCCAGAACTGGCACGAGGCGGTTCGCCGCGAAATGAAGGCGACACGCGAAGCCGTCGCCATCTTCGACCAGACCTCCTTCGCCAAGCTTCTCGTGCAAGGCCGCGATGCCTGTGCGGCGCTCAATCGGATTTGCGCCGGAAATGTCGATGTACCGGTCGGTACGTCCGTTTACACGGGCGTGCTCAATGCGCGTGGCGGCTACGAAAGCGATCTCACCGTGATGCGGCTTGGTGCGGAGAAATTCCTCATCATCACCGGTTCCGCGCAAGCGGTCCACGATGCCGACTGGATCGTCAAAAACATTCCGTCGGACGTCCATGCAATCCTGACCGACGTCACCTCGTCCTATGCGGTGCTGGCGCTGATGGGGCCGCGCTCGCGTGATCTGCTCAGCAAACTGTCGTCGGCGGATCTCTCCAACGCCGGCTTTCCCTTCGCCACCATCCGCGAGATCGATATCGGCTACGCCACTGCCTATGCCAACCGCATGACCTATGTCGGCGAGCTCGGCTGGGAACTGATCGTGCCGACCGAATTCGCCGTCGGCGTCTACGAGGCGCTGCACGAGGCCGGCCGCGAATTCGGCTTGGCTGACGCTGGCTACTACGCGCTCGACGCCTTGCGCATCGAGAAAGGTTTTCGCGCCTGGGGTCGTGAGCTGACGCCAGATATCAATCCCTGGCAGGCCGGGCTTGGCTTCGCCGTCGCGATGGACAAGCCGGGTGGCTTTGTCGGCCGCGACGCGCTGGTTGAGACGAAGCCGTCGACAGCACCGGCAAGGCGCGTCGTGCTGTTCACGCTCGATGATGCCGAACCCATGCTGTGGGGTGGCGAGCTGATCCTGCGTGATGGCAAACCGGTGGGCGAGGTGCGTTCCGCTGCCTATGGCCACACGCTTGGCCGCTCGGTCGCACTCGGTCTGATCGAGAACGAGGCAGGCGTCGACGCCCTGTTCCTGAACGGGGGCCGTTTCGAGATCGACCTTGCCGGCGTTCGCCATGCCGCTACAGCGCATCTGCGCAGCCCCTATGATCCGAAGTCGGAGCGGGTGAAGGCGGATGCGATGGAGGTTCGCGCCGCCGCTTAATCCGCCGACATGGACCGTGCCATATCGAGAAAGGCGCGCACGAGTTTGCCGCCGCTGCGTTCGCGCAGGCAGATCAGCGCTTCGTCCATCAAGGTCTCGGGACCGTCGATGGTGATCGGCACCAGTCGCGAATCCTGGCCGAATTCGGCCGCCGAGACAAAGCCGATGCCGGCGCCCGAGGCGACGATCTCGCGGACGGCTTCGCGGCCCTCGGCCTCGATCACGGGCCTGAGTTCGATCTTCGACGCCGCCGCGAGGTCTTCGAGCTTCTGACGCGTCTTCGAGCCGCGCTCGCGCATGACCAGCGATTCCTGCGCGAGTTGCTTGAGCGTCAGCGATGCCTTCGCCGCCAGCGGGTGATCGACGGACGCGAACGCGATGATCGGCGTCGAGTTGAGTTTCAGCACCTCGAAATCGCGCCCGGTCGGCACTTCGCCCAGCACGCCGATGTCGGCATCGTAGCTGTAGAGGCTGCTGATCACCGTCTCGGTGTTGCCGGCGCGCACCGAAACCTGGACGCCGGGATAACGGGCCCGGAAGCTGCCGAGGATGTGAAGCAGATGATGCGCGGCATCGGCGACGATGCGTAGCGTGCCGGACCGCAGGGCGCGCGACTCCGTCAGCAGTTCCAGCGCCTGCTGCTCGGTATCGAACATGCGGTGGGTGATCTCGAGCAGCTTCTGGCCCGAATGGGTCAGCGTAACCTGCTTCTTGTTGCGGTTGAACAGCAGCACATCATACTCTTCCTCGAGCTTGCGCACCTGATCCGATATGGCCGGCTGGGTCAGGAACAGCGCTTCGGCCGCCCGCGAAAAACCGCCGGAGATTGCCACCTGGTGAAAGGCCCGCAGCTGAACGTAGCGCATCTTGTCCGCCTTTCGAGATCCCGAAATCGTCGGCAGCTTACCATAAGGTGTGCTAACTTAAAGATAGAAATGAACGATTTGACTTATGTCTGGTCGGCGATCAGCCTTACTGTGGGTCGACGTCCCTGCCGGCCGTTGGAGGCGCGGCCATGCAATTTTCCATCATCCTGATGCATCTGGCGGGTGCCGTCATGCTGCTGCTGTGGGCGGTGAGCATGGTGCGCACCGGCGTCGAGCGCGCCTGCGGCCCTGCCTTGCGCGATGCGCTGAGACAGGCGCGGGGTGCACGGATCAGGTCGGCGGGCGTCGGCACCGTGCTTGCCGTGCTGCTGCAAAGCTCCACCGCCGTCGCCATCCTGGCGGCCGGGTTTGCCGCCAGTGGCATGGTTTCGGTGTCCGCCGGGCTGGCAATCCTGCTTGGCGCCGACCTCGGTTCGGCCCTGGTCGTCCAGGTGCTGTCGTTCGACCTCAGCTGGCTGGTGCCGGCGCTGATCCTGGTCGGCGGCGCCATGGCCCTGAAATTCGAGGCGCGCGGCATCAAGCAGGGTGGACGCATCCTGATGGGCGTCGCCTTCGTTCTGTTGTCGCTGCACATGATCGGCGAGGCGACCGCGCCGATGCGGCAGAGCACATTGCTGCCCTTGGTGATTTCATATCTGCGCGCGGACTATTTCACAGCCTTCGCCGCTGCTGCCCTGTTCACATGGCTGATCCACTCCAGCGTGGCGGCGATCCTGCTGTTCGTCACGCTGGCCGCGCAAGGTGTTTTGCCGATCGAGGTCGGCCTGTTCTTCATCCTCGGCGCCAATTGCGGCGGCGCGCTGATCGCGGTGTGGCTGACGCGCGGCGATGCCGTCGAGGCGCGTCGCGTCCCGCTCGGCAATTTGATCTTTCGTGGCACGACAGCACTCGCCGCCTTGTTTGCGCTTCAGGCCGTCGTCTTCCCGGCGCATCTTTTCGGTGCAACCGAAGGCCGCCAGCTGGTCAACCTGCATCTTGCCTTCAATCTGGCACTCGTCGTCTGTTGCTTGCCCTTCACCGGTATGATGGAGCGGCTGGTCACCTTGCTAATCGCCGACAGGCCGGCGGCAAAGGCAGGCGAGGGTGTGGACCTCATGTCACGCCGCACCAGCGCGCTTGACCGCACCGTCATGCGCACGCCCGGTCTCGCTCTGGCAAGCGCGACCCGCGAGTTGCTGCGCATGGGCGAGGTCGTCGAGGTGATGCTTCGCCCGGTGTTGGATTTCTTCGACGCCGGCACCGCCGACCAGATCCGCCAGGCACAGAAGCTCGATGACGAGGTCAACCGCGCTCATACCGAGATCAAGCTCTACATTGCCGAAGTCAATCGCGGCAGCATGACCGCAGCAGAGGCGCAGCGCGGCATGGAACTCACCGACTTCGCCATCAATCTCGAACGCGCCGGCGATATCGTCGCCAAGAACCTGCTCGTGCTCACCCAGGAGCTGCGCGACAAGAACCTGCGCTTTTCGCGCGACGGCTGGAGCGAACTGGCCGGGCTTCACAACCGTGTCATGGCCAACATGCAGCTTGCGCTCAACGTGCTGGTGTCGAGCGATCTCGAATCGGCAAGGCAACTCGTCGTCGAGAAGGAACGGATGCGCAAGCTGGAACGCATGAGCCATGATCGCCACCTCAAGCGCCTGCAATCGGGAATGCCGCAGAGCATCGATACCAGCGACATCCATCTGGAGGCGGTGCGGGCACTGAAGGAAATCAACTCGCTGATGGCTTCGGTCGCCTATCCGCTGCTGACGCAGAGCGGTGATCTGCTCGAAAGCCGGCTGGCGAAAGGCGGTGGGGCCGCGGACGCGATGGCTCCGGCGCTGGCCTGACGGGCGGCATTCTCCGCTGGCGAGCGGCAATTTTTACCCATCGTTAGAATCGATACTTCGATACAAAATAACGATTTTACAAATATGTCATTCAGGCCAAGAATAAGGCCACATCGAAAAGCAGATCGAGCGGAGGACAACATGCTCGCCGAGACGAAATTTGCCGCGGAGCCGTTGGCCAGGCCGGCGTTGGGCGAGCCCTACCTGCTGACCCCGGGCCCGCTCACCACCGCCTATTCGGTCAAGCAGGCGATGCTGCGCGACTGGGGGTCCTGGGACGGCGATTTCCGCGCCATGACATCAGACATGCGCCGCCGCCTGCTGGCGCTGACCGGTGACATGAAAGACGAATTCGACTGTGTGCCGATGCAAGGCAGCGGCTCCTTCTGCGTCGAAGCGATGCTCGGTTCGTTCGTACCCAAGGACGGCAAGGTCCTGGTGCTGGCCAATGGCGCCTATGGCCTGCGCGCCGCGCAGACCATGCCGTATCTCGGCCGTGCTTACACGCTGATCGACAAGGGCGACTACCTGCCGCCGCGCGGTGACGAGGTGGCGGCGGCACTTGAGGCCGACCCTGCCATCACACATGTCATCGCCATCCATTGCGAGACCAGTTCCGGCATCCTCAACCCGGTCGCCGAGATTGCCGAAGCCGTCTACGCCAAGGGCCGCAAATTGCTGGTCGATTCCATGAGCGCTTTCGGTGCCATCCCACTCGACGTCAACGAGATCCGCTACGAGGCGATGGTCTCGTCCGCCAACAAATGCATCGAGGGCGTGCCGGGCTTCGGCTTCATCATCGCCCGCAAGAGCGAACTCGAGGCCGCCAAGGGCCGCAGCCACTCGCTGTCGCTCGACGTCCATGCGCAGTGGGCGCACCTGAACAGGACCGGCCAGTGGCGCTACACGCCACCGACGCATGTCGTGGCCGCCTTCCTCGAAGCTTTGCGTCAGCATGAGGCCGAAGGCGGCGTCACCGGGCGTGGCGCCCGCTACACCAGGAACCGCGACGTGATGGTGGCGGGCATGCGTGACCTCGGCTTCGAGACATTGCTGAAAGACCGCTGGCTGTCGCCGATCATCGTCACTTTTTTCAATCCGGCCCATGCCAACTTTGCCTTTGACCGCTTCTACGACCTGATGAAGGACAAGGGCTTCATCATCTATCCGGGCAAGTTGACCGCCGTCGACTCTTTCCGCGTCGGCTGCATCGGCCAGATGGATGAACACGTCATGCGCCGCGTCGTCGAGGCGGCGGCTTTCTCGCTGCATGAAATGGGCGTCGACACCGCCGCCCCACCCGCCGCGGCAATCGCCGAGCGCGCCAAACTCGCCGCCTGAAGCGGCTGATTTCGAGGATTTTCGATGAACCAGATGTCCCCCATCAACGTCGCGGTCAACGGCCGCACTTACGCCTGGCCGCGTGTGCCGGCCATCGCCATCTGCCTTGACGGCTGCGAACCGGCCTATCTCGACGAAGCGATCGAAGCCGGGCTGATGCCGGCGCTGGTCAGGATCAAGCAAAAGGGCACGGTGCGTTTTGCGCACTCGGTCATTCCGAGCTTCACCAATCCCAACAATCTGTCGATCGCCACCGGCCGCCCACCGTCGGTGCATGGCATCTGCGGCAACTATCTCTACGAGCGCGAAACCGGCAAGGAAGTGATGATGAACGACCCGCGCTTCCTGCGCGCGCCGACCATTTTCCAGGCCTTCTACGACGCCGGCGCCAAGGTGGCCGTGGTGACCGCCAAGGACAAGCTGCGCGCCTTGCTCGGCAAGGGGCTGGCCTTCGACGAGGGCCGTGCGTTGTGCTTCTCGGCGGAAAAGTCGGACACCACGACTTTAGCCGAGCACGGCATCGACAATGCCTCGAAGCATTTCTGGCTGCCGGTGCCGGAGGTCTATTCGGCCGAACTATCGGAATTCGTCTTCGCCGCCGGCGTCCAGCTGCTGAAGGAATTCCGCCCCGACATCATGTACCTGACGACCACCGATTATGTGCAGCACAAATACGCGCCCGGCGTGCCACAGGCCAATGCCTTCTACGAGATGTTCGACAAGTATCTGACCGAGCTTGACGAGCTGGGTGCGGCCATAGTCGTCACCGCCGACCATGGCATGAAGCCCAAGCACAAGGCGGACGGTTCGCCTGACGTCGTCTATGTCCAGGACCTGCTCGACGAATGGCTCGGCAAGGACGCGGCCCGCGTCATCCTGCCGATCACCGACCCCTATGTCGTGCATCACGGCGCGCTCGGCTCGTTTGCCACCGCCTACCTGCCTGATGGCGCCGACCAGGCCGGCATCATGGCGCGGCTGGCAAAGATCGACGGCATCATGCTGGTTGTCGACAGCCCGACGGCCTGCGAGCGCTTCGAGCTGCCGGCCGACCGCATCGGCGACATCGTGCTGATCTCGACCGAGAACAAGACCATCGGCACCAGCGAACACCGCCACGATCTGGCGGCCCTCAACGAGCCGCTGCGCTCGCATGGCGGACTGACCGAGCAAACGGTGCCTTTCATCGTCAACCGGGTGCTGCCCGATTTGCCGAACGAACCTGTGTTGAGAAACTTCGACGCCTTTTACTACGCCACCATGGCGGCGGCGCTGGCGGGCTGAGCGAGTTGGATCGCCGGGAGGGCGTGTCGCCGTCCATGATGGCGCTGGTCGACCCCCACTCCGGCCCTTCGGGCCACCTCTCCCCCGATCGACGGGGGAGAGGAAGGGCGCTGAGCTCGCCGGCCTTGGCTCCTTCCTCTCCCTCCGGAGGGGGGAGAGGTGGCCCGAAGGGCCGGAGTGGGGGAAGGCATTGCAGCGACGCGATGGCCTCGCCGACAAAGATCAATGTGTTCTCTGAGCACCAGGAATACTGACATGGCCAAGCTCGATACTTCGATCAAAGTCCGCCACGAGCCGATGCGCATCGCAGGGCGCAGGGTCGACGCGGATGATGTCGTCCCCGTCCATTACCCCTACACCAATGCCATTATCGGCACCGTCCCGGCCGGGCGCGCCGAGCACGCCCGCCAGGCATTCGAGATCGCCGCCAGCTACAAATCGAAGCTGACGCGCTACGAGCGTCAGCAGATCCTGTTTCGCACCGCGGAGGCGCTGGCATCGCGCCGCGAAGAAATATCCGATCTCATCACGCTCGAGCTCGGAATCTCCAAGGCGGATTCGCTCTATGAGGTCGGCCGCGCCTATGACGTGTTCACATTGTCGGCGCAGATGTGCATCCAGGACGATGGCCAGATCTTCTCCTGCGATCTCACCCCGCACGGCAAGGCGCGCAAGATATTCACCACCCGCGAACCGCTGAAGGCGATCTCGGCGATCACGCCGTTCAACCATCCGCTCAACATGGTTTCGCATAAGGTGGCGCCGGCGATTGCCACCAACAATTGCGTGGTGGTCAAGCCGACCGAATTGACGCCGATGACGGCGCTTCTGCTGGCCGACATTCTCTACGAAGCCGGCCTGCCGCCGGAAATGCTGTCGGTGGTGACTGGCTGGCCGGCCGACATCGGCAACGAGATGATCACCAACGAGAACATCGATCTGATCACCTTCACCGGCGGCGTGCCGGTCGGCAAGATGATCGCCCGCACCGCCGGCTACAAGCGCCAGGTGCTCGAACTCGGCGGCAACGATCCACTGATCATCCTCAACGATCTGTCCGACGACGATCTGGCAAAGGCAGCCGATCTCGCCGTCGCCGGTGCGACGAAAAATTCCGGCCAGCGCTGCACCGCGGTCAAGCGGATCCTGTGCCAGGAAAGCGTCGCTGACCGTTTCGTGCCGCTGGTGCTGGAGCGGGCGAAAAAGATCCGCTTTGGCGACCCGATGGACCGCTCGACCGACCTTGGCACCGTCGTCCACGAAAAGGCGGCGGCCCTGTTCGAAGCCCGCGTCCATATGGCCGCCGAGCAAGGTGCTGAAATCCTCTACAATTCGGGCCGTCAGGGCGCGTTGCTGCCGCCGATCGTCGTCGACCGCGTGCCGCACACATCCGAACTGGTGATGGAAGAGACGTTCGGGCCGATTATCCCGATCGTTCGCGCGCCGAACGATGACGATGAGCTGATCGCGTTGTCCAACTCGACCGCATTTGGCCTGTCGTCGGGTGTCTGCACCAATGATTTCCGCCGCATGCAGAAATACATCGCCGGCCTTGAGGTCGGCACGGTCAACATCTGGGAAGTGCCGGGCTACCGCATCGAGATGTCGCCCTTCGGCGGCATCAAGGATTCGGGCAATGGCTACAAGGAAGGCGTCATCGAAGCGATGAAGAGCTACACCAATGTGAAGACATTTTCGCTGCCCTGGTCCTGACCGGGCGGCATTGACGGATAGAACAACCGAGGGAGCGTTCGCCGCTCCCTCATTCGCGTTTCGGAGACCATGATGGCCGCGATCAAAGAGCTTGTGCACACCGAAGGCGATTCCAACACCACAGCGGCTCGCGGCCGCTGGGATGCCGGGCAGGACGATCCGCGGATCCGCGGCCTGCTCGATCGCGACGCGGCCGCCTTCATGCACCAGAGCCTGTCCAGCCCCTGTCTTTCGACGATCGCCAAGGCGCAAGGCATCTGGATCGAGGACACCGCCGGCCGCCGCTTCATGGATTTCCACGGCAACAGCGTTCATCACCTCGGCTACGGCCATCCAAGGCTGGTGGCCGCGATCAAGAAGCAGCTCGACGAGCTCTGCTTTGCGCCGCGCCGCTTCACCTGTGAGCCCGCTGTCGAGCTGGCCGAGAAGCTGGCAGCACTGGCGCCCGGCGATCTCGGCAAGGTGCTGTTCACCACCGGCGGTTCCGACGCCGTCGAGGTCGCGCTGAAGATCGCGCGCGCCGCGACCGGCCGCTTCAAGACAGTGTCGTTCTGGGATGCCTTTCATGGCGCCGGCTTCGCCGCCGCGAGCGTCGGCGGCGAGGCGACCTTCCGCTCGCATATCGCCGGCCCGATGATGACCGGCACCGAACATGTGGCACCCTGGGACGGCTATCGCTGTCCCTATGGCCATGATTCCCTCGAAGCCTCGGGGCTCGCTTGCGCCAACATGATCGCTTACGTCCTTGGCCGCGAGCAGGACGTGGCGGCGGTCGTTGCCGAACCGATGCGGGCGACGCCCAATCCGCCGCCGCCCGGTTTCTGGAAGCGGGTGCGCGAGGCCTGCGACCGGCATGGCACGCTGCTGATCTTCGACGAGATCCCGACCGGCCTCGGCAAGACCGGAAAATTCTTCGCCCACGAGCATGACGATGTGACGCCCGACATCGTCGTTCTCGGCAAGTCGCTCGGCGGCGGCATCCTGCCGATCGCCGCCGTCATCGCGCGCCGCGACCTCGACGTCACCGGTGGCTTTGCCATCGGCCACTACACCCACGAGAAGAACCCTGTGACGACGCGCGCCGCACTGACCACCATTGACATCATCCTGGAGGAAGGTCTCGTCGAGCGCGCTGCCGAACTCGGCCGGCACATGCTGGGACGCATGCAGGACCTGATGGCGCGCTCGCCCCATGTCGGCGACGTGCGCGGGCGGGGACTGATGGTCGGCGTCGAGCTCGTCGAGGATCGCGATACACGCCAGCCGGCTCGCGATCTCGCCGAGCGCGTGTTCTACGCTTGCCTGGAGCAAGGCCTGAGCTTCAAGGTCAGCCAGGGCAATGTGCTGACGCTGTCGCCGCCGCTGGTCATTTCGAAAACCGATCTCGACCACGCGCTCGACATCGTCGAGGCCGCCGTTCTGGCGGCCTGACCATGTGGCATCCCCGAGGCCGATCTCGTCAACGCGGTCGCCGACGCCGGCCTTCCACGAGGCCGGAATCGTCGCCACGACAGCGATGCGACAGTTCCGTGACAACTATCAGAAGAAGTTGGCTTTCTATAAAATAAATAGATTTTACTTATCGATCACCAATCCCCAAAGTCGCCGCAACGACGAGATCGAACGGCGCCGCGTGAGCCTCCGGCCCACAGGCGAGATCGTCAAAGTGCATCGCAGAATGTGCCATCAATCACAGGGGAACTGATCATGAAATCGCGCAATGTAACCATACTTGCCGCCTTCGCCGCGGCATTGATGTCATCCGCCGCCTTTGCCGAAACGACCGAACTGACAATCTATACCGCCATTGAAGCCGAGGATCTGGCCCGCTACGCCGAGACCTTCACAAAGAGCCACCCCGACATCAAACTGAACTTTGTCCGCGACTCCACTGGCGTCGTTACCGCCAAGCTGTTGGCCGAAAAAGACAATCCGCAGGCCGACGTTATCTGGGGCCTTGCCGCAACATCACTTCTGGTGCTTAAGACCGAAGGCATGCTTGAGCCCTATGCGCCAAAAGGCGTCGAATTGCTTAAGCCGAAATTCGTCGACAAGGACACGCCACCAGCTTGGGTCGGAATGGACGCCTGGGCAGCTTCGATCTGCTTCAACACGGTTGAGGGCAAAAAGCTTGGCCTCATTGAGCCGACCAGCTGGAAAGACCTCACCAAGCCGGAATACAAGGGTCACATCGTGATGCCGAACCCGGCCTCGTCAGGCACCGGCTTCCTCGATGTATCGAGCTGGCTGCAGTTGTTCGGCGAGAAGGATGGTTGGGCCTATATGGATGCCCTGCATCAGAATATCGATGCCTATACGCATTCCGGTTCGAAGCCATGCAAAATGGCCGCCTCGGGTGAAACCGTTATCGGCATCTCTTTCGAGTTTCGCGCCGCGAAGTCCAAGAAGGAGGGCGCTCCCCTCGATATCGTCATCCCGTCCGAAGGCATCGGCTGGGACATGGAGGCATCCGCGATCGTTGCAGGAACAAAAAATCTCGAGGCCGCCAAAACGCTGCTCGACTGGTCGATCAGCAAGCAGGCCAACGAGATGTACAATGTAGGTTATGCGGTTCTGGCTATGCCGAATGTCGCCAAGCCGGTCGAGTTCCTGCCCGCAGATATCGAGTCCAAGATGATCGACAATGACTTCGAGTGGGCGGCCAACCACCGGAAGGCCATTCTCGACGAGTGGACGAAGCGCTATGACGCCAAGTCTGAGCCCAAGAGCTAGACGCAGAGCATTTCGACAGGGCGCCGTCAGAGCGGCGCCCTTCTCGTAACTCTTGCCGGATGGTCATAATGAGACATGAACCCGTCGCTGATATATCGGCAACGCCGGCCGAAGTGCGTCCCATGACCGCTGCCGGCAACACGGCTTACCTGCGGATCGAACATCTCTGGAAAGCCTTCGGCGAGTTCCATGCGCTTAAGGACATCTCGCTTGACATCAATGAAGGCGAATTCATCTGCTTTCTCGGACCTTCGGGTTGCGGCAAGACCACGCTGCTGCGCGCCGTCGCCGGCCTCGACCTGCAGACTAGCGGCGTCGTCCGCCAGGGGGGCAGGGATATTTCAACGCTACCGCCGTCAAAACGCGACTACGGCATCGTGTTCCAGTCCTACGCGCTCTTTCCCAATCTGACGATCGAAAGGAATATCGCCTTCGGCCTGGAAAACACCAAACGGCCGCGCGCCGAGATCGATGCCCGCGTCAAGGAATTGCTCATGCTGGTCGGCCTGCCCGATCAGGCGAAGAAATACCCAGCGCAGCTTTCCGGCGGGCAGCAGCAGCGCATCGCGCTCGCTCGGGCCATCGCCACCTCGCCCGGCCTGCTTCTGCTCGACGAGCCGCTGTCGGCGCTCGACGCCAAGGTGCGCGTGCACTTGCGCCACGAGATCAAGGGGCTGCAGCGCAAGCTCGGCGTCACCACGATCATGGTTACGCACGACCAGGAAGAAGCATTGTCGTTGGCCGACCGCATTGTCGTCATGAACCATGGCGTCATCGAGCAGGTCGGCAGTCCGACTGAAATCTACCGCCATCCCGCGACGCTGTTCGTCGCCGACTTCATCGGCGAGACCAACAAGTTCGAAGCGACGGTGGCAGCCGCTTCGGTCAGCTTCGGGGCAAAGGCTTTCAGATGCGCGCCGCACAGTTTTGCAAACGGCGAGGCAGTCGTCGCCGCCATTCGGCCGGAAGAAGTGATTCCGCACGGGCCGGGTTCGCGTTCGCCCGGCGCTCCCGATGTGGTGAAGACGCCGGAAAACCTGATCGACGTGACTGTCGGTGAAATGGAATTCCTAGGCTCGTTCTGGCGCACCCGGCTGCGCGGCGGAGAGCTTGGAGACGAGATTCTGATCGCCGATTTCTCGGTCAACGCCACGCGGCGTCTCGGCCTCGCCGAAGGCGGAGCGCTAACCGTGGAACTACCCGCCGACCGACTGCTAATCTTCCCGCAAGGAGAGCGCCATGGCGGCGGCAATTGATGTCCCGATGCCGTCTGGCCGGGCGCTCCGACAATCGCTCGACAAGGACGAGCTGATCAAGCGCGGTCTGCTGGTCGTCATCTCGCTCTATCTCGTCCTGTCGCTGGCAGCCCCGCTTTACGTGATGCTGTCGAAATCGTTCTCGACCTACAGCTTCGATCTTGGCGCGTTCGAATTCCAGGTTAGCGACGAGTTCGGCAATTTCGGCGAGCCAGCAACAGCCGCCGCCCTGAACGAGAAACTCGCCGCGTTGCCGCCAGAAAAGCTTGAGACCAGTTCGGATGGCCGGCTGCCGGCCACCAGCTTCTTTCCGGATTTCAGTTTCCGCAGCCCAGTCAAATACAAGATCCGCGGCACGACCGATGACGCTTATTTCCTGATAGGCACACAACTCCACCGCGGCACCGAATGGCAGGAAGTCGATTCGAACACCTTTCGGCGCATTATGCTGAGGCCCGCGCGCGCGCTTGGGTTGGACAACTACACGACCTACTTCTCAACGCCAACGCTGTTCCGCTCGATCCAGAATTCCTTCCTGATCGCGCTGATCAGCACCATCAGCACTGTTGGCATAGCCTTCGGCTTCGCCTACGCTCTGAACCGAAGCCAGATGCGCTTCAAGGGCCTATTCAGGCTCATCGCCATGGCTCCCATCCTGGTGCCGTCGCTACTGCCCGGCATCGCCCTCATTTATCTGTTCGGCAACCAGGGCATGTTGAAGAACCTGCTTGCCGGCATATCGATCTACGGTCCGTTGGGGATTGTCGTCGGCTCGATATTCTTCACCTTTCCCCATGCTCTGATCATTATCTCGACGGCGCTGGCGATCTCCGACCAGCGCCAGTATGAAGCCGCCGCTTCGCTGCGCGCCAGCAAATGGCGGACATTCTGGGTCGTTACCATTCCGGGAGCGCGCTACGGTTTGATCTCCGCGGCCTTCGTCGTGTTTACGCTCGTCATCACCGATTTCGGCTTGCCGAAGGTCATCGGCGGTCAGTTCAACGTGCTCGCTGTCGATATCTACAAGCAGGTGATTGGTCAGCAGAATTTCGAGATGGGGGCGGTGGTCTCGGTCATCTTGCTGATCCCGGCCATTGCCGCCTTCGTCGTTGACCGCCTGGTCCAGCGCAGGCAGGTTTCGCTCCTATCGGCCCGCTCGGTGCCTTACGAGGCAAAACCCAATCGCCGCTTCGACCTGGTCTGTCTAGCCTATTGCAGCCTGGTCGCGTTGTTCATCGCCGGCATCATCGGCATTTGCCAGTACGCCGCGCTGGTCAAGTTCTGGCCCTACGACCTCAGCCTCAGCCTGAAAAATTTCGCGTTCGATCGCATGGATGGCGGGGGCTGGACCTCCTACTATAACTCGATCACGCTCTCGATGCTGACCGCCGTATTTGGAACCGTCATCGTCTTCGTCGGCGCCTACATGGTCGAAAAGACCGAGGGCTTCAGGGTCGGACGAACCGCCTTCCACTTCCTCGCCATGCTGCCGATGGCGGTGCCGGGGCTTGTGCTCGGCCTGGCCTACATTTTCTTCTTCAACAATCCGGCTAATCCGCTGAACGCGATCTACGGCACAATGGCGATCCTGGTCGTCTGCACGGTGACGCACTTCTACACAGTCGGTCATTTGACGGCTCTGACAGCGTTGAAGCAGATCGATCGCGAATTCGAGCCGGTAGCGGCCTCGCTGAAGCAGCCGTTCTATCGCCTGTTCACGCGGGTGACAGTGCCGATCTGTCTGCCGGCAATCCTCGATATCTCGATCTATCTTTTCGTCAACGCCATGACGACGGTTTCCGCGGTGGTGTTCATCTATACAACTCACACGGCGCTTGCCTCGGTCGCAGTGCTCAACATGGACGACGCTGGTGACACCGCGCCTGCCGCTGCCATGGGCATGATGATCTTCTACACCAATGCACTCGCGCGGATCATCCATATGGCTGTTTCGAAAGGTATCCTGAAAAGAACTCAGGGTTGGCGGGTACGATAATTGCAATAGGTCAATGACAAAGCAGCGGAGACGAGCGCTACTCGCCGGTCTCGATCTTCAGCCCCACCGACCGCGGCGACATCTTTGCCGGTGCGGCACTGACCATGATCCTGGTGGCGGCTACGCTGGTCCTGCTGCTCGGACTGGAGCGAATTACCCGACGCGCCACGGGCTCGTAGGCTTTGCGTCGCTTGTAGCATCGGCTGGGTGTATTTCACGAAGGTGCCTCAGCTCGTCGTTTTCGCCCGGCAGGCTCCTTGTTGCGCAAAGGGCGTGAAAGGAAACGGACTGCCATCTCTATCCGCAGGAACTCACTTCCTGGAAGCGGACATTGGCCCGAACGGAGCCCACGACATTGGCTAAACACTGAGTAGCTTCGTGATAAAAGTGCGCAGGTGCGTTGAACGAATGCTTAAATAACAGCTTCAAATATTCAGGTTGAACTGCCGGTATCTCGTCGGCAACCGGGGGCATTCCGAAAACCCCTGTGAAGTGAAAGTCTCAGCCAAGATACGGATGAGGCAAGAGCCATCTGAGTGACCTGGTACCTGCTTGTAGGATGCCATTCTGCGGTCTGCTCTTCGATGGCTCCTTTCCCTGGCGCGGGATGCGCCAGTCCTCACCCGTTGTTGAATGTCGCGGCGAAGTGCCTTGCGACCGGGAGGAGACTTGCAATGGATGACATCAAATTCACGACGGGCTTGAGCACGGTAGCCGATGCCAGGGTCGCTTTTCGCGGCACGCCTTTCGTTGAGCGTACGGCGCCGTTGAACCAGAACGCATTGTGGATGCGCTGGGACCGAAACATGGTCGTCGATTCCTATTCCGATATGGTCGAGGAACTGGCGGCAATCCGAACCAGGGTTGCCATGGGCGACATGTCGCCATTGTCCAAATATGTCATCGCCGGCCCCGATGCCGAGAAGCTGATGGACACGCTCATCCCGCGTGACATGAAGAAGCTGCAAGTCGGTCAGATCTACTATGCGCCGTGGTGCGACGAGAATGGCCATGTCGTCGGTGACGGCCTGGTCTTCCGCATGGATGAAGCGACATTCCGCGCTCGCGATCATGTTCGGCAGCATGATGTCCGGCTTCGGCGGCGCGTTCCTGATGCTCGGCTATTCAGACAAGTTCGTTCCCGACCTTATTGCCGGGCGAGGCTGGCTGGTCGTCGTCGCTATCATCGCCGGCAACTGGATGCCGTTCCGGGTTGTCGGTGCGATCTTCATCTTCGCGTTTCTGGAGGCGTTGGGCATCCATGCCCAGGTCGTGGGGATTCCCGTCCCCCATCAGATATTCCTGGTGCTGCCCTATGTGGCATCGCTGGTGCTGCTGGCCGGTCTGCGGTCGCGCACGCATCAGCCGGTCGCGCTCGGCGTGCCTTACAACAGGGAGTAATCCCTAGAGCGGGATGGGATTTGTAAGAGTCGTGGGATTCCCAAATCACCTTTGTTCTGATTCAACCTTCATACTGGAGGAGGCCAGTATGGATGGCAGGATATTCGATGGACCTTCGCGAGCGGGTTGTCGCCGCGGTTAAGACGGAAGGGCTCTCGCGGCGCGCCGCGGCGGCTCGATTTGGCGTCAGCTATAGCGCGGCCATTGCGTGGCTTAAGCGTGTTGAAGAGACTGGCAGTGCCGCGCCTCGCCAGGTGGGCGGCTACAAACCGAAGAAACTCTCGGGAGCGTGGCGCGACTGGCTGATCGAGCGCTGTCACGACGGGGACTTCACCTTGCGCGGCCTTGTGGCCGAGCTTGGTGAGCGTGGTCTGAAGGTCGACTACCGTTCGGTATGGGAGTTCGTGCATGCCGAGAAGCTCACTCACAAAAAAAGACGCTGATCGCCGCCGAACAGGATCGTCCCGATGTCGCGCGACGGCGGCTGCAGTGGACGAAGTATCGGGGCCGGATCGATCCCACGCGACTGGTCTTCATTGACGAGACCTGGACCAAGACCAACATGTCGCCGCTCAGGGGCTGGGCGCCGGTGGGCCAGCGCATCAAGGCCAAAGTGCCGCACGGCCACTGGAAGACCATGACCTTCCTGGCCGCGCTGCGCCACGATCGCGTCGATGCGCCTTGGCTGATCGATGGGCCGATCAACGGCGAGAGGTTCCTCCTCTATGTCGAGAAGGTTCTCGCGCCGACCCTCCAGCCGGGGGATATAGTCATCATGGACAATCTCGGCTCGCACAAAGGCAAGGCGGTGCGCCGCGCCATACGCGCCGCCGGCGCAAGGCTCTTCTTCCTGCCGAAATACTCGCCCGACCTCAATCCGATCGAGCAGCTCTTTTCAAAGCTCAAGCACTGGCTGAGAAAGGCCGCAAGCCGAACCGTCGAAGCCGTCTGCGACGCGATCGGCCAAACCCTCAATCGCGTCACACCGGCAGAGTGCTCACACTACTTCGAAAACTCCGGCTATGACCGAAACTAATCTCATCCCGCTCTAGCTCGCCGGGCGGAATGGTTTTGCAAGCGAAGCCGGAAAATGCAGCGCAAGCATCTGACGGTTTCGCGAGATGAGGACTAGCACGATGATTGTCGCCAGATAGGGCAGGGCCGAAAGCAGTTCTGACGGCACTTCCAGCCCCAGCGCCTGTCCTTGCAACTGCAGGATCGTCATGCCGCCGAACAGCCAGGCGCCAAGCAGGATGCGCAGCGGCCGCCATGTGGCGAACACCACCAGCGCAAGTGCTATCCAGCCCTTGCCGGCGGTCATGTTCTCGACCCACAGTGGCGTGTAGGCGACCGACAGATAGGCGCCCGCCAGTCCCGCCATCAGCCCGCCGAACAGCACGGCCATGTAGCGAATCTTGATCACCGGGTAACCGATCGCATGCGACGTCTGCGGTGACTCGCCGATCGTGCGCAAAATGAGCCCGGCCTTGGTCCGGTAGAGAAACCAACTGATGGCTGCGAACATCAGCAAGGCCAGGTAAACCATCGGGTCGAAGCGGAACAGCATCGGGCCGATTAGCGGCGCGTCGGACAGGATGGGGATGTCGATGCCACGCAGCGCCTCGATCGGCTCGCTGCCGAAGCCGCGTCCGAGAAAAGCCGAAACACCTGACCCGAAGATCGCGAGCGCCAGGCCGGCGGCGTATTGGTTGGTCAGGAAGGTCAGCGCCAGAACGCCGAACAGCAGCGATGTGGCAGCACCCGCCAGCGCGCCGGCCATGATCGCGACAGGCATGGAATAGCCCGCGGTGACCGCCCAGAACGCAAGGGCGGCCCCCATCAGCATCATGCCTTCGATGCCGAGATTGAGAACGCCTGATTTTTCGACCACGAGTTCGCCGAGTGCGGCGAAGATCAAGGGCGTCGCAGCAATGACGGTGCCGGTGAAGATGGCAATGAACAGATCCATCAGGCTTTCTCCCGGACCAGGCGAACGCGGTAGAAGATGAAGAAGTCGGCGGCGAGCAGGAAGAACAGTAGGATGCCCTGGAAAATCCGTGTCAGTGCCGAGGGCAGGCCAAGCGTCATCTGCACGCCTTCGCCGCCGAGAAAGAGCAGCGACATCAGCAACCCGCCGAGCACGATGCCAAAGGCGTTCAGCCGTCCGATGAAGGCGACGATGATGGCCGCGAAACCATAACCCGGCGATATTTGCGGCGAGAGCTGGCCGAGCGGTCCGGCCGCTTCCGCCATGCCGGCGATGCCGGCTGCCGCTCCGCCTGCCAGCAGGCCGATCCAGACCGCCGCCGACTCGCGGAATCCCGCATACCGCGCGGCTAGGGGGGCCGCGCCGCTCACCGACATCTTGTAGCCGAGGAAGCTGCGGTCGGTGAACAGCCACATGGCGATGACGGCGACGACAGTGATAAAGATCGACGAATTGAGCCGGTACGCCGGATCAAAGGATTGGAGCAGCGCGGCGGCAGGCAGGAGGGCGGTCTGCGGATAGTTGAATCCGGCCGGATCGCGCCACGGTCCATGCACGAGATAGGACAGGAACAGCGTAGCGATATAGGTCATCATCAGGGTGACGAGGATTTCGTTGGTATTCATGCGGGCGCGCAGAAAGGCCGGGATTGCCGCCCATGCCATGCCGGCGCCCATGCCGGCCACGAACATCAGGGGCAACAGCAGCACGCTCTCCGGATCGGGCCAGAACAGCCCGACGCCGCTGGCGGCGATGGCGCCCATCGTGAACTGGCCCTCGGCGCCGATGTTCCAGACATTGGCGCGAAAGCCGACCGCCAGCCCGCAAGCGATGAGGATCAGCGGTGAGGCCTTGAGCAGCCATTCCGACAGCCCGTTCATCGAACTGAGCGGCTCGACGAAGAACGCATGGAGCGTGGCCAGCGGATCATGTCCGAGCGAGGCGAAGAAAATCGAGCCGACGACGACCGTCAAAATTGTCGCCAGAACCGGTGCGGCGACACGCATCGGGGCGGAAGGCTCCGGCCTCTGTTCAATCCTGAAGTACAACGTCGCCACCTCTGTTCGCCAATGTGTCCTCGCTCATGCCCCGGCCGGTCATCAGAAGTCCGATTTCCTCGCGGTCGGTTGTCGTGCGGACGAGTGGCGCCGACACCTTGCCCTGGCAGATCACCAGCAGCCGGTCACAGATCTCGAACAGCTCGTCGAGTTCCTCGGAGACGACAAGGACCGCTGCCCCGGCACGGCTGAGATCGATGATGGTCTGCCGGATGAAGGCGGATGCCCCGACATCGACCCCCCAGGTCGGCTGCGAGACCAGGAACAGCTTTGGCTTGAGCGCGATCTCGCGCCCGACGATGAATTTCTGCAGGTTGCCGCCCGACAGGCTTTGCGCGATCGCCTGCGCGCCGTTGGCCTTGACCTTGAACCTGTCGATAATGCCAGTGGCGAAAGCCTTGGCTTTGGGGCGATCGACCAGTCCGTTGCGCACCGTGCCGAAGCGGTGCGCGGTCAGAACGGCGTTTTCCCACAGCGTGTGCGATGGCACCGCGCCGCGCCCGAGCCGCTCTTCGGGGACAAAGGCAACGCCGAGCTTGCGGCGTTCGTTCGGACGCAGGCGGGCGGCGTCGGTGCCGCAAATCCTGATCGCGTCGCCGCGTTCGTGGGTGCGTTCGCCACTGAGCAAGGCGATCAGCTCGGCCTGGCCGTTTCCGGAGACGCCCGCCAGCCCGACGATTTCCCCGCCATGCACATTGAACGACACGTCCTTCAGGTCGACGCCGAAATGGTCCCGAGCCTGGACCGAAAGATTGTTGACCTCAAGCACCGGCTTGGCGCTCGGGCTTGGCGGGCTGAGATGCATTTCAGGCAGCTTGGAACCGACCATCATGCGGGCAAGCTCCAGTGATGTCGTCTCTTTCGGACGGGCGGTGCCGGTAACCTTGCCGTTACGCAGCACGGTGGCGGTGTCGCAGAGCTCCTGCACCTCGTCGAGCTTGTGGCTGATATAGACGATGCTGCAGCCTTCGGCAGCGAGCTGCTGCAGCGTCTCGAACAACTTGACCACTGCCTGTGGTGTCAGCACGGAAGTCGGTTCGTCGAGAATCAAGAGTTTCGGCGCCTGCAGCAGGCAGCGCACGATCTCCACGCGCTGGCGCTCGCCAACCGACAGGTCGTGCACCTGGCGAAGCGGATCGATCGGCATGCCGTAGCGCATGGAGAGGTCGCGGATCTTTTCGGCAAGTGTGGGAAGGTGAAAGGCGCTGCTTGTCGACAGGGCAATGTTCTCGACCACCGACACGGATTCAAACAGCGCGAAGTGCTGGTAGACCATCTCGATGCCGAGCGCGCGGGAAACCGCAGGGTTGTGAGCGGCGATCGCATTGCCATCGCTATAGATTTCGCCGGAGTCGGCTTGCGCCGCGCCATAGATGATCTTCATCAGGGTGGATTTGCCGGCGCCGTTCTCGCCGAGGACAGCGTGGATTTCGCCGGGTTGGATCGACAACGAAACGTCGTCATTGGCGACGACGCCCGGATAGCGTTTGCAAATATTGCGCAGTTCTAGACGCGGATGCATGGCGGGTCCTGCCGTGGCGTGAAGCGGGGTTGGACTAGGCGCAAGCTGGCAAGCGCCGAAGCATTTCAGCTTCGGCGCCACGCGGCTCGTTGACGGATAATCAGCTCAGCTTGCCGATCATCCCCTTCACGAACCAGTTCATGCCGCGAATGTCGTCGTCGGCCAGAACCGAACCGGCGGCGACCTTGACGGTTCCGCCCTGGTCCTTCAATTCGCCGCCGTAGGGACGCACCTTGCCGCTGCCGATGTCGGCCTCGAGCTGCTTGAGCTTGGCCTTGGCGTCGGCCGGAATGCCGTCATTGTAGGGCGCCATTTTGACTACGCCTGCCGCCAGTCCGTCCCACCGCACTTCCGGCTTCCAGGTGCCTGCGGCAACGGCCTTGGCAGCGCCGACATAGTCGCTGGTCCAGTCGAGGACGAATGCCGTCAACTGCTTGCCCGAACCGAACTTCGCCATGTCGCTGGCATAGCCGATCGACCACGCGCCGCCTTCGCCGGCGACCTGGACACCGGTTGCCGTGTCCGTCATCGAGCAGATGACGTCGCAGCCTTGTGAAAGCAGCGTTTTGGCGGCTTCCTTTTCCTTGCCCGGATCGAACCAGGAATTCAGGAAGATTGCATTGCAGGTGGCGTTCGGGTTGACGCTTTGCGCACCGAGCAGCAGCGCATTGGCCGGGCCGACGATATCAGGGATCGGGAAGCCGCCGATGAAGCCGATCTTGCCTGATTTCGACATGTAGCCGCCGGCCGCGCCGGCGACGAAAGTGCCCTCGTAATATTTGGCTTCAAAGGTGCCCAGATTGGCGAGGTGGACGATGCCGGAGCAATGTTCGAAAGCCACCTTGGGGAACCGCGGCGCCACTTTCTGCATGGGCGTTCCGTGCGAAAAGCTGGTGCCGAAGATCAGCTTGTTGCCGGCGCTGGCCAGTTCGCGAAAAATCCGTTCGGCGTCCTGCGGCATGAAGATGTTGTCGATGACGGTAAGCTCGACCTTGTCGCCGAATGCGGCCTTGATGGCGTCGACGCCGAGGCTGTGCTGCTTGGTCCAGCCGATTTCAGCCACCGGCGAGACATAGACGGCGCCGATTTTCAGCACCTCCTGCGCTTGCGCGACCGTGCTCAATCCCCCCGCGCCAAGTGCTGCGCCGAGCGCCCCGCTGTATTTCAGGAAATCCCGTCTTGTTACGTCGTTCATGATGGTAACCCTCTGTTGGCTTTTTTTGTTGATGCCCGGCTTGCGGATGCCGGGTCTGTTTTTGGAAGATGGACGTGTAGATGCGTCGCCGCGTCGCCATTGCCTGGCGACTTCGCCATCTTTCTGAGCGGAACCGCCGTTGTGGCTGCGTCGGCTGCACCATCGAGATAGGGGGCGAGGGCTTCGGCGGGCGTCATTTCCGGGAACACCTCGCGGTCCATGATGTAGCCGCGCACCACCGAGCGGTGATGGGTGTCGATGAGATCCATAGCTTGTTTGAGGCGGCCTTTTTCCAGGAGGTCGACGACACGTGAATGGTCGTCGAGCAGATTGCAATAGTCGAAATCGGCGGTGATAAGCGAGCGCAACAGCGTCGTGCGGCGCACGAGCTGGGCATGGATTTCCTGCATCACCTTGTTGCGGCTGAGGCGCACGAACACCGTGTGGAACTCCTGGCCGAGCACGTCGGCCAGGGCATGGTTGCCGGCTGCAACGGCTTGTCGTTGCCGCTCGACATGGTGGCGCAGTTCGGCCCAGCCGGCCGGGCCCAGCCGATCGCTCAGCTGTGCCGCCACGCCCTGTTCGACAAGCGTCAGGGCATCGTAGATCTCCATTGCCTCCTGCATGCTTGGCTTGGCGACAAAGGCACCGCGATTACGCTCGATCTGCGCCAGCCCGTCATCGGCGAGCCGTATCAGCGCCTGGCGGACGACGATGCGGCTGACGTCGAATATTTCAGCGAGCTCGCGTTCGCCGAGCTTGCAACCGGGAACCAGACGATGATCAATGATGGCGCGCGTCAGCGTGTCGGCGATAGACTGGGAACGGCTGCTCACGAGACGGCGCTCCGCCTGGATTTCCACGCGCTTTTCGCAATGTCACTGCCGATGATCGGCGTCATTCCAGCGCCCCATATCCCAGGTTGCGGTTGGCATATATGGGATGCAATCCTTTCAATCTGTCAACCAAAAAACATTCATTGGCTACAAAAAATGCATTGATTGATATCCAATCTTGTGTTTGCAATGGCGGTGCTGACCAAGCCGGGTTCGATGTGAAGAGCCGGCCAGGGAGGACGATTGCGATGACCAGCCCTTGCAGCGACGGGGTTCTTCTGAACGACTGGCATATTGTTGCGGATTGCTCGATGCTTTCCGCCGGTGCTCCGGTCACGACACGCTTGTTGGGGGTCGCTCTCTCGATCGCCTGCAAGGGACGCTATAACAAGGAGATCGTTCGCCAGGACACTGGCGAACAGGTCAATTCGGCAGAGCGCTACGGCTTCGTCTGGGCGTGCCTTGGCAAGCCTTGGCGGGACATCATCTACATTCCGGAATCGAATGAGGCGGACCGGCATCTGGTCACCGGCGGCTCGATCGCGGTCAAGGTGTCGGGCTTGCGCGCCGTGGAGAATTTCCTCGACATGGGACACTTTCCCTTCGTGCATACCAGCCTGCTGGGCGACGAGCCGCATACCGAGGTGGTGCCCTACAGGGTCGAGATCACCGACAAGGACGAACTGCTGGCGACCGAATGCAAATTCTATCAGCCGCTTGCCTCGCCCACCGCCAAGGAAGGCTTTGTCGTCGACTACATATACAAGGTGATCAGGCCCTACACGGTGGCCCTCTACAAGAGCAATCCCGTAAAGAAGGACCGGCTCGACGTCATCACCCTGTTCGTGCAGCCGGTCGATGAGGACAACTGCATTGCGCATCCCTTTCTTTGCTATCTCAAGGACGACATTGACGCGGCGACGGTGCGCAGCTTCATGCAGCTGATCTTCGCCCAGGACAAGCCGATCCTGGAAAACCAGGTGCCGCGACGATTGCCGTTGGACCCGCGGGCCGAAACACCGATCCGCGCCGACGCCGTCTCTGTTTCCTACCGGCGTTGGTTGCGTGATCAGGCAATAACTTACGGCGCCATTCCGGTTCAGGCCTGACAGGATCGATGTCGGCCTTGGCTCCTTCGAAGGACATGAAAATGATACAGACGAGATGTTCGGACCCGGTCATCCTCAATCTCTGGCATCCGATCGGCGCCATTGCCGAGATGACGCCAAACAGTGTGGTGGAGACGACCCTGCTCGGGGAGCAGGTCAGTTTCGCAATTGGCGCGACCGGCGCCATCGGAGTGTGGAGATCCCGGCCCGACCTGCGATCCGGAGACCGGATCGACCCGGCCTCGATCCATGAAGCGCTGCCGGCCAAGAGCGCCTATGGCTATGTCTGGACCTCGCTCGGTTCGCCACCGGCCGAGCTGTTTCCGATCCCCGAATATGAAGAGCCCGACCGCCGCAAGCTCAACGCGGCAACGTTTGGCGTCAACGTCTCGGCACCGCGCGCCATCGAGAACTTTCTCGACATGGGCCACTTTCCCTACGTGCACACCGATATCCTCGGCGTTGAACCGCATACCGAGGTCAAAGAATACGACGTCGAGATATCCGTCGACCGCGACGAGATCCTGGCCACGCGTTGCCGCTTCTTCCAGCCGATGGCTTCGACCGCTTCGGATGGTGGCGCCGACGTGGACTATATCTACCGCGTGCCGCATCCCTATTGCTCGGTGCTCTACAAATCGAGCCCGGTCGACGAAACCCGGCGCGATGTCATCGCCGTCTTCCTGCAGCCGGTCGATCAGGAGCATGTGCGCGCCCACATGCTGCTTTGCGTGCTCGATGAAGACAATGAAGACAAGATCATCAAGCGCTTTCAGCAGACGATCTTCGGACAGGACAAGCCGATCCTCGAGAACCAGGTGCCGAAGCGCCTTCCGCTGGACCCGCGCGCCGAAACACCGATCCGGGCCGACAAATCGGCCATCGCCTACCGGCGTTGGCTTAGCCAGAAGGGCGTGACCTACGGCGTCATCCCGGTTGCGGCCTGACACTATTTTTTGGAGACGACGAATGTTGCAAGAAGCCAGAAGCCGGTGGCATCCAATCGCCGCTGCCTATGATTTGCCTTACCGCCACGTCTTCCATGGCCAGCTGCTTGGTCGGGAATTTGCTGTCTGGCGGGCCGATGACGGCTACGTCAATATCTGGGAGAACCGTTGCCTGCATCGCGGTGTCAGGCTCTCGATCGGCATCAATGACGGGCGCGAACTGAAGTGCCAGTATCACGGCTGGCGCTATTCGAACCGCACTGCCGGCTGCACCTATATCCCCGCGCACCCGGCCGACGCGCCGGCCCGCACCATCACCAACCGCACCTTTCCGGCGGTGGAACGCTATGGGCTGGTTTGGTCCTCGGAAGAGCCGCGCGGCGAACTGCCTGATGTCGTTGGACTTGCCGAAGGCAAGCTGCTCGCCTTGCGTGGAATTCCGGTCAATGCGCCGGCCGACAAGGTCGTCGAAAGGCTGAAAGCCTATCGCTTTCAACCCAATGGGGCGATCGATGGTGAGGGCGCCGAAATCCTCATCGACGCGGCCCAGGATTTTGCCGTGGCGCTCTGCTCGCGCGACGGCGATGCGCAGACGCATGGCGTCTTCTTTGTCCAGCCGGTTGATTCCAACCGTTCGGTGATCCGCGGCGTGCTCGATCAGGGTGCCGAAGGAGCCGCGCGCATCGACATACTGCGACACCACAATGAACGGCTTTCCAAGTTGCGCGACCAGGTCGAGCGCGAAGCGGCAAATGTACCTTCGCCTACGCCCATCGAACCTGTCTACGAAAAAGTGTCAGCCGAACTCGCCGAAATGCCGGAACTGACGACGCATGGCCGCAAGGCGGCGCTGCGCGTCACGGTGGCACGGAAATGGCAGGCAGCCGACGGCATAGCCGGGTTCGAGCTTCGCCCGATCAAAGGCCTTCTGCCCACATTCCAGCCGGGGGCCCATATCGATGTCCATATGCCCAATGGCGAGGTGCGGCAATATTCGATCACCAACGGCCCTGGCGAGACCGACAGCTTTACCATCGGCGTCAAGCTGGAGCGGGATTCGAAGGGCGGTTCGAAATGCATGCACGAGACCGTGCGTGAAGGCGACGTGCTGGCGATCTCCGAGCCGCGCAACAATTTTCCGCTTCGCCGCGACGCGATCAAGACGCTGTTCGTCGCCGGCGGCATCGGCATCACGCCGCTGCTGGCCATGGCGCAGGCGCTGAAGAACCAGGATCTGGCGCACGAATTGCACTATTTCGCGCAAGGAGAGGAGCATCTCGCCTTTTCCGATCGCTTGCGGCAACTCGGCGGCTCACTGGTGCCGCACCTTGGCCTGACGCCCGAACAGACAGGCGCGAAATTGCGCGAACTGCTTTCCCCATACCGGAACGGCATGCATGTCTACATCTGTGGGCCCGGCCCGATGCTGGAGGCTGCCCGCAAGATCGCGGCAGAGCAGGACTGGCCGGACGCTTCCGTGCATTTCGAGTATTTCAAGAACACCAACAAGATCGACGACAGTTCGAGCTTCGAAGTGGCCCTCGCGCGTTCCTGCGTCACGCTCAAGGTGCCTGCTGGCAAGACCATCATGCAGGTGATGCGCGAGAATGGCATCGATGTGCCGTCATCCTGCGAGCAGGGTGCCTGCGGCACTTGCGTGGCGACCGTGATCGAAGGCGAGCCGGACCATCAGGACGTCTATTTGAACGATGCCGAGAAAAAAGCGGGGACCAAGATCATGACCTGTGTCTCGCGCGCCAAATCGGCACGCCTCGTGCTGGACATCTAGGAGCTGCCGATGATCACCCTTTATGACTACGAACTGTCCGGCAATTGCTACAAATTGCGCCTGCTGATGAGCTTTCTCGGCATCGACTACAAGACGGTGCCTGTCGACTTCTACCCGGGCCGCGAACACAAATCCGAATGGTTCCTGAGGCTCAATCCGCTCGGGCAACTGCCGGTACTCGATGATGACGGACTGGTGCTGCGCGACGCGCAGGCGATCCTTGTCTATCTCGCGGCGAAATACGATCCATCAGGCACGTGGTATCCCAGGGACAACCCGGCTCTACTCGGCGAGATCAGCCAATGGTTGGCCTTCGCCGACGGGATCACTTCGACTGCGTCGGCCGCCCGCTTGCATGACGCTCTGTTCTACGATTTCGACATCGACGCCGCCCGCGCCGGCGCGCACCGGTTGTTCCGCATCCTCGACGAACAACTGTGGTTCGGCGAACAGCAAGGCCGAGACTGGATTTGTTCGGCCGGTCATCCGACCATCGCCGACGTCGCCTGCTTTCCATACATCATCCTGTCGGAGGAGGGCGGTGTCCCGCGTCAGGACTATCCGGCCATCCGGCGCTGGTGCGATCGGATCAAGCGCATCAAGGGCTTTACCGTCATGTCGGGCGTGTTCCCCGCCGGCCCCACCAAGGTCGCCGCATAGTTGATCAGAAAGAGCCTGAGTTACGGCTCGGCAGAACACTCATTGGGAGAGAAAAGATGAAAACCCGCGCCGCAGTCGCTGTCGCCTCCGGAAAGCCGCTGGAGATCATGGAGGTCGAGCTCGACGGTCCGCGCGAGGGCGAGGTGCTGGTCGAGATCAAGGCGACCGGCATCTGCCACACCGACGAATTCACGCTGTCTGGCGCCGATCCCGAAGGCCTGTTTCCGGCCATCCTCGGCCATGAAGGCGCCGGCGTCGTCGTCGATATCGGCAAGGGCGTCACCTCGGTCAAGAAGGGTGATCACGTCATCCCGCTCTATACGCCGGAATGCCGGCAGTGCCCGTCTTGCCTGTCGCGCAAGACCAATCTGTGCACGGCGATCCGCGCGACGCAGGGCCAGGGCCTGATGCCGGATGGTTCGTCGCGCTTCTCGATCGGCAAGGACAAGATCTTTCACTATATGGGCTGCTCGACCTTCTCCAATTTCACGGTCTTGCCCGAGATCGCGCTGGCCAAGGTCAATCCGGACGCGCCCTTCGACAAGATCTGCTACATCGGCTGCGGCGTCACCACCGGCATCGGTGCTGTCATCAACACCGCCAAGGTCGAGCAAGGCGCCACTGCGGTCGTCTTCGGCCTCGGCGGCATTGGCCTCAACGTCATCCAGGGTCTGAAGCTTGCCGGCGCCGACATGATCATCGGCGTCGATTTGAACAACGACAAGAAGGGCTGGGGCGAGAAGTTTGGCATGACGCATTTCGTCAATCCGAAGGAGATCGACGGTGATGTCGTGCCCCACCTCGTCAACATGACCAAGCGCGGCGCCGACCAGATCGGCGGCGCCGACTACACATTCGACTGCACCGGCAGCACCAAGGTGATGCGTCAGGCGCTGGAAGCCTCGCATCGCGGCTGGGGCAAGTCGGTCGTCATCGGCGTTGCGGGTGCTGGCCAGGAGATCTCGACCAGGCCGTTCCAGCTGGTCACCGGGCGGACCTGGATGGGCACCGCTTTCGGCGGCGCACGCGGCCGCACCGATGTGCCGAAGATCGTCGACTGGTACATGGACGGCAAGATCCAGATCGACCCGATGATCACCCACACGCTGAAGCTCGAGGACATCAACAAGGGTTTTGATCTCATGCATGCCGGTGAGAGCATTCGCAGCGTCGTGGTTTACTGATCGGTTTGAGCCATACGCCGCGCTGAAAGCTCTGTGTTCCCAAAATACCGGCTTCCCCAGCATCGGCGTAAGACCGGCGGCGCAACAGGCATTCCGGAATGCCCGCGCCGCCGGTCGATCAGAGCCTGGGCCATCTCGTAGAATCGGGATCATGGTCCAATCCACCAAGGTTGCCGCGATCCCGACCGATGCCGTAGACACAGCGACCGTGATTGGCGTTTTGAAATTGGCGGAGAAGAACCACATGTCAGAGTCGATGAAGATCATCTCCGCCGTCAGGTCGCATGGTGGCATGCAGGGCGTCTATTCCCACGCTTCGGATGCCTGCGCCTGCGACATGAATTTTGCCGTTTTCGTGCCGCCGCAGGCCCGGGAAACCCCTTGCCCGGTGGTATGGTACCTCTCTGGCCTCACCTGCACCCATGCCAATGTGATGGACAAGGGCGAGTACAGGCGGATGGCCGCGGAGCTTGGCCTGATCGTCGTCTGTCCCGACACCAGTCCCCGCGGCGCCGATATTCCCGATGAAAAGGACAATTGGCAATTCGGCAGTGGCGCCGGCTTCTACGTCGATGCGACGCAAGAGCCTTACGTGAAGAACTATCGGATGTATTCCTACATCACCGTGGAACTGCCGGCTCTGATCGCACAGGAATTTCCGGCCGACATGAGGCGTCAAGCGATCTTTGGTCACTCGATGGGTGGCCACGGCGCGCTGACGATTGCGCTGAGAAATCCAGAACGCTTCAAAAGCTGCTCGGCGTTTGCGCCGATCGTGCAGCCAGCCACCGCCGGCTGGTCGAGGCCTGCTTTCGAAAAATATCTCGGCAACGACGAGGCCTCGTGGCGGCGCTACGACACCACCTCGCTTATCGAGGATGGGCACCGTTTTCCGGAATTTTTCATCGATCAGGGTATGTCGGATGGATTTCTCAACGATGGGCTGAGGCCCTGGCTTCTGGAAGCGGCCTGCGCCAAGGCCGGCATTCCGCTGACGCTGCGAATGCAGGACGGCTACGACCACTCGTATTTCTTCATTTCGACATTCATGGACGACCATCTGAAACGGCATGCGGAACGGCTTGCATAAGCCGAGATCCGAGCGATGTGCGCGGACCCCGCCGCATTGAAATTATTGATAAATTTCAATCGGAAGCGCCACCGCTAAGCACAGATTATTTAGATATTTCAATATCTTAACGAAGCTTGGTAGCGGGAGCGCGCTACCGCCTTTCACCCCACACACTGAACTGCCAGTTTCGGCTTCGCTGCTGCGGCTGAGCGAAGCGAGGCTCTCTAACTACGAATCTGGGGGTCAGGAGTTCGAATCTCTTCGGGCGCGCCATTTTCCCACCACTCCAGAACAAAGATGGGCACCGCAGCGATGGCGGCTTTGCGCCTGATCTCGGCCGTCCAGGACCCCGTAGCCGCCGCCTGGAAGCGGCCGTCGCCGACAGCGAAGTTTAGTTCGAGGTTGTGCTGGAGCGGACAGCCGGTTTTCAGATCACCTATCTGAGTAGGGGCGTCACGAAATCATGGTAGATCGATTTGGTTGCGGCGCGGTCAAATGTCGGCCAGAGGAGGTCTCGTGGCGCATGAGAAAACGCTCGGTGGAGCGGATGATCGCGATCAACATCAGATTGATCACCAGATAGAGCACACCGGCAATTGCAAAGATCTCGAAGATGGCGAAGGTCTGGCTCATGAGCCGTTTGGCATAGCCGGTTATTTCGAGCACCGTGATCGTCGAGGCAAGGCTAGTCCCCTTGACGACGAGGATGAGCTCATTGCCATAGGCCGGCAGCGCCTGGCGGATGGCGAGCGGAAACTCGATGCGCCGGAACCGCAGTATGCGCGACATGCCGCACGCCTGGGCCGCTTCGACGAGACCAACCGGAACCGACATCAATCCGCCGCGCAGAATTTCGGACGTGTAGGCAGCCGTGTTCAGCGCAAGCGCCAGGACGGCGCAGCGCGCGCCGTCGCTGATCACCCACCACAAAGCCGCGTTATCCTTGATCAGGGAAAGCTGGCCAAGCCCGTAATAGAACAGGAAAATCTGCACCAGCAGTGGCGTCCCGCGAAAGACATTGGAATAATATTTGGCGAAGCCTGACAGGAAGCGGTTCGACGACAGCCGCATCAGCGCCAAGCCGAGGCCCAGATTGAAGCCGATCAGCACCGAAACGAACGTCAGTGCCGCTGTGACCCACAGGCCCTTGAGCAGGACGGGAACCGCTAGCTGGATGAGATCCATCATACTACTTTCTCGTCCTCACCCTGAGTAGGCGTTCGATGCCGTCGAACCCGGCTTGGCTGACGAGCGTAATGGCCAGATAAACCACAGCCGCGATCAGGTAGAAGATGAACGGGTGGCGGGTGGAATTGGCGCCAATGAAAGAAATGCGCATCAGCTCCTGAAGGCCGACCACCGAGACCAGGGCCGTGTCCTTGATCGTGGTCTGCCAGACATTGTTGATGCCGGGAACCGCGATGCGCAGCATCTGCGGCGCTATGATGCGGCGAAAGATCCGGCCGCCCGATAGCCCGAGCGCGCGAGCGGCCTCGATATGCCCATCGGGGATCGCCCCCAGGGCTCCGCGCACGACCTCGGTCGAATAGGCGCCGGAGATCGCGCCGATGGCGATGACCGCGATGACGAACGCATAGCCGCTCTCCGCGACACCGGCATAGCCGAAAGCGGTCACGACCTTGGTCACGAATTCAACCGAACTGAAAAACAGGAGGTAGATGATGAGCAGTTCGGGTACGCCGCGCACCAGCGAGGTATAGGCATCAACGAGCAGCGAGAGCGGAAATATCCGGGCCCATTTGATCAAGCCGCAGACAATGCCGATCACCAGCCCGGCCGCCATGCTGACGAGACTCACAAGGATCGTTATCGATGCGCCACGCAGGATGGCGGTCACCCAACCCGCTTCCCAAACCTGCCAGAGACCGAATTCCATCTGCGTTGCCCTAGTCTGTCGTGCCAATGAAGTGCATGCGCCCGGCGGTCCGGGCGCATGCGAGGATTCCAAGGCGTTATTTGCAGGGCCGGGAAATGTCCGTCTTGAACCATTTCTGGCTTGCCTTGCCGACCGAGCCGTCCGCGATCAGCTCGCAAAGCGCCTTGTCGATCTTGGCCTTGAGTTCGGTGTTGTCCTGCGCGATGCCGACGCCGATGCCTTCGCCAAGCGTCGGGTCGTACGTGCTCTTGATCTCAACGCCGACCAGTTGGAAGTTCTTGCCATCGGGCTTGTCCAGAAAATCCTGCAAGGCGGATTGATCGGCGAAAGCCGTGTCGATACGGCCGCTCGCCAGGTCGATCTGCATCTGGTCAAGCGTGTCGTAGGTTTTCAGGTCGGCATTCGGCGCACGCTTCTCGATGAAATGCGCGTGGGTGGTGCCAGCCTGCACGCCGACCTTCTTGCCGTCGAGCGACTTCAGCAGCGTGTCGACATCGGTGATGGCGGCCAGATCAGAACCCTTGGCCGCGACGAACATGTTGGCCAGTTCGGCATAGCCGACGCTGAAATTGATCTCCTTCTTGCGATCGGCGGTGATCGACATGCCCGAGATGATGACGTCGAAGCGCTTGGCCTTCAGCGCCGGGATCAACCCATCGAACGCCTGCACGACGAAATGGCACGTCACCGCGAGTTTGGTGCACAGCAAAGCGCCCACATCGGCGTCGAAACCGGTGACGTTGCCATTGGCGTCGGACATGCTCCATGGCGGATAGGCGCCTTCCGTTCCGATGGACAACTCGCCTTCGGCCGCCAATGCGCTTCCCATGCTTCCCGCGAGACATGCGAGCAGCGTCAAGACTTTCAATTTCATATCAGTTCCCCTTGTTGTTGGTCTTCATTGCCGTTGTCCGGCGCGAACCGGACGTTTCGAGAATGCGGGCTTCCCTCACAGTGTCCGTGCCAGGAATTGGCGCAGACGCTCCGAGCGCGGGCTGCCGAACAGCTCCGCTGGCGCACCCTCTTCCTCCACCTTTCCCTGGTGGAGAAACAGAACCTTGTGGGAGACCTCGCGCGCGAACTGCATCTCATGCGTCACGAGGATCATGGTGTTGCCTTCCTCCGCCAGTTGACGGATCACCCGCAGCACCTCGCCGACCAGTTCGGGATCGAGCGCCGAAGTCGGTTCGTCGAAGAGGATGACCTTGGGCCGCATCGCCAGCGTGCGGGCGATCGCCGCCCGTTGCTGCTGGCCACCGGACAACTGGCCGGGATAATGGGCGTGCTTGTCGGCGAGCCCGACCTTCTTCAAAAGGGCGTGGGCATGTTCGATGGCCTTCTCGCGGGGCTCCTTCAAGACGTGCCGGGGCGCTTCGATGATGTTCTCCACCACCGTCATGTGCGGCCACAGATTGAAGTTCTGGAACACCATGCCGACGCGGGCACGGATGCGTTCGACCTGCGCCATATCGGCTGGCCCAAGACGGCCGTTCGACAGCGGCTTCATCTTGATGACCTCACCGTCGATGGCGACCTTGCCGCCATCCGGCTGTTCCAGAAGATTTATGCAGCGCAGGAACGTGCTCTTGCCCGAGCCCGACGAGCCGATCATGGAAATGACTTCGCCTGCATGGGCGGTGAGGTTGACGCCCTTCAACACCAGAAGCGAGCCGAAGCTCTTGTGAAGCTCGTCGATCTGCACGGCCGGCGTGGTGATCTTCGCCTCGTCAGCGGGCGCCGGATCAGCCACCACGGCGGGAACGGTTGGCCGCGTCTGTTCGCTGCCGATGGCCGCGTCCTGGGTTACCTCGACAGTCCGTAGATCCGCCAGCGCACGGTCGAAATAGCGCAGGCTGCTGGTAAGGCAGGTGCGTTGCCAGTCCGGGTCATCCGGAAAGAAGGCAGCGCGCAGCGTGTCCCGAATCCGCTTGCCCAGCGGCGAATCGAGCTTGCCGAACAGATGCAGCCAGTTGTCGGCCTGGACCACTTCCATGACAGCCGGCCCGTCCAGCGTGCCGCACTCGACGACAAGCGGCAGCACGCGCGCATTCGGCATTGCCCTGCGGACGGCGTCGGAGACATAGCCGGTCGCCGTCGCCGCGATGCCGGTACCGGTCCTGGCGCCCGGGCCGGTCAGCACTGTTGCCAGCGCCGGCCCGAAGATGGATTTGCCCCAGGCAAGGCCGGCATGCTCGGAACTCGCCACCGAAAGCAGAGCCGGATAACCGTAAGGCCCTGCCCCGGTATGCAGGTCGAAGACGATGACATGGCGTGCTGCGCCGGCAAAGGTCTTCAGAATTTCGTTCAAGGTGCGGTTCGACCAGACCGGGCCACCACCGCCGTAGAACATGCCGTCGGCGAACTCATACTGGCCGGCCTCGACGATCGCCGCCAGCCCGGCATGCCCAAGCCTCTTGCGCGCCACGGCGAGCTTCTCGTCGGCCGCTGTGCGGTCCGGCCCTTCCCATTCGCGATAGGCCACGGCATCGTGCAGGCCCGCATAGCCATTGTTGACCGGAGTGCTCGAAGACCAGTCGATGAAGTTGCGGTTGAGGTCGACATTGTCCTCGTTGACGCGCCGCGACCATGCCGTGCCCCAGGGATTGATGAGGTGAATGGCGAGGATGGCTGTGTCGCCGGGCAGGCACCGCAGGTACTTCTGGCCGAGCCAGGCGGTCTGGCAGGTCGAGCCGAACGGGCCTTCGACACCATGCGTGCCGGAGATGAGCACGATCAGCTTGCGCGCATCACGGCGGCCAAGCAGCGCCACATCCGTCGCCAGCGTCTCGCCATCCGGGCCGTTCAGCGGATGAACATATTCCGACAGTTCCGCGCCCGCCCGCTCAGCGGCTTCGCGAAATCCCTGGCGCAGGGTGGCGAAATCACAGGCATAGGCTGGTGCTGGCTCATCATGGCGCATGGTCGATCCCACTGGACCGCTGGCGGTTGCGGTCAATCCGTTCATTCCCTGTCGTTCCACCGTGGGGCTATTCATCGTTTGTGATCGCTCGCGTTCTGAGGTGGCAATCGGCGCTCATTGTCGGAAAGGAGCGGCCTGGAGGACCGGACGAACCAGGCGTCAGAGGGAAGCACCTTGTCGGGGTTCATGATCGACTGATCGTCCAGCGCTCGTTTCACCCGCTCCATCGCGGCGAGCTTCGTCGGGTCAGCCGTCGCCAGCAGCGAATGGATGCGCTTGGACCCAACACCGTGCTCGGCGGAAAAGGAACCGCCAATCTCCCGCAGTTGTTGATACAGGACGCCCTCAGCAGCCTCCGCCACATCAGGCGCCAGCGGACCCTGACGGTTGAGGATGATATGCAGGTTCCCGTCGGCCAGGTGCCCGAAGACATAGGGCGCCAGACCCGGTTCGATCGCGGCGAGCCCGGGCAGGATTCTGTCGAGATAGGCCGGAATTTCCGACAGAGGCACCGATACGTCGAAGGAAGGCGCATGGGGATGGGCGCGATAGAGCACGCCGGTGTCCTCGCGCAACCGCAACAGGTCGTCCTCTTGCCGGCGCGAGCCGGCAATGATGCCGGTGGCTTCGGGATAGCGCTCCATCACTTCCGAATAGATCCGCTCGAAATCCTCGCGCAGCGCCTCTTCGCGCGCGCCGCCAAGCGACAGCAGCAGGAACAGCGGCTGGTTGAGCGGCACGCCGGGTTCGGACCATCCATGCGCGGCGGCGGCCAGGCTGAAATACGAGGTCCACATCGCCTCCGCCGCGCGCAGATGCCCGGCATCCGATTCAAGTGCCAGGCGAATGGTTTGTAGAGCCGCTTCGACAGACGGCAGCCCGAAAAGCGCGGTGGCGGTGGCTCGCGGCGAAGGGTCGAGCTTGACGACCACGCGGGTCACGATGCCAAGCGTGCCCTCGGCGCCGATGAAGAGATGCTTCAGATCGTAGCCGGCGGAATTCTTCACCACCCGGGTCAGATCGGAATAGACCGATCCGTCGGCCAGCACGGCCTCCAGGCCAAGCACACGATGGCGCATCACGCCGTTGCGAAAGGCCATCACCCCGCCCGCATTGGTGGACACCATGCCGCCGATCGTCGCCGAGCCGCGCGCGGCAAGGTCGATGCCTGGCTCCAGCCCGTGTTCTAGAGCGGCCACCTGCAGGGCTTCGAGGGTGACACCGGCGCAGACCACGGCCACGCGTTCGAGCGGATCGAGCCGCTCGATGCGGTTCATGCGTTCCAGGGAAAGAACGATCTCGCCTGGCCGCGAAACGCTGCCGTCAACCAGGCCGGTCCGCCCTCCTTGCGGCACGATGGGAATCTCGTTCTGGCGGCAGATGCGTACCACCGCCACGACCTCGCCGGTCGATGAAGGCGCAACGACGATGCCAGCGCCGCAAACCGTCCCGTTCGAACCAAGGTCGATCGCCCCGGCATCATCACCGATCCGCACATTCGAGGCGCCAACGACATCGCGGATCGCGTCGACAACCGACAACGGCACCGCTTGCTCGATCCAGTTCGTTTGCCTGGGAGACGCGAGGCCGCTCATCGCCCCGCCAATCCCTGAAGCGCTGTGATCAGCCGGTCGTTGTCAGCCGGCAAGCCGATGGTGGCACGCAGATAGTGCTCGTAGCCGGCTTCGCGCCACGCCTTGACGATGATCCCCTGCTTCAGGAGACCGGCGGCAAGGCTAGCGCTGTCGCCCTTGCAGTCAAAGAACAGGAAGTTTGTCTGCGACTGGGCAACCCCGAAGCCGAGGCCGGCAAGTGCGGCGGCGGCGCGCGCACGCTCGGCCCTGACGCGGCCCGCCGACGCCTTCATCCAGCTTTCATCGGCGAGTGCCGCGATGGAGGCGGTCTGCGCCGCCGCATTGACGTTGAAAGGCGTCTTGGCGGCCGCGATCACTCTTGCCAGTTCGAAGCCGGAACAGACGGCATAACCCACGCGCAGTCCCGCCAGGCCATAGGCCTTCGAGAATGTACGCAGCACCACATGGTCGATGCCGCTATCGCGCAGGACCTCGATGCCGTCGGGCGCGCCGGGATCGGCGAATTCGAAATAGGCCTCGTCCAGGACAAGAAGCGTGCCGGGCCGCACCGCGTCGATCAGCCGTTGCAAGCTGGGACGGTCGAGACCCGGCCCGACCGGGTTCCACGGCGAGGATATGAAAACGATCCGTGGCCCGGCCGCGATCGCCATCTCGAGCGCGGCTAGATCGAACCCCATTTCGGGTGTCATCGCAATCTTGACGACATCGGCACCGGCCGCCAGCGGCTCTATCTCATGCAGGCCGAAGCTCGGTACCGTGGTGACGACCGAGGCGCCCGGCACCAGGACGGCGCGCGAGATGGCGGCGATCATCTCCTCGGAACCATTGCCGGCGACGATCAGGCCGGGATCGACCGCCAGTTTTTCGCCAAGCGCCGCCCGCAGCGCAGTGCAGGCCGGATCGGCATAGCGCCATGGCTCGAAGGATGAGGAGGCCAATGCGACCATGACGGCGGGAGAACACCCATCCGGGTTCTCGTTGCTGGCCAGCCGGGCGATATCGTGGCGGCCACTCAGCGCTCGCGCCATCGCGATGTTCATGCCGGCATTGTAGAACGGCAAGGCGGCGATATGCGGATTGAGCGGCAGGCCCGATGCTGGTTTGACCGATTGTTCCAAATCCGACTTCCGTTTCCCCGCGCCCACGCGCGGCATCACGATCTTGTCAAACATCCAGGACGACTGATCCGCGCGGCTTGGAGCAGCACAGCAGCACTTCGCCTGCCCCAAGCTCGTCCAGTGGTTCTTCGAAATAGGCGACGTCGCCCGAGATCAGCCGCGATTTGCATGTGCCGCAGATGCCGGCCCGGCAGCTGAATTCGGGCAACAGACCCTGGTTCTCGGCGAGGTCGAGCAACGATGCGGCCGAGCCATCCCAGACGGCCGTCAGGCCCGACTTCCTGAATTCCACGGTTGTCGCCTGACCGGCCGGCTCGGTCCTTGCCGGCTGCGCCGGAACCGTGGGGGCTCGCACGGCATCAGGCTCAAGCACCGTTGCCGGGCCGAAGAATTCGTAGGCAATGCGATGCTTCGGCACGCCAAGCTCGCGCAGCATGGCGTAGATCGCCTGCATGAACGGCGGTGGGCCACAGAGGTAGAAATCATAGTCATCAATCGGCAGCAGGCGCTGCAGCACGTCCCGCGAAATCATGCCTTCGCTGTGGAAACTCTGTTCGGCCCTGTCGCGCTCGGACGGGGACCGATAGCAGTAGTGCGCGGTCAGGCCGGGCCGGGTCGTGATCAGGCCGGTCACCTCGTCGCGCAAGGCATGCACATCGCCGTTCTCGCAAGCGTGGATGAAGACGGCACGGCGGTCCGGCATCGAAGCCAGCGCATGCAGCATCGACACCATCGGCGTCAGCCCGACGCCGCCGCTGAGCAGCACGACTGGACGGTTGCTGCCCTTGTCGAGCACGAAATCGCCGCACGGCCCTTCCGCCTGAAGCACATCGCCGACCTCGATCCGGTCATGCAGGAAGCACGAGCTTACCCCGTCGGGCAGCCCCGGCGCGAGTGCTGCTTCGCGCTTCACGCTGATCCGATAGCGAGTGCTGTCTGGGGAACAGGAGACGCTGTAGTTGCGCAGCACATATCCCCTTTCGCCGGCTGCCTCCCGCGCTACCGGAATCCGGAACACCAGGAACTGGCCCGGCTGGAAGTCGCGCCAGTCCTGTGGATTGACCGGCTCGACATGGAACGACGTGATGATGGCGCTTTCGCGCACCTTCGCGACCACTTTCAGGTCGCGAAACCCGCTTCTTGCGATGGTGTCGCGAGCGGTGAATGCGTTCATTCGGCAGCCGCCAATTGCTGGCTCTCGCTGGCGATCAGCTTGGCCAGGTTGCGGCGAAAACGCAGCGGCCCGACATCGATCTTGAGATCGAGATTGGGCGTGCGCTTGTTGGCCATGCCTTTGTGCACGGCATTGAGCACGGTGCGGTCCTCATCAAAGGCGCCGCGCACGGAGGTGGCGAACTGACGCGAAACCTCCAGGTCGTCGGGGGCGAAATTGCGCATCTGGAACCAGTAATATTTCGTCTGGTTCTCATCGACCGGCGTCATGAAATTGTAGCTGTCCATGAGGAACACATCCTCGTGCAGCGGCTTGCCCTCGCCGCCGGTGCGGGCCGGCACGAAGATCGCCTTGATGATGGCGTTGGAGGGGTAGCGCACCTCGTAGTGCTGCTTGCGGTCGCAATTGCCGGAGAATTTGAGGAAAGGCGCATAGAAGGGCGCCGGCGCGGCATCGACCACCCAGCGCCACACGGTCACGCCGTCCGCGCCCACGGTGGTTTCGAGCGGCGCATCCTCCATCGCCTGAACGCCACCGAAGGAGGACTGGTGGACCCAGGACACATGCGAAGGGTCAAGCAGGTTGTCGGTCATGTAGAGGTAGTTGCAATCGAGCGCCATGGACTCGCCACGATTGACGCCCCATGCCGGATCGCCCCAGTGGTCGACCGCGAAAATCAGCGCGGGGTCGGCCTTCGCTGCCTCGCCCATCCAGACCCAGAGCAGGCCGTAGCGCTCGGCGATCGGATACGAACGGACGCAGGCGACATGCGGTATCTTTTCCGCGCCCGGCACCCGTGTGCAGGTTCCCGTGCTGTCGAAGGTCAGCCCGTGATAGCCGCATTCGACAGTGTCGCCCTTGATGCGGCCCATGGACAGCGGCAGCTTGCGGTGAGGGCATGCGTCTTCAAGCGCGGCCACAGCACCATCCGTCCGGCGATAGAGGACAATATCCTCGCCAAGAATCCGGGTCGGCACCAGCCTGTCGGCGACCTCATGGTCCCATGCGGCAACGTACCAGCAGTTTCGAAGAAACATGGCGTCCTCCCGAGCTTGTGAACGCCTAAACGAATATCTTGCGGGCCCGGGACGACATAGGGCTTGCATCTGCGTTCTATTTTAGAAAAACTAAATCAAGCTGACCCCAGGATCGTTGCCCAGGTGAACAAGACGCCCCCGCTACGTGCGATACAGGCCTTCGAGGCTTTCGGCAGGCGTGGCAGCGTGACGGCGGCGGCCAACGAACTCGGCGTCTCCGTCGGCGCGGTCAGCCAGCAGATCCGCAAGGCCGAAGACGCCTTGGAGGCGAGGCTTTTGGAACGGCGCGGCAGAAGTGTCGCCCTTACCGCGCTGGGCCGTGTTTACCACGCAGCGGTTTCCGTCGGCTTCGAACACATTCGCGAGGCCCAAGATGTCATCGAACGGGCCCGGTCCGCGGACACTTTGACCATCTCCTGCCTGCCGTCGCTGGCCAGCAAATGGATCGGCCCGCAGCTCCTGGATTGGCAGATCGACCACCCCGGCGCGACTGTGCGGCTGGTGGGCGCCGAGACAGAGCCCCGGCTGGGCGCCGAACAGGTCGACTTCCGTATTTCCTACGGCACCAAATATCGTGATTTCGAGCACTACACCGAACTGTTCACCGATTGGGTGGTGCCGGCCTGCTCGCCGACGCTGCTGGCGAAACATCCGGTCGGCAAGCCCGCCGATATTCTCGATCTGCCGCTTCTCAGCATCGAATGGGCTCGCGATCACCGCTCGCCGCCGACATGGGCGGAATGGGCCGCAAGCATCGGCGCGGTGCATCGCAGAACATCCGGCGAAGTGGCCTTTTCCCTGTCGAGCGCGGCGATCGATGCGGCGGCCAACGGAAGGGGCTTTGTGCTGGCGCAACTGTCAATGGCTGCCGACGATATCGCGTCGGGCAGGCTCGTCGCCCCGTTCGACAAGCGGATCAGGCTGCCGGAACCTTATTTTTTGGCTTGGGATCGGGCCATTCTTGCGAAGCCTTTTGGTTCTGAGTTGCGAGCCTGGATTGTTTCGATTTCTAAGCGACTGGGCGCAACCTTAGCAGGATAGTCGAACACTGCCGTGAACCCTTTCTGCGGCTACATTGTCGTTGAGGCCGATACCATCGATGCTGCCGCCCGCCTGTTCGAGAACCACCCGCATTTCACGGTCTTCCCGGGAGAAGGCGTGGACATCATGCCCTTCCTCACCGGCCCTGCGCCGACTTGAACATCCGCTAATCGCTTGCTGATGCATCCAAACAGCACAGTAGTGACGGTCCGGAGGCGGCGTAAATGCAACGGAAGCGCCGCGCCGGCTGTGCCGGCGTTCGCCCTCGCCTCGCCTGCAGCGCGAATAGCGCTTCTGGCTCGCCCAGGTCCGGTCATCGTCAATCACCAGATCACGCACGATCAGCACAGGAGCTACAGCGCAGGGTTCGGCGTCGTTTTGGCCTTCGGCCCATTGGTGCTCAACTGGCTGGCGATCCGCTATATCGATGTTGTCGCCTGGCTGGCGAGCTGCTGATGCGCACGCCGTTCCACCCCCCGGTGCGAGGAACGGGAGAGCAACAAGGACGGCGACGAAATAGCAGAGCGGTACAACCCGCCCCAACCGAAGCCGCGTTCTCGACGACATGATTACTGTGACCAGACGAACAGGTTATAAGGCTATCAGGCAGCAGACTGGTTGAGGAACGCCCACCGTCATGAAGCCGATGAACGAAGAGCACCTCGCGGTTCTACGCAGGCACATGGTCGAGGTGATTGCAATCTATGCCGACCTTGCAAGCGAAGAACTCGGCAAGGCGACGCTCGATGAGCGGGTGATGGCAGCGATGCGGCAGGTGCCACGGCATCTCTTCGTTCCAGCCGTGGTCGCGCCTTATGCCTACCAGGACATGCCGCTGCCGATCGGCTTCGATAAAACCGTCTCGCAGCCCTTCATCGTCGCTCTCATGGCCGATCTCCTTGCTCCCCAACCGCACGAGGCAGTGCTCGAGATCGGCACCGGCCTGGGCTACCAAACCGCAATCCTCGCGGAACTCGCCTCGCAGGTTTGGAGCGTCGAAATCATCGAGGAATTCGCAAGCCATGCCGAGGCTCTCCTGCAGAGCCTCGGCTCCTCCAATGTCGGCATTCGTGTCGGAGACGGGTCTCGCGGCTGGCCTGAGCACGCCCCATTCGACAAGATCCTGGTCACGGTGGCGGCTGAGCCGACGCCGCCGGCTTTGCTTGAGCAGCTCAAGCCAGGGGGGCGCATGGTTCTGCCTGTGGGATCTGAAAAAGTACAGTTGCTGACTGTCATCGACAAGGATGCGGCAGGGCAACTCGAGGTTCGGGAACTCATCCCAGTTCGGTTCAGCCGGCTCGAAACGGTCATATGAGGGGTGCGGCTGCGCGGAGCCGTGCTGGAAGATCAGGATAACGCGCGCCGCATCGATCACACGGGCGCTGGACGGCATCGCCGATCTTTTGACATCCATGCCGCAACGCTACTCGTCGAGCACGCCTGCAGCCGCCGGTCGCAGCCGCTGGCGATCATGCCGGCGCGGTCGTATGTGCGCTTATCAAAGACCCTTATCCAGCCTACTGAGTGCCTACCAGAGGGCAAATGGGTCGCTCATCTGGGAAAATGACGGCTAAAGGCTCAAGGAATTAGCCCAGTGGCCAACACGTAGCGGGCAGGAGGTAACGATGGATCTCAAGGACAGGCGCGCCTCTGGTGCGGCGTGGTAGCCGTGATCGTGGTATTGGTTGTGATTGCGTATGCGGCTGGTTGGTTTGGCGGCACACCGATACCAGCACCGCAGCAGTGAGAGCGATCGTCATTCTCGCTTGGCGGCAGCTGACTGCTCAGTCTCTAAAGGTCGAAGGAAGGGACACCTGATTGGCTGTTTCGCTGGTTCGGCTACCATCCTGACGACGCACAGCCTGCACCGTTTTTGAGATGGCTTCCGCTCAATTTGTTGGAACGGACCGGTCCTTGGATCGCGCGCAATCCGCAACACTCCGCCATCGGGCCGGGTAACTTCGATAGTGGTTTCGACACAGAAACTGCGATCCTACGGAGTAGCCAGGCGCCAGGTCGTGCCGGAAGTCGTACACTGGAGTCACAAGGCCCAACGACCGAGCGGAGAACTCGCATCAGCCCGGCCTTCGGCGGTTTCGAAGCTAAACTGCCACTCCCTTGATCCCGCTGCCCGGCCCGCAATGGAGCCGGGCTACTCCAGCACAGACTCTGCCCGTCGGTCACCTCGATCGGCACGGACTCCAGACCGACGTCGTCGAACAGCCGCGCATGTTGACCGCGTTTCGCCAAATTAATGGCCGGATCTTTGCGAAGCCTCCACATCTGCGTGAACGAAGCCCTCCAGGCATCATCGTGATTGGACTTCACGATCCGTTGGAGTCACGCTGGCTGCAGGCATAAGAAGGATATGGGTGGACCAACTATCGTCCGAATAGGAGGCCAACATGAAGCACCAAACGATCGAGCAACTGCAGATCGTCGCCGAGATCGATCAGGCCTACCCGCGCCAGACCATGTCGCGCAGCGAACGTCTTGAACGCTGGGCGGAGCTCCTCGAACGGAACCCTGACCGGCGCCTCTCGACGCTGCCTCAGACTGAGTACCAGCCGGCTAATGCGCGCGCGATCATGCGCGGCCACGACACGCCGATTTCGATCGCTTTCGAGGATCCTGTCCTCCGCGCCGCCGGGTTGGAAAACGACAACTACGGCGAAGCGAAGCGGTTCTTCGAGCTGACCGACAGGCAATTGCATGAGATCATCTGCTATTGCCATTTCGGCGCGACGGTGAACGCCGCAACGGCCGCCCGTCACATCCGTGCGGCGATTGCCGGGAGACAGCCCGGCATGTTCGCTCGGATGCGTGAGGCGTTCGTCGGATAAAGCCGGCGCCGTTTCGCAGCATCATTTTTGAAGCGGCTCGCATGGAAAGCCGCCGCCGCAGCGCAGGCAAGCGCTCCCCACGCGGGAAGGATGCGTTGCATGAGGGATGGTGCGGTCATGATTATCCAAGGTCCTTTTCGAGAGCGGCGTCGAGGTCTGCTGGGTTGAGCTGCACCATCTGTTGCGCCGAACTCTGCAGGGCGATTGCCGGCAGGTGAATGAACGCGCCGACGCGTCGCCAGGCAAGCCTGGAAAATTTGGCACTCCTATCATTCGAGTGCCAAAGGGGCTATGTTAAGTGTTGCAGTCGCTCTATGTGCGGCGGCAGAAAGAACCCCCAATGAAGTTCCGACCACTCCACGACCGCGTCGTCATTCGGCGCGCTGAAGGCGACAACAAATCCAAGGGCGGAATCATCATTCCCGACACCGCCAAGGAAAAGCCTCAGGAAGGCGAAGTGATCGCCGTCGGCCCAGGCTCACGTGATGAGAGCGGCAAGCTGATTCCGCTCGACGTCAAGGCCGGCGATCTCATCCTGTTCGGCAAATGGTCCGGCACCGAGGTCAAGATCGACGGCGAGGATCTCCTGATCATGAAGGAGAGCGACATTATGGGCATCGTCGAGAAGACCAAAGCGGCCAAGAAAGCAGCCTGACCGGGCGATTTGCGCTCTCCTAATTTCTAGACTGAACTGGACGTAAAATCATGTCTGCCAAGGAAATCAAATTCGCTACCGATGCCCGCGACCGGATGCTGCGCGGTGTCGAGATCCTCAACAATGCCGTGAAGGTGACGCTCGGCCCCAAAGGCCGCAATGTCATCATTGACCGCGCCTATGGCGCGCCGCGCATCACCAAGGACGGGGTCGCCGTCGCTAAGGAAATCGAGCTTGCCGACAAGTTCGAGAACATGGGCGCGCAAATGGTGCGCGAAGTGGCCTCGAAGACCAACGACCTTGCCGGTGACGGCACCACCACCGCCACGGTGCTGGCCGCTTCCATCCTGCGCGAGGGCGCCAAATTCGTTGCCGCGGGCATGAACCCGATGGATCTCAAGCGCGGCATCGATCTTGCTGTGGCTGCCGTGGTGAAGGACATTCAAGCCCGGGCCAGGAAAGTCAAATCTTCGGACGAGATCGCCCAGGTTGGCACGATCGCCGCCAATGGCGACGCGTCGGTCGGCGCAATGATCGCCAAGGCGATGAACAAGGTCGGCAATGAGGGCGTGATCACCGTCGAGGAGGCCAAGACCGCCGAGACCGAACTCGATGTCGTCGAGGGCATGCAATTCGACCGTGGCTATCTCTCACCCTATTTCGTCACCAATGCCGACAAGATGCGCGCGGAGCTGGAGGACCCCTACATCCTCATTCACGAGAAGAAACTCGGAAATCTGCAGGCGATGCTGCCGATCCTCGAAGCCGTGGTGCAAAGCGGCAAGCCGCTGCTGATCATCTCCGAGGACGTCGAAGGCGAAGCGTTGGCGACCCTTGTGGTCAACAAGCTGCGCGGCGGCCTGAAGGTCGCGGCCGTCAAGGCGCCGGGCTTCGGCGACCGTCGCAAGGCCATGCTGGAAGACATTGCGGTGCTCACCGCCGGCCAGATGATTTCCGAAGACCTCGGCATCAAGCTCGAGAACGTTACGATCGACATGCTCGGGCGGGCTAAGCGCGTGCTGATCGAAAAGGACACGACCACGATCATCGACGGCGCTGGTGAAAAGACCGGCATTTCAGCACGCATCCAGCAGATCAAGTTGCAGATCGAGGAAACGACCTCGGATTACGACAAGGAGAAACTCCAGGAGCGGCTGGCGAAGCTGGCTGGCGGCGTTGCCGTCATTCGCGTCGGCGGTGCGACCGAGACGGAAGTCAAGGAAAAGAAGGACCGCATCGACGACGCGCTGAACGCCACGCGTGCGGCGGTGGAAGAAGGCATCGTGCCCGGAGGCGGTGTGGCGCTGCTGCGCGCCAGGTCGGCGCTTAACGGGCTGACGGGAGCCAATGCCGATGTGACGGCCGGCATTTCGATCGTGCTGAGGGCGCTCGAGGCGCCGATCCGCCAGATCGCCGAGAATTCCGGCGTCGAAGGCTCGATCGTCGTTGGGAAACTCATGGACAGCAAGGATCACAATCAAGGTTTCGATGCTCAGACCGAACTCTACGTCGACATGATCAAGGCCGGTATCGTCGACCCCGCCAAGGTCGTTCGGACGGCCCTGCAGGATGCCGGTTCCATCGCGGCCCTGCTGATCACCGCTGAAGCAATGATCGCGGACATTCCGCGGAAGGATGCGCCCGCTATGGGTGGCGCAGGAGGTATGGGCGGAATGGGCGGAATGGACTACTGAGCGGCGCCTGAAACTATAGCCAGGACGACGGAGGCCAGCGACGCGGGCACTGCGAGCCGATATCTTGGCGATCATCGCCTCGCTCGACATCGTGTTCGGGGAGATCAATCGATAGGCGCTCGTCGCTGTCGTTTTTGCTGCTAAAAATAGTCTTGGAGACAAGAACATGACCGATACTCTTGCCGAGAAAACATGTACGCCTTGTCGCGGCGGCGTCCCGCCGCTCACGCGTGATGAAGCCCAACGCTTTCAGGCACATGCTCCTGATTGGGAGCTGGGTGACGATGCCCACCGCATCCAGCGGAGCTTTCGATGCGGCAATTTCCGGGACGCGCTCGCCCTTGTCCAGGAGATCGGTGAGCTCGCCGAAACCGAGGGCCATCACCCCGACATCAGTTTCGGCTGGGGTTATGTGACGGTTTCCCTGAGCACCAAGAAGATCAAAGGACTGCACGAGAACGATTTCATCATGGCGAGCAAGATCGATCGGGTGCTCGATCGCTCAGGCCGGCCCGTCGACCGCCAGCAGTGACACGGCAAATCCATCGCCAATCTAGCGAGGTTTCCATGACACAGATCCGAACCGACAACCAACCCGTCACCCAAATCACCGTCGTCGATTCTGAACCGGACAAACAGGCCGAGGCATTATCCGTCATGACCGAGCGGGCGCGCTTTATGGCGCGCCAGCCTGGGTTCATCTCAATCAGCCTGCATCGCAGCCTCGACGGGCGGCGCATCGTCAACTACGTCCAATGGCAGAATCGCGACCTGCTGCGATTGGCTCATCAGTCGCCGGAATTCCGCAAGGAGTGGGGTCATTTCGATCAGTTGACGGACGAGATCGATCCCAATCTGTACGAGGTAGCCCAGGTGATAGATAGTGGTCAGTAGGTGTGCCGCCCACATGACCTGAACCGCCGGGTCGAGACGGCCGACATGAGCTGACAAAGTCCAGGCCATGGCTTCCATGAACCATCGCGTCGTCACCGTGTTCGGTGGAACCGGGTTTCTCGGCCGCCGCGTTGTTCGGCGTCTCCGCGCTGGTGAGTTTTTTGTTCGGATCGCATCAAGACATCCGGAACGGGCCAGGAAGCTGTTTGGTTCTGATGATCCGCAACTTCAATCGGTCGAAGCCAATATCCACGATGAGCGGGCGATCGCCGATGCACTTGCTGGTGCTTACGGTGTTGTAAATGCGGTCAGTCTTTATGTCGAACAGGGACGGGAGACCTTTCATTCCGTACATGTCGAGTCAGCCCGGCGGGTTGCAGCTCAAGCACACCGAGCTGGCGTCGAACGGCTCATTCACGTTTCAGGAATCGGCTCCGATGTTGCCTCGCCGTCACTCTACATCCGCAAGCGTGGCGAAGGCGAACTGGCGGTGCGTGCCGCGTTTACTGACGCCACTATCATCCGCCCGGCGGTGATGTTCGGACCGGATGACGCGTTTCTCACCACCATCCTCAAGCTGCTCGGCCGGCTTCCAATCTATCCGATGTTCGGCCGCGGCCTGACGAGATTGCAGCCGGCCTATGTGGAAGATGTGGCGGAGGCGACCGCAAGAGTGCTGCAGGGCACGGAAACGCATCCGATCACATTCGAGTGTGGCGGCCCCCGCGTCTACTCTTACGAGGAATTTCTCAGAGTCGTTGCGCACGAAGCCGGTCTTAAGCCCAAACTGATTCCAATCCCATTTGCCGCTTGGCACGCGCTGGCTTGGTTCGCCGAAATGCTCCCGAGCCCGCCCGTCACTCGGAATCAAGTGGAACTGATGCAGGTCGACAACGTGTCATCGCCGGAGATGCCGGGATTTGGAGAACTTGGAATTTCGCCGTACTCGGTCGAGGAAATGCTCCAGGAGATATTGTGGGATCACTGATCAAAGAGCTTCTTCGGCTAGTGCGCTCCCGCCAAGGGGAACGACAAGGGCAAGGTCGAGGGCATGGTGAAGTATGCCCGCTCGAAACTTCATGACGCCGATACCGGCGGCGGCGAGCGTCGATGAGGCTTCGGTCTATCGTCTGCTCAAGGCGCACGACCTGATCAACAGTCCGGCCTTCATCGTCATGAAGGCTGCCAACGAGTTCAAGGACAAGACGACGGCCCCTAACCAGCTATGGCAGACCGACTTCACCGAAAGCTGGCTGGATCGCGTTAAAGGCAACCGCATGCAGCCACTGCAAGGAGAGGGTGCAATTTTGCGCGAGGCGAGGGCGGACCGAGTGCGCTCCGATATTTGCCGCTGCTCCTTCTCCGCCAGAGCTGCGTACAGGTGCAGTATAAGTTCGTCCTGCACACGCGGCATTTCCAAGGATGCAGCCGACAGTTGCGGTTGGGTTCCGCAATCGTCGGAGCCGAAGCCCGACGGGTATCGACTATCCGCCGGGCGAGCCACCCTTTCAGTGGTGATGGGCGGAAACGCTCTTGACGTATTCGGACACCAGTTCCATCGGCGCCGACTGACCGAGGTCGCCCACGCTAAGGATGCCGACCATCCGCATATTCTCGTTGATCACCGGCAACCTGCGGATTTTTAGTTCCTCCATGTGCTGCATGGCCTTGGCCAGATCGTCGTCTTCGCGGCAGCAGTGAATGCCGGCAGTCATGACATCGCGCGCCGTCGCGGTACGGCTGTCGAAACCATCCTCCGCCAGTCCTTTGCAGACGATGTCGCGGTCGGTCACCATTCCGATCAACCGGTCGTTCTCTCCGATAGGAATCGAGCCAATATCCTGGGCTCGCATCATCTTCGCTAGTTCGGTGACAGGGGTTTCGGAGCTGACCCAGTCGACACCCTTGTGCATTGCGTCTTTGACTTTCATAGCGGACTCCCTTGCTGGTTGCCCCGCCGCTGTGTTTCATCTTACCGCGGACGGGGTTTGGCTGCCAGAGGTCGTCGATCTGTACTCGCAATCGGTGCGGCAGGTGATCGAGGCCCCCCAGCCTCGCGCCGGGGTTTTCGTTTCATGGCTGCCCTTTCGCATCCTTTGACCGCTTTGCGATGGCTGGACCTGCGCCGGCAGACTGCTGTGTGTCCGATGAATCTTTCCGCAGGTCCGCTTCGTCGATCTCGTTCATTGCCTGTTCCCAAAAACGCAAGTCGGCGCCATGGGGCTTCCCTTCGATTTCCCAAAGCGCATATGCCCGTTGGCGGATGCGATCTTCTCTGTTCTGATCGACCATCGATTCCTCCCGATGTTCATTTGGCTCGAAAGGAACGCTTCCGCGGCCGAAACGATCCACACCGCCTGCAGCATTTTCCTTGGGTTTCAGACCCACAGACACACTTCGCCCTGTCAAGACGTGCACCAGCCGCCAGGGCAACGCTAATCAAGTTGGCTCGCCCTTCCACAGCGCGGCCCGATTGTTCGCTTTTACAGAGATACGAAAACGCCGCTCGACCGGAAGGGAGCGGCGTTTACCAAGTGTGGTGTCCTACCCTAGACGAAACCCCGATTTGGTCGGGGCCGTCGGATGTTGAACCGACGTTTCCAGCTTGTCCGCTATCAGCCTTTAGATGGGGATCTCCCGTCGTCCTTGCAAGCGCCCTCGGCGGCTTTGCAAAGTGAGAAAGGCTAGTTGCGAGCCAATCACTTACCCAGCCATAGACCGATCTCGCGACAGGGCGCATAGTTCGCGGATGAAGCCGCTCCCCATAATCGACCCAGCCAACGACAACGGCAAGCCAGAGGATCACCTAGCTGTAGCCACAGTGGCCCTTCACACCGCCGTCAAAGGGCTGGATGCACCCGTTGAATTGCTGGCCAGCAAGATCAAAGCGCCTGTAGAGGGAGCGTCGCAGCGGTGGCCTACACGGTGATCTGGTATGGGAAAAGGGCATCGTAGAGAAGACGCCATTTGATGCCGAGAAGGCTGCGAGGGACCACATCTTTACTACCTTTCCCGCCCGAAAGCAGGATGACGGTATTGTAGCGGTGGAAGTTCGCAAAGACGACGGCACGGTCGTTTTCAGCAAGGCGGGGTGACAAATAAATTCGAGGGAAACGCAACTGGCCTGCCCTTTTGGATCTTTTGAGGGTTTGCCCTAGGGGCGGTTCCTGAATTTTGTCAGGCCATTAAAAATGCGGCGACAAAACTGACGGGCCTACATTGGATCCAATAATCGAGTCGCATGTACCAAACCGGCACACTATATATAGATGGTCGCCTGCACCTTCCCGGCAAGCCGGCGAGTGGAAGAGTCCATCACGCTTTCGCCCAACAAGGGAGAAGCGATTTGACCTTCAACCGGGCAGCGGATCCAACGCAGCTTTCAATGCTGGCCACAGTGGTCGATGAATATTGCCATCAGGCTGGGATAGCAGTTGGCGATCCGGCCAGGGAGCGTATTGGCCGTCACATCATCGAGTTATTCCAAAGCGGCATGGATAAGCCAGACGAGTTGTTGTTGGCCTTAGACCATCACTACGACGAGTGGCTTGGTGAGGGTGGCCTGCCGTCGTCTCGTGCCGAGCAAGCCGCATCGCTGGCCTCTGGCGCTCCTCCCTCCCCTGCGGATCACCCGTCGATGTCGCCGCTACGCTTCCCTCAGCGAAAAACCCCGCAGGAGCGGGGCTTCTAGTATTTTTCGGCGCGGGCTTGCGGCTCCACTGAAAACAGTGGCGGAGAAGTTAGGCGACAGGGCCAGCGTCTGCCGTTACGGCGAGTCAGGATATCGTTGCATCTTCGCCGTTCCGAGCCGCGTCGAACGCGACCGGTCGATTGATGACATTGCTGACGGCAGAACCACCGAGTGTGCGCGTCACGGAAGCCGGAAAGCTGCGGTCGTTCAATTGCGGAATTCGGATGGAATTGTATCGACTCCGACTATCCTGCACACCCTGCAAAAGCTGCGCCGATGGCGCTTGCAAGGACGACAGGAAAACACCACCTATAGACTGATAGCGAACAAGCTGGAAACGTCGGTTCAAGTCCGACGGCCCCGACCAAATCGGGGTTTCGTCTAGGGTAGGACACCACACTTGGTAAACGCCGCTCCCTTCCGGTCGAGCGGCGTTTTCGTATCTTCTGTAAAAAGGCAACAAACGGCCCGCATTGTGGAAAGGCTAGCCTTGTAGCGCGGCTAGTGCGTCCGCAACTCGAACTTGATCAGGACTTGTATAAGCTGCCTGTCTGTCTCGTCACTTTCGCCATTTCCAGGTGACAGCGGTGAGCGTTGCGAACTGGCTTGGCAATACCGTCTGAGCGGCAAACGATGCGAGATTCCTCTGCTTGATAAGCGCTGACTAACAGGTTGTTTGCAATCTTTGAGGGGATGCAGAAGCCCTTGAGGCCTGCGAAGTCGGAGCCTGTCAGTGATCATGATGCACGGTGCCAACCTCGGCAATTCTGAAGTGTCCGCATCAAGCATTTGTTGTCAGCAGACCGTGCGCGCGGTCTGAAATAAAGGAACTCGAACGCTGCACCAGTGCCGCCCGCAGCACTTGAAACCATGCCCGGGTCTTCCATGTAATACGCAATAGCGCACAACTTTAGCGCACAACTTTCCGAATGAGGAAGCGCCGGCAGATGAGTCTGCTCCCCACCAGCAATTCAACAGAGCATCGCCGTGCCGACCATCGTTGGCCGGGAGCGTTAACAACAGAGCGTTTTCCTCTTCGTTGTCAGACGAAGGGAGATACACAATGGCAAAGGTCGTTTGCGTCCTCTATGACGATCCGGTCGACGGTTATCCGACAAAATATGCGCGGGACGGCCTGCCAAAGCTCGACCGCTATCCCGGCGGCCAGACACTTCCCACGCCGAAGGCCATCGACTTTGAACCGGGGGTCTTGCTCGGTAGCGCGTCGGGCGAACTCGGCCTGAGGAAATTTCTCGAAAGCGCGGGCCACAGCCTGGTGGTGACCTCGGACAAAGACGGTCCCGCCAGCATTTTTGAACGCGAACTCGTTGACGCCGAAATCGTGATCTCGCAGCCGTTCTGGCCGGCATATCTGACCGAAGAACGAATAGCCAAGGCAAGCAGACTGAAGCTTGCGATCACCGCCGGCATCGGATCCGATCATGTCGATCTTCAGGCCGCCATGGACCGCGGCATCACGGTCGCCGAGGTGACTTACTGCAATTCGATCAGCGTGTCCGAGCATGTGGTCATGATGATCCTGGGGCTCGTGCGCAACTACATCCCGTCCTACCAGTGGGTCGTGAAAGGCGGCTGGAATATCGCCGACTGCGTCGCACGCTCCTACGACATCGAGGGAATGCAGATCGGAACCGTCGGTGCCGGTCGGATCGGCAGCGCGGTGTTGCGCCGGCTGAAGCCGTTCGACGTCAAGTTGCACTACACCGATCGCCACCGACTGCCTGAGGCGGTCGAGAAAGAACTTGGCGTCACCTTCCACCAAGATCCCGCATCCATGGTCGGCGTCTGCGACGTGGTCACGATCAACGCACCTCTGCATCCGGAGACGGAAAACCTCTTTGACGAGACGATGATCGCCAGGATGAAACGCGGCGCCTATCTGGTGAACACGGCGCGCGGCAAGATCTGCAATCGTGACGCCATCGCCCGCGCGCTGGAGAGTGGCCAACTCGCTGGCTATGCCGGCGACGTCTGGTTCCCGCAGCCGGCTCCCAAGGATCATCCGTGGCGATCGATGCCGCATCACGGCATGACGCCGCACATTTCAGGATCGTCGCTCTCCGCCCAGGCGCGCTACGCCGCGGGGACCCGCGAAATTCTGGAATGCTGGTTCGAAGGCCGGCCGATCCGTGAGGAATATCTGATCGTCGATGGCGGCAAGCTCGCCGGCGCCGGCGCGCATTCCTACAGCGCCGGCGACGCCACCCGCGGTTCGGAAGAGGCGGCACGCTTCAAGGCCAGGAGTGATCCGCGCTAGATCGATTTCCGCTGCGCTCGACTCGGACGAGAACAAGACAAGGGTGACGGGCAGATCGACATGGGTTCTGCTGCCAAGGTTGACGAAAAGACCAAGGCCGAACTCAAGAAAAACTGGACGATGATGCTGGCCGGTTTGAAAAAGTCCGCTAAAGAAGATTGATGTGTCCGTGCCTCTGATTAGTGTTAACACGCTAGGGCGGAGCGGTTGGACGGGGACTCATCCCAACCGGAACAAGTCAGCTTCCGCGCATGCATTCTCAAATTTTCGTTGACGGACAAGTCTTCCCGATGTGCCGCGATCTGCCATCTATTCCCCCACGCATCCCGCATCATCGCTCGTCGGTCGCCATAGGCGTGTCCTTAGGTTCCTCAATCGGCTCTCCGCCCGCACCGATTGCACGCCGGTACGTTTCGTCAGTGTCTTCTACATACACATAGAGGAAAGCCGGCATTGCTTCGCGTTCGCCATCGCCGCTGACCATCACGATAGGGTCGCCAATCTTCATCTCTGCCGGCGCCCCAGTCCGGTACTCGCCGGTCGCGTCCCCGGCAGGCAAATCAGGCTAACAGAGTAGCCGAGAATTTCGTCCAGTTCAGATCGCCACCGTGCACTGGTGGCTCTGAATCAGGTGCTTCTGCAAACGGTGAAGGAAGTCCCCAGACCGCCTCTTGGATCTTGTAGGGCTCTACGGGCCGGTGAAGCCGCCCCTACGGTTGGGTAGCGACTGCGCGAGACCGGATGGCCATCGCTAGCTCTCCGCATGGCTAAAGACCACAGCGCCGTTGTCGTTACGAACTTCAACGGCGACGATTCCATCGTCACCTTTTCGGGTCTGGAACATCGAGATTGCATGGTCTTTCGCAGTCTTCTCGGCGTCGAACGTCTCCTTGTCGACGATGCCCTGTCTTCCGTACCAGATGACAGTGAAGGCCATTTTTGGTCGTTCCTTTGCGCCAAGCATACAGGAATTCAGGGCGATAGGGGATGAAAGCACGGTGCCACATTCAAGCATTGGCGCTCCACAGGGCCGGTGAACTAGCCGCATCTGGACTCCAAACGGCAAGAGGTCGCATTCTGCCCTGGGGGAAGAGGGGCGTGGACAAGCACCCCTACGACAATCGCTCTGGACAGTGGCGCAAGGGTACCGCCGGCAAACGCCGTCGTCGTTCTGGCAACCCGTCGTGGTGGGTGTCCATCTTTGCGGGCGGCGCATTCCTGGCCGGCTTGCTGACCCTTGAAATCGGCCCACCTCTCGTAGGCTGCAACATCAAGGGCAATATCAGCTACAACACAGGCGAGCGCGTCTACCATGTTCCCCGGACAGGAATACTACTGGCAGACACGTATAAGCCTTTGGAAGGGGGAGCGGTGGTTTTGCTCTGAAGCGGCCGCCCGCAAAGCTGGCTGGCGGAAATCGAGACCGGCCTTTTTATTGAGCATATGAGCCCAGTACGAAGACGCCATGTGGCGCGCTCGCCCAGTGTTACGACGCTGAGCTGAAGATCCACATGCAACGCCAGTTGCGAAGCGTCTCTTCGCTCAGCTGTCCGCGGTAGTGAGCGATGACGTCTTAAAGAGTGAGGTAGTTCGAGTCAGACACGGGGCGCTATTGCGTTGATGGAGTTCTTGATCGGCGACCCCCCTTGGCTACCAAGCAAAACGAACGCCGGCGGAAGAAAGAGGCGGCTTAAGGAAGTGACTTGGCTAGATCAACCGATGCCGCTCCTTAGATTCGTTTGCCCGTCGCCTCGTGCCATTGGTGTCAGTGGTTTTAGCTCGATGCGCCGCGTCGCTTTGAGCCCGATCTGTGTTCTTCTTCCTTCCGCTAGCGCCGCCTTCATTCTCCCATCGCTCGATCGCCCTCCGTTCGAGCGCCTTACGCGTCTTAAGCACGTCGAACTCGATGCCGACACCAGCCGATAGAGCTTCGCTCGCGATGGCGTCGGCAAGATCGGCGTCGGAGATTTCCAGTTCAGGAAAGATCTGTCTTATTGCTGCTAGGGCTTCCGAGAGAGCAAATGATTTCGGGTCTCTTTGGACCTCGTTGAGGAAGGCGCCAATTGCGGCGCGCACTTCAGGCTGAATTCGGTGGGTCGGGTCCGCGCTATTCATGGCGATTCTCCCTGGCAATCGTCTTAACGGTGCATACACGTTGAGGGTTCCCTCACGCGCGCGGGCACAGTATCCGCGGGTATGAGTGGTTGGCCGCATTCACCGTGGCCGATGGTGGGTGTGCAAACTGGCCTGCAATGGCTTCCCTGGCCGATGACAATGCTCGTGGTCGGCGTTGTCGCACTGCGTGCCGGCGGCTATCGCCTCGCCGCCTTTTCGATCTTTACGCTCGGCTACCTGCTGGTGACCAAATACTGGCCCCAGAGCATGAACACCATGGCTCTCGTCCTGTTGACCATTCCAATCTCCGTCTTCGTAGGGCTCGCTATTGGCGTCCTCGCCTTTCAGGTGAAGCAGGCGCGGGCGACCATCAACGTCGCGCTAGACGTGATGCAGACAATGCCCGCCTTCGCCTATCTCATCCCGTTGCTGCTGCTGTTTGGATTCGGCCCGGTGGTCGGGCTGATTGCCAGCGCCGTCTATGCCATCCCTTTCATGGTGAAGAATACGATACTGGGCCTTGAGCGTGTCCCGAGCGACATTGCCGAGGCCGGCGTGATGAGCGCCTGCACGCCGCGGCAGCGCTTCTGGCTGGTGGATGTGCCGACGGCGGCACCTCAGCTCCTGGTTGGGATCAACCAGACGACGATGGCCGCGTTCAGCATCATGATCATCGCCTCGATAATCGGCGGCTTCGCGGATATCGGCTGGGAAGTCCTCTCTTCGATGCGCGCGGCCGCGTTCGGCCAGAGCTTGCTCGCCGGCGGTGCGATTGCGCTTCTCGCCATGGTCATGGACCGGATCACGCTCGGCCTGGCCGGCCACGGTGGCGCCGCGCAGCACCCGGCCTGGCTCACCAGCCGGCGCATGTGGAGTGTCATCGCCATAGCACTGATCGGCGCGTGGCTCATCCGACTGAGCGGGATCGCTGTCACGCTCCCCTTTGCCTCCACGCCAGCCCTGATCGACGCCGATGCCGTCAATCATTGGGTTCTGGGCCTCGTTCCGCGCTTTGACGGCCCGATTGAGACTTTCAAGAACGGGGTTCTCTACTACTTTATCCTGCCGCTTCGGATTGGCATGATCCGCGCCGTAACGCCGCTCTCCTGGGGCATTGCCTTAACCCAACGGTGATTGCCTTTTACGTGGCATCGATAGCCGTGATCGCCTATGGCCTCGCGCTGCGCTTTGGTTGGCGCCCGGCATTTGCTATAGTCGTCGCGGCGCTCTATTTCTTTTCGGATTTTCCACCTTCCCGTGGCCCGCCACGATCGCGCTGATTGTCACCCTGGCCTGGCGATGCGCCGGTTTTTTCAGTTGGGCTGTTCGCAATCTCGAGCTGCATGTTCATCCTGTTGACGGGACTCTGGGAGCCCTTCATGCAGTCGGCCTATCTCTGTGGCCTGGCGGTACTGTTGTGTTTGGCGATCGCTGGGGCTCTCGGCATCTGGGCAGCACACAGCGACACGGTTTCACGGGTGCTGCGGCCCGTCCAGGATGCAACTCAGACGATACCTCAGTTCGTCTTCCTCATTCCGGTTTTGATGTTCTTCAAGGTGGGGGACTCACAGCTCTGATCGCAATCATGCTCTACGCGATCGTGCCACCGATCCGTTACACCGAGCATGGCATCCGCAGCGTACGCGTCGATTGCATCGAGGCGGGCCGGCAATGTGGCTGCACGCCCGCACAACTGCTGTTCCAGGTCAAGCTGCCCCTCGCCATGCCGAACGTGATGCTCGGCCTCAATCAGACCATCATGGCCGCCTTGTCCATGGTGGTGGTCGCGGCCCTGGTCGGGACCAAGGATCTTGGCCAACAGGTCTACATCGCGCTCGGCAATGCGAGCGCCGGGCTCGGTCTCACCTCCGGCTTGGCGATTGCGCTAGTTGCCATGGTGGCTGATCGTATCATCCGCGGTTGGTATGATCGGCACCAGTCGGCCCGCGAGGGCCATCAACTGAACGAGTGTTAGATCGCAGTCGCAATAGACCTGCACGACCTTAGGGCTGACCGCTCCCCAACCGGAGACGCTGCCGCACGACGTGCGCGTCCTTCTCGAGCGCCTACCGGATGGGCGAGGCAATGCGCAATAATAGAACCTGCTAAATCCGTTGCCTTTGACAACCCGCCACAGCTAGGTCAGTCGTGCTCGGGCCGTCCGCGGCGTCGCCAGGAGCAAACAGGTTTCGCTGCCCACTATCCCGGCTATGAGCCGAATGCGCCGTAGCACAGCATCGAAATCAGGCAATGAGGCCGTTCCAAGCTCGACCACCAGATCCCAGCGGCCGTTGGTCGTGTGGATGTTGGAGACTTCGGGCAAGCCACCCAGCGCCCGGATCACGCGGTCGGCAGCGTGGCCCTCAATCTCTACGAGCATGATGCCACGGATGCGCTGATCCACCGCGTCGGCACGCAAAACAACCGTGTAGCCGATGATCTCGCCGGATCGCCGGTCATGAAGCTCGCGCGTAACCGTATAGATGCCATCTGATGACGGCATCTCCTTTTTGAGCAGGCTGCGGCCCGCAATGGCAGCCGCAATTTCAAGCTCAGGCTATATGGTAGCGGCGGGGTTTTGAACCCCCGAGACGAAACGTCTTTATTATCAACGAGTTGAGAGGGATCAGGCCTGTCGGAGTCGGTACTCCTGACCCTGTTCGCCAAAAATCGACAACAATATCATATTGTTAGGTAGTAGTAGTGGTAGCGGGAGAGCGCTACCGCCTTTCCCCCCATTCGGAAAACCTGCAATATTTTCTACGATGCTGGGCATGATAGAACCGATCTCGGTGCTGCCACAACCTGCTTCGAATGCACAGGTTTGATTGAGAGGATTGTCAAATGGCGGATTGCGCGGTTCGCGGCGCTTGTCAGATATTCAGTCTGAAGTGAGTGTCTTTCGGTCAATGAATGAACCCGCTCGCATGGGGGGCGTGGCGCCGAGGCGAACCCGACACGCGAATTGAATGCCTTACCTTCGACAATCCGGTCGGCCTGCCAATCCCGGATTTGCCGCTCCATTTTTCGCCTGTCCGTCGCGAATGTAAGCTCTGCAACTTGCGAACCCCAGGGCGCCTACAAAGCGTAAGATCGATGACTGGCTGGCACCCACCAAAGCGGCGATCGGCCCTCGGGTCAGGAAGTTGCCACTCTCCAAGGCGTAGGCCCATAGGATCGCAAAGCAAACATCGCCGCCTTTCATCCTGAACGTCGTATTGGGGAGAGAACCGACGCCGAAGGGGTGGAGTAGCTCAGCGTCTGCGAGTGCCGATCCAGTGATCGAGCGAAATCCGCCCTGGTCCCCACGCCATGATGCCGAGCGCCATAGCCGCCCAGGTAATGTGTAGCGGCCAGCCGTCCGGCACGGTGAGCTGTATGACCAGCGTCATCAGGAGCAGCCCGAATGCCGTCAGTCGGGTCGCCAGGCCGAGAACAAGGAGAATTGGCAGCAGGATTTCCGCCGACCCCGAGGCGAACGCCACGATCCCAGGAGCAGGGAAGTCGTAAGGTCCGCCCGGCAGATGCAGCTTGAGTTCCGACGTGAAAAGCAGGACGGCGACATCGTTCAGCTGCAGAAAGCCGTCCCATTTGTTGACCCCTGACCGCCAGAAGGGGACTGCAAGCGCGCAGCGAAGGACGATCTGGGTCAGAGACGGCGTGGCAATCGTGCGCAGGGCCGCGTTCACCCGCTCGAACAGGCTTGAAATGCCTCGAGGCTCGGCACCGCCGCTCGCGGTTCGCTCGCTGTTCATGATCCAGAACCTCCCCGGTATGCCACGGTAAAGGCGCCCGCCTCCAGCACGCCGCTAATGTTTGCGGAAAGGTCGAATTCGGTGCTCTCGGCAAAAGCCGCTGTGGCCGCTGCGCCCAGCGGCTCGCCCGAGATCAGATGCGAGACAAATACCGCACCGCCGGGCGGCAGGTGGCGGACAAAGACTTCGAGGCCAGGCCGCGTGACCAGCGCATCTCCCGGCCCGGTCGCTTTGATGCGCCCGACAGGGCCGCCCCTCCGGTTTGCCGCGAAAATCGTCACTGTCGGATAGAGTGAGCGCAGGACACGCGTTGCCGGATGTGGCACGAACACGGTATCGGCCAATCGATCGGGCGGGATCGCCGCCAGCGCATCGGAAACCAACGGTTGCACATCGGCGGCGTGATAGGCGTCGAGCCAAGCCCGCTCTATGCGCGCTACGTCGGCCAGCCAGGGCATCGATTGTGCATATTCGTAGCACTCGATGAAATCGGGAAAGTCGCGGCCGTATTCGAAGAGCAGTGGCGAGGTAGGCGGCGTCTCGCGGATATGGAAGCGCGCCATCGCGCGAAAGAACTCCGGACCGGTGATGCGCCGCGTCGCCGGAAAGCTGGCGGCCAGCGCGTCGATCAGGCTGACGGTCACGTTGTTGCGGTAGACGGCATATCGCTTGACGGCAGCCTTCCCATTCGGCCCCGAAACAGCGTCAGGTGGGGCGCTGTCGGGATCGAGCAGACCGGCTGTAAATACTGCGGCATAGTCAGACCGGCTGCCGGGATCGCCCGACTGGAACTCACTCCGCGGCATGAGCTTTTCCAAGCATGTAGCTGCGCCCATAGCGGTCGAGGATCGCTTGCGCGGCGACAGCCTCCGCCTCGAGCGCCGGCCAGTCGGGGATGTCGCTGTCCCATTCGACAAGCGTCGGGAGCGGCCCGCATTGGCTAATCACGATATCAAAGAGCTTCCACACTGCATCGGCCACCGGGCCGTCATGACTGTCGATGAGCAGCAGGTCGCCCTCGTCATCCTCCTGCATGGCGTGCCCGGCCAGATGGATCTCGCCGATATGCTCGAGCGGGAAATCCGCGAGATAGGAAAGTGCCGAATAGCTATGGTTGGTGGCCGAGACGAAGACGTTGTTGACGTCGAGCAGCAGGCCGCAACCGGTACGCCGCACCAGCTCGCGGATGAACTCCGTCTCGCTCATCGTCGATTCCGGAAAAAGGATATAGGTCGAGGGGTTCTCGAGCAGGATCGCTCGGCCGATCACCTCCTGCATCTCCTCGATGTGGTCCGCCACGCGGGAAACGGTTGCCGCCGTGTAGGGGAGAGGAAGGAGATCGTTGTAGTAGGTGGTGTCATGGGTCGACCAGGCGAGATGCTCGGAAACCAGCGCCGGCTCATAGCGTTCGACGAGCGCCTTGAAACGCTGAAGATGCACTTGGTCCAGCGGCCGCGGTCCGCCGATCGACATGCACACGCCGTGCAGCGAGACAGGATAGTCACGGCGGATGTGCGCGAGCGCATCGTGCGGCGGGCCGCCGGCGCCCATATAATTTTCGGCGTGGACCTCGAAGAAACCGTCCTGCTTGCCGCGGGCCAAGATCGCGGGCAGATGTTCGTGCTTGAAACTGGTGCCGGCTAGACCGGCGACGAGGTGCGCCGGAAAGCGCGAGGTTTCCGACGCGCGGGACGCTGGGTGAATGGCCAGTCCGTTCATCTTTGTCTTCGCTTTCCGGCAGGCATTGCTTACGACGGGACGTCGCGGGTCAACTCCGTCGTCGATCCCTTGCGGTCGCCGGGCAGTTCCATTGTGGTGCAGGTGCCGCCGTCGACGAACTTCCAGGCATTGCCCTGGTAATCGACGGTCGAAGTGCCCTGGCAGGTTGTGCCGGCGCCAGCCTTGCAGTCGTTCTGTCCCTTCAAGGCGACGCCGAAGCATTTCTCCTTACCTGCATCCATCGCCGCCTTCACGTCGGCTTCCGACATGGGGGCAGCGGCGGCAAACGATGCAAGCGCGGTTGCGACCGCGGCGGCCAGCATTGCAACGCTCACGGTTGATTTCGTAGGCATGATTTTCTTCTCCCGTTGGGTTTTGCACGCGCCGTATCTCAAGCGCGCAGTGATCAGTTCGATCCGGCGGGCCCGTGTGTTACATCCCTCCGCCACACAAATCCGTGATCGCCGCTCGTGGTGGCTTGGACTAAATTTTTGCCGACGCAGAAACAAAGGCCCCCGTGGGCCGCGGCGGTTTCCGTGAATGGCCGTTCGATCAGCGAAACGGCAGCAATCAAGGCATGAGCGAACCGGCTGTCCGGGTCGCTCTGCATCGGGGCTTGGCGGCGATCGCCAAACGGTTCGGGCGGGACTGAGATGGATACGAACGAACTGACCAAGGCCCTGGCGGCCGATGCGCGGCCGCGCTCGGCATCGCTTTCGACCGTCGGGTGGGCGCCGCAGCGCTCGCGGAAGCCGTCGCCGCGGCCGTCTTCCTCGCGGTGGCGGTGCCGGCAGCGAGCGCCAAGTTCCAGCGAATGCAGGATGGATCCGGCGGGGCGTATGGCGAGGCGAAAGTGCGTTCCAGAAGCCCCAGGCTCAAGCTGCTGCCGGCATCGCGCGCGGCAAACGGCCCCGGCATGACTTCCTGGACCAGGACCAGGGCGGCCAGCGGAATTCAGGCGCGGGTGCCCATCGAGCGTGAACGGAGGTGGCGGCGTGTTGGGTGCGCGACGGTGCGTTCGCCCGTTGGGGAAGATCCTTTTGAGACGGAGGCTATTCACGTTCACATTTGGTTGCAGCGCAACAAGTCAACGGCAGTTGGTCTTGACAAATCAAGCGAACAATTGTCCCAAGGGGCTTGATGAGAAACGTTGGCCGAATCTCGATTGCAGGAAGTGCGCCGTTCCGCGCGATGCTTGGGGTCGTGTTTCTGGTCTTGTCTTCTCTCCAGCCAGGCCTTTTCGCAAGCGCGAACGCCACCGGTTTTCATAGCGACCCCGGGGTGACACTCCAGGTCGAGGAACCTGCGCACGACGCCGGCGGCCACGTTGGCGACCACAAGGATGCGGTCGCAGCGGCCAAAACGGGTGTGGACAAGAAACATCCCGGTGGTGAGAAATCGGCAGATGAGAGCTGCGAGGTCCACTGCGCGCAGGTGTATGCAGTGCCGGTCGACTGTCCTGAGCTGGACCGCGTTGTCACCCGCTGCTTTCCGCCTGTCGTTGCCGAAGTGTTGCCAGGCGGCGAGTATACGGTGCACATAAGGCCTCCCAGACCCCTGAACTGACGCCGCCCCATCGAGGGCGCTCGCGAGCAGCGTGCGGAATCCGTTCCGGCGCGGCCTAACGCACACGTTTAGCTTCAGGTCTACAATGAAATTCGCAAGCCTCGCGATGCTCGCATCGCTTTTGGTTGCCGGATGCGCGGTAACCAGCCCACCGACCGTCCTTCCAGCTTTCAATCCGGCCGATCCCGTGATGGGCATCCGTGATGCGCACTATCACCCGGTCGTCGCCAATTATCACCAGCGGGAGCCCGTCGATCCGCAGAACTGGCGGCGTCTCAATGAAGAACGCTCCCCTGCAAAAACGGGAGCCGGATCATGAAGCGCCGGTCTCTGAACATAGCTGCGGCCATGGCCATCCCGCTGATCGCTGCCGGATGTACCACCACCGCTGGCCTTGACGACGTTTCCGACCCCGTCGCCGGCTTCACGACAGTCGCGGCACGCGCCGGAGCTGTGACCGGCAAGAGAACGGTTTGGGTGCAATCCCGCGAGGAAGCGCAGGCTCTTTCCGCGCAAGTAAAGAGCCTGGTGCAGAAGAAGACCATTGGTCCGGACGTCGCGGTGCAGGTCGCCCTGCTCAACAACAAGGGCTTGCAAGCGGCCTACGCCGAGATCGGTCTGTCGGCGGCCGATGTCTGGCAGGAAGGGATGCTCGTCAATCCGACAATCTCGGTTGGAATGATCGGCATCGATCCCGTACGCACGATCGAGGGGGCTGTTGCCAGCAACATCCTTGCGCTGATGACCCGTCAGCGACGCGTCGCGGTCGCGGATACGCGCTTCCGCCAGGCCCAGCTCCGCGCCGCCGAAGAAACGCTACGACTGGCCGCGGACACGCGGCGGGCCTGGATCAATGCTGTCTCGGCCCGAGAAAGCGTTTCCTATCTCAGTCAGGCGCAGGCCGCCGCCGACGCCGCGTCCGAACTCGCTCAGAAACTAGGCGAGACCGGCGCTTTCACAAAAACCGGCCAAGCCCGCGAACATGTCTTCTATGCCGAGATCACTGGTCAGGCGGCGGAGGCGCGGCTCGCCGCCAGGACCGCCAAGGAAGAGCTCACCCGGCTGATGGGTCTATGGGGACCGGACGTCGATTACTCAGTCCCCAACACGCTTCCAGCCCTGCCGAAGGGCGCCAAGGCCAAACGCGCGATCGAGGCGGAGGCGCTAAAAAACCGCGTCGACCTTGAGATCGCGAAACTTGAGCTGGAAGCGTTGGCGAAATCCTACGGCCTGACCGAGGTGACGCGCTACATCACCGATCTCGAACTTCTCTCCGGCGTGGAAGTGGAACGGGAGGAGTCGGAAGAGGGCGGAACGGAGACGACTGTCTCCCCCACTCTGGAACTCGAGGTTGTGATTCCGATTTTCGATACCGGCAAGGCCCGCATGCGCAAGGCCGAGCTTGCCTACATGCAAGCCGCAAACCGGATGGCGAAAAAGGCGGTCAACATCCGGTCCGAGGCCAGGTCCGCCTATGACGCCTACCGTTCGACCTATGACATTGCTCGGCACTATCGGAACAGTGTTGTGCCGCTGCGAACAAAGATCGAGGCGGAGTCGGTCCTCACTTACAACGGCATGATTACCAACACGTTCGAGCTTCTGGCGGACACCCGCGCGAAGATCAGCTCGATCATGCTTTCCCTCAACGCCAAGCGCAATTTCTGGCTGGCCGACGTCAATCTCGGAACCGCCATCCATGGTGGCGGCGCGAGCTCGCCGGGGGCGGCGACGCACCGGCCGCGGCCGAAGCCGGCGCCCAAGGCCACTGAACTCAAGGAGAAGAAAAATGCTTTCAAGACGTCAGTTGCTAAGCGCGGGAGCCCTGCTCGCCGGCGCCACGGCATGGACCAAGACATCTGCGATGGGCTTGCCGGACGCCGCTGTTATGGAATCGCCGGACATGCAGCCACCGATATTTCCGACGAGCGGACCGGACTACCAGCCGGTCGTGACGCTCAACGGCTGGACGCTGCCCCACCGCATGAACAATGGTGTGAAGGAATTCCACCTCGTCGCCGAGGCGGTCGAGCGGGAACTGGCACCCGGATCGACTGCCTATCTCTGGGGTTACAACGGTCAGTCCCCCGGGCCGACCATCGAGGCGGTCGAGGGCGATCGGGTCCGCATCTTCGTGACCAACAAGCTGCCGGAGCACACCACCGTGCACTGGCACGGCATGATCCTGCCCAGCGGCATGGACGGCGTGACCGGTCTTACCCAGCCCGGAATCCCCCCCGGCAAGACCTTCGTCTACGAGTTCGACCTCGTGAAGAGCGGCACCTTCATGTACCACCCGCACGCCGATGAAATGGTCCAGATGGCGATGGGCATGATGGGCTTCTTCGTCATCCATCCCAAGGACCCGAAATTCATGCGGGTGGACCGCGACTTCGTCTTCCTGCTGAACGCCTTCGACATCGAGCCCGGGTCCTACGTCCCGCGCATCATGGAGATGACGGATTTCAATCTGTGGGCCTGGAACAGCCGAATCTTTCCGGGGATCAGTCATCTTCCAGTGGCGAAGAACGACCGGGTCAGAGTCCGGGTCGGCAACCTGACGATGACCAATCATCCGATCCACATGCATGGCTACGACTTCGAGGTGACCTGTACCGACGGCGGCTGGGTTCGCCCGGAGGCGCGGTGGCCGGAGGTGTCGATCGACATCCCCGTCGGCGCCATGCGGGCGTACGAGTTCGATGCCAAATACGAGGGCGACTGGGCTATCCATTGCCACAAGTCGCATCACACGATGAACGCCATGGGTCACGACGTGCCTACGCTTATCGGTGTCGACAACTCGAAGGTCACCGACAAGATCCGCCGCGTCCAGCCCGACTATATGGCGATGGGTGACCGCGGCATGGCCGACATGGGCGAGATGGAAATGCCGCTTCCCGACAACACGGTCCCGATGATGACCGGCTGGGGCCAATTCGGCCCCATCGAGATGGGCGGCATGTTCTCGGTCGTGAAGGTGCGTGAAGGCCTGTCCGCGAACGATTACGCCGATCCCGGATGGTACAAACATCCGGAAGGAACCGTGGCCTACGAGTGGACCGGTGATGTTCCAGCCCCCACAAAATCAGGCGACGCAAAAACGATGGCCCCGGCAGCGCACGGCGGTCACGGCAAACAGGGATGAGAAACCGAAACCCCTCAACCTCAACAATGAGAGAGTGTGCAGCATGAAACATATAATCGCAGCGGCCGTTTTGATGGCGGTCAGTTCCGGAGCAGCTCTTGCCAGTGGAACGCACGCCGGAGGCCATGGAGACAAAGCTGCCACGATGCCGATCGGCAACCCTGGTGAGGCTGGCAAGGCAAAGCGGACTGTCAACATCTCCATGTCGGAGAAGGCTGACGGAACGATGTTGTTCCAGCCGGCTGTCCTCAAGGTGAAGAAGGGCGAGACCGTTCGCCTGAAGTTCGTCAACAAAGGCCAAGTCGACCACGAATTCGTCATGGACGTCCATGAAGGGATCATGGAGCACAAGGCGCTGATGGAGAAGTTCCCCGAAATGGAGCACGCCGACCCCAACTCGATCCGGCTGGGGCCCGGCGCCAGGGGCGAGATCATCTGGACCTTCGCCAATGCCGGCGAATTTGGTTTCGCCTGCCTGGTCCCGGGTCACTACGATTCCGGCATGAAGGGCGATATCAGCGTCGCCAACTGAGTTCGAAAACCGCAAAGGAAGCAATCATGACACTAAAAGTACTCTCGACGCTCGCGCTCGTACTCGCCATTGGCGGGAGCGCGCTTGCGCAGGAATACGTGAAGGGCGAAGTCATCAAGGTCGACGCCAAACAGAAAAAGCTGACGATCAAACATGAGCCGCTGACGAATCTCGACATGCCCGCGATGACGATGGTGTTCGTCGTCGCGGAGGACGGCATGCTCAAAAAGGTCAAATCGGGTCAGGCGATCGAGTTTACAGCCGACCGCGTCAACGGACGCATCACGGTCACCGGTATTAAGTGATCCGGGACTAGCGCCGCGGGTTCACAATCAACCCGCGGCCGCTGTCCGATCGGGCAATGCCGTGAGCACGGGTGTCACGATGAGGGAGCCGCGCAGAATGTTATCCAGAGATCTTCTTTCCAATCATCATGTGTCGAGCGGCTCAGAGGCATCGCTATAGGATATGTTCGCGTGCCGACGCTCACATACGCCGGGTAGGCACAGCGAACGCGGGCACGATGCCTACCGGTATCTTCATACTTGATGGTGCCGCTCGCGTCCGTCTCGACCAAGCCAATAGCGACGTCAAAGTCATAGTCACCATCTTGAGAGACACTATTATTCAGGACGCTGAGCCGGACTGACGTGGCATCTGGAAAATTGGCAGTGTAAAAGATCAGTTGCTCCGCCATCGTGGGCGTAGCCACCAACACGCCGGCAAATAATGCAATGGCGCGCATTTCCTCCTCCCGAGGACCAAAGGCGAGACTATCATCTCTCGCATCGATATTCGAATCGAATCTCTGATCCAGCAATGGGCCGCGCCAGTGGCGACGCTACGCTGATTGCTTGCGCGCGCCATAATGCTGCCATGCCGCCCGCCGTTTTCTACGTGCCCGGCCATGCCAGTAGCGCAGGCCCTGGCGATTGACCGGATCACCCTGACGGAAACGTGAGCGCTCAAGGCGGCAGTGGGGCATCGTGGCGCTGATCGAGGCGAAGGAAGCCGAGCGACGTGTAGTGCGCGGCCCGTACAAAGCGATGCATAATAATGCCGCGATGGAACCTCATCATAATGCCGCGATGGAACCTCATCCCGATGGCAGCGTTAGCGGTTCAGAGGGTCTGTGGATGGCGGACGAGTCCAATAAACTCCAATCGGTGGACGGGCCGCGGGACGAGCCGGTGATTATGCGGCTAATCAAAGAAACAGGCATCACCCAAGAGCAGGCTCGGGAGATTGTCAGCCTTTTGGGCACCGTCAATTGGTCGTCGCTCATGCGAGAAGCGCGGTTGCTAAAGCCAAAACGCTGAACGCAAAATTTTTTCAAACTGACCCACCTCGTCAAGGCTCTTTTCTTGCGCTGTACCATATGCCATAGAGCCTTTGTGAAGATCCGGACCTTGTTGCCCCGCCTGCTTACGATGCTGGCTGTTTTGAGCCTTCTGACCGCACCGATGGTGACACCGTCTGCTGCGGCGATGATGGTTGTCGATCCTGTGGCGACGACAATGGCCGATATGGCATCCATGCCGGACGGCATGCCGTGTCCTTCGGACCAGAGGCAGCAAGTACCTGACTGCCAGAAATCCTGCCCCCTCGCGACCTTATGCATCGCCAAGTGCTTTCCGAGCGCGTCGATGACGGCAGCAATCACGCTAACCCGGTTGTCTGCGGCTGAGGTGATCGCGCCTGGCAATGACATTGGGCGGGATCTCCTGCCTACTCCGCCACCTCCCAGACCTCCACGAACCTGAATTCATCAACGGCTCCATCGGGGCCGTTAGTCGCCGCGTGGCTGCTGGCCTCGCGGCGAGAACTCGTGGTTTTGGCATGAGCCTGACCACGAACCTGCCGAGCACTCCGCGCGGCCGAACGATGAACTTTGGGAAAATCTGACAATGAACTTTTGTAATGCGAAGCACGTCGCAGCCGCGGCGCTGATCGGTCTTGCTGTCGGCGGCGCCAATTCGAAGGCCTGGGCTGGGATCGACGACTATGAATTTCAACTCGTTCAAAACGCGATCAAGCAGAGCGATGCCGCGATCGTCGCGGTCCGCCTCATCGACAAGCGTTCCGGCAAGGTGGTGCCCGACGCGGTGATCTTTGCCCAGCGCGTCGACATGGCGCCAGACGGTATGGAGATGATGACGGCGCCAGTCGAGCGGTTGCCCTCGACGGAGCCCGGCATCTATCGTTTCAAGGCCAATCTGATGATGCCGGGCGGCTGGCGCCTGTCGCTCGGCGCCAAGGTGCAGGGCGAAACCGGGTCTCTCGAAAACAAGCTCGAATTCAAGGCCACGCCATGAGTCGCGCAGGCCATGCTGGCCTCACCCTCGCCGCCATTTTGGCCGCGGGGGCTGGAGGCTATTGGGCGGGACACCGCAATCTCGCGCTGCCTGCCGCTCAGTGGCTGCAAGCTGTCGCCTGGCTCGAAGGCAGTGCGGCGGCCCCGGCGAGCGCCAACCCTGCGCCTGCCGGACCCGTGATCTACTACCGGGATCCCGACGGCCTCCCAGCCTATGCGGCAACTCCGAAGAAGACCGCCGATGGGCGGGACTTCCTGCCCGTCCTGGCCGGGGAGGACCTGAGGTTCGAGGACAAGCCGCCGGCCGCCGCCGCGACCGTCGCCGCTGCTCCTGCGAACGGCGAACCGAAGCGGATCTTGTACTACCGCAATCCGATGGGCCTCCCGGACACCTCGCCGACGCCAAAGAAGGATTCGATGGGGATGGACTACATCCCTGTCTACGCAGGTGAGGATGACGACGGTTCGACCGTCAAAGTCGCGGCCGGCAAACTGCAGCGGACCGGCGTCCGCTCGGAGATCGCCACCGAGCAGGTGATCGTTCGTCCGGTGCGAGTGCCCGGCACCGTACAGCTTGATGAACGGCGCATGACAGTGGTCGCGACGCGCTCCGATGCCTTCATCGACAAGGTAGCGGACGTTACCACCGGGGACCGGGTCAGAAAAGGGGAGCCGCTGATGCGGCTGTATTCGGCCGAGATCGCCACGGCGAGCGCCCAATACCTCACCGATCTGAACGGAAGCGGCCGTGCCTCGGCCGGGGCTCGCCAGCGCCTTGAAAATCTTGCGGTCCCACCCGATGTGATCGCCACAATCGACCGCACCCGCCAGGTTCTGACTTCCATTACCTGGAGCGCGCCGCGCGATGGCGTGATCCTCGAGCGCAATGCGGTCGAAGGCATGAAGGCGTCGCCCGGCGACGTGCTCTTCCGCCTCGCCGATGTCTCGACCGTCTGGATTGTCGCCGACGTGCCCGAATATGAGCTGGGAGCCGTGAAGGTCGGCGCCGTCGCCACGATCCGGGTGCGAAGTCTGCCCGGCCAGACCTTCAGCGGCCGTGTCGCCCTGATCTATCCGCAGGTCACCAGGGAAACGCGCACCACCAAGGTGCGGATCGAGATCCCCAATCCGGATGGTCTATTGCTGCCGGACATGTATGCCGATGTCGAGATCGGCAGCGGCAGCAATGCCCCCGTTGTCGCCGTCCCCGACAGCGCGGTGATCGACACCGGCACGCGGCAGGTCGTGATCCTCGACAAGGGCGAGGGCCGCTTCGAGCCGCGAGAGGTCAAGATCGGCCTTCAGGGCGGCGGCTTTACCGAAATCCGCAACGGTGTTGCCACTGGCGACCGGGTCGTGGTCTCGGCGAATTTCCTGATCGATGCCGAGAGCAATCTGAAGGCTGCGCTGAGCGGCATGACGAACCCGGAGAGTGCGCCATGATTGCCCGGCTCATCGCGTGGTCGGCACGCAATCTCGTCCTGATCTTCGTCGGCACAGCCTTCGCTGTGGCCGCCGGAGCCTACGCGCTGAAGACGCTTCCGCTGGACGCCATTCCAGACCTTTCGGACGTTCAGGTCATCGTCTACACCGAATATCCTGGCCAGGCGCCGCAGGTGGTCGAGGACCAGGTCACCTATCCCCTGACGACTGCAATGCTGACCGTGCCGAAGTCCAAGGTGGTGCGTGGGTTCTCCTTCTTCGGTGTGTCCTTCGTCTATGTCATCTTCGAGGACGGCACGGATACCTATTGGGCGCGCAGCCGCGTGCTCGAATATCTCAACGCCGCCGCGCAGCGCCTGCCGGCCGGCGTCACGCCGGGCCTCGGCCCCGATGCGACCGGCGTCGGTTGGGTCTACCAGTACGCCGTCGTTGCCAAGGACATGACGCTGGCCGAGTTGCGGTCGCTGCAAGATTGGGTGGTGCGATACGCCGCCTCCAAGGCAGAGGGGGTCGCAGAGGTCGCGAGCGTCGGCGGCTTCGTCAAGCAGTACAACATCGTCGTCGATCCGTTGCGGCTGCGCGCCCAGGGGATATCGCTCTCGATGGTCCGTGACGCCGTACGCGCCAGCAATCGGGATGTCGGCGGGCGCACGCTGGAGCTTTCCGAATTCGAGTTCATGGTGCGCGGCCGCGGCTATATCAAGTCGATGGCCGATATCGAAGACATCGTCCTGAAGACGGATCAGGGCGTGCCGCTGCGCCTCAAGGACGTCGCCAGGGTCGAGATCGGTCCCGACGAACGGCGCGGCATCACCGAACTCAATGGCGAAGGCGAGGTCGCGAGCGGCATCGTCCTGCAGAGGTTCGGGGCCAATGCACTGACTGTGATCGAGAACGTCAAGCAACGCCTGAGCGACATCGCCGGGAGCCTTCCCAAGGGTGTCGAGATCGTGCCGGTCTATGATCGATCGCAGCTCATCGAAGCGGCGATCGAGACATTGAAGCGCACGCTGGCCGAGGAAAGCATCATCGTCGCCCTGGTCTGCGTCGTGTTCCTCCTTCACCTGCGCAGCGCGCTCGTCGCCATCTTGATGCTGCCGGTCGGCATCCTGATGGCGTTCGGCGCCATGAAGGCGATCGGGCTCGGGTCCAACATCATGAGCCTCGGCGGCATCGCCATCGCCGTCGGCGCCATGATCGACGCCGCTATCGTCATGATCGAGAATGCCCACAAGCATCTGGAGCGTGCCCCGCCGGGTAAGCCGCGAGTGCAGATCCTGATCGACGCGGCGAGCGAGGTCGGCCCGGCGCTGTTCTTCAGCCTCCTCGTCATAACGGTATCGTTCCTGCCGATCTTTACGCTCGAGTCGCAGGAAGGCCGGATGTTCGGTCCTCTCGCCTTCACCAAGACCTTCGCCATGGCGGCCGCAGCAATCCTGTCGATCACGCTGGTGCCGGCCTTGATGGTGGTCTTCGTGCGCGGCAGGATCATTCCGGAACACAAGAACCCGATCAATCGGTTCCTGATCTGGATCTACCGTCCCGTCATTCGCGGCGTCCTGAAGGCGAAGACGCTCACCATCGCGCTCGCGCTTGTCGTGCTTGGCGTCTCCGTCTGGCCGGTGAGCCAGATCGGCTCGGAATTCATGCCGAGCCTGAACGAAGGCACGCTGATGTACATGCCGACAACCCTGCCGGGGATCTCCGTCACCAAGGCGGCGGAACTCCTGCAAATGCAGGACCGAATTATCAAGTCTTTTCCGGAGGTGGATTCGGTCTATGGCAAAGCCGGGAGAGCAATGACCGCGACCGATCCGGCCCCTACCGAGATGTTCGAGACGATCATCAATCTGAAGCCGAAGGATCAATGGCGGACCGGTGTCACCATCGACAGCCTGAAGGCCGAGATGGACAAGGCCCTGCAGTTCCCCGGCGTCTCCAACGCCTGGACCATGCCGATCCGCGCCCGCATCGACATGCTTTCGACGGGCATCCGAACGCCGGTCGGCGTCAAGGTGTTCGGCACCGATCTTGCGGAGATGGAGAAGATCGCGCGCCAGATCGAAAAGGCCCTCAAAACGGTTCCGGGCACCTCGAGTGCCTATGCCGAACGGGTGATCGGCGGCTACTATCTCGACATCGTCCCGGACCGCCAGGCGCTCGGCCGGTACGGCCTTGCCGTCGGCGATGTCCAGGACGTCATCGCGACCGCGCTCGGTGGCGAGACCGTGACGACAACCGTCGAGGGACGGGAGCGATATGGGGTCAACATCCGCTACCCCCGTGATCTGCGCTCGAATCCACAGTCGATCGCCACCGACGTCGAAGTGCCGTTGCCTGGCGGCGGCGCCATCCCGCTCGGCGAGGTGGCGAAAGTCCAGCTCACGCGCGGCGCGACCTCGATCCGAACTGAGAATGGCCAGCTCGCGACCTACATCTTCGTCGACATCAACGGCCGGGATCTCGGCGGCTATGTCGCCGACGCCCAGAAGGCCGTCGCAGAGACGGTGAAGCTGCCGCCCGGCTACTCGGTCGCCTGGAGCGGGCAGTTCGAATATCTGGAGCGAGCCGCGGCGCGGATGAAGATCGTCGTGCCGGTCACGCTGCTCATCATCTTCCTCCTGCTCTACCTTAACTTCCGGGCTCTCACCGAGACTTTGATCGTCATGCTGTCCTTGCCCTTTGCCCTGGTCGGCGGGGTCTGGCTGATGTGGTGGCTTGGCTTCAACATGTCGGTGGCGGTCGCGGTCGGCTTCATAGCGCTCGCCGGCGTCGCCGCCGAGACTGGTGTCGTCATGCTGATCTATCTGGAGCAGGCCATGGCCGAAGTGAAGGCAGAGCGGGCCGCACGTAATCAACCATTCAATCGGGCAGATCTCTATCAGGCGATCATGATTGGTGCCGTGGAGCGTGTCCGGCCGAAGATGATGACTGTCGTTGCCATTATGGCCGGTCTGATCCCAATCCTCTGGAGCACTGGCGCCGGCTCGGAAGTGATGCAGCGGATCGCCGTGCCGATGATCGGTGGTATGATCTCATCCACCCTCCTGACCCTGGTGGTGATCCCCGCCATCTACGGGTTGGTCAAGGGCTGGCGACTGCCGAATGGCATTGCCTCGACGACCGACGGCGTTGCGCTCACGGAACCCGCATTGTTCGACCTTGCTGCTGAATGATGGGATGCCGCAATGATGAACGACATGATGGGACCCGGGATGACGTGGGCCATGGGCGCCGCAGGCTTGCTCCTGGGCATTTTTGTTCTGCTTATCATTGCGGCCCTAATCAAATACGTGTTTTTCGATGACTTCGGTGGACCCGGACGAAGCTCACCGCCTTGACCAATGGGCTCACTCTCACCGATGTCGACCGACTTTCGTCGCGCGTAAAAAGGCGGAGGCTTCGGTAGCTTGTCTTGTATTAGAAAAGCCTTGACCTTCCGGTGGCTGGAACCCTTAGCCTGACGGGGGTATCTCCGGAGTTCATCCGATGACACAAGCAACCATCGATCTCGAAAAACGGATACTGACTCTCTTCAGGCTGGCGTATCAGCAAGGCAGAACGGATATCGCGGAGCATTTGCTCCGGGCGCTAGAAGAGTTAGACAAAACCACCGTTTTACCGTCACCGTTCGGCAAGAACGCTTTGACCGAAGCCTATCGTGAACTCATTCGCAGATAGGGTCTACGATGTCCCCCGGGGAAGCTCGCCGACGCAGGCGCCGCGAGATGTAGATTGCTTTCCGAAAAAGGTTGCGATCAAGAATTCAAGAACCTCTCGCGGACCAATGTTTGACGACTTCAAGGGGCCGCCGAATAACAGCGGACAGGCATACAGAAGGTCCCGCTTGGTGATTGCTGTAGCCGGCGCTGCCGTGTACTATCGGCGTGCCGGTCTTCGATGCAACTCATTCCGCGGCCGGCAGGGAGGAATAGCCATGTTACGTTCAATTTCTCTTGCGCTTTTCTTGTCGGTTATCCCAGCGACCGCTTTTGCGAATTCATGCCCGACCATCATGGCCGCGATCGACGCGGCGTTACCGTCCGCAACCCTCGCGGAGGCCGATATGACCAAAGTCAAAGACCTGCGCGCCCAAGGCGAGAAATTGCATGCCGCCGGCGATCATGCAGGATCAGAGGCTGCGCTCAACGAAGCCAAGAAGATGCTCGGCATATAGTTGCGGCTTTCGTGACTGATTGGGCAGGCTTGTTTGTCGGGTAAATGTCAAAGGGGCGTTTGCGCGGCGCGCACATGTTCTGCCCGTTCACGACAACCGCAGATTTGGCGAGTGTGAGCTGCTTTCGGCAAGCAGCGGCAGGATTCCATCGGTCGCCAAGCGCCTGAACATCGCATCGACCCGCACAGGCGGCGGCTTCGCACCCCGATCGAGCCACCAGGTCAATACGGCCATGTAGGCGCCAACGACGTACTGGACGATGAATTCGTCTGGGACGGCGTTCGCGGAAGTCTTGTCGACGGTTGTGGAAAGTTCGCCGCGCACCACATCGGAAAGTATCTGGCGGATGCTGCCGAAGCTGACGCCGCCGCCATGGCCGCCGGCCAGCGCCCGATAGAGGTCGAGATGGTCTCGGGCATGTTCGAACATGGGCAGGCTAAAGGCAAGGTGTCGGTCCTTGCTGTTTCCCGGCATCGCCAGGGCGTCCTTCTGCCGATCGACAAGCAGCCTGCGAAGGTTCTCGTCGAGGCCGCTCTTCTTCAGATCATCCTTGCTCGTGTAGTGGGCGTAGAAGGTCGATCGACCGACATTGGCCGCCTCGCAGATGTCCTCAATCGTGATCGCCTCGTAGCCCTTTTTCAGGATCAAGGAGATCAAGGCGTGTTGCAGCATCCCCCTGGTGCGGGCGACGCGGCGGTCTATCGATCTTTCTGTCATCTGCATCACCATTCACGGTCATATCGACCGGATCGCCCAATACTGGACATTTCGGCCTGTGTGTTCGTTGACAAAATTCCGGATACATTGTCTGTTTTTGGACACCATGTCCAGCTTACTGGCAGACGGATTTAGGGGCAAATCTGTTGTGTTCATGCCCGCTTTGCTGAAGGCTCGGGCTCAAGGTGAGGCCGGAAGGCTTGGCGCTGAACTGATGAGGAAGACCCGCATGGACCACGAGCGCTATCGTCGAATGCACGGCAGCTCAGGAGCTTCAATGAAGACGGCATCATTTGAAGTGTCGCTGAAAGGCAAAAGACAAATAGCGGAAGGCACCTGGGCCTTCGCTTTTGAGAGACCGGACGGCTTTCATTTCAAGGCTGGCCAGCATGTGCGGATGACGCTCATCAACCCTCCCGAGACGGACAGAGAGGGCGATAGTCGGTTTTTCTCGCTCGCCAGCACGCCGCAGGAGCCCGACCTGGTGATCGCCATGCGGATGCGCGACACGGCATTCAAGCGGGTTCTGGGACGCATGCAGATCGGAACCAAAGTTCTCGTACAAATGCTGCTGGATGTTCCGCACGGGGCGTTTGCGCTACACGACGATCCTTCACGGCCTGCCGTCTTTCTCGTTGGCGGCATCGGCATCGTCCCGGCCTTCTCAATGATAAAAGACGCAGTGGAGACAAAGCTGCCGCACAGACTATTTTTGTTCTACTCGAACCGGCGGCCGGGGGACGCCGCGTACCTGGAGGAGTTGCAAAAGCTCGCGGAGCAGAACCCGTCCTTCAAACTGATTGCGACGATGACCGAAGCAGAAAAGTCGGCCCGTTCATGGATAGGCGAAACCGGGCGCATAACCCATTCCATGCTTGGCAGATATGTCGATGACCCGCTGCTTCCCGTCTATTACATTTCCGGGCTGCCGGAGATGGTCAGCGCCATGAAAGCGATGCTCGGTGGTTCAGAGGTCGGCGAGGCCAGCATACAGGTCGAAGAGTTCACCGGATTCGATCTCAACAAGATCGGCCCGAATGAGATTGGCAAAGTCACCGGCCATGGGTGGAGGCGGACCATTCCGATGGCCACAACGGTGCTGGCCGTGACCGCGCTGGTGATCCTGCACGCCGGCGCTGCCGTCTCGATATTTCGCAACGGTCTCGATGGAATCTCCGCGGCGAACCCGATCTGGTACGTGACGATTGGGATTTTTCTTGTTCTCGCCATATTCAAGGTCAGGTATTTCGTCGGCCGGCACCTCACCGGCAGGAGCCTTCTTGGCAACGCTTTCGGCAGGCACCGCGACCGCACATCGCACGCCACAAGACATGGCCGGAAACAGCCGTGACATGACATCCGGTGCGCGCAAAATTTACGCTATCCCCTGCATGTTGCTCCGCCTACAAGCGTGGGGCGGGACCAATATTGGAGGTGGCAAACAGCCTGGCGGGTAATGCTTAATCGCGAGGAGATCATATCCACTCTTCGTTCTTGCCAAGTGCGTGATTTCGAGTAGTCCTTGGTGCAATCAGTTGACCGGACCCTCCCGGAACAGAGTCTCGATCAGCGGGCATTCTGGCAGCGTGCCGTCGGCGCATTGCGCGACCACGTCCTTCAACACCCGCTCCATGCGTTTCAAATCGGCGATTTTCGCCCGCACGTCGTCAAGGTGAGTGGCGGCGACCGTGCGAGCCTCGGAGCACGGCTGGTCGCGCTCGTCGGCGAGACGCAAAAGCTCACGGATTTCATCCAGGGAGAAGCCGAGTTCGCGCGCCCGCAGCACAAAGCGCAGGCGCCGCTCGTGCGCGGTGTCGTAGCTGCGATAGCCACTCGTCGTGCGCGGCGGTTCCGGCAGAAGGCCGACCTTTTCGTAATAGCGCACCGTCTCCAGATTGCAGCCCGTCCGCCGGGCCAACTCGGCCCGCTGCAGGCCCTTCACCACGGCGTGATCGCCCATCGCGAAATTACCTCTTGACCCTGTAGTTGCTACAGACCCTATGTTACGGCCTGCATAGGATTTCGGCAAGGAAAGCGAGGCCGGACATGGATATTTCGCGACCCGTACTCGCGTCGGAGCAAGGCGAGGTCGGACGGCAGCGCCTGGTCGCCGTCGGCGGCATTCTCGGCGCGCTTGCCGCCTCCTCCTGCTGCATCATCCCATTCGTCCTGTTCAGCCTCGGCATCGGCGGCGCCTGGATCGGCAATCTGACGGCGCTCGCGCCCTACAAGCCGCTCTTCGTCGCCGGGACGACGGGCGTTCTCGGCTATGGCTTCTATCTCGTCTACTGGAAGCCACGGCGGGGCTGCGCCGACGACGCTGCCTGTGCACGCCCGGTCCCCAGCCGCCTCGTGCAGACCGCGCTCTGGATCGCAACGGTCCTCGTCGCGGCTGCCTTCGCCTTCGACTATATCGCGCCGCTGTTGCTCCGCGCCTGAGCAAAGAGGAGATTCATTCCATGAGCACGTATTTGAGCGCTCTCGCTTTGATTACCTCGGTGATGACGTCGCCGGCCGCCTTTGCCGCCGAGCGCACCGTCATCTTTGCCGTCGACAACATGACCTGCGCCTCCTGCCCCTACATCGTGAAGACCTCGATGGCGGCGGTGCCGGGCGTCACCGACGTAGCCGTCTCATTCGAGGCGAAGACCGCGACCGTGACCTTCGACGACGCGAAGACGAACCCCGGCGCCATCGCGGCGGCGAGCATGAATGCCGGCTATCCGGCCCACCCGAGGCAGCAGGGCAGCTGATATGAATGACAGCAGCCTGGTCCCCGGCGACACGGTGGGCGTCATCCTCGCTCCGATCTGCTGCGCGGCGCCACTCCTTGCCGCGACCCTGCCGTGGGCCGGCCTCGGTGTTGTCCTCCATCATCGCCGTGCAAAGGTGACCTGTTCCAACACGAAGATTCTGAATGAAGGCATGAAGCCATGAACGACTGCTGCGCATCCTCCTCGTCTCGCGATAAGGTGACGGCCGCCTCCGCCGAGACACAGCCGAGCTTTGCCGTGCGGTCGAGCGTGACGTTTCCGGACTGGTCGGTGGTTTCGTCGCCCGCGGTCAAAGACGCCCTGCTGGCCATGGTCGGGTCCAACCATGTGCTCAACCGCTGGAGCGGCTACGACCCCGCGACGGACCGCGTTCGCGTTGCGTTGCTCCGGCTCTACGCCGAACACGGACGAGCCCCGACCCACGGTGCGCTTGCGGAGCGCACGGCGACGAGCGAGACAGCCATCCAGCCGCTCCTCCAAGAACTCCGCCGGCGTGACCTCGTCGTGCTCGACGGCGACAGGATCGTCGGCGCCTATCCCTTCACCGACCGCGACACGGGTCACCGGGTCACACTGGACGGACGTTCACTCAATGCCATGTGCGCGGTCGACGCGCTCGGCATCGGCGCCATGAGCGGCCACGACGTCGCGATCGCATCGCACTGCCGCCACTGTGGCGCGCCGATACGGATCACCACCCGAGATCGAGGCCGGGCTCTGGCCGACGTTGCGCCGGTGACGGCCGTCGTATGGCTCAGCGTCCGTTACGAAGGCGCGTGCGCCGCGAACTCGCTATGCGCGGCAACGTCATTCTTCTGTTCGGACGATCACCTCGCCGCCTGGCGTCGGGAGCATCAATCCCACGAACCGGGATTCCGGCTGTCGATCGAGGAGGCTCTGGAGGCAGGTCGGGCGATCTTCGGGCCAAGCCTCGCCGGCATCGACGCAATCGCAGGCCAAGGCGACAACGCGGCCGAGACACGAGGCGAGCGCCAATCCTCAGGCGATACGGCATCGCCGGACAGGCCCGTGACACACCGGCGCCTTGGCGCGAATGGCCGCAACAATGGTTCCTACGACCTTGCCGTGATCGGCGCCGGCTCGGCCGGCTTCTCGGCCGCGATCACGGCCGCCGGTCAAGGCGCGCAGGTGGCCCTCATCGGCAGCGGCACCATCGGCGGCACCTGCGTCAATATCGGCTGCGTGCCGTCGAAGACCTTGATCCGCGCCGCCGAGACGCTCCACAATGCCCGCGTGGCAGCCCGTTTCGCCGGCATCTCGGCCGAGGCCGAACTGACCGACTGGCGGGGGACCGTTCGTCAGAAGGACGCGCTCGTTTCCGAACTGCGCAAGGCCAAGTACATTGACCTGCTCCCCGCCTACAACGGCATCGCCTATGGCGAAGGGCCGGCGCGCCTGGTAGAGGGTGGCGTCGAGGTGGGCGGCACGCGCATTCCCGCCGGCAGGGTCATCATCGCGACCGGGGCGCGGCCGGCGGTCCCCGCCATCCCGGGCATCGAGGCCGTGCCGTACCTGACGAGCACGACGGCGCTTGATCTTGAGAAGCTGCCACGCTCGCTGCTCGTGCTCGGCGGCGGTTATATAGGGGCGGAGCTTGCTCAGATGTTCGCCCGCGCCGGCGTCAAGGTGACGCTCGTCTGTCGGTCCCGCCTGCTCCCGGAGGCCGAGCCCGAGATCGGCGCGGCACTCACGGGCTATTTCGAGGACGAAGGCATCACCGTGGTATCCGGCATCGCCTACCGTGCGATCCGCAAGACCGAGAACGGTGTTTCACTGATCGTTGCGTACGGCGGCCAGGAGACGACGATTGGCGCCAATCAGGTGCTGATCACCACAGGGCGCACGCCCAACATCGAAGGCCTTGGGCTCACAGAGCGCGGCATCGCCGTCTCGCCGAAGGGCGGCATCGTCGTCGACGACCGCATGCGTACGACGGAAGCCGGCATCTATGCCGCCGGCGACGTCACGGGCCGCGACCAGTTCGTCTATATGGCCGCCTACGGCGCCAAGCTCGCCGCCAGGAACGCCCTCAACGGCGACAGCCTGCGCTACGACAACAGCGCCATGCCGGCCATCGTGTTCACCGATCCGCAGGTGGCGAGCGTCGGGTTGACCGAGGCAGCGGCGCGCGCGGCCGGACATGCCGTGCGCGTCTCGACGATCGGTCTTAACCAGGTGCCGCGCGCGCGCGCCGCTCGCGACACCCGCGGGCTCATCAAGCTCATCGCCGATGCAGGCAGCGGCCGCTTGCTCGGCGCACATGTCCTCGCGCCCGAAGGCGCCGACAGCATCCAGACCGCGACGCTCGCGATAAAGCAGGGACTCACCGTCGACGACCTCGCCGATACGATCTTTCCGTATCTCACCACTGTCGAAGGCCTGAAGCTCGCGGCGCTGTCGTTCGACAAGGACGTGGCCAAGCTGTCGTGCTGCGCGGGGTGAACGCGCAGGGCCTAAGGCTCGCTTGGTCGCAGACGCTTCTGGTGAGGCCGCCCAACCTTGGTAGGCGACATGTATATCGACGCGGATGACCCAAACGCTGGACTTGTACGGCGAACAAGAGGGTGGCAATGCGCGCCTGCTTCATTGTCCCCCTCGATTCTGGCTTGGCAGGAGCGTTTGTGATCCGCGCCGGCCGTGCGCGATATGCTCAGGCAGCCAATTTTTCGTTGTCGTAACCGGCTGACCTGATGACATCGCAGATTGCGGTTTCGTCCGCCTTGGTCTCCGCCGTGACCGTCACTGATCCGAGGTCGATTACCCCTTGAGCTGTCGGATCCGTGTTCGCCGGTTCCTATCACCGCGACGGCGCTATCGGTCACCTCATAGCCATCGCAAATTGGACAATAACGCAACAGTCCGCGCGACAGAGCCTCATCGTGGATATTGGCAGGCATGCTCGGTCTCCGGTTGAAGACGCCCGTTGCCATCAGCACGGTGCGTGCTTGAAACATCCCTTCCATTGCATGGGCTACAAATATGCCAAGCCCTCCCATCAATGAAACGACCTTTCCAGCCCATTGGCGTACACCGTAGAGCCTTCCTTGTTCCCGCACGCGCGCGCCAAGCTCGGACCCCGCGATTCCATCGGGAAAACCTGCAAGGTTATGGGTGAGCGGAATCAGGTCAGCCCGGCTCTCACCACTATCGGCGACCAGGACCGAGAGATGGAATCAAGCAAGGTATATGGCCGCCGTCAAACCGGCCGGTCCTCCTCCACCAATCAGACAATCGAGCAGTTGGGCTGCGTCGGAAGAAACACCAGAGATTGGGGGCATCGATCAAAAACCTCGGCCGCCGCTAGTTAACATCGATGATCATCGTCAGCCCGCCGCCGCCCTTCTCCTCAACATTGTTGTTCGTCGTGTGATGCGGGATGTGGCAATGCAGCAGCCACTTGCCAGGCCGAAGCGCTCGCCACAGGACGTCGAACCTCTGCCCAGGCCCGACATTGACGGTGTCGGCCGTATACCGAGCGTTTTGGGGCAGCGCCGCGCCGTCGATGGCGGCCACCTCGAACGGCCCGCCGTGAATATGCATCGGATGGATGGCGGTGGTGTTGGACCCCACGAAACGGATCTTGAGCAACTGACCCACCTTCATGTTGATCGTCTCCGTCGCCGGATAAGACTTGCCGTTGATGGTGAAGAAATTGGGGAAGCCGCCGTCCATCGGCATGGACGGAAAGGTCAGCCCTTCCCGTTTCAGCCATTCCTGGAGCTGAACGGTATATTCCAGGTCGGCGGTGATTGCGTCGGCCGGATTCTTCGGGCCGATGATCAGCGCGCCATAGAGGCCGAGCGCCTGCTGACGGTCGGCATGATCGTGGGTGTGATAGAAATATGTGCCGGACTGTTCAACGGTGTATTCGTAGGAAAAAGTTTCGCCGGGCTCGATAGGCTTCTGTGACGTGGGCCGGGCCATCCATCGCATTGGGCACATCGAGGCCATGCCAGTGCACGGTCGAGCTTTCGGGCAGCCGGTTGGTGACGTTGATGCGAACGCGATCGCCCTGGGTAACGCGCAGCGTCGGACCGGGAACCTGCTTGTTGTAGGCAAAGGCCTCGACCGTCACTCCAGGCAGAATCGACCAGCGGATAACCGAAGCCTCGAGATCGAATACCTTCACGCCATTCTCGATTCGCGGTTCGAGGACCGCGCCTCCCTGTGCCGCGGGATCAGCCTTGAAACTCATCAACCTCGGATCGACCGCCGCCATATCGCGCATGGCAGCGCCCGGCGTGTCGCGATCCATGATCATGCCGGGCGGCATAATGGCTCCGCCGACATCGCGGGCCGACAGCGTCAGGTTCAGCCAGTTCGCCGGCGCCATCATGCCGATCGCCAGCGCAATCAGGGAAACCACACTGAGCGCAGCAATCTGAGGCGTCGTGGCGTCCGTCTCCATTCGGTGGCCGCCGCTCCCTTGGCTCGCGTGAGATGAATGGCCTCCTTGTTGCGCGGGGTGGGCGGGCATCGCCTGCGCGGCATGAGAAGTCTTCGCCTGTGCCGGTGCCTTCGCTCTCGCCGGAGCTTTCGCAGGCGCGGTCTTCCCGGTATCTCCGGCATGGCCTTCTTTCGCCATGTCGGATGCCCCGCCATGCGCGTGCTTTGTCTCCTGATCGGGTTCAACGGCCTGCGGGCGTTGCGTCATCAGCCCATGCTTCAGCTTGCGGGCCACCAGCCAGACATTGGCAGGGTAGGCGAGCGTAAAGCCGGCAATGACGCCGATCGACATCACGCCCCAGAACAAAAGCTCCGTCGGCTCCATCGCGCGCATGTCGCGGCCCATCATCAGAAAGCTCATGACCGGGGCCATGCCGGCCATCATGAAATTCATGGAGATGAACTCTGGCAGGAAGCTTTTGCGGACGTTTTCCCAATAGGTGCCGCCCATCATCGATTTCATGAACAGCGACTGGAATATGAACAGTCCGAAGGCGAAGCCGGCGACATAGTCGACGATGAGATCGAGCCACATCGGCAGGCCTAGCGTCGCCGTAATGACGGCGGCGAGAATGATGCCTGTCGCATCCCCGGCAACGCAGTGGATCGTTGAGCCGACGCCCTGCTTCCACAGCGGTCTGGTGAAGTCCTCGTGCTCGCCCGGGCGGGGTTCCTTGTCGGCAAGCACATAGAGCAGCAATCCAAGCGGACCCATGTAGAGGGTCACCAGGATAAAACCCCATTTCATCACCACCGGTTCGGGGTTGTTGCGGTACTGATCGAAGCCTACGTACAGCGTCGAGGCGGCCGCAATCGCGAACCAGGCAACGAGAAAGTAATCGATTGGTTGGATGAGCATGAGGGTCTGCCCTTGGTTTCTCGCCGCATTCTATCAGACGGCCCAGCGTACCAAGCCTCAATGCAAATGAACGCGGCCTGCGCGTTTATGATCCGCGCCGACCGCGCATGATATCCTTCAGGCCGCCAATTTCTCGTTGTCGGTAGCCGGCAGACTTGATGACGTCGCGGATAGTGGCGTCGTTCGCCTTGGTTTCCACGGCGACCGTCGATGCGCCTAGGTCGACTATCACCCTTGCTGCAGGATCAACACTTTTTACGGCTTTTTCGATCGTGCTGGCACAATGGCCGCAGCTCATATCCGGAACTTTCAATTTCAACATGGCAGCTCTCCTTTTTTCGCTGATAGATACGTTATGGGGCTTCCCATCGTTGGAAGGTCAAGGGTCTATTTTTTCGTCGATGTAATCGTCGCGGTTGCGTTGGAGTGCTGATTGAAATTTGCCCCTTGACCTTCCTATCATGGGAACCTTTATATGATGTGGCAACCACTCAGAATGGAGTTGCAATCCCATGAACGCCGTTACCCCGCACACGCCAAACGGACCCGTTTCGGTTCCTGGTTCCACAATTCAGATTGGCATCGAGGGCATGACGTGTGCCTCGTGCGTGCGACGCGTCGAAAAGGCAATCGCCTCCGCGCCAGGTGTCGTTGGGACATCGGTCAATCTGGCGACCGAACGTGCCGAGGTGATCTTTGCCGGCAAGCCGGACATTGCTCCCGTTATCGCGGCAGTGTCGGCCGTTGGCTACGAGACACGCGCGGATACGATTGAGCTTGCGCTCGCAGGGATGACCTGCGCCTCCTGCGTCGCACGCATCGAAAAGGCTCTGAAAGCCGTACCGGGTGTGACCGATGCCAGCGTCAATCTGGCAACCGAGCGCGCCACCATCCGCATCGTCGCGGGCACTGTCGAGGCCGCCACGCTTGAGGGAGCGGTGGCGGCAGCCGGCTACGAAGCGCGCCAGATCCTGCCGGATGCCGGCGGAGACCGCGAGCGCGATGCCCGCGAGGTCGAGATCCGCTCGCTCGGCCGTTTGCTTGTGCTCGCGGCGCTTCTGACGCTGCCGGTCTTTACGCTCGAAATGGGCTCCCATCTCGTGCCTGCGTTCCATCATTGGGTGATGATGACGCTCGGTGAGTGGAACTGGCGCCTGCAATTCGTGCTCACAACGATAGTTCTCTTCGGACCCGGCCTTCGCTTCTTCCGGAAGGGATTGCCGGCATTGCTCAAGGGCGCACCAGACATGAACGCGCTGGTCGCGCTTGGCTCGGGTGCCGCCTGGGCCTATTCGCTTGTCGCGACCTTTATTCCCGATGTCCTGCCGGCAGGCACTGGCAACGTCTATTACGAAGCCGCGGCCGTGATCGTGACGCTGATCCTGCTCGGTCGCTATCTCGAAGCACGGGCCAAGGGCCGGACCAGCGAGGCGATCAAGAAACTCGTCGGATTGCAGCCCAAGACGGCGCGCCTCGTCAGGAACGGCGTTACGGTCGAGGTGCAGCTGGCTGAGGTGCGGGTCGGTGACGTGGTGGTGGTCCGCCCGGGCGAAAAGATGGCGGTAGACGGCGAGATCGTCGAGGGCTCGTCCTTCGTCGATGAATCCATGATGACCGGCGAACCGCTCCCTGTCGCCAAGGGTGTTGGCGCGGAAGTGGTCGGCGGCACGATCAACAAGACCGGCAGTTTTTCCTTTCGTGCTACCAAGGTCGGTTCGGCAACGCTGCTCGCCCAGATCATCCGCATGGTTGAATCGGCTCAAGGCTCGAAGCTGCCGATCCAGGCGCTCGTCGATAAGGTGACTGCGTGGTTCGTGCCGGCTGTTATCGCGGCCGCCTTGCTCACCTTCGGGGCCTGGCTTGTGATGGGACCGGAGCCTGCGTTGTCCTTCGCGCTGGTCAACGCCGTTGCCGTGCTGATCATCGCCTGCCCGTGCGCCATGGGCCTCGCCACGCCAACCTCGATCATGGTCGGTACGGGGCGGGCGGCCGAACTGGGCGTGCTTTTCCGCAAGGGCGAGGCTCTGCAGACACTGCGGGATGCTACGGTCATTGCTCTCGACAAGACCGGAACGCTCACCGAGGGTCGGCCCGAATTGACCGATTTCATCGTGACAGACGGATTTGTCGAAGCCGACGTACTCTGGCTCGTCTGCTCGGTGGAGGTTCGCTCCGAGCATCCCGTCGCCGAGGCGATTGTGCGGGCGGCCGAACGGCGCGGCCTCGTGCCAACCGATATCGAGAACTTCGAGGCCATTCCCGGCTTTGGGGTGAGTGCTGTCGTCGAAGGACGCAAGATCGAGATCGGCGCCGATCGCTTGATGATTCAGCTTGGCCTGGACATTTCAACCTTTGCTTTGGCGTCAGCGCGCCTCGCCGACGAGGGCAAGACCCCGCTTTATGCGGCCATCGATGGCAGGCTTGCTGCAATCGTCGCGGTCGCCGATCCGATCAAGGCATCGACGCCGGCGGCCATCGCAGCCCTGCATGCGCTCGGTCTCAAAGTGGCTATGGTGACCGGCGACAACCGGCGCACGGCTGAGGCGATCGGGCGGCGGATCGGCATCGACGAAATCGTCGCCGAGGTGCTGCCCGACGGCAAGGTCGAGGCCGTGAGGCGGCTTGCCGCACATGGGGCTCGTGTTGCCTTTGTCGGCGACGGCATCAACGATGCGCCGGCGCTGGCAGCGGCGGATGTCGGCATAGCGATCGGCACCGGCACGGATATCGCCATCGAGAGCGCCGACGTCGTCCTGATGTCGGGCGATCTGCGCGGCGTGGCAAACGCGATCGCCCTCTCCAAGGCGACAATCCGCAACATCGGCCAGAACCTGTTCTGGGCCTTCGCCTACAACATCGCGCTCATCCCCGTGGCCGCTGGCGTGCTCTATCCGCTGAGCGGCACGCTTCTGTCGCCGATGCTGGCGGCTGGTGCCATGGCGCTGTCCAGCGTCTTCGTTCTGACCAATGCCTTGCGCCTCAGGCGCTTCCGGGCACCGATCGACGACGGGACGCAGGCCGATCAATTCTCCGTTCAAGTCGTATGACAGATTTGATGCCGATACCTTTTGCCCTAAGTTCCGGATGTGATTTCGCCGGGACTGCCAACCTGCAGGATGCGATCATGAACATAGGTGAAGCTGCCGCGGAATCAGGCGTCTCGGCCAAGATGATCCGCTACTATGAGTCGATCGGACTCATCTCGAACGTTGCCCGAACCGACGCAGGCTACCGGGTCTATTCTGGCGATGACGTTCATACGCTCCGCTTCATCCGCCGTGCGCGTGATCTTGGCTTTTCGGTCGACCAGATGACCGATCTGCTGGCTCTATGGAGCGATCGCTCGCGGGCGAGCGCCGATGTCAAGCGGATTGCGATGGAACATGTCGCAGAACTCGAGCGGAAAATGCGCGAACTCCGCGATATGTCAAAAACGCTGCGACATCTGGCGGAGCACTGCCAGGGGGATGGTCGGCCGCACTGCCCGATCATCGAGAACCTTTCCAGCGGTCAAGAGGCCGGACCAGCCAAGTCGTCCAAGCGCCCGAAGCTAGGCGGCGAGATCGCCAGGCAACGGCAGGCTTTCTGAATCATACCGCGCGCTGAATCATATCGCGCGCCGACGCGCGCCAGTCTTTGACCTAGTGGATTGATCGGGACAGAAGAGTCCTTTTTGGGATTCCCCGGATCGCTTCGGCATGCGACATTGCGGGATGCGCACTGGTATCAGCATCGACATCACGGCTTCGGACAGAATTCGGCTTGAAGGGATCGTCGCAGCACGGAGTTCGCCTCAGAAGCATGTCTGGCGAGCGCGGATCATTCTGTTGAGCGGTGATGGCCTGGGGACCGCCGCGATCATGACGATGACAGCCAAGTCGAAGACCTGCGTGTGGCGCTGGCAGGAGCGCTTCATGAACGAAGGCGTCGACGGCCTGCTGCGCGACAAGACGCGGCCACCGGGCATTGCACCGCTTCAGTCTGTGCTGGTCGACAGGGTCGTGGCGCTGACACTCGATCCGCCAGACCACGAGGCGACGCACTGGACGGTCCGCGCGATGGCGAAGGCGGTCGGCATCGCGGCGTCTTCGGTGGTGAAGATCTGGCACGACCATGGCCTTGCGCCTCACCGCTGGCGCAGCTTCAAGCTGTCCAACGACAAGGCGTTTGCCGAGAAGCTTCACGATGTGGTCGGGCTCTACGTCTCGCCCCCCGCTCATGCCATCGTGCTGTCGGTCGACGAAAAGAGCCAAATCCAGGCGCTCGACCGCACTCAGCCGGGGTTGCCGCTGAAGCGCGGTCGCGGGGCGACAATGACGCACGACTACAAGCGCAACGGCACGACGACCCTGTTCGCCGCGCTCAACGTCCTCGATGGCTCGGTGATCGGCCGTAATATGCAGCGCCATCGCCATCAGGAGTTCATCCGCTTCCTCAACGCCGTCGAGGCTGAACTTCCGCCCGACAAGGCCGTCCATGTGATCCTCGACAACTATGCCACTCACAAGCAGCCCAAAGTACGCGCTTGGCTGGCCAGGCATTCGCGCTGGACCTTCCATTTTGTGCCGACATCCTGCTCATGGCTCAATGCTGTCGAGGGCTTCTTCGCCAAGCTCACACGCCGCCGGCTGAAGCACGGTGTCTTCTACTCCGTCGTCGATCTCCAGGCCGCCATCAATCGCTTCATCACCGAGCACAATCAGCAATCCCGACCGTTCGTCTGGAGAGCCGACCCACACAAAATCATCGCCGCCGTCAGGCGCGGGCACCAAACGTTGGAATCAATCCACTAGGAGATAGCAGATGCATCGACGCGCTTTTCTGGCGGCAGGTCTTGTGACGGTTTTTGCGAGCCCGCGCGCCATCGCTCAAATGAAGATGGATGACATGCCCGGCATGGATATGGGCGGTCACGCTGGTCACGATATGTCCGCAGGGCCGCAAGGCGCGGCCGTGCTGCCTGAAGGAGAAGCACTTCGCGACTTGCCCCGCCTCGCCAACGAAGCCGGCACCCCCGGCCTGTTCAAGGCGAAGCTGACGGCCGAGTCCGCCACGGTGCGTTTTGCGGAAGGACTGGATACGCCGATCCTCGGCTATAACGGCACCAGCCCCGGGCCATTGATCGAAGCGACCGAGGGCGACCGCGTCGAGATCACATTCGCCAACCGAATTCCTGAAGAGACGAGCACCATCCATTGGCATGGCATGCCCGTTCCGGCTGACCAGGACGGCAATCCGATGGACCCCGTCGCAACGGGCACTGAGCGCACCTATAGCTTCGAACTGCCAGAAGGCAGCGCGGGTTCATATTGGTATCATCCGCATCCGCACGGCAAGACGGCCGAGCAGGTCTATCGCGGCCTTGCCGGGGCGTTCGTGGTCAAGCCGAAGGCCGATCCGATCCCGGCCGCCTATGGCGACACCGTGCTGGTGTTCACTGACCTACGCCTTGCTGCCGATGGCACCATGCCGGACAATACTATGGTCGACCTGATGAATGGGCGCGTCGGCGATCATGTGCTCGTCAACGGACAGAAGAATCCTCGGCTAGCGGCTCCCTTTGGCACGAAGCGGCGCTTCCGGCTCTATAACGCGACAAACGCACGTTTCCTTCGACTGTCATTTGAAGCGCCAATGACAGTTATCGGAACGGACGGCGGCCTGTTGGAAGCACCGATCGCAGCCGACGAGATCCTTCTCAGTCCCGCGGAACGCCTTGAACTGATTGTGTCTTTTGACAAGCCCGGCCCAGCTACGCTGTACACGCTCGATTACGATCGCGGCTGGATGGGCGCGGGCCGGCCTCCCGATGCAGGCCTGACACTGCTGACAGTCAATGTTTCCGAGACGCCGGCGGAGTCGGTTCCGCCGCTACCGGACAAGCTTCGGCCGATAGCGCAACTCAGCGCCCCCGCCGTCAGCCGGCGCTTCGTCTTCACCGAGACCATGGCCATGAACGCCAACGGCATGGAGATGGGGTTCCTGATCAACGGCGCCGCCTTCGATATGAACCGCGTCGATATCGTCGCCAAGGCAGGCGAGGTCGAGCTTTGGGAGGTCATCAACAAGGCCGACATGGATCATCCATTCCATGTGCATGGGACGCAGTTTCAGGTGGTCGAGAACGAACGCGACGGCCAGGTCTCGAAACCGGCCTACTTGGCCTGGAAGGACACCGTCAACGTCGCGCGCGGCGAGACAGTGCGGCTCCTGCTGCGTCAGGACCGTCCGGGGCCACGGATGTACCACTGCCACATCCTCGAGCACGAGCAGCTTGGCATGATGGGCATTGTCGACGTGCAGGCATAGGCCGGCGTTCGACGTGGCAGCACTGGCAATCTATGGCGGTCTGTTCATCAGCGCGTTCCTAGCCGCAACGGTTCTGCCGGTGTCATCGGAGGTGGTGCTCGCGGGCTTGATCGCCACGGGCCGTGGCGAGCCGGCGCTACTCTTCACGGTTGCCACGATCGGCAACACGCTCGGCTCGGTGGTGAACTGGATTCTGGGGCGAGGCATCGACTCGCTCCGGACCAGGCGCTGGTTCCCCGTAACGCCTGAGCACTATGAGCAGGCAAGCCGGACGTTTCGACGCTTTGGCGAATGGACACTGCTGTTCGCCTGGCTGCCGGTTGTCGGAGACGCCTTCACCATTGCGGCAGGCGCGGCCCGCGTGAACCTCGGCGTGTTCGTTGCTCTCGTCGCATTGGGCAAAGCGGCCCGGTACGCGGTGATCATTGCGGGAGGATTATGGGCGATCGCGTGAGCAGCCGGCTTCATCGCCGACCGCAAGCTGCGCTTGCTCTTCGCGCGAAGCGATGTCCGGCCGCCCAAAGAACATGGTGCGCATGACACCATCGCGAAGCACCAGGAAATGCACAAGCGCAGCCAATACGTGAACGCCGACAAATCCAAGCAATATCCAGACCAGCTTTTCATGGACGAACGCGAAAGCTCTTGCCGACAGCGCGCCGACAGATGGTGCCAACGGCACGGGCAAGTTTCCGAAAAGCCGTGCGGCAGGCATGAAAGGCTTTGGCCGATAGCCCAGCCATCCCGTTATCAGGACGGCAAGGATCATGACGTAGAGAGACACGTGGAAGAAGGCAGTCGCAAACCGCACGGACCGTGTGGTGGGCCTGACAGGGGGCTGGGTGAAGATGCGCCAGCAAAGCCTGAGGACAATGATGGCAAGGATCGTCACGCCGATCGACATGTGGAGCGGAAGCCAGTTCATCGTCGCCATCCCCGGCCCGTTCATCGGTCCGAAGGCAATGGCGATTTGCGCCGCGAGCGCGATCACGGTCAGCCAATGCAGCAGACGAATGCCGAAATGCCAGCGCAGGCGAGGATTCTCTCTCACCTCTGAGGCCCGCCGGTTGTCAAATGCGCGCGCGAGGGCGTGATGTTTTTCGTCATCTCCAAGCTCATCGAGTTTTTCCTGCTCCCTTCCAATCTTGTCGCGCTCCTCGGTCTGATCGGCATTCTTGCCATGCTCGTTGGCAGGTCCCGCCTGGGGCGAGTATGCATCATAATGTCGGTTCTATTGCTGGCCATCTGCGGTTGGAGCCCTCTGGGACCGGCTGCGTTGATAGTGCTTGAGAACCGCTTCCCCCAACCGGTCATCGACGGGCCGGTCACCGGCATCGTACTGCTTGGCGGAGCCGTCGATACCCATATCAGCGGCGACCGCGGCACCTTAGCGATGAATGAGGCGGGAGAACGGCTGACCGCGACCGTCGATCTCAGCAGGCGCTATCCCGATGCAAGGATTTTTCTGTCCGGGGGATTAGGCCACATCGACGGCGCCGGCAACCTGACCGAATCCCAGGTTGCTCGTGACATTCTCGTGTCGTTGGGAGTTGTGCCGCAGCGGATCGACATGGAAGAACGATCGCGAAATACCTGCGAGAACGGCACCGAAAGCGCCGCCTCGGTCCAACCGAAGCCAGGCGAGCGCTGGCTTCTGGTCACGTCAGCCAGTCACATGCCCAGGGCGGTAGGATGTTTTCGCGCCGCGGGATTTAATGTTACCCCCTATCCAGTCGATTATCGAACGCGTGGCCCAGCGGATCTCAAGCACCCGACCGGTTCGATCGCCGTCGGCTTGGCTGCGACCGATCTCGCTGCGCATGAATGGTTCGGATTGCTGACCTACAGGACTGCCGGCCTGACGGCTGAGCGGTTTCCTTCGTTGCATTAGGCATAGTGCGCCGGGCGAAGGTATACTTTTTCATGCCATCGAATAGCCTGCCAATCGCTGCCATGCCGGCTCGACGACTAATCCGAGCCGGCGAGGGGAGATGATCTCCGCTTGGCGAGTTCGCGGTAGAGCGCCTCTGGGGTGATCCCGATTTCCGAAGCCAACCCGCGCCAGTGACCCTTGGGCGGTAAGATCCCGTCATTGAGGACAATCCAGGCTTCGATCCGTTGCGCCACAGTTTTCAACGACAATATCTCGGCGACTGTCCGCGTCCGCTGCACTTCCTGCGCCAAATGGCGTATCAAAGCTCTCGCCAGGTCGGAGTCGGACGTCAGAGCCGCCTGCAACTGCCGGCGCGGCACGACCCGCAGCACGGAAGCTTCCGTGGCGACGGCCTCGCAGTGATAATTTTCGGCGAACAGTGACGCCTCGGCGAGGACGGCACCTGCGCCGGCACGCTGCAACGTGAGTTCGAACCCGTGCGGCAGCGAACGGGTGAGCCGAAGTTCTCCCGAGGCGACCAAAAACAGCGAAAGGATGGGGTCGCCAACGCGAAACAGCACGTCGTCCGCAACGAGTTTTTGCTCGCGCTCAGCCAGTTTCGACAATTCGGCAGTCAGGGAGTTCGACATGATCGCGATCATGTTCGGATCAGACCATCGCTGGCAAGAGTGGCGGATCAACAAGAACGAGGGAGTGACGAGGATGTTTCAGGTTACGCTGTGGCTTGCTCTGGTGTTTACCGCTGGCGGAGCTGTGGCAGCACAACAGCAGGGTAGCGTGGCAATGCCCGGCCATTCTGCGGGATCCTCGACGACAAACGCCTCGCCCTATGCAGGAATGGATCGGCGCGTGGTGAAGGCGCTGTCGGATCAGGATATCGCCGATCTCAAGGCTGTCCGCGGCATGGGCCTCGCGCGTGCGGCCGAACTCAATGGCTATCCAGGCCCTTCGCACGTGCTCGAACTCGCTGACGCGCTTCATCTGAGCAACGACCAGAGCACGAGGACGAAGGCCCTGCTCGACGCCATGAAAACAGAGACCATACCGCTCGGCGAACGACTTCTCGGCGAAGAGATCGCGTTGGACCGGCTGTTCGCTGACAGGACAGTGACCCCGGCATCGCTGGGTGCGGCGGCCACGCGGATTGGTGCTGCGCAAGGCGTGCTGCGGGCAGCACATCTACGCTACCATCTGGCAATGATCGAGGTTCTTAACCCCGACCAGATCGCCCGCTATAATCAGTTGCGAGGCTATGCGAAAGGCATGACCCACCAAGGTCACTCTGACTGAAGCGATGATCTCACGCCTTCCGACCGTGATGCAGAGGCGACCCGCGGCCATCGCCAAGTTTCGCTTCGACTGCCATCACGCATGCGACTGACGAGGCGGACAGCGTTCGGCTCGATTAAAACCGCTTTGCGCTCGGCCCTGTCGCGCGCTGCACCCACCACAACTGCAATCGTGAGCCTAACGTAGCCTCTAACCCTTGGCGCCACAGGATAGTTCGAGTTTCGTCGCAAATATCTTGCTCATATCGGTGCCAGCTGGATCGTTGAAAAACGCATCTGTAAGGGTCTTCTGGTTCTGCGATATGGCTTCGTCGGCGTTAGGTCGGATGACGGCGCGAGTGCATGCCGCAGGCAATTGATCGACTATTAGGTTGTCATCAGTCAGAAAATCGATGGCAGTATAGAAGCTCGGATCGTAGACCCCAAAATCGATTCTTCCAACGAGCATCAGGGGGCCTTTGGGCTTCGATTCGAACGAGATGATCAACTGGTCATTCTCGAACATTGTCGTGAGTGAAGGTGGGGAATCCATCACAATGTCTTTGCCATCAACAGTCACGATGTCTTTGCCATCAACAGTCACGATCTGAAAATAGTTATAATCCGCGAGCGATGCATAGACTGTTTCGGATACGAGTTTCATCTCCGATTGATCGAGCAGGAGGTCCAGATTCTTGTCGAACTCCATCATTACTGTGCTGGAAAATATCTCGTCGAAACGCCATAAATGCTGCAGTGAGCGGACAGACGATTGATCGTCAGACAGTGTGATACGGAGGCGGGCTTCGGCAAAAAACATGTGGATGCGCGTTTGCTTGGCTCGCCATCGAGACGGCGACGAGCTGCGCCGCTGATGCGACTGCAAATATTGATTTGCCGTTCATTTGGCATTCCTCTACACGGCAAGAAACTTAGCATCCCTGAGGCGACGTTTCATCACTTGGGAACAGTTTAGCAAATTGTTCCGCGGTCTTCGCCCTTGGCGCTCGCGACCTTCAGCGAATCATTGTCTTCCTGCTTGAGCAGGTCGTCGATGCGCTCACGTTCGCGGTGGAAGGCGACTAGGTCATCGCCCTTCAGCACCTTGCCAACCGGTAGGCGGACACGCATCGGGTCGACTTTGGTGCCGTTGACGATCATTCGCTCGGACTATGCGGGTCCGCCAAGGCGGCCTCCGGCCGGCTAATCGGCACTTCGTCCAACGACGTTTTCTTGGCAAGGGCCGCTGCGCCGCGGCTTTGTAGAAGTTTCCGGAAGCTTGGGTGCATGCCTCCATCTGAATAGGCATGAGCTTCGATAGTTGCGCCGGAGGCGACAAGCGCTTCCGTCTTGCGTGCATCGGCATCGTCTCGAGCGGCCACAGCACCATTTTCCGAATTCAGCACCGGGGGACATGAAGCGAGCGGATCGCGTGGATCGCCACCTTCAAACTCGGCGTCAAAAACATAGCGTCCTCCGCAGTAGGAGATCTTCGGCGGACGGCCTGTGACTTCAAAATTGTCATAACCCTGCTTGAGATTTTTCCAGAAATCAAAATTGGGACTATTTCGGTTCTTCGCCATATTTTCCGGGGTCATTCGGAACGGAAAAGCCTGTACCTGAAACGACGATTGGCCGCCTCTTATGGCTTCCCGGACGACCGAATAGATTTCCGCAACGCCGGCATCCGTGAGCGCGAAGCAACCCGATGATGAGCAAGCGCCATGGACCATCAACGCTTCGCCGCTGTAGCCAAAGGCACTTTCCAGCTTGTTCGGGTAACCGAGATTGAAGGAGAGATAATATTGCGAATTCGGATTCATCATGCCCGCGGACACCTGATAAAATCCCTCTGGCGCCTGCCGGTCGCCATTCCTGGTTTTGGGTCCGAGTTTGCCGGACCAGCGGCACATGGGAAACGTCTTCAAGAGCGCATACCGCCCCGAGCGATTGCGTTTCCAGATCTCCAGCTCACTCTCATCCTTGAAGATCCGGATCAGAATCGGATCGGCCGGTGTCATTTTCCGCCTGCCCATATCGCTGACGAGGCTTGCATTGATTGGCTGGTTTGCCTTGTCCGCGACGTCAAGAGCAGTCGAAACGCATCCTGACATGAACATGGCAAGCGTGGACAAGGTCAAGAATCTGAACAGTTTCTGCAGCACCGTAATATCGTCCCTAGGATCCAGTTCCGGTCCGGCCGCGTTATGTCGCGAGTTGCTGATAGCAGTAGCAGCATTGTCCGTCAGCAGGGTTAACGAAATTTGCGGCTTCTTCGGCTCTGGTCAAAAGAGAAAGGAACTGCGTGTTCATCAACCGATGACGCCGCATCCGAGTATCTCACTTGGTACATCACAGGATTCGGGTTGTACCCACGCTTCGTAGTAATCAGGCTCACCCTCCGCTCCCGCAGCCATCCGACAGGTCCCAGACCTCTACGATCTGCTTGCCGGTGAAACCGTGCTCGTGAACCAGGAACTTCGCCAGTCCGCCATACACTTTCCAACGCCAGCATTGGCAGCAGCATGGTCCCTTCTCCTCGGAATTTGCCATGGCATAGTCGTAGGCCTGCTGTTCGGCGCTGGTGAGTTTCACATCGTAGTAAAGCATCGTCTTCTGCGCGGTCGCCGCCGGGATGTCGTAGGGGTCCTGTGGAATCATCGCGATGTCGAGGTATTTGGTCAGGCCGTTCACCTGCTCGACATAGCGCTTCAGTTCCATCGGGCTGCAACACGAGCCCTTGATCCGCGAGATGCTCGGCATGGTCGCGATCGACTCCGTGAACTTGGCCGAGCAGGTGCTGTTGCCATTTTGGCTGAGATCCTGGAAACGGCTCGCCAGGCCGGGGTCCTCCGCGGCGAATGCCGAATTCGAACCTTTGAGGAAGCCGACAACCGTAGCGGCGCCAAGAACGCCGCCTACAACAACCATTCGTCTGTTTGGGCACATTGTCCGTATCATGGCGAATTCCTTTCCCGGCCTTCAGCCGATGCGCGTGAAAATGGGAAACTGCTCGAGCAGCCAAAACGAGAATGTCGACATCTGTCCCGTGATCATGGCGAGCCCCATGATCACCATGATTGCGCCGGCCGCCGGTTGCAGCAGCCGGCCCGCCTGGCGCATCGCCTTCAGCCGCTGCGTCAGACTGTCGGTGAACAGCGCGGCAAGCAGGAAGGGAAGGCCGAGGCCGAGCGAATAGATGGCGAGCAGCGCCACGCCTTCGGCAACGGTCGCCGACGCGGCGCCGACGGTCAGGATGGCGCCGAGGATCGGGCCTATGCACGGTGTCCAGCCGAAGGCGAAGGCAAGACCGAGAACATAAGCCGACGCCGCCTTGCCGCCGGGGATGTCGGCATGAAACCTCGCTTCGCGCATCATCCAGGACGGCCGAACGAGACCGGTCAGGAACAGTCCGAACAGGATGACGATCGCGCCGCCGACGAGATTGAGTTCATAGCGATAGCCGATCAGCATTCGGCCAAGCGCCGAGGCACTGGCGCCCAGCACGATGAACACGGTCGAGAAGCCGAGCACGAAACAAAGGCTGAGGCCGATCGCCGGCAGCCGGAGCGTGGTCCTGCCATCGACCGGCGCCGCCATCGGCGTCCGGCCGGCGATATAGGAGACATAGCCGGGCACCAGCGGCAGCACGCAAGGCGACAGGAAGGAGAGGACGCCCGCCGTGAAGGCGCTCAGCACGCCGATGTTGGAGATTTCGGGCATCGATCAGCTTTTCCAGGTTTCGGATAGAGACCTCATTTCTGAAGAGCTCGCGCCTGCTCGATCAGTTTCTTTATCGTCGCAAGGTCGGTGGCGCCGGGGAAAATCTGCTCGCCAACGACGAAGCCCGGCGTTCCGGTGATTCCCAGCGCCTGAGCCAATTGTGCATTCTTGTCTATGGCCGCCTGGATATCCGGAAGCTGCATGTCGGCCTTCAGGCGGGGTATGTCGAGGCCGACCTCGGCAGCAATCCTAAGCACGATCGTCTCGGTCACCCGGCTCTTAGCGTCGTACAAGGCCTTGTGGAACTCCGCGTATTTGCCCTGCATCTGAGCGGCGAGCGCCGCTTTGGCCGCGAACATGGAATCCGGGCCGAGGATGGGGAATTCCTTGTAGACGATCCTGAGTTGCGGGTCGTCGGCTACGGCTTGCGCCATGATCGGCGCCACCTGGCGGCAATAGGGGCAGTTGTAGTCGAAGAATTCGGCCATGGTGACATCTCCGCTGGCGTTGCCGCCGACCGGGCTGGCCGGGTCCCGGAAAATCTCGTCGGCCTTGGCCGCCAGCGCGGCTTTCGCATCTTTTGCAGCGGCCTCGCGCTGGCGGGCATCCAGGCTCTGCAGCGCCTCCATGATCACTTCGGGATGCGCGAGGATATAGTCGTGGATGCGCTGGTCGAACTGGTCCTGAGACGTTTCGCCGGCCGCGATCGCTGATCGCTGATCGCCCTGGAAGCCGAGCAGGAACCATCCTGTCACGCCGGCAAGCAGAATGGCGCGGACAAACCAGCCATTGTGTCGATTTGCCTGTTTCGTCTTGCTGATCATGTGCATCTCTCCTTGTGGTGTCGGCATGCCGCCGGTGCGTCAAAAGAGGTTTTTCAGTTTTGCCAGCCAGCCTTCTTCCGGTTCATCGTGCGGACGCTCGACATTGTTGGTGAGCGCATTGACCAAGGTGACGAGACTGACCGGCGCGAAATTCAGGCCGTGGAAATTCGCCCGCCAGCGGCCCTCCTTGTCGATCACATGGGTCACGGTGCCGTGCATCTGATAACCGTCATCCGTCAGGGTAAACTTGTGACCGAAGGCTTCGGCCAGCTTGCGGGTCGTGTCCTCCGGTTGACCTTGGGTGGTGGTCAGGGACAGCCAGTTCACGGGATCGAGCCCGTGCGCTGGTCCGTAGTCGCGCATGACGTCCGGTGTGTCCCGCGTCGGGTCGGTGGTGATGGTCACAAAGGTGACCTGGTCCTTCATCGGCGTGGCGTTCACCATCGCCTGGACCTCGGCGATCTTCTCGGCATGTAGAGGGCACACATCCGGGCACGACGTGTAGATGAAGTGCAAGACGACGACCTTGCCGCGCAGTTCGGCCATTCGCATGACGCGTCCGTCGGCGGTGTGCAGGTTGAAATCGGGCGCCGGCTTGTCGATCGGCTGGAAATACTTCTCGTCGCCCTGAAGCATGGCGTCGACTTCATCCAGCGAGTGCGCTTGCGCGCCGTGGATAAAGCCGGAGATCAGCGCCGTCAGAGCGACCAGGCCGCGCAGCAAGCGCATCCCCAAAGCCGGCGAGAGAGCCCGCGGCTCGCCTTGGAACCGGACAAGCATCAACCATTGCCTTTCAGATTGATGGGCACTGCCTTGGCGCCATCGGTGTCCCCGTCGGCTTTTGGGGCGACATTTTCGGTCGAGCAGGCGCGGCCGGTCATCCGGCTCATGCACAGGCCAAGCGCGCACATGGCGACGCAGGGCAAGACGCCGAGAAGCAGAGGCGCAATCCCCGCGGCGACCAGCCAGGTCCAGTTGAAGGCGAGGCCGGCGACGGCAATGGCCGCGCCGGCGGCGATCGGGCCGCGTCGACCCGCCAGATAATTGCGGACGGTGGAGCGGGCATTGCGACCGGGCGAGGCCGGCTTGGTTTGGGTGAGTTCTGTCGCGCTCATTTATCTGTTCCTTCTCAGTTGGCGGCAAAATGGCTGCGAATGAACGCGACCATTTCGGGTGAATCCCATTCGGCCGGGCCGATCAGCCGGCCGATTTCCTTGCCGTCGCGGTCGATCAGCAATGTCATGGGAAGGCCGAGGGCGCCGAGCGTGAACATCGTCTTGCCCGATGTGTCGATGTTGAGCGCGAGATGCTCGACGCCGATCTCGGTGAAGAACTGTTTCACCTTGTCCGGACCAGCGCGATCCATCGACAGCGCGACGACTTCGAAATCCGGCCCGCCGAGTTTGGCCTGCAGCCGGTCGAGCGTCGGCATTTCCTTGCGGCAGGGCGCGCACCACGTCGCCCAGATGTTGAGCAGCACGACCTTGCCGCGGAAATCCGCGAGCGTTTTGGTCTGCCCGTCCGCGTCCTGGAATTGGATTTCCGGCACCGGCACGGGAGCCTCATGAACGGCAAAGTTCTGCGGCTGTTCGACGGCGGCTGCGGGCTGCGCCACCGCGAGCAAGGCGCCGAGGAGGGCGAGAGCGAGCATCTTCATGGTTGCCGCTCCTCGGCCTCGGCCCTCAGGCGCTCGACCAGGGGCAGGATCGTCTTGTCGAGCGCATCTTGCGTCACGGCGCCGATGTGCTTGTAGGCAATGCGGCCGTCGGCGCTCACCACGAAGGTTTCCGGTATGCCGTAGACACCCCAGTCGATGGCAACATGGCCGTTCAGGTTCGCGCCAGTACGCGTGTAGGGATCGCCCATCGTGTCGAGCCATCTCGCGGCGTCATCGGGCCTGTCCTTGTAGTTGAGCCCATGCAGCGGCACCTTGCTGTCTGCCGCCAGCTGCAGGAACACGGGATGCTCCTCGCGGCAGGCCAGGCACCATGACGCAAAGACGTTGACCAGCGAAACCTCGCCTCGGAGGTCACCGCTCGACAAGCCAAGCGTGCGGCCCTGGACCGGCGGCAGGCTGAACTCGGGCACCGGCCTGCCGATCAGTGCCGAGGGAATGTCTGACGCATTGCGGGTGAGTCCCCAGGCAAGCACGATGGTGAGCCCCGCGAAAATCATCACGGGCAGGACGACCATCAGCCGTCGCCACCTGGCGCGCCGGACGGCGGCCACATCGGATTGAACGACGTTACCGCTGGTCATCATGCATCCCGCCGATTGCGGTTCGACGACCCGATGGCAAGCCACGTTTTGGCAGGACAATCGGACAGGCTGGTCATCATCGCGGGGCCCTCAGTCCGTGGCATAGACGGTGGGCGCCTTACCGTCCTTGGTGAAGGCGTAGACGATGAAGGGGCCAGCCTTCTCGCCACCCATGCCAGGAGCACCGGTCGGCATGCCGGCCAGCGTGATGCCGGTGATGGCAGGCCGTTCGGTCAACAGTTTCTTGACGATGTCGACCGGCACCAGCCCGTCGACGACATAGCCGTCGACCATCAGCGTGTGGCAGCCTTCGAGGTCAGCCGGCACGCCCGCATCGCTGCTGATCTGGGACAGGTTGTTGACCGGCTTGATATCGACCTTGAAGCCGTGCTGCTCAAGATAGGCGGCATAGGACTCGCAGCAACTGCATTGTGGGTTCTTGTACATCACCGCTTCGATCGTGGCGGCGACCGCGGGCAGCGGCGTTGCGATCAGCGCGGCAAGGGCGGCGAGGCGGTAGGTCAGTTTCATTGCAGGTCTCCTTGGTTGAATGAATGGGTTCAGGTTACGCGGAAGACGGTCATCAGGCCGGCCATCTGGTGGTCGGCGACATGGCAGTGCAGCATCCAGTCGCCGGGATTGTCGGCGACGAAGGCGCATTCGATTGTGTCCTTGGGGGCCATCAGCACCGTGTCCTGCCATTGCCGATGCGGCGCCGGCGAACCGTTGCGCGACAGCACCGAAAGGCTGAAGCCATGGACATGCATGGGGTGCCACCAGGCGGATTCGTTGCGCATGGTAAGATGGCAAGACGCGCCCCGTTCGAGCGTGAACTGCGGCGTCATGCCGGCATGGCCGTCGCCGGTCATCGACATGCCGTTGATCGCCCAGGCGGGGGCGCCGTTCATGCCGGGCATCCCCATGCCCATCATGCCGCCGACGCCGGCGAGTTTGCCGCCACCCATCATGCCGCCCTGCAGCACGATCTCCTGGCGCACGGCGTTCGCCAGGACCGGCGTGGGCAGCGGATTGCGCGGCAGGGCAAGCGGCTCGTCGAGCGAATGCGCCCTGAGCGGCGGCGCCGTGTCATAGGCAAGACTGGTCAGCGCATAGGCAAGCCCGTCATAGAAGTCGTCGATCACGGCATGGCGGCTGCCAGGGTCGCCCTGCATGTCGAGCACAATGTCGATGCGCATGGCTGGCGCCAGCACCAGACGGCCGCCCTCCGGGTCGTGCGGTTCGCAGGGCTGGCCGTCGATGGCGACGACGACCGGCCGGTGGCCTTCGAAGCGCAGTGCCATCATGCGGGCAAGCGCGGCATTGGCGAGCCGCAGCCTGACGCGCTCGCCAGCCCTCACGCCGAGGGCGGCCTGCGCCGCGCCGTTGATGGTGACGGCATTGCCGAGGCGGCCGGACATCGATGCATCCATCATGCTGCCGAAGCCGCCGGCGATCTGGCCATCGGCCGCAAGCCGCCAGTCCTGAAGCAGCCACAAGAGGTCGCGGTCGACAGCGACGGGCTCGGCCTCCTCGACGATCAGCGCGCCGGCAAGGCCGCGGCCGAGCTGCACCAGACTGTTGGCATGCGGGTGATACCAGAAGGTGCCGGCGTCGGGCGGCGTGAACTCATAGACGAAATTTTCGCCCGGCTTGATCGGCTTCTGGGTGAGGCCCGGCACGCCATCCATGGCGTTCGGCAGCCGGATGCCGTGCCAATGCACCGTGGTGTCCTCATCCAGTTCGTTCTCGACGGTGATGCGGATCGGCTCGCCTTGCCGCAAGCGCAGCGCCGGGCCGGGGACGGTGCGGTCATAGGCCCAGACGGCGGTCTGCGGACCACCGGGGCCGCTGAGCCGGGCTTGGCTCGGCGCAACCCTGATCCGGCGTTCGTCCACGGTGGAGGCGCGGGCGGGACGCAGCGAAGCGGACACGGCAGCACCCGTCGCCGCGATGAGAAATCCGCGACGCGACACGATGTAGTGGAAATCGTCATTCACCCTTGTAGCCCTTTGCGATCTCGATCGATGGCGAGCGGCTCGACATCGAACTGATTGCTACGCGCACCCACGGCGCGACAATGCGCGCTCAGGGCGATCAGGCGCCGAAGATCAGCCGCAAGAGGGCTGAAACGGCGTCAGGCGCTGGCTCTGGGAGGGTATGGATCGGGCAGGGAACTTCGCCCGTGCAGGAATGGAGCGGGCAGGGCCGGCGGCTGCTGCATGCGCGGAGTCGCGGTCATGGCAAGGCCCTGTGGCAGCACGGCGAGCACGGGCGCGATGCAGCTTGGCGGACAATGCATCGGGCCGCCCTTGTCGCCGGCGTCCTTTGGGCATGCCTTGCAGCCGCCATTCATAGCGCCGCCGGCCATCTTGCCCATGCCGGCATCGGAAGGCATGGCCGTGCCGCTGCCGGCGGCCATCGCCATTGTGGCCGACATGACGCTGGCCTGAGCGGCGGACAGGCTGACCCCGGCGGTCAGGAAGACCGCGAGCAGCATGACGAGCAGATGTTTTGGCGAAAGTCGGGCCATGATCCGCTAGGCTGATCGCAAAGTGCTGCTTTTGCAAGTCCCAAGCCCGTGATTGCCCGGCGCTGCAGGACCGCTCGGCTTGGCCTGGCGCGATTTCGTCAACAATGACAATCCCCATCACCGCAGGGCGCCGGCCGTCCACCCGCCTCCTGGACCGGCGGACACGGCACGTCTGCGTAGGAACAGAAGACGCAGCAGTCCCCCGCCTTCGGCCGAAGCAACGTCCCGCAGCCCTTGCACTCATAGAAGAACTGGCAGGCATCGACCGGCATCGTTTCGGCAGCCCGATGTCCGCAATGGGGACAGGTAAGTGTGGTTGTGAGTTGCGTCATGCGGATCGCACCAGCTCGACAATCAGTGGAGAGAATGCTCGCACTGGCCGCGATCCGCCAGCACTCGATTTGGCGACAAGCGTGCCATCATCGGCTCAGGCTGACTTCGAAACGCAGCATTTGTAAGGGAGTTTTTAAGCCGTGCTCATCCATCGCGGCGCCAGCATCATGTCATCCGCCAGACACTTGTGGGTGCTGTGTCAATTCAGGTTGCAGTTTCAATTGGCAGCCCGGCAGCTTTCCATTCCGGATAGCCATCCTCGAGTCGGTGAACTGTGTAGCCGCGCGACCGCAGAGCCGCGACAGCCTCGAACGAGAGAACGCAATAGGGACCGCGGCAATATGCGATGACCTCCCTGTTCGGCGGAAGCTCGGCCAGTCGGCGCTCAAGTTCAGCGAGCGGGATGTTCAGGGCGCCCGGAAGATGTCCGAGTGCGAATTCGTCCTCCGGCCGAACGTCGAGGACCGTGACAAGGCCATCATGCAGCCTTGAGATAAGGTCTTCGCGCGACACCGCTTCCAGCGCGTCACGAGCATGGAAATAGTCCGTCATAACGCGGTTGACCTCGGCGACGTTTCGCTCGCCCACGCGCCCCAACGCCTGCATCAGTTCTATCACCTGGGCATCCCCGGCAAGACGATAGAGCACATGCTTGCCGTCGCGCCGCGTCTCGACGAGCCGCGCACGCCGAAGGATTTGAAGGTGACGCGAGGCATTGGCGAAGTTGAGGCCCACCCGTGCGGAAAGTCCCTCTACGCTCCGTTCCCCTTGGGCGATGTGTTCCAGCAGTTCCAGCCGATGCGCATGCCCGAGGGCTTGGGCCACTTCGGCAAGGCTGGCGAAGATTGCTTGTTTTGGCCCGATGCTTGACATGCGCTCTTCTCGATGAAACATTCAGCAGAATAATTGAATGTTACCGAAGCGAGGCAGGGAGCGCAAGCCATGATCCTCCGTCAGTTCCTCCATTCCGATCCCGTCGCCGCCTCTTATCTGTTCGGCTGCGCTGGCAAGTCGGCCGCTGCCGTCGTCGATCCGGTCGGCGACATCGCGCCTTATCTCGAGGTTGCCGAGGCAACCGGCATGCGCATCCTCTATGTGGTCGACACGCACATTCATGCCGACCACATTTCCGCCGGGCGGGCGCTCGCCGCGGCTTCCGGCGCGCAATATGTGCTGTTCGAAGGCGCGGAAGCCGGTTTCCCCTTTCGGCGCGCCAAGGACGGCGACGTGCTCGAACTCGGCAACGTTATCATGACCGTCATGCACACGCCCGGGCACACGCCGGAGCACATCTCGCTCCTGGTCACCGACAAGACGCGCGCGGCCGAGCCATGGTTCGTGCTGACAGGCCACACGCTCATGGTTGGCGATCTCGGACGAACCGAACTGGCAACCAGCGCCGAGGCCGGCGCGCGGACGCTGTTTTCCAGCGCGCGGCGTCTCAAGCAACTGCCGGATCACGTCGAGGTGCTGCCCGGCGCCTACTCCGGCTCGGTCTGCGGGCGCTCGCTCAGCGGCAAGCCGACATCGACGATTGGCTTTGAGAAGCGCTTCAACAAGGCGTTCCGCATCGATGACGAGGAGGCTTTCGTCGCCACGATGATCGCAGACATACCGCCCCCGCCACCGGATGCGGCGCGCAACCGTGCCGCCAATGCCGGCCTGGTCGCCGCCACGGCCTGACCGATGATCGACACGGCAGTGGTTTCGCAGCCAGCAGGCTCGACCGTCAGGCTTGGGCTCAAGGAAAACTGGCGGCAGTTTGCTCTCCTGATGCTGGTGAATGCCTTTGTCGGCGGCATGGTCGGGGTCGAACGAACGGTCGTGCCGCTCATCGGGTCGGAAGAGTTCGGCATCACCTCGACGACACTCGTCGTTTCCTTCATCGTCAGCTTCGGCGTGGTCAAGGCGCTTGCCAATCTGGTCTCGGGCCAGCTCGCCGACACCTGGGGGCGCAAGCGTGTTCTCGTCCTCGGCTGGCTTGTCGGCTTGCCGGTCCCGTTCATGATCATCTGGGCTCCGAACTGGGGATGGGTGATTGCGGCCAACGCACTGCTCGGCATCAACCAGGGGCTCGCCTGGTCGATGACGGTGATCATGAAGGTCGATCTCGTCGGCCCGAAGTCGCGTGGCCTCGCCGTCGGCCTCAATGAATTTGCCGGCTACCTCGCCGTCGGTGTGACGGCGTTCCTCACCGGCTATCTTGCCTCGCGATACGGTCTGCGTCCCGTGCCCATCTATCTCGGCATCGGCTACGCCGTCATCGGTGCCGTGTTGTCGGTTCTGCTCATCCGCGACACCCGCGACCACCTCCGGCTGGAGGCATCCGCTCACGCACGGCAATCCGCGCCGATCAGCTTCCGGGAGGTTTTTGCGCTGACCTCGTTTCGGGATCGCAATCTGTTCGCGGCGTCGCAAGCCGGCCTCGTCAACAACCTCAACGATGGCATGAGCTGGGGTATTTTCCCGTTGTTCTTCGCGTCCTTCGGCCTCGGCATCGAGCGTATCGGCGTCCTGAAGGCGATCTATCCCGCGACGTGGGGAATCCTGCAGATCGTCACCGGCCCGTTGAGCGATCGCGGGGGGCGCAAGGGCCTGATCGTCGTCGGAATGTGGATCCAGGCCGGCGGCCTGTTTCTCACCGCGGCCACAAGCCGGTTCGAATGGTGGCTCGTCGGCAGTCTTCTTCTCGGCCTTGGAACGGCGATGGTCTATCCAAGCCTGATCGCGGCTGTTTCCGACGCCTCGCATCCAACCTGGCGTGCCCGCTCGCTCAGCGTCTATCGGTTCTGGCGCGATCTCGGCTACGCGATCGGCGCGCTCTCCGCGGGTCTCATCGCCGATCGCTTCGGGCTCTCATGGGCGATCACGTCGATCGCCGCATTGACGTTTCTCTCTGGCGCGATTGTCGCCATCGTAATGCAGGAGACCGCCAAGGGTTGATCCCGTCCGACGGTCGGTTGTCGTGAACGGCATGATTGGATCAATGAGTTCGGGCCTCTACAAAAAGCAAAATTTAGCTAGCTTGAATGAGCTTTTTCATCTGTTGCCGGTCTTCCGGTGACCACTGCTCTGGGTTCTCCTGATGGGCGATGGCGGCGTGAAGCTCGATGTGTTTCCACAGCTCCGTCTCGGTCTCAGCCGTAAACGATCCTGGACAGGCTTCCATTCCAGGGTAGTCCTTGCACCGATATGAATAGGCCATATCTACACCTCCCTAGTTTGCCCGGTTAGCAGGCGAGGACGCGGCGCGCTTGTCAATTCACAGTTTTCGAATGCGCAAGGACGCGCATTTCATCCAAATCGGATCAGCGCTTTTGACCAAGTTAACTCGGATCGTCGCGGAAAGGCCGCCCCACGGATAGTTGGGCCGTTCGAGATCGGGGAGCCAGCGAAGGCGGTGTTTCTGGTGACGATCACAACAGGCATCACCGGTCTGTGGCCCGAGGTCCTAGCCGATACCAGCGCGACGGTGCTTTGTGACCACAAATGCCATGCTACTGTTGCGGTGGAAGAGCGCTTTGGCAGGCAGCGACACCCGAGAATCGCTGGCAATCCTTGGTAGTGGGGCAGTTTGAAATCTGCGGGACGCAACGGATAGAGGTGTGATGGCTTTCGCGTCTCTCAAAACCTGGGCAAGAAGCATAAAGCGTGACGTGGTGGCGCTGTGGATAGCCGCGCGCGATCCGCGCGTCCCTTGGTATGCGAAGCTGACAGCGGGCGCCGTCGCCGCTTATGCCTTAAGCCCAATTGATCTCATACCCGACTTCATCCCAGTGATCGGATACTTTGATGACATCATCATCGTGCCGCTCGGAATCCTACTTGCCGTCAAGCTCATTTCTGCGCCGCTGATGGATGAGTTCCGGCAAGAGGCGATCCGCCGCGAAGGCAGACCGAAAAGCTATTGGGGCATGGCGGCGATAGTTGCAATTTGGTTGGCGGTTGCCGCTTGGCTGATTTGGATGTTTTGGCCGGGCTACAGCAACATTTCAAATTGACCCACTACCGTCTGGCCCACAAACTCGACACCTTCTGCGATCTGCACCGCAAAGCCCAGAAGCACATCCGATCGATGATCTGGCAATTCTATCGCGATCTCAATGCCTACAAGCGACAGCCCTCACGCCGCCGAAAGGCTCAGATGGCGGCGCGCTTCGACCGTATCTTCAAGCGCCGCACCGGCTTTGCCATGCTCGATCGACTGCTGGCCAGGCTTCATGCCAACAAGGCCGAGTTGCTGACCGTCCTCGATCGGCCCGACATCCCGCTTCATACCAACGGCTCCGAGAACGACATCCGCTGCCAAGTGATCAGGCGCAAGATCAGCGGCGGTACCCGCAGCAATCGCGGCCGCGCTTGCCGAGATGCCTTTCTCGGCCTCGCAAAGACCTGCAGCAAGCTCGGCATCACCTTCTGGGACTATCTCGGCGATAGGCTCGACATCCCCAATCACCCAAGCGTCCCACCCCTCCCAAACCTCGTAAGGATGCGATGCGCCACCATCTAAAGACCGGACTTTTGCCCCTGTTACCATCCTCCGAGCCCATCATGGCTCAGTTCGCTAAAACGCATCGCGAGACACAACTTGTGAATTCAAGGCTGCTCCTGAGTGGGTGCTCCGTTGATTTCATTGTGAAATCCCGTCAGACGCTGCTACCACATTAGTGGGGATTTTAGTATACATTTCAGTGAGTTAATCAAAATTTTGGTAGCGGGAGAGGGACTTGAACCCCCGACCCCAGGATTATGATTCCCGTGCTCTAACCAACTGAGCTACCCCGCCAGGGCGGCGAAAGGCCCGAAATCCGCCTCAAATCGAAAGGCATGTCGGGGGCGTTCGCCAAGGTCGCGCGGATATAAGGTTGGGAGGGTGAGCCTGTCAAGCTTCGAAGCAACCGGCTTGCCGGCTTATCGTCATTATCGAAAAGCTTTGCCGCGCAGACATTTGGTTGCTGCCGCCGGGGTTGAGTTCGAGGGGGCACGTCGCTATGTCTCGGCCACGAGTTTTTAGAGTTTGAAACAGATGAAGCCGCGCATTGCAGTCCTCGGTTGCGGATACTGGGGCAGCAACCACATCCGCACTCTCAAGGCGCTCGGCGCGCTGCACGCGGTCTCCGACACCAACCGGGCCCGCGCCGAAGGCTTCGCCAGCGAGCAGGACTGCCTGGCGATCGAGCCGGACCAGTTGTTCGTCCGTGACGATATCGACGCCATCGTCATGGCACTGCCGCCGCAATTCCATGCCGACCTTGCCGTGCGTGCCGTCGAGAGCGGCAAGGACGTGCTGGTGGAAAAGCCGATCGCGCTGACGGTGGCGGACGCCGAGCGTGCGGTACAGGCGGCCAAGGACAATGGCCGCGTCTTCATGGTCGGCCATGTCTTGCGATTCCATCCCGCCTTCGAAACCCTAAAGGGGCTGATCGACAAGGGCGAGCTCGGCGAAGTCCGCTACATCCACTCGCACCGGCTCGGCCTCGGCAAGTTCCATACCGAAAACGACGCGCTGTGGGATCTGGCGCCGCACGATCTGTCGATGATCCTGGCGATCACCGGCACCGAGCCGATCGAGGTGCGCGGCGAGGGTGCAGCGCTGCTCGACAATCTCAGCGACTTCGCGCATCTGCACATGCGCTTTCCCAACGGACTGCGCAGCCATCTCTTCACCTCGCGGCTCAATCCCTATCGCGAGCGGCGGCTGACCGTGGTCGGCACCAAGGCGATGGCGGTGTTCGACGACGTCGAGCCATGGGAGCGCAAGCTAGCCGTCTACCGCCACGCGGTGTGGCAGGACAGCGGCCAATGGGCCTTCACCACCAATGAGCCGTCCTATGTCGCGGTTGCCCAGGGTATGCCGCTGACACGCGAGCTGGAGCACTTCATCCAGTGCATCGAGACGCGTGCCGAACCGCGTACCAGCGGCGAGGAAGCGATCAGGGTGCTGCGCATCCTGACCGCCGGCACGGTCACCCACACCAAATCCTGAGACCGTTTGGAAATTCTACTCCGGCGGCCATCTAGTGGCGTTTTCTGCGCTTCCCCGTTCTACTGCGTCGACGCAGTAGAACTGTGCTCACGGACCCAAATGTCCGCTCCGCTCCGGTTCTCGAAAACACCACTATATGGCTCGCCAGAGCGAATTTCGAAACGGTCTCCGAGAGGACGGAGCCCCTATTCGGCGGGAATCTGAGCCGGCCTGGCGGCAAGCCGGGTCAGCATGGCCTCGGCCTCGGCGCCACGCTCCGAACGCTCGATGAAGCCGCCGCCGAAGACACGCGCCTCATTGCCGTCGTCGGAATAGAGCACGCAGGCTTGGCCCGGCGCGATGCCGGACTCGCCGTCGACCAGTTCCACCCATGTGGCGCCGGCACGATGATGCAGCACGGCCGGGCGCGGCGATCGGGTCGAGCGGACCTTGGCGAACAGCTCCAGGCCGCCAGCAGGGACATCTGTGAGCGGGTCGTCGCCCAGCCAGTTCATGTTGCGCAGACAGATCTTGTGCGTCTCCAGCGCCTCGCGCGGGCCGACCACGACGCGGGCGCGGTCGGCATCGAGATGGACGACGTAGAGCGGCTCGCCGGAAGCGATGCCGATGCCGCGGCGCTGGCCGATCGTGTAGCGCAGGATGCCCTCATGGCGGCCCAGCACGCGGCCGTCGATGTGGACGATGTCGCCGGGATTGGCGGCAGTCGGCTTCAGCTTGGCGATGATGTCGGAATACTTGCCCTGCGGCACGAAGCAGATGTCCTGGCTGTCCTGCTTGGCGGCCACCGTAAGCCCCATCTCCTCGGCGATAGTGCGAACCTGCGGCTTCGACAGGCCGCCGAGGGGAAAGCGCAGATAATCGATCTGCGCCTGCGTGGTGGCGAACAGGAAATAGCTCTGGTCGCGGTCGGCATCGACCGGCCGGTAGAGTGCGCGGTGGGCGCCATTGGCGCCGGAGCGGATGTAGTGGCCGGTGGCCAGCGCATCGGCACCAAGCTCCTTGGCGGTGGCCAGGAGGTCGGCGAACTTCACCGTCTGGTTGCAGGAAACGCACGGGATCGGCGTCTCGCCGGCGACGTAACTCTCGGCAAAGGGATCGATGACCGCCTTGCGGAAACGCTCCTCGTAGTCGAGCACATAATGCGGGATGCCGAGCGTCTCGGAGACACGGCGGGCATCGTCTATGTCCTGCCCGGCGCAGCATGAGCCGGCCCGGTGCGTTGCCGCGCCGTGATCGTAGAGCTGCAAGGTGACGCCGACGACATCATAGCCTTCGCGTTTCAGCAGGCCAGCGACGACCGATGAATCGACACCACCCGACATGGCGACGACGATGCGGGTGTTTTCGGGACGTCCGGGGAGATCGAGACTGTTCATGGTTCTTTCGTTCTGCGCGGCGCTTCAATGCCAATGACGCGAATATAGGTCAAGCTTTGCGGCTACGCCAGCTTGCAGGGCCGATCGACAGGCAGCGACCGGTCCGGGGAATGGGCGGATTTTCCGTGCGCAGCTGCCGCTTCCAGGCGGATGTTTCAAATGCCGGTGAAAAGACTAACGCGGCGTTCATGATCCTTACCTAGTCATTAGGGTCTGCTTAGGCAATTTTTAAAGCTGTGGCGGTAACGTGGCGGGGATTGGGTCTTTGAGTTTTTTGTAGAGAGTACGATGACCGATCTGGTTAGACCGAGAGTCAAATACGTTATCGGGCCTGACGGCAGCCCTCTTACGATTGCCGATCTGCCGCCGACGAACACACGTCGCTGGGTTATCCGGCGCAAGGCGGAAGTGGTTGCGGCCGTGCGCGGCGGGCTTTTGAGCCTGGACGAGGCATGCCAACGCTATAAGCTCACCACCGAGGAATTCCTGTCCTGGCAGGCGTCGATCGACGAATATGGCCTTGCCGGGCTGCGCACGACGCGCATCCAGCAATACCGGCACTGACCGGTGCGAATTTAGACGAAGGGCGCGGGTAAACCCGCGCCCTTCTGTTTTCCATGGTCACTGTTCCGGCGCTCAGACCGTCAGCACAACCTTGCCGATCGGCTTGGTGGCGAGGAAGGCGTGAGCGGCCCCCGCTTGGTCGAGCGGGAAGCTCTTCGCCACACGGACGGTTAGTTTTTTCGCATCGATCAACCGAGCCAGTTCCAGCAGGCTCTCCCTGTCGGGCACGACGGACATACGCTCGACCCGGATATCGCGCGCACTGGCCTGCGCTCGGGTGTCGTCGCTGACATCGAGCAATGACACCAGCACGCCGCCACGCTTGAGCACCTTCAGCGACCGTTCGGCGTGGTCGCCGCCTATTGGATCGAGCACCAGATCGATGTCGCGAACCTGGTCGGTAAAATCGCCCTTGGTGTAGTCGATGACCTCGTCGGCGCCGAGCTTGCGGGCGAAATCGAGCTTGGCTGGGCTGGCCGTGGCGACGACGAAAGCGCCGTGTGCCTTGGCGATCTGTACCGCGAGATGACCGACGCCGCCGGCTGCGGCGTGAATCAGCACGCGCTGGCCCGATTTCAGCCCTCCGTGACGAACAAGCCCTTGCCAGGCGGTAAGGCCGGCCAGCGGCAAGGCGCCTGCCTGGAGGTGGTCGGCGCCCTTCGGTTTCAGGGCGATTTCATCAGCAGGCACAGCCGCCAGTTCGGCATAGGCCGCCGCCTGTTTGGGAAAGCGCGGCATGCCGAACACCTCGTCGCCGATCTTGAAGCCGGTGACGCCAGCGCCGAGCCCTTCGACCGTTCCCGAAATATCCCAACCGAGGATGAAGGGCGGTTCGCCGAGCAACGGGTAGTAGCCGGCACGGACGGCGCCATCGACCGGATTGATGCCCGCGGCCTTGACGCGGACCAGCACTTCGCCGGCATTTGGCGCAAGGTCGGGCTGATTGACAATGACAAGGACGTCGGGTCCGCCGACGGAATTCTGGATAACGGCACGCATTGAGATGTCTCCTGCTTGGTTGGGTGCCACTATCATTTGGATAGTAATAGTTCCTTGTCTAGTATGTACCTTTCTGATATATACGTACCTCATGGATAGTGAAGACGACTGCGGTTTCGGCTATGATGCGTTCCGGCGAACGTGTCCTTCGCACACCGTGCTGGAGATGCTGGCCAGCAAATGGGTCTATCTGGTGGTTTGCGCGCTGCGCAAAGGCCGGCTGCGCAATGGCGAGCTTGCCCGCAAGCTCGAAGGCATCACACCGAAGATGCTGACGCAGACGCTGCGCGTGCTTGAGCGTGACGGTCTGGTACGGCGCGAGATCTTCCCGGTCATCCCGCCGCGCGTCGAATATGAATTGACCGAGCTCGGCCACAACCTGGCGGGACTGCTTACCCAGATCAGATCATGGGCAGAGCAGCATGCACCGGACATCAAGGATGCCCGTGCGAGGGCAATTGCCGATGGCGAAGAGGATAGGGCCGCTTAGGGCGGTTCTCAGTTCTCTTGGTGGCCTTCCGACCAAGGCTGGAAGCCGAGAACATGCACTTGCCGGGTGGCAAGTGCCGCTGACGCGCCGGGGTGTTCAGCCGATCATGGCGCTGCGGCCGCCGACTTCGGCTTCGCGAATCTTGGTGTCACGCGATTCCAGCATTTCCGCCTTGGAAAGCTCCGCTTCAGCTTCGCCGAGTAATGATTCGGCAGCGCTTCGCTGCTGGGCGAGGTCGCTTTGGGAATTTCTGAGGTTGTCGCGACGCAAACGCGCTGCCTTGGCAAAGGTCGGATAGGCGAAATGGTTGATGTCGGTGATGCCGGCTTTCTTTTCTTCGGCGGTGATCTGAAGCTCCAGCTCGACGGCCATGCGCTCGAACTCGGCGATCATCATGTCGAGTTGCAGCAGCTGCCGCCGCTTCTCATTCACCTGAAACTGTTTCAGCCGAACGAGGTTTTCACGTGACTTCATGATTCGGTACTCCCGGAAACGCACACCCGCACTTATCGTCCAAACCACCTGGAAGGGCCCAGGCCGCACCCGTGTCCACCGGCTTTCCCCGAACTATGGGAAACAAAACCCTAAAGTTTTTTGCCGACGGTAACCATTCGTTTACGGGCATTGTTAATCATACGGGTCAGGACTTAAGGCCGGGTAAAAATTCCGGCCACCGATGCGGAAGCGACGTCGATGAGTCCCTGGAGTCACTTAGTCCAGGTTATTAATGTGTTGCATTAGGAATTTGGTTCTGAGATTCGTTATTGGATTCAAGAGGGTGTAGAAAGAGGTTAAAAAATCTGGTACCGTCGTGGACGGGAAATTAGGTTTTGTTAACCATTTAATGGCAGCCTCTGCACAAGGCAACCACTGCTCCGGGTCCGGACGGGTCGTGAAATGGTCCGGCAGCAGAAAAGGGGAATGAAATGCGTGTTCTGCTGATAGAAGATGACAGTGCAACCGCACAAAGCATCGAACTGATGCTGAAATCGGAAAGTTTCAATGTCTACACGACCGATCTCGGCGAAGAGGGTGTCGATCTAGGCAAGCTCTACGATTACGACATCATCCTTCTCGATCTCAACCTGCCTGACATGTCGGGCTACGAGGTCTTGAGGACGCTCCGCCTTTCCAAGGTAAAGACGCCGATCCTCATCCTCTCCGGCATGGCCGGCATCGAGGACAAGGTGCGCGGCCTCGGCTTCGGCGCCGACGACTACATGACCAAGCCGTTCCACAAGGATGAGCTGGTTGCCCGCATTCATGCCATCGTGCGGCGCTCCAAGGGGCATGCCCAGTCGGTCATCACCACCGGCGACCTAGTGGTCAACCTCGATGCCAAGACTGTCGAAGTCGGCGGCCAGCGCGTGCATCTGACCGGCAAGGAATACCAGATGCTGGAGCTGCTCTCGCTGCGCAAGGGCACCACGCTGACCAAGGAAATGTTCCTCAACCATCTTTATGGCGGCATGGACGAGCCTGAGCTCAAGATCATCGACGTCTTCATCTGCAAGCTGCGCAAGAAGCTCGACGCGGCATCCGGCGGCCAGAATTACATCGAGACGGTTTGGGGACGCGGCTATGTTCTGCGCGAACCGGAAGACATCCGCGTCAGCGCCTGAGCGACGGACATCGTCAGACTTTCTTCAATAAAAACCCGGCTCTGGCCGGGTTTTTTGCGTGATGGGCTGGTAACTATCTCTTTTTACGCAATTCCGGATGGAAAACCGTCACGCGCTTTTCCTGGAATTGCTCAACGCCGCCGAATCAGGTGCGATCTTCAAGGTGCGAAAGCGCTCGAGCAGTTGCGGTCGGTTGAATGGCTTCAACAGATAACCCTGGGCGCCGGCGCGCTTGGCCCGCATGATCGAAGCGATGTCGAGTTCGACCAGTGAAATCAGGATCTGCGGCTTTATCGGGCTCTCCATGGCGCGCACGCGACGGATGAGATCGACCGCCGCTACATCAGGCAACGCGCCGTCGACGACGATGATGTCGGGCATGTCGGCGGCGCACATCTCCAGCGCGTCCAGTCCGCTGGCTGCCTCTATGACAATCATTTCGGAACCGCCCAGGATGCGTTTTGCAACCTTCCTGATGACGCTTGAATCGTCGACGAACATGCAGCGTTTCATTTCCGGGTCCTCTTTGCCTTGTGGCAATCCGGTAGCGTCGGGGGCATCCAAGATGCACCATAGGCCAATCTGGTAAAGAAGCCGAAAAGGCGTTAGGTAAAATTTTTACAAAGATGGCGGCTGCTTGCTTTTATTCGCGAATGCTTCAATGCTGCCTAGGCGATTAGGCGCATTTCATGCCGACGAGCCGGCATTACAGACTTCGATGTGAAAATACTTCGGCTTCTCGACTGCGCCATCAGGCTGCCGCAAGCACGATTTCTTCCGGCGTCGCGTGGATCGTTATCGTCATGCCGGCTTCGCGCGCCAGAAGCAGCGTGTAATAGGGCTGCACGGAGTGCGCGTCGATCGGTTCCTCCGGCTTGAGGCCGGAATGCAGTTCGAGGAATTTCGGCGGCACACGCAGCATCGGGCCAGCCGCCGCAAGTGCGAAACGCGGCTCGGTCTCGAGGTTTTCCAGCGTCACCGAAAGCTTGCCGCCGCGCGGAATGGCGGCGTTGGCGACGAGGATCAGGTTGAGCAGCAGCTTGACCTTGTTCTTGGGCAGCAGCGCACGGGTCCCGTTCCAGATCAGTTCCGGTTTCTCGTTCTTGAGGAAGGCGATGGCGACCGCTTCGGCATCGCCGGTATCGATCAGCATGCCGGCCGAGCCAGCGGCGCCGAAGGCGATGCGGGCGAACTGCAGGCGGGCCGAAGCGTTGCGGGCGCTCTGACGGATCAGCTTCATGGCATCTTCGTCGGCGCCGCCTTCATCGAGCAGTTCGAGCCCATTGTTGATCGCGCCGACCGGCGAGATGATGTCGTGGCAGACCCGGCTGCACAAAAGCGCTGCCAGATCGGGTGCGGAAAGGGTGAACAGATCGGCCATCGGCGAAAATCCCTGCAAAATTTCACTACTCGTGGCCGAGCGATCGATCGTCGCCTGCCCACACGAATCACGCTCTCTCCTCGGGCTTTCTGAATACACAGCGCCCGTGCGTGCAGCAACAAATCCAAAATTGTGGCTATGGAAAATGGCGTGTTCACGCAGGCCGTCGACCCCCTGTGCGCCCCAAACAGCCTTCGAACCGCCATGTTCATGTGGGAGCTTAATGGTTGAAAAAGGATTACGGCATAGTTTGCCCGTAACAGTTACCCTTAACGGCCGGCTAAAAGAGCCGTACGGGGTGCGAGGCGTCGGCGAAGGTGCTCCCTGACGGAGATTGGAAGCATGTTTTCCCGATACTACGACCGGAGCTTTCTCCGTGTCTTCTCTGACCGGACATTTCTCCGTGTCTTCTCAATGGCGGTCACGCTCCTGGGCGTTCTCGTCTTCTCGACTTCAGCCCTGCGGGCCCAGGAATATACCGCTCAGGAGATTGTCGATTCCGGTCACAAGTTCTTCGGCGCGACGTCGGGCGGGCTCGCCACGGTCGTCGAGAAGATTTTTGCTTCCTACGGCCTGCCCAACGGCTATCTGCTGGGCGAAGAGGGCTCGGGCGCGCTGATCGGCGGCCTGACCTACGGTGAAGGCACACTCTACACCAAGAATGCCGGCGATCACAAAGTGTTCTGGCAAGGTCCGTCGCTCGGCTGGGATTTCGGCGGCGAGGGGTCGCGGGTGATGATGCTGGTCTACAATCTCGACGATGTGGGCAGCCTCTACAACCGCTATGGCGGCGTCGCCGGTTCGGCCTATGTGGTGGCTGGTGTCGGCTTCAACGTGCTGAAGAACAACAATGTGATTTTGGTGCCGATCCGCACCGGTGTCGGTGCCCGGCTTGGCGTCAATCTCGGCTATCTGAAGCTCACCGAGCGCGCCACGTGGAATCCGTTCTGAGCTAAAGGTCTTTGGCTTATGCATGTCGTTCTCCCAAAGGACCGCTTTTGGGCGACATGCATTAAACCCGTGCCGTGGCGGCAAACCCTTGCCGCAACGCTGGATTTCCGCCATGTCAACGTGGCACAGTCAAAAGCGCTCGACGCGCTTTTGGTTTTATCTTGTTGCATGTCGTTGTCCCAAAACCGGTTCCCACTTTTGGGCGACATGCATTGTTTGATGGTTGCCGTCCACAACGGGTAGTCACTTGGTTCAGTCGGTCCTGTTCTTCGTCCTCGGCTTTCTCTGCGCCGGCTTTCTGGCGCTTATGGTGGCTCCGGCCATATGGCGTCGCGCCGTCGCCCTGACGTGCAAACGTGTCGAAGGCTCGATCCCTCTGACGCAAACCGAGATCCAGGCGGACAAGGACCGCATCCGCGCCGAGTACGCCATGTCGACGCGTCGCCTCGAAATCAACGTCAAGGCGTTGCGCGAGAAGGCGGCCGAACAACTCGTCGAGATTGGTCGCGGCCACGAGGCCCTGAAGGGGCTGGCGGTCGAGCGCATGGACAAGAACCAGGCGCTAACCGAACTCGGCGTCAAGAACCAAGCGTTGCGACAACGTGAGGGCGAGTTGCAGCAGCTTTCGGAGCGGTTGAAGGAAACCGAACGCAAGCTGGAAAAGCGCGCGCTCGAGCTGGGAAAGCTGGAGCGTATGTATGACGACGCGAGTTTTTCCTCCAGCAGCCGGCAGATCGAACTCGTGGCGCGTGAATCCGAAATGCAGAAACTCGCCAGTGACATTGCGCTGCTGCGTGGCCAGCGCAAGGAGGCGGACAGGCGCGGCCAGGAGATCGCGGCCGAAAGCAAGGCCGCGCGAGACGCCCTGAAAGCCGAGACGAAAAGGACCGCCGAGCTCGACAAGAAGGTCGAACGGCTGCTGGCGACACTTGCCGATCGCGAAGACAAACTCGACCGCCGCGAAAAGGAACTGGCGCGCATGCGCGAAAAATCGAAAGCCGAGGACAGCGCACCGGCCTTGCGGCTGGTCGGCAAGGGCGGCGACGTTGCCAAGGGCGATGACCTCGACAAGGCGATCGCCAAGCTCGACAGCGACCGTGAACGGCTTGAGGCCAGGCTGACGGTGCTGGCGCGCGAGAACAAGCGGCTGAAGGCGGATCTCACCGCGCTGAGCGCGTCCAATCCCACGGACGGCAGCTCCGCCTTGCGCGAGCAGATGAACGAACTGGCGGCGGAGGTCGTCCACCTGACGGCCAAGCTCGAGGGGCCTGGTTCGCCGATCGCCAAGGCGCTGGCGGCACCGTCGGATGCACGCTCCGGCAACCGCAGTCTTGCCGACCGCGTGCGGGATTTGCAGAAGGCTGACGCGACCGGCTGAAATCAGCTCTCTTTTTTTGCCGAAAAATGATGCAGCGCGATGGCTGAGGCGGCTGCGACGTTCAGGCTGTCGAAACCTTCCGACATGGTGATCCGCACGGTGTGCAGGCTTGCGAGCAGGCTGTCCGGCAAACCTTCGCCCTCGGTACCGAGATAGAGCGCCAGGCGTTCGCTCCGCCGCGCATCGCGGATGTCGGTCCGCCCGCGTGGCGACAACGCGAATTGTTCGAAGCCCTGTCGGGCGAGAATTGCCATGAAGCCGGCGGTGTCGGTGAACGATGCGAAAGGGATCTTGAGCGCGGCGCCGACGGAAACGCGGATCGCCTTGCGGTAGAGCGGATCGCAGCATGTCGCATCCAGCAGAACCGCATCGGCGCCAAAGGCGGCGGCGTTGCGGAAGATCGAGCCCATATTGTCATGGTTGGCGATACCGATGAGCACCACGACCAGCGCATGAGCCGGCAAGGCATCGAGCAGGGCATCTGCCGACTGCGGCGCCCCCTTGCGGCCCATGGCCAGGATGCCGCGATGCATATGAAACCCGGCGATTGCGTCCATCACCGCGCTGGTGGCTACATAGACCGGGAGATCCGCCGGCGCCTTGCGCAGGATATCCTCGAGACCGGCCAGCCGATTTTCCAGGACCAGCACCGATTCGGCGCCAAAGCGCCCGGCCGAGAGCAGCAGGTCCAACACCACCTTGCCTTCGGCGACGAAGCGGCCTTGCCGGCCCGCGAGATCGCGTTCGCGGATGTCGAGATAGGCGGCGACGCGCGGATCTTGCGGGTCGTCGATGCGAATGGGATCCATGCGTTCCTCGCGGCTGTCGCCTTGGCCCGAAAAGACCGATCGCCGGCGCTTCCCTTGGTTCGGAAAGCACGATGCGACAATTAGGGACGATCAGCTATCTCTGTGCGCCCGAATGGGCGCATGTCGCTCTGAAAACGACCAGCTACCTCCATGCGCCCGGATGGGCGCATGTCGCTCGAAATCGTCGGCGAGGTAAGCGGCTACGGACGGTCAGGTTCCGGCACGGCGCAAACGGTGCGCCATCTGGGACAGGTCATCCTTGCCGCTGCCGAAAATGCCGTCCAGCATGTCGAGCAGTTCGCGCACGGCGTCGGATTTGCAGGAATAGTAGATCATCTGCCGGTCGCGGCGGGTCTCGACGAGGTCGAGAGCGCGCAACTTAGCCAGATGCTGGGACAGGGCTGATTGACTGAGCATCACCTTCTCGGCGATGGCGCCGACCGACATTTCACCGTCGGCGAGATAGCTCATGATCAACAGCCGCTTCTCATTGCCCATCAGCATGAGAAATTCGGCCGCCGATTCGGCGTTGACGATTAGCTTTGTCGAGACCATCGATCCCCCATGCTTCTTGTTCATCCTGACGCCATGGGGGCAATGGCATCTGATTCCATAAACTCACTCGTGAATCGGCGCATGCGATTCAGCGTCACCAATGAAAGGTAGAGCATTTCATTTAAATCTCAAGTGTTGCTTTTGATCAAACATAATTAAGTCCAGTCCCGGCGTCGACCGAGGCCCGGCCGACCCTGGCCATTTCGACCAGAACGTGTCGTAATTCGCGTGCTGCCGCCAAGGGTTGTGGGAAGAAGACCCGGCAAACATCGTCGCCCGACACCAGATCCATACCATCGGCATCGAATCCGGCAACGCTCCAGCCGTTGCCGGACACGTTCGTGAAATGCCTTGCATAGACGGCGATCGCGTCGAGATGGTCGGCGTTCATGTGGTCGATGGCGGATTGTTCGCTCGTCGCCAGTTCCTCGACGATCGGTCCGCTGGTGAGCAGATCCGACTGATCGAGCTGATAGGCCTTGCCGAAGCCGCCGTTGAGGCTGGCGCGTTGCGGTTCGAGGCGAAAGATCGAAAAGTCGCCGAGACCGGCATAAAGTTTCGCCTTGGGATTGCGGTTGAGATAACGGCGCTCGGCGCGGGCGTGTTCGCTTGACCCGCGCTCAAGCCGTGCCGCCTGGCAGACCAGTGTCAGGCGCGGGTGCGCCAGCGGGTCGCCCTTGCCTGGTTCGCCAAGCAACAGGGAGCTGCGCGGATCGGCAAGCAGGGCGCCGGTGTGCGCCGAGAGCATCGATACCAGGATCAGCGGCGCGCCATCGATGTCGGTGGCCACGCCGACCCTGCTGGCCAGCGGCGAGCCGGTTTGCGGTTCGATCACCGCCAGAGCGCCAAAGCGGGCGTTGCGCAGAAGCGTCTTCGCCAGCCGGATCGCTTCGGCGTCCGTCTTACGGATCACGTCCTTCTTCGGCTCGTCCAAGGCATCACCGCAGTAAGTTGATTTTTCTTCTCTAGTTATCGGTCAGCAAACCGAATTTGACAAGGTCGTCGACCTCGGCTTTCGAAAAGCCGAAACGCGCCAGCACCGTCGAGGGGGCGAGATCGCTGTCGGCAGGCTTGGTCGCCGGTGCCGGCTGCGAGCCGGAGAAACGCGGCGCCGGGGCAGGGCGCTCAAACGCACCCGCCGTCACAAAGGCGTTGCGCGCCCGATTGTGCGGGTGGTGCTTCGCCTCTTGCAGCGACAGGACGGGGGCAACGCAGGCATCGGTTTGGGCAAACAGAAGGTCCCAGTCGTCGCGCGATTTCTGCCGGACCCGATCAGCAATGGCCGCGCGCATCGACGGCCACAGTGCCTCGTCGTACTGGCCGGATACAAAGCGCTCGTCGAGCGGCAGCAGGCTGGCGAATTCGGCGAAGAATTGCGGCTCGAGGCAACCGATGGCGATGTGCCCGCCATCCGCCGTCTCATAGGTGTCGTAGAAGGGGGCGCCGGAATCGAGCAGATTCGTGCCGCGCTTTTCGCTCCACAACCCGGCCGCCATCAAGGCGTGCAGGGGCACTGCCAGCATCGAGGCGCCTTCGACCATCGCGGCGTCGATGATCTCCCCCTTGCCCGTGCGCGAGCGTTGGAACAAGGCGGCCAGCACACCGGCAATCAGCATCATGGCGCCACCGCCATAGTCGGCGACAAGGTTGAGCGGCGGGACGGGACGGTGGTCGGCGTGGCCAATTGCGTGTAGCACGCCGCAATAGGCGAGGTAGGTGATGTCGTGGCCGGCGCGGCCGGCGAGGGGGCCGTCCTGGCCGAAGCCGGTCATGCGGCCGTAGATCAGCGCCGGGTTGCGCGCCAGCACCGCTTCCGGGCCGAGGCCAAGCCGTTCCATGACACCGGGACGAAACCCTTCGAGCAAGATGTCCGCCTTTTCGGCAAGGCGCAGCAGCAGATCGGTGCCTTCCCGGCGCTTCAGGTCGAGGCACAGGAGGGCGCGGCCGTGGCGGTCGATGTTGTATTCATCCGGCAGCGACAGGAGCTGGCTCGTCGCCGCCCGTTCGATGCGCAGCACTTCGGCGCCCATTTCCGACAGCAACAGGCCGGCCAGCGGCACGGGGCCGAGCCCGGCCATCTCGATCACCTTCAGCCCGGCGAGCGGACCGGTCTTGCCGGCAGCGGACAGGCTGGTGCTCATGGCCGGCTATTTCGGCGCCATGCGAATGGCGCCGTCGAGGCGGATGGTCTCGCCGTTCAACATCTGGTTCTCGATGATGTGCAGGGCGAGAGCGGCATATTCGGATGGTTCGCCGAGGCGCGACGGGAAGGGCACGGCGGCGCCCAGCGAATCCTGCACCTCCTGCGGCATGCCGGCCATCATCGGTGTCTTGAAGATGCCGGGAGCGATGGTGCAGACGCGGATGCCGGAACGGGCAAGGTCGCGCGCCACCGGCAGCGTCATGCCGACGACGCCGCCCTTGGACGCCGCATAGGCGGCCTGGCCGATCTGGCCGTCATAGGCGGCAACCGAGGCGGTGTTGACGATGACGCCGCGCTCGCCACCTTGCAGCGGCTCGAGCTTCGACGCGCGCTCGGCGACGAGGCGGATCATGTTGAACGTGCCGATCAGATTGACCTCGATCACCTTGCGGTACTGATCGAGGGGATGGGGACCATCCTTGCCGATCGTCTTCACGCCAATGGCGATGCCGGCGCAATTGACCAGGATCCGCGGTTCGCCAAGCTTGGCGGCGACGTCGGCGAGTGCAGCGGTTCCACTGTCGGCGCTGCTGACGTCGCACTGGACGGCAATGCCGCCGATCTCGGCCGCGACCTTGGCCGCGCGGTCAATGCCGACATCGAAGATGGCGACGCGGGCGCCCTTGGCGGCCAGCGCGCGCGCCGTCGCCTCGCCAAGACCGGAGCCGCCGCCGGTGACGATCGCGATCTGGCCGTTCGGGTTCATGGCGTCATCCTTTGATCTCAGGAACAGTGGGGCGGATCAGGTGCCAGATCGACGGGAAAGGTCAAGCCATCGCAGCGATTGGATCGGCAACCCTGGCCTGATCGGCGTGGCAGACCTCGCCCAAGAGCCTGGCGAGCGCGCCCGGCGCGATCTCGTGCGACAGCAGCCGGTCGAGATCGACGGGGCGCGGCATCGAAATCTGGCCGCGCGGGATCCGCTTGAAACCGAGCGGACCATAGTAGGGTTCGTCACCGACGAGCATGACCGCGGGCGCACCGGCCTTGGCGGCCGCCTCCAGCGTGATCGCCACCAGCCGGCGGCCGATGCCGAGATTCTTGAAGGCCGGCCGCACCGCAAGCGGCCCGAGCATCAGCGCACGACCGGCGCCGGCGGCGACGCGGGTCATGCGCACCGAGGCGACGACAAGGTCGCCATCGACGGCGACAAAGGACAGCGAGCGCTCGTGCCCTCCGGCTTCGCGGATCTTGTAGGCGGCCAGCACAAAGCGGCCGGGCCCGAAGGCTTCGTCGTTGATGGCTTCGATCTGGAGGTCATGCGCCGGGGTCTCCGGCAGGTATTTCACGTCGGCAAGGCTCATGGTCTTTGCGTTCCGGTAAGGAGGAGAGGTTTGCTGCAAACGGCAGCATTCGCCAGTCAGCGCTTCATCAAGCGCGGGCGCCCTTTCGTCGTCGGTCAAACCGGATCAAAGCAAAGTCGAACATGCGGATTGTCCGCTAGCATCAATTTCCCGCCGCTGCAATCGGCCGTGTTTGTCCGCCGTTTCGGCCAAGTGACGGTCTGTTCAGCACCTGACGTCTTCGACAGGGCAACCTTGCGCCTACATGAACCAGCAGGACGCAAGGAGATTTGCATGGGATTGCTGGTTGAAGGCAGGTGGCAGGATCGCTGGTATGACACGGCGGACAGCGGCGGCAGGTTCATGCGGACGCAGTCGCAATGGCGCGACTGGATCACCGTTGACGGGGCGCCGTCCGAAGGCCGGACGCGCGGTTTCAAGGCCGAGCCCGGGCGTTATCATCTCTATGTCTCGCTTGCCTGCCCGTGGGCGCACCGGACGTTGATCTTTCGCGCGCTGAAGAAGCTGGAAGGCATCATATCGGTGTCGGTGGTGCATCATTTCATGGGCGCCCACGGCTGGACGTTCGTGGCGCAGGACGGCGCCACCGGCGACACGCTTTACGGCCTCGATTTCCTGCATCAGATCTACGCCAAAGCCGATCCCGACTATTCGGGCCGGGTGACGGTGCCGGTGCTGTGGGACAAAAAGGAGCAGACCATCGTCTCCAACGAATCTTCCGAGATCATCCGGATGCTCAATTCGGCATTCGACGCATGGGGAGATGCCAGCCTCGACTTCTATCCCGAGGATCTGCGGCGCGAGATCGACCGCGTCAATGCGCTGGTCTATCCCGCGGTCAACAACGGCGTCTACCGCGCCGGCTTCGCCACCACGCAACGCGCCTATGAAGAGGCGTTCGCCGAATTGTTCGCGGCGCTGGATACGCTGGAAGAGCGGTTGTCAAAACAGCGCTATCTCGTCGGCGACCGTATCACCGAAGCCGACTGGCGGCTGTTCACCACGCTGGTGCGCTTCGATCCGGTCTATGTCGGCCATTTCAAATGCAATCTGCGCCGCATCGCCGACTATCCGAACCTGTCCAACTATCTGCGCGATCTCTATCAGGTGCCTGGCGTGGCTGGTACCGTGAACCTGCATCACATCAAGGCGCATTACTACGGCAGCCACGAGACGATCAATCCGACGCGGATCGTGCCTGTCGGGCCGGACCTGGATTATGCCGCACGGCATGACCGGGCGCGGTTCAGGAAGGCGGCGGCCTGATCTACCAGTAGGGCGAAGACTGCTCGCCGCCAAAAACCTCGGCGATCCGCCGCAGCGTCGCCGGCGTCGTGCCCTCAGGTAAGCGGTCGAGCGGGAAGAAGCCGGCTTCGGCGATCTCGTGATCCGGCAGCTTTGGCGCCGTCTGGCTGAAATGCTCGATCAGGTAGAAGCCGACATGATCGCGGCGGCTGGCGCGACGATTGAAATGCATCGACCTCAGCACCGGCGGGGCGGTCAGCGCGATGTTGCCTTCCTCGGCCAGCTCGCGTGCCAGCGCCTCGGCAAGCGTCTCGGCGACTTCGACGCCGCCGCCGGGAAGCTGCCAGCCCGGCACATAAGTGTGGCGAATGAGGAAGACGGACCTGGACGCCGTGTCATAGATCAGGCCACGCACGCCAAGCGTCATCGGCCGCCGCAGCACGAAATAGAGGTGGAACAGCCTGGCCCTTAGACCCGCCCAGCCGGTCTGGCGGAAGGCCTTTTCCGGGTCAGTCGCCATCAGGTGCGAAACCGTGGGTGGTAAGGAAAGCTTGAGTGGAAAGCGGGGCGCCTGTCGCCTATGAAGGATGCATGTTCAGGCTCGCGCATATTTCCGATGTCCATCTGGGGCCGCTCCCCGATGTATCCTATCGCGATCTCGCCTCCAAGCGCGTGCTCGGCTACGTCAACTGGCAGCGCAACCGCCGCCGCCATATGCATGACGCCGTCATCGACACGATCGTCGCCGACATCAAGGCGAACACGCCCGACCACCTCGCCGTCACCGGCGACCTGGTCAACCTGGCGCTCGACGGCGAGATCGAGATGGCCAAACACTGGCTGGAGACGCTGGGATCGCCGCATGACGTTTCGGTCGTTCCGGGCAACCACGACGCCTATGTGCCCGGCGCCTTCGACAAGGTCTGCCGATCCTGGGCGGCGTGGATGAGCGGCGACGGCATCAACACGCCGGTCGACCGCAACGCCTTCCCCTATCTGCGCGTGCGCGGCAATGTCGCGCTGATCGGCGTCTCGACGGCACGCGCCACAGCGCCCTTCATGGCCAACGGCTTCTTCATGGAAGGCCAGGCGGAGCGGCTCGGCAAGCTGCTCGATGCCGCGGCGCGGCAGGGACTGTTTCGCGCCATCATGATCCATCACCCGCCGGTGCGCGGCGCTGTCCCGCAGCACAAGCGGCTGTTCGGCATCGCCCGCTTTAACAAGATCATTCGCCGCCATGGCGCCGAACTCGTCCTGCACGGCCATTCGCATCTGCCGTCGCTGTTCTTCATTGGCGGTCGAGGCGTCAGGATCCCGGCGGTCGGCGTCGCTGCCGCAGGCCAGGCGCCGGGCGGCAAGCACCCGGCGGCGCAGTACAATCTGTTCGACATCGACGGTGAAAAGGGCAATTGGCGGATCCGGCTGACACGGCGCGGCCTGACCGGGCCGTCCATACCGCCATCCGATCTGCAGACGCTGGAGCTTGGCGTCGAGGTCGCTATGGCCGCAAGCTGAGACCCATGGCAACGATGCGGTCCCAGAACAGGACAACCGACACTATCAGTCCGACCAGTGCGCCGGCAGCGACCAAGCCGAGCCCGGACAGAAAGGCCGACCAGCCCTTGCTGCGCGTCGTCGCACGCAGTGGCGGTTCGGCTTCCGGCACATCGGCGCGTTTCATGCCGGCGACAGCCGGCTCGACCCCGCCTTCCATCATCCTCTGACGCTCGACGATGCGCTCGGCGACGTAGCGCGTCACAGAATCGACAACCGGCTTCATCTCAGTCGATTCGGCAAGGACGACCCGGCCGATGCGGGTGTCCTTGAGGAAGCGATAGGTGCGGCGGTCGCGTCCCATGGCGACATGGCTGACGGCGTCGATCCACAGGCGTGGCTGCAAGCCGGACGAGACGACAAAATCGAAATTGTCCATGTCGGCCGGAACATCAGCAAAAACCGGCGCCAGCTCGGCGGCGAGCAGATCGAGGCGCATGCGATGCGCCTCGCGCATATCGACGACGACATCGTCGCGGTCGGCGAAGGCATTTTTCACATCACGGATGGCATCGGACAGTTTCTTCGACTGGTCGATGGTCTTCTCGCCTGCTTCCTTCATGGCGTTTGCCTCGCGGGTTTGGTTAACAGGGGGTTAACACAGCCGCCGGCAAAATGCACTGGCGAGATCAACGGGATCGAGGTGCTCAGGAAGGTTGTTGCGTGCGAAAAAAGGTCAGCTGGCCGCCGCGGAGAATTTCAGGCGATGCGGCCTGGCGCGGCGACTGGTGTTGCGGCGAATGATCTCGGCAACGAGGTCGGGTGCTTCCTCGGCCAGCATATGGCCGGCCTCCAGCACATGGTGCACATGAAAATGCGCCGGCAGATCATCCGCCTGGGTGAAGGGCAGCACAGCGTCGTCGGTTCCCCACGCCACCATCACCGGCATGTTCAGCCCGTCGAGACGATCGTGCGGGATGACGCCTTGCCGATCGTCCATGGTCATGGCGGCTGCGATCTCGACGAGTTTTTCCAGCTGGGCGGGTCGCCTGCGCATTTCCCAGAGAGCGTCCACGGTGCGATCGAAGGGCCGGGTCCCTGGCCCGGACATGGCGGCGAGGCAGGCCCGGATCTCGGACCGATCGGCTGCGCCGGCATAGCGACGCAACAGTGGTCCGTTGATCTCGGGGCCAACGCCGCCCGGCGCCAGAAGCGTCAGCGAGGCTATTTTTTCGGGCTCGGCCAACGCCATCAGCGCCGCCACCGCACCGCCCATCGAGTGACCAACGAGATGAACGCGCTTCAGGCGACGCTCCGAGAGATCGGCGAGCACGGCCCTTGCCGCCACCTTGGCCGGACCGGCGGAGGGAAAATCGAGCGACATCCCATGCCCCGGCAGGTCATAGGCCAGCGTGTGCGTGGAAGGCGCCAGGGAGAAAATCACCTCGCGCCAGACATCGTGGCAGCCGCCGAAACCATGCAGCAGGACGATGGCCTTCGAGCCAACACCCTGTTCGGCGGCAAAAAGCGATGCGGTCATGAAAGCTGATTTTTTGTTATTGCAGGATGCGCGACACCAATTGTGGCTGGATTGCTCCTAGTCCACCGGGATGGCCAGTAAAATTTTCGCGATTTGTACGGTTGCGGACGGAACTCGGCGTTCAACCGGCATTAGGCGATGGGAGCGCAGGAAATCCATTGGGACGCGACGACGCTCAATCCGCGGATGTCGATTGGTGTCAGCTTGCGTTGCCGAGCCCGGCAGCGCGCAGCGCCTGGACCAGCCGGTCGGTCAGGTCGGCCGGATATTTCCGCTCGACGAAGGTCGCGCGGGGATCGGCGGCGAATTTAGGGAATTCGGTGGTGAGTTGATCCAGCAGCGTGCTCACCAGATGGTCCTGTCCGGCAGCCTTGGCGCCAATCAGTCGTGCCGCCAGATAGTGCGATTTCGTTGCCGTCGTCCTCAGTGCCGTGCTGGCCGCGATGGCCTTGTTCATGTCGCCCTGCATGAACTCGCCGACGAACAGCCCGTAATCCCACCATGTCGAGTGGCCGCTGAAGGTCTCCGCGGCATGGGCAAGGATCGGGGTTCCCTCCGCGTAGCGGCCGGCGAAGATCAGCCCATAGCCGTAGGTGGCAGCCATGCCGAGATCATAGGGATTGAGTTCGTAGGCCTTGCGCATCCAGCGGATCGCCTCGTCCGTATTGCCGAGGCGCGAACTGACGTAGCCGTAGGAGCGATGCGCATAGGGGCTGGTCGGCCCCATCTGCACGCCGCGATGGGCAAACTCCATTGCCTTTTCAATCGTCGCATTGGGCGGATAGGCGTAATGATCGGAGACTGCCTCGAGATGCAGCGAGGCAAGTTCCGAATAGACGAGCGAGGATTTCGTTCCGCCATTGGCCAGTTTCTCGAGGCAGCGATAGGCAGCCTCATGGGTCCTGGCGTTCTGGTCGAGATAATATTTATCGTTGAGCAGCAGGCATTGCGTCAGACCGTTTGGCGCGCCGGTCTGCTCGATATAGTTGTAGATCGTGCCCGAGGCCGGAAGTGCTGAACTCAGCATGTCGGCGATACGGTCTTCGACCACGGCAGGTGCGCTGTCGGCAGGGGTGAGATTGCGTGAAAGAAGCACCCGTCCGGACGCCATGCTTTGCAGCTCGATGGTGATGTCGCCCGCGTTTGGTCCGGGCAGGATGTCGAATATGAAGCTCGTGGCATCGTCGGCCGGATCGGTGACGGTGTCGCGGCCGATGAAGTCGATCGTATCGAAGCCGCTCAGGCCGGCGCGCAGTGACGCGGCGACACGGCTGGTATCGGCGCCTTCCGCCTTGACGTCGATATGGATGAGCGGCAGGACGTCAGCCATTGCCGATGGCACGATGCTGCTGGTGGCGCTGGCGGTCTGGATCGTTGCCGACATGTCGCCGCCTGCCAGCAAGGCAGTGCTGCCCTGACGAAGGATCAATATGCCCAGCATGGCGATGACCAGGGCGATCGCCACCCAGAAGAAGCGGAGATGGCGCGCCACCGAGGGGGCGGGCGACGGCGTCGCGGATGCCAGCGACATCGCATCCGGCATACCCGTGCTCGCGTCGTTGGGCAAATCGGCGGATACAGCGCCGTCCAGCTTGAGTTCGGGAACATCCGGCAGCCGGATCGCGTTCAATTCATAGGCAGGAACATAGCCGCCGCGCGGGATGGCGATGCGGAAAGGCTCGGCAATACCCTCATTGGCAAAATAGTGCTGCAGAAGCTCGCGCAGCCTGCCTGCCTGCACCCGCACCACGGCGTCGGTGGACGAATCGAAATCGCCGTCCTTGCCGAAAACATCCATGGCGATAGAGAAGCCCTTGAGCCTGTCGCCTTCGCCGGCCTGTTCGCGTTCGACAAGATAACGCAGCAGCTTGCGCGCGCGCTCGGACCGCCCGAACGTTTGGCTGGCAAGCAGTCGCTCCAGTGTCTCGCGCACTGCGGGGGCGGCAGGCGTGGCATGCTGCAAGTGTCGATCCTCTCGAAGTCGGCACAGGTTGAGGCGCGATCATATAGGGCTCGCACCGCCACACAAGTATACACCCATTATGCGATCGCGTACCCCACCGGATAATTCCGCGGTGGTTAATGGCCGAAAAGATCGGAACCGATCACCAGTTTGGGACGGTCCCGATCTTTGCTCTGGTTGCGCGTCAGCGGGCTTTTTTGCCAACGATACGGTTGGCGGCAGACATCACCGCTTCCAGCGAGGCGGCGACGATGTTGGTGTTGATGCCGGCGCCGAACAGCTTGCCATCAGGATATTCCATCTCGACATAAGAAATGGCCGACGCGTTCGAGCCGCGCTGCATGGAGTGTTCGGAATAGTCGAGCACCGACATTTCGACGCCGAGATGACGCGACAGCGCATCGACGAAGCCGTCGATCGGACCGGTGCCCGTGCCTGTAATCGTCATTTCCCTGCCGTCGTCGAGGATGACCGCCTCGACAACGCGCCGGCCCTTGATTTCGGTGCTGGGATAGGTGTGGTGATCGAGGAATTTCAGCCGCGCGCCGGGCTGATCGACATAGGTTTCGAGAAAGCGCTCATAGATGCGCCTGGCCGGCACTTCCCTGCCCTCGGCATCGGTGATCGCCTGGATCTCCTGGCTGAATTCGATCTGCAAATTGCGTGGCAGGTTGAGGCCGTAATCGGCTTGCAGCACATAGGCGATGCCGCCCTTGCCGGACTGCGAGTTGATGCGGATGATGGCTTCGTAGCTGCGCCCGACATCGGCCGGATCGATCGGCAGATAGGGCACTTCCCACAGGCTCGTGTTGGCCTTCTTGAGCGCCTTCATGCCCTTGTTGATGGCATCCTGGTGCGAGCCGGAAAAGGCGGTGTAGACGAGTTCGCCGACATAGGGGTGGCGCTCGGGGATCTTCAACTGGTTCGAATATTCGTAGACGTCCTTCATCCGGTTGATGTCGGAGCAGTCGATCCCGGGATCGACACCTTGCGTGTACATGTTGAGCGCCAGCGTGACGATGTCGACATTGCCGGTGCGCTCGCCATTGCCGAACAGGGTGCCTTCGACACGATCGGCGCCCGCCATCAGGCCGAGTTCGGTGGTGGCGATGCCGGTGCCGCGATCATTGTGCGGATGCAGGGAGACCAGCAGGTTCTCCCTGTTGTCGAGGTTGCGGCACATCCATTCGATACGGTCGGCATAGATGTTGGGTGTCGACATCTCGACCGTTGACGGCAGGTTGATGATGAGCTTGTTGTCCGCCGTCGGCCTGACGATCTCGGTGACGGCGTTGCAGATCTCCAGCGCCACTTCGAGTTCGGTGCCGGTAAAGCTCTCCGGCGAATATTCGAAGCGAAAGCCGCCGCCGGCCTTGGCCGCCATGTCGGTGATCATCTTGGCCGCGTCGGTGGCGATGCGCTTGATGCCGCCGACGTCCTTTTCGAAGACGACGCGGCGCTGCAATTCGCTGGTCGAATTGTAGAAATGGACGATCGGATTGGTGGCGCCCTTGAGCGCCTCGAAGGTGCGGGTGATCAGCTCCGGCCGGCACTGCACCAGCACCTGCAGCGAGACATCGGCGGGTACGTTGCCTTCCTCGATGCACCAGCGGGCAAAGTCGAAATCGGTCTGCGAGGCCGACGGGAAGCCGATCTCGATCTCCTTGAAGCCCATGTCGAGCAGCAGGCCGAACATGCGCGCCTTGCGCTCGTGGCCCATCGGGTCGATCAGCGCCTGGTTGCCGTCGCGCAGGTCGACCGAGCACCAGATCGGCGCCTTGTCGATGACCTTCGAGGGCCAGGTGCGGTCGGTGAGGCCGACGGTGGGATAGGGCTGATATTTGCGGGCTGCGTCAGGCATGCCCTTGGCTGACTGTGTCATGCCTCTAGCCGCATCCTTGCCGGCTGCCGCGGCATCGGAGCGGATCTCTTCTCGTGCGTTCATCGTCGTTTCTCCCGGCGGCTCGCGGATCCACCCTCAAGCGGATTGATGGCGAGCGACGCCTTTACCAGAATTTCGTTCGCTTGATATGACTTGGCAAGGAGCATGCGCTTGCGCGGCGGTTCGACCGCCGGGCGCTCCTTCAGCGAACCCGGCGATCGCCGATAAGGCCGAGAAGAAGCAGGGTCGAAGCCAGCGCGCGCACGGTCTCGCCGGAAAAACCGGTCGGACGGGAAGCGTTGGTGGCGCGCGTGTTCATGGCGGTTCTCATACAGGAGCGGCTTGTGGGAGGCAAGTGGGGCCACATGGGGGCCACATGGCGGGCCGTGATCTGTCGGACAATATCCTAACGTGCGTGCTCTTCCCCAGCCGCTGCAAATGCGCCAGACTTGGGCGTCGACGGGATTGCGATGTCCCCGTCGCCGGGAGGGGTCGTCCATGAATTTCGTGTTCTTCTCGCCGCATTTTCCCGCCAATGGCGCAGATTTCTGCGACCGGCTGAAGAAGGCCGGGGCCAGGGTTCTGGGTATCGGCGACGCCCCCTATGACGCGCTCGACGCCAAGCTGAAAGCAGCCCTTTCGGAATATTACCGCGTCGCCGACATGGAGGACTACGATCCAGTGTTCCGGGCGATGGGGCATTTCATCCACAGATGGGGCCGCATCGACCGCTTTGAATCGCTCAACGAGCATTGGCTGGAACTGGAAGCCAACATCCGCACAGACTTCAACATCTATGGCACCAAGCTCGATTTCGTGAAGAATCTGAAGCGCAAGAGCCGCATGCGCGCCTTCTTCCGCAAGAGCGGCGTCGACACCATCGCACAGCGCAAATGCTCCGACCGCACCGGGGCCATGACCTTCATCCGCCGCGTCGGCTACCCCGTCGTGGTCAAGCCCGACAGCGGCTCCGGCGCCTCGAACACCTTCAAGATCTCCAACGCCAAAGAACTCGACCAGTTCTTCAGGGACAAGCCCGAGGGTGTGACCTTCGTCATGGAGCAGTTCATCGAGGGACTGGTGGTGACCTATGACGGGCTGGTCAACCGCGATGGCGAGGTGGTGCTGGCCGCCAGCCACCGCTACGACCAGAGCGTCATGGAGGTGGTCAACAAGGACCGCCACATGAGCTACACCTGCTTTCCCAGGATCAGCCCGGCGGTCGAGGAGGCCGGCCGCAAGATCCTGAAAGCATTCGACGTGCGTGAGCGCTTCTTCCACATCGAGCTGTTCGAGACCAAGGACGACCGCGTCATCGCGCTGGAGGTCAATATGCGCCCGCCCGGCGCCTGGATGACCGATGCCATCAACTACACCTTCGACATCGACGTCTATGCGGCATGGGCCGACATGGTGGTGAAAGATGCCGCCGGCGGACCTTACGAGGGCAAGTATTTCACCGCCTATGCCAGCCGCAAGCGGCGCCTCGGCTATTTGCACAGCCATGAGGACGTGTTAGCCGCGCATGGCGACAAGATCGTCCACCATCAGGCCATCGAAGAGGTTTTCAGCCGCGCCATGGGAAACTACGCCTACCAGATGCGCTCGAAAGACGAAGCAGCGCTGCGTGAGGCGGTCGCCTATATCCACGCGGAAAAGGCGTGAAGCGATGGACGTTTCCTATCACAAGAATTTCTCGGGCAAGCTCGGCCGCGATATGGAATACAAGCGCTACGGCCATGCTGGCCGGCCGGTGGTGGTGTTCCCGACTTCTCAGGGCCGGTTCTACCAGTTCGAGGATTCCGGCGGGGTGGGCGCCCTTGCCGAATTCATCGATACCGGCCGCATTCAGCTGTTCACGGTCGACGGCGTCGATTCGGAATCCTTCTTCGACAAGCATGCCGATGCCGCTCACCGCATCGCCCGGCACGAGGCCTATTTCCGCTATATACGCGAGGAGGCACTGCCGGAATTCCTGTCGACAGCCGAGCAAGCCAATGGCGGGCGCAAGCTGAAGCCGCTGTTCTCAGGCTGTTCGATGGGCGGCTACCATTCGTCGAATTTCGTCTTCCGCTTTCCGGAACTGGCGAGCGGCGTCATCGCGCTGTCGGGCGTCTATTCGGCCCGCGACTTTTTCGGCAAGGCGCTTGAAGGCGACATTTTCTACAACTCGCCGCTCGACTATCTGCCCGGCATCGTCGATCCAAAACTGCTTGCCCGGCTGAAGGCGCTCAGGCTGATCTTCTGCTGCGGGCAGGGCGCCTGGGAGGAGCGGATGCTGGTCGAGACGCGAAAACTGGAACAGATCCTGCGGGACAAATCCATTCCCGCCTGGGTCGATTATTGGGGCGGCGATGTCAGCCACGACTGGCCGTGGTGGCACAAGCAACTGGTCTATTTCTTCGGCCGCTGGCTGGATGAGGACCTGATGCACAGGCTGGATTAATAGCGAGCCTAGTCACCTGACTTTTCGCTGATGGCTACCCTTCCTGGCACACCGGCAGGGGTGCCGCCTCGTGTTCCGACGCCGATCCGCGACGCAGACCAAGGAAGACGACGATGGCGGTCATGACGGTGATTGCCGCCAGCACGATCAGCAGCCTGTCGAATGCCGTCTCGTAGGTCTGGACCAGAACAGCGGCTCCGGCTTGTGGCAGGTGTTGCGCCGTTGCACCGAGATTGCCGGTCACCAGCAGCTGCGCTGCGGCCGCGGCATCCGTTGAAGACGCCATTCCCTGCGCGGCGAGCTGCGCGGCGGTGAAGCCCGACAAGGTCGCCATGACGATCGCGAGCGCCACGCCCTCGCAAGCGACGCGGGTGGTGTTGAAGATGCCGACCGCCATGCCGGCGCGCTCCCTCGGCACGACGCTGACGGCAAGCCCGTCCATCAATCCCCAGGGCAGAGCGATGCCGACGCCGATCAGCATCAGCGGCGCCACCAGCGCACTATCGACCGGCGGTGTCATGCTCAGCCAGACAAGCCCGGCGGCAGCGACGAGCAGGCCGACGCCGCAGATCGTGGCCGGCGCGATCCAGCGCGCCAGCTGGCCGGCGAGCATCGGCAGGATCAGCAGCGGGCCAGAGAGGCAGATCATCAATTGCCCGGCCTTGATCTCGCTCATCCCCTCGATGCCGATGAAGCGGATCGGCAACAGCACGAGCAGGACGACGAAGGCATAGGCGGGTGCCGCTGCCAGAAACTGGACGCCGACGAAGCGGGGATAGGCGAACAGCGTGAGATCGAGCATCGGCCGGCGTACGCGCCGCTCGACGACGATGAAGGCAACAAAGCAAATGGCTGCCACGGCCAGAAGCGTGACGACGAGAGGATCGGCCCAACCGCTCTGCGGCGCCTGGAGCACACCATAGGTCAGCGACGCCAGCGCGATCGTGAAGCTGCCGGCGCCCGCCCAGTCGAGGCCCGTCGCATCCGGGTCGCGCGATTCGTAGATGGTGCGCAGGCCGAGGGCCGCTGCGGCGATCGCCAGCACTGCGACCAAGACAAAGATCGACCGCCAGCCGAATGTCGAGATGAGCAGGCCGGACGCGATCGGACCGAAGGCGAGGCCGATGCCGAAACTGGTGCCGAGGAAGCTAAAGGCGCGCAGCCGCAGCGGTCCTTCGAATTCCTGGGCAAGTGCCGAGGCGCCGCCAGCGAAGGCGGCCGCACTGCCGATCCCCTGCGCGGCCCGGAAAATGTCGAACCAGATGATGTCCGGCGCCAGCATCGCGCCCAGCGATGCCAGGACATAGAGGGAGAGGCCGACGAGGAAGAGGCGCTTGCGGCCGTGGTTGTCGGCCAGAGCGCCCGACGCCATCAGGGTGGCGCCGAAGGTCAGCATGAAGGCGTTGGTCACCCAGTTGAGCTCGATCGGACTGCCGCCGAGATCGGCCGCGATGCGCGACAGAGCGACGGCCGGACCGGTGAAGGTCAAGGGCATCGTCATCGCGGCAAGGCACAAGGACAAGAGCACGAGCCATCTCTCGGCAGAGCCGGTTGTGGTCCTAGAAGTCATGGATTTCCCTATCTGAAGCAGCACTCGCCAGTAGTCCGCGCGATTGCGGAGCCGGTCGTGATGACAAGATAGGTCGTCGGCATTTCGGGAAAAATGGTGTTATATCTCCTGGTATATCGGACTGAAACGCTCGAATGGAATGACGCGATGGATCGTCTCAACGGCCTCCTGGCCTTCGCCCGCACCGCCGAGCTCGGCAGTTTCGTCGCTGCCGGGCGGGCGCTGGGCATCTCGGCTTCCGCCGTCGGCAAAAGTGTCGCCCGGCTCGAGCAGGAACTCGGCGTGCGGCTGCTGCAGCGCAGCACGCGGCGCGTTGGCCTGACGGAAGAGGGCAAGCTGTTCAACGAGCGGGTGCGGCGCATCCTCGACGACATCGACGATGCCGAGGCGATGCTGTCGCGGACACGGGAAACGCCGCACGGACGGCTGCGCGTTTCGACCCCGATCGTCACCTATCATTTGCTGCTGCCGGTGCTGTCGGAGTTCATGGCCCGCTATCCGGAGATAGAGCTCGACATCGATTTCAACGATCGGATCGTCGACGTCATCGACGAGGGCATCGATGTCGCGATCCGAAGCGGCGAGCTGCCGGATTCACGCCTGGTGTCGAGACCCGTTGCGCCCTTTCGCATGCTGCTGTGCGCGGCGCCCTCCTACCTCGACCGCCATGGCACACCCGGCGAGCCGGCTGATCTCATCAGGCATTTCGGCATAAACTTCCGCTTCCTCAACAGCGGCAGGCTGCTGGACTGGCCGTTCATTACCGGAAGCGCCGAACCGCAGATCCGCTCGATGCTGACCTGCAACAACATGGAAGCCTTGAAGGGCGCCACGCTCGCCGGACTCGGTATCGCCTGCATGCCGGATTTCCTGGTGCGCGAGGCGCTGCACGAAGACAGGCTGCGCACCGTCCTCGACGACCATGTCGATGGCCGCGGCCAGTTCCGGATGCTGTGGCCCTCCAATCGCCATTTGTCGCCGAAGGTGCGCGTGTTCGTCGATTTCCTTCCCGAGCGACTTGCTGCGACAAGCGGTTCGTAGCCAACTCATCGAATAAATATGATTATTATTGTCATGTTTCTGTGGAAACATCGGAGCGGCTGTGGCATGCCGCTGACGGTGAGGGTGCCGCGCGGCGCCTTGCCCCGAACCGTTTCGAAGGACTTGGATGATGGACCAACTGAGCGCGCAGGCCCTGATCAGCGATGAGGCGACCCGCTCGGCGATGGACCGGTTGCGTGCCGAGCATGGCGAATTTGAGATCGAAACCGGCGTTGCCGATCGCTGGGAGCTTCGCCTGCATTACGGCTCGTTGAGCGCCACGCTCGAGGGCGACGCCATGCTGGTCCGGGTCGCGGCGACAGACGAAACCTGCCTGTCCTACATGAAGATGACGGTCGCCGGCCATGTCGCCGAACATCTCGGCACGACCAAGGGCATCCATTGGCAAGGTGACGGCAGCGATGCCGGCACGCCGGTCTTCTTCCGCGAGATCACGGTGATGTCGTCGACACGGATCTCTGCGCACATGCAGCGCCTGCGATTCGCCGGCAAGGATCTCGGCCGATTTACCCATGGCGGCCTGCACATGCGGCTGCTGCTGCCGCCGCCTGGCCGCCGGCTGGTTTGGCCGACGATGGGCGCTGACGGCTTGATCGTCTGGCCTTCTGGCGACGATGCGCTTGCCGTGCGGGTCTACACGATCCGGGCGGTGGACGCCGCAAGCGGATGGCTCGATGTCGATTTCGTGCTGCACCCCGGCCAGGAGACGCCTGCCGCTACCTTCGCGCAAAACGCACAGGCGGGAGACGTCATCGGCATGATCGGACCCGGTGGCGGCGACGCCCCGATGGCGCAGACCCTGCTTCTGCTCGGCGACGACACCGCACTGCCCGCCATTGGCCGGATTTTGGAGCATTTGCCGCCGTCAACCCGCGCCGAGGCACTGATCGAGGTCGATGGCCCGGATGACCGGATCGCGCTGGCGCAAGGGGACAATATCGATATCACCTGGCTCTACCGGCACGGCCGCGAGGCCGGCACCGCCGGCCTGTTGCCGGCCGCCTTGCGGGAGCGCAGCCACATGGCGCTTGCCGACGGCCTTTATGTCTGGGCCGGATGCGAATTCGGCGATTTCCGGGAGATCCGCAAGATCGTCCGCAAGCAATGGAGCCTGTCGCGCGACCGGCACCTGGTCACGGCCTACTGGCGCCGCGACGCGCAGGGCGAGAACGGGGGCGGCGAGGACTAGTCGCCGCCCTCTCGAAACGGCGTTGCCGTCAGAAGCGGTAGCGCAGGCTGGCGAACAGCGAGCGGCCTTCGTCGCGGTAGCAATAGCCGGCGGAGCAGATGGTCTTCTGGTTGTCGAACAGGTTCTTGGCGTTGACCTGCAGCTTCACGCCTTCGAGCTTCGGATTGCGATAGCCAAAATCATAGGAGAGCGAGGCGTCGACGAAGGCGCGGGCGCTGTTCCTGAAGGTGTTGGTGTCGTCGCCATAGCTCGAGCCGGCGACGCGCACGCCGGTACCCAGCCCCAGGCCCTCCAGCGTGCCGTTCTCGAACTGATAGTGGCCCCACAGCGACAGGATGTGGTTTGGGGTCGCCGACAGTTCCTTGCCATCGGTTCCTTCGGCACCGCGCTCGATCTTCACCCGCAGATAGGTATAGGAGGCGATGAAGCTGAAGCCGTTGTCGAGCGAGGCATTGGCTTCCAGTTCGACACCGCGCGAATTCAGGTCGAGCTGGCGCTGCTTGTTGATGCCGGTCGAGGCGTCGAAGACGACGCCGTCCTTCTGGTCGATGTCGAACAGCGCGGCGCTGATCGTCGCGTTGTGGTCGGGATCTCGTATTTGACGCCGATCTCCTTCTGCGTGGCGATGGTCGGGCGGGCGACACGCCCGACGGTGCTGGTGACGTCGTCATAGACGAAGCCGATGTTGGGCGAGAAGGAGGTCGAATAATTGACATAGGGCGTGATGCCCCATTCGGTCTGGTAGGACAGGCCAAGCCGGCCGGAAAAGGCACCGTCCTTCTGCTTGGACGTGCTGTAGTCGGCGGCGGTGGAGGTGGTGTCGACCCAATCGTAGCGGCCGCTGGTGAACAGGGTGAATTGGTTCCACTCCATCTGGTCGTGCAGATAGACACCGAGCTGGTTCATCTCCTGGCCGCCGGAGTGGGGAACCGGCATCGCCTTGATGTCGTCGATCGAGACATAGGATATACCGCTGGCGGCATCGTAGTCCGACCAGGCATAATCGACGCCGCCGACGGCGGTGTGTTTGACCGGTCCCGTGTCGAACTCGAACTGCGCCATGTTGTCGACGACGAAGTTCTTCATATTCTCGGTGTAGTGGCCCCAGTAGCGCTTCAAGTCGGCGCCGTCCGGATAGTGGCCGCTGTATTCGATATCGCTGTCGACGGCGTTGTAGCGCAGGTTCTGGCGCACCGTCAGCACATCGTTGAAACGGTGCTCGAACTTGTAGCCAATGCGGCCCTGGCTCTGGGTGAAATCGTTCCAGGCGGGATCGCCTTCATACAGGTTGGACAGCACGCCAGTGCTCGAATTGTAGAAGGCCGCCGTGCCGCCGGTGACCGATTTCGAATATTCGCCGAGGATGGTCAGCTTCGTATCCTCGTCCGGCTTGAAGGTGACAGCCGGCGCCAGATAGATCTTGTCGTCGGGATAGGCAGGCAATTCGGTATCGCTTTTGCGGCCGAGGCTGGTGAAGCGGTAGAGGATGCTGCCGTCCTCGTTGACTGGCCCGGAAGCGTCAAGCGCTGCCTGAAACCGGTTGTGCTCTCCGGCAAGCAATTCGATTTCGCGGAACGGTTCATCCTTGGGCCGCTTGGTGACGACGTTGACGATGCCGCCGGGGCCGCTGACGCCGTAAAGCGATGATGCCGGGCCTTTCAGGATGGTGACGCCCTCGATGCCGTAGGGCTCGGTCTTGAACCAGGCCGAGGGGCCGTTGTACTGGCGCAGCCCGTCGCGGAACATGCCGTTGTAGAAGGCCTGGAAGCCGCGCAGGAAGAACGCGTCGTAGCGGGTGTCGAAGCCGAAGCTGTTGGGATTGGCGCTGGCCGTGTAGCCGAGCGTTTCGTTCAGCGTGCGCGGCTTCTGGTCCTCGATCTGCTTCTGCGTCACGACCGAAATGGCCTGTGGAATCCTGGCGATCGGCGTGTCGGTCTTGGTGCCGATGCGGTCCTTCTTGGCGACATAGCCATCCTGTTTCAGGATTTCGTTGCTCTGCGCGGTGACCTCGATCTTGCCGAGCATGGTGGACGTTTCGCTGTCCTGGGCATGTGCAGCGCCGGATTGGCCGAGCATCGCCGCGCCGCCCAGCAATGATATTCCCAGGCGCCATGTCGCCGGCCTTGTTCGCATCAACTCGTCTCCACTGTCTCATGCCTGATTGCGTCCCCGCTCTCAAATATGAGTATGTTAGTCAAGTATTTTTTGCGACCCGTGCACAGACTGCCGGCTGCTGTCACACAGCAGCAACGCTGGTCAGGATTCGGCCAACCAAACTGGGGAGGCTGCTTTGCCTATTGCCTGACGCTTCTCGCCACCAGTCGCGCGACGCTCGGGCCAATCAGCAGCACGATCAGGAAGCGGGCCGATTGCAGCGCCATGACGAAGGAGATGTCGACGTTCTGCGCGGCGGCGGCGATGATGGCGATGCTGTCCATGCCGCCGGGGCTGGTCGCCAGATAGGCGGTCAGCGGATCGATGCCCAAGAGATGGCTGATCATGAAGGCAAGGCCGCCGCAAAAGGCGATCAGCGCCACGATCGAGGCGATGATCTGCGGCAAGGCGCGCGTCGCATGGCGCAGGATCGCCCTTGTGAAGTTCAGGCCGATCGACCAGCCGACCATGGCGTAACTGACGGCCAGCAGCCATTGCGGCAATTGCATCTCCACGCCCAAGCCGAGATGGACGACGGTGCCGAAGATAAAGGTACCGAGGAAGAAGGGCGAGGGCAGCCTCAGCAGTTTTCCCAGAAGGCCGCCGACAAGCGCGATGCCGATGGTGGCGGCGAAGGGTTGCGGATCGATCGGCGGAAACCACATGATGGCGGGGATTTCGACACCCAACGTGTCGACCCACATCTTGGCAACGAGCGCTGCCGTCATCGAGACGAAGATGACGCGCAGATATTGCATGAAGGCGACGAGACGCTGGTCGGCGCCGAAGGCACCGGCCATCAGCACCATGGCGGTGGCCGCACCCGGCGACGAGCCCCAGACGGCGGTGGTGCCTGGCAGGATGCGCCAGCGGCTGATCAGCCAGCCGAGCAGGCTGGAGGCCGTGACGGTGGCCATCACGACGCCGAGAAACAGCGGCCATTCCCGGTAGAAGACCGGAAAGATGTCGGCCGAGATCGAGCTGGCGACGAGGCAGCCGACGATCGCCTGGGCGGCGCCGAACAGAAGGCGCGGCACGCGCACCGTGGCGCCATTGGTGCCGGCGACGATGGCCGCCAGCATCGGCCCGATCAGCAGCGCCGCAGGCAGGGCCGCGAGTTCCAGCGCGCCGGCAAACAGCAGGGAGACGATCAGCAGGGCCAGCCATTGCCAGAGCTTGCGCATCCGCGCCATGCGTTCGATGGCGGGCTGGTCTGGTGGCTGCTCGGCCGAGGAATCCATGTTTCGGTCTTAGACCCGGGAGGGCGAAAAATGCGAACGCGGTTCACAGAAAATGATGGTTTCACGCGTCTAGGTGTCGAGTAACAGGTTTCATGTGCCGGCGTCGAACCGGCGCGCGATCTCATTGCGACCCATGCGGTCGAAATCGTCAGGGACGGAAAACTGGCCGCCCATAAAACCTACCCGTCGCGCCTGCGGCGCCGGCTGATCGATAGGCACGATTCTGGCCAACGGCTTGCCAGCATTGGTAATAACGAACGACTCACCTTGGGCTGCACGTGCCACGAGGCGCGACAAATGGGCTTTCGCGTCGCGAATGTTTACCGCCTGCGTCAAAGGTTGCTCCTCAAAAACTGCCCCCGCGTCGGCATCGTGCCAGGATCAGCCCGTCTTGCCGTCGGCCAGGCCGAAGCCGCCAACAGGGTGGGTCTCGACCTGAAATTCAAAGCCCGCGATGAAAGGCCGCGCCTTGGCGATCGCCGCCTGGACTTCGGGAAGCTGCAGCGAGGCCTTGTGGCTTTCGGCGTCGGTCCACACTTCAGTGACCCAGATCGCATCGGCATCCGCGGGGTCGCGGGCGATGATGTAGCTCAGGCAGCCCGGCAGGGCGCCGGTACTGGCGCGCAGCACGTCCATGACCACGTCGCGCTGGCCGCGCGCCGCCCGCATCTTGCCGATCAGTCCATACATTCCGTTGTCTCCCTTTGAGGTTTTCGACAAGAACATGCAGATCGCCAGTATGCCGATAGCCGCTCAAGGCATCAACTGGCCGCCATTCACCTCGATCACCTGGCCGGTGATGTAGCCGCTCAAGAGATCGGAAGAGAGGAACAGATAGGCGCCGACGCAATCCTCAGCCGTGCCGGCGCGTCCCTGCGGAATGGTGGCGACCATGCCTTTGATCTGCTCGTCGGTCGAATAGCGCTCGTGGAACGGGGTGAGAATGGTGCCGGGCGCCACCGCGTTGACGCGGATGCCGAAGCCGATCAGCTCCTTGGCCATGCCGCGCGTCACATTGGAGACGAAGGCCTTGGCCGAGCCGTAAAGCCCGGCGCCGCCGCCGGCACCATTGCGCGCGGCGATCGAGGAGGTGTTGACGATGAAGCCGCCCTGTTTCTTCAGCCACGGGATCGCCTTGCGCGAAGCGGTCAGCACCGAACGGGCGTTGAGGTCCATCACCGCGTCATAATGCGCTTCCGTCTGCTCGGCATAGGGCACGCGGCCAAGCATGCCGCCGGCATTGTTGACCAGCCCGTCGAGGCGGCCGAGATACTGCGCGCTATCCTCGACGACGCGTTCGACATCGGCGGCAACGGAGAAATCGCCCTGGACGAGAAACACCTCGCCGCCCTTGTCGGCGATCGTCATGCCGAGCTTCTCGGCGGCGGCTTGGCTCGAATTGTAGTGCAGCGCCACCTTGCATTTCTGCGCTGCATAGGCCAGCGCGAGCGCCGCCCCGATGCCGGTCGACGCACCGGTGACCAGCACTGCCTTGCCGGCAAGATCGGGTATGCTGAGTGTGGTGGCTGGCATGGTTCCTCCTCCGGGACTTCGGCCCGTCCTTCGTAGGCCCTTGTCGCACCGGTGTTCAAGCCTCAGGGGCGCAGATAGGCGTAGCCCTGTCCTTGCAGTTCGGCGAGTTTGACGACGCCGCCCTTGTCGGCGGCATGGAAACCGGCGAGCAGCTCGGCGAGCGTAATATCCATGCCTTGCATGGTGTTGGCGCAGGCATGGGATTCCAGCCCCTGCTGCACCAGGCCGGCGAAGCGCCCGGAAATCGCGGCCGATATTCCCTTCGACTTGAAGCTGGCCAAGGCCGGACCATGCACGACCAGTACGATGTCGACATTGCCGCCGGTGCCGTCATAATGGTTCTTGATGTTGCCGAGCACGAAATTGACCTTGTCGACGTCACTCAAGTGATAGGCAACCTTCTGCCTGGCGGGCTCCGTCGTCGCCGCCTGCGCCGCCCGCAGGCCAAGAAGCGTTCCGGTTCCAGCAAGAACCGCGCGGAACATATCGCGCCGGCGCATGGCATCCTCCTCGGCTTGGCGGCCCACCGCGAATTGCATGGCTCCAGCCGCAATACTAGCATAAATTGACGTCACGTCCTGTCGATGCGGAGGAGAAGTCACATGGCGTTTGGGGTGGGGGAATGGAAGACAGTCGCGGGCGCCGGGTATGGCGTCGCGCTGCTTGGAGTGCTTGCCGGTTCGGCCTTCGCCGACGATGCGCTCAAGCTCACCGAACTCAGCCCCAACGGTGCCGACGCCTGTTTCGGCCGCGTCTATGACGCGGCGCACCTCAAGGCGCATCCGAAGCAGAAGGTGGCGCGGATCTTCTTCTACTACGGCCATGATCCGGTCAGCCGGCCGAACGAGGAACCTACCGCGAATTCCGACACGTCCTACAATGCCTTCATCGCCACCACCGTGCGCGGCGCCAAGGCGCCTGAATGGGCCGGTGGCTGGTGCAATCACGAGTCCGAGGACGGCAGGACCGGCCCGATCCATTGTGGCATGGAGTGCGACCGGACGCTGGCGTCGCTGAAGGTCGACGACAAGGGCCGGCTGTTCCTCTCGGATCTGCAGCCCGATATTTATCTCGATGCCGGCTCGGAAGAAGAACTTGGCGCTGCGGAATATAGCAGGCAGGCACTCGGCAAGGATGACGACAATTTTCGCCTCGACCCGATCCCAGCGGCGACCTGCAAGGCGGAGTTCGCGCGCATCGATCCGGTCGACCCGGCGCTCGGGTCCCCGCTGCGCGAGCGGCTGAAGCCGGACCAGGCCTTCTGCTATGGGCGCGACTACGATGCAGCCCATCTCGGCTCGCACCCCGACCAGCTGACGCAGTCGATCCGGGTCTTCCGCGGATCGGTGGAACTCGCGTCCTTCGCCTCGGGCGGCGATGCCGCCAACTGGCCTGACGGCGCCGACATTGCCGTTACCGTTACCACACGGCAGAAATCGGCTGAGGTGACGCAGACCTATTCCTGCCAGGGCGAGGCCGACCAGTGGCGCTGCGCGGCCAGCGCGAAGATGAGCGATTTCTCCTGCGACATCGCGCAGAAGGAGATTTTCCTCAAGCGCGGCGTCAACGGCACGATGATGCTGGCCAATCCCAACAGCGCACTCGCGATCGTCGATCTGTGCTCGAAGGCCGCCGACGGCAAGACAAAATCCGACGACAAGGTCTATCGGCTGCAGCCGATGCCGCAATCGGCCTGCTCGCCTTGAGGCCAGTCGATATTCAGGTGATGCCGGCCTGCGAATGGCGGCTTCCTGTGCTTCCGGTGCTCACGTACTTAAAGTACGCTCCGCTCCGGTTCTCGGAAGTCACCATTCTCGGCTCGGCCTGACCTGAATCTCGACAGGCCTCAGGCTAGCGCAAGGCTAAGCAAACGGCACGGCCGTCGTGCCCTTGGGGAGCTTGGCCTCGTCGTCGGGCTCGACATGGATGGTGACGCGCACCGAGGGGATTTCGGCCCTCAGCGCGTCCTCGATGCGGTCGCAGATGACGTGGCTGGCGCCGACCGACATGTCGGCGTCGACGACCAGATGGAACTCGATGAAGGTGGCACGTCCGGCGATGCGCGTCTTGAGGTCGTGCACCTCGAGCGCGCCCTTGCAATTGGCCGAGATGACGTCGCGGATGCGCATGTGCTCTGCCGTGTCGACGGCGCGGTCCATCAGGCCGTTCATCGACGAGCCGATGACGTGCCAGCCCTGCCACAGGATGTTCAGCGCCACGAGGACGGCAAGCGCGGGGTCGAGGATCTGCCAGCCGGTCAGGATCGCTCCGACCAGGCCGCCGAAGACGCCGATCGAGGTGACCACGTCGGTCATGATGTGATTGCCGTCGGCGACCAGTGCCGGTGACTTCTCCGCCCTGCCGGCGCGGATCAGCGTCCAGGCCCAGAAGGCGTTGATGACGGTGGCGACGCCGTTGACCGCGAGGCCGCTCCAAGGCTGCTCGAGTGGTGCCGGCGTCTGCCAGGAGCGCCAGACCTCGTTGAGGATCAAAAGGGCGGCGAGCACGATCAGCACGCCTTCCAGCACCGCCGAGAAATACTCGGCCTTGTGATGGCCAAACGGGTGATCCTGGTCGGCCGGTTTGTAGCTGACCTGGATCGCCCAGAAGGCGGCGGCCGAGGCAATGACGTTGACGATCGATTCCAGCGCGTCCGAATAGAGCGCTACGGAGCCGGTGACGTACCAGGCGATGAGCTTCAGGCCGAGCACGATGGCGGCAATGATGATCGACCAGAAGGCAAGGTTGGCGACCTTGCGCTTCGCAGCCGCCCTGGCCGCGATCGCCATCGTGTTCTCGGCTTCAGCCATCGACGTCAGGCGGCCTTTTCCTTGGCCTTGCGCGGCAGGTGGGCGACGATGTTCTCGATGATGCGCATGCCGGCATTGTGGCCGAGCGTCATGATCGATTCCGGATGGAATTGCACCGCGGCGATCGGCTCCTTGCGGTGCTCGAAGGCCATGATGACGCCGTCCTCCGTCTCGGCCGTGACGATGAAATCGTCGGGCAGCCGCACCGGATCGGCGAAGATCGAGTGGTAGCGGCCGACGGTGACTTCCTTGGGCAGACCGGAGAAGATGATGCCGGGCTTCGAGACGCGGATGCGCGAGGGCTTGCCGTGCATCGGTATGTGCAACTGCCTGAGTTCGCCGCCATAGGCCTCGGCCAGCGCCTGCAAGCCAAGGCAGACGCCGAAGATCGGCAGGTCGCGGGCGCGCGCCTTCTTGATGGTCGCGGCGCAATCAAAGTCCTTCGGCGTGCCGGGACCGGGCGACAGCACGACGAGGTCGGGCTTCAGCCGGTCGAAGACTTCCTCCGGCACCGGCGAGCGGACGGTCGAGACATTGGCGCCGGTCTGGCGGAAGTAATTGGCCAGCGTGTGAACGAACGAGTCCTCGTGGTCGACGAGCAGGATGTTGACGCCGTCGCCGACGCGCGCGGTGGTGCGTTCGGTGCTGGCGGAATTGCCCGTCTTGGCGTCGCGGATGGCGGAGAGCATGGCGGATGCCTTCAGTTCGGTTTCGGCTTCTTCTTCCTCGGGAATGCTGTCGAAGAGCAATGTGGCGCCGGCGCGTACTTCGGCAATGCCGTCCTTGATGCGGATGGTGCGCAAGGTGAGGCCGGTGTTCATGTCGCCGTTGAAATTGACCATGCCGATCGCGCCGCCATACCAGGCGCGCGGGCTCTTTTCGTTCTGTTCGATGAAGCGCATGGCCCATAGCTTCGGCGCGCCGGTGACGGTGACCGCCCAGGCGTGCGACAGGAAGGCGTCGAAAGCATCCATGCCTTCACGCAGGCGGCCTTCGATGTGGTCGACAGTGTGGATTAGGCGCGAATACATCTCGATCTGGCGGCGGCCGATGACGCGCACCGAACCCGGCTCGCAGACCCGCGACTTGTCGTTGCGGTCGACGTCCGAGCACATGGTCAGCTCGGATTCGTCTTTCTTCGAGTTGAGCAGTTTCAGGATTTGCTCTGAGTCGGAAATGGCATCGTCGCCGCGCTTGATGGTGCCCGAGATCGGGCAGGTCTCGACGCGGCGGCCGTTGACGCGCACGAACATTTCCGGCGAGGCGCCGATCAGGTATTCGCCTTCGCCGAGATTGATGAAGAAGGAATAGGGCGAGGGGTTGATGGCCTTCAGCTTGCGCGAAATCTCTGATGGCTGCGTCTCGCAGCGCTCGTAGAACATCTGGCCGGGCACGACCTCGAACAGGTCGCCGCGCTTGAACGAATCCATCGCTTTGCGCACCAGATTGGCATATTCGCCCGGTTCATGGTCACCACGCGGCGGAATGCTGTCGGGGCTCTTGAACGGCTCGGCGATTTCGTCGCGCGGCAACCCCTCCGTCGAAAACCCGTCGCCGGCATAGTCGTAGCGGTCGGTCCAGGCCTTGGCCGAATAGTGGTCGACGACCAGGATTTCGTCGGGCAGGAACAGCACAAGGTCGCGCTGGCTTTGCTTGCGCTCGAGCTTGTAGTCGACCGGGTCGAACTGGAAGGCGAGGTCGTAGCCGAAGGCACCGTAAAGACCGAGATTGGCGTCTTCCTCGGTCTTGAACAGAGCGGTGATGGCGCGCAGCACGGTGAAGACAGAAGGAACGCGGCTGCGTTCTTCTTCCGTGAAGACACGGCCGGGCTTGGCGACGTCGAGGCGGATGAGCTTTTTCGACGTCTCGGCGATGGTGACATCGGCCAGGCTGGCGAGCGCCTTGCCGATGACCGGCAGCAGCGCCTGGCCACGGCCGTTCAGCGCCTCGATGCGCATGGCGCGACCACGCGCCGAGATGACCAGCGGCGGGTCGATGATGGCGGTGTCCCAGCGCGTGTAACGGCCGGGATATTCATAGTTGGAGGAAAACACCGCACCGCGGCGTGAATTCAAGCCGTCGACATAAGCGTCGATCGCGCCCGCATAGGGCCGATCATGGCGCTCGCGGGTGATGGTGATGCCACCCGCGGTCACGAAACTTTCCGCCCCGTTTTCCAGAACCTTCATCGTCACTGCCGTCTCCATCAGCTTCTTGGGGCAACGGACCCGGGAATGGCTTGGAAAAAACAAATGGCCGCCCGGACTTTCCGTTGCGGCCACCCTCTCTTTTCACGCGCACGTGTTCGAACAGGCCGCTGTCAGCAGGCCCACCACCAAATGGTCTTGGTCGAACGCATATTCATGGCGAAATCCATAGCCGCGAAAAACGGGATGCGCAACTGATTTGAAAAGCCTGTCCGGTGGCCGCCGCTTCTGCATCTCATGGCACATCGCCAGGGCGGACAGTGCCGCTTAGACTGTTCCTCTAACAGCAGGAGACGGGAAAGCAACCATGACCGAGCAGATCGATCGCGCGCGGACGTTCCATTCCCTCCATGTCAAGGGAAACCCAATCGTTCTCTACAATGCCTGGGATCCGGGCTCGGCCAAGATCGTCGAGAAAGCAGGAGCCAAGGCGATCGCCACCGGAAGCTGGCCGGTTGCGGCCGCGTTCGGCTACGCCGATGGCGAGAAAATCCCGCTGGAGCTGGCGCTCGACAACATCAGGCGCATCGTCGGGGCGGTAGACCTGCCGGTGACCATGGACCTCGAGGGCGGTTACGGCGTCGATCCGGAAATCGTTGCCCGCACGGTAACGTTGGCGCTGCGGGCCGGCGCTATTGGTTTCAATTTCGAGGATCAGATCGTCGGCGGCACCGGCTTGCATGACATCCCTGTCCAGGTAAAGCGCATCCAAGCCGCGGCGGCGGCCGTCAAGGCTTCCGGCATACCGGCGTTCATCAACGCTCGAACCGACATCTTCCTCAAGGCGAAACCGGATGCGCATGATGACGTCCTGCTCGACCAGGCCATCGAGCGCGCACAGGCCTTCGAAAAAGCCGGCGCGCACGGCTTCTTTGCGCCGGGTCTTGGCGATGAGGGCCTGATCAAGACGCTCTGCAAGGCAATTGCGTTGCCGGTCAACATCATTGCGCTGGCGCACGTGCCGCCGCGCCAGCGGCTGGCGGAACTGGGTGTCGCCCGCGTCAGTCACGGCCCGGTGCCTTACCGGCAGATGGCCGAATGGCTGGAGGCGAAGGCACGACAGGCCATTTCCGGATAGGCTGGAGTTAGTCCTCCAACGTTCCCGACCTGGCGTCGGCGCTCTTCCTGTCGCCGACCAGCTTCAACAGATCCTCGCCGGCGCGGATGATGCGGCGCGAACGGCGGGTCAGGATGATGCCGTCCTGTGGCGCGAACACTTCCGTGCGGCCATCGGTTTCACCTGGGGCATGGACGATGGTGGCGAGGCGCGCGCCCCTGGCGACGCGGTCGCCGGGTGTCACGTCATAGAGCACAGCACCCGCCCGGGGCGCCGGCATCATGTCGATGTTTTCCAATGGGGCGACGACGCCGGTGAAAGGACCGAGCGCGGGCAGGGTGGTATCGGTGATCACGCCGCGTGCCACCAGCAGCCGGTAGAGCCCTTCGGCGTCGGCGGTGGCCAAGGCGCCGTCGACATCGAGGATGCCGCGATATTCCACCGTGGTGGCGACGCGACGGTCGAGCTTCGCCACATCGGCGGGGACGTTCTGGTAGGGCATGATCGAGGCACCCTCGAAGGTGCCGTCGGTGTCCTCGCTCCACAGCACGACCGCATCAACGCCCATGGCGGCGGCGCAATCGGCCATGGCCGGCCATAGGCTGGTGTGCACGTAGAGATAGGCGAGACCTTCATCGTCGCAATGCAGGTCGAGCACGATGTCATGGCCGAGCGACAACTGCACCAGCCGGGTTTTCAGACGCTGGTCTACGCTGCCAAGGGTGGTGTCGGGCAAGAGGGCTGCGTCGGGCGCGGCGAGCAGCGGAAAGCCGCGGTTGAAATTGGTGCGCGTGCCGAGATGAAAGCGGCCCTGATGCTCGCCGAAATGATATTGCGCCCGGCCGATCGGGTTGGCCCAGGGCACGATGGTGAGGTTGCCCTTGATGCGGCCTTCGGCTTCGGCCTTGGCCAACATCGGCATCAGCGCGTCGATGGCGACGACGCCCGGCAATTCGCCGGCATGGAGCGCTGCCTGCAGATAGGCTGAAGGGGCAGACTTGTCCGCGCCCGCGAAGCGGAACAGCGGGAATTCGTAGGAAACGCCTTCGCTTTCGCCGGCGATGCGCTCGATCGATTTCTGCATGACTTCCTCCATCAGGGACCAGAAGACATGCCCAGTTGAAGGCGTCGATGTCGATTGGTCCAGCCTGCCGCGCTATGGGCGCAAGAGACTATTCCGCTGGAGCCTGGAGAGGGATGACAGGCGCGCGCCGATCCAGCGACTGCGACAGCACAGCGACGGCGACCGCCAACAAGGCGATCACTGCACCGACCAGCGGCAAATTGGCATAGGAAACACCGGCGGAAAGGGCCACGCCGCCGATCCAGGCGCCGCTGGCATTGCCGACATTGAAGGCGCCCTGGTTCAGCGTGGCGGCGAGGTTCGGCCCCTCGGAGGCCGCCTCGACGACGCGGATCTGCAGCGGCGGCACGACGACGAAGACGAGCAGGCCCCAGAGGAAGACGATGCCGATGGCAACGCTTGCTATCGCGCCGAACTGCATGAAGCCGACAAACAGGACCGCCAGCAACAGCAGTGTGCCGATGACCGTCGGCATCAGCTTCCAGTCGGCCAGCCTGCCGCCGATGATGTTGCCGATGGTCATGCCGGCGCCGAACAGCAGTAGCACCCAGGTGACCGCCGAGGTCGACAGGCCGGAGACGTCGGTCAAATAGGGTTTGATGTAGGTGAAGACGGCAAACAGGCTGGCCGAGGCAAGGGCCGCGATCAGCATCGCCAGCCACACCTGCAGCTTGCCCAGCACGCGCAGCTCGCCGCGCAGGCCGCCACCGCTCGGTTCAGTGACATCGGACGGCACCAGCCAGGCGATGGAAGCGACTGAGATCAGGCCGATGCCGACCACGGCCCGGAAGGTGGCGCGCCAGCCGAAGGCTTCGCCTAGTGCCGTGCCGGCGGGAACGCCTAGGATGTTGGCCAGGGTCAGCCCGGCGAACATCAGCGCAATGGCGCTGGCGCGCTTGTTGCGCGGCACCAGGCTGGCGGCAACGACCGAGCCGATGCCGAAGAAGGCGCCATGGCCGAAGGCGGTGAAGACCCGTGCGGCCATCAGCGTCCAGTAGTTGGGCGAGATGGCGCAAAACAGATTGCCGACGACGAACAGCACGGCCAGCCCGACCAGCACAGGCTTGCGCGGCAAATGCGCGGTGGCCATCGCCACGATCGGGGCGCCGAAGACGACGCCCAGCGCATAGCCGGTGACCAGCAAGCCCGCCGAGGGAATGGACACGCCGAGATCGGCTGCGACCTCCGGCAGCAGGCCCATGATGACGAATTCGGTGGTGCCGATGCAGAAGGACGCAATGGCAAGCGCAAGGATCGGCAAGGGCATGGGGCGTCCAGACTGAATCGGTTCAAATTTGAGACTGCGCGAAGGACGCCACCGTGCGCAAGCTGCATTGCTGCATTGCAGCGATGCAGAAAAGGAAGGGCTTTGAAATGGATACCCGCAGGCAAAGTCAGGCCAGCGGCTTCAACTCCTGGGCAATGGTGGGCAGAAGTTCCGAGACATTCGGATGAATGTGCACGGCGCGTGCCAGCGTATCGACGGGCGCCTTGGCGTACATCAGGTCGAGAACGCAATGCACCGCTTCGTCGCCGCCGGGGCCGAGCACCGAGCAGCCGAGGATATGCCTGGTGTCGGCGTCGACCAGGATCTTCATGAAGCCCTGCGTCTCGCCCTTTTCGATAGCGCGGCCGACGCGGGTCATCGGCCGCTGGCCGACCAGCGCGCGACGGCCGGATTTCTTCACCGCGGCCTCGGTCATGCCGCAGCGGCCGAGCGGCGGGTCGATGTAGAGCGCATAGGCTTCGATGCGATCACTGACCTTGCGCGGATCGTTGTCGAGCAAATTGGCGGCGACGATCTCATAGTCGTTGTAGGAGGTGTGGGTGAAGGCGCCCTTGCCGTTGCAGTCGCCCATCGCCCAGATGCCGGGCACGCTGGTGCGCAGTTGGTCGTCGACGGTGACAAAGCCGCGCTTGTCGACTTCGACACCGGCCTTGTCCAGGCCGAGATCGTCGGTGTTGGGCGTCCGCCCCAGGGCCAGCAGCACGTGCGAGCCGACCGCCGGCGGTTTGCCGGCCGAGAAGGTCACGGCAATGTCCTTGCCCTCTCTGGCGAAAGCGATGTCGTCGGCGCCGAGATGGACCGTGATACCTTCGTTTTCGAGGATCGACAGGATGGCAGCCGAGACGTCCTCGTCCTCGCGGCCGGTCAGGCGGGGGCTCTTCTCGATGACGGTGACTTCGCTACCGAAGCGGCGGAACATCTGCGCGAATTCGAGCGAGATGTAGCTGCCGCCGACGACGATGAGATGGCACGGCAGCACGTCGAGATCCATCATCGAGGAATTGGTCAGATAGTCGATGTCGTGGATGCCGGGCAGGTCTGGGACCGAGGCGCGGCCGCCGGTGTTGAGGAAGATCTTTTCGGCGGCCAGCAGATCGTCGCCGACGCGCACCGTGTTGGCGGATTCGAAACGCGCATGGCCGCGATAGAGCGTGCAGCCCTTCATGCCGGCAATCCAGGTCTCGAGATTGGTGCGGGCGTCGATCGTCACCTTGTCCTTGCGCGCCTTGATCCTGGCATAGTCGACCCCGACGGGGCCGCTGAGCGTCACGCCATAGTCTGCAGCACGGCGCGCCAGATGCGCGGCATAGGCGCTGGCGACCATGGTCTTGGTCGGCATGCAACCGGTGTTGACGCAAGTGCCGCCGACCAGCTTGCGCTCGATCAGCGCCACGCTCATGCCGGCGGCGTTCAGCCGGCCGGCCAGCGGAGGGCCGGCCTGTCCGGCACCGATGATGATGGCGTCGAAGGTTTTCGTCGTCATGCCACCGCCGCTACGATCAGCAGACCGCCGATGATTGCCACCGCGTCCTCGATGAAGGCGGCGGGCTGATCCTTGCCGAAGGCCGCTGCGAGCCGGCCGCGTGCTTCGGCGCCGCCCAGCGTGCCGATGACAGCGCCGATGGCGCCGGCAATCAAGCCTCCGATGGTGGCGCCGCCTGTCGCGCCGATCACCGCGCCGGTGAAGGCACCCATGACGATGCGGGCGCCGAACTGCTGCGGTACCTTGCGGCTCGGCATCGACGGCAGCTGGTCGGTGACCAGTTCGACGATGCACAGGATGGTGAAGATGCCGACAGCCGCCCAGTGGCTCATGAAACTCGCCCAGGTGCCGGCCACCGGCAGCCAGCCGAGATACGCACCCCAGGCCACGGCGGCCGGCGCGGTCATGGCGCGAAGACCGGCAATAACACCGATCAGAAGTGCGAGAATGTAGAACATGGTCGATCCCCCTCGATCACCGGGCAAGGACAGTCCGGCAAGAGCAGGCTAGCATAGGTCCGGCATTTGACCAGCGCATGACTGCGAGAAATTCGATTGGATTTAGCGCACAGTGCTGCCGGATGCTGGCACTTTCCCGTTCACTGCAATTGTGCTTTGGCAAAAGCTCTAACAGGAGACACCGTCATGGCTGGAAGCGAGCGCACAAAGATGGCGGCCGGCGAATGGTACACGTGCCTCGATGACGAACTGGAGGCATTGCGGGTAATAGCGCGCGACGCGCTGTTCGAGCACAATTCGCTGCCGCCGCGGCAGCGCGGCAATCTCGGGCCGGGCTTGAAAGCTTTGCTCGGCAACGCCGGCGAGGGCGCCCGCATCGAGGCGCCGTTTCACTGCGCCTATGGTTTCAACATCTTTCTCGGCGACGGCGTCTTCCTTAATGCCGGCTGCACCATCCTCGACACAGCGAGTGTGCGCATCGGCAAGGGAACGCTGCTTGGCCCCAATGTGCAGATCTACTGCGCCGAGCACCACAGGGAGGCCGCTGGGCGGCAAGCTGGACTGGAGATCGCCAAGCCGGTCGAGATCGGCGCCAATGCCTGGATCGGCGGCTCAGCCGTCATCCTTGGCGGCGTCAGCATCGGCGAGGGTGCCATCGTCGGCGCCGGTGCGGTGGTGACACGCGACGTGGCTGCGAACACCACGGTGGTCGGCAATCCGGCACGGGCGATCAAGGGTCGTTGACGTTACGCGGTGGGAACCGGATCGTCGCTTCAAAGCCGTCCTGCCAGGACCAGCGTCGCATCGATCTGTTGCAGGATTTTGTTGACGATTGCCAGGCCGAGGCCCGATCCCTCGGCGCGCGTCGAGCCGCGCTTGAACCGTTTGATCAGGCTGCCCGGAACCGGAACCACCGGACCTTCGTTGATCACGCCGAGGCTGGCATCATCGCCTATGCGCACAACCACTTGTGCGCCCCCTGCGCCATGTCGCAAGGCATTCTCGATAAGGTTGCGCAGCACGATGGCCAATGCATCCGTGTCGATCGCGGCGTATGCCTTGGCCTTTGGCGTTTCGAGGCGAAGGCGGCCTTTGTTCTGGCTGCGCTGTTCGAAGTCCGCGACCACCAATGCCGCGACCGTGGCAAGATCGGCAGGCTTGCCGGCGACCGCCACTCCGGCATCGGCACGCGCCAGCTGCATCAGCTTTTCGGACAGGCCGGCGAGATCGGACAGCGCCGCCTTGATCTGGCGCGGGCGTTTTCTTGCCACCTCGTCCGGGGCTTCCGCGATCAGCCGCTCCGTCTGTGCCAGTGCGCCGGCGATCGGGGTGCGCAATTCATGCGCGGCGTTCGCGGTGAATTCCTTTTCGGCGTCGAGCGCCATATGCAGGCGCCGCATCAGGCTGTTGACCGACTTGGCGATGGCGGCGAGTTCGGAGGGGAGGTCCTCGGTGCGGATCGGAGCAAGGTTGTCGCCGTGGCGGGCGCTGATCTCGCCGCGCAGTGTCGCGATCGGCCTCAGGAAACGCGCCAGGGTCAGCCACGCGACAAGTGCGCTCAACGGGATGAGGATGACCATCGGTATCAGGAAGCCGGTGGCGGCCTCGAGCGTTTCCTCATTGCGCCTCGAATCGAGCTCGGCGACCTGGATGAAAACCGTGCAGCTGATTGCGGGCTCGGTGTAGATCCGCCAGCCGGCTGCTTCCGAGAAGCCCTGCGTGAGTTCGGCCGTGAGCGGCTCCGCGGGGGCATCATAGGAATGTATGAGAACGCGGCCGCTGGCGTCCCGCACCTGAAACATCAGGCGGCCGCCGTCATCATCCGAAACGGCCTCCGCCAGCCTTCGCGGCGATTGCGACGCCTCGCGCCCGAAAAGATCGTCGATGACCAGCGGCAGCAGCCGGCGCGCCGCTTCCTGCATGGAACTGTCCATGGCTTCGTTGATTTCACGATGCAGCGTGATGCTTCCCGTGCCCGCGGCGACAAGGCCGAAGGCGACCGTGACCAGGATCAGCGAGGCAACGAGGCGACCGGCAAGGCTGTTGAGCAGTCTCATGGGGATGCCAGACGGTAGCCCAGCCCCCTTACCGTCGTGACGGCGTCGCGCCCGATCTTCTTGCGCAGGCGACTGACATAGACTTCGACGGTGTTGCTCTCGATCTCCGCGCCGAAGGCATAGAGCGCGTCCTCGATCTGGTTCTTGCCGACAGTCATGCCGGGCCGGCGCAAGAACTGCTCCAGCACCGCCCATTCGCGGGATGTCAGCATGGCCTCCGTGCCGTCCACGACGACGCGGCGGGCTGCCTGGTCGATTTCAACCGGCCCGAGCCGGATCAAAGGGTTCGGATTTCCCGCGTAGCGGCGCGCAACCGCTGCGAGGCGTGCGGACAATTCGCCGAGATCAAACGGCTTGACCAGATAGTCGTCTGCTCCCGAATTCAGCCCCTCTATCCGGTCGGAGAGCTGGTCGCGCGCGGTCAGGATGATGACCGGCGTATCGGTGCCTCCACGGCGCAGAGTCTTCAGGAGTTCGAGGCCCCTGCCATCCGGCAGATGCAAATCGAGCAGGACGAGTTCATAGGAGACGACATGAAGGTGATCGCCGGCTTCGCCAAGCGTCGTGCTCCAGTCCACGGCATGGCCGTCGGCGGCGATGTGATCGCGCACCGCCTCGCCCAGTACCGGGTCGTCTTCGATCAGCAGAACGCGCACCTTGCCTCCATGTTCAGCAGCACGCCCGTCCATGCGGCACGAGGCTGACAGGAAGCTGAATGAAAGCCAATTGCGGCTTTTGGACAATGCAAGGTGCGTTCAGGCTGCTGTCAGGTTTCACGGCCAGGGTCCGCGACATCGGAATTGGCCGATGGAGAAAACAAGATGAGGACCTTGATCCTGACCGCGCTGGTGACGGCTTTTGCCGGGCCAGCCTTTGCCGCCGACAAATGCAATGTGCCGACCGACCAGTGGCAGCCGCGCGAAGCGCTGCAAAAGAAGCTTGAAAGCGAAGGCTGGAAAGTTCGCAGCATCAAGACGGAAAACGGCTGCTACGAAGCCAAGGCGCTCGACGCCAACGGCAAGAAGCTGGAAGCCGTCTTCAACCCCAAGACGCTCGAGTCGGTCGGCGCCGATTCCGACGACGGCTGATCGCCATGAACGCCACCGTTTCGACACGAGAAACCTCGGTCGAGTCGACATGAGAAAATCTGGTCAGGGTCTGGAGCCCCTACGTTCGCCTCTTTCACTGGTCCCTGGTCCTGTGCGTTGCGGTGGCGTGGCTTTCCTCCGGAGAGATCATGAAGGTGCATGAACTGGCCGGCTATTGCGCTGGAGTTCTGATTGCCTCGCGTTTGATTGCCGGGTTGGTGGGATCGGGATACACGCGCTTCCGCCAATTCGTGCGCGGGCCGCGCGTGGTAGGCTTGTATCTCGCCGATGTGGCGCAGGGCCGCGAAAGGCGTTATCTCGGCCACAATCCCGCCGGTGGGGCCATGGTGCTGGCGCTTGTCGCTTGCGTCGCAGGAATTGCGCTTACCGGCTGGATGCAGACCACCGATGCCTGGTGGGGCGTGGCTTGGGTAGAGGACACGCACAAGATCCTGGGCAATGGTATCCTGGTGCTGGTCGGGCTTCATGTTGGTGGCGTGATGCTGGCCAGTCTGCGCCACGGCGAGAATCTTGTTCGCGCCATGGTCACCGGCCGCAAACGCGCGCCATCGGCGGAAGATGTCGCCTGACCATGGAGACTGGAGATCCCAAGGGCGCCGCATCGATGCGGCGCCCTTTGCCTTTCTATCTCAGTGCGAAACGCCGCGCGCTATTGGTTCGTCCTGATCGGCCCGCCGGGAGAATTCCCGCCGATACTGCGCCGGCGATGTCTTGAGCCTTGCGGCGAAATGCTGGCGCAGCGAGGTGGCGCTGCCGAAGCCGGCTTCGAAGGCCACCATGTCCATCGATTTCTCCGTTGCCTCCAGCAACCGTTGAGCCAGTTCTATCCGCTGGCTGGTTAGCCAATCGCCGAAACTGGTGCCGATCGATTTCTGGAAGCGGCGGGTAAAGGTGCGCCGGGTCAGGCCGGCGGCCTCGGCGACGCTATCCAGGCTATGCGTCTCTCCGAGCGCCGCGCGAACCGCGTCGAGGGCTTGGGTGAACCGGTCGGCGTCCGCGCTTCTTGTCACCGGATGCTCGATGAATTGCGCTTGCCCGCCCTGCCGATGCGGAGAAAGAACGATCTGGCGGGCGAGCCGCAGTGCCGCTTCCGCGCCGTAGCGGGCGCGCACGATGTGGAGACAGCAGTCGAGGCCGGCGGCGACGCCGGCCGAGGTGACGACATCGCCATTGTCGACATAGAGCACCGAGGCATCGACGGCGACGTCGGGATGGAGTTTCTGTAACTGTTCGGAATAGGCCCAGTGCGTCGCGGCACGGCGGCCCGAAAGCAGCCCGGCCGCGGCAATGGCGAAGGTTCCCAGGCACAGGCCGACGATCAAGGCGCCGCGCCCGTGTGCCTGACGTAGTGCCTCCATCAGCAGCGGCGGTGCCGGCTCGCCGAGATGATGCCAGCTTGGGACGATGACGATGTCGGCGCCGTCGAGCCCTTCGAGCCCATGCGGCGCGGCAATTGTCAGTCCCGCTTCGGTGTGGATCGGACCGGCCTTGACCGCGCAGATGCGGAAGTCGAAGCGCGGCAGGCCAAGCGCCGTCCTGTCCTCGCCGAAGACAAGGCACGGCACGGAAAGATGGAACGGGCTGATGCCGTCGAAGGCGAGGACGGCAATGATCGGGTCGGTCATGGGTGCTTCCGGCAGTTGAAAGCGGATTGTCCCAATTCTTTCGAATAATGTCAATCGGGCCACTTTTAGCAGGCCGGCGACCCGCCTATTTTCGGTCCATTGCATTCAAGCCGGAAGGAAAACACCATGTCTGACCCAGCCAACACCACGCCACGCCGGGCGCTGATCGTCGTCGATGTGCAGAACGACTATGATGGCGGCAATCTCGCCATCCAGCATCCGCCGTTCCGCGACAGCGTCGTCCATGTGGCGCGGGCGATGGATGCGGCGACCGCGGCCGGCATCAAGGTGGTGGTCGTCAAGCAGATGGCGCCCGAGACATCGCCGATCTTCGCCAAGGGCAGCCATGGCGGTGAACTGCATCCCGAGATCGCCAGGCGTGAGCGCGACCATTATGTCGAAAAGAACCTGCCCTCCGCCTTCACCGGCACCGACCTCGAGGACTGGCTGCGCGCCAACGCCATCGATACGATCACGGTGGTCGGCTACATGACGCATAATTGCGACCTGTCGACCATCATCCACGCCGTGCATATGGGCTTTGCTGTCGAGTTCTTGTCGGATGCGACGGGCTCGGTGCCTTACGCCAACAGCGCCGGCTACGCCTCGGCCGAGGAGATCCACCGCGTGGTCACGATCATCCTGCAGTCGCGCTTTGCCGCCGTGCTCAAGACCACCGAATGGGTCGAGTGCCTGAAGACCGGCGCGCTGCCGGAACGCGATACGATCTTCGGCTCCAACCAGCGGGCGCTGTCGCGTAGCGCTGCGTAGGACTATCTGGAAACAGAAAGGGCGCCGCATCGCTGCGGCGCCCTTTGCGGTTTGAATTGAAGGATTTTAGAACAGGCCTTCAATCTGGCCCATCTCGTTGAGGAAGATCTTTTCCGAGGACGGCGCCTTGGGCAGGCCGGGCATGGTCATGACCTCGCCGCAGATGATGACGACGAAGCCGGCGCCCGCCGAAAGCCTGACCTCGCGCACCGGCACGGTGTGGCCGGTTGGCGCGCCGCGCAGATTCGGGTCGGTCGAGAACGAGTACTGCGTCTTGGCCATACACACCGGCAGGTGGCCATAGCCGGCCTGCTCCCAGGCGTGCAACTGGTCGCGCACCGACTTGTCGGCGATCGCTTCCGAGCCGCGATAGATGCGCTGGACGATGGTGTTGATCTTCTCGAACAGCGGCATCGCGTCGGGATAGAGCGGGGCGAACTGCGAGGCGCCGGATTCGGCCAGCGCCACCACCTTGTTGGCGAGGTCCTCGATGCCGGCCGAGCCGTGGGCCCAGTGCTTGCACAGGATCGCTTCTTCGCCCATCGAGGCGACATAGTCCTTCATCGCCTGGATCTCGGCGTCGGTGTCGGAATAGAAATGGTTGATGGCGACAACCGCCGGCACGCCGAACTGGCGGATGTTCTCGATGTGACGGCCGAGGTTGGCACAGCCCTTCTTGACCGCTTCGACGTTTTCCTTGCCGAGGTCTTCCTTCTTGACGCCGCCATTCATCTTCATGGCGCGCACGGTGGCGACGATGACGGCCGCGGCCGGCTTCAGGCCCGCCTTGCGGCACTTGATGTCGAAGAATTTTTCAGCGCCAAGATCGGCGCCGAAGCCGGCTTCGGTGACGACATAGTCGGCGAGCTTGAGCGCCGTCGTGGTGGCGACGACCGAGTTGCAGCCATGCGCGATGTTGGCGAACGGGCCGCCATGCACGAAGGCCGGGTTGTTCTCCAGCGTCTGCACCAGATTGGGCTGCATGGCGTCCTTGAGCAGAACGGCCATGGCGCCGTCGGCCTTGAGGTCGCGGGCATAGACCGGCGACTTGTCGCGGCGGTAGGCGACGATGATGTCGCCGAGGCGCTTTTCCAGGTCCTTCAGGTCGGTGGACAGGCACAGGATGGCCATCACTTCCGAAGCAACGGTGATGTCGAAGCCGCCCTCGCGCGGAAAGCCGTTGGCGACGCCGCCGAGCGAACAGATCATCTCGCGCAGTGCGCGGTCGTTCATGTCCATGACGCGGCGCCAGACGACGCGGCGGGTGTCGATGCCGAGCTCATTGCCCCAGTAGATGTGGTTGTCGATCAGCGCCGAAAGCAGATTGTGCGCCGTGGTGATGGCGTGGAAGTCGCCGGTGAAGTGGAGGTTCATGTCCTCCATCGGCACGACCTGCGCATAGCCGCCGCCGGCGGCACCGCCCTTGACGCCGAAATTCGGCCCGAGCGAGGCCTCGCGGATGCAGACGATCGCCTTCTTGCCGATGCGGTTCAGGCCATCGCCGAGGCCGACCGTGGTCGTCGTCTTGCCTTCGCCGGCCGGCGTCGGGTTGATGGCGGTGACGAGGATCAGCTTGCCGTCCTTGTTGCCCTTCACCGACTTGATGAATTCGGCTGAGATCTTGGCCTTGTCGTGGCCGTAGGGCAGCAGATGTTCGGTCGGGATGCCGATCTTCTGGCCGATCTCCTGGATCTGCTTTTTCCTGGCGCCGCGCGCGATCTCGATGTCGGACTTCACTTCGGCCATGACGGCTTTCCTCTGGATTGGACGGTGGAGGGGACGGGTTTGATCTTACTGGCAAGCAGGTTGGAACCGGGCGCGGGCATGTTCTAACCCTGTCGCTGCCGCGGCGTCAACTTGCATGCAACTATGTTTCCTCTAGAGAAAATTCCTCTGCGGACCGGCCGACCTGTCGTCGGTTCTTCCTGGCTCCGTTGCCGCGCCGTATAGAAGCCAGAGGACGCGTCGCTCTGCCGTCTCAAAACAGCCGCAGAATGCACGGAATGCGACAGAGGCGACGACGCAAATTCGCCATCGCCTGCCTAAAGCGCCTCGCGCTTTAGGCTCTTATTTTTATGCATGTCGTTCTCCCAAAACCGGGACCACTTTTGGGCGACATGCATTGGGCTGAACAGCCTTACTGCGTCAGAACGTTGCTGATTTCGACCATGTTGGAGCGCACCCTGAGCACGTAGAAACCCATCGTCGTCAGATGCGTCGGCAAGATCCAGCCGTCCTCGCGGCCATTGGCGATGATGAAGGGCTGGATGCGCAGCGCCGAGACGAACTGTGAGTCCATTGTGTCCCACAGGTTCTGCAGATGCTTTTCCTTGATGACGTCCTCGAAGTCGGCCTGGGCGCCCTTCATCAGGCCGTAATAGCCATAGAGCTGGCCATAGGCGAACCAGAAGCGGTCGTCGGCGCGGAAGTCGAACCAGCCATTGTTGTGGTTCTCAGCACGCTCCTTGAGGATCGCCGAGGTCGAGCCGATGTCGGACGAGATACGGTCGATATATTGTTTCAGATTGTCGGCGCGGGCGTCGAACGTCGCCTGGCAGGTGGCGAGGCGAGCATTGAAGGAACGCAGCATGCGCACGGCGTCGCGATAGTAGCTTGGCGTCGGTGTCTTGGGGCCGAACGGGTTCAGGCCGAAATACCAGGTCTCTTCGTCGAACTGCAGGTTGCCGCGGGCATTCTGCAGATCGCTGTCGATCTGCGAGGTGGTGCGCACACGGCCGAGATTGTCGGCGAGTTCGGTCGCCGTGCGCCGCACCGCCTGGTTGATGCCGCGCTGGAACGAGGCCTTGTTGTCCATCCACGGCGTGTGGTCCCAGTCGATGCCGAACAGGCCGAGCTTGTAGAGGATCATCGACGAGATCCAGGCATTCTGGTTGACGTTGAAGTCGGTCAGGTCGGCGGCGATCTGGGCAATACCGGAGTTTCCGCAGGTCTTGGCGGTGTCCGTGCCGGCGCCGGCGGCAACCTGTTCGCCGGCGGAGACGTTGCGCTTCTCGAACGTGTAGGAGTCGGGATAGTTCGGGTTGAAATTGTTCCACCACTGGGTGGCATAGAAGAAGTTGGCGTAGAGGCCGATCAGCACCAGCAGAGCCACGCCGAGCGCCGCCTTGAGGATCCAGCCGCGCTGCGTGTACCAGCGCCCGGCCCACAGGAACGGCCACAGGATCGCGCCGATCACAAGCCCGATGCCGCGGCCGATCCATTGGAAAATCCGGGTGAAGAAGTTCACGATCGGATCGAGCATGGCGATGTCACCCCCTCAAAGCATGATGCCAAAAAGTTGCAGACTTTTTGGATAACATCATGCGCCAAAACAACAAGTTAGAACGAAATAACGGTTCGTTTCGTTCTAGAGCAATTCCAGGAAAAGTGTGAAACGGTTTTCCGTCCGGAATTGCGTCAAATCAAAGAGATAGAGCGGTTCGGCGTTTCCGTTAAACGGTGAACCGCTCTAGTCAGTCAGGCCGTAGAGGCGTGTGCGAAACGCCACCTTGTCCTTCAAATATGTGGTTTTGAGAACGTCCACAACATGCGATCGCCAGGCATCGCTGAAGCCGTCATAGTCCTCGTAGAAGCCCTGCTTGTTGAAGATGTAGCGCGAGACGAAATCCGACGGCACGAAATCAGAGATCAGCCGATTGGTCAGCCAGGCGTCGGGATGGTCGGGCTTGGCGCGGATCACCAGGAAACGCTGCTGCGGGAAGACATCGTCGATCTTGAGGTGGCCGAGTTGGGCGATCTCGCGCTTGGCGGCGTTGAGGAAGGGAAAGTTGCCGTCCCTGGTGATCAGGTCGGCATGGCTCTGGATCCAGGTCTGCAGCCAGACCTTGTCGACATCGGTCAGGTTGCGGTCCGGCTCGGCATCGCGGATCAGCGCGCGCACCACCATCTCGGCGCGGTGCTCGAGATAGCCCGAGGTCTCGACCCAGGAGGCACGCGGCAGCTCGATGCGGCCGGTGGTGGCGAGGAACTTGAACACCTTGTCGGCGTCGTTGATCGAGAGATAGCTGACCTGCCACGGCCGCGAACGGCGGAAGCCGGGCGCTGCCGGATCGCTGATCACCGTCGTCATGTCGGGGTCGACGAATACGTAGAGGCCGCCGAAATGGCTGGTCCAGTAGGCGTTGTGGCGGAAGATGATCTGGTCGGGCACCAGCGCGTTCTCGCGGATGTCGCCGCAGATCTTGGCGAGCTCGACCATGCGGGTCAGCATGGTGTTGTCGCGCCAGGCGTCGGGTTCCTGCTTCAGCCGGTCGACGAGCTTGCCGAGTTCGGCGGCCTTGCCCAGCACATCCTCGGCCGACAGCACCTTGAACTCGACCTGGCTGATCGACAGCAGGTCCTCGATGTCGTTGACCTTGGGAACGGAATCCTCGATCTCGCCGTAGATCACATCCTTGATGGTCAGCGCGTCGATGGCGCGCTGGTTCTTGGACATGAACTCGAACATCAGCTGCGAGGTGTTGGAGAAGGCGGTGTGCACCACCGGCAGGTCGATCTGCGACGGTGTCAGGATGATGAAGCGGCGGTTGACCTCGTTGGGATCGAGATAATCATAGTCGTCGCATTCCTCGGCCACTTCGGGCGAGAAGCCGGTGCGGTCGATCTGGAAGCTTTTCAGTTTCGTCGGCTTCAAGCCGAATGCGGCCAGCGCCTTGTTATAGCGCTGGATCAAATGCGGCTCGTCGACCGTCAGTAGCCGGCCATAGATCAGCTCATTGTCGCGCAGAAGATCGGGTTTCTTGGCCATTATTCCTTCTCCCCGTTCACGGGGAGAAGGTGCCCGAAGGGCGGATGAGGGGCGCGGCTCTTCCTTCTCCCCTTGTGGGAGAAGGTGAATCGCCGCGTAGCGCCGAGACGGTTGAGGGGTGTTGGCCGGAGCGCTGTTGGTGCCAAGCTGGAACACCCCTCATCCGTCGCCTTCGGCGACACCTTCTCCCACAAGGGGAGAAGGGAAGGACGGCTCAGCTCACGCATTCCATAGCCCCTTCTTCTTCATCTCCTCCATCTCGCGCGCGGCCCGTTCGCGCAGGCGGGCATCGCGCAGCAGCTTTTGCACCGCGGAGTCGTCGGATTTGTCGGAATAGCGGAACTCCGAGTCGGCGTAGCGGTTGATCTCCTGCATGACCATGTCCATCGAGAACGGCCCGCGCAATTCCTCGATCATCGCTTTCTTCTCGTCGTAGCCCTTGTGCATGAAGACTTCCGGCTTCTCGAACCAGTCGTCGGGAAGCTCGATGTCCATGGCGCGCATCTTGATGGCGTCGGTGACGTTCTTGATGGCGCGGCCGGTGAAGCGCGGCTCGGCATCCTTGATCAGATGCAGATAGGTGCCGATGTCGGCCATCGATTTAGGCGCGCCGTTCTCCTTCATGTAGCGCTCATAGACCTTGATCAGCCCGTCTTCCCTTGGCTTCTCGTGCTCTTCATAGGCCTCGGTCACGGCGCGCTGGATTTCCTGCGCGGCGTAGAGATTGTGGTCGCCGAGCGGGATCTTGTGGTTCTTGCCGGCGAGCAGCACGAAGATGTCGATGTAGTCGTCGCGGCTCTGCGGCCCGTCGACCAGCCAGCGGGCGCCGGCGCGCTGGCGCAGCGCGTCGTCGACATTTTCGGGATAGTTGGAGAACATGCCGAACGAGCAGTTGCCGCGCACCACCGTGGCGGCACCGGCGAAGGCATCCATCAAGACGCCGGTGATCTCCTGCTGGCCGGCCGAGGCGCGGTCGTCGGAGCGGCGCGCCGCCACCTGGTCGATGTCGTCGACGGTGCCGAAGCCGATGACGCGCGGGTTCAGCACATTGTTGATGAACTGGCGGCAGTTCTGGCCCGACTTGCCCTGATAGGACGAGATCTGGTCGACGCCGAAATTCTCGTAGGCGAAGGGATAGCCGGCGACCTGGCAGTAGCCATTGACGAGGCCGGCGATCATCTGGATCAGGGTCGTCTTGCCGGTGCCGGGCGCGCCGTCGCCGATGAAGGTGAACAGGAAGCCGCCGAGCTCGACGAATGGGTTCATCTCGCGCTCGAAATCATAGGCCATCAGCATCTTGGCGAGCTTGACCGACTGGTATTTGGCGATGTGGTTGCCGACGACCTCTTCCGGCTTCTTGAAGGTCATCACCAGCGGCTTGGAGCGCTTGCCCGGCGCGACGTCGAAACCATCGAGGGTGAAATCGTCGGCATCGATGCGGATATGGGCGTTCTCGAACGGGCCGATGCCGTCGAAGCGGCCCTTGCGCGCCAGAAGCCCGTCGATGGCGACGCGGGCGAGGGCGCGCGCCCGGGTCATCAGGTCGGCGTCGTCGGACGATCCTGATATCGCCTTGTCGAGGCCGGCCAGGATCGACTTCACCGCATCCTGCGGCGTGTCGAACAGGAAGTCCGGCTCGGGAATGTCGTTGGGCGCCTCGCCGTCGCTGTCGATCAGCTGGAACAGATAGGAGGCGAGGCTGAAGGCGGAGATGTAAGCCGAGGCCGACAGAAGCTTCTTGAAGGTGGACGCCTCGTCGCCTTCGAGCGGGGCGCGGGTGTTCTTGGCCTGCAGACTTTCAAGGTCCGAGCCCTCGGCAAAGACGTCCGATATTGCGAGCGCGATCGCCGTGCCGCGGCGGGCGCGAAACAACAGCGTGTGCTGCGGGATGGTCAGCAGCTGGTCGTCGGGATGAACGGCGCCGACGGTCTTCGACAGCTCGACCTCGCGCGTGCGGCGCACCGAACCGACCGAGACGGTCGAGACGAAGCGGCGGTTGGTGCCGGCAAGTGCGGTGCCGGACTCGCGTGACGGGTCCTCCAGCACGACGACGCGGGTGATGAAGCTCTGCGCGGTAGCGCGGTGCTTCTCGATGGCGGCTTCCGGGATGGTGGTCAGGCCGGTATCCATGAAGGGTGCTCCGTGGTGTGACGGTCAGACGTCTGAGATGACCTGTCCGTTGGACAGAATGTGAACCTTGTAGCCGGCAAAGATCTTCTGCGCCTCGCCGGCGGCGTAGAGCGCCTGATAGGCCTCGTGCGGGATCAGCGCATGGTTTTCGTAGCTCGACACGCCCTGGCGCGCGGCTTCCAGATCGTCGGTGTTGATGAAGAATTCCTGCGTCGTCTTCTCGCTCGAAAACAGCCCCTTGCGGCCGGGTTTCTCGGCCTTGGAATAGACCTCCTGGATGGTCCAGGTCAGCAGCCAGGCATTTTCGGGCTTGCGCACCTTGGCCAGTACTTCGGTCACCGTCGAATTGTTGTCGGTAATCCCGGCCGAATAGAACGGGCCGAGCACGACGCGGCGCAGCTGCTTGGGGTGCAGCGGTTCGAAATCCTTGTCGAGGTTGACCGCGATGGTCGCCGGCGACAGGGTATAGGCGGAGTTCTTCTCGGTGAAATCGTCGAAACGATGGGCAAGCTCGGGATTGAGCAGGCCGTCGACCGGCAGCGGAATGTCGATCGTCTCGTTCAGCTTGCCGTTTCTGTCGACAAGCTGGCGGATCATCGCGTCGGAAGAATCCTCCACCGTCACCATGTAGACCAGAGGCAGGTTGGCGCTGCCGTCGAACGTCGCCCAGTGGACGAGATAATAGGGGCGCCCCGTCTTCGGGTTGACCGAGACCTTGGCCGTTTGCGCCAGCATAAACGGGCCGAAGGTGTTCTCGCTTTTGACGTCCTCGAGATAGAGCCGCTCGGCCATCGACTTCTGCAGCGCCTCGGGGAATTCCTTGTGACGCAGGATGAAGTCGGCCATTTCCTCGCGCAACTCGCCGGCCAGCGGAATGTTGGCAAGCCGCGCGTCGGCCTGGCGGCGGTCGTTCTCCAGTTCAAGCAGGTTCTGGAAGACCGGAAATCCGCTTTCGGCGCGCGAAATGCGGAACGTGTCCATAAAACCCAGCCGGTTGCGCCAGCAGGAGAATGACTTGTCGAGCCGGGCAATGTATTCGGCGACGATCTTGGCGACGATGCCATGCCGGTAAAGCGGCGAGCGATCGTCGCGCATGAACACTTCAAGGCCGCTGAGCGCGGCCGTGATGGCGGAGAAATACCGTGCCGCCGCTTCGTTTTCGGGGGTCATGCCTGTGCGCTCGCGGGCAGTCCTGTCACCCCTAAGACTGCACGTAGTTTGCCGAATTGTGCTTCTTCAGCACCTCGTCGAAGCGGCGTGCGAAGGCATCGTCGGCCAGCTTCTTGCGGCGCTGGATGTCGGCGGTGGCGACCATGTTCTTCTCGTGCATCTCGAGCAGGTCGCCGATGTGCTTTTGCGAAGCAGCACCGATGCCGGCCATGGTTTCCTCGGCGGTGTTGTCGACCTGGCTGCCCAGCGTGTTGATCTTGTGGGCGACGTCCTGCTGGGCGGCAGTCTTCAGCGAATCTTCCAGCGCCTTGTACAGCACGATGCGTTGCTCGGTATCGATGGTCAGCTTGTTGATCAGCGTCGACTGCGCGGCGATCTGGTTGTTGAGCGAATCGACGAAGGTCTGGAACATCGAGGTGTAGCGCTCGAGCGTCTGGCTCTCGGCCAGCAGCTCCTGCTCCTTGGCCTGCTTTTCATTGTATTCCGTCGCCAGCTTGGAGCGCTCGCCTTCGAGCTGCGTGCGCTCTTTCTGGCTGGTCGATGCGGCGATCTTGTTTTCGATATCGAGCAGCATCGGGTTCAGTTCCTCGATGCGCTTCTGCACGGCTTCGAGGTTGGTCATGGTGGTCTTGCGGCGCTCGATGACCTGCGACAGGCTGGTTTCCGAGGTCTTGTAGCGCTGGTCGAGGACCTCTTTCTGCGCCTTCAGGATGCCGACGATGGTGTCGGATTTGACCAGCAGTTCCTGCAGATTGCCGGCCAGCGACATGTTGCGGACGCGGTCGGTGCGCATGCGCTGCTTGCTCTGACTGGAAAAGACGCCGATGAATTTTTCCCAGCCGGTGTAGTTCTTCATGCTCTCGAACTCGGCGCCGAAGACGTTGGTGGCGTCCTCCAGCCCGATGATCAGGTCGGCGATGTTGCCTTCCATCACCTTCTGCTGCTTCAGCACATCCTCGATGCGGGCGTTCTCGAGGTCGAAATTGGCGTCGCCGATCTTCTTGTCGGAGGTGGCGAGCGTTTCAAGCACGGTGCCGGACTGCTCGATCTTGGTGCGCATGTCCTGCACGACCTGCTTGGTCTTGGCAATTTCGGCATCGAAATTCTGCAATGTCGCCATTGGGGCCTCCCGCTTCGGCATCAGGTCGCTGGTCGCGAACAGCGGCGAATATATGTGGCGCATTCGGGGATTGAAAGACGCAAGACAAGACCTGCCCCGAAAACAAAAGAATCCGTCACGGTCTTGAAAGGCAATGAAGGCTTGCTCATGGCGTGATTAGCTTGCCGGCCAGGCTTAGTTCAGCTGTCATTGAACTTTCATGCCGCAAAGCGACGGCACTGATGCCTCAGTATTCGGCTAACCATTGAAGCAATCGCGGCCGCGGCAGGAGAAGCAAGAGCCGACTTTACAGCGGCGCTCGTGCAGCGGATCAGGGCTTGGGATCGGCCTTCAGATAGGCGATGATATTGGCGATGTCGTCGTCCTTGGTCAGGCCGGCAGAAGCCATCTTGTTGCCGGGCACTTTCAGCTTGGGTGCCTTGAGATATTCGGCGAGATTGGCTTCATCCCAGACCAGGCCGGCAGCACCGGCACTCTTCATCGCCTCGGAGTAGTGACCAAGAAAACTCTCGGCGCTGCCGGCGGTGCGGCCGACGACGCCCAGCAGATGCGGGCCGACCTTGTCGCGGTCGGTGGCCGCTTCGTGACAGGCGATGCACCGGTTGAAGACCTTCTTGCCCAGGGCCGGGTCACCGCCGGCATGGGCGGCAAACGAGGTGGCAAGGAGAAGAATGCCGGCGGGCGAAAAGGCTCGAAACATGGCTGACCCCGGAGCGTTCTGGCTGGCGGCCTTATACGGCGGAGCCCTTAACAAACGCTGCATCGTGGCGGCATTGGGGAAAGATGCGCGATCCGGCTGCACAGGGCCGGGGGTCAAGGCCGCCGGGGCCGTCAGCCCTTGATGAAGCCGATGAAGTCGTCGGGCACGGCGCGGCCCATCTCTTCTTCCCAATGGCGGCGGCAGAGCGAGACATAGACGTCCTTGCCGATCGCCACCTGCTCGCCCTGGCGCGCCACCTTGCCATCGGGGCCGAGGCGCACGACCATCGTCGCCTTGCGGCCACAGCGGCAGATGGTGCGCACTTCGCGCAAATCGTCGGCGATGGCCAGCAGTGCGCGCGAGCCGGAAAACAGCTTGCCCTGGAAATCGGTGCGCAGGCCGTAGCACATGACCGGGATGTTCAGCCGGTCGGCGATGCGGGCGAGCTGCCAGACCTGCTCCTCCTCGAGGAACTGCGCCTCGTCGACGAAGACGCAATGCACTGATGTGTGCGCGTGGTGATCGGCGACGCGGGCGAACAGATCGTCACCGTCGCGAAACATCTCGGCTTCCGTCTCCAGGCCGATGCGCGACGAGATCAGGCCGGTATCGCCCTTGCGGTAGTGGCCGGCGACGAACAGCATCGTGCCCATGCCGCGCTCGCGATAATTGTACGACGCCTGCAACAGCATCGTCGTCTTGCCGGCATTCATCGTCGCATAGTGGAAGTAAAGCTTGGCCATACCGCTCTTTTAAGCCGACTTGGCTGGGCACGGGGAGGGGCGGCCGCCCGCATTCCCCTGAAAAAGCCGTATCGCAAGACAAAAGCGTCAGCCGTGTCGCTGATTGGCCAGCCCGCGCCGTTGATCGTGATTGTCTTAGCGCTTGAAACCACACCAGAATGGTGTTTGGCTGACGAAACAAGGCGGGCAGAGAAACCGTAACTAGGCTTCGCCAAAGAATCACAATGGGAGACTGTCTATGTCGCGTATGAACTCTTTCGTCGCCGGCCTCGGCCTGGCGGCTTTTTTGTCCACCAGCGCTGCCTATGCCGGTGATCCGGCAAGCTGCAAGGCGGTGCGCCTTTCCGATGTCGGCTGGACCGACATCCAGGCGACGACCGGCGTCGCGTCCGTGCTGCTGACCGCACTCGGCTACGAGCCGCAGACGATCCAGCTGTCGGTGCCAGTGACCATGGCTTCGCTGAAGAACAAGGACCTCGACGTGTTCCTCGGCAACTGGATGCCGTCGATGACCGCTGACATCAAGGACTACACCGCCGACGGTTCGGTCGAGACCATCAGCGAAAACCTCAGTGGCGCCGGCTACGGTATCGTCGTGCCGACCTATGTGGCGGACGCCGGCGTCAAGACGCTGACCGACCTCGGCAAGTTCAAGGACAAGTTCGACGGTAAGATCTATGGTATCGAGGCCGGCAATGACGGCAACCGCATCATCCTCGACATGATCAAGAACCCGAAGGACAATCTCGAAGGTTTCGAGCTGGTCGAATCCTCGGAAGCCGGCATGCTGACGCAGGCCGAGCAGTCGATGAAGAACAATGAGTGGATCGCCTTCCTCGGCTGGACGCCGCATCCGGTGATGGGTGCCATGAAGATCACCTATCTCGATGGCATGGGCGACAGCGGCTTTGGCGCCGCCACCGTGCATACCAATGTGCGCAAGGGCTACACCACCGAGTGCCCGAATGCCGGCAAGTTCATCGCCAACCTGAAGTTCAATCTCGACATGGAAGGCGAGATGATGGACGCGATCCTCAAGGGCGCCGACGCCAATACGGCCGCGACCGACTGGCTGAAGAAGCATCCGGACGCGGTTGCTCCGTGGATTGCCGGCGTGACCACTTTCGATGGCGGCGACGCGGCTGCAGCCGTGAAGACTGCGCTCGGAAGCTGAGCGGGTCTTGCGTTCGGCGTGACCGATCAAGAAGGGCAGTCACTGTAGAAAGGGCTGCCCTTTTTCATATCGTGTGACAAGATGACCGTCCGGCAAGGACGGCGACTGCCAAAGAGGGGCAAGATGGATCCGATTTCAAAATTCTTTGTCAGTTATAAGATCCCCATAGGCGAGTGGGGCAAAGCGTTCTTCACCTTCCTTACCGACAATTTCAACACCTTCTTCCGAGGCCTCTCCGGCGGCTTGAATTTCCTGCTCGACGGAGTGGTCGACACGCTGCTGCTGGTACCGCCCGTCATTCTCATCGCGCTGATTGCGCTGCTTGCCTATTATCTGCAGCGATCGAGAGGCCTGGCGGTGGCCGTCTTTCTCGGGTTGCTGTTCATCCTCAACCAGAACCTCTGGAAGCAGACGGTGGAGACGCTGGTGCTGGTGGTTGCCGCTGCCGCCGCCTCGATGGCCATCGGTGTGCCACTCGGTATCTGGGCTGCGCACAAGCCGAAGGTCTACCGCATCATGCTGCCGGTGCTCGACCTGATGCAGACGCTGCCGACCTTCGTCTACCTGATCCCGGTGCTGACGCTGTTCGGCCTCGGCAATGCGCCCGGCCTCATCGTCACCATCATCTTCGTCATCCCGACCGCGGTCCGGCTCACGCATCTCGGCGTCGTCTCGGTGCCGAAGTCGATCGTCGAGGCAGGCGAGGCGTTCGGCGCCACCAAGAGCCAGTTGCTGTGGAAGGTGGAGCTGCCCTCGGCGCTGCCGACCATCATGGCCGGTCTGACGCAGTCCATCATGCTGTCGCTGTCGATGGTGGTGTTTGCCGCACTGATCGGCGCCGGCGGCCTCGGCACCGAAATCAACCGGGCGCTGGGTTCGCGCAAGATCGACCTCGGGCTTGAAGCCGGCCTCGCCATCGTCGTGCTCGCCATCGTTCTCGACCGGATGACCCGCATCGCCGTTGGAGGCAAGAAATGACCGTCGCCGTCGATTTCAGGAACGTCGACATCGTCTTTGGCGCCGACCAGGCCGGTTCGCTGGCGATGATCGACGCCGGCGCCAGCCGTGCCGAGATCCTCGAGAAGACGGGCAATGTGCTGGGCTGCGCCGGCGCCAGCCTGACCGTGAACGAGGGCGAGATCTCCGTACTGATGGGCCTGTCCGGTTCCGGCAAGTCGACATTGCTGCGGGCGGTCAACCGGCTCAACGTGGTGTCGCGGGGCCAGGTGTTGGTCAAGGATGGCGACAAGACCGTCGACGTCGTCACCTGCGATGAGGCGACCTTGCGGCGACTGCGGCAGAAGCAAGTGGCAATGGTGTTCCAGCAGTTCGGCCTGCTGCCCTGGCGCACGGTGGAGGAGAATGTCGGCCTCGGCCTCGAACTCGCCGGCGTGCCGGAGCTAGAGCGCAAGGAGCGCGTGCAACGCCAGCTCAAGCTGGTCAATCTCGACCAGTGGTCGAAGAAATATGCGCATGAGCTTTCGGGCGGCATGCAGCAGCGCGTCGGCCTGGCCCGCGCCTTCGCCACCGAGGCGCCAATCCTGCTGATGGACGAGCCGTTCTCGGCGCTCGACCCCCTGATCCGCACCAAGCTGCAAGACGAATTGCTGCAGCTGCAGGCCGAGTTGAAGAAGACCATCATCTTCGTCAGCCACGACCTCGAGGAGGCGCTGAAGATCGGCAGCCACATCACCATCATGGAGGGCGGGCGCATCGTGCAGACCGGCGCGCCGGAAGACATCGTGCTGCGTCCGGCCAACGACTATGTCCGCGACTTCATCGCCAATGTGAATCCGCTGTCGGTGCTGACCGCCTGGAACGTGATGCGCGACCGTCGCGATCTGGAGCACGGCGACAGTGGCTGGGTGTGGCTCGACCGGCGCAAGACGACGCGTTTCAAGATCGACGAGCACGGGCTGGTGGCGGCGGCCGAACGCGACGGCAAGCCGGCGATCTGGGTGTCGTGCGCCGATCTCGAGGCCCAGTCCGAGGAAGCGGCGCAAGTGTTCTGGGCCAATCCAGGCACCTCGCTGAAAACCGTGATGCTGGCCATGCATCGCTCGCAAACCGCTCCCGTGGCGCTATTCGACGACCAGTCGCGCTTTGTTGGCGCCATCGGCATCCGCGACGTGTTGAGCGCGGTGCTGCGGCGGTGACCTTCGGCGTCAATTCAGCCCATAGGGCGTTTATCGTATTCGAGGGAACGCAGGGCAGGAATTGCTGAATAGCCTAAGGCACAGCCGGGTCGCATAAATTGAGGTTGAGGCATGCGAAACGCGACGGTGGCTGCAATCATATACGAGTTTCTATTCGACGTTTACCGGCTAATCGACGCTGAGCGAGGGCACAACGAGTGGCTGCCAGACGAGCATGGCGTGGTGCGCGAAGCCTTCTATCACAGTTACACCAGTTGCTGGGAGTGGAGTACCTCCGTGCTTGAGGAGGTCGGCGCCACCAAGACCCTCCAGCTGCCGCACATTAAGCAAGACCCGAACAGGAGCAGCCCGTACAGCTACCCCTTAATGACCTTGGACGAATGTCGCGTTGCAGACTTTTCAGAGTTCGAGACCTTCGACAATTATTGCTACGCAATGTTTACCTTTTACCAATTGATCGATCAAACTTCGGGCCTAGAGGGCGAGCTAAATCTGGCCGTTCGGTCTCCCCGGTTCTTGGAGGCGGTCGCATCCAAGGACGATGTCTTCCTGGTCGAGGACATTCATTGCGTTAAATTTAGAAGAGATCGCTTCGAGGAAAAGGTGATGACGCGTTGGCGCGACCCGATGCAGCGTCGCATATTTCGACGCAAGGACGGCGCACAGAAATAAGCAACCAGCCTCGCCACCGTTCGTTGACCTATTGCCGGTTGATCCCGGCACTCCATGCCTGACCCGCTGCCGAAAGGTAGCGGGTTTTTTGGTGCACAACCCCCGGGGCATTGCGAGCCGCAAACCAATTTGAGATTTGACTGGCTGTTCCAAGCTTAGGCCACCGCCGGCAGGCGCAACTCAGTCAACAGGCCACCGCCGGGGTTGTTGAACAGGCTGATCTCGCCGCCGGCGGCGCGGGCGATGTTGCGGGCGATGGTCAGGCCGAGGCCGAGACCGCCGGTCGCGCGGTTGCGGGATTGTTCGAGGCGCACGAAAGAGCCGAACACGGCGTCGATCTGGGCCTGCGGTATCCCAGGCCCTTCGTCGCGGATGGTGAGCAGGATCATGTTTTCCGACCGGCGCAGGCTGAGATGCGCCTTCTTGCCGTAGGTGACCGCGTTCTGCACCAGATTGGTGACGCAGCGCTTGAGCGCGACCGGCCGCGCCATGCAGATCAGGCCGCGCGAGCGGGTCTCGTCGTCGAACGAAACGTCGTCATAGCCGTCGGCGATCGACTCCACGAGCGACCAGAAGTCGATGCGCTCGTTCTTTTCCTCCGTCACCTCGAAGGTGGCGAAGTCGATCACCGAGCTGGCAATGCTTTCGACATCGGCCAGATCGTGCGCCAGCGCCTCGCGAACCGCCGATTTGCGCAACAGCTCCAGGCGCAGGCGCATCCTGGTCATCGGCGTGCGCAGATCATGCGCCAGTGCCGCCGCCAGATGTTCGCGGTCCTCGACATATTCGCGCAACCGGGCCTGCATGGCGTTGATCGCCTTGGCGGCGGCGCGGACCTCGCGGCTGCCGCTCTCGGCGATTGGCGGGCTCTTCAGGTCCTTGCCGATCCGGTTCACGGCGGTTTCCATCATCCGGTAGGGCGCGGTCAGCCGGCGCAGCGACCAGATCGACATGATCACCACCAGGCCGGCGATCAGCGAATAGAGCGGCAGGCTGTCGAAGCTCAGGATCGGGCCGACCGGCGTGATCGGCTCGGTGAAGTTCAGCCATTGGCCGTCGGCGAAGCGCAGCGACGCCGTCAGCTTGTCGCTCTGGGCGAAGTCGGCTGCCAGCACCAGAAGGTCGCGCTCGACCTGGCCGATATCGGGCCCCGGCGCCATGCCGGTGGCGTCGTCGGCCTCGCGCGTCGCCGGGTCGCGCCGCACGCGCGCGTCGGTGATGCCGAATTTCGACAGCCGGCCAACGAGGATGTCTTCGAGTTCGGCCAATTCGTCGTCGCCGGCGATCGACGAGGTGACCGCCGGCGTGTCCGAGACGGTGAGCGCGTAGGTCGAATTGAACAGGCCGGTTGCCGTCGCCTTGCGTTGGTCCGGACTGGCATCATGCATCAGCTGCACCAGCGAGAAGGCACGGTCGTTGAGACGGTAGAGGTCGACCACGTCGTTGGCGACGGCGCGGTCGCGCGACACGATGTAGAGGGTCGCGACCTGGCTGATCAGCAGGCCGGCAATGACGATCAGCAGCACCCAGACAGGCAGGGTCTGCGGCAGGAAACGTCTCATTCGGACGTCGTCTCGGGCAGGAACTGGTAGCCGCCGCTGCGCACGGTCAGGATCAGCTTGGGCGTTTTCGGGTCGTCTTCCATCTTGCGCCGCAACCGGCTGACCAGGATGTCGATGCTGCGGTCGAAGGAGTAGTCGCTGTCGCCGCCGGACAGTTCGATGAGCTGGTCGCGGGTCAGCACGCGCTGCGCGCTCTTGACGAAGGTCTGCAGCAGGTTGAATTCGGCCATGGTCAGTTCGACCCGGACGTCGTCCGGCGCGATCAGCCGGCGACGCGAACAGTCCATCGTCCAGCCGGCGAAGCGGTAGATCTGCTTGGTGGTGGCGCGCTTGGGCTCGGCGGCGCCGTTGCGCCTGAGCACGGCGCGGATACGCGCCAAAAGCTCGCGCGGGTCAAAGGGTTTGGGCACATAATCGTCGGCGCCCATCTCCAGGCCGACGACGCGGTCGGTCGTCTCGGTGACAGCGGTCAGCATGATGATCGGCGTTGAATACTGGGCGCGGATATCGCGGCACAGCTCCAGCCCGCTCTTGCCGGGCAGCATCACGTCAAGGACGATGAGATCCACCTGCGCGCGGCGCAGGATCATCTCCATCTCGATGCCGTCGGCGGCAACCGAGGTGTGCAGGCCCCGCTTCTGGAAAAATTCCTGCAGCAGGTCGCGGATGCCCTTGTCGTCGTCGACGATCAGTATGTGTGCGTCGGATTTCACAGCAGCCCTGTCATTGTTGATTGCCAAGCCGTTCTGTCGCAACCCACACGATAGAATTCAGGCCATATGTTGGCCAGTGGTGATGATGGGTTCACACCGGCTTTCTCAGACACAATCCAGAAACAAAATTCTACAGTTCAGAAAAACTCCTGAAAAATTTCAAAGGCATAACTGGTCTCGTGGCGGTCGGGTCATCGGCTGCGACGCTAGTCTCCGGGTTTACGGAAAAACCGATGCCAAGGTTGTCGATCAGTTTGTTGGGTGCGTTGCTGGGCCTTGGCCTGGTCACTGCCGCTGTTGGACAATCGGACGCAAAGGCGACGCTCACCACCCGGAGCGAACGGTGTGCCAATCTCAGCCACCAATTCGATGAAGCCCTCGAAACCCATGCCGCGGCAACGCAGGTCACCGCGGCAAAGGCACTTCAGAGAAAGGGTAACCGGTACTGCGCCGCCAAGAAACAGGCACAGGGCATCCGGATGCTCGCCAATGCTTTGAAGCTGCTTGGAGTGACACCGAACGACCCGGTTCAGTGACATCAGAAACTCGACCTGCATAAAAAGGAAATGAAGCCATGAAAAAGTCCATCCTCTCCGCCACCGGTCTCGCCGTCGCTCTCGCTTTCGCGATGCCGGCTCTCGGCAATGCCGCTGCCACCACGACCGCTGCTCCGGCTGCTTCGACGACCACCGCTCCGGCGACTGCCGCTCCGGCCAAGGCTGCTCCCAAGAAGGTCGTCAAGAAGCACAAGAAGGCCGTCAAGAAGGACGCCCCGAAGGCTTAATCCATGCGCGGCATAACATGCCTGCCTTTTGACCAAGGCCGCTCCAGCTGGTTTCGGCTGGAGCGGCCTTCCTCCTGTCCGAACCGTGGAAAAGCCAATGTATTGGCGGTGAAGCGGACCGATGGGCCCAACCGATCCTTGGCGAAGTCTGGCACCGGCAGCTTCCGCCTCGACCAACTTTAACCCGTTTGCAACGCCGGCTGTGTAGGACAATCCGCATGAAGAAGCGGCTTTCGTCCATTTTGCGCTCGATGGTGATCGGCGGCCTGGTTGCCACCGGCGTCGCCAGGGTGCTGATCCTGTTCACCGCCAGCCCGGTGCCCGATCCGGCCAGCGGGCGCACCGAGCCTTCGCTGTTTGCGCCGGCGATTTCCACCAACTGGGACTACATCACGCCGGCACAGACCTGGCTGCTGATCGTGCTGACCGGCGCGACGCTGATCAGCGCCGCGGCGTGGCCGATTGCAGCATGGCTGGAACGCCGGGCCGATGCCGGTGGAACCCGCCTTCGCCACGATATGCCATCCGCCACGACCCTGCGGGCGATCCAGGGCCGTCGCATGTTCGGCCGTCAGGACCGTTGAACGGCAACCGACACTTTCCCACATGATTGTTAATGGCCGCGCCCACCGGACACCGGTTTTGCGCGTCGATCAAAATGGACGGCCGCTGTCGCCGATGGCAGAATGACGGCAAGGTCGCTTCGCTAACTGTCGGTCCGATGCCTGAAATCACCACAAAACCGCGCGTCCAGGTCAAGCCACAGGTCGAACGGCCGAAGCTCTACAAGGTTATCCTCATCAATGACGATTTCACGCCGCGCGAATTCGTGGTGACGGTGCTGAAGGGCGAGTTCAAGCTCAGCGAAGACCAGGCGCACCGGGTGATGATCACCGCGCATCGGCGCGGCGTCTGCGTCGTCGCCGTCTTCACCAGGGATGTCGCCGAGACCAAGGCGACGCGCGCCACCGATGCCGGCAAGGCCAAGGGCTATCCGCTGATGTTCACGACGGAGCCGGAGGAGTAGTCCTACCGCCCCTCGCGGTACCACATCGAACCCATTGCCAAAAGCAGCAGGCCGAGGCCGAGGAAGCCGCCGAACAGCGGCACGCGCGAGACGGCCTTGAGTACGCTGTCATCCGTGGTGCGCAGGCCGATCCAGTCGCTGCCGGACGCGGCGCCGGCCGAGCGCACCGGCACGATGGAGGGCAGGGTCACGTCACTGCCGAGCGTCGAGGACGACGCCAGCCGGCGCACGCTGCCGCCGGTGGCTTCCGCCGGCGCCTTCAGCCGGTTTTCGGTGGAGATGACATCGGCGAATTCCGGTGCATTGACCGGCCCGACATGGGCGAGTGCGGTCAGGTCGCCATTGGCGACCTGGTAGAGGCCGATCTCGCTGGTCTCGACGCTGCCGAGGAAGACGCCGGGCTCGGATTTCACGAGCTTGACGGTCAAGGTCTTGCCGGACGGGGTGATAATCTGCGCGGGGCCGGGATCGTCGGCCATGGTCTGACGGCGGATTTCCAGCACCATGCCGCGGCCGTCGGCGGTCAACCGCTCCTCCTCGAGCTCAGGCTCCTTCATGAGCCAGTGCGCAATGCGCCGGTAGAGCTGGACATGCGGGCCGCCGCCCTCGAAGCCGCGCGCCCACAGCCAGCCCTGGTCGGACAGAAGCATGCCGACGCGGCCTTCTCCCTTACGGTCGAGCAAGAGCAGGGGCCGGTTGTCGGCGCCCTTCATCACCACTTCGCCTTCCGGGTTCTGCACGCCTATGGTGCGGAACCAGCGACTCCAGTGCGGCGGCTCGGTGGCCGAGCCATCGAGCCCACGCGTCACCGGGTGACGCTGGCCAAGATCGGTGAGGCGCGGATAGAAGGCCTTGTCGACAACCTCGCCGGTCGGCATTGCCGGCAGGGCCGACATCAGCGGCGTGCGTGCGATAGAGCTTTCGCCGGCATATTCGGGGCCGGCCGCGATCAGCAGCGCGCCGCCCTTTTCGACATATTCGGAGATGTAGTCGTAATAGAGGATCGGCAGCACGTCGCGGTGCTGGTAGCGGTCGAAGATGATGAGGTCGAAATCCTTGATCTTCTCGACGAACAGCTCGCGGGTCGGGAAAGCGATCAGCGACAATTCGTTGATCGGCGTGCCGTCCTGCTTTTCCGGCGGCCGCAGGATGGTGAAATGGACGAGATCGACCGAGGCATCGGATTTCAACAGATTGCGCCAGGTGCGCTCGCCCGCGTGCGGCTCGCCAGAGACGAGCAGCACGCGCAGGTTCTCGCGAATGCCGTCGATCAGCGCGATGGCGCGGTTGTTGGTGTCGGTCAGTTCACCCGGTTCGCGGTCGATGGCGAGTTCGACGATGTTGCGGCCGGCGCCCGGAATGGTCACCTGCAGCGGCATGGCCTGGCCGACAGTGGCATGCTCGACCGCTACCTGCTCGCCATTGACCGAGACACGCACATCGACTGGGCCAGTCTCGTTTTCGGTCGAGATGACGCGGTAGGTCATGTCGAGCGGCTTGCCGACAAGGCCGAAGCGCGGCGCGTTCTCGAAGCGGATGCGGCGATCCTTCTCGTGGTCGTTGCCGGTGATCAGCGCATGCAGCGGGGCGTTGAAGTCGGGGGCGCCCGGGGGCGCATCATGAACCTCGCCATCGGTGATCATGATGGCGCCGCCGATGCGTGACGGCGGCACGTCACGGAAGGCGCCTTCGAGCGCGCCGAACAGCCGCGTCTCGGTGCGCTCCTCGGCGGCCTCGGATTTACCCGCTTCGACGACTCGCACATCGAACTGCTTGAAGCGGCCAAGACGCTGCTGCAGCCCGGCCAGTGCCTCGTCGGTCTGTTTGGTGCGGTCGCCGATATCCTGGCTCTGGCTGCGGTCGACGACGAGGGCGACGACGCTTTTCAGTGGCTCGCGCTCCTCGTTGAGGAACACCGGATTGAACAGGGCGGCGGCGAGCGCCAGCAAAGCGACGAAGCGGAAGACCGAGCCGCGCTGGCGAAACCACAGGCCGACCAGCGCAAGCAGCGCCAACGGCACCAGCGCCAAGGCCAGCAGTGGCCAGGAGATCAGCGGTTCGAAGGAGATCGACCAGTTCATCTCTTACCCTCCCTCTTGTGGGGAGGGTCGATCCGCGCGGGGAACGCAACAAAGAATCTCATCTTACTGCCCCAGCCGTTCGAGCAGGATGGGCACGTGCACCTGGTCGGATTTGTAGTTGCCGGTCAGCATGTACATCATGATGTTGACGCCGGCGCGCAGCGCGTAGATGCGCTGCATCGGGTCTGCCGGCACGGTCGGCAGCAGCGCATCGCCATTCTCGTCGACCGCCCAGGCGCCGGCGAAATCGTTGGCGGTGATCATGATCGGCGAGACGCCGTCGCCGGTCCGCACCGGCCGGTTTTCGGCATTGCTGGCGTCGAGCGAGGCCTCGACCCATAGCGGGCTGCCGGCGAAGCGGCCGGGAAATTCGGGCAGGATGAAGAAGGACTTGGTCAGCACATGGTCTGATGGCACCGGTTCCAGCGGCGGCACGTTGAGGTTGCCGAGGATGTCGCGCAGCCGCTCCGTCGCCGGGCTGGTTGAATCGGCGCCGATGCCGTTGGCGAACTGGTCGCGGGTGTCGAACAGCACCGTGCCGCCCTGCTGCATATAGGCGTCGATGCGGGCGATGGCGGCCTGGCTGGGCATCGGTGCGGAGGGATCGATCGGCCAGTAGATCAGCGGATAGAACGACAGCTCGTCCCTCGAGATGTCGACGCCGGCCGGCTCGCCCGGTTCCAGTGCCGTCTTCTCGACCAGGAAGCGCGTCAGGCCCTCGAGCCCGGCGCGGCTGATCGAATCGTCGCCCGGCACGCCGGTCAGCACATAGGCGATGCGGGTCTTCGAAATCGCCTCGACGGCCACCTCGTCGCCCGGCTTGGCATCGTCGGCGCGGGCGAGATCGGCATGGCCGAACAAGGCGCCGAACGCAATCAGGACCGCGGCGGAGGTTGCCGCGGCACCTGCGCGGCGCGGCCGGCGCGAAAACAGGCCGCCCATCCAGAACACCGCCAGCGTGTCGAGCAGCATCAGCGCCAGGGCAGCCGCGACCAGCGCGCCCTTCAGATTGCGAGATTCGTCAAAGGCATACTGGATCGAGGTGACGGGAACCGTGATCTGCGGGCGTGCCAGCGGGGCCAGCGTGCTGTCGGCTTCAAGCAGATTGTGGGCAAACACACCCGTCTCGGAACCATAGAGGCCGGGCGGGTTTTCAAAAGTCACCGGCAGGGCACCGGCGCCCGGCACCAGCGGCCGTGCGTCCGGTGTCGGCGGCACCAGCGAGCCGTCAGCCGCAATCATGCGGTAGGGCGCCAGCGAGGTGGCGGCGGCTTCGGCATTGGCGATCGCCGCGCCCTGATTGCGTGACAGCTGCACGATACGGCGCAGCATCTCGACGAAGCTGCCCGAGATCGGCAGATTCGACCAGGTCGCCTCGGGGGTGACGTGGAACAGCACCAGCGTGCCCTTGCCTTTCTTCAGTCCGGTGACCAGCGGCGTGCCGTCGGCAAGGGCTGCCCAGGTGCGCTCGACGATGTCGGGCGTCGGCTCGGCCAGCACCTGTCTGGTGACGGTGACTTCGGTCGGCGGGGCGAGATCGGCGAACGGGCCGGCCTTGGGGAATTCGGTGACCGGCTGCGGCGACGTCCATGACAGCGCGCCGCCGAGCGAACGCTCGCCGGTGCGCAGGCGGACCGGCAGCAAATCGTCGTCATTGCCGGCGGCGGCCAGCCGCGAACCGGCGAAACGCACCAGCGTGCCGCCATTGTCGACCCAGTCGACCAGCCTTTGCCGGACCGGCGCGGGAATGGTGCCGATGTCGGCCATGATGATCATCGCCGGCTTCTGGTCGAGGATCTGCGGGATGGCATCGGCGAGGTCGGCGCTGGAGGGTTCGACCAGATCGGCGAAGGGCTGCAGCGCGCGCCTGATGTAATAGAGCGGCGACAAAAGCGGCTGCGCCTGGTCGGCCTCGGCCTGCGACAACAGCCCGACGCGGCGGCGCTTGGAGCTTTCGTCGAGGACGCGCACCGCGCCGGCCTGATGTTCGCCGTCGAGCGCAATCGAGGCAAAGTCATTACGCAGTTCGAACGGCACCGCCATGGTGCCGGTGGCGGTGGTTTCGCCAGGCGAAAAGGTCAGCGTCGCATCGGCGATGCGGCGGCCCTTGTCGTCGAAGGCGCCGGCGGTAACCTGTGCCGGGGCCGGGTCGCCAGGCGCGCGGATGGCGGTCAGCGCAAAGCCGTCGACCTGGTTGTCGGCGGTGGTCAGGCCGGTCAGCGACAGCCGGTCGGCGGTTGCCCAAACGACACGGGCGGCATTCTTCGACAACAGCGTGTTGAAGGCGGCCTCGTCGCCTTTTGCCGCAAGGCCGTCGGCAAGCACGGCAACACTGGCGCCGGGCAAGGTCTCCAGCACGCCGGCGACGCGGGCATAGACAGCGGGCCGGTCGGTGGGGATCGGCCGCGGCTTGGCGGCGCGCAGCCGGTCGAGGGCGGTGGCGGCATCGAACGGGCCGACCTCCGCATTGGGTTTTTCGGCGGTGAAGGCGATGATGACAGGCACGCCGTTCGAGCCCGCATCGTTGATCAGCCGCTCGGCGGTGGCGACGCGCTTGCCCCAGTCGGCGGCACTTGCCCAATCATTGTCGATGACCAGCGCAAGTGCTGCACCTTCGGCCGGCAGCTTTTCGCGCGGGTTGAAGACCGGGTCGGCCAATGCGGCGACGATGAGCGCCGCCATCAGGAGCCTCAGCAGCGTCAGCCACCACGGGCTCTGCTGCGGCGTCTCCTCGCGCTTCAGCACGCGGGCGAGAATCTTCAGCGGCGGGAAGATTTCGGTCTGCGGCTTGGGCGGCGTCAGCCTGAGCAGCCACCAGATCACCGGCAGTGCCAGCAGGCCCCACAGCACCATGGGGGCGCCAAAGGAGAGCGGCAGCCAGCTCATGCGACGGCCTTTCCTGGCTGATCGCCACCAGCGATCATGCCGGCCCGACCGCCAGCGGTTGGCCCGACGGAGGGGCCATCGGCGGTCATCGCCATGTGCAGGCGCACCAGCGCATCGGACGCCAGCCGATCGGTGTGGTTGACGGTAAAGCTCCAGCCAAGCCGCTTGCACCAGGTGGCCAGTTCGTGACGGCGGGCGGTGTAGAGCAGGCGATACTCATCGCCCAGCATTTCGGCGCGGCCGGCGGTCAGCTTGTCGCCGGTCTCGGGATCGGTGAATTCGGTGCGACCGGCATAGGGGAAGGTCTCCTCGGCCGGATCGGCGACCTCGATCAGGTGGGCGCGCACGCCGTGGCGGGCAAGCACGTCGAGCCAGGCCATGGTTTCCTCGACTGGATCGAGGAAATCGCTGACGATGACGATGTCGCAGAAGCGCCTGATGTCGGACAGGTCGGGCTTTGCCGGCAACTCGCCGGCATGCATCAGTTGGGCGGCGATGCGCTCGGCGCCGTTGCGGGCGGTGAACGGGTCGGTGAGGCCGGGCCAGGCGATGCGCTCGCCGCTGCGCGACAACAGCTCGGCCATGGCCAGCGCCAGCACCAGCGCGCGCGACTGCTTGGAAACGCTGGCGCCGGTCGATTTGTAGAGCATCGACGGCGAGGGGTCGGCCCACAGCCAGACCGTATGGGCGGCTTCCCATTCGCGGTCGCGCACATAGGTATGATCGTCGCGAGCCGAGCGGCGCCAGTCGATGCGTGAGGAATCGCCTTCGACATAGGGTCGGAATTGCCAGAAATTCTCGCCGATGCCGCGCTTGCGGCGGCCATGCCAGCCCGCGATCACGGTGTTGACGATGCGCCGCGCCTCGACCAGCAGGTCGGGCACCAGCGAGGCCCGCAACCGGCCACGGGCCAGCGCGTCGCGCGTCGCTGCCGGAGCCTGGACCTCGCCGATATGCGCCATCAGATGCCTTTGGCCAGTTTCGCCACCACGTCGCGCACGCTGGTGCCTTCGGCGCGTGCGGCGAAGGTCAGCGCCATGCGATGCTGCAGCACTGGCTCGGCCAGCGCGCGGACATCGTCGATCGAGGGCGCCAGCCGGCCGTCGTAGAGCGCGCGCGCCCTTGTGCACAGCATCAACGCCTGGCTGGCGCGCGGGCCGGGACCCCAGGCGACAAGCTTGTCGGTTTCGGCATTGCCCTGGCCGGGACGCGCCGAGCGCACCAGCGTCAGGATCGCTTCGACGACGCTTTCGGGCACCGGCATGCGGCGGATCAGCGTCTGGATTTCCTTCAGCCGCGCCGACTGCAGCACGTTCTGCGCTTTCGCGTCCTCGATGCCGGTGGTTTCCAGAAGGATGCGGCGCTCGGCCTCGATTTCGGGATAGAGGATGTCGACCTGCATCAGGAAGCGGTCGAGCTGCGCCTCGGGCAGCGGATAGGTGCCCTCCTGCTCCAGCGGGTTCTGCGTCGCCAGCACATGGAAGGGCGCCGGCAGATCGTAGCGGGCGCCGGCAATGGTGACGTGGTACTCCTGCATCGCCTGCAGCAGCGCCGACTGGGTGCGCGGCGAAGCGCGGTTGATCTCGTCGGCCATCAGCAGCTGGGCGAAGATCGGCCCGGAGATGAAGCGGAAGGAGCGCTTGCCGGTCTCGTCCTGCTCCATCACCTCGGAGCCGAGGATATCGGACGGCATCAGGTCCGGCGTGAACTGAATGCGGCGCGAATCGAGGCCGAGCACGATGCCCAGCGTTTCGACCAGCTTGGTCTTGGCGAGGCCCGGCACGCCGACCAGCAGCGCATGGCCGCCGGCCAGCAGCGCCACCAGCGTGCGCTCGACGACGCTTTCCTGGCCGAAGATGACCCGGCCGACCCCGTCACGAATTCTGGAAATATCCGCCAGCGCCTTTTCGGCCTCGGCGATCATGTCCGTTTCGCTGATCGGGCTTTCCTTGACCATCACGCTCATGCAGCATCGATCCTTGTGGTTGGAAACACCGGCCCGCAGCATACCATAGGTTGCCGCGATTCGGCTCGCGTGGCGCCTACGTTAAAACTTAAATCACAGACTTAGGCTGACAAGCGCAACAACAGTGACTATTTCGTGACCATGACGGAACCCTTGGAACATCGTGAAGAAAGCCTGACTGATGCCACCGAGGCGCGCGGTCTCGAGGCGCTGATCGCGCGCGCGGCACGCGCCGGCAAGGGTGCAGCACCCGTCGAGCGCTGGAATCCGGACTTCTGCGGCGATCTCGACATGGAAATCAGAGCCGACGGCACCTGGTTCTATCTGGGCACGCCGATCGGGCGCATGCCGCTGGTGCAGCTTTTCTCCTCCGTGCTGCGCAAGGACGCCGACGGCAGGACCTATCTGGTGACACCGGTGGAAAAGGTCGGCATCCGCGTCGCCGATGCGCCGTTCATTGCCGTCGAAATGGATGTTTCCGGCGACGGCGACGCGCGGACCATCACCTTCCGCACCAATGTCGGCGACGTGGTCGAGGCCGGGCCGGAGCGGCCGCTGCGTTTCGTCGACGAGAACGGGACCGGCGGACTGAAACCCTATGTGCTGGTGCGCGGCCGCCTAGAGGCGCTGGTGGCGCGGCCGGTGATGTATGAGCTGGTCGGGCATGGCGAGGAGATCGAGATCGGCGGCAAGACCATGTTCGCGGTGCGCTCAAAGGGCGCGGTGTTCCCGATCATGCCGGCGGACCAGTTGAAGCGGCTGAGCGCGTGATGGACCAGGTGTCGCCGGCGCCGTTTTCCTCAGCGGATTTTCGCGCGCGCTTTGCCGCGCAGCCGGATGCGCATGCCGGTGACGAGTATGGCGACCATCGATTCAATCCGGGTCATCCGCGCCTCAACCAGGGCAAGGCGCTGCGCGATGCCGCCGTGCTGATCCCGGTTGTCGATCATGAGGGCGATGCGACGGTTCTGTTGACCAAACGGGCCGAAAAGCTGCGCAACCATTCGGGGCAGGTGGCCTTTCCCGGCGGCACCATCGACCCGACCGATCCAAGCCCGGAAGCGGCGGCGTTGCGCGAGACCTTCGAGGAGATCGGCCTTGGCGACGATCGCATCGAGATCATCGGCCGCATGCCCGATTACGTCGCCGGCAGCGGCTACCGCATCGCGCCGGTGCTGGGCATTGTGCGGCCGGGTTTTGAGCTGACGCTCAACACCGACGAGGTCGACGCCGCCTTCGAAGTGCCGTTGCGCTTCCTGATGGACCCCGCCAACCACAAGCGCGACAGCCGCATGTGGAACGATCTCGAATGGTTCTTCTACGACATGCCTTATGGCGACCGGCGCATCTGGGGCGTCACCGCCGGCATCATCCGCACGCTGTATGAAAGGCTTTATGCGTGAGTGTCTCGATCGCGGGCAGGGCCGACTGGCTCACCGACAAGCATCTGCAGCGCCTGCTGGCCGCACTGGCCGAGGGCGGCGAAGAGGCGCGTGTCGCGGGCGGCGCGGTGCGCAACACGCTGATGGGCCAGCCGGTCGCCGATATCGACATCGCCACCACTTGCCTGCCGCAGGAAACCATCCGCCGCGCCGAGGCTGCAGGTTTCAAGGCGGTGCCGACCGGCATCGAGCATGGCACGATCACGGTGGTCGCCGGCGGCAAGCCCTATGAAATCACCACCTTGCGCGCCGACATCGAGACCGACGGGCGGCGCGCCAAGGTGTCGTTCGGGCGCGACTGGAAGCTTGACGCCGAGCGGCGCGATTTCACCATCAACGCACTCTATGCTGAGGCCGACGGCAGGGTTGTCGACCTGGTCGGCGGCATCGCCGACATCGAGGCACGACGGCTGCGCTTCATCGGCGACCCGGAAGCGCGCATCCGTGAGGACTACCTGCGCATCCTGCGCTTCTTCCGCTTCTTCGCCTGGTATGGCGATGGCCGGCCGGATGCCGAGGGGCTAAAGGCTTGCGCGCGGCTGAAGGAGGGGCTCGCCCAACTTTCGGCCGAGCGCATCTGGTCGGAATTGAAAAAGCTTTTGTCGGCGCCTGATCCCTCGCGGGCGCTGCTCTGGATGCGGCAGGCCAGCGTCTTGACGGCCGCACTGCCGGAAAGCGAGAAATGGGGCATCGACGCGATCCACGGGCTGACCAGGGCCGAGAAGGACCTCGGTTGGACACCCGACCCCTTGCTGCGGCTGGAAGCGATAGTGCCGCCGGACGCCGCGCGCATGAAGACGCTCGCCGAGCGCCTCAAATTCTCGACTGCTGAAGCGGATCGCCTGCGCCACTGGGCGCTTGCCACCGCTGTCGAGCCGAAGACGACCGAGGGCGAACTGGCAAAAAGGCTCTATCGCGGCGACCGGCAAGGGTTTGTCGACCGGCTCAGATTGTCGCTCGCCGGGGCACGGGCGCGCGCTGTCGAGGACACCGACGCGCTGCTTGAAGCCGGCGGCTTTTCGCGGCTGCTGGCCTTCGCTGTGAAATGGGAAAAACCGTTGTTTCCGCTGAAAGGGGCCGATCTGACGGCGCTCGGCGCAATTCCAGGGCCGAAACTTGGCGAAATCCTCAGGAATCTCGAGGCGGAATGGGTCGAAGCAGGATTTGCGTCCGATCGCGGCGCGCTGCTTGAGCGTGCCGCGGAAGCCTTGAAAGCCGGGTAAAGTATTTGTCAGCGCAATTCCTAAGGGAAAGCGCTATGCGCTTTTCCCGGGAAAACCGCTGCGCAGTTTTCCCGGAATTGCTGCAAATCAGGCCGCGTCGCGGGCCTTCTCGATGCGCGAGCGGATCGCCTCGATCATCGTCTCGCGGATGACCGTCTCGCCATGCGTCTCGCGCATGTGCTCGACGGCACGGCGCATAACCTCGGCCTCCTCATCGGCACGCGTGTGCCAGTCACAGCCGGGAACAAGCGACCCGCAGTGAAATTCCTTCATGGGATTTTCTCCTTTTTCCTCCGTGGAGCCTGGTCGAGGCTCCCGCACTTTGGTCCGATTTCCAGGGTTGAATCCGCGAACCGCGAGCGGGTGGAAAGCATAACACAGATGGCGTGGTATTGGTTGCCGTCAACGGCAAAAAGGCGGAGCAGCGCTGCTCCGCCTTTTTGCGCTATCCCGAAGCAGGACCAGACACCGCCTCGTCCTGCTTTGGCGGGCAGGCCATCACTTGGTGATCTTGACGGACTCGGCAATTTTTTTCTTGCCGCTCATGTCCCATGAGACGCGGACCTTTTCACCGACCTGCAGGCCAGGATCCTTGAAGGTCTTGGGAAGCGTGAAAGACGATCCGTCATCGAGGACCAGGCTCATGGCCGTTGCGTCAAAGGTCTTGATCGTTCCGGTGGTGTGCTTGACGGCGGCGAACGCCACCGAACCGGAAGCGAGAAGGGCAGCGGCGGCTGCCGAAACAATGATCTTGCGCATTGCGAAGTACTCCTGGAGAGGCGGGCATCGTTTTTTGACGAAGATGTCCCGCATCGTCTGGGCCGTCCGGTCGCGTCGGGTCGCGGCCCGCTCTTAGGCGAACCGCCGGCGCTTCCCGACCCGGCGCCACAAATAGACCAGTCTTTTCAAGAGCCTATTAGACGAAAAAGAAATTTTTCGACGCACCGCGTGCCACATTCCATGCCCATTTCGAACGAATGGGACATCAATGCGGCTCACGCCGCGCTCACCATTTTGTTACGGCCAGCGAACCTCAGGGGGCAGGCTGGAGAGGATAGCCGCGACATTGCCGCCAGTCTTCAGTCCGAAGATGGTGCCGCGATCGTGAAGCAGATTGAATTCGACATAGCGGCCGCGGCGGATGAGCTGTTCGTCGCGATCGCCGTCGGTCCAGTTCTCGTTGAAGTTGGCGCGCACGAGATGGCCGTAAACGACGAGAAAAGAGCGGCCGACATCCTGGACGAAGTTGAAATCGGCATTCCAGCCGCCTCTGTCCTCGCCTGAATGCAGCCAGTCGAAGAAGATGCCGCCGGTGCCGCGCGGCTCGTTGCGATGCGGCAAATAGAAGTACTCGTCGCACCAGGCCTTGAATTTCGGGTAGTCGGCCACCGCGACGTTCTTCTCGCAAGCGAATTGCATGGCGCGGTGGAAAGCGACCGTGTCGGGGTCGTCCTGGGTGCGGCGGCTGTCGAGCACCGGCGTCAAATCGGCGCCGCCGCCGAACCATTGGCTAGATGTGACCACCATGCGCGTGTTCATGTGCACGGCCGGAACGTTGGGGTTCCAGGGATGCGCGATCAGCGAAATGCCGGATGCCCAGAAGCGCGGATCTTCCTCGGCGCCGGGCATCTGCTTTCTGAATTCGGGCGAGAACTCGCCGTAGACGGTCGAGGTGTGGACGCCGACCTTCTCGAAGACGCGCCCGTGCATCATCGACATGGTGCCGCCGCCGCCGCGGCCCTCGTCGCGTTCCCACGGCGTCTTTTCGAAACGACCCGGAGACCATGAGGCCAGCGGCCCGCCAAGATCCTGCTCGATCTGCTCGAAGGTGGTACAGATGCGTTCGCGCAGCGCCTCGAACCATAGGCGCGCCTTCATCTTCTTCTGTTCGATGTCGGCGGGCAGGCCTGCCGGTATTTCAGGTCGTTCCAAGTGCCGTCTCCGGTTGGGGCGGCGAGTCCTACAAATGACTCGTCTTTTGCCGGCGCGATCCCTAATCTCTTAGGGGACAGGGTCAAGTGTCATTACGGTGCAAGGAGTTGTTTCGTGCGCACCCCGGCAAGACCGCCGCTGGATGGCCTGAAGAAAAGGCTCGACCAAAGCCGGGCCGAACACGCGCGCATGCCGCGCGATGGTTTCCTGCGCGAGACCTTCGTGCTGCCGCGCTCCGATGCGCGGCTCAAGGCCAAGGAATGGTTCGAGCGCTTTCCCAAGCAGGCCTACTGGACCGAGATCGAAAGCTGGTTCGAGCGGCCGGGCGACCTCATCGAGTTCACCATCAGGCGGTTGCCGGCGGCGGATTGAAGCGTGGCGTGCCTCCCGACAAGGGGCTCAGCCAGCAACCAGCCTTCTCGCCCCCGTGCCTTCCCTCGCCAGCCGGTCGCCCTTGTTGCGCAGCGGGCATTTGTCGATCGACATGCAGCCGCAGCCGATGCAGTCGGTCAGCCCGTCGCGCAGTTTCTTCAACTGGGCGATCTTGTGATCGAGGCCGTCGCGCCAGGCGGTCGACAGCAGGTTCCAGTCATCGCGTGTCGGCGTGCGACCCTCGGGCAGCGATGCCAGGGCCGTGCCGATTTCGGCCAAAGAGATGCCGACCTCCTGCGCCACCTTGATGATCGCCACGCGCCGCAGCACGTCGCGGCCGTAGCGGCGCTGGTTGCCCGACGTGCGGTGGCTGCGGATCAGGCCGCGGGCCTCATAGAAATGCAGCGCCGACACCGCCACCCCGCTGCGCATGGCCACCTGGCCGACCGTCAATTCCGTTACAGGCGCCATGTCTGATTTTCCGCCCCGATTTTTCTGCTTGACCTCAAGTTAAGTTGAGCTTGTAGCGAAGAAACCCTGGATGTGCAAACGAAGGAGAAGGCGATGTGCGCCTGGGTCAAGATGACGGGAGACGGAGTGCCGCTAGGTCTTGACGCAATTCCCCAGGGAAAGCGCTACGCGCATTTCCCGGGAAAACCGCTTCACACTTTTCCTGGAATTGCTTTAGCCGAGTTGCCGGATGGCTTCGCCCGCCACCATGGCGACGGACAGCGCGACGTTGATGCTGCGCGCCGCGCCCTGCATGGGGATGGTCAGCCGCGCATCCGCCGCCTGATGGACAGGATCTGGAACGCCTGCGGATTCGCGGCCGAACAGAAGGATGTCGCCATCGCCGAAGGTGAAGCTGGTGTAAGCGGTCGTGGCTTTGGTGGACAGCAGCACCAGCCGGCGCGCGCCAGTTTTGCGCCAGTCCTCGAAGGCGTGCCAGTCGACATGCCGGGTCAGGGCAGCCATTTCGAGGTAATCCATGCCGGCTCGCTTGAGCGCTTTGTCGGAGAGCGGAAAGCCGGCCGGTTCGATGATGTCGACGCCGAGCCCGAGGCACGCGGCGAAGCGCAGGATTGTCCCGGTGTTGCCGGCGATATCCGGCTGGTAGAGCGCGATGCGGAGACAACAGTTCACTTCCGCGTCCTTCTAATAAGTGGCAGATCGGCCACAGCGGGCGCGCGGTTTTGGAAATTGCTGGACCTGCGGGTGGCCATTTTCTGCGAAGTCGGGTATGTCAGCTCCATTGTCAACCCGAACCGATGGAGGGGTAATTCATGATGACCATGCACATCCAGCGCCCCTCTCGTGGGCTTACCTGCCTGCTGGCGGTTTCGGTACGACAATTCTCCTGACTCTCTAAGACTTGATCGCACCGATTCCCGCCGAAACGTTTTTTCGGCTCTCGAAGGAATCCTGCGATGTTTTTCAAAAAGTCAAAAGGGCTGAACGCCCCACCTGAACCCGTCCGGACCGATGCTTATCGTGTCTCGACCGGCGCAATGCGTGCCTCCGGCCGAATGCCGGCGGACGATATTGCTTCGCCTTTTTATCTCTATTTTCACACGGAGGACGGACCGATGTTCGATCCCTACAGAATACCGGGCTCAAGGAGCCTGCATATCCACCGACTGCCGACCTGGGCGCTGCTGATCGGCGACACCTATTCGTCGGCCGTTCACGCCGAAGTCCGCCGCCGGCCGCATCGCGGCATGCTGCCGGACGTCGATTTCTCGCGCGCGGTTCCCGACCCCAGCCGGCCGTCGCTGGTGCGCCGGATCGTCCGTTTGATCCGACCCAGCGCGAAAATCCGGATCGTGAACAGTGCGCCGTCAGGATCGTCAGGCGCGCCTGTCGGCGAAAAGCCCGCGAGCCCCTATATTGCGCGAAGCAGGGCCGACGGTCCGGATGATTCCGGACCGTCGGCCGTCGACGCCGTGGGTTCCGGAGACTTCGTACGCTCCCGTGCCGCATAAGCGGAAAACAGATTTGTGAGCATGACCTATGTTGTTGTTTAGCTGGTTTGAAAGACGGCTCGATCCATTCCCCGCGGCGGAACCGGTCGAGCCGCCCAGGACGCTTGTTGCCTTCTGCGTGCATTATACGCGCGGCGCGTGGCCCTATATCCTTCTCGACGCGGTGCTGGTGACGGCCATCGCGATCGCGGAAGTGTGGATGTTCGGCTTCCTCGGCCGCATCGTCGACTGGCTGTCGGGGCAGAATCGCGAAACCTTCCTGCAGACGGAAGCCTGGAAGCTCGCCGGCATGGCGTTCATCGTGCTGTTTGCGCTGCCGGGCACGGTATGGCTGCATTCGCTGCTCAACCAGCAGACGCTGATGGGCAACTATCCCATGCGCATCCGCTGGCAGGTGCACCGCTATTTGCTCAAGCAGTCGATGAGCTTCTATCAGGACGAGTTCGCCGGCCGCATCGCCACCAAGCTGATGCAGACGGCGCTTGCCGTGCGCGAATGCGTCATCAAGCTGATCGATGTCCTGAACTACGTCATCGTCTATTTCCTTGGCATGCTGGTCATCGTCGGCTCGGCCGACTGGCGGCTGGCCGCGCCGCTCGGCGTCTGGCTGGTCGGCTACATCCTGTTGCTGCGCTATTTCATCCCGAAGCTGGGCAAGGTCGGCGAGGAGCAGGCCAATGCGCGCTCGACCATGACCGGCCGCGTTGTCGACAGCTACTCCAACATCCAGACGGTCAAGCTGTTCAGCCACGCACGCCGCGAAGCGTCGTTTGCGCGGGAAGGCATGGCCGGCTTCCTGCAGACAGTCTACCGGTCGATGCGGCTGGTGACGGTGCTTTTCGGCCTGCTCTACATCATGAATTCGCTGCTGCTGTTTTCGGTCACGGCGATGGCGCTGTGGCTGTGGCTCGGCCAGTCGGTGACGATCGGCGCGGTCGCGGTGGTCATCGGGCTGGTGCTCAGGCTGTGGGGCATGTCGCAATGGATCATGTGGGAAATGTCGGGCCTGTTCGAGAATATCGGCACGGTGCAGGACGGCATCGCCTCGATCTCGTTGCCACGCCTGGTCGAGGACAAGCCCGGCGCGAAGGACATCGCCGTTTCCAGGGGTGAGATACGCTTCGAGGACATCCGCTTCCACTATGGCAAGCAGAAGGGGGTGATAGAGAACCTGTCGCTGGCGGTGAAGCCGGGCGAGAAGGTCGGCATCGTCGGCCGCTCCGGCGCCGGCAAATCGACGCTGGTCAACCTCCTGCTGCGTTTCTACGACCTGGAGAGCGGAAAGATCCTGATCGACGGCCAGGAAATCGCCGATGTGACACAGGATTCGCTGCGCGCCCAGATCGGCATGGTCACGCAGGATACCTCGCTGCTGCATCGTTCGGTGCGCGAGAACATCCTCTATGGCCGGCCCGATGCTTCAGAAGAACTGCTTGTCGAGGCAGCGGGGCGCGCCGAGGCGCTGGACTTCGTATCAGGGCTTTCGGACGCCAAGGACCGTAAGGGCTTCGATGCCCATGTCGGTGATCGCGGCGTCAAATTGTCCGGCGGCCAACGGCAACGCATCGCCATTGCTCGCGTTATGTTGAAGGATGCACCCATACTTATCCTTGACGAAGCGACCTCGGCGCTTGATTCCGAAGCCGAGGCGGCGATCCAGGAGAATCTCTACAAGCTCATGCAAGGCAAGACCGTCATCGCCATCGCGCACCGACTGTCGACCATCGCCGCGATGGACAGGCTGGTGGTGATGGACAAGGGCCGTGTCATCGAGGAAGGTTCGCACGAAGAACTCGTCGCCAAGGGCGGGCTCTACGCGCAGCTCTGGCAGCGCCAGTCGGGCGGGTTCCTGCTCGACGAAGGCCCAGCCGCCGCCGCCAATGACGCACTTGCAAAGGGGCAAGCCGCAGAATGATGGCCGCCGCATGATGACAGCCGTCTATCGCTGGTTCGAGAACTGGGTCTATCCGTTCAGGGAGCCGGCGAATCTTCGGCCACCGACCAGCGTCGGCGGCTTTCTCTGGCACTATGTCGGCCAGGCGAAGTTCGCCTTCTTCGCCATGCTGGTCATCGGCGGCATCGCGCCGCTGGTCGAGGCCGGCCTGTTCTACTTCGTCGGGCGGCTGGTCGATATTCTCGACCAGCTTCCCGCCGAGCGCAGCTGGCACGCTTTGTGGAACGCCGCAGGCTCTGAACTGGTGTTCATGATTGCGGTGGTGCTGGTCATCCGCACCATCGTCGTCGGCCTTTCGGCGCTGGTCGACGAACAGACGATCACGCCCGGCTTCTACAATCTGGTGCGCTGGCAGGCGCACCGGCATGTGTCGCGCCAGTCCTACGCCTTCTTCCAGAACGATTTCGCCGGCCGCATCGCCACCAAGGTGTGGCAGGCCGGGCAAGCGACCGGCGACCTGATGGAAAGCTTCATCGAGGTCGTCTGGTTCATGGTCGTCTACACGGTGACGACGCTGGCGCTGGTCGCCGGACTGGATCTCAGGCTGGCGGTGCTGGTGGTGATCTGGATTTCCGCCTTCGGCTGGCTGGCCAAGCTCTATCTGCCGGCAATCCGCAAGCATGCCGAGGAAACCGCCGAGGCCGGCTCGATGATCACCGGCCGCATCGTCGATTCCTATTCCAACGTACAGACGCTGAAACTGTTTTCGGCCGACGGCGACGATCGCTACATCAAGAACGGCTTCGACATCTATCTCGACGCGCTGCGTCCGTTTACCCGTCGGCTGACCGGCGTGCGCATGGCGCTGACGACGCTGTCGGGCATCATGATCACGGCGATCGGCTGTTTTGCCGTCTATCTCTGGGTCGAGGGCTCGATCACCGTCGGCGCGGTCGCTTTCACCCTGTCGCTGGTGCTGCGGCTCAACATGCTGCTCGGCCGGCTGATGATGCAGCTCAACAGCATCTTGCGAAACCTCGGCGTGCTGGAAAATTCCAAGGCGCTGATCTCGCAGCCGCTCGGCCTCACCGATGCGCCCGACGCAAAGGAGCTCGTGGTGGCAGGCGGGCGTATCGAGGTGAAGAACGTCGAGTTCCACTACGGCAAAGGATTCGGCGTGCTGAACGGCATTGACCTCGTCGTGCGGCCGGGCGAGAAGGTCGGACTGGTCGGACCGTCGGGCGCAGGCAAGACGACCCTCGCCAATCTGATCCTGCGCCTCTACGACCTCGAGAGCGGGTCGATCACCATCGACGGCCAGGATGTCGACAAAGTTACGCAGAATTCGCTGCGCGCCAATATCGGCGTCGTCAGCCAGGACACGGCCCTGTTCCATCGTTCGCTGCGCGACAACATCAAGCTCGGCATGCCTGACGCGACCAATGCCGAAGTGATCGCGGCGGCGAAAAAGGCCGAGGCGCACGAGTTCATCCTGACCTTGCGCGACAACAGGGACCGCGCCGGCTACGAGGCTTTTGTCGGCGAGCGCGGCGTCAAACTGTCGGGCGGCCAGCGCCAGCGCGTGGCGATCGCCCGCGTCTTCCTCAAGGACGCGCCGATCCTGATCCTCGACGAAGCGACCTCGGCACTCGATTCCGATATCGAGGCGGCGATCCAGGAGAATCTGACGCGGCTGATGGAAAACAAGACGGTCATCGCCATCGCCCACCGTCTGTCGACGATCGCAGCACTCGACCGGCTGGTGGTGCTCGACGGTGGCCGCATCGTCGAGCAAGGCACGCATGACCAACTGGTGGCGCTCGACGGGCTTTACGCGCGGCTGTGGAAGCGGCAGTCCGGCGGTTTTCTCTACCACGAGGACAGCGTGCTCGGAGAGACACGCCCGGCGGAGTAGCTCCATGGGCGGGTCGCCAAGTGTCAGCCCGGAGGTCGGCTATGTGCTCAAGCGGCTCCGGCCAACCATTTCGGCCTTCGACGCGCTGAAGGAGGAGAGCCGGCTGGAAGGCTACTGGATGCTAGTGCGCCTGGCGGATGGCTGGGCAAGCGGCCGCAACAAGTTCCTGAAGCGCGGCGAGGCGCTGTACGGAGCCTGGCATGGAAGGGAACTCGCCGGCGTGTGCGGGCTGAACATCGATCCTTATTTCGAGGGCAGGGACCACGGCCGGGTCCGGCACCTGTTCGTCAGTGCGCGTCACCGTCGCACCGGCCTTGGCCGGATGCTGGTCGGGACCGTTATCGACAGGACCCGTCACCATTTCGCCGTGCTGAACACCCGCGCGCCGCAAGAAGCCTTCGGTTTCTATGAACGGCTTGGCTTTCAGCGCGTGGAAGGCGAAGAGTTTGTCACACACCGCATGATTTTCGGGAAAGGGGGCTGACATGTCCTTGCGTCCGCCATCTCATCTTGCCGGCGCTGCCGCTGCCGAAGCCGCCTTCGACGCGCTCGGCCATGAAATATTGGCGGAGAAGGCGGCCGCGCTCGGCCGTGCCGGCCAACGGGTCGAGGAAACGCTGGCCAGGCTGCGCGACAATGCCGACGAGCAACTGCGCCCCCGGCTGCTCAAGGATGCCGCCGAGGCGGTGCATGGCTATTTCATCCAGCGCGAGCTGTGCGGGTTGCGCAAGCACGATGCCGTCATTCGCGAATACAGCATCCCAAAGGCGGTGCTGGCCAGGCTCGGAGCGAAATAGGGATCACTCCAGCCATTCGGTAATGAAGCTGCCGTTCTCGTGGATGTCGGTCGTCTCCAGCGGGCCGGGGCCGAGATTGGTGAATTTGTGCGGCGTGTGGGGCGGCACGATGACAATCTGGCCGGCCGAGGCCTCGAGCTCCTTGTCGCCGACGGTGAACAGGCCGGTGCCCTGACGGATGATGAAGATCTCCGCGTAGGGATGCGTGTGCAGCCGCGGGCCGCCGCCGACATCAGGCAGGTAGTTAAAGATCAGGCAGGAGTTGGAGCCGTAGGCGCCGCATTGCAACTCGCCCTTCCAAAGGTCGGAGCCAACAGCCCAGGTGTCGCGGTCTATGATGTGTGCCATGGCTATCTAGCCCTTCGCGGGTATCCAGGGATTGAAAAGCTTCACCCTGGTGCCCTCAAAATCCTTGGTATTGCGTGTCACGACCGTCAAATTATTGACGAGCGCGGTGGCGGCAATGAGGGCATCACGCTCCGGCTTCGGATCGGGAACGTGGAGGTTTGCGCAACGCACGACAACGGCCGTGTCTATGCTCAGTATCCGGTCGTCAAACTGTGGAATCAGTATCTGATCCAGCCACTCACGGTACATGGCGGCCTGGCGGGGATCCTTCTTCGACAAGAGCAACGTTCCGATTTCGAGTTCCAGGATCGAAATGACCGACATGAAAAAGCTGGCGATGTCGTGAGTCTCTGACCAGGCTAAAACGTTGCGATCGGTCTTGTCCCGACGACGCAGATTCGAAACGACATTGGTGTCGAGAATGAACATCAGTCGAGTTCGGGAACCTTGAAAAACGGCCCTTCCAGGCGAGGTGGTTCCCAATCGAAATCTGCTTCGGGGCGATCGTCGGCGATCGCGTCCGCGAGGCTTCTCGGCTTCTTCTCCAAACGCTGATATTCCTCCATAGACATCAGTACATGGGAAGGCTTGCCGCGGTCGGTGATGATAACCGGTCCGTTCCTGGCAGCCCGCTTGGCAAGCGCCGTGTCCTGGTTGAATTCACGGCTCGACATGATGGTGACCGTCTTCGTCGAGATGTTCATTTCAGCACCTCCATTCGGGAGATGTAGACATATTGCTACATTCAGCCAAGCACGTCAAATTCATCGCTGTGCGGAACACCCGCGACAATCTGCCCTTGTGCCTTCACCCGTCTGGACAAAAACGGGCTTCACGCATAAACCGAAGTCCAAATGCCGGAGGAATTCGCAAGCCTGTTCGCCATGCGCTGTCGGGTTGGCGTAATTGAGCGGGGAACAAGGCTCAGCCACCGGCACGGAAGAGGCGAAAGGATCAGGCACCCGTGAGCGCAACCGACATCCAGGATCCCAACCGTCGTGATTTTCTCTACGTCGCCACCGGCATGGCCGCAGTGGTCGGCGCGGGGGCCTTCGCGTGGCCGTTCATCGACCAGATGCGCCCCGACGCCTCGACGCTGGCGCTCGCCTCGGTCGAAGTCGACGTCGCCTCGCTGACACCGGGCATGTCGCTGATCGTCAAGTGGCGCGGTAAGCCGGTCGTGGTGCGCAACCGCACCGAACAGGAAATGAAGGACGGCGAAGCGGTCAAGCTGGGCGACCTCAAGGATCCGATCGCCCGCAACGCCAACCTGCCGGCCGATGCGCCGGCGACCGACGCCAACCGCACCACGCCCGGTAAGGAAGCCTGGATGGTGATGGTTCAGGTCTGCACCCATCTCGGCTGCATTCCGCTTGGCCAGGAAGGCGATTTCGGCGGCTGGTTCTGCCCATGCCATGGCTCGGTATACGACACGGCCGGACGCATCCGCAAAGGCCCGGCGCCTGAGAACATGGCAGTGCCGGTATTCAAGTTCATTTCCGATACCAAGATCCTTATCGGTTGAGGCAGGGGACATTTCGATGAGCGAGGGACACTCGACCTATACGCCCAAAACCGGTCTCGGACGCTGGTTCGACGCCCGCATGCCGCTGCCGCGGCTGGTCTATGACAGCTTCATCGCCTATCCGGTGCCGCGCAACCTCAACTATGCGTGGACCTTCGGCGGCATCCTGGCAATCATGCTGGTGGCGCAGATCCTGACCGGCATCGTGCTGGCCATGCACTACACGGCCGACACCAATCTCGCCTTCGGCTCGGTCGAGAAGATCATGCGCGACGTGAATTCGGGCTGGCTGTTGCGCTACATGCATTCGAACGGCGCCTCGTTCTTTTTCGTCGCCGTCTACATCCACATCTTCCGTGGCCTCTATTACGGTTCCTACAAGGCGCCGCGCGAGCTGCTGTGGATCCTCGGCTGCATCATCTACCTGCTGATGATGGCGACCGGATTCATGGGCTACGTGCTGCCATGGGGGCAGATGAGCTTCTGGGGCGCCACCGTCATCACCGGCTTCTTCAGTGCCATTCCGCTGGTCGGCGACTGGATCCAGCAGCTGCTGCTCGGCGGCTTCGCCGTCGACAATCCGACGCTGAACCGCTTCTTTGCCCTGCATTACCTGCTGCCGTTCATGATTGCCGGCGTTGTCGTGCTGCATATCTGGGCGCTGCATGTCGTCGGTCAGTCGAACCCGACCGGCATCGAGATCAAGTCGAAGACTGACACCGTCGCCTTCACCCCCTACGCGACCATCAAGGACGCGTTCGGCATGATCGTGTTCCTGTTCTTCTTTGCTTATTTCGTCTTCTACCTGCCGAATTATCTCGGCCATCCCGACAATTACATCGTCGCCAACCCGCTGAAGACGCCGGCCCACATCGTGCCCGAATGGTACTTCCTGCCGTTCTACGCCATCCTGCGCGCCATCACCTTCAATGTCGGGCCGATCAACTCCAAGCTCGGCGGCGTGCTGTGCATGTTCGGCGCCATCGTCATGCTGTTCCTGGTGCCGTGGCTCGACACTTCGAAGGTGCGCTCGGCGGTCTACCGGCCCTGGTACAAGCTGTTCTTCTGGCTGTTCGTGGCCGATGCCATCCTGCTTGGCTGGCTGGGCTCGCAGCCGGCCGAAGGCAGCTATGTGTTCATGGCGCAGATGGCGACACTGGTCTACTTCGCCTTCTTCCTGGTCGCGCTGCCGGTGCTCGGCCTGATCGAGACGCCGCGACGGCTGCCCAACTCGATCACCGAGGCGGTGCTCGAGAAGAACAAGGGCGGGGGCGGACATCCGGCAGGCGCCACGGCCGCGCCAGAGACCAAGGGCTGAGCATGATCCCGAAAAGTGGGAACCGGTTTTCGGACAAGATCATGCTCAAACAGGAAGACAGAGCGGTAGAGAATCTAAGGGGATTTGGCATGAAAAAGATTCTCACCTCGCTGGCGCTGGTCGGCCTCGTGGCCGTCGGCATCGGGTCGGCGGGCACTTGGGCGATCGCCGCCGAAGAGGCGCACAACGCCGCCGCGCCGACGCATTTCCCGATCCACGAGCCGAAGGAAATGAGCTGGAACTTCACTGGCCCGTTCGGCACCTATGACAAGGCGCAGCTGCAGCGCGGCCTCAAGGTCTACAAGGAAGTCTGCGCGGCCTGCCATTCGATGAACCTGGTGGCGTTCCGCACGCTGTCGGACCTCGGCTATTCCGATGCGCAGATCAAGACGCTGTCGGCCGAGTACACCATCCATGACGGCCCCAACGATGCCGGCGACATGTTCGACCGTCCCGGCAAGCCGTCCGACCATTTCCCGGCACCGTTCGCCAACGAGGAAGCAGCCGCTGCCTCCAATGGTGGCGCTGCACCGCCCGACATGTCGCTGCTGGCCAAGGCGCGCGGTATCGAGCGCGGCTTTCCGCAATTCGTCTTCGACATCTTCACCCAGTATGACGCGGGCGGCCCCGACTACATCCACTCGCTGCTGACCGGCTACGACGAGACACCGCCTGCCGGCATGGTCATCCCGGAAGGCACCCACTACAACCCGTACTTCATGTCTGGCGTGTCGCTGAAAATGCCCAAGCCGCTGTCCGACGGCCAGGTGACCTATGATGACGGCGCGCCGCAGACCGTCGACCAGTATTCTCGCGACGTCTCCGCCTTCCTGATGTGGGCGGCTGAACCGCATATGGAAGACCGCAAGAAGACGGGCTTCCGCGTGCTGGTGTTCCTGCTTTTGTTCGGCGCGCTGGTCTATCTCACCAAGCGCAAGGTGTGGGAAGGCGTGGCCCACTAAACCGGGCCGAGCCAAAGGATTACAAAAGGGCGCTTAGAAGCGCCCTTTTTGCTGAGGCGGGCTGGGATTTCAGCCCGGTTGTCAGGTGCAGTCTTGTCGAACAAGCCCGTTGGCAGGGAGACATCTGATTGATATTCGACGCAGGAAACGGCGGCGAAGGGCTCGCTCCGAAATGGCATTTGGAACTCGATGATGCGGCTCAGCGACTGTCACAACTTTTCCGATTTCCGCCGCATGGCGCAGCAGCGGCTGCCGGGGCCGATCTTCAATTACATCGACGGCGGGGCGGACGATGAGGTCACCTATCGCCGCAACACCGAAAGCTTCGAGACCTGCGACCTGGTTCCCAACGTGCTGCGCGGGGTGAGCGAGGTCGACATGTCGGTGACGGTCATGGGCCAGAAGCTGGCAATGCCGTTCTATTGCTCGCCGACCGCCTTGCAGCGCCTGTTCCATCATCAGGACGAGCGCGCGGTCGCCAAGGCCGCCGCCAAATATGGCACCATGTTCGGCGTCTCCTCGCTTGGCACCGTCAGCCTCGAGGAAGCGCGCAAGATCAGCAGCAGCCCGCAGGTCTACCAATTCTATTTCCACCGGGATCGCGGCCTCAACCGGGCGATGATGCAGCGGGCAAAGGCGGTTGGCGTGGAGGTGATGATGCTGACCGTCGACAGCATCACCGGGGGAAACCGCGAGCGCGACAAACGCACCGGCTTTGCCATTCCCTTCAAGCTCAACCTGGCCGGAATGGCGCAGTTCGCGCTCAAGCCGGCCTGGGCGATCAACTATTTCACCCATGAAGGGTTCAAGCTGCCGCAGCTCGACGAGCACGTCGACATGGGCGGCGGCACGATGTCGATCAGCCGCTACTTCACCGAGATGCTCGACCCGTCGATGACGTGGGACGACGTCGCCGAGATGGTCAAGCTGTGGTCGGGTCCGTTCTGCCTCAAGGGTGTCATGTCGGTGGAGGATGCCAGACGCGCCGTCGACATCGGCTGCAGCGGCATTGTGCTGTCGAACCATGGCGGCCGGCAGCTGGATGGTTCGCGGGCGGCGTTCGACCAGCTTGCCGAGATCGTCGATGCGGTCGGCGACAGGATAGACGTCATCATGGATGGCGGCGTGCAGCGCGGTACGCATGTGCTGAAGGCACTGTCGCTCGGCGCCAAGGCCGTCGGCGTCGGCCGCTATTATTTGTTCCCGCTCGCGGCGGCCGGCCAGCCCGGCGTCGAACGGGCGCTTGAGCAGATGCGGGTCGAGATCGAACGTGGCATGAAGCTGATGGGCTGCAGTTCGATCGAACAATTGTCGCGCAACAACCTCCGATTCAGGTAATCTCGAACCATGAAATCCTCGCTCGAAGACACGTTGCTTGCCGCGATCCGCACCATTCCGGACTATCCCAAACCCGGCATCCTGTTTCGCGACATCACCACGCTGCTCGGCAATGCGCGCGCCTTCCGCCGCGCCATCGACGAGCTTGTGCATCCTTATGCCGGCCAGAAGATCGACAAGATCGCCGGCATCGAGGCGCGCGGTTTCATCCTTGGCGGCGCCGTTGCCCATCAGCTCTCGGCCGGTTTCGTACCGATCCGCAAGAAGGGCAAGCTGCCTTTCGAGACGGTGCGTGTCGCCTACAGCCTGGAATACGGGCTGGATGAGATGGAGATGCACAAGGACGGCGTTTCGCCCGGCGAGAAAGTGATCCTGGTTGACGATTTGATCGCCACCGGCGGCACCGCGGAAGCCGCGGTCAAGCTGTTGCGCCAGATCGGCGCCGACATCCTCGCCGCCTGCTTCGTCATCGACCTGCCGGACCTCGGCGGCCGCGCCAGGCTGGAGGCGCTTGGCGTGCCGGTCAGGACGCTGATTGGGTTTGAGGGGCATTGAGACCGGTTTGCCGAGGGCAAATTGAAAGGTCCAGTGGACCTTTCAAAGGGCTCCAACGTCCGGAGCGATAGCGAAGGGCCGGGAAGGCAACGCGAGACACCAGCGCTGGCGCCGCCCCTCATCCGCCCTTCGGGCACCTTCTCCCCGTAAACGGCATATGCGCTAAGATAGGTGTTGCAGTGGGGAATCGGTTGTGATTCTACGCTGCGATGACTCACGAATCGCTTGTAGATGACGGCTGGGCCGAGACGATTGAGCTCCTCGGCGGTGAAGAGTTGATTGCAGGGAGTGCCCGCGAGACGAAGGCGTTTCTGCGGCCGCGGGGCGTCAGGTCGGCTACTGATCTGTTGCGCCTGACACTGGCTTACTGCCTTGGCAAGGTGGGCATGCGGGGCGTCGTGGCCTGGGCGGCGGCAAGCGGGATCGCCGACATCTCGGACGTGGCGTTGCTCGGCCGGCTGCGCAATGCAGGGCCGTGGCTGCAGCAGTTGATCGGGCACCTTTTGAAGCGCGAGGAGGAAGGCTTGCCTAAGGGCCGGCTGATCCGCATCCTCGATGCGACATCGGTTGCCAAGGCGGGTGTGCATGAGAAGAAGAACAATGGCCTTTGGCGTATGCACTGCGCCTTCGATCTTGAGCGCGAGCAGTTCGATTTCCTCGAGATCACCGACCAGAGCGAGGCCGAGCTGATCGACCGCGTGCCGGTGGTGCCGGGCGAGATCCGCATCGGCGACCGCGCCTATCTGCAGGCCGAGCGGATCGCAAAGGTCATGGCGCAAGACGGCGACGTTGTCGTGCGCGCGCCGTGGAAGAATGTGCGATGGCTCGACGCCAACGGCAAGGCGTTCGATCTCATCGGCCACCTGAAGAGCTGCCGGGAGGAGGTCATCGAAACGCCTGTCTGGCTGGGCCTCAAGAAGGGCGAGCCCCTGAAGATGCGCCTGATCGCCTTGCGCAAATCCGAGGCTGCGACACAAGAAGCGCGGCGCAAAATCAACAAGGAAGCCAAGGCCAAGGGCAAGCAGGTTCAACCGGAGACGCTGATTGCCGCCGGCTTTGTCATCCTTGTGACCTCGCTTGACCAGGAGGAGTTTCCCTCCGGCACAGTTCTCAAGCTCTATCGCATGCGCTGGCGCATCGAGCTCGCCTTCAAGCGTCTGAAGAGCCTGATCGGACTGCGCGCGCCTCCAGCCAAAGACCCAAGGATCGCAAAGCCTTGGATTCTTGCCCACTTCCTCATCGCGCTTGTGACCGAACCCCTTTCGCAGGAGTTGGGTGTCTCTCCCCCTTGAGCGACGGGCGCCCGCTGCTGTGGCGCGCCACCCGCCAGATCGTCGCCTCTCTGATCGCAGCGATCTTTGCTCAACCTCCCTTGGCAGCCCTGCGCCAAAATCTCCATGCCTTGCGACATCGATGGCGTGAGCCACCACGAAAGCGCAAATTTCAGTCCATGCCGAAGCTATCTTAGCGCATATGCCGTAAACGGGGCGAAGGAAGAACCTACTCAGCCTTCACCAGCACGGCGCTCTCGAACTCCAGCACCTTGTCGCCGGTCGGATCGGAAGCCTCGCATCGCAGCGCCAGCAGCCGCCAGCCGGGGCGTGAGGCGATCGGGCGGTGGGACAGTGCGGTGCGTGTGAAGGTGATGGTTTGCCCGGCATAGACCGGCTTCAGCCATTTCAGGTTCTTGAAGCCGGGCGAGGGGCCGAATTCCGGCACCGGGCCGGGGCCGCTCCATGCAGCGACCTCGGCGTCCATGCGGTTTTCGAGATTGAGTTTCATCCAGGTCGCCGCGGTGTGCCAGCCGGATGCGCAGAGCCCTCCAAGCACGCTTTTCTTCGCGGCTTCCTCGTCGATATGGAAGATCTGCGGGTCGTATTTGCGGGCGAAGGCCTTGATCGCCTCGGGCTCGAATGTGTGCGAGCCAAGCGCCACGGTGGTGCCGATGCGGAAGAACTCGTCCAGTGTCATGCAGGGATCCCCGCGGCATCGCGCGTGAGGAACATGACGGAATTCTCGAGCTCGAAGACGCTCTCGCCACGCTGGTTGAACAGTTCGCTGCGCATGGTCACGAAGCCGAGTTGCGGCTTCGATTTCGACAGGCGCTTGGCAACAACCACCAGGGTGCCGGTGAGTTGGTCGCCGGCCAGGACCGGCTTCTTCCATTTGACCTGATCGACGCCGGGCGCGCCCTGGCAGGTCGAGTCCAGCAGGAAGGCATCGCACAGCATGCGCATGAACATGGCGCAGGTGTGCCAGCCCGAGGCCGCCAGCCCGCCAAGGATGCTGGCCTTGCCGGCCTCTTCGTCGAGATGCATCGACTGCGGGTCGAATTCTCCGGCGAATTCGACGATCTCGGCGGCGCTGACCACCTTCGAGCCAAGATCGAGCGACGCGCCCTCGACGAAATCCTCATAGGCCCAGCTTTTTGGTTTTGCAGTCATGGTCTGAAATCCGGCTCACGAACCTGCGATCCCTCAGGATCGAGGGTTTCCGGATGCAGGCCGCAGCGCATTTGGTCAAGAGATTTCTATAGCGCCACGTCGTGGCTGCATGGCCTTTGGCGGGCGGATCAGAGCCAGCCGCGGCGGCGGAAATACCAGAAGGGCAGGATCGCCGACAGCACCATCATGGCAATGGCGAAGGGATAGCCCAGCTCCCATTTGAGCTCGGGGATGACGTCGAAGTTCATGCCGTAGATCGAGGCAACCAACGTCGGCGGCAGGAAGATGACGGCGGCGACCGAGAAGATCTTGATAATGGCGTTCTGCTCGATCGAGATCATGCCAAGCGTCGCGTCGAGCAGGAAGGAGATCTTCTGCGACAGGAAGGTGGCGTGGTCGGCGAGCGACAGCACGTCGCGCGACAGCGTCTTGATGCGCGCCTTGGTGTCCTTGCTCATCTTGGTGCGGGTCGAGGCATGGGCGAAGAAGCCGGCCAGGCGTTGCAGTGAGATCAGGCTGTCGCGGATCGAAGACGCGATATCCTCCTTGCGGCCGATGGCTTTCAGCAGTTCCTGGAAGTCGCGGTTGCGCTTGGAAACCTTGGTCGAGGTTGCCTGGAAGATGTCACGCGAGATCGCCTCGATGTCGCGGCCGGCGCGCTCAAGGATATCGGCGAGACGGTCGACGATCGCCTCCAGCAACCCGATCAGGATCGTGTCGCCGCTGGTGCAGCCGGTCGCCACCTTCTCGGCGCGCTGTGGAAAGGTCTTGAAGGCTTTCGGTTCGTGATAGCGCACGGTGATCAGCCTGGTGCCGGCGAGCACGAAGGTTACCGGCGACATCAGGGGGTCGTCGATCTCGGTCTGGGCGGGCAGGGTGGCGGTCATGAAATAGGCGCCGTCCTCGACATAGAGGCGGCTCGAAATCTCGATCTCCTCCATCTCCTCGCGCGTCGGAATGGCAACGCCGAGCCAGCTCTCGATCGTCGCTTCCTCGTCCTTTGTCGGGTTGAACAGGTCGGCCCAGACGATGGTCTCGCTGGTTGCCAGGAGATCGTCGACAGCGCGCAGGCGATCATTGTCCACGACGAAGGCCTTGATCATCGCCAGATCTCCCTGCCAGATTAAAGGGGTGCGTTCGAATTGACGCGTGGTGTCGGATTGCACGGTTCTTCAGCGTGTGCGCCGACCGTGCGTCTGCCGCTTAGACCTGTGGCATGACAAAATCAAGACAAGTGGCTATCCGCGGATGGCCGCCGGCACACTCGGAAGCACTCGTCGAGAAAACTTCGCCGACAGCTTGCCGGGATGTTTCGGATACCCGCCCCCTTGAGGCATCAGGTGTTGAACTTGAACAGCAGGATGTCGCCGTCCTGGACGACATATTCCTTGCCTTCGTCGCGGGCCTTGCCGGCTTCCTTGGCCGCTACTTCGCCGCCCAGTGTGACGAAGTCGTTGTAGGCGATGGTCTGGGCGCGGATGAAGCCGCGCTCGAAATCGGTGTGGATGACGCCGGCCGCCTGCGGTGCCTTGTCGCCCTTGTGCACGGTCCAGGCGCGCGTCTCCTTCGGCCCGACGGTGAAATAGGTAATGAGGTGCAACAGCTCGTAGCCGGCGCGGATGACCTTGTTCAGGCCAGGCTCATCGAGGCCGAGCGAGGACAGGAATTCCATCTCTTCCTCGTCCGAGAGCTGCGCGACCTCGGCTTCGATCGCGGCCGAGATGACGACGGTGCTGGCGCCTTGCGCCGCAGCCATCTTCTCCACGGCCTTGGTGTGCTCGTTGCCGGTGGCGGCGTCGGCTTCGGTGACGTTGCAGACGTAGAGGACCGGGTGCGAGGTCAAAAGGTTGAGCCCCTGCAGGATGCGCAAATCTTCCGCCGAAATGCCCTTGAGCAGGACGCGGGTCGGCTTGCCTGCTTGCAGCAGTTCGAGCGCTGCCTCCATCATCGGCAGTACGGTGGTGGCTTCCTTGTCCTTGCTGCCGGCACGCTTGCGGAATTGCACGATGCGGCGCTCGAGGCTGTCGAGGTCGGCGAGCATCAGCTCGGTTTCGACCGTCTCGGCATCGGCCACCGGGTCGATGCGGCCCTCGACATGGGTGATGTCGTCATCCTCGAAGCAGCGCAGCACATGCACGATGGCGTCGACCTCGCGGATGTTGGCAAGGAACTGGTTGCCCAGCCCTTCGCCCTTCGAGGCGCCGCGCACCAGACCGGCAATATCGACGAAGGAGATGCGGGTCGGGATGATCTCCTTCGACTTGCCGATTGCCGCGATCTTCTGCAGGCGCGGATCGGGCACCGCCACCTCGCCGGTGTTCGGTTCGATGGTGCAGAACGGATAGTTGGCGGCCTGCGCCGCCGCCGTCCTAGTCAGCGCGTTGAAAAGCGTCGACTTGCCGACGTTGGGCAAGCCAACGATGCCGCATTTGAAACCCATTTTTGTCCGGTCCTATCGGGAAAATAGAAATTTGATCAGGGCTATGGGCGATAGGGGTGATCAACGTCAAGCCCTGTGGCGCCGATCCGGCTCAGTCCTTGCCGCCGAAAAGCTTCTTCAGCATGGCGGCCATCGGCCCGGTCTCGGGGAGCTTGGCGGGCGCCTGTTGCGGGCGGGCCTGGCGGATGTGACTTTGGGCTTTCGGGCTCTGCACTTTTGGCGCCTTGGGAGGCGGTCGGTTGTCATCGCCTGTCGGCACCAGCTTGTCGCGCAAGGCCAGCGTCACGCGGTTCATGAAGGAATTGTCGTCGCCCTTGGCCAGCAATCCGGCGTCGCCGGCGATGGCGTCGAGCAGGACATCCAGCCATTCGCGGTCAGCCTTGGCAAAGTCGCCAAGCACATGGCCATGCACCATTTCCTTGACGCCGGGATGGCCAACACCGATGCGCACGCGGCGATAGGCGTTGCCGACATGCTGGTCGAGCGAGCGAATGCCATTGTGGCCGCCGGAGCCGCCACCGACCTTCACCCGCAGCTTGCCGGCGGCAAGGTCGATCTCGTCATAGAAGACGGTGAGCGCCTCGGGGCCGAGCTTGTAGAAGCGCAGTGCTTCGCCGACCGCTTGGCCGGACAGGTTCATGAAGGTCTGCGGTTTGATCAGGACGATCTTTTCGCCGTCGAGCGTGCCTTCAGAAATCAGGCCCTGGAATTTCTTCGACCAGGGCGAAAAGGAATGGCGGCGGGCGATTGCGTCCGCCGCCATGAAACCGACATTGTGTCGATTGTCAGCATATTTCGCGCCCGGATTGCCGAGGCCTGCAAAGACAAGCGCTGTCTTCTCTGGCATCGTCTGCTCCGGGCGGGAAAGAGTTACTTCTCTTCGGCGGCAGGAGCCGCTTCAGGTGCAGCCGCTTCAGCCGTCTCTTCCGTCTCCGGCTTCATCGCCGACGAACCGGCAATGGTCGCGATGGTGAAGTCGCGGTCGGAGATCACAGGCTTCACACCAGCCGGCAGCGTAACCGCCGAGATGTGGATCGAGTCGCCAATGTTGGCGCCGGTGAGATCAACGGTGATGAATTCCGGGATCGCATTGGCCGGGCAGTGGAACTCGACTTCGTGGCGCACGATGTTGAGCACGCCGCCGCGCTTGATGCCGGGCGACTTGTCCTCGTTGATGAAGTGGACAGGCACGTCGACATTGACCTGGGTGTCCTTGCCGATGCGCAGGAAGTCGACATGGACAGGGAAATCCTTGACCGGGTCGAGCTGGAAGTCCTTCGGCAGGACCTGGATCTTCTTACCGTCGACATCGATCGTGGCGATCGTGGTCAGAAACCCGCCGCCATGGATCTTGTAGTAGATGTCCTTGTAGGTGAGCGCGATAGCCAGGGGAGGCTGCTTGTCACCATAGATTACTGCAGGCACTTTACCGTTGCGGCGAACTGCACGGGCGGACCCCTTACCGACCTGTTCGCGTGCTTCGGCCTTGAGCTCGTAAGTGTCGTGGCTCATGGCATTTCCTTTCGGTTTGTTCTGGAGCGCTCACGGTTGGCAAAGTGCTGGACCGTAAACGTCGAAAGCCGCCGGGTGAGGCGGCCTTCCGCCGCGTTGCCTCCAAGGGTGTCTACGCGGGTGGCGGCTCTATAGCGGAAGGCGGCCGGAGGTGCAAGCCAAAGGCACCTCCGCCGGCGCACAGTCCAAGTCGGGCGCTATCCGCGCTTTTCGATGACGGCATACAGGACGTTGTGGTTCTCGCCAAAGAACACCTGCGCCTCGACGGCGTTGCGGTCGACGCTGGCATTGACGATGTTCCACATGTCGACCTCCGACCGCAGCAGCAACACCCAGTCCATGAACGTCTCCCGGTACCCGGCGTCGGGATTGCCCTCGGCGTAGTTCGCGAACAGGAATGTTCCATTCGGCTTCAACATCTGCAGGCACGTTTTCGTGAGTTTCACGGCGACGTTGTGCTGGAGGTAGTCGTAAAGGCCGGAGGCGTAGATGAAGTCGAACTTGCCCAGTTTGTGGCCTCTCGTGAGCACGGTTCGCACCGAGCCGTCGATGGCCTCGATCACCGTGCCCTGGAAGTCGCGCGCGATCAATCCAACGCTCTGGGGATCCTGATCGAGCGCAACCCAGCGCTTGAGGCGGCCCTCCGCCAAGGCGACTGAACGGTTGGCTTCCCGCAAATGGCCGGCCGCGATCGCCAGGACCTCAGTTTGCGGTCCGTTCTTGGCCGCAATCTCATCGACATATCGGGTCAGAAGATCGCGTCGTTCCCTTGCAGCGACACACGACGGTACGTTCTGGGTATGGCTATAGAGCGCCTTGCCGACCTCCGAGGCGTTTGCCACGCTCTCGGCCACGTGCGGATCGCAATAGATATAATCCAGCAGCTCCGCGTCGCCGGAATAACCCCTGGGCTTGCTGAACGACCACCGCGTAAGCGGATCCTCTAGAAAATATCCCAGGATCGGGTGGTTCTGCGCCACCGGTATCAATGCTTGCCAAACGTCGGGATGAACCTTGGAACGCAGCGCGTTGAGGTAGGACAGCAAGCGACGAACGATCTCGGCGGGATCCTTGCTCTGTTCGACCTGCTGGTGTGTCGCGTGGAGAATGAGCGCCAGCTCTGCGCGAGCGGTTTCGAACGCTTCGCTATGATGCTCGAGCTTTCCTCGAGGGAGGCTGCCGGCCAGCATCTCGGCAGTAATCAAGCTTTTGCCATCAAGAACGGTTTGCACGCCATCACTCCATAGTTAACAGTCAGTTAACTTATTGCGTAGAATGCTCCATTTGCCAATGTCAGTCCGGGGGCATTTTAGCGGTATGATTAATTTCCCGCCAACCATGTTCGTTCTTTAGACGGCTTCCGAGCCGGATTCCGGGTTCGAGTTAACGGAAACTTGTCTTGCGCGATTGCATTTGTTTGCCCGGCGTCGCAATCGCTGTCGCGTCCCAAGGAGCCGGCCCGCGTGGGGGCAGAAGCTGGAAATGAGTTCGGAAAACAAAATCCCTTTCAAACGGGGTCTATTGTGATGAACGAACACCTGTCATCCGTATTGGTCGATACGGTTGATGCGGAACCGTACGAGCCACGCTACGAACTGGGGGCCGACGAACTCCGCACCCTTTACCGCACGGAAGCCCAGGCGACGCGAAGAGGGGAAGCCAGGCCAGGGCTTTGGATCGCCGTTGCCATCTATCTCTTGTTTTCGGCAACGGATCTGCTGCTGATTCCAGATGTGGCCGTCTATACGATCACGGCGCGCTTCGCGGTCGGATTGAGCGCGCTTTTGATACTGGAAGAGCAGCTTCGCCGCGGCGTCGGAACGGAATGGCTCGACATGACCTGCGCGGGAGCCATCATCTTTGGTTATGTCGGCTGGTTGTCCCCAGCGGTTATGGGCGCCGACAAGGAAAGTGTCTCTTATTATATGGTCTTCGGGACCATATTCATGATGAGTGCCAATCTTTTTTTCACGTTCAGGTTCAAGGTTTCCATTATAACCTCTGCCATAATCTTATGTGTATTGTATATTGTGAATTACTTTGTGCCTTCTACATTAACATACAAAATGGTATTTGGTACTTTCTACATTTCCTGCTTTACATTCACGTCATATGTGAACTGGAAACTGAATGAGGAGCGCTACAACGTCTTCTTGAACGCCCTGGAAGCCAAGATTCAACACAATGAGGCGACCGAACGCGGTAAGGCTTTGCTGAGACTGTCGCGGACCGATCCGCTTACGGGTCTGGAGAACCGGCGGGCGATCGACGAGAAGCTGCGGGATTACTGGAGTGACTGGCAAAAGGTTGGCACCAGTTTCGGGGCGATCCTCATCGACGTGGACTTTTTCAAGAAGTTCAATGACTGCTACGGCCATCAGGAAGGCGACCGTTGCCTGATCCATGTCGCCAATGCCCTTAGCGATATGATCAAGCAGTACAATGGCTCCATCGGCCGCTATGGCGGTGAAGAGTTCATCGTCCTGGCCCGCATGGAGAAAAAAGAGCAGATACTGGATATCGCGGAAGCCATTTGCAGCACGGTGGAAAACCTGGCGCTTACCCACGAGCTGCGGCGCGACGGTGTCTCGATCGTGACAGTGAGCGTTGGCGCTGCCTTCACCAGGACGCAGACCGGTGCCAAGCTGGAGAAGATCATCCACGAGGCCGATCGCGCGCTCTATCTGGCAAAAGCCGGTGGTCGAAACTGTGCCCGGCTGTTCGATCCAACCGATCCCCAAAGCAGCGACGAGAGTGAGAACATTGCGGCTTTGCTGAAGATCGCGATCGGCCAGAATCTCGTTTCACTCGTCTATCAGCCTATCCAGGATGTCAAATCGGACCGGGTTGAAGCGGTAGAGGCTCTGATGCGCCTCAAAATGCTGGACGGTACATCGGTTCCGCCAAGCCTGTTCATCCCCGTCGCGGAACGGACCGGCGCGATCCTGGAACTCGGGCGCTGGGCCATAAGGACAGTGTGCGCAGAGCTCCTGGCGGACGATCACGTCCGTGTCGTCAGTGTCAACGTCTCTCCGATCCAGCTCAAGACGCCTGGCTTTGCAACGTCCGTCGCGACCATTCTGGGCGAGACCGGCGTCGCCGGCAGCAGGCTGGCCTTCGAAATCACCGAAGGGCTGGAGATGGAGATGCATTCGGACATCCTCCGCTGCATCAGCGACCTGAAGCTGCTCGGGATCAAGATATGGCTGGATGATTTCGGGACGGGCTTCGCTGGCCTTTCGTGGCTTCGTCTGATCGATTTCGATACGGTGAAGATCGACCGCTCGTTTCTGCACGACTGCAGCGCCCCGAACGGCAAGGCAATGCTCCAGGACATTATTACGCTGGTTCGAAATCGCGGCCACAAAATCCTGGTCGAAGGGGTGGAAACCGACGAGCAGATGGCCCTCATGCGCGAATTCGGCATAGACAAGATCCAGGGCTTTCATGTCGGCCGTCCCGCTCCCGCCGCTAGTTTCCAGGCAAAGCGAGCCATGCGCAAACGGTCATTTGCTGTGCTTAAGTCCGCATGATGACTTTCGGACGTTTGGCTTAGCCGCCGTCAAAAGCCGTGCTGACTGCCATCGACCCATGACAGGGCCGAGCGGCTACGCAAGGGCTGTGTGGGCTACCGGTCGCCGGTCAACGCGTCGCGTAGCGCCTGGATCTGCCGGTTCAAAGCATTGAGCTCGGCCAGCGTCATGCCCGAGCGCACGATCAAGGTCTCGTTCAGACAGTTGCATTGCACCAGCAGTGCGCGCCCGGCGGGGGTCAGGTCGACCTGCACCTGGCGTTCGTCGGTCTGGCTGCGCTGGCGGGTCACCAGCCTGGCCTGCTCCATTCGCTTCACCAACGGCGTGACGGTGCTCGATTCCAGAGCGAGCCTGTGGGCGATGGTGCCGACCGACATGCCGTCAGCCTCTCCAAGTGCGTTCAGCACCAGGTACTGCGGATAGGTGATCCCCATCTCGTCCAGCATCGGCTTGTAGGTGCGGTTGATCGCCATGCTGGTGGCATAGAGCGTGAAACAGAGCTGGTTGTCCAACGGGAGAGGCACGGCGCATTCCTTCTTGCCGATACAAGCGTCAATTTGATACCACGAAAAATGATATCGCGATATATATTTTCGTGGACAAGGGTGTCGAGCTGCGTTAGGCATATTGATATCGCGATATTGTTTATCGTGATAACAACTGAAAGGAGATTGAGATGACCTCGCGAACCAAGCCCAACTCCGGCAGCGGCACGATCACCACCAAGGACGGAACGCAGATCTACTACAAGGACTGGGGAACCGGGCAGCCTGTCGTCTTCCATCACGGCTGGCCATTGAGCAGCGACGACTGGGACGCCCAGATGCTGTTCTTCCTGGCACAAGGCTACCGTGTCATTGCCCACGATCGGCGTGGCCATGGCCGCTCGACCCAGACGGATATCGGCAACGAGATGGACACCTATGCCGCGGATGTCGCGGAACTCGCCGCCCATCTGGACCTGAAGAACGCCATCCATGTCGGCCATTCGACCGGCGGCGGCGAAGTGGCGCGCTATGTCGCCCAATATGGCGCCGGCGGCCGTGTTGCTAAGGCGGTGCTGATCGGCGCGGTGCCGCCAATCATGCTCAAGACCGCGGCCAATCCCGGCGGCCTGCCGATCGAGGTTTTCGACGGCTTCCGCTCCGCCCAGGCGGCCAACCGCGCCCAGTTCTTCCGCGACGTTCCGGCCGGTCCGTTCTACGGCTTCAATCGCCCGGGTGCGGAAATCTCGCAAGGGATCATCGACAATTGGTGGCGCCAGGGCATGATGGGCGGCACCAAGGCGCATTACGATTGCATCAAGGCCTTCTCGGAAACCGACTTCACCGAGGATTTGAAGGCGATCGACGTGCCGGTGCTGGTCATGCATGGCGACGACGACCAGATCGTTCCCATCGTCGACTCGGCGCTGCTGACGATCAAGCTGCTCAAGAAGGGCGAACTCAAGGTCTACAAGGGCTACCCGCACGGCATGGCCACGACCCATGCCGACACCATCAACGCCGACCTCCTGGCCTTCTTCAAGGCCTAGGATATTTTCGAAGAAAAAAAGCACCCGCCATCAGGCGGGTGCCTTTCTCGTTCATTTCAGGTCTAGCAGGCTGTTGAAGAAGTCCATCTGCGAGCGATGAAGTCTGCTTCATCGCCGTTGTGAAAGCAGATTTGGCCTACGATGGAGCCGTCCGGTTGGATTTCAGCCCAACCGTCTCCCTGAGCCTCGTCCATTTCGTCATTGCCTTGCCAGGAGAAGGCGACATGGTTGCCGTCGCCTCCGCCGAATATCTCTCCGGTGACGCAGCCGAAGGCGAATTCGCCGGAACCGTTGGCTTCAAAGAGAATGTGAGCGGGCTCGGCCATGTCGGGATAGTCCTCGACATAGTCGGGCATCTCAACGATCCGCCAGCGTCCCACGAGGCTCATGCTGGCGCCGCCAGCAGCTTGGGCAGGCGGATCAGGTTGTAGGCCGCCAGGCCCAAGGTGAAAGCCGCGCCCACACGGGCGCATCCTCGCAGCTTGACCTTGGCCATGCCGGCGGATGACTTGATCCAGCCGAACACCTCTTCGATCCGCTTGCGGCAGCGCTGGCTGGCTTCATAGCCCAGATGGCGCTTCGTGCGGCCATCGATTGCCGTTACGCGGGGCTTGCCCGTCTTGCTGAGATGGCCATCGACGGCAATATGCGGCGTAACCTTGCGCTCGCGCAGGTCCTTGATGAACTGACGCACGTCGTAGGCTTTGTCGGCGCCCAGCGTGATGCGCCGTCGCGATTGCCTGCGGTCCAACATGGCGAGCGTGGCCTCCCGCTCGGCCGTGCCCGTAGCCTGGGTGATGCCGCCGTCGACCGCCAGCCCATGGCGGTTCTCCATCAGCGCATGTCCCATATAGCAGAGCTTCGCCGGCCGGCCGTCGCCCTTCTTGTAGAGCCGCGCCTGCGGATCGCTCGTGCTCTGGTGCGTGTCGTTAGAGCGCTTCTCCTTATGAAAGCCGCGCTCGGCGTTGCGGCCAGCACCGTCCGGATCATTGTCGCCGCCATCCTTGCGCCGGAAGCTCTTGATCGAAGCCCAGGCGTCGATCAGCGTCCCATCCACCGAGAAGTGGTCCGAGGACAAAAGCCGCTTCACCTTCGGCTGTGCAAGAACCGCGCGCAGGAACTTCGCCGCGATCTCGCCTTCGAGCAGACGCTCCCTGTTCTTGGTGAAGCTCGAATGGTCCCAGGCCGGATCATCAATGCCAAGACCTACAAACCAGCGGAACAGAAGATCGAACTCCATCCGCTCCATCAACTGGCGCTCAGAGCGGATGCCGTAGAAGGCCTGTAACAGCATCGCACGCAGTAATCGCTCCGGCGCTATCGACGGGCGGCCGAGCCCAGGCGGATAAATCACCGCGAAATCGCCGTCCATCTCCGCTAGCGCCGCGTTGACGATTTCCCGGATCGTGCGAAGCGGATGATCACCCCGAACGCGCTCCTCAAGATCGACATACGAAAACAGCGACCCTGTCCGCTCGTCCAATCCGCGCATCCACGAATCCCCAATCGATCAAGGATCAGTGAATCACGCTCCCAACAACTGCGCTAGCACTTCTTCAACAGCCTGCTAGCGGATTGCAGCGACCGCCTGTGCCTTCCTGACTTCCTTCATGTTCGGCAGGAACACGGTCAGCAGCCCGAGCAGCGGCAGATACGAGCAGATCTGGAAGACGTAATCGATGCCCTTCATGTCGGCGACGACGCCGAGCACGGCAGCGGCGATGCCGCCCATGCCGAAGGCGAAGCCGAAGAAGATGCCGGCGATCATGCCGACGCGGCCTGGCACCAGCTCCTGCGCAAAGACGACGATGTTGGAGAAGGCCGAGGACAGGATCAGGCCGATCAGCACCGTCAGCACCATCGTCCATTCCAGATTGGCGTAGGGCAGGGCCAGCGTGAAGGGCAGCACGCCGACGATGGAGAACCAGATCATCGCCTTCTGTCCATAGCGGTCGCCGAACGGGCCGCCGAGCAGGATGCCGAGCGCCGAGGCGCCGAGGAACAGGAACAGCATGACCTGGGACATCTGCACCGAAACCCCGAACTTATGCATGGAATAGAAGGTGTAGTAGCTGGCGAGGCTGGCGATGTAGGCGTTCTTGGTCAGAACCAGCAACGTCAGCACCGCCAATGCCCACATAACCTTGCGGCGCGGGAAGGGCGAGACGAAGCTTGCCGTCTTGCGGTTGCCCTGTGCGGCGCGCAGCCGGCTGTACCAGCCGCCGACCTGCCACAAAACGATGATGCCGATCAGCGAACCGACGGCGAACCAGGAGATGCTGGTCTGGCCGAACGGCACGACGATGAAGGCAGCCAGCAGCGGCCCCATGGACTGGCCGAAATTGCCGCCGACCTGGAACAGCGACTGCGCCAGGCCGAAGCGGCCGCCGGAGGCAAAGCGGGCGATGCGCGAGGATTCCGGATGGAAGATCGCCGAGCCGATGCCGATCAGCGAGGCGCCGATCAGAAGCAGGTAGTAGTGCCCGGCATAGGCGAGCACGGCGAGGCCGATCAGCGACGACGCCATGCCGTAGGGCAGCGAATAGGGCATCGGCCGCTTGTCGGTGATCATGCCGATCACCGGCTGCAGCAGCGATGCGGTCACCTGGAAGGTGAAGGTCAGGAGGCCGATCTGCCAGAAATCGAGGCCGTAATTCTCTTTCAGGAGCGGATAAATGGCCGATAGCAGCGACTGCATGATGTCGTTGATGCAGTGGCAGAAGCTCACCGCCAGGATGACGGTGAAGGCCGTCGCCTGGGCTGAAGCGTGACTGGCGCTCGCTGGCGGGGCGACGCTGGCGGCTGTCGTATCGGTCAAGGTAAGGCTCCGTGGTCTTTTTGGCGGGCACGCCCGCAGGCAGTTGACGGACGCTCCTGCGGCCGCCTTGTCGGACGCTCCCGTGGAGCGCCTTGAGGACGCTGCCTTATAAGCCGCTTGCGGCACGACTTCTTTCGTGGTTTGGTCCAATAGTTTCGCAAGTGGGCCATATAGGATGCCGCACGGTAGAGAAGTCTTTCACGCCGGCAATGCCAATCTCGGCCAGTTGCACGAGAGCCGCTGGCAGTGGCTGGAGCAAGTGGCCGGGCCGGCGGTGGCGCTGCCGACCGAATATCCGGACGGCTACCGTGTGCCGCAGCACCGCCACAGCCGCAGCCAGCTGCTGCATGCGCTTGTCGGTGTGGTGCTGGTGACGACGCGCTACGGGCGCTGGATGGTGCCGCCCGACCACGCGATGTGGATTCCAGCCGGCACCGAGCATTCCGTCGAAATGCTGGGCGATGTCTCGATGCGCTCGGTCTACGTCATGCCACGGGCGATCCCCGGGCTGCCCGAAGGCTTGCGCGTCGTCGGCGTCACCGACCTGATGCACAGCCTGATCGTGGAATCGGAAAAGCTGCCGCAAGGCGGCGTTTTGGAAGGGCGCGGCGGGCTGATCATGAACCTGCTGCTGCACGAAATCCCGACCCTGCCGGAACGGCCGCTCGGCCTGCCTTTCCCGTCCGATCCGAGGCTCGCGGCGCTGTGCCGGCGGTTCGTCTCAGCGCCTTCACCGCATGCGACGATCGACGAGTGGGCTGATGCCGCCGGCATGAGCCGGCGTTCATTTACGCGCGCCTTCCAGCGCCAGACCGGCCTGTCGCTGTCGACATGGCGCCAGCAGGCCTGCCTGTTCGCGGCGCTGCCCAGGCTCGCCGATGGCGAGCCGATCACGAGGGTGGCGCTCGATCTCGGCTATGACAGCGTGCCGGCCTTCATCACCATGTTCAAACGCATGCTGGGCGCGTCGCCGCGCGGCTATATGCGCGGCGCGCGCGAAAGCGTCGAAGTCGCTCGTCGCCTGATCGGCCCGGTTCGGCTGGAAAGCCCAGCGCCTTAGGGTAGGTGCCGATCCTAGTCGAACAGGCTCGACACGGATTCCTCGGTCGCCGTGCGCGAGATGGCTTCGCCCATCAGGTCGGCGATCGAAATGACTCGGATGTTGTGTGCGTCGAGCACGCCCTGGGTCGGCTGGATGGAATCGGTGATCACCAGTTCCTGCAGCTTCGAGCTGCTGATGCGGGCAACCGCACCGCCCGATAGCACGCCGTGGGTGATGTAGGCGGTGACGCTGGTGGCGCCGTTGGCCAGCAGCGCATCGGCGGCGTTGCACAGCGTGCCGCCGGAATCGACGATGTCGTCGATCAGCAGGCAATCCTTGCCGGCGACCGCGCCGATGATGTTCATGACTTCCGATTCGCCGGGACGCTCACGGCGCTTGTCGACGATGGCCAGTTGCGCGTCGAAGCGCTTGGCCAGCGCACGCGCCCGCACCACGCCGCCGATGTCGGGCGAGACCACCACGACGTTGCCGAGCTGCTTGTATTTGGCCTTCACGTCGCGGGCCATGACCGGCACGGAGAACAGATTGTCGGTCGGGATGTCGAAGAAGCCCTGGATCTGGCCGGCATGCAGGTCGAGCGTCAAAACGCGGTCGACGCCGGCGCGGGTGATCATGTTGGCGACCAGCTTGGCCGAGATCGGTGTGCGGCCGGAGGCGCGGCGGTCCTGCCTGGCGTAGCCGAAATAGGGGATGACCGCCGTGATGCGCTTGGCCGACGAGCGCATGAAGGCGTCGATCATGATGAGCAGTTCCATCAGGTGATCGTTGGTCGGGAACGAGGTCGACTGCAGGATGAAGACATCCTCACCGCGCACGTTTTCCTGGATTTCGACGAAGATTTCCTGGTCGGCGAAGCGCCTGACCGTGGCTTTGCCCAGCGGGACGTTGAGGTACCGGGCGACCGCTTCGGCCAGCACCCTGTTGGAATTGCCCGCGAAGAGTTTCATGCACGGTTCCTGGTGGAGGATGGAAAGACCTGACGGACTCGCCTGCGCCCTTTAACCGGGCTTTTAGCGGCCCGCGCCGGTATTGCAAGCGCCGAGATCGGGAATCCGCCGGCTAAACTCAAGAAAGCTCCGCGCCATCGCCAGGCTGCAACATTTCAGCCCGCCTTGCCGCCGAGCCAGGCCGCGAACTGGTCGATGGTCTGGTCGGCGATCGCCTGCATGGTGGCCGGCGAGACCCCCTTCCAGCTGTCGCCGCCCCCGCTGTCGCCGGATTTGACCGATGGCGCCTTCTGCTGGCCGTTGATACGGTGCAGGCGGTTGCCGGCCGGGTCATAGACGTCCCAGACATAGATAACGGTGGTGTCCGTGCCTTCCGACATCGTCGAGAAATAGCCTTTGAGCACGTGGGTCGCGGTCTGGTCGGCGCTGCCGGCGAGCGTGATGCCGCGCTGCCTGGCGCGTGTCTGCAGCTCCGCCGTCAGCGGTGTCGCCGCTTCGACCGAAGCGCCGACGATCGGCGCGATCTGCAGCCGGGTCTTCGCCAGGATCGCAGCGCTTTGGGCTGATGTGACCGGGGTGGTGACGGTTGCAGGAGCGCCCGCCGTGGTGCCGGCGGGTGCCGGAACCGTGGCTGCCGTGTTGCCTGACGTGGCGGGCAGCGTCTGTGCCGACGTCGCCGGCGGGGTGATCGCCGACGGTTCGAGCACGTCCTTTGCGTTGGTGCAGGCGGCAAGAGCCAATGCCACAAGCAATGACACGGTCGTCACATGCGATCGTCTCATTTGCCTTCTAACTCCTTGGCGAAGAACGCCTCCCATTATGGATTCACTGTACGATCAAGTCGAGATCATGGCGGGACAGCGGCTTGGGCTGGGATTCGGTGGTCAGGTAGGTGCGGCCAAGCGTCATTGCCGTCTCGGTGTCGGAATCCATGATGATCATGTGGGCGAACAGCGTCATGTTGGGCGCGATCGGTTCGGGGTTGCCTTGATAGAACATCGGCATGTCCATCCAGGACGGTGTGAAGCGGGCGCCGACCGAGTAGCCGCAGGCGTTCAGCCGGTGTTTGGTCAGGCCGTGCGCCTCCATGGTGCGGGCGTGGGCGTCGAACACGTCGCCGAAGCTGTTGCCCGGCGTCATTGCCTTCTCGACGGCCAGAAGTGCTGCGCGGGCGGCATCGAAAAGCTCCTGATGGCGCTTCGAGACCTTGCCGGTCAGCACCGTGCGCATCATCGGTGCATGGTAATGGTTGAAGACGCCGGCCCATTCGAGCGTCAGCTGGTCGTTCTTGGTGAGCTTGCGGCGGCCGGATTTGTAGCGGCACAACAGCGCGTCGACGCCAGAGCCGATGATGAACTCGTTGGCCGGATAGTCGCCGCCGCCGGCAAAGATCGCGCCCTGCATGGCGGCCAGGATCAGGGCTTCGTCGCCGCCCTGCTTGATCAGCGGCAGGGCCGCGTCGAGCGCATCGTCGGAGAGATTGGCGGCCTTCTCGGCCTTGGCGATTTCGGCCGGGCTCTTGAACAGGCGCAGCCGGCCGACAATGCCGGACGCATCGGCGATCTGGCCGAAGGTCTGCAACTGTTCGTCCAGCCGGCGGCCGTTGTAGGCGGTCAGGCCGTGGGTGTCGTATTCGACACCGATGCGGGCGCCGAGCAGGTCGAGCTCGTTGAGCAGATTGCGCAGGTCGACCGCCGGATTGGCGCCGTTGCGGTCGGTCCACAGAACGATGTTGTCGATGATCGAGGTCTGGCGCGCCTGACGCAGATCGGCCGAGCGGGTCAGAAGCACCATCGAACCGTCGGCCTTCACCACCAGGCACTGGAAGAAGCAGAAGCCGAACGTGTCGTAGCCGGTCAGCCAGTACATGCTTTCCTGTGCGAACAGCAGGATGGCGTCGAGCTTCTTCTCGGCCATCTCGATCATCAGCCGGTCGCGCCGCGCGTCAAATTCGGATCGTTCAAAATGCAGCGCCATTATTCCCTCTCCAAAACGATTGCCGAAACCTGCCGGCCGTAGTCGGGCTCCTTGCGGTGCGTGGTGCGCCGATAGGAGTAAAACAGATCTTCCTCGGCATAGGTGCAGCGGCCGAGGCCCTCGGCCGTCACGCCGGCCCTGGCCAGCCGATCGACCGTGTAGCGGTTGAGGTCAAACATGGCATGGCGGGGGGTTGCCGAGGGTGCGAAATAGCCGATGTTTTCAGCGTCGGCCTCGACGAAGCGGGCGACGAATTCCGGCCCGACCTCATAGTTATCAGGGCCGATCGAGGGGCCAAGCACGGCGACGATGTTTTCACGCCGGGCGCCTAGGCTTTCCATCGCAAGAACGGTGTTTTCGAGCACCCCGGTGAAGGCGCCTTTCCAGCCGGCGTGTGCCGCACCGATGATGCGCGCCTGCGCATCCGCGAACAGCACCGGACCGCAATCGGCGGTCGAGGCGCCGATGGCGATGCCTGGCCGGTCGGTGACGAGAGCGTCTGCCTTGGGCCGTTCGCCGGCAAAGGGTTCGCTGACGATGATGGCGTCGGGCGAATGGATCTGCCAGGCGGTCAACAGATGGCTTGCCGGCACGCCCATCCAGGCGGCGACGCGGGTGCGATTCTCGGCCACCAGCGTCTGGTCGTCGTTCGATCCGGTGCCGATGTTGAGGCCCTGGTAGATGCCGCTGGAGACACCGCCGATGCGGGTGAAATAGCCGTGGCGGATGCCTTGTGCCTGCGCCTTGTCCAGCAGCGGCGACCGAACGGGATCCGGTTTGGTCTGATTCAACATGCGGGCGTTGTTGTCCGTGTGGGCGGTTTCGTCAAGAAAAAGTCCGGGTGCAAAATGCAGCCGGCGGGTGGCACCGTGCTTTTGCCGGACGGGAGATTGGGAGGGCCGGCAGTGAAAAGTCAATCCGCCGTGGCAAATGGCCGGACGGCCACGCCGCGTGGCAGCATGGCAAGCACCTTGAAAAGATCGCCCATTGCTTGCGGCCCGGCGAGGCGTTCGACGGCCTCAGTGATCTTGTCTCGTGCCGCCTGGTCGGCACCGGCGCCGAGCCGGCCGGCGCGTTCGAGAATGCCCATGCCGAGCAGAAAGTCGCCCTGCTTCGACAGATGGGCGTCGAGGCCGTGCGTGCGAACGGTCGCGGCAAGGGCGGCGAAATCGACATGGGTGGTGAGGTCGGCCTCGCCGGGATTGGCCAGCACATCTTCGTGATTGTGGCTGCGCAAAGCCTGCAGCGTGTCGCCGACCCCGGTTGGAGATGGCCATAGTCGAGGAACAGGCCGGCGCCACCATGCTTGGATATGTGCTCGGCAATGGCCGCCATCAGCGCTGTACGGGCCGGCGCGACCTCGACGATCGCACCCTGCGGCGCGTCAGTGGCATCGGCGGGCAACAGCGTCGGATCGACCGAGCCGGCGCCGGCAAAGAAGCGCAGCTCGTTGGTGTCGTCGAGGCCGACCATGCGCTCGCGCCAGCCGGCGCCGGCGCGAACGAACTGGCGGACGGGCACTGCGTCGAACACTTCGTTGCCGATGATGAACAGCGGTTGTTGCGGCAAGGTCTCGATGGTTTCGTGCCAGCGAACCGTGAAGGGTGTGACGCCAAGCGTCTGTTGCTGGACCTCTGTGAGGCGCGGGCTGGTCTCGACCATGGCGAAGGCAGCACCATTGGCCAGATCGGGGTCAAGCCGCGACAGCGTGCGCAGCATGTCCTTCATCAGCGTGCCGCGGCCGGGGCCGATCTCGGCGATGGTGACCGGCAGCGGTCGGCCGCTCGCCAGCCACGCCTGATAGAGCCAGACGGCGACCAGTTCGCCGAACATCTGGCTGATCTCGGGTGCGGTGATAAAGTCACCGGCAGCTCCAAAGGGCTCGCGCGTCGTGTAGTACCCATCCGCCGGGTCGAACAGGCACAGCGCCATATATTCGTTGACGGGAAGCGGCCCCAAGGCCTCGATCAGGTCGACGATGCGGGTTTTCAGCCGTGTCATGCCGGCTGCGGTTGCGTCACCGGCTTGGCGGTCAGCATCGCCCAGATACCGGCCAGCACCATCGGCGACGACAGGATCATGCCCATGGTCAGCCAGTTGGTGCCGAGGAGGTAGCCGAGCTGCTGGTCGGGTTCGCGGAAGAACTCGACGAAGATGCGCGACAGGCCGTAGCCGCAGATGAAGGCGCCGCCGACGAAGCGCGGCGTCTTCAGCTTGAGGCGCGAATGGGTGAGGATGCGCAGCACGAGGAACAGCACCACGCCCTCGAGCAGCGCCTCATAGAGTTGGCTCGGATGACGGGCAAACGGCCCGCCATTGGGGAATTCAAACGCCCAGGGCACGTCGGTTGGCCGGCCCCAGAGCTCGGAGTTGATGAAGTTGGCGACGCGCACCAGGCCAAGGCCGACCGGCACGCCGGCCGCCACGACGTCAAACAGCGACCAGGTGCGGATGCCGCGCTTGATGGAAAACAGGGTCATGGCCAGGATGACGCCGAGCAGGCCGCCATGGAACGACATGCCGCCCTGCCAGACGGCGAAGATATCGAGCGGGTGCGCGATGTAACGCGCCAGATCGTAGAACAGCACATAGCCGGTGCGGCCGCCGAGCACGACGCCGATGGCCGCCCAGACGATGAAATCGTCGAGATCCTCCGGCTTCATCGGCAGGACGCCATCGGGCCAAAGCTTGGCATTGGCGGCGAGCCGCTTGGCATACCACCAGGCGAACAGGATGCCGACGATATAGCCGACGCCGTACCAGTGCACCGCCAGCGGCCCGATCTGGATGAGGATCGGGTTGATGTTGGGGAAGGGCAGGGAGGCCAGCGGCAGCAGGAAATATTCGTTCAACGGGGAACTCTCGGTTTGCGAAACGCGTTTGGGCGCGGACCATGCGGCAGGGTTTTGGCAGGGTCAAGGCAAGGTGGGCGCGCTCAATTGTCGGGGAACAAGATCGTTCCAAGATCCATCGCGCCGTGCAGAACGTGCATTATCTCCAAGGTGTCAGCGCTAACGCGGTAGAAAATCAGATAATTGCCATGGACGCGCCGACGAATGCCTGAGGATCGATGCCGCTCGAAGAGCGGATACCGCTCCGGCATGGTGCGCAATTCCATGCAATCGCGGCGCAATTCCTGAATGAACGTCACCGCACGAAATGGGTTGTGCAGCGCGATGTAGTCACCAATGGCTGCAAGGTCCGCTTCAGCCCGACGGGTGAAGACCAGACGCCTCACTTGTTCTTCTCTGCCATCGCCTTGTATTTGGCTTCGAGTCTGTCCAGCACCTCGTCGCCGGGCTTCACCCGGCCGGCGTCGGCATCTGCAATGCCTTCTGCGAGTGCTGCGTCGAGGGCGGCCAGGCGCTTTTCCCGCTCTTCGACGAGGCGAACGCCCTCACGCAGCACTTCGCTCTTCGAATTGTAGCGGCCGGTGCTGACGAGCTGGTTTACGATATCTTCGAGACGGGTGCCCAAGTCGGCGCTAATGGCCATGATGATGTTCCTACAAAACCGTCCTGGATAATAATAGTTATTGATCGAACTTGCCAGTGATTTGAGCAAGGAGCAGATCCGACTTGATGCCGCAGCAGGGTGCAACAAGCTTGCATTCGACGCGCGGCGCCACTACGTCACTTCGAGCAAGCGAGGATTTGCCATGTCGACCGGACCGAACCGCATTCTCGATGAATTCGCCAAGCTGATGACCGATGCCGCCGGCGCCGCCCAGGGCGTGCGCCGTGAGGTGGAGACCGCCTTCAAGGGCCAAGCTGAACGCATTCTCAACACCATGGACGTGGTGCAGCGCGAAGAATTCGAAGCCGCGCGCGAGATGGCCGCCAAGGCTCGGGAAGAAAACACCCGCCTTGCCGCCCGCATCGAGGCGCTTGAGGCGAAGCTTGCGGAACTGGCCGGTGATGCCGCACCAGCGGCGGCGGCCAAGCCCCGCGCAAAAAAATAATCGTTAAACTTTTCCACATAGCCCGATCCTGAAAAGCGCTTTGCCGTGAATCGCTTAACGGCATTGCATGAATCTTTGTGACAGCGGCTTTCCACATGCGAATGACGCAGTGCGAAAAATTGGGCTGTTCACGCGACTCCCGATCAATAGACTGAATTTGTTGCATGATTCGGAGCAGGGTCATGCGGCCGGGCGGTGGGGTCCGGTCTGGGGTCTTTGCGTCGAGAAGTCCTGGCCGTCCGAGTTCTAGACAAGATTGTTCGTTGTGTGTGCCCTCCCGCGGAGCGTGTGGCGGCGCTCGTACAGAACGACAGGAAGCATTCCATGGAACTTCTCGAACTAGAATTTTCCCGCGAAATCCATCCGGTGGATGTTATCGAGCAGGTAGCCCACAACAACGACTGGTCCTTTGAGCGGGCCGGCGACGACGAGATTTCGATCTCGGTTGCCGGCAGCTGGACCGACTATCACGTCTCCTTCTCGTGGATGGAGGATTTCGAGGCGCTGCATCTGGCCTGCGCCTTCGACATCAAGGTGCCGGAGACCCGCGCGCTGGAAGTGATGCGGCTGCTGTCGCTGATCAACGAGCAGATGCTGTTCGGCCATTTCGACCTCTGGGAGCAGGAGGGCGCGATCATGTTCCGCCAGTCACTGCTGCTGGCCGGCGGGGTCGAGCCGTCGAGCCAGCAGGTCGAAGTGCTGCTGTCGTCGGCGCTGGAAGCCTGCGAATGCTATTTCCAGGCCTTCCAGTTCGTCGTCTGGTCGGGAATCTCGGCCAAGGACGCGCTGGCCGGCGTGCTGTTCGAGACCTACGGCAACGCCTGAGCCAAAGACCAAGATGAGTTCGAACAGCGAGCGCAAGCCCGAGATCAGTTTTGCCGATTTCGATCGTGTCGACATCCGCGCCGGCACAATCGTAGAGGCCGAACCCTTTCCGCAGGCGCGCAAGCCCGCGTTCAAGCTGAAGATCGATTTCGGCGCCGACATCGGCATCAAGAAATCGTCTGCGCAGATCACGAAATACTATGCGCCCGAGACGCTGATCGGCCGGCAGGTGTTCGCGGTGGTCAATTTCCCGCCGCGCCAGATCGGGCCGTTCATGTCGGAAGTGCTGACGCTCGGCTTTCCCGATGAGGAGGGCGCCGTGGTGCTCGGTGCCATCGAGCGCAAGGTGCCGGATGGCGGCAGGTTGTTTTAGGCAAGATCGCTGGCAACCAATGTCTCATTCCTTGGCACCCCCCTCTGTCCTGCCGGACGTTGAGCAGTTCGGCACCGCCGCCCCCGCTCAGGCCGCCAGCTTGCGCGTCGTTCCCAGCGCTTCCTCGACCGTGTCGAGAAACATCTCAGCACAAGCTTTCCAACTGTAGCGCATGGCACGTTCGCGTGCCTGCGCGCGGTCGACGTTGAGCGCGGCGAGTGAGGCCTCGCGCAGATCGTTGGAAACAGCGCCGCCAAAACCGTCGCCGACGATGTCGATCGGCCCGGTCACTGGATAAGCGGCGACCGGCGTGCCGCTGGCCAGCGCCTCGATGATGACGTTGCCGAAGGTGTCGGTGCGGCTGGGGAAGACGAAGACGTCGGCCGAGGCATAGATCTCGGCCAGTTCGTCATTGGGACGGTGGCCGAGGAAATGCGCCTGCTTGTATTTCGCCTTGAGCCTGGCAAGCTCTGGACCCTCGCCGACGACCACTTTGCTGCCGGGCAGGTCGAGGTCGAGGAAGGCGGAGAGGTTCTTTTCGATGGCGACGCGGCCGACGCAGAGGAAGACCGGGCCGGGGAAGCCGAGATCCTTCTTCTTGTCCGGGCGGAAATGGTCGGTGTCGACGCCGCGCGTCCAGGGCCTCAGCTTGGTGAAGCCGCGCGCCGCAAGGTCGTCGGCGAGCGACTGGGTGGCGACCAGCGTGCCCTGGCCGGAATTGTGGAAATCGCGCAGCCAGCGGTAGGCCCAGCTTTCCGGCACCGGCAGGCGGGCGCTGAGATATTCGGGAAAGCGCGTGTGATAGCTTGTGGTGAACGGCCGGCCGGCATTGCGGCAATAGCGCCGTGCCATGATGCCGAGCGGACCCTCGGTGACGATGTGGATGTGGTCCGCCTTACCGGCTTCGATCAGGCGCGCGACATGGCCGGGCGTGGTCAGCGCCAGCCTTATGTCGGGATAGGTCGGCAAGGGCAGGGTGCGAAAGATGTTAGGCGTCAGGAAATCCACCGCGACGTCGAAGGATTTCAGCGTCTCGGTGAGCCGCTCCAGCGTGTGGACGACGCCGTTGACCTGCGGGCGCCAAGCGTCGGTGACCATCAATATGCGCATGGCGGCCCTTTGCTTGAAAGGTCGACGGTTGTCTTGAGACGATGCCGGAACGGCGACCAGCCTGCTGCTCTCGCCTCGCTCCAGCGCACCCGGACGGGCACGGGGTCGAAGTGAGGCGGCAAGGCCGAATCAATTGAGGTCGCGCGCTTCATGCGCGCTCTTGACCATGGTTTCATGACGGGCGGATGAAGCCAGTGTTTTAGTGGAGCAAGATCTCTGGACAAACGGTTTCCGTTTGTCCGAAAACCGGTTTCCACTTTTCGGGATCATGCTCCGTTATGCCGGAACCTTGATGACGGCGCGAAGTCCGCCAAGCGGGCTGTCGTCGAGGGTGATGTCGCCGCCATGGCTGCGGGCGATGTCGCGGGCGATCGACAGGCCGAGCCCGGTGCCGCTGGCATCGAGGTTGCGGGCTTCGTCGAGCCGCACGAAGGGCTTGAACACGTCTTCGCGCCGGTCGGCCGGAATGCCCGGACCGTCGTCGTCGATGGTGACCAGCAGCGAACCGCGGCCATGGGTGGCGTTGACCTCCACCGTCGAGGCATAGCGGAAGGCGTTGCCGATGACATTGGACATCAGCCGGGCAAAGGCGTTCGGCCGCACATGCACATCGGGGTCGCCGGCAAGCGTCGTCGACAGCTTGCGTTTGCGCAGCCTGGCTTCCTCGTCGAGCTTCTCGAAATAGGCCTCGAGATCGAACCGTCCGGCGTCTTCCGAAGCCTCGCCACGGGCAAAGGCGAGATAGCCTTCGAGCATCGACTGCATGTCGTCGATGTCCTGGTCGAGCGCCGCCTTGGTCTCGGCCTTGCCGCCGGAAAGCGCAAGCTGCAGCTTGAAGCGGGTGAGGATGGTTCGCAGATCATGGCTGACACCGGTCAGCATGGCGGTGCGTTGCTCGATCTGGCGTTCGATGCGCTCGCGCATCTGCATGAAGGCAAAGCCGGCGCGGCGAACTTCCTCGGCGCCGCGCGGCCGGAAATCGCGCGGCATCGGCCGGCCCTTGCCGAAGCTTTCGGCTGCTTCGGCAAGCGTCAGGATCGGCCGGATCTGGTTGCGCAGGAACGGAATGGCGATCATCAGGAGCACCAGCGAGGTGCCGACCATCCAGATCAGGAAGATGTGGGTGTTGGAGGCATAGGCCTGGCTGCGGCGCACGAAGACGCGCAGCACCTTGCCCTCGAGCTGGACGCGCACCTCGACGATGTTGGAATTGCCGACCGTGTCGATCCAGAACGGCCGGTTGATCTGGCGGGTGATCTCGGACGAAAGAACGTCGTCGAGGATCGAGAAGAACGGTTTGGGTCCCGGCGGCGGCAAAGGGTCGGGCGGCAGCAGGTCGACCTTCAGCTGCATGCGGTCCTGGGCGATGCGGATGATGTTGGTGTAGTCGGCGTCGTGCGGATAGGTCTCGATCAGGTCGATGATGGCGGCGATGTCGCGCACGGTGGCCTGCGACAGGCGCTGCGTCACGGTTGCCCAATGGCGCTCCATGAAGACGAATGCGACGACCGATTGCAGCAGGATCATCGGCGCGATGACGATGATCAGCGAGCGGGCATAGAGCCGCTTGGGCATATAGAGCGAGACGAGGCGCCAGAAGCGGTTCCAGGCGCGCGGCACCGCCTTCAGCGTCCGCGCAAAGCGTGCGCTCAAGCCGCCATTGCCCGGCTGTTGCAGTTCCGTGGTTGCCATTCGCTCTTTTCGCTTGCCCGCAGCCGTTCAGCCGGCCGCAGGCGGCATTCTATTCCACGCTGAGCCGATACCCAATACCGCGCACGGTCTGCAGCCAGACCGGATTGGACGGATCGCGCTCGATCTTGCGGCGCAGCCGGTTGATCTGGACGTCGATGGTGCGCTCGCCGACTTCCGAATCGTCGCCGACAAGCTCGTGACGGGGTATCGTCTCGCCTGCCCGCGCGGCGAAGATCGCCAGGATCTCCTGCTCGCGGTCGGTCAGCTTCAGCGCCTCGCCGCCGCGCTTCAGTTCGCGCCTGGCAATCTGGAAGGTGTAGGGGCCGAAAACCAGCTGCTCGACCTTGGGCGTGGTCGCCGGGCCGCCGCGGCGCAGGATGTTGTTGATGCGCAGGATCAGCTCGCGCGGATCGAAAGGTTTTGGCAGATAGTCGTCGGCGCCGGCCTCCAGCCCGCTGATGCGGCTGTCGGTCTCCGACAGCGCCGTCAGCATCAGGATCGGTACGTTCTTTTCGGCGCGCAGCGACTTGGTCAGGTCGACGCCGGTCTCACCGGGCATCATGACATCGAGTATCAGAAGGTCGAAGTCGAGGCCGGCAAGCTTGCGCCTGGCTTCGTCGGCATTGCCGGCGACGGTGACGCGAAAGCCGTTTTCGGTCAGATACTGCTTGAGAAGATTGCGGATGCGGGTGTCGTCGTCAACGACAAGCAAATGCGGCGCGTCGTCGTCCGGCGCGGCCGCGTGATCGACCCGTTCAGTGCTCTCCATGGTTTTTCCCTGACATTTTTGCGGACCCAACGTCGATCTGCACCCTCAGTTCCGGATTGACCATCGCTTCGAGGAACCGTTCAACCAAGGTCCGTTCGGTTATTCCGGAATCTCCCAATGCAGCATGGATGCGGCGCGACTGTGGCCGCGCCAGCGCCAGTGCCAGGGCACGGCCCTTGGCCGTCGGATAAAGCTCGCGCTGGCGGCGGTCGCGCGGACCTTGCAGCTGCACGACATGGTCGGTGTCGATCAATTGCTTGAGCACGCGGGCCAGGCTCTGCTTGGTGATCTTCAGCACGTCGAGCAGTTCGGCGACCGTCAGGCCCGGCCTGCGGTTGACGAAATGCAGCACCCGGTGGTGGGCACGGCCGAAGCCGTAGTCGGCCAGGATCTGATCCGGATCGGAGGTGAAGTCGCGATAGGCGAAGAACAGCAGCTCGATGATGGCGAAGTCGATGCCATCCTCGACTGACATCGCGGTCCTGATCGGTTTCCCGGCTGCGTGGCTTCGATCCGTCATCATTTCTCCGTTGGAAAGAGAGATTATGTCAGTACTATTGACGTAATTTCCCTGCAATGATAATTTTTGACAAGCTTTTGGGCGGATTGCGAACGAAAAGGCAAGGCAAGGCGGTTTTTCCGGAACTTCCTGAGTTTGCCAGAGCGCAATTATCCGCCTACGCTCCAGCATAAAAGCCGCTTGGCGCGGCCGACACGAAACACAACAACACTATGCGGGCTGCCGCCCGCGGGAGGTTACCATGGCATCCGTTCCCTTCGATCAACTGGATGGCTTCATCTGGATGAACGGCGAATTCGTCCAATGGGGTGACGCCAAGATCCATGTGCTGACCCATGGGCTGCATTACGCCAGCGCCGTCTTCGAGGGCGAGCGCGCCTATGGCGGCGAGATCTTCAAGCTCAATGAACACACCGAGCGACTGCATGAATCGGCGCGCCTGCTCGGCTTCAAGATTCCCTATTCGGTGGCCGAGCTCAACGACGCCTCCACCACGCTTCTGAAGAAGCAGGGTTTCCAGGACGCCTATGTCCGGCCAATCGCCTGGCGCGGCAGCGAACAGATGGGCGTTTCGGCGCAGAACAACCGCATCAACTGCGCCATCGCCATCTGGCAATGGCCGAGCTATTTCGATCCGGCGCAGAAGCTGAAAGGCATCCGTCTCGATGTGGCGGAATGGCGCCGGCCCGACCCGCGCACGGCGCCTTCCAAGTCGAAGGCCGCCGGCCTCTACATGATCTGTACCATGTCCAAGCATGCCGCCGAGGCCAAGGGCTATGCCGACGCCATGATGCTCGACTGGCGTGGCCAGGTCGCGGAAGCGACCGGCGCCAACATCTTCTTCGTCAAGGACGGCCAGATCCACACGCCCAAGCCCGACTGTTTCCTCGACGGCATCACCCGCCGCACGGTCATTGGCCTGGCCAAGGATCGCGGCCTGGAGGTGATCGAACGCGCCATCCTGCCGGAAGAGCTCGAAGGCTTCGAGCAATGCTTCCTGACCGGCACGGCAGCGGAAGTGACGCCGGTTTCGGAGATCGGACCTTACCGATTCGAGGTCGGTGAAATCGCCAAAAACCTTATGAATGACTATTCTGCCGCCGTTCAACCCAAGCACGCGATCGCCGCAGAATAACGAAAGTCACAGCTTTTTTAGCAAGCAGGGGCGGTTTTAGGGCCGCCCCTTTTATTTAAGCGTTTCTGCATTTGACTTTCGTCCAATTCGGCGTCTCATGATGCTGTCGGCCCGGGAGGCTGGCAGTTTATGGAGGGACTAACCATATGGACATGAACACGCTTCTTCCGATCATCATACAGGTGATTACGGGCGTCATCGGTGGTCAGGCGGTCGGCGCGGCGCTCAAGACGGCGGCGATGGGTCAGCTTCCCAAAATCCTGGGCGGAGCCATTGGCGGCGTTGGCGGCGCGGCGATCCTCGGCAGCCTGCTTGGCGGCGGTGCGGTCGATCCGGCGGCTGCGGCAGCAGCAACGAGCGGTCTCGGCAGCGCGCTGAACCTGCAGAACATCGTCGGCGGCGCCGGCGGTGGCGCGATCCTGACCGCCATTGTCGGCGCGGTCATGGGCGCCATGAAGAAGTAAGCGGCCATTCGGTCTTTTCAAATGGGCGGCTTCGGCCGCCCATTTCCGTTTAGGAACAGCTTGATTGTTCGTCTTTTCAAGGGGTGGACGCCCTTCGCTCGCGCCTCTACATCACGGCTGAGATAGCGAAAGGACGATCATGGGTCAGCTCAATGCCGGCATCGTGCCGGTCACACCGTTTCAGCAGAATTGCACCATCCTGTTCGACATGGACGACAAGCATGGTGTCGTCGTCGATCCGGGCGGCGACATCGACAAGGTGCTGGCGGTGCTGAAGGACAATGCGATATCAGCCGGTGCGATCTGGATAACGCACGGCCATATCGACCATGCCGGCGGCGCCATGGAACTGAAGGAAGCGCTCGGCGTCGAGATCATCGGACCGCATGAGGCCGACAAGTCGCTGCTCGACAATCTGGAAAACCAGGGCAGGCGTTATGGCATCGCCGGTGCGCGCGACTGCGTGCCTGACCGGTTCCTGACCGAAGGCGAGACCGTCTCGTTCGGCGGCCATGTGTTCGAGGTGTTGCACTGCCCCGGCCACGCGCCCGGTCACGTCGTCTACTACAACCGCGCCGCCAAGTTCGCCCATGTCGGCGACGTGCTGTTTCGCGGCTCGGTCGGCCGCACCGACCTGCCGGGCGGCGACCATGCGGCGCTGATCGCCTCGATCAAGGACAAGCTGCTGCCGCTCGGCGACGACATCGGCTTCATCTGCGGCCACGGCCCCGGCGGCCGCTTCGGCGAGGAGAGGCGGACCAATCCTTTTCTCGTTTAGAGCAGTTCACCGTTTCACGGAAACGGCGAGCCGCTCTAACCCTTTGTTCTGACGCAATTCCGGACGGAAAACCGTTTCACACTTTTCCTGGAATTGCTCTAGCAGGCTGTTGAAGAAGTCCATCTGCGAGCGATGAAGTCTGCTTCATCGCCGTTGTGAAAGCAGATTTGGCCTACGATGGAGCCGTCCGGTTGGATTTCAGCCCAACCGTCTCCCTGAGCCTCGTCCATTTCGTCATTGCCTTGCCAGGAGAAGGCGACATGGTTGCCGTCGCCTCCGCCGAATATCTCTCCGGTGACGCAGCCGAAGGCGAATTCGCCGGAACCGTTGGCTTCAAAGAGAATGTGAGCGGGCTCGGCCATGTCGGGATAGTCCTCGACATAGTCGGGCATCTCAACGATCCGCCAGCGTCCCACGAGGCTCATGCTGGCGCCGCCAGCAGCTTGGGCAGGCGGATCAGGTTGTAGGCCGCCAGGCCCAAGGTGAAAGCCGCGCCCACACGGGCGCATCCTCGCAGCTTGACCTTGGCCATGCCGGCGGATGACTTGATCCAGCCGAACACCTCTTCGATCCGCTTGCGGCAGCGCTGGCTGGCTTCATAGCCCAGATGGCGCTTCGTGCGGCCATCGATTGCCGTTACGCGGGGCTTGCCCGTCTTGCTGAGATGGCCATCGACGGCAATATGCGGCGTAACCTTGCGCTCGCGCAGGTCCTTGATGAACTGACGCACGTCGTAGGCTTTGTCGGCGCCCAGCGTGATGCGCCGTCGCGATTGCCTGCGGTCCAACATGGCGAGCGTGGCCTCCCGCTCGGCCGTGCCCGTAGCCTGGGTGATGCCGCCGTCGACCGCCAGCCCATGGCGGTTCTCCATCAGCGCATGTCCCATATAGCAGAGCTTCGCCGGCCGGCCGTCGCCCTTCTTGTAGAGCCGCGCCTGCGGATCGCTCGTGCTCTGGTGCGTGTCGTTAGAGCGCTTCTCCTTATGAAAGCCGCGCTCGGCGTTGCGGCCAGCACCGTCCGGATCATTGTCGCCGCCATCCTTGCGCCGGAAGCTCTTGATCGAAGCCCAGGCGTCGATCAGCGTCCCATCCACCGAGAAGTGGTCCGAGGACAAAAGCCGCTTCACCTTCGGCTGTGCAAGAACCGCGCGCAGGAACTTCGCCGCGATCTCGCCTTCGAGCAGACGCTCCCTGTTCTTGGTGAAGCTCGAATGGTCCCAGGCCGGATCATCAATGCCAAGACCTACAAACCAGCGGAACAGAAGATCGAACTCCATCCGCTCCATCAACTGGCGCTCAGAGCGGATGCCGTAGAAGGCCTGTAACAGCATCGCACGCAGTAATCGCTCCGGCGCTATCGACGGGCGGCCGAGCCCAGGCGGATAAATCACCGCGAAATCGCCGTCCATCTCCGCTAGCGCCGCGTTGACGATTTCCCGGATCGTGCGAAGCGGATGATCACCCCGAACGCGCTCCTCAAGATCGACATACGAAAACAGCGACCCTGTCCGCTCGTCCAATCCGCGCATCCACGAATCCCCAATCGATCAAGGATCAGTGAATCACGCTCCCAACAACTGCGCTAGCACTTCTTCAACAGCCTGCTAGAGCGGGATGGGATTTGTAAGAGTCGTGGGATTCCCAAATCACCTTTGTTCTGATTCAACCTTCATACTGGAGGAGGCCAGTATGGATGGCAGGATATTCGATGGACCTTCGCGAGCGGGTTGTCGCCGCGGTTAAGACGGAAGGGCTCTCGCGGCGCGCCGCGGCGGCTCGATTTGGCGTCAGCTATAGCGCGGCCATTGCGTGGCTTAAGCGTGTTGAAGAGACTGGCAGTGCCGCGCCTCGCCAGGTGGGCGGCTACAAACCGAAGAAACTCTCGGGAGCGTGGCGCGACTGGCTGATCGAGCGCTGTCACGACGGGGACTTCACCTTGCGCGGCCTTGTGGCCGAGCTTGGTGAGCGTGGTCTGAAGGTCGACTACCGTTCGGTATGGGAGTTCGTGCATGCCGAGAAGCTCACTCACAAAAAAAGACGCTGATCGCCGCCGAACAGGATCGTCCCGATGTCGCGCGACGGCGGCTGCAGTGGACGAAGTATCGGGGCCGGATCGATCCCACGCGACTGGTCTTCATTGACGAGACCTGGACCAAGACCAACATGTCGCCGCTCAGGGGCTGGGCGCCGGTGGGCCAGCGCATCAAGGCCAAAGTGCCGCACGGCCACTGGAAGACCATGACCTTCCTGGCCGCGCTGCGCCACGATCGCGTCGATGCGCCTTGGCTGATCGATGGGCCGATCAACGGCGAGAGGTTCCTCCTCTATGTCGAGAAGGTTCTCGCGCCGACCCTCCAGCCGGGGGATATAGTCATCATGGACAATCTCGGCTCGCACAAAGGCAAGGCGGTGCGCCGCGCCATACGCGCCGCCGGCGCAAGGCTCTTCTTCCTGCCGAAATACTCGCCCGACCTCAATCCGATCGAGCAGCTCTTTTCAAAGCTCAAGCACTGGCTGAGAAAGGCCGCAAGCCGAACCGTCGAAGCCGTCTGCGACGCGATCGGCCAAACCCTCAATCGCGTCACACCGGCAGAGTGCTCACACTACTTCGAAAACTCCGGCTATGACCGAAACTAATCTCATCCCGCTCTAGGGCGTGCCGATATTCGCCGGTCCCAAATCCTGCGATGCTCCAAACAAAAAAGCGCTGGCCTTGCGGTCAGCGCTTTTTGTTTGGGGCAGGGAAGCCTCAGTTGGCAGTGCAAAAATGCTGTTCGCCGTCATTGCCGGTGAACGTGCCGGTGCGGGAATTGAAGGTGCGGTAGCGGTCCGAGCAGTATTCGTACCAGTCACGCGTCCACGGCTCGGCATAGCGATCGGCGTAGACCACCTGCGGCTCCGCGTAGTAACGGCGGACCGGGGCCGGGCGCACCACTACGTCACGATCGTAACCGTCATCGTAGTAGCGGTCAGCGTAGGGCGGGGGCTGGTCATTGGCCAACGCGCCACCGATTAGGGCGCCGGCCGCGAGGCCGAGGACGCCGGCGGCAATGGCATCACCGTTGCCGTGATGGCCATGATGACGGCGCCAGTCGCGCGCATTGGCCGCGGGCAAGGTCGCGAGCGTGGTGGCGACCACGGCAGCGGACAGGACGGCGATCTTGAAAATTCGGTTCATGTCGGTCTCCTTCGTGCCGGCCCGTGCAGTTTGGGGGGATGCGGTCCGGCTTTACCAAAGACTAATATGCGACCGTGGCTGAATGGGGGCTGAACGGATTTCGACGTGTAGATTCAAAACAGGCGCCAAAAATCCACGCTCTCAAGGGAGCGAAATCGCCGCCGCCGCCGGTCTGAAACCGGCTCAGCCGACCGACAGGTTGACGGCCTTCGGACCCTTGCCACGCTTGTCCGGCTCGGTGTCGAATGACACTTTCTGGCCATCCTCGAGACCGGAAAGACCCGATGCCTGCACGGCTGAAATATGGACGAAAACATCCTTCGCGCCATCATCGGGCGTGATGAAGCCGAAGCCCTTGGCATGGTTGAAGAATTTGACGGTGCCGGTCTGCGGCATGGGAAGCTCCTTTGTCCCATAAACTCCAGTCTCGGGCCGGCAAATGCCCGAGTGGAAATTTGTCCTTTATTTTAGCGTCATCGGCAAGAGAAAGTTTTGCGGGCAGCTAAAGCCCGTTGCGACGCGCCTTGGGTCTTCGTTTTCATGCATATCGTTCCCCAAAACCGGGGGGCACTTCTGGGCGGCATGCATTGGTCTGTGCTTTCGGCACGAAAAAGGCGCGGCAAAGATCGCCGCGCCTTTCAAAAAATTCAAATCCCTCTCCAAGCCAGGTTCAGGCATTGGAGCCTCCGTCGCGCGTCCGAGAGACGTCCCGATGGCTCAGGCGGCGTGGAGATTGACCGCCTTGGGGCCCTTGCCCATGCGATCCGGCTCGACGTCGAAGGTGACCTTCTGACCGTCGACGAGCGTGCGCAGGCCGGAAGCCTCGATCGCGGAAATATGGACGAACACATCCTTGGCGCCGCCATCGGGCGTGATGAAACCGAAGCCTTTGGTCGCGTTGAAGAATTTAACGGTGCCGGTCTGGGGCATTGGGGAAACTCCTTCACCCGTTCAGTCTTTGGTGGTCCTGCCCGCCGCCTGGCGCAAAGGGCAAGTCCCGGTGGATGCTTCGGCAGTCATGCATTGGCGCATGGTATCAAACCCCCGCCGAAAACGGGGCCGTCAGAGATTCACAGTATCGGGGAAAGGTCGTCCAAAACGTTCCGCTCTCCGGGTCGCAAATGCCCGAACACGGAATTTATCGCACGGAAACGTGAAGGTTGCAAGATAGCGCCGCGGGCCGCCGCGTTGGCGCATCCCGACGCATTGATCGACTGACCTGAGCATCGATCGGCTCGGCATAGGCTTGCTTGCCGGCGAGGTCATCGGCCAGAGCCGGGCCACGAATGGGCCAGATGTCGAGGTGGCCGAGGAGGCTGATGCCGACCTCGGCTCCAGGCGCCGTTTCCGGCTGAAAGGGCAGCAAACGGGGGTTGCATTTGGCAAGGGAATGGCGAGGATCGGGATCCGGGGACGCGATCGTGGGAGATCATCATGAAATTTCTGGCGGCAATCTTTTCACGGCAAGGTTTTGTCATCCTGTTACTGTCGGCAATTCTTGCCGCCTGCACCGTCGTTGTCGATGAAGGACCGGGGCCGCGTCCGCCACGGCCCGAACCGCAATATTGCAGCAAGCAGTACGAGCCGGTCTGTGCCCGGCGCGGCGGCGACCGCCAGACCTTCGCCAATGCCTGCCTTGCCGACCGGGCCGGCTATCGCATCGTGCGCGACGGTCCATGCCGCGACGGCGGCGATGGTGGTGGTGGCGGTGGCGGCGGTGAGCAGACGTTCTGCACCCGCGAATATGCACCGGTGTGTGCCCGCCGGCATGGCGAGATGCGTACATTCCCCAATTCCTGCGAGGCCCGCGCCGCGGATTACCGCGTCGTTGATGACGGGCCGTGCTGAGGAGGCCGGTTTCCTTGCCTTCTCCCACACGAAGGTAGAAGGCAAGTGCCACCTGCAGACTCGCCAGACAATGTCCTGTTTGCCTTTAAGCCGGCAGCTTCACCTGGCGACAGTAGGCGATGAACTCGGGCGCAGGCATGGGTCTGGCGAACAGCCAGCCCTGGCCGTAGTCGACGTCGCGCTCCACGAGGTAGTCGGCCTGTGCCTGCGTCTCCACGCCTTCGGCAACGATCTTCAGTTTCAGCGTCTTGGCCATGTCGATGATGTGCGGGGTGACGGAACTGGTAGCGGAATTCGTGCTGATCGTATCGATGAACGATTTGTCTATCTTGAGTGCATCGAGCGGCAGCCCTTCGAGGTAGGACAGGCTGGAGTAGCCGGTGCCGAAGTCGTCGATTGCCACTGCGTGGCCAAGTTCGCGGGCACGAATGAGCGTCGAACGCGCCGAGTTGATATCGACGAAGCCGCGTTCAGTCGCCTCGAGCCAGATTTGCTGCGGCTGGATCCCGGTGTGCTGCAATGCTTTCTCGATAATGGGCAGGACCCGCGCCGTGCTGACATCGGTTGGGCTGAGATTGATGGCGATGTGAAGCGAGCGATCGGCAACCAGAAGCCTGTTCAGGTCGAACACAACCAGCGCAATGACCTGATCGGTGATCGCCGTGATCAGGCCACTCTCTTCCGCCAGCGGAATGAAGAGATCGGGCCGGACCAGGGAACCGTTCGGCCGCTTCCAGCGCACCAGCGCTTCCGCCCCGATGCAATTGCCGGTCCTGAGTTCGACGATCGGCTGATAGTGAACGATGAATTCGCGCTTGCGCACGGCGATCTGCAATTCTCCCAGGGGTGAAAGCCGCCTTCGCGACAGCCAGACAACCATGCCGATGATAAAGGCGGCCATGAAGGCGCCGAGCGGGAGCAGCAGAAATTGCTGCTGGCGAACGCTGCCCAGAATCTGGCTTGTCGGTTCGGTGGCGACAGCGATCCAGCCCGTCTCGCGCGCGGTGGCAAACAGGAGATCGTCATCGATGCCTTCGCTGGAGCCGGCGATGATCTTCTCGATGCGGGCGGGATCAGGGCCGTTCAGCGCGCCAAGCAGGATGCCCGTTTGCGTCGTCAGGGCGATCTGGACACCGGGATCGACGATGACGTCGACAAAGCGTACCGGATCGACAAGGACGTTGTGGTCCCTGTATTGCAGCGCCATCAGCGAATGGCCCTCGCTCATCACCGGCTGCATACGGGCGGTGACGGCGATGCCGTCCCTGGTGGTGAAGTCCGGGGTGGATTGCGCAACGCGCCCTTCGGTCAGTCCCCAGGAAGAGCATTTGAGCAGGCCATTTTCGAAATAGCCCATTTCTTCGATCGGGCGTGTGCTGATGGTGAGTTGCCGCATGCGGGCTATGTGGTCCGCCGAACAGCGGATGCCGGTGAACTGGTCGATCTGCCGCAAAGCGACGGTCGCATCGTCAAGCGAAATGTCGGCCCTGGCGATGGCGCGGCTGGCGAACAGCTGCAGCCGTTCATGTTCCTTTTGGACGGCCTGGATCCATGAAAGGTGAAACATCGCAGCGATGGGCACGATGGCGCCCAGCACGGCCAACACCACCGCCGTCACGATGATGCGCGACCTGTCCATGCGCCTCCTGCCCTCGGACGCGAGCGGCGATCATGGTGGTCGCCCGCAATGTCTCGGGCCGCCAATTGCGGCAGCGGCCCGGTTCAAGCGGATCTTATGGCGTCGATCTTACATGAACTTTAATGGAGCCATGCGGCAAGCACCGCTCCTCTACACCGGATACGCCCCGTCGGCCGGGCCGGCGTAAAGCTCGCTGCCACTGTCGTCGCAAATGCGCAGGCGATCGGGGATTTGCGGCATGGCCAGCGTGTGGAACAACGCGGTGGCGCCCTGCAGCGCGGCACGCAGGTTCGGCGCTTCCAGCGACACCTTGTCGAGCGTGGCTTCGTCGGCGTCGCGCGACCGGTAGAACTCGATGACGAAGTTCAAGCGCGCCTCCGTGGTGGGCAGGTGTTGCGCAGGCCTGTTGTGTCAGTCCGTCGCCTCACAAGCGACGGAAAGGGCGCACGAGGCGCCCTTGGCTGTCAGCCCTTCGATTTCGGCTTCAGGCTGCTCTCGGCCTGTTTGACCGACGAGCCGAACGGGGAGGCGGGCTTGGCCGCGACCTTGTCCTTCTTTGGCTTGCGCGTTTCGCGGTTGCTTCGCTGTTGACCCTTGGACATGGTGTGCTCCTGTTGCATGTTGGCTCGGCTTTGCGGTGGGGTCTCAGACGACCGGGTTGTTGGCAACAACCGGGTCGTTGGCCGGTTCGAGATTGTCTTCGGTGGTGACCCGCTCATGGGTCTCCTGCTCGCTGCGGATGCGGTATTGCGGCGAGCCGTCCTTGACCGGCAGCCTGCTCTTGATCTGGAACAGTTCGGCGGTCTTCTGGACGAGGCCGGTGCGGCTCTTCATGCGCACGGTCTGACCGATCGCAAACTGGTGCGCGGGCGTGTCGGTGCGCGGGCGCGCATTCTGCTGGAAACGGATCATGCTGCATTCTCCCTGTCGCGCTTCAGCGCTGTTTCGAGTTCGAGGTAATCGATGGCGACAAGCTGGCTGGTGGGCGGGTTTTTCACTGCCCTTGCCGGCAGATGGATGAAGGTGGCGACGCGGCGCCAGGCAAGCCGGGACATGCCCTCGATCACCTCTTCGTCGTGATCGATGTCGTAGGTCGCCGGCCGGCAACTGCCCCTCCAGTCCGCCGAGCACGAAGGGTGCCGCGAAATGCGCGATGGAGTGGGTGGTGCGGTCCGGCATTGTATTACCTATGCAAAGCAGCGGTCCTGAAAGCAAAAAAGCGGGGACGAGCCCCGCTTTCCTATTTCCGGCAGTCGCTGGAAATAAGCCGCTTTCGAGAGCTGCCAGTACATCCGTGGTCAGCGTTCATCGAATTCGGCCGGATCAGATCAATTGCAAATTGGCGGCCGACTCGCGGCCCTTGGTGTTACGCTCCAACTCGAACTGCAGCTTCTGGCCTTCGGCGAGGCCGGGGAAGCCGGCGCGCTCCAGTGCGCTGACATGGACGAAAACGTCCTTGCCGCCATCGGTCGGCTGAATGAAGCCGAAGCCCTTCTGGCCATTGTAGAACTTCACGGTTCCGGTGTTCATGTGGGTCTTTCGAAGAATGAGACATGGCCGCGGAGCGAATATGCCGCGCGCCCGGTATCGATGATTTGGAATGATATTGGCGGGTCGAGAACCTCTGACGCCGCGAGATGCCAATTCTGGCCCAAAGCGATCCTGTCTATATAGGCTGATGGGGCGGATTGTTCAAGAAGATTCATGAAAAACTCGGATGACGGCAAAAAAATAGATCGCTGTAATTATTTGAAAAACCCTGATATGGCTCAGTGGCTTTCAAAAAAATGCTTAAATTCACGCTGGGTCGATTTTCCCGGCACTTGCATTTTATTTGTTCCCCGGAAGGATAAAACCATGGTTTCCGTCAGAACCCCGAGAGGCATGACCGTAGCGATCAACCCGATCATCAAGCCAACCAACATACACGCCGTTGCCGCCGGCCCGACCGCCAAGCCGATGGTCGTCAAGTCGGCACGGCTGACCATCAGAAGCGATGAGGCGGCAAGGCGAACGCTCGCCGATACCGATGGCACCGTGAGGCGGGCCAGACAGGTCGCCGAGACCAACCGCCTGATTTGATATCGTCGCTGAGAGGGCAAGATACCAAGCGAAGCCTTGAACCTGTCGCGCCGATGGCCTAGATCGCCACAGGCGGACAAAACACGGCAGGTTTCCCATCAACAGAGATCAGAGACGAGCGGCGGGCGCGGGAACCAGATCTGGTGCTGGAGGGCAGCCACCGCTGGGGCTCGACCAGCATGTGCAGCAGGCGCTGCAGCTGCACCAGGCCGGGCGTCGGCAAGAAGCCGAGGCGATCTACCGGCAGGTGTTGGCGCAGAAGGCCAATCACGCTGCGGCTGCGCATTTCCTGGGGCTGCTGCTGCATCAGACCGGGCGCAGCGCCGAGGGGCTGGACCTGATCGAACAGTCGGTGCGCCTGCAGAGCGGCAATCCGGATTTTCAAAACAATCTAGGCACAGTGCTGCGCGACCTCGGCCGGGTCGCTGCTGCCGTCGACTGCTTCCGCAAGGCGGTGACGCTGCGGCCCGACCAGTTGGCGGCGCGCGACAATCTTGGTTCATCGCTGAAGCAGCTCGGCCAGTTCGAGGGTGCGGAGGAGATCTATCGCGGCACGGTCGGGCGCAATCCCTTCCATGTCCGCGCCCGCATCGGGCTTGCCGAAACGCTGCAGGAAGCCGGACGCTTGGACGAGGCGCTCGCCGTCTTCCGCGAAGCGCTGGCGATCCGACCGAAGGATGCCGACCTGCTGCACGGGCTGGGCGTCGGGCTGATGGAAAAGGGCAAGCTCGATGAAGCAATCGACCTTTTCCGGCAGGCGCTGGCCGTCGATCCCGGCATGGCGAGAGCCTGGCTGATGTTGACGCAGGTCAAGCGCCAGAAGGAGCACGACAGCGAACTGAGCAGCATGGAGGCTCAGCATGCCAAGGCGCCTCAGGACAGCCTGGCGCGCATGCAATTGTCCTTCGGTCTCGGCAAGGCCAATGACGATCTCAGGGATTATGGCAGGGCCTTCGACTATTTCGCCGAAGGCAATGCGATCCGCCGCAAGGGTATAGATTACGACCAGGCCAAGACGCGGGCCGAGTTCGAGGCGATGAAGGCAACCTTCGATGCCGGCTTCTTCGAAAAGCATCAGCCGAGCACGATCAGCGACGACGCGCCGATCTTCGTCGTCGGCATGCCGCGCTCAGGCACGACGCTGGTCGAGCAGATCATCGCCAGCCATCCCCAGGTCTACGGCGCCGGCGAGCTCAGCATCCTGAAAACGGCGGTCGGCAAGCAGTTTCCCTTGACCATGAAGGGCGGCTTTCCCGCAGGCATCGCCGACATGCCCGACAAGGCTTTTGCCGAGGCCGGCGAGGCCTATCTCGACATGCTGCACGCCCGCTATCCCGGCTTCAAGCATGTCACCGACAAGATGCCGGGCAATTTCCTGCTCGTCGGCTTCCTGCATCTGATGCTGCCGAAGGCCAAGATCGTCCATTGCGCGCGCGATGCGGCAGCCACCTGCCTGTCGATCTACAAGGTGCATTTCCGTGGCGACAGCCATCGCTATGGCTACGATCTCGGCGAGCTCGCCGACTTCCACAATCTGTACACCGACATCATGGCACATTGGCACACGGTGCTGCCCGGCGTCGTGCACGATGTGCGCTATGAGGATTTCGTCGCCGACCAGGAAGGCCAGACGCGGGCACTGATCGCCCATCTCGGCCTGCCTTGGGACGATGCGGCGCTGTCCTTCCACGAGACCGACCGGCCGGTGCGCACGGCATCGGCCGCGCAGGTGCGCCAGCCGATGTATCAGGGCTCGGTCGATCTGTGGAAGCGCTATGGCGACAGGCTCAAGCCGCTGCTGGATAGGCTGGATTAGCGGCCTGGTTACAGTTTAGCCGAAGCACAAGCTTCGTCATCCACGGGCGAAGCAGGAGCGAAGCTCCGTCGCGAAGACCCGAGGATCCATTCCGTGCCCTCGATCGAAGGATGCAGCGGAGCAGAATTCTTGACCGTTTTCAACGCTTTAACGTCACGGCATGGATCCTATGGTCTGCGCCGCGTCGCTTCGCTCCTTGCTCCGCCATAGGATGACGAAGCGATGGGCGATTAGGTCAAGAGCAAGGAAGCGCCGCGCGAAAGGACCTCGCGCGACGCGCTTGGAGTATCTCGTGTACAGGCCACCTTGGACCGGGCGCGCCTACAGCTCTATGAATGGCTTGAAGCCACCGAAGATCATGCGCTTGCCGTCGAACGGCATGTCCCCCCAATCGGTTTTCAAGCGCGGGTCTGCCATCACCTTGGCCATGACGGCATCCCGGCTCTCCCGCGATTCATAGACCGCCCAGGCGAAGACGACGATCTCGTCGTCCTTGGCCTGCACGGCACGCGGGAAGGACGTGACCTCGCCATAGGGCACGTCGTCGCCGATACATTCGACATAGGCGAGCGCGCCGTGTTCCATCCAGATAGGGCCTGCGAGGTTGGCCAGCTTCTTGTAGTCATCGAGTTTTGCCTTGGATACGGCAAGCACGAAACCATCGACATAGGACATTGTGGGTCTCCTCCTGAAGTTCAAAGCGCCTCACCGACTCCAGCCGGTGAGGGACTGCGCCATTGGCGATAGGTCAGGTTTTCTTCACCGGCGCGTTCATCGCCCACTCGACGCCGAACGGGTCGCGCATATTGCCCCACTGGTCACCCCAGAACATGACCTGGAGCGGCACGGCGACTTCACAGCCGGCATCGACGGCGCGCTTCCACCAGGCATCGATGTCGTCGCTGCCGAGGTGAAGCTGCATGGTGTAGCCCTGCGGCTTGACGGCGGGCATCCCGTTTTCGGGATAGAAATCGGAGAGCATCAGCGTCGAGCCGTTGATGTGGAGATGAATGTGCATGGTGCGGCCTTTTTCGTCCGCCGGATAGGCAAAGACCTGCTCCGCACCAAAGGCCTTCTTGTAGAATTCGGCGGCCTTGAAGGCGCCGTCCAGTTGCAGATAAGGGGTCAATCCGCCGAGCACTTTGGCCGGGGGCTGAACGGGGGTCTGATCAGTCATGTCTTGCTCCTCTTTGCGTTTGGCCTTGCGAGCCATAGGACGGATGAGGTGACGGCGATCCTACATGGCCGCGAAATTTTTTTGGCCGGCCGGCCCTAGATGGGCCACGCAGCCGGCGGCTGAACGAGAGGCGTGAAACGAACTTGCGTCGACCGCCCCCAATCAGAGCGCAATTCTCGCGGCTCGCAGGCTAGAACAGATGGATCACGCGAACGCCTCTTCAACCCCGGGACGACAATGATCCTCTACTATCAGACCCACTCACCCTTCGCGCGCAAGGCGCTCGTCTTCGCCCATGAGGTCGGCATTACCGATCGGCTCGAGGTCATTCATCACGAGACCAGCCCGACCTTGCGCAATGCTCGCGTCTACGCCGAAAATCCGCTCGGCAAAGTGCCGGTGCTGTTGCGGCCCGAAGCGTCGCCGATGTTCGATTCCGATGTCATCTGCGCCTATCTCGACACGCTGCATGATGGCCGCAAGCTGCTGCCGCAAGATGGCGAGGCGCGCTGGCAAGCGTTGCGGCTGCAGTCGGTCGCCCAGGGCCTAGCGCAGACGGGCATAGCTTTCCGTTGGGAGACGGAAAGAAGACCCGAACAGCTGCGTTATGGTGCTCTCGCCGACGGATACCGGGAAAAGATCGAGGCGAGCTACGACTGGATCGAAAGCACGCTGGACGACGAGGCGCCACTCCATATCGGCCATATAGCCTTGGCCACCACGCTGTCCTGGATGGCGTTCCGCCACCTGCCGCCTTTTCGCTCGCGGGCGCGGCTGACGCGCTGGTTCGAGGCTTTCGAAAAACGCGTATCGATGCAGGCGACACCGCTTTCAGGCGAGACGCATGACTGATTGGCGGCGTAGCAGTTGCCATCGATAGCCTGGTTCCCCGGCCGCATGGGTCAGGGAGCCCTGCAGATCCGGGGGCCATTTTGCGCGTCGGTCACGATTTCTGGCCAGCCGATGTCCTTGCGCAATTCGATCGGCAGCGAAAGCAGGGCGCGCTCGCTGCGATAGCGGGCGCGGGTGGCGGCGTAACGGGTGGCGATGCGGCCTATGGATGACAGAATGGACATGATGCTTTCTCCTCGGTTGAAGCCGGCATCATTGTGTCGGCATCCCAAGGACGTGGTGCGTGGCGCTCATCCGACAGACCGTCGAAAATTTTTTGCGGGCAGCGTTTGATATTTTATTCGGGCGCCGCCGAACGGCGCCTACGCAACCTTGAGCGTCGGGATAGCTGAAACATCAACTTCACGCTCCGCGTGCCAAGCATCGAAAGCCGCCTGCATTCGAAGCCAGATCGCGGCTCCGTCACCGAACAGCTTCCCAAGGCGAGCGGCTACAGCCGGCGAAACCGGCTTCTTTTCGCGGATGATGTCATAGAGCTGCTGCCGGGAGATCCCGAGCAGATTTGCAATTTCCACCTTGGTCTTGCCAGTTGCCGGGATAATGTCCTCAAGCAGCGCTCCCGGGTGGAGGGACAACGCTCAATAGGACGCGTCGGCTCGTGCACGGTCATAAGTTGAACTTCTCCAATCGGCCGCCTCGGTGATATTGCTCGAAATCGACGAGAAATCGAGTCGCATCAATCCCGTTGCTGCTCAACCCGCGGCTTCCGCCACCTCAAGGAAAAAGTCCTCGGGGTCCTCGACTTCGATCAGCCGCCGCTTCTCGATCAGCCAGAAGCGATTGCCGATGGCGCGGATGAAGGAGCGGTCGTGCGAGGCGAGCACGCAGCTTGCCTGATGCGCCAGCAGCTCCGCTTCCAGCGCCTCCTGGCCGTCAATGTCGAGATGGTTGGTCGGCTCGTCGAGCAGATAGAAGTTGGGATTGGCGAGCCTGAGCGCCAGCATCATCAACCGCGCCTTCTGGCCGCCGGACAGCACGCCGATCCGGCGCTCCTGCATGTCGATGCCGACACCGGCACCGGCCAGCAGCGAGCGGGCGCGCTGCTCGCCGACGTCGTAGCGGCGCGCGACCATCGCCAGCGCCGTGTCGTCGCCGCTGATGCCCGACAGCGCCTGGTCGCTGTAGCCGAGCACCGTCGACGGCGTCACCTTCACATTCTGCACCGTGTCCGGTTCGACAATGGCATTGCGGATCAAGGTGACGAAGCGGGACTTGCCGACGCCGTTGCGGCCGAGCAGGACGATGCGGTCGCCTTGGCAGATATGGCGCTTGCCGGTCCTGAACAGCAGCGTGCCGTCGGGTGTTTCGACAGCCGCGTCGTCGAGCGTGATCAGCACCCTGGCGTGAGTGCCGCGATTGGCCAATTTTATGGCACCCGCCGACTTTTCGCGGTGCGCCGGAGCTGCCGCCTCTTCCAGTCTTTCCGCGCGCTGGTTGAGCTGCTTGGTCTTCACCGTCAACAGGTCGCTGCCTGAATTGATGCCGATGTTGTTGAGCTTGGCGGCCTGCCGGCGCAATTGCTGCGCCACCTTCATGTCGCGCTGGAACTTGCGCTCCGTCGAGGCGTCGACGTCGTCGAGCGCCTGCCTGGCGCGAGAGTAGGGCAGCGCAAACACCGGCGACTGTTCCGGGCGCAGGAACAGCGTCCGGTTGGTGGCGGCGTCGAGGAAGGCGCGGTCGTGGCTGGCGATGACGACAGGCACCTCGCGCGGCAGCGTATTCAGCCAGGTTTCGAGCTGGCTGATGCGGGCAAGGTCGAGATGGTTGGTCGGCTCGTCGAGCAGCAGCACATCCGGATCTGTGACCCAGACGCGAGCGATCAGCGCCAGCCTCTGCCAGCCGCCGCTCAGCGCCTGCATTTGCCGTTCGCGCATCGGCTCGGGCACATCGAGCGAATCGAGAACGACGTCGACACGCCACATCTCACTGTCGGCCTGCTCGGCCGGCAAGGCATCCGCCACCACCTGGTGGAACGTACGGCTGAGAAGAGCCGGGGCAACGGATTGCTCGACATGACCGACGCGCAGGCCGCGCGTGCGGGTGATGTCGCCTGATGTCGGCTCCATCTCGCCGGTCAGGCATTTCAGCAAGGTCGACTTGCCGCGGCCGTTGGCGGCAACGATGCCGAGCCGGTCGCCGGCGCCGATGGTGAGGTCGAGATTGGCAAACAGCGGCGCACTCATGGTGACGCCGAGGGATTTGAGGCTGATCAGGGCCATTTTGATTTCTCTGGTCTTGGCCGCCTCTTTGTCGGAGCATGATCTTTTCCGAAAACCGGTTCCCACTTTTCGGGATCATGCTCTAGCGGCTCAATGCACTTTGACGGTGCGCGTGCCGGCCATCAGGCTCAGCGTTGCGGCACCACGAAGGGCAGACCAAAAAATCGAAGCGGGAAAAAACCCGGACCGTCCCTGGTCAGCCCTGCAAGCAAGCTCGCAGGGCAGAAATCGGGCCACGCTGACGATGGTGACGATGAAACGTAAACACGTGAGCCCTCCTTTCAAGACGTTCGAGTGTGAGGAGCGATTACATCAAAGGCAGGGCCGATGGCAAGTGGGCGGTCTACCGGTCTAGGAGGGGCGATGCGCTGAAGCTGCCAATCTCCCCCCTCGTGGGGGAGATGTCCGGCAGGACAGAGGGGGGCGCTGCCTCGCCGGCGTTTCGAACGAACTACTTCCCCGGACGCCCCGTCTTGCCCGGCCGGCGCTTTTCGCGACGGGCGTCGCTCGGGTCTTCGTAAGAACCGATGCCGGCGCGCTGGCGAACGATTGGTTTGCCGTCGTGTTCCTTCGCGCCCCCCTCTGTCCTGCCGGACATCTCCCCCACGAGGGGGGAGATCGGCTGCGGCTTGGCCGGCACTTTTCCCTCGACCGGCTTTTCCGTCCGCCGTACAGTCATCTCATCAAGCGTATTCTTCTTGAACAGCGGTTTGACCGGTTCGCCGGGAATGCCGAAGTCGGAGCCGTGCGCCTCTTCGGCGGACTGTTTCTTGAACAGCGAGCGCGACACCGCACCAGCCGGCGTCGGCATGTCGGTGCCCGGGCCCATGGCGTCGAGCGAGGGTTTCGAAAACAGCGGCTTCTTCACCGGCACCGCTCCGTCGGCGCCCATCTCGTCGAGATCAGGTTTGCGGAAGAGGTTGGGCCGGGCAGCCTTGGCCGCCTCTTCGGCGGCACGCGCTTCGTCGAACTTGCGGAAACGCTCCTGTTCCTCTGCTGTCCGATGTTTGGCCACGCCCTTGTTATGCTTGCCCTTTTCGCGGCCTGAGGCGGGACTTTCCATGTCGGCATATTTGGCCAGCGGATCTTCGGAGATGGACAATTCCATCTCGCGCAGCCGCTTGATCTCGTCGCGGATGCGGGCTGCCTTCTCGAAGTCAAGATTGGCGGCAGCATCGCGCATCTGTTTCTCCATCGCGTCGAGATGGGCCTTCAGATTGTTGCCCATCATGGCGCCGGCGCTGTCGGTGAACTGCGAAATGTCGGCGCGGACATGGTCCTTCTCGTAGACAGAATCCAGAATATCGGAGATGCGCGACTTGACCGATTCCGGCGTGATGCCGTTGGCCTCGTTCCACTCCACCTGCTTTTCGCGGCGGCGGTTGGTTTCGGCCATGGCCCGTTCCATCGAGCCGGTGACCTGGTCGGCATAGAGGATGACCTTGCCATCGACGTTGCGGGCGGCACGGCCGATGGTCTGGATCAGCGAGGTTTCCGAGCGCAGAAAACCTTCCTTGTCGGCATCGAGAATGGCGACGAAGCCGCATTCGGGAATGTCGAGGCCTTCGCGCAGAAGATTGATGCCGACCAGCACGTCGAAGGCGCCGAGGCGCAAGTCGCGCAGGATCTCGATACGCTCCAGCGTGTCGATGTCGGAGTGCATGTAGCGGACGCGGATGCCTTGCTCGTGCAGATATTCGGTCAGGTCCTCGGCCATGCGCTTGGTCAGCACGGTGACCAGCGTGCGGTAGCCGGCCTTGGTGGTGTCGCGGATTTCACCGACGACATCGTCGACCTGGCTCTTGGCGGGGCGCACCTCGACCGGCGGATCGATCAGCCCGGTCGGACGGATGACCTGTTCGGCGAAGACGCCGCCGGCCTGCTCCATCTCCCAGCCGCCTGGCGTCGCCGAGACTGCGACGGAGAGCGGGCGCATGGCGTCCCATTCCTCGAAGCGCAGCGGCCGGTTGTCCATGCAGGACGGCAGACGGAAGCCGTATTCTGCCAACGTCGCCTTGCGGCGAAAGTCGCCGCGATACATGCCGCCGATCTGCGGCACGGTGACATGGCTTTCGTCGATGAAGACAAGCGCGTTGTCGGGAATGTACTCGAACAGCGTCGGCGGCGGATCGCCCGGTTGGCGGCCGGTGAGATAGCGCGAATAGTTCTCGATGCCGGCGCAGGAGCCGGTAGCCTCCAGCATTTCGAGGTCGAAGCGGCAGCGCTGTTCCAGCCGCTGCGCCTCCAGCAGTCGGCCGGCGCGTTCGAGTTCGACCAGCCGGTGCTTGAGCTCTTCCTTGATCGACTTGATCGCCTGGTTCAGCGTCGGGCGCGGCGTCACATAGTGCGAATTGGCGTAGATCTTGACGCTTTTCAGCTCGCCGGTCTTCTGGCCGGTCAGCGGATCGAACTCCGTGATCTGCTCGATCTCGTCGCCGAACATCGAAATGCGCCAGGCGCGATCTTCCAGGTGGGCCGGGAAGATCTCGATCGTGTCGCCGCGCACGCGGAACGAGCCACGGACGAAATTGATGTCCTGCCGCTTGTATTGCTGCGCAACGAGATCGGCGAGCAGAGCGCGCTGGTCGAGCCGGTCGCCGATCTGCATCTGGAAGGTCATCGCCGTGTAGGTTTCGACCGAGCCGATACCGTAGATGCAGGACACCGAGGCAACGATGATGACGTCGTCGCGCTCGAGCAGCGAGCGCGTTGCCGAGTGGCGCATGCGGTCGATCTGCTCGTTGATCGAGGATTCCTTCTCGATGAAGGTGTCGGTGCGCGGGACGTAGGCTTCCGGCTGGTAATAGTCGTAATAGGAGACGAAATACTCGACGGCGTTTTCCGGGAAGAATTTCTTGAACTCGGAATAGAGCTGTGCCGCCAGCGTCTTGTTCGGCGCCAGGATCAGGGCAGGGCGCTGCGTCTCCTCGATCACCTTGGCCATGGTGAAGGTTTTTCCGGAGCCGGTGACGCCGAGCAGCACCTGGGTGCGGTCATTGTTGTCGACGCCTTCGACCAGATCCTTGATGGCGGTGGGCTGGTCGCCGGCCGGCTCGAAGTCCGACACCATCTTGATGGCGATGCCGCCTTCGGATTTTTCGGGGCGGGCAGGGCGGTGCGGCGTCCACAGCACGCCGTCCTTGTGCAGCGGGTTGCCGGATTCGATCAGCGCCGACAGCGCGGCGACGGTAGCGGTGACGCTGCCCGAGGCCATCGTCTCCGCGTCTTCCAGCGAGATGTCGAGACCGGCGACCGGATTGAGGCCGGCTGCCGTGCGCTCCCTGGCCGTTGCCGCGCCACCCATCGAGGTGCCGCGCGAGCTGCGCCCCGGCGAGCTTGAGCGTTCGGGTATCTTCTTCGACTTGGCGCTTTCCCTCCCCCCTGAGGGGAGGGTGGCGGCGGAGCCGCCGGGTGGGGTCGGTTCGACCGGGTTCGACGTCCTGGTGGTGCCTTCTGTGACGACCCCCTCTGTCGCCTTCGGCGACATCTCCCCCTCAAGGGGGGAGATTCGGCGCCCGTCTCGTTCGGCTTCCTGCTCGATCTGCTCGGCCCAATCCGCGATCGAACCGGTCAGCGGCGTGCCCGAGAGCTCCGGCTGCGGCATCTCGGCGAAGCCGCCTCTGTGCAGCGGCTCAGAGGCATCGAGGAAATCGGTCAGCGGACTGCGCCGCTTCGGCGCGGCGCGGTCGTCATTCGCCGTCGGCGGCGCTTTTTTGTCGGGAGATTTGGCCATGTCCCGAATATGGGATTTCCTGGCCAAAATGGAAAGAGTGGGATGAGGTGAGGCGCCTCGCCGGATGCGGCTCCTGACAGAAGGCTGTCAGGAGGAGACGGTGGTTGCGTGCCTGCCCAGAAGGATCAGGCGCCGCGTGCGTTGTCCGCCGCCACACGGGTCGGCGATCCGTTCAGGCGCGGCACTACCACGAGGCGCTTGATTTTGCCCTTCTTGAAGGCGGCGAGGAAGCGCGCATAGTCCTTGAAGGCGACGCAACCGCTCGACTGGGCGTAGCGGCCCCGAAGCAGGTAGGTATGGGCTAGAAACCCGTCGCGATTGTATTTGTTGCGGCCATCGACCGGTGTCAGGCGCAAGGCCTCCACACCATGAAAGCGCGACTCGCGCAGCGACAGATTGTAGGTGTTGGGCGGTGTCGGTCCGCGGTTCTTCTGGTTGGCATAGCGCGGCTGGTCCGTCATGGCGCCGATGCCCGAATGCGCCTCGAGCCTCGAGCCGTCAGGCATGTAGACGGTGCCGGCGCTGATGTCGTAGACGGCGACGCCATTGCCGGCTCCGCTCCTGGACCCCGGCGAGTTGAACAGGTTCCTGAATGCCTTGCCAAGGCCGCCCGAAGGCGCGTCGGGCTTGGCATAGGCCAGAACGTCGCCGCCATCGGCCGGCCGTCCGTTCCGCGCCGGCTTTGCCGTTTGGGCCTGCTGGACCGTCTCACGCGCCGGCTTCGGCTGCTGGACGGGCTTGGACTGCTGCTGCATGATTTTGGGCTGCTGCGGTGCGTCGAATTGCGGGCGGCGGGTCGGCAACGGCACGTCGTCGGTGAGCGCGTCCGGCAGCGAGGCGGCATCGCCGGGTTGGTCCTGCTGGGTTTCGACGGGCGAAACCGCGACGTCAGCCGGCGATTCCTCGATCGGCAGCGGTGAGGCAAACGCCTCGTCGTCGACCGGCAGCGACTGCACGAGGGCCAGCGCCAACTGCGAATTGTCCGGCGTCTCGGCGTCCGACTGGGCAAAGCCCGTCGGTTGCGGCGCGGTCTGCACGACCACTGAGCCGGTATTCAGCCGGGCGAAGCGTTCCGCCGCCGGAGCCGGCATGTCATCCGACAGGCTGGCCATGACCTGGACGGATGGCACCAGCGACGCCTCGGTAATTTGCGGCGCGACACTGGAAATGACCGGAAGTGCGGGGGAAATGACCGGAAGTGCGGGTGTGTTGGCTGCCAGGGCAGGCTTGCCGGCACTCGCGAAGACAGCGGCGAGCTTCATCGGCGACAGCGACGCTTCCATGCGTTCGAAGCGTTCCTGCGATTTCGACTTTGCAACGGTGGGTACGGGCTTTGCCCGCGCCACAAGGCGCGCGGATTTCTCCGCCAGAGGGCTCACCTCAGCCAGTTTGAAGCAACTGGCGCCGCATTGCACGGCATGGTCATGCAGCGCCTGAGCGCCGCCATGGGCATTGGCCAGCACGAAGGGTGCTTTCAAGAAATGCTGTTTCAGCGGATCGACAAGGGCGAGCGATCCCGACATCGACAGCGTCTGCGGCAGGCCACCCGAGGTCGCCGAGAGCGAGGCGCCGACGGAGCTGAGCCCGGCCATGGTGCCGATCAGCCACAGGCCGATGGCGGTGCTGACGCACGGCACGGCGGCCCAGCGGACGATCCGGCCGGTGTTCAAGGAAGAGGAGCGCGGCGCATCGACGAACTCGCCGCCCTCACGCTGTTCCCAGATTTTTTTGTGTTTACTCGACAACGCCATGCAACCAATCTTGCTCCAATCGGTTTCCCCCGTACGTGGCCTTGAGAGCCGCGACGACCATTCTGTGAGTGATCCCAGGTGGTCCCCGACGCGTTTGCCGCGCCCGTCGTTGGTTGCCGATTGCTTCAAAATATGGACAAAGTTGGTTAATCAATCCCTCTCAAAACCAACGACGAGATGTGGATTTGGGCCAAATCAGGCTTCGTCCACGGCCAGGAAAGTGGTGTTGTCGCCCTTCCGACCTTGTTTTGCTGCCTGTTTTTGACGGCCGAGTCAAGCAAAACAGGCCTTGCTAATTTTTACACAGCGCCTTCCAGCGATAAATGCAGCGAGCGACTGCCGACAGGAATTGCCTAAAAAGACGCCTGTCTCCGGCAAAACTGTTGCCTGCTCGCCACGATTTCCCCCGGGACGGCCGCCTCAAACAGCCTCTCCTTCAGTTGAACCAAAGCGCAAACGTCAAAAACCCGCCGCCGCCGAACTGGCGCTGGATCTGATCGAAATCGCTGCTGGTTACGATCTCGCCGCTTTCGAGGTAGGGCGCGATGGCCGGGCCGGTGATCGACAGCACCAGGTCGAAGTTTTTTGGGTCATCGAAGAAACGCTTCATGTTGATGCCCTGGCCGGTGCTGGCGGTGATGCGGAAATGCGGCAGCAGTTTGCGGCCTTCCAAAAGATCCTCGGCCATGGTCAAGGTGGCGAGCCAGGCCTGGACCTGCTCCTCGCCGACTTCGAGGCCGGTGAGCGGGTTCTCGCCCTTCTGTTGCGGTCCCGGCAGCCATTCGCGGTCATTGTCGGTCTCGGCGCGGATCGCCTTCCAGTCCTCGCGCGACAGCCGGATCATTTCCAGCAGATGGCGGCGCGCCGCTTGCCGGCGCTCCGGCTCGACCACCGGCCAGTTGATGAGATGCACCATCGAGATGAAATCGGCGATGCGCCATTCCGAGGAGAAGATGCTGCTGCCCATGTCGCCGGCCGGGGGCACGAGAATATCCTGCAACGGCAGCTTGGCGCGCGGGAACAGCATGTGGAATGAGCCGTCGAAGGTGCTCCTGAAATCATGCGCCAGCCAGAAATCGGCCTGCGCCATCAGGAATTCTGCATAGCCCTGCAGCCAGAAACCGTCGGCGCGGTCGAAGCGGAATGTCAGCATGGGGACGGCGTCGTCCGACGAGATGCCGCCGCGTGACAACGAGGCGATGATCGCCGCCATGCTTTCATCCGGCGCGATGGTGCCGTCCTCGTTGAGGTCGATGCCGGTGTGGGTGAGGTCGATGACCATGCCGATATCGGCGTTTGCCGGCACCGACGCAAACGTGGCGGCGGATTTCTCCAGCCGGTCGCGGAAGCCGACCAGGATGGTGCGGAACTGCTCATAGGTCAGCGGCTCGGGATTGGGATTGTCCGGCACTGGCAGCCGCATCAGCGGCAGCATGAAGGATTGCGGGCTTTCGAAACCATGGCGGTGCAGGCCGCTGGCCAGCATCTCCAGCGCGGTGAAGAACTCGCCGGCCCCGGCGGCGTAGGCTGATGCCGGGTCTTTTGGCGCGGCGGCCTCCAGTGTCGACAGGACGCTGTTGCGCGCGGCCACGGTCTTCGCCTCGAACAGCGCGGTTGCCGCTTCGGGCATTGCCGCCGACGCGGAAGACAGCGGCACAATCAGCATGAAAGCGGATGTCAGCAGGCTTGCCAGTCGTGTCATCTTTTCCCCCAAAAATTTGTCGCGCAGGCAAATATACACCATTTGCAGCGTCGCGCTTCAACCCGCCCCGCGGACGGTCTACACAGGGCAAACAATTGGGCGCCGCGTGTCGAATTATCCGCTTTCCTACAAGCTGTCCTGGCTGCCGCGTTTCGTGAAGCCGTCGCTCGTCGGCGACGCACGAGACTTTGCGCCGATGGCGGGAACGCTGATGGATCCGCCGCCGAAGCGGGCGGTGCGGCTTGCCTTCGTTGGCGACATCTCGGCGGTGGCCAACCGCAGCGCGCCGGACTGCGATCCGGAGATCAAGGCGCTGCTCGGTGCTGCCGATCTGGTGATCGGCAATTGCGAAAGCCCGGTTGTGGACAGACCAAGGGCGATGCTGGGCACGAGGCTCGGCACGCATCATGCGATGAGCGAGCGTTTTCTTGATGGGGCGTTGGCGGCGGTCGGCATCCCGCGTGAAAAACTCGTGCTGTCGCTGGCCAACAACCATGTGCTCGACCAGGGCATCGCCGGTTTCGACGAGACGGTGGCAGCGTTGCAGCGGCTCGGCATCCGTACGATCGGCCTGGTAGCCAATGGTCCGGTGGTGCCTGTCCAGGTCGGACCGCTTGATATCGGCTTTGCCGCCTTCACGCTGTGGCGCAACGCCGATGAAAGCGTGTTTACCAGGCGCGTATCGATGAGCAGCGATCCGGCACACTGGCCGCGCGATGGTCTCGATCTTCTCTGCGCCGTGCCGCATTGGGACTGGGAGTTCCGGCATTTTCCGCGCGACGAGACCCGAGCGCTGGCCAGGCGGCTGGCCGGGCAGGGCGTCGGCTTGATCGCTGGCCATCACGCCCATGTCGTGCAGCCGGTGGAAAAGATCGACGGGACAATCGTCGCCTATGGGCTCGGCGATTTTCTCGGCACCGCCCTTGCCCGCCAGCCATGGCCGGGCCGCATCGGCGGCATTCTCATTGTCGATGTCAGTGCCGATGCAGGCTCGCGGGGCGCCATTGCGTCTTACCGGCTGCATCCCTTTATGCGGCTGCGCGACGGCGACCATGAGCGGCTGCTGTTGGTGGAAGGGGTGGAGGGGCGAATGCGCGGCAAGGTCGAGGGGCGGCTGAGAGCGATCTTTCCTTCTTCTTCAAGCGAAGAGGGCGTCACCGCTTAACCGTCTGGCGGCCCCTGCAAAACCGACTATCATGCGACGGCAGAGGCAGGCTTGCGGGGGTGGCGGTGGAAACAGCGGATTTCATGCCTGGAGAGGCGGTGATTGCCGGTATCCGGAAAGACATCGAGACCTATGAGGCGGCGAGGGCTTCGGCGGTCCGGCAGGTGCGCTGGCGGGTGCCGGTGTTCGTCGGACTGGTGCTGGTGGCCGTGGTGCTGGTCGCCTGGCTGTTCAACAAGGTTGCCGACCCCAACGAGCAATGGGTCTCGACGCCGCATGTGTTCCTCTATGTCATCGGCTTCGCGGCTTCGATCCTGCTCTACTTCCAGGCCAGGAAGCCGGCGACGCGGCTGCAACAATCATTCCGCGAGACGCTGCTGCCGATCATCTTCGGCTTCATCGCCGACATGCGCTACCAGCACGGCGTGACGCCGAATTCCTTCGACCGGTTGCCGCGCACGGCGGTCGGTCCTTTCAACCGGCAGGCGTTCGACGACATCGTAGCGGGCCGCTACGAAGGGTTTCCGTTCGAGCTCTACGAGGCGCATCTGCGGGAAGGGTCGGGCAAGGGCTCGTCGACGGCCTTCCAGGGCGTCATCGTCGCTTTCGAGACCATCGCGCCGTTCCCCGGCATATTGGTGGCGACGCGGCGGACCAACGCTGTCATCAGCTTCTTTCGCGGCATGTTCGCCAGCAAGCTGCAAGAGCTGTCCAGCGGCGACGCGGTGCTCGACGCCGCCTACGAGTTCCGCACCGACAATGTCGGGGCGGCACAGAAGCTGGTCAGCGGCCGGCTGGCGCAGGCGCTGAAATGGCTTGGCGAAACCTGGCCGGACGATCCGGCCCGCGTCGCGCTCAACGGCAGCGATGGTTTCCTGCTGCTGCCGCAGACGAAGAACTTCTTCGAGCTGCCGGATATTTCGGTGCCGCTCGACTACACCACGCATGTCGCGCCGATGATATCAGACATGGGCGCGATGCTGGCGACAGCAGCGCTGGTGCGCAAGATTGGCGCGAAAGACGAGGAGGGTTAATCGGGCCGCGTTGTCAGCAGTCGAAGCCGTATTGGTCGCGCATGGTGTCCGTCTCCTCTTTCGACATTTTGTTGAACATCACACCGACGGTGAAGCTGCCGACCTGGCGCCCGTCGCGTCTGTATCCCCAGTCGGAAACATCGTCCCTGGTGAATTCTATATTCTGGCCGAGGACGACATTGCGCACTGCCTCCGGCTGGTTTGCCAATATGCCGACAAATCCGGTTTCCGTGCGGCGGAACGGGATGACCCAGAAGTGCTCGCTGACATTCCCATCGCGCACCTCGACCTTCAATTTGAACCTGTCCGTGCCCGAGGGCGGTGCTTCGGCCAGGGCCAGGAACTCATCCAAGCTGGCATGCGCCTTCGCAGTCGCTACCGCCATCTCGGGATCGTCCCTGGCAAACATAACCGTTTTGTCGTCGTTCGGATCCGTGGCTTGTGCGCCGGCCAATCCCGGAGCAAGCGCGAGCATCAGGGACATCATGGTCCGGAATGCAAGCTTCATGGAAGGCCCCCCTTCATCGTAACGGTCGACACCATCCTGCATCCATTCCCGGTTTGCAACCGGAGCGCGAGTTTCATCCACTTTGGAGTGGCGGTTTTGAACTGATCCATGAAACAAAATGTGTACCGAAGACTGGTCGGCAGTCTGTTTCGTGATGCCGCCCGAGACGGATTGCGGCGGCCGCGCCGTGATCGAAACCGCCCGCCACAATCCGGCTAAACGACTCTTTTCGCGGACAGAAGTGCGCTCATTGGAGGAGTCGAAGCGGCCTGAAATGATGTCGGCAGCAAGCAATGTGTCGGAATTAAGCCTATGATATTGTTCGCGAAAATTCACTCAACGTGATTTGCGGAGGGACAGCTTTCCGTACCAGTTTCGAGCCGTCCGGTGCTGTCGCTTCCCAAGGCGGCGGTCCCGGAAAAGTGAAACAGCACGGAGTGCTTACCAATGAAGAAGACCCTCGCAACCACCGCCGCTCTGCTCGCCTTCCTCGGCACCGCTTATGCCGCGACCGTTCAGGGCACCATCCAGGCCGTCGACCCGACGACCAAGTCGATCACCCTCGACGACGGCAAGATCTACCAGCTGTCGCCGGAAGCGACGATCGGGAAACTGAAGGTCGGCGCTAAGGTGGCGGTGACTGTCGATGACAAGACCGGCATCGTGACGTCGATCAAGAAGGCTTCGTAAGGCGTGAGCGTCGTGCGTCAGCAGACCTGCTGACCGAACTTTCAGACCCTGTTCCACTCCTGGCCGGTCCCTTTGGGGATCGGCCATTTTCATGCTTCGTCTCCCAATGCCAGGCGAGTTGGATGAGGTCTCCCGGCTGGACATCCCATGGATGGCTGGCGGAACGCCGTCCCGGCACCATCGCTATGGTTTTTGCCAGGAAGCCGCGCTATCCCTTGGCCAACGGGGGATATTCATGGCTGACGAACAAAAAAGGTTTCGCCTGTCGCGGCGGCTGCTGCTGGGTGCGGCTGTCGTCGGCGGCGCGGTGCTGTGGGGCGGCACCACGGTGGCGCGGCTGGCGCGCGGACCTTCGGGACCAAAGAACGCCGGCCGGATTGCCGATATCGATGGCATCGCGCTGCCGTTGAAGCCGCTGGAGAATGCGCCGGCCTTCGATCCTTCGCTGCCCTGGTCGGCAAAAGGCGGCGACATCAACGATGCCAGCGGCCTGTCGATAACGCCGGTCTACGGCGTCGTCGAGGTCGGTGAGGAGGAGCACATCGCCAAGGCGCTGGCCTTCGCGCGCGCCAATGGCTTGAAAGTCTCGCTGGCCGCCATCCGCCATTCGATGGGCGGGCATGCCTTCGACGACAACGCGCTGGTGCTCGACCTCAGAAAGTTCAACAAGGTGACGGTGGATGCGGCGGCGAAGACCATGACGCTGCAGCCGGGCGCGCGCTGGCACGACATCCAGAACCTCTTGCATCCGCACTTTGCGGTGAAGGCGATGCAGTCGACCGACATTTTTTCGGTCGGCGGCTCGCTGTCGGTCAATGCGCATGGCATGGACCATCAGGCGGGTTCGGTGGCAAGCTCGATCCGCTCAATGCGGGTGATGCTGGCCGACGGCTCGGTGACGACCTGCTCGCCCACCGAGAACGCCGATCTGTTCCGCCACGTCGTCGGCGGCTACGGCCTGTTCGGCGTCGTGCTGGAGGCGACGCTCGATATCGTCGACAACGCCGTCTACCGCACCTCGCGCGAAATCATCAAATCGGACGATTTTCCGAAATTCTTCGCCGAGGTGCTGGAGCCGAACAAGGAGATCGGCCTGTTCTACGGCCATCTGTCGACGGCGCCGGGCAATTTCCTCGAGGACATGATCGTCTACCGCTATGACAAGGTGGCCGACCAGCCGCCGGCCGACCAGCCAGCGATTGGCGAACCGGGATCGGTGGGGCTGAAGCGGGTGATCATCAATCTGGCGAAATGGGGTAGTCTGTTCCAGGAGCTGAAATGGTTCACCGAAAAGACGCTGGAGCCAAAATTCGAAAGCTGCACGGTGGCGCGCACCTCGGCCATGGCCGAGGGCGAGGCCTGCCTCGTCACCCGCAACAATCCGATGCACGATTCGGTGCCCTATCTCTTCAACGATCAGATGGATGAGACCGACATCCTGCACGAATATTTTATTCCGCGCGCCGCCTATGTCGAGTTCATCACGGAAGCCCGCGAGATCCTGCGCAACCAGACGCTGCCGGTGCTCAATGCCTCGGTGCGCATAGTCCACAAGGAGGATGTGGCGCTGACCTACGCGCCGGAACCGGCCTATTCGCTGGTGCTCTACATCAACCAGCCGACCGACGCCGACGGCAATGCCAGGATGCGGGCGCTGACCCGGGCGCTGATCGACGTGACGATCAAGCATGGCGGCCGGTTCTTCTTGCCCTACCAGCTGCATTATACGGCCAAGGAGTTGCTGGCCTCCTATCCCGAGCTGCCGGCCTTCCTGGCGGCGAAGCGGCAATATGACCCGACGGAACTGTTTTCCTCGACCTTCTACCGTGCCATCAAGGCGCTGAGCGGGGTGGCATAAAAAGCAGGAGAACAAGCCATGCGGATGGTATCAGCGGCGGCACTCACCCTCATCGCGCTGTGCGCTGGACCGGCCGGAGCCGAGGATCTCAAGGCCTTCAAGCTGACCATCGACGGCGTGACGGTCGATATCGATCCCGGCGAAAGCGTTGATGTGACGCTGCCCGGCGGCAAACAGAGCAAGGTGACGCTCGAGCGCAACGACTTCGCTACCTTTTCCGGCAGCGATTTCTCCTTCGTCCATCCGAGCAACATTTCGGTGACCAAGACCGATCTCGGCGATGATATCACGCAGTATCTGATGGCGTCGGCGCTGGGCACGATCGTCGTCGTGCAGGAATATGGCAAGATGAATCCGGTGTCGCTCAACCAGCTGATGCTGCAGGAGATGACCAAGGAATCGGTGCAGGCCGGCGCCACGCTGACGCAGGAGCCGACGACGCGCAAACTCGCCGACGGCAAGGAATTGACCGGCATCCGCGCTGAGGTGAAGACACGCTCCGACACCGCCGATTTCGAGATCGTCGGCTTCGGTCTGGCCGATCGGGGGCTGCTGTTCATCACCCGCATTGCCGGCGAGGATGCAGCGACCGAAAAGCCGTTGATCGACAAGTTCTGGCAGAGCCTGAAGGTGAAGCTGTAGGAGACCAGGGTTGCGTCTCAGCTTGGATTTCGGCCGCGGGGCCACACTTTTGCGCAACTGTGGTCCAAGTTATTCTGACGATCCGGATGTTGGAGATATTACAGCATGGCGAAGCTCATTTTCAGAATGAATCAGTCCCTCGACGGCTACGTCGACCACCAGAAAATGCCGTCAGGCCCCACAATCTTTCGTCACTGGATAGAGCAAGTGCGCAACTTGAGCGGCAGTGTGTATGGTCGCGGCATGTACGAGGTCATGCGTTATTGGGACGTAGACAGTCCTGAGTGGAGCGCGGAGGCGCACGAATTCGCGGCGGCGTGGCGGAGCCAACCGAAATGGGTTGTGTCGCGCTCGCTGAAGTCGGTCGGCCCCAACGCCACACTTGTCGAGGATGACGTCGAGGCGGTGATACGTGGGCTGAAGGCAGAGCTCGTCGGGGAGATTTCAGTTTCTGGACCAAACCTGGCACGAAGCCTGACCGACCTTGGTCTTATCGATGCGTACCAACTCTACCTCCATCCGTTCGTGCTTGGTCATGGCAAGCCATTCTTCGCCGGCCCCCGGCCGCCGCTTCGCTTTGTGGCCAGCGACCTGATTGGCGATGACGTGATTAGGTTGACCTATGTTCCTGCCTAATCTCGGACACCAGGTGCGATGATAGGATGCCGCGCTTGCATGTTGCGGTCGTCAAACCGAGACGCTAGCGGGACTACAGCCCCTTCGGCACCAAGCCGGCCAGCCAGTTCACAGAGCGTTTCGCGGCGTCGGCGGTCGCCGAGGCGGCGCGGCCAAGATCGGTCTTGACCACCGCGTAGCCGTTCTTGGTGCGATACAGCACACCGGTTCCGCCATCGACCACTTGTTCATAGGCGACCGGCCGCGCGGCGTCCGCTTCCATGGCCGTCGTCGGCGAACCGACCGAGACGCTCGGCCGGTGGCTCAGTTCAGGCGGCAACGGGCTTTCGGTTCTAACCACCCGGCTGGCGGGCTTCAGTTCCGGGCGCGACGCGGTCGCGGCGAGTTGCGAGGAGGACGACGAGCCCTTCGTGCGGCAGATGCCGGAGACGAGCGGATAGTTGAAATTGCGCTCGTGCAGCATCTGGCTTTTCATCGCTGCTTCGCACTCGGCGACCGTCGACCACTTGGCCGGTGTCTCGCCGATATATTCGCAAAGCTTGGCGTCGCAGTCGCAGCCGACGATGGTCATGGCGACAAGGGCGGTCTTGATCACGGTCTTGTCCCTTCGAGATGCCCCCGGGCAACCCATCCATTCTTTCGCGCGCGAACAAGGCGGGATTTGGCCGCGATTGTGAAATGAGCGTGGCGGCGCGCCAAACAGCGGCCTATCGAGCGGCCGGCAAGGTCCGCTTGAGGAAATTCGCGATCAGCCGCACCACCTCGTGTGGACGTTCGACCTGCGGGATGTGGTTGACGCCATCGAGAACCGCCAGTTCGGCGTGCGCAAACAGCGAGGCAATCTCCTCACCCTGTTCGAGGGGCGTGGTCGTATCCTCTCGCCCCCAGATAACGAGAACGGGCGGCGTGAATGCGCGGTAGTTCGCCGGGTTGGCGGCAAGTGATTTTCGCTCGTCGTTGAAAAGGCCGCTGAACAGCCAATGGCCAACCGCATGGGTCGTGCCCTCAACGTTGAGTGGACGTGCGTAAACCGCGATGCGCTCAGGGGTCACCACGGCGTCGTTCCCGATGAAGGAGCGCAGACCCGGCCCGACCATGAGCGAATTGGTGAAGGTTGAGGCGGTCAGCAACTGGCGTGGCCAGGCCATGTTCAGGAAGGATGCGAACGGCAAAGCCGGCGTTTCGGTCCGGCCGAGGCCAAGTGCCACGTCGAGCAGGATCAGCGAGTCGATGCGAGCCGGGGCGGAGAACGCCGCTTCGATCACGCCACCGCCGCCATAGGAGTGGACACCGACGCTGAAATGACGAAGGCCGAGCGCATCGGCGAAACCGAGGACGCGTTTGGCGTGGGCGGCGCGCGAATAGTCCTGGTCGGCCGGCCTCTCGGAATAGCCAAAGGGAGGCATGTCGGGCGCGATGACGCGAAAGCCCTGTTCTCCCAATGGCGCGGCGATATCGCGGTATGTTTCGGCCCAGGAGGCCGTGCCGTGGAACAGGAGCAGCGGCGGCCCGTCCTGCGGACCCCAGGCCTGATAGTGCATCTTCAGGCCGTCGACCGTTACGAACAACGCTCCCGGCGGGGCTGCTTGCTCGGGCGACAGGTTTTCACGCAACGCCGCCGCACCGCGAAAGCCGACAAGCACGACGGCAACAAGCACGACCAGCGTGAGCGCGAGCCAGCCGACAATGCGGATCAACCGACGCATTGCGGGGCTATCGTCTCAATAGTCATAGACGTGTTCGAGCCTGGCGCCTGACTTGATCAGCGCCGGCAGCACGAGATGCAGCTTGCGCACGGCAACCGTCAGCCCGGTGCGGCGCGTCGACGGGTCGGCCGGGAGCGGATAGCTGAACAGGATGCGCATGCCTTCGGGGATGGCGATCGTATCGGTGGACAGCACGGTGACCATGATCTCGTCATTGCCGCCGATCTCGACGAAGGAGACGCCCTTGTCGATCAGGCGCGGGATCATTTCGGTGAACACCTGATAGCGCTTGGTGACGAAGATGGTGCCGTCGGTTCCCAGGTCGCGTTCCAGCAAGGTGTCGGGCTCGTTGCGCGTGGCTTCGCCGACAGGCCCCTTGGCCCAGACATGGACGTCGAGGAAGGCGGGGTCCATCGTAGCGGCGAGCGCCTTTTTGATCAGGTCCGCGTAGCCCTGCTTGATGGTGTCGGCGAGGCCGAAGGCGAGCTTGCGTTCGCTGGTGCGGACGGAACTGTCGCCCGGCGCCGGCTGCACGGCAAACAGGCCGGCGCGCTTTTCGGCATAGGGAAACTGATACCACGGCACCTGGTCGAGGAACGCGGCATAGTCGGCCGCCACCTTGGCCTGATAGATGTCGGCGGCGGTGCGCTTGCCAGATGTCGCCTCGGTGATGCGGCCGACCGTGTTCTCATAGGCCCACTGCAGGATATGCTCGATCGAGTGGCTGGTGCCGATGATGACCAGCATCTGGTGGTTGGCGTAGTTGAACTTGTAGGGAGAGCTGGCGCGGATCACCATGGCGTAGTCCTGCCAGAAGCGGCCGACATAGGACCAGTAGGGGAAGCCGCTCGGCTGGTCCTTGTCGACAAAGCCGGCATATTCGCGCGCGGCGTAGACGATCGCCCATTCCGGATAGGTCAGGAAGGTCGATTCCTCCGGCCGCTGGTAGCCGGGAATCTCGGCGCGGACCTTGTCGGCCAGCGCCTTGGGCGGGGCGCCGTCGGCAATGCCGGGCAACGGCGTCTTGTCGAGCGACGACGTCGTCAGGAAGCCGTAGCTCAGCCCGACGATCGGGATGAGAATGACGATGACGATCAGCCAGAGGATCGTCTTGATGATGCGCTTCAGCCAGCGGAACAGGAACATGCCCGATCAGGCCGTGGCGAAGTGGTCGTGTATGCGCTTGGCCAACCAGAAGCCGACATAGACGGCGAAGCCGCCAATGACGATGTGCGGCAGGTTGGCGAAGAAGCGAGCCGGGAATTCGATATCGTTGAGGGAGCGGAAGCCGTTGATGAAGATGCCGGCATCGAGGCAGCCGGAACCGGTGATCAGCCCGAGCACGCCGTCGAACAGGTAGACCGAACCGAACAGCTTGAAATAGAACACTGCCTGGCGGTGCGAGATGAAGGCGGCGGCCAGCGCCCAAACGCCGGAGAAGGCGTGCAGCAGGTCGTCATACCATTGCAGCGAGAACAGGCCGAACAGATTGCCGTCGGCATCGTTGAACGCCGGTATGTAGCCGATGGCGACGACACCGAAGAACAGGAAGGCATAGGCAACGGCAAGCTTCTGGATCAGCGTCATGAAGTATCCCCCTCCGAGTGACGCCGAACGTTAGCCGATTTTACCGCCGGTTGCAGCCCCAGCCGAAAACACCGTAAAAATGTGGGAAATAGGTCACAAACACAGTCGGCGCCGGGATTTCTCCCAGCGCCTCCCTGTCAGATCAGGACACGGTCGCGGCAGCAACTTCCGTAAAGTCGTCGCGCCTTGCCGGCCTTGATTTTGACGGTCCTGCCAGTCCGCCACCCGAAAGCAGCGTCCGTTCGGGACCACGCCGGTCTCCACCCTTGCGAGCTTTGCCCTGCGCACCATCGAAGGTTTTTGCCGTCCTTCATGGCAGCATCGGTCCGCCGTAGGCGTTGGCACGCTTTCCGCGGCCCCGTAGGTCTCGGCATCCATCCCTCGACCAGGCAAGCCTGCTCTCGATCCGGGCCGTACGGGCCTCAGGAAATCCGCCTTTCACTTCGCCTTTCGGCTGGGCGATCGGTAGCCGCCTGAGATGGGTTTAACGTACGCCGGGTAAGGGTCTTAGGGAATGGCCATGGGCCTGTGGATAACGGGATTATCGGGGATCAATCAGGGATAGCGGGATTTTCCTATCCCTCATGATGGGCGGCAGCGGCGGACATTCGGCCCTTGCCCTGCCGGCCGGTGCGGGCTTCAATGCCGGCAAAGGATTCGAGGTGCCAAGCGTTTCGATGTCCTTGCGGGAGGGTGTGCTTGAAAGTCGGGGTGGTTCTCAATCCGATTGCCGGCGGCGGCCGGCTCAAACGGCATTGGCCTGAGGTCGCCGCGTCGCTGAAGAAGCATTTCGGCGAATTCGAACTGCGCGAGACGCAGGCCGAAGGTGATGCCGAAAGGCTGGCAATCGATCTCGCGATGAGCGGCTTCGATCTGGTGATCGCGGCCGGCGGTGACGGCACCGCCAGCGAAGTGGCCGACGGGCTGCTGCAGGCAGCCCAGGAGAGTGGCCGGATCACTGAACTTGGCCTGTTGCCGTGCGGCACCGGCATCGATTTCGCGCGCGGGCTCGGCCTGCCGAAGGAGGTGGATGCGACACTGAAATGGATCGCCGAGGCCAAGGCCCGCAAGGTCGATGCCGGGCGCATCTGCTACATCGACGAGCATGGCGCGCTGGCCAGCCGGCACTTCATCAACATCGCCAGCCTCGGCCTGTCGGGCGCCACCGACCGCGCCGTCAACGCCGACAAGCGCAAGGGCAAGATGTCGGCCAAGGCGCTGTTCCTGTGGCGCACCGTGGTCGAGTTCATCCGCTACCGCTTCCAGGACGTCAGGATCACGGTCGACGATGGCGCCCCGGTGGAAGCGCGCATGGCGTTGGTGGCGGTGGCCAATGGAAAATTCTTCGGCGGCGGCATGATGATCGCGCCGGATGCCGAATTGACCGACGGGCAGTTCGACATCGTCATCCTGCGCGCCGCCGGCAAGCTGAAGCTGATCTGGGACATCCGCCTGCTCTATGGCGGCCGGCACCGCAATCATCCTGACATCACCATCCTGCGCGGCAGGAAAGTGGTGGTCGAACCGCTCGGCGACGTCGAGAAGAATGGCGCGCTGGTCGACATAGACGGCGAGTCGCCGGGACGCATACCCGCGACCTTCGAGATTCTGCCCGGCGCGCTGACGCTCAGATACTGAATCAAGTCATTAACGGATTGATTCAGATGGATCCACCAATCCATCCAACAACCTGAAATCGCTTGATATCCAGCTGGCGTCAGAGTTCGAGTTTGGCCGGAAAACCGGGCGCCCGCAGGTCGGTGCCGACCGCGTCTTCCAGCAATTTGACGATCTGGGTCGACCAGGCGGCGCCGCCATAGGCGGCCTTGCCTTGCTGAAAAATCGCGTTGACGCGCGATGCCAGGTCGAGCGGCACGCCTGACTGCTCGCCCATGGCGAGCGCGAAGCCGAGGTCCTTCAGCGCCAGATCCATGGTGAAGCCGATGTCGTAGGAGCCATTGAGAATGAGCTGGCTTTCGGTCTCGTGGACGAAGCTGTTGCCGGAGGAGGCAACGATGGCGTGGTAGGACTGAGCAAGGTCGAGCCCGCCCTGTTTGGCCAGCATCAGCGCCTCACCGGCGGCGACGAGATGGATGAAGGCGAGCATGTTGGTGATGACCTTGATCACCGCCGCCGAGCCGACCGGGCCCATCAGGAAGGAGCGTGCGCACATCGCTTCGATGGCCGGACGATGGCGCGCATAGAGCGCCGCATCGCCGCCGACCAGCGCGGTGATCTTTCCGGCCGCCGCCAGATGCACGCCACCAGTGACCGGGCATTCCAGTGTCTCGACGCCTTTCGCCGAGGCGAGGGCCGCCAGACGCATGATATCGTCGCGGCCATTGGTCGACATCTCGATCCAGGTGCCGCCCTGGGGCAAGCCCTCGAGCAATCCGCCGGGGCCGGCCAGCACCGCTTCGCTGACCTTCGGCGAGGGCAGGCAGGAGATGGCGTTACCGGCCCGTGCTGCGGCATCGGCAGGGCTACTCGTTGCAGTGGCGCCGAGCGCGACGAGGCGCTCGACGGCGGTGGGATCGCGGTCGAAGACGGTGACGGCAAAGCCGTTGCGGATCAGGCTGGCGGCAAGGTTGCCGCCGAGATGACCAAGGCCGATGAAGGCGTAGCTTTCGCTCACGGCATCAGCGGCGTCTGCATCATCTGCAGATGCAGGTCCTTGCCCGTATAGGGGTGAGCGTCGCAGACCGCTTCGTTGAGCTCGACGCCGAGGCCGGGCTCCTTCGAGGGGATGACATTGCCGTCCTGCCATTCGATCTTCTTCTTCAGCAGCGTGGCGTGGAAACCGTCCCACTGCTTCAGCGATTCCAGGATGAGGAAGTTGGGCAGCGTTACCGCCAGCTGGATGTTGGCGGCACCGACGATCGGCCCGCAATAGCAATGCGGTGCGATCTGGATGTGGTAGGCCTCGGCCATGGCAGCGATCTTCTTGGTTTCGAGAATGCCGCCGGAACGGCCGAGATCCGGCTGCAAAATGGTCGCGGCGCGGTTCTCGATGACGCGGGCGAACTCGAACTTGGTCGTCAGCCGCTCGCCGGTGGCGATCGGGATCGAGGTGCCACGGGCGACCTGCGCCATGACTTCGGGCATATCAGGCGGCACCGGCTCCTCGAACCACAAGGGATCATAGGGTTCGATGGCGCGCGCCATGCGCAGAGCGCCGGACGCGGTGAACTGGCCGTGTGTGCCGAACAGGATGTCGGCGCGGGTGCCGACCGCCTCGCGGATCGCCTTGATCATGCGGGTGGAGACATCGATGTCGACGAGGCGCGGCTGATGGCCGTCGAAGGCGGTATAGGGGCCGGCCGGGTCGAGCTTGACGGCATTGAAACCCTGTTCGACATATTCGAGCGCGCAGGCGGCGGCGAGATCGGGGTCGTTGTAGACGTTCTTGCCGTCAGGCGCGTCCTCGGAATGGACGCTGCCGGTGTGCGGGTAGAGATAGGTGTAGGAGCGCAGCGTCTCGTGCACCTGGCCGCCGAGCAGTTTGTAGACCGGCTTGTTGGCCTCCTTGCCGATGATGTCCCAGCAAGCCATTTCCAGCGCCGAGAAGCAGCCCATTCCGGACACATCGGGGCGCTGGGTGAAGCCGGACGAATAGGCGCGGCGGAAGAAGTTCTCGATGTCGTGCGGATCGCGGCCGACGAGATAGCGCTCGGCCATGTCCTCGACCATCTTCGCCGTGACATGGGCGGAGAAGGTGGCGTTGTAGGCCTCGCCATAGCCGACCACGCCGCCATCGGTGGTCAGCTTGACGAAGATGAAATACTTGCCGCCGATGCCGGGCGGCGGGTTGCCGACAACCCAGGTCTTGACGTCGGTGATCTTCATTTTTGGTCCTCCAGAACCAGTTCGGCGCCCTTCCAACCGGTCATGATCGAGGCGGCGTTGGTGTTGCCGGTGATGTTGTCGGGAAAGATCGAGGCATCGATGACGCGCAAACCTTCGAGGCCGTGTACCTTGAGGCGCGGATCGACGACGGCACGCGAGGGGTTGGGCCCCATGCGGCAGGTCGAGACCGGGTGATAGACGGTGCCGGAGCGTTTCCGGAAATCCTGGATCAGATCGGCGTCCGAAGTGATTGAAGGGCCAGGCAAAACCTCTTCCTCGATGATCTCGGCCATTGCGGGCATCGAGGCGATCTTGCGCACGAACTTCACCGCCGCCAGCATCTCCTCGACATCGGCATTGGTGGAGTAGGCGTTGGCGACAATTTTGGGATAGTCGCGCGGGTTGCTGGAGCGGATCATGATCTCGCCACGGCTCGATGGCCGGCAGTTGGACAGGCCGATGGAAAAGCCCGGCCACGGGTCCGGCGTTAGGATCGGGCGCTCGCCGCTCTTGGGAATGACGGTCGAGAAGGCCTGGAAATAAAGCTGCATGTTGGGCCGCGTCGCCGCAGGGTCGGTGCGAAAGAAGCCGCCGGCATTGTTCATCGACAGCGACAGCGGGCCGGAACGGGTCAGGATGTATTGCATGCCGACCAGCAGCTTGCCCCACCAGGGACGCAGCGTCTGGTTGAGCGTAGGCAGCCGGCCCTTGAAGGTGTAGTTGATGCCGACATGGTCCTGCAGATGCGCGCCGACATTTTCGTTGGCATGGAGGACGGGAATGCCCAGACCACCAAGCAGAGCGGAGGGGCCGATGCCGGACAGCTGCAGCAGTTGCGGCGAGTTGACCGAACCGCCCGACAGGATGACCTCGCGGCCGGCACGTGCCGTCTTGGTCTCGCCGTTCTGCAGATATTCGACGCCGACGGCGCGTTTGCCCTCGAACAGCACTCTGGTCGCCAGCGCATTCATCTCGACGCGGACGTTGGCGCGCTTCATTGCCGGGCGCAGGAAAGCGCGCGCCGCCGACATGCGGCGGCCGTTGCGAGTCGAGATCTGGTAGATGCCGACGCCTTCCTGGGCCGCACCATTGAAATCCGGATTGAGCGGCAGGCCGGCCTGCTGACCGGCGGCCAGATAGCGTTTGGTCAGCGGATGGACGGCCTCCGAACAGTCGGTGACATGCAGCGGGCCGCCCGTGCCGCGCCATGTGTCGGCGCCGGCCTGATTGTCCTCGAGCGCCTTGAAGGCGGGCAGCAGGTCGTCATAGCCCCAGCCGGGATTGCCGGCGGCGCGCCAAGCATCGAAATCCTCGCGTGCGCCCCTGATCCAGACCATGGCGTTGATCGAGCTCGAACCGCCGAGCAGCTTGCCGCGCGGCCAGTGGTCGGTATTGCCGGCGAGCCCAGGGTCCGGCTCGGCCTTGTAGTTCCAGTTCACCGCCGGATCGAAGAAGGTCTTGCCGTAGCCGAGCGGCATCTGCACGTAGAAGCGGCGGTCGGTGCCGCCGGCCTCCAGCACCAGCACCGAGAAGCGCCCCGAGGCGGAGAGCCTGTCGGCCAGGACCGAGCCGGCCGAGCCGGAGCCGACGATGATGAAATCATAGGTCTGCATGATTGAAATGGGCGGCTCCGGAAAACTGGCCGCAGCCTAGACGCGACGGGGTTGCCAAGTCGCTGTGCCTTCCGGCATCAGTTGTGAAAAAAGCGACCGTCGAACCGGTCGGGTTTGCGGGGATTCCCGACAATCGCGCTTGATATGCACCGGCTTGACGGCCTATGCGATGGCATCGGCCAATCTGCGGAAGGCAGGAAATCACATGCGGACCCTTCCTGACGCGTTCATCCCCGAACTGCCGGGCCACTACAGCGGCAAAGTCCGCGAAAACTACGACCTTGCGGATGGCAGGCGCATCATCATCGCCACCGACCGGCTCAGTGCCTTCGACACCATCCTGACCTCGATTCCCTACAAAGGAGAGATCCTCACCCAGACGGCGCGGTACTGGTTCGAGGAAACCGCCGATATTTGCCCGAACCATGTTCTCGAATACCCCGACCCGAACGTCGTCGTCGGCACAAGGCTCGACATCCTGCCGGTCGAGATCGTCGTGCGTGGCTATCTGGCGGGAACCACCAGCACCTCGATCCTGACGCGCTACAAGCGCGGTGACCGCGACATGTATGGGATCCGCTTGCCGGACGGCCTGCGCGACAATGAGAAGCTGGCGGAGCCGATCATCACGCCGACCAGCAAGGCCGCGCATGGCGGTCATGACGAACCGCTGTCCAAAGCCGAGATCCTCGAACAGGGCCTGCTTACGCCAGCGCAGTGGGAGACGGTATCGGACTATGCCTTGCGGCTGTTCGCCCGTGGCCAGCAGCGTGCCGCCGAACGTGGCCTGATCCTGGCCGACACGAAATACGAATTCGGCACCGACAAGAACGGGACCATCATTCTTGCCGACGAAATCCACACGCCCGACAGCAGCCGGTACTGGATCGCGGCAAGCTACGAACAGGCGCTCGCGGGCGGCACGCGGCCGGAGAGTTTCGACAAGGATTTCATCCGGTCGTGGGTGTCGGCCAGATGCGATCCTTACAAGGACCCGATTCCCGAGATACCCGACGAGATCGTCGAACAGGCGTCGCGGGTCTATGCGCAGGCCTATGAGGCAATCACCGGCAAGGAATTTTCTCCGGATCTTTCCGGGCGTACCGTTCTGGATCGCATCCGCTCGAACCTTGAGCGTTACTTTTAGACTAGCAGCCAAGTGAGCTTCGCTGGGTGATGCAGTCGGCAGAACGCGACATTATCCAGTCGCGCGCCTTGACCGCAGGAATCCGAAACTTCATCACTGTTTGGGACTATGCAGCGGGAGAGGAATGCATGAGCCGCTATTGGTCGGAGCTTGCCCGCGGTCTGTCGCCATACCTGCCCGGCGAACAGCCTAGGATTCCAGGCTTGGTGAAACTGAACACCAATGAAAGCCCCTTTGGGCCGTCTCCAATGGCGATCGAAGCCATCCGATTGGCTGCCTCCGACACGCTGCGCCTCTATCCGGATCCGCAATCCACGCGTCTCCGGGAGGTGCTGGCCGAATATCACGGTGTTGTGCCTGAGCAGGTCTTCGTCGGCAACGGTTCGGACGAGGTGCTCGCCCACGCCTTCGCGGCGTTGCTGAAGCAGTCCAAGCCCGTGCTTTTTCCGGACGTCACCTACAGCTTTTATCCCGTCTACTGCCGGCTGTTGGGCATCGATCACGAGGCGATCCCGCTCGACGGCAAGATGAACGTTCGCATCGCCGATTATCGCGATCGGGGCGGCTCCATCATCATCGCCAACCCGAACGCACCCACGGGGATCGCCCTGTCGCGCGCGGAGATCGAACGCCTTGTGAGCATGCGGGCCGATGTGCCTGTGGTCATCGATGAGGCTTATGTCGACTTCGGCGCTGAAAGCGCCACGCCCTTGATCCACGACTATTCCAATCTCCTGGTGGTCCAGACCCTGTCGAAATCCCGCGCGCTCGCCGGCCTTCGCGTTGGCTATGCGATCGGCGACCGGGCACTGATCGAAGCCCTGACGCGGGTCAAAGACAGCTTCAATTCCTACCCGCTCGGGCAGCCAGCGCAGGCGGGTGCCATTGCCGCAATCCAGGACGAGGCGGATTTCCAACAGAAACGATCAATCATCATCGAAAATCGGGACAATCTGACCGCCAGCCTGATCCAGCTTGGGTTCGATGTTCTGCCTTCCAGCGCCAATTTTGTCTTTGCCCGTCACCCAAGCCACACCGGCCAAGCCCTGTCAGCGGCACTGCGTGAGCGCGCCATTCTCGTCCGGCATTTTTCCGGACCGCGGGTGTCCGACTTCATCCGGATCACCGTCGGATCGAAGGCGGATCTGGACCGTCTGACGGACGCTCTGGCAGAGTTTCTTGAGACGCCGCCGCTAATGTAGGCCCGCTGTCAGGCAGATCGCAACGGCAGCGTTGCACACCCATGGCTGAACTGCACCGGCGACATTGTCCAGTGGCGCGTTGACCTGTCGGCGCCATGACGATACGGGATCGGGGGCAACCGGTCTCGAAGGATTTTCCCATGGTGCAGTACGCTGAAGGACGGCCGCTCGGCGATCTGACGCTGCGCACGCTGGCCATGCCTTCGGACGCCAATGCCGCCGGCGACATTTTCGGCGGCTGGGTGATGGCGCAGATGGACCTTGCCTGCGGCATACGTGCCGCCGAGCGCGCCAAGGGTCGCGTGGTGACGGCTGCCGTGAAAGAGATGTCTTTCGCCAAGGCGATGAAGATCGGCGACACGCTGTGCATCTACACCCATGTCGAGCGTGTCGGCCGCACCTCGATGACGCTCAAGGTCGAAGCCTGGGCGCAGCGCTACCTCTCCGACCTGATGGAAAAGGTCACGCATGCCGATTTCGTCATGGTGGCGCTGGATGGCGACGGCAAGCCAAAGGCCGTTCCAGCGGAGAGTTGACGAAAGCCCGTTTCTCCTATCCAGGGCAATTGTAACAGTGCCTGTGCGAGAGACGCGTTTCGCGACATCCAATGGTTGCCTCCATGCCCGATTGTGCGGGCGTCGGAGGGGAGACAATGCGTCAACATATGCTGAACGGCTGGCTCGTGGCAGCCTTGGTCGCGACGACCTGCCTGCTCGGCGTGACCGCTTATGCCGAGGTGCAGGCAGACATCTCGCGCATTGCCTGCACGCATGACCACAAGGACCTCGGCGAGCGGGCTGCGCGGTGTGATATCTGTGCCGCGGTTCGATGCGACGACCTCACGTCAGGAGCCTGAGCGGCAGCCGTCAGAAGATGGGCACGAGGGCAATCCGCCTGTGAGCACAGCGCGTCCCAGCGGGCAACGACTCGAGCGACCGAAATGGAATCCCGGATCAGGTGAAGCCGTCGTCACCCACGGATGGCATCCCTTGCAACGCAAGGGTTTCAGGCATGCATGCCGTCGAATTTTTCGCGCGCCGCCTTGACGCGGGTGGTGTTCTTGCGCGCCCATTCGCCCAGCGCGCTGACCGGGACCAGCAGTTCGTGACCGAGCTCGGTCAGCTCATAGTCGACACGCGGCGGAATGGTCGGGAACACGGTGCGGGTGACGAAGCCGTCGCGCTCCAGCCCGCGCAAGGTGGTGGTCAGCATCTTCTGTGAAATGCCGCCGACGGCTGCACGCAATTCGTTGAAGCGCAGCGGTCCGTCGCCCAGCTTGCCGACGACCAGAACGGTCCATTTGTCGCCGACGCGCTGCAGGATTTCCGAGATGGCGCGGCAGTCTTCGGTGCGGTGGGGGTGCCTCGGTAACAAAAAAGTGCCTTCTTGTGCATTGCGTTTGCAGTATCTCATATAGCGCAGGTATCCAAATGATACCAGTACTTCCTGCAAGGAGAGCCCCCTTATGTCCAAACCCAAAATTGCCATCGTCGTCGGATCGACGCGCGCCGCGCGTTTCGCCGACGTGCCAACCCAGTGGATCGCCAAGATCGCCAAGTCGCATGCCGACATCAACGTCGAAGTCGTCGACCTGCGCGACTTCCCGCTGCCGTTCTTCGACGAGGTCGCATCCTCCGCCTGGGTGCCGTCGACGAATGAAGTGGCACAGCGCTGGCAGAAGAAGGTCGCCGAATTCGACGGCTTCATCTTCACCGCCGCGGAATACAATCATGGTCCGACGGCCGTGCTGAAGAACGCCATCGACTACGCCGCCAATGAGTGGAACAAGAAGCCCGCCGGCTTCGTCGGCTATGGCAGCGTCGGTGGCGCGCGCGCCGTCGAACAGCTCCGCCTTCATGCCGTCGAGTTGCAGATGGCGCCGGTCAAGTCGGCTGTCCATATCGCCTGGGGCGATTTCCTCGCCGTCCGTCAGGGCGAGAAGAAGCTGGAAGATCTCGAGCATCTGAACCAGGCCGCCACGGCGCTGGTCAACGATGTTGCGTGGTGGGCCAAGGTGCTCAAGGCAGCGCGTCAGGCCGACGCCGTCGCCGAGGAAGTCAAGGCGGCCTGATCGCCGGTTCGAATTATCCTCCCAAGGATCCGGGGCGGCGCTTGCGCCGCCCTTTTTCAATTATAGCGGCTCAAATCGAAAGCTGGCGTCGGATCGGACGACGCGGCCAATGCCGGGCGAATCCAGATGCGCGCCGGCAACGAAATAATGATCGTCGGCTGCAAGCGCCAGCAGCCGCAACCGGCTTTCGCGCGCTTGGTCCTGATCCGCATCGAATTCCCACGTCACCTCAGGTCGATCGAACTGAAGCGATGGGACGTGAACGGTGTCGCCCCAAATCAAAATTCGTTCGCCGCCGCTCGAAACACGAAAGCAGCTGTGTCCCACTTCATGGCCATGGGCGTCGACAATGTCGACATGTGTCCCGATACGGTCTCCGGCTTCGAATGGTTCCGCCATGCCGTGAAATCGTTCAAGCCGGGCTTCGGCGCGAAAAAGGCCGAGTTCTTCCCTGGGAACGAGCAAGCGCGCCAGGCGCGGGAAAGCGTCCCGGCTGTCGGCAAGCACAAGACCATGGATGTGGTCGAGATGCGTATGGGTGAGGCAGACGGCGCGGACTCGTCCGACATCGATGCCAGCTTCGTCCAGCGCCTCGGGAAGTCGGCCCATAGTGGGATGCCAGGCATTCGAGGCGCCAGTATCGATTAAGATGATCTCATTTCCATCGTCAATCGCGAAGGCATTGACGGAAAGCCTGAGTTGACCACCAACCAACGGGACTTGTTCCGGCAATTCATCGCCAAATGGCTTGTTGCCGCGTTGCCGAAGCCGTCCGATCGGCATGTCGACATAGCCATCGCGCAAGGAGGTGATGCGCAAGTCACCAAGATTGTAGGTCGAATGAAGGTCGCCCGAAGCTATGCGGTGCATTTTTTCCGATCCGTTCTGTAGACAATCGAGAATTTGAGATGGGCAGCCCGCGTCGGCAACCCGCCCCGTCAATTCGATTTATGCCATTTGTGCGTGCGTCGCCTGTCTCGGCCGAATGATGCAGTCGACGAGGCGATCCGCCTCGTTGAGCTCATCGGCGTGGTGCTGGCCCCATTGGCAGAGCGCCAGCAGGATCGGCTCGAGGCTGAGGCCGAGGCGCGTCGCCGAGTATTCGACGCGCGAGGGCACTTCGGCAAAGATCTCGCGGCTGACGAGGCCGTGCTCTTCCATCTCCCGAAGCTGCTGGATCAGCACTTTCTGGGTGATGCCCGGCATCAGCGCCTTGAGCGCCGACAGCCGCCGGGGGCCGTCGAAGAGATGGTAGAGGATAACCGCCTTCCAGCGCCCCGAGATCACTTTCAGCGCCCGTTCCGCCGGCAGCATCGGCAGTCTCTTGATGGGCATTTTCTTGGGATCGGGCATGGTCACCTCCTGGTCAGCAGGGGACAAATGAGTGTGTAGTCGAGGCTCCGCAGATAGTGGCAAACCACGGCCGATGCCAGTGGATCGGAGTTTGCCATGAAAGCCATTCAACTTAGCCGTTTCGGCGGTCCCGACCTGCTGGAGGTGATCGAGTTGCCGGCACCGGTGCCGCAGACCGGCGAGGTGCTGATCCGCGTCCATGCCGCAGGCATCAACTTCTTCGAAGTTCTGATGCGGGCGGACCGCTACGCGGTGACGCCACAACTTCCCATGATCCCGGGCGTCGAGGCGGCGGGCGTCGTAGAGGCAGTTGGGCAAGGGGTCGATGCTGCGTTGCTGGGAACTCGGGTCGCGGCGCCGCTGTTCATGTCGCAGCGTCCTCACAGCGGCTATGCGGAGCAGGTGACGATGTCAGCCGACCTCGCCGTGCCGCTGCCGGATGCGCTTTCGTTCGAGGATGCGACGGCGTTGATGGTGCAGGGGCTGACGGCCTTTCATCTGCTTCGGCAAAGCCCGCCGCGAGCCAAGTCAGTGCTGGTGCCGGCCGCCTCGGGCGGCGTGGGAACGTTGCTTGTCCAGCTGGCCAGGCTGAAGGGTGCACGCCAGGTGATCGCGGCCGCCGGCGGCAAGGCCAAGCTCGATCTCGCTTTGTCGCTCGGCGCTGATGCCGCGGTCGACTATATCAAGCCGGATTGGCCCGCCCGCGTCCGCGACATTACAGGCGGGGAGGGCGTCGACATCATCTACGATACGGTCGGCGGCGCACTGACGGCTGCGTCGCTGCAGGTTCTGGCGCCTGGCGGCGAACTGGTGTTCGCGGCACTTGGCCGCTATGCGCTCGCGGCTTCCGATCTGGAGGCGATGATCGGCCGCAACCAGTCGCTCAGGGGGTTCGCCTTGCTGCCGTTGTTGTCCGGGGACGTGCTGAGAGCCAGCCTGTTCGAGCTGTTCCAGTTGGCGGCAAGCGGCCGGCTGCAGGTTACGATCGGCGGCCGCTTTCCACTCAACCAGGCCGGCGAAGCGCACCGGCTGCAGGAGGAGCGGCGCTCGACCGGCAAGGTGGTGCTGGTGCCTTAGCGTCGCGGCGGACACGACGCCAATCGGGATTGGACCTCTACATCGATGGTCCTGCCATCTGGTCCTGCCCCTTGCTCTGGGATATCCGGCTGCAATCCGTCACATGAGTGAAGCCGTGAAGACATCCAGCCTGACCGGCGCCGTTTCCCCGATGATACCCGTGCTCGTATGTGCGCTCGGGATCTTCCTGCTGTCGGGGATGGATGCGGCGATGAAGACCCTGGTTATTGCGGTCGGCGTCTACAACACGGTGCTGTGGCGTAGCATGGTCGCGACTGTGGTCGCGGGCGCGGCCTGGTCGGCAGGGCCGCGCTCAAAGCCGACCCTTCCGGTGCTGAGGCTGCATGCGCTGCGGGCCGCAATTGTCGGCATCGTTCTGATATCCTTCTTTTGGGGCCTTGCCAGGCTGCCGCTGGCGGAGGCGATCGGGCTCAGCTTCGTCGCGCCCCTGTTTGCGCTTTTCCTCGCCGCGCTGCTGCTGGGCGAACGGATCCGGCGGCAGGCCGTCTGGGCATCGCTGGCCGGTATCGCCGGCGTCGCGATCATCATGGCCGGCCAGTTCGGGCAGGCAAGCTATTCGCAAGATGCCATGCTCGGCACGGCAGCGGTGCTCGTATCGACGGTGTTCTACGGTTACAATCTGATCCTCGCCCGGCAACAGGCGCAGTTGGCCAAACCGGTCGAGATCATGTTGTTCCAGAACCTTTGCGTTGCAATCATCCTCGGTGTCGCAGCGCCTTGGCTTGCCGTCGCCCTACCGACCGATCTTTGGCTTCCCTTGGCCGGGGTGACGGTGCTGTCGCTTGCCGGCCAATTCCTGATGAGCTGGGCCTACGCCCGCGCCGAAGCGCAATATTTGATCCCGACCGAATACTCGGCCTTCATCTGGGCGGTCGCGCTCGGCTGGTTCTTCTTCGGCGAGGAGGCGACCTGGACCACGCTGACCGGAGCATGCCTGATCGTCGCCGGCTGCCTGATCGCCGCGCGGGCAAATCCCAGGCTTGCCGAGCCAATCGAGGCGGCGGTTTGAGGGAGCAAGTCATCCTGTCTTGGAGTCCCGTCGGCGCCATGTGATGCCCGGGTCGCGCCCGCGCGTCAGTCCGGAAGACCGGCCTTGCGAAAACCATCGACGAAATGCTCAAGCATAGCTGCGTCGCGGAATGGCTCGGTCGTCGCCCAGTGATGGGTTGTGAAATGCGGGTTGCCGACGAGGAACAGTTCGACCTCCGCGCGCGCCTCGTCGAGCCGGCCGAGTTGCGCCAGGCTTGCCGCCAGGAAACGGCGTGAGCTTGTGCGATAGGTCTCGTCCCTGCGCAGTGTCTCGATAGCGGCTTCGTAGTCGCGCGCCGCATATTGCGCCTGGCCGAGCGTCAGATAGTACCAGCTTGCCGGAAACGGGTTCAGCCGGAACGCCTTGCTGATATGCTCGAGGCCCTCTTCGATCCGCCCGGCCAGGACCGCGATGTCGGACAATGCCGCCCAGGTGTCGGCCTCGTTCGGGTCGAGCTCGATCGCCTTGGCGAATTCGGCATCCGCCTCGGCGAAGCTGCGCTCATAGGCAAGCAGGTAAGCCAGGATCCAGCGACAGCCGGCATCGTTGGGATCGATCGCCACGGCCTTGCGGGCCAGCTCCAAGGCAACGCTGCGGGCAACTTCAGTTGGTCCGCCCCAATGCACCCGTCCCATCCAGTGGTTCATGGCAAGCCAGCGATAGGGCTCGGCGTAATCCGGATCGAGCGACACCGCGCGCGTGAGCATCAGATGCGCTTCCTGCGCCATCTGCGGTGAGTCGTCGATCAGCTTGCGCGCCCGCACGCAGAGGTCGTAGGCCTCGAGATTGTTGGGCCGATTGCGCGGCGGCGGCGCGCGCAGCCGGCCGAGCAACGCCTCCACGATCTTGGCCGTCACCTCGTCCTGAACGGCAAAGATATCCTCGAGGCCGCGATCGAAGCGTTCCGCCCACAGATGATCGCCACTCACCGCGTCGACCAGCTGAGCGTTGATGCGCACGCGCCCCGCGGCGCGTCTTGCGCTGCCTTCCAGCAGGTAGCGCACGCCAAGATCCTCAGCAATCTCGCGCACGTCCGTCGCCTTTCCCTTGTAGGCAAAGGCCGAGTTGCGCGCGATGACGAACAGGCCGGAGATCCTGGACAGGTCGGTGATCAGGTCTTCGGTCAAGCCATCGGCGAAGGAGTCCTGTTCGGGATCGTTGCTGACATTGACGAAGGGCAGCACGGCTATCGATGGTTTGCCGGGCAGCGGCAAGGGCTTTCGCTTGGCGCCAGCGAGCTGTTCGACGGTGCCTGCGAAGCGGTAGCCGACGCGCGGAACGGTGGATATCCATTCACCGCCGTCAGCGGCCGGGCCAAGCAGCTTGCGCAGCTGTGCGATCTGGACGGTGAGGTTGCCCTCCTCGACTGCCGTGCCCGGCCACGCCGCGTCCATCAACTCGGCTTTGCCCAGGATTTCGCCGGGCCGTCCGACGAGCGCCGCGAGCAGACTTAGCCCGCGGTAGCCAACGGCAACGGGCACATCGTTCCGAAGCAGCGTTCCCGCACCCGGATCAAGCACGAACGGACCAAAGGCAAAGCGCGATCCCTGCATAGGGCGCATCTATAGAGCAATTCCAGGAAAAGTGTGAAACGGTTTTCCCGGGAAAAGCGCGTCGCGCTTTCCCTTGGGAGTTGCGTCAAAACAAAGAGTTAGAGCAGTTTGCCGGTTCCGTTAACCGGAAAACTGCTCTACCCGGTTTGGAAGTTTTGAGAACTATTTGGGAGGGCTTAATTACGGCGCTGTCCGTATCGCGCAGAATTCAACCTCATTCGAGAGCCCCTCGGCCCTCAAACCATATGGAGGTTGCCATGACCAATACCCTTGCCCCGCATTGTGCAGCGCGGCCGGAAACGGCCGTGGAGCCGGCTTCGCGTCGGCACCTGACGGCCCTGCGAAGCATTATCGCGATCTGGCATGATCGGACCTGGCGCGAGCGGATACGCTTTCGCTGGCAACTCAGGCAAATGTCGAAGGACAATCCGCATTTGATCGACGATATCGGTCTGACGATACAGCAGGTAGAGGGAGAGATCGCCAAGCCCTTCTGGCAGCGATAGAGCGAATGCTGCACATCGCGTCGACAGTCAGCGCACCGCCTCGCGGTGAACGCCGGGCAGGCGGGTGGCGATCAGCTTGTCGATGCGGCGGCCGTCAAGATCGACCACCTCGAAGCGCCAGCCCTGTGCATCGACGCATTCGCCGGTCGCCGGCAGGTGGTGCAGGTGCGCCAGCACATAGCCGGCGACGGTCTCGTAGTCGCGGTTTTCCGGCAGGTCGATGCCGAGAATGTCGGCCATCTCGTCGGCCTGCATGTAGCCGGCGAGCAGCCATGAGCCGTCCTCGCGTTTGACGGCGTTCTCCTCGTCGCCGGCGTCGGTGTCCGCGCGGAACACGCCGGTGATGGCTTCGAGGATATCGGCCGGGGTGACGATGCCTTCGAAATGGCCGTATTCGTCATGCACCAGCGCCATCGGCACGTCGGATTCCTTGAGCTTCTGCAGCACATCCAGCGCGTCGGCCTGATCATAGACGATGGGTGCGGCGCGCACATGGCTGCGCGGATCGAGCACGCGGCCGGCAAGCAGGGCGGCCAGCACGTCGCGCGTCTGGACGACGCCGACCATGATATCGACACCGCCGTCGCCGGCCGGCAGGCGCGAATGCTGGGTTTCCATCAGCAGCTTGCGGATCGCGCTCTCGTCGGATTGCAGATTGATCCAGTCGACCTCGGTGCGCGGCGTCATCACCGCGCGCACGGCGCGGTCGCCAAGCCGCATGACGCCGGCGATCATGCGGCGCTCGTCGGATTCGATGGTGCCGTGATGCTCGGCCTCGGCGACCAGCATCTTGATCTCCTCGTCGGTGACCTTCTCCTCGCTCTCGCCGCGCTGGCCGAGCAACCACAGGATGGCGCGGCCGGAAAAGTCGAGCAGGAAGACCAGCGGCGCCGAAACGGTGGCGAGGATGGTCATTGCCGGAGCGACCCTGGCGGCGACCCTTTCAGGGTCACGCAACGCGATCTGCTTGGGCACCAGTTCACCGACGATCAGCGAGAAATAGGTGATGATGGCGACGACGATGCCGACGCCGAGCGGATCGGCGACGGCCTCGCGCATACCGGTCGAAGCCAGGAACTGCGCCAGTCGTTCGCCGAGCGTGGCGCCGGAAAAGGCGCCCGACAGCACGCCGACCAGGGTGATGCCGATCTGCACCGAGGACAGGAATTTGCCGGGATTTGAGCCAAGCTCGAGCGCGCGGCCGGCGCCATTGACGCCGCGGTCGATCATCGCTTTCAGCCGGGCCGGCCGCGACGAGACGATGGCAAGTTCGGACATCGACAATAGGCCGTTCACACAGATGAGGACGACCACGATAGCGATTTCGACGTATAGCATGAGCGGTCAATAGCATTGCCGCGGGGTCTTCGAAAATAGTCCGGCGTGTTTTTTGAGAAATGATCGGTATTTCGGTCAGGCTGCATCCGCAGCGGTGAGGGAACCGTCAGAGATTTGGCATTGCTCTGAAGGGTCCGAAAAAGCCCACGACCATCGACAGCTTTCCCTGCTTGGAAACGCGGCACATATCCATGCTGTCGGTGCCTCGAAATCCGTTTTCGCCTCTCTGCACCCAGCCAAAACGCAGGAAGTCATGATGAACGTCGACCAAGGTCGTCCGTTCGAGCCAGAAGCCCGGACGGGCTTTCAGCACCTGATCAATGTGATGGAGCAGCGCCTCGGCTCCGGAGATATGCACCGTCGGATCGATGTATGTGCCTTCCGGTTCGAATGAGGCGAACAACAGCCGGCGACGCTCCTCAGGTTCCGGGTCGAACCAGGCCCTGCAGTAGCTAGTCACCACACTTTCCGCGTCGAACATCAAAACCTCCTTTTGAAACCGCCGGACTGTCTCAGCTTGCGAGGCCCGTGCGACCTACCGTTTGACTATACCGACAATCGCCTCGCCGTCTGTGAAATAGGGATCGCCGCCGCCATTGCGCCCGGTGGTTGTTGCGCCAATGCCTGCAATGTCGCTCGTCGAGATCAGCATGCCGGCGGTGGCCAGGTCGCGCATCAGAAAATCGCGCTCGGCGTCGATGTCGGGGCCGATATGATGGGTGACGGCGCCGGTGTCGTGGCTCAGTCCCACGCCGCGATCGAAGCTGGCCGAGCCCAGCCACAGCGGCCGGCTGTCATCGCCGGTCGCACCGGTCTGCCAGAAGCGAACATGGTGCCGGCGATCGGCGCTGCCGCCGACCGGCTTTTCGAAGGCCAGATCCTGGGTGCGGCCGTCGAACAGCAGCTGGCTGACCGGCGCATCGGGATAGGGGTGGTCGAACAACACGCTCTCACCGATCTCGATCGCGGTCTTCAAGGTCACGGCGTCGGCGGTGTCCCAGCCGGCGACGGCGAAGGCATGGACCACCTCCTTCTGCGTGCCGACAAGGCCGACATTGATGGGGTCACCCGGAATGCCTTGCGGCGTGTGCGTCACCATCTCGAAGTGTTGGCTGCGAAAGCCGCGATCGCGGAATGTCCAGAATTCAGGTGCCGCGAAATAGGCGAGCGCCAGATAGGCGGCCAGCAAGGCCGCCACCCAGGTTACAAAGCGTCGCCGAAGGCTTCGTTGGCTCATGAATGCCGCTCAAACGTTCCGGCATCACATTAGGCGGTGTCGTGGCATTTCCGCAAAGGGTACCCGGCATCGATCTAAAGCGGCTCACCGTTTCAGAGAAACGGCCAACCGCTCTAACTATTTGTTTTTACGCAATTCCCAGGGGAAAGCGCTATGCGCTTTTCCCGGGAAAACCGTTTCACACTTTTCCTGGAATTGCTTTAGCGGCAAGCGCGATAACCGCTCTTGCGGTTCTTGATGTCGAAATGGAAATGGTTGCGGTGGTCGTAATTGTAGCCGGGGCCGAGCACGGTGGTGAAATACTGGCAGCCGTCGGCACGCACATTGTTGAGGAAGCCACGGGTGCGGAAGGCGAACAGGCCGGGCTTGCGCACGTCGATGTCGTCGCCATTGTTGAGCTCGATGCTCATGACGTCGAGCGCGTTGCCCTTGCCGTGCTCGGACAAGACGCCTTCGTCGGCAATCCTGCGGCAGGAATAGCTGGAGCCCTGGTGGATGGTCTTGACGCCGGAGAAGTAGCGCCAGTGGGCGGAGGGAACGAGTTCGTTCTTGGTCCAGCCGGCAAAGGTGGCGGCCATGTCGCAGGTCAGCGTCGCGGCGGGCTTCATCTGGATGTTGCCGATGGCCGAAACCTTGACCGGATAATCGATGCCGCACTGACCTTCATGGATCGGCGCCAGGTCAGTGAAAGCAACATCGAGGCGCCTCAATTGCTGGCGGCAGTCGGTTTCACTGGCCGGCATCTGCTCGACAGGGGACATCGGCTCGTCCATGCGCGGATAGGCGGCCTGCGTCATGTAGGGATTGGAGGGAACAAGCTTCTGCATGCCGGCATATTGCGGCACGGCCGCTGTCTGCGAGCCGACGTCGACGGCCGGTTCAAGCGACAGCACGCTGCCGGTGTTGCAGGCCGAAAGCGCCACGACGGCGAGGCCGGCGGCCAGCCCGCCGACTGCCGTGCGCATACGTCTCCATTGCCGCACGGCGGCAAATATCCCGGCCATTAGCGGAATCCCTGTTCCCAGATATCCGGCATTTTAACGATCAAGGGTAAAGGAAAACTCAGCGCCCGCGTTCATGCCTGCGGCCGAATTGCGGCGCGGTCTCGGCTAATTGCGCTCACTGGCAGAACGTTCCGCCATGCCGGCGCGGCTCGAGATCGAGATGGAAATGCAGGGAATGGTCGGGGTCGGCGCCGGGTCCGAGCACGGTCTTGAAGGGTCCGCAGGCGGCCTTGCGCACGGCGTTGAGGAATTTGCCCTCTTTCTCGGGCGGCGCCGGGCCGACCTCGATCTTCTTGCCGTCCGACAGCGTGAAGCTGGCGATATCGAGGGCGTTGCCGAAGGCATGTTCCGACAGTTTTCGTGTGCCATTGCGTGGCCGGCAGACAAAGGCCGATGCCTGGCCGATCGATTTCAGATCGGCGCCGAAATCGGCTTTCGCGGCCGGCTGGATGACACTTGCCGCAAAACGCGCGGCCACCTCGGCCATCGGGCAATTGAGCTCGGTGCCCGGCGCGATGGCGATCGACTTGCCGAGTGTCTTGAGCACGATCGGGTAAGGGATCGAGCAGCCGATTTTGGGATTGCTTTCCGCTTTGTGCTCCTCGAATTCGACGCCGAGGGTCTTCAGCCGCTCGCGGCAAGCGACTTCCTCGGCGGGCATCTTGCCGTCAGGCAGATCGGCCGAGCGCGGGTCGGGCAGCATCTTCTCGTCGCCTGCATCCGTCGGCTTTGGCGGCGGCTGAGGGGCGACTGCCGGCGGCTGAGCCTCGGGCTCTGCGATGTCAGGCTTTTGTGTCGGCGTTGGTGCGACCGCTGGCGGCTCCGGTTCGCTCTCCGTATCGGCTGACGGCTCCGGGGCCGACGGCTGGGGGCGTGCCTGCTTTTTTTGATGGGACTTTTCTTCATTGAACCGGTCGGGCGCTCCGGTGGTCTTTGGACCTTCCGTCTTCTGCTCCTCGGTCTTTGCAGCGTCGGCCTTTGGAGCGTCCGCCGGACGTGGCTCGGGCACCGGAATACCGGGCCCGGGCACCGGAACATCGGCCGGCGAGGGCAGCGGAGCCTGCGTTTTCTGCTGTGTCTGGTTGCGCGTGACGTGCCGTTTGCCCCGTGGTTTCAGGCGCTGTCCGCCCCGCGGTTTCAGAGGCTGATCGACCCGCGGTGTCAGCGGCTGCTCCACCCGCGGCGTCAGCGGCTTGTGCTGCCGATGGCGATGTCTGGCGTCGGCCGGCATCACCAGCAAGGCCGTGACGGCCATGACCAACGCAATCCTGCATGTTCGGGAAAGGACAAACGACCCCATGGCCCTCAACGGCGCCAACGCAAGGAGGTTGCCTGCGCCGCATCACGAACGGTAACCACGTCGTTACGCGCCAATCGCTTCCAGCCCTTCCTCCAGCCAGTCGGCAAGCAGCGGCATGCCAAGCAGGTATTTTGCGGTGCGCTTGTTGGCGCGTTCGCGCGCCGTGGCAAGCGCGTCCGCCCATTCGGTGGCGTCGTAGTCGCCGCGACCGACCCAGGCCAGCGCGATCAGTTCGGCTGCTTCATCGACATTGAGATCGTTGATCAGTTCGCGTAGCTCTTCTTCGGTGAGGTTTTCGGAACTTTCCTCGGCAAGGCCATCATGGTGATGGTTGACATGGGACTCGCCGTCGAGCTCGACCTCATGCTCGGCGCCATCGGCATAGTCTTCATTGACGGCCGCACTCAGCGCCTTGGCCTTGAGGATGAACAAGCGCACGGTGTCGGGGCCGATCGAAAGCTCCCAGTCCTTTTCAAGCCGCCGCTGCACGAGCCGTCTCCGTCAGGTCGTTTGCCCGATGATAGCGGATTTGCGGCATCCGTCACCTGATGTTCTCCGGCACGCATTTTTCCGGGATGAAACGCAAGCCGTCCGGCGTTAGTGTTGCATTCTCACCCCTCCAGGAGGCTTCGATGCATAAAAGAATGCTGATCCAGGCTGCGACCGCGCTGGTCGCTCTGCAGTTCCTTGCTGTTCCGGTGTTTGCCGCCGGCGGCGATAGTGGCGGCAGCGATCAGACCGTCACCCAGTGCAAGAAGGGCCAAGTCTGGGACAAGAAGAAGAAAAAATGCGTCGCACCCCAGGAAGGCATGCTGGATGACGACAGCATCTATGATGCGGGCCACGCTCTGGCGATGGCCGGGCGTTATGACGAGGCGATTGCCGTGCTCAGCCTCGCCGCCAACAAGCAGGATCCGCGCATCCTCAACTATCTCGGCTATTCGCACCGTCATTCCGGCCGCGTCACGGTCGGCCTCGGCTATTACGAGGAAGCGCTGCGCATCGATCCCAACTACACGCTGGTGCGCGAATATCTCGGCGAAGCACATCTGCAGATCGGCGATCTGGCCGGCGCCCAGCAGCAATTGATGGAGATCGAGAAGCGAACCGGCAAGGGTTCGCGCGAATACGGCATGCTGGCCGAGCAGATCGACCATTTCATGAGGAGTTGAAAAGGCCGCCGGGGCTCTTCGAAGCGGCCGCGAGCGATCGCGGCTGCTTTTTTGTTACCCCTTGGTCTTATTAGCCGCCCCCGACTGATGAAAGCGGGGATGATTTTTGCAAAACCGATTTTTGGGCGTGAAAAACCCGCGAAGATTGCTATATTCAGGGAAATTGCGGTGAAACGGTTCCGTTAGCCCGAGGCTGCCGGACCGTTTTCTTTTTGTACCCATCGACAAGGCTTTCCCCGAAACGCGGGGGTGGCAGCAGGAAAGGTCAGGCATCATGAACAAGGTCCCGATGACAGGCGAGGGGTTCGCGTCATTGAAGGAAGAACTGCGCTGGCGCCAGCAGGAAGAGCGGCCTCGCATCATCGAGGCGATCTCCGAAGCGCGCTCGCATGGCGACCTGTCCGAAAATGCCGAATACCATGCCGCCAAAGAGGCGCAGAGCCTCAACGAGGGCCGCGTCAACGAGCTTGAAGATTATATCGCGCGCGCCGAGGTGATCGACGTGAGCAAGCTCAGCGGCGACAAGATCAAGTTCGGCGCCACCGTGGTGCTGGTCGACGAGGACACCGAGGAAAAGAAGACCTACCGGATCGTCGGCGATCAGGAAGCGGACGTGAAGTCCGGCCGCATCTCGATCTCCTCGCCGATCGCCCGCGCGCTCATTGGCAAGGAAGTCGGCGACGCCATCGAGGTCAATGCGCCGGGCGGTGCCAGGGGGTATGAGATCGTCCAGGTGCAGTTTATTTAGGACCTCTAATAATTCTACTCTGGCGGCCGACTACAGCGCCGCGCGTCCTCTCGGACGCGCAAAGGACGCTGTAGGATTTTCAGTTAGCGCATGATCCCTTTCCGAAAATCAATTACGATTTTCGGGGTCATGCGCGGGCGGTTTTCTGCGCTTCCGGTGCTCATGTACTTGAAGTACGCTCCGCTCGGTTCTCGAAGAACCACGCTATTCGACTCGCCAGAGCGAATTCTGAAAGGTCCTATGCCGGCGCCTGTAATTTAAGTGCCAATAGCTTTTCTGCTTCCGCCACTACCTCCGCCGGCATCACACGCCCGCCAGGCACCGCCAAAAGCGTCGACGCATAGGGTCCGCGCGGGCCGGTGAGGCCGGGCTCGGTTGCCAGGAACACCGCAACCGTCGGCAGCCCGAAGGCGCTGGCAAGATGGGTCAGCCCGGTGTCGGCGCCGATGACCAGCTCCGAGCGGCCGATAAATGCAGCGATGTCGGCCAGCGGTGACTTTGGCACCACAACTGTTGATGGCACTGCCTTGGTGACGGCTTCGGCAACGGCCTTCTCGCGCTCGTTCGACCATGTGGTGACCGGCGTCATGCCGCGATCCACAACGAGGCGGGCGGTTTCGATCCAGTCTTGGACGGGCCATTTCTTGTCTTCGCGGCTGGTGCCGTGCAGCAGGAAGGCGGTTTTTCCACCGATGCCGGCCAGATTGCCGGCTGGCGGCACGATGCCGGAGCCCAGCGTCGAAAGATCGGGCTGATAGCCGAGTGCCAGCCCGAACAGCCGTCTTGTCCGTTCGATGGCGTGCAGGTTGCGCGGCACGGCATAGGTGACATCGTAGAACAGCGTCGCAGAAGGTTCGCGCGCGCTGGAACGGTCGAAGCCGGCAATGGGTGCGCCAGCCTGTCTTGCCACCAGAGCCGATTTCAGCAGTCCCTGCGCATCGAGGACCAGGTCGTAGCAGCAAGCGCGCAAGGTGCGGCGCAAGGCGGCGGCCTCGCGCCAGGTGCCGCCGTCGAACAGCGTCTTGCGCCAGCGCCGGATCGCCACTGTGTGGATCCTGTCGATCGCCGGGTGCAGCGCCACGATGCCGGCGAATGCCTCTTCCACGCACCAGTCGAAGGTCACGTCCGGCCGGTTGAGGCTGGCATCCTCGACAGCTGGAAAGGTGTGGATGACATCGCCCATCGAGGACGTCTTGACGATCAGCACCTTCATGCCGCGGCCGGAATTTCCAGCAGGCGGTCTGCTGCCGCGGTCACCTGGCCGACTTCAAGCGTCTTGAGGCAGTTGAGGTGGCCGAGTGGGCAGATTTTCTGGTGGCAGGGCGAGCACGACAGGCCGAGCCAGACCAGCTCGCGCTGCTCCGCCAGCGGCGGCGTGTTCTCAGGCGAGGTCGAGCCATAGATGGCCACGATCGGCGTGCCGACGGCAGCGGCGACATGCATCAGCCCGCTGTCGTTGGAGACCGCCAGCCTTGCGGCAGCAATCAGGTCGATGGCGTCCTCCAGCCGCGTCTGCCCGGCGAGGTCGATGATGCCAGGGGCAAGTGCGGCGATCTCCGCCGTCACGTCGCGGTCGTTCTTCGAGCCGAACAGCGCGACCTTCAGGCCTTTGCCCATGAAATCGCGGGCAAGCCCGGCATAGCTTTCGCTCGGCCAGCGCTTGGCCGGGCCGAACTCGGCACCAGGCATCAGTGCCGCGAATTTTTGCGGCGCCAGCCGGAAACGGTCGAGCAGGGCGACCTGGTTTTTCGTGTCCACGGTCAACCGGGGCGCCCGGAAGCTGCCGCCCTGGGCGAGACCGAAATAGGCCTGCGCGGTGCGTCGTTTCACGGCATCGGGCAGCGGCACAATGTCGGTCAACAGGCCGTAGCGCATCTCGCGTAGATTGCCGACACGGCGCGGAATGCGGGCAAAGAACGGGATCAGCGCCGATTTCCAGCTGCCCGGCAGGATATAGGCCATGTCGTAGCGGCCGCGCAGCAGGCGGCCAAAGCGGCGGCGATGGGTGAATTCGAGCGCGCCGGGTTTGAGCGGAAAGTCGATCTGCTGGCGGATTTCGGGCATGCGCTTGACCAGCGGTGCGGCCCATGCCGGCGCCAGCACATCGATAGCGGCGTTGGGATGCAGCTCCATCAGCGCCGAGAACAGGCACTGCGCCATCACCATGTCGCCCACCCAGCGTGGGCCGATCACGAGGATCGTTGGGCTTTCAGCCATTCGACATAGTCTCTGACACCGGTTTCCACTGTCCGGAATTGGCCATTATAACCGGCCGCACGCAAACGGGACATATCAGCTTGCGTAAAGCTCTGGTAGCTGCCCTTGAGATGGTCGGGGAAGGTGATGAACTCGATTTCGCCCTTACCCAGCGTGTCGATCACCGTTTCGGCGATGGCGCGGAAGGGTTGGGCGCGCCCGGTGCCGCAATTGAAGATACCGCTTGAGCCCCGCTTCCACAGCCACAGATTGACGTCGGCGACATCGCCGACATGGATGAAGTCGCGGCTTTGCTCGCCGGGTCCGAACCCGTCATAGGCGCCGAACAGTTTCGGGTTCTCGCCGCGGTCGACCTGGTTGAACAGATGGAAGGCGACCGAGGCCATGGCGCCCTTGTGCGCTTCGCGCGGGCCATAGACGTTGAAGTAGCGCAGGCCCGCGACCTGCGAATGATCGGTGTCGAAGACGGTGCGCCGGACATAATCGTCGAACAGCTTCTTGGAATAGGCGTAGACGTTGAGCGGCCGCTCGAGCGCCGGATCCTCGCGAAATTCGGAACCCCCGCCATAGACGGAAGCAGAGGAGGCGTAGAGGAACGGCACGCGCAGCGTCTGGCTGGCGTGCAGCAGCCGCTTCGAGAAGGCGTAATTCATCTCCATCATGAATTTGCCGTTCCACTCGGTGGTGGTGGAGCAGGCGCCCTGGTGGAAGACGGCCTCGATGCGGCCGAGCGAGCCGGCCTCCATGCGGAGCAGAAAATCGTCCTTGTCGAGATAGTCGGCTACCTGCAAGTCGGCGAGATTGGCGATCTTGTGGCCGTCGGTGAGGTCGTCGACGACGAGGATGTCGTCATGCCCTTCGGCATTCAGCGCGGCGACGATGTTGGAGCCGATCATGCCGGCGCCGCCCGTGACGATGATCATGTGGTTGGCCCTGATACGCGTTTCACTTGCCGATTCCGGCCCTTATAAGGGAGGCAGGGTGGGCTGTCGATAAAGCAGGCGTGTTGCCGATCCGTCGTTTCTTACGCTTGTCTGTTTTGTCTGTTTTGTCTATTATGTGCAAAATGGAGCGCTCATGAAACACTATCCATCAACCGATCTGAAGCAGAATCTCGGAGACGTCCTCGCGGCTGCCAGTCAGCAGCCAGTCTCCATCACACGTCACAACAAGCCGAGATACGTCCTGATGAGCATCGAGACCTACGAAGCGCGCTTCGGCAACGACAGCCGCCGCGTCTACGCGGCTAAAGACGCCCCACCCGAACATGTCGAGATGCTTGAAGAGTACATCGCAGAGCTGGATCGTGATTAGACCCATCGCCGCCGACGTCTGGAGATATCCATATCTGTGGTATCGCCAACATGGAGACGGCGAGACCGAAGGCCGCAAGACACGGCCTGTCGTCTTTGTGGCCGTCCTTCCTGGGAAAGCCGGCGGTACGAACCTCTTCATCCTTGCAATCACCTCCACGCAGCCGGGCCGTGATCGCGTTGCCGCCGGCATCCCGGAAATTGAACGCCGCCGCGCCGGCCTTGACCCTATCCCCCTTTGGGTCATAGTCGACGAGTACAACCACGATATCCTGGAATCTTCAGCCTATTTCGAACCGAGTGTGCGCATCGGCGCATTCAGCCCATCATTCCACAAGAAAATCATGTCCGCGTTCATTGCGGCTGTCCGCACAGGCCAATCCAAAGCCATCCCGCGTGCGGACTGAGCCGCCCGAAACCGGGCATGATCGTGAGGGACAAAGAAATGCCGTCGACCGAACTGCTGCTGGCGTTTTTCGCCACTACGGCGATCTTCGCCTACATTCCCGGCCCGGCGATGCTCTATGCTGCGGCGCAGACGATGGCGCGCGGCCGCTGGTCCGGCCTGACGGCGGCACTTGGCATCCATCTGGGCGGTTATGTGCATGTTTTCGCCGCCGCCGCCGGTCTGTCGGTGCTGTTTCACGCCGTGCCGACACTCTACATGGCGGTCAAGCTGGTCGGTGCGCTCTACCTGATCTGGCTCGGCGTCTCGCTGTTCCGCAAGCGCGTGGATGGCGATGCGGCGCTGCCCGCGATCGAGCGGAAATCGGCACGACGTGCCTTTTTCGAGAGTATCACCGTCGAGGTGCTCAACCCTAAGACGGCGATCTTCTTCATGGCATTCCTGCCGCAGTTCATCGATGCCTCGGCGGCGTTTCCGGTCTGGCTGCAATTCGTCGTGCTCGGCACGATCGTCAATCTGATGTTCTCTTCGGCCGATGTCGTCTGTGTGTTCCTGGCGGGCGCCGTGATCGGCCGTTTGCGGCGTTCGAGCCGCGCACAGCGGCTGATGCAGCGGGCCGGCGGCGCGGTGCTGGTTGGGCTGGGTGTCCATGTCGCCTTGCAGAAGAGCTGACCGCCCGGGCCGTCTCGATCGTGCCCTGCCGTTGCGCTGCGCGGATTTGCGGTATATCGGCTTCGCCATGAACGATCCGGCCTGTTGATGATGATGACCAGCACGATTGAAATCGGCCTTTTCCATGCGTTGCCAGTGACATGATCAAGCACAATCCGCCTTCCCCCGAACCCCTGCACCGCGCCATTGCGCGGTTCGGCCAGGCCACCGTGCTGGTGGTCGGCGACTTCATCCTCGACCGTTTCGTCAACGGCGTCATCGAGCGGATCTCGCCGGAAGCGCCGATCCCGGTGCTGCACGGGCGCGGCGAGACCTCGACCATGGGCGGCGCCGGCAATGTCGTGGCCAACATCGTTTCGCTCGGTGCTGCCGCTGTTCCCGTCTCGGTAATCGGCACCGACGTGGCGGGCGACAGCCTGGTGCGGATGCTTGGCGAGCTTGGTGCCGACACGGCCGGCCTTTCGCAGGAGCGTGGCCGCATGACCTCGTCAAAGAGCCGCTTCAGCGCGCTCAACCAGCAGGTGCTGCGTTTCGACGAGGAAGAGATCAAGCCGCTGGGTGCTGCGGAGCGCGCCGGCCTGATCCGGCATTTCCGCGCTGCACTGCCGCGCGCCGACATCGTCATCCTGTCCGATTACGGCAAGGGCATCCTGCTCGACGGTGTCGCCGGCGACCTGATCGCCATCTGCCGCGAGGCGGGAAAACCGGTTCTGGTCGACCCCAAGGGCCGCGACTATGCGCGCTATGCCGGCGCGACCGCCATCACCCCCAACCGCAAGGAGCTTGGCGAGGCCGTCGGCCATGCGGTGTTCGCCGATGACGAGATCGTCGGCGCGGCACGCCAGTTGATTTCGGCGCACAGCTTCGACTTCGTCGTCGCGACGCGCAGCGAAAAGGGCATGAGCGTGGTCGGCCCGACCGAGGCACGCCACATCGCCACCCAGGCGCGGGAAGTGTTCGACGTTTCGGGCGCCGGCGACACGGTGATCGCGAGCTTCGCGCTGGCGTTGGCCGTAGGCGCCGATACCGTCATGGCCGCTTCGATCGCCAACGCAGCCGGCGGCGTTGTGGTCGGAAAACGCGGCACCGCGCGGCTGACGGTCGAGGAACTCACCGGCGCGCTGTTCCGCTCGCATGGACCGACCGCCCACAAGGACGCCATCCTCGATGCCACATCGGCCGCACGCATGGTCGCGGCGTGGAAGGAAGAAGGCTTGAGCGTCGGCTTCACCAATGGCTGTTTCGACATCCTGCATGCCGGCCATGTCAGCCTGTTGCACGCGGCGCGCAGCCAGTGCGACAGGCTGGTGCTCGGCCTCAACAGTGATGCCTCGGTGCGGCGGCTGAAGGGCGCAGGGCGCCCGGTCAACGACCAGCACGATCGCGCCTGCGTGCTCGCGGCGCTCGCCTCGGTCGATGCGGTCGTGGTGTTCGAGGAAGATACGCCGCTGGCGCTGATCGAAGCCTTACTGCCCGACATACTGGTCAAGGGCGCCGATTACACGGTCGACACCGTGGTCGGCGCCGATGTGGTGCAGAAGGCCGGCGGACGCGTCGTTCTGGTCGATCTCGTCGCCGGCAAGAGCACCACCAGCACCATTGGCAAATTGCGTGCCGGCGGCACCATAAACTGAGGGTTTCATGTCCGACTTGAACGATTACCTGGTCCGCTCGGCGGCTGCCATATCAGCCATGGTCGAGCGCGACCTGACCAGCGAGATGGAGCGGGCGGCGAGCGCCGTTGTGACCGCGCTTTCGTCGGGAAAAGCCCTCCTGATCGCCGGCAATGGCGGCTCGGCCAGCGATGCCATCCACATTGCCGGCGAACTGGTCGGCCGCTTTCTCAAGGAGCGCAAGGCCTACAACGTCATCGCGCTGCCGGCCAATGCCGCCGTGCTGACCGCCTGGGGCAACGACTACGGCTTCGACACGGTGTTTTCGCGTCAGGTCGAGGCGCATGGCGCGGCCGGCGGCGTGCTCCTGGCAATCTCGACCAGCGGCAATTCGCCGAGCATCATCGCCGCCGCGGAACAGGCGCGGATGATGGACATGACGGTGATCGGCCTGACCGGCGACACCGGCGGCAAGCTGAAGCCACTGTCCGACATCCTGCTCAACGTGCCGTCGACCTCGACGCCGATCATCCAGCAAGGGCATCTGTGCCTCTATCATCATCTGTGCGAGGTGGTCGAAGCGCGCCTCAGCGATGGTTGATTCCACGACCTCTGGCCGCTATCCGCTGGCGGAGCCCGGCCTATGGGTCGAGCGGATCGGCTCGACGGTGTTTCCCGTCGGCAGGCCGGCGCTGTTCCTCGACCGCGACGGCACCATCAATGTCGATACCGGTTATCCCGATGATCCGGCCGAAATGGTGCTGCGCGCGGATATCGCGGCGGTGATCGCTACCGCCAACCGGGCCGGCATTCCCGTCATCATCGTCACCAACCAGTCGGGCATCGCACGCGGCTATTCCGGCTGGGGCGATTTCGCCGCCGTCAACGGCCGCGTGCTCGACCTGCTGTGCGCCGACAATGCGTTCGTGGATATGGTCCTCGCCTGCGCCTATCACGAGGCGGGCTCCGGTCCGCTTGTGGTCGCCGACCATCCGATGCGCAAGCCCAATCCGGGCATGCTGCTGGAGGCGGCCAAGCGTCTCGGGCTCGATCTGCAGCGCTCGCTGATTGTCGGCGACAAGAAGGCCGACATGGAGGCGGGAAAGCGCGCCGGCCTCTCGCAGGGCTGGCTGGTCGACGGGCAAGCGGCTGTTCAATCGGGCTTCACGGTCAGGCCCTGGCGCGACCGCGGGGACTTCGACGGCCTGCTCGCCGCAATAGCGGCACTTGGCGTAGTGTCAGGCGAGCGGTGACGGCTCACACCGGATCGTTGTCTCGCCAAGCCTCATAAAGCTTGGCCTCGGTGGCGAACGAATACACCATCACCATCATCGAATAGACGAAGCCGTGCCGGCCGCACAGGAAGTAGCGCTTGGCCAGGTAGAACTTCAGGAAGTTGCCGAGCGGCGACAGCACCAGTTTTACCAGGCCGGGCTTCTTGCCTCTCTCGACCAGCGTGGCAACCTTGAGGCTGGAGTAGGTGTTGGCCCTTACCAGATCCTCGGCGACAGTCATTTCACGGCGATGCAGCAACACGCCATTCTCAATCGTGCCGGTCTTGCCCGGCACTTCGAATGATTCATGGACCCGCAAATTGAGGTCCATGGTGGCCTTGTCACGGCGGAAAAGACGCAGCAGCCTGTTGTGCAGCACCCAGCGGTGCGCATAGCCATAGCCCTTCAGCTTGTCGCGGCGTCTGATGTACCATCCGTCGAAGGCGTCATTGCGAGGCTGCGTCACGTCCATGATCGACTGCCTGAGCAGGTCGTCGATGGCCTCATCGGCTTCAATCGAAAGGCACCATGGCTGCGTGGCCTGATCGAGGGCGAATTGCCGTTGACGTGGAAAACCCGGCCAGTCGTTGTGAAACAGCCTTATCGGGTAGCCCTTGGCGATGAACTCCTGGACGACGTCCATGGTGCTGTCCGTCGAGCCTGAATCGACGACGATGATCTCGGCACAGAAGTCGACGCTTTCCAGGCACTGGCCGATCATGTCGGCTTCGTTCATGCAGATGACAAGCGCCGAAACCGGGCTAGCAAATCGAGTCATGGTCCCCACCCTACGGCACACTGTTCTCGGAATTTGCGCTGCTTGCACCATCTGTTTTTACGCAATCCCCAAGGGGAAGCGCTATGCGCTTTTCCCGTTACACACTTTTCCTGGTATTGCTCTAGGAAACCAACAGGGCGGGCCACGGCAGAACGATCCGGATTTTTCTACACGACAGCCTATCGAATGCCAAAGCGGCCCTGATATGGCGAAGCGCGCAACCCGCATCGGCCAGGCCCGATGTGGCGCTGCCGTTCGATCGGCTCAAGGCTGCGCAAACGAGACCAGCCCTTCGTCCTTGACCCGGCGGATGGTGAGCGCGGTGCGCACCGTGTCGACATTGGGGGTCGAGGTCAGCTCCTCGATGACGAAGGTCTGGAAGGTGCCGAGGTCGCTCGCCACGCAATGCAGCAGGAAATCGGATTCGCCCGACACCATCCAGGCGTCGCGCACGATCGGCCAACCTCGGGTGCGCTCGGCAAAGGTACGCAACTCGGCGTCGGCCTGGTGATGCAGGCCGATCAGGCAGAAGGCGACGACATCGAGGCCGAGCGCCGGTGCATTGAGCAAAGCGCGGTAGCCGCGGATGATGCCGGCTTCCTCCAGCCGCTTGACGCGGCGCAGGCATGGCGGCGCCGAAATGCCGACGCGGCTCGACAGTTCGACATTGGTCATGCGGCCGTCGTCCTGCAGTTCGCGCAGGATCTTCCAGTCGATGGCATCGAGGTCGGCCTTGAGCGGCATGAGGGCTCTCGAGAAGTCAGGGGCCACACGCAAGAATCTTGCGTGATTTTGTAATTAAACGACTTCGCTGTCCATTCCATCCCTCGCCCGGAATATTTCGCAGGATCAAGCGGGGCGGGGGTGCGACAAAGCTTTCCGGGGACGAACGCCAACTTGCCTTGCTGGCGTCGTGGGCAACACTTACATTACGCGCGATACAGACCGAGTTTTCCATGCCGCAATTGCCGGCAGCCCTCCGCAGAGGCTTTAGATGACCACCAAGCACGCGCCCGTTCTCATCATCGGTTCCGGCCCGGCCGGCTATTCGGCGGCGGTCTATGCCGCCCGCGCCATGCTGAAGCCGATGCTGGTCGCCGGCCTGCAGCAGGGCGGCCAGCTGATGATCACCACCGATGTCGAGAACTACCCCGGCTTCGCCGACTCGATCCAGGGTCCGTGGCTGATGGAGCAGATGCTGAAGCAGGCCGAGCATGTCGGCACCGACATCATCAACGACATCATCACCGAGGTCGATCTCAACGTGCGGCCGTTCCGTGCCAAGGGCGATTCCGGCACCACCTACACCGCCGACGCGCTGATCATCGCCACCGGCGCGCAAGCGAAATGGCTGGGCATTCCGACCGAACAGACCTTCATGGGTTTTGGCGTATCGGCCTGCGCCACCTGCGACGGTTTCTTCTATCGCGGCAAAGATGTCGCGGTGATCGGCGGCGGCAATTCGGCGGTGGAAGAGGCGCTCTATCTGTCCAACCTCGCCAAGAGCGTGACGGTCATCCATCGGCGCAGCGATTTCCGCGCCGAACGCATCCTGCGCGAGCGGCTGCTGAAGAAGGACAATGTCCGCGTCATCTGGGACACGATCGTCGACGAGATCACCGGCCGTCCCGGCAAGACGCCGCTGCCGCCCTCGGTCGAAGGCCTGAAGCTCAAGCATGCGGCGACCGGCGAGGTGTCGCACCTCAAGGTCGACGGCGTTTTCGTGGCGATCGGCCACGCACCGGCGGTCGAATTGTTCGCAGGCAAGCTGAAGCAGAAGCCGAACGGCTATCTGTGGACGGCGCCGGACTCGACCCGCACCGACGTGCCCGGCGTGTTCGCGGCCGGCGACGTCACCGACGATATCTACCGCCAGGCGGTGACGGCGGCGGGGCTCGGCTGCATGGCCGCACTCGAGGCGGAGAAGTATCTGGCCGGCATCGAGGTGCACCGCGAAGCGGCCGAGTAGAGAGTTCAGAAAGCGGCTTAGAGACGCCGTGTAAAAGCCTGATTTTTCATTCAGACGCCAAAACAGAACGAGGGGTATCATGGCGTTGGACTGGGACAAGCTACGCGTGTTTCACGCTGCGGCGGAGGCGGGGTCGTTTACCCATGCGGCCGAGACATTGCATCTGTCGCAATCGGCGATCTCGCGGCAGGTCAGCGCGCTCGAGCATGATGTCGGCGTGCCGCTGTTCAACCGCCACGCCCGCGGGCTGGTGCTGACCGAGCAGGGCGAAATGCTGTTCCGCACGGCGCATGACGTGCTGATGAAGCTGGAGACCATCAAGTCACGGCTGACCGAGACCAAGGACCGCCCGTCCGGCGTGCTCCGGGTGACGACGACGGTGGGTCTGGGCGCCGGCTGGCTGACCGAGCGGGTGCAGGAATTCATCGAGCTCTACCCCGAAATCAGCCTGCAGCTGATCCTCGCCAACGAGGAACTCGACCTTACCATGCGCCAGGCCGATTGCGCCATCCGGCTGCGCCAGCCGCAGCAGCCGGACCTGATCCAGCGCCGCCTGTTCACCGTGCATTTCCACCTCTATGCGGCCCCTTCCTATGTCGCCAAGCATGGCAAGCCGGCTTCGGTCGCCGAGCTGAAGGCCCATCGCATCGTGACCTTCGGCGTGCCGGTGCCCTCGCATCTGTCGGAGCTGAACTGGCTGGAAACGGTCGGCGATTTCGACGGCGGACAAAGGGTGCCGACGCTGCAGATCAACGACATCTTGTCGATCAAGCGTGCGGTGCAGGGCGGCGCCGGCATCGCCATGCTGCCCGACTATGTGATCAGCAAGGACTCCGACCTGGTGCAATTGCTGCCGGAGACCGAAGTGCCGTCCTTCGACACCTATTTCGCCTACCCCGATGCGATGAAGAACCAAGCCAAGCTGCACGTGTTCCGCGATTTCATCATCGCCAAGGCCAGGAGCTGGTCCTTCTGAGGGGCATATCGATATTCAGGTGATGCCGGCCTGCGAACGAGGGCTTCCTGCGCTTCCGGTACTCACGGACCCAAATGTCCGCTCCGTTCCGGTTCTCGGAATCCCCCGCTCTCGGCTCGGCCTGACCTGAATCTCAACATGCCCCATGTGGCGCTGCTTCGACCTAATTTAGCCCCGCCAGGGCGTCAGCCGAGGCAGCCAGCCGGGGACGTTGCGACGGTAGGTCTCGTATTCGGCGCCGTAGCGGTGGGCCAATGTCGGCTCCTCGTAGAACCGCACGAAGGAGCCCATGGCAATCGCGCCGATGACGGCAAAGGCGACCAGCGTCCAGCTCGAGAACAGCAGCGCCTGGCCGAGGATGATCGACAGCACGGCGACATACATCGGGTTGCGGACATGGCGGTAGATGCCGCCGATCACCAGCCTCTCGGTCGGCGCGACCGGAGCGGGCGTACCGAGGCCCTCGAGCGCAAAGCGGCCGAAGGCATGCAGGAGTGCTGCGATCGCGGCGACGATCAGAAGCCCGCCAACAGGGACAAAGCCCGGCAGGCTCGACCACGGCAAGCCCCAGCGACCGGTCAACAGCCAGGGTACCAGCCCGGCAACCACGCCGGGTGCTGCAATAAAGAAGGCCGCACTGCCGGCGATCGCCGAAAACGTCCGCATTGGCTGCGTCCTCCCTGATTGCCTTAGAAATGAACGCCTGCTGCCCGCTTCCACATCACTACGCAGTTTTGGCAATTCGGGGCAAAACCAGGCCGCGTTTCGCGATTCTGTAGTGACAACCACTCGGTTCAGCGCTCCATTTTGACGATTTTGCTGGTCCTATTGGCTCCGGGAATGGGTTAGACCACAGCCTGCGTCTTTTTGCATGCGTGTGTTGCAAAATAGATGCTTGTTTCTTGGGCATGATGAGCACATATAAAGATCATCTCCTGGGCGCGTTCTCCTCCCATTAGCGCCCTCGAGTGTTCCCCTCTGGAGGTTAGCCTTAACAGGCACTTCCAATCAAACTCAGCCGGATCTTCGTTGATCCGGCTTTTTTGTTGCCTGTGCCTGCTGGGGTGGCCAAAAAATCCATCACAATTGCCACGTAACAGTGACATGTAACCTCGGGTAACATATCGCGGACGTCCGTGGCCTGCTATGTAGACCATAGGACGCGGTGTGGTTCGGACGGGAGATGGGGGCATCACTCGTACGGCCCGGGCTCAGGCGGCTACCGCGTCCGAACCGTTTTTCCGCTGAAGTTCGGCGGCTCCAAATGCGGCGGACCTGCCGTTTTACCTCCCAAGGAAACGGTCCGCGAACAAAACGACGCCCGGTCCCCGCCGGGCGTTGTTTTCTTTTGCCCCCCGAATCAAGGTTCGAGGGGCGTGCCGCAACGCGATAGAATCAAGCAGCCTTGCCGTCGGTGTTCATCGCGTCGTCAGCCAGACGGCCGGTGAGTTCGGCCATGTGGTCGAAGACGGCACGGTAGCTGGCGACGCCCGCGGTCGCCGAGCGCAACTCGATGATCAGGTCGCCGATCTCGGCTTGCGGCATGGTCGCCTCGACGACATCCCATCCGGGCCAGTCAGGCCGTGCGTCGTAACCGAGGATCTGGCCGCGCCGCTGCGGGATGAGCGCGATGATCTTCGAGGTTGCGTCCGACGGCGTGACGATCTCGACCTTCATCACCGGCTCCAGAAGCACCGGCGAGCAGGCGGCCATGCCTTCCTTCATCGCCAGCCGTGCCGCCATCTGGAAGGCCATGTCGGAGGAATCGACCGCGTGATAAGAGCCGTCCGACAGGTTGACGGCGACATCGACGACGGGGAAGCCGAGCGGGCCGGACTTCAGATAGTCGCGCACGCCGGTCTCGACCGACTGGATGTAGGTCTTCGGCACGACGCCTCCGGTGATGGTGTCGGTGAACTGGAAGCCGGAGCCGCGCGGCAGCGGCTTGATCTCGATCACCACGTCGCCGAACTGGCCATGGCCGCCGGACTGTTTCTTGTGACGGCCGCGCTGCTGCGCCGGTTTGCGGATCGTCTCGCGATAGGGCACCGCCGGCGCATGGCCTTCGACCGGTATCTGGTTCTTGCCTTCCAGCCGCTCGCGCACGACACGCAGATGCATCTCGCCATGGCCCGACAGCACGGTCTCGGCCGAATCCTGGTTGTGGCGCAGGCTGAGCGAGGGATCTTCCTCGGCCAGCCGCTGGATGGCGGCCGACATCTTCACTTCGTCCTTGCGCTCCTTGGGGCGCAGCGCGAAGGCGAAGACCGGCTGCGGCGGCTCGAATTCAATCAGCGGCTTGATGCCCCCCTTGGCCGAACTCAGCGTCTGACCGGTCTTGACCCCATCCAGCTTGCCCAGCGCCACCGTGTCGCCGGCCTTGGCGAGGGTAAGCTTGGACTGGTCCCTGCCGAGCATCCGGTAGATGCCAGAGACCTTGGCTGTGTCGCCGCCGGGCAGCCAGAGTTCGGAGCCATCGACGACCTGGCCGGAGAGGATGCGCGACACCGACAGCTTGCCGCCATGCGGCGTGTGGATGGTCTTTATCACCTGGACCACGGTAGCAGCGCCATCGGGCGCGCCGAGCCGCTTGCGGGTCGCCTCGATGTCGGGCGCGTCGTGGCGGATCGCCTTCAGGAGGCGCAGCACGCCGTTGCCTTTCTCGGCGGTGCCGATCAGGACCGGCGTCACCGCGCCGTCGCGCAGATCGGCGGCAAGGTCGTCGAAGATGGCGTCCTTGGGCGGCTCGATCTCTTCGAGCAGCTGTTCCATCAACTGGTCGTCATGGTCGGCCAGCGCCTCCAGCATGGAGAAGCGCGCTTCCAGTTCGCGCGCCTTGTCGTCGCCCGGAATCTCGGCCACCTCGCTCTCGGCATATTCGCGATAGATGTAGGCGCGCTCCAGCGCCAGATCGATCGAACCGATGACGACGCCGTCCTTGCGCAACGGAATCTGGCGCAGCAGCAACGGCACCGAGCTTGCCGGCTGCAGCATCTTCAGCGTGTCGCGCACACCGGCGATTGCCTTGTCGACCTTGTTGAGAAACAGGATGCGCGGCACGCCGAGATCGTCGAGCTTGCGCATGATCAACTGCAGGGCAGGGATCTTCTTTTCATCGGCCTCGGCAACGACCACCGCTAGGTCGCAGGCTGCCAGCACCGGCTCGGCCTCGAAGGAGAATTCGATGGAGCCGGGACAATCGACGAAAGTAAGCTGCTCGCCCATGAATTCGGTGGTGGCGATTGTCGCCTCGACGCTCATGGCGTGGGCGCGCGCTTCGGGCGAATGATCCGAAACGGTGTTACCTGATGAAACGGGATTTTGTCGGGGAATTGAGCCCGTACGGGCCAATATGGCTTCGAGAAGTGTCGTCTTACCGCTGGCAAAGGGACCGACTATGGCAATGCATTTCGGTCCCGTGCGTCGTCCTCCGGCGCGAGTACCCATAACTGACCTCCACTCAGGCGTTTCCCGCAGGACCGACTGGCATGCATGGTTCAGGCGTGGTCAATCGGTCCTGAGCGGCGGCCGGCCTGTTCGACCGTCGCGGGCGGGGTTCTTTTCGTTTCGCCACCTGCCCAAATCCATCGTCCCACTTGTTTGCCGGCAGGGCAAGAAAAATAGAAATCGTCGCTGTGGCCTCAGGCGCTCAGTGCCAGCGGCTCGGCATGGGTAGCGCGCAGGGAAGCAACCTTGTCGCGCGGTGCCGGCCTGCCGAAGAAATAACCCTGGAACCGATTGCAGCCGGCGGCCTTGGCGAGGGCGAACTCCTCTTGCGTCTCGACGCCCTCGGCGACGATGGTGACGTCCTGGATGCGCGCGATCTGCGCCAGGGCCGAAACGAAGATCTGCGCTACCTGGTCATGGGCGAGGCTGCGGATGTAGGAGCGGTCGATCTTGATGCTGTCGATGGGCAAGGTCTTCAGATAGTTGAAGCCGCAATGGCCGGTGCCGAAATCGTCGAGTGCGATGTGGAAGCCGAGGCCGCGCAATGCTTCAAGGCGCCTCAGGATTTCGGGCGTCGCGGCGGTCGCCACCGTCTCGGTGATCTCGATGACGAATTGCGCGGCGGAGCGGCCGGTCTCCTTCAGCACGCGGTCGCACATGGTGACGATCTCGTCGCGCTTCAGCTGTTCGCCGGAGACGTTGATGGAGATGCGCCGTCCCGGGAAATGGCCGATGTCGGCGCAAGCCCGCTTGAACACCCATTCGCCGAGCATGTCGATCAGGGTCGAACGCTCGGCGATCGGAATGAACTCGGCCGGCGAGATCAGGCCGCGAACCGGATGGCGCCAGCGGATCAGCCCTTCGAAGCCATAGGTGGAACCGTCCGGGTTGACGATCGGCTGGTAGTAAAGCTCGAGTTCGCCGAGATAGACCGCCGCACGCAGTTCCCGTTCGACCAGGCGACGGTAGCGCTTGTCGGACAGCATCTCCTCGTCGAACACGGTGACGCGGCCACGGCCCGCCGCCTTGCTCTCATAAAGCGCCAGGTCGGCAACCAGCATCAGTTCCGTCGTGTTCGAGGCATGTGTCGGTGCCAGCGCCACGCCGATGGAAATGGAGAGCGGGATGGTCTTGCCCTCATGCGATTTTCCGGCCCGCATGGTATCAAGCAATCGCCTGACATCCTTGTTGATGGCGGCGAGATCGCTGTGCGGAATGATGACGCCGAACTCGTCGCCGCCGAGCCGTCCGACCATGCCGCCGGCAAAGATGCGCTCTGATGTCTTGACCAGATACGCCAAGGCGAGGTCGCCGAACTGATGCCCGAACGTGTCGTTGAGTTGCTTGAAATGATCGACGTCGATCAAAAGCAAGGTCGCATCGCGCCGGTCGCGCATGCTACCGAGACTGTCGCGCAGCGCTTCGAGGAAATAGCGGCGGGTCATCGCCCCCGTCATCGCGTCCCTGGTCAGGAAATGATGCTTTTCCGCCTCGGCGACGGCGGCCGACCGCAAGCGATGGACGACGCTGCTGCGCATATACATCAGCGCCAGCAGGGCCAGGCTGGTGGCCAGGATCGAGACGGTGAAGGCGCTGCCCGAGGGCTGGTTTTGAGACCGGTCGACCGCGCCAAGCAACGCAGCGCCGATGCTGATCAGAAGCAACAATTGGATGCCGCGGTAGACGCGGCCGCTGTGGTCCCTGATCGTCGCCAGTATGCTCATCTCATCGCCCCTACACCTGCCAGCGAAGGGCTAGAGGGCAGCCATTAAGAAGCCCTTGCGTCGGCCACGCCTAGCCAGCGATTTGGCCACCCGTGCCGGTGATCGAACGTTCATGGTTAAGAAGCCTGCCGTGGATGCCCGCAGGGTGGCGGAGAAGGCCGATCGCAGTTGCACGGCGCGGCATATCGGAGGAAGGTGCCGACTTGCGCCAATGTCATTTGCGCCAAATGCCAGGAGAGGCGGTGTTCTGCCGCCAGCCCGTCAGAGATCAAGGACCATCGACCATGAAGATCATTGCCTGCGGCAGCGTGCCGACCATCATAGCGCCGGAAAAATACTTCACCGGCCGGGTGCTGCAGACGCCGATCATCGAGAAGGAGGCGCCGGCGCGGCTGCGGGCCGTACTGGTCAGCTTCGAACCGGGCGCACGCACCCATTGGCATACGCATCCGCTTGGCCAGACGCTCTATGTTACCGTGGGCGCCGGGCTTGCCCAGACATGGGGCGAGCCGGTCCAGGAGATCAGGGCCGGAGACGTCATTTCCTTTGCGCCAGGTGAAAAGCACTGGCATGGCGCGGCGCCGACATCGGCGATGACGCATATCGCCATGCAGGAGGCGGTCGACGGCGTCCATGCCGACTGGCTGGAAGCGGTCAGCGGTGAGCAGTATGGCGACTGATGTTATCTGAGCCAATACGAAAAACCCGGCGTCGAGCCGGGTTTTCATTGATTGCGATGCCGTGCGCCGATCAGGTGAGCGATGCCGTGAAGCGTTGGATGCGCGTGCAGGCTTCCTCCAATAGCGTCTCCGAGGTGGCGTAGGAGATGCGGAAGTTGGGGCCAAGACCGAAGGCCGAGCCGAACACCACCGCGACACCCTCGGCCTCGAGCAGTTCCGCGCAGAAGGTCTCGTCGGTGTCGATCAGCTTGCCGGCCTTCGTCTTCTTGCCGATCAGCTGGGCGCAGGAGGGATAGACATAGAAGGCGCCTTCCGGCGACGGACAGGTGATGCCGCGCGCCTGGTTGAGCATCGACACGACAAGGTCGCGCCTGCCTTGAAAGATCGCCTTGTTTTTGGCGATGAAATCCTGCGGGCCGTTCAGCGCCTCGACGGAGGCCCATTGCGCGATGGTGCAGGCGCCTGATGTTTGCTGGCCCTGGATCATGTCCATCGCCTTGATCAGCGCGACCGGACCGGCTGCATAGCCGATGCGCCAGCCGGTCATCGCATAGGCTTTCGACACGCCGTTCATGGTCAGGGTGCGGTCGTAGAGCTTCGGCTCGACCTCGGCGAGGGTCTTGAAGACGAAGTCGCCATAGGTCAGGTGCTCGTACATGTCGTCGGTCAGCGTCCAGACATGCGGGTGCTTCAACAGCACGTCGGCCAGCGCCCTGAGTTCGGCCTCGGTATAGGCGGCGCCTGACGGGTTCGACGGCGAGTTCATCAGCAGCCATTTGGTCTTCGGCGTGATCGCCTTTTCCAGCACGGAAGCGGTCAGCTTGAAGCCGTTGTCGATCGAGGTGTCGGTAAACACCGACGTGCCGCCGCAGATCGCCACCATCTCGGGATAGCTGACCCAGTAGGGGCGGGGGATGATGACCTCGTCGCCAGGATTCAGCGTCGCCATGAAGGCGTTGAACAGGATCTGCTTGCCGCCGGTGCCGACTATGGTCTGCTCGGGCTTATAGTCGAGATTGTTCTCGCGCTTGAATTTCTTCGCGATCGCCTCGCGCAGCGGCACGATACCCGAAACCGGCGGATACTTGGTCTCGCCACGGCGGATCGCCTCGATCGCCGCATTCTTGATGTTGTCTGGTGTGTCGAAATCCGGTTCGCCGGCGCCGAGGCCGATAATGTCACGGCCGGCATTTTTCAGCTCGCGCGCTTTCTGCGTCACCGCGATGGTGGCGGAAGGCTTTACGCGGGAAAGAGTGTCGGCAAGAAAGGCCATGACCAGATATCTCCAAACAAGGTCGGCGCGGGCCGGGAGCGGCCGCGGCGCTTCTCATGTCGCATGATTTCGCGCAGTGCAAGCATTGTCGGCTGATCCAGGTCTCAAGGAGCTGTGATCGGCAACAATAAATTCATTAACAGACGGTAGAGGCTTGAGTGGCAGGATCGCAATCCAATTGCGGAGCGAGGAACCGTGTCGCGCAGCGTCGGGCTTGCCCACATCATCCGTCAGGACGACGGCACCTCCACGGGTGTCTGGGGCATCTACACGCTGCAAAGCGCCTTCCAGCCGATCTTCGCCTTCAACGAAGGCAAGCTGTCGGTGGTCGCGTTCGAAGGGCTGATCCGGCCGTTCCGCGACGGCGAGCCGCAATCGCCGATGAATTTCTTCTCGACCTGCCCGGCCGCCGACCGCCTGCATATCGAGGCGCTGACCAGGACGCTGCATCTTCTGAACGCCGGCGCCTGCCTGCCGCAGGAGGCGTCGATCTTCGTCAACTTCGACCCGTCGGTGTTCACCGAACGCACGGTTGCCGACGCCGCCTTGCGCGAAATGCGGCTGGTGCTGCATGAGGCCAGCATCGATCCGCGCCGCGTCGTCTGCGAGGTGACCGAGCAGCGGTCGGCATCGCAGGAGACCCTGCACAACTTTGTCGCGGCGCTGAGAGCCAACGGCTTTCGCATCGCCGTCGACGACTATGGCGCCGACGATTCCGACATCAACCGCATCAAGGAGCTGAAGCCGGATATCGTCAAGTTCGACGCCTACTGGATCACGCAGCTGATGGAATCCGGTGCCGGCTTCGCGCTGCTGACCACCATGGTGAAAAGCTTCGAGGAGCAAGGCATCCACACGGTGTTCGAAGGCATCGAAGAGAGCTGGCAACTGGAGCTCGCCGAGAAATCGGGAGCGTCGATGGTGCAGGGTTTCGTGCTGGCGCGGCCCGAACTGGCGCCGACCAGTTTTCGTGTTTTCGGCAAGACCATGCAGGGACCTGTGGCTGCTGCCGTCGACACACCTGTTCCTGCCCCGGCAACGCCTTCAGCGCGGCCGGCGAAGGCATTCGGGCGCCGGGTGACGCCATGAGGCCTGAACGGCGGCGCAATGTCGGCGATGCGATCCGGGTCGACGAAGTCGGCATCGAGTACGGCATCCATGGCGAGTTCCGGCTGCGCAGCGCCTATCAACCGATTTTCGCGCCGCGCGGCCGGTTGCTTCATGCGGTCGCGGTCGAAGCGCTGATCGAGCCGCACCGTGCCGGCCGCCCCGGTGCGCCGAAAATGTTCTTCGAAAGCATTGCCGCTCCCGACCGGCTGTTTGTCGAGACCATGTGCCGGGCGCTGCATCTCAGGAATTTTCGCAACATCGGCGTCGACGGGCTCGATCTGTTCTTCAACTACAATCCGCTGATCAACGACCATCCGGGGCGGGCGCTGGCCGAGATCCGGCTGATGACCAGGCATCTCGGCGATTTCGGCCTCGCGCCGGCCATGCTGGTCTGCGAAATCACCGAACAGGCGGCCGATGACGCGCTTCTTGCCCGGCTGGTGCGCGAAATGCGGCGCGACGGCATCCGCATCGCCATCGACGATTTCGGCACCGGGCACTCGACCGAGGAGCGGGTGAGCCTGCTCAGGCCCGACATCGTCAAGATCGACGGCACCTGGTTCGCCGAGTTCTGCCGCCACGCCGCTGCCGAACGGTTCTTCCGCCCGCTGGTTTCCAGCCTGCATGACCGTGGCGCCAAGGTGCTGGTCGAGGGCATCGAGCAGCCCACCCATCTGCGCGTCGCGCTCGAAGGCGGCGTCGACCTGCTGCAGGGTTTTCTTCTCGCCCGTCCGGCCTTGGCCGGAACCGTTTTCGAGGAAAAACCGCTGCACATCGACACGCTGCTTGGCAATGTCGGCAATGTCGTCCCGCTGTTCGGCTAAGGTTTGCTCCACACATCAGCGGCGCTGATCGTCGCGCCAAAACAAATCATTGGTTGAGGGCGCCGTCGCTGCGATAGTTGCGTCGGCAGAGGCAGCGCTCCGGGGAACAGCATGATACTTTACGGCATGATCGACAGCGGCAATTGCTACAAGCCGCGCCTGCTGATGGCCAAGCTTGGCCTTGCCTTCACCAATGTCGAGGTGAGTTCGCATACCGGCGACACGCGCAAAGCCGACTTTGTCGCCAAGAACCCGAACGCCATGGTGCCGCTGCTCGAGCTCGATGACGGCCGGCGGCTGGCCGAATCCAATGCCATCCTGCTCTATCTCGCCGAAGGCACGCGCTTCCTGCCGGCGGACAGGTATGAGCGGGGGCTCGCCTATCAATGGCTGTTCTTCGAGCAATACAGCCACGAGCCCTACATCGCCGTGCGCAAGGCGTTGCTGACTTTCCCGGAAAGAGCCGCGGATGCGACGCCGGAGCGGCTGGCGGTGACGCTGGAGCGCGGCAACAAGGCGCTCGGCGTGATGAACAGGCATCTTGAAAATAGCGCCTTCTTCGCCGGCGGCGCGCTCAGCGTCGCCGACATCGCGCTCTATGCCTATACGCATACGGCAGAGCAGGGCGGCTTCCAGCTCGACGCTTATCCGGCGGTGGCGGCATGGCTTGGCCGAGTGGAAGCGGATCCGGGGCATGTGCCGATCGAGTGGGTGGGGTAGTTTTGTCCCGCACGCCGCCGTCGCCGTTTCGCGGCTGCCCGCACAAGGCGCCGCCTATTTCAGGAGACGATCGTATTCGGCATGAGTGCCGATCCAGAACCAGTCAAAGCCTTCAGCGCTCTCCAGAGCCAGGGCGCGATAGTTGATGTCTATTCTTGCTGACCAAAACTCGCTCACCTTTTTGAAATGAAGAGATGGATGGCGGGGGTTGCTTTCGAAGCTTTTGTCGGCCAGACGGCGAGCGGCTTTCGGCAGAGATTGATACTTCGCCCAAAAACTCGCGGTCGCGCGGTGCTTCACAAGTCGCGCAATTTGCCGGCCGCTATTTCAGCCCGCGCCTCGGCCACCAATTTATCCAATCGGCCGGCCTTGGCGTCGGCTTCGATCTGCCGATCCCACATATCCTCCCGAAGCCCCTCGAACCAGGCGGCAAACGCCTTCAGTTCCTCGGGGCTAAGGGCTGCGACGGATTTTTCGATTTGCTCAAGCTTAGTCATCGCTGAATAGTATCACTATTGGGCCAAAAGTACCACAAGTGGGACTATAGGTTCTGGCGGCGGCATTTGAACCCCAGACAGCAAAAAGGCGGGATAAATCCCGCCTTCCCATGCTTGGTAGCCTGATCGGGAGCGTCCGGTCCGGGCTGGCAGCTATCTGCTGATCCAGCTTGTCGGGTCTTTCCGCTCCAGCGCGCTTCTCGCGCGACTGTCAGTACATCCGTGACTTGCCGCGCGCCCCGAGCTCTCGCCCGGCGCGCGCACTTCGCAAAATCAGGCTGCCTTGCTCAGAGATCCAGCGGACGACTTGCCAGTGCGGCGGTCCTGCTCGATCTCGAAGTTGATCTTCTGGCCTTCGACCAGGGTCGACAGTCCAGCACGCTCGACAGCGGAGATGTGGACGAAAACGTCCGCGCCGCCCGCGTCAGGCTGAATGAAGCCGAAGCCCTTGGTGGCGTTGAACCACTTGACCGTTCCAGTTGCCATTTTAGATAGTCCTTCAACATTTGCTTTAGTTTGACCAGACCGAGGTCCAGCCGGTGTGCATCGAGATTTTGGAGATAGACGTCAGCAAACGCGAAGATCGCGAGGCCCGGATCGATCGGCCGAAATATCAATGGAAGGCATATAGGCTGGTTTCGCATAAAAAACAAGACTGCGTGAGAAAGCCGTGATCGAGGCGCTGCCCAACGGCTGCCCCAATCTGCTGAAAACCTTGCGGTAGATCACGCTGTCCTCGAGCGGCGGATCAGGGGAGAGCACCATGAAAACCATTCTGCTTGCCGCCTGCCTGACGCTGGTGGCCGCCGAGGCGCAGGCGGTCTCGCGCTACGATCCGACCCGCATGAGCTGCGGCAAGGTTCAGGCGACGATCGCCCGGCAGGGCGCCGTCATCCTGCGTTACCAGTCGACGCGGGTGCCGGGGTTGCCGCTCTACGACCGCTATGTGCAAAGCCAGCAATTCTGCACCATGGGCGAGGTGAGGACGCGCGCCTACGTGCCGAGCGCCGACACCAGGTCCTGTCCGGTCTACAACTGCAAGCGGCCGGACAATGACCGGCATTTCCGCCGGCGGTTCTTCCATAACAATTAAGGGCTTATCAACCGGCAGCGATTGCTCTCAATCTCGGATGTGTTCCATGAGCATGGACACGAATTGCGTCACTTTTTGCGGGCGAAAGCGGGCCGCCGGATAAACCACGTGAATGCCGCCGGAGGGCAGCTCCCAGTCCGGCAGCATATGGACGAGGCGACCCTGCGACAAATAATCGACGACCAGATAGTCCGGCAAAACCGCCACCCCGCCGCCGGCGAGCGTGGCTTCCAGTACCGCCGGGGTTGAGTTGATGGAGAACGCCTCGCGCATGGTGACGGTGCGCGGTTCGAAATCATCTCGGGTGAAGCTCCAGGTGAACGGCTTGCGAAGCACGGCATTGGCCACGAGCGGCAAGGAAGAAAGATCTTCTGGCTTGTCCACCCTAATCCCGGCGGCGAAATCCCGCGACGCGACCAGGATTTGCCGGAAAGTGCCGATGCGGCGCGCCTGCAGGCTGGAGTCTTCCAGCCAGCCAACCCGGATGGACAGGTCGATCTTGTTGCCGATCAAATCAATTATGGCATCGGAAATGAACAGTTCGACGCCGCAGGCAGGAAATTTCTGGCGAAAGCGGGCGGCGATCGGGGCCAGCACGATCGCGCCATAGTCATTGGACGCGGAAACGCGCAGCACACCAGCCACTTCGGTATTGCTCTCGCCGACCTCAGCGACTGCCTCTTCAACATCCCGCAGGATCAGAACGCAGCGTGCATGCAAAAGGCGGCCTGCTTCGGTCGGCTCAAGCCTCCGCGTCGTACGCACGAGAAGCGCGGTCTGAAGTTCGGCTTCAAGGCGGGCGACCTGTTGGCTGACGACGGCTTTCGTGATGCCGAGTCGCTCGGCTGCTCGGGTAAACGAACCTGCGTCGATGACGGTGGCAAAATAGGCGAGGCGGTTGAGGTTGATTGGTTCCACGGGACGCCTCAGATTGTAAGCTTATGCCATACAGTCTGTATTATTATAGACAATTTATCAATTAATCCAGTGGAGGTACCTTCCGCGCTGTTCGCTCAGCCAGAGGCGGACCCGCAGACTGCCATCGCGGCCTGACCCATTCACGCACCGGAGCTATTCCATGTTCACGAGGAGACAGATCATGAAGACCTCATTGGCCCTTGGCGCAACCGCCGTTTTCGCCCCCATCGACAGCGGCCAGGCCGCCAGCGCCAAGCTTGGCTGGAAACATTTCCCGGCAGGTCCAAACGGCTTCTTCCGTGCTCCGGTGCTGCTGTCGGGGCCGAGCGAAGCCCTGTTGATCGACGGCGGCTTCACCTATCCGGACGGCAGGGCGCTCGCCGATGCCATCAAGGCTACCGGCAAGAAGCTGACCACCATCTACGTCACTCAGTCCGATCCCGATTACTACTTCAGCCTGAAGCCGGTGCGGGAGGCCTTCCCCGAAGCAAAAGTGATCGCTGCCTCCGCCACGCTGGACGCCATCAAGGGCAATGTAGAAAAGAAGCTCGCCGTCTGGGGCCCGCAATTGAAGGAAAATGGCCCTCAGGCGCTATCGGACATCGTCTTTCCGGAGGCCTTCGACGGCGCAAAGCTGACCGTCGATGGCGAGACTGTCGATATCGTCAACGCGGAAGAAGGACTAGCCAACCGCCGATATCTGTTCGTGCCGTCGCTCAATGCCGTTTTCGGCGGGGTGATGATCTTCTCGGGCGTTCATGTCTGGACCGCCGACACGCAAACCAAGGAAAGCCGCGCCGCTTGGGTCAAGACGCTGGATGCGATCGCCGCCCGCAAACCCGCCGTCGTGGTGCCTGGCCACATGGCCCTCGAGGCCGCGATCGGTCCTTCGGCCGTGGAGTTCACCAAGTCCTATCTGCTCGCCTTCGAGGAAGAGCTGGACAAGGCGGCCGATAGCGCCGCGTTAAAATCGGCCATGGAGGCCCGCTTCCCCGGCCTCGGTATGGGTGTAGCCCTCGATATCGGATCCAAAGTCGCCAAGGGCGAGATGAAGTGGGGCTGAGATGGCGACGAACCTCGATTTGATCCGCGGAACCTATGAGGGAACTTCCGAGGAGAACGGCCGCAATCTGCTGGCCGTTCTTCCCCCGACATCGAATGGACCGAGGCGGAAGGATTCCCCTATGCCGGCACCTATGTCGGTGTCGACGCCCTGATGCAGGGTGTCTTCAAGCGGCTCGGCTCGGAATGGACGGGATATCACGCGGACGTGCACAGCTTCATTGCCGATGGCGACCGAGTAGCGGCCTTCGGCGTGTATTCCGGCACATACAAGGCGACAGGAAAATCCATGACGGCCCCCTTCGCTCATCTTTCCGAACTGCGGGACGGCAAGATCATCCGCATGCGGCAATATGTCGATACCGTCCTGGTCGCGCGCGCCCTGACCTCGACGCACTAGATGTACTGATCCAGGCCTTCTGCCCGCGCCAGCCGCAGCCGTCAAAATCCGAAGGAAACCTGCGCCGGTGGCGACGGGCCGACGCGCACGCCTTCCATGGCCAGCATCTTCTCCTTGGTGGCCGAGCCGCCCGGCGCAGAGAAGCCGCCGATCTTGCCGCCGGCGGCAAGGATGCGATGGCAAGGGATGACCAGCGGCACCGGATTGGCGCCAAGCGCTGCGCCAGTCTCGCGGGCGAGCCCGGCATGGCCGGCGGTTTTGGCCAGCTCGCCATAGGTGGTGGTTTCGCCGAAGGAGAGTTTTCGCGCCGCGTCGTAAATGGCCAGGCGGAAATCGTCGACGCCGTCGAGATCGACGGGCACGGCGGAGAAATCGACGTCCTCGCCCGCCGCATAGGCCTTGATCGCTGCGATCAGCTCGACCACCCATGGCGGCTGGGCCGTGGAGACGGAAACGCCGCCATGGCGCAGCAGGCGACGCTCCACCGTTTCGCGGCTGCGTTCGGGCAGGCAGAGCCGGATCAGGCCCTTTTCGCTCCAGGCAATGCCCATGAAGCCGATCACTGTTTCTAACACTGCGTGGCCGGCCGTGATCGAGGATGTCGTGTCCATGATGCGTTCCTTTCCGCAAAGTGGCGAAAACCGGGATTCGTCCCAGTACAGATCCAGAACAATATGGCATCGGAGCCCAGGTCTCGCCACCCGAAAACCACCTGGTGGCCCCGATTGCCCGGCCTGAATCGCTGGTGTAAGGATTTTCTTAACACCCGACAAATCGGACCCGAGCGCGGCTTGCCAGCAAAACTCAACCTTATCGCGCTCGGCATGATCCTGGCCGCCGCCGGCATCAGCGGCTGCACGTCGACCTCGCAGATGAAGTCCGCGCCTGCGTTTACCGAAACCGCGACCGCCGCCGGCACTGACGTCGGCTTCACCGTGCCGCTGCCGGAGACCGTTTCGGTGCTGCCGGAATCCTCGGGTATTGCCCCTGTTCAGACGGCCGAACTGCCGCTCGATCCCACAGTACAACCGGCGGCGGTGACCGCCGCCTTTGCCGGATCGACGCCGGCGGCACCAGCCGTGCCTGCCGTGATGACCGCCAATGCCTGGCAGGCGCCGCCGCCGGAAAATGCGGCTGAGCCGGCCGAGACCTATACGACGGCAGGCCTCGTCAGGCCAGCGACCGCCAAGGGCGACCGGATGCCCGGCGTCCAGCAGGTCGCCTATGTCGTGCCGCAGAACCCGGCCGCCCTGGTGCAGGGTCCCGTCGGGCCGACGGAAGAACACGCGACGGGCGCGCGTGGCGATGTCGAGCGGCTGATCGAGAAATATGCCGTACTCTACCAGGTGCCGGTGGACCTGGTGCGCCATGTCGTCAACCGCGAGAGCACCTTCAACCCGAAAGCCTACAACAATGGCCATTGGGGGCTGATGCAGATCAAGCACGCGACGGCGCGCGGCATGGGTTATGACGGACCGGCCAAGGGCCTGTTCGACGCCGAGACCAATCTGAAATACGCGGTCAAATATCTGCGCGGCGCCTGGCTGGTGGCGGGCGGCAACGCCAAGCGCGCCGACTGGCTCTACCAGACCGGCTACTATTTCGACGCCAAGCGCAAGGGCCTGCTCGAGGCGACCGGTCTTGGCCGCGACCGCCAGCGTCGCCGCCTGCAGCCCGACGCCTGAGCGCGATGCCTGAACCGCGCCCGCCGGCTCTGAACGATATCCGGCTGCGCAAGATCCTCGACGAGACGCTGGTTCCGCCGCATTGGCCGGATGGGTTTGTCATGCGCAGCTTCATGCCCGGTGACGCGCCGGCCCTGCATGCGCTTTTGACCGAAGTGTTCGACGACGGCACTGACGGCCCGTTCGACGAATGGTGGCCGCGCATATCGGACGATCCCGAATTCGACCCGGCACTGTGCTTCCTCGTCATCGATGCCAAGGGCCGCCTGGCGGCGGCTGCGCTGTGCTGGACCCGCGCCTTCGTCAAAGACCTCGCCGTTCATCCCGAGGCGCGCGGCAAGGGCGTTGCCGAGGCGCTGATGTGGCACGCCTTTGCCATTTTTCGCGAACGCGGCGCCGATCATGTCGACCTCAAGACCAACACGGTCGAGAACGCCGCCGCCGTCCGGCTCTACGAGCGGCTGGGCATGATGCCCGTCGCCTGGGAAGGCTGAAACCGTCCCAGCCGCGTGATTTGGGAACCCAAAGCGTCGCTCCGCATTCAATGCAGGGTGGGGTCTGACAAGCTGCCGGCGCGTGGGAGGATTTTCCGTCGCCGGCCGCAGAGGGACATCCACCACCATGAAGCTTTTTCACGCATTCCTGGCGCTCGGCGTCGCTGCCATGCTGGCTGGCACGCCGGCATGGGCTGTCGAGCTGTCGATCGTGTCGGGCGATACCGGCGACGGCATCAAGGTGCTGCGCGAGATCCTCGACCGTTACGAGAAAGACAGCGGCAACAAGGTCGGCATCGTCGTCATGCCGACGTCCGGGACCGACCAGTTCGGCCAGTACCGGCTTTGGCTCGCCGCGGGAAACAGCGACATCGACGTCTACCAGACTGATGTCATCTGGGCGCCGCAGCTCGCCAGCCAGCTCGTGGATTTGACCGCGGCGTCCAAGGACATCGTAGCTGAGCATTTCCCGTCGATCATCCAGTCGCAGACCGTCAATGGCAAACTCGTCGCCCTGCCGATCTTCACCGATGCACCGGCGCTCTACTACCGCAAGGATCTCCTCGACAAATATGGCGCCAAGGTGCCGGCCACCTGGGAGGAACTGGCAGACACCGCCAAGCTGGTCATGGACAAGGAGCGTGCGGCCGGCAATCGCGATATCTGGGGCTTCGTCTTCCAGGGCAATGCCTATGAGGGACTGACCTGCGACGCGCTCGAATGGGTGATGTCGAATGGCGGCGGCCAGATCATTGAGCCGGACGGCTCCATCTCCATCAACAACCCAAACGCGGCGGTGGTGCTCGATATGGTCAAGGGCTGGGTCGGGACCATCGCGCCGCCCGGCGTGCTTGCCTACCAGGAAGAGGAATCGCGCGGCGTCTGGCAGACCGGCAACGCGGTGTTCATGCGCAACTGGCCCTATGCCTACGCGCTCGGCAACGGCCAGGGCTCGCCGATCAAGGGCAAATTCGACGTGGCGCCGCTGCCGGCCGGCACGGGCGAGGGCGCCCGACCGGTCGCGACCCTCGGCGGCTGGAACCTCGCCGTCTCCAAATATTCGAAGCATCCGGATGCCGCGATCGAGCTGGTCAGGTTCATCGCCTCGCCCGCGATGCAGAAATACCGCACGCTCAAGACGTCCAACCTGCCGACCATCCAGGCGCTCTATGACGATGCCGACATCGCCAGGCAACAGCCGATTGTTCCGCGCTGGAAGCAGATATTTCTCAATGCGGTGCCGCGCCCTTCGGCCGCGACCAGGATCAAATACAACGAGGCGTCGAGCCAGTTCTGGAACGCCGTTCACAACACGCTCTCGGGCGACGGCACTGCCGCCGACAATCTGGCCGACCTCGAAGCGATGCTGACCAAGCTGAAGGGCCGAGGCTGGTGACGCGACGATGCCGGGGCATCCGCCTGGCGGGACCGCAACGAGCGGGTGCGAGATGACAAGAATGGAACCGGTACGTGAAACAGCCAGGGCTGCGCACTCGCCGTTGACGGCACAGCGCGTTCGCTCGGCGTGGCTTTTCCTGGCGCCAATGCTTCTGGTGCTCGCCGCGGCCGCCGGCTGGCCGCTTCTGCGCTCGGTCTATTTCAGCTTCACCGACGCCTCGCTGGCCGACCTCGACGCGCGCCAATGGGTCGGCTTCGCCAATTATTTCTCGGTGCTGCACATGCCGAGCGGCCGGGCCATCTATGACGGGTTGCTCGTCGACCCGGTCTGGTGGCGTGCCGTCTGGAACACGGTTCGTTTCACGGTGATTTCGGTGACCTGCGAGACGATCCTGGGCATGATCGTTGCCCTGGTTCTCAATACCAAGTTCGCCGGCCGCGGCATCGTCAGGGCAGCGATCCTGATCCCCTGGGCCATTCCGACGATCGTCTCGGCAAAGATGTGGCAATGGATGCTCAACGACCAGTTCGGCATCATCAATGTCGTGTTGCTCAACCTCGGCCTGATCAGCACCAAGATCGCCTGGACGGCCAACGCCGACACGGCGATGGCGGCGGTCCTCATCGTCGATATCTGGAAGGCGACACCATTCATGACGCTGCTCATCCTGGCCGCGCTGCAGATGCTGCCGGGGGAGATCATCGAGGTCGCCAGGCTCGACGGCGCCAACCCGTGGCAGATCTTCTGGCGGGTGACCTTGCCGCTCATCCGCCCCGCGCTGATGGTTGCCGTGATCTTCCGCGCGCTCGATGCACTGCGCATCTTCGACCTGATCTATGTGCTGACGCCCAACAATGTGCACACAAAGTCGATGTCGGTGTTCGCCCGCGAGAACCTGTTCGAGTTCGACAAGTTCGCCTATGGCTCCGCCGCCTCGACCTTGCTCTTCCTGATCCTCGCTCTGCTCACCATCGTCACCATCCGGATCGGCCGGATAAGCCTGGACGGAGGCCGCTGACATGTGGATCGTGAAGCGCACGGCCTTTTACCTGCTGGTCGGGGGAATCGTCTTCATCGCGGTGTTCCCGTTCTACTACGCCATCGTCACCAGCCTGAAATCGGGGACCGATCTGTTCCGGGCCGATCTGTGGCCGACGACGATCAGTCTCGCCAACTACCGGAACGTGCTGACCGAGGGCAGCTTCGTGCGCAACCTCGCGAACTCGCTGTTCGTCTCGGGCGCCGTCGTTGCGCTGTCGCTGTTGCTCGGCGTCACATCAGCCTATGCGCTGGCACGTATTCGATTTCGCGGCCGCTCGGTCCTGCTGTTCACCATCCTGTCGGTGTCGATGTTCCCGCAGGTGGCGCTGCTGGCCGGGCTGTTCGAACTGGTCCGTATGTTCGGCCTCTACAATTCGCTGTTCGCGCTGATCTTCTCCTACATGATCTTCACCTTGCCGTTCACCGTCTGGGTGCTCACCACCTTCGTCCGCGACCTGCCGGTCGAGGTCGAGGAGGCGGCGATCCTCGACGGCGCGACGCCGTGGATCATCATCACCCGGGTCTTCCTGCCGCTGATGTGGCCGGCGCTGGCAACCACCGGGCTGCTGGCCTTCATCGGCGCGTGGAACGAGTTCCTGTTTGCCCTGACCTTCACCTCCAACAACGCACAGCGGACCGTGCCGGTGGCGATCGCGCTGCTCTCCGGCAACTCGCAGTTCGAGATCCCATGGGGCAACATCATGGCCGCATCGGTGATCGTCACGGTGCCGTTGGTGGTGCTGGTCCTGATCTTCCAGCGCAAGATCGTCTCCGGCCTCACCGCCGGCGGGGTCAAGGGGTGAGGCCCGCCGCGTCGATGCCAGGAGTAGCGCGAGGCGCGTTCGAGCAATGGAAAGAAACTGTCCACCAAGTCGGCAGGCAACATCTTGCCTGCGCTCGTCCGGTTGCTAAGCTTCGCCTGCGTGGGGCTTGCTAGAACCGGAGGAAACATGATGCGGCTTCTGTTCTCCAGCCTTGCCACCCTGATCCTTGCCACCCCGATCCTGGTCACCCCGCTGTTTGCCGGCGTGGCGCGGGCTGCCGACGATTGCGCCAACGCGCAGGACCAAACCACGATGAACGAGTGCGCGGGCAAGGATTTCACCACCGCCGACAAGAAGCTCAACGACGCCTACAAGCAGATCGAGGGCCGGCTGAAGGACGATGCGGCGTCGAAGAAGCTGCTGGTCGATGCACAGCGCGCCTGGGTCGCCTTCCGCGATACCGAATGCAAATTCCAGGGCGGCCCGATCGACATGGCGGGCACCATCTACCCAATGGTGGTCGCCAATTGCCAGACGTCGCTTACCGACGACCGGCTGAAGGATTTTCAGGGCTATCTCAATTGCAAGGAAGGCGATCCGAATTGCCCGGTGCCGGCGGCGCAGTAGGCACGTCCGCCCATTTCGGGAGGCTTAGCTCCACATCGCCGCGCGCGTGCAAAAATGTCGGAACCGATCGTCGCCAAACGTCCTTGGGTCGCAGAGCAACCGCGCCGGGACGCCGGCGCTGCGATCCAAGGAGCCGATCATGATCACCTTTCCCAATGAATCCGCGAAGTACCGCACCGCGCGCGAAAAACTGCTGCGCAAGGAAATCGAGCTGCGCCGCGTCATGGAAGAGGTCGCCGAGGCACGGCGCGCGCTGCCGCCGGGCGGGCTGATCCGCCAGGACTATGAATTCGACGGGCTGGATGCCCAGGGCAAGCCCGCGAAGATAAAACTGTCGGAGCTGTTCGCGCCCGGCAAGGACTCGCTCGTCCTCTACAACATGATGTTTCCGCGCCACCCGCAGGAGAAGCGCGATGTGGCGACCAGCGGCGGCACGGCGAAACTCGCCCGACGGGATCAGCCATGCCCGTCCTGCACGGCGCTGCTCGACCAGTTCGACGGCGCGGTCGGCCATCTCGAGGCGGCCGGCTTCAATTTCGCTGTGGTGGGCAAGACCGCGCTCGAAAACCTGGTCACGCTTGGTCGTGACAGGGGCTGGCGCAACATGCGGCTGGTGTCTTCGGCTTCCAACAGCTTCAAGCGCGACTACAATGCCGAGGATGCCGACGGCGCGCAGATGCCGCTGCTGTCGGTGTTCCGTCGCGATGCCGACGGCATCCGACATTTCTGGTCGTCGGAACTGGATTTCGCGCCAACGGAACCCGGCCAGGACCCCCGTGGCCTCGGCACCTGCGAGACGCTGTGGAACCTGATGGATTTCACGCCGGAAGGCCGGCCGAGCTGGAACGAGCAGCTGCAGTATGGGGAGGCTTGTTGCCACTGAGGGGCCGGGCGAAGCGCAACCTCACCGCATCTGCCGCGTTGGGCCTTCGAGGACCCAACACGGAGAGTTCAGATGAGACCCCATCTCGCCATTGCCACGCTGGCCCTATTGGCCGGCGCGCCCTCGGCCTTCGCCCAGCAGGCGGCGCCTGCCGACCTGCCGTCGGTGTCGGACAGCAAGGTCGACACCGAGATGTTCTCGAGGACGCTGGTCAGCGCCAACCGTTTCGAGATTGACAGCAGCAAGCTGGCCGAGACCAAGGGGGTCGCCGCCGACGTGAACGATTTTGCTGCGCTGATGGTCAAGGACCACACCAGGGCCGGCCAGGATTTCAAGGCAGCGCTGGAAAGGAGCCAGACCACGGCGTCGGTGACGCCGGAGGGCCCGCCGCTGCTGCCGAAGGACCAGGCGATGCTGGACCAGCTCAAGGCGCTGGATGGCGAGGCCTTCCAGGCCAAATACATCATGTTGCAGACCGAGGCGCACAAGCAGGCGGTGGCGCTGTTTTCCACCTATGCACAGTCGGGCGACGACCCGGCGCTGAAGGAGTTCGCCAAGAAGACGCTGGAGACGCTGAAGACGCATGAGAAGCGTTTGAAGGATGTGGCGGCGGCGCATTAGGGGTTCGATGGTGAGGTTGGCCGTTCGAATGCACACCGCCATCGCTTCGTCATCCTAGGGCGGAGCAAGGAGCGAAGCGACGCGGCGCAGACCCTAGGATCCATGCCGGAACCTTGGAGCGCTGCTACGGTGCGGAATTCCGCTCCGTTGCGGCCTAGATTGATGTCGCGGCATGGATCCTAGGTGTCTCCGCGACGCCGCTTCGCGGCTGCTTCGCCCTAGGATGACGAAGTCGGGGGCGTTTTTGCTAGTCTCCAGTGTTTGCGACCCCTTGGCAAACCAAACACCGCAAGCTGGCTCTGTGCCCGCGCCCACCATGTATTACACTGCGAGCATCCATCCAAGGAAGCATCCCATGCCCAAGATCGACCTGTCCGCCGTGCCCGTTCGCCAGGGCTCCGGCTACCCCGCGCCTTTCGATGCCCCCTGCGCCTCCCGCACGCGCCGCCGCCTGGGCGATGCCGGCGGCCTCACCGATTTCGGCGTCAATCTGATGACATTGCCATCAGGCGGCTGGTCCAGCCAGCGCCATTGGCACAGCCATGAGGACGAGTTCGTCACTGTGCTGGAAGGCGAACTAACGCTGGTCGAGGATGGCGGCGAGACGCTGCTCAGGGCCGGCGACTGTGCGACCTTCGCCAAGAACAGCGGCAATGGCCATCATCTGATCAACCGGTCCGCCACGATGGCGCTCTATCTGGAGGTCGGCTCGCGCAACCCGGACGATGTCATCACGTGCTCCGACATCGACATGATGAGCCCGAGTTCCGACGGGCGCTTCCTGCACAAGGACGGCACGCCCTATCCGGGTCAAGGCTGAGCGATGCTCAGGTCGTCCTGATCTGCTCGACCGCGGTCACCAGCAGATCTTCCATGGCGGTGCGTATCTGAGCATCCGACTGGGCGATGCCTGCCGCGTCGAAATCGGCGCGGACCTTGCGGAACACGTCGTTGTCGCCTGCTTCTTCGAAGTCGGCGTGCACGACTTCCTTCGCATAGGCGTCGGCGTCAGCACCGGATTTGCCGAGCTGTTCGGCGGCCCACAGGCCGAGAAGCTTGTTACGGCGCGCCATGGCCCTGAACTTGGTTTCCTCGTCCATCGCAAACTTCTTTTCGAAGCCTTCCTGACGGTCTCTCATGCTGCTCATGGTTTGCCTCGTTTCGGTGTAAGTCCGGTCTTCAGCCTGGGGGAAGAGCGGGCCGGAGAGGCGAGAGTGGCGCGCATGGATGTCATTAGCAAGGCCGGATCGTTCATGCCGGTGATTGAGCGGGCGCTTGGCGGTTCCCGGTCTTTCGACCGATGTGATTTGACGTTGCCGCGCGGTGTCCTAATCTCGATTGCCTGCTGGACGAACCGAGGAGACGAGCGATGCAGTTCAACGGAATTCGCGGCGTGGCGCTGACGGCGGCCGTGATCCTTGCCGCCGGCAGCGCGGCCTATGCCCATCACGGCTGGTCGTGGACGCAGGACGGGTTTTTCGAACTCAGGGGCAAGATCACGGCCATCTATATCGGCAATCCGCACGCCACACTGGATGTCGACGCGGAGGGAGAGGCCTGGCGGGTGGAGATGGCGCCGCCGTCCCGCACGATCGCCGCCGGCTTCACGGAGGAGGTTGCCAAAGTTGGCGACGAGGTGACCGCGATCGGCAACCGCTCGGTCGACGAGACTGAAAAGCGCATGAAAGCGGTCCGCGTCATCGTCGGCGGCAAGACATATGATGTCTATCCCGACCGCGTGCCACCTGCGTAAATGGCCGAGCTCCTCGCCGGCATCGAGCACCTTGCGTTGGCGCGGTGGCTGAAGGGCTCTTTCATTGCCTACCCCATCGTCAATGCGCTCCACATCCTGTCGATCGGCGCGCTGCTGACCAGCGTCGTTCTCATGGACCTCAGGATCTGCGGCGCCTTCCGTTCGCTGCCGTACGCGGCGTTCGTCGCGCTGCTGCGCCGCGTTGCATTAAGTGCGTTCGCGGGTGCGCTTGTCACAGGCTCGCTGCTGTTCTCGGTCAAGGCCAGCACCTATGCGGCGATGCCGATTTTCGTCGCCAAGATGGCACTTATCCTTCTCGCCGGCGTCAACTTCCTCGCCTTCATGCGCTTTCGCCGCGCAACAGGCGGCGACGAGCCGGCAGGCGGGACCGCTCTGGCCGTGCTCTCGATGCTGCTGTGGATTTCCGTGCTTTTCGCCGGACGGTTCATCGGTTTTCTGTAGCCAAATCGTGCCTCGGCACTGGCCTTCCCAAGGCGGACGGATAAGCTCCCTGCAAATGCAGGAGAGGGAGATTTGCCATGAAGAAGGAAATCATCGAAGTGCCGGTGCTGTCGGCGGCCGTGCGTGCGCTGGGCGTGCCGCTGTCGCTGGTGACCAGAGCCGCGGGGCTGGTCTTCGTGTCCGGCACGCCGCCGCTCGATATCTTGACCGGCAGACTGGTCAAGGGCGACATCGAAACGCAGACCGAAGCGTCGCTGAAGGCGCTGAACCATTGCCTGGAAGCCGCCGGCACTTCGCTGGACAATGTGGTGATGGTGCGCATCTACGCCGTCAATTCCGGCTTCTACAACGCCATCAACCGTGTCTACGCCCGGCACTTTCCCGAAAATCCGCCATCGCGGACCTTCGTGCCGGTGGCGTCATGGCCGATGGAGTTCGATATCGAGATCGAGTGTGTGGCGGTGGCGTGAGCTGGGTCTTCCTTCTCCCAAGGCTGGCTTCTCCCAAGGCTGGGTCGGGTTCGTATCAATATCGGCGTTTTTGGTCTGCGACACCTTTCAACGCGGCAGCCGGTTGCCTGCGCTGTGCGCCGTGTTAGGCTGCCCACACTCACGGGCGGTCCCGGTGCCTGCACGCGCCATGGGGACTGACAATTGCTCGAGGAGCCGGAGCAATGAGCACGAGCCCACTACGCGTGGCGGTCGTTGGCGGCGGCATTGGCGGCGCCGCCACTGCTAATGCCCTGCTTCAGCGAGGCATGGACGTTCGTCTCTACGAGCAGGCGGCAGCCCTGACCGAGGTCGGCGCCGGCGTCGCGATCCAACCGAACGGTGTCCGGATGCTTCGTCGGCTCGGCCTCGGTGACGAGCTGATCCGCTCGGGGGCCAGATGGATCGACCCACAGTTTCGTCGCTTCGATGGATCCTATGCCGCGGCGATGTGGCCCCCAGAGCTTGCCAGCCAAATCGAGTTCTACGGCATGCACCGCGCCGATTTGCTGGCAATGTTCGTCGACCGGCTACCTGCCGACATTGTGAAGGCTGGCCACAGATGCATCGGCTTCGAACAGGATGATGAGCAGGCCGTCATCACTTTCGCCAATGGTGCGCGCACCACGGCCGACGTCGTGATCGCGGCTGACGGCATCCATTCAACCCTTCAGCAGTTCGTAGTCGCCCCGTCCGCCCCGCTCTATTCGGGATCAGTCGCCTATCGAGGGGTCATCTCGGCGGCGAGCGTCTCATGGCCGCCAGGCGCGATGCGCAACTGGCTCGGTGCAGGCAGGCATTTTCTCGTCTTTCCGGTGCGCGCCGGCCTGCTCATCAACTATGTCGGCTTTGTCACGACCGATGAACCGATGAAGGAGTCATGGTCGGCGCGGGGTGATCCCGCCGCCCTTGCCCGGGAGTTCGCCGGCTGGGACCCGATGGTCGAGACGATTATTGCCCAGGTGAAAGCGACGTTTCGCTGGGGCCTGTTCGATCGCGAGCCGCTCGCAGCCTGGACGCGCGGGCGCCTGACCCTGCTGGGGGACGCCGCCCACCCGATGCTGCCGCACATCGGGCAAGGAGCCAATCAGGCGATCGAGGACGCCGTTGCCTTGGCGACCGTGCTGAGCCACGCAGACCGCAAGTCGGCTCCACGGGCGCTGCTGATTTACGAGCAGTTGCGACGCGAGCGGACTGCCGGTGTCCAGCGCATGTCGCGCGTGAGTGGTGCTCGCTATGACGCCTCCAGCGGCGACTTGCATAGCCGCGACCGCAAGCTTGACGCTCAGCCGCAGGAACGCGCCTGGGTCTGGAATTACGACGCCGAAGCCGAAGCTGAGGCCGCCGCCGCGGCGCTCTAATCGCCCCTTCCATTCAATCGCGTCTATGCGACGTATTTCAGCGTGAACCCGCGGGCGCGCAGTTTTGTGCCGGTGGCGTCGTGGCCGATGGAGTTCGATATCGAGATCGAGTGTGTGGCGGTGGCTTGAGCCGAGCGGCCCTGGACCATGCGTCGGCGCTGGCGTTCCACCAGCGCCGGGATAAGCTCGTTCGCAAACCTGGGGAGAATTACCATGAAAAAGAAGTCATCGAAGTGCCGGTCATGTCGGACAAGGTGCGGGCGCTCGGCCTGCCTTGCTCGACAGCGGTGAAGGCCAACGGCTTCGTGTTCGTCTCGGCGACGCCGCCGGTCGACATGGTGACCGGCGAGATGGTTCGCGGCGACATCGAAACCCAGACAGACGCATCGCTGAAGGCGCTGAAACACTGCCTGGAAGCGGCAGGCACCTCGCTGGAAAACGTGGTGATGGTGCGCATCTACGCCGTCAATTCCGGCTTCTACAACGCGATAAACAGGGTGTATGCCCGGTATTTCAGCGTGAACCCGCCGGCGCGGAGTTTCGTGCCGGTGGCATCGTGGCCGATGGAGTTCGATATCGAGATTGAGTGTGTGGCGGTGGCGTGAGGAGGCATCACTTTTCCGACTGTCGAAGGCTCTGTTATTTTCGAAAGTTCGGAGCATGAGATTGTGCCACCTGCTCGCCGTCAGCGTCTTGAGACTGACACGCGCAACACGGCGTCCTTAAGTTGCCAACTTAGCCTAGACTTTTAATGCAAAATGAACTCAAGGAGAGCCGGTCGCTCTAGCCAAAGGCCTTTAGAACTGTCGGGTGGATCAAGACGCGCCCATCTCTGTGAAAACTTCTGTTGCCTCTATGGTAAGTTTGAACGATTGCTTGGCCAGATGCGTCATCCCGCATCGTTCCAAATATGCCGAGTATATATATAAGCTCTATAAAATGCTCTAAGCTATAGAATTCAGCAATACTCCCTCTAGCAATCGTATATATTGGTTTCAAAACTTCCAAGAAAGTTTTGTAGCTATATGTCGTATGCTTATCTATTATGTTTGGAACGATTTTTCTGAATATATTTTCCATTTCAGCTATTGACTGAGAGTTCATAAAGGGGCTTGCTGACGACTTTATCTCGTTCCATGACATCTGAGCATAGGTTCTCCAAATGGCGTTTATCTCAGAGCCGGTTAGTTTCGATCTTTGCGAGTACAACTCTCTCGCGCATTTGAAAAATCTTACAAAATCGCGAGGTTTTGCCCATGTTCTTGTTAGGAATTCTTCTGGATCTATATTTCCCATATAGATACGAAAAAAAACTCCCATTGAAAAATGAGATTGTACAGATAGTCTAAATCTTTCGTGAATAAAATGAAATAACGGATGGTCACGGTTTTGAGGGAAGGAAGACCAACTAAGGTTATATCCCACCGATTCAACAGAGTGATTTACGTCGGCAGATGAAATAATTGGATGCTCGAGGTATTCAGATCTGAGGCGGAATATATTCTAAGGTCTAGTCTCTCTTCGGTAAATCTATCATTCAAGCTGTGCATTGCCAAAATACAGTCTCGAACCAACATGGCATCTTGTTGCAGTGCTTCTTCCGACCTGTAGGCAAAATGAATCTCGTCGACGAAGATGCAGGATCTTATTTTTAAGCGCTTCGCCCTCCGCACGAGGAAGTTCAAAAGGTCATCATTATTCCTTTTAAGTAATTTCCCTGCGTCCAGCAGAGCTACCCCGGCAGTCGCTTTTTCAAGGTTGACCCCGGCTGAATTAAAGATGGCAGTGATAGAATCAAATCCAACAGAGATAAGATCTCCAATTGTGGAGTTTTTGATTTTTTCTATCCAAGTTACATCGGCGCCAGGTCGGTCGTCTTCGTAATTAGTTGAGTTAGCGAACGTCTGTTTTATAAGTATAAAAATCAAAATTCTTTTTATTGCGTGGTGGAAATGCTTAAGTCTTTCAACTTTTGCTTCATCAAGCATCAACGGGATGGTTGAAAAAGCTTGAAGGTCGCTTTCCTCAAGAAATGACCGGCGAAACACGAGGAAATGAGTAGTAAACTCATTTTTAAGGCGATTTTCAAGGTAGCGAATAGCGGCCGTTTTTCCCGTTCCCTTTTGCCCGTATATAAGGAATTTCTCTCCAGAGAGAAATTGCTCGATAGGAAAGTTTGGGATCGCAAAGAAAGCGTCTAAGAATATTGGATTTCTTTGGGCTCTAATAGCATTATAGTACTCAACATTGGCGTCCGGTTCTCCAACTCGTATGTCTCCGAAAGTCGGGTAAATTGTTGCCATGGTGAAATTCGCCCCCCAAAGAAATAGCTTGCAGCAATTTGTCGGTCGATGTCCAGTTAAAGACTGAGTTTTATGCACAGCCTTGATATGCTGTGCATTTCGGCACCTCCGGTTGATTGCCCGAGTGCGGTGCCGGGTCTGCAGGGGCGTGGTGGCTCGCGACCTCAACGTCAGGATTCTGGTTTGTTTCACAGTTTAATGAATGGACGTCCAACCTCCAAAGTCGGCGCTGCCCCTCATCTGCCTCCCGGCACCTTCTCCCCGTATAGGGATGGGAAGAAGGGCGCTATCGTCAACGGTTTCGCAATCGCTTAAGCAAAATACTCCTGCAGCGGCCTGACCTCCAGGCTCCCCGCCTTCAGCGCCGCGATCGCCTCCGCCACGGCCGCCGCACCAGACAGCGTCGTGTAGTACGGCACCTTCTGCATCAGCGTGGCGCGGCGGAGCGACTTCGAATCCGACACCGCCTTCTGGCCGTCCGTGGTGTTGAAGACGATCTGCACCTGGCGGTTGCGGATCGCGTCCTCGATGTGGGGGCGGCCTTCCAGCACTTTGTTGATCTTTTCCGCCACCACGCCGTTTTCGGCGAGGAAGCGGGCGGTGCCTGATGTTGCCAGCACCTTGAAGCCGAGGCCGGCGAGGCGCTTGACGGCCGGCAATATGCCTTTCTTGTCCTCGTCGCGCACCGAGACGAACAGCGTGCCGGAGCGTGGCAGGTCGACGCCGGCGCCGAGCTGGCTCTTGGCGAAGGCCAGGGCAAAATCGCGGTCGAGGCCCATGACCTCGCCTGTCGAGCGCATTTCCGGGCCGAGCAGGATGTCGACGCCGGGGAAGCGGGCGAAGGGGAAGACGGCTTCCTTGACCGCGATGTGGCCGGGATTGCGCGGGTCGGGCATCGGGCCGTAATGGGCGAAGGCGTCTTCCAGCGTCTCGCCGGCCATGATGCGGGCGGCGATTTTCGCGATCGGACGGCCGATGGTCTTGGCGACGAAGGGCACGGTGCGCGACGCGCGCGGGTTGACCTCCAGCACGTAGACCGTGCCGTCCTTGATCGCATACTGCACGTTCATCAACCCGCCGACATTGAGCGCGCGGGCAAGTGCGGCCGTCTGGCGCTCCAGCTCGTCGACCAACTCCGAAGGCAGCGAGTGCACGGGCAGCGAGCAGGCGCTGTCACCCGAATGGATGCCGGCTTCCTCGATGTGTTCCAATATGCCGGAGACGAAGGTTGCCTTGCCGTCACAGAGGCAGTCGACATCGACCTCGATGGCGCCCGAGAGATAGGTGTCGAACAGCAGCGGGTTCTTGCCCAAGAGCGTGTTGATCTGGCCGGTCTTGTCGTTGGGGTATTTCTGCTTGATGTCCTCCGGCACCAGGCCGGGCACGGTGTCGAGCAAATAGCTCTGCAGCATGCTCTCGTCATGGATGATCTGCATGGCGCGGCCGCCGAGCACATAGGAGGGGCGCACCACCAGCGGGAAACCGAGCTCGCCGGCAACGAGGCGGGCCTGCTCGACCGAATAGGCGATGCCGTTCTTCGGCTGGCTTAGGCCGAGCTTGTGCAGCAGCTTCTGGAAGCGGTCGCGGTCTTCGGCGAGATCGATCATGTCGGGCGAGGTGCCGAGGATCGGGATGCCGGCCTTCTCCAGCGCATCCGCCAGCTTCAGCGGCGTCTGGCCGCCGAATTGGACGATGACGCCGACCAGCTCACCCGAGGCCTGTTCGGCGCGCAGGATCTCCAATACGTCTTCGGCCGTCAGCGGCTCGAAATAGAGCCGGTCGGAGGTGTCGTAGTCGGTCGAGACGGTTTCGGGGTTGCAGTTGATCATGATCGCTTCATAGCCGGCGTCGCGCAGCGCGAAGGCGGCATGGCAGCAGCAATAGTCGAACTCGATGCCCTGGCCGATGCGGTTCGGCCCGCCGCCGAGGATGACGACCTTTTTCCGCGACGACACCTGCGCCTCGTTGGCCAGCGCGCCGGCGAACGGCACCTCGTAGGTCGAGTACATGTACGCGGTCGGCGAGGCGAACTCGGCGGCGCAGGTGTCGATGCGTTTATAAACTGGATGAACGTCGAGCTTTTCACGAGTCTTCGCAATCACTTCGGCGTCGGTCTTCGTCAGCGACGCGAGGCGCGCATCGGAGAAACCCATCGCCTTCAGCATGCGCAGGTTGACGGCGTCCTCAGGGATACCGTGCTCGCGGATGCGGGCTTCCATGGCGACGATGCCGGCGATCTGTTCGAGGAACCACGGGTCGATCTTGCACATGGCGTGCACGTCTTCGAGCGAGGTGCCCATGCGGATCGCCTGCGCCACCATGCGCAGCCGGTCGGGCGTCGGCGTGCCCAGTGCGGCGCGGATGGCGTTGCGGTCGTCGGCGTGGTTGGCGGCACCGTAGCCGAGGCCGGGAATCTCGATCTCATCCAGACCCGTCAGGCCGGTCTCCAGTCCACGCAGCGCCTTCTGCAGCGATTCCTGAAAAGTGCGGCCGATGGCCATCACTTCGCCGACCGACTTCATGGCGGTGGTCAGCACCGGCTCGGCGCCGGGGAATTTCTCGAAGGCGAAGCGCGGGATCTTGGTGACGACATAGTCGATCGACGGCTCAAAGGAGGCGGGTGTCGCGCCGCCGGTGATGTCGTTCTCCAGCTCGTCCAACGTGTAGCCGACGGCGAGCTTGGCGGCGATCTTGGCGATGGGGAAACCGGTCGCCTTGGAGGCCAGAGCCGACGAGCGCGAGACGCGCGGGTTCATCTCGATGACGACCAGACGGCCATCGGCCGGGTTGACGGCGAACTGCACGTTGGAGCCGCCGGTCTCGACGCCGATCTCGCGCAGCACCGCGATCGAGGCGTTGCGCATCATCTGGTATTCCTTGTCGGTCAAGGTCAGCGCCGGGGCGACGGTGATCGAATCGCCGGTATGCACGCCCATCGGGTCGATGTTCTCGATCGAGCAGATGATGATGCAATTGTCCGCTCTGTCGCGAACCACCTCCATCTCATACTCCTTCCAGCCGAGCACGCTTTCCTCGATCAGCACTTCGGTGGTCGGCGAGGCGTCGAGGCCGGACTGGACGATCTCGTAGAATTCGGCACGGTTGTAGGCGATGCCGCCGCCGGTGCCGCCCATGGTGAAGGACGGGCGGATGATGGCGGGCAGGCCGACATGGTCGAGCGCCTGGGCGGCGATCGCCATGCCATGGCTGATGTAGCGCTGCTTGCGATCGCCTTCGCCGAGGTTCCAGCGGGTTTCCAGCGCGTCGAGCGCGGCATCGAGATCGGCCGGGGCCTCGGCCTTCACAGCGGCGCGCTCGGCCTCGTGCGTCTTGCGGTCGGTGTTCTTGACGTCGGTGGCGTTGGCCAGCATCGACTTCGGCGTTTCCAGGCCGATCTTGTGCATCGCCTCGCGAAACAGCGCCCGGTCCTCGGCCTTGTCGATGGCCGTGGCGTCGGCGCCGATCATCTCGACATTGTAGCGCTCGAGCACGCCCATGCGGCGCAGCGACAGTGCGGTGTTGAGCGCGGTCTGGCCGCCCATGGTCGGCAGAAGCGCGTCGGGCCGCTCCTTGGCGATGATCTTGGCCACGACTTCAGGCGTGATCGGCTCGATATAGGTGGCGTCGGCCAGTTCCGGGTCGGTCATGATGGTGGCCGGGTTGGAATTGACCAGGATGACGCGGAACCCCTCTTCCTTCAGCGCCTTGCAGGCCTGGGTGCCGGAATAGTCGAACTCGCAGGCCTGGCCTATGACGATGGGGCCGGCCCCGATGATCAGGATCGACTTGATGTCGGTGCGTCTTGGCATGTCATAGGTCCGTTCGGCGGGCGGCTTGCACAAAAAACCGGGACGGGAAGACCCGGCCGGTTGTGCTCGCGATTCTGGTATCAGGCTAGGAGGGCCTTATAGGGAAGAGTTTTGACTGATGTAACCCCGAAAATGAGGGTTGTTGTGGGCGGCCCCAAACAAGCGCCTCATCCCTTGGCGCCCCCCTCTGCCCTGCCGGGCATCTCCCCCTCAAGGGGGGAGATCGGACGTCGCGACCGTTTTCGCCAATTTTCGACGTTAGAGAAAAAGCTGTGAAGTTGAAGCTGCCAATCTCCCCACTTGAGGGGGAGATGTCCGGCAGGACAGAGGGGGGCGCTGTCCCGCTGGCGTCAAAGGAGAGCCTACTCCCCAAGCGCGACGGCGTCCGTAATCTCGAAGCGCTCGGCCTCGCCGACGCGGATCATGTTGAGTCTGCCCTCCCGAGTGAAGCGGAAATTGCCGTCCGCATCCGAGCCAGCCGGCTGGCCGCCGCGGAAGGAAATAACGCGCGTGCCGCCATCGGGCCAGGTGACCGTGACGTCTACGCTGTCGCTGCCCTTGCGCATGACACTGACCTCGCAACGCGTCATCGGCTCGCCGACATAGCGAGCGCAAGGAATCTCGCTGGCGCCGGGGGCGGAAGCGGGCGGGGCGTCCGTCGCCGCCAGTGCGAGGCGGTAGGCATCCTGCATGGCGGCGCGGCCGATTTCGGCGGCGGATTTCGGCGTGCTTTCGGCTGCCGGACCGGCGCCGCCAAGCCGCGCCGTCAGGTCGGGTGGGGCGACTGGCGCCTGGCTCGGGGTATCCGCGCCGGCGGCCACCGCGCTGTTGGCTGAGCCGGTGGTCTGCGTCTGGTCCTGCGCCGAGGCCTGCTCGGCCTCATTGCCACTACCCGTGGAGGCAGCCACCGGTGCATCGGCAGGTCTTGTCTCGCCTTCGACATAGGGGGCCGGATTGAGGGGGATGAGGTAGCGCGCCGGCGCCCATCCGCTCAGCTTCTCCTTGCCCGTGCTCTCGACCTTGCACCATTTGTAGCCGTTGATGTCGTTGCAGCCGAGATTGGTGACCCTTTCGCCGCCGGTCAGGCGAGTCTCGACCTTGGCGATCGGCGATGCGGTGGTGCGGAGATTGAGAAGATCGTCCGGCGCCAGGCCGGTCACGATGGAAATGACGAGATCCGGCGCCTCTTGGGCCATAGTGGGAGCAATGGCCGGCCATGCCGCCATCAGCAGCGGAGCGGCAATCAGCGCATGCAGGGTTGTTCGGAGCGTAACTGTGCGCCTCATCGTTTGGCCGTGCGCTGATACCTAGAGACACCATGCCGCGGCGGATCGAGCCCGCCGCGTGCCCGGCCGGTTTTATAAGGGACGACGCGCCGCCATGTAAGCCCGAAAATTCGGCTGCCGATTCACCTGTGCCAGCCCGGCCCGCCAGACTGTGGGCCAGTTCAGCCGGGCGGCATGAACGCAAGAGCGTTCAGCCGGACATGAACGCGATGCGTTCAGCCAGATATGAACCCAGTCCCGAGCGCGCGAGCCCATTCCGGCCGGCCCGCCTGTTCAGCCTGGCGCGCCGCTGCCTCATGGTTGTAGTCGACGGCGATGGCTTCGAAGCGGTCGGGCTGGCCCGCGCCACCCAAGGTGACGATGCCGTAGCGGGCATGCGGCGAGCCCTGCTCGGAGACATGTGCCGGCGGCGTCGGATCGTCATAAGCGGGGCAGCCGATGCTGCCCGGATTGAAGATGACGGGACCATCGGGGACGCGGATCAGTTCCGCGCGGTGGCTGTGGCCGCACAGCGCGATGCGGCAGGCGGGGTCGAGCGCCTTCAGCCGGCGCCGGATCGCTGCCAGCGGCGCGCGCACCAGCTGGCCATTGACGATCGTATCGAGCAGATATTTTTCGTCATGGTCGGGGCGGGCATGGAAGGCGGTGACGCCCGGCGCGATCTCCAGCGTCAGCGGCTGGGCGAAAAGCACCTGGCGCTGTGCCTCGGTCAGCCGCTCCTGCGCATAGACATCGGAGGCCCACATGGTCTCGTCGGCCGGATCGGCGGCGACGCGGCGGTCGTGGTTGCCGCGCACCGTCGGCAGGTTGAGCGCCTCCAGCCGTTCCATCGTTTCGCGCGGCCATAGCGGGCCGGAAACGCTGTCGCCGAGATTGACGGTCAGATCAGCACTGCCGCGCAGGCGCAGATCCTCCAGAACGGCGTCCAGCGCCAGGACGTTGCCATGGATATCGGCGAGGACGGCGATGCGCATTGGGGGAAGGCTCCGTGGGTTGACGAATGTCTGGTTGGAAGGGCGACGCTAGCAGGACTTGGGTTCCTCGCCCCCACGGGAGTGGGGGAGGTGGCTCGGCGAAGCCAAGACGAAGAGGGGGCTTGGCGCTGCCACTCAGCATTTAGAAGAAGACCCCAGCATTTAGAAGAAGACCCCAGCATCTAGAAGAAGACCCCAGCATCGTGCAGCCCCCCACTCCGGCCGCTGCGCGGCCACCTCTCCCCCGCTTCGCGAGGGAGAGGAAAAGGGTCAGGCGTGCACTTCGATATCGTGGCTGCCGACCGCCGGCAGTGCGGGATCGTCTCCGGCGGCGGCGATGACGCTGTCGAGCAGGCCGGGGAAGCGGGCGTCGAGGTCGGCGCGGCGCAGCGAGATCATGCGGTTGGTGCCGGCCACTTCGGCGCGGGTGACGCCGGCCTCGCGCAGTTTGGCCAGGTGGTAACTCAGATTGGTCTTCGAGCCGAAATTGAGGAACTGGCTGCAGTTCAGCGGCACGCCTTGCTTGCTGGCGAGATAGCGCACGATGGCGAGCCGCGTCGGGTCGCCGAGCACGCCGAGCACGATCGGCAGACTGATCTGGTCCGTATTGGGGTGTGGCAAGGTCATGGCTCGAAACTAAGCACAGTCGGGGCCGATTTCAACGCATCTGTCCTTCTGTGCCCGTATACACCGTTTCTCCGTTCGCGGCCATGCCAACCGACCGTGCTGACACAGGGCTGTCAGGAGGGTTCAACTATTTTCCGCTGGCTTCATTGACATGATGCCCTGTTATGTCCAATTGTTCAATAACTCTTGAACTAAGGACACCGCTCCATGGACAAGCGCCTCTACTGGCTTGCGCTCGGATCGTTCACGATCTCGACCGAAGGCTTCGTCATCTCCAGCCTTCTGCCCGACATCGCGGCGGACGCCGGCATTTCCATTCCGCTGGCCGGCACGCTGATCACCGCCTTCGCGCTTGCCTATGCGGTCGGCACGCCGATCCTGGCGACGCTGACCGGCGAATGGGACCGGCGCCGCGTCATCCTGTGGACGCTGGTGTTCTTCGTGCTCGGCAACATCGCCGCCGCCTTGAGCTCCTCCTTCGAGCTGCTGTTGATCGCGCGCATCGTCATGGCGCTGTCGTCGGGCCTGTTCGCGGCGACCGCGCAGGGCACGGCGGTGGCGCTGGTCGATGACCATCACCGGGCGCGTGCCATCGCCGTAGTCGTCGGCGGCACCACGGTGGCCGTTGCCCTCGGTGCGCCGCTGGGCGCGCTCGTTGCCACCGTTGCCGGCTGGCGCGGCACCTTTTTTGCCATCGCCGGCCTTGGCGCGCTTGCAGGCGCGATCCTGTGGTACCGGCTGCCGCAGGGCATCGTTGGCACCAGGCTGCCCTTGAAGCGCAGGCTGGCGGCCGCGCTGCGTCCCGGCGTGATGCCGATCCTTTTGACGACAGTGCTGGCGCTGATCGGCGCTTTCACCGTCTTTGCCTATGTCGCGCCGCTCGCCATCGAGGGCGGCGGTCTCAGCCAGATCGCGCTGCCCGGCATGCTGCTCGCCTTCGGCGTCGGCGCCGTCATCGGCAACATTGGCGGCGGCCAGGCTGCCGACCGGTTCGGCGCGACCCGCACCGTCGGCTGGTCGCTGGCGCTGAGTGCCGGCATGCTGGTCTTGCTGTCGGTCATCCCGGCCTTCCTGCCGCACCATATTGCCGGGCCGGCGCTGATGGCGATGATGGTGCCGTGGGGTATCGTCGGCTGGGCGTTCCCACCGGCGCAGGCCAGCCGCATCATCAAGCTGGCGCCCGATGCCGCCCCGATCGTGCTGTCGCTCAACGCCTCGGCGCTCTATCTCGGCGTCGCGCTGGGCGCCGTGGTCGGTGGTGCGGTGCTGCGCTACGGCGCGCCGGCCGATCTCGGCCTGGTCGCCGCGATCTTCCCGATCATCGGGCTTGGCATCGTGGTGGCCGGCCGCTGGGCGGCTCGGCCTGTAGAGATGCCTGCCGAGTAGACCCTTCATAAATCCGTCGGCCGGCTCAGTTGGCCGGCGGTAGATCAAAATCCAGCGCGGCGATGTCATCCAGCGCCGCGCGCAGCCATTCCGCCTGTTCCTTGCCGACGACATCCTCCAAACGCTGCTGGGCGACATGCCATAGCTTCATCGCTTCGTTGAGCTTCACCAAGCCTTGCGGCGTCAGCCGTACGCGCTTGATGCGGCGATCGTCCGGGTCGGCGAAGGTCTCGACATAGCCGTCGCGGATCAGCGGCTTCAGCGTATGACCGAGCGCCGACAGGTCCATGATCAGCGACGCGGCGATGGCGCTCATTGCCGGTTCGTCGCCGATATGGATCTGGTAGAGCAGGCCCTGCTGCGTGGCCTTCAGGCCCGAAGGCTGCAGCACATCATCATACAACTGGCCGAGCTTGCGCGCCGCACGGCGCAGCGCGGCGTTGTTGCAGAGCGTGAGGCCGGGCAGGGTGTTGTCCTTTGACATGATGGGTCCTTGGCGTCGGCGAATGATGCCCGGCCGCTGCCTCTCAAATAATCCCCGCTCCAATCATTGACAAGATAGTGGCATATGCCTATTTCACGATTAGTGGTATATGCCACTAAATAAGATCAAATGGCTTTGCCGGCAGTGCGAGGGCGATTGCCCACGGTGCCGGCGGCCAGTCGAAAACGAAGCAAATCAGTCGAAGAAGGAACAGGACAATGAGTGGACAGAGCAACAAGGGCACGGCGGTCGTCACCGGTGCTTCGGCAGGCATCGGCGCGGTCTATGCGGACCGGCTGGCAGGGCAGGGCTACGATCTGGTGCTGGTGGCGCGGCGCGCCGACCGGCTCGAGGAACTGGCCGAGAAGCTGCGTCGCGCTTACAGCCATAAGGTCCGCGTGATCAGCGCCGATCTCGCCGACGACAATGACGTCCGCCGCGTCGAGCAGACAATATCAGCCGACGACAGCGTGACGCTGCTGGTCAACAATGCCGGCATTGGCGGTGCGCAGGTGGTGGCGACGGCCGACGCCGATGCGGCGGAGCGCATGATCAAGGTCAATGTCATCGCCTTGACGCGCCTGACCCGCGCCGTGCTGCCGGGGTTTTTGGCGCGCAACCGCGGCGCCGTCGTCAACATCGCCTCGGTGCTCGCCTTCGACACCTCGTTCGGCGGCATCTACAGCGGCACCAAGGCCTATGTCGTCAACTTCACCGAGGCCTTGCAGCGCGAAGTCGCTGATACCGAGGTAAAGGTGCAGGTGGTGCTGCCCGGCGCGACCCGGACGGATTTCTGGGAAATTGCCGGCGGCGATATCGACCAGCTTCCGAAGGAAATCATCATGACGGCCGACGATCTGGTCGATGCCGCACTTGTCGGCCTTGCCAGGGGCGAAGCCGTCACCGTGCCGGGACTTGCCGACGCCGCCAAGCTGGAGACTTTCCTCGGCGCCCGGCAAGCCTTCTACGGCAGCCTGCACGCCGACAAGCCAGCGGCACGCTACGCGGCTTGAGTCGGAATTAGGAAGGCTGGTTCGCTTCGCGAACAAGTACCCCCACCCCGCTCACTTCGTTCGCGACCCTCCCCACAAGGGAGAGGGTGAAGGCGCGCCACCCTCTTTGAGGCTTGGAAAAGGCACGCTCCCACCTCCCCCTTGTGGGGAGGTCGGACCGAAGGTCCGGGTGGGGGTGCTGCGCTGACCTTGCAGGACTTGGCGTCTTCTTCCCAATTCCGTGGCCGTCTATGCCGACCGCCACATCGGGATGATCGAGGCGGCCAGCATCAGCCCCAGCACGATGTTGAGCGCGCGCCATTGCCATTCGGTCTTGAGCAGCCGGGCGAGCAGCATGCCGGCCACGCACCACAGCGACAGCGAGGCGGCAGCGGCGAGGCCGAAGATGGCGCCGAGCAGCAGCGCGAGTTGCATCGGCCCGCTGGCCAATGCCGCGAACGAGGCCGCCGCGCCCAACCCCATCGCCCAGCCCTTCGGGTTCATCCATTGAATGCCGGCGCCGCCGAGAAAGCTGTTCGGCCTGGCCATGCTCACATCCAGATTGGGCGGCCCGCTACGGCCGATCTTGATCGCCAGCCAGAAGAGATAGAGCGAGCCGGCTATCTTCATCACCAGCTGCAGCGAGGGCACGGCAAGCAGCAGGCCGGCAAGCCCGGCCGCGGCGGCGCCCGTCACGGTGGCGAGGCCGGCGGCGCTGCCGACCAGCAAAGGCACGGAACGGCGAAAGCCGAACTGCGCGCCGGACGCCGTCGACAGGGTCGTGGCGATGCCGGGCGTCGTGGTGGCAACGATGGCAAACAGGATGAGCGGGATGATGGGCTCTAGCATGGGCGTCCTTCTGGAGGCTCCATGGTAGGCTCCGATTGGCATCAGTAAATGCAATGTTTGCTATGCTAAACATTAGCATCTAAAATGCTAGCCATGATCCGAAATCTTGACATGGCGCTGATCCGCACCTTCGTCACCGTCGCCGACAAGGCCAGCATGACGGCGGCCGCCAACGCGCTGCACCTGACGCAGGGTGCTGTCAGCCAGCAGGTCAAGCGGCTGGAGGAGGCGCTCGGTTCCAGCCTGTTCGAGCGCGACCGGCGCGGCTTGCGGTTGACGCGCGCCGGCGAACAGCTGTTCGGCAAGGGCAAGCGGCTGTTAGGCCTCAATGACGAAATCTGGGCCGAAATGGCTGAGACACCGGTGGCCGGCCAGGTGCGGCTCGGCGTGCCTTACGACCTTGTCGGCACCTTGTTGGCGCCGGTGCTGAAGACCTATGCCGAGACCTATCCGCAGGTCGAGATATCGCTGGTCTGCGCCTCGTCGCCGGAACTGACTGCTGCCCTTGCGGCCGGGACCATCGACCTTGCGGTGATCGAGGAACGCGTCGGCCCGTCGGTGGGCGAATGCCTTGCCATCGACCGGCTGGTCTGGGTCGGCGCCAAGGGCGGCGTTGCCCGCGCCAAGCGGCCGTTGCCGGTCTCGATCGTCGCCGACACCTGTGCCTTCCGCCCGGCGGTGCTGGCGGCGCTCAGCGAACATGGGCTGGAATGGCGCACGGTGTTCGAAAACGGCAACATCGACGCGACGACGGCGACGGTGCGTTCCGACCTCGCCGTCACCACCTGGCTGGCCTCCACCGTGCCGGCCGATCTCGACATACTGCCATCGGAGTCCGGGCTGCCGCCGCTGCCGAATTTTGCCATCAACCTACATTTGCCCAGGCATGGGGTAGGGCCGGCGGCACAGGAATTCGCGCGGTATATCCGCGATGGTCTAGCGCGGCGGCCGCAGGCGGCTTGAACCAGGCAGAACTTGGGTTCCTCTCCCCCGTCGATCGGCTAGGGCATATACATATCTCGGTGCGGCGGATTGACTCGCCTTGGCTGGGTCGGATTCCGCGAATGCCTGAGGTATGATTTTTTCTGCGACGGTCTGATTTGCAAGGATTGTCGCCGATGTCGTGCCCGTCGTGGTCATTAGGTTTGTTTGGAGATCGCCGCCTCGATAAAGGGGGGCGTCGCTGCTCCAAGGCATGGTGCTGCGCGAAACGGTGTGCTTGCGCCAGCTTTCTGGCGGCAACCATTCCGAGGAGATCCGCTATGGGCGCTTTCTCGGCAATGATGCGGTGACGGTCGAGCGGGTGATTGAAGGCTGGAGCCAACCGACGCGGGTTGCAGTGGACGGCCGGCATGTTTTGGCGCTGCAAGACACCAGCGAGATCAGATTCCCAACGACGCAGGACAACCGGCGCGATCTTGGCAGGATCAAGAAGGGCAATTGCTGGGGCATGCTGCTGCATCCGATGCTCGCCCTTGATGCCGAGCGCGGTTCTTGCCTTGGTCTTGTGGGCGGGCGGGTTTGGACACGGGGCGATGAAGAGCTGCCACCGCACGCTGATCGCTCGTTGAGCGAGAAGGAATCGTGCCGCTGGGTCGAAACCGCGCAAGCGGCCAAGCCAGTGCTGGCCCGGGCCCGTATGGTCACTTTCATCGCCGATCGTGAGAGTGACTTTTATATGATGTGGGCGCGTGTGCCGGATGGCTCTTTCCACGTGCTGACACGCGTCATGCATGACCGCGCACTGCTTTCGGGCACAACGCTGCGCCGTGCCGTGCAGGAGGTGGCGTTCAGTGACACCCAGGTGATCGAGCTGCGCGAACGGGCCGACCGCCCGGCGCGTCGAGCCGAGCTTTGCTTGCGCTTTGGCGAAGCCACGATCCGGCGGCCGGGCAACCTGCGCGAGGCCAACCTGCCCAAAGGCGTGACGCTGCGCTGGGTCGAAGTCATCGAGACGGCTGCGCCCGCCGACGTGGAGCCGCTTCACTGGCTGCTGCTGACCACCCATGCGGTGGCCACACCCTCCCAGGCCTGGCAGATCGTCGACTGGTACAAGCAGCGCTGGGTCATCGAGCAGTTCTTCCGGGTGATGAAGAGCCAAGGCTTGAAGATCGAAGACAGCCAGCTGCAATCGGCCGCGCGCTTGGAAAAGCTCGTCGCCATCGCCGCCAAGGCCGCCATCATCGTCATGCAGCTCGTGCAGGCCCGCAATGGCCAAGGCGATCAACAGGCGAGCCTCGCCTTCACGTCCAACGAGATCGATACGCTCTCGGCGATCGAGACACGCTTCAAGGGCAAGACGCGGCTGCAATCCAATCCCTACCCCAAAAACTCACTCGCATGGGCGGCCTGGATCATCGCAAGGCTCGGCGGCTGGAACGGTTATGCCTCCTCAAGGCCACCAGGCCCTATCACCTTCTACAACGGCTTGGCCTACTTCCGTGCCTGTGCCGATGGTTGGGCCTTGCGAGATGTGTATATGCCCTAGCCTCCGGAGGGAGAGGAAGGGAGCCAAGGTCGGCGAACTCGCGCCGTTCCTCTCCTCCGTCGACCGGACCACATTCGCGGAGGGAGAGGAACCCAGGTCCTGCAAAGCTATTTCCAGTTCTTGCGTCTTTCGATCTCGGCCTTGGACGGCTTTTCCGTGGCAAACGACCCAACCTTGATCTCGCCTGATCGTTCGTAGGTCGCCATGATGACGCCGGTGCTGGAAGTCTGCGACTTGATAAGCTTGAAGGCGGCCGGCATCGCGCTATCGCCGAACAGCCGCTTGCCCTTGCCCAGCAACAGCGGGAAGATCATCAGCCGGATCTCGTCGATCAGCCCGTTGGCGAGCAGGGTCTGGATCAGATTGCCCGATCCCTGGATGAGAAGGTCAGGTCCATCTTCCTGCTTCAGGCGGCGCAACGTCGCGACGATATCCGGCCCGAGCGATTGCGTGTTCTGCCAGGTCAGAGTGTCCGGCCGATGCGTCGCCACATACTTGGTCGCAGGATTGAAGGCATCCGCGATCGAATCTTTCTGATACGGCCAGTACGCGGCGAAGATGTCGTAGGTTCTGCGGCCGAGCAGCAGGGCGAAGGGTTTGGAGAATAGTTCATCCATTGCCGCGCCCGCCACCTCGTCAAAGTAATGGAAGGTCCAGCCGCCGAACTTGAAGCCGCCGACCGGGTCCTCTTCCGGACCGCCGGGTGCCTGCATGACGCCGTCGAGGCTGACGAATGTCGCAGCGATGATCTTTCTCATTCCAATGCTCCCGTTTCTTCGATCCACGCCGTCGTGGCCGGACTTCAACCCAAGGACGGGCGACCAGTCACCGGTCCGACAAGACATATGAAATTTTGGCAAACCACGGTCATTTGCGAGGTCCGGTGCGCGGTCTGGCGTCGAGACTTTTCGACGAGAACCAGACATCGCCTGATATGGCGGTGGCGGTGTCGTCCGGCGCCTTGTCCTGCACCAGCCAGATCGAGCGGCTTTGCGCGGCCTGCTCGCGCGTCGGGATCATCGCCGCGGGGTCCGCGACCGAGGCGCCGACACATGGAATGAACCAGGAGCGCATGAACGGATCGCAGGCGAAGCCTTTTTCGGTGCGGGTCACCATCACCGCCAGCGGGACGCGCTCGGCCGGGCGCCAAGGGAAGATCATGCGACCGCCCGGCCGCAACGCCTTCAGCCATCCAGCCGGTGGTGATGTGACGCCGGCATTGACATAGATGATGTCGGATGGCGGCAACGTCGCCGTCACGGCATCGCCATGGATGACGGTGACTTCTTCATAGGTTTCGAGATTTTTCCGCGCCAGTTCGGCCAGGTTTTCGTCGAGTTCGAAAGCGGTGACGGTGCCGCCAGGCGAAACCAGCCTGGCCAGCACCGCGGTGTAGTAGCCGGTGCCTGCGCCGATATGGGTGACGGCCTCACCGGGTTTCGGTGCAAGCTTTCCGATCCACATGGCGTGCAGGAACGGCTCGCCATTGTTGATGCCCTTGTCGTCGTCGAGTGCCACCAGCACATTCTGGTAGATGTGGGCCGGATCGGCGCTCGGCGTCGTGACCCTGCCGTTGCCGGCGATGATCGTCCACGGCCCGGGACCAAGAAAGGCTTCGCGCGGCACCTCGGCGAACACCGCCTCCAGGCGTGGATCGGGCGAGCCGGCATTGGCGGCCATCAGCCGCGCGTAGAATTTCCTGATATCTTCGATCCGGGTCATGCTGCCGAGAACATAGCGCGGATCGCCGATTTGTCGCGAGGCTACCTCTGCGCAGAGGGGTAGCCGGTTTCCGGGCGACGCGGAGTTCAGCCGACCCCGAACATGGTGTCGTAGAGCAGCTTGAAGTTGAGCGACAGGATGACGGCCGCGACCACCCAGGCAAGGGCTGCGACGCCGCGCGGAATGGCGAGGTTGCCCATCTTCTTCTTGTCGGAGACGAACTGCACCAGCGGGATGACCGCGAAGGGCAGCTGCATCGACAGGATTACCTGGCTGAACACCAGCAACTGGCCGGTGCCCTTTTCGCCATAGAGCGCGGTGACGATCACCACCGGGACGATGGCGAGGCCGCGCGTCAGAAGCCGGCGTGCCCAGTTGGGGATGCGCAGGCGCAGGAAGCCTTCCATGACGATCTGGCCGGCCAGCGTCGCCGTCACTGTCGAGTTCAGGCCGGAAGCCAGCAGCGCCACCGCGAACAGGATCGAGGCGATGCCGAGGCCGAGCAGCGGCGACAGCAGCTCGAAGGCCTGGCCGATCTCGGCGACGTCCTGGTGGCCGGTGTTGTGGAAGGCGACCGCCGACACGATCAGGATCGAGGCGTTGACGAACAGCGCCAGCATCAGGGCGATGGTCGAGTCCGTCGTTGCCCATTTGATGGCGTCGCGCTTGCCCTTGTCGGTGCGTTCATAAGCGCGGGTCTGCACGATCGAGGAGTGCAGATAGAGATTGTGCGGCATGACGGTGGCGCCGATGATGCCGATGGCGATGTAGAGCATCGCCGGATTGGTGACGATTTCCGACGACGGCACGAACATGGCATGCAGGATCGAGCCGGCCGGCGGGGCGGCGACGAAGATCTGGATGGCGAAGCAGCTGAAGATGATGACCAAAAGCGCGATGACGAAGGCTTCGAGATAACGAAACCCCTTGTTCATCAGGAGAAGCACCAGGAAGGCGTCGAGTGCCGTCAGCACCGCGCCGCCGATCAGCGGGATGCCGAACAGAAGCTGCAGCGCGATCGCGGTGCCGATGACCTCTGCCAGGTCACAAGCAATGATGGCCAGTTCGCAGGCGATCCACAGCACGAAGTTGACCGGACGGGGATAATAGGCGCGGCAAGCCTGGGCAAGGTCGCGGCCGGTGGCGATGCCGAGCCGTGCTGCCAGTGCCTGCAGCAGGATCGCCATCAGGTTCGACAGCATGATGATGAACAGCAGCGTGTAGCCGAACTGCGCGCCGCCGGCGAGGTCGGTCGCCCAGTTGCCCGGATCCATGTAGCCGACAGAGACCATGTAGCCGGGGCCCATGAAGGCGAACAGGCGACGGAACCAGACGCCCGAGTTCGGCACGGCGATGGAGGAATTGACTTCCCGCAGACTGGGCTGCTCGTCCTCGTCGGGCCTGGCGAACCGCCATGAGGAACGGAGGACTGTGGCTTCGGCTTCAGACATGAGGGGAGGGCTTTCCGCGAGACTGGGCGATGTTCCTTAAGCTATGCCATGGCTCAACATTATGCAATATGCTATATTTCATTGTTTGTGCTTTTTATCAGGCTGCTGTCAACGCGAAAGGGGCACGCCCGTTGCACCTGCTGCGGAATGCAAATAAACGGCCTGAAGAATCAGAGCCCGTGCTATGAATGCATGGACAGCAAAAGCCTCGGGGAGGAGCGCGTATTGGCGCTGAAGAACAGACCGGTCCCGCGCGAAAAGCCGCTGCCTGACGCCGAAATTCATTCGCAGGGCTTTCGGCAGACGCGCGAAGCGCGCCGCAGCGCGCTGGTCGAGGATTATGTCGAGCTGATCGCCGACCTGATCGAGGACGGCAACGAGGCGCGCCAGGTCGACATCGCCGCACGCCTCGGCGTCGCCCAGCCGACGGTGGCCAAGATGCTGACCAGGCTTTGCGCGGACGGTCTGGTGTCGCGAAAGCCCTATCGCGGCGTGTTCCTGACCGATACCGGCCGCAAGGTCGCGGAGGAAAGCCGCATTCGCCACCAGACGGTGGAAGCCTTCTTGCGTTCGCTCGGCGTCAGCGCCGAGACCGCGCGCATCGACGCAGAGGGCATCGAGCACCATGTCAGCGCCGAGACCCTGGAAGCATTTCGCAAGGCGATGACGGTGGCGCGCTGAGCCGCACCCGCCACCGGATTTGCCGAGCCGCCGGAACCGCCGCACGCCCCGCACGTTGCTCCTGACATCGCGCTGATGTCGCGCGAAAGGGAGGAAGCGATGGGCGTTGAACAGGCACCGACCACAAAGGGCAAGCAGGCGGCCAAGGGACTGAAACAGGCGGCGGCGAGGGATGAGCGCAAGACCGAGGCCGAAACCGGCCATCCGCTGAAAAAGGGCGCGGCGCGTTTCGAGGAACGGTCGAAAAGTTCCGACGGCAAGAGCGCCGGCGCCAAGCAGAAAGATTAGACGTCTGCCAGGCTGACGTCAGTGGTTCTGGGCGAAAGCCGTCTCCGAGACGTGATGGCGGCGCGTTCAGCAAACCGTTCTCTCACTCACGGACATCCTGAACCCAGCTGCGCGGGTGGCCGTCGACGCGGAACTGGAAGATGAAATAGGGCGGAATGCAGGTGCCCTTGCCGGCTTTCGCTTCCGCCAGGTCGTCGTAGCCCGCCGTGCAGATATAGTCCTCGCGGCAGGGATGGGACTTGTCGCAGGCGCGCAGGCCGGCGGTCTTGGTGAACTCCCTGGTGCAGAATTTGTGGTCCTTGCCGGACGCGATGCAGTCGTTGAAGCCGGTCTTGGCCAACCTGCCGCACGTCGCCTCGTCGGGTAGCTTGTCGCAGCTTGCCTTGCGCAGCATTCCGCCGGGAAAGCCGCCAGTCTTCTGTTGCGGGTTGTCGTAGCGCTGGCGTGCGGCGCCATAGCCGGCGAGCTTGACCAGCGGCTTCTTGTCCCGGCCGGGGTCGATGGCGCAGGCCTTGGCGGTGGCCGGCGAGAGGCGGCAATACCGGTCGTCGCCCCATGTCGACATTTTGATCTCGCCGAACTCGACGGGGTCACCGACTGCGGTGCCGGCCTCGCTGACGCAGGTGCCGAAGCCCGGATGGATGGCGCTTTCATGGACGCCGGCGCAGCGCAAGCCCGCGCCGCAGCTCCAGTCCTTGAAGCTCAAATCCTCGCCGCGATAGCAGATCGAGCCCCAGCCATTGTAGAGGTCGGTGCCTTTCAGCGCCTCGGCATACTTCGCGTCAGGACGGGCGGCGAAGCCGCGCGCAAAGTCCGGGTGGCCGCCGGCGGCGAACTGCTCGACGATGGCGCGGCGGCGCGGCAGGTCGGCGAAGAACACGGCAGAGCCCGGAACGAAGACGGCGTTGCGGCGCGGTTCGCTGGCCGGATCGGCGCCGGTATAGTGGAAGCCGGCAATGCCATGTGTCTGATGGCAGCCGGTGCAGCTCATGTCGTTGAGGCGCAATTCGAAACCGGCCACCGATTTGATGGTCGAGAGTGTGTTGCCTTTGGCGACATAGTCCTTCAGCGCCTTGTCTATGTCGGCATCGTCGACCAGCCCGTAGGCGATGTTGTTCTGCGACCGGCTGAGGCCGCCGGGTGCGACGGAGACGGCGCTCCTGGCCAGGAACTTTTCGTCGATCACCAGCCGGCCATGATCGAGGTCGTAGATGTTGCGGTCGGTGAGCAGCCATTTGGCGAAGGACGGCTTGTCGGCCAGCACAATGGCGCGGTCGATCTGGTTTTCCATCTTCGCTTCATAGAAGCTGGACGTGGCCGGATCCCATTTGAAGATCTTCAAGAGGTACTCGGCATGGCCGCCGAAATCGCGCCGTGTCGAGGCGGACAGGCGCAGCACCTGCATGTTGAGTTCGAGCCGCATGATCTGCGAGGCGTTCAGCATGGCACCGGAGAGCGGCCCTTCGTCGGAGCGCAGCCAGGCCGCCAACTGGTCGGGTGGAAGATCCTTTCGCCCGGCGGCAAGCCAGCGCGTGGCGATGTCGGCGCAGGACACGTCGGTGGCGTGTGGCAAGTCCTTCGAGGCGCGGGCCTGTGCTTGGCGAGGCTTGGCGTTGAACACCAGGCTCATGGTCAGCGGCAGGCGCGAGGAAATGCGCTGGCCCGCCTTTCCCTTGGCCGGCTTTTCCGCCACCGAATAGTGGAAGCGGTAGATCAGCCGGATCTCGCCGCATTCGGTGTGGCCGAGATAGCCGCGATCCATGCGGTTGACGACGCCGGTGAGATCCAGCGTCGAGCCGTCGTCGTCGATGTATTTCGGATTGAATTTCTGGCTGGTGTCTTTTGACTTCGCCATATCAGCGACATAGGGGTCGGGACTGGTCTTCGGCTCGTCGGCGATCTGCTGTTTGACTGTGTCGCGCACCGTTGCCAAAGCCGGCACCGAAAACAGGCCGCGATTGTCGACCTCGCGTGTGAGACCGAGTGCGGGTCCGAGCAGACGGCTGATCGACAGGCCGCCGCGCTCGAGCGCCTGCAGCGTCTCAGGGTCGGTTACGGCGACGCTGGAATCGAGCGTGACTGCAGGGGCAGACCCGATGCCAAAACAAGTCAATGCCGTCAGCAACAGCAGGAATTGGCCGATCGTCCGCAAGCGCCCCTCGCTTCCAAAGAGAACCGGACACTAGCGGTCTTCCATAGTCTCGGCCATGGGGACGATTGCAACGGCCAGCCACTTGCCGCAACGAACTTGAGAAAGTCGGCCCAACGGCGAGCGCCTGATGATCTGGCGTTGTAATCACTCGTCGGCTTTCATGGCCAAAGGCCGTCGAAAAATGCTGTGACTTGGCGCAACCATTGGGATAATTGTTTGTTGGGTTGAGCCCCGGAACAACGGGGAAGTTCGCAGCGCGAGGAGTTGCCATGCTCTGGAAGGGCCGTCGTCAGAGTGACAATATCGAGGACGACCGCAGCGGCGGACTCGGCGGCGGCAGCCCTGGCCAGTTCCGCATTCCGATCGGCGGTCGTACCGGTGGTGGTGGCAGCATCTTCCTCGTCATCCTGGTGGTGCTGGCCGGATGGTATTTCGGCTTCGATCCGTCGACGATCCTGGGTGGTGGCGACGGCGGACTGGCGCCGGGCGGTGGCGGCCAGATTACCGAGGACAGCGGCTCGGGTACGCCCGCCAATGATGAGATGAAGCAGTTCGTGGCGACCGTGCTGGCTGAGACCGAGGACACCTGGACCGGCATCTTCAAATCGCAGGGGCTGACCTATGAGGACCCGAAGCTTGTGCTGTTTTCCGGCCAGGTCCGCTCGGCCTGCGGCTTTGCCTCCGCGGCGGCCGGGCCTTTCTATTGTCCCGGCGACCACAAAGTCTATCTCGACATGACCTTCTTCCAGCAGCTCGACCAGCAATTCGGCGCTTCGGGCGAGTTCGCGCGGGCCTATGTGATTGCGCATGAGATCGGCCACCACGTGCAGAACCTGACCGGCATCATGTCCAAGTTCAACCAGATGCGGCAGAGCATGGGCGAGGCCGAGGCCAACCAGATGTCGGTGCGCATCGAGCTCCAGGCCGACTGCTTCGCCGGCGTGTGGGCCCATTACACCGGGCAGAAAGGCATATTGGAGCAGGGCGATATGGAAAGCGCGCTGAACGCCGCCAAGCAGATCGGCGACGATACGCTGCAGAAGAAGATGCAGGGCTATGTCGTGCCGGAAAGCTTCAACCACGGCACCTCGCAGCAGCGGCAGACCTGGCTGGCACGCGGTTACCAGAGCGGCAAGCTTTCGGATTGTAACACGCTGAGCGGCCCGATTTGATAGCCGCTTCCGGCACTGACCTGACGGCCAAGCGCCGTCAGGGGATGTCAGGATAAACGAATCCGGCCTGTTCCCTTATTGTTCCTTGCTGCGGGCTCGCCTATAAGCCGCCTGCGCCCCAGGCGAGCAGAGGAGCTTGACCCATCATGATCGACCCCAAAACCGCCAGACGGGGCCTTGCGCTCGTCTTCACCACGCTGCTGCTCGACATTATCGGTTTCGGCATGATCATGCCGGTGCTACCGGCCTATCTCAGGGAATTGACCGGGGTCAGCATCAGCGGCGCGGCGATCGAAGGCGGCTGGCTGCTCTTCGCCTATGCGGCGATGCAGTTCGTCTTCGCGCCTATTATGGGCGGCTTGAGCGACCGGTTCGGACGGCGGCCGATCCTGCTCGCCTCGGTGCTGACGTTTTCCATCGACAATCTGATCTGCGCCGTCGCCTGGTCCTACCCTATGCTATTCATCGGGCGTGTGCTGGCCGGCATTTCGGGCGCCAGCTATTCGACCACTTCAGCCTTCATCGCCGATATCTCGAACGATGAGAACCGGGCAAAGAATTTCGGCCTGCTCGGTATCGCGTTTGGCGTCGGCTTCGTCATCGGGCCGGTTCTGGGCGGGCTGCTCGGCACGTTCGGGCCGCGCGTGCCGTTCTATTTCGCCGCCGGGCTCGCCTTCGTGAATTTCCTGATTGCACTGTTTTTCCTGCCGGAAACGCTCGATGACAAACACCGCCGCCGCTTCGAGTGGAAACGCGCCAATCCGGTCGGCACGCTCCTCCAGATGCGCCAATACAAAGGCATCGGCTGGATCGGGCTTGTCTTCTTTCTGATGACGCTCGGGCACATGATGTATCCGGCGGTCTGGTCGTTCGTTTCTAATTATCGCTATGGCTGGAGCGAGCAGCAGATCGGCTTCTCGCTCGGCGCCTTCGGCCTGTGCGGGGCGATCGTCATGGCGACGGTGCTGCCGCGCGTGATCCCCAGGCTTGGCGAGTGGAAGACGGCGGTCATCGGCCTGACATTCACGGCAGCCAGTGCCTTTGGCTACGCTTTCGCGTCGCAAGGCTGGATGATCTATGCGGTGATCGTCGTCGGCTGTCTCGAAGCGCTGGCCGATCCGCCGTTGAGGAGCCTCGCCGCCGCCAAGGTGCCGCCTTCGGCGCAGGGCGAACTGCAGGGCGCGATGACCTCGATCTTCTCGATCACCTCGATCATCACACCGCTGCTCTATACGGCGATCTTTTCGTGGTTCACCGGGCCAAGCGCGCCGGTGACCTTCGGTGGCGCACCCTATCTGGTTGGCGCATGTTTCCTGATGCTGGCGCTTGTCGTCTTCGTCACGAAAGTGGCGAGGCCGGCGGCGCGCGCAAATGTCACCGCCGGCGTCGCCGAAGATGGAGCGCAGGTGTGAGTCACAGCCGCATTGCGCTCACCAGGGACGGACATCCTGGAAGCCAGCGAAGGCCGGTCGGTGGCTGGACGTTCCGATACGTTTGCTGTGAAGCGCCAATCGTGCCTGACGTTGGAGGACGGGCAGGCAGATGAGGGGCAGCGCTAATGGATCGAGTTAAGCCCGCTCGGCCAGCAATTCCTCGCCGCGCTTTTCACGGATCAAATTGACGAAGCGGCGGAACAGATAGTGCGAATCCTGCGGGCCGGGCGAAGCCTCGGGGTGATGCTGGACCGAGAACACCGGTCGGCCGGTGAGCGTGATGCCGCAGTTCGAACCATCGAACAGCGAGACGTGGGTCTCCTCGACGCCTGATGGCAGCGAGTCGGCATCGACGGCAAAGCCGTGGTTCATCGAGACGATCTCGACCTTGCCGGTGGTGTGGTCCTTGACCGGATGGTTGGCGCCATGATGGCCCTGATGCATCTTGGCGGTCTTGCCGCCCAGCGCCAGCGCCAGCATCTGGTGGCCGAGGCAGATGCCGAACACCGGAATGTCGGTCTTCAACAGGTCCTGGATGACCGGCACGGCATAGTCGCCGGTGGCTTCCGGGTCGCCGGGGCCGTTGGAGAGGAAGATGCCGTCCGGCTGCATGGCGAGGATTTCTTCAGCGCCCGTCTTGGCCGGCACCACGGTGACCTTGGCGCCAAGGCCGGCGAGCAGGCGCAATATGTTGCGCTTGACGCCGTAGTCGATGGCAACGACGTGCATGGAGGGCTCCGCCTGTTCGCCAAAGCCTTCGTTCCACACCCAGGGCGTCTCGCGCCAGACCGAGGACTGGCCCGACGTGACCTCCTTGGCGAGGTCGAGTCCGATCAGGCCCGACCATGCGGCCGCGCGCCGCTTCAGATCGTCGAGGTCGAACACGCCGTCGGGCGCATGCGCGATGACGGCGTTGGGCATGCCCTTTTCGCGGATCAGCGCGGTCAGCGCGCGGGTGTCGATGCCCGACAGCGCGACGATGCCGCGCTTCTTCAGCCACTGGTCGAGACCGGTGCCGGCGCGGTAGTTGGACGGGTTGGTGACATCGGCCTTGAACACGGCGCCGACGGCGCCGGCACGGGCGGCCGGATTGAGGTCCTCGATGTCCTCGTCATTGGTGCCGATGTTGCCGATATGCGGGAAGGTGAAGGTGACGATCTGGCCGGCATAGGACGGGTCGGTGAGGATTTCCTGGTAGCCGGTGAGCGCTGTGTTGAAGCAGACTTCGGCGACGGCCGAGCCGGTGGCGCCGAGGCCGCGACCTTCGATGACGGTGCCGTCGGCCAGCACCAACAGGGCTGTCGGCTTTTCCGTTGCCCAGGCGGGCGTCGAGGCGGCGGTCATCTCGGCCATGGCGGCACTCCTATCGGGCTGCGCGCTTCCATCGGCCCGGCGGGCCATCCGCGCAGCAAACGGCGCCAAGCAGCGAATACGGTGCTTCCACGCAGACAAGCTTCAGTTCATGCAAGGCCCAGTACATAGGGGAAGGGGGCAGGGCGGTCAATGATCATGCTAAATGCGGATCCGATTTATTTCATCAAGCAATATCAGAGGCTTGCCCTGACATATCAGGGTTTGCGTTGGCTCGCCCCCGGCGCTATTGTCCGCGCCGATCGAAGGAGAATACACCATGCGCGGCAAAATCGCCGAATCCCTGAAGAGCGCGATGAAGGCGCAGGACAAGCACCGGCTGCCGACATTGCGGCTGATCCAGGCCGCCATCCATGACCGCGACATCGCCAATCGCGGCTTGGCCAAGGAGCCGGCCAGCGACGAGGAGATCCTGCAGATCCTGGCCAAGATGGTGAAGCAGCGCGAGGAATCGGCCAAAGCCTTCGACGACGGCAAACGGCCGGAACTGGCCGCGCAGGAGCGCGGCGAGATGGAGATCATCCGCGCCTTCCTGCCGACGCAGCTTGACGACGCCGCCATCCAGGCTGCGGCAAGCGAGGCGATCGCCGCGACGGGAGCCGCCAGCCAGAAGGACATGGGCAAGGTGATCGCCGCGCTGAAGCAGAAATATGCCGGCCAGATGGATTTCGGCAAGGCGAGCGGCATCGTCAAGGGACTGTTGCAGTAGGGGTATTTGCCGCCACGCCCCGGTGTGGTCCGCGCATACGCGCCTCTGGCACTCATCGCATTCACGATCGCCGCCAGCGTTCTGGCTCTGGATGGTGGCCGCCGAGCCCTCGGTGCCGCGAAAATTTCGCGCCGCCTTTACCGACCGGCGCGCCGCGCGTGCCGCCATCCGGCGTGTCCTGGCTTGGCCGGCTGAAAAGGTGCTGATGGCGCACGGCGAACCGGTCACAGGCTTTCATACGCCGCGCCTTTCGCTGGCTGGTTGGCTAGTGACGTCCTGGGCAGATTTCGGCGGTTCGAGGGCGCGGCGCAATGCCGGCGCCTCCTGCTGGATATGATCCCATAACCGGTTCGCGATCGGCCCATGCGGCCGGTCGCGGCGGCGCGCCACCACCAGCTCGTCTGCGCGGCCCGGCAGATGACGGCCGGCAATGGATTGCAGGCGTCCGTCGCGCAGCTCTTCCTCGATCAGGAAGCGGGGCATATGCCCCCAGCCGAGGCCCTGCAGGATAATCTCCTTCTTCATGCCCTGGTCGGCCACCATGCATTGCGGCGCGCCTTCGATCATGAAGTAGTCCTGCCGTGGTGAATGGCGTGCGGTGTCGCGCATGACGCATTGGGTGAGTGCGTGCATCTGATCCAGGGTGATCGGCTGCTTGATACGCTCAGGCAGAAAGCCCGGCGCCACCACTGGAATGAACGGTACCTTGCACAGGTCGACCCATTCCACCCGTGCATCGCCCTTGTCGATCCAGTGCAGGATCAAATCGGCCTCATCATCGAAGAGACGCTCCCATGGGCCGCCAACCGCTTCGAAATGCAGATGCAGGCGCGTGCCGGGGCACTGGGCGAAGAACCGTCCAAGCATCCCCAGCACCTGCGGGCGCGGGCACAGGTCGCCGATCACCACATGGATCTCGCTTTCCTCGCCCATTGCCAACTGGGCGGCATGGACATGCAGGCCCTCCAGTTCGCGCAGCAGCTGACGTGCCCGGCGGTGGAACGACAGCCCTGCCTCGGTGGGGCGCACGCGATAGCCGCTACGATCCAGGAGAACAAGGTCGAGTTGCCGTTCCAGCTTTGCGACGGCGGCGAACACCGCCGGGTGCGAGCGATAGAGCAACGCCGCCGCAGGCTGAAAGCCGCCGGTGCGGACCACGGCATCGAAGCATTGCAGGTCGTGCAGGGTGAAGTCGGCCATGTCAGCTTTATCTACAGAGATTGTCTTATCTTTGTAATATCAACAAAAAAGCGCCGCAGCTACACTTTGCCTCATTCAACGTTCCAGAAGGAATTTTCATCATGAATGAGCTGAATTTCGTCATCATCGGCGACGGCACGCGCATCGCCTATCGTTTCGACGGTGAGGCCGGGAAGCCGGTGCTGGTGCTGTCGAATTCCATCGGCACCACGCTGCATATGTGGGACATGCAGGTCGACGAGCTATCCAGGCATTTCCGCGTTCTGCGCTATGATTTTCGCGGCCACGGAGGATCGAACGCCCCGGTCGGCGCCTATTCGCTCGACCGGCTTGGCCGCGACGTGATCGAGTTGCTCGATGCGCTCGGCGTTGAGCGCGTACACTTTCTCGGTCTGTCGCTGGGCGGCTTTGTCGGGCAATGGCTCGGCATCCATGCGCCCGAGCGGATCGACCGGCTGATCCTGAGCAACACCTCGTCCCATCTGGCGCCGGCAAGCTATTTCGACGAGCGGATTGCCGCCGTGCAGCAGGCGCCGGACATGTCCGAAACCGCTGAAATCTTCCTGAGCAACTGGTTTCCCGCGTCTATGGTGGCGGCCAACGCGCCCGTGATCGAAGAGTTTCGCGCCATGCTGCTGACTATCGACCGGCAAGGCCTGGCGGGTCTGTTCGCGGCGGTTCGCGACGCGGACCTTCGCCGCACCGTAGTCCTGATCCCCCGGCCGACGCTGGTCATTGCCGGCCAGCATGACACGGTGACGGCAGCCAGCCACAGCGAGTTGATCGCAGCAGCAGTGCCCGGCGCGAGGCTGGTTGTCCTGCCCGCGGTTCACTTGTCGAACGTGGAGTACCCGGCCGAGTTCATGCAGGCCGTGCTCGGTTTTCTGCGCTGAGCTGGAGCGCGACATGGATGGTGCTTGAAGTCCGCAACCCACTTGGGGGGACTTCAAGACCCCTTGCAGATCGGCAGCGGCTGCGGCGGCGGTGCCGGGTGATCCTTCCTGTATTGAGCGATGATCGGCTCAAGGGTCTTTCGCGGCCAGAATTTCGGCGTGCCGATTTCCTTCAGGCAGGAGGCGTTCCAATAGGCGCCGGGCTGCGAACGGTTGGCCGCTACCGCGGCGATGTCGCGCGATTCAGGATAGATGTAGAGCGTCGTCGGGCTGTCCTTGACCATCGGGATGATCTGTTGCGCGTCCGCCGGCGACCAGCTGGTGCAGCCGTTGCTGCGGCCGCCGGCATAGTCCACCAGCTTGCCGAAAGGCACGTAACCATCGTGGTCGGCGTGTGAGCTGTTCGGGCTTTTCCGCAGGCACATGCCGCGCAGTACCCGGGCAGCGTGGCCGCCGATCGCGCGCTGTCTGGCGTTTGCCGCTTCGCCTTCGCCGTCGAACTGGATGAAGGTGCGCTGGAAAACCGCGTCCTGTTTCGCGCCGGTGCGGTAGTAGCCTTTGAACGAGGTTTTCGCCTCTCTGGTCATATAGGCCCCGCCGGCCGTCAACGATGAATCCATCGCATTGCCGAAGTTCTTCGCACATCGTTTCCCATTGGCGAAATCGACGACGCCTTTCAAATTCCGGCCGCTACCGTAACCCGACGAAATCGCGCGAAACGACTGGCTGGCTTCGCATATGACGTAGTAGCGGCGCCCCAGCACGCCATTGCCCAGATCGCTGGGGCGTGTGGCATCCATGGCGAAGTAGCAAGGATTCTTGACGGCACCTTGCGCGACCTTCTTCCGGTAAAGCGCGCGCGCCCGTTCCAGCACCACTTGTGCAATCTGACCGTCGCTGTCGCCGACATGGGCCTGCAGCCAGGCTGGAACGCCTGATGGCGAGGCAAAGGATCGGGCCGACACCGCCACGGCGATGACGACGAGAAGGCTGGCGACGACACCCAGAGAAACAGATCTCAACCGCACCGGATCAATTCTCCTGTCGAATCGCTTTGTGATGTTGCCACCGGGAATCGATCATAGAGGGCCTCACATTATCAGGCGAAACACATCTTGTTTAGCGCACCCACTAGGAAGGCGGCACATTATGGGGCTGCTTTCGACCCGAAGCCGAACTCGGCGTGCCAACAGAGAGCGAATTTACATCGCAAAAAAAGAAACGGCGCCCACGAACACGACGGCCGCCGCCGCAGCAAACCAATAAGACGAGCGTAGAATACCGTGGTCCGCTTTCTCTCCTCGGCTTCTTATGAGCACAACCAATCCGACCGAGCACAAAATAAAGCCCGCGAGGGCCGAAAGAATAAATAGATACATACCGGCCTCCACGCCAAGTCGGGTACCCTAGAAAATGGTGGGCATCTGTCGATAGTTATGGAGCGCACTGATCCATCGCCGATGTGCTTTTCGCCATGCCTGGGCATGCGCGATTTTCGATCCGCAGGGATTGGGCTATCATCTGATTCTGGCGCAGCCCACGCCTCCGCCCTCCGCCGGGAAAGCATCATCCATGCAGGGCAATCCGATCACCGAACCAACTGTTCGAGCACCAGGCATAAGGAGGGATTGCGAAAACGGCTCGCACCAGGAGGTTTGTCATGAAGCTATCCGCGCCCATCTACCATCTGAAGCGTCAAGCCAGGCTGTTGTCCCGCGAGGCCAAAATTCCGCTTCACGAAGCGCTTGATCGTGTTGCAGCGCAGGAAGGTTTCACCAGTTGGAGCCTGCTTGCAGCCAAGGCAGCCGAGGCGGCGCCCGCCGGCAGGCTGTTTGCGCAACTGGCGCCTGGCGACCTGGTCCTGGTCGGTGCGCGGCCCGGCCACGGCAAGACGCTGATGAGCCTTGAACTCGCGGTCGAAGCCATGAAGTCCGGCCGCCGCGGCGTGTTCTTCACGCTCGAATATACGCAAAGGGATGTGCTCGACCGGTTTCGCGCCATCGGGGCGGACCCGGCGCAGTTCAACGACCAGTTCGTGTTCGACAATTCCGACGCCATCAGCGCCGAGTACATCGTCAAGGCATTGGGCTCGGCTCCGCGCGGTACGCTGGTGGTGATCGATTATCTGCAACTGCTCGACCAGAAGCGGGAGAACCCGGACCTGATGGCGCAGGTTTGCACGCTGAAGGCCTTTGCTCGCGACAGGGGATTGATCTTCGTCTTCATCTCGCAGATCGATCGGTCATACGATCCCACGAAGAAGCCGGTTCCCGATATCGGCGATGTGCGGTTGCCGAACCCGCTGGATCTGTCGCTGTTCGACAAGACCTGCTTCCTGAACAAGGGCGAAATCCGGTTCCAGGCGGCAAGCTAACGATCAGTCAGGCAGCTTTCATTGGGCGGCTGCCGGCAGGTTCAGCGCAACCGATGCCGGATTATGCTGCGCGCGCAGTGCGTCGGCCGCAAGGCGAACCACTTCGGATATCCGCAGCAACTGTTTGGCGATCGGGCTTGTCTTGCGCCAGATCATGCCGATCGTCCGCGACGGCTGGGGACTGGCGAAATGAGCGATGGAGACCGACGCCGAGCGTGTCTCCACAGGTACGGCCATTTCCGGGATCAGGGTGACGCCGACGCCGGCGCCGACCATCTGCACCAGGGTCGACAGCGAGCTGCCGTCCAGCAACTCCCTTGGCTTTGCCGAATGCATGTTGCAGAACGACAGCGCCTGATCGCGGAAACAATGGCCTTCTTCCAGCAGAAGCAGCCGCATCTCGCGCAGCATTTCGCGGTTGGGCACCGGCTTTCCCTCGTCCTCGCCGGGCCGGACCAGCACGAAGTTCTCGGCAAACAGCACGATTTCCGTCAGCGACGCTTCCGACACCGGCAAGGCAACGATGGCCGCGTCGAGCCGGCCGTCGGCCAGTTCCTGGATCAGCTTCTGCGTCTGCGTTTCGCGCACGTGGATATCGAGGCCATCATGCATGCGGGCGAGGTTGCCGATGATGGCAGGCAGAAGGTAGGGTGCGATCGTTGGGATCACGCCGATGCGCAGCCGTCCCACCAACCGGTCGCGCGAGGCTCGGGCCAGATCCGTCAGCTCATCCACCGAGCGCAGGATCTCGCGGACGCGCAAGGCAAATTCCTCGCCGAAATTGGTCAGCCGGACTTGCCGCGGGCCTCTTTCGAAAAGCTCCGTGCCAAGCGTCTCCTCCAACTCCTTGATCTGCACCGAGATGGCGGGCTGGGAGATCGCACAGGCATCAGCCGCGCGGCCAAAATGGTTGTGTCGGGCCAGCGCTTCGAAATAACGCAGCTGCTTCAGGGTCAGGTTTGTCATAATGTCATCTTATCGCTGCAATCAGGAAATCCAACTTAAATTAATCGCGGGGCTTTGCTATAGAAGTCCCAAGGAAGATGAGGAGCAGCCCGCCTTGTTCGGGGCGCGCGTGCAGCGCTAGGACATCCAAGATATTCGGTCGCGTATCGGGCATAAGGGTCATCGCGCCAGCCATGAAACGGACCGCCTCCAGGGACATCCCGTGTCCCTGTTCACGCAGCAGTTGAAACAGCTCAACACAGCCACGATCGGAGAAAAACATGGACGCACAAACTGATGATCCCAGCGCGGGCAAATGCCCCGTTGCGCATGGGTCTTCCAGCAGGAGCAACCGTGACTGGTGGCCAAACCAACTGGACCTTGGCGTTCTCCATCAGCAATCGAACCTTTCGGACCCGATGGGCGAGGAGTTCGACTATGCCAAGGAATTCAAGTCGCTCGATCTCGATGCGGTGATCAAGGATCTGCATCAGGTGATGACGGATTCGCAGGAGTGGTGGCCGGCCGATTTCGGCCATTACGGGCCGCTGTTCATCCGCATGGCCTGGCACAGTGCCGGCACGTATCGCATCGGCGACGGCCGTGGTGGCGCCGGTGCAGGCCAGCAGCGTTTTGCTCCGCTCAACAGCTGGCCGGACAATGCCAATCTCGACAAGGCGCGCCGGCTGCTGTGGCCGGTCAAGCAGAAATACGGCAGGAAGATCTCCTGGGCCGACCTGTTGATCCTCACCGGCAATGTCGCGCTGGAGTCCATGGGCTTCAAGACCTTCGGCTTCGCTGGCGGCCGCGCCGACGTCTGGGAGCCGGAACAGGACGTCGACTGGGGTTCGGAGACCAAGTGGCTCGACGACAAGCGCTACTCCGGTGACCGCGAACTCCACGGCCATCTCGGCGCCGTGCAGATGGGCCTGATCTATGTCAATCCGGAAGGGCCGAACGGCAAACCGGATCCGCTGGCTTCGGCACGCGACATCCGCGAGACCTTCGCGCGCATGGCCATGAACGACGAGGAGACCGTGGCGTTGATCGCCGGCGGTCACACCTTCGGCAAGACCCACGGCGCCGGCGATGCCTCGCTGGTGGGTGCGGAGCCGGAAGGTGCTGGCATCGAGGCGCAGGGCCTCGGCTGGTCGAGCAAGCATGCCACTGGCATTGCCGGCGACGCCATCACCTCGGGCCTCGAGGTCACCTGGACCACGACGCCGACCAAGTGGAGCAACAACTTCTTCGACAATCTGTTCAACTTCGAGTGGGAGCTGACGAAAAGCCCGGCAGGCGCTCATCAGTGGACGCCGAAGGGCGGCGCCGGTGCCGGCACCGTGCCGGATGCCCACGATCCGTCCAAGCGCCACGCGCCTTCCATGCTGACCACCGATCTCGCGCTGCGGGTCGATCCGGCCTACGAAAAGATATCGCGGCGCTTCCATGAGAATCCCGATCAGTTCGCCGATGCCTTCGCCCGTGCCTGGTACAAGCTCACCCATCGCGACATGGGGCCGGCCGTTCGCTATCTCGGCCCGCTCGTGCCGAAGGAAGAGTTGATCTGGCAGGATCCGATCCCGGCGGTCGACCACGAACTGGTCGGCGAGCAGGATATTGCGTCGTTGAAGGCGAAGATCCTGGCATCGGGCCTGTCGGTCTCCGAACTGGTCTCGACTGCCTGGGCCTCGGCCTCGACCTTCCGCAATTCCGACAAGCGCGGAGGTGCCAATGGCGCACGCATCCGGCTCGCGCCACAGAAGGATTGGGACGTCAACCAGCCGGCTGAACTGTCGAAGGTGCTGGCGAAGCTGGAAACCATCCAGAAGGAGTTCAACGCGGCACAGACCGGCGAGAAAAAGATCTCGCTGGCCGACCTCATCGTTCTCGGCGGCGTCGCCGCGGTCGAGAAGGCGACGAAGGACGGCGGTCAGGAGGCCAAGGTTCCGTTCACGCCGGGTCGAATGGATGCTTCGCAGGAGCAGACCGATGTCCATTCCTTTGCCGCGCTCGAGCCGAAAGTCGATGGCTTCCGTAACTATGTCAGGGGCAAGCAGCCGATGTCGGTCGAAGCCATGCTGGTCGACCGGGCGCAATTGTTGTCGCTGACCGCGCCCGAGATGACTGTTCTAGTCGGCGGTCTGCGCGTGCTCGGCACCAACACCGCCAAGTCGAAGCACGGCGTGCTCACCGACCGGCCGGGTACGTTGACCAACGACTTCTTCGTCAATCTGCTCGGCATGAACACGGTCTGGGATCCGGCCGCCGGCTCCGACGAAGTCTACGAGGCGCGTGACCGCAAGACCAAGGCGGTCAAGTGGACTGGCACCCGTGCCGACCTGATCTTTGGCTCGCACGCCCAACTGCGCGCGCTTGCCGAGGTCTACGGGTCAGCGGATGCCAAGGCGAAATTCACCAGGGATTTCGTCGCGGCATGGACCAAGGTGATGAACGCCGACCGCTTCGAGATCGCCTGAACTCGCGTAAGGCCTCCGGCGCAGCCGCGCCGGAGTGCCAGTCCTCCAAAGCACATAAGATCGGGGCAGCGTTTCCAGCGATGGGAACGCGGCCCTTGTCGTAAGAGCCCGCTCTTTCGTGGCCCGTGCCTTCCCGGGCAAGGATGCTATTTTACCGGCGTAGCGTCTCCCACCGGTGGAATATGGTCGAAATCGTCAAACCCGCGCTTGAACATCTGCCGTCCTACAAGGCGGCGCTCGAGCGCGGCTGGTCGCCGGACAATGTGCGGCTCGAAGAAGCGACGCGCGAGCAGCTTGCGGCAATCGAAAAGGATCCAGTGGCCTTTCTCGCCGACCTCGATGATCCCCAGGCCAAGGGTGGCGCGATCAGCTTGCCCGACGGCAAAAAGGTGCCGCGCCTGCCGGGCTTCCGCCGCTGGATCTGGGATGGCGAGGCGTCGGGCTCGATCGGCTTCCGCTGGCAACCTGGCACGGCCGCTCTGCCGCCGCATGTACTCGGCCATATCGGCCATGCAGTGGTGCCATGGAAGCGACGGCGCGGCTACGCCACCGAGGCGCTGCGGCTGATGCTGGAGGAAGCGAGGGCGGTCGGCCTGCCCTATGTCGAGATCACCGCCAAGCCGGGCAATCCGGCCTCGCACAAGGTGATCCTGGCCAATGGCGGCAAGCTCGTCGAACGCTTCTTCGAGGACGCCGCCTATGGCGGGGTGGAGAGTTTGCGGTTCCGGATCGAGCTGTAGCTCGCTTTATGCCTTTTCGGCCTGATCGCGCAGCCAGTCGGCGAGCGACGTGCGACGCGTGCCGGCCCTGCCTGTGAAGGCCTGGGCGGCCAGCATGGAGTTCAACACAGCTTCCTGCGTGGCCTCCGCCGCCGCCCGGAAAAGGAGGTCGATGCGCGCTTCGTTGAGGGTGAGCAGCGGCACCAGATCGCGGGCTTCGTCGTGGTCGACCATGTTGCCGGTGCTGAAGGCGATGGCTATGTCGCCGCTGCCATGGCCCCAGAAGGAGCCGAGCCTTGCGATGCCTGCGCCGGCTCGGCGCGTCACGCGCTCGAGCTGGCGGTGTTCGAGCGGAACATCGGTTGCCAGAACGACCATGATCGAGCCGCGTTCGGCCTGGTCCGGTTGCCTGGAATCGGGCTTGCGCCCATCGGGGAGCAGGAGGTCTCCGGGCTTGCCGAAATTCGACAGGACGAGAACACCAAGATGACGTTCGCCACCGAGCGCGATCTTTCTGGACGCCGAGCCGATGCCGCCCTTGAAGCCGAAGCAGCTCATTCCCGTTCCGGCGCCGACATTGCCCTGCTCGACCGCGCCTTCATGCGCATCCGCCAGCGCCGCAAGCGCGTGTTCCTCTGATATCGCCAGTGCCTGGATGTCGTTCAGCTGCCCGTCATTGCACTCGCCGACCACTGGGTTGACGGTGCCGGTCGTGCGGCCGATATCCGGGTTCAGGCGGATCGCGTCGCGGATCAGCGCCGTTGCGCAGGTGCCGACCGAGAGCGTGTTGGTCAGGAGGATCGGCGTTTCGATGGTGCCGAGTTCCTGCACCTGCGTCAGGCCGACCGTCTTGCCGAAGCCGTTGATGACATGGCTTGCCGCCGTCACCTTGTTGCGAAACATGTTGCCGCCATGCGGCAGGATGGCGGTCACGCCGGTGTTGATGTCGCCGTTGCGCAGCGTGCAGTGACCGACACGGACGCCAGGCACGTCGGTGATCGCATTGTTGGCGCCCGTCGGCAGGATGCCGCAGGTCAGGCCGAAGTCGCCGACAGTCGTGGTCATGCCTGCTCCTGGCTCACAAACGACCCGCGTCCAGGTCGAGGTCCGCGCCGGGACCCTATTGGAATGTCAACCATGCTCGTCAGCGCAAAGCGCGTGGTCGGACAGGGCGCGGATGACGTAGCAGTCGCCGACCGTCTTGCCATTGCAGCAGGTGGCGATGCGTTCGAGCTCGGCCTCCAGCCGTTTCAGCTGGGCAATCTTCCCGCACCGAGATCAGTTGTTCCTCGGCGATCCGGTCGGCGTGGCCGCAGGGCTGCTCGGGATGGCCGCTCAATTCGATCAACGAGCGGATGTCCTCGACAGCGAAACCGAGGTCGCGGGCGTGGCGGATGAAGGCCAGCCGCTCCAGCTCCTGCCTGGAATAGCGGCGCTGGTTGCCTTCCGAGCGCTCGGGCGCCGCAACAAGGCCCATCTGCTCGTAGTAGCGGATGGTCGGCACCTTGACCCCGGTTCGGCGCGAGAGATCACCGATCGAAAACATGAAATTTTCCTCTTGAAGCTCTAGTGACTAGAGCAATTACAGTGCTGGACATCAGGATTCAAGACCCATGCGGCGACGCCGCGCGGGCAAGACAGACAGGTAATGTGATGACGGCACCCCTCAGGCAGACACGGTTCAAGATCGGCGGCATGGACTGCGCCTCCTGCGCGGCCAAGATCGACACAGCGGTGCGTCGCCTCGACGGCGTCGCCGATGTCTCGGTTTCGGTGACCGGCGCCAGCATGACGGTCAGCCACGGCGGCGCACTGCCGGAAGAGAAGGTGCTGCAGCAGGTGGCGCGGCTCGGCTATGACATCGTCAGAGCGGAAGGCAAGACCGATAGGCGTGCATCGCCGGCAGCTTCGGCGCATGACCATGCTGACCATGACCACGAGGGCCACAATCACGCCGGCGACGACCATGAGCATGGCGGCGAACCGGTCGCCAAGGAGGCTGCGGGGTCATCTCATCTCCACAGCCATGCCGAGCCGGGTCAGGCGTGGTGGCGCTCCCGCCGGGCAGTGCTGACGCTGGCTTGCGCGGCGGCGCTTGTTGCCGCCTACGGCATCGGCCATCTGTTCCCAGTGGCCGAGCGCTGGGTATTCCTGGCCGCTTTGCTGGTCGGCCTGGTGCCGATCGCGCGGCGCGCGCTGATGGCGGCATTGGCCGGCACGCCGTTTTCGATCGAGATGCTGATGACCATCGCGGCGACAGGCGCCGTGATGATCGGCGCCACGGAAGAAGCCGCCGCCGTGGTGGTGCTGTTCCTGATCGGCGAACTTCTGGAAGGTGTCGCCGCCGGCCGCGCCCGGGCGAGCATCCAGGGGCTTGCCGATCTGGTGCCGAAGACAGCCCTGGTCGAGCGGGCGGGCGGCACATCAGAGGTTCCCGCCGAAGACCTTGCGGTCAGCGATGTCATCGTGGTGCGGCCGGGCGACCGTATCCCGGCCGACGGCGAGATCGTCGAGGGGTTGAGCGATATCGACGAGGCGCCGGTGACCGGCGAGAGCACACCGAAGCGCAAGGGTGTCGCTGACGCCGTCTTTGCCGGCACGATCAGCACCGACGGCGTGCTCAAGGTGCGGGTGACAGCGGCCGCGTCCGACAACACCATCGCCCGAATCGTGCGGCTGGTGGAGGAAGCGCAGGAGGCCAAGGCGCCGACCGAGCGCTTCATCGACCGCTTCTCGCGCACCTACACGCCGGCAGTGCTGGCGGTCGGCGCGCTGGTGGCGATGCTGCCGCCGCTGCTTGCCGGCGGCAACTGGAACGAATGGATCTACAAGGGCCTGGCGATCCTGCTGATCGGCTGCCCCTGCGCCCTGGTCATCTCGACGCCTGCTGCGATCGCAGCTGGCCTTGCGGCCGGCGCGCGGCGTGGTCTGTTGATGAAGGGTGGTGCCGTGCTGGAAGGGTTTCGCCGGATCACGGCGGTGGCCTTCGACAAGACCGGCACGCTGACAGCGGGCAAGCCCGTGGTCACCGACATCGTGGCCTATGGCCGCGATGAACGCACCGTGCTGGCGCTGGCGGCGGCGCTCGAGCAGGGCTCCAGCCATCCGCTGGCGGTGGCAATCCTTGACCGGGCCAAGGCCGACAAGGCGCCGGTGCCGCCGGCCCTGGCGGCCAAGGCAATCTCGGGCAAAGGTGTCGAGGGCAGCGTCGGCGGCGTCGCGGTTTTCCTCGGCTCCGGCCAGGCGGCGGGCGAACGCGCCGTGATGACTGAAGCGCAGCGCCTTGCCGTTGACAGCCTCAATGGCCAGGGCAAGACTGTTTCGGTGCTGGTGGCCGATGGCACGGTGGCCGGGCTGATCGCCCTGCGCGACGAGCCGCGGCCGGATGCGGCGGCCGGGATCACAGCGCTGAAGGCCGAGGGCATCCGCGCCGTGATGCTGACCGGCGACAACCGCCGCACCGCCGAAGCCATCGCCGCTTCGCTCGGCATCGAGGCGCGGGCGGAGCTGTTGCCGCAGGACAAGCAGCGCATCGTCGGTGAATTGCAGCGCGAGGGGCTGAAAGTGGCCAAGGTCGGCGACGGCATCAACGATGCGCCGGCGCTCGCCGCCGCCGACATCGGCATCGCCATGGGCGGCGGCACCGATGTGGCGCTGGAGACCGCGGACGCGGCAATCCTGCATGGCCGCGTCATGGACGTCGTGCGCATGGTAAAGCTGTCGCGGGCGGTGATGGCCAATATCGGCCAGAACATCAGCGTGGCGCTCGGGCTGAAGGCGGTGTTCCTGGTCACCACCATTGCCGGCATCACCGGCCTGTGGCCGGCGATCCTGGCCGATACCGGCGCCACCGTGCTGGTCACCGCCAATGCCATGCGCCTGCTGCGCTGGCGCGGGTGAGTGGTCTACTCAGCTGGGACCGTCAGCGGCGGCGTGGCGTTGCTGCGTCCTTCCCAGACATAGGAGGCGAGCGCCACCGCGACGGCGACCAGCATGGCGATGGCGCCGAGCAGCGGCAGGCTGCGGTAGCCATAGCCTGCATTGAGCATGGCTGCGCCCAGCGACGCAGCCAGCGCGATGCCGACATTGAAGCCGGACGGAATGAGCGACGAAGCGAGGTTCGAGGCGTCGGCCGTCCAGGCCAGGATGCGGGTCTGGATCGGTGTGCCGATGGCGAAGTTGAGACCGCCCCAGATGACGATCGCGACAACCATCGGCAGGGGATAGGGGCTGACGGCATAGATGACGGCCAGCGTCACCGCCTGCAGGCCCAGCATGGTGATCAGCGACGGCATCAGCTTCCAGTCGGAGAGCTTGCCGCCGAGGAAGACGCCGAGCGTTGCGCCGACGCCGTTGAGCAGCAACACCCACGGCACCAGGTTCTCGTCGAGCCCGGTGACCTCAAGCAAGGTCGGGGTGATGTAGGTGAACAGGCCGAACTGGCCGATCATCAGCATCAACATCAGGATCAGCGAGGTCCAGACCTGCTGGCGGGCCAGCACGCGAACCTCGCGGGCGAAACCGGCTGGCCTGGCCGACGATCCGGTCGTGCGCGGCAACAGGGCTGCAATGGCAAGCGTTGCCGCTACGCCGAGCGCGCACATCACCCAGAAGGTCGCGCGCCAGCCCCAGATGTTGCCGATCGCAGTACCCGCCGGCACGCCGATGACGTTGGATACGGTGAGACCGGACAGGATGACGGCAACCGCCATGCCGCGCTGGTCCTCGCGCACAAGACCGACGGCGACGACCATGGCGACGCCGAAATAGGTGCCATGCGCGACCGCAACGGCAATGCGCAACAGCAACATCGAGGTGAAGTCGGGCGCCAGCGCGCAGGCCGCCTGGCCTATGGTGAAGGCGATGGCGAGGCCGAGCAGCAAGCTCTTCCGCGACAGCGACTTGGTGGCGAGCGCCAGCAGCGGACCGCCGATGGCGATGCCGCAGGCATAGCCGGAGACGAGATAACCGGCCGAGGGAACCGAAACGCCAAGCCCCTCAGCCACCTGCGGCAGCACGCCGGCAATGACGAATTCGGTGGTGCCGAAGGCAAAAGCGGCAATGAACAGGGCTATGAGCGGAAGCGACATGGGAAGGCCTTAGCTGGAATGGCCTCAAACCACGGATGGGCTTTGCGGGCAATCCAGAAATTTTTGTCGCCGCTTTAGCTTTTCTTGAGTGGTGGCATTAGGCCCGGGGTCTTGCGGCCATAGGGAATCTTCAACCACGCCCGCTCGTGAAAATAATAGAGCAACGATTTGGTGACGACCTCCGTCATGCCGATGGCGGCCGCCAGCTTGATGCTTCCGGTCACGACCAGCGAAATGATCATCGTGTCGATGGTGCCGGTCACGCGCCAGGAAAGCGCCTTGGCGAAACTGCGCGAATGAGTGTCCATCGATTTCCTCCGAAAGGCTGGGCCCGACCGACCCTTATCCCGACTGGGGGAAACAGAGCAAAGATATTTTGCCGCCGAAACGATGGCGGTGCTTGATGGTGTCGTGAATCAGCTCGCCTTCAGCCGCGACCCGGTGAGCAGGCCGCGTTCTTCCAGCACCGGATAGGCCATCGAGGCCAGCAGCGAATTGATCTGCTTCAGGTCGCGGATGGTGTCGAGATGGATCGAACTGGTCTCGACACTCTTGGCGGTGCCGTCGCGCAGCCGCACGAAATGGCTGGCGCTGGTTTCCTTCTCGCGGTCGCGCAGCTGGTCCTTTTCCAGCACCAGCTGACGGGCAGTCTCGGGATCGCGCGACACCAGGACATTGAAGGCAAGCCGCGCATTGGCCAGCACCGAGCCATGGAAGGCGCACAGCTCGCTCCAGCCCTCGTCGGTGAATTCTAGCCCGCGCTCGAACTTCTTCTTCACATGCACCAGCATGTTGCGCACGATGATGTCGCCGACCTGCTCCAGCTTGACGCAGGCGCCGATCAGTTCCTGGCAGCGCAGCGCCTCGTCTTCGGTCAGCGGGTTCCTGGTCAGCTTGGCGAGGTAAAGCTTGATCGCCGCATGCCTGCGGTCGACGCGGTCGTCGAGTGCGGCCAGCGCCTTGATCTTGTCGGCGTCGGCGCTCTCATAGAGCTCGATGATGCGCTTGAGCATGATCTCGATCGTCTCGCAGACCCGCACCACCTCGCGGGTGGCGTTGGCCAGCGCCTGGCTCGGCACGTCCAGCGCGCTTTCGTTGAGCGCCGACAGCTCGACGACGTCGAGCGTGGAGGCCGGCGCCGGCCTGGTACCCAGTGCGACGATCTTCTCCGAGGCGCGATAGACAAAGCCGGCCAGCGGCAGGCCGGCGAGCAGGATCAGCACATTGAACAGGATGTGGGCGTTGACGATCTGGTCCGCCGCCGTCGAGCCAAGAAAGGCGAAGTGAGGCCTGAAGATCATGACCAGGATCAGCATGACCAGCGAGCCAAGTCCGCGCATCAAGAGGTTTCCGATCGGCACGACGCGCACCTCGGGGCTCGACGAGCGGGTCAGCATCGGCGCGATGATCGATGAGCCGAGATTGACGCCAAGGATGAGAACGACGCCGAGTTCAGGCGAGATCAGGCCGCGGCCAGCCAGAGTTGCCATCAAGAGCACCGCCGCGATGCTCGACTGGAACAGCCAGGTGATCAGCGCCGCCAGCAGATAGGCGGTGATGGAATCGGTGGAGAAGTAGTTGATGATCACCGGCATGAGCTGGCTGTTGCGCAGCGGCTCCGATGCCTGGCCGATCATCTCCAGCGACAGGATCAGAAGGCCGATGCCGACCAGGATGCGGCCGGTCTGGCGCCAGTCGCGCCGCTCGGTGGCCATGAACATCACCGTGCCGGTGATGAGGCAGAGCGGCACCAGCAGGGTGAGATCGAAGGTCAGCAGCTTGACCACCAGCGCCGAGCCGATCTCGGCGCCGCGCACGGCAAGCTGGCCGGCGGCACCCGAGACGATGCCGGAGCCGGCGAAGGAGCCGACCAATAGCGTGACGGCGGTGGAGCTCTGCAGGGCGATGGCGAGGCCGGTACCGGCCAGCACCGCCATGATCGGATTGCGCATGGTGGCGCGCAGACGATGGCGCAGCACGTCGCCATAGGCGCGCTCGACGCCGGTCTTCACCATGCGAGTGGCAAACAGCATCAGCGCCACGGCGCCGGCCAGATGCAGAAGGACGACGGAACCGCTCATTTTGCCGCCTGCATGCGAACAGGATGCGCGACGCGGCCTGCGTGGCGATCAGAAAGGAAAACGAAGATACGAATCATGCTCATGGCGGTGTCTGATAATAGCTCGAATATTTTAGCCGGATAATAAAATCTTGTCGATTTCAAGGGGCCGTTGCAGCGCGACAGGCCGTGTCGGAAAATGGACGGACGCGCAAATGGTTGCATTGCCGGGCCGCTGCGATGCGGCGGATCGGCCGGGTTTGCCAGGCACTTGGCTCCTGCCTTTGCGATGTTGTTCAGCTTTCTTGTGTAAATGGAGGAATTCATTACACAATTGTAATGCTGGCGTTCAGTTTCGGTTCATCGATGGGCAACTATTGCTCTGATATCGACAACCAAGGAGACTTCTCATGAAACGCATTGTCCTTTCGGCCCTCGCTTTCTCGATGCTGGCCGCCACGTCGCTCACCGGCCAGGCCGCACCGCTGAATGCGCCGAACGCGCCGCGGTCGAATTACAGCCAGGTCGACTGGCAGAAGCCCGGTCACCACAGCGATGTGAAGAAGCGCGTCTTCAAGAAGAAGGTCGTCGTGAAGCGCAACAACTGGCGCAATGGCCAGAGATATTCCAGCTGGAAGCGTCACCAGCCGATCCGCGACTATGGCCGCTACGGCCTGCATCGTCCCGGCCGCGGCCAGGAATGGATCCGCGTCGGCAACGACTATGTGCTGGTCGGCGTGCTCTCCGGCGTTATCTTCGGCGCGCTTGCCGCGCAGTAACCGGCACCTTGCCGGACATTGAAGGGAGGCGGCCGCAGCGGCCGCCTTTCTTTTTACCCTGTGGAAACCGGGTATGGCCCGCATTAGGGGTCGTCGGATTTCGCGGGCATGATTATATAATCGGGAAACGAGTTCCCCGATGCGCTTTCCACCCGCCTTCCTCGACGAGATACGCGACCGTGTGCCGATTTCATCGGTGATCGGCCAGCGCGTTGCGTGGGACAGGAAGAAAACCAACGCGCCGCGCGGCGATTATTGGGCCTGCTGCCCGTTCCATGGCGAGAGGAGCCCGTCCTTCCACTGCGAGGACAAGAAGGGCCGCTACCATTGTTTCGGCTGTTCGGTCTCGGGCGATCATTTCAAATTCCTCACCGAACTCGATGGGATGAGCTTTCCCGAGGCGGTTGAGAAGATCGCAGACATGGCCGGCGTGCCGATGCCGGTTCGCGATGCGCAGGAGGAGCGGCGCGAAAAGGAACGCGCCAGCCTGACCGATGTCATGGAGATGGCGACCAGTTTCTTTCAGGAACGGCTGCAGGGACCGGAAGGCGCCAAAGCCCGCGCCTATCTGCGCGATCGCGGGCTGACGCCGGCGACGCAGCAATCGTTCCGGCTCGGCCTCGCACCCGACAGCCGCAATGCGCTCAAGGAGCATCTCGCCGCCAAGGGCGTTCCCAAGGCCGATATCGAGGCCTGCGGACTGGTCCGCCACGGCGACGACATCCCGGTTTCCTATGACTGGTTCCGCGACCGCATCATGTTCCCGATCCCGGATTCGCGCGGCAAGATCATCGCCTTTGGCGGTCGCGCGTTGCAGCCCGATGCGCTGGCCAAATACATGAATTCGCCCGATACGGAGCTCTTCCACAAGGGCAACGTGCTCTACAATTTCGCCCGCGCCCGAAAGGCACTGGCCAAGGACGGCACGGTCATCGCCGTCGAAGGCTATATGGATGTGATCGCACTGGCACAGGCAGGCTTCGAGAATGTCGTGGCGCCGCTCGGCACGGCGCTCACCGAAAACCAGCTCGAACTGTTGTGGCGCATGGCGCCGGAGCCGATGTTGTGTTTCGACGGCGACAAGGCCGGGCTGAAGGCGGCGTGGCGCGCCGCCGACATGGCGCTGCCGTCGGTGCAGGCGGGGCGCTCGGCGCGCTTCGCGCTGCTGCCGGAAGGCAAGGATCCCGACGACCTAGTCAAGGCCGCAGGACCGGACGCGTTCCGCATCGTGCTGGCCGAAGCACGGCCGCTGGTCGATCTGTTGTGGATGCGCGAGACGGCGGGCGGTGTCTTCGATACGCCGGAGCGGCGGGCCGAACTCGAGAAGACGCTGCGCGAGCTGACCAGCCGCATCCGCGACGAAAGTCTGCGCTACCACTATCAACAGGAGATGCGCGAGCGCGTGTTGAGCTTCTTCGGCTCGCTGCGCGGTGCGCGCCAGGGACGTCAAGATGGCGGCCGGCCAGGCGAGCGCGGCCAAGGCAAGGCAGCCGCACCCGGGGGACAGTTCGCCAAGAGCGGTGGCGGCCGCATCGCGATCACTGAAAGCCTCGGCCAGTCGGCTTTGGTCAAACGCGGCGGCGAGGGGATGTCGGTGCGCGAGGCGACGATCATCGTCGCGTTGATCAACCATCCGGCACTGATCGACGAGAATTTCGCCCATATCGAGTTTCTCGATCTCGCCAACTCCGATCTGAGGCGGCTGCATGCGGCGATCCTCGACGCGATGGCGCATGACATGGCCAATGACCGTCAGGCCGTTATCGCGACGGTCGAGCGCGCCGGCTGCGCCGAGATCTGGGAGCGGGCCGTCGGCCTGATCCGGCGCATGCGGCAATGGCCGGCGCTAGAGACCGCTGCCCTTGAAGATGCCCGCGATGCTTTCAGCCAGGCACTGCACTTGCAGCGCAGCGCGCGCACCTTACATAAGGAGCTGAAACAGGCGGAAGCGGCGCTCGCCACCGATCCCACAGACGAAAACTACCGGCACCTGATCGAAATTCAGGCGCAATTTCAGGATGTACAGGCGACGGAAGCGCTGATCGAAGGATTCGGCGTGTCGTCGGGCAGGGCCGGGCGAGCTTAGTTTTTGAAGTTTGAAGAGAGTGAAATAAGCGTTGTTGCGCGTCCAAATGGCGCGTGGCTGGCTAAGTCGGGTAATTGATTCGCTTTTTTCATGCGAATCATGCGAGAGGCGCTTGACCTTCTGGCAGATTGGCGGAATCAGGACGATTCGAAACGTTAACCCGAACCCGCATCGACGGGAAATAGGCGATGTGAGGTACTGGTCACTGGACAGGCAGGCTGCCTGCCACAGATATCAGGGTTAATCTGGACTTAATGCATGTCGCCCAAAAGGGGAAACCAGTTTTGGGGCAACGACATACACCAAACGACGAGTTGATGCAGTTACTGGCCCGGTGAGGCGCGTTTCATAAGCGAGCGCATCCGATTTGACTGGTCCGACAGCTTACGCGGCTTCGATGTTCGGCCGCTAGGAGAAGATAAAGACTATGGCGACAAAGGAAAAGGAAGAGGTCGAAACCGAACGCGAAGGCGCCACCGATGGCCCTCTGCTCGACCTTTCCGATGATGCTGTCAAGAAGATGATCAAGGCCGCCAAGAAGCGCGGCTATGTCACCATGGACGAGCTGAATTCGGTGCTGCCCTCTGAGGAAGTGACCTCCGAGCAGATCGAGGACACGATGGCGATGCTGTCCGACATGGGCATCAACGTGGTCGAGGACGACGAGCAGGGCGAGGAGCCCGAGGCCGCCGACACCGCGGCCGATGCCGAGGAAGACGCCAACGAACTGGCCGAGCAGACCGGCACCGCGGTCGCCGCCACCACCACCAAGAAAGAACCGACCGATCGCACCGACGATCCGGTGCGTATGTATCTGCGCGAGATGGGCTCGGTCGAGCTTTTGTCGCGCGAGGGCGAAATCGCCATCGCCAAGCGCATCGAGGCCGGCCGCGAGACGATGATAGCGGGCCTGTGCGAAAGCCCGCTGACCTTCCAGGCCATCATCATCTGGCGCGACGAACTCAACGAATCCAAGATCCTGCTGCGCGAGATCATCGATCTCGAAGCCACCTATGCCGGCCCCGAGGCCAAGCAGGCGCCGGTGGTCGAGCGCATCGAGGAAGCCAAGGTCGAAGAGAAGCCGCGCCGTTCTCGCGACGAGGAAGAAGACATCACCAACGTCGCCGCCGATACGCGCGGGCTGGTCGATGACGACGAGGAAGACGAGGACGAGGCGAGCCTGTCGCTGGCGGCGATGGAAGCCGAACTGCGTCCGCAGGTGATGGAGACGCTCGACGTCATCGCCGACACCTACAAGAAGCTCAGGAAGCTGCAGGACCAGCAGGTCGAGAACCGTCTGGCCGCGGCCGGCACGCTGTCGCCCAGCCAGGACCGCCGGCTCAAGGAGCTGAAGGACCAGCTGATCAAGGCGGTGAAGTCGCTGTCGCTCAACACGGCGCGCATCGAGGCGCTGGTCGAGCAGCTCTACGACATCAACAAGCGCCTGGTGCAGAACGAAGGCAAGCTGCTCAGGCTCGCCGAAAGCTACGGCGTGCGCCGCGAGGAGTTCCTGAAGGAATACCAGGGTTCCGAACTCGATCCGAACTGGACGCGCGCGATCGGCAATTTGACCTCGCGCGGCTGGAAGGAATTCACCAAGAACGAGAAGGACGCGATCCGCGACCTGCGCGCCGAAATCCAGAACCTCGCCACCGAAACGGCGATCTCGATCCTGGAATTCCGCAAGATCGTCAACCAGGTGCAGAAGGGCGAGCGTGAAGCCGCGATCGCCAAGAAGGAAATGGTCGAGGCCAATCTGCGCCTCGTCATCTCCATCGCCAAGAAATACACCAATCGCGGCCTGCAGTTCCTCGACCTGATCCAGGAAGGCAATATCGGCCTGATGAAGGCGGTCGACAAATTCGAATACCGCCGCGGCTACAAGTTCTCGACCTACGCGACATGGTGGATCAGGCAGGCGATCACGCGTTCGATCGCCGACCAGGCGCGCACCATCCGCATTCCGGTGCACATGATCGAGACGATCAACAAGATCGTGCGCACCTCGCGCCAGATGCTGCACGAGATCGGCCGCGAGCCGACGCCGGAAGAACTGGCCGAAAAGCTCGCTATGCCGCTCGAAAAAGTGCGCAAGGTGCTGAAGATCGCCAAGGAGCCGATCTCGCTCGAAACGCCGGTCGGCGACGAGGAGGATTCGCACCTCGGCGATTTCATCGAGGACAAGATGGCGATCCTGCCGATCGACGCGGCGATCCAGGCCAATCTGCGCGAGACCACCACGCGCGTGCTGGCCTCGCTGACGCCGCGCGAGGAACGCGTGCTCAGAATGCGCTTCGGCATCGGCATGAACACCGATCATACGCTGGAAGAAGTCGGCCAGCAGTTCTCGGTCACCCGCGAACGTATCCGCCAGATCGAAGCCAAGGCGCTGCGCAAGCTCAAGCACCCGAGCAGGTCGCGCAAGCTGCGCAGCTTCCTGGACAGCTAGGCTCGGACGGCGGTCGCCGGCCAGCTCAATTCATTAGAAGGCCCGGAGCGTCCGCCGTTCCGGGCCTTTTTTACAACGGCACGTTCAGCCGTGCCCCCTTGACGATGATGCCGCCCCGGTCGCTGATCTCTATCGAGCCATAGCGCTGCCTGAAGCACTCAGGCAGCGGACGGTCGCCGGGGACCGACAGCCACAGGCGCAGCATATGGCGCCGCTTGTCCGGGTCTGGCCAATCCCGAAAGCCCATGCGGTCGTGCAGCAGCGAATGGTTGTAGACAAACTGCATGTCGCCAGGCCGGAGCCGCATCGACAGGTTTAATTTCGGGTCATTGGCAAGGCTGTCGAAGAGATCCAGCGCTTCGACATGCGCGGAGCTCAGCCGCATGGCATCCGGGAAGCGTTGCGCGCTGTCGATATACTGGCGCTGATAGATGCCGGTCAGCAATCCGGCATGCCAATTGAGGACCGGAATTTCGAAGTAGGGCTTTTCCCCTTCCGGTATCTCGCCGCGCCGGTCGGTGGCGATCGGATCAAACAGCGGCGGACCAGATCGGGTCGTCGTTTGCGCATCTCGTTGTAGATCGTCACCGTGCTGACCAGCAGGGACTCGCCGCCTTGCATGGCATCCCTTAGGCAGAGCAGACCGACGACATCGGCAGAGTCGGTGTGAAACGTCTGGCGCTCCGACGTCTGGTAGATGCGTGTCGTGGTGTCCTTGGCGTTGGCGCCTATGTCGCGGACATGGCCGAGGATATGGCCTTGGGCATTCTGGGACCGTGCGCTTCCCAGATGCGCGCCGACCCCGCAGAAGATCGTTGCCGCCATTTGCGCGGAGTATCTCCCGACCGGGAGACCGCGAAGCACCTCGAACCCAATGCCTGCGATGAGTTTTTCGCGAAGGGCGGCAAGATGGCTGGCAAGCCGGGGCAAGGGGAAATCAGCCTTGGTCAAATTGCCAATATCCTGCGAGCGGGCGAGAAAGCCGGTCGCCGCCAATTCCAATTCCGCGACGTCCCGCGGGTCCAATTCGATCAGCCAATTCTGGGGATGCTTAGCTATGTCCTCGCCGGTCCACGCGGCAGGAATTTCGATCTTTCCTGGCGGCAGGTCGATGATCTCGCGCATGAAGTTCTCCTGCGGCCTGACCGGTTTCGGACATTGGCCACGACGGAGATTGCCGCAATCGGGCGGGTTTTTAAACCGGCTTTCCCTGGTCGCTGCCGACTGTTTTGCGGTCGTCGCTATGCCGCCTTCGTGCGCCTGGCGCGAGGCTCGCCTTCACCCGGCAATCGGGCGCCGGCGCGATAGTCCTTGCGGGACGTTCGCCGCGGGAGGATAATTCGGCGTCGGATGCATTTTCTGGGCGACAACCCGGATGCCCGCCCCGGCGAAGCCGCCGTGCTCCGTGGCCCGGAGGGAGGTGTGCCATGACAAGCTACATCGTGCTGATGAACTGGACGGAGCAGGGCGCCAGAAACGTGCGCGATTCACCGAAGCGGCTCGACGCCGCCAGGAAGCAGCTGGGAGATATGGGCGGATCGTTCAAGGCATTCTACCTGACCATGGGTGAATACGACATGGTGGCGGTGGTCGAAGCGCCCGATGACGCGGTGCTGGCGCGTTTCTCGCTGATGCTGGCGGCGGCCGGCAATGTCAGGACGCGGACGCTGAAGGCCTTTCCCGAATTCGCCTACCGCGAGATCATCACCTCGCTCGGATAGGGCCCGCTAGAAGCGCGTCGCGTTGAAACGGGGTTCAGTCGACGCGTTTCAGGTCTTTGTTTTGTGGCATGTCGTTGCCCCAAAACCGCTGCGCACTTTGGATGATGTGCGTTAGGATATAGCCATGTCCGAACCGCACACGCATTCGCATCTGTGGCCCGGCGTGCCGCTCGCGCTTGGCTCGGCCGCCTTGTTCGGTGCGACGCCGCCGCTCAGCAAGCTGCTGCTTAATGGCGTCAATCCCTTCATGCTGGCTGGACTGCTCTATCTCGGTGCCGGTCTCGGCCTTGCTCTGTATCGCCTGCTCCGGGGCAGGCAGGCTGCAGCCGGGGAAGCGCAACTGACCGCTGGGGATATTCCCTGGCTGGCGCTGGCAATCGGCATGGGCGGCATCATCGCGCCGGTGCTGCTGATGTTCGGCTTGACCCTCAACACGGCGTCCAGTTCGGCGCTGCTGCTTAATCTGGAAGGGCTGGCGACGATGGCAATCGCCTGGCTCGTCTATCGCGAGAATGTCGACCGGCGCCTGCTTTTTGGCGCCTTCGCCATTCTGGCGGGCGCCGTTCTTCTGTCGTGGCAAGGTGAGGGCATCGCCTTCAACCGTGGCGCCCTGCTGGTGGCGGCGGCTTGTGTGGCCTGGGGGATCGACAACAATTTCACGCGCAATATCTCGGCCACCGACCCGGTGGTGATCGCGATGCTCAAGGGGCTGGTGGCGGGTGTCGTCAATGTCGGACTGGCGCTTGCCGGTGGGGCTTCGTTTCCCCCAGTGTCAATCGTCGCGCTCACCGCAGCCGTCGGCTTCTTTGCCATAGGAGTCAGCCTGGTGATGTTCATCGTGGCGCTGCGTCATCTCGGCACCGCACGGACAGGGGCCTATTACTCGCTCGCCCCCTTTATCGGCGCGTTGCTGGCAATCGCCATCCTGGGTGATGCTGTCACGCTCAAGCTGGCGGTTGCTGGGCTTCTGATGGGCGTCGGCCTCTGGCTGCATCTGTCGGAGCGTCATGAGCACGAGCACGACCACGAGGCGCTGGAGCACGAGCACAGCCATGTGCATGACGAGCATCACCAGCACCATCATGATGGGCCGGTGAGCGAGTCGCATTCGCACTGGCACCGGCATGCGCCGATGCGCCACCGGCATCCGCATTATCCCGACCTGCATCACAGGCATGGCCACGGATAGATGCTGACCGTCTGGTACAACACGCGCTGCCCGGTTTGTGACGCCGGAATCAGCCAGCAGAAGCGGCGGCTGATCGAAGCGGTCAAGGCCGGACGGATCGAGTTCCGAGACATCAACTTTGAACCGGCAGCGCTTGCCGGACATGGCGCCTCCCTGGAAGACGTCCGCCGCCGGCTGCACGCCACCGATGCGGCGGGCGGGCTGCTGGTCGGCGCTGACGTTGCCATCGCCGTGTGGAAGGTCACGCCGGGCGAGGGCTGGCTGGCGACCTTGTTCGGCAATCCGGTTGCATTGCCGCTGACACGCTTTGCCTATGATCGTTTCGCCGACCTGCTCTATGCCTGGAACCGGCGCAAGGGCCGCTGGTAGCCGAATTTATCGGTGGCCGCCGTTCGCAATGAAGCGGCCCAGACTGGAAAATCGAGCCCGCTGGCGCCGTATCGAGATACATCGTAAGATATATCTTGACTCCTCGGCAGCGCGAGCCCAGTTAAGATATATCGTAAGATACAACTCAAGGAGCAATCAATGCACAAACATTTTGGGAACAATCATTTCGGCGAGCGCATGTTCATGCACATGGCCGGCAAATTCGGCGGCAAATTTGGTGGCAGAGGGGGCGGCGGCTTCGGCCCGTTCGGGCACGGTGGTCGCGGCGGTGGACGCGGCGGCCCGGGCGACATGTTCCGCGCCGGGCGCATGCTGGCCGACGGCGATCTGAAGCTGATCACACTGTCGCTGCTGGCCGAGGCGCCGCGTCACGGCTACGACATCATCAAGGCTCTGGAAGAGCGCACCAGCGGCATCTACAGCCCGAGCCCGGGCGTAGTCTACCCGACGCTGACCTTCCTGGAAGAAGCCGGCTATGCCGCGTCCGCCGCCGACGGCAACAAGAAGGTGTTCTCGATCACCGAGGCAGGCCAGGCGCATCTTGCCGACAACCGCGAGATGATCGACGGCGTGCTCGAGCATCTCGAGCGCTTCGGCCGCAAGATGGCCAAGGCGCGCGATTGGTTCGGCTGGAACGACGAGAGCGAAGAGGGCGGGCGTCGCGGCGGTCGTGGTGGCCGTTCGGAGGCGCGCGACGAATTCCGCGCTGTCCGCCACCGGCTGCGCGCGGCTCTCGGCGACTTCGTCGATGCCCCGGCCGACAAGCAGGCCGAGGCGATCGCCATTCTCGAAGCCGCAGCCGAGGCGCTGGAAGCACTGTCGCGCAAGTGACACCTTCTCCTACGGCCGGCGCACCTCTTGCCCGGCAGGCCAAGGACCGATAGTGAAATTCATCCCGCGCCACGCTACATGGTGCGGGATGAATGCTGTGGAGGAAGCCCGATGTCTTTTCTGAAGCGTCTTTTCGGCGGTGGTGGCGGCGGCGCCGAGGCGGGTGAGCCCAAGAGCACGGCACCAGCCAAGCAGGTCGAGCACAAGGGTTTTCTGGTCAGCGCCACGCCCTACAAAACGGACGGCCAGTACCAGACCTGCGGTGTCGTCTCCAAGGAGATCGACGGCGTGGTGAAGGAACACAAATTCATCCGCGCCGACCGCTTCGCCGGGCTCGACGACGCCGTCGACATCTCGATCAAGAAGGGCATGCAACTGGTCGACGAGCAGGGCGAGCGGATTTTCGGGTAGGGACGGGACTGGTCGAGGCGACGAACGTCGGCTTTGCACCAGGAATCAACCTTCGTGGCTAACTTGGCTTAGCGTGAGCATCCTCTGTCGCAGAACGATACGGCCGAGTGCACCGCTGGCTCAAACGTCAGCAATCGCCAAAAGGCAAATGTAGGTCAGCCCAGCACGATCAACTGGGGCGATCACAGCGTCTGGCCGACCGTCATGCCGGGATCGTCGGCGGAGGAGCCGGCAGCTTCTTCGCCGGCAGCCAGCGCCGAGCGATTGGCGTCGCCGGACGCAAGAGCGACCCGCAGAGTTTGGTGGCCGCCCGCGGCCAAATCGACTGTCGCTAGCTGCTCTCTTCTGAGGAGCGGACTTTTCACAAAACATTAACGCCTATCAGACGCCCGGTTCACGGCATGAGGGATATCCCCAACCGATAGAGGTTCTTGTGGGATGACATCATGCATGCTGCGCTCAAACAGCGCCCCGGTTGCGCCGAGATTTGTATCGCGGTGCTCGACGGCCCGGTCGATCTTGCGCATCCGTGTTTTGCAGGCGCGCTTCTCCAGGCGCCTTTCGGACAATCTCCGGCTCCTCGCGCCGGATGTCCGGCAACAGATCACGGAACGCATGTGGCCAGCATCATCTTCGGCCAGCCGGGCGGTCCGGTCCCCGGCATTGCGCCGGGGTGTCGTGGCATAGCGCTGCCAGTCTTCGGCTCGCGGGCAAACGCAGCGCTCACCTGTTCGCAACTTGACCTGGCCCGCGCGCTCACCCTCGCGGTCGAACGGGGCGCGCATGTGATCAACATCAGCGGCGGTCAACTCGACTTCTCACTGGATCCCGAACCGCTGCTGCGCGAAGCCCTCAACCGCTGTGAGGAGGCAGGCATACTTGTCGTTGCCGCCGCCGGCAACGACAGCTGCGACTGCCCTCATACACCCGCAAGCTATCCGACGGTCCTGGCCGTCGGCGCGGCGGACGAGAATGGCGATCCGCTCAGGTCCAGCAACTGGAGCGCGGCCTACGCGGCGACCGGGCTTCTCGCCCCTGGCAAGAACGTGCTCGGGGCCGCGGTGGGCGGCGGTACGATCAGACTCAGCGGCACCAGCTTCGCGACGCCGATCGTGTCCGGCCACGCAGCATTGCTGCTTTGCGAACAGATTGCGGCCGGCGGAGTGGCCGCACCGCTCGCCGTTCGCGCCGCGCTCCTCGAAAGCGCCTCCAACTGCTCACCGGAGACTGCCCTTACCTGCCTTGCCGGTCGGCTGAACCCGGCCGGAGCAAAAACCCTCTTGAAACGAAGGAGACTTGTCATGGAAAGCATTGGCGACACCACCCATACCCTTGTTACCGAAGACCTCACCCGGCCGGTTCGCGCCTCGGGCGAAAGCCAACCCGACTTTGGCGCGGAACTGCAGCCTGCCCCGCCGGCATTGTCTGTCTCGGGCCGCGCCGGGTCGGTGACGGCATCGTGTGGCGATGGCGGCTGTGGCTGCGGCGGAAAGGCGGGCGGCTGCGGCCGCGGCGGCGCAAAGCCCGAGAAGCAGCTGGTCTACGCGCTGGGCAACATCGGCTTCGATTTCGGTTCCGAAAGCCGGCGCGACTCGATCTTCCAGTTTATGCTCGATGAGGACAAGAACGAGAAATTCACGGTCGCCAAGCTGATCGCCTATCTGAAGAAAACGCCTGAAGAGATCGAGCGCCTAATCTGGACGCTCACCATCGACGGCACCCCGGCCTATGCGCTGCAGCCAGCCGGCGCATTCGCCTACCAGACCTATGCTAACCTCATCGCCGCCTTCGAAGCCCAGGAGAAGGGCGACCTTTCGCTGGTCGCTGTTCCTGGCGTCTCGGTTGGCTCCCTGCGCCTGATGTCCGGCGAGACGGTGCCGCTGCTGTTCCCCAGCAGCCGCGGTATCGTGGAGTGGGACATCAAGAAGGTGGCGCGCAAGGCAATCGGCTTGCAGTCGGATAAAGCGGAGCCAGAGGATGCCGGCGTCCTCCGCCAAGTCACGACCTTCTTCGAAGACTACACGGCGATGACCACCCGGCGATATCGAAATCTCGGTGTGGCCGGCCGCGACAGGGCCCTCAACTACGCAGCGCTGGACGCCGATGAACTGATCAAGTTCGTCAAGGATCAACATGGCATCCAGCTGGTTCTTGACGAGATCAAGGTGAGCCGCAGTGTGGCCTGCCGCACCGGCGCCGAGTGCTTCGACGTGGCCATGCATTTCTTCGTGCCCTCCGACACGACTGCCTCGATCAGGGTCATCCAGTACACGGTCGATGTCGGTGACATCATTCCGGTCCGCATCGGCAAGGCCTCGACCTGGAGCGAGCGCCCGCGGAACTAGCACATATCAATGCCCAACGGCGTCCGCGGGAGCGCCTAGGGTTTGGCGTTTCAACTCCCGCATTCGGAAAGGAACGAAAATGCAGCCTACAATGCGATTCGAATACGGCAGTTCGAGCAATACAGTTCCGGTATCGCGCAAGCGCGACTACCAGGCCTCAACGTCGCGCGTGAATGCGTCGGTCGACGCTTGCGACCTTTGCTACATCGGGTGTCAGTTCCTGCCCGAGCCGGACAAGACCTACTGTCTGCTCGGCTGCGACCTGCTCTGCAACTAACGCGATTTGTTGACGCGCGCCTCAGGCAGGCGCGCGTCAACTCGTTGTCGGGTTTATTCACCCCGCAGGCTGCGGGTTCCTCTCAGCCTCCCAATGTTTCGATCCGAAGCACATCGCCGCCTACGCGCTCCTCCCGCGGAATGGCGGCATAAAGGCCATGCCGGCACAATTGTGTCGGCATGGCCTTGCCCTTTTCTGGTCCATCTTCCCACTCGCTCTGACGGCCCGCCTTTGGCGCCGCCGGCCACTTGGCCTGCCGTCAATGGATCCTTGAGGAGCCATTGGATCTTCTGGAATCATACCCGTCGGGCCCCCGTGCCGGACTTCCAGACAAGACCTTTGCCGTAATCAGGTGTATCGACACTCCAAGCGGGTATTTCCAAGTCTTGTGGCCATCCGTGGCGATGATTTTCACACGAAAGTCAGGTCGTTCTGAGCGAAGCATGGTTTCGACGCGTTTCAGAAAACCGGCCCAGCTTGCACCGCTGGCCTCGCTCCATCCGTAGGGGTGGCCTGCATTCGGGATGAGCCTGTCGCTGCACGCGCCAGAACGCACGCGACCGGTTTCTTCGAGGAGATGGAAGACGGTTTTCGTGACGATCCGTTCAACTTGCCGGAATCCGAGAATGCGTGAATGCGGCATGAACATTTCCAGGTAGGTTTACTTTGCAGTTGTTGGGAGTCCGGCATCGGCGAGCGATGTTACTCGAGGTCTCCAATGCCGGTGAGGGGCGTGCCTGGCGCCACAATCGTTTCGACCCACGGAGGCCGGCTCTGCCGGGCAAGTGACCCCGGTCCGATATCGCCGGCGCCGGACAGCCGCGACGCGTCCCTCGCGGCCGCGACGACGTGAATTCCATTTTCTTCAGCCATGATCTTCTCCAGGCCGCTGAAAGGAGAAGCTGAGGATTGAGGAAGTAGTGTCAGACGGGCGTGAAAGAGGCGCCAGCCGGATGTGATTTCGGCGGTCGGTTAGAGCGGCTCAGTATTTGATAGAATAGCTGAGCCACCTTAACGGCCGACGACAGGCAAAAAACGTAGGGCTATGCCCCTATTTTGCCCACAGCTTTGCCGGCGTCGACAAGCCCCGATCCGAAGAGCAGTTCCAAAGAGGCCTTGTCGCCGTTAATGTCATCAGCCTTGGTGTCGGCTGGGGTGCCGCGAGCCGTTGCACGCAATATTTGCTTGAGCTGCGGCCCCGACAAGATTTGGCCTTTCATCTTGGCCCGTCGCGTCATCAGTGCCACCACACCTGCGACGATAGACGAGGCTGCGGAGGTGCCGCCGAAAAGTGTGAATGCGCCCTGCAGCGGGTCATTGGCATGGGCAAATGTGTCGTCGTCCTCATCGTATCCCAGCGGAGAGTATCCAGTATAGCCGTTCTGTCCGGGAATATCCGTCGACAAAATGGCCTCGCGGCTGAAGTCGACGCGGGGCAGACCTGCGCCCACATATCCGGCGTAATCGTGTAACCGATAGCGACGGCCTAACTCGTTTATCCGGATCTGGTAGCGATTGAACACGGTCGCATCATCGCTTGGCGCCACCACTGTCAACCCAGGACCATAGTTGCTGTAGCTCGATCTAAATCCGGCCGAACTCAGGGCGCCGACGCTGATGATGCCGTTTTCGCCCTTGTCTTCAAGGCTGAGATTGGCTGGATAGGCTAGGCTGTTCTCGCCTGAATTGCCCGCTGCGCACACGATCGGGACGGTGCGCGAGATCGCGAACAGCAGGGCTTCCAAGGCCTCCCATTCTGCTTCGTCCTGGTCGGTCTTCAGCGAAAGGCCGGGATTGTCGTACTCGCCGTTGTCGCTCATCCAGGCAACGGAAATTCCGCGCGGCAGGTGGATGACATCAGCCTGATTTTGCAGGGCGTAAACCAGGGCGAGAATCAGTTGCCCGGGCGTGGGATTGAGGGAGGTTGAAACCGGTATGATTGTGGAAAGCGGATCGACGCCCCAATAGGGTACCGCCAGAGCCGGCTTTCCGTCCGTCAAGCTGGGCAGTGGATCGGTAAAAAAGCCAGGCATCCGCGCTCCGATCAGCCCGGCGCACGCCGTGCCATGGCTGGGAAATGCCGTGTGCAACGCGGTCTCCAGCGGCGCTTTGCACAGCTTGCCGCTGGCACGCTGCATCAATTGCGAGATGGTCGCTTTGTCGTTCGCCGAAAGGGGCAGATGGTCCAATATCTCGGGATCGAACTCGATCGGCTTGTTAATTCCGTCGACATAGCGAAGTCCGAACGGCAGCGCACTGAAGTCGATTGCGAGCTGGGCGTCGATCGCTTTTGAAAGATAAGGGTGGCCGACATGCACGCCGGTGTCGATGAGAAACACGCGCGTCGTAATGGGCTCGTCTTCCGGGACACTTGCACCAAAGCCCTCCAGCCAGTTTATCCGTTTGAGATGCCAGAGCGGATGATAGGCGGACAACTCGGCAGTGAGCGTCGAACCAGCGTCGTCGATCATGGTGTCTGTCCCTTCTTGTCCTCGGCGGCTCATATCCATTCCCTCTGGGCTTCAAGCATCAGGTCCTTGCAGGAATGAACCAGGAAGGGCAGGAACTTGCGCGCCAGATCCTTTCCTGCATCGGTGTCGCTCGGGTAGTGAAGCCCCGCCACTTCGCGGTTCTGGGCAACGCGGCGAGCCACATGAAACAACTCTTCGGAAGCGTTGTGCTCCGGCAGGATGACGGAGAACAGATACGCTGCGGAGTAGGTCTGAAAGGCATGGTTGCTGGGATAGGATGAATGCGCCGGCACCGGCAGCACAGGGCGTATGCGGGTGTCGAACTGGTTAGGACGCATTCGTCCAAACTTGTCCTTGAACACGAGCCCGACATATTCTGTGACTTGGATTGCCGTCAGAAGCAGGCCTTCCGTCGCGCTATAGCCACCAATGTCCTCGATACCGAGTGGACGCGTCAGGTCGCTAAGGTCGAGATTGGCTTCCTGGACGATATCGTCGGCTCGCTCTTTTCGCAGCTCGATGTTTCGTTGCAGCGTCAGCAGATATTCCGCTTCGACCCGCGTCTCGACCGGGCCTGGTGGGGGGACAATGTCGATGGTGTCGTAGATTTCCCAGGGCAGCAGCCGCAACACCGGCGGTTGCCGGCCGGCCTTGTCAGGGGTCCATCGATCCCGGTCATAGGGCTGCTCGCCGCGATGCAAGCGAAGCAGTTCTATATAGGGGATGAGTACATCCGACAGGCCCGTCAGTCCGTCGACGACGCCGTTCTTGTTTCGATTCCGGTTGCGGTTCCTGTTGCGATTGCGATTGCGATTTCGGTTTCGATTGCGGTTCAGCACAACAGCACCAGTGGAGGCTGAGGCACCTTCCGTGCCAAAGCGCAGGACACCCCCTTCGATTCGGAAGTTGTCGATCCGGTCAGTCAAGAATTCCAAGAATAGACTTTCGATGCCTGGCATTGTTCCCCCCTTTTTTGATTGCTTACCGCTCCGGAGCCCCCGCGAGCGAAAAGCCGCGCCGGAGCAAATCCAGCTGTTCCTTCTTCAATTGCAAATGCTGGCCTTGCAGGAAGTTTTCTGTCGAGAAGTCGGGCTCGGCCCGCAGCAGGCATTGAAGCCGCATACTCGCACCTTCGCGGGCGCGAAGATGGCCCAGGCTCGGGATCAGATAGCGAAGTGCCGGACTGAAATTGGGCCGGGCGTTCAACGCCCTTGTTCCGAACTCCACGGCGTCGAAATGATTTCCCGACAACGACGCATTCATGCAGCACGAGGTGTCGAAGAAATAGGAGTACGGACTGAAGGCGCCGATCGTGGCTGCCCATCTCGCGCATTTGAAGCCGACTTCCGGTTGGCCGAGATAGCTGTGCAGGACCGAGAACAGGTCCCAGGTCAACGGGCGATGCGGATTGAGTGTCAACGATCTGACGTATAGGTCGGTCGCGTAGTCGTGGTTATGAAGGATGAAGCTGAAGACGTGGGCGCACAGCGCCAAGGTCAGCGCATTGTTTGGTTCCAGCTCAAGCGCCCGGCGTGCCAAAGCTTCTGCCTCGTCGATGTCGCTGACCGAGAAGACGACTGTTTTCTGACCAAGCTTGAATGTCGAGAGATAGGCCAGCCAGGCGTATGTCTGCGCCATCGGCGCGAGCGCCATTGCCTGCCTCAGGCTTGCTTCGGCTCGAACCAATCGATCACCGGTAATGCCGAAGAGATCGTCGACCGCAGAGAAGATCATGATCCGCGCCGCCTCCGCCGGATCTGCCTGCGCGCGCGCCGACATCCTTTGAAGGCACTTCAGCAGCATGTCGACGGTCAGGTTGACCTTGGCAAGAACCATCGCGTCGCCGCGCACGCGCGAGACCGACGTCGCCACTGGAATTGTCGTCTGAAACTCCACGCATGAGGAGGATCGGTTCAGGAGTTTTACAATTATCGCGAAATCACGGTCGCCGCCCGTGACGATGACTTGCAGCGCGAGCGGCGACCGCTGGCCTGACGGTGTTGCCGCTGGGGTCGTGTCACGACGATCGAGCAACGAGACGTGCGCCGTTTCAGCAATGCTCTGAGAGAGCAACTCGAGTATCTCGCTTGCCAGAAACCTAGCGTCGCCTGCATGGGAATCTATAACGGGGCTAAGCAAGTCCACCGTCGGTGTGAAGAGTTGCAGTGTAAGTGTGGCCCCATATCCCGGCTGGAGAGCAGGTGTTGACCAGTATTCGGCCGAGGTTGCTTTGCGTGTCTCGGTATGAGCTCCGTGAAACCCCTCCCAATGGCTGCGCTCGATCGATAGCCATTCCTCGAACTCACTATCTCTGACGTCGATCCCTTCAAGAAACTCTGCCGAGGATTGCGCCACCAAAGGCATTCGCGCTGGGGAGTTCCTGAATTCCCTGGTGTCTATCCGCACCGCCGTGAGGTCGAGAGCGACGGTGCTGGCGTCGATCTTGAGGATCGACTTGCCGGCTACGCCCAGGGCCTTTCTGATTTCGGTCAGAGTCTGACGAAGGCTCGCGAACGCTTGCTCCGGTGCCCGGTCGCTCCAGAGCTTGCCGCATAGCCAGGTTCGCGATCTCTGCGCGCGGTCCGCCACCGCAACCAGGGCTAGAAGAGCCTTGGCCTTTTGTCCGACAGGGGTAATATCTTCCCCTCCTGGGCCGACTATTTGGAACGGACCCAGCAGAAATATATTGGCAGTCTCATGAGACATGCCCCCGCAGCCTCTTCTGGCCAAATGAACTCGACTTCGGCCTGCAGAAATGATTGAAGCAGGAAAATCTTGCGGTTGCAATGCAACCGGCTCAAAATCCATTATTGTTTGGGAATACTGGAAATGCATGGCGTGCGAGCCGGTTGATTGTGACCTGAAGTTGAGGTCAGAATATTCGACCGACCGTCAGTCGAGCGTGAGCCAACCGTCAAGCCTGCGTCAGAGTGGAACCAGTCGTGCCGGCATCGAAGTTCAAGTTCAGGCTTTTCGTTTGCTCCTGTTGCACTAGGTGGTGCTTGGGAGGCGACTCTCATTTGGGCAGGGCAAGGGTAGGTCCGCTTCGCATCGGCAACCGTGCTTTACCGGCCTTGACCGAAGCGGCCTTGGAGGACTTTACGCCGGCTGCAACTCCCTTCGCGGCAGCGGCGGGAAAGCGATCGCGATGCCGACCGCGCCGAGGCCGATGAGGGCCGAACCGATGAACAGCCAGGAATAGTTGGCGTAGGCATCGAACACCATGCCGCCGGCGAGTGGTCCCAGCGCCATGCCTAGGCTCGACAGCATGGTAGCGGCGCCGAACACGGTGCCGAGGATGCGCTGGCCGAAATATTCGCGCGCCAGGTTGCCAGCAGACGCAGGCGAGTTGTCACGATGAAAAGTCCCCGCAAACAGCAGAATAATTGCTATCGTCTCAGGCCTGTCCGACACAACCTTTTTTAGAATTCCGTCGGGATGGCCTCCATGAAGAAGAGTCTCGACCATTGAGCGTAGCATTTGCCAAAGAGGAAAGCGCCGAGGCGGCATCGGAAACCGTCCTGCCGGCGCGTCCTGTCTCCGATCGGATCAACCTCGTCACGGAGGCGGGCCTCAAGATGCTGCAGGATGAATTGGCTCGCGCTCAGCAAGCTTTCGAGGCCGCCAACGTGCTGGAAGATGTCAATGAGAGGCGACGGCAGTCAGCGGTTCCGGTTCGGGATATGCGCTATTATGCCGAGCGCGTCCGCACGGCTCAGCTTATGTCGGTGCCCACGTCCAATGAAGTGATCGCCTTCGGGCACACTGTTACCTTCAAGCGTGACGATGGCCGCACTCAGACCTTCCGCATCGTCGGTGAGGATGAGGCCAACCCGTCTCAAGCTTCCATATCGCATGGTTCGCCGGTTGCCATCGCGCTGACTGGCAAAACCGTTGGCGACTTTGTCCAACTGGGGCAGCGCGAACTTGAGATCCTGTCCATTTCCTAGTTGGACATCGGGTATGGCCTGGCCGTGGCGGCGCCGCGTGCCTTCCGGCTCAAACGCCCGCAATCGCCAACAGCCAGGCCAGGATATCGAGCAACAGAAAGAGCAGTGCAATCTGCAGCGCTACCCGCAGCCGCTGGATAATTCGCCAGTTGCCGGCCATGTCCGCCTTGATGCGAAGGGCAAGCGCGCGGCGCATGGCCGACATCGTCGTCGGCCTGTCGCCGTCGACATATTGATCAAGCAACTCTTCCGGATCGAAGCGGAATGTATATTGGTGGTAGGGCCAAAGCATGAAGACGATCAGCCCGCCGATGCCGAACAGCAGGGCCACCGCGGTCCAGTCCCAAAGCCCAAGCCCGTTGGAAAGAGCCGCACCGCCAAGCAGCGAGTTTGCGAATGCGGTGGCAAAGACAAGGCTGCCGGCGCGGGTGCTCATGTTCTCCACAAGGGTTTGCTGTTGCGTGAGACCTCTCACCGCTTCCTGATAAATGAACGCAAGACGCGGATCGTCGTCGGCGACAGCGTTGGCGACAATTCGGTTGTTTTCTCTTCCACTCGGACGTTCGGCCATAAGGGTGCCTCTCTGTGTGGCGGGGATACGCGAGCTTAGCCCAGATCCCCCGGTGCAAAATGCGTTGGCCGCGGACCGCCGCACTTCGGCTGGGTCCGGCTGGAAAGCGGGCAGACCGGTCGTGCGCGGAGTGGGCCAGGCTCATGTCGTACCTGGCCGCACGGTTCGGAACTCGAGCTGGCCGCGGACTATGCCGGCTGGAACTCCCTGCGCGGCAGTGGCGGAAAGGCGATCGCAATACCCACCGCGCCGAGGCCGATGAGGGCCGAGCCGATGAACAGCCAGGAATAGTTGGCGTAGGCATCGAAGACCATGCCGCCGGCGAGCGGTCCCAGCGCCATGCCGAGGCTCGACAGCATGGTGGCGGCGCCGAACACGGTGCCGAGGATGCGCTGGCCAAAATATTCGCGCGCCAGCACCGCATAGAGCGGCATGACGCCGCCATAGGTGGCGCCGAAGATGACGGCCAGCATGTAGAACTGCTCGAGCCGGCTGATCGAGAGATAGGCGGCAATGACGATCGCCTGGATCGCCAGGCCCGCGATCAGCACCGGCTTGACGCCCAGCCTGTCGGCCAGCACGCCGTAAAAAAGCCGGCCGCCGAGGCCTGCCAGGCCCTCGACGCTGTAGATCGAGACCGCCGCCATGGGGGCGACGCCGCACAGCATGGCATAGCTGACCATGTGGAAGATCGGCCCGGAATGCGCCGCGCAGCAGGCAAAGAAGGTCAGCCCCAGCACGATGAACTGCGGCGAGCGCAGCGCCTGGCCGACCGTCAGGCCGGCGCCCTCGGCCACCGGCGCCGAGGCCGCATCGGCCGTTGCGGGCTTCGGCGGCTGACGCACCAGCAGCACAGCCGGCAACAGCAGCACCCAGGCGGTGATGCCGATGTCGAACATGGCGGTGCGCCAGTCATAGGCCGAGATCAACCAGCGGGCGAAGGGCGAGATCGTCATCGGCGCCACGCCCATGCCGGCCGAGACCAGCGAGACGGCAAGGCTGCGGTTGGTGTCGAACCAGCCGGTGGTCAGCGCGATCATCGGCGCGAAAAAGGCGCTTGCCGCGAGGCCGACCAGCACGCCATAGGTTATCTGGAAGCTCAGCAACGAACCGGCGCGGCTGGCCAGCACCAGCGCCAGCCCAAGCAGAACCGCACCGATCGTGACAACGATGCGGGCGCCAAAACGGTCCGAAATGGCGCCCCAGGCGAAACCGCCAAGGCCCATCACCAGGAAGTTGAGCGTCATGGCGCTCGAAATGCCGGCGCGCGACCAGTTGGTGTCGAGCGCCATCGGTTCGAGGAAGATCGCCAGCGAAAACATCGTCCCGATGGCGACACAGGACATCAGCGCGCCAGCCGCGACGATGACCCAACGATAGGAAAGGCTCATTCAAATCTCCCATGCCAGAGGGCAGCGCTCAGCGCTGCTTGCGTCCGAAGGACGCTGGCACCGGAGCCGATCCTACAATCCGGTTGCATTTTTTATCCAGTCTGAAAGGGCGGTGTTTTCGGTGGTCTTTTTGGACGCCATCCAGCGATATCTGCAGCGCGGCTATGATCTTGCGCATGGTCCAAAATCCCTCTGCTATTCTCGCGGATGCTGTTTTCATTCGTTCACATGGTCCAAGCGGGCAAGGCTGTCCCCCAGCACCACCAGCGAGACACCCAGAAGCGCGATATCCTTGATAAGGAACTGGCCTGCCGGTCCGAGCGCCGGAAATCCCAGAGTTGCCTCCCATATCGGAAAAGCCAGCATGATCGACGAGGTGACGAGGAAGGTGAGCGACGCCATCGCGCCACCAATGATCCCCGCGATCGCGGACCAGGGACTTGCCAGCAGCAGGAGGGCCGTGGCGATTTCGACGATGCCAAGCACGTAGGAAGTGCCCGCCTCGCCGAATGCCGGGTACATCCAGGCCAACCATGGGGTCAAACTGATCAACGGCTTCAATGCTTCAATCTCCACGGCCGTAAACTTCATGCCGCCGATCAACAGGAGCGGAAGCACGACACCGGCGAAGGCGATGATGCGGCCCGCACGTACGACTTTAGCCGTCTGGGCGAGCAGCGAAGATCGCAACGCCCTGGCTACCGGCCGATCGGAATCCGTCGATTTGAGATCTGTCATCTTTCGTATCCTTATGCTTATCGCCGGCTGGCCAAGAGCGTCAGATTTCTGCCAAATGTTCCGCCAGCATGTCGAAGCTCTCGTTCCACCCAAGCTCATGGCCATCCCGGGCTTCCGCCGTGTCGAAGCTGGCCTGATGGAAAATCATCTTCGTCTTCCCGTCCTCTTCAACGAACGTGATGGTCACGATTGTCGCCGGCCCAGGCTTGCCCGAAGCGTCTTCCCAGGCATGCGTCAGGACCAGCCGAGACGGTGCGTCGACCTCGCGGATCACGCCCGTTTCCGCTGTGTCCGAGCCGTCCTCATGACGCGATGCGACGCGCCATTTGCCGCCCGGACGCAGATCGACTTCGCAAGAAAGCGTGGCGTAGCCGCGCGGCCCCCACCAGTGAGGGATATGGTCGGTTTGCACCCAGACGGCGAACACAAGCTCGCGCGGAGCATCGAAAATGCGGGTGATGGACAGTTCGTGCCGTGCCGTGCCGATCGGATCACGCATTCGCTTTCCCCTCCTGCAACTGTTTCAGGTGATCTTCCATCCGATCAAATCGCGCTTCCCACAGCGGCCTGTAGAACCCAAGCCAGGCGTCTACCGCCGCCAGCCGCCCCGTCTCGATTCGCCGTGGTCGCCATTGGGCCTTGCGGCCCTGCACGATCAGCCCTGCTTTCTCCAGTACCTTCAGGTGCTTGCACACCGCAGGCCCGCTGATGTCGAACGGCTCTGAGAGTTCCGCCACGGTCGACTCGCCCGAAGCCAGCCGCGCAAGTATCGCGCGCCGGGTCGGGTCCGCCAGCGCAGCAAAGGTCAAGCTGAGATCATCGAGGGCCACTATTATCTCACCATTCAGTTATCTATCTAATTGGTGATATACAGAGTGTGGTCCGACCCGTCAAGCGGGCGAGATGGCCTGCTGTTTTCTCGCTCAGCCACCAAGGCTATTGTCGTTCCACAGCCTCGGCTCTTCCGCGACACGAATCGGCTCGACCCGTTCGAATTGGCGCGCCTCGCAGCTTCGTGAATTTCATGCGTGAGGTGTCGGTCCCCAACGAGCATTGGCAGAGCGGGATTGCCGAGACGGATTGATGGCCGGTGTCGTCTCGCTCGCGGATTTGCCGAGGATCAGATCGGCAGTTCCGACGTGTATTTGATCGTCTGGCTGGGAACGTCGGTCTTGACGTTCTGCACGCCCTTGATGCGGCTCAGGTGCTCCGACTGGAAGCGGCGGTAGTCGTCGATGCCGGCCGCCACCACGCGCACCATGGCGTCGCAGTCGCCGAGCATCAGGTAGCACTCCATCACCTGCGGCAGCTTGGCCACTTCGGTGGCGAAATGCTCGATCGTGTCCTCGTCCTGCGCCTTCAGCCAGATGCGGGTGAAGAAGGTGAGGCCCTTGCCGATGCTGGCCGGATTGAGCACGGCGACATAGCGGTCGATGATGCCGGCTTCCTCCAGCAATTTCACGCGCCGCAGGCAAGGCGATGGCGACAGCCCGACTTCATTGGCCAGATCGTTGTTGGCCATGCGGCCGTCGCGTTGCAGTGCCCGCAGGATCCGCTTGTCGATCTCATCCAGCTTCATGGCTTTGGATTCCATCTATTTGGCAATCTGTGACACTCAATGCCAAAATTTGGTGAAATACAACAATCTTCGCAACCAAATTTTGAGCCGGTGCCGGTATGTTTGCCGCCGACATCACGAGATTCCAGACGCAACCGGAAGCGGCGGCCTTAAGGCCGGCCGATGGCAGAGCATGAGCATTTCACAGGCAGTCGAGGCGGAGGGCGATGGCTCGGGATACGAGTTCCGTCGTGGCGTGACGTCATGCGCGCCGGTGCTGTTCGGCACCGTCCCCTATGCGCTGGTGCTCGGCGCCCAGGCCACGCAAAAAGGGCTGAGTACGGTCGAACTGTCTGCCATGACAGGGCTGAACTTCGCCGGCGGTTCGGAATTCGCCGCGATCCAGTTGTGGACGTCGCCGCCGCATATCGTGCTCATCGTCGCCATCACCTTCCTGGTCAACAGCCGTCATCTGCTGATGGGGGCGGCACTGGCGCCGTTCCTGCGCCATCTGCCGCGGCGCAAGGTATTTCCGGCGTTGTTTTTCCTATGCGACGAAAGCTGGGCGCTGGGCTTGGCCGATGCCAGGCAGCGCGCAGCGGCAGGCATCACGCCGGCCTTCAGCCCGCGCTACTATATGGGCGCGGCACTGGCGATGTATCTCACCTGGGTGGTCTTCACCACGCTGGGTGCCGTGCTCGGCCCGATGCTCGGCCATGTCGAGACCTACGGTTTCGACATGGCGTTCCCGGCCGTCTTCCTGGTGCTGATGCGCGGCATGTGGACGGGCATGGCCGCAGCGCGGCCCTGGGTGGTCAGTCTCATCGTGGCCGCACTTGTCTATCTCTTCGTCCCCGGCGCCTGGTATGTCGCCGCCGGTGCGGTATCGGGGCTGGTCGCGGCCTGGCTGATGGCAGGTGATGCATGATCGACGCAACGAGCCTTCTCACCATCGTGCTGATGGCCGGCGTCACTTACCTGACCCGGATCGGCGGCTACGTCGTGCTGCGCAACCGCACGCTCAGCGCCCGCGCCACGGCGGTGATGGAGGCAGCGCCCGGCTGCGTGCTGATTGCGGTCATCGCGCCGGCCTTCGTGTCGAGGAATCCGGCGGATCTTCTGGCGCTGGCTATTACTCTGGTCGCTGCCACGCGGCTTTCCATGCTGCCGACTGTGCTGATCGGGGTCGGCGCTGCTGGCCTGCTGAGGCATGTCATCGGCTAGAACGCAAAAGGCAGGCGCGAACGCCTGCCTTTCGATGCGAATGACGATCTGCGCTTTACGCCGCTGCGGCAACGTCCCGGCTGGCCGCGACCACGGCATCGACCTTGGCGGTCGCCTTGGCGAGTGCTGCGGTCACCGCGTCAGGGCCCATGCCGACGCCTTCGATGCGGATGACGTCGACATCGGTCATGCCGAGGAAGCCGAGCACGCCGCGCAGGTAGGGAATGGCATGATCGAACTGCACGGCCGCACCTTCCGAATAGATGCCGCCGGAAGCCAGCACGATATAGACCTTCTTGCCGGTGACGAGGCCCTTGGGGCCGTTTTCGCCATAGGCAAAGCTCTTGCCGGAACGGGCGATGTGATCGACCCACGACTTCAGCGTCGAGGAGATGTTGAAGTTGATGAAGCCGGTGGCGAGGATCACCGTGCCGGCTGCGAAAAGCTCGTCCAGCACGACATCGGAGACGCCGACGACTTCAGCCTGGCGCTCAGTGCGGGCTTCGGCCGGCGTATAAATGCCGGTCGCATAATCGGCATCAATGTGCGGCAGCGGATTGGCGACGAGGTCGCGCACGACAAGCGTGTTTGACGGGTCGGCGGCAAGCAGCTTCTCGGCGAATTCGGTGGCGATGCGTGTCGAGTGCGAGGCAGCGCCGCGTGGGCTCGAAGTGACGAGAAGAATGGACATTTGGGCTCTCCAGCGGTTGGAATGATTTGTCCCGCCAGATATGGGGCTATCGATCCATTCGATAAACTGGTATATTTTCTATACGATCCATCTATAAGTTAGATATAGCGATGCAGCCCAACCCGACGCTCGATCAACTTCAGATCTTTGTGACAGTCGCCGAAGCCGGCAGTTTCTCGGCCGCCGGTCGCAAGCTCAACCGGGCGCAGTCCGTCATCAGCTATGGCATCGCCAATCTCGAGGCGCAGCTTGGGCTGAAACTGTTCGAGCGCGAGGGCACGCGCGAGCCGCAATTGACCGAGATCGGCCGGGCGATGCTGGAGGATGCACGGCGCATGGTCGGTGTGCTGCAGCGCATCCGCTCCAGGGTTGACGGCCACCACCAGGGGCTTGAGGCTGAAGTTGCGCTGTCGGTCGATGCGGCGCTGCCCTCGCCGGTGCTGGTGCGGGTGCTGAAGGCGTTCGAGGCGCAGTTTCCGACCGTGATGCTGCGCCTGCATATCGGCACGCTCGGACTGATCCCCGATCATGTCGTCAGCGGACAGGCCGATCTTGGCATTGGCGGCCTGCTGGGCGAGGTCGACGTGCATCTTGTGCGCATCGGCTTCATGTCGATCGTGCTGGCCGCCGCGCCCAGCCACCCGCTGGCCTTGCTGCCGAAGCCGGTGGCGATCGAGGATGCGCGCGAACACACCCAGCTTGTCGTCACCGACCAGTCGGAGCGCACGAAGGGGCGCGACTTTGGCGTCTTTGCCTACCGCACCTGGCGGCTGACGGATCTGCGCACCAAGCATACGCTGATGCGCGAGGGGCTGGGCTGGGGCGGGCTGCCGCGCTGGCTGATCGCCGACGATCTGGCGAGCGGCCGGCTGATCGAACTCGACCTCGAGTCTTTCAGGGAGGTGAGTTCGCCGCTGTTTGCCATGCACCGCAACGATCGCAGCCCAAAACCGGCGGCGGCCTGGCTGATCGACCAGTTCAAGCGCCAGCTTGGCTGCTTCAACGAGTTCGAACCGGGCGAGGTGCCTGAGGATGAGCCGGGGACAGTCCATCGATCAGCGCCATGAGCACGGCGCGATAATCCTCGGCCGAGGCGCCGGCCTCGATGGCCAGCGCCGCCCGATCGAAGGCGGAGCCGAGCAGCGCGGTCAGCGCCTCCGCCGGCAATCTCGTCATCGTCTGCGCCCGCATCGCCGCGACCAGCCCCTCGCGCAGCGAACGGTTGCCGTGGCGGCTGTCGATCGCGTCCATGGCGGCGCGACCAAGCACGGCCGGACCGTCAAGCAGCAACAGCCGCGTGCGGCCGGGCGCGCGCATGGCGGTGAGATAGGCGTCGGAGCCGGCAGTCAGTGCGTCGCGGGCAAACAGCGATGGCGGCGAGGCGCGCTCGATCTCATCAGCCACCGCCGTCGCCTCCTGCTCGACCACGGCGGCAAACAGCGCCTGCTTGTCAGCAAAATGATGGTAGAGCGCGCCGCGTGTCACGCCGGCGGCGGCGACGATCTCCGGCGTGCCGGTCTCGGCATAGGATTTTTCCGTAAACAGTTTTCGCGCCGCCGCGATCAGGTCGGCGCGCGTCGCTTCGGTGCGGTCGCGGTTGGAACGGCGCGGGGAGTCCTGTTGCATACATGCAGCCTGTATGTTAATTCAATCTACATGCAGACTGTATGTTAGTTGGCAGGAGAAGGAAAGATGAAGACCACGAGCTATTACCCGGTGCTGATGACCGGCGACGTCGCCGGCACAACGGCCTTCTATGTCGAGCATTTCGGCTTCCAGCCGCTGTTTGAAAGCGACTGGTATGTGCATCTGCAATCGGTGGACAACAAGCGTGTGAATCTCGGCATCGTCCAGGGCGACCACGAAACGATCCCGGAAGAGGGGCGGGGCCGCACCTCGGGCCTGCTGATCAATTTCGAGGTTCGCGACCCGGACGCGATCTATGAGCGGGTCGCCGCCGCCGGCCTGCCGATCCTGCGCTCTCTACGCGACGAGCCCTTCGGCCAGCGCCACTTCATCACCAAGGACCCCAATGGCGTTCTGATCGATGTGATCAAGCCGATCCCGCCGAGTGAGGAGTTTCTGGCGCAATATGCGGAAGGGGCGGCAGAGCTTGAATGGCGTGCCCCTGGCAGGATCTGTCGGCAGAGATGACGCCGGAGCCGTAGCCACTTGGCCGGTCCGATTGCCTCGCTCTATGGTTGCTCGACAAACGCGAGCCTGCCCATGCGCAAGATCTGCCTTATCCGCGCTCCGTCCAACCTCGGCCTTCGGCCGTTGCGGCCCGGCCATGTGCCGGGGACGTGGCGAGCGCCGCAGGCATTGAGCGAGGCCGGCTTGGTCGAGGTGCTTTCGCCGGCCAAGGTGATCGATCTCGAGCGGCCCGCCTACAGCACCGAGCCGCAGCCGAGCACCAGGCTGCGCAACGGCCCCGCGATCCGTCGCTTCAATCTCGAGCTTGCCGAGATTGTCGCCGGCGCACTCGGGCGCGGTGAGTTCCCGCTGGTCATCGGTGGCGACTGTTCGATTCTGCTCGGCGCGCTGGCGGCGGCGCGGCGCTCCGGTCCGCTGGCGCTGGTGCATGTCGACGGCCACAGCGATTTTCGCCATCCCGGCAATTATGATGTCGATGCCGCGCTCGGCTCGGCCGCCGGCATGGACCTTGCTCTTGCCACCGGGCGCGGCGAGCCGTTGCTGACCGGGTGGCCAGGTATTGCCGGTTCGCTGGTGGCCGATGAACAGGTGATCCAGATCGGTGAACGCGAGAGCCGCGACGCCGACTTCGCCTGGCCTGACATCAATTCGACCGCCATGATGCTGATCGACGTGTTTGCCGCGCGCGCGCTTGGCGTGGCTGGGGTGCTGGAAAAGACCCAGGCAAGGTTGGCGCGGTCTCCCTACTGGCTGCACCTCGACATCGACGTGCTCGATCAGACCATTATGCCGGCGGTGGATTCGCCCGGCGGTCCCGGCATAGATCCGGACGACCTCGTTGCCATCCTGTCAGCGCTGGTCGCCGATCCCGCCTGCATCGGCATGGATATGACGATCTTCGATCCCGATCTTGACCCGACCGGCGAACTGGCGGTGCTGCTAGTTGTCTCTGCTCGGGCGGGCGTTTGCGCCGGCGCAGCACTAGCTCGCCCTTGCCACCGGCGTCACCGTCACCTGGCTGACGCCGGTGCGGCGCACGACGGTGCACAGCGTTTCGCGACCGATGCGTTCGGCGTCGAGCATGCGCACGAGGTCGTCGACGCCGGTGACCGGGCGGCCGTCGATGGCAGCGATGATATCGCCTTCCTTGAGGCCCGCCTTGGCCGCCGGGCCGTCCTTCTCGACGCTGCGCAGGCGAACCGCTGTTTTGCTCGACACTTGCGACAATAGCGCGGCGCGGCGCGGCAGGTTTGTGGTGTCGGCCGAGATGCCGATGAAAGCGCGGCGTACGCGGCCGAAGCGGATGATCTCCGAAATGACGAAATTGGCGGTGTTGGAGGCAACCGCGAAGGCGATGCCTTGCGCACCATGGATCATCGCGGTGTTGACGCCGATGACCTCGCCGGCCGACGACACCAGCGGCCCGCCGGAATTGCCGGGGTTGAGCGCTGCGTCGGTCTGGATGACGTCGTCGATCAGCCGGCCGGTCGAGGCGCGCATCGAGCGGCCGAGCGCCGAGACGACGCCTGAGGTGACGGTCCATTCGAAGCCGAGCGGATTGCCGATGGCAATGGCGATCTGGCCGCGCCGCAGCCGCTTGGAATCGCCCAGAGGTGCTACATCGGCGAAGTTGCCGTCGGCGCGCACCAGCGCGATGTCGGTGTCGGGATCGCGGCCAAGCACGCGGCCTTCGCGGGAAGCGCCGTCCGGCATCGACACGCGCACCGTCCTGGCGTCGCCGACGACGTGGAAATTGGTGACGACCAGTCCGTCCGGCGTGATGACAAAGCCGGAACCATGGCCGCACTGGCCGCCAACGCGCTCGATGCGGCAGACGGCGGGGCCGATGCGGTCGACCGCATCGGCCACCGTCGTCGAATAGGCGTCGAGCAGCGTGTCGTCGGCCAATGTATTGTCGGATGGGAATTTGGCGGCGGCGAGGGCCATGGACGGGCTCCGTGTTATCAGGCGCAAGGATGATTTTTTCCTGTGCGTGTCGTTGTCCCAAAACCGCTGAGCACTTTTGGGCGGCACGCACTATATGTGCGGAGCGGCTTGAACCGCCGCGACCTGACCAGATGGCCAGTCAAACCGGCAACTAGCCGTCAGGCGAGTACCTCTAGGCGCGCTGTAGAGCGATATCTGGGGCATGAGAAAACCCAGGAGACCAACATGACCGATTTCAATCTGAGTGCGTTTTCGGAAGCCATCGCCGATCTCGCCGCCAAGGCAGCGCCGGCGACGGCGAGTTTCGCCACGCATCATCATCGCACGGCCACCGCCTTTCACTGGCGCGACGGCTATTTCGTCACCGCCGAAGAGGCTGTCGAGGCCGGCGAGGAGATCAAGCTGACGCTAGCGTCGGGCGAGACGGTGAAGGCCGAACTGATTGGTCGCGACCCTTCAACGGGCGTCGCCCTGCTGAAGCCCGCTGACGCGACTGCAGCGCCTGCGCTGGCCAAGGCGGATGCGGTGCGGCCGGGCAACATCGCCATTGCCATCGGCAACAGCGATGGTTCCGCTCTGGCCGTCTCAGGCTCGGTCGGCGAAGTCGGTCCGGCCTGGCGCTCGATGCGCGGCGGCACGATCGACCGTCGCATCAATCTTGCCGTCGGCGCCGGCGGCCGTTTCGAGGGCGGCCCTGTGCTCGACGCCAAGGGCGCGCTGATCGGCATGCTTTTGTTCGGACCGCGCCATCGGGCGCTGGTGATGCCTTACGAGACGATCGAGCGGGCGGTTGCGACCTTGCGCGAAAAGGGCCATGTCGTGCGCGGCTATCTCGGCGCCGGCCTGCATCCGGTGCGCGACCGCGACGCGCGCGGCGCGATGGTGATGAGCCTTGATGACGATGGTCCGGCCAAGGCTGCCGGCCTCTCTCTCGGCGATATCATCGTGGCGTGGAACGGCGAGGCCGTGCATGGCCCGCGCGACCTGATCCGCAGGCTCGGACCCGACAGCGCCGGCGCTTCGGTGATGCTCGGCGTCGTGCGTGGCGGCGAACAGCGCGATGTCGCGCTGACCATCGGCGAAAAGCCGCTGAGCTGAGAGGATCGATGGAAAGCGACACGCTGACAAGACCGGAGGTAGCGGGCGGCGAACGTCAGCTCGTGGTGCTGATCGCGCTCCGCGATGCCGGGCGTGCCGAGCGCCTGTCAGCCTCGCTTGCCATGGCGGGCGATCTGCTTCCGGTCGTGGCCGGCGGCGGGATTGCCGATGTCGCTGTCGTCGATGATGCTGTTCGGGCGAGGGGTGGCAATACCACAATCCCACTGGTGCTGCTGTCCGCGCACGGCCGGCCAGAAGGCCAGGTGTTTGCCGTGCTTCCATTGGCGGCTGCTGCTACTCTGATCGCGGCCGCCGTCAGATTGGTGGCGGCTGGATACAGGGTGTCCGGCAACGGGCGTTCGGCGCCGGATCGCCATGACGATTTCGACCGCGATGATGCAGCCAGTGGAGTTGGAAACGACGGCGGGCTGTTCGGCGAAGAACCGCTCGACGATGGCGCCGCCGCCCGCCCAACGCTGTCGCCGCGCGAGGCGGAAGTGCTGGCGCTGCTGGCCGAGGGCGCGCCCAACAAGGTGATCGCGCGGCGGCTCAACATCTCCGTGCACACCGCGAAATTCCACGTCGCAGCGATCCTGATCAAGCTGGGTGCCGCCAACCGCACCGACGCCATTGCCATTGCGATGCGGCAAGGGTTGGTGCTGGTTTAGGGGACGACGCCAGGCAGATATTGCGGTCATCGTCAAAGTCCGGCGCTGCCCCTCATCCGCCTGCCGGCATCTTCTCCCCGTATAGTGACGGGGAGAAGGGAGCTTGCCGCGACCTCGGCGCTCTTCTTGCAACGTTGGCGATTGGTGAAAGCGGCGATGACGGCATCTTTTTCCCCGTCACTATACGGGGAGAAATGCCCGGCAGGGCAATGAGGGGCAGCGCGGCGCTGCGGACGGGGCATGCATTATCTGGTCGGGATTCCGAACTCGTCGTAACCGAGTATCTCGTCTTCCGTCATCGGGTGGTCGCGCTTTGGTATTCGACCTGCTCGCTCAGAAATTTCCCGAAGTTTGACGATCAGCTCAGATTCTCCCGACCGAGACGCCATGCTTTCGCGAGCAATCTCGTTTTCGAGGCTCTGCCGGATCGCCTCCGTCGCCGACACGCCGCGGCTGCTGGCGAGTTGACGCGCCAGTTGCGAGATCTCCGCATTCTTAATCGACAAGGCCATTTGATGGTCTACCATTCTGTACGGAATATATACCCAACCCTCCGCAGCGTCACCATGGCTCCCCGCCGCAAGCTCTTGTATCCCGTCGCGTCACAGGCAAGGATCGCGCAGCGAGACAGTGCAAGCGGAGGAAAAATGTCGCTCAAGGGAAAGACGCTGTTCATCTCCGGCGGGTCGCGCGGCATCGGGCTGGCGATTGCTTTGCGCGCCGCGCGCGACGGCGCCAATGTGACGATCGCCGCCAAGACCGCCGAGCCGCATCCGAAGCTGCCGGGCACGATCTATACGGCGGCTGAAGAGATCGAACAGGCCGGCGGCAAGGCGCTGCCTGTCCTGTGCGACATCCGCGAGGAGGCACAGGTGGCCGAGGCGGTCGCCAGGACCGTGGAGAAATTCGGCGGCATCGACATCTGCGTCAACAATGCCAGCGCCATCCAGCTTACCGGCACGCTGGAAACCGACATGAAGCGCTACGATCTGATGCATCAGATCAACACGCGCGGCACTTTCCTCGTCTCCAAAATGTGCATTCCGCACCTGAAGTTGGCCGCAAATGCTCACATCCTGAATCTGGCACCGCCGCTCGACATGAAGGCCAAATGGTTCAAGAACCACGTCGCCTACACGATGGCCAAGTTCGGCATGTCGATGTGCACGCTGGGCATGAGCGCCGAGTTCGCCAGGGACGGCATCGCGGTCAATTCGCTATGGCCGATCTCGACCATCGACACGGCGGCGATCCGCAATCTGCTCGGCGGCGCGACGGTGGCGGCGATGAGCCGTTCGCCCGACATCATGGCCGATGCCGCGCATGCCATCTTCATGCGGCCGTCGCGCGAGGCATCAGGCAATTTCTACATCGACGAGGAGGTGCTGCGCGCCGAGGGTGTCAGCGACTTCTCGGTCTATTCGCCTGATGCGACCGGGCCGCTGGCTGGCGATTTTTTTGTCCCCGATGAGGTGTTTGCCAATTCGGGCACGAAGGTCAAAAGCATCTACTGACGAATCACGCCCTCCCGGCGCTGCCCCTCATCCGCCTGCCGGCGTTCGTCGCTCGAAAAGCCCGCTGCGTGAACCGCTTCTCACCTCTCCGTATAGTGACGGGGAGAAGGTGCAGCCTCACGCCTCGTCCTCCTTGCCTTTGCTCAGACAAAAAACCCCGCCGGAGAGGGTCCGGCGGGGCTCAATGCGTCCCGCTGGAGTCGGGACGGGGCAGGGAACGCCCAGCCCTGAATCTGGGGTAGGTGCGCCTCCGATTCAATGAGCCCGGCTGCATACCGGTACAATTCTTGTTGAACCCGGCACGTCGATCCATCCCCGGCAGGGCCGGGGATGGATGCTTCTCGTGCCGATTCCACAAACCAGGTCATGGTTTTGAAATCATGACCTAATTGTTGCTGGCCACCGGCGCTACCAGCGAGGTGATGCGGCGAATACCAACGCGCCGGTTCTCGCGGTTTGGCGCCGAAGTGTTGACCTTCAGATACTCCTCGCCATAGCCCTGCGTCGTCAGGTTTTCCGGCGGGATGCCGAAGGCGTTGGTCAGCGCTTCCGCCACCGCTTCGGCGCGGCGGTCGGACAGAGCGAGGTTGGCTTCGGGCGAGCCGACGGCGTCGGTGTGACCTTCAATCAGGAAGGTCTCGGCCGGGTTCTTCTTCAACAGTTTCTCCATGGCGGTGGCGACGCCCTCGAGCTTCTGCACCTCGGTGTCGGAGATCGAGGCCGAGCCGAATTCGAAGTTGAGCGTGTCGAGATCGACGCGGCGAGCTATGTCGCGCACGCGGGCCGAACGCTTGACCTCGTCGATGGAATAGAGACGCTGGACCTTCTCAACCGGCGGCTGTTCGAGGAAGGTGTAGTAGTCGTCCGGATCTTCGACATCCTCGGAGTCCAGAATGTACTCCTCGCGCGGGATGGTGAGCCGCATCGGCGGTAGGTCGTCGCCGGGATCGCGCCAGTCGCCGTCATCCTGGTAGCTGCGTTCTTCGACATAGCTCAGCACATATTCGCGTCCATCCGGCGCAATGCGCGAACGCTGGATGACGTCGCCATAGCGGTTGCGGATGGTGACGATCTGGACACCGTTGTCACGCTCGACGATTTCCCGGGTGCGATCGCCCGACAGATCCTCATAGTAGACGTTCCTGGCGCCGCGATTCATGCGCGGGGCGTCATTGCTCTGGACGAATGTCTGGTTGTTGAACTGCAGGATAACGCGGTCGCCGAGTTCCCTCACGATGTCGACGCCTTTCGGACGCCGGCGGTCGCGGACGTTCTCATCGGGCGCACGCTCTACGCGCGTGCCCTTCTCCTCGGTCACCGGGACCATCTTCTCGGGCTTGATCTCCTGCTGCGCGGCCCTGTCGTCGGTCGGAGGCGGCCCTTGGTCGACAGGAGCAACCACCGGCTTCTGACCCTGATCGCCGCCTTGCTGGGCGTTCTGCCCGCCATTCTGCTGCTCGCCATCCTGCGGGACGATCTTGTCGCCCTGCTTCCGGCCGCCCTTGCGCTCGGCATCCTTCTGGCTGTCCAGAATGGGAGCGGCATTGGGATCGGCCGGCGCTTCGCCCTGGGCAGGTGCGGCCGTCTCGCCATTGGCTGGTTGTTCGCCGGTGGCCGGCTGCTCGCCTGTGGCCTCGCCAACAGGCTTCCTGCCACGCTTCTTCGTCGTGTCCTGAGGCTGCTCGCCCTGGGCCGCAGGCTGTTCGCCGGCAGGGGCGGTCGCCTCTCCAGCGGGAGCTTCCTTCGGCGTCGGGACGACTTGAGGTTCGGCCTGCTGGTTCTTCTTGCGCGGCTTCGCCTGGTCGGGCTGATTGTCGTTGGCCGGTTCTGCCTGGCCTGCGGGCGCCTGCTCGGTCTGCTGCTGATCACGCTTCTTCCTGCGCGGCTGCTGCTCCTCGGCGGGTGCGGCCTGCTCGGCCGGCGCCTGTTCGGTCTGCTGCTGCTGATCGCGCTTCTTCCTGCGTGGCTGCTGCTCCTCGGCGGGTGCGGCCTGCTCGGCTGGCGCCTGTTCGGTCTGCTGCTGCTGATCGCGCTTCTTCCTGCGCGGCTGCTGTTCCTCGGCGGGTGCGGCCTGCTCTGGTGGCGCCTGTTCGGTCTGCTGCTGATCGCGCTTCTTCCTGCGCGGCTGCTGTTCCTCGGCGGGTGCGGCCTGTTCGGCCGGTGCCTGTTCGGTCTGCTGCTGCTGATCGCGCTTCTTCCTGCGTGGCTGCTGTTCCTCGGCGGGTGCGGCCTGCTCGGCTGGTGCCTGTTCGGTCTGCTGCTGCTGATCGCGCTTCTTCCTGCGCGGCTGCTGTTCCTCGGCGGGTGCGGCCTGTTCGGCCGGTGCCTGCTCAGTCTGCTGCTGCTGATCGCGCTTCTTCCTGCGTGGCTGCTGCTCCTCGGCGGGCTGCTCGCTCTGGGCAGGCGCTGCCTGCTGTTGCGGCTCGGCCTTCTTCCGCTCGGGCTTTTGTTCGGGTTCCGCCTGCTGCTTCTGCGCGCAGGCCTCGGCCGATTCGCCCTCGGCGCACGCTGCTTGCGCCAAAATGAATGGGGCTGACGTGCGCTGGGCAGGGCCAAATACGGCACTTCCCTGAAGCGGGAACGCGCCCAACGGCGCGGATGCCATCAGCAGGCCAAGTGCGGTGCCGGCCAGAATCCGTGGTTGGCGTTTCATCGAAAACTCTCCTTGTGGGGTCCCATCCTTGCCGAAACCGATCTTGCGCCGATTGGTTCCGGTTTGGCGTGAATAGAGGCCGTGCAGGGCGAATGGCCGGCCTTTTGAAGGCAACTTCGTGTCATTCACCTGGCGATCGCCGCATTCCGGCCGTTGCCACGCTTGACCTTGCCGGCGGCTGGGGCCACATGCCGGGAATGGAAACGCCATTCTGGAAAACCAAGGCGCTGGAGGCGATGAGCCCGGCCGAGTGGGAATCGCTCTGCGACGGCTGCGGCAAATGCTGCCTGTCCAAGCTTGAGGACGAGGATACCGGCGAGATCTACTGGACCAGCGTCGGCTGCCGGCTGTTCGACGCCGAAAGCTGCCGCTGCGCGGACTACGCCAACCGGCTGGCGCGCGTGCCCGACTGCGTCGGGCTGACGCCGCAGAATGTGCGTACCATCAGCTGGCTGCCCAGCACCTGCGCCTACCGGCTGGTGGCCGAGGGCCACGACCTCTACTGGTGGCACCGGCTGGTGTCGGGCAGCGCCGAGACCGTGCATGAAGCCGGCATCTCGATGCGCGGCCGGGTCAAGGCGAGCGAAACCGAGCTTGCCGAGCCGGAAGACTATTTTGACTACATGCTGGACGAGGAGCCGTAGGGCTCGCGCGCCGGAAAGACGAGCAGAGGCTCGCGTTAGGGAACGACGAGCAGAGGCTCGCGTTAGGACTGCCTGATCCAATCCGCTGGATCGGGAACCGGGCGCTGAATCAGACGTTTTTGGTACTCATCTTGTGCTGGACGATGGTGAATGACCGGCAATTTCCCTTTTCCCGCCACATGAACCGGAGATGAACAGCGGGTTCGTAAAGAGTTCAGACACGTAAGTGCATTCTCCCCCCATCGGTTCACGAGGACGGGCGAAAGCCCGCAAAAAGGAGAGAAGACAATGTTCAACACGATCAAGACGGCAGCCCTTTCGGCCCTGGTCGGTCTCGGCACGCTGACCGCCATCCCCGCTCATGCCGACAGCCTCTATCTCGGCTTCGGCAACAACAACGACCCGCGTTTCGGCGTCTATGCCGGCGACGATGGCTATCGCCATCGCCGTTATGAACGCCGCGACGACTGGCGCGGTGATGAACGCCGCGGCTGGCGCCGTGGCTGTTCGCCGGACCGTGCCCTCGACAAGGCTGAGCGCATGGGCCTTCATCGTGCCCGCATCGTCGACGTCAGCCGTCGTACGGTGAAGGTGATGGGCCGCCAGGATGGCGACCGCGTTGTCATCGTGTTCGCCAATGATCGCGGCTGCCCGGTTATTTATCGCTGAGGCTGGACAATTAAGGCCGACCCTCTACGAGGGTCAGCTTGGGAGCATGATCTTTAGCAAGATCAGCCGGGCAGCATGACCCTCTACGAGGGTCAGCCGGGCAGCATGATCTTTAGCAAGATCAGCTGGGACTAGCCGAGCCCCTTTCCCATCTGAAGGGTGTGGCTCGAAAAACCCCGCGGGAGCGATCCCGCGGGGTTTTTCATGCACGCTATTGCAGGTGATTGCATCCGTGGCTGCGGCAAGCCTCAACCACGGATCGTCAAGGCCGCTTATTTCAACTCGAAGGTGACGGTGACCTGGACATTGTAGGAATTCTCGCCGGCCTGCACCGGAGCCGCAGCACCCGCCGCGGCATCGAAGGCCTTGGCGTTGATCGGCATTGGCGTCGGCGCGATGTTCTGGTCGGTGATTTCGAGCACCCGGCCGAGGCTGACGCCGGCGGCCTGGGCCAGCGTCTTGGCTTTGGCCATGGCGTTGGCCACCGCCTTCTTGCGGGCCTCGGTGACGGTCGCCGCCGGGTTGTCGTTGGTGAAGGCGATGCCGCCGCCCTGGTTGACGCCGAGCGACACCGCCTTGTCCAGAATCTCGCCCGTCTTGTCGACATCGCGCACCCGCACCGACAGCGTGTTGGTCACCTGATAGGCGATAAGTTCGGCCTCCTGGCTGCCGTCCGGCTTGTTGGTGTAGTTGTAGCGCGGGTTGATCTGGATGCCGGCGGTCTGCAGGTCGCGGTCCTTGATGCCGGCCGACTTCATCGCCGCGATCACGGCGGCCATGGCGTCGTTGTTGGCGTCGAGTGCAGCGCGCGCGGTCTTGGCCTCGCGCATGACGCTGAGCGTCAGGACCGCCAGATCGGGGGCTACGGTTGCTTCGCCTTCGCCTGACACAATGATGCGGGGCGGCGTCGGCAAATCGGCGGCTCCAGCCATCGCCGGAAAAGCGATTGCAGCGGCGAGCGCGATAGGCAAAAGGTTTCTGGTCATGAAATCTCCTTGGTCCGCGATCAAGTCGCAGAGGTCGCGTAGAGTGCGATTATGGGTTGATTTGGGCGATCTCCGAAAGCCCCAAGGGAAAGCCTTGTGCCGGGACGGGAAAAACATTAATCCAGCCCGCGTGGGGCCTGTAGCTCAATGGTTAGAGCCGGCGGCTCATAACCGCTTGGTTGGGGGTTCGAGTCCCTCCGGGCCCACCATTATCGTTATTTATCAACAACTTATCGTTATATATTGGTTCGGTTAGCCAATTCAATATTGGCGAACCTCTGTGCATCGCGTTGATTTTGTTGATTTATGGTGGGCTTCCGAGGACTGGCGTGAGGGAATCATAGCAGGAGATCGCGCACACGAGAGCGCTCGCTGCAGTTCGCCGTCACCGGATGCAGGAAGTCGGCCGTCTCGGGTTTTTGGGGACTGTCGAGAACCTGCTCAGGCGTGCCAAGTTCATGAATTTGTCCTTGGAGACGCGCTTGCGAGAAAGCGCTCCCTTGATCAGGTAAGCTATGCGGCCTTGGTGCCGTCATTCCCGATCCAGTGGAAAGATCGGCCGCGGCACATTCCGATACGGCATCCGCTCGTAGTGAGGCGTACAAAGCGCGCCACTGTCGCAGACGATGATCTTGCCGGCAATCGGCGCGAACGCGGCACGGAAGTGCTGCATGGATTTCAATGCGACCACCCGCTTCTCCGCCGGGTCGATGCCGAATGCCCTGAACTGCTGGAGGTCCAGCATCTGCTGGGCGATGGTCACGACCAGGATTTCGATGCCATCGACGCGCAGCACCGCGCTTGGACCGAAGTTGCCGGGGAGTCCGCCAATCATCGGCCCGTCGCCGACGAAGTGGCCATCGCTCAGCGCCACGATTTCGGCATCGAGCTCGAGCGGACCGCCCCCGAAGCGGGCGTCGGTCTTGCCGCCAAGCACAATCCCGATGCGCTCGCCAACGGCCGACCGATGCAGGGCGGCCGCAGCCTCGCCATCAACGATCGGACCGAAGCAGGCGTCGGTCACCCTGGCATCGAGCATCGCCTTCAACAGATTGGTCGAGTCGCCATAGCCACCACCGCCGGGATTGTCGGCATAATCGGCGATGACAAGCGGGCCATCGCATGACTTATATGCCACGGCGACCGCTGCCGCCGTTTCGACGCTGACATACTCGTTCAGCACCCCGTGGCGTCTGTCCCAGATGTCGTCGGCGATCGTTTCGGCGAACGCCTGGTGCGCATCGAAATCGCCCTGGCCGGTGACCAGCACGGTCGGCCCGACCTCGGCAATATCGGCGCTGGCGAAGCCGCCATTGATGCTGACGGCAAACACGTCGGCTTGTGCTTCGTAGGCTCGCGCGGATGCGAGCCGTTCGAGCATCGGACCGATGTCGGTGCGCCCGCCATTGACCTCCTCGAGCATGGGTCGCCTGGCGCTGATCGTGAGCGGCTTGATCTCGCCGGCCATGGTGCGCTGCAGGATTTCGCCGGCCTGCCGCCCGATCTCACGCATGTCGACATGCGGATAGGTCTTGAAGGCGACGACGATATCGGCGAGCTCGCACATCTGCCGGCTGACATTGGCGTGCGGGTCAAGCGTAATGGCAATCGGCACGGTCTGGCCGACCACAGCCCGCAAGCGCCGAAGCAGTTCGCCTTCGCCGTCCTCGCAAAAGTCAGGAACCATGGCGCCGTGCAGTCCAAGCAGAATCCCGTTGAAATTTCCTGATGTCGCGGCAGCGATCAATGGCTCGCATAGCCAGTCGAACGCAGCGCGCGTGACCCTGCCGCTTGGACCGGCGGCGGAACTCAGCACATGCTCGACCTGCCAGTCGCGGGCGCGTCCCACATCGAGGAAACCGGCAAGCTCGGTGTTGGCGTCGCGCCGCTGGGCAATGGCTTCCGCTCCCGTCAGAAAATAGCGGTCGCGGAACGCCTGCTCGTCGGTCGGATGACGGCTGAACGTGTTGGTCTCGTGGTAGATTTCCGCGGTCAGGACTTTGAAGGTCATAAGTTACTCCAGGAGTGCATGGATTCGGGCGCGGCAACCGCAAAGGGGCGGCAATTCGGCGCGTGGATCAGTCCGGATGGTGGCAGGCTACGGCGTGGCCGCCTCCGGAAGCGGCCAGAAGCGGCGTTTCCACCCGGCAACGTTCGCTCACCTTTGGGCAGCGCGTCGCGAAGGCGCAGCCCGGCCCAAGATCGAACGGGCTCGGCACCTCTCCGGCCAGGGGCTGGATGCGACGGCGCAGCTTCGGATCGGGCTGGAATGTGCTGTCGAGCAGCGTCCTGGTATAGGGATGACGTGCCGGTGCGTCGGTATCGGGCAACGCCTCGACGACGCGGCCGAGATACATCACCAGCACTTCGTCGCAGAAATATTTAACCAGCGCGAGGTCATGGGAAATGAACAGGTAGGTCAGGCCCATTTCCTCCTGCAGCCGTTCGAGCAGGCCAACGATCTGGGCCTGGATCGACACGTCCAGCGAGGCCGTCGGCTCGTCGAGCACCAGAAGTGCGGGCTTCAGCGCAAGCGCACGCGCGATGCCGATGCGCTGCTTCTGGCCGCCCGACAGCTGATGCGGGTAGCTCGATGCTGTCTGAGGGTTGAGCCCGACCATGGTCAGCAATCCGGTGATCATGTCGGATCTCGCGGCTGACGAAAGGCGTACCCCCTGGATCTGGAACGGCTCCATCACCGCATCGGCAACGGTGTAGCGGGGGTCGATCGCCGAATAGGGGTCCTGGAACACCATCTGCATGCGTGCGCGCAGACGGCGCATCTCGCGCGGGCGTTGCTTCAGCAAATCCAGGCCATCGAAACGGACCGCACCGCTCGATGGTTCGATCAGGCGCAGGATGAGGCGCGCAAGCGTGGACTTTCCACAGCCGGATTCACCGACAACGCCGACAACCCGGCCCTTCGTCATCTGGAACGACACGTCGTTGACCGCGTACATCGAGCGGGCCGCGCCGAACAGGCCGCGCTTGCTGGTGTATTGTTTGGACAGACGGCTGACTTCCAGGAACGCGCTCATCCGACGGCTCCGGCAAAATGGCATGCGGCGGCACCGTCACGGCTGGCTATGAAGGGTGGTGGCACGGCAGCGCAGATTGCCTCGGCGCGCGGGCAGCGCGGGTGAAAGCGGCAACCCTGCGGATAGTGGGCGACGCTTGGGACGGTACCCTCGATGCCCTTCAAGCGCTGCGCGCCCGCCAATCCGCGCGGGATGCAGCCGATCAGTGCCTTTGTATAGGGATGGCGCGGATCGTCGAAAATCGCCGCGACCGCTCCATGTTCGACCGCGGTCCCGGCATACATCACCACGACCTTGTCGCAGGCTTGGGCAACTACGCTCATATCGTGGGTAATCAGCACCATGCTTAGACCGCGGTCGCGGATCAGGTCGCTCAGCAATCGGATGATCTGTGCCTGGACGGTGACGTCCAGCGCCGTGGTCGGTTCGTCGGCGATCAGGAGGTCAGGGTCGGCGGCAAGCGCCATGGCGATGACGATGCGCTGCTTCATGCCGCCGGACAATTGGTGGGGGTAAAGGTGATAGATGGAAGCCGGTTCCGGAATCCGCAGTTCGCCCAGCAGCTCGACGGTGCGGGCGCGCGCGGCCGATTTGTCCAGGCCAAGATGCAGCCGTGCCACGACATCGATCTGCGGGCCGACCTTTTTCAGAGGATCGAGAGACGTCATCGGATTCTGCGTGATCAGGCCAATGCGGCCACCGCGCAGTTTCCGGTAGGCCGGTTCAGGCAAAGCGGTCAAATCGCCGCCGTCAAAGACCACCGAGCCGCAGGTGATACGCCCGCCGATCAGCGGCAGCAGCCCCATGATGGCCATGGCGGTCAACGACTTTCCCGATCCGGATTCGCCAACCAATCCCAGCGTCTCACCTTTCTCGAGCGAAAACGATACGCTGGACAATGGTGTGAGCGCGCCGATCGCAACGCGCAGAGTTTCCACTTTCAGTATCGTGCTCATGTTCCGCGCAGCCGTTCGCGGATATCGAGTGCCCGGATCAACGCATCGCCGAACAGGTTGATGGCAATCACGGTTACGGCAACGACGAGACCGGGAAAGATGATGACCCAGGGCGCCAGGAAAAGCTGCGCGGTGCCGCTGCTCATCATGGCACCCCAGCTTGGCGTGGGCGGTTGCGCGCCAAGGCCGAAGAAGCCGAGCGTCGCCTCCAGGATGATACCGTCGCCGATGGCGAGCATGCCGACCACAATGACCGGCGCAACGGCATTCGGCAGCAGGTGACGCGATAGGATGTGGGCGGGCGTGGCACCCAGGTTGATGGTTGCCTCAATGAACGTCTCGCGCTTCAGCTGGACGATTTGCGCCCGGGTCAGTCGGGTGAATTGCGCCAGGTAGGCGACGGCTATGGCGAACATCGTGCTGGACAGGCCGGGGCCGATGATCGCCACCAGCATAAGCGCGATCAGGATGTCGGGAAACGACCATGTCAGATCGACGACCGTCATCACGGCGCGTTCGAACAGGCCACCGAAATAGCCGGCGGCGGCGCCGAGCGCCATCCCGACGATCATCGAGAAACCGATGGCTGTTGCGCTGACCGACAGCGAGGTGCGCGCGCCGTACATGACGCGCGAGAGGACATCGCGGCCGAATTCGTCGGTGCCCCATCAGATGCGGCCAACCCGGCGCTGCGTTGCTGTTGGCCAGATCCTGGATGGTGACATCGAAGGGCGTGATCCACGGCGCGGTTAGCGCGACCGCCAGCAGGATCATGATATAGCCGCCCGAAAACAGGCCGAGCGGCGTGGCGAAGGCGCGGCCGACGCCGGATTGAGCCAATGCGTTCATGTGGTGGCTTCCCTGACACGAGGGTCCAGCGCGGCCTGGGCGACGTCGCCGATCAGCGTTCCGAGCATCACGGCAAGCGCCAGCATGAGCAGGCATCCCTGTACGACGGGATAATCACGCTGACCGAGCGCACGGATAAGCAGGCTGCCGAGGCCGGGCCGGCCGAAAACGAATTCGACGGTGACCGCGCCGCCAAGGATCCAGCCAATGCGCAGGGCCAGGATCGTGACGACCGGCAGAAAGGCGTGCGGCAGCAGATGGCGGAACAGGATGGTCGAGCGGGGCAGCCCCTTGGCGTGCAAAAGCGTGACAAAATCCTGGCGTGCGATCTCGACCAGCGCCACGCGGGTAACACGCGCCACCAGCGCGATACCGCCGAAACCGATCGTGAGGACCGGCAGGACAAGAGCCGTCCAGGTCTTGGCGCCGGAGACTGGAAACCAGCCGAGCGTCACCGAAAACAGCAGGATCATCAGCAGCGCCAGCCAGAAACTGGGAACCGTCGAGCCAAGCAGGATGAAAGCCTTGACCACCTGTTCCACGACCGGGTTCTTGGCAACCGCGGAGATGGTGCCGGCGATCATGCCGACGATCGAAGAGAAGGCGAAGGCCAGGGCGCCAAGTGTCAAGCTGTAGGGCAGGTTCTGCCAGATCAGGTCCGAAACCGGGCGGCGCAGTACGATTGCCTCGCCGAAATCCCCACTCAGGATACTCCTGATCCACAGCAGGTATTGCTCGATCAGCGTCCGGTCGAGGCCATATTTCATGGTCATTGCGAGCCGGTCTTCCGGAGACGAGCCGACGCGCATGAGGTTGTCGATCGGATCGCCCGGCAGGAGATGAACGACCAGGAAAATTACCACCGAAATCGACAGGGACACCGGAATGAGCATCAGCAGACGTTGCAGCGTGTATCTGATGATCATCCCGGCTCCTCCGGTGCTTCTCTGTTGGTCAAGTGCCGGTAGCGCTGGTTACTGCAGGACCTGCATGTCCATGATGGTCTGCGAGCGGAAACGCGGGCCGCGAACCTTTTCTGGCACGCTCACTGTCTTGGGGTTGAAGGCGACGTTGGTTGCCGGCTGGTAGATCGGCACGAACAGGAACTGGGACAGAAGATATTCGTGATAGGTCCTGAAATTCGCGATCCGCTCGGCCGAAGTCTTCGAGCTGGTCATGGCGGTCTTGTCCAACTCGTCGGATTTGGCGTCTTTCCACATTGAGATGTTCGGGTAGCCGAGCCGCGCGCCGCTGAAGAACCAGTCGAGGATGTCGGCGTTGTTCCAGTCGTAGCCGCGCACGGCGAGCTGATGGTTGTTCTTCTTGTACTCGTCGCGGATCGTGCTGGAATCGAGCACGGTGATCTCGGCATCCATGCCGATATCCTTGAGCTGTGCCTGCACGACCTGGGTAAGCCGCTTGAACTCCGTATCGTTTTGCGTGAAGAGCTTTACCTTCAGGGGTTGGCCGTCCTTGGCGCGCACGCCGTCGTCGGCCCTTTTCCATCCGGCCTCGTCGAGCAGCGCATTGGCCTTGGCCAGGTCGAAACTGACGTCGAGGCCGGGCTTGACCTGGGATTCAGGAAGCGAGCTGATGAGGAAGTTGTGTGCTTCCTGGCCAACGCCGGCATAGACGCTGTCGAGGATGGCCTTCTGGTTGATCGCCAGGGCTGTGGCCTGGCGGACCTTGATGTCGGTGAACGGCGCCACGGACGTATTGATCGGCATGTAATTGATGCCGGTTCCAGGCATCGTGATGATGGTGGCGGCTTTTTCGTTCTTGATGATCGACAGGAAATCGGTCGGCACGCCGAGCAGTAGATCGACGCCGCCGGTCTTCAATTCGAGGAACGCGGTCGACTGGTCGGGAATCTCGCGGAAGGTGATCTTGGCGATCTTCGCCGCACCCTGGTTGACCGACAGGTCCGAATCCCAGGCATAATCGTCATTGCGGACCAATACGGTCTCGAGCCCTATCGAGAAGCTTTCCAGCTTGAATGGTCCCGTGCCGACAGCGGTGGTGACGCCGTAGTCCTTACCGAGCGCCTTGTAGGATTTGGGGCTGGGCACGCCCATGAAGGAACTGGCGAGGTTGTACAGCATGTTCGGCTCCGGCCGCTTCATGACGAATTTGACGGTCAACGGATCGACGACCACGACCTTGTCGATTGCCTCGACCATGAAGGCATTCTCCGTGCCGGCGAAAGTCGGGATCCAGGCTGCGATCGTCTCGGCGTTGAAGAGCTCGCCGTCATGGAATTGACGCCGGGATGCAGCTTGAACTCCCAGGTCATGCCGTCAGGGCTTTCCTGCCATGACGTGGCCAGATGCGGGTGGAACGACTGATCGGCATCCTGCTCGATCAGCCGGTCGTAGATGAGCGACGTTGCCGAATTGAGGTTGCTGGAGGTGACCGGATTGTACGAGGTCGCGCCCAGTTCGCCGGCAGGAAGCGCGAAAGTCGCTTCCTGGGCCATTGCCGCCGATGGCAGGCTCGTCATGAAAAGGCCGGCGGACAGAAGCGCCGAGCCCGAGAGAAATGCCTTGGTCATGGTACGCATGTCATTGTTCCCTGTTGTTATGGTTATTGGGCGGTAGGTCTCGAATTAGTCTCCCATCGAGGGCCCGGTCGGGTCGCCGACATATCCAGTGAAGCGGCTGTAGAGGCGCGATACCTCATTCATGCGCTGCTCCACCTCGGGGCCAAGCTCGATGAACACGCCGTTGACGAGCAGGTTTGTCAGGCTCGCCATCTGGGCGGTCGATTCCCAGAACAGATTGAATTCCGTCGGGACCACGAACATCTCGTCGACCAGTTCGCGACCCCAGTCACAGAAGGCGTCGGTGATCAGGGTGGTCGGTATGCCGAGCCCTCGCGCCTCCTGCGCCAGCAGGCGCGCCATGCGCGAGTAGCGCTTGGCCTCGAAGAGAACGAGGCAGGACTGCTTGCTGTCGGAGGCCAGAACTTCGATGAAATTGCCGCCGGCCAGATCGAGAAGATGGACGCGGTCGCGCAGATACTGCAGCTGATTGACGAAGGTCTGTGCAACACCGCGCTCGGTCTGGAAACCGGAGACGAAGATGGCAGGTGTGGTGGCAAGGCGCTTGACGACACGCTTCCATTCCGGCGTGTGGGCAAGTTCATAGACGGCAACCAGGCCCGCTATTTCGAGCTGCAGCCCGCGTGCCAGCTGGTCCTCTCCGGCAAGCGTTCGGCGCTGCAAATCGCGTAGCCGATCGCTGATCAGCCACGGCCGGTCGCCCAGATCCTGTTTGAGATGATCCTTCAGATCCTTGAAGCTGGTGTAGCCGATGGAGCGGCAGAACCGTCCGACGGTCGGTTCGCTGACCTCCACCTTGCTCGCGATGCTGCCGGCGGTCTCAAAGGCGAGACTGTTCAGCTGGGCGAGCATGAAACTCGCAATCGCCTTGTCTGCCTTGGACGCGCTGCCCAAGCAATCCGACAGCCGTTGGCGAACCGAACCGATCATGCGCAATTCTCCTCCGCCGACTACAAAGTTATAAATCTTACACAGTGTCAATCTATTTTTTTTTTCTTGCATTTTTATAGGAACTGCACTCTTGTGCGCCGGCGGCGACAGAGCGCCGGATCGAACCGCCAGAACAAACGCGGATAATGGAGGATCGTCCGTCCGGCGTGCCACGGCACCTGGATAGGGATGCAAGCCAAAGGCCAGGCCGTCATGGACTACGACTATCTTGTCATCGGCGCGGGCATCTCAGGCTCAGCCGCCGCCTATGAACTCGCCGCCGTGGGGACAGTCGCGCTCATCGAGGCCGAATCGGCGCCCGGTTACCACAGTACCGGAAGGTCGGCCGCGCTCTTCACACCCAACTATGGCGTCGCCACGGTTCGACGCATCAACAAGACAAGCCAGGCTTTCTTCCTAAACCCGCCAGCTGAATTCTGTGACAGGCCGCTTTTGACCCAACGCGGCATGTTGACGGTGGCAGCTCACGGCGAGGAAGACCTGCTGGCGCCGATCCTCGATCTGTCGACGGAAGGATACGAAATCCGGAAACTGGATGCGGCTGGCACGCTCTCCTTGGCACCGTTGCTTCGCCTCGAACGCATCGCGGCCTCGGCCTTTGAAAGCGGCGTCATGGACATCGATGTCGCCTCCCTCCACCAGGGTTTCCTGCGCGGCATCAGGCGGCGCGGCGGGCTCGTCCTGTGCGGCAAGCGCATCACGAAACTGGATCGCCGCGACGGCTTCTGGAAAGCTTCAGCGGGAGATTTCTCAATGAAAGGGCGAATTGTCGTCAATGCGGCAGGTGCCTGGGCTGGAGAGATCGGCGGCATGGCCGATGCTAAGCCGATCGGGCTGGTGGCGAAACGGCGCACGGCAATCATCGTCGACGGCCCTCCAGGGCTAGACATCGCCAAAATGCCTGCCGTCGACTATGTCGCCGCCGATGCCTACATCAAGCCGGACGCCGGCAGGATCATGGCATCGCCGGGCGACCAGACGCCGATTGAACCGCAGGATGTCCAGCCTGACGAATGGGACGTGGCAGTGCTGGTCGATTGGCTGCAGCGCGAGACGCTGGCAACCGTCAGCCATATTGCAAAGCGCTGGGCGGGCCTGCGCTCCTTCGTAGCCGACCAGGCGCCCGTGCTGGGGTACGACGCCGCGGCGCCAGACTTCTTCTGGCTCGCGGGCCAGGGCGGTTATGGAATCATGATGGCCCCGGCCCTTGGCCGTGCCGCGGCCGACCTGATTGGTTCTGGATGCCTGCCTGCCGACCTGCTCGCGAATGGACTTTCCGAGAGGGATCTTTCGCCGGCGCGTTTGGCGTAGCCGTAGTCGGCTTCCTGGTTCAGGTTCGATCCAGCGCCCTCCTGGCCCGCCATTCCCGTCAGATAAGATGGTAGCGTCGCGCCGAACTCTCAACCAGGAAACAGATCCAGGATCGACGACAGACGGTTGGTACTGAGATCGACGTCGCCGAACAGGCCGCCGCTGGGGAGATAGCCAACCACGAACAGACCTGCGGCTCGTGCGGACTCAGTGCCGGTGCGGCTGTCTTCCACCGCCACCACCGACCCTGGGGCGATGGCGAGCTGCCGGCAGGCCTCGCGATAGGGTGTCGGATCGGGCTTGCCGACCGATACGTCGTCGAGGCTGATTGTGAAACTCATGAGGTCGAGCACGCCGAGCGAATCGAGATTGGCATTGACGACTTGCCGGCCGGAATTTGACACACAGATCTGCGGAATGCCGCGATCGGCCAATGCACGGATCGTCTCGATCGCTTCTGGGATTGCGGTGGCGTCCGCCCGGTTGGCGACGTAGTGGGCATTGATGGCTGCGAGCCACTCCGGCTGATCGAGCCCGGCTGGAAGACGCGGACGCAGCATTGTCCAGACGTCGCCCATATGGATGCCGCGAAAGGCCTGATCGGGCAGGTCGTCGAGATCGACATTCCAGTTGCGGCAGCCAGCGAGGAGAGATCGATGATGCAATGGCTCGCTGTCGATCAGCGTTCCGTCGATGTCCCAGGCGATGGCGCGATGCATTACGATGACAATCCCGCTCTGGTCGCGGCAGGAGCCGACAGGCGCGCATAGAGGTCGCGATAGCGGCGATAACCATCGCGGTAGATGTCGGCCTTGCGCGGATCGGGATCGAGCCGGTAAGCGAAGCTGACGAAGCCGGAAACGCCGGACCAATCGTCTGTCAGGCCCACGCCGATCGCCGCCGTCCAAGCAGCGCCGATGCAAGAGCCGGGGTGCCCGGTCAGGCGTTGTACCGGCTTTTGCAATACATCCGCGACGATCTGCATCCAGATCCTGCTGTTTGAGCCGCCGTCGGAGACGAGATAGCGCTCTGTCTGGTGGCCCATGTCGTTGAGCACCTCGACATGATGCGCGATGGCATAGGCGTAGGCCTCGAGCAGAGCGCGCCAGACATGGCCGATATCGTGCGAAAGCGTCAGGCCATCGATCACGCCGCGGGCCGCCGGATCATGGATCGGCGTCTTCTCGCCGAGGAAATAGGGCAGGATGGTGAGGCCATCGGCGCCGGCGGGACGCGCTGCCGCCAGCCCGTCGAGCCGCTGATGCACCGAAATGCCCTCGGCCTGCGCCGCTGCTGTCTCGCCACCGGCGAAATTGCGTACGAACCAGTTGAGGCCCGAGCCGCCGGTCGACATGCAGCCATTGGGCATGAACAGGCCCGGCACCAGATGGTAATCGAGATACATGCGCGGATCGGGCTTGATCTGGTCGGTAGCGATCAGGATATCGACCGAGCCACCGAATTTCAGGAGCACATCGCCTGCCTTGGCAACGCCAGCGCCGAGCGCGGAGGCGATCATGTCGGCCGCACCGCCGACGACCGGTGTTCCCGCCATCAGGCCGGTCTCATCCGCGGCCTTCGCCGAGACGGAACCGAGGATTTCATGCGAGGCGATCTTTCGTGGCACGGCTGAGCGCGATATGTGCGCGAGCGCCACCAGATCGTCGTCGATCCGGTGTGTCGAAACATCGACGAAGCCGGCCTCCAGCGCCCAGTTCTGCTCGACTGCACGTTCGCCGGTGAGGCGCCAGTTGATATAATCATAGGAGCCGAAAACGGTGGCGATGCGACTGAACACCTCCGGCTCGTGACGCTCTATCCAGCGCAGCTTTGCGGTGACCAGTTGTTGGTTGATGCCGTTACCGGCCTTGGCGATGAAAGCCGTCTCATCGCATTCGGTCCGGAGCTCGGCCACTTCGGCGCCACAGCGGCCGTCGCTTTGCTGGATGCTCGGTCGCAGCACCTCGCCCCGATCATCCAGAAGAACGACCGCCGGCAGCATGCCGGTGGTGCCGATCGCCACGATCTCTTCGGCCTTGATGCTGCTGGTCCTCAGCAGCTCCTGTACGATGTCGCGGACATTCGTCCACCATTGCGCGGGATCTTCCTCGGCCCAGCCCGCGTGCTCGGAACGCAGCGTGACGGGGCGGGTGGCGAGGCCCAGCACCTGATCGGGAAGCCGGATCAGGATGCCGATCGTCGAGGTGGTGCCTATGTCGAGGCCTAGAACGCACGCCATGTCGTATCCACTGAAATGCGAGGAAGGGCAGGCGGGCGAAACCTGTCGGCCTCGTTGTGTCCTGCCGGTCGATACCGTCGATCATTCCGGACGCCGGCCCGCAATGATCGATATGATCACGGCGAGCCCGGCGCAATGGCCGGTGTCGCCGTGGGAACCATCTCTCAACGCAGAGTGGTGACAACATCCATGAAGCGCTTGACCCGATCGCCGTCGACGGCGTTCCAGGTATTGCCATCGATCTTGAAATGGGTCCCGATCACGACGCCGCTCGCCAGCGAAAGGACATCGCGGACATTGTCGATGTTCACGCCGGTGTTGGCGAAGACCGGCACGTCCTTGATCGTTTCGCAGACGCTGCGCAGATGGGACTGGTCGGCCGGCTGGCCGGTGATCGGGCCGGAAACAAGGATCGCGTCGGCCATTGACGAGAACACCGCGCTCTTGGCGCGCAATTCAATCGGGCGCTGGTCGAGCGAGTGGGCGAACTCGGCATTGATGTTGAAGAGAAGCTTCATGTCGTCGCGGCCGAGATTGTGCCGCAGGCGCGAGGCGGCGGCGCAATCGGGCTCCCACAGGCCCATGTCGGAAGCGAACAGGCCGGTGAAGATCTCACGTACGAAGCGGGCTCCGGTGGCCGCGCCGATCGCGACGCTTGCAGTCGGATCCCAGAGGTAGTTGACGCCAAACGGCACTTTGAGCTCGGGCTTCACCGCCTGGACGACCGCAGTCATGGCGGCAATGCCTTCGGGCGGTGCCTTGAAGACATAGGGGCGGTCGTTCTCGTTGCCGAACATGATGGCATCGACGCCGCCGCTCTGCAGCTTGCGGATGTCGGCGAGTACGCCATCGATCAACTTGTCGAGGCCGCCATCGGCATCATAGAGGGGCGTCCCCGGCAAGGCACCGATATGTGCCATCGAGATGACAGCCTTCTTCTTGTCGCCGAAAAAATCAAATACCATCGAGTCTTCTCCTTGGGATAAAATGAAAAAATTGCGCCTCAGTCGCGCGTGAGCGGCGGCGCGATGCGCAGCTCGACCTTGGCCGCGGCGAGCGCCGCGGCGATCCTGGCCGGCGGCTCGGCATCGGTGATGAGGATGTCGATGTCCGACAATGGCGCTATCCGCACCAGCGACATGCGCAGGAATTTGGCGGAGTCGCACAGCACGATCTTGGCGCCTGATCGTCTGAGATAGGCGCGCTTCATGTCGGTATCATCGAAGGAATAGTCGAAGAGGCCGTCCACGGTGATACCGGAGACGCCGATCACGGCGACGTCGAACCACAGCGCCTCGAACTGGGCGATAGCCGTCGGCCCGCCGGTCGACATCTCGTCGGCCCGTACGCGGCCGCCGGCCACATAGACCTCGGGCACGCCGCCGTTCAGCAACGCTGCGATCCTGAGGCTGTTGGTAAACACCTTGGCGTGCGGAAGGTCCTTGAGGTGCTCGGCCATCAGATAGGTTGTGGTGCCGACATCCATCGCGATCGTGCGGTATCCCGAGACCAGCGCGGCTGCGGCCGCGGCAATCGCGGCCTTCGGGTCGCGGCGCTGGCGCAAGCGCGAATCGAAACTCGGCTCCTCACTGTCCATGGCGACCAGCGGCGGGCTGTCCGCCTCGATCGCACCTCCGTGGATTCGCACAAGCCTGCCCTCGCGCTCCAATTCGACCAGATCGCGCCGGATCGTCATGTCGGAAACGGCGAGTTCGGCCGCTGCCGCGGCGACGGTGAGCGACCCCGTCCGGCGCAGCAAAGCCAGGATGTGTGCGTGCCGATCGTGCGCGAGAAGGCGCTGACGATCGGCATCGCGCGGTGCGCCATGCGTGGATGATAGGGGAAGGGCGGTGTCGTCTGCCATCGATGTATCCGCTGGGGTAAGCCGCCGACGAAGCGGTCTGCTGATTTTCACTTTATCGCACGATCAAACATTTTCAAACAGAATTATGTTTGCAGTGTTCGATTTTATTGGTATGCATCTCGATATCAACAGAATGCGTTCCGCCATCAAGTAGAGAGAATACGACCATGCCGGCTGTCTCTGTCATTCCTCCCGTGCTTGCCGAACTCGCCGGCAAGCGTGCCTTCGTGACGGGTGGCGGTGCGGGGATCGGTCGCGCTATCGCGGCCGCCCTGACGCGGCAGGGTGTGGTCGTGGCGATCGGCGATCTGGATCCCGACGCGGCGCGCCAGGCGGCCGAGGAGATTGGCGGCGGTGCCGCCGCCGTCGCGGTCGATGTTCGCCGTCGCGATTCCGTCGAGGCGGCCTTCGCCGCTGCGCTGGAAGCGCTCGGCGGCTGCGACATCCTGATCGCCAATGCCGGCGTGTCCACCATGCAGCACGCGCTGGATCTGACCGACGAGGAGTGGGACTTCAACTTCTCGGTCAATGCACGCGGCGTATTCCTCGCAAATCAGATCGCCGGACGGCATTTTGTCAAGCAAGGCACGGGCTGCATCGTCAACACCGCCTCGCTTGCCGCGAAGGTCGGTGCGCCGCTCCTGGCGCACTATTCGGCGTCCAAGTTCGCCGTGCTCGGCTGGACGCAGGCCTTTGCCCGCGAACTCGCGCCCAAGGGGATCCGCGTTAATGCCGTCTGCCCGGGGTTCGTCAAGACCGGCATGCAATCGCGAGAAGTCGAGTGGGAGGCGCATCTGCGGCAAGTCACGCCCGAACGGGTGGTCGCCGACTATATCGCGCAAACTCCGCTCGGACGGCTCGAACTGCCGGATGACGTCGCCGACGTCGTCGTCTTCCTCTGCTCGGATCAAGCCCGCTTCATGACCGGCCAGGGCGTCAACGTGACCGGCGGCGTCTACATGACCTGACGGCTTCCTCGCGGTCGTGGCCGGATCTTGGTGCCGGCACGTGCCGTCCAAAAAAGTGAACACATACGATCAGGAAACAGGCTTTCAATGTTCTATTTTGTTCTCTAAGGTAGCCGTTCGCTCGACTTCAACCGCGGCGTTCGACCGGGTCAGGCGGGGTTCATGAGGAAAGTCTATGGCGTCTATCGAGCTCGATCGCGTTTCCAAGCTCTACGGTAATGGCAATTACGGGGTGCATGAGGTCGATCTCACCATTCCCGATGGTGAATTCGTGATCTTTCTCGGCCCGTCGGGATGCGGCAAGTCGACGACGCTGCGGATGATTGCCGGCTTGGAGAGCATTTCCTCCGGCGATCTTCGCATTGGTGGCAAGAGCGTCGCCAATGTCGCGCCGCGCGACCGCAACGTCGCAGTGGTGTTCCAGAGCTACGCGCTCTATCCGCATATGTCGGTGCGGCAGAATATGGCCTTCGGGTTGAAGATGCGCGGCACCGACGCCGCAGTGATCGATGCCAAGATTGCAGACGCCGCGAACCTGCTCGGTCTGCAGAATCTTCTCGGGCGCAAGCCGGCAGCGCTTTCGGGCGGCCAGCGTCAGCGTGTCGCGCTCGGCCGGGCGATCGTTCGCGAACCGGCGGCCTTCCTGCTTGACGAACCGCTCTCGAACCTCGATGCGCAGCTGCGTGCCGAAATGCGGCTCGAACTCGTCAAGCTGCACCGGCGCCTTGGCCGCACCATTGTCCATGTCACGCACGACCAGGTCGAGGCCATGACCATGGGCGATCGCATATGCATCATGCGCGACGGCCGTCTGGTCCAGGCGGGTCGGCCGCTTGAAGTCTATGCCGATCCGGTCAACACCTTCGTCGCGCGGTTCCTGGCGACGCCGCCGATGAACCTCATTCCGGCGATGCTTCAGGCCGCACCTGGCGAAGGGTTCTCCGTCCTGACCGACAGCGGTGCCGTGCTTGCCGTCCCAGCCCGCCACCGCGCCGCCTATGGCGGGCGTGTCGGGCGCCGCGTCATTCTGGGTGTGCGGGCCGAGGATTTCCACGAAAGCCCTGACAAGCCGGACTGGCAGAAGGTTGCCGTACGGGTCGTGGCCGTCGAGGCTCTCGGCGCCGAGAACGTCCTGATCGGCCAGATTGCGGGTCAGTCCAGCGGCAAGGATGATGCGCGCGCGGCGGGCGACGACAAGCCGTTGGAGATCGCCGCCCGCCTCAGCCGTTATTTCACGGCGCCCGTCGGCTCGATCGTCGAACTCTACATCGACCCGCTGCCAATGCACCTCTTTGATCCCGAGACCGAACTGGTGATTGCGCGGCCGAGCCTCATGGGGGCCACTCAATGACCAGCATGGACAGAAGCGAACGGCCGGCCTTTCGTCGCCGCTTCGGCCTGCATTTCGGACTGATTGTCGTTTGCGCCATCGTGCTGCTGCCGCCGCTCTGGGTGCTCCGGACGAGCTTCGTGCCCGAGCAGCTATCCTACAGCAACGAGTTGATGCCGGCCTTTACGACGGACAACTATTCGGCACTGCTGTCGAGTCGCTTCGGTCAGTCCTACCTCAACAGCCTAATCGTCGCGCTTGGCTCGGTTCTGCTCGCATTGCCCTTTGCCGCGACCACCGGCTATGCCTTCGCCCGCTTCCGTACGGGCGGTCGTTGGGCGCGTTTTGCCGTGCTGGCGACGCAAATGTTGCCGCCCGTGGCGCTGGTGCTGCCGACCTTCACGCTGTTTCGAAGCCTGGAGCTCAGCAATTCGCTGACCGGGCTGATAATCGTCTATGCCGCGCTCAACCTACCTTTCCTGACCTGGATCCTGATGGGCTTCTTCGAAGGCATTCCGGTCGATCTGGAGTGGGCGGCGATGACCGACGGGGCGACCGCCTGGGGCGCCTTCTGGCGCGTTGTGCTGCCGGTGTCGCTGCCCGGCATCGCGGCAGCCGGCGTCCTCGGCTTCATCCTGGCGTGGAATGAGTTTCTGTTTGCCCTGGTTTTGAGCGGGCCGAAGACGGCGACCATACCGGTTGCGCTCGCCGCGTTGCAGACCTCCAACGGCGTCCAGATCGCCAAGGTTTCGGCCGGTGTCGTCCTTGCCATCCTGCCGCTGGTCGTGGCTTCCCGCTTCATCCAGCGCTTCATCGTCCAGGGCTTGACGTTCGGCAGCGTGAAATAGGCCGGCCGCTCCGAGAGCCGACATGGCTCGCTAGCCGGTTACGAAATCGTGGCGGGATCACCGCTGCGTCCAGAGGGAAAGAGGAGTAGAGAGTTATGACTTGGAACAAGCAGACCTTGATCAAAATGCTGATGACGGCCGTGAGCGGGGCAGCTGTTGTCAGCGCATCGCTTCCGGCCAGGGCGGCCGAGCCCATCACCTTACACGCCTTGATGGAGGACGTGCCGGAAACCAAGATCATTGAAGCGCTGTTGCCCGAATTCGAGAAGCAGACCGGCATCAAGGTCGAGTTCGAGAAGATTGGCTATCCCGACATGCACGACAAGCTGGTGTCCCAGCTGACCGCGCCGCAGAGCTACTACAATGTGCTCGAGGTCGACTTCCTGTGGGCCGGTGAATTTCCGGCGGCCGGCTGGCTCGCCGATCTGAAACCCTTCGTCGAGAAATCCAGATACGATCTGACCCCCTTCATTCCTTCGACGCTTGACCTGCTCGGCCGAACCAAGGACCAGCTGTTCCTGGTGCCCATGTACAACTACTCGATGGGCCTCCTCTACCGGACGGACCTGATCGGCGACGAGAAGCTCAAGGCCGCCTACAAGACGGCAACCGGCAAGGAACTCGCCCTGCCGACGACTCTCGAAGACTATGTGGCGATTTCCAAATTCATGAAAGCCAATGCCGGCGTCGCCGGAGCCGCAATGCAGGGCCAGCGCGGCGATCCGAACAGCATGGAATTCTCCAACTACCTGTTCTCCGCCGGCGGCAGCTATCTCAATGCCGACGGCAAGGCGAGCCTCGACACGGCAGAGGCGAAGAGAGCGCTCGATCTCTATGTCGACAACATTCAACACGGCGCCCAGCAGGGTGCTGTGTCGGCGACGCTCGATGACACCATGCGCCTGATGTGCAGCGGTTCCGCCTTCAGCATGGTCACCTATTGGTGGATGCTGCCGCAGATGGACGATGCCGTGAAGTGTCCGACGGTCGCCGGCAAGGTTGGCCTGTCGGTGATGCCGGGTGGCCATGGCGAAAGCGGCGGTTGGGGCTGGGGCATTCCCAAGAACACGTCGCCCGAAGAGCAGGAAGCCGCCTGGACCTTCATCCAGTGGGTGCAGAGCAAGGATGTTTCGGTGAAGCGTGCGCTCGAGGGCCACGCGCCCGTGCGCAGCGATGTCTATACCGATGCAGCGGTGCTGGCGAAGTATCCATTCTACAAGACCGCCGAGGGCGTGGTGTCGACCGGCAAGTCGTTTCCGATCTTCACCTATTCGGCGCAATACGAGGATCTGCTCGGTACCCAGCTCTCGCTGGCGGCTGGCGGCCAGGCGACATCGGAGGCAGCGCTGAAGGCGGCTTCCGACGGCTTGCAGGGGCTCCTCGATAAGTAGCGGTACGGCTCGGCAAGGAGATCCGGCGCGGCGGTGTCAGCCGCGCCGGTTCTTGACCAGACCAGGAACGCCACCCCGACCAAGGCTCGGTTACGATGCACAATGCGATCAAAAAAGGATGGGCTGCCCGTGGCCGCGAGTGGCGGACCGGCTGGGCCTTTGCCTTGCCCGGCCTCCTGCTGCTGGCGATTGTGATGGGCTTTCCGCTGGCCTACGCTTGCATCCTCTCGATTTCCTCGATGACCTTGATCAAGCCGCAGCTTTTGCCGCTTGTCGGGTTCAAGAATTTCGCGTCGATGATCGGCGATGAGCTGTTCTGGAACGCGCTCTGGCTCACCGTGCGCTATTCGGCGGTGACGGTGGTCGGCGAATTCGTGATCGGGCTCGGCATCGCCCTGATGCTCAACCGGACTGTCCGGATGAAGCCGGTCTATTTCGCGGTTCTGACCATTCCCATGGCGATGTCGCCGATCAGCGTCGCCTTGATCTGGCGCATGCTGCTCCAGCCCAATCTCGGCATCGCCAATCATCTGATGGAGACGTTCGGCCTGCCGCGCCTCGACTGGCTCGGGACGCCAGGCATGGCGCTCTGGACGATGGCGGCGATCGACATCTGGCAGCAAATGTCCTTCGTCGTGCTGATCCTCGCCGCGGGGCTCGCCGCTCTGCCGCGTGATCCCTATGAGGCGGCTGAAGTGGATGGAGCGCGCGGCTGGCAGCAATTCGTCTACATCACGCTGCCGATGCTCCGGCCGGTCGCGGCAATCACCATCATCATCCAGCTGATCAATGAGTTCCGGACCTACGATCTGCCTTATGTCTTGACCAAAGGTGGGCCAGGCAACGCGACCGAAGTCCTGAGCTTCTTTGCCTATCGCCGCGCCTTTCTCGGCCTTTCGCTCAACGAAGGCGCGGCAGCCGCGTTCGTGCTGCTGCTGATTGTCCTTCTCCTCACCGTGATCTTCTTCGCCGTCCTCGAGCGCTCGCAATCGGGGGAGGGCCGGAAGTAGTCCATTCAGCCGGCGACCTTGATCCGACCGGCCTGCAATCATCCGCCTACGGATCGCACGCCTGCCTTGACCCAGCAACCCGCCGCTCTCCGCCACCTACCCTGTGGATAGACCCCGAATACCCCCATCATTCCAAACATCCGGTAGCAAGAAGCCCTAGACTGGGAATCTAGGGGAATCGGGTGAATGTCGATCAGGCCGAGTAGTCGCGTCATGTTGTGCACGCTGCTGGCGATTGCTGGATGCACGTCCGCGCCGGGCAAGGACTTCTTCACCGAAACCATCGACAGCCTGCACGCCAAGAATTCGCCCTTGCGGGCGGGCTACACCGGGACCGGCGCCGTCACGTCGGCGGCCGGCCAGGCGCAGCGCTTCAACGGCACGCAGTATCAGGGCTCGGGTCAGTTCGTCTCCTCCGGCGCGCCCGTCACCAGGGTGACGACCGATGGTTCGGGCCAGTTCGAGCTCAACCTGATCAATGCGCCGATTACCGAGGCGGCCAAGGCGGTGCTCGGCGACGCGCTTCACCTCAACTACATCGTCGACCCGCGCGTGCAAGGCACGGTGACGCTGCAGACCTCGCAACCGGTGTCGAAGGATGCACTGGTCGACATCCTGCAATCGGCGCTCGCGGTAAACGGCGCCGGCATCACCAACCGCGCCGGCACCTACCAGGTCGTGCCGCTCTCCGAGATCATGTCCAGCACACCGCCGGTCAGCGTGCCTTCGGTTTCGCCGTCCGGTCCCGGCGTCAAGGTGCAGGTGCTGCAGCTGCAATTCATCGCCGCCGACGAGATGAAGACCATTCTCGAACCGATCACCCGCCAGGGCTCGGTGCTGCGAGTCGATTCCACCCGCAACCTGATCACCGTTGCCGGCAACGACAGCGATCTTAATGCCATCCGCGAAGCGGTCTCGGTGTTCGACGTCGACTGGATGCGAGGCATGTCGGTGGCGCTGCACCCGCTGAAGACCTCCAAACCGGAGGCGGTCGCCGCCGAGCTTGATTCGATCTTCGGCACCAAGGAAGGGCCGGGCGCCAAGCTCATCCAGTTCATTCCCAACGACAGGCTGAATTCGGTGCTGGTGATCACGTCGCGCCCGGCCTATCTCGCCCGTGCCGCGACCTGGATCAACAAGCTCGACAGACTGGCCGAGACCAACGAAGATCAGCTTTTCGTCTACCAGATCCAGAACCGTCCGGCCAAGGAACTGGCCGCGGTGCTGAGCTCAGTCCTCGGCACCTCGGTCAAGACCGAGGGCGACTCAGGCGGCTCGAACGTGTCGCCCGACCAGACGCCGATCGCCATGCAATCGGATGGTGTCACGCCGGTGCCATTGACCGGGCCGTCGCCTTCGCTGCCGATGCAGGACGGACAGTCGCCAGCCCACGCCACGGTCGTCGCCGATATCGAAAACAATGCGCTGCTGATCCAGACCACGGCGCGTGACTACGCACGCATCGAGCAGATCCTCAGCAAGGTCGACGTGCTGCCGACGCAAGTCATGCTGGAAGCCGTCATCGCCGAAGTCACGCTCAACGATGACCTGAAATACGGCCTGCGCTGGTTCTTCGAAAATGGCGGCATGAAGATCTCGGTGTCCGACGTGGCGAAGGGCGTTGCCGCGGCAGCGCTGCCTGGCTTCAACTGGAGCTATGCAACCGACAATATCCAGGTGACGCTGAACGCACTTTCCAGCATCACCGACGTCAATGTCATCTCGGCGCCGACCATCATGGCGCTGAACAACCAGAAAGCGATATTGCAGGTCGGCGACCAGGTGCCGATCGCCACAAGGCAAGTGGTCGACCAGACGCTCGGCAGCTCGCCGGTCGTCTCGGTCGAGATGAAGGACACCGGCGTCATCCTGACGGTGACGCCGCGCATCAACAATGCCGGCAGGGTCATGCTCGACATCCAGCAGGAGGTCAGCAATGTGACGAAGACGACCAGTTCCGGCATCGATTCGCCGACCATCCAGCAGCGCAAGATCCAGACCCGCGTTCTGGTCAATGACGGCGAGAGCCTGGCGCTGGGCGGCCTCATCCAGTCGCGCAACAATGTCGACCGCACCCAAGTGCCGATCCTCGGCGATATCCCGATTATCGGTAACGCGTTCAAGCAAAAGACGGACAGCATCGGACGCACCGAACTGATCATCTTTATCAGGCCACATGTTGTCCGCGACATCAACGAAGCCCGCGAAGTGACGGACGAATTCCGCGGCAAGATCAGCCTGCAGACACCGATCCAGAAGCGACGCGGCGGCACCAAGCTGCAACAGGATCTGAAGAGGCTGGCGTATTGACGATGGCTGCGCACCCATCTCTCGTGCTGGCTGTGACGATCGCCCTGGCAGCTGTTCTCTGCGCCATTTCGATCGCCGATTTCCGCAGGCAGATCATCCCGGATGGGCTCAACCTGGCTCTGGCCGGCATCGGCCTTGCCTATCAGATGGCGACTGAGGCAGACGGCCTGCCGGTACACATCCTGTTCGCCGCCGCGACTTTTGCCGCTGCCTGGCTGATCCGGCGCGGTCATTTCCTCATGACCGGCAGGATTGGTCTGGGCCTCGGCGACGTCAAGATGCTGGCGGCCGCCGCATGCTGGATCAGCCCGCTGCTGTTGCCGGTGCTGCTGTTCATCGCCAGCGCCAGCGCTCTGCTGTTCGTCGGCGGGCAGGTGGTTGCGGCAGGCCCGGCGGCGGCGAAGGCACGTGTCGCCTTTGGTCCATTCATCGCCATCGGCCTCGGCTGCAGCTGGGCACTGGAGCAATTTGCAGGTTTGGATATGGGACTGCTCTGATGATCACTCCGCGCTTCACCTCTGAAAAATCCGGCCGCGCCAGAAAATCTGTCGGCGAACGCGACGATCGCGAAAGTGGCTTCACCCTGGTCGAGCTTCTGGTCGTGCTCGCCATCATCGCGTTGATCGCCACGCTCGCAGCACCTCAGGTTCTGCGCTATCTCGGCTCGGCCAGGACCAACGCGGCCAAGGCGCAAATCCGCAACATCGAAAGCGCGCTCGAACTCTACTATGTCGACAACGCGAAATATCCGACCGCAGAGGAGGGGCTCTCGGCCCTGGTCGCGCCGCCTGCCGGCGAAGCGCGCTGGAACGGACCCTATCTCAAGGGGACGACCGGCCTGAAGGATCCGTGGGGAAGACCCTATTCCTACGAAGTGAAGGACGACGCGAGCGGCGTGCTTATCCGTAGCCTTGGAAAAGACGGTAAGCCGGATGGGAGCGGCGAAGACCAGGACGTCAGCAACTGACGGCGCGAGGTGTTCAGTTCGTGCGTGGCGGCATCCGTGCATTCGCCAGGTCGAGGCGGGCAAAACCTTTCGCCGAATAGGCAGCACCATCGCGCAGAACCGAAACGGTGAACCGGACGGCGGCGGGCAGGCGCCGCGACGCATTCCAGCTCGGCAACCACGGCGACGCTGCCGTCGAACCGTCGAGATATTCGAATTTCATGGCGCTCACGCCGCCGAGCAGCCGCACCGGTTGGCTCTGCGTCGACGCGCCGGCCCCGCTGCCGCGCCGTGTTTTCTGGACAATGGCCAGTGCACTTCCGCCAAGCGAAACAGCAATTTCGCGCAGCGCGGAGGATTTGAAGCCGATTGCCTGAACGGCGTTGAATTCGATCCGGGCACCATCGCCGTCGAGATAAAGCACCTGGTCCGGCGACGACTTCGACAATGGCAACGGCTCGGCGTGGCTGATCGCCGTTTCCAGAAACCGCGATGCGGCATCGACCTCCATCTGGAATTCGGTTGCCTTTTCGATACGCACCATGGTTCGAGCCTGGCCGAGGATGACCATCATCAGCGATGTGATCACGCCGATCAGGGCCAGTCCGACCAACACATCGATCAGCGCAAATCCCTCAACCGATGCCGATGGTCCCGGCGATGATCTGGCGTCTGGCAGAGGGACGCCTGAACGACGTCCCTGCCGGCCAATGGCGCCGAGCTTCGAGCGAGCGCGGACGAACACGCTCATGGGGTGCCCGGGTCCCGCGCGGGCACGAAGGTCAGAAACGCCTGGCTTTGAAATGTTCCGCCTGTCTTTTCGATGAGCACAGCGGTCACCTTGGCCTTCGACAATTCTATCGTACGCGTCTTCAGGGTCCAGCCGGATGGCGCCGTGGTTTGCGCCATGGGTCGGGCCTCGTAGTCGGCCAGCATCACACGGACGGTCCTGGCGGCTTCGACCTGGCGCTTGGCCGCCGCGATGCTGCGGCTCGCCAGCACGATCGACTGGCTGGCGATGCCAAGCACAAGAGCCAGGATGGTCATGGCGACGATCATCTCCAGGATCGAAAATCCGTCTTCGGGGGAGGGTTGGGGCGATGGCCCCGTCATGGCAGTGCGCGCCAGGTTGAAAGCCCGGTCAGCCAGTTGACCGCAATGCGCGCGGTCCGCCCTTTTCGCTCGAGGGCGATGTCCATGCCGGAAGCGCTGCCGTCGGGAAGGAAGGTCAGGACCGTCTGCCGGTCGGCAATGACTGTCTCCTGGCCGGTGGTCACAGTCATCTTGACATCGTCCGGCAAAGTGAGCGTGTCCCGCTCGCCAAAACGGAAGGCGCGGGCGCCGAGATCGACGACGACCTGCTTCGGCCTGGCGGTGGCGATCGCCGATGTGCGCGACAGGCGCAGCCGCATGGTGATCTCGCCGGCCAGTGTCTCCAGGGTCTTGGTGCGATAGTTGCTGACCAGCCCGGGTGCTGCGATGGCCGCGACCAGGGCCATGATCGCCAGCACGACCAGCATCTCGACCAGGGTGAATCCGGCCGTTGCGTCTGCCTGTGCGGCGGCTCCCGGCGCGGCTGTCATTGCAGCGCCAGATCATTGATGCTGAGGATCGTGGTCATCACCGAAATGACCAGGCTGCCGACGAGAAAACCGAGCGAAATCGTCAGTGCCGGGGTCAGCAGCTTCAGCACGGTGTCGATGCGTCGCGTCAATGTCAGCTGAAGCATTTTCGCCGCGCGGTCCAGCACCACCGGAAGCGCATTGGCCTCTTCGCCGAGCGAGACCAGCGACATCGTCGCATTGTCGAAAATCCCTGCCTTGACGATCGCGCCATGCAGGCGCGCGCCATTGGCGACGGTTTCTTCGATCGCTGCAAAACTTGCCGCCAGTGAACTCTGCCTGGAAACGTTGGCGGCCAGGCCAAGCGCCTCGGTCATCGCCACGCCATTGCCGAGCAACAGCGCAAGCGTTTCCAGATAGCGCGCAATCACGGTATCCCTGACCAGCGCGCCGATTAGCGGGATCTTCAACAGCCAATGCGAGAGGCGCTTTCTGGCACCGGTGGACCGGGACAGGAAAAGCCAGGCAAACAGGCCGAGGACCGCTGCCAGCGGGAAGACGAACGGATAGTCGCGGAACACCGTGCCGAACGCCGAAAGCATGGTCATGGTGAACGGCTTGGGGGCGGATGAGTCTTCGAAAATCGGTTCCAGCGCCGGCACCAGGACCGTTGCCAGAATGACCAGCGCCCCGCTCATGACCAGCAGCAGGAAGGCAGGATAGGCCAGGGCCTCGATGATTGCCGCACGGCGCTTGGCGGTTGCCTCATACGTGTCCGCCAGTCGCTGGCATATGTAGCCCATCTTGCCGCTGCGCTCGCCGCTGGCGAGAAGAGCGGCAACGTCGGAGGTGATGCCCGGCAGGCCGGCAAATGCCTCCGCGATCGGCCGGCCGCCGGTCGTCAGATCGAGCACCGATTGCAGCTGTTGGCGCCGCTGACCGTTGGCCTCGCCCGAGATGACCGCACCCAACGCGCGGTCGACGGTGAAGCCAGCGTTCAGAAGCACCGAAAGCTCGGAAAACAACCGACTGAGATCGACTTTCCGGGTGAATGTCAGCGTGCTGCGCCCCGGCAGGCGAAGCTGCTGTTTGTCGCTGTTCACCGGCGCAAGATGATAGGAACGGCGGCCCTGCTGCGCCAGTTTGCGGGCCGCATCCTGCTTGGTCGACGCATCGAGAACGCCGGTCTCGGTGCTGCCGTCGACGAGATAGGCGCGATAGGCAAAGGCCGGCATCAGCCGCCTCCTGCGAGATCGATGACACGCCGGACTTCGTCCATCGTGGTGACCTGCAATCGGGCAAGGGCGGTTGCGTGGATCGACATCGGCACGAGATCATCCTCGGCGGCAATTTTCCCGATCTCCATTTCGCCGGCGCCCTGGTCGATAAGCTCGGCGATGCGCGGCGACACCTGCAGCATTTCGTAGGTCACCGTGCGCCCGCTGTAGCCGGAGCCGTTGCAGGTGCGGCAGGCCGGGCCGGTCTGTTCCGCGCCGTGGCAGGTCGGGCAGATGCGGCGCAACAGCCTCTGTGCGATGACGCCCCTGATCGTCGCGCCGAGCAGATAGCCGTCGATGCCCATGTCGCGAAGCCGCGTCAGCGCTCCCGCGGCACTGTTGGTGTGAAGCGTTGAAAACACCAGGTGGCCGGTCAGGGCCGCCTGGACGGCGACCTGCGCCGTCTCGCGATCGCGAATTTCGCCGAGCAGGATGATATCGGGATCCTGCCGCAGGATCGAACGGAGTGCCGCGGCAAAATCGAGGTCGATCGCCGGATTGACCTGCAGCTGGGTGATGCCCGCCATCCGGTATTCGACCGGGTCCTCGACGGTGAAAATCTTGACGTCCGGCCGCGAACGCTCGGCGAGGATGGAATAGAGCGTCGTCGTCTTGCCGCTGCCGGTCGGCCCGGTGATCAGCACGATGCCGTTGGCGGCTTGCGACATGGAGCGGATCTTGGCTTGCGCGGCACCATCGAACCCCAGTTTCTCCAACTTCAATTCGACGCCGGCGCGGTCGAGAATTCGAAGCACGATGGCTTCGCCGTGAATCGACGGAATGACCGAGACGCGCAGGTCGACGTCGCGGCCGCGCACGGCGATGCGCATGCGTCCGTCCTGCGGCAGGCGCCGTTCGGCAATGTTGAGCCGCGACAGGATCTTGATGCGGGTGGAGATGCCGGACAGCATCGCAATCGATGCGGTGTCGACGGTGGACAGCATGCCGTCATGCCTGAAGCGGATGCGGACGTGATCCTCGAGCGGCTCGATATGGATGTCGGTGGCTCTTGCATCGACCGCCTTGTGGATCGTCTCTGCGACGAAGCGGACGATCGGCGCCTCGCGGGCAAAATCCTTCAACCGTTCGAGGTCGTCGGGGCCGAAATCCAGGATCTCGCCACCGCCGCCGCCATTTGAAACGGCCGCCAGGGCCGATTGCTCGATGCGATCGATGCATTCGGTGATCGTGCGCCTTGGCAAGATGCGCAGCGCCAGTGTCCGCTCATAGTGAAAGGCGAGCGCGTCGATGGTTGCCGAGGAGAACGGATCGGCCACGGCGACAACCAGCCGCTCGGCATCCATCTGCAGCGGCAGGATCGCGTTTTCCCTGAGATAGACCAGCGGCACGCTGGCCAGCATTTCGGGGCTGACCTGTTCGGGAATCTCGACCGGCGTCGGTGCCTGGAGGTAGCGGCTGAGGCTGTTGGCAAGCTCCTGCTCGCCGATCAGCCCGAGTTCGGTCATCACCGTATCGAAGGGGTGTCCTGACGTTCGCGATGCTCCCAGGGCGCGTTGGGCCGCGTGCGCGGTCAGCACCTTCTCGCCTTCGAGAAAGGCCAGAAACGCCTCGATCCCCTGGGGTTGGATGGAAGCGTTCATGAGCCCCACACCTGCAGAAGCTGTGCGGCCTCGGTGCCGAAAAGCACCTCGCAGCCCGCGCTCCCGACGACTGTCGGCAATGTGCCGGCGTCACCGGCCGGGCTTCGCGAGACGCGCCAGAACGCCGTGTCGCTGACCGGAGATTTCTCGATGATGAACCCGGCTTCGCCCGTGATGCCGGATCCGTCGCGTCTGACGACCACGTCGACCGTGTAGGCCGATGCCTCGGCCGCCTGAACCACCGCGGCGCTGGAACCGGTAGCAAGGGCAGCGCGAAGACGGCTCGGCGCACGATCGGCGCTGATCGTGCCGCGCTTCGAGTTGACCGTGAAGGCGGCATGAAGCGCCTGCAGGGGCACTGACGCAAGTGCCGAGAATTCCTGCAGTTCAGACACGGATTCGAACGGCGCCTGCTTGTCTTGCGGCGGCCCGACGGCGCTTCTGGGTCGGGGCTGGCCGGCAAACAGCTTGGCGTTGTCGCGAAATCGGATCGCGGCCTCGGCCAGCGCCTGCGACGCCTGCTGCTCGAAGCCGAGCGATGCGAAACCGAGCGCCAGCAAATGGTCGTCGGCGGCATTGAGATCGACCAGCCCGCTGTGATCCTGGACGCGCACATCGAAGCTGAACGCACCCGACCGGCACGCCGCCGGTGTGGAATCCAGCGCAAATGTCTTCGGCCCCGAGCCGCCGGTCAATTCGCTCGCAATCACATTGCCCAGGCCCTCGGCAAGCAGCGACAGGCGCTCCTGTTCGACCTCGTTGTTGGCGATCATCAGCCGCGTTTTCGCCGTCACGGCAAAGGGAACGACGATCGCCGAGACGATCAGCATGAACACCAGCACGGCGACCAGCGAAAAGCCGCTGCTTGCGCTTTCGTCGCCTGCGCCTGCCCTGTCATGAGAGGTGCGGCCGCTCATAATTCCGGGACCGGCGGTGGCGGAGGGGGCGGCGGCGGTGGCGGGACGTTCTTCCATGGCGGATAAAGCAGGATGCGCGCCACCTTGCCGTCCCGCTCGAGCACGGCCTGATCCTTATCGATCGCCGACACCTTCCAGCCATCGACGGTTTCGCCATTGCCATACCAGACAGCCGCGTCGCTGCCGGCGACGCGCAGCAGCGCCTTTGCCGCTCCGCCGTTTCTGCTGATGCCCAGCAGCGATGGCGCAGCGGCCGGTGCGGCTTCGGGCGGCGGTGCCGGTTGTTCGGCCGGTGCGACGGCAACCTCCACCGGCTGCGGCGGGGCCGGCGGCGGCACGATTTTGCGTCGGGTCGGCGTAAACAGCGGACGCTGGAACGTCTCGCTGAAATCGCCGGCCTCGGGAAACTGCAGCGATCCCGCCGCTGATGCCAATGCGCCGTCATGGCCCTTTCCGGAGGCGACCGGCGTGATGTCGACCGGCGTGCCGTAGAGCGCGACATTGACCAGGACGAGGCCCGCGATCATGGCCGCAATCGCCAGTCCGGTGATTTTACGGGTCATGGCTTGACCCCATTGGCGGCTGGCGCGCCCTGCGTTTGCAGCGGGCCGTAAAACAGGATCTCGGCAAAGATCTCAGGGTCGCCGGTCCGTCCGGCAGCCGGTCCGACATCGGTGGTGCGCACGGTGGCCTCGCGGATGAACAACACCGGCAGCGAGGTTTCAATGGCGAGGACGGCGTTGTGAATGCCCTCCAGCGGCCCCGAAAGGTTGGCCCGCAGACCGATAAAATCCACGCCGGCTTCGCTGAGCACAGGTGCATTGCCGGCCGACAGCACGCTGACCCCATTGGCGACGGCGATCGCGTTCAGCCGCTTTTGCAGCCCGCCGCGAATGATCGCTTCGCTCTCGCCGGTGAGAAATTCGGGATTTGCGGCGACCACGGGGCTGGCGGCACTGTCGAGGCGCTTTGCCAGTGCCGCCACACTCTGCAACTGGCCGAGAAGCTCCCGCTTTTCCTCTATCCCGGCTTGCGCCGAGGCGACGCTGTCGAGCGCCGCGAACGCCACCCAGGCCAGGACACAGGCCGTCACCGCTGCAAGGGCCAGCGCGATCAGGCGACGAACCAGCGGCCTTGTGTCGAGGATGGCGGAGAGCATCGTCAGAGCGCTCCGATCTTGGCCGAAATGGTGAAGTGTTCGCCGTCCTGGCCGGGAACCCTGACCACGGGCGAGGCGAATTCGGGTGCCGAAAACAGCGGCGATGCGTCGAGCGGCTGGATCAGTTCGGCGGCGGAGGCGGAAAAGCCTGTGATGGTCAGGTCGTCGCCCTTGGCGGAAAGATCGGTCACCCAGGCCGTGTCGGGAAGCAGGTGGGTCAGCTCGGCCCAGACACGCACCAGCGACGCCGTGGTCTTCTTTTCCTGACGGATTTTTTCGATCTGCTCGATGCCGGCCTGGCGCTTCTGCAGCGAGGTGCGCGCTGCCTTGGCCAACACCTGCGCGTCGGCGATCTGCGCGTCCAGTTCAGCACCCGCCTGCCAGCTGCGCCAATGGGCATGGGCGAAGGTGACCAGCACCGCCCCGGCCAGCACCGAACAGGCCGCGACCCAGACGGTTCTGCCGCGCCGGTCGCGGGCTGTCGGTGGCCAGATGGCGGCGAGGCTGAGCGGATCGGCCCGCAGCGTGCTGTCCGGTTGCGACAGAGACAGAGAGCGGACGGACCCGCCGGCCCGGCGCACCGCGTCCAGCACGGGGGCAAGCGTCTTCGCCTTGACGACATGGTAGAAGCAGTCCTGCTCAGCGTGCGTGGCGAAGACGACATGCACCTGCGCCGGGTCGATCGGCGTGGTGGCCAGAAGGTCGAGTTCGGCCATGTCGCGCGCCTGGCGAAGCGGCAACCGCCGCGCCGCCAGTTGCCGGGTCAGGAACAGCCCGGGCTCTATCCGGATATCGAAGGCCGGCCGCTTGCGCCGAGGTCCGCCCTGGAGAAGCGCCAGAACCTCGTCCGAGGACGCCGTGAGCGCCAACGGGATCGATTGGAATTCCGGTGCACCGGCTTCGCGGGCGCCGATGCCGTCATCCGCCAGGGTGACGACCCAGTCGCTGGCGGATGATTGCTTTTGCCTGGGAACAATCCGCGTCCAGACCCCTCGCAGCTCATCGAGCCACCAGTCGAGGAAATCCAGAACCTGCGCGTTGAGTGTCGCCACAACCAGCCGCCCGCCACCCCAGCTGATTCTCGGCCGAGGTTTTCAAGGTGAGATTACTACAAATGCTGTTGTGATGCGGATATTAGCGAAGGCGCGGGAGGGTGATTAGTCACAGCTTTTGTCGAGGTCGAGACTGAAGAACGACATGAAACTTCAGGCAGCCCGACACGCTCCGTCACCGGCGGCGACTTCGGCCATTCCCATCGGTCGGATGATCGCGTCCAAATGTATCCGGCACGTGCGCCAACGCACATTCAGTCCCGGCCCAGGATCATGTCCGCTGCCCGCTGGCCGATCATCATGCTGGGCGCATTGGTGTTGCCGCCGATCAGCTTCGGCATGACGGACGCATCCGCGACCCGCAAGCCACTGATGCCGCGCACCTTCAGCGTTGCCGGATCGACGACGGCCATCGCGTCCGTCCCCATCTTGCAGGTCCCGACCGGATGATAGACGGTGAGCGCTTCGGCGCGCAGATAGTCGAGGATCTCGTCATCGCTGCGGACATCTTTGCCCGGCAGCATCTCCGTGCCCCGGATCGCGTCGAACTCGGATGCGGCAAAGATCTGGCGCGCGATCTTGATGCCTTCGACCAGCACCCTGGCGTCTTCCTCGTTGGAGAAGAAGCGATGATCGATCAGGACGTCCCGGCTCGCTGCGTGGCCCGACAGTTTGAGTTCGCCAACGCTTTTGGGCCGAAGCACGCAGGAGTGGATTGCGTAGCCATGGCCATACTCCACCAGCCTGCCGCGATGGCTGCGATAGCCGGGCACGAAGTGGAACTGAATGTCGGGAATGCCGGTTGCATACTTCGTCCTGGCGAAGCCGCCGGCCTCGACATAGTTGGTGGTGAGCATGCCCTTGCGGCCGGCAAAATACTGAAAGGGCGCCGCCAGCACGCGGGGCAGGTTGGGCAGTGACAGGCCGAGCGTCTTCGTGCTGGAGGAGCGGACCGTGATCATGCCGTCGACATGGTCTTGCAGGTTCTTGCCCACGCCCGGCAGATCGACAACCGGTCTTATGCCGATCGCCTGCAACTCGGCTGCGGCGCCGATGCCGGATGCCAGCAAGATCTTCGGTGAATTGATCGCGCCGGCCGAAAGCACGATCTCGCGGCGGGCAGACAGCGTCGTCTGCTCGCCCTTGTGCCGCACCCGCACGCCTGTTGCACGGCCCTCGGCGATCGTGAGGTCGATGACTTCGCATTCACTCAAGATTGTGAGATTCTTGCGATCGAGCACGGGGCGCATGAAGGCGGTAAAACTGCTGAAGCGCTGGCCGCGATCCTGCGTGACATTGTAGATGCCGAGGCCGAACTGGCTTTTGGCATTGAAGTCGTTGTTGGCCGGAAGGCCGGCATTGTTGCCGGCCTTGACGAACATCGACGACAGCACGTTCGGATCGCGCGGGTTGTCGACCAGCAATTCGCCGCTGGTGCCGTGATAGCGCGGGTCCTGGCCAAGCAGGTTGCGCTCGAGCTTTTTGAAGATGGGGAGCACGTCGCTGAACGCCCATCCCGCGCAGCCGAGCCGCGACCACTCGTCATAGTCCTGCGCGGCGCCCCTGATATAGACCATGGAATTGATCGAGCTCGAACCGCCCAGCGCCTTGCCGCGATTGACCGGGATCCTGCGGCCGTTGAGGTTGGGCTGGGGCACGCCGACATAGCAGTAGTCATAGTTCGGATTGCCGTAGAGCGAGAGGATGCCGGCAGGCACCTTGACCCGCAGATGATTGTCGCTGCCGCCGGCCTCGATCAGGCACACTTTGTGGGATGGGTTGGCGCTCAGACGATTGGCCAGGACGGAACCGGCCGAGCCTGCGCCGATGACAATATAATCGTAATCGAGATTTTCGGTCTGCACGGCCAGCACCATTGAAACAGATGCCGGGGCGGCGCGCGCCCCGGCTGAGCAGCTCACTGCAGAAGCTGCGTCCAGACCTTGGTGACGAGTTCCTGCGCCGCCGGCGAGCAGGCCTGGCCCATCTTGACGGGAACGGTCGGGAACAGCTCCGGCGCGTTTTCCTTGTTGTAGAGCGCCTTGCTCTCGTCGATCTTCACCGGCGAGGAGTGGCCGTAGTAATTGTACTGCGCCGTCGCATTGTCGAGCTGGGCCATGAAATCGATGAACTTCTTGGCGTTCTCGATATTGGCCGCGCCCTTCGGCACGACATAGGAATCCAGCCAGCCGACCAGACCTTCCTTCGGCATCGCGTATTCGACATTGGCCTTGTCGTTGCGGCGAAGCCGCATAGTGTTGCCGTCCCACCAGAAATGGGCGGCAACCTCGCCGCTGCCGATGCGGTTTTCGATGTTGTCGCTGGAGTAGGCGGCAACGAATGGCTTCTGCGCCAGCAAGAGATCGAGCACGCGCTTCATCTCCTGCGGGTCTTCGCTGCAATATTTGATACCGAGATAGTTCTCGGCGGCCGGAATGACTTCGTCGGGCTGCGCCAGGCTGGCAATCTTGCCGCGCAGTTCCGCCGGTGGCTCGAAATAGGTCTTCCAGCTGTCGACCGGCCCCTTGTAGAGGTCGCGGTTGACGGTGTAGCCGGCATTGCCGAAGGCGAGCGGGATCGAATGATTGCCTGTCGCATCCCACCACGGTTTCTGCCAGTCCGGCAGGACTTGGCTGTAGGCCGCCATCGAGCTGGCGCCGAAATCCTCGAGCAGCCCGCTGTCGATCATGATTTTCACGAAGTGCTGCGAAGGCGTGACGATGTCGTAGCCCGACGAGCCGGCCTGCAGCTTGGTCAGCAGATCTTCGTTGGAGGAGAAGGCGTCAACCGTGACCTTGATGCCGGTTTCCTTCTCGAATTTCGCGACCATCTCGGGCGAGATGGAATCGGCCCATGCGTAGATGGCGAGGTTACCCTCGGCGAGAGCCGGCACGCTGAAGGCAAGGCTCACGGCGCCGGCCATGGCGAGCGCTGCAATTGTGGTTCTTGTCATGTCATTCCCCTGTTTGTTGTTCTCCCAGGGGCGACGATAACAAACCGTCGGGTTCGATAAATTCGAATTGCCCGACGCCCTGATTAGGAAAAACTACGCCGCTTCTACTGCCGCCGCTGAAGCAGGAAGGCCACGGTCGCCAACACCACCGAAACAACCATGATCAGGGTCGAGATTGCGTTGAGCTGTGGCGACACGCCCTGCTTGATCAGGGAGAAAATGTAGACCGGCAGCGTGGTGGCGCCGCCGGAATTCAACAGGTTGCTGGTGATGAAATCGTCCATCGAGATGACGAAGGCGAGCATGGCGCCGGCAAAGACGCCCGGCAGGATGAGCGGCAGCGTGACGCGACGAAAGGCGATCCAACCGGTGGCATAGAGATCGCGGGCGGCTTCCTCCAGATCAAGGTCCATTCCTTGCAGGCGCGCGCGTATCGGCAAGAAGGCGAACGGGATGCAGAACGTGGTGTGGGCGATCATCAGTTTCACCATTCCGTTGGCGAGCCCGACCTCGGAGAAGAGGATCAGGACGGCGACGGCAACGACGATCTCGGGCAGGAGCAGCGGCAGGTTCACCACCGCTTCGGAGATGCGGCGGAATCTGACATTGCGGCCCCGCACCAGCACCAATGCCGCCATCAACGCGACAAGCGTCGAGGCGACGGTGGCGACCGCGGCGACGAGCAAGGAGGTCTTCACCGCCGTCATCAGGTTCGCGTTGGACAAAGCGGTGGCGTACCAATGCAAGGAGAAGCCGCCCCAATTGGAGACGATGCGGTTCGCGTTGAAGGAATAGAACACCACGACGGCGATGGGCAGGTAGAGATAGGCAAAGAAGATCGCGCTGAAGAGACCGAAGCCCGGATAGCGCCTGACATCATTGTCCGGGCTCATGCCGCGCGCTCCAGCCCTTCGATCCGCATCGAGCGCAGACCCTGGAAAATCAGGAAGATCATGACCGCGGCCATCAGCACGATGGCAATGGCAGCGCCGAGCGGCCAGTTGCGGGCGCCACCGAACTGCAACTGGATGAGATTGCCCATCATCATGGTCTTGCCGCCGCCGAGCAGGGTCGGCTCCAGGACCGCGCCGAGGCTCGGAACGAACACCAATATCGCCCCGGCGATCATGCCGGGCCGGGTGAGGGGCAGGATAACGCGGCGCAATGTGGTCAGGCGGTTGCCGTAGAGATCATGCGACGCCTCGATGAGCGCAGGGTCGAGTTTCTCGATCGAGGCGAAGATCGGCAGGATCATCAGTGGAATGTAGCTGTAGACGAGACCGAGCAGCATGGCGGTGTTGCCGAACAGCAGCGAGTCCATGTTGTCGACGAGACCCAGTCCGCGGAGGGTCTTTTCGATGACACCATCCTTGCCCAGGATGATGATCCAGGAATAGACGCGCACGATCATCGAAACCCAGAATGGCAGCGTGACGAGATAGATCAGCAGCACCTTGATCGTCGGTCGCTGCAGCGCGATGAAATAAGCGACCGGGAAGCTCAGAAGCAGGCAGATCGAGGTCGTCACGGCCGACAGGAGCAGCGTCCTGGCAACGACGATGAGATACTGCGGATTGAACTCCAGCTCGCCGGTCCAGCCTTCGTTGAACAGCAGCTGCTTGTAGGGCGCTGTGGTGAACACATACTCGAATCCGCCATAGGGCCCGCGCGTCGAGAACGACACCACGATGATGATCCCGATCGGGATGATCAGCGTCAGCAGCATGATGAGATGAGCCGGCAGCAAGCCGAGGACATTCCAGGTTGGAATTTTGGGCCAGCTCGGACTTTTTGTGTGTGCCTTCATGCGCCAAGGATCCGCACGGATTCGGCGGCAAAGCCGACTTTCACCGATTGTCCGATCTCGAACATCTGGCCGCGGCTGACGCTGTTGCGCTTGGAGATGCGCAGTTTGGTGCCGCCCGCTTCAATCAGATAGTATGTGTAGCCGCCGAGATAGTTGGTGCTCATGATCGTGCCATCGACAGCGATCGGGTTGTCCTGGGCGGGCAAGCTGATTTTCTCCGGACGTATCGAGAGGAAGGCCTTCTGGCCGGCGACCGCTTTCTTGTGAGAGGCCGTCAAGGTCATGCCGAGCTGCGTCTTCACGGTTGCCTGCTCGCCGTCCACGGCAATCACGTCGGCGTCGAGGAAGTTGGTCTCGCCGATGAAGTCGGCGACGAAGCGGTTCGACGGCTCCTCGTAGATCGCCGCGGGCGTGCCAAGCTGCTGGATCTCGCCATCGCCGAGAACGCAGATGCGATCCGACATGTCGAGCGCTTCTTCCTGGTCATGGGTGACGAAGACGAAGGTGATGCCGGTCTTGCGCTGCAGGATGCGCAGCTCGTCGCGCATGGCCTGGCGCAGCTTCAGGTCGAGTGCCGAGAGCGGTTCGTCGAGCAGCAGCACTTCCGGTTCTGGCGCCAAGGCGCGGGCGAGTGCGACGCGCTGGCGCTGGCCGCCCGACAATTGCTGCGGCTTGCGCCCGGAAAAGGCCTCCATATGGACGAGACGAAGCATGTCGGCGACGCGTGCATCGCGGCGGTCTTTTGACCAGCCGAGATTTTCGAGCCCGAAGCCGATGTTCTGTTCGACGCTCATATGCGGAAACAGGGCGTAGCTCTGGAAGACGGTGTTGACCCGCCTTCTGTGCGGGGGCAGTCCCTGTATGTCCGAGCCGTGCAGGAAAATCTGACCCGCCGTCGGCTGCTCGAAGCCGGCGATCATGCGCAACAGGGTGGTCTTGCCGCAGCCGCTCGGGCCGAGCAGCGTGAAGAACTCGTTGTCGTAGATGTCGAAGGAAACCGGCCTCAACGCCTGATAGGTGCCGAACACCTTGGAGACGCCCTTGATCTCGACAGCCTTTCGGGGTGCGCTCTGGCCATTCTCATAATTCATGGTCTGGGCGCTCCGGTCAGGATTTTGACGAACTCGGCGATGAAGGGTTTCTACGCCGCGCCACTGAGAACGGGCGCGGCGTTGATCAGGTGGTTACATCTTCTCCCATTTGCCGTTGCGCACGACGAACATGTCGATGTCGATGGCCATGTTCGTCTGTCCGTTCGCATCGAAGGAGACGTCTCCCAGAATGCCGTCGTGATGGATGTCGCGAATGGCCTTGCTTAGCGCTTCCTTGTCGTCGAGGCCCTTTTCCTTGATGACCTCGAGCAGGATCTGCGTCGCCTCATAGGCATATTTGGCGTAGGAGCCGGCAGGATCGGGGAAGGCCTTGGTTTCGTAGGCCTTGTTGAATTCCTCGAGCTTCGGGTTCGACTGGACGGCCGGGGTTCCGGCAATGGTGCCTTCGGCGGCAGCTCCCGCGATTTCGATGAACTTCGGATCGTAGATGCCCGAAATTCCGTACATGGGCAGGTTGCCCATGCCGAGGTCGGCCATCTGGCTGCGCACCAGCGCTGCTTCGGTGACGACACCGCCGAAATAGACCGCGTCGGGCGACGCTGCCTTCGCGGTGGTCAGCATGGCGCGGAAATCGGTCGTGCCGACAGCCGCGGCATCCGAAGAAACGACCTCACCGCCGGCCGCCTTGAAGAAATCGCCGAACCACTTGGTGTTGGCCGCGCCGTAGTCGGTGGTGTCGGAGATGATGGCGATCTTCTTGATCTTGCCTTGCTTGGCGATGGCTTCGGCCAGCGGTTTGTTCTCGTTGACCAGCGTCGGCGTCACGCGGGTCACGTTCGGGAAGTTCTGTTCGGTGATCTTCGGGCTGACCGCGCCCCAGACGATGAACGGCATCTGCGAGCGGTTGAAGACCGGGATCGTCGCCAGCGCGACCGAGCTGTTCCAATGTCCGGTTGCCGCGACCACCGCGGGATCGTTGACCAGCTTCTGCGCGGCCGAAACGCCGACAGCCGGATCGGAGGCGTCATCGAGCACGACGCCTTCCACCTGGTGCGGATAGCCGCTGGCATTGGCCTGCTCGATGGCGAGCAGGAAGCCGTTGCGGGCGCCGAGGCCCTGCTGGGCGTTGCCGCCGGACAGCGGGCCGATGAAACCAAGCTTGATCTGGTCAGCCTGGGCCTGGGCGGCGCCCAGGGCGATGGCGAACAAAGACCCGGCCAGAATTGACGATACGCGGATAAGCGCACTGCGCCTGTTTTGCATGGTTCCACCTCAAGTGAATTATCTGCCGCCGTCGTAGCGACCCGGCCGATCGTGATCGTCGGCTGATCATTAGTGTATGGGCGCGTATTCGGTGATGAAATTCGGAAATTGTGACTCGTGAGTTCGGAGATTCGTTCTGTCGGCCCGGCACCACGGTTGATACTTGTCGGCTTCAATCGAGAGACGGACCGCATGGCGGAACTGCTTGTCCAGCAACTGGTGAACTGGATAACCCTTGGCTGCATCTATGCCTTGCTGGCCATCGGATTCAGCCTGATCTTCGGTGTGTTGAACGTCATTCATTTCTCGCACGGTGATGTCGCGATGACGGCGCCGTTCATTACTCTGGCGCTGGCCCAGGCGTTGGCGACGGCACTTGGTGCCTCGGGCCCCGCCTGGCTGGTGCTTGCGGTTCCTGTCGCCGTGCTCGCCGTCGGCTTGATCGGCGTCCTGCTGGACAAGGTGGTCATCCGGCGCTTCCGCGACGCGCCCGCCATGATGGCGCTGGTGGCGACGGTGGCGCTCGGCATCGTCATCCGCGAACTGATCCGCCATCTCTATCCGCAAGGGTCGAACCCGCACGCCTTCCCACGCCTGGTGTCGGGCATGGCATTCGAAATTTCCGGCGTTGCGATCAGCTGGTTCGCGCTGTTGGTGGTGGTGCTGACCGTCGCGCTGGTGGCGATGCTGTTCGTCTTCCTGCGCATGACGCCGCTCGGCCTGCGCATCCGGGCGGCCTCGGAGGACCGGGTCGTGGCGCGCATGATGGGCATCCGCGATGCGCGCGTCTTCCGGGCGACGTTCTTCATCGCGTCAGCGATCGGCGCCATCGCCGGGCTTCTGTTCGCAAGCTATGCCGGCGTGACACGGTTCGACTTCGGCGTCATGGCCGGCCTGCTCGGCTTTTCCGCCGCCGTGATCGGCGGCCTCGGTTCGATGCCGGGCGCCATACTGGGCGGACTGATCATCGCGGGCATCGAGGTGCTGGCGCAGACATTCGTGCCGGACGGTGCTTCCTACCGGCTGGTCTTCGTCTTCCTGCTCGTCATTGCCGTGCTCATCTTCCGCCCCGCCGGCCTGCTTGGGCGCACCGTCATGGAGAAAGTCTAGCATGCAGGGTCGTGCTTCACCCGACGCGCCGGGCATAGCCGCGGCCACGGCCTTCGCCATCGCGTCGCAACTCATCGGGGCAGCTTTCCTCTACCTCATCCTCAGGGTCGACGGCGGCTGGCAGGTGGTCGGCCTTCTGGCCTTGCTCGGCCTCGGCTTCTATCTCTTGGAGAGGCTGCCGTGGATCGCGGACTATGCGTTGGCGAGCTTCGCCCGGGTTCCCCTCGTGGCGATGGTCACCGCGGCGGTCATCGTGCTGGCCTTTCCGTTCTTCGTCGGCTCGAACACCTATATCCTGCATCTGCTGATCGTCGCCGAGCTCTATGCCGTGCTGGCGCTGGCGCTCAATTTCCAACTCGGCAGCGCCAACATTCCGAACTTCGCCACCGGCGCTTCCTACGGCATCGGCGCCTATGTATCGGCACTGCTGGCGATCAATTTCGGCGTCAGCTTCTGGCTGACGCTGCCGGTCGCGGCGCTGGCGGCAACGCTGTTCGGGTTCATCATCGGCATTCCGTCGATGCGCACGCGCGACACCTACCTGGCGCTTGTCACCATCGCCTTCGGTGTCGTGGTCCAGCAATTGCTGAACAATTTCAGCTGGACCGGCGGACCCAACGGACTGGTCGGCATTCCGGCGCCCAGCCTGTTCGGCCATTCCTTTGCCGATCCGCTGGTGATCTTCGGCTGGAAGCTGCCGAGCCAGGCGAACTTCTATTATCTGTCGGCCGCACTGGTCGTCATCGCCATCGTCACCGCGCACCGGCTGCACGGCTCGCGCATCGGGTTGGCCTGGAACGCGCTGCGCGCCGACGAGATCGCCGCCAAGGCGCAAGGCATCAACGTGGCGTGGTTCAAGGTGCTGGCCTTCGCGGTCGATGCCTTTCTCGCCGCCTTTGCCGGCACGATCTACGCCTTCTACGTGTCCTACATTTCTCCCGACAATTTCACCTTCCTGGTCTCGGTCACCATCATGACCATGGTCATCGTCGGCGGCATGGACAATATTTTCGGTGTCATCGTCGGTGCGTTCCTGCTGACCATCCTGCCCGAGAAACTGCGCGCCTTCGCCGACTACCGCCTGCTGTTCTTCGGCGTCGTCATCATCGGCTTCCTGATGATCCGGCCGCAGGGTCTGTTCCCGCAACGCATGCGGCGCTACGGAGGCGAGCAGTGAGCGCGCTTCTCAAGGTCGAGAATTTGACGATGCGCTTCGGCGGCCTGGTCGCGCTCAACGATGTCAGCCTGTCGATCGACAAGGGCGCGGTGCTTGCCGTCATCGGCCCGAACGGCGCCGGCAAGTCGACGTTGTTCAATGTCGTGACCGGCGTCTACCGGCCGACCTCCGGCCGGGTGACGTTTGACGGCGCCGAGATCACCGGCCGCCCGTCCTACGAAGTGGTCGAGCGCGGCATCGCCCGCACATTCCAGTCGTCGCGGCTGTTCTCTGACCTCAGCGTGCTCGACAACGTTATCATCGGTATGCACACCCGCACCAGGACCGGCGTGCTGACCGCGCTGTTTCGGCCCGGCGCGTCGCGCCGCGAGATGGCGGCCTGCGTGGAAAAGGCCGAAACCCTGCTCAAGCTCGGCTCCGGCGACCTGTTCGAACAACGCTACCGGCCGGCGGGCACGCTGGCGCAGGCCGACAGGCGGCGGCTAGAAATCGCCCGAGCGCTTGCCTCGCAGCCCAAGCTCTTGCTGCTCGACGAGCCATCGGTCGGCATGGACGATACGGAAACCGACGCGCTGGTGGCCGACATCGCGCGGCTGCGCGCGCTAAACCCGGAACTGTCGGTGGTGCTGATCGAGCACGACATGCGGGTGGTCGAAGCTTTCCCGCAGCACGTCACCTGCATCGACTATGGCAGCAAGATCGCCGAGGGCGACTTCGCGGCGGTGCGCGCCGACCCGCGCGTCCAGGAAGCCTATCTCGGGAAGGCGGTCGCCGATGCTTGAACTCAGGGATGTCGATACCGCCTACGGTGCGGTGCCGATGCTGCGCGGCGTGGCGATGAGCGTGCGCCCCGGCGAACTGGTCTGCCTGCTCGGGCCGAATGGCGCCGGCAAGACGACAACCTTCATGACCGTCTGCGGTGTCGTGCGAGCGCAGCGCGGCAAGGTCGAGGTGATGGGCCGGGACATGGCGACGTTAGGGACGGAAAACCTGGCGTCGCTCGGTGTCGGCCTCGTTCCGGAAGGGCGCCGGCTGTTCCCTGGCCTGACCGTGAGCGAGAATTTGCGCCTGGGTTACGACGCGGTGTCGGGCAGGGGTCCCAATTTCGCGGCGCAGCTGGACAAGATGTGCAAGCTGTTTCCGCGCATCCAGGAGCGCTTGCGCCAGGTCGCCGGGACTCTGTCGGGCGGCGAACAGGCGATGGTGGCGCTGGCGCGCGCGCTGATCGGCGAACCCAAGCTGGTGATCATGGACGAACCGTCGCTCGGTCTCTCGCCGAAACTCATCGGCGAGTATTTCGAGATCACCCGGGAGATCCATCGCCAAGGCACGACCATCCTGTTGATCGAACAGAATGCCGAAATGGGGCTGGGCATCGCCGATCGCGGCTATGTCCTGGTCAAGGGCAAGGTCGCCCAGGAAGGACCGGCAAAGGAGCTGCTCTCGTCCAAGGCGGCCAGAAGCCTTTATCTCTGAGCCGCCCCATTGCGTCTGTCCAACTGCGATATCCACGCCCTGCGCTCCACACCTTCGTCCCTGCTTCCGGCATTTAGGGACAAGCTAACCACTGCCACATGAAATCGTAATTTTCGCTGTCCGGTCCCTCCAGTAAACCAACGATCAGACCTCCGCCGCATCCGCAGAAACTCTCGGGGAGAGCCAGAAAGGGCCGCTGAAATGCCAGTCGAAACAGTAGACACGCTTGTTGTTGGCGGCGGCCAGGCGGGGTTGGCCATGAGCGAGCATCTGAGCAAATGCGGCGTGCCTCACCTCGTGCTGGAGCGGAGCCGCATTGCCGAACGCTGGCGCTCCGAAAGATGGGACTCACTTGTTGCCAATGGTCCCGCCTGGCATGATCGTTTTCCCGGCATGGAATTTCCGGATGCTGGTCCCGATGCCTTTGTCGCCAAGGAGAAGGTCGCGGATTATTTTGTCGCTTACGCCGACATGATCGCTGCCCCCATCCGCTGCGGCGTGGAGGTCAGGAACGTGCAAAGGCTTGTCGGCCGTCCCGGTTTCCAAGTCGAAACCTCGGATGGCGTGATCGAGGCCAGAAGCGTGGTTGCCGCCACCGGCGCTTTCCAGCATCCGGTCATCCCGGCGGTCGTTCCCGGGGATGCCGGACCGATGCAGATCCATTCCAGCGCCTATCGAAATCCCGGCCAGTTGCCCGAAGGGGCGGTGCTGGTGGTCGGTTCCGGGTCTTCGGGGGTGCAGATCGCCGACGAACTCCAGCGTGCGGGAAGGCGTGTCTATCTCTCGGTCGGGCCGCACGATCGGCCGCCGCGGGCCTATCGCGAGCGTGACTTCTGCTGGTGGCTGGGGGTTTTGGGCAAGTGGGACGCCCAGGCGCCGGCGCCCGGCACCGAACATGTCACCATCGCGGTGAGCGGTGCGCGTGGCGGCCAGACGATCGATTTCCGGCGTCTTGCCGGGCAAGGGATGACGCTGGTTGGCCGGACGGAATCCTACAGGAACGGTGTCATGACCTTCGCACCCGATCTGGCCAAAAATATCGCGCGCGGCGATGCGAACTACATGTCGGTGCTGGACGAGGCCGACGCCTATGTTGCCCGCAACGGCCTTGACCTTCCCCAGGAGCCCGAGGCCCGCAAGATCGGCCCGGATCCGCAATGCGTGACCGATCCCATTCTTGCTCTGAACCTGGCGGAAGCCGGGATAGGTTCGATCATCTGGGCGACGGGCTTCACCGTCGATTACAATTGGCTGAAGGTCGATGTGTTCGACCAAAAGGGCAAGCCCAGGCACCAGCGCGGTGTGTCGACCGAGCCCGGGATCTATTTCCTCGGCTTGCCATGGCAATCGCGCAGGGGGTCGAGCTTCATCTGGGGCGTGTGGCACGACGCCCAGCATGTGGCGGACCATATTTCCACGCAGCGCAAGTACCTAGCTTACCATGCGTCCGCGAAGCGCGAGACCAAGGTGGCATAGAAACGGACGTCCCGACCTCGAGTCTGATCCGACGGAGACCAAGATGGCGCATACAAGAATTCGCAAGTTCAACACCAAGGACACCTATCCCGAGCAGAAGCTCGACAATGATCTGTGCCAGGCGGTCGTTACGCGGGGCGGCAGGACCGTCTATCTGCGCGGCCAGTGCCCGCAGGATCTCGACACGGCCAAGAATATCGACAGCCATGATCCGGTCGAGCAGACGCACAAGGTCATGCAGAACATCCGCCAGCTGATCGAGGAGTGCGGCGGCACCATGGAGCACCTGGTCAAGGTGGTGGTCTACATCACCGACGTGCGCTATCGCGAGGCGGTCTACCGCACCATGGGCGAGTACATCAAAGGCGTACATCCGGTTTCGACCGGCCTTGTCGTGCAGGCTCTGGCGCGGCCGGACTGGCTGGTCGAGATCGACGGCACCGCCGTCATTCCGGATGATCGCACTTCGATCATTCCGGATGATCGCACTTCGATCATTCCGGATGATCGCACTTCGATCATCCAGGATTAAAAGTCATGACATTCTCCATTGTCGCGCGGTGCAGCCGCACCGGCATGTTCGGGGTCGCGGTATCCTCCTCGTCACCCGCGGTGGCGGCGCGCTGCGCCTATGCGCAGGCAGGCGTCGGCGCCATTGCCAGCCAGAACGTCACCGATCCGACGCTCGGGCTGCGAGGCCTCGAATTGCTGGCGCGCGGCGCGTCGGCGGCGGAGGCGATTGCCATATTGAAGCGCACCGGTGCCTATCCCGAATACCGACAGGTGCTGGCTGTCGACGCCGCCGGGACGACCGCGATCCATTCAGGGCCGAAAGCGCTTGGCATTTGGGCCGAAGCACGCGCGGACAATGTTGCCTGCGGCGGCAACATGCTGGCCCATGACGGCGTGCCACAAGCCATGGTCGACGCCTTCCTGGCGTCGGAAGGGCATCTGGGCGACCGCCTCGTCGCGACCATGCGTGCCGCGCTGAAGGCTGGCGGCGAGGCCGGCCCTGTCCATTCGGCCGGCATGAAGCTGGTGCGCGAGGTTGCGTGGCCGGTCGCCGACCTGCGCTGCGACTGGACCGACGCCTGCCCGATCGAGCAATTGGCAAGCTTGTGGGAACTCTACAAGCCACAGCTCGATGCCTATGTGACCCGCGCGATCAACCCATCCGACGCGCCGAGCTACGGCGTGCCGGGCGACGAATAGTCAAGACAGGGGTCACCTGCGATGAGTGAGCTCAGCCACAAGGACTGGATCGGCAAGGCGTCCGCCATCCGTTTTCGCGACAAGGCGTTCATCGACGGCAAGACGGTTGCGGCGCGTTCGGGCCGAACCTTCGCCAGCGTCAATCCGGCAACGGGCGAGGTGCTGGCCGAAGTGGCGTCCTGTGGCGAGGAAGACATCGATCTGGCGGTTGCCGCCGCTAGGCGCAGCTTCAACGCCGGCGTCTGGTCACGCACCAGCCCAGCGCATCGCAAGGAGGTGCTGCTGCGGCTGGCGCAATTGCTGCGCGACAACCTGCATGAGCTGGCGTTGCTCGAATCGCTCGACATGGGCAAGCTGGTCAAGGATGCGGCCTCGGTCGACGTCCCCGGATCGGCGGCGATCTTCCAATGGTATGGTGAGGCCATCGACAAGATCTATGGCGAAGTGGCGCCGACCGGCGAAGGCGATCTGGTGCTGGTGCGGCGCGAGCCGCTTGGCGTGATCGGCGCGGTGGTGCCGTGGAACTTCCCGCTCGACATGGCGACCTGGAAGTGCGCGCCGGCGCTGGCGGCGGGCAATTCGGTGGTGCTGAAACCCGCCGAGCAATCGCCTCTGTCGGCCCTGTTTCTGGCGGAACTGGCCATTGAAGCGGGCCTGCCGGCTGGCGTGCTAAATGTGGTGCCGGGCCTTGGCGAAACCGCCGGCCAGGCGCTTGGCCGTCACATGGATGTGGACTGCCTTGCCTTTACCGGTTCGACCGCCGTCGGCAAGCTGTTCCTGCAATATTCCGGTCAGTCGAACATGAAGCAGGTCTGGCTGGAGACCGGCGGCAAGAGCCCGAACCTCGTCTTTGCCGACTGCGGCGATCTCGATGCGGCGGCCGATATGGCGGCCTTCGGCATCTTCTTCAACCAGGGCGAGGTCTGTTCCGCCAATTCACGCCTGCTCGTCCAACGCGGCATCAAGGATGCTCTGGTGGAGAAACTGGTGCGTCGTGCGGCGGCCACGCAGCCCGGCGATCCGCTCGATCCGGCTTCGAAAATGGGCGCGATGGTCGATGCCCGCCACGCGGCCAATGTCATGCGGTTCGTCGAGGCCGGCAAGAAAACCGCGCGCCTGGTCGCGGGCGGCGATCTGGTCACGGTCAACGGGCGCGGCAGTTTTGTCCAGCCCACCATCTTCGACGATGTCGCGCCTGGCGATCCGATTGCCCGCGACGAGATCTTTGGGCCGGTGCTTTCGGTCATCGCCTTCGACGACGAGGCCGACGCGATCCGCATCGCCAATGACAGCCCCTACGGGCTGGCAGCGTCGCTGTGGACCGACAGCCTGTCGCGCGCGCACCGCATCGCTGGCCGGCTCCATGCCGGCACGGTTTCCGTCAACACGGTCGATGCGCTGAGCCCGATGACGCCGTTCGGCGGCTTCAAGCAATCCGGCTTCGGCCGCGACCTGTCGCTGCATGCGCTCGACAAGTACACCGCGCTCAAAACGACATGGATCAAATACTGATGGGCGCCAAGGCTTGATCGAAGCCCCCAAACCGGCAACATAGCCAGCCATGCCGCTACGCTTCACGCTCAGACAGCTGGAATATTTCGTCGCCGTGGGCGAGGCGGGTTCCATCGCCAAGGCGGCCGAACAGGTCAATGTATCGCCGCCATCGATTTCGGCGTCCATTGCTCAACTGGAAACCGAGTTCGGCGTCCAGCTTTTTGTCCGCAAGCATTCGCACGGGCTCTCGCTCACGGCCGGCGGTCGCATCTTCCTCAAGGAGGCCGCAAGGCTGCTCAACGATGCCGACGCCTTGCATGACGTCGCCGGCGATTTTGCCGAAAAGGTGCGCGGCCCGCTGGCCGTGGGATGCCTGCTGACGTTCGCGCAGATCGTGCTGCCGGCACTGCGGATGCGGTTCGAGCGCGCCTATCCCGATGTGCGCGTGCGGCAGTTCGAGCGCAATCAGGGGCAATTGCTCGAGATGCTGCAGCGCGGCGAAATCGACCTTGCGCTGACCTACGATCTCGAACTGTCGCAGGACATGACCTTCGAGCCGCTGATGCTGGTGCCGGCCTATGTCATGCTGCCGGCGGGGCATCGTTTCGCGGCCAAGGCGTCGATCACGACCGAGGAGCTGGCCGACGAGCCGATGGTGCTGCTCGACCTGCCGTTCAGCCGCGAATATTTCCTGTCGGCGTTCCACCAGCGGGGAATCCGGCCCAACATTGCCGAGCGCACCGGCGACATCGCGGTCATGCGTTCCATGGTGGCGAACGGCTTCGGCTACGGCATTGCCAACATGCGGCCGCTCAACACGCTGGCGCCGGACGGCAAGCCGCTGGTCTTTGTGCCGCTGGACGGTGATCTGCGGCCGCTGACCATGGGCGTCGCCTTGCCCAACTCCGAACATCGCACGCAAACCGTCCAGGCGTTCATCGACCATTGCCGGCATTTTGTGGTCGAGCAAGGCGTGTTCGGCGCCGAGCGGGCCGTCGGCCAGGCAGCGGTTCCGCAGAAGTAGCGCCCGGTTGCGCGACTCCGTTGAACCCCGATCCGTCCATTACGCCAGTTGAAGCTGCTGGTCGGCAAGCCGGTGCAGCAATTTTTCCAGCATGTCGTCGCAGCGGTGCATCTGCTCGACACTGACGAATTCGTCCGGCTTGTGCCCCTGCGCCATCGATCCCGGTCCGCAGACGATCGTCGGCGTGCCGAGATCGCGGCTGAACAGGCCGCCTTCCGTGCCGAAGGCGACCTTGATGGTGTTGTTGGCGCCGGTCAGCGATTTGACGAAGGCGACGGCCTGCGAACTCACCGGCGTATCCAGGCCGGGATAGGTGTTGGTGATGTCGATGTCGATCGCCGCCTCGGGCGCGATGGTCGAGGCATCAGTGGCAATGTGCGCGGCCTCCACGCGCAGGCGCTCGAGAATTTCGCGCCGGTCGTCGGCGGCGACATTGCGGATCTCGAAGTCGACCTGGCAAAGGTTCGGCACGATGTTCAGCGCCACGCCGGCGTTGATCTTGCCGACATGGACGGTCGTGTAGGCAATGTCGTAGTCGCCGTCGCGGGCGCCATCGCGCACCAGCCGGTCCTGCTCGCGGCGCAAAGCGGCGACGAAGTCGCAGCCGAGATGGATGGCGTTGAGCGCCAGCGGGGCCAGCGCCGAATGGCCCTCGCGTCCCTTGCACATGGCGCGCGCGGCAAGCTTGCCCTTGTGACCCGTCGCCACCTGCATGTCGGTCGGCTCGCCGACGATGCACAGCAACGGTTTTTGCGGGGCCGCCCGCAGCATGTCGATCAGGCTGCGCACGCCGATGCAGCCGATCTCCTCGTCGTAGGAGAGTGCCAGGTGCAGCGGCGTGCGCAGCGCCATTTTCGAGGCCTTGAGGCAGGCCGAGAGCGCGCAGGCCACAAAACCCTTCATGTCGGCGGCGCCGCGCCCGTAAAGCTTGCCGTCGCGCCTCGTCATCTCGAAGGGCGGCAGCGTCCAGGCCTGGCCGTCAACGGGAACGACGTCGGTGTGACCGGACAGCATGATGCCGGACGTTTCGGCCGGTCCGATGGTGGCAAACAGGTTGGCCTTGTGGCCGTCTTCGCTCCGGATGATCTGGCAAGCAATGCCGTGCGTGTCCAGCAGGTCCGCCACGTAGCCGATGAGAGCGAGGTTCGAGTCGCGGCTTACTGTCGGGAAGGCGATCAGCTTTTCAAGGATCTGGATGCTGTCCATGCGTCTTGTGTCTCGTTGGCCGTCGGCACTTCTAGCATCGCGTGGCCGCGGCCTTGAAGTCGCATTTGGCTCAGCCAGGATTCAGCGGATGCTAATCCCGGCGGGGGCGATTAGGCGCGGCCTAACCGGCACAGAAGAAATCTCTAGTTTCCCGGCGCCTGCCGCAACTTATGAATAGTCTCACGGCATCAACCCACTGGCTGGCCGGCTTGCGCCTTGGCTCGAACCATGATCGGGCATGTTGCAAGGCGACACTGGCAGGAAGGCACGTTCCATGCGCGATCCACGCTACGACATTCTGTTCGAGCCGGTGAAGATCGGTCCGGTGACCGCCAAGAACCGCTTCTATCAGGTGCCGCATTGCAATGGCGGCGGCTATCGCGACCCTTCGGCCGCGGCCGAGATGCGCCGCATCAAGTCGGAAGGCGGCTGGGGCGTTATCTTCACCGAGCAGACCGAGATGCACCATACTTCGGAGATCACGCCCTTCATCGAGCTCCGGCTGTGGGACGATGCCGATATCCCGGCCTTGGCGAAGATGGCCAAGGCCATGCACCAGCATGGCGCGCTGGCCGGCATCCAGCTGGCCTATTCAGGCATCAACGGTCCCAACCTCTACACCAAGGAAGTACCGCGCGGGCCGTCGGCCTTGCCGATCCGGACCTTCACCAACGATCCGGTTCAGGCGCGCGCCATGGACAAACAGGATATCCGCGACCTGCGCCGCTGGCACCGCAATGCATTCAAACGTGCCAAACTGGCGGGCTTCGACCTGGTATGCCTCTACGGCGCGCATGGCTTCGGCATCATCCAGCACTTCCTGTCCACCGCCACCAACCAGCGCAGCGACGAATATGGCGGTTCGCTGGAAAACCGCTCGCGGCTGATGCGCGAACTGATCGAAGAGGGCAGGGATGCCATCGGCGACACGTGCGGCCTGACGCTGCGGCTGTCGCTGGACGAGATGATCGGCGAGTTCGGCTTCGCCAATTCTGAAGTCCGCGACATGATCGAGATGCATGCCGACCTGCCCGACCTCTGGGACCTGGCGCATGGCGCCTGGGAGGACTGTTCCGGGCCGTCGCGGTTCAAGGAGGAGGGCGCGCAGGAGAGCCTGGTGTCCGGCATCAAGACGCTGACCTCGAAGCCGGTCGTCGGCGTCGGTCGTTTCACGTCGCCGGACGTGATGGTGAAGATGATCAAGTCCGGTACGCTTGATTTCATCGGCTGTGCCCGGCCGTCGATTGCCGATCCCTTCCTGCCGAAGAAGGTGGAAGAGGGCAGGATCGAGGATATTCGCGAATGTATCGGCTGCAACATCTGCATCACCGGTGACATGACCATGTCGATCTCGCGGTGCACGCAGAACCCGACCTTCATGGAGGAGTGGCGCAAGGGCTGGCATCCAGAACGCATGCAGGCCAAGGGCGACAGCGACAGCGTGCTGATCGTCGGCGCCGGTCCCGCCGGGCTGGAGGCCGCCCGTGCACTCGGCCTGCGCGGCTACCAGGTGGCCATCGCCGAAGCCGGCACCGAACTTGGCGGCCGCGTGGCGCGCGAATGCCGCTTGCCCGGCCTCTCCGCGTGGGGCCGCGTGCGCGACTATCGCCAGTATCAGCTCAGCCAGATGTCCAATGTCGACGTCTATTTCGAGAGTCGGTTGTCGGCCGAGGACATCCTGGCCTTCGGCTTCCAGAACATTGCCATCGCCACCGGCTCGACATGGCGCCGCGACGGCGTGGCGCGCGCGCATGTCGTGCCGATGTCGGTGGACCCGGCCATGCCGGTCTATACGCCCGACGATTTGATGGGCGGCAATGTGCCGACCGGCAGCATCGTGCTGTTCGACGACGACCACTATTACATGGGCGGCGTTCTAGCCGAGCTGATGGCGCGCCAAGGCGCAAAGGTGACGCTGGTGACGCCGTCGGCCTATGTGTCCGACTGGACCCGCAACACGCTGGAGCAGGGCGCCATCCACCGCCGGCTGGCCGAACTCGGCGTTGAGATCGTGCTGAACCGGACCGTGACGCGCATTGTGCCGGGCGGCGTTGCCACGGCCTGCGCCTATACGGGCAGCCAACGTGACATCGCCGCGGACGCCGTGGTGCTGGTGACGTCGCGCCAACAGGACGATGGCGTCTGGCAGGAATTGAAGGCGCGGCGGGATGAATGGGCCGATAGTGGCATCCGCTCGATCAAAATCATCGGCGATGCCGAGGCGCCAGGCCCGATCGCCTGGGCAACCTACGCCGGCCACCGCTTCGCCCGCGAGCTGGATGAGGCCGATATCGGTGACGCACTGCCCTTCCGCCGCGAGGTCACGGCGCTGGCCGCGGAATAGGGGCGGCGGCCGCGATCGACGAATGTCGGGATTGTTCAATCATACCGCATTGCACAATTCTCCCGCTTGGTCACAATACAGGCATGGTCCGAACCGCACTCGCCGTCCTGGTGATCGACGAAAACCGCATCCGCGCCGCAATCATCGAGGCGGGGTTGCGCGAGGCCGGCCATGAGCGGGTCACCGTCATCCATGACGTGACCGGCATTGCGCGGCGGATCGCCGAGATCGAGCCGGACGTCATCGTCATCGATCTCGAAAACCCGAACCGCGACATGCTGGAAAACATGTTCCAGCTGTCGCGCGCGGTGAAGCGGCCGATTGCCATGTTCGTCGACCGCTCCGACCAGGCCTCGATCGAGGCGGCGGTCGATGCCGGCGTTTCGGCCTATGTCGTCGACGGTCTGCGGCAAGAGCGGGTCAAGCCGATCCTCGACATGGCGGTGAGCCGCTTCAACGCTTTTTCGCGCATGGCGCGCGAACTGGAAGAGGTTCGCGGCGAACTCGAGAGCCGCAAGGTGATCGATCGCGCCAAGGGCATCCTGATGAAGTCGCGTGGCCTCACGGAAGAGGCCGCCTACACGCTGTTGCGCAAAACGGCGATGAACCAGAACCGCAAGATCAGCGACATCGCCCAGAGCCTGGTGACTGCCGCCGGGTTGCTGGGACCGGCGGAGGACGAATGAGCATGACTGCCGCGCACCAGATCACCGCCGGCTTCATGCCGCTCTTCGACAGCGCCGTGCTGGTCGCGGCCGGCGAGCTTGGCTTCGCCGCACGCGAAGGCATCGATCTCACGCTGCACCGCGAGACGTCCTGGGCCAACATCCGCGACCGCATCGCCATCGGCCACTTCCATCTCGCGCATATGCTGGGGCCGATGCCGCTCGCCTGCAATCTCGGGCTGACGCCGCTTGCTTCAGAAACCATCGTGCCGTTCTCGCTCGGCCTCGGCGGCAATTGCGTCACCATCTCCAACACTGTGTGGGCCGGGATAGTGGCGCATGGCGCCGAAGCCGACCTCGATCCGGCGCGCGCCGGTGCCGCCCTTGGCGCGCTCATCCGCGAGCGCGCTGTAGCCGGTCGCGACCCGCTGCGGTTCGCCGTCGTGCATCCCCATTCCGGGCACAATTACGAACTGCGCTACTGGCTCGCCGCCTGCGGTATCGATCCTGAGCGCGAGATCGAGATCGTCATCGTGCCGCCACCCTTCATGGCCGACGCGCTGGCCGCCGGTCGCATCGACGGCTACTGCGTCGGCGAACCCTGGAACAGCGCCTCGGTCGCCGCCGGTACCGGCCATATCGTCACCGTCAAGGCGCTGCTGTGGAGGAACAGCCCGGAGAAGGTGGTCGGCGTGCGCAAGGCCTGGGCGGACGAAAACCCCGAGGCACTGGCGGCACTGCTGCGCGCGCTGCACCATTCGGCGCGCTGGTGCCAGGATCCGGCCAACCATGGCGAACTGGCTGCTGTCATGGCGCAGGCCGGCTTCCTCGGCCTGCCGCCGGCCGTCCTAATGCCGATCCTGACCGGCCGTCTGCAACTCGGTGACGGAGCCGAGCGGACGATCGACGACTTCTTCCTGCCCTTCGACAAGGCGGCGAACTTTCCGTGGAAGAGCCATGCGCTGTGGTTCTACACGCAGATGGTGCGCTGGGGGCATGTGGCGCACACGCCGGAAAATCTCGCCATCGCGCGGGATTGCTATCGGCCCGACCTCTACCGCTCAGCGCTGAAGCCGCTTGGGGTCGCACTTCCCGGCGCCAATTCGAAAGTCGAGGGCGCGCTGCGCGTGGCCACGGCGGTCGGCGCGACAGGGGCCGGCCTGGTGCTCGGCCCGGATGGTTTCTTTGACGGCCAGATCTTCGATCCCGACGAGATCGACGCCTACATTGCCGGCCAGAAATTGATCCGCACGGAAGCCTGATCATTTTCGCGCCATTCTTGTGCATTGCACAAAAACTGTGCGCGCAACTGCGCTAATGAACAATCTTTGGCTTGCGCGCCCTGCGGCCTGTGCCCCGACGATTGTATCATATCATTGATTTAATTGATGTTTATCATCCATTGCGAAACTGGCACGGTTCCTGCTTTGCAATAGACAGACTCTTCTCGGGGTCACGGAACAGGCGTCCAATGGCGGGCGCTACAGGCAAAGCTGCCGCTCAGGTCAACACGCGATCCCGGATGGACGGACGCGCGCGGCCTGGCCGGCGGCTTTTTTGTTTTGATCGAACACGCAATCGACGGCGCTGATCCCAAGCAGTGCCCAACGGGAGACGACGATGACGAAACGCATCAAGACTGAAGCCCTTCTCGAGGGCATGACTCGCCGCAATTTCCTGATGGCAAGTGCTGCCACCGCGGCAACCCTGGCGGCCGCGCGTGCGCTGCTGCCCTCTGGCGCCTATGCGGCGACCGCCGCCCCGGAAGTCACCGGCGCCAAGCTCGGCTTCATCGCACTGACCGATGCGGCGCCGCTGATGATCGCCAAGGAGAAGGGGTTGTTCGAGAAGTTCGGCATGCCCGATGTCGAGGTGCTCAAGCAGGCCTCGTGGGGCGCGACGCGCGACAATCTGATGCTCGGCGGCGAGGCCAACGGCATCGACGGCGCCCATATCCTGACGCCGATGCCCTACCTGATGCACACCGGCAAGGTGACGCAGAACAACCAGCCGCTGCCGATGGCGATCGTGGCGCGGCTCAACTACGACTGCCAGGGCATTTCGGTCGCGCAGGAATACGCCGCCACTGGCGTCGGCCTCGACGCCTCCAAGCTTAAGGACGCCTTCGCCGCCAAGAAGGCCGAAGGCAAGGAGGTCAAGGCCGCCATGACCTTCCCGGGTGGCACCCATGATTTGTGGCTGCGCTATTGGCTGGCCGCCGGTGGCATCGATCCCGACAAGGACGTCTCGACCATCGTCGTGCCGCCGCCGCAGATGGTCGCCAACATGAAGGTCGGCAACATGGACGTGTTCTGCGTCGGCGAGCCGTGGAACGAGCAGCTCGTCCACCAGGGCGTCGGCTTCACCGCCGCCACCACCGGCGAACTCTGGAAGGGCCATCCCGAAAAGGCGCTCGGCCTGCGCGCCGCCTTCATCGAGAAGAACCCGAACGCCACCAAGGCGATCCTGATGGCCGTCATTGAAGCCCAGCAATGGTGCGAGGCCAAGGAGAACAAGGACGAGATGGCCGCCATTATCGGCAAGCGGCAATGGATGAACGTGCCGACCGCCGACATCATCGGCCGCCTCAAGGGCGACATCAACTATGGCAACGGCCGCGTCGCCAACGGCACCGACCTCTACATGAAGTTCTGGAAGGACGGCGTGTCCTACCCTTTCAAGAGCCACGACAGCTGGTTCCTGGCCGAGAACATCCGCTGGGGCAAGTTCGCGCCGACCACCGACATCAAGGCGCTGGTCGATCAGGTCAACCGCGAGGATCTGTGGCGCGAAGCGGCGAAGGACCTCGGCGTCGCGGCAGCCGACATTCCGGCGTCCTCGTCGCGCGGCGTCGAGACCTTCTTCGACGGCAAGATATTCGATCCGGCCAACCCGTCCGCCTATCTCGACAGCCTGAAGATCAAGGCCTCGGCCTGACCGGCGCAAACGGCGCATTTGCGCCGTTTGTCGCCTCAAGCACAAGCGGCGCTCGCGCCGCTTGTCGCAAATCCCGACCAAGGAGTTTCCAAGACATGTCGATCCAGACAATCGAGGACACAACGGTGAAAGCGTTCCCCACGAAGCCAGCGGAGGTCATCGCCTTCACCTCCAAGGCGCGGCGCCGCTTCGATCCGATCGTGATCGCCGGCAAACTGGCCAGCGCGCTGGTGCCGCCGGTCATCGTCATCGCCCTCATGCTGGTCGTCTGGCAGATCGCCTGCTCGTCGCCCACCGCCAGCCTGCCGCCGCCGAGCCAGGTGTGGAACGAGGCCTACGATCTGATCGCGCATCCGTTCTTCAACAATGGCCCGCAGGACATCGGCCTTGCCTGGCGGGTGCTGATCTCGCTGCAGCGCGTCGCCATCGGCTTCGGCATGGCGGCAATCGTCGGCGTTGCGCTCGGCGCGCTGGTAGGCCAGTCGATCTGGGCGATGCGCGGCCTCGATCCGGTGTTCCAGATCCTGCGCACCGTGCCGCCGCTGGCCTGGCTGCCGCTGTCGCTGGCCGCGTTCCGCGATTCCAGCCCGTCGGCAATCTTCGTTATCTTCATCACCTCGATCTGGCCTGTGATCATCAACACCGCCGTCGGCGTGCGCAACATCCCCGAGGACTACCGCAACGTCTCGCGCATCCTGCGGCTCAACCAGCTCGAATTCTTCGTCAAGATCATGGTGCCGGCCGCCGCGCCCTACATCTTCACCGGCCTGAGGATCGGCATCGGCCTGTCCTGGCTCGCCATCGTCGCCGCCGAAATGCTGACCGGCGGCGTCGGCATCGGCTTCTTCATCTGGGACGCGTGGAACTCGTCGCGGCTGCCCGACATCATCGTCGCGCTCGCCTATATCGGTGTCACCGGCTTCTGCCTCGACCGGCTGGTCGCAGCGGTCGGCACTTTCGTCACCCGCGGCACAACGGCAAAGTGAGGAGAGGGGCGATGACGGCCTATCTGAAACTCGACCATATCGACAAATCCTTCACTCGTGGTGCCCAGGTCAGCGACGTGTTGAAGGACATCAGGCTGACCATCGACAAGGGCGAATTCGTCTCCATCATCGGCCATTCCGGTTGCGGCAAGTCGACCCTGCTCAATCTGATCGCCGGGCTGACCAAGGTGTCCGCCGGCGCCGTGCTGCTCGAGGACAAGGAGGTCGACAGTCCTGGTCCCGAACGCGCGGTGGTGTTCCAGAACCACTCGCTGCTGCCGTGGCTCACCGTCTACGAAAACATCAACCTCGCGGTGTCGAAGGTCTTCGGCCGTTCGAAGAGCAAGGCCGAGCGGCATGACTGGATCATGCGCAACCTCGACCTCGTGCAGATGGTGCATGCCAAGGACAAGCGCCCGGCAGAGATTTCGGGTGGCATGAAGCAGCGCGTCGGCATTGCCCGGGCGCTCGCCATGGAGCCGAAGATCCTGCTGCTCGACGAACCGTTCGGCGCGCTCGACGCGCTGACTCGCGCTCATCTGCAGGATGCGGTGATGGACATCCATTCCAGGCTCGGCTCGACGACAATCATGATCACCCATGATGTCGACGAGGCGGTGCTGCTCTCCGACCGCATCGTCATGATGACCAACGGCCCGGCGGCGACCATCGGCGAGGTGCTTGCGGTGCCGCTCGCCCGGCCGCGCCGCCGCGTCGAACTCTCTTCCGACCGCACCTTCCTGCGCTGCCGCGAGGCTGTGTTGAAGTTCCTCTACGAACGCCACCGCTTCGTCGAAGCCGCTGAGTAAGGCCATGACCGAAAAACGCGTCATCATCGGCAATGGCAATCTGCATCGGCAATGGGCAATCTACCGCATTGCACAAATATTATGCTGCTATGCAAGGCATTCTGACTAATCTTTGATCCGCTGCCGGGCGTGGTCAAAAATCGCGCGGCTGCGGTTCGCATTGATTTCATTCGATAATCTAGAGTGCTGTCGAATTGGCACGCTTCCTGCTTTTCAGAATGTAGGTCCGCAAGGGCCAAGTGACACGGCGTCCAATGGCGGGCGCCACAGGCAAAGCTGCCGCTCAGGTCAATACGCGATCCCGGATGGACGGGCGCGCGAAGACCTGGCCGGCGGCTTTTTTTGTTTTTACCGAACACGCAATCGACGGCGCTGGTCCCAGGCGGCGCCCAACCGGAGACGACGATGACGAAACAGATCGGAACTGGCACGTCCCTCGCGGACTTCACGCGCCGCGATTTTCTGGCCAGCAGCGCGCTGACGGCGGCGCTGTTCACCGTGGCACTCCTGCTGTTTCCCGTCGGCGCCAAGACCGAAAGCAGGGACCTGACCGTGGCGGCCCCGGTCTCGTCGCACGCACCGATGCCGCATCGCTGATTCACCCACAAAATATCGGCGGTGCCTCCCACGCCGCAAACCGGAGCCAGACATTGACCGCAAATCTCCCAGCCGCGCCCAGCCAGGACAGTGCTCCCCGGCAGGCGCTTGTGATGTCCACCATCGCCTTCACCGTCTGCTTCGCGGTGTGGACGATCTTTTCAATCATCGGCGTGCGCATAAAGCAGGAGCTTGGGCTGAACGAGACGGAATTCGGCCTGCTCGTCGGCACGCCAATCCTTACCGGCTCGCTCGTGCGCATGGTGCTCGGCGTCTGGACGGACCGTTTTGGCGGGCGGCTGGTCTACACCGCGACCATGCTTGCGGCCGCGGTCGCGACCTTCCTGCTGGCTTTTGCGCAGACCTACGGGCAGATGCTGATCGCCGCGCTCGGTGTCGGGCTCGCCGGTGGCTCCTTCGCCGTCGGTGTCGCCTATGTCTCGCGCTTCTTCCCCGCCGGCAAACAGGGGACGGCGCTGGGCATTTTCGGCGTCGGCAATGTCGGGGCCGCGGTCACCAAGTTCCTGGCGCCGTTCGTGCTTCTCTCCTGGGGCTGGCAGTCGGTCGCGCTGATCTGGGCGGCCGCACTCGTGGTCATGGCCGCCGTCTTCTGGTTCACGACCGGCGACGATCCGGTCATCCGCGAGCGCCGCGCCGGCAAGGCTGCGCCCGCGAGAAGCTTCTTGCAGGAATTCGCGCCGCTCAAGAACCTGCAGGTCTGGCGCTTCGCGTTCTATTATTTCTTCGCCTTCGGTGCATTCGTGGCGCTGTCGCTGTGGCTGCCCCGCTACCTGATCGGCGTCTACGGCTTCGGGCTTGCGACCGCCGGCATGATCGGCGCGGCCTATTCGATCCCGGCGAGTATTTTCCGCGCCTACGGCGGCGTGCTTTCCGACCGGATCGGCGCCCGCACCGTGCTCTACTGGACCTTCGCTGTCAGTGCCGTCGCGACTCTCGTTCTGTCTCTCCCCTCGGCAGACTATGTCGTGCGCGGCATCAGCGGGCCGATCGCCTTCCATTTCGAGATCGGCCCGCTGGCCTTCATAGCCGTTGCCTGCGTGCTCGGCTTCTTCATGAGCCTTGGCAAGGCCGCCGTCTACAAGCACATCCCGGCTTACTATCCGCAGAGTGTCGGCGCGGTCGGCGGCGTTGTCGGCATGATTGGCGGGCTCGGCGGTTTTATCCTGCCAATTGCCTTCGGCGCGCTCAACGACCTCACCGGCGTCTGGTCGAGTTGCTTCATGCTGCTCTTCGTCATCGTCGCCACCTGCTTTGCTTGGATGCATTTTTCCATCCGGCGGATGGAGCGCAGGGCGTCTGCCGAAGCTTCAGGCCTTTCCTACGCGGCTGAGTGAGACCGGAGTGGATCACAGGACATGACCGAAAAACTCGTCATCATCGGCAACGGCATGGCCCCCGGGCGTATGCTGGAGCATCTCCTGGAAAAGGCGCCTGGGCGCTACCAGGTCACCATCTTCAACGCCGAGCCGCGCGTGAACTACGACCGCATCATGCTGTCGCCGGTTCTATCGGGCGAAAAGGCCTATGAGGAGATCATCATCCATGGCGACGGCTGGTACATCAAGCACGGCATCACCCTCTACAAGGGCCACAAGATCGTCGCCATCGACCGGCAGGCAAAGACCGTCACCTCCGATCATGGCGTGACCGAGCCCTACGACAAGCTCGTCATCGCCACTGGCTCGGTGCCATTCATCATCCCGGTGCCGGGCCACAATTTGCCGGGCGTGCTCACCTATCGCGATCTCGACGACGTCCGGGCGATGATGCTTGCCGCCCAGTCGCGGGCCAAGGCTGTGGTCATTGGCGGCGGGCTGCTCGGGCTCGAGGCCGCGGCCGGCCTCAACGCGCAAGGCATGGACGTCACCGTGCTGCATGTCATGCCGACACTGATGGAGCGCCAGCTCGATCCGGCCGCCGGCTATCTCCTGCAGCGCGCGGTTGAAGAACGCGGCATCAAGGTCATCACCAAGGCCAACACCCAGGCGATCACGGGCAACGGCAAGGTCGAGCAGGTGGAACTTGCCGACGGAACCATCATTCCGGCGACGCTGGTGGTCATGGCGGTCGGCATCCGGCCGAACGCCGCAATCGCCAAGGAAGCCGGCATTGCCGTCAATCGCGGCATCGTCGTCGATGCCGGCATGCGCAGCAACGATCCCGACATCTATGCGCTCGGTGAGTGCGCCGAGGTCAGTGGCCAGGTTTATGGCCTGGTCGCGCCGCTCTATGAGATGGCGCGCGTCACCGCCAGCCAACTGGCCGGCGACGAGGCGGCGGCCTTCGTTCATTCGGACACGCCGACCAAGCTCAAGGTCACCGGCATCGACCTGTTCTCGCTCGGCGACTTCGCCGATGGCGACGACCGCCAGGAAATCGTGCTGCGCGATGCGTCGGCCGGTGTCTACAAGCGGCTGGTGCTGAAGGACGACCGCATCATCGGTACCGTGCTCTATGGCGAGACGGCCGACGGCGCCTGGTTCAACGACCTGAAGAAGAAGCAGACCGACATATCGGAGATGCGCGACACACTTATCTTCGGCCAGTCCTACCAGGGGGGTGCCCCGCTGGACCCTATGGCGGCCGTTGCAGCCTTGCCGGATGATGCGGAAATCTGCGGCTGCAACGGCGTTTGCAAGGGAAAGATCACTGGCGCGATTACGGGGAAGGGCCTGACCTCACTCGACGACGTGCGCGCCCATACCAAGGCGTCCGCCTCCTGCGGCTCCTGCACGGGCCTGGTCGAAAAGCTGATGGTGCTGACCCTCGGCGACACGTACAACCCCGCCGCCGTGCAGCCGATGTGCTCCTGCACCACCCTCGGCCATGACGAGGTGCGCCGGCTGATCAAGGCCAAGGGCCTGAAGACCATTCCCGCCGTCATGCAGGAATTGGAATGGACGACCTCCTGCGGCTGCGCCAAATGCCGGCCGGCGCTGAACTACTACCTCGTCTGCGACTGGCCGGATGATTATGCCGACGATTACCAGTCGCGCTTCATCAACGAGCGCGTCCACGCCAACATCCAGAAGGATGGCACCTATTCGGTGGTGCCGCGCATGTGGGGCGGCGTCACCAATGCCGCCGAGCTGCGCGCCATCGCCGACGTCGTCGACAAGTTCGAAATCCCGATGGTCAAGGTCACCGGCGGCCAGCGCATCGACATGCTCGGCATCCGCAAGGAAGACCTGCCGGCGGTGTGGGCTGATCTCGGCCAGGCCGGCTTCGTCTCCGGCCACGCCTACGCCAAGGGCCTGCGCACGGTGAAGACCTGCGTCGGCTCCGACTGGTGCCGCTTCGGCACGCAGGATTCGACAGGGTTTGGCGTCCGCATCGAAAAATTCATGTGGGGCTCGTGGACCCCGGCCAAGGTCAAGATGGCGGTGTCGGGCTGTCCCCGCAACTGCGCCGAGGCGACCTGCAAAGATGTCGGCGTGATCTGCGTCGACTCCGGCTACGAGATCCATTTCGCCGGGGCGGCCGGCCTCGACATCAAGGGCACCGAGGTGCTCGGCCTAGTCAAGACTGAGGACGAGGCGCTGGAGCATATCGTGGCGCTGACGCAGATGTACCGCGAGCAGGGCCGCTATCTCGAGCGCATCTACAAATGGGCCAAGCGCATCGGCATCCCCGAGATCAAGCGCCAGATCATGGACGATGGCGACAAGCGCAAGGCCTACTACGAGCGCTTCGTCTTCAGCCAGAAATTCGCCCAGGTCGACCCGTGGTCGGAACGCGTTTCCGGCAAGGACAAGCACGAATTCCGGCCGATGGCCTCGGTCGGGTTTGCGCAGGCGGCGGAGTGACAATCATGAACTGGATATCGATAGGCTCCATCTCGGACATCCCCCGCCGCGGCGCGCGCTGCGTCGCCACCCCGGAAGGCAAGGTCGCCGTCTTCCGCACGCAGGACGATCAGGTCTATGCCATCGACGACCATTGCCCGCACAAGGGCGGACCACTCAGTCAGGGCATCGTGCACGGCACGTCGGTGACCTGTCCCTTGCACAATTGGGTGATTTCGCTGGAGACGGGCAAAGCGCTCGGCGCCGACGAGGGCGCGGTGCGCACCATTCCGGTGCGGGTCGAAGGCGAGCGGTTGTTCATCGCGCTGGAAGCGCTGGCCAGCCGCGCGGCCTGAACCATGGAGATCGACGAAGCGCGCGAGGTGAGGACCACCTGCCCCTATTGCGGGGTGGGTTGCGGCGTGCTTGCGAAGGTCGCCGCGGACGGGCAAGTGTCAGTTCGCGGCGACCCCGACCATCCGGCCAATTTCGGCCGGCTCTGCTCCAAGGGCTCGGCACTGGCCGAGACCATCGATCTCGACGGCAGGCTGCTTCATCCGGAGATCCACGGCCGCCGCGCCGGCTGGGACGAGGCGCTCGACCTCGTCGCCTCGACCTTCTCGAAAACCATCGCGGAGCACGGGTCCGATGCGGTCGCCTTCTATGTCTCCGGCCAGTTGCTGACCGAAGACTATTACGTCGCCAACAAGCTGATGAAGGGCTTTGTCGGCTCGGCCAACATCGACACCAATTCGCGGCTGTGCATGGCCTCCTCGGTCGCCGGCCACCGCCGCGCCTTCGGCTCCGACACCGTGCCGGGAACCTATGACGATTTGGAACTTGCCGATCTCATCGTGCTGGTCGGCTCCAACCTCGCCTGGTGCCATCCCGTGCTCTACCAGCGCATCGCGGCGGCCCGGGAAAAGCGGCCGGAGATGAAGATCGTGCTGGTCGACCCGCGTCGCACCATGACCGCTGACATCGCCGATATGCATCTGGCGATCGCGCCGGATGGCGACGTCGCCCTGTTCACCGGTCTGCTCGCCTATCTCGGCCAGCACAATGCGCTCGACCGCGCCTACATCACGACGCACACGACCGGCTTCGGGCAAGCGCTTTTCGCCGCCTCGGCGCTCGACCTGGCCGGCGTCGCCGCCGCCACGGGCCTGAGCGAGGACGAGCTTGGCCGTTTCTACAGCCTGTTCGCGGCGACGCCGAAAACGGTGACGGTCTACAGCCAGGGGGTGAACCAGTCGTCTTCGGGCACCGACAAGGTCAACGCCATCATCAACTGCCATTTGGCCACAGGCCGCATCGGCAAACCAGGCGCAGGGCCGTTTTCGGTGACCGGCCAGCCCAACGCCATGGGCGGCCGCGAGGTCGGCGGCATGGCCAACATGCTGGCCGCCCATATGGAGATCGAAAACCCCGACCATCGCGACCGTGTGCAGCGCTTCTGGAACGCGCCGACTGTGGCCGAAAAAACCGGCCTGAAGGCGGTCGAGATGTTCCAGGCGCTGGCCGACGGCCGCATCAAGGCGCTGTGGATCATGGCCACCAACCCGGTCGATTCGATGCCGGACGCCGATGCCGTCGAAGCGGCGATCAAGGCGTGCCCGTTCGTCGTGGTGTCGGACGTGCTGGCCCAGACCGACACCGTCCGCCACGCCCATGTCCGGCTGCCCGCCGCCGCCTGGGGCGAGAAGGACGGCACCGTCACCAATTCCGAGCGCCGGGTGTCGCGCCAGCGCGCCTTCCTGGACCTGCCTGGCGAGGCGCTGCCCGACTGGCGGATTATCGCCGAGGTGGGCAAGCGGATGGGGTTTGGCGGGGCGTTTTCCCATGCCACGCCGGGGGATGTGTTTGCCGAGCATGCCGCGCTGTCGGGGTTCGAGAATGATGGTACGCGGGATTTCGATATTGGTGCTTATGCCGGGATTGGTGCGGAGGAGTATGAGGCGCTGGAGCCGTTCCAATGGCCGGCGCCGAGCCCAGCCACCCCCCTCTGGCCTGCCGGCCATCTCCCCCGCAAGGGGGGAGATCGGCTGCCACCACGGCCTTCGCCAATTACAAACTATGCAGGAGATATGCGAGCATCAAAGCTGCCAATCTCCCCCCTTGCGGGGGAGATTGCCGGCAGGTCAGAGGGGGGTGTTCAAGCTGGACTTAAACCAGAAGGTGAAAGCACCCGCTTCTTCGCCAACGGCGATTTCTACACTCTCGACCGCAAAGCGCGCTTCATCGCCATCCGCCCCACTGTCGAAATCCGCACCAGTCCCGACTATCCGCTGATCCTCAACACCGGCCGTATCCGCGACCATTGGCACACCATGACGCGAACCGGCAAAAGCCCGCGGCTATCCCAGCACATCGCCGAGCCCTTCGTTGAAATCCACCCGGCGGATGCGCTGCGCTTCGGCATCGGCGACGCCGACATCGTGCGGGTTTCCAGTCCGCGCGGCGACGTGCTGGTGCGCGCGCTGGTGACGGCGCGCCAGCGCCAGGGCAGCCTGTTTGCACCGATGCACTGGACCGACCAGTTTGCCGCAAAGGGCCGGCTCGACACGCTGACCGCGCCGCTGACCGATCCCATTTCCGGCCAGCCGGCGCTGAAACATGTCGCCGCCCGCATCGAGAAATTCGCCGCAAAAGCCTTCGGCTTCGCCGTGACGCGGCGCAGGCCTGAGCCTGATACCGCAGCCTATTGGGCCGTGGCCAAATGCAATGGCGGCTGGCGGGTCGAGCTTGCCTTTTCCGAAGACGACATCGACTGGGCCGGCTTTGCCGGGTCACTGTTCGGCGCGTCACCGGGTGCCGAAATGCTCGCCTATCATGACCGCGACGCCGGCCAGCATCGCATCGCCGCCTTCGACGGCGATCAGCTGTCAGGGGCCTTGTTCGTCGCGCCCGGCCCGGTCGCCGTGTCGCGCGGCTGGGCGGCGGAACAGTTGAGTGCCGATCATGTCGACCGGCGCGGCAGGCTGGCGATCGTGGCTGGACGGCCGGGCGGGATCGACGTCGACCGCGGCGCCATCGTCTGCTCCTGTTTCGGCGTCGGCGCCAACCAGATCGCCGATGCGGTGCGCCGCGGCTGCGGCAGCGTCGCGGCAATCGGCGCTGCCCTGCATGCCGGCACGAATTGCGGCTCCTGCCGCGCCGAGATCAGGGTCATTATCGACGCACAGAGTCTCCAAGCAGCCGAGTGATTGTCCTGGTCAAAGGGGCCTGCGCGACGGCCCGGCTTGGGCTATGGTGGCGCACGCGTGCGGCGTCGCGCACGAATCGTCTCCAGTCAGGGTCATCCGATGACAAATCCCCCGCGCCGACCGACAAATCCGATGACGGCCGCCGAGGCCGCCTTCAAGCCGGTGAAGAAGCCGGCGGCTCCGGTTCGTGAGCCCTCCGCCGCTCCAGGCGTCAGGGAGCTTGTTTCGATCCGGATCGACCGCGCCGTGCTGGACCACTTTCAGGAGGATGGGCCGGGCTGGCAGGACCGCATCAACGACGCCTTGCGGCAGGCGATAGAAGGCAAGCCGACGGCCAGCGGTTCGGACGACGAGTAGCGCTCGTCGCTTCGTCATCCACGGGAGGAGCAAGGAGCGTAGCGACGCGGCGCAGACCCGAGGATCCATGCCGCGACTTCAGAGCGCTGCAACGGTGCAGAATTCTGTTGGGGCTTCGGCTGAAGCGGACGTCGGCTCACGCCTCGAAGTGCAGGATATAGAGCTTACGCGTCTTCTCGTGGATCGTCCATTCGCCTTTCCAGCCTTTCGGCAGCACCAGCATTTCGCCGGCGCCGACGTCCTCGCTGCGGCCATCGGGACCATGCAGCGAGACCCGGCCCGAGACGATGTGGCAGGTTTCGGAATTGCTGTCGCGCGAGGCCGTGAAGCGGCCTGATGTGCACTCCCAGACGCCGACTTCCAGCGTGCCGTCCGGCGAAGTCCACAGCGTCTTCGACGCTTCGAGCTGATCGCCGCTGATCGAGGTCGGCTTGGGCTCGGGCTCGCCGAGATCGATCGAGGCGAGATGGGCGAAGGTCTGGAAGTCGGTCATGGCGGTCTCCGGGCAGGCACTGAAAATGCAGAAGGTTTTTGGAATCGCTCCGAAGGCTTCAATGCCCCGTAATGCGGTCGGCGATCGCGGCCAGTTTCGACGTATGCTGGAGGCCGGCTTCCTCGCGCTCGTCGGCGACACGGTAGAGCTGATACATGGAGTGGACGCCGAGCCAGCGCATCGGCTCTGGCTCCCATTTGCTGACCTGGCGGTTGACCCAGGGCAGCCGGGTCAGTTCGGTGTCGCGGCGCAGGATGAGGTCGCGCAGCGTGCGGCCCGACAGGTTGGAGCTCGACACGCCGAGCCCGACATAACCGCCGGCCCAGCCGATGCCGGTTTCAAGGTCGAGACCGGCCGTCGTGCACCAGTCGCGCGGCACGCCAAGCACGCCGCACCAGGCATGGTCGATGCGAAGCTTGGCTGTCTGCGGCAGCAGGCGGGTGAGGATCGCGTGCAGGCTTTCGATCGTCGCCTGCTGCGTCTGGCCGCGCACATCGGTCTTTGACCCGTAGCGGTAGGGCACGCCGCGCCCGCCCATGGTGATGCGGCCTTCCCTGGTGCGCTGCGCATAGCAATAGGCGTGCGCGGCGTCGCCCAGAAGCTCATGGCCCTCCCAGCCGATCTCGTCCCACAGCGATTGCGGTAGCGGCTCGGTGATGATCTGCGCGCTGTTGAGCGGCAGCCAGAGCCGCTCATTACCCGATATGCCGGCCGTGAACCCTTCGGTGGCGCGGATGATGATCGGCGCGCGCACGGTGCCGCGGTTCGTCGTGACCTTGCCCTTCTCGATACCGGTCACGGTGGTCTGCTCGTAGATCGGCACGCCGAGCCGCTCGACGGCTTCGGAGAGCCCGCGCACCAGCTTGGCCGGCTGCACGCGCGCGGTGCCGTGGTGGATATAACCGCCAAGCACATTTTTGATGTTGATGCGGGCCTTGGCCTCTGCCTGGCCGATCAGGCTGACACGCTCGCTCGGCACGCTCCAGCCGATCGCATCGGCATAGGCGGCCTTGATCCGTTCCAGCTGCGGCGGGTTGGTCGCAACCGTCAGATTGTCGACGCGGCGGATGTCGGCGTCGATGCCTTCGGCCTCGGTCACCTTGATCACTTCATCGACCGTGCCATGCATGGCGGTTTCCATGTCGATGACGGCGCCGCGCGTCGACGTCTGCAGATATTTCTCGCGCGACCAGCTGAAGCCGCCGGACAGCCAGCCGCCATTGCGGCCCGACGCGCCGAAGCCGGCGAACTCCCGTTCGACGATGGCGATGCGGATCGCTGGATCGGCCTGCTTCAGATAGTAGGCCGTCCAAAGACCGGTATAGCCGGCGCCGACGATGCAGACATCGGCTTCGAGGTCGCCCGGAAGCGGCGCCCGATAGGCCGGCAGGCCGATGTCGGCATACCAGAACGAGACGTTGCCGTTGACTTTGGCGTCCATGTCTAAAAATCCTGCGAGGAAAAGAGCGGTCAGGTCATCGTCATGTCGGCGCGGTCGTCGTCGGCAAGAAGTTTTGCATCAACGACGGACCAGCGCAGATCGACCGTGTCACCAATCGAGAACGGTGAGGCTTCCAGCGAGGCGCGCACGATGGCGACCGAGCCGTCGCGAAGCGTCACCTGGTATTTCGAACCCGACCCCAGATAGATCGCTTCGCTGACCTCACCGGTGAGGCTGTTCTGCCCGGCGACCGGAGGCGTATTGGTGCCGGCAAGCGACAGCTTTTCCGGCCGCAGCAGGACCACTGGTTTGCGGTCGCCGGCAAGCTTGCCGTTGGCCACGATCTTCTGGCCGGCGATCGTCAAGCTGGTTTCGTTTCCTGACGTTTCCGCTGCGCCACGCAAACTGGTCGATTCGCCGATGAACTTCGCCACGAACAATGTCGTCGGCTCGTCATAGAGCTGGCGGCCGGTTCCCACCTGTTCGATGCGTCCCTGGTTGAACACGGCGATACGGTCGGAGAGAACCAGTGCCTCTTCCTGGTCGTGCGTCACATAGACGAAGGTGGTGCCGAGTTCGCGGTGGATGCGCTTGATTTCCAGTTGCAGCCATTCGCGCAGTTTCTTGTCGAGCGCGCCGAGCGGCTCGTCCATCAAAAGCAGCGGCGGATCGAAGACGATGGCGCGCGCCAGTGCGACGCGCTGTTGCTGGCCGCCGGAAAGCTCTGAGGGATAGCGATGTGCGAAGTCGGCCATCTTGACCATGTCCAGCGCTCGCACGACGAGACGGTCGCGCGCCTGCTTGTCCATGCCGCGCAAGGTGAGGGGATAGGCGACGTTCTTGCCGACGGTCATGTGCGGAAACAGCGCGTAGTGCTGGAAGACGACGCCGATGTTGCGCTTGTGCGCCGGCAGCGCGACGATGCTTTTGCCGCCGACGGCGAGGTCGCCGGAGGTGAGGTCGGTGAAGCCCGCAACGACGTTGAGCGTGGTGGTCTTGCCCGAGCCGCTGGGGCCCAGCAGAGTCATGAACTCGCCCGGCTCGATATGCAGACTGACATCGTCGAGCGCGGTGAAATTGCCGTAACGCTTGGTTGCGCCCTTGATGTCGATGGCCGCGCCACGTTCCCTGGTGTTGGACGCAGTCATCTCAACTCCTCGTCGATTTCGAGCTGATGATCAGCCCGGCGCTGATGATCAGCGTCGTGGCAATGAAGATGATGGTTCCGACGGCCGTCACCGTCGGATCGGCGTCGCGGGTGATGCTGGTGAAGATCTGCACCGGCAAGGTCTTCAGGTAGGGGCTGGTGATGAACAGCGCGACGATGATTTCATCGAAGGAGGTGACGAAGGCAAACAAAAGCCCGGACAGGATACCGGGCGCGATCAGCGGCAAGGTCACGGTGCGGAATGTGGTGAAGCGGTTGGCGCCGAGGCTGGCCGCCGCCGTCTCCAGCCGTACGTCGAAGACTTCGAGGCTTGCCGATACGGCGATGATGACGAAGGGGATCGCCAGCATCGTGTGCGCGATGACGAAGCCGGTGGTGGTGCCGACAAGCTGGTAGTCGAGGTAAACGGCATAGATGCCGATCGCCAGCACCACGCCGGGCACGATCATCGGCGTGATCAGGATGGCGCGCAGCAGGCCGGCGCCGGAGTGTTTCATGCGGCTGAGGCCAAGTGACGCCAGCGTGCCGATCAGCGTGGCGGCGACGGCGACTAGGCCCGCGACCCTGACCGAATTGAAGAAGCTCGACAGCCAATCGGGATTGGTGAAGAAATTCGCGTACCACTGCCAGGAGAAGCCGGACGGCGGGAAGGCAAGCGACTTCTTCTCGTTGAACGACATCGGGATAATGACCAGCGTCGGCATCACCAGCCAGACGGCGACCAGCAGGCAGAACAGGCCGAGCAGAATGCGGAATGGGGCCAGCCTCATGATCTGGACGCCTGCTTATGGCGCTGGCGCATCAGCGGTGCGGCGAGCGCCAGGAGCACGAAGGTTGCGACCAGCAGCACGACGCCCATGGCGCCGCCACGACCCCAGTTGAGCAGGCTGAGCACCTGGCTCTGCACCAGCGTTGACAGCATGGTGCTGCGCGGGCCGCCGAGCAGTGCCGGGGTGATGTAGAAGCCGAGCGACAGGATGAAGACGATGATGGCGCCGGCGAAAACACCGGGCAGCGACAGTGGCAGATAGATCTGCAGGAAGGCACGTGCCGGCCGCGCGCCGAGGCTGCGCGCCGCCTGCACGAGGCGCAAATCGATGCCGCGCATGACCGAATAGAGCGGCAGGATCATGAACGGCAGCAGCACCTGCGCCATGCCGATGACCACGCCGGTCTGCGTGCGGATCAGCTTTACGCCGTCAAAGCCGAGCAGTCTGATCACGGAATTGATGATGCCGGAATCCTGTAAAAGGATGACCCAGGCCAGTGTGCGCACCACGCCGCTAACCCAGAACGGCACCAAGACGCACAGGATGAGGATGAGCCGCAGGCGCGGCCCGACCGCCGTCATGAGATAGGCATAGGGATAGGCGGCGATGACGCAGACGATGGTGACCCAGGCGGCGATGGAAAAGGTGCGCCACAGAACGGTGACGTTCACCGGCGTGGAAAAGAACCAGACATAGTTCTGCAAGCCCCAGGCCGGGTCCGAAAAACTGCGCAGCGTGACGGTCAGCAAGGGATAGCCCATCGCGGCGATGAGCAGGAGCAAGGCCGGCATCGCCAGCAGCGAAGGATAGGCGGCAAGGCGCGGGCGCCGTTGCGGCCCCTGCACGGCACCTGACGGCCGGGGATGATCACCCCCGGCCGTCGGCGTATGCGATGTCTGGCTCACGCAGTCACCTTGGCGGTAAGCCGGCTCAGTTGCCGGCCATCAGCGCCGTCCACTTGTCGGACGCTGTCGCGAAGTTGGCGACCCAGAACTTGATGTTCTGCTGGTAGCCCAGTTTCGCGTGGTCCGGCGTGTTGGTCAGGAAGGCGCCGACGGAGGCATCCACCTTCGGCTGTGCCTCGCTGTTGATCGGCGAGTAGGACGTCTGCTCGGTCAGGATCTCCTGCGACTTCTTGCCGAGATAGGCGTTGATCAGCGCGTAGGAGGCATCGGGGTCCTTGGCGCCGACCGGGATGGTCAGCTGATCCATGACGACCAGCCAGTCCTTCCACACCGGCGTGTAGGCAGCGCCGTTCTTGACCGCCGTCATGGCGCGACCGGTCCACATGATAATCATGTCGGCCTCGCCGGATTCGGCGAGCTGCTGGGATTCGGCGCCGGTCTTCCAGAAGATGGTGTCCGGACCGATCGCCTTGATCTTGGCGATGCCCTTGTCGATGTCGGCCGGCGTCATGGCGTCGACCTTGCCGCCGTCGGCCAGGATGGCCTGTTCGATCAGGCCGCCGATCGGGCTTCCGCTGCCGTCGATGGCGCGCGTGCCGGGGAATTTCGCGGTGTCGAAGAAATCCTTCCAGTCCTTCGGCGGATTGTCCTTGTACTTGTCGTTCTTGTACATCAGGACCATGCCGTAGTTCATCGCCGGCACGCTGCACTCGCCGACCTGCCCTGCCGGGATGTGCGAAATGTCGAGTTTGGTCAGGTCGAGCTTCTGGAACAGTTTTCCGCAATGCACGAAGGGCGGAAAATCGTCCGTATCGACGACATCCCAGGTCACATTGCCTGATTCCACCTGCGCCTGAAGCTTGGCGATTTCGGTCGGTCCGTCATTCAGCAGCTTGACGCCGCTCTTGTCGACGAATTCCTTGAGCGCGGCGACCTGGCCGTCCTGGTAGATGCCGCCATAGGAGACGAAGGTCAGCGTCTTGCCCTTCAGCGACCCGTCGACGACGGTCCCGGCCGGCGGTGCATTCTGCGCGTGAGCGGCGGCCGCAAGCAAAGCCAGTGCGGCGGCACCGACAAATCCGGCCAATCTTGATCTGCTTCCCATTTTCTAACCCTCCGATGGCTCGCTGTTTGATTTTGGCAGACCGGGTGCGAGCGTTTTCCGGGCTACATATTGGTCGAGGTCGACGGCGCCGCTTGTCGGCGGCGCGATGATCCACAGCACTTCGGCCACCGTGTCGCCGACATTGATCGTTCGGTGCGGCGTCGAGGTCGAATATTCGATGCTGTCGCCCTCTTCGAGGATGAAGCTCTCGTCGCCGAGCGTCAGCTGCAGCCGGCCGCGCAGCACGAGGAACATTTCGTGCGCGTTGCCATGCGTGTAAGGCACGTCGCCGGTCGAGCCGCCAACGGCGAATTCGCCGCAATAGACTTCCATCTCATGGATCGGCCGGCGCGACAGCAGCGTCTTGCGGTAGCCTTCGCTGGTCGGCAGCGCCGGCCGCTCAGCGCGTGTGAGCACCGCGTGCGGCGAGACTTCGCATTCGTCGAAAAGATCGGCGAGGCTGATGCCGAGCGAATTGGCGATCAGCATCAGCGTGCTGGTGTTGGCGCCCGAAAGGCCGCGCTCGAGCTGGCTCAGGAAACTGGCGGTGGTGCCGATCATGTCACCGAGCTGGCGCAGCGTCAGGCGTCGCGTGGTGCGATAGGCCTTGACGCGATTGCCCAACACCGTCGAGCGGCGCGCTTCGGCGCTGGACGCGGCGCTGTCGTCTGGGATGTGATCCTCGGCAATCTTCATGGCGATCTCAGGGTTCACTTAACATGCTATTAAGTGAGGCCTCCTGGCAAGCGGATTCGCCTGGTCATCTGAAAATCACTGATGGAGAGGGTGCTTGATCAGCCGACCGGCGGGAGCAAGCGCCGGTTCGGCCCAATCACTGGATCATGAAGCGCGAACTGAACGGCAGGCTTGCCGCGCCGACGGCCTTCGGGCTGATGGTCACCCGCGCCGGCAACGCTTCGATGGTGGCGAATTCCCGGCTGATATCGGCGCACAAAGCCTTGGCGATTTTCTGCGGCGCATAGCTGGACAGGACGACCGTCCTGAACTCGACAAACTGGGTCAGTGCGGAAATCGAGGCTTTCAGGCGGTTGGAGCATTCCCCCAGCCATTCGCTATAGGCCTCGCCGAGGTCAGGCCACTCAGGGCTGCTGCTCCAGATGATTTCGGACGGTCGCCCGCGCCTGGTCAGTTCGCTCTCCAGGCGCACAAGGCCATGATCGAAGCTGGCGCTGGAGTTTCCCTTGTATATCTGGTGGTTGAGGATGAGCCTGCTCTGCAGCCTTGCTCCGAGATAGAAGAACAGATAGTCGTTCAGCGGCTTGGCGACGCCGAACATGCTTTCGCCGCCGGCTACCGCGGTGATGTCGTTCTGCACGAAAACCGGCAGCTTGCTCTGCTCCTCGATCTCGCTTTGCAGAGCCTTCAGGGAGGTGCTCGATCCGTTGCGGGTTGCAGCCATGGCGTCGACTTCGTCGGGAACAGCCAGCCCGATGCCGGCGACGCGGCTGCGCGCCTCGACCGGCAGGCTCGTCATGGCTTGCCTGATCGCCCCCAGCAGATCTCTGCTTTGCGGAAACGGATTGACTTCATCCGCCGGCAACTGCTGGTGGAAGCGCACGGTGCCGATGAAGTCGATGAGCGCGATGTCGATCCTGCGCCGGCTGAAGCCGACGCCAACCGCATAGGCGCCCTCCGGGTTGAGCGAAAGAGGGATGGTGGGCGGACCGACGCGGCCGCGCTGCGCCTCGCCCTGCGAGACCAGGCCTTCCTGCTCGAGCGAGCGGACGATGACCGAGGCCGTCTGCGCCGACAGGCCGGTCTTCTCGCCGATTTCCATCCGCGAAATGCCTTCGTTCTGAAGCAGCAGCGACAGCACCAGCCGCTCATTGTAGCTGCGCACGCTCAACGCATTCAGCCCGCTCGCACGATCGGCGATGCGCAAGGGGTTGGGCGGTGCGAATCTCATGTCAGGCAAGGGTCGCCCCGTCGGTAAGAGCGCATTGCCTGGTGATGCCGGGATTGCTCATGTCGAGCGGCTCCAGCCGATGGCATCGACCGCGCGGGCGAGTGCGGTGCCAAGCAATCTGTGCGCCTCGGCATCGATGTGAAAGCCGTCCGCTTCGCTGCAGGACACCACCGAGCCGGCATCGAAAAAGTGGAGTTCGAGCGAGTCCGCGAGAACCTCGAACTCAAGCGCCAGCAGGCGCGATTTCTCCGGCGCGCCGGCAAAGATCGACTTCCATTCCTTGACGTCGTCCTGCATCGGCGGCGGCGCCACGATCATGATCTCGGGCGTCGAGCCGCCCGGTCCAGGCGCCAGCTCCTTGATGTCGTAGACGAGGCAGCCGATGCCCATCGCCACTTCCGACGGCGGCTTGTTGAAGCGGATCTTCAGATCGTTGGTGCCGAGCATGATGATGACGAGGTCGAGCGTCGCATGGCTCTGCAGGCAAGGGCGAAGATAGGTTCGGCCGTTCTTGTGAGCCCCTTCGATCGGATCGTCGTGGACGGTGGTCCGGCCGCTCAATCCCTCCTCGATGAGATACCAGTCGGCACCCAGTTGAGAACGCAATATACCCGGCCAACGCTCACCTGGACCATAGCGCTCGAGTGGGCCCCTGCCGGGGATCTGGCCGTGCGTGTTGGAGTCGCCGTAGCACAAGACTGATCGCATGTTTTTCCCGCCGGGACTGACAGCGCGCCGAAGCCGGCGAGCGTCATTCATGATGGATAGAGGAGCGATGAAAGGCAAGCAAGGGAATAGTCATTCAACATGACTAACTATTGACAGGCCGAATCCGCTGTGCTTCTAAAGTGCCCGGAGGAGTTCTCGACCGTCATCATCGTCCAGCCGAAGTTGGGCCTCGACACGCATGTGTTCGGGGGCGGGAGAATTGCGTGCATCGGTCGGTTGCGACGACGAGCATGCATCGGGAGAGCGTCTCGCGGCCCGTACGCATTCGTACGGCCGGGGTAACCACAAGGAGGAGAGTTCAATGTTAGGATTGCTGAAAACCGTCGGTCTGGGGATGCTCGTTGCGTCCACGCTCGTCGTGACGTCCCTGGCGCATGCGGAAGACGTCAAGCTGATGGATGGCGTCGCGCCGCGCCCCGACGACACGCGCATGACCGCGGCCGGTGCGTTCAAGAAGGACCCGCCCTGGGTTATCGGAATGAGCGACTTCGGCGTCAACGCCAACACCTGGACGGTGCAGGTGGCGCATGAGGCGGAAAATGCCGCGGCAAAGGACAAGCGCATCTCGAAATTCATCCTGCTCGATGCGGGCTTCGACCAGAAGAAGCAGGTCGCCGATATCGAGGATCTGATCGCGCAGCATGTCGACGCGATCATTGTTCAGCCGGTGACCAGCACATCGGCGAATGCCAGCATCGCCAAGGCGGTCGCCGCCGGCATCCCCGTCATCCTTCACACCGGCCGCATCGATTCCGATGCCTACACCACCGAGATCCAGGGCGGCGCCGAGCACTTCGGCAAGGTGATGGGCGATTGGCTGGTGAAGACCGTCGGCGACAACGGCAAGATCTGGGTCCTGCGCGGCTTGGCCGGCCATCCGGAAGACACCAACCGCTACAACGGCCTCCTGGAATCGCTCAAGGGCACGCATGTGCAGATTATCGCCGAGGAGCATGGCGACTGGCAGTACGACAAAGCCAAGAAGCTGTGCGAGACGCTCTATTTGAACAATCCGCAGGTCGACGGCATCTGGTCGTCCGGCGCCGACATGACGCGCGCCTGCGTCGATGTCTTCAAGCAGTTCGGCACGCCCATTCCGCCGATTTCCGGCGAGGGCAACAATGGCTATTTCGGCCAGTGGATCACGGACGGATTCAAGTCGATCTCGCCGGAATACAGCCCCGCCCAGGGTGCGGCCGGCGTGCGCGCCGCTGTTGCGCTGCTCGAGGGTCAACAGCTCTACAAGCGCTATGTCTACAACCCCGACGGCTGGGACAAGGACAAGGCTGCCAAATACTATCGCGACGATTTGACGGCCAATGTCTGGTGGCCGAGCGAACTGCCCGAGGACAAGCTCAAGGAATATTACGGCAAGAAGTGACGGCGCCGTGGCCGGCGGGGAGTGGACAAGCATTCCCCGCTGGCATTCCCCGCTGGCCGTTCCATCTGTTGAATCCGGTTCGTTCGAGGGTTTCGTGACCAATCTTATCGAGATGTCCCACATTTCGAAGGCGTTCGGAGGGAGCAAGGCGCTCCACTCCGTTTCCCTCGATCTCAAGGCGGGCAGCGTTCACGCCCTAATGGGGGAGAACGGCGCCGGCAAATCGACGCTGATGAAGATCCTGGCGGGTGTGCATCAGCCCGATTCCGGCGAAATCTTCATGAACGGCGAAAAGCTCGATCTGAAGTCGCCGCGCACCGCGCTCGATGCCGGCATCTCGACCGTTTTCCAGGAGCACTCGCTGCTGCCCAATCTGTCGATCGCCGAGAACATGTTTCTCGGCCGGGAGCCGACGACCCGGTTCGGCTCAATCGATTATTCCGCGATGAGCAGCCAGACCGCCAAGGCGCTTGGCGAACTCGGCCTCACGCTCGACCCGTCGCAGCTCGTTTCCAACCTGACCATAGCCGAGCGGCAATTCGTCGAGATTGCGCATTGCATCCATGCCGACGCCAGTGTGCTCATTCTCGACGAGCCGACGGCCGCTCTCAACGCGGCCGATGTCGATGTGCTCAACCGCAACATCCGCCGGCTGCGCGATAAGGGAAAGGCTGTCGTCTACATCTCGCATCGCATGGAGGAGATCTTCGAGCTGTGCGACACGGTGACAGTGCTGAAGGACGGCGCACTGGTCGGCACCAGGATGGTGTCTGAAATCACCACCGACGAACTCATCGCCATGATGGTCGGACGCGAGCTTCAGGACCTTTTTCCCGATCGCACGGGCGACAAAGGCGATGAGATCCTGCGCGTCGAGAACCTCAGGATCACCGAGACATCGCAGCCGCTGTCGCTGACTTTGCACAAGGGTGAGATCGTCGCCCTGGCCGGGCTGGAGGGGCAGGGCCAGCAGCGCTTCCTGAGGTCGCTGATCGGCCGCTACCATCCCTTCGCCGGGACGATTTCCATCAACGGCAAAGCGCTGAAGATGCCGCTCTCGGCGTCGGCGGGCGTTCGCCATTTGCAGCAGCTGAAGGTCGGCTTCGTTCCCGAGGACCGCAAGGAGGAGGGGCTCTTTCTTGCTCTGCCGATCGCCCACAACATCGCCATCGGATTGCATTCGAGGCGAGCCGAACTTGCGCCGGCGCGGCCGTATCGAAAGGTCATCGCGCGCATGATGGAGGTCATGAACATAAAGGCGTCAGGACCATCCGCGCCGGTCAGCTCCCTGTCGGGCGGCAACCAGCAAAAGGTTCTGCTCGGCCGCTACCTCGCCGCGGATCTCGACCTTCTGCTGGTGGAGGAGCCGACCCGCGGTGTCGACATCGGCGCCAAGTCCGAGATCTACCATCTGCTGCGCGACTTCACCCGCAAGGGCGGCGCCGTGCTGGTGCTGTCGCGCGAGACGATCGAGCTGATCGGGCTCTGCGACCGCATCTACGTCGTCCACAACGACACCATCGTTGCCGAAATGCCGGCGGCGCAGGCGACGGAGCACAAGATCCTCGACGCGGCCCTGATGGGCGGCTCCGCGCGCCAGCATTAGGGGCCTCCATGTATCGTTCGCTTGTCAACATCCTGAGTGGCCGGAACACACGGCAAGGCCTGTGGGGCCTGCCGCTGCTGGTCGCCCTGTTCATTTCGCTGTGGCTGACCGTCGAGACGACGCAGTTCGCCACGGCTGAAAACCTCTTCAACCTGGTTGCCCAGGCGATGCCGCTGATCATCGCGGCGATCGGACAGCTCGTCGTCGTGCTCATCGGCGGGCTCGACCTGTCGGTCGGCTCGGTCATCAGCTTCACGACGGCGGTGCTGGCGCTCGACCAGCCGGCGATCGTGCTGATCCCGGCGGTCTTTCTGCTGGCCGCATTCATCGGGCTGATCAACGGCCTGGCGATCACCCGCTTCAACGTCCATCCGATCATCGCGACGCTGTCGACGCAGTACATCGTGCTCGGCGTCACGCGCATCTTGCGTCCCGTCTCCGGCGGCGCCGTGCCGGAGATCGTCATCGATGCCGTCTCAGGCAGTTTCCTTGGCATCCCCTATCCGGTTTTCTGGGGCATTGTCGTGCTCCTGGCAGCGTGGAAGTTGCTCTACGGATCGCGATACGGGCTGCATCTGTTTGCGATCGGTGGCGGCATCGCGTCCGGCGCCGAGAGTGCCGCCCGTAATTTCGGCGTCTCCGACCGTCGCAACATCATCCTCGCCTATGTGATCTGTTCCTGTTTCGCGGCCGTTGCCGGTGTCTTCCTGGCCGGGCGCATCGTGTCGGGCGATCCGAATGTCGGGCTGCTTTTCGAACTCGACACCGTCACCGCCGTCGCGCTTGGAGGCACCCAGCTCTCCGGCGGCATAGGCAGCCTGCACGGCACGGTGATCGGCGCGCTGGTGATGGCGCTGCTGGCCAATGGCATGAACCTCGCCAACGTCTCGCCCTTCGTCCAGACCGCTATCAAGGGCGGCATCCTGCTGGCGGTGGTCGGGCTGCAATCCCGCAAGAAAATGGGGCTCTGAGCGATGGCTGCTGTTTTCGCCAATCCGATCGCCCGGCGTCTGCTGCGCATACCGCCGTCCTATTTTGTCTTCCTCGTGCTGCTGGCCACGCTGTGGATCGCGCGGCCGAACATGCTCAACCTCAACATCATGGGCATCTTCATCAGGCAGATCGTTCCGCTCGGCATCCTTGTGCTGGGGCAACTCGTCGTCATGCGGGTGAAGTCGATCGACCTCTCCGGCGGCGGTATCATCCTGCTCATCAATTATTTCATCTCGTCGGGCAGTTTCCCCGGCGCGTCGCTGCCCTTCTTCGTCGTGCTGGCGCTCGCCACCGGGCTGGTCATCGGCCTGTTCAACGGCTTCATGATCGGCAACCGGCGGGTGTCGGCCGTCATCGTCACACTGGCCGTCAGCATCATCCTGGTCGGGCTGGTGCAGTTCCTGTCGAGCGGCAACCCGCCCGGCGACGTGCCGAAGCTGTTCAACGACCTCTACAACACGAAATTCCTGTCGGTTCCGACGCCTGTCCTGTTCTGGATCCTGCTGACCGCATTGGTGTCGCTGCTTCTGTCACAGACCGTGTTCGGCCGCTACGTCGCCTCGGTCGGCGAGAATGCCGAAGCCGCCCATTTTTCCGGCGTGCCAGTCCAGCGCACCGTCATCCTGGCACATACGCTCGCCGGCCTGATCGCGGCGATCTCGGCCCTGGTGCAGACCGGTTCGATCGCCGTCGGCAGCGTCCGCGTCGGTCTCGATCTGCCGATCCTGGCCGTCGCGGCAACGATCCTCGGGGGCGTCGTCTTCGGCCGTGGCGACGGCGGCGTCTGGGGTCCATTCTTCGGCGCGCTGTGTTTCGCCCTGCTGTTCGTGGTGATGACGGTGCTCGGCATCGACGAGCCCGGCAAGCTCATCGCCCAGGGCGTCATCATCCTCGGTGCGGCGATCTTCTACGGAGTCCGCGTGCGAACCCCCTGACTTGAGACGGCGAAAGGCAAACCGGCACCGGCGTTTGCCGGGACCGATAAAACTGCGCGTTCAGACAATTGGCAAACAGATGGAGAAACATGGATGTCACCGCCAAAAAACATCATGTGCTACGGCGACTCGCTGACCTGGGGCTGGGTACCGGTCAAGGAGGGATCGCCGACCTACCGCTACCCCTATGACCAGCGCTGGACGGGCGTGATGGCGGCGGCGCTGGGAGCGGGCTACCACATCGTCGAAGAAGGCTTGAGCGCGCGCACGACCTGTCTCGACGACCCCAACGATCCGCGCCTGAACGGGGCCAATTATCTGCCCTCGGCCATCGCCAGCCATCTGCCGCTGGATCTGGTCATCGTCATGCTCGGCACCAACGACACCAAGTCCTATTTTCGCCGGACGCCCTACGAGATCGCCAATGGAATGGCGAAACTGGTCGGGCAGATCCTGACCAGTGCGGGCGGTGTCGGCACGCCTTATCCTGCCCCGAAGGCGCTGGTCATTGCGCCGCCGCCGCTGACCCCGATGCCCGATCCGTGGTTCGAGGGCATGTTTGGTGGCGGTCACGAAAAGTCCAGGGACCTGGCCAGGCAGTACAAGGCGATGGCGGATTTCATGAAGATCGATTTCCTGAATGCCGGTGATTTCGTCACCACGGACGGTGTCGACGGCATCCATTTCACTGCCGGAAACAACGCCGATCTGGGGCGCGCCGTCGCCGACAAGGTCAAGTCGATCCTTGAGCCGGGCAAGGTCAGCACCGCCGCCTGAAGCCGCCACGCCCGTCGGCTTGCGGCACACAGGCCCACGGCGCAGTGTATCGCAGGTTCCTCCGGCGATACACATCGATGCGGGGCCGAACGATGCGTTTGGCCCCGTATTGATGCAGCAAAGTTCGGCGTTGGCAGGCGTGCGTTGATCTAGAGCCTTGGTCCTGAAAGAACATCATCGGCCGACGCTTTGGTTTGGCGATCGAAAACGACCGCCAGCCCGTTCTTGACGGCAAGCGAGGCGACCATGTCGTCGAGTTCGCGATCGGGAATGGCGGGTTTGAGGACCTGCCGGATGGCCTGATAGGCCTGCTCGGTCGACACATAGTCGTAGCGCTTTTTGCGCGCTTCCACATATTGCTCGATGAGAATGCCCAATCGGCGGGCGGCGATGTCATCTGGTTGCTGCAAGGGAGCCTCCTCAAGCGTCGATCATCTGCAGACCCCTAGGATGTAAAAACCCACGCTGCGAAAGTTAAGGCCTGCAGCCGGCCCGAGGCCAAATAAATACGCTGTCGTCATCGACCAACCGGGCGGCAGCCAGCAAGCCTCGCTCAAGGCCGCGCCAAACTCGGATGACAAACGATCGGTTCCGAGTGGGGAACGATCCGCCCGCTGCGACATTTTCCGCAGAAGGAGGCGCGCCATGCTTACAAAGAACGATACGTCGAAGGTGACCCAAAAGCAGCGGCGCATACAGCGCAAGGTGGATGAAGACGACCGCCGCAAGGGTAGGTCGAAACCGGATCGCGCCATGCAGGCCGGCGCACGCAACTATCCGGCGCCGCCTTTCCCGAAACAGCATCACCCCAAGCCTGGCGAGGAGGGGCGGGTCGAGCCCGCACCGCTGTACGATGCGCCATACTGGATCGGCTCGCGCAAGCTGGGCGGCAAGACAGCGCTGATCACCGGCGGCGATTCCGGCATTGGCCGCGCTGTCGCGGTTCTGTTCGCGCGTGAGGGAGCCGACGTGGCGATCGCCTATCTGTCCGAAGACAAGGATGCGGAAGCGACCAGGCAGGCCATCGAGGCGGAAGGCCGGCGCTGCCTGCTTTTGCGCGGCGACGTGTCCCGCCGCGCCTTCTGTCGCCAGGCGGTTGCCGCCACGGTGAAGCAGCTGGGCGGCCTCGACGTGTTGGTGAACAATGCCGCCTTCCAGGTGCACTCGGCCGATTTCGCCGACCTGCGAGGAACATTTCGACACCACGCTGAAGACCAACCTCTACGGCTATTTCCACATGGCGCAGGAGGCGGTGCCGCATATGAAGCCCGGCTCGGCTATCGTCAACACCGGCTCCGTGACCGGCATAGACGGCTCCAAAGCGCTGGTCGACTATTCGATGACCAAGGGCGGCATCCATGCCTTTACGAGAGCGCTGTCGGGCAACCTCATCGGCAAGGGGATCAGGGTGAACGCGGTGGCGCCTGGCCCTGTCTGGACCCCCTTGAACCCCTCGGACAAGCAGGCGGATGACGTTTCCAAGTTTGGTGCCGACACGCCCATGAAGCGTCCGGCGCAGCCTGAAGAACTGGCCCCGGCCTATGTGTTTCTCGCGTCAGCGCAGTGCTCGAGCTACATCACCGGCGAGATCCTGCCGGTGGTCGGCGGCTACTGAACGCGGCTTATCCTGGCGGGGTGGCGCTTTTGGAAGGAAGGACTGACCATGCATATTGTTCTCGGAGGTACAGGTCATGTTGGCTCAGCGGCTGCCAAAACCCTGTTGGGCGAGGGCGAGCCGGTGACGGTTGTAACGCGTGACCGATCGAAGAGCGCCGACTGGCTCGGACAAGGCGCCGAAGTTGCAGTGGCCGACGTTCGTGACAGAGAGGCTCTTCGGCGTGTCTTGCTGAAAGGCGAGCGCCTGTTCCTGCTCAATCCGCCGGCCGACCCGTCGACAGACACGGATGTCGAAGAGCGCGCGACCGTTGCGGCAATCGTCGACGCCGTTCACGGGTCAGGGCTCGAGAAGATCGTCGCGGAATCGACCTATGGCGCGCAACCCGGAGAGCGATGCGGCGATCTGAGCATCCTCTACGAGCTGGAGCGGAAACTGCATGACCAACCCATTCCGGCCAGCATCATCCGCGCCGCCTACTACATGAGCAACTGGGACTCTGCCCTGCAGACCGCCGAGCAGGATGGCGTCGTGCATAGCCTTTTGCCGGCCGACTTCAAATTGCCGATGGTCGCACCGCAGGATCTCGGGCGTGCCGCTGCCCGCCTGATGATGGAACCGGTCGAGCAGACAGGTATCCATTATGTGGAAGGCCCGTCCCGCTACTGCGCGGCCGATGTGGCGGCTGCGTTCAGCGAAGAGTTGAAAAGGGATGTCAAGGTGGTGACGGCACCGCGTGAGACATGGGAAGAAACCTTCGAGGCAATGGGATTTTCCAAGCCGGCGGCGCAATCGTATGCGCGCATGACGGCCGTCAGCGTCGACGAAGGCTATGAGATGCCGGGCAACCCAGAGCGGGGCACCATGTCACTGCAGCAATATATTTCCGAGCTGGTACAGCACGGCCGGAAGGGTCAGCAGGTCCACTAGCTGGTCCGACGGGTGTCCATTCACGTCGCTTTGCCGACCGCCGCGTCCATTCCCATCTCTTCTTCGGAAATATCGTCGAACGAGGCGTAGTTCATGTTGTAGAGGCGGGCGTAGAGGCCTTTTCTTGCCATCAGCTGCTCGGGCATCGCACTGTGTCTGGAAGGAAAGCGAGCATGCGGCTGTGACCCGATGCATTGGCCGGGCACCAGGCGCCAGGACGCCGATGTTGGAAATCTCGGGCATCGTCAGCGCCCTGACCGGTTCAGGCCAGCAGCCGGCGATACGCAAGAGACAGCCGGACGGGGTGCAACCTTCCGTCCGGCCGGAAGTCCAACTGCTAGGCAGGTATCAAGACGGCGATACGATGCACGCCGACCTCCTTGCTTGTGTTGGTGGCCTCGTCGGTCTTGCCCTTGGCGCACGTGTACATGTCGCCTTCCTTGAGCTTGAATTCCTTGTCGGCTTTCTTGATCGTGAACGCACCTGAAGCAATGGTGCAGACCATGTCATTGTCCATCACCATTTGAGGCGCGTGTGCGCCGGGCTGAAACACCACGTCGGCAATTGCGATGCTCTTGTAGGCGGGAATGTCGGAGTTGCCGGTGCTGACCTCAACCACCCTGACACCGGGGGCAATCTCCTTGCCTTCCTTCGGGCCGTATTTCTTGACCTTCGCGGATGCCACCAGGGTGAACAGAGGCGTCATCGCGGCGGCCGTCACACCGAGAGCAATCGCAGACCTGCGATTTATGGTTTTCATCGCATCCTCCCACATGTTCGTCACGAACGAATGTGCATGACCACAATATATTAGCACAAACGTATGTACTTGTATGCGAGGAAACACCCAAGCCCAGCACGGCGCCAAGAACTCCGGGGTTCCGGTGTCGGCAATGCAATTTTACACCGTCCCGCCGCAGCCGTCGGAGAGGTTCCACACATCGACGACCTGCCTGCCGCCAAAACCGTGCTGCCGCGGGCCTTCGGACTGCTGTTGAGCCGCTCAGGAACCCTGGCCGTGCCGCCAGCAGGCGATCCGGTGGCCGGGCGCGACCTCGTTGGCTGATGGCTCTGCCTTTCGGCAGTCGGCCAGGACCAGCGGGCAGCGGTCGGCGAACGAGCATCCCGTGTTCGGGATGCCGGTGGCCTCGGTCTCGACCGAAGCGGAAAGTTTTGGCGCGGCCTCATCGGAAGACGCCGCCAGAAGCAGTGCGGTGTAGGGGTGGTTGGGGCCGCGAAAAATCTGGTCGGATGAGCCGGTTTCGACGAGGCGACCGCGATAGAGCACGCCGATCCTGTCGGCCATGTAGCGCACCACCCTGAGATCGTGGCTGATGAACAGATAGGTGGTGTCCTTGTCGCGCTGCAGGTCGTTGAGCAGGTTGAGAACGGTCGCCTGAACGGAGACGTCGAGTGCGGAGGTCGGTTCATCGAGCACGACGACCTTCGGCACGCCGGCAAAGGCCCGTGCGATGGCCGCCCGCTGCCGCTGGCCACCGGACAGCGACCGCGACTTCTGCTCGGCCGTGACGCCAGCGAGGCGGACCGACTGCAGCAGGTCGCTGACGCGGGCCTTCACCTCGCTGCGGCGCAGGCCAGCCAGCCGCCGCAGCGGCCGGCCGAGGATTCTGCCGATCCGTTGGCGCGGGTTGAGCGTGCGGTCCGGCGACTGGAAGACCATCTGCACGTCGCGCCGTTCGGCAAGGTTCCTTTTCTCGACGCGTGGCGCGACAGCCTTGCCGAACAGCTCGACCGATCCGGCGTCTGATATCTGCAGGCCGGTGATGATGCGTGCCAGGGTCGACTTGCCGGAACCGGACTCGCCGATCAGCCCGAAGGTCTCGCCCTGGCCTATGTCGAGATCAATATCGTGCAGCACTGGCTGGCTGCCGAAGGCGTGGCTGATGCCTTTGCAGGCGATCGCGATCCGGCGCTCTTTTGGTGCGCCGGCGTCTTCGCCGTGCGCTGTTGGATGCGCTGGCACGCCGTCCATTTCTGCCAGCCTGCCGTCCCGCTTGATGTAGTTGAGCGCCGGGATCGAGGCGATGAGCGCCTTCGTGTAGGCGTGAGAGGGGTTGTCGAAGACATCGCCGGCGGCGCCGCTTTCGACCACGGCTCCCGACTGCATCACTGCCACCCGGTCGCAGGAGCGGCGGATCATGTTGATATCGTGGCTGATCAGCAGGATGCTGGTTTTGTGATCCTTGCGCAGGTCATGCAGGATGGCGATGATCTCGGACTGGACGCTGGCGTCGAGCGCCGTTGTCGGCTCGTCCAGCACCAGCAGCGACGGATCGAGCGCAATGGCAATGGCAATGTTGGCGCGCTGCTGCATGCCGCCGGACAGTTCGTGCGGATAGAGCCCCAGCACACGCTCCGGATGGCTGACGCGGACCCGCCCGAGCAGTTCGGCGGCACGCTCGCGCGCCTCGTCGAGGCGCACCGGACGGTGCCGCATGATCGTCTCGGTGATCTGGCGGCCGATCGTCATGCTTGGATTGAGAGCCGCGCCCGGATGCTGGTAGACGGCGGCGATGTGATTTCCCCTGAGCCGGCGCAACTGCTCGGTGGAGAGGTCGCGGATTTCCCGGCCCTGGAATTCCAGCGCTGACGCCGCGAGGCGGGCGTTCTTCGGCAGATAGCGCAGTATGGCGAGCGCCACCGAGCTTTTCCCCGATCCCGACTCGCCGACCAGCCCGAGCGCTTCGCCTTCGCCGATGTGCAGCGACACGCCGCTGACGGCGGGATGCGATCCCTTGCGCCCGTCATAGGCGATGGAGAGCTGGTCTACGTTCAGAACCGAGGAGGACATGGGGACTTGAAACCACTTTCTTCCAGCGCCGCCATCGAGGGCAATCGCTTCCGCTTTGGCAATACATTATCTCTATAAAATTACTCGGATTAAGCTGGAGCGCAATCTACCTTTCTCGGATTGGGAGAGATTGTCACCGTCTGTCGAGGCAGCGCGACGGTCTCCGGAGCAGATCTGGAAGGAGGCCGGCATGGCTCGAGACCACATGATCCTCAGCGCATTCTTCTTCAACCCGCAGGGCGATCATCGGATGTCGTGGCGCCATCCGCGGGCGCCGGGCCGGGAGGTGCTGGGTTTCGAGTTCTACCGCGATCTCGTGCAGGCGGCCGAGCGCGCCAGGATCGACACCATCTTCGTCGCCGACCACGTGTCGATCTGGGATTCGGTCCAGAGCGGCGTCGCCCACTACGCCAATGCCCGCCTCGAACCGCTGACGCTGCTCTCGGCGCTGGCCGGCATGACCAAGCACATCGGCCTGATCACCACCGCGTCGAGCTCCTACAGCGAGCCCTACAATGTGGCGCGCATGTTTGCCTCGCTCGACCATATCAGCAAGGGCAGGGCGTCGTGGAACGTCGTCACCTCGGCCATGGACGAGGAGGCGCGCAACTTTGGCCGCGACGGCAATATCGAGCATGCGTTCCGCTATGAGCGCGCGGCCGAATTCCTCGATATCGTCAAGGCGCTGTGGGACAGCTGGGAAGACGAGGCGCTGCTGATCGACAAGGCGTCAGGCTATTTCGCCGACCCCGACAAGGTCCATCCCATCGATCACAAGGGCAAGCACTTCAAGGTTCTCGGACCGCTCAACGTCTCACGGCCGCCGCAGGGCCATCCACTGATCGTCCAGGCCGGATCGTCCGAGGACGGCAAGAACTTCGCCACCGCCCAGGCCGATGCGCACTTCGCCATCTACAGCACCAAGGAAGACGGCATAAAATACCGCCAGGACATCAACGAGCGTCTCGCCCGCCACGGCAGGCGGCCGGAGAGCTTCAAGATCCTGCCCGGCATCCTGCCGATCGTCGCCGCCTCCGAAGCGGAAGGCCGGGAGAAGCAGGAGTACCTGCAGACCTTGCTGCCCGATCAGGTCGGCATCGACCTTCTGTCCAGCTGGAGCGGCATCGATCTCTCCGTCTATCCGCCGGACGGGCCGCTGCCGCCGCTGCCGGACGAGAGCACATTCAATGGCGGGCGCACCTCGCTCAACCGGGTCAAACAGTGGGCGAAGCAGAATCTCAGCCTGCGTGAGATCGCCCGCAAGCTCGCCAACAGCGGTTCGGTGCCGACCGTCGCCGGTACGCCGGTGCAGATCGCCGACCAGTTGCAGGACTGGTTCGTTTCGGGTGCCGCCGACGGCTTCAACCTGATGTTCCCGCTGCTGCCCGAGGATTGGGTGAACTTCGCCGAACAGGTGGTGCCGGAGCTGCAGCGGCGCGGCGTGTTCCCGACCGAATACGCGCCGGGAACGCTGCGCGACCGCTTCGGCCTGGCGCGGCCCGCCAACCGCTTCGCCGAGCAGCGCGACAATGCGCGCGCCGTGTCCTGACGGGGAGAACGATCATGACCGTCGCACCAAGATTGCAGCCGCGCGAAGCGACCGCGCCGCGGCTCCTCAACGTCCTGCACAGCCCCAAGCGCGTGCGCGTCAAATTCGGCGGCCGCACCATCGCCGACAGCCGCAACGTGCTGGTGCTGCGCTCCAGCCATTTCCTGCCGATCTATTTCTTCCCGCCGTCAGCGGTCGATCCGTCGGTTCTGAAGCCTTCGCTGCATCGCGAACCGCATCCTGTCGGTGGCGAGACCGCGTACTGGGATATCGACAGCGGCGACAGGCGCAGTGCCAACGCCGCCTGGTCGTTCGTCTCGCCGCCGGACGAAAACCTGTCGCCCCTGGCCGGCCGCATCGCCTTCACCTGGAAGGCCGTCGACCAGTGGTTCGAGGAGGAAGAGGAGGTCTTCGTCCATGCCCGCGACCCCTATGCACGCATCGATGTGCTGCAAAGCTCGAGCCACGTGCAGATCTGGTTCGACGGTGAGCCGATCGCCGACAGCCATCGCCCGGTGCTGCTGTTCGAGACGCATTTGCCGACGCGCTTCTGTCTGCCCGCGGAAGACATCCGGCTGGAGCGGCTGACGGCGTCCGTCACAACGACGCGATGTCCCTACAAGGGCATCGCCTCCTATTGGTCCGGCCTGCTGCGCGACGGTTCGGTGCGCCCGGACATCGCCTGGAGCTACCGCGATCCGATTGCGGAGATGCCGAAGATCAAAGGCCTCATCGCCTTCTATCCGCAGGCTGTCGACCGCGTCCATCTCGACGGCGAACCCGTCGCATAGCTTTTCAATCTTCATTTCAGAGCAGGGGTTTAACATGACCAAACGCAGAGATATCGACGCACTTCGCAACCTGTCGGGGGACATCTGGAATGTCGCCGTCGACGAATATCAGGGCGGCTTTCTCAAGCGCCGCGATCTCCTGAAATACGCAGCACTGCTCGGCCTGACCGGCTTTGCCGCCTCGCAGCGGCTTGGAGGCGCGCGTGCCGCGGTCGCTGCCGGCGGCACGGTCCGTGTCGGGCTCGGCCAACCGACCAAGGCGATCGATCCGGTTTCGGTGACCGATCCGGCCAGCATCGGGGTGATCAGCCAGGTCGGCGAATATCTCATCCTCGACGATCCAAAGGACGGGCTGCAGCCGAAGCTCGCTCTGTCCTGGGAGGCCGACGAGACGGCCAGCCGCTGGACCTTTAAATTGCGGCCAGGGGTGAAATTCCACGATGGCCGCGCGGTCACGGGTCGGGATGTGGTGGCGAGCTTCGAGCGGCTGGTCGATCCGGCCAGCGGCTCGTCGGCATTGTCGGCCTACAAGGGCATCCTGTCCAAGGGCGGCGCCAAGGTGGTCGACGACGAAACCGTCGCCTTCGATCTCGACGGTCCCAACAGCAACTTCCCCTTCTATGTCTCCTCCGATGTCTACAATGCCGTCATCCTGCCGGCCGACTATGCCGGCGATTTCGAGAAGACTTTCAACGGCACCGGTCCGTTCAAGCTCGAATCGTTCCGTCCCAAGCAGGGCGCCAGCTTCGTGCGCAATGAGGATTACTGGGGCGACAAGGCGCTGCCCGACCGGGTCGAGATCAAGTTCTTCGACGACGAGCAGGCGCAGGTGCTGGCGCTGCAGGCCGGCCAGCTCGACGTCATCCCGAGCACGACGCGCCTGGAACTGGCGATCGAAGGCAATCCCAATTTCAAGCTGCTGAGCGTGCAGGCAAGCTCGCATGACCAGGTGCATCTCAGGACCGACCAGGCGCCGTTCACCGACAAGCGCATCCGCCGCGCGCTGGCGCTCACCATCGACCGCGAGGCGGTGGTCAAGGGCCTGCTGAAGGGCCGCGCCATCGTCGGCAACGACACCCCGTTCGCGCCGATCTTCCCCTCGGCCGATCCGTCGGTGCCGCAGCGCAAGCAGGACATTGCCGAGGCCAAGCGCCTGCTTGGCGAGGCGGGCGTGCCCAACGGCTTCGAGGTGACGCTGACCACCGAGCGCGCCTATGACATTCCCGACTATGCGGTGATCATCCAGAATTTCGCCAAGAAGGCCGGCATCGACATCAAGCTCAATGTCCTGCCACAGGACGCCTATTATGGCTCGGCGACCTTCGGCAGCTCGCCCTGGCTCGATTCGGTTCTCGGCATCACCGACTACGGCCATCGCGGCACGCCCGACATCTTCCTCAACGCCACGCTGAAGAGTTCGGGAGCCTGGAACGCGGCGCATTTCAACAACCCCGCCTATGACGCGCTGCTGCTCGACTACTCGAAGGCGCGTGATCTGCAGGCACAGCGCCTCGTTGCCGGCAAGATCCAGACCTTGCTGCTCGACGAGACGCCGGCGATCATCAGCTACTTCTCGCAATACAGCCGGATCGTCAGCTCCAAGGTCGAGGGCGTGCGCTTCACCGCGATTTCGCATCTGCTGCTCGATCGCGTTTCCTTCGTCCAGGCATGATCGCGACATGCTGACCGGCCGCATTCTGTCAGCGCGTGTGGGCACGCTTCTCCTCACGCTGTGGCTGGTCAGCATCCTGGTGTTCTTCGCCGGGCAGGTTCTGCCCGGCGATGTCGGCCGTGTCATGCTCGGGCCTTTTGCAGATGCGCAAGCGGTGGCGGAACTGAACAAGCGGCTCGGCGCCGACCAGCCGGTTCTCGTCCAGTACTGGCTCTGGTTCAGCAAGGCCGTGACCGGTGATTTCGGCACCTCGTTGTCGATGCGCGGGCCTGTGGCGCCGTTCGTGCTGGAAAGCCTCAAACGCTCCGCGGCCCTTGCCGGCATTATTTTGATCTTTCTCGTTCCGCTGGGCGTTGGTGCCGGCGTCGTTGCCGGTCTCAATGCGGGCCGCTTGATCGACCGGCTGATCGTGATGGCAGGCGTCTCCTTCGGTATCGTCCCGGACTTTGTCTCCGGCCTGATGCTGCTCATCGTTTTCGGCCTGTGGCTGAACTGGTTCCCGATCTCCGGCGTTGCGCCCGATGGCGCGGGCTTCTGGATGAATAGCTACTATTTGATCCTGCCGGCGCTGCCGCTGGTGCTGAACCTTGCCGGCTACATCGCCCGGATGACGCGGGCAGGGGTGATCGAGGCGATGGCCGCCGACTACACGCGCACCGCCGTCCTGAAGGGGCTGGAGCGGCGCGAGATCATCTTTCGGCACGTGCTGCGCAATGCGCTGACGCCGACCATCGCGGTGCTGGCGACGCAGACCGGATACATGCTTGGCGGGCTGGTGGTGATCGAGGCGCTGTTCGGCATCCAGGGGCTTGGCAATCTGGTTCTGAACGCGGCCAAAGCGCGCGATTTCCCGATGCTTGAAGCGGGCGTGCTGGTGATGGCGGCAATCTTCGTGCTGTCGGCGGCGGCGGGCGACCTGGTGCTGGCGCTGCTCGATCCGCGGCAACGCCGCCGGACGTCGCCATGACGGATCTGGCGGAGTTTCCCGCGCCGCGGCGCGCCGTGGCTGGTTTTCCGGCAATGCGCAGGATCCGCGGTGCTTTCTCCGGACTGGCCCCGTCGGTCGTGGTCGGATCGCTGCTGCTCTTGTTTTGGGTCGTCTGCGCGCTGTTCGGCAATCTCTTCGTTCCATACGATCCCTATGCCGAGGATTTCCTCGCCATGCTGACGCCGCCCGATGCGCTGCACTGGTTCGGAACCGATCAGCTCGGCCGCGACGTGCTGTCCCGCATTATCGTCGGATCGCGCGACATCCTGCTGGTTGCGCCGCTGGCGACGCTGGCCGGCGTTACCGCCGGCAGCATCATCGGCCTGGTGCTCGGCTATTTCGACGGCCTGGTCGATGCCATCGGCGCGCGGCTGCTCGATACGTTGATGGCGTTTCCGTTCATCGTTCTGGTCACCATGACGCTGGTGGCGATCGGACCCTCCAATCTCACCGTCATCCTGGTGATCGGCATCGCCTACGCGCCGCTGGTGGCGCGCACCGTTCGCGCCGGCGTGCGCGAGCAGAAAGAGCGCGACTATGTCAGCGCCGCGCGGCTCGGCGGCGAAGGCCCGCTCGCCATCATGTTCCTGGAGATATTGCCCAACATCAGGGAAACGATCCTGATCGAGCTGGTCACGCGGCTGGGATACGCGTTTTTTTCGATCGCGACGCTGAGTTTTCTCGGCCTCGGCATCCAGCCGCCATCGGCCGACTGGGGGTTGGCCGTCGCCGACGGCTATGGCTTCCTGACCGGTGGCAAATGGTGGGTCGTCGTCTTCAATTCCGCGGCTATCGTCTCGCTGGTCATGGCGACCAACCTGATCGCACAAGGCATCGGCGCCTTCGAGAATAGCGATGCATGAGCCTTGATCGGGCGCGTCGAAAAATCTCTTTTGCATTGAAGCCTGACGCGCATCCTTATATCGCATGGCTATGAAGAAAATCGGTTTCCTGTCGTTCGGGCACTGGACGCCCTCGTCGCAATCGCAAGTGCGCTCGGCTTCGGACGCGCTTTTGCAATCCATCGATCTGGCCGTCGCCGCCGAGCAACTGGGCGCGGACGGCGCGTATTTTCGCGTGCATCATTTCGCCCGCCAGCTCGCTTCGCCGTTCCCGCTGCTGGCGGCCGTCGGCGCCAGGACCAGCCGCATCGAGATCGGCACCGCCGTCATCGACATGCGCTACGAAAACCCGCTCTACATGGCCGAGGATGCGGGTGCTGCCGACATCATCGCCGGCGGCCGCCTGCAGCTTGGCATCAGCCGTGGTTCGCCCGAGCAGGTGATCGATGGCTGGCGCCATTTCGGCTACGCGCCGCCGGAAGGCCAGAGCGACGCCGACATGGCACGGCATCACGCCGAGGTCTTCCTCGAGACGCTGCGCGGCGAGGGGTTCGCCCAGCCCAATCCGCGGCCGATGTTCCCCAATCCGCCCGGCCTGCTGCGCCTCGAGCCGCATTCGGAGGGTTTGCGCGAGCGGATCTGGTGGGGTGCGGCCACCAACGCCACGTCGGAATGGGCGGCGAAGCTTGGCATGAACCTGCAGAGTTCGACGCTTAAATTCGACGAGAGCGGCAAGCCGTTCCACATCCAGCAGGCCGAGCAGATCCGCATCTATCGTGAGGCCTGGAAGGCTGCCGGTCACAGCCGTGAGCCGCGCGTCTCGGTCAGCCGCAGCATCTTCGCGCTGGTTGACGATCGCGACCGTGCCTATTTCGGCCGCGGCAACGAGAGCCGCGACCAGATCGGCTTCATCGAGGAGAACACCAAGGCAATCTTCGGGCGCAGCTACGCGGCCGAGCCGGATGTGCTGATCAAGGAATTGGCGCAGGACGAGGCGATCGCCGAGGCCGACACCCTGCTGCTCACCGTTCCGAACCAACTCGGCGTCGACTACAATGCGCATGTCATCGAGGCGATCCTGACCCATGTCGCTCCGGCGCTGGGCTGGCGCTGACGTTCGGATCAAGGCGGATAATTCCAGGGAGGTACACCATGGCGAAGAAGGCGCTGATCGCCTGGGGCGGCTGGGAGGGCCATACGCCGGAGCAGAGCGCGAAGATCGTTCGCAACCTGCTTGAGCGGAACGGGTTCGACGTCACGCTCGGCCAGGGCACGGCGATGTTCGCCGATCCGGAGCTTGCTTCCTTCGATCTCATCGTGCCCGTCATCACGATGTCGACGATCGAGAAGGCCGAGCTTCAGAACCTGACGCTTGCGGTTCGCCAGGGCAGCGGGCTCGGGGGCTTTCACGGCACAATGGGCGACAGCTTCCGCAACGAAACCGACTATCAGTTCATGACCGGCGGCCAGTGGGTCGCGCATCCCGGCGACATCATCGACTACACGGTCGCTGTCACCAGGCCGGATGACCCGATCACAAAGGGCGTCAGTGATTTCGCCTACCGGTCGGAGCAGTATTACATGCATGTCGACCCGAGCAACGAGGTGCTGGCCACCACCATTTTCGCCGACGCGCATTTCCCGGGGATAGGCGGCGTTGTCATGCCGGTCGTCTGGAAGCGCCGCTATGGGGCCGGAAAGGTTTTTTACAGCGCTCTCGGACACAATGCCGACGAGTTCGCGGTGCCGGAAATGGCCTTGATTGTCGAACGGGGTCTCATCTGGGCCGCCCGCTAGGTTTTGAGGACACGAGCATGACCGTACCGGTGAGGGATTTGCCGCTGCACACGCCCATCGACGGCCGGCACCGCAAGATGCTGATCGACGGCGCCTGGTGCGATGCGTTGAGCGGCCGGATCTTCGAGACGCGCAATCCCGCCACCGGCGTCGTGATCGGCACCGTGCCGCTCTCCGATTCAGGCGATATCGACCTCGCCGTGGCGGCGGCCCGGCGCGCCTTCGACGGACCGTGGAGCCGGTTCAAGCCGTATGAGCGCCAGGTGCTGCTGCTCAAGATCGCCGACCTGATGGAGCGGCACTGGGAGGAGATCGCGCTTTCCGACACCACGGATATGGGCATGCCCATCGTACGCACGCTGGCCAACAAGAACCGGGTGCTCGGCATGCTGCGCTTCTATGCCGGCATGGCAACGTCGATCCATGGCCACACGATCGGCAATTCGCTGCCAGGCGAGATCGTCTCCTACACGCGCAAGGAGCCGGTCGGCGTCGTCGGTGCGATCATTCCCTGGAACGCACCGACCGCCGCCTCGATCTGGAAGATCGGCCCGGCGCTGGCGACCGGCTGCACCATCGTGCTGAAGCCTTCCGAGGAAGCATCGCTGACGCCGCTGCTGATCGGTGCACTGATGATGGAGGCCGGCGTGCCGCCCGGCGTCGTCAACGTCGTCACCGGCACGGGTGCGGAGGCCGGCGCGCCGCTCGCCGCCCATATGGATGTCGACAAGATCGTCTTCACCGGCTCGACAGTTACCGGCCAGAACATCCTGCGCGCCTCGGCCGGCAACATGAAGCGCGTCTCGCTTGAGCTCGGCGGCAAGTCGCCGGTCATCGTCTGCGCCGACGCCGATCTCGAGCGCGCCGTGCCGATCGCGGCGATGTCGGTGTTCGCCAATTCCGGCCAGATCTGCATCGCCGGCTCGCGGCTGTTCGTCGAACGGCCGATCCATGACGAGTTCGTTGAAAAGGTCTCAGCCTATGCGGCAAAACTCAGGATCGGCGACGGCGCCGACCCCGAGACCGAGATCGGGCCGCTGATTTCGCCCAGGCAGCTCGAACGCGTCGCGGGTTTCATCGAGGACGGCACCAGGCAAGGCGCGCGGCTGGTCACCGGCGGCACGCGCATCACCGAAGGTGCGCTGGGCGCAGGTAACTTCATCGCGCCGAGCGTCTTTTCCGGCGTCACCGACGACATGCGCATCGCCCGGGAAGAGATCTTCGGCCCGGTCATCTCGGCGCTGCCGTTCGACACGCTGGACGAAGTGGTGCGGCGCGGCAACGACACGCCCTATGGGCTGGGCGCCGGCGTGTTCACCCGCGACCTCGGCAAGGCGCACCAACTGGCCAACCGCCTGCGCGCCGGCTCGGTCTGGGTCAACACATACCATGCCATCGACCCGGCGGTGCCCTTCGGCGGCTACAAGATGAGCGGCTACGGGCGCGAGGGCGGAGCGGAGCACCTCGACGAATATCTGAACACCAAGGGTGTGTGGATCAGGACGGATTGAGAGGGGCAGATGGCGACGTTTTGACGGTGGGGTAATCCAAGGACGGAGAAAATCATGGATTCCAAGGAAAGCTGGTCCGCATCCGAAAAGAAGATCGCACGCCACGCCTTCGACGCGGCACTTGAGGTGGCGCTCGCAAGGACGATGGCCGAATTCAAAAGCAAGGCCAACGCCGCGACGCTCCCCGCCGAGATGTGGGAGGTCGAAGACTATTTGCGTGGACGGCGGCGGGAGATCGACCGGATGTTTGACTACCGCTACTCCCAGCTTCTTTATGTCTTCGCAGGTCTCATTTGGGCAGGCTATCTCGACGAAGGCCTGCTCGCCGGCCTGTCGCAGGACAAGCGGGACGCCATTCGTCGGGATATTGCTTTTGCCGAGAGCCGTAGTTGACTGGGGAGGGGGCTTCGGCGAAATGCGAAGACTAGCCATGCCATTGATGCCAGCCCTCAACCTTCGCGATTATCGACCGGCCCCCATGCCTTCGTCATCCTAGGGCGGAGCAAGGAGCGCAGCGACGCGAAGCGTTGCGAAGACCCGCGGATCCTGCCGGGACCTTCGAGCGGTGCGACGGTGCAGAAGCTTCGGTCACCGTCACCACATGGCAACGCACCCACATGCGATCGGTGCAGACGATTATCCTGGACCGATGCATTCTTCGGTCACAGTCCCGGCATGGATCCTAGGGTCTGCGCCGCGTCGCTTCGCTCCTTGCTTCGCCCTAGGATGACGAAGCTGCGGAAGTTTCGGAATCGCGCACCACCTCACCCGATGCCGCCGCTGACCGCATAAGCACCTGCGGTGCGTCCATCCTCCAAGCGCACTACCGCCGTCAAGATCGAGCCATACGAGCCGCGCCAGACGCTGTGGAACCGTTGATGCTCGGCGGCCGGGACGAGCGTGCGTCCGCTGAAACGCTGACCGCTTCGCTGCACCGCAACGGCCTCTCCGTTGACGTGCACCTGGACGCTGGCCATCTCGGCTGCCTCGCCGGGCAGGTCGAGCGCGATGACGATCTCGTCCCGATCGCCGGAAGGCCGCGTCTCGGCGGCGAGCGCGATGGCGAACGCAGGCGCCTTGCCGGCGTCGGCTTGGCCGGGGCGGCGCGAAAACACATCATCGGCCAATTCAGGCGTGCGTGGCGGGCTCGTACGGCGCTGAGTGGCGCGTTCGAAGTCGCCGGCCATGCGCAGCAGCCTTTCGTCGTCGTAGGCCTTGCCGGCGAAGGTCAGGCCGACCGGCATGCCGATGTCGGCCATGGTGCCCATCGGCACGGTGACGGTCGGGATGCCGAAATGGCGCCAGACCAGATTGCCGTTGGCGACCCAGGTGCCGTTGCGCCAGGCAAGGGCGGCGGATGCCTCATTGACATCGGCATCGGCCGGCCCGACATCGGCGGCGGCGGGCAGCACCACGGCGTCGATGCCTTGCGCGTCCAGCCAATCCTCGAAATCGATCCGCCTCGTCGCCTCCAGCCCCTTGAGGCCGTCTTCCAGCGTCGGGATGTCCGCGACGGGCGTGACGCCGGACCGCGCCCGCTCGACATACTCCGCCAGATCGAAGCCGCCCTCATAGCGGTCGGGCAGTGTGCCCGGCGGCTGCGGGAAGATCTTTGGGCCATCGACCGAAACGAGATCGGGAAGCGCCGGATCGGCATTGGCGCGCAGGAAATCGTCCCAGCCCCAGATGCAGAGATCCCAGAGTTCGCGCTCGGCGAAGTCTTGCGGCACCAGTCCGCGCTCGACCATGCTGCGTGTGCCGGGGCGGTCGTGCTCATAGTTGGAGACGACGGGAAAATCGACCTCGATCACCTCGGCGCCAAGCTGCTTGAGATCGGCCGCTGCCTGTTCCCACAGGGCTAGCACCGAGGCGCGGGTTTCGATCGGTCTATCGGCGCCGCTGTCGCGGCCGATATACATTCTGGGCACGCCTAGGCGCTTGCCCTTCAACGATCCCGCCAGTGTGAGATCGGTATAGCGCGGCGGCCGCATATCGGAGCTTTTCGGCAGCTTGACCCAGGGCTGTGCGCGCCAGAAATCGCCTTGCGTCTCCGGGTCGTCGGCGACGATCACGTCGAGCAGTTCGAGCATGTCGGGCACGCTGCGCGTATGCGGCACCACGACATCCATGGTCGGCACCAGCGGCCAGTTGCCGCGCACCGAAATGACGCCGCGCGACGGGGTGTAGGCGACCAGCGCGTTGTTGGTGGCCGGCGCGCGGCCGGACGACCAGGTTTCCTCGCCGAGCCCGAAGGCGCAGAAGCTGGCTGCTGTCGCCGTGCCCGACCCGTTCGACGAGCCCGACGCAAAGGCGGCGGTCAGGTAATCGACATTGTAGGGGCTCTCGGCGCGGCCATAGACGCCACGCTGCATGCCGCCATTGGCCATTGGCGGCATGTTGGTGAGGCCGATCAGCACGGCGCCGCCGGCCCTGAGCCGGGCGATGGTGAAGGCATCCTCATTGGCAATGAGATGCTCGAAGGCCGGCGAACCGGCGGCCACCGTCAGGCCTGATACCTTGTAACTGTCTTTGGCGGTGTAGGGGATGCCGTCGAGCGGCCCGAGCACCGTGCCGTTGCGGCGGCGCCGGTCGGAAGCGACCGCCTCCTCGAACATCGCTGGATTGAGCACCGGGACGGCGTTGAGGGCTATACCGTGCCGGTCGAAATGCGCTATGCGCCTGAGATAGGCCCCGACCAGTTCGACGGTGGTGACGGTGCCATCGTCGAGCGCGCGGCGCAGTTGGTCGATCGTCGCTTCGACGAGATGAAGGCCTGCATCGGTCATCGCTGATCCCAAATTTCCACGCACCATGGATGAGCAAGGTGGCCTGCTTCGGCAAGAGCCTATCGCGGTCTTCGTTGGAACTTTTGTCCGGCTGGCGATTTTGGATGTATGGTGTGAACTCGGAATGGCCAGGAGGGTGTTGCCGATGACCACGAAATGCGTTGCGATCCTAGCTCTCGCTCTGGCAATGGGCTCAAGCCTGTGCGCCCCGGCCTTCGCGGGCGACCGGCATCACGACCGCCGGGTCCAATCCGAACGCTACGTTCCCGCCGAAGGCGATCTCATCGACGTCCTGTTCGGCGGCCCGCGCTACTACGATCAGCAACTGGTCACGACGGCTGCCGGCGCGTGCTCCTACCATCGCGTCGGACCGGACGCGAATGCGTTGAACAAGATCAACGATCATCACTGTGGGAAGTAGGCAGTAGGCAGCGCCTCAACGCTGGCCGCTCTCCTTCATCCGATCGATGATCTCGGCCATCAGCGCCAGGTCGCGGCGTGAATCGGCGAGGTCGGTCAGTGGCTTCGTACCTTCGGTGATGTGGCGGTGGAAAATCTCGAGTTCATTCGAGAAAGCGTCGCCATAGAGCGGCCCGAAAGTCTTCGTCACCGGGCCGAGCGGGCCGGCATCGGTCACCTCCAGCCGGGTCGGCAGGCTGCGGATGTAGGGCGTGTCGTAGAGGATGCGCACGCGTCTGGTGTTGGAGCGCACTTCGATCATGGCGTCGAACAGGCCGAGATCGTCGACCACCGCGTCATACAGACAAGCGAAATGGCCGTAGTCGAAAGTGACTGATGTGTTGGCGCCGCCATTGGTGCGGTGGGCGGCGAGCACGCGCGTCGGCTCGCCGATGAGCCCGCGCATCGCCGAAATGTGGTGCGAGGACAGCGCCGTCAGCCCGCGATAGGCGCGCACCAGATCGGCTGATGCATCGGCGCCGACCACCTCGCGGATCAATGCGTCGCGTTCCCTGGCGCCACGCGCCAGCAGGGCAGGGTCGATGTCCTGGGGGTAAAGGACGTTCTGGCTCTTCTTGAGGAAATGCCGGCCTTCCGAGATCAGGTCGAAGATGCGGACATGGGTGATGTCGGCGTACGCCGGCAGCTCGTCCCTGGCCGCCAGATAGGCCGGCGCGTAGCGGCGCATATAGCCGACGAACAGGGTCTTGTCGTAGCCCGGCATCAGCGCGAGCAGATCGTCGATCTCGCGCACCGTCAGGCAGGCGGGCTTTTCCAGCAGGATGTGTTTGTTGGCCCGCATCCCCGCGCGCACGAAGCGGCTGTGGGTGTCGTCGGACGACAGCACGAACACCGCGTCGATGTCGGGCGAATTAATCAGCGCCTCGGCCGTCTCGAAGGCCTTTGCCGTCGGATGTTGCGAGGTGCACAGCGCCACCAGGCTCGCCGAGACATCGTACACGCCCGCGATCACCCAGCGGTCGCGCTGATCGCTCAGCACAGGCAGATGGATCGACTGCGCGACCTCTCCAAGACCGACAAGCCCGACACGGATTGGTGCCACTGCGAAACTCCTTTTATTTTAACTCTGCTGCTGGCCAGGGCTATGCCGCGCCGGTGACCAGCGCGACGAGTTCGTTGCCGGTGGTTTCGGAAGCGCGCACCGTCGCCGCCATCTTTCCGGCCCGCATCACCCAGATCTGGTCGGACAGGCGGCGGACCTGATCGAAATTGTGGCTGACCAGGATGACGCTGACCGATTGTTCGCGCAGGCGCCGGATCAGCGCTTCGACATTGGCCGTCTCCTGCACGCCGAGCGCCGCCGTCGGTTCGTCCATCACCACCAGCTTGGCGCCGGATCCGACGGCGCGGCAGATCGAGATCGCCTGCCGCTGGCCGCCCGACAGGCGCCGCACACGCTGGTTGATCGACGGCACGTTGATCGACAGGCGCGACAGCATGGAACGGGCCTCGCGTTTCATCGCCTTGCGGTCGAGGAAAGCGAAGGGGCCGATGCGGCGCACGATCTCGCGGTTGAGGAACAGGTTCTGGGCGACGGTCAGTTCATCGATCAGCGCCAGGTTCTGGTGCACGGTCTCGATGCCGGCTTTGCGCGCTTCGTCGGGGTTGGCGAAGGGCCGCGCCCGGCCGTCGAAGAACAAATTGCCGGTGTCCGGCTGATGCACGCCAACCAGGCTGCGGATCAGCGTCGACTTGCCGGCGCCATTGTCGCCGATGACGGCGGTGACCTCGCCGCGACGGGCCTGGAAGGCGACGTCGGTGAAGGCGCGGATGCCGCCGAAATGCTTGCTCAGCCCTTCGCAGGCGATGATTGCCTCAGAGGCGGGAATGTGATTGGCAGCGCTCATTTCTGATACCGCATGATCAGCGCCGCCAGCACCACGATGGCGCCCACGGCAAGCGGTTGGTAGAAGGCCGACACGTTGAGCAAGGTCAGGCCGTTGACGAGTGCTGTGAGCATCAGCGCGCCGATGGCGGGGCCGAGAATGCTGGCGCGGCCGCCGAACAGGCTGACGCCGCCCAGCACCACCGCCGCCACCGAATTGAGCAGCAGGCTGGTGTTGATCTGCGGTTCGGCCGAGCCGATGCGGGCGACCAGAAGAATGGCCGCGATGCCGGCGCAGAGACCGGAAATGGTATAGGCGGCGATCTTGACCCGATCGGTGCGGATGCCGAGCGCGCCGGCACTTTCGGTCTGGCCGCCGGTGGCCAGCAGATGCACGCCGAAGCGGGTGTGATAGAGCGCGATATGCGCGACGATGACGGCTGCGATCGCCACCCAGACCGGGTAGCCGAACGGTCCGAACGAACCGGAGGCAAGCCTGAGCAGGAAGGTCGAGCCGACCATGGTCGGCTCGCCGCCCGACAGGATGAGGCCAAGGCCGGTGATGCCCGACAGCGTGCCGAGCGTCACCACGAAGTCGGGAATTTTGCCTGCGGTGATGATCAGCCCGTTGAGGAAGCCAAGGGCGCTGGTGGCGAGAACCGCGAGCACGCAGGCGACGAAGATGCCGTAGCCGGCGGCGTTGACGAGGCCGAGGATGATGGCGCCGAGCATGACGGCTGCCGCCAGCGATAGGTCGATGCCCGAGGTCGCGATGACGAAGGTCTGGCCTATCGACAGCACGACCAGGATCGCCGCCGCCAGCAGCAGCGCCTGCAGGTTGGCGACGCTGAGAAAGACCGGCTGGGCGATGCCGAAGACGATGACGAGGCCGACCAGGCCGACGACGGATGCCCAGTCGGCCCAGAAGGAGGGATCGAGGAGGAGAGCCGCCAGGGAGGGACGGCTCTCCTCCGCACCCGCCGAATGGGCGGCGGGCGCGTTGTCTGCGGGTGTGCTCACTTCAGCATCTCGCGGAAGGGATCGGGATAGTCGCCGCCGGGACGCGGAAAGTTCTTCAGCGAGGCTTCGGCATTGTCCTTGTTGATCAGCAGCACGGGCGCCGGCACGTTGGCGGGCAGTTCCTTGCCCTTGGCAGCGACCGCACAGGCTTCGACGCCCATGGCGCCGACGACATAGGGGTATTGCGCGACGGTGGCGGACAGTTCGCCGGCAGCGATCGATTTCAGCGCGTCGACGATGCCGTCGAGGCCGATCACCTTGACGTCCTTGCCCGATGTCTGCACGGCGCGTTCGACGCCGAGCGCCATGATGTCGTTGGCGGCGAAGAAGCCGGCGAGATCAGGGTGCGCGGCGAGGATATCGGTGGCGGCGGTCAGCGCCTTCTCGCGGTCCCAGTCGGCGCTGACCATCACCACGACTTCGAGCTTGCCTTCGACGGCCTGCTTGAAGCCCTTGATGCGGGCGTTGGAGCCGACATCGCCGACGATGCCGGCGATCAGCGCGACCTTGGAACCCTTCGGCACCAACTTCAGCATCTCTTCGCCGGCCAGCGCGCCGGCCGCGACATTGTCGGTGCCGATATAGGTCGAGACGGCAAAGCCGGCGGCCTTGGCCTGCTCGGGGTCGATGGTCGAGTCGATGTTGACGATCGGCTTCTTCTTCTGGGCGACCGGCACCAACGCCTGGACGAGGTTGGAGACGCTGATCGGGTTGACCAGATAGCAATCGAAATCCTGCATGGCCATGGCGGTCAGGCGGTCGGCCTGGCCGGTGGCGTCACCCATATTGGCGGCGGCCTGGACGCTGACATTGACGCCGTTCGCCTTGGCCTGCTCCTCGATGCCCTGCTGCATGGTCTGGAAGAACGGATTGTCGAGGCCTTTGACGATGGCAGCGACCTTCGCCGCGCCCTCGGCGTGGGCGGGCGCTGAGACGATGGTTGCAAGCATGCCGGCGCCAAGCAGGCTCGTGCCGAGTTTCAAGCAATTGAACACGCGCATGGTTTTTCCTCCTCCTGATTGTTTTATATGCTGCATCAATGTCGCTGTCCGGCGACTGCAATACCCGACGGTGCGCAAGCGCGCCTGGCGCGACGATCCGCCAACAGGTTGCTGCCCGCCCTGCGGTGTGCGGGTCGCAGCCCCGGTTCGGCTTTTTGATGTCAGGCATTGCTCCTCCCAGAGCGCCGGCCGATGCCATGCCGACATTTCCGCATGTTTTAGAAAAAATTGACATGCGTCAAGATTTAAAATGGTGCGTAGCGATTTTGACTGTGCGGTCCTACGGCATGACTGGGCCTGTCGGCACGCGCCACAACCGAGACGCGAAAAAAATGCCGCGTGGAGGGAACCTTTTTGGGGTATCGACGTCGGTCGGCACTTTTGTGCAAGGGGGAGGTTTGGGGATGGAGCGTTTCGAAATCCTGGAAGAGCCAACAGGCACATTCTCGATTTTCGATACATTCACGGAATTGCCGGTAACGGTCGAAGGCGGTGCGTGCATCGGGCTTTACCGGCACGAACTGCCGTTGGCACTACTTGAAGCGATCGAAGCGGTTCAGCCCGGCAATTTTTCGCTGCTGCCATCACTGTCGGTTTTAAACGGCTGGCGGATCGATGAAGACGATCGGTCGCTTTCAGACGACCTGCTGGCGTGAGCAAAGCCAGCCGAGATCGCATCAAAAAATCATACCGTAAGGGAAATCACGCTCTGTCGTCGAAAGCGGCGGTGAGGCTTGGGAAGCAAGGGGAGGTTGTAGGCGTGGGAGGTGAACAATGTCTGATCAGGACGACCTGATCCGAGCAGCCATCGGACGGCTGCTCGCCGAGAAGACAGGCGCCGCCGTCATATCGATGAGAGAGAGCATCACCGAGCTTCTGGCGCTGACCGGTGCGGCGCTGGACGAAAGACTGCAGGATCTTCTTTTGGAAATGGCTGAAGTCCGCGGCATGATGGTTGCCCTCGATATTTAGGGCGGCCGTCGGTCTGGCAGGCAGAGCCGATGCCGTCCGCCGACCAGGGCGTTTTTTCAGGGCTCCAGCCCAGCGTGCCACGTCGGGCCGAGTACGCGGTGCTCGACCTCGCGCGCATCGTGGTGCCGGACTATCACCCGGTGATTTCGGACCTGACGATCATCCTGGCGATGCTGTTTCTGCCGAAGGGGCTGATGCGGAGTTTTGGGAGCAGGGCGCGGACCGCCTGAAGGGGCGCCCCGCTATGTTTTGACGCAATTCCCAAGGGAAAGCGCTATGCGCTTTTCCCGGGAAAACCGTTTCACACTTTTCCTGGAATTGCCCTAGCGCTGCTCGATCAGTGTCCGCGCTGCATCTTTCCCAGCCGCGAGGATACGATCGGACAATTCCGTCCCTTGCACGGCGCGGGCCATTTGAAGCGCGCCGATGAGCGTTGCAAAGACAGCCAGCGCTACGCCTTCCGGGTTCCTGGCCTGCGGGAGCGCTTGCGCCAACTGGTGTGCCAGCACCAGCAAGTGGTCAGTATAGGCGTCGCGCGTTTCGGGCGGCTGACGCGCGATCTCCGGCAGCAGCGCGGCTGACGCGCAGCCCTTTCCCGGATTGTCCCGGTGCTCGGCCGACAGATACGCCTCTATGGCCATCTCCACCCCCCCCGAAGCCAGTGCTTGCGCCAGCTGCTGCGCCTGAAGCTCCATGGCTGCCGCGACGCTTTCGCGCACAAGCTCCGCCTTGGATTGAAAGTGCGGATAGAACGCGCCGTTCGTCAGCCCGGCGTCGCTCATGATGGTCGCCAGTCCGGACGCGGCGATGCCGTCACCGCGAAAACGGTCGGCGGCGACCTCCATGATCCGGCCGCGCGAGGCGTCCTTCCGGCCCTTTTCGTAGCGCATGGCTGCCATTCCTTTCTGTTATTGCATTATGACCATAATCTGATATTATGACTGTAATTCAACTGAAGCGAAAAAGCTAGCCCTCATGATTTTGGAGCACGAAATGAACGCGAATTCCGGAAAAACCGCCGTTGTGACCGGCGCCTCTTCGGGCATCGGCCGCGCCAGCGCCGAGGCCTTGGCACGGGCAGGCTTCACCGTCTTCGGAACCAGCCGGCGTAAGGCCGGCACGGACCCGGACGGGGTGACCATGTTGGTTTGCGACGTGACCGACGGTGAGGCCGTTGCCGAACTCGTTTCGACGGTGCTGTCGCAGACCGGCCGGATCGATCTGTTGGTCAACAATGCCGGTGTCGGCCTGCTTGGAGGCGCCGAGGAATTCTCGATCGCGCAGGTGCAGGCCCTGTTCGACGTCAATCTGTTCGGCGTCGTCCGCATGACCAATGCGGTGTTGCCGTCGATGCGGCGGCGTGGCGAAGGGCGCATCGTCAATATCGGCTCGGTGTTGGGTTTGGTGCCGGCGCCGTATTCAGCGCATTATTCGGCGGTCAAGCACGCGCTCGAGGGCTATTCGGAATCGCTCGACCACGAGGTTCGTGCGTTCAATATCCGCGTCTCGGTCGTCGAGCCGGCATTCGTGCGCACTGTCTTCGACCAGAACGGGATCCAGCCGGACTCGCCGTTGAAGGAATACGATCAGGCTCGAGCTACGCTCGAAGCGCTCCTTCGCGACGTGATGCCTGTAGCCGACCGGCCGGAGGTGGTCGCGCAGGTGGTCGTCAAGGCAGCGACCGATGCCCGTCCGCTACGGCGTTACACCGCCGGCAAGGCAGCGCGCCAGGTCAGCCTGCTGCGCCGCTTTGCCCCCGCGGGGATATTCGACAAGAGCCTGCGCAAACAGTTCCGCCTGCCGGTTTAAACAGCAGCGAGCAGAGGATTTCACGCACATGCGACTAGCAACGACAACACAATTGGCCAGCGCCCACAAGACGGAGGTGCCGAGCATGACGCATAGATTCAATCGATCGCCCCACTCACCGGCATTGTTCCAGGACACGCCAACGCGCTCCGTCGATGTAGGCGGCACGGCATTTGTTTACCGGGAAGTCGGACCCAGGACGGGCGTACCGGTGATCCTGCTCAACCATCTCGGTGCCCAACTGGACAATTTCGATCCACGCATCGTCGATGGCCTCGCCGCGACCCGGTGGGTGATTGCCTTCGACAACAGGGGCATAGGTGCGTCGGGCGGCAAAACGCCATCAAGCATTGCCGAGATGGCACGCGATGCGGTCGCCTTTATCCGGGCACTGGGGTTCGAGGAAGTCGATCTCTTCGGCTTTTCCCTCGGCGGTTTCGTGGCGCAGGAGATTGTGCTGACCGAGCCCAGGCTTGTGCGCAAGCTCATCCTGGCCGGCACCGGCCCGGCCGGTGGCCAAGGCATCGACAAGGTGACGCCGCTGACGATCGTGGACATGATCAAGGGTGCGCTGACGCTTCGGGATCCGAAATACTATCTGTTCTTCACGAGGACGCCGAACGGGCGCCGCGCCGCCAAGGCATTCCTGCAGCGGCTGACGGAGCGCCAGGTCGACCGCGACAAGCCGGTGTCGCTGAGCGCGTTCGGCGCCCAACTCAAGGCGATCAAGGCTTACGGACTGCAGGCCCCTCAAGACCTGAGCACCATCCGCATTCCTACCTTGGTGGCCAACGGCGATCAGGACAGGATGGTGCCGAGCGGCAACACCCACGATCTCGCCCGGCGAATCCCAAGGGCACAATTGGTGATCTATGCGGATGCCGGACATGGCGGAGTGTTCCAGAACCACGCCGATTTCGCCCCGAAAGCGCTGGCCTTCCTTGATGCCTGACGCCTTCCTCCGGGTGCGGCTTGTCCCGGAACATCAACAAACATTTTCAGAAAGTCACTGCCATGAAGGCATTCGTTGTCGATAAGTATAGCAAGAAGGGCACTCTGCGATTGGCCGAGATGCCGGAGCCGGTGCTCGGGGACAACGATGTCCTGGTCGAGGTCCACGCCGCGGCGGTGAACCTGCTCGATTCCAAGATCAAGACCGGAGAGTTCAAGCTGATCCTGCCCTATCGCCGGCCCTTCATCCTGGGTCACGACGTGGCCGGGAGGGTTGTCCGCGTGGGATCGAAAGTCCGCAAATTCAAACTCGGCGACGACGTCTATGCGCGGCCGCGCGACGGCCGCATCGGGACGTTCGCCGAATTCATCGCCATGGATGAAGCCGACGTGGCCTTGAAGCCTGCGAATCTCAGCATGGAAGAGGCGGCCTCGATCCCGCTGGTCGGCCTGACCGCCTGGCAGGTGCTCATCGAAAGGGCCAATCTGACGAAAGGGCAGAAGGTCTTCATCCAAGCTGGCTCCGGCGGCGTGGGGACATTTGCCATCCAGTTGGCAAAGCATCTCGGCGCGACGGTCGCGATCACCGCGAGCGCGGCAAGTGTCGATCTGGTCAAGGGGCTCGGTGCCGATGTCGTCGTCGACTACAGGAAAGATGACTTCGAGAAGGTCCTGTCGGGCTACGACGTGGTCTTGAACAGCCAGGACGCCAAGACGCTCGAAAAATCACTGAATGTGCTGAAACCAGGTGGCAAGCTCATCTCCATCTCCGGCCCACCGGATCCCGAATTCGCCAGGGAAAAGGGACTGAACGTGGTGCTGAGGCTGGTGCTGCGCCTGCTGAGCCGCGGTATTCGGGCCAAAGCCAAGCGCCGTGGCGTGACGTTCTCGTTCCTTTTCATGTGGGCGCAGGGTGAGCAGCTGAGCAAGATCGCATCGCTCATCGAATCTGGAGCGATCCGCCCGGTTGTCGATCGGGTCTTCCCCTTCGAAGCGACCAATGAGGCTCTGGCTTACGTCGAAACAGGACGTGCCAAGGGCAAGGTGGTCATCAAGGTCAGATAGCATCCCTGTCACATCTTCGATGTCGGGATCAATTCGTCCTGGTGGGATCGATCGTCGTCAGGCGTGCTCTGGCCTCGATGAGGCGCCTTTGCGCTGCCCTTATCCGTCCGCACAACGCGAGATTAAGGGCGACGCCACCTTCCTCATCCAGCAAATCATTCGCGCGCTTAAGAGAGATCTCAGCTCTTCTTATGCGCAGTCTGGCGTTGGCCGTTTCGATGCTATGAATTTCAATCATTTGTCCAGCGTCCTTTGGGGGTTCCGGTCCCTTCATTGAGTAAACCGCCGCTGATCGGATTGGTTCCGGCGATGGCGGGGCACCGCCCGTGGCAGGTGGAGCGATCCGGTCGGGTCTACAACGCTGTCGCGGCGATGGTGACGATGCCCGCCAGGCTTTGACCGGATGACCTCCGGCTCGGCATGATCCAATCCGGCAATGTCGTTTGCCCTCGGCTTCGAGAGACAATCCGCCGCTTCCCTGGGATTATGGCTGCGGCCTACCAATGGCGGCGATTCGCCCGCTATTTCGTTGTGGTGTTGAATTCACGGTTTGCCGCATAATCGATAGTGAAGGTACCGGCGGCGGCGCGAACGCCCTGCTTCACATTGAATATAGTGACCGTTGTCGTAAGGCCCTTCTCGTCGGTAAGGCTCCATCTGCGTAAATCGAGCGATTTCCTGTCAAACACCATAGAGATTGACGAATTGCCGAAGGCCGACTTGTCAGCCAGCTTAATGACAATTTGAGCGCCATCGTCTTTGATGCTTTTGAGGCGACGGCCTGAGAAGTCGACCTTGTTGTCGAGTAGCAGCTTAAGCGGCGTCTTCGAGAGAGCATAAAGCCGCGATGTTTTTAGCTTCTTGTTATAAACCACCAAGGATTTGCCATCTGCAATTACGCTGACTCCTGATTGGCCAGCATAGTTGAACCGAATCTTGCCCGGGCGTTGGAAAAAGAACCTGCCGCTGGTCTTTTCCGCTTTTGGGCCCGACTGGACAAAGTCCCCGGACATGGACTTTACCGATGAGAAGTGGTCGGCAATCGTCTTCGCTTCTACAGGCGCGGCCGAGATCGCGGTCGTGAGTTCGACATTTATCGCGGCAGCGCTGACAACAGCAAGCCAGAAAGCCAGCAGTTTTTTGATCCTATATGCCATTCACTTATCCTACCCCGAGCAGGCGCGTGATCGAAAGAAGTCACGTGCCTTGAGATCAGTAGCCGTCCGGGCAGCGTGCAACGTAAACTCGGCCATACCGATCGCGATATCTGCACTGGCCGGCTTCGCTGGCGTGCCCGATGACCGCCCCGGCTATCGCTCCGACCGCACCGCCAACAACCGCCCCTTGCACGGGGTCGCCGGCCACTGCGGCGCCTATGGCTGCGCCACCCAAGCCGCCGACAGCAGCGCCTTGTTCGGTGCGGGAGCATGCCGCAAGCGGAATGAGCAGGCTCAAAATGAGCAGCGTCTTCTTCATTGGTTCTCTCCTGAGGCCATTGTTAGCCGGAGCTTAAATGCGCCACGGAGTTTTTCGATCCATCGACCCTTGCCTGTCGAGCGTCAGCCGCGCCGGGCCGCGTCAATCGCCGCGACGTCGATCTTCTTCATCTCCATCATCGCATCAAAGGCGCGCTTGGCTTCGTCGCCGCCGGCCGCCATCGCCTCGGTCAGCGTGCGCGGCGTGATTTGCCAGGACACGCCCCATCTGTCTTTGCACCAGCCGCACGCGCTTTCCTGGCCGCCATTGCCGACAATGGCATTCCAGTAGCGGTCGGTTTCCTGCTGATCGTCGGTGGCGATCTGGAACGAGAAGGCCTCGCTCTGCTTGAACGCGGAGCCGCCGTTCAGTCCGATGCAGGGAACGCCGGCAACGGTGAATTCGACCGTCAGCACGTCGCCCTTCTTGCCGGACGGAAAATCGCTCGGCGCACGGTGAACGGCGCCCACCCTGGTGTCAGGAAAGGTCTCTGCGTAGAAGCGAGCCGCAGCCTCGGCGTCCTTGTCGAACCAGAGGCGAATCGTGTTCTTTGGCGTCTTCGGCATTGCGTATTCCTTTCGATCTGAAGCCGGATTTCCGTCCTTGTGTCCCACCCCTCCGACATAGGTCGCCAACCGCTTTTCTCCACTCTTGGCGGAAGCAAGTCGGCAAGCGCAGCCAACCGCTTCGCGTCACAGCCCTCGGCGGAATGCCGTTTTTCGGCGTTACAGTTGATCTGGCAGACGTCAGCCCAGCAAATTACGCGCCGTGCGCATGAAGATCTTTGACCCGATCGGGATCAGGTCGTCGGGAAAGTCATAGTCGGGATTGTGCAACGCAGGGTGCCGCTCGCCTGCACCGAGAAAGAACATCGCCGACTTGGCGCTGTGGCCGAACAGGCCGAAATCTTCCGAGGCGCGCATCGGCAGGGCTTCTTCGCCGTGCATGACGCCCTCTTCCTGGAGTGCGCGTTGCAGATGCTCCACCGCGTCCAGCGCGTTGACGCTGGCGACGAAAATCTCGTGATAGTCCCAGCGGGCGGAAAGACCATGCTGGCCGGCGATCTTCGTGACCAGCGCTTCAGCGGTGGCACACAGGTTTGCCATGCGCTCGTCGCGCCGGGTCCGCAGCGTCGCCCACACCTCGGCGTGAGCCGGTGCGATGCCGAACACGGCTTCGCCCATCGCGGCATGGGTGACGGTCACCATGCTGAAGTCGTCGTCGGCGAAGGTTCCACAGCCGAGTGCTGGCAGTGCCGGCATCAGCTGGCTGATTGCCATCATCGGCGAGGTGCCGGTCTCGGGCATGGATGAATGCGCGGTCTTGCCCTCCAGCACGATGCGCATGCCGCGTGAAGCACAGTTGACCACGCCGGTTTTGAGCCGTACCTCGCCGAACGGCACGCCGGGCAGATTGTGCAATGAGAAGGCGAAATCCGGCGCGATCTCGCCGAAGCGCGGATCGGCGACGACGCCGGCCGCGCCATTGCCGGTTTCTTCCGCCGGCTGGAACATCAGCACGACACGGCCGCTTGCAGGCCGCTCGCGCCCCAACTGACGGCCAAGGGATGCCAGGATCGCCGTATGTCCGTCATGGCCGCACATATGCGACTTGCCCGGCACGCGCGATGAATGCGCCACGCCTGAAAGCTCCTCGATTGGCAAGGCATCGAGTTCCGAACGGAACAGCACCGTCGGCCCCGCTCTGCCACTGTCGTATATGACCGCGACGCCGTGTCCGCCCAATCCGGTCAGCACCTTGTCCGGCCTGGTATCGGCGAGGAAGTCGACGACCTCTTTTGCCGTCTTCTCCTCTTCATTCGAGATTTCCGGGTTCTGGTGCAACTGGCGCCGCCACGCGGTCAACTCGACAATGTCTCGATTGGTCAGGGTCACGCTTTTTGGCCTCCGTCTCCTCGGTTCATCGTTTCTAGTGAACCGTCCTATCGCACGCGATTGGGGCACAGGGCTTTGAATTGCTCCAGCGTACAATCGTATCCGGAAGCACCCGAACCATCCAGCACAACATCGTCGTCCGTGTCTGATATCAGATAGTCTGTCGCTGCACCTGGCTCAGGATTGCGGCCCTGGAACAGCATGTTCGCACCGTAGAAGGTGGTGAACTTGCCAGTCTTGCAGTTCGCGGTGATTTCCAGATGCAGGGCCGTTTGCAATTCCTTGGCAATGCACTCCTCTGTCGCCTTGCCGACATAGTCGCGGCAGAAGGTGATCGCATTCTGCCGCGTGTGCTTGGCCACGATCCTGGCATGGGAGGACCCGATGCCCGATGTCTTGACGATCGTGACCTCCATGCCCACCCTGGAACCGTAGTAGAGGGTTTTAGCCTCAGCCGACGGCGCCAGCATCAAAGCGGAAAGCACGAGCAGCAAACGTCGCATGGACACCTCCCTTTGACTGGAAAGGACTCCCGCGCGCACGGTCGTCCGGTCAAGCCCTGATGCGCCACCGCCGCTGACGCTGGCGATCACTCCCAACCATTGGGCCGGCCCGCCGCGCACCAGCCTATTGATTGATCTCGGGTTCGACGAGCCTTGCCAGGTTTCGGAGCGACTCCTGCCAGCCGAGATAGCAGGCCTCGACCGGAATGACGTCCGGAATGCCGGCCTGGGTGATGTCAATTTCGGTGCCGACCGACACCTTTTTCAAGATTACGGTCACGCGGATCTCGCCGGGCAGATTGGGATCGTCGAACCTGTCGGTGTAGAGCAGGCGCTCGCCCGGAACGAGTTCGAGATACTCGCCGCCGAAGGAATGGCTGTCGCCGGTCGTGAAGTTGCGGAAGGACATCTTGAACGTGCCGCCGACCTTTGCCTCGAGGTGATGGACCGTGCAGGTGAAGCCGTTCGGCGGAAGCCACTTCGCCAGTGCGTCCGCTTCAATGAAAGCGCGATAGACCTTCTCCGGGCTGGTCGTCAGAACGCGATGCAAACGTACGGTGCCGGGCATATCCTGTATCCTTTCATGATTGCCTATTCGGTACCCCAAGGACGAACGAGGCGTGACCAGTCCGACATAGGCTCTCGGATTTTTCTAAGCGCCTGGCCGCAGCCTGTCCGGCCGGCGCGTAGATTGTACTCCGCTTGAGGGGCGCAGGGTCAACAGCGGATCCAAGGCCGGTTTGCTCCCTAATGCACCACCGCCCGCACCCTCTCCCGCAATTCCCGTGGCGCGACATCGTACCTGCTCTTGAACGCGCGGGAGAAGTGCGCGCTTGAATTGAAGCCGCAGGCGAAGGCGATTTCGGAGATCGAGGTTGAGGTTCGCGCCGGCGACAGCAGCTCTTCCTTGCTGCGTTCCAGCTGGCGGTCCCAGACGAAGCGTTCCAGCGTGGCGCATTCGCCCTCGAAGGCGCGGTGCAGGTAGCGGCGCGAGCAGCCCATGTGGCGGGCGATGTCTTCGGCCGACAGGCTGCCGCGCGCCAGGTTGGCGTCGATATAGGCGACGATGCGCTCGCGCAGCGCTTCGAGCGGCGAGCGGCGGAACTCCGGCGCCATCGGCTTGGCCTGGATCAGGCCGTTGACCAACTGGATCAGGCTTTCGCCGACGCGCCGACTGCCGGCTTCGTCGAGCTTGTGCGCTTCGCCGATCGCCATCTGCATCAGACCGGAGACGATGTGGGTGAGGCTGTCGTCCTTGCCGGGCAGGGGCAGCGGTGCGGACAGGCGGGCGAGCGTGTCGTCGCCGAAGGTCGAGCGCGGCACCTGCAGGATGAGCTGGTCGACATCACTGAGGTTCTGCAGGGAGTAGCTGCGCACGGGATCGTAGATGATCGCCGATTGCGGGCCGAGGTCGACGGCGACCTGCTGCTGCTCGAAGCGGCTGCGGCCACTGAGCTGCATCAGGATCTTGATCGCGTCGGGGTCGAAGCTGCGCCAGAACAGCCGGTCGTTGACCACCAGATGCGAATTGGCCTTGATCTCCGACAGCCGGCAGGCGCCGAGATTGACCGACACCAGCTGCGGGATCGACGGCACCGTGCCGCGCGAGAAGCGCTGGGTGATCGGGCCGAACAACAGGCGCGATGTCGACAGAAAGGCCTCGCCATCGGCGACGCTCACATGGTGGGCGGCAGCGTGCATTTGTTTCCTCCTCCAAAACAGCCTTCCCGTCTTGTCGCGGGATTGTGGCGCGGGGACATGCCCCGATGCAACGTTCAGGAACTTAACATGATAATTATCTCTGCCGCAACGGTACAGACGCATGCCATTGTTCGCCGCTGAGCTCAGCCGAAATCCTGCGGCCGGCCTCGCGCGCGGCCTGTCCTTGTTTGTCGGCGATGGCGTCATCGATGCGCGATACCGGCGAGGCCACCGCCAGCGTGCCGAGGGGGAACCCGTCGGAGCCAAGGATGGGGGCGGCGACCGAGTGCACGCCTTCCTCATAGCCCTGGGCGCTGCGCGAATAGCCACGCTCCGCCGCCAGCCGCACGGCGTCCATCACCTTGTCGCGGCTGGTCATGGTGTGCGGGGTGAAGGCGGTCAACGGCTTGGCGAAACAGGCTTCCACCGTCTCCGGGCGCGAGAAGGCGAGGAAGGCTATGCCCGACGCCGTGCCGTGCAGCGGCAGGATCTGGCCGACATCGACACTGACGCGATTGGCTTTGGCCGAAAGTTCGACATGCACCGTCAGCAACGCGCCGGCGCTGAACTCCGACAGATGCACGGTCTCGCCGGTTTCCAGCGCCAGCTCGCGCACCAAAGGGGCGGCGACCCGCACGAAGGGCAGATGCGCGTCGCGCATACGGGCAAGCCGCGACAGGCCGGCGCCGAGCCGGTAGCGGCGGCTTTGAGGCTCCTGCTCGATCAATCGGTGCTCTGCCAGCGCCACCAGCAGGCGCCGCGCCGTGGCCTTGTCGAGGCCCGACTTGCGGGCAAGGTCGGAGAGGCCGATTTCCGGCTCCTTCGGCGTGAAATGCTCCAGCAGAGAAATCGCCTTGCCAACCGTGCTCATTCCCGGGTTCTCCAATTTACTTAGCGTGTTAACTAGCAGATAGTTAGCATGTGAATTAACTTGACAGCGGCGTCCGCGCCTTGCAGTCTGGCTATAACATACAAAACATCGGTTCACATGATGAACCGGCATGGGAACGTAAAAACAAGGGCAAAGGCGGTTTCGCGGCGACGCAATAGGCGGTGCCGCACGCAATGCCGAAAACCGCTGGAGCGGCCGGGTGCGGTGCGCAACCTGCGGCGAGGTGAGGAGAGAGACCGAATGCCCGAGAGAAGCGCCGACCTGGTTCTCAGCAATGGCCGCATCTGCACGCTGGATCGCAAGCGGCCATGGGCCTCGTCGGTGGCGGTCAAAGGCGGGCGCATCGTGGCGGTGGGCGAGGCGGAGGCCGTCGCCGGCTTGAGCGGGCCGGCTACACGTGTCGTCGACCTCGGCGGCGCCATGCTGATGCCAGGTATTGTCGACGTGCATGCGCATCTGATGATGGGCGGCCAGGCGGAGCTGTTCGAACTGCGCTTTCCGCCGACCGCGAGTTTCGAGACGCTGATTGCGCGCGTTGTGGAGGCAGCCGCCAAGGCGCCTGAAAATTCGTGGATCATCGGCGGCCAGTGGGGCAGTGACCTCTTGCCGAAGCTGAACACGCTGGAGGCACTGGCGGCGCTCGACAAGGCCAGCCAGGGGCGGCCGGTGATGCTGCGCGACGATACTTATCACAACCGCTGGATCAATTCGCGGGCGCTGCGTCTGGCCGGCGTTTCCGCCGCGACGCCTGACCCGGAAAAGGGTTCGATCGGCCGCGACCCGGCCACCGGCGCGCCAACCGGCATGATGATCGAATCCGCCGCCGGCATCGTCGAGAGCACCATCGCCAAGTCAGGCCATTACACCGAGGAGATGGACCGGGCGGCGATGGCGCAGTCGATCGCCACGCTCAATTCCTACGGCGTCACCGCCTTCCTCGATGCCGCCGCCATGCAGCCGATCCTGGCCGCATTGAAGGGCCTCGACGATCGCGGCGAGCTGACCGCCTGGTCGGTGTCGGCGATGCCGGCGGTCGAGCCGTCCTTCATGTTCGGCATCGCCGGCGACGAACTGATCGCGTTGCGCGACCAGTATCGCAGCGTCCATGCGAGACCGGATTTCGTCAAGGTGTTCCTCGATGGCGTGCCCGGCGCGCGCACCGCCGCCTTTCACGAGCCCTATACGAACGATCCGATCCTCGGCTGCTGCTTTCGCGGCTCGACCATCGTCACCGTGCCGGACCTGATCCGCTGGGTCGGCAAATGCGAAAAGCTTGGGCTCGGCGTGAAGATCCATTGCGCCGGTGACGCCGCCGTCAGCCAGGCGCTCGACGCCATCGACGTCGTGCGTTCGTTCAACGGACCGACCAAGCTGGTCCATCACATCGCGCATGCGAGCTACATCGCGCCTGATGACATTGCCCGCTTCGCCGAACTTGGCGTTGCCGCCGACCTGTCGCCGTTCCTGTGGTATCCGACCAGCTTCCTCGAAGGCCACAAGCAGACCATGGGCGAGGCGCGCGCGCTGCGCTTCTGGCCGAACAAGGACCTGCTCGAGGCCGGCGCGCTGCTGGCCGGCGGTTCCGACTGGCCCGTCATGCCCAACCCCGATCCCTGGGACGGTATCGAAGGACTGGTGACGCGCCGCAACCCGAGCGGCGAATTCAAGGGCGCAGCACTTTGGCCGGAACAGGCGCTCGATGTCGCGACCGCGCTCGAGATATTCACCATCAACTCGGCCCGCGCCATCGGCCTTGCCGACACGGTCGGCTCGATCGAGATCGGCAAGTCGGCCGACTTCATCAAGCTCGACCGCAACGTGCTGGACATACCGGCCGACGAGATCGCCGACACCAAGGTGCTGACCACCTGGTTCGAGGGGAGGGTTGTCTATGAGCGGAGCTGATCCCCTTTGCGCCATTCCGGTGACAATCCTCACCGGCTTTCTCGGCTCGGGCAAGACCACGGTGCTCAACCGCTTGTTGCGCCGGCCGTCGCTGGCAGGGGCGGCCGTCATCATCAACGAGTTCGGCGCCATCGGCCTCGACCATCTGCTGATCGAGACGAGCGAGGAGCAATTCACCTTGCTCGACAATGGCTGCGTCTGTTGCACGGTGCGCGGCGACCTGGTGGCGACGCTGAAGGAACTCGACCGGCGCAGCCGCGCCGGCGAGATGACTGATCTGACCCATGTCGTCATCGAGACGACGGGACTGGCCGATCCGGCGCCGATCCTGCACACACTGATGGCCGAGCCTGAGCTTGCCGGCCGCTATTTTGTCGACGGCGTCGTCACCACGGTCGACGCGGTCAATGGCGGATCGACGCTCGACAGACATGCGGAAGCAGTCAAGCAGGTCGCGGTTGCCGACCGGCTGCTGGTCACCAAGACCGATCTGGTTTCAGCGGACGCCCTGAGCGAATTGCAACGCCGGCTGGCGGCCCTTGCGCCGACAGCAAGGCAAAGCCTGGCGCATAATGGCGAGGCCGATTTCGACATCATGGACAACCAGCATCTTGGCGATCCCCAAGGGATGGCTGCCTGGCTGGATATGCCGGCCGCGGAGTGCGGCGCGGACTGTGCCCACGATCACGCACACCACCATGGCCACGCCCATCACGGCATCCAGTCCTACAGTTTCGTCATCGACGAGCCGGTCGAATGGGCAGCCTTCGCGCGCTGGCTCGATTATGTCGCGGCGCTGAAGGGCGAGGACCTGCTGCGGCTCAAGGGCCTGATACATGTCACCGACCAGCCGGAACGGCCGCTGGTGCTGCACGGCGTGCAGCATGTCTTCCACCCGCCGGTGCGGCTCGATGCCTGGCCGTCGGCCGACCGGCGCACGCGGCTGGTGTTCATCGTGCGCGGCATCGCGCGCGAAACAATCGCGCGCACGCTGACGAAGTTCGCGGCCATCGATGCCGCCAGAATCAGCCAGCCTTCGCGCCACGCCGCATGATCAGAAAACGCATGAAGAAAAACAGGGGAGTGACAGACATGCAATGGAAATCCAGCCTGCTCGCGGCAGCTTTTGCCGGATTGAGCCTTGGTGCGATGTCCGGGACGGCGTCGGCCGCCGGCCCGACCTGCAAGGACGGAACGATCAAGGTCGGTGCGGTCTCGACCATCACCGGTCCCGCCGATTTCAGTGAAGTGCCGAAAGCGACCCAGGCGGCTTTCGATGCCGTCAATGCCGCCGGCGGCATCAATGGCTGCAAGATCGACTACACGATCGCCGACGACAAGGCCGATCCGGCGGTCGCAGCCCAAGCCGCGCGCGACCTGATCGACAACAAGGAAGCGGTGGCGCTGGTCGGCTCGGGCAGCCTGCTCGACTGCGCCGTCAACTCCGCTACCTACAGCCGCAAGAAGATCCTGTCGGTGCAGGGCCTCGGCGTCGACGCCGCCTGCTTCTCCTCGCCCAATGTGGCGCCGGTCAATGTCGGGCCCTACACGCTGTCGACCGCGATGGCCTATTACGCCACCAACCAGCTGAAGAGCGAAAAACTGTGCGCCTTCTTCATCATCATCGGCGGCACCCAGGAAGCCTACAAGAAGGCGATCGAGAACTGGGAGAAAATTTCCGGCAAGAAGGTCCATCTCATCGACCTGACGCTGCCGTTCCAGGGCGACCTGACGCCTTATGTCATCAAGGCGCGCGACGCCGGCTGCGACGCGGTGCTGACCAACCAGGTCGAGCCGCAAGTGGTGCAGCTGATCAAGACGGTCGATGCGCAGAAGATCACGGGCATCAACTGGCTGTTCCTGGCGCCGGGCTACACCGAGCAGGTCGCCTCGGCGCTCGCCGACACCAGGCAGCCGATCTATGTCGGCACCGAATGGGAGCCCTTCACCGAGAAGAGCTCGGCCGCCAACGCGCAATGGGCGGCCGACATGCAGAAGGCCGGCCGGCCACTGACCGCCTTCTCGCAAGGCGGCTATCTCGCCGCACAGCTGTTCCTCAAGGTGGTGGCTTCGATTGAGGGCGAGGTGACGCGTGAGAGCGTGACCAAGGCGTTGCACGACATGCAGCCGATCACCAATCCACTGTCGGGCAGCGCTTATGTCTTCGGCACCGCCAAGGTCCACTCGCCGATGCAGGCGACCAAGGTGATGAAGCTTGAAAAGGGCGCCTGGACGGTCGAGACGCCGGACTGGGTCGTGCTGCCGCAGGCCAAGTGAGTCCTCCCGGGTGTTGGCGCCGCTCCTCATCCGCCGACCGGGCCTCTCCCCGCGGAGAACTTCCCGTCAGGGCATGAGGGGCGGTGCTGACCTCGACAGGGCGGCGGACCCCAACCCGCCGCCCGTTTTTCCAATCCAGGACATCTGATGAACGCATTGCTTACATCCGCCGTGGCGGGGCTGACAGCCGGAGGCACCTATGCCTTGCTTGGCGTCTGCGCCGTCTTCACCTACCGGCTGGTCGCCGTGGTCAATTTCACCGGTGCCGCGATTGGTACCGCCGGAACCTTCGTGCTGATCGCGCTCTTTGAGGCCGGTTTCCCGATCTGGCCGTCGGTGCTGGCCGGCATCGCGGCCGGCACGGTGGTCGGCGTCGCCATCGGCACCATCATGACCAGATGGTTCGGCGAGGCCAGCGCGTCGACCAAAGCGGCGGTCACCGTGGCGTTGCTGGTCGGCATCATCGCTATCGGACTTCGGCTCACCGGCGGCCAGCATCCGCACAACATGCCGGAGCTGTTTCCCGGCTCCGCCTTCCGTATGGCCGGCGTCGAGGTGACGATCGCCTCGGTGATGACGATCGGGCTGGCGGCGCTGTTCACCGTGCTCGCCGACCTGTTCCTCAACAACACCAAGGTTGGCCTCAATCTGCGCGCGCTGGCCGACCGGCCGATGGCGGCCGAACTGCTTGGCATCAGGGTGCAGCTTCTGTCGCTGCTGGTCTGGGGCATGACCGGCGCCTTCACCACCTTCGCGCTGATGATCATCGCGCCGCAGCGCTCGCCGAATTTCATGACGCTCAGCCTGCTGGTCGTGCCGGCACTGGCCGCCGCCCTTGTCGGCCTGTTCCGCAGTTTCTGGCGCACGCTGGCCGGCGGCATCGTGCTTGGGCTGGTCGAGGGCATGGCAAGTTCGGTCGACAGCATCAGCCAGTACCGCAGCGCCATTCCGTTCCTGGTCGTGCTGGCCGTTCTGCTCTGGTCGCAGCGGGAGGCCCGCTGGGATGAAGCGCGCTAGCATTCGGGCATCCCTGATCATCGTCATCGCGGCGATCATCCTTGGCGGCGTCATCGCCGGGCTGCTGCAGTCCTACTGGGTGTTCTTGGCCACCTCGGTGCTGATCACCGGCGTCGCGCTGCAGAGCCTCGGCCTCGTCGCCGGCCGCACCGGCATGATCGCGCTCTGCCAGATGTCGTTTGCCGGCGTTGGCGCCTGGACCGTCGGCTATCTCAACCTCGCCGAGGCGCCGGGCGGCTTGCCGGTCTGGATCCTCATCGGCGGGCTTGCGGCGGTGCCGCTCGGTGTTGCCATCGGCCTGCCGGCGCTCAGGCTGCGCGGCATCAACCTTGCCATCGTCACGCTGTCCTTCGCCACGGCCTTCGACACAATCCTGGCGACCATGACCTATCCCGGCCAGACCGACTTCCTGCAGGTGCCGCGGCCGGCACTGTTCGACAGCGACGAGGGCTATTTCGTCTTCGTTTTGCTGCTTTACGTTGCGATCGCGGTGGCGCTCGAAGTGCTCAGCCGCTCGCGGCTCGGCGCCTCCTGGCTGGCGGTGCGGCACTCGGAACGCGCAGCGGCGGCTCATGGCGTCAGCATCGCCACCGCCAAGCTATCGGCTTTCGCCATCTCAGCCTTCACCGCCGGCATTTCGGGCGGGTTGCTCGCCGGCTATCTCGGCACGCTGGTCTCCGAGAATTTCAGCATGATGCAGTCGCTGTCGCTCTATGCCGTCGCGGTGATGACCGGCGCGCATTTCGCCGAGGGCGCCATCATCGGCGGCCTGCTGGTGGTCATGTTCCCGGAAATCCTGCGCCGGCTCGACCTGCCGCAGGACATCGGCAATGTGCTGTTCGCCATCGGCGCCACGCAGGCGCTGTCGACCGGCGAGACGATGAGTGAGACCTTTCGCCGGCAGTTGCGCAGGCTGATGCCGGCGCGCGTGAAGGCGGCCGCATCGGCGCCGGCAAGCGATCTGCCGGCGGCGGTTGTGCGCCCGGCTGGCCCGGCGCTCAGCATCGAAAAACTCACCGTTCGCTACGGCAGCGTGGTGGCGCTCGACAGCGTCAGTCTGACGGTTGCCGCCGGCACCGTGGCCGGGCTGATCGGTCCCAACGGCGCCGGCAAATCGACCTTCATCGATGCTGTCGCCGGCTTCCTGTCTAGCTACGAGGGCAGCATCCGGCTGGACGGCAAGCGGCTCGAAGGCATGCCGGCGCATCTGCGCGCCCGCGAGGGCGTGCGTCGCACCTGGCAGACCAACCGCATCGCGCCGGAGCTCACCGTCGGCGGCTATCTGGCGCTGGCGGCCAAGGGCCTGTCGGAGAGCGAGACGAGGGCGATCCTCAGCTGGCTGGATTGTCCCGATCCGGAGACGCTGGTGGTCTCGGTCGATGCCGGCACCAGGCGCCTGCTCGACGTCGCCGGCGTGGTCGCGGCGCGCCCGGCCGTGGTGCTGCTCGATGAGCCGGCCGCCGGTCAGTCACATGAGGAGACGCTGCGGCTCGGGCAACGCATCGCCGAAATCCCGAAACTGTTCGGTTCGGCGGTGCTGCTGGTCGAGCACGACATGGACCTGGTGCGGGCTGTCTGCTCGGAGGTCACCGTGCTCGATTTCGGCCGCGTCATCGCGTCCGGCCCGCCGGCCAAGGTGCTCGACCAGGGGCCGGTGAAGAAAGCCTATCTCGGCATCGAGGAAGAGAGCGTGGCGGCATGAGCAAGCTCGTCGTTTCCAACCTCTCGATCAACCGCAGCGAATTGCCTGTCGTGTCTTCGGTCGACATATCGGTCGAAAGCGGCGCCATCAGCGTCGTGCTCGGCGCCAACGGTGCCGGCAAGACGACGCTGCTCGAAGGCCTGTCGGGTATCATCCCGGTCGCCGGCGGCTCGATTGCCATCGATGGCCGCGACATCCACAAGGCGCGGCCGGGCGTGCGCTCGCGCGAAGGGCTGGCCCATGTCGAACAGGGGCGCACCGTGTTTCGCCAGCTCACCACCGAGGAGAACCTCAGGGTCAGCCTGCGTCCGGCCGCCGATATCGCTGAGGCCTATGCACTGTTTCCCGAACTGGTGCAGCGCCGCACGGTGAGGGCGAGCCTGCTGTCGGGCGGCGAGCAGCAGATGCTGGTCATCGCCCGCGCGCTGCTGACGCGGCCCAAGGTGCTGTTGATCGACGAGATGTCGGCGGGCCTGGCGCCGGTCATCGTCACGCGGCTGATGAGCGCGGTGCGCAAGCTCGCCGACAATGGGCTTGCGGTGCTGCTGGTCGAGCAGTTCGCCGCATTGGCGCTGTCGATCGGCAACCGCGCCTATGTCATGCGGCGCGGCCGCGTCGTCCATGACGGCGACTGCATGAAGCTGCTCAAGTCGCCGGACGAACTGCATCGGCTCTATCTCGGCGGATAGGGGCTGGCGTTCATTCGTTGAATCGAGGTCCCGAGCCATCTTGTTGTTCAGGCGCTGTTTTTCCCACTTGGCGGGGAACAACCGCGCCTGCCAGTCAATGCTGGATCTCGTTGAATGCCGCTGAACAGGGCAGCACGTTCTTTGCCGGTCCCACGTTCCGATCATTAGCATTTGCATCTGATCCGAGTTGATTTCCTATCGGGTCGTTAATGCGGCCATGCTGTTAATCAGTATTTGCTAATGAATCGATCGAGCGCGGGGTACGCCATGACCAAGAATCTCGGCAACGCACGTTACATGCCGCCAAAGGATGCCAAAGTCTCCTTGTTCGGCAAGGCCGCGCCGGCGCTGTTTCCGCTGGTGGTGGCGGCGCTGGGCTACATGATCGGCAAGCAGTTTTTTGGCATCTAGACTCCGAAAACGGTAAGGGCAATCAAGCGCTAGTCTCGGTAGCCACCTCCAGCCTGGCCTCCGTGGGGCGAATTCGTTCGCTGGCCAGCAGCACGACCGGGCAGGGTGGCGCGTGACGTCGTTGCCGATCGACAGGTCATGGGTTCCCTCAAACGCCGCGGCGGACTGACCATCACAACGCACGGGCCGCCATTTGCGTTGCAGCCGCCCGTCGCCAGACGTTGCTGTCAGACATGCACGTCGCCGAAGGAAAGTTCGCCGTCGTCGCCTGCCGCGAACACGGCGAAGGCGAACAGCCCGACATAGAATGCCGCAACAATTGCCACGATCGCCAGGCCGGGAATGGGGCCGAGGGCGGCGCTGTCGACGGCCTCGCGAAGCGAGCCGACAAAGCCGGTCTTGACGCCTACGGCCTGAAGGCTGGGGGTCGATATCTTGAGCACCCAGGCCAGCAGCAGGATCAGGAAGAGATAGAGGTAATTTCGCCGTAGGCGGCGCGCCAGCGCGACACGCTGTGACAGCAGGAACTTTGGCGCGCGCAGGCCTTCGCCGACGATGAGCAGCCAATCCGAGGCAAAGTCGGGTTGCGGGGAGAAGATCTGCGCGAAATAGTGGCGCTCGAACTGGCGCACGCGCGCCCGATAGAAATCAAAGAACCGATAGCGGCGCGCTTCGATCCACAGCAGCAGCAGAATCAGCAGCATGGCGAACAACAGCACGCCGTGATGCGCACTGGCCGTCGACAGCGACACAGAAAGCAGCGCCGCCACCACGGTGATTGCCCAGTTGGTCGTCCTGTCGAGCCGATCGCGCCATCCCGCCATCCGCGCGATCTCGGCACGGTGAAAATGCGACAGCGTGTTCACGCGCTCCGCCGATGAAAGGACGGGACCCGCGGGCTTTGCCGACGCATCGTTCATGGCATCCTCCGGCAAAGACTAGAACAGTTTGCCGGCAACATTGTTCCCTGTCGCGTCGCGCACGTCCGGCATCGGCCTGTGGACTTACGTCGGCTGCACGGCCCCCCTTGAGAATCCTCCAGCCTTCGGCAACATGGCGGTGAGGCTGGGAGCGTGAGGATGAGCAAGGCCATTTCCGCCGCATCGTTGAAGACTCCACGCAAGGCGCCGATGGCGCTGACCGAGGAACTCGTGGCGCGCACCATGCGCACGGTCGAGGATGCCGGGCCGACGCCGGGCATGGTTTACATGACCGATGCGGACTATGCGCGCATCCGTGACGGGGTGCTGGCCGGCGCTCCGTCCGGGCCGCTGAAACTGTTCGCCTATGGCTCGCTGCTGTGGAAGCCGGTCGGCGAGGTGAGGGGCGGCGAGCGGGCGGTGGCGACGGGCTGGCACCGGTCGTTCTGCTTCACGGTGCAGCGTTTTCGCGGCACCGTCGAGCGGCCCGGCCTGATGATGGCGCTCGATCGCGGCGGCCAGTGTCAGGGCATGGTGTTCGAAATCGCCGAACCGGTGGCGGCCAACCTCGAGGCACTGCTGCGCCGCGAGATGACCATCCTGCCCGCCGTCAATGTGCCCCGCTGGCTGCAGGTGAGGACCGAAGGCGGCCCACGCCGCGCGCTCGGCTTCGTCGTCGATCCGGCCAATCCGCGCTATGCCGGCAAGCTCGACAAGCAGGCGATCGCGGCGACGCTGGCCACGGCCGTCGGCCATTGGGGCTCTGGCGCCGAATACCTCTTCGAGACCATCCGCCACCTCGAAGCCTGCGGCATCCGCGACCGCAATCTGTGGCAGTTGCAGGAACTGGTGGCCGAGGAGATCGGACGCCTGTCGTTCAACCGTCCCTGAGCCACACCAGCATTTCGCCGGGTTCGCGGTTGTCCCAGGCGAAATAGGGAATGGCGGTCAGGCGCGTTTGCGAGGTGGCCGGCGGCTCGGGCCTGTAGAGCCCGTTTTGCCAGCCGTCGGCGGCATCGGCTTGCGCGAGCGCCGACAGTGTCACCACACCGCCGAGAAGCTCCGGCCGATGTTGCGCTTCGACGCCGGCCGTCCTCGGCAGGGACACACGATGCAACTGGCTGTCATTGTCGGTCGCCTCGACGCAGTAGATCAGCGGACCGCGCGACAGCGCGACGCGGCCGGCATCCTGGCGCACCTGCGGGTTGGCGTAGAGCCGCTCGATCGGCATGTCGAGATCGAGCCGCACCTGGTCGCCCTTTTTCCATGTGCGGCGGATCGCGGCGTAGCCATCGCTGGTGACGTCCGCCAACTTGACCGTCTCGCCATTAACCTCGAGCGCGGCGCCGGCGCTCCAGGCGGGAATGCGCAGGTGCAGCGTGAACGCCACCGGCGCCTGCGGCTCGACCGCGATTTCCACCGCGCCGTCCCAGGGATAGTTGCTTGCCTGTGTCAGGCTGACCGCGACACCGCCAATATCGAAGCGGGCCGTGGAGTCGCCATACAGATGCACGGCAAAAGCATCTTCGGCGACGCCGTAGAAATAGCTGCCGATCGAGGCGACCATGCGGCCGATATTGGGCGGGCAGCACGGGCAGCGGTGCCATTTCCACCTGTTGTGCTTGCCGCGGCTTTCCAGGGGGTTCTCGTAGAAGAACAGCGAGCCGTCGAGCGACAGGCCCGAGATCGAACCGTTGTACAGCGCCCGCTCCATCAAATCGGCATAGCGGGCGTTCGGCCCCATGCCGAGCATGCGGCTGGCCCAGAACACCAGCCCGACCGAGGCGCAGGTTTCGGCATAAGCGGTCTCGTTGGGCAGGTCGTAGTCGCTGGTAAACCCTTCATTGTGCGCCGATGGTCCTAGCCCTCCGGTGATGTAGAGGCTTTTGCTTGTGAGGTCGTCCCACAGGCGGTCGAGCGCCACGCGCAGGCTGTCGTCGCCATACTCCGTCGCGATGTCGGCCATCCCCGAATAAAGGTACATGGCGCGGACGGCGTGGCCGACGACCTTGTCCTGCTCGCGCACCGGCTTGTGCGACTGGTTGTATTCGTAGGTTTTGAAGTGATAGGCCTTCGGGTCGGCGCCACGGGCGCGCGCTTCTTCGTCGAAGAAATGCGGTTCGAGGCCGCGCTGGTCGATAAAGTACCTGGCCAGCTCCATGTATTTGCGCTCGCCGGTGACGCGCGAAAGCTTGACCAGCGCCAGCTCGATCTCCTCATGGCCGCAATAGCCCTTCTTCTTGCCGGGCTCCGGCCCGAGCACCGAGGCGATGTGGTCGACATACCTGCACATCACGTCGAGCAGCTTGCGTTTTCCCGTCGCCTGGTAATAGGCGACGGCGCCCTCGATCAGATGGCCGGCGCAATAGAGTTCGTGGCAGTCGCGCAGATTGGTCCAGCGCAGGCCGGGCTGGATGCGCTGGTACCAGCTTGAGAGATAGCCGTCCTCCTGCTGCAGCTTTTCATACATGTCGATGACGGCATCGATCCTCTTTTCCAGTGCGGGGTTCTTGCGCCGGTAGAGCGAATAGGCCGCGGTTTCAATGGTCTTGCCCCAGTCGGAATCCCAGAACATCTGCGTGGTCACCGTCGAGCCGGTGAAGCCGACGGAAGCTGCTTCATCGGGCGAGGGCGAGTGGAACGGGATGACGACACCGGGCGCGGGCCGGTCCGGATCGATCTGCTCCAGCATGCGCGCCTCGACACAACGCTCGTAGAGGATGTCGGCGGTGCGCGCGGCGACGGCATCGACGCGGTCGCCCCAGAAGCCGTGCACGTCGACCTGCGGCACTGGCAGGGGTCGAAAGGCGAGCTTTGGCTTGGCCGGTTTTGCGGATGGCGATGCGGTCATGAACTTACTCCATTCGGTCTGTCTATTTGACGGCCCCGGCCATCAGGCCGCGGATGTAGAAGCGCTGCAGCGCCAGGAACAGGATGAGGCAAGGCACCATCATCACGGTGACGCCCGCCTGCACCGCGCCCCAGTCGATGGCGCCGAAGCGACCGGACTGAAGTGCGGTCATCATCACCGGCAGCGTGAACTTGGACTGGTCGGTCATCAGCACGAGGGCGGCGAGGAATTCGTTCCAGGCGCCGAGGAAGGCAAACAGGGCGATGGTGACGACGCCCGGCCAGACCAGCGGCAGCATCACCTTCAAAAGCATGGTGATATTGCTGGCGCCGTCCATGCGGGCAGCTTCCTCGATCTCGCGCGGCACCGCGTCGAAGGCGTTGCGCATCATGAAGATCGAGAACGGCAGTTGCAGCGTCACATAGACGCCGACCAGGCCGGTCAGCGTGTTGTGCAGGCCGAGCTTGGTCAGCACCAGGAAGATCGGCGTCAGGATCGACTGAAACGGGATCATGATCGTCGACAGGATGAGGATGAAGAACAGGTCCTTGAACGGAAACCGGAACCGCGAAAAGCCGTAGCCGGCCAGCACGCTGACGATGACCGACAGCACCACCGTCATCACCGAGACGTAGATGCTGTTCTGTGCCGAGACCCAGAGACCGTCGCCGAAGCTGTTGAGCGTGGCATAGTTCTCCAGTGAGAAGCCTGATGTCGGCCAGGGCGGCAGCGGCGGCAGGCGTGCTTCCTGCGCCGGCTTGAACGCCGACAGCACCGCCCACACGATCGGCGCCGCAAACAGCACCGAGGCGATGATGCCAGTCGAATGCTCGCCGATGCGGGCTAACAGCCGGCGGTTGCGGGAGGCGGCCTGCGCCATCAGTCGAGCCCTTCCGGCTTGCGCAGCAGCCACAGCTGGACGAGGCTGAGCGCCACCAGGACGACGAGCAGCACCATGGAGAGCGCGGCACCATAGCCGAGCTTGAACGACACGAAGGACTGGTTGAAGATCCAGTAGACTGCCGTCAGCGTCTGGTTGCGCGGGCCGCCGCGCAGGATGATGTAGAACTGGTCGAAGGCGAGGATCGAGCCGGCGACCGACAGGATCAGCGCCAGCGCGAGCGTACGGCGCATCAGCGGCAAAGTGATCGCCCTGAACCTGGCGAACGGCCCGGCACCATCGATGACGGCGGCCTCCTGCAGATCCTGCGGGATCGATTGCAGGCCTGCCATCAGGATGATCATGGTGAAGCCGGCGACTTTCCAGACGACCATGGCGATGATCGACCAGAAGGCCGGCTGGAAGGTGGCCAGCAGGTTGAATTTTTTGTCGATCAGGCCGAGATCGTAGGCTGCCGGGCTGAACAGGCCGGAATCGACATTCAGCAGCCACGACCAGAGCAGGCTGGCCGAAGCGAAGCCGACAACCGCCGGCATGAAGAACATGGTGCGGTAGAGATTGGTCAGCGGCCGCGGCCGTTCGACGAACAGCGCCAGCGGAAACGCCACCACGAAGATCGCGATGGTGACGATCACGGTGTAGTAAGCGGTGAAGCGCAGCGCGTTCCAGAACCTGGTGTCGCGCAGGATGGCGACATAGTTGCCGAGGCCGATATAGCTGTGCTCGCCCATCAGCGGCCAGTTGTGCAGCGACATCCACGCCGTCATGCCGAGCGGGACGAGGAAGAAGACGACGACCAGCGCAACGGCCGGCGCGACATAGAGCAGGCCGATCCACTGCCGGCGTCCGGCGAGTTTGCGGGCGCGGGGCGGGACGGTGGTTGCTGCGATGGAGGTCATGGCTGTTCCCTTGGCGCTGCGTCCCCCTCCCCCTTGAGGGGAGGGTCCGGCCGAAGGCCGGGGGTGGGGTCCTCTCTGAAGCGCGCCGACGAAAAAGGAACGTCGAGCACTGCCGAGGCGACCCCACCCGGACCTGCGGTCCGACTTCCCCCCGAGGGGGAGGTGGGGTTGGCGCTTATTTCTGCGGCGCCTGGTCGATGATCGACTGCATCGTCTCCTGCGCATTGGCGATCGCGCCGTCGACATCGTCGCCGAAGAAGACCTCGTTGATCATCTGCGTCCACGGCCCGTTGGCGGAGTTGATCAGGTCGTTGAACACCACCGAATAGGGTGTCTTGCCCTTGGCCATGGCCTCGGCGGCGATCTGATAGCGTGGATCGAGATCCTTCAGCGCCTCCTTGGCGATGTCGCCGCGCACCGGCAGGCTGCCGTATTTGGCCAGGATGGTCTGGCCCTCGAGCGAATAGGCGAAATCGAGGAACTCCTTCACCACGGGCAGTTTCGTGGTGCCCTTGGTGACGACGAAATTGTCGCCGCCGGCAAAGGACGACCAGCCGCTATCCTTGCCCGGCAGGAAGGTGACGCCGTAGTCGATATCGGGATACTGGGTGTTGAGCGCGCCGATGGCGAAGGCGCCGGACGGCGAGATGCCGATATTGCCGGCGGCGAAGGCGGCAAAGAAGTTGGCGCCGGTGTCGGTCTGCGCGCCTGCCGGCACCAGATCCTTCTTGACCATCGAGCGGTAGAGATCGATGGCGCCGCGCAGCTGCGGGCTGTCCAGCGTCGCTTTCGAGCCGTCCTCCGAGAGGATGTCGCCACCCGACGCCCAGATCAGCGGCGTGAAGGTGAAGATGTTGCAGCCGCCGCAATTGCCGGAGAAGTAGAAGCCCTTGATGTTGCCGCCGAGCGCGTTGACCTTCTCGGCGTCGGCCGCGATCTCGGCCCAGTTGGTCGGGCCTTTTTCAGGGTCGAGGCCGGCCTGCTTGAACAGTTTCTTGTTCCAGATCAGCACCGAGGCGTCGGCGGAGAACGGCAGCCCGTAGATGTGGTCCTTGTAGGTGCCGGTCTTCACATGCGCAGGCGACAGGCTCGAGAAATAGGGCAGGGACTTGGCCCAGTCGGTGATGTCCTCCAACTGGCCGGCGGCGGCGAAGGAGGGCGTGTAGATCAGGTCGAGCGACAGCGCGTCGGGCGCCGTGCCGCCGGCCGCGGCCGCGCCGTATTTCGGGATGATCTCGGCATTGGGGATGATGTCGAGCTTGACCTGGTTGGTGTGCGCCTTGTTGTAGGCGTCGACGATCCTCGGCATGAAATTCGAGCCGTCGGCGCGCACCCAGATGTTGGCCGTCTCGGCGGCCGCGGCACCGACGCCGCCACCCAGAACGGCAGCGGCCAGGGCCAGTTTGGCAATAAGGTTCCTCATGTTCTCCTCCTCCAGGGTTGGCCGCGGTACGCGGCTTGGCGCCGATTGCGCGGCGCTTGGTTTTCAGCCATCCAGCGGATGGCCGCATGACTGTCGCACCACCAGCCGGCACGGCAGTTTTCGAATGCCCGGCGCGGCGGGCTTGCCGCCGACCAGCGAAAGCAGGGTCAGCCCGGCCTCGCGCCCGAGGGCGACCAGGTTCATGTCGATGGAGGTCAGCGGCGGACGCGTCGCCTCGGCCACGATCTCCCAATTGTCGAAACCGATGACGCCGACATCGCCGGGAACGCCAAGGCCACGCTCGCGCAAGGCATCGATGACGCCGCGCGCGATCTGGTCGTTGCCGCAAAAGACGGCGTCCGGCCTCTCGGTTTTGCCATCGAACAGCCGCGCCACCGCCTCGTGCCCCCAGGCTTCCGACCAGGAGCCGAGCAGCGGTTCGGTGACCGGCAGGCCGTTTTCGATCAGCACGTCGCGGTAAGCCTGCGCCCTGGCGTGCACCACGGCAAAGCTCGCCGGCCCGGTGACATGGGCGATGCGCTTCCAGCCCAGCCGGCACAGATGCTCGACCGCCAGCCGGGCGCCGTCGGCGTCGTCCGAAACGAAGGCGATGGCGTCGGGATCGGGCTGCGTGAAGGCATAGATCACCGGGACGCGCAGATTGGAGAGGTCGACGGGCAAATGGCGGTCGATGCGCTTGCCGGTGGCGATGATGCCGTCGACGCGCTTGTCGAGCATTGCGTCGACATGCATCTGGCCAAGGCGCGGGTCTTCCTCGACATTGCACAGGAACACCGAGACGCCATTGTCGACCAGCGCGTCCGAAATGCCCGACATCAGCGGCAGCGAGAAGCGGCCATAAGTATCGTTGGTGAGCAGGCCGACGGTGAAACTGCGCCGCCTGAGCAGGCTTTGCGCCAGGCTGTTGGGCCGAAAGCCGAGACGCCGCGCCGTCTCGCGAATGCGCTCCCGCGTCTCCGCGGTCATCCGCCCCTGATCGTTGAGCGCCTTGGAGGCGGTGGCGACGCTGACGCCGGCCTGCGCGGCCACGTCACGCAGGGTGACTGGCTTGGAAAAGACCGGAACAGGCAGATCATCCGATGGCATCGCGCCGAGAATCCTTAGCTGGGAAAAGGTTTTCTCTTACAGGTCGAAAACAGACCCGGCACGCGGCCAAGCCCGATCGGAAGTGTTTGGAAAAACCTTTTCTCAAGTCAAGGCTAGGCCAGATCGGGTGGCGGTTCAAGCGGGAAAGTGGGTTGGGGGGAAAGTGGGTTGGGTCAGGCCAATCGCTTCGGGCTTGGAATTCGTCCCATCTCTTTCTTTCCGAGTGCTGGCGCCGTCCTCACCTGCCTGCCGGCATCCTCTCGCCGTTCGTGACGGGAGAGGGGCGCTCTCATCGCCGGTCTCGTCAATCTCCAGCGTCGCAGGATAGGCGCCGGCGGCGGCCGGGCAAATCTGGCCGCTACACATGCTGGCGCGCGCTCTGAAAATCGATGCCGAAAACCCTGAACAATCCCTCTGGCTTAACCTTTCCGCAAGTATTTGCCCGCTACTTCGACAGCGATGGCCTCGTGGCGGAGCGGCTACGCTGGAGACTGCAAATCTCTGAAGCCTCGGTTCGATCCCGAGGCGAGGCCTCCAAAAATCATCTACTTCGCGTTGAGCCGCGGTCTCAACATGCTGCAGGTCAGTCAATTCCCAGCGCGCAGCTTCGTGCGTTCCGAAGGAAGGCAGCGTGGATCGGCCGTTGGGCGGTCCCAATTTTGCATTTGGCATGCAGGGCGCTCGCGAAAAGAGTGCTATGGAAGGGAGACGAGCGTCCTTGCTCCGCTCTTCCCGACATTCGAGGTCATTTTCGTGCGTGAACCGTCGCTGCTGCCCGTCTTTGGAAAACTTGGCCTCAAGGCGCCTGTCGCCTTCGTGGCGGCGCCGGCCCGGTCGGCAGGCGTCGTGTCGCGCCTGCGGGAGCTTGCGACCGCGCATGGCGGCATGGCGCTGAAGCTGTCGGTCATCGCCTGGACGGTGCTGATCCTGGGCGCCGTGTTTTTCATGATGCAGGGCTGACCGGCATGGCCAACCGCTACACACTGCGCATGGAGCTTCCCCAGAGTTGGAGTATCATCGATGTCTTCACCGGCCAGCCTGCCGTGGTCCGGCAAAAGGTGATGGTCGGGATGGGCCCGCGTGAGGCCGAGGACATGGTCGTGCAGATGAATGTCCGCGACGTCAAACGCCGCGAACGGGCCGAGCGCAAGGCCTGAACTGCCGCAGCAATGGCCTGAGACCAGCACCTTGTCGCGGGGAAAGGGCCTGCGCACCAAGAATCAAAGGATTCCCGTGAGAGCCAGCCTGAAGCAGAAGATACTGGAGGTCTGCGACCGCAAGATCTCCGAAAAAGGGACCGGCGTCGGCGTGTCGTTCTATGCGTTCTTCGCCAACAGGAACGACGACCCCGAACTCTTGATGGAAGCCGCCGAATGGTGGATCAGAACCCACCGCCTCGACCATTTTGAAAAAGCTGAAAAGATACGCACGATGGTCGAGAAAATGGATTTCGGCTGATCAGCCGAAATCAGCCGCCGTCAGCACATACATGCTCTTGCGGGTGCGGTCGTAGGCCTTCGACGCCACCTCACGAATGGTGCTGCTCTCGGTGTCGAATGTCTGGAGGTAGCCGGCTTCATTGGCCGCGGCTCCCGGCCGCATCTTGGCCATGGCGTCGGCGGCGACGGAGAAGGATATCTGGAACATGCCGTCATGTCCGACGAAACGGATACGCTGGCCGGCTTCGTCATAGCTGCGGCTGCGGTTGGGGAAGGTGAGACTCATGTCTTTGCCTCCGTGGCTTTCTTGGTCACCCGCTTCTTTTTCGGCGTCGGATTAAGGGCCTCGGCGACGCGGTCGGCCTCTTCCTTGGCCAGCCGCAACTCCCTCAGCCTTGCCGTCTTGATCTCCCTGGCCCTTGCCTCGGACATGTATTCGGCGGTTGCCTTGTTGCGCTCCGCCGTCTTCTTCTGCTTGTCGACAAAGCGGGCTTCAGCTTTTTCCATGATCGTCTGATTGCCTTCGGCCATCGAAGAAATCTCCCTTGTGCCTGAAATCGTGAAAGTGAACTTGTCCGATAAATAGGCACTCGATCGGCAAAATTCAATCTTTTGAAATATTTGACCCCTTGCCGATATCACGAAACGGCAAGCCGAAATAATACTTTTGAATATTTAATTTCGGCCGTGAATAATTTTTGGCACTCCTATCTATCGAGTGCCAACGCGTTTATAGAGGAGGGGCGTGGCCGCCTGTGCCGGCCCCAGAAAGAAGTTCCCATGAAATTTCGGCCCCTCCACGACCGCGTCGTCATTCGTCGCGCTGAAGGCGATATCAAATCCAAGGGCGGCATCATCATTCCCGACAATGCCAAGGAAAAGCCGCAGGAAGGCGAAGTCATCGCCGTCGGCCCGGGTGCACGCGACGAAAACGGCGCGCTTGTTCCACTTGACGTCAAGGCTGGCGACTTCATCCTGTTCGGCAAATGGTCGGGGACCGAGGTCAAGATCGACGGCGAGGACCTTCTGATCATGAAGGAAGCCGACATCATGGGCGTTATCGACAAGAGCGAGACGGGCGTTATCGACAAGAAGGGCGCCGAGAAGACAGTGCCTGCCAAGAAAGCCGCCTGATTGGAGCGCTGCGTGTCCTTCGGGATGCGCAAGGGACACTCCGGGCTTTGATCATGGAGGGCAGGGCTCTGCCTTCCTCAACCGAACTGGATAAAAAATCATGTCTGCCAAGGAAATCAAATTCTCCACCGATGCGCGCGACCGCATGCTGCGCGGCGTCGAGATCCTCACCAATGCGGTGAAGGTCACGCTCGGCCCCAAGGGCCGCAACGTCATCATCGACAAGGCCTATGGCGCGCCGCGCATCACCAAGGACGGCGTCACCGTCGCCAAGGAAATCGAGCTTGCCGACAAGTTCGAGAACATGGGCGCGCAGATGGTGCGCGAAGTGGCCTCGAAGACCAATGATCTCGCCGGTGACGGCACCACCACCGCCACGGTGCTGGCCGCCTCGATCCTGCGCGAAGGCGCCAAGCTGGTTGCCGCCGGCATGAACCCGATGGACCTCAAGCGCGGCATCGACCAGGCGGTTTCTGCCGTGGTCAAGGAGATCCAGGCGCGCGCCAAGAAGGTCAAGTCGTCGGCCGAGATCGCACAGGTCGGCACCATCGCCGCCAATGGCGACGCCAGCGTTGGCGAGATGATCGCCAAGGCGATGGACAAGGTCGGCAATGACGGCGTCATCACCGTCGAGGAGGCCAAGACCGCCGAGACCGAGCTCGACGTCGTCGAAGGCATGCAGTTCGACCGCGGCTATCTCTCACCCTATTTCGTCACCAATGCCGACAAGATGCGCGTCGAACTGGAAGAGCCCTACATCCTCATCCACGAGAAGAAGCTCGGCAATCTGCAGGCGATGCTGCCGATCCTCGAAGCGGTGGTGCAGAGCGGCAGGCCGCTGCTGATCATCTCCGAGGACGTCGAGGGCGAGGCTCTTGCCACGCTGGTCGTCAACAAGCTGCGCGGCGGCCTCAAGGTCGCGGCCGTCAAGGCGCCGGGCTTCGGCGATCGCCGCAAGGCGATGCTGGAAGACATCGCCGTGCTGACATCAGGCCAGATGATTTCCGAGGACCTCGGCATCAAGCTTGAAAACGTCACCATCGAGATGCTCGGCCGTGCCAAGCGCGTGCTGATCGAGAAGGACACCACCACCATCATCGACGGCGCCGGCACCAAGGCGACGATCCAGGCGCGCGTCGCCCAGATCAAGGGCCAGATCGAGGAGACGACCTCCGACTACGACAAGGAAAAGCTGCAGGAGCGGCTGGCCAAGCTCTCCGGCGGCGTTGCCGTCATCCGCGTCGGCGGCGTCACCGAGTCGGAAGTCAAGGAAAAGAAGGACCGTATCGACGACGCGCTGAACGCAACGCGCGCCGCGGTTGAAGAAGGCATCGTGCCCGGCGGCGGCGTCGCTCTGCTGCGCGCCCGCTCGGTGCTTGGCGGCCTGACCGGCGCCAATGCCGATGTCACGGCCGGCATTACGATCGTGCTTAGGGCGCTCGAAGCGCCGATCCGCCAGATCGCCGAGAATTCCGGCGTCGAAGGCTCGATCGTCGTCGGCAAGCTCACCGACAGCAAGGACCACAATCAGGGCTTCGACGCCCAAAACGAGACCTATGTCGACATGATCAAGGCGGGCATCGTCGATCCGGCGAAAGTGGTGCGTACCGCACTGCAGGATGCCGGCTCGATCGCAGCGCTTCTGATCACCGCCGAAGCGATGATCACCGATATCCCGGCCAAGGATGCGGCACCTGCGGGCGGTAATGGCGGCGGCATGGGCGGCTACTAAGAGATTCGGCCGGCCTGCGAAGGTGGTTTCATAGAAGCCACCTTTCAGACCTGACCTGAATCAGCCACGCCGGCACTTCATTGGAGCCTGGATAACTACCGCCGGGGGATTTTCTCCCGGCGCAGGCCTCTAGCCCAGGAGACGGATCCATGATCACGTTCGTGCGGAAGCCAGAGACGGTCGTCACGACCGAAAAAACCGAGGAAAGCCGCTTCGACCGCATCCGTAGGATTGCCGCCGACAAGCACAAGAAATCCGATTCCAACACGGCGACGCCATCAAAGAGCGAACCCAAACGCCCGATGTGAGGCGGCGGAGACGCCGCTACTGGCCCGAGCTCGATGCCATTGGCCGAGCCGTGATCCAGCCAGATCACCTGCGCAATCCCGGTGGCTGCTATCGGCATGTCCGGTATTGTCATTATATTAGCTTAAGCGCATATTCATCCGGCAGTGGCCCTTGGTCGCCAACGCGTCCAAGGGCGCCTGCAATTGTTCCGAAAAATAAATCGCTCCGTGCCGCTCGAATTATGGAGCAGCCACGAGACAATGACATTTGGAGGAAATACCCATGAAAGTGACTATTTTGGCAAACTATGCGCCTCATGCCGCCAAAGGACTGATGCAAGGCTCGGACAGGCAAGCTGCGGTCAAGGCGCTTTTCGAAAGCGTTGGCGGCAAGGTGACCAGCGTGATGTTCACGCGCGGCATCTATGACGTCGTCGTCAATGGCGAGGTGCCGGACCAGTCAGCGGGGATTGGCATGTCCCTTGCGGTGCGAGCGAGCGGCTCGCTGACCGAAATGGTTGTCCTAGAAGAACTCGACATGAAGGCTGTGCTTGCGGCCGCCAACAAGGCTGCCGGCGCGTACAAACCCGCGGGCTAGTGGACTTGCCTTCTTGATCAAGGCAGCACGGTTCGATGGACGTGCCGTGCTGCCTTGCGTCGGATGGCGCATCTTCTCCCGACTTTCGCGGCGACTGGAATTCACGCTAGTATCGTCCGGTGGTCGTTTGGTGCAGAGAGCTTGCGGAAACGCAACCGCGATTCTGAGTACGGAGACAAGTTCATGTTTGCGGCCAAGGCCATCGACACGTCAGATAAGGCCGCGTTCTACCGCGACCTCGCCACGCAATTGAAGGCGCTGCTCGACGGCGAGCGCGATTCGATCGCCAACGCTGCCAACACCGCAGCACTGATCTTCCAGATGGTGCCGGACCTCAACTGGGCCGGCTTCTATTTTCTGCAGTCGGACGAGGAAATGGTGCTCGGACCGTTCCAGGGCAAGCCGGCCTGCGTGCGTATCGCCGTCGGCAAGGGCGTGTGCGGAACCGCGGTCGAACTCGGCACCTCGATGCTGATCAAGGACGTGCATGATTTTCCCGGCCACATCGCCTGCGACGCCGACTCGCGCTCGGAACTGGTGGTACTGCTCGAGGACGACGAGGGCGTCTTCGGCGTGCTCGATCTCGACAGCCCGCTGCCGGCCCGCTTCGACAAAGCCGACCAGGCCGGCATCGAGACGCTGGCGGCAATCTATGCTGCTTCGAGTTCGTTCGAGGATTGAACGACGGCCTGACTGAAAGCGGCCGCACCTATGGATCGGTCTTCAGCGCGCGAGTGAAAGCCACGACTGCCATATCGATCAGTTGCGCGTGAATCTCACCGCGCGACCGTCCGCCGCCATCGTCGCAAACCGGGTCACCAATCTGTTCTGATGCAATGATGCCGGCCGCGCCGGGTTTGCACTCACCGAACATGCTGTAGTGGCTGGCATCCTCGATCGTCGCATAGCTCGCCTTTGAAATCGCTTCTGCGATCCCGGATGCGTCGGCAGCCGCGGGGATCTTTCCCGGCCGGCCAAGATTGACGATATCGACCGGAATGCTGATGCCGGCAAAGCTTTTGACGTCGAAGACATCGGAGGGGGCGGGATCGATCGCCATGGCGAAGTGAATGCGCTCATCCTTGTTGTCACGACCGGCGGCCTGCAAATCCATGGCGTGAAGATCAACGCCGCTTTGCCGGACCCATTCGCAAAGTGAGGCATTGAGCAGGTCCGTATCGCAATAGGCCGCGAGCAATTTCGGGTCGACGCGGGCACCGGCTATCGCGAGCGCGGTGTTGCCGCCCATGGAAAGACCGATGACACCCACTTTGCCTTGCTCGAGATGCTCTCTGAAGAAGGCGTCCTTCTCTATCGTGGTCAGGGCTGCCGTGAGATCGGCGGGCCGCAACCAGAGTTTCATGGTCTCGGCGGCGGATCTGTTTTTCCCCGTGTTTCCCGGATGTGTGGGAGCGGCGACGACGAATCCCTGCCTGGCCAAGGGCGTCGCGATCCAGCTCAGGGCTTGCGGGTTTCCCGCCAGACCGGCGCCGTGCGAAAGCAGGATGAGTGGAAATTTTCCGTCAGCGATAGGCGCGTCGCGCATGGCCGACGTTCCGACGAAAAGCGCGGTGTCGCCTGATATAACCTTCTCGCCGCCCGGTTGTGCCGGGTACCAGACCGTCACGTCGAGATCGATGCCGCGCTCGTTGGATGGGGCAAGAAACTGACGAACGCCGACAGTGTCGCCGGCGTTGGCCGCGTGTTGCATCAGCGCCGTGGAAACAGCGACGGCGCAGAGCATGGTCCAGAATTTCATTGAAATCTCCGTTGTCGAACGCGCGCTATGGCTGGCGAGGCCGGAGGCTTCAGCGTCCGGGCAAGTGGCGGTCATGTTCGATTGCTGTGTTGACGACCCGATGTCAGCGGATCGGAGCGAAGCCCGCGACCTCGATCGTGATCAAGGACGTGCTTTATCGCGATTGAGTACCGTTCAATGCGGAACGGCGCTGCCGATTTCAGCCACCCGCCGGGTTCGCAAGCGAGGGCGCCACGTCAGGCGCGTTCCGCTCCCGCCAGGCGAGCGGGGTCATGTCGGTGACGCGGCGGAATTCGCGGTTGAAGTTCGACTTGGTCTGGAAGCCGACCGCAAGCATGATCTCCGTCACGGACTGATCGGTCTCGCTCAGCAGCCGGCAGGCCTCGGTGATGCGGTATCCGTTGACATATTGCGAGACGTTCCTGGCAGTGGCCCGGTTGATCGCCGCCGAAATCTGCCGCGCCGGAATTGCGGCGCGCCGGGCAAGGCGGTTGAGGTTCAGATTGGCGTCGCGATAGAGTCCTTTCTCCCGCATCAGTTCGTTGACTCTGGCGATCGCCTCGGCGTCTTCGCCGGCATCGGGTGGGGACGAAGCCTCGGCGGGCTCGGCGGCATTGAGCGGCACATGGCTTTGGCTGGCAGCAGCCGCCGCGACGCCGACAAAGACTAGGATGAACAGATTGGCGATGCCGATCACTGTCGCCGCGCGGTCGCCGTGGCCGGATGCCAGGTCGAAGGACACCAGCATGTCGACCAGTCCTCCCGACAGGCACAGCGTCACCGCCGCGGCAATGATCGCCCGATAGGCCGGGACCGCGCCGTCGAAAGGGGCAAGGCGAAGCCCGTCCGCGCCGGAGCGAAGCAGCCAGAGAATGGCAGCGGCGTAGATGAAATCGATTGATATCAGCGCGACGTCGATCGCCTCACGCCAACAAAACACCAGCACGATGATGATGACGGCAGGCTTTGCATGGATCCCCAGCAGCGCCGGCCACCGGCGGTTGCTGGTCCGGACCAGCCTCGATACGCCGGCGTAGAGCAGCGACGGCATGATCGCGGCGGATACCGGAGCGATATAGCCGACTTCGCTGATGCCATAGCCCCAACGCAGTCCGGTGAACACCGATTGCAGTGCGGCGACGAGGATCAGGCAGAGAAACGGCAGGTTCGGTGCCGACTCATCCTCGCGCCGGGCGACGACCCAAAGCAGGATGAATAGCAACAGGGCGACGACGAAGGGCAAGGGGACAAATGGCATGAATCGGGTGCGGGCTCGCGTGTTGATGCGCGGACCCTAGCCGATGTGATTTTGATTCCCAAACACGCTTGTGCCGTCCAGCCTCTGGCGCTCGCAATCAAGCTCAGGCGAACTTCACCAGCATCAGGCTGAAGCAGCCGATGAACAGGAAGGCCGAGAAGGCGAGCGCCAGCGGGCGCAGGCCGCGTGAGCGCAACTGCGAAATGTCGGCCTGCAGGCCCATGGCGGCCAGGCCCATGGTCAGCATGATGGTGGTGGCGAGCGCCATTGCCGATTTCACCTCGGCCGGCACCGTGACCAGGCTGTTCAGCGCGACGATGGCGACGAAGGCGGCGACGAACCACGGCATGGGTGGCCGGGCCGCCGAGTGATCGCTGCTCTTGCGGCGCGCCATCAGGCCGAGCGCGATGACCATCGGCGCCAGCATGGCAACGCGGGTCAGCTTGGCGACGGTGGCGATCTCGCCGGACTGGGTGCCGTTCTGGAAGCCGGCGCCGATCACTTGCGCCACCTCATGGATCGAGGCGCCGGCCCACAGGCCGAAAGCGTGCTGGTCGAGGCCGAGCATGGGCGCCATGAGCGGGAAGCCGAGCATAGCGACGGTGCCGAACAAGGTGATCGAGGCAACGGCGTAGGTGACGTCCTCGTCACGTGCATCGGTGACGATGTTGGTGGCGACGATGGCCGAGGCGCCGCAGATCGAGGTGCCGGCTGCGATCAACTGCGCCAGCTTGGCGTCGACGCCGATCAGCCGGCCGAGCGTGATGGTAAAGATGAAGGTGGCGCCAAGCGTCGCCGCGACGATGCCGACACCGCCGGCGCCGATGGAGACGACCTGGCCAAGCGTCAGCTGGAAGCCGAGCAGCACGATGGCGAAGCGAAGCAGCCGGCGCTGCGAAAACGCGATGCCGGCCTTGGCATGGGCGGGCGTGCCGAGCACGTTGGCGTAGATCATGCCGGCGACGACGGCCAGGATCATCGGGCTGAACAAAGCGAAGCCGGAAACATTGCGGGCCGAGAAGGCGACGCCGGTGATCATCGCGACGAGCACGACGCCGGGTACGATGCCATTCCAATTAAGGGATTTTCGCCCTTGTGTCTGATCGGCAGGAAACGCGCTTTTCGGAATATCGTTCGCGAAGTGGGAAACGGAAGACAATGCAATGCTCCAGGCGGGTATGCTGGGAGAATGTCATTCCCGAACCGATCTTTCCAACGAATTATTCTCGTTAGAACGATCGATTTTTACGAACGATTGTCATGGGGCAGCATGCATTGGCTCTCTTTGGGTCTGCCCATAGTTAACTCCTTCAGAGAATCGTCCGGCTAGAGCAATTCTTGCCACTGCCGTGCGCCATGGATAACACGCACGATCTCCGCGCCGTCCTCGATCTGGCGATAGAGGATCAGGTAATTTCCTGCGGGGAAGGTGCGCAAGCCCGCTCGCACTTCCGGTCGAGCAACGCCCATTCCCGGCATGTCGGCGATTCGCTGGCATGGAGCATGGATTTCGTCATACCACCGCAATGCCGCAGAGGGACTATCCTCGGCGATATAGAGCGCGATGGCCTCAATATCCGCTTCGGCTTCGGGCCGTAAGCGCAGCGTCATCGCAACTCGCGCTCGGCGATCCTCGCATCGAGCTTGCTTTTGATCCGGGCGAAGGCTTCGCGTCCGTCGACAGCGTTGCCGCTTGCTATGCCTTCGTCCCAAAGCCGGCCCAGCTCGTCGACAGCCTGTTCGCGTTGCGTGCGGCGAAACTTCCACTCGCGCAACGCCTCACGCATGACTTCGCTTGCCGAGGCGTATTCGCCCGCCGCGACGACCTCGCGCATCATGGTTGCCATTTCAGGGGTGAGGGCAACGCTCACCTTCTCGACATTCGCCATCCGCATAGTCTCCTACGCACGCAAGGTAGGCAAGTTTACCACCAGCTGCAAGGGCGATGGATGGCTCGCATGCTTGACGATGCTTCCGACCGGAGGATGCGGTGCCGCAGCCGTCAAAGCTGCGCCTCGATCGCGGCCTTGTCGATCACCGACCAGACGTTCCGGATCCTGTCGTCGAGGAATTCATAGAAGACGTTCTCGCTGAAGGTGACCTTCCGGCCGTTGATGGGCAGGCCGAAGAAGGTTCCCTTCGGCGTGTAGTTGAACTGAAGGCGGCTGGCTATGAACGGTGGTTCGGCGATCAGCAGCTGGATGTCGAAATAGAGATCCAGGATTTCCCGAAAATCGCGCTCCAGCATTTCCTGGTAACCCGACAGCCCGGCGCGGTCGCCATTGTAGTGCACCTCGTCATGAACGAAGCGATGCAGCTTCTGCCAGTCCTGATTGTTGAGGCAGGCGATGTAGCCTCGATAGTGGTCAGTCACGGTCACGGCGATGGCTCCGGTGCTGGCGTGATTGGAAAAGGTCACGCTCGAGCAGGAAGATAGAACGACCGCGGGTGCAGTCCAGATGGACCGATCAATTGGGAGAAAGGCGGGGGCGTAGAGCCGGAAGGGCGGGTGGGCAAGCACCCGCACCAACTCGCCACTGGCAGCGCCGCAAGCCGGCGTGACGCCTCACTAGAACATGCCGCGGTCGTTGCTCCGCTGGTCGTCCTCCACCAGATGCGGCTGATAGATTCCCGCTCGCGCCGTTCGCCGCCAGGGCCGGGCCGGGTCTCCCGGATTGCTGTTGATATCGGCGACGGCAATCGCGGGGGTTCCATCGGCTGGACATTGCGCCGCCCACCGGCCGCCGGGAGCAACGATTCCCGAAGGCGCGGTCAGGCTGTGTTGCGCGGGGATGGAGAAACTGGCCCAATAATTGTTGCTTGCCGCGTGTCCCTGCATCTCGACGGCGAGGGCCGGGCCATCGGTGTGAGAGTTTGTCGAGAACAGGACACAGTCGACGTCGAGCCTCTCATACTCGATAAAAATCTCGGGAAAGTGCGATTCCATGCCGAGCGTGCAGCCGAAGCGGATCCCGTCGACCTCAAACGTCACCGGGGTCGAACCCGGTGTGTACATGAAGGAGATCTTGGTGTTCGACAGCATGCGTTCGTCATAGCGCGTCTCCAGATCGCCGCGATCGGAGACGACATACAGGCTGCTGTGCGGCCGGCGCGGCTGGCTGAGCCGATGCACCGAGCCGAAGACCGTCCACAGTCCAAGCTCACGCGCAAGCGCCGTCGTTGCCTCCAGTTCCTCGCGCAGCACCGCCCATTCGAACCGGTTCCAATCGGCCGGCCCGATTGGTTCGCGACCGCCGGCCGACATGATGCGCTTGTTGGGGGAGCAGGTCGCGCCTTCGGGAAAGTGCAGCAGTCTCGCGCCCGCCTGCCGCGCCTCTCGCATCAGGCGCCGCATCTCCAGCCCGCTGCCGCGCAGTGCGCCGATGTCGCGAGGATCGTCATGGACGGTGCTTTGCGCCACGGCCAATCGCACCGATCTCACTTCGGGCGCCGGATTATCCGGCGCGCCGCGGTGAAAATGCCTGAGAGCAGCCGTGTAGGACTCGCCTGTCTTGGCAGCGCGAGCCCGCACACGACGTTTGAAATTTGCGTTTTGGGTCATTGTCATGGCCTTTCACGTCCCAGATGGCGTTCCCCAGCAACCACACCCGAAACGATCGGACCAAGACAGCGGCCTGAGACTGGAAAGCCCCTTTGCCTCCGTTAAAAGACCGTGCTGGGGACGGTCCCTGGAGGTTCGGCGCAGGCCACGCCGTGGAGAATGATGCCGATGCGGTGCTGCTTCGTCAACCACTCACAGGTGGTGACCTGGGAAGGCGAGGCACTGTCTTGACAGCGCCACGCTTCCTGCGCCAGCTTGACGCCATGTTCATTCTCGCGCCCACAAATACCAAGCGACGCCGTCCCTGCACAGTGCGGAGCGGCAAGCTGATTGCGCGACGACAACGACCGGCACGATAGACCCGGTTCGTTCGTTTCCAGCCCCGCCCGCGACACCGCCGGCGGGTTTTTCATGTCCGGAGCACTTTCATGACCAACAATTCTTCCATCCGGCTTCGGCCGGCCGCGCCGGCGGATGCCGCTGCGATCAGGGATATCGTTCGGGCTGCCTATGCCAAATGGGTGCTGGTGATCGGCCGCGAGCCGCTGCCGATGCGCGCCGATTACGACAAGGCCGTTGCCGAGCATCCGTTCGATCTCGCCGTCGAGGATGGCGGCATCGTCGGGATGATCGAAACCATCCTGGCCGACGATCACCTCTGGATCGAGAATGTCTGCGTGGTCCCGCAGGCGCAGGGCAGGGGGATCGGCCGGCTGTTGCTGGAGCTGGCCGAGCGCAAGGCAATCGAAGCGGGCCGCCTCGAGCTTCGCCTGCTGACCAATGGCGCCTTCGAAGCGAATGTGTCGCTCTACAAGAGGCGTGGCTATAGCGTGGATCGGGAAGAGCCGTTCATGAATGGTGTCACTGTCTATATGAGCAAACGATTGGCTGGCTGACGCAAACAGACAGATTGCCGCTGGCTCTCTGGCACAACGACTGGCGCGCTGGCTCAATGCGTTCCGGGGTTGTGTTTGACAGCGGCGTTTGTGCATCGTTATCTCCAGCCAGATATGACGGCCGGCACGGCCATGCGGCCAAGGAGAAAACCATGTCACACGATCTGCAGTTCTATATCGATGGCGCGTGGGTCGATCCTGTTGTGCCCAACTCATTCGACGTCATCGATCCGTCGAATGAGGATGCCTTCGCGCAGATCTCGCTCGGCTCCAAGGCCGATGTCGACAAGGCGGTGGCCGCCGCCAAGCGCGCCTTCAACAGCTTTGGTTTCACCGAGGTCGGCGAGCGGCTCGAACTCTTGAACCGCATCATCGCGGTCTACAAGAAGCGCAGCGCCGATCTTGCGGTTGCCGTGTCGCGCGAGATGGGTGCGCCGCGCCAGATGGCGTTGGACAGCCAGGTCGGCATCGGTCTTGCGCATCTGCAGAAGATGGCCGACGTGCTCAGGAGTTTCGAGTTTCGCCACGTCAAGGGCAACCATCTCGTGGTCAAGGAGCCGATCGGCGTCGTCGGCCTGATCACGCCGTGGAACTGGCCGCTCAACCAGATCACCTGCAAGGTCGGTCCGGCGCTTGCCGCTGGCTGCACCATGGTGCTGAAGCCGTCCGAGATCGCGCCGCTCGACGCCATCATCTTCGCCGAGATCCTCGACGAGGCCGGCGTGCCGAAGGGCGTGTTCAACCTCGTCAATGGCGACGGACCGGGCGTCGGCCAGGCGCTCTCCAGCCATCCCGACATCGACATGATGTCGTTCACCGGTTCGACCCGCGCCGGCATCCTGGTGGCCAAGGCCGCCGCCGACACGGTCAAACGCGTGCATCAGGAGCTTGGCGGCAAGTCGGCCAACATCCTGTTCGGGGATGTCGACCTAGCAAGCGCCGTCACCAAGGGCGTCGCCGGCTGCTTCAGCAACAGCGGCCAGTCCTGCAACGCGCCGACACGCATGTTCGTGCCGCGCGACCGCCATGACGAGGCGGCCGGCTATGCCAAGGTGGCCGCGGAAAAGTTCACCGTCGGCCCCGCTGACGCCGCCGGCACCAAGCTCGGACCAGTCGTCAGCCAGGTCCAGTTCGACAAGATCCAGGACCTGATCCAGGCCGGCATCGACGAGGGTGCGACCCTGGTTGCCGGCGGGCCTGGCCGTCCGGCCGAACTCAACCGCGGCTACTACGTCAGGCCGACGGTGTTCGCCGACGTCACCCACGACATGCGCATCGCGCGCGAGGAGATTTTTGGACCGGTGCTGGCGATCATGCCCTATGACAGCGTCGACGAGGTGATCGAGACCGCCAACGACACCGTCTATGGTCTCGCTTCCTACATCCAGGCCAAGGACATGAAGAAAGCACGCGAAGTGGCGGCGCGCATGCGCACCGGCAATGTCTACATCAACTATCCCCAGTGGGACGCCGGCCTGCCGTTCGGCGGCTACAAGCAGTCGGGCAACGGCCGCGAATATGCCGAATACGGGCTCGAGGACTTTTTGGAGATCAAAGGCATCGCGGGCTATGAGGCGGCAGAGTAGGTACGTCACAGTTTCAGGCTGGCGGCAATGCCGGCCTGTGATGCAATCCAGGGGCGCGGCCCGCGATGTGGGGCCGCGCCTTTTTCATTTGCATCCAGCCTTGCCACCTCGCGCACTCTTGCCAATTGGCAAATACATGCTATATATCTGCCAATAGCGAGGCACCAAAATGCAGCTTCAGTCCATTGTCACGACACCGGCCACGGTCGGAAGCGTCATCACTGATGACGAGGCTGGCGCGCTGGCGCGCACCACGGTCAATCTGTTCAAGGTCTGGAATCTTAGCGACGTCGAGGCCTGCATCCTGCTCGGCGGCATATCGGCCCGGACCTGGGCGCGCTGGAAGGAAGGCGGCATCGGCAGGATTGACCGCGACCTGCGCACCCGCATGGCGCACCTGATGGGCATCCACAAGGGCCTGCGCTATCTGTTCACAGAGCCGGCGCGCGGCTACGCTTGGATCCGCAAGCCCAATGCCACCTTCGGCGGACAGTCGGCTCTCGACCTGATGCTGCGCGGCGAAATCTCTGATCTCTCGGCGATGCGGGAATGGCTCGATGCGGAGCGTGGTGCATGGTGAGTGGGCTTGCGGTCCGTCGCCGCGTCGACTGGCACCAGACCTTCCGCATCATCCGCTCCATCCATCCGCCCATCGACCTCTTCGAGGACATTGCCGACCCGCGCGACTGGGAGGCGCTGGCCGCCGTCGAGGCGAAGACCAACCCGCGCATAAGGTTCGAGATCGGCGACCTCGGCAAGGTGTCTGCCGCAAGGCGGGTTTCGGGCCCCGGCGCAAGCTTCGTGATGGCGCCCTTCGTGCATTGCTCGACGCTCAGGCCAGGCCGTTTCTCGGATGGCAGTTACGGGATCTACTATACCGGCGACAGCGAGGAGGTGGCGCTGGCCGAGACCATCCACCACCATCAGAAATTCATGGGCGCCACCAACGAGGGTCCGGGCTGGACAGCGGATTTCCGCGTGCTGATCGGCAGCGTCGACCGTGACCTCGATGACGTGAACGCCGTGCCCGGCGTGCTCGACCCCGACGATTACACCGCCTCGCAGGCGGAAGGGCGCGCGTTGCGGGCCGAAGGCAGCGACGGGCTGGTGTGGAACAGCGTGCGCATGCCGGGCGGTGGCTGCATCGGCATCTTCTGGCCTGATGTCATCACCATTCCCGTCCAGGGCCGCCATTACAGCTACCATTGGGACGGCGCCCGCGTGGATTTCGTGCGCCAGCACGATACGGGAAAGGTGCTTGCCGTCACATGATGGTGGCGGACACGCTTTACAGATCGCGGGGAAACAGATATCCATAAATCCAAGGATTTGGATATATGGATAAGAAAGACACTTTGAATGCGCTGGCCGCACTTGGCCAAGAGACGCGGCTGGATGTCTTCCGGCTGCTCGTGCGCGCCGGTTCGGAAGGCATTCCGGCGGGCGAGATCGCGACAAGGCTGGACACGGTCCAGAACACTATGTCGGCGCATCTGAAGGTGCTCGCCCATGCCGGGCTGGTCCGCCCCGAACGCGACGGCCGGATCGTGCGCTACGTCGCCGACATGATCGGCTTGCGCGACCTGCTGGCCTATCTGATGGAAGATTGCTGCAATGGCGCGCCGGAACTGTGCCAGCCCGTGATCCAGGCGGTAACCTGCAAATGCTAGAAGGGAGGCATGCACCATGAGCGAACCGTACAACGTTCTTTTCCTCTGCACCGGCAATTCGGCGAGGTCGATCATCGCAGAGGCGATTCTCAATCGTATTGGCGCCGGTAAGTTCAAGGCCTATTCGGCCGGATCGCATCCCAAAGGGGCGGTGCATCCCTACACGCTCCAGCTTCTGAAGAACCTCAATTACGACACGTCCTTTGCCCGTTCGAAGGACTGGGAAGAATTCGCGGTTCCCGGTGCGCCGGAGATGAATTTCGTTTTCACGGTCTGCGACAACGCCGCCAATGAATCGTGCCCCGTCTGGCCCGGGCAGCCGATGACCGCACATTGGGGCGTGCCTGATCCGGCTGACGCGGAGGGCACCGATGCCGAAAAACATCTGGCCTTTGCCGAAGCCTATCGCATGCTCAACAACCGGATTTCGATCTTCATCAGCCTGCCGATGAGCATGGTCGACAAGCTTGCCCTGCAGAAGCGGCTGGATGAAATCGGCCGCAACCTGCCGAAGGCCGGCTGAAGCTCGTGGCGAACGACCTGCCACGCCGCATCGTAGCGGAAGCTTTGGGAACCGCGCTGCTCGTCGCGACCGTGGTCGGCTCCGGCATCATGGCCGCCCGGCTGACACACGACGTCGCCGTTTCACTGCTCGGCAACACGCTGCCGACCGGGGCGATCCTCGTCGTGCTGATCACGATACTGGGACCGATCTCGGGGGCGCACTTTAATCCCGTCGTCACGCTGGTATTCGCGCTCCGCCGCGAGATCGAGGCGAACGTGGCGCTTGCCTATGTCGTCGCCCAGGTCGCGGGCGGCATCGCCGGGACGTTTCTGGCCCACGCCATGTTCGAACTGCCGATCCTGCAGGCCTCAGCGACGGTGCGGACCGGAACCGGGCAATGGCTCGCGGAGGCAGTCGCCGCCTTCGGCCTTGTCTTCACCATCCTGGCAGGCCTGCGCTTCCGCTCAGACGCGATCCCGTGGCTGGTCGGGTTGTACATCACCGCCGCCTACTGGTTTACCGCCTCGACCTCCTTCGCCAATCCGGCCGTCGCGATCGCCCGCGCCTTTTCCGATACGTTTTCTGGCATCCGCCCGGTCGACCTGCCGGGCTTCATTGCCGCCGAATTGCTGGGGGCTCTGCTGGCCATGGCGCTGGCGGGCTGGCTGCTCGCCGAACCGAAACCAACAAGACAGATAAAGGCTGCCGAATGACCGTCACCATCTACCACAACCCCGATTGCGGCACCTCGCGCAACACGCTGGCCATGATCCGCCAGTCCGGCGAAGAGCCGCAAGTGATCGAATATCTGAAGACGCCGCCGTCGCGCGAAAGGCTGGTGGAGCTGATCGCGGCGGTGGGCATGACGCCGCGCGACCTGCTGCGCGAAAAGGGCACACCCTATGCCGAACTCGGCCTTGCCGATCCGAAATGGTCCGACGAGGAGATCCTCGATTTCATGCTGGCGCATCCGATCCTGATCAACCGGCCGATCGTGGTCAGTCCGCTCGGCGTCGTCCTGGCGCGGCCATCGGAAAAGGTGCTGGACATCCTGCCCAACCCTCAGATCGGCGCGTTCACCAAGGAGGATGGCGAGGTGGTCACTGACGCCTCGGGCAAGCCTGCCGGCTGACGCTATTTCCATATTTTTCGAAATTTGGTTGACGGCGCGAAAAGTGTCGCGTAGCTTATTTCCATGAAACTCGAAAAAGCAGCCGCCCAGCTCGAAGCGCTCGGCAATCCGACGCGGCTTCAGCTCTATCGTATCCTGGTGCGCGCCGGCGATGACGGGCTTGCCGTCGGCAATGTCCAGGGCAAGCTCGACATTCCGTCCTCGACGCTGTCGCATCACCTCAAGCGGCTGGTCGACACCGGTCTTGTCACGCAGGAGCGGCAAGCGACGACGCTGATCTGCCGCGCCAACTATCCCGGCATGAATGCGCTGATCGGCTATCTCGCCGACGAGTGCTGCGCCGACGCCACTTGCGCGCCCGCCGCCGGCAAAGCACTGGCTTGATTTTTTTGCGCCTGTAATTCGAAGATACCGGAAGGATCGAACCTATGGACATGATGGAAAACCTTCCGGTCGCGGTGATCGGTGCCGGCCCGGTCGGGCTGGCCGCCGCGGCGCATCTGGTCGAGCGCGGCATCCGTCCGCTCGTCCTGGAGCGCGGCGAAAGCGTGGGTGCGGCACTGCTCGAATGGGGCCATGTGCGGGTGTTTTCGCCGTGGGAATACAACATCGACGCGGCGGCTCGGGCGCTGCTCGACCGCTCCGGCTGGACGGCGCCTGATATGCGCGGCCTGCCGACCGGTGGCGAGATCGTGCGCGACTACCTGGCGCCGCTTGGCCGGCTTCCCGCGATCGCCGCCAATTTGAAGCTTGGCGCCGAGGTCACCGCGATCACCCGTCAGGGACACGACAAGGTCGCCAATGACGGCCGCAACGATGCGCCCTTCGTCATCCGCTATCGCGATGCCGGCGGCGAGCACCGCGTTGTCGCGCGCGCCGTCATCGACGCGTCCGGAACATGGTGGCGGCCAAACCCGATCGGCGTCGACGGGCTGCCGGTTCCCGGCGAAGGCGCGGCGTCGGCGCGCATCGCCTATGGCATTCCCGACGTGGTTGGCGAGGCGAGAGATGATTATGCGGGCAAGCGCGTCCTGGTCATCGGCGGCGGGCATTCGGCCATCAACGTCGCCCTGGCGCTGATGGAATTGCAGGATGCGGCACATGGCACCGAGATATTCTGGGCGCTGCGCCACGCCAGCGTCGACAGATTGCTTGGCGGCGGGCTGAACGACCAGTTGCCGGAACGCGGCGCGCTTGGGCTGGCCGCCAAACAGGCGATGGCCGACGGCAAGCTGAACATGCTGGCGCCCTTCGCCGTCGACCGCATCGAGACGCAAGGCGAGGGACTCGTCGTCGATGCTCACCTTGCCGGCAAGCCGTTCAGCCTGACCGTCGACCGCATCGTCGTCACCACGGGTTTCCGGCCCGATTTGTCGTTCCTGAGCGAAATCCGCATCGCGCTCGATCCCGCCGTCGAAGCGCCGCCGGCGCTGGCGCCGCTGATCGATCCGAACTTTCACTCATGCGGCACGGTTCCCGCGCATGGCATCGGGGAACTCGCCCATCCCGAGCCCGGCTTCACCATCGTCGGCTCGAAATCCTACGGCCGCGCCCCGACCTTCCTGATGGCGACCGGCTATGAGCAGGTCCGCTCGGTGGTCGCCGACATTGCCGGAGACCATGCCGCGGCCCGCGAGGTGCGGCTGGTGCTGCCGGAGACCGGCGTGTGCAGCGCCGTCGGCGTCGTGACGGCATCGGAAAGCGCCGGCTGCTGCGGCGGGCCTGCGCCCGCCAATGTCGATGCCTGCTGTGTCGAGGATGCGCATGCCAAGGCAAAGGGCGCATCGGGCTGCGGCTGCGCAACCGCGCCGGCCAGCACCGAGACGCGAGAGACGATGGCGGCCGGCGTCGATGCCTGACGGGTCCGTCCTGCGCAAAGCGATCTGGGCGCTCGGGCTGACCCAGATCGTCGGCTACGGCACGCTCTTCTACAGCTTCTCGATCCTGGCGCCGGCAATGGCCAGGGAGTTCGGCCTGACGGAAGGCTGGGTGTTCGGCGCGCTGTCGGCCTCGCTGTTTGCCGGCAGCCTGTTCGCGCCGACGGCCGGGCGTTGGGCCGATCGCTTCGGCGCCGGGCTCATCATGACCGTCGGTTCGGTCGCGGCAGCCATGGCGCTGGCGCTGTGCGCCGTCGCGCCCGGCCGCGTGACCTTCGTCCTGGCATTGCTGGCAATGGAGCTGGCTTCCAGTTTCGTCCTCTACAGCGCCGCCTTCGTGGCGATCGTGCAGATCGGGGTTCCCCGGCCGCAACGCAGCATCACCCACCTGACGCTCATCGCCGGGTTCGCCTCGACCCTGTTCTGGCCGCTGACCTCGGCGCTGCATGCCCATCTGACATGGCGCGAGGTCTATCTTTTGTTCGCGGCGCTCAATCTAGGCCTCTGCCTGCCGATCCACGCCTGGCTGATGCGCCTGTCGCGCCGCCACGCCACGGCCGCGAGCCAAGAGCGCGGGCCGGCCCCGGAAGCGGGCGCGCCGCTCGATCCGCGGCGCGGCCGGGCCGCATTCCTGCTCATGCTGGCGGGGTTCGCCTCCGAGGGCTTCGTGCTGTCGGCGATCCTCATCCACATGGTGCCGCTGACGGCGGCCCTTGGGCTGGGCACCGCCGGCCTCTTCGTTTCGACCCTGTTCGGGCCGGCCCAGGTCGCCAGCCGGCTGATCAACATGCTGTTCGGCGGGCGGCTGCAGCAGACGCACCTTGCCGTCATTGCCGCATCGCTGCTCACGGCCGGGCTGTGCGCGCTGTTGCTGACCACGCCATGGCTGCCCGGCGCCTTCGTGTTCGTGTTCCTGTTCGGCCTCGGTTCCGGCCTCGCCAGCATCGTCGGCGGCACCTTGCCGCTCGAACTCTTCGGCCGCGAAGGCTATGGCGCGCGGCTGGGATGGGCGAGCGCTGCGCGTCAGTTCACCTCGGCCTTCGCGCCCTTCGCGCTCGCCTTTATGATGGCGCGGACATCCGTCGCCAATTCGCTGTGGGTGCTGGTGGTCGTCGCCGCAAGCGGCGTCATCGCCTTCCTCGCCATCGCGCTGCTGAGGCGGCGCGGCGTCCGGGTCGCGTTTGCGATTGGCGGCAATCCGGGAGAGGCGGCTTGAATCAGGATATCCGCGATGGCAGAGCGACTTGGCATCTTACCCTTCCGGGGTCAGAGTTATGGATATATACCAATTTTTGGTATATATTGATGTCACCACCTTAGGATGGAGACTATGCCCCGAAACACCTCTGTTTCCCTTGGCGACCATTTCGCCGGTTTCATCGATACGCAGGTTCAGACAGGCCGTTACGGTTCGGCAAGTGATGTCGTGCGTGCCGGCCTGCGGTTGCTCGAAGAGCATGAGGCCAAGGTCCGTGCCTTGCAGAACGCCCTCATCGCCGGCGAGGAATCTGGCGCACCCGTAGCCTTCGACAGCACCGCATTCCTGAGCAAAATGCGGGCCAAGCATGCCAGATGAGAGCCGCCAGTATCGGCTCTCGCCGCTGGCTGAAGCTGACCTGGAAGATATCTGGCTCTACACGTTCAAACACTGGTCGCTGGAACAAGCCGATCGGTACCACCACGATTTGATCGATGCTATCGAAGCCTTGGCCCGCGGCGTTAAAACCGGCCGCCGCACCGATGTGCGCGAGGGGTACTTCAAATACCCAGTCGGCCAGCATTTCGTTTTCTTCCGTCAATCCGAAAGCACCCTGGACGTTATCCGCATCCTGCACCAACGAATGGACGTTGAACGACATCTGTGACGGGCGAAGTGCGTTCTCTACAGGAACCCGCGCAGTCAGTGCGCCTCAATGCCTTAGAATCTTGCTCAGGAAAGCCCGGCTGCGGTCGGTCTTGGGGTGCGAGAAGAATTCTTCCGGCGTGCCGCTTTCGACGATGGCGCCGGCGTCCATGAAGACCACGCGCTGGGCGACCTTGCGGGCAAAGCCCATCTCGTGGGTCACCACCATCATGGTCATGCCTTCCTCGGCGACCGCGACCATCACGTCGAGCACTTCGGAAATCATCTCGGGGTCGAGCGCCGAGGTCGGCTCGTCGAACAGCATTATCTTCGGGCGCATGCCGAGGCAACGCGCGATCGCCACGCGCTGCTGCTGGCCGCCGGAGAGCTGTGCGGGATAGGCATTGACCTTGTCGGCGAGGCCAACCTTGGCCAGCAATTCGCGGCCGGCCTTTTCGGCTTCAGCGCGCGGGATCTTGCGGACATGGATGGGCGCGAGCGTGACATTTTCGAGTGCTGTCTTGTGCGGGTAGAGGTTGAACGACTGGAAGACGAAGCCGATCTCGGTGCGCAGCTGCGTCATGTTGGTGGCGGGGTCGCCGAGGCGCTGGCCGTCGACGACGAGGTCGCCGTCCTTGATCGCCTCCAGGCCGTTGACGCAGCGGATCAGCGTGCTCTTGCCGGAGCCGCTCGGGCCGCAGACGACGACCACTTCGCGCGGTTCGACGCTCAGCGTGATGTCCTTCAGCACGTTGAGTGCGCCGAACCATTTGTTGACGCCGCGAAAGTCGATCATGCCGGTTTTGGTCAGGTTTGGTTTGGTCATAGCTGCCGGACCTTTGGAGTTCGATGTCATATCTGCACCTCGCCATGCGCCGCACCCATGCGCCGTTCGAGCCGGCGGGCCAGCATGATCAGGGGATAGCAGACGATGAAATAGCCGGCGCCGACCAGGAAGAAGACCAGCAGGCCGTTGGGCACACGCTGCACCACCAGCCAGCCGACGCGGGTGAGGTCGGTCAACCCGATGGCAGAGACGACGGAGGAATCCTTGATCAGCAGCACATACTGCCCGACCAGCGGCGGCAGCACGATGCGCATCGCCTGCGGCAGCACCACCTGGCGCATACGCTGCCAGCGCGACAGGCCGGACGCCAGCGCTGCCTCGACCTGGCCGGTGGGCACCGAGCGGATGCCGGCGACGACGATCTCGCAGATGAAGCAGGCGGCCAGATTGGTCAGCGCGATGATGCCGGCGGTGAAGGCATCGAGCTCGATGCCGAACTCCGGCAGGATGAAGAAGATCAGAAAAATCTGCACCAGGAATGGTGTGCCGCGGATCAGGTCGACCCAGGCGCCGATCAAGCTGCTGATCAGCCGGTTGCCGCCGGTGCGCAGGATGCCGAGGCCGAAGCCGAGCAGAGTGCCGAGCACCAGGCTGATCAGCGACAGCACCACGGTCATGCCGAGGCCGCGCAGTGCCAGCGGATAGGAGCCGGCGAGGCTTTGCAGTTGTTGCCAGATCATGTCCGCGCTCCCGCTGTGCCGAGCCAGCGGCTGGAGACGCCAGCCAGTCCTTTCAGTCCGTAGTAAAGCAGCAAATAGAAAGCGGCGATGGTGAGGAAACCTTCGGCCGGCATGAAGCGGTCGGAGGCGAGCAATTGACCGGCGCGGGTCAGTTCGGAAACCGAGATCAGCGACAAAAGGGCCGAATCCTTGACCAGCACGATCGCCTGGCCGAGCAGCGGCGGGATCGTCACCTTGAAGGCTTGCGGCAGGACGACCAGGCGCATGCGCTGGACATAGGTCATGCCCGAAGCGACGCTGGCCTCGACCTGGCCGCGCGGGATCGACAGGATGCCGGCGCGAATGATTTCAGCAATATAGGCGCCGCTGTTCAGCGACAGCGCCAGGATGCCGACGACCAATTCCGGCAACACGAAGCCGAGCCGGGGCAGGCCGAAATAGAGGAAATAGAGCTGCGCCAGCAAGGGCGTGGCGCGCACGGCATCGATATAGGCCTTGGCCGGCACGCGAAACAGCCAGCCGCGCTGCAGGTTCATGGCGCACAGCACGATACCGACGATGAGCGCGCCGACAAAGGACAGCGTCGACAGCCAGACGGTCGTGACCAGGCCCTGCCCGAACAGCGGCAGATATTCGACAATGGTGCGGAAACTGAAATTCTCGAGCATCGTTGGGTGAATCCCCGGAGCACGGGAAGGGCGAATAGCGAATAGCGAATAGGGAGTAGGGAATTAGGGAGCAGCAAAGTATGGCCGGAACGGCCATTCCCTACTCGCTACTCCCTACTCGCTAATTCCTCAGTGGTCTTTCTTCCAGGCGTCGGAATTGACCCAGTAGTCGAGGTTCTTCTGCAGGCGGCCGTCGATGCTGACCTGGTTGAGGAACAGGTTCATCCAGATCAACAGGTCCGGCTCGTCATAGCGGGTGGCGAAGGCAAGCGGCTCCTTCGACAGGAGGTCCGGCATGATGGTGAAGGTGCCGGCCGGATAGGCTGTCGACTGGCCCTTGACCGCCGAAACGTCGTTGACGCCGCAGTCGGCCTGGCCGTTGTTGACGGCGTCGAGCAGCAGCGGACCGCCGCCCTTGTAGCTCTTGATGTCGGCATCGGGGAAGGCGGTCTTGGCTTCCTTTTCGCCGGTGGCGCCGAGCAGCACGGCGATCTTGGTGCCCTTGGCCTTGCAGTCCTCGGTGGTCTTGAACTTGCTGTCGGCCTTGGTGAAGACGGTGCTGCCCGTATACATGTAAGGCGTGGTGAAGGCGACCTTCATGCCGCGCGCCAGCGTTGGTGTCATGTCGGCGACCAGCAGGTCGGCCTTGCCCGACAAGAGCGCCGGGATCAGGCCATCCCAGTCGAAGTCGAGGAAGGTGATCTTGACGCCCATTTCCTTGGCCATCAGTTCGGCGAGTTCCACCGAACTGCCGGTGCGTTCGCCATTGGCGCCGACCAGCGAGAAGGGAGGCCCTTGAGTCTGCACGGCGACGCGCAACTCGCCGCGCTTGGTGATGTCGTCGAGCGTACCGGCACTGGCAGCGGCAGTGAGCCCGGCGAGTGCAAGTCCGGCGATGAAAAGTCTGGCAATCTTCATTTCGGTATTCCTCCTTGTTTTATTGTTCCACGTTGTTTTTCACCCCTGGGGGTGCTTTTTGAGCGGCAGCGCCGTTGCCGACGGCAGCCACCGTTCGAAAATCTTTTCTCCTCAGTCCCGTGCCACCGTCTCGGAAACCGTGATGCCACGCTTGGCCAGTTCATCGAAGAACCTGATGTCGGGCACGTCCAGCAGCGGGTTGAGCAGGCCGGGTTTGGTGATCTCGCCACGCGCCAGCATCTGCGCCACGATGCTGGCGGGATAGCCGACGCCGAGGCTCATGCCGAACAGGCCGGAAGCCAGGTCCCGCTCGATGATCAGGTCCGACGTCACCGTCTTGGCCCGGCCGCCTTCGAGGCCGGAAAAGACATTGCGCATCACGCACAGGTCCTTCTCGCCGGGACCATATTGCAGTTGCGGGCCGAGCAGACGGCCGAGGAATTCGCGCGGGCTGTTGCCGGTGCCAGGCACCTTGTCTTCAGAGAGGAAGCCGAGCTCCTTCAGCGGCGCCCAGAAGGCCGACCATCCCGGCCAGCGCAGCGTGTAGCGGCCGGAGCGGCGCAACCCCTTGGCGGCGTCCAGCATCTCGACATAATGCAGCGCATCGCCATTGGGGAAGGCTTCCAGCTTGCCGAGGCCGGCGACCTCGATCTCATGGATGAATGGATTGTCGTGCTGCTGGCCGGCCGGCACCGCGACGCGTTTTCCGTCCTCGATCATCACGCTGTCGCGGTTCTGGCTGACCAGGACCATGTCAAAATTCCAGCTCACCTTGTAGCACAGCGGTTTGGCCATCGCCTTCGGCTCGGGGATGCCGCCGCAATAGGAATCGATCGAGGAAATCGAGTCGAACTGCCTGGCGGCGCGCGCGTAGAGCACGAGGTCGATGCCGGGGTCGAGCCCGCATTCGGTCATGATCGGGACGCCGGCCTGTTCGGCGGCCGGCGCCAGGTCGGCGATCGACTTGGCGTAATTTGTGGTGACCAGCGGCGTGCGGGTGGCGATCGCGGCCTGCACCGCCTCGCGCATCAGCGGCTGCGGCAACAGGTCGATGACGGCGTCGACATCATCCAGCACAGTGGCCAGAGCCGGGCCGATCGCGCCCTCTGGTACGACGAAGCGCACACGGGCAAGATCGGTCAGGCCGGCAAGCCGGGCCGGGCCGTCCGCTGCGGTGTCGACGCAAACCACTTGCTCGACGTCGTCGCTGGCGACGAGGTCGGCGATTGCCGCCCGGCCTTGCAGGCCGAGGCCACCGAGAACCGCGATCTTCATGCCGGCTCCTTGCGGTCGTCCGACCAGCAGCCTTCCGGCAGGCTGACCCATTTGTTGCATGATGCCATGACCACGAAGGTCTCGCTGCGCACGACTTCGCCGGGCTCGCCGGCGCCGGGGATCAGTTCGCTGGTGACGCGATAGAGATCGGCGACGTCGCCGGCCACCGTCACGTCGACGATGATGTCGAAGCGCCCGGTGACCACCGAAGCCGAGTTGACGAAGGGCAGTTCGGCAATGCGCTGCGCCAGTTCGCGGGCTCGGCCGCGCCCTTGGGCATTGATGCCGACAATGGCCGAGATCAGCTCGGGGCGCTCGGTCAGGTTCAGCAGGCCGACGATCTTGAGCAGGTTGCGGTCGAGCAGGTTACGCAGCCGCGTGCGCACCGTCGGCACCGAAATCGCCAATATCTCGGCGATGCGGTTGATGCCCGGCTGTGCATCCTGCGACAGCTGTTTGACCAGCCGCCGATCGGTCAGATCGAGATGTTCCCGCAAAGTCCCCGTCTTTCACAAAAGGAAAAAACTTTGGCGATTTTTTTGCCAATGTGCAAACAAGCTACGTCACGGATATTTGAAAAGCAAGGCAATGTTTCAGCGCTCATGGGGATGCCGGCGCCAGCCGGCCTCTGCCTTGCGGTCGCTGGTCCGACTTCAGACCAGCGCCGCCGCCAGCAGTTTTGCCTGTGGCGTCAGTTCGTTGAAGCGGCGGGCGCAGAGGTTGAGCTGGCGCGTCGCCCAGTCGTCGGTCAGCCGCAGGCTTCGCAGCGAGCGTGCCGAGCGGCGCGCCGCACTTTCCGGCACGATGGCGATGCCGGCGCCTTGCGCGACCAGCCGGCAGACATTGTCGAGGCCAGGCACGCGGATGCGGACATGCAGATGGCCGCCAAGGCGGGCCGCCCGGCGCGTGATGTGCTCCTGCAGCGCATGGCCGGTGCTGAGGCCGACAAAGGATTCGCTGAGGACGTCAGTGAGGCTGGTGGTGTGCAGGCCGGCTAGGCCGGGCCAGTTCCGCGCGGCGATCACCACCAGCCGGTCGGTGAAGAACGGTTTCTGCTCGAGATGCGAAAGGCCGGCCCAGGTTGCAGCGATGCCGAGATCGGCCGCACCGCTGGCCACGGCTTCGACGATCTCGTGGCTTGGGTGCTCGTCGAGATCGATGTCGATCCGGGGATGAGCGACAAGGAAAGCCGGCAGGATGTCGCGCAGCAGCTCGGCTGTGGCTGCGGTGTTGGCCATCAGCCGTACGCGGGCGCGCAGACCCGTGGCATAGGCGGCGAGGTCGCCGGCCATCGCCTCGATCTGGTTCTGCACCGCCCTTGCATGGTGCAGCAGCGCCTGGCCGGCGGCCGTTGGCACCACGCCACGGCGGCGGCGCTCCAAGAGCGGCGCGCCGAGCCGCTCCTCCATGCCCTTGATGCGGGCGCTGGCCGACGCCAGGGCCAGCCCGGCAAGCTCGGCGCCATGGGTGATGCTGCCGCGCTCGGCCACCAGCAGGAACAGCCTGAGATCGACCAGGTCAAAGCGCATTCTTTTGCTCCTGCAAACGGTTCGGCGACCGCGGTCGGCTCCTTGCTTCAGCCTTCGCCCTGGCCGAAGGCTGGCAGCGCAACTTCCACATTGTGATCGGCCGAGATGTTCGTCAAACAGTTTTGCGTGGAGATCTGTGATGAGCGAACGAGTATCAGGCCGCCCCGACCTTCTTGAAAGCATGGCGATCGTGCTGGCCGTCGCCGTGGCATGCCTGGCCATGGCGCGGGCGGAGTCCGGTTTGCGGGGATGCGCGGCGACGGTCGCTCCCATCGGCCGCGATGCCGCACCGGCAAAAGCCACATCAGAGGCCGATGCCACGGACATGCTGCTGCATGACTGATCCCACCCTGAGGATGCGATCATGCTGAGCGCCGGGGTCCTCGCCTGGATCGGCGCCGTCTTCCTGGCCGCTGGCTTCGTCAAGGGCGTCGTCGGCATGGGGCTGCCGACCGTGGCGATGGGCCTGCTGGCGGTGACGATGCCGCCGGCGCAGGCCGCCGCTTTGCTGTTGACCCCGTCGCTGGTCACCAATCTCTGGCAATTGCTGACCGGCCCGTCCTTTGGCGGCCTGTGCAAGCGGCTGTGGACGATGATGGCCGGCGTGATGCTTGGCACCGTCACTGGTGCCGGCCTACTGACCGGCGCGCATACGGGCGCGGCATCGGCGGGGCTGGGCGCGGCGCTGGTGCTCTATGCAATCCTCGGTCTCGCCAAGGCCGGCTTCACCACGCCGGCGCGCCACGAGGCCTTGATGTCACCGTTGGTCGGCGTGGCGACCGGACTGGTCACCGGCGCCACCGGCGTCTTCGTCATCCCGGCGGTGCCCTATCTGCAATCGCTGCGGCTGGACAAGGAGGACCTGATCCAGGCGCTCGGCCTGTCCTTCACCGTGTCGACGGCAGCGCTCGCCATCGGGCTGTTCAGGACCGGCGCCCTGGCGTCGCCGGCGGTGCAACTGGCGGGGTCGATCGTGGCATTGGCGCCGGCGCTGGCCGGCATGTTCGCCGGCCAGGCGCTGCGCCAGAAGATGAGCGTCGAGACCTTCCGCACGGTGTTCTTTGTCGGGTTGCTAGCGCTGGGGGTCTATCTTGCGGGAGACGGTATTCTGTAGCTTGCGGCAGGCGTTCAGAATGCAGCTATCGCCTTGGCGATCGCGGCGAAAGGCAGGACCAGGGACAGCGGCGCGTCATCGAGACGGACCGCACCGTAACCCTCATACCAGTGTGCAGCCTGGTCACCTTTGGCATCGATAAGCAAGGCAACGCCGCCGACTTCCTCCGCGACTGCCATACAGCGCTTCCCGGCGGCGAGCAGCAAACCGCCGCCGAGACCGCGCCCTTGTATCGTACGGTCTACGGCGAGCCGACCTAGACGGTAGACCGGCACGTCATAGCGGCCAAGGCCGCGTCTGGCGATTGCCGGGGTCCTGGCAAAGTCGATCGAAGCCGGGCTGAGAGAATAGAACCCGAGGATGTGCAAAGGATCTTGCGCCGTCACGGCGACGAAAGTTTTTGCGCCACCGCTTTGATGACTTTGACGCGCGAAGCGCTGCAAATAGATGTTGAGGTCCGCGTCGCCACAATCGAAGGCGGCACGGTTATGTTGTCTACCGATCGGCACTTCTTGCCATGTGATGGAGTTCACGCGAGAGTCTGACCGGCCTTGGCGGCGCGGATAAGGCGGTTGGTCGGGGAGGGCGGGTTTTCAAGTAGGTCGAGGACGCGCAGACTGTCCCGTTCTGACAGCGCAAGATGTTCGGCGCGTTCGATCGCAGCCTGGGCGTCACGCAGTGCGGAGCGCGTAACGAACTCGGTCAGGCCGACATTCGACAAGGCCGCCGCACGTGCGATCACGGCTTTCGCTTCGGGCGGAATCCGGAAATCGATTCGACCGTTGTCACTGACGTTGCGAGGCATGGCTATCTCCTTTGCCTTCTATTGTACAGTACGGATTGAATCCGTACAATATAAATCCTGTCGCTTTAGCCTCACGGGCATGTGAGGAGCGCGCTGGGCCAATCTATTACCGCACCACCAGAACCGGGATTTCTGTGTAGGACAGCACTTCCGCCGTCTGGCTGCCGAGAAGCAGCTTGCCCAGTCCGCGGCGGCCATGCGAGGCCATGACGATCAGGTCGCAGCCCAGGGCCTGCGACAGCTCCAGGACGGCTTCGGCGGGCCGCTTGTCCTCGACATGCACGACTTCTGCGGAGACGCCGGCCGCGTCCGCCGACGCCTTGCATTTGGCGAGCACTTCCTTGGCATAGCGGCCCGCCTCTTCCTTGTAGGCGACCAGTTCGTCACCGGCGGCATAGCCGGCCATGGCGCCGCCCCAGGCGAAGATGGGAAACGGCTCCGAGACCGTGACAAAGGTGACGGCGGCGCCAAGGCCGCTGGCCAATGTGAGCCCGTGGGCAACGCCCTTGTCGGCCAGTTCCGATCCGTCGGTGGCGATGAGCAGATGTTTGTACATGATGATCTCGACCTGTTGTGCAAGGGCCGATGCCCTTGTGGTGGCGGGGGCCTTGGTGAGGCTGACCTTGATATAGTTGCGGCGCAGGGTTGATCACAGGGTTTGGCTCGATGCGGATCAGGGCCAGGCGACCACGCAGTTTTGTACCAACCAACCGGATTCCCCTTTGCCGCATCGTCCCCTAAGGTGCGGGCGACATTGAAAGGCATCCCATGAGCAGCGCGTGTCCCCAAATCCATCTGGTCCGGCATGGCGAGACGGCATGGAGCCTTTCGGGGCAGCATACCGGCCGCACCGACATGCCGTTGACGCCGGCCGGCGAGGCCGCCGCGCGGGGTGTCGCCGAACGGCTCAAGGGGCTGTCGTTTTCGGCCGTCTGGTCGAGCCCGTCGCAGCGCGCCTACAACACCAGCGTGCTGGCCGGCTTCGACGCCGAGAGCGTCAAGAAGGACGATCTGCAGGAATGGGACTACGGCGCCTATGAGGGGCTGACGACAAAACAGATCCTGGCCGACCGTCCCGGCTGGAATGTGTTTCGCGATGGTTGCCCGCAAGGCGAGATGGCGGCCGATGTCGGCGCGCGGGCCGACAGGATTGTCGCCGGGCTGCGCGAGGCCAATGCCGACATGTTGGTGTTTTCCAGCGCACATTTTTTGCGCGTGCTGGCGGCGCGCTGGATCGGCTTGCCGCCGGAGGGCGGCGCGCTGTTCGTGCTGGATACGGCCAGCATCAGCGTGCTCGGCTACGAGCACGACCTGAGCGAGCCGGTCATTCGGAAATGGAACCAGAAATAGGGCGGCTTCGGCCAGCAGCGCCGCTTCCATTCTATCTGTCGAATTTCCTGATCGCCTCGGCGGTCACCGGTGTGAAGAAATTCACCAGATTGCCGTCCGGGTCGCGGAACAGCAGCGAGCGATTGCCCCAGGGCATGGTGGTCGGCTTCTGCACCGTAACATCCCTGAGGAGGTCCGAGAGCCTGGCGAATTCCGCATCGACGTCGCCGACGCGGAATTCGATGATGGCCGTGTGGTTGTCGGCGGGGCGGGCGATGTCGCCGCCGAACAGCATCAAGGTGCGCGTGCTGCCGATCGCCAGCGTGCAGGCCGGTGTCGCCAGTTCCGCGAAGTCTTCCGTGTACACCGTCACGGGCATGCCGGTGATCTCGCCATAGAAGTGCACGAGACGCTGGACGTCCGACGTGATGATGCGGACAGAGACGAAATTCATTGTTTTGCTCCTGGATTGCTGGAGCCGCGGCCCGGCCCATGACCGATCTATAGGCCCGGCCTCCTGACAGCTTTCCGTCAGGAGATGGATGCGACGATCATTTGTTCGGCTCGGGCCAGACGGCCGGCAGGCCGAAGGCGGCGAACAGCTCGGTCCCGAGCGGGCCGACATAGACCGTCAGCGAGGCGATCCGGCCATCGGCCGGTTCGATGACATGCAGCGACTGCGCGCGCCATTCGGGCTCCTGATGGCGCCGGGCATAGACCGCGAAAGCGGGTTGGCCGTTGGCCCTCGTCGCGACCGCATGGTAGCCGGCGAAATTGCCCCAGACGGTTTTGAAGAAAGCCCGGATCGCCTCGCGCCCCTGATACCAGTCCAGCCATGGCGGCATGTGGTAGGTGGCGTCCTCGCGCAGCAGCTCGATGAAGCGGTCGAGATTGGCGGCCTGCCAGGCCTGCATGTAGCGTTCGAGCAGCAGGCTTTCCTCGCGGTTTGGCCGCTCGCGCTGCAGGGGCCGTCCCTGCGGATAGCGCATCGCCAGCGTCGCGCGGGCGCGCTGCAGGGCGCTGTTGATCGAAGCGGTCGTGCCGCCCAGTAAGTGCGCCGTCTCGAGCGCCGACCAGCCCAGCACGTCGCACAGAAGCAGCGCGGCGCGCTGCCTGGGCGGCAGAAGCTGGATCGCGGCGACGAAGGCGAGCTGTACGGCTTCGCGGGTCTCGTAGCGCGCGTCCGGACCGGGCTCGCCGTCGACAAGATCCGGCAGTTCGGCGTCCGGGTATGGCTCCAGCCAGGCGAGTTCGGCGGCGGGCCCGCCAGCGGCACGCCCCTCGGTCGGCGGCCGTCCGGGCTGCTCGAGAATGCGATGCACTGACGACCTCGCCTTGATGGCGTTGAGGCAACTGTTGGTGGCGATCGTGTAGAGCCAGCCGCGCGGCGAGCCGCGCCCGTCGAATTGCGAGCGGCCGCGCCATGCCCTGAGAAACGTCTCCTGGACGAGGTCGTCGGCCTCGTGCAGCGAGCCCATCATCCGGTAGCAGTGCAGCTTGAGTTCGCGGCGGTGGGCCGTTGTCAGCCGCTCGAAGGTCAGCCGATCGAGGATCGGCTGACCCAGCGGCTCAAGCGGGCCGGGAGCATCTGTCATAGCGAGCCTGCGGTGCTGATCGGCTGGCATCCTGCGCGCCTCATGCCGCCGCCGCAAGGCCGCTGCCGCTCACCGTGAAGGAGACGCCTTGCAGCTTGCCGTCGGCGAGCGTGACCACGGCGCGCCCGACATCGGCCGGCGTCTGCACGTCGGTCATGCTGGCGAGGAAATCCGCCGGGCTGATGCCGAGATAGGTCGAGATGCCATCGATGCCGCCCTGGCCGACGCCGGTGCCGGCCATGATGCGCATCGGCACCAGCGCCATGAAGCGCAGATCAAGGCCCAGCTGGTCCGCTTCCTTCTGGCAGTGGCCAGCAAGAAACATCTGCATGCGCTTGGCGCCGGAATAGCCGCCGGAATTCGGCGGCCCGCCGCTGAGTGCCGCGCCACTGGAGATCAGCACCACCCGGCTGCCCGGCTTCAGCCGGCCCTGGAGTGCCGCCTTGCAGAACAGGAAGGATGCCTTGACGTCCATGTCCCAGTTTGCGGAAAAGTCCTCCCAGCTTTGTTCCGGGATAGGCGCGGACGGGGCAAGCGCCCCGGCGCAGATCACCAGCACGTCCGGTTGCAAGGCGGCGAACACCGCATTCGGCGTTGCCTCCTGCGTGGCGTCTGCGGCAAGCGTCTTCACCCTGGGGTGCTCCCAGGAGAGCTGTTTCAGATCGGCCGCGCTGCGGGCAACGGCGAGCACCGTCGCCCCCTCGCTGAAGGCGGCTTCCACGATCGAGCGGCCGACACCCCGACTGCCTCCGACCACGACGACATTCTGACCTTGCAACGAACCCATGGATCACCTCGCTTTTCCGGCCCGGAGGATTCCGGTGCCTGTAGGTGAAGACAGTGGGGATGGGCAGAAATCATCGGTGAGGGGCGAAAGTTTTTTCTGCGGCGTTTATCGTTTCGTCATCCTGGGGCGTAGCAAGGAGCGCAGCGACGCGGCGCAGACCCCAGGATCCTGCCGCGACATGCGAGCGCCGCCGCAGTACAGAATTACGCTCCGCTGCACTCTTCGAGCGGAGTCCCGGCATGGATCCCAGGGTCTCCGCGACGCCGCTTCGCGGCTGCTTCGCCCTAGGATGACGAAGGGAGGATGCTTCAACCAATCTCCGGGGCCGCGATGGTGAAGCTCACCCCGCCAGCAGCGCCAGTTCCTCCGGCGTCAGATGCCGTGCCGTGCCTTTGGCGAGGTCGCCGAGCGGCAGGCTGCCGATGGCGATGCGGATGAGGCGCAGCACTTCGATGCCGTGCGCGGCGAGCAGGCGGCGGATGTGGCGGTTGCGGCCTTCGTCGAGCACGATCTCCAGCCAGGCGGTGCGGCCGCCGCTGCGCAACAGTTCGATCGAGCTGGCGCTCAGGGTCTCGCCGTCGACGGTCACGCCCGCGCGGAACTTGTCCAGCATCGCCTCGTCGGGCACCGTGCCGATCTGCACGTGATAGGTCTTGGGCAAATGCGAGGCCGGGTCCATCAGGCGGTTGGCAAACCGGGTGTCGTTGGTCATCAGCAGCAGGCCTTCGCTCGCCTTGTCGAGACGGCCGACCGGCGAGACGAAGGGCAGGTCGAGCCCTTCCAGGCAGGCATAGACGGTGCCGCGCTGTTGCGGGTCGTCGCGGGTGGTGACCAGACCGCGTGGCTTGTTGAGCATGAGATAGACCTTGCGCTCGGCAACCACCGACCTGTCGTCGACGACGATGCGGTCGCGGTTGAGGTCGACGCGCAGTGCTGCATCGCGCACCACCTTGCCGCCGACGCGCACGCGGCCTTCGGCGATCAGCACCTCGGCCTGCGTGCGCGAGCACAGGCCAAGCTTCGACAGCGCCCGGTTCAGGCTGACGCCGGCTGGCTTGCCCGCGGTTCGTGGCTGGTGTGGTGTCATGTCCTGCTTTCCGGACGATGTGTCCGGTTGGGGTACGTGCCGGCGGGCCTGCCGCCGACACGGTCGTTTGGTGCGTGGTCGGGCTTGCCGACGCCTTGGCTATCACGCGCATCCGGTCTTGCTCAAGCCGGGCCGACTATCTGGTCGCGGCGGCGACGAGCATTTCGCACGGCCCCTCGAATTGTCCGTCATGCTCGAACTGGCCAAGCGCAGTCTCGATCTCCGTCCAGGCGTCGTCCTGCTCGCTGGGCGAAAGGCCGGCCAGCATCTGGTGCAGGGCGCCGAAAGACTCCTGCTCGAACTGCAGGCATTCCAGCGCCGATTGCAGCCGCACCGGCGCGTTGACCTTTTCGATGCGCACGTCATGGAAACCGGCATCGGTCAGGCGTTTGGCAAGCACCGCCGGGTCGCCCAGGCTGAACGGTCCGGGCTGGCCGGGCAGGGGCGCGGGCAGGGCGGCGCGGCGGCGGATGATGCCGACCGGGATCGAGAAGAACGGGTTCCTGTCGGCGGTGGAATAGACGATGGCGCCGACCTTGCCGCCCGGCTTGAGATGATCGCGCATGCCGCCCAGCGCCCGGTTCTGGTCGGGAAAATAGATCAGCCCGACGCGCGAGATCACTGCGTCGAACGGTTGGGCTGATATGGCATCCAGCATTTCGCCGTCGGCAACGACCGTGCCGACATTGGCATGGCCGGCCAGCTTGGCGTTGCTGGCGGCAAAGTCGAGAATGCCCGGCGAGATGTCGGTGGCCAGCACATAGCCCGTCGGCCCCACGCGCCGCGCGGCGGTCAGCGTCTGTTCTCCGGCACCGGCGGCGACATCGAGGACGCGGCTGCCCTTGCCGATATCGGTCATATCAAGCATCAGTTCGGTGGCAGGCCCCAGCCAGCGGGTCAACAGGGGACTCCAGCGGTTCCAGGCTTCGGCGGCGCTGTCCCATTGCTTTCGGGTGGTGTCCTTGAACTTGACCGGATCGAAAATCGGTTGCTGCACGGTCATGGTTTCCTCCTGGAAGGCACTATTGCCTTGCCGAAAACCGTACGGATCGCGTAGTTCTGCTACCATTCTCGAAATCTCGACACCCATTTTGCAAAATTGCACGGATCGGGGTCCAGGATGCATTGGGACGACTTGCGGATATTCCTGGCCGTCGCGCGCGACGGCTCGATCAGCGGCGCCGCAAAACGCCTGAACATCCAGCACTCCACCGTGTCGCGCCGCATCCGGCTGCTGGAGACACAGCTTGGCACGCGGCTGATCGAGCGCAAGAAATCCGGATATGAGCTGACTCCGGCCGGCGACGAGCTGAGGATGGCAGCCGGCAAGATGGAGCTGGAAGTGCTCGAGGTCGAGGGCGCGCTCGGCGGTCAGGAAGACCGTGTCGCCGGGGAACTAAGGGTATCGGCGATCAACAACATGGCTTCATCGGTGCTGATGCCGATCTTCGCCGGCTTCAGCGAGGCTTATCCGGATATCCGGCTGCATGTGCAGGTCTCCAACAAATATGTCAGCCTGGCCGAACGTCATGCCGACATCGCCATCCGGCTGACCAATACGCCGCTGGACACATTGGTCGGCACGCGGCTCACCAATGTGGCGTCGGCCGTTTACGGAGAAAGGCGCTACCTGGAGGGCCTGCGCGCCAGTGGCGCCAGGCCGCTCTGGATCGGCGTGGAATGTTGCGCCTTCCATCAATCCTGGACCCATACGGCATGCCCGGATCACCGGCATAGCTTCTTCGTCGATGACACGTTGCTGACGCTCGCCGCCCTGAAACAAGGCCTCGGCCTGGCCTATCTGCCATGCTTCATGGGCGACAGCGCCGAGGAGTTGGCGCGCTTTCGCCAACCGGACCCGATCCACGATCTCGGACTCTGGCTGCTCTACCATCCAGACCTGCGGCGAACCAAGCGCGTCAGTGTGTTTCGCGAACACATGGTGGCGCGCATCCACGACCAGCGTGCGTTGTTCGAGGGCCGCCTGCCGCAGCCATCAGGCCCGGCTTCATTGGGACCGTGACACGACCGGTCATCGCGATGACGAAGGTCGTCAGCCGGCCTGCTCAGCCATGACGACGATGTTGCCGCAGGTGGAGGCCCAGCGGGCAGGGTCGAGCATCTTGCGAGCCGATCGCCGGCAACGATGGCGCCGTCATAGGGCAATGTGTGTGCGACCGCCTTGGGTTTGCGCCAGATCGGCGTTAGCCGCATGAATGCGCAGCATCAGTGAGTCTCCCGCGCCGATCATCAAGACCGTCGTCATCGGTGCCGAGCCGACCAAGGTCTGGCAGGTGCTGACGACGCCCGCGATGATCCAGCACTGGATGTCGGATGAAGACTTGACCGTCAGCCTGCAGGGGCATGTCGGCGGGGCGATCGTGATGCGCGGACTGTTGCACGGAATGCCGTTCGAGAACCACGGCACCGTTCGGGCCTTCGAGCCGGAGAGAGCATTCGCCTACGGTTACTGGAGCACGCTGTCCGCCTCGCGCCTGTTGGATGTGCCCGAAAACCACACGGTGGTCAGCTTCGATCTGGCGCCGGCGGATGGGGCAACGCTGCTGACGCTGACGCTCAGCGATTTCGCCGAACCAGCGATCCGTCCGCATGCCAATCTCTACTGGGGGCCGACCTTGCAGATTCTGAAGGCGGTCTGCGAGCGCGCTTGAGGGCGGGCGTCATCGCAGCGGATGGGTCGTCCTGCCCTTACTCTTTGGGGTGTCGGGCGAGGGCCAAAGCGCGGATGCGGTCGGCGACCGCGCTGTCGACCGGGTTGTAGACGGTCAGGCTCAAATCCGGCCGGCCGTCGACCGCGAACCCCGAATATTCCAGCTCGATATCGCCGAGTTCCGGGTGCTTCAGGCGCTTTGTCCCGTCGCCGTGGCTGAGCACGTCGTTCTCCCGCCACAGGGCGGCAAACTCGGGGCTGACGCTGCAAAGTTCGTCGACAAGCTGGGCGACCTCGGACACCGCGCCGGCGCGCGCCGCATCGGCCCGGAAAGAGCCGACCACGAACCGGGCCAGGCTTTGCCAATCGTGCTGCTTGGCGCGGATATTGGGACTGAGGAACATGAAGCGCAGGATGTTGCGCTGCCCGGCGGGCAGGGCGCTGTAGTCGGTCATCACAACCTGCGCGGCGCGGTTCCAGGCAACGACGTCCCAGGTCGCGGTCTTGATCAGAGCCGGGCTGGCTTCGAGCGTGTCGATAAGGCGCTGTAGCCGGGGACTGACGCCCTCGACGCCCCTGTAGCGGACCTCGGGCGGGCGCCCCAGTCCCAGCATGAAGAGATGTTCGCGTTCCGCCTCGGTCAGCAGCAGCCCCTTGGCGATGCGGTTCAGGACATCGGCCGAGGGCGCGCCGCCGCGGCCCTGTTCCAGCCAGGTGTACCAGGTCGGGCTTATGTTGGCGCGTTGGGCGACCTCTTCGCGGCGCAGCCCCGGCGTGCGCCTGCGCCCGGACAGCCCGAACGACGAGGGATCGAGCCGGGTGCGCCGGTCTTTCAGGAAGGCTCCAAGCGAGCCGGCGGAATTGATGGGCATCCTGTTAGCCATTATACCATGATAAGATCACTACTTTAATGGAATAATAGACTGGAGATACTGCGCGGGCAACTGTGCAGGAGATTTTGCATGCGTATCTTTCTGACCGGCGCGACCGGTTTCATCGGTTCGGCGCTCGTTCCCGAACTCATCAAGGCGGGCCACCAGGTGGTCGGCGTCACCCGCTCCGACGCGGGCGCCGAGGCGCTGGCGGCCGCGGGCGCCGAAGTGCATCGGGGAACTCTCGAGGATCCGAAAAGCCTGCGCGACGGCGCGGCGAAGGCGGAAGCCGTGATCCACACGGCGTTCGATCACGATTTTTCGCGGTTTGTCGAGAATTGCGAAAAGGACAAGCGCGTCATCGCCGCACTCGGCGCCGCCCTGGCCGGCTCCGACCGGCCGCTGGTGATTACGTCCGGGGTCGGCATGGGCAGCCCCGGACATGGCCAGTTGGCCAGCGAGGACGTCTTCAACACCAGCCATCCCAATCCGCGCATTGCCTCCGAACTGGCCGGCAATGCCTTGCTGGAGGCCGGCATCAATGTCTCGGTGGTGCGCCTGCCGCAGGTCCACAACCCGGTCAAGCAGGGCCTCATCTCGCCGCTTATCGAGATCGCGCGTGAAAAAGGCGTCTCGGCCTATGTCGGCGAAGGCCGCAATCGCTTTTCCGCGGGCCATCTCCTCGACGCGGCGCGGCTTTACCGGCTCGCCGTGGAAAAACGGCAGCCGGGTGCCCGCTATCACGCGGTCGGCGAGGAAGGTGTCGAGGTGCGTGCAATCGCCGAGGCGCTTGGCCGGGGCCTGAAATTGCCGGTCGTTTCCATCGCGCCGGAAAAGGCGGCGGAGCATTTCGGCTGGATGGCAATGTTCGCGCCGATGGATCTGCCGGCCTCCAGCGCGCTGACACAGGCACGATTGGGCTGGCATCCGACCGGCCCGACGTTGATCGCCGATCTCGACGCCATGCGATACGCCGATTGAGCGACTGAAGCCTCGGCGCTGAAGCGGACGAGACAGGGCCGGTAATCTCAGTCAGATTGCCGGCCCTTGTACGAGGCGGTCAGCGCATCATTCAGGGGTGACGGCGTAGCGCAGATGGACGAGCCCATGCGCCAAAGCCTCGCAGCTCTTCAGGGACAACTGCGTCTTGCCTGGCAGGCCGCTGTCGCCGAACTCGACAAAACCCTGGTTCGCGACGCGTCCGTCGATCGCGGGTGCGACGAGAAGGCTCAACTCATCGACGAGTCCGGCCGCAAGGAAGGAACCGTTGATGCCGGCACCGCCTTCGAGCAGCAGCCGGCGGATGCCGAGTTCCCGTCCGAGCACCTCGAGCATCGCGGCGAGATCCATGTCCGCCGTTTCCGCGACGACATAGGACACGCCGTCGGCGGCGAGCTCGGCCAGATGGCTGTCGGCAACGTCATGCCCAAGCAGCACCACGACATGATCGCCGCCGATGTCCGGTTTGGAAAAGTGAAGCTTGCCCGAGGCATCGAGCGCCACGGCATAACTGCCCGCATCCCTTTGCGCGAAATGATAGGGCCGGTCGACCTTGCCGACATGCGCTGGCGGATGCGCGCCGGCCTTGCTCATCTCGGCCATGGTGACGCGGCCAACCATCCAGGCGTCGCCGGCGAGGTCGTTGTGGATGTGCTCGTAGAGGCTCGACCACTCGGCCCGGGTTCCGTCCGGACTTGTCGTGTAGCGGCTTGGATGGAGGCTGCCGTCGAGTGATGCGAGCATGTGGCAGATGATTTGCGGCTTCATACGGGTTCACCAGATCACAAAAGCTTCGCGAGTCAGTCCAAGGTAGTGCCGGGCAGAGGGAATGGAAGCCAGGCGCCTCAGGGAGATGTTGCCCACGCCGCAAACCAAAAATCCGACAATTCCGATAAATTGCCCGGCACCTCTGTTATATCGATGTTGCACAAATGGTTGACCCTGGGTTAGCATCCCCGTGCAGGCGTCGGTGGGAGGCTCTTTTTACAGCGGCGGCCAGCTGGAGCGGCATGCGTTTTCGGGCGCAGGGAGGATGCTCCAACATTTTGAACCGACGCATGATCCTTCCTGAAACCGATCCCGGTTTTCGGGGTCGTGCGTTCCTGTGGAGGAGGATCCCATGAACAGACGCGAATTCCTGCTGTCGTCCGCGGCCTTTGGCGCCATGATGCTTGCCGCACCCTCGGTGTTTGCGCAGGACAAGCTCACCATCCTGGGCTCGGTGCCCAATCTCGGCTTTCCGTTCTTCGTGCACATGCTGAACGAGATCAAGGCCGAAGCCGCCGCGCAAGGCGTCAATTTGACCGAGAGCGACGGCCAGAACTCGGCCACCAAGCAGACCGCCGACATCGAGGCGGCCCTGGTGCAGAAGGTCAACGCCATCGTCATCTCGCCGCTCGACGTCAACGCGCTGGCGCCGGCAATCGAGGAAGCGGTCAAGGCCGGCGTTCCCGTGGTGACGATCGACCGCCGCGTCGACGGCGTCGAGGGCATTCTAGCCCATGTCGGCGCCGACAACGTCAAGGGCGGCGAGGCGGAGGCCAATGCCATGGTGGCGGCATTCCCCAACGGCGCCAAGATCTTCCATCTGCAGGGCCAGCCCGGTGCCGGTCCGGCGATCGACCGCAACAAGGGCGTCCACAATGTGCTCGATCCCCTGAAGGACAAGTACCAGATCGTCTTCGAGCAGACCGCCAACTTCGCCCGCGCCGAGGCGCTGTCGGTGACCGAGGCCGGCCTTGCCGCCAACGGCAAGCCGGACGCCATCGTCTGTGCCAATGACGACATGGCGCTCGGCGCCATGGAGGCCTGCGCGGCGCGCAACTTCACCGACGTCAAGATCTACGGCTTCGACGCGCTGCCGGAAGCACTGGTCGCGGTGCGCGACGGCAAGCTTGCCGGCACGGTCGAGCAGTTCCCCGGCGAGCAGTCGCGCACGGCAGTGCGCATCGCGGTGGCGTTCGCTAAGGACAAGACAGAGCCGAAGGAGAAGCTGGTGCTGCTGACGCCAATCGTCATCGGCAAGGACAATCTGGACAAGGCGGAGCGGATTGGCGAGACGAAGTAGTCGGGCGAGGCCGGCGGGACAGCACCCCCCTCTGTCCTGCCGGACATCTCCCCTCAAGGGGGGAGATCGGCTGTTCACCCTGTTTTCGCCAGGTCACAAACGTTGAAGGAAAAGGTGCCGCCGGTGACACTGCCAATCTCCCCCCTTGAGGGGGAGATGTCCGGCAGGACAGAGGGGGGTGTTCAAGCGCTGACGAGCGATATGAACTGCATGGAAGGAGCAACCATTGTCGCCAGCTGAAGCCGCATCGCCTGAACCCATCCTGCTTGCCGTCGAGGGCATCACCAAGCATTTCTCGGGCGTGACCGCGCTCAGCGACGTCTCGCTCGACATCCGCCCCGGTGAAATCCTCGGCCTGCTGGGCGAGAACGGCGCCGGCAAATCGACGCTGCTGAAAATCCTGTCGGGCGTCATGCCGCCCTCCGGCGGACATATCGTTTTCGACGGCGCCGACTATCACCCATCCAGCCCGCAGGACGCCAAGCGGCTCGGCATCGTTACCATCTACCAGGAGCTGAGCCTGATCCCGACGCTGACCGTGGCGGAGAACATTTTTATCGGCCGCGCGCCGATCGGCCCGCTCGGGCTGGTCAGCTGGAGGCGGATGGAGCAGGACTCCCGCGCGATCATCGCCCGCGTCGGCCTATCGATCGACCCAAGGACGCCGGTGTCGGCGCTGTCGGTGGCCGAACAGCAGCTGGTAGAGATTGCCCGCGCGCTGTCGCTGAAAAGCCGGCTGATCATCATGGACGAGCCGACCTCGGCGTTGACCGAGACCGAGGTGCAGCGGCTGCTGTCGATCATGGACCGGCTGCGCAAGGACAAGGTCGCCATCATGTTCGTCACCCACCGGCTGGAAGAGGCCTCCGCCATCTGCGACCGCATGACGGTGCTGCGCGACGGCAGGCTGGCCGGACATCTCAACCGCGAGGGCGGACCGATTGCGCTGCCGAAGATCATCGAAAAGATGGTCGGCCGTGCGGCGTCCGAACTCTATGCGCGGCCGGTACTGCGCGCGGTCGCCGGCGATGTCGTGCTGTCGGTGCGCGGATTGCGCACCGTGCGCGACCCCGAGGCGCCGCACGCTATCGTGCTCGACGGCGTCGACATCGACCTCAAGGCGGGTGAAATCCTCGGCGTTGCCGGTCTGGTCGGCTCGGGCCGCACGGAACTGGCGCGCGCCATTTTCGGCGCCGACCGCATCGCGGCAGGCATCATCACGCTCGACGGCAAGCAAATCGCCCCGGCGTCACCGGCGGATGCGATTGCGCTCGGCATCGGCCTTGTGCCGGAGGACCGCAAGCATCAGGCGATCTTTGCCGCACTCGGCATCCTGCCGAATTTCTCCGTCGCCTCGCTTGGGCATTTCAGCAACGGCTTCGGCTTCATGATCGAACGGCGCGAACGCGATGCACTGGCCGGTTTTCGCAAGATGCTGTCGATCCGCATGGCGTCGGCCGAGCAGGCGATTGAGGGCTTGTCGGGCGGCAACCAGCAAAAGGTGATCCTGGCGCGGTGGCTGGCGCGCGATCCCAAGGTGCTGATCGTCGACGAACCGACGCGCGGCGTCGATGTCGGCGCCAAGACCGAGGTGCACCAGATCCTGGTGCAGCTTGCGGCGCGCGGCATTGCGGTGATGATGATCTCGTCCGAACTGCCCGAAGTGCTGGCGGTGTCGGACCGCATCGTCACCATGCGCCGGGGACGCATCACCGGCCAGATGCCGGGCGTCGAGGCAAACGAGGAAAGACTGATGGAACTGATGGCACTCGACCGCAAGGAGACACAATGAGCGTGGCGGGGGAGCGGGACCAGCGCGGCGGCATCAATTTCGCGCGGCTGCTGATGAGTTTTGGGCCGCTGCTGTTCCTGGTGGCGCTGATCGTCGTCTTCACGGTGCTGAAGCCGAGCTTCATGGACCCGATCAACCTGTTCAACATCACGCGGCAGATCTCGATCACCGGGTTGATCGCGCTCGGCATGACCTTCGTCATTCTCACCGCCGGCATCGACCTGTCGGTTGGCTCGCTGCTTGCCTTCTGTGGCATGGTCGCCGCCGTGGTCGCCAAGGGCGGCTCCGCCAACACGCTGTCGCTGTCGACGAGCGGTACGCAAGGGTTTGGCTGGTTCGCTGCCCTTTTGGCCGCCGTTGTGGTGGGAGCGGCCGCAGGCGGCGTGCAGGGGCTTGTCATCACCCGGCTGAAAGTGCCGCCCTTCGTCGTCACGCTGGGTGGGCTGACGGTGTTTCGCGGGCTGACGCTGACCATCTCCAATGGCGGCCCGATCTCGGGCTTCGACGCCTCGATGCGCTGGTTCGGCACCGGGCTGATCGGCCCCGTGCCCGTGCCGGCGCTCATCTTCGCGGCGGCCGCCATTCTGTGCCACATCGTGCTGCGCTACACGCGCTACGGCCGCGCCGTCTATGCCGTCGGCGGCAATGCCGAGGCGGCAAGGCTGTCGGGGCTGCGCGTCGACCGCATCCTGGTCTCGGTCTATGTCATCGTCGGCTTCTTCGCCGGGCTTGCCGCCTTCGTGCTGTCGGCGCGGCTGAATTCATCGGAAGCGGTGGCCGGCATCGGCTACGAGCTGACGGTCATTTCGGCCGTCGTCATCGGCGGCACCTCGCTGTTCGGCGGCATCGGCTCGGTCGGCGGCACAGTGGTCGGGGCGGCCCTGATCGGCGTGCTGCAGAACGGGCTGCAGTTCAACAACGTGTCGTCCTACACGCAAAGCATCGTCATCGGGCTGATCCTGATCCTGGCGGTGGCGTTTGACCGGTGGTTGAAGTCGCGGGTGCGAAGGTGAGGTGCAAAGGGGGCTGTTGGCGCCCAGGCACCCCCCTCTGTCCTGCCGGACATCTCCCCCGCAAGGGGGGAGATTGGCAGCTTCGTCTTCGTTGCTTCTTCTTCAACTTTGAAAATTGGCGAAAGCAGTCATGACATCCAATCTCCCCCCTTGCGGGGGAGATGTCCGGCAGGACAGAGGGGGGTGCCTCGCACCTTCGCTTGCCGGGTGAAGCTCACCCCTTCCTTGCAAAACAATCATGCTTTGCTAGAAAGGCCGGGGCGGGTGGCATCGTGAGAGAACCTCATGTTTGCCGACATCATCAGACCGATCACCTTGAGTTTTTCGCTGCTGCGGCGGTTCTGGCCGCAGCTTGTTGCACTGGTGCTGGCCGGCGTGCTGGTCGGCGATCTCCTCATGCAACTGGCAGCGAAGGTGGCGCTCGCCAATCATTTTGCCGGCTTGGCGATGCTGACGCTGGTGGCGTTGGCGCAGCTGGTGGTGACGGTAGCGATGTTCCATGTGCTGCGCCCCGGCCTGCCGCATGTGCTGGCCGCGCAACGCGCCGCCGACAAGGCCGCAACCACTGAGGCGCAAACGGAGCCGGGCGCAGCAGCGGACCGGCGCGGCTCGCGGCTGGTGCGGATGATCACCATCGCGCTGCTGCCCTTCTTCGCCTATTATGCCGCCTGGGGATTTCTGGGCGACATCGTGCGCCAATATTCGCGCGCCACACTCGACCAGGCCGATTTCGGCCAGAGCGCCAATGTGCTCGACGTGCTCGATTCACGCTGGCTGCTGGTCTCGGTGGCGGTGTCCTGGCTGATCCGCCGGCTGGCCAAATTCATGCAGACGAAAACGAAAGCCACCTCATTCTGGCAGATCGTGGTGGTGATCTGCGAGACCAACTGGATCTTCGTCGGCCTCTATGTGATCAGCTGCTGGAAGGACAGCGCGCTGCAATGGCTGATGAGCCGCAATTTCTGGTCGGCCCTGCAAGCGTCTGCCGACGGGCTGGCGAACCCGGTGCCGATGGCCTCGGCCGCACCCATGGTGCCGGTCGAGATTACCTCGATCGCGCCTTCGACGATGGCGATAAACCTGTTCTTCTTCATGCTCCTGCCGCTGATCTGGCTGGTGATGGCGGCGCTGATCTATGGCTATGACGTGCGCGACGACGCCGCGCTGATGCGCGTGCATGGCCGGCTGGAGCGCGCCGGCCAGCGCTATGCCGGCCTGCCGAAATTCCTGCGCGATTTCGTCGAGCATTTCATCGCCGGCTACCGCTCGCGCTATCTGCCGATCGCCAACGGTGTGCGGCTGACGGTCAGTTCCAGCCTGGTGCTGTTGTGCACGCTGGTCGTCGGCTACCGCCTGCTGGACTGGGGCGCTGCCTGGCTATGGCTGGGGGCGACGCGGCTGATCGGCCCGCACGAGCTCGACGTCTGGCAGATTTTTTCGCACGGCGTGACGCTGCTGTTCGGCAGCCCGTTCCAGGATTCCTCCACCGGCATCCTGATCGAGCCGCTGCGCATATGCTTTCTCGCCGCCGTGCTTGAGACGGCGTTTTCGATGGCGAAGCGGGCGGGGAAGTGAGCTCTCTTCTCCCCGTAAACGGGGCGAAGGACGCTGTCATTTCGGCGGCCTCTGAAAACGCAGGAACCAGGGCCGTTCGCTGCCCAAGCCAACAGCCGGGCGGATGGTCTTGACGGCATCCTCGGGCACGATGAAGGTCTCGCCGATGGTGATGACGTCGCCCTTTTTGGCGCCGGAGAAGATCGCCGAGGTGCAGTTCATCACGCCGTCCGGCAGGCCGACGCCGGAGATGAAGTCGGGCAGCCAGCGGCGCCCGGCGGCATCGGTCAGCATCACCTTGCAGCCCAGCCACTGCTTTTGCAGATCGGGGTCGCCAACGGTGACGGAAAAGGTGGCGATGACGGCGAAGGCATGTTCGGGCAAGCGGCCGGCCTTGCCGCCGCGCAGGTCGGCCAGCCGCCAGTCGCTGCCGCCGAACGGCATCGACTGGCCAAAATCGACATCCCTGGCGATGAGGTCTTCGCCGTGCAGCCATTCGCGCACGCTGTCATAGCTGATTTCGGCCAGCGTCAGCGGCAGCAGGATGGCGAGTGCGACAAGACCGCGCCGGCGCCATTTTGTCTCGGCCTGTCGGTCATCGGCGGCTGGTGCGGCATTTGTCGAAACTGCGGTCATGTCTTGCCTTGCGCCGGGCCATCGAGATCGAATAGCGGCAGGACATCCGCGGGCTGGCCATCGGCGCCGGTCGGCAATGCGTCGAGCCGGATTCGGGCCTGGGCGTCGAGCGGGCCGAACCGGCGCGCGGCGACCAGCAGGCTGGCGCCGGGGATCTGGTCGGGCGGCACCTCGAAGATGAACAGGCCGCTTCTTTCGAGACCTGGATCGACGGCATGCGGCGGCATGTCCTGGCGATAGCTGAGCCGTTCGGTCTGGTGGTAGCGCAGGCCGGTCGGGCCTTGCCAGGTGCCGTCGGCGACCGTGGTGGAGGTGCTGGTGGCGGCGAGACTGGTCGTCACCACCGCCCACAGGCCGCTCGTGGTCAGAAGCCTGGTCTGGCCGAACTGGTCGGTCTTCAGCGTGCGGGCAAAGATGACCTTGTCGAGGCGGACATCGAAGCTGCGCGCCCGCACCATGTCGTGCATGGCGCCGTCGAGCGGGATCGGCGCGGTCAGCTTTGCATAATGCGGCTTGGAAACCTGCATGCCATAGCTCAGCGCCACGGTCGTGCAAAGGATCAGGAGATTGCCGATGGCCCGGACCTTCATGAGCCGCCTTCCGGCGAGTCTGGCAGGTCGGCAACCGGCAAGGTGACGGTGCCGAGCCGAGTGGGATTGAACCAGCCGGGCGTGCCGTAAAGGTTGTCGCGCGGCTTGAAGACCTCGGCGGTGATGCCGAAGCTGAGATTTGCCGGCACGATGGCGTCACGGGCAAGCGGCCAGACATAGGCCATGCGTTCGGTCATGCCGGGATGCAGTTCCGGCGTCAGCGTCTGATCGCGGGCCAGCGCGACCATCGGCAGGCCGTCGGGCAGAGCGAGGCCGTCCGGCGTGAAGACGTTGAAATAGGCCTTGTCGGATTGCGCCGTGCGGTTGGTCATGTCGGCCTCCAGCACCAGCGCCTTCTGGCCAGGTTTCAGCGGCACGCCATGGACCTTGGCACGGCTGACATAGGCGCGCACCGGCTTGAGATGCCAACGCCCGGCATCGATGGCGGCATCGGGCGGCAATTGCGGCGGGGCGTGAGCGGGCAGGGCGCCGAAGGCCCCCATCAGGCCGGCCACAAGCAGCGCGGCGATGGTTCCCGCGCCGGCCGTTATCCAGGTCTGAAATCTTGAGCGGGCAGTCTTGAACATTCCAAACTATGCACGTCGAACGATCAGCCACCCACGCGCAGTTTAGAAAGAAAGTTTGGCTGATGGAACCCGCAATTGGCAGGTGCCGGGTTGTCGCGCCTCACGCCGCCTCCAGCGCCCACAGAAAATGGCCGTACCGGCGGAAGTAGCGCGCCACCTTGCGCTGCTGTTTGGCTCTGATCAGGTCGGGCAGGCGCCGCTCCTGGCGCCAGCGCGGCATGTTGCGCCAGCAGGCGATGAAGCGGGCGGCGTCCTCGATGGCTTCCTCGGCCGACAGCGCCGGGCCGATCGCCGCCACGAACAGCGCCTGCGACTGCTTCAGCTCGTCAATCACCGCCTTGCGCCTGATATGATCCAGGCGGGCGTGGGCGATGCCGTTGCGGCGGATGGCTTCGAAAGCGTCGAGGAGGGCAGGGCTGTCGCCGGTGTAACCGCAGGCGCGGGCGAAATCGGCGGCGTCCATCGTCACTCCCAAGCCTGATGTGGCGGTGGGGTTCGAGCCCCGACTCACATTTACGAGTTGATATAAGCATAACTCAAATAGATGTAGAAGAAAACTTTTGGGACTGTTTGAAAACTGCGACTCGACTCCCGGCGCAAAACGCAGGAATATGCGAACAAATCAGGAACAAAGGAGCAGGAGGGGCGATGGCATTGCCGGGCAGGGAACCAGTGATCGCGCATGTCGCCTCGATCTCGGTCGAGTGCGCCGATTGCGGCCGCAATCGTTGGTGGCGGCCCGATCAGCTGAAGCGGTTCGGGGTGACGGGCAATACGCCGCTGGCCGCATTGTCGGGCCGCATCGTCTGCTCGGCCTGCCGCGCCGACGGGCTGCCGGGGGCTGCGGTGTCGATCCAGGCGGCGTTCATCGACGAACGCCAGCGCGTGCGCAGCGAAGCGCAGATGCTGAGTGACCGGGAGGTGCCGCTGGAGGGATCGCGGCGGGCTTGAAGGGGGAGTGTGCCAAGGAAGTACGGGCGGACCGAACTGGCCGGATTTAGTTCTGTTTGGTGGTGCCTTTCACCCTGGTCGCGGCCTGGATCCTAGGGTCTCCGCGACGCCGCTTCGCGGCTGCTTCGCCCTAGGATGACGAAGGGAAGTCGGCTTCGGCTAATCTGCCAAGTCGCGCTTTCCATCTGCTGGTCTCGGGTCTTTGCGGTTGGCCCTCAGCCTCCGTGATTTCGTCATCCTAGGGCGGAGCAAGGAGCGAAGCGACGCGGCGCAGACCCTAGGATCCATGCCGTGACTCCTGAGAGATCCAACGGCTAAAAACCAAGTGCGGGTTGGTACGCCGGACGGCAAGAACCCTCAATACCCCAGCAATTCCTTCAGCGGAATCACCCGCCAGACGTGCTTTATCGCGTAGCGGTTGAAGGTCAGGGTCTTCGGCGGATTGTATTGCTCGACAACCAGCTCGGCGGCGGTGCGCTTGACCAGCTTCTTGATGAAGGCCTTGCCGTTGCGCTCGTTTTCTTCCGGGAAGGTCTCGATTACCACATGGTCGCCGGGCACGGCGTCGCGGCCGCCGCAATAGAGCATTTCGCCGGGCTCGTAGCGCGGCACCATGGAATCCGACAGCACGTGCAGCGCAAACACCTTGCGCAGATGCGCGATGCCGGGCGGACGCTGGACATAGCCGGCGATCTCGCCGTTGAAGGTGAAATCGCCATCGTCGCCGCCGACCGCCGCGCCGAGCATCTCGATATCCATCGACCCGGCGGGCAGGGGGGCGGCATCGGTGACGATCTCGGCGTCGGCGACCGGGCCGGCATCGTCGAGGAAGACGACCTGCCCTTGGCCCAGCGCCACCGGGTCGACACGCAGGAAGGCTGCGGTCTTCAGCAGGTTCTCGGTCTTGGGCAGGTTGCGGCCGGTTTCCCAATTGCCGACGGCGGCGACATCGGTGTCGTTGTGCTCGGCGATGTGGCGCATGACCAGGCCGCGCTGCTTGCGCGCCTTGCGGATCGCCGCCCCGACCTTGATCGACAGTTCCGTTTTTGCCATGGCGCCCATGTGAGCGATGAAAGCGGCTCTCGTCTATGAAAGAATGGCTTGCATCTATTTTTGAGTTATGCTTATATATGGTCATGCAAAACCTGTCCAGCTTTGAAGGCGCAAGAGCGCCGGCCTCACACGAGGCGCATCCGGCGACTGTCGCCGCTCATTCCCTTCCGTCACGGCCGTCCTCCTCCCCGGCCGGGACGAAGCCCGAGGCTCAGTGTTTGGCTGCCTCGGGCCCGGTCCGCCCGTCACTGGCGGCCGGAACGGCCAGAGCCGCCGCTCCCAGCGGCTCTGGCCCCCAATTCGACCGGCGCGGCGCCGGTCTGCCCGCCAGGTCGTGTATCCGCACGCAGGACGGCACCGTCATCCTGTTCGACAGACCGACTGGCTGGGCGGTTTCCGCGCCCGACAGAAAGACGGCCGAGGCGCGGCTTTCGCGCCTCGTCGAACCGGCCGGGCTGCGAACCCGGTCCGGCTGAGCCGGCGCCAGCCGGCCCTCGAACTACACAACCCTGAACTCTGGCGCTGCCTGACGGCGCGCGGCCGAAGGCAGAACTTTGGATGGAGCCTGGAATGGCAAGCTATACCGACGCGGAATTGCAGGAGATCGCCCGCTGGCTGAAGGAAGGGCTTTCCGCCTCCAGGATTGCCGCCGCGTTCAGCGCGCTGCGCGGCAGTGCGGTGTCGCGCAATGCCATTATCGGCATCGTGCATCGCAACACCATGCTGGGCGCGATCGGCTTTGCCAATGGCAAGGGGCTGCCGATCGGAGCCAAGCTTGCTGCACGCAAGCGCGCGGCGAGCAAGCGGGCGACCGGAATATCGGCGAGTGCGAGGCCGGCCGCCGGCACGATCGACGCCGCGCTCGCTGTCGCCGGCATGCGCAAGGCGGCCGCCAAACGCGACGCTTCGCCGGCCTGGCTGCCGCCGCGCCTGTTCGTGCGCGAGGTGGGCGTGCTGATCGCCGACGGCGAGGCCTATCGTTTCAAAGTCCCGGTGCCGCCGCGCACGCCCGTCGGCCGCCAGCCGCATGGCGTGGCGATGCGCTTCATCGACTGCCTGTTCAACCGCTGCCGCGCGCCGCTGGACCTGACGCTGGAAGAGGACTCTGAGAACGATGCTCCAGGCGGCCGGCCGGGCGCCGACATGCTGTGCTGCGGCATGCGCACCAAGGCGCTGAAAAGCTATTGCACCTACCACCAGGCCCGCTTCCAGCGCCGCGTTTTTGAAGCGGTGGGGTGAGGCGGTGGGAGCAGCCCTGCGTTAATTTTGGAGGTATCGCCAGCCCCCTCATCCGGCCCTTCGGGCCACCTTCTCCCCGCTGGGGAGAAGAGGGAGGCGCCGGCGCTGCAAGTCTCCTCTCCCCTCGGGGGTCCGAGGGACGGGCGAGACACGCGGCTCGCCCCGGAATGGTCAGCCGAGCGAAGCGGAGGCTGGGTGAGGGGGCCTCGCAGCCTCGGCGTCATCGGGGGCTGATGGCCATGAAGGATCCGAGATGAATCAAGCCCTAAACAAAACCGCCGCCGCCCTATTTCGGCGCCTGCCGGCCCTGTTTGGGCATACGGCTTTGAACGGTTCTGGCCTCCATCGTCATGTCCAGGCTGTCTCCGTCGACCAATATGCCGGTCACCCGGGCAAAGCCGGTGAATACTTTCATGGCGTCGGCTTCGGAAATCTGCGCGGCGATTGCGGCGCTGCAGGCGTTGAGAGCGCTGCGGTAGACATGGCCGCGCCGCTCAAGCGGCCAGCGCTGCAGGAAATCGGCGGCTTCGCTGACGGTCTCGATCTCTTCGATCTGCTCGTCCATCCGCACCTTAAGCGGGACTCCGGTCTTCATCGTACCCACGGCGTTCACCTTCGCTTTACGCGCGGCTTAACCTACCGCCCTTTTAAACGCGCCGCGCCGCCGGGCGGTTGCATCAATTTTTCGGCCGGCACGCGCCTCTCACGGGCTGGCCACGGCATCCAGCCAGTCATGGGCACGGCTCTTCGGCTTGGCCACCAGTATGTTCTGTTGCCTGGCCGCCCTGGTGAGGGCATCGAAGGCGATGCGCTGGCAGCAGGTGCCGTCGACGGCGAGCGCCACCAGCCGTGCCGCCTCGACATAGGCCGGCGCGGTCTTGTCGGGCCATTGCTGGCTCAGCGCCCTGGCAGCTTCGGCCACCGAGCTGACCAGCATGGTTTTGTTGTCGCAAAAGCGCAGGGTAACCGGCATGAAGGCTGTCATCGGCGAACCTCCCCTTGGCATGGACGCGACATAACGCCGAAAATTCGCGCTGGTTCCATCAAACTGGATGCGGGCGGCAAGGAGGTGGTGCTCTCCGATAGGTCGGCGGGACAGCGCCCCCCTCTGCCCTGCCGGGCATCTCCCCCCTCGTGGGGGAGATGCCCGGCAGGGCAGAGGGGGCGCGAAGGATCGCCACCTTGCGAGCCTCCATCCCGACCCAATCCCCAACCAGGAGCCACCCATGCCCAAAAACACCAGACCCGCCAAACTGCAGGCGCCGAAACTGCCGAAGGGCGAGGCCGAGCAGGTGCGTATTCGCCGCGAGGTCGGCCATGATTTCGCGCTCAGGGATGACGCCTTCGGCCGCAAGCGGCTGGCGGCCGGGACGCTGGAGGCAAGGCGCGTCTACGAGGTGTCGAATGACGGCTACACCACCACCGGCGGCATCGTGCGGGTGCGCACTATCGACCCGCTGCTGGGCATCACCTCGCTGTCGCGCCAGCAGCGCGAAGCCGGCCTGCGCTACCGCGAGGACTTCCGCTGCAGCCAGCAGGCGAGCGTCAAGCCGATGCGCTGGAGCGAGCGCGTCGACGGCGGCCGCCATCGCGGCGGCATTGCCGACAGCGTGCTGGACGCCGGCCGCGCCCATGCCGCCGCCACCAGGGCGCTAGGCCATTGGGAGGTGGCCGCCGTGGTGCGACAAGTCTGCTGCGCGGAAGGCTCGATCAAGGGCGTGGCCGAGCAGACCGGCGAGGGCCGGGATGTGGTGACGAAGCTGCTGAAGGTCGGGCTGGATTTGTTGGCGGTGCATTATGGGATGATGATGGGGCGGTGAGGGGTGGGGGATGGGTCAGAAGGTTTGTCACGTTCCAACCTCTTGAAGGTGGCTCCGCTCAAGACATCCAGGAACGTGCATTGGCTACCGAGACTCATCCACGACGATCTTGGTTGGCTTTGGTAACCGAAACCGGCGCAGCACTACGAGGCCGGCCGTGAAGGTTATGATATGGATCAAGATGCCAACGTGTGCCAAAGGTTTGGCTGCCTCCACATTTCCATCCCAGTAGTGCTCGACCAGGAACAGCTTCGCATCGGATAAGACGATGTATAAGCCCATTTCCAAGATGAAAACTCCGGTGAACACGAGAAACCTTGGCAAGAACGCTGTCCTCGGCGCAACCGTGCCAATAATAACCGCGATAAAGAATCCTATGATAAGCGGCGTCATTGGATTCTTAGTAATATAGATGTGAAACACGTAGGCGACCTGCGAAATGACGACTGCTCCAATCAAAGTGCGCCAATGCAATGACGTTGATTGACAACCACTTCAGCGAATCCATTGCAGCCATCCCTAGTCGGCTTGCCGTTGGCTGGTGTTGGGGCCGGGCTTGAATGCACTGGGCAACGGGTCGGTTTGACAGCCTGCCAGCAATAGAACTGCGACGATTTGAAGTTTCTTCACGATTGGTTCCCCCGGAAGTCCCGCCCAATCAATCGTAAAACCGAAGACGTTCAAGTGTATCAATATTAGGCCAACAAAGTTGCTCCGAGGGCGAACGCCGCGCCGCCCCTCATCCGCCTGCCCGTCCTCCGCAGCAGCTGCGCTGCAGCTGCGGAGGGTGGACCGGCACCTTCTCCCCGTGAACGGGGAGAAGGGAACGACCCTCAAAACAGCGCCCTCTCCAACGGCCCCTCCAGCGTCTCCGCAAACGCTGTCGCCAGATGATGCCTGTCACGAAACGCGAGTTGGCCGCCGATAACGACGTGGCAGGCGGTCGCGCCACAGAAGCGGTCGGTGAGGTCGACGTAGAGCGTGTCGGGCACGCTCATAACGACCGCGCGTTCGGTGGCGGCGGTGCTGTCGTTGGCGGCGTCCGCCCTTGGCGTGTCGCAGTGCGGCGAGGGTGCTTCGCGCCACCACAAAGCGCGCGCCACGCAGGAGTCGGCGAAGCTGGCGTTGATCGGCGTGTCGCGGATGACGGCCGTCTCGACGCCGGCCCGGCTGAAGGCCTGCAATGTCGAGCGCAGACCGGCCTGCCAGCGCGCGGTCTCGGCGGCGCGGGCGGCGGCGGGCAGGTCGCGCGTCAAATTGCCGATGGAGAATTCCGAGATCACCACCAGGCGCGGCCTGGCCTGGATGATGTCTGCTATCGCCTGCTCGCGCCACGCGTCGCATTCGGTGTAGTCGCGCTTCAGTACGGTGTTGAAGGTGGAGAGCCGCGAGGCGCGACACGATGATTTGAGATAGGTGACCACCTTGGTGTCGTTGCGCTTGGCCGCTTCGATCAGCGGCGTCGACCAATGGTCGGCATGCGAATCGCCGAACAGCACGACGGTGTGGGCGGCGTCCGCCGCGCCGAACACGCAGGGTTTGGGCGTCACCGTTTGGAAGTCGGCCAGGCAGCTCTTGTCGAGGGCGCGCGCAATGGAGGGTTTTTCGGCCGCCTGCTCGATGCCGCGCTGCTCGGGGCCGATGTTGCGCTCAGCCAGATGCGCATTGGCATAGGCGACCGCCACGCCGGCACCGGTCAGTGCCAGCGCGGGAACGAGCGCCCGGGCGCCTGCGGTAAGCCAGCGGCCGCGCCGCGCCGGGTTCTCGATCAGATGATAGGTGAGCACCGACAGCGCCAGCGCCAGCACGCCGCAGCCGAGGCGCTGCGGCACGGTGAGATCCGGCGCCAGCATCCCGGCATAGACGATGACCGGCCAGTGCCAGAGATAGAGCGAATAAGACAGCGTACCGATCCATTGCAAAGGCTGCAGCGACAAGGTGGCGGCCGGGCCAAGGGCCTGCCAGTTGGTGAGCCCATTGGTCCGCCTGTAGGTCTGCTCTTGGCCCACGCCGCTCAGCAATACCAGCACGGTGCCGGCAACCGGCAGCAGCGCATACCAGCCGGGGAAGGGCAGGTCCTCGCTCAAGCAGAGATAGGCCGCCGCGATCAGCGCCAGGCCGAGCCAGCCCAGTGCAGGCCGCAGCCAGGCGCGGCGTTGCAGCAAAGCCACGGGGACCAGCGTCGCCAGGCCGCCGGCGGCGAACTCCCAAGCGCGCAGCGGCGAGAAATAGAAGGCCCAGGCCGGCGCCGCGCTGGTCAGCCACAGGCAGGCGGCGAAGGAGGCGAGGCCGGCCACCCCAATCACCGCCACTGCCATGCGCCGGCCCGGCCGCAGCCAGGCGGCCAGCAGAAGCAGCGCCGGCCAGGCCAGATAGAACTGCTCCTCCACCGACAGCGACCAGAAGTGGATGAAGGGATTGCTGGTGGCGTCAGCGGCGAAATAGTCGAACGACCAGCGCAGCAGCCACAGATTGATGGCATAGGCGGAGGCGAACATGGCGCCACGCGAATAGAGCGCCTGCTCCTGCGGCGCCAGGATGAAGTAGCCGGCTGCCAGCGTCGCCAGGATGACGAACAAAGCTGCCGGCAAAAGCCGCCGGGCGCGCCTGGCATAGAAGCGCCACAGGTCGAGCCGGCCGGTGTCGCCGATCTCCTGCATGAGGTGGGTCGTGATCAGCCAGCCCGATATGACGAAGAAGATGTCGACGCCGGCAAAGCCGCCGGGCAGCGCGGTGAGGCCGAAATGATAGGCGACGACGCCGCCGACGGCGAGCGCGCGCAATCCTTGTATGTCCGGCCGGAACGATGCTGCCACGGAGGCTCCTTCGTGTAAGCCCAGCCCCAGATCCAGCCCTTTGCCAGTGTCGGCCGGGCGGGCTGATATCGCAACGCAACAAATTTATCGCAGTGCAACATGACCAGAATGGGGAGGCGGGAATGGGGCGGGCCGCCGGCGAGCAGGGTGGCTGATCGGCGGGCGTCTGTTGACGGCGATAATGCCGTCCTATCCGCAAATGTCGCGCTGACCTCGCAGAAAAGAGATCTTCCGCGCCCCATGCAAACGCAAAACAGCCCCGGTCGGGGCTGTTTTCTCGTCGGTCCGGTGGGCGCTTACTTGCTGCCGCCGTTCGCTTTCACGCTGCTGCAGAATTCCGGATGGCTGTTGGCCGCAGTGGCGTCCTTCGCCTCGTCCTCGCAGGCCTTCATCATCGCGGTCTGGTCGTCCGGCGTCAGTGCCTTCCAAGCCTTCACGAAGTCGTCATTGCTGACCATCGTCTTCATGCCGGAGTCGGTGTAGAAGGGCTGCATCTTGGCCGGGTCGTCGAGAGCCGACGTTTTGGCAAACGCCGCGCCGCCGACGATCGAAAGCGCCATGGCGCCCAAGCAGATCATCTTGATGTTCAAACTTTTTCGAATTTTTCTCGTTTCGGCCAAAGTGGGATTCCATGACAAGAATCATTTGCCGCGCGATAAAGATTGCGCGGTGCCTTGCTGTGGCGCGATGTGCATACGGGCCACTGTTTGCCGCGCTGGGGTCTGCTCCAGGCAATCAATCAATCGGCATCTCAGGCAGGAAACAGGAACGCCGCCGCCGGATCGAAAAAGACCGGCCGGCTGCAGGGCGCTAGATTCTGCGACTGCATCGCGGCGGAGGTCGGCCTGATGTCGACCCCCTCGCCGCCGGCGGTGCGCGCGACGATGCGCCGGCGCTCGCCGTAGAAGGCGACATCGACGATCTCGACGTTGAGCTCCGCGTTCGCCGGGCTCCGCTCCATGCCAAACGCTTCCGGCCGGATCATCAACCTGGTCTTCTGGCCTTTGCCGAACGTGCCGTTGGCCCTGACGCCGGAGACGACCGAACCGTCGGCCAGCCGGATCGTTGCCGTGCCATCTTTGGTGTCGAGATGTTCGGCGGCGAGGAAATTCGAATTGCCGATGAAGCCGGCGACGAAATCGGTCGCCGGCCGCAGATAAAGGTCTTCGCCGCTACCGGTCTGCTCGATGCGGCCGTCCCGGAACAAAGCGATTCGGTCCGACAGATGCAGCGCCTCCTCCTGGTCGTGGGTGACGTAGAGGATGGTGACGCCGGTCTCGCGATGGATGCGGCGGATCTCGCCCTGGATTTCCTCGCGCAATTTCTTGTCAAGCGCCGACAGCGGCTCGTCCATCAACAGGATCGGCGGATCATAGGCCAGCGCGCGGGCCAGGGCCACGCGCTGCTGCTGGCCGCCAGACAGGGCGCCGGGCAAGCGCGCGGCGAAGCTTTCGAGCCGCACCAGAGCCAGCATGTCGGCGACCTTCTTCTTCACCTCGGCCTCCGGCCGGCGGCGCACCCGCAGCGGAAAGGCGACGTTCTCGGCCACCGTCAGGTGCGGGAACAGCGTGTAGCGCTGGAACACCATGCCGATGTTGCGCTTGTGCGAAGGCACGGCAAGCAGCGACTTTCCTTCCAACTCGACATCGCCGGAACTCGGATCCTGGAAGCCGGCGATGGCGTAGAGCGTCGTCGATTTTCCCGAACCCGACGGTCCGAGGAAGGTCAGGAACTCGCCTCTGGGTATGTCGAGGGTGACGTCGTGCACGGCGGTGATCGCGCCGAACGCCTTGCGCAGATTGCGGATGGAGAGGAAGGGCTGGGTCATGTCTTGACCTTTCGCTGCAGCAGCGCCGTCACCACCATCAGGGCAAGCGTCAGCCCAACCAGCAGGCTGGAGGCGGCGGCGATGACCGGGCTCAGATCCGAGCGCAGACTGCCCCAGATCTTGACGGGCAGGGTTTGCAGGCTGGGGCTGGCCATGAAGATCGCCACCACGACTTCGTCCCAGGAGGCGAGGAAGGAAAAGATCGCGGCGGAAAAGATGCCGATGCGGATCGACGGCAAGGTGATCCGGAGCCTGGCCTCGAGCGGGCTGGCGCCGCAGACGATCGCCGCGTCCTCGATCGACTTGTCGAAACCTTCCAGCGCCGTGGCGATCGGGATGATGGCGAAGGGCAGCGCCAGCACGGTGTGGGCGATGACGAAGCCGATGGTGGTGCCGCCGAGGCCAAGGCGCAGGAAGAAGGCGTAGATGGCGATGGCGAAGACGACGACGGGCAGCACCATCGGCGTCAGCAGCAGGCCGCGCAGGATTTCGCGCCCGGCAAAGCGTCCGCGAACCAAGGCGAAGGAGGCGAGCAGGCCGATCACCACGGCCAGGATCGCCGTCATGGTGGCGATTTTGGCGCTGGTCAGCGCCGCATCAAGCCAGGCCGGGTCGGCAAACAGCTCCTGGTACCATTTGAGCGTCCAGCCTGGCGGCGGAAAGGCCAGCCAGCGCGACGAGCCGAAGGAGAGCAGGACGATGAAGACGACAGGCAGCAGGAGAAAGCCGGCGACCAGCGCGGTGAAGCCGAGCAGGGCAATCTTCAGCCATCCCATGCGGTCATAGTCGAGCAGCATCTCAGATGCCTCCGCTCATGCGCCTGGCGCCGACAAGCCGCAGTTGCAGCGCGTAGAGCGCCATGGTGACGATAAGCAGGATGAAGGCGGCGGCGCTGCCGAGCCCCCAGTTGAGCAGCGACTGGATCATCTGCGCGATCATTTCAGCCAGCATCATGTTCGAGGTGCCGCCGAGCAGGGCCGGGGTGACGAAGTAGCCGAGCGACATGACGAAGACCATCAGGCCGCCGGCCGCGACACCGGGCAGCGACAGCGGCAACAGGATGCGGCGGAATGCCTGGAAGGGGCTGGCGCCGCACAGCGCCGCGGCACGCAGCGTCATCGGATCGATCGCGCGCAGCGTGCCGACCAGCGGCAGGATCATGAAGGGCAGCATGATGTAGACCATGCCGATGGTGACGCCGGTCAGGTTGTTGATGAGCGGCAGCGGCTGGTCGATGACGCCGATGGCCATCAGCGTCCGGTTGATGACGCCGGTGCGCTGCAGCAGCACCATCCAGGCATAGGTGCGGGTCAGGAGATTGGTCCACATCGACAGGATGATGACGCCGAAGACGATCGAGGCCAGCGCCGAGGGCATGATCGCCAGCATCCAGGCGACCGGAAAGGCGACAAGGACCGTGACCGCGGTGACCACCGAGGCGACCAGGAAGGTGTTGAAGAACACCCGCGCATAGGTGCCGTCACCCAGCAGCGTCGCGTAGTTCTGCAGGCCGGGCTCGGGTTCCGTGACGCTGCGCAAGAGCAGGGCCAGGACGGGGACGACGAAGAACAGCACGATCAGGACCAGGGCCGGCAACAGGCCATTGAAGCCTGCCGGCATCCGAAATGTTGGTAGGCTCTGGCGTGTTTCGACCGACATGGTGGCAACTCGGGGGCAGCGACTTGGAGCTACGGAACGAGACGGCGCGCGCCGTCTCGTTCCTTGCGGTTCAAGGAGCAGGCCTATTTCGCCTGCCAGGCATACCAGCGCGTGGCAATGGCGTCGCGGTTCTCAGCCCAGTAGTTCATGTCGAGGTTGATCTGCCCGTCGACATGGGCGTCTGGCAGGGATTTCACGGCATCGGCGGGCATCTCGGCCTTGGCCTTGGTGTTAACAGGCGCATAGCCGCTGGCTTCGGCAAACTTCGCCTGACCGGCCGGGCTGCTCGCGGCGGCGAGGAACTTCATCGCGGCGTCCTTGTTCTTGGCGCCCTTCGGCACCACCAGGACGTCGGCCGCGGTCAGGTTCTGGTTCCAGGAGACGCCGACATCGGCGCCGTCTTTCTCCAGCGCGAAGACGCGGCCGTTCCACAGCTGGCCGAAGGTTGCTTCGCCGGACGCGATCAATTGCTGCGACTCCGCCCCGCCGCCCCACCAGACGATGTCGGACTTGATGGTGTCGAGCTTCTTGAAGGCGCGGTCGAGATCGAGCGGATAGAGCTTGTCGGCCGGCACGCCATCGGCGAGCAGCGCGATCTCGATGACGCCGGGCGCCGACCATTTGTAGAAGGTCCGCTTGCCGGGGAATTTCTTGGTGTCGAACATGTCGGCCCAGCCGGCCGGGTCGCCCGAAACGGCGCCCTTGTTCCAGGCGAGCACGAAGGAATAGTAGAAGCTGCCGACGGCATGATCGGTGGTGAAGCGCGGATCGAGATCGGCCTTCGGCACGGCTGTGAAGTCGATCGGCTCGAGCAGGCCGTCCTTGGCCGCCTTGATGGCGAAATCCATCTCGACGTCGACGACATCCCAGTTGACGCTGCCGGCGTCGACCATCGCCTTCAGCTTGCCGTAGTCGGTCGGACCGTCCTGCATGACCTTGATGCCGGATGCGGCCGTGAACGGTTCGGCCCAGGATTTGGTCTGCGCCTCCTGGGTCGTCCCGCCCCAGGAAGTGAACACCATGTCCTCGGCCTTTGCGGCCGTCGTTGCCAGAAGTGTGGTTGCGAGAAGTGTTGTTGCGAGAAGGCGGGAAAGGACGCCGGTGGTGATCAGTTTCATGTCGTTCTCCTCTGTTTGTTTTCGTTGTTTTCTGTTTGCGACCGGCGTTTTCGCCTTGATCGCGTTTCCCCGGCCTGCGGCGGTTACCGCATGACGAAAGGATCGGGAATCGGATCGTCCGAAGTGCGTATCCAGACCGATTTCGAACGCGTGTAGTCGCGGATCGCGTCCATGCCGCCTTCGCGGCCGAGGCCCGACTGGCCATAGCCGCCAAACGGAACCAGCGGCGAGACGGCCCGATAGGTGTTGACCCAGACCACGCCGGCATGAATGCCGCGCGCCATGCGGTGGGCTTTGGCGAGATTGGTGGTGAAGACGCCGGACGCCAGGCCGAACGGCGTGTCGTTGGCAAGTGCCAGGGCTTCGCTTTCCGTATCGAAGGCGAGCACGCTCAGCACCGGACCGAACAGTTCTTCGCGCATGCAGGGCAGGCCGGTGTTGTCACCGGCATCGATGATCGTCGGTGCGTAATAGAGGCCGCTTTCGTGGCCGGCGGGCCGTTCGCCGCCGGTGACCAGCCGCCCACCCCCGGCAAGGCTTGCCGCAACGATCTTCTCGATCCAGTCGCGCTGCCGCGACGTGGCAAGCGGCCCCATTTCGGTTGCGGAATCTTGCGGGTCGCCGATCCGGATCGCCTCTGCCTTGCGCTTGAGCCCGGCGAGGAATTCGTCCTTCACCGAATGCTCGACCAGCAGGCGCGAGCCGGCGACGCAGCTCTGGCCGGTGGCGGCGAAGATGCCGGCGACGACGGCGTTGGCGGCACTGTCGAGATCGGCATCGGCAAACACCACGACCGGGCTCTTGCCGCCCAGTTCGAGCGTCGTGTAGGCGAGATTTTCCGCCGTGTTCCTGACGATCCGGCGGGCGGTTGCCGGACCGCCGGTGAAGGCGACGCGGGCGACGAGCGGATGGCTGGTCAGGCGGTGGCCGCAATCATGGCCGAAGCCGGTCAGGATGTTGACGCTGCCCGCGGGAAATCCGGCCTCATGGACGAGTTCGGCGAAGGCCAGCAGCGGGGCGGGGCCATCTTCCGATGCCTTGAGGACGACGGTGCAGCCGGCGGCAAGCGCCGGCCCGAGCTTGACGGCGGACAGGAAGAGCTGCGAATTCCACGGCACGAGCGCGGCGACGACGCCGATCGGCTCGGGCCGGATCGTCACCTCCATGTCCGCCTTGTCGATGGGGACGAACGCGCCTTCGTGCTTGTCGGCCAGTCCGCCATAATAGCGATAGTAATCGCCGACATAGGCGATCTGGGCGCGGGTCTCGCGGATGATCTTGCCGGTGTCGCGCGTCTCGAGTTCCGCCAGCCGGTCGGCATTGGCGACCACCAGGTCGCCGAGCCGCACCAGCAGCTTGCCGCGCACTGTCGCCGTCATCGCTGCCCACGGGCCGGAGCGCAGCGCAAGGTGAGCGGCTTCGACGGCGCGGTCGACGTCATCAGCCGATGCGGCGGGCATTTTTGCCCATGTCGCGCCGGTCGACGGATCGATGCTGTCGAAGGTCGCGGCCGCGTCCTCGAAGCTGCCGTCGATATAGTTCCTGAACTGAGTGGTGCTCATCGCGATCCCGCCTTCGGCTCGGCAAAAACCGGCATCACCTTGTCGATGAAGAGCTGCAGCGATTTCTTCTTGCGCTGGTGCGACAGGCCGCTGTCGATCCAGATCGAATACTGGTCGTAGCCGAGCGCCTCATAGGCCTTCAGCCTGGCGATCACCTCGTCGGCTTCGCCGATGACGAGGTTCTGCCGGATCTTGTCCGGCGCATATTGCGGCATGGCGGCGATCTCAGCCTCGGTCAGCGGCTCCAATATGCCCTGGTGCACCGGCTTCTTGTTCTGGAACCAGGCGCCGAACTGACAGTAGAATTGCGACAGGTCCCGCGCCAGGCGATCAGCATCGGCCGCGTCCTCGGCGACGAATGTATGCATCAGCAGCATGATTTCCGGCCGCGCTATGTCGGGGTGAGCACTACAGGCGGTGTTGAAGCGCTCCATCAGGCTGGTCACCTCGCCATCGCCGGAGGCCAGCGGTGTCACCTGCACATTGCATTTGCTTGCGACGGCGAAATCGTGCGAGTTCGGATCACGCGCCGCCACCCAGATCGGCGGATAGGGCTTTTGCAGCGGCTTGGGCGACGAGGTGGTCGACGGGAACGACCAGAACTCGCCGGAGAGTTCGAAATCGCCATCCCACAGGCCGCGGATCGCCGGCACCATCTCGCGCATGCGCTGGCCGGCGCCCCAGGCCTCCAGGCCGGGAAAAAGCCGCTGGTATTCGTAAGCGTAAGCGCCGCGCGCAATGCCGATGTCGAGGCGACCGCCAGAGATCACATCGGCCATCGCCGCTTCGCCGGCAAGCTTGATCGGGTGCCAGAACGGCGCGACGATGGTTCCGGTGCCCAGCCGGATGCGCCTGGTCTTGGCTGCGAGCCAGGCGATGTTGATGAACGGGTTCGGCGAGATGGTGAATTCCATGCCGTGATGCTCGCCGATCCAGGCGGTCTCGAAACCTGCCTCTTCGGCCTGCACAATCAGCTCTTCCAACTCACCGACAAGCTCGGAATGCGGCTTGGCCAGATCCGAACGCTCCATGTGGACGAACAGCGAGAATTTCATCAGCGTCACCCGCGACCGGAAAGAAGAACTGGCGAAGGCTTGGCGAGCGGCCGGACTTCGCCTTCGACCTCGTTGCCGACATAGACGCCGAACGCATCTTCCGTGCGTTCGCGTACGTAGCGGGCAAGCATGGAACGCACCGCCGGATCGGCAATCCTGAGATCGGTTATTTGCTCTATGTCGACAAGCCGGGTCTGGCGATCGCCGGGACTGGGGGCAGTGACCGATCCCCGGTAGTAGACGTGTGAACGCGACGGATCGGCGGCGTCGTCCCACACCGCAAACAGGAAGCCGAGCTGTGCGTCGATGGTGCTCGCGGCAAGGCGCCCCTTGAGGCTGCGCGGATCTTTCGGTGTGCCCAGCCCGCGTCCGGCGGGCAATTCGTGGAAACCGTCCGGTGTTTCGAAAAACAGCACGCGGCCTTCATTTTCGAGAATGGCGCCGACTTCGGTCCCATGAGGTGCAGCCGCCAGTGCTTCCTGGCTGAGGCCGGGCGTCACGTAGGTGCCTCGGCAATAGCCGAGAGGCTGTGCTCCGTTGTGGCTGAAATCGCGGACGCGGCCGATCAGGATCGAGTGATCGCCTGCATCGACCAGCTGCTGCATGGCGCAATCGAACACCGCGACGGAACCGTCGATCAGGGGATTGCCGGTCTGTCCGGGTTGCCAGGCCACGCTCGCGAACTTGTCCGCGGCCTTGGAGGCAAAGATGCCGGAGTGCGTTTTCTGGCTCTCCGACAGGATGTTGATGGCAAAGCCTTTCGATGTCGAGAAGGCGCTGTGTCCCAGCGCCTTCTTGGCGATGCAGACAAGCACCAGCGGCGGTTCGAGCGAGACCGAGGTGAAGGAGTTGGCGGTGAAGCCGCGCGGCTCGCCTTCCGCACTGACCGTGGTGACGATGGTGACGCCGGTCAGGAAGGAGCCGAGCGCGCGCCGGAATTCGCCGCTGTCGAAGGTGGCATCGGCCTGCTGCGTCGCAGCTTCGGCGTCGAGAAAGGCGCTGATGTGTTGAGTCATTTTTTCGGGTGAAGCCATTGCCATCATGTGCCTTTCTCCGCTGAGCACCAGGCATTGGCCGTGCGGCGCGAGCCTCGCCATCGCCGCAGACATGGCCGGGGTCGAATTGCTGTCGTCAGACCCGGTCATGAACAGGGCCGGTAGCTCAAGCCCGGCCAGGGCATCGGCATGCTCGGCATCGGCATGGGCAAAGAGGCGATAGGTGCGCGCGTAGCCTTCCGGGTCGACGCCTTCAAGGGCAGCGCGCGCCGTTGCCGCCGCACCCGCCAGGCTCTGCGGCAACGGGTCGCCGAACCAGCGGGCCAGCGTTGCCGCAATGGCGGAAGGATCGCCATGCGTGCCGAGGGCTGCCGCTCGCTCGCGCACGGCCCGTGCCAGGGCCGCGGGGCGGCGGAACACCGCGTTGAGGCAGACGATGGAGCGCACGCGCGACGGTGCGCGAAGGGCGATTTCCAGGGCGACCAGCGCGCCCATCGAATGGCCGACGATCGACACCGAGGCGAGACCGAGATGGTCGAGCAGACGCAGCGCCTGCTCGGCAAAATCCGACAGGGCGGCGTTTTCCGGCGGCAGGGGCGAGGTGCCGTGGCCGAGCATGTCGATGGCGATCAGGTCGTGGCGGCCTTTCATCGACGCGATCTGATCGCGCCAGATCGCCGCGTTCATGCCGACGCCGTGAATGAGCAGAACCGGCGCGCCGGCGCCGGCGCGGATGAAGCCGGTGCCGTCGGGCGCCGTGTTGCGGACCCATGCGGTGGCGGCGACATCAGCCATGCAGGTCTCCTACCTCCTTGAGGTCCTGATAGCGGTCGCCGATACGGTGATGCGGGCGGCCGCCGATCGAAGCGCCAAGCGCCACCACCAGTTCGTCGGGGGCGGGAGCGTCGCCGATCTGGAAATGCACGGTCAGATAGTGGGAGCGGCGGCCCTCGTCGTTCTTGTCCATCAGCGGAATCATGATCGGCGTGTTCGGCCCGCCGCGCAGATTGGTGAAGGCGAGATAGGTCTTGGCGCCGACCGCACGGCGGTAGTGATTGCCGAAATGCAGCGTATGGATCAGCGCCGATGCATGCTCGATCTCGCCCGACGTGCCGCAGATGGCGGCCTTGCCGTAGCCTTCGATCGCCTCGCCCGAACCGGCGACCGCGATGATCTCGCGCGTCAGCAGTTCGCCGAGGACGGGAGCGATGGCGCGGATCTCCGGCGACAGGTCCTCGGTGAAACCACGGCCAGCCCAGGGGTTCGTCAGCACAGCGGCGACGCCGATCAGCCGCAACGGCCTGGGTGCGGCCTTGCCGCCCTCGATAAGCGTGTTCTCGATATAGGTGACGGTTTTTCGAATGGCCGGTTTCATGAAGTCCTCGGTCGCGATGGCGCTGTGAGGCGCCGTCATCACTGTATCGTCTTATGGTATACCATGCTATGGAGCGCCAAGGACCTTGTCAATCGGCTTCGGAATCTGTTTTGTGGCGGCGCAAGCGAAGGCGGAGAAAAAATGTCAGACGATACGCTGCGGATCGACCGCTCTGCCAAGACGTTGCGGACGCTGGCGCTGGAGCGCATGCGCGAGGCGATCATGGGCTTCCACTTCCAGCCCGGTGAAAGGCTGGTCGAGCGGCCGCTTTGCGATCAGCTCGGGGTGAGCCGTTCCGTGGTGCGCGAGGTGCTGCGGCAGTTGGAGGCGGAAGGCCTGGTGCAGATGATACCGGGCCATGGACCAGCCGTCGCCAAGCCGGATCTCGGCCGCACCGATGAAATCTATGAATTGCGGGCGTTGCTCGAAGGCATCGCGGCGCGGACTTGCGCCCTGTCGGCCACCGACGCGCAGATCGCTTCGCTCGATGCGGCCCTGACGAACTTGCTTTACGCCTGGGCATCACGCGCGCCGGTCGAGGTGATGCGGGCGACGACCAAGTTCTACGAAACGCTGTTCGGGGCGGCCGACAAGCGCATTGCCTGGGAAATCGTGACGGGGCTGAATGTCCGCATCAACCAACTCCGCTCGATGACCATCGCGTCGGAAAACCGCCGCGAGCCGGCGATCGCCGAAATGACCGAAATCATGGATGCCATCCGGTCGCGCAAGCCGGACGAGGCGGAAGCGGCGGCCCGGCGGCACGTCGAATCCGCCTGGCAGATCGCACGCAACACGCTTCGCCTTGGTTGACTGCGAATGCCGGCGCCGGTGTATCAAGCCTCGCGTGCGAGACTGACCACCAGACGATCGACGCTGGGGTCATCGAGCCTGACGATATGGGCCATCTGCATCGCCCGTCTCATGCTGATCCTGGTGACGTCCTGGCGCATGATGACCGACACGAAGGCTGGCCCCGATCCGGTCAGGACGATCGCCCTGCCGACCAGAACCGGTTCCGAGATGGGAGCCCACTGCACGGTCATGATCGAGGGCTCGCTGGTCTGGCGGCGGTTGATGCCGCTGAAATAGATCCAGTTTAGGCGCGAGATCGCCACGCCGTAATGGTTGCCGGGCACTCTCGCCCCGCCCTGGCCATCGCCCGGAGCCCACCGCGTCACCCGCCTGAAGGTAACCAAATCGGCCTCGCGCCGCACGAAAGTGACCGAGCGCATCAGAAGGTCGGGGTGGTCGGGGACCGAAAAATAGGTGAAGTAGGTGCCGCCGGCGATGGCGGGCGACGGAGGACGCACCATGTTCTCATACAGCGTCTGGCGCAGCGAAGCGTGGCCGTCGTCGCTGGCTGCCGCGGCAGCCGGCTCGCGATACAGCTCATTCTCGTCGATCTTGAAGTAGTCGCAGATCAGCCTGGCGGTGGCTTTGTTCGGAACGGCCCGCCCCTGCAGATAGCGCTCGAACTGGGTGCGGTTAATGCCAAGCTCACGGCACACCGCGCTCACGGAAGCGTGGCGCTGGATCAGCCGCCTGAGATTGACGGCGAGATTCTCGCGAATTGGCACGACATCGCCCCCGCGATAGACGTACGAATCATTATTCAAGCTATAGCTTATATACAGTCGCACGCCGTGGCGGCGGCACGAAGATGGACCTTTGGCCAATAGCGCAGCCAGCTTGGGACGCGCAAACCGTCTGGCTATGCAAGCCGTGCAAATGGGCGTATTTCGGTGCCAAGAGCGACCTCAGATCGGCCTCTCGACATCCTGTGATGGAGGGCGGTTTGGATCATACCGACCTGGTCGAGCTTCTGGACTACACGCAAGCGCAATTGAGCAAGATCCGCCAGGCGGTCGCGGCGAGCGACCACGGCGGCGCCATGTTCGCCATCGATTGCCTTGTCGGAGCAGCCGCCGAACAGACAAAATGCAAGCTCGCAAGCCTGGAGCATGCCGGGCTGCCGATCAGTCGGCCGGTTGGCCGAGATGCATTGGAAGGCGATGCGGCCCGGCCCGGCAAAGCGACATCATCGGGCAAGCCGAATGCAGGCGGCAACCGCTCCTGATCAGGCCGCGCCGATCTCGCCGATCAGCCTGACATATTCGGCCTCGGCTTCACCGTAACTGCCATTGGCGAGTTCCAGCAGCCCGGCTCGGTCACGAATGACAATCTCGCCGCGCCGCGCCCGGATCAGCGCACGGCCTTCGAGAAGCTGGAGGGCGACGGTGACGCCCGGCCGCCTGACACCAAGCATGATCGCCAGGAATTCGTGGGTAATGGCGAGGTGCTCGCCGGGCACCCGGTCGTCGCACATGAGCAGCCACCGCGCCAGCCGCTCCTCGAGCTTCAGCCGCGCGTTGACGAGGGCGGTGCAGCCGGCCTGGGTCTGCAGCGAATTGACGAAGCGCAGCAGGAACATGCGCAAGGTCGCGCTTGCCGCCAGTGCCGCATTGAAAGCACCGGCTTCGATGCGGATCGCATCGCCTTCGAGTTGCACATAGCAGGCATGCGGCGCACGGTCGTCACCCATCACCAGGGAAGATCCGGTCATGCCTTCGAAGCCGATGAAGCCCACTTCGGCCTCGTGGCCGCTCGTCGTGCTGGCGACCACCGAGCCAATGCCCTCTTCGATGAAATAGACGGCCTCGATCGGGATGCCGGGGGTCACCAGCATCATGCGCAACGGCAATTCGCAGCGCTGCATGTAGGGCTCGAGCAGTGCCAGGTCATCCGCAGGCATGCGCCGCAGCAGTTGATTGCGGTATTGGTGGTTTTTGTCGGGAGAGTTTTTGTCTGGATTAGTCATGGCACGGCCCAATGCAGGGCAAGAGCCATCCGATCTCCCAGCCGCCTGCGCCCGTGTCAACGTGCCGACGATCGCCTACATATAGGCTCTTTGAACCAACAAACCTAGGAATACGGTCTGGAATGCGATGCACGGCGTCCCCCCACTGCCGTTCGCATACGAAAAGATCGAGTTCAACGTTAGTGTCGGAAACGTACCAAGCACCACTTGGTACAAAACCGACATATCCTCGAGAACGCCGGATCGCCGTGACGGGCGATAAAATCCGCCGGCTAAACGATAAGGGCGTTGTGTCAAGCCCGGTCCCGCGAACCGTTCGAAGAGCGCCCAGTTCAAGCGGGGAGAATTGTACGATTTTTACTGTGATCACGCTGACATTGACTCTTGCTGCGCGCGATTTCATTTTTAATCGACAGCGTCAGGCAAATGGGTCGCTGCTCCGAGAGGGGCTTCTCATGTCGAGCCTTAATAAACGCAATCCCGGCTTCCATCCTTCCGATCTGCAACTGTGCCAACGCGTCTTCGATCGGGTATGCTCCGAACGCAAACTTGATCGGACGTCGGTAGAACCGGACGTGCAGCTACTCGCGGCCACGGTGTTCTCACTTTTCGAGAATGGCTGCCGCAATGAAAGCGAATTGCTCGAGAGTTTCAGGCGGACGCGCCAATGACCAAGGCCAGGGTCGCGTCCTTGGCGCCCGGGGCTGAAAACGAGCCTTACGACACGGCGGCCTTTGCCAGGAAATACGGCATGTCGGAGAAGTCCGCGGAGGTCGTGCTGTCGGCGAACGGACCGTCCAGAACGGCTTGCGACGCTGCCGCCCGCTCGTTTATGGAAGCGGTCGCCCGCAGATCGAAAAAGCAGCCATGAACGCTGAAGATGCGCCTAGGCCGCCCGCTGTTTTCATCGAACCTATCAGCGGGTGCGCCTCGGGCTTCCTCCATTGAATGCTAATGACCCCGATCATTGGCATTCAATGACCCGGGAAGAGCGGCTAGGCTTCGGGAGCGGTCCTCGCCGCCTCTTCCTCGAGTTTGCCCAGCTTCGCCTTGATCTCTTTCGGGTCGGCATGCTCCAGCCCGACGACATCGTTTCTGGTTTCGTTGAGGGCGACGATGATCTCGTCGAGCTTGGCGTGGATTGCGGCGGTGTCTCGGTAGCCCTGGATCAGCACGACACCGGTGATGACGATGGCCGCGACCGACAGCGCGTAGGTGACGACGTTCGTCAGGCCAAAAGGCACCAGCGCAGTGCATAGCGCCATGGCTATGATCATGACGTAGAAACCCGGCGGGCGAGACAGAAAATCAGCGGCTGCGAAAAGGAACTTGTTCATGGTGCCAACCACCCTGGCAAATGCACACAGACGCTCATGACGCCAGCAAGTTCGCGAAAGGGATTTCGTTCCAGGAACCTAGGTTGCCTCCCGAAGTTTGGCTGACAGGAGGCCAGCCATGCCACGTTACCAGATCGACGAATGGACGGGGAGTCGCTGTCTGCTTCGCACGTTGCAAGCGGGGCTACGGCACTTGAGGCGCTGCAGAAAATCACGGGCAAAGCCACTTCGACGCGTGCCCTGCAGAACCGCTGGTTCAGGGTGGTCGACGAAAGCGAGGGCAGCGTGTTCGAATACAACGTTGAGCACAAGTTTACCTCACGTCGATAGTTTTGCGTGCCGCTTTTTTGGTCCCGGGCTTGCGCTTTGCCGCCCCGGTCGAAACTGGCGCCTCCGACGAAAGCCGCAATTCTCGCAGTCGGGCGGTCTTTGCCTCACGCGCCTGACGTTCGATGGCTATGATGGATTGAGCCTCGCGGGTGGCACGTTCAATCCGGTCTTTGTCCTGAGGCAGTCTGGCCAAGGAAGTCTCCTGTCCTTCGATGGCATTCCAAATGCTGGCTAAAAGAAAACGTTCCGACGACAAGCCGCTCGGTGCGGGAAAACGTCATCCGCTCCGATCTCATTTGTTATTGAGCAGATGTGCAGAGCCGCTACGTGGCGAGCGGTCACCGACCACGCGTGACAATGACAAACCTGAGGATCGCCTGGCGACGGTGACGCCGGGACGCACGTCCTTGGTCCCGCGACTGTTCGAAAACGTACCCAGCGGTGCACGCAATTGTTCGCTTGGCGGTAACTCGCTAGGTTCGCAATGCGGCGGACCTCAGGAGCCGCCTTGGCCGACGCGGGACCCGGCCCCCCGCCCAACCCAACCCCGCGTCGGCCATCGATAGAGGTGCCTCGATTGCCGGGTGATGCGAACCGGGACGCTTGATGCCGAGAGACAAAATCGCCTGATGCCAAGAGACAGATTTGAGTGCCTGCAGGAAACGCCTGGCAGTTGGATGGTCTGGGACCACACGGGCGGCGCTCCGGCAAGGCTCGGCGGTGTCGAGTTGCGAGGCCAGGACAAGCACCGGGCCGAGATCGCGTGCGACATCCTCAGGCGGATTTTTCCAACCGGCCGGGATGCCGACGCCGCGAAGAGCGACCCTTCGGACGCGTGACGCGCAATCGGGTGCTGGGGTTCCAGGGTGACCTTAGTCACCCTGCCGCCGGCCCAGCCGGCTTCATCCCAGTTTGACCTTCGGCTCGCGCGCCCACCAGCGGAGTTCGCCGAGCCTAGTGACAAAGCCCGCAATGTCCTTGACTGACGCAAGCGGGATCACCGCCTCGTCCTCGGCCACGCCCGCCTTCGACAGCAGCGGCGATGCCGCCTCGACATAGCCGATGAACTTGCAGTGGGCGAAGGCGTCGGCGACGAAATCGCGGGCGGTCGATTCTTTCAACAGCTCCGCCATTGCAGCCTTTGTCGGCAGGAGTGCCACGGCGTCGTAGAGAACCGAGGGTGCGCCAGCGATCATCTGCTGTGCGTCGATCCAACTGCCGTCGCTGGCCTTGGCGCCGCCGACCTTCGGCGCGATGATCTCGAAGCTGGCGCCGGCCTTTGTCAGCGCCGGCTTCAGGGCATTCAGCATGGCAGCATCGGTTCCGTCGGTCACGAGAATTCCGAGCTTGCGGCCCTCGAACCGGCCGGGGCCGTTCTTGAGGATGCTGAGCGCGTCCGACGCGGGGAGATCCCGGCGCGTCGCCACAGCCGCATCGGCGGGCTTCGGCATTGCCTTCAGCCCGAGTGCGTCCGCCACTTTGCCGGCCAGCCCGTCATCGATGTTCAGAAGGTGGGAGACGATGCGCTCGCGGATGACCGGGGTCTGCACCTTGCTCAGCTCAAAAGTCAGCGCCGAGGCGATGTGGCCTTGCTCCACGGGCTGCTGGCTGATGTAGAACTGGCGTGCCTGGCTGTAGTGATCGGCAAAGGTTTCCGAGCGCAGCCGGGCCTTTGGTCCGGCTTCGACTTCGGCGAATGACCGGAACCCCTTGGCCGGGGATTCACGCGGCCCTTCGCCCCATGAATTCGGCTGGTAGTTGGCGCGGCCGGCCGGATTGCGCATCGCCATGTGCCCATCCTGCTGGAAATTGTGGAAGGGACATTTTGGCGCGTTGATCGGAAGGTGGGTGAAGTTGGTGCTGCCCAGCCGTTTGATCTGCGTATCGAGATAGGAGAAATTCCGGCCCTGCAGCAGCGGATCGTTGGAGAAGTCAACACCCGGCGGCACATTCTGCGTCATGAACGCGACCTGCTCGGTTTCGGCGAAGAAATTGTCGGGCATGCGATCGAGCACCAGGCGGCCGACCGCGATCGGCGGCAGAACCTCTTCGGGGATGATCTTGGTGGGATCGAGGATGTCGAAGTCGAAACTGTCGGCGAAGGCCTGGTCGAACAGCTGAAGCTGCAGTTCCCATTCGGGGAAATTGCCTGCTTTGATCGCATCCCAGAGGTCGCGGCGATGGAAGTCGGGGTCGGCGCCGTTGATCTTGACCGCTTCGTTCCAGGCGACGGACTGGAGACCGAGCTTCGGCTTCCAGAGGAATTTCACGAAGGTCGACTCATCCTTGGCATTGATCAGCCGGAACGTATGAACGCCAAAACCTTCCATGAAGCGCAAGGAGCGCGGTATGGCCCGGTCGGACATCGCCCACATGATCATGTGCATGCTTTCAGGCGTCAGCGAAATGAAGTCCCAAAAATTGTCATGCGCGGTCTGCGCCTGCGGGAAGTCGCTGTTGGGCTCGGCCTTGGCGGCGTGGATCAGGTCGGGAAACTTGATCGCATCCTGGATGAAGAACACCGGAATGTTGTTGCCGACGATGTCCCAGTTGCCCTCCTGCGTATACAGCTTGACGGCAAAGCCGCGCACATCGCGCGCCAGGTCGGCGGAGCCCTTGTTGCCGGCAACGGTGGAGAAGCGCACGAAAGCCGGCGTCTTTTCGCCGGCGCGCTGGAAGATGTCGGCACGCGTGTATTTCGCCAGCGATTCATAGGTTTCGAAATAGCCGTGGGCGCCGTAGCCGCGCGCATGGACGACGCGTTCGGGAATCCTCTCGTGATCGAAATGGAAGATCTTTTCACGGAAGTGAAAGTCTTCGAGCACCGTCGGCCCCCGGGCGCCGATCTTGAGCGAGTTCTGGTCGTCGGAGACCGGTCCGCCTTGAGCAGTGGTCAACACAGGCGTCGCGCCGGATGCTGTCTGGTGCAATTCGCCTCCTGCACCGCGCTCCAGTTTCTGATCGTGGATCGTCGCGGCTGATCCAGCCGACTTTGATGCTTGCTTCGCCATGCCGTTAATCCTTGAGCTGAATGCGCGGGCTGCGCTGGTGCTCAATCTCCCGGATGGCGATGCGTTCCCTTGCCTGGTTCAAATCTGGCCGGTTTAAGATCTGGCCGGTTTAGGATCTGGAATGAAGAAGGCCGCCCGTTCGCACGAGCGGCCTCCGGCGTTCAAGGTAGCTTGAAGCCCTCAGAGGTTCTTGTTGATCGCGGCGGCCGTCTTGTTTGTTGCGTCCTTGACGGCGGACTTGGCATCGCCAACCGCCTTCTGGACCTTACCCTTGGCTTCCTGCGCGGCGCCTTCGGCCCGCAGACGGTCATTGCCGACCGCCTTGCCGACGCCTTCCTTGGCTCTGCCGACGGCCTGATTGGCGAGGCCCGAAGCCTTGTCGCTGGTGCTTCCCATGGAATTTCCTCTTTGCGGATTGTTGCCTGACCGGCGAGAACCAACGTCGCTTTGTCTGGAAAGTTCCGCCCGTCGCGGGCGAGAGCTCCAAACAAGTAGGCCCGCCACCGACGCGAATCGGGACGGACCTTCCGGAGTAGACCGGGCTTCCCACCGCCCAGCTGCTTTCAAAACTTTGCGGCCGGACGATTGTTCCGTCAACAGAAAACCCGTGCGTTCTGCGCGGATTAAAAAACCCCGCCGGCCGGAGCCTGGACGGGGTATTTGATGGAGGAGTTCCGGATCGAATGGGAAACGATCCGGGTGAAGAACGCAAACGCCGCGCAAAGGTTCCAGAGCGGTTCTGGTGCTGAAGTGCGTCGGCGATGCCCTGTTGCGGCGTCAGTCTATCGGGCCTGACGACGGGCTTTGCTGCGCCGTCACGGACGACAGTTTCTGCCGTTTGACCAGCACCGGCTTTTCATAGGTCTTCTTCATGATTTGCCCCTCCGTAGAGTTCGATTGCGGCAGCGTCGTCGCCGGCCGCGCTCTTGTCAAGCTGAAGCGGTCAAGGCTGGCCTACCGGATGGCGACTAACCGGCTGCCCTTTCAGTTCCTGTCGGCGGGCTTGGAGCGCATCCGCGAGACCGTCTCGCGCTCGGCGCGCTTGGAGCGTAGCGGCGGCAGGCCGCGGTCGATCAGGTCCATGTCCTCCAGCACCATGTCGCCCATGCGCTTGAAAGCGATGTCGAGCGCGCCGGCGCGGTGGGCCGAGCGCAGGAAGCTGGGCAGGGCGCGCACGGGGTGGTCCGACGCCAGCGGCTCTTCGGGGAAGACGTCGCTGGCGGCGACGATATGTCCGCTCTTCACTGCCGCCATCAGTGCCGGGAAATCGACGACGCCGGCGCGGCTGAGCAGGATGAAGGCGGCGCCTTTTCGCATGCTGGCAAAGGCCTCGGCGCCCAAAAAACCCTGGTTCTCAGAGGTCACCGAGGCGACGACGAAAACGAAGTCGCTGGTCGACAGCACTTCGTCGAGCGAGGCCGGCTCGACGCCATTGTCGATGAGGACCGACGGCGGCAGCCAGGGGTCGAAGACTTTGGTGCGGGTGCGGAAGCCCGACAGCAGCCGGTTCAGCGCGCGGCCGAGATCGCCGAAGCCGATGATGCCGACATCGGCGCCCGACAGCAGCCGCGCCGTCTGGTTGCCGTCGCCGCCCCACAATTCCCTGCCTTGCCGGAAGGCGAGGTCGGCATCGACAATGTTGCGGGCGAGGTTGAGCGCCATGGCAAGGCCAAGCTCGGCCACCGGCTCGGCGAACACCAGGCCGGTGGTGACGACATGGATGCCGCGCGCAAACAGCGTCTCGTAGGGCATGTTGTTGATGAGGTTGGTCTCGACATTGAACACGCAGCGCAGCGCCTTCATCCGGTCGAGCGTTTGCGGCGATATCGGCGGCTGGCCGACGATGTAGCGGGCCTCTCCCAGCACATCGGCCGGCAGCTTTGCAACGCCGTCGGCGGTGGTCTCGACGATGCGGTATTTCGCCTTGAGGCGCGCCAGCTGCGGTTGGGTGAAGATAAGGTCGAGCGTGCGTGGTTCCGGCGCGCTGATGATCAGCGGCAAGGCGTTGTCTGACATGATGGGTCCTCCCGGCGCGATCCATCGCGGCCTCGTCGGTGAACAAAATACCTCCGATTAAACGATTTACAACCACGAAAAATCGATTTACCCATTTGGCAGCGGGCGAAATGCGTGGCCCGCTCCTCGGGAGGAGGACCAATGGCGCATAGGCAGGCTCAGCAGCGGCGTCCGTCGATCCACGATGTGGCAAGCCGCGCCGGCGTGTCCGCCGCCACCGTCTCCAAGGTCATGGCCGGCGTCGCCACCGTGAAGCCCGAAAATGCGCAGCGCGTCTTCGATGCCGTCGAGCTTTTGGGCTACCGCGTCGATCCGCTGGCTTCCGACATGCGCAGGGCCAAGCGCCGCATCATCGGCGCCATCATGCCCGAGTTCGAGAGCGAGTTCTTCGGCCAAATGGTCACCCAGCTCGAAAGCCTGGCCGAGCAGCGCGGCTACACGTTGGTGGCGGCGTCGAGCCGTGAATCCGAGGCGCGCGAAACGGAAATCCTCGCCCGCATGCATGACTGGCGCGTGGCTGGCGTGGTGCTGGCGCCAGTGCGCAACGAGCATGGACCGGCGGCCGCATTCATGAAGGCCAACGGCATGACCAGCGTGCTGATCGACCGTGTGCTGTCCGATGACGCCTTCGACACGGTGTCGGCCGACAGCGCTTCTGCCAGCGCCGAAGTGGCGCGCGAGCTGATTGGCAAAGGACACCGCCATATCCTGGTCGTCGGTCTTGGCGAACAGGCGGCTACCGTGCGCGCCCGCCTCGATGGCTTTCGCAGCACCGCGCTCAAGCTGGCGCCGGATGTCCGCATCGATGTCGTGCTCGCCGAAAGCGATGTCGAACCGCTGCGGGCGCAGTTGCGCGACTATTTTGCAAAGGGAGAGCGGCCGACAGCGGTCTATTCGCTGTTCCTCAAGGGCACGCTGGTGGCGCTGTCCGAATTCCGCCGGCGCGGCTGGCACTGCCCCAACGACATTTCGCTGGTCGGCTTCGACGACGCCGAATGGATGCAGGTGACTTGGCCGGCCATCGCCGCCGTGGTGCAGCCGGTGCGCCAGATCGCCGGCCATGCCATGGAGGCCCTGTTTGCCAGGATCGAAGGCGGGGTGGGGCCGCCGACCGCACGGCTCGAGCCTTGCAGGGTTTTGATGCGGGAATCCGTTGGCTCGCCAGGCAGCGGTCCGCATTCCGGGGAGGCTCGAGGCACGTGACATCAACCGCAGGACAAACAGAATGACATCGTTCGTCTTGAAGATAAATCGATTTACTTTGGCTTTGGGCTTCGCAACGGCGTTCTCGGCGCGGAGAGGCGAGACCCGATGAACACTTTTGGATTGCACACTTTCGCCATTGCCCCGGTCTGGGACCTCGACCTGATCGAGCCACAGATGGAGCGGCTGAAGGGACTGGGCATCGGCCTGCTGGAGATCCCGCTGCTGCGCCCCGAGGAGATCGACACCAGGCGCACGCACGCCTTCGCCGAACGCTGGGGTGTCGCGCTGATCCCATCGCTGGGGCTGCCGGCCTCGCTCGACGTGGTGGCACGGCCGGACGAGGCGCTGGCTTTCCTCGAACCGGCCTTTGCTGTGTGCGAGGCGGTCGGCAGCGAGGCGCTCGGTGGCGTCACCTATGGCACGATCGGCAAGACCTCGGGTCGTGCGCCGACTGCTGCTGAAATCGACGGCATGTGCCGTTTTCTCGGGCGCGCCGCCAAGGCGGCCAAGGCGCATGGGCTGAAGCTCGGCATCGAACCCTGCAACCGCTACGAGACGCATCTGATCAACCGCGGCATCGACGCCGCCAGGATCATCGAGCGCGTCGGCGCCGACAACATCTTCATCCATCTCGACACCTACCACATGCATATCGAGGAGGAGAGCTTTGAGGCCGGCTTCCGCGCCGCCGCGCCCCATCTCGGCTACGTCCATGTTTCCGAAGCCAATCGCGGCGTGCCGGGGCGCGGCATGCTCAACTGGGCAGCCTGCATGAAGGCGATATCAGACATCGGCTACAGCGGCGCCATCACGCTGGAAAGCATGAACCATGTCGATGTCGACATTGCCGGCGGGCTCGCCGTGTGGCGGCCGGTGGCCGACAATCCGGACGATGTCATCGGCGTCGGCCTGCCGTTCCTGCGCGAGGAGGCGAGGAAGGCCGGGCTTACGCTGGGGTGAGGGTGCTTCATCGGAGCCGTCACATGTGCCAGCGATGCAACAGTGCAGAATCGTTTGACCGAGGCGCTGCAGAAACGACGTACGAACCAGTAACGGCACAATTGACACAAGGCAGGGAATTGGTTCTGCTGGCGCCGTATCCAACGTGGAGGGACTTTACGGTGAAGAAATACGAGAAGCCAACTTTGCAGAAGCGCGACAGGCTTTCGGGCGTCACGGCCCAGACTGCTCCCTCGACACCTTCGCCAACGCCAGCCTGAGCGGTTGGCGTCTGACGCATTCGCCCGATAAGGGCAATCAATAGGGCGCGATTGGCTGATCGCGCCCTATTGCATGTTGGCCACGGGCGCCCGCCGCTGTCCCAGATGCCGCATCTTGCGGCCGATGATCATCAACTGGCGCGCCGTGTTGTTGCGCAGGCGCCGTACGCGCCATTCCAGCCCGGTTTCGGCGGTGATCGACCTGGCATAGTAGCTCACACGCATGCCGTCCGCATCGGTAGCCACCTTGACCGGGTCGTCATAGAAGGCGTTGATCTTGTCAGCCGTCATGCCTGGTGTTTCGAGCCAGCGCGGAATGTGAACCGAATGGAGTTGATCGACATCGGTCATCACCCGCCCGATGCCGACGCCCGGCGTTGGACACGTCGTGCAGAAAGCGTCGCCGATGAAGATGACCCCGTCGCGGCGATGGCCTTGCGTCGTGTTCAGGCTGATCTGCCTGACCTCGACAGGACTTGCGACTTCGAAGTTGCCGCATAGCGCTGATATTTCGGGCATCAGTTCGCAAAGCATCTTTTGCGGGTCCTGACGAAACGCCCGCGTCCACGGTTCGGCCACGGTGCGATAGACGAACATGTTCGCCCGCATCTTGTCGCCGAGGGGAAAGATGCTGATGTAGGCGACACGGTCGGCAGCCCGCTTGCTGTAGCAGGTGACGGACTGATGGCCGAATTCACGCGGCGAGATGGCAAGGTCGAATCCCATCGACAGCGAATGCGCCTTCGATTGCTCGATACGCTCGACCCCGACGGCGCGCCGCACCGCTTCGCCGTGGCCGGTGGCCACCACCAGCAGGCGGGCATTGATGACGGAACCGTCGGCCAGCACAAGCCGTTGCCGGTCCGGTCCGGTCGAGACCTCGGTTACCTTGCCGACCATCAGCGGCACTTGCGGCGGCAAGGCGTCGCGCAGGCCGTTGATCAGCGCGCCATAGGAAAATGTGAATTCCGACTTCTTCTCATGCGCGAAGAATTGGCCGAGGCGGAAGACATGCGTGTCTGATATCGAGGTGACGAGACGCTTGACCGTCGCATCGAGGCCGAGCTTTTCGAACAGCAGCATCTGATCCATGCCGATCTTCTCAGCCCGAAACTCGTCGTGATGGACGCGGTGCGGATCGATCAGCGCCACCTTGCGCCCGGCTTTTCCCAACACCGTTGCCAAGGTGGTGCCGGCCATTCCGGCGCCGACGATCGCCACGTCGACTTCGGTTTGGCCAGCCTCTGCGATCGTCATTTCGCTGCCCTTTCTGGTAGCCATCTTCCAGCTACACAATCTGTGGTGGAAAATATCCGCCGGACCTAAATCAACCTCAAGCAACCGGAGCGCGTGTCTGGTAGTAACCAATATTTAGGTTAATCGCGGACCCGTCGTTTCCAGCGCGGCGCGATCGCCGAGCCGTCGATGAACTCAAAACCGCCTGCCTCGTTGAGTGTGTGAAGTTTACGCCCACTCCATAGCGCACCTGGATTTAAGATGGTTTCAACGACTTGCTCCATGCCGATCAAATCAAGGTGAGAAATGCGTGCAATGCCGAGAGCCGCACCGTAGCTCCTGCGGCAGTCCTGCACCGGGCGCAGCAGCTCGTTGCCGCGCCTGACCATGCGGCCGGCCGGCCGCGCCGAGGCGATGTCGATCAGCACGGGATTTTTGGGGTGCGGCGTCCACGGGCCGCGAAAATCCGGCGCCGACCACAGATGCAGCGCGTCGGAGAAGGCGCCGCCGCCGTCGCGGACGGTGGCGAACAGCCACCAGGCGCCGCTGTGCTCGACAAGCGTGGCGTCGCTGGCGACGACGCCGGACAGAAGCGTCGCCTCCTTGACCCATCCGCCGGGAAAGGCGGTCGCCCGGTAGAGATCGACCGTGCCGTTGGCGCAGCTTTCCGGCACCATCCAGACCTCGCCGTCGCGCTCGAAAACGAAGGGGTAGGAGAGATGGTAGGGCAGGTCGAGCACCGGTTCAGGGCGTCCGAGCGGGCCTGCCGAGCCGAAGGGCACGGCGGAGATGATGGCCCGGCCCAGCCGATGGATATAGTCCTCGACGAACAGGGTTAGCTGGCCCTGGTAAAGGATCGGGAACGGGTCGGCGTAGAAGCGGCTGCCGTCGTCCGGCAGCTCTTGCCAGCCCGAGGCCGGATGCGCGCGCAGGTCGAACAGATCCCGGCCCTTGGTTTGCCGCCAGCCGACCTTCCAGTGCGGGGCGTTGTAGCAAAGATGGTAGATCTTCTGGACGATCCGCCGCGCCAACGCCTTGCCGGCTCTGACGCCAAGCTTGCCGGCCGAGGGCATTGACGGCGGGGCATCTGCTTGCGCCGGCTCTGGCAGATCAGGCACAGATTTTGCCGTGCCGTTCATTGCCGCGACGATCAGGCTTGCCGTGCGCGCCAGCATGTCCTGGAAGGACGCGAGCGCGATGCCGCCATATTCGGTTCCCAGGCGTCCGGCGGCAATCGCAACACCGTTCTCCTCGATGCGGGCAAGCGGTGTGCGGCCGGCAAGGATCAAGGCCAGCAAGGCCGCTTCGCCGCTGGCGCCATCATAGGTGACGCGCCAGACCCGCGTGCCTTCCAGACTGACATCGCCGCAGAGGTCGATCACCAGGTCGGGCGAAGCGGAGGACTGCGTCCTGTAGGGAGCGAGCGTCGAAAGCGGCACACGCTTCGCCAGCCCATCATGGGACAGGCCGTGGATGGCCGTTTCGAGTTGAAACAGGGCCGCGGCGCTACGCGGGAGGCCGCCGCCCGCGGGCCTGATATCGACGGACAACTGCACATCGTCAAGCGCGGCGAGGCGTTCCAGCAGCGCGACATGGAAGGCGCGGACGCAGTCGCTATCCAGGCGCAGGCTTATCCGCATGTCGGAGACCCGAAAAGGCGGTATCCGGCCTTGCCGGTCCGGTCAAATTGTAGCCCCATCCGCATACGTCTCCGCTCGCTGTGCACCCAGCACCTCGGTATGTATATTTTTAAGCAAACCGCGTGCCAAAATTCACATGACTTCTCAACATAATTAACAATCTTTTAACAGTTGGAGGAATAGCTAGGTTAGTGCCGCAATCTGATCTTGCCGGCATATGGGGTATTGTCGGAGGCAGCCATGCAATCATCTCTGCCCATGGTTCCTCAGCAACACGCTCCGGATGCGGGACAAGCGGGATCATACGCGGCTTCGACTGTCGAACTGGGCGATCTGAAGCGCATCCTGGTGCGCCGCCGGTTCTGGATCTTCGGCACCGTCGCGCTGCTGACGCTGGTCACCTTGCTCTACGGTCTTTTCACACCCGCGCTCTACAGCTCGGCGGCGGAAATCCTCATCGATCCGCAGGACCTGCAGGTGGTCACCAACGACGTCAATCCCAGCCGTATCTCACCCGACGGCGGCATCACGCAGGTCGAGAGCCAGGTCAGCGTGGTCCAGTCGACAGGCGTGCTGATGCGGGCGATCGCGGCGACAAACCTGACGCAGGATCCGGAATTCAACGGGCAGGGCTTGCTGTCGCGCCTGCTCGGTTCGGCATCGGCCGAAGGCGACAGGTCGGCGCAAACGCTCGACGCGCTGCGCCGTCGCCTGGCGGTGAAGCGGGCCGACAAGGTCCTGGTCCTCGACGTCATCGTCACCGCCAAGAGCGCCGACAAGGCCGCCCTTCTGGCCAACGCCATCGCGCAGGCCTATCTGGTCGACCAGGCGAGCGCGCGCGCGAAAATGGCCAAGGACGCTTCGGAGTCCATCACCGCGCGGCTGGACGAGCAGCGCAAACGCGTCCAGCAAGCCGAAAACGCCGTCGAGGCCTACAAGTCGGCCAACAACATGGTGATGGCGGCAGGCAATCTGGTCAGCGACCAGGAACTGACCGAGATCAACACGCAGCTTTCAGCGGCGCAGAGCCGCACCGCGGCGCTGAAGGCGCAGGTCGACCAGATGCGCCGGCAGAGCGGCACGGCGGACGCAACCTCGGAAGCGATGCGCTCGGCGGTAATCTCGAGCCTGCGGGCACAGGAGGCGACGCTGGTCGACCAGGTCTCGCAGCTCGGCACGGAGCTGGGGCCGCGCCATCCGTCGATGATCGCAGCCCAGCAGCAGCTGCGCGATACGCGCCAGCTGATCGCGCGCGAAATCGGCCGTATCGCCACCGCCACCGAGACCGACTACGAACGGGCGCTCGCCAACCAGCAGGCGCTGGAAGCCAAGGTCGCGGGCATGAAGAGCAAGTCGCTCGACACTGACCAGGCCTCGGTGCGGCTGCGCGAACTGCAGCGCGACCTCGAGGCGCTGCGCTCCGTCTATGCGAACTATCTCCAGCGCGCCCAGGAGACGCGCGAGCAGATCAATGTCGACAGCACCAATGCGCGCATCATCTCCAACGCCATGCCGGCCCTGAAGAAGAGCTGGCCGCCTTTCTCGCTGCTGCTTGTCGGCGCGGTCTTCGGCGGGCTGGGGCTCGGCACCGGCCTGGCGCTGATCGCCGAATATGCCTCGCCAACGGTGCTTTCCAGCGCCCAGATGCAGTCGGCCATCGAGGCGCCGGTGCTGGGCGTGGTGCCGGCAAAGTCCGGCACTGGCCGGCGCTGGTGGCCTTTCGGCGGGAGTGCGGCCGCCGCCTCCAGCCAGAAGACCGACGCCGTCGTCGGCCTTGCGCTGAGGCGCATGTTCAGTTCGGGCCAGCGGCCGCCGGACTGGCCGCTGGTGCCATCCATCCTGGTGACATCGTCGCCGGGCGAGGGTGCGCAGCGCAGCCGGGTGGCACGGTTGCTGGCCAATACCGCGGCGTCCAGGGGCAGTCGTGTGCTGTTCATCGATGCCAATGGCGGCGGCAGCCAGAAGGATCCGCAGCCGGGAATCCTCGACGTGCTGCGCGGCGAATACGCGTTTGAAGCCGTCAGCCACTACGCCGCCGGCAGCAACGTTGCCGTGCTGGGCAGGGGCCGCTCCAAGGCGATCTTCCAGGAAGCGCACGGCATCTATTTTGCGCAGCAGATGCTGGCCCAGGCCAGCCGGAGCTTCGAGCTCGTCGTCATCGACGGCGGCGCGCTGGCCGACAATCTGAATGCCTCGCCGCTGGTTGCCATGGTCGACGAGATCGTGCTCGTCGCCACGCTGAACGCCACGCCGATGCGCGACGTTACGACGACCTCGCAGGCCGTTTCCGTCATGGGGCGGCTGCCGACAGGCGCCTTGCTGGTCGACGAGGCGGCCTGACATGGCCACCAGCTGGAGCGGAAGCGCTTCGAATTACGGTGCTGCCGCGCCCCGCGCCGGCACGTCGGTCGACGCGCTGACGCGGTTCGGACTGATCGCTGCGGTGGCGGTGCTGTTCAGCGTCTCGGGCGGCATGCTGTGGCTGGTGGGCTACAATTACGACGGCCTGTTCGGCAATCCGGCGACCAAGATCCACCCGTCCACCTATCTCATCGTGCTCCTGTTTGCCTGGCGCTCTTGCACCTTTGGCAATCCGGTCGGCTATCTCGTCCATATCGCCGACAGGCGGCCGGCCAGCGCGCTGATGGCGGCCATCTCGATCGTGCTGCTGTTCGTCGTCATCGCCAGGCAGCGTCCCGGCATGGCCGGCATGATCGATACGTTCGTGGCCGCGGCACTTCTGGTGCTGATGCTCAGCGAGGACGACGAACGAACATTCGCCGGGCTGCAGACCGTCATTCACGTGGTCATGACGGCGAATGCGTTGCTTGCGCTTTTCGAGTTCGCCACCAAGACGCTGATTTTCCCCTATCGCCTCGACGGCGTGGCGTTTACCACCGATCTGCGCTCGAGCGCGCTGCAGGGGCATCCACTTGCCAATGCCATGGTGACAGCGATCTACGTGCTTGCGCTGCTCTCCGGTGCCAGATCCCTGTCGATGCCTGTGCGGATAGGGTTGATCGGCCTACAATGCGCTGCACTCGTTGCCTTCGGCGGCCGCACGGCGATGGTGACGACGATCGTGCTCGGCGGCTGCTACCTGCTTTTTCAGGGCATCACCAAATTGCGCCAGGGACGCGTCAACCTGCTGGGTGCGGCGCTCGGCTTCATGCTTGCCGCGCTGCTGCCGGTCGTCATCGTCGTGGCGGCATACTATGGCTTCTTCGACGCGCTGCTGGAGCGCTTCGTGTCGGACAGCGGCAGCGCCAATGCCCGCGTCGAGATGTTCGAGCTCTTCAAGTACCTGGAATTGCGCGATCTGATCGTTGGGCCGGATGTCGACCTGATCGACAGCCTGCGCCGCATCAATGGTCTCGAACAGGGCATCGAGAACCCGATCATCCGCACGATCGTCTATCAGGGCGCCTTCTTCACCCTTTTGCTGACGTTTGGCTTCGTGCTGTTCCTGTTTGAGGTGGCGCGCCGCTGCCACACCGGCATCTGGCTGCCAATGCTGGGCTGGATCATCCTGATCAACACCTCGGAAAGCGTCGCGTCGAAGACGACGCTGCTGACCAAGTTCGTGGTGCTGGCGCTGGTGCTCTACCGGCCGATGCGGGTGGTGGTGCGGCAAAGGACGCAAGCGGGGCAAACGTAGCGCCCTACGGCGGCTCTCTGCGGCGTAAGCGTCAGGTTCCCCCGCGCCTCGTCATCCTAGGGTCTGCGCCGCGTCGCTTCGCTCCTTGCTCCGCCCTAGGATGACGAAGAGAGGGAGGCTTTCGGCTAATCCCGGAGGTCAGTGATTGCCACTGGTGGTAGCCTTCAACCGACTTACTCCGGCATCACCAACCCGAGCGCCTCGACCATCGCCGGATCCAGCGCGCGCGTGGTGTCGTCCATCATCCCCATGCCGTCGAAGAGATCCCAGAATGCCCAGGTAAAGCCGAACGACTCGGCGCTCTGCCTGACATCGGCGATGTAGCGCGCGCGATCCGGATTGGGCGCGGCGACATAGCGGGCGTCGGTGCGCAGCGCGCCGAACTCGGCCATGACGATGCGTTCCGGCGCAAGGCCGTGGCCGTCGGCCCAGGCGCGAGCCTCGGCAAGGTATTTGTCGACAAACCAGCGGTCGGGCCGGGCGTCGAAATAGACCTTCAGCACGCGCTCGGTTTCGGCATAGGCGGCCTGCTTGGCGTCTTCAGGGGTCTCGGGATCCTCGGCCATACGCGCCCTGACCGACGCCAGCGTCTGTTCCAACGAGCCGGCGGATGCCGGCCACGGCACATTGTTGAGCGACCGGTAGACCGGCTCGCGCATCCACGGCGCGCCCTGATGGCTGAACAGATAGGGCTCGTAGAAGTGGAAGGTGAACAGGATCGGCTCGAACGGCGCCAGCGGTGCCGGGTCGAGCGCGGTCAGTCCGCTCACCATCGAGCCGCAGCCGCCGGTGACGACCAGCGGCAGGGTTGCGGCCGTCGCCCTTGCCGCTGTCAGAAGTGAAAGCTGGATCTGCGACCAGACGTTCGACGTGCAGGACTGCGCCGGCTCGTTGACCGGCTCAAGCGCCACCCTGCCGGGCTGGAAGCGCTCCAGCCTGCCGGCAAGCTCGCCGACCAGCCCGCGATAGAGATCGAAGGCGGGTGCCGCAGTGCTGGAGACCATGCGGTCGGGGTTCCAGTAATGGGTGGCGCCATTGGCCTGCACATTGACGATGACGCCGAGATCGGCGTCGAGAGCGGCGGTGACGGCCGCGTCCACCATGTCCAGCAACCGGCCGCGCGTGGTGGCGTCGGCGGCCAGGAAGGGGCCGGGATCGACGGGCAGACGGATGAAATCGAGCCCGGTCTTGCGCAGCCGATGCAGGTCGTCCGGGGTCGGTACCGGTCGTTGCGACTGGAAGGGCGGCCAGTCATAGTCGGTGCGCGGTGCGGGAAATTCGCGCGTCAGCGAGAACCAGGGCCAGGCGTTGACGCCGCGCCGAAACTGCGGCCCGGCGGCGCGGGCGGTTGGCGCGATCGGGAGCGAGCCAAGGGCCGCTGCCGTGGACAGCGCCGTCCTCAGCACCCGCCGGCGCGACCAGCCTGTCATACAGTTCCGTGCGATGCGTTATCCATCGCGGTGGTCTTGGCGGCGGTCACGCCGAGCAAGCGGTAGGCCTCATTTTCATAGGCAAGCAGGACATCGTCCCAGCGGAAGGCTTCGCGGGCGCGCGCCCTGGCGGCAGCGCCGCAGGTCCTGACCAGGTCATCGTCGTCCAGCGCCTGCTGCATCCGCTCGGCGCAACTGTCCTTGTCGGTGAAGTAGATCGCCGCGGCCCCCGCGGTCCACCTGTTGTAGGGATTGTCGTGCGCGATCACCATGTTGCCGGCCGCCAGCGCCTCGACCAGCGACGGGTTGGTGCCGCCGACCGTGTGGCCATGCAGATAGGCGCGGGCGTGGAAGCGCAGTGCCTTCACCGTTGCCTGGTCGTAGATGGCGCCCGGCAGGACCACCGAGTCGTTCGCCGCGTTGCGGATGGCCGCATGATAGGGGATGTCGTCGGACAGCGTTCCCAGCACCACCAGCTTCATATCGCGCTTGCGGCTGCAGAAGGCTTCGACGATCGGCAGGATGTTGTTGTCGGGTTCGATGCGCGCGATCGAGACCAGATAGCGCCCGGGCTCGAGGCCGAGCGCCCGCACCGGCGCCTCCGGCGCCGACGTCACTGGATCGGCGCCATAGGCAATGGTGGCGATGGCGCTGCGTGGCCGGCGCGTCGCCAAATGATTGGCGATGGCGGGATGATCGGCGACCAGCCGATGCGAGGCCCAGGCGCCGATCCATTCGTTGAGCCAGAACCAGGTGCGCGCCGCCATCCCCCATTTGGGGCGGCGCCACTCGATGCCGTCCATGTTGGTGAAGATCTTGCGCCGCTTCAGCCTGAGCCAGGTCAGGAAGACCGCGCCGTTGTAGCCGAGCACGAGGCAGACGCCCTGCCGCCTGGCGGCGTCGCGGACACATTGCCAGTCGAATTCCAGGGTCGCGCGCGGCCCCTTGGAGGCGACCTGGATGTGGATGAGCTCGATGCCGCGCCAGGTTTCGCTGCGCACCCGCTGGTCGATCCGCTCGACCTCGTCCTGGCAATAGACGCCGACCTTCCAGCCTCGCCCGACAAGAAACAGCGCCAGTCTTTCGGCGAAGGTTTCAAAGCCGCCATGGGCCGCGGGTATGCCGCGGGTCCCCAGGATCAGAATGGCAGACGTCTCTGGTTTCATGGCCGGCGGCACTTTCAGGTGTTCTCTATATATTAGCGATTGCTGAATTTTTAGGAAACAGACGGCAACTTCCGTGCCATCTGCCTGTTTCAGCGTTCTTGGGGAGTGATCATGGCGCGGGGTTGTAAAAAAACGGTGTTGAACCCGGTGGTTGTTTCATTCTCGGTCAACCCTTCTGTGCGTAGCTGTATCGAAACGAGGCATTGCCAGGGTCGTGCGGCCGATAGTCGGGCATCTCGAACCGATAGCCGGGCATATCGAACCAGGCATGATTCTTGCGACAAGGATTTTGCACCCTCGTCGAGCGCGATGGTAGCAGCACCTGGCGGGATACAAAGATGCGGATTGCCTGTGTTCATCAGGGCTATGAACTCTATGGTTCCGACCGCAGCTTCGCGGAGAGCGTTGCTGCGTTGCGCGCCGCGTTTCCGTCTGCCGACATCGAGGTGGTCTTGCCGCGCAGCGGGCCGATCGTGCATATCCTGGAAGCCCATGCCAGCCGGATCGTCTTCGAACCACTCTGGGTGCTGAGGCGCCAGGCCATAGCGCGCCTTGCGACGGTCGAGATGGCGCGATTGCCGGTTGCGGTGTTCAGGGCATGGCGGCGCCTCAGGCATTGCGACCTCGTCTATGTCAACACCTCGATCGTGGCCGACTACGCGCTGGCCGCGCGCTTTCTTCCCCACAAGGCCGTCCTGCACATCCACGAAATCCCCGAAGGCGCCATGCGCAGGATACTCGTCGGCCTGATGCGCTGGAGCCGTGCGGATCTGATCTTCAACTCGCGCGCAACGCGCGCCGCTTTCGGCGATCCCAAGACCGCGCGCACGCATGTCGTCTACAACGGCGTTGCCGGGCCGGCGGCGGTCGAACCGACGACCTATGACGGCAAGCGTCCGCTGCGGGTGCTGCTGCTCGGCCGCATCAACAGGATCAAGGGGCAGGAGATCCTGCTGGAGGCGATCGCCTCGATGCCGGCGGAACTCCAGTCGAGGATCGAGATGCGGCTGGTCGGCGGCGCCTTCGAAAGCACCGAGCGCGAGCGCGCTTTGGCCGAGCTGGTCGAGACCATGGGCCTTACCGGGCGCGTCAGCGTCTTGCCCTTCGTATCGGACCCTTCGGACCATTACCGGTGGGCCGACATCGTCACCGTGCCGTCGCGGCGTCCGGAATCGCTGGGGCGCGTTGCCATCGAGGCGATGGCTTACGGCCGTCCGCCGCTGGTGTCGGCGATTGGCGGGCTGGTGGAAGTGGTCAGCGACGGCGAGACCGGCTGGCATGTTCCGCCCGGCGACGCAGCAGCTCTTGCCGCGAAATTGCAGGAGATCATCCTCGCCCCTGAGGCCTGGCGCGGTTTTGTCGCTGCCGGGCGCGCGCGCTACGAGGCAATCTTCTCCGAGCCGGTCGCGGCCGCCGCGATCGCGGCGATCGCCGCCGACAAGCTGAAGACGACCATGGCGCGGCCGGGCCGGGCGCGGGCTGCCCGCGAAGCGGAGACACGGCCGTGAAGCTTGCGTTCCCGAGCCATCTGGTTCGACGCCTCGTGCTGATGATCGGCGGCGAGGCGATGCAGAGCGGCTTTCACTTTGCCCTCAACATCATGCTGTTGCACATGCTCTCGGCGCAAGGCTATGGCCTCTTCGCCATCGGCATGGTGATGGGCGGCGTCGGCCTGTCCTACATCAGGTCGCTCACCGCCGTTCCCGCCAGCATCTGGATGAGCAAAAGCACCAACAGCGCCGGCGTCGATGCCTATGACGTGGCGTTTGGAACGGCAGCACTGATCGTGGCGTTGCTGATGGCCGTCGGTACGGCTGTTCTGATGCATCTCCTTGGCGATCCAAGTGGAATTGCCGCTGGCTGCTTCGTCGGCGCCTGGTCGTTGCGCAGCCATATGCGCACGGCTTTCTTCGCACGTCGCCAGCAGGTGGTCGTTTCCATCAGCGACGGCGCTTTTACGATCGCCGGCATTGTCCTGACCGGGCTGACGATCTGGAAGGTCCAGGACCCGCTGCAGACCGTGTTCTATGCACTTGCCGCGGCAAATGTGTTCGGTATTTTCGCCCTGGTCCGGCTGGCTCGGCGCACACTTCGCATCAGCTTTCGCATGCCGACACGGCGACGCTATATCGGGCTCTGGCACCAGCTGCGCTGGTCGGCATTCAGCGCGACCACCACCAACATCCAGGGTCAATGTCTGGCGCTGCTGGTCGCGGGCATTGCCGGGCCTGCCGCCTACGCACCGCTGGCGGCGGTCCTGGTGCTGTTTGCCCCGCTGCGCATCATCAGTCTTGCTTTCGTCAACATGATACAGCCGGATCTTGCCAGGCTGATGCGGAACAACGAAACAGGCCGTGTTTGGGCGCAGGCGAAGATCTGGGCGCTCGTCATGGGGCTCGGCGGCCTGGCCTATGGATGCGCCATCATGTTCGTCCTGCCGATGATAAAATCCCAGGCTCTCCAGGATGCGTCGGTCGGATTCATCGGGATTTTCGTGATCGCGAATTTTGTCCCGATCATGCTCTACATCATGCCCCGCATCGTGCTTGAGATACTCGGCGATTTCCGGATCGTCGCGTTCACCACGCTGGGCGGCGCGGTCGTCGGGCTGGTCCTGATCGCGATCCTGCTGGCGATTGCGTCTCCGCCGTGGGCGCTGGTGGGTTCCGCCGTCTCCGAGATATTCGTGCTCGCGGCATCATGGTATTTCGCGCATCACCGCATATGGAATCTCGAGCATCCGGATGAGGCGCGCGACAGCCGGTTGGGTTCGTGGCGGCGAGCGGTTACGTTCGCGACGGCAAAACGATAGGAGAAGATGAAGATATGGCAGGCCAGGCAGTGCAAAGTGCTGCGGCGACCGGCTTGCCCGAAGGGCAGGCCCTCGATCCCGCGACCGTCGCTGCGAACGATGCCTACACGGCGCGATTGCACACCAGCCTGGAAGCGGCCAGATCGCTCTGGCTGCGCTACGAGGCGGACGGTGTGTGCACCGCCCACCAGCATTATGCGTGGACCGAGGGAATTGTCGCGCGACTGATGCCGAAAGGTGCGGACGTGCTCATCGTGGAGGTGAACGACGCCGCGACGGGCGCGCCCCGTATGCTGGTGCCGCTGATGCGGCGACCGGCTTTCCGCCATCGGGTGATCGAATGGCTGAGCTGTGGCGTTTGCGACTATTCGGCACCGCTGCTGGCCGATGCGAGCCCGTGGACGAGGCAATCCGCACAGGCCGCGTGGGCCGCGGTGCGTTCCGTGCTGCCGCCGGCGGACCGCATCAACATCACGGGAATTCCGCAGTTGATCAGCGGCGTCGCCAATCCGCTGGCCTTGCTGGCGGCCACGCGCGATTCCCTTCATACCAGCTTCGGCCTCGCTATCGACGGCGATCCGGAAACCGTCCTCAAGCGTCTATGCCGGCCATCCTTCGTCAAGGCCTTCAACAAGGACTGGCGCCGGATCGAACGGCTCGGCGGCGTGGAACTGGTCGAGGCCAACACACCGGCTCTGGTGGAGCTCATCTTCGGCAACCTGGTCCGGATGCGGCTCAGCCGCTTTCGCGAATTGGGCCGTTTCGACCTGCTGACGCAGGGGACGGTTGTCGACTTCTACCGAAACGCCGCCCTCGAGGGGCTGTCGGATGGATCGGTGCGGCTCTTCGGGCTGCGCGTCGGTGAGGCTCTGATCGCGGTCCAATACCTGCTGATCCATCAAGTTACTGTTCATGCTCTGCTGATATCAATCGAGCAGGGCGCGGTACCCAACGTGTCACCGGGACTTCTGATCATGGGCAAGTTGATGAGCTGGGCGCGCGAGAAGGGTTTCGACCATTTCGACCTGTCGGTGGGCAATCAGAGCTACAAGGAGCATATGGGCGCCACGGGGTCGGTCCTGCGCGAGCTTTGCCACGGGATTACGGTGCGGGGCAATGCCGTGAGCACCGCCCTCGAGGTCCGCAACCGGACCGAGGTGTTCGTGCGCTCCAAACCTCGGCTGCTCAAGACGATCCAGGGACTGATGCGGGGTTTGCGGCGCTTGCGTGGGGGACCGGAATGACAGGACAAGCATATGGCAAGCCGGGCAATGCAAGTGACTGCGATGACGGACGATGGGCCGGTTTCCCCGATTGCCGCCAGCGCCGGCGCTGGCGCTCGCTATACGGCGCGGCTGCACACCAGCTTTGAGACCGTCAAGCCGCTCTGGCTGCAACATCAGGCGGACGGCGTCTGCACCGCCCATCAGCACTACGCGTGGGTCGAAGGAATCGCCGCGCGACTGATGCCCAAAGACGCGGACCTGCTCGTCGTCGAGGTGAGCGACACTGCTACGGGCGCGCCGGTCATGCTGCTGCCGCTGATGCGGCGCCGAGCCCGCGGCCACCACGTGATCGAATGGCTAAGCTGCCGCGTGTGCGACTATTCGGTGCCGCTGCTGGCGGATGCGAGAGCGTGGACCAGGCAGAGTGCCGACGCCGCCTGGGCGGCGGTCCGCGCCGTGCTGCCGCCGGCGGATCGCATCCATATCGCGGGAATCCCGCAGCAGATCCACGGCGTGGCCAATCCGCTGGCGCTGCTTTCGGTGGCGCGCGACTCCATCCAGATCACCTCCGGCCTCGTCCTGCACGGCGACCCGGAGACGCTCATCAAGCGCATCTGCAAGCCATCCTTCGCCAAGACCTTCCACAAGCAGTGCCGCGCCTTCGAACGGCGTGTCGGCCTCGCTCTGGTCGAGGCCGACACGCCGGCGCTGACCGAGGAGCTTTTCGACACGCTGCTGGAACTGCGGCTCAAGCGCTTTCGCGAGCTTGGGCGTTTCGACCTCCTGACGCAGGCCCCGGTCGTCGACTTCTACCGCCACGCGGCGCTGCAAGGCCTGTCCGACGGATCGGTGCGGCTGTTTGGGCTGCGCGTCGGCGAAGCCTGGCTCGCCTCCATCTATGTGCTGGTCCGAAAAGGCACGCTTCACACCCTCCTGCTCGGCATCGACCAGAATGCGGTCGCCAATGTCTCACCCGGCCTGACGATGATGGGCAAGCTGATGATGTGGGGGCGCGGACAGGGGTTCGACTATTTCGACCTGTCGGTCGGCAGCCAGGGCTACAAGGGACATATCGGTGCCGCGAGCTCGGTTCTGGCCGAGATCTGCGAACCGATGACGGTGCGGGGCAGGGCTGCGAACGCAGCCATTTTGCTGCGCAGCCGGGCCGAAGGCATGGCGCGATCGCGTCCGCGGCTGCTCAAGGCCGTTCGGAGCCTGATGAGCCGCTTACGGCGATTGAAGGACTGAAGTTGGCCGCATGCGAACTCGTGGAGCCCGCCAAGGCGACCGCGTCCGACCGCGCTGGCAAGGACGTTCTCGCTGAGGATATTTCAGCGGCGGCTTGACAAAGTATCGGTGCATGCTCCACTTGCCGCGGGCCGATTAGGGCTTTGGGGAATACCGATGAAAAAGACTTATGAAAAGCCGACGCTCAACAAGCGTCAGCAGCTCTCCCGCGTCACGGCGTCACCGAGCCCATCGGCAGCAACCTGACGGGGCAAACCGCCGTTCGATCATCGCGATCATCAGATCCGCCGCCGCAAGGCGGCGGTTTTTTTTGTGCCCCCCGATCCGGCTACAAGCCGTTTGCACCGAAATTGACAGGACGGCGCGTCTCCGTCATCCTTGAGCTCAGTCGCCAGGCTGCGGGCAGCGGCCATGTTGCGTGTCAGGGCGACCGAGGGCAGCGTCATGTTCAGTCCCGTCATCGGCCAGAATTCCAAGCGCGCCGCGGTGCGCAAGGCGCTCGACCGCCACAAGGTCTACATCACCGCTCAGAGTTTTTCGGCCGGCGCCTACCAGGCCCGCGTGCTGGTCGACGGCGAGGCTTATTGGGTGGACGAATTCCGGTTGAGCCAGCTGCAGCAGGGACTGTCACCGGCGGAGCTCGAGTTGACGCCGGCCACCGACGATTGAGACCCTGTGATCGCCATCCTTTAGAGACGCTGGAGGGACAGCACCCCCCTCTGGACAGAGGGGGGTGTGAAGGAACGCGCCGCTGGCAATTGGCCACCGTGCTTTGACCTTTGCCATGACCACCGCTCCTCCCAAACTCAAAGCCTATCGCGCCAAGCGCGAATTCACCAAAACGCCGGAACCGGCCGGCGGGCTCATTGCCGGCGACGGCAACCGCTTCGTCGTCCACAAGCACCACGCCACCGCGGACCACTATGATCTGCGCCTGCAGGTCGGCGATGTCTTGAAAAGCTGGGCGGTGCCGCGCGGGCCTTCGCTCAATCCGGCCGACAAAAGGCTGGCGGTCCAGACCGAGGACCATCCGCTCGAATATATCGACTTCGAGGGCGTCATTCCCGAGGGCGAGTATGGCGGTGGGCCGATGATCGTCTGGGATACCGGCACCTGGGCGCCGATGGACGACGTCGAAAAGAGTTTCAAGACCGGCGCCTTCAAGTTCCGGCTGGCCGGCGACAAGCTCAATGGCGGCTGGATGCTTACCAGGCTGAAACCCAAGCCCGGCGAGGACAGCGAGAAGAAAAACTGGCTGCTGTTCAAGGAGCGCGACCTTGCTTCCGACACCGCTCTCGACATCCTGGAATCGCGGCCTGAAAGCGTCAAATCCGGATTGCGCATCGAGGAGCTGGTGGCGCCGGCGAAGCCGGCCGCCAAACCCGTACCCAGGCAGGGTTCGCTGAAGCCCGGCACGCTGCCGGGTGCCTTCAAGGCCCCGGCGCTCAGCCGCATCGAGCCGCAGCTGGCGACGCAGGTGCCAAAACCGCCCGATGGCGAGGACACCAAGAGCGGTACAGGCGAGGTCTGGCTGCATGAGATCAAATTCGACGGCTACCGCACCATGGCGCATCTCACTGAGGGCGCGGTCAAGCTGATCACCCGTGGCGGCATCGACTGGACGAAGCGCTATGGCGACTTGGCCGGCGCCTTCGCCAAACTGCCTTGCCGCGATGCCATCATCGATGGCGAGATCGTCGTGCTCGATGCCAAGGGCATCAGCCGCTTCGCGCTGCTGCAGGATGCGCTGGCAGAGGGTGCCGGCAGCAAGTTGCACTTCTACGCCTTCGACCTGCTTTATCTCGACGGCTGGGACCTGACCAAGGCGCCACTCATCCGGCGCAAGGCGCTGCTGGCGCAGATGCTGTCCGGCCTCGGCGCCAATTCCGCCATCCAGTTCTCCGACCATGTCGAAGGCTCGGGGCAGGGACTCTACGACCAGGCGTCGGAACTCGGGCTGGAAGGCGTCGTCTCCAAGCGCGCCACCGCGATCTACCAGAGCGGCCGTACCAAGAGCTGGACCAAGACCAAGGCGCTGCAAAGCGGTGACTTTGTCATTGCTGGCTACACCACATCGGATGCGGCCGAAGGCCTGGCAGCGCTCGGCCTCGCCGAATTCGAGGACGGCGAATTGCACTATCGCGGCAAGGTCGGCACCGGCTTCGATGCCGTGACCGCGGCAGAATTGCTCGCACGGCTGGAGCCGCTCACATCAGGCGCGTCCGCACCGGAAGGCGTGCCGCGCGAAATCATGCGCGAGATGAACTGGGTCAAGCCGCTGCTCTCGGCCCGCATCCACTACGCCAACCGCACATCGGACAATGCGCTGCGCCACGCGGTGTTTCGCGGCTTGCGCGATGTCGGCCTGTCGACGCCGGTGTCCTCGACACGCAAGCGGCTGATCTCGGAGGCCGATCTGGCCACCATCTGGGTGACCAACCCGACGCGGCGGCTGTTCGGCAAGACCGGTCCGACCAAGCTCGACATTGCCGTCTATTACGCGCTGGTCGGCGACTTCATGCTGCCGCACATCCTCGGCCGCCCGGTGTCGCTGGTGCGCTGCCCGACCGGCCTGCCGAAGGACTGCTTCTTCCAGCGCCATGCCTTCACAGGCATGCCGCCGTCGGTGGTGACGTTCGAGGCGACCAATTCCGAAGGCGAGACCAAATCCTACCTCTCGGTCGAAGGGGCGAAAGGCTACCTGGCACTGGCGCAGTTCGGCGTCGTTGAGTTCCATACCTGGGGCACGCATCGCACCAGCCTCGACAGACCCGACCAGATCGTCTTCGACCTCGACCCGGGCGAGGGGATCACCTGGCGCGAGGTGGTCGAGGCGGCGGTGCATATCAAGAGCGAGCTGGAGGGGCTGGGGCTGGTGCCCTTCGCCAAGACCTCCGGCGGCAGCGGCATCCACATCACGGTGCCGGTGACGCGCAAGCAGAACTGGAAGAAACTGCACCAGGCGACCAGCGCCATCGCCACGCATCTGGCGGCAACCGCGCCCGATACCTTCACCACCACAATGGGCAAGGACAATCGCAAGAAGCGCATCTTCATCGACTACCACCGCAATGCGCGCGGCCACACTTCGGCAGCACCTTACTCGCTGCGCGCCCGCACCAACCTGCCGGCCTCGACACCGGTGAGCTGGGCGGATCTGGAGTTGATCGATGCGCCGCAGGATCTGAACTATTCCTCACTGCCGGGGCTGCTGGCAACTTCGGGCGATCCATGGGCGGATATCGATGAGTTCGCGCGGGATTTGCCTACCCATCTTTCGTCATCCTAGGGCGAAGCAAGGAGCGAAGCGACGCGCGCAGACCCTAGGATCCTGTGCCGCGACCTAAGAGCGTTGCAAACGGTGCAAAACGCTCACCACCCAGTTCCCCGAAAGAGCTCGAACCATTCCGGATTGGTCGCCTCGATCAAGTCGATCTTCCACTGGCGTGGCCAGCGTTTCACGGACTTCTCACGTTGGATCGCATCAGTGATGTCGAAATACTCCTCGTACCAGACAAGGCGTTGCACGCCGTAGCGACTGGTGAAGCCCGAGCCTTGGCCGGACTTGTGCTCGGGTACGCGACGACCGAGGTCGTTGGTGACGCCGATAGATCGTGCCACGCTTCTGGCTTGCGGTCATATAAACATAGCCGGTCATGTGACCACGATAGCGGGCAGCGCGATAAGCGGCTATTCTGATCCGCCGCATCCTTTGACTGATGTCACACAGGATCCTAGGGTCTGCGCCGCGTCGCTTCGCTCCTTGCTACGCCCTAGGATGACGAAGAATGGGGACGCTTTGTCGTTGTGAACCTTGGTCTGACCCCGCTAGGGCGTGCCATCGACGCTTCCGACAATTTGAATTATTCTCCATCCACGACCTCAAAGACGTACCGGAAGATTTCGTCAGGGATTTGCCTGTATCGTGTGGGGTCGGTGTAGGATTTGCGCAGCCTCGTTCGTCCTTCGAACGAAAAAGCGCTGCAGTAATGTCAGTGCATGGCCGCGTAGGAGTGTATCATGGCGCCCAGGGCAAGTTGGAAAGGTTACCTCAAGCTCAGCCTCGTGAGCTGTCCGGTGCGGCTATACCCCGCCACCAGCGCCAGCGAGCGCATCAGCTTCAACCAGCTGCACAAGAAGACCCACAACCGCATCAACATGAAGCCGGTTGACCCGGAACTCGGGCTGGTCGAGCGTTCGGATCTGGTCAAGGGGTACGAGTACGAGGACAAGCAGTACATCATCATCGATGATGCCGACCTCGACGCGGTGCGCATCGAATCCAACCACACGATGAACATCGAGGCTTTCGTCGACGAGGGCGAGGTCGACGTCATCTACCAGGACGCGCCATACTACTTGGCGCCCGACGGAGCGATGGCGGAGGAGACCTTCGCCGTGCTGCGCGAAGCCATGCGCAAATCCGGCAAGCTGGCGATCGCCCGCCTTGTGCTGTCCAGCCGCGAGCGGGTGGTGACGATCGGCGCGCGCGAGAACGGCATGTTCGTGTGCACGTTGAGGAATCCGAACGAAGTGCGTGGCACGGCTGAATATTTCGGCAACATCCCGGCCGGCAAACCCGACGCCGAAATGTTGCAGCTCGCCGAAGCGCTGATCAAGCAGAAGGAAACAACCTTCGATCCGAAGCACTACGAGGACCGCTACGAGGCGGCACTCATGACGATGATCCGCGAGAAGCTGAAAGGCCACAAGCCGATCATCGCGGCGGCACCGGAGCGCGGCAATGTCATCAATTTGATGGATGCGCTGAAGGCCAGCCTGTCGCAATCGAAGCCGCCGGCCAAGTCGAAGAGCAAGGCCGACGAGGTCGCCAAGCCAGCCGCCAGGAAGGCGGCAGCGGGCGGTGCGGCTGAAAATCCGCTGAAGGCCAATCTGCTGAAGGCGGTCGGCAAGAGCAAGAAATGACGGCACCGGCCGTCCTGGGCGCCGTCTTCGGCACCATCGGCGCGCTGGCGGCGTTTCCGCTCAGGTTGGCGGCACGCGAGGTCGAGCGCCAGCACGGCCAGCTGCGGCGCGGCGTCACCAGGCGCACCACGCATGTCGTGTTCGGCCGCGCACTGCTCGCCAAGGCCGGGCTCTCCAAGAACGGTGACGCCGAGATCGAGCGCCGTGTCGCCGCCGAGCGCGGGGCCGGGCGCAAGCTGCTCAGCGAGAACGGCTTCCTGCGCCTGCTCGAGCTGATGAAGGCGCCGGAGGCATCCTCGCTGTCACGGCAATCGCTGATCGAGCAATCGCGGCTGTCCGGCGCCGATCTCGATTTGTTGTCGCTGTTCGATGCGTTCGAGCATGACGCAGATCCCTATTCTTTCCGCGACCTGATCCTGGCCCGCAAATATGCCGGGCTGGTGGCCGGCGGTGCGACATGGGGGGCTATCGCGCGCTCCGTCCATCGCTCTGGCCCGGTGGCTTCGCTGACCGCCAAATCGCTCAATGTCGGCTCGCAGCACGGCCGACCCGACGCGATCTATCTCGAGGGTGGGCAGAGCGAACTCGATGGGCAATTGCTGTTCGATCTCGGAACAGCCGGGGCAGAGGGCGACGACACGCTGGAAGAGCTGTTCGCTGAGGCGGAAGCAGCGGAGGAGGGCGGCGACCATGAAGGTGCTGCCGCGCTCTACCAGCGCTGCTTGGCCATCGACCCGAGCGATGCGATAGCCGCCTTCAACCGCGCCAACTGCCTGCGCGCCGGCGGCCACGCGGCGGACGCCGCGCACGACTATATCAGCGCGATAAAACTCGATCCGGCCTTCGTCGAAGCCTGGTTCAACCTGGCCGGGCTGATGAGCGAGCAAGGCCGCGAGGCCTCGGCGCGAAGGCACCTGCAGAAAGCGATCACGCTCGATAAGAATTATGCCGATCCGGTGTTCAACCTCGCCCGGCTGGAATTCGACGCCGGCAATCTGCTGGAGGCGCGGCGGCTGTGGGTGCGCTATCTGGAGCTCGACGCGGAGTCCGAATGGGCGCGGGTGGCGGCCAAGGGCGTGCAGTTCGTGGATTTGCAACTGGCGCGGACGGCGGGGTGAGGGGATTGATGCTGGCGCTTGAACACCCCCCTCTGGCCTGCCGGCCATCTCCCCCGCAAGGGGGGAGATTAAGCGCTCACCCGCTTTCGCCAATCTCCTACTTTGCAAGAAGGAGCGAAGCGCCCAAGCTGCCAATCTCCCCCCTTGCGGGGGAGATGTCCGGCAGGACAGAGGGGGGTGTGACGGAACGCGGCCTCTCTAGCGAGGCCGCTCCATGACCACCTTCCTCTTCGACGGTCCCGACACCGCCCCCATCACCATCCTGCTCGCGCATGGCGCGGGTGCGTCGATGGATTCGCCCTCGATGACCGCCACCGCGAAAGCTCTTGCCGCGGCTGGCTTCCATGTCGCGCGCTTTGAATTCCACTATATGGCCGCCCGCCGCTATGGCCACCGCAAGCCGCCGCCGCGGGCCGAGACGGTGAATCCGGAATATATTAAGGCGATAGCCGACCTCAGGGCGAAGGGCGTGACTGGCCCGCTGATCATCGGCGGCAAGTCGATGGGCGGGCGCGTCGCTTCGATGGTCGCCGACGAGATGTTTGCCAAGGGTGAGATTTCAGGCCTGCTGTGCCTCGGCTATCCCTTCCACCCGCCGGCCAAACCCGAGCAATTGCGCACCAAACACCTCGCCGGGCTGAAGACGCCAACGCTGATCTTCCAGGGCACGCGCGACGAGTTCGGCACGAAGGACGAGGTTGCGACTTATGCGCTGTCCGGCAGCATCGAGATCCACTGGCTGGAGGACGGCGACCATGATCTGAAGCCGCGCAAGAGCATTTCCGGCTTCTCCGCCGCCGATCATTTGAAGACGCTGGCCGAGGCGGTGAAGGCGTGGTCGGGTCGGATCGTTTCCTGAAGCGATGAAAATCGCCTCCTTCAACATAAACAACATCAACAGTCGCCTCGAAAACCTGCTGGCGTGGCTCGCTGTCGCAAAACCCGATGTCGTCTGCCTGCAGGAGTTGAAGGCGCGCGACATGCAGTTTCCGTGCTCGGTCCTCGCGGCGGCCGGCTATGGCGCGGTGTGGAAGGGCGAGCCGACCTGGAACGGCGTTGCCATCCTGGCGCGGGGTTCGGAACCGGTGCTGACCCGCGATGTCCTGCCCGGCGATGAAGCCGACAGGCAGAGCCGCTATATCGAGGCGGCGGTGAATGGCATTGTCATCGCTTGCCTCTATGCGCCGAACGGCAACCCGCAGCCCGGTCCGAAATTCGCCTACAAGCTCGCCTGGCACGAGCGGCTGGGGGGGCATTCCGAACAGCTGCTCGACACCGGCCTGCCGGTGGTGCTGGCCGGCGACTACAACATCGTGCCCGAGCCGCGCGACATCTATCCCACCCGTTCCTATGACGACAACGCGCTGGTGCAGCCGGAAAGCCGGGCTTCCTTCGCCGCGTTGCTCGAGCAGGGCTGGACAGATGCGCTTCGCAAAAAGCATCCGAAGGAGACGCTCTACACCTTCTGGGATTATCGCCGCAACCGCTGGCCGCGCAACGCCGGGCTTCGGCTTGACCACATCTTGCTGTCGAAGAAACTGGCACGGCGCCTGACCGCCGCCGGCATCGACCGCGACGTGCGCGGCGAGGACGGCGCCAGCGACCATGCGCCGGTGTGGGTGGAGTTGAAGTAGGGCTTCGAGCCACTTGCGGCGGCGGTCTCCCTTTGCCACCGGCCTCATCTGTGCAGCGGCGATGTCGCAAGCTAGTCTGCTGCAAATCGCGCCAACGCAGCCGCATTGCCCATGAACTCCAACAAGACCTTTGGATCGAGGCCCCATGCCTGACTTCGGCCCTGTCGAGATCCTGTCCGAGCAATCGTGGTCCTTGCGGTGGCTGCCGCCCTGTTCTGGCTGCAGTGGCGGAGGCGTAGTCGCCGCAGGGGGCGGGCCAATCCGGCGAATGACTATGCCGTTCGCAGCGATTGGAGCGACAGCGGCGGCACCTTGAACTATTCGTCCTTCGTCTATTTCGACGTCGATCGCGACGGCAAATACGGCGTTGGCGACCGGCCGATGGCCGGCATCATGGTGCGGCTGTATGACGAGGCCGGCAAGTTCGTCGCATCAGTGCGGACCAACAATGCCGGCTTTGCCAATTTCCCGATGTCGGTGAAACGCAGGAAGGCAGTGATCCGCGTGCCGGGCAACTGGCGCTTTGTGGTTTCGGTGCCGCCCGGCTGGCAGGCGAAGAGCGAAAACGACACCCAGTCCCGGCACCTCCTGTCGGTGCCAGGTTCGCCTGCCGGGCTGGTGTCGCACGAGATGCTGCAGCCGGTCGGTCTGGCGCCGCCGCGTCGCCTCGCCGGGCGCGTAGGCGGTGACGGATCCGCAATCCTCTCGGTGATGAGGAACGGACACGTCCTGGAGACGCGGCCGCTGGCGCCAGGCGCCGCCTTCAGCGCCGATCTAGCCGATGACGCCGACACGGTTCTCGTCAGTGGCGAAGGCCTTGAGCGGCGGCTGGCGCTGTCGCCCTATCCGACCGATCTCGGCCTGCTGTCGCCGCAAATCGCTTGCATCGCGACCGACGCCGCCCTGGAAACGATCGATTTCGACGATGTGACGTCGCGCACTTTCAGGAAGATTCCGTCCGGCCATGCCGGGTTGGCGTGGCGCAACCTGAATGCGATGGCGCGCGACTACACCAAGGACAGCCAGGGCTATGTCAATGGAAATGTCTCCGGCGACCATCTGGTCTACACCAGCAGCGGGCTGCCGGCCGAATTCAGCTGTGAACAGCCGTTCGGCTTTCACTCGGTCATGCTGAGCGCTGCCTGGCTGAAGTCGGAAGGAGAGGTGGCGCTGATCGAAAGCTGGCTTGGCGAGCAACTGATCTCAAGCGATCAGGTCACATTGTCGGCGCTCACGCCGCTGCACTACGCCCCGATGCTCAAAGCGGTGACGCGTGTTCGCCTGTCGACGAAACACTATTGGCAAATGGTCCTGGACGATCTGGTCCTGGCGCGCTGAGATTGGGGCGCACTAAGACGGGACGAAATTTCGCCCCGCTGCAATCAGGTTGCGCTTACGGTCAGCCCGGCAGAATAATCGAGGCGCCGTTTCCCGCCGTGATCGCTGAAAGACGCCCTTTTTTCAAAAACGTCGGCTTGGCATAGGTCTTTTTCATGTCAGACTCTCCTAAAATCCCGGTTCGATGATGCCAGACTGCGGCCATCTGTCAATATCCAAGCTGAAATCGGCAAAACCGCAATACATCCAAGGCTGAACGGCAAGGCGCTCGCCCTGCAATTCTTTGTTTTACGCAGTTCCTGATCGAAACCTTCGATGCTTTTCCCGGAATTGCTCCAGTGCCGCGCGATCCGGCCAAAGGTGCGCCGGACTATATCGTGGCGCTGCTCGGGCCGTTTGCCGTGACGGCTGAAAGCTTGCCCTTCCTGACGAAGGTCGGCTTGTCGTAAGTCTTCTTCATCGTGGTCTCTCCTGAATCCCGGCGCGATGATGGCAGAGACGCGACATGTGCCAACCAAGCCGGACGAGTCCCAGGTTTTGCCCATGGAGTCAACATATATATTGACGCCATGCCAACATTTGTATACATATGAATTTACATAATGACTGAATTTGTCAATATATGGATTTACAATGAGCGTCAAACAGGTGGTTCGCCAACATTATCAGGCCGTGGTGGATCTCGCCCAGGGCGTCACCATCCAGGTTCCTTCGGAGGGCTGGATAAGAACTGTGCGAAAGGCGCTCGGCATGTCCGGTGCCCAGCTTGCAAGGCGGATGGGCGTGACCCGCGCCCGTATTGCCCAGGCGGAGCAGGCCGAACTCGAAGGCGGCATAACGCTAAAGTCGATGCAGGCGACCGCGGAAGCGATGGGGTGCCGGTTCGTCTACGCGTTCGTGCCGCCCGACACGATCGAAAAAGTCATCCTTGCACAGGCGCGGAAACGGGCAGAGGCGATCGTCGCGACGGCCGGCAAACATATGGCGTTGGAAGACCAGGCCGTGACCGGCAGCCGGAATGGTCAGGAGGTGATCCGCCTGACCAACGAGCTGATCCATGACATGCCGCCCGATTTCTGGCAGGACAAATGACGATAGCGCCCGATTATCCCGAAGGCGCGACGCCGCTTGACCCCAATGAGCTTGGCGGACTGAAGCACAGACACATCACGACCCAGGCCGAGCTTGACGAATTGGAGCAGGCCAACATCACGTCCGGCCTGCTTTGGCTTTCGCGGACACGCAGGAAAGATGTTCTCACCAACGGTTTTGTCATCGAGCTTCACCGGCAATTGTTTGGCGAGGTGTGGAACTGGGCCGGAACCTTCAGGACGACCGGCAAGAATATCGGCGTCGATCCCGTGCAGATCGAGGTGCAATTGCGCGCTGTTCTGGACGATGCACTCTACTGGGTGGATCAAGGTACATATGCGCCCATGGAAGCAGCGGTGCGGCTTCACCACCGGATCGTGCTCATCCATCCGTTTGCGAATGGCAACGGACGCCATGCCCGCATCCTGGCCGATACCGTGCTGGAGAAGGTGTACGGCGTCGATCAGATAGACTGGACCGCCGGTTCCGACCTGCAGAAAATGAACGAAAGGCGAGCGGCCTATATCGCCGCCCTCAAGGCCGCCGACCAGCATGACATCGGCCCGTTGCTGGCTTTTGTCGGGTTGGCAAGAGTGCCGTGAGGGGCGGCGATGACCGCATCAAACGTACCTTGATCACCTTGCCCGCCGTGCTATGTAAAAACCATGTCAGCTCGCAGCCTCCCAGACAACGCGCCGCTCATTGTCATCGATCTCCAGACCGGCATGTTCGACGGTATGCACGAGCCGCCGATCCATGATGCGTCGGGCATCGTCGAGCGCGCCAGGGCGGTGATCGACTGGGCGCGGCGCGGCGGACGCAAGGTCGCTTTTTGTCAGGCATGACGGACCCGAAGGCGATCCGCTGGCGCCGGGTGAACACGGCTGGCCGGTATGGCCCGCACTTGGCCAGGCAGCGGACGAGCCGACTTTTGCCAAATCCGTGCGCGATGCCTTCAGCAATCCGGCCTTTGGCGACTGGGTTGCCAGGCAGGGCGCGGGTGCTGTCGTGCTGCTGGGCGCACAGACCGATTTTTGCCTGGCGGCAACCGTCAAGGGCGCGATCGCCAGAGGGCTCGGCGTGACCGTGGTATCCGATGCCCACAGCACGCTGGACAATGCCAGCGAGAGCGCCGAGCAGGTCATCATCAGGCACAATGGTGAATTCGCCGAAGCCGGCGTCACTTTGGTGACGACGAAGGCGCTGGTCGGCGGCTGAAGCGGCAACGAAGGTCACGGCAGGCTGTCGCTTCGCGCGATGGCTGCATTGTCCGGCACTGCCGACTCAGGACTATCGGATGACAGCGCCAAGCGGCTGCCGTGGTCGACGCGGACGGGGGGGCGCATTGTTGGGATGGCTCGGGCGCCCGCGTCAACCAGGGCGGCTCGTACCGCCGCATTAGCAGCATTGCATATTGCGCACCGGTCGAAACTTCCGCGAAAGCGGAATAGCCCGAGGCTAAAGTACAGATTCGGCGCCCGGATCTCGGCGACCCTGGCCGCCTGGGCGCGGGGTATCAACAATCTGCTAGTTGTCGGGCACGTCACTCAAAGCGTTTGCGGGGGTCCGCAAGGAACGATGCGGCAACCAGGTCGTCGCTATCGATCCGGCCGTGACGGTCTTCCATGATGGCCGCAACCTTCTGAAAGGTTTTCATTTCGGCATCCGTTATTCGCGCCTCGCGCATCCTGGCTTGGAGATCAGCCACGCGAAGTCCCAAGGCCGGTGACGTCACAGCTTCAACGCACTCGTACTGGCTGGAGCTGGCATGGATAAACCCGCCGCCAGACTGGCGGCGGGTTTAGGCCGGTTCGAAGTTTCAGTCGTAGACCTTCACGATTTTGCGGGTGCCCGGATCGACCAGAACGGTGCGGTTGTCGACCACCACATAGCGGTATTTGACGTCGGGAACCTCATGAAGCTCGACCGTGTCCGGCAGCGCCGTTCCGACATTCAGCTCCACACCGGGAATCTTCACCGAAGCGAGAGGCTGCTTCTTCACATACTCGCGGATGACCGTGTCCTGTTCAGGCTGAATGATAACATCCTGAGCGGCGACAGCGCCGACACTGGCCAACAGCGACAGCGCCGCGGCGGCGCCCGTAAGATGCATTCTCATGTCGTTCTCCTTGTGAGGTCAGCACATGACAAGATCGTCCAAACGCTGACGGCAGTTGAACTTAAGCGAAATAAAAATGTTCCTCGGCTGGGGCTTCGGTCGGGCGGGGCGTGGGACTTAGGTCTGGCCTCAAAACGCATTGGTCTTACCGAGGGCAGCAGTCGGGAACGGCCTGCTACTCAAGGCTGTTCTCTCTCGGAAAAGTTGAGAAAACAGATGGATAAGAGTGTTGGCCAAGCGCGATGGTTGCTCGCACCGATTTTCGCAACAGCCGTCACCTTTCTGGTGATGGGAATAGTGCTTGGCTGATATGTCGTGGATCGGCGCAGCTACGTCCCTTCCTGCGCTGATAGGATTCGCGAGCCGCTACGGCGGCTGGCGAGTCCTTAATTTTCACCGTGCGCTGCGCCTGCTCATTCGGCAGGCGGGGCGCTTTGTTCAGCTCAAGCAACCTTGGGAGGTTTATTATGGATCGGCGATCCTTCTTGACTGCGATGTTTGGCGTTGCAGGGGCAGCAGCTCTTGCAGTTACACTTCGGCCAGTCGACACAATGGCCGGGGTTCCAGGCGCCGGAAACGGCATCCTTGATGAACTTGACGCACCACAACCCGAGTCCTTCGACGGAGATCCGCAGGCAGAAGTGCAGCAAGTTTACCATCGGGACTGGCACCACCCCCGCCGCCGCCGCCGCCGGCGGGGTTGGAGACGGGTCTGCCGTAGTTATTGGCGACATGGTCGCCGTCGCGTCCGGTGCTATCGCAGACGTGGTCCTTCGATCATCCTTCGATTTTAGCAGCTAGCCCACACGTCCTGGCGATTGGATCAGCACGACCGGCCCGGCAGCCGCATCCTCTTCGGACTGCCGGGCCGAGGGCTGATTGCCAAAGGCTGAAGTTGCGTGCCGATGCTGGCGCGCTGGTGCCGTGCCGCATCGCCCGGCGCGAGAGGGGTAAACGGCATGAGAAAGGTGGTCCCGGCGGCCCAGTGCAAAGGGAGGAACGCCGGGCCGGCCGACTTCTGGCGGTCGCCGGCTGATTGTTATATTCGACATGTCTAATGTTAATGCAAGCGGCATCAAACCTTGCCGGTGGATAAGAGGCTGTCGAGAGCGTCAAAGCCGACAACTCCGGCCGCCATCAACCCAGCATGACGACCGCTGTGGTGACACGACGGAGATTTGCGACAAGGGCCGTAAGAAGGCGGCTGAATGTTCCGCCGCGGGGGCAGGCTCGTTCAGTTTGCCGCGCTGTCATCCGTCGCCTGAATCGATCGGGCGGGTGGCGAAGATAGCGCGCGTTGATCCGACGGCTGCTCGCTGAAATAGAGCGAGCTGCCCAGAACGAGGAACACGATGCCGACAGCCATCAATCCAACCATGAGCACGGCGACCGCCGTGCCCGGGCCGTGGCCCGTTTTGATGATGGTGGATCGATGGGGCATTGCCTGTTCTCCAGATTGGGTGCCGGCTGTCGTTATGCCGGAGCCTTTGCGACAAACGACATTCGGAGCCGGATGTTCCCGTGTCGGGCGCTTCAATCGGTCAAATCGGGCTTCTGCTTTTTCTTGTAGGACCAAGGTCTTAGCTACCGGAGGCAAAAGGTCCAAGGGGCCTTGTTCGGTTCAGGCAATGTCCATTGGATGTTCCGCTATTTTAGTCAAACCTGATATAATGCGCGGGCAAAAAACTTAGCCGGCCAAGCGCCTTCGCCCGCAAAACGGGCATGGAAAGTGTGGCTTTGGCAAGTTCGACAACAGGCCGTTCGGGTGAGGAGCGGCTCACGTCTCGTCGAACCGGCCCTCGCGGGTCGGGTGGCGCTTGATGGCGGCTTCTTCCTCGTCGTCGGGCAGGGCGTCGTCGCTGTCCTGGTAGGCGTTGTCGTCGTCTTCCTCGGGCAGGTCGCCATCCTTCTCGATGCCGTAGCGCATGTCGCCGTTTTCCGGCACGGAGTCGGGCAGGATCTGGCCACCTTTGACCGCGTCCCAATCCTGCTGCTCGATGGTCGGGCCATCAGCTTGCGGGGCACTATCTTCTGTATCGGTGCGTGGTTTGCTGCGCAGTGCCATGCTGGCCTCCAACTTGAAAAGACTGGAGGCGAAACTCGGGGTGCCGGCGTTTGTTCCCGTGCCCGCCGGGCAAGACTGGTTCTGGATTGCCGACGGCTTTGGAGGTCAGAGCGGTTCATCGTTTCACTGAAACGTTGAACCGTTCTATCTTTCTGTTTTGACGCAATTCCCAAGGGAAAGCGCTTTGCGCTTTTCCTGGAATTGCTCTAGCCCAGCCACCACCACAGCGCCGCAACCACGGCCACTACCGCCGTGATCGCCAGCCCCAGCATGATGTAGGAGCCCTTGATGATGTCGCGGATGATCTTCTTGATTGTTTCGCGGTCGTTGAGGTTGGGGAAGGGTTCGTTGGGCAGTGCCACGCCGAGGAACTCGCAAAGCGGGTCCCAGCCTTCTGTCACTTTGTAGACCAGCAGTTTTTGCGGCGGCACCGCTGCCTTCACCTCCTCGATGTAGGCGTTGTAGCGCGCCACTGCCTTGGCGCGGTCGTCCATCACGCCTTTCAGCGTGCGGCCCCACACCAGCTTGCTCGACATGTCCCCGAATTTCCGGCCGAAGGGCGTCAGCCATTCCAGGATCTTGAACTGCCAGACAGTCTCGGTGAAATAGATCGTGTCGATGGTGCTTTCATACCAGGCTTCGGCGCCGCGCGGGTGGAGCGTCAGCAACACCTTGGCGTCGGGGTAGGCGGCCATCAATTCTTTCCACACGCAGCAGCCGGGATTGTCGACGGTGGCCGTATAGTTGGCGAACACACGGTTCCAGTCGTGCTGGCTGCCCGCCGGGCTGTTGGCGACCTTGCGCCAGAAATCGAGATGGCCCTTGTTGGCCTTGTTCATGATCACTTCCTGCATGTGGTAGGAAGGCAGGCCGAGCCTGTTCAGCGCGGCAAAGGTCGACCACGTGCCGGTGCGGCCGAAACCGGCCCCGATCAGTTTGAGCGTCATTCCCAATCCCCCGGACTTGTTTTCTTCGCTACCCCAGTCCGTGAGCATCAAATTGCTCCCGACCAGGCCGGCGCGCAACAAATTTCGAGAGCGCGGTACCGGCGGGCGATCGCATGTTGCGAAGTTGCTAAAATAATGGAACGTTGTCCGCGGGTAACGGGAATTTGGGCAGGGAGTCGTTGGAACCGGGCGGTTTCGACGATTTTGGGCAACGATGTATTTTGGACAGTTTCTTGTGGGGATGTCAGCCACGGCCGTCATTGTCGCGGTCTGGACCTATATGGCCACCGGTTCTTTCTGGGAGGCATTTGCCTGGACGATCGTGACGCTGCTTGTTCTGCAGGTCGGCTACTTCGTGCTCGTCGTGAGGCTGATCTTTGGGCGTGCGCACCATGCCGCAACGAGCCAGGACCCAGTCGACGCTGTCCCGCCCCTGCATCGCGACGGTGTCTGGTTTTGAGGCCGGGCACTCCGGTTCGACGAAACGGGATCGATCAGGAATGGCGCTCCCGCAGCCCACCCATTCGCGCGTGCGCCAGGCAAGCCCGGCAAACGGCGAACATCAAGGTGAAAAGATGCTTGGTCACTGAGGGGCGGGGGAGCCATCGGCAGATTCTTGCTGGAGATTTTCGGCGCAACGTCATCGTGGCGACATGGTTACATCCGTGGCAGGTTTCGAGGCTGCGTCGGTGCATAAGACGTCAAAGGTTGGAACCAAGCCCAGACACCCGCGTTTTTCCTGGCGTGACCGGTGAGGCTGCCACCTCCGCCGGCGCCGTTCAAGGCTCGCTCTGCTCCCGGCAGGGCGAGCCTTTTTCCTGGCGGGAACGACATTGCGCTCTCTACGTTAGCCAATCCTAAGATGTTGCAGCAAATCGACCGCTGCCCTCGATTGAGATGGCGGGCGAAGCCGATGTGCCGCGTTTGCGACCATCGTCTCGCACCGAGGTGGGTTTTCTAGTTGGGACATAGCCCCGCCGGGTCCAGGTGATTTTATAAATCCGAAATCACCCGGATTCACAATTTATCTGCAAATCATCCAGAAAAATTTTGAAATATCTTGGGCTTTCCGCCGAAGAACGACAATAATATGCGTCGACGTCCCGCCAATTTTATTTATTTATGTATTTGGAAATTCGAGATGGAACCTCACGGCAGCGATGGAGTTTTCATGCAGGGCGGATTTTCAGATAGCCCTATGGAGATTGTCATGAAACTTTATCTTACGAGTGCGGCGGCCGCGGTTGTCCTGATGAGCGGCATTGGTGCGGCGCTGGCGCAAGATGTCATCGTCGTCCAGCCAGAGCAGAGAACCATCGTTCGCGAATACATCAAGAAGGAGCCGCTGGCGTCGGTGAACCTTCTGGGCGTTGAGCTCAAGCTCGGCTCGCCAGTGCCGGATACGGTCCAACTGCGCGAAGTGCCCAACGTCAAGTACCGCGTCGCCGTCATCAATGACCAGACTGTCCTGGTCGATCCCGAGACCCATCAGATCGTCGAAGTCCTGAACTGATTGAGGCTTGACGCGGGGGTGCCCGCGCCACGCCAGGCTTGCCTTGGGAAAAGCCCGCCCCGACACCGCGTCGGTGGCGGGCTTTCTTTTTGAGGCCGGCTTTGCCGTGGCCTATTCAGCGGCCAGCCGTCCCTGCGTCTTCGTCTCGAAATCGCCGGCGTCGTGGCGCTCATGCGGCGGCAAGGCAGGCGCGCCGAAGGCGCGGTTGACCATGTGCGGCAGCGCGGCCGGGAGCATCAAGCGCCCCGGCCTGCGCGATCGGCCGTATGCATCGGGCTGGCAAAGTCGTCCGCCTGGGTGCAGGGTTACAGTCGTGCGAAACGTTCGCAAGCCGACATATCGATGCTTGCATCGCATGCGCAGCCGGCCTTTCGACCGAGACCTGGAAGTCCTTCGATGACCATCCCGCCCATCGAGACTGTTCGCGATGATGCACCGCGCATCCTGCTTCTGCTTGGCAGTGCGCCCGACGCGGTGCGCTGCGAGCCCTGGCCGAAGCAGGCGTTCAGCCGGATCGTCGCCATCAACAATGCCTGGCGGGTGCGCCCCGACTGGGATTTCCTCGTCCATGCCGGCGATTTCCCGTCGGACCGGCTGCCCCACGACGCGACCTTGCGACAGGCTCGGATATTCAGCGCCACGCAGTATGTTCCGGCGCAGAACGCCTTCGGTGGCTTCGTCTATGCCGGCGCCACGATGGCGCTGACCGCTGCCTATTGGACCATTCACAGCCAGAAGCCCGATGTGCTGGCATTCCTGGGCTGCGACATGATCTATGACCGGCCGGACAAAACGCATTTCTACGGCATCGGCCGTCCCGATCCGTTGCGCGATGACGTCACCCTGCGCAACCTCGAGGCCAAGTCGGCGCGCCTGCTTGTCCAGGCGCTGAAGCATGGCTGCCTGTGCATCAATCTGTCCGACCTGCCGCGCAGCCGACTGGTCTTTCCCAGGCTCGCCTTCGACGAGCTTGGCAGCCTTTCGCTCACGCGGATTGCCGACATGAAGGCGGACATTCTTGGCAACATCCGGCTCGACAAAGCCGAAAAGGCCGAGGAGATCGAGAGGGACCTCGGCTATTTCTACGAGGACGGCATGTACTGGAACCATCTCGACGAGATCGACGAGATGTTTCTTGCCGACATCGACGGGCTGTGGATGTCGGCCGTCGAGAAGAGGCGAGCGGGTTGAAGCGGTCAACCTCCCCCACAGGGGAGGGAGGTCGGCGCCCTAACCGTTCATTTCACTCGGCCGCCAGCTTGTCCTGCGTGTTCGTGTCGAAGTCGCTGGCGTCGTGGCGCTCGTGCAGCTGCAGGGCAGGCTCGCCGAAGGCGCGGTTGACCATGCGGCCGCGCTTGACCGCCGGGCGTGCGTCGATAGCCTTCGCCCAACGCTGCACATTCTTGTACTCCCGCACCGACAGGAACTCGGCGGAATCATTGTACATGCGGCCGAGCGCCAGCCCGCCATACCAAGGCCACACCGCCATGTCGGCAATGGAGTAGTCCTTGCCGCCGAGATATTCAGTCTCGGCCAGCCGACGGTCGAGCACGTCCATCTGGCGCTTCACCTCCATGGCGAAGCGGTCGATGGCATATTCGAACTTTTCCGGCGCATAGGCGTAGAAATGGCCGAAGCCGCCGCCCAGATACGGCGCCGAGCCCATCTGCCAGAACAGCCAGGACAGCACTTCGGCGCGTGCCGGCTGTTCGGTAGGCAGGAATTCGCCGAATTTTTCGGCGAGATAGACCAGGATCGAACCGGATTCGAAGATGCGCACCGGCGTCTTGCCGCTGCGGTCCATCAGGGCCGGAATCTTGGAGTTGGGATTGACCTCGACGAAGCCGCTGCCGAACTGGTCGCCATCGTTGATCCTGATCAGCCAGGCATCGTATTCGGCGCCCTTATGGCCGCGTGCCAGAAGCTCCTCCAGCATGACCGTCACCTTGACGCCATTCGGCGTCGCCAGCGAATAGAGCTGCAGCGGGTGCTTGCCGACGGGCAGTTCCTTGTCATGCGTCGGGCCGGCGATCGGTCGGTTGATGCTGGCAAAGGCGCCGCCACTCGGCTTGTTCCAGGTCCATACTTTCGGCGGGGTGTAGTCGGTCATCTCGGGGCCTCGTGTGGCGGGGGAAGGATGGGACGGGAACGGGTGTGGCAGATCCACCTACAATTAGGGCTGCAAACGAGGAAGTTCAACTTGCGTTGAACTATTGTCGATATCGGTGAGGTTCCTGCCTTCTCCCACAAGCGGAGAAGGAAGAACTCCACCCCTTGCGCCTTCTCCTTCGTGGCATACCTATAGAAGATGTCACCAAAGCCCACCCAGGACAAAAGCATGACCATCAATCCCAATCCGCGCTCGGTCGTTGCCGTGCGGGCCACTGTACCCGAAGATGCCTTTACGGCCGGGGCGCTTGGCACGCTCCGGGAAGGCAGCGGCGTCGTCATCCGCAATGACGGGCTGGTGCTGACCATCGGCTATCTCATCACCGAGGCGGAAGAGGTTTGGCTGACCAGCCACGATGGCCGCGTCGTTCCCGCGCACGCGCTGGCCTATGACCAGGAATCGGGCTTCGGCCTGGTGCAGGCGTTGGCGCCGCTCGGCCTGCCGGCGGTGGCGCTGGGCGATGCCGGCAAGGCCAGGATCGGCGACCCCGTGGTGCTGGCCGACGGCATTGGCCAGTCGGTGCAGGCCAGGATCGTCACCAAGCAGGAATTCGCCGGCTACTGGGAGTATCTGCTCGACGAGGCGATCTTCATTGCGCCGGCACACCCGTCCTGGGGCGGCGCCGGGCTGTTCGGTGCCGACGGCTCGCTGCTCGGCATCGGGTCGCTGCGCCTGCAGATGAGCCGCAACGGCGAAGTCGCCGATATCAACATGGTGGTGCCGATCGATCTGTTGCCACCCATTCTCGACGATCTCCTGACGCGCGGCCAGGTGGCCAAGCCGCCGCGCCCGTGGCTGGGCGCCTTGTCTGCCGAAAGCGACGGCAGGGTGGTGGTGATGAGCGTGACCGAAGGCGGCCCGGCGGCGAAGGCCGGCCTGCGCCAGGGCGACATCATCTCCGATATCCGCGACGGCGCGGTCGACGGGCTGGCCGATTTCTACCGCAAGCTGTGGGAGAGCGGCTCGGCGGGCGCCGAGATTCCGATGCGGGTGCTGCGCGACGGCCGCGAAACCTGGCTGCGCGTCAAATCGGCCGACCGCGGCAGTTTTCTGAAAAAGCCGCAGCTACAGTAGGCGCGTCAGCCAGGGCGTTCCGTTGCATCCGGCGTTTTGACGCTTACTCGCCGCAAGCCGCGAAGGTGGTGCCCGGGCTCCAGTCCTTGAAGGCGATGGTCCGGCCTTCGACCGAGACGGTCTTGTGCTTCGTGCTGCCGTCCGGCTGCTTTTCGCTGCTGGTGCCTTTGCCGGTCAGCACATTGTACTCGCAGGCGCTTTCGGCATTTTCCTTCATATAGTCATAATGGTCATAGGCAAAGCCGGCGACGATGAAGGCACCGTTGCGCCAGGCGATGGTCAGCGTCATGTCGGTCCGTTCGCTGCCGACCGGCATCGCCGGCTGGTAGAATTTGATCGAGCCGTTGGGCAGCATCGTCAGTTCCGGCTCGGTGTCGGAGTTCTCGTAGCCCGGGCGGTCGTAGTTGTTCCATTCGCCGAGGATCTGCTCGTGCACGATTTCAACGGGCTTGAGGTAATTGTGCTCCTTGTCCCTGAGGAAGAAGTGGACGTCCATCGGATGGCCGGGCTCGGTCTCCACCACCATGGCAAGATCGACGGCGTCGTCGCCGTTGAAGTCGCCGGTCACCGCCGTGATGATTTTCCGGGTTTCGATCGGCTCGGCAAGGGCAAGGGTCGGCAGCAGCAAAGGTATAAAGGCGAGCAACAGAGATTTCATGGTGGCATATTCCCCCAGCCTGACACCTTGCGGTCCTATAGCACGGCGGGGGAATATCGCGCGCCTTCCCCCCGGACGAAGTGGCGCGCTGGTGAGTTCCGTTGGCCTGTGGCAGCGCGTATTACTGCTGACGGAAACTGACAGCGATCTGTACCACATGCTGGCCGATGACGATGGGCACGATGCCGGAGGCAAGACGACAGTGAGAGCAGGGGATATGGCGGCGCGAGCGATACTGAACGGGCAGGCCGGCTGATGGCGCCGGTCAAGGTCGATCCCGACAAGGTGCACGAGTTTCCGGATCCGGCCAGCTTCTACGCCTGGCTCGGCAAGCACCACGCCACGGAAACCGAAGTCTGGATCAAGGTGCACAAGGTGGCTTCTGGGCTGAAATCGATCACGCCCAAGGCAGCCATCGACGTGGTGTTGTGCTTCGGCTGGATCGATGCGGTGCGCAAGGGGCTGGACGACAAGAGCTTTCTGCAGCGCTACACGCCGCGCGGCAGGAAGAGCATCTGGAGCCAGATCAACATCGACAATGTCGCGCGGCTGGTCGAGGAGGGCCGCATGACCGAGCATGGGCTCAAACAGGTCGACGCGGCCAAGGCCGACGGGCGCTGGGCGCGCGCCTATGGCAGCGGCAAGGAGATGAAAATCCCCGATGATTTGCAGGCCGCGATCGACGCCGAGCCGGCGGCGAAGGCGATGCTGGAAAAACTCAGCGCGCAGAACCGCTTCGCGCTCGCCTTCCGCACCCACAACATGAAGACCGAGGCCGGCCGCAAGAAGAAGATCGAGACCTTCGTCGCGATGCTGAAGCGCGGCGAGACGATCCATCCGCAGGGCAGGAAGTAAGCCCCTCAGGCGCCGGAATGCGGATCGATGCTGTAGGGGTGCACGGGATAGCCGGGACCGATGGCATCGCGCACGCGGCCAGCCCACGCGGCGAAAGCCGGGTAGTCCGGCAGCGAGAAATCGCAATCCTCGGCGCGATGGCTGTAGGCATAGACGGCGATATCGGCGATCGTGAGGTCGTTTCCGACGAGAAACGGGGTATCCGCCAGGCTGCGGTTGATCGCGGCGAGTGTGCGGGCTCCCGCTTCGCGTTTGCCAGCAACCATGGCCTGGTTGCGATCGAGCCGTCCGGTCAAGGTCCAGAAGCGCAGCGAGCCGATGACCGGCTCGACATTGTATTGTTCGAAGAACAGCCACTGCATGACCTTGGCGCGCCGATAGCGGTCCGCCGGCAGAAAGCGCGTTCCTTCGGCGAGGTAGGTGAGGATCGCATTGGATTCGGCGATGGCGCTGCCGTTTTCGAGCTGAAGCACAGGCACCGCACCGGCCGGGTTGAGCGCAAGGAAGGCGTCGGCGCGGCTCTTGCCCTCGAAAATCGAGACAAGGCGACTGTCATAGGAGATGTCGAGCAGCCCGAGCAGGACCCGAACTTTCCAGCCATTCTGCGATGGCAAATAGTCGTGGAGCGTAAGCATGGCCCATCCTTCTGCGGCGAGGGGCTAGCGTTTCGCATGCGGCCCCACCACCCGCCACCCGATTCCTGCGCCGGGCATTCGATGAAGTGAGGACGCCCGCTGGCACAGGATGTGCGCGGCATCGTCCTTCCGGACGATGGCCGACCGGTTTTTTCGCCATGGCGAAGGGCTGCCGTGGACAGCACTTGGCGTCGCATTAAGCGCTTCAGTATCTGAATCGCCGAATTGCAATAAGTGTCGGGTTTTATGCGGTTTTGACAGGTATCAACCGCGCATTCCCTTCGGGATTGCGCAGCCAAGAAAAAACCGCCCTCGCTTTTGCGAGTGGCGGCCTTTTCCCGGGAGGAAGTCAGGAAAGAGGGGCGATCAAGCAGCCTTGGCGTGCTTGATGGGTTTCAAAGGCAGATATCACTGGTTCAGGTCGACCGGTGTCACTCCAAGAAGCTTCAGGGCGTTGGCGAAGGTCCGGATGCCTTGTGCCTGCTTGCGCTCGGCACAAAACCGGTTCGCCTTGTCCTGGAGCGCGGTTGCCTCGGCGATCTCGCCCGCATTGGCCCCTGGGTAGGCTTTCGTTTGAATGGCACCGTCGAGTTGAAGACCGAGCCGGCTGCAATATTCGCTCCGGGTGACCGCTGCTTCCGCACCCGGCTGTGCGACCGCAAGCATGGCGAGCGAAATGCCCGTCAGGGCACCAATCCATCCGGTCGAACGTCGTTGCATGTTTCGGGACCATCGCTTTGCGTTGTGCCGCAGCCCGCTTCGGCCGCCGCGAGGATGCTTATGACAGGCGATGTTTTCGCCAGTTTTTCCGGAGTGTTGAATGTTGTTTCCGGAGTGTGTCTGGCGGGGTTTTCCCTTCTCCCGTGGGAGAAGGTGGCCTGCGAAGCGAGGTCGGATGAGGGGTGTTCCAGGGAACGCCAACGCCTCATTCCGCTGAAACACCCCTCATCCGTCTCGGCGCTGCGCGCCAATCCACCTTCCCCCACAAGGGGGGAAGGAAGAGCGTTCCGCTGCTGCGGCGCTTGCGCCTCTTCCTTTGCGACCATCCTTCGCGTAAGGCGCCGGGCAAATCCTTTTATCGCAGGCGCAGCCCCGGAAACCGCATGATCAGACTTGAAAGCATCAGCAAGCAGAACGGCCGTCAGCTTGTCTTCATCGAGGCGTCGGCCGCCCTGCAGAAGGGCGAGAAGGTCGGCCTCGTCGGCCCCAACGGCGCCGGCAAGACGACGCTGTTTCGCATGATCACCGGCCAGGAGCAGCCCGACGAGGGCCAGGTGCAGGTCGATCGCGGCGTCACCATCGGCTATTTCAGCCAGGATGTCGGCGACATGGAAGGCCACAGCGCGGTCGCGGAAGTGATGAACGGCGCCGGGCCGGTGTCCGAAGTCGCGGCTGAAATGGCAGCGCTCGAGGCGGCCATGGCCGATCCCGACCAGGCCGACCAGATGGACGAGATCATCGAAAAATATGGCGAGGCGCAGCACCGCTTCGAGGAGCTCGACGGCTATGCGCTGGACGGCCGCGCGCGGGAAGTGCTCGACGGTCTCGGCTTCTCCCAGGAGATGATGGATGGCGATGTCGGCAAGCTGTCCGGTGGTTGGAAGATGCGTGTGGCGCTGGCACGTATTCTGCTCATGCGGCCCGACGCCATGTTGCTCGACGAGCCGAGCAACCATCTCGACCTGGAAAGCCTGATCTGGCTGGAATCCTTCCTGAAGAACTATGACGGCGCATTGCTGATGACCTCGCACGACCGCGAGTTCATGAACCGCATCGTCAACAAGGTGGTCGAGATCGATGGCGGTTCGCTGACCGCTTACTCGGGGAACTACGAATTCTACCAGCAGCAGCGGGCGATCGCCGACAAGCAGCAGCAGGCGCAGTTCGAGCGCCAGCAGGCGATGCTGGCCAAGGAGATCGCCTTCATCGAGCGCTTCAAGGCGCGTGCCTCGCATGCCGCGCAGGTGCAGAGCCGGGTGAAGAAGCTGGACAAGATCGACCGCGTCGAGCCGCCCAAGCGCCGCCAGACTGTTTCCTTTGATTTCTTGCCGGCACCGCGCTGCGGCGAGGATGTCGTCACGCTGAAGAATGTGCACAAGGGTTATGGCAGCCGCTCCATCTATGAGGGGCTGGACTTCCAGGTCCGCCGCCGCGAGCGCTGGTGCATCATGGGCGTCAATGGCGCCGGCAAGTCGACGCTCTTGAAGCTGGTCGCCGGCGCTTCCGAGCCGGACACCGGCACGGTGGCGCGCGGTCCGAGCGTCAAGATGGGCTATTTCGCCCAGCACGCCATGGAAGTGCTGGAAGGCGAGCGCACCGTGTTCCAGACGCTGGAAGATGCGTTTCCGCAGGCCGGCCAGGCGCCGCTTCGGGCACTCGCCGGCTGTTTCGGCTTTTCCGGCGACGAGATCGAGAAGAGGTGCCGGGTGCTCTCAGGCGGCGAAAAGGCGCGGCTGGTGATGGCGCTGATGCTGTTCGATCCGCCCAATCTGCTGGTGCTGGACGAGCCGACCAACCATCTCGACATCGCCACCAAGGAAATGCTGATCACGGCGCTTTCGCAGTACGAAGGCACCATGCTGTTCGTCTCGCACGACCGGCATTTTCTAGCGGCACTGTCGAACCGCGTGCTGGAGCTGACGCCCGAAGGCATCCACACCTATGGCGGCGGCTATACCGAATATGTCGAGCGCACGGGGCAGGAGGCGCCGGGGCTGCGGAGCTAAGCAATTGCGGACGGAGAACCGTCCTTTCCCGGAATTGCTCTGACGGGGTGACAGCCTTACCTCAGCGAGATGCTCATACCACTGAGATCGGCGTTGACTTGCAGGCCGACCTGCCTGCCTGTCAGTTCGAGTTGGGCGCCCTTGTCATTGGTCATGACGATGACCTGAGCCCCTTTACCGAGCGCGCCGCCACCGCCCGCTGCACCATACACCCCCGTCACATCACGGGCCCGCCTGATATGGCGCACGGTACCCTGGAAATAAGTCTTGGAAACGCCGAAGGCCAAGCCGCCCGAGACGCCGCCGACCGAGATGGGATAGCGGCGGCCATGGAAGGTCAACGTGCCCTCGCCTCCGGATCCACCAATGAAGAAGGCCGCCTTGTAGACGGCGAAGCGGATCGTGCCGCTGTCGGCATGCGCGGCGCTGGCAAAGGCAACGCCGGCAGTGGCGATGGCGGCAACAGCGATTGAACGAAATCCGGACGAAATCTTCATGATGAGAACTCCTCAAGGTCGCCGCTTTGCCCCAGCCAGCCGGGATGTCGGCGTCGCATAAAAGTTACAACTGAACAGTCTCGTCCGTCATTAGTTCCCAAGCACGCGATCAGAATTTGGCCGCGGCAAGACAGCCACGAAGCGAGGCTTATGGCAGGCGCGCCCCTGGGCCGGACATCGCTCATTTCGCAACAAGATACGAAATGGGCGTCGCCCGAAGGCAACCACATGGCGGCGGCTACACGGAATATGTCGAGAGGACGGGGCAGGAGGCTGTCCGATTATCCCCCGGCAAGACGCGGCAGCAGGAAAATTTCGGAGCCTTTTGGCAATTCCTTCGACCAGGTGTCGCGATAGATCGTCCCGTCGATGGCGACGGCGATGCCGCGGTCGATCAAGGGCTCAAGGCCGGGATACTGTTCAGCCAGCTTCCTGAACAGCTCCCTTATGTCCTTGGCCTCGATCTCGACCTTGTTCTTGCCTCCGGCGGCCGCGCCAAGCGATCCCCAGAGCGTCACTTCGACCATCAGCCCGCCCGTTCCTCCAGCGCCGCCAGGATGCGCGGCGGCGACATCGGGATATGCGTCATCCGCACGCCAACCGCATTCGACACCGCATTGGCGATCGCAGCCAGCGGCGGCACGATCGATGTCTCGCCGACGCCGCGCACCCCGTAAGGGTGGTTGGGATTGGGGATCTCGAGGATCTGGGTGTCGATCATCGGCAGGTCCGAGCAGACCGGGATGCGATAGTCGAGGAAGCCAGCATTTTGAAGCCGCCCGTCCTTGCCGTAGATATACTCCTCGTTGAGCGCCCAGCCGATGCCTTGCGCGGCACCACCCTGGTATTGTCCCTCCACATAGGTCGGATGCACCGCCTTGCCAGCATCTTGCACGACTGTGTAGCGCAGGACCCTTGTGGCGCCGGTTTCAGGATCGACCTCGATATCGCAGATATGGGTGGCGAAGGAGACGCCCGCGCCGTCGGCGACGAGCTCGCTGTGGCCGGCGATCGGTCCGCCGGTCTTCCCCGACTCGACCGCGATCTCCTTCAGCGACAGCTTGCCGAGATTGCCGTGCTTCTCGCCTTTGGCAATCGCGTGGCCCTTTTCCCAGACCACGTCGTCGACGGCAATGTCCCACATCTGTGCGGCGCGTTCGCGCAGGATCCTGATCGCGTTGCGGGCGGCGGAGATCGTCGCCATGGAGGATGAGAAGGTGCCGCGGCTGCCATCCGTCATGTCGTTGTAGCCGAGGCTGGACGTATCGGCGACAATCGCCTTGACCTGCTCATAGGCGATGCCGAGTTCCTCCGCCGCCACCAGCGACAGCGAGGCGCGCGAGCCGCCGACGTCGACGGTTCCGACGGCAAGCGAGACCGAGCCGTCCATGCCGATGTTGAGGTCGGTGCAGGTCTGGCCGCCGAAGTTGAACCAGAAGCCGCAAGCCATGCCGCGGCCCTGGTTCTTGCCCAGCGGCGCCTTCATGTGCGGATGGCTCTTCACCGCCTCGAGCGTCGGGCCGATGCCGATCGGGCCGTAGACCGGGCCGTAAGAGGATCTCGTGCCTTCCTGTGCGGCGTTCCTGATCCGGAACTCGACCGGATCCATGCCGACCTCCTTGGCCAGCTCGTCGACGGCGCTTTCCACCGCGAAGGCCGCCATCGGCGCCGAGGGCGCGCGATAGGCCGCGGTCTTGGGCCGGTTGACCAGCACTTCGTAGCCGACCGTCTTGACGTTATCGAGCTTGTAGCAGGCGAACGCGGTCATCGCGCCGATCTCGGCCCAGGAGCCGGCATACGGGCCGCAGCTGTAGCGCAGCGTCGCCTCGGCGGCGGTGATCGTGCCGTCCTTGCGGGCGCCGATCTTGACGTCGATCGAGGTGGCGCTGGTCGGGCCCGAAGCGCGGAACACCTCGTCGCGGGTCATCACCAGCTTCACCGGCCGTCCGGCTTTGCGCGACAGCGCCAGCGCCACTGGCTCGGCCCAGACATGGGTCTTGCCGCCGAAACCGCCGCCGATCTCCGAAGAGGTGACGCGCAGCTTCGAGGCTTCCATGCCAAGCAGCTGGGCGCAGTGCTGGCGGTAGACGAAATGGCCCTGCGTGCACACCCAAAGGTCGGCGGTGCCGTCGGAGCTGAAATTCGCCACGCAGGCATGCGGCTCGATATAGCCCTGGTGCGTCTGCTCGGTCTTGAAAGAGCGCTCGACGATGAAGTCGGCGTGCCCGAAACCCTGGTGGACATCGCCATGGCCAAACTGGCTGCGCTTGGTGACGTTGGAGGGTTTTACCGGCTTCTCCTCGAGGCCCTCGGTGAAGATGGCATCATTGATCAAGGGCGCCGTGTGCTTGGCCGCCTCGTCGACATCGGTGACATGCGCCAGCAGCTCGTACTCGACCTCGATGAGCTTCAGCGCCTGCCTGGCCGTGCGGGCGTCGATCGCAGCCACCGCGGCCACCGCGTGGCCGTCATAGAGCGCCTTCGTGCGCGCCATGCAATTGTCGAGGACGTCGTACATGGCGGCATCGCCATCGGTGAGGTCCGGCAGGTCGGCAGCAGTGATCACCGCCTTGACGCCGGCGAGCTTTTCCGCCTTCGACGTGTCGATCTTGACGATCCTGGCGTGAGCGTGCGGGCTTCTGAGAACACGCCCGACCAGCTGGCCGGCCATGTTGAAGTCGGCGCCGTAGCGGGCGCGGCCCGTCACCTTGTCGATACCGTCGGGACGGATCGGACGCGTGCCGACGGAGGTGAATTTACGTCCGGAAAAACGTGGATCGAAATTCATGGTCATGCTCCCTTCATCACGATGGCGGCGTCCTGGACGGCGCGCACGATCTTGTCGTAGCCGGTGCAGCGGCACAGGTTGCCGGCAAGGCCGAAGCGGATTTCCTCCTCGGTCGGGTCGGGGTTCTTGGCCAGAAGGTCCTTCGCCGCGATCAGGAAGCCGGGCGTGCAGATGCCGCATTGGAGTGCTGCGTGCTCGAGGAACTTCTGCTGCAGCGGATGCAGCCTGTCGCCATGCGCCATGCCCTCGATGGTCTCGATGCGCCGGCCTTCAGCCTCCGCGCCGAGCACCAGGCATGAGCACACCAGCCGATCGTCGAGGATGATGCTGCAGGCGCCGCAGTCGCCGGTGCCGCAGCCTTCCTTGGCGCCTGTCAGCCCCAGCCGATCGCGCAGGACGTCGAGCAGCGTCTCGTCCGGCTGGCAAAGGTACTCGACAGTGTCGCCGTTGATTGTCGTTGAAACTGCTACACCAGCCATCACTTGCCTCCTGCGCGTGCATAGGCGGTCGTGGCGGCCCGCTTGGCCAGCACGCCCGCAACTTTCCTTCTGAATGCGATGGTGCCGCGCTTGTCGTCGATGGGACGACAGGCCCCCGCGCAGACCTTGGCGAGCCGCTCCAGCGTCGCTTCGTCCAGCTTGGAGCCGATGAGAACCTCCGCGGCCTCTTCGACCAGAAGCACCGTCGCCGCCACGGCGCCCAGCGCCACGCGAGCCGATTTAACGACACCTTGCTCATCGAGCGTCAAATTCACGCCGGCGCTGACCACCGCGATATCCATCTCCGTGCGTGGAATGAACCGCAGATAGGCATCTCCCGACCGCGGCGCGCGCTTGTCGAGCAGGATCGCCTCGATGATCTCGCCTTTGGCCAGCGACGTCTTGCCCGGCCCGGTCGGCACGCTCTGCACGGGGATCGTGCGCCTGCCCGCCGGCCCGACAATCGATGCCCTGGCGCCGGCCGCCACCAGCGCCGGCACGCTGTCGGCAGCCGGCGAGGCGTTGCAGAGATTGCCTGTTATGGTGCAGCGTCCCTGCACCTGTTTCGAGCCGATCAGCTTGGCCGCTTCGACGACGCCGGGCCATGCCTTCTTCAGGGCCGCGCTCTCTCCCAACACGGCGCAGGGGACCGCGGCACCTATGCTGAAGCCTTCAGCGGTTTCCCGGATCTCGCTCAAGCCATCGATTGCCTTGATGTCGACGATCAGGTCGGGTTCGACAAAACCGCCCTTCATCCTGACCAGGAGGTCGCTGCCTCCCGCAAGGATGGCGGCCGTACCGGCCGACCCGGCCAACTGGCCAACGGCATCTTCTATTGAAAGCGGACGTATGTAGCGCATCGTCTCCCCTTGATCATCGTCATCTCAGCGACCGTTATAAACAGTCTCCTCATAATGGCTATCCGGTTCCGCATCTGCGGCGATTGGGCCAGGCGTCGCAATATCCAGTCCCAATAGACCGAACTGACATGCGCCCCGAATGGCAGAAACCGGCTTTGAGATGACTTTCGGAAAACTTCGGCTGTGGATCAAGTGCGCTCATTCGCTCATGTCCGGCCTTGGACCCGGAACGGCCCGCATCAGCCGGCCGGTTGCTTGCCGGTGTAGCCGCCAATTGCGCGTCAAAGGCGCGCTTGTAGGCGGGCCGTGCTTCGCCGCGGGCCACATAGGCGGAGAGGTTCGGATAGTCGTCCAGCATACCCGACGCTTTCAACCTGAGCAGCACCGACACCATCATCAGGTCGCCGGCGCTGAACGCGCCATCGAGCCAGTCGGCATCGCCAAGGCGACGGGAAAGTTGGCCCAGCCGGTTACGGACGCGATCCTCGACGAGAGGCATCCGTTGCGCGGACCAGGGCTTGTCGCCCTCATGGATCCTGGCGGTTGCGAGTTCAAGTATCGGCGGCTCCACCGTGCTGAGCGCGGCGAACATCCATGTGATCGCACGCGCCCGGGCATTCGCATCGTCTGGCAACAGGCCCGCATGGCGCTCCGCGATATGGAACACGATCGCCCCCGTCTCGAACAAGCCGAGATCGCCTTCTTCGTAGGTCGGAATCTGCCCGAAAGGATGAAGCGCCAGATGTGCGGGTTCCTTCATCGCCCTGAACGAAACATGACGAACCTCGTAGGGTTGGCCCACTTCTTCCAGCGCCCAGCGAACGCGCGTATCGCGCGCCAGTCCCTTGCCGCCATCGGGCGACCGCTCAAAGGCTGTGATGGTGGGAGTCATTGGAAGGCTCCGGGGCTATCAGGTGTCCAGTTCCTGCGCTTTGCGTCCAGAGGACGAACGACCGGCGTGACTCCCGACACCTTACCTCGTTTTTCAGCCATGGGATTTCGCGGTCCGATCCTGTTCGGGTTCGCCAAACCATCGCGACGCGGCCTGTGCGGTTTCCTCGGGGTCAGGGGCAGCGTTAGCGGCCCAGGCAATGAAGCCATCGGGGCGCACCAGCACCGCGCTCAAGCCCAGCCGCTCCCTGGCGTCACCTGCGACATAGGCGATCCGCCCGCTCCAGCGGCTTGCAAGCGCTTGAAGGGGAGGACTGATCTCGAAGTCCAGAAGCAGGCCTCGCCCCTCCCTGAGGCGTCCGCCGAGCCTCGTCCCGTCGACCAGCTCGAAGTCGGGCGCGCTGCGGCCCACCAGTGGATGGCTGCCGCCAAGATCGTAGCGGAGAGAAACGCCCCAGACGCGCTCGGCGAAGTATGTCGCGCCGTCGCGCGTGTCGATGAGATCACGGATGATGGCTTCGAGCGCACGCGAACTCCGGCTCGGCCGCATGAGGGCGACCTGGGCGCGCGACCAGTCAAGAACCTGCGCCCCCACCGGATGCCGTTCGCTCAAATAGCTGTCGAGCAGACCGGCCGGCGCATCGCCACGGATGGTTGAAGCCAGCTTCCAGCCGAGGTTCATCGCGTCGCCAAGTCCGAGGTTGAGCCCCTGGCCACCCAAGGGGGGATGGATGTGCGCGGCGTCGCCGGCGAGCAGCACCCGTCCTTTGCGGTAGGCGGCCGCCTGGTAGGCGCGATCCGTCCAGGTGGTGGCAAGCCGGAGCGCCGTCACCGTGACGTCGGTGCCGGAAATATGCCGCAACACCGCCTGCACCTGCTCGAGCGTGACCGGCTGGGTTCGGTGGAACGCGCCGCCGTCGAAATCGACCATCGCGATCACCCCGGGCGGCGCGTAAGTATACATGCCGGTCGGCGTGTAGTGGCGGCCTGGGGTCAGCTTGTCGGGATCGGCCATCTCGACCTTGACAGAATAGCCGGTGAATTCGGGATCGGTGCCGACGAACTCGAAGCCGCCAGCCTTGCGCACCGTGCTGCGGCCGCCATCGCAACCGACGAGCCAACGTCCGCGAAAAGTCTCGCCGCCGGCGCGAACAGTCACGTCTTCGTCCGACGGGTCGAGGTCTTCGACGCCGACCCCGCGCCTGATCTCGACTCCGATCGCGCTTGCGCGTGCGGCCAGGGCGGCTTCGAGGGTCTCCATCTCGACCGCCATGCTGGTGCCGGCCGGATCTGGCAGGCGATACGGCCATTTCGAGGTGTCTATGGTGTCGAGGTAGAACTGGATGCCGGCAAAATGGCCCCCCGGGCGGCGTGCCTGTTGCATCCAATGCGCGGCAGCCGAAGCGCTGCCCGCGTCATCTTTCGTGCGTTGCGGCGCCGCGATGTCGTTCAGCAAGCCGCGACGGTGGAAGGCTTCAAGAGTGGGCACTGAGAGGCCGCGCATGCCGAATGGAAGCCGCTTCAACGGGGAGCGCTGGTCCTCGGCCTGCTCCAGCACCAGGACCTGGAGGTTCGCGAGGCGCAGCTCGCAGGCGAGAAACAAGCCGACGGGGCCGGCTCCAGCAATTACGACGTCATAGAGAGGGGAATGTCGCTCGTTCATGGAAGACTCCTTGGTCGATGTTCGACCGGAGCGTTCCTCAAGCTTGAGCACCACACGGACGAACGATTGAACGCTTGGGAAGCGTCCGATGTTCGTCGTGGGGATCTCGTGCACGAAGCCAAAGACCAGAGCTTTCGTTACCGAAAGGACTTGGGCTTACCAAACCAAGTCTGCCTTTTCCGACACGGGCTACATAACGTCGCCGCGGCTGATCCGCAACGGGCACGGCAGCGACCAGGGGCAACGCTATCGGCTAGGGGCCATTACCCCGCGGCCAGCCATTTGCGCGACTGGGCGAAGGCTTTGAAGGCCTTGTCCTCCATCGGGCGGCCCAAAAAATAGCCTTGCAGGATATCGCAGCCAAGCTCTTTCAGGATACGCGCGTGCTCCATCGTCTCGACGCCTTCGGCAACCACTTCGATGCCGAGCGATTTGCCGATCTCGATGATCGACGCAACCAGGTGCTGCTGCGCCATTGAACCGGTGATGGGTGTGATCAGTTGGCGGTCGATCTTGAGGCGGCGAGGCCGCAGCTTGAGCAGCGAGACGATCGAGGCATAGCCGGTGCCGAAATCGTCGATCTCGATGTCGATGCCGAGATCCTTGATGTGCTCGATGTTCCAGGTGACCAGATCATCGTTCTCGTCGAGGAAGATGGACTCGACCAGCTCGAACGACATGGTTCCCGGCTTGATGTCGAGTTTGCGCAGGCCCTCGATCAAGTCCTTGTCCTCCAGGCGCCTGGCCGAGACGTTGACCGACACGCGCGGGATGTTGAGGTGGCTACGCGACCAACGCTCGAAATTCTCCAGCGCGTGCTTGAGGACGATGCGGTCGATCAGCGCCACGACATTGAGCTCTTCGGCCACCTTCATGTACGCGTCCGGGGCCAGGATGCCGCGTCGCGGATGCTTCCAGCGCGACAACGCCTCGACGCCGACGATCTCGAGCGTCCTGGCGTCGAACTGCGGCTGGTAGTAGGCGATGAATTCGTTCCGCTCCAGCCCGCCCAGGATCTCATCGGCGATCTGCTTGGTTCGCACGATCTCGCTTTGCAGCGCCTCGTTGAAGAACTCGTGGCGGTTGCGGCCGTGGCTTTTCGCCCGGTAAAGCGCGAGATCGGCGTTGACGAGCAGCTGCCTGGCGTCGACGCCGCTGTTGGCGGCAATGCCGATACTCACTCCGAACCGGCACGGATGGCCGCGATAGTCGACAGGCTGGCGCATCGCCTCGATAATGCGGTCGGCGAGCGCCGCGAGCTCGTCGTCGTCACGCCCATGGCTCACCACGACGAACTCGTCGCCGCCGATGCGCGCAACGAAATCGGCAGGGCCAGCATTGGCCTTGATGACAGTCGAGGCATGCACCAGCATGGCATCGCCGGCGGCGTGGCCGAGCGTGTCGTTGATTTGCTTGAAGCGGTCCAGATCCAGATGCAGCAGCGCCGTGTGGCGGTCCGGTTCGCTGTTTTCTGCCAGCAGCTCGTCGAGATAGCGGCGGTTTGGCAGCCCGGTCAGCGAATCGTGCAGCGCCGCATACTCAATATGCGCCTTGGCAAGATTAAGCTCGGCGTTCTTCGATTCCGTCAATTGGCGCTCGCGCACAAGGGTCTCGTTGAGCAGCACGTCGCTGGTCACGTCCCATTCGGCGCCGATCAGCTTTGACGTGCCGTCGATATCCTGGAAGAAGCTTGCACGCGTGCGCACATGGCGGACCGTGCCGTCGGGGCGCAGGAGCCGGTATTGTGAGGAGTAGAGGCCCTTTTTCGCGGCGGCCAGATCGAAGTCCCGCAGCGCCCGCCCGATGTCTTCAGGATGGATCGCCTGCGCCCAGTCATCATAGCCGCGCGGCTTGCCGTCTTCCGGCTTGCCGTAGATTTCGTTGACGCGATCATCCCACAGCATTTTGTTGGTAGCGAGGTCGTGTTCCCAAACGCCGATGCCCGAGGCTCCTAGCGCCAACTCCAGGCGCCCGGACAGGCGTCTCAGCTCGGCGTAGTGTTTCTGCCTTTCGCCGAACAGCCGCCCGGCCACCATGATCGGCAGCACCACCAATGCGCCGGCAAGTAACATGAGCGCCCGCAAGGCCAGCTCGTTCTTTGGAGCGGCTGGCCAGCCGCCTTTGGGGATGGCCGAAATCTGCCAGGAGCCTGAAGACAGCTGCACATCGGCAGAAACGGGATTTCCGGCGACGACATTGTCGCCGCCGAAGAAGCGTTCGCCGCCGCCGCCCAGCGCATCCTTGCCTGTGAGTGCGACATCGATGTCGATATCCGGGTCGGTCAGCCCGCTCGCCGCGTAGAGCCGGTCGACATCGACCACTGCCGAGACGATGCCCCAGAAGCGGTCGCCGCCGCCCGCCGTCGGCACAAAGACCGGAATGCGGCCGATGAAGCCGCGCCCGCCCTGGGCGAGGTCGACGGGGCCGGCAAACACCAGTACGTGCTGGTCGCGCGCCCGCAGCGCCGCCATGCGTTGCGCCTCGTTCTTGCGGTAATCGAGCCCGATCGCCTTCTCGTTGCCTGCCATCGGATACATCAGCGAGATGACGAGGTCGGGCGCGCCGGCGATATTGCGCAACTGCGATTTCTGCTGGAACAGATTGCCCGCAAGCGAGGCAAATCTCTGCTGGCCCATATAGGGCTCCGTGACGATGGTCGAGACAAGCCCCTGAACAAGCTGAAGATTGCCGCCTATGTTGCCTTCGAGCTTGGCGCGGATGATGTTGACCTTGGCCAATACATCGGCGCGCGCCAATTGGTCGGAGACCCTTCTGTTCTGCTGGTCGGCAAAGACGGCGCAGACCAGGAGCACGACAAAAGCGATCGCCGCCGGCAAGTTGGCGGAAGAAAAAACGGCCTGTCTTACGCGGCCGAGACTGAGTTCCGTTGTGGCCAATTCAACCCGAATACCTTTCCTGAACAATAGCCCCTCGGTGGAACCTAGTAGCAAACGCTTAAATTTGCCCTTCCAGGCTGGCAGGAAGTTTCAGCATCAGCCTATGCTGGCATTTCAGCGCGCAGGCTGAACCGGCGCTTGTGGTGGTGCGCGGCTACGCGTCCCTGGCCGGATTTGCAAAACCGAACTGATCGCGAGGGCCGCCGGCAGTCGGCCCGATCTGGCCGGCGGCCAGTTGCAAAAGCTGCACGCGCGAGGCGATCTCCAATTTGCGATAGATGTTGTTCATATGGATTTTCAGCGTGCCTTTCGAGATGCCGATATCGAACGCGATGCGTTCGTACGGCGTGTCCGCGGCAACCAGCCGGGTGATCTCCATCTCTCGCCTAGTCAGCCGCGACGACAGTTTCTGCCATTTGATCCGGCGGGACGCCTCGTCCTGCACGGCCTTGCCGACAATCTCGACCGGCAGCCAGCGGCCACCCCCGGCGACCTCGTGCAGACATCTGAGCAGCGCCTCGACGGCGGCCTCCTTGAATACGATTCCGGCAACGCCAACCGCGACCGCGTCGTAAAGCTGGGCTTGCGAGGCGCCGACCGTCAAAAGCACGCAAAGCGTCGCAAGGCCCTGCCTGCCGATTTCGGCGGCGATGTCGAGACCGCTCAGTCCCGGCATGCTGATGTCGAGCACCGCGACATCAGGCACGTCGCGCCGGATCATGGCCATAGCGACGGTGCCGTCCTGCGCCGAACCGACCACCCGGAAACCAGGGTCGCGGGCAATCAGGTCGGTCAGACCGTGCAGCAGCAGCGGATGGTCGTCGGCGACGAAAACCGTGGTGACCATCGTCAGCTCGCCAGCAGCCGGCCCTTGGCGCCACGGCCCCATGCCGGAAAATTGCCAACGATGGGTGGCGGCCATCGCCCGTGCTCGGTCATGCCGTCTTCTCCCTTTGCGTGTCTCCACGACACGCCAGTGACTGCTTCTTGCCGAAGAAGCGGACATCGCAACCCGGTCCGCATCCCCCGAAGCGTGAGGCCATGCTGACAGAAGCAGCGCGGCTGCGCAAAACATTAGCAATTGCTTAGTTAATCTCGAAGCGGCACTTCTAGTGGATTGATTCCAACGTTTGGTGCCCGCGCCTGACGGCGGCGATGATTTTGTGTGGGTCGGCTCTCCAGACGAACGGTCGGGATTGCTGATTGTGCTCGGTGATGAAGCGATTGATGGCGGCCTGGAGATCGACGACGGAGTAGAAGACACCGTGCTTCAGCCGGCGGCGTGTGAGCTTGGCGAAGAAGCCCTCGACAGCATTGAGCCATGAGCAGGATGTCGGCACAAAATGGAAGGTCCAGCGCGAATGCCTGGCCAGCCAAGCGCGTACTTTGGGCTGCTTGTGAGTGGCATAGTTGTCGAGGATCACATGGACGGCCTTGTCGGGCGGAAGTTCAGCCTCGACGGCGTTGAGGAAGCGGATGAACTCCTGATGGCGATGGCGCTGCATATTACGGCCGATCACCGAGCCATCGAGGACGTTGAGCGCGGCGAACAGGGTCGTCGTGCCGTTGCGCTTGTAGTCGTGCGTCATTGTCGCCCCGCGACCGCGCTTCAGCGGCAACCCCGGCTGAGTGCGGTCGAGCGCCTGGATTTGGCTCTTTTCGTCGACCGACAGCACGATGGCATGAGCGGGGGGCGAGACGTAGAGCCCGACCACATCGTGAAGCTTCTCGGCAAACGCCTTGTCGTTGGACAGCTTGAAGCTGCGCCAGCGGTGAGGCGCAAGGCCATGGTCGTGCCAGATCTTCACCACCGAAGACGCCGCGATGCCGACCGCCTTCGCCATCGCGCGGACCGTCCAGTGCGTCGCCTCGTGGTCTGGCGGATCGAGTGTCAGCGCCACGACCCTGTCGACCAGCACAGACTGAAGCGGTGCAATGCCCGGTGGCCGCGTCTTGTCGCGCAGCAGGCCGTCGACGCCTTCGTTCATGAAGCGCTCCTGCCAGCGCCACACGCAGGTCTTCGACTTGGCTGTCATCGTCATGATCGCGGCGGTCCCCAGGCCATCACCGCTCAACAGAATGATCCGCGCTCGCCAGACATGCTTCTGAGGCGAACTCCGTGCTGCGACGATCCCTTCAAGCCGAATTCTGTCCGAAGCCGTGATGTCGATGCTGATACCAGTGCGCATCCCGCAATGTCGCATGCCGAAGCGATCCGGGGAATCCCAAAAAGGACTCTTCTGTCCCGATCAATCCACTAGCAAGACGCGCGACGTCCGGCTGAAAGAAAACGCCACTCCAGCGTGCCGATGCTGGTCTTCATCTTGAAAAATCTATCGGTTCCGCCAGGAAAATTTTATAATTCTCCTCGTGGAGCCCGAGTCTCGAAAATAATTCAATCAGTATTGTGTATTTATTCTTTGTTGGAATAAGCACTTTTCCGAAATTAACGATGCCTTGCTGTCTATAACCGGGGATATATAGACGATCGCATTGCAACCTGCGAAATATGGTTTGGGAAATATTAACGTCTGGGCGATCGTTGGGGATCGTGTAGGGGTTTGGGGCTTTGGGTGTGGGGGTAGCAGTCAGTCTGACGACGGGCCAGTTCCGTCCTGGAATAACTGTGTCTGGCGACCGGGAGGCAGTCTCTCCGCCGGCCTTTTCCCTGTTCAAGGCTTTTGTCACGAAACGATTGCTCGCCGGCATGGCCGCGTTTTGCGGACAGCCGAACGCCCTGCGCCGGCGTCGCAATCATACTGGGGTAGACGGTGACGGCCCGGCCGCCAACCGTACAACATGGTGGAGGAAGTAACATGGCGATCGATATCGGCGATGACGCCCTTCTCGAGGCAACGACCGTAGGATCGGGAACCGGCAACTACGATTCCTTCCTGCGGCTGCAGGCGACAAATGTAGAGGCGGGCTTCAATACCGACGAGAACGGCAATGTGCTCGACAACAAAGCCTCGTTCACGCACAGCCTGCAGTATGGCGACCTTGTTCCGATCACCGTCGATGGCGTCGAATACATCGAATTCCGGTTGGACCTCAACGAAAGCAACAGCGCGGAGAACGGCCAGATCACGCTGACCGATCTGAACATCTACCTTTCCGGCTCCGGGGCCACCCTTGCCGACTACACTGCGGGGTTTGCCGGTTTCGACACGGTCTACTCACTCGACACCTCACATCTGCTGATCGATGCCAATCATGGATCGGGAACGGATGATTACCGGGTGCTCATCCCGGTCAGTTCCTTCACGGACGCCGGTGTCACCGCTGATTCCTATGTGACGCTGTTTTCAGGCTTCTCGGGATCGAACGGCGGCTTCGAAGAGTGGCGCACCACCACGACGTCCGGCACCGGCGCAGATACGGCGGCGATCGTCGTCGAAAAGACCGCCGATCCGACATCGATCAACGAGGGTGTGGCCACCCGAGTCACCTATACCTATGAAGTGATGAACACGAGCCCGGCCGGTGCGGCCGACCCGCTGACGCTGACTTCGCTGGTCGACGACAATGCGACGCCGGGAAGCCCGGGCGACGACATCAACCTGCTCGACGGCTTCGTGGCCAACAGCACACACGGCACCCACTACGTGTCCGGCGACACCGACAACGACTATCTCGTCGACAGCGACGAGACATGGACGTTCAACGCAACGGTCAACATCGCCGCGCACAATGCCGGCAGCAGCATCGTCAACACGGTCGTGGTGCATGGCCATGACGACGACAGTCTCACCGACGTAACCGCCAACGACGCGGCGACCGTGACGGTGACGGATGTCGCGCCGGCGATTGCTATCGAAAAGACGGCGGATACGATCTCGATCGATGAGGGCGCGTCCGGTGATGTCACCTATACCTACAAGGTGACGAACACGAGCGCGGCTGGCGCGCTCGATCCGCTGACGCTGACTTCGCTGGTCGACGACAATGCGACGCCGGGAAGTCCGGGCGACGACATCAACCTGCTCGACGGCTTCGTGAAGGGCAGCGACTACGGCACCCATTATGCGGACGGCGACACCGACGGCGACTATCAGGTCGACAGCGACGAGACCTGGACCTTCAACGCGACCGTCAACATCGCCGCGCACAATGCCGGCAGCATCGTCAACACGGTCGTGGTGCATGGCCATGACGACGACAGCCTCACCGACGTGACCGCCAACGACACGGCGACCGTGACGGTGACGGATGTCGCGCCGTCGATCGCCATCGAAAAGACGGCGGATACGATCTCGATCGATGAAGGCGCGTCCGGTGATGTCACCTATACCTACAAGGTGACGAATACGAGCCCGGCTGGCGCGCTTGATCCGCTGACGCTGACCTCGCTGGTCGACGACAATGCGACGCCGGGAAGTCCGGGCGACGACATCAACCTGCTCGACGGCTTCGTGAAGGGCAGCGACTACGGCACCCATTATGCGGACGGCGACACCGACGGCGACTATCAGGTCGACAGCGACGAGACCTGGACCTTCAACGCGACCGTCAACATCGCCGCGCACAATGCCGGCAGCATCGTCAACACGGTCGTGGTGCATGGCCATGACGACGACAGCCTCACCGACGTGACCGCCAACGACACGGCGACCGTGACGGTGAACGATGTCGCGCCGTCGATCGCCATCGACAAGACTGTCGATGCCGATCACGACGGCATATTCCATTCGTCCGAAACCGTTCAGTCGGGGGCGCAGAACGCCACCTATCACTATGCCATAACCAACACGAGCGCAGCGGGCGCGCTTGATCCGTTGACGCTGACCTCGCTCATCGATGACAACGGCACGGCGAATACCGGCGACGACATCAATCTGCTCAGCGGCTTCGTGGCCAACAGCTCGCACGGCACCCACTATGTGTCCGGCGATGCCGACGGCGATTACCAGGTCGACAGCAACGAGACCTGGGTCTTCGAAGCGACCAGCGCCTTCAACCTGGCTCCGAATGCCGCCTCCAGAACCAATACCGTGGAAGTCGCCGCTCATGACGATGACAGTCTGAACGAGGTCAGCGCCCAAGACACCGCAACCGTATCGTCGTTCGACGGACCCGGGGTGCGTACGCCAGGGTTCTGGAGCAATCTCGGCAAGTCGTTCTGGGACGGTGTTGCCGGTGCTGACAAATCAGGCCCGAACTTTGCGTCGGGCGAACTGCGCTACGCTGTCGACGCCGATCACAATGGAAGCCTGGACGCAGGTAAACTGGGCCTTTTGATCGGAGACTACAACAAGAACGGACTGAGTGATGTCGGAGAAGACACGTTCTTCATCTCCTATGCCGATGCACTCAAGGTGATCAATGCATCTGCCAAGGATTCGCAGGATACGCGCTTTGTTATCGGCCGCGATGCGGTAGCCACCTGGCTCAACTACCTTGCCGGGAATCCGATCGGCGACGCCTCCGATCCCAACAGCCCCCACAAATATCTCGACCAGGCGATCGACTGGCTGCAGGTGACGAATGGCGGGAACTCTTCCTCTAACTTCGAGGATTGGGGTGGCGGAAGCGCGGTGAAGGCGAGCAGTGCTTCCTGGAACGTCGGGCTGGATGCCGAGTCTGCCACCGGTGGATCCGAACTTGCCGGAAACCTCATCCACCAGGAACTCGATTTCTACAACAACACCGGCATGACGTTCGAAGGGGCGATATTGCACATCTACGCCAATGATGGCGGCTGACGCCAGGAAGCGCTCGGCATGACACTGCTGGCAAGATCTCTTAGGCTCATCCTCGGCACCGGCGTGTTTATGCTCGTTCTTGGTGGAGTGCAGTTGGCAGCGCTGGAAACAAGCACGCGCTGGGCGGTTCTTGGGGGAACGCTCGGCGCGCTGGTTTTGCTTTACATCTGGAGTTCTTCTCGCCGTGAGTCTGCCGTGAATCCGCGCTCTGCTCGCATGGCCGACGGCAAGCCGGGGAAGATAAAGCGGCCGGGAGCGGGGCCCGAACGCTCCGAGCTCGCGGCCGCATTGGCCGCGTGCCGTTCAGCGCTTGCCTCGGTCGCGCTTTTCAGCGGCGTGCTCAACGTGCTGATGCTCGCCGGCTCGCTCTACATGCTCGAAGTCTACGATCGCGTGCTGCCGAGCCGCAGCGTGCCGACCCTCATCGGCCTCAGCGTGCTCGTCGCAATCCTTTATGCCGGGCAGGGCGTGCTCGATTTCATCCGCGGCCGCATCCTGGTGCGCATCGGCGGCGCCCTTGACGAGGCGCTCGGTGCTCGCGTCTATTCCAGCGTCCTCAAGCTGCCGCTCAAAGTCGGGCGCAACGGCGACAGCATGCAGCCTGTGCGCGATCTCGACAGCGTGCGCAATTTCCTTTCGGGCACCGGTCCGACCGCGCTGTTCGATCTGCCATGGCTGCCGCTTTATCTGGCCATCATCTTCATGTTCCACGTGCTTCTCGGCCTGACCGCCCTGGTCGGGGCGATCGTACTTGTATTGTTGACTGTCTATGCCGAGCGGCTGACGCGCAAGCCGGTCACCTCCGGCACCCAGGCCGGCATCGTCCGCAACGGCCTGACCACGGTCGGCAATCGCAATGCGGAAGTCATCGCGGCACTCGGCATGGGTGGCCGGATGGCGAAGCGATGGGAGGAGGCCAATCGCGACTATCTCGCCGAGCAGCGCAGCGTCAGCGATATCGCCGGCGGCTTCGGCGCCGTATCCAAGGTGCTGCGCATGCTGCTGCAATCGGCGATGCTCGGCGTCGGCGCCTGGCTGGTGATCGAGCAGCAGGCAACGGCCGGCATCATCATCACCGCGTCGATCCTGAGCGGTCGCGCGCTGGCTCCCGTCGATATGGTCATCGCCAACTGGAAAGGTTTCCTGACAGCGCGGCAAGGCTGGCAGCGGCTGACCAAGATTCTCGCCACCGTCCCGGCCGACGCCGAGCCGATGGCGATGCCAACCCCGAACCGCCACGTTTTCATGCAGGTCGTCAGCGTCGCAGCGCCCGGCACGCAGCGGCTGCTGGTGCAGGACGCCAGCTTTGCGCTGGAAGCTGGACACGCCGTCGGTATCATCGGCCCTAGCGGTTCGGGCAAGTCGACGCTGGTCAGGGCGCTTGTCGGGGTCTGGCAGCCGGCCGCCGGCAGGATCCGGCTCGACGGCGCCGATCTCGACCAATGGTCGCCGGAGGATCGCGGCCGCTTCGTCGGTTATCTGCCGCAAGACGTCGAGCTGTTTGCCGGCTCGATTGCCGAAAACATCGCACGTTTCGAGCCCGACGCCGACCCCGCGTTGATCATCGCTGCCGCCAAGGTGGCCGGCGCGCATGATCTCATCGTCGGGTTCCGCGACGGGTACGAGACACAGATCGGCGAACTCGGCGAGGCCGTCTCGGCCGGCCAGCGCCAGCGCATCGCGCTGGCCCGCGCGCTTTATCGCGATCCTTTCCTGGTGGTGCTCGACGAACCGAACTCCAACCTCGACGCCGAAGGCGAGCAGGCGCTGTTCCAGGCGATTGTCTCGGTGCGGCAGCGTGGCGGCATCGTCGTGCTCGTGGCACACCGGCCCAGCGCGCTCGTCACGGTCGATTTCATCCTCGCCATGAACCAGGGCCGCGTTCAGGCGTTCGGCCTCAAGGACGAGGTTCTGGCCAAGCTGTTTCCGCGGCCGCAACCGGCGGTGACAGCCGTGCCGCACCTCAGGCTCGCCACTGAGGAGTCGGCGCCGCGGCCTGGCGTGGCCGCGGCTGGTGAATGAGGCGAGGAACGATGCTCAGTCCCTCCCACCAATCCATTCGAGGCTACATGCGCTTCGGCCTCATTGCGGTCGCGCTGCTGGTCGGCGGCGTCGGCGGCTGGGCCTCGCTGACCCGGATTTCGGGAGCGGTCATCGCGTCGGGGGTTCTCGTCGTCGATTCCCACGTCAAGGACGTGCAGCATTCGACCGGCGGCATCGTCGGCGAGATCGCCGCGCGGGACGGCGACCGCGTCAAGCACGGCGCGCTGCTTGTGCGGCTCGACCCAACCATGCCGGCGGCCAATCTCGCCGTCGTCACTAAGGCGCTCGACCAGCTGTCGGCGCGAGAGGCCCGCCTCGAAGCCGAACGCCAGGGCGCCGGCGCCGTCGCATTTCCGCAGGACCTTCTCGATCGCAGCAGTGATCCGGCGATCGCCGAGATCATCGCCGGCGAGGAACAGGTGTTTGAGACGCGGCGGGCGGCTCGTTCCGGTCAGAAGAGCCAGTTGCAGGAGCGCATCCTCCAGCTGCAGAAGGAGATCGGCGGCAACACGGCCCAGGCGGACGCCAAGTCGCAGGAAATCGCGCTTGTCGAGGAAGAACTGGGCAGCATACGCACGCTGTGGAAAAAGCGGCTGATTTCGATCGACCGCCTGACCGCGATGGAGCGCGAGTCGGCTCGGCTCGATGGCGAACGCGGCCAGTTGACGGCGGCGCTGGCGCAGGCCCAAGGCAGGATCGCCGAGATCAATTTGCAGATCATCCAAATCGACCTTGAGCTCAGCACCGAGGTCAACAAGGATTTGCGCGAGATCGACAGCAAGGTCGGCGAACTGACGGAGCGCAAGATCGCCGCCGAGGATCAGCTCAAGCGTATCGACATCCGCGCGCCGCAGGACGGCGTCGTGCAGCAGTCCATCACCCATACGATCGGCGGCGTCATCACGCCTGGACAGACGATCATGCAGATCGTGCCCGACAGTGACAGTCTGACGGTCGAGGCCAAGATCGCGCCGAGCGACATCGACCAGCTCTGGATCGGCCAGCCGGCGGCGCTGCGCTTCTCGGCCTTCAACCAGCGCACCACGCCGGAGATCAACGGCACGGTCGAACGCACCTCGCCGGACACGACGACCGACCAGCGCACCGGCATCAGCTATTACACCGTTCGCATCTCGACCACGAACACCGAGGTGGCTCGCCTCGGCGAGGTCAAGCTGGTTCCGGGCATGCCGGTGGAATCCTTCATCAAGACCGCCGACCGGACCGTGATCTCTTACCTTGTCAAGCCGCTGCAGGACCAGATCAGCCGCGCCTTCAGGGAATGAAGTAACGCTCGGAAGACAGGGTTGTCCGGATCGTTTCGATCCGCTCTGCCGCTAGCCCCTAAAGGTTCGCCTCGGCGAAGATGCGCGAGGCCCAGTCGAGGAAGACGCGAAGGCGTGGCGAGAGCTGTCTGTTCTGCGGGTAAAGCGCCGACAGCGGCGTCGGCGATGGCGGGTAGTCGGCCAGCACCTCGACCAGCGTCCCATCGGCGAGATCCTTCTCGAAGCGATAGCGCGGCGCCTGGATGAGGCCGAGGCCAAGCCGCGCCAGATCGGCGGCCGTGTCGGAATTGTTGGCCGCCACGCGCCCCGGCAGCCTGACCTCGCGGGTCTTGCCGGCGACAGTGAATTCGAACGGAAGGGTCTCGCCGGTGCGCGACGAGACGAAGCCCACCGCCTCATGGCCATCGAGCGCATCGGGGGAGGCGGGCGTGCCGTGGCGTTCGAGATAGGCGGGGCTGGCGCAGGTGATCTCGCGGATGACAGCCAGGCGGCGCATGATCATGCCGCTGTCGGGCGGCTCGCCGACGCGGATGACGCAGTCGACGCCTTCGCGCACGAGATCGACCAGCCGGTCGCTCTGGCCGATCTGCAGGTCGATGCGGGGATAGCGGTCGAGGAACTCCGGCAAGCGCGGCAAAAGGAACGTGCGGGTGAGCAGCGTGCTGGCGTCGATGCGCAGCAGGCCGAAAGGCTCGGCATTGCGGAAGGCGGCCTCGGCATCCTCGATCTCGGCCAGGATCGACAGGCAGCGCCGATAATAGGCTTCGCCGTCCTGCGTGGCGTTCACCTGTCGCGTCGTTCGTTCCAGAAGCCGCGCGCCGAGATGCGCTTCCAGCCGCCGGATCGCTTCCGTCGCTGTTGAACGCGGCAGGCCGAGATCGGCCGCGGCAGCGGTGAAGCTGCGCCGCTCCAGAACGCGAACAAAGAGCCGCATCGTGTCCAGCCGATCCATGACCTTTGTTCGCAGTTTCCGAATAGTGATGTCAATAGGCGGCTGATTATCCGGAACTTGGCTTGGCCTATATCCGTGTCCGCAACAATGCGGAGACACTTCCATGACAAACCAAACCAGAACCGCGATCGTGACCGGCGCCTCCAAGGGCATCGGTGCCGCCATCGCACAGCGGCTCGCCCGCGACGGCGTCGCCGTCGTCGTCAACTATGCGCGAGGCCGCGCGGAGGCCGAAGCGCTTGTGCGCAGCATCGAAGCCGGCGGCGGCAAGGCGATCGCCGTTCAGGCCGATATCGCCGATCCGGCCAGCATTGCTGCGCTGTTCGACGCCGGCGAGAAGGCGTTCGGCGGCATCGACATCCTCGTCAACAATGCCGGCATCATGAAGACGTCGCCGATCGCGCAGACCGACGATGCTTCGTTCGACACGCAGATCGCAATCAATCTCGGCGGCGTTTTCCGGGGCATGCGGGAAGGTGGGCGCCGGCTTCGCGACGGCGGCCGCATCGTCAATTTTTCGAGCAGCGTCGTCGGCCTCTACCAGCCGGGCTACGGCGTCTACGCCGCCACCAAGGCGGGCGTCGAGGCGATGACCCACATCCTGGCCAAGGAGCTTGGCGCGCGCCGTGTCACCGTCAACGCGGTGGCGCCCGGACCGATCGAGACTGCGCTGTTCACGGACGGCAAGAGCGCGGCCCAGATCGAGGCCATCGGCAAGATGATCCCGCTCGGCCGGCTTGGCCAGCCCGACGACATTGCCGGGCTGGTCTCGTTCCTGGCCGGGCCGGACAGCGGCTGGGTCAACGGACAAATCATCCGCGCCAATGGCGGCGTGGTCTGAGGAGACAATCACATCGACCCCTCCGACGACGGTGCCGCGATCGTCAATGGCGTCGCCGACCGCGTGCGCGCACAACTCATGGAACGGATCGGCCTTGCCGACCTGCTCCGTCCCAAAGCCTGAAATCCACACTCACGAGACAGGAAAACGATCATGCCATTTGCCAACATCAAGATGCCGCAGGCGGCTCTCTCCAAGGCGCAGAAGGAAGACCTCATCCATCGAACCACAGCCATGTTCGTCGATTTTTTCGGCGAGGGTGTGCGCCCCTACACGATGGTGCTGGTGGAGGAGGTCGCCGACGGCGGCTACGGCCGGGCCGACGAAGTGTTCGTAGTGCCGGAAGCCTATCGCGCCAAGGAATAGTGCAGGGGCGAGCGACGGTGGCTCGAACTCTCGCAAAACGGGGACGAGGAACCCAGATTCTTCAAGATCTGCGCCAGCACCCCCACCCGGACCTTCGGTCCGACCTCCCCTCAAGGGCATATGCGCTAAGATAGCTTCGGCATGGACTGAAATTTGCGCTTTCGTGGTGGCTCACGCCATCGATGTCGCAAGGCATGGAGATTTTGGCGCAGGGCTGCCAAGGGAGGTTGAGCAAAGATCGCTGCGATCAGAGAGGCGACGATCTGGCGGGTGGCGCGCCACAGCAGCGGGCGCCCGTCGCTCAAGGGGGAGAGACACCCAACTCCTGCGAAAGGGGTTCGGTCACAAGCGCGATGAGGAAGTGGGCAAGAATCCAAGGCTTTGCGATCCTTGGGTCTTTGGCTGGAGGCGCGCGCAGTCCGATCAGGCTCTTCAGACGCTTGAAGGCGAGCTCGATGCGCCAGCGCATGCGATAGAGCTTGAGAACTGTGCCGGAGGGAAACTCCTCCTGGTCAAGCGAGGTCACAAGGATGACAAAGCCGGCGGCAATCAGCGTCTCCGGTTGAACCTGCTTGCCCTTGGCCTTGGCTTCCTTGTTGATTTTGCGCCGCGCTTCTTGTGTCGCAGCCTCGGATTTGCGCAAGGCGATCAGGCGCATCTTCAGGGGCTCGCCCTTCTTGAGGCCCAGCCAGACAGGCGTTTCGATGACCTCCTCCCGGCAGCTCTTCAGGTGGCCGATGAGATCGAACGCCTTGCCGTTGGCGTCGAGCCATCGCACATTCTTCCACGGCGCGCGCACGACAACGTCGCCGTCTTGCGCCATGACCTTTGCGATCCGCTCGGCCTGCAGATAGGCGCGGTCGCCGATGCGGATCTCGCCCGGCACCACCGGCACGCGGTCGATCAGCTCGGCCTCGCTCTGGTCGGTGATCTCGAGGAAATCGAACTGCTCGCGCTCAAGATCGAAGGCGCAGTGCATACGCCAAAGGCCATTGTTCTTCTTCTCATGCACACCCGCCTTGGCAACCGATGTCGCATCGAGGATGCGGATCAGCCGGCCCTTAGGCAAGCCTTCCTCCTCGCGCTTCAAAAGGTGCCCGATCAACTGCTGCAGCCACGGCCCTGCATTGCGCAGCCGGCCGAGCAACGCCACGTCCGAGATGTCGGCGATCCCGCTTGCCGCCGCCCAGGCCACGACGCCCCGCATGCCCACCTTGCCAAGGCAGTAAGCCAGTGTCAGGCGCAACAGATCAGTAGCCGACCTGACGCCCCGCGGCCGCAGAAACGCCTTCGTCTCGCGGGCACTCCCTGCAATCAACTCTTCACCGCCGAGGAGCTCAATCGTCTCGGCCCAGCCGTCATCTACAAGCGATTCGTGAGTCATCGCAGCGTAGAATCACAACCGATTCCCCACTGCAACACCTATCTTAGCGCATATGCCCTCAAGGGGGAGGTAGGGAGCCCAGCTTTTCCGCATTTCCAAAAAGGGCGCTGTTCGGCAGGCGGGCAGGGCGCCTCCTCACCCTCCCCTTGTGGGGAGGGTCGCTGCGAAGCAGCGGGGTGGGGGTCTGCGCGGCGCTGCAACGCTTGGGTTTGCAAGCGCAGACCTCGGCCTCAATCGCTCTTCGTCATCCCAATCCAGTCGGCCGCCACTTCGGCAAACAGCCAGTCGCGGAACGCCCTGATCTTTTTCTGGCGTAGCGCGCCGTTGGGATAGACGACGTAGTAGCGCGAGGCGGATTTTAGCGCCAGATCGAAAGGCCGGACCAGCCGCCCCGCGGCAAGGTCGGCCGAGACCAGCGCGCTTCGGCCTAGCAGCACGCCTTCGCCGTGCACAGCGGCCTCGACGGCGAAGGTGGCGGAATCAAAGCGCACGCCGCGCTTGGGGTCGACATCTCCGACGCCTGCGTGTTGCAGCCATGTCGCCCAGTCGATGCGAAAGGCGTCATGGATCAGTTTGTGATGCCTGAGATCCGCCGGCAGGCGCAGCGGATGTTCGCCTTGCAGCAGTTCCGGGCTGCAGACTGGGAAGACCTCTTCATCGGCAAGAAATTCCGCGGTCACTCCGGCATAGCCGCCCTTGCCGTAGCGGATGGCGATGTCGATGCCGTCGCTGACGAAATCGGAAAGCACGCCAGACGTGGAGAGCCGCACGTCGATGTCGGTGTTGGCGCGATGGAAGCGATGCAGCCTCGGCACCAGCCAGCGGCCGGCAAAACCGTCCGATGTGCTGACATTCAGGATGCCCGTGGTGCGGTCTGGCGTGGCGGCGATGGTGGCGGCGGCGATCTGGTCCAGCGCCGTCCGGACTTCCGACGCGTAGGCGGCGCCCACCGGGGTCAGGCGCACGGACCTTGTCCCGCGATCGAAAAGCTGGATGCCCAGCCTGTCCTCTATGTTGCGGATGGCACGGCTGACCGCGCCATGGGTGACGTTGAGCTCGCCCGCCGCCTTCGAGAAACTCAGATGCCTGGCGGCAGCCTCGAAGGCGGGCAGCGCGGTGAGGGGCGGCAGTCTGCGCGGCATGATCCATCTGTGAGCGTTGCTCACAAATCCTGCACAAAGAGTCGTTTGTCGTCCAGCCCGGAAATGTCCAATCTATAGGTGTAGCAGCGCATGCAGATCGGGCTTTCCATCTCGCCACTGCGCTGAACGACCAGAAACAGTGTGAGCAATCGTCATACTCGTCCCCCTGCGGACGGCGTCGGCACGCTTGCGCCTAGGCAAACACAGGAGACGAACAATGAACCCGACCCTCGAATCCATCAGCGCCGCGATGAGCGGCCTTGCACTCAGAACCTCGGCAGTCGTCGAGCGCCGGCGCATGCTGCGCCGGATTGCGTGCTTCTCGGACCGCCGCCTTCACGACATCGGCCTGGAGCGCGACTGGGACGGTTCCATCCTGCGCAATGGGAGGTCGATATGACCAGCACTCTTATCATCGGCGCGACGGGGCTGCTCGGCAGCGAGATGGCGCAGGCCAGCGCTCGCAATGGCGATCGCCTGCACGTTCTGGTGCGTCCGGCAACAGCCGGCAATGAAGAGCGGCTGCGTTCGCTGAAGGAGCTCGGCGCCAAAATCCATGTCGGCGATCTCGACGACTATGACAGCCTTGTCCGCGCCGCCGGTGCGGTGGATCGCGTGATCAGCTCGGTGCATGTGGATTCAGCCAGCGAGATGACGCTGGTGCGTGCGCTTAGGGATGCCGGCGTCTCCCGCTATGTACCTTCCGCCGGCTTCGGCCTCGACTTTGCCGCCGCCGCCCCGGGCTCGGTTCCACCGCTCGACCTCAAGCGAGCCGTGTTCGACGCGATCAAGGAGGCGGATCTGCCCTATACGGTGATCTACACCAATGGCTTCTTTTCGACCTGGGTAGCGACGCTGGGCGATTTGATGCGCTTCGGCTCGTCGCCGCTGCCTCCCGAAGAGGTGACGCTTTATGGCGACGGCAAAGTGCCGGCGACGTTCGTCAGCGAGAAGGACATCGCCGCGGTCACCTTGCGCGCACTGAATGACCCCAATGCCATCCGCAGCGAAATCCGCATCGCCCAGAACCGGACAACCCAGAGCGAGATGATCGATCTGTGGCGCCGGGTTAGCGGCCGCTCGCCGCGCATCGTGCATCAGAGCGCGGCGGAGCTGGAGGCGATGATCGCGTCTGCCCCCTGGCTCGGACTGCTGCGGGCGTTCTGGATACGCGGCGAGACCGCGCTTGAAACGGCCACGCCGGAAGCCGCTGCGTTGTATCCGGAGCTGACGTTCGAGACCATCGAGGGCGCCCTTGTGGCGCTGGCGGATGCCACTGGGCGGTAGGAGCAGGGGAGCGCGGCGCTGAAGCTGACGTCGTCGGCGCGGCCGATGAAGGAGATCGAACCGTCCGGCTCGCGGCGCGAGTGGCCAGAGAAGGGCTGGCCTCACCCGTGCGGGCCTGTATCATGGCTATGTGAATTCCTGGGAGGAGGCTTGTGCATGCGGCTGAATCGGAATCTCTGTCATTGCAGGGTTTGGGTCTTCATCGCCGCAATGGTGCTTTGGCCGTACGCGGCGCCGGCCGATACCCTCACGCCCGAGCGCATCACTGCTGCCCTGTCGAAGCTCGAAGCGCTTGCCGAAGCCGCCGTCGCGGACGGTGCCGTACCCGGTCTCGCCATCGGCGTCGTGCGCGATGACGAGGTGATCTTCCTCAAGGGTTTTGGGCATCGCGAGGCCGGCAAGCCTGAGACCGTCGACGCCGACACGGTGTTCCAGATCGCGTCCCTTTCCAAGCCGGTTTCCGCCACCGTCGTAGCGGCGTTGGTTAGCGACAGGATCGTGTCCTGGGATTCGAAGATCGCCGATCTCGATCCGGCCTTCCGGTTGGCCGATCCTTATCCGGCGAGCCAGCTCACCGTCCGTGACCTGTTTTCGCATCGCAGCGGGCTTCCGGGCACCGCCGGAGACGACCTCGAGGACATTGGCTACGACCGCGTCGAGATACTGCATCGCCTGCGGTTCGTGCCACCATCGTCGAGCTTCCGCGCCGGGTATTCCTACAGCAATTTCGGATTGACAGAGGGTGCCGTGGCAGCCGCGACGCCGACAGGAAAGCCCTGGGAGGACGTCGCTGAGGAGAAGCTCTACCGTCCGCTTGGCATGGCCTCGACCAGTTCCCGTCATTCGGACTTCGTCAAGCAAACCAACCGCGCCGCGCTTCACGTCAAGGTCGATGGCGCCTGGGCCGCGAAGATAGAGCGCGATCCGGATGCGCAGGCGCCCGCCGGCGGCGTCAGCTCCACGGCACGTGACCTCTCGCAATGGGTGCGCCTCATCCTCGGCAACGGTGTTTATGCCGGCAAGACACTGATTGCCGCCGATGCGCTAAGCCAGACGCATGTTCCGCTGATAGCGCGCGGCAACAACCCCGTCTCCGGCGGCGCATCGTTCTACGGCCTCGGCTGGAACGTCGAATTCGGCCGACACGGCCTGAGCTGGGGCCACGCCGGCGCCTTCAGCGTCGGCGCGCGTACCCTGGTGACAGTCTTCCCAAAGGAGAGGCTGGGCATCGTCATCGTCGCCAACGCCTTTCCGACTGGCCTGCCGGAGGGATTGTCCGACAGCTTCGCCGATCTCGTCTTCGACGGTAAGGTCGAGAAGGACTGGGCCAAGGCGTGGGATGATATCTATGCGGGCTTGTTCGGTCCGGCGGTCGTGGCGGCCAAGGCCGCCTATGCCGCGCCGTCGTCTCCGTCACGGCCAGCCGGGCCGGGCAGTGTCTATGCCGGCCGGTACGCCAACGACTTCATCGGCGACGCGATTGTGTCGAAAGCGGGAGACGACCTTGTGCTCAGGGTTGGCCCGGCCGCCAGCCGGTCCTATTCATTGACTCATTTCGACGGTGACCTTTTCCTGACCTTCCCCGACGCGGAGACACCGGACAGGCCCTCGGGCGTAAGTTTTGTGGTCGGTGCTGACGGCAAGGCGTCGGCCATGACCGTAGGTTTTCTCGACGACAATCATCTCGGCACGCTGCAACGTGTGGGTGACTGACTTCCGAATCGAACGGCGCCGCCGGGAGTTCAGGATGCCGGGCCGTACCGAAGCAGTTTGAAACAATCGCCGTTGCCCGATTTCGTCTGCGCCAGCAAGGGCTTCGATCTGTCGATCCATTCCTGATGTGACCTCGCATCGGCTTCGATCGCGTCGACCGGTGCTAGACTGACAAAGCTGCGTCCGTGGCTGAGGAGCCAGCACGCACGGCCGAGAAATCGCCTGCTGCGCTGGCGCAGGAGGTCGGCATCGTAGAAGATGTCGAGCACCTCGTGCTTGATCTTGCGCTCCGTTTCAGGATTGGCGATCGAAACCTCGATCGGCTCGCCGCCGATCGCATCCTGCAGGTCCTTGTAGTCGAGGGTGAGTTGGGTGATGGCATATTTGATCTCGCTCTCGTCGCGCACGATGTCGAACCATAGTGTGGGATCGAGCTCGTTGACGACGAACGACGACTCGAAATCGCGCGACAGGTTGAGGATGTCGAAGTCCCGGATGTCGACGTCGCGCTCGACCAGCAGGATCTCGCTGACCTGCTTACCAAGCTCCGCTCCCTGGGCGCCGATGGCGGCGTTGGTTCCACCAAGTTCGGGACTAACGTAGGCCCCGCCGTCATCCAGCAGCGCGTCGAATTCGCCAAGTGACTCGACGAGGGGAGCGCCGCGAGCGATGCGCGCCGCCAGCTTGGCCAGAACCTGCTGGAGATCCGTTTCGCGTCTGCGCTGGTCTTGGTAATTCTGCTGGAAAAAGAAGATGAACAGCGACACGCCGATGCTGATCAGTATCACGCCCAGCTGCGAGAAGATGTTGCGGTGGTATTCCAGCAGCTTTTCGCGATGGCGTACGTCGTCGCGCACACTGTGGGCGACGCGCAGATTGACGATCAGCGACAGGATGAGCAGCCCAGCACCGACCAGGATGAGACCGCCGATGAGCAGGTAACCATGGCCTGTGCTGAAATCCATTCGTTTTCCCTCAAGCCCAGACTGCGCAGAATAGTGCCATTTGGGCTAAATACCTATGGATTTGCAGGCGGTGGATTTGATGGCGGCGACCACCCCAGAAGGTTGACCCGCCTGGCCATCCGGCCGATAGCTCCGCCAGAAACTGCCCCCGAGAACCCTGATGACTTCAGACACCAACCTCCACGATGCACCCGCCGCCGATCCCGACACTGCCTGGCAGGCGGACGTCCGCGCCGGTGTGCGCCATGTGCGCGACCTTGCCTCCCTGCCGCTGTCACCAGCCGAGCGCGCGGCGGCTCAAAGTGCTGCGGCGAACCACAAGGTGCGGGTTCCCAAAGCCTATCTCGACCTGATCGACTGGAACGACCCGGCCGATCCGATCCGGGCACAGGTTATCCCGTCGCCCGACGAATTGATGGAGCAGGACGGCGAACTCGACGATCCGATCGCCGACCATGACTTCAGCCCGGTACCCAGGCTGACGCATCGCCATGCCGACCGGGTGCTGTTGTTCCCGACCTATCAATGCGCGGTCTATTGCCGGTTCTGCTTCCGCAAGGAATCGCTGACTTCGATCGGCAGGGGTTATACGCGCGAGGCGCTGGAGCCGGCGCTGGCGTATATCTCCGACCATCCGGAAATCCGTGAGGTGATCCTGACCGGCGGCGATCCGCTGTCGCTGCCCGACAAGGCACTGGCCGAAATCTTCGCGCGCATCGAAGCGATCCCGCATGTGCGGCTGCTGCGCATCCACACGCGCGTGCCGGTGGCGCTGCCGTCGCGCATCACATCAGGGCTGGTCGAGGCCCTGCAAGGCCGGCTGATGGTCACCGTCGTCACCCATTTCAACCATCCGCGGGAAATCACGCAGGCCACCGAAGTTGCCTGCCGCACGCTGCGCCATGCCGGCTTCGTGCTGCTCAACCAGAGCGTTCTGCTCAAAGGCGTCAACGACACGATCGAGGTGCTGGAGGAGCTGTGCCGCGAGCTGATGTACCGGCTCGGCGTCAAACCCTATTACCTCCACCATGGCGACCTCGCGCGCGGCATGGCGCACAGGCGCACGACGATTGCTGAGGGACAGGCGCTGGCCGAAGCGCTGCGGGCGCGGCTGTCGGGTATCTGCAACCCTGTCTATGTGCTCGACTTGCCGGAAGGCGGCGGCAAGGTGCCGATCGGGCCTTGCTATGTCGAGGGACGGGACGGGGAGAGCTGGCGGCTGCGCAGGCTCGATGGCGAGGTGAGGGGATATACGGAAATTGTTGGCGAATAGGGCTGCGCGCTACCGCGCATCTCCATTGACAAACGCCAACACGAACACGCGCGGGGCAACGCAGTATGCGAGGCTGACCTTGCGGCCTGCCTTGGTCGTCGCGCGGCCTGCGTTCAGGTCGACGGTGATGTCCTCATAGCCCAGCACCTCGCGATCGAGCGGATAGACGGCCTTGTAGACCGCTTCCTTGGCGGCAAAGAGGATGCGGCCGGCAAGATGCCGGTCCGCGGCGTCTATCCGGTCCGCAGGGGTTGCAACGAGCGCGAAGATGTCGTCCGGGAGAGGCTGCGCGGGCTCGACGTCGATGCCCAGCGAACGGATATGACCAACGGGCGCAACCGCCGCCACGGCCATGTAGTCGTCGTGGGTGAGCGAGCCGGTTATCCCATCGGGCCAGACCGGCGCGCCCGTTGGCGCGCGCAGGATGGCGACGTCGTTGATGCCAAGCTCCGCCAGCAGCCCGTGCGCGATCCAGCGGGCCGCGCCGCTGGCCCGCCGCATGGCAGGCTGGCGCGCGGGGATGGAATGCGCTTCCTCGGGCAGCAGATGGACGTCATCCCCTTCGCGGATCATCCGGCATCCGATCCGGACATTCGCGGGCGCGATGGCGGCGATCGCTTCGGCCAAGGAGACTTCCTCGGGCAGACTTGCGGGGGACCGCGTCACGGCTCGTCCGTCCGTGCGGCGAGGGCGAGATCGGCGATCATTTCTCCGTCCTCGTCCAGCCCTTCTTCGACGAAGCCGGCGCTGCGATAGAGGTTTCGCGCCGCTTCATTGTCCGGTTCGTAGCAGATTGAAACGTGCCCGACGTGGCCGAGCCTTTTGATCTCGTCCAGCACTTCGCGCAGCGCGGCCTTGCCGTAGCCTCTGCCTTGAGAGGCGCGGTCGATCATGAAGCGGTAGATGCGCGCCTCGTCGTTATCGCGTGGCGCCTCGTACATCAGGAACCCGACGACACGATCTCCAGCCACGATGACGCGCGGCTGCGCGTCTCCGTCGGTTTCGGCTTCTTCCAGCGACTCCGCATTGCTGGCGACGAAATTCATCTGCTCCGGGGCGAGCCCCAGGGCCGCGACCAGGACCCGGTTGGCCTCGGTCACGGCAACGAGACGGATATCCGCGCTCTTCAAGCCGATGCCCTTTTTCAAGCCGTCCGGGAGCCATCATCGGTGATCGGCTCGACGAAGCGATGCAGCTTGGCCGGGTTGCCCCGCCAGATCGAGTTGGGCTCCAGCTCTTCGCCCTTCATCACGAAGGAGTCGACATCGACCACCGACCCTTCGCCCATCACGACGCCGTAATGGACAAAGGCTGAAGGCCCGAGCGTGCAGCCCTTGCCGATGCGGATGAAGTCGGACTTGAAGGCGCCTTCTTCCAGCGAATGGGCCTGGATGACGCAGCCCTCGTTGAGGGTGGCGTCATCGCCGATCTCCACCAGCGAGCGTTCGGTCAAATTGCTGCCGCCGTCATAGACACGGCTGCCGACCTTGACGCCCAGCAGGCGCAGGATCATCGGCCGGAACGGCGTGCCGGCGAACAGGCGCACGATCGGTGAGTCCGCGAGCTTCCAGTGGCGTTCGTGGCGCCAGAACGCCACGTCGTAGATCGTCGTCATTTGCGGCTTCAGCCTGCCGAAACCAAGGCTTGCCCGCTCGACCAGGATGTAGAACGGAATGGTGATCGCCGAGGTCAAGAGCACGGCGACGAACAGCGCGACCTCCGCCCATTCGGTGTAGTAGTTCAGCGCCCGGTCCCAGATCGCCAGCGTGGCGAACAGCATGACCCATTGCGTTGCCACGAACAGAAGGATCGTCACCAGATTGTGACGGTTCTTCAGCGGGATGCGCTGGCGCCGGTCTGCCTCGTCGACGCCGGCGATAAGCTCCTTGTCGCGGTTCACCATGCGCGGGATTTCAAAGGCAGGCGAACCCAAGAGCCCGACATTTTCGCGCAGCGGCCCGTCGATGGGGATCATCACCTTGGTGCCGAGCAGGACGTTGTCGCCCGTGCGTCCGTCCGGCGGATAGTAGATGTTGTTGCCGAGATAGTTGCGCTCGCCGATGCGCGTCGGCTCGAGCCTGAAGGCGGAGGCGGACTTGTGCATGTTGATCATGAACAGCCCGTCCGACACCATGGTCTCGGTGCCGATCTCGCACAGAAGTGGGTTTTCGTGCTGCTGGTTGCTGCCGAAGTTGGAACCGGTCTGCACCACCTTGTTGAGGTTCCAGCCGATGGCGCTGATATAGTGCACGATGGCCGAGCTGTCGCCGAACAGGAGACCGAGCACGCGGGAGTTGCTCGAGAATTCGGCGACGGTCTGCAGCCAATAGCGGAAGCCGTAAAGCGTGTAGGTGCGGCCTGGCTTCAGGATCAGGTTCGTCAGGCGCGGCACCAGCGTCGCGGCCAGGAAGGCCACGGCGATGTAGCCGAAAAGCGTGACCGTGGTGCCGATCGCGACGATGCCGATCGTCTCCTGATAGTCGTCGCCGACATTTTCCCAATAGCTGTGGAACAGCAGTGGCAAGGGGGTGACGATGGCAAACAGGCCGATCAGCTGAACCGCTTCGAAGAGGAAGCGGCGGATGTTGGAAGGATCGACATTGCGCACATTGCAATAGTCCGCCGTGGTCGGCACCGCCGGCGATCCATGCCAGCGTTCGCCGTCGGGGATGCTTTGGCCACGGTGCAGCGAGGACGAATGGCCGAGCTGGGCGCCGTCGCCGATCCTGGTGTCGATGTCGAGCGTGGAGCCGACGCCCACGAAGGCATCGCGGCCGATGGTCAGCGGCCCGGTGTGGATATAGCCGGACTGCGCCCTGAAGCCGAGGATCATCGATTCCTTGCGCAGGATGGTGTTGGCGCCGATTGAAATAAGATCCGTGCAGACGGGCACGGATTTCGATTCGATGACGGCGTTTTTCCCCAGCTTGGTGCCCAGCAGCTGCAGATAGAAACTGTAGAGCGGGCTGCCGCGGAACAGCACGACGGGCGCGGTGCGGATCAATGTCTTGACCACCCAGAAGCGGAAGTAGCGCACGCTCCAGATGGGAAACGCCTCGGCCTTCCAGCGGCCGATGAGCACCCATTTGGCGATGACGGCAAAGCCCGACATGCCGAAGAACACGGCCGCCGAAAGCGCCACGCAGCGCAAATAGAGCTGCAGCGGCTCGTCGAGCGCATCATACATCCAGTTGAGGCCGTCATTGACCGCCCACAGGGCGCCATAGCTGTAGAGCGCGTAGAACAGCAACTGCGCCACACCGCAGGTCCAGTAGGCGAGATTCGATGCCCGGCGGGTGAGGACGGGCTCGTTGGTGGCCGTCGTCATCTCTTCCGCCACGCCAAGATGGAGCGCGAGGCGCGCCACGGTCGGATGGAGATAGATGTCGCGCATCGACGCCGTCGCCCATTCCTTCCTGGTGCGTACGCGTGCGCAGAAATGCGCCATCAGCAGCGAGTTGGCGCCGAGATCGTCGAAGAAATTGTCCTCGACGGACACCTTGTCGAATTTCAGCACGGTGGCCAGTGCTTCGGCCAGGAAGCGCTCGTCGTCATTGCCGGGCGGCACCATGGTGCGGTCGGCTGAAAGCCGGATGCTTGTCGGTTTCGGCAGCTGGCGAAGGTCCACCTTGTTGGACACCGTCATCGGGATGACAGGCAGTTCCTCCAGATAGGAGGGCACCATGTAATCTGGCAGGCGCCGCTTCATCGTCTGGGCGAGATCGGCGCGGGAAATCGCCGCTACGCCGGTTTTAAGCGCGTAGTAGGCGACGAGTTCGACGCGGCCGGGCTCGATCTCCCAGGTGGTGACGGCAGCCTGGGCGATCTCGGGCTGGTCGAGCAGCACCGCCTCGATCTCGCCGAGCTCGATGCGATAGCCGCGGATCTTCACCTGGGTGTCGATGCGGCCGGCGTATTCGATCTCGCCGATATCGTTGATCCGGCCAAGGTCGCCCGTGCGATAAATGCGCCTGGACGGGTTGTTCGGCAGGCCGATGAAATCGGCGATGAATTTCTGTTCGGTCAGGTCGGGCCTGTTGAGATAGCCGACCGCGAGCCCGATGCCGGCGATGCCGATCTCGCCCAGTTCACCGGGCTCGGCAAGTTGCGGCAGCGAAGCGTCGAGGATGACGATGGAATAGGTCGGCAGCGGCGCACCGATGGTGACGGGGCTGTCAGGCGTCAGCGCGCCCATGGTCGCGGTGACGGTCGCCTCGGTCGGGCCATAGGTGTTGAGGATCTGCCGCCCCGGCTTCGACCAGCGCACCACCAAATTGTGCGGGCAGGCCTCGCCTCCGACCAGAAGCGTGCGCAGGCTGGGCACATCAGATGTCATCGACGACAGCAAAGTCGGGCTGCAGGCCATGCAGGTGATGTCATGGTGGCGCAGGAAGTCGGCCAGTTCCTCGCCCACCAGAGGCATCTGGCCAGGTGCGGGTACGACCGTCGCGCCGGCGACGAACGGCACCCAGATCTCTTCGGAGGAAAAGTCGAAGGCGATGGTCATGCCCTGATAGACACGGTCGCCCGGCCGGTAGCCGTAGGAGGCGGCGGCGACGCGGATGAAGTTGACGAAGCTCTGGTGCTTGATGACGACGCCCTTGGGCTTGCCGGTCGTGCCCGAGGTGTAGAGGATGTAGCAGGTGTCGTCGGCAGTCTTGGCATGCGGCTTCAGCGGCGCGCTGGACTGTTTGGAGATTTCGGCGGCAGCGCTGTCGATCAGCAGATGCGGAACCGGCAGTTGACCGGCGCGCGACGCATAGGCGGCGATGGTGACGATCAGGCTCACGCCGGCGTCTTCGATGATGAGCGTCATGCGCTCTTCGGGAAACGCGGTGGCCAGCGGCACGAAGGCGGCACCCGCCTTCATCACCGCGAGCAGCGCGACATAGGTCTCCGCCGAGCGGTCGAGGATGAGCCCGACCCGGTGGCCCGGCCGCACGCCGCGCTTGACCAGCAGGCGGGCGAACTGGTTGGCGCGGCTGTCCAACTCCTGATAGGTCCAGACACGCCCGTCGGAGATCACCGCCGGCAAGGCGGCGAATGTCTGTGCGAGCTCTTCGAACACCGTATCGAGCCGCTCTCCGGGCAGACCTTGCCGGGCAAAGTCGGCGCCCGTCAGGATTTGCCCGCGCGCGACTGTTGCGGGGACCGTTTTTACCAGCGCCTCGACGCTTGCCAGGCCGGTTTCGGGCTCCGGTCTTACCGCGTCCATGTCCAGTCCGGCGATATCGAGACCGTGATCCATTTCCATACTTTCCCGTCCAGGCCGGGAATCACCCGGCGCGGCCATTTTCCCGGCCGTTGCGGGGCGGTTATGCCATCCGATCTTTTCGGCAGTTTTTCCGAACTGTTGAATATTGTTTCTGGAGTGTGTCTGGGCGCTCTTCCCGGCTTCCGCCTGAGGGCTGCGAACCCAGGTCAACAACAGGCCTGACGACGGCGAGTCCGGCGGTGTCGGCAGCTTCGTTCATGCGGCTTTTGATAGGAATTTATTCTTGACACTGTGAGGGCAGCTATGCTACATGTCCGTCCATGGTGTTGATCTGCGCCAGTGACCCGCCGGCCAGGCGGGTTTTTGCGTTTTGATGCTTCGCAGGCCTCTCCCTTGTTCGCCCTTGCGGGGGACTATCGGCCGCTGCGGGATTGCTCCCGTGAGTGGCAGGCGCCGGCATCGCCGAAGCGTTTTTCTGGAACCAGCCTTGAGGCCCCGCATTCTATAAGCACGGGCTTAAGGAGCGTGACGTGAAAGCGGTTTTGGGACTGGTCTGCGGCTTCGTGCTGACCCTTGCGGTCTTCGGCAGCGGACTGGGCTTCGCCGCCTGGCTGCTTGCCGCAAAGCCGCCGCGCCAGGCAACGGCCACCATCAGCATGGCGGAGCTGTGGACCAAAAAAGCGCAGCCGGTGAACAAGGCGGCGCAGAGCTTCAAGCGCCTGCCGGCCGAGCAGTCCGCGTCCCCCGATATCGCCGCCCAACCACAGGAAACGCCATCCGATCCCACCGTCACCGCCGCCATCGCGCCCGGCGCGGCCGACCTGTCGCCTTCGCATCTTGCCTGGTGCGCCAGCCGCTATCGCTCCTACCATCCGGACGACAACAGCTATCTCTCCTACAGCGGGCAGCTGCGCCCCTGCATCTCGCCCTATCTCGAAGTCGCCAACGCTGGCGATGGCGACGAAAACGGCGCTGGCTTGGGCGTCTACGCTGCCAATGACGGCGGCGAAGCCCTTTCGGCCGACCATGTCGACAACTGCTTCAGCCGCTATCGCTCCTATCGCCCGGAAGACAACAGCTACCAGCCCTACTCCGGCGGGCCGAGACGGCAATGCCAGTAGAGCCCACGCGCCGAAGCCATGGCGATCCGATCACGCAGATTTTCTGGAGCGTTCGCATTGGCGCGGCGTTCATCCCTGACCCAAAGGAGGACTCACCATGAGCGACGACCGCAACGACAGGATTCGTGAGCGCGCATACCAGATCTGGGAACGGGAAGGCCGCATGCATGGCGACCCCGAGCGGCACTGGCACCAGGCCGAGGCCGAGATCGATCGCGAGGCAGCGCTGCCGCTGACGGCGGATGATGCGCTGCCTGAAACCGGCAAGATCGCCAGCACCGACGTGCTGGAGGTCGAGGCGCTGGCGGTGCGCACCGGCATATCGGGCGACGAGGCGCAGGCGCTGCTCGACCGCCTGGGCAGCGACCGCGCGGCGGTCGAGCAAGCGGCGCGAAGCCTCAAGAGCAAGCGGCGGCGAAATCCCGATGAGGGACAAGCGAAATGATCCGGAAACTGAAAGGCGGAAAATACCGCCTCTATTCACGCAAGAAGGACGAAAAGACCGGCAAGCGGCGCAACCTCGGGACGTTCGATACGCGCGAGGCGGCGGAGAAGCATGAGCGGGAGGTGCAGTATTTCAAGCGGCATTGAGAGGCGCCGCTGTTCACTGGGCAGGCAAGCCGCAGGGCCTGGTGGCAACCCTCTACTGCAGCGTCCGTGCACTCTGCCAAAGCCAGATTGCGAGCGAGCCGGATCGCCCACGGATCTGTGTTTCCACGGGCCCTTTCAGGGTACCGGATTGGAACAACGCGCACTCGCGGCCGGCGGCATCAAGCATTATGTCACTCACCGCGACTTCAGCATTCTGGTCGGCTGCGATCTCCATCAAGCGACTGGCAACGTTGACTGTGTCACCTATGGCTGCGATGTGCTGACGGCCTTCGCTGCCGAGCCGAGAGGCTACGATTGTTCCGTGGTGGGCTCCAATCTTGAAGCCGAGCCGGGATGCGGTCGATGCAGGCAACGAGCCGAGCCAATCGTTGGTGCGGCTGGAGAGCCCCACACAACAGCGGGCGGCATTGAAGGCGTCATTTGTCGCTGGTTCCGGCAGACCGAATAGGATCATGGCTCCGTCACCCATGAAATTCGTGACGACGCCACCGCAACTCGTCACTTCTTCGCCGACCAACGCATGAAAACCGTTCAGGAGCTCGCGTGTGGCGACCGGTCCCAATGTTTCACTCAGCCCCGTGAAGCCGGACAGGTCGATGAACAGGATGGCGGCGTCTACCCGGACGGGGTCCGAGAGGAAGTCGCCATGCTTGGCCAGCCACTCCCCCATGCCTGGGGCTTCAACGCGTTGAAGCAATTGGCTCTGCGTTGCGAAAAATTGGGCCCGGCTCCTGCCCAGCCAAAGCTGCATGGCCCCGTACAAGATAGCCGGCGGAACGGCGGCGGTCATCGGCAACGCGGCGCTCAGCCAGATGTGGTGCGAGAAAGCGGTCATGTTGACCACGAACCAGATCAGGATCACGCCGGCGATCGCCGCGAGGCCGCCGGCGTTTCGCCGCCATGCCAACAGCCCGACAAGAATCATTGGCAGCACCACTGCAAAGCCGGCATCCGCAAGCCGAACATGCTGGTCTCGCACAATTGCGTCGCCGGCCATCAGATGGGCAATCGCCGTCGATATGACTTCGACGCCCGGGAGTATGGGATCGAACGGTGTCGGGAAAACATCGCCGGTGCCGGTTGCCGTTGCTCCGATCACAACAATTCGATCCCGGATCGTGCCGGGATCGAATCGGCCGTCCAGCACGGTCGCCGCGCTGATCGTGCGGATCGTGCCGCGGGGACCATAGAATGTCAGGGGCAGGATGTGACCAATGTCCGTCCGAATAGACCGTCCTCCCAGCGATAGATGATCGGCTGCGATTTCTGGATCCTCTCCCGCTGCCACGGCGGCAACACGCAAGGGGAAAGACGCTTCCAGCCGATCTCCGGCCCGAAACAGCAACGGCACGAACCGGGGCGTTCCGGTCTTGTCGGTGGCCACGTTCACGACGCCGACTGCCGCGACATCCGAGAACGCTTTCAGGGGCCACAGGAACCGCTCGGCATTCGGCACGCCGGCGATGGGTCCTTCGCCCAATGTCCATTGCTTGCCTCCGGGGTAGACCGCCGCGGCTGCGATTACGCTTGCACCCCCGCTCAGCGAACGCGCGAGCGCGTCATCATTGTCTTTTGCCCCGGGATCGACCAGCAGCAGGTCGAGCGCAATGGCTTTCGGTCCAAGCCGCGCTATCGCATCGACAAGCCGGGCAAGCGTGGCGCGGCTGAGGGGATATGCGCCCTCCTGCCGCACCGCGTCGTCGTCTATCGCGACAATGGTCATCAGCTCCGGTGGCTTTGCCGTTCCTCGAACAAGCGTTCGAAGATCGGTCATCGTTGCTTCGACGCGATCGAGAAACCACAAATTGCCGCGCCAGTGCGCGAAGCCCAGGCCGGCGCCCCAAAGACCCGCCAGGATGAGCGCGATGAGCGTCGGAAGCGCTAGCCTGCTCACGGCGGCTCACTGGCCGAAACGGGCCAGCAATGCGGAAACGCGTTTGGCGGGCCAGCGCTTGACGGTCAGTGGTTCTGTGCCGGCCCCGACGTCGACGCCTTGGCCCGGCGCCAGCACCACGCCGGCACTGGACGCCGGCCGGTTTACGGCGACGCGACCTCTGAGGACGAGAACAGACGTCTTGCCCTGGCCAACGTCGACTGCCCATTTGGTGCCTCGCGCCGCGGCGATCGCCAGCGGGGTGACAACCGCGAAGCCACCCGGGACCGAGCCGGCCGGAGCATCGAGCAGCAGCGCCTTGCGCCGCAACCTGACCGTATCGACCTTGCCGTTTCGATCACGGTCCAACAGCGTAAAACGAGCGCCGCCTTCCACAATGATGGTAATGCCTTCCCGACATTTCAGAATCTGTCGGGACGTGCCGGCCACCGGCTTGAACGTACACCCTGCGTCCTGCGCCAGGGCGGCATCCATCCAGAAGACACCGGCAAACAGGCCAGCCACAAGGCCACGGAAAAATCGACCTCTTGCGCTCATCAACGCCTCCTTGCTCTTGCGAAAATATGCGGCAGGAAAATCTTCCGCCGCCAGCCTGGCAGCATGCTTGCGAACCGGCATTTGCAGCCGCGATGCGCTGAGGGATGCCGACCGGCGATCCTAGCACGACAAACCTGCTCCGACACCAAGCAAGGCCCCGGCCGCGATGCGAATGTCGAGGAATATCAGGCGGCGACCTTTTACTGCCAATGACACGGTCGAGGTGCTGGAGGGGACCGGCAATGACGGACCGCCTCAGCGTAAAAGCCCTGCACCACGGCGACCTCGCGCGGCATGCCGCACCCTGCCGAAAGCCAAGCGCCGCCGCACGGGTATATGGCGACGAGGCGCAAGCGCTGCTCGACAGGCTGGGCCGCGCGGCGATCCTGATCAGGGAGAGGCAGATGATCCGAAAACTCAAGGCGGAAAATACCGGCTGTATTCACGCAAGAAGGACGAAAAGACCGGCAAGCGGCGGAATCTGGGGACGTTTGACAACCGCGAGGCGGCGGAGAAGCATGAGCGGGAGGTGCAGTATTTCAAGCGGCATTGAACGATGCACCGCTGACCGAATTGTCATGCCGCGCGGCCGCGTTGGCATGACAATTTTCGCCACTTCGCTGGCCTCCTGCAGGCTTCCCGGCTCTCCTCAAACGATCTTGACGTGCCGCGTGACCTGGCCATTGCTCTCCCAGTATGTGTGCTTCTTGGCGATCAAGGGATCGTCCATTGCCGGTTGAATCTGTCCCGTGGTGCTGACCGCGCGCGAGGTCACCGTGTGTTCTCCCGGCGAGGGGCTTGCCCAGGGCAGGGACCAGATTTTCCAGGCGTGTTCGGCCTCCTCGCTGTGGTCGATGGTCGCCGGCGCCCAGGGCGCTTGATCGATTTGCACTTCGACCCGGTCGATCGGCGCGCCCCAGGCTGCCCCGACGATGGCGTAGTCCGAGCCTTTCTTGGTGACCTTCGCGGGTGCCGACTTTAGCAGCGCCCGGCCCACCGAGGTCTCGGCCCATACGGTCTCGCCATTGTGGTCTTCCTCCCGGATGGTGACATAGTCGCGGGCCATCATAACGCTCATGAACCTTGTGTCGCGAACCTCGATGCGCTTCAGCCACTTGACGTTGGCGATCCCGTACCAGCCCGGAGCAATGAGCCGCAGCGGGAAGCCGTTGGCCGCCGGCAAGGCGGCGCCGTTCATTTCATAGCAGAGGAGATTGGCTGGGTTCATCGCGTCGGCGAGCGACATGCTGCGCGCGAAATTCTGCTTCATCTTGACGTCGCGTATCGGGATCTCGCTTTCGTCGGTACCGAAAAAGACGACCTCAATGCCCTTCTCGTGAACGCCGGCTTCCTCGAGGATCGGCGCCAGCGGCGTTCCTGCCCAGCTGGCATTGCCGATGCCCCCGGTGAAAAAGGGAAACCCGTGGTTGCCCGAGCATTCCACCGTGAAAACGACCTCCTGGCGCGGCCGCGCCCTGATGTCGGCGAGCGTCAGCTTCAAGGGCTTCTTGACCAGGCCTGCGATCTCCATGGACCAGGTCTTCTCGTCGATCGTCGGTCGATTGAAATGCGAGATGCTGAAGAACTTGTCGTTTGGCGTTATCCAGCTATCCAGATCCTCCCAGACAAGCTGCGACTGGATACCGACCGGATCGGGATTTTTGGCCGGCTGATCCAGCCAGGGAACAATTTCCTCGCCCGCCTGTGTTGGAAAAGCGTAAGCGCGACGCGAGAAAGCAGCGATTGCGACAAGAGCCGCGCTTCCCCCGACAAGAAGTTCTCTGCGTTGAATGCTGTGCATGTTGTTTACCTCCCAGTTGATCCGGAACAGGCTGCAACGTGCGTTAGGCCGTAGCCCGATCACGGATAGGCGACACAATGAAAGTTATGCCCAGCCGGAAGTATCCGGACAGGTCAGACAATCACCGATGCACCCCAAGCATGTGAAGTGTTGAGCGAAACTCTGGCATGCGTTTCGCAACCCAAGAGTGCGCCTTTGAAAAGGACGTGTCCACAACTTGGACGGGACATGACAATTTTGTGGCGTACCAGAGCGATTTCCTGTCGTGCCATTGCTGCTTAAATCGCGACAGGCCGGCTGGGCATCGGGGGGCGGCGCCGAGCCGGTCGAAGCCGGTATCGCCGGGTGGCGAGTTCCGACGTGCTTGGAGGTCAAAGCGCTGGTGCGCACCGGCCCTTCCCCCGCCAGACGCTTTAACGCCTCTTCGCCTTCGGCGTGATCTCTTCGACTCTCACCTTGTCGCCAATCTTTTTCGCCATGGCCAGAGCCTTGGCCCGGTCCTTGGTCGTGAGCACGGTCCGCCAATGCGGCTTCTCGAAAACGCTCACAATGTAGGTTGCGACGGGCTGGTCGGTCATCACTTACCCCGGCACGAAAGCCCGCGCCTCTGGCGGAGGACGCGGGCCGATCGGAGGGCCGATCTTCAGCAGGCGATGGAGGGCACCACCTGCCGCACGCATCAACAATTAGCTATAGCTAATGTTCCGTCAAGCTGGATCTGGGTGCTACTTTCGTTCGAATGTCGGCCTCCAGTCGCGATTGCGCCGCTGGCCTTCGTAGTCGGGAGTGCATGGCGGGCAGCTTTGTGCGGTTGGCTTTTCATTGCAAAATGAGGGCAGTTATGCTACTGATTCAGGTATGGTGCTGATTTGCGCCAGTGACCCGCCGCACAGGCGGGTTTTTTGCTGACCCGCCGCACAGCCGTCATTCGCATTCTACGCCACGCGTGGTTGAGCTGGCCTGGGTTTGACCATTGTGGCGAGTACGATGCCGGCGACGATGCAGGCCGCACCGACCAGATCGTAATCATGCAAGCCCTCGCCGAGCAGCAGATAGGCGAGCATGGCGACGAACACCGTCTGCAGGTAGAGCAGCATGCTCGCCCGGCTCGCGCCGAGGGTTTCCACGCTTTTGTTGTAGAGATAGTACATCAAGGCGCCGCCGGGGCCTGCCAGATAGGCGAGCGCGAGAAGGCTGTGGACGTTCATGGCGGAGCGTTCGTCGTTGAACAATTCCCACAAATGGAAAGGCAAGGCGACCAGCGCACCGGCGCCGAGCAGCAGCACGACCATCGGCAGCAGTTCGATGCCGAATTTGGCACGGCGCAAGAGCACGGTGTAGAGGCCCCAGCAGAACGCGCTGCCGACGATCCACAGCTCGCCGGCGTTGACCTTGAGCTGCAGCAGCGCCGTCAGGTTGCCGTGGGCGACGATGAAAATCATCCCGGCAAGCGCGCCCAGCGCGCCAAGCGACTTCCACAGCCCGAGCGGCTCGCCCAGCACGAAACGGGCGAGCACCATCGTCATGACGGGCGACAGCGCCATGATGATGCCGGCCGTGGTGGCGTCGGTGTCGTTGAGGCCATGGTAGATCATACCCTGGCACAGCGTGAGGCCGATCGCCCCCACGGCGACGACCTCCACGGCGCGGGTTCGCAAAAGCCCGATCATCGCCTCGTGATGACGGTGCACGATCGGCAGCAGGATGGCGCAGGCAAGCGTCAGCCGCCAGAAGCAGAGGCCCCAGGGCGGCATTTCAGGCGCCACCCATTTGGCCGCGATATAGACACCGGCCGAAAGCAGCCAGCACAGGACGGCGGCCGGATAGCCGGCCAGGGACGGGCCGGCCACGGGTTGCGCGGCTTGATGCGCTATCGGCATTGCCTGCATGCCATGTCTTCCCCCTTCGATGACCTCGGCCAGACGGGGCAACATAACCTGCGTCGTTGGGTCGTGCATCCGTTTTGAAAGGCCGGAATCCGCGCTCGGCCGCGCGGACCTCAAGGGCAAGGGGAAATCCTGATCAGCCAGGGAGAGCGAGATGATCCGGAAACTGAAAGGCGGAAAATACCGGCTTTATTCGCGCAAGAAGGACGAGAAGACCGGCAAGCGGCGCAACCTAGGAACGTTCGACACGCGCGAAGCCGCGGAAAAGCATGAGCGAGAGGTGCAGTATTTCAAGCGGCATTGAGGGAGGGGCGACGGGGAGGTCTGCGATGTCGACAAATCAGTAGCGCCGCATATCTGGCGGAATTTGAATTCTAGCCCGCAACGAACAGTCGCGAAGCCGCTCGGCTTACTGCTATCTTGCAGCGGCGGGAGCTATTCGAGAGGGTTCTCGCGACCTGGCCTGCTAAGGCGCGTTGTTGCGCGGAGCGCTAAGGGGGACGGCGGCCTCACGGAAAAGCCCCCTTTTACACCGATCCTGGATTTCAGCGTCGGTTGATCATCCTTTAACCGGCCCAAGGTTTCCGGTACCACCTGCTGGACTGAGTCTCGACCACACACTATCGTTGGATGCTCTTAGGCTTGGAATTTTGGTTTGCATGAAAAACGAAAATGTCATCCAGAAAATATGGAACCTATGCCACATATTGCGCGGCGATGGCATCAGCTATCATCAATATGTATCGGAATTGACGTATCTTCTTTTTTTGAAAATCGCGGAAGAGAATGATGTCGAACGCCTCCTCCCCATTGGGTTTCGCTGGAAAAATTTAGTCGGTGAGCCCAACGCCAGTTTGTTGGGTTTCTATCAGGAGATGCTCACGCACCTTGGCACGAGTGCTGAGAGCGAAACAATTCGCGCGATATATTCCTTCCCCACCACAGTGTTTTCCCATGCCGAGAACCTCAGGGCAGTGATTGAGGGGATCGCCAAAATTGAGTGGCACGATCTGACCGACGACCGCATCGGCCGAATTTACGAAGGATTGATCGAGAAAAGTTCTCAGGATGTGCGTTCTGGAGCCGGCCAATATTTCACGCCGCGAGCATTGGTCAATTCTATGGTCCGAATTATGAAACCCAAACTCGGAGAAATAATACAAGACCCAGCTACTGGGAGCGGCGGGTTTTTGATTTCCGCGGATCATTTCATTCGTTCTGAAAATTCGAACAGCGCCTATTCGAAAAATCCCCCGAAATACGAAGGCGCCGAGATAGAGAAAAACACGCGCCGAATTTGTCTGATGAATACCTTTTTGAACCGACTTGACGCCGAGATAATCTATGGGGACGCGTTAACGGACGATGCTGCTCACTTCAGATCAGCGGATCTTATTCTGGCCAATCCGCCATTTGGGAATAAGGCCGGCAGCAAGAGGGCTTTACGAAAAGACATACCTTATCATAACGCGAATAAACAGCTTGTTTTTCTGCAGCATATATATCTCAGCATCGGCGACGAAGGGCGAGCGGCGGTCGTATTGCCAGACAATGTTCTATTTGAAGATGGAGTCGGGAAAACCGTACGCCAGCAATTGATGGACAAATGCAATCTACACACGGTTCTAAGGCTTCCTAGAGGGATTTTTTCTAGCGCAGGTGTGAAAACTAACGTCCTTTTCTTTAATCGTGAGAAAAAAGAAAAAGAAAGCACCTCGGCCATTTGGTTCTATGATTTACGTGCAAACATGCCAGCTTTTGGCAAGACGAACCCATTGAGAACGGAACACTTTGCTGAATTTGAGAACTGTTTTGGCGATGATCCTAAGGGCAAATATCCACGCAAAGATCAAGGTGAAACAGGTCGTTTCCGCTGCTTTACGCGTGAGGAAATCGCTGATCGCGGCGAAAATTTGGACATCACATGGCTGCGCGACGAAAGCGGCGATGGTGAGGACGCGCTAGCCTCGCCGGAAGCTATTGCGGCTGTGATCCTTGGCCACCTGCGTTCTGCACTGAGCGAGATCGAAGCGGTCGCCGATGAACTCGCCGAAACTGTCTAGGTTGATGAATGACACCACCCGAGGTTTTCGGCCGCACCATTCAGCTCTTCCTAGTCGACGGAACCCCTAACGGCTTGCGCAAGGCCACAATTCACGGTTGGACTGGCCTTATCTTTGTTGCGATCGCCTCGACCTTTGCCTCTCTCACTGCGCGGGCCGAGGTTGACCGCACTGGCATCTACATCCTGTCCGGTCCGGACCCGGAACGGCTCGGCGATACCCGCGTATACATCGGTTCGGCCAATTCGGTGCGGGAGCGGATCAAGCAAAGCGCTGTCAACCGCGAATACTGGGAAACGGCCATCACCGTCACCACCAGCGATGATGATCTCTCGAAGGGCCATGCCGAATATCTCGAAGCGCGGTTGATTGAATTAGTCGCCCAGGCCGGCCGCGTCGTGCTCGACAACGCCACCAACCCCACCAGCCTTCGCCGCCGGTTGCCTGAAGCCGACCGCGCCAACATGGAACAGTTTCTCGTTAATCTGAAAATCATCCTGCCCGTAATTGGGCTGGATATGCTGAAGCCTCAGCCGCGCGCTGCTAGCCAGACCGGCACGCCTATCGAACAGCGCACATCTGGCGAGGTCCGTTTTGAGATGCGACACAAGACTGGCGTGCAGGCCGAAGCGGTCGAGGAGGACGGGGAATTCATTGTACTAGAAGGATCGCAGTCCCTGACAAACACAGGCTTTGTGCAACAAAGCTATGCGGGACTGAAGCTCAAGCTAATCGCTGAAGGGGTGCTTGTGCCTCTGAGCCAAGACATGATGACTTTTGCTAAACCCTATCCCTTTTCCAGTCCCTCGGCCGCCGCAGCCGTCGTACTCGATCGCAACAGCAACGGGCGGACTGAATGGAAAGTGAGAGGCTCGAAACAGAGCTATCACGATTGGCAGCAGGCCCGCGCTTCTAGAGAGGAGGCGGGGTATGAATGAACTGCCGAAAGGATGGGCGCAGGTCACCTTCGAAGATGTTGTTGAGATAAATCCGCGGAAGTCCGTTGACCTCGAACCCGATGACAATGTGACTTTCGTTCCGATGGCGGCAGTCAACGAGATTTCCGGAACCATCGTCAATGGCGTCTCGCGGCCGTTGCGAGAAGTCAACAAAGGCTTCACACAGTTTGCCGAAGATGATGTGATCTTTGCGAAGATCACCCCGTCAATGGAAAATGGAAAATCTGCTGTGGCCACGGACCTTGAAAACGGCATTGGGTTTGGTTCGACTGAGTTCCATGTATTTCGCAGTTATGGGGCCGTTTTGCCTAAGTGTCTGACCCGAAAAGAAGTTGGGTGATATCAGCGGCTTGTGATTCAGTCGGTGTTGCGAAGCATCGACGGAGAATCCCATGTGGACCGATATCACCCGAGCCAAGCATGCCCGCAAAGGGCTGCGGTATTCAAGCGATTTGACGGATATGGAGTGGGCGGTTCTTGATCCGGTGATTCCGCCCCGGTCCCGACTTGGGCGCCCGCCGAAATGGTCGCGGCGCGAGATCATGAATGGACTGTTCTACGTGCTGCGCAGTGGCTTGCCATGGCGGATGCTGCCCAGGGACTTGCCGCCGGTGTCGACGCTGCAGCGCTACTTCTACGCTTGGCGCGACTGCGGCCTTTGGAGCACCATCAATCATCTGCTGCTGATGAGCGTGCGTCTGGCCACCGGTCGCCAAGCCTCACCCAGCGCCGGCGTGATCGACAGCCAAAGCGTGAAAACCACGGAGAGCGGCGGGCCTTGCGGTTACGATGCCGGCAAGAAGATCAAAGGCCGCAAGCGCCATATCCTCACCGACACCCTGGGTTTGCTCGTCGGCGCGGTCATCCATACCGCCGATATCCAGGACCGCGACGGCGCTCCCGACGTTCTGGCCTCCATTCGAGCCAGCTTTCCTTGGCTGCGCCACGTCTTCGCCGACGGCGCTTACGCCGGTGAGAAGCTTGAGACCGCCCTTCATGGGAAAGGCGACTGGACGCTCGAAATCATCAAACGATCCGACACCGCCAAGGGCTTCGAAGTGCTTCCACGTCGATGGGTCGTCGAGCGCACCTTTGCATGGTTCGGACGAAACCGACGCCTGGCCAAGGACTTCGAGGCCACGATCGAAAGTTCCACCGCATGGCTCTTGCTGGCCTCCGCTCAGCTCATGACGCGCAGGCTGGCAAACCATTGATCCGCTTCAAAAACATTATGAGTCAGACTCTAAGTATCTCTGGCACTTTATCCGTCAGAAGTCATTCCGAGAAGATGCGCAGAAAGTGATGGCAGGCGCAGTTGGTCAACAACGCGTACCGGCGGATTATTTGAAGGCTCACATCCTCCCTCTGGCTCCCCTGGCCGAGCAGAAGCGCATAGTCGCGAAGGTCGACAGCTTGACTGCTCGCACTACCGGTGCCCGTGCAGACCTCGGCCATATCCCGGCGCTGTTGGAAACGTACAAGGCACGCATCTTGGATCTGGCGTTTACCGGGAAGCTTACCCAGGATTTTCGAGCCAGCTCGACGGCGAAGAGCGCGGGTAATAGTGATTGGCCGGAGGGCTGGACTCTGAAGTTCCTAGGAGATATTGGCGACATTCAAGGTGGTATACAAGTTGGCAAGAAGAGATCTCCACAAACCGAGCTGACAGACGTTCCCTACCTTCGAGTGGCAAACGTACAACGCGGTTGGCTGGATCTTTCTGAGATAAAGAAAATCGCCGTTACACCTGCGGAAAAGGATCGCCTTCTTCTCCAAGAAGGTGATATTCTAATGAACGAAGGGGGCGATCGCGACAAATTGGGTCGGGGCTGGGTTTGGGATGGTCAGATTGCCGAGTGTATCCATCAGAACCATGTCTTTCGTATTCGTTTGAAAAACAACTTGCTGCCACCTGAGTTCGTATCTCACTACGCCAACGAAAAAGGGCAACAATACTTTTTCGATCAAGGCACACAAACCACCAACCTTGCGTCAGTCAGCAAGCGCAAAGTGGCTGCGCTACCGGTCCCGGTCCCGCCGATCGAAGAAGCGGTAGAGATCGTCCGCCGTATCGAGGGCGCCTTCGCATGGCTGGATCGAGTGTCCGCCGACCATGCAGTGGCAAGCAAGTTACTACCCAAGCTTGATGCCGCCATCCTGTCCAAAGCCTTCCGCGGCGAGCTTGTCCCTCAGGATCTGAGTCACGAAACCGCCAGCGCCCTTCTGGCCCGTATCCGCGCCGAACGCGAGATGACCCCGGCGCCTGAACGAGTTCGGAAGGCGACAAGAGGAAAGGTGTCCGCCGCCATGGCCAAAAATCTAGAAGCAGTACTAGCAGAAGCTGAGGACTGGCTACCTGCACAGGAAGCATTTCGGCGCTGCGGTATCGGAGATGGCGCTGAGACCGACGCGATCGAAGCGATTTACGCCGAGTTACGCGCACTAGATAAGGCCAGCCGCCTTGAGGTGGAAGTCGTTATGGATGAAAACGGCCGGAAGTTGCATGACCGATTGAAGCTCAAGGCGGGCTGATCTCATGAGATTGGACAAAATCAAGATTGGGAGCGCCAAAAAGAGCCCTGGACACCATTTTAAAAACCTCAAAGACGTCACCATCGACTTTGATCAGGATCATTGGGTAACCGTAGTTATTGGCTGGAACGGCACCGGCAAATCCAATGTTCTGGAGGCGCTCGCGATCATCTTCCGCGACCTGATCATGCAGAAAAAGACGCCGGGATTTGCGTTTGTCCTGCAGTATCGTATGGGCGGTGGGGAAAACGCGCTACACATTGAAATCGACGCCGATCCTGAGCGTGCGAAAGAGCCGTTTGTCATCCACGTAGCCAGTGATCCAGAAGCGCGCGGCGTTGGCACGCTGACGCCCTTCATAGAGGGCGAGCCGAAAACTTCCGCGCGTCGTGGCAAGCAAATCACACTTAACGCCTTTCTAAAGGATGATGAGAAGCACCTGCCTCGATACGTGTTCAGTTATTATTCAGGCGAAAGCTCGCGCATGCACGAGGTGTTTCGTCCCTATCTGGAACGCTATGACAAAGAATTGCGTGGTGGTAAGGATCCTGGCTTAAAGCGCCTCTTCTATACCTTGCCGGTGCATAGCCAGTTTGTGTTGCTGGCTTTCCTGATCCAGAAATCCGAAGACGTGCGGACCTTCTTGCTTGATCATCTTGGTATCGATCCAGATGAGGGAATAGAGTCCGTGCTGTTCGTGCTAATGCAACCACCTTGGAGCAAAAACAAAGCGGTCCCTTATAGCGATGGAGATTCTCGCTTCTGGAATGCTCGGGGCGTAGTTAGTGAATTCCTGAACCGCCTGTATGATATTGCCCTGGCGCCCGTGGAGAGCAGCCGAAAGGAGCCTGTTTCCCTTTGGAACGACAAAACGCTGTTGTTCAAATATCTCTACGTAAAGGATGTCGATGCCCTGCGCCGGCTCGTCGGCAGCCAACCGCCGGCACAATTCTTCAGGGATCTGGAAAGCACTCACGTTTCTCAACTAATCGATGAAGTTCGCATCCGGATTCGGCTTAAGCAGAATGACGGAACCGTTACATTCAGAGAGTTGAGCGAAGGTGAACAGCAGCTTCTAACTGTAATTGGACTTCTCCGCTTCACGTCGGAAAGTGAAAGCCTTTTTCTGCTTGACGAACCGGATACTCATATAAACCCGCGTTGGTGCGTGGACTACCTGAATTACCTTCAAAAGTTTTCTGGTCAGGATGCCGGGGTTAGGCAGAGTAGTCACATCGTACTAACCACGCACAACCCATTGGCAATTGCTGAACTTGTTAAGGAACAGGTGCAGATATTGTTTCGTGATCCAAAATCTATGGCAGTTATGGTAGAAAATCCGGCAGTCGATCCGAAGGGTATGGGATTTTCCGGGATCATAACCAGCGACATGTTTGGCCTCGGATCGAGCTTGGACAACGCGACCAATGATGACTTGATCAAGCTGCATCGGCTTTCGACGAAACCAGACCTGACGCCACAAGAACGAGATGAGATGGTGAAGCTTCGCGAGAGACTGAAGCAGCTCGACTTCAATTTTGCGGCCCGCGACCGGTTGGAACAGGAGTATCTTCGGGCCCGGTTTGATCTCGCTACTGACGAAAATCTTGACGGCGCTGTCGTCACTCCGGAGAACAAACAAAGGGCGCTCGATGCGTTGGTTCAGAGCCTTCTCAAGGACCTTGGGGAGGGTCAGAAGTGAGGTTTATCACATTTGCGCATCCGCCTGATCTGCCGAAAGGCTGGGGGAAGATTTACGCTGGGAGAGTGGCTGGTCTGACCGCACAGACTACCCACAAGAGGCGAGCTCTCTTCTTCAAGAAACATGGTAGCTGGAAGGCCCTGAAGGGTTGGCTTTCCAGAGTTAGCAGCAACAAATGTTGGTACTGCGAGGCAAAGAGTGAACGGGCTCCGTTGGATGTGGACCACTTCCGTCCTAAGCTCGCGATCACGGTTGATGGAAAGAAGCTGGTCGTAGGTTCCGGCTACTACTGGATAGCGTATGATTGGTGGAATTTTAGGCTTTCATGCCAGCGCTGTAACCGTCCAGAGGGCGATGACAGCGGTACTGTCCGTGGGAAAGCGAACGAATTTCCACTCGAAGACGAACGTACCCGCTGTAGGGTCCCTGGAGGATCGTTGGAGGCTGAGGCATCTCGATTTCTGGACCCCTGCAATGAAACAGATTGTGCCCTTTTAGCTCATGGGATCGATGGAGAAGTAAAGCCCGCTGCGAAGGACGGAACTTGGGACTTTCAGCGAGCCGATTATACCATTAAGAAGCTTGGTTTTAACGCCTTCAACACCCCAGAAAGCAGAAAGAGGTCGTGGAATACACTAGACATATTAATCCGCCATGCTGGCAATCACCAAGATGTCATCAGGTGTATTGAGCAGCACTTATCGATCGAGCAGGAGTATTGGAGCTTTTTTCGATCTGCTATTGGAACGCATCGCGATAAGCCATGGGTCGATGCGCTCCTCTGAATAGCAACGCGCCCACGCCGTTAGTATGACGAACGGTTGATCGCTGTTCTTGCGCGGGCATTCTCCGCGCTGTGCCTGTCAGGAACCACACTCCCGTGCCCCTTCTCCCCCCCTCCCATTAACCATTCGTTAACCATTCCCTCGCTAGCGTTTACCTCTCAGTAAGGATTCGCCAGCCGTGACTTTTGCCGCTCCCCTCGAGGCCAAATCCATTCGCTTTCGTGCACGCTCCTTCGTCGCTTTCACGCTGACGCCGGAAGATCCCTTGGCGGCCTGGCTGGAGGGGCTGGATCACTGGATCGGCAACTCACCAGGCTATTTTGCCGGCCGCCCGGTGGTGCTTGACCTCAACACCTTGAAGCCCGATGTCGCCGCGATCGAATCGCTGGTCGATGTGCTTGGCCATCGCGGCATCCGCATCTACGCCATCGAGCTCGACGGCCACACCGCACTCGAGCCCAACCTGCCGCCGTTGCTGGTCGGCGCCAAGGAGGCGACGACCGATGGACTGCTTCCCGGCCGCAAGGCACGGGATTCCGGCACATCGGAGGGCAAGGCCGAGGGCAGGGCGCCTGAAGCCGGCCCGGACAAGGACAAGGTCGGCAAGGCTGGCGCAAGCAAGGTGGACGAAAGCGAGCCGCAGGGTGCGCCCGAAGCATCCGGTACGTTGATGATCAAGGCGCCGATCCGCTCCGGCCAGGCGATCGTGCATCCGCATGGCGATGTCATCGTGCTGGGTTCGGTCGCTTCCGGTTCGGAGATCATCGCGGCGGGTTCGATCCATGTCTACGGCACGCTGCGCGGGCGCGCTTCGGCGGGTGCGCTGGGCAACAAGGGCGCGCGCATCTTCTGCCGCAAGAACGAGGCGGAGCTGCTGGCGGTCGACGGCTGGTACGTGACGGCCGAGGAGATGGAAGGTGTTTCGCGCGGCAAGCCGGTGCAGGCGTTTCTCGATGGCGAGAGCTTGCGGGTTTCGACACTGAGCTGACATTCGATATTGGGGCGGCCGGGCCGCCCGGCAACAACAACAAATGAACAACAACGGAGGCTTTTCAATGGGCAAGGTAGTGGTGGTCACCTCGGGCAAGGGGGGCGTCGGCAAGACGACCTCGACGGCGGCCCTGGGGGCTGCGGTCGCCAAGACCGGCAAGAAGGTGGCCTTGGTCGACTTTGACGTCGGCCTGCGCAACCTCGACCTGATCATGGGCGCCGAGCGCCGCGTGGTGTTCGACCTCGTCAACGTCATCCAGGGCTCGGCGAAACTCTCGCAGGCGCTGATCCGCGACAAGCGGGTGGAGACGCTGTTCCTGCTGCCGGCCTCGCAGACGCGCGACAAGGATGCGCTGACCGAGGAGGGCGTCGGCGAAGTCATCGACAAGCTGCGCTCGGTGTTCGACTACGTGTTCTGCGACAGCCCGGCCGGCATCGAGCGCGGCGCGCAGCTCGCCATGCGCTTTGCCGACGAGGCGGTCATCGTCACCAATCCGGAAGTGAGCTCGGTGCGCGATTCCGATCGCATCATCGGCCTGCTCGACGCCCGCACCATGAAGGCCGAGCAGGGCGAGCAGATCGCCAAGCATGTGCTGGTCACGCGCTATGACGCGGCCCGCGCGGCTCGCGGCGAAATGCTGTCCATCGACGACGTCCTGGAAATCCTGTCGGTGCCGCTGCTCGGCATCATCCCCGAGAGCCAGGATGTGCTGCGCGCCTCCAACCTCGGTTCGCCGGTGACGCTGTCGGAGCCGCTCAACACCGCGGCACGCGCCTATCTCGACGCCGCCAGGCGGCTCGAAGGCGAGGACCTGCCTGTTATCGTGCCCTTCGAACGCAAGGGCTTTCTCGATCGTCTACTGGGAAGGAGGGCGGCATGAACCTGCTCGACATCTTCAAGCGGCGCTCCAGCGCGCCGGTGGCGCGCGAGCGGCTGCAAGTGCTGCTCGCCTATGAGCGCCGCAACCGCAGCCAGCCCGACCTCGTCTCCATCCTGCGCGAGGAGATCATGGCCGTCATCGCCAAGCATGTGCAGATCGACCAGGATTACCTGCAGGTCTCGATGGACCGCGGCGAGACCATGTCGACGCTGGAAATCGACATCCAGATCCCCAACAAGAGTGCTGTGCCGATGGCCATGGCGGGATGAGGGTCAAGGCAGGGGAGGTCGCGATCCTTCGCCGCCCCCCTCTGTCCTGCCGGACATCTCCCCCTCAAGTGGGGAGATTGGCTCATCGTCGCTTTCGCCAATCGCCAATGCCTCAATGAGAAGTCCGGCGCCGAAACTGCCAATCTCCCCCTTGAGGGCATATGCGCTAAGATAGGTGTTGCAGTGGGGAATCGGTTGTGATTCTACGCTGCGATGACTCACGAATCGCTTGTAGATGACGGCTGGGCCGAGACGATTGAGCTCCTCGGCGGTGAAGAGTTGATTGCAGGGAGTGCCCGCGAGACGAAGGCGTTTCTGCGGCCGCGGGGCGTCAGGTCGGCTACTGATCTGTTGCGCCTGACACTGGCTTACTGCCTTGGCAAGGTGGGCATGCGGGGCGTCGTGGCCTGGGCGGCGGCAAGCGGGATCGCCGACATCTCGGACGTGGCGTTGCTCGGCCGGCTGCGCAATGCAGGGCCGTGGCTGCAGCAGTTGATCGGGCACCTTTTGAAGCGCGAGGAGGAAGGCTTGCCTAAGGGCCGGCTGATCCGCATCCTCGATGCGACATCGGTTGCCAAGGCGGGTGTGCATGAGAAGAAGAACAATGGCCTTTGGCGTATGCACTGCGCCTTCGATCTTGAGCGCGAGCAGTTCGATTTCCTCGAGATCACCGACCAGAGCGAGGCCGAGCTGATCGACCGCGTGCCGGTGGTGCCGGGCGAGATCCGCATCGGCGACCGCGCCTATCTGCAGGCCGAGCGGATCGCAAAGGTCATGGCGCAAGACGGCGACGTTGTCGTGCGCGCGCCGTGGAAGAATGTGCGATGGCTCGACGCCAACGGCAAGGCGTTCGATCTCATCGGCCACCTGAAGAGCTGCCGGGAGGAGGTCATCGAAACGCCTGTCTGGCTGGGCCTCAAGAAGGGCGAGCCCCTGAAGATGCGCCTGATCGCCTTGCGCAAATCCGAGGCTGCGACACAAGAAGCGCGGCGCAAAATCAACAAGGAAGCCAAGGCCAAGGGCAAGCAGGTTCAACCGGAGACGCTGATTGCCGCCGGCTTTGTCATCCTTGTGACCTCGCTTGACCAGGAGGAGTTTCCCTCCGGCACAGTTCTCAAGCTCTATCGCATGCGCTGGCGCATCGAGCTCGCCTTCAAGCGTCTGAAGAGCCTGATCGGACTGCGCGCGCCTCCAGCCAAAGACCCAAGGATCGCAAAGCCTTGGATTCTTGCCCACTTCCTCATCGCGCTTGTGACCGAACCCCTTTCGCAGGAGTTGGGTGTCTCTCCCCCTTGAGCGACGGGCGCCCGCTGCTGTGGCGCGCCACCCGCCAGATCGTCGCCTCTCTGATCGCAGCGATCTTTGCTCAACCTCCCTTGGCAGCCCTGCGCCAAAATCTCCATGCCTTGCGACATCGATGGCGTGAGCCACCACGAAAGCGCAAATTTCAGTCCATGCCGAAGCTATCTTAGCGCATATGCCCTTGTGGGGGAGATGCCCGGCGGGCAGAGGGGGGCGCTGTCCCGCCGACCTTGCCAGCTTCACACACCTCACACCGCCTTGAACACCACCGTCCGCGCCAGGCCGCCGCCCTTGCGGTTTTCCAGCGTCACGGTGCCGCCGTAGCGCTCGATGATTTCCTTGGCGATGGCGCGCCCCAAATGTTCCAAATTTACCTTCGTGCCAAGGGGGGCTTCCCCTGCGCAATCAGCGGATGTAAGGATACATTAGCAATTCGTTAAGTTTCCAGTTGAGGGTATGCGTAAGGGAGTTCCAGCATGAACTTCAAGGCCCTGATCAAGCGTGCTGAAGACGTAGATGATGCACTCCAGGATCTGCAGACCGATTTGGCGGATGCGCTGAACGCGAGTCTGGAAGCAGGGGACGAGCCGCCGCCAAAGAGCGACGATGTCCCGGATCCCGCCGCCGCAGAGGCTGACGACGCGCCGCCCGAGGCGAATGCGGCAAATTCGGATGGTGCCGACAGTGCGGGCGAACCGGACAGTTCCGAAACCGCGCCACGGTTGACGGCCCATACCCAGACCCGGCTGGCAGCGTTGAGTGCCTTTGAAGGGCTTTTCCACGACGCCAGGGATTATCTGGAGGAGATCAACGACAAGCTGTCGGAGATCGGGACCTCTCACCATTTGACGCGCGAATTCCTCAACATCCTGCACAGCGACATTCTTCGCGCCAACGAGCTGGAGCTTGTAAATGCCGGCCTGGCCGCCGAACAAAGAACGCTGTCGGAAAAGCTGCACGACGCGGTGAGAAAGCTGCGCGAGCGTGAAGGCGCTTTCGACGTGCTGCAACAGCGCGAGACAAGCCTGATTCAGGACAGGGAGGCGCTTCGTGCAGCGCTTGCCGCGACAAGGCTGGAACTCGTGGAGACAGCCAATGCGAGCACACAACGCGAGGCGGAGTTCGGCGATATCGCCAAGCGGCTGACCGGCAGAACGGTCGAGGCCAACAGGCGCTTGCGCGAGAGCAAGATGCTGCGGGAAAAGCATGTCAGCCTGTCGATCGAGCTCGACAAGGCGCTGAAGCGGGAATCCCAGACGCGCCACAGGCTCGACGAGCTCTCGACGATCCATGCCAGCGAAGCAGCGCGGCTTGCGGAACTGCTGGCGGCGCTCGGCAAGAGCGAGAAAGAGGAGATGCGGCTGCAGAAGTCGCTTGAGGCCGCACAGGCGAAGCTGTCGGAAACAACCGAAGCGGCCCGCATGATGGAAGGCGACAGGGAAGCCGAGCTGGCTCGCGGTCAGGCGGAAATGCGCGGGTTGCGTTCCGAGGTCCAGGACCTGCAATCGCGACTGGAGCAAACCTCGACCGAGAACAGCGAGGCTGCAAGCGAGATCGCCAGGCTCAAGAGTGAATTGAACGACGCCCTGGCCGAAAAGAAAATCGCCGATGAAAGATTGTCCGCGCTCACCCAGGAGAACGACAACGACAGGATGAGCCTTTCGAAAGTGAACGCCAATCTTTCACAGCTTGCGCTGCAACAGGCATCGGAACAGATACAGTTCGACGTCCAGAGGCAAGAGTGCGAGGACCTCAAAGCCGAAATTGTGTCACTCAATGCCCGGATCAAGGAATTGCTGCCCTTCGAGCGGCTCCACAAGGCCACCAGCGGTAGGCCGCGCGAGGACGGCGTGGTCGAGATTGCCGGGGCGATTGCGGAGAAGGCACGTACAACGGGCAGGCGGCGCATCCGCAGGAACCTCCGCGCCGCGACTTAGGGCAGGCCACGAACGCCTGCAGGAAGCGATCGCGTGCCGACTCTTGTCAGTCGAGCGGCTCGTGCTGGTAAAGCTCGTCCATGCTGAGCGATGCCAGGGCGCCGAAAGGTGCCTGCTTTTTCACCCGGCCGCCGCTGAGGATCACCACGTCGTCGCAGAACGAGATGGTGCTGTGATGGTGGCTGATGACGATGGTCGTGCGGCGGCCGGCTCTCGACTTCAGGGTCTCGACGATGGCCGCTTCCGACAGTCCGTCCACCGCATTGGTGGCTTCGTCCAGGATGAGGAGATCGGGATCGCGCACCAGGGCCCTGGCGAGCGCGATACGCTGCCTCTGTCCCGCCGATAGGTTGATGCCCCTGTAGCCAACCAACGTGTCGTAGCCCTGAGGAAGCCGTTCGATGAATTCATGCGCCTCGGCCAGCCTTGCGGCGCCCTCGGCGTCGCCGGCGGTGGCCGCGTCCTGGCCGTAGGTTATGTTTTCAAAAATGCTGCCATCGACCAGTTCCAGCTCCTGGCTGGCCAATGCGATGTGCCGGCGCCACTGGCTGGCTTCGATCCCGTCGAGCGGTGATCCATCGACGAGAATCCTGCCGGTGTCCGGTTCCACGAAGCGGCACAAAAGATTGACGATCGTCGTCTTGCCGGCGCCCGAGCGGCCGATCAGCGCCGTCGAGCGGCCGCCACGGATTTCGAACGTCGCCGCATGCAGCACCACCTCGCGCCGGTCCGTGCCGGAATAGGTGAACATCACGTCATCGAACTTGATGCCCTGGCGCAGACCGTGGAACGCCCCGTCGCCCTGCGGCGGTTGAGGCTTGCCGGTGGGATCCAGCATCCATGTCACCTCTTCGAGCGACCCGCTCAGGCCTTGCAGCTGGCTCCACGATCCTTGCAGAGCCCGCATATGCGGCTGCAGCCTGTAGAGCAGTATGACGAATGCGATGATCAGCGGGAAACTCACTTGCGCCAGCCAGGCGCCGATCACCACCGCCAGGAACAGCATGGCGTGGAGAACCTCCGTCAGCGGCGGCAGCACTCCCTGGCGCACAAGCAGCGCGAAAGAGGCGCGGCGAACCGCATCGGACGCCGTATCGAATATCGCCTTCTCCCGGTTCTCCTGTCCGAAGATGCGGATCAGGCGTCCGGCATGCACCAGATGGAGCATCTGCGAGGCGAGGTGGCCGTTGCGCGAAGCGACGCTGCGGCTGGGCTCTTTGAGATTGGCCGAGAGGATGGCGTGCGCGATCTGGACAAGCGCCAGTCCGAGCGTGACCAACAGCGTCATGCGCCACGAAAGCAGCAGCAGGAAAGCCAACAGGATGATGGCGGCCGATGCGCTGACGATGGCCGACAGCACGATCTGGATCGCATCGGACGCCCGCCAGGATTCGTTGGAGATGATGTTGAGCAGCCGTCCGGGGCTCTGCCGCAGGAAGAAGGGGTAGCCGACCCGCAAGAGCTGCTCCGACAAGGCACTGCGGATCGAATGGCTTGCCTTGCCGGAGATGAAGGTCGTCAGCAGCGTGTTGGCGAAGGCAAAGACGTTCTTCAGGATGATCGATCCGAGGATGGCGATCGAAATGGCAATAAGCCGGTCGCGCTCGCTCAAGCCCGATCCGACGTGCTGCAGGACAGCGGAGAAACCGGCCATTCCCGCCGCATCCCCGTGTCCCATGATAATGCCCAGCAACGGGATGATCAGGCCGATGCCGAACCCTTCGAGGACGGCGCTGACCAGACCGAGAACCACCACGGCCGGAAGCAGGCGCAGTTGCCGCTTTCCGAACGCCCGGAACAGCATCGGCAGGCTTGGCGGTAGCAATGGCATTATAGCGTTTCACCTCGCCTGGGCATTGGCTTGTTGATCTTGCCGCATCGGCTCAGCCTGCGGCCGTCTCGCCAGCAGGAGAACCGCGAACCTGGCCGCGCCGAGCAAATTCATGGCGACGATCGGCCAGTGCGACAGGTTGAGTTCACGATCGAACGCAGGGCCCCCCGCCAATTCCCGCAAAGCCCCTCTTGCGGCCCAGTAGAAATGGCGAAGCAGCCAGGGCGCATGGCGAATATGTTTCAGGCAGAGCCCGCCATTGCCCAGGCTGTAGTCGCGGTGGAGCTTTTCGATGGCTTTGCGATCCCGCCGGCCGTGATGATGGAATATCGTCATATCGGGCACATACTCCACGGGAATACCAAGCAGCATCGCCCGCACGAGGTAATCGGTGTCCTCGGCCGACCGCAATGGTCCGCCGGCGCCGAAGCGTTCGTCGAAATAGCCGATGCGGGCCGCGACATCGCGGTGCATCGTCATGTTGCAGCCCAGCACGAAACCGCCCGGATGAACATCCGGTGTCAGCCGCTCGCCCACTCGCGACCGCTTGATGGTGAACGGCAGATCCCTGGGATCGCCAAGCTCGACACGGCCTCCCCGGATGAGCCATTGTTCTCCGGACGCATAGTGTCGCTCCAGATCGCGCAAATAGTCGCAATGGACCGCGCAATCATCGTCGACGAAGACCAGCACACGGCCGCGCGCGCGCCTCAGCCCGGCGTTGCGGGCAGCCGCCAATCCGGGGCGCGGCTCGCAAATGGCCGTGAATGGAATGTCCGACATGTCGGCGATGCTGGCCAGGCATTCGGCCGTGCGGTCGCTCGAACCGTTGTCGACGACCACGAGTTCGGCCGCGAAGCCGGAATGTGCGCGGCACGCGGCTTGCACCGACTTGATGCAGGCATCGAGCACGGCGACGCGGTTGCGCGTGCAGATGATGAAGCTGACTTCCGGCGCCGATCGTTCCCGGCGGGAACCGGCCGGGGCAACGCCTAGCGCCGTCGAACGATCGCGCTGCAGAGGTTGGTGGGCTTTGACGGTCATCCCTTTAACTCAACCGATAAGATGCCAAAACCGCCGCAGCGGGCGCGGATTTGAAGAAGTATGCCATGGCGTCCGCTTGCCTGCTGGCCGACAGCGAGGCAAGGCTGAGCCAGGGCGCCCAGGCGCCGGGCCGCAGCGCATATTGCTCGCGACGCCGGATGACGTTCCACTTCGCGGTCCGCGTCAGCAATTCATGCGTCAGCGGGGGCTGCTTTTCGTCGGCGACGAGCTGATAGAGGAAATAGAACAGGTTCAGCGCGCCGGCCTCGAAGCTCGGCCGCGTCGCGGCCGGCAGCGAGCAAATCTCCTCCTCCAGCGCGACGATGAAGTTGGCCGCACGGGTGACCGTGTCGTGGCTGACCGCATCGCCAATGTCGCGCAGGTCTCGCGTGGCTTGCGCCAGGCCCTCGCGCTCGAGGTTCTCGGCCACGATCCGCAAATGCGTCCTGCGCATCTCCTTGACGTGCCGGCTGGTCACGCTTGCCTGATGGACGCGGTAGACGACCAGGTTCTCGGGCATCATGGCTGCCGGGTAACGGCCGGCCAGCCGCCTGAAAAGATCGAAATCCTCGGCATGCCTGTAGGTCTGGTCGTAATGGAGCGCGCCGTCGTCGATGATCTTCCTGTTGTAGACGACCGTCGGGTGCATGAAGATGGTGAAGAACATCGCCAATATAGGGATGCGGCCGAACTGGAACACCGGATCGGGCTTGCCCCTGGCGATGCGGCCGCGGATCAACATGTCGACGCCGGCGCCGCAGAAGCCCAGCTCGGGCCGCCGCTCAAACAGCGCCACCTGGCGCGACAGGCGCCAGGGATAGGCGACGTCGTCGGCGTCCATCCGCGCGACCAACTCGCCCCGGGCGACCGCCAGCCCTTCGTTGAGCGTCGCGACGAGGCCACGGTTTTCGCGCGAGATGATCGAGATGCGGGTGTCGGCCTTCCGGTATCGCTCAAGGATCTCGAGCGAATTGTCGGTCGAGCCGTCATCGATCGCGATGATTTCCAGGCGGCCGTAATCCTGCCGCAGAATGCTTTCCAGCGCGGCGGCGAGATAGGGACCGGCATTGTAGACCGGCAGCAGGACGGAGACGAGCGGCGCGGCGGTCATCGTGTGACATCCGTTTGCTGGAGGTCGAGCGATGGCGTGCGGCCGTCTGGCGACCCGCTGGGCACGGTCGCGAGCCAGCCGCTATGGCCGGCATGCGCGGCACGGGCGCGCGCGACATAGGGGAAGTGGCGCTTGAGGCTGTTGAGCGGCCTTTCGAAAACCACCCAGGAAATCCAGGCCGCGACGATCGTGGCGGTGGTCGCAACCAGGAACCGTCCTGGCCCTTGCTCCGAGACATTGAGCGGAATCCAGGGCTGCGACTTGACGGCGAGCGACAGCAATATCGGATGATAGAGATAAACGCCGTAGCTGATGCGGCCGAGACCAAGCAGCGGCGGCAGGTCAAGAAGCTTGCCGATTGTGCCGCCAAGGCCGCTCGAACAGGCGGCGACGATGACCATCAGCGGCACCAGGGGCAGGACTTGCCGCACCAGCCAATGGGCCCATTCCAACATCGGATCGGCAGGCGCCGGGACAAACCACTCGATCATCAGGAATGCGGCCGCGAAGGCAGGCCAGCCTAGCCGCATCCATTGCGGCAGGCTGGCGCCCCTGGACCGCCAGCAGGCAAGCAGCGCGCCCGACGCCAGCGCATCCATGGATGCCGGCGGCAGCAGGTCGCGCGCCAGCGCCGGAGTGGCGGTGACCGGCCAATAGAAGCGATAGGCCATCGATAGCGCGATGACGCCGATGCAGATCTGTTCGAAGCGGCGGCGTGGGGCCAGCAGGACGACCAGCGGCCAGGCAAGATAGAACTGCTCCTCGATGCTCAGGCTCCAGAAATGGCATAGCACCCAAGGGTTCCAGTCATTGTGCAGCGCATACCAGAAATTCGACAGATAAAGCGCCTGCCAGACCAGCGATCCCCTGGACTGCTCCAAGTCGACCAGCCAGACGAAACCCAGCACGGCAAAATAGGGCGGGAAGATCCGCAGCGCCCGCCTGATGTAGAAGGATCGCAGCGCGGGGCCGGTTTTGAATTCAGCGGCCGAACGCGCTTCCAGGAGCAGGCGCGTGATCAGGAAGCCGCTCAGCACGAAGAACAGCCGCACGCCGATATGACCCCAGAAGGAAGATCCGCCCGCCGCGAAGAAATGGGAGTACATCACCATCGTCACGGCGATGGCCCTCAGTGCATCCAGTTGGATGTCGCGGGCGTTTCCCATCAGCGGCTTCCGCCGGCGCGATGTCCGCGATGAAGTTGCCAGCCGGCCGTTTCGAGCGGCAGGCCAAGGCGGACGAGAGCCGCCAAGGCACCGGCACCGTCAAATCCGCGCTTTGCGCGTCCGATCGGGGCGAGGACGGCCGGGCCGGGCTCGAAATCGACGGACGGACAACTCAAGCTGGTCAACCTGGCGGAATCCTCCACGGCATATGTCCAGTCGCAAACAAGTCCCCCAGGAGATCGTTCGGCCACGGCATTGTGCAGCGCAACACAAAAAATCTACCCGGCTGAAATACTTATGTGAGCAAGTGCTAAAAATTGACAAAACCGGCCGGTTCTCGCCATGTTTGGCGAGTTTCCTCAGAATTTAAATCCTATGGTTTAAGCTGTGCCGATATTCCCGCCTCGGTTGATTGAGGAGAGCTCTTGGCTTGAGAGCCTAGTTCTTTGTTAAATCACAAGAAATTTCGGAATCTATATTTTGGCTATATGGATTCGGCCCTGGGTCCGCGGAGAAATGAGTTGGAACCATTGGCTTTGCGCGATGCAGCATGGTCGCCGTTTTTTCGTCGGTTGCCGCACGCAACGCCCGTCACTCGGCTGAGCGGGCCTCTGCTGTGGGCCGCCAACCCGTCACACCGCGTAGAACACCACCGTCTGTTCAAGACCGCCACCCTTGCGGTTTTCCAGCGTTACGGTGCCGCCGTAGCGCTCGATGATTTCCTTGGCGATGGCCAAGCCCAGCCCGGCACCGGGGATGGATTGCAGGCGGCCGGGGTCGACGCGGAAGAAGGGCTCGAACGCCTTGTTCAGCAGCTCCGGCGGAATGCCCGGCCCATGGTCGGAAATGGTCAGCACGGCGCGATTGTTGGCCGCGGCAAGGTCGATGGTGCATGCCTTGCCATGGGTGGCGGCGTTGACAATCAGGTTGCGCAGCGCCCGGCGCAGGCCGAGCGCTCCGGCCCGCACGCAAACCTTGTCCAGATGCCCGATCGAGACGGGATGGCCGAGCGACACCATCTCGGCTTCGATGTCGCGCACGGTCTTTTGCAGGTCGACCGGTTCGACGGCGTCCTGGTTCACCTCTTCGCGCACCAGCCGGATGGCGCTGTCGGCGATGCGGTCGAGCTCGTCGAGGTCGTGAAGCCATTTGTCGCGCTCGTCATCGAGGAACTCGGCGCGCAGCCGCATGCGCGTCATCGGCGTGCGCAGATCATGGCCGGCGGCGGCGACCAGCCGCATGCGGCTTTCCATGGCGGTCCGCAGCCGCGACGAGAGCTGGTTCAGCGCCTGCGCGGTGGCCTTGACCTCGGCCGAACCCACTTCCGGCACCGCCGCCAGCACGCCATCCGATCCGATCTTGGAGACGGCGGCCTCCAGCATCTCGAGCGGCCGGATCAGCACCGAGGTGAAATAGACCGACACCGCCGTGGCGCCGGCCACGATCAGCGAGATCCAGCCGGCCAGAACCAGCCATTCGCGCCTTGGCGGATTGATGTGGGGAACCTCCATGATCGCCCAGCGATGGTCGGGCAAGCGCACCGATGCAAGCTGACCGGGTTCATCCGCCTTGTCGCTGACGACGGCCAGGACATCGAAGCCCCGGCGGCGCAATATGTCGTTGAGCATTGCCGTTTCCGGGCGGTCCACCTTGCCGCCGGCCGGGTGGTCGCTGAATTGCACCCGCAGAACGTCCGGGATCGGGCCGGGCAGCAGCCGCATCACCAGCTCCATCTGCTGGGCAACCCAGGGCACCGTCAGTTCCGGCGGTGGTCCGCCGCCGCGCACGCTGATGACGGCGGCCGTCGCCAGGCCGACGACGCCGACGATCGAGGCGACCAGCAGCAGGATGAGGCGCCGGCGCAGCGAGTTCACGCGTGGCTCTCCACCGTGTCGACGCGCGCGGTGAGCTGGTAGCCGCCATTGCGCACCGTCTTGAACAGCGGCCCGTCGGCGGTATCGGTGAATTTGCGGCGCAGCCGGCTCACCAGCACATCGACCGAACGTTCGAGCGGGTCGCGTTCGCGGCCCTGCGTCAGGTCGAGAAGCTGGTCGCGCGACAGAAGCCGGCCGGGACGGTCGAGAAACACCTGCAGCAGGTCGAACTCGGCGCCTGTGAGGACGACGGCCACGCCTTGCGCGTCCGTCACCTTGCGGGTGTCCGGCTCCAGCCTGTAACTGGCGAAGCGGTATATGCGGGCGCGCGGCGCCGCAGGCGCCTCCTCGGGCGTCGAACGCCTGAGCACGGCGCGGATGCGGGCGATGAGCTCGCGCGGGTTGAACGGCTTGCCGAGGTAATCGTCGGCGCCGAGTTCCAGGCCGATGATGCGGTCGACATCTTCTTTCAGCGCCGTCAGCAGGATGACCGGGATATGCGGCTTGCGGTCACGCAAGGCCCGGCAGATATCGAGGCCCGAGCCGTCCGGCAGCATGACGTCGAGAACGATCAGGTCGAACTGGCCGGCACCAAGCCGCTGCTCGCATTCGCGCCGGTCCGCCGCCGCCGTGACACGAAAGCCCTGGCTGTCGAGATAGCGCTGGAGAAGCGTCCTGATCTCGCGGTCGTCGTCGACGACGAGGATATGGGGTTGTGACTGCATCATCGTGCCCTTGCCTTGGCCGCGATTATAGGGAGAGCCGCGTCCAAGCGGCACGGAAAATTGCAACTGAATGTTTCCAGTGGCCTGAGGGAAACATTCGGAAACAAATTGCCCTTTTGCGGAAACCTTCGGCAACACGCCGACGCGAAGCGGACAAACACGCTTCCTATCCTCTCATTTGTCCGAAGCATGAGAGAAAGGAACACCGTCATGCGAAGCAGACTTCTTGCGCTCGGCCTGTTTTCCGTCGCCGCAATTCACCCCGTGCTGGCGGCACAGCGCGATCCGGGTGCCGCCCCCGGCGAGCCGCCACCGGTCATGGCCCAGCAGAATGGGGCAATGCAGGATGGACCCGACCATGGCCCGATGGCCGGACCCGGCCCGCACGGGCCGATGCGGCATGGTCCGCAGGGCTTTGGCCCGCGAGGTTTTGGACCGGAAGGCTTTGGCCCCCGCCGCATGGGTCGGCCGCCGGAATTCATGCTGGCCGCCCGGCTGGCCGCGCTCGAGACCCGCGTCGGCATCCGCTCCGAACAGCTCGACGCCTGGCGCGACTACACCAGCGCGCTGCAGGCCGTGCTGACGCCGCCACGGCATGATCGCGGCCCCGGCGGTACGGGCGAGGGCGGTCGCGGTCCCGATGCCGGCGCTCCCGAGGGTCCTGGCGCCAAGCCCGATCCCTTCGCCTTCCAGGAAAAGCTGGCCGATGACGTCACCGCCCGCGCTGTATCAGCTGGCAGACTGAAGGACGCGATCGCTGAACTGCGCGCCAAGCTGACGCCCGAACAACTCGAACTCCTCGCTTCGGCGGAACGCCCCCATGGACCACCCCCCGGTCCCTGGGGCGGTCCGCCGAACGATGCAGCCGGCCCCAGGGGCTTGCCCAACGATGGCAGGCAGCTCCCGCCCCAGCCCGGGAACGACGAGCAACTCTGACCGACTGCGCCGGCCGGCCCGGTACCCAACCCGTTCTCGGGTCGGCCGGTTCAGGGATGGCGGGCGTATCTCCGCCATCCCTGATTTTCAAATCATGCCCAGTTCAAATCACGCAATGGAAGCACGACAATGTGGGAAGCCATGATGCTGCTGCGGCTGCTCGCATCCGCCAGCCCGAGATTGTCGCTCGACCATGCCGGACGCGGTCTTCCGCTGTCCGGGCGCGGCCTGCCGCTGGCTCTGCCGGCCGACACGCTGAAGGGCGCGATCCGCCTAAGCTTCGCCGCCTGGCGGCTGTCGCTTCCGATCTCGCAGCCGCTCGACAACCATGGACATCATGACCGCAAGATCGCGTGAGCTCCGGCAAGGCGCTTGGCATGTCCTCGCTGATCGGCATAATGACGCTGGTGGGCATCGCGGCCGGCTGCTCCGGCCGCCGAGAAGGAGCGCGACATGAGCCGCTTCGAAGCATTGCTCGACGCCGCCCGCCGATGGATGCGGCCTATCATCATATGGATCGGCATGCCCTCGACCAAGCGGTCCATTGCCCACGCGCACGCAACTCCAGGGAAAGATCCAGGCCATGACTTCCAAGCCTAGCCAGCCTTTTTCGGCACGTCGCCTCGCGCCCTGGACCGCGATGCTCGCTGCCACCCTTTTGCTGGCCGCCTGTTCGCAGGAGAGCAGCGCTCCCGCCGGCATGGGCGCGCCCGGCAAACCGGAAGTCGGCGTCGTCACCTTGCATCCGCAATCGGTCGCGATAACGGCCGAACTGTCGGGGCGCACGGCGGCCTCGCTGGTTGCCGAGGTGCGCCCGCAGGTGAACGGCATCATCCAGCAGCGCCTGTTCAAGGAGGGCAGCGAGGTGGCGGCGGGACAGCCGCTCTACCTGATCGATCCGGCAAGCTACAAGGCAGCCTATGACAGCGCGGTCGCCGCCCGGCAGAAGGCCGAGGCAGCGGTGCCTACCGCGCAGGCCAAGTTCGACCGTTATGCCGGCCTGTTGAAGCAGAACGTTGTTTCCAAACAGGATTATGACGATGCCGCCGCCACGCTGGCACAGGCGCAAGCCGATGTCGCCTCGGCCAAGGCCAGCGCCGAGACGGCGCGCATCAGCCTCGACCGCACCTCGATCACAGCGCCGATCGCCGGCCGCATCGACAAGTCCACGTTGACGCCAGGTGCGCTGGTCACCGCCAACCAGGACACGGTGCTGACCACCATCCGTTCGCTCGATCCGATCAATGTCGACGTCACGCAGTCGAGCACCAATCTGCTCAATTTACGCCAGGCCATCTCGGAAGGGCGGCTGAAATTCAGCGGCCCCAATGTCAGCGTCAAGCTGAAGCTCGAGAACGGCACCATCTACACGCAGACCGGCAAGCTGGAATTCGCCGGCGCCAATGTTGATCAGACCACCGGCACCTTCGCGCTCAGGGCCGAGTTCCCCAATCCCGATCGCTTGCTGCTGCCCGGCATGTATGTGCGGGCGCTGGTCGAGGAGGGCGTTGCCCAGAACAGTTTCCTGGTGCCGCAGCGCGCCGTCAGCCGCAACACCAAGGGCGAGGCCACCGCCATGGTCATCAATGCGCAGGGCAAGGTCGAGACGCGGGTGCTCGCTGTGCGCAACAGCGTCGGCAACAACTGGCTGGTGGATTCGGGTGTCGGCGACGGCGACCGTGTCATCGTCGAGGGCATGCAGCTCGTGCGCCCCGGCGGCGATGCAACCGGCGTCGAAGTGACGATCGACGAGACGACCGGCGAGGTCAAGGACCGCGGGCAGGGCACTTCGGCCGCGCCAGCCGCGTCCAACGCTGCCAAACCGGCACCTGCCGCCGCGGCCGGGAACTGAGCGATGTCCGTATTCTTCATCAACCGGCCGATCTTTGCCTGGGTGATCGCCATCGTGATCATGCTGGGCGGGCTTCTGGCGCTCACCTCGCTGCCGATCTCGCAATATCCGCAGATCGCGCCGACCACGGTCAACATCAGCGCCACCTATCCGGGCGCCGATGCGCAGACGGTCGAGAATTCGGTGACCAAGGTCATCGAGCAAGGCATGACCGGCATCGACAATCTCGACTACATGACGGCGACCTCGACCTCGACCGGTTCGGCTTCGATCACGCTGACCTTCACCACATCAGCCGATCCCGACACCGCCCAGGTGCAGACGCAAAACAAGCTGCAGCTGGTGCAGTCGCAGCTGCCGCAGGTGGTGCAGAGCAACGGCATCACCGTCTCCAAATCCTCGACCGGCTTCCTCATGGTCATCGGCTTCGTCTCGACCGACGGCAAGATGAACTCGACCGATCTCGCCGACTATGTCGATGCCACCGTCAACGACACGCTGAAGCGCGTCGAGGGTGTCGGCTCGACGCAGCTGTTCGGCTCCAGCTATGCCATGCGCATCTGGCTCGACCCCGACAAGCTCGCCAAATATGCGCTGATGCCGAGCGACGTGGCCACCGCCATCGAGGCGCAGAACACGCAGGTTTCGGCAGGCCAGCTCGGCGGCCTGCCGGCGCGCAAGGGCCAGCAGCTCAATGCCACGGTGACGGCCAAGAGCCGGCTGCAGACCGCCGAACAGTTCCGCAACATCATCCTGAAGAGCCAGACAGACGGCTCGCTGGTTCGCCTCAACGATGTCGCCAGCGTCGAGCTCGGCGCTGAAAGCTATACGACGCAGGCCAACTACAACGGCAAGCCGGCGGCCGGCGTCGCCGTCAACCTGGCGACCGGCGCCAACGCCATCAACACCGCCGAGGCGGTGCGCTCGACGATCGCCCGCCTGAGCTCGACCTTCCCGCAAGGCGTCGAGGTCGTCTATCCCTACGACACCTCGCCCTTCGTACGGCTGTCGATCGAGGAGGTGGTCAAGACGCTAGCCGAGGCGATCGTGCTGGTGTTCCTGGTGATGTTCATCTTCCTGCAGAACCTGCGCGCCACCATCATCCCGACCATTGCCGTGCCGGTGGTGCTGCTCGGCACGTTCGGCGTGCTGTCGCTGTTCGGATATTCCGTCAACACGCTGACCATGTTCGCCATGGTGCTCGCCATCGGCCTTTTGGTCGACGACGCCATCGTCGTCGTCGAGAATGTCGAACGCGTGATGCAGGAGGAAGGCCTGTCGCCGAAGGAGGCGACGCGCAAGTCGATGCACGAAATCACCGGCGCGCTGATCGGCATCGCCACCGTGCTTTCGGCCGTGTTCGTGCCGATGGCCTTCTTCGGCGGTTCGACCGGCATCATCTACCGGCAATTTTCGGTGACCATCGTCTCGGCGATGGTGCTGTCGGTGCTGGTCGCGTTGGTGCTGACGCCGGCACTGTGCGCCACCATCCTGCGGCCGCCCAAGGACCATGCGACGCAGACGGGTCCGTTCGGCTGGTTCAACCGGGTCTTCGATCGCGGCACGCTTGCCTATCGCGACGGCTCGCACGGCATCATCAACCGGTCCTGGCGTTTCCTCGTCGTTTTCCTGGCCATCGTCGTTGCCGTGGGCTGGATGTTTGCCCGGCTGCCGAGTTCGTTCCTGCCGGAAGAGGACCAGGGCATCCTGATCACCAGCGTGCAGCTGCCGGTCGGCGCGACGCAGGACCGCACCGAGCGCGTGCTGGCGCAAGTCACCGACCACTATCTCAGCCAGGAGAATGACGCCGTCGACGGGGTGTTCACCGCTTCCGGCTTCGGCTTCGGCGGCGCCGGACAGAATGTCGGCATCGCTTTCGTACGGCTGAAGGATTTCGACCTGCGGAAATCGCCAGCCATGGCCGCGCAGGCGATCGCCGGTCGCGCGATGGGCGCCTTCTCCAAGATCAGGGATGCGCAGGTCTTTGCGCTTGCGCCTCCCGCCATCCAGGGGTTCGGCAACACCAACGGCTTCGATTTCTACCTGCAGGACGTCAATGGCGCCGGCCATGACGCGCTGATCCAGACGCGCAACCAGCTTCTGGCCCTGGCCGGGCAGAGCAAGGTGCTCGCCAACACCCGCCCCAATGGCCAGGAGGACCAGCCGCAATTCTCGGTCGACATCGACCAGGAGAAAGCCAGCGCGCTGGGCGTCAGCCTGGCCGACATCAACAACACGCTTTCGACCGCCTGGGGCAGCGACTACGTCAATGATTTCATCGATCGCGGGCGGGTGAAACCGGTCTATCTGCAGTCGGACCCGAACTTCCGCATGCAGCCGGAGGACCTGGAGAAATGGCAGGTCCGCAATGCCAGCGGCGCCATGGTGCCGTTCTCGGCCTTTGCTTCAAGCCACTGGACATTCGGTTCGCCCAGGCTCGAACGCTACAATGGTTCGGCGGCGGTCGAGATCCAGGGCGCGGCGGCCACGGGCGTCAGCTCGGGTGCCGCCATGGACGAGATCGACAAGCTCGTGGCGCAACTGCCCGCCGGTTATTCCCACGAATGGACCGGCCTGTCGCATCAGGAGAAGCTTTCCGGCAACCAGGCGCTGTCGCTTTATGCGATCTCGGCGCTGGTCGTGTTCCTGTGCCTGGCAGCACTTTATGAGAGCTGGTCGATCCCGTTCGCGGTCATGCTTTCGGTGCCGATCGGCATCTTCGGCGCGCTGCTGGCGGCGAGCCTGTTCGGCCAGTCCAACGACGTCTATTTCAAGGTCGGCCTGCTGACCACGATCGGCCTTGCCGCCAAGAACGCTATCCTCATCGTCGAGTTTGCCATTGAGCGGCAGACCGCCGGGATGGGGCTCGTCGAGGCGACGCTGGAGGCGGCGCGACAGCGGCTGCGACCGATCCTGATGACGTCGCTGGCCTTCATTCTTGGTGTGTTGCCGCTCGCTATTGCCAGCGGCGCGGGCTCCGGCGCGCAGAACTCCGTCGGCATCGGTGTCATGGGCGGCATGATCGCGGCGACCGTGATCGGCGTGTTCCTGGTGCCGCTGCTGTTCGTCACGGTGCGGCGCATCTTCAAGGGCAAGGCGGTGAAGCAGGATACTGGGCCAGATACCGGGCAGGGTACAGGCGAGACGCCGGCAACAGCCAACCAGCAATAGGGGTTCTTTCCATGACAGGTTTCGAACGTGGCTCGGTGGCCGCGAGGCGGCTCCTTGCGCCTATGATCAGCACGGTCCTGCTCGCGGGATGCGTGGTCGGTCCGGATTATCAGACACCCATCCTGCCGATGCCGGGGAACTGGAGCGGCCAGAAACAGACAAAGCCCGCCCAGTCGACGCAACTGTCGAAATGGTGGCAGCGGCTGCGCGACCCGCAACTGAACACGCTTGTCGAGGAAGCGGTTGCCGGCAATCTCGACGTCGCCACCGCCAAGGCCAGGATCCGCGAGGCGCGCGCCAGCTATCGCCAGAGTGCCGGCACATTGCTGCCCTCGGTGGACGGTTCTGGCTCGGTCACCCGCAACAAGTCGGCGGAGACCACGTCAGGTTCAAACGCCACCTACAACGAGTACCAGGCCGGTTTCGACGCCAGCTGGGAACTCGACCTGTTCGGCGCCAACCGCAGGGGCGTCGAGGCCGCACGCTATGGGCTCGATGCCTCGCAGGAGGAGCTGCGCTCGACGCTTCTGACGCTGGTCGGCGATGTCGCATCGACCTATGCCCAGGCGCGCGGTTATCAGGCCCGCATCGCGCTCGCCAGGCGCTCGGCCGCATCGCAGCGGCAGACCGCCGAACTGACACGCACCATGGCGCTGGCGGGCACCGCTACCGCCGCTGATGTCGCCAAGGCGATGGGGCAGGCGGCGAGCACCGAAGCCGCGGTGCCGACGCTAGAGGCAAGCTATACGCAAGCCGTGCATCGCCTCTCTGTGCTGACCGGCCGGCCGCCGGCCGCACTCAGCGACCGGCTGAAGCGCAGCGCGCCGATCCCGGCGCCGCGCCTGCCGATCCCGACCGGCATTCCCGCCGACATCCTGCTGTCGCGGCCCGATGTGCGCATGGCGGAACGGCTATACGCGCAATACACCGCAAAGATCGGTCAGGCCGAGGCCGCCCGCTATCCCTCGGTCAGCCTGACCGGTGACATCAGCACGGCGGCGTTGAAGCTCGGCGACCTCGGCAAGAATTCGTCGATCGGCTGGTCGTTCGGGCCGACGCTCAGCGTGCCGGTGTTCAATGCCGGCCAGTTGCAGGCGGCCGTCGAGGTCGCCAAGGCACAGCGCGATCAATATTTCATCGCCTACCGGTCTTCGGTGCTGACCGCGCTCGAGGATGTGGAGAATGCGCTCGTGCTGTTGTCGCAGGAGCGCATCCGGATCGGCAAGCTTGCCTCGTCAGCGAAGTCCTATGGCGAGGCGGCAAGTCTCGAAGGCACGCTCTACAAGGCCGGCGAGACCAGCCTTCTCGATGTGCTCGACGCCCAGCGCTCGCTCTACTCGGCCGAGGACACGCTGCTGCAAAGCCGCGTCCTGCTGGCGACCAACTACATCGCTCTCAACAAGGCGCTTGGCGGCGGCTGGGACGGCGTGGTCGACAGCGCGAAGCCGGAAATCGTCGACGTCAAGACCGGTCCAAGGCTGGCGTCAAAGCCGGCCTCCTGAGCGGTTCCCGAGGCCTCGATCAAGTGTTTCGAGGCGGCTACGCGGATTTCGAGACCGTGCGACACATCGCGCGTGACGGAGCGTGAAATGCCGCCTCGAGCTTTGGCGATGGCGGGGTGATCGCATCGCTGATATTGATGGTGATCAAACACAGCACAGGCGCCGCAGATGACATCCGACACACAAAAGGCCGAAGCGGTCGGGCAGTTGCTCGAAACGCCGGACCTTGCCAGCGCGCTGGAAAGCGAACAGTTCAAGAAGTTCCTCGACCAGGTACCGATCGCCATTGCCGTCTCGAATCTGGGTTCGAAGGAGCGCGTCGTCTATGCTAACCCGGAATTCGAGAAACTGTCCGGCCTCAAGGCGGCGAGGCTCGCCCGGGAACACTGGGCGGCGCTTTCCGGCACCGGCCTGCACCAGCAGAAGGACCGGGCGCTCTTCGAGGCCGTCGTCGAGGAGACCGATTTCGTCGGCACGTTCCGGCTGGAGCGAACAGAAGACCAACCGGCGATCGTCGATGTCTATTCCAATGTCATCGAGGACGACAATGGCAAGGTTTGCTTCCGGCTGGTGGCGCTGGTCGACGTCTCGGCCCATGGCGAAACCGAGGATGCGCGCTCGATCGACGAGCACATACGCGAAAAGGACACGCTGCTGCGCGAACTGCAGCACCGGGTGAAGAACAATCTGCAGATGATCACCGCGCTGATCCGCCTCGAAACCCGCAACGCGGCCGAGTCGGATCAGAAGCGTTTCGAGAGGCTGGCGGGGCGCGTCGACGCGCTGGCGATCCTCTATCAGACGCTGTCGGGCGACGATCACAAGGATGATGTCGATCTCGGTGTCTATCTCAGCCAGATCGCGTCGGCGGTGATGAACTCGCATGCGGTCGAGGGCATCCGCCTCGACATGAAGGTGGACACCTATCCGGTGTCGATCAACGTCGCCATGCCGACCGGGCTGGTGGTGAACGAGCTTTTGACCAACGCGCTCAAACATGCCTTCCAGGGGCGCGACGACGGCACGATCACGCTGCACAGCATCGTTGACGGCGATGGCTGTCGCATCGTCGTCGCCGATGACGGCATCGGCCTGCCGGAAGGCGAGACCTGGCCCAAGCCCGGTAAGCTCGGCGCGCTGATCGCCCGCTCGCTGACCGAGAATGCCAAGGCGGAATTCGACGTGAATTCGAGCGCCGGCGAGGGTACGCGGGTCACCATCGTCTTCAAGCGCTCGGTTGCCGCCGCGTAGACAGGATGAACCTGAACCAAGCGGCACGGATGGCCGTAAGTAGTGCTTGGCTGACTTTCCAACCGCCAATGCCGGCCCTTGCCCCAGCCTAAAGTCCGCCCTGCCTCACGACAGGAGGGCCGGTTGCCCGTATTCCGCATCCTTGCCGCCTGACCCGGCGGCAGGGAAGGACAAAACCAAAGTGACATCGACGCCAGTTGCCAGTCGCGAAGCGGCGTCCTTACCGGTCGCGGCGCTGATGGGCGCCATGGTGTCGATCCAGATCGGCGCCACCTTCGCCAAGGGTCTGTTCCCGCTGATCGGCGCGCAAGGCACGACGACGCTGAGGCTGGTCATCGGCGCGCTGATGCTGATCGCGGTGCTGCGGCCCTGGCAGATGCGGCCCTCGCGCGCCACCTTGCCGTGGCTGGTCGCCTATGGGGTGACGCTTTGCGCGCTCAACCTTCTGTTCTATGCAGCGCTCGCTAGGATTCCGCTCGGCATCGCGGTGGCGCTGGAGTTTTCCGGCCCGCTTCTGGTGGCGACCTTGACCTCGCGGCGCGCCAGCGACTTTGCCTGGATCGCGCTGGCGGTGGCCGGCATCCTGCTGTTGTCGCCCTTCGTCCATTCACTCACGCCGCTCGATCCGATCGGGGTGATGCTGGCGCTGGCGGCCGGCGGCTTCTGGGCGCTCTATATCGTGCTGGCCCAGAAGGCCGGCGCGGAGCTTGGCACCCGCACCACCGCCTACGGCATGGCCATCGCCGCCGTACTGGTGTTGCCCTTCGGCGTGGCGCAGGCGGGAACCGCGCTGCTCGCGCCATCGATCCTGGTCAGCGCCTTGCTCGTCGGCCTGTTCTCCAGCGCGTTGCCGTTCTTTCTGGAGATGGTGGCGCTGACCCGGATGCCAGCCCGCATCTACGGCACGCTGACCTGCCTGGAGCCGGGACTGGGCGCACTGGCCGGCTTCCTGTTCCTGCATGAGAGCCTGACTGCCACGCAACTGGCCGGCATCGCCGCCGTCATTGCCGCTGCCTTCGGCACGGCGATTACCTCGAAGCCACCGGTGCCGTCGCCGGAGTAGGGACGGGACGGGCGCGGGGTTCATGGATATTTGCGAGTATTTCTGGAATTCAGCCGGTCAGTCGACGAAGTTTGGGCGAATTCTTGCCTAAAACAGCACTGAAATTGTCGCCTGGCGCAACAGTATTTCCGGCTCTGGACAGACCGTGATCTGGTCCAATACGGTGCGCGTCGAAGTGAAGACCTGTGTGTGGAAAAGGCCGGTTGCTGCTTGCAAAAGAATGTCTTCTCATCGGCCGACCTGCCGCCGCATCTGGACCAACGCGCGCGGTTCGCGCTCTGGCAGGACATCCACGTCGCCGAAATCTGGTCGGTTGAATATACGATTTCCGAGAAGCTGTCGTTTCAGGCCGCGATCGAAGCCACGGCCGTCGGGTCGCTGGTGCTGGGGCAGATGGCCGGGACGATCAAGCATGCCAGCCGCAAGGCGAGCAACATCGCCGCCGACGGCCGCGACGGCTATCTGTTGCTGGTCAACAATGGCGATACGGTGCTCAGCGGTACCCAGATTGCCCGCGACTATCACGTCAGCAAAGGCGAGGCAGCACTCGTCTCGGCTTCGGAAGCGTTGCAGATGACCGGCGGCGATAACAATGTCTGGGCCAATGTGGTGCTCCCGCGCGTCGTTCTGGAGAATGCCTTCACGCATGTCGAGGACCGGCTGGCGTTGACCATCGGTGCCGACAATGAGGCGCTCGACATGCTCAAGCGCTATTGCAGCTTTCTCGAAGCAGGTCCCGCCTTGCTCTCGCCCGATCTCGTCAGTCATGCCACCGAAACGATCGTCGACCTGATCGGCCTTGCGACCGGCGCCAAGGGCGAGGCCGCCGAACTGGCGGGCCTGCGCGGCCTGCGCGCGGCAAGGCTGCAGGCCATACTGCAAAAGATGCGGGACAATTTCGCCGATCCCGCCATTTCGGCGCAGAGCGTTGCCGGGCAATTGCGGCTCTCCGTGCGCTATGTCCATGACCTGCTGCAGGAAACCGGAGTGAGTTTCGCCGAGCGCATTCTCGAGCTGCGCCTGCAGAGGGCCCATCGGATGCTGTCCGATAGGCGCAACGACCGCATGCGGATCAGCGAGATCGCGCTGCTCAGCGGCTTCTCCGACGTGTCCTATTTCAACCGCTGCTTCCGCCGCCGCTTCGGTTCGACGCCGGGCGGCGCCAGGTAGTTTCGCCGGCCGCTGACCCCGCCGGCTGCACGGCGCCAATCGACTGAGGCTGAATGGCCACACCTATCGGGAATGCGCTGTGGTGCTTTCCCGGACAATTCGGGTGCGGCCCAGCCCAAGACGCGGCCGGCGGACAATGCAACACCGGATTTCTCGACAACAGCTGAATCTCCGCAGGTCATTTGTGCGGCGGAGAACGCAACATGGGGCAGCAGACAACAATGAAAACTCTTCTTCTCGCCACGGCCTTCATCCTCGCGCCGCTCGGTATGGCATGCGCGGCTGATATCAATGAGGTTTCGCCTGTTGCCTCCTCCTACGACTGGTCCGGCCTCTATGCCGGCGTCGATATCGGCTACGCAGCCGGAAAATCCAATCTGTTCATCGCAGGCGCCGGACTGGGCGGGGCCACAGACCTCGATGTCTCCACCGATCCGAACGGATTTATCGGCGGCGTCCATATCGGCGCCAATTACCAGATGGAGAACAGCTTCGTGATCGGCGCCGAGGTCGACATTGCGTACAGCAATATAGATGGGCTGACGGCCCTCGACGCCGGCGGCGGTGGTGTCACCACGTTGCTCAAGAGCGAACTGAAGTGGTCTGGGTCGGCACGGCTGCGGGCCGGCTATGCTTTCGATCGCACTCTGCCTTTCATTACCGCCGGCGTTGCGGCGGCCAAGTATGAATTGATTGCGGTCAGCGCCGGCGGCCCCGCCGCCGAAATAACGCTTCACAGCGACAGCCATGTCGGCTGGACCGTTGGCGCCGGTATCGAGCACGCCTTCACCGACAGGTGGATCGCCCGGGCCGAATATCGCTACTCAGACTTCGGCAGCCAGGACCTCTCGGTGGCAGCCGGTCTGCCCACGGAAACCCATGTCGATCTCCAGACACAGGATATCCGGGTCGGACTCAGCTACAAGTTCTGATTGCTGGTGCTACAAATCTCCCTCGGGAGATGGCCGGCAGGCCAGGGGGCGGCGGGGCTCGGCCTGCTGCCGCAGACGGGGTCGGCGCTCTACACGCGACGACCCCCTCTGTTGCCTTTGGCGACATCTTCCCTCGAGTGGGAGATCAGCCACTCTTCAGATCAACTTCTCCAGCGTGATCGGCAAATCCCGCACGCGTTTTCCCGTGGCGTGAAACACCGCGTTGGCGATTGCCGGTGCGACGCCGACGATCGCCAGTTCGCCGACACCCTTGCCGCCGAGCACCGACGAATGCAGGTCGGGGATGCCGACCGAGATCACCTCGATGTCGGGGATGTCGGCATTGGTCGGCACGAGATAGTCGGCGAGGTTGTTGTTGACGATGCGGCCATGGCGGCGGTCGACGATGCCTTCTTCGAGCAGCGCCTGGCCGATGCCCATGATGATGCCGCCCTTCCACTGGCTTTCGGCGAGTTTCGGGTTGTAAAGGCGGCCGGAATCCAGCGCTGACACCACGCGTGAGACGCGCACCGTGCCGAAATCTTCGTCGACGCGCACCTCGATGAAATGCGCGCACCAGGAGTGGCGGGAATAGTCGCCCTCGGTGTGCGGCAGCGCCATGGCGATGGTGGTATAGTTCTTGTAGCGGTCCTCTGGCGTCGAATTGGCCGGCATGGTGTCGCCGGTGGCCTCGATGTGGTCGCGGCCGACGCTTTTGAGCAGTTCGGCAATGGAGATATCGGGGCCGTCGCCGCGCGGCGAGGCGATGCGGCCGTTGCTCACCACCAGCGTGTTGGCCTGCAGCGTGTGGAAGGGCGAGCGCGGATCGCTGATCGCCAGCCCGATCAGCTGGTCGAGCGCCGAGGTCGCCGCCTTGTAGACCGCACCGGTCATGACGCCGGCCAGCCGTGAGCCGCCGGCGACGCCGGCGCGGGGAAAGCGCGAGTCGCCGAGCTTCACCACCACGTCGTCAGCCGGCACGCCGACCGTTTCGGCGGCTGTCTGCGCCAGGATGGTGTAGGTGCCCTGGCCCATGTCGATCGACGAGCTTTCGACCTCGACGGAGCCATCGGCGAGGATGCGCATGATCGCTTCGCCATAGGCGCGCCGCACCGGATAGGTGCCGGCCGCGACGCCCCAGCCGATCAGCTGGTTGCCGTCGCGCATCGAGCGGGGTTCGGGCGTGCGCCTGGCCCAGCCGAAGCGCTCGGCGCCTGCGGCAAAAGCCTCGCGCAACTGCCTGGTCGACCAGGCTTTTTTCGCCTCCGGATCCTGCTCGGCATAGTTTCGGAGCCGGATCTCCAGCGGATCGATGCCGACCTCGTAGGCGAGCTCGTCTATGGCGCTTTCGATGCCGAAGGCCGAGGGGTTTTCGCCCGGCGCGCGCATGGCGCCCGGCACCACGGAATTGACCCGCACGACATTCTGCTTCGAGGAGAAATTCGGCGTCGCGTACATGATCGAGGTGACCGATCCGAGCGGCTCGACCCACATGCCGTCGATCGACGTTTCATTGACGCCGCGATGCACGATCGACTGGATGTTTCCTTGCCGGTCGGCGCCGATCGTCACCGTCTGGCGCGTCGCCGCGCGGCCACCGTAACCGGTGAAGGTCTGCGGCCGCGTCATCACCAGCCGCACCGGCCGGCCGAGCATTTTGGCGGCACACGCGGCCACCGCGCCATGGCTGAGCGCCAGCGCCTTGGAGCCGAAGCCACCGCCTATATAGGGCGAGATCAGCCGCACATTCTCGAACGGCACGCCGAACCATTCGGCATAGGTGCGCGCCATGCCGTCCAGCCATTGGCTCGGCTCCCAAACGGTGAGCTGATCGCCTTCCCAGCGCGCGATCAGGCCATGCGGCTCCATCGGCGCCTGGTATTCGCGCGGCGTGTTGTAGGCGGCGCAGATGCGGACCGGAGCCGAGGCAAAGGCGGCTTGCGCATCGCCCCACTCCTTGGTCATGGCGTCGATCGGAATGCCGTCGCCGGCCTTGGCATCGCTGAGGTCGACAATCGAAGGTGTCTCGTCATAGCTGACCTTGACCAGTGCGGCCGCAGCAACCGCCTGTTCGAAGGTCTCGGCGACCACGGCAGCGACATGTTGACCCGAGAACGTGATGTCGCGCGCGAGCGGGCAATAGGGTTTGTCGGGCGGCGGCGTGCCGAACCAGTCCGCCGCGGTCCTGAGGCTGATGATGGTGTCCGGCGTCAGCACTTGCAGCACGCCGGGCGCCGCTTCAGCGGCAGTGGTGTCGATCGCGCGCACCTTGCCCGATGCAATCGTGCTTTCGACCAGCACGGCGTAGGCGAGGCCTTCGAGCTGCTGCTCGACGGCGTATTTGGCCGCACCTGTGATCTTGGCCGGGCCGTCGACGCGCGACAACCGGCCGCCGACGGCTTCGGCAAAAGCGCCATCGGACGCGTCGCCATGTCTGATGTTGTGAACGGTCATGCCGTCTCTCCCAATTTGAGGATGGCGCGGGCGACGACGCGCGGCGCCAGTTCGATCTTGTAGTGGTTGGCGCCATGGTCGACGGCGCCTTGGACGGCGAGCAGGCTGGCGGCCCGGACAGCATCCGGCTCCAGCACCTTGCCTATCAAGGCCGCCTCGACGGCCCGCGCCCGCCATGGCTTTGTCGCAACGCCGCCGAGCGCCACGCGCAGGTCGCGGATGGTGCGGCCGTCGGCCTCGAACTCGATGCCGACGGCAGCACTTGCGGCGGCAAACTCATAGGATTGCCGGTCGCGGATCTTCAGATAGGTCGAACGCCGGGCAGAGGGTGAGCCGGGGATCTCGATCGCGGTGATCACCTCGCCCGGTTCGATCGCATGTTCCTTGTCCGGCGTGGTGCCAGGCAGCAGGAAAAAGTCGTCCACCGAAACCTGGCGCGCGCCCAGATGCACGATCGCATCGAAGGCGACCAGCGCCACCGCGAGATCGCCGGGATACATGGCGATGCAGGCGTCGCTGGCGCCGAGCACGGCGTGTCCCCTTGTGACGCCGCCGATGGCCGAACAACCACTGCCGGGTTCCCGTTTGTTGCAGGCAGGGAAATTCGCCGGGTCGCGGAAATAGGGGCAGCGTGTGCGCTGCATCAGATTGCCACCGATGGTCGCCATGTTGCGGATTTGTGCCGAGGCCGCCTGCCACAGGGCTTCCGAAACGGCGGGGAAGCGGCTCTTGATGCCGGCATGGTCGGCGACATGGCCCATCCTGGCCAGCGCGCCGATGGTGGCGCCGCGCTCGCTCACCTCGATGCTGTTCAGCCCCTTGAGATGGGTGATGTCGACCAGCGTCTCGGGCTCGGCGACGCCGCATTTGGCGAGATCGATCAGCGTGGTGCCGCCGGCGAGCAGCATGGCACCGGGCAGGGCGGCCGCCTGCCTTGCCGCATCAAGCGAATTGGCGCGCAGATAGGAAAAATCCCTCATGACTGGACCTCCAGGGCTGCCTGGCGAACGGCTGCGACGATGTGCGGATAGGCGCCGCAGCGGCAGAGATTGCCGGCCATGTATTCGCGGATTTCTTCGTCGGAGCCGGCATGGCCCTCGCGGATGCAGGCGACCGCCGACATGATCTGGCCAGGTGTGCAATAGCCGCACTGGAAGGCGTCCTGTTCGAGGAAGGCAGCCTGCACGGGATGCATTTCGCCCTCCCGTGCAAGCCCCTCTATGCTGGTGACGGTGCGGCCCTCGACTTGTGCGGCCAGCGTCAGGCAGGCCAGCACGCGTTCGCCGTCGACATGCACCGTGCAGGCGCCGCACTGGCCGTGGTCGCAGCCTTTTTTGGTGCCGGTCAGCCCAAGCCGGTCGCGCAAGGCGTCGAGCAGCGTGACGCGCGGCTCAAGTTGCAGTTCGTGATGGTGGCCGTTGATATCGAGATGAACGGGGATTTTGGTCATGGGCGTCTGGCTCCAGTTGCTTGACGCTGAGGGGAAGGGACGGCAAGGCGATGGCTAATCTCCCCCCTCGAGGGGGAGATGCCCGGCAGGGCAGAGGGGGTCGCCTGACCTGGAGCGCTAGCCTTCAGCAGTCGCAAGAGGTCGCGCCCAGTCGAACCGACCCCCTCTGTCGCCTTCGGCGACATCTCCCCCTCGAGGGGGGAGATAACGCTCTGCGCCGCCTTCGCCAGCCTCCAGTAATCTTGCAGCTTCGAAAGACGTGACATACCGGTTCACCTTCTTATATGATAAAGGTACTCCACTAAAGCGGAGGCGCCTCCGTTTATTACGTGGGGGTTGACCCGGCCGGGTTCAAGCCCCGAATTTGATGTGGAGAAAAAAAATTGGCCACCGAGCCGTCCGTCGCTGAACAGGCCGCAGAGGCAAAGCCGTTGCGCGCCGATGCGCAGCGCAACCGCGACCGGCTGGTCGAGGTGGCCGCCGCCGTGTTTGCTGAGCGCGGCATCGATGCTTCGCTGGAGGAGATCGCGCGCCGCGCCGGCGTCGGCATAGGCACGCTCTACAGGCATTTCCCGACGCGCGAACATCTGGTCGAGGTGGTCTATCGGCGTGAGGCGGAGGGGCTGTGCGCGGCCGCCGGCGAACTCGCCCAAAAACATCCGTCCGATGTCGCGCTGGAACAGTGGATGCAGCGCTTCGTCGACTACATCGCCACCAAGCGCGGCCTGGCGACCAGCCTGCGCATCCTGCTCACCACCAATTCGACGCTGTTTTCAGACACGTCGGGCCGGGTGTCGCAGGCCTTGCGGCAGCTGGTCGAGGCAGCGGTGGCCGACGGCACCATTCGCGGCGACGTCGATGCGTCCGACGTGCTGCACGCGCTGTCAGGCATCTACTCCGCACCCGACACCCCGGAATGGCGCGACCGCTCGCGCCGGCTGGTCAAGCTGTTGATGGACGGGTTGCGGTTCGGGGCTGTAAAGGCACGGTGAGGGCGACCGGATTCCGGCCGTGCTCCAGAGCGGCCGCAACAACGCTCCGAGCCGATCCCGAATCGTGCCTGGCGATCGAAGCGGAACTTCAGCGGCCAGCCGGCTGGAACAGCTCGACGAGATTTCCGGAAGGGTCCACCAACAGGATTTGCGATCCGCCGGGGCCGGTCACGATATCGTTGCGGAACGACACTCCGGCGGCGCGCAGGCGGGACACCTCGGCCGATATGTCGTCGACGAGAAGGTGAATGCGATTCCAGCCACCAGGCCGTGGTTGTTCGCCGTCGGGCATCGGCCGTCCGGCGGAGCTGGTCGGCCCGCTGAGCAAGAGCCGCAACGATCCGCGCTCGACGTCCGCGAAGGCGGGCGCATGCTTGGAGAGAAGCGAAAAGCCCAGATGTTTGCCATACCATTCGATGGCCGCTTCGACATCGTCGACCATGTAGCGCACATTGACCGTGGTTTCCGACATTCCTGCCTCCCGATGTTGGAGCCGCCGGGACGGGGGTGAACGCTCGGCGTTTTCCATGGCTGTTGCGCTTGTCAGTCAAGCGTAGGCATAGTTAGAGCGGCTCGACGATTCCGCCAGGTGTCAGCCGCGCTGGCGACACGCACGAAAAATCTGGCGTGCATGCCGCTTCGGGCTGCTGGCGCCTGGGGGAGCACTCAAACTTCGAGGCAGACCTTGCCGAAATGCTTCTGGGATTCGTAGTGCGCGAAGGCGGTGGCGATGTCCTGCAGCGGGAAATGGCGGTCGACAACCGGCTTCAGCCTGATAGCCTCTATCGCCCGGATCATGTCCTCCTGATCGGCCCTGCTGCCGATGGAAATTCCGCTGATGCGGATCTGGTTTGAAAACAGGGCCGGGATCGACACTTCCGCCGCAAAGCCGGTCAGGACGCCGATCAGGGCGATGTGGCCGCCCGTCCTGCAGGCTTTGATAGACTGCGCCAGCGTGGCGGGTCCGCCGACCTCAATCACGTGATCGACGCCACGTCCGTCCGTCAAATCTCGGACCTTTTGGCCCCAGTCCGGCACGGAATTGTAGTTGATGACGGTGTCGGCGCCGAGGCGCTTAAGCCTCTCCAGCTTCCGCTCGTCGGATGACGTGGCGATGACCCGGGCGCCGGCTGCCTTGGCGAATTGCAGCGCGAACAGCGATACGCTGCCCGTGCCGAGGACCAGCACGGTGTCGCCGGGCTTCACCTTGCCGCACACAACCAGGCCCCGCCAGGCGGTGACACCGGTGCAGGTGAGCGTCGCCGCCTCGACATGCGTATAGCCTGCCGGTGCCCTGGTGAAAGCGTGCGCCGGCATGCAGACATACTCGCTGGCGAAGCCGTCAAAACTTTCCCCCGGAATGTCGCGCCGGGTCGAGGGCGTCATGTCACCGTCCAGCCACCAGGGGTAGAAAACGCTGACGACGCTGTCCCCGGGCTTGAACGCATCGACATCGCCGCCGACGGCAATCACCTCGCCCGCGCCATCGGACAGCGGAACGCGGCCGTCAGCGAATGGGGTCTTGCCGTGCACCGCGAAATCGTCACGCAGGTTCAAGGCGCAGGCCCGGATCCTGACCAGCACTTCACCCGGCCCTGGCTGGGGCGGATCTTCCTCGACGAGGTCGAGATTGCCCAAGCCGCCCGGCGCTCTCAGCCTGACCAGTCTCATTGTCTTTCTCCGATGTGTGGGGTGTCTAAATTGGGGCGGTGTGCTGGACCTATCGGGCCTGCCGGCCGGAAATCACCCGCAGCCAGGGCACCAGATGGAAGGCGCTCATCAGCAGATACATCGCCGGCATTCCGGTGAGTGGCGAGGAGCCCATGCACAGCATGGCCGCATCGCCACCCTGAAGACAGGAGAGCAGCGCCATCAGGGCAAAGGTCGGTGCGGCGGCGAGGCACAGCCAGTCGGTGATGCCGAGGGAGGACGCATCGATGTTTTCGGAGGACACGCCTCCGGCGCGAGAATGGATATCGCTCATGGTCTTTGTCTTTTCCTTGATGGTCATGGCGGAGCCGAGAACAGGACTTCGGTTCCTCTCCCCCGCTCCGTGAGGGAGAGGAAATCCAAGCTGGACGGGCGCGCCACCCTTTCCCGCCAGGTCCCTGCTACTCGCCCTTGTCGCGGAAAGCCGCTTCGCCGGCAGCCGACACTTGTTCCCATGTCTTGTCGGCCCCAGCGTCGTAATTGTCGTGCCAGTTCCACCAGGAGTAGAGCGGGGTCTGCGGATAGCCTTCGGGCGAGTCTTCCCAGATCTCCTGGCGGCCGAGCGGTGTCGCGTCGAGATAGCTCCAGACAGTGCCCATCTGCTCGTCGCCGCGGCTGTTGATGAAATAGGTGCGGAAGATCTTGTCGCCATCACGGATGAAGACGTTGTGGCCGTGCCATTCGTCGACGCCGAAGTCTTTGTCGAAACTGTCGGTGATGGTGTACCAGGGCATCTCCCAGCCCATCCGCTGCTTCAGCCGGGCAATATCGGCCTGCGGGGCACGCGAGGCGTAGGCAAGCGTGGTGTTGCGGGCGTTGAGATGGGCGAGGTGGCCGACCTGATCGGCGCCGAGCGAGCAGCCGCGGCAAGCGTGCTCGGGCCAGCCGAACACGCCGGGCTCGAAGAAGGCGCGGTAGACGATCAGCTGGCGGCGGCCCTCGAACAGGTCGAGCAGGCTCGCTCTGCCGTTCGGCCCTTCGAACACATAGGCCTTGTCGACTTCCATCCACGGCATGCGCCGGCGCTCGGCGGCCAATGCATCCTTGGCGCGCAGCGTTGCCTTCTCCTTCACCAGCATCTGTTCGCGGGCGGCTTCCCAGTCTTGCCTTGAAACGATCGGCGGGGTCTTCATCGCGGTGTGCTTGGTCATTGGTCGTCTCCTTGTCAGTTTGCCGCCGCACTGTTGCGACGTGTTGCTGCTTGCTGGTCGTGAGCTAGGGTAGGGCGGTCAGGCGCAGCGGTGGGAGTTACAGATGTGACGGGATTTGAATCGCCAGGCCCGCCGCAGCAGGGGTGGCGGATTCGCCCGGCGTGCCTGGCCGTGTCGATTGTCGCGTCGAGGGGTAGATCGGCTGAACTGGGCATCTTCTTCTCCGTTGGCGTGCCGTTGGTTGCCGGCACGGCTTGCTGGTTGATGGTGCTGGCTTAAGTTAGGGCGGTGAGGCGCGGGGTGGGAGTTACAAGTGTGACGGGATTTGAATGGACTCGCTGATCACCGCGGCGGCACTGGCGCTGGCCGGGGGCGATCCGCTCGGCGCGCTCGATCGCGTCGCCTTGCGCGAAGACCCGCCGGCACTGGCGCTGCGCGGCATCGCGATGGCGCAGCTCGGTGATCTCGATCGCGCCAAGGCGCTGCTGCGGCGGGCCGCGCGTGGCTTCGGTCCGAAAGAGGCGGTGGCGCGTGCCAGATGCGTCGTCGCCGAGGCGGAGATCGCGCTGGTCTCGCGTGACCTGGGATGGCCCGCCAAGGCTTTGGACGCGGCGCGGGCGACGCTGGAAAAGCATGACGACCGGCTGAACGCCGCGCATGCCGGCCACCTCAAGGTGCGGCGCCTGCTTTTGATCGGCCGTCTCGACGAGGCCGAAGACGTGCTTGCCGGGCTCGACCCAGCACCGCTTCCGCCGGCCTCGCGCGCCGCGCATGAGCTCGCCGTCGCCGGCATCGCGATGCGGCGCCTCAAGACGAAGCCAGCGCGCAGGGCGTTGGAGTGGGCACGCCACGCCGCCCGCCGGGCCGGCATTGCGGGCCTGATCGCGGAGGTCGACAGCGCATTCCTGGCGCTGGACACGCCAGCCGCGCGGCTGATCGCGAGTGGCGAGCAGCGCCCCGTGCTGCTCGAGGAGGTCGAGGCGTTGCAGGCGTCGCCGGCGCTGCTGGTCGATAGTTTCCGTTATGTCGTGCGCAGGCAGGAAATCACGGTCTCGCTGGCAACGCGCCCGGTGCTGTTTGCGCTGGCACGCGCGCTCGCCGAAGCGTGGCCAGGCGATGTGTCGAGGGCGAGGCTCATCGCTGAAGCCTTCGGCGGCAGGCACGCCGATGAATCGCATCGGGCGCGGCTCAGGGTCGAGATCGGCCGGCTGCGCGCCGAATTGCGCGGGCTGGCCGATATCGGCGCGACCAGCCAAGGCTTCGCGCTGGCACCGCGCCAGGCGCGCGAGGTGCTGGTGCTGGCGCGGCCGATCGAGGAGCGGCACGCGGCGGTGCTGGCCTTCCTTGCCGATGGTGAATCCTGGGCGTCCTCTGCGCTGGCGCTGGCGCTTGGCACCGGCCAGCGCAGCGTGCAGCGGGCGCTGGAGCAGCTTGGCGAGGCCGGCAAGGTGCAGTTTTTCGGTCACGGCCGGGCGCGCCGCTGGATGACGCCGCCGGTGGCCGGATTCACGACCACCTTGTTACTCCCGGCGCCACTGCCGAGTGGTTAGTAAGGGACATCAGACCATCTCAGTGAGGACAAAGACATGAAACAGTCAGCAGCCGAAATCCTGCGCGAATACGGACCCTTTGCCGATGTGGAGAGGGTGCATGGGGTGAGCTTTGATGGCAACAGCGTCTGGTTTGCCTCGGGTGAGAAGCTGAACGCTTTCGATCCGGAAAGCGGGCAGGCGCTGCGCTCGATCGACGTCGCGGCGCATGCCGGGACCGCCTACGACGGCCAGCATTTCTTCCAACTTGCCAACGACCTGATACAGAAGATCGACCCTGGTACCGGCCAGGTGCTGGCGACCATTCCGGCGCCGGGTGGCGGCGGCGATTCCGGGCTCACCTGGGCCGAAGGGACGCTCTGGGTCGGGCAATACCGCGAGCGCAAGATCCACCAGATCGACCCGGAGACAGGGGCCATCCTGCGCACCATCGAATCCAACCGCTTCGTCACCGGGGTGACATGGGTCGACGGCGAGCTGTGGCACGCCACCTGGGAAGGCGAGCAGAGCGACCTGCGCCGCGTCGACCCGCAGTCGGGCAAGGTTCTGGAGAAGCTCGACATGCCGGCCGGCATGGGCGTGTCGGGGCTTGAATCCGATGGCGGCGACCGCCTCTACTGCGGCAGCACATCCGCCGGGGTGGTGCGGGCGGTGCGTCGGCCGCGGTGAGGCCGCGGCCGACGCCGAGATCACACTTGCAGGCGCACTTCACACGGCAATTTGTCCGCTGTCGGCTGGTCGTCGCGCCCTGTCGAACCTAGATAGGCTGTGCACCGGGCAGACCGCCCGGACCCGCTTTGCAAAGGATCCCCCCCATGCCCGAACAGCCCGCCATGCCCGCACAGATTGCGTTGAACGACGGCTCCGCCATTCCCCAACTCGGCCTTGGCGTATGGCAGGTCGACCAGGATATCACCGCCGACGTGGTGGGTTGGGGCATCGAGGCCGGCTATCGCCTGATCGACACCGCCGAAGGCTACCAGAACGAGGAGGGGGTCGGAGAGGCGATCCGCAACGCCGGCGTGCCGCGCGGCGAGCTGTTCATCACCTCGAAACTGCGCAACGGTGCGCACCAGCGCGACGCGGCTTTGCGCGCCTTCGACGAGACGATGGGCAAGCTCGGCATCGAGCAGCTCGACCTGTTCCTGATCCACTGGCCGGTGCCCAGCCAGGACAAATATGCCGAGGCCTGGAAGACGCTGGTCGAACTCAGGCAAGGCGGCCGCATCAAGTCGATCGGCGTTTCGAATTTCAACCAGGACCATCTGGAGCGGATCATCGCCGAAACCGGCGTGACGCCCGTCGTCAACCAGATCGAGCTGCATCCTCGTTTCCAGCAGCGCGACCTCAGGGAGTTTCACGCCAAGCACGACATACGTATCGAAAGCTGGAGCCCGCTGGGCAGCGGCCGGCTGCTCGGCGATCCGACCCTCGCAGGCATCGCCAAAAAGCATGGCAAGTCCGTCGCCCAGACGATCATCCGCTGGCATATTCAGGAGGGGCTGATCGTCATTCCAAAATCGATCCGTCAGGACCGCATATCAGCCAATTTCGATGTCTTCGATTTCGAGCTCGATGCGCAGGACCTGCAGACGATCCGGGGCATGGATTCGGCCGACGGCCGCAACGGGCCGAACCCCGCCACGGCATCGTTCCTGTTCTGAGGAGAGGCGCCCCTTTTCTCCCCGTGGGAGAGGTAAGGCGGGCGCGCCGGTCAGGACTGCCCGATGGGCTGGGCGCCGGCCAGATAGCGATCATTGTCGAAGGGCTCGGCCTGATTGCTCTGAAGGTCCCAGAGCTGTCGGTGGGTCGCCGGCAGATTGCCCAGATAGACATGAAGCGCGCCCGACCGCGCGCCGCCGGTGTTGGCGACCGAATGCACGGTGCGAGGGGGCAGGTGCAGCACGGCGGGCGCGGTGGAGTCCTGCCTTCGCGGAGCATCGAGCGCGCTTGCGGCATCGGGATAGATGAAGTTTGTCTCGCCGCCCCTGTAGATGCCGATCAAGGCATCCATCAAATGGTTGTGGGGCGGGTACTGCAGGCCGGGCGACAGCGTGATGTGATAGATCGTCAAATTCGCGCTTGCATGGAGAAGCACCTCGTCGTCCTCTTCTTCATGGACGAGCGCCCCAAGGGCGTGAAGGCGGTTGGTGTGCTCGCCCAACACCGCCCTTGTGCGTGCTAGGGGATCGGGACTTCCGGCGGCGTTGACGATATCATCGACAACCGCGTAGAGAGGCGAGTCAACGGGAATAGCCATTGCCAGTTATCCCTTTTGAGATGTCCAAGCGATTGATCTGAGATGCTCAGGCTAATCAATGCCGATGGCATCGTCAACCGGATCGCCAGAACGGAACAAGCATGACTCCTCGCGTCACAACCGCATCGCCGAAACACGCCCTGTCCGCCGGCGCGGCCGCGGCGCCATCGACCGCCGACCTGCTGCGCAGCGAGCAGGCCTACGAGCAGGTGAAGAGCGACATCGTCGCCTGCCTACTGCGCCCCGGTGAAACGCTGACGGAAAAGCAGATAGGCGATCGATACCAGATCCGAAAGGCGACGATCCGCGCGGCGCTGACGCGGCTGATGCAGGAAGGGCTGGTCAGGAGCGAGCCGCGCCGTGGCTATGTCATCACGCCACTGACGCTGCGCGATGTCACCGAGATCTTCGATGTCCGCGCTCTGATCGAGCCTGAGGTGTTCAGGGTGGCCGCGTCCGGCCTCACCGAGCGGGGGCTCGAGGATGTCAGGCAGGCTGCCAGGAAGGTGCTGAAGCCGGAGACGCTGCGCAGCCATGTCGCATTCATGGCGGCCGATCGTGCCTTTCGTCTGGCCCTGGCGGAACTTTCGGGAAATTCCCGCCTGGCGCAGCTTCTGGGGCAGATACTCGACCAGTCGGAGAGGGTGCTACACCTCGGATTCAGGTCGCGCGATTTCACGCAGCTGATCATCGGCCAGCAAAAGGAACTGGTTCACGCCTGCGAGGTGAGCGAGGTTTCCGGCATCGTCAAGCTCGCCCGCTCGCAGTGCCTCACGCTCAAGAAGCAGGTGCTGGAAACCCTGCTTGCGGGCGCCAAGCTTCAGGAAGCCAATCTGCAAGATTTCGCTTAAGGGCGAGCCGACAAAGCTGCCGCGCCTTAAATCCCCGAGCCGTCGAGCTGCTGGGCGTCGTCGCCCTCCCAGGGGGCGGGCATGGATGCGCGGCTGAGGTTGGCCGTCGGCAACGGCATCCAGCATTTCAGTTCCGGGTCGGCGTATTCGATGACCCGCCCCGGCGAGGAGTCCGATGCGCGCCAGCCTTCCGAGGCGAACTGGTCGGCGCGCGACCAATAGGCGAGGTCGACTTCCGCCGGCCCCTGTTCGGTCGGGCGCACCGTGACAAGGATCCGGCTGCCATCCCTCGGCGCCGTCGACATATGTCGCCACCGTTCGGGTTCGTCCATCGCAATTCCTCCGCAAGATACATTGCTTCGAAACCGGATAGTCGTCTCGCGTCCGGAGCCGGTCAACCCGGAGTCTTGCCGCACTGCCCCAGGATTGATTGTTTGTCGGATCAGACCGAGCGCATTCGTCCTTGGCATGGCGCGTTGCAGCGGGGACAAAGGAAGGAGACGATGATGGATGACAAGGTCGAACCAATGCCGGCTGGCGTGAACATGAAACTATACTTCAGCCGCAATCCCAATCCGCGCCTGGCGGTCGCGGTGGCGCGTCATCTCAACGCGAAGGTGGAGTTCGAATTCGCGTCACCGTTCGCGCCGGGGCAGGCCGAGCGATACCGGCCGCTCAATCCCAACCTCTCCCTGCCCATTCTGGCGTGGCTGGGCGGTAGCCTGTGGGAGGCCGACGCCATAGCCTGCCGGCTGTCGCGTGACATGCACTCGGATTTCTGGCGCAACAGCGACGACGAGCCCGAGATGATCCGCTGGCTGAGCTGGGGCAAGGAGAATTTCGCCAGGGCCTGCGACATGGTGCATTTCGAGCGCGGCACCAAGCAGCGCTATCATATCGGCCCGATCGATCATGACTTGGTCGAGGAGGGCCTGAAACTGTTCCACACGACGGCCGCGATCCTCGATGCAGCCCTTGCGGACCGGCAATGGCTGGTCGGCAATTCGGTTTCCTATGCCGATTTCCGCATGGCGACGTTTCTGCCCTTCAACGATGCCGCAGGTCTGCCGCTCGGCGATTATCCCCGGATCGCCAGCTGGTACCGCCGGCTCGAAGCGATCGATGCCTGGCGCGATCCGTTCGACGGGCTCGATGCGCCCGCACTGCCGGCGGTGCCGGGTCAGGTCGGCGTGAGCGGACGCTGAAGCCGGGTGCGGTGAGCGGCGAAGGTGGCGACCGACATATACTGCGACAGAAACTTGAAAACGCCGGCCGCCATTGGGGGCGTTTGGGACGCACCACGTTGGGGACGCGATGCAAGGTCAGGCTAAGCGGATGCGGGGCGTCCGCAATCGGAACGCCGGCGCATGGTGAACGACTGGTTACTATCCACAGGGTTCACCCGGCAGACGGCGTCAGGACAGCTGTGCGCAACGCGGAACTGCCGGCCATGTGTGCTCGACGGGCCGGGATCGGGTTGATAAGCCCGTCTGCGAAAGGAGCGCCTGAGTCGAGATGACCGTTGCGATCGAGATGGGACACACGACCGCAGGCGCCCCGGCGAAGCTGGACCTCGAGGAACTGCTGGCGACGCGCCTTTTGGTGCAGGGCAATTCCGGCTCCGGCAAGTCGCATCTGCTGCGGCGGCTTTTGGAGCAGAGCGCGCCCTGGGTGCAGCAGACCATCATCGATCCCGAAGGCGACTTCGTTTCGCTGGGCGACCGTTACGGCCATCTGGTGATCGATGCCGAGGAGCATACGGAGCGTGGCCTGCAGGCGGCCGGCGAGCGGGCGCGCATCCACCGTGTCTCCACCGTGCTCAATCTCGAAGGGCTCGACGCCGAGAACCAGATGCGGCGTGCCGCCGCCTTCCTCGGCGGGCTGTTCGAGGTCGCCCGCGACCACTGGTATCCGATGCTGGTGGTGGTGGACGAAGCGCAGCTGTTCGCGCCGGCTGTCGCCGGCGAGGTTTCCGACGAGGCGCGCAAACTTTCGCTCGGCGCCATGACCAATCTGATGTGCCGTGGCCGCAAGCGCGGGCTTGCCGGCATCATCGCCACCCAGCGGTTGGCCAAGCTCGCCAAGAACGTCGCTGCGGAAGCGTCCAATTTCCTCATGGGCCGCACCTTTCTCGACATCGACATGGCGCGCGCCGCCGATCTGCTTGGCATGGAACGGCGCCAGGCGGAGGCGTTCCGCGACCTGGAACGCGGGCAGTTCATGGCGCTCGGCCCGGCGCTGTCGCGCCGCCCGCTGGGGCTGCGCATCGGCCCGACCGACACAAGCCCGCGCAACGGCACGCCGCGGCTGATGCCGCTGCCGGAGGCGGTGCTGGAGGATGCACGCGCCATCATCCTGGCCGCTCCGCCGCCCGAGATCTCGCGGCCTCAGCGCCGGACGGCATCGCCGGACCTGCTCGATCAATTGATGGCGGCGAAGTCGGCGGCGCTGGAAATTCGCCCCGAACCGGTCGAGCCGCAAATCAGCGCCGAGGATCTGGCGGAGCGCCGCGAGCGCGTCGACCGTGTGCTGCGCGCCATCCTTGCGCAACCCGACGCGGGTTTTCGCGTGATCGGCGTGCTCTATCAGGAGTTCGTGGTGCGCTGCCGCATCGAGGGCCTCGCCTCGGTCGTCCCCGACCTGGCCGAGTTCCGCCGCATGCTGACGCGCGCCCGCGCCGGCCTCGGCTCCGACATGGCGGCCGGCGATGACGCCTGGCAGGACGTCTCGGTACGCGCCTCGTTGCTGCCCGACGACATGCAGGGCGTGTTCATGATGATCGCGCGGGCCGCGAAGGAGGGCTGGCCGTGTCCCAGCGACGCGGCGATCGCCCGCGCCTATGGCTCGCACTCGCTGCGCCGCGCCCGGCGCCTCTTGACCTATATCGAGGAGCAGGGCCTCATCGTCTGCCAGCTCGACGGGGTAGGCCGGCGCACCGTGACGCTGGTCGAGCTGGCCTGGGCCACGGCCCCTGGCGACCCCAACGCCGAGGAGGTTGAGCAGGGGAGCCTGGCGCTGTGAGGCGAGGCGGATAGGGCGCTGTGGGGGTTAGAAGCCGCCTTGGATGCGCTCGCCTCGGCATGCGCGCACGACGTCGACCCGACACCCAGCCGCCAGGTCGATCGCGGTGACACCGGTCAGGGTAAGCGTATCGCCGCCACCGAATCGATGACCGTGTCTGTTTTGTGCCAAGAGCCGACCTTTGCGGCGCCTCGTCAGTGGAGATGATCAAAGCGTCGCCAACTGCGAATTCGGTATGGTCTTTCCATAGGCTTGGCGAAGCTTCAGCTTCCCCTCCAGCGAAACGACGACACTTGCGGCAAAATCCGTCGTGTACATGGCGGCGAGCCGGGTCAGCCCGCCTGGCGTGAAGACGTTGATTTCCAGAAGTTTGTCGCCGACGATGTCGAGCCCAACCAGAAACATGCCGTCGCTGATCAATTTGGGGCGCACCATCTCGGCAATGGCCAACATCGTGTCCGTCACCTTGACCTTGCGGGCGGTTCCGGCGGCGTGGATGTTGGAGCGGACGTCGCCCTTGGCTGGGACGCGGCGGAAGGCGGCATAAGCGCCGTCGCGCATCAGCGGCAGGCCGTTCATCAGGAAAAGACGCACGTCGCCGGCCTTGGCCTCCGGAATGTAGGCCTGCGCGATAAGGTAGCCGGCACCGCTGGCGGCCTCGAAAATCTGGTTGACGTTGGTATCGGCAGGCGTCGCAATATGGAAGACGTTCTTGCCACCCGACCCTTGCAGGGGTTTGACGATGCAGCCCTTCGGGTGTTTGTCGATGAATGCGCGGATCTCGGTAATACTGCGCGATATCAAGGTCGCTGGTCTGACCGCCTCTGGGAAAGATTGAAGGTAGAGCTTGCTCTGTGCCTGCCCCAGGCCGTCCGGATCGTTGACGACAATCACGCCGCGTTCCGCCGCCAGCCGCCCGAACATGATACCTGCATTGGCGGCCCATGGTCGATCGGTGATGTCCAGCGACGGGTCGTTGCGCAGAAACACGATGTCGACATCGCCGATCGCCAAGGTCTTTTTCTGCTTCGCGGCGTCCTTCAGGGCAGCATGCAGCCTGTCTGATGTCTTGTAGGGAGCATCCGGCAGAACCGCGACGCTGACGGCCAGACCGTCATCGGCACGCAGTATGAAGTCGCCTGGCTCGACATAAACAACAGAATGGCCGCGCTGGACTGCAGCGAGCGCCAACGCCGTCGTCGTGTAGCCGGGCGTCTCGCTCTCAATGGAATTGACAAAGAAGGCAATGCGCATTCAGGAGCCCCCCGCTCAGGTTTCAACCATATCGATCGGATCTATTCCCGCCATCGCTTTCTTGAGGCGCGGACGGGCCGCGTCGGAAGAGAGAAACGCAGGTTCAAGGCGCGGCGCCCGCAGCAGGCCGCGCGCGTTGAGTTCCTGGATCGCGCCGAAATGCGCGGCGGAAATCTTGCCGATCCAGAAGGGAGTGAGGCTGCCGCCGTTCTTGAGATGATCGAGGATCTGCACCAAGCCGCGCAGGTAGATGGCGTCTTTGGCAAGGCCACCGCCTCGATAGACGCGCAGAACGACGTTGAAGGCGCTGTGATCATCGAGACCGAAATCCCTGCGGAGAAGGTGGAAGGCCTCCTCGAACGTTGCGGCGTCGAGCATTGCCTGACACGCGATGACCCTGGCCGCGATCAGCCGCAGACGCGCCGCGGTCATGCCGCCGACCAGATATTCCGCCAGCACGGCCAGTCCCTCCTGCATGCCCTCATAGCCGGCCAGCCCGTTGCGGAAGAGGGCGAGCCCCTGCGCGTCACCGTTGAAATAGGTCAGCAGGTGAACACCGATCTCATGACAGAGCAGCGCGGTCAGACGCTCCGGCGGAAGGCTGGTATCGCGCGAAACCAGCAATCGGTTTCGCGACACCAGGAGGCCGGCCGGCAGGTCGCCGCGGATCTCCACGGAAGCATCGAAATCGGGGTGCGCGGACCGGTATCCGGCGATCATGTCGCGCGCGGCCGCGGCAACGGCGTCGGCATCCAGGCCCTTCTGCCGGGCCACTGACGCAACTCGCGATACCTTTTCGAGAATAGTGCGCGCCCTTGCCGCCAGGCTCGGCTCGACGCTGCCATAGAGGGCTCGTCCGAGTTCGACGAAACGCGGCGTTTCGCGTGCAGCGAGCATCGACAGCTGGAGATCGAGTTCCTGCTGCTTTTCGGAGAGCAGCCTGGTCAGGAGCGGATCTTCCAGATGATCGAGCGAGACCGAATAGAGTTTCCGCTTCTGGTCGGCGACCTCGAACTCGAGTGGCCGGTAAAGCAGTGCGGGCACACGTTCGAACGCGCCTGCCTGGAATTCCCGCCAGGCTGGTTCGGCGTTGATCGGTGTAACGGCAAGCAGAAAATCGAACGTCGACGCGACATTGTCGATCGCCCGGTCGGCGCGCACGACTGCGTCGATATAGGCGCGGCGCCCCAGGGCACGATGGGTCGCAGGCTGTTCCAGGCTTGATGCTTTCAGGAAGGCGCTGACAGCCTGCAGCGCGGAATCCACCATGTTGGCAACGACGAGGTCGTGGAGTTCGGGATAGACGCGCCTGGTGCCCGGCATCCTGTAGATCGGTGCGAAGCGTACCGTCAGGCACGCCACATCACCGGGATCACTCCAGAGTCGGGTTTCGGCTGATGTCGTGGGGTTGAGTTCGTCCACACGCGGCGTGCGGTATTTTGCTTCGCGCGCGGACGCAGCGGTGGCGAAGCGCTTGAGTGCGGCCTTCTCCGCCGCCGTGTCGCCGCAGGCCAGCGCAATCTCGAAAGGCGGTAGGAACGGAACATCCTCCGTCAGGAACCGGTCTTCGGCCAATTCGCCGATGTCCAGCATGAGGAATGCGCCGCAGTGATCGCGCGTCCTTTGCGCCACCAGCCGCGCGACCTCGCCGGCGAGTTCGATGTCGGCGGCGATCAGATAGGACGCGTTGGCGGAGACGGCATGGAATGCCGCATCCTGGTGTGACCCAACATGGACACACAGAAAGGGCAGCGGCCGATCCATGTGCAAACGGTTGCCATTGCCGAAATCGCGGCGGATCGGCTTGCCGTCCCGGAATAGCGCGTCCAAATCGGCTTCGATTTGCAAAGGAGGCGCGGGCTCGACGAGCTTCGGCTTCATCGCATGGCCCGCAGTGTCGACTCCAGGACGGGCACCGTCGATGCCAGCATGGCGCGCAGCCGCTCGATTGCTCCCCAATCGGGTTCGCCGCTCCATTCGTCCATGAAGATCTTCTTGAACTCGACCGCGATGGCACACCCGGTTTCTGGAAAATTGGCATGGACAAAACGGGTCTGTTCGCCCTTGCCCTGGAAGGACACGTTCTCGCGCACGTCGATCGGCTCGCCGTTGAGACGTTGGCCGCGAAGCGCCTCGATGAAAGCGTCGACGACCGGCGCCCAGCGCTCGCGGTCCATCGAGAATGTGCCGACATTGATATCGGGCGCGCCATCTTGAGACGCGGGCACTCCTTCCGGCCCTTCGCGCCGGTGGTTGTAGCTGTGGACGTCGACAAGGACGAACCTGCCATAGCGTTTTTCGACATCGACAAGGACACGCTTGAGCTCGGCATAGAACGCGTCATGAAACGCGAGGGACTCGTTTATGATCTCCTCGGCCGGTGGCTCTCGCCACACATTCAAGCCCCAGGACTGGTCCGGTGACAGGTAGATCGCAGCCTCGCGCGCGCGGTTCAGATCGACTTGAAAGCGCGATCGATGAACGATGATTTGGGTCGGGAAATCGGCGATAAAATGTTCGGTGAAGGGGTCCTCTTCCCGCAGCCGGTCGGCGTTGGAGACGGACAGGAGCGATTGGCAAACGCCCCCGACATCGCAGCCGCTGTGGATCGCCGTGCCGATGACGGGCGATTCACCGAGCTTGATTGTCCAGCCCGCCGCTGACCCGTTCGAAGTGTTGTTGAAAGTGGGTTTGTTCACGATCCACTGAAATGCGCGGAGAGGGCGGACGGTTCCGGTAAACTACACAAGCCCCTACCTTTCCTCGACAATCCTCAGATAAGCCGCCGTCACGAACAGCACGATCAGCCCGAACAGTATCCGCCTTGCTCCCTCCGGCATTTGCAGGATCGTCAGCAGCGTCGTCAGAACCGTCAGGATGAGCGCGCCGATGATGGTGCCGGTGTAGCCGCCGCGGCCGCCGAAGATGGAGGTGCCACCGATCACGGCGGCGGCCACGGAGGGCAGCACCAGCGGTTCGGCGAGCGACAGCGATGGCGCCTTGATCAGGCCTATATAGAGCAGGCCGGTGATGCCGGCGAGCACGCTTGAGATCACATAAAGCGCTGTTATGACCTGCCAGTATTGCACGCCGGACAGGCGCGTTGCGCGCTCATTGTCGCCGACGGCGTAGAGCAGGCGGCCGAAACCGGTGCGGGCGAGGGTGAAGACGATCAGCGCTGCCAGCGGCACGAACAGCAGCAGCGCGTTGGGGATGCCCCAGGTCAGGCCGGTGCCGAGCCAGGCGAGGAAGTCGGGGATTTTCGCACCGGACGCGATCACCGTGCGCTGGTAGACCTGCAGGCAGCCGGTGCCGATCAGGCTGGTGCCCAGCGTCATGATCAGCGGGTGGACGCGGAAGACGCCGACGCCGATGCCGTTGACGAGGCCGATCAGCACCGCCGGCATCATCGCCAGCAGGAAGGCCACCGCCGGGTCCTGGTTGACGACTTGCGTCGCCATGATGAAGGCGCTCATCGTCGCCACCGTGCCGACCGACAGGTCGATGCCGCCGGTCAGCATGGTCATGGTCTGGCAGCCGGCGAGGATCGCCAGCGGTATGGCGAATTTGATGGTGTTGGCGATCCAGCGCTCGTTGACGATGCCGGGGCGCAGAATCTGCAGGATCACCACCAGGATGACGAGCAGGATGACCAGCGGGATCAGCGGCCGGTCGGCCATGAAGCGTTTGACGCGGCGGCCGAAGGGGACGGGGGTGATCGCGGTGGTGCTCATGGGGTGGGTCCGGTTCGCGATGGGGTTGGGCCGGCGGCGTTCTGCGAGGATGGTGCTCTACGGCGCCCCCCTCTGTCCTGCCGGACATCTCCCCCTCTAGGGGGGAGATTGGAAGCTTCGGCGCCCCACACATTCCTAAGAGGTTGAAGGTTGGCGAAAGCCGAGACGAGGGCCAATCTCCCCCCTTGAGGGGGAGATGTCCGGCAGGACAGAGGGGGGCGCCGTAGAGCGCTACGCTCTATTTTTTGCCCCCTCATTGCTGCCGCCCCCGCATCGTAATAAACGCGCCGAACATCACCACGGCGACCATGATGGCGCCCTCGATGATGGCGGTGACGTTGGGGTCGATGGCAAGCAGCGTCAGGTCGGTGCGCACCAGCCGCAGCACGAAGACGGCGACGATGGGGCCGAGCAGGCCGCCCTTGCCGCCGCCGAGTGCCACGCCGCCCAGCACCACCGCGGCGACGCTGGCCAGCAGATAAGGGCCGGGGATGGGGGCGCCGATGCCGGTGCTCATGGTCAGCGCCAGCCCGCCCATGGCCGCGAACAGGCCCGACAGCGCATAGGCGATGATGCGGGTGCGGGCGACCGGCACGCCGCTGCGGAACGCCGCCAGCTCGCTTGAGCCGATGGCATAGATGGAAAGGCCGAGCCGCGAGCGCCTGAGCGGAATCCAGATGATGCAGAGGCAGACGATCAGCACCAGCAGCGCCTTCGGGACCCAGGCATCGATGCTGTCGGGCAGGCCCGTTATAGGAACGGTGCCCGAGATCAGACCCTTCAGCCATTCGGCTGCGGCACCGCCCGGCGCGTCGAGCACCAGAAGGGCAGCCCCCTGCAGCACGAACAAAGTGGCCAGCGTGACGACGATGTCGGGCACGCGGGTGACGACGATCAGCATGCCGTTGACGGCGCCGAGCACGAAACCCATGGCCAGCACGAAGGGCACCACGAACAGCGCGTATTCTTCCGAGGCGCCGGCCATCATCGAGGCGGCGGTGACGCTGGTCAACGCCATCATGGCGGCGACCGACAGGTCGATGCCGCCGGCGATGACCACGACCGTCTGCGCGGCGACGGCGAAAGCGTAGGGCAAAACCGCCCGTGCGAGCGAGCCGAAATCGCCGCTGCCATAGGCCGGCTGGATCAGTTTCGTGATGATGAACAGGGCGACGAAGAGAGCGAACAGGCCGGCGACCCAGCCCTGGCGGCGCGGGAAATGGCTCATGGCGTCGCCCCCGGCGCATCTGAAGCATTCGCCGTGGGGTCGGCCAATATGCCGATATCGGCCTTGGCGCCGCGCGGCAGTCCGTAGGCGGCGCGCATCAGCGCCGGCTCGTCGGCCTCCTCGACCGGAAAGATGTCGACGACGCGGCCGCCGAAGATGACGATGACGCGGTCGCAGACACGCTGCACCTCTTCCAGTTCGGAGGTGTAGAACAGCACCGACTTGCCGTTGCCGGCGAGCTCGCGCACCAGATGATAGATCTCCTGCTTGGTGCCGACATCGATGCCGCGCGTCGGGTCGAAGCACAGGATGGTGCGGGCGTCCGCGGCGATCCAGCGGGCAATGGTCACCTTCTGCTGGTTGCCGCCGGACAGGCGCTGCACCTCGCCTTGCGCGCGGGTGTCGATCTGCAGTCGCTCGATGGCGCTGACCACCTTGGCGCGCTCCCGGCGCATGTTGATCGGCCCCCAGTTGCGCAGCGCTGCACTGAAGGGCAAGGCGATGTTTTCGCGCACCGAGCGCTGCATGGCGAGCGCCTCGGCGCGGTCGCCCGGCACATAGGCGATGCCGGCGCGGATGGCGTCGATCGGGTGCGAGAATTTCGCCGTCTGGCCATCGACCTCGATCGTGCCGCCGGAGGGGCGGATCGAGCCGGCAAGGGCTGAAAACAGCTCGTCCTGCCCCTGGCCTTCGAGCGCCACGACGCCGGCGACCTCGCCATCGGCGAGATCGAACGAGACATCGTTGAGCTTGGTGCCGACGCGCAGGTTTCGCACGGCAAGCCTGGGCTGGGCAGGGGCGGGCGCTGCCTTCTGGGCGGCGCTGCGCGCGGCGACATGGGTCTTGACGATGCGGGTGCCGAGCATCAGCTCGACGATCTTTTCCTCGACGCCGGGCACGATCTCGACGACGCCGACCGTCTCGCCGTCGCGCAGCACGGTGGCGCGGTCGCACAGCGCGGAGATTTCGACGAAGCGGTGCGAGATGAAGATCACCGCGCGGCCGCTGTCGCCCTGGCGGCGCACCACTTCCAGCACTTTTTCAGCGAGGTTGGCGGGCAGGGCGGCGGTCATCTCGTCAAGCAGCAGCACGTCGGGCTCGACCGCCAGCGCGCGGGCCAGATCGAGCACGCGCAGCACGGCCAGCGGAATGTCGCGCGCGGTGTCGCGGATATCGAGGTCGGGAATGCCGAGTTCGCGCACCCAGGCGCGGAACGGCTCGACCGGCGTGCCGGTCAGCCGCAGATTGGACAGCACGTCGAGATCGGGGATCAGCGACGGCTCCTGATAGACGGGCAACAGGCCGGCGCGGCGCGCGGCGGCGGGCGAGCGTATGTCGCGCGCCTCGCCACGGATCAGGATGCGGCCGGCATTGGCAGGAATAGCGCCGGTCAGGATCTTCACCAGCGTCGACTTGCCGGCGCCGTTGGCGCCCATCAGCGCATGCACCTCGCCGGGTAAGACAGACAGCGATGCGTTGCGAAGGGCCGCAACCGCGCCGTAATTCTTGGCGACGCCTGACGCGTCGAGGAGGGGGGTGGTGGTCAAATCGTGGGGTTCTCGATTTAGATGGCTATCGCGTGTGGAGAGGCCCCCTCATCCGGCCGCTTCGCGTCCACCTTCTCCCCGTGGGGGAGAAGAGGCTGGCGCTCGTGCCGGCTCCTCTCCCCTCGGGGAGAGGTCGGATTGCCCCGAATTGCCCTTCGCAATTCGGTTGGCAATCCGGGTGAGGGGGCCTTTACCCATATGTGACTTCCCCGCCTTGTGAGGCAGGGATACCGGAGACTTACTCGCCCGGGCCCTTACACGCGACGATCTGCTCCTTGGTATACGTCGTCCAGTCCGGGATCGAGATCGAGACCGGCCATTCGGGGCTCAGCGACGGATCAGCCGCGGCCTTCAGCTTGGCCTTGCCTTCCTCTGTGGCGTTCTCCCACAGCTGCGGCTCGACCAGCACGGTCTGCTGTGCCGGCTTCTTGCCGTCGAGGATCTGCAGCGCGAGCGTCACGCCAGCGCCGCCGATCGAGCCGGGGTTGGTGACCGCGGCGCCGACGAGGCCCTTGACCGAGCTCAGCTGGCCGACGAAGCCGGCATTGTCGGCGCCGACCACCGGCACCAGCGGCGCCTGCGACTCGACCAGCGCGTCGACGATGACGTTGTCGATGCCCGACGTCCACACACCGTTGATCGGCGTGCCGGTGGCGAGGAAGGACAGCATCTGCTGCTTGGCCTGGTCCTGCTGCCAGCCGGTGAAGACTTCCTGCGCGACTTTGACGTCGGGGAATTCGGCCAGCGCCTTCTTGAAGCCCTTGTCGCGGTCAGAGTCGGCGGACGCGCCGGCGGCACCACGCATGTAGAAGACGTCGCCCTTGCCGCCCATCTGGCCGAACAGCCACTTGGCGCCGAGATAGGCGTACTGCTCCTGGTTGTTGGAGATGATGTAGGCCGACGGCTCGGTGACCGCCTGGTCGACGGCAACGACGACGATGCCGGCCTTGGTGGCTTCCTCGAGGCCAGCCTTGATGCCGGCCGGATCGGCCGGGTTGACGACGATGGCGTCGACCTTGGCGCTGATCAAATTGCGGATGTCTTCGAGCTGGCCGGCGGCATCGGTGTTGCGGTGGGCGATGTTGAGCTTGGCGACCTCGCCGGAAGCCAGCGCCTGCGCCTTCATGGCGCAGACCATCTCCTCGCGCCAGCCATTGCCCTGCACGGTGTTGGAGATGCCGATCGTGTATTTGCCGGCGGCGGACGAGACGCCCATCGAGGCCAGCAAGGCAGCGCCCGCAAGCAGCGGGACCATGGTCAGGATTTTCTTCATTTCAGACTTCCTCCACATTGTTTTTTCAGTTTCAGTTCGACCCGTTAAAGCGCGTTGCTGGCTGAGTGAGTCATGCGGCGCGCGCTAATTTCATTTGACGAAGGGACGCAGCACGTCGCGGGCGAGCAGGAAACCGCGCTTCACCTGATCGTCGCTGCCTTCAAATCGCCTGTCCTCGTGTTCGATGATGACGGGGCCGTCATAGCCGGCACGGTAGAGGCCGGAGAAGAAGCCGCTCCAGTCGACATCGCCCAGCCCCGGCATGCGCGGCACCTGCCAACCTATGCCGGACGACAGGATTCCGCGCTCGTACAAACCATCATGATCAATCATCAAATCCTTGGCGTGGACATGCAGCATATAGGGGCCGAATTCCCTGATGAAGCGGGCCTGGTCGATCATCTGCCAGACCAGGTGCGACGGGTCGAAATTCATGCCGACATCGCCGCCCCAGGCTTCGAGGATGCGGCGCCAGACCTGCGGCGAATAGGCGATGTTGTGCCCGCCCGGCCACTCGTCATGGCTGAAAATCATCGGGCAGTTCTCGAAGGCGAGTTTTACACCATGCTCGCGCGCATGGGCGACGATTTCAGGCCAGACCTTGAGCGCCGCCTGCCAGTTGACGTCGACGGTCTTCGAGGCATCGCCGCCGCAGAAGGTGTTGACGACGGGCACACCCATATTGGCGGCCAGCACGATCACCTTCTTCAGATGGGCGATCACTTCGTCGCGGTGAGCGGCGTCGGGGTGCAGCGGGTTGGGGTAGTAGCCGAGGCCGGAGACCGACAGGTTCTTCTCCGCCAGCGAGGCGACGATCTCCTTCGCCTGCGCGGCGGAAGTCGAAGCAGCGTCGATGTGGCTGGTGCCGGCATAGCGGCGGCTGGCGCCGGCGGATTTCGGCCAGCAGGCGATTTCCAGCGCCTCGAAGCCGGCAGCACTTGCCCAGCCGGCGACCTCGCCAAGCGGCGTCTCCGCGAACGGTGCGGTGAGCACTCCAAGTTTCATACTGCCTCCCTAGAGCGGTTCATCGTTTCACGGAAACGCAGAACCGCTCCATCCCTTTGTTTGACGCAATTCCGGACGGAAAACCGTTTCACACTTTTCCTGAAATTGCTTTGGTCGTGAATTCACGACCGACTTGTACTATGCAGATCGAGCCGGCCGCTTCAACCGTGTGGTGTCGGCTTGTTTCAGATTGCGCTTGACGGTTGCCATCGGATCGTCCGAAAGCAGCCCGTCAAGCGCCGATGTCACGGCTTTGCGGAATGTATCATTCGCGGCAAGGCCGGGGTCGAAAATCGTGTCGATGGCGAGGATCCCAGCCACCAGTGCCTTCGCATCGCGGCCGGTTGCGTCGGCAATCGCGGCGACCTTGCCGGCATAGGGGTCCGACACCGGCCAGCTTCTGCCGAATTTCTCCGAAGCCTGGATGAGATAGGCCATCCAGCCGGCGACAGGGACCGACAGCAGCGCGATGCTTTCGCCCTGGCGCAAGCGGTCGCGGATCGGGTTGAGCAGGCGCTGGACGATCTTCTGCGAGCCGTCGGTGGCGATCTGGTGGTTGCGGTGGCGGATCGCGGTGTTCTTCAGGCGGCCGAGGCTCTGCTCTACATAGGTCAGCGGATCCATCCCCGGCACCGGCGTCAGTGTCGGCAGCGTTTCCTCGACAAGCATACACTTGATGAAGGCGGCCAGCAGCGGGTCGGCGATGGCATCCGATGTGTGTTCGAGGCCGGCCAGCACGCCGAGCGTGGCGAGCGTCGTCTGGGCACCGTTGAGCACCCGCATCTTGAGATGCTCGAACGGCGTGACGTCGTCGACGAAGGTCGCGCCGACAAGATCCCAGCGCGGCATACGGCCGGCGAATTTGTGTTCGATCACCCATTGGCGGAACGGCTCGCCGACAGCAACGGCGGCGTCGCGGTAGCCGAACCACTGCTCGACGCTGTCGAGATCATCCTGCGTCACCGCCGGTGCGATGCGGTCGACCATGGCCGAGGGGAAGGCGGCGTTGGCTTCGATCCAGTCGGCGAGACCGTTGCCGCGCCGCTGGGCAAAGGCCCGCACGACATTGGCCAGAATGATGCCGTTGCTCTGGATGTTGTCGCAGGAGAGCAGCGTCAGCGGCTGGCCATGCGTGGCCCTACGCTGCTCCAATGCCCGTGCCAATATGCCGGGCACGCTGCGCGGCGTCTGCGGGTTGGCGAGGTCGTGGACGATGTCGGGATGGCTGAGGTCGAGCTCGCCGCTCGATGGGATGTGGCAATAGCCCTTCTCGGTCACCGTCATGGTGACGAGCTCGATGTCTGATGAGGACAGCACGTCGAGCGCCGGCGCGGCCCTGGCCTGGCTGTCGACCACCTCGAGGATGCTGCCGATGATTCGCGCCTCAATATGGCTGTTCTCGCGGATCAGCCTTGTGTAGAGCCCGCTCTGCCGGCCGAGCGTCTCAGTGAGATTGGGCGGGCGGATGTTGATGCCGACCACGCCCCAGCGATCGAACTGGAGCGACAAGAGATCGTCGGTGTATTCGGCCTGATGGCAGCGATGGAAGGCGCCGACACCGAGATGTGCCATGCCGGGCGCCAGCGCCGCGCGGTCATAGGCCGGTTTCTGGACAGCGGCGGGCAAACGGTCGAGCAGCGCCGGCCCAAGTGTCTCAGGGGCGGCAACACTCACCGGTTCGCCCCGATCACCCACTGTTCCTGGTCGACCAGCGTCCCGGTCATCGGCCCGGCAGTATCCGAAAGCAGGAAGACCGCGAGGTTCGCGATATCGTTCGTTGAGAAGAGGCGGCCGAAAGGCTGCGACGCGTTGGCGGCATCCAGCCAGCCCGGGCCGTTGCCCAGCGTGTCGGCCTGCATGGCGCGCTCGGCCGGCGTGTCGGTCCAGCCGACATTGATGCCGTTGACGCGGATGCGGTCGAAGCGGTGGGCGTTGGCGGCGTTCTTGGTCAGCGTCGCCAGCGCGCCCTTGCTGGCGGAATAGACGGCCAGCTCCGGCGAGCCGCAATGGGCGTTGATCGACAGGATGTTGACGATGGCACCACCCTGGCCGCGCCTCTTCATGTCGGCAATCGCCGCCTGCATGAGGAAGAACGGGGCGCGTGCGTTGACCGCGAACAGCGAAGCCCAGTCGTCGAGATCGGCATCGAGGAAGGAGGCGCGGTCGGTCAGGCCGGCGGCGTTGACCAGCGCGTCGATGCGTTCGAAGCGCTCGATGCAGGCTTGCGCCAAAAGGGCAGGGGTTGCCGGGTCGGCGAGGTCGGCGGCGACGAAGTGTGTCGGCGTGCCGAGCCGCGAAAGCTCCGCCGCCACAGCGTCGCCGCGCACCTTCTCGCGCCCGGTGACCAGCAGGCCGCCAGCGCCGGAACGCGCAAGCGTCTCGGCGATCGCGCGGCCGATGCCTTGCGTCGCGCCGGTGACCAGCACGACCTTGCCTTGAAGATGAAGCTCCATTCCTCCTCCCGGAACAAAGTTTCTATTTTTTGAAATATGGAACGGCAATTCCCGATAGTCAATTGTGCCAGCATCTCCTCATGTGCTGCGGCGCGCGGCGACGCCTTGGACCAGCGCCATGCCGACCGCCAGCGACGCGGCCAGCGAGCGGAAGCCGGCGAAGTCCGATTCCACCACTTCCAGCCAGCTGTCCGACAGCCGGATCAGCGGGCTGAAAGTACTGTCGGTGATGGTGACGATGCGGGCCTTGCGCTCATGCGCCACGGCGACGAGGTCGGGCGTGATCGAATTGTAGGGGCTGAAGGACACCGCCAGCACGGCATCTCCTTTGCCGATGCAGCCGACCTGGTCGATTGCAGTGGAGCCGACATTGTCGACCAGCACGTTGCGCACGCCTTGCTGCGAGAGCGTCAGCGACAGATAGGTGGTGACGGGGAAGGCGCGCTTGGAGCCGATGACATAGATCAGGTCGGCGGCCGCCAGCAGCGCCACCATCTTCTCGAAACTCTCGACATCGAAGCCGCTCTCGATGCGGCCAAGCGAGGCCTGCGAGGCGCCGACCATGCCATGCAGGAAATGCAGATCGGCATTGGGCTCGGTCTCGGTGCGCTCCAGGCCGCGCCCTTCCGGCCATGATCCTTTGACATGGTCCTTGAACAGGCCCTGGAAATCGGAAAAGCCGGAGTAGCCGAAGATCTGGGCGAAGCGTACCAGCGTCGAGGGCTGCACGCCGGCCTGTGCCGCCACCTGCGCGATGGTGCCGAGCGCGACGTCGCTCGGATGCTGCCACAGGAAGATGGCGACCTGGCGCAGCCGCTTGGGGAAATGCACGGTGCCGGACGACAGCACCGCGCGCAGCTCCTCATAGGTCTGCGGCTGGATGTAGCCGAGCGCCGCCAGCGAGCGTCCGCGCTTGCGCGTCGCCGCCTCGTTGGCAATCGACCGTCCCGATGTTTTGCCTGCCCCACTCATGATTTCAGGCTAGCGCGGCACGATCGTTTTACAATATGGAAATTGTGTTCGAAGGCGATAGAGGTTCTGTAGGTTGGCAGATTGGAAACTGCCGGGCCGTCGCGGTGCGTAGGGTTGGCGAAGCCTTCAACGTCGTCATCCCTGGGCGGAGCAGGAGCGAAGCTCCGTCGCGGAGACCCTGGGATCCATGCCGCGACCTTAACCGTAGAGTGCAGCGGAGCAGAATTCTGTACCGCGGCGGCGCTTTGAAGTCGCGGCATGGATCCTGGGGTCTGCGCCGCGTCGCTGCGCTCCTTGCTCCGCCCCAGGATGACGAAGCGATATGTGGAGGAATCTGAGACATGGTCTATGCAACATCGGACGGATCGACGCGCCAACGTTTGCGGGTCGGCATGGTGGGCGGCGGCCGCAATGCCTTCATCGGCGCCGTGCATCGTCTCGCCATGCGCCTTGACGACCAGATCGCGCTGGTCGCCGGCGCGCTGTCTTCCGATCCGGAGAACGCCGCTGCCTCGGCAGCCGAGATCGGCATCGCGCCGGAGCGCAGCTATGCCGACTATCGCGTGATGGCGCGCACGGAAGCGGCGCGGCCGGACGGTATCGAGGCGGTGGTCATCGTCACCCCCAATCATCTGCACGCGCCGATCGCCACGGCCTTCCTCGAGGCCGGCATCGACGTGATCTGCGACAAGCCGCTGTCGACGACGCTGGCCGACGCCGAGGCGCTGGTGACGCTCGCGAAGGCGAAAAAGCGCCGCTTCGTCGTCACCCTCAACAACACCGGCTACGCCATGGTGCGGCAGGCGCGCGAAATGGTGGCGGCGGGCGAACTCGGGCGCATCGTGTCCGTGCATGGCGCCTATATCCAGGACTGGCTGACCAAACCGATCGATGCCGAAGGCCAGAAGCAGGCGGAGTGGCGCACCGATCCGGCGCGCGCTGGGCAGTCGGCGGTGCTGGCCGACATCGGCGTGCATGCCTTCAACCTGGCGAGCTTCATCTCGGGCTGCGAGGCCGAGGCGGTGTCGGCAGACCTTTTCACCGCCGTGCCGGGACGTCGGCTCGACGACAACGCGCATGTGCTGATGCGCTGGACAGGCGGGGCGCGCGGCACGATCCTGGCCAGCCAGACATCGCCCGGCCATTACAATGATCTGTCCGTGCGCATCTATGGCGACAGAGCCGGGCTGGAATGGTCGGGTGCGCGGCCGGAAGAACTGCGCTTCTCCCGCTACGGCGAGGAAACCCGCACGCTGGCGCGCGGCGGCCATGGCTCGACCGAAGAAAGCCGGCGCGTCTCGCGCATGCCGGCGGCGCATCCCGAAGGCTATATCGAGGCCTTCGCCAATTTCTACCGCGACGCCGCCGACATCATCCGCGCCCATCGCTCGGGCGGGGCGGTCGATCCGGCGCGTGCAGCGCAAGTGCCCGATGTCGTCGACGGCGCGCGCGGCGTGAAGTTTGTTGCCGCCGCGGTGGATTCGAATGCGGCGGGTGGCGCGTGGACGTTGGCAAGGTTTCAAGAGTAGCTCGAAGGTCACCGGCGTCGTTCCGCTTCTTGACGGCAGGGCAGGCTTGCTGTTGGCCCGCACCTGCCAGCGCGTCAGCAAGACTGACCTGTCCTGCCCGAATATCGCCTCTGAGCGTCCCCTCCCGGTTAAAAAAGTATCATCCGTTGCCCTGAATCGTGGTGGCGCCTGTTGTCATGAGCCGATACCGTGGCTCTTGAAATGCAGAGCCGAAACCAATTCGGCCGGTTTAGGGAATGTGGGCCGAACGCGGCAACGATCCGTGCCGGCCCGGGAGGAAACGGACATGGAACCGGACCTGGAAGTTGTCCAGATACGACGCGGTGAGTCCTTCAAGGCGTGGTCGCATGGCTACCCGTTCCACACGGTGCGTTGGCATTTCCATCCCGAATATGAACTGCATCAGGTGATCTTCACCAACGGGCGCTATTTCGTCGGCGACTTCATCGGCGAATTCGAGCCGGGCAATCTGGTGCTGACCGGGCCGAACCTGCCGCACAATTGGGTCAGCGATATCCCGAGGGAGAGCTCGATCCCGCTGCGCGGCCGCATCATCCAGTTTTCCGAGAGTTTTATCGGCGATGCCATGCATGTGCTGCCGGAGCTGGCGGGGCTGGGGCACCTGCTCGAAGCGTCGCGGCGCGGCGTGCTGTTTTCCAGCCGCACCAGCAAGGCGCTGGCGCCGCTGATGGAAGAGATGATGCAGGCGCAGGGCGTGCGCCGCATCGAGTTGTTCATGATGATCGCTGGCCTGCTCAGCCGCGCCCAGGAATTCCAGCTTTTGGCCAGCGCCAGCTATCGACCCGATCCGTCGGGCTACATGACCGCCGGCATGAACAAGGCGCTCGCCTATATCAGGGAAAACCTGACGCAGCTGTTCGACGAGGCGGATCTCGCCGCCATCGCCGGCCAGTCGACCGGGGCCTTCTCGCGCTCGTTTCGCCGCCACACCGGCATGTCGCTGGTGCAGTATGTGAAGCGGCTGCGCATCAACCTCGCCTGCCAGATCCTGATGAGCGACGAGCAGGCCTCGATCACCGACATCTGCTACGAGGTCGGCTTCAACAATCTGTCCAATTTCAACCGGCAGTTCCTGGCGGAGAAGGGCATGCCGCCCTCGCGCTTCAGGCGCCTGCTGGCCGACAACATCAACGCGGGAAAAGCCGCTTAACGGAGGAGCCAGGGAGGAACCAAGGGAGGATTTTTTCTTTTGCATGACGACGTGAGCCGCGTGGAGCGGTTCGCTATGGAGCACACTTGTCTCAAATTTCCTCCGCTTAGCGGAGGATGTCGGCGCGGACTCGAAAGGCCGGCGCCGGACCCTAGTTCCCAATTGCAGTTCGGGGCGAGGGGCGGAGGCGTGTCTTCACACCAAAGCAGTCAACGACCTTCTTACAACCATATCCAGAAACGGAGAAGACCGAATGACCAAACTTTCATTGAAGTCGACCTGCACAGCAGCCCTTGCGCTGTCGCTGCTGGCCGGCACCGCCGCCATCACCCGGGCCGCTGAGGTCACCGACGCCACCGTCGCCTTCCTGATGCCCGACCAGGCCTCGACCCGCTACGAGCAGCATGATTATCCCGGCTTCGCCGCCGAGATGAAGAAGCTGTGCCCGGGCTGCAAGGTGCTCTACCAGAATGCCGATGCCGACGCCTCGCGCCAGCAGCAGCAGTTCAACTCGGTGATCTCGCAGGGCGCCAAGGCGATCGTGCTCGACCCGGTCGACTCGACCGCCGCGGCCTCGCTGGTCAAGCTGGCGCAGAGCCAGGGCATCAAGGTCATCGCCTATGACCGGCCGATCCCGACCGCGCCTGCCGACTTCTATGTCTCGTTCAACAATGAAGGCATCGGCAAGGCCATCGCCGACTCGCTGGTCGAGCACCTGAAGGCGCTGAAGGTCGATCCCGCCACCGGCGGCGTGCTGCAGATCAACGGCTCGCCGACCGACGCGGCGGCCGGCCTGATCAAGAAGGGCATCCATGCAGGCCTCGACAACAGCGGCTACCAGATCCTGGCCGAATACGACACGCCGGAATGGGCGCCGCCGAAGGCGCAGCAATGGGCCGGCGGCCAGATCACCCGCTTCGGCCCGAAGATCCTCGGCGTCGTCGCCGCCAATGACGGCACCGGTGGCGGCGCCATCGCGGCCTTCAAGGCGGCCGGCGTCGACCCCGTGCCGCCGGTGACCGGCAATGACGCGACGATCGCAGCCTTGCAGTTGATCATCGCCGGCGACCAGTACAACACCATCTCCAAGCCGAGCGAGATCGTGGCGGCGGCCGCCGCCAACATCGCTATCAAGCTGCTTTCGGGCGAGACGCCGAAGGCCGAGATGACGCTGTACGACACGCCCTCGCAGCTGTTCACGCCAGCCGTGGTGACGCAGGAAAACCTGAAGGCCGAGATCATCGACAAGAAGATCAACACCGCGGCTGAACTCTGCGTCGACCGTTACGCGGAAGGCTGCAAGAAGCTGGGCATCGGGAACTGACCGCGACCGTTGCCCGCTCCGCTGTCTGGCCGCCAGACCATGATCCCGAAAAGTGGGACCCGGTTTTCGGGTAAGATCATGGTCCAACAATAGGCCAGACAGCGCTCACTGCTTTTGAACCGGTCTTTGAAAGGTGCTCCAGGCATGATCGATATCCCGGACGAACCGGTTCCGGCAGGCGAGCTGGTGCTCAGCCTGCGGGGCATTTCGAAGCATTTCGGTGCCGTCTCGGCGCTGACCGACATCGATCTCGATGTCCATGCCGGCGAGGTGGTGGCGCTGGTCGGCGACAATGGCGCCGGCAAGTCGACGCTGGTCAAGATCTTGGCCGGCGTACATCAGCCGAGTTCGGGCACCATTAATTATCGCGGCAAACAGGTGACGCTTGCCGACCCGAGTGCCGCGCTGACGCTCGGCATCGCCACCGTGTTCCAGGACTTGGCGCTGTGCGAGAACCTCGACATCGTCGCCAACATCTTCCTCGGCCGCGAGCTCAGCCCGCTGCGGCTGGACGAGGTGGCGATGGAAGTGCGCGCCTGGACGCTGCTCAACGAGCTATCGGCGCGTATCCCGAGTGTGCGCGAAGTGGTCGCGTCGTTGTCGGGCGGCCAGCGCCAGACGGTGGCGATCGCCCGCTCGCTGCTGCTCGAACCCAAGCTCATCCTGCTCGACGAGCCGACGGCGGCGCTTGGCGTGGCGCAGACGGCGGAAGTGCTCAACCTGATCGAGCGCGTGCGCGACCGCGGGCTCGGCGTCGTCATCATCAGCCACAACATGGAAGACGTGCGCGCCGTCGCCGACCGCATCGTCGTGCTGCGGCTTGGCCGCAACAACGGCATCTTCACCCCCGACGCCTCGAACCAGGAACTGGTCAGCGCCATCACCGGCGCGTCGAACAATTCGGTGTCGCGGCGCGCCGAGCGCCGCCAGGCGCGGCAGGATCAAACGCAGGAGCCACGCCCATGAGCCGCGACGTGCAACAGACGGCCCCCGTGCCGCCGCAGCTCGACCGCGCCGATGTGCGCGTCAAGCATGAGGCGGGGATCGGCGGCGCCATCCGCAGGTTCTTCGACCGGGTCCGCTCCGGCGATCTCGGCTCGCTGCCGGTGATCGTCGGGCTGGTCATCATCTGGACGGTGTTCGCCAGCATCAACCCGATCTTCCTGTCGAGCAGCAATTTGGTCAATCTGCTGTTCGATTGCTCCACGGTTGGCGTCATCGCGCTCGGCATCGTCTGCGTTTTGATGGTCGGCGAAATCGACCTGTCGGTCGGCTCGATCAGCGGCTTTGCCTCGGCGATGGTCGGCACGCTGTGGGTCAACCAGGGTTGGCCGGTGGCGCTCGCCATTCTTGCCGCTGTCGCCGTCGGCGGCTTCATCGGCGCCCTCTATGCGCTGCTGTTCAACCGGCTCGGCATGCCGAGCTTCGTCTCGACACTGGCCGGCCTGCTGGCGGTGCTTGGCCTGCAGCTCTATATCCTCGGCTCGACCGGCTCGATCAACCTACCTTACGGCTCGAACCTGGTGAATTTCGGCCAGTTGCTGATGATGCCCAAGTTCGTGTCGTTCGGGCTGGCGGCCGTTCCCGGCATCGTCATGCTGGTCACCGGCCTGCGCACCGTTGCGCGTCGCCACGCCGCCAATTTGTCGGCGCCGTCGACCGGCGGTATCGTCACGCGGGCGGTCGTGATCACGGTCATTCTCGAACTCATCGTCTTCTATCTCAACCAGGCGCGCGGCATTCCGTGGATGTTCGGTCTGTTCGTCGGCCTAGTCATATCAATGCACTACGCGCTGACGCGGACGAAATGGGGCCGCTCGATGTCGGCGGTCGGCGGCAACCGCGAGGCGGCGCGGCGCGCCGGCATCAATGTGCGGCTGATCTATTCCAGCGCCTTCGTGCTGTGTTCGATGCTGGCCGCTTTCGGCGGCGTGCTGTCGGCGGCCCGCCTAGCCTCAGCCAGCCAGCAGGCAGGCACCGGCGACGTCAACCTCAACGCCATCGCGGCGGCCGTCATCGGTGGCACCAGCCTGTTCGGCGGCCGCGGCAGCGCCTATTCGGCACTGCTCGGCATCATCGTCATCCAGTCGATCGCCAGCGGCCTGACGCTGCTCGATCTGTCCTCGTCACTTCGGTACATGATCACCGGCGCCGTGCTTGCCATCGCAGTCATCGTCGACTCGCTGGCACGCCGCTCGCGTGTCTCGCATGGCCGGGCCTGAACCATCAACAGGAAGCAAGACATGAGCGAAGAACTGTCCGGAAAAGTTGCCGCCGTCACCGGCGCGGCATCAGGCATCGGCCTCGAATGCGCCAGGCATATGCTGGCGGCCGGCGCCACCGTGGTGCTGGTCGACCGCGCCGAGGCGACGCTGAACAAACTGTGCGCCGAGCTCGGTTCGAAGGCGATCCCGTTGGTGATCGACCTGATGCAGCCGGCAAGCGTCGCCACCATGATGCCGCAGATTCTGGAGAAGGCCGGCCGGCTCGACATCTTCCACGCCAATGCCGGTGCCTATGTGGGCGGCGAGGTGGCGACCGGCGATCCCGATGCCTGGGACCGGATGCTCAACCTCAACATCAATGCCTGCTTCCGCTCGATCCAGGCAGTGCTGCCGCACATGATCGAACGCAAGACCGGCGACATCATCGTCACCAGTTCGATCGCCGGATTGGTTCCGGTGGTCTGGGAGCCGATCTACACGGCCTCCAAGCATGCTGTGCAGGCCTTCGTCCACACGGTGCGCCGGCAGGTCGCCAAGCATGGGTTGCGCGTCGGCGCCGTGGCGCCCGGCCCGGTGGTGACGGCGCTGGTCGACGACTGGCCGAAGGCGAAGCTCGAGGAAGAACTCGCCGCCGGCGGCCTGATGCAGCCGCGCGAAGTGGCCGAGGCGGTGATGTTCATGCTGACCCGGCCGCGCAATGTGACGATCCGGGATCTGGTGATTTTGCCGCAGAGCAATGATCTCTGAGCGAATAGGGAATAGGGAGTAGCGAATAGGGAAGAATCCAACGACTTACCTACTCGCTACTCGCTACTCGCTACTCGCTACTCGCTACTCGCTACTCGCTATTCGCTATTCGCTAGACCGAAGGTTTCACATGCCCCACTATCTCGGCATCGACGTCGGCACCGGGAGCGCGCGCGCCGGTGTGTTCGACCACACGGGAAACATGCTCGCCTCGGCCAAGCAGGACATCGAGGTCTGGCGCGAGGCCGGCGACATTGTCGAGCAGTCGAGCAATGATATCTGGCGGGCGGTGTGCGCGGCCACGCGCGCTGCCGTCGCCCAGGCTGGCATAGCGCCCGAGGCGATCGCAGGCATCGGCTTCGACGCCACCTGTTCGCTGGTGGTGCTGGGCGAGGGCGGCGGGCCCTTGGCGGTCAGCAAATCGGGAAATGCCGAACGCAACATCATCGTCTGGATGGATCATCGCGCGGTCGAGCAGACGCGCCGCATCAACCGCAGCGGCGAGGCGGTGCTGAATTATGTCGGCGGCGTCATCTCGCCGGAGATGGAAACGCCGAAACTCCTGTGGCTGGCCGAAAACCTGCCCGCCACCTTCAATGCCGCCTGGCAGTTCATGGACCTCGCCGATTTCCTGACCTGGCGGGCGACCGGCAGCCTTGCCCGCTCGGTCTGCACGGTGACCTGCAAATGGACCTATCTGGCGCATGAAAGCCACTGGGACGAGACCTATTTCCGCAAGATCGGCCTCGGCGCGCTGGCCGACGAGGCATTCGCGCGCATCGGCACCGAGATCGTGCCGGCCGGTGCCGCGCTCGGCGGTGGACTGACCGCGCAAGCGGCAGCGGACCTTGGCCTTGTCCCCGGCACCGCCGTAGCCGCCGGGCTGATCGATGCGCATGCCGGTGGCGTCGGCACGGTCGGCGCGCGCGGCGATTTCGGCAGCGTGTTGTCGCGCATGGCCTATGTCTTCGGCACCTCGGCCTGCACCATGTCGTCGACCGCCGAGCCGGCCTTCGTCGACGGTGTCTGGGGTCCGTATTTCTCGGCCATGGTGCCGGGCCTGTGGCTGAACGAGGGCGGCCAATCGGCAGCCGGTGCGGCCATCGACCATCTGGTGCGCATGCACCCGGCGGCGGGCGAGGCGGCGGCCAAGGCGCAGGCCGAGGGGCTCAGCCTCAGCGCCTGGCTGTCGCTGCAGGCGCAAAGCCGCAACGGAGCCGCGGCGACGCCGGCGCTGGTCGGCGGCATCCATGTCGTGCCAGAATTCCTCGGCAACCGCGCGCCTTTCGCCGACCCGGACGCACGCGCGCTGATTGCCGGGCTCGATCTCGACACCAGCCTCGACAGCCTGGTCGGGCTCTATGTCGCCGGGGTCTGCGGGCTGGGCTACGGCGCCCGCCAGATCGTGCGGGCTGAGCATGACAAGGGCATTCCCGTCGACACCATCGTCGTCAGCGGCGGCGCGGGCCAAAGCCCGCTGGTGCGCCAGCTGCTTGCCGACACCACAGGCATGGTGGTGGTGGCGTCGACCTCGCCCGAGCCGGTGCTGCTCGGCTCGGCGATGCTGGGCGCTGTCGCCGCCGGGACCTACAAGGACCTGGTCACGGCGATGGCCGGCATGTCGGAACTCGGCGAGGTCTATCATCCCGACGCTACGCTGGCCGGCTGGCATGCAAAGCGCTTCGCCGCGTTCGAGCTGCTGCAGCAGGCCGGCAAGGCGATCCGGAGTTGAAGCGAGCGACTCCTGTCCGGCTTTGTCAGGAGCGTCGCGAACACCGCTTGGCGGTTTAGGCGGAAGCTGGCAGCTTTGTTCTGTCGTGGACCCTCCAGCAGTATGGCTGAGCGACGAGGGCAGGGCGACAGGGAGGCCCTATGGCAGACGACAAAGCGCCCGTGCCGTTCGCATCGGATGAGGTGCCGTGGACCGAATGGTCCGATGTGCCGCGCTTTGGCGTGCGCTACCGGCATCTGTCGCTTGCCGCCCTCGGCGAGAATTACCATGTCGGCGTGGCGATCGAGGAACTGCCGCCGGGCAAGCAGACCTCACCGGCGCACTACCACATTTTCGAGGAAGAGCATGTCTTCATCCTCGAGGGGATGCTTACCGCGCATGTCGGCGACGCCGCCTACGCCATGAAGGCCGGCGACTACATCTGCTTTCCCGCTGGTGCCGCGGCGGGGCATTGCCTCATCAACACCAGCGACGCGCCGTGCCGCTATGTCATCGTCGGCGAGCGCAACCCGAATGACGTGGTCGTCTATACCGCCTCCAACAAGGTGCTGGTGCGCGCCCTGGGCAGCCGCGCGATCTTCGACCTCTCGGCAACCCGAACTTACTGGGACGGCGAGAACACCGGCCTTGCCGCCGGCGATCCGTTGCCGTCGGATGTGTCGGCCGGTGTCACCAAACCCCCAGCCGTGCCGATCCCGCCTATTGCCAGCGATGCCGTCGAATGGAAGGTCGAGGGCGAAGGCCCGCGGTTCGGCGGCCGGTCTAGGCATCTGACCCATGCCGCCTTGGGACGATCCGACTATCATGTCGGCATGCTGATCGAGGCGCCGGCCCCCGGCATGCGCCTGGCGCCCAGGCACTACCACATGCTCGAAGAGGAGCACGCGCTGATCCTGGAAGGGCAGGTGACGCTGCTGCTTGGCGAGGAGCGCCACGAGATGAAGGCCGGCGATTATGTCTGCTTTCCCGCCGGCCTGGCGGTCGGGCATTCCTTCCTCAACAGCGGTACGGAACCGTGCCGCTATCTGATGATCGGCGAGAAAAATCCCAACGAGGTCTGCGTCTATCCCGATTCCAACAAGATGGCGGTCGACGCCTTGCGCCGGCGCGACGGCATTTTCGATATGGCAGGGGTGAGGCGGTACTGGGATGGCGAGGCATAGAACTGGCGTTTCGCTATCCAATAGCCACGCTCTGAACGCAGGAAACCGTTCGGAGATGGCCGTTATTGCTACTGTACCTGGGTGCTGGGTGACGCTAGTCTGGTCCGGGCACTCCAACCGGGGAGTTGGCGGGGAATGCTCCTACCATTCTTGCGACGGCCTTCACCCTATCACCGTCGCCGCCTTGGCAGGCTGAGATGGGTGGCCTTGTTTGCGCCGTTCATTCTGTTGTCGGGCTATATCATCTATGGCTTCGTCGGCATTCGGTTTGATACGTCTCTCTCGGTGCTGAGGCACCTTGCCGCGTTCCCGAACTGCACTGCCGCCCGTGCCGTTGGCCTCGCCTCTGCGCGCAGGGGCGAACCTGGCTATTGGCCGACTCACGATGCCGACCATGATGGCAAAGCCTGCGAGCCCTGGCACGGGGCAAGCTCCAGTGGTGTCCGGGTCCATCGTTACTCGCATACCGGCCCATAGCCTTGCCCTGGCCTCACAGCTCCTTCTCCGCGAGTTCCCTGAATTTGTCGGGAACCAAGCGTGCCGCCTCCAGCGCCACCGTGCCATAGCCGACCGCCTGTTTGCCGAAGCGCTCGCGGATCCTGTCGATGGCGCGGTCGGCGCCGAAGCGTGCCAGGCCTTTCCTGGTGCCGGGCCGGCGTTTCTCGTCGGCGAGGCCGAGCGGCAGTTCGAGCTGTAGCTCGAAGCTTTCCTCGAGATGCGACACCGAGATCGCCAAGAGCGAGATCGTTTTCTCCTGGCGGTGGTCGGCAAGCACGCCGCGCACCAGATCGCCGGCGATCTCGGCCAGCATCATGGTCGCCGAGATCGGCTGGTCAAGCGTGATCGAGCGCGTGACGGCGGTGAGATCGGCAAAGCGCACGCGCACCGTCACCGTGCGGCCGGGCCGCGCCTTGGCGCGCAGCCGGCTGGCGACGCGGTCGGCCAGATGAAGCAGGGTGGGCGCGATGACGTCAGCCACGGCAGGCTTGCGGCCAAGCGCCGATTGCGCGCCGGCCGAATGCGCCCGACGCTTCGCCTCCAGTTTTCGCGGGTCGCGGTTCCACGACAGTGCCGACAGCTTTTCGCCGGCGGCGGGACCGAGCAGCCGCGTCAGCGCGCCGCTATGGGTCCTGGCCAGTTGGCCGATGGTCTCGACGCCGATCTCCGCCAGCCTCGCCCTGGTCGCCGGGCCGACGCCCCACATCAGCCCGACCGGCAAATCATGCAGGAAAGCGAGCTCGCTGCCGGGGTCGACCACCACCAGCCCATCGGGTTTGGCCACCTGCGAGGCGATCTTGGCCAGATGCTTGGTGCGCGCCACGCCGATCGAGATCGGCAGGCCGAGCTCGGCCCGCACGCGGCGTCGGATGGTCGTCGCGATCTCTTGCGGCGAGCCGAACAGATGCGTGCAGCCGGCGACGTCGGCAAAGGCCTCGTCGATGGAGATGCGCTCGACCAGCGGGGTAAAATCGTCGAGCACCTTGATCGCCGCGTCGCCAAGTCGCTGGTAGTGGCTGAAATTGCCGCCGACGAAGATCAGCTGCGGGCACAGCTCGCGCGCCGTGCGCCCCGGCATGCCGCCGCGCACGCCAAAGGCGCGCGCCTCGTAGGAGGCGGCGAGCACCACGCCGCCGCCGACCGCAATCGGCTTGCCGCGCAGCGACGGGTCGAGCAACTGCTCGACCGAGGCGTAGAAGGCGTCGAGATCGGCATGCAGGATGGTGGCTGTCGTTTCCATCCCGACCGCACATCCGCAGTTGCTGATAGATGTGAACGAATAGAGAACAAAGGCAGATCATTGTCAAGATGGAGTCGGATTGTGCAATGCTTGGGTGACGCGATCACGCCCGGTTCGAATGCGTCACCCAAAATCGCGGCGACAGCGCTGCCCCTCACCTGCCTGCCGGCATCCTCTCCCCTCAAGGGCATATGCGCTAAGATAGGTGTTGCAGTGGGGAATCGGTTGTGATTCTACGCTGCGATGACTCACGAATCGCTTGTAGATGACGGCTGGGCCGAGACGATTGAGCTCCTCGGCGGTGAAGAGTTGATTGCAGGGAGTGCCCGCGAGACGAAGGCGTTTCTGCGGCCGCGGGGCGTCAGGTCGGCTACTGATCTGTTGCGCCTGACACTGGCTTACTGCCTTGGCAAGGTGGGCATGCGGGGCGTCGTGGCCTGGGCGGCGGCAAGCGGGATCGCCGACATCTCGGACGTGGCGTTGCTCGGCCGGCTGCGCAATGCAGGGCCGTGGCTGCAGCAGTTGATCGGGCACCTTTTGAAGCGCGAGGAGGAAGGCTTGCCTAAGGGCCGGCTGATCCGCATCCTCGATGCGACATCGGTTGCCAAGGCGGGTGTGCATGAGAAGAAGAACAATGGCCTTTGGCGTATGCACTGCGCCTTCGATCTTGAGCGCGAGCAGTTCGATTTCCTCGAGATCACCGACCAGAGCGAGGCCGAGCTGATCGACCGCGTGCCGGTGGTGCCGGGCGAGATCCGCATCGGCGACCGCGCCTATCTGCAGGCCGAGCGGATCGCAAAGGTCATGGCGCAAGACGGCGACGTTGTCGTGCGCGCGCCGTGGAAGAATGTGCGATGGCTCGACGCCAACGGCAAGGCGTTCGATCTCATCGGCCACCTGAAGAGCTGCCGGGAGGAGGTCATCGAAACGCCTGTCTGGCTGGGCCTCAAGAAGGGCGAGCCCCTGAAGATGCGCCTGATCGCCTTGCGCAAATCCGAGGCTGCGACACAAGAAGCGCGGCGCAAAATCAACAAGGAAGCCAAGGCCAAGGGCAAGCAGGTTCAACCGGAGACGCTGATTGCCGCCGGCTTTGTCATCCTTGTGACCTCGCTTGACCAGGAGGAGTTTCCCTCCGGCACAGTTCTCAAGCTCTATCGCATGCGCTGGCGCATCGAGCTCGCCTTCAAGCGTCTGAAGAGCCTGATCGGACTGCGCGCGCCTCCAGCCAAAGACCCAAGGATCGCAAAGCCTTGGATTCTTGCCCACTTCCTCATCGCGCTTGTGACCGAACCCCTTTCGCAGGAGTTGGGTGTCTCTCCCCCTTGAGCGACGGGCGCCCGCTGCTGTGGCGCGCCACCCGCCAGATCGTCGCCTCTCTGATCGCAGCGATCTTTGCTCAACCTCCCTTGGCAGCCCTGCGCCAAAATCTCCATGCCTTGCGACATCGATGGCGTGAGCCACCACGAAAGCGCAAATTTCAGTCCATGCCGAAGCTATCTTAGCGCATATGCCGTAAACGGGGCGAGGGACACTGTCATCGATGGTTTCGCCAATTGGCAGCGTGGCAGAAAAGGGATCGGCGTTGCGGTCGGCTTCTTTCTCCCCGTTTACGGGGAGAAATGCCCGGCAGGGCAATGAGGGGCGGCGGCGCCTTCGCAAAAGAAAGCGGTGCTGCTCTCGGAACCGCCACCGCCTAGACAATATGCTCCCTCCGCAGCGCTGCCTTCATCCGTTCCAGCGCCGCTTCTCCCCCGGCCGCCAGTTCGTCGGCGACCCGGGCCAGGTTGTCGTCGGCCTTGCGGTGCCTGCTGCCCCAGGCGCCGAGCGTCGCCAGCACCGGCAACAGGTCGATGCCGGCCTCGGTCAGCCGGTAGACCGTCCTCAGCCCGTGTGTCGGGTCGTCGCTTCTGGTGAGGATGCCTTCGTCCTGCAGCGTCTGCAGCCGCTCGGCCAGCGTGCGCGACGAGATGCCTTCGTCGGATTGCAGGAATTGGCGAAAATGCCTTTTCCCGGCGAAGACCAGGTCGCGGATGATGAGCAGCGTCCAGCGGTCGCCGACGAGTTCGAGCGACAGGTTGATCGGGCAGCCGGATTTTTCGCGCGTCGACATCTATGCTTCCATTTTTAAATCACTTTACTATTGATACCATTTTCATCCTGTGTCAATGGTTCCAAATGTAAACTGTTTTGCGCGACCATGAGAAGAATGACGATGAGAAAGCTGATCCTTCAGATGCAGATGTCGGTCGACGGGTTTGTCGGCGCCAATGAGGACCATCCCTGGCAGCTCTGGGAATGGGGCGACGACAGCGCCTGGGACGACGAGCTGAAGCAGGACTTCAATACTGTCTTCGCCGGCATCGACACCATTCTGCTCAGCCGCAAGATGGCGCAGGAGGGCTATCTCACCCATTGGGGCAATGCGGCGAAGAAATTTCCGCGCGATCCGTTCTATGCCTTTGCGCAACGCGTCGTCGACGCCCAGAAGGTGGTGCTGAGCGACAGGCTCAAGCAATCGGCCTGGGAGCCGGCTTGGGAGCGCACGAAGGTGGCCAGTGGCGACCTGCCGCGCGAAGTCAATGCGCTAAAGGCCGGCGAGGGCGGCGACATGGCGGTGTTCGGCGGCGCCGGATTCGCCTCGGCGCTGATCGCGGCCGGGCTGGTCGACGAGTTCCAGTTGTTCATCAACCCGGCCGTGCTGGGTGCCGGCCGCCGGATTTTTGATCATGGCGGGTTTCAAACCCTGCGGCTGCTCGGCTCGAAGGCCTATGCCTGCGGCATGGTGGTCAACCGCTACGCGCCGGTGGGGTGAGGCGCCTCATCACACTCACTTCGCATCATGAAAAATGATGCCGACCGTGTGGCGCATGCCTGAGCGCAAGCGGCTGACGCCGTGGCGCAGATTGACGCGGTAATTGCCTTTGGTTCCCTGCACCGGCGGGTTGTGGACGGCGAAGATAACGGCATCGCCCTGGCGCAGCGGCACCACTTCGACCCGGCTCTGCATGCGCGGCCGCTGTTCGGTCAGCGCGAACTCGCCGCCGGTGAAATCCTCGCCCGGCTCGGAGAGCAGGATCGCCACCTGCAGCGGGAAGGCGAGGTCGCCATAGAGGTCCTGGTGCAGGCAGTTGAAGTCGCCAGGCACATATTGCAGCAACAGCGGGGTCGGCCGCGTCTGGCCGGCGGCATGGCACTGTTCGAGAAACGCGGCATGCGTCGCGGGGTAGCGCATGGCCTGCCCCATGCGCTCGTTCCACCGGTTGGCGACCTCGGCCAGCCTGGGATAGAGCGCGCTGCGCAGGCCGCCCAAAAGGTCGGGCAAGGGATAGCGGAAATAGCGGTACTCGCCCTTGCCGAAACCGTGCCTGGCCATATGGATGTGGCTGCGGAAATGCGCTTCCTCGGGGTAGAGGCCGGCGATCTGCCGGCACTCCTGCGGCGACAGCAACTTCTCGATCACCGCACAGCCGAAGCCGTCGAGTTCGGCGGCAAGCGCCGGCCAGTCGTAGCCGGCGACGCGTGTCTCGGCGGCTTCGACTACCGATTTGGCAATTTTGGCATGGGCGTTCATATCGTAGCCTCCTTGTTAAGCAGGGCGCGCTTGCGCTCGACGCCCCAGCGATAGCCCGACAGCGTGCCGTCGGCGCGGACAACGCGGTGGCAGGGAATGGCGAGCGCGATCGCGTTGGCCGCACAAGCGGTCGCCACGGCACGGGCGCCGTTCGGCTGGCCGAGACGCCGGGCCAGCGCGGTGTAGGTGATGGTGGCGCCACACGGGATGGTGCGCAGCACGTCCCATACCTTCTGCTGGAACGGCGTGCCGTGGCGCGTGTCGAGCGGCAGGTCGAGGCCGACGGCCGGCGTTTCGATGAAGCGCGCGATCGCCGCGAGATCGCCGCGCAAGGTGGTTTCGTCTTCGAGCAGCATCTTGCCGGGGAAACGATCGCCAAGGTCTTGTTCCAGCGCGTCGGCGTCCGAGCCGATTAGGATGGCACAGACGCCGACATCGGTGCGTGCCGCTAGGATTTTGCCGATCGCGGATTCGCCGATCGCGTAGGTGATGGTGTCGAGGGCGTTGTGGACGCTCGCCGATGCCGCCATTTGGGTTTGCGTGAGGTTCATTGCGTTGCTCCTTTGTCTGTGCCTGAACCCTAACCATGCGGCGGTCGGCGCTCACTCCGATGCTTGCTTTCAAATTCAAATCCCAGGATCCGGGGCTTGAACTGCGAAAGGTAGGTGCCCTACGGCGCCCCCCTCTGTCCTGCCGGACATCTCCCCCTCAAGGGCATATGCGCTAAGATAGCTTCGGCATGGACTGAAATTTGCGCTTTCGTGGTGGCTCACGCCATCGATGTCGCAAGGCATGGAGATTTTGGCGCAGGGCTGCCAAGGGAGGTTGAGCAAAGATCGCTGCGATCAGAGAGGCGACGATCTGGCGGGTGGCGCGCCACAGCAGCGGGCGCCCGTCGCTCAAGGGGGAGAGACACCCAACTCCTGCGAAAGGGGTTCGGTCACAAGCGCGATGAGGAAGTGGGCAAGAATCCAAGGCTTTGCGATCCTTGGGTCTTTGGCTGGAGGCGCGCGCAGTCCGATCAGGCTCTTCAGACGCTTGAAGGCGAGCTCGATGCGCCAGCGCATGCGATAGAGCTTGAGAACTGTGCCGGAGGGAAACTCCTCCTGGTCAAGCGAGGTCACAAGGATGACAAAGCCGGCGGCAATCAGCGTCTCCGGTTGAACCTGCTTGCCCTTGGCCTTGGCTTCCTTGTTGATTTTGCGCCGCGCTTCTTGTGTCGCAGCCTCGGATTTGCGCAAGGCGATCAGGCGCATCTTCAGGGGCTCGCCCTTCTTGAGGCCCAGCCAGACAGGCGTTTCGATGACCTCCTCCCGGCAGCTCTTCAGGTGGCCGATGAGATCGAACGCCTTGCCGTTGGCGTCGAGCCATCGCACATTCTTCCACGGCGCGCGCACGACAACGTCGCCGTCTTGCGCCATGACCTTTGCGATCCGCTCGGCCTGCAGATAGGCGCGGTCGCCGATGCGGATCTCGCCCGGCACCACCGGCACGCGGTCGATCAGCTCGGCCTCGCTCTGGTCGGTGATCTCGAGGAAATCGAACTGCTCGCGCTCAAGATCGAAGGCGCAGTGCATACGCCAAAGGCCATTGTTCTTCTTCTCATGCACACCCGCCTTGGCAACCGATGTCGCATCGAGGATGCGGATCAGCCGGCCCTTAGGCAAGCCTTCCTCCTCGCGCTTCAAAAGGTGCCCGATCAACTGCTGCAGCCACGGCCCTGCATTGCGCAGCCGGCCGAGCAACGCCACGTCCGAGATGTCGGCGATCCCGCTTGCCGCCGCCCAGGCCACGACGCCCCGCATGCCCACCTTGCCAAGGCAGTAAGCCAGTGTCAGGCGCAACAGATCAGTAGCCGACCTGACGCCCCGCGGCCGCAGAAACGCCTTCGTCTCGCGGGCACTCCCTGCAATCAACTCTTCACCGCCGAGGAGCTCAATCGTCTCGGCCCAGCCGTCATCTACAAGCGATTCGTGAGTCATCGCAGCGTAGAATCACAACCGATTCCCCACTGCAACACCTATCTTAGCGCATATGCCCTCAAGGGGGAGATTAGCAGTTTTGGCGCCGGCTCCCTTCTTGCAACGCTAGAGATTGGCAGAGGTCGTGGTGACGGCCAATCTCCCTCCTTGTGGGGGAGATGTCCGGCAGGACAGAGGGGGCGCCGTAGAGCGCTGATTTTGATCATTCGCACTTCAGTCAAGCATGCTCATGCCACACGCGTGACCGACACCTCGCCAAGCACAAACACCTCGCCGTTCAGCAGGCGCAGTTCGATCTCGCCGGTGGCGATGTGGTTCCACTCAGCTTTACCCTCATCGACAAGCTCGCCTATGGCGGCCATGACCTGGGACTTCGCCTCCTGGGCACGGTTGCTGGCGGCGGTGGTGCGGGCCGTCCCATCGGTGACGCTGCCATGAGACCTTGCCATCGCGCGCATTGCCGGTCCTCGTCAGGCCCGCACCGACCGGCTGGCATTGTCGGATACCGCCTCACGGTCGAGCAGCGCGCGCTTGCGCTCCGCGCCCCAGGCGTAGCCGGACAGGGCGCCGTCTTTGCGGATCACGCGATGGCAGGGAATGGCGACGGCAAGGCTGTTGGCGGCGCAGGCGGCGGCGATGGCGCGGGTCGCCTTCGGCGCGCCGATGCGCTGCGCGATCTCGGTATAGGAAACCGTGCGGCCGACGGGGATGTCGCGTAAAGCCTGCCAGACGCGCTGCTGGAAGGCGGTGCCGCGCACGTCGAGCGGCAGGTCGAGGCCGAGCGCCGGCGCCTCCACGAAACCGACGACGCGGGCGACCATCGCCTCGTAGTCATGGTCGCCGCCGATCAGCCGCGCCCTGGGGAAACGGTCCTGCAGGTCGCGCACCAGCGCGTCTGGATCGTCACCGAGCAGGATCGAGGCGACGCCCTTTTGGCTCGACGCCACCAGGATGGCGCCTAGCGAGGATTCGCCGACGGCAAAGCGGATCTCTTCATGGGCGCCGCCGGCGCGATAGCGCGTCGGCGTCATGCCGAGCATGCCAGTGGATTTCTCGTAGAAACGCCCGCTCGAATTGAAACCGGCATCGTAGATCGCCGTCGTCACGCTGGCACCGTCCTCCAAGCCCTGGCGGACCCTGGCGGCGCGGTGCGCGGCGGTAAAATCCTTCGGCGTCAGCCCGGTGACGGCCTTGAAGATGCGGTGGAAATAACCGGCGCTGCGGCCGGCGGCATCCGCCAGCTCAGCGAGTGACGGTTCTTCCTCGCTCTGCTCGATCCTGCGGCAGGCAGCGGCGACCATCGCCGCGTTGCCGGCCTCGAGCGACGGGCCGTCCGGGTTGCAGCGCCGGCACGGGCGAAAGCCGGTCGCCCGTGCCTGATCCAGCGTGCCGTGCAGTTGCACATTCCTGGGGTTGGCGCGCCGCGATGGGCAGGAAGGCCGGCAATAGACGCCGGTCGTCGCCACCGAATACCAGAATTCGCCGTCGGCCGATTTGTCGCGCGCAACGATACGCGCCCAGCGCGGATCGTCGGCAACCGGCAGCGGTGCAGGGTGCAGATCCTTGGCCAGGGTGATGAACATGGCCGCATTGAAGCCGCTGGAAGACGGCCCCGCCACCCGTTTCCTGACAAGTGTCAGGAGGGTGCAAGCCTGTTCGTAGGCACGCACAAAGAGTATGATAGAAACGATCCGGAGAAGGTGTGATGGAAAACATTCGACCCATTAAGACCGAAGCCGATTACGATTGGGCGATCGCCGAAATTACCAGGTATTTCGAGAGCGAGTCGAAAGTCGGCACTCCCGATGGTGACCGCTTCGACGTTCTCGCAACTCTGATCGAGGCTTATGAGGATGAGCATTGTCCGATCGAAGCCCCCGGTTCTCCTAAGCCGCGCGCTTGGGCTCCACCGCGAACGGGCTGAGGCCGAGCCAGGTTTGCATCTGCTTGCCGATGACCTGGTCGCCGGTCAGGGCAATTTTCGCGCCGGCCTTGTCGACCGTGAGCAATCCCATCCAGATCGCCGTCATCGTGTGCAGGTCGGTCGAGACGTAGAGATCGACGTCGAAGCCCGGATCGTACCAGCACAGATCGACCTCGCCGTGCTTTTCGACGATCAGCCACCATGACCGTTTGGACGCCGGGAGCTCCTGATACAGAAATTGTATCACCGTGCGCCCCTCGGGCAGCGGCGAGGGGTTCAGATTGCGCCGCATGTCCCACATCAGCAACGACGGATCGAGGTTTTTCAGCGACAGCCGGGACTCGACCCATTTCTGTCCCCAGAAGCCCATCGCCTCGACGACCGGGCGCAAATCCTTGCCGGCTTCCGTCAGCCGATATTCGAGGATGCCTTTCTCGCCCGGCACTTCCTTGCGCTCGATGATCCCCGCCAGTTCGAGCTCCTTGAGCCGTTGCGACAGAAGGGTCGGCGACATTTTCGGGACGCCGCGGCGCAGGTCGTTGAAGCGGGTCGAACCCGCCACCAATTCACGCATCAGCACCATCGTCCAGCGGGTGCAGAGCACCTCGGCGGCCATGGATAGCGGGCAGAACTGTTTGTATCCGTGCTGGGTCATGATCTGTGTCCCTCCCTCGAAACTGGGCCGAATATTAGGCCTTCATGAATGAAGCGGCCAGTACGGAAACTGTACTACCCCAGTACAGATCGCGGACTGGTTGGCGAGGGCCCGGTCATGCGAGCCCTTTGGCCGGTTGCACGGGATATCCCTGTGCGCCGCAACCAGGAGACTACCCATGACCGCTTACGTTATCGCAGACATCAAGATAAACGACCCGCAGTGGGTGCCGGCCTATGCCGCCTCGGTGCACGACCTCGTCCACAAGCATGGCGGCAGATATCTGTCGCGTAGCGGCAATGTGAAGACGCTTGAAGGCAAGCCGCTCGACACCACACTGATCGCCCTGATGGCGTTCCCGTCGGAAGCAGCAGCGCGTGCCTTCACCACCGATCCGGCCTATGCGCCCTTCGTTTCGGCTCGTCAGGGCGGCAGCGACAGTCGTTTCCAGATGATCGACAACACCGATCTGGCCGGAACGATCCCGTATCTGCCGAAGGGATGATCCTTCCCGGCATTCGTCGCATCGATTTCGGGATCTCCAAGCAACAACAGCCACAGCGCTTGCCTGCCGGGCCTCCGTATTTTCGGCGGCCGGCCAGCTGTGCTTTTTCAAGAAGAATGGAATGAAGATGATATCGAATTTTCGCAACAGGCTGGTCATCGCCGTGGCCATGCTGGCTGTCTGCACCAGCTTCGCACAGGCGCATCAGGGGCCGGCTGACGCTGCTTCCGGCCCCAACCCACTGGCCGACAAGGTGCGGGCTGCCAACAGCCGGTTTGTTGACGTCAAGGCCGCGACATCAGAGGGCTATTCGCCCATTCCCTGCGCCAGCGGCATCACCGGCGGCGCCATGGGCATCCACTACGTCAACGGCCAGTACCTGAAGGACGACAAGATCGACGTCGCCCGTCCCGAAGCCGTGATGTACGAGCCGATGGCCGACGGCACGCTGAAGCTGGTGGCGGTCGAATACATCACCTCGAAGGGGCCGGCATCGCTTGACGGACAGCTGTTCAACTTCAACAGCGCCCCCAACCGCTACGGCCTGGGCGAGTTCTACGAACTGCATGTCTGGGCCTGGAAGGGCAATCCGGCCGGCACCTTCGCCGACATGAACCCGAAAGTGTCATGCAAACACACGATGGCGCCGAGCCAGTAGACAATGAGGCCAGGCGGCATTGACGCCGCCTGGCCCGAAACGATCGTTTTGCGTAACCGCCCTCAGGCGGCCTTGATCAGGCCGAGCTGGGTGAGGGCGGCAACGCCGTCATCGAGGCCGATCTCCTCGACGATCCTGCCGTCGACCACCTTCAGCACGGTGGTGCCGGTGAAGCGCATGGTGCGGCCGGTGGCGGCCGGCAGCGAGCCGACGAGGAAATCGCTGAAGGCCGGGCCGGTATGCGTGCCGCCGCCCTCCCACTGGCCGACGGCATAGTCGCCCTCGGCAATCAGGTCAGCCGTGGCCCAGAAGTTGAGGTCCGGGAAGGCGGCGCGAAAGTCGGTCATGAAGGCCTTGATGTCGTCGCGGCCATGGCGCGGTTCGTGCAGCGAGTATTTCAGCAGCATGTCGGGTGCTGCGATGTCGTCGACGACGGACAGATCGCAGGTTTCACCCCAGAAGTCGGTGAACCATCTGACGACGACGGCCTTGTTGTCTTCTTGCTTGGTCATTGGGAGGTCCTTGTTGTCTCTGCAACGCGATCATCGGATTGGCCGACGACCTGGAGCCATGACTAGGACGATCGGGCAGACGCAAAACTCCGATTCTTGCCGGCCAATCGAAAGGCAGGGAGGTGGCAAGGTGAGGAGCGGAGGAAACAGGCCGCCACAGCTAGGTAACGCTTTCTTCTCTGGTTTTGCCGCAGATTGCCCCACGGTGGGGCAGGCGAAGCAGACGATGGCTGGTCGAGGCAATAAAAGTCGCAAGGGAACGTTCTGGGCCAAGGCCCTGGAACGCGCCCATCTTGGCGTCTGGGATTGGGATCTTGCGACCGGCGACTGCTTCTATTCCGCGACATGGACGCGGATGCTGGGCTATGATGAAAGCGAACTTGCCAACACCAGCGACCTGTGGCTGCAGCTGACCCATCCCGACGATCGCGAGCGGGCGCTGGCCAGCGGCGACCGCCACATTGCCGGGCAGACCGACGCCATCGAGACCGAACTCAGGCTGAAGCACAAGCAGGGCCATTGGGTGTGGGTGCTCGATCGCGGCGGCATCGTCGAGCGCGACGCGACGGGAAAGCCGCTGAGGCTGATGGGCGTGCAGACCGACATCACCAGGCAGAAGGCCGCCGAAGCCGAGCTCGAACAGGTCAATGTACGCTTCCGCCTGGCGCTCGCGGCCAGCGGCACCGGCATCTGGCATTATGATCTCGCCACCAACAGGAGCTATTGGGACACCCGCACCAGGGACATATTCGGCCTCGTTGCCGATACCGACGAGGTGACGGCCGACCTCTGGCACAGCTATCTGCACCCCGACGACAAGGAGGCCACCGAGCAGGCTCACTTGCCGCCGCCCGGCTCGGACGGTGTCACGGCCTCGCAATACCGTATCATCCGGCGGGACGGCCAAATCCGGCATGTTGAATCGCTGGTGCGCTTCATCGCCAGTGCGGGTGCTGCCGGCCAGATTCTCGGCACGGTGCGCGACATCACCGAGGAAAAACTGCGCGAGCAGGAACTCGCCTATGCCGCCCGTCACGACGCGCTGACCGGCCTGTGGAACCGCTCCGCCTTCGACCGGCTGCTCGCCGACCATATCGCCGCTGGTGCGCCGCTGGCAGTGTTCTATGTCGATCTCGACTACTTCAAGGCGCTCAACGATTTTGCCGGCCACGCCGCCGGCGACCTGGCGCTGAAGAGCGTTGCCGCCGGTATTCGCGGCTGCCTGCCGCCGGCAGCACACGCGGCGCGGCTGGGCGGCGACGAATTCGCGCTGCTGGTGCCGCATTGCGATGCCGCGCAGGCCGAGCGGATCGCCGCTGCGGTGCTCGGCGCGGTGCGCGAGGCCGATCTCGGCGTCGCCGCGTCGACGCGCAAGCTGGCGGCCTCGATCGGCATCGCCTTCGTCGACGACGCCAACACCACGGTCGCCGACGCGCTGGCCTGCGCCGACGACGCCTGCTACGCGGCCAAGGCCGCCGGACGCAACCGTTTCGCGGTGTTCTCCCCGGCTGCGGAAGCGGGATCGGGCGGACTGAATGCCGCACGCATCGCCGCCGACACCGTCGATGCGATGGAAGAGGGACGGCTGAAACTGTTCGGGCAGGAAATCCATCTGCTGGGCCGGCCTTGGCAAGAGAGCCGCCATGTCGAAGTGCTGGCCAGGCTCGTCGCACGCAATGGCCGGCTGGTGCCGCCCGGAGAATTCATTCCGGTGGCCGAGCGGTTCGGCATCGCGTCGCGGCTCGACCGCTGGATCATCCGCACCGCGCTGTCGCGGCATGGTGCCGCCTTGCGCTCGGGCGCGCTGACGCTCGGCTTCAACCTGTCGGCGCAGACGCTGAGCGATCCGCAGCTGTGGGCGTTCGTCGACGGCGTCATCGAAGAGACCGGGGCGCCGCATTCGGGCATCGGCTTCGAGATCACCGAAACCGCCGCGGTCACGAATTTCGACGCCGCCGAACAATTCGTGCGCAAGGCGCGCGAGCGGCACTGCCGGGTCAGCCTCGACGATTTCGGCGCCGGCATGAGTTCGTTCGAATATCTCAGGCGCTTCCCGGTCGACACGATCAAGATCGACGGTTCCTTCATCGAGCACATCACGCAAAGCCGCTTCGACCGCGAGATCGTGCTGGCCATCACCAGCATCGCCCGCAGCCTCGGCTGCGACGTGGTCGGCGAGAAGATCGAACGGCAGGACACACTGGCTATGCTCAGCGACATGGGCGTCGCCTACGGCCAGGGATTTTTGCTGCACCGGCCGGAGCCGCTGGAGCAGATTGTCGCGCGCGCAACCGAGCTGGTGGCGGCCCGCAAGGCATCGTGATCCCCGGTGTGTCGAGATTCAGGCCGGTCCAGTCGGCCTGAATCTCGACAAAATTTTAGCCGGTTCGCCGCGCCGTCGATTGCGGAAACTCCAGCACCCCAGCCTCGGGTCGCCTGTGTTGTGCCTCCGCCACCGTTTCGATCAACAGATCGAGGGCGTCACAGGCCGTGCGGCTCGTCTCGTCATTGCCCTGCAGATAGTGATAGGCGCGTTCGAGGTGGATGCGGGCGGCTGAAAAATCGCTGGTCAATGGTCTCTCCATGATCCCGCCCTAAAATAGCTTGCCGGAGGCGAGGGAACGCGGGGTAAATATCCACAGGCGGCTTTTATTCAAATGCTGGCGAAAGTTCGCAAGGAAGAGACCTTGGAACGCGGCGGCCTTGCCCTTCAATCTTGCAAGGAAGGGCGCCGTTGGCGACGCTGCAAATCTCCCCCCTTGAGGGGGAGATGCCCGGCAGGGCAGAGGGGGGCGTGAAGGATCGCCGGCCTCTCTGATCTCAATTTCATCAACTGCTGCCGGCTGCAAACAGGATCGAAAAATGCCATTTGGTTGTTTGGGTCGGTGGGACAGCGCCCCCCTCTGTCCTGCCGGACATCTCCCCCTCAAGGGGGGAGATTGGCAGTTCCACGGCCGCACTGTCAGGAGAGACGCCTCCAACCCTTTGTCATGTCTTGCCGCACAGCTACACTGCGGCCCCCTTACGCAAGGTGACATCGATGATCGTCCAGGCCTGCATCAACGGCGCGCGTCCGCGCGATTTCCACGCGAAGCTGCCGCTGACCGCCGAGGCGATGGCTGGCGATGCCGCAGCCTGCGTCGCCGCAGGAGCTGCCGAACTGCACATCCACCCGCGCAGCATTGACGGCCGCGAAAGCCTGGCGGCCGTCAATGCCACCGTGCTGGCGGTGCGCCAGGCTTGTCCGGGCACGCTGGTCGGCGTGTCGACGGGCGCCTGGATCGAGAACGATGTCGAGCGGACCCGTGCGGCGATCGCCGGCTGGCGGGAATTGCCCGACTATGCCTCGGTCAATCTGTCGGAGGCTGATGCACCGGGGGTGATGGAGCTGTTGCGCCAGCGCGGTGTCGGCATCGAGGCCGGGCTTGCCACAGTGGCCGACGCCGAGCGCTTCGTCAGCCTTGCCGATCATGACCGGGTGTTGCGCATCCTGATCGAGATCGACATCCAGGACCTGTCGGCAGCACTTGATGAGGCGCACGGCATCGCCGCCGTGCTCGAACGCGCCGGGGTGCGGCGGCCGATCCTGTTGCATGGCGTCGACGTCACGGTCTGGCCGTTCGTGGAGCTTGCGCATCAAAAACGCTGGCCGACGAGGGTCGGGCTGGAAGACGGCAAGATGCTCGCCGACGGAACGATGGCGAAGGACAATGCGGCAATCGTCGCTGCGGCCGTGGCGATCTTTCGCGGCGCCGCCGGCTGACCTGTGGCCAGACTCAGGATTGCTCTAAGCCTTGTACCGCTAAGCTGCGCAAAATGTGTTTCTGGATCTTGCCGGATGCAGTGCGCGGCAGTGCATCGGTGAGCAGGAATTCTTTCGGCACCTTGTAGCGGGCGAGGCGGGCGCTGCAATGACTTGCCAGATCAGCCGGATCGACAAGGCATTCGGGTTTGACCACGACAAAGGCGCACCCGACTTCGCCCCAACGCTCGTCGGCGACGCCGATCACGGCTGCTTCGGCGATGTCGGGATGGTCGAGCAGCACCATCTCGATTTCGACCGGATAGATGTTTTCGCCGCCGGAAATGAACATGTCCTTGAGGCGGTCGACGAGGGTGACGAAGCCGTCCTCATCCCGCCTGGCGATGTCGCCGGTGCGGAACCACCCATCGGCGGTGAAGGCACGCGCGGTCTCTTCCGGCCGGTTCCAGTAGCCTGATGTGATGGAGGGGCCGGACAGCCATAGCTCGCCTGGTTCGCCGGCAGCGACGTCGCGGCCAGCGTTATCGACGATGCGCAGGCGGATGGTCGGCGCCGCAAGGCCCGCCGAACCCGCCTTGCGGGCGATGCGGTCGGCCTCGACCGGCATGCCGAGCACGGTGCCGGCTTCCGTCATGCCGAAGCCGTCGACCATGCGCACGCCCTGCGCCAGCCACCAGTTGATGTCGGCCGCCGGGTTCGGCGCGCCGCCGGTGAAGATGGCGGTAAGCGCGGTCCAATTCGAAGGCGCAAAATCCGGATGGTCGCGCAGCATCCTGGCCATCTGCGGCACGCAGAAATAATGGGTGACGCCGAGCGCGGGATCGGCCAGGCGACGATTGGTGACGCCGGCGTCGAAGCCGGGCGATATCAGCACTGTGCCACCCTGCAGCAGCGGCGGACGCAGGCTGGTGATGAGGCCGATGACATGGAACATCGGCGCGTCGCAGAGGAAGACGCTGGCATTGCCGACGCGTCCCAGCACGCCGAAATTGACCGCGGTGGCCACCGCATTGCGTTCGGTGACGATGACGCCCTTTGGTCGGCCCGACGTGCCCGAAGTGTAGAGGATGATCGACGGCGCATCGTCCGCCGGCAACGGACGGCGCGGTGCCGGCACCTGCGCCTCGACTGCCGCCGCGAAGGCCGCGACTTCGATCGGCAAGCAGCCCTTGGGCAGCGTCATCTCAAGGGCGACGTCGTGCAGCAGCAGCACCGGATCGCAATCGGCCAGGATGGCCTGTTGTTCGGCATTGGCGAGCCGCCAGTTGAGCGGCACGAAGATAGCGCCGAGCCGCATCGCGGCCTGCTGCAGGACAACCAAGTCGGCGCTGTTGCGGGCAAGCGCGGCGATGCGTTGTCCCTGTTCGATGCCATGGCCGGTTTCGAGCACGCCGACGGCGCGCTGGATGGCCTCGTCGAGCGCGGCATAGGTCCAGCGCCGGCCGGATGCCAGGTCGACACAGGCAATACGATCCGGCTGCGTCCTGGCGTGCAGGGCCACGGGGTCCGATGTCGTCCAGGCCGGCATTCGCAGCTCCTCCCCAGGATTGCCTTATGCTTGCACGGTCACCTTGCCTTGTCGTAGGCGGCAAGGCCGGGCTTGTAGCTCTTTTCGTCGATGAACTGGCGGATACCTTCCTTGCGGCCCTCATTGTCGTGCGAGTTCGCCGCCTCCTGTGCCCGCACCAGATAATCCTCGGCATTGTCGTAGGTCATCTCGGCGACGCGGCGGATGGCGTCCTTGGTCGCCTTCAGGGCAATCGGGTTCTTCTTCAGCAGGATGGTCGCAACCTCGGTGACGCGCACCTTCAGGTCCGCCAGCGGCAGGCTTTCATTGACCAGCTTCCAGGCGGCGGCTTTCCTGCCGTCGATGAGCTCGCCGGTCAGCGCGTGGTACATGGCATCGCGCATCGACAAGAGGTCGGCCACCACCTTGGTGGCGCCGCCGCCGGGCAGGATGCCCCAGTTGATCTCGGACAGGGCGAACTGCGCCTCGTCGGCGGCGAAGGCGAGGTCGCAAGCGAAGAGCGGGCCGTAGCCGCCGCCGAAACACCAGCCATTGACCATGGCGATGGTCGGCTTGCCGTACCAGCGCAGGCGCCGCCACCAGCCGTACGCTTCGGACTGCGCCTTGCGGATGGCGCCAAGACCCTTGGCCTCGGTCTCGCGAAAATACTCCTTGAGGTCCATGCCGGCCGACCAGGCGCTGCCTTCGCCGGACAACACCAGCACGCCGACATCGTCGCGGAATTCAAGCTCGTCGAGAACCTCCATCATGCGCCGGTTGAGTGCCGGGTTCATGCAATTGCGCTTGTCCGGCCGGTTGAAGCGCACCCAGGCGATGCCCTTCTCGATGTCGAAAGCAACGGTCTCTCCGGTCATGGTCAATGTCCTCCCGTTTCGCGTGGCAAATTGCTATGTGACATAGCTATCATACTTGCTATGTCGCATAGTCTTTTTTGCTTGACAAGAGGGGATGTTCGCGGCGATCGGTTGAAACATGGAAAAGGCACGGCTCCGCACCAGTCCCGAAGACGCGCTCGACGCGCAGATCGGCTACAATCTGAGGCGCGCCTCGGCTCTTGCGCTCAATGATTTCGCCGTCGAGATGACTGACGCCGCGCTACGCCCGGTCACCTACGGCATGCTGGCGCTGATCGCCGAGCGGCCCGGCATCCGCGCCGCCGAACTCTGCCGCCTGCTCGGCATGAAGAGCGCTAACATGGCGCCGTTGCTCGCCGAACTGGAAGAACGCGGACTGGTTGAGCGCGACGATCATGCCGGCGACAAACGCGTGCAGATGCTCGCCCTGACGCGGGCGGCCAGGGAAGCCATGCCCGGATGGCGGCAACAGGTTCGCCGGCACGAGGACCGGTTTCTGCACCGGTTGACCAAAAAGGAGCGGGCAACGCTGCTGCGCCTCTTGCGTCTGATCTGGACGGACGAAGACTGAGGGCTGGCGCCTGCACTCAAGCCGGAGTGCGGAAAGTTTCTGAAATAGGCGGGCCTCTTATTTCAGAAACCTGGCCCGAAAATGAAATAGCGGCTGGAAGGTCATGATCCCAGAATAATCCCGATCGCCTTATCGACCACCGGATGCAGGCCACTCGCCTGGAAGGACAGGCGGTTGCCGGAACCGACATTGCTGGTCATGGCGATGGTCAGCCCTGAGCTCGGGTCGTGCAGCATGACGGCGACGTAGCCGGGAATGCTGCCCTGGTGGCCGTAGAAGGCGCGGTCGACGTAGGCGCTCTGGAACATGCCGGCACCGGTCTCGCGCATGCGGGTGCCGGGGAAACTTGCCGGCACGCGGTGTTCGAACATCTCGGCTAAGAAGGGCGGCGACAGCAGTCTGCCGGAAAACAGCCCGCGCATGAAAGCCACCATGTCGGATGGCGTCGAGACCATGTCGCCGCAACCATAGGCGGCGCCGAACGGGAAGGAATCGGAAGAATCCTGCAATTCGTCGGAATAGGGCAACACGCCATCCATGCGCCACATCTCACCGCCCGAGGCGATGTCGGTCGGCGCATTCGCCGCCGGCGGCGGCCGGTGGTAATAGCCGCGCACCATCGATTTTTCCGGAAAGGCCTCGGTTGCCGGCGACCAGGTATTCTCCAGGCCGAGCGGCTGCAGTACCGCGCTTCTGACGTAGCCGCCCAGCGACTGGCCGGAGACGGCCTCGATCACCATGCCGGCCAGCACATAGCCGGTGTTGTTGTAAACGGCGGGGCCGCCCGGCGCCTTCTGCTTGTCGGAGGCGAAGGCGATGTCGACCAGCTGTTGCGGCGTCCACTGCCGGCTCGGGTCCATCGGAATGTAATATTCGAACTCCGGCAGGCCGCTGCGATGGTTGATCAACTGGCGCACCGAAATGTCGCCGGCACCCGGCAGGTCGGGAAACCAGCCGGAGATCGGCGCGCCGAGATCGAGCTTGCCGTCCTGGGCGAGCTTGACCAGCGCTGCGGCAACGAAGGTCTTGGTGCAGCTGCCGATCTTGAACAGCCGGTCGGGCGAGACGGCAACGCCATGTTCCCGGTCGGCGAGGCCGGCGGTGACGGCGGTTGGCGCTGCGCCCGTTGAGTAGGCCAGCGAGGCGCCCACCGCGCCGTCGGTGAGATAGGTCTTGAGGAGAGAGGTCAGGTCTTTCATCGCCGTGGTCTCACTTGCTATGTTGCGCATTGACTATTCTAAATCGTGCCGCCGTGCGTTTGCTTGAAGGCCCCCTCATCCGGCCCTTCGGGCCACCTTCTCCCCGGCGGGGAGAAGAGGGCGCCGGGTTCATCTATCGCCGCTTTTGTTGTCCGTTGAACGAAGTAGCGCGGCGCTCGAAGACACCTTCTCCCCATCGGGGAGAAGGTGGCCCGAAGGGCCGGATGAGGGGGCGCCGCGCCAGGTCCTACTCCGCCATATCGACGGCGGCAAAGTTCTGCCGACCGAAGGGGTCGAGGACGTAGTTGAGCACGCTTTTGCGGATCGGGATCGCCACCACCGAATGGGCGATCGGCGCTACCGGCACCTCGACCTTCAGGATCGCCTGCGCCCTGGCGTAGATGTCGGCGCGCTGTTTCGGATCGGCGGCAACGCGGCCGTCCTGTAGCAGCTTCTCGAAGGCCGGATCGCACCAGCGCGAGCGGTTGGAGCCACCCTTCACGCCGTCGCAGGAAAGCAGGTAACTCAGCATGTTGTCAGGGTCGCCATTGTCGCTGCTGCCGCCGAGCAAATAGGCATCCTGTTCGCCCCCAGCGGTGCGCTTCAGATATTCGCCCCATTCGAAGCTGACGATCTCGGCCTTGACGCCGACCTTCGCCCAGTCGGCCTGGATCATCTCGGCCATGCGCTTGGCATTGGGATTGTAGGGCCGCGACACCGGCATCGCCCACAGGCTGATTTTCAGGTCACTCTCGTGGCCGGCGTCCTTCAGCAGTTTCTTCGCTCCATCCGGATCATAGTCGATGCCGGCATCGGTGACGGCGCCGATCTGCGCCGGCGGCACGACGCTGCCGGCGACCGTGCCGGCGCCGGCATAGACGGCGTCGACGATCGCCTTGCGGTCGATGGCCTTGGCCAGCGCCATGCGCACGCGCACATCGCCGAGCGGCTGGTGTTCGACATTGAAGCCGAGGATGCCGATATTCTGGCCCTTGAGGTCGAGCACGGTGATATCGGGATCGGTGCGCAAATCGGCGACGGCGCTTGGCGGCGGCGGGGCAGCGACCTGACACTCATTGGCCTTGAGGCGCTCGACGCGCGTGGTCGGTTCGGGCGTGATGGCGAAGACCAGCGTGTCGATCTTCGGCGCGCCGCGCCAGTAATCCTTGTTGGCGGCGTAGCGGATCTGGCTGTCCGGCACATAGGCCTGCAGCACGAACGGGCCGGTGCCGACGGGTTCAGAGTCGATCAGTTCCGGCGTGCCGGCGGCGACCATCTTTTCGGTCTGCTCCAGCGATAGGATGGAGAGATAGTCGAGCGCGATGCCGGGCAGGAAGGTGACGTTGGCCGCCGTCAGCGTGAAGCGCACGGTGTAGTCGTCGACCTTGTCTATCTTGTCGATCAGCGTGCCCATGCCCAGCGCATTGAAGTACTCGTAAGTGCCGCCGCCGAGCTTGTGGTAGGGATTGTTGGCGTCCCGCTGGCGGTTGATGGTGTAGAGCACGTCGTCGGTGTTGAGATCGCGCGAGGGTGTGAAATGGTCGTTCGACTGGAATCTTACGCCGTGCCTGAGATGGAATGTGTAGGTCTTGCCGTCGGCTGAGACCTCCCAGCTTTCGGCCAGTGCCGGACCGACTTCGGTCGTGCCCGGCTTGAACTCGACCAGCCGGTTGAAAATCGTCTTGGCGGCGGCGTCCATGGTGGAATCGGCGATGCCGATCGCCGGGTTGAAGGTCTCGGGATTGGCTTCCGAGCAATAGACCAGGGTCTTGGCATAGGCCTGCCCGCCGAGAAGGACGGATGAGGCCAGCAGGGACGAGGTAAGCACTGCGCGCAGAACGGTGGATTTCATCGCAAACGCTCCTGATGACACTTTACGGGTTGAAGGAAGGGCAGGCCGGTGAATTTCATGGCGTCGCCGCCGGGGTGAGGAAACGGTCAGGCGCCAGCGCCGCCGTGGTGATGCCGCGTGCCGCGAGATCGTCGGGTAGGGGCTGGCCGCGCAACAGCGCCGAACCCAGCCGCGCCAGCGTCAGCGACACCTGGAAACCGTAGCCGCCCTGGCCGCCGAGCCAGAAGAAGCCGGGCAGGCGAGGGTCGAAGCCGACGACCGGCGTGCGGTCGGGCGAAAAGGTGCGCAGGCCGGCCCACGGCGTCGACGGGCGGCCGATACGCAGCGATGTCGCGTGTTCGATGCGGTCGACGGCGATGGCGACGTCGATGTCTTCTGGATAGGCGTCGCAAGGCTCGGAATCGGTTTCGTCGGCGAGCGAGCCGATCAGCCTGCCGGCATCGGGCTTGAAGTAGAACTGTTCGTGCAAATCGACCACCAGCGGCCAGGCGCTGATGTCGGTGCCGGCGGGCGGATCGAACAGGAAGGCGGTGCGGCGCCTGGGCCGGAAGCCGAGGCCGGGGAGGGCGGCCAGGCCAGCGACGACATCGACCCAGGCGCCGGCGGCATCGACAACGATGTCGGCCTCGTATGTGCCGGCATTGGTCACGACGCGGAAGCCGTTTGCTATTCGGGAAATCTCCAGCACCTCTTCGCCGGTGCGGATGACGCCGCCGCCCGCCTTGAGCACCGAGGCTGAAGCGGCAAGCATCTTTCCCGTGTCGACATCCAGCGCGCCGGGCTCATGCACGCCGCCGCAGGTGGTTGCCATGGCGATGACCGGCACCAGTGCGTGGACCTGCGCCCCCGAAAGCCGTCGCACGCTCGGCACCAGCGCCTGCATCTCGGCCGCCATGCGGTCGACGGCTACGCTGTCCTCGACGCCGCCGACATGCAGCGCGCCGCGCCCGTGGGCGGCAAAGCCGCCATCGACGATTTGCTGCCGGCTGGCCAGCGACAGTGCGCGCACCAGCGCATTGCCGTAGGTTTCGGAAAACAGCGCCGCCGAGCGGCCGCTGGCGTGGTAGCCGAGATGCGGCTCGCGCTCGAGCACGGTGACCTCGGCCCAGGGCTGCACGGCCGCCGCCAGCGAGAGGCCGGCGATGCCGCCGCCGATGACGACGATTTTTTGGGGAGACTTCGACTGCATCCTCTAGGGGGTAGAAACAATTTCGTATCCAGTCAATATTTAGTGTATAAGAAAATTGTTAGCGTTGTTGATAGCGGCAGGGAGTTGGACTACCTAGAATGACAGGCGGCGTGATCGCCGCTCCATGGAGCTGACGATGTCGGAGCAACCGAACCTCGGTGATTGCCTGCGCGGCCTGAGGAAGACGCATGGCTGGACCTTGCAGGAGGTCAGCACGCTCACCGGCGTCGCGGTGTCGACGCTGTCCAAGGTCGAGAACGACCAGATGTCGCTGAGCTACGACAAGCTGCTGCAGATCTGCGAAGGGCTCGGCATCCATGTCACCGAGCTGCTCAGCGGCGACCGCAAGCAGCCGGCGGCGCGCACGCGGCGTTCGGTGACCTCGCAGTCCAACACGCTGCGCCAGCTGACCCGCAACTACGATTACCGCTATCTGGCCACCGACCTGGTGCGCAAGCGCATGGTGCCGATCCACGCCTATGCGCGCGCCCGCACGCCGCAGGAATTCGGCCCGCTGACCAAGCATGCCGGCGAGGAATTTTTGATCGTGCTCAAGGGCGAGATCGAGCTGCACACCGACCAGTACGCGCCGGTGCGTCTGAAAGAGGGCGAAAGTGTCTACATCGATTCCACCATGGGCCATGCCTATTTGTCGGTCGGCGAAGGCGACGCCGAGATGCTGTGCGTCTGCTCCGGCGACGAGCCTGATATGGAAGGCACGCTGCTGAGTGTGCTGGAGACGGTGGAGGGGTAGGGGCGGTCTGGCCCGAACATCCCGACGTTTGCGCCGCCCCTCATCTGGCTGCCGCCATCTTCTCCCCGTGAACGGCAGGGCTATCGACATATGGTGCTCCCCACTCCGTCGAGCTTCGCTCGCCACCTCTCCCCCGATCGACGCTAGGGCATATACACATCTCGCAAGGCCCAACCATCGGCACAGGCACGGAAGTAGGCCAAGCCGTTGTAGAAGGTGATAGGGCCTGGTGGCCTTGAGGAGGCATAACCGTTCCAGCCGCCGAGCCTTGCGATGATCCAGGCCGCCCATGCGAGTGAGTTTTTGGGGTAGGGATTGGATTGCAGCCGCGTCTTGCCCTTGAAGCGTGTCTCGATCGCCGAGAGCGTATCGATCTCGTTGGACGTGAAGGCGAGGCTCGCCTGTTGATCGCCTTGGCCATTGCGGGCCTGCACGAGCTGCATGACGATGATGGCGGCCTTGGCGGCGATGGCGACGAGCTTTTCCAAGCGCGCGGCCGATTGCAGCTGGCTGTCTTCGATCTTCAAGCCTTGGCTCTTCATCACCCGGAAGAACTGCTCGATGACCCAGCGCTGCTTGTACCAGTCGACGATCTGCCAGGCCTGGGAGGGTGTGGCCACCGCATGGGTGGTCAGCAGCAGCCAGTGAAGCGGCTCCACGTCGGCGGGCGCAGCCGTCTCGATGACTTCGACCCAGCGCAGCGTCACGCCTTTGGGCAGGTTGGCCTCGCGCAGGTTGCCCGGCCGCCGGATCGTGGCTTCGCCAAAGCGCAAGCAAAGCTCGGCTCGACGCGCCGGGCGGTCGGCCCGTTCGCGCAGCTCGATCACCTGGGTGTCACTGAACGCCACCTCCTGCACGGCACGGCGCAGCGTTGTGCCCGAAAGCAGTGCGCGGTCATGCATGACGCGTGTCAGCACGTGGAAAGAGCCATCCGGCACACGCGCCCACATCATATAAAAGTCACTCTCACGATCGGCGATGAAAGTGACCATACGGGCCCGGGCCAGCACTGGCTTGGCCGCTTGCGCGGTTTCGACCCAGCGGCACGATTCCTTCTCGCTCAACGAGCGATCAGCGTGCGGTGGCAGCTCTTCATCGCCCCGTGTCCAAACCCGCCCGCCCACAAGACCAAGGCAAGAACCGCGCTCGGCATCAAGGGCGAGCATCGGATGCAGCAGCATGCCCCAGCAATTGCCCTTCTTGATCCTGCCAAGATCGCGCCGGTTGTCCTGCGTCGTTGGGAATCTGATCTCGCTGGTGTCTTGCAGCGCCAAAACATGCCGGCCGTCCACTGCAACCCGCGTCGGTTGGCTCCAGCCTTCAATCACCCGCTCGACCGTCACCGCATCATTGCCGAGAAAGCGCCCATAGCGGATCTCCTCGGAATGGTTGCCGCCAGAAAGCTGGCGCAAGCACACCGTTTCGCGCAGCACCATGCCTTGGAGCAGCGACGCCCCCCTTTATCGAGGCGGCGATCTCCAAACAAACCTAATGACCACGACGGGCACGACATCGGCGACAATCCTTGCAAATCAGACCGTCGCAGAAAAAATCATACCTCAGGCATTCGCGGAATCCGACCCAGCCAAGGCGAGTCAATCCGCCGCACCGAGATATGTATATGCCCTAGCCGATCGACGGGGGAGAGGAAACGCCACCGCCGAGGTCGCGGCCTTGAAAGGCTTGGGTTTCCTCTTCCCCCTGGGGGAGAGGTGGCCGCGCAGCGGCCGGAGTGGGGGGCTGGCGCCGCCATTTGCGATTGCCCTGCCGTGGACGGGGAGAAGGGCGCACTTATCGACGGGCGGCGCTGGCTTCAACAATCAAGCGCCTCCACTACACCGCCACGACACGCCCCAATCCCCGCCGTACCGCCTCGCGATAGGCGAGATCGGCGGCCACCATGTCCTCCATGGCGACGCCCATGGCCTTGTAGACGGTGACCTGATCGGCGCTGACGCGTCCCGGCCGCAGTCCGAGCAGCATTTCGCCGAGCTCGGTTCCGGTTTCCGGATCGAGGTTAGCCAGTTCGCAGGAACCGACCGGGGTCGGGGCAAAGGCATTCCTGGTCTCGACGAACAGGCTGGCCCGCCCGACAAGCTCGACCGGCAACTCGCCGCCCGGCGGGGCGACGCCCACCGACGAGACGTGGCTGCCGGGCCGTACCCAGTCGGCCGAGATCACCGGTTCGTAGGAATGCGTTGCCAGGCAGACGACGTCGGACGAGCGCACCGCGGCCTCGATATCGGCGACGGCAACGACACCGGGATGTTGCGCGGCGAGCGCCTGCGCATCGGCGAATTCCTTCGAGACGACGCGGATCTCGGCGAAGTCGCGCACCAGCGGCAGAAGATGCAAATGCTGGCCGGCCTGCACGCCGGCGCCGATCACTGTCGCGACCTTGGCGTCGCGGCGGGCGAGTTCACGCACCGAGAGCACGGCGGAGCCGGAGGTGCGCACGGCGGTGATGTAGGTGCCGTCCATGACGCAGACCGGCATGCCCGTCTGCGGGTCGAACAGATGGATGGTGGCGAGGTGGCTGGGGATGCCTTTGGCGATGTTGCCCTCGAAGACGTTGACGATCTTCACCGTCAGATGCATGCCCGCCATCCATGCCGACATCGCCAGCGAATAGCCGGCCTGCGGAATATCGAGCTGCGGCCGTGCCGGATTGACCACCTTGCCGCCGGACAAGGCCTTGAAGCCGCCGGCGAGCGCGTCGAGAAGCTGGCGCAGGTCGATGCAGGTTTTCACCTCGGCCTCGCTCAGAGTGAGTATGGGCGTGTCGCCCTTGGCCTGGGCGCTGCGGGAGGTCGATATCGCTGATGTCATGGGATCCGCTTTCGTTGTCGGTTGCACGGCAACGGTATTGCGATCTATCGGCGTGATGAAATATGCTGTTTTTGCTATTTTGGCGGGACTATCACGCTTTCAGAGGCCAAAAGGTGTGAATCCTGAAATGAACGATCTCGACCGTATCGACCGCTCGCTGCTGCGTTTGTTGCAGGAGGACGGCCGCCGCACGACGCTCGATCTGGCGCGGCGGGTCGGTCTGTCGCCGACCGGGGCGGCGCAGCGCGTCAAGCGGCTGTTCGCCGAAGGGTTCATCCGCGCGGTGCGCGCCGTGCTCGATCCGGCCAGAATCGGACAGGCGCAACTCGTCTTCATCGAAGTGCGGCTCGACCACACGGCGCCGCATGTCTTCGACCGTTTCGCCGAGGCGGTTCTGCGGGCACCCGAGATCATCGAGTGCCAGATGGTGGTCGGCGGCTTCGACTATCTGGTCAAGGCGCGCATCGCCGACATGGCGATGTTCCAGGATTTCCTGCAGCGCGTCATCCTGCCGCTGCCCGGGGTCCGGGAAACGCACACCTACGCCTCGATCGCCAATGTGAAGCCCGACGCCTTGCTACCGATCTAACCCTTTGTTTTGACGCAATTTCCAAGGGAAAGCGCTATGCGCTTTTCCCGGGAAAACCGTTTCACACTTTTCCTGAAATTGCCTCTAGACCGGCGGCCTTTCCCCGGCATCGAGCAACCATTGCCGCACGGCCTGCGTCGGCTCGGGATGGCGCTGCTTTCTCGGCATGACGACATAGAAATCCTGCGTGCCGCGCATTTCGCCGGTGACGGGCTGAACCAGGCGGCCGGCGGAGAGGTCGGCGGCGACGAGAAAGCGGCTGGCCAGCGCAATGCCCTGGCCGGCGATGGCCGCGTCGATGGCGAGGCTGGTCTGGTTGAAGCGCATGCGTTTCAACTCGGTCGTCATCTTCAGGCCGACAGCCTTTTCCATGAACTCCGGCCACAGATTGTGCGCGTCATGCAGCAGGACGTGATGCTGGATTGCAGTGGCCGCGATCCCAACCGTGCCGGCCGGCAGCAGGGCAGGGCTGCAGACGGCGATGATCTGCTGTGGAAACAACAGGTCGACGATCAGCCCGGCGCCGAAGGGCGGGCGGCCTTGCCTGACCGCGATGTCGACGCCATCGGCCTGAAAGCTCGACAGGCTCTCGCTGGCCAGGACGCGCAGGTCGACCAGCGGATTGTGTGCCATGAAGTGCTGCAGCCGGGGGATCAGCCATTTGGTGGCGAAGCTTGGCGTCACGCTGATCGTCAGCCGCGCCGGCTCGGGACGAAGCAGCAGCGTCGCCTCCGAGATCAGGTCGAAGGCGCGGCGGATGTTGGGGACATAGGCGCGGCCCTCATCGGTCAGCGCCAGGCCGCGCGGCAGCCGCTCGAAGAGTTTCGTGCCGAGATCGGCCTCCAGCCCGCGAATGTGCTGGGCCACCGCCCCTTGCGTGACATTGAGCTCTTCGGCCGCGATGCGGAAGTTGAGATGCCGCGCCGAGGCTTCGAAGGCGCGCAGCGCATTCAACGGCGGCAGGCTGAGGAAGGCTTCGGGCATGCAGGAGTTTTTCTACAGGTTGATTTCAGGCATTCTGGTTCGAACCGGCGGGGAAAACCAGCTATATCAACGCTCAACTCCTGAAAACACCGCTTGCGGTGCCCGCCAACCCTGAGAGGAAAATCCAATGAGTGTAGAAAAAGTAGCTGTGGTCGTGGCCGGCGGCAGCGGCATGGGTGCGGCGGCGGCGAGGCGGCTGGCGGCGGACGGCTTCAAGGTTGCCATCCTGTCTTCCTCCGGCAAGGGCGAGGCGCTGGCCAAGGAACTGGGCGGGCTCGGCGTCACCGGCTCCAACCAGTCGAACGACGATCTGCAGCGTCTCGTCGACCTGACGCTCGAGCGCTATGGCCGCATCGACGTGCTGGTCAACAGCGGCGGCCACGGGCCGCGCGCGCCGATCCTGGAAATCACCGACGAGCAATGGCACACCGGCATGGACGTCTACCTGCTGAACGTCATCCGGCCGGTGCGCATCGTGGCGCCGCAGATGGTCAAACAGAAGGGCGGCGCCATCATCAACATCTCGACTGCCTGGGTGGTCGAGCCGAGCCCGATGTTCCCGACTTCCGCCGTGTTCCGCGCCGGCCTTGCCGCCTACACCAAGATCTTCTCCAACACCTATGCATCGGACAATGTGCGCATGAACAATGTGCTGCCCGGCTGGATCGACAGCCTGCCGGCCACCGAGGAGCGCCGCGACAGCGTGCCGATGCAGCGCTACGGCACGTCGGAAGAAATCGCCGCGACCATCGCCTTCCTGGCGTCCGAGGGCGCCGGCTACATCACCGGCCAGAACATTCGGGTCGACGGCGGCATTATACGCGCTATTTGAGGGCGTCGACCGGGAGGGGATTCCGGCATCTCACCCCAAAGGAGCAAAAATGCGGCTTTTGATACTCGGCACCGGCTGGATGGCGCAGGAACATGCCCGGCGCTTCAGCGCCATCGAGGGCGTCGACATCGTCGGCGCCGTCGATGTCGATCCGGCGCGGGTCGGCGAATTCGCCGACAGCTTCAAGATCGCCAACCGCTTCACCTCGCTGGAGGAGGCGCTGACATGGGGTGAGTTCGACGCGGTGGCCAATGTCACGCCGGACCGGATCCATCATCCGACCACCATGGCGCTGATCGCCGCCGGCAAGCCGGTGCTGTGCGAGAAGCCGCTGGCCGAAAATTTCGGCAAGGCGACCGAGATGGCCGACGCCGCCGAGGCCGCCGGCATCGTCAACATGGTGAACCTCACCTATCGCAATGTCGCGGCGCTGCAGAAGGCCCGCCAGATGGTGCAGGCGGGCGAAATCGGCACGGTCAGGCATGTCGAGGCGTCCTATCTGCAAAGCTGGCTGGTGTCGAAATTCTGGGGCGACTGGCGCACCGACCCGAAATGGCTCTGGCGCCTGTCGCGCGGCCATGGCTCGAATGGCGTGCTCGGCGATGTCGGCATCCACATCCTCGATTTCGCCAGCTATGGTGCGGCGCTCGACATCGACCATGTGTTCTGCCGGCTGCGCGCCTTCGACAAGGCGCCTGGCAACCGCATCGGCGACTACGGGCTCGACGCCAATGACAGCTTCGCCATGACGCTGGACTTTTCCAACGGCGCCTTCGGCGTGGTGCATGCCAGCCGCTGGGCATCAGGCCATCTCAACGAACTGCGCCTGCGCATCTATGGCGACAAAGGCGGCGTCGAAGTGGTGTACAATCTCGATGGCTCGGCGCTCAGGGCATGCGTGGGGGAGAATGTCGAGAACGCCATATGGGAAGAGCTCGACGCCGGCACGGTGCCGACCAACTACCAGCGTTTCGCCGATGCGGTGCGAACCGGCGTGCAAGCCGAACCGTCCTTCCGCCATGCGGCCGAATTGCAGAAGGTGCTGGATCTGGCTGTCGTCTCGGACGAGAAGCGGGCGGAGCTGAGGGCGAGTGCCGAGACGCAGTAGGCTTGGGTTCCTCGCCCCCAAGCGAGTGGGGGAAAGGGGGCCGCGAAGCGGCCGGAGAGGGGGCCGGCTGGGGGAGAGGGGGCCGCGAAGTGGCCGGAGAGGGGGCCGGCGCCAGCGGTCGAAGCATCTCTAAGCCAACCGCGGATTAGGTCCGCGCCAGTCAGGGGCCGGTCACCAGGCCGAAAACCAGCTTCTGCAGGTTGCCGCCATTGCCGAATTCGACGCGGTCGAAATCACGGCTCCCCTGCACCCGCGCCTTCGATATCGCGTCCAGCCGACGGACCACCTCGGCCCTGGTCTTGCTGCATTTGGGATCATCGGCAAGGGTCAGGCCGTCCGTCACCGCTTCTATGTCGTGGACCATCTGGACCATGCTGGCGCCATGCACCTTCTCATGGGCGCTGACGCCGGCGATGAACACGTCCCAGTTCTTCTGGACGGCCGGCGGCAACGAACCGGCAGGCTTCGGCAAGGTGTAGGTGATGATCAGTTTCGGCCGCCCCGCCGTCAGCACGCAGTCCTTGCCGCTGGGCTTGTAGTCCCTGACCCCCCAGGTCAGTTTGAAATTGGTGTAGGCGATGGCGCGGGCAATGCCGAGCTTTGGCCCGTTCTCACCGATCGAGCGGTAGAGTTCGGCGCCGGATTGGCCCGAGACGGCGTAGGGCTCGATCTTCTCGACCGGCTTCCACTCAGCATGGGCGGCCAGCGGCAAGGCCGGCAAAACCACCAACAGAAAACACAGACGAACACAGGCTCTCAACACCGCTCTCCGCAAAATCAGGACCGGGCGACATCGCCGCAACAGGCAATGCCACAGGACAGCTTTTCCTATAGAATGCCTGCTGGTGCTGCAAATGCCCTAGAGGGAGTCAATTGGGGGAAGTCATGAGAGCTGGATATCTCGTCGTCGCCGGTGCGATAGCGGTCCTGCAGGCCGCGCAGCCGGCGTTTGCCGCGTCCTGCGGCGGCTGGAGTGCGAAGATGGAGGAAGACGAGGGCGGCAGTGTGCTGACGGCTTCGGTCTGCGGTGGGCCGAAAGGCGATGCGCATCTGATGCTGACCTGTTTCGACACGCCGGTGCTGAGCTACGATCTCGGCGCCACAGGCCAGCAGCTGGAACCCGGCATCAGCGGTTCGTTCGAGTTCAAGGCCGACGGCAAGACGGTGACCAAGACGCTGCAGCTAGAGGCCATGTACAACTACTTCGTCGTCAATTTGGCGAAGGCCGATCCGCTGCTCGACCTGCTGCGCGGGAAGGGCGATGTGAGTGTCAGCGCCGCAAAATACGGCGAGACCAGTTTTCCGCTGAAGGGCTCGAGCGCTGCCATCGGCAAGGTGCTGGCGCAGTGTGGCAAGGCCGTGCCGGCAGACGGGGATTGATTGAGAGCCATCCACGCCTTCGTCATCCTAGGGCGGAGCAAGGAGCAAAGCGACGCGCGCAGACCCCAGGATCCATGCCGGGAAGTCTGCCAAAGAATGCAGCTGATAAGGACTGCACTGATCGAAAGGGCCGATCCGGAATGGTTTGAGCTGTTTCGCGGAACGGGGTGTAGTGCTCGATCCCGGCCCGCTTTGCCCGTCGCTTGCGTCACGGCATGGATCCTAGGGTCTCCGCGACGTCGCTTCGCTCCTGCTCCGCCCTAGGATGACGAGGGAAGAGTACCGCTACCCCATCACCTCACACAGTCGCACCGCCGCCCCCATCAGCTCCTCGTCCGAAAACCCCGAAAAACCCAGCACCAGGCCTTGCCTCGGCACCCCGTCGATGAACATCGAGGAGAGGGCACGCGCACCGACGCCCACCGTCTTCGCTGCCTCGACGATTGCCGTGTCCGGCCCGGCGCGCTTCAGCGTCGCCATCAGGTGCAGTCCCTGTTCGGGCACGGTTACTTCGAGGGCGTCACCGCAATGCGCCTCGAGGCCGGCGACGAGCACGTCGCGCGCGGCCTGGACGCGGCGGCGCACGCGCCTGAGATGCGCGGCGAAATGGCCCTCGTTCAGGAGGTCGGTCAGCGCACCTTCGGCCAGCGTCGAGGGAAAGCGGTCGGAGCGCGCCCTGACCGCCATGACGGCGTCGAGCAGCGGCTCCGGCACCACGATGTAGCCGATGCGCAGGCCGGGGAAGAGGATTTTCGAGAACGTGCCGAGATAGGCGACGCGGCCCGTGCCGTCCATGCCCTGCAGCGAGGTCAGCGGCGGGCCGGCGTAGCGGAACTCGCTGTCGTAATCGTCCTCGATGATCCAGGCATCGTTGCGTTGTGCCCAGTCGAGCAAAACGAGGCGGCGGCGCATCGTCATCGTCACGCCGAGTGGGTATTGATGCGAGGGCGTGACATAGGCCGCACGCGCTTTCGGGCACAGGCTTTCGCCGATCTCGGGATCGAGCCCTTCTTCGTCGACCGGCACGCCAAAAACCCTGACGCCGCTGCCGGCCAGCACGGCATGCGCCATGGGATAGCAGGGGTTTTCGATCCAGACGGCGTCGCCGGGGCTGAGCGCCGCACGCACCAGAAGATCCAGCCCCTGCTGCGTGCCCGAAGTCAGCACGATCTGGCCGGCATCGCAGCGCACGCCGCGCGCGGTTCTCAGATAGGTGGCAATTGCCGTGCGCAGCGGCAGGCCGCCGCGCGGGTCGCCATAGCGGAAATGCTCGGGGCCGGGGCGGGCGAGGTGACGCGACAAAAGGATGCGGAACAAATCAAGCGTGCGCGGATCGGACACCGCCACGCCAAGGCCGCAAGGCAGCGAGGTGGCCGCGTCGATCTCCGGCGGACGCGGCTTGACCAGTGTTGTCGGCAGATGCGGTACGTCAGGCGCGACGAAGGTTCCGGCGCCGACCCTGGCGATGGCGAAGCCTTCGGAGATCAGCATTTCGAAACAGGCGACCGCCGCCGAACGCGACAGGCCGAAGCGCTGTGCGAGATCGCGGGTGGTCGGCAGTTTGGCGCCTGCGGCCAGCGCGCCGGTCTCGATCAGCCGTCTGAGAGCCGCGTAGAGCTCGCGGCTGCGCGGGCCGTCGCCCGGCAAGACAGGGATCAGCGCCGACCAATCCGGCGAATTGGTCTGTTTTTTCTTTATTAGATTGGTTCTTTTATCGACCAATGTCATGGCGCATGGTTGGCAGACAAGCAGCAAGGATGCAAGCCATGAACGACGCCGCCGCCAGCTTTCCGACCACCAGCCGCAACCGGGTAAAGCGCCTGCATGAGCGCGGCAGCTATGACCACGCCTCGGTGTTCGCGGTGCTGGATGCCGGGCTGCTGTGCCATGTCGCCTACAATTTCGAAGGCCAGCCCTATTGCACGCCGACCATCCACTGGCGCGAGGACGACATGCTCTACTGGCACGGCTCATCGGCCAGCCGCATGCTGCGCCAGCTGCGCGGCGGCACGCCGGCGTGTCTGGCGGTGTCGCATCTCGACGGGCTGGTGCTGGCGCGCTCGGGCTTCAACCATTCGGCCAATTACCGCTCGGCGATGTGTTTCGGCACGGCGCGGATCATCGATGAGCCGCAGGAGAAACTGAAGGCGCTGGCCGGCGTCGTCGACCGCTTCTATCCGGGCCGATCCGAAACCTTGCGGCCGATCTCGGCGCAGGAAGCCAAGGCGACGACGGTGATCGGGATGCGCATCGAAGAGGCATCTGCCAAGGTGCGCGCCAAGGGCGTCGCCGACGACGAGGAGGATTACGGGCACCCGGTGTGGGCCGGCGTCATCCCGGTGCGGATGATGGTCGGCGCCGCCGAGCCGTGCCCAAGGCTGCTGCCGGGTATGGAGCGGCCGCGGAACCTGTCGGGTTATGCGGAGGATGCGCGGCTCGACCAGGCGCTGACACAGGCGCAGTTGGCGTATGAGAGCGGGGTGTAATTCGCGCCTTTCCCTTCTCCCCTTGTGGGATCCGAAGGACGGGGCGAGACCAGTGGCTCGCGCCAGGGCGGTGGCCTCGCGAAGCGAGGTCGGATGAGAGGTGTTCCAGGGAACGCCGACGTCTCACTCCGCTGGAACACCCCTCATCCGTCTCGGCGCTGCGCGCCGATCCGCCTTCCCCCACAAGGGGGAAGGGAGAGTGCACCTTGCTGCTGCCAGCGCCTCGCGATATCTCGACACCATGATCACCTTCCGCCGTGCGCAAGCCTCCGACCTGCCTGATATCGTCGCCATGCTGGCCGATGATCCGCTTGGCGTCGGTCGCGAGGATGCCTCCTTGCCGCTGGCGCAAGGCTATATCGATGCCTTCAAGGCCATCGACGCCGATCTCCACCAACTGCTGGCGGTGGCCGTGGAGGGCGCCGAGGTGATCGGCACCTTGCAAATCTCTTTCCTTGCCGGCCTCTCGCGCAAGGGCGGCTGGCGTGGGCAGATCGAGGCGGTTCGGGTCGCCGGCCACAGGCGCTCGGGCGGTATCGGCAGGCAGATGGTTGAATGGGCGGTCGACGAGTGTCGGGCGCGCGGCTGCAGCCTCGTCCAGCTGACCACCGACAGGTCGCGAGCGGATGCGCACCGCTTCTATGAGAGCCTCGGCTTCACCGGCAGCCATCTCGGCTACAAGAAGAGCCTTTAGGCGGACGGAAAACCGCTGCACACTTTTTGTGGAACTGCTCGCGGCGCTCGTGCATTGCGCCAGCGCTGGCGCATTCGGGAAATCGTTCAGGCACACTTCAATTCGCGGCCAAGAGGAGATATAGGTCAGGCAAGTTGACCTATATTGCTGCGTCTGGGGAGGCGTGTCGTGACCCTTATGAACCTGTTGGCTTCGCGCTCGTCGCGCATGAAGGCGTCCGAAATCCGCGAACTACTGAAGCTGCTCGACCAGCCGGACATCATCTCGTTTGCCGGCGGCATTCCCGATCCGGCGCTGTTCCCGGTCGAGGCGATCCGCGACGCCTATGCTTCGTTGCTGGGCGGCGCGGAGGCGGGTGCGGCGCTGCAGTACCAGGTCTCGGAAGGTTATCTGCCGCTGCGGCGCTGGCTGGCCGGGCAGATGGGCAAGCTCGGCGTTGCCTGCGACGAGGCCAACATCTTCATCACCTCCGGCTCGCAGCAGGCGCTGGACTATCTCGGCAAACTGTTCCTGTCGCCGGGCGATACCGCGCTGGTGACATGGCCGACCTATCTGGGCGCCCTGCAGGCCTTCAACGCCTATGAGCCGCGCTACGAGCGGCTGACGGTGGACGGCGGTAACATGACGCCCGACGCCTATCGCGCGGCGGCGGCGGCAAACGGCGGTCAAGCCAAATTCGCCTATCTGGTGCCGGATTTCGCCAATCCGACCGGCAATACACTGAACCGCCAGCAGCGCGAGGCGGTGCTCGACCTTGCCGGCGAACTCGACATCGCCGTCATCGAGGATGCCGCCTATCGCGCGCTGCGCTATGACGGCGACGGCGAGCCGCCGATCCTGGCGCTCGATTGCGCGCGCTGCGGCTCTATCGACAAGGCGCGCACGCTCTATTGCGGCTCGTTCTCGAAAATCCTGTCGCCTGGCATGCGCGTCGGCTGGGTGTGCGCGCCGCGCCACATCGTCGAGAAGCTTGTGCTGATGAAGCAGGCCTCCGACCTGCACAGCCCGTCGATCAACCAGGTGGTGATGCATCGCGTCGCAGAAGCGGTGTTCGACGGCCAAGTGGAAAGACTCATCGGCGCCTATCGCGAGCGCCGCGATGGGCTGGTCGCGGCACTGGAAGCCAACATGCCGGAAGGCGTGACCTGGAGCCGTCCGGAAGGCGGCATGTTCGTCTGGGTGACTCTGCCGGAAGGGTCCGATGCCACCGCGTTGCTGACGCGATCGGTGAAGGAAGCGCGCGTCGCCTTCGTGCCTGGCAGCGCCTTTTATGCCGACGGCACCGGGCGCAACACGCTGCGGCTGTCGTTCACGCTCGCCGACCGGCGCGCGGTGAGCGAAGGCATTCCAAGGCTGGCCGCCATCCTGAAGGGATAGGCCGGAGCCGGACGTCGGGCACTCTACGCTGACACGCTCACCAGGTGTTTGAGATCGGAAAGCCTGGTGCGAGCCAGTTTGCGAAGCGGTTTTTCGAAACCTTCCTCGCCGGTTTCTACGATGAAGACCAATGTCATGAAGTCGAGCATGAACTCGTCGATGGCCGCAGCGACCTTCTCTGATCTGCCCTTGAAACGACGCAGCAAAGCGTTCGCTTCTTCGATGCCGTCGCCATCGGCACTGTCGACCAGCGCTTCGAGCCTTTGAAAACAGTCCAATCGCAATTCCTCCCAGCCGCGCCACAAAACCCGGTTGGGAGCGGAAAGTTCCAGCAGGGAGGGAGAGCCTGCGAAAAGAAATCGCCTCCACCGCTTGAATTCCCTGGATTTCGGCGGCTCGCTGGCAATCTTCTTTTTGTAAGGGTGGAACCTCTGCGGCCAACAAAAGTTCTCACCACGTCTGATCCCCCCTCAGACATCTGAAAGCTCGATATCTGCTTTCCAAAGGCCCGCTGGATCCCCCCTCCCGGCGGGCTTTTTGTTTGAAAGACGGACTGGAGCTATATGGGCTGGGCTTGCGGTAAGGGTGGCGGCTGGCAAGCGTCCACAATTGACGGCGTCCTGTCCGGACCTAAATTCGAAAGCCTCACGAGGAGGAGTTTTCATGGAAACCCAGGAATTGCATCGCGGCCGGCTCATTGATCACATCCAACTGGTGGTCAGGGATCTTCCCGCCAGCAAACGTTTCTACGAGGCGATCTTCCGGGTGCTCGATGTCCCGATAGGCGGTATCGGCGACGACTTTTTCTGGGCCGACGAGCTGTTCGTCTCCAGTGCCGACAGCCGGGCCGCACAGGGAAAACTCACCGGCCGCCATCATCTGGCCTTCCAGGCAAAGGACCACGCCATGGTCGACGCCTTCTACAAGGCCGGGCTCGCAGCCGGCGGCGAGGACAATGGTGCGCCGGGCGAACGGCCCTATCATCCCGGCTATTACGCCGCCTTCCTGCTCGATCCGGACGGCAACAACATCGAGGCCGTCCATCACGGTCCGCATACACGCAGCGCTCCTTCGGTGAAGATCACCTTCTGAGGTGTGCTGATCTTCCGGTGATGCTGGTCCGCAAATGACGGCTTTGTGCGCTTGGGTGCTCACCGAGTCGGTGCCGGGCCGCTGCGCTATGGGCGATGCTGGAGAGACGCTGCTTTGCGTTGCCAGATTGGTGGCCCCGATGCTACCCGTGCAAATGGCGGGCGGAATCGGTATCGAAGCAACGTGCGCCACAAATCTCTCAATAAAGATCGCCTTACCTCATCGGAGAAATACTTTTTATGCAATACCCAACCAAGGCGACCTGTGCTGTCGCGCTTTTGTTTGCGATCGGGACCATGGGTATGGGTTATATATTACCTGTTGCTTATATATCGTCGGCGCAAGCTCAGGAGGATTATCTTCCGACCCAGAAGGATTTTGTCGGCAAATGGAAACTGAACGGTGGAGCCATCCGGCCGCCGCGCGATATGAAGGATGCGCCCACGCCGGAACAGGAAGCGGCCGCCAGTGAGTTCCAGCAGACGGTGACCGCGTTTTACGGCGCGTTCGACTATCTGGAGATCACGGCGGACGGCCGCTACAATTTCCATCAGCCCGGTGACCCGACGTCAGGGGCCTGTGTCTGGTGCGGAACCTGGTCCTTCAGCAACAGTTCGGCATGGCTCAAGCTGGAAACGGCGCCCAGGCTGGATATCTACGCCAAGGACGGCGACATGCAGATGACCTACACTGCCGAACCCGACGAAAAGTCGAAATATGCCTGGCTGGTTTTCGGCTGGACGAAGGCCGAGTAAGCGGCGCTAAGCGGCTGGTACCTCTGCACAGTAGTTTTGACGGATCGCTTGCGTTGATGCGCCGCTTGCCTTGGTGATTTGGCGGAACGCCCATGACTTCGTCATCCACGGGCGGAGCAAGGAGCGCAGCGACGCGGCGCAGACCCGAGGATCCATGCCGCGACTTCTGAGTGCGCGCCACGGTGCAGAATTCTGATCCGCTGCACTCTATGGTTAAGGTCGCGGCAGGATCCTCGGGTCTCCGCGACGGAGCTTCGCTCCTGCTCCGCCCGTGGATGACGAAGGCGGGGAGGCTTCGGCCGTATGTCAGTGAAGGTCGACCGAAACAGAGGATGACATCCTCTTGCAGCGCTACCAGAGCGAATTTCGAAACAGCCCTCTAAGCGGCTTTTCATCCATCTCGTATCCCCGTATACGAGATGGCGTTATCTGCCCGAGGAGTCGCATGAGCCCGCTGCCTGAAACCGTGCCGTTTTTCAGCCAGTGGGAAACGCCAGACATGACCACGGCCGTGCTTGCCGACGGCGCCGAGGTAGCGCTGCGGCGCGATCCGCTGTGGCAGGCGTCGGGTGCGGAAACACTCGATGAGTACGCGGTCTGGGCCGCCAACATCTGCGGCATGGCCTGCCTGAAGATGATCCTGGCGACGCGCGGCGAGATCGTGCCGACGATCGAACTCGCCAGGCAATGCACTGGATATGGCGGCTATGTCGTCAACGAGGCATCGATCAAGGGGCTGATCTACGCGCCTTTCGTCAGCTTCGTGAAAGAGGTTTTTGGGCTCCAGGCCGAGGTGATGACCAATGTCGCGACAGCGGACATTCCGGCGATCCTGGAGCGGCAGCGCTTCTTCATCGCTTCGGTCAGCAGCTCGATCCGCTGGCCCGAGCGCGAGTCGCCGTCGAAGGGTGGCCATCTGGTGCTGGTCACCGCGACGTCGGACAAGGGTTTCCGCTTCCACAATCCATCCGGCCATACCAGTGCCACACAGGCAAACGCAGTGTTGGCGCCAGCCGATTTCGACCGCTTCTTTGCCAATCGCGGCATTGCCGTCGCCATTTGATCTTTGACAGTTGAGGGATTTCGATGACGGAAAAGACAAGAGTGGCCATCCTCTATGGCGGGCGTTCGGCCGAACATGACGTGTCGCGCCTTTCGGCCGCCAATGTGCTGAAGGCGATCGACCGGACGCGCTACGACATCGTGCCGATCGCCATTTCCCGAAGCGGCAGATGGCTGCTGCAACAACTCGATGAAGGTGCAGGGGCGCCGGCATCCGAGGACGGCATGGAGGTTGCGCTTTTGCCCGGCGGCAAGGGCAGGCTGGTCGCCGTGTCGCGCGATGGCGTACAGCCTGGCTCCGTCGATGTCGTCTTTCCCGTCCTGCACGGACCGTTCGGCGAGGATGGGTCGGTGCAAGGTTACGCGGAAGTCGCCGATGTCGCCTATGTCGGCTGCGGCATCCTTGCCTCGGCCGCCGCCATGGACAAGGAGATCGCCAAGCGGCTGATGCGCGAGGCAGGGCTTTCGGTTGCCCGCTCACTGACCTTGCGACGCGGGGAGCATGTGTCGTTCGAGGATGTCGCGGCGAAGCTCGGCCTGCCGGTGTTCGTCAAGCCGGCGCGTCAGGGCTCATCCTTCGGGGTCAGCAAGGCAACCGACAGCGCCGGCCTCACGGCTTCCGTCGAGGCGGCTTTCCGGCATGACAGCAAGGTTCTGGTGGAGGAGTTCGTCGAAGGCCGCGAGATCGAGTTCTCGGTGCTGGAGCGGGCCGACGGCACGCTGACGGTGTCGCTGCCCGGCGAGATCATCCCGGCCGGCAAGCATGGCTTCTACACCTATGAGGCCAAATATCTCGATGCCGACGGGGCAGTGGTCAAGGTGCCCGCCGATGTCCCGGCCGCTGTCGCCGACAGGGCCAGGGAGATGGCGCGGCAGGCTTTTCAGGCGCTCGGTTGCGAAGCCATGGCGCGCGTCGATTTCTTCCTGCGCGCCGACAGCAGCCTGCTGGTCAACGAGGTCAACACCATTCCCGGCTTCACCGACATCTCGATGTACGCCAAGGCGCTGGCGGCGTCAGGCATCGGCTACAGCCAGACCATCGACGTGCTGATCGAGCACGCGCTGGCGAGGCATGCGGCGCGCTGATCCCGGCAGGCGTAGCATTGGCCGTACTCCGGATTATCAGTATTATACCAAGATTACCCCCAAGCCCGGAACTTGAATCCCGATGAGTCGAATAACCTCATTTCTATCCATTACGTCAGACGACTTGTCCGCAGCCGAGATTTCCAAGCAGCTGGCGATGGAACCGGACCATGCGGTTTTGAAAGGAAGCCTGCGTAACCCGGTTCGGGAAACGCCCCGCAGGCATGGGTGGAGTCTGCAATGCAGGTTTGAGGGCGAGGTCGATCTCGATGTCGCTGTGGCGAGCGTTCTCAAGAGAGTAGAAGGCCTTGTCTCCACGATAGGCAGCCTCAGCCAACAAGGCGTCATAAAGGTCTCGGTCGCGCTGGCCATTGCTGAATCGAAAGAGGTGCTTCCGATGTTTTTCGAAAGCGGCACGATAAAGACCATCGGCGATCTGGGCGCCACTTTTGATATCGAGTATTTCGACTAGGTCGGTTACGACGTGCTGATCGAGCACGCGCTAGCCAGAAATGCGGCGCTCTGATCCCATTCGGGAGCAGAGTGGCGCTGGGAAGTGGCCTACGCCAAGCTGAGGCTCTTCATTAGCCAGGTCTTGAAGGCCATGTGAAGCGTAGTTACATCAATGATTGAGCGTGCGTTGCACGCGAACTTAACGCTTTGGTCAAGCTTCATCTATGGAGGTTGTCATGGCTAATACACTCATAGAAGGTAAGAAGGGCCAGGACTGGCTCAATCTGGTCCTTGCCATCTGCCTGTTCATCTCACCTTGGATAATCGGCTTCGCTGCTGAAACCGCTCCCGCATGGAACGCCTGGATTGTTGGCGTCGTGCTGGGCGTCATGGCTCTGGCGACGCTTGCCGCATTCGCCGAGTGGGAGGAATGGGTTAGTATCGTTCTCGGGCTCTGGCTGATCGTTTCGCCCTGGCTTCTCGATTTCGTGGCGAACGGGTACGCGATGGGCACCCACGTCATTCTCGGCGTGCTGGTGGTTGCCGCATCAGGTTGGGCCGTCTGGGACTTCCGTCATCCGCACGCGCATGCGTGACCGGTAAAGGGTGGGGCCCGGCGCGCGAGCGGCGGGCTCCTCCGGATTTGAATATACGCCCCATGCGTTTGTCGTCCAGGCCGTGCGGAGCCGGGTTGCCGGCTTGCAGGCCTGCGACCGCGGATTTCGGTAGGATTGGGTCCCATATCCTGCCCTGGGAGCTTTGAGCGTGACCTTCGCGCGGGTGGCCCTTGTTGCCGCGGCCTTCGTCGCCGCAGCTGTCTTTTCTCCCTTCTCTTCGGCCGGGAGCGAGAGGGTCGCGCTGAGCGTCGCCATTGACGGCGCCATCGGACCAGCAAGCACCAGGCAGCTCGAGGAAGCGCTTGATGTAGCCGCCACGCGGGGCGCCGAAGTTGTCATCCTTCAGCTCGATACGCCAGGTGGACTGGTCACCTCGATGCGCGAGATGATCGCCGATATCCTTGCCTCGCCCGTTCCCGTCATCGGCTATGTCGCGCCGGCCGGTGGCCATGCCGCCAGCGCCGGAACCTATATCCTCTACGCCACCCATGTCGCGGCGATGGCGCCCGGCACCAATCTGGGTGCGGCGACGCCGGTTGAGATGGGCGGGCTGCCGTCGCTTCCCGGCGGCGACAAGGACAAGAAGGACAAGGACGAGAAGGACGCCACCGGGCGGCCGGCGGGCGACGCGATGATGGCCAAGGTGACCAATGACGCGGTCGCCCTGATCCGCTCGCTCGCGGAACTGCGCGGGCGCAATGGCGACTGGGGCGAGAAAGCCGTGCGCGAAGCGGCGAGCCTGTCGGCCAATGCGGCGCTGCAGGAACATGTTATCGACTTCGTCGCCGGCGATACCACCGAGCTGCTGCGACTGGCCGATGGGCGCACCGTTGACGTGGGCGGCAAAAAGCACGTGCTGGCGACGAAAGGGCTGCCGGTCGAGACGCTGGAGCCCGGCTGGTTCATCCGGCTGCTCTCCGTCATCACCGATCCGAACGTCGCCATCATCCTGATGCTGATCGGCGTCTATGGCATCATCTTCGAGTTCACCAGCCCCGGCGCGGTGGCGCCCGGCGTCATCGGCACCATCTGCCTCGTGCTCGGCCTCTATGCGCTCAATCTCTTGCCGATCAACTATGCCGGCCTTGCCCTGATGCTACTCGGCATCGCCTTCCTCGTCATCGAGGCCTTCAATCCCACCGTCGTGCTTGGGCTCAGCGGTGTGGCCGCCTTTCTGCTCGGCTCCACCATGCTGCTCGAGACCCAAGGTCCGGGCTTCGAGGTGTCGTGGGCCGTGACCGGCGCCGCCGCCACCGTCACGCTCGGCCTGGCATTGCTCACCGGCACCTATCTCTGGGCGGCGCGCAGGAGCCTGCCGCGCGTCGGCGGCGAGGCGATGCGCGGCTTACCGGCCGAGATCCTCGACTGGCAGGGCGGCGAGGGCCATGTGCTGGCCCAGGGAGAGCGCTGGCGGGCGAAGGCCGACGAACCCGTCGCACCGGGCGACAGCGTCGAGGTGACCGACATCAGGGACCTCGTGCTGACGGTGCGGCGGCGCGATGCGGGAAGGAATGGAGCAAGACAATGATGATCGGTTATGTGGCCTATCTGATCGTTGCGCTGGTGGTGATGATGTTCCTGTCCGCGGCCATCCGCATCCTCAGGGAATATCAGCGCGGTGTGGTCTTCACGCTCGGCCGCTTCACCGGGGTCAAGGGTCCCGGTCTCATCATCCTCGTCCCCTTCATCCAGCAGATGGTGAAGGTCGATCTGCGGGTGGTGGTGCAGGACGTGCCGCCGCAGGACGTGATTTCGCGCGACAACGTCTCGGTAAAGGTCAACGCGGTGCTCTATTTCCGCATCGTCGACGCCGAGCGGGCGATCATCCAGGTCGAGGACTTCATGGCCGCCACCAATCAGCTGGCGCAGACCACGCTGCGCTCGGTGCTCGGCAAGCACGAACTCGACGAAATGCTGGCCGAGCGCGACAAGCTCAACAACGACATCCAGGAGATCCTCGACCAGCGCACCGATGCCTGGGGCATTAAAGTCTCCAATGTCGAGATCAAGCATGTCGACCTGAACGAGAGCATGATCCGCGCCATTGCCAAGCAGGCCGAAGCCGAGCGGCTGCGGCGCGCCAAGGTGATCAATGCCGAGGGCGAGCAGCAGGCGGCGGCCAAGCTGGTCGAGGCGGGCAAGATGCTGGCGGCGGAGCCGCAGGCCATGCAGTTGCGCTATTTCGAGGCTTTGCACGACATCGCCGGCGAGCGCTCGTCGACGGTGGTGTTCCCGCTGCCGGTGGATCTGCTCACGATCTTCAACAGAAAGCCGGACGGGGCCAAGTGACCCGGCCTCGTGCCTGAGCAGCCGCATCGCCTGTTTCGGGTTCCCCGACCGTGCTCTGCGATAATCCTGGCGCACGAACTCATCGCCCGACCGACCGCGCGCTCGCGACCTGTGCTTCGGAATGGAGCCAAGCCGCCCAAAATGAATCGTCGTAGCGTGCATTTCCGGGTCTTGCCGACCTCACGGAGCGCCATAATTCCATTCAAGGCTGGAGCGAATTCAGCTGCTGAATAGGAGGCGTCCGTGAAGCATCAAACGGTTGACCAACTGCATGCCGTTGCCGACGTCCACGCCGAGGCAACCTATCTTGTCGCGACTCGAGGCGAACGTCTCGAACGCTGGGCGCGGCTTCTGGAGCAAAATCCCAACAGGTGCCTAGGGGCGCTGACGGGGACCGAGCACCAATCCGTGGAGATGCGCGAAAGAATGCATTCCGCGGGATCACCGATCACAGTTGCTTTCGAAGATCCGATCTTTCGCGCGCTGGGCTTGAAGGCGGATACCTACGGTGAGGCCAAACGCTTCTTCGAGTTGACCGATTGGCAGCTCCACGACATCGTCTGCCATTGCCATGTCGGCGCCACGATGCCGGCACGATGGGCCGCATCGCGTGTCCGCGCGGCAATGTCGGGAAGATCCGGTTTCTTCGCGTGGCTGCGAGGAACGTTTCTGCACTGAAGGCCGATGCTCAGGCTGGCAAACATCGCGCACGGTGTCGAGCGAGGCTGAACGAGTGCTTGAAGAACGATGAGGCGGCAGCGGGTCTCTCCGCCTCCTATCGATTGTTCTGGATGGTGCCGCTTGTCAATCGCGTCCAGCTGACCAGCGATGGCCACAGGTACCTAGAGGCGGTCGAAGGTGCATTCGGCGGCGACATCGACTACGCGATGTTGATCAAGCTGTATGGCACTTCGCCTGACAGCGCCAAGGGCCGCTATAGCCCCGCCGAATGCACTGGTGCGCGGAAAGAACGGATCGAAGGCAATCCAGACATCAAGCACGTCAGCACGTCATTTGCAGAGCGCCAGAACCCGACCATGCGGATGCACATGCGCCGCTTCACGCGCCTGACCAATGGCTTTTCCAAGAAGGTGGAGGCTCACGCAAACGCGGTCGCCCTACACTTCATGTATTACAATTTTGTGCGAATTCATGCGACGCTTCGCGTTACCCCGGCAATGGCCGCTGGCGTCACCGGTAAGCTTTGGGAAATAGCGGACATCGTTGCGCTTATCGAAGCGAAGGAAGCCGAGAAGCCAATGGTTCGTGGACCTTACAAAAAGCTTAGCGACTAGCCGTTTCTCGGCATATGATCGGGTTTCAAGTCCTTGGCGATGTTGTCCAGAGCCATCCGGATATCGTCTGGACTGTCTATGCCGCCGCTGAAAAGAGCGATCAGGCGACGTGCTAGATGCTCCCGCGCAAGGTGCGAGCCTTCAATCCCGGCTTGCTCGCAATAATCGTCCAAAATCCTGGTGAGTGTTGCCAACTGCATCTCGTCGGCTGTGCCACGATAGGTCATCGCGCGTCTCCCTGTTAGGGCGAAAGCGTGATCGACTCTTTCAAGCGCTCGTTGCCTTGCTAGATCGAGCGACGAAGGGATTGTACGCTTTCGGACAGGATTAGCGAGTCAATTCCCGCCAAGGAACCATGTCCTTACCCTGTCGTTGGGTCGTCAAGGGACGGACATGATGATGACTGACGAACAAGGCAAAGCGCCTAGCAAGCCGGACGATTCTGTCGTGCGTCGTCTGGTCGATGAAGCCGGCATAACCGAAGCGCAAACCCGCGAGCTTATCGCCATCCTTGGGCTCAATTGGTCATCGCTATTGCGGGAAGCGCGCATTATGTCTGGCCGACGCTAAATTTCAAACTGACCCACTACCCATCACTGGCTAAAGTTGCACGCCGGCTCAATATATCAGATCATGGCGGCTGGCAGGGGAGACATCGAGTGGCGGCCAATCGTCGAAACGGCATGACGTCTCCGGCTGAAGGGCTGGGGGACATGCTTTCCGCCGCCGCGCCCCGCCCGCGAACCTCATTGCCCAATGTGGCAACCACCGTCACGACGGTGGCGGCGCTGTATTTCGGGCGAGACGTTTTCCTGCCGATCGCGATCGCGCTGCTGCTGACCTTCGCGCTCGCGCCGCTTGTCTCGACGCTCAGAAAGGTCGGCATCCCCCGGATTGCCGCCGTCATCGCCAGCGTTCTGGGCGCTTTCGCGGCCCTTGCCCTGTTCTCCTTCATTGTCGCCACGCAGGTCAGCGAACTGGCGCAGAACATCCCCGTCTACCAGACCAACATCCTGGCCAAGATCCGTTCGCTCAAGGAAACCGGGGTCGGGGGAGGGATCGTTGCCAGATTGAGCCAGGTGGTCGAGCGTATCGGTCAGGAGATCGACAGGCAGGACGCTTCGCTGCCGGCCGTCACGCCGGAAAAGCCGCCGCGTGAGCCGGTGCCCGTCGAGATCGTCGCGCGCGAAAGACCGCTCGAGGTCCTGCAGAACATAGTCGGGCCGCTGATCAGCCCGCTCGGGTCGGCCGGGCTGATCATCGTCGTCGTCATCTTCATGCTGCTCGAGAGGGAGGATTTGCGCGACCGCTTCATCCGGCTTGTCGGTTACGGCGACCTCCACCGCACCACCGAGGCGCTTCGGGATGCCGGCAAGCGGGTGGGCCTCTATCTGCTCATGCAATTGGTCGTCAACATCGTCTACGCCGTACCGATCGCGATCGGGCTCTGGATCCTCGGCATTCCGAATGCGCTGCTGTGGGGGCTGCTGGCGCTGGCGCTGCGTTTCGTTCCCTATATCGGCCCGGCCATAGGCATGCTGCTGCCGCTGTTCCTGGCGCTGGCCGTGGCGCCGGGCTGGTCGCTGGTCCTTTGGACGGCCGCCCTGTTCGTGGTGATGGAGCTGATCACCGGCAACGTCATCGAACCCTGGCTTTACGGTTCGCGAACGGGACTGTCGCCGCTGGCGATCATCGTCGCGGCGATCTTCTGGACGTGGCTCTGGGGGCCGCTCGGGCTGATCCTGTCGACGCCGCTCACCGTCTGCCTGGTGGTGCTGGGCAGGCACGTGCCGCAGTTTGAATTCCTCGATGTGCTGTTCGGCAACGAGCCGGTGCTCGAACCCCATGCGCGCCTGTACCAGCGGCTGCTGGCCGCCGATCCGGAAGAAGCCACCGACCACGCCGAGGAGATGCTGGAGGAGAAATATCTGGTCGAATTCTACGACAAGGTCGCCATTCCGGCCCTTCTGCTGGGAGAACGCGACCGTGTGCGCGGCGTCATGGGCGACTTGCAACGGCGGCAAGTGGCGGCCAGTGCCCTGACGCTGGTGGCCAATCTCGACGACAGCGCGCAGGAGGAGGCGGGCGCGGAGGAGGATCCGCACGTGGCCGGGGAGGCGAGCGACCAAAGTGATCCCAGTGGCGAGGACGAGACCGAGCTGCCGGATGGCACGGATATGTCCGTGCTTTGCGCCGGCGGGCGCGGCGAGCTCGACGATGCCGCCGCCGCGATGCTGGCGCAGGTGCTGGAGGTCCAGGGCGCAACGGTGTCGAAGGCCGGCTTTGCCGATATGGAACCCGCCAATATTCGCCGCCTCGAACTCGACACCGTCGACACCGTCGTGGTCGGCTTCCTGAACCGGGATTCCGTCAAGCACGCCCGCTTTCTGGTTCGCCGGCTGAAGCGTATGAAGGCCGCACTTCGGGTGGGGATCGTGTTCTGGTCGGAGACCGCTGCTGAGGACAAGGAAACGGCGGCCAAGCTGGCCCATGACATCAACGCGGATTTCGTGGCGCATGGCATGGTGGACGCAGCGGTGGGCGCGCTGTCAAACGAGCCGCCGGTTGCCCTCAAGCTCATCGCCAAACGCCGCATGCGGCGACAGCGGGCGGCGCCCAAAAAGGTTGCGACAGCGGCGGCGAGTTAGGTCGGCCTTCGCCTCGTTCTAAAGCGCGTCGCGGCCAAACGGATTCATGCGACGCGCTTTAGCAGGCTGTTGAAAAAGTCGGCCCGGGAGGCCGATTTTCGCGATTTGGCTCGTTCAGGGCGAACGGCAGTCAAATTCGCCTACTGAAAACGTTGGATTTTCTGACTCAGCTCAGGTGGATTCAACCTCCTCCGAGGGGTCGAAAATCGAATTTCAACAGCCTGTTAGGTCTTTGTTTTTATGCATGTCGTTGTCCCCAAAACCGGATCCACTTTTGGGCGACATGCACTAGGCACCGATGACGACAAAGCATATTGTGTCCTGCTCCCGCTCGGGATCACTGTGGAGATTGTGGGCATCAGGATGCATCTCTGTTCCCGTACGGTATCCAATCTTCCTGAGTTCTGATCCCGATCGGTAGCAAAATGGCTTGTATTTGGCCTTTGGAGAGATTATGTTCCCGATCGGGATCGGAACTCAGGACCAAAGCCACGCAGATGCCGACGACCGTACCGCCAAATGCCATCGAGATTGCGCGCCGCGCCGCGCGATCCGATCCCGCGGATGCCGGCATAAAAGCCGGGTTCGCCGAGCAGGGCGATGTGGGTAAGGCACTGGACCCGGGCGGGGCAAACGTCATCGTTCCTGTGACAGGGATGAAGATCAAAGCCCTTGCGCCCGAAGTTCGGGTCACGCTGCCTCGTATGCTCGGCTCCGATGCGCAGGGGCAGGCCGAGGCCGAACTCGCCACCATCGCGTCGCCGGCGGACCTCGGCCGGCTGGTGCGTGCGGTCCGTGAGCGGCGGGATTTTTCGCAGCAGGCGTTCGCCGACCTCGCCGGGGTCGGCCGGCGCTTCCTGTCGGAACTGGAGAACGGCAAGCCGACATTGGAACTGGGCAAGGTGCTGAAGGTCACCAATGCCGCCGGCATTGTGCTCGTCGCCCGGGAACGCTGATGGATGCTTTGACACTCGACGTCCGGCTCGACGGATTCAGCGAGCCGGTCGGCATCCTGGCGCGCGACGACAATGGCGGGATCGCTTACGCCTATCGGCCGGACTATGTCGCCAATCCCGAGGCTGTCGCCCTATCCTTGTCGCTACCATTGACCGACGAGCCCTATGGCGATGTCGCCGCCAGGCCGTTCTTCGACAATCTGCTGCAGGAACGTGATGGTGCGCTGGCCGATATCATGGCCCGCGAGGGTCTCGCCCGCGATGATATCGCCGGCCTGCTGTTCCATCTCGGCAAGGACTGCGCCGGCGCCTTGTCGGTGCTGCCGGCCGGAGCCCCACCGGTCAAGCTGCCCGGAGATTATGGCAGCGACTATGTTCGGATCGGCATGGAGCGAATGGTCGACATCGTCGATGCGCTGCACCGCCATCGCCGCCTGCCGGACGGCACCGCCGACCCGTCGCCGCTGGCCGGGGTGCAGAGCAAGATCGCGCTGACCTACCTGCCCGACGGCTCCTTCGCCGAACCGCGGCCGGGTTCGGGCGCACCGACCACGCATATATTGAAAGTCGCTGATCAGGGTCATCTCCACGATGCCCGCGACGAGGCCGAGGCGCTCTCGCTCTCGCGGGCGCTCGGCTTCGACACGACCGACGCCACGGTTATGCCTTTCGGCGAGATGGAGGCGCTGCTGATTACCCGGTTCGACAGGGCGCTGACCGGCGACGGACGGATCGTGCGCATCCATCAGGAGGATTTCGCCCAGGCGCTCGGGCTGCCGGCGGCGCTGAAATACGAGCGGCGCGGAACGCCCGGCCGCTGCTTCGACACGCCGGCCATTCGCCGCGTGCTCGAGGCGACGGCGGATCCGGCCGGCGAGAAGGATATCTTCATCAAGGCAACGCTGTTCGATCTGATGATCGGCAACACCGATGGCCACGCCAAGAATTTCGCCCTTCTTCACGATAGAGGCGGGCGCATCCGCATGGCGCCACGCTACGACCTGCTGCCGACACGGCTCGACGCCAACCTGACCGAAGAACTGGCCTTCAGGATCGGCGCGGCGGACAGGCTGGCGGCGATCACCGCTGATGATTTCGCGGCCTTCCTGCAAGCGCTAGGTATCGAAAGCGCTGCCGCGCGCAAACGTATTCGTGCCGGCCATACGGTCGACATTGCTGCATCCCTGGCGCGGCAGCTCAATGGCCTCGACAAGCGGAACATGAAGCGCTTCGCCGATCTCATTGCGTCGAACATCGGCACGCTGACGGCGGCGTTCGGGCTGGCCGCGCCAGCGGCGGTGGAACAGCGGGACGCGTTTCTCGACCGAGCCGGCGGTTGGCTGATGAGCTGAGAGCCGGCCGGCCCCGCAAGAAGCGACAGCATTGCCCGCTCCGGCTCCTCAAACGCCCGGGCGGCAAGCATGGCTCCGTATACGGTCGCCATGAAAGCTTCATCGAGTACGTTTGGCCGAGTGCGAGGGCGGGCCGTGGCCAGAGGCCGCGAGCGCCCTGGGCGAGACCGTGCGGCGCCGCAACTCCAGAAGAGCGTGGCTGCTGGATCTCGAACGGGCATCATGAAACCTTTTGATTTTTAAGCCGTTACCGCCCTTATGTCCGGGGTCGAATCCAAGCCGAAACGGGTGAATGGCGCCAAACCACGCGGCGCTCAAAAGTCGCGCCAGGAAAAGGCATCGGCTATCGAAGCCGCGCCCGAGGCCGACGGCCATGCCGCGCCCGAGGCCGACCAAGCCGCGCCTGAGGTCGACGGCCAGGCCGCGCCGCCGCCGGATGCCGTCGAACCCGATCCAGAACTGACGCCTGAGGAGGCCGAGCAGGCGCGCAAGCGATACTTGCTGCGGCGTTTCTGGATCAGCGCGCGCGGTTACTGGAGCCGGCGCGGCGACCGGCTCGCCTGGCCGTTCACGATCGGGGTGCTGCTGCTGATCTGCATCAATATCGGCTTCCGGTATGGCATCAATGTCTGGAACCGCTCGATGTTCGATGCCCTCGAGCAGCGCAACGCCCGCAGCGTGTATTTCCTCAGCGCCGTATTCGTGCCGCTGGTGATCTGCAGCGGCAGCCTTGTCGTCGCGCAGGTCTACCTGCGCATGACGATCCAGCGCCGCTGGCGTTCCTGGCTGACCACCGCGGTCATTGCGCGCTGGCTGGCAAGCGGCCGCTATTACCAACTGAACCTCGTCGGCGGCGACCACCAGAACCCCGAGGCCCGCATGACCGAGGATCTGCGTATCGCCACCGAGTCGCCGGTCGATTTCATCGCCGGCGTCCTCAACGCGTTCCTGTCGGCCTCGACCTTCATCGTCGTGCTGTGGACCATCGGCGGCGTGCTCACCCTACCGATCGGCGGCGAGAGCATTACCATTCCCGGCTTCCTGGTCATCACCGCGATGATCTATGCCGCCATCACCTCGACCTCGATGGTGGTCATCGGCCGCAATTTCGTCCAGCTCTCCGAGCGGAAGAACCAGGCGGAGGCCGAACTGCGCTACACGCTGACGCGCGTGCGCGAAAACGGCGAGAGCATCGCCTTGCTGGGCGGCGAGGAGGAGGAGCGCAGCGGCATCGACAGGAATTTCGGCCATGTGCTGAGGCAATGGGCGCTGCTGACCGGCCAGCACATGCGCACGGCGGCGGTGTCGCAGGGATCGAGCCTGTTTGCGCCGGTCGTGCCGATCCTGCTGTGCGCGCCAAAATTCCTCGAAGGCTCAATGACGCTTGGCGAGGTGATGCAGGCAGCGTCTGCCTTTGGCATCGTGCAAGGCGCGTTCGGATGGCTGGTCGACAACTACCCGCGTCTTGCCGACTGGAACGCCTCGGCGCGGCGCATAGCCTCGCTGATGATGTCGCTCGACGGGCTCGAGCGTGCGGAGCAGAGCGACGCGCTCGGGCGCATCAACCGAGGTGAAACCGATGACGGTGCGATGCTCAGCCTCGACAATCTCTCGGTCACGCTGGACGACGGCACCTCTGTGGTCAAGGAGACCGAGGTTGCGATCGAACTGGGTGAGCGGGTGCTGGTGGCGGGCGAATCCGGCTCAGGCAAGTCGACGCTGGTGCGGGCCATTGCGGGCCTGTGGCCGTGGGGCGGCGGCGGCGTCAATTTCCACGCCGGCAGGCGTCTGTTCATGCTGCCGCAACGCCCCTATATCCCCTCGGGGACCCTGCGCCGCGCGGTCGCCTATCCTGCGGCGGCGGATAAGTGGACGATCAAACAGATCAAGACCGCCCTCGACAAGGTGGGCCTTGCTTATCTTGCCGACAGGATCAAGGAAGAAGCGCCATGGGACCAGACGCTGTCGGGCGGCGAAAAGCAGCGTCTCGCCTTCGCGCGCCTGCTGCTGCATCGCCCCGACATTGTCGTGCTGGATGAAGCGACCTCGGCGCTGGACGAGAAGAGCCAGGACAAGATGATGGAGACGGTGACCCGCGAATTGCCCGATGTCACCATCATCAGTGTGGCGCATCGCGCAGAGCTGGAGGCCTTCCATAGCCGCAAGATCACCCTGGAGCGGCGCGAGGGTGGGGCCAAGCTTGTCAGCGATGTCGATCTCGTCCAGCGCAAGGGCAAGCGGAACCTGCTCAGGCGCGCTTTGTGGGGCTCCGGCACGCGCAACAAAAGGCAAGCGTGAGCTTCGATCTACGCCACCGAGCCGCCTGGTTTGGCGATCGCCTAAACGCGGAAAGCAGGGCGCAGGCGACGCGCCGCCGAAACCTCCGGCGGAAGCGCGTCACCCGAAATCATAGCCATCGCGGCCTTGGCCGCATGGATAGCTAAGCCGCCTGAACGATCTCGACCAGTTCAACGTCGAACACCAGATCCTGCCCGGCCAACGGATGGTTGCCGTCGAGCTTGACCCTGGCATCGTCCACTTCGACAACCGTTACCGGCATGGGTTGCCCGTCGCGGGTTCTGACCTGCAATCGCGTGCCGATATCAACGTTGATGTTGTCTGGCACCTTGGCGCGTTCGATGGTCACGACTGCTTCGGGGCGGTGGGGACCATAGGCGGCGTCGGCGGGAACGGTGACGGTGCTTCTCGCGCCCACCTCCATACCCTCGACATGGGTTTCAAGGCCGGAAATCACCTGTCCTTCACCCAGCGTGAACTGCAGCGGTTCGCTGCCGGAAGAATCGAATTGAGTGCCGTCGACTAGGCGTCCATTGTAATTGATGCGCACGGTGTCGCCATTCTTGGCCTGTGTCATAGCAGTCATCCTTTCGGAAGTTTTTGAGGGGCCGGCTGGGGTTTCACGGTCCCGTTCTCGGTCAGCCCTGCACTCAGGTGCACGGCGCGAAACCCTAGAACTAGGTGCCTGGCCGCCGATGTAAACCCAAAATGCCGATTGAGCTCCCGCGGATATGACCCGCTGGCGTTCGCCGCCACCTATTCGGTGCCGGTGTGGGCTTCTGACCATCTCGGCCATTGGTGGCAGCAAGCTGATCGCGTTTTGACTGAGCATCGTCTTTTCCGAAAACCGGTTCCCATTTTCCGGATCGCTCCAGCGCCCTACCGGTCGACCATCGCCATGCCGCGCTCGGTGTAGCGCGGGCCGGAGATTTTTCCTGGCGCGAGCGCGTCGTCGAGCGCGGCCATTTCGGCGGCATCGAGCTTGATCGCGACGGCGGCGACGTTCTCCTCCAGGTAGCTGATCCGCTTGGTGCCGGGGATCGGCACGATGTCCACACCGAAACCGGGGCCCTTGTGCAGCAGCCAGGCCAGCGCGATCTGGCCGGGCTTGACGCCTTTGGCCGCTGCGATGTCGCGCACCTTGGCGGCTGCCTCGACATTGGCGTCGTAGTTTTCGCCCTGGTAGCGCGGGTCGTTGCGGCGGTAATCGCCTTCGGGATAGTCTTCCGCGCGCTTGACCTCGCCGGTGAGAAAACCACGGCCGAGCGGCGAGAACGGCACCAGGCCGATGCCGAGTTGTTTAAGCAGCGGGATGATCTCCGGCTCCAGATTGCGCTCCCACAGCGAATACTCGCTCTGCACCGCCGACACCGGATGCACGGCATGCGCCCGGCGGATGTTGGCCGCACCCGCCTCCGACAGGCCGAAGAACCGCACCTTGCCTTGCGCGATCAGCTCGCCGACGGCGCCCGCGACATCCTCCATCGGCACCGCCGGGTCGACGCGGTGCTGGTAGAGCAGGTCGATATGGTCGGTGGCGAGCCGGCCGAGCGAGGCTTCCACCACCTCGCTTATATGCTCAGGCCGGCTATCGGTTCCGAACTGCTTGCCGTTTTCGATGCGGAAGCCGAATTTGGTGGCGATCGTCACCTGGTCGCGCTTGCCCTTCAATGCCCGGCCGAGCAATGCCTCGTTGGTATACGGGCCATAGACCTCGGCGGTGTCGAGGAAGGTGCAGCCGAGTTCGATGGCGCGGTGCAGCGTGGCGGTGGATTCGGCCTCGTCGGCCGGGCCGTAGGACTGGCTCATGCCCATGCAGCCGAGGCCGATGGCCGAGACCTGCAGCCCTTGGCTGCCGAGCTTGCGTGTTTTCAGGGTCATTGATGCGCTCTCCGGCGGGGTGCAGGGACTATGGCGTTGGCCGATTTTATCGACACGCCTTACTCGACAAGGATGTGGGCTTCACGCGCCGCTTCGACAAGCGCCGACCTGGCGATATCGGCGGCAACTTCGCCGCTGGTCGCCCGGCGGCAGGCGCGCAATGCCGATTGGTGTTTTGGACTGCCGGCGTCACGCCAATGTGTGGTGAGCAATTCAATGGCCTGCTGTGTGTTGGACAGATGGCGGATGGAACCGGTGACACCGACAGACACCGCCACGGGCTTGGAGAACCATGCAGTTTGCATCGGAACCTCGACTGAACTGAAGCGATAAACGCGTTTGGCGGCTCAAGGTTTCGTCGATGCCAATCAATCTGGCGTGAGAGGCCCGAAACGGGCGTTCTTCAACGAACCATCCACATCGAGAGACGCCCGGTTCGGCGTCACTCACATGTTCGAGGCGACGTCGCGGGTGGGCGGTGGTTTGGGCTTGTGGGCGGCACGCTGCTTCGTCGTTTGCTGGGCGGTGCGGGGTGCGGCTTTGACCGTGTTCACGGTAGTGGGCGCTTGCGCCTTGCGGCGCTTGAGCCAACTGGCTGACAGTTCGGCAAGGAGACTGCGCAAGTCTTTCACGACGTCCTCCTCTTGTAAGTGACAGGATAATTTCCGTCAGTTCAACTTGTTCCACCGGAAAAATAGTTCCGCCCAAAAAAGATAAGGGGTCCTTGCCGGCGAAAGCGGCCGGGCGTCACCTGCCAATATAGGCGGCCAGCTCGTCCGGCGTCCCGTTTGGGAAGGCCTGTTTCAGAAAATCCAGGAACGCCGAAACGCGCGGGCTGAGCAGCCGCCGAGACGGGTAGAGCGTCCATAGAGCGATCTCTGGGCCGTCAATATCGCCCCAATTTACCAGCGTGCCGTCAGCCAAATCGTGGGCCACCAACGAAATGGGAAGACGTGCTGCACCGACCCCGGCTCGCACCGCATCCCTGACCATGATGAGCGTCGACAAAGCAAGGACCGGCTCGATTTTGATTGTCGACCGGCCACCTTGTGTCTTCACATGCCATGTTTGCCGTTCGCCTGCCCCGCGCGCAACCCCGGGAGCGCCGGATCCACCGGTCGTGCGTGGAAGGTGAGGGCTCGCCACGACGACCAGGCGGTCGCGGAGAAACGCCCGTCCGACCAGGCTTTCGTCGGGATCCGGATTGACCCGGATTACCAGATCGTAGCCTTCCTCGATCATGTCCACCTGCCGGTCCTCTGTCGTCACCTCAAGCCTCACCTCCGGATATTTGAGGGCAAACCCCGCGGCGATCCTCCCCATTGCGGTCTGAGAAAAAAGCATGGGTGCGCTGATCCGCAGTCTCCCCTTGGGTCTTTGACCGCCCGAGGCTATCGCCGCAGCCGTCTCGTCCAGCTCGGCAAGCAAGGCCCCCGTCCGCTCGAAGAGCGCCCGTCCTTCTTCGGTCAGCTTCAGGTTACGCGCACCCCGTTCAAACAGGCGCAGATCAAGGCTGCTCTCCAAGTCTCCGACGCGCCGCGACAGGGTTGCCTTGGGCCGGCCGGTGGCTCTTGCCGCTTTGCCGAAACCACCATGGCGGGCAACGAGGTTAAAATCGGTGAGGGCCAGAAGATCCATGAGTGTTCCACCAGTGAGACGGTGCGTCTAAAATTTCGGCCTGTTTGACTGTTTGTGAGCCACACATATTGGGCCTGTCAAGCAACCCAACAGGAGAAATTCCATGACCATCCTCGTTACCGGCGCCACAGGCAATGTTGGCCGCCAAGTCGTCGAACACCTCGTCAAGCGCGGCGCCGATGTCCGCGCTCTCGTCCGCGATCCGTCGAAAGCCAGCTTCCCGGCAGGCGTATCGGTCGTGCAAGGCGACTTTCTCGACGTCGATTCGCTGCGCAAAGCCATGTCCGGCATTTCCACTCTGTTCCTCTTGAACGCCGTGGTGCCGGACGAATTCACCCAGGCTTTGGTCGCGTTGAACGTCGCCCGATCGGCGAGTATCGAGCGGATCGTCTATCTGTCGGTGATCCACGCCGACGTCTATGTGAACGTGCCGCATTTCGCGGGCAAGTTCGGCGTCGAGCGAATGATCGAGCAGATGGGCTTCAAGGCTACGATCTTGCGCCCGGCCTACTTCATCCAGAACGATCTGATGATCGAAGACGTCATCACCGGCTACGGCACCTACACAATGCCGATCGGCGCCAAGGGTCTCGCCATGATCGACGTGCGTGATATCGCCGAGATCGCCGCCCTTGAGCTGCTGCGCCGCGAACAGTCCACAGAGCCGCTTGCGCTCGAGCGGGTCAACCTCGTCGGTCCGCAGACCCTGACCGGGATGGATATCGCCGCCATCTGGTCAGACGTACTCGCCCGCCCGATCAACTACAGCGGCGACAGCACCGAAGGTTTCGAGCAGAATCTCAAGCTGCTCTTACCCGCCTGGATGGCCTACGACATGCGCTTGATGGGCGAGCGGTTCCTGACCGACGGGATGCTGCCCGAGGCCGGCGACGTCGAGCGCCTGACTGCGCTTCTGGGCCGCCCGCTGCGCCCATATCGCGACTTCGCCTCACAAGTCGCTGCCTCCGCCTGACGGAAGCAATCCGCTTACATGGGCCTGCGCGGCAAAGAGCCAAACAGTCGCGAGGAGCAGGCCGAGCAGACTCAGTTCGCCAGCGAAAACGGCTACAAGGCCGCCCTGCTGTCGACGCTGATGCGGACCCGCGAACTGCTCGCAGAGGGAAAGCTCTGATCATCACAAACAGCAGGGCGGCCCTCTTAGGGAGCCGCCCTGCCTTGCGCGGGACGCCATGGCTCGCCTCTATAGAATGTTGGTCGTCACTTCGACGACGATCGCGGCACCTTCCAGGCTGCCATTGGTCACGTGCACGACACGCGATACCCGCAGGTCCTGCGCATTTCCGTTGATCGATAGGGAGACGCTTTCGCCGATCCGGGGAACCGCCTGGAAAACCGCGTCGGTGGCTTCCGGCCGGTTGTCGATCGATATGCGGCAGTTGACGGTCATAAGAGTCTCCTGTGTCGGCCCCGGTGGTCAACGCAGGGTCCGCGAAATGGTTTCAGGAGGCCGGATGCAACTTAGTCGCGCCCGGATTCGTAGCTCATCAATTGCTCCATTGTTCATCGTAGCGGAGCAACAGGCTCGCTGGGGAGGCGTTGGGGCTGCCCCGGCGAGTTTGATCCTCGTTGCCATCGCCGTTACGTCCGCAAAACCGTCGTCGGACCTAATGGCCAGGCGGCTCAGCGGCGCTCTCTGCTCATTTCGCCCGGCGTGGCACGACATAGCTCGTCACGGCACCTATTCCTCGCGTGACGATGACCGTGGTGTAGTCCGCCGGTAGAGAAGCCGTGGCGGTCGGGTCGATTGACTGGCACCGGCCGACGATCTCGCCATTGGGCGAGTTCGCCAGCCTGTCGGCCAATGACGCCCGGCATTGATCGATCGATGCGTACAAAGCAGGCGCCGTTTCCACGGGTTTGCAGACGGCGGCCTCGCCGGTGCTGCACGAAAGCAAAACCATCACTGCCGCGCTTGCCGGATCCATTGCCTGAGCTCCCTGTTGGACGAGCCTCAACGTGGGCGTGCGACCTTGGTTTCGCTGTCGCTAAAAAATGTCAGCGAACCCGGTCACTCAAAATCCGCATATGGCCGTCCGGACCCGAACCAGACCGGACTGTGTGATTGATTTTGGTTCCGCTCATGGGCTCGAACCACGGTTCGCGCCATCGAAGGGTGCTCCTATCCCTTCTTTTCCGCGGGCGTGGTGTCACTGAGGTGAGAAGGGCACGCGTTTCGGCGACCGCAATTCCCCGGCCATTTTCGCCGCTTGGAAAATTGTCATCAAAACCAGGATTGGCTCACCCTCGGTCGGGTTGATGGTCAGGACCACACGGCCAAGCTCGTCGCTCATGCCGCAAGACCAGTCCTTGACGGCTATCACCTTCCTCGCGGCCATATACTTCTCCAGATGGGAAGCACCTCGCGGGCTACACCGTCTGGAGCTGTTCGATAGAACCTTCGCCCGACATTGCAATCAGCCGTATAGCGGCCAATGCTGCCACAATTATCATAACCGCCGTGATGTTCAGGAACATCGTCGATGCAAAGATGCCCCCACTCTGGTCAAAGCAACTCAGTTGCATGGCGCTTCACCCCTTCAAGCCACTAACAGCTTGATGATGATCCTGCTTCTGAAGAAATACAAGCATGTGCTAATAAGATCGGATTGGAGCGTTCTCCCGGGAGAAATCAGGTGACCTTCTTCGTCCTAGGCAAAAGCCGAAAAAGGCTTAGCAATTGGTTCGGAGAGGACAGCCGGTGGCCCTGCAGCGCTTAATTTTGGTTCCCGCTCATGGGCTCGAACCACGATTCACGCCTTCAAAGGGCGCTGTCCTACCATTAGACGAAGCGGGAAGATGCAACTGCGCCTACACCCCTAGCCGGTTCGCGCGCCGGGATCAACGCAGGGCGGCCGCATCAGTCTGGAAAGTCGGTGACCGGTTCCTCGCAGCGGTAGACCGGACAGCTTCCGTCACGGGTCGGGACATAGGCCGACATCGGTACCTCGGGCCAATCGCATTCGTTGCCAAACTGCCTGACATAGCGGTCATAGGTGTTGGGACCGGTGGTCAGCACCACGGCGCGATGGCTCTGGATCAGCTGCCGGAGTTGGTGGCAACTCATCGTGCGGGTATCGGGCCGGGCGTCTGCCATGCCGGTCGCAGCCAGCAGGATCGCTGCCGTCATCAAGGCAATTCGGCGGACGGGCATCGCGGTTTCCTCGAATGAGCGTGTCACGCGAAACTCGCATCTTGGCCGGTGGTTCCGCAACGTCCGGCTGGCCGTCTTTGGCGGCGCAACCAAATGGCGCGTCGCGCATTGCTGGGGATGGACAGCCGGAAGCATTACGAAACACCGAAATGGTGGCCTGGCGGCGAAGATCGCGAAGCCATGTGCTGTTCGTTCTGCGGCGGTCGCGACCACCGCTACGAGGATTGTCCGCAACGGGACGTTCCGGCCGATCGTCCGTTTGACGCCCCGGAAGATGTCACCCCAGACCGACCTGATTCTGAAGCTGGGCCTGCTTCGAACATCACGCCCCATTGCAACCAAAATGTCCGCCACGCATTGCAGAACATGGATGGAAATCCCTGATGTGAGCCCAGAGGGGCCGGGGGAAGGGCGGGGCCATGACGGAATTGGCAGGCATCGATGGTCTGATCGAAACCACCGCCGACGCAAGGCTGGCGGCGATCGTCGATTCATCTTTCGACGCCATCATCAGCAAGGATCTGAACAGCGTCATCACCAGTTGGAACGGGGCGGCGCAGCATATGTTCGGCTACACTGCGGAGGAGGCTGTCGGCCGGTCGGTGCTGATGCTCATTCCCGATCATCTCAGGGATGAAGAGGGTGACATCATCGGCCGGGTTCGCAAGGGCGAGGTCGTGGCCAGCTACGAGACGGTGCGGCGGCGCAAGGACGGCAGCTTCATCGCCGTGTCGCTGACCGTGTCGCCGATCAGGAATGCATCCGGCGAGATCATCGGCGCTTCGAAGATCGCCCGCGACATCACCGCGACCAAGGAGAGCGAGCGCCGGATCCGGCTTTTGCTGCGAGAGGTGAACCATCGCGTCAAGAACCAATTCGCGGTGATCCTCTCGATGGTCAGGGAGACAGGCAAACGCTCGACCGATCCGCGCGAGTTCGAGGAACTCATCCGCTCCCGCATCATGGCGCTGTCGCGCTCGCACGACCTGCTGGTGAATTCGGAATGGGCGGGCGCCAGCCTCTTCGACCTCATCCAGGAGCAGCTCACGCCGTTCGGCCACGAAGAGCAGGTATCGCTCTCCGGACCGCTGCTGACCTTGCAGCCGAACGCCGTGCAGAGCCTCGGCATGGCCTTCCATGAGCTTGGCACCAACTCTTCCAAATATGGCGCGCTGGCGGGTGATGCCGGGCGGCTCGAGATCACCTGGCAGATCGCCAGCGGTGTTTCGGGCAAGCGGGAAATCCATCTCGTCTGGGACGAGACGATGCCGGTGTATGAAGGGGACCGACGGGACGAAAGCACGCGCAAGGGTTTTGGCACCGTCGTCCTGCAGCGGGTCGCGCCGCAATCGCTGAACGGCTCGGCGGTTCTGGAGCGCAGCCCGGGCCATCTCAGCTGGTCGCTGACGGCGCCGCTGGAATCGATCATCGTTGCGCAGCTCGGCGCCGAAATGCTCGACACCGAGCCGTCCTTCAGCCCTTGAGAGGCCGGTCCGGCCGCTTCATCCCGGCAGAAGCGTTCAGAAACAACGACGGCCCATTGCCGCATCCGTCGTGAATTCAGGAACCGTGGCCCGGCGGCCGCGTTGTTGGCGTCAGGCGTTCGAAGGGACCTCATGGAACAGCTCGTCGAGGAATTCGGCCATCCCACCTACACCTCGTTTCCGGTCATCGCGGCGCGGCTGTTGCTGGCGACGCTCTATGGCGCGGTCATCGGCTTCGAGCGCGAATGGCGCAATCGTCCCGCCGGGCTTCGCACGCATATGCTGGTCTGCGTCGCCGCTGCCACTTTCGGCATCCTGACGATCGAGATCGTTCATGCGCCGATGTTTGCGCAGGACTCCGTCAAGGTCGATCCGATCCGGGTGGTCGAGGCGGTGACCGCCGGCGTCGCCTTCCTTGCCGCGGGCTCGATCATGTTTGCGCGCGGCGAGGTGCACGGGCTGACGACAGGCGCCGGCATGTGGCTGGCGGGCGCGATCGGCGTCGCCTGCGGACTGGGCCTGTGGCAAGTGGCCGGTTTCGGCACGCTGATCGTGCTGGTGGTTGCCGGGCTTCTGCGCCGGTTCGAACGCGGACCCGGCCTTGCCGCCGGTGATGAGGACAAGGCAAGGCCGGAGAAGAAGGAGGCGGCTTCGGCCCCGTCAAAGCGAGGGCGCAGCTAGGTGCGACGCTGCGAAATATCCTGACTGGTTTCGCCGAAAAAGCTGGCCAGCGCGTCGGCGGTCCGCGCCGGGTTCTCCTCGGGAAAGAAATGCCCGCCTGGCATCGCCTGGCCGCGCACGTCATCGGCCCAGCCGCGCCACAGCGCCAGCGGCCCGCCTTCGCCGGCATACCATTCCGCCAACGCGCCCTGGCCGCTCCACAGTGCCAGAAGCGGGCAGCGGATGCGCTGGCCGGCGGCTTTGTCGGCATGGTCATGGGCACGGTCAAGGGTGGCCGCCGCACGGTATTCCTCACAGATCGCATGAATGTGGGAAGGCGCGCGCAAGGCATCGACATAGGCCTGACGCACTTCGCCTGGAAACACCGATGGCGATGACCCCCCAACCGCTGAGCGCATTGTCGACAATCGCCTCGGCGGCGCCGGCCAGGATTTTTCCGGCAACGGCTCGGGCTGCGCCAGCAACGACCGTGGCCAGTAGCCCAGCGCCAGCCTCGCGTCGGCTCGATCCCAGGCATCGGCCGTCGGCACGATGTCGAGCACGGCGAGCTTTTCGATGCTGACGGGATGATCGAGCGCCATGCGGTAGGCGACACGCCCGCCGCGATCATGGCCGGCGACCATGAAACGGCTGAAACCGAGATTTTCCATCAGCGCCACCATGTCGGCGGCCATGGCACGCTTGGCGTAGGGCGCATGGTCCGGAGCGGACGCCGGGCAGGAGCTGCCGCCATAGCGCGCAGGTCGGCGCAGACGACGCTGAACCGGTCAACCAGGACGGGCGCAATGTTGCGCCACATCAGATGCGTTTGCGGAAAGCCGTGCAGCAACAGCAACGGCGGCCCGCTGCCGGCACGCAGGCAGAATATGCCGGCATCACCGGTGTCGATTTCCGCGCTTTGAAACTCATCGAACATGATCGCCTCCGGCACGCGCAACGGGCGGCGAACGGATTTGGTTGCAACAGGATCGGACGCAAGCGGCCAACCTTTTTCATCGACAGGCGTTGTTCCTGCGAAGGGAAAGGTCGCCGCTGGCGACCGCGGAAAGAAGGAGGCAGAGATGAGAACTCTCGCCATCGTGCCATTCAGCCTGATGCTGGCGCTGGCAGTGCCGGCCGCAGCCCAGACGGACCAGCAGAACGACAGCCAGGCGCCGCAGGCCGACAAATGCCGGGCTCAGACCGAGCAAGATGCAAAACAGCAGCCTAGCGACGCCAGTCTGACGGAGACGCTCAACGATTGCGGCGGTGTGCTGAAACCGCCCCCCACAGGAGATCAGGGAATGGCTGCACCGGCGCCCGACCAGGGCAGGACGCCGGTGATCAAGCCGGGTGAAGTGCCGGCCCAGCCGCCGAAGCAGTAGGGCAGGTTTGCCGGTATTCTGGCAAGGTGGCGGAACCTCGTTTTAGCAGGAACGTTTCTTTCACGACTTGGAATTGGAGAAATTATCGTGAGAGATATTGCGCGTACCGCCGCGTTTCTTGCCTCGATAGCCATTGTGATTGCCTTGATGCTGATGGCGCCAAGGAGTGTTGGGTTCGAAACCTCTCACCCGATCGTACAGGGCGAGCTGCCGGCGGAATAATCACGACCGACTGAAAAAAGCAGGCGAGGCATGGTGCCGCGCCTGCTTTTTCGTTGAACCTCTATCGCACCAGCACGCCGGCGTGGTTGCAGAGCGCCGCGAAGGCTTCCTGAGCCTCGGCGGCGCCTGTGTTGTTTTCCAGCGCGGCTTCGATCTTTTCGCGCGCCGCCTGATAGAAGGGGCCGCGTTTGGCCTGCGGCCAGTCGATCAGGATTTCGCTGGCATCCCTGAGCGTGGCGATGTCGCGGATCGTGTCGGAGCCATGCGGCTTGATCCGCATCGGCGTGGGCAGCATCAACTCGGCCATCTCGTGTTTTCCCCTACTGGAGGAATTTTGCTTCGCGCGCGGCGTCGATCATCGCCCGCATCGCCTTTTCCGGCGGCGTCCAGCCATCCAGCGCATCGCGACAGCTGCGCAACGCCGCCCGATAACGCCGGCCCCGGCCGGCCGGCCAGTCGCCGAGACATTCCAGGCTTTCCCAGGCGCTGCGCACGACGCGCTCACGCTCGGGGGCAAATTTCAGCCGGATGGGTCGGGGAAACATCTTGTCGTTCAACGGTCGTCTCCGTGACTGAAGCATGTCGCCCAAAAGCGCACAGCGGTTTTGGGGAAAACGATATGCACAAAGGACAGGGCGCTGATAACGTTGCCGGCAGGGCAGGGTTCCCTTCCCGAAAGATCAAATCTCACTCGGCGGCATCGACGTCCGACAGCGACCTCGGCGTCGGCACTTCGGCGTTGTGCGCCGCTGGCCGGTCATGCTCGAACTGCTCGGTGCCGGGCAAGGCCTGCAGCCAGGTTTCGCGCCTTGAGATCCACAATTCATATTCGGGGACGAGATCGGTCGGGGCGACGTCGAGGCTGCCGATCGCCACCTCGGCCTCGTTGTCGTCGACCCAGGCGACGCGGCCGCCGCAGGTCGGACAGAAGCTGCGCGTGCCATAGGAGCTGACGAGGCCTGTCGTCTCGAAGGCCTCGCGCGGCCAGACGGCAAAGGCCGAGTAGACCGATCCGCCGGCCTTGCGGCAATCCTTGCAATGGCACAGACCAACGCGCAGCGGTGCGCCGCTGACCGAGAACTGCACGCCGCCGCACAGGCAGCTGCCGGTCCTGCGTATGCTGTCGGACATGACGACCTCCCTCAATGCGTGGCTCTGCGGGCCGGGTGGGACAGGTGCTGAGCCCCGTCCCGATCCCGGGATGAAACAGGCTCTAGCCGCGCGCCGCCATATAGGCATCGAGCTTCTTGCGCGACGGCCCGTAGCGCTTGATGATGGTCTGCGCCTCGCTTGGCGGAACGCCGTATTTGCGGGCAAAGGCAGCGACCTCGTAAGGCTCTTCGCTCGAGACCAGCTTGCGGTCCTGTTTCGTCTTCGATTTGTCGTCAGCCATCTCGGGCCTCGCTTTCTGTTGTCGGGGAAACGCACAGCCGTCGGCGCCCGATCCCGCGATCAACAGGACATAACACAGATCGGCGCCGCGGGTTCCACCGCCACGACAATAACGCCATGGCATCGTAAAGCCTGTATCAGGCCGATGGCCGCATGGGGGTCGGCGTCGGACGAATGGTCGCCGTCGCACTCGCTGCATGCAGCACTGATACCGGGGCAGCCGCGCTGGTGCGTGCCGGCGGGGCAGCAATGGCCGTTGGAACTCGCCCAGCGCTGGCATTGGAAGACCTGGCCGGCGCCGCCGCAACCGCTGCATTCCAGCGCCGTCGACCGGACGCCACGGGATTTTGTCCTGAACCTGACGTTCGTGCCCAATTTCAACCCGCCCGAATAGCTGCATCGGCACACGCCTGTGCATTAGCCCTGGCTAATAATAGCACTTTCGTGGTTACCAACAAGTTCAATCGCGGGACGCGCGGGAAGGCCGTGCGGGCCGGGCGTGCGTCAGGCCGGCTTCAGCCGCATCGCGGCGAGATACATGAGCGCCGAGGCGGCCTGCCCGCGGTCCCAGCCGGCGGCCTCGACCTTGTCGAGCAACGCGTCGAGATGAGGGACGAGCGCCTCCCGGCACTCCTGCTCATAAGCGGTGCTCATCGCCGGATGTTGCGGCGCGCCGATGGTCAATGCCTTGGCCATGTCCGATCCCCCTTTGAGCGGGCAATAATGTAACATCAGCCGGCAAAGCGATAAATCGGTTTTGCCGGCGCGGTGCAGGCTTCAAGAGGCGCCCCGGATCCGCGCCGGAGCGCCTGCATCGCGGCTGTCGAGAAAAAATTGGCCTGATGTGTCGGACCTGGCACCCGTGGCGCGTCCTAGGAGCGACCAACCTGCAAAGCTGGAGAACGAGCATGCCGTCGCAAATCACTCAATCGCCGTGGCAGACCGCGGCCCTTCTCATCGCCCGGCTGATCTTCGCCGGTGTCTTCCTGATGGCCGTGACCTTCAAATTCATGGGCATGGAGGCGACCGCCGGCTACATCGCCGCCGCCGGATTCCCGTTTCCGCTGTTGCTGGCCTGGTGCGCGGCGATCCTGGAAGTCGCCCTGGTGCTGTGTTTCCTGACCGGCGCCTTCTTCACGCAGGCCGCCCTTGTCGCCGCCGCCTATGTGCTGTTCCTCGGCTTTGCCTTCCACGGACCCAGCCACTGGGCCGGCAACCAGGCCGAGTTCGGCTTCTTCGTCGACCATTTTTCCTTCCTGGCCGGATTGCTGTTCGCGGCCGTGCATGGTCCGGGCCGGGTGCTTTCGCTCAATTTGGGATGGCCGGGCAGGGCGTAGGTCGTGCCCTCATAGCTGGTCGTTGTAGGGTTCCTTTATCTTGCCGACCATGCGGGCCAGCTTCGAAAAGGAGGGCATGTCCGCCTCCGGCTGGCACTGATTGGCGAGTTCCAGCAGCCGGATTGGAAAGTTGACGGCGTCACGGCTTGACGCGGACATGCCTTCGGATCGCTCCTGGTTGGTCTCGCCGGCCTCGGTCTTGCGCAAGGCCACATCGATTTCCTCAGATGTCAGCACCCCCTTTTGAACCAGGAGGCGGTTGACCGACGCGACGGCCATCAGCAGGCCTTCGAGTTGCAGATTGGCGACATTCATGGCGATTGCTCCCGTGGCTACGATCGAAACGCGCGAGCGGCGTTTTCGCTCCGGAGGGCGCGGCGAGGCGATGCCTTGGCACGTCTTCGGTAGGGTGCCGAAAGCGCGGCCTAGGAATTTTTTCCTAATTATATACTTGAGAAAGTATGGGAATATGTCATATGATTCGAGCCGACAGGCCGGCATCTCAATCGAACAACTCGACAATCGCTTGGACAAGATTCGCAAAATCGTTGAGTACGGCAATAAGTGGCCGTCCTACGAGGAATTTGGGCTCAGCAAAGCTGACATCGATGGCGAGGTTGCCTTGCATATTGAACCCACCCTCGTAGCTCATGATTGTTTGCTTAACGTGAGTGAGCGGTCCCTCAAACTTGATAATGGGGGAGACGATAGTGCCTCCAGTGAGGGCAAAGTGGCTAACGCCAGCGGAGGTAAGGACCAAGCGCCGGTGCTTGCGCATCAAATCCGTCTCATGAAGCGCAAAGAGCATTGGATTTCCCTCAGCGTAGGGGTTGAGGGAAGCGATAGTTGCCTTGTCGGCTACCGAAAGCTTTGTGATTTTCTTTTGCCCGTCTGCGGCGAAGATGGCGGCGCTTTTGGAAACGGGAAAATAGACGTTGTCAGCTGTTTGCCCGTTTCGAGCGGCCAAAACGCAGGCAAGTGAATCTAGCGTGGCTCTCAATTCATGAGCCACGGAACCGGCCGTAATGCGGATTGATGCCGGGATGGGTTTCCCCAGTTGGACTGACAGGTGTGTTCTTCCACCTACGTCGACCTCTGACGACACCAGATAGGCGCCATTGAGCATATAAAGCTCGATTTCGGCGCCCATGAATAAGATCTGATTTCGGCACCATCTCACGCGCTCATGAATTTCGGTAAGGTCATCGGCCATGTCAGAATCCCCAAAAGGCAAAGGTCAAGAAGCTGAAATTGAGGTCACGCCTCAGATGATTTCTGCGGGCCTTTGCGCCGTTTTCCCTGACGTGGAGTTTCATTCGGCGGTGGTCGAGGCGGAAGTGTTGGCGCGAGCCTTTCGAGCCATGGCGATTCTATCGCCGGCTCTTGTGTCAGCAAATGCCAAATATGAGCAACGAGGCAGGATAGCCGGGCAGATTGATCCCTGACTGCCTGCAAGTCCGACACGGGGCGCGGCTTATCAGACTTGACCCGGCGCGCCTCAAGAACTGCTTTGTCGCCCCAAACACCGTCACGCCAAACACCTGCTTTCCATACGCCATCAGCCCACGCACCACCTCGTTGGACGATCTGAAACCAGGCATGAATAAAGTCGTTTCTGGCCGCCGATACGATTTGAATCTCGGCAAGCGTATGCGTGACGAGCCACAGGGTATCTTCATCGGTCGTTTTGGCGCGGATCACCTCCGCCCAGATGCCGGCATTGTCTGAGACCTTTGTGGACCCCATAATGCGGTTTGCGGTGCCGCGCTGCACGTTCAAAAGTTTGGCAACCGTGCGGATAAGGATTTCATCCACCTGACCTAAAATGGCGGTAAGCTCGCCTAGAACGGCATGCTGGTCGTCACTCAAGAGAAGTTTAAAGGCTGGCTCCATGGACACCTCGAAAGCCGACGACGAAAAGAAATTCAACGACACGCTGAAGCGGATGCTTCAGACGGCGCCGAAACAGCACGATACGGGCAAGGTTGATAAGAGTCCCAAAGAAAAAGCTAAGGCGAGACCCGCTAAGGCTTCGCCTTCCTCTTCCTCAAAGCAATAAGTCGGCGCGCCTTCTGCTTAGGCGAGATCGCCTTCACCAATCCGCCGATAGGTAAGGCGCTTGCCTTCGATCATTGCAAGCAACTGGTCGTGGCGTTCGGTGTCGGTGACCTTGAGCGCGGTGCGGCGATTGTAACGGAAATCGAACTCAGCAAGGTAGCGATGCAAGTGAGCTTCCCCGCAATGCTGGTAGACGCCGATCATGCCGCGCTTGAAGACTGAGAACACGTTCTCAATCGTGTTCGAATGGATCGACACGCCGTCTTCATAGCGGACGTATTCGCCAGCGGAATGATTGGTCGTCTTGTGTGAGGCGTATTCCTCGCCGGTGGTGGTGTAGAGCTTGGACTGGTCGGTATAGAGCGTCGAATTGCGGTCGGCATTGCGCACAAGGATATCGCGCACAACGGCCTTGGTGGCGTGCTGGACGTGAACCATGCGGGCTTTGCCGCCACGCTCGACAAGGCCGATAACGGTGCGCTTCGGCTTCATCTTGCGCTTCAAGCGCGGCTGGCCCTTGCGCTGCGGCGAAAGATAATCGCGGTCGACGCGTCCAATGTAGGTCTCGTCGGCTTCAACGGTTTTGCCCTCGCCACCAAGCGGGCCAGCGGACTTAACGTCTTCCGCCATAGCCTCGCGAATACGATGAGCCATGAACCAAGCGGTCTTGTAGGTGACGCCAAGCATGCGGTGCAGCTGATGCGCGGACATGCCTTTCTTGGAAGACGCCATGAGGAACGTCGCCAGAAGCCACTTGTTCAAGGCGATCTTGGAGCGCTCGAAGACCGTGCCGACAGTGACGGTAAACTGCTCACGGCACTCCATGCAGTTGTACAGGCCGGGACGATGCGCCTTGCCTACCATCTTGGTGATGCGGGACGGTTGAGCATTGCCGCAATGAGGGCAGTTCGGGCCATGCGGCCAACGCTGCGCTTCCAAATGGATGCGGGCTGCGTCGGCGTCTTGGAAGATTGGGCTGTCGAGTTTCATGGCTAGGTGCTCCCTGCCATGTTTCTAGCAAATGTCCCGTACTTTGTCACGTATATAATTAGGAATTTTAGAAAATCGTTGACGGGGTGAGGGCAGCCGTGCTATATATTTGTCCATGGTGCTGATTTGCGCCACGACCCGCCTCCGAGGCGGGTTTTGTGTTTCTGGTGATGCCTTAAAGCAAGCGCGCCCACTCGTGCGAGACATCCCGAGTCCCTCGTATCTTTATCCGGTCTCAGTTTCCGACGATGGAACCCCTAGCCTGTTTACCAGTTGACAAGGTGCGTAGTTTACATACTCATGCGTGGTATGCATACGGTATCGGAACTGAGAACCTTCCGCAGTGCGGCTGCAGTGGCCGGGATGTCTCAAGAGGACATTGAGGACTTTGTAGACCACATTGCAGCGAACCCGGATGACGGCGAAGAGATCGTCGGGACTGGCGGCTGCAGGAAGGTAAGGTTTGCGATTCGTGGCAACAACAAAGGCAAGAGCGGAGGCGTTCGCACGATAACGTTTTACACGGGCAATGACCTGCCCGTTTTTCTCATAACCGTTTTTGGGAAAAGCCAAAAGGTCAATCTTACCAAGGCCGAGCGGAACAGTCTGAAGAAACTGACGACGGCTATTGTGGACGAATATGCGATGCGGGGTTCAAGCGCTTGCCGCAGGTGGAGAAAGAGCATGAGCAAGAAGGTATTCGATCAGATCGCGGAGGGCTTGCAGGAAGCGTTGGCCATCGCTCGCGGCGAGGCCGAGCCCTACAAGCTCCACATCCCTGCCGAAATAGACGTTAAAGCAATCAGAACCAAGACCGGCCTTTCGCAGAAGGATTTCGCATCGACGTTTGGATTCGGCTTTGATCAGTTGAAGCAGTGGGAGCAAGGACGCTCTAGGCCTGTCCAGGCCATGCGCGCATACCTTCTGCTGATCAACTCTCGGCCGGTCGAAATGGTCAACGCGCTGCGCGACCTTCACAGCGAGATTGTGAACGAGCCTTCGGTTCGTAAAGTCGGTTAATCGCCCCCTTTCGTCACGAAAGCGTGGGCGGAGCATTTGCATCTGAGATTTCGGAGCCGCGCGGCAACGACCCGCCGAGGCGGTTTTTTTGGTGATCTCAGCCTTGTTCCAGCACTGAAATGTGGGCGGAACAGCGCCCCCCTCTGTCCTGCCGGACATCTCCCCCTCAAGGGGGGAGATCGGCAGTTTCTGCGCTTCGCCTTTCCTTTCAACGTTGGCGATTGGCGAAAGCCGAGATGCCAGCCAATCTCCCCACTAGAGGGGGAGATGTCCGGCAGGACAGAGGGGGGCGCCAAGGAACGCAACATCCGCAAGAGAAATCCCATGCCCACACGCTACGCCACCATCATCACCGGAGATGACGGCCAAGAGATCGTCAGCGCCATTGGCGAATTCGAGGGCGCTGCGCCGCGGCCACGCCTCGGCCGTGTCGAGCCGGTGGCGCCGGATGTGCTGATCGGCATGGTGCGGGACGAGGCCGGCGGCTTCGGGTTCCCGCAAGCCGGCATCGCCGGGCACCTTGTCGGTCTCGTCATGGCGCGGCTCAAGGCGCGGGTTGGTGCGGCGGAGCCTGCCCAGGCGGCGAAGCCTGCCGGCGCGGCAAGGCCGAAGCGCGCCCCGCGGGCCAAGAAGCGGGCCAAGAAAAAATCCGCACGCTCGACGAAGCCGGCCAGCCGGGCCAGATCGGCGCCGCCGAGCATCGGTATTTCCGCTGCGGACGGCCAGGCCCATGACTGACAAGACCGCCGCCGGGCCAACGCGCCGCAAGCCGGCAAGGCGCAACCCCGCCGCCAGCCCGGTCGCGCGGAAGCCACGCCCGAAGCGTGCGAAGAAAACACTGGGCGATGATTTCCTGGCTGCCGTGCGCGCCGATTTCCGCGCGCATGGCGCCGGCGTCATTGCCGAGGTGCGGGCCGACAAGCCGGACCAGTATCTGAAGATCGTGCTTTCGGTACTGCCCAAGGATTTTGATGCCACGATCAACCAATTGGACGGCTTAAGCGATGACGAGATCCGCAGCCGCATCCGCGCCCTCGAAGCCGTCGTCAAACCGTTCCTCGAAGAGCTCGGTGATGTCCGCGAAGACGGAATATCTGGCGCTGCTGGCGGAGCTGGACCGCAGGCGCCGGACTAATCTTCTTGCCGCTTACAGGCCGTATCAACGCCAGGCCCAGTTTCACGCGGCAGGTGCCACCAATCGCGAACGGCTGTTCATGGCCGGCAATCAGCTCGGCAAGACCCGCGCCGGTGGCGCGGAATGGGCCATGCACCTGACCGGCCGCTATCCCGAATGGTGGCAAGGCAAGGTTTTTGACTCAAGCGTCAGGCTGTGGGCGGCGGGTGTGACCGGCGAAGGCACGCGCGACAATCCGCAGCGTGTGCTGGTCGGCCCGCCGCAGCAGCAGGCGGCCTGGGGCACCGGCATGATCCCCGCCGACGCCATCCTGCAGACCGCGATGGGCCGCGGCGCGCCGGGCGCGCTCGACAGCGTCGTGGTGCGCTGGGGCGGCGGCGGCGACGTGCAGGCCGATGAATCGGTGCTGTCGTTCAAGAGTTTCGAAAAGGGCCGCGAGAAATGGCAGGGCGAAACCCTGCACGGCGTCTGGTTCGACGAGGAACCGCCGCTGGACATCTATTCCGAAGGTCTGACCCGCACCAATGCGACGGGCGGTATAACGATCGTGACGTTTACGCCGCTGCTTGGGGTGTCGGATGTGGTGCTGCTGTTTTTGTCGGCGGCGCAGGTGGAGGGGATGGCGGGGGGTTGAAGTAGAGTCGCCCGCAAGGCGCCGGTGCTGTCGCAGCGATGGTCGGTATTTACCTCAACGCTGGAGAAATAGAGAGACCTTTAAACGAGGTGCAAAAAAGCAACGTAAATACAGCTGATTGGTTACGACGTAGGTATTTTCGCAGATATGGTATTGGTCATCTGGGGATTCCTGTACGCTGTCCGGTTGGATGATAAAATTATGCGGCAAATAGATGTAACCACCGTCAATTCTGGACCGCACCGAAGATATAGGTATGGCGCGGCAATCATAACTACAGCAACACTTGAATTTCATCTGCGGGTCAATTTTGTCTTCGTACCAATCATGGGCGCTAGCGGCTGTCGCGGCGGCGATACATATCGCCGTGAAGATGAATCTTCGCATGGCATTCCTCAAGCCTTCGGCAGGCGCTGCTCGTTGGAGCGTCTATGTATATTAGCGTCCCATTGAAAATACCCATTGGCCTCGACTGACCGACGCAGCTCCGGCAAGCGACGCTGAAAGACTAACCGGTCGAACGCGGTCGTTGAGAGTGATTGGTTTGACCCTTCCTGGCCATCAATGACCGAGGTCATCATGTCCCGTCACGTCACCTTCATGACCATCGACGATGCCGAGCACTATTCGCCACAGGAGCGCGCGGCGATCGTTGCCGCTTATCCCGCGCATGAGCGTGAGGCCCGCGCGCGCGGCATTCCGGTGCTGGGCTCGGGCCGCATCTTTCCGGTGGCCGAGGCGCTGATTTCCTGCGAGCCGTTCCGGCTGCCGCGCTACTGGCCCAGGCTAGGCGCGCTCGATTTCGGCTGGGATCATCCGTCTGCCGCGGTCGAGCTTGCCTGGGATACGGAGGCCGACGTCGTCTATGTCTCAAAGGCTGCCCGCGCTTCGCAGCAGACGCCGGCCATGCAGACGCTGACGCTGAAGCCGTGGGGCGAATGGCTGCCCTTTGCCTGGCCGCGCGACGGTCGCCGCGAGACGCTGGAAGGGGCGGGCGTGGCGCTCGCCCGGCAGTATTCAGCGCACGGGCTGAACATGCTGTCGCGCCACGCGCAATTCCCGGACGGGTCCGTCTCGGTCGAGGCCGGGTTGATGGAGATGCTCGACCGCATGCAATCCGGCCGCTTCAAGGTGTTTTCGACGCTGGCCGACTGGTTCGAGGAGTTTAGGCTGTTCCACCGCAAGGACGGCCAAGTGGTCAAGCTGCGGGATGATCTGATGGCGGCGACACGCTATGGCGTGATGATGCTGCGCGAGGCGGTGGTCGATCCGGCGGAGTTCAAGGCGGCGAGAAGGCCGGCGGGGCAGAGTGATCCGCTGGGGGCTTTTCGGTGAGGGGGCAAGGCTCCCACACTTCGTCATTCTCGGGCTTGACCCGAGAATCCATGCCGCGACATCAGCCGGGGAACGCGGCACGTCAGAATTCTGCGCCGTAGCAGCGCTCCAAGGTCACACAGGCAACTGTGTTCATGCGAAAGCTTTTTTATCCCGGATGATGGCGTTGAGGACGACGAGGAGCTTTCTTGCGACGGCGATGATAGCCAGCTTCTTTGAGCCTGAGCGGGCTGCGATGGCGCTGTAGAAGGTTCTGAAGCGCTCACAGGCGCGGATTGCGCCCAGCGCTGCCATGTAGAGGGCACGGCGCACGCGCGATCGGCCACCCTGGATCTGGCTTCTTCGGTTGAGCTTGCCGCTCTTGTTGTCGAAAGGGGCAAGGCCGGCGAGTGCTGCGATCGACTTGGGTGAACGCTGGCCGAGCTCGGGCAGATGCGCCAGCAGAGAGAATGCCGTGACCTTGGAGACGCCGGGCACGGAGACCATCAGCGCGTTGTCGCGGGCAGTATCCTCGACTTTGCCAATGGCTTCGGCGATCCGGCTCTCGATCCCCTTGATGCGTGTGTTGAAGGTGGCGATCAGCTCTTCGAGCTCGGCGATGACGATCGCGTCGAAGGCTTCGCCGCGATGCTTCTTCAACTCTGCCCGCATATCGACCAGTTGGTCGCGATGGCGGGCAAGCGATTGAAGGTGTTCACCTTCTTCGCGCGGCGCCGGCTCGGCTTCAGGGTGATAGCGACGGCCATAGCCGCTCAGCATCCTGGCATCGAGAGGATCGGTCTTGGCGCGTCGTGCCGTCGACTTCGCATAGTGGTGGGTGTGTGTCGGATTGTGCCGCGAGAAAGCGATGCCTGCCTTGGCCAGCGCATGGCGCAGCAGCCGGTCATGGACCCCTGTCGCCTCCATGACGACGAAGTCACGATCGGGGCAAAGGCCTGCCACATAGGCAGCGATCGCGTCGGCCTTATTGTCGATGCGCTGGCAGCGACTGCTTGCCTCATCAAAAAAATCGAGCCACTGCTTGGAGATGTCGCAACCGACATAGTTCTGCATTATCATGTCCACGCCTCTTCCTGTGGTGCGGGGTCTGCTTGTTACAGCCCCGTGCAACTGTTCAGGTTGATGGTTCACCGGTGGGAAGGGACCGAGCCATGCCGCGGCCTGTCCCGAAAGGGACGACCAGGATCCTCTCGGCCTCCTTCCCACCTCAACCATAGCACCGGAACTACACACAGGATCCTCGGGTCTGCGCTGCGTCGCTCCGCTCCTTGCTCCGCCATAGGATGACGAAGAGGTAGGGCGCCGGCCCTGCGCCTGTAGTCCGTAACACCGGAATTACGGTGCGGGACTTTCTGGGCGATATGTCGGCACAAAATATGCCAATCTCAGGTCGATCCATTGGAGGCAATGATGCCCAACCACGCGATGAGCCAGGCAAGTTTCCCGGAGATGTACGAGCGGTGGCTCGCAGGCCCTCTCTTCCGGCCGTGGGCCGAAATGATTATCGAAGAGGTGGCGTTGTCTCCAGGCGATCGTGTCCTCGACATCGCTTGCGGAACAGGAATAGTGGCCCGCGTTGCAAGGGAGCGGCTCGGTGACGCCGGATACGTCGTCGGCATCGACGTCAGTTCGGATATGCTTGCCGTTGCGCGCGCCGTGGCACCGAGCATCGACTGGCGCGAAGGCAATGCCAGCGCCCTGCCTCTCCATGACGGAGAGCAGTTCGACGTTGTCGTCTGCCAGCAGGGACTGCAGTTCTTTCCTGACAAGCCCGCGGCGGCAGCGCAGATGCGGCGGGCGCTGGCGAAGGGCGGCAGGCTGGCGGTAGCCACATGGCGATCCGACGATGAAATCCCGTTCTTTCGGGAACTGCGCCGCGTGGCGGAGCGCCACCTGGGCGCCATCGCGGATCAGCGGCACAGCTTTGGCGACGCGGCCCCCGCTGAGGCGCTGCTCCGGGACGCCGGCTTCCACGAAGTCCGGTTAACGACTGTATCGCGCACAATGCGCTTCCAGGACGGCGCACCCCTCCTGCGATTGAACACGATGGCCCTCGTCGGCATGAGTGCTGTCGGCAGGGAAATGGGCGATCAGGAACGCAAGCGCGTCGTGGAGGCCATCGTGAGCGAAAGTGCGCCCGCGCTGCGCCCCTACGCCGATGGATCGGGACTCGCTTTCGAGCTCAGCACCAATTTGGCGACAGCTGAAGGCTAACGTGTTCCATCGCTGCCCTGCTCTTTCGATCTTCGCGATCGCGACTTGCGAATTACGGTGACAGTGCATTTTTGTCGGGCGCAAACTGTCGGCGGGGCAGAGCGATCCGCTGGGGCTTTCAGGTGACGCCGCCGCCGTGAGTTACTCCACGATCTTCCAGTAGGAATCCTTGCGGATCACCTTGCCGTCGCGAAATGTGTAGAAGTCGCAACCCTGGACTTCCTTTTTCACGCCCTCGCGGGTGGTGCCGGTGAGGGTCCATTTCGACATGCCGGTATCGGCGGCCTCGTCCGCAAAGTGCTCTGATTTGCCGTAGTGGACATCGGGCAAGCCTTCGAAGCGTGTCGCCAGCGCGTCCCGTACGTTGCGCTTGCCCTCGCAACGCGTTCCCCAGGGCTCGGCTCCTCTCGGCATCTCCAGGACGCAGTCGTCGGCGAAGAACGCCATGATGCGCTCGAGGTCGTGCGCGTTGAAGGCTTCGCATAGCTGCGTCAGTGTCGATCGAATGTCCATTCGCCCGTCTCCTGGATAACCGATAGCGTGCGCGTTCGAAGTAGTCACTGGCGACGGTGCCGGTGAGGGTCCAATTCGACATGACGGTGTCGGCAGCCGCTGTCGCAGTCAGGCCCGAACTCCTGTATACTTAGCCGGGAAACAGGGAGGATAAGACCATGCCATTATACCTGACCCGGTTCAGCTACACGCCGGCAACTTGGGCGAAGCTCATCAAGAACCCGGAGGACCGCCGAGAAGCGGCGAAGCAGTACATTGAATCGGTTGGCGGAAAGTTGCACGGCTTCTGGTACGCCTTTGGTGAGCATGACGGATATAATCTGTGGGAGGCTCCCGATAACGTGTCCATGGCGGCTACTGCGCTCGCGATCGGCGCGGGTGGAGCGCTGAGTTCAGTCCAGACGACCGTCCTCCTGACCGTTGAGGACACGCTTGTGGCACTGCAAAAGGCGTCGTCGATCAGATATCGACCACCAGGAGAACAAACCTAAAGCGCGTCGCGTTTGAACGGATTCAGGCGACGCGCTTTAGGTTTTTGTTTTTATGCATGTCGTTCTCCCAAAACCGGGGCCACTTTTGGGCGACATGCATTAGGCGCCAACCGGACTAAACGCCATCACGGCATCAACCCTTTGAAACCGCCGGCAATTTTCTGCCGGGTGCGGCTTCCACCGCTCCGGTGCGCTCATGACCCTTCGCATCATACCCGCTACGCTCCGCGACCTCTCCTACATCGCCGCCAATCTCCGCCCCGAAGACCGCGCCGAGATCGACTGCCAGCTTGACCGTTGGTCGCCGGCGCTGCTGGCGCTGACGGCGCTGCAGGGGTTTGCCTATGTCGCCGAGTTGGACGGCAATCCGGAGGCCGGCTTTGGCGCCGCCGAGCAGCGCGGCGGGCTGTGGATCGCCTGGAGCTGGGGCACGCGCCGCGTGAAGCGCTGCGTGCCTGGGATTACCGGGTTCTTTCACACTGTGCTCGGGCCTCAGGTTGCGGCGCGGGGCGCCTGGCGGGTCGAGGCCCGGGCGCTGGCCGCCAATGAACTGGCGCTGCGCTGGCTCGGCCGGCTGGGCGCCACGCAACGCTGCCTGCTGCCGGGCTACGGCCGCAACGGCGAAGATTTTTTCCTCTATGACTGGACAAGAGAAGGCTGGAACCATGTGTCTGTTTCAAAAACCACCGGAACTGAAGCCGTTGCCGCCGGTGCCGACGGCGCAGGACAAGGACGTGCAGGCGCGGGAAGCCGCGCTTCGGGCTGAGCTCGAACAGCGGAACGGCACCGCCGGCACCATCAAGACCGACCTCGCGCCAGGCAGCCTCACCGGCCAGCGCCGCGTGCTGTTGGGGATGTGACCATGACCGCGATGAAGCGCAGTTTCAGGAAGCGTGTGTGGGATTGGTGGGTGTGGAGACGGCATGCACGGGTGATGAGAAGGCGGGGGTAATCTCCCCCCTTGCGGGCATATGCGCTAAGATAGGTGTTGCAGTGGGGAATCGGTTGTGATTCTACGCTGCGATGACTCACGAATCGCTTGTAGATGACGGCTGGGCCGAGACGATTGAGCTCCTCGGCGGTGAAGAGTTGATTGCAGGGAGTGCCCGCGAGACGAAGGCGTTTCTGCGGCCGCGGGGCGTCAGGTCGGCTACTGATCTGTTGCGCCTGACACTGGCTTACTGCCTTGGCAAGGTGGGCATGCGGGGCGTCGTGGCCTGGGCGGCGGCAAGCGGGATCGCCGACATCTCGGACGTGGCGTTGCTCGGCCGGCTGCGCAATGCAGGGCCGTGGCTGCAGCAGTTGATCGGGCACCTTTTGAAGCGCGAGGAGGAAGGCTTGCCTAAGGGCCGGCTGATCCGCATCCTCGATGCGACATCGGTTGCCAAGGCGGGTGTGCATGAGAAGAAGAACAATGGCCTTTGGCGTATGCACTGCGCCTTCGATCTTGAGCGCGAGCAGTTCGATTTCCTCGAGATCACCGACCAGAGCGAGGCCGAGCTGATCGACCGCGTGCCGGTGGTGCCGGGCGAGATCCGCATCGGCGACCGCGCCTATCTGCAGGCCGAGCGGATCGCAAAGGTCATGGCGCAAGACGGCGACGTTGTCGTGCGCGCGCCGTGGAAGAATGTGCGATGGCTCGACGCCAACGGCAAGGCGTTCGATCTCATCGGCCACCTGAAGAGCTGCCGGGAGGAGGTCATCGAAACGCCTGTCTGGCTGGGCCTCAAGAAGGGCGAGCCCCTGAAGATGCGCCTGATCGCCTTGCGCAAATCCGAGGCTGCGACACAAGAAGCGCGGCGCAAAATCAACAAGGAAGCCAAGGCCAAGGGCAAGCAGGTTCAACCGGAGACGCTGATTGCCGCCGGCTTTGTCATCCTTGTGACCTCGCTTGACCAGGAGGAGTTTCCCTCCGGCACAGTTCTCAAGCTCTATCGCATGCGCTGGCGCATCGAGCTCGCCTTCAAGCGTCTGAAGAGCCTGATCGGACTGCGCGCGCCTCCAGCCAAAGACCCAAGGATCGCAAAGCCTTGGATTCTTGCCCACTTCCTCATCGCGCTTGTGACCGAACCCCTTTCGCAGGAGTTGGGTGTCTCTCCCCCTTGAGCGACGGGCGCCCGCTGCTGTGGCGCGCCACCCGCCAGATCGTCGCCTCTCTGATCGCAGCGATCTTTGCTCAACCTCCCTTGGCAGCCCTGCGCCAAAATCTCCATGCCTTGCGACATCGATGGCGTGAGCCACCACGAAAGCGCAAATTTCAGTCCATGCCGAAGCTATCTTAGCGCATATGCCCCTCGAGGGGAGATGGCCGGCAGGCCAGAGGGGTCGGTACGACGGGACGCGACCTCCTGCGGCAGATGAAGTCGCGTCGGTCGCACCGACCCCCTCTGTCGCCTTCGGCGACATCTCCCCCTCGAGGGGGGAGATTAGCAGCGTCTCTCTCACGCCTTCTTCGCAAACGCCCAGACCATCAGCGGGTATTCCTCGTCGTTGCTGAGATCCCGCCATAGTCCGTAGGCACGCACGGGGCCGCCGATGTGGGCCCTGGCGCAGGCCTTGTTGCCCCAGCCGTGGACCTTGACGTTGGCTTCCGCGAAGCCGCCCTCGACCATCAGCTGCTTGAGGCCGGCGGGGGTCCATCTGTTGTAGTCGTGCGGTCTGGCGTGCACCCGAAACAGGAAGGGTGTCGCCACCATCGCCCAGCCGCCGGGCCGGGTCATGGCGTGGATGTTTTGCACCGCCGCCTGCGGCCGCTGCACATGTTCCAGCACCTGGTCGGCGATGACGATGGAATATTGCTCATCGGTGCGGTCCTTGCAGATGTCAAAGGCGGGGAAATCGACCGACCTGTAATTGGGGCACATCGCCCGCCAGTAGCGGTTCCAGCCGGGTGAGATCTCGATCACATCGGAAGCTTTGCGGTTTCCGGCTTCGAGAAAGAGGCTGAACGCCTCGATCTGGCGGATGCGCAGCCAGTTGCGGGAATCATAGCCAAGCAGCCGTTTGGCCACCTGTTTGCCGCGGTTTTTCAGGGTGCCGGCAAGGCTTGTCGTCACATCGACCTCCTCCAAAACCCCGCCGCAAGAAATTCGTAGCACCGCCAAGTGGGCAAAAGATGACAAGGCGCGACATCGACGCTGCCAATCTCCCCCCTCGAGGGGGAGATGTCGCCGAAGGCGACAGAGGGGGTCGGTACGACGGGACGCGACCTTCAGGCTTGAAAAGAGAATGCTAGCGCTCCACGCGAGACGACCCCCTCTGGCCTGCCGGCCATCTCCCCCTCAAGGAGGGAGATCAGCAGCTTCGCCGCCTGCTCTCAACTTTTTTCCATTCCTCACCTCAACGAGGCCTCCCATGACCGATTCCCGCGCCCGCGATATCCTGTCCCGCCAGTCCGAGCTCGAGAGCGAGCGCAGCCAGTATGAGGCTGTGTGGGAGCAGGTGGCGGAATTCTGCGACCCCGATGCGCCCGATATCTGGAGCGGCCGCCGAACCGGCAGCCCGGACTCGCAGGCCGAGCGGCAGGAGCGGCGCGGCGCCCGCGTCTATGCCAACACCATCAACTCGGCCGCCAACCGGCTGGCCGCGGGGCTGGAAAGCCTGATCATTCCGCAGTCGGAAAAATGGCATGGCCTGTCGACGGCGGCCATGAACGACGAGGAGACCGACGAGGAAAAGGAATGGGCGGAAGGTTTGCGCGATTTCCTGTTTGCGCTGCGCTACTCCGCCAATTCGAATTTCGTGCCGGCCACGCAAGCCTGCCTGCGCAATGTCGTGCGCTATGGCCCGGCCTATCTTTATGCCGAGGAAGGGTTCGGCGCCACGCTGATCCGCTACGCCTCGATCCCCGTGGTCGAGGGCTATCTCAGCCGCAACCGCTGGGGCCAGGTCGACATTTTCCACCGCCGCTACGAGCGCACGGCGCGGCAGGCGGCACAGCTGCTCGGCTATGACAAGCTGCCGGCGCGCATAAAAGTGCTGGTCGACGATCCGGCCAAAAGCGAGACGAAGATTTCGCTGACCCAGTGCATCCAGCCGCGCGACGAGCGCAAGATGTATCGGCTGGGCGGCCAGTACCAATATCTCGACACGACCTTCGCCTCCTACCACGTCATCGAGGACGAGGAGGAAATCGTGCGGGAAAGCGGCTTCCGCACCTTTCCGGTGTCGACCTTCAACTGGCGCCGCTATGAGGGCGACCCCTATGGCATCTCGCCTGCTATCGAGGCGCTGACGACCGTGCGCGAGGAAAACGCCGTGCGCCGCTCGGGGCTTCGCGCGCTGCAGCAGATCACCGATCCGGCGACCGCCTCGAAGGCCCGGCTCGACTATGTGCCGGTGCTCAACCCCGGCGAGAATTATCCCGGCCTGATCGACGACAATGGCAGGCCGCTGATCGCGCCGATCACCACCGGGCAGAACCCGACCTATGCCTTCAACTACGCGCAGAGCCGCGCCGACGAGATCCGCGACATGATGTTCGTCAATCTGTTCCAGACGCTGGTGCAGAACCCGCAGATGACGGCGACCGAAGCGCTGATCAGGCAAGAGGAAAAGGGCGCGCTGCTCGGGCCGTCCGGCTCGATCATCCAGGCGGGTTTTGCCACCAATCTCGACCGCGAGCTCGGCATTCTCGAGGACAAGGGGCTGTATGACGAGGACAGCCGCTTCCTGCCGCCGGAAAGCCTCGCCGGCAAGGCGGTGCGCCCCACCTTCACCGGCCCGCTCGACGTGCTGCGCCGCTCGGCCGAAGCGCGCGACACCATCCAGGTGGTGACGACGGCCATGCAGATGGCGCAGTTCGACCCCGGCGTCATGGACAACATCGACAGCGACGAGGCGATCAAGATCGTGCAGAGCGCCGGCCGCAGCCCGCAGCGCATTTTTCGCCGCAAGGAGGAAGTCGACGGTCTGCGCGATGCGCGCGCCAAGGCCAGCCAGGCGCAGGCCGGCATGGCGGCGATCGCCACCGCTGGGAAGGCCGCGAAGGATGCGGTGCCTGCAGCCGTGCAGGCGCGCGACAGCGGGTTGCTCGACGGGCTGCAAGACATGCTGGGCGGCGGTGGCCAAAGCGGGCAGCCCGTCGGCCCGGCGGGTAACGGCGCATGAGCCGGAAACGCTTCGCTCATTCCGGCCAGGCCGGCAGTCCTGCCAGGGCGCGGGATGCGCTGGCCAAGGCCTATCTCCGCGTGTTTTCCGGCGAGGACGGCGAGATGGTGCTCGCCGATCTCGCGGCGACGACCGGCTACTATCGCCGCCCGTCCTATGGCGAGTGGATGGCGCGGACGCGGACGCCCAATGGGTTCGAACTGCACAGCGCGCTGAGCAATGCGCGGGCCGAGGTGGTGCAGCACATTATGGGGTTTTTGACCCTGGACGAGGCGCAGCTTGCGGCGCTGGAGAAGGCGGCACGGGCGGAGGAGCGGTAGCCGTTCGCGGACGCTGGTGCCCTACGGCGCCCCCCTCTGTCCCGCCGACATTCCGATTAATCGGGCGCGCCCGAGATAGCGGTCGCTGCGCTCTGCGACGTGGTCGCGCTGACGACGAGGTCCACCGACCCACAAGGCAGCACCGCTGCTCCAGGATTTTTCCAGAAAAGTCGATCCGACAGAACTCCGCGACAGCCAGCGTGCGTGCGACCCGGCCGTGCCGTGATCGCCAGCGCAGCTTTTGTTCAAAGCCAGTTGGGCAGGAAAACAGCCAATGGTCCACATCATCCCCCTCTCCATTGCCCAGCGCCGGCTCGATACCGGCAATGCGGTGCAATACCCGCAGGGATCGTCGATCGGCGGCGCCATGCAGGGTCTTGGCGACCAGTTTTCCGCTGTCGCCGCGCGCTATCAGCAGATGAAGGACCAGCAAGAGGCGTTCGATGCCGAACTGGCGCGTCGCCGGTTCAACGGCCGGATCACGCAGGCGGAAGACGAGGTGGCGGCAAATGCGCCGGCCGATGGTGCCGGCCTGCATGAGACCATGTACGGCCAGGTCGATCCGCGCAACGGCCGGGTGGTCAAGACAGCCTGTTCGACACGCTGTTCGACGATGCATTGCCTGGTATGCCCGAGAGCCAGCGCGCCAACTTCGCCAGGCAGAAGGAGGCGATGCGCGCGGTTGGCGCGCGGCGCATGGCGCAGCGGCAGCTTCAGCGGCGTCAGGACTACGAGCAGGCGCAGGTCGACACGGCGCTCAAGACCAGCGCCATCGCCATCGGCAACGCCAACCCCGACGATCCCGTCACCTTCGAAGCAGCCCGCCAGGAAGGCCTCGACCTGATCGACAAGATGGGGCTCGACCCAGGGATCAGACAACAGAAGGTGAAGGATTGGTTCGGCACCGCGGCCAAGACGCGGTTCGAGGCGCTGATCGCCAAGGATCCGAAACGCGCGCTTGAGATGTTTGGTGTCGGGATGCCGGCCTCCGGCAGCGATGCCTTCGGCGACCGCCTCGGCAAGAAAACACCTGATGAAGCCGTGGCGCAGGCGTTTGAGGGCCGTGCTCCGACGCCCGATCCGATCGTGACCAAGCCGGCAGCCGACCATCTCGCCGACCTATCTCCAGATGACGTTCAGCGACTGATCGACCAGGCGCACGCCGCGACCACGGTCCAACTGATCGAGGCGCGCACCAACATCGCCCTCGCTTCGCAGAACGCCCCGGACGCAATCGCCAATACGGGCAGCTATTCCGGCAAGATGCCCAGCCCCGCTGACTTCGCGGCCGTTTATGGCGCCGAGGAGGGCGGCAATCGGTACCAGGACTTCAGCGTGAAGATGGATGTCGGCCGCCAAGCCTTTGGTATGCGGACGATGCCCAACCAGGCGATCCACGCAGCGCTGCGCGATGCGGAGCCTGGGCCGGTCAGCTCCAACGAAGAGCAGACACGGTATCGGGTTACGGCTGCCGCTGCGCTCAAGACTCTGGGCATGAGGCGGGCGGACCCTGCTGGCTACGTTCGCAAGGTCTTCCCCAATGTCGACGCCGCGTGGAAGGCGACAACGAGCCCAGACCACAAATCGGAGACCAGCAATCCGGCGGCGTACAGATGGGCCATCGCCGTCTCTGTCGCAGCCCAGAGGCAACTGGGCGTCGAGACCCCTCAACCTCTACCAAGGGCCGTTGTCCAAAGCCTTGCCGACACCTTTAGCGACGAAGACGTGCCGCAGGCTGAGAAGGACGTCATCCTGCATGATCTTCTGGCAGCAGCGCCCAATCCGGGTGCTCGCGAGGCCCTGTCTCGGCAATTGGATCAAGCTGGCCTTTCCGGGCCGACCCAAGTCGATCCGATCATCACGACTGCGACGGGGCAAGGACGGCCGCCATCGGCGCACCCTGGCGAACCCCGGTCTGCATTCCAACAAGCCGCGGACGACTTCGGCAACTATCTCAGCGAGAGTTTCGAGGCCCTGGGCCGAGCCCCGCATGACATTGGGTTGTTTCTCCGGGATCTGCGCGACGACCCGTTAGATGCGGTTGGTCAGCTGCCGGTTACTTCCGCCTCCGGAGCAACGGCCGGCGGGGTCGCAGGCCTTCGGTGGTTGGGCGCCAATTTCCTTAAAGGAGGAAAGATCTCCGATGAAGTAATTGATCCGGTTTTAAGATCCTTCTCCAAAAAATATCAAAAAGACATTCTTCAAGGAATATCCGAAATTAGTTGGAGTTGTATTTGTCCATCATCGGATAGAGCAAAAAGCACTAAAGATATACGCTGGAATTATGAACAAGGAGATGATGCATTCGCTTGAAAATCTCCGAGGAATACCGAAGCAATTGAATTCCACGTTGCATCTAAGTACCATTCGGCGCGAATGGGACGCGTTCTACAGGCAAAATCCCACGACCACATTGCAGAAGTTGCTAGAAAAAGCCACCGAAATAGATCAGAAATATGGCCACCTCTTCAATCCATCAATAGGTAAGAAATGAAATACTATTATCTCGAGCCAGAGGTGTCTGGCGGTTTTGGCGATAACGTCATTTTGGACGCTAGTGTTCATCCTCCTCTCATAACTCGTTTGCATTATGAGTTTGATGGATGGCTGGGCGATAGTATGGTGACGTCATTCCCGTGCTACCTTGTCACCGAAGATGTGAAAGAGAAAATTCTCAAGAGTGAATTTTCAGGCGTAACCTTCGATAAGGTCGAGGTGACCACTTCTGAATTGTTCGAGGAAATGCAACCGGACCAGAAGCTTCCGCCCTTCGTATGGCTGAAAGTGAACGGGGAGGCCGGTCGCGATGATTTCGGAATAGCGAAAGATCTTCGCCTAGTCGTTTCCGAGCGCATTCTCGATGCCCTCAAGCCATTGGGGATCTCCAATGCCTTGATTGAGCCTTTTGAAGCGTCTTGATGTGTTCTTAGCCTGGCGGCTCTTGGGAGGGGCGGCGTTGATGCGATGGATTGCTGGCCTGAGGGCGAAATTCGCCGAAGCGACACGTGAGGCGGCACGGAGGCATCCGACCGGGTCGATCGGATACTTTAAAATAAGGCCGAACGTCGCTGGCGGGATTGGCAAAAACACCGTTCTCGACCCGAGCGTCCATCCACCAATCGTGACCATATAGAACGGCATCGGGATGCCGGAGACCACAGACGCTGGGCTATACAAAGGTGGCAAGGGAGTTAGTCATGGAGCACACTGCCAAACCCGACTTAAGCAGCGTCACACGTCTGCCTCCGGCCGATGTCAGCACCGGCGACGATGAGCTTGATTCCGCCCGGATTGAGGCGCGCCAATATCTCGAATTCTACACATGGGTATCGGCCATCAAGGGTGAATATCTTGGTTACGGCGCGGAAGGGATAATCTATATTTTCCTCTTCGAGATAGAGACCAGCCGAGCGGATGTGAACCCATGGACATGGGTGATCGTCGGGGATGTGCCGCCGACGTACCTGCCAGCCGACGATGGAAAGACCCCATTTGAGGCGCTGGATGGGTATGTCGGTGCCCTTGAAGTCTGGGTCGAGGCCGCGCGCCAGGGAAAGTCAGTGGCGAAATTGATACCGGTCAATGTCGACGCAAATCCCGCCAACGCCGAAATGCTGGCCGGCCGCCTCAAATTCCTTGATGAGAAGATTTTGCCAGAGCTTAAAGGGTAATACGGACGATCGCTGCAAACTGGAATTGCGGTTGGCGGCGGCATCGCGAATTCTATCTCCGGTCAAGCCTCGCTGTCGTGGGGCTATCCCAACATGCGAGTGGCAGACGATGCCTCGAACTGCTTTCGGGGTAAGGGCGCCGGCATTGACGCTTACCTTCTCCCCTTGTGGGAGAAGGTGGATCGGCGCGTAGCGCCGAGACGGATGAGGGGTGCTGGACGGAGTGAGGCGCTGGCGATCGTGTCGCAAAGTCGCCTGTCGGAAAAGGGGTGTCGCCAAGCTGGAACACCCCTCATCCGGCCGCTGCGCGGCCACCTTCTCCCCAGGGGGAGAAGGGAAGATCAGCGCCTCAATAATCGCCGTTGTAATACCGGTCGTCGCACGGTGCCGTGTAGATGCGGCCGTAGCGGTCCTGGTAGCGGCACATCTGTTCGCCGCGGCGCTGCGGCGTGGTGGAGCTGCCGACGACCGCGCCGAGCAGGGCGCCGGCGCCGGCGCCGATGAGCGTGCTTTCAGTGTTGCCGCCAATGGCCTGGCCGACGAGGGCGCCGCCGGCGCCGCCGATCAGCGCGCCGGTTCCGGCGCGCTGCTGGCCCTCGGTCTGTGCGCAGCCTGCGAGTGCCGCGATCATCAGCACGGCGGCAATGGCTTTGTGAAAGTTCATGTGCGGTCTCCCTTGAAGGCCTGAATCCCTATGGCTCGTCCCGTGCGGTCGCATTGCGGCGGAACGGGGGCACGAGGCCTCACGATATAAGACATGGTTTCTCGGGCGTTGATGGACCGACGGCCGAAAACACCTCTTTCGAACAAGGCGCTAGCGCTGCTCCTTGTCAAAATGATTCAACCTTTCGATGGTCGGCCCGGTTGGGGCTTGATTGGTCGGGCTGCCAGAATTGCCACTGAAAAAATGGAGAAATGCCATGACCCGAGGTCTTCCCCGGACGCTTGCCCGTGCCGCCGCCCGCGAGGCCGGCCTTGCCCCGCCCAGGCCCGGCCTGAAAGCCGTCACCACGGGGCAGGGCGGATCGTACCGCACCGTCTTCACCTTCGCCGGCATGCAGGTGCCGGGCACGGATGCGCTGGCCTATGCCAGCCAGAAGATTTTTGATTTCGCCGACGGCAAGGTGCGCATCAAGGGCGGTACGGCAAGATTGCAGTTCGCCGTGCCGACCACCCGCGCGACGACCATCAACGACAATGCGGCGCTGACCTGGTCGCTCGGCTCAGCGCCTGCGTCGAGCGCGACGCTGGCCTCGACCATGGTCAATGTGCTGGCCTCGACCGCCCGCACGCTCGACGGTGTGGGCGCCGCACTGTCCACCGCCTCGGTCGCCGACATCGCCGCCGCCGCGACATTGGATGGCACGACGACGCCGATCGATCTCTATCTCAACCTGGCGTTTGCCACCGGCACGGATATCGACGCCGACGGGACGATTGCCGTGACGGGCACGATCACGCTGCTGTGGGAGAACTGGGGGGATGTTTAGCCGCTAATCTCCCCCCTCGAGGGGGAGATGTCGCCAAAGGCGACAGAGGGGGTCCGTGCGACCGGACGCGACTCCCTGTTTCGAGACAGACGAAGTCGGCGCTCAACGCGCGGCGACCCCCTCTGGCCTGCCGGCCATCTCCCCCTCAAGGGGGGAGATACCAAGCTTTGGCACCGGCTCCTATCCTCACACCTCAACAAAGGAACATCTCATGACAGATCTGGCAGACGCCGGGTCCGTGGCGGCGCGTGCGCAGCCGGCGGGCAACCCGGCACAGTCACCGGCAGGCGCGGACAACGGGTCCGCCGCGCCTGTCGCCAAAAGTTGGTTTGACGGTCTTTCCGAAGGCAACCGCAAGCTCGCTGAAACCAAGGGCTGGACCAAGCCTGAAAGCCTCGATCGGGTTTTCACATCCTATGCGGAGCTGGAGCGGCAGCAGGGTGAGAGCCTGCGCGTTCCCGCCCCGGACGCGCCTCGGGAAGACTGGGATAGGTTTCATGCCCGGTTGCCCGAGACCATGCGTCCAGTCACCTCGTCCGAAAAGGTCGAATACCTCAGGCCGGAAGGCCTGCCGGAAAACTTCGCCTATTCGGACGAACTCGCCAATGCCTCCAAGGCCTGGGCGGTCGAGGCGGGTGCTTCGCCGAAGATCGCGCAGGCCTATCACGACAGGTTCGTCGGCTACATGGCCGAGCAGGCGAAGGTGCAGGAGATCGCACTGGCTCGCTCGGTGGAAGCCACCCATGACGACCTTGTCAGGGACTGGGGACCGGCCGACAGCGACGGCTTTCGCCAAAAGCTCGAGGTCGCCAACCGGGCGATGAAGAAGCTCGGCCTGGTCGACGCCTACAAGGCGAAGGGCATCCTTCTGCCTGACGGGGCGCTGACCGATCCGCAGATCGCCAAGGCGTTTCAGGCGATCGGCGAGGCGATGTTCCGCGAAGACACGATCGATGGCGGTGCGGTCTTGAGCCGAGGCAATCCGTTCAAGCGCAATGCCGCCGGCGAACGCAACCTGACGGCCATTTCAGCCCTCGTCAAAAGCGACCCCGCCCGCGCCCGGCGGCTGGCTCGCGAGGCCGGGGAGAACCCGGATCAGTGGATGCCCAACAACCCGCGCTGAAGCTGTGTCGATATTCAGGTGATGCCGGCCTGCAAACGATGGCTTTCTGCGCTTCCGGTGCTCACGGACCCAAATGTCCGCTCCGCTCCGGTTCTCGAAAGTCAACGTTTTCGACTCGGCCTGACCTGAATCTCAACACACCTTCTCCGCCAAACCAACCTGAAGGAAGAGAAAAATGGCAGATGCCTACACCCGTATCGCGGACGCGATCGTTCCGTCCGTCTATGCGCAATATGCTTTCGAGGAACATGTCCAGTCGCTCGAAATCTACCAGGCCGGAATCCTGTTTTCCGACCCGGCCATCTCCTCGAAACTGTCGATGGGCGGCCGCTCGGTCGACATGCCCGGCTGGAAGGATCTCGGCAACGACCCGTCCGAACCGGTCAATGACGATCCGGCCGATTCCATCGAGATGAAGAAGATCGGCTCGCGCCGCGAGGTCGCCGCCCGCAATGTCCGCGCCCAGGCGTGGGGCGTTCCGGACCTGACCTCGATCCTGGCGGGCGACGATCCGCAGAAGCTGATCGTCAAGCGGCAGACCGAGTACTGGCAGCGCGCCAACAAGCTGACCTTGCTCGGCATCCTGAAAGGCGTCGTCGCCGACAACATCGCCAATGATGGCGGCGATCTTGTCCGCACCACCGGTGCCTCCATCGTCGACACCGACATCATCGAGGCCGCCTATCTGATGGGCGACCGCGCGGACAAGTTCAAGACGATCTGGATGCACTCCAAGCAGATGAAGGCGCTGAAGCTCGCCGACCTCATCGACTATGTGCCGTCGTCCGAGCAGGGCGGGCCGCTGATCCCCTATTATATGGGGCTGCGGGCCGTGGTCGACGACGACATTCCGCAGGCCGCGGGCGTCTACACCGCCTTCATGTTCAAGGACAAGGCGATCCTGTGGAACGAGCTGCCGGTCAACACCGAAGGCGGCCCGCTGGAGTTCGACCGCAAGCCGCGCCAGGGCCATGGTGGCGGCGTGACCGAAATGGTCGGCCGCCGGCATTTCGTGCCGCATGTGCCGGGCACCCGCTTCCTCGACGCCTCCTCGGCCGGCGAATTCGCCACCGATGCGGAACTCGCGCTGGCGGCGAACTGGGACCGCAGCGCGTCGAGCGTCAAGAACATGACGTTTATTGCGTTGAAGACAACCGAGGCCTGAGCGGGCCAGGGCGGGGGGCGGGGGCGATGAGCTCCCGCCCCTTGCCTATCTCGTACTGACAGCATTCCTTTGCGCCCCCCTCTGTCCTGCCGGACATCTCCCCCTCAGGGGAGATTGGTAGTTTCTGCGCTTCGCTTTTCCTTCAACGTTGGTGATTGGCGAAAGCCGAGGTGACGTCCAATCTCCCCACTAGAGCGGGATGAGATTAGTTTCGGTCATAGCCGGAGTTTTCGAAGTAGTGTGAGCACTCTGCCGGTGTGACGCGATTGAGGGTTTGGCCGATCGCGTCGCAGACGGCTTCGACGGTTCGGCTTGCGGCCTTTCTCAGCCAGTGCTTGAGCTTTGAAAAGAGCTGCTCGATCGGATTGAGGTCGGGCGAGTATTTCGGCAGGAAGAAGAGCCTTGCGCCGGCGGCGCGTATGGCGCGGCGCACCGCCTTGCCTTTGTGCGAGCCGAGATTGTCCATGATGACTATATCCCCCGGCTGGAGGGTCGGCGCGAGAACCTTCTCGACATAGAGGAGGAACCTCTCGCCGTTGATCGGCCCATCGATCAGCCAAGGCGCATCGACGCGATCGTGGCGCAGCGCGGCCAGGAAGGTCATGGTCTTCCAGTGGCCGTGCGGCACTTTGGCCTTGATGCGCTGGCCCACCGGCGCCCAGCGGCCTGACCTTCGCCTACGAGCTGCCGGCCGACTGCCTGCGACCGCTGCCGCTGACCCACAATGGCGAGCCGGACGGCGTGCCGATCTCCTGGCGCCAGGAGGCGGGGCTGATCTATTCCGACCGGTCTGGCCCGCTGACCATCCGCTACGTCGCCAACCTCACTGATCCGAACGACTGGGATGCGCTGTTCACCGAGGTGCTGGTGGCCGCTCTTGCCACCAAGGTGGCGCATCCGCTGACCCACAAATCGGGCATGATCGACATTGCCCGCTCGGCCTATGACCGGGCACTGGACGCCGGGCTCAACGCCAACGCCATCCAGCGCGGCGGCCGGCTCTACACCGCGTCGTGGTCCAGCCAGCGCGGCGACAGCAGGATTGTGCGCTGATGACAACGCTGTACCCGATCCAGGACGTCTTCACCCGCGGCGAGATCTCGCCGCGCCTGCACGCACGCGCCTCGCTCGATTTCTATCGGGCGGCGCTGTCGAAATGCGAGAACTTCGTCACCCTGCCGCATGGCGGCATCCGCAAGCGCGGCGGCACTTATTTTGCCGGCGAGGTGAAGATTTCCGCGAAGAAAACGCGACTGATCCCGTTCATCTTCTCGGCCGATCAGGCCTACGCGCTCGAATTCGGCGACCAGTATATCCGGGTCTACGCCTATGGCGCGCGCGTCGGCACGGTGGAGGTCGCCTCGCTCTATCTCGAGGCAGATCTGTTCGATCTCGCCTATGTCCAGTCGGCCGACCAGATGTGGATCACGCACAGGGATTATCCGCCGAAGGTTTTGACACGCACCGCGCACACGGCGTGGGCGCTCACCGATTACGAGATCGCCGACGGCCCCTATGATCCGATCAATGAGACCGCGACAACGCTGACGCCGGCCAGCTACGGCTCGTTTGTTCCGAAGATGAGCAGCCTGACTGTCCCAGGCGGCACGGTGTCCAGCGTGAATGCGACGGGCGATGCCTGGCAGTTGTTCGACAAAGACAGCAAGACAATGAGCGTGCTCACCGGGGGAACCGGGGCATGGGTTCAGTACCGGCTGGCAAGTTCCGCGCAAAAAGTGTGCAACGCCTACTGGATCCAAGCGCCGGGTGCTGCCGGTCGAGCAGAGGACATGCCGACCCAGTGGGAAGTGCAGGGCTCGAACGACGGCTCCACTTGGGTTACGATCGACTCGCAGCAAGGCCAGACAGGATGGAGTGCTTCCGAACGCCGGTATTTCGAATTCTCCAATAGGACGCCGTTCGAATATCTGCGGCTGGATTTCGAAGGTGGTGGCGGGCCGGACAGCACCAACGCGGCCCTCGCCGAATGGGCGCCGAACGAGGACGGCGACCTGATGACGCCGTTCAACCTGACGGCTTCCTCGATCGTCGGCATCAACAATGGCGCAGGGTTCCAAACCTCGGATGTCGGGCGCGCTATTCGCCTCTACGCTTCCGATGGCCGCTGGCGCTGGGCCAAGATCGCAGCGCACGCCAGCACCACAATCGTCACGATCCGCATGTATGGCCATGCCCTGCCAGACCTCAACCCGGTATCCCGCTGGCGGCTCGGCACGCTCGTGCCGGGGAAGTATATGGAGAGCGGCTCGCTCTATGAGGAACGCCTGGCTTTTAGCCGGAAGTTCTCCGTCTATGCCTCGGCCACCGGCGACTTCGACAATTTCGCGCTGGGCGAGAAGGACGACGACGCGCTGGAGTTCGTCCAGGCCGGCGGCGGCCAGGCCAACGACATCGTCTGGATCGCCGACAGCGACGGCGCACTCTTGATCGGCACCTCAGGCGGCATCCGCGCGCTTTCGGGCTCGGGCATAGATGAGGCGCTGACGCCGTCCTCGTTCAAGAATCGGCGTTCGCGCACCTTCGGCTGCGCCCGCATCCGCCCGGTCGATGCCGGCCAGTCGTTCCTCTATGTCACGCGTTCGCGCAAATCGATCGCCGAGCTGACGCAGACGGCGCAGAGCCGTTTTGCTTCGGACGATGTTGGCCAGATTTCCGAGCATATCCCGAAGAAGGGCGTGGTCGAACTGGCCTTCCAGACCGACCCCGACCCGTTGCTGTGGTTCCCGCTCGAGAATGGCGAGCTTGGCGGTTATACCCATCAGCCGAGCCAGGAGGTGCGCGGTATGCATCGGCATCGCCTGGGCGGCGCCTTTGGCGGGTCTGGCTGGGCGGTTGTCGAGAGTGCTGCGGTCACCCCCGGCCAGGACGGCAATGACGACCTCTGGCTGATCGTCAAGCGTACCATAGGCGGTGTGACCAGGCGCTATATCGAGATCAAGACCGCACCGTTTGAATATGGCGCCATCGCGGACGCCTTCGAGGTCGACTGCGGCCTCAGCTATACGGGCCTTCCCGTCACCACGGTGGGCGGCGCCATGCATCTCGCCGGCCAATCCGTCGATGTGCTGGCCGACGGAAAAGTCTATCGCGGGCTGACCGTCAGCGGCGGTGGCACTGTCACGCTGCCGGGCGGCTCGACCGCCGCCAAGTGGCAGCTCGGCCTGCCCTATGCGGCGGGCGCCGACACGCTGGAACTCGATGTTGGCGGCCGCGACGGCTCCATCATCGGCCGCCGCAAGAAGGTGGCGAAGGTGATCCTGTCGCTGCTCGAGACCGACACGACGGGGCTCCAGGTGCAGTCCTTCATGCGCGGCCGCTGGGAGCCGGTGCGCATGCCCTCGATCGTCGCGCCGGATGGTCGGGCACGCCTGTTCACCGGCAATGTCGAGGTGCCGATCGACGACAGCTGGGAAGGGCAGGGCCGGGTGAGGATCCGCCACGTCAACCCGACGCCCTGCACGATCCGCGCGTTCACGCCGGTGTTTGACGCCGAGCCTTAGCAGGCTGTTGAAAAAGGATCGGAGATACCCGGTTTGACTCTGATTTGTGCTTGGTCTGATTCTGATACGTTCCGTGAACAAAACAGTTTTTCAACAGCCTGTTAGAGCGCCGGCGTTGAAGTTGGTGATCTCCCCCCTTGAGGGCATATGCGCTAAGATAGCTTCGGCATGGACTGAAATTTGCGCTTTCGTGGTGGCTCACGCCATCGATGTCGCAAGGCATGGAGATTTTGGCGCAGGGCTGCCAAGGGAGGTTGAGCAAAGATCGCTGCGATCAGAGAGGCGACGATCTGGCGGGTGGCGCGCCACAGCAGCGGGCGCCCGTCGCTCAAGGGGGAGAGACACCCAACTCCTGCGAAAGGGGTTCGGTCACAAGCGCGATGAGGAAGTGGGCAAGAATCCAAGGCTTTGCGATCCTTGGGTCTTTGGCTGGAGGCGCGCGCAGTCCGATCAGGCTCTTCAGACGCTTGAAGGCGAGCTCGATGCGCCAGCGCATGCGATAGAGCTTGAGAACTGTGCCGGAGGGAAACTCCTCCTGGTCAAGCGAGGTCACAAGGATGACAAAGCCGGCGGCAATCAGCGTCTCCGGTTGAACCTGCTTGCCCTTGGCCTTGGCTTCCTTGTTGATTTTGCGCCGCGCTTCTTGTGTCGCAGCCTCGGATTTGCGCAAGGCGATCAGGCGCATCTTCAGGGGCTCGCCCTTCTTGAGGCCCAGCCAGACAGGCGTTTCGATGACCTCCTCCCGGCAGCTCTTCAGGTGGCCGATGAGATCGAACGCCTTGCCGTTGGCGTCGAGCCATCGCACATTCTTCCACGGCGCGCGCACGACAACGTCGCCGTCTTGCGCCATGACCTTTGCGATCCGCTCGGCCTGCAGATAGGCGCGGTCGCCGATGCGGATCTCGCCCGGCACCACCGGCACGCGGTCGATCAGCTCGGCCTCGCTCTGGTCGGTGATCTCGAGGAAATCGAACTGCTCGCGCTCAAGATCGAAGGCGCAGTGCATACGCCAAAGGCCATTGTTCTTCTTCTCATGCACACCCGCCTTGGCAACCGATGTCGCATCGAGGATGCGGATCAGCCGGCCCTTAGGCAAGCCTTCCTCCTCGCGCTTCAAAAGGTGCCCGATCAACTGCTGCAGCCACGGCCCTGCATTGCGCAGCCGGCCGAGCAACGCCACGTCCGAGATGTCGGCGATCCCGCTTGCCGCCGCCCAGGCCACGACGCCCCGCATGCCCACCTTGCCAAGGCAGTAAGCCAGTGTCAGGCGCAACAGATCAGTAGCCGACCTGACGCCCCGCGGCCGCAGAAACGCCTTCGTCTCGCGGGCACTCCCTGCAATCAACTCTTCACCGCCGAGGAGCTCAATCGTCTCGGCCCAGCCGTCATCTACAAGCGATTCGTGAGTCATCGCAGCGTAGAATCACAACCGATTCCCCACTGCAACACCTATCTTAGCGCATATGCCCTTGTGGGGGAGATGTCGCCAAAGGCGACAGAGGGGGTCGGCACGACGGGACGCGACCTCCTACGTTGAAAAGAGGATGCCAGCGCTCCACGCGAAGCGCCAATCTTCATCTGTCGCAGAAGGTCGCATCCGGTCGTGCCGACCCCCTCTGGCCTGCCGGCCATCTCCCCCTCGAGGGGGGAGATAACCCGCTGCCGCCCCGCACTCCATCCACAAGGACACTCCCCAATGACATCCCCCCATGCCGAGCAACTCGGCAGGGCGCGGACGGCTGCCGAATTCGCTGCCGTCATCGCCTTGCTCGACATCGACCTCAACGATGCGATCGCCCGCAGAGCCGAGCTGGCGGAGGCCGAGGACCGTGCGGTCTTCGGCGATGGCGACCTGGCCGCCGCGCGTGCAGTCCTCGACGACTGCAACGACCAAATCGCCCTTCTGGAAAAAACTATCGACGCTGCCGGCAAGCGCCGCGCGGAGGCCGCGCAGGGTGAAGCCCGGGCCGACATCGCCGCGCTTGGCGACGAGATCAAAGCCAGGGCAGCAACGCTCGGCGAGCGTTGGCGCAGCGCTCACCGGCTGGTCGAGCAATTGCGCCAGCAACTGTTCGAGGCCGATGCACTCGCCCGCGCCATTGCCACCGCCAACGGCCTGTTCGACGCCGCCGGCGTCACCGAGCTGAAGGTCAACCTGACCACCTCTCGCCGCGTCGCCATGGCGGGTCCGCGTGCCGCCGCACCCGCCCGCCTCAGCCGGCCGGCATTGCAGGCCGACAGGCTGTTGCTGTCCTTCCTCAGCCCGGGCGGCGCGCTCGACCCGCGCCACGCCGCTCGGGGCGCCGGTCGACAGCGTCAAAAGCAAATTCATCCCCGCAAGCCCTCCCTTGAACGAACGAGGCTGAACCATGTGCACACTTGCCCTTATCGGCACGGCTCTTTCCGTCGGCGGCGCGCTGGTCGAAGGCCAGCAGTCGAAGCAGATGGCCAACTACCAGGCCAAGGCCTACGAGCAGCAGGCGCAGGCCGACGCGCAAAGTGCCGCTTTCGAGCAGAACCAGGAACGCCATAAGCAGGATCTCCTGCTGTCGCAGGCGCGCGCCCAGGCCGGTGCCTCGGGCGTCGGCATAGCCGGCTCGCCGACCGAGGTGCTGGCCGCCAATGCAAGGCAGGGCCAGCTTGATCTCGACGCGATCCAGTACGGCTCGAAACTGCGCCAGAACAGCCTGACCACGCAAGCCGCCATCTCGCGCTTCTCCGGCAAGCAGGCGGCCACGGCCTCGATCTTCAAGGCCGGCAGCAATCTCGTATCGGGTCTCTCCGGCCTCTACGACCCGACCAAGGCCGTGACTTTCGGCAGGGGCGCCTTCCCACCGCCGCCGGGCGGCTTTTCCACCGGAGGCCTCTACTGATGGCCACCATTCCTCTCAATATAGCCCAGCGCCGGCTCGATACCGGCAACGCGCCGCAATATCCTCAGGGATCGCCAGTCGGCGGCGCCATGCAGGGTCTCGGCAATCAGCTTTCCGCCGTCGCCGCGCGCTACCAGCAGATGAAGGACCAGCAGGAGGCCTTCGACGCCGAACTGGCGCGCCGCCGGTTCACCGGCCGGATCGCGCAGGCGGAAGACGAGGTGGCGGCGAATGCACCGCCCGACGGCGCCGGCCTGCATGAGGCCATGTACGGCCAGGTCGATCCGCGCAACGGCCGGGTGGTCAAAACAGGCCTGTTCGACACGCTGTTCGACAATGCCCTGGCGGACATGCCCGAGAGCCAGCGCGCCAATTTCGCCAGGCAAAAGGAGGCGATGCGCGCTATGCGCGCGCGGCCCATGGCGCAGCGGCAACAGACGCGCCGCGACGAGTATGAGTTGGCCGAGTGGACCAAGATCGACACCATGTCCACCGGTTCCATTGCACAGGGCGACCCGAACGACACCGAGACGTTCGAGGCGATCCGGCAGAGCGGCTTCGACCTGATCGCCAAGATCGGCAACCCGATCATTCGGCAAACAGCCGAGGCCACCTGGCGCGGCAACACGGCCAAGGCGCTGGTCCAGGCAATGATTGCCAAGGACCCGAAGCGGGCGGCGGAGATGCTGGGTGCGGGGCAGGCTGGAAGCCGGACAAAGGACGATACTGCCGAGGAGGCTGGTGGCTCCAACGCCTCGAGCACATCGACATTCGATAGAAGCAGTTCGGCGACGCCTGATGACAAGCCAGCTATCCTCCTCGACGCCATCACGTACTTGAAGCCCAGCGATGTCGCAGCACTAAGGGATCAGGCCAACACTGCGACAGCAGCACAGTTGGTCGGCGCTCGCGCCAAGGTGCAACTCGCGGAGCAAAACGCTCCGGCTGTCATCGCCGCCACGGGCGAATATCCCGAGGAGAAACCGACCGCACAGGATTTCGTCAATATCTACGGTGCGGAAGACGGCCCGAAGCATTTCGAGCAATTCAGAATAACGGCGGGCGTCGCCAAGGCCTTTAACGACATGTATCGGGCGCCGAACCAGGCGATACATGCCGAACTTCGGGATTTCGAATCCGAGCCCAATGGCGCACCGGAAGAGCGCGAACGATACGAGGTAAGAGCTGGCGCCGCCCAGTTGATCATGGGCGCCAGGGGCGCCGATCCTGTCAATTATGTTGGTCAAGTGTTTCCGGGGTCGGCCCCGGATTGGAGCAAGGTTTCAACGCCTGAGGATTTCCAGGCTGCCATCACCTGGGCCATTGCCGCCCAACAAGAGATGGGTTTCGACAACGGACTGCCACTGCCTTGGGCTGTGGCCGACCAGCGGGCCGCGAAATACATCGACCCAAGCAAGCCATTTGACCGGCGTTTTGCGGAGTTGAGTTCGATTGTCCTAGTGGATTGATTCCAACGTTTGGTGCCCGCGCCTGACGGCGGCGATGATTTTGTGTGGGTCGGCTCTCCAGACGAACGGTCGGGATTGCTGATTGTGCTCGGTGATGAAGCGATTGATGGCGGCCTGGAGATCGACGACGGAGTAGAAGACACCGTGCTTCAGCCGGCGGCGTGTGAGCTTGGCGAAGAAGCCCTCGACAGCATTGAGCCATGAGCAGGATGTCGGCACAAAATGGAAGGTCCAGCGCGAATGCCTGGCCAGCCAAGCGCGTACTTTGGGCTGCTTGTGAGTGGCATAGTTGTCGAGGATCACATGGACGGCCTTGTCGGGCGGAAGTTCAGCCTCGACGGCGTTGAGGAAGCGGATGAACTCCTGATGGCGATGGCGCTGCATATTACGGCCGATCACCGAGCCATCGAGGACGTTGAGCGCGGCGAACAGGGTCGTCGTGCCGTTGCGCTTGTAGTCGTGCGTCATTGTCGCCCCGCGACCGCGCTTCAGCGGCAACCCCGGCTGAGTGCGGTCGAGCGCCTGGATTTGGCTCTTTTCGTCGACCGACAGCACGATGGCATGAGCGGGGGGCGAGACGTAGAGCCCGACCACATCGTGAAGCTTCTCGGCAAACGCCTTGTCGTTGGACAGCTTGAAGCTGCGCCAGCGGTGAGGCGCAAGGCCATGGTCGTGCCAGATCTTCACCACCGAAGACGCCGCGATGCCGACCGCCTTCGCCATCGCGCGGACCGTCCAGTGCGTCGCCTCGTGGTCTGGCGGATCGAGTGTCAGCGCCACGACCCTGTCGACCAGCACAGACTGAAGCGGTGCAATGCCCGGTGGCCGCGTCTTGTCGCGCAGCAGGCCGTCGACGCCTTCGTTCATGAAGCGCTCCTGCCAGCGCCACACGCAGGTCTTCGACTTGGCTGTCATCGTCATGATCGCGGCGGTCCCCAGGCCATCACCGCTCAACAGAATGATCCGCGCTCGCCAGACATGCTTCTGAGGCGAACTCCGTGCTGCGACGATCCCTTCAAGCCGAATTCTGTCCGAAGCCGTGATGTCGATGCTGATACCAGTGCGCATCCCGCAATGTCGCATGCCGAAGCGATCCGGGGAATCCCAAAAAGGACTCTTCTGTCCCGATCAATCCACTAGCGATTCGCGACCCGGATGCGCGCAGGGCCACGGCCAAACAAATTTCGCTGGCAGCGGAAGCCCAATGGCGGGCCCGGGCCATCCAAGATCCGAACATGACGCCAGAGTTGCTGGAAGCCCAACTTACGGCGCTCAGGGAAGGATTAGCTTGGATTGGGGAACACCCGGCCCAAGCCCAGTACAGCACAATGCCATTTCTACAGCAGTTCGGCTTGGCATTCGGCGATATCGGTCGTCTCACGGCCAAGGGCGGAACCGCCGGCGGTGCGGACGCGATCTCCGCCGGGCTAGACTCTGCTTTGTCGGGCGGGAGCTACCAGGACCTTCTCAAGGATGAGCAGGCCCGAACCGAGGACGCCGAGGACCGGGCAGGCTCGGCCGGTTGGGTGGCGGAGGCCCTCGGCGCCGGCCTGTCAGGATACGGCCTGGCGAAGGGTTTGTTCGGTTTGCTGGGCCGCGCAGGCATCGGCGTGGCGGAGAGCGGTGGCTTGACCGGTCTTACCGCCCGAACCGGCGTAGGGGGCGTGGCGGGTGGCACTTATGGTGGGGCATACGCCTACAACACAGGCGGCAGCGTTCCCTGGGGGATTGCCAATGGCGCGCTTTGGGGTGCCGGCGGCAATGTCCTTGCTGAAGGACTTAGTGTCTGACCCGAAAAGAAGTTGGGTGATATCAGCGGCTTGTGATTCAGTCGGTGTTGCGAAGCATCGACGGAGAATCCCATGTGGACCGATATCACCCGAGCCAAGCATGCCCGCAAAGGGCTGCGGTATTCAAGCGATTTGACGGATATGGAGTGGGCGGTTCTTGATCCGGTGATTCCGCCCCGGTCCCGACTTGGGCGCCCGCCGAAATGGTCGCGGCGCGAGATCATGAATGGACTGTTCTACGTGCTGCGCAGTGGCTTGCCATGGCGGATGCTGCCCAGGGACTTGCCGCCGGTGTCGACGCTGCAGCGCTACTTCTACGCTTGGCGCGACTGCGGCCTTTGGAGCACCATCAATCATCTGCTGCTGATGAGCGTGCGTCTGGCCACCGGTCGCCAAGCCTCACCCAGCGCCGGCGTGATCGACAGTCAAAGCGTGAAAACCACGGAGAGCGGCGGGCCTTGCGGTTACGATGCCGGCAAGAAGATCAAAGGCCGCAAGCGCCATATCCTCACCGACACCCTGGGTTTGCTCGTCGGCGCGGTCATCCATACCGCCGATATCCAGGACCGCGACGGCGCTCCCGACGTTCTGGCCTCCATTCGAGCCAGCTTTCCTTGGCTGCGCCACGTCTTCGCCGACGGCGCTTACGCCGGTGAGAAGCTTGAGACCGCCCTTCATGGGAAAGGCGACTGGACGCTCGAAATCATCAAACGATCCGACACCGCCAAGGGCTTCGAAGTGCTTCCACGTCGATGGGTCGTCGAGCGCACCTTTGCATGGTTCGGACGAAACCGACGCCTGGCCAAGGACTTCGAGGCCACGATCGAAAGTTCCACCGCATGGCTCTTGCTGGCCTCCGCTCAGCTCATGACGCGCAGGCTGGCAAACCATTGATCCGCTTCAAAAACATTATGAGTCAGACTCTTAGCGCAATTGGCAGGCAGGTGGTGGCGAAAATCACCAAGCGTGTCGCCGATCCCCCCGAACCACGCAGTCCAGAAGCCGCAGATACCGCCGTAAATAAGCAAGCCGTAGATACTACCGCTTCGGAGTCTCTTGTAGAGTTCGGTGCATCGAATAGCGAGACTAACAGCTGGTTAATCCGCGAAACTCCTGCTGGGCAGGACATACACGTATACCATATGCGCAAGTGGAATTCTGTTCAACGGGAAGCAGCAGCCCTGAAAGCCCAACGACTGAGTAACAGTGACGCCTCAGTAAACCGTGATTCGGCTCGGGATCCAAAATCTGTTCGCCGAAGGTATATTGAGGCTGGCAATGAGGTTGCGCCCGATGAAGATGTAGATCACATCCGCGATCTGCAGTTAAATGGTTCGGAGGAATTATCCAATTTGGCCGCCTTGGACCGGAGCGTTAACCGCAGTTTCGGGCCTCAGATAAGGCACCGGATCAAGGATCTGCCTCATGGGGCGAGAATCAACAAAGTGACGATTGGAGACCGCTAGTGTTTGACACATTCCGACGAACTTTTCCCATGGACGCTGCGCGAACACCCGCGGTTGACAATTTTCCGCTGGACACGGACGTGACTGGGTTGAATGAATTGCTCACGGGTTTTGGCGGCGCTTCGTTCAAACGTGGTCTATATCGGATCATCCGTGCATCAGACGTCGCGGATTGGAATGCCCGTGTCTGCCTGGGTTTTCCTAAATTCGCCGGACGGATCACCTGCTTTGGTTACGACTGGCAGGGGACGGCATTTGCGACCGACACATGGCGATTGGAGCAGGGAGAACCAGGCGTCGTGATGTTTGAGCCAGGCACGGGAAAGGCCCTGCAGATACCCGCTAATGTCCGAACTTTCCATGAGGTCGAATTGTTAGAGGACGAAGACGCTGCGCTAGCCGCAAATACATACGCCGATTGGCGGAGGGCTGGTGGCGCTGAGCCTTCCTATGACCAATGCATAGGTTACAAGAAACCACTGTTCCTGAATGGCAAGGATGAGATCGATAATCTGGAACTGTCGGATCTTGAAGTCTACTGGCATCTGATGGGCCAAATCATAATCCAGACCAAGGACTTGCCGCCGGGAAGTCCTGTTCGAATTAATCTTGGCTGATAGAAAGCGCAGTACAGGCTGAGCGGCGTCGGCAGGCTGGCATCACCTTAATGGCAGGCTTGGCACCGCCGACATTGAAGGCCTGTCCGACATTCTGGAGTTAACCTCCCGGCCGAGACATGGAAGATATTTGAAAATAGTGCACTGTCACCGTAATTCGCATCCGATGATGGGACATAACGCGGTACTCTTGCGGCAATGGGCGATTTGCGGCTGCGCCGAGGCAGGAGATGCCCGGCAATTGCATGCGCACGCCCATTGGCTCAAATCTCTCTGCGTGAACCAATACTAAAACAATGCTGTCCTCGGCCGAGTCAGCGCCTTGCCGTTGACTATTCCTGGGAGGATTCGGCAGGGCGCGGTGGCCAGCCTGCCGTTGGAAAAGCCGCCAAATCCGCAATGTCACAGCCACGCTTTCGCGAGGCTTTTTTTATGGAGCACGCCTCATGGCCCGACCCGCAACCGCCGCCGTTCGCCTGCTGACCGGCGAGCGCGAACCCGTGCGCCTGGCGACGACGGCGAACCTGGAGACGATCATCATCGATGGCGTTGCCTGGATCCAGGGTCTCAAGGTGGTCGATGGAGTCCAGACCACGATCGGCGACCGAGTGCTGGTCAAGGACCAGGCCGATGCCAGGCTGAACGGCATCTATACGGCGTCGGAAGGCAACTGGTACCGCGCCGCCGACGCGCGAGCGGGACGCACGATGCAGAAGGGGACGACGGTGCATGTCCAGGAGGGCACGGTTTCGGCCGCTTTCGTCTATGCCTTCCAAACGCTGAACCCCGTGATCGGTGCCGACGACATTATGCTGTCGTTCTACCAGTCCGACGACACGGTCGGGGATATTCGAGACGCCGCGCAAGGCATCATCGACCAGGCCCAGGCGGCCGCGGATGTAGCGACCGGCGCCATGACAACCGTGCTCGATCCACAATTCGCGACCAAGGCGACGGCAGAGGCATACTCGCCGGCGATTGCGCCGGATTACATCAGGACTGCGTTCTACGACGTCAACCAAGTGGCCGGCAGTGGCGGTGTTTATCGAAAGAATGGCACAACGACCGGCGATGTCGTCATCACCTTGAACGACAGCGTCACAGTCGTCGGCTATACCCTTACCGACACGCCGTCGGCGTCACAGAAGGGCGCTCGCAAGAATAACTCCAATGACGATGCGCCGGCCGTGCAGGCGGCGCACGACCTAGCGTTGGGCGGGGTCAGGCTGCCAGCCGGTTCCTACAAGATGGTGCCAGGTTCGGTCTCGCCTTTCACCTTCGGCAATTTCCCTACGGTGAACGTCTATCGTGCGGTCGCACTGACTACGGACAACATCACTTTCAGTGGCCATGAGGCGGTGTTGCACGGCGTGAGCCGGGCCAGCGTTATCGCGGCGGATGTCCAGCCGGTCTTCTCGACTGACAAGAACATGACCGTCGGCGCCCGGAAGAACATCACGTTTGATGGTGTTACCTTCGACCCTGAAAATAATGTCGATGCCACGAACAGCAACCAGCGCTTTGTCTATGCGGTCGGCGTCGACGGACTGAGGTTTCTTGATACCAAGGGCGGTTCCAGCGGCAGCCGGCGCGGCTACTACGCCCACATCCAGAACAGCAAGAATGTGCAGGTCGACGGGCATCGTCACCAGAAGGTGACGGGCGGCTTCAATGTTCGCTATGTCGACGGCTTCGTGATGACGAATTTCCTTTTCGAAGACTTCTCGGAAGCGATTGACCTCGATGGCGCCAGCCAACGTGTCGTCATCCGCAATGGAGCGTTCAAGTCGACCTCGCGCGTGAACCAGTGCATCGACGTCAACGACCAGGTCGACGCCTCAATCGGTGATTTTTCAGTCAACAACACCGGAAACATCGTTACCGTAAACTACAAAACGACGACGCCCGATACCTTTGCGGAATATGTCGCAGGCACAATTGTTAGGAATTTCCAGGTCGGGAAGCGCATCCTTCTGTCAAACATCTCAGGCTCGGCGGTTGGCTCAGCGGCCGCTCCGGCTTTCTATATCGGGTGGGATTGGTCGGCAGGGAATCATGCCGGCGCGGCCCCGGTGCAGGACATTACTCTGCAGAACATTGTGCTCGACGATCACGGCTACTTCGATATTCGCGAGGCGGTCAACCTGAAGCTCAAAGACATCACATCCTACCGGGCACAATGTGGTTTCAACCATGCCGTGAACTGCATTTCGGCCGGGTCGAATGCCGATCAGATCGCTTGGTCTGATCTCGATGTCGATATCGACGGACTGCGCATCGAGGCATCTGACAAAGGCGGCCTGAATATTTCGACACCATCACGGGCAAGGGTTCGGCGGCTGATCACGCGGGGGAACAACACGCTTGGTGGCACGCTTACGGATCTAACAATCACGGGGCTCGCCACTCGTGCCGGACGCGCTTCCGTCGATGAGTGCGATATCGGCGGCAATGTGGTGCTGAACGGCGACAGCACCGCCATAGCGGCTTGGGCTGGCGACACGATCTACAAGCGCAACGCTATTGTGACCAATGGCGGGAATTTCTATCGCGCGACAGCGGAGGGGAAATCAGCCAGCAGCGGCGGGCCAACGGGAACGGCGCTTTCTATCACAGATGACGGCACAGCTTCGATTTCGGCCTGGGCAGGGTCGACCGCCTATATGGTCGACGACGTTCGGTTGAATGGCGGTGGATACTTTATCTGTATGACGGCGGGCGCCTCGGCGGCCTCTGGCGGTCCGTCCGGGACAGATCAACGCATTGCCGACGGCACCGTAGTTTGGCGACCGATTAACGGCGCGATAAAATGGGAATATCTGCTCGTGCCCTATTCGATCCGGTGGGGCAAGAACAACCGTGTGCGCGGTACGGTGACTATCCAGGGCGATGCCCAGAAATTCATCAAAGCTGAGAAACAGACTGCACATGTTGGCGACCTCTCAGCGACAGGAACGGTCATCTATCCGATCATGACAACGGACCGGCGAGGTGCGGTGACAGCCGTCGCCTACACGGTGAACGCGGATGCTTCTGCCGACGCAAGCAACTACCGTACGCTGCTGCTTCGGCGCTATAGGACCGGCGTAGCAACAACGATCGCGACGGTTGACACCAAGTTGGGACTGACCGCGTTCATTCCTTCAGTTGCCGCGGTCACCGCAGCTAACGCCACGCTTGGCTTCGAACCCGGCGATGTGCTGGCAATCACAAGCAACTCTGCCGGAAGCGGAAAGGGTCTTTCTGGGCTTGCAGTGACGCTCTCGTTTATGGAGTTTTGACCGGCGCAGTGCAGTGCGGCGGGATTTGGTCACCTGCCGTGGCATGGGGCGCTGGCAAAGATGACCACAATGATAACGAGGTGGGCCACCAGTGCCAAAAGGCTACCTGCCTGTTCGCCGTCGTTGCTTTCCTGGTGGTCATCTCTGTCCAACATTGCTGCAGCCTATTTTAATCGTCGCCAAGATGACGAAAACCAGAGGATATGTCAGCTTCAGCTTCGTGGCCAACAGCACAATGGAGAGACCAATGCCTAGCGGCGGTAAGGTCAACAAGTAGGCTGCAATTCCGACAACCGCCCACAATCCGTAGCGCAATAGGAAATCAAGGCCGACACCGAGATAGCCGAACGTAAAGAACATCGGAATTTGGCTTTCGCTCAGGCCAAATAGCGTGATCCGCTGGTAGGAAAACGCCCATTCCATCATTTGGTCGTGCTGAGTTCCCTCGACATAGAGTTGAGATCTTGTCTCAAGGTTTAGCATCGCCCAATAGATCAGGATCGCAAGCGTCGCTATACCGACTGCCGCAACGAGTAGCCGGTATCTACGAACGGCGAAAAACTGATGAACGCCTACAACGCCGCAAAACATGGCGACGAACATCATCCCGCCCAACGACATCGTGGCGATGGCCGACAGAATGCCGAATACAGATATCTTGGACAGTTTGCGCGAGAGGGCGTATTCGCCAGCAAGTAGACTCGCGATCATGGTCGAATGCGTACCCGGCTCATTGGACAAGCCTGCAAAGCGCGGTATTCTGCCCATAGCGAGTTCAAGCCCCTTCCTGCTTATGACCGCTTGGTCCGCAAGGCCAAGGCTGGCGAGTGGGTCAAAGTAGACTCGGAACATCGCAAAGTAGGTGACCTGGAAAAAAACCATTGCGGCGTGGATTACTATTGCACACCGCAGCCCGACCAACAATGAGCGAGGGTCTTTCGAAAAGCATGCGGGATGAGGACGAGAGCTAGCGTGCTGCCGATGGTGCCTAGAACGGCCTTAGTTCCACCATCCTCTGCGGTGGCCAGAGTGCCGCACATCCCGACGAGCAAAAAGGCGATGATCCAGAAGACGTTAGCCTTGATTGGCGCATTCAGCAAAGGGACCAGCATACGAAGCCCGACGTAACAGAAGGCGGCCATCCCGAACTGCGGGAGGTAGACGCTCTGAAGGCTCATCGCGATGACGGCTGCGGCGACGTAAAGCGTTTTCAGCTTATCGGCAAAAGTTGCCCGCCTGGTTGCCGGGATACTTGATGTCTGGGCATAATAGTGTGACATCTCGTCAGCAGGGCTTGTAGCCAGGGATTGTCCCGCAAAGAATACCAGCATCCGCCAAGGCTGTCGCCAGGTCGAGCGCTCCGTCTATCTTGCATTGCGCTACGGTCGATGCTCCGAGCATCGCTACCGTTTTACCGTCGCATGGTGTTCCGCCGCCAACCGGTCTGCATTTCACGTACGCGATGTCGTAAGAAGCCTTGACGGCGAGGGTGGCGGTTTGCGCCGACATCGCACTAGATGGCCTAACTCCGCAAAGGACAACGGAAGTGCCGTCCACCTTGAAAGAGTTGGCAGTAAGGACGGTTAGTCGGCCCTTGATGTCTTTGATTTCTGCCGGCCTCGGTTCTGTCTTGGGAACCCGAGGGGTGGCGCACGTGAGGACGCCAACAGCCACAATCAGTCCAAGACCGACAGCGATGGCAAGGAAAGCAATTGGTCTCACGGTTGTCTCACCCCGAATCAGCCCTCACTGCGCCTTTATAAACGCGATTGTTCCGCCAACCCGGCCAAACTCCGTAAATCCACGACTGATTATGTCCCGCTCCAACTCCAGCGCTTCGGCGGGACCGGTCAATTTGGGGTGGAACTCGATGATGAGCTTTTCAAATGGCTCAAAATGGTTTGGCGGAATGCTCGTTTCGGCACCTTCGATATCCATGATCAGGACATTTGGCTTTAATGGAAGCTCTGAAACGATTGTCGGGATTGAGAGCATAGATACCGTGAGCCGTTCGGCTTCGTTGTCTCGACGCAACGCGCTGGACGACCAGAAATTTCGGCTGATACCGAAGCTGATTGAGCCGTCGGACGGGCCTACAGCGACGGTCTTGAGAACGGGCAGGCTGATCCCGTTGAGGCGAAAATTCTCCCGGATGGATGCCTCCAGGCGAGGGTTCGCCTCGACCATGCAGTAATCTTCGATGCCGATGTCGATCATGCAGTTCAGCGCCATGAAGCCGATGGCGCTGCCGGCCTCAAGTACCCTGTCGTGGCGGTTCAGAACGCGCGAAGCGAGAGCTGCATCTTGAGCCTCGTAGCCTCTGGCCATGACATACCGCATGCGGCGGGAGACGCCATCCAAAGACAGAGTGATGTCCCGGACTGTTACCGTTTTTCTGCCGGTGGTAAGAATTTCAAAGCCGCGATCGCGCACGTTCCGGATGGCTTCCAGATCATCTTGGTTCCCTACAAGCTGGAATCAGCAGCCGAATGTAAACGTGCAGGCCCGGCCGCTGGCAAGGTGCGTGGCTCATGTCCACGGCTTGCCTGGTTCAAGGTCTTCCCGACTTCGGATTTACCCTGATTACAACACGACGATCGCTTTGCACGGCAGGCGGTGCGCAGGGCTTTCCCGCCTCGCATCCCCTCGACCGTAAAATTCCCATCGCCCGTCCCGATCATAGTTCAACCTTCAAAGGAACCAACATCATGGACCGCAACTTCGCGCGGGCGCTTGCGCTCGTCTTGAAATCGGAAGGCGGCTGGTCGGACAATCCGGCTGATCCCGGTGGCGCCATCATGAAAGGTGTGACGCTTGCCAACTTCCGCCGCTACGTGAAGGCCGACGCGACGAAGGCGGATTTGCGCGGGATCCACGACGGGCAGATCGCCACCATCTACCGCCGCTTTTACTGGGATGCCGTGCACGGCGCCGAACTGCCCGATGGCGTCGACCATGCCGTGTTCGATTTCGCGGTGAACAGCGGGCCTGGCCGGGCGGCGAAATATTTGCAAGCGGCCGTGGGCGTCGCACAGGATGGCCGGATCGGGCCGGTGACCCTTTCGGCGGCCAACGCAAAGCCGGCCGGCGTCATCATCGATGCGCTTTGCGATGCGCGGCTGACGTTTCTCAAACGGCTGCCGACATGGCCGACATTCGGGCGCGGCTGGTCCGACCGCGTCAAGTCGGTGCGGATCCAGGCCTTGCTGATGTCGGCACAACGGCAGGCGGCGGCCGCGCCGGAGCCTGTCGCGCAGCCGCCCGAGGTCGAGAAGCCTGCCGCCGAGGCGCCGGCGATCCAGCCCGGACCCTCGGCGTCGCCATCCGGCGGCAAGGCGGCTGCCGCGGCTGGCATTGTCGTTCTCATGGCCGGAACGCTCGCTGTCTTCTGGCATCACGTCACCGAATTTTTCGGGAGTGTCTTCTAATGAAATGCTTCAACACCAACGCGCTGCACAATCTCCTCAACACGCTGATCGCCATCATCTGCGGTGGCGCCCTGGCCGGCTTCGACTGGACGCTGTTCGGCGTGGGCGATCGCACCGCGCTTCAGATCAGCGGCGCCATTGCCCTTGCCAAGATCATCGTCAATGCGGTGCGTGACGGCCCGCGTGGCATGGTCGCGCCGTCGCCGGCGCGGGAGACCTGAGATGGGAGCACTCGTCCTCGCACTGCTTGGCCAGGCCTGGCCGTATCTGCTTGCAACGGGTGCCGCGCTCGGCGGCCTCTGGACGGCTTACGCCAAGGGCAAGGCAAGCCAGAAGGCCAGGCAGGATGCCGCCGACGCCGCGGCGCGCACTGAAGCCCAGAAGATCGATGACGCCGTCGCCGGGCGGACGCCGGATGATAACAGGGGGAGGCTGGCCAGATGGTCAAGATCGTAGCGCTCGTGCTCCTGCTGGCCGGCTGCACCAGCACCGGCGGGTCGTTCTGCGCGGCCGGGCATCCCATCCGGCCGGCAAAGGCGGAGGTGGCGACACTTTCCGACGCGTCGGTGGCGGCGATCCTGGCTCACAACGAAAAGGGCCGGAAGCTCTGCGGATGGAGGTCATGATGCACGATCTTTTCGACCTGCTCGGCATCAAGGGCCCGGTTGTCGCCGCCGGCCTTGCCGGCGGTGTCCTGCGCGCGCTATCGCGGCATCGCTACAAGCTGCGCGAAATGGTGGCCTCGCCGATCTGCGGCGCGCTTGCCGCGGCCTACCTGACGCTGCCGGTGGTTTCCTATGTCAGGATCGCAGGCCTGCCGATGCCCGATCCCGCCGACGACACCACCACGCTGGCAGCGGCATTTCTGATCGGTGTCTGCGCCATGTGGATTTCGGACGTCCTGTTCGAGTTCGTCGTGCGCCGGTTCAAGTCGGTGCCAGAAGAGTAGCTGCTGGCGCCGGTTGGTGTTGTTTGCCAGCGACTGTTTGACAGAATTCCAGAGACACTTTCGTCATAGCCCGCTCCGGTTCCCCGGAGCGGGCTATTTTGCGTTTCGGGACTGGCTTGATGGCCGCTTTATCCGTTTCCACTTGGCTCCCGCGCCAAAGTTCCGACCCCAGCGAGCTTGCGTCAATGATCCGGCCTGGCAAGCCTCAGAGCCGTTCGTCGTTTCGCCGAAACACTGAACCCGCCCAATCTCCTTTGGGCGCAATTCCCATGGGAAAGCGCTATGCGCATTTCCCGGGAAAACCGTTTCACACTTTTCCTGGAATTCCGCTAGGCCAGGATGTTGACCGCGCGTGCCGCGACCAGGGCGATGGTCAGCAGTGAGATCATGGCCTCGGCCATCATCAGCAGCTTGGCGCGCTGGCTGAGTGGCAAGGTATCGGTGGGCGAAAACGCCGTCGCGTTGGTGAAGGCGAGGAAGAAATAGTCGACGAAGCCGGGCAGCCAATCGCGAAGCTCACGATCGTTCAGCGTCATCTGCGCGAACAGGAAATCGGCCTGCGCGAGCTTGACCAGGCCGCAGGTCGGCGGTCCGCCGCGGTCGGTGCTCCAGAACCACAAGGCAAAGACGATGACGTTGGTGACCCAGATGTTGAGCGCGTCGATCAACAGCGTCGTGCCGCTGTTGCCGGCATGGCCCTCCAGCAAGGCACGCACCAGCAAGACCAGCGAACCGCAATTCATAACGCTGATGATGACGGTCATGGTCAGGGCCGCTCTGCGGATCATGACGCGAAACTGGCCGATCGCATGCCATTCGTGGTCCTCGACCGCCTTTCGGGTGGCGGCCTGTGTCCAGGCTGTGGCCACCGACAAGGGCAGTAGCAGGGCGGCCTCCAGCGCCGGGGCCAGCCAGCGCGGCCCGAATGAGAGGTCGTTGATGACCAGAATCTGCAGGCAGATGATGACCAGAACGGCCGCACGCGCCATCCAGAAGTCGAGCGCACGGTAGTGGATGACGGCATGGTGGTGGCGCATTTTTCAATCCTGGATGCTCGTTGGTGGGGCGTGGCCGGGGAGCCGGTCAGGCGTAAACGACGCCCGCCGCGATCACGGCCAATGCGCCATGCCTGGCATGTTCGAGGTGCCGCAGGAGGACGTTTCCATTGTCGTCTTGCTTGCGTGTGAAGGGAGAGGCAGCATCGTGACGCGAAACTCTGCCTCAATCTTGGTCTTGCAATGGTCGCTCAAGTATACATTTTCGTAAGCTTTGAGTTCTGGGCTGTTCGAAAAACCGTCCGGTGTGATTTATCCACCGCATGACGCGAATCGATGAACCCATCAACGGCTGGCTGCCGGTCGGCGGCTCTGTTCCAGGCGACTGGCGCCAGTCGTCGATCTGGTCGCATCTGACCCGATATCCGGAAGCTGTTCTGGCACTGTTATGCCTGACGCAGATCCTGTGCTGGACCGTGGTGCCGGCGCTTGTCGACGCAGCACCGCCCGGCGATGTCGTCGAGGGCTTCATGTGGGGCCGCGAATGGGTGCTGTTGACCTACAAGCATCCGCAGCTTCCCGGCTGGCTGCTCGAGACCAGCCACCTTCTGACCGGATCGTTCCGCTGGCCGCAATATCTGCTCGCCCAGCTCGTCGTCTCGGCGACCTTCATCTTCGTCTACCTGCTGGCCCGCGACATGCTCGGGAGAATCCGCGCGCTGGCCGCCGTGCTTTTGATGCCGTCGCTCTATTTCTTCGGCTGGCCCACTCCGCAGTTCAATCATGACTATGCGCAGATGCCCTTCTGGGCCGCTATCTGCTGGCTGCTGTGGCGCGCAAGCCCTGGTGGTGGGCCGGGCTGGTGGCTGGCGCTCGGACTGGTGTCGGGCGTCGGGCTCTATGCCAAGTTTTCCACCGGACTGCTGTTGCTCTTCGGCGCGATCTGGCTGTTGTCGGACACACGGGCACGCGGTCGGCTCGCCACGCCCTGGCCATGGCTCGGGCTTGCGGTTTTCCTTGCCGTCGCCGCGCCGCTGGCCGTCGAGCTCTACCGCATCGATTTCCTGCCGCTGACCTATGTCGCCGGCCGCGATGAATGGGTGCTGGTCCACCGCACCCGCCTTTATTATATCGGCGTCCAGATGGCGGGGCTCTGCGGCTTTCTTCTGGTGCTGTCGATATCAGGCCTGTTGCGGCGCTCGCCCGCGCCGGAAGAGCCCGTCGGGCGCAGCACGCTGGTCTATGTCGTGTGGATGGGGCTTGGTCCGGCGGCCCTCGTCATGCTGGCTTCGCTGTTCACCGGCGCCGGCGAGGCCTGGGGCGCGCCGATGTACAATCTTGTCGGCGTTGTGGCGATCGCCTTGCTGGGCCATCGGCTCGGCGCCGTCGAGATGCGCCGGCTGGCGATCTGCGCGTTCGCCTGCATTGTTGGCATGTCCGGTGCCTATGCTTGTATCCGCTGGACGGGCTGCAATTTGCGCGGGCGCATGGACGCCGTCTGCTGGCCGGCCCAGCAGATCTCGGATGAGGCCGAGGCCGTCTGGCACGCGGCGGTGCCCGGTCGACTCGACATTGTCGGCGGCGACACCCGTATCGCGATGCTGGCGGGCCTCAATGCCTATGACAAGCCATCGATCTTCACCGAGCTCGACATGCGGCTCGCCCCCTGGATCACCAGCCAGCGGCTGCGCGACCACGGCATACTCCTGGTCTGGCCTGGGCGCGGCGTGCCGCCTCGGCTGCAGGCGTGGCTGGGCAACATCTCGGTCAAGACCGTTCTCTTCGACTGGTCGCTCAAGGCGCCGCCGGTGGCGATCAGCTTTGCCGCCATTCCGCCTGGCGTGAAGCAGTTGCCGGGTGTGATCGACGGCCTCGCCCGATCGAGCAACTGAAGTAGATCCACCGCGTCCGCTGGACGAAGCAGGTGATAGTGCCCATTTATGGCGAGACCACTTGCTTTTGAGGAGACGTGATATGGCGACTTCGACCGAACGCGCAGTCCTTGCCGGCGGCTGCTTCTGGGGTATGCAGGATTTGATACGGCGCTATCCCGGCGTCATCTCCACCCGTGTCGGCTACAGTGGCGGCGACGTAGCCAACGCCACCTATCGCAACCATGGCAGCCATGCCGAAGCCGTCGAGATCAATTTCGATCCGGCTATCATAAGCTATCGCACGCTGCTGGAGCGCTTTTTCCAGATCCACGATCCGACGACCCGCAACCGGCAGGGCAACGATGTCGGGATGAGCTATCGCTCGGCGATCTATTACACCAGCGATGAACAGAAGCGCGTCGCCGACGACACCATCGCCGATGTCGATGCCTCGGGTCTGTGGCCGGGCAAGGTCGTCACCGAAGTCGCGCCGGCCGGTCCCTTCTGGGAAGCCGAGCCTGAGCATCAGGATTATCTGGAGAAATACCCCAACGGCTACACCTGCCATTTCGTCAGGCCGGGCTGGAAGCTGCCGGTTCGTGAGAAGGCGGTTTCGTAGATTCGCAACTGCGATTTGCCATGCATTGCTGCTCGACGGGGTCGTCGAGCAGGTCATCGCATCCAAACTCCTTTAACCAGCGCGCCTTGTCGCGTCGGTGAAGCCATCGAGCTCTTCACCAATATCCGAAAGTGCCCTTCGAACGATTGTCTCGACCGTGTCTTGCCGATCGGGATCGAGTAAACGAAGACCTCGTTGGATTGCATCGCGCCAGCTGGCACCGCGATTCCATGCTTCGGAGAACACCACGGCGAGATCATCTTGCCGGCGGGCAGCTGCCATCGCCTCGACCAGCAAGCTTGCCTGAAGAACATCTTTTTCCCGTTTTGCCGCGCCGTTTGCATTCGCTTGGCGAAGAGAGGCGACAATCAGTTTGTGGACGGCATATCGCTCGGGTGAGGGGACCAATACCGGGACTCCGGATCGATGCAACAAGACTGTCCTTACGGGTTCGCGGATCAGAAAATCCAGGAATCGCAAGGGTTGTGCCGATGCGCCGCCCAGCGACGGCATCGCGCTCGCGTGGTCGGCGTAGTCGTCGCCACCCCGGTTTGGGGTCAGGAATTCGACCTTGTACCGGGAAGCGTTTTCGAACTGGGTCGTGCGATTGGCATCCGTTCGGTGCGGAATTTCGCGAAACGACGGATCGATATCGCGCAGCACATCCATGATCGGTGGCAGACTGTCGCCCACTTCGACGGAGACCGAGTGAAATTGGGCAAAGTCAGCATCGCCTGTCTGTAGCGCCACCCCCGGCAGCCTTACGCCCAGATATCCGGCGTAGGCCTGGAATGCGACCGTGCCGACAAGTACGCCCCGCAAGCGGAAAAACCCGGCCTTGCCAAGAGCTTCGACGATATCGCCGGTAAATTTTTCCGGCTCCATCAACCCAGCCTCGCGAACAAGCGTCGATACGAGCTTACGACGGCTTTTCAGATCGCTCTTGATTTCCCTGAAGGCGGCGACGCGTTTTGCGATCTCGGGATCGTCGGCCGGACCGACATATCGTCTTGTCGTCTTCGGCCTGGTCTCCTCGAAATACCAGTAGTCGCGGCCTTTTACCGGAACCCGTACGAAATTGCCTGCCGTCGAGAAGTCAGTTTGGAACGAGGCGTCCAGGCTTCGTTGCACGAGTTCAGCGAACAGAGTGCGATAAGCGATATCGATCGATTTCATGGCGGCGTCCGACCAGGGCCTTTGCGTTATAAGAAATTTGCAGTTCTCTTATAACTGCGCGCTTCTGCTCCTGGTTTCAAGTGGTTATAAGAAAATTGCGAAAACCTTATAATCGCCCGACCTGAACATTTTGGCCAACCGCTATGTCAGCTTTCCTCCTATGGTCGGACTGGCGCCATCTTCATACGCCATGTGGCAATCGATCGCGGCAGGCTGCAAGGGTTTCATGCCTGCGTCGGGAATTCGCCCGGGATGGCCAACTTGGTCGCCGTCAATGGTCAGCTGGTCGTTTCCAGCCGCGACATGGCGCTTGCGATGCAGGGCGTCGGCGTTGCCTTCTGGGCGGAAGAGCTGGTGCGTCCGCTGATCGACGCCGGCAAACTGGTCTCGCTGCTGGATGAGTGGTGCGCGCCTTTTCCTGGCTGGTTCCTCTGTTATCAGAAGCAGCGCCATACATCGCCGGCGGTGCGCGCCTTCGTCGATTTCCTGCGGCATGCGCATACCGACCGTCAGACGATGTCCGGCGGTTAACGATGCGCCGCAAACCCGCGGAGCATTCGCTCCGCAGGTTTTGTTTTCGCTCCGATTGGCGACAACTTACTTGCCGCAATGGTTGTCGTTGACTGTCGGCGAAGCCGTGCCCGGCGAGGTGCCGATGGCATCTGGCTGTGCGCCCTGCGGACCGGCCGGGCAGTTTTCATCCGCGTTGGAATTCATGCCGTCGGGCATGCCGGTCGTGCTGTTGGTTATGCCCGGGTCCACAGTGTCCGGCTCGACCGTATTGGGTGAAGCCGGCGTGCTCGGCTCAACCGTCACCGATTTGCCGCTTCCGCCTCCGTTTGCACCGTTGTCGCCAGCGCTTTGCGCCATGGCTGATGTAGCCAGACCAATGGTGAGAGCCGAAGCTGCGAGGATTTTCATGAACATGGTTTGTCTCCATTTCCGTGAACTCGTCGCTCATTTCTACGAAGGTGATCGCATCGCGACTGTGGGGACAACCGGTCGCGGCAGCGAAGGTTCCCGATAAAATTCCGCTCAGGCGCACCATGCCTGGCGCAATGCTATTGGCGCAGCGCACTGAAAAAACGGCTTTCCCTTCAGCTCGAATGGTGCTTTAACTTGCGCATCCACAGGGGTGCTCCGTACGGTCGGGGCTGAGACGGGGGCGGCAAGCCCACAGACCCTAGAAGCTGATCTGGGTAATACCAGCGGAGCGAGGCGGGCGATGTTTTCAGGCGCACAGATTTCCCTATATCCCATGGCCGACGATTTCGTCGGCGTCATCCTTGGCGCGCTCGGCGCGCTCGATCCTTACCGCGACAAGCTCAGGATCGAGACCGACGACATCTCGACCTTGCTGGTCGGGCCGCCCGAAGTGCTGTTTCCCGCCATGCGCGACCTCTTCGTGGCGGCGGCACGCAGCGGCAAACATTGCGTGTTGTCGGCCACTATCTCGCGCGGCTGCCCGGGCGAGCCGGATGATCCGATCTGCCGCTCCGATGCACTTGGTGGGCCTGTCGGACCACTCGGCCCACGCAAAGATGCGGCCATCGCGGCGGTGCGCAATGCTGCTGCCACCGGCCAGCCGGCGGCCGCGCAGTTCTCGCTCTATGTGATGGGCACCGACGACCACATGGACGAGATCTACGGCTGCATCGACTTTCTCAAGCAGTCCGGCGTCTATGAGCGTTCCAAGCATTTCTGCACGAAATTGCGCGGTGATGCCGGTGCGATCTTTTCGGCGCTGGACGAAGCTTTCTGCCGCTTCGGACCAGGCGCCGGTCACGTAACCCTCGACGTCACGGTCTCGGCCAACAGCCCGTCGGCTGTCTGAGCCAGTCGCGCTCTCGCGCGGCCGTCAAAGGTTATCTCCCGTGGTCTCATCATCAGTCGCTTCGCGCCCGATCGCGAGCCTTCTTGTCAAGGCAGGACCGGCCATGATCTCGGTCGGGCTGCTCCTGCTGGCGTGGGAGCTTTATGCCACCTATTCCGGCATCAAGCCGACGATCCTGCCGGCGCCGTCGCGCGTCTTCGAGCAAGCGATGCTCAATCGTGAGGCGTTGGCCGACAACGCGATGCCGACCATCCGTGCCACGCTACTCGGCTTTGCCTGTTCGCTCAGCGCCGCCTTTGCGCTGTCGATGCTGGTCGACTTCTTCCAGCCGCTGCGCCGCGCGTTGTTTCCCGTCTTCATCGTCAGCCAGACCTTGCCGCTGGTGGCGATTGCGCCGCTGGTGGTGCTGTGGTTCGGCTTCGGACTGGCACCCAAGATCATGCTGGTGGCGCTGGTCACCTTCTTTCCGATGCTGGTGGCATTGGTCGAGGGTTATGAGGCGACGGAGGCCGAGATCGGGCAAATGCTGCGCGCCATGGGAGCTGGGCGCTGGCGCATCTTCGTGCTGGCACGGCTGCCTTCGGCGCTGCCTTACTTCTTTGCTGGCCTGAGGATCTCCATCACTTATGCCGTGGTCGGCGCGATCTTTGCCGAATATGCCGGTGCCGCGAAGGGGCTGGGCATCTACATGCTCAACGCCAAGAACAATTTCCGCCCCGATCTGGTGCTGGCCGCCGTCGGTGTCAGCGCCGCGCTGACACTTGTCCTGTTCGGGTTGACGGTGCTGTTGCAGCGCCTTGCCATGCCTTGGGACCGCACCGGCAAGGATACCGCAGCGAAGAGGCTGTGGCGATGAGCCGGCTCGAGCTGCGTCATGTGCGCAAGGCGTTCGGTGGGCTCGACGTGCTGGCCGATATTTCGCTGAGTGTCGGCGCTGGTGAGTTCGTCTCGATCCTCGGGCCCTCGGGCGCCGGCAAGTCGACGCTGTTCCAGCTTCTGACCGGCGCCGAGCATGGCGAGGGCGAGATGCTGTTCGACGGCGCGCGCCTCGATGACCACGGCAAGCACTTCGCCTTCATGCCGCAACGCGACGCGCTGATGCCGTGGCGGCGCATCCTCGACAACACGACGCTCGGGCTCGAAGTGCAAGGCATCAGGCGCAAGGCGGCGCGGGCGCGCGTCGCGCCGCTGTTTGCCGAATTCGGGCTCGCCGGCTTCGAGCGGCATTTTCCCGCGCAGCTGTCCGGCGGCATGCGCCAGCGCGCGGCCCTGCTGCGCACCGTGGTGCAAGAGCGCGACATGCTGCTGCTCGACGAGCCGTTCGGCGCGCTCGATGCACTGACCCGCACCGCCATGCAGCGCTGGCTCGAACAGATGTGGCGGCACCACCGCTGGACGGCGCTCCTAATCACCCATGACGTGCGCGAAGCCGTGTTCCTGTCCGACCGCGTCTATGTGCTGTCGGCGCGCCCGGCCCGCATCGTCCGTGAAATCAAGGTGCCGCTGCCGCGCCCGCGCAGCCTTGGCGGCGATGCCGCGCGCCAGGCAAGCGCGCTCGAGGCCGAAATCCTCGACATCATCCTCAACCCCAACCCATCCAAAGGACACGATCATGACTGACTTGACACGCCGGCAGGCCTTGTTGCTGACCCTTGCCACCGGTCTTCCCTTGGTTGCCGGAACGGGTCGGGCTCGAGCGCAATCGGCGGCACAAAAGGTCACCGTCGCCCTCGACTGGACGGTCAACACCAACCACATCGGACTGTTCGTTGCCCGCGACAAGGGCTTCTATCGCGAGGCCGGGCTCGAGGTCGACATCCTGCCCTACAGCGATACCGGTGCAGGCACGCTGGTCGCAAACCGCGTCGCCGATTTCGGCATCAACGGCACCATCAGCCTGTTCACCCAGAAAACCGCCGGGGCGGACCTGAAGGGCGTCTATGCGGTGGTGCAGTCCGAAACCGGCCGCGTGGTCTTCAATGCGGCACGCAGCGAGATCAAAAGCCCGAGAAGCCTTGACGGCTTGATCTATGGCGGCTTCGGCAGTGCCTGGGAAAACGCACTGATATCGACCATCATCCGCCATGATGGCGGCAAGGGCAATTTCGAGACGGTGACGCTCGGCACCTCAGCCTATGAGGCGCTGGCCAATGGTTCGGTCGATTTTACGCTCGAAGTCTCGACCTGGGAGGGTGTCGAAGCCGAACTCAAGGGCGTCAAGCAGCGCAGCTTCGTCTATGCCGATTACGGCGTGCCTGACGAGCACACGACGCTGATCTCTTCGAGCGAAGCCTATCTCCAGGCAAATCCCAAGCCTGCGGCCGCTTTCGTCCAGGCGACGCGGCGCGGCTACCAGTTCGCCGTCGACCACCCCGAAGATGCGGCAGCCCTGCTGATCGCGGCCAACAAGGATGCGCTGACCAATCCGGCGCTGATCGAGGCTTCGCTGAAGGCGCTGATCGACGGCCATTATCTACGCAGTCAAAGCGGCGCCATCGGGACGATGGATCCGGCCAAGATGGACGCGATCGGCGACTATCTCTTCGCCTCCGGCATTTTGCGCGATGCCGACGGCGAAGTTCTGGCGCAACGCCCTGATTTCCAGAAGTATTTTAGCAATTCAACTCTGGGGTAGGGAGCCAACTGGCTCTCGAACTTCGAGGAAATGGCTAGCCAGTCAACGAGGTTCACGAGGCGCGACAGATCCACGTCAGACGCACAGATCAGCAGATCCGGCTAATTCCGGGCGATCTCATAGAGCAGAGTGGTTTTGATGTGTCGCCCGGGTTCACCCTGCAGCGACAGGGCGGCTGCGTAGAGTTTTGCTACGGCTGGGCAGAGACCTTCGAATTCCCGGCTGACATTGGCAATGGCAGTTATCTCGGCGGGAGTGCCGCCAGCGTTGATGAAAGCGTCGGCCAGCAGCGACCAGTCTCCGTCGCTGGCAACAGCGGCCGGCAGACCGCCATTCTTCGCTGCGCCGAAGGCGTGGAACAGGGTGGCGCCGACCTTGTCCATGTCGATCAGGAAATCCTGGTCCGGCGTGCTGAGCGTGCCCGGCCCTTCACGAAGGTAGTTGTTGCAGATGGCAGCGGTTTCCCGCGCCATGACATGGTTGAGCATATCCAATTGTGCACGCAGCGCCTCGGCGGCTTTGCTGTCCGGAGCCGAGGACAGCAGGGATGCGTATCTTCGCCTGAGATCGGCGACAGCCATCCTGCTCGTATTTCGCACCTGATCGACATTTCCAAGCCTGGCCACGGCCGTGATCTTTTCCACGACGGCGTCGTAGTCGTCTGGGAACTCCTGCTTGATTGCCCTGAATATCTGGCTTCCCTGGCTCTCAATCTGTTCACTCACCTGAGCCGCGGTTAGCGTTTGTGGATCGGGCGAACCCGCCACTGTCTGGTAGAGATATTTACCGCCGGCAAAGCCGAACGCCCAGGGCAACACCTTTACCGCAACAAAGGACAAAGCGGCGACCGCGGCCACGCCCAAGCCTTTCCAACGTCCCATCCACCCGCCCTCCCTGAACCTGTCTAGTTCGCGCCGAGGCTCACCGCCTTCTTGCGTTGCGGTCAGCTTCGGCGCGCTTGTGATTGTCCTTGGCCTCCCACGCCTTGCTTCGCGCATCGTAGGCAGCGGCAAACTTGGGATTGAGTTTTATTGCCTGGCTAAGATCGGCAATAGCTCCGTCATAGTCCGCCCTGCTGGTCCGGATCACGCCTCGGCCGAAATGGCCAAATGGGTTCTTGTGGTCGAGGCTGAGGGCCTTTTCGAAATCGCGCAGCGCAGCGACATCCTCGTGCCTTCCCATCCACAAGAGGCCCCGATCGGCATAGACATTTGCGTCCTTGGGATTGAGACTGATGGCCTTTTCGAAGTCGGCAAACGCCTCCTCGTAGTTATCCTGGAAGCTGAGGTTCCGGCCGCGGTCATAGCAGGTCTCGGCAATATTCGGATTGATCGCGATCGCCTGCGTGTAATCGGCGACGGCATGTGCGTAATCGTTCCTGGTCTCCCACACTATCGCCCGGGCCAGATAGGCATCGTGGAATGCCGGGAAGAGCGCGATCGCTTTGCCATATTGGGTTATAGCACCGTCATAGTCGTCCTTCTCATGCAGCCTCTGGCCCTTATCGAAAAATGCTTTGGCGGCCTTCGGAACGGCATTACGCGATACGGCCGAACCGGCGGCTGAGCCGCCTGCTGCCGCCGCATCGCGCTCCTCGCGGGCATTGGCAAAGTTTGGATCGAGGCGCAGGACTTCATCGAGATCGGCGATGGCGCGGTCGTATTTCCCCTTCTTGTTCCAGCAGAAACCACGATTGTACCAAGCTTCCGCGTCGGTCGGTCGAAGGCCGATTGCCTTTGTGGAATCGGCAATGATGCGATCGCAATCATGTTTGGCGGCCCAGCCGCGGCTGCGCAGTATATAGGCGTCCGCATTGTTCGGTTGTAGCGAGATGATCGTGCTCAGATCCGCGATGGCGCGGTCGATGTCGCCCCTCTGCTGCCAGAGCAAGGCACGATAGAAATAGCTGTCGATGAAATTGGGGTCGAGTTCTATTGCCTTGTCGTGGTCCGCCATCGCCCGGTCGGGATCGCCCTTCAGCGAGAAGGTGAAGCCGCGTAAACTGTAGGCGCGGGCGTTGGATGGGTCGGCGGCAACTGCGATGTTGTATTGTTCGATGGCACGGTCGAACTGATTTTGAGAGCGCCAGATCGTGCCCGATTCGATGGCCTCTTCAGCAACCTTGTTTCGAAGCTGACCGGCAGGTGCGGGGGCGGGCGCTTTCGCCTTCGCCGCTACCGCCACCTTGCGGCCTTTGCGGGCGATGGCCAGCTTTGGATCAAGCTCGAGCGCCTGATCATAGTCGGCAATGGCTCGATCGTAGTCGCCCTTGGCGAACCAGGTGCTGCCACGCCCGAAATAAACGGGCGCATAGCTGCCATCAAGTTCGATCGCGCGATTGTAATCGGCGATGGCGCGATCGAATTGATCCTTTTTGCCCCAGGCAACGGCGCGGCCGAAATAGGCGTCGAAATAGGTCGGATAGAGCTCGATCACCTTGCCGTAGTCGTCGATGGCACCGTCATAATCACCCTTCTCGACGCGTGACAGTCCTCGCCCGACATAGGCGGCGGCCTTCCTTGGATCGAGCGCGATCGCGCGGTTGTATTCGGTGATCGCGCGATCGTATTTGCGCTTCCTGTAGAACGCATCGCCACGATCCATGAAGGCCTTGAGGTTCTTGGGATCCGAGCCGACGGCACCCGGCGCGGCGCCGCCTTTCTTCAAGGCGGCCACGGCCGCCTCGCGGGCGACCGCGTAGTCCGGATTGCCCGGATAGAGCCTTATCGCCTGGTCGAAGTCGGCAACGGCGCCGTCATAATCCTTGCTGTCGGCCCGTTCTATGCCGCGCCCGTAATAGCTGGGGGCATCCTTGGCGTCGATCTCGATCGCCGCCGAATAGGCTGTGATCGCTCGCTGGGTATCGCCCTTGACGTGCCAGGCCATTCCCATGCAGAAATATGCATCCACCACCTTCGGATCGAGCGTAGCAGCCCGGCCGCAATCGGCAAGAGCACCTTCGGCATCCTCGGAGGTGGCCTTGGCCATACCCCGGCGAACATAGGCAGAGACCATATTCGGGAGGAGCTTGATCACCCGGTCATAGTCGGTGATCGCCCGATCATAGACGCGCTTGGCGTCCCAGGCTTTGCCGCGGCCGAAATAGGCAAGGGGGCTGTCGTGGTCGAGCGCGATCGCCTTGCCATACGCGCCGATTGCCTGGTCATACTTGCCGGCATCCGACAGGCTGTCGCCGTGCTGTACCGCGGCCAGAACGCGCGGGTCGGTCGCCTGAATGAGCTCCGCCATCTCGGCCGTCGAAAGCTTGTCGTCGGACTGAGTATCATTGTCGGCGCCCTGCGGGACCGCAGGTTCGGCGCCTGGTTGCAGTTCGGCTTTCGCCGCCACCGCCGCCTTGCGGCTGACGAGATAGTCCGCATTGCCCGGATCGCGCTTGGTCGCCTCGTCGAAATCGGCAATGGCGCCGTCATAGTCTTTGCTGCCGGCCCGCGCCATGCCGCGCCCGTAATAGCTGGCATCGTCCTTCGGATCGATCTCGATCGCCACGGAATAAGCGGCGAGCGCGCGGCCGGGGTCGCCTTTCGCTTGCCACAGAATGCCCTTGCAGAAGTGTGGGTCACGCGCCTTCGGATCGAGCGTGGCGGCTCGGTCACAATCGGCGAGAGCACCATCGATGTCGCCAAGGGTGATCTTGGCGAGGCCCCGGCGAAAATGGGCCGCGGCGAAATTAGGGGCGAGTTCGATGACCTTGTCGTAGTCGGCGATCGCCTGCTCGTAGGCGCGTTTGACAGCCCAGGCCTTGCCGCGGCCGAAATAGGCGAACCGGTTGTTCGGATCGAGCGAGATCGCCTGGTTGTAGGCGCCGATCGCCTGATCGTACTTGCCCATGTCCAGGAAGGCATCGCCGCCAAGGATCGCTTCCAGGGCGCGCGGATCGGTAGACTCCAGGGCCTTCGCGGCCAGCGTGTCTTGCGTGGCCGCCATATTCGAAACGGTGGCTCGCGACTTCGGCTGTTGTGTGTCTGGCAACGGTGCCGACTTGCTGTCGTTGCCCGCAACCTGTTCACGGCAGCTTCCCGCCCATTTTGGATCGAGCTCGGCGGCGTGACGGCAATCCGCCGCCCGGTTGGCATAGGCTTCGGCGTTCTTGGGATCAAGGCCCAGCACAACGTCATAGTCGGCCATGGCGTGGTCGAATTCGCCCGTGGCGGCGCGAGCAATGGCACGGTTGATATAGACGATCACGTCCTTCGGATCGATGCGGATCGCCTCGTCATATTCGGCGACGGCGCGCACCAGGTCGCCCTTCCTGTCCCAGGCGGTGCCGAGGCCGGCATGTGCCTTGCAGTTCTGTGGATCGGCCTCGATCGCTTGTTGAAAATCGAGAATGGCCGCATCGGTACGGCCTTTGCGCAGGAAGGCGGCGCCGCGGCTGGAATAAGCATCGCTGGCCGATGGCTCCAGGCTGATGGCGAGGTTGAAGTCCGCGATAGCGCGGTCGTTGTCTCCCTTGTCGTACCAATCGGCTCCGCGGTTGAAGTATGCCGATGCCTGCTTGGGATCGAGCGCAATCGCCTCACTGTAGTCCGCGATCGACCGATCGTAGTCCTGCTTGTCGTCCCGGGCGACGCCCCGATGGAAGTAGGCCATGACGCGGATGCGCGGCGGCTCCGTGGTGTCCTCAGCGATCGGCGTGCAGGCGGCGATGCGCTTGTCCGGCTCGATGTCCTTGCCTATGCAGGTTGCGTAGTCCCGCTCTGTGGCGAGCGCCGGTGCGTTCAGGGCAAGAATGACAGCAAGCCCAGCCAACAGCCGGCCGGGCGAAACCTTCATCGGCACACGCAATCCAATCACGGCGACGGGCAACCCCGCACCTTTCCAACTCGCCATATCGCTGGTCCTCCCCCCGAAAAACCTTGGTCCGCCTCAGCGGTAATTGATTTATTGTTCTTTATTTGTTCCAAAAATGCAAGCATAAATTGCAATGTTGCGCAAACAATCTGTCCCGCGATGCGGTGGTGGCTCGGATGCCTTCGGTAGCTTTGATCCCGTTTAATGCCGATCTGATCTTGTTGGTTAACTGCCCGGCAATGGTTGCATGCAAAGGTCGCCCTGAGGGATTATTGGGGTGCTTGCCTTGCTGATATCAAAAAGCGAAACCCTTTCGCACGCCAACGACGGCAGGATTTTGTCCGCAGCGCGAAAGCGCGAAATCCTGGTCGATTTGCGCGAAGGTTTCTTTCGGATCTGCGCGCTCGCTTTCGCGGGGATGTTCGTCTACCGCGGCGTGTATCACCTTATGCTCGACCCGACCCGTCTCAACGTGGCGCTGGTGGCGATTTCCGAGATCCTGACCTTTACCTGGCTGCTTCTATCGCGGCGGCCGCAGGTTCGGGACTGGAATCCGCTCACAGTGATAGTCTCCGTGATCGCCAGCTTCGGTGTCGGCTTCATCGACCTGGAGCCGGGCGTGGCCATCGTCCCGGTCTATTTCGCGGCGCCGCTGCAGGCCCTGGCGTTGGGGTTCGTGATCTGGGGAAAGATATCGCTGGGGCGTTCGTTCGCCATTCTGCCGGCCAATCGCGGCGTGATGACTGGCGGTGCGTACCGCCTGGTGCGGCATCCGATCTATGCCGGCTACCTTGCCGGCCATGTCCTGTTCCTTGTGTCGGCCTTTTCCTTCTACAATCTCGCCGTCTACGCCGTGATCACCTTCTTCCAAGTGTATCGCATCCTGCGCGAAGAGGCGCTGCTGGCCGCCACGCCGGAATACCGGGACTATATGAAGCGCGTCCGCTACAGGCTGTTTTACGGGATCGTCTGACAAAGGGCCGCTGGGCAGAATCGCTCGGCCTGCAATCACGCTGGCACCTTTCACGTGGTCTGCCGCCCATCGGCGCCAACGTTGGTGGAACGAGCGGCGTTGGTGTCGGCGTCGGCGGAACCAACCCAAGCAATCCCGGAACACTGGGTACCCCTGGACATCCAAACCTGCCGGGTGTCGTCGCAGACATGTCGGACAGCCAGGTGGCGCGGATGAAGAAGCGCTGCGTCGAGGTTCTCGGCAGTTCCGGGATCTGTGACCGCGACCTGCGCCAGCTCTGCCTGCTCATCGCATGCCGCTAACACAAGAGCGCCGGATCGGAAGTGCCAAACCAGCCGTGAGGCTTTGACCGCACTCTCTGGCCTCCGGCCGGGTCGGAAAGCCCGCCATCCTGGCGGGCTTTCCGCGTGTTATCCTAGTTGTTCCCGTGCGTCCGGCATCGCTCGCCGGGCGGAACGCTAATGCTCTGAAAGCGTTCACATCCCCAGCAACATCCGAATAGCGCGATGTTCAAACCGGCGCATCAGCGCCTACAGGAGCGGGAAAGCCATGAGCCTAGGAACCATTCTCATCATTATCCTCATCATTGCGCTGCTTGGCGGCTTCAGCGGCCTCGGCGGCGGTCCGTTCTACGGAACCGGCTATTATGGCGGCGGTGGTCTCGGGCTCGTTCTGCTCATCATCATCGTGCTGGTTGTGCTTGGGCGGATCTAGCCGCGCTGCTCGATTGACGCCGGGGACGATCGCAATCTCGTGACCGCCTCGATGCCGGTAAGCACCGGATTGTGATGCGTGCAGGCCTGCTTGTGATCCGGCTTGTTTCGAAATTTTTGTAAGGTGATCGCGGTCCACACCCCCGTGGAAACAAGAGGAGAGGGTCCCACCCCTTGTCCTCCTCCAAGGCCCGCTCCGGTTCACCGTGGCGGGCTTTTGCTTGGCGGGGGAGCCGGCTTTGCGTCAATACCGTTGCGGAAGGCTGCCAATGCCCCTGACGCTCCTTGCAACACTCTGCGAAAATTCGCGATGATCTTCATGTTCTGCGGCGGATGGTGGCGACTCGCGGTCATATCGAGACCATCCAGGAAATAGATGCGCTGATTGGCGTGGCGGAAGCAGAAGCCATCAAGGCCATCCGCCGGATTGACCGCGCTGGCTGAAGAGACAGAAGGACCGCGCTAAGGCATCGTGGCAGCGGTTTTACGCCGCTCGCGGCACCCGTGAGGTGAACGTCGCCCGAGTGACCGACACGCTGGTGCCGTCAGTGTCGCTGATAACTTCCACCTTGGCCTCCAGCTGTTTGACCAGTGCTTCCACGATGGCTGTCCCAAGACCGGTGGCCGGTACGTCGTTGGCGATCTTGCCGACGCCATTGTCCGAAACCGTCAGTTTCCAGTCGCTGCCCGCGGTCTCGTAGCTCACCTGGATGCGAGCGCCGGCCCTCGCCTTGGGGAAGGCATATTTGATGGCGTTGAGGACGAGTTCGGTGACGATCAGTCCCAGGCTGACTGCCCTTTGCGAATCCACCCTGCCGCCTTCGGCCGTCACGGTGACCGTGATCGGCTGAGCTTCGCCGACCATCGACGAGGCGAGGCTGCTGCACAATTTCGGAAGGTAAGAGCCGACGTCGATCTCGTCGATGCCGGCCGAGGTGTGGAGATGGCGCTGCACTTCGGCCACGGACAGAACGCGTTGGTGTGCGTCCTTGAGATGCTGGCGCGTCTCTTCCGACGTGACCGAGCGTGCTTTCAGCAACAGGATCGAGGCAATGATCTGCAGGCTGTTGGCAACCCGATGCTCCATCTCGCGCAGCAGCACGTCCTTCTGCCGAAGCAGATCTTCGGTGCGGCTGAGCAGCTCTTCCTTTTCCCGCTCGATGACACGACGGGCCGTTATGTCATTGAAGGCGAGAAGGATGGTGATGGCTGAGCTGTGGTCGTAAAGCACCTTGCGGGCGTTGAGCAGCATGGTGCGGCGGCCAATCTGAGGGAAATCATGCTCGACCTCGAAACCGTCCATGGCGGTCTTTTCGGGAATGATCGTCTCCAGCAACAGTCGAAGTGCCGGAATATCCCACTGACCGTCGCCGAGCGCGTAGAGCAGCGATCCCTGGGTCTGCCCTGGGTCGACTTCGAACGTGTTGTAGAAGGAGCGGCTGGCCGCCAGCACGCGAAACTGCTCATCGAGGACCAGAAATGGCTCGGTGATCGTGTTGACGATCGCCTGCGCCAGCGTCTGCGCGTCTTCGATATTCACAATGGGTTGAAACATGGGCACAAAGCCGGATGAGCGGCGTTTTTGCCCCTCCTAAGTCCCAGCTATATACCGTTGTCCGACCGTTGTCGCGAATTGAATGCGCCAGGCCGCCTACATTGAGCGCGGGCCAGATCCTGGCGCCAATCGATTACTCCATGTCAGGCACGTCGCCGCTGACGAAGAGCGTGTTCGGCGGGCCGTATTCGCCCAGCGTCGGGTCGGCCTCGCGGCTCCAGGCGATGACGCCAGCATGTTTTGCCGCCAATGCCCTGGCGGTGCGTATGGCGCGGTCCTCGCTCTGCTGGTCCGCGGGTCCAAAGGCTGGAAACAGTTCGCCATCCTCGCCGCGATCGAACGCGACCACGACGATCAGCCTGGGATTTTTTTGGCCACTGGAATCGGACATCTTGCACCTTTGGCGCTGAACCTATCACATTGCCCGGGGTTGAAGGCCGCGAATCGATGAATGCCGACTTTGGGGAGGTGGCATCGTGCAAGATCAGCGTTTCGATGAGCCGGTCAGGATTGCGCTCGGCCGATCGCGAAACTCGATCTTCAACGTGGAGCGGGTCGCTCAAGCCGCCGACATCCTGATGAACCGCTGGCCGGTCGCAACCGGGCAAAGACACATGGTTGCCCGCAAGGCCTGCCTGGCCGTGCTTGAGGGAAAGAAAGAAGCCTCGGCGGCACGCGCGGCGTTCATCAACGCCGCGATCGAGGCAGACATCCTCGTTGAGCCCCGTGAGGTGTCGATACCGTAGGGCCCGGCCAAAATTGAATCAAGACTTGGCGCTATCCTCTTGATCGATTGCGATCTTTTCGGTGATCGTTGGTCGGCTTTTGCTGGCCCATGGTGACCGGTCTGTCGGCGCGCTTTGCAGACATTCCGAAATTCGCTGCCCCGTTTGGCTTGCCTTCAGCATCCGTTGACAGGGCATCCGTGTCCATATATTGAACAGGATTACACAGGTTCATTGAACAGGTACCTTTATGAAGCGGCGCGCGGTTCAACTGTCACCCGGCACGGGCAAGCCCGAGCAGATCGCCACCGTTCTCGAACATGAGATACGCTCCGGCGTTCTCGGCTTCGGCGACCGCCTGCAAAGCGAGAACGAGCTTGTCCAGCGTTTCTCCGTCAGCCGCAACACGGTCCGCAAGGGCCTCGAGGAACTGTCCAGCCGGGGGCTGATCACCACCAAGGTCGGCATTGGTTCGTTCGTCACCTTCGACGGCAAGCCGGTCGACGACGCCATCGGCTGGTCGCGGGCGCTGGCCAATGCCGGCGCCAATGCCGAGACGCGGACGCTGCGGCTGGAGGTCATCGAAGACACCGATCTGGCCGCTCTGCTTGGCATCGAAAGCCCGTTCTTCATCGCCGTCGACCGGGTGCGCACCAACGCCAGCGACGGCCATGCGATCTCCATCGAGCGCAGCCGGCTGCCATTGTCACCCGAGCTTGAGGACGTACCGTTGCGCGGATTGCGCGAGGGCTCGCTGCACCAGACGCTGCGCGCCGCCGGCCTCATTCCCGACCATGGCGAGGAATGGGTGGAGATCGAGATGCTCAATGCCGAGGACGCGGCCATCCTCGCTTGCCCGCAAGGCACGCCGTTCCTGCGCGGCCGCCGTTTGACGCGTGCCGCCGACGACCGGCCGATCGAATATGTAACCAGCCTGCTCAATCCGGCGCATTTCGCGCTGCATATGAGGTTCTGAGCGATGCCGGACAAAAGCAAGGACACGCTCGATCGCGCCATGGGTGCGCTTGTCGGCGGAGCGCTGGGGGATGCGCTCGGCATGCCGACGCAGCTTTTGTCGCCGGCCCGCATTGCCGAACTCTACGGCCATGTCGAGGATTTCATCGCGCCTTTCGCCGATCATCCGGTGTCGAAGGGACTGGCTGCGGGCACCATCACCGACGATACCGAACAGGCGCTGCTGCTCGGCCGCATTCTGGTCGAGTCCGGCGACCGCTTCGACCACGCGCGCTGGGTCAATGCGCTGCTCGACTGGGAACGCGAGGTCAAGGCGCGCGGCAGCTATGACCTTTTGGGGCCGTCGACCAAGCGTGCCATCGACGCTATCAACAATGGCGTGCCGGCAGAGGAAGCGGGGCGCAGCGGCGACACCAATGGTGCGGCGATGCGTATCGCGCCGGTCGGCATCATGATGCCGCTCGAACCATTGGAGGCGTTCGTCGCCAAGGTGGCGGAGACCTGCCAGGCCACGCACAACACCTCGATCGCCATCGCCTCGGCCGCAGCCGTCGCCGCCGCGATCAGCCGTGGCGTCGCTGGTGGCGGTTGGCGCGATGCTTCCGCCAGCGCCGTCGCGGCGGCGAGGCGAGGGGCGACGCTCGGCCATTGGGTCACCGGCGGCGACATCGCCGCGCGTATCGTCTGGGCGCAGGATACCGTGCGCGGCAAGCCGATCAGGGATGCCATCCGGCTGATTACCGATCTGGTCGGCACCGGCGTCGCCAGCCAGGAATCCGTTCCGGCAGCCTTCGCCGTGCTGGAGGTTGCCGGTGGCAACCCCTGGCAAGCAGCCATCATCAGCGCCAATCTCGGCGGCGACACCGATACGATCGGCGCCATCGCCGCCGGCATGGCCGGCGCCTGCAGCGGCTTTTCCCTATTGCCGCAACAGCATATCGCCCGGCTTGTCGGCATCGACATGTCAGAGGTTCGCGCGCTTGCGGCCGATCTTGTCGCGGCAAGGGTGGCGAAAATCGGTTCCGGCAAGGACGCGGCGGCATGAGCGGGCGTCTTGTCCATATCGGTAGTGCCGTGGTCGATTATGTCTACCGCATCGACGCCTTGCCGGCACCCGGCATGGAAAAGACGGCGTCGAGTTTTACCCAGGTCGCCGGCGGCGGCTTCAACATGATGGTCGCGGCCGGCCGCACGGGCATGCAAGTGGTGTTCGGCGGCCAGCTCGGCAGTGGACCCAATGGCGACTTCCTGCGTGCTGCTTTCATAGCCGAGGGGATCGCGACGCTGACGCCGCCATCGCCCTTGATGGACAGCGGCAATTGCGTCGCCATGATCTCGAGCGACGCCGAACGCACCTTCGTGTCGTGGCCAGGCGCGGAGAGCGTGCTCAGCCTCGACATGATGGCGCCGGTCGCGGTGGCGCCGGGCGATTGGGTGTTCACCTCCGGCTACACGCTGAGCTATCCCGCAAGCCGCGATGCGCTCACCGACTGGATCGAGGCGCTGCCGGCTGACATTCCCTTCGTCTTCGACCCGACGCCGGTCATCTCGGACATTCCACGCCCGATCCTGTCGCGGGTGCTTGCCCGCACCACATGGCTGAGTTGCAACACGACGGAGGCGGCCGAGATTGCCGGCCCGGGCGATGTCGAGGACCTCGCGGCGCGACTTCTGGCCGACCATTGCCCGCAGGGTGCCGGCGTGGTCATCCGTTCCGGGCCAAAGGGTTGCCACGTACGGTTGGCCGACGGGTCTGCGCAAACCATTGCCGGCTTCAAGGTCACCGCCATCGACACCAATGGCGCCGGCGACACCCATATCGGCGCCTTCGTCAGCGCGCTGGCGCGCGGCATCCCGGCCTTCGAGGCAGCGCGCTATGCCAACGCGGCAGCGGCGATTTCGGTCACCCGCCATGGCGGCTCGTCGGCGCCGAGCGATCACGAAATCCAGACATTCCTGAGCCATGCTGCCGACCCGTCGGGCGCAGGCCGGACACAGAAGGCCAATGCATAACAGCTGGAAAGCCTGACAAGCCCGGGAACCGGGCAAACCCACAGAGAGGAACCAACCATGCGCATGCCTGACTTGACTGCTCTGCTGACGGCGACCGCCGTCTTTACCTCCGCACTCGCGTTCGCCGCCAAGGCCGACGAAGTGCATGTGCTCAACTGGAAGGGCTACGGTGCTGACGAGCCGTGGGCCGTCGAGGCTTTCGAAAAGGCGACTGGCAACAAGGTCGTCAACGACTTCTTCAATTCCGAACAGGAAATGCTGACCAAGATCCGGACCAATCCCGGCCTCTACGACGTGGTCATGATCAACGCCGCCTTCAACGACCAGGCGATGGCCGGGAAACTGATCCAGCCGATCGACGTCTCCAAGCTGCCGAACTACGCCGACATCAGCAAGGACAAGGCGGGATCGCCGATGCTCGTCCATGACGGCAAGGTCTATGGCGTGCCGTGGGTATGGGGCCTCACCGCACTCGCCATCAACGACAAATCCTTCGACAAGCCGCCGACGAGCATCGCCGAGATGTGGGATGCTGCCCACAAGGGCCGTGTCGTCATTCGCGACGACGCCGTCGAGGCGGTGCAGTTCGGCGCCATCGCCACGGGCCAGAACATCAACGACATCAAGGATATGGATGCGGTCAAGGCGAAGCTCACCTCACTGATGCCGCAGATCAAGACCTTCTGGAGCTCGGAGAACGACTGGAACCAGATGGTCGCCTCCAACCAGATCGACATCGGCACCTACTGGAGCGGCTCGGCCGATCGCGCCAAGACGCATTTCAAGCTGCCGGTCTCGCTGGTGGTTCCGCAGGAAGGCGCCGTCGCCTGGCTCGACGCGTTTTCCATTCCCGTCGGCGCCAAGAACGTCGCCGGCGCCGAGGCCTTCATCAACTACATGATCGAACCGAAATTCTACGTCGAATGGGTTACCAAGGTCGGCGCTCCGGTGTCGGCCAACACCAAGGCGGTGGAAGCGCTGCCCGAGGACGCCTTCAACCGCAAGGTCATGGGTGATCCCGAAGTGGCCAAGCGCATCCAGTTCCAGGCGCCGATCACCGACGCCCAGCGCGAAGCCTATCTGGCGCTGTGGCAGCAGCTGAAGGTCGACGTGAAATAAAGCCGACATCCGGACCAGCCGGCGGTTCGCGCCGGCTGGTTCTTCCAATCCTGGGGAGGAGGATATCATGGCAGCTGCGACAGCGTCGCGAAGCGGGCTAAGATCGGCATTGCCGCTGCTGGCGCCAGCCTATCTCTGGCTGACGGTGGCGATCTTCCTGCCGTTGTCGGCCATGGTCTTCTTCTCGTTCATGACCGAGCTGCCGCTGTCGGGAAAGCCGTGGGCATTCACGCTTGGCAACTATGCCGCCTTCTTCTCGCAAAGCCTCTATCTGACGCTGCTGCTGGCCTCGCTGCGCCTTGGCCTCGAAGTGACGTTGTGGTGCGTCGTCATCGGCTATCCCGCCGCTTACGTGCTCGCCAAGGTGCTGAAGGGGCGCAGTCGCGAGGCGATCTTCCTGCTCGTCATCCTGCCGTTCTGGTCGAACGGGCTGGTGCGCATCTTCTCCTGGGCGATGGTTTTGCGCGAAGGTGGCATCCTTGACACCGCGCTTAATGCCGTGCTGCCGTTCAAGATCAACATCGACCTGATGTATTCCTATCCGGCCGTCATCATCGGGCTGGTGCATTCCTATGTGCCCTACATGGTGCTGACCTGTTATCTCACGCTACAGGCCATTGACGACTCGCTGATCGAGGCCGGGCGCTCGCTTGGCGCATCGCGGTTGCAGGTGCTGAAGCGGGTGATCATCCCGCTGTCGATGCCCGGATTGGTCGCGGGTGCGGCACTGATCTTCGTGCCGGTCGTCGGTTCGTTCATGGAGCCGCGCATCCTTGGCGGCCGTACCGGCACCTTCTACGGCACGATCATCGAGGACCAGTTCGTCGCCGTGTTCAACTGGCCGCTCGGTGCCGCTCTCTCCTTCATCCTGCTGGCGGTGGTGCTGGTCATCCTGGCGGTTGCCTCGCCAGTGCTGCGGAGGGCCGCGTGATGGCGACGACCCGCATCCTCGAATGGCTTGGCCGCCTCTACATCTGGCTGCTGCTCGCCTTTCTTTATCTGCCCATCATCATCATGGCGCTGATGTCGTTCAACGTCTCGCCCTTCTACCAGTTGCCGTTCGAATGGACGACGGAGTGGTACGCCTCGCTGTGGCAGAACGATCAACTGATCGCGGCGACCTGGAACAGCGTCGAGATCGCCGTCATCACCACAGTCATCTGCGTCGTGCTCGGCTCGGCGGCATCATTGGCGCTCTATCGCTATGAGTTTCGCGGCAAGAAGTTCCTGCAGGCGCTGCTGTTTCCGCCGATCGCCATACCGTGGCTGATCACCGGCACGGCGATGCTGATCTTCTTCTTCGGCGTCGGCATCGGCCGCGGCCTGCATGCGATCCTGCTCGGCCATGTCGCACTGGCGCTGCCCTATGTCATCGTCGTCGTCTCGGCCCGGCTGCAGACCTTCGCGCCGGAGCTGGAAGAGGCGGCGCGCTCGCTCGGCGCCAACCAGTGGCAGGTGACGCGGCGCGTCACGCTGCCCTGGATCATGCCCGGCGTCATCGCAGGCGGGCTGTTCGCGTTTGCCGTTTCGTTCGACCAGTTCGTGGTGTCCTATTTCCTGGCGACGCCGGGGCAGACGACGCTGCCGGTCGAAATCTACGCCGCGATCCGCAAGGGTTTCACGCCCGAGATCAATGCGGTCTCGACGATCATCATTGTCGTGTCGATGGCGCTGATGCTGCTGACGGCGCGGTTCTTCAAATTCGGCGGAGAGAAATAATGGCCGGCGTGCAGGTATCTGATGTCTCGCGCAGCTTTGGCGCGCACAAGGCGCTGGACGACGTCTCCATCGACTTCGCCGATGGCGGATTCTATGCGCTGCTGGGGCCGTCGGGCAGCGGCAAGACCACGCTGCTCAGACAGATCGCCGGTTTCGATTTTCCCGACTCGGGTCGCATCACCATCGGCGGTGAGAGCGTCGAGCGGGTGCCGGTCGAAAAGCGGCGCATCGGCATGGTGTTTCAGAACTACGCGCTGTTTCCCAATATGAGCGTCGCCGACAATGTCGCCTTCGGCCTGTCGGTACGCGGCGAGGCCAAGGCAGTGATTGCGACGGAGGTGCAGCGTGCGCTTGACCTCGTGCAGCTCGGCAAGCTTGGTGGCCGCCGTCCGCACCAACTCTCCGGCGGGCAGCGGCAGCGTGTGGCTCTCGCCCGCGCCATCGTCACCAAGCCGCGCGTGCTGCTGCTCGACGAGCCGCTCGGCGCGCTCGACAAGGCGTTGCGTGTCGACATGCAGATCGAATTGAAGCGCATCCAGCGCGAGATCGGCATCACCACCATCTTCGTCACCCACGACCAGGAAGAAGCGCTGACGATGAGCGACCGCATCGGCATATTGCGTGACGGCAGGCTGGTGCAGGAAGGGCCGCCGGAGGAAATCTACGACCGGCCAAAGAGCGAATTCGCCGCCACCTTCCTCGGCGACGCCAACATCTTTCGCGGCGACACGACAGGCAATGGCATCCGGCTGGCGGACGGCACGGCGATTGCCGCGGGGGCGGGTGCGACGCTTGCCGCCGGTGCCAAGGCAAGCTGTGCCGTGCGGCCCGAACGCATCCGCATCGCCACGGATGCCGGGGCGCCGGATGGCAACGCCAACATGCTCAAGGGGCAGGTCTCCAAGCGCATCTTCGCCGGCAACAACAGCACGTATTTCGTCGAGCGTGGCGGCCAGACGTTGAAGGTGATTGTGCAGAATACGGGTATGGAACGGCTAGCGGAAGGTCAGGATGTTGTGCTCAGTTGGTCGCCGGAAAGCACTGTGCTGATTGCGGCAAACTAGTCGACGCGGTTCGATAGCAGGGACTGTTGGCGTTCCTTCGCACCCCCCTCTGTCCTGCCGGACATCTCCCCCGCAGTGGGGAGATTGGCGGTTTGAGCGTCACTGCCCTTTCTGCAACGTCGAAAATTTGCGAAAGCGGTGATGACGGCAATCTCCCCCCTTGCGGGGGAGATGCCTGGCAAGGCAGAGGGGGTGCTGTCCCTCCGTCCTTTCCGATAACGAGCCCGGAGCTGCGATGACGCTTAAATTGACCGCACAGGACCGGTCCATGCTCGACGGCGAGCAGGGCCTGTCCGCCGCCGCCGCGATGAAGATCCTGGTCGCGTTTTCCAATGCGGTCGGGGCGGGCAGCCTGCTCGACATCGCCGGCGCCCATATCGATGGCTGTCTCTACCATGGCAAGGCCGGTCTCGATTTCGTCGAGCGGCTGGTCGAAGGCGGTGGCCGTGTTCAAGTGCCGACGACGCTGAACGTCGGCTCGTTCGACCTCATCCATCCCGGCATGGTGACGATGCCGGCGGCGGAAGAGGTGCCGGCGCGGCGGCTGATGAAGGCGCATCTGGAGCTCGGCTGCCAGGCGACCTTCACTTGCGCACCTTACCAGACGCGGTTTCGGCCAGGCTTTGGCCAGCAGATCGCCTGGGGTGAATCCAACGCCATCGTCTTTGCCAATTCGGTGATCGGCGCGCGCACCAACCGCTATGGCGATTTCATCGATCTGTGCTGCGCCATGACCGGACGGGCGCCGGCCTGGGGCCTGCATCTGAGCGAGAACCGGCGCGGTCGGATTTTGTTCGAGTTGGATGTTGCGGACGGCGAACCGAGCGACAGTCTGTTCGTCGGCGTCGGGCTGATCATCGGGCAAGCGATTGGCGACCGGATTCCGGTGATTGCAGGCCTGCCGCAGCCGCGCGACGAGGACCAGCTGAAGGCACTGGGGGCGGCGGCGGCAACGACAGGCGCGGTGGCTCTGTTCCATGCGGTCGGCATCACGCCGGAAGCCAGGACCCTGGATGAGGCGTTCCAGAGCCATGCGCCTGACGAGACGATCCGCATCACCCGCGCCGATATCGACCATGCGCTGGCCAGGCTATCGACCGTGCCAGACGGTGCGCCGCTGGCGGCCGTGTCGCTCGGCACGCCACATTTTTCGCATGAGGAATGGATGCGCCTGTTGCCGCTGCTGCGCGAGGTTGCGCCGGGCCGGCACATCCCGATCTATGTCAACACGGGCCGTGCGACGCTGACGCGACTGCAGGAGGAGGGCGCGTTGACCGGCATGGAGGCATTCGGCCTGATCCCGGTCACCGACACCTGCACCTATGTCACCTCGATCCTGGAACGCCTCGACGGCGTGGTGATGACCAATTCCGGCAAATGGGCGCATTACGCGCCTGGCAATATCGGCGTGTCCGTCGCCTTCGCCGAGATGAGGGATTGCATCCGCTCTGCTGCGGCCGGGCATGTTGTGCGGAGCGCCTCATGACGCGACCGGTGGAACGAACCGGCACCTTCCAGCTGGCCGGTGAGGCTGAGGGTCAGGCGCTGGTGTTTTCGCAGCCGCTCAGCTTCTGGGGCGGTGTCGATGCCGAGACCGGCGACATAACAGACCATTCGCATCCCGGTCTCGGCCAGAATGTCGCCGGCAGGATCCTGGTCATGCCGAGCGGGCGTGGCTCGTCGTCCTCGTCCTCGGTCCTGGCCGAGGCGATCCGCAGAGGCACGGCGCCGGCCGGTATTCTTCTGGAGAGGCCGGACCCGATCCTGGCGGTTGGCGCCATCGTTGCCGAATTTCTCTACGAGATCCGCATGCCGCTGGTGGTGTGCGACATTGCCGGCATAGCCTCCGGCGACGGGATCATGATTGGTGTTGGTGAGGACGGTGCTGTCACCGTCAGGATTCAGCCTGCCATCAATCCGGCAGCACCGCGCCGCCAGTAGGCGGCGGCCAGCGTTTGATCGCGACCAAGCCCCAGCGTGTCGCGCCAATATTCGCGCACGATCTTGGCGGCGGCGGCTTCGGCAGCAAACCAGCCGAAGGCCGAGCCACTCTGCGACCACGCTACGGAGCGGACAGCCTCTGCCAGCAGTTTGTCCTCGCCCGCCGGCACGCCGTTCCTTGTCAGCCAATGCAACTCGATGCCCGTGGCGTTGTTGATCACCTGCTTTTCACCATCATTGGCGATCTCTACAAAGGCGACGCCTTTTGTCTCGGCCGGTAGCGTCTCCAGCAGCCGCGCCACTGCCGGCAGGCCGGTTTCGTCGGCGCCCATGACGTACCATTCCGCCTGGCGTACAGGACGGCCGACCGACCCCATGATGCCGACCTTCGTGCCGGGAGCTGCCTGCATGGCCCAGGCGGAGCCAACGCTCTCGCCGGGATGGATCAGGAAGTCGACATCGATGACGCCCCTGGCCACGTCGAGCGCGCGGATGGTGTAGACGCGCGCCACCGGGCGCCGGTCATCGGCGGGCCAGACCGGCAAGCCATTGCCGCCGAGCACCGGCCACAGCGGATCGGGCACCTCCCTGGTCGGAAACAGCATGCGGATATGCATGCCGCCGAACTTGGCGAAGCGGCCGAGGTCCTGGCCGGCCAGCCGGATGCGGCGCATGTGCGGGGTGAGGTCGCGAACATCCGTCACCACCACCTCGCGGAACTGGGCGAGGCGGGTCTCATTGGCGAGATCGCCGGTCCAGACGATCTCCGGGTTTTCGTCCCTGGCATAGACCTGGACCGCCGTGGCGAGCAGATCCTTGATGCGGGCCAGCCCGTCGCGGTCGGCGGCATTGGCCCGCATCACCAGCCGCTCCATGTCGATGGAGGCGTCGCCGAAGGCGAAGCGGAAATCGATGCGCTGTCCGTGATGCGAAGCATCGGCCTCGAAGCTCTGAGCCTGTCGCTGATGCTGTCCATGTAGTCCGGCAGATGCCGCAGGTTGAGCTGTGCCTCACAGGCCAGTTCACGCACCGATGCTTCGCTCATTGTCAGCCTCCGATCCTGCCGGTGAAGGCCACCTTGAAGGTGCGGCCCTTGCCCTGTTCGGTTGCCGCCGAGGTCGACCATGCGCTTTGCGGGTCGGTGTAGGCGGTGTTGAAGACGTTATCGACGCCGAAATCGAGCTTGAGGTTGTCATTGACGCGCCAGTTGGCGAAGACGTTGACCAGGTCGAAGGCGTCGTCGACGACGATTGGGTTGTTCAGACTGGTGCGGCGGGTGCGGGTGATCTCGCCGATGCTGAGATATTGCGCGCCGATGGTGAGCTGGTCTTCCAGCATGCGGAAGCCGATCGTGGCCGAGAAGCGGTCGAGCGGCGTGTTGTTCAACGCCTGACCGGAATAGACGCCGCTGACGACCTTGGCGTCGATCAGCGCACCGGAGAGGTTCACGAAACCCCAGCCATAGTCGTAGACGGCCTCAGCCTCGATACCCTTCAGTCGCGCGTCGCCAATGTTGATCGCGGTGCGCGGCGAGACGGTGAGGTCGGCCTCGATGTAATCGTCGACGTCGGTGTGGAAGATGTTGAGCTTGGCGCGAAGGCGGTCACTGTTGGTGAGCACGTCGTCATACTTCACGTTGATGCCTGGCTTCCCAGCTCTTCGCCGTCTCAGGCTGGAGAAGCAGGTTGGGCACATAGGCGTCGCCGCCGCCATGAGCGCCGCCGCCACGGAAGACATCCTGCAGGCCCGGCGCCCGGTAACCTTCGGAATAGGTGCCGTAGAGTTGAAAACCGTCGAATGGCGTGACGCCGACGGTGAGACGCGGCGACCAGCGGTCGCCGGAGATCGAGGCTTCCTGCGGCGGCACCGTGCGGGTCTCGCCGTCGAGCTGATAGCCGTCATAGCGCATGGCCGCGATCACCTGCAGCCAGTCCTCGTAGTCGCCCTGCCATTGCAGGAAGCCGCCATAGCCCTGCTGCTCGCCGGCGCCGAAATGCGCCGCTTCCGACAATGCTTCGAGGTAGTAATAGTCGAGCCCGTAGGTCAGCGTGTGGGCAAGCCCCCAGCCGTCGAAGCGAGAGGAGTTCTTCACATTGAAGCCTGTCGTGGCGACGTCGTAGAAGCGGAAATTGCCGATCGCCGAGGTGGGCCAGACCTGCGTCTGCTCGGCGCGGGTGCGGTTGTGGTAGGCATTGGCGCTGAAGTCGATCAGCTCGTTGTCGTCAGGCTTCCAGGTGTAAGCTGCGGTGTAGGTCTGGTTGGTGGTGTTGGTGTCGTAGCGGCTCAGTGTCGGTGAGGTCGAGCCGCTCGATCCGGTGATCTGGTCGTTGTAGCGCTGCAGGATGGCGCCGAGCTTCAGCTCATGGCCGTCGGCCGGCCGCAGCGTCGTCTTCAGATAACCGCTGGTCACCCGCTCGCCGGTCCACGGCACGGTGTCGCCATTGCCGTCGGTGTAGCTGTCGCGGTCGCGATAGATGAGGTTGCCGATGATGTCGGCATCGTCGCTGAAGCGATAGGCGCCGGTGGTGCTGGTGGTGAAGCCGTCGCCATTGTCCTCATAGCCGAGCTTTTCGCTCAGCGCCCAGCGCTCGTCCTTCTTGAGGAAATCGCCGGCATCCTTGGTCTCGAAGGAGACGACGCCGCCGATGCCGCCTGAACCATAGGCATTCGACACCGGGCCGCGAATGACCGTGGCTTCCTTGATCAGGTCGGGTTCGACATAGAACGAGCCCGAGCCGTGGCCGACGCGCCAATAGTCCTGACGGGCGCCGTCGAGCGTCACGACGACGCGGCCATATTGCTCCAGGCCGCGAATGTTGATGGCGGTGGCCGGATCGTCGCCATTCATCGAGGCGGCGACGCCAGGTGTGGTGCGGAAGATGTCGGCGGCCGTATCGGGCTGGATGCGATCGAGTTCGTCCTGATCGACGGCGCTGATGGCGGCCATCGATTCGATGACGGCGGTCTTGATCATCGTCGCCGAGATGGTGATGAGGTCGAGCATCGTCGCCGGTTGCGCGGCATCGGCCGGCGCCAGGCGACCGGTCTTGGCGGCGGCCTTTTTCTCCTGGTCCTGTTCCTGCGCGCTGGCAAAAGGCACGGCGCAGAGGCCGAGCACGAAGGCAAGCGCGGTGCTCGTCATCAATGTCGTGTTTGTTGTCGTTGTCATGCAGCCCCCAAGCAAAAGCAAAACTGCTGGCGGTGGCTGAATGGCCTTGGCTGGCATGATCGAAAATCCCTCGACCAGGCGGGTCAGGGCATGGGTCACATATTAAAACATGATGACATGAGTCAACTTTAATTTTATAGCCGACCATCATCGAGAAGCATCTGGCACGGGAGCAGCGGCATGGTCGGCAGGGTGGGCGAAGGCAAGAGGATCAGCTGGCCGGGCAGGATCGCGGCGTTGCTGTTCTTGGCGCTGTCGGTGCTGGCGCCCCCCTGTGGTTTCAAGGCGCTGGCCGCCGAGGGCGTTGTCGACGCGCTGGGACGAACCGTCGCGCCGGGACCGGCAACGAGGATCCTGACGCTGGGCTCCGACGTCACCGAGATCGTCCACGCGCTCGGCGCCGGCGAGCGGATTGTCGGCGTCGATCGCGGTAGCAAGTATCCGCCTGATGTGACTGAGAAACCCAATGTCGGCTACCGCCGCCAGCTCTCGGTCGAGGGGCTGGCGGGCTTGCGCCCCGACCTGATCCTGGCGGCCGAGGACAGCGGGCCGCCCGAGGCGGTCGAGGTGCTGAAGTCGCTGGCAATCCCGATCATCTTCGTCCCGCAAGACAACACCCCGCAAGGCATCGAGCGCAAGATCACGCTGATCGCCGCCAGCCTTGGGCTTGAGGACAAGGGCAAGGTGGTTTCCGCCGACGTGCTCACGGCCTTTCAGGCTGCCGCCGATCTCGCCTCGAAAATCCCGCCGGAGCGGCGCAAGAAGGTGGTGTTCTTCCATGGCCTTGTGAAGCTGAGCGCAGCCGGCGCCGGCACCTCGGCCGATGCCATCATCCGCTATGCCGGCGGCCTCAACCCGATGGACGTCGTGCAGGGCTACAAGGCAGCCTCGGAGGAAAAGCTGATCGAGATGGCGCCTGACGTGATCCTGATGATGAGCGACGGCAAGGGCGGCCCGACGCCCGAGCAGGTGTTCGGCAACCGCGCGCTGGCGGCAACGCCGGCGGCGGCAAACAAGGCGCTGGTCGTGCTCGACGGCGCCTACATGATCGGCTTTGGTCCGCGCACCGCCGAAGCAATCCGCGAGCTGGCGAAGGCGCTCTATCCGGAAGGGGCGGGCGTTGACTAGACCAGCAACCACTCAAAATCCGTCAGATCAAACCGGCGACGCATCACAGGGCTCCCTTGCAAAGTCCTGCATCAACCACTTGCTCAACTGGCAAGCAGTTCTATGAGTTTACGTCGTAGACGACACCTTGGAGATTGGACACATGGCGCTCAAACGGATGGACAACATAGGAATCGTCGTCGAAGACCTCGAAGAGACGATTGATTTCTTTCGCGAACTCGGCCTCGAACTCGAAGGGCGGGCCGCGATCGAAGGAGAATGGGCCGGACGTGTTACTGGACTGGGCGATCAGCGTGTCGAGATTGCCATGATGCGCACACCGGACGGCCACAGCCGGCTCGAACTCTCCCGCTTCCTCACGCCGCCTGTCGTCGCGGATCACCGCAACGCCCCGGTCAACGCCCTAGGCTACCTCTGCGTCATGTTCACCGTGGACGACATCGACGAGACGCTTGAAAGACTCCGCACGCGCGGCGCGCAGCTCGTAGGCGAAGTAGTCCAGTACAAAGACGCGTATCGGCTCTGCTACATCCGCGGGCCTGGAGGCCTTCTCATCGGACTCGCCCAAGAACTCAGCTGAGCGCAATACGACGGCAATGACGAGGAGCGGCCAATGTCAGCGAGCGCGTCTCACAAAGGGTCCGTTGTTAGACAATAGGCTTGCTGCTCAGATCTCCGGGATGTTCTCCTTGAAGATCACCTGCAGCCTTGGCTGATGCAATTCATAGGGCAATCCCCGGACCGCATGGGTCAGAGTGTTGAGCGCTTCACGAGCCTCGACGCGCGGGTTCTGGTCGATGACCGCATCGAGCGTGCCGTCGAGCAGAAGGTCCTTGGTGCCGTCCGTCACCTCATGGCCGAGGAAAACCATGGACTGGGCGCGGCCGCGTTCCTTGAGCGCGCGGGCGATGCCGGTGTTGCCGGCGCCGACATTGTAGATCGCGGCGAGATCAGGATGCCGCTCCAGCAGGGCGGACGCTTCCGAATAGGCCTTCTCGCGGTCGTCGAGCATTTCGCGCATCTCGACAATCTGCAGGTTGGGCGATTCCTCCGTCAGGATATGGCGGAACCCCATCTCGCGTTCTTCGTGGCCGCGATAGGACAGCGAGCCGGCGAACAGCGCCACCTTGCCCGGACGCCCCGATCCCATGAAGCGGTTGAGCAGATAGCCCGCCAGCCGCCCGGCGGCGCGGTTGTCGATGCCGATATAGGCGACCCTGGGCACATGCAGGATGTCGGAGGCGATGGTCACCACCTTGATGTCGTTGGCCGACAGCGAGCGGATCGCCTCGCGCACCGTTGGATGGTCGAGCGCGATGACGCCGACGCCTTGCGTCCGGCCACGTAAGTCCTGCAGCAGGCGGGCGAGCCGGTCAGGATTGAAGCCCTCTATGGTGGCAATGTGCACATCGAGGTCGGGCCGTGACTGCGCCTGCGCCTCGATCTGGCGATGCAGCATCTTGATGAAGGAATTGGTGCCGGCGGGCAGCGCGAAGTCGAGCCGGATGACGTCGCCGGGCAAGGGCCGCGGCGGCGGTGCCCCGTTCGGGCTTTCGGCGATGTAGCCAAGCCGCTGCGCCATTTCGAGCACGATTTCACGTGTACGCACCCGCACGCCGGGCCGGTTGTTGAGCACGCGGTCGACGGTGGCGGCGGAGACGCCGGCTTCCCGGGCTATGTCAGTCAGGGTGGAACGCACCGTCTTTCATCTCCTGCAAGCGTCAGATCGGCCGACGACGGCTTCCCCGCCATCGGCGATTCTGATGGGAAATGATGTATCCGCCCTTGGCCGATGTGCAAGCCGCCGGGCTAAATCAAATGATCCGGCAGGGCTATGCAGGGCCGGGATGAGACGTTTCCCCTCAAATCGAGGCATCAGGAGTGAGGTGTGGATCCCGGTTTTGCGCATTTCCTCGCCCTATTTGCAATGTTGTGAGGTGTTTTGATTATTTATGATGTTGACAGCCTTCCCATGCTGCCGTCAATATCCCTCATAGGGTCGTGGAGGAAACGTGGCCCTGAGGGAGGAGTTTCAATGTCTGACTTGATCCGCATCTCGCGGCGTCGCTTGCTGGCGTCCGGAGGAAAGGCGGCCGTGATCATGGCCGCCGCTGGCATTGCGCCGAAGTTCATTCGCCCCAGCCGCGCCTATGCGGCCGACGCGCTGGCGCCAGGCATGATCGGCGGCCCGACGGGCTTCGATGGCGCCGAGCGCTACCAGTATGGCGCCGACACGCCGGAAGGCCGCGCCATCGAGGCGGCCAAGGCGCTGAAGGGCGCCGGCAAGGCGCCGGCCAAGATCGTGCTCGGCCTGTCCGATGGCTCGATCGGCCAGCTCACACAGCCGTTCCCGGCCGGTGCGCCGTCGATCAAGGATTTGTGGGAAAAGGAGACCGGCATCGCGATCGAAATCGTCGGCCTGCCGAACGGCCAGGAATTCACCAAGACGATGCAGGACATCTCCACCAAGGGTGGGGCCTATGACATCTACTCGACCGAGTGGAACCGTCTCGGCGATCTCGCCGAAACCGGTGGTATCGCCAAGCTCGATGACTTTGTCGCGCAGTACAAGCCGGAGTGGGACGATCCCGTGACCGGCTATGTCAACGGCGCCAAGGGCGTGTCGCTGCTCAACAAATACCGCGGCTCGAACTATGGCGTGTCGCTGGATGGCGACTTCCAGACATGGGGCTACCGCACCGATCTGTTCGGCGACGAGGCCGAGAAGAAGGCGTTCAAGGACAAATACGGCTACGATTTGGCGCCGCCGAAGACCTGGAAGCAGCATGGCGACATCGCCGCCTTCTTCCAGCGTCCGGACAAGGGTCTGTTCGGCTCGACCGATCTGCGCAACCAGGGCTGGGGCTACACCAACTGGTACCAGCGCTATGTTTCGATGGCCTCGCCCAACCAGTTCCTGTTTGGCGATGACGGCGAGCCGATGATCAATTCCGAGCAAGGCATCGCGGCGACCAACGAATATATCGCTTCGCTCGCGCATCATTCGCCGGATGCGATCTCCTGGGGCTGGCCGGAACAGTACGGCAATTTCGCCAAGGGCGGGGCGGCAATGACCTGCGCCTTCTCCAACCTGCCGAAATTCCTCGACAATGCCGGCAACAAGGACTCAGCTGTCACCGGCAAGATCGGCTCGATGCTGCCTCCCGGCCGCGAGATCGAAGGCAAGCTGATCAGCCGTTCCGTGCTTTGGTTCTCGCTGACCGGCATGGTCTCGTCACAGTCGAAAAACCAGGAGGTCGCCTATCTCCTGCTGCAATGGCTGGGCTCGGCCCGCATCTACGCCTGGATGAGCGCCAACCCCGGTGGGTATCTGGACCCGTTCCGGCTGTCGGATTTCTCCGACCCGCTGGTGCGCCAGACCTACCACGCCTACCACGTGGACGTGGTGCGCGAGACGGTCGCCCGCACGGTGCCGACCATCAACTATCCCGGCGCGACAGCCTTCCACAATGCGCTCGACGAGAACCTCATGGCGGCGCTGACCAAGGCCAAGACATCAGAGCAGGCGATGGCCGACACCGAGGCCGAGTGGAAGAAGATCGCCCGGCGCACCGGCGAGGACAAGTTGCTCGAAGCCATCAAGACCAACAAGGAGGCCTGGCCGACAGTTCTCGATCCAATCGTCTGATCCATCTCCCTGGATCACATCGAAGGAGGGGAGGAGCTTGCTTCTCTCCTCCGCCCACAACGCCACCAGCAAAGCCGCCAGATGAAGCGTTCCATTCCCTTCGAGATATTCCGCTACGCCGCGATCCTCGCGGCGATGGCGGTGACGCTGGTGCCGATCCTGTGGATGGTGTCGATGGCGTTCAAGCCGATCGCCGAATGGTCGGCGACAGGCGCCGACCTGACATGGTGGCCGAAGAACCCGACGCTCAGCAACTTCCGTTTCGTCTTCGGCGAGTCGACCAACAATCTGATCGTCGCGCTCGACCGCACCGCGCTGAAGCCGATCTTCTCGTCGCTGCTGTCGGCGGTTTTCGGCACGGTGATCGCCATGTCGGCAGGCACTGCCGCGGCCTACGGGCTGTCGCGTTTCGGCTCCGGCCAGAACCTGCCGCTGGCACTGATCCAGCTCAGGATCTTTCCGCCGATGGCGGTCATGATCCCGGTGATGATCATGTGGGCCTTCCTCAACTTCACCGACAGCTGGTGGGGGCTGGCGCTCATCTACGGCATCGTCACCTTGCCGTTCGCCTTCTGGCTGATGAAGACCTTCTTCGACGACATGCCGCGCGAGATCGAGGAGGCGGCACTGGTCGAGGGCTGTTCGCGGCTGCGCGTCTTCACCCGCATCACGCTGCCGATGATGCGCGCGCCGCTGGCCAGTGCAGCGCTGTTCGTCTTCATCCTCAACTGGTCGGACTATCTGATCGCACTGCTTCTGACGACGCGCGAATGGGTGACGATCCCGGTCTACATGGCCTCGCTGTCGTCCTCGATGACCGGGCAGCTCTATGGCGCCAAGGCAGCGCTCGGCCTGATCGCTGCCGTGCCGCCGGTCATCATGGGCATCGCCATTCAGCGCCATCTGGTGCGCGGGCTGACTTTCGGGGCGCTCAAGCAATGAGCGCGGTGACTGCCATGATTTCAAAGGATGAGATGAAAGCCGTCGGAGCAAGGCCGGTTTCGCGTGACGAGGGCGCAAAGCTGGGTTTCCGGCTGACATTGCCGGCGCAGATCCTGGTGCTGTTCATCTCGGCCTTTCCGCTGTTGATGCAGCTCTACATCAGCGTCACCGATTGGTCGCCGTTGTCGGGCCTCGGCTGGTGGAATGCCTGGTCGCTGTGGAACAACTTTGCCAACTACACCGATCTTGCCGCCGATCCGCGCTTTTGGAGCGCGCTGAAGCGCACCGCCATCGTCATGATCGTGTGCGTGCCGGCGGAGTTCCTGCTCGGGCTGGCGCTGGCGACGCTGTTTGCCGACGATTTTCCCGGCAAGCGCATCTTCTATTCGATCCTGCTGATGCCGATGATGGTGGTGCCGGCAGTGGCCGGCTACATGTTCTTCATGCTGTTCCAGTCGGGCGGCCCGGTGAACGACATATTGTCGGCGCTCACCGGCTCTCCCGTCACCATCGCCTGGCTGTCGGATCCGACGCTGGCGCTGATCGCCGTCATGGTCGCCGACATCTGGCAGTGGACGCCGCTGATGTTCCTCATCCTGCTTGCCGGCCTGGTCGGCGTGCCGGAGGATCAGATCAAGGCGGCGACGCTGCTTGGCGCCAATCCGTGGCAGCGTTTCGTCACCATCGTGCTGCCGAAGATGAAGACGATCATCATCATCGCGCTGGCGATCCGGGTGATCGAGAACTTCAAGATCTTCGACACGCTCTACATCATGACTGGCGGCGGCCCCGGCGTCGCCACCGAAACCATCTCCGTCTACATCTACAAGCTCACCACGCAGGATCTGATCTGGGGCTATGTGGCGGCGATCGCGCTGGCCATATTGATCGTGCTCTCGATCGTTGCGGTGTTCGCCATGAAGCGCATGGCGCGGGCACGCGAGGTTCCGGCATGAGCGCTATCCACCTGCAGAACCTGGTCAAGAAATTCGGCGAGTTCACCGCGCTGAAGACCATGGACCTGGCAATATCAGACGGCGAGTTCATGGCGCTGCTCGGGCCGTCTGGCTGCGGCAAGTCGACGACGATGAACATGATCGCCGGCATGGAGGAGCCGACCGGCGGCAAGATCCTGTTTGGCGAGCGCGACATGGCCGGCGTGCCGATGGGGCGGCGCGGCGTCGGCTTCGTCTTCCAGAACTATGCAATCTTCACCCATATGACGGTGCGCCAGAACCTCGCTTACGGCCCAAAAATGCGAGGCGCCGCCAAGGCCGAAATCGACCGCCGTGTCGGCGCCATCGCCGAGATGCTGCAGCTGACACCGCTGCTCGACCGCAAGGCCGACCGGCTGTCGGTCAATATCTTGCAGCGGGTGGCGATCGGCCGCTCGGCGATCATGGAGCCGGCAATCTTCCTGCTCGACGAGCCGCTGTCCAATGTCGACGCCGCTTTCCGGGCTGTCATGCGCACCGAACTGAAGCAATTGCAGCGCCAGTTCCGCCAGACCATGGTCTATGTCACTCACGACCAGCTCGAGGCGATGACCATGGCCGACCGCATCGCCGTCATGGATCATGGCGTGCTGCAGCAGGTCGGCACGCCGCTCGAGGTCTACAACGATCCGGCCAATGTCTTCGTCGCCCGCTTCATCGGTGCGCCGGGCATGAACCTGCTCAAGGGCAGGCCGGCGGAGAGCGACCGCGGGCTGGTCGTCGATCTCGGACCGTTGGGCATTACGCCGCCGCTGCCGGGCGAACTCGCGGCGGTCATGCGCGGGGCGCGCGGCGAGGTGCTTTACGGATTCCGGCCGGAACAAGCGACGCTGGTGCAGAATGGGCAGGGCCTCGCCATGCAGGTCACCTTTGTCGAACGGATCGGCGCGCGCACAATCGTTCATCTCGGCCACGGCGAGGCTGCTGTGAAAACGGTGTTCGACAATGATGTCGGGCTGGCGATCGGCGACACCGCCATCGTCGCCCCCGCCGCGTCGTCGGTGCGTGTCTTCGACGCCGCTACCGGCCTTGCGATGAAGGCGGGTTGAGATGGCCGATATCGTCTTTCGCAATGTCACCAAGCGCTATGGCAATACACTCGCCGTCGATGACGCCTCGTTCACGGTCAACGACAATGAGTTCTTCTGCTTCTTCGGGCCGCCGCTGTCGGGCAAGTCGACCATCCTGCGCCTGGTGCTCGGGCTGGAGACACCTGACACCGGAGAGATCCTGATCAGCGGCAGACCGGTCAACACGGTGTCGCCGGCCGAGCGCAACGTGGCGATGGTGTTCCAGAACCTGGCGCTGTTTCCGCATATGAGCGCGCTCGATAATGTCCGCTTCCCCTTGGTCGAACGGCGGGTCGCCGAGGTCGAGATCAAAAGGCGGGTCGCCGACGTCGCGGCGAAGCTGCATATCGGCCATATCCTGCACAAGCCGCCGGGACAGCTTTCGGGCGGCGAGCGGCAGCGTGTGGCGATCGCCCGTGCGCTGGTACGCGATCCCAACGCCTATCTGATGGACGATCCGATCTCGGCGCTTGACGCCAGGCTGCGTGAAGAAACGCGCGTCGAGCTGAAGCGCATCCAGCGCGAACTCGGCAAGACGCTGATCTATGTCACGCACGACCAGGAAGAGGCGATGTCGGTCGCCGATCGCATCGCCATCCTGGAGGATGGCAGGATCAGGCAGATCGGTGCGCCGGCCGAGATCTATGACCGTCCGGCCAGCACCTATGTGGCGCGGCTGCTCGGCTCGCCGATGATGAATATCCTGAGATCGGTGCGCGGCGAGGGCGGCGTCGAGGCGGCCGAAGGCACGATCCATATCAAGGACAAGACGGCGCCGGCGGATGCCATCGAGATCGGGCTGCGGCCGGAAGATATCAAGGTCAGGCCGTGGGCGGACGGTGGGCCAAGCCGCCCTGCGCGGGTGTTCGAGGTCGAGCCGCTTGGCGGCTACACCGTGGTGACACTCGCTGCCGGGCAGACGCGGCTGAAGGCATTGCTGCGCGGCCAGCCTGACATCAGGCCGGACGCCATGGTGGCGATATCCTGCGAGCCGGCCCGCGTGCATTATTTCGGACAGAGCGGGGGAGCGCTGGCACGATGACGGCGGCCGCAAGAAAAGAGCTTCGGGAGGAAGAGATGGCGAGCAAGGGCTTCGAGCCGGACGTGAAGGTCCGCACGAAGGAATACAGGATCGGCTGCGTCGGGGCCGGGATGATCATGGCCGAGTGCCATCTCGCCGCCTACAAGGAAGCCGGCTTCCCGGTGGTGGCGATTGCTTCGCGCACCAGGGCCAGCGCCGAGAAGGTGGCGACGCGCTGGGGCATCCCGACCGTCCACGATACGCCCGAAAAGCTGATCGAGGATACGAATGTCGAGATCATCGACCTTGCCTTTCCGCCTGACCAGCAACCGGCGCTGATCCGCCATGCGCTGAAGCAGAAGCACATCAAGGCGATCCTGGCGCAGAAGCCGCTGGCGCTGTCGGTCGACGAAGCGGTCAAGCTGCGCGACGAGGCGGCAAAGGCCGGCAAGATCCTCTCGGTCAACCAGAACATGCGCTACGACCAGTCGATGCGCGTGCTGAAGCAGATCATCGACAGCGGCGCTTTGGGCGACATCGTCTTCGCGCAGATCGACATGCACGCCATCCCGCACTGGCAGAGCTTCCTCGAGGATTACGACCGGCTGACGCTCGCCAATATGAGCGTGCATCATCTCGACGTGCTGCGCTTTCTGTTCGGCGACCCGGATGAAATCACCACGCTGACCCGCAAGGACCCGCGCACGAAATTCGACCATTCCGACGGCATCACCGTGTCGACGCTGCGCTTCCCGTCCGGCGTGCTCGCGGTGTCGCTGGAGGATGTGTGGTCGGGTCCGCGCCAGGACGGCTACAAGGACGACCAGCACATCAATTGGCGCGTCGACGGCACCAAGGGGGTCGCCAAGGGCACCATCGGCTGGCCGACGGGCGCTGCCTCGACGCTGACCTACGCCTCGGCCGAGACGACCGGTGGCGAATGGGTCAGCCCGAGCTGGGACACGATGTGGTTCCCGCATGCCTTTATCGGCGTGATGGAGCAGCTGCAGCACGCGGTGAAGACCGGCACGCCGCCGGCGCTGTCGGTCGCCGACAACGTCAAGACGATGGCGCTGGTCGAGGCCGGCTACCGCTCGATCGACGAGGGCCGCACGGTCAAGCTTTCCGAAATCTCGACAAACTGAATCAACTGAAATCGCTTACAGGGAGGAATTCACACCATGATGCAGGCAGGTATTTTCACGGGCTATTTCCCGTACGGCCTCGAAGAGACGGCGAAGAAGATCCGCGGGCTCGATTTCAACACGGTGCAACTCGACCTCCACTTCAAGGATGTCGACCTGTCGGCGGGGCAGATCACCAAGGACAAAGCCAAGAAGGTGCGTGACGTCTTCCGCGACCATCACCTGCCGGTGTGCTGCATTTCCGGTTATACCAACATCATCCATCCGGACAAGGCCGAGCGCGACAAGCGTGTCGGCTACCTCAAGGAGATCATCCGCAACGCCCGCCATTTCGGCAGCCCGTATGTGATCTCGGAAACCGGCACCTACAACACCGAATCCGACTGGGTGCATCACCCCAAGAACAAGACCGAGGAAGGGTTCGAGGAATGCCGCAAGGTGGTCGCCGACCTTGCCCAGACGGCCTATGACCACGGCGCGGTCTTCCTGCTCGAAACCTATGTCAACAACGTCGTCGGCTCGGTTGAGGAGACGGTGAAGATGTTCGCCCAGGTCGACCATCCCGGCCTCGGCCTCTTGATGGATCCGACCAATTATTTCGAGACGCACAACATCGACAAGATGGACCAGATCCTGAACCAGGTGTTCGACACGCTGACCGACAAGATCAGAATAGCGCACGCCAAGGACGTCAAGCGTTCGGGCGGCGACAAGTCCGAGAAGCACGCCGATATTGGCGACGAGGACGCGCTGGAGAGCCATACGTTCCGTGGCGTCGGTGAGATCGAGCTGCCGGCCCCCGGTCTCGGCTCGCTGAACTACGACCTCTATCTCCAGCGGCTGGCGGAAAAACATCCGAACATCCCGGTCATCATCGAGCATCTCTCGGAAGACGACGTACCACGCGCCAAGAAATTCCTCGACGGGAAGTTCCGCGCCAACGGTCTGTGACGGCCATCTCGCGCCGTCAATTTGCGGCGGCGCGCCCAAAAGCAAGGGAGGAAAGAATGTTGAAATTCGCATTGAAACTGGCGGCTGCGGCCACGCTGCTGGCCGGCGTTTCGTTGAGCGCGCCGGCACTGGCGCAGGATGGCCAGAAGACCTTCTACCTGCTGTCGCATGGCGGTCCGTCGGATGCATTCTGGCTGGACTGGAATGCCGGCGCCACCAAGGCCTGCGACCAGCTCAAGGTGACCTGCAAGATCTCCTTCAGCGGCGGCGACATGGCGGCGCAGAAGGAAGCCTTCAACTCCGCACTTGCCGCCAAGCCCGACGGCATCGCCACCACCTCGGCGCAGCCGGGCCTGTGGACCGAGGAGGTCAAGGCCGCCAAGGCAGCCGGCATCCCGATCGTGTTCTTCAACACAGACGATCCGGCGACCGGACGGCAGGCCTATGTCGGCGCCGATCTCAAGGAGGCCGGCGTCATCTGGGCCAAGTATCTCGTCGACCACAAGATGGTGAAGCAGGGCGACAAGGTGTTCCTGCCGGTGGAGGTGCCTGGCGCCAGCTATCAGCAGCTGGAGACCGAGGGCATCGCCAGTGTCTTCGATCCGTTGGGGATCAAATATGATGTGGTCGATTGCGGCACCGATCCGGCCGGAATCATCGCCAAGATGACCGATTACATGGTCGCCAACAATCCGCCGGCGATCATCGCGCTCGGTGATTCCGTGGCGGCCAGCGTCAAGCGGGTGTTCGACGGCGCCGGCGTGCCGGCCGGCAAGATTCCGGTCGTCGGCTGGGGCAACTCCAAGGAAACCGCCGAAGCCGTCAAATCCGGCTTCGTCAATGCGGCCGCCTGGCAGTTCCCGTCAGCGCAAGGCTTCATGCCGGTGGCGCTGCTCGGGCTCGCCGCGTCGGGCGAGCCGATCGGCTACGACATCCACACGTTCAGCCTCTACGACGCCTCGAGCGTCGAACCGATCCTGAAGCTCTACAACACGAAGTGAAAACCGGTGCCCGCGGCGCAGGCCGCGGGCGTCTCTTCAAAGCATGGTTCAAGCAGTCATGACGATCGCAGCAGAAGACGAAATGCCTGTCGGGAAACGCAGATCGAGCCTGATGCGCTCGCCGCAATTCTCCTCGCTGGTTATCCTGATTGTTTTGCTTGCGGTGTTCGCCATCGCCGACGCCAATTTCCTGTCGCCGCTCAACATCTCCAACATGATGGCGTTCCTGCCTGAGCTTGGCATCATCGCGCTCGGCATGACGCTGCTGTTGACGGCGGGTGAGTTCGACCTTTCGGTCGGCGCCGTGTTCGGACTGGCGCCGGTGGTGGTGATGCTTCTGGTGCAGAATGGCGGCGTGGATATCGGTGTCGCTCTTCTGGCTGGACTTCTGCTGTGCATCGCCATCGGCGCCATCAACGGACTGATCGTTACCAAGATCGGCATTTCGTCCTTCTTGGTCACACTGTCGATGCTGCTCGTCGTGCGCGGGGCGGCGCTCTACATCACGCAGGGTTTTCCGCTGAAGTCTTGGGACCAGCCCGGCTTCTTCGTGACGCTGCTGGCCGGCAGCTTCAATGTCGGCTCGTTCCGATTCTACACCTCGCTGTGGTGGTTCATCGGCCTGTCGCTGCTGGCGATCTATGTGCTGCGCTATGCCAAGCTCGGCAACTGGATCAGCGCCATCGGCTCCAACCGCAACGCCGCGGTGGCGCGCGGCGTGCCGGCGGACGCCGTCAAGGTTTGGCTGTTCATCCTGACCTCGGTTTTGGCGGGGCTTGCCGGCATGATCAGCGCCTTCCGCATCTCGGCCGCCTCGCCGGTGGCTGGCACCGGTTACGAGCTCGAGGTGATCGCCATGGTGGTGGTCGGTGGCACGGCGCTGACCGGCGGGCGCGGCACGATCCTCGGCACCATCGTCGGCGCGCTGATGCTGCGCGCCATCCGCAACGGCATCGTGCTGATCGGCGTGCCGGGCCTGGCCTACAACATCTTCGTCGGCGTCATCATCCTGGCCATGCTCATCCTGCACGCTCTGCTGCAGAAGAACGCCGCAAGGGGCTGACCATGGAAGTTCTCCGGTTGCAGAACCTGCAAAAATCCTTCGGCAGCGTGCGCGCGCTGAAGAACGCGTCCTTCGCCCTCAACGAGGGCGAGGTGGTGGCCTTGCTCGGCGACAATGGCGCCGGCAAATCGACGCTGATCAAGGCGATCTCCGGCGTGTTTCCAGCCGACCGTGGCGACATCTATGTGCGCGGCGAAAAGGTTTCGATCCGCTCGACGCGCGATGCGATGGATTTCGGCATCGAGACCATCCACCAGGACACGTCGCTGGCGCCGGATCTCAGCATCGCGCGCAATCTGTTTCTCGGCCGCGAGCCGGTCAAGCTGAAATGGCTGGGCGTGTTCGCGCCACTCGATCTGGCAAAATTGCGCGGCGCGGCATCGGCGTTGTTGAAGCGCGTTGGCATCTCGAAAAAGCTCGATGCCGATGCGCTGGTCTCAACGCTGTCGGGCGGCGAGCGCCAGTCGATCGCGATTTCGCGCGCCATGCAGTTCGCCGCCAAGGTCATCATCCTCGACGAACCGACCAACAATCTCGGTGTCGAGGAAACCCATGGCGTGCTGCGCTTCGTCAAGGAGGTGCGTGACGCCGGCCATTCGGTGCTCTTGATCACCCACAACATCCATCACGTGTTCCAGGTCGCCGACCGCATCATCGTCATGCGCCGTGGCGAGATCGTCGCCGAGCAGACGGTTGCCGATACCGATCTTCTGACCGTGGAAAGCATCATCACCGGCGCCGACATGTCGGCGCTGCTGAAAGAGACGAGAGCGAAGTGAAGAAGTTGGCCGTCACATGGTAGAACTTTACGGCAAGACGCTTTCGCGCCGGCAGGTGTCGGAACGTTCGGGCATGCTGTCGCAATTCGCCGGTGTACGGCTGATGACGCTTGGCGACGGGGTGGAACGCGGCATCCGCATGCTCGAGTTCCGCACCGGCTCGGGCCTGCGTTTCACCGCGCTGGTCGACCGGGCGCTCGACATCGCCGACTGCGACTTCAAGGGCCAGGCGATCGGCTGGCATTCGCCGAGCGGTTTTCGCAATCCCGGCCTGCACGATTATGAGGGGGAAGGGGGGCTCGCCTGGGCACGCTCGTTTTCAGGCCTGCTGGTCACCTGCGGCCTCGACCACATATTGGGCCGGGAAGAAGTGCCCGCCGATAGCTACAGCTACCCGGGCAAGAAGACCGTGACCCATTCGCTGCATGGCCGCGTCGGCACCATTCCGGCGCGGCTGACCGGTTATGGCGAGACCTGGGATGGCGACCGCTGCGTGCTTTGGGCCGAAGGCATCGTGCAGCAGTCGGCAGTGTTCGGCGAGGACCTGCATCTGCTGCGGCGCATCGAGGCCGATGTCGGCGGCAACGAGATCCGGCTGTCGGACCGCGTCGTCAATCACGGCTTCAACCGCACGCCGCATATGTATTTCTACCACGTCAATGTCAGCCATCCCTTGCTCGATGAGGGTTCGCGCTATCTGGCGCCGATCCGGGACGTGGTCTGGGCCGGGCATGACGGCGAGCGCTACCAGGCGCAGAAGGTCGGCTACCGCACGATGCCGGCGCCGCGGCTGGGTTTCAGCGAGCAGGTCTGGCAGCATGAAATGGCGGCGGACGCCAATGGCGAGGTACCTGTGGCAGTGGTCAACGATCATCTCGGCCTTGGCTTCGAAGTGGTGACGCGCAAGGATCAACTGCCTTGCGCCTACCAATGGCAGAATTTTCAAGCGGGGCAGTATGCGATGGGCATCGAACCCTCGACGCATCATGTGCTCGGCAATCTCGCGGCGCGTGAACGCGACGAGATGATCTGGCTGGAGCATGGCGACAGCCGTTCTTACGACGCGGTGTTCCGGGTGCTCGACGACGCCGGCGCGATCGCCGCGGCTGAAGCGAGGATCGCTTCGATCGCCACGCAGCCGCAACAGGATTATCCTGCGCCGTCGGGAAATTTTCCGGGATTGGCGGACAGGGCATGATGCGAAACGAATGCTCCGGCTGGCGGGCCGGAAATCGGAGGTCGATGTGATGGAGAAAAAGCGCGACTACAGCCTGGTCGGCGAAAGCACACGCATCGCGATCGAGACGGGACTGGCCTCGGCCGAGTGGTATCACACCGACGTCGCGCGCAAGGCGATGAAGGAGCTGATGCAACGCTCCGACGGGCCGGCAATCCGCGACACGATCATCTGGATCGTTGCCATACTGGGTTCGGCCGCCGGCATCATCTGGTTCTGGGGCACGTGGTGGGTGGTGCCGTTCCTGCTCGTCTATGGCGTGCTCTACGGCTCATCCAGCGACTCGCGCTGGCACGAATGCGGCCACGGCACCGCCTTCCGCACGCGCTGGATGAACGATGTCGTCTACCAGATCGCCAGCTTCATGCTGATGCGCAATCCGGTGACCTGGCGCTGGAGCCACGCCCGCCACCACACCGACACCATCATTGTCGGCCGAGATGCCGAAATCGCCGTGATGCGTCCGCCGGACCTGCTGCGCGCCGCACTTGCCTTCACCGGCATTCTCGATTTCCGCTATTCGCTGCCTGCGCTGGTGCGCAACGCGTTCGGTAGCATCTCGCCCGACGAGAAGAGTTTTATCCCGGAGATGGAGCTGCACAAGGCGGTCACCGCCGCGCGCTGGCATGTTGCCATCTATGTCCCGGCAATCGCGCTGGCGCTGTATTTGTGGTCGTTCCTGCCGCTGGTGCTGATTGGCCTGCCGCGCCTCTACGGCAGCTGGCACATGGTGCTGACCGGCCTGCTGCAGCATATCGGGCTGGCCGACAACGTCACCGACCATCGGCTGAACACGCGCACCGTCTACATGAACCCGATCAGCCGCTTCATCTACTGGAACATGAACTACCATGTCGAACATCACATGTTCCCGATGGTGCCGTATCACGCGCTGCCGAAACTGCACGATCTGATCAAGCACGACCTGCCGGAGCCGAATCCGTCGATGTGGCATGCCTATCGCGAGGTCTGGCCGGTGCTCATCAAGCAGCTCCAGTACGAGGACTATTTCCTCAAGCGCGAGTTGCCGCCGACGGCGCGGCCATACCGGGAGGAGTTCCACGCGCTGACCGTCCCGGCGGCGGCGGAATAGAGTTTCGGGAGCCGAGAGATGGCCGACTGGGTTGAAGCGTGTGGCATCGACGATGTCGAGGAAGAGGACGTCATCCGCTTCGACCATGGCGGCAGAACCTTTGCCATCTATCGCAGCCCGGACGACGAGTACTTCGCCACCGACGGCTACTGCACGCATGAGAAGGCGCATCTGGCCGATGGGCTGGTGATGGACGACATCATCGAATGCCCCAAGCACAATGGCCGCTTCAACTATAAGACGGGTGTGGCCCGGGGTGCACCGGTATGCGTCAATCTTGCCACCTATCCGGTGAAGGTCGAGGCTGGCAAAGTGATGATCCAGATCGGCTGACCTGCCGCAGCATGTAACAGAGGGACCTCCAGATGAGCCGAAAGAGACCGACGGTGGCGGATTTGCGCGCCATGAAGGGCAAGCGCCAGCTGACCATGTTGCGCGTGCTGACGATGGACGAGGCCGAGGCCGCAGAGCGGGCAGGGGTCGACATCGTCTCGGTGCCGCCCGAACTGGTGCTCAACCCGCAATACCGCGACGCAGCGCCCAGCCTGTTCACCATGCCGGGCGACAATTTCTACGAGATCGGCACATCGGACGATTTCCTGCGCTGGGCCTTCCGGCTCTACAAGGCCGGCGCCGACGCGGTCTATTGCAGCGCCGGCTACGCCACCATCAAGCGGATGGCGGACGACAATATCCCGGTGATCGGCCATGTGGGCCTCATTCCCTCCCGCGCGACCTGGACCGGTGGCTTCAAGGCGGTCGGCAAGACCGCCGATACCGCCATGGAGGTCTTCGCAGCGGTAAAGCAGTTGGAGGCCGCCGGCGCCATCGGTGCCGAGATCGAGGTTGTGCCTGTCGAGGTGGCCAAGGCGATCTCGGAGCGTACGTCGCTGATCATGCTGTCGATGGGCGCGGGCACAGGCTGCGACGCACAATATCTGTTCGCCGACGACATCCTCGGCCAGAACCGTGGCCACATGCCTCGTCACTCCAAGGTCTATCGCAATTTTACTGCCGAATATGATCGTTTGCAGGCCGAGCGCATCGCCGCCTTCTCGGAATACGTCGCCGACGTCAACAGCCTGGCCTATCCCGAAGACAGGCATGTCGTCCACATGGACCCGGCCGAGCTACGCCTGTTTCTGGACAAGGTCGGCGGAGCGTAAGGCCGGCTGCCAATCTCCACCTGCGAGGGCGGCGTAGAGTGCTTCGGCATCGATGCCGAGCGGCCTGTCTTCTTTCACGGCAGGGATCAGCGCGCGTATCGCCGTGTGAACAGCGGCGGTGCGTGGCGCCAGCGTCAAGCCGTCGCGCAGGTCGACCGCCTGTGCCGCCGCCATCAATTCGAGGGCGATGAGCCGCCGCCACAGCGCGATCATCCCGGCGCATTTCGCAACCGCCAGCGGCGTCTGCGTGGCGTGGTCCTCGACGCCTTCCGACACGGCCAGGAAGTCGAGCATCACCGGATTGGCCTTGTGGCGGATGGCGGCCAGGATCGACGTCGCTGTCTTCTGCAACGGCACGAAGCCGGCCGAAGCGCCGCCGACCGGCGATAGATATTTCGGCAGGCCATTGCGGCCGGAGCCGGTGAGCTGGATGAAGCGGGCGGCGCTTGCCGCGGCACATTGGGCGATTGCCAGGCCGAGCGTCTCGAAGGCCAGCGCCAGCGACGCGGTGTGGAAATTGCCGGTCGGCAGCACCAGTTCGTCGTCGCCCAGCACCAGCGGATTGTCGGCGGCGGCGTTGAGCTCGATCTCGGCGGCATGTCTCGCCTGACCGATCGCCTCGATCAGCGCGCCATGGATCGACGGCATGCAGCGGATCGACAGCGGATCCTGCAAGGTGGTCGGCGCCGGCGTCTCGTCTCGGACAAGCAGATCGTGCAAAGCCTTGGCGGCTTCCTGCTGGCCGGCCGCCGGACGCGCCATATGCAGGCGCGGGTCGAGGATGGTGCGGTTGGCACCAAAACCTTCCATGGTCAGAGCCCCGGCCTGCTGTTGCTGGGCAAGGGCGGATAGGGCATCCGTCACCGTAAGTGCGCCGCTGCCGGCGGACACCGCCGAGGCGTTGATCAGCGACAGCCCGTCCTTGGGCGCCAGGCTGATGGGGGCGAGGCGCGCCATCATCAGCGCCTTGGCGGCCTGCATGCGACGGCCCTGATAGTCTGCTTCGCCTTCGCCGGTGAGCATGCGCGCGAGTGCTGTCATCAGCACCAGATCGCCGGCACCGATCGAGCCGAGCGACGGCATGACGGGATGGACGCCGGCATTGAGCGCGTCGACCAAGGCGACAAAGACGGCAGGCGAAAGGCCGGAGCCGCCGGTCGACAGCATCGCTGCGCGCGCGACCATGGTCGCGCGCACGGCATCAACCGGCAACGCTTCGCCGACCGCGCCGCTGCGTCCCTCAAGCAACTGGCGCTGGAAGGCGCTGGCGTCGCCCTCGACAGCGGTGCCGAGATTGGCGCCGAGCCCGGTGTTCAGGCCATAGATCTGCTGGCCGGACGCTGCGGCCTGGTCGAGCACTTTTCGTGCCTTCTCCAGCCTGCCGATGACATCCGGTCCGATCTCCACCTTGCGCCCATCGCGGGCGACCGTAGCGACATCGCTAACGCCGATGCCGGTTCCGGTGAGGACGAGCGCGGTCATGCGAAGCGCAGCCTTTGGCCGATGCCTTGCGCCTGCGCCTTGGCCAGCATCGCCTTGCCGAGCGCAATGTCGGACAGCGACAGGCCGCGATGCCAGAACAGGATCGTTTCGTCGTCGTTTTCGCGCCCGGCCTTGAGACCGGCGGCAATCTGGCCGAGCTCGGCATGCAGCGTCTTCTCGCTCAGCCGCCCGGTCTCGACATGGGCACGCAGCGAGCCGAACTTGCCGCCCTTGCACTGGCCCCAGTCGTCGACGACCATTTTCTGCATGATGTCGGTCAGCGACAGTTCCACCGCGCTCATCGTGCCGTAGGGAACAACCAAGGCACCGGGCTTGATCCATTCGGTTTTCAGCAATGGCTGCGGCTCCGGCAGCCGCGAGGCCTCGACGACGATGTCGGCGCCCTCGATGCAGCTTTTCCAGTCGACCACCGCCGTGACTTTCTTGCCGAGGTCGGCGGACAGTTTGGCGGCGAAACTGTCGCGACTTTCCGGGCGGCGCGAATGGACGCGGATCTCGTCGAAGTCGAAGAGGTGGTCGAGCAGGCGCACGTTCCAATAGGCGGTGCCGCGCGCGCCGATATGGGCCAGCACCTTGGAATTCTTGCGTGCCAGATGCTTGGCGCCGATGGCGGTGACAGCGCCGGTGCGCATGTCGGTGATGACGGTGGCGTCGAGGATGGCGCGCGGCGTGCCGGTGCGCGGATCGAACAGATTGAGGATACCGAATTCGGAAGGCAGACCATGCAGGTAATTATCGACATAGTCGCCGACGATCTTGACGCCGGCGGTGTCGAGCGGCGCGACGTAGCCGCGCAAGACATTGAAATGACCGTGGAAGGACGGGTCCGGCTCGAGATGGACGCGCGGCTCGATCACCGTCTGGCCGTTGCCTTGCGCCACCAGGCCGGCCTCGACGGCGGCAATGATTTCACCATCGGTCATGGCAAGGGCATCGATGTCGAGGGCATTGAGGTAGTCGATATAGATGGGCTTCATTTTACGCGGACACTTTCCTCGGCCACCCCGTTCATCCCATAGCAGGCCGCGGCGGGACACGAAAGTTTGTTGCGCCGTCTCTGGACGCGTCCGGCCGAATGCTGTTCAAACCGGTTCCATCATGACTGCCATTCCCGAGACCGAAACCTTACCCGAAACGGCCACCAATGCGCGGCGCGTGGCGCTGATCGTCGCCATCGCCTTCTTCATGCAGTTGCTGGATTCGACGATCATCTCGACCTCGCTGCCGCAGATGGGTGAGTCCTTCGGTGTATCCGCGGTGGCGATGAGCATCGGCATCACCGTCTACATGCTGACCATGGCGGTGTTCGTGCCGCTGTCGGGCTGGCTTGCCGACCGGTTCGGCGCGCGCAACATCTTCCTGCTGGCGATCGTCCTGTTCACCCTGGCTTCGCTTGCCTGCGGCGTCTCGCAAAACCTGACCCAATTCGTCGCCGCACGTGTCGTGCAAGGGCTGGGCAGCGCGCTGATGACGCCGGTCGGGCGCATCCTGGTGCTGCGTAACGCGTCGAAGTCGGAGTTGCTGAACGCCACGGCACTGATCACCTGGCCGGCGCTGTTTGCGCCAGTGGTCGGGCCGGTGCTCGGCGGCTTCATCACCACCTATCTGTCCTGGCACTGGAATTTCTTCATCAACATCCCGCTCGGCGTGGTCGGGCTGGCGCTGGTCGCGCGCTTCATTCCGGGCGACCGCGAAGCAGATCCCAAGCCGCTCGACTGGCCGGGCTTCGTGCTGACATCGGCCGGGCTCGCTTTGCTGCTCTACGGCCTCGAGCGCATCGCGCATCCCGAAGACGGTGTCCTGCCGACGGTGCTGCTGATCGCCGCCGGCATCGTCATCGGCTGGCTGGCGGTGCGGCATCTCCGGCGCGCGCCGCATCCGCTGCTCGATCTCTCCTCGTTCAGGGTGCTGACCTTCGCCATATCGACGCTGGCCGCCGGCACCATCTTCCGGGTGGCGATCAACGCCACGCCATTCCTGTTGCCGCTGCTGTTCCAGGTTGGCTTTGGCCTCAGCCCCGTCGATGCCGGCATGATGATCCTTGCCTATTTCCTCGGCAATCTCGGCATGAAGACGGTGACGACGCCGACGCTGCGCCGCTTCGGCTTCCGGTCGGTGCTGGTCGTCAACGGCCTGATCGCCTCGGCGGCGATCATGGCCTGCGCTGCAATCTCGCCGCAGACACCGCAAGCGCTGGTGGTGGCGCTGATGCTGATCGCCGGCCTGTCGCGCTCGATGCAGTTCACCGCACTCAACACACTGGCCTTCGCCGATATCGATGCGGCGCAGCGCAGCTCGGCGGCGACGCTGTCCTCGATGCTGCAGCAGGTGGCGATGCTGTTCGGCGTCGCGGTGGCGGCGGCCATTCTCAACCTGTCGCAGATCGCCAGGGACCGGCCCGCCCTCGACCTCGTTGATTTTCGAATCGCCTTCCTGGTGATCGGCGCCATCGGTCTGGTGGCGGCGTTGCGTTTTCTCGTGCTGCCGCCGGGTGCGGGCGCCGAGGTTTCCGGCCATACGCCGGAGAATTGAGATCGAATTCTTCCGCCTGATGCGGAGATAAATTCCGTCTTGTCCTTTCGCCTTGGTGCAGCGCTTTCGCGAGCGGTCGCAATGGCGCAACCAATTGCCAAAAGCGCAGAGTTTTCCGCGCATTGCGCCAGCTTCGGCAATCGATGCGTCCACTCGGTGAATATCGCTGCCGGCTCGGGTTCTGAACGCGGATTCATTTGACGAACCGGCGCTGAGCCGATTAGCTTTCTTCCCAGGGATGGCAGCGCTGCCATCGGGGCAAACGCAGACATGAACACGATCGGCTGGCCGACTCTCACGAGCCTGAATCAGGAAGGCATTGTCTTTGCCATCGCGGTGGTGCTGTTCGTTGCCGCTGCCATCGGCCTGCCGGGCTTCATCGACCCCAACAACCTTGTCGCCATTGTCCGCTCTGTGTCGGTGCTCGGCATATTGGCGCTCGGCATGGCCGTCGTCATCATCGGCCGCGGCATCGACCTGTCGGCCGTGGCAATCATGGCGATGTCGGTCGCCTGGTATCTGCAGCTTCTGAACTCGGGCACGCCGGATGGGCTGGCCTTCGCCTATGTGCTGGCCGGTGTGCTTGCAATCGGCCTGCTCAACGGCTTTCTCGTCGCCTATGCCGACGTGCCGGCGATCTTCGTGACGCTGGCGACAGGCTCCTTTGTCTTCGGCTATGTGCGCTCGCAGCTGATCACGCAGGATGCCGTGCCCGTGCCGCAGGGCCACTGGGTCGAGCTGCTGGGCGGCCTGCGCTTCCTCGATATTCCCATCGAGGTGTTCGTCTTCGCCGGCCTGGCGTTCCTGTTCTTCCTGTTCCTGCGCTACACCAAATGGGGCCGCTACATCTATTTCGCAGGCGACAATCCGGTGGCCGCCCGCAACATCGGCATTCCGGTGCGGCCGATGCTGGTGCTGCGCTATGTGCTTTCCGCCTTCGTCGCACTGATCGCCGGCCTGCTGACGGCGGCGAGCCTGCATTCGATCAACACCCGCGTCGTCAATTCCACGCTGCTCTACGACATTGTGCTGGTGGCGGTGATCGGCGGTATCGGCCTGTCCGGCGGGCGCGGCGGGGTGCGCAACGTGCTGGTGGGGGCAGCACTGATCGGCATCCTGCTCAACGCCATGACCATCATCGACATTCCGCTGCTCTACCAGAACCTGATCAAGGCGGCGATCCTGCTCGGCGCCATCATCGTCGACGGCATCATCAATCCACGTGACGAGCAGACCGCCCAGCAGGGCGACATTTAGGGGTACCCGGTCCGATCCATCCCGATCGGCCGGCAATGAAAATCGAAACGAGAGGATCTGACATGAAATTCATCAGGACATTGATGGCTGCCGCCACAGCGCTCGCCGTCACCGCCTTCGTGGCGCCAACCTTCGCCGCCGACGATCCGGGTCCGGCGGCTTACGCGCAGGCGCTCAAGGGCAAGCGTGTGATGCTGGTGCCGCTGGCGATGGGCTTCGACCTGGCGCAGGGCTGGGCGCACTATCTGAAGACCGAGGTCGAGGCATGGGGTGGCGTGTTCGAGACGCGCGACCCGAACTGGGTGGTCGATGCCGGTGCGCAGGCGATCACCGACGCCATCTCGTCGGACACCAGGCCGGACGTGCTGATCATCCATGCACCGGACCTCAACTCCTATTCCAAACTGATGAAGAAGGCGCAGGCCGCCGGCACCTATGTCATCCTGGTCGACAATCCCGCCAACTTCCCGGCTGATGCCTTTATCGGCAGCGACTGGGACCGGCTTGGCCAGCTCGAGGCCGAAGCGGCGATCAAGGGCTGCGGCGAGAACTCGTCGAAGAAGATCGGCCTTGTACAGGGCGACCAGGCCAACTCTTCCAGCCTTTACCAGTATGCCGGCATCATGAAGGTGCTGGACAAACATCCCGACTTCAAAGTCGTGGCCAAGCCCGACTCCAACTGGGATGCGACGACCTCGCGCAACGTGACGACGACGATGCTGCAGCAGAATCCCGACATCTGCTCGATCATCGATTTCTGGGATGGTGACGCCACCGGCGCATCCGCCGCGATCCGCGACGCCAAGCTTGACGGCAAGGTGTTCCTGGTCACCACCGGCGGCGGCGAGAAGGCGGCCGACTGCGACAAGCTGCAGGACGGTACCTATGGCGCCGTGGTGATGACCGATCTTGCCCGCCAGTCGGGCGACATGAACGCCATCATCAAGTTCCTGCTGCAGAGCGGCCAGCCGGCCGGCACCTCGCACACCTACATCTACACGCTGGAGAAGGCGACGACCAAGGCCGACCTCAAGCCCGACAGCTGCTGGGACCTGAAGGCGCTTCAGGCACAAGCGGCAGCGGCAAAGTAAGGCCGCACTTTTTCGACTGAAGTATCAACGAGGTGGCCGGAAGGATCCGGTCACCTTGTTCCCTCATGGAATAGCAGCAGCCGATGTCCTTTCGCGAACGCCTCCAGTCCTGGCGCTACAATCTCGTGCCCGACCATGTCGTCGGCGAGATCCTGACGAAACGCTGGACCGACAACGCCATTCCGTTCCTGGCGCTGGTGGCGACGCTGGCAACCTTCGGCTCGGTCATTCCCGGCTTCTTCAAGCTGACCGCGCTGCAGGAATCGACCCGCCAGCTCGGCGAGTTCTCGATGGTGGTCACCGGCATGACGGTGGTGATGCTGGGCGGCGGCATCGACCTGTCGGTCGGCTCGATCTTCGCACTGTCCTGCTTTTCCGCCGTCTATGTCTTCTTCATCCTCGAACAGTCGATCTGGCTGGCGCTGGCCGCGTCGCTCGCAACGGGTCTCATCTTCGGCGCCATCAACGGCTACCTCGTCGGCTATCTCAGGCTGCGCGCCTTTCTCACCACGCTGGTCACCTTCATCTTCGGGCGGGCGCTGTTCGACATTCTGGTCACCACCTATGCCGCCGATGTGCAGCTCTCGACCGCCACATCGGATGTGCTCGACTTCATCGGCGACAGCACCTTCTGGGGTCTCTCGGTCTCGGTGTGGCTGGCGATCATCCTGGCCATCATCACCCATATCGCGCTGACCCGCTCGCGGCCGGGCTGGCATGTGCTGGCGGTCGGCGGCTCCAGGCGCTCGGCGCACAATGCCGGCATCCGCGTGCGCCGCACGGTGTTCATGACCTATGTCTTCTCCGGCTTCTGCGCCTCGATCGGCGGTTTTCTCATCGCCTGCCGCCTGAGCGGGGCAGGGCCGGGCACCGGCCTCAATCTCGAGATCATGGCGCTGACGGCGGCGGTGGTCGGCGGTGTCAGCCTCGGCGGCGGCCGTGGCTCGGTGATCAAGGGGCTGATGGGCGCCATCATCGTGCTGACCATGACCAACGGCCTCATTCGGCTTGGCTACGGCACCGGCACCAACCAGATGGTGCTTGGCATCATGCTGGCGGTGGCGGTGACCATCGACATCCGCTGGCTGAAGAACCGCCACAAGGTGCTGAACGAGGTCTATGTCGCGCCGGTCTATCTCAAGATGGGCGAGACGCAGTCGGCCGCACCCGGCTCGGGCACGCCCTACGAGCTGGACAACAGGCTGTCGGCCGCTGACCATATCGGGCTTGGCGAGCTGGAGGGGCCGGAAGACGTCATCCTCGACCGCGACGACAATCTCTATTGCGGCACGCGCCATGGCGAGATCGTCCGTTTCTTCGCGCCGGACTATGTCAGATCGGAGGTCTTCGCCCACATCGGCGGTTTTCCGCTTGGACTTGCCTTCGACAAATCGGGCAATCTGATCAGCTGCGTCGGCGCCATGGGACTCTATTCGGTCTCGCCGGATCGAGAGGTCAAACGCCTGTCGGCGGAAACGTCGCGCTCGTGGACCTCGATCGTCGACGATGCGCGCCTGCGTGACCCGAACGACTGCGACATCGCACCCGATGGCCGCATCTATTTCACCGACTCGACCAAGCGCTATGACGCGCATGACTGGGCGCTGGACTCGATCGAAAATCGCGCCACCGGCCGGCTGCTGGTCTACGACCCGAAGGACGGCTCGACGACGACATTGCTCGACGGCTACCGCTACACCAATGGCGTGTGCATGGCGCATGACGGCAAGTCGCTGTTCTTCGCCGAAAGCTGGGCCTGCCGCGTGCATCGCTACTGGCTGGAAGGGCCGAAGGCCGGCACCGCCGAATGCGTCATCCGCGACATGCCGGGCTATCCCGACAACATCAACCGCGCCTCGGACGGCAATTACTGGATGGCGTGGCTCGGCATGCGCACGCCGAGCTTCGACCTGTCGCTGCGCCATCCCGACATGCGCAAGCGCATGACGCGGCGGCTGCCGCAGGACGAATGGCTGTTCCCCAACATCAACACCGGCGGCGTGGTGAAATTCACAGAAAAGGGCGGCATCGTCGAGGCGATGGCCGATCTCACGGGTGGCGCGCACCCGATGGTCACCTCGATGCGGGAGCACAAGGGATATCTGTTCGTCGGCGGCATCCTCAACAACCGCATCGGCCGCTACAAGATTTCAGGTGCCGACCCGAACTGGACCAGTCCCGCTTCCTATTGGGGAGCAAAGCCATGATCCTCGATCCTGTTCTCGACCTGTTTCGCGGCAAGGCGGTGACCATTCCGCCGCTCGACGGCGCTTTCCGCCCCAACACGCGGCTGGACGATGCGCCGGCTCTCACCAGCCTGGCCGAGCCAGACAATTTGCTGGTTGCCGATGGCCGGCTGCTCGCTTCCAGCGGCAACGTCATCTACGCGATCAAAGCCGGCGCGGAGCCTGCCGTGGTCGAGACCTTTCCGTCTCCGGTCACGGCGCTGGCGCTGGTGCAGTCGGGTGAACTAACGGTGGCTTTGGAAAGTGGCAAGCTGCTGATTGCAGGCGAGGAGGTTTCGCTGCCGGCAGAAATCCGCTGTATCACCGCACTTGCCTATGCGGACGACGGGACCCTGTGGCTAGCCAATGGTTCGGCCGAGCATGCGCCGTCGCAATGGGCCGCCGACCTGATGAGGAAGGGTGCCTCCGGTTCGCTATGGAGATGCGGACCTGCCGAGATCCGCTTCCAGAAGATCGCTGGCGATATCGCATTTCCCTACGGTCTTCATCCCGTTGGGCGGGATGTGCTGGTCAGCGAAAGCTGGCGCCATCAGCTCGTCCGCTTCGATGGCGCGACGGGCAGCCGCTCGACGGTTCTTGCGCATCTGCCCGGCTATCCCGCGCGGCTGTCGCCGTCCGCCGATGGTGGCGCCTGGCTGGCCTTGTTTGCGCCGCGCAACCGGCTCATCGAATTCGTGCTGCAGGAAACACACTACCGCCAGGACATGCTGAGCCAAGTGCCGCCGGCCTACTGGATCGCGCCGGCACTGGCGTCCAGCCGCAGCTTCCTCGAGCCGCTGCAATGCGGCGGCATCCGCACCATGGGCATCCACAAGCCGTGGTCGCCGAGCCGCTCCTACGGGCTGGTGGTCAGGCTCGACCAGAAGATGCAGCCGCAATTCAGCCTGCACAGCCGCGCCAACGGCACGCGCCACGGCATCTGCAGCGTAGCCGAGAAGGACGGCCTTCTGTTCATCGCCTCCAGGGGTGGCGACCGCGTGCTGGCCATCGACCTTGCGTCGGGAGGTTTTTGATGGAACCTATCGTTCGCCTGGACAATGTCACCAAGACTTATCGCGGCGTGCCCGCGGTGAAGAATGTCACCTTTGAGCTGCGCAAGGGCGAGATCCATGCGCTGCTTGGCGAAAACGGCGCGGGAAAATCGACGCTGACCAAGATCATCGCCGGCGTCGTCGACGCCACCTCAGGCAAGATGTTCCACAAGGGCCGGGAGATCGCCTACGCCTCGCCGCATGCCGCCCTTGAAGCCGGCATCGCCATGGTGTTCCAGGAGACCAGCCTGGTGCCGTCGATGACGGTGGCGCAGAACCTCTATCTCGGCACCGAAAAGTTCCTCAACCGGCTGCGCGGTACCTACATTTCGGCGCAGCAATTCCTGCAATCGCTCAACTTTCCGGTCGACCCCAACGCCATGGTGGCAACGCTGGGTGCCGCCAAGCGGCAGATGGTCGAGATCGCGCGCGCCGTTCACCACAATGCCGAGATCATCATCTTCGACGAGCCGACGGCGACGCTGACGCCGGAGGAGAAGCGCCATTTCTTCGCGCTGATCCGCCGGCTGAAGGCGAGCGGCGTTTCGATCGTTTTCATCAGCCATGCGCTGGAAGAAGCGCTCGATATTGCCGACCGCATCACCATCCTGCGCGACGGCGAACTGGTCATCACCGACGACACGTCGGCCTTCGACCGCGACCGGATCGTCGCCGCCATGGTCGGGCGTACTTTGTCGGGGCAGATCTACCGGCAGCGTGACGAGGCCAAGCTGCGCAAGGCGGGCCGGAAGGTGCTGTCGGTGCAGGACATTTCGATGAGCAATGTCGTGCGCAACAATTCCTTCTCGATCTTCGAGGGCCAGATCACCGGCGTGTTCGGGCTGATTGGTTCGGGCCGCACCGAGACCTTCAAGATCGTCGCCGGCATCTACAAGCGCGATTTCCTGCGCGGTGGCGCAATCGAACTCGATGACAGGCCGGTGCGCTATCTCGTGCCGAGCGAAGCGGTGGCCGACGGCATCGTCTATGTCACCGAGGACCGCAAGAGCGAAGGCATTTTCGAGACGATGGGCATTGCCGAGAACCTGTTCGGCGGGCTCTTGGCGGCAGGCCGCGAAAAGGCCTGGGTGATCAACGCGCAGGAGATGCGCGCGCTGTCGGCCGAGTGGACGAAGACGCTGAACATCAAGGCGATCAACGACAATGCGCGTGTCGTCGAGCTGTCCGGCGGCAACCAGCAAAAGGTGGTGATCGGCAAGGGGCTGGTGCAGAAGCCGCGCATCGTCATCTTCGACGAACCGACGCGCGGCGTCGATGTCGGCGCGATCGCCGAGATCCACCAGATCATCAACCGGCTGGCCGATGAGGGCTTGGCCGTCGTGGTCATCTCGTCCTACCTGCCGGAGATCATGAACCTGTCCGATCGCATCCTGGTCTGCCGCCAGGGTCGCATAGTCGAGGAGTTTTCGCCGGCGGAGGCCACGGAGGAGAAGATCATGTACGCGGCGGTGCATTAGGTTTCTGGGCGGTGCGTACTCAGACAATTGGCCGGAACGCCCATCCCTTCGTCATCCACGGGCGAAGCAAGGAGCGTAGCGACGCGGCGCAGACCCAAGGATCCATGCCGGGACTCTGTAGCGCTGCCGCGGTTCAGAATTCTGCTCCGCTGCATTCTACGGCTAAGGTCACGGAATGGATCCCAGGGTCTGCGCGACGGAGCTTCGCTCCTGCTTCGCCCAGGGATGACGAAGGTGAGGGGTCTCGCCAACCTCCGTGGTTGTCAGTCAACCGTATCAAAAACTGAATCATGCATAGCGGTTAGCTCCAGTTGCTCAGGACTTGATTCAGCTATCCCACGACGATCCAAACGAAGGAAAAATGCCATGGCCACCACAAGACTCCTCAGCGACGCCGATGTCGAAAAGATCCCCGCCGTGAAAGCCGTGTTCGACGACATCCGCGCGACGCGCAAATCGGATTTCGTCAACAATTTCTGGCGCGGTCTGGCCAATGATCCTCCGGCGCTGAAACGGATCTGGGAACAGTTGAAGGTGGTGATGGTGGCGGACAGCGCCATCGACCCGCTGACCAAGGAGATGGTCTACATCGCGGTGTCGACCGCCAATGGCTGCTCCTACTGCGTCCACTCGCACACGGCGGCAGCGCGGGCGAAAGGCATGACCGATGCGCAGCATGGCGAGCTGGTGTCGATCATCGGGCTCGCCGGCCAGACCAACCATATGGTGACGGCTATGCAGATCCCGGTCGATCCGCAATTCGAGGTGAAGTGAGGGTAGGCGCGCTCTTCCCTTCTCCCGCAGGTGTGTTTGGACTGGGGACATCGCGAACAGGTGTGCGAGGACATCGCGAACAGTTTTACGCCTTTTGCGCGAGGGGGTTCGGGATGCCATTCGAGGACAGAAGCGCGATGAAGCAGAAGCTGGAATTTGTGAGGCTGGCGTCGGTAGAGGGGGCGAATGTGAGCCTTCTGTGCCAGCGCTTCGGTATCGGCCGGACGTGCGGCCACAAGTTGCTTTCGCGCTACCGGATCGAGGGCGAGGTCGGGCTGGTCGAGCAGTCTCGGCGGCCGCAATCGAGCCCGGCGCGCAGTGCGCCGGAGGTGGAAGCGGCAGCCCTTTCCGTGCGTATGGCGCATCCGGCTTGGGGTGGGCGCAAGATCGCGCGTGTGCTCGCTCGCGAGGGCGTCGGCACGCCGGCGGCCTCGACGGTGACCGGCATCCTGCGCCGCAACGGCATCGCGCTGGGGGCGCTGGGCGGCGGAGCGCAGCCTTTCATCCGCTTCGAGCACGAAGCTCCCAACGATCTGTGGCAGATGGACTTCAAGGGTCACGTCGCCTTGCGAGCCGGTCGACTGCATCCGCTCACCGTGCTTGATGACCATTCGCGCTTCTCGGTCGCGCTGTCGGCCTGCGCCGATCAGACCACCGAAACCGTAAAGGCCCGGCTGATCGCCGCTTTCCGCCGCTACGGCCTGCCGTGGCGTATCGCCACCGACAATGGCCCGCCTTGGGGCGATGGCGGCCGCAACAACTTCACGCTGCTCACCGTCTGGCTGGTCGAAACCGGCATCGCCGTCAGCCACTCCAGGCCTTGCCACCCGCAGACGCTCGGCAAGGACGAGCGCTTCCACCGCTCGCTCAAGGCCGAGGCGATGCAGGGACCGCCTTTCGCCGATCTCGCCAAGGCCCAGGACGCATTCGACCAGTGGCGCCATGTCTACAACGCGCAGCGTCCCACGACGCCCTGGACGGCGGTGTGCCGCTCGACCGCTACCGAGCCTCGCTGCGCCAGTATCGCGAAACTGTCGAGCCGTTCGAATATGCCAAGGGCGATCTCATCCGCCGCGTTCAGCAGCATGGCTTCGTCTCCGTGCTCGGCCGTTCCATACGATTGTGCAGAGCCTTCGCAGGAAAGTCCGTCGCCTTCCGTCCCACCGCCACAGACGGCGTCTTCGACGCCTGGTTCAGACATCAGAAAATAGAAACCATCGACCTCAATGCCCTTGCTCGATAGGATGCAAAACTGTTCGCGATGTCCTCGCACACCTGTTCGCGATGTCCCCAGTCCAAACAAGGTGGAGAAGGGGAGCGCTCTCACACCGGCCGGTAAACCTTCTCCGCCGTGTTCCAGAAAATATCCGCCTCCGCCGCCGCACCGTGCTTCGCCACCGCATCCCGGTGCGCCTTGATCAGTTTGGCATGGCTGGCCCACAGTTTCTCGATCGGAAAGTTCGAGCCGAACATCAGATGGTCGGCGCCCAAGATGTCGATCGCGTTGTCGACGATATAGGCGATCAGCGCCGGGTCGTTGCGGTGGACGAAAGTGCCGAGGCCGGACAGCTTGGCGTAGAAATTGGGCGCCGCCGACAGCGTGCGCAGGCCCTCCTTCCAGGCTTCGGTGGTTTCCGGTTCCATGCCGGTCAGCATGCCGGCGTGGGTGAGGATGAAGTTCGTTTCGGGGTTTTCGCCGACCAGCGTCAGGCCGTCCTTCATCTGGGCGGGGAAGAGCTGCAGATCGAAGGACAGGCCATAATCCTTGAGCCGCGCAACGTTAGCGCGTACCTTCGGGTCGATGACCTGGTCGGCCGAAGCGGCGAAACGGAAGGCCGGTGTTTCGTGCCAGTGCAGCTGCATGCGCACGCCGCGTAGCAGCGGATACTTTTTCAAGCGATCGATCTGGGGCCTGATATCGTCGACGGTCATGTCGGTATAGCCGACGATGGCATGCGGCCAGCCGGTCTCGTCAGCGGTCTTCTGCAGGAAGGCGACTTCCTTCTCGAAATCCTCCTTGGCCCAGTTGGTCTGGACATAGACGGCCTTCTCGACGCCGGCGCCCTGCTGGTCCTCGAGAAACTCCTCGATCGGGTAGTCGCGCCGTATCGGCTCGTAGGGGCCGAAGATGCGCGGCACCATCGGGCCGACCAGCCAGGGCTGGTCCTTCTGGCGCCAGATGTGGAAATGCGCGTCGATGACTTTCTGCATCATGAAACCCTTTTCCAGATTGTCGCCGCCGCCGGGGCAGGGCGGGCGAGCGACAGGATGAAATCGGTGAGGCCGGCAAGCGATGAGCCGTCGACGAGATCGTCGAGCACAGGCAGGATGGCGCGAAGTGCCGCCGTCGCCGGCCGGAAGCGGGGGTCACCGGCCAAAGGTGTGGCCAGCGACAGCCGGAAAGCGCGGGCGCTCAGCCGCCGCATCGCCGTCTCCAACTCGCCATGATCGCCGCGCTCCAGCGCGTCGGACAGAATGACGATCCCGGCACCGCGTGCAAAAGCGGAAAAGCGCGGTACCGAGAGGAAAGCCAGCAGTGTCGGTCCCATGCGGGTGCCGCCGTCCCAGTCGTCGACCTGGGCCGCGGCGCGGGCCAATGCCTGGTCGCGGTCGCGGATGCGCAGCGCTGATGTGATGCGGGTCAGGCGCGTGCCGAAGGTGAATATTTCAGCACGATCCGCGCCTTGCACAGCGGCGTGCGCCAGCTTGAGATAATCCGCTGTGTGCAGCTTCATCGAGCCGGAAACGTCGATCAGCAGAAGCAGCTTGCGCGGGACGGTCTGGCGGCGGCGCTGCAGTGGCGAAGGGACGTCGCCATCGGCGCTGACGATTTCCCGCAGCGACCGGCGCAGGTCGAGCTTGCCGCGTGAATGGGTGCGCACGGTGCGGAAGGAGCGGCGGGCGGGTAAGGCGGAAGCGAGCTTGCGGCGGAAGGTCGTTAAGCCATCGTCGTCGCGCCGGAAATCGCGGGTGCTCAATTGCTCGGCGCCGGAAGAGAGTTCGCCGCCTTCTTGCCGCTGCTCGGCGTTGATCCGTTCGTCGTCGGCGCCGCCATCGTCCTTGATGCGGGTTTCCTCGTCGGCGTCGCCTTCGACCATGGCCGATGTGTTGCCATAGAAATGGCTCTGGAAATGCGCCTCGAATTCGTCGCGACGGTCGGGCGGGGGCGCCAGCGTGGCAAGGGCCGCCTCGCGGATGTCGGCCATCGAGCGGGGGCCGAGCAGGGTCACCGCTTGCATGAAGCCGGAGACCTGCTCGGGCGCTATGGCAAAGCCGTAGCGGCGCAGCAGACGGCCGAAGGCGAGGAAGGGCGCGGCGGCGCGAGGCAAGCTTGTTTCCCGCATCATTGCGTGGTGCCCCCCTCTGTCCGGCCGGACATCTCCCCCCTCAAGGGGGGAGATTGGCAGCTTCAGCGCTTCGCTCCGTTCGGAGACCTTAGAGATTAGCGAAAGCGGGGATGACAGCTGATCTCCCTCCTTGAGGGGGAGATGTCCGGCAGGACAGAGGGGGGCGCTGTCCCGCCAGCCTTGCGGAATGCGTCGGCGCGTCACGCCAGCGCCTCCTCGACGATGCGGCCAAGCTCCGGCGCGATGTAGGACATGTCTTCCTCGTCCTTGATCAGCACGCCGATGGCGCGGCGGAAGGCTTCAGGCCACGGGCTGCCGCCTTTTTCCAGAATGGTGGCGGCATTGGCCCATTCGACCGCCTCGGCGATGCCGGGTGGCTTGGCGAGCGGGCGAGCGCGGATGATCTGTACGGCTGCAGCCACCGCGCGTGCGGTGGTTTCAGCGACATTGCCGGCGCGCAGCATGATGATGGCGGCCTCCCGCTCGGCGTCGGGATAGCCGATCCAGTGGTAGACGCAGCGCCGGCGCAACGCCTCGGCGAGTTCGCGGGTGCGGTTCGAGGTCAGGATGACGATCGGCTGTGTCGTGGCGCGGATGGTGCCGCGCTCGGGAATGCTGATCTGGAAGTCGGAGAGGAATTCCAGCAGCAGCGCTTCGAATTCGTGATCCGAACGGTCGATTTCATCGACCAGCAGCACGCGCTGCTCGGGCGCTTTCAGCACCTGCAGCAGCGGCCGGGCGATCAGGAAGCGATCGTCATAGATGTCGATCTCATGCTCGCCGGCATGGCGAATGGCCAGCAGCTGACGCTGATAATTCCATTCGTAGAGCGCATGCGCGGCGTCGATGCCCTCATAGCATTGCAGCCGCACCAGATCGCGGCCGAGCAGTTGCGCGATTGCCTTCGCCGCTTCCGTCTTGCCGACGCCCGGCGCGCCTTCGAGCAGCAGCGGCTTGCCAAGCCGGATCGCCAGGAAGACTGCCGTCGACAGGCTTTCATCGGCAAGATAGCGCGAGGCGGCCAGATGCTGCGCCACCGCCTCCGGCGAGGTCGCGACAGTCTCGGCGCTTGTCTCGTTCATCCCAGCCCTCAGTTTGCCGCTTGCGCCTTCAGCGCGCGCAAAATGCGCTCCGGCGTGATCGGCAGCGTGTCGATGCGCACGCCCACCGCGTCGAAGACGGCATTGGCGACGGCGGGGATTTGCGGGTTGGCGCACATCTCGCCGGGTCCCTTGGCGCCATAGGGGCCGTCGGCCGAGGGACGCTCCAGCACGATGATCTCGGTCTCGGCGAGATCGCCGGGGCCGGGCATCAGATACTGGTTGAAGTCGGTGCCGCCATGGTCGCGGTTGGGATAGTAGGGCTCGGTCGTCTCATAGAGCGCGTGGCTGATCCCCATCCAAGAGCCGCCGACCAGCTGCTGCTCGACCATTTTCGGGTTCAGTGCGCGGCCGATCTCGAAGACGTTTTTCACCGTCAACACGGTGACCTCGCCGGTCTCGTCATCGACCTCGACCTCGGCCACGGTGCAGGCATGCGCGTAGCAGGTCGACGGCTTCATCGCGCCGGTCTCCTTCTCGGGATAGGAGCGCGGGATCAGGAACATGCCGCGGCCGGAGATCGAGCGGCCGCGCTTGAAATGCGCCGACAGCGCGACGTCGAAGATCGAGATCGACCTTTGCGGCGCCCCCTTGACCAGGATGTTGCCCTGGCCGTCGGTCTCGAGGTCGGAGGCATTCACCTCCAGCTCCTCGGCGGCCACTTCCAGCATCACCTGGCGCGCTTCCCTGGCCGCCTGGATGACGGCGTTGCCGGCGCGGTGCGTGCCGCGCGAGGCAAACGTGCCCATGCAGTGCGGCCCGGTATCCGTGTCGGCGGTGTCGACGACGACGCGGTCGGTCGGCACGCCGATCGTTTCGGCGCAGATCTGCGCCATGATCTGCTTCATGCCCTGGCCGAGATCGACCGATGACAGCGTCACCATGAAATTGCCGGTCGGCGTCGAATGCACCAGCGCCTGGGTCGGGTCGCCGCCGAGGTTCATGCCTGTGGGATAGTTGATCGCGGCGACGCCGCGTCCACGCCTGATCGCCATCTCAAGCTCCCTTCACGTAGGAGGACATCGCCATGTACTTTTCCGCCACCGGCCAGTTGGCGGCACGCGAGGCTTCCTGCATGCATTCGATCAGCGCGGCACCCTCGGTCGGTTGGCGATGCGCCTTCATGTCGCCGTCGCGATAGGCGTTGATGAAGCGGAATTCGAGCGGATCCATGCCGATCAGCCGCGCCAGCTTGTCCATCTGCACCTCCAGCGCGAAGTCACCTATGGTGACGCCGAAGCCGCGCATGGCGGAGGAGGGCGTGCGGTTGGTGTAGACGCAGTATGTGTCGATCCAGACATTGGGGACCGTATAGGGGCCGGGATAATGCCCGGCGCCCTTCTGCGCGCCATAGGGCGAGTGGCGCGAATATGCGCCGGCGTCGGTGTAGCCGGTCACCTTGCGGGCGATGATGCGGCCGTCCTTCATGACGCCGTCCTTGATGACGACCTTTTCGGCGGCGCGAGGTGACGATATCTGCATCTCCTCCTCGCGGCTGTAGATAAAACAGACCGGTCGTCCTGTTAATTTTGCGCCGAGGATGGCGATCGGCTCGACGATGACGTCGACCTTGCCGCCAAAGCCGCCGCCGACGGTGCCGCCGACGAAATGCAATTTGCTGCCGGGCATCTGCAGGATGATCGAGGTGTTGTCGAGGGTGAAGAACATGGCCTGCGTGTTGGTGTAGCAGGTGAAGCGGTCATTGCCCTCGGGCGCTACCACGCAGCCGGTGGTCTCGGTCGGCGCGTGTTCGATCGGCGAGGACTGGTAGCTCTGCTCCAGCACGTGGTCGGCGCCGGCGAAACCCGCCTCGACGTCGCCGAAACGCACCTTGCGGCACTCGCCGCTGTCATAGAGATAATAGTTCTGGCCGTGATATTCGTTGACCAGCGGCGCGCCGGGCTTCAGCGCCTCCTCCATGTCGAAGACGGCCGGCAGCACCTCATAGTCGACCTTGACCTTGGCGGCGGCCTCTTGTGCCGCGCGCTCGGTCTCGGCCAGCACCGCCACCACGGCCTCGCCCTTCCAGCGCACCTTGCCGTCGGCCAGCACCGTCTCGTCCTCCGGCCCGATCTGGATCAGGATCAGGATGGTGTAGACATTGTGCGGCACATCCTTGGCGGTCAGCACTCTGACAACGCCCGGATGCTTTTCCGCCTCCGATGTGTCGATCGAGCGGATGCGGGCATGGTGATGCGGGCTGCGCACCATCTTCAGATGCAGCATGCCGGGGAAATTGCGGTCGGCGAAAAAGGCGGTCTTGCCGGTGACATGGCCGGGCGAATCCGAACGCGGCCGTGGCTGGCCGATCTCGTGCAGATCGTCCTTGCGGACATCGGCGAAGTAGCTCTTGCGCAGTTCCATTGTTTTTGTTCCCTCAAGCCGCGTTCTGAGAGTTGGACCGCGCGGCGGTCAGCACCGCCTGGATGATCGGCTCGTAGCCGGTGCAGCGGCAGATGTTGCCCGACAGCGCCTCGACCACCTCGTCGCGGCTGGGGTTGGGCGTGTGGTCGAGCAGCACCTTGGCTGCCATGATCATGCCCGGCGTGCAGAAGCCGCATTGCGTGGCGAAGGTGTCGAGGAAGGCGCGCTGCAAGGGATGCAGCACGCCAGCCTCGGAAAGTCCTGACGTGGTGCTGATGAAGGCGCCATCGCAGGTCTCGGCCAAGGTCAGGCAGGAGAGCCGGAGTTCGCCGTCGACGATGACCGAGCAAGCGCCGCAGGTGCCTTGATGGCAACCGCCTTTCGGCGAGGTGTCGCCGATCTTGTCGCGCAAGGCGTGCAGCAACGTCGTGCCGCTGTCGATGAATTCGGCCTTTTCAGAACCGTTGAGCGTGAATTGAACCGGAACCTTTGCCATTTTTTCCTCCCAGCGCGCCTGCCCGAACCATCGGACAGACGCGCGCCCCCGAACGAAATATTATGCGAGCAGCAACCGCCCGAGATGGACCGGCAGCACTTCAGCGCGATACCAGGCGCTGGCGATAGGATCCGTGATCGGCGCGATGCCGTCACCTGCCGCCGCCAGTGCCGGCGCGATGCCGTCCTTGGTGAGCTTTCTGCCGATCAGCGCCTTTTCCGCCGCGCTGGCGCGCATTGGCCGGTCGGCCATACAGCCGAGCGCGATCCGCGCCGAAGACACGGTGCCGTCCGGCGCCTGTTGGAGCACAGCGGCGATGCTGAGCACCGAGACGCCCTTCGGCTTCACCCTGGACACTTTCAGGAAGCGGAAACTGTCGGCCTTCGGAAGCGTGAAGCTTACGGAAGTGACGATAGCGCGGCTGCCGTCCCGCTCGGCCAAGAAGGTCACGACCGGCGTTTCGCCGTTATCGGTACCGACAATGGCGTCGAGCGCCAGCAGGGCAACGGCGAAATCGCCATAGGGAGCCGGGGCGAACAGATTGCCGCCGACGGTCGCCATGTTGCGGATCGCCGGGCCACCGACGGCGCGGGCGGCCTTGGCAAGCGCGCCGAGGTCCGGATGGCGGGCAATCGCCGCCATGGTCACCGAAGCGCCGATGCGAACCTTGCCGTCGGCAACAGCGATGGTGGACAGAGACGGCTCGGTCGAGCGGATTAGGCCGGAAACCGAAACATCGCCTTCATTGGCCGCGCGGACCACGAGCGTGCCGCCACCGAGATAGCGTGTGCCTGCGGCTTTCAGTGCCGCGTTGGCGTCCTTCACCGTTGCAAAAGTCTGCAGTGCTAGCGCCATGGCCTGGCTCCTGTCAGCTCTGACCGGCGAAATGGCTTTTCAGGGCATTGAAGCCGCCCTGGAAGACATTGGCGCCCATGCCCTCGGCCAGCTTGTCAGCTTCCCCGGGCGCGGCGTCGAAGCTGGCGGTCCATTCGGCATAGGTGCGGTCGCCATCGGTGACGCGCCGCAATTGCAGCGTCGCCTTGTGATTGGTGAGCGGCTGCGGCGTCTCCAGGATGGAGTAGCTGACGAGGAAATTCTGATCGGAGAAGTCGAGCAGTTTTTCACGGATACGGGCACCGCTGGCGAGCTGGAAGTTGCGCACGCAGCCGATCTCGGTGGCGTCCTTGCCGTCTTCAATGTGGCTTTCCACCATGCGCGGATGCCAGCCAGGCAGGCCATTGAAGTCGCGTATGCGCGCCCAGACCTTTTCGACCGGCGCGTCGATGACGCTGGAGATGGTGACTTTGGCCATTCAAATGTTCCCTTGCAAAAACGATCCGGTGCAAGGGTAGGGCGGCCATTTCGGCGGCGCTTATCAATGCGTCTTGAGCGCGTATCAATGCGTCTGAAAAAGGGTGGCGGGCGGTGGTTCAGGCGATCGCCCGCGCGGCCTCGCGGTAGAGCGTCGGCGGCACGCCGACATGGTCGCGGAAGAAGCGCGAGAAATTGCCTTGCGTGGTGAAGCCGAGATTGCAGGCGACCGAGATCAGCGGCTCCTGCGACCATTGCAGCTGCCGCACCGCTTCCTCCATGCGCAGCGTGTTCCAGTAGACGTTGGGCGTCAGATTCGTCTGTTCCTTGAACAGCGCGAAGAAATGCGGCCGCGACAGGCCGACGCTGCGCGCCACGTCGTCGAAGCAGATGCGCTCGCAGACATTGGCCTTCATCAGCTGGATCGCCTTGCGGACACGGAAGTCCTGCATGGTGTTGATGCGGACACGCGCCTCCTGCGGCGCCGAGGCGTCGGCGGCATCGAGCACTGAGTCGATGAAACGCTCGATCTCGTAATTGGCGATATCGTCGATGCTCTCATTGTCGCTGAGGTGGTCGAGCAGATTGGCGGCGGCCTGGTGCAGCCAGGGCTCCAGCGTGATCGCGGCCTGTGAAAACAGCGGCGCGGACGAAGGCAGGTCGCGGCGGCGTCGCGCCCAGTCCGGATCGATGTAGAAAGCGAGGAACAGGCCCGGCGTGCCGTTCTGCGACAGGACGTGGCTGTGTGGCTGGAAGGAATTGATGCCGGCGGCGGTGCAGGGGCCAAGCCGTACGGTCTCGCGGCCGATGGTCATCTCGCCGGCCGTGCCTTCCAGCCAGATGATCAGATGCGCCTCGACATGGGCATGGGTGACGAAGTCGCTTGCGACATTCAGGACAGAAACATGTCCGAACCGGCCCCAGTAGAGCCTGATCGCTTCCGTCATGGGTATTCCTCCCGCAGACGACTGGCCTCCCTTCGCCTGCAGTGGGGATAGTGCGGCCGAGTTCGGGCCCGCGTCAAGACGCGGGGCTGCCGAGAGGGTGGATGAGGGCCGATGCCGGTGGATTTTCAGACTGAGCGATAGGTTTCCCCTTCTCCCTTGTGGGGTCCGAAGGACGGGGCGAGACCAGTGGCTCGCCCCAGGGCGGTGGTCTCGCGAAGCGAGGTCGGATGAGGGGTGTTCCAGGGAACGCCGACGCCTCACTCCGCTGGAACATCAGCGTCTCACTCCGCTGGAGCACCCCTCATCCGTCTCGGCGCTGCGCGCCGATCCACCTTCTCCCATAGGGGGAGAAGGCAAAGGGTAGTGCCTCAAACCGAGGCCGTCATGCCACCATCGACATACAGCGTATGGCCGTTGACGAAGGACGAGGCATTTGACGCCAGAAACACCGCGGCGCCGATCAGCTCGTCGACATTGCCCCAGCGCCCGGCCGGCGTGCGCTTTTCCAGCCAGGCGGAAAATTCCGGATTGTCGACCAGCGCCTGGTTCATCTCGGTGCGGAAATAGCCGGGCGCGATCGCATTGATCTGCAGGCCGTGTTTGGCCCAGTCGGCGCACATGCCCCTTGTCAGGTTCCTGATCGCGCCCTTGGTGGCGGTGTAGGGCGCGATGTTCGGCCTGGCCAGTTCGCTCTGCACCGAGCCGATGTTGATGATCTTGCCCTTGCCGCGCGGGATCATATGGCGGGCGACCGCCTTGCCGGCATGGAAGGCGCCCGACACATTGGTCTTGAACAGCCGCTCCCATTGCTCCTCGGGAAAATCCTCTAGCGGGGCGCGGAACTGCACGCCGGCATTGTTGACGAGGATGTCGATGGCACCGATCTCGGCCTCGATGCGGGCGACATCGGCGTTGACCGCTGGAAAATCGGTGACGTCGAACACCGAGGCATGGGCCTTGAAGCCGGCAGCGCGCAGCTTTTCGACGGCACTGCCGATCCTGGCGGCATCGCGGCCGTTGAGCACCACGCTGGCGCCGTGTTCAGCAAGACCGCGAGCCAAGGCGAAGCCTATGCCTTGGCCAGAACCGGTAATCAGCGCAAGCCGCCCATCAAGGCTGAACAGGGAGTTTGTCACAGACTGTCCCGGCCTAGTCGCTGCGGCGGAAATTGCGGATGCGGTCGAACAGCACCGCCAGCAGGATGGCGCCGCCGATGAAGACGCCTTGCCAGAAGGCATTGATGCCGAGCAGGCCGAGGCTGTTGCGGATCACTTCGATCAGCGCCGCGCCGACGATGGCGCCGAAGGCGGTGCCGACGCCGCCGGCCAGATTGGCGCCGCCGATGACGGTGGCGGCGATCACCTGCAGCTCCATGCCGGTGCCGAGATTGGTGGTGACGGCGCCCAGCCAGCCGGTCTGGATAATGCCGGCAATGCCCGCCGACAGCGCCGAGATCATGTAGACGGCGACCTTGATCTGTCGCACCGGAACGCCGGTCAGCGTTGCCGCGTGCTCATTGCCGCCAATGGCGAAGATGTGGCGGCCGAACTTGGTCCAGCGCAGTATGAAGCCGGTGATCAGCGCCAAGAGGATCATGTAAAGCACCGGATTGGCGATGCCGAACACCCAGGCGCCGCCGCCCAATGACAGAAGCTTGGCATGGTCCGGCCCGAACTGGAAGACGACGGTGTTGTTGGAGGCGACCATGGCCAGGCTGCGGGCGATCGACAGCATGCCGAGCGTCACCACAAAGGGTGGAAAGCCGAGATAGGCGATCAGCACGCCGTTGAAGGCGCCAATGGCGAGCGCGGTGGCGATCGAGGCCAGGATGCCGACCTCAATCGAGTAGCCGGCATGCATTGTGACAGCCAAAATCATCGATGACAGGCACAGCACCGAGCCGACCGAGAGGTCGATGCCGCCGGTGATGATGACGAAGGTCATGCCGAGCGCGATGATGGCGACGAAGGTGATGTTGCGGGTGATGTTGTAGAGGTTCTTCGACGTGGCGAACGCGTCGGTGGCAAACGACAGAAACACGCAGGCGAGGATAACCGCGATCACCACCCAGAAGGTCTGGCTGGCAAACAGTCTTGCCGGCAAGGATTGCTGCTTTTGTTCGATCGGCTGGTCAATTGTCAGTGCCATCGTCGACCTTCATCCGCTGTGCGTGGTGGAATTCGCTTGAAATCAAACCTGTTCGATGGCGCCCGTGATCAGCCCGGTGACTTCCTCGGGCGAACTCGACGCAATCGTCTTGTCGGCAACCTTGCGGCCGCGCCGCATGACGATGACGCGATCGGCGACTGTGAAGACGTCGGGCATGCGGTGGCTGATCAGCACCACGGCAATGCCCTGGTCGCGCAAATGGCGGATCAGGTTCAGCACCTCGGCGACCTGGCGCACCGAGATCGCGGCCGTCGGTTCGTCCATCAGCACAATCTTGGCCTGCGACAGCATGGTGCGGGCAATCGCCACCGCCTGGCGCTGGCCACCCGACATCTGCTTGACGAGGTCGCGCGGACGCGTCTCGGACTTCAATTCGGCGAAGAGCTGGCCGGCCCGCTTGTACATCGTCGCATAGTCGAGGATGCGGAACGGGCCGACGCCACGCCGCAGCTCGCGGCCGAGATAGACATTGGCGGCGGCCGTCAGATTGTTGCAGAGCGCAAGGTCCTGGTGGACGATCTCGATGCCGTGCTGGCGGGCTTCCGCCGGCTTGTGCAGGATCAATTCCTTGCCGTCCATGTGCATGGTGCCATGGCTCGGGCGGAAATTGCCGGCGATCATCTTGACCAGCGTCGACTTGCCGGCGCCGTTGTCGCCCATCAGGCCGACCACCTGTCCGGGCTCGATCGACAGCGAAACGTCGTTGACCGCCTGGATGGCGCCGAAATGCCTTGAGATGTTGGTGAGTTCGAGAACCGCCACCAGCCTTTGCCTCCCCGTGCTTTGCGGCCTGCCGCTGTTCCCGGCGTGAATGCCGACGCTGCTTTGGCCTCGCTCTCCCCAGCTCCTCCCGGAGACAGCGTTAGCGTTCTTTTACGCAAAAGCCGGCGCGCGTCAATCGCCGGTCTATTTTAAAAATCCGTTTTGTAGGACAAATAGCATTGACGTTGGCGGCAAGCCGATATTACCTAAGCGTCGGAGGAGATTATGCCGATGCCCGCTGGCGGTTCGCCGGACGGAATCGACGGAGGGTTCAACGGTCCAGGGTCCGGCGACACCTGTGTGTGAGCTGATCTGAAGCCGAATCTGGAAATGCTTATCGATCTGTCTTGGCGACACGAGCGCTCGCGAAACGACCCTCGGTCATCACGTATCCGGTCGATCTGTGTGGCGGGCACGCCGTGTCCGTTTGTTTCAAGGGAGGACTGACATGAGGAAAACACTTTTGCTCGCCGCCGTCGCCGCCATGGCGTTGGGTGCCGGGCCGGCTTTGGCCAAGAAACAGCTCGTCATTGTCGTGAAAGGTCTCGACAATCCGTTCTTCGAAGCCATCCACCAGGGCTGCGAGAAATGGAACTCGGAGAACGCCAGCTCGGAATATGAATGCTTCTACACCGGTCCGGCGTCGACTTCCGATGAAGCCGGCGAGGCGCAAATCGTCCAGGACATGCTGAGCAAGGCCGACACGGTGGCGATGGCGATCTCGCCGTCCAACGCGCCGCTGATCGCGCAGACGATCAAGACCGCCAATCCGACGATCCCGATCATGACGCTCGATGCCGATCTCAGCAAGGAAGATGCAGGACTTCGCAAGACCTATCTTGGCACCGACAATTATCTGATGGGCAAGAAGATCGGCGAGTACATCAAGAAGGGCAAGCCGAATGGCGGCACGATCTGCACGATCGAGGGCAATCCTGCGGCCGACAACATCCTGCGCCGCGCGCAGGGCATGCGTGACGCACTGTCGGGCAAGGAAGGCCTTGCCGCACTTGCCGGTGAAGGTGGTTGGACCGAAGTCGCCGGCTGCCCGGTGTTCACCAATGACGATGGCGCCAAGGGCGTGCAGGCGATGACCGACATCCTCGCCGCCAATCCCAAGCTCGACGCCTTCGGCATCATGGGCGGCTGGCCGCTGTTTGGCGCGCCGCAGCCCTATCGCGATCTGTTCGGGCCGCTCAAGGACCGGATCGCCAGCAACGACTTCGTCATCGGCGCCGCCGACACGATCGGCGACGAAGTCGCGATCGCGCGTGACGGTCTTGTGACTGCTCTTGTCGGTCAGCGTCCATTCGAAATGGGCTACAAGGCACCGTCGGTGATGATCGACCTCATCGAAGGCAAGCCCGTCGCCGATCCGGTGTTCACCGGCCTCGACGAATGCACCAAGGACACGGTCGACACCTGCATCCAGAAGTAGGTTCTCGATTTCGGGGCGCTCCGTAACGGGCGCCCCGTCAATTCCCGAACGGACGCAATGGCTGGGGCAACGGGCTCCGGCTTTAACGCGCCCGTGGTCTGGATTTTCGGCAACGAGATCGGCGCGCCGTGCGGATTCGGACCGTTCCGGACGACAGACGGCCGACGCATTGGAACGTGAATGCCGGACGAGAAGTCAAATAAGCGAACCAACCGGGCCAGCCGCCCTCCGGCCGTCATGCGCAAGGCCGGTGCAGCGCACTTTGCGGGAGCGAGCGTCCATGTCTCGCTGGCTGGCGAGATTGGTCTGCGGATCGTGCGTGGCGACTATCCGCCCGGCACCATCCTGCCCAACGAGGCCAGATGGGCCGAGATCTTCAACGTCAGCCGTTCGGCGGTGCGCGAAGCCATCAAGATGCTGATGGCGAAAAGCCTGTTGGCGTCGCGCCCCAAGATAGGCAGCTGGGTCGAGCCGAAGGAGCGCTGGAACCTGCTCGACCGCGACGTGCTGGCCTGGTATGCGACGGCGCCCGACCGCGAGGCTTTCCTGCGCACCGTGCAGGAGTTCCGCCACATCATCGAGCCGGAAGCGTCGGCCTTTGCCGCCATGCGGCGCAGCGACGAGGAGATGGCGGAAATCAGCCAGGCCTGCCGCGAAATGGGCGAGGCTTTGAGCCTGCAGGAACGTATTCGCGCCGACACACGCTTTCATCTCGCCATCCTGCGCGCCTCCGGCAACGACCTGCTGGTGCCGCTCGGCGTTCTGATCGAGTCGGCGCTCGACCACCTCTTCGCGTTCACGACGCAGCAGGTTGGCGATCAGCGGCAGGCGCAGAAGCTGCATGAAGCGATCGAGAAGAACATCCGTCTGCAGCGTCCAGCCGCCGCGCGCAACGCCGTGCACAAGCTGCTTGAAAACACCGACGATGGGATAGGGCGGTGGAGGCGGTGATCGGCGCCTGCGTTTGGCAATCAGTTAAATAGCCTGCTTCTTCCCATCCTTCATTGGCATCAGGTCGACGCCGTTCACCTTGCCGATATGAGTGGCCAGCATTGGCACGAACTGCTCGGCCGGGCCGGTGGCATGGGCGCCGGCGAAGGAGTTCTTGGTGGCGTTGCCGAGCGGGTTGGCGATGCCGGCCGCACCGGCCATGGATTCCAGATAGGTCAGGTCCTTGAAGGCGTTGGCAATGGTGAATTTGTGGGCGTCGCGGTCGCCCTCCAGCGTCCAGCGCATGAAGGTCTGGTAGAAGCCGCAATCCATGCGGCCGTTGCGGATGACGCTGTCGAAGCGCGGCGGCGAGATGCCGACCTTCTCAGCCAGCGCCAGCGCCTCGGAATAGATCGCGGCGTAGCCGAGCGAGATGAAATTGTTGAGCAGTTTCATGCGGTGGCCGTCGCCGGTGCCGCCGATATGGACGATGCGGCCGGCCCAGGTTTCGATCACCGGCTTCACCCTGGCAAAGAGGGCGTCCGGCGCGCCGACCATGGCGTCGAGCGTGCCTTCCCAGGCTTCCTTCGGCGTGCGGCTGAGCGGCGCGTCGACAAAATCGATGCCGAGCGTCTTGAGTTCCGCTGCCAGAGCCACCGTCGAGACCGGATCGGAGGTCGAGCAGTCGACGACGACCGAGCCCTTTTTCAAGCCCTCCTTGAGGCCGCCGGGGCCGCGAATGATGGCTTCGACCTCGCGTGAGCCGGTGACGCAGATGAAGACGATTGTCGATGCCGCCGCCACATCGCGCGAGGTCGATGCTTCAGTGGCGCCGCGGCCAATCAAGTCTTCCGCCGGCTTGCGGTTCTTGCGGCCGAGAAAGGTCAGGCTGTAGCCCTTGTCGACGATGTTCTTGGCGATCCCGTGCCCCATCAGGCCAAGGCCGATGAAGCCGATCTTTTCGCTCGCGGCAGTCGTGTTCATGTCTTCAAGTCCTGTTGCAATGATTGATGTCAGGCGCTGCCGTTTTGCAGGCGAGGGTGGTTGCGGATGGTGATATTGTCTGACAATACACATAAATCCCAGAGGATGTGGAGAGCAAAATGACGAAGCGGATCATGTTCACCGGCGGCAGCGGCAAGGCCGGACGCCATGTCGTACAGTATCTGGTCGAGCAAGGCTGTCAGGTGCTCAACATCGACACCAAGCCGCTCGACAATCCCAAGGTCCGCACGCTGATCACCGACATCACCGACAGCGGGCAGGTGTTCAACGCGCTGTCGAGCTATATGGGATTGCATGAATTCGACCCGTCGCTGCGTCCCCAGCCTGTCGATGCTGTGGTCCACTTTGCCGCCATCCCGCGCATCATGATCACCACCGACAATGAGGTGTTCCGCATCAACGCGCTCGGCACCTACAATGTCATCGAGGCGGCGGTGAAGCTCGGCATCCGCAAGGTTATCATCGCCTCCAGCGAGACGACTTACGGGCTGGTGTTCGCCAACGAGCCGCGTGATCCCCAATATTTCCCGCTCGACGAGGAGTACGATGTCGATCCAATGGACAGCTATGCGCTGTCCAAGGTCGTCAATGAGAAGACGGCTCGCGCCTTTGCGCAGCGCAATGGCACCGACATCTACGCCCTGCGCATCGGCAACGTCATCGAGCCACACGAATATTCGCTGTTTCCGAAATGGTTCGCCGATCCGGGTTTCCGCAAGCGCATTGCCTGGAGCTATGTCGACGCGCGCGACCTCGGCCAGATCACGTTGCGCGCCATCGAGAAGGACGGCCTCGGCTATCAGGTGTTCAATGCCGCCAATGACGACACCTCATCCGACCTGCCGACGGCCGAACTCTTGAAGCGGTTCTATCCGGACGTACCGGTCAAGGCCGAACTCGGCGAATACGAGACGCTGCTCTCCAACCGCAAGGCGCGCGACGTGTTGGGTTTCCGCCCGGAGCATAGCTGGCGCAAATACGTCAAGTAGGTCTAACCGCAGGAGCAACAGGGGCTGATCTGTGCACAGCGGCCGGCTTTGCGGCCCAAGCCGCTTGCCGCGCTTGACAGCTTGCTGAAACCAGACTTTCTGGAGCCTATGCGGGACGCGAAGCCGAACAAGGAAAAATCGCTGGGGAAAGCGGCCTCCGCCGAGCGCCCGGCTGGCGTTCGCCGACCCGACGCGGCGCGCATTCCAGGCTCAAGCGTCCATGCTTCGCTGGCCAGCGAGATTGGTCTGCGGATCGTGCGCGGCGACTATCCGCCCGGCACCATCCTGCCCAATGAAGCGAAATGGTCGGAGACCTTCAGCGTCAGCCGCTCGGCGGTGCGCGAAGCGATCAAGATGCTGATGGCCAAGAGCCTTTTGGCATCGCGCCCCAAGATCGGCAGCTGGGTCGAGCCGAAGGAGCGCTGGAACCTGCTCGATCGCGACGTGCTGGCCTGGTACGCGACATCGCCGGATCGCGAAGTATTCCTGAAGACCGTGCAGGAATTCCGCCACATCATCGAGCCGGAAGCGACCGCGTTTGCCGCCATGCGGCGCAGCGACGAGCAGATGGCCGAGATCAGCCAGGCCTGCCGGGAGATGGGCGCAGCGACCAGCCTGCAGGAGCGCACCCGCGCCGACACGCGCTTTCACCTCGCCATTCTGCGCGCCTCGGGCAACGACCTGCTGGTGCCGCTCGGCGTGCTGATCGAATCCGCCTTCGATCATCTCTTTGCCTATACGACGCGGGAGATCGACGATCTCAACCACGCTCAGAAGCTGCACGAGGCGATCGAGAAGAACATCCGGCTGCAGCGCCCGGACGCGGCGCGCAACGCGGTGCGCAAACTGCTCGCCAACACCGACGGCGTCATCCGCGCCCGGTAGGGGCTAATCGTCTTTCTCGCGCCCGAAGGCGGTGCGCAGTTCGTCCTTGGCGTTCTCGAGCACTTGTCTGCGCGCCGCGGGCAGATTCTTGCCGGCGCGGTTGATGTAAAAATTCAGCATCGACATGGCGGATTGAAACGGCTCGGCCTTGCGCCGGTGGCTGTGTTCGGCGGATCGCTTGAGCGAGGTGGCGATCTTCCTGGCGTCGTCGGATTCGAAGACGTGGTCCTCGAGATCCATCGCGTCGCTGTGCTCGGTCACCTCGGCCGACCATTTTTTCTTCGCGATCATGGCAGACTCCTTTGCAGGGTGGGTTGCCGGGAAACTCCGCACATCGGCATCGGTTCCTACATCCGCCCCTTGGGTCTGGAGCCACGGATTTGCCCGCTGTGGCGCTGCTGCGGCCTGAGAATGCGCCGATAGTGGCGCAAACGGCAGCCGATTTTCGAGACCGCCGACAGGAAGCGCCTTGACCCGAACCGACTTGAGCCGGCCGAGCCCCGGCATCGACAGCAGCTACGCCTGGATGCGGCTCGCCATTTCGATGCTGCTGGCGACGATCGGCGCCGTCGGCATGTGGGCTGTTGTCGTGGTGCTGCCCGCCGTGCAGGCCGAGTTCGGCGTCGACCGCGCCGCGGCGTCCATGCCCTACACCGCGACCATGGTCGGCTTTGCCGCAGGCAACGTGCTGGTCGGCCGCGCCATCGACCGGATGGGTTACTGGATCCCGGCGCTGCTCTCCTCGATCGCGCTCTCCGCCGGCCTTCTGCTCGCGGCACTGTCGACCTCGATCTTGCAATTCACCCTTGCTCAAGGGTTGCTGATCGGCGTCGGCACGTCGGTGATCTTCGGACCGCTGATCGCCGATATCTCGCACTGGTTCAACCGCCGGCGCGGCGTCGCCGTGACGGCGGCGGCCGCTGGCAATTACCTTGCCGGAGCGATCTGGCCGACCATCATGCCGACGCTGATGAAGGCGGAAGGCTGGCGCTTCACCTATGCGGCAATCGGCATCTTCTGCCTGGTTACCATGGTGCCGCTGGTGCTGATGCTGCGGCGCGGTGCTCCGGAGGCGGCGGCCGCGGGTTCGCCCGGAAGCCGGACGGTGCAGCCGATCTCGCTGTCGCCGGCGGCGTTGCAGGTGCTGCTGGTCGTCGCCGGGCTCGGCTGCTGCGTGGCGATGTCGATGCCGCAGGTGCATATCGTCGCCTATTGCATGGACCTCGGCTACGGCGTGGCGCATGGCGCCGACATGCTGTCGATCATGATGGCAGGCGGCGTCGTCAGCCGGCTGGCGTCCGGCTTTCTCGCCGACCATATCGGCGCTGTGTGGACACTGATGATCGGCTCGGTGCTGCAGTGCCTCTCACTGCTGTTCTATATCCCGTTCGATGGGCTTGCCTCGCTCTATGTGGTGTCGCTGGTGTTCGGCCTGTCGCAGGGCGGCATCGTGCCTTGCTATGCGATCATCGTGCGCGACTACATGCCGGCCAAAGAGGCTGGCCAGCGTATCGGCATCGTCATGATGGCGACCATCTTCGGCATGGCGATCGGCGGCTGGATGTCGGGCTGGATCTATGACCTGACCGGCTCGTATGCGGCTGCGTTCCTCAACGGCATTGCCTGGAATTTGCTCAATCTGCTGGCGATCGGGCTGTTGGTCTGGAAGGCACGGCGCAGCGCCGCCGTGATGGCTTGAAAGGGGCAGGATTGTTTTGCATTGCTTGACAAGGACGACAGGCTGCGCGACGCCAGATGGCGAGTGGATGTGGCAAGCGGGCCGGTGAGATGGCGACAGCACGGATGATCGTACCGAGACCGCGTTCTACCGGGTGCATTCCCGAGCGAGCGCGTCGTTGATCAAGCCGCGCTCACGCCGGGGCGGCGGCCGCCCGACGATATCAGATGTCGCACGCAAGGCCGGTGTCGGCGCCATCACCGTGTCGCGCGCCTTGCGCGAGCCGGAGCGTGTCTCCGAAGAGCTGCGCCGCCAGATCCAGGCCGCCGTCGACGAACTCGGTTACGTGCCGGACCCGAATGCGCGGGCGCTGGCCTCGGCGCGCGCCGAGGTGTTCGGCGTCTTGGTGCCGTCGCTTACCAACAACGTCTTTGCCGAGGTGGTGCGCGGCATCTATGACAGCCTGTCGGCCAGCCCGTTCCGTATCCAGCTCGGCAACACCCATTATTCCGGCCTTGAGGAAGAGCGGCTGCTGCAGCTGTTCGGCTCGCAGCGTCCGGCCGCACTGATCGTCGCCGGCATCGACCAGACACCGACCTCGAGAAAACTACTGGAGAGCGCCGGCTGCCCGGTGGTGCAGGTCATGGAGACCGGGCCCGATCCGGTCGACATGATGGTCGGCTTCTCGCATCTCGACGGCGGCAGGACGGCCACCGAACATCTGATCGAGGCGGGCTACCGCCGCATCGGCTTCATCGGCGCGCGCATGGATCCACGCTCGCAGCGGCGCCTTGCCGGCTATCGGGCGGCGATGGAGGCCGCCGGCCTGTTCGACCCGCGCCTTGTCACCACCACGCCGGTGCTGTCCAGCGTGTCGCTCGGCCGTGAAATGCTCCGCGACGCGCTGGCCAAGGTGCCGACGCTCGACGGTGTCTTCTGCAACAATGACGATATCGCGCTCGGCGTGTTGTTCGAGTGTCATCGCGCTTCGATCGCGGTGCCGAAGACGATCGGCATCGTCGGCTTCAATGATCTCGACATGATGCAGGTGGCGTTTCCATCGATCACCAGCATCCGCACCCATCGCTATGAGATCGGCCGACGTGCGGTCGCCATGGCGCTGGCGGCGATCGCCGGCAACAGGCCGGAGCAACGGATCGTCGATCTCGGGTTCGAGCTCAAGCGCCGCGAGAGCACCGACCGTTGAACACGCATTCGCCACTGTGCGAATGACGCTTTACACTGCGTAATGGTAGCGCTACCATTTCATCGGGAAGGTGCTTATAATAAACAGCAAAACCTGTTTAATATATATAAGCGACAACTCGTACTTGTTTATTATGGATAATATGATAGTTTTTTCCGGCATTGACCGGGGAGCAAGGGGAGGGGATCGGGGCGGCATTCAGCCACCGAAAGGCGCGGCAAAGCCAGGCGGGAGGTGCCAGATCTGACGCGCGAGACGTCACAGCAGCCAACAAAAATCAGAACTGCAACTGGGAGGAATATCGATGATTAAGTCACTCGTTGGTGGCATCGTTGCCGCCACTGCATTTGTCATGTTGAGCTCATCGGCGATCGCCGACCCCGAAATCGTCAAGGGACCGTCCGCCGAGCCGGACTGCTTCGCGCCATGGGCAGCTGACACACAGTTCTTCAAATTCCCCAAGAAAGACGGTCCCTATCGGATCGCGCTCGCCAATGGCTACATCGCCAACACCTGGCGCATCCAGATGGTGCAGACGGCGAAAGCCTATGCGGCACAGCCGGAGGTCGCCGCGAAACTGAAGGAATTCAAGGTCGTCTCGACCGGCGAAGACGTGCCGGCACAGATTTCGGCGATCAACAACTTCATCGATTCCGGCTATGACGCGATCGTCGTCAACGCCCAGAACCCGACCGCTTTCGGGCCGGTTATCAAGCGCGCCAAGGAAGCCGGTGTCATTCTGGTTGCCTTCGACAACATTCTCGACACCAAGGACGCCATCAACGTCAACGTCGACCAGAAGGGTCTTGGCGAGCTGTGGGGCAAATGGCTGGTCAGCCATGTGCCGAATGGCGGCAAGGTGCTCGAAGTGCGTGGCGTTGCCGGCACCTCGGTCGATACCGACCGCCACAACGGCATCCATGAGGTTCTCGACGCTTCCGGGAAGAAGTGGGAGGTCACCGAAGTGGTCGGCAAATGGGATGACGGCGTGGCGCAAAAGGCTTCAGCCGATGCCATCGCCACCAACGGTCCCTTCGACGGCGTCACCGGGCAGGGCGGCGACACCGGCATCGTGCAGGCGATGATCGATGCCAAGCATCCATTCGTGCCGTTCGGCGGCGAGACCGAGAATGGCTTCCGCAAGTTCTGCGCCGCTCATGCTGCGGACGGGCTGAAATGCTCATCGGCCGGCACCGGTCCGGCCCAGGTGGCGGTTGCCATCAAGACGGCGATTGCCGCACTCGAAGGCAATGTCGTTCCGCAAGCGGTCAAACTGCCGCTGGCGATTGTCGAGGATCCGAACTTCAAGGCCGGTCAGGATTTCTTCCCCGACCAGTCCGACAATTTCTTTGTCGGCAATTCCTTCCCGACCTGCGGCATCAATTTCACGGCGCAGGAAATCATGGGCCAGACCAAGGCGGACCAATAGGCATACAAGGCGCCGCGGGACCTCCCGCGGCGCCGGCCACTCGATATCCCTGGTCGTCAAAGTGCCTCGGGAGGGCCGATGGACGGTACGGTTCCGCTCTTCCGGATGGAAGACATATCCAAGCGCTATGGTGGTGTGCGGGCGTTGGAAAAGGCCGAGCTTTCGGTCTCATCCGGCAGCATTCACGCTATTCTCGGCGAAAATGGCGCCGGCAAATCGACGCTGATCAAGGTCATGGCGGGCGTCGTCGCGCCCGACGAAGGCCGCATGACGCTGGATGGACGCGAGGTGACGTTCGCCTCGCCAGGCGCGGCGAACAAAGCCGGTATCGTCTGCATCTTCCAGGAACTGTCGCTGGTTCCCGAACTCAGCGTTGCCGACAACATTGTCATTTCCGATCCGCCGAAGCGTTTTGGCATGATCGACCGCAAGGCGCAGCGCCGCATCGCTGAGGAGGCGCTGGCACGCGCGGGCGCCGCCGACATCCACCCGCTGGCGCTGGTCAAGGACCTGCCGCTGTCGCGCCGCCAAATGGTCGAGATCGCCAAGGCGCTGGCCAGGAAGCCGCGCATCCTGATCCTCGACGAGGCGACCTCGGCACTGACCGCGACCGACGTCGCCAAGATATTCAGCGTGCTCAAGCGATTGCGCTCGGAAGGGTTGGCGCTGCTTTACATCTCGCACCGCATGAACGAGATCGCCGAGCTTGCCGACCACTGCACGGTGTTTCGCAACGGCCGCAATGTCGCCAGCTACAAGGCAGGCACAAAGAGCGACAACGAAGTCGTCGAACTGATGATCGGGCGCGAATACAGCCATATTTTCCCGCCGAAACCCGCGCGCAATGCAGTTGCCGCCGTTCCCGTGCTGGAGGCACGCAAGCTGTCCTGGACCGACCGGCTGGACAATGTCTCGCTGACGGTCGGGGCAGGCGAGGTCGTCGGCCTCGGTGGCCTCGACGGCCAGGGCCAGCGCGAATTGCTGCTCGCCTTCTTCGGTGTACTGCGCGGCCTGTCCGGCCAGATATTGATCGACGGCAAGCCGGCGGCGATCGCCAGTCCGTCCGCCGCGCGCCATGACCGCATCGGCATGGCTCTGATACCGGAGGACCGCAAGACCGAAGGCCTGATGCTGCCGATGACGGTGCGCGAAAACCTTTCCTTCGCCGCCCTCGACCGGTTGGCAAAAGCCGGTATCATCGACCGCGCCGCCGAGCAGCGGCTGATCGACGACATGGTCGGTCTGCTGGCGATCAAGACGGCAGGCCTCGACATTCCGGTCGGCGCGCTGTCCGGCGGCAACCAGCAGAAGGTGGTCATCGCCAAATGGCTGATGCGTCAGCCGCGCATCATCCTGCTCAACGATCCGACGCGCGGCATCGATGTCGGCACCAAGCAGGAGCTCTACCAGCTGATGCGCAAGCTCGCCGATGCGGGTGCGGCGATCCTGTTTTATTCGACCGACTATGACGAACTGATCGGCTGCTGCGACCGGGTGCTTGTGCTCTATGACGGGGCGGTCAAGCGCGAGCTGGTCGGCGCGGAGATCACCGAGCGGGCGCTCATATCAAGTGCGCTCAACATTCATGGCGAGGATAGCCCGGTGGGCCTGGGAGCGGACGCATGAAAGATTGGCGCTACTGGCTGGCCGAACAGCGGGGAACGCTGCTGGCGTTCGGCATTTTCATCGTCATGTTCGTCATCTACACCTCGAACCATCCGGCCGGATTCACCGCCAACGTCGTGCAGACAGCCTCGAATAAAGGCGTGCTGCTCGCCTTTGTGGCGATGGCCCAGACGCTGGTGGTGGTCACCGCCGGCATCGACCTCTCCATCGGCATGATCTTCACGCTGACCAATTGCCTGGCTTCGTGGCTGGTCATCGGTACCGGCATCGAAACCGCGTTCGGGGTCATTGCGGTGCTTGGCACTGGACTGCTGTGCGGGGCGATCAACGGTGCCATCGTCATCTATGGACGCCTGCAGCCGATTGTCGCCACCATCGCCACGGGTGCCGTCTATTTCGGCATCGCCCTGCTGCTGCGGCCCTTTCCAGGCGGTTCGGTCAACGAGGACCTTGCAGACGCGCTGACCGGGCGGCTGTTCGGCGTGGTGCCGGCGAGCCTGGTGGTGCTGCTGGCCGTGGTGCTCGTCGTCTGGGTGCCGTTCAGCCGCTCGGTGCTCGGCCGCGCGGCTTACGCGGCCGGTTCCTCGGAGATGGCGGCCTACATGTCCGGCGTGCCGATCCGGCGTGGCAAGTTCGCCGCCTACGCGCTTGCCGGGCTGCTCGCCGCGATCGGCGGGCTGTTCCTGACATTCTTCACCTATACAGGTGACGCGGCCTATGCTAGCGGCAACGCCTACACGCTGTTCTCGATCGCCGCCGTGGTGCTCGGCGGCGTTTCGCTGTTCGGCGGCAAGGGCAGCGCCATCGGCGCGATCTTCGGCGCGCTGGCTTTCCGCACCATCGGCGACCTGCTCTTCGTCTTCGATTTCGATCCGCTCTGGCAGCCGCTGTTCCAGGGCGTTATCCTGCTGGTCGCCGTCAGCCTCGGCGCTTTCGCCCTGTTTCGGGTCCGCAACCGGCTGGAGTGGTTCCTGTGAGCGAAACGACGCTTGGCGGCATTGCCGGCCGCATGCCCAGATTCATCCGCCGCGCCGATCCGGCGGTGCTGACGGCCTTTGCCTGCATCGTGCTTTTGCTGTTCCTGGGCAGCCTCTATTCCAGAAGCTTCCTGTCGCCTGAATATCTTCTGCAGCAGCTCAAGGTGGCCTCGTTCCTCGGCGTCATCGCCACAGGCATGATGCTGGTCATCCTGCTAGGCCAGATCGACCTGTCGGTGCCGTGGTCGGTGGCGGTAGGCGCCATGATGGCCTGCGCGGCGGCCGCCTATGGTCCGCTCGGCGTGGCGTTGGCCATTCCGTTCGGCATTTTCTGCGGGGTGCTGATCGGTATCGTCAACGGTATCGGTGTCGCCTATCTCAGAATTCCGTCGATGATCATCACGCTTGCCACCAACGCCGTCGCGCAAGGGCTGATGGTCGTCTACACTGGCGGCTTCTCGCCACAGGATTCGGCGACGGGCGCGATGCGCTACCTGGCGACCGGCTTCACCATTCCGGGCGTGCCCAACGCGGTCATCATCTGGGCGCTGATTGGTGCCGCGATGGTGTTCGTGCTGACCCGCACCAGCTTCGGCCGCACCGTTTACGGCATCGGCAACCGCGAGCGCGCCGCCTATCTCTCCGGCATCGACACACGGCGCGTGGTGATGATCGCCTTCGCCGTGTCGGGAGGCCTTTCCGCATTCGGCGGGGTGCTGCTCGCCGGCTATGCCTCCAAGGCGGCGCAGTCGATGGGTGATGCCTATCTGCTGCCATCGATCGCCGCCGTCGTGCTTGGCGGCACCTCGATCCTGGGCGGGCGCGGCTCGTATCTCGGCACCGTTGCCGGTGTCATCCTGATCACGCTGCTGCAATCCATCCTGTCGGTCATGCAGATGCCGGAGGCCGGACGGCAGATCATCTATGGCGCCGTCATCGTCGCCATGCTGTTGCTCTACGGCCGCGCGCCGGCAAGTCGCTGACAGTGGACGAAAAGGCAGCTCAGGCGCCAGCGGGCGCTCCCGGCTCGGTGCCTCCGGCCATCGTGGTGATGGGCGTCGCCGGCTGCGGCAAGTCGGCCGTCGGTATTGCACTGGCCGCCGCTCTGGGCGTTACCTTCATCGAGGGCGACAGGCTGCACCCGCCGGAAAACGTCGCACGCATGGCAAGCGGCGAGCCGCTCACCGATCAACTGCGTGAAGGCTGGCTTGACGCGATCGGCGAGCGCATCGCGGCCCCGGTGGGGCAGGGCGAAGGCGTGGTTGCCGCCTGCTCGGCACTGAAGCGCAGCTACCGCGCCCGGCTGAGCGGCTTCTGCCCGCAGATCGTCTTCCTCTACCTGGAGATCGACCCTGCCACGGCCAGGCGGCGCGTCGGCAACCGCAAGGGCCACTTCATGCCGGCGAGCCTGGTCGACAGCCAGTTCGCCATCCTCGAGCTGCCGGCGGCGGATGAGCGGGCATTGACGCTCGATGCGACACGCCCGGTCGGTGAGGTTGTCGCTACCGCGGTCCGCCAGATGCGCCGGTCATGAGCCTTCATCAGTGCCGATGCCGGTGCTGTCCTGAGCCTCGGTCAGCCGCTGCCGGCGGGACCACGTCAGCATCTGCTCGGGGTAGAGCTTCAGCGCCTCCAGCAGGCGGTCACGCTTGAGCAGGATGTAGTGCGCCTGCACGGCCATGTTCTTGGTTCCATCCTTGGCGGTGTCCGTTGCCGGCGCGGCCGATACGGCCGGCGTCAGCGCGGGGCTGAGCACGGCACGGTATTCGATGAAGGGAACCACTTCGAAGGTCGACATGGCGAACAGGGCAGTCCTTCCCCTGGCGGCGAAATTCGCCGGCGCCGAGGCGAGGTGCGTCCAGCCGCTTTCGCCCATGGCGGCCTCCGTGAAGGTGGAACCGGCATGGACGGTGTTGGTCATCGTCACCACGCCATTCTGCTTCAGGATTTTCTGGATGCGGATGGTGACCTGGTAGGCATCGTCGCGATCAAAGGCGACCCGGCTTTTCAGGAACCGGTTCTCGACATTGACCAGCGGCGGGTTGAGGAAACGCAGGCCGAACGCGCTTTCGGAAATACCGTGGGTGTTGACGCTCACCTGATGCGCCTCGATGCCGGCCTCGTATAGCGCGCGCTTGCCGATGATGGTCTGGGCGGTGAACTGATCGCACCAGAGGATGGCGCCGTGGCCGCGCTGCAAGGCCGACTGTAGCCCGTCCAGCCCCTCGAGCCGGATCGTCGGCGACCAGCGGCCAGCCACCAGATGCGCGGCCAGTTGCAGGCGGCGGCGATGGCGCGCCGTCAGTAATCCCTCGAACAGCTTGCGCGCATCGATGCCTTCGCCAAGCACTGCGCGCGTGGCGGCGGCGTAAGCGGGGAATTCCTTGCGAAGATGGCGCTTCAGGCGAAACCTGGACATGCGGCGACAGATTGGCGCCCACCAGCGCACCGGCAGCGCCGCTGCCACCATGAGATAGAAGACGCACAGCAGGGTTTCGCGGAGATCCCCGTTGGAAAAACGGCGAAACCTGCCGGGGTGAACCTGCTTGCGGCTGAAGAAGCGCACATTCTCGGTCCGTTCGGGGACAAAGACGTCGGCGATGATTTCAGTGCGGAAACTGGCTGCCGATGGCAGCTTGCGGGCGGCCTTGCGGGATTTTGCGAACCACCACAGCCTCATCGGTCCAGCCCGTTCCTCGAACCCCGCTTTACTGCGTCGGCATGGACCGCGCAAGGTTGCGATGGCGAAACGCGGCGCAGCAATCGTGGTCTAGATCTGCGACGTCAGCTCGACCGGAAAATCATCATTGTCGGCATCGCGCATGGCGGCGAGGCTGCGATTGTCCAGCACTTCGGCGATCGCCTGCCGCACCTCCAGCATCATGTGGCGGACCTGGCAAGTCGCCTCGTCGCAATCCTCGCAGCGTTGATACTGCGTGCGGCTGGCGCAGGGGATCGGTGCCAGCGGCCCGTCAAGCACGCGCACGACATGGCCGATCTTGATTTCGGAGGCCGGCCGGGCGAGGCGATAGCCGCCTTCCTTGCCCTTGCGGCTCTGGACGAAGCCGGCATTGCGCAACTCGCCCAGGATGGCATCGAGGAATTTCTTCGGGATGTTGTTGGCCACCGCGATATCGTTGACGAAAGCCAATTGGCCGGCCGGCAGGCCGGACAGATGCACAAGGGCCTTGAGGCCGTATTTGCCTTTTTTTGTCAGCATGCCCAGATCAACCCATTGAAGCCCCAACCACTCGCATCTGGCGACTGTTTGTGTGCAAATAATGACGTTTTCGCCGCGCGATGATGTTTCGCGAAAACAAGCCGCCGGATTGCACGTTAGGCACAAACGCGTTGATTCTTTGTAACGCTTTGCGCGGATGACGCCGATATTCTGCGGAAAACCGGGTTGCCGGCGCACAAAACGAAAAAAGCCGGCAAGCGCCGGCTTTCTCGTTCGCCTTGGGATGTCGCTGCCGTCAGCGGCTGCCATAGGTCTGGTCGAGCAGGCCGCCGGCGGCGAAATGCTCCTTCTGCACCTTGTCCCAGCCGCCAAAGACGTCTTCCACCGTCAGCAGGCGGATATCGGGGAAGTCGGCCTTGTATTTCGCCGCCACAGTGGTGTCGCGAGCCCGCAGGCCGTTGCTGGCGGCGATATCCTGGCCCTCCGGCGTGTAGAGGAAGTCGAGATAGGTCTTGGCGAGGTCGCGGGTGCCATGCTCGTCGGCGACCTTGTCGACGATCGCGACCGGAAATTCGGCCAGCAGGCTGACCGACGGCGTGACCTGCTCGAACTTGTCGTCGCCATACTCCTTGCGGATGCCGCGCGTCTCCGACTCGAAGGTGATCAGCACGTCACCGATCTCGCGCTGCACGAAGGTGGTGGTCGCGGCGCGGCCGCCGGTGTCGAAGATCGGCACGTTGTTGAACAGCTTGGTGATGAACTCCTTCACCTTGGCGTCGTCGCCCTTGAAGGCTTCCTTGGCGTAGGCGGTGGCCGCCAGATAGGTGTAGCGCGCATTGCCCGAGGTTTTCGGGTTGGGGAAGATCACCTGCACGTCGTCGCGCACGAGATCGTTCCAGTCCTTGATGTGCTTGGGGTTGCCGGCGCGCACCAGGAAGGACGGCAGCGAGTAGAAGGGCGAGGCGTTGTCGGGAAAATCCTTCTGCCAGTCGGCCGAGACGAGGTCCTTCTTGACCAGGAAGTCGATGTCGATGACCTGGTTGAAAGTGACGACATCGGCGCCAAGGCCCTCGGCGATGGCGCGCGCCTGCGCCGAAGTGCCGGCGTGCGACTGGTCGACGGTGACGCCCGGATGCTGCGCGATGAAGGCCTTGTTGACCTGCACGAACAGTTCGCGGCCGACGTCATAGGACGCATTGAGCAGTTTGTCGGCCGGCCAGGCCTGGGAGGATGCGAGGAACAGGCCGGCGACGGTGGCAAGCCCGAGGAAAAATCGCTTCATGAAAACAGGCTCCGATGCAATGCGTTTATGGTCGGACCATAACTGCGGGGCATGGTGTGCGACGAGGTATAGGTTCAGGGCCTGACGCCCTTTTCTGGAAAAACCGTCGCTGAAATAGACAACTTGTAGGATTTTCTTTCAAGTTGGGTCCCTTTGAGTGTCTTCGACAGCCGTTTCCTTCCTGCTACCTCACAGGCCACGCGATAAAAAAGATACACATTGTGTATGCGGAATGCTACGGTAGAGGCAAGGAGTCCTTCATGACAAAGACCACACCCGAGACACACGCCAAACCCGTCAATCTGCGCATCCGCGAGGACATGCGCATGCTGATTGACCGCGCTGCGAAAATACGCGGGAAAACGCGCTCCGACTTTATGATCGATGCCGCCTACCGTGCGGCAGAGGACACGCTGCTCGACCAGGCACTGATCAAGGTGGATGCCGAGAGCTACCGGCACTATCTCGACATCCTCGATGAACCGCCGAACGGTGAAGGTTTTGCACGCCTTATGAACGTGCCCAAGCCATGGCAGGGCTAGTGCTGTCGGCGCCCACGCCTCTCGCCGAAAACCACGATCTCGACCTTTTCCAAAGTGGCTCGGAAAGCCTCGACCAATGGCTTCGCCTGAGGGCGCGAGCCAACCAGGTCAGCGGCGCGTCCCGTACCTATGTGGTGGCGGAAGACGCGCGCGTTGTCGCCTACTACTGTCTCTCTTCGGGCGGACTTGATCTGGCGGCGGCGCCTGGCGCCATTCGCCGCAACATGCCTGATCCCATTCCGATGGTCGTGCTCGGGCGTCTTGCCGTCGATGCGGGCTGGCAAGGAAAGGGGTTGGGTGCCGCGCTGCTGCAAGACGCCGTTTTACGGGCAGGTCACGCCGCGACGATCCTAGGCATTCGTGGCATTTTTGTTCATGCCATATCGCATGAGGCGAAAGCCTTCTACGAACACTATGGTTTTGCGGCTTCCCCGAAAAACCCGATGACCTTGGTGCTGTCGTTGAAAGGCGTGACGAAAGGATAGCCGTGTCGCTCGAAGCATGAATAGAGCTGACCGCCATCAGACCGAAACGTTGCTTGGTACGATGGCGGGCGATGTCACCTGTGCCGAGTTTTCCCGGACCTTGCATCGTGGCGTCGTTTGGCATATACAAATGGCATATACAAGGAGCCGCGACCATGGCCCAGAATCGTCGTTCAACAACGCCGGCCAAGGAGGCGAAGCTGTTCCGCAACAACCGCAGCCAGGCGGTGCGCATTCCTGTCGAGTTCGAGCTTCCCGGCGAAAGGGTCTTGATCAGCCGTGAAGGCGACCGCCTGGTCATCGAGCCAGTCCGCAAACCTGGCCTCACCGCGCTGCTCGCCCAATGGGCGAAAGATCAGCCGCTCGGTCCCGAAGACGACTTCCCCGAGATTGACGATATGCCGGTCAAGTCCGAGGAAATTTTCTAAATGCGGTTCATGCTGGATACGAACATTATCAGCGACATGATCCGAAACCCGGCTGGCAAAGCCGCGAGTGCAATGATGCGCGAGGGAGACGCCGCCGTGTGCACCAGCATCGTGGTCGCCTCGGAATTGCGATATGGCTGCGCTAGGAAGGGATCGGCCAAACTGCTGAAGAAAGTCGAGGAACTGCTGGCCGAGATTCCTATCCTGCCGCTCGATATACCGGTGGATGTCGAGTACGGCGCTCTTCGCGCCGAGCTTGAAGCCGCGGGCCAGACCATTGGCCACAACGATCTTTTTATTGCCGCGCATGCCTATGCCATGAGGGCTACGCTGGTGACCGCCAACGTGGGAGAGTTCAACCGGATCAGAGGCTTGAAGGTCGAGAACTGGCTGGAGTAGCGTCCCGATCTCGGATCAAGCAGCCGGGAAAAGCTTCCAGCGTCCGGGGCGGAACGCCACCCGGCTTTTCTGGGCCGCCGGGTGGTCGACCGGCAGTTCGATTTCGACCCGCTGGCGCTCACCACCGATCTCAAGCTCGACCCGGCGCGTGCCGGCGACGCGGCGGCTGGCGGCGACCGTGCCGGCGATGCAGCCGCTGCAGCCATCCAGCAATTCGACATCGTGCGGGCGGAAGTAGAGCATAGCATCGCCCGAGGGCTCGTTGGGCGCGGCAAGCCCGATCGGCCGGTCGGCGAGCCAGATCTCGCCATTCTCGACCTTGACCGGAAGCGTGCTCGATTCACCAATGAAGCCGTATACGAAGGGCGAGTTCGGCGTGTCGTAGATGTCGTCGGCGGTGCCGACCTGCTCGATACGGCCCTGGCTCATCACCACGACGCGGTCGGCAAGCTCTAGCGCCTCTTCCTGGTCGTGGGTGACGAAGACGGTGGTGTGGCCGGTGGCGTCGTGGATTTCGCGCAGCCAGCGGCGCAATTCCCGACGCACCTGCGCGTCAAGCGCGCCGAAGGGCTCGTCGAGCAGCAGCACCTTGGGTTCGATCGCCATGGCGCGCGCCAGCGCCACGCGCTGGCGCTGGCCGCCGGAGAGCTGCGCCGGATAGCGCTTTTCGAGCCCTGACAACTGGACAAGGTCGAGAAGCTCGGAGGCGCGGCGGCGGATCTCCTGCGCCGGCGGACGCGACGACCCGTGCCGGACCTTCAGGCCGAAGCCGATATTGTTGGCCACAGTCATGTGCCGGAACAGCGCATAGTGCTGGAAGACGAAGCCGACATTGCGCTCCTGGATCGACTTGTGCGAGGCGTCCTCGTCGCCGAAGAAGATATTTCCCCGCGTCGGCCGCTCCAGCCCGGCGATCAGCCTGAGCAGCGTCGTCTTGCCGGACCCGGACGGACCCAGCAAAGCGATCAGTTCGCCCGACTTGATGTCGAGCGACACGTCATGAAGCGCCGGAAACTGGTCAAACTCTTTGCGCACGTTGGCAACGCGAACTTCCATGCAAATCCCTCTGTCAGTGCCCGCGCGTCGCGGCGATCTCGGCGCCGTAGCGCATCTCGAGAAGTGTTTTCAAGATCAGCGTGACGAGCGCCAGGCCCGCAAGCAATGAAGCCACGGCAAAAGCGCCGACGGCATTGTACTCGTTATAGAGGATTTCGACATGCAGCGGCATGGTGTTGGTCAAGCCGCGTATGTGGCCCGACACCACCGAGACCGCGCCGAACTCGCCCATGGCACGCGCATTGCACAGAAGCACGCCGTAGAGCAGCCCCCATTTGACGTTGGGCAAGGTCACGTACCAGAAGGTCTGCCAGCCATTGGCGCCGAGCGAGAGTGCCGCCTCCTCGTCGCCATTGCCCTGTTCCTGCATCAGCGGGATCAACTCGCGGGCGACGAAGGGGAAGGTGACGAAGACAGTGGCCAGCACGATGCCCGGCACGGCAAACAGGATGACGATCCCATGCGCTTTCAGCCAGCCGCCGAGCAGCCCCTGGGCGCCAAACAGAAGCACATAGACGAGGCCCGATATGACCGGCGAGACCGAGAAGGGCAAATCTATCAGCGTGGTCAGGAAGGCCTTGCCCTTGAACTCGAATTTGGCGATCGCCCAGGCGGCGGAGATGCCGAAGACGATGTTGAGAGGCACCGAGATTGCCGCGACAAGCAAGGTCAGCCGGATCGCCGAGCGTGTGTCCGGATTGCCGAGTGCTTCGGTGTAGGCACCGATGCCCTTGGAGAAGGCTTCGTTAAAGACGATGATCAGTGGCAAGACCAGGAAAATGCCGAGGAAGGCGAAGGCGACGGCCATCAGCGCCACACGCGCCGGGCGGCTTTCCGTGACCGCCGCCGACTGGCTTTCATGGTGCGTTTCGTAGGATTTGATCTCGGGATCAGCCATAGCGCTTGCGGCTCCATGTCTGCACGAGATTGACGACCAAAAGCATGATGAACGACAAAGCGAGCATGATCGCCGCAATCGCGGTCGCCGCGGGGTAATTGTATTCTTCGAGGCGGATGACGATCAAAAGCGGCGCGATCTCGGATTTGTAGGGCAGGTTGCCGGCGATGAAGATGACCGAGCCGTATTCGCCGACGCCGCGCGCGAAGGCGAGCGCAAAGCCGGTGACGATGGCCGGTGCCAGGCCCGGAAACAGGATGCGGGTGATGATCTGGAAGCGATTGGCGCCAAGCGTGGCGGCGGCTTCCTCCACTTCCTTGTCGATCTCCTCCATGATCGGCTGCACGGTGCGCACGACGAAGGGCAGGCCGATGAAGATCAGCGCGATGACGATGCCGAGCGGCGTATAGGCGACCTTGATGCCGAGCGGCATCAGCAATTTGCCGATCCAGCCGTTAGGCGCATAGAGCGTGGTCAGCGCGATGCCGGCGACAGCCGTGGGCAAGGCGAAGGGCAGATCGACCATGGCATCGACGATGCGGCGGCCGGGAAAGCGGTAGCGCACCAGAACCCAGGCGACCAGCGTGCCGAAGACGACATTGACGGCAGCCGCGACGAAGGCGGTGCCGAAGCTGATTTTCAGCGCGTTGATGGTGCGGCGATCGGTGGCGATTGCCCAGAATTCAGGCCAGCCGAGGGCGGCCGAGCGCCAGAGCAGCCCGGACAGCGGGATGAGAATGATGAGGGTGAGGTAGGCAAGCGAGAAGCCGAGCGTCAATCCGAAACCCGGAATGACACTCGGCTGCCTGAATCGCCACCCCGCCTGCGCGGGTGCTGTGGTCATATCGTCCTGAATATCGACTGCTTATTGAGGCTTGTAGATCTGGTCGAATATACCACCATCGCCGAAATGATAAGGCTGTGCTTTTTTCCAGCCACCGAACTGTGGATCGTCGATGGTGACAAGCTTGATCGGCGGCAACTTGGCGAGGTCTTCGGCCGGCACCAGATCGGGCTTGGCCGGGCGATAATGGTTCTTGGCGATGATCGTCTGCGCTTCCTTGGAATAGAGCCAGCTCAGATAGGCTTCGGCGACCTTGCGGGTGCCTTTGGCGTCGACATTGGCGTCGACCACCGCCACCGGCGGCTCGGCCAGGATCGAGGTCGGCGGGTAGACGATGTCGAAACTGTCGGCACTGAACTCGTCAAGCGCCAGATAGGCCTCGTTTTCCCAGGCGATCAGCACATCGCCGAGACCCTTTTGCGCGAAGGTCACGGTCGAGCCGCGGGCGCCGGTGTCGAGCACCGGGGCATTGGCGTATAGCTTGCCGACGAACTCCTTGGTCTTGGCCTCGTCGCCGCCATCATTGGCGTTGGCGTAGGCCCAGGCGGCGAGATAGTTCCAGCGCGCACCGCCGGAGGTCTTGGGATTGGGCGTGATCACCTGGACGCCGTCCTTGACGAGGTCGTTCCAGTCGCGGATGCCCTTCGGATTGCCCTTGCGGACAAGGAAGATGATGGTCGAGGTGTAAGGCGCTGAATTGTTTTCGAATTTGGTGCGCCAATCGGGGTTGATCTTCTTCGACTTCGAGACGATGGCGTTGATGTCGCCTTCAAGCGCCAGCGTCACCACATCGGCGTCCAGGCCGTCGATCACGGCGCGGGCTTGGGCGCCCGATCCACCATGCGACTGCTGGACGGTGACCGTCTCGCCGGTCTCGGCCTTCCAATGCGCGACGAAAGCTTCGTCATAGGCCTTGTAGAGCTCGCGTGTCGGATCGTAGGACACGTTGAGAATGGTGGTGTCGGCAAACGCGAAACCGAGCGTGCCGAACTGGACAGATGTGGCGACCAGTGCGCCGAGCAGTTTCCTGAAATGAGGTTTGGTCATTTCTGCCTCCGTTGAACCCACGCCAAATCTACCGAATTGATAGAAATTAGATGCATTTAATGTTGTTTTTTTTGCCTCTCTTGAGAAAATATTCGACGATCTTTCGGTGTATGGAGAAATATTTTCCTCTTACGTCTCCGGGAAGAATCCATGCCTGCCACCCAGCCTATCTAGAAATGAGCGGTGCTGAGGCAAGGCCGTGTAGAATTTAGTCCGGCGCCTCAATCGGCGGTGATGGGAAAGTCGAAACGCTGCTTGGCGAACGGTTCGTTTGCCAGCGTGAAGTGCCACCATTCGCGTGCATAATTCTTGAAGCCGCCGGCGCGCATGGCATCGACAAGCATCTTGCGGTTTGCGGCCGCTTCACTGGCGAGGCCGCGGTGCGCGGTTTCGCTCATCGGATCAAAGCAGTCGAAACCGGTCCCGAAATCGAGCGTGTTGGCATCAACGGCGCCGCAGGCTGGGTTTGGGCTGGACCTACTGTCCGTTCGGGCGATGGCGACGTCGACGGTCGAGCCACGTGAATGGGTCGATAGTTCTCCGACATAGCCCTTGGCGATCAGATCGCCACGCTTGACCCGGGGATACCATTGCGGATCGGGCGGCCCGCCCTGTTTCGTCCATTCAGCCATATCGGCGATGGCGAGGGCAGGGCGATAGCAATCGAACACGACCAGCGTCAGGCTTTTGGCGACGATCGCCTTCTGCACACGGCCGAGTGCCTGGGCCGCCTGCTCGGTGAGGATGCAGGCCGGCGCGTCATAGCCGTTCACCTTGCGGTGCAGGAAATTGTCCGATCCGGCGTAGCGGATGTCCGGGCGGATCGAAGGGTCGACATCGGCGAGCCGGACAAAGCCGGCGGGCAGGGCGTCGGCAAAAGCGGGGAGGGTGATTGCCATGACAAGAATCGTTGCTGCCAGCGCTGAGGCAGCCGACGATACAAGATTGCGCGAGGCACCCCCCTCTGCCCTGCCGGGCATCTCCCCCGCAAGGGGGGAGGTTGGCAGCCTTGCCGTTGCGTCTTGTCTTTGACAATTGGCGAAAGCGGAAAGGAAATCCGATCTCCCTCCTTGCGGGGGAGATGGCCGGCAGGCCAGAGGGGGGTGCCTAGGAACAGGCATGGGGTGAGTATCCTGCTATCCGCTGAGCCTGTGGAAAGCCAATTCCACGAATCGCTTGCAGCCGTCTATTCGACGAACACTTTTACGCTGGCCGCACGTCCCGCGGCGTCGATGACGGTCAGCGTCGAATAGCCGGCGCCGTCTGGTTGCCAGGTCGCGGTGCGGCGACGGTCGATGCCAACCAGCGGCTTGCCGTTGGCCAGCCAGCGGAACGGTGCACGGCCGCCTTGCAGCTTCAGCACCAGCGGTGAGGCATCGACGGAATTGGTGCCGAGATCGACGCGGGCGCCGTCGGGCGGGAAGATGATGGTCGGTGCGGGTTCGGTCACTGTCGCCTGCACCAGGCCGTCCGACCCGGCGCCGAAGCGGGCGAGGGTCACCGGCAGATCCTCGCGCCTGGGGTTGAACACGCCGGGCGGCTTGCCCGGCAATGGGACGGTGGCCAGGCCCGAGCGGACAAAACCCTCGAACAGGATGGGAGCGGCCGAGACATAGCCGGAAAGGCCCGGCACCGCGCCGGCGTCGGGGCGGCCGACCCATACACCCAGCACATAGCGGCCGTCCAAGCCGACCGACCAGGCGTCGCGATATCCGTAGGAGGTGCCGGTCTTGTAAGCGATGCCGCGCTGCAAGGCCCCCTCGGGCGGCTTGACGCCCGACAGTATGTCGATGACCTGCCAGTTGGCCTGATTGTCGAGGATGGTGGCGGTGGTTCGCTCAGCGTCGGCCGGTTCGGTGCCGTCATGCAGCGTGTGCGTCTTGCCGCCATTGGCGAGCCCTGTGTAGAGCTGGACGAGGTCGCGCAGCGTCACCCCGACGCCGCCGAGGCCGATGGCCAGGCCCGGCGCCTCGTTGACCGGCAGTATGGGGTTTACCCCTGCCCGGCGGAAGCGCGCCATCAGCCGCGTTGGCCCGACCGCGTCGAGCACGCGGATCGCCGGCACGTTGAGCGACAGTTGCAGCGCTTGCCGGATGCTGACATCGCCCTGGTAGCCCATGTCGAAATTCTTCGGCCGGTAGCCGGAGAAATCGATGGGGCTGTCGTCGATCAGCGTCTCCTGCGCCACCAGGCCCTGTTCGAAGGCAAGACCGTAGATGAACGGCTTGAGCGTCGAGCCGGGCGAGCGGACGATCCTGGTCATGTCGATCCAGCCGGAGCGGCTGGCGTCGAAGAAATTGGCCGAGCCGACTTCACCGAGAATGTCGCCGGTGCGGGAGTCGGCCAGCACCATGGCGACCGACAGGCGAGGCCCAAGCTTGGTGGCCGCGTCCCTCGCCACCTGTTCCAGCCCTTCCTGGACGCTCTTGCTGATCGTCAGTCGCACGGGCTGGCCGGGAACGGCCTTGGACAGCATCGCATAGGCGGCGTGCGCGGCGAGCGCCGGCAGCGTGCGGCGCAGGCCCGACACATCGTCGAGGGCGGCGCGTGCGGCCTCGCGCTCGCCGAGCAGGCCGGAGGAGACCATGCGGGCCAGCACCCGGTCGCGGGCGGCGTGGGCGATCTTCAAATTGCGGTCGGGCCGGCGTTTTTCCGGCAGCTGCGGCAGAGCGACGAGAAGCGCGGATTCGGACACGGTAAGCCGCTTCGGCTCCTTGCCGAAATAGGCGAGCGAGGCGGCGCGCACGCCTTCCAGATTGCCGCCATAGGGCGCCAGCGTCAGATAGCGTTCGAGGATCTCGCGCTTGGACAGCCGCCGCTCGATCTGGATGGCGCGCAGCATCTGCTTGACCTTGGAGCCGAGGCTGCGGCTTTCGCGCGGCTCGATCAGCCTGGCAAGCTGCATCGACAGCGTAGAGCCGCCGGAGACGATGTGGCCGCTGGTGGCGAACTGGCCGGCCGCACGGGCCAGCGCCAGCACGTCGACACCCTCATGATCCCAGAAGCGCTTGTCCTCATAGGCGACCAGCATGTCGACGAATTGCTTGTCGACCTGGTCGAGGCGGGTTTCGAGCCGCCAGTAGCCGTCCGGCGTGGCGAAGGCGCGCAACAGCTGGCCATCACGATCCTGCACTTCGGTGGAGACCGTGAGTTCGGCCGGCAGCGGGGGCGGGAAGGCGCGGTCGAGTTGCCAGAGGGTGGCGGTGGAGAGGGCGAGAATGCCAGTGCAGGAAGCTGCGGCAATGGCGGCGCGGCGAAGGTGTTTTCTTGAAAGCATGGCGCTGCCCCTCATTGCCCTGCCGGGCATTTCTCCCCGTATAGAGACGGGGAGAAATAGGCCTGCGCAGAGGTTTTCGCCAATTTCCAGCGTTGCAGAACAGGTGCCGACGATCGCGACAGTCCCCTTCTCCCCGTCACTATACGGGGAGAAGGTGCCGGCAGGCGGATGAGGGGCAGCGCCGTCGTCCTGATCATGATCGTCATCATCGGCGCCTTACGGCGCCTTGATCTCCATCATGCCGGTGGCGGTGCGGGCCGAATATTGCGGCCGGTACATGTCCTCCACCGTCGCCGCCGGGTGCGCATAGGTGCCCGGCGTCACCGCACGCACGACATAGGCAAGCGTCAAATTGTGGTCGTGTTCGCCGTCGGCCGGGTTGAACGCCGCGACGAAACGGTCGTCGCGGAATTCGAGATGGGCCGCATCGGTCTGCGCCAGCCACGAGAAGTTCGTCAACTGGGCGCTGGACACCAGGCCCGGATTGTCGATCTCGAAGCCGGCCGGCAACAGGTCGGTGATCAGCAGGCGCGAGGGCCATTTGTTCTGCTCGTTGACCTTGAGCACGACGACGTAGCGCTCGTTCTGCGTTGCCTCGGTGACATTGGCCTCGGTGCCGTCGAGCTTGTAGTAGGTGCGGCTGATGGTGAAGCCGTCACCACCGGCCGGCAAGGGCTGGATCGGCGACGCCACCGTGGTGACGACGGCCTGCAGCGGGGTCTTGCCGGTGTTGGCGATGGTCAGCGGGCTGGCTATCAGGTCACTGCCGTTGACCTGGTTGGAATAGCCGCCGGCATGCGGCGCGCCATTGACGGCCAGCGTGATCGAGTCATTGCCTTCCTTCAGTGCGCGGGCCGCCAGCAGCATCCAGGATTCGTCCTGGGTGCTGGTCCAGCGGGCTTCGGCGCGTTGCCTGGTCACCAGCTTGATCAGCTCCGGCACGATCGTCGGCACCGGCTTCGATTCCGCCGCCAGCGCCAGCATCGACGCACCGTCACGCAGCCGCGAGCCGTAGTCGGAGCGGTAGTAGTCGTAGTCGGTGGTCGACTTGGCGAGTTGCAGGGCAGTCTTGAACGTCGCTTCGGCACGCGGCGTATCGCCGTAGAGCGCCAGGCTCGCCGCCAGCTGGGCAACAGCCATCGGGCTCGAGAAAGCTTCGAGCTGGGTGTCCGCATAGTAGCGCAGATCGCCGATCGAGGCCTTCTTGTTGCGGGCCAGCACGTAGAGGGCGTAGGCGATCTCGCTGCCGCGGTCCTGTACGCTCTGGTCGTAGCCGAGCGAGTTCTGCAGGTTGCTCAGCGCCTGGTTCATGGCCAGGCTCGGCACGTCGTATTTCTGCTCGCGCGCCCTGGTCAGGAAGTCGGTGACATAGGAGTCGAGCCACAGATCGCCGGAGCCCGGACCCCACAGACCGAAGCTGCCGGCCGAGGCCTGGTAGCTCAGAACCTTGTAGATGGCGTCCTGGATGCGGCCATGGATGTCGGGATCGCTGGCCATGCCGATGCCGGATGCCAACTCATTGACGTAGAGAAGCGGCATGGCGCGGCTGGTGGTCTGCTCGGCGCACCCATAGGGGTAGCGGTCGAGCGTCATCAACAGCGACGGCACGTCGAAGGCGGCTGCTTGCGAAACGCCGACGCTGACGGAAGCGCCGTCGAGCAGGCTTGCCGCCAGCAGCTCCTTGTCGACGCGCAGCGCGCCGCCATTGCCCTTGAGGTCGACCACCAGGCGCGTGGTGACCGGCAATTGCGCCGGGCGCACCGGCACATAGAGCGTCTGCTCCACCTTGGTGCCGTCGGCATGGGCAAGCTTGATGGTGAGCGAGGCATTGCCGGCCGTCTGTGCGATCAGCGGCACGGTCAGCGTCTGGCGCTTGCCCTGAGCGAGCGTCAGCTTCTGAGGCAAGGGCTTGTCGCCCGTCGACAGGTCGCCCGTCGTTTCGATCGACAGCGCATAGTCGCCGGCAGGCCCATCGGTGTCGGCGACATCGAGGCGCATGACGGCGGCGTCACCAGGCGCCAGGAAGCGCGGCAGGCCGGCGGTGATGACGATGGGATCACGCACGATCACATCGGACTGGGCGTGGCCGACCGCGTCCTTGGTCCAGGCGACGGCCATGACGCGCACGGTGCCGTTGAACTGCGGAATGTCGAAGTCGATCCGCGCCTTGCCGTCGGCATCGAGCTCGACGGTACCGGAGAAGAAGGCGACCAGCTTTTCGGTCGGCGGGCTGCCTTGCGCCTGCATGTTGGCGCCGTCGCCGCCGGTCCTGAGCTTGCCGGTGTTGCCCAGCGAGCCGTCGATCAGGCGACCGTAGATGTCGCGGATTTCCATGCCCAGCATGCGCTGGCCGAAGAACCAGTTCTCCGGATCCGGCGCCTTGTAGTTGGTCAGGTTGAGGATGCCGACATCGACGGCGGCGACCATGACATAGGCATTGCTGCCCGGCTGCACGCCGGCGACGGAAACCGGGATAGACAGCTGCTGGCGCGGCATGGTCTTGTCCGGCGGCGTCAGGGTGACCGCGAGCTTCTTCGAGCCCGGATCGACCTTCAGCCATTTCACGCCGATGGCGCGGGCCGGCATACGCGTTTCCTGCGCCTCGCCCGGCCGGAACAGGGTTGCCGTGATATAGGCACCAGCGCCCCAGTCGTCGCCGACCGGAATGTCAACGGTGCTGCCGCCGGCCGGCACTGACGCCGTGACGGTCTTCAACAGCTTGTCGGAGCCGATGTTGATGAGAAGTTCGCCGGCAAAGTGCGGCGAGACTTTCAGCTTGGCCACTTCGCCGGCGGCATAATTGTCCTTGTCGAGGGCGATCTCGAGGCCGTCAGGCGTTTCGGTGGTGGTCGAGGAGACATACCAGCCGGCATCGAATTCATAGCTGGTCGCCGGTCCCTCGGGATCCGATGTTTCGACCTCAAGCCGGTACTGGCCCCAATCGACCGGCACGGAGACCGTTGCGTCACCATCGGCGCTGAGGTCGATCTGGCCGTTGGCGATCGACTTGGTGAAGGTGACCGGCTCGTAATTCCAGGAATTGTTGGAGCGGTACCACTGGTAATTGCGTTCGACCTTGACCAGCGTCCACTGCGCGCCGTTCAGCGCCTCACGCTTGCCGTCGGGATCGACGGCGATCAGGCTGAACTTAGCCGTGCCGCCCTGCGGCACTTCATTGTCGGCGAAATCCGGACGGATGCCGATCATATGGCCTTGCGGGCGGATGCCGATGTTGAGCGAACGCTCGATGGCGCGGCCACCGGTTTCGCGCATCCTGACCGTCACCTTGGCGTCGACCAGCTTGGTGGTCGACGGCAGCTGCTCGACGGAGACCGGGAAGGTCACCTTGCCGTCGTCGCCAACCACGGGCAGATCGGCGAGGGGGGTGACCGTGGGTTCGGCCGACTGCTCGTCGGCGAGGCCGAAGGAAAAGCCCTGGAAACGGTCCCAGTCGCGCGACGTCGACAGCGTCAACTCGCCTTCCAGCGCCAGGCCCGCGGCCGGCGCGCCATAGAGGAAGCGGCCGTCAATGTTGATGTTGGCGGTTTCGCCCTGGGCAATCTCCTGCTTGTCGGCCTTCATGTCGAATTCGATGCGATCCGGCACGAAATCCTCGACCAGGAACATCTGGCTGGCCACCGCCGGCTGCTTGGGATCGGTGTAGATCGACACCGACCAGGTGCCGCGCATGGCGTTGGGTTCGAGCGGCAGGTCGACGGCATGGCCACCGGCCGATGCGCCGTCGCTGACGATGCGGCGGTTCTCGACACCGTCGGGGCGCGAGAAGATGAAGGTCAGCGGCAGGTTCTCGACCGCCTTGGCGGCGCCGTCGCGAGCAAGGGCCGCGACATGGACATCCTCGCCGGCGCGGTAGATGCCACGTTCGGTCCAGGCATAGACGTCAAGCGCGCCGGGCGCCGGGCGTCCGGTAACGCCACGGTCGGACAGGTCGAAGCCGGCCCGGGCCATGTCGAGGAAGACGAAATCATTGTCGCCCTGCTTGGCCATCAGCACGGCCGGCACCATGCCGCCGTCGCCGCGTGTCAGGCCGGGGTTGAAGACGGCGTGGCCGTCGGCATCCGATGTCGCCGTGCCGAGAACCTCATTGTTCCTGGCAACCAGCGTCAGTTCGGCGCCTGCTATCGGCTTGGCGCTGCCCAGCGAACGGGCAAAGACATTGAGCCCGTCCTGGCCGGTATAGGTCGACAGGCCGATGTCGGAGACGACGAACCATTGCGTGGCCATCGAATTGTAGTCGTCGCTCTTGTCGTTGACGGCCTGGGCGGTCAGCACATAGACGCCGGGCTTGCGCTGCGGCAGCGCCTCGTCGACCGGGAAGGAGGTGGTGACCTCCTTGTTGAGATCGTTGGCGATGTCGAGTTGGCCCTGCCAGACCGGCGCGCCCATCTGCTCGGAAATGTTGGAAATGTCATAGCCGTCGAGCTGGTGCAGGAACTGGTAGCCCGACAGAAGCTGTGCCAGCGAACGGTCGCCGATGCGATAGAGCTTCATTTCGGCAGCGTTCATGTTGACGGTGACGACGGGGATGCCGCGGCGCGCGCCGGCCGGCAGCACGAAGCTGTCGCCGGTGAAACGGGCGGACGGTGCGCGGTCCTGGACATAGATCGACAGCACCACGGGTGCCGCAGTCACTTCGCCGATTGCCGCCGGCAGGCCGGCGCGGAAGGTGACGTCGTAATGCTGGCCGTGCTCCAGCCCTTCGACGCAGATTTGCTTGTCCTTGGCCTCGACGCCCTTGGGCGGTGCATTGTCGACGGTGACGAACTGCGCGTAATCGACGCCGGTCTTGACCAGATCCTCGGAGAATTGCGCGCAGATGCGTGGCGCGCTGGTGTCGGCATCGACGGTGTGGTCGATGACGCGGAAACCCTTGCGCGCCTTGAGATCGGAATAGTCGGCCTGGACCGCCGGCGAAGGGTTCAGCGCAAGGCTGGCTTCATAGGCCTGCAGGGCCGGCCGGTAGAGATCGCGCTTGTCGAGGCCGTTGCCGAGCAGCGCCAGCACGTCGGCGCGTGTCTTGGTGGTGCGCAGCAGCTTGTAGGCGTTGAAAGCGGCCGAAGTGCCGTTTGCCGGCAAAGTGGAGGCATCGGAGGTGTTGGCGGCCGGTTGCACGGCCAGCGTTTCACGCGCCAGCTTGAGCCAGAGTTGGCCATCGTCGGGCAGCACCGAGACCGCGGCCTCGTATTTCAGCATGGCGGAGCGGTGGTCGCCGGTAAGCACAGCCTGCTCGGCGGCATTCATCAAGGCCGCCATGCCCTCGGTCGGTTTGTCATAGGCCGGACCGAGCAGCCTGTTGCGGTATTGCTGAGCCTGGTCGGCCATCCAATTGGGGAAGAAGGCGAGTTCCGGCGGTGCGCCGATATCAGGATCGCCATCAAGGTTGACGACCTTGCCGGCGACCGCGCCGTTGAAGGGTTTCAGCTGGTTGTAGTCGGATTTGAGGAAGCACCATTTGGCTTTGTTGTTGTAGGTGAAAGCGCGGCAGGCCGGGTCGCCCAGACATGTCGTCTTGCACTGGTCGAGCGTGACATTCTGATCGGATCTGAGATCAAAACCGAAATAATCGGAATTGTCCGTCGTCGTGATTCGTCGGGCCTCGGTCGCTTGCGCGGCACCGCTCCAGGCTAAGACATTGGCCCAGGCAAAAAACAGAAGAATCAGGATCGACAGACCACGAGCCGCGCGCATTGCCATAACACCCCTCCAGACACAGCTGACGTCCAGGCATGATCAAGCTTCAGTCAAGCTTGTCAACACAAGGACGCGGCAGGGTTCCGCCTGCCAACGGTTTCCTTTCCGGCCAATGGCCGGTAGTACCTCCATAGGACAGGGATCACGCTTTCTTGCAGCGACGCAAAAGGTGTGAATTCCAAGCCCATCCTATTTCAGACAATTGGATTGTGGCCCCTTTACGAGCGCTTCAGAACTTCATTCCAATTTTAGTTTTATAACCTAGGTTGTCTTAATGCCGGCGCATGAAGAGCAGATGTCAGGAGGTCGCGCGCCAGGGCGTGCGCTTCCGCGCGCCCTGCTCCTGGCCATGATGTGCTCGACCGCGCTCGTCGCCGAATTGCGGCCGGCGGCCGCTTTCGAGCTTTTCGGCATCAAGCTGTGGGGATCGTCCAGCGACGAGGATGCCGACATCGTCGATCCGCTGCGCTATGCCGTGACCATCACGGCACCCGACGCCGACAAGGATCTGGTCAAGAAGCTCGAAAACGCCTCGACCTTGAAAAGTGACGAGGAGCGTCCGGTTTCCGGCTCTCTTGGGCTGATGGCCAAGGCGCGCAGCGATCGCGAACAGCTTGTCGCCGCGCTCTATGCCGATGCCCGCTACGAAGGCGTCGTGACCGTCACCATCGACGGCAAGCCGCTCGACGATTTGCCGCCGGATGCTGAATTCACGGGGCCGCAGCCAGTCCCGGTGGTCATCGATATCGCCAGCGGACCGAAATTCACTTTGGGCAATATCAGGCTGGAAGGCGACGCGGCAGGGAGCGCCGATTATGGCCTCATCGCCGGCGGCGATGCCGGATCCGGCGCTGTGCTCAAGGCCGAGGCGCTGATCGTGCGGGCGCTGAAGCAGGAGGGCAGGCCGCTGGCCGAGGTGACGGACCGGAAGATCGTCGCCGACCATGCTACTTCGACGCTCGACGTGACGCTGACGGTCGCCGCCGGGCCGGTCGCCGGCTATGGCGACACCACTGTGGAAGGCACCGAGAAGGTCGATCGCGATTTCACCGAATACATGACCGGCCTCAAGCGCGGCCGGCAGTACTCGCCGCAAGAGATCGACGATGCACGCGACCGGTTGCTGGCGCTCGAGGTCTTCAACAGCGTCACGTTCAAGGAAGCCGACACGCTCGATGCCGATGGCAACATTCCGATCGGCGTCCAGGTCAGCGAGCGCAAGCCGCGCTATTTCGGCGTCGGCGGCACCTTCTCCAACACCGAGGGGCTGGGCCTGGAAGGCTATTGGGGCCACCGCAATTTGTTTGGCCGGGCCGAGAAGCTGCGCATCGACGGCAAGATCAGCGGCATCGGCAGCAACGATCTCGGCGAGCTCAACTACAATGCCGGTATCATGTTCGAAAAACCCGGTGTGATCGGGCCGGCATCGAAGTTCTTCGCCAGCGTCAAGACCGTGCTCGAACATCCTGATGCCTATGACCATTTCTCGGTCAAGGGCAGCACCGGCCTGTCCTATGAACTGACCAAGAAGCAGACGGTTTCGGCCGAGGTGGCGCTCGACTATTCCCGCATCCACGACGCTTTCGGCAAGCACAAATACCTGATCGCCAGTATTCCGCTGCAATATGTCTATGATAACAGGGACAACCGGTTGAACCCGACCAGCGGCTTCCGCGTGCTGGCCTATGCCGAGCCGAGCTACGACATTTTGAGCGGTGCGACCTTCCTCAAGCTGAAGGGCGAGGGATCGGCCTATCAGTCGCTGGATTCAGCCTCGAAGTTCGTGCTGGCCGAACGTGTCGCCATCGGTTCGATCGTCGGCACCAGCCTCGAACACGTGCCGGCCGACCGTCGCTTCTATTCCGGCGGCGGCGGCTCGGTGCGCGGCTATGCCTATCAGGGCATCGGCCCCAAGGACTTCACCGGCCAGCCGATCGGCGGTCTGTCCTTCTTCGAAACCTCGGTCGAGATGCGCATCGCTATCACCGACACGATCGGCATCGTGCCGTTTGTCGATGCCGGCACGGTGTCGACCAAGTCGGTTCCCGATTTCTCCGACGTCAAGGTCGGCGCCGGTGTCGGCCTGCGCTATGTTACGCCATTCGGGCCGCTGCGCATCGACGCCGCCGTGCCGCTCAACCGCGATCCGGGCGACCCGCGTTTCGGCATCTATGCCGGCATCGGACAGGCGTTCTGAGCGATGAAGACGGTCTGGCGCATCCTCCGCATTGGTCTTTACACGCTGCTGATCGTGATCGCAGGCGCTATCGGCGCGCTCGTGGTGCTGACCAAGACCGAGCGCGGACGCGACAATCTCGCCGGTATCATCTCGCGCATGGCGTCGAGCGACGACCGCAAGATCACGGTCAGCGGCATCGACGGCATCTGGTCGGGGGCGCTCAGCGTCGACCATGTCGTGCTGGAGGACCGCGAGGGTGCCTGGCTGGTGGCGCGCAAGGTCGCCGTCGACTGGTCGCCGCTGGCGCTGCTGTCGAAAAACTTCAGCGCCGATCGCATCGCGGCCGAGCGCATAGAGCTTGCCCGGTTGCCGGTGGCCAGCACGCAGCCAGCGCAGAGCAGCGGCACGACGACGCTGCCGGTTTCGCTCGATATCAAGCAGATCGACCTGCCCGAGATCGCGCTGGGGCAAGACCTTGCCGGCAGCGGCATCGCCGAACTCGCCGCCAAGGGCATGCTCAAGGCCGATGCCGCGCCGCTGGCGGTCGAGACGACGCTCAACGTCACCCGCCATGACGGCAAGCAAGGCAATGTCGACGCCAAGATCCACTTTGCGCCGGCAGACAACAGGCTCGATCTCGACCTCAAGGCCTCGGAGCCGGCAGGCGGCATCATCGCCAATCTGCTCAAGCTGCCCGATACGCCGCCGGTCGACATAATTGTCTCGGGCACGGGACCGCTCGCCAACTGGAACGGCATCGGCACGTTCACAGTCGACGGCAACATTGTCACTCAGCTGACGGGCCGCCATCAACTGACCGACAAGGGCAATCACATCGAGGCCAAGGGCGACGGCGATTTCGCCCGCTTCCTGCCGGAGAATTTGAAGCCGCTGTTTGCCGGCAAGACCAGCTTCGATGTCGCGGGCACCGCCACATCAGCCGGTGGTGTCAGTGTCGACCACGCCAACATCGACAGCGACACGGTGCATGGTACCGCCACCGGCATCGTCGATCCTGCCGGCGCCAGCGATCTTTCGGTCGAACTCGCCGCCAAGGGCCCGCCCGTGGTGATCAGCGTCGGCAGCAAGGCGCAGCCGATCACGCTGGCGATCGACAACGCCACCGCCCGCGCCTTCGGCGACGGCAAGGCGCCGATCATCGACATCGGCGCCTCCTTCGTTTCGATCGTCGCCGGCGGTACGCGGCTGGACGATCTGGCAGCGCAGATCCATTCCGACGGTTTCGATATCCAGAACCACGCCGGGCCGGTCACCGTCAAGCTGGGAGCGGGTGGTCTCAAGACCGACGTGGCGACGCTGGCGCCCTTGATCACCGGCAAGGTCGACGTCGACCTGGCCGGATCGGTGAGCAAGGACGCCATTGCCATCGACCAGGGCACATTGCGGTCCGATGCGGTCAATGCCTCGCTGACAGCCACCGTGGCGCTTGCCGACCTGTCGATGCAGCTGAAGATGAACGCGGATGCCGTGGCGACGGCCTTTCCGCAGCAGATCGCATCGGTGCTCGGCGCCCGCGTGAAATTCTCGGCCACCGCGACCCGTGATCCGCAGGGCTCCTTCGCCGCCAACTCGATCGAGTTCACTTCCGGTACGCTCAGCGCCGCCGGCACGGCCAGCATGCAAGGCACCGACATCCAGGCCGACATCAAGGGCAAACTGGGCGATGTTTCGGTGCTGTCGCCGACGGTCGGCGTACCGGTTGCCGGTGGTGTCGATTTCGCGCTGTCGGCAAGCGGCGCGATGACGGCGCCGGATTTCACGATCTCCGCCGATAGCGACAGCCTGACCGCCTCGGGCCGCACGGTGAAGGCCATCAAGCTGACGGCGAGCGGCAAGGCCGACATCGCCAACCCCGCCGCCACTGTCTCGCTGACCGGTTCCGTCAACGATCAGCCGCTCGACATCAAGGCGGCGCTGGTGACGAGCGAAGGCAAGCGTTCGATCAATGGTTTTTTGGTCTCGCTGGGCGACAACAAGGTCTCGGGCGATCTCGCGCTTGACGACAAATTCATGCCCTTGGGCACGCTGACGCTCGACGCGCCCGCTATCGACCAATTGGCTGCCCTTGCCGGCCAGGCGGTGACGGGCGACATCGACGGCACCATCCGCTTTGCCAAGGAGGGCGACGCACCCTCGGTCGCGATCGATGCGAAGAGCACGTCGATCGCGCGCGGCGAGGTGACGGCCAAGGCCATCAGCGTCAATGCCCTGATCGCCAACTATCTCAAGGCGCCGGCGATCGCCGGTTCGATCAAGGCCGACAGCGTCACCTCCGGAACCACCGAAATCGGCGACATCGGCGTCGACCTGAAGCGCGACGGCGACTGGACCAATTTCACCGGCGGCGCCACCATATCGGGCATTCCGGCGACCGCTGCCGGCCGGGTGAAGATCGCCGACGGCACGACCAGCGTCGAAATCGCCTCGGGCGAAGCCACTATTCGTGGCATCAAGGCGGCGATCGCTCAAGCTTCGACGCTGAGCATCGCCAACGGCACGGCCAGCATCGAAAGACTGGCGCTCGATGTCGGCGGCGGTTCGGTGACCTTGTCCGGTACTGCTGGCCAGACGCTCGACCTCGCGGCGCAGTTCTCGGCACTGCCGGCAGCGCTCGCCAATGATTTCTCGCCCGGCCTCGATGCCGTGGGTACGCTCGACGGCACAGCGCAGGTGGCCGGATCGCCGGCCGCTCCCGACGTCCGTTTCAACGCGCAGCTGGCTGGCGTCGAAACCAGCCAGACCCGCCAGGCCGGGCTCGGGCCGCTCGCTGTCGACGCGGCCGGGAGCTACACCATGGCCGGCGGTGTTGTGCTCGACCATGCGACGCTGACCGGCGACGAGATTTCCGGCAAGGCGACCGGCATCCTCAACCCGAACGGTGCCAGCGATTTCGCCCTCGACCTCAATTCGACCGGTCCGAGCCTGCCGCTGACGCTGGGCAGCGCGGAAAGCCCAATCAAGCTCGAGTTGCAGGCGCTTTCGGTAAAGGCTGCGGGGCAGGGCACGCAGCCCCGGCTCGACATTTCGGCGATGCTGCCTTCGGTGGCCACCAACCTGGCCAAGGTCGAAGGCGTCGCGGTCGCCCTGCATTCCGATGCCTTTGACCTGAAGGCTCGCACAGGGCCGATCTCCGGCACGGTGTCGGCGGAAAAGATCGGTCTCGACAATCCGACCATCGCGCCGCTGATCGCCGGCAAGGTCACGGCCAAGGTTGCCGGCAGCCTGGCCACGGACGTCATCACCATCGACAGCGGCTCGGTGACGAGCGATGCGCTGAACAGTGGCTTTAACGGCCGGGTATCGCTGGCCGACGGCGCCATCGACCTCAATTTGAAAGCCGATGCCGCCTCGACGGCGCTGCCGGCAGCGCTACGCGGCGTGCTTGCCGAGCGCGCGGAACTGAGCGCTGCGCTGAAGCGCGATGCGTCGGGCAACGTCAATGTCGATGGATTGCAGCTGGCCTCGGGCGCGCTGACTGCCGAAGGGCAAGCCAGCCTTGCCGACAACAAGGTCGCCGCCGACATGAAGGGTGCGCTGAGCGACATTTCGCTGCTGTCGAAAGATGCCAAGGGCGCCATCGCCTTTGCGTTGAACGCACAGGGGCCGGCCACCGCGCCGGATCTGTCACTGACGGTCGACAGCGACAGGCTGCTGGTGGCATCGCGCGAGATCACCGGGCTGAAGCTGACCGCCACCGGCAAGGCCGATGCCGCCAACCCGGCGGCGAATGTGCTGCTGACCGGCAATGTCGCCGGCCAGGTGCTGCAAGGCAGTGCGGTGCTGGCGACGGCGGACGGCAAGAGCGCCATCAACGGCCTGCTGCTGTCGCTGGGCAAGAACAGGATTTCCGGCGATCTGGCGCTGGACGAGAAGTTCGTGCCGGTCGGCACCATCGCGCTCGACCTGCCCGATATCGGCCCGCTGGCGGCACTGGCGCTGGAAAAGGCCGAAGGCGACATACGCGGCACGATTGCTTTCTCGAAGAACGGCACCGCGCCGCAGGTCGCGATCAAGGCGGCGACGGCATCGATCTCACGCGGCGACCTCCAGGCGAAAGCCGTCTCTATCGATGCGCTGGTCGCCAATTATCTGGCAGTACCCGTGATCTCCGGAAAGATCCGCGCCGACACCGTCACGTCAGGAGGCACCGTGATCAGCGGCATCGATGTCGATTTGAAGCGTGACGGTGACTGGACCGGCTTCTCCGGCGGCGCAACCGTCAAGGGCATTCCGGCACAGGCCGCCGGCCGCGTGAAAGTGGCCAATGGCACGACGACCATCGAGCTCGCGTCCGGCCAGGCGACCGTCCAGGGCATCAAGGCGGCCATAGCCCAGGCCTCGACCGTCAGCATTGCCAACGGCACGACGACACTGGATCGGCTGGTGCTCAACCTCGGCGGCGGCACGGCAACGGTGACCGGCAAGGTCAGCACGGCGCTCGACATCAATGCGACGCTGGCGCGGGTGCCGATGTCGCTCGCCAACAGTTTCTCGCCCGGGCTCGACGCCGCCGGCTCGATTTCGGGCACGGTGAAGGTGACGGGTGCTCCGGCGAGCCCAGCAATTGCTTTCAACATCGACGCGGCCGGCGTGCAGACATCGCAGACCCGAGGTGCTGGTGTCGGCGCGGTGAGTGTTTCCTCGTCGGGCACCTTCGGCGCCAACAAGCTGACCTTCAACGCCAATGTCAGCGATGGGGCCGGCCTTGGCCTCAAGGGTGGCGGCACCGTAGCGACGGCAGGCACGCCGGCGCTGGCACTCGACTTCAATGGCGCCGTGCCCTTCGACCTGCTCAGCCAGAAGCTCGCCGCGCAAGGTCTGTCGCTGTCTGGAACCGCCAATGTCAACGTGCAGGTGCGTGGTCCCGCTTCGTCGCCTGTCATCGGCGGCAGCGTTACCACCTCCGGTGCGCGCCTGGTCGATGCGCGCTCGGGCCTCGCCGTCAACGATCTCGCCGCCGATATCTCGATCGCCAGCGGCGTCGCCAGGATAAACCGGCTGACCGGAACGCTGTCGACGCGCGGCAGCCTGTCGGCCAGCGGCACGGTCGGTATCAATCCCGCACAGGGCTTCCCGGCCGACCTGTCGATCAAGCTGGTCGACGGCCGCTATACGGACGGTAGGGTGGTAACCGCCAATCTCGGCGGCGACCTGACGATCAAGGGACCGCTGACGTCCGCACCGGTGATTGCCGGCACCGTCAACCTCGCCAAGACCGTGATCACGGTTCCGGACAAATTGCCCGGCTCGCTGGCGGCGCTCGACGTCAAGCACAAGAACGCGCCGGGCGCGGTCAAGGCGCAGGACAAGGCGCTGCGGCCGCCGACGACCAGCGGCAAGGGCGGCGGCACCGGCCTTGCGCTCGATGTCACGGTCAACGCGCCGAACCAGATCTTCATCCAGGGCAGGGGCGTCGATGCCGAACTCGGTGGCTCGCTGAAGCTGACCGGCCCGGCATCGTCGCCGCAAGCGGTCGGGACCTTCACCCTGCAGCGCGGGCGGCTGTCGATCCTCGGCAAGCGGCTGACCTTCACCGAAGGCACGGTCGGCTTCTCCGGCTCGCTGGTGCCCTATCTCAACCTGACAGCGACCACGACGACGACCAGCGCCACCGTCACCATCGTGGTGTCGGGCGAGGCGACCAATCCGAAATTCACCTTCTCCTCGGTGCCGGCGCTGCCCGAGGACGAGGTGCTGGCGCAATTGATCTTCGGCCGCTCGATGTCGAACCTGTCGCCGCTGCAGATCGCCCAGCTCGCCGAGGCCGCCGGACAACTGGCCGGTGTCGGCGGCTCGACGTCGCTGCTGGAAAACCTGCGCAGCGCCATCGGCGTCGACGATCTCGACGTCACCACGGACGACCAGGGCGGCACGGCGGTTTCGGCCGGCAAATATCTCAACGACCGTACCTATGTGACGATCCAGAAGGGCGACAAGCCGGGCTCGGGCAAGGCGACGATCGACCTCAATGTCGGGCGCGGCGTCAAGCTGCGCGGCGAGGCCAATGATGCCGGCGAAGCCAAAGGCGGCATTTTCTACGAGAAGGAATATTGATATTTCGATAGGGCTTTTGGCCCTATGGTGGCTCGAGGCTGGCGCTGTCCGGCCCCCAGTAAATGTCTCAGTTTAATCGACTATCGAGATTCCAAAGGAATCCGACGGGCAGTAGCAAATTTGCGCCAAGACTGTCGTTATCACGCGAACCGCTCCCTCTTCAAAGTTGCACATTCCCTAACATGTTCCCAATCCATGTCGTCTTTGACATCATGGCCTGGATGCGGAATGTTAAAAGGCGGAAAGCCAACAATGGGAGTTAAGTCATGACGATTTACAAGAGTAATGGCGATCGCGTTCCGGATCACATCCTGGCCATGGCCGAAGACGCCAAGGCGGGCAAGGTCGATCGCCGCGAATTCCTGGCCATGGCCAGCGTCTTCGGTGCATCGACGGCAATGGCCTACGGCTTGCTCGGCCTCGCCGACCCGACACCGGCAAAGGCCGAAGAGGTAAAAGGCAAGAAGGGCGGCACGCTGAAGATCGCCCAGTGGATCAAGGATCCCAAGGACCCGCGCAAGGCCGACTGGTCGGAAATCGCCAATGCCGAGCGCCAGGCGCTCGAGCCGCTGGTCAAGTACACATCCGAATACACGTTCCGCCCCTATCTGCTGGAGAGCTGGGACGTCAACGACGACGCCACGCAGTATACGCTGCATGTGCGCAAGGGCGTCACCTGGTCGAATGGCGATGCCTTCACCGCCGCCGACGTCGTCTTCAACCTGAAGCGTTGGGCCGACAAGAAAGCCGAGGGCAATTCGATGCCCGGCCGTCTCGGCTCGCTGGTCAAGGACGACAAGCTCGACGAAAGCGCAGTGACCACGCCTGACGACCACACGGTCGTGCTCAAGCTCGGCAAGCCTGACATCGCGCTGATCCCGAACATGTGCGACTATCCCGGCCTGATCGTCCACAAGAGCTTCGACGAGAAGGGCGGCGACTTCAAAGCCTGCCCGATCGGCACCGGTCCGTTCGAGCTCGTCTCCTACGATGTCGGCCAGAAGGTGGTTTACAAGCGCCGCACCGACGACAAGTGGTGGGACGGCGAAGTGTTCCTCGATGGCCTGGAATTCATCGACTACGGCACCGATCCGGCGGCCATGGTCAGTGCTTTCGAGGCCGGCGAAGTGCACACCAATTTCGAGACCTCGGCCGACTATGTGTCGATCCTCGACGGCATGGACCTTGTGAAGTCGGAAATCGTCACGGCGTCTACCATCGTCTGCCGCGCCAACGTCAACAACAAGCCCTATGGCGACCAGAAGGTGCGCAACGCGCTGCAGCTTGCGGTCGACAACAATGTCGTTCTTCAGCTCGGCTATGGCAATGCCGGCACCGTTGCTGAAAATCACCATGTCTGCCAGATTCACCCGGAATATTATGAGCTTGCGAAGGTCGCTCGCGACCCGGCCAAGGCAAAGGCGCTGATGGCGGAAGCCGGCCAGGCCGACTTCGAGCACGAACTGATCACCGTCGACGAAGACTGGCACAAGAACACGGGCGATGCGATCGCCGCCCAGATGCGCGATGCCGGCCTCAAGGTGAAGCGCACCGTGCTGCCGGGCTCGACGTTCTGGAACGACTGGACCAAGTATCCGCTGTCCATGACCAACTGGAACATGCGGCCGCTTGGCGTCCAAGTGCTTGCGATCGGCTATCGCACAGGCGAAGCCTGGAACGAGACGGCCTATGCGAATCCCGAGTGGGATGCCAAGCTCAATGCCGCGCTCGCCGTTGCCGACGCCGCCAAGCGCAAGGAGATGATGAAGGACATCGAGCAGATCCTGCAGGATTCCGGCATCATCATCCAGCCGTACTGGCGCAAGCTCTACAGCCACTCGGTCAAGGCGGTGCAGAACTACAAGATGCATCCGACCTTCGAGCGCGACTACGGCAAGGTCTGGCTCGACCAGGCTTGATCGCCTCGACAAGGGGAAGGGGCGCCGCCCCTTTCCCTCGCTCTTTGCATCGTCCGTCCCTGTTGGTTCGCGCTTTGTCAAAAAAGTTGCGGACTCCCGGGCAAGGTCATGCAACAAAAACAGGGTTGATCGCATCCGAAGGCCTGTTTGACAGCCAGCCCCGCCGGTCACGGCAGGGTTGGCTTTCATAGCCGGCTCAAACCCCAACCCATCGGCAGGGGACCGCCATGCTTTCTTTCGTTATCAGGCGTCTTGGCACCATGGCATTGACGATGCTGTGCCTGACCATGGTCGTCTTCTTCCTGATCAACCTTGAGCCCAACCTGAAGAAGCTGGCGATCAGCCAGACCGAAATGCACACGTCGGCCGAGCAGCTCGAGAGTTGGCTGGTCAACCATGGCTACCGGCAGAACTTCTTCGTCCGATATGGACAGTGGCTGGGCGTCGTGCCCAAGCAGCCTGTGACCGACCCAGCGACCGGCAAGCCGGCGCAGCGTTTCTCCTTCTGCAACGACCCGCTCGTGTCGACATTCTCCGGCGTGCTCGAAGGCGACTTCGGCTGCTCGACCAAGTTCAAGGCAACCGTCGCCTCGAAACTGTTTCCCGCGCTCGGCGCCACCGGCATCCTGATGTTCTGGGTGCTGGTGGTGATGGTGCCGATCTCGCTGCTGATCGGTATCCTTGCCGGCATGCGCGAGGGGTCGCGAACCGACCGCGTGCTGTCGGTGGCCTCGATCGCCTCGACGGCGACGCCCGAATATGTGTCGGGCGTTATCTTCACCGTCATCTTCGCTTCGTGGCTCGGCATACTGAATGGCTCGGCGGCCTCGGCCAGCCAGGGCATCACCTTCTATAATTTCACGCTGCCTGTCATGACGCTGGCGATCTACGGCATCGGCTATATCGCCCGCATGACCCGCGCCTCGATGGTCGAGGTGATGACGCAGCAATATATCCGCACCGCCCGGCTGAAGGGCCTGTCCTTCGGCAGCGTCGTGGTCAAGCATGCGCTGCGCAACGCACTGATCGCGCCGTTCACCGTCATCATGCTGCAGTTTCCCTGGCTGCTCACCGGCGTCGTCATCGTCGAGGTGATGTTCCGCTACCAGGGCTTCGGCTACACGCTGGTCGAGGCGGCCGGCAACAACGACATCGACCTTTTGCTCGGCTGCTCGCTGGTCTCGGTGTTCATCGTCTTGATCACGCAGCTCATTTCCGATGTCGGCTACGCGTTTCTCAATCCGCGTATCAGAGTTCAGTAGGGGGCGAAGCGGATGCCGGTTCAATATATCAGTGGCTTCACCGTCGTTCTCGAAGTGCTGTCGCGCTTCTGGCCGGTCTGGATCGCCCTCCTCATCGTCATGGGTACGAGCTTCGCCTACAAGAAGAAGCTGGCGCTCTACGGCCAGCTGTTCGACAGCGGTGTCGGCATTGTCGGCGTCGGCATCTGCCTGTTCTGGCTGTTCACGGCGATCTTCGCCGCGACCATATCGCCCTTCGATCCGCTGGCCCAGATCCCCATCATGAAGGACGTGCTGCCGGGCGCCGTCGAACCGCAATCGGGGCTGACCTATCTGTTCGGCGGCGACAAGCTGGCGCGTGACGTGTTTTCGCGCATGGTCTATGGCAGCCAGATCGTGCTGATCATCGCACCTGCGGCAACCGGCTTCGCGCTGATGGTCGGTATCACGCTCGGGCTGCCGGCCGGCTACTATGGCGGCAAGATCGACACGGTGCTGTCGTTCCTGGCCAACCTTGTGCTCGCCTTCCCGGTGATCCTGCTGTTCTACCTGCTAGTGACGCCCGGCATTATGGACACGCCGATCCCCTATGGCATGGCCGGCGTCTTCTTCCTGTTTCCGATCATCTTCTTCAGTGTGCTGTTCTGGACGCGCTACAAGAACCGGTCCGACCGGCTCTACATCCTGCTCGGCATTACCCTGATCCTCGGCGGCTGGATCTATGCCGGCCTGGTCTTCGACGCCGATCCGCTGAAGATCGTGCATATCGATCCCAACCAGCTCAACATCTTCGTGGCGGTGGTGTTCGCCTCCAGCCCGGGCGTGTTCCGCATCGTGCGTGGCCTTGTGATGGACATCAAGACACGCGACTATGTGGCGGCAGCGCAGACGCGCGGTGAATCGCCCTGGTACATCATGCTGTGGGAGATCCTGCCCAATGCGCGCGGGCCGCTGATCGTCGATGCCTGCCTGCGCATCGGCTACACCACGATCCTGCTCGGCACGCTCGGCTATTTCGGTCTTGGCCTGGCGCCGGAAAGCCCGGATTGGGGCACCGCGATCAAGGACGCCAGCCGGCTGCTGCGCTCCTTCATCCATCCGGCGCTGCCGCCGACGATTGCGCTGATGTCGTTCGTGCTGGGCTTGAACCTGCTCGCCGACTCGCTGCGCGAACAATCGATGAAAGACTGATCTCACGGGTTTCGACCCGATGCGCCTGGAAGAACCAGGCCCGAAAGAACCAGGATTGGAGCGACCCATGAATGAGGCAGTTCGAAATCCCGCCAAGCCGGCCAATGTGCCGATCATCGAGATCGAGAACCTGTCGATCTCCTTTTTCACCCGCAAGGGCGAGATTCCGGCCGTCATGGATTTTTCCTGCACGGTCATGCCGGGCGAGGCGATGGGCATCGTCGGCGAATCTGGCTGCGGCAAGTCGACCGTGTCGCTCGGCATCATGCGCGACCTCTCCAACATCGGAAAGATCGTCGGCGGCAAGATCAAGTTCCAGGGCAAGGACATGGGCGAGCTCTCCGACGAGGAGCTGCGCGCCATCCGCGGCAACAAGATCGCGATGATCTACCAGGAGCCGATGGCCAGCCTCAACCCGGCGATGAAAGTCGGGCAGCAGTTGATGGAAGTGCCGCTGATCCACGACAAGGTGTCGAAGGAAGAGGCGTATAAGCGCGCGATCGAAATGGTGCGCTCGGTCAAGCTGCCCGATCCCGAGCGCATGATGCGCTCCTATCCGCACCAGCTCTCCGGCGGCCAGCAGCAGCGCATCGTCATTGCCATGGCGCTGCTGTCGAAGCCGGCGCTGCTTCTGCTCGACGAACCGACGACGGCGCTCGACGTGACGGTGGAAGCGGGCATCGTCGACCTGGTCAAGGGGCTCGGCGAGAAGTTCGGCACGTCGATGATCTTCGTGTCGCACAATCTCGGCCTGATCCTCGAAACTTGCGACCGCATCACGGTGATGTATTCGGGCGAAGCGGTCGAGACCGGCAAGATCAAGGACGTGTTCGACCGCATGCGCCACCCCTATACGCAAGGGTTGTTCCGCTCGATCCCGCTGCCCGGCGCCGACAAGAATTCACGGCCGTTGATCTCGATCCCAGGCCAATTGCCGCTGCCGCACGAGCGGCCCAAGGGCTGCAATTTCGGCCCGCGCTGCCACCATTTCGTCGAGGGCGTCTGCAACGCCGCCGAAATCCCGATGATCGAGGTCGCGGGCCATGAAGGCCATTTCTCGCGCTGCGTGCGCTTCAACGAGATCGATTGGGAAGCGCTGCCGCCCGGCGCCAAGAAGGTCAATGAGCGCGTCGTGCCCGGCGCGCCGGTGCTCAAGATCGAGGACCTCAGAAAATACTACAAGGTCGGCGGCAGCGAGGTGTTCGGTTCGAGCGAGGGCCGCGTCGTCAAGGCCAATGAGACGATCTCGTTCATGGCGCGCGAATCCGAGACGGTTGCCATCGTCGGCGAATCCGGCTGCGGAAAGTCGACGCTGGCCAAAGTGCTGCTTGGGCTGGAGACGGCAAGTGCCGGCACGGTGACGCTGGGCAACAAGGAAATCCAGTCGACCGGCATCGAGAAGCGCAGCGTCGAAACCGTGTCGTCGATCCAGATGGTGTTCCAGAATCCGTTCGACACGCTCAATCCCAGCCATTCTGTCGGTTCGCAGATCATCCGCACGCTGGAGAAGTTCAATGTCGGCAAGACTGTTGCCGACCGCCGCAAGCGCATGCTGGAGCTGCTCGACCTGGTGAAGCTGCCGCGGGCGTTCGAGACCCGCAAGCCGCGCCAGCTTTCGGGCGGCCAGAAGCAGCGCATCGGTGTGGCGCGCGCCTTTGCCGGCGACGCCAAGGTGGTGGTCGCCGACGAGCCGGTGTCGGCATTGGATGTGTCCGTGCAGGCGGCGGTGACCGAACTGCTGATGGATATTCAGCGCAAGAACAAGACGACGATGCTATTCATCAGCCACGATCTGTCTGTCGTGCGCTACATCGCCGACCGCGTCGTCGTCATGTATCTCGGCTATATCGTCGAGCAGGGCACGACCGACCAGATCTTCGCGCCGCCCTATCACCCCTATACCGAGGCGCTGCTGTCGGCGATCCCGATCGCCGACACCAGCGTGGTGAAGCGGCACATCGTGCTGGAAGGCGACATCCCGTCGGCGATGAACCCGCCGTCGGGCTGCCCGTTCCAGACACGCTGCGGCTACAAGAAGCTGGTGCCGGACAATCTGTGCGAGACCAAGGTGCCGCCGGTCAAGCATCTCGGCGATGGCCACATGAGCCTGTGCTGGCTCTCCGACGATGTGCTGGCCAAGATGGAGCCGGTGATCAAGTTCGACAAGGAACACGCCGCGCATGAGGGCGTGCCGGATGACGCGCCGCATGGCGAAGGGCCTGGTTTTGCCGGCACGCCGCCGAAGCGTCCGCATGGCAAGACGGGCAGTGCGGAAGCCGATGCGGTGGGGCAGGCTGCCGAGGAGACGGAAGCCGTTTCGAAAGCCCGCCGTCACGAGGTCCGCGACGAGGTTTCGGAAACCGGCGCGCCGGCAACGGATGCCAACGCTACCTCGGCGCCGTTCACGCCAAGAACGCTTGGCGACGGCCGTCAGGCAGAGCATGCACGCGTTGCACCGGCTGTCGGGCGAGCCGCGAGGCAGACCAAACCAGGCCAAGCCGCGACAAAGGCGAGCGGGATTGTCGAGCCGGTCAGGCTGAGCGGCGCAAACGCCGCCGACAAGAACCGCCCGTCAGGCATCGCCAGGCCTGCCAAGCCGGACGATTTGAAGCTGATCGCCGGCGTCGGTCCAAAGATCGAGGGCATCCTGAACGGCCTCGGCATCTTTACCTATGCGCAGGTCGCGGCGTGGAAGAAGGCCGAGCGCGAATGGGTCGACGACCATCTGAAGTTCCACGGCCGCATCGAACGCGACGACTGGGTCAAGCAGGCCAAGGCGCTCGCCAAGGGCGGTGAGGCGGAATACATCAAGGTGTTCGGCAAAAAGCCGCGCTGAATCGGAACGGTCGCTATTTAGTTGCCGCACTCACTCAGTTGCTGCGCATAGTCTCGCGCCATCTTGTCGGTGGCCCGAGCATAGCCTTGGACGCCGGCATCGCCCCGGTTGCCGCGGCCATAGGCGGTCCAGCCGAGATAGTAGGCGAGGTAGAGATTGTAGGTGTCGTTGCGGGCAACGCCATACGTGTCAGCCGTCTTGGAATGATACCAGCCGACGAAATCGACCGCGTCGGCGAATTTCGTCCGCCGTGCCGCCCAGTTTCCGGTCTCGCTCTGATATTGCGACCAGGTGCCGTCCAGCGCCTGCGAGAAGCCGGTGGCCGAGGAGACATGCTTCCACGGAATGAAGCCGAGCAGCTTGGTGCGCGGTGGCCGAGCGTTGCTTTTGAAGCCGGATTCCTTGCGAACCGTCGCCATCAGCACGGGAACGGGGATGCCGTATTTCTGCTGGGTGCGCTCGGCGGCCGACTGCCAGTTGTCGAACCAGCCGTCATTCTGGTCGAAGACGGCGCAGACATTGTTGATGTGATTGGGCGGCGTGGCGCAGGCCGAAAGTGCCAGCAGCATGCAAACCGCACCAATTTTACTAAAACTCGAGCTACGCATTGGCAGAGCAATAGGCCGAAATCATAAAGGGAATCTTGCAGCGCCCGTTAACGCTTCGCCGGCGCAGTCGCTGGAGGAATCCTGTATCAATAATCCGACGTATTTTGTCGCTTTTTATAGACAGATATTGCAGAAATGCCGCCGTGGCTAAAATCACGCCCGCAAACGGCGTATTTCTGACAGCTTGCCCGGTTTGCCGGGGCTTTGATGCCAGGCATGAACGAACCAAGACGCAAACGCGGCGCCGAGCGCACCAGCAACAGGGGGCCATCCGCTATCCCGCAACTGCCGCTCAGGCGGGTGACAAATCCCTATCCGCCAATGGCCATGCTCTCGCCCGACCAGATCGAGCAGATCCACCAGGCGTCGATGCACATATTGGAGAATTTCGGCATCGAGGTGATGAGCCCGCGTGCGCTGTCTCTGTTCGAGAAGGCTGGCGCCAAAGTCGATCATGCCTCGGCGAATGTCCGCATCGATCGCGGCCTGATCACTGACGCGCTGAAGACCACGCAGTCCAGCTATGTGCTGACGCCGCGCAACCCGGCCAACGCGGTTCATCTCGGCGGCAACACCATCAATTTCACCCTGGTTGCCGGGCCGCCCAATGTGCACGACATGGAGCGCGGCCGCCGCGCCGGCAACTTGCGCGACTATGCGGATCTCACCCGGCTGGCGCAGCATTTCAACTGCATCCACATGCTCGGCAACCAGGTCTGCGCGCCGGTGGAGCTGCCGGCCAATTCCCGCCATCTCGACACCTACTTCACCAATCTGACGCTGACCGACAAGAGTTTTCATGTCTCGGCGATCGGCCGGGGCAGGGCGCTGGACGGCATCGAGATGATGGCGATCGCGCGAGGCTTGACGCTCGACCAGATGCGCGACGATCCGGGCATCACCACCATCATCTCGGTCAACTCGCCGCGCCGCTTCGACGAGATGATGGCCGAGGGGCTGATGACCATGGCCGAATTCGGCCAGTCGGTGGCGGTGACGCCGTTCACGCTGATGGGAGCGATGAGCCCGGTGACGCTGGCCGGTGCGCTGGCGCAGCAGAATGCCGAGGCGCTGTTCGGCGTCGTGCTGACGCAGCTTGTCCGTCCTGGCGCGCCGGTCATGTATGGCGCCTTCACCTCCAATGTCGACATGAAGTCGGGGGCACCGGCCTTCGGCACGCCGGAGAACACCAAGGCCAACATAGCGTCGGGGCAACTGGCGCGGCGCTACGGGCTGCCGTACCGCACGACGCCGGGCTCGGCCTCCAACGCCGCCGACGCGCAAGGCGCCTATGAGACGCTGATGGCGCTGTGGGGCGCGGTGCTCGGCCACGGCAATCTCGTCTACCATGCCGCCGGCTGGCAGGAGGGCGGGCTGACGGCGTCGTTCGAAAAGCTCATCATCGATGTCGAGATGATCCAGCACATGATGGAGTTCTTGCGCCCGATCGAGGTCAACGAGGCCGAGCTCGCCGTCGAGGCGCTGGGCGCGGTGCCGACCGGCGGGCATTTCTTCGGCGAGCCGCATACGCTGGAGCGCTACGCCACCGCCTTCTACCAGCCGATGCTGTCCAACTGGCAGAATTACGAGGCCTGGCAGGAGGCCGGCGGGCTCGACGCCACGGCGCGCGCGACGCGGCTGTGGAAGAAGGCGTTGGAGGACTATGTCGAGCCGGTGATGGATATCGCCGTGCGCGAAGAACTTGAGGCCTACATGGCCAAGCGCAAGGAAGCGATCGGGCAGGGCGAGCCGTGATGGTCACAGGTTTGCGCGCGTGCCGCCTGGCTCCTCCCGATCCGATTCATCTCACCCATCCAACTCACTGATATCAGAGAAAAATCCATGAAATCGCATGCAAAGGTCGTGGTCATTGGCGGTGGCGTCGTCGGGTGCTCCGTGCTGTTCCATCTCGCCCGCCACGGCTGGACCGATGTCGTGCTTCTGGAGCGCGACGAGCTGACGTCGGGCTCGACCTGGCACGCGGCCGGCGGCATGCACACGATCAATGGCGATCCCAACGTCGCCAAGCTGCAGAAATACACCATCAACCTCTACAAGGAGATCGAGGAGCTTTCCGGCCAGGCGACCGGCGTGCATCTGACCGGTGGCGTGCTGCTGGCGGCGACCGAGGCGCGGCTGGACTGGCTGCGCGGTGTCGTCGCCAAGGGCCGCTATCTCGGCATCGAGCTCGAGGAGATCTCCCCCAACGAAGCGGCCGAACTGATGCCGCTGCTCGATCCCAAGCAGTTCGTCGGCGCGGTCAGAAACAAGGAGGACGGCCATCTCGATCCCTCCGGCGTCACCCATGCCTATGCCAAGGCCGCGCGCAAGCTCGGCGCCGAGGTCGAGCGCTTCACCAAGGTCGAGGACATCGTGCGGCGCGTCGACGGACTGTGGCGGGTCATCACCAACAAGGGCGAGGTGGTGGCCGAGCATGTCGTCAATGCCGGCGGCCTGTGGGCGCGCGAGGTCGGCCGCATGGTTGGGCTCGAACTGCCGGTGCTGGCGATGGAGCACATGTACCTGATCACCGAGGATATGCCGGAGGTCGCCGCCTGGAACGCCAAGACGGGCACCGAGATCATCCACGCGGTCGATTTCGACGGCGAGCTCTACCTGCGCCAGGAGCGCGGCGGCATGCTGATGGGCACCTACGAAAAGGCCAACAAGCCGTGGTCCGAGTATCAGACGCCGTGGAATTTCGGCCATGAATTGCTGGCGCCCGACATCGACCGCATCGCGCCGTCGCTGGAGGTCGGGTTCCGGCATTTCCCGGCCTTCCAGAACACCGGCATCAAGCAGATCATCAACGGGCCCTTCACCTTCGCGCCGGACGGCAACCCGCTGGTCGGGCCGGTGCGCGGCCTGCCGGGCTTCTGGGTCGCTTGCGGCGTCATGGCCGGCTTTAGCCAAGGCGGCGGCGTCGGACTGGCGCTGTCCAACTGGATGATCGAGGGCGATCCCGGCGCCGACATCTGGGCGATGGATGTCGCGCGCTATGGCGACTGGGCGACGATGGCCTACACCAACGCCAAGGTGCGCGAGAACTATTCCAGGCGGTTCTCGATCCGCTTCCCCAATGAGGAGCTGCCCGCCGGGCGACCGCTGAAGACGACACCGGTCTACGACCTGCTGTCGGCCAAGGGTGCGCAATGGGGCGTTGCCTACGGGCTGGAGGTGCCGCTCTGGTACGCGCCGGAGGGCGTCAAGGACGAATTCTCGTGGCGCCGCTCGAGCGACTTCACCCAAATCGCCAAGGAGGTCGCGACGGTTCGTGACGGTGTCGGCCTGTCCGAGATTTCGAGCTTCGCCAAATACAAGGTGACGGGCGAGGGGGCCGCCGCCTGGCTCGACAGAATGCTTGCCTGCAAATTGCCGAAGCCTGGCCGCATGACGCTGGCGCCGATGCTGAAGGAAGACGGCAGACTGATCGGCGACTTCACGCTGGCCAATCTCGGCCCTCTTGATCGAGATGGGGAAGGCTGGTTCCTCGCCGGCTCCGGTATTGCCGAGCAGTATCATATGCGCTGGTTCGAGAAGCATCTGCCTGACGACGGATCTGTGCGCATCGAGGCGCTGGGCGCGAAGCTCACCGGCCTGTCGATCGCCGGGCCGAAGGCGCGCGATGTGCTGGCAAAGGCCACGCGCTCGGATGTCTCCAATGCGGCATTTCCATTCATGGCCATTGGCAGGATGGACATCGGCATGGCGCCGTGCCTGGTCGGCCGTGTCAGCTACACCGGCGATCTCGGCTATGAGATGTGGGTAGCGCCGGAGTATCAGCGCGCCGCCTTCCAGGCCCTGATGGCGGCCGGCGAAGAGTTCGGCATCGGCCTGTTCGGTTCGCGCGCGCTCAACGCGCTGCGGCTGGAAAAGAATTACGGCTCATGGGGGCGCGAATACCGGCCGATCTACGGCCCGCTGGAAGCCGGGCTCGACCGTTTTGTCGCCTACGGCAAGGAGGCCGATTTCATCGGCAAGGCCGCGGCGCTTACCGAGCGCAAGCAGGGTGGAAAATTGCGCCTGCGCGCCTTCATCGTCGATGCCGACGACGCCGATGTCATTGGCGACGAGCCGATCTGGTTCGACGGTGCGGTGCGCGGCTGGGTGACCTCGGGCGGCTACGCGCATCATTCGAAGAAGTCGGTTGCCGTCGGCTACGTGCCGAAGGAGATCGCCGATGAGAGCGACGGCTTCGAGATCGAGCTGCTGGGCAAACGCCATGCGGCGCGCATGCAGGCGACGCCGCTGTTCGACGCCAATTTCGAAAGGATGCGCGCCTGAAGCGCTTCGGCTTGGCCGATGCGCTTCAGATTCCTGTTTTGTGCATGTCGTTGTCCCAAAACCGCTGCGCACTTTTGGGCGACATGCACTGGGTGAGCCGCTGATTGAGCGTCAGGCGCTGCGTCGGTTGTCCAGCGCGAAGGCGCCGGCGCCGGCAAACACCAGATAGAGGAAGATGAAGCAAAACGAGATCGCCGAATCGCCGCCGTTGTTGACCGGGAAGAAGTCGCGCGGCATGTGCGCCATGAAATAGGCGATCGCCATTTCGCCGGCCAGAAGGAACGCGACCGGTCGGGTGAACAGCCCCAACGCCAGCAGCACGCCGCCGGCGAATTCGAGGATGCCGGAGGTGAGCGACAGCCCGCTCAAGGCACCGGCGTGGTCGCCGACGGGGAAATTGAACAGTTTCTGGGTGCCGTGCTCGAGAAACTGCAGCGCCGTCATGATGCGCAGCACGCCTAGAGCCTGCGGCTGATATTTGGTGAGGCTTTCGAAAAGCTTCATCTAAAACTCCATTTTAGCTTTCCGGACCGGCCATAGATTACCGCCCGGCGATGGACCATTCACTTCCCGTGGCCTGCCATCAACAATCAGTGATTGGAAATGTTCCCCGTCCGACTCTTCATATTTCTCACGTCAGGGTTGTATTTACATCAATATGGTTGTATTGATGTGTAGATATTTCAAATCAGGTGGGTCCCCTTTGCCATGAAGAAAGTCGTCATCAGCCTATTCGTAATCCTTGCAGCCACCAGCTTCGCTATGGCCGAGGAGGCAGGCTGCGAGGCCTTCAAGTGGCCGGTGACGCGGGAGCAGGCGTTGTTTGCCGCAGCACCCGAAACACCGTCCGGAACGATGCTTGCGGTCGGTGCGGCCGCGGACCTGGCACTGGTGCCGGTGGACAAAGCCGGTTTTGCGGTGCCGCCCGAACGTGCCCCGGCCTCGGACACGTTTGGCGCCGTCGCCAGCGTGGAGGTGCCGCCGGAGGGAGCTATCCAGATAAGTCTGTCAGGCGAGGCCTGGGTCGATGTTGTTCAGGATGGCCACGCCATCAAGTCGGCGGGCTATAGCGGCGTGAAAACTTGCCCCGGCATCCGCAAGAGCGTGCGCTTCAAGCTTGCGCCCGGTCCGGCCACCGTGCAGTTTAGCGGCGCGAAAAAGGCAGACCTGAAGGTCGCGGTGCTGGCGCCGGAATAGATCGGCGCCAAGCAGAGGAATGCAGAGGAATACGCCCCTTGTCGGCGGTGCGATGAAAGGCCGGTGCTTTTGTGCCGCGGTGTTTATCGCCGTCAGCGGACCGGCGCCATCAAGGCGAAGTGTGCGCCTTGCGGGTCCTGGCACTGCACGACCCAGCTGCCGCCGGGGACCTCCATCGGCCCCATCAGGATCTTGCCGCCATTGTCGGTTACCCGTTTGGCCGCCGCGTCGATGGCCGGAACGTTGAAATAGAATTGCCAGACCGGCACCGGAATCTGCTCTGGCTTGTTCATGATGCCGCCGCCGGATTCGGGGCCGGCCGTGAAGGTCTGGTAGGTGCCCATCGGGCCCATGTCGAAATCGCCGGCATCGACCCAGCCGAACTGGTCGGAATAGAAGTCGAACGCGGCTTTCCAGTCCGACGTGTAAAGCTCGTGCCAGCCGATATGGCCCGGCGTGCTGGCCGGCACGACAGGCTGGTCCGGGCCGTTCGGCTGCAGGAACATGAAGGTCGCGCCTTGCGGGTCGGCGACGACGGCAAAGCGGCCGACGCCCGGAATGTCCTCGGGCTGGCGGTGAACTGCACCGCCGGCTTTCTCCAGCGATGCCGTCGAGGCATCGACATCCTTGGTGTGGATGTAGCCGAGCCAGGCCGGCGGCATGCCCATCTTGGCGGCATCCTCGGGCATCGTCATCAGGCCGCCGACGCCACGCTCGCCGACATTCATGACGACATAGCGCGGCATGCCGGGCGCCAGGTCGAAAGGCTGCGCCGTCCAGCCGACCACCTTGGGGTAGAACGCCTCGGCGGCGTCGAGATCTGATGTCATCAATTCGTACCAGAAGAAGGGCATCGGGAATTTCTGCATTTTCGGTCTCCTCACCTTTCTTGCATCGATCGTCGTCCGATCCATCCTAGGACGATCTTCACGACGGAAATCCGACAGCCGCCCAGACAATAATGGCGAACCGCGGCAAGCGTTCCGAGGCTTGCGCGCCCAACGTTTTTCGATTTCTCTGCGGTGATGAGGGGTTGTCGTTCATGCGCTTGATGTCGCTCACGCCCGAGCTTGTCGCACTGTGCCATCGGCAAGAAGCCGATCCCGGTCCGGACCCGAGCTGGACGGAGTTGAACGACAAGGATTTCCGCACCCTTGCCTTGCGGCTGTCCGATGAAGCCGACGAGGGGCCGCTCTGGGTGTTCGCCTACGGGTCGTTGATCTGGAAGCCGGAATTCGAGTCGGTCGAGCAACAGCTCGCCACCGCTTTCGGCTGGCACCGCTCCTTCTGCCTCGACATGGTGCATTGGCGCGGCAGCGCCGAGCAGCCGGGTTTGATGATGGCGCTCGAACGGGGCGGACGCTGCAACGGGGTGATCTATCGCTTGCCGGAGGGCGAAAAACCGGCCCAGATCGAAAGGCTGCTGCGCCGCGAGATCAGCGATCACGAAAGCATCGACACGGTCAGGTGGCTGCCGGTGCGCACGCCGCAAGGTACGCTGCGCGCGCTTGGCTTCTGGGTCGGCGTGAAGGGCAGGGGAACGTCGCTGAACCAGCCGCTGGACAGGGTGGCGAGCGTGCTGGCCAGAGCCTGCGGGCATATCGGGTCCGGCGCCGAATACCTCTACAACACGGTCAGCCATCTCGAAGCGTTCGGCATCCGCGATCGCAATTTGTGGCGGCTGCAGCAACTGGTCGCCGACGAGGTCCGGGCTATCCATGGTTGCGGACTTGAGCCCGGCCCTTCGCTCGCGCTGCAAACGCTATCGCGGTCGCAATAACATGAGTAAAAAAATCATGTTATTGTCGAGCCTTTTCAGGGGCTTGTGCCGAAAATTGACCAATTGATAAAAAAATAATACGTGCTAGCCTTCCTCAAAAGAAAACATGGGGAACTGACGATGCCAGAAGGCCAGTTCAAAGAAGGTGTTGCAGGCGGCAGGCTTCCGGCCGACCAGTACGCGGACAATTTTTCCGACCTGCATCCGCCGCTCGATCACCACGAGGCGCTGGTCGAATCCGACCGCTGCTATTTCTGCTACGACGCGCCGTGCATGAATGCATGCCCGACCTCGATCGACATTCCGCTGTTCATCCGCCAGATCTCGACCGGCAATCCGATCGGTTCGGCCAAGACGATCTTCGACCAGAACATCCTCGGCGGCATGTGCGCCCGCGTCTGCCCGACCGAAACGCTGTGCGAGGAAGTCTGCGTCCGCGAAGTGGCGGAAGGCAAGCCGGTGCAGATCGGCCGCCTGCAGCGCTACGCCACCGACGTCGCCATGGGCGAGAACAAGCAGTTTTATCCGCGCGCCGAGCCGACCGGGAAGACGGTCGCCGTGGTCGGCGCCGGGCCGGCCGGCCTTGCCGCCGCGCACCGGCTCGCCCGCCACGGCCACGACGTGACCATCCTGGAGGCGCGCACGAAGGCCGGCGGCCTCAACGAATACGGCATCGCCGCCTACAAGAGCGTCGACAATTTCGCCCAGGCGGAAGTCGACTATGTGACCGCGATCGGCGGCATCGACATTCAGAGCGGCAAGGCGCTTGGCCGCGACTACCAGCTGTCCGATCTGATCCGCAACTACGACGCGGTGTTTCTCGGCATGGGGCTTGGCGGCGTCAATGCGCTGCGCGCCGATGGCGAGGACGCCGATGGCGTCATCAATGCGGTCGAGTTCATTGCCGAGCTGCGCCAGGCCAGTGACCTTTCCGGCCTGCCGGTTGGCCGGCGCGTCGTCGTCATCGGCGGCGGCATGACAGCGATCGACGCCGCCGTGCAGTCGAAACTGCTCGGCGCCGAGGAGGTGACGATCTGCTACCGGCGCGGCCAGGAGCACATGAACGCCTCCGAATTCGAGCAGGATCTGGCGGCCGCCAATGGCGTCACCATCCGCCACTGGCTGCAGCCGAAGCGGGTGATCGCCGAGGGCGGCAAGGTGTCGGGCATCGAACTCGAATACACCGCCATGAACGGCGACAGGCTTGCCGGCACTGGCGAGACGCTGACGCTCACTGCCGACCAGGTGTTCAAGGCGATCGGCCAGAGCTTCGTGCCGGCAGCACTCAACGGCAGTGGCGCTTCCATCGACCTCGAGGCCGGTCGCATCAAGGTGGATGCGGAAGGGCGCACATCACTGGCCAGGGTCTGGGCCGGCGGCGACTGCATCTTCGGTGGCGACGACCTCACCGTCTCGGCGGTGGCGCAAGGCCGCGACGCGGCGGAGAGCATCAACCGGGCACTGACCTCGAACGGGAGGGCATGAGCATGGCAGATATCAGAAACAATTTCGTCGGCATCAAGTCGCCCAATCCGTTCTGGCTGGCCTCGGCGCCGCCGACCGACAAGGCCTACAACGTCATCCGCGCCTTCAAGGCGGGCTGGGGCGGTGTGGTGTGGAAGACGCTGGGCGAGGAAGGCCCGCCGGTGGTCAACGTCAACGGCCCGCGCTACGGCGCGATCTGGGGCGCCGACCGCCGCCTGCTCGGCCTCAACAACATCGAGCTGATCACCGACCGCGACCTGCAGGTCAATCTGCGCGAGATCAAGCAAGTCAAGAAGGACTGGCCCGACCGCGCCATCGTCGTCTCGCTGATGGTGCCTTGCGTCGAGGAGGCCTGGAAGGCGATCCTGCCGGTGGTCGAGGAGACCGAGGCCGATGGCATCGAGCTCAATTTCGGCTGCCCGCACGGCATGTCGGAACGCGGCATGGGCGCCGCCGTCGGCCAGGTGCCGGAATATATCGAGATGGTGGTGCGCTGGTGCAAGCAGAACACCCGCATGCCGGTCATCACCAAGCTGACGCCCAACATCACCGATGTGCGCAAGCCCGCGCGCGCGGCACACGCCGGCGGCACCGACGCGGTGTCGCTGATCAACACCATCAACTCGATCACCGGCGTCGATCTCGACAGTTTCGCGCCGCAGCCGACCATCGACGGCAAGGGCTCGCATGGCGGCTATTGCGGCCCGGCGGTGAAGCCGATCGCCATGAACATGGTGGCCGAGATCGCGCGCGATCCGGAGACGCATGGCCTGCCGATCTCCGGCATAGGCGGCATCACCACCTGGCGCGATGCGGCCGAATTCATGGCACTCGGCGCCGGCAATGTGCAGGTCTGCACGGCGGCGATGACCTATGGTTTCAAGATCGTGCAGGAGATGATCGCCGGTCTGGAAAACTGGATGGACGAGAAGGGCCATGCCTCGCTCGACGACATCGTCGGCCGCGCCACGCCCAATGTCACCGACTGGCAGTATCTCAACCTCAACTACGTCGCCAAGGCGCGTATCGACCAGGACGCCTGCATCAAATGCGGCCGCTGCCACATCGCCTGCGAGGACACTTCGCACCAGGCAATCACCAATATGGTCGACGGCGTCAGGCACTTCGAAGTGATCGAGGCCGAATGCGTCGGCTGCAATCTGTGCGTCAATGTCTGCCCGGTCGAGAACTGCATAACCATGGAGCCGCTGGCGGCCGGCGTGATGGACCAGCGCACCGGCAAGCCGGTGTCGCCAATCTACGCCAACTGGACGACGCACCCGAACAATCCGATGGCCAAGGTGGCGGCGGAGTAGGGATCCCGGGATCCGAAAAAACGGCGCTTTCGAGCGCCGTTTTCATTTTGCTATTGCAGATAAGAATTATCCACGATAGGATATATCCATGATCAAGGAGCCGATCCAATGAAGCTGGGAGAGGGCGTTGAAGCAGCAGTCCATTGCGCCGCCACGCTGGCCAGTGTGGAAGGCAACAGCACCATGCCGGGCGCTGCTCTGGCCGAGGCGTTTGGCCTGTCGCCAAGCTATCTGCTGAAGCATCTCAACATGTTGAGCGCCGAGCGCATCCTGGAATCGGTGCCAGGGCCTGCGGGTGGCTATCGGCTGGCGCGGCCGGCCGAGCGCATCACGCTGCTCGACATCGTGCTGGCCGTCGAGGGCCGCGAGCCGGCCTTCCGCTGCGGCGAGATCCGCCAGCGCGGTCCGGTCAAGCTCGATGCTTCCGCCTATGTGAAACCCTGCGGTATCAACGCCGCGATGCTGAAGGCCGAGCGCGCCTATCGCGCCGCACTCGCCGAGACCAAGCTGTCCGATATCGTGGCCACCTATGCGGCAGAAGGCGATCCCAGGTCGCTTGCTGCGAGTTGCGCCTTTGTCGAGCGCCACCAGCGGCCGCAGAAATCCAGTTAACCCGCAGACCCAAAACCCAAAGCAGATTTGAAAGGACAAGAAGATGAAACAGAGGCTGCAATTTTTCGCCAAGGCGCCGGAGATCATGAAGGCGGTGTCGGCGCTCAACAAGGCGGTGGACGAATGCGGGCTCGAGGAAAGCCTGCTGCACCTGATCAAGCTCAGGGCGTCGCAGATCAATGGCTGCTCCTATTGCGTCGAAATGCACAGCCGCGAGGCGAGGCGCGACGGCGAGACCGAGCAGCGGCTCTATCTGGTTTCGGCGTGGAAGGAATCGCCGCTGTTTTCCGAGCGCGAACGCGCCGCCTTGGCATGGGCCGAGACCGTCACCCTGATCGCCAACAATGGTGTGCCGGACGAACTCTATGCACGGACGCTCGAGCATTTCTCGGAAGAGGAGCTGGTCAAGCTGTCCGTCGCGCTCGGCATGATCAACATTTGGAACCGGCTGTGCATCCCGTTCCAGGCCATTCATCCGATGCCTGCGGCCAAGGCCGCCTGATTGTCGCGATTGTGTTTTGGATCGCCGTCGCGAGGCGGCGCTCCAATCGTTTCCAGAGGGAGAGTTTGATGCTTGCCGATTTGCCCTCGACAGTGTTGTTCCTGGGCCGCCTGTTGCTCGGCGGCGCCTTTGTCTTCGCCGGCCTGCGCAACATTCAGAACGAGGCCTTCCTGACCGGGCTGATGGCCGCGCGCGGCGTGCCGCAGGCACGGCTGGTGCTGTGGCTCGGCATCGTACTTCAGGTCGCTGCAGGCGTTCTGGTCATAGCCGGCCTGTGGACGGCAATCGCTGCAGCGGTGCTGTTGCTGTTCCTCATCGTCGCCACGCCGATGTTCCACAATTTCTGGGACCATCAGGGCCCGGACCGCGCGTCCCGTATCAATGGCTTCGTCGGCAATGTCGCGCTGAGCGGTGGTTTCCTGACGCTGATCGCGCAGTCGGTTTGACGCGCGGCTCCATGCCGACTGCGGCACTGTGGCGCCGCCAGTCATTAAATCGGAACCAATCGAGCCGTTGACGCATTTCGCACCTGTATGCCGAGCATCCAGGATGAAATATGAAAATTGCCCATGTCGCGCCGCTTTATGAATCGGTGCCGCCCAGACTCTATGGCGGCACCGAGCGCATCGTGGCGTATCTGACCGAAGCGCTGGTCGATCTGGGTCATGAGGTGACGCTGTTTGCCAGTGGCGATAGCCAGACCTCGGCAAAGCTGGTGGCTGGCCGGGAGTGCGCCCTTCGCCTCGATCCGCGCCCTCTGAAATCTGAGATCGCGGCGCATCTTTCGATGCTTGCGCAGGTGAGGGAACGGGCGCCGGAGTTTGACGTCATCCACTTCCACCTCAGCCATTTCCTGCACTTTTCCTTCTTCGAGGACATGGCGCAGCGCACGGTGACGACGCCGCATGGCAGGCTGGATTATGTCGACCTGGCGCCGGCCTATGAGCGTTTCCCGCGCTTTCCCATGATTTCCATTTCGTACAGCCAGAAGGCAGGCCTTGCCAGGGCCAACTGGTTGGCGACGATCCACCACGGACTGCCGACCGGTATCTACGAGCCGACTTTCGAGACGAGGGCGGAAGAGCCCTATCTTGCCTTCCTCGGCCGGTTTTCACGCGACAAGCGCCCGGATCGCGCCATCGAGATCGCCTTGCGCTCGGGGCTCAGGCTGAAGCTTGCGGCAAAGATCGGCGACGACGACCGCGCCTATTTCCACGAGGTGGTCGAACCGTTGATCGATGGCGATCGCATCGTCTATGTCGGCGAGATCGAGGAGGATCAGAAGGCGGAATTTCTCGGCAAGTCGGCCGGCCTTCTGTTCCCGATCGACTGGCCGGAGCCGTTCGGCCTTGTCGCCATCGAGGCCATGGCTTGCGGCACGCCGGTGATCGCGTGGAATTGCGGCGCACTGCCCGAGATCATCGATCAGGGCGTGACCGGTTTTATCGCTGACACGATGGACGGCGCGGTCGCCGCGGTGCCTGATTTGCTGCAGCTCGACAGGCGAAAGGTGAGAGCCGTTTTCGAAAAGCGGTTTTCCGCCAGAAGAATGGCCGGCGACTACCTGGCCGCCTATGCGCGCCTGATCGGTGTCCCGAGCGAGGCGAAGGCGTCGTGAGCAGCGACGTGCTCCAACCACGGGAACGAAACAACAGGGATCTGTGACGAATGGCCCAACTCGACGAGCGCCAGCTCGATCCCGCCGTAGCGCTTGCCTCGCTCGACGCGACCGCTCCTCGCGAACCGCACCGGCTGTTTGCGCTCAAGCAGGGCGACTGCTTTGCGGTTGCCGATGCCTATGGCGACATACGCGGCGCCGGCGACGGTTTCTTCCGCGACGACACACGCGTGCTTTCCGAATTCCGGCTGACCGTCGGGGGACGGCAGACATCGTTGCTTGGCGCCTCGCTCAGCCAGGACAATGTGCTGTTCACCACCAACCTGACCAATCTGCCGATGCAAAGTGCTGCCGGTCGCGACATTCCGCAGGGCGCCATTCATGTCGAACGTGTCCGGCTGCTTTGGCAAGACAGGCTGTTCGAACGCATCACCCTTTCCAACTACAGCCGGGAAACCTCGACGATTGGCGTCTCCCTGCACTTTGCCGCCGATTTCCGCGACATGTTCGAAGTGCGCGGCTCGACACGGCTAAAGCGCGGGATGGCGCATGTGGCCGAGATGGATGCGACATCCGTCCTGCTGCGCTACGACGGCCTGGACGGGCTGGCGCGTGTCTCGGCGATATCGTTCTCGCAAGCGCCGGAGCTGTTGACAGCCGACCGTGCCGATTTCCTGATCGCGGTAACCAAGCGCAGCAGCAAGGTGCTCTATGTCGAGGTCGGTCCCGAGATGGCGGATGCGCCCGATCGCGACCGTTTCCGCGCCGCTGCCGCCCGGGCGCGCTTTGGCATGCGGGCCAAGCGCCGCCATGGCGCGACGGTGCACAGTTCGGGTCGCGTCTTCAACGATTGGGTCGAGCGCGCCCGCGCGGATGTCGCGCTGCTGACCACCGAGTTGGCGACCGGACCCTATCCCTATGCCGGCATTCCCTGGTTCTCGACGGCGTTCGGCCGTGACGGCGTCATCTCGGCACTGCAGATGCTGTGGCTCAATCCGGGCCTGGCACGGGGCGTGCTGGCCTTCCTGGCCCAGCACCAGGCGACGGAGACGTCGCCGTTCAGCGATTCGCAGCCGGGCAAGATCATGCACGAGACACGCAAGGGCGAGATGGCGGCGCTGCGGGAGCTTCCCTTCGGCCGCTACTATGGTGGCGTCGATACGACGCCGCTCTACATCCATCTCGCCTGTGCCTATGCCGATCGGACCGGCGACATGGCGTTCATCGACAGCCTGTGGCCGTCGCTGTGCGCAGCGGCCGAATGGACGGAGGAGGCGGGCCGCGAGACCGGCTTCGTGACCTACCAGCGAGCTGCCGAGTCCGGCCTCGCCAACCAGGGATGGAAGGACAGTTTCGATTCCGTCTTTCATGCCGATGGCCGCATCCCCAAGGGACCAATCGCGCTGGTCGAAGTGCAAGGCTACGTCTTTGCCGCCTTCCGGGGGCTGGCGGCACTTGCCCGTCGTCGCGGCGAGGACGACAGGGCCGATCACTGGGAGGGCCGCGCCGAGGCCATGCGGGTGGCTGTGGAACGCGACTTCTGGCTCGACGATCTCGGCTTCTATGCCCTGGCGATCGACGGTGCTGGCGAGCCCTGCAAGGTGCGGACCTCGAATGCGGGCCATCTCCTCCTTGTCGGATTGCCCGAGCCGGCGCGGGCGCAGATGGTCGCCGACCAGCTTCTTTCCGCATCCTTCCATTCCGGCTGGGGGCTGAGGACGCTTGCCGACGATGCCGTGTTCTTCAACCCGATGTCGTACCACAATGGCTCGATCTGGCCGCATGACACCGCCATGTGCGGCGCCGGCCTGGCGCGCTATGGCGAGCGTGAAAGCGTGGTCCGCCTGATGAGTGGCACGTTCGAATCCGCGGTCCATTTCAACATGCGATTGCCCGAACTGTTCTGCGGTTTTACCCGCGCGCCGGGCGAAGCACCGATCGCCTATCCCGTCGCCTGCCTGCCGCAAGCGTGGTCGGCGGGCTCCGCCTTCATGCTGATGCAGGCCTGCCTTGGCCTGGAGATAGACGGCTGGGATGGCGAAATCCGTGTCACCCGTCCCAGGCTGCCGATCGGCATCGACACACTCACGCTTCGCCACCTGGGCGTCGGCGAAAGAGTGGTCGATCTCACCTTCCAGCGCGTCGGCGACCGGGTCGTCGCTTTCCTCGCCGACCGCCATGAAGGGTTGGTGCCGCTCATCGTCAGAACATGATTCGAACAAAATTGGCGGAACCGATCCCGGCTTTGTGCGTTGCAAAAATACAGGTCCGGACGGCGACTATGTCGCCGGTGGACAGTTTCAAATCGGAAACACGAACAAAACGGCCGCCGAACGGCCGGAGGTGAGTTGACATTCCAATGACAAATTACGGTGCGGGCCTGCTCTGGGTTCTGATCCTCGCGAGCCTCGGTTTTTCCGCTTTTGCCGTTTTCTTCTCCATATCGCGGCAGCGCCGCAGTCACCCGCCGGCGGTCGCGCATACAGCGGGCGAAGACGTCGCCGCGGAAGCGGCGCGCAAGGTGATACGGGAGTTCGAAAAGAACGGCCAATCGGCCGACGCGGCGCTGGTGACATGGTCGCCCGAAACATTGCGCAAGATCCTGGCCGACGACCTGCCGGAGGCGCAGGTCATCGTGGTGTCCAACCGCGAACCCTATATCCACAACATCAGGGATGACGGCGGCGTCGAATTGCTGGTGCCGGCCAGCGGGCTGGTGTCGGCGCTTGAGCCGATCACTCGCGCCTGTGGCGGCACCTGGATCGCTTATGGCGGTGGAACCGCGGACCGTCTCACGGTCGACGACAACGACCGCGTGCAGGTGCCGCCCGGCAATCCGTCCTACACGCTGCGCCGGGTCTGGCTGACGGAGGAAGAGCATCAGGGCTACTATCTCGGCTTCGCCAATGAGGGCCTCTGGCCGCTATGCCATATCGCCTTCACCCGGCCGATTTTTCGCGCCTCGGACTGGGAGGCCTATGAAGCCGTCAACCGGAAGTTTGCCGATACGGTGGTTACCGAAGCGCGCAACGAGCGGCCGATCGTGCTGGTCCAGGACTACCACTTCGCGCTGCTGCCGCGCATGATCCGCGAGCGCCTGCCGGAGGCGATCGTCATCACCTTCTGGCACATCCCATGGCCGAACTCGGAAGTGTATAGCATCTGTCCCTGGCGTGAGCGCATCCTCGAGGGGCTGCTCGGCAGCTCGATCATTGGTTTCCACACCCAGTTCCACGCCAACAATTTCACCGAAAGCGTCGATCGCTTCCTGGAAAGCCGCATCGAGCGGGCCGATGCGGCCATCTCCTATGGCGGCCAGACGACGCTGGTGCACGCCTATCCCATCTCGATAGAATGGCCGGCGGACCTTCTGGCAAAATTGCCTGACGTCGATGACTGCCGCGCCCGCCTGCGGAATAGGTTCGGACTGAACGCGGATGTGAAGCTGGCTGTCGGGGTTGAGCGTCTCGACTACACCAAGGGCATTCTGGATCGGTTTCAGGCGCTGGACGAATTGTTCAAGCGATACCCTGAATGGATCGGAAAGCTGGTTTTCCTGCAGATCGCGGCTCCCAGCCGGGGCACGCTCCCGGCCTACAAGCTGCTCCACGACGAATGCCAACGCTATGCCGAAGAGCTCAACCAGCGTTATGGCAGCGAGGGCTACAGGCCGGTGGTCATGGTGGCCGAACATCACTCGCAAGAACAGGTCTATGAAATCTATCGGGCTGCCGACATATGCATGGTCACCAGCCTGCATGACGGCATGAACCTGGTCGCAAAGGAATTCGTCGCGGCGCGTGACGACGAACAGGGCGTCTTGATGCTCAGCACATTCGCCGGCGCCTCGCGCGAATTGCTGGAGGCGCTGATCGTCAACCCCTACGACGCCGCCATGATGAGCGAAGCGCTGCTGCAGGCGCTGACCATGACGCCCGACGAACAGCGCGAGCGCATGCGGCCCATGCGCGAGATGGTCCGCAACAACAATGTCTATCGCTGGGCCGGCAGCATGCTTCTGGATGCGGCGCGCCTGCGCAAGCGCGGTGACCTCGATCGGGTAACCGGCGGTGGCGACCGGCCGCCCAGCGTCGACAATGTCGTTTCCATGTTCGAGCGCAAACGGGTGGCAATGTTATGAGCGAGACGCTGCAAAAGGTTATTGGCGAGACCCTGCAAAAGCCGCAGGCCCTCCTGACTGGCGAATGGGCGTTGTTCCTCGACATCGACGGCACCCTGCTGGAACATGCCGAACACCCGGACGCCGTCTCGGTCAGCGACGAGCTACGCTCTTTGCTGCAAGGCCTGGATCTCAAGTTGAACGGGGCAGTGGCCTTCATCACAGGCCGCTCCGTTGCGGCCGTGGACCAGCTGTTTCAGCCTTTGAAGCTGCGCGCGGCCGGGCTTTATGGCCTGGAGCACAGGCTGCTGCCGGACGACGACGTCGAAGTCGCGGACGAGCCGGCGGATATTGCGGCGCTTGCCGACGAGATCGAGGCCGAGCTCGGTCGTGGGGCCTATATCGAGCGCAAAGGACGGGTTCTGGCCATCCACACGCGCGCTGCCCCACATCTGCTTCCCCGCGCGACGCAGCTTGTCGAGCAGGCGCTGGCCGTCCTGCCAAAGGGCTACCGGGTGGTTCCCGGCAATGCCGGAGTGGAATTGCTGCCGCTCGAGGCAGCCAAGGGCGCCGCGATCCGGCGTTTCATGGACATCGCGCCATTTGCGGGCCGCCGCCCGGTCTTCCTGGGCGATGACACCTCGGACGAAAACGGCTTCGAAGCCGTCAATGATGCCGGCGGCATATCGATACGGGTCAAACCACCAGCGCATACCACCGCGCAGTACGGGCTTGCCGGCGTTGCCGAGACGCTGGCCTGGCTGAGAGGTCAACTCTAGGTCCAGCCGACGCAACCGCGATCGCGCATCCTGGAAAGGGCAAGGAAAGGAACGGTTTCGATGGGACGCTTTGCACAACTGGTTCGAGAGATCACGCCGAGTTGGCTTCACGCTCGCACCTCCCGCCATGAGATTGCCGACGTTTCACCGTCCGACGCAGACTTCAGCTGGCAAGAAGCGATCGATAACAAGATGTATGGGGCGGATACGTCTGACTATTCTCATGTTCCGGAAAGGCCTGTTTCAGGTGTGGCAAAACCGGCTGACGACGGGCCTATGGACGAGAACAACCGCGTTCCAAAGAAAACCAATTGAGGGTCTGTCGGCGCCCGATGGTCGCTGTCTCTACGCCGCAAACCGTAGGCCGCCGTCGCAGGTCAGCACCTGGCCGGTCATGAAGCCGTTGGAGACGAGGAAGGCTATTGCCGCGGCGACGTCTTCGGCGCGACCGATTCGGCCGACCGGGGTCCTTCCGGCATAATCGGCAAACAGCGCCTGCCTCTGCTCCTCGGCCAGGAAATTCCACCAGGGCGTATCGATGACGCCGGGTGCCACGACGTTGACACGCAGCGGCTTCAGCTCCACCGCCAGGATCGGCACCACGGTCAACAGCATGCCGTTGATGGCGGCGATACCGGTGACACCGGGCGTTGCGAGCTGCGCTGAGACCGCCGAGATGAAGGTGACCGATCCGGCCTTGTTCAGAGTGGGCAAGGCCGCCTGCAGACAGGACAGCTGCGGGCGGACTTTCTCGTCGACGCCGCTGCCGATGTCGGCCAGGTCAAGCGTCGGGAAGGGGCCAAGGCCCTTGCCGCCGCTGGCCGCCAGCACCAGATGATCGAAAGGGCCGAGGCTGTCGAAGAACTGGCCGACCTCATCCGGCTTCGCGGCATCGAAGGCCGCCTTGTCGGCAGCGCCGCCAAGGCTCTTCCATGCGCTGTTGAGCTTGTCCTGGTTGCGCCCGGTGATGGTCACCTTCATGCCCGGGCCAAGCAGTTTTCGCGCTGTCGCCAGGCCGATGCCGGATGAGCCGCCGATGATGACGGCATGTTCGATTGCCTTGGTCATGAATGCTGTTCCTTCGATGTGGGGGAGGCCGGGCCGACGAGGTCGAGACTCAAGGCTCGCAACTGTTGCCTTGCTTTGGCGTCATAGGCCTGGGCGTCGGCACGGGATTCCCGCAGGCCGTCGAAATAGAGGCCGCTTTTTCCGTCGAGCGCGGATGAGATGGCGAGGTTGAGGATGGCGTCGGCGCCGGTTTCGACCGAGCTCCACGGCGTCACGCCGGCCTGCCGGACCATGGTGGTGTTCATGTAGCTCGCCGGATGCAGCGCGTTGACGGTGACCCCGGTGCCTTTCAACTGTTCCGCCAGGTCGACTGTGAACAGGATCTGCGCCAGCTTGCTCTGGCAATAGGCACGCACGCCGTCATAGGACCGAGTCAGCATGACATCGCCGAAATCGATCGCCTGCTGGCCGGCCGAGGCGACGTTGACGATGCGCGCCGGCGCGCTGGCCTTCAGCAAAGGCAGAAGCTCGGAGGTCAGCAGGAAACCGGCAAGATAGTTGACGGCGAAGCGCAGTTCGTAGCCGTCGGCGCTGACCTGTCGTTTGGCGCCTCGGCTCGCGGTGCCGATGCCGGCATTGTTGATGAGGATGTCGAGCCGGTTCGTCCGGGCGCGCACCGCCTCGGCGAGGCGGCGTACTTCGGCCAGAGAGGAAAGGTCGGCGACCAGAAGCTCGGCCTTGCCGCCGGCGGCTTCGATCTCGGTGACAACAGCCTTGCCGCGCGTCGCATCGCGGCCGTGCACCAGCACACGGGCGCCGGCGGCGCCCAGCCGTTGCGCGACGACGCGGCCGACGCCGTCGGTTGAGCCGGTGATGAGGATTGTCTTGTCTTTGAGTTCCATGTTCAGAGCCTCCGTTCTGTTGCTCTGAACGGAAGATGGGACAGGTGGCGCGAGCCAAACAGTTCAAACTTTATCCTGGTATCGATACTGCTATAATGAGCGAATGAAGACCCAACCCCACGCGGCCCCCACACACTCCGCAGAAGACAGCCGCCGGCGCGAACTCGGCGCCTTCCTGCGCTCGCGCCGCGAAAGGCTGACGCCCTCGGCCACAGGCATCGCCACAGGCCTCAGGCGGCGCACGCCAGGCTTGCGGCGCGAGGAGGTGGCAATGATCGCCGGCGTCGGCACAACCTGGTACACATGGCTGGAGCAGGGGCGGGAGGTCAGGCCTTCGGTCGAGGTGCTGACGGCGCTCGCCGAAGCGCTGCGCCTCGACGCCGCCGAAAAACAGCATCTGTTCATCCTCGCCGACCGCCAGCAGCCGGAGCGCCGTACCGTGGCGCCGGAAAAGGTCGATGGTCCGTTGCTGCATATGCTGCAGAGCCTGGTGCTGCAGCCGGCCTATGTCGTCGGGAGGCGCTGGGACGTGCTGGCCTGGAACCCGGCGGCGGTGGCGGTGTTCGGCGATTATGGCCTGCTGGAGGGTGACGCCCGCAACATCGTCCACATGGTGTTCACCAATCCGCACCACCGGCGCCTGCTGGTCGACTGGGAGGAACTGGCGCGCACCGTGCTGGCCTCGTTCCGCGCCGCGAGCGCCCGCTATGTCGGCGATCCGGATTTCGAGCGGCTGATCGAGTTGATGACGCGCTCGAGCCCCGAATTTCGCAGCTGGTGGCCGCAGCGTGACGTCGCGCACCGATTGTCGGGGGTGAAGCATGTCCGGCACCCGAGCGCGGGCGCCATGACCTTCGAGCATATGAGCCTGTCGATCGGCGACGGCTCCGACATGAAGCTGATCGTCTACACGCCGCTCGCCGAGCAGAACTCGGTCGCCAAGCTGCAGACATTGCTGGATGCGCTGCCGGCAGAGCGGCGCAGCGCCTGAGGTTGGCTGGCGGCCCCCCTCAGCTTCGTCATCCTCGGGTCTGCGCCGCGTCGCTTCGCTCCTTGCTTCGCCCTAGAATGACGAAATCAATGTGCGCTTCGGCCAATCCCCACCGTCTGGGATTGCCCGACGACTGCCAAGTTGACCCCAGACGTGATCTCGCTGCTACCCCTTTGGCTTCAGCCCATCCAAGAACAGCTGCTCCAAGAACCTTGCCGCATCCTCGAAGCGGCCGTCGCCGCCGCGGTTCGGCCCGAGCACGGCGCGGACCTGGACATCGAAATCGGCATAGTGCTGCGTCGTCGCCCAGATCGAGAAGATCAGGTGCCACGGATCGGTCTTGGCGATCTTGCCGGCGCGCATCCAGCCCTTGATGACGACGGCCTTCTCGTCGACCAGCGTCTTCAACTCTCCGGCCAGCAGCGGCATGATGCGCGGCGCGCCTTGCAGGATCTCGTTGGCGAACAGCCGGCTCTCGCGTGGAAAGTCGCGCGCCATCTCCAGCTTGCGCCTGATGTAGCTCCTAAGTTCCGTCATGGGGTCGCCGATATCGTCGAGTTCACGCAGCGGCGCCAGCCAGGTGTCGAGCAGGCGCTGCATCAGCGTCTCGTGGATGTCTTCCTTGCGGCGGAAATAATAGAGCAGGTTCGGCTTCGACATGCCGGCGGCTTCGGCGATCTGGTCGATGGTCGAACCGCGAAAACCGTTGGTGGAGAAAACCTCGAGCGCTGCCTCCAGGATGAGTTCGCGCTTTTCCTGCTGGATGCGGGTGCGGCGAGGGGCGTCCGTGCCGGTGGTCACCGTTGCCAGCCCTCGCGTTGCCAAACCTCGCGTTCAAGGTCATCTGGACCAATTCTCTGGACCAGTTTTTCCCTAGCCTGTGGAACGCACTTCAGGTGCCGCATTTCCGCTAGTAATCCCTTGACCGCCGACAGGGCGGTGCTAACGTTTGTCCAATCGGTCAAAAATTTGCGTAGCATGAAAACGCGGCAAAGACCAAGCGTTGGGCGCACCGAAACAGGTTACAAGGGGAAGTCTTGGTCATGTCCAACCGGCTGAAAGTCACGCCGAACGATCTCAGCGCATTCTGGATGCCGTTCACGGCAAACCGGCAGTTCAAGCAGGCGCCGCGCATGATGGTGTCCGCCAAGGACATGCATTACACGACCAGCGACGGCCGCAAGGTGCTCGACGGCACCGCCGGACTCTGGTGCGTCAATGCCGGCCACTGCCGTCCGAAGATCACCGAGGCGATCCAGCACCAGGCCGCCGAACTCGACTATGCGCCCGCCTTCCAGATGGGCCATCCGATCGTGTTCGAACTGGCCAACCGCCTGGTCGACCTCGCGCCCAAGGGCATGGACCATGTCTTCTTCACCAATTCCGGCTCGGAATCGGTCGAAACCGCACTCAAGATGGCGATCGCCTATCACCGCGTGAAGGGCGAGGGCTCGCGCACCCGGCTGATCGGCCGCGAGCGCGGCTATCACGGCGTCAATTTCGGCGGCATCTCGGTCGGCGGCATCGTCACCAACCGCAAGATGTTCGGCACGCTGCTCGGCGGCGTCGACCATATGCCGCACACGCATCTGCCGGAAAAGAACGCTTTCACCAAGGGCGTGCCGGAGTATGGCGCGGAACTCGCTAACGAACTGGAGCGCATCGTCGCCCTGCATGACGCCTCGACCATCGCCGCCGTCATCGTCGAGCCGGTCGCCGGCTCCACCGGCGTCATCCTGCCGCCGAAGGGCTATCTGCAGAAGCTGCGTGAAATCTGCACCAAGCACGGCATCCTTTTGATCTTCGACGAGGTCATCACCGGTTTCGGCCGTCTCGGTACGCCGTTCGCCGCCGACTATTTCGGTGTGACGCCCGACATCATGACCACCGCCAAGGGCGTCTCCAACGGCGTCATTCCGATGGGCGCGGTGTTCGTGAAGAAGGAGATCCACGACGCCTTCATGACCGGGCCCGAGCACATGATCGAGTTCTTCCACGGCTATACCTATTCGGGCAATCCGATCGCCTGCGCAGCCGCGCTGGGTACGCTCGACACTTACAAGGAAGAGGGCCTGCTGACCCGCGGCGAGGAGCTGGCGCCCTATTGGGAGGACGCGCTGCATTCGCTGAAGGGCGAGCCGAACGTCATCGACATCAGGAACATCGGCCTGATCGGTGCGATCGAGCTGGCGCCGATTGCTGGTCAGCCGACCAAGCGGGCCTTCTCGGCCTTCGTCAAGGCGTTCGAGCGCGGCGCGCTGATCCGCACCACCGGCGACATCATCGCGCTGTCGCCGCCGCTGATCATCACCAAGGGCCAGATCAACGAATTGATCGACCATGTGCGCGAAGTGCTGAGGTCGATAGATTGAAAAACTGGACGCAGCTTTCCCTCCCCCTCGAGGGGAGGGTGGCCGCGAAGCGGTCGGGTGGGGTCGGTGGCGACGCGCGCCGACCTGATCTTTTGCGAGGCTGCCGCTGATGCCCCGTACCCGCGTGAGCTTCGAAATGCGCCAGAAGGCGCGAGCGCTTCGAGTTCACGCGACCAAGGGCGAATCCCTTCTGTGGTATGAATTGCGCGAGCTGAAATCGGCTGGCATCAAATTCCGCCGCCAGTGTCCGATTGGCCCCTATATCGTCGACTTTGCTTGCCTTGCCGTAAAACTGGTGGTGGAGGTGGATGGCGATCTGCATGAGCATCAGAAGGGCAAACGGCACGATGCTGTTCGTGATGCCTATCTGCGCTCACTCGGGTTTGATGTCTTCCGTGTTGACGAGCCCGATGTCATAAACAGCGCGTGGCATGTCGCGCAGGTGGTCAAGGGGAAGGTTGAGCATATGTCAGCCGACCCCACCCGACCGCTTCGCGGCCACCCTCCCCTCGAGGGGGAGGGGGACGCCCGCGCATCAATGAGGTTTTAGAGTATGGCCGCACCCGGCGAGAATCTGCGAATCAATTCAGACCGTTTGTGGGATTCCATCATGGAAATGGCGAAGATTGGCCCCGGCATTGCCGGCGGCAACAATCGCCAGACCGTGACCGACGAGGACGGCGAGGGGCGGCACCTGTTCAAGCGCTGGTGCGATGCGGCCGGGCTCGAAATGGGCGTCGACGAAATGGGCACGATGTTTGCCCGCCGCGAAGGCACCGATCCCAGCCTGCCGCCGGTCTATGTCGGCAGCCATCTCGATACGCAGCCGACCGGCGGCAAGTATGACGGCGTGCTTGGCGTGCTGGGCGGGCTTGAAGTGGTGCGCTCGCTCAACGACCTCGGCATCAAGACCAAACATCCGATCGTCGTCACCAACTGGACGAACGAGGAAGGCGCGCGCTTCGCGCCGGCGATGATGGCGTCCGGCGTGTTTGCCGGCGTGCTCGACCAGGCCGATGTTTACGGGCACACCGACAAGCAGGGCAAGAAATTCGGCGAGGAACTGGAGCGCATCGGCTGGAAGGGCAGCGAGAAGGTCGGCGATCGCAAGATCCACGCCTTCTTCGAACTGCACATCGAGCAGGGACCGATCCTCGAGGACGAGGGCATCGATATCGGCGTCGTCACCCACGGCCAGGGTCTGAAATGGCTGCAGGTGACGCTGACCGGCAAGGAGGCGCATACGGGCTCGACGCCGATGCCCAAGCGCCGCAATGCCGGGCTCGGCATGGCGCGGGTGATCGAGCTGGTGCACGAGATCGCCATGGACTACCAGCCCGACGCCGTCGGTGCGGTCGGCCACATGGAGGTCTATCCCAATTCGCGCAACATCATCGCCGGCCGCACCGTCTTCACCATCGACATCCGCTCGCCGGAAAAGGAAGTGCTGGATGCCATGGACGGCCGCATCCGTGAAGGCATCGACACGATCTGCGAGGCGCTCGATATCCAGTACGAGATCGAGCAGGTCGGTGCTTTCAACCCCGTGACCTTCGATGCCGGTTGCGTCAAGGCGATCCGCGATGCCGCCGAACGCCTCGGCTATTCCCATCGCAACATCGTCTCCGGCGCCGGCCATGACGCCTGCTGGATCAACCGCGTTGCGCCCACCGCCATGGTGATGTGCCCCTGCGTCGATGGCCTCAGCCACAACGAGGCCGAGGACATCACCAAGGAATGGGCCTCGGCCGGCGCCGACGTTTTGTTCCACGCAGTGGTGGAGACAGCTGTCATCGTGGAGTGAACCAAAGATCCGGATTCAAACGCCGCTCGCAAAGAAGCGCGAAGAGAACAAGGGAACAAGAAAAATGACCAAAATCATCAAGAACGGCACCGTCGTCACCGCCGACCGCACGTGGAAGGCCGATGTGCTGATGCAGCACGGCAAGATCGTCGCCATCGGCTCCAACCTGCATGGCGACCACGAGTTCGACGCCACCGGCTGCTATATCATGCCGGGCGGCATCGACCCGCACACGCATCTCGAAATGCCGTTCATGGGCACCTATTCGGCCGATGATTTCGAATCCGGCACGCGCGCAGCGCTTGCCGGCGGCACGACCATGGTGGTCGATTTCTGCCTGCCGGCGCCGCAGCAGTCGCTGCTCGAAGCCTTGCAGATGTGGGACAACAAGACCTCGAAGGCGTCCTGCGACTATTCCTTCCACATGGCGATCACCTGGTGGGGCAAGCAGGTGTTCGACGAGATGGCCACCGTCGTCGACAAGGGCATCACCTCGTTCAAGCATTTCATGGCCTACAAGGGCGCTCTGATGGTCGATGACGACGAGATGTATGCGTCGTTCCAGCGCTGCGCCGATCTCGGCGCGCTGCCGCTGGTGCATGCCGAGAATGGCGACGTGGTTGCCGCCCTGTCGCAGAAGCTGCTGGCCGCCGGCAACAACGGGCCCGAGGGTCACGCCTATTCGCGACCGCCGGAGGTGGAAGGCGAGGCGACCAACCGCGCCATCATGATCGCCGACATGGCCGGCGTGCCGCTCTATGTCGTGCATGTCTCCTGCGAACAGAGCCACGAGGCGATCCGCCGGGCGCGCCAGAAGGGCATGCGGGTGTTCGGCGAGCCGCTGATCCAGCACCTGACGTTGGACGAGAGCGAGTATTTCGACAAGGACTGGGATCATGCGGCGCGCCGCGTGATGAGCCCGCCCTTCCGCAACAAATTGCACCAGGATTCGCTGTGGGCCGGCCTGCAGGCGGGATCGCTGCAGGTGGTGGCGACCGACCATTGCGCCTTCACCACCAAGCAGAAGCGCAACGGCGTCGGCGATTTCACCAAGATCCCGAACGGCACCGGCGGGCTTGAAGACCGCATGCCGGTGCTGTGGACCACCGGCGTCAACACCGGCCGCCTGACGATGAACGAGTTCGTCGCGGTGACCTCGACCAACATCGCCAAGATCCTCAACATGTATCCGAAAAAGGGCGCCATCGTTGAAGGCGCTGACGCCGACATAGTCGTTTGGGATCCGAAGCGCAAAAAGAAGATTTCTTCGAAAAAGCAGCAGTCGGTGATCGACTACAATGTCTTCGAAGGGTTCGAGGTGACCGGCCTGCCGCGCTTCGTGTTCTCGCGCGGCGAACTGTCGATCCAGGAGGGCGAGGTCAAGGCCAAGCCCGGCCATGGTGAGTTCGTCGCCCGCGAGCCGAATGCGGCGGTCAACCGGGCGCTGTCGACGTGGAAAGAGATTTCCGCGCCGCGCAAGGTGGAACGCACCGGTATCCCGGCGACCGGGGTTTGAGCTTGGCGCGTTCGGCCGCGCTCATTTCGTTGGTCTTGGCGGCAATTGTCGCTGGCCCGGCAGCAGCAGGCGGCGTGCTGGCCGGCTCCTGGGGCAATGATGTCGGCTGTGCCGGCGTCAAGGCCGGTTATCAGGACAGCGATGCCTATATCGTGCTGACCGCCGAAGGCATCGAGACCTATGGCAGCGGCTGCCGGTTCGCACAGCAATTGACGCCGGTGCTGGGTGCGCAATCGCTGACTTCGACCTGTTCCGCCGAGGGCGAGGCGGGAACGACGATCGAAACCGTCTTGGTCACCAACAAGGGAGAGGATGGTTTCTTCGTCACCATTCCGGGCCTTGAGGAAATGGGGCCGCTGCAATCATGTTCGTGACGGTGACGGTCTCTCCGTCGATGCCGGCTTCAGGCGACCAGCGCATCCAGTTCCGGCAGCAGGACGACGCTTTCCTGTTCGTTGGGGTCGGTGCGGGCAATGACGGCCGAAGACGGGGCGCTGCTCAGATTGGCCGGCAGATGCGGCACGCCGGCCGGAATGTAGAAAAGGTCGCCGGCCTTGACGACGATGTGATGCTCGAGCCGGTCGCCGTACCAGGTGTGGACTTCGCCGGAGAGCACATAGATCGCCGTCTCGTGGCTCTCGTGCATATGCGCCTTGGCGCGGGCGCCGGGCGGCATGGTGAGCATGTGCATGCAGATGCCGGAGGCACCGACGGTCTCCGTGGCGATGCCGGCGAAATAGGTCAATCCCTGCTTGCCTTCATAAGTGCTTTCAGGGCGGATAAGATGACAAGTGGGTTTGGGCGACATCGGGGAAACTCCGGGCGTCGATCGAGTGGGACAAGACCAATGGGACAGGGCGAGTGGAAAACAACATCGCGATAAAAGCAATCGGATTCCAGCCGGCGCCGCAGGGGCGGCAACAGGCAGGCGGCAGCCGATGACAGGGACTTCGCCAGCCGTCGTCGCGGCAAGCAAACTCGGACTGACCTTCCAGACCAATGACGGGCCGGTGCAGGCGCTGTCCAATGTCGATCTCACCATCGGCAAGGGTGAGTTCGTCTCCTTCATCGGGCCTTCGGGCTGCGGCAAGACCACGCTGCTGCGCGTCATCGCCGATCTGGAGAAGCCGACCTCGGGGACGATTTCGGTCAACGGCATGACGCCCGAGCAGGCGCGCGAGAAACGCGCCTATGGCTATGTCTTCCAGGCCGCCGCCCTGTTTCCCTGGCGCACCATCGAGCGCAATGTCGGGCTGCCGCTGGAGATCATGGGCCTGTCCAAGGCGGAGCAGGTGGAGCGGATCAAGCGCACGCTCGATCTCGTCAATCTCTCGGGATTCGAGAAGAAATATCCCTGGCAGCTCTCGGGCGGCATGCAGCAGCGCGCCTCTATCGCCCGCGCGCTGGCCTTCGATGCCGACCTGCTGCTGATGGACGAGCCGTTCGGCGCGCTGGACGAGATCGTGCGCGACCATCTCAATGAGCAATTGCTGGAACTGTGGGGACGCACCAACAAGACGATCTGCTTCGTCACCCACTCCATTCCCGAAGCAGTCTATTTGTCGACGCGCATCGTCGTCATGTCGCCGCGGCCGGGCCGCGTCAGCGACATCATCGAATCGACGCTGCCGAAGCAGCGGCCGCTCGACATCCGCGAGACGCCGGAGTTTTTGGCGATCGCGGCGCGTGTGCGTGATGGGCTGCGGGCAGGGCACAGCTATGATGATTGAGGGGCAGGATGAGCTTCCTCCTCTCCCCAACGGGGAGAGGGTGGTCGGAGCGAAGCGGAGGTCGGGTGAGGGGGCGGCCAACCACGCCTTCGTCATCCTAGGGCGAAGCAAGCGCGAAGCAGCTTGCGCAGACCCTAGGATCCATGCCGTGACGCCGGCCGAAAGGCCAAAACGGTGGAGAATATCGGCCAAGCAGGGCGGGGCACAGGGAGCCATGTTCCGCCCCGTTGTGGAGCGGAGAGGTAACGGCATGGATCCTAGGGTCTGCGCCGCGTCGCTTCGCTCCTTGCTTCGCCCTAGGATGACGAAGAGAAAGGGCCTCCGCTTCGCTCCGGCCACCCTCTCCCCGTTGGGGAGAGGTGGGCGCCTGGCTTGCGAGGCCCGCTGATGGACACCTTCCGCGACAAGCTCGTTCCGGTGACCTCGATTCTCGCTGGGGTGGTCGTGCTCTGGTATGTCTTCGCCGTCATCCTCAACACGCCGTTCCAGCGCGATCTCGATCGCCGCGCCGGTGAAACATCCACGTTCAGCGAACTCATTGGCAAAACGCTGTCGCAGCCCAAGCCGACGCTGCCGGCGCCGCATCAGGTGGCGGTGAACTTCTTTGAGAACACGTTCCTGCGGCCAATCACCTCGAACCGCAGCCTTGTCTACAACGCCTGGGTGACGCTGTCGTCGACGCTGCTCGGCTTCGCTTTCGGCACGGCACTCGGCATCATCATCGCGGTCGGCATCGTGCATGTGGCGACGCTCGACCGCAGCCTGATGCCGTGGATCATTGCCTCGCAGACCATTCCCATCCTGGCGGTGGCACCGATGATCATCGTCGTGCTGGGGGCGGTCGGCATCAGTGGCCTGATCCCGAAGGCGATGATCTCGACCTATCTGTCATTCTTCCCGGTGACGGTGGGCATGGTGAAGGGCCTGCGCTCGCCCGAGATCATGCATCTCGACCTGATGCATACCTACAATGCCAGTGCCTCGCAAACCTTCTGGAAACTGCGCGTGCCTGCTTCGGTGCCGTTCCTGTTCACGTCGATGAAAGTGGCGGTGGCGGCAAGCCTGGTCGGCGCCATCGTCGGCGAACTGCCGACCGGTGCGGTCGCGGGCATCGGCGCCAAGCTGTTGGCCGGCGCCTATTACAGCCAGTCCATCGACATCTGGTCGGCGCTGGTCGCCGGCTCGGTGGTGGCGGCCCTTCTGGTCATGGTGGTCGGCATTGCTGGGCGTATCGTCGACCGCGCCATGGGCGGGAGGCCGGCATGAACTGGTCGAAACCCTCCTGGCAAGCAGTGCTGGCGATCGTGCTGTGCCTGATCGCGGTCGCGCTCGGCCCGATCGCCGTGCCGAAAGTGGATCCGCTGGCGCAGCCGGCAGGGACGTTGATTTATCCCTATGTCGCGACGAATTGGCTGATCTTCGGCGTGCTGCTTGTCGCCGCTTTGATCTCGATGGCCAGAATACCGTCCATCGTAGAAGCCGTTGTGCTTTTCATCGGCGCGCATCTGGTCGCCTGGCTGCTGATTGGAGGCATCGCCGGCTTCGAGGGCCTGGCGCGGGCGCCATATTTCCTGTTGCTCGCGGCTAGCTGGCTGCTGGGCTGGCGCTGCGTGGCGGTGCTGTCATCGCTGCGTCCTTTCGCCAAATGGGCTCGCACCGCGCTACGCCTGATCATTCCTGCCATCTTCGGTGCATGGATCCTGATCATCTGGGAAGCGGTGACGCGCGGCGCCGGCATCCCTTTCATCCTTTTGCCACCGCCAAGCGCCATCGGCGCGCGCATTGCCAGTTCGTTGCCGGTTCTCGGCGCCGATGTCCGCCAGACCATCTTCAAGGCGGTGATCTTCGGCTATGTCGTGGGCAGCGGCGCCGGCTTCATCACTGCGATCCTCGCCGACCGCGTGCCGTTTCTGCGGCGCGGGCTGCTGCCGATCGGCAACATGGTCTCGGCGCTGCCGATCATCGGCGTCGCCCCGATCATGGTGATGTGGTTCGGCTTCGACTGGCAGTCCAAGGCAGCCGTGGTCATCATCATGACCTTCTTCCCGATGCTGGTGAACACGGTTGCCGGCCTTGCCGCCTCCGGCCATATGGAGCGCGACCTGATGCGCACCTATGCGTCGGGCTACTGGCAGACGCTGCTGAAGCTCAGGCTGCCGGCAGCCGCGCCCTTCATCTTCAACGCGCTGAAGATCAACTCGACGCTGGCGCTGATCGGCGCCATCGTCGCCGAGTTCTTCGGCACGCCTGTCGTCGGCATGGGTTTCCGTATCTCGACCGAGGTCGGGCGGATGAACATCGACATGGTCTGGGCCGAAATCGCAGTTGCAGCACTTGCGGGTTCGGTCTTTTATGGCGTGGTCGCTCTTGTCGAAAGAGCCGTCACGTTTTGGCATCCCTCTGTCCGTGGTGGATAGGGGCGGTGGGTTTAGGGCACTAACTTCAGAGGGTAATAAAATGAAAAGACTTGTTATTCCTGTTCTGGCCGGCGCGATGTCTCTTGCCGCTTTCCAGGCGATGGCCGCCGACAAGGTGACGTTGCAGCTGAAATGGGTCACGCAGGCCCAGTTTGCCGGCTACTATGTCGCCAAGGCCAAGGGTTTCTATGACGCCGAGGGTCTCGACGTCGAGATCAAGCCGGGCGGCCCGGACATCGCTCCGGAGCAGGTGATCGCCGGCGGCGGCGCCGATGTCATCGTCGACTGGATGGGCGGTGCGCTGGCCGCCCGCGAAAAGGGCGTGCCGCTGGTCAACATCGCCCAGCCGTTCAAGAAGGCCGGCATGGAACTGGTCTGCCCGAAGGACGGCCCGATCAAGACCGAAGCCGACTTCAAGGGCCACACGCTCGGCGTCTGGTTCTTCGGCAACGAGTATCCGTTCTACGCCTGGATGAACAAGCTCGGCCTGAAGACCGAAGGCGGCGCCGATGGCGTCACCGTCTTGAAGCAGAGCTTCGACGTGCAGCCGCTGATCCAGAAGCAGGCGGATTGCATCTCGGTCATGACCTACAACGAGTACTGGCAGCTGATCGACGCCGGCTACAAGCCGGAACAGCTGACCGTGTTCAACTACTCGGCGATGGGCAACGACCTGCTCGAGGACGGGCTCTATGCGTCGGAAGACAAGCTCAAGGATCCGGCCTTCGAAGACAAGATGGTGCGTTTCGTGCGCGCCTCGATGAAGGGCTGGAAATACGCCATCGACAACAATGACGAGGCCGCAGGCATCGTCATGGACGGCGGCGGTCAGGACGAGAACCACCAGAAGCGCATGATGAGCGAAGTCGCCAAGCTGATCGACAATGCCGACGGCAAGCTCGACCCGGCCACCTACGAGCGCACCGCCAAGGCGCTGCTCGACCAGAAGATCATCACCAAGGAGCCGACCGGCGCCTACACCACCGCCATCACCGACAAGGCGGTCAAGTAAGCCTAGTCGGCAACATATCGATCTAGAGAACGGCGCCTCTTGCTAGAGGCGCCGTTCCTTTATGGTGTTCATGACGAAGCTGGTCTCGATCGAGGCGACGCATTTCAGCCGCGCGATCTTTTCCTTGATGAAGCGCTCGTACTGCTCGAGGTTTCCCGTCACCACCTTCAGCACATAGTCGCGCGAACCGGTGACGAGGTGGCATTCCAGCACCTCTTCCCAGCCGCGGATCGCCTCCTCGAACATCACGATCTCGTCTTCGTTCTGGCGGCTGAGCCGGATGGTGGCGATGGCGACCATGCTCCAGCCGAAGGCGGCCGGATCGACCAGTGTGGTGTAGCCTCTGATGACACCGGTCTCTTCCAGCCGCCGCACCCGCCGCAGGCAGGGCGACGGCGACAGGCCGATCCGCTCGGCAAGCTCATTGTTGGTGATGCGGGCGTCGGCCTGCAGTTCACGCAGAATCTTGCGGTCGAAATCGTCGGCTATCTTCTGCTGCACTTTTGGTCTCTCCAGGCAGTTTGTTGCGGGAATGCAGCCATGCGAGCCCAAGAATAGCAAGGACTGGCTGATCGGGATCGCATAAATTGCCGCACGACACTCTTTCAAAAGCAGGAAAAAGCCATGCCCGCGCCACGCCCTTCGAAAACCCATATCGGCAACCACAAGCTCCACCCGGAGACGCTGATGCTGAGCTATGGCTTCGATCCGCAGCTTTCGGAGGGCGCCGTTAAGCCACCGGTGTTCCTGACCTCGACCTTCGTGTTCAAGTCGGCGGAAGAGGGACGCGACTTCTTCGACTACACCTCCGGCCGCAAGGAGCCGCCGAGCGGCACTGCGTCCGGCCTGGTCTATTCGCGCTTCAACCATCCCAACAGCGAGATCGTCGAGGACCGCCTGGCGATCTATGAGGGGACGGATGCCTGCATCCTGTTTTCATCAGGCATGTCGGCGATCGCCACGACACTGCTCGCCTACGCCCGTCCGGGCGACGTCATCCTGCATTCGCAGCCGCTGTACGGCGGCACGGAGACGCTTTTGACGCGCACGCTTTCCGGTTTCGGCATTGGTGCTGTCGGCTTCGCGGACGGCGTCGATGAGACAGCGGTGCGCGCGGCCGCCGATGCGGCCGTCGCGAAGGGCCGCGTGTCGGTCATCCTGATCGAGACGCCGTCAAATCCGACCAACAGCCTGGTCGATATCGCGCTGATGCGGACAATCGCCGACGAGATCGGCGCGGGCCAAGGGTCGACGCCGATCGTTGTCTGCGACAACACATTGCTCGGCCCGGTGTTCCAGCGGCCGATCGAACACGGCGCCGATGTCTCCGTCTATTCGCTGACCAAATATGTCGGCGGCCACTCCGACCTCATCGCGGGTGCCGCCATGGGCAGCAAGGCGGTCACCAAGCCGATCAAGGCGTTGCGCGGCGCAATCGGCACGCAGCTCGACCCGCATTCCTGCTGGATGCTCGGCCGCTCGCTGGAGACGCTGTCGATCCGCATGGAGCGGGCCAACGACAATGCGCGCCTCGTCGCCGAATTCCTGCGCGATCATGCCAAGGTCGGGAAGGTGCATTACCTGCCGTTCCTCGGCGAGGACACGCCGGCGGGCCGCGCCTACAGAGCGCAATGCACCGGTGCCGGCTCGACCTTCTCGTTTGATATTAAGGGCGGGGAGAAGGCGGCTTTCGCCTTTCTCAACAACCTGCAGATCTTCAAGCTGGCGGTGAGCCTGGGCGGAACGGAATCCTTGGCCAGTCACCCGGCAGCCATGACCCATTCGGGTATTCCCTTCGAGGTTCGCCAGCGCATCGGCGTGTTGGAGACCACGGTCAGGCTGTCGATCGGCGTCGAACACCCGGACGATCTGATCGCCGACCTGACGCAGGCACTGGCAGCCGTCTGACGCGCGGTCCGGCCGTTTGCACATAAGCGTTACTCGCGCGGAGCCATCCGCTTTTATAAGCGTTGTGCCGATACATCCGCGCGCCGGGGAGCCGTGGAGGATGTCATCCACCAAACGGAGATTTTCATGCGTATCCAATCCTTGGCACCAATGCTTTCGGCACTGGCCATCTCGGCGTCCTTCCTCATGGCTTCACCGGCCCTGGCCGAGACGGTGAAGCTGAAAGCGACGCTCGACGGCGCCCAGCAGAACCCGCCGGTGACCACGAAAGGCAAGGGCACGGCAGCTCTCACCTTCGACACGGCCACGAAGAAACTCAGCTGGAACGTCAAATATTCCGGGCTGAGCGGGCCGGCGACGGCCGGACACATTCACGGCCCAGCCGCGATGGGTGAAAACGCCGGGGTGGCGATCCCGTTCAAGGGCAAGCTGAAGAGCCCGATCAAGGGTTCAGAAACGCTGACCGATGCCCAGGCGGCTGACCTGGAGGCCGGCAAATATTACGTCAACGTCCACACCGCAGCCAACAAGGACGGCGAAATCCGCGGACAGATCGAGAAGGCGAAGTAGGGGGCAGCGGCCAACACCGTTCAAGGTTGGCGGGACAGCGCCCCCCTCTGTCCTGCCGGACATCTCCCCCTCAAGGGGGGAGATTGGCAGTTCTGGCATCTGCGCCTGTTGTTCAACGCTGAAGATTGGCGAAAGCAGTCGTGACATCCAATCTCCCCCCTTGAGGGGGAGATGTCCGGCAGGACAGAGGGGGGCGCCGTAGAACTCGGCCTATGCCCTTAGTACTCAGCTCTTGTCGCGGATCTGGGTCATCGTCTTGGTCGGCGTGATCGCTTCGGGGTCGAGCCTGATCTCGACGATCGCCGGCTTGCCGCTGGCGCGGGCACGTTCGAAGGCGGGAGCGAAGTCGGCGGTCTTCTCGACCGTTTCGCCATGACCGCCATAGGCACGGGCCAAGGCCGCAAAGTCGGGATTTTTGAGATCCGTGGCCACGACCCGGCCGGGATATTCGCGCTCCTGATGCATGCGGATGGTGCCGTAGATGCCGTTGTTGACGACGACGACGATGATCGGCAGGTCGTACTGCACGGCAGTGGCGAATTCCTGCCCGTTCATCAGGAAGCAGCCGTCGCCAGCGAAGGCAACCACGGTGCGGTCCGGGAACAGTTCTTTTGCGGCGACCGCCGCCGGCGTGCCGTAGCCCATCGAGCCTGAGGTTGGTGCACCTTGAGTGGCGAAGCGGCGGAAGCGGTGGAAGCGATGCACCCAGGTCGCGTAATTGCCGGCGCCGTTGGTGAGGATGGCGTCGTCGGGCAACATCTTTTCGAGGTAGTTCATGATCGGCCCCATCTGGACCGAGCCGGGGCCGCCTTCCGGTGGCGTCGACCAGTCGAGATAGGCGGCATGCAGCTTTGGCGTTTCGGCTGCCCAGACGGGTGCGGAGGCCGGCTTGCGCTTGGCGAAAGCGTCGACGAAGGCAGACGGCGAGGCGTTGATCGCCAATGCCGGCCTGTAGACGCGGCCGAGTTCGCCGGCGTCGGCATGGACATGGACCAGTGTCTGGTCGGGGTAGGGGCTTTTCAGCACCGTATAGTCCGACGAGGGCATTTCGCCCATACGGCCGCCGATCAGCAGCACGAGATCGGCCTGCTTGATCGTCGTTGCCAGCCTCGGGTTGATGCCGATGCCGACATCGCCGGCATAGTTCGGATGGAGATGATCGAACAGCATCTGGCGGCGGAAGGAACAGCCGACCGGCAGCGCCCAGGCCTCGGCGATCGTGCGCATCCGCGCTACCGCCTCGGCATCCCAGCGCGTGCCGCCGAGGATGGCGAACGGCCTGATGGACTTGGCCAGCAGCTTTTCCAGCGCATCGAGCTCGGTTTCGCCCGGCCGGGTTTCGACCTGTGTGTGCGGCAAGGCGATGGGTGCCTCGACGACGCTGGTCAGCATGTCTTCCGGCAGCGAGATGACCACCGGGCCGGGGCGGCCCGATGTGGCCACCGCGAAGGCGCGGGTGACGAATTCCGGGATGCGCGAGGCGTCGTCGATCTCGACCACCCATTTGGCGATGTCACCGAAGAACCTCTTGTAATCAACCTCCTGAAAAGCCTCGCGCTCCTTGGCGTGGCTGGCGACTTGGCCGATGAACAGGATGACGGGTATCGAATCCTGCATGGCGATGTGGATGCCGGCCGAGGCATTGGTGGCGCCGGGGCCGCGGGTGACGAAGCAGATGCCGGGCTTGCCGGTCAGGCGGCCGTGGCAATCGGCCATCATGGCCGCACCGCCTTCCTGGCGGCAGACGATGGTGCGGATCGCTGAATCATGCAGCGCGTCGAGCACCGCCAGGTAGGATTCACCTGGCACGCAATAGATGCGGTCGGTGCCGTTGGCTTCGAGCGCGTCGACGATCAGTTGTCCGCCGGTCTTCATTGTCCAGACTTCTCCAGTTCGGCAAGGATTTCTTGCGTGTGCTCGCCCAGGCGCGGCGAGGGGCGCTCATAGACCAGCGGTGTGCCCGACATCACCATCGGCGCGCGCACCGACGGCAGAAGATTGCCGTGGCCGTCGTCGAGATCGAGCCGCATGCCGCGCGCGATTGTCTGCGGGTCGGCAAACATCTGGCCGATCGTGTTGATCGGGCTCGCCGGCACGCTGGCCGCTTCCAGCTTTGCCAGCAGCGGGTCGCGGTCAAAAACCTTCAGCGCCTCGATCATGCGCTCGCGGAGCTTGATCCTGTTGGCGACCCGGGCAGGATTGGTGGCGAAGTCGGGATTTGCAGGCAGATCGTCCAGTCCGACGGCAGCGCAGAATTTGCCGAACTGGCCGTCATTGCCGACCGCCAGGATGATGTGTCCATCCCTGACCGGCACAACCTCGTATGGAGCGATGTTCATATGCGCATTGCCCATCTGCACCGGCGACTTGCCGGAGACGAGGTAGTTGAGGTTCTGGTTGCCGAGCGCCGAGATCTGGGTGTCGAAGAGCGCCATGTCGACGTGCTGGCCATCGCCGGTCTGTTCGGCATGACGCAGTGCTGCCTGGATGGCGATGACCGAATAGAGGCCGGTGAAGATATCGGAGATGGCGACACCGGCTTTCTGCGGCTCGCGGCCGACCTCGCCGGTGATCGACATCATGCCGGCCATGGCCTGGATGATGAAGTCGTAGCCGGCGCGTGGCGCGTAGGGACCATCCTGGCCGAAGCCGGTGATCGAGCAATAGACGAGGCGGGGGTTGATCTGGCGCAGGCTGTCATAATCGAGGCCATATTTCTTCAAGCCGCCGAGCTTGAAGTTCTCGATCAGCACATCCGAGGTGGCGACCAGCCGGCGCACGATCTCGGCGCCTTCCTGTGTCGAGAAATCGATGGCGATGGAGCGCTTGCCACGATTGCAGGAATGGTAGTAGGCGGCCGACAGGTTCTCGCCGTCCTTGCCCATGACGAAGGGCGGGCCCCATTTGCGGGTGTCGTCACCGCCGTCGGGGCTCTCGACCTTGATGACGTCGGCGCCGAGATCGGCAAGCAATTGCCCGGCCCATGGCCCGGCAAGGATGCGGGCGAGTTCGACGACGCGGATGCCTTTCAGGGGAGGCTCAGTCATAGATCACCCTGGTTGCTGCAATCACCGTGATTGCTGCGAAAGCAGAGCCTCTATCAAGCCCTGCAACGGCTGTCACGGCTCTTGCGATAGGCCAATGCCGTCAATCCTTCAGCACGCCGTCGGCCCAAGCCGCGAAATCGTCCATGATGATGTCGCGATTCACCTCGTTCAGGCTTTCGTGGCGGGTATCGGCGTAAACCTTTGAAACGAGATTCGAAAAGCCCATCCTGCGCATGCGATTGGCAAGATGCGTGATCCCTTTGCCATAGTCGGAAGCCGGATCCTTTTCGCCGCCGACGATGCTGACGGGTAGGTCGCGCCGGATGCCGGCAAAGCCGGCGTCCTTGCCGCCATTCAGCGCCATGCCGACGACGTCGCGCCACATCGATACCGAAGCGTCCCAGCCGCACAAGGGATCGGCAATGTATTTCGCCACCTCGGCCTCGTCGCGCGACAGCCAGTCGAACAGTGTGCGGTGGTTGGGCACCGCCTTGCCCCAGGCCTGGAAGGTGAGTTTTGGCAGCAGGCGCGACGGCACGTCTGAGCCGAGCCGCATCCGTTCCCAGGCAAGGATGCCCAGCGCTACCTGTCCGAGCAGGCCTTGCGAGAAATTGCCGTTCCAGATCGCGGCGGCATGGACGCGTGGCGAGTGGTGCAACAGGTAGTTCAACGCCACCGACGCGCCCATAGAATGGCCAAACAGGATGACCGGCCGGTTCGGCTGTTCGCTGGCGATGAGATCATGGATGGCGCCGACGTCGGCGATCACCTTGGCGGCGCCGTTCCTGTCGGCGAACCTGCCGATCGGCGCGTCTGGGGCCTTGGTTGCGCCGTGGCCACGATGGTCGTGAACATAGACGTGGAAGCCGCGGGAGCCAAGAAAATCGGCAAAGCGGGCATAGCGCGCGGCGTGCTCGGCCAGGCCGTGATTGATCTGGACGACGGCACGTCCCCGGCCATCGGCTTGCCTGACGAAAAGATTGAGATCGGCACCGGTCGGCGAGGCAACCACGCGCTGCTGGCTGAATGACATGCCGCTTGGTCTCCAGGCTCTAGCCGCCACCATGGCGCCGGCTTTGTTTGCGCTGGCGCCGGTTTTGCGTCAATTGGCAAAGCCTGCTTTTCCGCGACGATGTTTCTTGCGTTTGGCCAGTGAAATATCGCAATTCTGACATGGAGACAGCTTCAGTCTGTCGCCCACTTCTTGAGCCGGGGATTTTCCATGCGCATTGGTGTCGTTTTCGGATTGGCCATGTTGGCGGCGTCGCTGGCCGGGGCGGCGCGCGCCGACGTCAAGATGAGCGGGTCCTTCGTCGCCGACGCTGCCTGTCCGGCGACGCAGGCCATCAAGAACGGCAAGAACCCCGGCAACGTTTCGACCAATGCCGGACAAAGCTACCAGTTGCTGGCCGGCAACAAGGATGCGCCGACGCACTACCTTATCCAGGTGCCGGGCGCCGATCCGGAGCGCCGCTGGGTGAAGGTTTCCTGCGGCCATGTTTCGGGCAGCAGCGCGGCGACGGTGCCGGCCGCACCGGGTGGGCAAGGCAAGCCGGCGGCCTCAAAACCCGAATATGTCTTCGCGCTGAGCTGGCAGCCGGCCTTCTGCGAGACCAAGTCGAGCAAGACCGAATGCAAGGCGCAGAGCGCCGGTGATTTCGACGCGACGCATTTTACCTTGCACGGGCTGTGGCCGCAGCCGAACGGCAATTTCTATTGCCAGGCGACGGCCGGCGACAAGGCCAACGACAATCCGGCCCACTGGAAGGACCTGCCGCCGGTCAACCTGGATGCCAATACCCGCACGGAGCTCGATCGGGTGATGCCGGGAACAGCTTCCCATCTCGAGCGGCATGAATGGATCAAGCACGGCACCTGCTACGGCAAGAGCCAGCAGGATTATTTCTCCGATGCGCTCAACCTGATGCGCGCGGTGAACAGCTCGCCGGTGCGCGATCTCTTCGCCAAGAACATCGGCGGCAAGCTGACGGCGGACCAGATCCGCGGCGCCTTCGACAGCGCTTTCGGCGCTGGAGCAGGGGACCGCGTGCGCGTGTCCTGCGTCATCGATCCGTCGAGCGGCAGGCGGCTGATCGGCGAACTGACGCTCGGCCTCGCCGGCCCGATCGAACCCAACAGCTCGCTCAAGGATCTGCTGCTGGCTTCGGTGCCGACCAACAAGGCGGGCTGCCCGACAGGCACTGTCGACGCGATCGGCTTCCAGTAGATACGGGGCGGCTTCCCACATGCGTTGGCAGGGCGCAGACACCGGACTGTCGCGTTGCCGCGTCCTGATGCTATCTTGCTTTGCGCATCATTAAGGCGGGGGTCGCAATGAATGGCATGACGAGCAGCGCGCTGGCCCGGCTGGCTTTCTGGGCCAAGGGCATGGTCTCGATCAACGATGCCCGCATGGAATGGCCGGGCTTTTCCTATAGCGACGCCGAGTGGGCGCGCATGCGAACGCTCTCCGAACCGATCGGCGTCGGCACGTACCAGCTGTTCACGATCGTCAATGCGGTGATTTTCATCACTATTGCTGCAATCGGCATTTTTGGCGTCTTCCTGCCGCTGGCGACGCTGCTGTTTCCTGTACCGGCGGAAACCAGCGCGCTGAAATTTTCGCTGCTGCTGGCGGCTTGCGCTTTCCTGATCATCGGACTCGGCCTGCCGATCTCGATGCGCCTTTCGGCCATGCTGGTGGGCGGCAAGACGGTGCGGGCGGCGCTGGCTCCAGCACCCGGCGACGAGGCGTTGGCGTCAAAAGTGTCGTGGCAGATCAACCGCATCATGCTGATCATGTGCGGCCTGCTGGTGCCGGGCATCCTTCTGTTCATTGCCTACGACATCAAGACCGGGCCGATCATCACGGCGCTGAAATGGCTGGCGATTGCGCTGATGGCGGTTTCCACCGTGACAGGCCTTCGACGGCAGAAGAAGTCGTAACAACAGACCTAGATCTGCGCGGATTTGGTCCATGCAATGGCGGCGTCGGCTTCGTGGCCGCCCGGCTCGCCGACGACGCGATCGCGGCCGGTCGATTTAGCCTTGTAGAGGCGCTGGTCGGCAAGGGCGAACAGGTCGGCAAGGCAGCGCGTCGTTTCACTGACGCTGGAAACGCCGGCGCTGACGGTCAGCTCGAAGCGGCTGGTGGCCGCCGAGGCCTTGACCGCGGAACGGATGCTTTCGCCGAGCAGCCTGGCGACCGAGTGCGGACGCGAACTGAGGATGGCGAATTCCTCGCCGCCGATGCGGAACACCTGGTCCTCGGCGCTTGCCGCCTCGCCAAGCAGGGCCGCGACCGCTTTCAGCACCTTGTCGCCTTCGGCATGGCCGAAACGGTCGTTGATCGACTTGAAATGGTCGACGTCGAAGATCAGCAGGCTGAGCGGCCTGGCGGTGCGCAGGCTGACCTGGACGGCGGCTTCACCGTCGGCGTCGAAGCGCCCGCGGTGCAGCAGGCCGGTCAGGCCGTCACGTCCGACATGTTCGACCAGCGCCTCGTAGCGTTCGCGATAGGTCAGCGTGTCGAAGATGTCGGTGAGGCCGCGCGGCGCCGCGATCTGGCGTTCCTCGAACCATTTGAGATACGCGACGAGCATGGTGCTGAAGGTCAGCGCCGCCGCCATCTTAGCGACCCAACCGCCGAAAAAGACCGCGATCGGCGCGCCGGCGACGAAATGCAACGCGGTGAAGAACCCGGCCTGGTCGAAAGTCAGCACGCAAGCGACGGAAATCAGGATGCGCGCGAACTGTGCCTTGCGCAGGTATCGCCCGAGCTTTTCATAGAGCAGGATGATCAGGATGGCGTCGATGAAGAGCAGTGTCGTACCCCACACCATCAGCCAGCCTATCTGGTCGATGAAGCCGATGTCGGGGAGCCTGCCGTCGGGAAGTGCCGCGATGGCGTGCAGGCGCAGCAGCAACACCAGGCCGATCATCAGCGCATTGCCGAGCAGCAGGCCATAGATCGGCTGACGCACGGTTGCGGCGTCCTCCTTCATATAGAGCAGCAACAGCATCACCAGCTTGCCGGAAAACAGCACCGCCGAGCCCGGAGAGACCATGCCGAACGGCAAGGCGACGTAAAAAACGCTGGCGAGATAGGTTTCGAGGAAGTGCATGACACCGAGCGCGCAGACGAAGACGCCGAGACCAATGCGCTTTCTAAATCGGAAAAGCGTCACCATGACGCTGAAGTAGACGACCGCTTCGGCAAGGAGCAGGAAACTGTTCAGCAACGCCGTCGATCCGATCTTTCTCCTGAAATCGCGACAAATCAGCGATTCCACCCCGATCCTGTTTTGACGCTGAAGGGTTAACCGGAGCTTTCATCGCGCCCGGTGAGCGTGGAAAACTTCAGGGGTTGGCGGACACTTCCGCGTGTGAGCGGCCAGATGCGGCAAAAGCGATTGCCGTTCGCCGCCGCATCGCCTACATAGCGGCCAACTCCACTCAATTCGACAAATCCAGTCAGTTTTTCAGGGAAAGCGCGCGTGGCACGCCAGTTCATCTATCACATGGCCGGCCTCAACAAGGCCTATGGCACCAAGAAGGTGCTCGAGAATGTCCATCTCTCCTTCTATCCCGACGCCAAGATCGGCATCCTCGGCCCCAACGGTTCGGGCAAGTCGACGATCCTCAAGATCATGGCCGGGCTCGACAAGGAGTGGAACGGCGAAGCGTGGCTCGCCGAAGGCGCCACCGTCGGCTACCTGGCGCAGGAGCCGGCGCTCGATCCGGACAAGACCGTGTTCGAGAACATCATGGAGGGCGTTGCCGCCAAGACCGCCATCATCGAGCGCTACAACGAATTGATGATGAACTATTCCGACGAGACGGCCGACGAGTCGGCCAAGCTCCAGGACGAGATGGACAGGCTCAACCTGTGGGACCTCGAACAGCAGGTCGAGATGGCGATGGAAGCGCTGGGCTGCCCGCCCAAGGATTCGGAAGTCACCAAGCTGTCGGGCGGTGAGCGGCGCCGTGTCGCGCTCTGCCAGCTCTTGCTGCGCCAGCCCGACCTTTTGCTGCTCGACGAACCGACCAACCATCTCGACGCCGAAACCACGGCGTGGCTGGAAAAGCATCTGCGCGCCTATCCGGGCGCCGTGATGATCATCACCCACGATCGCTACTTCCTCGACAATGTCACCGGCTGGATTCTCGAACTCGATCGCGGCCGCGGCATTCCCTATGAGGGCAACTACACCAAATATCTCGAAGCCAAGGCCAAGCGCCTCAAGCAGGAAGGCCGCGAGGACGACGCCCGCCAGCGCGCCATCGGCCGCGAGCGCGAATGGATACAATCCAGCCCGAAGGCCCGCCAGACCAAGTCCAAGGCGCGTATCCAGGCGTTCCAAGACCTTTTGGATGCAGCCGACAAGCGGCGTCCGAGCGATACGCAGATCGTCATTCCGCATGGCGAGCGGCTCGGCAATGTGGTTATCGAGGCGGAAGGCCTGTCGAAGGGCTTTGGCGACACGCTTTTGATCGACGGCCTGGAATTCAAGCTGCCGCCTGGCGGCATCGTCGGCGTGATCGGCCCCAATGGCGCCGGCAAGACGACGCTGTTTCGCATGATCACCGGCCAGGAAAAGCCGGACGCGGGCTCAGTCCGCGTCGGCGAGACGGTCAAGCTCGGCTATGTCGACCAGAGCCGCGATGCGCTCGATCCGTCAAAGACGGTGTGGGAAGAGATTTCCGGCGGCGCCGAAGTGGTCAAGCTCGGCAAGTTCGAAGCCAACACGCGTGCCTATTGCGCGTCGTTCAACTTCCGTGGCGGCGACCAGCAGCAGAAGGTCGGCAACCTCTCCGGCGGCCAGCGCAACCGCGTGCATCTGGCCAAGATGCTGAAGACCGGCGGCAATGTGCTGCTGCTCGACGAGCCGACCAACGATCTCGATACTGAAACGCTGGCCGCACTCGAAGACGCGCTGGAAAACTTCGGCGGCTGCGCGGTCATCATCTCGCACGATCGCATGTTCCTCGACCGTCTGGCGACGCACATCCTCGCCTTCGAGGGCGACAGCCATGTCGAATGGTTCGAGGGCAATTTCGAGGATTACGAGCAGGACAAGATCCGCCGCCTCGGGCCGGATGCCATCAACCCGCACCGCATGACCTACAAGAGGCTGACGCGGTAAGGGGCCGGTCCGTTGCGGGCGATCGTCGTTTGACCTAAATTGGGTTGACGGAGCTTTCCATGATCACAGTCAAACTGCCGCAAAAGACCGAAAAGCTGCTGGCCGACATGGCCAAGGCCAGTGGCCGTACGACCGATCAGGTCGCAGTCGACGCGATCCTCGAGGCCATCGAGGATTGGCAGGACGCCAGGATTGCCGAGGAGCGGGTCAAGAATGACGACGGCGTTCGTATCCCGCTGGAGGAGATGATCCGCCAGCTTGAACTTCGTGAAGGCGACGAGCGTAACAAGAAGCCCGCCGCTGAATGAGTTGGCGTGTCGAGTTCACGCCGCGCGCTAAGAAGGACATTGAACGGCTTTCGACGAAGGGCCAACGCCGCGTCCTCGAATTCCTCTCCGGAAGAGTTTCAGCGCATCCCGATCCAAGAGTTCTTGCCAAACGCCTTACCGCAACCAAAGAAGAAGCTTGGCGGTTTCGCGTCGGCGACTACCGGATCATCGTCCAGTTCTGGGATAGCAGCCTTGTGGTCCTAGTCGTGGAAATAGGCAACCGTCGCGAGGTGTATCGATGAACAACAGCGTCGTTTCACAAAAGCCCGATTGGTCCGCCGCCCAATATCTGAAATTCGAGGATGAGCGCACGCGGCCCGCGCGGGACCTGGTGGCGCAGGTCCCCGTCGACTTTCCGCGCCGCGTCGTCGACATCGGCTGCGGGCCGGGCAACTCGACCGAACTGCTTGTCGGGCGCTGGCCGGATGCGCAGGTGAGCGGCTTTGACACCTCACCCGACATGATCGAGAAGGCGAGGGCGCGTTTGCCCGAGGTCACCTTTGATCTCGCCGATGCCTCCAAATGGCAGCCGGCGGAGCCGGTCGACGTGATCTTCGCCAATGCGGTGTTCCAGTGGCTGCCCGAGCATCCCGCGGTCTTCCAGCGGCTGATGGGCTTCCTCGCCCCAGGCGGCGCGCTGGCCATCCAGATGCCCGACAATATGGGCGAGGATTCGCATCGTCTGATGCGGGAGACCGCCGCCGAGATGCCGTTTGCCGAAAAGCTAAAGGGCGCGGCACGCGGGCCGTTGCCGCCGGTGCCGTTCTACTACGATCTGCTGTCGCCGTTCTCCGACCGGCTCGATATCTGGCATACGGCCTACAATCATCCGCTGGCAGACGCCGAGGCGATCGTCGAATGGGTGAAGTCGACGGGACTGAAGCCGTTCCTCGATCCGCTGGACGCCGACGAGCGGACAATGTTCCTCGACAGCTACACGGCCAAGGTCAAAAAGGCCTATCCGAAGATGGCAAATGGCAAGGTGCTTTTGCGCTTTCCACGCATCTTCATCGTCGCCAAACGGGCCTGATTATCCACGTTACGCGGCGCCCGTTGCGGCCGCTTGACCCGGTTTCGCCGCCATGCGCATTTCATCGCGTTGGGGTCACGATGGCCCACGTGGCAGGGGGTGGATGATGACACTGAATAAGATGCTTTTCGGCGGGGGCGTGTGCGCGGCGGCACTTCTGGCGTTCTCGATCTCAGCGGAAGCCAAGCGGGCGCGCTGCTTCACCAGCGACGACGGCTATTTCGCATGCACCTACAGGGCGATCGATGATGCGGGCAGCTTCCGCATTTCGGCGCCGGGCTATCCGACCTATGTGCTGGAGATAGACGGGCCGGGTTTTGCCTATGGCTATGTCAATCTCGGCCGCCGCAATGTGCCGCTGCCGGGGCAGTTCGTGCGCAGCCACGACGACGGCGCCTGCTGGTACAATCCGCAGACCAACACCAAGCTCTGCGCCTGGTGAAATCAGGCTTAAGTCGGCCTAAACCTTTGGTTTAAGCCGGCGTAAACCGCCGCGGTGAGAAAAGTGTTGCGCCGGAGCGTTCCGGCGCCCACATGAAGCCCGCAACGCTGCGGATGGGACGGACTGGATATATGCATCGCGTCATCATCAGTGGCATCGGCGTTGAAATCCCTGAAGCCAAGATCACCAATGAAGAGCTGGTTGCCAGCTTCAATGCCTGGGTCGATATGGAGAATGCGCGCCGCCAGGATACCGGCGAGCCGCCACTGCCGAAATCGGACAGCGACTTCATCGTCCACGCCTCGGGCGTGCGCACCCGCCATGTGATCGAGCGCGAGGGCATTCTCGATCCGACCCGGATGGCGCCGCGCATTCCGCCACGGCCTGACGATGCGCTGTCGCTCGAAGCCGAGTTCGGCATCGCCTCGGCCCAAAAGGCTCTCGACCATGCCGGGCTGAAGCCGTCCGATATCGATTTGGTGATCTGCTCGGCCTCGCATCACCAGCGGCCCTATCCGGCAATCGCCATCGAAATGCAGGAAGCGCTGGGCACCAAGGGCGCAGGCTTCGACATGGGGCTTGGCTGTTCTTCGGCGGCCGCCGCCTTGCACATTGCCGTCAACCTGGTGCGGTCGGGCGCGCACAAGCGCATTCTGGTGACGACGCCCGAGATCATCACCGGTCATCTCAATTTCCGCGACCGGCAGACGCATTTCATCTTCGGCGACGCTTCGGTGTCGATGGTGGTCGAAGGCCTGCCCAAGGGCGACAAGCGGCCGGGGCGCTTCGAGGTGCTCGACACGCGCATCTGGACGCAGATGTCGAACAACATCCGCACCAATCTGGGCTATCACACCCGTACCGCCCAGGATGATCCCTACATGATCAATCTGGAAGGCAATCTGATCAAGCAGGTCGGCAACAAGGTGTTCAAGGAAGTCACCGTCGCCGGGCAAAAATTCATCGTCGAATTCCTGGCCGAGCACGGGCTGACGCCGCAAGCGATCAGGCGCTTCTGGCTGCATCAGGCCAATGCGCGCATGAATGCGATGATCCTGAAGCTGTCGTTCGGCCACGAGGTCGACCACGACCGCGCGCCGATGGTGCTGGAGCGGCTGGGCAACACGGCGGGTGCCGGCGCCATCGTCGCGCTGTCGGAAAACCATGCCGACATGAAGGCAGGCGATTTCGGCCTGATCTGCGCCTTTGGCGCGGGGTATTCGATCGGCGGCGCGCTGCTCAGGATGCTCTGATTCAGCTCGGTGCCCTTGGCCGCCATGGTGGCGAGGATCGCCAGCAGCAATCCGGTGTAGATCGGATGGCGGACCAGTCCGTATGGGCCGGTATCGACGATACGGTGCCCGGCCTTGGCGGTGACGGTGCCCGGCCACAGCCTGCCGAGATGCAGGCGCGCCCACCAGGCGATGCCAGCGTGATCGCCATCCCATCGGTGGTGCTGATCGAACAATCAGCACTTTCAACTGGACGCCGCGAAGTCCGCCCGGCTAATTCGCTGGATGACGAGAGAAAAGAACGCCATGCTGGATCTCTTCCCCGAGGCTGAAAAGCCTGTTGACATCATCCCGGCGCGAAAACTCGCCGCCAAGGCGGCAGCGCTTTACGTCGCACCATCAGGGCGTTTCGAGACGCGCCCGGTCGACGCGTTGCGCCTTGGTTTCAACGGCATCGATGGTGATTTCCACTCCGGCGCGACGCGGCGCTCGGGCGGGCGCGAGCCCTGGTATCCGCGCGGCACCGAAATGCGCAACGAACGGCAATTGTCCATCGTGGCGGCGGACGAGCTGGCCGTCGTCGCCGAACGCATGGGCCTGGCCGAGGTCAAGCCGGAATGGCTCGGCGCCAATCTGGTGATCGAAGGGGTGTCCAACCTCTCCATGCTGCCGGCCGGTACGCTGCTGTTCTTCAAAGGCGGCGTGACCATCAAGGTCGACGCACAGAACGGACCATGCCGCATCGCCGGCCGGTCGATCGCCGAGCATGCCGGAATGGCCGACGTCGAAGCCGGGGCGCTGTTGTTCCCGAAAGCAGCCATGCGGCTGCGCGGCGTCGTCGCCTGGGTCGAGAAACCGGGAACGATCAGCGTCGGCGAAGAGATTTCGGCGCGGGTGCCGGAGCAGTGGATCTACACGGCATAGATGCGGGTTCTCATCGTTCAGTACGCAGCCAAAGGAGTGGGGCTACGCCGCCTTCAGGATAGTTCACCGGGCTCGACCACGCCGGATCATCGTGCTTTTGCCAGTAGCGCGCCATCAGGCGGCTGGTGATCGGCCCGACCTTGCCGTCGGCGATCCGGACGCCGTCGATCTCCGTCACCGGCATGATGCCGCCCGCGGTCGAGGTGATGAAAACCTCGTCTGCCTCGCGCAATGCGGCGACGCTGACATCGGTGGCGGTGGCGGCAAGACCTTCTTCGGCGCACAGGTCGAAGACAGTGCGGCGGGTGATGCCGGGCAGCACGCCAATGGAAGGCGTCGACAGTTTGCCATCCCAGACGCAGAAGACGTTGAAGCCCGGACCCTCGGCGACATTGCCGTTGAAGTCGAGAATCAACGCGGTCTCGGCGCCGCGGTCATAGGCATCGTAGAGGCCACGCACCAGATCGAGCCAGTGGTAGTTCTTGATCGCCGGGTCGATCGAGGCCGGCGGAATGCGCACCTTGTCGCTGATGGCGACACGCAGGCCGCGCTGCAATTGCTCGGCGTTGGCGACCGAGCCGAACGGCACGGCGAACGCCATGAAGCGGTTGACCGCCTGGCGCGGGTCGCGGCTGAAGGTCGGCGAGGCGCCGCGCGTGCACAGCATTTCGACATAGGCGGCGCGATGACCGGACAGCGCCACGCAATTGTGCAGGATTTCGGCCACGCCGTCGCGGTCGAAGGGAATGGTCATGCGCAGCTTTTCCAGCCCGCCGAAGAAGCGGCCGAGATGCAAGTCGAGGCGGAAGAAGCGACCATTCCAGACATGCACGGTGTCGTAAGTGGCGTCGGAATGCAGAAAGCCCCAGTCCAGCACCGAGATCTTGGCTTGTGACATCGGCAGGTATTGGCCGTCGAGGAAAGCGACGCCCTCGGGGTAGGAGTGCGGGTCGACATGACGGTCGCCAACCACGGGCAGTTGCTTCTTGTCCTGTGTTGCCATCGTCCGGCTCATCGGGGTCTCCTGTCGCGTAAGGCGAGAGGCTAGCGGCGCCAGACAGAAGGCATAGAGCCACCCGCCCGGCGCTGTTCGGCCTCCATGACCATCTCGCCGATACATTGGATCGGAATTGCCTTACATTGCGAGTTCTGAACGGGAGGGGGATATGGTCAGGTTTGGGGTCGCTATTGCAGCTTTGTCGATGTTCGCCGCGTTCGGCGAAGCCAGCGCCCGATGCGCGCGGGAGGGCGAAGAGCTGTGCCAGGGCGGCCAGACCTATCGCTGCGAGAAAACCGGCAGCGAATTGACGCCGATCTTCCAGAACCTGCCTTGCGCGGTGAATGTGCCGACGCTGAGCGGCACCTGGGTCGGCAGCGGCCACCAGAGCCCGGCGGGCGATGCCGGGGCCGATTGGCCGATCGCCATGACGATTAACGATGGCGATGCGTCGATCGACTATCCGTCGCTCGGCTGCGGCGGATCCCTGTCGCAGACGTCCAGGGACGACACATCGGCGGAATACCACGAGAGCATCACCTACGGTCAGGACAAGTGCATCGACGGCGGCAACATCACCGTCAGGTTTTTCAAGGGCAATCTGTCCTGGACCTGGGTAGGCCAGGCCGACGGCCAGCCCTACAATGCGGTCGCCGTGCTGACGAGGAAGTAACCGTGCTCAATCCTCCTCGTCATCGGCGTCGAGCAGGCGTGTCGCACGCCAGCGGGTGAGCACGATGTTGGTCTGTTCTATGACGAAGAAACGCGCCGAGTCGCGGTCATAGCCTTCGCTCAGCAGTTTTTCGTAATCGGTGTGCATGTGGCGGATATGGGCGATGGTCGTCAGCCATACGGCGATGCCCGGCGGCAAGGTCTTCATGTGAACCGCACCGGCGTCGGTGCGGATCTTTTCCATGTCGGCATAAGGCGCCAGCGGCAGAAGTGCCGTCAGCGCCTTGGCGATGGCGCGGCGACGGCCGGTTGGCGCTGTCATCGCCGAATCCCATTGGGCTCGTCGCGCCCTTCAATAGTCGCCTCCGGTATGGCGTCAGTCGAGGCGAAATAGGGTTTTATGTCGATGACCGGCGTGCCGTCGAGCACGTCGATGGCGTCGAGATCGATATGGCCTGTGCCGATATCGACAGCGATCAGCTTGGCGATGTGCAACCCGATGGGGTTCGGGCGGGCAGGGGAGCGCAGCGAAAATACGCCTTTCGCTTCAGCCGCATGGCGCGGTTTCTGCACAATCAGAGTCCGCGGCGCGTGATGCAGCCAGGACAGGATGATGACGTGGCTGGCGCGCTCCAGCCCTTGCAGGCCAAGGCGATAGGGCGCGTCTATTGTCAGTACTGCCGGCTGCCCGGTCTCGCGTGCGCTGCGCATGTTCTTCGGGCAGGTTTCGCGCGTCGTCCATGGCGAGGCGATGCGGCCGATGAAGACGATGCCGCCATCAGGCGGCATCAGTGCCGGATCGTTCTCCAGCCTCTGCTCGCCTTCTCGCGTTTCGAACATCTCACGCGGTCCGGTCATTCTGCTATCATCCCGCATCTTTTTGTTCGTGCATGTCGTGTCCCAAGGACCGCGGCCCACTTCTGGGCCGCATGCATCGAGAGTCGACGCATGCGGCATTTTCTTGTCCGGAAGCGACATAGCGCTTGCAAGGTTTTGAAAATCGACATAAACATATGTTTATATCTTTTCAAAGAGAATACGCTGATGCATGTCTCGCTCGACACCATGGTGGATACATTGAAGGCGGCGGCCGAATCCAGCCGGCTGCGCATATTGGCACTGTTGTCGCGCGGCGACCTCACCGTTTCCGATCTTACCGAAATTCTCGGCCAGTCGCAGCCACGCGTTTCGCGTCACCTGAAGCTCCTGCTGGAGGCCGGATTGATCGGCCGCTACCAGGAAGGGTCGTGGGCCTTCTTCCGCCTGTCGGATGCGGATTCCTCACGCGGCTTCGTCATGGGGCTGGTTTCCGGCATTCGCGGTGCCGATCCGCAGGTCGAACGCGACCTCGAGCGCCTGGCCTCGGTCAAACGCAAGCGGCAAGACCGGGCGGTCGAGTATTTTTCGGTGAATGCGGCGAGCTGGGACCATATCCGTTCGCTGCATGTGCCGGACCGCGCCGTCGAAGCCGCAATGTTGAAGTTGGTCGGCAAGCGGCCGTTCCAGTCGATGCTCGATCTCGGCACCGGCACCGGGCGGCTGCTGGAAATCTTCTCGCCGCTCTATCGGCGCGGCGTCGGCATCGACATGTCGCGCGAGATGCTGACCGTGGCGCGCGCCAATCTCGACAAGGCCGGCGTTTCGAATGCGCAGGTGCGGCAGGGCGACATCTTCGCGCCGCCGGTCGAGCGCGATGCCTTCGATCTCGTAACCATTCATCAGGTGCTGCACTATCTCGACGATCCCGCCCGCGCCATCCGCGAGGCGGCGCGGCTTTTGCGTCCGGCGGGGCGGCTGGTCATCGTCGACTTCGCGCCGCATGCGTTGGAATTCCTGCGCGACGAGCACGCGCATATGCGGCTCGGCTTTTCCGACCGGCAGATCGCGGACTGGTTTGAGGAAGCCGGCCTCGATCTCGAGGATGCCCAAGAGTTCGAGCCGCGCGGCGGCAACGAGGCCAGGCTCACCGTAAAGCTCTGGCTTGGTCGCGACCGGCGCCTGCTGATCGCCGATCCTTCCAACGACAAAAGGCAGATAAGGGAAACCGCCTGATGAACCAGTTCCGCTTTTCCCGCCGTCCCGACATTGGCGACAAGGTCAGGGTTTCCTTTGAATTCTTCCCACCGAAGACGGACGAGATGGAGTCAAAACTATGGGACACCGTCACAAGGCTGGAGCCGCTGAAGCCGAAATTCGTCTCGGTGACCTACGGCGCCGGCGGCTCGACGCGTGAGCGCACCGCGCGCACTGTAAAGCGCATCCTGACGGAAACCGCTATTCCTGCCGCGGCGCATCTGACCTGCGTCGGTGCAACGCGCGACGAGGTCAACGCGGTCATCCAGGATTACAAGTCGATCGGCATCAACCGATTCGTGGCGCTGCGCGGCGATCCGGCTTCCGGCGTCGGCGAACCCTATCGGCCACACCCCGGTGGCTACGAGAATGGCGCGGAGCTGGTCGCCGGACTTAAGACAATCGCGGATTTCGACATCTCCGTCGCGGCTTATCCGGAAAAGCATCCGCAAAGCCCCGATTTCGCCACCGACATCGAGATGCTGAAACGCAAGGTCGACAATGGCGCGACGCGGGCGATCACCCAGTTCTTCTTCGACAATGATCTCTATGAGCGCTATGTCGAGCGCGTCCGTCGCGCCGGCATCTACATCCCCATCGTGCCGGGTATCCAGCCGGTTCACAGTTTCAAGCAAGTCGCGAACTTTTCCGCGAGGGCGGGCGCGCATGTGCCCGGCTGGCTGGCGGAACGTTTCGAGGGCCTTGAGCGGGACCCGCAGACGCATGCGCTGGTGGCGTCGGCGGTGGCGGCCGAACAGGTTCTGGATCTGGTCGAGCGCGGGGTCGGCGACTTCCACTTCTACACCATGAACCGGGCCGACCTCGTCTTCGCCGTCTGCCACATGATCGGCATCCGCTCGCATGAAGCAGAGGTTGCGGGATCGGCTGCGGCTTAGCAGGCTGTGGAAAAAGGGACGGAGATACCCGTTTTGAATCTGGTTTGTGCTCGGTCTGATTCTGATACGTTCCGTGAACAAAACAGTTTTTCAACAGCCTGTTAGAGCATGATCCCGAAAAGTGGAATCCGGTTTTCGGAAAAGATCATGCTCAAACCATGAGTCTCGAAGAAGCGTCCGAAATGCAAAAAGGCCGGGTAAAAACCCGGCCTTTTCAATGGTTTGGACTATGTTGTGCTGGTTCTTCCCGTCTTGGCGGGTCAGGGAAGAAAGCCCATAATAAGGGCTCCGATGAAGGCGAACGCAGCACAGATCATCAATGCGTTGATAGGCCTCGTAAGTCCCATGACATAGCCTCCTCTTAAAGAGCTATGCCTGAGAGTCTAGGTTCATTTGTGCCACAGGCAAGCGGAAAATGTGCTGCATTGCGACGTGATTGTGGATTTTGCGACCCCGCTTTTGCCGTTAGGCTTTGAAACTCCTAGGCAAAATCCGGCTTCAGACCTGTGAATAAAATGTGGCGGTGGTGTGTCGCCGGCGTGTCATGGCAGCGCTACCGCTGCGAAAGTCGAATTCGACTTTCGCGATGCGCGGGGGCAATTAAGTGGTCAGAGCGTCCTTTGCGCGTCCAGTGGACGCGCGGCGCTCTAACGTCGACCAAGCAGCCGTCCGTCGATCATGATGAGACCGAGTCCGATCAGCACCACGCCACCAATCTCGAACAACTCTAGACGTTCGCCAAGGAAGAGAAAACCGAGCAGCATGGTGCTGGCCGGCACGATGAGCGTGACCAGCGCGGCGTTGGTGGCACCGGCCGAGGCGACAAGGTTGAAATAGAGGATGTAGGCGAAGGCGGTGGACAAAAGCGCCAGCGCCAGCACCGCCGCCCAGACCGGCGGCGAGGCCAAGAACAGGCCGGTCGGTCCATAGGTGAAGAGCACGATCGGGATCATGATGATGGTCGAGGCGGTCAATTGTCCAGTGGCGATGACCGGTGAGGGCACGCCCTTGAAGCGGCGAGCGACCATCAGGGCGACGCCATAGGACAGCGAAGCGCCGATCAGAGCGAATTTGGCCCAGACCGGCCCGCCGAGGCCGGCAAGCAGGCCGGGGCCGATCATCACAGCCGTGCCGGCGATGCCAAGCGCAATACCGGCCAGTTTGTTCCAGGAGAGCTTTTCGTCTGGTGTCAGCGCATTGGCGAGGATCATGGTCCAGAACGGCGTCGTTGCGTTGAGCACCGAGGCGACGCCGGCGCCAAGCTCTGTCTGACCGGCGAAGATCAGCGAGAAGGGGACGACATTGTTGGTGAGCGCCAGCAGGAAGGACAGGCCGGCATGCGGAAGCGCGAGGCGAAAGGAAGGGCCACGCAGGCCGAGATAGATCTGCAGCGCGATCGCGGCGATGGCAACGCGAAACAGCACCAGCACCAGCGGATGAAGCTCCGCCACCGCGATGCGGGCAAGAAGAACGAGCCGCCCCAGATCGCACCGAGCAGCAGAAGTTGCCCCCAATCCCTGAGCACCATCGGCCCGCGTTGTGCTGATGTCGCGGCTATTGCCATGTGAGTCGCCCTCCCAAACGGCCTGTATGCCAGTCAGGCAGAAGCCATATCGGGTCCACGGACAAGGGCCACCCGAAACCTGATTGATGGCAGACGTAGCTCCTCAAAGACCTAGCGCCGCTGCGTCAGCGCCGCGAGACACAGAATTGTTTTCATTAGCCGCTAGCTTGGATTAATTGTGCGCAGGCTAGGTCAAGGATTCGTCCATGCAGCGATTCGAGAATGCCCGCGAGGCGGCACTGGCGCTTCGCCCGGACGATCCGGTCTACTGCTTCCGCCCGCAGGTGCTGATGGCGGATGCCAGGCAGTTCATGGGCATGTTCCCCGGCAAGACCGCCTATGCGGTCAAGACCAATGGCGAGCAGATCGTGCTGAAGACCCTGGTCGAGGCCGGCGTCAATGCTTTCGACGTCGCTTCGCCGGGCGAATTCGCCGCCGTGCGCGCAGTTTCTCCCGATGCCGAGATGCTCTACATGCATCCGGTCAAGGCGCAGTCGGACGTCAAGCTGGCGCTGGAGAAATACGCCATCCGCGTCATTTCCCTCGACCATGAAGACGAGATCACCAAGCTGACGCGGGTGGTGCGAGCACTCGACATCGATCCGGGCTCGATCAGCGTGTTCGTGCGTATCCAGACGAAAGGATCGGCCGCCTACGAACTGTCGAAGAAGTTCGGCGCCGGGCCGGCCTATGCCGTCGAACTCGCCGAGCGGCTGAATCGTACCGGCTACAAGGTTGGCCTGTGTTTCCATGTCGGCAGTCAGATCGAGGATCCCGACACCTATGAACGGGCGCTGGCCTCCGCCGATTGGGTGCGCAACCGGTTGACCTTCGATATTGCCGGGCTCGATGTCGGCGGCGGTTTCCCCGCCGAATACGGCCACGACCCCAACCGCAAGCAGATCGAGATGCCGTCGCTCGGCCAGATCATGTCGCGGCTGTCGGGCGATCTCAAGGAGTACCAGTTCGACCAGATGCCGCTGGTGGCGGAACCCGGTCGGGTGATCGTGGCGCGCTGCCTGTCGCTGATCGTGCGGGTGCTGCTGCGCAAGGGCAAGCGGCTCTACATCAATGACGGCATCTGGGCGTCGCTGTCGGATTCATGGACCGGCAAGATCACGCTGCCGGCGCGCTTCATTCCCGATCCGGCGATCCGCTCGCGCAATGGCGAGGAAAAGAACATCGTGCCGTTCAAGGTCTGCGGCGCGACCTGCGATTCCGTCGATATCCTGTCGCGGCCGTTCTGGCTGCCGGAGACGGTCGACACCGGCGACTGGATCGAAATCGGCCACATCGGCGCCTACTCGCTGTCGCTCAGAACCCGCTTCAACGGCTTTTATCCCGACACCTTCGTCGAGGTGACGACGCCGTTCGACGAGGGCGATGCGCCACAAGGCTTTGCGAGTTTGGAGACGATGGCGGATTAGCGAATAGGGAATAGCCAGTAGCGAATAGGGAAGATTTGCTGAGACAACAGCAAGGAAGGATTACCTTCTATTCGCTATTCGCTATTCGCTATTCGCTAAAGCCTCACCAAAAGCTCCGGCGTCGGCCAGCCATCCACCGGCAAACCAAGACGCATCTGCTCCTTGCGGATCGCCTCGCGGGTGTTGGTACCGAGGATGCCGTCGACGGTGCCGACATCGTAGCCCCTGGCTTCAAGCTTGGTCTGCAGCGCTTTCATCTGCTCGTTGTTGAGGCCGGTCTCGGGATTGCGCGGATCGAACTGTTTTGCGCCTGCCAATCGGGCGGCGAGATTTGCCGCGGTCAGCGCATAGGTGAAGGACTGGTTCCATTCGAGATAGACGTCGAAATTGTCATAGGCGAGGAAGGCTGGCCCCTTGCGGCCCATGGGCAGCGCCAGGCCGGCCTTGAGGCCGTTGTCGATGAGCGGCGTGCCGTCGGGGTTGGTGACACCCCATTGCGCCCATTGCGACAGCGGCAGCTTGTTGGTGCGGCCGGTCTGGTCCCACGGGATGTCGTCGGGTACGCGGACTTCCTCGATCCAGGGTTGGTCGCGTTTCCAACCGCGCGACAGCACCTTGTTGGCGGTGGTCATGATCACGTCCGGCACGCTGCCGCGCAGGTCGACCTTGCCGTCGCTGTCGCCGTCGACGCCACGCGCCAAATAGTCGGAAGGCAGGATCTGCGTCTGGCCGATCTCGCCGGCCCAGGCTCCCCTGACGTCGGCCGGCAGCACGCCGCGGTCGATCAGCTCCAGAAGCGGCACCAGCTGTGGCCGGAACAATTGCGGGCGGCGGCAATCATGCGACAGCGTCACCAAGGCGCTCAGCGTGTGGAAATCGCCCTGCACGGCGCCGAAATCGGTCTCCAGCGCCCAGAAGGCGGCGATGATCGGTGCCTGAACGCCGAACTGCTGATCGGCGCGGGCGAAGACATCGGCGTATTTCTTCAGGTTTGCCGCACCTTGCTTCAACCGGTAGGCCGAGATCATGCGGCTGGAGAATTCGATGAAGGTCTGGGTGAAGACGCCTTGGGCGCGGTCGCGTGCGAGAACCTTGTCGTCGATGGTTGCGGCCTCCAGCGCCTCAAGGCCAGCGGGGCCGACACCGGCGGCCTTGGCTTCCACTGCCACGCTTTGCTTCCACGCTTCGAAGTCGCCGCCGCATTCCTGCGCCATCGCCGGCCAAGCTGTGACGCACAGGAGCAGCGCCGCGAGGGCTTGAGAACGCAGTCGCATCAGCTTCCTTTCGAAACGAATGGGGCATTTGTCTTGCTCCCCTCGGAAGCCCAAAGCCCTGAATTACCGGTGGTTGCACTCTTTGCCGCCGGCTGTGTCGAAAGCAGGCGGCTGGCCCGGTGTCAACGGTTCTTCTGTCCTAGCCTCTTGCTGCCGCCGACTTCGGTGCCGTTGAACCCGGTATCAACGGGTGTTCTGCCGCAGCCACTTATTCCATGCGGTTTCACTGCCGTTGAAGACGTTGATGTCGGCCTTGCCGGTCATACCGGGGATGACGCCGGTTCCGGTGTACTGCCAGAAGGTGAAGGGGTGGCTGCCGTATTTCTCGCGAGGGTGGCCGGCGACGGAGCGCAGCCAGTACGGGTAGCCGCGGAAGCCCGACAGCTCGTTGTCGTCGAAGAAGTCGACCGAGGTGTAGATGATCGGCTTCTTGCCATAGTGGCGTTCGACGATTTCGAGGAAGGTGCTCATCTCCGCGCGCACCGTGGCGGCGTCGGGACGCAGCCTGCAGGTCGGCGATTGCGGGTTCCATTCCATGTCGAGGACTGGTGGCATTGCCGAGCGATCGACGGGGACGTTGCGGATAAACCAGCGCGCCTGCACGGCAGCCGGGGTGCAGAAATAGTAGAAATGATAGGCCGCGCGCGGAATCCCGTTGGCCTTCGTGCGGGCCCAATGCTCGTTGAAATACTCGTCGAAACGGTCGCCGCCCTCGGTCGCCTTGATGAAGGCGAAGGAAATGCCGCCGGCCCTGGCTGCCGGCCAGTCGACCGAGGTCTGGTATTTGGAGACGTCGGTGCCGTGAACGGCATAGTTCCAGGGCGCCCCGCTTTCCCACTCATGCGGTTTGGAATCGGCAAAGCGCGGCGCGCGCACGGCGACCGTCGCGCTGCTCGACACGGACGGCGACAGCGGCGAGAGATCGTCCACGGTCGAGCAGGCGCCAAGCAGCATCAGCATGATAAGGCCCGCAAGACGACGCATCGCAAATCCCGAGCCGGATTCAGCCGGTCACTGATGGGTCTGTGCACTGATGGCCGGCGCTTGGTCTGGCCCCCGACGAGTGATCGCCCCACAGCATCACCTGTTCCCTGTGATCGCCGAACATGGTTGATATCAGGTTGACGGCGCTCGACAAGAGCTCCGATTTGCTGAAGCAATGGCGGCAAATCGATGTCATCGGGCGGAACTCCGCTCGAACGAGGGTGGAAAATGCGGATCATCGTCAAGATCGTCAAATGGCTGCTTGGCCTGATCGTTCTGGCGATCGCCGCGCTTTTTGCCTGGCTTTATATCGCGCCGCCGGAATTGATTCGCGTCGGCTCGGGCTACTCAGCCAAGATCGTCTGTTCGAATGTCTTCATCGCCGGTCGCGATCCCAATGAGGTGCTCGCCGTCGACGTGCAGGCGCCTGGGCACCCGTTGCTGCGGTTGATGCGAATCTCCGTGGACAAGAACAGGGGAACGGTCTCGGCCGGCCTGCTTGGCTTCCTCGGCAAAAGCGTTGCCGTCGCCCGCGACGGGCTCGGCTGCGCGTCGGTTCCGGACGGCGATGTCGGCAAGGTGCGGCGGACGGCGATCCATGCCGAGCCGTCGGCGGTCAGCCCGGACGCGCTGTGGCCGGAGGGCGAGCGGGTCGAGGCATCACAGGATCCGGTGATTGCCAAGCTGCTCGACGATGCGGCGCTGACCGGCACCGGCATGCGTGCGGTGGTGGTGGTCAAGAATGGCCGCGTCGTCGCCGAGCGCTATGGCAACGGCTTTTCCGCCAAGACGCCGCTGCTCGGCTGGTCGATGACCAAGACGGTGAACGCCGCCATCGCCGGCACGCTGGTCAGGGACGGCAAGATGGCCATCACCGACAAGGGGCTGTTCGCGCCGTGGAAGGCGGATGGCCGCGCCGCGATCAGCCTTGCCGACATGATGGCGATGTCGAGCGGGCTGGAGTTCAACGAGGATTATGGCGACGTCGCCGACGTCACGCGCATGCTCTACCTCGAACCCGACATGGCGGGCTTTGCCGAAGCCAAGCCGCTGGCGGGCGAGGTCAGCAAGGTGTTTTCTTATTCGAGCGGCACGGCGGTGATGCTGTCGCGCCTCTGGCAGGACGCGATCGGCGACAAGGTCAAGGCGCTGGCGTGGCCGCGCACGGCGCTGTTCGAGCCGCTCGGCATGCACAGCGCGGTGCTCGAGACCGACGAACAGGGCACCTTCGTCGGCTCGTCCTATCTCTACGCAACCGCGCATGACTGGGCCCGCTTCGGCCAGTTCCTGCTGCAGGGCGGGGTGTGGAACGGCAACCAGATCCTGCCTGCAGGCTTCGTCGACTGGATGCGGGAGCCGGCATCCGCCTCGAAAGTCTACGGCAAGGGTCAGTTGTGGATCGAGGCTCCGGGCGATGAGGAAAACCCCGGCGCCGGCGTCGCCGCGGGCCTGCCCAAGGACACCTACTGGATGGAAGGCCATGACGGGCAGACGGTCGCCATCATTCCCTCGGAGCAACTGGTGGTCGTGCGGCTGGGGTTGACGCCGGCCAAGGTCGGCTACCGGCCGCAGACGATGCTGGCGGCGCTGGTGAAGGCACTGCATTAGTTTCCTTACCCTCCCCTTGATGGGGAGGGTCGGCGCGTAGCGCCGGGGCGGGGTGCCTAGCGCTTCACCCCCACCCGCGCCTACGGCGCGACCTTCCCCATCAAGGGGGAGGTGAGGGTGCGCGGCCCGAGCACGGCCAGCCAGGCATAGCCGCGATAAAGCGTGCGGAAACGGAAGCTTGCGCCGGTTCGCCGCGATTCCGATTCCAAGACCTCGCGCAACGATTCACGCGGCGCGACGTGGAACTTTTTGAGCCAGCCGCGCAGCAGCGCGCGGAACCAGCCCGGCAGGCCTTCTTGCTGGCCGAAATCGACAATGTGCAGCGAACCATTCGGCGACAGCGCGGCAAGGGCCGCCGACACCGTCTTTTCCCAGCCGGGGATCATCGACAGCGAATAGGAGACGAAGACACGATCGAAGCGTTCGACACCGAAGAGTGCCTCGGCATCGAACTCGGTGGCGTCGCCCCTTGCTAGCATGACGCGGCCGGACAGGCTTTCGCGGGCAATCGCGGCGCCAGCCGTCTCCAGCATCTCGGCCGAAATGTCGAGGCCGAAGAAGCGGGCGTCGGGGTAGCGACGCGCGGCCAGGATAATGTTGCGGCCGGTGCCGCAGCCGAGTTCCAGCACGGTGCCGCCGGCCGGTACGTCCAGCCCTGATATCAGCCGGTCGCGGCCGAGCAGGTAGTATTTGCGGGTCAGGTCATAGATGTGGCGCTGCCAGCGGTAGACGCCGTCCATCAATTCGGCATGGCTGGCCGGCAGCTCGGTGGTGCTCATGCCGCGCGCTTCACATAGAGGTGGAAGCCACCATAGATGGCCGAGCGGTCGCGGGCCGAGAATTCGCGCGAAGCCTCGTCCTGATAGGTCCACTGGTCGAGCAGCGAGCTGGAAACCCGGCCGGGCAGCAGGCTGGGTTCGGCGGCGGTGCGGAAGATGACGCGGGCGCCGGCCGATGCGGTGCGGGTGATTTCCGCCCACAGGGCATTCAACTGGTCATCGGTCATCCAGTCCTGCGCGTCGAGCAGGACGAAGCGGTCGACCGCGCCTGCATCCTTGCCGGCGAGGAATTCGATCAGATTGGCATGGTGGATGGCGACGCGGTCGACATTGCCGCGGATGGTGTCGTAGTTCTGTTTTTCGAGATAGGCGGGCAGGGCGGCCTCGCCGGGGTTCGGATAGCGCCGGGCGAAGGCCTGCCAGGCGAAGTAGTTGTTCTCCAGCGGAAAATCGCAAGCGAGCTTTTCCAGCCGGGCTTTCAGCACACTGGCCATGGTGCCGTCACCCGAGGTGATCAGCGAATCGTACTGCGCCGGCGGAATGCCGAGGCCGAACAGCGAGGCCTTGCGCGATGTCGCCCATTTCAGCAGCGGTTTATCGAAGACCGGCGCCAGCTCCTCATGGAAGAAGCGGCGCTGCTCGCCGATGTTGCGGGCCTCCATGATGCCGGCAGGGTCGACGCCGAAGAACTTTGCCGTGCGATGGCCCATGGCGATGAACAGGCCAAGCAGGCCGGTCTGGTAGAAATTGCTGTCGAACACAGCGATGCGCCTGCGGCCGCGCCAGTTGCGCCGCTCCCAGTAGTGACGGCTGACCGGATCGAGATGCGGCGCGATGAAACGGTCGTAGGCTTCCGAATTGTGGCTGGTGTCGGCGGCGCCGAAGAAGCGGAACAGGTCACCCTGCGAAGGCAGGTGGCGCACGGCCTCCAGCTTCATGCGGTTCAGCGCGATGTGCGCGGCGTTGAGGTCGACGGCGTCGACCCGTGCCGGCGAGCGGGTGAGATAGGCCAGGATGTTGCAGCCGCCCGAGGCGATGGTGACGACGCGGTGGCCCTGGCCAAGCTGCATCGCCTCCATGTCGACGTCGGGGTCTTCCCAGATCTGCGGATAGACGAGGCCGGAAAACAGGAAGGCGAACAGCCGCTCCGAAATGCCGGCTTTCGACAGCGGGCGGTTCTGGTAGACGGCCTTTCCAACTTCCTTGCCGCGGCGAAAAATCAGATCTGCGGAAACGTCCGTCATGGCAAGATGATTCCCCGTTTGCTTTGGCGCAAGCGGGTAGCGCAGGGTCATGACAGGCCGGTGACAGCCTGTTGACCCTTACAGAGGTAGCGGCAAAATCGTTTGGCATCTCCGCGCAACTTCGTTTGGCAGCAAGTCGCGAACTCCGATCCTTCAGTCGAATGTAAGGCCAACGAGCAGACCGCGATCCAGATTGAGAGCGGCACGACACCTATGCTGCTACGTTGCCGGTAGAAGCCGCCAATGTCGTTTCTGTCCGCAATGCGTCTGTAGAACGACTGACGACTCACGAACTTGAGGGTTCGCTCGCCACACGGGAGCAGGGAGCGAACCCTATCAGCGCAGGAAGGGACGTGGCTGCACCGACCTCATCTTGGGGCACTGCATGCTCAGCCAAGCGATATCCCGATTGCCAGGAAGGTGATGGCCACTGCGAAGATCGGTGCGAGCAGCCAGCGCGCTTGATCGACGCTCCTATTCATCTGTTTCCTCCTGCAAATCCACACGGACAACTAGCGCAAGCGGTGGCTGTTCCGAGGCGGCGCCACTGGTGGGACCATTGCGTTTTGCGACCGGACCTAGGTCCCACGCGCGGCCAGACCGAAGCCCAGCCGTGGGAACGTTTGGGATGGCTCCAAGTTCGAATTCTCAAGCGTAAGACGATGTCGTCCTGCGCCGATCTCGCAAAGGAGGTATTTTTGAGAATGTATCTTACCGCCGCCGCTGCAGTTCTAATGCTTGCGGGTGTCGGCGCAGCCGCGGCCGATGACATCATCATCCAGCCTGAGCAGGACACGATCATCCGCGAATATGTGAAGAAGCAGCCCCGGCTTCGGTAAAGGTTCCCGGGGTGGAACTCAATATCGGCACGGCTCTGCCCGACACAGTCGAGCTTTATGAAGTTCCCAACGTCAAATACCGCTACGTCGTGATCGACAACCGGACTGTTCTCGTGGATCCCGGCACCCACAAAATCGTCAAGGTCTACGACTGACCAGCCTTAAGGCTGCAGCCCGTCGCCCATGTGGCGACGGGCTCGCAGTGAAACTGATGTAGGCTGAGGCCCTATCAAGACCATCGCCTTAGCGGCCCAAAGGCTGCCTTGAAAGAGAAACCAGTTCCGGCTCGTCAGTCACGCCGGTCATGTAGTTTGCAATGATCCGAGACGCGATCGCATCGCGCGTATCGGGCGTTTGGCCATCGAGCTTAAGCTGTTCGAAAACTCGTCCCAACAAGGCCAACTCGGATGGCTCAAAAATGCCAGCCTGCGTGGCTTTTCTTCGAATCGGCATGACTTGCGCTCCGCCCAGGAGCGGACACCATAGACGGCGACCTCAAAACCGACAAATCGGCCTTTCACTCCGTGGGCGGATTCGGCGCCTCGGCCAGCCTATCTGTCTCTTGAGCTAGTCGCTGTTCTCTTAGGCGTGCCGTCTTGGCTTCCCTGGCTTTCCGCTCACTATCCAACTGCAGTCTGCTCTCGCGGTCAGCTCTCTCAATCTTTTCGCGATCCACGCGCCTTTTCATGACAGCCTCCTTGGTCTGACGGCCAAAAAAGTGCTGACGCCGAGAAATGTTCCCGACAAATAAAATCGGCCTCCCCAACAAATGATGTTGACGAGTCATGACCGTTGTCCTCGCGCCGTACCCTACGCGGAACCAAAGCACTTGCCCGGAGCTTATACGGCCAGCGGGGCGTGGGGAGTTTCATGAACCAGAACGTTGTGCTGCTCGTCGAGGACGAGGCGCTGATTTTGCTGGACCTTCAGACCAGCCTTGAAGAGGCTGGCTTTGCTGTAGTCTGTGCCAAGAATGCAGAAGACGCGATAACGCATTTCGATCGCGACCCAACTGGCGTCAAAGCTCTCGTGACCGACATCAGGCTTGGCAGCGGTGCATCAGGCTGGGAAATTGGGCGCCATGCGCGGCAGGCCATGCCGTCCATACCGGTCATTTATGTGAGCGGCGACAGTGCCAGTGATTGGCATGCTCAAGGGGTGCCGGGGAGCGTCATGATCCAGAAGCCGTTTGTCTTGGTTCAGATCATTACCGCTCTCTCGACCCTGCTGAATGAGCAGCCTGCTTTACCGCCTCTTGATAATGCGTAGGGCTTACAGCCGGACGAAAGTATCGAGGTGCAAGCGAAGCCGTTGACCTTCCGCGAAGGCGAGCGCACAAGATTCCAGTTCGAAGGATCGGCTAATCTCTTGCCCGTCCTCGACCACGCGAACGAACCATTCGCCGCAGGCTTCAACCACTTCGACCGCCGCAGGGATTGTTCCGTTAGCGACCGTGCCGTCCATCGCAATTGCCTCGTGCAAAAAGGGGACAACAGCGAATTTATATGAGAGCGGAAATCAGCCTGGCAAGAACAGGCGGCAACCCCTCAAGAAGCTGCAGTGACCAGGCGCCTTCGCTCTAAAACGCTATCCTCGCCATATAATGCCTCTAGCGTGGAAAACAGTTTCCGCACCACGTTCGACTTGCAGGAGTAATAGATAAACTGGCTGTCCCGGCGGGTGTCCACCAGACCAAGCGTCCGCAGCTTGGCGAGATGCATTGAAAGCAATGGCTGGCTGATTTCCAACCTTTTACCGAGGACGTTCACCGACACTTCCCCATCGAGCAAATGGGCCATGATCAACAGCCGAGGCGGGCTGCCCATCAACGACAGGAAATCAGCTGCCTCCCTGGCATTGATCAACAGATTTATCGAAACCATTTCCCTTGCCCGCTGCTCGCCAAACGCTATTCAATTCGCTCGCGCTGAATTTGTTCCGGAACTCTTCCCGAGGCCCGAAAGCGATGCGACCGAAAATGGGCGCTCATGCGTCTGACGATGAACCTGTTGTGCTGGATTGCTGATCTGGTTCTTCGTCCATTCGACCTTGCGGGTCACAACAGCTTGCCGAACCCGCCCGGCGTCGGCGTCGTCAAGATGACGGCGTCGCCGGCCTGAAGCACGGTCTGGTCGCAGGCCTTCAGCACGTCGATCGCACCGTCCTTGCGGCGGACCTTGGTCGAGCCGACCTCGCCATCGCCACCGCCGTCCAGCCCTTGCGGCGGCCGATTGCGATGCGAGGACAGGATCGCGCATTCCATCTTTTCCAGGAAACGGATGGTGCGCCTGGTGCCGTCGCCGGCGCTCCATCTGCCCTTGCCGCCTGAGCCTTCGCGGATGTGGAAATCCTCGAGCAGCACCGGAAAGCGCAGCTCCAGCACTTCCGGATCGGTGAGGCGCGAATTGGTCATGTGGGTGTGCACGCCGGAGGTGCCGGCAAAGCCGCGGCCCGAGTTCATTTGGCCCGCAGGCGAACCGGAGCAGATCGTCTCGTAATACTGGTAGATCTTGTTGCCGAAGGTCAGGTTGTTCATCGTGCCTTGTGCGTTGGCCATGGCGCCCATGGCGCCGAACAGCGCGTTGGTGACGTGCTGCGAGGTCTCGACATTGCCGGCGACGACGGCGGCGGGGTAGGCGGGCTTCAGCATGCAGCCATCGGGAATGATGATGTTGATTGGCCTGAGGCACCCGGCATTCATCGGGATCATGTCCTCGACCATGACGCGGAAGGCGTAGAGCACGGCGGCGCGGGCGACGGGTTCGGGCGCGTTGAAATTGTTCTTCATGACCGGCGATGTGCCGGTGAAGTCGACGGTCGCCTCGCGCTTCTTCCGGTCGACAGTGATCTTCACCTTGATGACCTGGCCGGTGTCGGTCGGGTATTCGTACTGCGAACTGTCGGGCAGCCGCTCCAGCACGCGGCGCACGCTTTCGGCGGCATTGTCCTGGACATGGCCCATATAGGCTTCGACGACATCGAGGCCGAAATGCGCGACCATCTTGCGCAGTTCGGCGACGCCCTTCTCGTTGGCGGCGATCTGTGCCTTGAGGTCGGCGATGTTCTGGTGCGGGTTGCGGGCCGGGTAGCGGTGGTCGGTGAGCAGCGTTTCCAGCTCCTTCTCGCGGAATTTTCCGCGATCGACGATGCGGAAATTGTCGAACAGAACGCCTTCCTCGTCGACCGTGGTGGCGAGCGGCGTCATCGAGCCGGGGGCTGTGCCGCCGATATCTGCATGATGGCCGCGCGAGGCGACGTAGAAAAGTATTTCCTCCCCCCTTGAGGGGGAGGTGCCGCCGAAGGCGGCGGAGGGGGTCGGTGAGGCAGTGCTCGACGTTCTTGTGGTGCCTTCTGAGAGGACCTCACCCGGCCGCTGCGCGGCCACCCTCCCCTCAAGGGGGAGGGAAAACACCGGCGTCACGACAGTGATGTCGGGCAGATGCGTGCCGCCATTGTAGGGTGCGTTGAGGGCAAAGACGTCGCCGGGGTGGATGTCGCCGGAATTCAGGCGGATGATGGTTTCGACCGAACGGTCCATCGAGCCCAGATGCACCGGCATGTGCGGCGCATTGGCGACCAGCGCGCCGGTGCGGTCGAAGACGGCGCAGGAGAAATCCAGTCTTTCCTTGATGTTGACCGAATAGGCGGTGTTCTGCAGCGTCACGCCCATCTGTTCGGCGATCGACATGAACAAATTGTTGAAGACCTCCAGCATGACCGGGTCGGCCTCGGTGCCGAGCGCTGCTTGCCGGCGCTTTTTCTCGACGCGGCGCAGCAGCACATGGTTCCTGGCGGTGATTTCGGCCTGCCAGCCCGGCTCGATGACGATTGTCTGGTTCGGCTCGATAATCAAGGCAGGGCCTGCAACCCTGTTTCCCGGCTTCAGCGCCTCGCGGCGGAAGATGCCAGAAGCACGCCACTCTCCCTCAGTGAAGATTTTGCGGGTCTGCGAAGGGCTTACGGCAAGGTCTTCGGTTTGCGATTCAGTTTCGTCACGGCCAGTGCCGCCGGTATCAGTGCCTTCGACGCCGACGGTCTCGACGATCATCGGCTTGTCGTCATAGACGAAACCGAACTGCGCCTTGTGGGCGATTTCGAAATCGCGCTTGGCCTGGAAAATCGAGTCTGCCTCGAAATTCACCGGCAGTGTCGTGTCGGTGCCGTCATAACGAATGTGCAGCACCGGCTTCGCGGCAACCGTATTCTCGGCGATGCCTTGCGCTGCGAGTTCGGCGATGACGGCCTTTCTCAAGGTGGCAATGAGGTTGCCGATCTCCGTCCTGGACTCTTCGGCAAGCGGCTTGAGCAGCGCCTGCTGGCGCGAGGCAAAAACCGAGGACAGGCCGATGCCATAGGCCGACAGCAGGCCGGAGAAGGGATGGATCAGCACCGCCTCCATGCCGAGCGCATCGGCAACCAGGCAAGCGTGTTGGCCACCGGCGCCACCAAAGCAATTCAAGAGATATTCGGTGACGTCATAGCCGCGCTGGACGGAAATCTTCTTGATGGCGTTGGCCATGTTCTCAACGGCAATGGTGATGAACCCTTCGGCGACAGCCTCGGGCGTACGGCCATCGCTGATTTCGGCGGCAAGTGCGGCGAATTTTGCCCGCACTGTCTCGACATCGAGCGGCTGGTCCTGTCCGGATCCGAAAATGGCCGGGAAGAAATCGGGCTGCAGCTTGCCCAGCATGACATTGGCGTCGGTGACGGCGAGTGGACCACCGCGCCGGTAGGCGGCCGGGCCGGGATTGGCGCCAGCCGAGTCGGGTCCGGCGCGAAAACGGCCGGCCTCGTAGTGCAGGATCGAGCCGCCGCCGGCGGCGACGGTGTGGATGCGCATCATCGGCGCGCGGATGCGCACGCCGGCGACCTCGGTGTCGAAGGCGCGCTCATACTCGCCGTCATAGTGGGCGACATCGGTGGAGGTGCCGCCCATATCGAAGCCGATGACTTTGCCGAAACCGGCGAGCTTGGCCGTCTCGACCATGCCGACGACGCCGCCGGCCGGCCCTGACAGCAGTGCGTCCTTGCCCTGGAACATGTCGGCGGCGGTCAGGCCGCCCGACGACATCATGAACATGAGGCGGGGGCTTTCCCTCCCCCTCGAGGGGAGGGTGGCGGCAAAGCCGCCGGGTGGGGTCGGATCGACCGGGCTCGACGTTCTGGCGGTGCCTCCTGATAGGACCCCCTCTGGCCGCTTTGCGGCCATCTCCCCCTCCAGGGGGGAGAGGACGCCGAGCTCTTGGCCAACTCTCTGTACATATCTCGACAGGATCGGCGACAGATAGGCGTCGACCACCGTGGTGTCGCCGCGGCCGACCAGCTTGATCAGCGGCGAGACCTCATGGCTGACCGAGACCTGGCTGAAACCAAGTTTGCGGCAGACCTTTGCCACCGCCTTCTCGTGATCGGGATATTTCCAGGCGTGCATGAAGACAATGGCCACGGCGTCGATGCCATCGGCCCTGGCCTGTTCGATCGCCGGCCGGCAGGCGGCGATGTCGAGCAATTGTTCGACGCAGCCATCGGCACGCACGCGCTCGTTGATTTCGATGACGCGCTCGTAGAGCTGCTCGGGAAGGATGATCTCCTTGGCGAAGATGTCCGGGCGCGCCTGATAGGCGATCTTCAGCGCATCGCGAAAGCCTTTGGTGATGAGCAAAAGCACGCGGTCGCCCTTGCGCTCCAGCAGCGCGTTGGTGGCGACCGTGGTGCCCATCTTGATGTCGCCGATCAGACCGGGCGGGATCGCGGCGCCGGAGGATAAGCCGAGAAGGTCGCGAATGCCCTGGATAGCGGCATCGGTATAGGCTTCGGGATTTTCGGAGAGAAGTTTGCGGGGATGCAGCCCGCCTTGCGGGTCGCGGCCGATGACATCGGTAAAGGTGCCGCCGCGGTCGATCCAGAAATCCCATTTTGCGGTCATGACAGCCCCTGGCACTTTGTGTTCGATCCGTGGTTCAGCATTCTGTTAGTTCGCCATCGCCTGACCGGCAATCGCAAATGAACCAGACGATGTTACATGCGGAAACGCAACGTTACGAAACTCATGGCCATCTGATGCATTTCCCCTTCGACCGTTCACGGCGACGTGAGCGTGTAGTGAAGGAGAGAAAAAATGAAAAAGCTCATTCTTGCGTCCCTTTCCGCCCTCGCGTTGCTCGGCGTTGCTGCATGCAGCGACAGCGGTACGGACAACTCCACCACCCAGAGCACCAATCCGCCAGCCGCCGAGGAGCCGATGAAGCCGGCTACCCCGGAAGCCACGCCGCCGGCCGCGACGCCTCCGGCAACGGATAACTCGACCACGAAGAGCATCACACCCGAGAAGCCTGCCGAGCCGGCTCCGGCAACACCTGCTCCTGCGCCCGCGCAGTAGCCTGTAGCGCAGTACTTCGTGTGATGAATGAGAAAGGCCGGCTCACGTCGGCCTTTCTCATACTGTCCTGCGGCACTGTCCCGGCTTGATAGCGGGGGGCGGTGGCACTAAGAAGCAGGCCATGTCGATTTGGGATCGCCTCGGCGAATTCATCACCCGCGTTTCATCTTCAGCCTCATCGGGTGTCGCCGATGTCGTCGAGGCCGTGCGCACGGTGTTCTCCGGCGATGCGGATCTGCGCCGGCGTGTCGCCTTCTCGGTGGCGATGATCGCGCTGTCGGCCAAGATGGCCAAGGCCGATGGTATCGTCACCCAGGATGAGGTGCGCGCCTTCCAGGAAATCTTCGATGTGCCGCCGAAGGAGAGGCGCAATGTGGCGCGGCTGTTCGATCTCGCCCAGCGCGACGTAGCCGGTTTCGAGACCTATGCCGAGCGGATGGCGCAGATGTGCGGTTCCGGGCATGCCAATTGCGTGATGCTGGAAGACATACTCGACGGCCTCTTCCATATAGCCAAGTCCGACGGGCTGGTGCATGAGCGCGAAGGCCACTTCCTGCACCGTATCGCCGAGATTTTCCGCATCGACGAGGCACATTACGAAAGCATTATGGCGCGGCACGTCAATCTCGGCGCCGGGGATCCCTACGTCGTGCTTGGCATCGAGCGCGGCAAGCCGTTCGAAGAGGTCAGGAAGCGCTATCGAAAGCTGGTTTCCGACAATCATCCGGACCGGCTGATCGCACGCGGACTGCCGCAGGAATTCATCAAGATTGCGACGACCAGAGTGGCGGCGATCAATGCCGCCTATGAGATGATCGAGCGGGGCCTGCGCCACGCATGAGCGGCTTCCTGCCCGACGAGCCACGTGCCGAGGTCAGGGTATCGCCGAATTTTGGTCCGCGGCGCGAGACGCTCAAGCCTGACATGATCGTGCTGCATTACACCGGCATGGCGACCGGTGCCGGGGCCGAAGCGTGGCTTTGCCATCCGGCCAGCGAGGTCTCGTCGCATTATCTCGTCCATGAGAATGGCCACATCGTACAGATGGTCAGGGAAAGCGATCGCGCTTGGCACGCCGGCAATAGTTTGTGGTTCGGACGCACCGATATCAATTCCTGTTCCGTCGGCATCGAGATCGTCAATCCGGGACATTTGCTGGGCTATCCCGGTTTTCCCAGGCGGCAGATCAATGCGGTGATCGGGCTGTGCAGAGGGATCGCCGGGCGGCATTCGATTGCAGCCGAGCGGGTGCTCGCGCATTCCGACGTGGCGCCGGGGCGCAAGATCGATCCGGGCGAGAAGTTTCCGTGGCGGACGCTGTTCGAGGCCGGTGTCGGTCATCTCGTGGCGGCCGCACCGGTCAGGCAAGGAGCCACGCTGACAGCCGGCGACACCGGCAGCGATGTCGAGGCCTTGCAGTCGATGCTGGCGCTCTACGGCTATGGCGTCGAGATATCGGGCATTTTCGACCGGCAGACGGAGATCGTCGTCGGGGCATTTCAACGTCATTTCCGGCCGCGCAAGGTGGACGGCATTGCCGACGCCTCGACACTGCGTACGCTGCAAAGGCTGCTTGCTTCCGTAAGAGTCTGACTCATAATGTTTTTGAAGCGGATCAATGGTTTGCCAGCCTGCGCGTCATGAGCTGAGCGGAGGCCAGCAAGAGCCATGCGGTGGAACTTTCGATCGTGGCCTCGAAGTCCTTGGCCAGGCGTCGGTTTCGTCCGAACCATGCAAAGGTGCGCTCGACGACCCATCGACGTGGAAGCACTTCGAAGCCCTTGGCGGTGTCGGATCGTTTGATGATTTCGAGCGTCCAGTCGCCTTTCCCATGAAGGGCGGTCTCAAGCTTCTCACCGGCGTAAGCGCCGTCGGCGAAGACGTGGCGCAGCCAAGGAAAGCTGGCTCGAATGGAGGCCAGAACGTCGGGAGCGCCGTCGCGGTCCTGGATATCGGCGGTATGGATGACCGCGCCGACGAGCAAACCCAGGGTGTCGGTGAGGATATGGCGCTTGCGGCCTTTGATCTTCTTGCCGGCATCGTAACCGCAAGGCCCGCCGCTCTCCGTGGTTTTCACGCTTTGACTGTCGATCACGCCGGCGCTGGGTGAGGCTTGGCGACCGGTGGCCAGACGCACGCTCATCAGCAGCAGATGATTGATGGTGCTCCAAAGGCCGCAGTCGCGCCAAGCGTAGAAGTAGCGCTGCAGCGTCGACACCGGCGGCAAGTCCCTGGGCAGCATCCGCCATGGCAAGCCACTGCGCAGCACGTAGAACAGTCCATTCATGATCTCGCGCCGCGACCATTTCGGCGGGCGCCCAAGTCGGGACCGGGGCGGAATCACCGGATCAAGAACCGCCCACTCCATATCCGTCAAATCGCTTGAATACCGCAGCCCTTTGCGGGCATGCTTGGCTCGGGTGATATCGGTCCACATGGGATTCTCCGTCGATGCTTCGCAACACCGACTGAATCACAAGCCGCTGATATCACCCAACTTCTTTTCGGGTCAGACACTAAGGCCCTGATCCCGAGAAGCCCTCTCGGCAGTCCCTTTTTCAATCCTTAAATTACAAGCTGTCACTCAAAGTGACTTGCCCTGCCTTCATTGACACCAATTCGAGCGTCAAACGGCTGGCGTGCAAGTTTGTCGGACCCTAACATCCCGGATGTTCCGATATTGATTAAGCGTTGCTGCGTGAACATCTTCACGCGGTTCAGACAGAACAGGATCACATGCAGAAATTGACCGTTTTAACGGCAGCTCTTGCTGCCGGCGTAATGAGTTTTGCCTTCAGTGCCGCGCATGCCGCGCCACTCAGCCCGCGGGCCGATCAAGGGCTTGTGGTGGCATCCGCAAAGAGCGGCAAGGCCACGCTGGCCAAAAGCGGCAAGGCAGGCCACGACGCCAAGGCGACGAAGCGCGCTTCCGCCAAAGCGGAAAAGGCAAGCTGGTCCAAGGCGAAGAAGTCCACCGCCAAAAGGCAGAAGCGCGGCCGCAAGACCGTCGACATGACGGCAACGGCGTCGATTGGCCTAAGGAACGCTGCGGCGTCGACGGCCGCGGTGGCCAGCAGCGGCCAGTATTCCGCAATCGTTGCCCGCTATGCGGCGATCGAAGGCGTGCCCGTGTCGCTCGCCACGGCGGTCATCAAGATCGAGAGCAACTACCGGCCCAACATCGTCGGCGGCGCCGGCGAGATCGGCCTGATGCAGATCAAGCCGGCAACGGCGCGGATGATGGGCTATAACGGTTCCGCCAAGGGCCTGTTCGATCCCGACACCAACATCAAATACGGCATGAAATACCTTGCCATGGCGCGGAGTCTCGGCGGCGGCACGACCTGCGGCACGATTCTGAAATACAATGCCGGGCACGCCGCAACGCGGATGAACCCGGTGTCAGCCGCCTATTGCGGCAAGGTCAAGGTGCAGATGGCTGCGCTTGGATCGCCGGCATAAGTCTGCTTTTTCGTTTGCGTTTTCGGGCGTGAACCCCTTTATACGCCTTGCCAGCTGGCTGGGCGGCCGCACCCGCAAACGCCGAAAGGCCGCGGGTGAGGAAAGTCCGGGCTCCATGGAAACACGGTGCCGGTTAATGGCCGGCGGGGGCGACCCCAGGGAAAGTGCCACAGAAAGCAAACCGCCACGGTTCGGCTTTTGCCGGATTCGGGGCAAGGGTGAAAGGGTGGGGTAAGAGCCCACCGCGCGACTGGCAACAGGAGCGGCACGGTAAACCCCACCGGGAGCAAGACCGAATAGGGGCGGTGCGAGGGGAAACCCTCGAGGGCTGTTTCCGGCTCACCGTCCGGGTAGGTTGCGTGAGGCGCATGGCAACATGCGCCCAAGATGAATGGCCGCCACGTTCTCGCACCGCAAGGGGCGAGGGCCATACAGAACCCGGCTTACAGGCCAGCTGGCAATTCTCTCCATGATATCGAAGAGAAGTCTTTGAGATCAGCAGGTTGCGCCCTCGGGCGCGCCTGTTGATTCAAACTTGTTCAACGATCCATCCATGCAAGCCGGGACCGGCTATTGCTTGAAACTGGTGCGATTAAATCGTACCGTGGATCGGTGAAGAGCATCGGGAGCCCATCATGGGACAGGTCGACAAACGCAGCATCACCCTGTCGCCGGAACTGGCACAGGCGGTGGACGATGTGGTCGCCGCCGGCGAATATGCGTCGGCCAGCGAGGTGATCCGCGACGCGCTGCGGCAATGGAAAGACCGGCGCGACCTCTTCGGCTATACGGTCGATGAGTTGCGCAAGCTGGTGCAGGAGGGCATCGACAGCGGACCCGCTCTTGAGGGGCCGCCGATTATCGAACGAGCGCGCGCCAAATATCTCAAAATGGCAGAGGCAAAAGGCTTTGAGGAGTGAAATACCGCCTGCTGCCGCAAGCGGCGGTCGATCTCGAAGGCATTGGTGACTACATCGCTGAGCGCAATCCCAATGCCGCGGTCCGTTTCGTGGACGCTCTTGAAAGGCGGTGGACTTTACTCACCTTGCATCCCTTCTCAGGCGCGCCGCGCGATGACATCGCGCCTGGCGTCCGTCATGTGGTCGTTGGCGACTATCTCACCTTGTATCGTGTCGGTGACGACGCGATCGAAATTATCCGCGTGCTGCATGGCAAGCGCAACATCGAGGCCGATGACCTGGCTCGCTAGCCGATTTGTCAGCCGCTGATCTTGTCCAGCGACGCCTCGATCGCCTTCCAAAGCTCTTCCACCGGCTCGCAGCCGACCGAGAGGCGGACGAAGCCGGCGTGTACCGCATCGCCCCGCTTCAAGCGCCGCTCGGCGGAGGTATGGACGCCGCCGAAGGATGTGGCGGCCTGCATCAGTTCGCAACTGTTGATGAAATCCTCGGCCTTGGCCTCCGAGGCGAGCTCGAAAGAGATGAGAAAGCCGAAGCGCTCCATCTGGGCGCGGGCAAGGTTGTGCGACGGATCGCCTTCCAGGCCGGGATAACGCAGGCCGCTGATTGCCCTGTGGCCCTGTAGCCGCCGCGCGATCACTTCCGCCGAAGAGCACATGCGATCGAAGCGCACATCCAGGGTCTCCAGGCCGCGATGCACCAGCCAGGCTTCGAACGGTCCGGGAATGCTGCCGGAAACCTCGCGCCAGCCGGTCACGGCGGCGATGATGTCAGCATTGCGGCTGGCGACATGGCCGAACAGCACATCGGAATGGCCGTTGGGCGCCTTGGTGTCGGCGGCAACCACGATATCGGCGCCATGGTCGAGCGGCCGCTGGCCGAAGGGCGTCATGGTCGTGTTGTCGACCACAAGGATCGCGCCGGCTTTGTGAACAGCGTCGGCAACGGCTGCGATATCGCAGATATCCAGCCCCGGATTGGCGGGGGTTTCGACAAACGCCAGGCGGTAGCCATCGAAGCCGCCATCGAGGAAGGTCGAGGTCGGCCTGACATCGTAGGTGATGCCGAGTGGCTTAAGAAAGCGATCGGCCAAAGCCCGCGTCGTGTGGTAGCCGTCCGAAGGCAGCAGGATACGGTCGCCGGTCTTGAGCACGGCAAAAAACGCCGCCGAGATTGCCGCCATTCCGGAAGGGAAGGCGACGCAAGGCGCATCCTCCAAATGGGCTAGCATATGTTCAACGGCGTCCCAGGTCGGGTTGCTGAAGCGGCCGTACTGGTTGAAGCCGGTGGCGTCACCGGGCGCGTGAAAAATGGCGGCCATGGTCAGGGGCAGCGGGATGGAATCGCCCATGGCAAGCCCGCTGCGACGCAAATGAGGAAGTGCTGCCGCGCGTGACTTTGCTGTTTCAGACATTGAATTTCCAACCCTGTTGGTGACCGACGAGATGTGGCGAGACGCTATGCCCAGGAGCGGCTCGCGGCAAGGCGGGGCCGGTTGGGCCAGGCGGTTCTAAACGCTTCGTTAGGCTTAATGATCCATAAAGACGAGACGTGCCGTAGCGGCTGCTCAGATTGGTCGAGATGCGCGTGTTTGTGAAGCCTATTCCCGTTGACGCCCATAGTGCCCCATGATATCCCATTTCCATACCAAAGCCTTCGTTCCGCGTCAGGGTAAAGCGTACGCCAATCGGGCAGCCGCGGCGGCTGCGCGTTTGCCGGTTTTTGCCTGTGTGGACGAGGCTGGTGCGGGGCAGGGAACGCGCTGCGGCGGCGCGTGCGACAAGATGGAGAGGGGTGCGGCGGCGCAAGCGGCTGTAAAGCATGATGGACCGGTTTCTGTCAAACACGGTGAGCAGGATCGATGCGAAGGGACGGGTGTCCGTTCCGGCGCATTTTCGTGCCGTCGTACAGAAGCGCGGCTATTCGGAACTCTACGCACTGCGTTGCCTGGATCTGCCGGCGATGGATGTCGGCGGGCTCGACCTGCTCGACCGCTACGAGCAGCGCATCGCGCTCGAGGATCCCTTCTTGCAGACGGCGGACGATATGTCGTTCTTCTGCCATGGCGACGGAACCTTCTTGAAACTCGACCAGGACGGCCGCATCACGATGAGCGACTTCATTCGCGAACACACCGGCATTTCGGCGGAAGTGGCCTTTGTCGGGCGCGGCAATTTCTTTCAGATCTGGGAGCCGGGACGGCTTGCCGCCTATGGGGCGCAGGCGCGAGCCCGGCTTTTGCAGCTTCGGCAGGGGACGAAGCCTGGGGAGCGACCGGAATGAGCCACGGCGATGACCTTCCTCACGCCGTAGATGGGCACGCCGTTGGCGGATCGGCCCGCCACATTCCGGTCCTCCTTGGCGAAGTGCTTGAGGCACTGGCGCCGGCGGAGGGCGACATCATCATCGACGGCACGTTCGGCGCCGGCGGCTACACCAGAGCCATTCTGGCGATAGGCGCCTCCGTGGTGGCGATCGACCGCGATCCGGATGCGATTGCGGCCGGTCGCGATCTGGAAGTGCAGTCGGGCGGCCGGCTGCGGCTGGTGCAGGCGCCGTTCTCGACGCTGGACGAACACGTCGAGAGCGCCGACGGCGTCGTGCTGGATATCGGTGTGTCCTCGATGCAGCTCGACCAGGCCGAGCGCGGTTTTTCGTTCCGCGCCGACGGGCCGCTCGACATGCGCATGGCGCAGGCTGGTTTGAGCGCCGCCGACGTCGTCAACAGCTTCAAGCCGGGCGACCTTGCCCGCATCTTCGGCTTCCTCGGCGAGGAGCGCCACGCCGGGCGCATTGCCCGTATGATCGAGGCTCGCCGCGAAAAGCGCCCGTTCGAACGGACGCTGGAACTCGCCGACGCCATCGAGACGCATATCGGCCGCGCGCCGAAGGACAAGATCCATCCGGCCACGCGCGTCTTCCAGGCGCTGCGCATCTTCGTCAATGATGAGCTTGGCGAACTGGCCAAGGCCTTGTTCGCCGCCGAACGCGCGCTGAAGCCAGGCGGGCGGCTCGCTGTGGTGACCTTTCATTCGCTGGAAGACCGCATCGTCAAGCGCTTCATCGCCGACCGGGCCGACGTCGCGACCGGCTCGCGGCATCTGCCTGAGGCGCATGCGCGCACCGCGACCTTTAGCAAGGCGGGGGGCGGCGTGACTGCCGGCGACGCCGAGGTGGCAGCCAATCCGCGCGCCCGTTCGGCCAGGCTTCGCGCCGCGATCCGTACCGGGGCGCCGGCGCGCAGCAGCGACTTTTCGATTTTCGGCCTTCCAAAGCTTCCCGGTATCGACCGGCCGGGGGAGAGGTAAGCACGTGTTTCGTACCAGCGACATCGTCCTGATCGCCGTCATGGTTGCGGCGGCGGCCCTTACCTACAAGACCAAGCGCGAGGCCGAGGAACAATTGGCTTCCGTGCAGAATATCCATGCGCAGATCCGCTATGAGGAGGACACGATCGACCTGCTCAAGGCCGATTGGAGCCTGCTCACCCAGCCGTCGCGGCTGCAGAAGCTGGCCGAACTTTACAAGTCGCAGCTCGAACTCCAACCGGTCAGCGCTCGCCAGATCGTCGGCATCGGCGATCTGCCGGCCAAAGCCCTGGACATTCAGGACATCCTGAACGGGCGCCAGGGCGGCATGGCCGACAATTCGGGCGGCAAGGTGCCGTTGGACGGCAGGGATCCCGTGGTGACCGGAGGCATCGCCCAATGATCGGCAAACTGCTGAAGCGACGCGCCAGCACGGGTGAAGACGGATCGATCGTGGTCGAGGGCGCCCGCAAGGCGACCGGCGGCAAGGGCAGGACGCGCATCGTGATGACGATGGCGGTGTTCTTCGGCATCTTCTCGACCATTTCCGGGCGGCTGGTCTATCTCGGCTTCCAAATCCCCGATATGTCGGGCGGCCCGCAGAGCCGGGTGACGGCCTCGCGGCCCGACATTGTCGACCGCAACGGCGAAGTGCTGGCGACGGACATCAAGACGGCGTCGCTGTTTGCCGAACCGCGCCGCATCGTCGACGCCGACGAGGCGATCGAAAAGCTGTCGACGGTGCTTCCGGAAATCGACTACGAGCAGACCTACCACAAGCTGAAGAGCGGCGCCGGCTTCGTCTGGCTGCAGCGGCAGCTGACGCCCAAGCAGCAGTCCGACATCATGCAGCTCGGCATTCCCGGCTTCGGCTTCCGCACCGAGAAGCGCCGCTTTTATCCGAGCGGCGAGACCTCGTCCTACATTGTCGGCCTCACCAACATCGACAACCAGGGCATCTCCGGCATGGAGAAGTATGTCGACGAACAGGGCCTGAGCGACCTGCAGGCATCGGGCCTGGCGGTGGCCAAGGATCTGAAGCCGGTGCAGCTTTCGATCGATCTGCGCGTCCAGCACATCGTTCGTGACGAAGTCGCCACCGGCATGGAGCGGTTCCATGCCATCGCGGCGGGCGCCGTCGTCCTCAACGTGAAGACCGGCGAAGTGCTGGCGATGGCCTCGGTGCCGGATTTCGATCCGAACAACCCCTACAATGCGCAGGACAAGGATCGGCTAAACCGCATGTCGGCGGGCCTCTACGAGATGGGCTCGACCTTTAAGAGCTTCACCACCGCGATGGCGCTCGATTCCGGCAAGATCACCCTGGAGAGCCGTTTCGACGCTTCGCATCCGATCCGGATCGGTCATCAGACCATCCATGACTTCCACGGTAAGGGCCGGGTGCTGTCGGTGCCGGAGGTGTTCATCTACTCCTCCAACATCGGCTCGGCCAAGGAGGCCGAAGCGGTCGGCATCGAGGGGCATCGCGAATTCCTGCACCGCCTCGGCGTGCTGGAGAAGATGCAGACCGAGCTGCCGGAGGTTGCGCGCCCGACCGAACCCAAGGTCTGGAAACAGGTTAATTCGATCACCATCGCCTTCGGCCATGGCGTGTCGACGACACCGTTGCAGACGGCGGTTGGCTGCGCCGCGCTGATGAATGGCGGCTTCCTGATGAACCCTACCTTCCTGGTGCGTACGCAGGCAGAGGCGATGGCCGTGGCCAAGAGAGTGGTCAGCGAAAAAACCGTCGAAGGCATGCGCTATCTCTATTCGCTCAACGCCGAGAAGGGCTCGGGCAAGAGCGCCAGGGTTCCGGGCTACCGCGTCGGCGGCAAGACCGGAACGGCCGAGAAGGTCGTCAATGGCCGCTACTCCAAGGAAAAGAATTTCAACGCCTTCGTTGCCGCCTTCCCGATGGACGATCCTCAGTACATCGTGCTGACGATTGCCGACGAACCGAAGCCGGAAAAGCCCGGCATGGGGGCCACCGCAGCCTCGAATGCGGGCGTTATGGCGGCAAACATTATCAGACGTGCGGCTGCCATGCTTGGCGTGAAGCCAGATTTCAGCCATGAAAATGGTGCAACGCTGGTTTCCTATCAGTGATTCTTAGGGCGCGCCGGTAACTGCGCGCTATTTTGTTGCGGTGAACGGGACTCGATGAAGCTCAGAGATCTAGCCGGTATCCTGCCCGTCGAGGGAATAGCTTCCGTCGATCTGGAGGTTACAGGGATTTCTTCGGATTCCCGCCAGGTAAAACCGGGCGTTGTCTTTTTTGCGCTCGCTGGAACCAAGGCCGACGGTGCCGTTTATGCCGCCGCCGCCGCCGCGAGCGGTGCGGCCGCGATCGTGGCGGACAAGCGCAGCACCATTGCCGGGCTGTCGGTTCCGGTGCTGGCGGTCGACGATCCGCGCCTGGCGCTGGCGCTGAGTGCCGCCTGCTATTTCGGCAAGCAGCCGCAGACCATGGTCGCGGTGACCGGCACCAGCGGCAAGACGTCGGTCGCCGCCTTCACCAGGCAGATCTGGGAGCAGGCCGGCTATGCCGCCGCTTCGATCGGCACCACCGGTGTGGTGGCGCCTGGGCGCAACGACTATGGCTCGCTGACGACGCCCGACCCGGTCGCGTTGCACCAGTTGCTGCGGAAATTAGCCGATGCCGGTGTCACCCACGCCTCTATGGAAGCCTCCAGCCATGGCCTCGACCAGCGCCGCCTCGACGGGGTGAAGCTGGCGGCCGGTGGTTTCACCAATCTCGGCCGCGACCATATGGACTATCACCCGACGGTCGAGGACTATCACCGCGCCAAACTGCGCCTGTTCGACACGCTGCTGCCGAAAGGCGCGCCGGCCGTCATCTTCGCCGACGATCCATGGTCGGCACCGACAATTCAAGCAGCGCAGGCTGCCGGGCTCGAGGTGCTGACGGTTGGTCGCCATGGCGATTTCCTCAGGCTGAAGCGGGTCGAGCACGAGCGCCATCGCCAGCGCGCCGAGGTGGAGGCCGACGGCGTGCTGTACGAGATCGACCTGCCGCTGGCCGGAGATTTCCAGATTTCAAACGCGCTGGTTTCGGCAGGGCTTGCCATTTCCACGGGAACACCTGTCGCCAAGGCCTTGATGGCGTTGGAGAAACTGAAGGGCGCGCCGGGCCGGCTCGACCTCGTCGGCACCACCGCCAATGGCGCGCCGGTCTATGTCGATTATGCCCACAAGCCCGATGCGCTGGAAAATGTGCTGGCTTCGGTGCGCCCGTTCACCACCGGCCGCGTCATCGTCGTGTTCGGCTGCGGCGGCGACCGCGATCGCGGCAAGCGACCGATCATGGGCGAAATCGCGACGCGCCTTGCCGATGTCGTCATCGTCACCGACGACAATCCACGCTCGGAAGTGCCGGAAACGATCCGCGCCGCCATCCTCGCGGCTGCTCCAGGTGCCATCGAGATCGGCGACCGGCGCCAGGCGATCCACGAAGCGGTCGCCATGCTGCATGCCGGCGACACGCTGATCGTGGCCGGCAAAGGCCATGAGGAGGGCCAGACGATCGGCTCCGAGACCTTGCATTTCTCCGATCACGAGGAAGTCCGCGCAGCACTGGCGGAGCGTGCCGCATGAGCTTGCTGTGGACCTCCGAGGCGCTGGTTGCCGCCATGGACGGGCGGCCGCTCGGGCCGATGCCGGAAGGCATTTCAGGCATTTCGATCGACAGCCGTAGCCTGCAGCCGGGTGACGCCTTCTTCGCCATCAAGGGCGAGGCGATGGACGGCCATGACTTCGCCACCGCCGCCATCAAGGCCGGTGCCGGCGTGCTGGTGGTGGCCGAAGGCAGGCTGCCGTCGCTCGGCCGGCTGACGGCGCCGATCATCGTCGTCGAGGATGTGCTGGTCGCGCTGGAAAAGCTCGGCGTCGCGTCGCGCGTCCGCTCGAGCGCGAAAATCATCGCGGTGACCGGTTCGGCCGGCAAGACCACCACCAAGGAAGCGCTGCGCCATGTGCTGCAAGCCGTCGGCAAGGTGCATGCCTCGGCGCAGTCGTTCAACAATCACTGGGGCGTGCCGCTGACTTTGGCGCGGATGCCCGATGACTGCGACTATGCCGTGTTCGAGATCGGCATGAACCATCCCGACGAAATCCGGCCGTTGGTCAAGATGGTAAGGCCGCATGTCGCCATCGTCACCATGATCGCGGCGGCGCATCTTGGTTTTTTCCGCAATCTCGATGAGATCGCCAAGGCCAAGGCCGAGATTTTCGAAGGGCTGGAGCCCGGGGGTGCCGCCGTCCTCAACCGCGACGATGCGCGCTTCAAGTTTCTCGACAAGATGGCGGATGCCGCCGGTGTCGAGCACGTCTACGGCTTCGGCGAGAACGCGCGTTCGACCTTCAAGCTGGTCAAATGCGAACTGCATGCCGATCATTCCGACATCGCCGCCCGGATCGGCGGCCACGAAGTACTGGCGCGGATCGGCGCGCCCGGCCGCCATATGGTGCAAAACGTGCTGGCGGTGCTGGGTGCGGCGCATCTGGTCGGCGCCGATCTCGACAAAGTGGCTTCAGCACTGGCCGATCTTTCGGCCGAACGTGGGCGCGGCAAGCGCCATGTGCTACGCCATCCCGGTGGCTCGACTTCGAGTCACCACGGCGGGCCGATCACGCTGATCGACGAGAGCTATAACGCCAATCCGGCGTCGATGGGCGCCGCCATGGCGCTGCTCAACGCGACGCCGGTGACGGGCGAGGGCCGTCGCATCGCCGTGCTCGGCGACATGCTTGAGCTCGGCGACCACTCGACCAAGCTGCATGCAGCCCTTGCCGAGCTCATCGTCGGCACCGGGACGCAGACCGTCTTTCTCGGCGGGCCGGAAATGCGGGCGCTGGCAGAAGCGCTGCCGGCTGAGATCAAGACGGAATACCGTACCGGTGTCGAAGAGCTGAAGCCGGTGCTGCTTGCCGCGCTGAAGCCGGGCGACGTGGTGATGATCAAATCGTCGAAAGGCATCGGTTTTGCAAAACTGGTCGATGCGCTGCTGGGCAAATTCCCGGCTGAATCGACAACCAGAAAACAGACCTAGGTCGGGGGACGAAAAGCGCATGTTTACACTGCTCGTCGATTTTGCGGACAAGGTCTCGGTCTTCAACGTCTTCCGTTACATCACCTTCCGCACCGGCGGGGCGCTGATCACATCGGCGCTGATCGTCTTCATTTTCGGACCGACCATCATCAATTCGCTGCGGCTGCGGCAAGGCAAGGGCCAGCCGATCCGCGCCGACGGGCCGCAGACGCATTTCAAGAAGGCCGGCACGCCGACCATGGGCGGACTGATGATCCTGTCCGGCATCATCGGCTCGTCGCTTTTGTGGGCGAACCTGTCGAGCATCTATGTCTGGGTGGTGCTGCTGGTGACGCTGGGCTTCGGCTCGATCGGCTTTTACGACGACTATCTGAAGGTGACCAAGCAGTCGCATCTCGGCTTTTCCGGCAAGGCACGGTTGGCGCTCGAATTCGTCATCGCCGGCATCGCCGCCTGGGTGATCATGCACAACGGTCAGGCGCCGTTCTCTTCGTCGCTGACATTTCCCTTCGCCAAGGAATTCATCGTCAATCTCGGCTGGTTCTTCATTCCGTTCTCCTGCTTCGTCATCGTCGGCGCCGGCAATGCGGTGAACCTGACCGACGGCCTTGACGGGCTGGCGATCGTGCCGATCATGATCGCGGCGGCCTCCTTCGGCGTCATCGCCTATCTCTCCGGCAACGCTGTGTTCGCCGAATATCTGCAGATCCATTTCGTGCCCGGCACCGGCGAACTGGCGGTCGTGCTTGGCTCGGTCATCGGCGCCGGCCTCGGCTTCCTCTGGTTCAACGCCCCGCCGGCCGCGATCTTCATGGGTGACACCGGCTCGCTGGCCATGGGCGGCCTGATCGGCACGGTCGCCGTCGCCACCAAGCACGAGATCGTGCTGGTCATCGTCGGCGGATTGTTCGTCGTGGAAATCCTGTCCGTCATCATCCAGGTCGGCTACTTCAAGATGACCGGCAAGCGGGTGTTCCTGATGGCGCCGATCCACCATCATTTCGAAAAGCTCGGCTGGACCGAAAGCCAGGTGGTGATCCGCTTCTGGATCATCGCCGTCATCCTGGCGCTGGTCGGCCTGTCGACCCTCAAGCTGAGATAGGAAGCCCTTTGATCCCCGCCGCATCCTTTTCAGGCAAGCGCGTTTCGCTCTTCGGGCTCGGCGGCTCGGGGATCGCGACGGCGCGTGCGCTGATCGCCGGCGGGGCGGACGTGCTGGCTTGGGACGACAATCCCGATAGCGTTGCCAAGGCCTCGGCTGTCGGCATCGCAACCGCCGATCTGCGTGGCGCCGACTGGGCGAAGTTCTCGGCTTTCGTACTGTCGCCGGGCGTGCCGCTGACGCATCCCAAGCCGCACTGGACGGTGGAGCTGGCGCGTGGCTCAGGCGTCGAGATCATCGGCGATATCGAACTTTTCTGCCGCGAGCGGATGCTGAGCGCGCCAACGTCGCCTTTCATCGCCATCACCGGCACCAACGGCAAGTCGACGACGACCGCGCTGACCGCGCATATCCTGAAAGCGGCGGGACGCGACACTCAGATGGGCGGCAATATCGGCCGCGCGGTGATGACGCTCGATCCGCCCGATCCCGATCGGCACTATGTCGTCGAGTGTTCGTCCTACCAGATCGACCTCGCGCCCTCGATCAATCCGACGGCTGGAATCCTGCTCAACCTGACGCCCGATCATCTCGACCGCCACGGCACCATGCAGCACTACGCCGCGATTAAGGAGCGGCTGGTGGCCGGCAGCGAGACGGCGATCGTCGGCATCGACGATTCCTGGTGCGCGCAGATCGCCGAGCGGCTGGAGCGGGCGGGCCGGCACGTCATCCGCATTTCCAAGCGGCTGCCGCTGACCGACGGCTATTTCGCCGATGGCGGCAATCTGATGGAAGCCGTGCATGGCCGCTACAGCCGCGTCGCTTTCCTCGAAGGTATCGGCTCGCTGCGTGGCCAGCACAATGCGCAGAACGCGCTGGCAGCGGTCGCCTCATGCCTCAGGGTCGGACTGGAGCTTGGCGAAATCCAGTCGGGGCTGGAAAGCTTTCCCGGCCTCGCGCACCGCATGGAGCAGGTCGGCCGCAAGGACCACGTGCTGTTCATCAACGATTCCAAGGCGACCAACGCCGATGCGGCAGCACCGGCGCTGTCGAGCTTTGCGCGCATCTACTGGATCGCTGGCGGCCTGCCCAAGGAAGGCGGCATCGAGCCGTTGCGCGGCTTCTTCCCGCGCATCGCCAAGGCCTATCTGATCGGCGAGGCCGCGCCTGCCTTTTCGGCAACCTTGGGCGAGGCCGTGCCCTACGAGATTTCAGGCACGCTGGCGGCGGCGGTCGAGCATGCCGCGCATGATGCGGCTAAGGATGACAGCGGTGAGGCGGTGGTGCTGTTGTCGCCGGCCTGCGCCAGCTTCGACCAGTTCAAGAATTTCGAAGTCCGCGGCGAAGCCTTCAGGCAAGCTGCGAATGCTATCGAGGGTGTGAAACCCATCGGAGGGGCACGATAATGCAGAGCCGTCTCGACAAAAGTCCGGTTGCGACCTGGTGGTGGACGATCGATCGCTGGTTCCTGGCGGCGTTCCTGTCGCTGATGGGCCTTGGCATCGTGCTGTCCTTCGCCGCCAGCCCGGCGGTGGCCGAACGCATCGGTCTCGACAGTTTCCACTTCGCCACAAGGCAGATCATCTTCACCGTGCCGGCACTCGGCGTGATGCTGGCCGTGTCGTTCCTCGATTCCAGGCAGATCCGGCGCATGGCGCTGATCATGCTGTGCCTGATGCTGGTGCTGATGGTGGCGGTGCTCTACATCGGCGTCGAGGTGAAGGGCGCGCGCCGCTGGGTCTCGCTTGCCGGCCTGTCGATCCAGCCCTCTGAATTTCTGAAACCCGCCTTCGTCATCATGTGCGCCTGGCTGTTTGCCGAACACAAGCGCCAGCCCGACATTCCGGGCAATTTGTTCGCCATGCTGCTGCTGGTGCTGGTCGTGTCGCTGCTGGTGGCGCAACCGGACCTTGGCCAGACCATGCTGACGACCGGCACCTGGGGCATCATGTTCTTCATGGCCGGGCTGCCCTGGCTGTGGATTGTCGCACTGGGGGCGGCCGGCGTCGGCGGCGTCTTCGCTGCCTATACGGTGTTTCCGCACGTCGCCCTGCGCATCGACAAGTTCCTCACCGGCGAGGGCGACACGTTCCAGGTCGACATGGGACGCGAGGCGCTGATCAATGGCGGCTGGTTCGGCGTCGGGCCGGGCGAGGGCACCGTCAAGCGGGTCATTCCCGACAGCCATGCCGACTTCGTCTTCTCGGTCGCGGGCGAGGAGTTCGGGCTGATCATGTGCTTCTTCATCATGTCGATCTTCGCCTTCATCGTGCTGCGTGGCCTCAATACGGCGCTTAAGGAGCATGACGATTTCACCCGCTATGCGGTCGGCGGCCTTGTCACCGTGTTCGGCCTGCAGGCTGTCATTAACATGTGCGTCAACCTGCAGCTTGTGCCGGCCAAGGGTATGACGCTTCCGTTCATCTCTTACGGCGGCTCCTCGCAGATCGCCATCGCCATCTCGATGGGCATGGTGCTGGCGCTGACACGCAAGCGGCCCGAAAAGCGCAAGCAGATGGGCTTTGGCCTGTCGCAGCGCGCCGTGCCGGCGGAGTGATATGGCCAGAGGCGTCATCCTTCTCGCGGCAGGCGGAACCGGTGGGCACCTTTTCCCGGCCGAGGCGCTGGCGCATGAGCTGAACGAGCGCGGCTGGTCGGTGCATCTGGCGACCGACGACCGTGCCGAGCGTTTCGCCGGCCATTTCCCGGCCGCCGCCGTCCATCCGATCCAGTCGGCGACGATGGGCTCGAAGAATCCTTTTGCCCTGCTTGGCGCCTTCTGGAAGATCTGGCGCGGTGTGCGTCAGGCTTCCGCCGTCATCGCCAGGATCAAGCCGGATGCCGTCGTCGGCTTCGGCGGCTATCCGACCTTGCCGCCACTCTACGCGGCGACGCGGCGCAAGGTGCCGACACTGATCCACGAGCAGAACGCGGTAATGGGGCGCGCCAACCGGGCGCTGGCCGGCCGTGTCGACGCCATCGCCGGCGGCTTCCTGCCGCAGGACACCAGTGCGGTCGGCGTCAAGACGGTGACGACGGGCAATCCGGTCAGGCCTGCCGTGCTGGAAGCGGCCAGGACGGCTTATGCGGCGTCGACCGGGGAGCAGCCGTTCCGCCTGCTGGTGTTCGGCGGCAGCCAGGGCGCCCAGTTCTTTTCCGATGCCGTGCCGGGGGCCATCGCGCTGCTTTCCGATGCCCAGCGCAAGCGGCTGGTCATTACCCAACAAGCTCGCGCGGATGACGTGGCGCGGGTCAAGGCGGCCTATGCCGCCCTTGGTGTCGCCGCCGAGGTTTCGCCCTTCTTCACCGATATGGCGGCACGCATCGCAGCGGCGCATCTGGTGATCTCGCGCTCCGGCGCTTCGACTGTCTCGGAGATCGCTGTCATCGGCCGGCCGGCGCTGCTGGTGCCTTACCCCTATGCGCTCGATCACGACCAGGCGGCGAACGCGGCGGCCCTTGCCGCGGCCGGCGGCGGCGAAGTGCACCCTCAATCTTCGCTTTCGCCCGAACGCATCGCAGCGCTCCTCGGCGGGCTGATGGACGCCCCCGAGCGGCTGGCAGCCATGGCGGCGGGCGCGAAATCGGCCGGCAGGCCAGATGCCGCACGGTTGCTCGCTGATCTCACAGAGGCTATTGCGTCGAAAAAAACCGTTTCGGATTTCAGAAAGGGCACGCACGCATGAAGATGCCGCAGACCATCGGCCTTGTGCATTTCATCGGCATTGGCGGCATCGGCATGAGCGGCATCGCCGAAGTGCTGCACAATCTCGGCTACAAGGTGCAAGGATCCGATCAGGCCGAAAGCGCCAATGTGCAGCGGCTGCGCGACAAGGGCATCGAATGCTTCGTCGGCCACAAGGCCGAAAATCTCGGCGATGCCGAGGTCGTCGTCGTCTCGACGGCGATCAAGAAATCCAACCCGGAACTCAAGGCCGCGCGCGAAAAGCTGCTGCCGATCGTGCGCCGGGCCGAGATGCTGGCCGAGCTGATGCGCTTTCGCCAGGCGGTGGCGATCGGCGGCACGCATGGCAAGACGACGACGACCTCGATGGTGGCGACCTTGCTCGATGCCGGCGGGCTCGATCCGACCGTCATCAATGGCGGCATCATCAACGCCTATGGTACCAATGCCCGCATGGGCGACGGCGAATGGATGGTGGTCGAGGCCGACGAGAGCGACGGCACTTTCCTGAAGCTGCCGGCCGAGATTGCCGTCGTCACCAACATCGATCCCGAGCATCTCGATCACTATGGCAGCTTCGACAAGGTGCGCGAGGCGTTCCGCCAGTTCGTCGAGAACGTGCCGTTCTACGGTTTTGGCGTGATGTGCACCGACCATCCGGAGGTGCAGGCGCTGGTCAGCCGCATCGAGGACCGCCGCGTCATCACCTATGGCGAGAACGCGCAGGCCGATGTGCGCTTCACCAACCACCGCATGGCGGGTGCCATTTCGGAATTCGACGTGGTGATCCGCGACCGCAAGACCGGTGGCCAGACGACGATAGCAGGCCTGCGCCTGCCGATGCCCGGCCGCCACAACGTTTCCAACGCGACCGCAGCGATCGCGGTCGCGCATGAGCTCGGCCTGTCGGCCGAGGCGATCAAGAAGGGCCTGTCGTCCTTCGCCGGCGTCAAGCGCCGCTTCACCCATACCGGTTCGTGGAACGGCGTCGATGTGTTCGACGATTACGGCCACCATCCGGTGGAGATCTCGGCGGTGCTGAAGGCGGCGCGCAGTGCCACCAAAGGCCGCGTCATCGCCATTGCCCAGCCGCATCGCTTCACCCGGCTGCATGATCTGTTCAAAGAGTTTTCCACCTGCTTCAACGATGCCGACACGGTGATGGTGGCGCCGGTCTACGCGGCCGGCGAGGAGCCGATCGACGGCGTCAGCTCGGACGCTCTGGTGTCGCGCATCCGCGCCGGCGGCCATCGCGACGCGCGCTACATCGAGGGGCCGGCGGCGATCGCGCCCATCATCCGTGATTTGGCCAAGCCGGGCGATTTCGTCGTCTTCCTTGGCGCCGGCAACATCACCCAATGGGCCTATGCGTTGCCCAAGGAGCTTGGCGGGACCGTCTCATGATGCACGGCCAGGCCCTGATCGACAGACTTGGCGACCGGCTTGCCGGCTTGCGCGGCCGCCTCACGCCGAATGCCGAGATGGACAAGATCACCTGGTTCCGTGCCGGTGGCCTGGCCGAGGTGCTGTTCCAGCCGGCCGATGAGGAGGACCTTGCAGCGTTCCTCAAAGCTGTTCCCGAGGACATACCGCTGACCATCGTCGGGGTCGGCTCGAACCTCCTGGTTCGCGACGGCGGCATTTCGGGCTTTGTCATCCGGCTTTCAGCCAAGGGGTTCGGCGAGGCCGAGGTCATCTCGCCAATTAGGATCAAGGCAGGTGCCGCCACGCCCGACAAGCGCGTTGCCGCGGTGGCGCTCGAGGCAGGCATTGGCGGCTTCCATTTCTACCACGGCATTCCGGGCGCTATCGGCGGCGCGCTGAGGATGAATGCCGGTGCCAACGGCGTCGAGACGCGCGAGCGCGTCGTCGAAGTGCGTGCGCTCGATCGCAAGGGCAATGTGCAGACGCTGAGCAATGCCGATATGGGCTACGCCTATCGTCATTCGGCGGCACCTGCCGGGCTGATCTTCACCTCGGCCGTGTTCGAAGGCTTTGCCGAGGACAAGGCGGCGATCAAGGCGGCGATGGATGCCGTGCAGAACCACCGCGAGACCGTGCAGCCGATCCGCGAGAAGACCGGCGGCTCGACCTTCAAGAATCCCGAAGGCACATCGGCCTGGAAGGAGATCGACAAAGCGGGCTGCCGCGGCCTGATGATCGGCGGCGCGCAGATGTCGCCGATGCATTGCAACTTCATGATCAACACCGGGACCGCGACCGGCTACGACCTTGAATATCTCGGCGAGACGGTGCGCACGCGGGTGCTGGAGAATTCCGGCATCCGGCTGCAATGGGAAATCAAGCGCATCGGCAATTTCCGGCCGGGGCATGCGGTTCAGGAGTTTCTCGGGCAACTCCTTTAGCCCGCGTTGAAGTTCATGTGATGCATGAACTTCAACAGCGTCGACACGGCCCCGCAACCGTTGCTGCAAAGACTCAACGACACGCTTTTCGCATCCATTTTCTCAGAAAGTGAATCTCTCGGAATCGTAAGCACTTGCCAGTGAATCAACTCTCTGATTCTCTGCTCAAAAGCGTTTCCTGATTTGAGTCGTTCGACGCGTTTTCAGCGTTTTCCGTCTGGGGGGCAGCCTGCCGGGAGACTCTGACTCAATGTTGCGGAAAATCTTTGTTTTTGGTCCGCCGTGAGAGGGGATGCCGGGGAATGAAAAACAAGCATGTGGCCGTCCTGCTGGGTGGGTTTTCGTCCGAGCGGCCCGTGTCTCTGTCCTCCGGAAAGGCTTGTGCCGATGAGCTCGAGAGGGAAGGTTACCAGGTCACGCGCGTCGATGTCGGGCGCGATGTCGGCTCCGTGCTTGCCGAGCTCAAGCCCGATGTCGCCTTCAATGCGCTGCATGGCCCGTTTGGTGAGGATGGCACCATCCAGGGTATCCTCGAATATCTCGGCATTCCCTACACCCATTCCGGTGTGCTCGCCTCGGCTCTGGCCATGAACAAGGAGCAGGCCAAGCGGGTTGCCAAGGCGGTCGGCGTTCCGGTCGCCGAATCGAAGGTCGCCAGCCGCTTCGCCATCCAGAACAAGCATCCGATGAAGCCGCCCTATGTGGTCAAGCCGGTCAATGAGGGCTCGAGCTTCGGCGTCGTCATCGTGCATGAAGGCCAGTCGCATCCGCCGCAGGTTATTGGCTCGTCCGAATGGAAATATGGCGATACCGTCATGGTCGAGCGCTACATCCATGGCCGCGAGTTGACCTGTGCGGTGATGGGCGATGTGGCGCTGGGGGTTTGCGAGATCATCCCGACCGGTCATTCCTTCTACGACTATGATTCAAAATATGTCGCCGGGGGATCAAAGCACGAATGCCCCGCAAAAGTTTCACCGAATATTTACCAAAAAATACAAACACTGGCGCTCAAGGCTCACCAAGCGATCGGCTGTCGGGGCGTTTCCCGGTCGGACTTCCGTTATGACGATCGTCATTCCGAAAACGGCGAGGTTGTCTGGCTCGAGGTCAACACCCAGCCGGGTATGACGCCGACGTCCTTGGTGCCTGAAATCGCCGCCCAGGCCGGGCATTCGTTTGGCGATTTGTTGAGTTGGATGGTGGAGGACGCTTCGTGTCTGCGTTGAAATGGGGACAAGGTAAGGAGAGGGGCGCGGCCGGGCCGGCGCTGTTCGGCTTGCCGTTGTCGTTGGACCATTTCGTGCTGCCGCGGATGCTGCGCCGCCCGGTGCGCATTCTGGCGCGCCTGGGTGTCGGGGAATTCCAGGCGCCGCGCTTTTCCGCGGCCATGATGTCGGCCGTGCTGATTGCTTCGAGCAGTGCCTATGGCGCCTATCTCGGCGGCCATGTCGACGGCATCGTGCAGAGCATCACCGCCCGCACCGGCTTTGCCGTCGATCAGGTCAAGGTAGTCGGCAATCGCCAGACCTCGGAGATCGATATCCTCGACAGGCTGGAACTCGACGGCTGGACGTCGCTGATCGGCTTCGATGCCGAGGCGGCGCGGGAACGAATTGCGACATTGCCGTGGATCGAGGTCGCGGCGGTGCGCAAGGTCTACCCGCATACTCTGGAAGTGCGCGTCGAGGAGCGCGAGGCCTTCGCGCTGTGGCAGCAGGGCGACGAGCTATCCGTCATCGAGAAGAATGGCGCCGTGATCGCGCCGTTCTCGGGTGGCAAGCAGGTGCTGTTGCCGCTGCTGATCGGCACCGGCGCGCCTGCGAGCGCGCCCGGCTTCATCGCCAAGATCGAAAAATACCCTGAGCTCGCGACCCGGATCAAAGGCTATATCCGCGTCGGCGAACGGCGCTGGGACCTGAAGCTGGACAATGGCATCACCGTCAAGCTTCCCGAGGATGGCGAGGATCAGGCGCTCGCCGAACTCGTCAAGATGGATCATGACAAGGGCCTGTTGTCGCGCGACATCGCTGCCGTCGACATGCGCCTGACCGATCGGCTGGTTGTGCAGCTGACGCCCGAGGCGGCAACGCAGCGCGAAGCCGCACTCAACGAAAAACCCAAGAGCCTGAAGCGCAAGCCGGAGACGAAGATATGAGCTGGCTTGGCGGTCATGGCGATGCCTCGTCGCGCCGGTCCGGCACCCTGACGGTGCTGGACGTCGGTTCGAGCAAGGTCTGCTGCATGGTGGCCAAGCTGAAGCCGAGCGATGACGGCAAGCTGCTGCGTGGCCGCTCGCACCGTATCCAGGTGATCGGCATCGGCCATCAGAAATCGCAAGGCGTGAAGTCGGGTGTCGTCATCGATCTCGATCGCGCCGAGCATGCCATCCGCCTTTCCGTCGATGCGGCCGAGCGTATGGCCGGGCTGACGGTCGATTCGCTGATCGTCAACATGACGGCTGGCCGGCTGAAGAGCGAAGCCTATTCCGCAACCATCAATCTGGGCGGCCACGAGGCCGACGAGGCCGATATCAAGCGCGTTCTCGGCGCCGGCGCCAAGCAGGCGCTGAAGGCCGAGCGCGAGGTGATCCATTCGCTTCCCGTCGGCTTCTCGCTGGATGCGGAACGCGGCGTGCGTGATCCGCGCGGCATGGTCGGCGACGCACTCGGCGTCGACATGCATGTGCTGACCGGTGACGCCGCGCCGATGCGCAATCTGGAGCTTTCCATCAACCGTTCGCATCTGTCGGTCGAGCGCATGGTGGCGACGCCCTATGCCAGCGGATTGGCGGCCCTGGTCGACGACGAGCTGGAAATGGGTGCGGCCTGCATCGACATGGGCGGCGGCACGACGACGATCTCGGTGTTTTCGGAAGGCAAGTTCGTGCATGGCGACGCCATCGCCATCGGCGGCAACCATGTCACGCTGGATATGGCCAAGGGGCTGTCGACCTCGCTCGATGCGGCCGAACGGCTGAAGGTGATGCATGGTTCGGCGCTGCCGGGCAGCGCCGACGATCGCGACCTGGTCTCGATCCAGCCGATCGGCGACGATGGCGATGTGCCTTTGCAGATCCCGCGCTCGGTGATGACGCGCATCGTGCGCGCCCGCATCGACGAGACGCTCGAACTGCTGCGCGACCGGCTCAACAAGTCCGGCTACGGCAATGCGGTGGGCAAGCGTGTGGTGCTCACCGGCGGCGCCAGCCAGCTTGCCGGTCTGCCGGAGGCGGCGCGCCGCATCCTGGGACGCAATGTGCGCATCGGCCGCCCGCTCGGCGTGGCCGGCCTGCCGGAAGCGGCGAAGGGGCCGGCCTTCTCGGCCGCGGTGGGGCTTCTGATCTACCCGCAGATGGCGAGCTTCGAGAGCCATCCGGCGAAAGGAATTTCCGGTCTCAGAATGACCGGAACGGGCGGAAAACTGCATCGCATGAGTCAGTGGTTGAGAGACAGTTTCTAATTGACGGGGACAGCCCCATAGGCGGCCGCGGCGGCGAAGCGGCGTGAAAGGCAAAGGACGGAGACAATGACCATCAATCTGCAAAAGCCGGACATCACCGAGCTTAAGCCGCGCATCACCGTGTTCGGTGTCGGCGGCGGCGGCGGCAATGCCGTCAACAACATGATCACGGCCGGTTTGCGCGGGGTCGAGTTTGTGGTGGCCAACACCGACGCGCAGGCGCTGACCATGTCAAAGGCCTCACGGCTGATCCAGCTCGGCGCACATGTCACCGAGGGTCTCGGCGCGGGATCGCAGCCGGAGGTCGGCCGCGCGGCCGCTGAAGAATGCATCGACGAGATTCTCGATCATCTCACCAACACCCATATGTGCTTCGTCACCGCCGGCATGGGCGGCGGCACCGGCACTGGTGCTGCTCCTGTCGTTGCCCGTGCCGCCCGTGAAAAGGGCATCCTCACCGTCGGCGTCGTCACCAAGCCGTTCCACTTCGAAGGCCAGCGCCGCATGAAGACGGCGGACTTCGGCATCGAGGAATTGCAGAAATGCGTCGATACGCTGATCGTCATCCCCAACCAGAACCTGTTCCGGCTGGCCAATGACAAGACCACCTTCGCCGACGCCTTCGCCATGGCCGACCAGGTGCTCTATTCCGGTGTTGCCTGCATCACCGACCTGATGGTCAAGGAAGGCCTGATCAACCTCGACTTCGCCGACGTGCGCTCCGTCATGCGCGAGATGGGCAAGGCGATGATGGGCACCGGCGAGGCTTCGGGCGAGGGCCGCGCGATGGCCGCCGCCGAAGCGGCGATTGCCAATCCGCTGCTCGACGAGACCTCGATGAAGGGCGCCAAGGGCCTGCTGATCTCGATCACCGGCGGCCGCGACCTGACGCTGTTCGAAGTCGACGAAGCGGCAACCCGTATCCGCGAGGAAGTCGATCAGGACGCCAACATCATCCTGGGCGCCACCTTCGACGAGGAACTCGAAGGCGTCATCCGCGTCTCGGTGGTTGCCACCGGCATCGACAAGTCGGCGGCTGAAATCGCTGCTGCGCCGATCTCGATCCGCACGGCGCCTCCGAAGCCGGTCAGCCGCCCGGCCGTTGCCGCGGTGGAAAGCCGCCCGGCCCCGGTCCAGCAGACCACGTACGAACCGCGCGCCACCGACCCGGTCGCCGAAGCCATCCAGTTGGCCGAAGCCAATGCCGCGGCCATGGCACAGGCGCGCCCGGCTCCGGTCGCTCATGCTGAAGATTTCCGCCCGCAGAGCAAGATCTTCCAGGCGCCGCCAGCACAGCCAATGCCGCAGCCCGTGGTCCAGCAGATGCAGCCGGCTCCGCAGCCGCGCGAAATGCTGCGCGAAGCACCGCAGCCGGTTGCCATGGCGCCGCAGCGGATGCCGCGCGTCGAGGACTTTCCGCCCGTCGTCAAGGCCGAGGTGGATGCCAAGAGCCGTCCGGCCGACCACGAGAACAACAGCGGACCGATGGGCCTGCTGAAGCGCCTGACCAACGGCCTGACCCGCCGCGAAGAAGAGCCTGCACGGCTGCAACCGGCGCAGCCACGTGAGCCCAAGCTGCGCCAGGCAGCGCCCGAAGTGCGCCGCCTCGCCAGCCAGGACGCGCAGCTCTACGCGCCGCGCCGTGGTCAGCTCGACGATCAGGGCCGCCTGACACCGCAGGTGAGGTCGACTCAGGAAGACGATCAGCTGGAGATTCCGGCGTTCCTGCGCCGCCAGGCCAACTGATTGGTAAACGGACTGTAACGTTTGTTAACAGGCAAGCGAGGAATCGCTTGCCTGTTGACGTTTTAAATGATGTGATTTCAATCACTTACCAAGTCGTGCCCATTCCAGTTCGCGGTTACACAGAGTAAGAAACCGTGATTTGGAGTCTCCCTGACGGGACATTATCTTCGCTGCCTACCATGGTCGGTTTGCCGGGATTTCGGGGGAAGTCGCCCTGCCTGCCGATTCACACAAGAGCCGCGCCCTCGGGCTGGAGAAGCGGACCTAGGCATTACGGGCTTATGGGGATTGTCTTGCACGACTATCAGACGACATTGAAGACGCGCGCGTCGCTTACCGGCACCGGCGTCCACAGCGGCAAGGAAGTTTCCATCAGCTTTTTGCCGGCGGATGCCGACACCGGCATCGTTTTCCAGCTTTTCAACGGTGCGGAGCAGGGCCGCGAGTTTCGTGCCCTGGTCTCGGAAGTCGGTGCTACCGACCTGTGCACCATGCTTGGTGATCCCGCGGGCGAACACATCGCCACGGTCGAGCACATCATGGCGGCGCTGTTCGGGCTCGGCATCGACAATGTCGCCATCGAGATCGATGGCTCCGAGGTTCCGATCTTCGACGGCAGCGCCATGGCGTTCGTCGAAGCCATCGACCAGGCGGGCATCGAGACGCTGTCGGTCAAACGCCGCTACATCAGGGTCATCAAGCCGGTCCGCATCGAGAACGGCGCCTCCTGGGCGGAGTTCAGGCCCTATGACGGTACCCGTTTCGAGATCGAGATCGACTTCGAAAGCCCGGCAATCGGCCGTCAGCTGTTCGCGTCCGACCTCAATGCCGATATTTTCCGCCGCGACATCGCGCGCGCTCGCACCTTCGGCTTCATGAAGGATGTCGAGCGGCTGTGGGCGGCCGGCTACGCGCTCGGCTCCTCGCTGGAGAATTCGCTGGTGATCGGCGACGACAACCGCGTCATCAACATGGGCGGCCTGCACTATCCCAACGAATTCGTGCGCCACAAGACGCTGGACGCCATGGGCGACCTGGCTTTGGCCGGCGCCCGCTTCATCGGCTGCTTCCGCTCCTATCGCGGCGGCCACAGGATGAATGCCGCGGCTCTGCGCCGCCTGCTGTCGGATCGCACCGCGTTCGAAATCGTCGAGACGACACGCCGCGAGCGTGGCCGCAGCGCAGAGATGAATGCCGTCAATGCGCCGCTCTACGCGCCCTGGATGATCTGATTTTCTTAAGTTTTTCGGGTTTCATGGGAAATAGCGCGTGTTGCAGGAATGCACCACCTGCCGGTGAAATTGCACGGATGTTCAAGCTGTGTCCGGCCGCCATAAAAATGCGCGATTGGCCGGAGATAGCGTTGCCGGGCAAGGCGGTAATGGTTTATGGCTGCTGCCGTCGATTAGTGCATGGCGCTCAAAAGTGGGGACCAGTTTTGAGACAATGGCATGCAGCGGGCATTGAAATAACGCCGAAAGGGCGGAATCCAATCATGTTCTTCAAGCGAGTTGGTCAATTGAAAGCGCCGCAGAGGGCTGTTTTCCTGGCGCTTTCGGTGGTTGTTCCATCGCTCTTTCTATCGGGCTGCATGTCGTCGGAGAAAGATATCGACCTGTCGACCTATGTCGACCAGACCGAGCCGGCCGATGTTCTCTACAATCAGGGCCTGGCCAATCTGAACGCCGGCCGTCTGGACGAAGCGAGCAAGAAGTTCGACGCCGTCGACCGCCAGCATCCCTATTCAGAGTGGGCCCGCAAATCGATGGTGATGGGCGCTTTCGCCGACTATCGCCAAGGTCACTACGACGAGGCGATCGGCTCGGCCAAGCGCTACCTCACGCTCTATCCGTCGACCGATGACGCCGCCTACGCGCAGTACATCATCGGCTTGAGCTACTACCGCCAGATCAAGGACGTGACGCAGGACCAGAAGGAAGCGCGCCAAACCGTTCAGACGATGCAGGACCTGGTGACGCGCTGGCCGACATCGGAATATGTCGACGATGCCAAGGAGAAGATCCGCTTCGCCAACGATCAGCTGGCCGGCAAGGAAATGCAGATCGGCCGCTACTATCTCGAGCGCCGCGAATACATCGCCGCCGTCAAGCGCTTCCGCACCGTGGTCGAGACCTATTCCAACACGCGCCATGTCGAGGAGGCGCTCGCCCGCCTGACCGAAAGCTATTACGCGATGGGCCTGACCTCGGAGGCGCAGACCGCGGCCGCCGTGCTCGGCACCAACTACCCTGACAGCCCGTGGTACAAGGATTCCTACAAGCTCTTGCAGAGCAATGGGCTTGCACCGCGCGAAAATGCCGGGTCGTGGATATCCAAGGCCGGAAAGATGATCACCGGCGCCTGATTCTAAGCAGAACGTCGCGGGCTTCGCCAACGCGCCGTCTGCTTGGTTTTCCTGGTTTGTCGCAGGTTCTTGTCGCAAAATCGCACGACACTTTTGCGGAACCTGCTTGGATCAGTTCACCGTTTCACGGAAACGGCGAACCGCTCCAGCTCTTTGTTTTGGAGCAATTCCGGACGGAAAACCGTTTCACACTTTTCCTGGAATTGCTCTGGAGCACTCGGACCGAAGCGTGCGCAGCGCTTTTTCGGATTGATCCGACGCTCAAACAAAAAGATAGTGCGGCGCTGCGACTCCAAATGGTCGCGTGCCGTTCTAGATTTGGGTTCTGATGCTTTCCAGACTGTCGATCCGCGATATCGTCCTGATCGAGAAGCTGGATATCGACTTCCAGCCGGGTCTTTCGGTGCTGACCGGTGAAACCGGCGCCGGCAAATCCATCCTGCTCGATGCCCTGTCGCTGGCGCTTGGTGCGCGCGGCGACGCGTCGCTGGTGCGCCATGGCGCGGCGCAAGGCCAGGTCATCGCGGTCTTCGACGTGCCGCGCAACCATCCGGTGCGGGCGCTGCTTGCCGAAAACGCCATCGAGGATGACGGCGACATCATCCTGCGCCGGCTGCAGACGGCGGATGGCCGCACCCGCGTCTTCGTCAACGATCAGCCTTCAAGTGTCACTTTGATGCGCGATGTCGGGCGCGCGCTGGTCGAAATCCACGGCCAGCATGACGAACGCGCGCTGGTCGATCCCGGCGCGCACCGCGAGGTGCTCGACGCTTTCGGCGGCCATCTCGGCGCCGTCCGCTCTACGGGCGAGGCATGGCGGCACTGGCGGGCCTGCGAGCAGGAGCTGTCGCGCCATCGCGCCAAGGTGGCGGCGGCCGCGCGTGAGGCCGACTATCTGCGCGCGGCGGTGGCGGAGCTGACGAAGCTTGATCCGCAGCCCGGCGAAGAGACCGACCTCGCCGAACTGCGCGCGTCGATGATGCGGGCGGAGAAGATCGCATCCGAGATCCATGATGCGCAGGATGTGCTGTCCGGCCCGTCCTCGCCCTTGCCGCAACTCGCCAGCCTGCTCAGACGCCTGCAGCGCAAGGTGACGGAAGCGCCCGGCCTGCTCGATGACGTGGTCAAGTCGCTCGACGAGGCGATGCTGTCGCTCGACGCGGCGCAGTCGGGCGTCGAGGCCGCACTGCGCGCCGCCGAATATGATCCGCAGCGGCTGGAAAAGGCGGAGGAGCGGCTGTTTTCGCTGCGCGCGGCGTCACGCAAGCACAGCGTCGCCGTCGACGATTTGGCGCAGCTGCGCGACACGATGGTCGCCGATCTTGCCGATCTCGATGCCGGCGAAGAACGTCTGCACGGGCTGGAAAAGCAGGCCGCCGCGGCGCGCGAGACCTACGATATCGCCGCCGCACAGCTGTCCTCGCTGCGTCATGCGGCGGCGGTCGGCCTGACCAAGGCGGTCATGGCGGAATTGCCGGCGCTGAAGCTCGAACGCGCCGCCTTCATCGTCGAGATGAAGAGCGAGGCCGAGAGCCGCATGGAAGAGGGCATAGACCAAATCGAATTCTGGGTGCGCACCAATCCCGGCACGCGGCCCGGGCCGATGATGAAGGTGGCCTCCGGCGGCGAGCTGTCGCGCTTCCTTTTGGCGCTGAAGGTGGCGCTGGCCGACCGTGGCTCCGCGCCGACGCTGGTTTTCGATGAAATCGACACCGGCGTGGGCGGCGCCGTGGCGGACGCCATCGGCCAGCGGCTGGCGCGGCTGTCGAAGCGCGTCCAGGTGCTGTCGGTGACGCACGCGCCGCAAGTGGCGGCGCGCGCGGCGACACATTTCCTGATCTCCAAATCCGGCACCACCGACCGTGTCGCCACCGGCATTGCCGAGATGGACCGGCCGGCGCGGCAGGAGGAGATCGCGCGCATGCTGGCCGGCGCCACCATCACCGACGAGGCGCGCGCGGCAGCCGAGCGATTGTTGCGCGAAAACACCGGCGCGATGTAGAGCCCCGCAGTCAGGTACCAGGCCCACTGCATTGGTGATTTCTACCGCCAAGAATGACGTCTCAATCGGTCTGCTCTTTGAGGCAGTTCCAGGCATGCATAGTTGGTAGTTGCCAGCGCTTCAATATTGACGCTAACTGTGGACGACCAACAACCAGAACCAAGATTGTTACGGGGGGAAAATGTCTTGCCGTTCGAAAATTGCCACTGTTGCGGGTTTTTCTCTTACTGCTTTGCTGTCTGTATCTCCTGGGGACGCAAAGATGAAGTCACCCGATGGCATAACGCCGGGTATCGAGCGTCCAAAGAGTGGCGATAGCGTTGGTTGGGCTAGCATCGTCCGGACAGGGCACGTTCTCGATACCTATCAGACAACATATATGGATGCGGCCTGCAAATTCTTTGGCTACCCAAAGGTTTCACTATCTGTGCCCCCCAAGCAGGGGACCTTTACGTTTACCAACGCGCCAGCGCTTCCAAACGTTTCGAAACGCAGCAAATGTTACAATGTAAAGATACCTCACGTGCTTGGACACTATCGTCCGAACCCAGGCTTTGTTGGGACTGACAGAGTTAAGATACGCTCTACGTTGATCAACGGTGGTTTTGCGTATGTCGAAATAACCATCCATGTGACCAAATAGCGCTTGATCTTCTGAAAACTGAGTTCCGATTTTCGAGATCAAACTCCAGTCTCTGTCATCCGCCTACGAGTCAGGATATGGCTCCATCCTGCTGTTCGGGAATGATTTTCCCAAGGCCGCTCTCCCCTGTGGGAGAATCCTGATCTATTGTGCCGCGCCACCGTTCGGGGAAGAAAAGCATGGCCGAAAAACCTGTCGATTCGCTTAGCGAGAGCGAGGCCGAAGCCGAGCTGAAGCGCCTGGCGGAAGAGATCGCCGAGCACGACCGGCGCTACCACACCGAAGACGCGCCTGTTATCACCGACGCGGAATATGATGCGCTGGCGCGGCGCAACCTTGCCATCGAGGAGCGCTTTCCGGCGCTGGTGCGCGAGGATTCGCCGTCGCGCAGGGTTGGTGCAGCACCGGCGGAAGGCTTTGCCAAGGTGCGCCATGCGGTGCCGATGCTCAGCCTCGCCAAGGCCTATACCGACGCGGACGTCACCGATTTCATCGAACGCGGCCGGCGATTCTTCGATCGCGACAAGGATCTCGACATCGCGTTTACGGCCGAGCCGAAGATCGACGGGCTGTCGGCTTCGCTGCGCTACGAGAAGGGCGTGTTCGTGCAGGGCGCAACGCGCGGCGACGGTGCCGTCGGCGAGGACATCACCGCCAATTTGAGGACCATTGCCGATATTCCCGCCAAGCTGAAGGGATCTGGCTGGCCAGAAGTCATCGAGATACGCGGCGAGGTCTACATGACCTATGCGGAATTCGAGGCGCTGAAGCAGCGGTCGGCAGCGGTCGGCGGCCAGGACTACGTCAATCCGCGCAATACGGCGGCCGGGTCGCTGCGCCAGAAGGATCCATCCGTCACCGCCAGCCGCAATCTCAAATTCTTCGCCTATGCCTGGGGCCACACGACAGCGGATCCGGCTCCGACCCAATATGATTCGGTGCAGAAATTCGCCGAGTGGGGGTTCAAGATCAGTCCGCTGATGGTCAGGGCGAAATCGGTCGACGAACTGGTCGCCCAGTATCGCCTCATCGAGGAGCAGCGCTCGTCGCTTGGCTACGATATCGACGGCGTCGTCTACAAGGTCGACCAGCTGGAACTGCAGCGCCGCTGGGGGTTCGTCACCGGTGAACCGCGCTGGGCCGTCGCGCACAAATTTCCGGCCGAACAGGCGATGACGACCGTGCAGAAGATCGACATCCAGGTCGGCCGTACCGGCACGCTGGCGCCGGTTGCGCGGCTGGCGCCGGTCACGGTTGGCGGCGTCGTGGTCGAGAACGTCACGCTGCACAATGAGGATTACATCAAGGGCCTGGACAGCACGGGCCAGCCGATCCGCGACGGCATCGACGTGCGCATCGGCGATACGGTGGTGATCCAGCGGGCAGGCGATGTCATCCCGCAGATCGTCAGCGTCGTCATTGACAAGCGGCCGCCTGATGCCGTGCCCTACGAGTTCCCGCACACCTGTCCGATCTGCGGCTCGCCGGCGACGCGCGAGATCAATGAGAAGACCGGCAAGGAAGATTCCCGCCGCCGCTGCACCGGCGAACTGATCTGCCCGGCGCAGGCGGTGGAAGGATTGCGCCACTTTGTGTCACGCGGTGCCCTGGACATCGAAGGCCTCGGTGCCGAAAACATAGACACCTTCTTCAATGCGGGATTGATCAAGACCGCCGCCGATATCTTCACGCTCAGGGACCGCCGTCCGGCCGTCACCGGGGCGCTGGCCGAGCGGCGTGAGGAGCAGGCCAGGCAGCGCGAGGCCGCATCAGGCAAGACGCGCAAGAACGTGCGCAGTGTCGAGGACCGCAACTATGAGGGCCTCGACAAGCTGTTCGCTGCCATCGATTCGCGCCGCGAGCCGGAGCTGGACCGTTTCATCTTCGCGCTCGGCATCCGCCATATCGGCGAAACGACGGCGGCCGTGCTTGCCCGGACGTTCTCGACCATCGAGGAGCTGATCCGTGTCGGCAAGGAGACGGCAGCAGCGGCCGATCCGCACAGCGTTTTCCCGTCGGTCAACGGCATTGGCGACACGGTGATCGACGCGCTGCGCGATTTCTTCGGCAACGAACGCAATGACGACGTGCTTGACGCGCTGCTCACGCAGGTCAAGCCGAAGCCTTACATCGTCAACGTCTCGGCCGACAGCGAGGTCGCCGGCAAGACGGTCGTGTTCACGGGCTCGCTTGAGAAGATGACACGCTCCGAAGCCAAGGCGATGGCGGAGCGCCTCGGCGCCAAGGTCGCAGGCTCGGTTTCGGCGAAGACGGATCTGGTGGTCGCCGGACCGGGTGCCGGCTCCAAGCTGAAGCTCGCCAGCGAGCTCGGCATCGAGGTGATCGACGAGGATGCCTGGCTGGTGCGGATTGGCAAGGCGTGATGGAAGCCGCATTCAAAGGGTTCGGCCCCAAAGCCATTCCGTTCCTCAAGGCGCTGGACTTCCACCAGAGCCGGGAGTGGTTTCTCGAGAATCGTGACCTGTTCGAAAAGGAATTGCGCGATCCGCTCAGTGATCTGGTCGACACGCTGACCGTGCGCTTTGCAAAGGCCGGCCTCGGCCTGCGCGGCGACCGCAAGAAGTCGTTGTTCCGGATCAATCGCGACGTGCGCTTCGCCAAGGACAAGCGGCCTTACAACAGGCATCTGTCGGCCATCCTGTCGCCCGACGGCACCAAGATGGAGCAGGGTGTGTTCTACGTGCATATCGGGCTTGAGCGCTGCTTTGCCGACATTGCCTGGTGGCAGCCGGAGCCGGCGCTGCTGCTGGCGATGCGCAAAGCCATCGCGACGAAGCCGGACAGATTTCGCGCCCTGGTGGCGGCGTTGAAGAAGAACCGTCTCGAACTCGAGACGGAAGGCCGCATGAAGCGTACGCCACGCGGCTTCGAGCATATCAGCGATGCTGACCTGGTCGCCGCCATCCGCCACCGGCATTTCTATGTCCAGCATGTTATCGATCCGGTGGGAATCCATAGGGCTGATCTGGTCGACGAACTCGTCGATTTCACCTTGCGCGCCAAGCCGCTGCTCGACTGGGGCAGGGCGATCGAGGGCAAAATCCCGAAGGACTAGCATCCCGCTCCGGCAACCTGGCGATCATTTCCGCTGATCATTTGGCTCAAGCGAATTCGTGTGACAGCGCAGGCCGCGCCACCTACATACCGCCATTCCCTTGTTGTTGTGCATGTCGTTGTCCCAAAACCGCTACGCACTTTTGGGCGACATGCATCAGGAGTGGTCGATGGCGACGGACGTAATTTCCGAGAGCGGCGCGAAGAGCGATTTCTGGCAGGGCGTGCGGCTCTCGATGCCTGTCGTGGTGGCGTCGGCGCCGTTTGCGGTGCTGTTCGGCGCGCTCGCCGTCGACAATGGCTTCTCGGTATTCGAAGCCTTCCTGATGAGCGCGCTGGTCTATGGCGGCGCCAGCCAGATGGTCGGCATCCAGCTGTTCGGCCAGCATGTCGCGCCATGGCTGATCGTGCTGTCGATCTTTGCCGTCAACTTTCGCCATGTGCTCTATTCCGCCGGCATCGGCCGGCGTATTGCCCACTGGCCTGTTGTCCAGCAGGCGCTCGGCTATTTCATCCTCACCGACCCGCAGTTCGCGGTGGCCGAGGCGCGGGCGCAATCCGGCCAGACGGTCGGCTTTGCCTGGTATCTTGGGCTTGGTCTGCCGGTCTACGTGTTCTGGGTGATCGAAAGCGCGCTTGGCGCGTTGTTCGGCAAGCTGATCCCCGACACGCATGCGCTGGGCATCGATTTCCTGCTGCCGATCTATTTTCTCGGTCTTGTGCTGGGCTTCCGCAAGCGGCCACTGTGGCTGCCTGTGGTGATTGCCAGTGCGGCCGCCTCCATCGTCGCCTACAAGACCGTGGGCTCGCCCTGGCACGTCTCGATCGGCGCGATTGCCGGTGTGCTGCTGGCGGTCATCCTGCCACCCCACCACAGCGGCGTGAAGGCACGGCCATGAGCACGACATTCTGGATCATCATCGCCGGCGCGATCGCCACCTATCTGACGCGCATCGGCGGGCATCTGGTCATCTCCCGCTTCGACAACATCCATCCGCGTGTGGAAGCGGGTCTCAATGCCGTGCCGGCGGCGGTGCTGACGACGCTGGTGGCGCCCGAACTGTTGAACGCCGGGCCGGCCGAATGGGCCGCACTGGTGGTCACAGCTGCCGTTTCGCTGCGCGGTGGGCTGATGGCGATGTTTCTGGCGGGGGCGGCGGCGTTGATCGTCGCCAGGCAGTTCGTCGGCTGACTTCTTGTCTTTGTCAGTCCACGTATGCTCACTAACGCGGCGCCGACACACGTAGTGATCGAGGCAATAATTCCTGTCAGGCGCTTCTTGAAAATCGAAGCGATCCACACCCCGCTCAGCCGAATTGCCTCCGATCTCTCCTGATGGGCGCGACGCACAACGTTGGTGTAGAGGGCGTTGCGCTGCATAGCAGTCAATGCGCCAAGATCGATCGGCCCGCGGCCGAGAGGTTCAGGTGACATTTCCATCTCCCGTGGTTGACGCCCGAATCGGCGTCAATAGCAGGCGATTTACGCGCCGTTGATCATCAGATAAAATGAATTATTAAGATCATTTTATTCTCCAGGAGAGATGTATGGATTTGGCCGACCTTCGCATCTTTCGCATGGTGGTGCGCGAGGGCGGTATCACCAAGGCGGCGGAAAAGCTGTTTCGCGTGCAGTCCAACGTGACCACTCGCATCCGGCAGCTTGAAGAGGATCTGGGCGTGCGGCTGTTTATCCGCGAAGGCAAGCGGCTGCAGGTGTCGGCCGCCGGCCGAAGGTTGGTTGTCTATGCGGACCGGTTGCTGGCGCTTGCCGAGGAAGCGCGAACGGCGGTCCTCGATCCGCGCCCACGCGGTGCGCTGCGACTTGGCGCTATGGAGAGCACCGCCGCAGCTCGGCTTCCTGGCCTGCTCGCCGAGTACCACGCACGCTATCCCTTGGTGGAGATCCAACTGCGCACCGGCAACCCGCAGGTTCTCGCGGCCGCCATGCTCGCCGGCGAACTCGACGCTGCGCTCGCGGCCGAGCCGCTCCCAGACGCTCCGTTCGAGAAGCAGGCTGCATTTCGCGAGGAGTTGGTCATTGTCTCGGCGGCATCGCGCAGTTCGATTGAGGACCGCAGCGACATGCCCAGAACCATGATAGCCTTCGAGCATGGCTGTCCACATCGCAAGCGGCTGGAAGAATGGTATGCGCGCCGAGGCTTCATGGCCGAGCAAATCGTCGAGCTCGGTTCATATCATACGATGCTCGGTTGCGTGGCGGCCGGCATGGGCATAGCGCTGATGCCCAAAAGTGTGCTCAAGGGCTTCCCTGAAGGTGGCAGGCTGCAGGTGCATGAACTGCCTTCGGACGAGGACAGTGCCCTGACGGTATTGTTTTGGCGCAAGGGAGCAGGCTCTCCCAATGTTCAGGCTTTGCGGGAGCTGCTTGTGGAGCAAGGCTCCCCAATACCAAGCAAGGTTGCCGCCGCGACTACTGCTTGAGATCGTGCGGCAATGGCGCAGTGGCCTTTCCTAGCCAGGCCAGCGTTTCGCCGTCGAGCATCGGCCCGATCTCGGCCAGCACGCGGGCATGGTATGTGTCGAGCCAGTGCAGCTCGTCGCGCGTCAGGAGATCGGTGCGCACCAGGCGGGTGTCGATCGGCACCAGCGTCAATGTCTCGAAGCCGTGCATGGCGATGTCGCCGCCCTCGATCTCTTCCGCCGGCGTCACCAGGATCAGGTTCTCGATGCGGATGCCGTAGGCGCCTTCCTTGTAGTAGCCGGGTTCGTTGGACAGCATCATGCCTTCGAGCAGCTTTTCGGTGCCGGTGCGGGCAATGCGCTGCGGGCCTTCATGCACGGCCAGATACGAGCCGACGCCATGGCCGGTGCCGTGGGCGAAATCGCAGCCGTGCTTCCACAGTGCCATGCGGGCGACGGCATCGATTTCCGAGCCGCGCGTGCCGGCGGGGAAGCGAAGCGTGGAAATGCCAATCATGCCTTTCAACACCAGCGTGAAGCGTTCGCGCATCTCCTCGGTCGGCTGGCCGATCGGCACGGTACGCGTGATGTCGGTGGTGCCATCCTGATACTGCGCACCGGAATCGAGCAGGAACAGTTCGCCGGCCCGCAGCTTGCGGCTGGTGGCGCGCGACACGCGATAATGCATGATGGCTCCGTTCGGGCCGGCGCCGGAAATGGTGTCGAAAGAGACGTCGCGCAGCGGCATCTGCGTTTCCTCGCCGGTCTGCCGGCGCGACTCCTCCAGCCTGGTGACGACAGCGATCTCGTCGAGCGAGCCGGGTTTTTGCCGGTCCAGCCAGCACAGCAATTTCGCCACCGCCGCACCATCGCGGCGATGCGCGGCGCGCGAGCCGTTGATCTCGGCCTGGTTCTTGGTGGCGCGCGGAATGCGCGCGGGGTCGACTGCTGCAATCACGGTGCCGCCATTGGCCTCGACCAGCATGCGCAGCCTGTCGGCCGCCAGCACCGAGTCGAGCGCGATTTTCGCGCCACCTTTCGCGAGAGCCATGATCGCCGCTTCGAATTCGCCGAGTTCATGCGGCTCGGCGAGCTGGGTGAGGTAGGCCGCGACCTGGCGCGAAAATTTGCGCCGGTCCATGAAAAGCTGATGCGAGCCGTCGGCGGCAAGAATGGCAAAGCCGAGCGCCAACGGCGTGTGCGGCACGTCGCCGCCACGGATGTTGAAGGCCCAGGCGATGGAGGAGGGGTCGGTCAGCACGGCATGAGTGGCACCGTCCTTGGCGATCGCAATTGCCAGCCGCGCCAGCTTGTCCTTGGCGAGCTCGCCGGCAAAGCCGATCGGGTGAAGCTCGACCGGGGCGACGGGCGGCTGCGGCTGATCCTTCCAGATGACGTCGATCGGGTTCTTGTCGAGCGGCACCAGCACCGCGCCTGATTTGTCGGCCGAAGCCTGCAGCGCCTTGATCTCGCTAATCGTGTGCAGCCATGGATCGAAGCCGAGCCGCGCGCCCTTGCCAAGATTGTCCTTGAGCCAGGACGCAGGCGGGTTGTCGACCAGGCTTTCGACCGAAAAGACGTCGAGATCGACCTCGCTGCGCACCTGCAGCGTGTAGCGCCCGTCGACAAAGACGAAGGCGCGGTCGCGCAGGACGATGGCGACACCGGCCGAGCCGCTGAAGCCGGTCAGCCATTTCAACCGCGCCGAACGGTCGGCGACATATTCACCCTGGTGCTCGTCGAAGCGCGGCACGATGAAACCATCAAGCCCGTTGGCCGCCAGCCATTGGCGCAGCAGCGCCACGCGGGGTTTGCCGATGGCCGGGTCGCCCGTGGAATCGAAGGTCTGGAACATGGTGGGCCTCCTGCAGTCAGCGAACCGTAGCGTACGGTCGCGGAAATCGGAATCGATTTCCGGCTGGGCGCAACCTGCTACAGCATCGCCTGGCTGACAACCGGCGGAACTTGGTCCAAGCAGCGGCGGCAGGCCCGCTTGCCTCAATGCTTGAGATGGATCGTCACCCAGCCTTCACGGTGCAAGGTGCGCACGTGGCGGAAGTTCTGACCGACATAGGCCGAGACGACGGCGTCGCGCTGGCGCTCGAGGATGCCTGACAGTACGATCGAGCCGCCAAGCGCGATGTGACCGGCCATTTGCGGCGCAAGTCGCATCAGCGGCCGCGCCAATATGTTGGCGACGATCAGATCGAAAGGCGCGCGCTTGCCGAAGATCGGGTGGTGGAAGCCCGGCGCGGTCACTGTCTCCACCAGCGCCTTGACGTGGTTGAGCCGCGCATTGGCGGCAGCCACTCTCACCGCCACCGGATCGATGTCGGTGGCCAGCACCGGAATATGCGCCAGCTTGGCGACGGCAATGGCCAGCACCGCGCTGCCGGTGCCGAGGTCGAGCGCATTGCGCGGGTGTTCGCGCCGGACAACCTTTTCCACCATTTCGAGGCAGCCGGCTGTGGTGCCGTGGTGGCCGGTGCCGAAGGCGAGGCCGGCCTCGATCTCGATGGCGAGTTCGCCGCTGTGGCGCTTGCGGCGGTCATGTGCGCCGTGCACGAAGAAACGGCCGGCACGCACCGGCTTCAGCCCCTCCAGCGAGCGCGCCACCCAGTCGATATCGGGCAGGCTCTCGCGCTCGATCGGCTTCGACAGGGAAAGCCCGGCAAGGATGTCCTTCAAGCGGGCCTCGACCGTATCGACATCGCCATCGGCATAGAGCGATACTTCGTGGATGTCTTTGTCCTCGTCGACCTCCCGCAGGGCGATCGGCAGGCCTTCATCCTCGAAGGCCGCCTCCAGCGCCGCGAAAATGCTGACGGACTCGATCTTTCCTGTGGTGAAGTAGAGGCGCGTCTGGGTCATGAAATGGTGATCAGCCTTTCGCCGCCAGCCGTTTCAGCTTGGCGACGGCCGTATCCGAACTTTCGCCATAGGCGATGGTGCCGGCAAAGTCGCCCTTGGCGTTGAGCAGCAGCACCGAGGCGGTGTGGTCCATCGTGTAGTCGCCATCGCCGGTGTCGACCTTCTTCCAGTAGATGCCGAACGACTTGGCCATGGCATGGACCTTGTCCGGATCGCCTGTGATGCCGGTGATGCGGTCGGAGAAATTGCTGACATAGGCGTTCATCACCTCTGGCGTGTCGCGCTCCGGATCGACCGAGACGAAATAGGTGTGCAGGTTCTTGCCGTCGTCGCCGAGTGTTTTCAGCCAGCCGGCCAGTTCGAACAGCGTGGTTGGGCAGACCTCGGGGCAATGGGTGAAGCCGAAGAAGACGACGCTGGGCTGGCCCCTGAAGGCGGCCTCGGTGATTGGCGCGCCTTTCTGGTCGACCAGGGTGAAGGCGGCGCCGAAGGGCTCGCCGCCATAGTGGCCGCGGTACCAGTCGAAGGTCAGCCAGCCGATGCCGGCCGCCATCAGGACGAGAATGCCGACCAGGATAGAACGCATCATCATCAAAAGTCCGTCTGCAGAAATCGTCGCGCCGGCTCAATGCCGCGCCTGTGCGACAGTCTTAGCGGTTCGGCCCCGCTCAGGCAAAGTGCCGCGTTGCCGCAACCGCGGTGGTGTTGACGTATCCGCTTGCAAAGCTGGGCTGCTCGCCCCACCTGTGACCGGCAACTCGAACCGCAGGAGGCTCCTTTGCGACGACTGATTGGGCACGGACTGATCGGGCGAAAACTGATCGGCGGCGCATTGGCCGCGTGCGTTGTCCTTGGCGCCGGTGCCGCCGCCGCCGAGGAAGTCGGCAAGGTCGGCGTCGACTGGCTCGGCAACGACATCATCGTCGAGGCGATCAAGGATCCGAAGGTGGAAGGCGTGACCTGCCACGTCTCCTATTTCGATCGCGGCATCATCGATCGCCTGCACAAGGGAAACTGGTTCGAGGATCCGTCCGATTCCTCGATCTCCTGCCGCCAGACCGGCCCGATCACTATCGGTGACATCGACATGAGCGAGGGCGGCGAGGAAGTGTTCAAGCAAGGCATCAGCCTGATCTGGAAGAAGCAGGTGGTGAACCGCATCTACGACAAGGCCAATGAGACGCTGATCTATCTCTCGCATTCGCGCCAGGTGCAGAACGGCTCGGCCAAAATGTCGGTCACCACCGTACCGCTCTACGGCCAGAACGTGGTGTGGAGCAAAGGCAAGCCGCAATGAGCGGCGAACTCCTTCGCGCGATTGGTCTGACGGACAATTGCTCCCGACTTGCGGGAGCAATTGCCTGGGGGTAAAGCCGCCGGCATGGACCGTTCCGAAAATCTCGTCCCGAAAGACTCCGAGCCGCGCATCCATCCGACCGCGGAACTGAAAGCGTGCAAGCTCGGCCGCTATGCCTCGATCGGTGAGCGGGTGGTGCTGCGCGAGGTTACGGTCGGCGACTTCTCCTATTTCGAGCGCCATTGCGAAGCGATCTACACGACGATCGGCAAATTCTGCTCGATCGCCGCCAACAGCCGGATCAACGCGCTGGAGCATCCCATCGAGCGGCTGACCCAGCACAAGGTCAGCTACCGGCCGAACGAGTATTTTCGCTGGCTGGGCGTCGACGCCGCATTCCGCGAGCGGCGGCGAGCGAAGGCCGTGACCATCGGCCATGATGTCTGGATCGGCCACGGCGCGGTGATCATGCCTGGGGTCACCATCGGCAATGGCGCGGTGGTTGGCGCCAACGCGGTGGTGACGCATGACGTGCCGCCCTACGCGATCGTCGCCGGTGTGCCGGCGAAGGCACTCCGGCCACGCTTCGCTCCGGATATTGCGGCGCGGATCGAAGCGCTCGCCTGGTGGGACTGGCCGGTCGAAAAGCTCGCCAAGGCGGTTCCCGACATGCAGGCAATGCCGATCGAAACCTTCCTTGATCGCTGGGAAAACGACGCCGTTTAAGCTCCCACAAACAGGTCTGCGCTAACCGGTCGGCGCTCTCGGGAAACCATGCTCCGGGCTCTCCGGACTGAAACCCCTTCCGCCATGCGGGGGTGGCGCAGCGGAAGGGGCTGGAGGTAAACCGCTGTGAAGCGGAAGGAACAGGCTCTCTTGCCTGCACGGTTACTGTGACATTGAACCCATAAGGTGTGTTTTCGGCCGCATTCTCTTTATGCGTGTGTTCAATTGTGCCTGAGGTATTTGTCTGCGTCGGGAACCTGAAACGGTCGCCGGTTGTTTCTCATCGCGCCGCAGCGTTGAGGGATTTCGACAGATGGAAAAGCTTTTCACCAAGATCGCCAACTGGGTCGCCCATATAACCGGCCTGCCGCTGACATTTGCCGTCTGCTGCCTGATCGTCGTCGTCTGGGCGGTCAGCGGTCCGTTCTTCGGCTTTTCGGACACCTGGCAGCTCGTCATCAACACGGGTACGACCGTCATCACCTTCCTGATGGTGTTCCTCATCCAGAACACCCAGAATCGCGACGGTGCGGCGATCCAGGCCAAACTCGACGAACTGATCCGTGTCGGCGCGGGCCACAACCACTTCATCGGCATCGAGCATCTGACCGAATCCGAAGTCGAAGAGATCCGCGACAAATGCGAGCGTGCGGCCAAGCGGCATGACGAGCAGGTTGCCGCCATGGCCGCGAAGAAGGCCGTGGCGCAGAAGCGCGGGTCGAAAAAGCAGGCGGCGTGAAGATCAGCCTTTCATGAAGGCGGCGAAAGGCTCCTTGTAGTCCGGATGCCAGCGCGACAAAGCGGGGCGGTTCTCGATGATGTCGCCGATTGCCCAGGCCATGCGCTTTTCATCCAGCGGCCGCGCCGCCTCATTGTCCGGGCACAGGATGTAGAAATCGCCTCTGGTCAGGGATTCCAGCATGAAATCAACGACCTGTTCGCCGGTCCAGGCGCCGGCCGGTTTTTCCGTCGCGCCTTCGGTCAGGCCGGTGAAGGTGAAGCCGGGGATCAGCAGATGGGCCGAGACACGGGAGCTGGGTTCGTTGCGCAGCACATGCGCCAGGCCTTCGGTGAAGGTCTTCACCCCGGCCTTGGAGACATTGTAGGCAAGGTTGCCGGGCGGCGTGGTGATGCCTTGCTTGGAGCCGGTGTTGATGATCAGGCCCGGCCTGGACGATGCCAGCATGCGCGGCGCAAAGGCCTCGACGCCATGCACGACGCCCCAGAAATTGATGTCCAGCAACCGTTTCCAGGCATCGCGGTTTTCCCAGGGCTTTCCGGGATTGTCGCCAACGCCGGCATTGTTCATCAGCAGCGACACGTCGCCGAAGGCGCCGAACGCCCGTTCGGCGAGGCGGTCCACCTCATCCGTCTTTGAAACGTCGGCGGCGACCGCGAGCACGGCATCGTCGCCGGCAATCGCAGAGACGGCGCGCGCGGCGTCGTCAAGACGCGCGCCGCCGATGTCGGCCAGCACGATCTTCATGCCCATCAATGCAAGCCGCTTGGCGGCCGCAAGACCAATACCGCTGGCGGCGCCGGTGATGACGGCGGCGTTGCCTCGGCCAAGCGCGGGCAGGGCGGTCTGGATTTCGGCGTCGGTGATCATGGGCGATGGGTTCCTTCTTTCGGTGGCGGCGAACTTAGCGCCGGAACGGGCTTGCGCAAGCCTCTGCTCGCCTTGTCGGGTTGACCAGTCCGGTCGAGGCTGCGCATGTTGCCTGGGCAAAAGAGATTTTTGCCTGGGGGCAAAAGGAGACTTTTGCCGGGGCAAAATGGAGATTCCTGATTGACGGACTGGGTTGCAATCCTGAAGGAACAGACCGTCACCGGCGACCAGATGGGCCGTGAGGTGCCGCAGATGCTGGCCAACCCCGACATCAGCGAAGCGCAGGTGAAGACGCTCTTTTCCGCCCTGGAGAAACAAGCCGAGTTCGTCGAGAAACTGCGCATGGCGCTGGAAAAGTTCGGCCATGATTTCTCGATCATCAAGGCCGCGGAACGGCTGGAGGAGCGCTATGCCGACCTTGCCGCATCGGTGGCGGAAAAACTGAAAGCGATGCGCAAATAGGGTAGTGTCTCAGTCTCGGCGCGCCGCTCTGGCGTCACGTCGGCGGGGCACTTCTGGCCTTTAGCTCCGGTCGAGTCAGCTTTTCGAGCCGGCTGGGGCGATTGTGCCAGGAACAATATCCGTGTTCTGAGCCACCTTGATACGCCATCCCGACTGCCCTTCTTGGGCAATCAGAAGCAATATGCCTTTCCTAAGCCCTGCCGGGGACCCGTCCGGGGCAGATGCTCCCGTTAGGGTCCAAGTGTAATGAACGGAAGCAAGCCCCGGAGCCAATTCCACAACCGACGAGACATCGCCTTCTAATCGGCTATCCCGAAACATGGTGTCATGAGTAGCTCGGTGCGCCGATTCGATTTCGGATCGGTTCTTCCACCAAACACCTACGACGTTGACGAAATTAGCATCAGAAGCGAACAGAGATGCAAACTCATCCATATCATGCCGGTTCCAAGCGTTCGCAAAAGCGGTAGCGACATGCTCAGGCTTGCTAGTCGTCACGCCCATGACCCTACGTCTCCTACATACTTTCCGCTAAGCGTATAGGAGTCGGGGGCCGGATGCGACAACGGAACGGCAAGGTCAAATCTCAAACTGAGACACTACCGCAAATAGCAGCTACTTTTCGATCACCCGCGCAAAACGCGTATCCGGCACGAGCCATATCATCGCGACCAGCACATAGAGCGCGACGCCAATCCACTGGCTGACGAAGGTCAGCACGACGGCTGCGATGTAGACAGCCAGCGAGATCTTTCCCTTGCGGTCATTGCCCAGTGCCTTGGCAAAGGCGGTGTCACTGCCGTGCAGGCGATGCAGCGCGGCGGCCAGTATGGTATAGGCGATGGCGCATAGCACCAGGTCGATGCCGTAGACGGCAACCGGCACCGGCGCAAAGTGGTTCTCGCCCATGAAGGCCGTCGTCACCGGTATCAGCGATAGCCAGAACAGCAGATTGAGGTTCGCCCACAGCACGCGGCCGTCGACGCGCTGCACGGTGTGGAACATGTTGTGCAGATTGTTCCAATAGATGCCGACATTGATGAAGGACAGCACGTAGCTGAAGAAGATCGGCCACAACGGCAACAGGGCGGAAACATCCTCGCCATGCGGCACTTTCAGCTCAAGCACCATGATGGTGATGATGATGGCCACGACGCCGTCGGTGAATGCCTCGACCCTACCTTTGCCCATGGACCTCCCCGCTTTTCGGCACAGGTTATGAGAGGAAATCTTAAGATGCTAGCTCCAAGCCAAAGCGCAGAGAGGGAACTTCCAACCCAAGCAATGTCCACCGTGCTGTCAGGAGCCTGCCTGTCGGCTGGAACGTCGTGGATGAAACCGCGTTAAACTCTCGATCCCCGAAATCGGTGACGAGGTTGGCCATGGCCATTCGCGATTTTGCGCATACGCACGAAGGGGCCGGCGGCGGCGCTCTCGCAATCCCGGCCGTTGCCGCGATGATCGCGGTGCTGTTCGCCGGCAGCACGGTGCTGACGCCGCTCTATATCGTCTACAAGCAGCAATTCGGCTTTTCACAAATCACGCTGACGCTGATCTACGCGGTGTATGTCGTCGGCAATCTGGCGGCATTGCTGATGTTGGGCGGCGTGTCCGATGTTGTCGGGCGCCGGCCCGCGAGCCTGGCGGCCATGCTTGTCGCCATCATCAGCGCGCTTGTCTTCCTGTTTGCCGGAAACGTCGTCTCGCTCGACGTCGCCCGCATCCTGAGCGGGCTTGGCATCGGCGTTGGCGCGGGGACCGGAACCGCGTGGATTGCCGAGCTTCTTCCCGGCGCGGACAAGTCGCGCGCCAGCGTCATCGCCACCAGCACCAATTTCCTTGGCCTCGGTTTCGGCGCCTTGATTTCGGGACTTCTGGCTGAGTACGAGCCGTGGCCGCTGCGGCTGATTTTCATCGTCTATCTGGCAGTGCTTGTGGTGGTGACGATCCTGATCTGGCGCACCCGCGAAACCGTGGCGGAGCCGGGCGGCCTCGCGCGGATTTCCTTGCGGCCGCAGCTCTCCGTCCCAGAAGAGATCCGTGCGCGCTTCGTCGCGCCGGCGGTGACCGGCTTTGGCGCGATGGCGCTGGTCGGCTTCTATGCCGCGTTGGCGCCGAGTATCCTGGCACAGCAGCTGCACGAGACCAACCACGCCGTCGCCGGCGCGCTGTTCTTCGAACTGGCGATCGTCACCGCGATCAGCATCGTGGCGCTGACGCACTTGCAAAGCAGCAAAGCCATGCTGGCGGCGCTGGCGCTGTTGATCCCGAGTGTCGTGCTGGTGGTAGCGGCGCAGATACTGGCCTCGATGGCACTGATGGTTGCAGCGACGGCCTGCTGCGGCGTTGCGGCGGCGCTTGGTTACCGTGGTGGCCTGCAGGTGGTGAACGAGATTGCGCCGCAGGATCGCCGCGCCGAAGTGGTATCCAGTTTCTTCATCTGCTGCTTGTCGGCAACGCCTTGCCCGTCATCGGCATCGGCATCGTTTCGACCTATGCCAGTCCCTTCGCTGCGAGCCTGGCGTTCGCCTGCATGATCGTGGTGTTTGCGCTGGTGGCGCTGGTTTTTGGACTGAAACACAGGCGTTGAGGCCTGGGACGATCCAGCGGGAACAGGGATTCAGCCGTTCGGCGTCTCAGGTGAAAGATGGGCGCGTCCGCGCGGCACGCCAAGCCCGGTGTCCGGCGGTTCGCCGGCAGCCGGCCTGTCCTCGATCATGTGCATGGTGCGCCAGCGGCCGAAGCGGTAGTAGGCGGCCGCCAGTATAAGCGAACTGATCGAACCGGCCGGGAAACTCCACCACAGCGCTTCCTCGCCGATCACGCCGCGCATGAAGTAGGCAAAGCCGGTGCGCACGACCAGCACCGAGATCACCAGGATGATCAGCGGCGGCATCACAGCACCCGTGGCGCGCACCGTGGCAAACAGCACGATGGTGATGCCGAACAGGATGAACGACCACGACGCGACATTGTTGATGTGGACGGCGATGTCGATCGCGGCACTATCGCTGCTCAGGAACAGGCTCAGCACCGGGCGGTCGAAAACCGACAGCACGGCAACCAGTGCGCCGGTCAGGACCAGGTTGAAGCCGACGCCGGAGGCGGCGATGCGGCCGATCCGGTCCCAGCGCCCGGCGCCGACATTCTGCGCCGCCATCGAGGAGACCGCCGCACCGATGGCGAGCGCCGGCATCTGGATGTAGGTCCACAGCTGGGCAGCGATGCCGTAGGCGGCGGCGACCTGCGAACCGTTGGAGTTGACCATGCCCATCACTGTCAATGCAGCCGCGGAGATGACAATCATCTGCAGACCCATCGGCACGCCCTTGAAGACGATGATGCGCAGCAAGGCGGGGTCGGGCCGCAGCAGAGCGAGGTTGGCGCCGGCCAGACGCAGCGGATGCTTGCGCACATAGAGCACGATGAGGATGGCGATCACGCTCACCGTCTGGCCGATCAGCGTGGACGTGGCGGAGCCCGCGATACCGAGCTCGGGAAACGGGCCGATGCCACGGATGAGCAGCGGGTTGAGCACGATGTCGAGGACGACGGCCAGCGCCATGAAGAAGAAGGGCGTGCGTGAATCGCCGGCACCGCGCAGCACGGTCATGACGAAGGACAAAAGGTTCATCATCGGCACGGCGACGAAGATGATGCGCAGATAGGAGCGCGCCAGCGGCAAGGCGTCGGCTGGTGTGCCGAGCGCACCCAGGATGGCGTCGACCCAGATCCAGCCGCAGACCGCGAACACCACCGAGACGAGGAAGAAGAAGGTGGCGCTGGTGCCGACGATGCGGCGCGCTTCGGGCAGGTCGCGGGCGCCGACCGACTGCGCCACCAGGATGGTCGCCGCCATGCCGATGCCGAAGACAGTGCCGAGGATCAGGAACAAGACGAGGTTGGCGTTGGAGGTGGCGGTCAGTGCCGATTCGCCGAGGAAACGGCCGACCCAGACGGCGTTGATCGAACCATTGAGCGACTGCAGCACGTTGGAGCCGAGCACCGGCAGGGCGAACAGCAGAAGCGTGCGCGGGATCGGCCCGCTGGTCAGGTCGCCGGTGCGCCGGCGCGTGGGCATTTTTTCGTCCATGGCTGGCAACTCGGCGAAGGTTTGTTTCAAGTCGCGTCCGCGATGATTGCCGATTCAACGGAACAGGTCGTGCCTTGATCTAATCATGTTCTCAAAGCTTCCGGAATGGGATATTGATCCTCGGTGCGTGGGGCCGCATTCCTACCAGATCTTGGATAGACCGGGGGTTCATGTCCGATATTCCGCTGTTTTCTGAGCGCCTGAACCGGCGCGCGTTCCTCGGTGCATCCGCCTTGGGCGCGGCCTCCGTGGCTCTTTCGGCGTGCACCACGACGGACATGGCGCCGCCGCCGGTGGCGGCACCGCCAAGCGATCCGGCTTTCGGCGATGCCGCAAGCATGTATGCGGCGCGCGTCGATGAGGGCTATCAACTGCCGGCAATCCCGGTCGCCAAGCTCGATCCAAAGTTCGTGCGCCAGATCGTGTCCGACCCGACCGGAGAAAAACCCGGCACGATCGTCGTCGATGTCTCCGAGCACTTCCTCTATCTGGTGCGCGACGGCGGCGAGGCAATCCGCTACGGCGTCAGCCTCGGCAAGGCCGGTTTCGGTTGGACCGGCAGCGCCGTGGTTCAGGCGAGGAAGAAGTGGCCGGTCTGGACGCCGCCGCCGGAAATGATCCAGCGCCGGCCGGAACTGGCGAAATACAAGGACGGCATGCCGCCCGGCCCGCAGAGCCCGCTAGGCGCCCGCGCGCTGTATCTGTTCCGCGACGGCAAGGACACGATGTACCGGCTGCACGGCACGCCGGAGTGGGATTCCATTGGCAAGAACGCTTCGTCCGGCTGCGTGCGCTTCATGAACCAGGACATCATCGACCTCTACAGCCGCGTCAACGGCCCCGCCCAGGTCTTCGTGCGTCCCAACCTGTCGGCTGCCGGCAAGATCATGGCCGTGTCGAGCAGGACGGCCGAGCCGATCGATGCGGGCGTGCCAAGGGACGCGGAGATGTTGCAGTAAGAGCCTTCACGATCTGCTCAGGCGGACGCGCCGAGCGCGTCCGCCTGCAGAGGTGTCGTTACTTCCTGGCCAGATCTGGCAGCGTGACCTGATAGACCAGGAACATGGTGTCGACATCGGCGCCGTCTTCCGCCTTGTAGGGCGCTCCGACCTGGAAGCCGTCCTGGGCGAGGAAGTCGTTATCGTTAGCGACGAACAGGAAGTAGTCGTCGGGCAGCTTCGGATTGAGAACGCTGACCACCGACATCGCCTCCCACTTCTCCGACAGGTTGTTCTTGTCGTTAGGCGCGCCATTGTGCAGGCCGAAGCGGCCGAGTTCGCCCTTGTCGTTGATGTCGATGAACGGCGTCAGCTTGGCCGGCGTCACCGACGGGTCGAGCACGCCCTTGGGCGCCAGCGGCTTGTCGGCGGCATCGAAAGCGCCGCCGGCGATGTCGGTCGCGGCCGAGACGTCGACGACGAAGATCTGGCGCACCAGCGAGGTGTCGCCCTTCAGCCCCTGGCCGTTGCCGCTGTCACGCGCCAGCATCAGGAAGGTCTTGTCGGAGAGCGCCACGATCTCGCTCTGCGCGGCGATCTTGGTCTTGCCCTTGGCATCCTTGAACACCGGCAGCGACACGACATACTCATGCGCCAGCTTGAGATGGCCGAGGTCGGAGACGTCGTAAACCAGCGCACGCGTGTTCTGGCGCGTCGCGGGCGAATCGCCGCCATCCTGCCGGGGCGCCGACTGCAGCACGGCGATCAGGAACTTGCCATCCGGCGTCATTGCCATGCCCTCGAGACCCTGGTTGTTCTGGCGGCCGGTATCGGGATCCTTCGGATCGGGTTCGGCAGCACCCGCACCCGGATTGTCCGAGGCGAAGTTCGGCCCGCCGTGGCGCATCGGCACCAGCGCAGCCGGTGGCTGGGTCGCCGACAACAGATGTCCGTCCGCCGAAAACCGATAGATGTTCGGGCCGTATTCGTCGGAGATGAACATCGAACCGTCGGGCAGGTGCACGATGGCTTCGTTGTCGAGCGCCAGCTTGCCATTGTCGGCCTGCGGCAGGATCGGCATGTCGCCGCTTGCTGCGCGCACGCCGTTGAGCGGATCGAGGCCGGTGGCATCAGCGCCCTTGTCGTCGGTGAGCAGCATGGTGTCGGCAAGCGTTGCCTTGACACCCGTCTGCTCCTGGCCGGCAGCGGGTGCCGCACCTGGTGCGACCGGGGCAAACTCTATGCCGATCGTGTTGAGGCGCGGCCGGTAGTCGGTGGTGCCGACGACATTGTAGCCGCGGTCCGGCAGCAGCCAGAGTGAACCCTTGTAGCCGGCGGCGTCATGCGTCCAGCCTGATGTGTCGATCGACATGCCGGAGCCCGAGCCAAACGTCTCGCCGAACTTGTCGCGCTGAGCGGCCGGGATGCGGCCGACGCCGACCAGCCCCTTGTTGATGAAGCTGGTGCCGCCGACGGTCGCGGTGCTGTCGGCGAGCGCCGGGGTCAAGGCGGTGAACAATGCCAGCGCGACGCCGAGCGATGCGGTTCGGTACAGGTGTTTCATGGACAATCCTCTTTGTGACAGATGTGCCGGAGCGGCCGCAGGACGAAAAGCTGAAAGAGGTGCGACATCGATGATGCCGCGCGCGCCTCCCCGAAACGCGGTCTACGGCGCGAACATGATGCTTGCGTGACAGTACGCGGTGCATGCCCGCCGTCTTCTTCACTCGCCGACAAAAACGTGCGCCTGGCGGAAAGAATTGATCATCCCGTCAGGCTCAGTCGACGAAAAGGCGCGCGCATGCTCTGGCACTAGACACTTATGTCCAGAGTATGTATGGTCCAGCCTTCGGACTAACCGTGGAGGGGAAGCCTTGAAGTCGCACTACCGCGCAGTCGTCATCGGGGGTGGCGTGGTCGGGGCCTCGGTCCTCTACCATCTGACGCGGTACGGCTGGAGCGATGTGGCGCTGATCGAGCGTGCCGAACTGACGGCCGGTTCGACCTGGCACGCGGCGGCAGGCTTCCATGCGCTCAACGCCGATCCGAACGTTGCGGCGCTGCAGGACTACACCATCAATCTCTACCGGGAGATCGAAGCCGAATCCGGTCAAAACATCGGCCTGCACATGACCGGCGGCGTCAACATCGCCAGCGATCCCGCGCGCTGGGAGTGGCTGAAATCGGCCTGGGCAGTGTTCCAGTCGGTCGGCATCGAGACCGCGCGCCTGGTCACGCCCGACGAGATCAAGGCGATCTGTCCGATCGTCGACGTCACCGGCGTTCTCGGCGGCTTGCACGATTCCAACGAAGGCCATCTTGATCCGTACGGCACGACGCACGCCTATGCGGGTGCTGCGAAGAAGCGCGGCGCCGACATCATCCTGCGCAACCGGGTCGTCGAGCTGAAGGCGCGCGCCGACGGTCGCTGGGACGTCGTCACGGAGCAGGGCACCATCACCGCCGAGCATGTCGTCAATGACGGCGGGCTGTGGGCAAAGCAGCTCGGCCGCATGGCCGGCGTCGACCTGCCGGTGACGCCGATGGAGCACCATTATTTCATCACCGAGGATATTCCCGAGATAGCAGCACTTGACCGGGAGATCGGCATCGCCGTCGATCTCGACGGCTTTTCCTATTTGCGGCAAGAGCGCCAGGGCGTGCTGCTTGGCGTCTACGAGCAGAATCCCAAGCACTGGAACATGGATGGCGCGCCGTGGGACTACGGCATCGAGCTGATCCCGGAAGACATCGACCGGATCAGTCCGGAACTCGCCAAGGCGCATGAGCGCTTCCCTTGCCTGGCGACGGCCGGCATCCGCAAATGGGTCAACGGCGCCTTCACCTTCACGCCGGACGGCAATCCAATCGTCGGGCCGGTGCGCGGGTTGAAGAACTACTGGGTCGCCTGCGGCGTCATGGCCGGTTTCAGCCAGGGCGGCGGCGTCGGCAAGTCGCTGGCCGAATGGATGATCTATGGCGAACCGCAGGCCGACATCTTCGGCATGGACATCGCTCGCTACGGCGCCTTCGCCGCCAACCGGGAATATCTCAAGCAGACGACGCGCCAGTTCTATTCGCGCCGCTTCGTCATGACCTTTCCCAATGAGCGGCTGCCGGCCGGGCGGCCGCTGAAACGCCCCGGCGCCTATGACGGCATGAGCGCGGCAGGATGCGAATGGACGGCGTCCTGGGGGCTGGAAATTCCGGCCTATTTCGCGCCGATGGGGTTTGCCGAGAACACGACGCTGCGGCGTTCCAACGCCTTCGACATCGTCGGCGACGAGGCGTTGCAGGTGCGGCGCGCCGCCGGTCTCGTCGATATCTCTGCCTATGCGCGCTATTGCGTCTCTGGGCCAGGCGCCGAGGCGTGGCTCGACCGGCTGCTCGCCTGCAAGCTGCCGAAAGCAGGGCAGGCGAGGTTGGCGCCGATGCTCGGCCATGACGGACGGCTGAAGGGCGACCTGACCGTCTTCAACTGGGGCGGCGGCGACTATTGGCTGATGGGCTCCTACTATCTCAGAGAGTTCCACATGCGCTGGTTCGAGGCCCATGCGGCGCAGGGCATCACCGTCACCGACCTCTCCGACATGATGAGCGGCTTCCTGCTGACCGGGCCGAATGCGCGCAAGATCCTGGAGCGCACGACGCATCAGGACGTGTCCGGCGCAGCATTGCCATTCATGGCCTGCGGCGCATTCGACATCGGCATGGTGCAGGCACGTGTGGCGCGGCTGTCGATTGCCGGCGAACTCGGCTTCGAAATCAGTTGCCCTGCGACCCTGCATGCCACTCTGCGCGAAACGCTGCTGGCTGCCGGCGAGGATCTCGGCCTTGCCGAAATCGGCTATTACGCGCTCAATGCGCTGCGGCTGGAAAAGAGCTTCGGCATCTGGTCGCGCGAATTCACGCAAGGCTATACATCAGGTCAGACCGGTCTCGACCGCTTCATCGCTTTCGGCAAGGGCGACTTCATCGGCCGCGAAGCCGCGTTGAAACAGCGGGAGGCCGCCAGCGGCCAATGCCTGGTGACGCTTGAAGTCGATGCGCTCGACGCCGACGCCAGCGGCTTCGAGCCGGTCTGGCATCAGGGCCGGCGCGTCGGCTTCGTCACTTCGGGCGGCTATGGCTATACGGTCGGCAAGAGCCTGGCGCTGGCGCTTGTCGATCGTGATTTCGCGGGCGAGGGCACCGCGCTCTCGGTGCATGTCGTGGGTGAGGAGCGGCCGGCGCGTGTCATCGCGGCTTCACCCTACGATCCCCTGGGCAAGGCGATGCGGCGATGAGGAGGATTTCTAATGGTCGATGACGCGGCACGGGACAGCAGGCGCGAGCGCCGGCGTGGACGCACGGGCGAGGCCGGCAGCGAAAGCAGCCGCCGGCCCAATTACCATTCGCTGAAGAACCCGTTCCTGCCGCAGCCGATCTTTTCGGATGATCAGGTGGCATCGATCCACGATACGGCGCTGCGCGTGCTGGAAGAGCTCGGCATCAAGGTGCTGCTGCCGCAGGCGCGTGAGCACTTCGCCAGCGCCGGCGCCCTGGTCGATCCCGACACCGACATGGTGCGCATCGGCCGCGACATGGTGACGGCCGCACTCGCCTCGGCGCCGAAGTCGATCCTCGCTTATGCCGGTTCCCGTGCCCGCGATCTGACGCTCGAACTCGGCTCGATGACCTTCCTGGCCGGATGCGGGGCACCGAACGTCACCGACCTCGAGCGCGGCCGGCGGCCGGGAACGCTGGCGGATTTCGAGGATCTGATGCGGCTGGTGCAGTATTTCGACGTGCTGCACATGCTGGGACCCTGCATCGAGCCGCAGGATGTCGACAACCGCTTCCGCCACTATGCCGTCAACCGCGCGCAGCTGACGCTGTCGGACAAGTTTCCGTTCGTCTTCGCGCGCGGCACGCCGCAGGTCGAGGACGGCTTCGAGATGCTGCGGCTGGCGCGCGGCCTGTCGGAAGACGAGTTTCTGGCGGGCGCGCATTGCTACACCGTCATCAACACCAACTCGCCGCGCCAGCTCGACATTCCGATGGCACAAGGCATCATCGATTTCGCCCGCGCGGGCCAGGTCTCCGTCATCACGCCGTTCTGCCTGGCGGGCGCCATGGCGCCGATCACGGTCGCCGGCGCGCTGACGCTGCAGCATGCCGAAGCGCTGGCCGGGCTGACGCTGGCGCAGATCGTGCGGCCGGGTGCGCCGGTCGTCTACGGTTCGTTCTCCTCCAATGTCGACATGAAATCCGGGGCGCCAGCCTTCGGCACGCCCGAGCACGTCAAGGCGACGCTGGGCGCCGGCCAGCTGGCGCGCTTCACCGGGCTGCCCTGGCGATCCGGCGGCGGCAGTGCGGCAAACATCTCGGACGTGCAGGCCGCGCACGAAACGCAGTTCGCGCTGTGGGGCTCGGTGCTGGCCGGGGCGACGATGTGCATCCATGCCGCGGGCTGGCTGGAGGGCGGCCTCAGCGTCTCCTTCGAGAAACTGATCACCGACATCGAGGCGCTGCAGACGGTGGCTGAACTTTGTGCCGCGACGCCCGGCGACACCGATACGATCGGTTTCGAGGCGATTGCCGAGGTGCAGCCGGGCGGCCATTTCTTTTCGGCCGGCCACACCATGGCGCGCTACCGCACCGCTTTCTACGAGCCGCTGGTGGCCGACTGGTCGAATTTCGGTAACTGGACGCAAAGCGGCTCGAAGACAGCGAGCGAGCGCGCCACCGGCGTCTGGAAGCGCACACTTGCCGATTTCGTGCCGCCGGCTTCGGCCGTCGCCACCGCGGGCGTGCTGGATGAGTTCATCGCGCGGCGCACAGCAGAGGGCGGAGCGGCGCCGGTGTCGTGAGACACGAGCAGTCGCGCGAGCGCCTGGGACTTGCTTTCGCGGTGTGATCGGTGCCGGGGTCATTGGCAATCGGCGCATGCCGTGCAGAAATGTGCGGCATGCGCGAAGCCTTTATTGCAGTGATGATCTTTCTGTGCCTGGCGGCGGCGCCGCTGGTCAGCATGGCGATCTGGCCCAGGCTGCCAGCGAGACATCGCGACGACGATACCAACACCGTGGTGCGGCTGGCCGCCAATCTGTTCGGGGTCATGACCTCGCTGGTGCTCGGCCTGACGATCAACTCGGCCAAAACCACCTTCGAATCGATCGACCACAATGTGCACGCCTATGCGACGGAGATGATCCTGCTCGACAGGATATTGCGCCAGTATGGCCCTGAAACCGACGCGGTGCGCGAACCGCTCACCGCCTATGTGCAGAGGGTGGCGGCCGGCTCGTCGCGAACCAGCGAAACCCCCGTTGTCGCCAACCAGCTGTCCGAACGCCTGCTGACGGAGATCGGCACCCGGCTGAGCGCGCTGACGCCGGCCGACGCGGCGCGCGGCTCCATCTTGCAGGATGCCCGCCAGCGCCTGCAGAAAGTGCTGGAACTGCGCTGGGTTCTGATCGAGCAGTCGGAGGGTGCGATCCCCTGGCCGCTGATCGCCATGCTGGTTGCGTGGCTGGCGCTGATCTTCGCCAGTTTCGGCTTCAGGGCGCCCCGCAACGCGATAACGGTTTCGACATTCGGGGTTTCGGCCGTGCTGATCGCCGGGGCGCTCTATCTGATCCTGGACATGGACGTTCCGTTTTCCGGCCCGATCCAGATTTCGCCGGCGCCCCTGGAGAGGGCACTGGCGGAATTGCAGCAATGACGCGGAACCGGCGTCGTTCCCCGGCATTCATGGAGATGGCCTAACGGAGGACGACATGGGATTCGACCAGTATCACGAACCGCCTGAGGAACTGTCGCAGAAGGTGCGGACCTTTGCCCGCATGATCACCTCGCTGATCGAGGAGTCGGAAGCGATCGGCTGGCACGAACAGCGCATGTCGGTGGAGAAGGACCCTCAAGCCAAGGCGATCATGAAGAATGCGCAAGGCGAGGAGTTCAAGCATTTCGGCATGGATCTCGAATTCCTGCTGCGCCAGAAGACGGACTGGCGGGCGGAATTGAAGGAAATCCTGTTCACCACGGGCGACATCGTCAAGGCCGGCGAGCGGGGCGAGAAGAAGGTGGACTGAGCGCCTTCACCGGCCTGGCCTTCATCAATCGCTGTCGCGCGCCACCAGCTCCAGCGGCCAGACCTCTCTGATGATCCGCGGACCTTCCGGGCCGGCGAAGGCGGGAAGCGACGCCAGCAGCATTTCGGCGAGCCGCTGTCCCATAGGCTCCAATGCCGGGCGGAAAGCGGTCAGCGCCGGCGAGAAGTAACGGCAGAGCGGTGTGTCGACGATGACGATCACGGCCATGTCATGGCCCGGCCTGATGCCCATCTCGGCCAGTGCCTTGCAGCCGCCAAGCGCCATCGCGTCATTGTTGAAGATGACGGCGGTCGGTGGGTCCTTGGAGCGCATGACTTGCGGGGTAACCTCATAGCCGCCGGCCTCGCTGATGAAGCCGGACGCGATCAGTTCGGGGTCGATCTCGATGCCGTAGCGTTGCAATGCCTTGCGATAGCCGTCGAGGAACAAATAGCCGAAGTTGAGATCATGCGAAGGGCGGATGGCGGCAATACGGCGGTGTCCTCGCGCGACCAGGCGGTCGACGGCGTCAGCACCCGCCCTCTCGAAATCGATATCGAGCGAAGGATAGGTGTCGTCGCCGGACTGACTTCGGCCAAGCGTGGCGAAGGGAAAGCCAGCCTTGCTGAGATAGTCAATCCGATCGTCCTCTCGTCGCGTATTGGCCAACACGACCGCATCGACCCAGCGCGTCTCCACCACGCGGCGCAACCGCTCCTGCTGGTATTTGCCGGGCTCACCCATGACGACCATCAGATCGAGGCCATGCTCGGCAAGCTTCGCCTGCAGCCCGATCAGGAACGGAATGAAGAACGGTTCGCCATATTGCTGGTCGCCCGGATGCGGCTGCAGCATGAAGGCGATCGAATGGGTGGCGCCTTGCCTGAGACTGCGGCCGGACTGGTTCGGCGAATAGTTGAGCGCCCTGGCCGCCTCGAGCACGCGCTGGCGCGTGTCGGCATTGACGTCGGCGCGGCCGTTCAGCGCCCGCGACACGGTGCCGATCGAAATGTTCAGGTGACGGGCAAGGTCATGAATGCTGGATGCCAAGTGACTGTTCTCCCCCTTGCTTGGCTAGCACCGGTAGCCGCTCAGGCCAAGGCGAGAAGACGATTTTCGCGAGCGGCCAATTGACATTCTACGCCTTCGGGTGTGTTCTCGTAAACGTTTACGGAAAAACGTTTACGGTCCTGCCGTGAACGCCGTGACGATCGGTCTGGAGGGACCGAGAGGGAGGAGCGCTGGATGATCGAAGTCGTCCTGGTCGGCTGCGGAGCGATGAGCAAGGCCTGGCTCGATGCCGCGCGGCAGGTCGACGGGCTCGCCATTGTCGGCCTTGTCGACCTCGACGCCGACAGGGCGCGGGCGAGGGCGCGCGAATACGACCTCACCGATTCCGTCATCGGCAGCAATCTCGACGCCGTGCTCGACCAGACCCAACCGCAAGCGGTGTTCGATGTGGTGGTCCCCGCCGCCCGGCGAGAAGTTGCGCTTTCCGCTTTTGCGCACAATTGCCATCTGCTGACGGAAAAGCCGCTCGCCGACAGTCCGGAGAATGCGCGCGCCATCGTCGAGGCTGCCCGCCAGGCCGGGCGCATTCATGCCGTCGTCCAGAACCGCCGCTATGTCGCCAATGTCAGGCGCATCAGGCGCTTCCTCTCTTCCGGCGCCATCGGAGCGCCGACCAGCATCCATGCCGACTTCTTCGTCGCGCCGCATTTCGGCGGTTTTCGCGAGGAGATGGCGCATGTGCTGCTGCTCGACATGGCGATCCACACATTCGATGCCGCACGCTACATGGTCAATGGCGAGCCGGCCGGCGTCTATTGCCAGGAATGGGAGCCGGCCAATTCCTGGTACCGGCAGGGATCGTCGGCCAGTGCGGTCTTCGATCTCGGCGGCGGCAAGGTCTTCACCTATGCGGGAAGCTGGTGCGCGGCCGGCTTCCGCACCAGCTGGGAGAGCGCATGGCGGATCGTTGCCGAGCGCGGCAGCCTCATCTGGGACGGCAATGACGACCTGAGGGCAGAAGTGGTGGTGTCAGGCCGCGACGGCCTGATCGACAAAACCCAGCCAATCGATGTGCCGCCGCTCGACGCGTCCGACCGCATCGGCGGCCATCTCGGCATCATCCAGGATTTCATCCGCGCCATCGAAACCGGCACCGAACCGGAGACGCGTGGCGCCGACAACATCAAGAGCCTGGCAATGGTTTTTGGCGCCATCGAGAGCGCCGAGACCGGTCGCCGCGTAGCAATCGCAGAGGAAGCATGATGATGCCAAACCCGCTTCTTGACATCCGGATAGGCACCATGGTGCGGGCCAATCTCGACGACCCGGCGGCGTACATCAAGGCGATCCTGCCGCTCGGCTTCGAGAGCATCCAGCCCTTCTTCTGGCAGACGCTGGGCGGCAAAGACCTGCCGCGGCTTGCCGGCCAGATCCGCGAGGCGATCGGCGATGCCGATGTCACGGTGTCCTCGATTGGCGTGTTCGGCAACCCGCTGGAGAGCGGCGATGTCGACCGCGGCGTGCTCCAGGCCTGGGAAACGGTCATCGACAACGCGCATCTGTTCGGCACCTCGATGGTCAGCGGCTTCACCGGCCGCCTGCGCGGCAAGAAGCTGACCGACAGCCTGCCGCGCTTCAAGGAGGTTTGGGGGCCGCTGGCCAAACGGGCCGCCGACAAGGGCGTGCGCATCGCTTTCGAGAACTGCGCCATGGACGGCAACTGGGCCGCCGGCGACTGGAACATCGCCCACAATCCGGACGCCTGGGAGCTGATGTTCAACGAAGTGCCCGACGACAATCTCGGGCTGGAATGGGAGCCCTGCCATCAACTCGTCTACCTGATCGATCCGATACCGCAGATACGCAAATGGGCGCCGCGCATCTTTCACGTGCACGGCAAGGACGCGACGGTGCGCTGGGACGTCATCCGCGAACACGGCGTGTTCGGCAGTTTGCCGTTCGTGCAGATGCGCACGCCAGGCTTCGGCGACAGCGACTGGACGCGGGTGATCAGCGAATTGCGGCTGGCTGGGTATAAGGGCGCCATCGACATCGAGGGCTGGCACGACCCGGTCTATCGCGACGATCTCGAAATCACAGGCCAGGCGAGGGCGCTGGAGTATCTCAAGCAATGCCGGGGAGGTGCCAGCTACCTGCCGAACCCGATGTGAAGACCGGCCGGCGGGAGGAGCCGGCCGACAAGGATTGCGGCGCAACGCCGAAGCTATCGTTCAACCCCTCGGCTAAACGAGGGAACAAAGGGAGGAACGTGCATGAGCATGACGATGAGAAGGACAGTTCTGCGCTCGACCGTCGTGGCCGCGGCCACGGTGTTCGCCGCTGCGATCTCCACCTTGCCCGCGCAGGCGCTCGACGCCAAATGGTGCAAGGACGTCCACATCCGCTTCTTCGTCGGCGGCGCCGAGGGCGACGCTTTCGGCACCATCGTCTACAACGGCGCCAAGCAGGCCGAGGCCGATCTCGGGCCGAAGGTCGACTACATCTTCTCCCAGTGGGACATCGAAAAGATGGTGCAGCAATTGCGTGAGGCGGTCGCGGTCAAGCCTAACGGCATTGCCATGATGGGCCATCCGGGTGACGCGTCGATCATGCCGCTGGCCGAACAGGCGCATAAGGACGGCATCAAGATGATGTACCAGAACGTGCCGGTGCCGAAGGTGGTGGAAGCGTTCGGCGGCGGCTATGTCGGCGCCCAGCAGGAGCAGCAGGGCCGCGCGCTCGGCGCCGAGGCGTTCAAGCTGGGCAAGCTGAAGGCCGGCGACAAGGCGATCATGATCGGTCCGTTCGAGAATGAGAGCCGCGGCGCGCGCGAGCGCGGCACGGTGGCAGCGCTCAAGGAGGCCGGCGTCGAGGTCATCCAGCTGTCCTCGCCGCCGAGCGGCGAGTGGGCGTCCGATCCCAATCTGGCGATCCCGGTGATCACCGCGGCACTGCTCAACAATCCCGACGTCAAGGCGGTCGGTTATCCCGGCGGACAGATGCTCGGCAATGTTCCCACCTACATGCAGGCGGCGGGGCGCAAGGCGGGCGAGATCTTCAATTTTGGCTTCGACACCAGCCCGCAGATCGTCGAGGGTTTCAAGGGCGGCTGGGTGCAGCTGACGGCCGACCAGCAGCCGTTCCTGCAGGGCTATCTGCCGATCCTCAGCCTCTGCCAGCAGGTGGTGCTGGGCCTCGCGCCGATGAATGTCGACACCGGCGCCGGCTTCGTCACTCCCGAAAATTACGAGATCGTCGCCGAGCTCGCCAAGCAGGCGCTGCGCTGACCTCCCAAGCCGCCGGCCGGGATCAGGCCCCGGCCGGCGGGACCGCCGGCGACAAAGGCCGGCACAAGACAATCAAGCGAGGATCCGATGGCCGAACGCCTCATCGAACTGCGCGACATCAGCAAATCCTATGGCCATGTCTATGCACTGGGCGGGGTCAATCTCAGCGTCGATCGCGGCGAGGTCGTCGGCCTGATCGGCGACAACGGCGCCGGCAAATCGACCCTGATCAAGATCCTCTCTGGCGTGGTCAAGCCAACCAGCGGCGAAATCCTCGTGCGCGGCAAGCCGGTGACCGGGTGGAGCGCGGCACGCTCGCGTGACGCCGGCATCGAGACGGTGTTCCAGGATCGGGCGCTGGCCGTGCAGCAGACCATCGTGCGCAACATCTTCATGGGCCGCGAACTGACCGGCTTCATGGGCTTTCTCAGGGTTAACAAGGAGATCGAGGAAGCGAGCCGGCTGATGCGTGAGATCGGCTTCACCTCGAAAGTGTTCACGCCGCAGTCGATCGTCGGCCAGCTTTCGGGCGGCGAACGCCAGGGCGTGGCGATCGCACGCGCCATCTACAAGCAGGCCGAGCTGATCGTCCTCGACGAGCCGACGACCGCACTGTCGCTGACCGAAACCGCCAAGGTGTTCCATTTCGTGCGCCAGGTGCGGGCGAGTGGCCGCTCGATCCTGTTCATCGGCCACAACATTCATCATGTCTTCGACATCGCCGATCGCTTCGTGGTGCTGGATCGCGGCAAGATCGCACTGACGACCGATCGCAGCCAGGTCAAAACGGCTGAAGAGCTTATCAATTTCATGGAAGAGGTCGCGCATCCGGGCGGATTGGCCGGACTGCACGATGCCGGCGACGCGGAGCAGAGAGCACGATGAGCAAGACCATGGAGCCCGATCTGCACGAGCCGACCACCGGCATCCCCCGTCCCGGTTCCCAGAAGGAGTGGAAGCACCCGTCCGATCACTGGATGCGCGGCTTCATCCTCGACAACCGCGCTTCGCTCGGCACGCTCGGCGTGTTCATCGTCATGATGGCGCTGTTCATGATCGCCAACCCGACCGTCTTCACCACCTGGTATCTCTATCGCTCGGTGCTCACGACGCTGCCGGTGGCGCTGTTCGTGGTGGTGCCGCTCGTCTTCGTCGTCACCTGTGGCGAGATCGACCTGTCGTTTCCGGCGACGATGGGTTTTGCCTCATGGGTCTTCGCGCTGGTCGTGCAGGCCGGCTACGATCCGTTCCTCGGCATCGCCGCGGCGCTCGTCACCGGCATGCTGCTCGGCTTCCTGGTAGGCTCGCTGGTCGTTTATGGCGGACTGTCGTCGCTGATCGCGACGCTCGGCATGAATTTCCTGCTGCGCGGCCTGATCCAGATCATCAATGAAGGCAAGTCGATGGCGCTGACCAGCCTCAGCGACAGCTGGGCCTACACGATCTTCTCCAGCCAGGTCCTGGGAATTCCGGTGCAGATTTTCTGGGCCATCGGCTTCGTCGTGCTGTCGGCGATGCTCTACAACCGCCATCGCTTCGGCGCTCAGGTGAGGGTGGTCGGCGACAATCCCGACAGCGCCCAGCAGATGGGCATCGACGTCAAACGCGTGCGGGTGAAAGTGTTCGTCTTCGTCGGCATCGGTGCGGCGATCGCCGGCACCTTCTCGGTGATGATCAACTTCACCTGGTGGCCGACCGCCGGCGACGGCTATCTCTTGCCGGTGCTGGCCTCGGTGTTCGTCGGCGGCACGCCGACCTGGGGCGGCATCGGCACCGTGGTCGGCGGCGCCATCGGCGCCGTCACCGTGTCCTTCATCCAGACTGGCGTCGTGGCAGCGGGGTTGAGCGGCTTCTACGTGCAGTTCTTCAACGGGCTGATCATCATCCTGTCGCTGCTGGGGCACAAGTGGAACCAGGCGCGGTATCGGTGAGGGGGCTGTTTCGTTGGCGGACCGCATGCCTTGACGCAAACCGCCCATCGCTTCGTCATCCACGGGCGAAGCAAGGAGCGTAGCGACGCAGCGCAGACCCGAGGATCCATGCCGCGACTCAAACGCGTCACCACGGTGCAGAATTCTGCTCCGCTGCATTCCTGGGCGAAGGTCGCGGCATGGATCCTCGGGTCTCCGCGACGGAGCTGCGCTCCTGCTTCGCCCGTGGATGACGAAGGTAGGGTATCGTCAAAGTAGACGCGTACACAAGGCGGTCGCTTGTAGGACAACGGGGCAAGTGGGCGTCACACCGCCGCGACAAACCCGTCCAGCACGCGTTTCTGGCCGGCCTTGTCGAAGTCGATGGTCAGCTTGTTGCCTTCTATTGCCGAGATGTTGCCGTTGCCGAATTTCTGGTGGAAGACGCGGTCGCCGACGCTGAAGGGCGACGGCTTGTCGGCGACAGATTTGGCGACCAGTTCGCCGTCGATGGTGCGGCTCTTGACCGAGGTGCGGCCGGCGCCGTAGCCGCTATCCGTCTCGCCATAACCGATGCGCTCGACCTGATGGCCGGAACGCGAGCCCCAGTTGCGGTCGGTCGCCTCGGTGCGGTTGGCCTGCGCGCGCTGCCAGCCCGGTGTGGCATAGGTGTTGGAGAAGGCGCCGGATTTTTCGGTGTCGGCGCCGACATTGTCGAAGCGCGAGGCGCCATAGGGGTTCTGTCTTCCTGCGCCCTGGCCGCCACGACCGGAGGCAAAAGAACCGCCGCCATAGGAATTGCCGTAGCCGCCATAGGAGTTGCCGCTTTCGGCGACCTCGACATGGGCTTCCGGCAGTTCGTCGAGGAAGCGCGAGGGGATGGTCGACTGCCACAGGCCGTGGATGCGGCGGTTGGAGACGAACCACAGATGCAGGTTCTTCTTGGCGCGGGTCAGGCCGACATAGGCCAGCCGGCGCTCTTCCTCCAGCCCGGAGCGGCCGCCTTCATCGAGCGCACGCTGATGCGGAAACAGGCCTTCCTCCCAGCCGGGCAGGAAGACGGTCTCGAATTCGAGGCCCTTGGCCGAATGCAGCGTCATGATGCTGACGGCGTCGAGCCCGGCATTCTGCTCGGCGTCCATGACGAGTGCGACATGCTCGAGGAAGGAGCGCAGCGATTCGTACTCCTCCATGGAGCGGATCAGCTCTTTCAGGTTTTCCAGCCGGCCGGGGGCTTCGACCGAGCGGTCGTTCTTCCACATGTCGGTGTAGCCGCTCTCTTCGAGAATGGTCTCGGCGAGTTCGGTGTGCGGCGTGGTTTCCAGCGCCTTCTGCCAGCGCTCGAAATTGGCCGCCACTTCGCGCAGCGCGGCGCGCGGCTTCGGCTTCAGCTCGTCGCTTTCGGCCAGCTTGGCGGCGGCTTCCAGCATCGGGATGCGCAACGCGCGCGCCGTGTCGTGGATCTGGCGGATGGTGGCTTCACCCAGGCCGCGCTTCGGCACATTGACGATGCGTTCGAAGGCGAGGTCGTCGGCGCCTTGCGCGACGACGCGGAAGAAGGCGAGCGCATCGCGGATCTCCATGCGCTCGTAGAAGCGCGGGCCGCCGATGACGCGGTAGTTGAGGCCGAGCGTGACGAAGCGGTCCTCGAACTCGCGCATTTGAAAGGAGGCGCGGACCAGGATCGCCATGTCGTTGAGATTGTGCTTCTGCCGCTGATAGGTCTCGATGGTTTCGCCGACGGCGCGGGCTTCCTCCTCGGAATCCCAGGCGGCGTGGACATGCACCTTGCCGTCCTCCGGCTCGTCGCGGTCGGTGAACAGCGTCTTGCCGAAGCGGCCCTCATTGTGGGCGATGAGGTGGGAGGCGGCGCCAAGGATGTGCGCGGTGGAGCGGTAGTTGCGCTCCAGCCGAATGATGGTGGCGCCCGGAAAATCCTTGTCGAAGCGCAGGATGTTGTCGATCTCGGCGCCGCGCCAGCCATAGATCGACTGATCGTCGTCGCCGACGCAGCAGATGTTGACGGTGGCGGTGCGCTGATATCCCTCCCCCTTGAGGGGAGGGTGGCCGGGCGCAGCCCGGTCGGGTGGGGTCCGCGCGGCAGTGCTCGACGTTCTGGAGGTGCCTTCTGCGCCGACCCCCTCCGCCCGCTTCGCGGGCACCTCCCCCTCAAGGGGGGAGGATTGCGGCCGCTGCGCCAGGAGCCGCAGCCACATGTACTGGGCGGTGTTGGTGTCCTGATACTCGTCGACAAGGATGTATTTGAAGCGCTTGTGGTATTCCTTCAGCACGTCCGGATTGGCGCGGAAGATGCGGATCGGGTGGCACAGAAGGTCGCCGAAATCGCAGGCGTTCAGCGTCTGCAACCGGGCCTGATAGGCCTTGTAGAGTTCACGGCCCTTGCCGTTGGCGAAGGCGCGCGCATCGCCCTCGGCGATTTCGGCCGGGCCTTGGCCCTTGTTCTTCCAGCCGTCGATCATCTGGGCGAACTGCTTGGCCGGCCAGCGCTTGTCGTCGAGCCCCTCGGCCTGGATCAGCTGCTTGATCAGCCGCACGACGTCGTCGGTGTCGAGGATGGTGAAGTCGGATCTCAAGCCGGCAAGTTCGGCATGGCGGCGCAGCAGCTTGACGCCGATCGAGTGGAAGGTGCCGAGCCACGGCATGCCCTCGACATTGCCTTCGCCGATCAGGACGCCGATGCGGATCTTCATCTCGCGCGCGGCTTTGTTGGTGAAGGTCACCGCCAGGATCTGCGACGGGAATGCCTTGCCGGTGGCGAGGATGTGAGCGATGCGGGTGGTGAGCACGCGGGTCTTGCCGGTGCCGGCGCCGGCCAGCACCAGAACCGGACCTTCGGTGGTTTCCACCGCCAGCCGCTGTTCCGGGTTCAGCCCCTTCAGATAGTCGGGCGCATTGTTTTGACCGCTGCGGGCGGCCATGGCGCGCGCGGCAATGCCCGACGGGGCCGTGGGCCGCGCATTGGGTTCATCGAAAAAGGGCATGTCTTCGGAAAAGCCGGACATCGCCCCGAATGTAGTGATTCGGGAGCGAAAGACCAGAAGTGTCTACGTTTTGTTCCGGTAAAGTGCCTGATATCGCCGTTCAGGCCTTGCGATAACCGAGAGCAATGGCGCCTCCTCCGTCATCACGGCGCACCAATCGCGTCAGCGGTGGAACCAACGACGTCATTTTGCTTGCTCCCGAGGAGAGATGTTCCAACGGAGACTGCTGGAAAACCCCGACACAGGCAAGGTGGATTGCTACCTCGGCGTGTAGTCGCGCTTGACAGGCGCGGCAGGCAGGAGAAAGTTGTGTCAGGGCAGGACGGTAACGCCGGGTTGCCCATGGCCGCGCCACGAAGCGCAACAGTCGAAGGAGTATCATCTTGGCTGTCACCATCACCTCCCTCATCCTTTTGCTCATCGGTCTGGCGCTTGGCGGCGGCGGTATCCGCCTCGCGATGCTGGGCGGCAGCTGGTACTACGTCATATCCGGTCTCGCCTTCCTGATCGCCGCCTGGATGCTCTACCGGCGCAGATCGACCGCGCTGTGGCTCTACGCGGCGATCGTGCTCGGCACGCTGGCCTGGGCCGTCTGGGAAACCGGCTTCGACTGGTGGGAACTTGGGCCCCGCGGCGGCATCATCGTGCTGGTGGCGCTGTGGCTGCTGACGCCATGGGCGCGGCGGGGTCTTGCCGGCCCTGACGCGCGCGCGCCGCTCATCCTTGCCGTGCTGGCATCGCTGGCCGTCGCCGGTTATTCGATGACATCGGACCCGAAGGACATCGCCGGCGAACTCGGCACCGACAAGGTGGTCGCCAACGCCAATCTCGGCAATGATGTGCCTGCCGGCGAGTGGCACTACTACGGACGTACGCAGTTCGGCCAGCGCTATTCGCCGCTCGACCAGATCACGCCGGACAATGTCGCCAAGCTGCAGCCGGTCTGGACCTACCGCACCGGCGACGTGAAGGGACCGGACGACATCGGCGAAACCACCTATCAGGTGACGCCGCTCAAGATCGGCGACACGCTCTACATCTGCACGCCGCACAATTTCGCCATCGCCATCGACGCGGCGAGCGGCAAGGAGAAATGGCGCTTCGATCCCAAGGTCAAGCTCGACAAGGACCGTCAGCACCAGACCTGCCGCGGCGTGGCCTATTATGCCGATGCGGCAATCGCCGCCGGCCAGCCCTGCGCGACGCGGGTCTACCTGCCGACCTCGGACGCGCGGCTGATCGCGCTCGATGCCGCCAACGGGCAGGTCTGTCCGGCTTTCGCGGAGGGCGGCACGCTGAACCTTCTGACCAACATGCCCTATCCGAAGTCGGGCTATTATTACTCGACCTCGGCACCGCTGATCTCAGGCGGCAAGATCATCCTCGGCGGCGCGGTCAACGACAATTATTCGACGCAGGAGCCATCCGGCGTCATCCGCGCCTACGACGCCGCCACCGGCGCGCTGCTGTGGAACTGGGATTCCGGCAATCCGGACCAGACGACGCCGCTGGCGGCGGGCCAGACCTATACCGCCAACTCGCCCAACATGTGGTCGACGCCGAGCGCCGACGAGAAGCTTGGCCTGCTCTATGTGCCGCTCGGCAACCAGACGCCGGACCAACTCGGCGCCGGGCGCAGCGCCAATGTCGAGAAATTCTCGTCGTCGATCACCGCGCTCGACCTCAACACCGGGCAATTCCGCTGGGTGCGGCAGACCGTGCACCATGACCTCTGGGACATGGACGTGCCGGCGCAGCCGAGCCTGATCGACATCACCAAACCAGACGGCACGGTCGTCCCGGCACTGGTCGGGCCGACCAAGCAGGGCGACCTCTATGTGCTCGACCGGCGCACCGGCGAGCCGGTGATCGCGGTCAACGAAGTGCCGGCGCCCGGCGGCGCGATCGAAGGCGACCACACGTCGCCGACGCAGCCGGTCTCCGATCTCACCTTCATGCCGAAGCCGCTCACCGGGGCCGACATGTGGGGCCTCACCATGTTCGACCAATTGGCTTGCCGGATCGAATTCCAGGGCCTGCGCTATGAGGGTCGCTATACGCCGCCTTCCGTCCAAGGCTCGCTGATCTATCCCGGCAATTTCGGCACCTTCAACTGGGGTGGCGTCGCTGTCGACCCGGTCCGGCAGGTGATGTTCGGCATGCCGACCTATCTGGCCTTCAAGTCGCAGCTCATTCCGCGCGACCAGGTGCCGCCGCCGGACGAGGGGCGCGGCAGCGAGCAGGGGCTGAACCGCAACGAGGGCGCACCCTATGCGGTGGTGATGGGGCCATTCCTGTCGCCGCTCGGCATTCCTTGCCAGGCGCCGCCCTGGGGCTATGTCGCCGGCGCCGATCTCAGGACCGGCAAGATCGCCTACAAGCATCGCAACGGCACCGTCTACGACATGACGCCGCTGCCGTTGCCGCTGAAGGTCGGCGTGCCCGGCATTGGCGGGCCGATGATCACCGCCGGCGGCGTCGCCTTCCTGGGTGCGGCGGTCGATGATTATCTGCGCGCCTATGACCTGACATCAGGCAAGCAGCTGTGGCAGGCGCGGCTGCCGGCCGGCGGGCAATCGACGCCGATGACCTACACGGTCGCCGATGGCCGCCAGTTCTTGGTCATCGTCGCCGGCGGCCACGGCTCGGTCGGCACCAAGCCAGGGGATTATGTGATGGCCTACGCGCTGCCGAAGTAGGTAACTCTAGTCGGTGATACAGGGCGGAACGTCGTTCCGCCCGAGTCAGTGCTTCCAATGCCCAGACGGCTCTTCAGGCTGGGCAGCCGAACCAAGCACATGGTTGGTCAAGTCGGGGCGGGCAGCCGCTTCGGCCTGCTGGACCAACATCGCACCGGCCTTCTGGATTTGCGCCATGTCCAGGCCGGACGCCGCACCTCAACCCTGGTTTTTCGCGTTTGCAGACTGGCGCTGGTTGCTGCGCACCTTGACCATCGACCGCGTGGTGGAAGCGGCCGATCGCAGTGCCTGCAGCGCGGCTGCGGCGAGCACGAAAGCCGTTGCGAGGATCGGGGTGGAGAAGGTCATAGGTGTCGTTCCTTCTTGGTCGGAATGAGCGCAACTGCGAGGCAGGGAAGAGACCGCCGCCGGCAGCTTCCCCTTATATTGTGGCAGCGGCATCAAGATTGTCGAAAATGACCAAAATGTGATTGAGGCGGTTCTTCCGTCAAGGCTTTCGTGCCGAAACCAGGAGATAGGCCTTGGTGATCGCGCCGAAATAGCCCGTTGTGGTCTGTCTTGTGGACCGTCACCCAACCGTGACTGGACCATGCAAATCTCGACCCTATCTTGCGCCGCAACGAGACTTTCCGAAGCCGAGGAGCACATCCATGACGAAGCCCGACGCCAACACCAAGCCTGCCATTACCCAGGCGATGATCGATGCCTATGACGAATACACGCATCTGACGCTCGATCGCCGCCGGTTCATGGAGCAGTTGACCCGGCTTGCCGGATCGGGTGCGGCGGCCGCCGCGATCGCGCCACTGCTGGCGGCGAATTCAGCGCAGGCGGCAATCGTCGCCGACAACGATCCGCGGGTGAAGGGCGAGGACATCAGCTATCCCGGCAGCGGTGGCGAGATGAAGGGCTATCTCGTCAAGCCGGCGGACCAGGCGGGCAAACTCGGCACGGTCATCGTCGTGCATGAGAACAGAGGCCTCAACCCGCATATCCGCGATGTGGCGCGGCGCGTGGCGCTGGAAGGGTTCGTGGCGCTGGCGCCGGATTTCCTGTCGCCGCTCGGCGGAACGCCTGACGATGAAGACAAGGCGCGCGACATGTTTGCCAAGCTCGATCCGGCGCAGACCATCGCCAACGGTGTCGCGGCCGTCGCTTTCCTCAAGAGCGAAAAGGACGGCAACGGCAAGGTTGGCGCCATCGGCTTCTGCTGGGGTGGCGGCACGGTCAACATGCTGGCCGTCAACGACCCCGATCTCAGTGCCGGCGTCGCCTATTACGGCATGCAGCCGAAGGCCGCCGATGTGTCTGACATCAAGGCGGCCTTGCTGCTGCACTATGGCGGCCTGGACGAGCGCATCAATGCCGGCATCGACGCCTTCAAGAAGGAACTCGACGCGGCGCATGTCGAATACACGGTCTATGTCTATGAAGGCGCCAACCACGCCTTCAACAACGATACGTCGGCGGCGCGCTACGACAAGAAGGCGGCGGATCTGGCGTGGGGGCGCACGATCGCTTTCCTCAAACAGAGATTGGCATAGGGCGTCCGCTTAATCCGCGTTGGCCGGCTTGTGGAAGGCAACGCCGGCGACCACCATCGCGACGCCGAGGCAATCGGCAAAACTTGGAATCTGGTGCAGCACGACGACGCCGATCAGCGTCGCGGTGACCGGCAGTAGCGACAGCATCAGCGCGAAGCTCGCGCGCGGCAGCCGCGACATGGCGAGCTGGTCGCAGATGTAGGGAATGACCGACGAACAGATACCGACGCCGATGGCGGCGAGCAGCAGCGGCGGCGAGAAAAAGGCGGGCAGCGCATCGGTGACGCCGATCGGCAGCACGACCACGAAAGCGATCGCCATGGCGGCGCCAAGGCTTGCGATGCCGCCGCCGGCACCTGAAGCGGCGATGCGGTGGCCGAGTACGATGTAGCCGACAAACAGCGCGCCATTGAGGAAGGCCCAGAACAGCCCGATGGGATCGCTCGACCACTTGACGTCGATGAGCAGCAAGGTGCCGGTGACGGCGACGGCAAGGGCGGCGAGATTGCGCGGGCTCCTGAGGCCGATCACCGCGACGCCGATGGTGCCGACGAATTCGATCGCTGCCACCAGCGAGATCGGCAGGCGGTCGAGCGCCAGGTAGAACGAACAGTTCATCACCGCCAGGCAGCCACCGAAGGCCAGCAACAGCAGCCGCGTCGAGCGATCGGCGCGGGCGAAGGTTCGCCACGGACGGGTCAGTGGCGCGAAGATCAGCGCGGCGGTGGCGATGCGCAGCCATGTCATGCCAAGCACGCCGACATGCGGGAAAAGCAGCACGGCGAATGCCGGCCCGAGATAGTGGAAGACGGCGCTGACGCCGAACCAGACATGCGGCGGCAGTTTTTCCGTCAGCCTGCCGAGGGTGGGGTTGCCGAGGGCAGGGCCCGACGCGAGGGCTTGCGTTTGATCATCCATCGGATCAGTATCGCAGGCAGATTTGCCTGTTTATATGGGTGACGATTGACTCTTCCAGTCATCTTTCGCCTGGAAGCAAGGAATTTTCCATGAAACGCCTTCGAACTGAAAGCGCCGACCTCGACGCCGCGGATATGAAGATCCTGCGCCTGCTGGAGAAGGACGCGCGCACCAGCACGGCGGAGCTTGCACGCTCGGTCGGCCTGTCGGCGCCGAGCGTGGCCGAGCGCATCAAGCGGCTGCAGGAAAGCGGCGTCATCGAGGCCTATTCGGTCAGGATCAATCCCGCGGCACTTGGCCTGCCGCTGTCGGCATGGCTGCGCATCCGTCCGGTACCGGGGCAACTGGCTGTCGTGGCCGAAATCATCCGCGAACTGCCGGAGATCGCGCAATGCGACCGGGTGACCGGTGAGGATTGTTTCATCGCGCTGGCGCATGTCGGCTCGGTGGCCGAACTGGAGCGGGTGATCGACCGCATCATTCCTTACGCGATGACCAATACGGCGATCATCCAGTCGTCGCCGGTGGTGGCGCGCTCGCCGCTGGGGGCGGTGAAGCGCCCGACTTGAGGGCGAAGGGATTATCGGTTCGAAGGTTTTAAGCGTGGCCTCGCTTCATGCGCGCCTGCTTCAGGATGGCGCGCCAGCGGATCATGTCGAACGGGATCGGCTCGTTGCTGTTGGCGATGTGGAAAATCTCGTTGTTGACGTTCTTGAGGGAACGCCAGAAATCATAGTCGGTGATGCGCGGATCGGCGGCCAGCCTGTCCACCTCGACCTTGATGTCGGTTTTCATGCACGTTCCTCGAACCGGCTTCGCCCCGCCGCCCGTGTCGCTACCTCGATGCGGATCGTTTTCGACCGACCTGCTGAGTCGCGCAACGGCTCAATTGGCTTGTTCCCGTTAAAACCTCGGTAAGGTTAACGCGGGCGCCGAGCCGCTTCAAGCGCTGCTGCCGGCCGATTCCAGGGTTTTGCGATTTTAGATTGCCGGTGTGGCTTTGAAGCCGGGAACGAGAGTGTCGGCTTTGCCCTATTTGCGTTTGATCCCGATCGAACGGCCGGCACGCTCCGGCATCGGCAGTGCGGAATGGGCGGCGCGCATGGCTTCGACCCTGGCAAGCACATCGGCGGGGAAGGGCGCGACCTTCGGCCCGGACATGTCGACATGCAGCGAAAGCGATTCGGAGGTGGCGGCGAGCCAGCCGTCGACATGGCGGATTTCCTGGTAGACCCGCAGCCGCTTGTCGTCGTGGTCGATGAGCTGGAACGAGACCGTGACCTTGTGATCCAGATGCAGCTCCTGCACGTAGCAGACATGGACCTCGGCCGTGTAGATGGTGAGGCGGCGATCCCTGGCATAGTTCGGTCCCATGCCCATTGTCTCAAAGGCGTCGTCCGAGCAGCGGTCGAACAGCACGTTGTAGTAGGCCATGTTGAGATGGCCGTTGTAGTCGATCCAGTCCTTCTCGATGTCCATGGATCTGGAGACGAAGGGGGCGAGGATGGGCATCGAAACTTCCTTATGCTGGCGCTGGACAGACCGTGGCGGGTAAGACTACGCATCCATAATCGCGTAACAAGCGTGGACGCTGGTCCATTCGCGGAGGAATTCATGGCTCTGAGCGACCTCAACCCGGTCGAACGCAACGAAGAGGGCATCGCTGCGGTGCTCGGCATCCTCAAGCAACAGCTTGGCGAGCGTTTTCAAACCGGCCAGGCCATCCGCTCGCAGCATGCGCACACCACCACCTACATTCCGACGCAGGCACCGGATGGCGTCGCTTTTCCGGAGACGACCGCCGAGGTGCAGGAGATCGTGCGTGCCTGCGCCGCGCATCGTGTGCCGGTGATCGCCTTTGGCGTCGGCTCCTCGCTGGAGGGCCACACCAACGCACCGGGCGGCGGCATATCGGTCGACACCTCGCGCATGAACCGCATCCTGGCGGTCAATCCGCAGGATCTCGACTGCACGGTCGAACCCGGCGTGACGCGGGAGGATCTGAACCGGCATCTACGCGACACCGGCCTGTTCTTTCCGATCGATCCCGGCGCCAATGCCTCGCTCGGCGGCATGGCGGCGACGCGAGCCTCCGGCACCAATGCGGTGCGCTACGGCACGATGCGCGAGAATGTGCTGTCGCTGACAGCCGTCATGGCCGACGGCGAGACGGTGACGACCGGCAAGCGCGCGAAAAAGAGCTCGGCCGGTTATGATTTGACGCGGCTGCTGGTCGGCTCGGAAGGCACGCTCGGCATCATCACCGCGCTGACCTTGAGGCTGCAAGGTATCCCGCAAGCGATCTCCGGCGGCGTCTGCCCGTTTCCGAGCGTCGAGGCGGCCTGCAACGCGGTCATCGCGACGATCCAGATGGGCATCCCGGTGGCGCGCATCGAACTGGTCAACGCGCTGCAGATGCGGGCGATGAAGAACTATTCCAAGCTCGACTATCCCGAGAGCCCGTGCCTGTTCGTCGAATTCCATGGCAGCGATGCCGGCGTTGCCGAGCAGGCCGAGACCTTCGGCATGATCGCGGAGGAAAATGGCGGCGGGCCGTTCCTGTGGACCAGCGTTGCCGAGGAGCGGACGAAACTGTGGAAGGCCAGGCACGACGCCTACTGGTCATCGCTGACGCTGCGGCCGGGCGCCAAGGGGCTGTCGACCGATGTCTGCGTGCCGATCTCGCGCTTTGCCGAATGCGTCCTGGAAACCGAAGCCGATATCGCCGAGATGGGCTTGATCGCGCCGATCGTCGGCCACGCCGGCGACGGCAATTTTCACGTGCTGGTGCTGATGGATGTGAACGATCCCAAGGAGATAGCGCTGTCGGAAAAATTCGTCGCGCGGCTCAACATGCGGGCGATCGCCATGGACGGCACCTGCACCGGCGAGCACGGCATCGGCCAGGGCAAGATAGGCTTCCTGCGCCACGAGCTCGGCCACGGCGTCGACATCATGCGCACCATCAAGCAGGCGCTCGATCCGCTTGATATCATGAACCCGGGCAAGATCTTGCCGGGAAACTAGGCGGGTCTTCCAACGCCAGGTTCGCAGCCCGGCTAGTCTTGACCATGCCACCATTCGGGCCGAGACTTCGCCGAGCAGCGAGGCCTGAAACAGACAGGCGTGCCAGCGGAGGAGGAATGCCATGGCAATTTCACGCAAGGAAGAGGCGCGCGCGCTGAGTGCCGACGAACACGATCTGGTGGAGAAGTCTCACCACCCGGCGGTACAGGAGCTTTCCGACGCCGATCTTACCGGCCTGGTCAAGCTGTTGCGGGAGCGGCGCGACAAGGCACAGACCGAAGCGCATCGCCGTCGCCGTGAAATACGCGGCAAGGGCGCACCGAAAGGGGCTGTCGCCTCAAAGACCGATGGCGGCTCGCAGCAGAAGCTTGCGGTGCTGGCCATGGCCATGCGGCGGCTGAATGGCGAGGCCGAGCGGCGCCGGCAGCTGGCGGCCAGCGTTTCGCTGATCGAAAACGCGCGCAAGGCATTTGTCATGAAGCAAGAGGCCGCCCCGGAAGGCCCTGCTTTCAATTCGCGCACCGCGCGCAAGGGGATGCGGTCGGTGGCAAACCAGAGGGCGCAGGACCTCGTCCGACCGATGGAGCTTGGCCGGCAGCGCAAGGCGGCCAAGGTGGCGCAGGCAAAGCGCGACGCACGCTGAGCGGTGATCGCGGTCTGAAACCGCTGAGGACGTCTGCCTACCGTGCGGCCGCGGGCTTCTCTTGTACGCCTTGAACAAGGGTTTGCAGCATGGGGCGGGTTGGCGCGAAGAAAGTCGTGCCGGTGTGCGGCGTCGAGAAATCGAGCAGCCGGTCATAGGCGCCCGGCGGCTCACCGATGTACATTCGCTGCAGCATCTTCTCGATCACCCAGAGATACCTGGAATAGCCGATAAAGTAGGTGCCGAATTCCTGTCGCCCCGGCCGGCCGAAGGGCATGTTGTCGCGCAATATGTCGTATTCTTGGCCATCGGCATCCTCGATGGTGGCCAGCGATTTGTGCGACTTGCGCGGTGCGTCGTCATCGTCGATTTCAATGTTGTCGATCTTGGTGCGGCCGATGATTTCCTCCTGCAGGGGTGTCGGAGTTCGCGCCCACGCGGCAAGGTCGTGCAGATATTTCTGGACGACGACATAGCTGCCGCCGGCGAAATCGGCATCTTCATCGCCGACGAGTGCCGAGGCCGGCAGATCGAGGCCGGTCGGGTTGGCTGTGCCATCGACAAAGCCGAGCAGGTCGCGCGCATCGAAATAGCGAAAGCCAGAGACTTCGTCGACGACGGTAACGCCTTCACCAAGGCTGTCGAGCAGAATACGCTCGAACTCGAAGCACATGTCGGGCCGTTCGGAGCGGATGTGGAAAAGAAGGTCGCCCGGCGTTGACGGGGCCGAATGAACGGCTCCCTTGATCGGCGCAAACGGTTTCAGTTCCAGCGGTCGCCGGTCTGGAGAGAGACGATCCCAGAGATCGCGGCCGATGCCGGCTATGCACGACAGTCGCCCGGAAAGGTCGCGGAATCCTACGGTCTTGACCAGATCGTCGAGTCCGCCCAGCACCGAGGCGACCTTGGCTAGCACGCTCTCATCGCTGGCGACGGTGACAACGAGAAAGACCGCCGACAACGACAGTGGAGCGTCGATACTTTGCGCATCGATCGGCACGCGATCCCAGTTCTTCCCAGACATCCGAATTCTCCGCTTCGCCGGATTTGTTTCAGATCATCAGGGATCGCGCAACACTGGGTGATTTGCCTCTTTATCGACACGCGGATGCGGGTAGAGTGCGGCAGAATTTCAATCAACCCGTTCGGAGCTGATGCTCGCACGCCTGTTCGTGATCTTTGGTGGCCTTTTTGTGCTGGTGCTGTGTGCGGCGCTGGTGGTGCCGTATTTTGTCGACTGGACCGGCTACCGCGCCGAGTTCGAGCGCGAGGCAAGCGCCATTCTCGGCCGCAAGGTGACCGTGCAGGGCGACGCCACGGCAAGGCTGTTACCGTTCCCCTCGGTGACCTTCTCGAATGTCGCCGTCGCCGGTGGCCCCAATGGCCAGCCGGCCATGACCATTGAGACGTTTTCGATGGACGCCGAGCTGGCGCCCTTCCTGCGTGGCGAGGTGCTGATCTTCGACATGCGGCTGGTGCGGCCGAAAGCGACCATCGATATTGCCAATGACGGCACCGTCGACTGGGCGATGCGGCCGTCCTCGCCCTTCGACCTCAACCAGATCTCGATCGAGAAGCTGACGGTGACGGAAGGGCAGATCGAACTGCGCCATGCCGCCGGCGGGCGCAGCCATTTGTTTTCCGAGATCAATTCGACCATTTCGGCCAAATCGCTGGCCGGCCCGTGGCGCATGGATGGCACGCTGCGGCTGGACGGTCTTCGCACGAGGGTCGCGGCGTCCACAGGCAAGGCCGAAGGAACCGGGCAGATGCGGCTGCGGCTGAAGGCCGATCCGGACGCCTATCCGCTGGTCATCGAGACCGACGGCAATGCCGGTATCGTCAATGGGGCCGCCGTCTATTCCGGCCAGTTCAAGATCTCAAGTTCCGACAAGAATGGCGCCGACAAGAACAGCGCCGAACTGCGCGGCACCGATGGCGAGACGGTGAAAGTCAGCGCCGGCAAGCCCGATCCGGGCTTTCGGCTGAACGGCAAGTTTTCCCTCGACCACCAGAAGTTGGGCGTCGACGAATTCCGCTTCGAGACCGGGCCGCTCGACAACCCCTACACCGCCGACGGCAAGGCCTCGGTCGATCTCGGACTGAAGCCGAATTTCGCGGTTGAGGCCAATGGCGCACAGGTGCAGTTCGACGAGGCGGTGGGCGCCGAGGCCGGCGCCGGCCTGACACTGGATCAACGCATCGCGGCGTTCGAGCAAGCGCTGCTCGACCTGCCGAAGCCGACCATTCCCGGCACTGTCGAGGTCAAGCTGCCGGCGGTGGTGGTCGGCGACACCACGGTGCGCGACGTGCATCTTTCCGCCGAGCCGGTCGATGGCGGCTGGTCGGTGAAATCGCTTGCCGCCACCTTGCCCGGCCGCACCACGCTGGAAGCCGATGGCATGCTCGTGCTCAACGTGGAGGGCCATTTCGGCTTCAACGGCTCGCTGCTGCTGGCCGTGGCCCAACCCTCCGGCTTTGCCGCCTGGCTGTCGAAGGATGTCGACGAGGCGATCCGCCGTCTGCCCGCCGCCGGCTTCAAGGCCAAGGTCGACCTCAGTGAAAAGCGCCAGGCCTTCAGCGATCTCGAACTGATCCTGGGCAAGGCGAAGTTTTCCGGCCGCATCGATTCCAGCCAGCCCGACGATGCCAAGCCGTCGGTACTGATGCGGCTCGAAGGCGGCGACCTCGATGTCGACGGGCTGGCGGCCTTTGCCTCGATCTTCGTCAGCGACAAGGGTGCCAACCGCTTTGCCGACCGCGACCTCGATTTCCAGATCAAGGCCGGACCGGTCAACGCCGGTGGCCTGACCGCCGATACGGTCGATACTGCGCTGAGGCTGCGCGACGGGCTGCTCGAAATCGACCGGCTGTCGGTGGGCGGGCTGGCCGGCGCCTCGATCAGCGCCACCGGCAGGATCAAGGATTTCCCGGCGAGCCCGACCGGCAAGCTCGATGCATCGGTGGTTGCCGTCGACCTGAAGCCGCTGATCGACGTCGCTGCCCAGCATTATCCCGACAGTGCCGTGCTCAAAGGACTGGCAAGCCGTGCCGCCGCCTATCCCGAGCTGTTCCAGGACGCGCGCGTCGACCTGGTGGCGAGTGCGGCCGACAATGGCGACGGCACCACGGGCCTGGCAGTCAGCGGGCAAGGCAAGGCCGGCGGCTCGGCCTTTTCCGCGTCGCTGTCGGGGAAGGGGGCGGTGGACAAGCTTCTCGAAGCGCCGGTGGCACTGACTTTCAACGCCAAGAACCCTGATGCCACCGCGCTGCTGGCCCTCTACGGCCTGCCGGCGCTGCCGCTCGGCATGCTGGGCGAGGCAAGCACGGACATTCAGGCCAAGGGCACGCTTGGTGGCGGTCTGGCGACGAGTTTCAGCCTTGCCGGCGACGACTTCAAGGCCGGTTTCGAGGGGACGATCGCCGATACGCCGCAAGGCCTCGCCGCCAAGGGCAAGCTCAGCCTCGATGCCGCCGACATCGAGCCATGGCTAATGACGACAGGCATCGGCCTGCCGGGCATGGGGGCGGGCATGTCGACGTCGTTCTCGGCGCAGGGCGACTATGGCAACGGTCTGCTGGTGCTGGACGAACTCAACGGCGCCATCAACGAAGCGGCGGTGTCCGGCGACGTCAATGTCAACGTCAAGGACGGCGTGCCACATCTGGCCGGCGCGCTGATGCTCGACGAACTCGACCTCGATCCGATGGCGGTGGCGCTGTTCGGCGATTCCGCCTTTCTTGCCGACAAGGAAGAAACCAACAAGGGTGGCGCGTGGCCGGCCACACCGTTCAGCCAGAAATCCAACCTGCCGTTCACCGCCGACCTCGACCTGACGACGGCAGCGCTCGCCGCCGGTCGGTTCGCCACCGCGTATGATGCCGCCTTTTCGCTCAAGCTCGACCAGGAAGGCATCCGCGTTTCGGATCTGAAGGCGAAATTGCTGGGCGGGGCGCTGACCGGCCTGTTCGAGCTGAAGAACAATGACGGCACCGGACTTTTCACCGGCCAGATGAAACTCGCCGGCGCCGATCTGGCGGACGTGCTGCCGGATGCCGGCATCAGCGGTATCAGCGATTTCTCGACGGCGCTGTCAAGCAGCGGCAAATCGGTCGAAGGGATGGTGGCCGCCTTGTCCGGCTCCGGTACGGCGGCGCTGAAGAACTTGCAGGTCGCCGGCGTCAATCCCGATGCCTTCAGTGCGTTCCTCGCCAAGGCGGATGCGATCGGGCGCGACATCGATGCGGCCAAGACCGCCGGCTTCGCGCCTGACATCGCCGCCAATGGCAGTCTTGCCGCTGAGGATACCGACATCGCCTTCACGGTTGCCGGCGGCATGCTCAGGGCGCCGCCGATCAACCTGGAGAATCCAGCGGCGACCTTGTCTGCCGACATCACGGCGGACCTCAACACAGCCATGGTTTCCGCCATGGGGGCGATCACCTATCGGCCGGGCGACGAGGCACTGGTCGGCTCCGAGCCGGTCGTGAATTTCACCGCCGAGGGGCCGTTCGGCGCGGTGAAACGAGAATTCGACAGCCAGCCGCTGGCGCAGTTCCTGACCCAGCGCGCGCTGGAGAAGGAGCAGCAGCGCGTCGAGGCGATGCAGGCCGCACTGCTCGAGAAGCAGCGGCTGCGGCGCGAGGTGCGCTATTACGCGGCGCTGCAGACCGAACGGGACAACGCCGCCGAGGAATTGCGCAAGCAGGAGGAAGCAGCACGGCTGAAAGCCGAGGCCGACGCCAAGGCAAAGGCCGAAGCGGACGCGCAGGCGAAAGCCGAAGCCGACGCCAAAGCTCAGGCCGACGCGGAGGCGAAAGCCAAGGCCGAGGCGGATGCCAAAGCCAAGGCGGATGCGGACGCCAAGGCCGCCGAACAGCAGGCCGCCGACGAGGCGGCCAAGGCACAAGCCGAGCAGGCGCGGCAGAAGGCGGAAGAGGCGATGCGTATCGCTTCGCAGGAAAAGGCAAAGCTCGAGGCTGAACGCAAGGCCGCGCAGCAGGCTCCGAAGGTGGAGCGTGCGCCGCTGCCGGAAGCCAACGACAATCCGCCGCCGGCCAAGCCGAAGTCCAATCCGTTCACGATCGACAATCTGCTGAAGTCGCTGCAGTAGGCAGTAGGGAGTAGGCAGTAGGCAGTAGGGAGTAGGGAGTAGGGAGTAGGGAGTAGGGAGTAGGGAGTAGGGAGTAGGGAGTAGGGAGTAGGGAGTAGGGAGTAGGGAGTAGGGAGTAGGGGAGGCCTTTCCGGCCCGAAATCGTTTCAAAGCACGAACGGTTCGGCACCGTCGGTGGTGTAGCGGGCGTGGCGAAAATCGCGGATGGCGGCAAGCCTGCCGTCCTGCCAGGCCAGCAGGATGAAATAGGTGGGGCGCCCTGTTGGGTCATTGGGATCGCGGACGAGGATTGCCGGCCTGTTTCCGACGAAGCCGAGCATAAGATGCCAATCCTGCACTCGGGAATAGTTGTGGAAGTAGGTGCCGACCTCCTTGCGACCATTCAGCCGCGTCCTGGCCACCAGTTCCAGCCGCACCTCATCGGCCAGCATGTCGCGCACCGCGTCGAAGTCGCGGGCGTTGAAGCGATCGATGTAAGCATCGAGCAGCAGACGCGCTGCGCCGCTCAGTTTCGGAACAGGGCGGTCGTCCGGTTCGTCCGCAAGATGGCGCAGCCGATGGCGACCACGATGCAGCGCCGCCTTGATGGCGGGAATGCTGGTGTCGAGCGTGGCGCTGATTTCCTGCAGCGAATAGCCCAGAACGTCCATCATGATGACGCTGCTTCGCTGCGCGACGGGAAGGCGCATGAAGGTGTGCAGGCCGGCGGCCGCGGCCTGACGGTCGGCGGTTGGGTTGGCCGGGTCGACGATCATATCCGGATCCTCATCGGCAAAGGCGTTTTCACGGGTTCGCCGGCGCAGGAAATCGAGCGCTGCATTGTGGGCAATGCGAAACAGCCAGCCTTCCGGATTGGCGATCGGTCCGGCGTTGGGCAGAGCCTCGAACGCCTTGGTCAGCGCTTCCTGCAGCACGTCCTCACCGTCGATGACCGAGCCCGTCATGCGGGCGCAGTAGCGATGCAGTTTGGGGCGCATTTCGCCGAACAGGCGGTCAAAAGGCTCGCGGATCTCGCCAGGAATGTTCATGCGCCTCTGTTCGCCGTTACTGGTCCAGCATCCGGTAGTGGCCCACCACGGTCATTTCTTCGCGCTGCGGACGCTCGATCAAGCGATCCCTGATGCCACTCTGAAAGGCCTCGAATGCCGCCAGCCCGGTAATGATGTCGGCATGGGCTTCGGTTTCCGTCTCGACCAGATGGACAAAGGTCCCGTCGTCGGACCGCCATGTCATGTAGCGAACGCCGTCCGGCGATTTTTCCCGCAGCTCCTGGAACACGGCCTTGACCAGCCGTTCATTCTCATCGGCCCGTTCCGGTTTCGTCTTGTAGCGTATCAGATGGCGTTTCATCGCAGTTGTTCCTCTTGGTTGCACCTGCGCCTTTGAGGTCGCTCACCTTCGAGACGTTATCGTGAGGCGAAAGGATTCGGGCACTGGGAAATAATTGGTGTCGCTCGCAAAGAGACCGGAGTGTTCACTTGCGATCAAGCAGGCGCCGCAGCATCGGTTCGATGCGTGACAGCTCGTCGAGATGCACCGCCGACAGCTCGGCCAGGCAATCGTCGGCGCGCTCGGTCAGCTGCAGCAGCACGCGACGATGGTCGTCCTTGTCCTGATCCCTTGTGACGAGCCCCGCCTCGCCAAGACGATTGACCAGCTCGACGGCGCTGTGGTGGCGGATGCGCAGGCGTTCCGCGAGGTCGCCAACCGTTACCGGTCCGCCGCCGGGAAATCCCTTGATCGCCAGCAGCGCCTGATGCTGGCGCGGGGTCAGGCCGGCGTCTTCCGCCTGGATCTGGCTGAATTCGAGGAAGCGGCGGATCAGGTAGCGAAACTCGGACAGCCGTTGGTAGTCGGCTTGGCTGATGGCGGGGCGTGGTTTTTGTGGCTGCGACATACCGGACATTTGTTCGTTTTCCGCGAAAGCTCAAACGGTTTTCGGGCGAAACCGGCTTGAATATTTATATCGTGTTACGATACATAACCACCGACAAACCCGGCTGGCCTCATCGACCGTGCCGCATATCCACATTCGGCCCGCCGCCAGGAAGCAAAGCCCGCCATGAAGACCCCTCACTCGAACCCGGAGCATCTGCGTGATTTCACCACGGACGCCAGGATGCTGCTCGTCGCGGCCATCGCGGTAGTGGTGGCAACAGCCGGGCTGTTTGCGGGCATCGCGCTTTTGAAACTGATCCGGCTTGCCACCAACATCGCCTATTTTGGCCAGTTCACGCTCGCCGATCTGAAACTCCAGGACACGCCGCATGGGCTTGCCGCCGTCATCGTGCCGGTGATCGGTGCGCTGATCATCGGCCTGATGGCGCGCTTCGGCAGCGAGAAGATCCGCGGCCACGGCATTCCAGAGGCCATCGAGGCGATCCTGCTGGGACGCTCAAAACTTGACGCCAAGGTGGCGATCCTGAAGCCGCTGTCGTCGGCGATCTCGATCGGCTCCGGCGGACCGTTCGGCGCCGAGGGCCCGATCATCATGACAGGCGGCGCCATCGGCTCGCTGATCGCGCAGATGCTGCCGGTCAGCGACAACGAACGCAAGACGCTGCTGGTGGCGGGTGCGGCAGCGGGCATGACCACGGTCTTCGGAACACCGATCGCCGCCATCATGCTGGCGGTCGAACTGCTGCTTTTCGAATGGACTCCGCGCAGCTTCATTCCCGTGGCGGTCGCGGCGATCATCGCCGAAGTGGAGCGCACCATGCTGCATCTGCCGGGGCCGATCTTTCCGTTTCAGGGCGGCATGGAGGTGTCCTTTGTCGGCCTTGCCGGCTGGGTGGCGATCGGCGTTTGCGCGGGACTGTTGTCGGGGCTTTTGACGCAGATGGTCTATGCCTGCGAGGACGGTTTTCAGAAGCTGCCGATTCACTGGATGTGGTGGCCGATGCTTGGCGGCCTCGTGGTCGGCATAGGCGGGCTGATCGAACCGCAGGCGCTCGGCGTCGGCTATGACAACATCGCCAACATGCTGGACGGCCGCACGGTCGCGACGGCGGCACTCCTCCTGCTGGTGGTGAAGGCCATCATCTGGTCGGTTGCGCTCGGTTCGGGGACATCCGGAGGCGTGCTGGCGCCGCTGCTGATCATGGGCGGAGCGATGGGGGCGGTGCTTGCCGGCGTTCTGCCCGCTGCGGATCCAGGTTTCTGGGCGTTGCTGGCCATGGCCGCCACCATGGGCGGCACGATGCGGGCGCCACTGACCGCGACCTTCTTCGCCGTCGAACTGACCGGCAACACGCATATGCTGGTGCCTCTGATTACAGCCTGCGCCGCGGCGCACGCCGTCACCGTGCTTCTGATGAAGCGGTCGATTCTGACCGAGAAGATCGCCAGAAGGGGACACCATCTGGTTCGCGAATACCGCGTCGATCCCTTTGCCTTGACCCGGGTGCGCGAGGTGATGACGTCCGAGGTCGAAAGCGTGCCGGCGACGATGACCTTGCATGGCGCCGCAGCGTTCCTGACCGCGCCGGAAACGCGGCATCCGAGTTTCCCCGTGGTGGATGAGAACGGCCATGTGCTCGGCCTCATCGACCCACCGGCGATCCTGCGCTGGCGCCGTGCCGGTACCCACCGCACCACGACGCTTGGCGAGTTGCTGGCCGGCAGCAAGGTGACGCTCGCCTATCCGGATGAGTATCTCGAAGGCCTTTCCGACAAACTGCTGATGGCCAATGTCTCCCATCTGCCCGTCGTCACCCGTGAAGGCCTGCTGCTGGTCGGCTATGTCGGCTGGAAGGATTTGATGCGCGTGCGGTCCAGGAAACAGGCCGAGGAGCGCGAGCGTTCGACCTTGCTTGGCTTCGGCACCAGACGCAGGAAAAAGGAAGACGTGGTCGGAAGCCTTTAGAGACTCGTTCCGCGCTTCGCCGACTCCAGGACATAGAGCCTCAATGCCGAGGACAGGTTGGTGTCGCGCGGCCGCGTCTCGTCGACTTCGGCGACAAGAGCGGCGAGCGTCAATTGCCGAGCAGCCGCGATCGCGACGAGGTCGTCATAGAACGGCTTTTCGAGCGAGTAGCTGGTGCGGTGACCGCGAATGGTCACCGAGCGCTTTTCAACCGCGCTCACTGGTCGTCTTCGGTGCCGGATGGCTCGCGGCGGTGTCCAGCGACGAAGTTCTCAGCCTTGTCGGCGACTGTGCGGTCGCGTTGCTTCTCTGCCTTGGAGCGGCCGTACAACGCCCGGTTCTGTTCGGCGACACGCACTTTCTCGTCCCGTGCCTTCTGCTTGCGGGCATGGCGAAGGTTGACGATGTCGGCCATGGCGTGAACCGCAAGCCTATTTCTTGCGGAAGGCGTCGAGCGAGACCACTTCGGCGCCCTTGGTGGCGGCGTCCGCCGCTGCGGGCTTCTTCTCCGCCTCGGCGGCTGCCTTCTTCTCGGCTTTCGGCTTTTTCTCGGAGACGATGGTCAGCGGCTCGGGCGTGGCTTGAGCGGCTGGTTCCTCGGCTGCACCGTCCGTCTTGACGTCGAATTCGAGTTCGAAATTGACCGACGGATCATAGAAGCCGCGCACGGCCGAGAACGGGATTTCGAGTTTCTCCGGCACATCGGAAAAGGACAGGCCGACCTCGAAGCCGGTGTCGGTCACCTTCAGGTCCCAATACTGGAACTGGATGACGATGGTCATCTGCTCGGGATAGCGCTCGCGCAGACGCGACGACACGCGCACGCCAGGCGCGCCGGTCAGGAAGGTGATGAAGAAGTGGTGGTTGCCGGGGAGGCCGGTGCGCGCGACCTCGGCCAGGACCTTGCGCATGACGCCGCGCAACGCCTCCTGGGCCAGAATGTCGTAGCGGATGTGGTCGTCGGCCATGTGGCGGTCGGGTTCCGTTGAATCGTCCGCATAGCTGTAATCAAGCTTGAGGGCGGCGTAAACCTGATATAGACCGTCGCCGCACCGAGACGAGGACTATTGCCGACGATTTGATCGCTCAGGCGCTGGCGAGCGCGCTTTGCTTTTCCGCTGAGGCTACGGACCGGCGCTTGCCGAAGGCGCGCAGGAAGGTGCGCACGCCATTGGTCGCGGATTGCAGCACCTCGTCCTCGCGCGGGGAACCGCCAAGCATGAAGGTGGTCTGCAGTTCGGCATTGACGAGGCCAAGGAACTGGCGTGCCGCCACGTCGGGGTCCTCGATCGCGAGGTAACCGCCATAGGCGAGGCGGGCAAAGCGGGCGGCGATTGCCGGCCATGTCCTGCCCGGTCCCTGTTCGCGCCATTCGGCAAACAGTTCGGGATAGCGCTCGCCTTCGGTCTGGATCAGCTTGCGCAGGAATTTTCCATCGCGGTTGCAGATGCAATTCTGGTTCAGGCGGACGGCAAAGCCGATCAGATCGGCTTCGAGGTCATTGGGCTGATCGGGGAAGGTGGCAATGGTGGCGAAGATACCGGCATTGCAGCGTTCGGTGAGGTCGCGAACCACAGCAACGAACAATTTCTCCTTGTCGCCATGATGATTGTAGATGGTCTGGCGCGAGACGCCGGCTTCGACGGCGATCAGATCGATGTTGGCGCCGGCGAAACCCTCGCGGCAAAACACGGCAGCTGCGGATTCGACGATCGACAGGCGCTTGGCCTCATGGCCGCGTGGCGGGAAAATGTCAGGAGAAACGTGCAGCTTCATAAAAAACTATATAGAGGTGATTGACGATTTAGACAAGAGTGTCTAAATTTGTGGACACAAGATAAAGAGATTTCGCTCGACGAGACGAATAGAATTCGCTCTTGGATGTCGGAATCTCATGGGATGGAACGTCCTAGGTTAGACGTCGCCTGGCGGCGGCAACCAGATTTGAAAGAAGCCTTTATCATGAGTCCCAAATTCCTCCGCATCGCGGTCGTGCTCGGCTTGTTGTCCGCCATCGGCCCGTTCGCCATCGACATGTATCTGCCCGCACTGCCGTCGATCGGCGCGGATCTGCATGCGAGCACCGCTGCCGTGCAGATGAGCCTGTTGATCTTCTTCCTGTCGATGGGTTTTGGCCAGATCGTCGTCGGGCCGATCTCCGACATGGTCGGCCGCAAGCTGCCGCTCTATGGCGGCCTTGCGCTGTTCATGGTCGGCGGCATCGGTTCGGCAATGGCGCCGACCATCGAATGGCTGATTGCTTTCCGTTTCCTGCAAGGGCTTGGCGCCAGCGCCGGCATGGCCGTTCCGCGCGCCATCGTGCGCGACCTGCACACCGGCAATGAGGCCGCCAAGCTGATGTCCTTGCTGATGCTGGTGTTCTCGGTGTCGCCGATCCTGGCGCCGCTGACCGGCAGCGTGATCATCGAGAGTTTCGGCTGGCGCGCCGTGTTCTGGACGGTGACGGGCGCGGCTCTGCTGGCCACAATCCTTTTGGCGACCTCGCTCAAGGAGACGCGGCCGGTGGAAGACCGCGCCGGTTCCTCCTTCGGCACCGCGCTGTCGGCCTACCGCTTCCTGATGGGTGACCGCAATTTCCTCGGCCTGACGGCGATCGCCGGCTTCGGTATTGCGAGCTTCTTCGTCTATCTGTCGAGCTCGTCGTTCATCCTGATCGACCATTACGGCCTGTCGCCTTCGGTCTACAGCGTGTTCTTCTCGATCAATGCGGTCGCCTTCATCGGCATGTCGCAGATGACGGGACTGCTGGCCGAGCGGTTCGGGCTGCGGCGCGTGGTGCGCGTCGCGGTGACCGGCTATGCGACGACGATGGTGGTGCTGTTCGCGGTGATGGCCACTGGCATCGACCGGCTCGACGTGATGGCGGCACTGCTGTTCGTGGGCTACGGCTTCCTCGGCCTGGTCATTCCGACCACCTCGGTGCTGGCCATGGAAGAGCATGGCGAGATCGCCGGCACGGCTTCGGCGCTGATGGGCACGCTGCATTTCGCCATCGGCGCGCTCGCCATGGGTGTTGCCGGCGTGTTCTTCGACGGAACGCCGCTGCCGATGGTGGCAGGCATCACGCTGTGTGCGGTGATCTCGTTCACGCTGGCCAAGGTCACGCTTGGCCGCTCGCGCGAAGCTGCCGAGGCACCGGCGGAATAACAGACTTTCGATGAGAACAAAAAAGGCCGGGTTCGCCCGGCTTTTTCATGCCAATCCTGCCTCGGCCAGCACGAACCGCAGCCGCTCCTCGACCGGCGACAAAGGCAGCGAGACGAGTTCATAGCCGAGTTCCATGTAGACGCCGACCAGTGCAGGATAGGTGCGCTCGGCCTCATCAGGCGTCTGCTTTCTCTCCTCATCTTGGGCGAAGATCTCCGGCCAGGGCGGGGCGACGAAGATGCGCGGATTGTAGCGAAAATGATCCGCCGCGACCCTGACGTGCTCCGGCACCGGCAGGCCGCTCAGCCTAGCCAAGCGTGTCCGGGACGCCGCGGTCAAAAAAGACAGGGCGCCCGGTCTGTTCGCGCGCATGCTGATACGAGCGCATCTCCCATGACAGCATCAGTTCGGCGAACAGCGCGCGATCGTGCCAGGGCAAAGCGGGTCCGCCTATATCGGACTGGTCGCGGATGATGCCGCGCCCGGCTTCGACGGAGGTGGCAAAGCCTGCCCGGCGCAGGGCTTCGATCAGGGTGGTCTTGCCGGAACCCGGACCGCCGGTCAGCACGAAGAATCGATCGGAATCGTTTTGCATGTTTTGTCCATGGAGAGGGCGCGCGCGGCGGTACGCCTTCGCGGCTCATAGCCGTTGGAAGGACCGGCCAGCGGGAGCTGCCGTCGTGCGTAAGCACATGTCGAGGAGGGGAGAAGTGGAGGTTTCTGTTGCCAGGTACCTCCGAACCCCGCCTAGAAGTGCGAACCTCTAGGGCTTGATTTGAAGCTATCGCACCGCTTACGCGGCGAGACGTGCTTCCGCATAGTTGTCATTTGCAACTACAGGTTTAGCCCGATGACGGTGGTACCATGCCGGGCAAAAGTACGATCTTTACACCTTCGTCGATCCTATTTCGCCCCCAGCAAAAACTGCTCTCTCATCAACAGCAGCTTTTGGTGGAGGCGCCGGGTACCGCCCCCGGGTCCGAACGGCTTATTTCATCGCCCATTTATCGCCATAGTCGGTCAAGCCGACAAATCGAATATAGGGGGCCATCGCAGGAAATGAAAGGCCGCAAATGGCACTTTGTCCCCGTGTCAAAACCGCATCTCCGAAGGGTTGACTTGGGCGCGGTCTCAACCGAAGCTTTGCCACGGTGAGGAGTTATCGACCTAGCGCACAAGTTGCAGCAGCGCGCCACAGCCCTCATCGATCGGATCCGTGGCGCCGACGAGGGGAATTTTGATGGCCGACTATCTTGCAGACGTGAAGAAATACGACACTGGCGCCAGTGCGGATGCGGTCGAAAAGATCGTAAAGCATTTGGGCATCGCGCTCAGGAACCGTGATTCCTCGCTGGTATCGTGCACCGACCCAAAGGAACTCGGTCGTGTCAGGGACAACTGGGTCGCCAAGAAACTCGGCATCAGCGACGCAGCGAAGGCCGATGCGGCGATCGAGAAGACTTGCAAGGCAATGGCTGCTGACAACACCAAGAGCCGGGTGACTTTTTACTACCTCGTCGCGAAGGATCTGGGCAAGCTCGCCTCTCTCTGACGATCGCGCGTCAATTTGCGAAGGCTGGCGCGGCCCATGCGCCAGCCGATGATGTTGTTGGGGACTGGCAGCCTTCGGGCAGGGCTTGTGCTGCTTTGTAGTGTTCGACCGCCCGCCTGTCGGCTATGATGGTGGCACAACCGAATCGAGCCGGAACCGATGCGCCAGTATCTCGACCTCCTACAGCATGTGCTGGACAACGGCGCCGATCGCGGCGACCGCACCGGCACCGGAACGCGCTCCGTCTTCGGCTACCAGATGCGTTTCGACCTGGCGCGCGGCTTTCCGGTCACCACCACCAAGAAGCTGCATCTCAAGTCGATCATCCATGAACTTCTGTGGTTCCTGGCCGGCGACACCAACATCAAATACCTCACCGACCATGGCGTTTCGATCTGGGACGAATGGGCCGATGAGAATGGCGATCTCGGCCCGGTCTACGGCAAGCAGTGGCGTTCCTGGCCGGATGGCCATGGCGGATCAATCGACCAGATTACGAATCTTCTCAAGGAGATACGCAAAAACCCTCAATCGCGGCGGCTGATCGTTTCGGCATGGAATCCGGCCGAGGTGGAAGCGATGGCGCTGCCGCCCTGCCACTGCCTGTTCCAGTTCTATGTTTCGGAAGGGCGGCTTTCCTGCCAGCTCTACCAGCGCTCGGCCGACATCTTCCTCGGCGTGCCGTTCAACATCGCGTCCTACGCCTTGCTGACGCTGATGGTGGCGCAGGTGACCGGGCTGAAACCCGGCGATTTCGTCCACACGCTTGGCGATGCGCATCTCTACTCGAACCATTTCGAGCAGGCGCGCGAACAGCTGCGGCGCACGCCGAGGGCGCTGCCGACGATGTGGATCAATCCGGAGGTGAAGGACCTGTTCGCCTTCCGCTTCGAGGATTTCCGGCTGGAAAACTACGTCGCCGACGCATCGATCAAGGCGCCGATCGCGGTCTAAGCCCTGCGCTTTACTCAATCCTGAAATCACGCGCCGATCAGTCGATGCCTACCATCACGTCCGAGGCCTTGACCACGGCATAGGCTTGCTTGCCCTTTTCGAGCTTGAGATCGGCGACGGCCTCGTTGGTGATCGAGGCGGTGACGACGGCGCCGCCAATGTCGATCCGGACATGTGAAGTGGTGGCGCCCTTGACGATCTCGGTGATCGATCCCTTGAGGATGTTGCGGGCACTGATCTTCATCGGTGTTTCCTTTCCAGGGTTTCTTTGCCCGTCTTACCAGAACAATCGATGTCGCACAGACGCTTTCGCAGGGCGTCGGGCCTTCCCTTGTTATATTCATGCGGATATATCGGTTGGCAGGCTTCGGGCCGATCGGATTTCAAACCAGGGAGTTTTCCATGACGCGCAAAGGTTTCGGGTTGAGGGCGATCGCCCTTGGCGGTTTTGCGGCGACGTTGATGGCGGCGGTGCCGGCAGCACATGCGGAGGACAAGGTGGTGGTGTTTGCCGCGGCCAGCCTCAAGGACGCGCTCGACGCGGTGAACAAGGCCTGCGAGGCCGATGTCGGCGAAGCCGCGACCGTCTCCTATGCCGCGAGTTCGGCACTGGCCAAGCAGATCGAGGGTGGGGCGCCTGCCGACGTCTTCATCTCGGCCGACCTCGACTGGATGAAATATCTGTCCGACAAGAAGCTGACCAAGCCCGATACCGAATTGAAACTGCTCGGCAACGAGATCGTGCTGGTGGCGCCGAAGGACTCGGCGGTTGAAACCAAGATCGAGAAGGGCTTCGACCTCGCCAAGCTGATCGGCGACGGCAGGCTCGCCATGGGCGACTTCAAGGCGGTGCCGGCCGGCAAATACGGCAAGGCCGCACTCGAATCGCTCGGCATCTGGTCCTCGGTTGAGGGCAAGGTGGCGCAGGCCGAGAATGTGCGCGCGGCGCTGAAGCTGGTTTCGACGGGCGAAGCAGCCCTTGGCATCGTCTACGCCACCGACGCGCATGCCGAAAAGGGCGTCAAGGTGGTCGGCACCTTCCCGGAGGATTCGCATCCGCCGATCATCTATCCGGTTGCCCAGATCGCCGATTCGAAGGACAAGGATACGCCGGCTTTCCTGAAATGCCTGCAGTCGGCCAAGGCCGGCGCGCTATTCAGGGATCAGGGTTTTACCGTGCTCGGGCCAAGCAACTGAGTTCCATGGGGCTTCATCTCGCAATATGAACTGGCTGCTGGACCTCACTCCCGACGAATGGAATGCGGTTCGGCTGTCCATCAAGGTGGCGACAGTGGCGATGCTCGCCAGCCTGCCGCCGGGCATATTGATCGCGCTGCTGCTTGCCCGAGGACAGTTCTGGGGTAAGACGCTGCTCAACGGGCTGGTGCATCTGCCGCTGATCCTGCCGCCTGTCGTGACAGGTTATTTGCTGCTGCTTACGTTTGGCCGGCGTGGCCCGGCCGGCGCCTTCCTGGCAGAGCATTTCGGCATTGTGTTCTCGTTTCGCTGGACGGGTGCGGCGCTGGCTTGCGGGGTCATGGGCTTTCCCCTGATGGTGCGGGCGATCCGGCTGTCGATCGAGGCGGTGGACCGCAAGATGGAGGCGGCGGCGGGAACGCTCGGCGCCAATCCACTGTGGGTGTTCGCCACCATCACGCTGCCGCTGATCCTGCCTGGGCTGATCGCCGGCGCCATCCTGGCCTTCGCCAAGGCGATGGGCGAGTTCGGCGCGACCATCACCTTCGTCTCCAACATTCCCAATGAGACGCAGACATTGCCGTCGGCGATCTACACCTTCACGCAGGTGCCGGGTGGCGATGAAGGCGCGCTCCGCCTGACGCTGATCTCCATCGTCATTTCGATGGCGGCACTTGTCGCCTCGGAAGTGCTGGCGCGGCGTGTCGGCCGGCGGATGGACATCGAATGAGCATTCTCGTTGACATCAGCCATCGGCTCGGCGGTTTCGCCATCGATGCCCGCTTCGAAAGCGCCGGGCGGCTGACGGCGCTGTTCGGACCGTCGGGATCGGGCAAGACGACGCTGATCAACATGATCGCCGGGCTGATCCGACCCGACAAGGGGCGCATCGCGGTCGACGGCCGCGTGCTCGCCGATACGGGTGCCGGCATTTTCGTGCCGAAGCACAAGCGCCGCATCGGCATGGTGTTCCAGGATGCGCGGCTGTTTCCGCATATGAGCGTTGCCGGCAATCTGCACTATGGCCGCTGGTTCACGCCGCCCGCGGAGCGCTATGCGGATATCGATGCGGTCGTCGACCTGCTCGGCATCGGCCCGCTCATGAACAGGCGACCGGCAAAGCTCTCGGGCGGCGAGAAACAGCGCGTGGCGATCGGCCGGGCACTGCTTGCCAGCCCCAGACTGCTGCTCATGGACGAGCCGCTGGCCTCGCTCGACGAGGTGCGCAAGGCCGAAATCCTGCCCTATATCGAACGGCTGCGCGACGAGACGAAAATCCCCATCGTCTATGTCAGCCATTCGGTTGCCGAGGTGGCGCGGCTGGCCAGCGACGTGGTGATGCTGGCGCAAGGCAATGTCATCGCCAGCGGACCGACCGAGGCAGTGATGCAAAGGCTCGATCTGTTGCCGGCTGAAGAGCGCGGCGAGGGCGGCGCCGTGCTGGACACCAGGGTGCTGCGTCATGACGAAACTTTCGGCATGACCGTGCTCGGCTCGGCCGCCGGCGAGATCCGGGTGCCGCGGCTGCCGGTGAAGGCGGGAGCGCCGGTGCGCGTTCGCATCCGTGCCCGCGATGTGATGATCGCCACCGAACATCCGGCAGGCCTCAGCGCGCTCAACATCCTGCCGGGAACCATTACCGCGATAAGCCCCGGCGAGGGTCCTGCGGTCGAGGTCGGCATCGACTGCAACGGCGCAACCGTGCTTGCCCGCATCACCGAACAGTCGCGGCAGACGCTGAAGCTTCATCTCGGCGGCAAGGTTTTCGCGGTGGTCAAGACGGTGAGCTTCGACCGGGCCAACACCGGCGCCGGGCTGCCCGCTGAGGCGGATGGATGATCATCGCTATGTCTTTTTGGAATAGCGGTTTCGCCAGGGAGCTTCTAGTATGGGATCGGGCGTGACCGCGGAGGAGCAAAAATGCCGTCGCTGAGCTTGCGGATAAATCTCGATCCCGACGGGCGCATCGGACCGGGCAAGATCGAGCTCCTGGAACAGATCGCCGCTTTCGGCTCGATCTCGGCCGCCGCGCGCGGCATGGAAATGTCCTACAAGCACGCCTGGGACCTGGTCGAGGATATGAACCGGGTGTTCGGCAAGCCGCTGGTCGCGGCGCAAACCGGTGGCCGCAAGGGCGGCGGCGCGCAACTCACTGCCGTCGGGCTGGCAGTGGTCAGCCGTTTTCGCGCCATCGAGCGTGCGGCTGCCTCGGCGGCGGCGACGCATATGGAGGCGCTGCAGGCGGAGATTGATGCTGGGTGAGGGGAAGGCAGTAGGCAGTAGGCAGTAGGCAGTAGGCAGTAGGCAGTAGGGCCTAATCCTCTGCACTGGGCTTGCGAAGCAGATAGGTGTCCATGATCCAGCCTTTTTTCCGGCGGGCTTCTTCTCGGGTTCTCTCGATCTCGGCGCCGACATTGCCGAGACGGCCCGAGATGAGAATCTCGTCCGGGGTGCCGAGATAGGCGCCCCAATGGATCACGACATCCTTGTCGTCCAGCGTGTTGAAGGCGCATTTGCCGTCGAGCAGGACGACCGCGCTGCCGGCATTGTCCGGCATGCCTTCCTCAGTCAGGCGCCGGCCGGTGGTGATGAGGACGGAATCGCCGATGCGGTTCAGCGCCATCTTGTGGCTGGCGGCAAGCGCCTGGACGGCGGTAATGCCGGGTATCACCTCAAGCTTGAACGCGACATTGCCTCGCAGGCGCACGCGCTCGAGGATGCGCAGCGCGCTGTCGTAGAGCGAAGGATCGCCCCAGATCAGGAAGGCGCCGCAACCATCCCCGGCAATCTCGTCGCGGATCAGACCCTCGTAGATCGCGGCGATGGCTTCATGCCAGTCATCGACGGTCGAGCGATAGGTGGGCGCCGGCCCATCTTCCACTGGCAGGTCGCGCACCGGCACGCCGAATTCGACGCGGCGTGATTTCGGGTTGGTGACGAAGCGGTCGCAGATCTGGCGGCGCAGCTCGGCAAGCTCGTTCTTTTTCGCCCCCTTGTCGGGAATGAACAGCACATCCGCCTGGTTCAGGCCTGATATGGCCTGAACGGTCATATGGTCGGGATTGCCGGCGCCGATGCCGATGACGAGAAGCTTGCGCATGGGCGAACTCCTGCCCGATCGGGACCTGTTAGTCCAGACCGTAGTCCAGACCCCTTTGATGCGCCCGCGGATGCGGAAGGGCTTTGAAACGTCATATTGAAACGGCTAGGGTCACGTGGCATTCCAGCCGAGGAGGCTTCCATGTTGCGATATGTTCTGACCGCCGTGCTGGCCCTGTCGGCCGCGCCTGTCCGTGCCAATGATTCGGTTGCCGAACTTGGCACCGGCGGCCTGATCCTGTCGCGTAGCGACGCCGTGGCGATGCAAAGCGAGGATCTCTTCATCTCGCCGGAAAAGGTGACGGTCGACTACGTCTTCCACAACAACACCGACAAGGATGTCGACGCCATCGTCGCCTTCCCGATGCCCGATATATCGGGCAATCCCGAAGAGATCCCGGCGATCCCTGAAAATCAGAGCGACAATTTCCTCGGCTTTGAGGTGACGATCGATGGCGCACCGGCAAAGCCGCAACTCGAGCAGAAGGTGTTGGCGCTCGGCATCGACATCAGCGCCGAGCTGAAGGCGCAAAATGTGCCGTTCTATCCTTTCGGCGATGCGGCGAAAGCGGCGCTGGCGAAGCTGCCGCAGGCCGTTACCGACGACTGGGTCAACCGCGGTATCATCATCGAGGACACCGGCAGCGACGGTACGGAGGCGAACAAGGTCTACACGCCATTCTGGCAATTGCGTTCGACCTATTGGTGGCGTTCGACCTTTCCGGCCAACAAGGACGTCCGCGTTTCCCATCGCTACAAGCCGAGCGTCGGCGGCACGTCTTCGGTCAGCTTTTTCTACAACGGCAAGTTCCAGGGGCAGTACGCCACCTACAAGACACGCTACTGCATGGACGACACATTCGAGAACGCGGTGCGCAAGGCGGCCAAGGACGACCCCGACGGCTATCCAAAATATTTCGAGAGCCGCATCGCCTATATCCTGACCACCGGCGGCAACTGGGCGGCAGGCACAATCGGCAAGTTCAAGCTGACGGTCGACAAGGGCAATCCGAAAGCCCTGGTCTCGTTCTGCGGCGACGATGTCAAAAAAATCGGGCCGACGACATTCGAGATGACGGCGAACGATTTCTATCCCGAGCGCGACATCGATATCCTGATCCTCGATCCATCGGACGACAACTAATGCACGTCGCAATCTACGTTGCCATCGCCGAGAACGGCGTGATCGGGCGAGACGGCGGGCTGCCTTGGCGGCTGTCCACCGATCTCAAGCGATTCAAGGCCGATACGATGGGCAAGCCCATCATCATGGGCCGCAAGACCTATGAGGGCATCGGCCGGCCGCTGCCGGGCAGGCTGAACATCGTCGTCACCCGCGACAGGGCCTGGCGCGCCGAGGGTGTCGAGGTCGCGCATTCGCTCGAAGCCGCGATCCAGCTGGCAACGGTGCGCGGGCGCTGCATGGTCGGCGTGGACGAGGTCTGTGTCATCGGCGGCGGCGAAATCTATGCCCAGGCGCTGCTGCTGGCCGACCGGCTGCACGTCACTCATGTGCTGGCAGCGGTCGACGGCGATGCGCATTTCCCGCCGATCGATCCGGATTTGTGGCGCGTCGTCAGCTCGCAGGAGGTTCCACCCGGGGAAAAGGATAGCCACGCGACGCGCTATTCGGTTTACGAGCGCCGCCGCGACGTGCATTGAAGGAAGACAAAGGGTCGCGACCGGACCAAATCGGACGAAGTCGGCAACGCATCTCGTTGAAAGCGCCTCGTGGCGTCCCTATAGAAGAAGAAATACTGGATTTTGCGCCGTAATACCGGCGCTTGAGGGAATTCCAAGCGAAAGGACATTCATGCCCTGGAACGACAAGAGCGGCGGTGGCGGCGGCCCATGGGGCGGCGGCGGCGGCAACAATCAGGGACCCTGGGGGCAGGGACCAAAGGGACCGAGCGGCCCACAGGGCTCGCCTCCCGATCTCGAAGACATCATCCGCCGCGGCCAGGACCGGCTGCGGCGCGCTCTGCCGGGTGGTGGAGGCATGAGCCCGGCTATTTTCGCGCTGATCGCGGCGGCACTTGTGGTGCTGTGGGCGTTCAAGGCGGTTTATACCGTGCAGCCCGACGAGGTCGCGGTCGAACTGCGCTTCGGCAAGCCGAAGGCCGAGCTGTCGCAGCCCGGCCTGCATTTCCATTGGTGGCCACTCGAAACGGTCGAGACGGCCAAGATTTCCGAGCAACTGGTCGACATCGGCGGCGGCGGCGCGACAAGTGGCAACACGTCCGGGCTGATGCTTACCGGCGACCAGAACATCGTCAACGTCCAGTTCTCGGTGGCCTATCAGGTCTCCGACCCGAGCGCGTATCTGTTCGACGTGTCCGATCCCGACGGCATGCTGCGGCAGGTTGCCGAAAGCGCCATGCGTGAAGCCGTCGGCCGCCGGCCGGCGCAGGACATCTTCCGCGACGATCGCCAGGGCATCGCCGCCTCGGTGCGTGAAATCATCCAGACGACGCTGGACGGCTACAAGGCCGGTCTCAACGTCAACGCCGTCTCGATCGAGGATGCGGCACCGCCACGCGAAGTGGCCGATGCGTTCGACGAGGTGCAGCGCGCCGAGCAGGACGAAGACAAGTTCGTCGAGCAGGCCAACCAGTACTCCAACCAGAAGCTCGGCCAGGCACGCGGCGAGGCCGCACAGGTTCGCGAAGACGCGGCCGCCTACAAGAACCGGGTCGTGCAGGAAGCCGAAGGTGAGGCGCAGCGCTTCATCTCGGTCTATGACGAATATGCCAAGGCGCCCGACGTGACACGCAAGCGCCTCTACCTGGAAACCATGGAGAAGGTTCTGAAGGATTCTAGCAAGGTCATCGTCGAGCAGGGCAACGGGCAGGGGGTCGTCCCCTATCTGCCGCTGCCGGCATTGCAGCCGAAAGTGCCGGCACCGGCCGCCCCTGCTGGCGTTACGGGAGGTAACCAGTGATGGCCAACCGTCTTCCCATCATCGTCGTCGCAGCAGCGGTCATCCTGTTCCTGCTCTATTCGTCGGTCTTCGTGGTCAATGCGCGCCAGCAGGCGCTGGTGCTCAGGTTCGGCGAGATCGTCGACGTCAAGAGCGAGCCCGGCATCTACTTCAAGGCGCCGTTCTCGTTCTTCGACGCCGATACGGTGCAGCTGATCGAGAACCGGGTGCTGCGCTTCGATCTCGACAACATCCGCGTCCAGGTGTCGGGCGGCAAGTTCTATGAGGTCGACGCCTTCATCGCCTATCGCATCTCGGATCCGCGGGTCTTCCGCTCCGCCGTGTCCGGTCAGATCGAACTGGCCGAAGCCCGGCTCAGGACGCGTCTCGACGCTGCCTTGCGCCGCGTCTACGGACTGCGCGATTTCGAGGCCGCGCTCTCCGAAGAGCGCGGCGTGATGATGCGCGAAGTCCGCGATCAACTCAGGCCCGACGCCACCTCGCTCGGCCTGCAGATCGAGGATGTCCGCATTCGCCGCACCGATCTCACCGCCGAGGTCTCGCAGCAGACCTTCGACCGCATGAAGGCGGAACGCCTGGCGGAGGCCGCGCGGCTGAGGGCGCGCGGCAATGAAGCGGCACAGCGCATCACGGCTCGCGCTGATCGCGAAGTGGTCGAGATCGTCGCCGAAGCGCAGAAAGAGTCGGAAATCCTGCGCGGCGAGGGCGAAGCCCAGCGCAGTGCCACCTTCGCGGGAGCCTATCAGCGCGATCCGGCCTTCTTCGACTTCTACCGGTCGATGAATGCCTATGGCACGGCGCTGGACAACACCGGAACGACGATGGTGCTGTCGCCGAACTCGGAGTTCTTCCGCTTCTTCCGCAATCCCGACGGCAGCGACGCGCCGGCCAACCCGGTTTCGCCTGCTCCAACCGCTCCGGCGACGGCACCCGCCGCGCCGGCGGCACAGCCCAGCACCGGCCAGTAGCGGCCGGTGCAGGATTTTCTCGCCGCCATGGGCCTCGTCCTTGTCATAGAAGGTCTGGTCTATGGCGGCTTTCCCGGCCTTGCCAGGAAGCTTGCCACCGAAGTGCTGTCGCTGCCCGAGAACGCGCTGCGGATTGCCGGGCTGGCGGCGATTGCCATCGGCGTCGGCATCGTCTGGCTGGTGCGGAGCGCATGACGGCGGCGAGCTTCGGTTTTCGGGACACGAGCTTCGATCCCCGGGATACGAGCTTCGATCCGGGATAACGGATGATTTATCCTCTGCCGATAGTCATAGCCGCAAACGTGCCGTATTTTTTGCCAACATGGCGCGACGCGGCGTTTTCGTCGAAGCGCTTTTCTTTTCAGGAATACCGGGAGGCTTCTCGATGACATCCAATACAATTTTGCGCGCGGCACGGCGGACGTTCATCGCCGGCGCGGCAGCACTTCTTGTCAGCGCCGTCGCTGTCCCGTCCTTCGTGACGCCGTCATTTGCCGCCGATGGGCCGGCTTCGGTCGCCGACCTGGCGCAAGGCCTGCTCGGCGCGGTGGTCAACATCTCGACTTCGCAGACGGTGAAGGGCACGGAAGGTCCGGGCGCGGTGCCAATGCCGCAATTGCCCGAGGGTTCGCCTTTCCAGGATTTCTTCGACGATTTCTTCAAGAACCGCGGCGGCGACAAGGACAACGGCGCGCAGAAGGTGCAGTCGCTGGGCTCCGGCTTCGTCATCGATGCCGAGCAAGGCATCGTCGTCACCAACAACCATGTCATCGCCGACGCCGACGACATCGAGGTCAATTTCTCCGACGGCATCACGTTGAAGGCGACGCTGGTCGGCACCGACACCAAGACCGATGTCGCGGTGCTCAAGGTCGACCCGAAAGGCCACAAGCTGACGGCGGTGAAGTTCGGCGATTCCACCAAGATGCGCGTCGGCGACTGGGTGATGGCGATCGGCAATCCGTTCGGCCTCGGCGGCACGGTGACGGTCGGCATCGTCTCGGCCCGCAACCGCGACATCAATTCCGGTCCCTATGACGACTTCATCCAGACCGATGCCGCGATCAACCGCGGCAATTCCGGCGGACCGTTGTTCAACAGCACGGGCGAGGTCATCGGCATCAACACGGCGATCATTTCGCCTTCCGGCGGCTCGATCGGCATCGGCTTCTCCATTCCCTCGCAGCTCGCCTCGGGCGTCGTCGACCAGTTGCGCCAGTTCGGCGAGACGCGGCGCGGCTGGCTCGGCGTGCGCATCCAGCCGGTGACCGACGACATCGCCGAGAGCCTAGGCATGGCGACCGCCAAGGGCGCACTGGTCGCCGGTGTCATCAAGGGCGGACCGGTCGACAATGGCACCATCCAGGCCGGCGATGTCATCATCAAGTTCGACGGCAAGGACATCCATGAAATGCGCGACCTGCCGCGCGTCGTCGCCGAAAGCCCGGTCGGCAAGGCGGTCGATGTGCTGATCGTGCGCAAGGGCGTCGAGCAGACCGTGAAAGTGACGCTCGGCCGGCTCGAGGACGGCGAAAAACTCGCCAGCGGCGAGGACGGCGGCAATACCGACCAGGACAAGGGTGACAAGCCTCCGGCGGTTTCAACGGCTTCGGTGCTTGGCATGACGGTCGGCGAACTGAACGACGAGACGCGCAAGAAGTTCAGCATTGCGGCCGATGTTTCCGGTGTCGTCATCACCGACGTCACCAAGGACTCGGCTGCGGCCGAACGCGGCATCCAGCCCGGCGAGGTGATCACCGAGATCGCACAGGAATCGGTCGCCACCCCCAAGGACGTGATGGACCGGATCGGCGCCTTGAAGGAGCAGGGGCGCAAGAATGCGCTCTTGATGTTGGCGTCGAAGACCGGCGAGCTCAGGTTCGTGACGATCCGGATGGACTGAAGTCCGCCAGCCAACAGGCATATTGTAACATCCCATGGGATGTACTATTTTGACTTGTGAAACGGATCGTACTGGACACAAACGTTCTGATGGCGGGTTTGCGAAGCAGGAATGGTGCGTCGTTTGCCATCTTGCAACAGATCGCAGATCGACACATTTGCCCATTGGTGACGACAGCGCTGTTTCTTGAATATGAAACCGTGTTGGCTCGACCCGAGCAAATGGCGGTTCACGGATTATCGATTGCGGATCTGGATCGTTTGCTTGCCGGTTTTGCTATCTTGGCAGAACCGGTCGAACTACACTTTCTCTGGCGCCCGCAATTGAGCGATCCGAAAGATGAGATGGTGCTTGAAGCCGCGATCAACGGCCGGGCAGATGCCTTGGTGACTTACAATCGCCGGGATTTTATGGCTGCGGCAGGCCGTTTCGATGTCCAAGTCGTTAGCCCGGCTGCGTTCCTGGAAGGACTTCGAACATGAGCAAAGCGACTTATCCCTTGAAGCTCCCGCTGTCGGTCAAGGAGGCTGCCGCGCGTTTGGCAAAGGCCGATGGCGTGTCGCTCAATCAGTGGATCGCTTCGGCTGTGGCGCAGAAGGTTGGAGCAATGGAAACGGCGGCGGATTTCCTGCGTCGTCGGGCGGGCGATGCGTCCGCCGGCGATTTCGCAAAGATGCTTGAGCGGGTTGCTGCCGGACCTCCGCAACCTGGCGATGAACTCCCGCCTGATCGACATTGATCAGCGACGTTTCTTTCGCCAATTCTTGGCAGTCAGCCGGTAGAAAACATGTCGCTTGAGCGCGGGGTGATTGTCGGGAATGCCGGGATGGTCGAAGTCGGCGGATGGGTCGGCGGTCATGCCCAGGCGTTCCATGACGGCCGTGGAGCGGTGGTTGTTGTCGACGGCAAAGGAAACGATCTCGCCAAGGCCCAGCGTTTCGAACCCGTAGGCCAGCCAGGCTTGCGAGGCTTCGGTGACATAGCCCTTGCCCCAGAATTCAGGCGCCAGTCGCCAGCCGATCTCGATGGTGCCGGCCGGCAGGAACGGCATATGGTCGGTTCCGGTGATGCCGACAAAGCCGATGCATTCACCGGTGGCGGTGATCTCGGCGGCGGCAAAGCCATAGCCGTCACGGGCGATCGCGCCTCGCAACTCGTCCATCTTGGCGTCCGCGGCGGTGCGGTCGCGGCGGAACGGAAAGAATTCCATCACTTGTTCGTCGGAGTTGATCCGGTGAAACAGTTCGCGGTCGCGATCCTCCCAGTTGCGCAGGATCAGGCGCTCGGTACGCATTGGTTTCATTGCACGAACTCGTCCTGCCTGTAGCCCTGCACATAGAGCAATGCGGTCAGGTCGCCATGGTCGATGCGGACCTTCGCCTGTGCCGCCACTGTCGGCTTGGCATGGAGCGCGACACCGGTGCCGGCCAGGCGGATCATGTCGAGATCATTGGCGCCGTCGCCGACGGCGATGGCGTCAGCAGGCGTCAGGCCAAGGCGCCCCGAAATTTCGATGAGTGCGTCGGCCTTGGCGGCGCGGCCGAGGATCGGTTCGCCGACCAGTCCGGTGAAGCGGCCGTCCTGTTCGAGCAGGCGATTGGCGCGGTTTTCCTGGAAGCCAAGCATGGCGGCGATGCGCGTGGTGAAGACTTCGAAACCGCCGGATACGAGTGCCGTCCAGGCGCCGTTGGCGCGCATGGTCTGAACCAGAGCGCGGCCGCCCGAGGCCAGTGTCAGGCGATTGGCGACGATGCGATCGACCACGGCGGCGTCAAGGCCCTTCAGCAACGCCACCCGCTCGCGCAAGGCCGGTTCGAAGGCGATCTCGCCATTCATCGATCGCGCGGTAATCGTGGCAACACGATCCTTGACGCCGATCTCGTCGGCCAGTTCGTCGATGCATTCCTGGTCGATCATGGTCGAATCCATGTCGGCGATCAGGATTTTCTTGCGGCGGGTTTCCGCCTGCTGGACGATCACATCGACCGCCTCGGTGGCGAGTGCCGTGCGCAAGGCGGCGCTCGTATCGGCCGCGTCAGCTGCCTCAGGCAGGACAAGATCGCAGGCAATCCCTTCAGCCAGCCAGACAACAGCGCTTGCGCCGACCGACCGTGACGCCATATTCGCAAGCGACAGCGACAAAGCGCGGTCGGCGGGACGGGAAACAAGCGTGGCGATGAGCGGCATGGAACATTCCGGCGGACAGGCGGGCGAGGGCCGCGTGAAGAACGCGATCCTGATAGCCGGGCCGACCGCCAGCGGCAAGTCGGCGCTGGCGCTCGATCTGGCCGGGCGCAAAGGTGGCGTGATCGTCAACACCGATTCCATGCAAGGCTATTCGGTGCTCGACGTGCTGACCGCCCGGCCGGAGGCGGCCGACCTCGCCCGCGCACCGCATTTTCTCTACGGCCATGTCCACCCGGCCACAGCCTATTCCACCGGCGCCTGGCTGCGCGACGTGATGAAGCTGATCGACGGCGGCACGCTCTCCGGGCGACCTGACGGCACGCTCTCCGAACGGCCAGTAATTTTTGTCGGCGGTACCGGGCTCTACTTCCGCGCGCTGGCCGAGGGCATTTCGGAAATGCCCGACATTCCGCAGCGGGTCCGGGACCGCTGGCGCTACGAGCTGAAGGAGCAGGGCGCCGTCAAGCTGCATAGCCTGCTGCTGCGCGAGGATTCAGCGGCCGCCATGATGCTCAAGCCAACCGACAGCCAGCGCATCGTGCGGGCACTGGAGGTGCTCGACGCGTCGGGCCGTTCGATCCGGGAATGGCAGGCAGAACGCGGGCAGCCGCTCATCGACAGGGAGAGCGCGCGTTTCTTCGTGATCGAGCCGGACCGGGCGGCGCTGGTCGGCCGCATCGAAAAGCGCTTCGACCAGATGCTGGACAAGGGCGCGCTGGACGAGGTCAAGCGGCTATCGGCGCTTGGCCTCGATCCCGAATTGCCGGCGATGAAAGCGATCGGCGTTCGCGAACTGCAGGCCGCGATGGCCGGAGAGATTGGCTTTCCCGAGGCGATCGAACGCGCCAAGATCGCGACCAGGCAATATTCCAAGCGGCAGACGACCTGGTTCAGGCATCAGCTGGGGCCGGAATGGCAAAGAGTGCGCCCCGGTGATGATCTGGAAACCACGATCTGATTGTTTGTTTCCATTGCAACCTGGAAAGTTTATCTGCAAGGAAAGGTTCTCGTTGCGGTTGTCCAAGTTAACCCTCCGTAAGCCCGCCCATGCCATAAGGTCAGTGGGCACTTTTCCAACGGGGAGCAGATGCGTTTCCACAAGGCGGAATCAGCATTTTTCGTCTTTATCTTCGTGATCCTGGCCGCCGGCCTGGTGACGCTGCATGCCTATGGGCTTCTGCAATCCTTCGCCAACGAGCTGCATACGGCTTCGGGCCTGGACAAGGTCATCTATCTCAACAAACTGCTGTTCGCGACCGGCGTGCTTTTGGCCACCGCGCTGTTCTTCGGCATTTTCTTTATCTATCCGCTGATCCGCAAACAGGCGACGGACGAGGGCAAGCTGCGTGCCATGACGGTCTCGCTCAGTGCGCGCTCGGAAACATTCGAGCATGCGGCGCTGACCGACGGCCTGACCGGCATGCAGAACCGGCGCTATTTCGATGATGCGCTGAAGGAGTATCTCGAGGAATTCAGGCGCATCGAAAAGCCCGTCGGGCTGATGATCCTTGATCTCGACCATTTCAAGCAGGTCAACGACACCCACGGCCATGACGTTGGCGACGAGGTGCTCAAGGCCGTCGCGAGCTGTCTCAAGGATATGACACGCTACCACGACGTGGTGGCGCGATTGGGCGGCGAGGAATTCGCCGTGGTCACGCCCAACATGGACGCCGACCTTCTGGGCAAGTTTGCCGAGCGCATCCGCAGGGCGATCGCCAACATGTCGGTGCTGTCGGGCAATGTCCGCCTCAAGATCACCACCAGCGTCGGGCTTGCCGTCTGGGACCGGACAGAAACGGCGGAGGAGTTTTATCGCCGCGCCGACCGCCAGCTCTACGAGGCGAAGAGGCAAGGCCGCAACCGCGTCTGCGCCTAAAATCCCGCCACTAAATTCGTGACGCTGGCCGTTTGATGCCAACTTCTGCGCTTCCGGCCTTCGCCGGCAGAAGCACTCATGGGTGGGGTGGCAATCAAGGCTACGGCCGGCGTAGGCCGGTGCTCACGGACCAAAAGTCCGCTCCGCTCCGGCTCTCGAAGTCGACACCAACCGACTCAGCCTGACGAATTTCCTGACGGGATTTATCCAAGCTTTTCGAACGAAGCAGAGCCAACCGAAGTTTGGCGCGGATTTTCGGGATTCTCGGCAGATGGACTTAGCGCAAACTCAATCGTTTTGCGGGCGCAGGCCGAAGGTCGCCGGCTTGAGGCCATAGCGCATATCGAAATCATTGTCCGATTCAACGCGAGTGGCCGGCGGCTTGCGGTAGTCGGGGTCGCCGGCCTGGCGGCCTGAATCGACGACTTCGGCGAAGGCCATCGCCTGCTGCGTTGGTTTCGGCACGTTGCGCAGTCGCTCGACGATCGCCACCAGATCAACATCGTCGCCGGTTTTCGACGAGGCCGCCTCTTCGCGCTTGGCCGTACCGGGAAGCAGGTGGCTCGGCAGTTTTTCGAACTTCAGCCGCATGGTCGTCGCCACGCCTTCGCCGAAGGCGATGGCTTCGCGCTGGCCCATGGAGGACAGGAAGGCAAGCGTTGAGGCGGAAGAATCGGCAATCGCCGAGCGGATGATCGCTTGGTCCTGCTCATTGGCGAGCCGCATGGCGAAGAAGGTCGAGCATTGCGACAGGATGGTCGGGTCAAGCTCGCCCGGGCGCTGGGTGACGACGCCGAGATAGCAGCCATACTTGCGGCCTTCCTTGGCAATGCGCGACAGCGCATGCCTGGTCGGCGCGAAGCCGAGACGCGGATCGGCCGGCATATAGCGGTGCGCTTCTTCACACAAAAACAGCAGCTGCAGCTTGCCTTCGCTCCACAGCGCGAGATCGAAGGCCAGGCGCGCCAGCACCGAACAGACGGAATTGACCACTTCGGACGGCATGCCGGCCATCTCGAAGCAGGTTACCGGGCGGCCATGATGCGGCACGCGGAAGATGTTGCCGATCGTCTCGTGGATGGTGTCCTCGATCAGGCGCGAGTTGAACATGAAGCGGTAGCGTGGGTCGGCGGCCGCCGATTCGATGCGCGTCTTCAACGATCTGAGCGTCGGGCGATCGGTCTTGCTATCGAGCATGCCCATGCGCTCGTCGATCTGCTTGAGGAGGTCGGCGATGCGGTAAGGCACCGGCGTATCGGCGGTCAGCGCATCGCTGCCGCGCCGCAGATAGGTGCCGGAATTCGGATTGCGGTAAAGGTTCTTGGCGGCCGGAATGAGGTCGCGCAAGGCATCGATTTCTTCCGGCTCGGTCTCGCGGCCTCGAAACAGCACCTCGGCGAATTCCTCCAGCGTGAACATCCAGAACGGAAGATCCAAGGTTTTGGAATCGACCCTGACGCAGTATTCGGGCAGCGACGCCGCGAACTCGTTGTGCGGGTCGAGGATCAGGATGCGCAGGTCGGGCCGTGCCGCGATCGACTTGCGCAGCAGCAGCGAGACGGCGGTGGATTTGCCGACACCGGTGGTGCCGACAATGGCGAAGTGACGTGCCAGCGTATCGTCGATGGCGATGTTGGCGGCGATCGTCTCGTCCTGCGCGAGCGTACCGATGGTGATCGAATGACGCCCGGCGAGATCATAGACCGCCTGCAGGTCACGGGTGCGGATGCGGTGCGCAACGGCGCCGATATGCGGATAGGTGGTGATGCCGCGGTCGAAGACCGGTTTGGCGCCAGGTTCTGCTCCGTCACGCACTTCGCCGATCAACTCGATGCTGACCTCGATCGCGTTCTGGCCCTCATTGCTCCAGGCGCGATCCGACTTGCCGATCCCGTAGACCAGACCGACGGTTCGCGTGGATCCGAGATTGATGGAAATCATCTTGCCGACCGTCCACAGGCCGGTCACCGCGCCGTCGGCATCGTCCGCATAGGCGCTGATGGTGGCACGCGCGCCGTCGCATTGCACGACATTGCCCAGAATGCGCCTGTCGTTCTGCTCGGCGTCGCGGCGCTCCTGCGATGTCGGTTCTCCAGCGGAGGCTTCGCGTTCGACATACATGGACAGGCCAATCCCCATTTCCCTGGAGCATCCACCCTATAGGAATGGGGTTAAGGCCCGATGAGGTCGGATGGTGTAGAGACGATTAAGGGCCTCGTGAAAATTGTCGCGAGGCGGCTCTTTTCCGATAGTCGATATTTCGCTATAATAGACGTATGGATGATATAGCGAACGATATTTCTTCGACGATCGGCCGAAGGATACACGCCGAAAGGATCATGCGGGACTGGTCCCTGGCCGAGCTGGCGGAGCGTTCCGGGGTCTCGAAGGCGATGCTCAGCACGATCGAGCGCGGCAAGACCAGTCCGACGGCGGCTCTTCTGGTGCGCATCGCGTCGGCCTTCGGCATGACGCTGTCAACCTTGATAGCGCGCGCGGAGTTGCAGGGCGGCGGGCTACTGCGCGAGGCCGATCAACCGGTGTGGCGCGATCCCGATACCGGCTATGTCAGACGGCACCTTTCGCCGGCTTCCGACATGCCGCTCGAGCTGATCAGGGTGCAGCTGCCGGCAGGTGCCAAAGTCAGTTTTCCGGCCGCCTCCTACGCCCTCATCAAGCAGCAAATATGGCTGATTTCCGGGCGGCTCGAATTCGTCGAAGGCGAGGCGGTGCACAGGCTGGAACCCGGCGACTGCCTGGCGCTTGGGGCGCCGTCGGACTGCACCTTCCATGCCCTGGAGCCCGGCGCCGACTATCTGGTCGCGCTGGTCAGGGGCTGACATCATGGCGAGAAGACCAAAGCGCTCCCATAATGGGGGGCCGCCTCTCGATGAGTACAAGGGGCCGCCATGGGGCAAGGGCGATCCCTACATCTTCCTTGCCTGGCAGGCCGCCCATGCCAAGGCTTGGAAGGCGCCGAGCCGCGAGGTCATGCTGCTGCGCATGGACAAGGCCGAGCGGCTGGGCCTGACCTATGAGGAATACACGCTCGAGATTCTGGAGCGTGGCCGGCACCTCAGGCAAGAAGACACCGAACGCATCAGCGCCATCAAGGCGGCGCGAAAGCGACGCCGCGTACGCCGTCTGGACTGACGGCAATGTGCCTGCATCTATCGCAATCACGGGACATCCTGCACATGAACTCGATCGAGATCGGAACCCTGAACCCGACTGCTGAGACGCAGGACATGCTGGCCGAATTGTTGGTTGCAACGGTGGCGGCCGGCGGATCTGTCAGCTTCATGCATCCGCTGGCGCCGCAGGCAGCAAGGGCATTCTGGGAGAAATCGCTAGCCGCGACGGCAAGAGGGGAAAGGTTGGTGCTTGGCGCCTGGGACGGCGAGGTCCTGGTCGGCACCGTGACTTTGCTGCTCGACTGCCCGCCCAACCAGCCGCACCGGGCCGAGATCGCCAAGCTGATGACATCAGTCGATTATCGGGGCAGGGGTGTGGGAACGCGCTTGATGCGGGCTGCCGAGAGCCTCGCCGTCGAGAAGGGGCGCACGCTGCTGGTTCTGGATACAGCGACCGAGGAGGGCGCTTCCGGCCTCTATGAGCGGTTGGGCTTCAAGCTGGCCGGTGAGATACCGGACTATGCCCTGAAGCCGCATGGCGGGCTAACCGGCACGCTCGTCTATTGGAAGCGGATCGGGGCAATTTCGTAACCAGTCATGCCGGCGCGGACAGGCGCGACAGTAGCCATTGGCGGAAATCCTGCTCGGCGCCGGTCAGGCGGGCGGCCGACGCCTTGGTCAGAAAATGGCCTGATGTGCTGGAGAGTTCGAAGTCGGAAAGCCTGACCAGCGTCTTGCTGTCGAGCGCCGCATCGACCAGCGGCCGCGAGCCCAAAAGCACGCCGGCACCGGCCCTTGCCGCTTCCATCGCCGCAACGAAACTGTCGAAGCGGTGCGATCGCCTGGGGTGGCCAGCCAATCCTGCCGCGGCGAACCATTCCGCCCACATCTCGCGTGCGCCGGCGACCAGAAGCAGCGGCAGGGATGTCCAGTCGGCATCGCCGGCCAAGCCCGGAGCCGCCACCGGCACGAGTCGCTCGGCGGTCAGCCTGTCGGCTTCGCGTCCAGGGAAGGAGCCGTTGCCGAAACGGATGTCGAGCACCGAGCCCGGCAGGTCGTAATCAGCAGGGCGATGGATCGTCACCAGGTCGAGCTGGATGCGCGGCAGTGCCTTTGCCAGATCAGGCAGCGCCGGAACCAGCATCAGCAAGGCAAAGGAGATCGGCGCTCGAATGGTCACGGTCTGGACCGCGCGCGGCTCGAACAGTTCCGCGGTGCTGCTGCCGATGGTGGCGAAGGCCGACTGGATGTGGGGCAGGTAGGCCGCGCCCTCCGGCGACAGCGCGACGCCGCGCGCCAGCCGCGAAAACAAACGCGCCTTCAGCCGTTCCTCGAGAAACCGGATGTGCTGGCTGACGGCTGCTTGGGTCAGGCCAAGCTCGGCTGCCGCCGCGGTGAAATTCGACAGCCGCGCCGCGGCCTCGAAACTGCGCAGCCAGTCGAGCGGCGGCAAGGGTGGGGTTCGAGCCATTAGTGTACTACGGTCATTGGCCAAAAAATGATAATTTGAGTTATGCCTATCGCAAGGTCAACATGCAATTGAAACCCCTGCGGATCGGGCCGTGGGGACGCATTGGACAGGAACGGATCTCCATGCTCACCCACGCGCTGATCGGCGACGAAGGCAGAACAATCGAACTTGGCTGGCAGGATGGGACGCGCACCCGCTTCCACGCCATGTGGCTGCGCGACAACGCGCTCGACGACAAGACGCGCAGCGCCGGCAACGGCCAACGGCTCATCACCATCCTCGACATTCCCGCCGACACCAGGATCGGCGCCGCGTCGATCAAGGGCAACGCCCTGGAAGTCAGCTTCGTGCCCGAGCAAAAAACGGTGAGTTTCCCGGCGGCATGGCTGAGCGCCAACACCTATGATCGCGGCGAGGCGCGCCAGCCCGGCTGGACAGGCGAGGACACGGTGCGATGGACCAAGGCCACCATGCAGAATTCGGTGCCGCGCGCCGGCTACCCTGCCGCCAGCCGCGACCGCGACGTCCTGCGGCAATGGCTGTCGGCGGTGAAAATCTACGGTTTTGCGGTGATGGATGATCTGCCCACCGAATCCGGGGCGCTTTGCAAGGTGTCCGATCTGTTCGGCTATATCAGGGAGACCAATTACGGGCGCTGGTTCGAAGTGCGCGCCGAGGTCAATCCGAACAATCTCGCCTACACGAATCTCGGCCTCCAGGCGCACACCGACAATCCCTATCGCGACCCGGTGCCGACGTTGCAAATCCTGTCCTGCATCGAAAATACGGTGGAGGGTGGCGAGTCCAGCGTCGTCGACGGCTTTGCTGTCGCGGCTGCGCTGCAGGCTGAGAACCCGGAAGGCTTCCGGCTGTTGAGCTCATGCGCGGCGCGCTTCGAATATGCCGGCTCTTCCGGCGTGCGGCTGCAGGCGAAGCGGCCGATGATCGAGCTCGGGCCTGATGGCGAGCTGATCTGCATTCGCTTCAACAACCGCTCGCTGGCGCCGACGGTCGACGTGCCGTTCGCCGACATGGAGAGGTATTACGCCGCCTACCGACGGTTCGCCGAACTGATCGAGGATCCGTCCTTCGAAGTGACCTTCAAGCTCGAAGCGGGGCAGGCTTTCATCGTCGACAACACACGCGTCATGCATGCGCGCAAGGCGTTTTCCGGGACCGGCAAGCGCTGGCTGCAAGGTTGCTATGCCGACAAGGACGGCCTGCTGTCGACGCTCGCGGCGATCGAGCACGGGTTCAAGGAGGCGGCGGAATGAGCGGCCAGGATCTGAACGCGGACACCATCGTCGAGTTCATCGCCGACATCTTTGAGCGCCGGGGTGCGGAATCCTATCTCGGCGAACCCGTCACCATGTCGGAGCACATGCTGCAGGGCGCCTGGTTCGCCGAGCAGGACGGCGCGCCCGACGAACTGGTCGCGGCGGCGCTGCTGCACGACATCGGCCACTACACCAGCGAGTTCGGCACCTATTCGCCGGAGGATGTCGAGGACAAGCATCATGATGAGGCCGGTGGCGAGGTGCTGGCGCCGTTCTTTCCGCCCGTCATCGTCGAGTGCGTCAGGCTGCATGTCGCGGCCAAGCGCTATCTCTGCGCCACCGACCCGAGCTATTTCGGCAAGCTTTCGCAGGCCTCGGTGCATACGCTGTCGCTGCAGGGCGGGCCGATGAGCGTCGATGAGGTGGCCGAGTTCCGCAAGAACCCGTTCCACGAGGAAGCGGTCCGGGTCCGCATCTGGGATGAGAGCGGCAAGATCGCCAACATGAAGACACGGACGTTTCGCGATTACGTGCCGCTGCTGCAGCGGGTGGTTCGCGATTTTCGCGATCGCGCCTGACGGCGGCGCCTACTGGAGAGCAACAGATGTGCTTCAGCTTCGACGGGCACGGTGCGGTGGCGCCACGCAGACCCGACAATTGCCGGGAACGCGGGCGCCCCGCAGGCGCTCCTGCAACGCCGCTTAGCGCCTCCCTCGGTGAGACGGGACGTCTCGATGCGGCCAGCAGGGCTGAGCCGATCGAAGCGGCGCATGTTCCGCGGTCATAGCGATGCTGGAGGCGCGGCATTCGCCGCACCCCGGCCGGCGCCTTGTCGGCCCGGCTATCCCTTGTGGTGGGCCTGCTGCAGCCCGTAGACCGGCGTCGCGATGCCTTCATGCCGTGCCTTCAATTGCAGCGACAGAAACTGCGAATAGTGGCGCGACTGATGCAGATTGCCGCCGTGGAACCACAGCGCTTCCTGTTGCGTCGGCTTCCACATGTTGCGCAACTCGCCTTCCCAAGGGCCGGGATCCTTGGTGGTGTTCGAGCCGAGGCCCCAGCATTTGCCGACCTTGTCGGCGGTTTCGCGCGATATCAGATCGGCGGCCCAGCCGTTCATCGAGCCGTAGCCGGTGGCGTAGACGATGAGGTCCGCAGGCAGTTCCGACCCGTCGCTGAGCAGAACCGAGTGCTGCCTGATCTCCTTGACGTCGACGCCGCTCTTCAGCTTGATCGAACCATCGATGACCAGCTGCGAGGCGCCAACATCGATGTAATAGCCGGAACCGCGCCTGAGGTACTTCATGAACAGGCCAGACTCGTCGTCGCCCCAGTCGAGCATGAAACCGGCCTTTTCCAGTCCCTTGTAGAATGTCGCGTCGCGTTTCTTCATTTCGGCATAGGCCGGGATCTGGAACTCGTGCAGGATCTTGTAGGGCAGCGAGGCAAAGATCAGGTCGGCCTTGGCCGTCGTGATGCCATTCTGCAGCGCCTGCTCCGAATAGAGCGAACCCAGTCCGATTTCCATCAACGTGTCGGATCTGGAGATGTGGGTGCTCGAGCGCTGCACCATGGTGACGTCGGCGCCGGCTTCCCAAAGTGCCGCAGCGATGTCATGGGCGGAATTGTTGGATCCGATGACAACGGCCTTCTTGCCGGCATAGGCGTCGGGACCCGGATGCTTCGACGAGTGGTGCTGATCGCCCTTGAAGGTCTCCATGCCCTTGAATTTCGGCAGATTGGCCTTGCCGGACTGTCCGGTGGCCAGCACCAGCTGCTTCGGCTTCAGCGTGATGTCCTTGCCGTCGCGGTGGACGACGACGGTCCATTCCTTCTTCTTGTCGTCATAGGAAGCGCTTTTGGCCTCGGTCGAGGACCAGTAATTCAGTTCCATCACCTTGGTGTACATTTCCAGCCAGTCGCCGATCTTGTCCTTGGGCGAGAAGACCGGCCAGTTCTTCGGGAAATCGATATAGGGCAGATGGTCGTACCAGACCGGGTCATGCAGGCAGAGCGACTTGTAGCGCTTGCGCCAGCTGTCGCCGGCCCGCTCGTTCTTCTCGATGATGATGGTAGGCACGCCGAGTTGCCGCAGCCGCGCGCCAAGCGCGATGCCGCCCTGGCCGCCACCGATGATCACCGTATAGGGCTGTGTCTTGAAGCCGAGCTCGGCGGCTTCTTTCTCGCGCTCTTCCTTCCACGTCGGACGGTTCTTGCCCGAGCCATGCTTGGCGCCCATCGGCCGCGCGAACCCCGCCGGCTCCTCATGGCCTTTCAACTCGGCCATGGTGGTCAGCAGCGTCCAGATCTTGCCGTCCTTCAGCCTGACATGGCCGAAGCCGCGTGCCACCTCCGTCTCGAAGCTGATCCAGCCCTCGATCACCCCGCCGCTCTCGGTCGCGTCCTCGCCCTTGGCGATGGCAAAGTGAGACGGCCTGGTTTTCGACAACTGGCTTTTCAGCATGTCACGGACCTGGTCGTGGCCTTCCATGGTCTTGATGTTCCAGGTGAAGGTGACGAGGTCGCGCCAGTAGCAATCCTCCTGAAAGCAATCGACCGCTTTCTCGATGTCATTGGCGGCCAGGGCGGCGCCGAATTGGTCGAGCAGGTCGGACAGTTTCTTGCTAGGGGCCTTGTCGAGCATCAGGTTTCCTCCCGTGAAATCCAGATCGTCATGGTGGCTCCGCCGGACTTGCCGGCCGGACGGCCAAGTATCGGCAAAGATAGCCGCCCTCGTCACGCCCCACCATAGTTTCCTGCGATTTCAATTGCTTCCGGAAATCGAGGTCGCCAAGCAGTTTCGGAATACGCAAGCGTTGGGAACGGACGCTCCGATTCCGAACGCCGGGACAATGCCGCGCCGGTCGCGCAAAATTGATGGTCATATGCCGCAATGCGGCCACCGAGGCTGATGACAACCGATCGGTGAGAAGCCGGGAAGCGGTGGCGGGCAACAGGGCGGTTCCCGGGGATTTTTCTGGATGCGGAACTCTGGAGCCCGTTATGCAAGCATTTTCACGTCATTATATCGGCCGGCGCGGACGCGCCGCTGCCATGGCTCTGGTCATGGCGATCAGCGCGACCTTGACCAGCCCGCTGGTACTGCCCAGAACTCAGGCGCATGCGGCGGAAATTTCCGTTACCGTCCGCGAGAGGCTTTCAAACTATGGCGGATGGCGAACCTCCAGCCGCTTCGGCGATGTCTGGGTTCCCAAGGTCCGCACCGAATGGCGGCCCTACACCGAAGGTCGATGGATCTGGACCGATGACGGCTGGTACTGGCAATCCACCGAGCCGTTCGGTGATGTCGTCTATCACTACGGTCGCTGGGCCTATGATCCCGATTTCGGCTGGGTGTGGATCGCCGGCGATCAATGGGCGCCAGCCTGGGTGGTCTGGCGCCAGGGCGGCAACGATGTCGGCTGGGCTCCGGCACCCCCCGATGTCGATGCCGCCTTCGACGACGCCTGGTGGTGTTTCGTGCCGGTGGCGGCGATCGGCGCGGTCGACCTGGTCAGGGTGGTACGGCCTGCCACTGAGAATGTCGTGATCGTGCGCAACACGACGATCATCAACCAGACCGTCGTGGTCAACAACGCGCCGCATGTGCGGCTCGGTAACCAGGTCGTTGCGATCAATGCCGGGCCGAGGCTGCAGCAGTTCCCGAAGCCCGTTATCGAATCGATCAAGGCAGCAAGACTGGTTCCGCCTCGCAAAGGGGTGTTTGCCAGTGCACGGCTCGATGCTTCCAGGGGCGCGGAGATCAAGAGACTGGCCGGCAATGGAACGCACGCCGCCAGGGCGGCCAATGGAAACGGGCAAACCGTCCCGGGCCATGACCCCAAGATGCTGACCGGCAATAAGGTCATTTCTCCAGGCGCTGAGACAGCGGGCAATCCCGCCGTGGCGAAGCCGGGTGATGCCGTGCGCAAGCGGATGGTCGCCAGCAACGGCGCGAAGGCCGATGCCAACAAGACCGCAGGCAATGGACGGATCGTGGTAAAATCGTCGTCCAACCCGGCTTTGTCCAGGCAGCGTCTTGCACGCGGGGCTGGGCCGCAAAGGCAGCATCAGCAGGCGTTGGCCATGCGCATGCCCCAGCACCATGGTCCGGCGAAAGTGGCGCCCCACCGTCCACCGGCAAAGATGCAGGCCAAGAAGGTGACCAAATGCGATCCGCGCGTTTCCCGCTGCAAGGCGCCGGGCTGACACCGCAGTCGCGCCGGCACGCTGCGCGCGCCGGCGCGATTTTTCCCGTTGACAGGCTGCCTTTCCCGCCCTTAGTGTCCGCCACCATGAAAACGGCACTCATTCTCGTAGGAAAGCGCGTGGGCAAGGCGGTGTAACCGCCGGGCGAAAACCCCCCATGCGCAAGACACAGGCTCCCTCGGGGGCCTTTTTTATTGCCTGAAACACGACTAAACGACCAGCAATCGCCAGATGGCGGACAGTACGGGACCAGACCGATGAGCAACGGACAGAACGAGCGGCGCGAAATGACGGGTGCCGAAATGGTGGTGCAGGCGCTGAAGGACAATGGCGTCAAGCATGTCTTCGGCTATCCGGGCGGCGCAGTCCTTCCGATCTACGATGAGATCTTTCAGCAGGACGATGTCGAGCACATCCTGGTCCGCCACGAGCAGGGCGCTGGCCATGCGGCGGAAGGCTATGCGCGCTCGACCGGCAAGGCCGGCGTGATGCTGGTGACCTCCGGCCCCGGCGCCACCAATGCTGTGACGCCGCTGCAGGACGCGCTGATGGATTCGATCCCGCTGGTCTGCCTGACCGGGCAGGTGCCGACCTCGCTGATCGGCTCGGACGCTTTCCAGGAATGCGATACGGTCGGCATCACGCGCCCCTGCACCAAGCACAACTGGCTGGTGAAGGACGTCAACGAACTCGCCGCGACCATCCACGAGGCCTTCCATGTCGCGACCACCGGCCGCCCCGGTCCGGTCGTGGTCGACATTCCAAAGGACGTGCAGTTCGCCAGGGGATTCTACGTCCCGCCGCAGATCGCGCCGCGCACCAGCTACCAGCCGAAGGTCCAGGGCGACCTGGAAAAGATCAAGGCGGCGGTCGAACTGATGGCCGGCGCCAAGAAGCCGATCATCTACAGCGGCGGCGGCGTCATCAATTCCGGCCCGGAAGCGAGCCATCTGCTGCGCGAACTGGTCGATCTCACCGGTTTCCCGATCACCTCGACCTTGATGGGCCTCGGCGCCTATCCGGCATCGGGCAAGAACTGGATGGGCATGCTCGGCATGCACGGCACCTATGAAGCCAACATGGCCATGCATGACTGCGACGTGATGGTCTGCATCGGCGCGCGTTTCGACGACCGCATCACCGGGCGGCTGACCGCGTTCTCGCCGAACTCGAAGAAGATCCATATCGACATCGATCCGTCGTCGATCAACAAGAACGTCCACACCGAGGTGCCGATCATCGGCGATGTCGGCCGGGTGCTGGAGGATATGGTGCGGCTGTGGCGGGCGAGCGCCAAGGCCGACAAGAAGGCCCTCTACCCCTGGTGGGAGCAGATCGCCAAATGGCGTGCGCGCGACTCGCTCGCCTACAAGATGAACAACGACGTGATCATGCCGCAATACGCCATCGAGCGGCTCTACGAACTGACCAAGGGCATGGACACCTACATCACCACCGAGGTCGGCCAGCACCAGATGTGGGCGGCGCAGCACTATCATTTCGAGAAGCCGAACCGCTGGATGACATCCGGCGGGCTGGGCACGATGGGTTACGGACTGCCGGCGGCGCTCGGCGTGCAGATCGCGCATCCCAACGCGCTGGTCATCGACATCGCCGGTGACGCCTCGGTGCAGATGACGATGCAGGAGATGAGCGCTGCCGTGCAGCACAATGCGCCGATCAAGATCTTCATCCTGAACAACCAGTATATGGGCATGGTGCGGCAGTGGCAGCAGCTGCTGCACGGTAACCGGCTGTCGCATTCCTACACCGAAGCGATGCCGGATTTCGTCAAGCTGGCCGAGGCCTATGGCGGCCACGGCATTCGCTGCGAGAAGCCGGACGAGCTGGACGACGCGATCAAGGAGATGATCTCGGTCAGGAAGCCGGTGCTGTTCGATTGCCGCGTGGCGACGCTCGCCAACTGCTTCCCGATGATCCCGTCGGGCAAGGCGCACAACGAGATGCTCTTGCCCGACGAGGCGACCGACGAGGCGGTGGCCAACGCGATCGACGCCAAGGGCAGGGAACTGGTGTAGCCGGCGGGTACGAGGCAGGGCTGTCGCGAGAAGCCGTGCGCAAACAGAGAATTAGCTCAAGAGCTTGGAATCGAGATTCATGTCATGAATGCACAGCTACAGCCGACCGGTTCGGCCTATTTCATCGCCAAGGAAACGGAAAAGCCGGAAAACCACACGCTTTCCGTGCTGGTCGACAACGAGCCGGGCGTGCTTGCCCGGGTCATCGGCCTGTTTTCCGGGCGCGGCTACAACATCGAAAGCCTGACCGTCTCCGAGACCGAACATGAGAAGCACCTGTCGCGCATCACCATCGTGACGCGCGGCACACCGCATGTGCTGGAGCAGATCAAGCATCAGCTCGAGCGTATCGTGCCGGTGCACCGCGTCGTCGACCTGACCGTGCGTTCGCATGAATCCGGCCAGGAGCGGCCGCTGGAGCGCGAACTGGCGCTGGTCAAGGTCGCCGGCACCGGCGAGGCCCGGGTCGAAGCCCTGCGGCTGGCCGACGCGTTCCGCGCCAGCGTCATCGATGCCAACACCGAGCATTTCATCTTTGAGATCACCGGCAAGGGCTCCAAGATCGACCAGTTCATCGCCATCATGAAGCCGCTCGGCCTGGTCGAAATCTGCCGCACCGGCGTGGCGGCGTTGAACCGCGGCCCACAGGCGATGTAGGACTTCGGCGGGGCTGGCGCCGACCGCGCCAGCCAGCTTCCATAGCGAGGCTTCTGGCCCCGCTGTGGGCCATCCGTGGCCTTTGCAGGGTCGCCGAGAAGAGACAATGATGCTGACTTATCAGGGAGGATATCCATGTCGCTTGACGCTTTCCTTGCCCTGCTTGTCTACGCCTTCGTGACCTCGATCACGCCGGGGCCGAACAATCTCATGCTTCTGGCATCGGGGGTGAATTTCGGCCTCGTCAGATCGATTCCGCACATGCTGGGCATCAGCATCGGTTTCCTGGTGCTGCTGGTGGCCGTGGGCCTTGGCCTCGGTGCGGTGCTGACGGCGTTCCCGGTGCTGCACACGGGATTGAAGATCGCCGGCGGCGCCTATCTACTCTATCTTGCCTGGAAGATCGCCATGTCGCGCTCGCTCAGCGGCAAGGGCGAGGTGAAGGCGCGGCCGATGCGCTTCATCGATGCGGCGGCGTTCCAGTGGGTCAATCCCAAGGCTTGGGTGATGGCGATCACCGGCATGGCCGTCTACACCAATCCGGAGCATCCGTTCCTGTCGGTGGTGTTGATCGCCGTGGCCTTCACGATCGTCAATTTGCCGAGCGTCTCGGTGTGGGCGGGTTTCGGCACTGCGCTGCGCGGTTTCCTGTCGGACCCGGTGCGGCTGAAATGGTTCAACATCGCCATGGGCGTACTGCTGGCGGCGACGCTTTGGCCGATGCTCAAATAGGTCGAGACGCCCACGTTCTGGTCGTCTCAGGCCGGAAGGTGATGGCTCGCAAGCCGTTCGGATGGGGATCCAGCCCGTGCTGCACAGCTATTGTGCAGTGCACATTAAATCTTCGTAATGCCGCCTTTTGGCCCTTTTCCGACAAAGGCCTGTCCTATCTATTCGGCCAAATCGCGGCAATGGGCCGTGGTTTGCGCTAGAACAGAACCATCGGACCACGACGTGTCGGGTGGAGAGGGCCTTTGACCATGCGTGGAAAAGTCGTTCTTTCGTTGCTGGCCGTCGCCTGCCTGGGCGCGGCGGGGCTCTATGTTTCGCCCGACGCGCTGGGCAAGGTTCAACAGCTCGTCGGCGCAAAGCAGGTGGCTGCATCGGACAAACCGGCAGCGGCTTCCGCCAAAAAAGACGGCAGCGCGGCGCGCTCGGCCTCCATCCTCTCGGCAGTCGCCTCGACCGCCGATTTTCCGATCCGGCGCTACGCGATCGGCTTCGTCTCCTCTCCAGCCGTCGTCAACATCAACGCGCGGGTGTCCAGCCAGATCGTCTCGATCGACGTCAAGGACGGGCAGATGGTCAAGACCGGCGATCTGCTGTTCTCGCTCGATGACCGGGCGCTGAAGGCGCAGCTTGCCAAGGATCAGGCGACGCTCGCCAAGGATCAGGCGATGCTCGCCAGCTCGAATTCCGATCTTCAACGCGCCAAGGACCTTGTCGCCAAGCAGGCCGGCACGCAGCAGACCTACGACCAGGCCGTCGCCGCGCAGAAGGCTGCCGCAGCGACTGTCGATGCCGACAAGGCGACAATCGACGCCGACAATGTCCAGCTTGGCTTTGCCACCATCACGGCGCCGATTTCCGGCAGGCTGGGTGCGGTCAGCGTCGCCGTCGGCGACCTCGTCACCACCAGCAATGGCAGCAGCAGCACGGCGACGCCGCTGGTGACCATCACCCAGATGGACCCGCTGCAGGTCAACTTCAATCTCCCCGAGAGCAATCTGGCTCTGCTGCACAAGGCATTGGCGGCACCGACGCAAGGGGCCGTGACGCTGACCAAGGATGGCGATCCGACGCCGATCGGCAAGGGTACGCTCGATTTCGTCGACTCCAGCGTCGACACTGCTTCGGGCACGATCGCGACGCGAGCGAGCGTGCCGAACGCCGATCTTTCGTTGTGGCCAGGCCAGTATGTGAATGTCGTGCTCGACGCCGGCATCATGCCGCAGATGACATCGGTTCCGACGGTGGCGGTGCAGCCTAGCCAGAAGGGGCCGTTCGTCTATGTGGTCAAACCGGACAACACCGTCGAGATGCGGCCGGTGCAGGTGGCGCTGACCGAAGGCGAGAACAGCGCCATCAGCCTGGGGCTGAAAAGCGGTGAGAAGGTTGTCACCGAAGGCCAGACAAGGCTGAAGGACGGTGCCGCCGTGCATGAAGGCAAGGCCACGGCGAGTGCTGCCGCGCCCAAGGTGGCCGAGGCGACCAACGCCGGCGAGGCGGCCCAATGATCTCCGAATTCTGCATTCGCAGGCCCGTCGCCACACTTCTGATGTCGTTCGCCCTCGTGCTGGGCGGGCTGTTTGCCTACAAATTCCTGCCGGTGGCCGCACTGCCCAGCGCTGAATTCCCGGTGGTCAATGTCTCCGCTTCGCTGCCCGGCGCCTCGCCGGAAACCATGGCGACGTCGGTGGCGACGCCGCTGATCAAGCAGTTCGCCACCATCGCCGGCATCGATTCGATCTCGACCACGAACTCGCTCGGCTCGACCTCGATCGCCATCCAGTTCGTGCTCAACCGGGACATCGACGCGGCTGCCGCGGACGTGCAGGCGGCGATCGCGCGCACGCAGAAATCATTGCCGCCGCAGATGACGGCGCCGCCGAGCTATCGCAAGGTCAATCCGGCCGACGCGCCAATCCTTTTGATGTCGCTGGTCAGCGACACGGTTCCGCTGACCGATCTCGATGCTTTCGCGGAAAACGTCATCTCGCCGTCGCTGTCGACCATCGACGGGGTGGCCCAGGTCTCGATCTTCGGCCAGCAGAAATACGCGGTGCGCATCCAGATCGACCCGACCGCGCTTGCCGCGCGCGGCATCTCGATCGATCAGCTGCAGGCGGCGGTTGCCTCTGCCAACAGCAACACGCCGCTCGGCGTGCTCCAGAACGACAAGCAGCAGCTCACCATCACCGCCAACACGCAGCTCGACAACGCCGCCGGCTTCTCCGACCTCATCATCGCCACCAAGAACGGTCATCCGGTACGGCTGGGCGAGGTGACCCGCGTCGTCGATTCGGTGCAGACCACGACGACGGCTAGCTGGTATGACGGTACGCGCGCGATCATCATGGCCGTGCAGCGCCAGCCCGACGCCAACACCGTCGACGTCGTCGACAAGGTCAAGGCGATGCTGCCGTCCTTCCAGGACCAGATGCCGGCCGCCGCCGACATCAAGCTGCTCAACGACCGCTCCAGTTCGATCCGCCAGGCCGTCAGCGACGTGCAGTTCACGCTGCTGCTCACCATTGCCCTGGTGATCATGGTGATCTTCGTGTTCCTGCGCCGGGTGACGGCAACCATCATCCCGGCCGTGGCGGTGCCGATCTCGCTGATCGCCACGCTCGGAGCGATGTTCCTGTTCGGCTTTTCCATCGACAACATATCGCTGATGGGCCTCACGCTCGCCGTCGGCCTCGTCGTCGACGACGCCATCGTGATGCTGGAGAACATCTTTCGTCACATGGAGGAAGATGGGCTGTCGGCCTTCGATGCATCGCTGAAGGGCGCGCGCGAAATCGGCTTCACCATCATCTCGATCTCGATCTCCCTGGTGGCGGTGTTCATCCCGGTGCTTCTGATGGGCGGCGTCATCGGGCGCATCTTCAACGAGTTCGCCGTCGTGGTGACGGTCGCCATCCTGGCCTCGATGTTCGTGTCGCTGACGCTGACGCCGATGCTGTGCTCGCGGCTGCTGTCGGTGACGAAGGCCGACCGCGACGCGCATGGTCCCGGCCACAAGCAGGACCTTGTCACGCGCGGCTACGACCGGGTCTTGAGTTTCTGCCTGCGGCACACCTTCCTGGTGTTCCTCGTCTTCGTCGGCACCGCTGCAGCGTCGGTGTGGCTGATCGAGGTCTCGCCGAAGGGCTTCTTCCCGCAGGAGGATATCGGCCAGATATCGGTGACGACCATCGCGCGCCAGGACATCTCGTTCGACGCCATGTCCAAGCTGCAAGGGCAGGTCGCCAGCGTCTTCTCGCACTCGCCCTATGTCGACCATGTGGCGTGGTCGGCGGGCAGCGGCAACAACGCGCTCAACCAGGGGCAGCTCTTCGTCCAGCTCAAGGGCAAGGACCAGCGTCCCGATATCGAGAAGGTGCTTGCGGATCTGCGCAAGCAACTGGCCGGCGTGGCGGGCATCGAGACCTACATGCAGCCGGTGCAGAATTTGAGGCTGGGCTCGCGGTCGTCGGCCAGTGCCTACCAGCTCGTGGTTCAGGGCCTCGACACCGGCCTGACCGACACCTGGGCGCAAAAGCTGAACGACGCGATGGCGGCCGACCATACGAACTTCACCGATGTCACCAGCGACCTGCAGAACAATGCGCTGCAAGCGACGCTGGTGGTGGATCGCGACAAGGCAGCCCAACTCGGCATCGATACCGACACGCTCCGCTCCGCCCTCTATGGCGGGTTCGGCACCGACCAGGTTTCGACCATCTTCGGTTCGGCCGACAGCTACGAAGTCATCACTGAGCTCGATCCCAAGATCGAGTGGTCGCCCGAGCGGATGCTCGCTATCCAGATGAGGACGGCGAGCGGCAGTCTGGTTCCGCTTGGTGCCTTCGCCCGGGTCGATCGCACGGCAGGCGCCCTGACCGTCAACCAGCTCGGCCAGCTACCTGCGGTGACCATCTCCTACAATCTGCCGCAGGGCGTGGCGCTGGGTGACAGCGTAACGCGCATCAACGCGCTCAAGGAGCAGATCGGCATGCCGACGGCGATCTCGACGACCTTTGCCGGCACGGCCAAGACCTTCCAGGACTCGCTGGCCAACCAGGGTCTTCTGGTCGGTGGCGCGATCCTGACCATCTATATCGTGCTCGGCATCCTGTATGAGAGCTTCATCCACCCGCTGACCATTCTCACCGGCCTGCCGTCGGCTGTGCTCGGGGCGGTCGTTGCACTGCGCTTCGCCGGTATGGACCTGTCGGTCATCGCGGTGATCGGCATCCTGATGCTGATCGGCATCGTCAAGAAGAACGGCATCATGATGGTCGACGTCGCGCTCGAATTGCGACGAGAAGGCATGTCCGCCAAGGAGTCCATCCACAAGGCGTGCCTGATGCGGTTCAGGCCGATCATGATGACGACGCTGGCGGCACTGATGGGCACATTCCCGATCGCGCTCGGCACCGGCGCCAGCGCCGAACTGCGCCAGCCGCTGGGCGTTGCCGTTGTCGGCGGTCTGCTTGCCTCGCAGGCGCTGACCCTGTTCGTGACGCCGGTGATCTATGTCTACATGGAGAATTTCTCGGGCTGGCTGGTCGGGCTTTGGTCGAAGCGCAAGGGCGAGCCGAGCCCGGTCGAAGATGTCGACCAGCCCTCGCTGTTCAAGCCCAGGGAAGAAATGCTGCCCGAACCGCAGCGGGCGGCCGCCGAATAGGGGCAGGCCAGCGTCACGTGCCGTTGGCCCAAGCCGTCATGCTTGCAGCGGCATGATCGGAAACGTATTTTGCTGTCATGTCACACGATCATGACCACGACAACGAACTCGATCCGTTTGCCGCCCGGGTGCGTGCGCTGGAGACCATCCTCACCAGCAAGGGGCTGATCGATCCGGCCGCGATCGACGTTATCGTCGACACCTACGAAACAAAAATCGGTCCGCGTAATGGCGCCAAGGTGGTGGCGAAAGCCTGGAGCGATCCAGCCTATGCCGACTGGCTGAAGCGCGATGCGACGGCGGCGATCGAATCGCTGAGCTATACCGGCCGCCAGGGCGAGCACATGCAGGCGGTGTTCAACACCGAGGACACGCACAACCTCGTCGTCTGCACGCTGTGCTCCTGCTACCCGTGGTCGGTTCTCGGTCTGCCGCCGGTCTGGTACAAGGCGCCGCCCTATCGTTCGCGGGCTGTCATCGATCCGCGCGGGGTGCTGGAAGAGTTCGGGCTGACGCTGCCGGCGGACAAGAAGATCCGCGTCTGGGATTCCACTGCCGAGCTGCGCTATCTTGTCGTGCCGATGCGGCCCGAGGGCACCGAGGACTGGAGCGAGGAGCGGCTGGCGGAGCTGGTGAGCCGCGATGCGATGATCGGCACCGGCCTGGCGAGGCAGCCGGCATGAACGGGCCGCAGGATCTCGGCGGACAGATGGGGTTCGGCCCGGTCGCGCCCGAAAAGGACGAACCCTATTTCCATGCCGCCTGGGAAAGGCGCGCGCTCGGCGTGACGCTGACTGCCGGCGCCATGGGCGCGTGGAACATTGACGAGAGCCGGCACGCGCGGGAATCACTGCATCCCGCCGATTACTATGCCTCCAGCTACTACGAGATCTGGATCAAGGCGCTTGAGATGCTGCTCAAGCGCCACGGCTTCGTCACGGAGCGCGATCTCGATGCGGGCACGGCAGTCGATCCGGCAGCGACTCCCAAGAGGGTGTTGAAGGCGGAAAACGTGCCTGGTGTGCTGGCCAAGGGCGGTCCTTGCGACCGGCCGGTTGCGACCCCGGCGCGGTTCAAGGCCGGCGATCCCGTGCGGACCAAGAACTTCAACCCGACCGGCCACACGCGGCTGCCACGCTACGCGCGCGGCAAGCATGGCGTTGTCGAGGCGGTACGCGACGGCTTTGTCTTTCCCGACAGCAACGCGCATGGGCACGGCGAAAACCCGCAATGGGTCTACACGGTGGTTTTCGAAGGGTCGGAAATCTGGGGTGAGGGCGCCGACCCGACGCTGACCGTCTCGATCGATGCCTGGGAGAGCTATCTTGAGCCGGCCTGAGGTGGACGGACCCGTCGCCGATTTGCCGCCAGGCGTCGATGCCCCGGTGTTTGCCGAGCCGTGGCAGGCCGAAGCCTTCGCCATGACGGTGGCGCTGCACGACAAGGGCCTGTTCTCGTGGAGCGAGTGGGCGCAGTCACTGTCGGCAGAAGTGAAGAGACCGGGCGCTGCGGCGGACGGCCATGACTATTACGAACATTGGCTAGCGGCGCTGGAAAGCCTGCTTGCCACCAAAGGGCTGGCCGCCAAGTCGGATGTCGACGCTATGGCTGAAGCCTGGGAGCGCGCGGCGCACGCCACACCACACGGCAAGCCGATCCTGCTGGAGAACGATCCTGGGCCGATCGGATAGGTCGTGGCAGCCCGGCCCGATAGATCGCGGTGGCCTGGTTTGTTCGTCGTGTCGTAGTTTGAATTTCGGCCCGCGACTCTAAGCGGACCTATGCGCGCGTCCCAAAAACACCAATAATGAGGAGAAGGCAGCCAAAGGAGCCCAGACCGCCGATTATTGCAAAACATATGAGATGCCGCAGATACTTGAACTCACTTTGGACGAAGATTCTGCTGGCTCGGCTGTTCTTGCGTGCAGCCCGTTCCCAATATGGCAGCCCGCTTTCATTGGGCCTGGTTACAAGCGCTTCCGTCTTTGTCAGGGTGAGGTAGATACCGCAAAGCATCCCCAAAAAGCTGACGAGAAAGACAGCAACACATGTCCACACTGCAAGGTGGACGAATAGTGGTTGTCCTTCCATGACGAGCTTCATACGCTCTTGGCCCTTGTTTGTGCTGTTTTTGCTAGTCTAAACGCCTTAGAGTCTGACTCATAATGTTTTTGAAGCGGATCAATGGTTTGCCAGCCTGCGCGTCATGAGCTGAGCGGAGGCCAGCAAGAGCCATGCGGTGGAACTTTCGATCGTGGCCTCGAAGTCCTTGGCCAGGCGTCGGTTTCGTCCGAACCATGCAAAGGTGCGCTCGACGACCCATCGACGTGGAAGCACTTCGAAGCCCTTGGCGGTGTCGGATCGTTTGATGATTTCGAGCGTCCAGTCGCCTTTCCCATGAAGGGCGGTCTCAAGCTTCTCACCGGCGTAAGCGCCGTCGGCGAAGACGTGGCGCAGCCAAGGAAAGCTGGCTCGAATGGAGGCCAGAACGTCGGGAGCGCCGTCGCGGTCCTGGATATCGGCGGTATGGATGACCGCGCCGACGAGCAAACCCAGGGTGTCGGTGAGGATATGGCGCTTGCGGCCTTTGATCTTCTTGCCGGCATCGTAACCGCAAGGCCCGCCGCTCTCCGTGGTTTTCACGCTTTGACTGTCGATCACGCCGGCGCTGGGTGAGGCTTGGCGACCGGTGGCCAGACGCACGCTCATCAGCAGCAGATGATTGATGGTGCTCCAAAGGCCGCAGTCGCGCCAAGCGTAGAAGTAGCGCTGCAGCGTCGACACCGGCGGCAAGTCCCTGGGCAGCATCCGCCATGGCAAGCCACTGCGCAGCACGTAGAACAGTCCATTCATGATCTCGCGCCGCGACCATTTCGGCGGGCGCCCAAGTCGGGACCGGGGCGGAATCACCGGATCAAGAACCGCCCACTCCATATCCGTCAAATCGCTTGAATACCGCAGCCCTTTGCGGGCATGCTTGGCTCGGGTGATATCGGTCCACATGGGATTCTCCGTCGATGCTTCGCAACACCGACTGAATCACAAGCCGCTGATATCACCCAACTTCTTTTCGGGTCAGACACTTAATGTCTGGTTCCCACCCGTCGCGGAAATCCAAACTAGAACATCGTGTTTGTTCTCTTTACGTTCCTATTTGCGCCTGATAGCCTGACCTGTCGGCGGCGCTGAGGCGTCCCGACGTATCGATGGTGGTGACGGCTGTCTTGTCTTTCCCTTGCGAATCCGGTCTCTCGCGCTGATGGAATTCTCTCCCCAACAGGACGAGGCGCTGCAAGCGGTTGCCCGCTGGCTCAAGACCGGCAAGCCGCAGCTGTTCCGGCTGTTCGGCTATGCCGGCACCGGCAAGACGACGCTGGCGCGCTATTTCGCCGAACATGTCGATGGCCAGGTGCAGTTCGCCGCCTTCACCGGCAAGGCCGCACAGGTGCTGCGCTCCAAGGGCGCGGTCAATGCCCGCACCATCCATTCGCTGATCTACCGGCCGAAGGGCGAGGAATCGGTATCGGACGAGGTCACCGGTAAGACCTCGATGTCGCCGACCTTTTCGCTCAACCGGCAAAGCCCGATCTCGCGTGCCAAACTGGTCGTCATCGACGAATGTTCGATGGTCGACGAGCAGCTCGGCCGCGACCTGATGAGCTTCGGCACGCCGATCCTGGTGCTCGGCGACCCCGGCCAGTTGCCGCCGATCTCGGGTGGCGGCTTCTTCACCGACCACGAGCCGGATTTCCTGCTCACCGAAATCCACCGGCAGGCGCGCGACAACCCGATCCTGCGGCTTGCGCTCGATGTGCGCGAGGGCCGCGAATTCATGCGTGGCGACTATGGCACGGCGCAGGTCATCGGCAAGGAAGACGTCACCCAGGAGCTGGTGCTCAAGGCGGACCAGGTGCTGGTCGGCACCAACCGCACGCGGCGACGCTACAATCAGCGGCTGCGCGAGCTCAAAGGCTTCAATGCCGACTATCCGCAGGCCGGCGACAAGCTGGTCTGCCTACGAAACGATCCAGCCAAGGGCCTGCTCAACGGCTCGCTGTGGAAGGTGATGACCTCATCGCGCGAGACGGTGAAGCCCGGCATCAACCTGCTGGTGTCGCCGGAAGAGGACGATCCGGATCGCGGCGTCGCCAAGATCAAGCTGCTCAAGGCGGCCTTCGAGGATCCCGATGCCGACATCCCCTGGCAGCAGAAGAAGCGTTTCGACGATTTCGACTATGGCTACGCGCTGACCGTGCACAAGGCGCAGGGCTCGCAGTGGAACGAGATCGTGCTGTTCGATGAAAGCTGGGCTTTCAAGGAAACCCGCCAGCGCTGGCTCTACACCGCCATCACGCGGGCGGCCGAGCGGCTGACGATCGTTAGGTAGCGACGCCGGATGCTATTGCCCCGACCGGCTGCGCAGCAAGCCATTGCCAAGCCGCGGCTTCGTCCTCGATCTTGAAATATCGCAATTCGATGGGCGGTGAGGGCGGCAGGAAGCGTTTTGCGTCCGCTATCCAGTCCGGTTCGCCGATCGTCGCGCAGCGGCCGACATGTTCCAATGCATGGATGGCGCCCTGCTTCAGAGTCTCGTCCACTATATGGGCCCAGTCGACGCCATCATGGTCGACAAGGCGCACCAGCACGTCGATGCGCGCGTGCAGAGCATAGGCTGCCTCCAGCAACCCGAAAAGGTTTTCGCCGTCGGCGGCGGCGACGTGCCCGACGACGTCGATGGCGAAAAGGTCATCACGGCTGGTCTCGATACGGCGGATTGCCGGAACCTCATCGAGAAAATTCATCGGCGCTTCCTTTCCCGGTTCGTTCATCAGGCTTGGAACACCCGAAACCCCAGTCTGTTCCCACCAAAGGCATTACTGTTTCCGCCAAAGCCATTATAGGTGAGCGCGTCGAATGATTTCCGAGGCCACCAACATGCCCGCAAAGCTCTCCGTTAATCTCAATGCCATCGCCATGCTGCGCAACCGGCGCGACCTGCCGTGGCCAAGCGTCACCGGCCTAGGCCGCATTGCGCTTGCTGCCGGAGCGCATGGGCTGACGGTGCATCCACGCCCCGACGAGCGGCACACAAGACACTCCGATCTGCCCGAGATCCGGTCGCTGATCGACGACGAATTTCCGCGCGCGGAATTCAACATCGAGGGCTATCCGACCGAGGATTTCCTGGTGCTTGTGGAAAAGCACCAGCCCGAACAGGTGACGCTGGTGCCGGACGATCCGGCCCAGGCGACTTCAGACCATGGCTGGAACTTCGCAGCCCAGGCCGCGTTCCTCACTCCGATCGTCAAGCGTCTGAAGAAGGGCGGCTTTCGGGTGTCGCTGTTTTCCGATTCGGACGCCGCCGGCATAAACGCAGCGCGCGACACCGGCGCCGACCGCATCGAGCTCTACACGGGTCCGTATGGCAGTTATCATTCCGATCCCGCCAAAGCGGCCAAGGAGCTGGAAAGGCTGGGAAAAACCGCCGACGCCGCCCTTGCCGCCGGGCTTCAGGTCAATGCCGGGCACGATCTGGTGGTCAGCAATCTGCCGGCACTTGCCAAGCGCATTCCGGCATTGGCCGAAGTGTCGATCGGACATGGGTTGACAGCCGACGCGTTGGAGTATGGCATGGCGGGCACGGTGGGTCGGTTCCTCAAGGCCTGCGGGTGGTAGCGATGGCAGCCTCGCGTGGCAGGCATGGCAGCCATTACGCGACGGCACTTGATATTGCATCGCAGCAAGCGTAGAGCACCGCGCGCTTATCGGAGTGTCGTCCATGGCCCTTACCAATACTGGTAGTGAGGCAGAACCCGTCGAACAATCGAGCCATTCGGAAGTCGAACAGCACAGCACCAAGGTTCTGATGCTGGGCGCGCTCGGTGTCGTCTATGGGGATATCGGCACCAGCCCGATCTACGCCTTTCGCGAGGCGCTGGTGGCGTCGTCGGGCGGCAATGTAGCCCAGCGCGGCGATATTCTCGGCGTGCTGTCGCTGATCATCTGGTCGCTGACGATCATCGTCACCATCAAATACATCATGTTCGTGCTGCGCGCCGACAACCGTGGCGAGGGCGGCGTGCTGTCGCTGATGGCGCTGGCGCGCGGCAGTTTCCCCAAGCGCTCGGCGCTGATGCTTGGCATCGGCATCGTCGGGGCGTCGCTTTTCTTCGGTGACGCCGTCATCACACCGGCGATTTCGGTGCTGTCGGCGGTTGAGGGCATGAATGTCGTCACGCCTGCCTTCCAGCCCTATGTCGTGCCGCTGACGCTGGTCATCCTTGCCATGGTGTTCGCGGTGCAGCGCTTTGGCACGGGCGGGGTGGGATTGGTGTTCGGCCCGGTGACCGCTGTATGGTTCCTGGCTATTGGCCTTTCCGGTCTCAACCACATCATCGCCGACCCGGAAATCCTGTGGGCGATCAGCCCGCACTACATCGTCGCCTTTCTGATCAATTCGCCCGACGTCGCTTTCGTGACCATCGGCGCCATCTTCCTCGCCGTCACCGGCGCGGAAGCACTCTATGCCGATCTCGGCCATTTCGGCCGCAAGCCGATCGTGCTCGCCTGGCTGGCGATCGTCTTTCCCTGCCTGCTGCTCAATTATGCCGGGCAGGGTGCCTTCGTGCTGGCCAAGAACGGCGTCGTCGGCCATCCGTTCTTCGAGATGAACGAAGGCTGGACGCTGATCCCGATGGTCGTGCTGGCGACCGCTGCCACGGTCATCGCCAGCCAGGCGGTGATATCAGGCGCGTTCTCGCTGACCAGGCAGGCGGTGCAGCTCAACATGCTGCCGCGCCTGCAAATCCTGCACACGTCGGAGAAACAGTCCGGCCAGATCTATATGCCGCGCGTCAATCTCTTGTTGGCGCTGGCGGTGATGATGCTGGTGGTCGGCTTCGGCGAGTCCAGCAGGCTGGCGGCGGCCTACGGTATTTCGGTGACCGGCAACATGCTGGTGACGACGGTGCTGCTCTATGTCGTCATGACGCGCATCTGGAAATGGCAGCTGTGGCTGGCAGTCTCGCTGACGGCGCTGTTCGGTTTCATCGATGTCGGGTTCTTTGCCTCCAACATCGTCAAGGTGTTCGAGGGCGGCTGGGCCTCGCTGGCCGTGGCCTTCACCATCGTGCTGGCCATGTGGACCTGGGTGCGCGGCAGCCGCTATTTGTTCGACAAGACCCGTCGCAACGAGATCCCCCTCGATTTCCTCGCCGGCAATCTGTTGAAGAAAAAGCCGCAACTGGTGTCCGGCACCGCCGTGTTCCTGACCAGCGATCCGCTCAGCGCGCCAACCGCGCTGATGCACAGCCTGAAGCACTACAAGGTGCTGCATGAACAGAACGTCATCCTTTCGGTGGTGACCGCGCCGCAACCGGTGGTGCCCGACAGCGACCGGGTCAAGATGGAGACGGTCAACGAGCTGTTCATGCGGGTGACGCTGACCTTCGGCTACATGGAGCAGCCCAACATCCCGCGCGCGCTGGCGATCTGCCGCAAGCAAGGCTGGAAGTTCGACATCATGACGACCTCGTTCTTCCTGTCGCGGCGTTCGCTCAAGGCCTCGCCCAATTCCGGCATGCCGGTGTGGCAGGACAAGCTGTTCATCGGCCTGGCGCGCACGGCCGCCGACGCGACGGAGTATTTCCAGATCCCGACCGGTCGCGTGGTGGAGATCGGCACGCAGGTGGCGATCTAGGACATGTCCTGGCGGATCGGCGAACGGACTGTGCCTCACGGCACAGTCCATGTCACTCCGCTTCAACCGGCCAGGGCGGCCTTGTTGGCCTCGAGGAACTGCTTCAACGTCTTTGGCGTCCTGCCGGAAAGCGTCTTGATCGCGTCGGTCACCATGGCGATGCGGCCGGAGCGCGTGTTGGCGTCGAAGGACACGATGACCTCAGCGAAATCCTCGGGAACGCCTGATGCCTTCACGCCTTCCGTCAAAGCTTCATCCGGAACCTGCACGACATCGAGCGGCTTGCCGGTGACCTCGCTTACCAGAGCGGCGATCTCGGCCGTGGTGTAGGCGTGCGGACCGGTCAAGGTGTAGGTCTTGCTTTCGTTTGAAGCTCCAGCGAGGCCGGCGGCGATCGCCGCTGCCATGTCATCGCGTGCGCCGTGCGCAATCCGGCCTTCGCCGGCGGACGTATACCAGCGTCCCGAGGCGATCGCGTGCGGCAGTGCCATGAACAGGTTCTCCTGGTACCAGCCGTTGCGGAAGATCGTGTAGGGGATGCCGCTCGCCTTGATCGCCTGCTCGGTGCTGTAGTGGTCATCGGCAAACAGGACCGGCGATACCGGCTCCGGATTGGGCATCGAAGTGTAAAGCAGATGCGAAATGCCGGTATTTTTGGCTGCGGCGACGGCATTTTCGTGCTGCTTCAGGCGCCTGCCGCTTTTGAGATCGAGATCGCCGGTCGAAATGATCAGCACCTTGTCGGCGCCCTCGAATGCGGTTTCCAGCGAGGCCGCGTCGTTGAAGTCGGCGGCCCTGACAACGACGCCGCGCAGCGCCAGATCGGCCACGCTTTCTGGATTGCGTGTGGTGGCGATGATCTTTGCTGGCGGAACTTTGTGCGTGTCCAAGAGATAGTGGATGACGCTGCGGCCGAGCTGGCCGGAGGCGCCGGTGACGAGAAGGGTTTTGGTCATGGGAGATCCTGACATTGCGCCGCAAGGGCGGCCGAGTGATAGTCTCAGAAAGAGACCAGCACTAAAATAGGAATTGACCTATGGCCGTAAAGAAGGCAGTTTTTCGGGAGGTAGGCACAGGCAGGGAACCAGCCATGGACGGCAAGGTCATCAATCTGAAATCGAAGATGGAGATCTACAAGGCGATCTCAGGCGGCGGCAATATTGCCAATTGTCCGGTTCGTGATGTCATCCAGGGCGTTAGCGGCAAATGGAGATCGCTGCTGATGATGGCCTTAGCTGAAAAACCCTACCGCTTCGGCGAGCTGAGGCGCCTGGTGCCCGACATTTCGCAGCGCATGCTGACCCAGACGCTGTACGATCTTCAGCGCGACGGTTATGTACATCGTGAGGTGTTCCCGACCAAACCACCGAGCGTCGAATACAGCCTGACCGATCTCGGGCGCTCTATGTTCGGCGCCTTTCATCAATTGATTCTGTGGGCCGAACTCAACCATGATGCGGTGCGCGCAGCGCGCGCCGATTTTGATGCCACCCAAGCGTAAGCCTCAGGACGGTGCCGCGACTTGATTTCGCCCGGCGGCTGAAGGATTGTCCCGGCCATTCGGCTTTGGGGGCATTGGCATTTCCTACGACATCGCAATTGCAGGCGCCGGGCCGGCGGGACTGGCCATGGCGCTCTATCTCAAGCGCGCCGGGCATCGGGTAACCGTCTTCGAGCGCTTCGACGAACCGAAGCCGGTCGGCTCCGGACTGATCCTGCAGCCGACCGGGCTGACGGTCCTGGCCGACCTTGGCCTGCTCGACGACATCCTGGCGCTGGGCAGCCGCATCGACCGCCTGCATGGCGCCGACGCCAGCACAGGCCGTACCGTGCTCCACGTCCGCTACGATGCGCAACGCGGTGGCCGCTTCGGGCTCGCGGTGCACCGGGCGGCCTTGTTCGGCGTGCTTTTTCGCGCTGCGCGGCGCGAGGCGATCGCCATTGAGACCGGCGTCGAGATCGAGGCGTTGGAGGCGGGCGAACGGGCGACGCTGATCTGTGGCAACGGGCGAAGGGCAGGGCCGTTCGATCTGGTCGTCGACGCCAGCGGTTCGCGCTCGAAACTGCGACTCGCAAGCGCTCCAGGCGAGCCGCGGCCACTCACCTATGGCGCGTTCTGGGCCTCGCTCGGCTGGCGCGGCGAAGGTTTTGACGAGCAAGCGCTGCTGCAACGCTACGACAAAGCGAGCGTGATGATCGGCGTGCTGCCGATCGGCCGGCCGGAGCCGGGCGCTGAAAAGATGGCGGCTTTCTTCTGGAGCCTGAAGCCGTCGGATGCCGATGCGGTGCGCGTCCGGGGTCTGAACGCCTGGAAGGAGAGAGTGGTCCGGCTATGGCCGCAGAGCGAGGCATACACCAGCCAGATCGACAGTTTCGACCAGCTCTCGCTGGCGCGCTATGGTCACCACACGATGAGGCTTCCGATTGGCCGGCGGTTGGCCGTCATCGGCGACGCCGCGCACTCGACCAGCCCGCAGCTCGGGCAAGGGGCCAATATGGCGCTGCTCGACGCCGCGGCGCTCAGCCATGCGCTGGCGCGGACGGACGGTGTCGAGGCAGCGCTGGAAGCCTATGCGAAGGCGCGGCGCTGGCATGTGCGTGTCTTCCAGGCGCTGTCGCTGGCATTCACGCCGTTCTACCAGTCGGATTCGGTGGCGCTGCCCTTCATCCGAGACAGGCTGGTGGCGACGGTGGCAAAAATCCCGCCGGCGCCGCAATTCCTCGCCTCGATGGTGGCGGGCACGGTGATCGATCCGTTCAAGCGGATTGCGCTGACGGAGGCGCGGTGGCCGGCTCGCTTCGGCGGATGAGGCTCGAAAGGTATGATCCTTTCGCTTGCAGGAAGGCATGCAGGCCTTGCGGGTAGCCCGGCGCCACGGCGTGCTTGATCGACGGGCGTTCACTCAAGGCTTTGCGCCAGGCTCGGACGAGCGGTTTGCCGTCCAGGATGCCGAAATCACCGATCCGGTCGAAGGCGTCCAGATAGCGGAAGACCGGACCGTAAACGGCGTCGACCAGCGAAAAGTGCTTGCTGGCGAACCAGGGTCCGCCAGGCTCGTCCGCCAGCTCGGCTTCGAGACGATCGAACATGGCGGACAGCGCGCTGGCTTCGGCAAGGAAGCCGGCCTCGGTCGAGGCTGAATAGAACCGGCCGATGGCGTTGAGGGTGGCCGAGCCGAACTCGATCCAGGCACGATGCCGGGCGCGGGCATAGGGATCGGCAGGGTGGAGGGGATTGGCCTGCGTCTCTTCGAGGAATTCGAGGATGACGGCCGATTCGAACACCACCGTTTCCTCGCCATTTCGCTGTACGCGCAGCAGCGGCACCTTGCCGAGTGGCGAGATCGCCTTGAACCAACTGGGCTTGTTGGCGAGGTCGATATCGACGCGCTCGAACGGCACGCCCTTTTCGGCCAGTGAAATCGCGGCGCGCTGCACATAGGGGCAGAGATGATGGCTGACGAGGATGAGCTTGTGTTTCATGGGGTTTTCCAAAGTTAATGCAACTGCATCTATATAGATGCATACGCATCGATCGTCAAGCTTGATGCATCTGCATCTATCGCCTAAGTTGGGCCATGACCGAGAAAGCGACGCCTTCGCCCGAAGCCATCAAGGCCTGGGCCCGCCTGATGCGGGTTTCGCGCCAGCTGATGGAAAGCGCTGAAGAGGCGTTGAAGGCCGCTGGCCTGCCGCCGCTTGCCTGGTACGACGTGCTGCATGAGCTTGCCGAGGCGGGTGAGGGCGGGCTGCGGGCGTTCCAGCTGATCGAGCGCACGCTGTTCGCGCAATACAACATCTCCCGGCTGCTGGCCCGGCTCGAGGCCGATGGGCTGGTCGAGAAACTGCCGGTGGCCGATGACGGCCGTGGCCAAACCATCCGCATCACGGCCAATGGGCGAGAGACACGCCGCCAGATGTGGGCGGTCTACGGATGGTCGATCGCTGAACTGGTCGGCGCCAAACTGTCGGGAGACGAGTTGACCATGGTCTCGGCACTGCTTGGCCGGCTGCGCCATCCGCCCGTCGCCGACTGATGCCATGGCGCCGAGCCGACCTGCCGAGGTCAGGCCAGATGGCTGCCCCAGAGAAACGCCAGCGTCGCCAAAACGCCAAGTGCCGTGCGAACCAGGTGCAGATTGCCCCATTTGACGATCAGGGACCTGGCTTGAGGGTTGCCGGCGCCTGCGTCCATCGCCTCCAGCACCCTGTTGGTCGGCATCATGGCGATCAGCGTCCATGGCCAGGGCAAGATGATCAACACCGCGCCAGCCAGGAACGCAAAACCGCCGGTCTGTCACCAGCAACCAGACCGAGAACGCAGGCAACAATGGCAATGGACGCCTGCATGGCGGCGCCGCGCTTGTAGGAGGGCTGCCATTCCTGCAGTAGTGCCTTGTCGTCAAGACGAAGCCGCGCTGGTTGCTCGGCGACACTGACATAGATCGCGGCGCCGGAGTATGCAGCGGCAACCGTCAAGGCAAGCAATCCGATCAGCATCTTCCTTCCCGCGCAAGCTTCCCGGCGCCGACGCCGTTCAGACAGAAATAGGGCTTGCAAGGCTCAGCACAATACGGCATAGATCAGGCGAACCGTAACGTACGGTACGGCTCGCCGGAATGACTGGCCGGCCTTGCCTTTCGAGAGAAGAACGTGTTGCATAGCGTGCCCGAGATCGACACCAGCGAAGCGCTGACAGAGCGGCAGAAGGCCGTGCTCGACGCAGCGTTGCGGCTGCTGGTCGAAGAGGGCGACCAACTGACCATGACCGCCGTGGCGCGCCGCGCCAGCTGTTCCAAGGAAACGCTCTACAAATGGTTCGGCGACCGCGACGGGTTGTTGACGGCGACGGTGCAGTGGCAGGCGTCGAAAGTGCGGGTGGCGCCGGTCGACGGCAAGGGACTCGATCTGGCCTCGCTGACGGCAAGTCTTGAGCGCTTTGCCTCGGACTGGCTCCAGGTGATTTCCAGCGACACCTCGATCGCGCTCAACCGGGTGGCGGTCGGGCATGCCGGCTCGGGTAAGGACAATCTCGGCGCCGTGGTGTTGGAGAATGGCCGCTTCGCGCTGGCCAAACGGCTGAAGCCGGTGCTTGAGGCTGGCCGCCAGGCCGGGCTGCTCGACTTTGCGGATGCCGAAACGGCGTTCCGCACCTTTTTCGGGCTGGTCGCCCGCGATGTGCAGATCCGTCTGCTGCTCGGCGACCGGCTGGAATTGACTGAGGCGGCGATCGGCGGCGATGCCGCACGGGCGACGCAGCAGTTTCTCGCTCTTTTCGGAGCAATAACCGGGCTACAAGGCCCCTGATTTTCAAAACGGGAAGGAAGACAAAATGCGCGTCTATTACGATCGTGATGCCGATCTCAATCTGATCAAGGGCAAGAAGGTCGCCATCATCGGCTATGGCAGCCAGGGCAGGGCGCATGCGCTCAATCTCAAGGATTCCGGTGCCAAGGAGATCGCCATCGGTCTCAAGGCCGGCTCGCCGACCGCCAAGAAGGTCGAGGCCGACGGGCTCAAGGTGATGAGCGTGGCGGACGCCGCCAAATGGGCCGACCTGATGATGATGGCAACGCCCGACGAACTGCAGGCCGACATCTACAAAAACGAGATCGCGCCGAACATCCGCGATGGTGCCGCAATCGCCTTCGCGCACGGCCTCAATGTGCATTTCGGTCTCATCGAGCCGAAGTTGACGGTCGACGTCGTCATGATCGCGCCGAAGGGTCCCGGCCACACGGTGCGCGGCGAATACCAGAAGGGCGGCGGCGTGCCGTGCCTGGTCGCGGTCAACCAGGATGCTTCGGGCAATGCGCTCGACCTGGCGCTGTCCTACGCCTGCGGCGTCGGCGGCGGCCGTTCGGGCATCATCGAGACCAATTTCCGCGAGGAATGCGAGACCGATCTGTTCGGCGAGCAGGTCGTGCTGTGCGGCGGCCTGGTCGAACTGATCCGCGCCGGCTTCGAGACGCTGGTGGAAGCCGGCTACGCGCCGGAGATGGCCTATTTCGAGTGCCTGCACGAGGTCAAGCTGATCGTCGACCTGATTTATGAAGGCGGCATAGCCAACATGAACTACTCGATCTCGAACACCGCCGAATGGGGCGAATACGTCTCGGGTCCGCGCATCATCACCGCCGAGACCAAGGCCGAGATGAAGCGCGTGCTGAAGGACATCCAGACCGGCAAGTTCACTTCGGAGTGGATGCAGGAATACCGCGCCGGCATGTCCCGCTTCAAGGGCATCCGCCGCAACAATGACAGCCACCAGATCGAGGAAGTCGGCGCCAAGCTGCGCGCGATGATGCCGTGGATTTCCAAGAACAAGCTGGTCGACAAGGCCAAGAACTAAGCGCGTTCCGCACGACTCGAAGTCAAAACAGCTTCGAACAGGAAAAAGCAAAAACGGCGCCACGCGGCGCCGTTTTTCATTTCTGAGGCCAGCCTATCAATAGGGCGAGTAGCACTGCTGGCGCGGGCCGCCGTAGGGCTGGAACGTGTTGTCCCAGGCGCGATACGACCGGTACCTGTTATAGCACCATTGGACATGGGCACTGGAAACCCGCTGCGTCCGATAGGTGCGGTAGTAGCGGCGCGGCGGCGGCCCGTCATAGTAGTTGTAATTGTTGTACATGCTGCCAATGCCGAGCCCCAGCCCAAGGCCCAGGAGTGCGGCCGCTCCATCATTGTGATGGCGGCCATGATAGTGGCGGCGACCGTGACGCCAACGCCAGTCATCTCCGCCATTCCAGTTGTCGCGGTTCCAATTGCGACGCCCGTCGTGACGGCGCCATCTCCAATTGTCGTTGTTGAACCGCCGGTCGTTACCGCCGGCCCAGCTGTCGCGGACCGGTGTGACCGTCGGCGCCGCCGTGCTGGTGGGAGTAGACATGTTCGGCTGCATCATCGGTCCGGCGGCGGACGGCGCCGTGACGCCGGAGAGGATACTGAGGGCTACCAGCCCGGATTTGACTGTGGAAGAAAAGAGCGAATTCATTGCACTCTCCAAGAGTTACAGGCCCCACGCCCACCCGAGGAATGGGGCAACAATGGATCTTTGCATCTGAACGGCGGATGAACGGAAAGGTTCCGTCAACCATAGCGCGAATGCCGGCAGGACCAATCGATCTGCGCCGGTGGTCCTGCGACCTTGTTTTCTCCGGCACTTGCGGGCAAAGGTCATGGCATGTCGCTGCGCCTTGCCACCTTCAATGTCGAGAACCTGATGAACAGGTTCGATTTTTCCGGCTATCGCAATCAGCTCAACGAGGATCGCACGCTGGCGCTGTTCGATATCCAGAGCGAGGCGGAATACAGGATGCTGGAGCAGGCCCGCGCCATCGCCCAGTCCGACGACACGCGCCAGCTGACGGCACTGGCGATCGCTGCCACCCGCGCCGACATCATCTGCATGCAGGAAGTCGACAACATCGAGGCGCTGAAGGCCTTCGAATACGGCTATCTGTTCAAGATGGTGGGGCAGGGCTACCGGCAGAAATACACCACATCGGGCAATGATTCGCGCGGCATCGACGTTGCCGTGATGATGCGCAACGAAACCGCGCAGGGCCAGCCGATCGAATTCGTGCGCATGACCAGCCACGCCTATGTCACCTACGAGCAGTTCGGGCTGCATACGCCGGAGCTCGAGGGGCTAGGCAACCAGGCCAATGAGCGTATCTTCCGGCGCGACTGCCTGGAGATCGACGTCACCGTGGGCGGCGTGCCGCTGACGCTCTACCTCGTGCACTTCAAGTCGATGGGCTCGCCGCGTAACGGGCTCGACGGGCGCGAGGCAACGATGCCGGTGCGCATCGCCGAGGCGCAGGCCGTGCGCCGCATCATCGAGGAGCGCTTCGGCAAGGACCATGCCGCCGACAAACGCTGGGTGATCTGCGGCGACATGAACGACTACCGGCAGCGCGTGAAGGTGGCCGGCGACGCGATCGACGGCTACCGCTTCGAGGTGGTCGACGAGGCCCAGTCCTGCATCAATGTGCTGACAGAAGGCGGCTTCTGCGAAAATGTCGTCGAGCGGCGGCCTGAGATGAACCGCTGGAGTTTCTACCACACGCGCGGACCGGAAGAGCGGCATCTGTGCCAGCTCGACTACATCCTGCTGTCGAAGGGGCTCGCCGCCAGCAACGCGACGGCGGTTCCCGACATCATCCGCAACGGCCAGCCCTGGCGCACCATTTTCCCGCCCGGCCAGGAGGTCGAGCGCTTTCCGCGCGCCGGCTGGGACCGGCCGAAGGCATCGGACCATTGCCCGGTGGCGATCACCCTGGACATGACCTGAGCTGCGTTGGAGCAAGATGAGTTTCGACCTGCCCCGCAATGTCATCCTGCCGGTCGATGCCGTCGACGTCCGGCTTGATCCTGGCCCGCATCCCTTCGCGCTGGACAATACAGAGGCCATCGCCGAGAACTGGCAGCGCGAAATCGCTGCCAATCCGGCGCTGTTCGACGGCACTGTGGTGCTGCTGTCGCAACTCGCCTACCGCGACAACCGTCTCGTTGGCCGCTGCCACGCGGTCAACTACTCGACTTTCATGCTGTGGCGAAAACGGCGCGAGAATTCGGGCGCCGAGCACGCCTATGCGCATGCCATGCTGGTCGCCGGCGACAATGCGCTGGTGGCGATCCGCATGGGATCGCACACGGTGAACGCCGGCCGCGTCTATTTCGCCGCCGGCTCGTTCGAGCCTGTCGATTTTCGCGACGGTCTGGTCGACGTCGATTTCAACATGATGCGTGAGGTGCGCGAGGAAACCGGCCTTGACCTCTCGGATGCCATGCGCGGCAAGCGCTGGCATGCCCTGTCGACCAACAGCGGCACGGTGATCTTCCGCCGCTATCACGAGACGGCACCGGCCGACGAGATCGCCCGGCGCATCAACGCCTTCGTTGCCGCCGAGACCGATCCGGAGATCGAAGGGCCGGTGATCGTCCGCCATGCCGCCGACCTGCCGGTCGGGCTATCGCCGCATATGAAGCCGCTGATCGAGTGGCATTTTTCGGGCGTCGATTAACGAAGCGTCTTGCTCTGCGCTGCCTTGCGATCGTTGCGGGCGGCGACGAGGAACAAGACAAAGCCGATGCTCAGCAAGCCGCCCATCGCCATTCCCATGGTCTGGCCGACGACGGCCTGAAAATCTGATGTGACGCGGTCGGGATTGGCCATGCCGTGGCGGGCGAGATACCACCAGATGCCTGCCAGGAAGGCCTCGATGACGACCATCGCCAGGATCAGTCGCGCCTTCTTGCTCATTGGCTATTGCTCCACCCAAGGTGAATTGCCCTAGCATCGCGAACGGTGCGGGGACAGTGGTGGGGCAGGGTGGAAACGTTGAAGGCTGTGCAAAACAGGGTCGGAGCGCTGGCCGCGTTTCCGATCAGGTTGCCCTATTCGTGCCGCAGCGCGTCGATCGGATCGAGCCTGGCGCCGCGCAACGCCGGGAAGAAACCGAACACCATGCCGATCAGCGCGGAAAAGCCGACGGCGAGCAGGATGACCGCCGGGCTTGGCGCGAAGGGGATGGTCAGCGTCACAGCGGCGAGGCCGGCCAGCGTCAGGCCGATCAGGATGCCGATGATGCCGCCGAGCAGCGACAGCACCGTCGCCTCGACCAGGAACTGGATCAGGATGTGCTTTTCATGCGCGCCGATGGCGAGCCTGATGCCGATTTCGCGCGTGCGTTCGGTGACCGAGACCAGCATGATGTTCATGATGCCGATGCCGCCGACCAGCAGGCTGACGCCGGCGACGGCGCCCAGCATGCCGGTCATGGTGGTGGTGGCGCTGGCCATGGCGTCGGCGATCTGGGTCATGTCGCGGATGGCGAAATCGCTCTCGCGCTCGGGCGTGATGCGGCGCGCGTCGCGCAAAATGTCTTCGACACGCGGCTGCAGTTCGCTGGTCGGCGTGCGGTCGTCGGCGGCGATGTAGATGTTGTCGATGTCGCGGTTGCCGGCGATGCGGCGCTGATAGGCATGCAACGGCATCAGCACGACATTGTCCTGGTCCTGGCCGAAACCGGTATAGCCCTTGGGTTCGAGCAGGCCGATGATCTTGCAGGAGGTGCGGTTGACGCGGATGATCTCGCCCTCGGGGTCGCCGGCGCCGAAGAACTGCTGGCGCACCGTCTCGCCGATCAGGCACACGCCGGTGCCCGAGCGGGTTTCGGAATCGCTGAACGGACGGCCCGACACCAGCTTCCAGTCGCGCGCATCGAGATAGGCGCTGTCGGTGCCGGTGACGCCGGAGGTCAGGCTCTCGGTGCCGAAGATGACGCGCACCTGCTTTTGCGAGGCCGGCGAAATGGCGCGCGCACCGGTCAGGTGCGCAACCAGCGCCGCCAGGTCCTTTTCGGCCAGCGGGGCGCACCACCTGGTCGAGCCCGCCCGGGCCGCCGGGACCGGCCGGGCGGCCGGAGCGGACGACCAGCAGATTGCTGCCGAGCTTGGAGATGTCGGCCTTGACCTTTTCAGTGGTGCCCGAGCCGATGGTGAGCATGGCAATGACGGCGGCAACGCCGATGACGATGCCGAGCAAGGTCAGGAACGAGCGCAGCACGTTGCGGCGAATCGAGCGGAACGAGAGGCGGACGGTTTCCCAGATCATTGTGCCATCTCCAGATTCTTGGAATCGGAAGCGACGTGGCCGTCGAGGAAGCGAATGGTGCGTTCGGCATAGTCGGCGACGTCCGCTTCATGCGTGACCATGGCGATGGTCAGGCCAAGCTCGGTGTTGAGCCGGGTCAGCAACTCCATGATCTCGTGCGTGCGGGCGGTGTCGAGATTGCCGGTCGGCTCGTCGGCGACGAGCAGCGTCGGGCGGGTGACGATGGCGCGTGCGATCGCCACGCGCTGCTGCTGGCCGCCGGACAGCTCGGCCGGCGTGTGGTGCTCGCGGCCGACAAGGCCGACCTCCGCCAACGCCTGCATGGCGAGGTCGCGGCGTTCGCGGGCGGCAACGCCGCGATAGATCAGCGGCAGTTCGACATTTTCGGCCGCCGTGGTGCGGGCCAGCAGATTGTAGCCCTGGAAGACGAAGCCGACATAGAGGTTGCGCAGCATGGCGCGGCGGTTGCGGTCGAGGCGGCCGGCGTCGATGCCCATGAAGGAGTAGGTTCCGGCCGTCGGCGTGTCGAGGCAGCCGATGATGTTCATCGCCGTCGACTTGCCGGAGCCGGACGGACCCATGATGGCGACGAATTCGCCACGCCGGATGGCAAGATCGACGCCGGCCAGCGCATGCACTTTGGCCTCGCCCTGGCCATAACTCTTCCAGACCTTGTCGAAAGTGATGAGGGTCGCGCCCGCAGCCACGGCATCAGCTCCGCTGCTGCGACGCGGTGATGATTTGTGCGCCTTCGTCCAGGCCCGAAATGATCTCGGTCAGTTCACCGTCGGTTGAGCCGATCTTGACGTTGACCGGATGCGGCCGGCCGTTCTCCAGCACGTAAAGGGTGCGCGAGCCGTCGGTGGGCGCCGTTGCGGCCTGGCGCTGGCGGTTGCCGCCGGGGCGACCCATGCGGCCGGTGAACAGGTCGCTCAGGCTCCAGCCGCGAGCGGCCTGCTGGGCAGGGCGATAGCGGAAGGCCGTGGCCGGCACGGTGAGCACGCCCTTGGCCTGCTTTGTGACGACCGAAACGGTGGCGGTCATGCCGGGCCGCAGCAACAGCTCGTTGTTGTCGACTTCAAGCCGCGCATTGTAGGTGACGACGCCGTCGGTGGTGACCGATGCATAGGAGATGTCGCGGATCTCGGCATCGAACGGCCGCTCGGGGAAGGCATCGACGGTGAAGCGGGCATGCTGGCCGCTCTTGACCGCGCCGATGTCGGCTTCGTCGACAGCGGCCACCAGTTCCATGTTCCTGAGATCGGCGGCGATGATGAACAGCACCGGCGCCTGCAGGGAGGAGGCGACCGTCTGGCCGGGATCGACCGAGCGCGTCAAAACGATGCCGTCGATCGGCGCATAGATGGTGCTGTTGGCAAGGTCGGTCTGCTGCGATTTCAGGTCGGCATTGGCGATGGCGAGATTGGCGGTGGCGCTGTCGAGCGCCGCCTTGGAGCGGTCGCGCGTCGCGGTCGCCGCCTCGAGCGACTGGTCGGTCGCCATACCGCGCTTGGTCAGTGCCGCCGCGCGCACAAGCGCTTTTTCGTTTTCGGTGAGCGTTACCGTTGCGTCCTCGACATTGGCGGCCGCGCCCTTGGCGGAGGCTTCCGCCCGTTCGATCTGGACCTGCAGCTTGGCGGTGTCGAGTGCCGCCAGCACGTCGCCTTTCTTGACCTGCTGGTTCTCCTCGACCGACACCGAACGGATGATACCGGAGAGCTGGCTGGAAATATCGACCTGGGTGAGGGGCTGCAGCGTGCCGGTAGCCGACACCGCGACGGTGAGGTCGGCCTTGGCGGCAGGTACCGTGGTGTAATCAATCTTGGCCGGCGAGCCGGCATACCACTGATAGGCGCCAAGCCCGGCGGCGAGCACGATCAGCGCAAGCAGCGCATAGCGCCAGCCGCGACGGCGCGACTTGCGCAGACCTTGTCTGTCGAGCCCAAGCGCCGTCTCGATGGCGGAATCCGATTCCGTCTTTGGCGGATTGACAATCTGGTCCACGCTGGACCCCTATAATGCGCAATGTCCCTATCTGTGCACAGATCAGGCTTACTGGTTCAAATATCAAATTAAATTTCGCCCATCTTGGGATTGAGGCAGGAATGAAAACCCGGAACTACTTGCTTTACGATGTGTTTACGACCGAGCGACTGGCGGCAATCCTTTGGCCGTCGTGCTGGACAGCAAGGGATTGGACACTGCCGCGATGCAGGCCATCGCGCGTGAGTTCAACCTGTCGGAATCGGTTTTCGTGTTGCCGCCGGGCAATCCGAAGCATAAAAATCGCATTCGCATCTTCACGCCCGACTATGAAATGCCGTTCGCCGGTCATCCCACGGTAGGCGCTGCGATTGCGCTGGCCGAACTGGCGGAAGACGGCGGCGCCGGCATCTTCGTGCTGGAGGAAAACATCGGCCCGGTGCGTTGCGCTGTCAGCAAGCACGACGGCAACATTTTTGCCGAGTTCGACCTGGCGAAGCTGCCGGAGCCGCTGAAGCTCGAGGCCGATCCGGAGGCGATCGGTGCCGCCCTTGGGCTCACGCCGCACGAAATCGGCTTCGAGAATCACCGCGTCTCGTTCTGGTCGGCGGGCGTGCCCTATGTCACCATTCCGGTTGCCAATCTCGAGGCGGCAGGCCGGGTCCGGCTGGACAACCAGGCCTGGTCGGAACTGGCGCCACGCAAGAGCGACTGGGCCTTCGCCAGTCCCTATGTCTACTGCCGCGAGACGGTGAACCACGAAAGCGCCTTCCACGTGCGGATGATCGTGCCCGGCACGCCTTCCTACGAGGATCCGGCAACCGGCTCGGCGGCAGCGGCCTTTGCCGGCGCCATCATGCATTTCGACGCGCCGACCGACGGCATTTCGCAGCTGTGGATCGAGCAGGGGCTGGAGATGGGCCGGCCATCGCGCATCCGCCTCGAACTGACCGTGCAAGGCGGCAAACTGGCCTCGGCGCGCATTGGCGGCAACGCGGTCAAGGTTGCGGAAGGCAAGCTGTTCGTTTGATCGCGCCTTAAGGCATCGAGGAAGACCGTCGCTGTTAGAGATCCTTCACCGCCCCCTCTGTCCTGCCGGACATCTCCCCCTCAAGTGGGGAGATTGCCGTAACTTCTGATTTCGCCAACCTCGGATGCAAAAAGAGAGGCGGGACGACGAAGCTTCCGATCTCTCCCCTTGAGGGGGAGATGCCCGGCAGGGCAGAGGGGGGCGCTGTCCCGCCAAGAGAACGTAAGGTTTCGCCCGGCGCCAACACCTAAAAGCGAGGCTCCAGGCGATTTGTCGGGAAATGATTCCGGCAGGGCTGGACAGGACCGATGGTGGCGGCTATATGCCCGCCAACGCCGGTTTTTGCCGGCCGAGTGGGTGCGTAGCTCAGTTGGTAGAGCAGCTGACTCTTAATCAGCGGGTCCACAGTTCAATCCTGTGCGCACCCACCAAATTCTTCAAAGACTTGGTGGAAAGACCCTGAAAACGAGACGCGTTTGGCGCGTCTCGGGCAGGCTGTCTGACCGTGATTCTTTAACTGCGCTATCCGGATCTCGTGGCGATTCAGCCGCGTTGAAAAATGCGGCTCAGAAACCGGCCCAATCGAAAAGCAATGCTCTTTTCCCCGGCTGCAGCTTCGTTGGCGCCAATTCCGTCTTTTCCCCCGGAGAAATCGCTGATGAGCCACCAGAAGAAGACCAGGAAGACAACGAAAATGCCGGTATCGATCGGGCCATGGCTTGAATAGCTGCTGTGACGGAACACAACAGCGACCGCCCCGGCGATAAACACCGCAGCTGCGGCAGGATGAAATTTCTTCATCCGCAAAATCTATTTGAGAATCGCCGTTACGGGAAGATGCCTCCTTTGTCGTGACAACGGCATCTTTGTCGGCCGATACGGGGAATGGATAACTACTTCTCCGACACCCCCGCCTCGGCAAAACTCGCCATGCGGGCATGGCACTCCAGCGCTGAGCGGACGATGTTGACAGCAAGACAAGCGCCGGAGCCTTCGCCGAGTCGCATGCCGAGATCGAGCAGCGGCGGCAGGCCGAGGGCTTCTAGCAGGCCGCGATGGCCAGACTCGGCCGAGACATGAGCTGATATGGTGTGGGCGAGACCGGTCGGGTGCAGCTTTGCCAACGGGGCCGCGGCGGCGGTGCAGACGAAGCCGTCGAGCAGCACGGGTATGCCGAGATGCCGAGCGGCGAGCGTGGCGCCGAAGATGGCGGCCAGTTCGCGTCCGCCAAGCGCGGCGGCGATCCCTAGCGGATCGGCAAGGGCGGCGGCGTGACGCTTCAGGCCGGCTTCGATGGCAACCACCTTGCGCTTCAGGCCGGCGTCGTCGACACCGGTGCCGCGCCCGGTCCATTTTTCCGCGCCGCCGCCGAACAGGGCAGCTGAAATGGCGGCCGCCGGCGTCGTGTTGCCGATGCCCATTTCGCCGAAGCAGATGAGGTCGAGGTCTTTCGTCACGGCGTCGTAGCCGGCCGAGACGGCGGCGAGAAACGCCTTCTCGTCCATTGCCGGCACTTGGGTGAAGTCGCCTGTAGGATGGTCGAGATCGAGCGGAATGACGTCGAGTTCGGCGCCGGCCATGCGGGCAAGCTGGTTGATGGCGGCACCGCCGCCGGCGAAATTCGCCACCATCTGCACGGTGACCTCGGAAGGATAGGCCGACACGCCTTGCGCGGTGACGCCATGGTTGCCGGCGAAGACGAAGACCTTGACGCGGTCGAGTTTTGGCATGTCGCGGCCCTGCCAGCGCGCCAGCCAGGCGGCGATCGTCTCCAGCCGGCCAAGGCTGCCTTGCGGCTTGGTCAGTGTGTCCTGGCGGCGGGCGACCGCGCTTGCCGCGGCATCGCTGCCAGCTGGAAGGTCGAGGCAGGCGGCGCGCAGTTCATCGAGGGATTTGAAGGGCATGGGGCAAAGTCTCCGAAAGGGAATCAGGCCAAAGGGAATCAGGAAAGCGCTACGGAAGCGACGAGCAGCACGGCGATTTCGCTGACCTGCTGCAAGGCGCCGATCGTGTCGCCGGTCTGGCCGCCGATCTGGTTGAGGCAAAGCGCGCGGAACGCGGCAAACAGCAGGCCAAGCAGGATGAGCGCGAAAACGGCGCCGCCCAGCCCGAGCAGCAGCAGCGGGATCGCGCCGAGCACGGCGCTGGCGATGGCGGTTTCCTGCGAGACGGTGCCGGCATCGGCCGAGAGGCCGTCGACCCGCGCTGGGGACAAGAGATGCATGAAGGCGCCAAGCACGCCGCGCGAGGCCGCGTGTGCGGCCAGGAGGGCGAACAGCGCCTGTGTGGGGTCGACGAGTTGCGAAAGCGCGCTCCAGCGGATCAGCAGCGACAGAGCCAGCGCCGCGGCACCATATGTACCGATGCGGCTGTCGCGCATGATCTCGAGTTTGCGGCCGCGTGATTTGCCGCCGCCAAAGCCGTCGGCGACGTCGGATAGCCCGTCCTCATGCAGGCAGCCGGTGGTGAGCAGGGTTGCCACGAGCGCAAGGGCGGCCGCCGGCCCCATGGCAAGGCCGAACCGTTCCGCCGTGGCAAAGACGATGGCGCCGATCAGGCCGACGACAAGTCCGGCAATGGGGGCTGCCCAGACCGCGGCGGCAAGGCTGCGACCGCGAAAATCGAAGACGGGCAGCGGCAGCCTGGTGAAGAAGACCAGGCAGAGCGCGATGTCGTCGACGACCTGCCGCGGTGAAAGAGCCAAGTTCCTGAACTTCATGCTCTAGCCCCTCGCAATCGCATGGAAGAAGGTGCCGCTGACATGGCCGCGCCGACAGCCCGAGGCGCCGATCGGATTGCCCTGACCGTCGGCAAGGTCGGCCAGCGGCTCGTCATTGCCTGTCGCCGTCATCTGCGCATAGTGGAATTCGTGGCCGCGGATCAGCGCGCCAGCTAGGCCCAGCGGGCAATCGGCGCGCAACCGCGCCTCGCGGTAGCCGAGATTCATCTTGCGCTTGGCGAAGCTGGTGGAATGGCCGAGCAGGCCGAGCATCGCATGCGTTTCACTGGCGGCGTCTTCAAGCGCTTCGCCAAGCACCATGAAGCCACCGCACTCGCCATGGATGGGCTTCTTCGCCGCAAATCTTGCCATTCCGGCTTTGAAGGTCTCCGCTGCTGCGAGCCGGCCGGCGTGAAGCTCGGGATAGCCGCCCGGTAGCCAGCAGACATCGCAATCCTCGTCGGGCGCTTCGTCGGCGAGCGGCGAGAACGGGACGATTTCCGCACCCGCCTTGCGCCAGTACGCCGCCACATGCGGGTAGAGGAAGGTGAAGGCGGCATCCTCGGCCAACGCGATCCGCTGGCCGGGCGGCGCCAATGCTTCGGCGAAGCCGCCGGGCGCCGGGGTGAAGGGTGTCGCCAGGGCCATGATCGCATCGAGGTCGAGCGACTTTTCCGCCATGTCGGCCAGCCGGTCGAGATGCGCCATCGGGTCATCATATTCGCCAGCCTGGACAAGGCCGAGGTGGCGCTCAGGCAGGTTCAGCGTGGGGTCGCGCAGGATGGCGCCGACGACCGGCAGGCCGATCGCCTCGATGGCGTCGCCGGACAAGCGGCGGTGCCGCTCGCTGCCCAGCCGGTTGAGCACGACGCCGGCCATGCGCACATCCGGATCGTAGGTGGCAAAACCCTTGGCGACGGCGGCCGCAGTGGTCGACTGGCCGGAAACGTCGAGCACCAGCAGCACCGGCAGTCCGTAGAGCCGGGCGAGATCGGCCGCCGAGCCGGTGCGCCCCGGCGAGGCCGGAATGCCATCGAACAAGCCCATGGCGCTTTCGAGGATGACGAAATCGGTATCGTCGGCGGCTTGTGCAGCGAGCGCGTTGAGCAAGGATGGCGGCATCGCCCAGCTGTCGAGATTGACGCCGGACAGTCCCGTGGCGGCGGTGTGGAAGCCGGGGTCGATATAGTCGGGGCCGGATTTGGCGCCGCGCACCTTCAGCCCGCGCCGGGTGAGTGCGCGCAGGATGCCGATGGTGACGCTGGTCTTGCCGGAGCCGGAGCGCGGCGCGCCGATGATGATGGCGCGGGCCGTCATGCTTCCCCCGCAAGGGCCGCGCGCATGGCGACGATGCCGCCGACGACGATCAGCGCCGGCGAGGCAAGACCGGCGGCCGCGGCTTCCTCGGCAATTGTGGCGAGCGTGGCGACGACGGTTCGTTCCTGCGGCGTCGTCGCGGCGACGATCACTGCCGCCGGTGTCGACGGCGCCAGCCCGCCGTCCAGCAGTGCCGCGGCGATCAGGGGCAGATTGGCCATGCCCATATAGACGACGACAGGCTGGCCGGTGCGGGCGATTGCCGCCCAGTCGATATCGTCATCGGTGCCGGCGGCGTGGCCAGTCGCCAGGATCACTGCCTTGTTGATGCCGCGCATGGTGGCCGGGATGCCGGTCGCGGCCAGCGCGCTGAGCCCCGATGTCAGGCCGGGCAAGACCCGGAAGGGGATACCCTCCCGCGCCAGCGCTAACGCCTCTTCGCCGCCACGGCCGAAAATATAGGGGTCGCCGCCCTTCAGCCTGACGACGCGGCGGCCGTCGCGCGCCAGCCGCACCAGCAGTGCGGTGATGTCGTCCTGCTTCATCGACGGTTTTCCGCCGCGCTTGCCGGCAAAGAAAAGCTCGGCATTTTCGGCAACGGCGACGACATCGGATGAGACCAGCGCGTCGTAGACCAGCGCATCCGCCTCGGCCAACGCCGCCAGCACTTCCAGGGTCAGGCAGCCGGGGTCGCCGGGGCCGGCGCCGGCCAGCCAGACATGGCCAGGCTCCAGCCGGCGCGGCTTGAAGTTCAGCCGGGACAACGCCTGTTCGAGCGTGGCGTTTTCGCCCTTGTTTTTGGTGCTGCCGCTCACAATCCGTCCCGTCCGCGAAAACGCCGCTGATAGTGGGCGTCGTATAAGGAACTCTCGCCAAAACCTTCCGCCGCCAGCGAGCGGCCGACGAAGATGATTGCCGTGCGCTCCATCGGATCGGCGGCGAGCAGCGCCTCGATGGTCGCCAGCGTGCCGGTCAGCACGCGCTCGTCCGGCCAGGAGGCGCGGAAGACGATCGCCACCGGGCAATCGCCACCATAGTGCGGTGTGAGCTCGGCGACGACACGGTCGATGGCGTGGATGGCCAGATGAATGGCCAGCGTGGCGCCGGTACGGCCGAAGCCGGCCAGCGTTTCGCCGGGCGGCATTTTTGATGCGCGGCCGGAGACGCGGGTCAGCACCAGGCTTTGCGCGACTTCGGGAATGGTCAACTCGCGGCGAAGTGCGGCGGCGGCAGCGGCGAAGGAGGGGACGCCCGGCGTCAGCGTGTAGGGAATGCCGTGCTTTTCCAGCCGGCGGATCTGCTCGGCCACGGCGCTCCACACCGACAGGTCGCCGGAATGCAGGCGGGCGACATCATGGCCCGCCTCGTGCGCCGCGACATACTCGGCCTCGATCTCGTCGAGCGACATCGGTGCGGTGTCGATCAGTTTTGTCCCCGGCGCGCAGTGCTGCAGCAATTCGGGCGCGACGATCGATCCGGCATGGAGGCAGACAGGGCAGCTCGCCAGCAGCCTCGCGCCGCGCAGCGTGATGAGGTCGGCCGCACCTGGACCGGCGCCGATGAAATGCACGGTCATGGCGCATCTCCGCTGATGGCGATGGCGCAAGTGACCGGGCCGAGCACCGTGCGGGGGCCGAGCAGTTTTGCACCAGTGCCGGCCACGGCAAGGGCGGATGCTTCGGAAACCGATGGCGTGCCGGCGAGTGTCTGCGAGAGGTCGGAATGGCTGAGCGTATCCGGCGCGGCGGCCTGAAGTGCTGCATCGTCGACGACGATGACCGGAAGGTTCAGCGCGCGGCCAGCGGCGGCGATTGCCTCCTCATCCTTCTTGAGCACGGCAGTCGCCAGTGCCGAAAGCGCTGTCATCGCCAGTCCATGGGCTTCGAGCGCGGTTTCGATCGCCGCAAGCACGTCTTCGACGCTTACGCCCTTTCGGCAGCCTATGCCTGCGACCATCATGGCTTCACCCAGCTCCATTGGGTGACCGGCATGGCCGGCCGCCATGCCTGCATCGCGCCGACCGGCGACGCGCGCGATATGGCGATGCGGGTGAGATCACCGCCAAGCGAGACGTGGCGGGCAAGAAGCAGGGTTTCCATCTCCAGCGTCACCGCATTGGCGACGAGGCGGCCGCCGGGGCGCAACGCCTTGATGGCGGCGTTCAAGACGCCGGCATCGCTGCCGCCGCCGCCGATGAAGATCGCGTCAGGTGTGTCCAGCCTGGCCAGTGCCTTGGGAGCGCTGCCTTCGACCACGGCGAGGCCGGGAACGCCACAAGCGGCGGCGTTGCGGCCAATGCGGGCGGCGCGGATCGGATCGGCCTCGATGGCAATAGTGCGCATCGAAGGGTGGGCCAACATCCATTCGATGCCGATGGAACCGGAACCGGCGCCGATGTCCCACAGTAACTCGCCGCGCTTCGGCGCCAGCGCCGACAAGGTGATCGCGCGGATTTCGCGCTTGGTGATCTGGCCGTCATGGTCGAACAGATGATCGGCAAGGCCTGATGTGAGCGGAAGGACGCGCGCATCCGGACCAGATTCAATTTCGACCGCCAGCACGTTGAGCGGATTGATGTATTCGAGATCGAAAGCATCGGCACGGGCAGAGCGCAGGTTTTCGTTTGGCCCGCCCAATGCCTCGAGGATCGTCAGCCGCGATGCGCCGAAGTCGAGTTCGGTGAGCAGGCGCGCAACTGCGGCCGGGGCTTCGGCATCCGAGGTCAGCGCCAGGATGCGCGCGTTTGGCTGCAGCAGCGGGCGGATCAGGTCGAGCGGCCGTCCATGCAGCGAGACGATTTCAATGTCCTGCAGCGCCCAGCCCAGCCGGGCGGCCGCCAGCGAAACGGCTGAAGGCGCGGGAATGACATGCATCTCCTGCGCCTTGACCTTGCGGGCGAGGGTGGCGCCGACCCCATGGAAGAACGGATCGCCGGAAGCGAGCACGCAGACGCGCCTGCCGGCAAGCGCCAGCACATCAGCCATCTCGGCATCGAAAGGAACCGGCCAGGGGCGCGGCTCACCCTTGGCGAAGGCAGCGACCAGCGCCAGGTGCCGCTTGCCGCCGAAGATGATCTCCGCCTGGGCAATCCGCTGCTTGGCCTCGTCGCCGAGACCCGCTAAACCGTCCTCGCCGATACCGACGACCGTCAGCCAGGCGGCTCGCGATTGACGCTCAGCAGGCATGATGACCCACCGCATTCTGATCCTCGGCGGCACCACGGAAGCCCGGCAATTGGCTGGAAAACTGGCCGCGCGCGCCGATCTGTCGATCACGCTGTCTCTGGCCGGGCGCACCGAAAGCCCTGTTGCGCAAGGCGTGCCGGTGCGAACCGGAGGCTTTGGCGGTGCCGACGGGCTGGCCGCCTATCTCATGGAGACGGGCATCGACCTGCTGATCGACGCCACGCATCCCTATGCTGCGCAGATTTCCGCCAATGCCGCGCAAGCCGCGCGCGTGGCCGGTGTGCCGATCCTTGCCCTGCGACGCCTGGGCTGGGAGCCTGTCGAAGGCGACCGCTGGACGCTGGTCGATACGTTTGGCGATGCCGCGCAAGCGCTTGGGCCCGCGCCGCGCCGCGTTTTCCTGGCACTCGGCCGGCAAGAGGTGGCCGCCTTCGAGGCAGCGCCCCAGCATCACTATCTCATCCGCAGTGTCGATCCGATCGAGCCCGCGCTGGCCGTGCCTGATGCCGTCTATCTGTTGGCCCGTGGCCCGTTTTGCGAGACCGACGAGCGCGCGCTGCTCGAAAAGCATCGCATCGATGTCGTCGTGTCCAAGAACAGCGGCGGCGAGGCAACCTACGGCAAGATCGCCGCGGCGCGGGCGCTCGGCATCGACGTGGTCCTGGTCCGACGGCCGGCCTTGCCGGATGTTCCCGCGGCTGAAACCGTCGAAGCGCTGGCCGCGATGGTCGATCATTTTCTCTGACCCGTCGACGAACGCGGCGTGTAGACCAGCGCCGGCCTTTCGCCGCGCTTGATGATACGGGTTTCCGGCGAGCCGATGATAATGCAGGTCGCCATGTCGGCCTTCTCTGCCTCGACATCGGCCAGCAGATAGACCTCGATGCGCTCGTCCGGGCGGCCGGCGGCGCGGCCGAAAATCACCGGGGTGGTGCCAGGTAGGATCGCGGTCAGGCACTCGAAGGCTCGGCCAAGCTGCCAGGGGCGCGCCTTGCTGATCGGATTGTAGAGCGCGATGACGAAGCCGGCGCCGGCCGCCGCCAGCAGGCGCAATTCGATCAGATCCCAGGGCTTCAGATTGTCTGACAGCGAGATGGCGCAGAAATCATGGCCGAGCGGCGCGCCGATGCGGGCGGCGACGGCCAGCATGGCGGTGATGCCGGGCACGACGGCGACATCGACCGCGCGCCATTCGACTGGGCCGGCCTCGATCGCCTCGCAGACGGCCGCCGCCATGGCGAACACGCCGGGATCGCCGCCGGAGACGACGGCGACGTCATGGCCCTCTGCGGCTTTGACCAGGGCGTCCTTGGAGCGGGCGAGTTCCTCGCGATTGTCGGAAGCGACGCGGGTCTGGTCGGGGCGCAATTCCAGCCGGTCGAGATAAGGTTTGTAGCCGAAAAAGAATTTGGCTTCCGTCACGGCACGGCTGGCTTCCGGGGTGACCTGATCGGCATTGCCGGGCCCAAGCCCGATGACGGTGAGACGGGCGCTCATGCTTCGCCTCCCAAGACGCCGGGGCGGCCGGACCAGCCGGCGACCAGCACGATGGCGAAGTAGGGCGCCCTGTCGTCCTTTTTGTCGGCAAGCTTCATCGAGACGCTGCCGGCCATGGTGCCGCGCTCGACATAGACGGCGCGCGACAGCTTGGCCGTAGCTTCAAGTGCACGCCTGATCTTGGGCAGGTTACGGCCGACCTTCATGATGACGGCGGCATCGGTGTCGGCCAGCCGGCGCGTCAGCTCGAATTCGCTCATCGTGCCGGGCAGCACCGTCAGCACATCGTCGCCCTGGACGATCGGAACACCAGTCTGCGACCAGCAGCCGGACATGGCGGTGACGCCGGGAATGACTTCGGTCGGAAAACGATGGGCGAGGCGCACGTGCAGATGCATGTAAGAGCCGTAGAAAAGCGGATCGCCTTCGGAGAGCACCGCAACCATTCTGCCTGCCTGGAGATGTTCGGCGACCTTCTCGGCCGACTCCTCGTAGAAAGCCGTGATCTGCGAGCGGTAGTCGTCGTGATCCTTGTCGATTTCGGTTGTGACGGGATAGAGCAGTGGCAGTTCCGTCATTTCAGGCCGGAACTGCGCTTCGACGATGGCGCGCGCGTTGCTGTTGTTGCCGCGCTTGGCGAAATAAGCCACGACATCGGCTGCCGCCAAGGCCCGCGCGGCCTTCAGCGTCAGCAGTTCGGGGTCGCCGGGACCGGTGCCGACGCCGACGAGACGGCCTTTTGGAAGGGCGTTCACAGGCCGGGCCTCGCCAACGAATTGAGTGCGGCGGCGGTCATGGCGCTGCCGCCAAGCCGACCACGCACGATCGCATAGGGAACGCCGTAGGAATTGTCGGCCAACGCGTCCTTCGATTCGGCGGCTCCGACGAAGCCGACCGGCATGCCGATGATGGCTGCAGGCTTCGGCGCGCCGTCGCGCAGTTTCTCCAGAAGATAGAACAGCGCGGTAGGCGCATTGCCGATGGCAACCACCGAACCGGCCATGCGTTCGCCCCACAAGTCGATCGCGGCGGCCGAACGGGTGTTGCCGATCGCTTTGGCAATGCCGTGCGTGCGCGGGTCGCGCAAGGTGCAGATCACCTCGTTGCCGGCCGGCAGCCTGGCGCGGGTGACGCCATGCGAGACCATCTCCGCATCGCAGAAAATCGGCGCGCCAGCCGCCAAAGCGGTGCGGGCAGCGGCAACGAAATCCTTGGAGAACACAAAATGACTTGATGCTTCGACTTGCCCGCAGGCATGGATCATGCGGATGGCGACGTCGGCCTCGGCTTCGGAGAAGCGCGAAAGATCAGCCTCGGCGCGGATGATGGCAAAGGAGCGCTCGTAGATCGCCGTACCGTCATGGATATAGTCGTAGGCGGCCATGCTCATTCCTGTCGGTAAGTCTCGGCGATACCGGCCGGCCCGAGCCTTGTCAGGCAAGCGGCGGCGGTTTCGCCTTGATATCGTGTGCTGCGGATCATTGCCGCGACGCGGCCGATGCCGCGCGCGGCGTCATAGCCCGGCCTGTAGCCGGCAGGAAGAGCCTTTGCCGTCGCGTTCACGACAAGTCCGGCTCCATTTTCGCCGCCGACAATCGTCAGTGCCGCCGAGCCGGGGTGGGCGCAACCTTTGGCGCAGCCGGAAATGTGCAGGGTGAAGTCGAGGATGTCGGCAGTTTCAGCCGCGATCGTCTCGGCGATGTCGCGCGTGGCGATGCGGCCGGAGGCGCAGGCTGGTGTGCCCGGGCAGGCGGCGATGCGCGTGCGCGGGTCGGTGGGGGCGATGACGAAGCCGAGGGTGGCGGCTGCGTTTTGGAGGGGTTGGTTGGCGGCGGGTGGCTGACCGAGGAAGAGCAGGGCACGGCCGGGGGCGAGGCGGATTTCGGTTGTGCCGAGGGTGAGGGCGTGTTGGGCGAGCGCGATGATCTTGTCCGCCGGCATGCTGCCGTAGGGGAGAGCGATGCCGAGGGCGGTGGCGTGGCTTGTGTTGAAGAAGCCAATTGGCCGGCGAGAGTGCTCTACGGCGCCCCCCTCTGTCCTGCCGGACATCTCCCCCTCAAGGGGGGAGATTGGCAGCTTCACCGCAGGCTCTTCTCTTTCAGCATTGATAATTGGCGAACGCGGCTCTCCGAGCGCAATCTCCCCCCTAGAGGGGGAGATGTCCGGCAGGACAGAGGGGGGCGCCATAGAATGCCAGCTTGCGAGAGAGGCTAACTGTCTCTCCGACAGATCCCTCGCGTGAGCCTCACGGCCTTTCTCGGCAACCATCCTGAGCACCGCAACGGCGATATCGCGCGCTGCATCGCCTTCCACCGTGACAAGTGACTTCGCATTCCACCCATCACCCGCGACAGACACTCGCCACCGAACCCCCACATCAATGCGCATTGCAGCCAACCTCACATCGGCCGTCACCGCATCCAGCGTCAGTTGCCCGCCGCCATCAACAACCACCGAAACCTTCGGCCCCAGCCTGGCCGCCAACCCCGCTTCCTCGATCGCCACTGTGACCCGCTCCGCCAACTGGCGTGGGTCTGCGACCTCCTGCGGGTCGATGCCGGCCAGCGGGCCGGTCTCGACTGGAACGCCGGTGCGCACGGCGATACCCAGCACATCGACCTCCGCCGCCAGCAGCGCGGCACTTTGCGGCGTCAATCCACGTATCTGCAAGCTGCCGCGCGCGGTCACTTCCATGATGCCGTTGCCGTGCCGCAGAGCAGATTGGGCTAGTCCGATCAACGACTTCGGCGACAATCCTCCGTCCACAGGGTTGAGCCGCACCAGCAGGCCGTCGCCGGTCTGCATCGGCGCCGACAAGGCCGGACAAGCGCCGCGACGCGAGAAGGCGTTCATGCCGCCACCCCAAGCGCTTCTGCCTCGGCAATCAGGGCGGTGAGACCGTCGTCGATGGAATTGCGCAGGGGATGCCAGAGGCCACGCCGGCGCGCCGACAGGAAGCGCTCGGCGATGACTTTCGCAGCGGCGGGGTTCTCGCGCAGGATGAAGGCGCGAACAAGAGGATCGCCTAGATAGGCATCATGCACCGCCTCGATCAGGGTGCCCGAAATGGCGTGGGTGGTTTCGGCAAAGCCGACCAGCCGGTCGACGGTTTCGGCGAATTCCGAGGCGCCGCGTGGGCCGTGCCGCATCTGGCCTGATATGAAGCGTGGATTGACGGCGCGGGCGCGCACCACACGCGATACCGCTTCGCCTACCGAGCGGGGCTTCGGCCTTTGCGGATCGGTGGTGTCGAGCACGATGACGTCGGCATTTCTGCCGAGAGTTGCCAAGGCGGCCGAAAAGCCGCCGATGAAGGCGACGTCGGCGGAGCCTTCCAGGATATCGCGGCCGGGATCGTCGCCGGTGTGGACGAGAAGATCGGCCTCGGCGATCCGGCCTTCGAAGGCGCCGGGCGCGGAGACGCCTTCGCCGTCAGTGCCGCCATAGGCATGCGAAGTGGCGTCGAGATAGGCGCGGCCGATTTCTTCGCGCGCCGCCCAGTCCCCGCTCGACAGCAGATCCTCGACGCCGGCGCCGTAGGTGCCGGGCGACGTGCCGAAGATGCGCGGGCTGATCTTGCCGTCAGTGCGGGTTTTGGCAGCGAGCGGGTTTTCCGTATCGTCCTCGTCGCGGGCGGCAACGGCGTAGGCGGCGGCATCGATCAGTGCGATCTGGGTCGGGAACATGTCGCGGAACAAGCCTGAAATGCGCCAGGTGACGTCGACGCGCGGGCGGCCGAGGGCCGCTGGCGGCAGCACCTCGATGCCGGTGATACGGCCGGTCGCCGAATCCCATTGCGGCCGGCAGCCCATCAGCGCCAGGCCTTGCGCTATCTCCTCGCCGCCGGTGCGCAGCGAGGCCGAGCCCCAGAGATCGATGACCAGCGAGCGCGGCCAGTCGCCATGCGATTGCATATAGCCGCGCACGACTTCTTCCGCCGCCGCCTTGCCCAGATCATAGGCGGTCGGTGTCGGCATGGTGCGTGGGTCCGATGTGAACAGGTTGCGGCCAGTGGGCAAAACGTCGGATCGGCCGCGCGCGGGCGCGCCGGCCGGACCGGCCTTGACGTGGCGGCCATCGAGCGCGGCGAGCAGCGCCGTCTTCTCGGCTTCAGCGCTTTGTCGCCGCATGGCGTCGGGCTCGTCCTCCAGAGCGCGGCCATAGATATGCAGCCCGTCCTTGATGGCGAAGTCCTTGAGGTCGCAGAGCCAGGCGTCGATGCGGCGCAAGGCCTCGTCGGGCGCGTCGGTGCTGGCGACGCCGGCTTCGGAGGCGAGGCCGGTCTTCTGCGCGGTTTCGACAATCAGCTTGGCCAGGCGGTCGCGGCGGCGGCGGTCGAGCCCGTCGGCCTGGGCATATTCGTCGACCAGCCTTTCGAGCTTGTGCTGGTTCTCGTCCAACCCGGCGCCGGTCAGGGGCGGTGGCAGATGACCAAGGGTGACGGCGGCAATGCGCCGCTTGGCCTGGGCAGCCTCGCCGGGATTGGAGACGATGAAGGGATAGATGACGGGCAGGGGACCGGTGACGATTTCGGGAAAGCAGTTCCCCGAAAGTGCAACCGTCTTGCCCGGCAGCCATTCCAGCGTGCCGTGTGCGCCGACATGGACAAGCGCATGGACGCCGAGCGACTTGCGCAGCCATAGGCCGAAGGCGATCAGCGCATGGCGCGGGGGTAAAGTCGGGTCGTGGTAGTCGGCGCGGCGGTCGGCGGAGCGGCCGCGATCGGGGGCGAGTGTGACGGTGATGTTGCCGAAGGTTGCGGCACGGAAGGGGAATTTTGCGGCGGTCGGCGCTTGAACACCCCCCTCTGTCCTGCCGGACATCTCCCCCGCAAGGGGGGAGATTGAGCTCTCATTGCCGCTTTCGCCAGCTACGAACGTCGCAGAATGAGCGCCGATGGCGGAACTGCCGATCTCCCTCCTTGCGGGGGAGATGTCCGGCAGGACAGAGGGGGGTGCCTCGCACAAACCTACCTCATATTCAGCCTTCCAAGCTGCATCTACGGCAGCAATTGCCGCAGACGGCAGTGCCTTCGAGAACTCCACATAATCCCTCAAGGCCAAGCCATGCCCGCCCTGGTCCAGCCGCGCCAGCAGTTCCCGCGGCGTCTCCGGAATCCCCTCAACGGCATAGCCTTGTTCGCTCAGGTCGTGCAGCATGGCCAGCACACTCGACGGCACGTCGAGGCCCACGGCATAGCCGGTGCGGCCAGGAGCACTGGGATAATCCGGGATCAGGATCGCCAGCTTGCGCTTGGCGCGGGGCGTCTCCTGCAGACGGATGAAGGCCGCGACGCGGTCAGCAACTTGCGCCACACGATCCGGCTCCGGCCGGTTGGCGAAGGCGCGGTGGCCAAGTGCTGGATCGGTCTCGCTTTCGCCCTTGAAGGAAATGGCGCCGGCGAGGATGCGGCCGTCGAGTTCGGGCAGCACGACATGCATGGCAAGGTCGGCGGGCGCCAGCCCGCGCTGGTTGTTCTCCCAGATGTCGCGGCGGGTGGTGGCGACAATGACCTGGAAGACAGGCACGCCGGCGCGGTCGAACAGGGTTTCGACGCCGGGTTCGGCGCCGGACGCGAAAGCGGTCGCGGTGATGATGGCCGCGGGTTTCAGCGCGGCAAGCGCCGTTTCCACGAACGCCAGGGATGTCGGATCCTTGAGGCTGGAGACGAAGATGGGGACCGGGTTGATGCCGCGCTGCCGTAGCGCTTCAACAAGCGCGTCGATGGGCGCGACATCGGCGGCCAGCAACATGGAGCGGTAGAACAGGATGGGGATGACATTTCCCTCCCCCTCGAGGGGAGGGTGGCCCGCAGGGCCGGGTGGGGTTGGTACGACCGGTCGCGGCGTTTCTTTGAGTCGGCGCGCTTCGGAGAGGACCCCACCCCCGGCCTGCGGCCGGACCCTCCCCTCGAGGGGGAGGGGGACGACGCCGCGGCCGGGTTCGTAGTAGCCAACTTTCGGCACGGCAACCGGCTCTGCAACAGCCGCATCCTGTCCCGCCAACCGCGCCAGCCTCCGCACCAGCGCACTCATATTCGCCGGGCCGCCCTCGCGAAAATAGTCGAGCAGGCCGTCCAACTCCTCGCGCGGCAATGTCGAGGCTTCGATCAGGCGCAGATCCTCGTCTCGGCATTCGCCGGGCAGCAGCGCCAGTTTTATGCCGCGCTCGCGGGCGGTCGAGGCAAGCTGGTCGCAACCGTAGCGCCACCAGTCGTAGCCGCCGAGGATGCGGACGAGGATGATCTTGGCGTGGCGGGCGACGCTGTCGACCCAGAGGTCGACGGACATGGGATGCCGCAGGTCGCGCAGGGCAGCCAGCCGCATCGAGGGCAGGTGTTCCGCTTCGGCCTTCCAGGCTGCCGCCAGTCCGGCGAGATCGCTGTCGGTGAAGGACAGGGCCACAATATCCGCCGGCGTCTGCCGCAGATCGACCGGCTCGGCGAGGTCGTCGAGCGAGGCGGATGTCGTGGTTAGGATGTGCATCGCAACCCGTGTCCGAAATCAGCCGGCGAGTATACGCTCGATCGCCGGACGGTTCAGCCCCTTCAGGCCGATGACGACGAGGCGCGAACGGCGGTCGTCCTGCGCCGTCCAGGCGCGGTCGTAGTAATGATTGACGCGCGGCCCGACCGCCTGCAGCAAGAGCCGCATCGGCTTGCCGCCGACCTCGACGAAGCCCTTCACGCGCAGCACGTTCTCTTCTTCGGCCACGGTGGCGACGCGCTTTGCCAGCTCATCGGGATTGGCGATCGAGGCAATGTCGACAATGAACGTGTCGAAGTCGTCATGCTCATGATCGAATGCGCCGTCATGATGGGACTTGCGGTTCTCGATGTCGTCCTCAACGGCGAGACCGAGCCCGAGCAGCACCGAGGGATCGACCTTGCCATGCGACGTCGGCACGATCTTCACCGCGCGGGCGGAGTGTTCGTTGATGATGGCGTTGGCGCGGGCGGTGCCGGCGGCGTCCATCAGGTCGCTCTTCGACAGGATGATCAGGTCGGCGCAGGCGATCTGGTCCTCGAACACCTCCTCGACCGGATCGTCGTGGTCGAGCGTCTCGTCCTGGGCGCGCTGCGCCTGCAGGGCGTCCATGTCGTTGGCGACGCGACCCTCTGCCAATGCCGGCCCGTCGACGACGGCGATGACGCCGTCGACGGTCACCCGGCTTTTCACGCTCGGCCACTGGAAAGCCTGGACCAACGGCTTAGGCAGCGCCAGGCCCGACGTCTCGATCAGGATGTGGTCGACCCTCGGCGTCAGCGACAGGATCCGGTCGAGCGCCGGCACGAAATCGTCGGCGACGGTGCAGCAGATGCAGCCATTGGCCAGTTCGACGATGTTTTCCTCCGGGCAGGTGTCGATGCCGCAACCCTTGAGGATCTCGCCATCGATGCCGATGTCGCCGAATTCGTTGACGATGATGGCAAGACGCTTGCCGCCGGCGTTTTCCAGCAGATGGCGGACCAGCGTCGTCTTGCCGGCGCCGAGAAAGCCGGTGACGACGGTGCAGGGAACGCGGGAGAGGTTCGCAGACGAATCTGGAGCGGTCATGGTCAGTCCTTCAACAGGTCGAGGGGAGGGATGCGGGCAACGAGGCCACGCTTCAGGCTATCGGGACGGCCGCGCCATGGGATCAGGCCGTCCTTCGAGGTGGCGAAGAGTTTGGCTCCGGTGACGAGATCGGCGCCGCTGGTTGCGGTCAGGTCGCCGAAGACATAGCTCCAGCAACCGTCGCGCAGGATGGCGGCGCTCAGACGCCGCTTGCAATTGCCAAGGCATTCGACGCTGCGGATGCGGATGTCTTCGCCAGATGCGGCGCGGCGCGTGTCGTCCGCCAGCAGTGCGCCGGCGCGGGGATGGGCGTCGGAGCCGGTTTCATCGCGGCAGGAAGCGCAGACGATGACCGTGACGCCAGCCAAGGCATCATCATGGCCGGACGAAATATCCGCTGTGCCAGCCGAAAAACTGCTGTCGTGGTCCAAAGATCGGGCTCCTTGCCCGGAAACCCGCCGGGCGATCGGATTCTACAGTCGCAGACGGCAGGTCTCCTGGCTCGCGGGTCATCGCCTTGGGTAGCCGCCTTCCCGGGAATTCCCAGTGGCTTTCGGCCTTGGCTCTTCGCTTACAGTTGCGGGGACAGCCGCGGATTTGGGATTTTGTCCCGCACCGCATTCCCTCTTGGCTCCTCTCGTTGAAGAGAGGAGACCGTCTGGAACGGATTTAGGCTTTTGCGGGCAGCGGTGTCAACGCGAGCTTACGACGCGGTCAGGTCGGCCAGCGCCGGACCCAAGTCACCAGCCGGTGTCACTTCGATGCGTTCAAGGCCCAGCCAGCCCTGCATCTGCTTCAGTTCCTCGAACAGCTGGGCGGCCGTCTGCGGTGGCGCGTTGGGCTCGGCATAGGCCGCATGGACACGCAGGACGCTGGCAGGCCGGTCGGCCTTGAGGTCGACGCGCGCCACGATCCTGTCGCCGAGCAGGAACGGCAGGACATAATAGCCGTATTGCCGCTTGTCGGCCGGCGTGTAGATCTCGATGCGGTAGTGGAAATCGAACAGCCGCTCCGTGCGCGAGCGTTCGAAGACGACCGGGTCGAACGGCGCCAGCAGGGCGCGAGCTTCGATCTTTCGTGGCAGACGGGCGTCTTTATGAAGATAGGCGGGCTTGTCCCAGCCTTCGACACGCAGCGGCAGCAGCTCGCACGTTTCGACCAGTTCCTCCAGCCGGCCTTTCATATCGGCCGGCGACAGGCGGAAATAGTCGCGCAGGTCGCCTGATGTCGCGATGCCATGGGCGCGGGCGGAAATGCGCAGCAATTCGCGGTGCGCGTCCTCGGCGGCCGGCACCGGCAGATCGAGGATCGCCTGCGGCAGCACGCGTTCGGGCAGATCATAGAAGCGCTCGAAACCGCGGCGATGCGCCGTGGTGATGCGGCCGGCCCAGAACAGCCATTCAAAGGCGTGCTTGGCATGGCTCCAGCCCCACCAGCCACCCGAGCCTTTCTGGCCTTCGAGTGCGGAAGCGGCGATCGGGCCGCGCTCGGCGACCTGGCGGTAGATCTCTTCGATATAGGCGGCGTGCTCGCGGCCCCATTTGGCGAGGCCCAGATACATCTCGTCGCCTCGCTCGGCGCGCTGCATGCGCCAGCGCATCAGCGGGTAGGTCTCGACCGGCAGGAAGGAGGCCTCGTGCGCCCAGTATTCGAACACTGTGCGCTTGCGCGTCACCGCGGCATTGTCGAGCAGAGCGAGCGGGTAGGGGCCAAGGCGCGAATAGAGCGGCATATAATGAGCGCGCACCACCGCGCTGACGGAATCGATCTGCAACAGGCCGGTGCGGGAGAGTGTGCGGGCGAAATGCCGGCGGTCAGGCGTACCGGTCGGGCGGGGATCGAGAAACCCTTGGGCGGCAAGCGCGATGCGCCGGGCCGTGGGGAGCGAGATCTTTTCCTTCATGCAGGCATCACTTTGAAGTGTTTTGACCGAGGGTCGGATGACTGATTCCGGGCCATGCTAGCAGGGTTTTGGCGGCAACCATGTCAGCAGAGAAAAGTGGAGTAAAAAGCGAAGGAAATCAAACAGGAGCGGATCGGACCAGTTTCCTCGGATATGCCGTCCAGGTCAGTGTTTTGAACAAGGTTTGACTTGCTTCGCTGGAAGTGCTGCGCTAACCCTCGCCGCGTTGCAGCATAGGCCCTTAAAACGGTTCAGCGGTTAAACTGTCACGCTTCCGCATTAGGGTCCGGTGCTGTAATCAACGTGGATTGGCGCCAACGGAAAGCCGAGCATGAACGCACTTCTAAGCTCATACCTGCCCATCGTGCTGTTCATCGGCGTGGCGCTGGTTGTCGGCCTGGCGCTGCTGGCCGCACCCTTCCTGGTGGCTTACCGCAATCCCGATCCTGAAAAGCTTTCCGCCTACGAGTGCGGTTTCAACTCGTTCGACGACGCCCGCATGAAATTCGACATCCGCTTCTACCTGGTGTCGATCCTGTTCATCATCTTTGATCTGGAAGTGGCCTTCCTGTTTCCGTGGGCAGTGTCGTTCTCGAAGATCGGCATGCTCGGCTTCTGGTCGATGATGGTGTTTTTGGCAGTGCTGACGATCGGCTTTGCCTATGAATGGAAGAAAGGAGCGCTGGAATGGGATTGAACGACAGTTCAGGCACCCTCGTCGCGCCGAAGCCCAAGGGCATCATCGATCCGAACACCGGAAGGCCGGTGGGGGAGGACGATCCGTTTTTCCTCGAGATCAACAACGAACTCGCCGACAAGGGCTTTCTCGTTACCTCGACGGAAGCACTGATCACCTGGGCGCGCAGCGGCTCGCTGATGTTCATGACCTTCGGCCTCGCCTGCTGCGCGGTCGAGATGATCCATACCTCGATGCCGCGCTACGACTCGGAGCGCTTCGGTGTTGCGCCGCGCGCGTCCCCGCGTCAGTCCGACATCATGATCGTTGCCGGCACGCTGACCAACAAGATGGCGCCGGCGCTGCGCAAGGTCTACGACCAGATGCCGGAGCCGCGCTACGTCATCTCGATGGGCTCCTGCGCCAATGGCGGCGGCTACTACCATTATTCTTATTCTGTGGTGCGCGGCTGCGACCGCATCGTGCCGGTCGACATCTATGTGCCCGGCTGTCCGCCGAGCGCCGAAGCGCTGCTCTATGGCATTCTTCTGCTGCAGAAGAAGATCCGCCGCACCGGCACGATCGAACGGTAAATCCATGGCTGCTTCCCTTAGCGAACTGTCGACCTATCTCGGCGAGAAGCTGCCTGGCCGCTTCAGTGACGCGGTGCTTGCCTATGGCGAACTCACCGTTCACGTCGAGCCGCGCGATCTGGTCGAGGTCATGACCTTCCTGCGCGACGATGCGCGCTGCCAGTTCATCTCGATCATCGACGTCTGCGGCGCCGACTATCCGTCGCGGGCCAAGCGCTTCGACGTCGTCTATCACCTGTTGTCGCCGAAGCAGAATGTGCGCATCCGCGTCAAGGTGCAGGCCGACGAGGAAACCATGGTGCCGTCGATCACCGGCGTCTATCCCGGCGCCGACTGGTTCGAGCGCGAGACCTACGATCTCTACGGCGTGCTGTTCTCGGGCCATCCCGATCTGCGCCGCCTGCTGACCGACTACGGTTTCGAAGGCCATCCGCTGCGCAAGGATTTCCCGCTGACCGGTTTCGTCGAGGTGCGTTACGACGACGAAGCCAAGCGCGTCATCTACGAGCCGGTCGAGCTCAAGCAGGAATTCCGCAATTTCGATTTTTTGTCCCCGTGGGAAGGTACGGATTACGTCCTGCCGGGTGACGAGAAGGCAAAGCAGTAAATGGCTGAAACCTCCGTCCGCAATTTTAACATCAACTTTGGCCCTCAACACCCTGCAGCGCATGGTGTTTTGAGGTTGGTTCTTGAGCTCGACGGCGAAGTCGTCGATCGCGTCGATCCGCATATTGGGCTCCTGCATCGCGGCACGGAAAAGCTGATCGAGGCGAAAACCTATCTGCAGGCGATCCCCTATCTCGACCGGCTCGACTATTGCGCGCCGATGAACCAGGAACACGCCTTCGCGCTCGCCGCCGAGCGGCTGCTCGGTATCGAAGTGCCGAAGCGCGGGCAGCTGATCCGCGTGCTTTACTGCGAAATCGGCCGCATCATGTCGCACATCCTCAACGTGACGACGCAGGCGATGGATGTCGGCGCGCTGACGCCGCCGCTGTGGGGTTTCGTCGAACGCGAAAAGCTGATGGTGTTCTATGAGCGCGCCTCCGGTTCGCGCATGCATGCCGCCTATTTCCGTCCCGGCGGCGTGCATCAGGACCTGCCGCAGAAGCTGGTCGAGGATATCGGCAAGTGGATCGACCCGTTCCTGAAGTCGATCGACGACCTCGATCAACTGCTGACCGGCAATCGCATCTTCAAGCAGCGCAATGTCGATATCGGCATCGTTTCGCTGGCCGATGCCTGGGCCTGGGGCTTTTCCGGCGTCATGGTGCGTGGCTCGGGCGCTGCATGGGACCTGCGCAAGTCGCAACCCTATGAATGCTATTCGGAAATGGATTTCGACATTCCGATCGGCAAGAACGGCGACTGCTTCGATCGCTACCTCGTACGTATGGAAGAGATGCGCCAGTCGGCGAAGATCATGCGCCAGTGCGTCGATCTCCTGCTCGGCAAGGAGAGCGCTGGTCCGGTATCCAACCTCGATGGCAAGGTGGTGCCGCCCAAGCGTCAGGCGATGAAGCGCTCGATGGAAGCGCTGATCCATCACTTCAAGCTCTATACCGAGGGTTACCGCGTGCCGGCCGGCGAGGTCTATGCCGCGGTCGAAGCGCCGAAGGGCGAGTTCGGCGTCTATTTGGTCTCCGACGGCTCCAACAAGCCCTACCGCTGCAAGCTGCGCGCGCCCGGCTTCGCGCATCTGCAGGCCATGGATTTCCTCTGCCGCGGCCACATGCTGGCCGACGTCACCGCCGTTCTCGGCTCCCTCGACATCGTGTTTGGTGAGGTCGATCGCTAAATGTCAGTCCGCCGTCTCGCAGAAGCCAGCGTCCAGCCAGCATCCTTCGCCTTCAACCGGGCGAATGCCGCGGCGGCGAAGCAATGGATCAAGAAATACCCGAAGGGCCGTGAGCAGTCGGCGATCATTCCCTTGCTGATGATAGCACAGGAGCAGGAAGGCTGGGTGACGAAGGCGGCGATCGAGACGATTTCCGACATGCTCGGCATGCCCCGCATCCGCGGCCTCGAGGTCGCGACCTTCTACACGCAGTACCAGCTCAACCCGGTCGGCACGCGTGCGCACATCCAGGTCTGCGGCACCACGCCCTGCATGCTGCGCGGCTCGGAAGCGCTGATGGATGTGTGTCGGTCAAAAATCCATCACGACCAGTTCCACACCAACGACAAAGGCACCTTGTCGTGGGAAGAGGTCGAATGCCTTGGCGCCTGCGTCAACGCGCCGATGGTGATGATCTTCAAGGATACTTTCGAGGATCTGACGCCGGAACGTCTGGCCGAGATCATCGATCTCTACGGCGCCGGCAAGGGCGCCTCCGTGCCCGTGGGGCCGCAGAACGGCCGCACCGGCTCGGAGCCGGCCTCCGGCCTCACCACGCTGAAGAGCGAAAAGGCGATCCTCAAGTCGACCCGCGAAAGGGAAGCCAGGGAAGCAGCCAAAGCCGCCAGGGCGGCGCCGGATGCGATCATCGCCACGGCCGTGCCAGCACCGGCCCCTGTCGCGCCGTCCAAAGCCAGCAAGCCGAAGACCGACGCCCTTGAAACCAGCCCGGCATTGAAGACGCCCTCAAAGACCAAGGTCGCGCCGGCAGTTGAAAGGGCGGCGAGCGTTTCGGCGCCGCTGCATTCGGCTGCCAATGCCAACAAGGCAGACCCCGAGGTCGAGCAGGTTTCCAAGCAGCGCAGTGGTCCTAAGACCAAGGCCGAGCCGGCATCTGCCTTCAAGGCGCCGGAGGTCAAGGTACCGGTCGCTAAGGCCGCCAAAACTGCCAAGCCGTCGCTGGAAGACAAGAACCGTCCGGCCGGCATCGACAGGCCGGCGCTGGTCGACGACCTGAAGCTGATTTCCGGCGTCGGTCCGAAGAGCGAAGGCGTCCTGCATTCGCTCGGCATCTTCACCTTCGCGCAGGTTGCTTCGTGGAAGAAGGCCGAGCGCGATTGGGTGGACGGTTATCTCGCTTTCCACGGCCGCATCGAACGCGAGGACTGGGTCAAGCAGGCCAAGGCGCTCGCCAAGGGCGGCGTCGCCGAATACATCCGCGTCTTCGGCAAGAAGCCGGTCTGAGGGTCGAAAAATGCTTCAGGACAAGGACCGCATCTTCACCAACATCTACGGCCTCTTCGACAAGTCGCTGGCCGGCGCGATGGCGCGCGGCGCCTGGGACAACACGCCCGGCATCGTCGCCAAGGGGCGTGAGTGGATCGTCAACGAGATGAAGGCGTCGGGCCTGCGCGGCCGCGGCGGCGCCGGCTTCCCGACAGGTCTCAAATGGTCGTTCATGCCTAAGCAGAGCGACGGCCGGCCTAGCTATCTGGTCATCAACGCCGACGAATCCGAGCCCGGCACCTGCAAGGACCGCGACATCCTGCGCAATGACCCGCACACGCTGGTCGAGGGTGCGCTGCTTGCCGGTTTCGCCATGGGCGCGATTGCCGCCTACATCTATGTGCGCGGTGAGTTCATCCGCGAGCGCGAGGCGCTGCAGCGCGCCATCGACGAGGCCTATGAGGCCAAGCTGATCGGCAAGAACAACACATCGGGCTATGATTTCGATATCTACATGCACCACGGTGCCGGCGCCTATATCTGCGGCGAGGAGACAGCACTCCTCGAGAGCCTCGAGGGCAAGAAGGGCCAGCCCAGGCTAAAGCCGCCATTTCCGGCCAATGTCGGCCTCTATGGCTGCCCGACCACCGTCAACAATGTCGAATCGATCGCGGTGGCGCCGACCATCCTGCGCCGCGGTGCTGCCTGGTTCTCGTCCTTCGGCCGGCCCAACAATGTCGGCACCAAGCTGTTTTGCATCTCCGGCCACGTCAACAATCCGTGCACCGTCGAAGAGGCGATGTCGATCCCGTTCCGCGAGCTGATCGAGACGCATTGCGGCGGCATTCGCGGCGGCTGGGACAATCTGCTTGCGGTCATTCCGGGCGGTGCTTCGGTGCCGCTGGTGCCGGCCGAGCAGATCATCGATACGCCGATGGATTTCGACGCGCTGCGCGACCTCAAATCCGGTCTCGGCACGGCGGCTGTCATCGTCATGGACAAGTCGACCGATATCGTGAAGGCGATCGCGCGGCTTTCGTATTTCTACAAGCATGAGAGCTGCGGCCAGTGCACGCCGTGCCGCGAAGGCACCGGCTGGATGTGGCGGGTGATGGAGCGGCTGGTGCGCGGCGAAGCGCAGAAGCGCGAGATCGACATGCTGCTCGACGTGACCAAGCAGGTCGAGGGTCACACGATCTGCGCGCTGGGTGATGCGGCGGCATGGCCGATCCAGGGCCTGATGCGGCATTTCCGCAGCGAGGTGGAGCGGCGCATCGACGAGTTTTCGCGCAACGCGCACCGGGCCGAGCCGGTGATGGTGGCGGCGGAATAGAAGAATTTGTGAATGCGGGCGAAAGCCCGAGCGAAATACGGGCAAGTGCCCGATTTGAGATACGGGCAAGTGCCCGATCTGAGACAACCGGGGCGGGCGAACGAAAAAACGACCAGGAGAACTCTACGGCGCCGTATCCGACCCCCAACCCATTGATGCCCAATTTGGACCAGCTCGAGAAGATGAACCAGGACTTGACCAGGATGATGCCGAAGGAGATGGCCAGCGCCGTCAACCTTCTCGCGCATCCTGTGGCGGGTGCGGCGGCGATGTCGGCGCTTGGCCTCGGGCTCGCCAACCACGCTTTCGGCGTCTGGCTGGGCGCGCTTTCGGGGGCGGCCGAAGCCTCGCAACGGCTGCTGCAGCCGATCGTCGATGATTTCGAGGCGCGCGTCGCGCAGTTCGACGACCCGAATTCTTCCTCCACCAGAGCGCGGGCGACGGCGAAAACCATGATCGCCGAGGCGCAGTCCTTCGCCCAGGAGGTCACCGATATTGCCGCGAAGGAAGCCGCCACTGCAGTGCCAGCCGCAAATGCCGCTCCGGTAACGGGCGACGCCGGCCATGTGCTGATGCCCGAGGATTTCAGGCAGCCAGAGGCTATGGAAAAGCCGGTGAAACCGGCGGATCTCAAGGCGATATCGGGCATCGGACCCAAGCTGGAAAAAGTTCTCAACGGCCTTGGCATCTGGACGTATGGCCAGATCGCGGCATGGACGCCGCAAGAGGTTGCCTGGGTCGAGGACTATCTGTCGCTCACCGGCCGCATTGGCCGCGACGATTGGACAGCCCAAGCGGCGGCGCTCGCCGTCAAGAAGTGAATGAAATGCCTGATGTGGTCTCGACCGCGTCCGGAAAATGAGATTGCGGGAACTCCGCAGGGGTTTGAGGCGAATGGCAAAGCTCAAGGTCGACGGGAAAGAGATCACTGTACCCGACCACTACACGCTGCTGCAGGCGGCGGAAGACGCTGGCGCGGAAGTGCCGCGCTTCTGCTTCCATGAGCGGCTGTCGATCGCCGGCAATTGCCGCATGTGCCTGATCGAGGTGAAGGGCGGACCGCCCAAGCCGCAGGCGTCCTGCGCCATGGGCGTGCGCGACCTGCGCCCCGGCCCGAATGGCGAGCCGCCGGAAATCTTCACCAACACGCCGATGGTCAAGAAGGCCAGGGAAGGCGTGATGGAGTTCCTGCTGATCAACCATCCGCTGGATTGCCCGATCTGCGACCAGGGCGGCGAATGCGACCTGCAGGACCAGGCGATGGCCTTCGGCGTCGATTCCTCGCGCTATCATGAGAACAAGCGCGCGGTCGAAGACAAATATATCGGACCGCTGGTCAAGACGGTGATGAACCGCTGCATCCATTGCACGCGCTGCGTCCGCTTCACCACGGAAGTCGCCGGCATTTCCGAGCTTGGCCTGATCGGCCGCGGCGAGGACGCCGAGATCACCACCTATCTCGAACAGGCGATGACCTCGGAGCTGCAGGGCAATGTCATCGACCTTTGCCCGGTCGGTGCGCTGACCTCAAAACCCTTCGCCTTCCAGGCGCGGCCGTGGGAACTGACAAAGACCGAATCCATCGACGTGATGGACGCGGTCGGCTCGGCGATCCGCGTCGATAGCCGGGGTCGCGAAGTGATGCGCATCCTGCCGCGCGTCAACGAAGCGGTGAACGAGGAGTGGATTTCCGACAAGACCCGCTTCATCTGGGACGGTCTGCGTACACAGCGCCTCGACCGCCCTTATGTGCGCAAGGACGGCAAGCTCGCGCCGGCAAGCTGGGCCGAGGCCTTCGCCGCGATCAAGGACGCGGTGTCGAAGACGGCACCCGAGAAGATCGGCGCCATATCGGGCGATCTCGCTGCTGTCGAGGAAATCTACGCACTGAAGCTGCTGATGGCTTCGCTCGGCTCGAAGAATATCGACTGCCGCCAGGATGGTGCCGCACTCGATCCGGCGCTCGGCCGGGCGAGCTACATCTTCAATCCGACCATCGAAGGCATCGAACAGGCCGATGCGGTGCTGATCATCGGCGCCAACCCGCGCTATGAAGCCTCGGTGCTCAACACCCGCATCCGCAAGCGCTGGCGGATCGGCAATCTGCCGGTCGGCGTCATCGGCGATGTCGGCGACACGCGCTACGACTACGAACAGCTGGGCGCCGGACCGGATTCGCTCAGGGATTTGGCGGATGGCAATGGCAAGTTCTTCCAGGTGCTGAAGAAGGCGACGCATCCGCTTATCATCGTCGGCCAGGGTGCGCTGGCGCGTGCCGATGGCGCGGCCGTGCTCGGCCAGGCGGCCAAGCTCGCCGCCGCCGTCAACGCCGCTCGCGCCGACTGGAACGGCTTTGCCGTGCTGCACAATGCGGCCGGACGTGTCGGCGGTCTCGATCTTGGCTTCGTGCCAGGCGAGGGCGGCAAGAGTGTCGCCGGCATGCTGGGCGACATGGAGCTGCTGTTCCTGCTCGGCGCCGACGAAATCGACATGGCCAAGACCGGCGGCGCCTTCGTCGTCTATATCGGCACGCATGGCGATCAGGGCGCACACCGCGCCAACGTCATCCTGCCGGCGGCTGCCTACACCGAAAAATCGGCCACCTATGTCAACACGGAAGGGCGTGTGCAGCAGACCAACCGCGCCGGCTTTGCGCCGGGCGATGCGCGTGAGGACTGGGCGATCCTGCGGGCCCTGTCGGATGTGCTGGGCAAGAAACTGCCGTTCGATTCGCTGCCGCAGCTGCGCGCCAAGCTTTATGGCGAATACCCGCATCTGGCCCGCATCGATCAGGTCGCGGCCGGCAATGCCGAGGACATCGCTGGGGTGGCGAAGCTCGGCGGACGGCTGAACAAGGGCACGTTCACCTCGCCGGTGACGGATTTCTACCTGACCAACCCGATCGCGCGGGCATCGGCCGTGATGGCGGAATGCTCGGCACTGGCCAAGAGCGGCTTCAAGCAGGCGGCGGAATAAGCATGGACACTTTCTTCTCCTTCTACGTGCTGCCGGCGCTGCTGATCCTCTTGAAGTCGGTCGTGCTGATCGTCGTGCTTTTGATCTTCGTCGCCTACATCCTCTACGCCGACCGCAAGATCTGGGCGGCGGTGCAGCTGCGCCGTGGCCCGAACGTCGTCGGTCCCTGGGGCACGTTGCAGGCTTTCGCCGATCTCTTGAAATTCGTCTTCAAGGAACCGATCATTCCATCGGGCGCTAACAAGGGCGTCTTCCTGCTGGCGCCGCTGGTGTCGGCGGTGCTGGCGATCTCCGCCTGGGCGGTCATTCCGGTCAACGAGGGCTGGGCGATCGCCAACGTCAATGTCGGCATCCTCTATGTCTTCGCCATCTCCTCGCTCGAGGTCTACGGCGTGATCATGGGCGGCTGGGCATCGAACTCGAAATATCCGTTCCTCGGCGCGCTGCGTTCGGCGGCTCAGATGGTGTCCTACGAAGTCTCGATCGGCTTCGTCATCGTCACCGTTCTGCTCACCGCCGGTTCGCTCAACCTCACAGACATCGTGCTGTCGCAGCATGATGGAATTGGTACGCGGATTGGCCTGCCCAACACCTTCCTCGACTGGAACTGGCTGGCGCTGTTCCCGATGTTCATCATCTTCTTCATCTCGGCGCTGGCCGAGACGAACCGGCCGCCTTTCGATCTGGTCGAAGCCGAATCGGAACTGGTTGCCGGCCACATGGTCGAATATTCCTCGACGCCGTTCCTTTTGTTCTTCCTCGGCGAGTATGTCGCCATCGTGCTGATGTGCGCCTTGGCCACCATCCTGTTCCTCGGAGGCTGGCTGCCTCCCTTCGACTTCGCGCCGTTCACCTGGGTGCCTGGTGTCATCTGGTTCGTGCTGAAAGTCTGCTTCGTCTTCTTCGGCATCTCCATGGTCAAGGCCTTCGTGCCGCGCTACCGCTACGACCAGCTGATGCGGCTCGGCTGGAAAGTGTTCCTGCCGATCTCGCTGTTCATGGTGGTCGCCACCGCCACCTTCCTCAAGATCACGGGGTTTGCGTGATGTCCGCTCTGTCCCAAGCCGCAAAATCGCTGCTGCTGCAGGATTTCGTCAGCGCCTTCTTCCTGTCGATGCGCCAGTTCTTCGCGCCGAAGGAGACGATCAACTATCCGCACGAGAAGGGGCCGACCAGCCCGCGCTTCCGGGGCGAGCATGCGTTGCGCCGCTATCCCAACGGCGAGGAACGCTGCATTGCCTGCAAATTGTGCGAGGCGATCTGCCCGGCGCAGGCCATCACCATCGAGGCCGGCCCGCGTCGCAATGACGGCACGCGCCGCACGGTTCGTTACGACATCGACATGGTGAAGTGCATCTATTGCGGCTTCTGTCAGGAAGCCTGCCCGGTCGACGCCATCGTCGAGGGGCCGAATTTCGAATTCGCGACGGAGACGCGCGAGGAACTCTACTACGACAAGGACAAGCTGTTGGCGAATGGCGACCGGTGGGAGCGCGAACTGGCGCGCAACATCTCGCTGGACTCGCCGTACCGCTGATATTTGACGCATGGACGGGGCGAGGGGCCTCGTCTAAGGACACAACGAAACTTGCAGCCTGACGCGGCGGCAAACATCGAAACAGGACGCTTGTCCTGTTTGTACAGGAACCCGGGGGAACCCCATGTTGAGTGGACTAGAGGCGGCCTTTTTCTACCTCTTCGCCTTTGTCGCGGTGGCATCGGCGTTCATGGTCATTTCGTCGCGCAACCCCGTGCATTCGGTGCTGTTCCTGATCCTGACCTTCTTCAATGCCGCCGGCCTGTTCATGCTGACCGGGGCCGAGTTCCTGGCGATGATCCTGCTCGTCGTCTATGTCGGGGCGGTCATGGTGCTGTTCCTGTTCGTCGTCATGATGCTCGACGTCGATTTCGCCGAGATGAAGGAAGGCGCCCTGCAATATGCACCGATCGGCGCGCTGGTCGGGCTGATCCTGGCGGCGGAGCTGATCGTCGTGCTCGGCGGCTACACTTTCGCGCCGCAGCTCGCCTCGACGGTTTCGAAACCCATTCCGGATCTCGCCGCGCGGACAAACACCGCCGCGCTCGGCGACATCCTCTATACCGACTACCTCTACTACTTCCAGATTTCGGGCCTCATCCTGCTGGTCGCCATGATCGGCGCCATCGTGCTGACGCTGCGCCATAAACCAGGCGTCAAGCGGCAGTCGATCGCAGCCCAGGTCGGCCGCACGCCGGCGACCGGGATGGAAATCCGCAAGGTCAAGACAGGCGAGGGACTCTGAGATGGTTGTCGGCATCGCGCATTATCTGACCGTATCGGCGGTCCTGTTCACGCTCGGCGTGTTCGGCATCTTCCTGAACCGCAAGAACGTCATCGTCATCCTGATGTCGGTCGAGCTGATCCTGCTTGCGGTCAACATCAATTTCGTCGCCTTTTCGGCAGCACTCGGCGATCTGGTCGGCCAGGTGTTCGCGCTGTTCGTGTTGACGGTCGCGGCGGCTGAAGCCGCCATCGGACTTGCCATTCTCGTCGTCTTCTTCCGCAACCGCGGCTCGATCGCGGTCGAAGACGTGAACATGATGAAGGGTTGACGGAACCACCATGTATCAGGCCATCGTCTTCCTTCCCCTGCTCGGCTTCCTGATCGTCGGCCTGTTCGGCACGTCGCTCGGCGCCAAGGCGTCCGAATACATCACCTCAGGCTTCCTGGTGATCGCGGCTGTGCTGTCGTGGGTCGCTTTCTTCACCGTTGGTTTCGGCCACGGCGAAGTGTTCACCGTGCCGGTGCTGCGCTGGATCCAGTCAGGCGGACTGGAAGCGGCCTGGGCTTTGCGTATCGATACGCTGACGGTGGTGATGCTGGTGGTGGTCAACACCGTGTCGGCGCTGGTTCACATCTATTCGATCGGCTACATGCACCACGATCCGAATCGGCCGCGCTTCTTTGCCTACCTGTCGCTGTTCACCTTCGCCATGCTGATGCTGGTGACGGCGGATAACCTCGTGCAGATGTTCTTCGGCTGGGAAGGGGTTGGTCTCGCCTCCTACCTGCTGATCGGTTTCTGGTACAAGAAGCCGTCGGCCAATGCCGCGGCAATAAAGGCTTTCGTCGTCAACCGCGTCGGCGATTTCGGCTTTGCGCTCGGCATCTTCGGCTTGTTCGTGCTGTTCGGCTCGGTCAATCTCGGCACCATCTTCGCCAATGCGGCGACGTTCATTCCGGCCGAAGGCGCGCCACAGGGCGCCGCCGTGCTGACGTTCCTTGGCTATGCGCTGGACAAGCAGGCGGCCATGACGGTCGTCTGCCTGCTGCTGTTCATGGGCGCCATGGGCAAGTCGGCGCAGGTGCCGCTGCACACCTGGCTCCCGGACGCCATGGAAGGCCCGACGCCGGTTTCGGCACTCATCCATGCCGCCACCATGGTGACGGCCGGCGTGTTCATGCTGGCGCGGCTGTCGCCACTGTTCGAGCTGTCGCATTCGGCGCTGACGGTGGTGACCTTCATCGGCGCCTTCACCGCCTTTTTCGCCGCGACCGTCGGTCTGGTCCAGAACGACATCAAGCGCGTCATCGCCTATTCGACCTGCTCGCAGCTCGGCTACATGTTCGTGGCGCTCGGCGTCGGCGCCTATGGCGCGGCGATCTTCCACCTGTTCACGCATGCCTTCTTCAAGGCGCTGCTGTTCCTCGGCTCGGGCTCGGTCATCCATGCCGTCTCCGACGAGCAGGACATGCGCAAGATGGGCGGCCTGCGCAAGCTGATCCCGGCCACCTACTGGATGATGGTGATCGGCACGCTGGCGCTGACCGGCGTCGGCATCCCGGTGACGGTCATCGGCACCGCCGGCTTCTTCTCCAAGGACGCCATCATCGAGAGCGCCTTTGCCGGGCACAATTCGGTTGCCGGCATGGCCTTCGTGTTGCTGGTCATCGCCGCCTGCTTCACCTCCTTCTATTCCTGGCGGCTGATCTTCATGACTTTCCACGGCGAGCCGCGGGCGAGCCACGAGGTCATGCACCACGTCCATGAATCGCCGCCGGTGATGCTGGTGCCGCTGTTCATCCTGGCCGCCGGCGCGCTGTTTGCCGGCATCATCTTCCACGGCGCCTTCATCGGCGAGGGCTATGCCGAGTTCTGGAAGGCGTCGCTGTTCACGCTGCCGGAGAACCATATCCTGCACGATATCCACGAACTGCCGCTGTGGGTCGAGCTGTCGCCCTTCATCGCCATGCTGATCGGCTTCGCGCTGGCCTGGAAGTTCTACATCCGCTCGCCGGAAATGCCGGTCAATCTGGCTGCTCAGCATCGCGGGCTCTACACCTTCCTGCTCAACAAGTGGTATTTCGACGAGCTCTACGATTTCCTGTTCGTGCGGCCCGCCAAGCGCCTCGGCCACTTCCTGTGGAAGACCGGCGACGGCACCGTCATTGACGGCCTCGGCCCGGATGGTATTTCGGCACGCGTCGTCGACGTCACCAACCGGGTCGTCAAGCTGCAGACCGGCTACCTCTACCATTATGCCTTCGCCATGCTGATCGGCGTTGCCGCACTCGTCACCTGGATGATGCTCTGATGACCGCCTGGCCAATCCTCTCGCTGGTCACCTTCCTGCCGCTGGTTGGTGTGCTGCTTATCCTGTTCGTCAATGATGACAGCGAAAACGCACGCCGCAACATCCGCGCCATCGCGCTGTTAACGACGACTTTCACCTTCATCATCTCGCTGTTCATCTGGACCGGCTTCGACAATTCGCAGGCCGGTTTCCAGTTCGTCGAGAAGGTCGCCTGGCTCGACTCCGGCATCTCCTACCATATGGGCGTCGACGGCATTTCGATGCTGTTCGTCATCCTGACGACGTTCTTGATGCCGCTTTGCATCCTGGCCTCGTGGGAATCGATCGAGAAGCGCGTCAAGGCCTACATGATCGCCTTCCTGCTGCTCGAAACGCTGATGATAGGCGTGTTCTGCGCGCTGGATATCGTGCTGTTCTACGTCTTCTTCGAAGCCGGCCTGATCCCGATGTTCATCATCATCGGCGTCTGGGGCGGCAAGCGGCGCGTCTATGCCTCGTTCAAGTTCTTCCTCTACACGCTGGCCGGCTCGGTGCTGATGCTGCTCGCCATCATGGCGATGTTCTTCCAGTCCGGCACGACAGACATTCCGACGCTGTTGACGCACAATTTCCCGGCCAACATGCAGACATGGCTATGGCTTGCCTTCTTCGCCTCTTTCGCGGTGAAGATGCCGATGTGGCCGGTGCATACCTGGCTGCCCGACGCGCATGTCGAGGCGCCGACGGCAGGTTCGGTCATCCTGGCCGCCATCCTCTTGAAGATGGGCGGGTACGGCTTCCTGCGGTTCTCCTTGCCGATGTTCCCGCTGGCGTCCGAAATGTTCGCGCCGCTGGTCTTCGCGCTGTCGGTCGTCGCCATCATCTACACCTCGCTGGTGGCGCTGATGCAGGAGGACATGAAGAAGCTGATCGCCTATTCGTCGGTCGCCCATATGGGCTTCGTGACGATGGGCATCTTCGCCATGAACCAGGAAGGCGTGCAGGGCGCCATCTTCCAGATGCTCAGCCACGGCCTCGTCTCCGGCGCGCTGTTCCTGTGCGTCGGCGTCATCTACGACCGCATGCATACACGTGAGATCGCCGCCTATGGCGGCTTGGTCAACAACATGCCGAAATACGCCACGGTGTTCATGATCTTCACCATGGCCAATGTCGGCCTACCCGGCACCAGCGGCTTCGTCGGCGAGTTCCTGACCATGCTCGGCGTGTTCCGGGTCAACACCTGGGTGGCGTTCTTCGCCGCCACCGGCGTCATCCTGTCGGCGTGTTACGCGCTCTGGCTCTATCGCCGGGTGATCTTCGGCGCGCTGACCAAGGACAGCCTGAAGGGCCTGCTCGACCTGTCGACGCGCGAGAAGGTGATCATCTACCCGCTGGTCGTTCTGGTCATCTTCTTCGGCGTCTATCCCGCACCCGTCTTCGACGCGACGGCCGAATCGGTCAAGTCGCTCGTCACCAATGTCACTGCATCCATCGGCGCCGCGCAGACCGCGGCGGCGAATTAACCCAAGGGTTTTGCGAACCATGACGCCGGACCTTCTCTCCAGCCTGTCGCTCTCGACGCCAGAGCTGATCCTTGCCGTCGGCGCGCTGGCGCTGCTGATGGTCGGGGCCTATTCGCGCGCCAACACCGCCAACACGGCGACCGGCCTTGCCGTTGCCGTTCTGGTGATCGCCGGCGCCTGGCTGATCTTCCAAACCGGGCAGGGCAGCGCCTACGGCAATGCCTTCATCCAGGATTCCTTCGCCCGCTTCATGAAGGTGCTGGCGCTGGTCGGCTCGGCGGTGACGCTGGTTATGTCGATGCGGTTCGCCAAGGCGGAGCATTTCGACAAGTTCGAATATCCGGTGCTGGTGCTGCTCAGCACGCTCGGCATGATGCTGATGATCTCGGCCAACGGCATGATCGGACTCTATCTCGGCCTCGAACTGCAGTCGCTGGCGATCTATGTGCTGTGCGCGATCAATCGTGACAATCTGCGTTCGACCGAGGCCGGCCTGAAGTATTTCGTTCTCGGCGCGCTGTCGTCGGGCATGCTGCTCTACGGCATCAGCCTGGTCTATGGCTATACCGGCAACACCGGCTTCCAGGAGATCGCCACGGCGCTGGGCAGCGGCGAGCGCCAGCTTGGCCTCGTCTTCGGTCTCGTCTTCGTGCTGGCCGGTCTTGCCTTCAAGATCTCGGCGGTGCCGTTCCACATGTGGACGCCTGACGTCTATGAGGGCGCGCCGACGCCGGTGACGGCCTTCCTGGCGGCAGCACCGAAGATGGCGGCGATGGCGCTGATGGTGCGCGTCACCATGGGCGCGTTCAAACCGATCGCTTCCGACTGGCAGCAGATCATCGTCTTCATCTCGATCGCCTCGATGGCGCTGGGCGCTTTCGCGGCGATAGGCCAGACCAACATCAAGCGGCTGATGGCCTATTCCTCGATCGGCCACATGGGCTACGCGCTGGTCGGCCTTGCCGCCAACAGCCAGGCCGGCGTGCGCGGCGTCGCCATCTACATGCTGATCTATCTGGTCATGACGCTCGGCACCTTCGCCTTCATCCTCGCCATGCGGCGCAAGGAAGGCAATGTCGAGCAGATCAGCGATCTGGCCGGCCTGTCGTCGACCAATCCGATCATGGCGACCATCCTGACCATCCTGATGTTCTCGCTGGCCGGCATTCCGCCGCTCGCCGGCTTCTGGGGGAAGTGGTACGTCTTCCTCGCAGCCATCAACGCCAACCTCTATGCGCTGGCGATCATCGGCGTGCTGGCCTCGGTCGTAGGCGCCTATTACTATTTGCGCATCATCAAGATCATGTGGTTCGACGAACCGGTCGGTGGCTTCGTGCCGATGGCGACAGAATTGCGTGTCGTGCTCGGCGTCTCCGGCGCCTTCGTGCTGTTCTACGTGCTGATCGGCGGACCGATCGGCACCTATGCCGAAGCCGCCGCCAAGGCATTTTTCTAGACGGCATGGCGTTTCGGCTGGCTCCAACCTCGGCGTCGGAAGGGTTCCGGCTCGAGGCGCATGACAGCGTCGGCTCCACCAATGCGCTGGCGCTGGATCACGCAAGGGCAGGTGACCCGGGCAAGCTGTGGGTCGTTTCCAAGAAACAGGAAAGCGGGCGTGGCCGGCGCGGCCGTGTCTGGGCGACGCCCGAAGGCAACCTCGCGGCGACGCTGCTCGTGATCACCAAGGCAGAGCTTCGCCTTGCCGCAACGCTGGGTTTCGTCGCCGGACTGGCGCTGGCCGATGCGCTCGACGCCGTGGTGCCGAAGGGCCGGATCGCCATTGGCCTCGACGGTGGCAGTGAAGGAAAGAACCGTTTCGAGCTGAAATGGCCGAACGACGTCCTTGCCTCGGGCGCCAAGCTGGCCGGCATCCTGCTGGAATCGGCGATCCTGGAAGGCGGCCGTTTCGCGGTGGCGGTCGGCATCGGCGTCAATGTGGTGGCATACCCCGAGGATTTGCCTTATCCCGCAACATCATTGCACGCGCTGGGTGCGGCATGCGATGCGGAAACACTGTTCCTGGCGCTGTCGGATGCCTGGAGCGAGAATGCCCGGTTGTGGGATGAGGGGCGCGGACTTGCCGCCGTCAGGCGACGGTGGTTGGCTCGCGCGGCGGGGCTCGGCGGCGAGGTTGCTGTCAGAATTGACGGTAATGTGGTGCGTGGGGTGTTTGAAACCATTGACGAGGACTGCCGTTTCGTGATCCGCGACGATGAAGGTTCGGTTCTGACGATCGCCGCCGGCGACGTGCATTTCGGCGCGGTCGCTTCGGCCAGGGCCTAGAGCCATTCATGGACGGGTCTAACTGTTTGTTCTTGCGCAATTCCTGTGGGAAAACCGATACACACTTTTCCTGGAATTGCTTTATGGACTTGGCCTGAGGGCCAGGAAGGGAAAAATCATGGCGAAAGCGGAAAACGCCGAACTCGTCTTCGTGCCGCTCGGCGGCGTCGGCGAGATCGGTATGAACTTCGCTCTTTACGGCTACGGGCCGCCCAGTGCGCGCGAGTGGATCGTCATCGATGTTGGCGTGACCTTCCCCGATGCCAGCCTGCCCGGCGTCGACCTGGTGCTGCCCGACACGCGCTTCATCGAGGAGAACCTCGCCAATCTGCGCGGCATCATCATCACGCATGCGCATGAAGACCATTACGGCGCGCTGCTCGACACCTGGCCGAAGCTGAAGGCGCCGGTCTGGATGACGCCGTTCAGCGCCGGTTTGCTCGAAGCCAAGCGGCAAGGCGAGCAGGGCGCGCCGAAAATCCCGCTGACGATCTACCGGGCGGGCGAGAAATTCACCGTCGGCCCGTTCGAGATCGAAGCCATCCCGGTCGCGCACTCCATCCCTGAACCGATGTCGCTGGCGATCACCTCGCCGGCCGGCACCGTCATCCACACCGGTGACTGGAAGATCGATCCGGAGCCGACAATCGGGCCGAAGACCGACGAGGCGCGGTTCCGCGCCTATGGCGACAAGGGCGTGCTGGCACTGATCTGCGATTCGACCAATGCGCTGCGCGAAGGCGAGTCGCCTTCGGAAGTGGCCGTGGGCGAAGGCCTCAAGGGCGTCATCCAGGCTGCCAAGGGCCGTGTCGCCGTCACCACGTTCTCCTCCAATGTCGGACGCATCGTCTCCATTGCCAAGGCGGCGCGCGATGCCGGCCGTCAGTGCCTGGTGCTCGGCCGTTCGCTGAAGCGGGTCATCGATGTGGCGGGCGAGCTCGGCTACATGGACGGCCTGCCCGAGTTCATCGCCGAGGAGGATTTTGGCTTTATCCCGCGCGAAAACCTGGTCATCATCTGCACCGGCAGCCAGGGCGAGCCGCTGGCCGCATTGGCCAAGCTGTCGCGCGAAGAGATGAAATCGGTGTCGCTGACGGCCGGCGACACGGTGGTGTTTTCCTCGCGTACCATTCCCGGCAACGAGAAGGCGATCCTCGAGATCAAGAACCGTCTCATCGACCTCGGCGTCAAGATCATCGAGGACGGCGATGCGCTGGTGCATGTCTCGGGCCATCCGCGGCGCAGCGAGTTGCGCAAGATGTATGAATGGGTGCGCCCGCAGATCGGCGTTCCCGTGCATGGCGAGGCGGCGCATCTGGTGGCGCAGGGGTCGCTGATGTCGACTTCGGGCATCGGCCAGGTGGCGCAGGTGCGCGACGGCGACATGCTGCGGCTTGCTCCCGGCCCCGCCACCATCATCGACCAGGTGCCGTTCGGCCGCGTCTACAAGGATGGCAGACTGCTTGGCACCGATCAGGCGATGGGCATTCGCGACCGGCGCAAACTGTCCTTTGCCGGCCATGTCGCGGTCAACGTCGTGCTCGACGACAAATATGAGCTTGCCGGTGACCCCGATCTGGTCGCCATCGGCGTCGCCGAGGCCGATGGCCGTGGCGAGTCGCTGGAAGATTTGATGATCGATGCGGCAATCGGCGCGGTGGACTCGATCCCCCGTCAGCGCCGAAAAGATCTCGACCTGGTGCAGGAAGCAGTACGGCGCGCCGTGCGCGGCGCCGCCAACGAAGCCTGGGGCAAGAAGCCGCTGGTGACTGTATTCGTCACAAGGTGACGAAAGGGAGCCTATTGCCTTACTGCCCTGAGGAAAACCTATGCTCGGACGTTTGAACCATGTCGCGCTTGCCGTGCCGGAGCTGACAGCTGCCGTCGCCGCCTATCGCAACACGCTCGGCGCGGACGTGACGGAGCCGCAGGCGCTGCCAGAGCATGGCGTCACGGTGGTGTTCGTCAATGTCGGCAACACCAAGATCGAACTTCTGGAGCCTTTGGGCGAGGGATCGCCGATCGCCGCCTTCCTGGAGAAGAACCCTTCCGGCGGCATGCACCATCTTTGCTACGAGGTCGACGACATCCTGGCCGCGCGCGATCAGCTCAAGGCTGCCGGCGCCCGCGTGCTTGGCGACGGCAACCCGAAGATCGGCGCGCACGGCAAGCCGGTGCTGTTCCTGCATCCGAAGGATTTCTTCGGCACGCTGATCGAACTGGAGCAATCATGAGCTGGGTTTCGTTCACCGCCCTGTTTTTCGCGACCTGGTGGGTGGTGCTGTTTGCCGTGCTGCCGTTCAGTGTGAAGACGCAGGACGACGACCATGACGTGACGCTGGGCACGGTTCCGAGCGCACCGCGCGGACCGCACATGCTGCGCGCCGTGATCCGCACCACCGTCGCCACGGCTGTCCTGATGGGCATTTTCTATGGCCTGACGCATGGGCTGGGTTACAGCCTCAACGACATCCCGCACATCGTGCCGGAATTCAACCAAACCCCAGCCAAATAGACTGTCCGGCAACGACGTTTTTATCCTTCGGAATCATGCGCGGTTTCCGACAGGACTGCGGTGCGTTTTTGCGGCCGGGCGAGTGCTGACGCAAGGTAAGGTGGTTTGGCAACGCGTCGCGCTAAATAGCTGATTGCACAAAAAAAATGCAAGGCACAAGGCCTTGCAATTTAAACGCGTCCGATCTGTTTCCGGTTTCCGGTGGCAGCGAGTAACCGCGCCTAGATCGCATCCTCCCAAGACTTTGACCGCGTAGGAGAGCAGATTTTTTTCTGCCCTCTCGGTTATCGAGGTACATTAGCCTAAGGCGAATGAAAATGTCACGAAGAATTTTGCCTTGAAACGGGCATTCTCGTGCTGCACTGCACAATAGTGTGGCAGGCGTTGCTTCGGATACGACCAATAAGACACCCGGGGCAATCGCGGCGCCTTGCAGCGCCGCGCGTCCGCTGGACGCGCGAAGGACGCCGCAACGCTTTTGATCCCGGCTGCCTGTGCTTTTTGAAAATCGATTTCCGATTTTCGGGCCGATGCGTCCGGGTTTCCATTCCGCCATGAAATGGCTATGAAGCCGGGTCAAGCAAGCCAAAGCCGCGCCGATTCTGACGCGGCCATCCTCACTCACGGACCTGTCCATGCGTTTGTCGCGCTATTTCCTGCCTATCCTCAAAGAAAATCCGCGCGAGGCCGAGATCGTCTCGCACCGGCTGATGCTGCGTGCCGGCATGATCCGCCAGCAGGGGCAGGGCAGTTTCTCGTGGTTGCCGCTCGGCAAACGGGTGCTGGACAAGGTCTGCCGCATCATCCGCGAGGAGCAGAATCGCGCCGGCGCGCTGGAAATCCTGATGCCGACCATCCAGTCGGCCGATCTGTGGCGCGAAAGCGGCCGCTATGACGACTACGGCAAGGAGATGCTGCGCATCAAGGACCGGCAGGACCGCGACATGCTCTACGGTCCGACCAATGAGGAAGTGGTCACCGAGATCGTCCGCGCCTATGTGAAGTCCTACAAGGACCTGCCGCTCAATCTCTACCACATCCAGTGGAAGTTCCGCGACGAAGTGCGGCCGCGCTTCGGCGTCATGCGCAGCAGAGAATTCCTGATGAAGGACGCCTATTCCTTCGACCTCGACTTCGAGGGCGCCAGGGCGGCCTACAACAGGATGTTCGTGTCCTATCTCAGGACTTTTACGCGCATGGGGCTGCAGGCGATTCCGATGCGCGCCGACACCGGGCCGATCGGCGGCGATCTCAGCCATGAATTCATCATCCTCGCCGACACCGGCGAGAGCCAGGTCTATTGCCACCGCGACTATCTTTCGCTCGATGTGCCTGGGGCCAATACCGACTTTGCCAACGACGCCGAGATCGCCGGCATCGTCAAGACATGGACGACGCCCTACGCCGCCACCGACGAGATGCATGACGAGGCGGCTTGGGAAAAGATCGGCGAAACCGACAAGGTCTCCGCGCGCGGCATCGAGGTCGGCCACATCTTCCATTTCGGCGACAAATATTCCAAGCCGATGGGCGCCAAGGTGACCGGGCCCGACGGCAAGGATCATTTCGTCTCCGGCGGCTCCTACGGCATCGGTCCGTCGCGTCTGGTCGCGGCGATCATCGAAGCCAGCCATGACGACAACGGCATCATCTGGCCGGAAGCCGTGGCGCCGTTCGACATCGGGCTGATCAACATGAAGGCGGGCGACGCCGAGTGCGACCGTGTCTGCGACGAGTTGCATGCCGCTTTCGTCGCCGCCGGCAAGGACGTGCTTTACGACGACACCGACCAGCGGCCCGGCGGCAAGTTCGCCACCGCCGATCTGATCGGCCTGCCGTGGCAAGTGATCGTCGGGCCGCGCGGCGTGGCTGCCGGCGAGATCGAGATCAAGAATCGCAAGACCGGCGAGCGCGAGACGTTGCCGATCGCTGACGCGAAAAAGCGCTTCGGTGTCGCCGCATGAGCGAGGCGGTGGCGGCAAGATCGGCGGGCGCCGGACCCTTTTCCATCTTCGAACGCATGGTCGCGTGGCGCTATCTGCGCTCGCGGCGCAAGGAGACGGTGATTTCGGTGATCGCCTCGATCTCCTTCCTCGGCATCATGCTGGGCGTCGCCACGCTGATCGTGGTCATGGCGGTGATGAACGGCTTCCGGGCGGAGTTGTTGACGCGCATCCTCGGCGTCAACGGTCATCTGATCGTGCAGCCGCTCGATTCGCCGCTGGAGGACTATGCGCAGGTCGCCGGCCGTATCAACGGCGTGCCCGGCATCAAATACGCCATCCCGCTGATCGATGGCCAGGTGCTGGCGCAGGGCAATGTCGGCGGCGGAACCGGTGCGCTGGTGCGCGGCATACGTGGTGAGGATCTCAGCAAGATCGCTATCGTCGCCAGCAACATCAAACAGGGCTCGATCGCCGATTTCGACACCGGCGAGGGCGTTGCCATCGGCAAGCGCATGGCCGAGAATCTCGGCCTGACGCTTGGTGACACCATCACCTTGATCTCGCCGGACGGCGACGTGACGCCGATTGGCACGACGCCGCGCATGAAGGGCTACAAGATCGCGGCGATCTTCGAAGTCGGCATGTCCGAATATGACACCTCCATCGTCTACATGCCGTTCGCCGAAGCGCAGCTCTATTTCAACATGGACGGTCGGGCGCAGACGATCGAGATCTATGTCGATAATCCCGATGACGTCGATGCGCTGAAACCGAAGGTGGAGGCGGCTGCGCAGCGGCCGATCGACATGGTTGACTGGCGCCAGCGCAACGAGACCTTCTTCTCCGCCCTGCAGGTCGAGCGCAATGTCATGTTCATGATCCTGACGCTGATCGTGCTGGTGGCGGCGCTCAACATCATCTCCGGCTTGATCATGCTGGTGAAGGACAAGGGGCACGACATCGCCATCCTGCGCACCATGGGGGCGACGCGCGGCGCCATCCTGCGCATCTTCTTGATGACGGGGGCGGCGATCGGCGTTACCGGCACGCTCGCCGGCGTGCTGCTCGGCGTGCTGATCTGCACCAACATCGAATCGATCCGCCAGTTCTTCTCGTGGATGACCGGCAAGGTGCTGTTCAATCCGGAGCTCTATTTCCTCAGCCAGCTGCCGGCGAAGATGGATCCGCGCGAGACGACCTACGTCGTCCTGATGGCGCTCGGTCTGTCCTTCCTGGCAACGGTGTTTCCGGCATGGCGGGCCGCCCGGCTCGATCCGGTCGAAGCCTTGAGGTACGAGTGATGGCCGAGGCCATTATCGAGTTGAAGAGCGTCGAGCGGCACTATGTCCAGGGGCCGCGCAAGCTCACCATTCTCAATGGCGCGGACTTCTCGCTGAAGCGCGGCGAGATGGTGGCGCTGGTGGCGCCGTCGGGCACCGGCAAGTCGACGCTGCTGCACACCGCCGGCCTGCTGGAGCGTCCTGACGCTGGCGACGTCATCCTGGCTGGCCGTGCCTGCGGGCGGCTCTCCGACGACGAGCGCACGGCGATCCGCCGCAACGATGTCGGCTTCGTCTACCAGTTCCATCACCTGCTGCCGGAATTCTCGGCGCTGGAAAACATCATGATGCCACAGCTCATCAAAGGGCTGAGCCGCAAGGACGCGGCAGAGCGCGCGGCACTGCTGCTCGACTACATGCAGATCGGCAAGCGTGCGTCGCACCGGCCGTCCGAGCTCTCCGGCGGCGAGCAGCAGCGCGTCGCCATTGCCCGTGCGGTTGCCAATGCGCCGCTGGTGCTGCTGGCGGATGAGCCGACCGGCAATCTCGACCCGGTCACCGCCTCCTATGTGTTCGACGCGCTGGCGGCGCTGGTCAAGCAATCGGGCCTTGCGGCGCTGATCGCCACCCACAATCACGAGCTGGCATCGCGCATGGACCGGCGCGTCACCCTGGCCGACGGCAAAGTGGTGCCGCTTTAGTCTCCGATGTCGTCATCCTAGGGTCTGCGCGCGTCGCTCCGCTCCTTGCTCCGCCCTAGGATGACGAAGCGATGGGTGTATTGGCCAATCGCAAAGGCTGCGATCTGCCCACGTAGCACTGTCCGACGCCCCGTCAACCTTTCCTTAACCCTGCCGATCTGATCGCCCGGAAATTCCGGACGCGGCCGGATTGTGCTCGTTGACATTTGAACAAAATTAGAACAAACTACGAACATATCAACAACAGGAGAGAGTTATGACCGATCTGGTTCAGGATGTCATCTCACTGGTTTGCATGAGCACCTTTCTCGTTTCCATGGCGATCTGGATCGGAGCCATGTGATTTGGCGGCGTTGGCCGCCGCTGGTCCTGAGTGGGCTATGACCCGTTCCGCCGTTAAGCTTTTCTTGCCGCCGCGACGTTAGGGTGCCCTGAAAGACAGGGAGCGTCGCGTGTCGCCCATCGTCACGGCCATTCTCGTGGCCAGCAATCTCGGGCTGATCTTTCTCTTGATGACCGTGCCGCTTGGTCTGCGCACGGTCCGGCTGTCTCGTCTGGTAGCGATGGACCGGCAGCGCCTGTGGCAGGCGCTGTGGCCGCTTGGCAGCGATGCCGGCTGGTCCGGTGAGATACTCTCGGCCGAAGCGCCGGACGGTGAGGGCGTGGCTCGAATCATGCTGTCCTGGGAAGGCCGCGACGGCAAGCCGATCGAGCGCAAGTCGCGGTTCGAAGACATTGTCGAGGGCAGCCGCTTCTCGATGCGCGTCATCGAGGACACCGCGCTCGACGCCTCGTTCTGGAAGGATTTTCGCGAAACCACCGAACTCGTCTCCGACGGCAATGGTACGTGGGTCACCCTCAGCCAGACCGATCGCTACCGCGGCGTTGCTTTCCCAGTGTTCCGCTATTTCGCCATGCGCCGCGAACTCTCCAAGCTGCAGCGCTGGGCGCGGACCGGGCAGTATCGCAAGGGTGGCTGGTTCGAGCATCCGCTGAGCCAGGTCGGCTTCGCCGGTCTTTCGGCATTGATCCTGTGGCCGTTCTTCGGCCTCCATTTCGGCGGGCTGGCGCTGGCCGCGATCCTCACATCGGTGGTCGCCTTGCACGAGCTTGGCCACATGGCGGCATTCCGCCTGATGGGCCACAACAGGGCACGAATGATCTTCATTCCGCTGCTCGGCGGCATTGCCATTGGCGGGCGGCCGTATGACAGCCGTTTCGAGGTCGCCTTCGTGGCATTGATGGGCGCCGGCTTCTCCGCCTTCCTGGTGCCGATCGCAATCGCTGCAAGTACCTTTGCCGGCGCGGAAGGACATCGGCTGGCGGCAATGCTGCTGGCCGCTCTGGCGGGGTTTGCCGCCCTGTTCAACATCGCCAATCTGGTGCCGGTGTGGAAGTTCGACGGCGGCCAGGTGCTGCGCCAGATCTGCCCGGGGCCGATCGCGCTGGCGCTGGCCTCGTTCTTCCTGCTCTCGGCCTTCCTGGCCGTGGGGTGGCGGGCCGGTTTTTCCGCCAATTTTCTGCTCGCTTCGGGAGCGGTGTTTTCGATCCTCAGCCTGCTGACGACGAGCAGCGGTGTAAAGCCGCGTCACGAGTTGAAGCCGATCCGCACTGTCGACCGCTTTGCCATGGCGGCAGCGCTGCTGGCGGTGTTCGCCATCCATGGCTACGGCGTCCTGTGGGCCTCCGCGCAGCTGATCTGAGCAGTACCGGATCAGGAAGGCTCAGCCGGCCTTGCGCGCGACTTCGACAGGCAGAGCCGTGGCGGGACCGAAGACGTCCTCGAAGGCGGATTTCAGTGCCAGGTCGAGGTCGGCCATTCCCAAGGGAAGGCCGAGGTCGACGAGGCTGGTGACGCCGTGATCCTGCACGCCACAGGGCACGATGCCACTGAAATGGTCGAGATCCGGCTCGACATTGATGGCGATGCCGTGAAAGCTGACCCAGCGCCGCAGCCGGATGCCTATTGCCGCGATCTTGTCCTCGGCCGGCGAGCCGTCCGGCAAGGCAGGGCGGTCCGGTCGCACCACCCAGACGCCGACCCGGTCCTCGCGGCGTTCGCCCTGCACGTTGAAGGCGGCGAGCGTGCCGATGATCCACTGTTCGAGCGCCGCAACGAAGGCGCGCACATCCTCGCGCCGCCGCTTGAGATCGAGCATGATATAGGCGACCCGCTGGCCCGGCCCATGATAGGTGTATTCGCCGCCGCGTCCTGCCGCAAACACCGGGAAGCGGTTCGCGTCGATCAAATCCTCGCCGCGGGCGCTGGTGCCGGCGGTGTAGAGCGGCGGGTGTTCGACCAGCCAGACCATTTCGCCGGCCGCCCCGCTTCGGATCGCCTCGGCGCGCGCCTCCATGAAGGCGAGCGCATCGGGATAGGCGGTGAGGCCGGGCTCGATCAGCCATTCGACCGGTACTGAGCCGGGGAGCGGCAGGAACGACGTGGCGATCTGGCTGCGTTCTGGCATGAGGTGTTGTCTTTTCGCTTATGCTCGTCGCGGTTCCAAAATCGCCTTGCACTTTCGTGCGACATGAACTTGCCTTCCATATGGCGATATCAGGCGCAAACGTCCAGTTCCGGCTATGCATCCGAACCCTGTGGAGCATTATGCCAATCGCCTGACATTATTGCTTGCCGCGCACTTGTTTCGCCGGAAACGATTTGCTACACGCCGCGAGCCGGTCGGTTCCGGCTCTACCACGTGCGGTCGTGGCGGAATTGGTAGACGCGCAGCGTTGAGGTCGCTGTGGGGCAACCCGTGGAAGTTCGAGTCTTCTCGACCGCACCATTCTCTCTTCCCAGAATCCGATATGTGCCAGCCTCCGCCCCATGGGCGGGGCGCATTTTGTTTGATATTCCCGCACTTTACGCCACTTTCTTTTTGAGCATCGGATTCTCCCAAAACCGGTTTCCACTTTCGGGCCCGATGCTCTAGACCTGATTTGCACCTTTTCCGGGATTGCGATGGCGGGAGGCGCTGGTGGAAGGCCAGGACGAACGGACGACCGGCGCCAGGGCCGCCGAGGATCACCACGCCGACATCTATGGCGAGGACGGCGCAGTCCTTTCGTCCTTCCTTGCGCGGATTGGGGCGGCGATCGCCGACCGCGACACGCTCACGCTCAAGCATGAAGTCGACGACCTGCACCAGTCGGAACTCGGCGACCTGCTCGAGGCGCTGCATCCCGAACAGCGCCGCGCGCTGGTCGAACTCTTGGGCGCCGATTTCGACTTCTCCTCGCTGACCGAGGTCGACGAGGCGATCCGCATGGAGATCGTCGACAATCTGCCCAATGCGCAGATCGCCCAGGCGGTGCAGGAGCTCGATTCCGACGACGCCGTCTACATTCTCGAAGACCTCGAGAAGGAAGACCAGGACGAGATCCTGTCGCAGCTGCCGTTCACCGAGCGGATCAGGCTGCGCCGCTCGCTCGACTATCCGGAAGAGACCGCCGGCCGGCGCATGCAGACCGAGTTCGTCGCGGTGCCGCCGTTCTGGACGATCGGCCAGACCATCGACTACATGCGCGACGACCAGAATCTGCCTGAGCGCTTCAGCCAGATCTTCGTCATCGACCCGACCTTCAAGCTGCTCGGCGCCATCGACCTCGATCAGATCTTGCGCACCAGGCGCTCGGTCAAGGTCGAGGAGGTCATGCATGAGACGCGGCACGCCATTCCCGCCACCATGGACCAGGAAGAAGCGGCGCGGGAATTCGAGCAGTATGATCTGCTTTCGGCCGCCGTGGTCGACGAGAACGAGCGGCTGGTCGGCGTGCTGACCATCGATGACGTCGTCGACGTCATCCAGCAGGAGGCCGAGGAAGATCTGATGCGCATGGGCGGCGTCGGCGATGAAGAGCTGTCCGACAGTGTTTTCTCCACCTCGCGCTCGCGCGTTCCATGGCTGTTGATCAATCTGTTGACGGCATTCCTGGCCGCATCGGTGATCAGTCTGTTCGACCGCACGATCGAGCATATCGTGGCGCTGGCGGTGCTGATGCCGATCGTCGCCGGCATGGGTGGCAACGCCGGCTCGCAGACCATGACCGTCACGGTGCGGGCGCTGGCGACCAAGGATCTCGACATCTACAATGCCGGCCGCATCATCCGCCGCGAGATGGGCGTCGGCTTCATCAACGGCATCGTCTTCGCCATCCTGATCGGCATCGTTGCCGCCGCCTGGTTCCGCGACCCCAATCTGGGTGGCATTATCGCGGCGGCGATGATCATCAACATGTTCGCGGCTGCCTTGGCCGGCATCCTGATCCCGCTGCTGCTCGACCGTTTCAAGGTCGATCCGGCGGTCGCTTCGGCGGTCTTCGTCACCACGGTGACCGATGTCGTCGGCTTCTTTGCCTTTCTCGGCATTGCCACATGGTGGTTCGGTGTGCCCTGAAGGCACCCCTTTGTCTCAATTGACTTTTACGTAAATGCCATGCGAGGCTTGCGCGGGGCGCCTTGTCGATTCCGGCGTGGCATGGGTTTTGGTTCGGGACGGAGGGGCGATGCCGCATGGCGATCGCCCGGGATTCCGGCGTGCGGAGTGGCAATGCGAGAATATTATTCGATCACCGAGTTGACTCGCGAGTTCGACGTATCGACGCGGACGCTGCGCTTCTATGAGGACGAGGGGCTGGTGCAGCCGGTGCGGCGCGGCCGCACGCGGCTGTTTCGCCCGTCCGATCGCCATCTCATCCGCCAGATCATGCGCGGCAAAAGGCTCGGCTTCTCGATCAACGAGATCCGCGAAATCATCCAGATGTACAAGGCGCCGCCCGGCGAGGTCGGTCAACTCAAGCTGATGATCAAGCGCATCGAGGAAAAGCGCGAGGATCTCAGGCAGAAGCGCCGCGACCTCGAAGAGACGCTGGCCGAACTCGACCAGGCCGAGGAATCTTGTGTGGAGCGGCTGGTGGAACTTGGTGTGAATACGTAGGCGGACTGGATTCTAGCGCGCGTTTGAGCGGCATGGCAAACGTTGGAGATTAGCCTAAGTCTTCCAAACTTCGTCATCCTCGGGTCTGCGCTGCGTCGCTACGCTCCTTGCTTCGCCCGTGGATGACGACGGAATGGATGTTTCGGCTAATCTTCGAACGCGGCGACCCCATCAGCGAAGCCGCCCGTCAAAACCTCTGCGCGATGAAAACCGGGGCGCGCCAGCTCAGATCCAGCGGCGCACCCGCTTCGCATAATCTCGGTATTTCTTGCCGAACTTCGCCGCCAGCACCTTTTCCTCGCCTTCGATCGCTGCCTTCTGCGTGGCATAGGCGGCGATGAAGGCGAGCGGCAGGAACCACACGATGCCCGAGACAAAGGCGACGCCGATCAAAAGCAGCGTGTTGGCCAGATACATCGGATTGCGGGTGATGCCGAAGGGACCCGTGGTGACAAGGTGATCGGGCACCGCGTTGGGGTTGAGTGTGGTCTTGGCCCGGATCATGGTGCGGATCGCGGTGAACCAGAGTGCGGCGACGGCAAACAGCGCCACCCAGCCGGCGGCGAAAAGAATGTCGCCCAGCAGGTCGCCGATCCAGGGCAGGGGATAGAGCAGGCCAAGCGCGATGCTGATGGCGATGGCGGCGGTGTAGATCAGCGGCGGCCACGGTATGAGCCCCGGCTTCGGCTGGTTCTCGGTCATTTGACCCCTTCCTCCATCAACTTGCTGTCGGTCTTGGCGGTGCACATGCCGGCAAGATCGGACAAATGTGTCTTCCATTCCGCAGTCTGGTCGTTGTTATAGAGCCGATCAAGCGTGGCCTCGCCCTCGAGCGTATCGAGCATGCAGACACAGTAGCTGGAACAGAACTCTGTGTCGCGCGACTGCTCGCAAGACAGCTGGCAGGTTTTGAGGAAATTCACCTGCGGGGTTTCGACCTGTGCCGGCATCATCTGCGAGAACAGCCACATGCAGCCGATCAGCAATGGCTGGTGGATCAGGTAGAAGGCCAGGCTGTGCCTGCCGATGAAAACCAGCGGGTTGGCCCAGCGACCGGGTGCCAATTCGGCAAGCCGGGCAAGCACCCCTGAACCGACGGCGAGTTTCGTCACCGCGATACCCGCAAGGACGGCGCCGAACCACGGAAACAGCGGAACGTAGTCGTTGGAACGCGGATTGTTCGCCGACAGGCCGACCCACCACAGCCACGGGTGATCGAAAGCCTCGAAGCGCAGATAGACCGGTGCCGCGATGACGAGCGCGGCAATGACAAGCGTCAGCAGCGCCGGCAGGCGCAGGAAGGCGAGGCCGAGCAGGCTTGCCAGCGCTATCTCGTGCAAGATGCCGAAGAAGATGAAGCCGTCCGGGGTGGCGATGCGGGTGGCGACCGAAATCGCGATCGCGGCTCCGGCAACCATGGCGAACCGCTTCCGGAAGCCGTTCCAGCGGATCTGTCGGCCATGGGCGAGATACAGGCTGACGCCGACCAGGAACAGGAAGGTCGAGGCGATGCAGCGCGCGTAGATCTTCCACCAGCCGAAGGCGGTCAGGCCGGGATCGGTGTAGCCGAAGAATTCCAGATCCCAGGTGAAATGGTAGCTCGCCATGGCGATCAGCGCGATACCGCGCACGATGTCGATGGCGACGATGCGCTTTGGTCGATCCTGAACGGGTGCGGTCGGCGTTTGGATGCTCATGGTCTCGCATTCTGATTCAGCCCCGCAAGACGACTATCACGGTTGCCCCGGACAAAAGAAGACCGGGAGCTTTGATCATCCGCCGCATTGGGCCAGTGCCGGGAAGCCTTTGGCCGACTTCGCTTTTTGCCGGGTAGGCGTCGGTTTCCTCTTCTTGGCGCCGGGATCGCCCCGGCAGATTTGACCGGTGATTCTGCTTTGGGGAAAGCAATGTCCACCCATGTGCGCCATCCGATCTGGCTTCCGGCCCTCAAGGCCGCGGACGCGCGCACCTTCGCTTCGCTCTATGCGGTCGAATCCTTTGCTCGCGCCACAGTGTCGAGCGTCATCCCGATCCAGGCCTACGAGATCCTGCACAACGAGCAGATCGTCTCGATCCTCTACACCGTCGTAGCGATGCTCGGCCTGTCCGTAACCCTGTTCATGCCGATGCTGATCCGCCGCTTTGCCCGCCGCTGGGTCTACACGGCGGGCGCCTGCCTGCTCGCCATAGGCTCGCTGTTCTTCGTCACCGACACGCTTGCCGGGCAATTGGCCGGCATGCTGTGCCGGGTGATGGGTGCCAGCGCGCTGTCGATCACGCTCAACCTCTACATCATGGACCACATCCGCAAGACCGATTTCATGCAGGCCGAATCGCTGCGCATGGCGTGGTCGATGCTGGCCTGGACGGGTGGGCCGACGCTCGGCATCCTCCTCTACACACGCTACGGCATCTATGCCGCGCATGGTGCGGTGGCGGTGTTCGCCCTGGCCCTGCTGGCGCTGTTTTGGACCTACCGGCTTGGTGACAACCCGTCGATCCGTCCGGGCAAGACACGGCCAGTCAATCCGCTCGCCAATATCGGCCGCTTCATCGCGCAGCCCAGGCTTAGGCTGGCCTGGCTGATCGCTTTCGGCCGCTCCTGTTTCTGGACGACGTTCTTCGTCTATGGTCCGCTGTTCATGGTGATCACCGGCGAGGGCAAGCTGGCCGGCGGCCTGCTGGTTTCGGCCGGCAATGCGCTGCTGTTCATGGCCATCTTCTGGGGCAAGGCGGGGAAACGCTTCGGCGGCCGCAGGACCATGACGTTTGCCTATTTCGCCATGTCGGCGACGCTTTTGGCGGCAGGTTTCGTCGGCGAAACCGTGCCGCTGCTCACCGGCGCCTTCCTGCTTGGCGGTGCCTTCTTCACCATTGCGCTCGACGCGCTCGGCTCGACCGCCTTCATGCGCTCGGTGCGCTCCTATGAAAGATCGCAGATGGCGGCGGTCTATCGCACCTATCTCGATTTTTCCGAGCTGACGCCGCCGCTGGTCTATTCCGTGGTGCTGGCCTTCTTCGGGCTGGGCTCGGTGTTCGTCACGCTCGGCCTGCTGGCGGCGGTTTGCGGTTTTGTGACATGGCGTTATCTGCCGAAATCGCTCTGATCTTCAGGGCTTGGGCTCTTCAGGGTTTGGGCGGAAGCGCCGCGTGATGCCCGCGCACCCAGTTGTGGAAGCGATGCAGGTCGTATTCCTCGGGCATCAGCACGCCGGCCGCGTGGCGCATCGAGTGCAGGCCTTTCTGGTTGACCTCGCAGATCGCCGCATCCTCCTCCAGCACCTGTTTGCCGAAGGCAACGATGTTGTCGATGTCGGTTGCATCGAGCGCTTCGGGCGCGAACAGCCATTCGGCGACAAGCTCGGTCTGCTCGGGGCCTTGCGGTACCAGCCGCACGGTTCTGATATAGTCGACATGGCCGACGACGAACATCGAGGGCAGGCTGGTGGCGTAGGTCTGGCCGGCGGCACGCTCGGCTGGTGTCAGGCCCGAGAAGACCGGTCCATGCGCCTGGCCGTCGCGCGACCATGTTTCGGCGCCAGTGCGCAGGCCGCCGGAAAATTCGGGCGCGTCATTATCGGCGTGGCGCGTCCATTCGGGGTCGTCATGCCGGCCCATCAGGCCGCGGCCATAGATCGGCACCAGCCGCGACAGGTCCTTGTGGACGCCCGGGCAATGCAGGCACTCGTTGAAGTTTTCCCAAAAGATCTTCCAGTTGCAGTTCATCACCTTGCGCAGCACGTGGCCGCTCACCAGCGTCTCCAGCGGCCAATTGCCGAGATCGCCGGAGGCGGGATCGAAGGATGCCTGCGCCGAGCCAGCGGCGTCCTCCTGCAGATTGACGAAGACAAAACCGCGCCACACCGAAAGCGCTACCCGATAAAGCGGATGGTCGGCCTTGTCGAAGCCTTCCGGCAGCGATTTCGACGGCACGCGCACAAGATCGCCGCGCAGCGAGTAGGACCAGGCGTGGTAGGGGCAGGTGATCAGCCGCGCCTTCAGCCGGCCCTCGCTTTCCTGGCAAAGCTGCGAGCCGCGATGGCGGCAGGTGTTGTGGAAGGCGCGCAGCTCGCCGGTCTCGTCACGCAGCACGACGATGTCCTGCGTGCCGATGCGGAATCTGCGGAAAGCCAGGGGTTGTGCAAGGTCGCTCTCACGGCAAATGAGCAGCCAGCTTCGATACCAGATGGCGTCGAGATCCCTTTGATAGGCTTCTGCGTCCCAATAGGCCGATGAGGGCAGGGTCGGTTCGGCCCGGGTCAGGCCGTTGTAGAGACCGCGCTCGCTGGCAATGGGCTGCATGGCTGGCTTCCTGTGAAGGTGCAAGCCGACACCCGGCCAGGAAAATTGTCAATTGCGGCACCGGCGGGCCTCGGCTGGTACGACGCATTCGCGATGGTTGCCGGCGGAATTTGGTTTGCCGGAGGCGAGGATTCTGCCTATAGTCGCCGATGTCGTCGGTTCCATTTTGGAGCCAAGAGGGAATGCGGTGAGGGCGAGTTTTCGCCCAATGCCGTGGCTGCCCCCGCAACTGTGTGCGGTAGTCCTCTCCATATGCCACTGAAGATTTTTCTTCGGGAAGGTGGGGAAGGGCGCTGATCCGCGAGCCAGGAGACCTGCCGGCGACAGGAAACTGACTTCGATGCCCTCGGGTGGAGGGCGAAAGGACAAGATATGACTACCGCTTCCGTCTCCCTCGGCGCCTCCGTCTCCTCGCAGTCGCGCTTCATGCAGCTCGCTCTTGCTGCGTTTCTCGGCATTTTCGTGATGGGCTTTGTCGGCTTCTCGCATATCGATGCGGTCCACAATGCAGCTCACGACTATCGCCATTCGATGGCGTTTCCCTGCCACTGACGAGGATCTGACATCATGAACCTGTTTCGCAACGTCGTGTTCATCGCGGCGATCGCAGGGCTCGTGGCCGGCGTCGTTCTCGCCTGCATGCAGGCCTACGCCACCGTGCCGCTGATCCTTAAGGCGGAAGTCTACGAACAGGCCGGCGGCGGGCACAGCCATGACCATGCCGCAACGGCCGCAACGGATACCACTGCCATGAGCACTGCGGCCCCGGCCGAAGCGGCTGCTCCGGCGGAAGACGAGGGTTGGGCGCCGGCAGACGGTTTCGAGCGTTTCGCCTTCAGCGTGCTTGCCAATATCATCACCGGCATCGGCTTCGCCTTGATCCTGGTCGCGGTTTCCGAATTCGCCGGCGGCATCGGCAATTGGCGCCATGGCGTGTTCTGGGGCCTGGCCGGCTTTGCCGTGTTTACGCTGGCACCCGGTCTCGGCCTTCCCCCGGAACTGCCGGCAATGCCGGCTGCCGATCTGACCGAGCGCCAGATCTGGTGGTGGGCAACGGTGGCGGCGACCGCGGCCGGGCTCGGCCTGATCGCCTTCCGCAAGTCGCTGCCGCTGGCGATCCTTGCCGTGGCCTTGATCGTCGCGCCGCATATTGTCGGCGCGCCGCAGCCCGGCAGTTACGAGACGGCGATTCCAGAAGGGTTGCATCACCAGTTCGTGGTGGCGGTGACGGTGACCAATCTGGTGTTCTGGCTTGTGCTCGGCGCGGTCGTCGGTGTGGTGCGTGGCCGCTTCACCGGCACGGCGACCAGCCTGCGCGACAGCTTTGCCTGATCGCAGCAAGCTGACCTTCCTCATCGGCGGTGCGCGCTCCGGCAAGAGCGCGCACGCCGAAACTCTCGCGACAGCCTTGCCGCCGCCATGGATTTATATCGCCACGGCGCAAGCCTATGATGACGAGATGCATGAGCGCATCGCGCTGCACCGGTCGCGGCGCGGCGAAGGCTGGACGACCATCGATGCGCCGCTCGATCTCGCCGGCACGCTTGCCGCCTTGCCGGACGATCAGCCGGTGCTTGTCGACTGCCTGACGCTGTGGTTGACCAATCATATGCTGGCCGAACACGACCTCGGCCTCGAATGCCGTCGGCTGGCGGAGGTCCTGTCGCGGCCGCGCGGGCCATGGTTCGTGGTCTCCAATGAAGTCGGGCAAGGCATCGTGCCGGACAATGCACTGGCGCGCCGGTTTCGCGATGCGGCCGGCCGACTCAATCAGCAGGTCGCCGCGGTTGCCGATACGGTGCTGCTGATGGTGGCGGGGCTGCCGCTCAAGGTGAAATGAGATGACCGACATCGACAACAAGCCCATCGAAGGCAAGCCCATCGAAGACCGGGACGAAGAACGCCACCGCGCCAAGATGGCCAAGCGCAAGGCGGTGCAGGACGCCGAGGTGGCGGCCAAGACGATCGAGAAGGGGCTGCTGATCGTCAACACCGGTCCGGGCAAGGGAAAGACCACTGCCGCCTTTGGCCTGGCGCTGCGGATGCTCGGCCACGGCAAGCGCGTCGGCGTCGTCCAGTTCATCAAGGGCAAGTGGCATACTGGCGAGAAGGACGCCTTCGCCGCTTTCGGCGACCGCGTCGTCTGGCACGCGATGGGCGAGGGGTTCACCTGGGAAACGCAGGATCTGAAGCGTGACATCGCCGCGGCCGAAGCCGCGTGGGCCAAGGTGCTTGAGCTGATGGCCGATCCGTCGATCAGCCTGCTGGTGCTGGATGAGCTGAACATCGCGCTGCGCTACGACTATCTCGATCTCGACAAGGTGGTTGGCGCGCTGAAAGCACGGCGCGAGGGCCTGCATGTCGTCGTCACCGGCCGCAACGCCAAGCCGGCGCTGGTCGAGGCTGCCGACCTCGTCACCGAGATGGGCGTGACCAAGCACCATTTCTCAGCCGGTGTGAAAGCGCAGCAAGGGATAGAGTTCTGAGAGTCTTACCCTCCCCCTTGAGGGCATATGCGCTAAGATAGGTGTTGCAGTGGGGAATCGGTTGTGATTCTACGCTGCGATGACTCACGAATCGCTTGTAGATGACGGCTGGGCCGAGACGATTGAGCTCCTCGGCGGTGAAGAGTTGATTGCAGGGAGTGCCCGCGAGACGAAGGCGTTTCTGCGGCCGCGGGGCGTCAGGTCGGCTACTGATCTGTTGCGCCTGACACTGGCTTACTGCCTTGGCAAGGTGGGCATGCGGGGCGTCGTGGCCTGGGCGGCGGCAAGCGGGATCGCCGACATCTCGGACGTGGCGTTGCTCGGCCGGCTGCGCAATGCAGGGCCGTGGCTGCAGCAGTTGATCGGGCACCTTTTGAAGCGCGAGGAGGAAGGCTTGCCTAAGGGCCGGCTGATCCGCATCCTCGATGCGACATCGGTTGCCAAGGCGGGTGTGCATGAGAAGAAGAACAATGGCCTTTGGCGTATGCACTGCGCCTTCGATCTTGAGCGCGAGCAGTTCGATTTCCTCGAGATCACCGACCAGAGCGAGGCCGAGCTGATCGACCGCGTGCCGGTGGTGCCGGGCGAGATCCGCATCGGCGACCGCGCCTATCTGCAGGCCGAGCGGATCGCAAAGGTCATGGCGCAAGACGGCGACGTTGTCGTGCGCGCGCCGTGGAAGAATGTGCGATGGCTCGACGCCAACGGCAAGGCGTTCGATCTCATCGGCCACCTGAAGAGCTGCCGGGAGGAGGTCATCGAAACGCCTGTCTGGCTGGGCCTCAAGAAGGGCGAGCCCCTGAAGATGCGCCTGATCGCCTTGCGCAAATCCGAGGCTGCGACACAAGAAGCGCGGCGCAAAATCAACAAGGAAGCCAAGGCCAAGGGCAAGCAGGTTCAACCGGAGACGCTGATTGCCGCCGGCTTTGTCATCCTTGTGACCTCGCTTGACCAGGAGGAGTTTCCCTCCGGCACAGTTCTCAAGCTCTATCGCATGCGCTGGCGCATCGAGCTCGCCTTCAGCGTCTGAAGAGCCTGATCGGACTGCGCGCGCCTCCAGCCAAAGACCCAAGGATCGCAAAGCCTTGGATTCTTGCCCACTTCCTCATCGCGCTTGTGACCGAACCCCTTTCGCAGGAGTTGGGTGTCTCTCCCCCTTGAGCGACGGGCGCCCGCTGCTGTGGCGCGCCACCCGCCAGATCGTCGCCTCTCTGATCGCAGCGATCTTTGCTCAACCTCCCTTGGCAGCCCTGCGCCAAAATCTCCATGCCTTGCGACATCGATGGCGTGAGCCACCACGAAAGCGCAAATTTCAGTCCATGCCGAAGCTATCTTAGCGCATATGCCCTTGTGGGGAGGGTCGATCCGCGAAGCGGAGCGGGGTGGGGTCTTCGGCGCCGCACCCCCACCCCGGCGCTGCGCGCCGACCCTCCCCACAAGGGGGAGGGTGAGGTTAGGTCACAACGATGACGATGATCGAAACCAACCCGAACAGCGCGATCAGCAGGTAATCGGCGACGCGATAGAGTTTCAGCGCTCGCCTTATGTCGACGCTGTCGGCCTCGCGGCGGCCGCCTTCGCCCATGAAGACGTCATCGACCAGGACGCCACCGTAGCTCCGTGGCCCGGCGAGCGCGAGGCCGAGCGCACCGGCCATCGCCGCTTCCGGCCAGCCGGCATTGGGAGAGCGGTGTTTTTTCGCGTCGCGCCACACCGCGTGCCAGGCATTGCGCGGATCGGCGCCCCTGACCAGGAACGCCGCCAGCACGATCAGCAGTGCCGTCAACCGCGACGCCGGCAGGTTGATCCAATCGTCGAAGCGCGCCGCCGCCCAGCCGAACGCCTCATGGCGTGGAGTGCGGTGGCCGATCATCGAATCGGCGGTGTTGGCGGCCTTGTAGGCAGCGCCGCCCGCCAGGCCGCCAATGCCGGTCCAGAAGGCGGGGGCAACGATGCCATCGGAGAAATTTTCGGCCAGGCTCTCGATCGCGGCGCGACAGACACCGGCCCTGTCGAGCGTTTCAGGGTCGCGGCCGACGATTCGCGAGACGGCCATGCGACCCAGAGCGAGGCCACCGGTGTCGAGAGCATCCGCCACCGCCTCGACATGGTCGTGAAGGCTCTTCTGCGACAGCAACGATGTTGCCAGAAGGGCAGTGATGAATAGCCCCATGGGAACGAACCAGAGCAGGATATGCAGGCCGAGGCCGATCACCGCCGGCACCAGCACGATGACCAGCAGCGCCTGGACACCGCGCTTGCGACGCAGCGCGTCGGGATCAGTGGCGCGGTTGAGCCTGCGGTCGAGAAAGGATATCAGCCTGCCGAACCACGTCACCGGATGGCCGATGGCGCGAAACAGCCAGTCCGGATATCCGAGGGCGAATTCGACGGCCAATGACAGGAAAGCGATCAGGACTGACATGAAGCTTCTTGAAGGAGCGGTGGACCATGGTGGAAGTCTTGGCCGGGCGAGGGTGCTTTTCCCCAACGCCCTGCTGCCTTTCGTCGACCTCTCGACCGGCATCAATCCGCACTCCTACCCGCTTTTCGACCTGCCCGCCACCTCGCTGTCGCGGCTGCCGGAGGCCGCGCGCACGCGCGACCTGACAGAGATCGCGGCCAACGCCTATGGCGCGCCGTCGCCAGCCAACGTCGCGGCGGCGCCGGGCACGCAGATCCTGTTGCCGCGCGTCGCATCGCTGGTGAGGCCCGGCAAGGCGCTGGTGCTGGGTCCGACCTATGCCGAACATGCCCGCGCTGCCGCGATCGCGGGACACGCGGTGGCGGAGGTCGATAATTTCGAAGCGTTGGCGGACGCCGACCTTGCCATCATCGTCAACCCCAACAATCCGGATGGGCGCATCATCGAGCGCGACCGGTTGCTGGCGCTGGCCGCCGGATTGCGTGCCAAGGGCGGGCTGCTGGTCGTCGACGAGGCGTTCATGGATGTCGGCCCGCGTCAGCACAGCCTCGCGGGTGACGTTAACCAGGGCGGCATCGTCGTGCTGCGCTCGTTCGGCAAGTTCTTCGGCCTGGCCGGCGTGCGGCTCGGGTTTGCACTTTCCGAGGCGGCAACGGTCGAACGCCTGGAAGCGCAATTCGGACCATGGGCCGTCGCCGGCCCGGCGCTGGAATACGGCATCCGCGCGCTTGCCGACATCGACTGGCAGGACGCAATGCGGGCATCCCTTGCGGAAGCATCGGCGCGGCTCGATGCGCTGCTCGGCCGCTTCGGCATTCCCGTAGCGGGTGGCACCACGTTGTTCCGCTATCTCCGCTTGGCCGATGCCGCCGACCTGTTTTCCGCCCTTGGCGAGCGCGGCATCCTGCTTCGCCATTTTGCCGACCGGCCGCATGTCTTGCGCGCCGGCGTGCCGGGGAGTCAGGAGGAATGGCAGCGGCTCGAATCCGCTCTTGCCGAATGGGCGGCGCGGCGCGAGGATCAATCGAAGGGTTCAAAACAATGATCCATGTCTGCTCGCTGGCAAAGATCGAGGAAACGGTGGCCAGGACCGGCGCCGACCGCATGCTGTCGCTGCTCGCCGCCGGAACGGACGTGGTCCGGCCGGCGTCGATCGCCCGGGAGAACCACCTGCATCTGGTCATGCACGACATCGCAGTGGCGCAGGACGGCATGACCATGCCGGGCGAGGAGCATGTCCGCAACCTGCTCGATTTCGCGCGCCGGTGGGACCGGGCAAGGCCTATGGTCGTGCATTGCTATGCCGGCATCAGCCGCTCGACCGCCTCGGCCTACATCATCGCGGCAGCACTGGCGCCGAAGCGTGACGAGGCCGAGCTGGCGCGCACGTTGCGGGCGCTATCGCCGTCGGCAACGCCCAATCCGCGACTGATCGCTGTGGCCGACGCACTGCTTGATCGCAACGGCCGCATGGTCGAGGCGATCGAATCGATCGGGCGCGGTGCGGATGCCTTTGAGGGCACGCCTTTCGCGCTGAAGATTGATGCGTAGTTCCTCGACGTCGTGATTTTGACCGACGCCAATTCCTCCTTCAGGCGCCATCCATCGTTCATTGGGCGGACTGATGCGACCGTTGGAGATCGGCCAAAGCCTCCCCGCCTTCGTCATCCACGGGCGAAGCAGGAGCGAAGCTCCGTCGCGGAGACCCGAGGATCCATGCCGCGACAGCGGCCGTAGAGTGCAACCGAGCAGAATTCTGCACCGTAGCAGCGCTTCGGAGTCCCGGCATGGATCCTGGGGTCTGCGCCGCGTCGCTTCGCTCCTTGCTTCGCCCCAGGATGACGAAGAAAAAGGCTTCGGCTATTCTCAGAAGGGCGCGATGTGCCCATCTGATGGTCAGAGCATCTGTACCGAGCAACTATGCTACGTCAACCACTCCGCGAGCTTCGCCTTGCGCACATCCCTGAGCAGGCTGATGAAGCCGTCGGCTTGATACTCGGCCGTCAGCCGGCCCTTCTCCGCCGTTGCGATGCTGGCATCGCCGACCACGCCGTTCGGGTTCAGGTCGCTGGCGATCCAGGCAAAGGCGTGGGTGCCGGTGTGGCGCAGCAGCGAGAATTCCTTTTCGGCCTTGGCGACGTTGGAAACGAAATTGTCGGCCTTGCTCATGTCGACAAGGTCAGGCCGGAAATGCAGCATCAGCGAGGTCTCGACATCACCGCCATGGATGCCGTGGCGGTCCTCGAGCTCGGTATACATGCCGGCCGGGCGGCCGAAGCGTTGCCAGCTGGTCTTCACAGCCAGCATCTTTTCACGCACGCGCAATTCGCGCGTGACGATGCCCATGATCTCTTCGTTGCCGCCATGCGAATTGACGACGACCAGCTTGCGCACCCCGGCGCGCGCGATCGACAGGCCGAGCTCGGTCCAGGCTTCGACCAGCGTCGTTGCCGGCAGTGTGAGGGTGCCCGGTGCGTGCAGATGCTCGTTCGACTTGCCCGCTGCCTGGACCGGCAGGATGCGGATGTCGAGATCGTCGGGCAGGCGCGAAATGACCGTGTCGAGCATGCCGTTCATGATCGAAGTGTCAGTTGAAACTGGCAGATGCGGGCCATGCTGCTCGATCGCCGCCACCGGCAACACGGCGATCGTCGCCTCCGGATCGATCGAGGCGTATTCGGTGGTCCGGTAGTCGCCCCACCACACACGTTTCTTCGCAACAGTCATGTCATGCCTCTTCAATGGTCAGGCAGACCTAGCGCGGCAAGCGCGGCCTGTCGATCACCCAGCCGCGATGGCCTCGACCTCGACCTTGAATTCGGGCCGGGCGAAACCGGAGACGATCATCAGTGTCGAGGCCGGCGCGGGGCTCGAAAACAGCCGGTCGCGGACGTCCATATAGGGCCGCAGATGCGTGCGGTCGGTGACATAGGCGTTGATGCGGACGATGTCCTGCAGACCCAGCCCGGCCTCGCCGAGGATCGCCTCGATGTTGCGGAAACAGAGTTCGGCCTGCGCGCCGGCGTCTTCCGGAATCTGATCGTCCGCGGTGATGGCGACCTGACCCGAGCACAACACAAGTCGTTTGCCGGGCGGCACCTCGACGCCGTGGCTGTAGCGGGCAAAGGGCGGCTTGATCGACTTCGGGGTGAGGAATTTGAACATGGCAATCTCCTGGATATCGCCAGCCTAAGGCCTGACCCATTACACCTTCAAGATGGCGGTGCATGTTGCCGGGGCGATTGTGGACAGGCGAAAAAAAAATAGGCACGATGCCTCCGGTGCAGCACGACCTGTCCGGCTTTCGCAGATGGCTGTGGTGCAAGCAGGCGGTCCCGGTGCAAGCCTCCGGTGGCATGCGTCTTGCTTCTTGAATCTTTGGTGTCGAGCCTGGCGCGTGGCGCGCCGGAGCAAACAAAGGGTGGTGTCTATGTACGGAAGACAGAAGATCTCGGTGGCGGTTGTGGCCCTGCTTGCAGCCAGCACGCTGGGTGCGGCTGCGAATGAAAAAGTCACCTTCGGCACCAACTGGTTGGCCGAGCCTGAACATGGCGGATATTACCAGTCCGTGGCGGACGGCACCTACGCCGCTTGCGGCCTCGACGTCACCATCATGCAGGGCGGCCCGCAGGTCAGCGGCCGGCCGTTGCTGCTGGCCGGCAAGATCGATTTCTACATGGGCGGCAATCTGCTGTCGGCTTTCGATGCCGTCCAGCAAGGCATTCCGATGCGCGTGGTGGCGGCGGACTTCCAGAAGGACCCGCAGGTGATCATGTCCCATCCCGGCGAAGGGCTCGACAAATGGGAGGACCTGAAGAACGCCGACCAGTACATATTGGGCGACGAGGGCGTGCAGACCTTCTTCCAATGGATGGTCATCGAACTCGGCTTCGACGCCTCAAAACGCGCGCCCTACACCTACAACACCGCTCCCTTCCTCGCCAACAAGAAGTCGATCCAGCAGGGCTACGTCACCTCCGAGCCGTTCGCGGTCAAGAAGGAGGGCGGCTTCGTGCCGAACCAGTTCCTGCTTGCCGACTATGGCTGGGACACCTACTCAACGACGATCGAGGTGATGCAGGACACGATCGACAAGAAGCCGGAGGTGGTCCAGTGCTTCGTCGATGGCTCGGCCAAGGGCTGGTACAAATATCTCTACGGCGACAACAAGGCCGCCAACGAATTGATCAAGAAAGACAATCCCGACATGAGCGACGAGCAGATCGCGTTCTCGATCGAGCAGATGAAGAAGTTCGGCCTGGCCGATTCCGGCGACACCGAAAAGCTCGGCATCGGCGCCATGACCGACGAGCGGATCAAGAGTTTTTACGACAAGATGGTCAAGGCCAAGGTCACTCCTGACGGCATCGACATCAAGCAGGCCTACACACTGACCTTCGTCAACAAGGGCGTCGGGCTCGAGTTGAAGAAATAGGCCGTCCCGGCATGATGCAGGAAAAAGTGGCGCCAGCGCCGGCTGCGTCGGGTACGGCCCCGACGCTTCTGGCGCTGCGTGGCGTCGGCAAGGTGTTTTCAAACGGCGTGACGGCGCTGAGCGACGTCGACCTGACGATCCGGGAAGGCGACTTCCTCAGCCTGCTCGGGCCGTCCGGTTGCGGCAAGTCGACCGCATTGCGGCTGATCGCCGGCCTGTCGACGCCGACCTCCGGCGTGCTCGACTGGCGCGGCGGCGGCGCGATCGACCGCTCGAACATCGGCTTCGTTTTCCAGGAGCCGACGCTGCTGCCCTGGGCCAGCGTTTTCGACAATGTCTGGCTGCCGCTGCGGCTGAAGGGCATCAGCCGCGCCAAGGCGGCGCCAACGGTGACGGAAATGCTGGCGCGGGTTCACCTGACCGGCTTCGAGGACGCGGTGCCACGCGAACTTTCCGGCGGCATGAAGATGCGCGTCTCCATTGCGCGCGCCATGGTGACCAAACCGCGCGTGCTGCTGATGGACGAGCCGTTCGCCGCACTCGACGAGATCACCCGCTTCAAGCTCAACAATGATCTGCTGGAACTGTGGCAGGACGAACGCTTCACCGTCGTCTTCGTCACCCACAGCGTCTTCGAAAGCGTGTTCCTCTCCAACCGCGTCGTCGTCATGGCGGCGCGGCCGGGCAGGGTGTTCGACGAACTCGCCATCGAGGCGCCCTATCCGCGCGACGAGGCGTTTCGCACCTCGCCCGACTATGCAGCACTGTGCCGTCAGGCTTCCGATGTGCTGGTCAAGGCCATCAATTCAACAGCAGGCGCGCATCATGACGGCCATTGACGAACGCGCGTTCAAACTCGACCCCGAGGAAGCACGCCGCGTGCGCCAGGAGCGGTTCGAACGGGTCGGCCGCTGGGTGCTGCCGCTGGCGATCATGATCCTGGCGATCTGGCTGTGGGATCGCATCTGCGTGTGGAATGCGATTCCGCAATACATCCTGCCGCGTCCCGGCGTGGTGCTGTGGACGCTCTACAACGATGCCGGCCTGCTGTTTTCCTCGCTCCTGGTCACCTTGCGCATCACCTTCCTCAGCCTGGCTCTGGCGGTCATCGGCGGGGTCGGGTTGGCGGTCCTGTTCGCACAATCGAAATGGGTCGAGATGTCGTTCTTCCCCTTCGCCATCGTGTTGCAGGTGACGCCGATCGTGGCGATCTTTCCGCTGATCAACATCTATGTAAACGACCAGACGACCAAGCTTCTGCTGTGTGCCTGGATCGTCGCCTTCTTTCCGATCCTGTCCAACACCACGCTTGGCCTCAACTCCGTCGACCGCAATCTGCGCGACCTGTTCAAGCTCAATGGCGCGACGCGCTGGCAGCAGTTGCGGTATCTGCGGCTGCCGGCGGCGATGCCGTATTTCCTCGGCGGGTTGAAAATCGCCGGCGGCCTGTCGCTGATCGGTGCCGTGGTGGCCGAGTTCGTCGCCGGCACTACTGGGCAGTCGTCTGGCCTTGCCTCGCGCATCATCGAGGCCGGCTACCGGCTCAACGCGCCGCGGCTGTTCGCGGCGCTGTTCTTGATCTCGCTTACCGGTATCCTGATCTTCCTCGTGCTGTCGCTGATTTCGCATCTCATTTTACGGCGCTGGCATGAAAGTGCGCTGAAGCAGGAGCGCTAGGATGACTGAAAGGTTGGCGCGAAACACCCCCCTCTGTCCTGCCGGACATCTCCCCCTCAAGGGGGGAGATCGGCTGTGTTTTTTGCTTTCGCCAATTGTGAATGCTGAAAGAGAGGCGGTTCGACCGAAGCTGCCAATCTCCCCCCTTGAGGGGGAGATGTCCGGCAGGACAGAGGGGGGCAGACCTTGATACCAGCCTCCGGCTCTTATCATCTCGCCAACGCCCGTGTTCATCAATCCATCACGGCTGGCTTTGCCGCAACCTTCGATAACGATGGTTTCGCACTTGCCGACGTCGCGGTCGTCGACGGCAAGATTACGGCCATCACCGCGCATGGCCGATCGAAAGCGCCTGCTGATGCTGTCGACCTTGACGGCCGCATCGTGCTGCCGTGTTTCGTCGACTGTCATACGCATATCGACAAGGGCCATATCTGGCCGCGAACACCCAATCCCGACGGCACCTTCATGGGCGCGCTGAACGCCGCCGGCGCCGATCGTGTGGCACGCTGGAGCGCCGAGGACGTTGCCCGGCGCATGGATTTCTCGCTGCGCTCAGCCTACGCCCATGGCACCAGGGCGCTGCGCACCCACCTCGATAGCGTCGCGCCGCAGGAGGAAATCTCCTGGCCGGTGTTCGAGGCAATGCGCGAGGCATGGCGCGGCCGCATCGAGTTGCAGGGCGCCTGCCTGCTCGGCATCGAAGGCGTGCGCGACAGGAAATGGTTCGACGGGCTGGCAAAAAGGGTTGCCGCGGCCAATGGCGTGCTCGGCGTCGTCACTTACATGGTGCCGGATCTCGAAGAGTTGCTCGACCATGTCTTCGCGCAAGCCATCAGACATGGCCTCGATCTCGATTTCCATGCCGACGAGACCGACGATGTCGCCGCCATATCGCTGAAGAAGATCGCCGAGGCCGCTCTCTGGAATGGCTTCGAAGGCAACATCCTCGTCGGCCATTGCTGCTCGCTGGCGCGCCAGCCGGACCTCGATGTGCTGGACACGCTGGACAAGGTGGCGAAGGCGCGGCTCGCCGTCGTTTCACTGCCGATGTGCAATCTCTATCTGCAGGACCGGCGCGGCGACGGCACCACGCCGCGCTGGCGTGGCGTGACGCTGCTGCACGAGATGAAGGCGAGGGGCATTCCAGTGGCCGTCGCTTCCGACAACACGCGCGACCCGTTCTATGCCTATGGCGATCTCGACATGCTGGAGGTCTACCGCATGGCGACGCGCATCCTGCACTTCGATCACCCGGTCGCCGACTGGCCGCAAGCGGTCACCGCGACGCCGGCCAAGGTGATGCGGCTCGATGGTTTCGGTGCGCTTGCCGCCGGCGGCGATGCCGATTTCATCGTGTTCAAAGGTCGGAGCTGGACGGAATTGCTGTCGCGGCCCGAATCGGATCGCATCGTCGTGCGTGGCGGACGCGCAATCGACCGGCAATTGCCCGATTATGCCGAACTCGACGAGCTGATGGTGGAATGATGGATGTTTCGGCGCTCAAACGCGATCTCGAAGGCCTGAAGGTCGACGACAATCCGGCCATCGTCCAGCAGAAGAGCCGCGACTTCTACTGGTACAGCCCGGTGCTGAAGCAGCAGCTCGACCATGTCACCGGCGATTTGGTCGTGACGCCGAAGAACGAGGCCGAACTGATCCGTGTGCTCGCCGCCTGTCACCGCCATGGCGTGCCGGTGACGCCGCGCGGCAGCGGCACCGGCAATTACGGCCAGGCAATGCCGCTCTCCGGCGGCGTCGTGCTCAACCTTGCCGAGATGAACGAGATCAAGTCGATCGCGCCAGGTCGCGTTGTGACCGGGCCGGGGGCCATTCTGGCCGATATCGACAAGGCAACGCGGGCGCATTCCGGGCAGGAGCTGCGGCTGTCGCCGTCCACCTACAACACGGCCTCGATCGGCGGCTTCATCGCCGGCGGCTCGGGCGGCGTCGGCTCGATCAATTTCGGCGGCCTGCGCGATTTCGGCAACGTCTTGCGGCTGCGCGTGGTGACGATGGAGGCAGAGCCGAAAGCACTAGAACTTACCGGCGAGGATCTGCACAAGGTGACCCATGCCTACGGCACCAACGGCATCATATCGGAAGTCGAGATGCCGCTGACGGCAGCCTATGACTGGGTCGATGTCATCGTCGGCTTCGACGCTTTCATGGATGCCGCCCGCTATGGCAATGCGCTGGCCTGCCAGGACGGCATCCTGACCAAGCTGATCACGCCGATAGCCGCACCCGTGCCGCAGCTCTATTTCAAGCGGCACCAGAAATTCGTGAAGGAGGGGCAGAGCATCTGCGTCGTCATGGTGGCGCAGCATGGGCTGGATGCCTTTTTGGCGTTTACTCGCCGTGCCGGTGGCGAGGTGATCTTCAATGCCGCAACCGCGACACCGGACGAGAAAAAGGGCCTGCCGCCGGCCTATGAACTGGCCTGGAACCACACGACACTGCGGGCGCTGCGCGTCAACCCCGACATCACCTATCTGCAGTCGCTCTATCCCTTCCCCAACCAGCTGGCGCTGGTCGAAAAGATGGACGCGATGTTTCCGGGCGAGGTGTTCTCGCATCTCGAATTCGTGCGGCTGGACGGCAACATCACCTGCTTTGGCCTGCCGCTGGTCAAGTTCACCACAGAGGCGCGGCTCGACGAGATCGTGCGCCTGCATGAGGAGAATGGCTGCCCGATCTTCAACCCGCATCGCTACACGCTGGAAGAGGGCGGCATGAAGCAGACCGACGCGGTTCAGCTTGCCTTCAAGCGCGAGACCGATCCGCAAGGCCTGCTCAACCCCGGCAAGATGATCGCCTGGGAGAACCCGGATTACGACTTCCGTTCGGGCCGGATTTTTTTGTTCAAGGGGCTGCAAAGGGCGGGATGAGGACAGGTTTGCGCTTGAACACCCCCCTCTGTCCTGCCGGACATCTCCCCCGCAAGGGGGGAGATTGGCAGCCTCTGAGTCGCGACCATTCTGCGGCGTTGACAGTTGGCGAAAGCGATGCGGCAGTCCGATCTCCCCCCTTGCGGGGGAGATGCCCGGCAGGGCAGAGGGGGGTGTCTCGCGCTGACGTCTGGGATATTCCCCTGTGAAAATCCTCGTCCTCTACGCCCATCCGATCGAGACCAGCTTCAATGCCGGCCTGCACCGGATGATCGTCGAGCGGTTGACGGCGGCGGGCCATACGGTTGACGACTGCGATCTCTATGCCGAGGATTTCGATCCGCGGCTGACGCTCCAGGAGCGGCTGGACTATCATAATCAGCGTGGTCCCGCCGATGCTGTGGCGCCTTATGTCGAGCGCCTGCTGCAGGCGGATGCGCTGGTGCTCTCCTATCCGGTCTGGAACTATGGCTTTCCAGCGATCCTGAAAGGCTTTTTCGATCGCGTCTTCCTGCCCGGCGTGTCGTTCAAGCTGGTCGACGGCAAGGTGCAGCCGTCGCTGCACAACATAAGCAAAGTTGCGGCGGTGACCACCTATGGCGGCAGCCGGTTCCGCGCCATGCTGATGGGCGATCCGCCGCGCAGGCTGGTCAAGCGCATGCTGCGCGCCACGGTAAAACCGGGCGCGCCGGTGAGCTATCTCGCGCACTACGCGATGAACCTGTCTACCGACCGCACGCGCAAGGCTTTCATGGCCAAGGTCGCGGCACGCATGGAGGCGTTCTGATGCGCGCGCTGGTGGTCTACTGCCACCCGGTCCCCGACAGCTTCTGTGCGGCAATTCGCGACGCTGCCGTCGAAGTGCTAAGGGCGAGGGGCTGGGAGGTGCGGCTGCTCGACCTCTATGCCGAGAAATTCGATCCGGTGATGGGCTGCGACGAGCGTCGCTCCTACAATGACCAGGCGCCGCAGGACCCGGCGCTGAAGCCGCATTTCGAGCTGCTCAACTGGGCCGAGGCGATCCTGTTCGTCTATCCGACCTGGTGGTACGGGCTGCCGGCAATGCTGAAGGGCTGGCTCGACCGGGTGTGGGCGACGGACGTCGCCTTCAAGCTGCCGGCCGGCAAGGGACGGATCAAGTCGCTGATGACGCATGTGACCAAGGTCGGTGTCATCACCACCTGCGGGGCGCCGACCTGGTGGAGCGTGGTCGTCGGCCAACCGGGACGCAAGACCCTGCTACGCGGCATGCGGGCACTGTGCGCGACGCGCTGCCGGACCTTTTTCCTGGCGCACTATTTGATGGATTCCTCGACGCCGCAGACGCGGGCTGCGTTTCTGGCGAAGGTGCGAGCGAAGCTGGAGCGGTTTTGAGTTTCTTACCCTACCCCTTGTGGGGAGGGTCGCTCCGCAAAGGCCGCTAGGGCGGCTTTTGCGGAGCGGGGTGGGGGTCTCGTAGGCGCTATCCCCACCCCGTCCCGCAATCTCCGCTCCGCTCCGACTGCGAGCCGACCCTCCCCACAAGGGGGAGGGTAAGAAGCGCTACATCCTCGTCCGCTCCGACTTCGGATCGTACATCGGCTTCAGCGACGCTTCCGCCGCAAAACGCTCGCCGGCGATCTCGATCTCGTAGGATGAGGCCAGCACATCGGCCTCGCTCTCGCCTTTACAGGGCACATAGCCCAGCCCGACGGCGCCGCCGAGGTGATGGCCGTAATTGCCAGAGGTGATCGGACCAACGATCTTGCCGTCGCGCAGGATTGCCTCGTTGTGGAAAAGCAGAGGTTGCGAGTCCTTCAAGCGGAACTGGACCAGCCTACGGTTCAGCCCGGCTTCCTTCTTGCGCAGCACGGCATCGCGGCCGATGAAGTTGCCCTTGGCCGTTTTGACCGCGAAGCCAAGTCCTGCTTCCAGCACATTGTCTTCATCGGTGATGTCGTGGCCGAAATGCCGGAATGCTTTTTCGATGCGGCAGGAATCCAGCGTGTGCAGGCCGCAGAGTTTCAGGCCGACTTCGGCGCCGGCCTCGTTGATCGCTTCGAAAACATGGGCTGCCTGATCGGTCGAGACATAGAGCTCCCAGCCGAGCTCGCCGACATAGGTGACACGGTGGGCGCGAGCCAGGCCCATGCCGATTTCGATCTCCTGGAACGTGCCGAACGGATTGGTCTCGTTGGAGAAATCGTTCGGGCTGACCTTCTGGATCAGGGTTCGTGCGTCCGGCCCCATCAGGCAGAGCACGCTTTCGGCCGCCGTTACGTCGGTGACGACGACGAATTCATCGGTGATGTGCCTGCGCAGCCAGGCAAGATCGCGCTGCAGCGTGGCGCCTGGGACGACGAGGAAGAACGCCGTCTCCGACAGCCGCGACACCGTCAGGTCGCTCTCGATGCCGCCGCGCTGGTTGAGCATCTGGGTGTAGACGATCTTGCCCGGCGCGACGTCCATGTCGTTGGCGCAGAGCTTTTGCAGGAAGGCGCAGGCATCGCGGCCCTCGACACGGATCTTGCCGAACGAGGTCATGTCGAACAGGCCGACGCCGTTCCTGACCGCGAGATGCTCCTCGCGCTGGTTGTCGAACCAGTTCTGGCGCTTCCAGGAATAGCGGTATTCGCGCTCCTGGCCCTCACGGGCGAACCAGTTGGCGCGCTCCCAGCCGGCGACTTCGCCGAACACGGCGCCGCGCGCCTTCAGATGCTCATGCAGTGGCGAACGCCTGACATTGCGCGACGTTGCCATCTGGCGATAGGGGAAATGGTCGGCATAGAGCAGGCCGAGCGTTTCGGAGACGCGCTCCCGGAGGTAACGACGGTTCTTCTGGAACGGCTGGGCGCGGCGGATGTCGACTTCCCACAGGTCGAAGGGGGCTTCGCCGTCATTGATCCACTGCGCCAGCGCCATGCCGGCGCCGCCGGAGGAGACGATGCCGATCGAATTGTAGCCGGTCGCCATCCAATAGCCGGACAGCTCCGGCGCCTCGCCGAGATAGTAGCGGTCGTCGGGCGTAAAACTCTCGGGACCGTTGAAGAAGGTGTGGATGCCGGCGGTTGCCAGCATCGGCATGCGGTTGACGCCCATTTCGAGGATCGGCTCGAAATGGTCCATGTCCTCCGGCAGTTGGTCGAAGCAGAAATCCTCGCGGATGCCGTCCATGCCCCATGGCTTTGCCACCGGCTCGAAGGCACCGAGCATCATCTTGCCGGCGTCCTCCTTGTAGTAGGCGCACTCGTCGGGCACGCGCAGCACCGGCAGACGAGTGAGACCGGGGATCGGCTCGGTGACGAGGTAGAAATGCTCGCAGGCGTGCAGCGGGATGGTGACGCCGTTCTGTGCTCCCAGCTCGCGCGCCCACATGCCGGCGCAATTGACGACGATGTCGGCCTCAATGGTGCCTTGGTCTTCGCCCTGTGCCCAGGACACGCCGGTGACGCGGCCGGCCTTGGTGTGGACCTTGGTGACCTTCACATTCTCGACGATGGTGGCGCCGCGCTGGCGAGCGCCCTTGGCCAGCGCCATGGCGATGTTGGCGGGGTCGCACTGGCCGTCGAGCGGCAGATGCACGGCGCCGACGACATCGGAGACATTCAGATGCGGGTACATCTCACTGACTTCATTGGGCGAAATCTCACGGACATCGACATCGAAGGCGCGAGCGAGCGACGCTTGCCTGTAAATCTCGTGCTTGCGCTCCTCGGTCAGCGCCACGGTGATCGAGCCGACCTGGCGCATGCCGGTGCCGACCTCGGTCTCGGCTTCCAGCTTGACGTAGAGATCGGCGGAATATTTCGCCAGCCGCGTCATGTTCTGCGAGCCGCGCAACTGGCCGATCAGGCCGGCGGCATGCCAGGTCGTGCCCGAGGTCAGCTGCTTGCGTTCGAGGAGCACGATGTCGGTCCAGCCAAGCTTGGCCAGGTGATAGGCGACCGAACAGCCGGAGACGCCGCCGCCGATGATGACGGCGCGTGCCTTGGCGGGAATGGCTTTGGCGGTCATGCGGCCTCACGGCGATAGCTGGAAGCGAAACGGCGCAGCCGGAGCGCTGCTTCTTGCAGCATGGGTTCGGGCTGGCAGAGGCTGATGCGGATATGGCCGGCGGCTGCCTCGCCGAAGCTGGAGCCCGGCATCACGCCGACGTTCTCCTTGTCGAGGAAAGCGAATGCGAATTTCTCGTCGTCGGGTTCGACGGCGGATATGTCGAGCATGACATACATGCCGCCTTCGGAGCCGCGCACGGTGACATCGTTCATGCCGCGCACGGCATCGAGGAAGACGGTGCGACGCGCGGCGTAACGCTCGGCGATGTCCTTGACGCCATAGCGGTTCTCCAGCGCCTCGGCGCAGGCGATCGAGATGAAGGCCGGCAAGCCGTAGGTCGTCACCAGGTTGAGGTTGGTGAGCAAGGTGATCATCTCCTCCGGGCCGGTCAGCCAGCCCATGCGCCAGCCGGTCATGCCGTGGCTCTTCGACATCGAGTTGATGACCAGAGTGCGCTCGGCCATGCCGGGCAGCGAGCGCGGCGAGACGTGCTCACCGCTGCCCAGCGTCCAGTAGACCTCGTCCGACAGCAGCCAGAGGTCGTGCTCCCGGCAAACCTCAGCCAGCTGTTCCAGCCGCTCGCGCGAATAGACGGCACCGGTCGGGTTGTTCGGCGTGTTGATCAGGATGGCGCGCGTGTTGGGCCGGAGTGCCGCGCGAATCATCTCGGCGTGCGGCTGGAAGCCGTCCTCGGCCGGTGTCTCGACCACGGTGAAACTGGCGCCGGCGGCGCTGAACGTGTTGGGATAGGTGGCGTAGTAGGGCGCCACCACGATGGCGTGGTCGCCCTGGTCGAGCACGGCCTGCACGGCAGCGTAGAGTGCGGCCTGGCCGCCCGGCGTGGCGATGACCTGATCCGGCATCGTCTCGACGCCGGTACAGGCGCTCGAAGCCGCCGCCATCGCCTTGCGCAAGCGCGGCAGGCCGGGAAGCGGCGTGTAGTGATGATTGCTGCCGCGAACCGCGGTCACGCAGGCTTCGATCGTTTGCGAAGGTGTGTCGAAGTCGTGATCGCCGACCGACAGCATGATGATGTCTTCGCCGGCCGCCTTGCGGGCCCAGGCAGCCGAATGGACTTCCCAGCCGTCCTTGCCGGAAGGCACGATGCCGGAAATGCGCGACGATGGTCTAGGCATGTATGTCTCCCGAAATTTCGTAGCCGGCCCGTTCGAGCCGGTCGCGCAGAGCGGCGATGTGTGGCGGTCCGACTTCACAGCAGCCGCCGACTATGTCGGCGCCGGCCTCGACCCAGCCGATCGCCTGGTCGGCATAGGCGTCCGGACCGAGATCGTGACGGGCGTGCAGCACATCGACGGTGCCGCCATGCTTGAGTGCTTCGGTGGAGGTGAAGCCATTGGCATAGGCGCCGACCGGGCCGCCGAGATCGATCAGTTCAGGCAAGGCCGCGGCGATCGCTTCGGGCCGGCAACAATTGAGCAGCCGCGCGGCGACCGTCAGGCCGTCGAGCGCGCCTGCCGCGGTGGCTATCGTCTCGCCGCTGCGCAGGCGTGGCTTGCCATGGTCGGCCAGCGTCCACGACACCCACACCGGCTTGCCACTTTCCGATGCCGCGGTGACCGCCGCGCGGGCTTCGTCCGCCGACGCCATGGTTTCGCACAGGAACAGGTCGACGCCGTCAGCCTGCTCGGCGACGATGCGGCGGTAGATGGCGAGCGTTTCCTCGAAGGAAATGGTCAGCGCCGGCGCGTAGCTGCCGAAAAGCGGCGACAGGCAGCCGGCGATCGCGGTGTCGCCGGCCGCGTCGCGGGCCTGCCTGGCCAATTCGATGCCGCGCTTCTGCAACGGCTTGAACAGATCTTCCGCGCCCTCGCGCGCCAGGCGTTCGGGTGTTGCCGAATAGGTATTGATCGTAATGACACGGGCGCCAGCGCGGATGAATTCCGCGTGCAGGTCGCGCACCAGATCGGGCTCATCGATCAGCACCCTGGCCGACCAAAGCGGCGTTGGCTCGGATTGGCTGCGGCGGACCAGTTCCTGGCCCATGCCGCCATCGGTGAGGATGATTTTCTTCATGCGCGCAGCCTCTCGTTCTTCGGATCCCACAGTGGCTCATCTTTCTGCACGATCGCCTGAAAACGGTCGCCGAAGATTTCGACCTCGATGGTCGTGCCGGGCTCAGCCAGGTCGGCGGGCAGCATGCCGAGCGCAATCGATTTGTCGATCCGATGACCCCAGCCACCGGACGTCGTTTCGCCAACGATCTGGCCGTCATGCCACAGCGTCGACACCGATGGGGCGTCGCAGTCGCCGGGGTTTTGGACAACCAGCGTGACGAAGCGCTTCTTCACGCCTTGCTGTTTTTCATTCAGCAACGCCGCCTTGCCGCGGAAGTCGGGCTTGTCCCATTTGACGAAGCGCTCGAGCCCGCCCTGCAGGATCGAATAGTCGGTCGACAGATCGCCCTTCCAGGTGCGGTAGCCCTTTTCGAGCCGCAGCGAATCGAGCGCATACATACCGAACGGCTTCAGCCCGTGCTGCTGGCCTGCCGCACAGACGGCATCGAAGATGGCGGCGGTGTCGTCGACCCTGGTGTGGATTTCCCAGCCGAGTTCGCCGGCGAAGGAGACGCGCACAAGCTTCGCCCAGCGGCCGGCGATCTTTGTCTCCTGATGCGTCAGCCAAGGCAGAGTGAGGTCGGCTTCGCAGACATCGGCGAGGATTTTTCGCGAGTTGGGGCCGGCCAGGATCTGGGTGGAGAATTCCTCGGTCCGGTCGATCAGCCTGAACTGCGCATCCTTGGGCATGCGCGATTTCAGCCATTCGAAATCATGCCACTGCGCCACCGCCGCGGTGATCAGCGTCATCACATTCTCGTCGTGGCGCACGACGGACATTTCGGTGACGATGCGGCCCTTGTCGTCGGCAAAATAGATGAGACCTATGCGGCCTGGCTTCGGCACCAGCCCGGTGACCTGCAGGCTCAGCCATTCGGCCGCCCCCGGGCCTTCCAGGTTGAAGCGCGAAAAGCCCGGCAGGTCCAAAATGCCGGCGGCATCGCGCACGGCCAGGCACTCCTCGCGCACGCGATGTTGCCACGGTCCTTCGCGGCGGAAGGTCAGTGTGGCTTCCTCGGAGATGTCGTCGCCATCTTGCGCGTACCAGGTGGCGCGCTCCCAGCCATTATAGGCGTCGAAGCGGCCACCGAGCGCCTTGATGCGATCATGGATCGGCGACAGCTTGCGGTCGCGCCCTTCCGGCCAGGCATGGCGCGGAAACTGGATGGCGTATTCGTTGCCGTAGATCTCCATGCCTTTGGCGACGCAATAGTCCGGCGCCGAGGCAAAGGAAGTGAAGCGGCGTGGATCACACGACCACATATCCCATTCGGTCTGGCCCTCAGTCACCCATTCGGCCAGCACCTTGCCGGCGCCGCCGCCTTGGGCGATGCCGAAGGTGAAGACGCAGGCCTCGAAGGCATTGGGAACGCCGGGCATCGGGCCGATCAGCGGATTGCCGTCCGGCGTGTAGGGGATCGGCCCGTTGATGACCTTGGACAGGCCGGCGGTGCCCAGGATCGGCACGCGGGCGACAGCGTCGGTCAGATAATGTTCCAGCCGGTCGAGATCGTCGGGGAACAGCTGGAAGGAAAAATCCTCCGGCATCGGGTCGTTGTGGGTCGCCCAATGTGCGCGGCAATTGCGCTCATAGGGGCCGAGGTTCATGCCGTTCTTTTCCTGGCGCAGATAGTAGGACGTGTCGACGTCGCGCAGCAGCGGCAGCTTTTTGCCCTGTTCCTTCGACCATGCCGCCAGTTCGGGGATTTCCTCGAACAGAATGTACTGATGGCTCATTACCATCATCGGCACGTCGCGGCCGAACATCCGGCCCACTTCGGCGGCGCGATAGCCGGCGGCATTGACGACGATCTCGCAGCGGATCTCGCCTTGTGCCGTCTCGACCACCCACTCGTCATTCTCGCGGCGCACGCCCGTGACCGGGCAGAAGCGGATGATCCTGGCGCCCATGTCGCGCGCGCCCTTGGCCAGCGCTTGGGTGAGCTGCGCCGGATCGATGTCGCCGTCGCTGGGGTCATAGAGCGCACCCTTCAGATCATGTGTCTCGATGAAGGGATAGCGGCGCTTGATCTCGTCGACGCCGACAATATCGATGTCCATACCCTGATAGCGGCCCATGCCCTTGGCGCGCTGAAATTCCTGCATGCGCTCTTTCGTATGGGCAAGGCGCAGCGAGCCGGTGACGTGGTAGTTCATGGGATAGTCGACCGCGTCGGCCAGTCCGCGATAGAGTTCGGTCGAATAGCGCTGCATGTTCATCAGCGACCAGGACGAGGAGAAGGTCGGCACGTTGCCGGCGGCATGCCAGGTCGAGCCGGAGGTCAGCTCGTTCTTTTCGAGCAGTACGCAGTCGGTCCAGCCCGCCTTGGCGAGATGATAGAGCGAGGAGGTGCCGACGGCACCACCTCCGATGATCACCACGCGCGCCGTGCTCGGCAAACCCGCCATGTTTTTCTCCAAACTTTAGCTCAATAGACGGGTGGTGAAACCACCCAGATGACAATTGCCGGTTCGGCTCCCGGATTTCGCCAGCGGTAAGGCTTGCCTTCGAAGCGAAAGGAGTCGCCCTCGCCAAGCCGATGCCATACGCCTGCTATCTCAATGTCGAACAGTCCGGACGCGACGTATCCGGCTTCCTCGGTCGGCCGCTGCGCCTCGGCCTTCAGTGCCGCGCCCGGCGCGAAGACCGAACGCACCATCTCGAAGCTACCGCCGAGATCGGGCGACAGAAGCTCCTCCACCAGGCCGGATTCGCTTGTGCCAAGCGTGCGGCGCCGGCCGGCGCGCACGACCACGCCACGCTCGCTTTCGACAGGCACGTCATGGCTGAAGAACAGGCTGATCGGTACGCCGAACAGTTCGGCGAAGGCTCTGAGATCGCTGAGCGATGGCGTCGACAGGCCACGCTCGACCTGGCTAACCCAGCCGACCGAACGGCCAAGCTTTAGGCCGATCTCGGCGAGCGTCAGCCCACGCGTCCTCCGCAAGGCCCTGATATCGCCAGCAAGCACGCGTTCGTCAGGTCCCTGCAATGTTCTTGCTGTAGGCGAAGGCAAAACGCTCACTTCGTGAAAAAATCCGGTTAAATTTCATGAGAAATCAAGCTCGTGAAAAAATCAAGCGGATTTTCACGGATGCACAAGAATTGCTTGCGCGATTTTGGCGGTTCATGCAAAGGCTCGGGCAGGAACGGCGAGTGGGGACGTCCGGTCGAGACGAGGGTTAAGGGACGGCCCATGCTGAAAAACAACACCCGAATTGCGGGCGATGCCGAGATCATCGACGAGGCGATCCTGTCGCGCCGTTCGGTGCGCGCATTTCTGCCCGACATGGTCGACGACGATACCATTCGCGATATTCTGGCGGTTGCGGCGCGTGCTCCGTCCGGCACCAACATGCAGCCATGGAAGGTCTACGTCACCAAGGGCGAGACCAAGCAGCGGATCACCGACGCCATTCTCAATTCCGGCATCCGCGCGGAAAAAGCGGACTGGGACGAGTACCGCTACTATCCCACGCAGTTCTTCGAGCCGTATCTGACCCGCCGCCGCGCCAACGGCTTCGGCCTCTATGGCGCGCTCGGCATCGGCCGCCGCGAGGTCGACAAGATGCGCGCCCAGCACGACCGCAATTTCGTCTTCTTCGACGCGCCGGTCGGCATGATCTTCACCATCGATCGCCGGCTCAACCAGGGCTCGTGGATCGACTACGGCATGTTCCTGCAGAACATCATGGTCGCGGCGCGGGGCAGGGGTCTGCACACCTGCCCGCAGGCAGCCTTCGCGCCCTATCACCGGCAGATCAGGCCTGTGCTCAACATTCCGGATGAAGAGATCGTCGTCTGCGGCATGGCGCTTGGCCATGAGGACATTTCGAAGCCTGAAAACACCTTCCGCACCGACCGCGTGCCGCTGGAAGAGTGGGTGACGTTCAGCGAATAGCCAGCTTTGAAGTAGCGCCGGCCTCACAGGCCAAATCTGGCCGTCTACTCCGTATTCATCTGGGCACCGTGGCCGCTGACATGGGCGCCGTCTTGCGGCGTCAGCTTGAGGTAGGCCAGCAGCGCGCAGAGCGTGATGACGCCCTCGATCACGAACAGGATGCGGAAGTCGTCGGCGACGGCTGGAGCGCCCCCGGCCAGAAACGACAGTGCCGCAGCGGCCAGACCGACGCTGATCGCCACCGCTAGCTGCCAGAGGATGTAATAAAGCGCGCTGAAGCGGGCTAGCTGTTCGGGGGCGATGTCGGAATAGGCGAGATTGCCGGTCGAGGCCCATTGCGCGGAGCGGAAGACGCCGAAGACGAAGATGTAGGCAAGCACGATCCAGACCGGCGTGGTCGCCTGCATCAAGGCGAAGCCGGCGACCATGACGGCGACGATCGGCGTGTTGTAGACCAGCACGCGGCGGAAGCCGAAGCGGTTGAGGACGTGCGGCATGAAGAACCGCATCGCCACCGAGCCGACCGCGGCGACGAAAGTCAGCGATCCCGCCTGCACGGCGCTCATGCCGAAGCCGAGCTGGAACATCAGCGGCAGCAGGAAGACGACCGAGCTGAGGCCGATCGTGTCCAGCCCGCCGCCGGTCAGGAACGAAATGCGGAAGGTGCGGATGCGTAAGAGCTTGAGGTCGAGCAGCGGATTGCGCACGCGCAGGCAGTAGAACGAGGCGATGGTCAGGATGACGAGCGCCAGCGCCAGTTCGCCAGCAATGATACCGCCGGCGGCATCCTTGGCGGCAAGCGAATCCATGCCGAAGACCAGCAGGACCATGCCGCTGCCGACCAGCAGGAAGCCCGGAAAATCGAACGGCGTACGCACGGGCTTGGTCGTCGTCGGAAACAGCGAGGCGGCAAGAATTGCAGCCGCCAGTGCGAACGGCACGTTGATGAAGAAGATCCACCGCCAGGAAATGTAGGTGGTCAGCGCGCCGCCGACGAGCGGGCCGACCAGCGGGCCGGACTGGCCGGCGAGCGAGATGTACATGTTGATCTTGAGCGTACGGCTGCGCGGGAAGGTCGACAGGATGACGACCTGGCCGAGCGTGCCCATCAAGGCGCCGCCAAACCCTTGCAGTGCACGGGCGCCGACCAGCGTCCAGATGTTGTCAGACAGCCCGCACAGCGCCGACGAGGCGGCGAACACCAACAAGGCAAAACAGTAGACGTTGCGCAGGCCGAAGCGGTCGGCAGCCCAACCGCCAAGCGGCATCGAGATGATCAGGCTGGCGACATAGACGGTGATCAGCAGGCCGAGCTGACTGGGCGGACGGCCGAGACTTTCGCTGATGCCGGGCAGCGCGGTGACCACGACATTCTGGTCGAGGCTGGTCATGAACACGCCGCAGGCGACCGTCAGCGGCAGCAGGAGCAAGGCTCTGGCCGGCACATCGGCGCGATCTGCGGCGCCGGCGGATAGTTCAGCGGTCATGGAGATGTTCGAACCAAACGGATGTGCCGACTGAGAGACGGGATTTTCATACTCCTTGGGCCGGTTGGGCGGCCACATCTTCCCACCATGAGCGGCTGCGGCGCGATTCTCTAGAGCGGGATGAATTTAGGTTGGGCATATCCGGCCTCAGTGAAGTAATTTCGGCATTCGGTTGAAGTGACGGTGCCGAGGATTTGGCCGATGGCGTCACAGACAGTTTCGACTGTTCGCTTGGCAGCCTTGCGCAGCCAGTGCTTGAGCTTGGCGAAGAGCTTCTCGATGGGGTTGAGGTCGGGCGAGTATTTCGGCAGCAAGAACAGCCTGGCGCCGGCTGATCGAATGGTGCGGCGCACGGCCTTGCCCTTGTGCGAGCCGAGATTGTCCATGATGACGATGTCGCCGGACTTGAGGGTTGGGACAAGAACCTCATCGACATAGAGCTGGAAGCGCTCGCCGTTGATCGGTCCGTCGATCAGCCATGGTGCTTCGACACGGTCGTGGCGCAGCGCCGCCAGGAAGGTCATGGTCTTCCAATGGCCGTGCGGCACCTTGGCTTTGATCCTCTCGCCGCGCGGCGCCCATCCCCTGAGTGGAGCCATGTTGGTTTTGGTCCATGTCTCGTCGATGAACACCAGGCGGGAAGGATCGATACGATCCTGATATTTTGCCCACTGTGCCCGCCGGCGCGCCACATCTGGGCGATCCTGCTCGGCCGCGATCAGCGTCTTTTTTTGTGACTGAGCTTCTCGGCGTGGACGAACTCCCATACCGAGCGGTAATCAACCTTCAGGCCGCGCTCAGCCAGTTCGGCCACCAGTCCGCGCAACGTGAAATCAGCGGCCCGGCAGCGCAGCAACAGCCACTCCCGATGCTCTCCGGCAATGTTCTTCGGTCTGTGCCCACCCATCTTGCCGGGCGCAAGACTGCTCGTCTCGCGCAAGCGGCTTACCCATCTGATGACGGTGCTGATCCCAACCCCAAAGCGCACTGCTGTCTGCCGCCGCGACAGCCCCTCCTGCTCAACTGACGCTACAACCCGTTCGCGAAGATCCATCGAATAAGGCTTGCCCATCCATGCCGGCCTCCTTGTCCAGCCAGCATGTTGAATCAGATTTGCAAGCCTTAGGGAATCCCATCCGATTCAGCCTCAATTCATTCCGCTCTAGCGGCAGAACCGGCTGGCCTTGATGCCAGAAGCGGCGGCGATGCGACCGTCCGGCCGCGCCACCCTATTGCACTTCGTAGCCGACTTCCTCGCTGGCATGGCAGAGCGCCTTCCAGAACGAGCGTGCGAACGAGCGGAAGACATAGATGTCGAACTGGTCGGCACCGGTGCGCTGGATCTGGGCGAAGACGTCGTGATGGGTGGTCGAGCGGCCGGCGTCAATCGGGAAGGCCGGCAGCGAAAAGTCGATGGCGAAGAATTTCGCCAGCACCCATTCGGCCTTCGGCCCGGCAATGCGAATGGCGGTGCGGCCATGCGACAGGTCGGTCACCGTGCCAATGGCGGGGGTCACCACCTTGGCAAAGGCGGCGGCCAACCCTTCGGCCTCGTCGGCAACGGTGAATTTTCCCGGCGCGAAGCCGAACACCGATTTCACGCCGTCGCTCAAGCCGCCGCCGGCGCCATCGGGCAGAGCAAGCCCGGTGACGGTGCGGATGGCTGCTATCAGCTTCTTCTCCTCGCCGGGCCACGCCGCCAGCTGCACGATCGAGCCAGGCCGCGTCTCGGTCAGGATGATCTCGACGCCATGCTCGAAATTGCCGTGTGAGCCGACGTGAAATTCCGGTTCAAGCGGCGACAAATGCTCGGGTGATTGGCGCTCAACCATGCATGCGGCTCCCGTCCGGATCGAAGAAGTGGTTGGAGACGATCTCGACCGGTCCAAAGCGGTTGCGCAAGGGATCGGAGACATGGGCGCGTGTACCCTGCCGTGCCTTGCCGCCCTTGACCAGGGCCAGCGCGATATGCTTGCCGAGCGCCGGCGAATAGCAGCAGGCGGTGATGTGACCGATCGAGCCGTGCGGATTGGCCTCGTCAACCTCCTCGACGATGTGCGCGCCGCCACTGAGCGGCCGGTTGTCGAGGGCGATCAGGCCGACCAGTTCCAGACGATCAGACGCGATCAGGCCTTCGCGGTCCATCATCGCCGAGCCGATGAACGGCTTCTTCTTCGACAACATCCAGTCGAGATGCAGGTCGCGCGCCGTGGTGCGGCCGTCGATCTCGGCGCCGGTGACATGGCCCTTTTCGATGCGCATCGTGCCCAGCGCCTCGAGCCCGTAGGTGACCAGCCCGAACGGCTTGCCGGCTTCAACAAGCGCTTCCCAGACATGGGTGCCGTGGCCGGCGCCGGAATAGACCTCGAACGCCATTTCACCGGAGAAGGAGAGCCGGCAAATCATCACCGGCACATCAGCTATCTCGCCGCGCACGATGCCCATGAAGGGCAGGGTCGCATTGTCGACGGCTGTGCCGGTGACGCAGGCGGCGAGGATCTGCCTGGCCTTCGGACCGCCGATCGCGGCACCCGCCCATTCGTCGGTCACCGAGGTGAGGTGGACTTTCAGCTCAGGCCAGATCACGTCGAGGAAATATTCGAGATGCTGCATCACCTTGCCGGCATTGGCCGTGGTGGTGGTCATCAGGAAATCCTGTTCGCCGAGCCGCCAGGTGGTGCCGTCGTCGAAGGCGAGGCCGTCCTCGCGCAGCATCAGCCCGTAGCGTGCCTTGCCGACGGCCAGCGTCGAAAACATGTTGGTGTAGACACGGTCGAGGAATGCGGCGGCGTCGGGGCCTTGCACGGCAATCTTGCCCAGTGTCGAGACATCGACGATGCCGGCGCTTTCGCGCGTCGCCTTGGCCTCGCGCACATAGGCCTGCTCGACCGTCTCGCCTGCATGGCCATAGATCATTGGGCGATACCAGAGGCCGGCGGAGTACATGGTCGCGCCATTGGCGACGTGCCAGTCGTGCATCGGCGTCAGCCGCTCGGGCTTCAGGTCGCCGAAGCGTTCCGCCGCCAGCGAGCCGATCGACACCGGCGCAAAGGGCGGCCGGAAGCGCGTGGTGCCGACCTCGGGGATCGGCTTGCCCAGCGCTTCGGCCATGATGGCAAGGCCAGGCACGTTGGAGCTCTTGCCCTGGTCGGTCGCCATGCCAAGCGTGGTGTAGCGCTTCAGATGCTCGACCGAGACGAAGCCTTCGCGATGCGCCAGCCGCACATCCTCCGCAGTGACGTCGTGCTGGAAGTCGACAAAGCTCTTGCCCTTGGCCCTGATCTCGAACACCGGAGCCGGATCGGGGTCGCCAGGTACGGCTTCGACCGTCGGCAGCACGGAAGGCATGCTCGGCCCGCCTGCGGCGGCAAGGCCAGCGGCGCGGCCTTCGGCGATCGCCTCGGTGGTGGAAAAACTGCCGGTGAAGGCGCCGGCGCCAATCCATTGCTGTGTTGGCCATTGCTGTGTCGGCTTCGGCGGCAGGAAAGCTTGCCGCGCGGCGTTCCATTCCGCCTTGGCGCCGGCCTGGCTGGCCAAATGGATGGTCGGCGACCAGCCGCCGGACATCAGCAGGCAATCGGCATGGATGCTGCGTGCATCACCGATGAGTGCGCCATTGGTCATGTCGAAGCGTTGCAGTTTGAGGCCGGACAGCGCCTTGCCGCCTTCGGTGGCGACGACGGCGTGGCCGGCAAAGATCTCGGCCTCGGCTTCCGCGACCAGCTTGCGCATCTCCGACGAAAGTTCCGGCCGCACGTCGGCGATGGCGACGACCGCGGCACCGGCCTTCTTCAAGGCGATGGCGGCGCGATAGGCGCTGTCATTGTTGGTGAACAGCGCGATCCGCTCGCCCGGCAGCACGCCGAATTCGTTGGCATAGCGCTCGGCGGCATGCGCCAGCATCACGCCTGGCCGGTCATTGCCGGGGAATACGAGCGGCCGCTCAAAAGCACCGGTGGCCAGGACCACGGATTTGGCGCGGATCGCCCAGTAGCGATGGCGCGGCTCGCCTTTGCCTGGCTGCTCCTTGTGGTCGCTAACCCGTTCGAGCGCGGCGAGCGTATTGTTGTCGTAATAGCCCCACACCGTGGTGCGCGGTAAAAGCCGGACATTGTCACGGCCCGCGAGCTGGGCGACGATGCGGCGGGCCCAATCGGCGGCCGGCGCGCCGTCGATCGTCTCATCGGACCAGTTGGCCGAGCCGCCGAAACGCGGCTCGAGATCGGCCAGCATGACGCGGGCGCCCTGATCGGCGGCGGCCTTGGCGGCCATCAGCCCGGCCGGGCCAGAGCCGACCACCAGCACGTCGCAAAAGGCGTTCATGCGTTCGTAGCGGGCCGGGTCCTTTGCCGATCCGGCGCTACCCAGGCCGGCGGCGCGGCGGATGAAATGCTCGCAGAACATCCAGAAGCGCGTGCCTTTGAGCGGACCGAACACCGGTCCCATGAAGGTCTTGTAGTAGAAGCCGGCCGACAGGATCTTGCCGCCGAGCTGGTTGACGGCATGGATGTCCCAGGCAAGCGAAGGAAAGCGGTTCTGGCTGATGGCGACCAGCCCGTCATGGATCTCGACCATGGTCGCCGGAATGTTGGGTTCGCGAACCTCGCCCTTCAGCACCGTCACCAGGGCATTGGGCTCCTCGACGCCGGCGGTGAGCAAGCCGCGCGGGCGGTGGTATTTGAACGAGCGTCCGTAAAGCGTGACGCCTTTGGCCAGCAGTGCTGACGCCAGGGTGTCGCCGGCATGGCCGGTGTAGGCCGCGCCATCGAAGGTGAAGCGGATGGTTTTCAGCCGGTCGATGCGGCCGCCTGTGTCGGTGCGGCGCGGGCTCATGCCTTGTCCTCCGCCTTGCGGCGTGCGGCCGAGCCATGATCGCCGCGCCCATGATCACCGCGCCCATGATCACCGCGCATGAAGGCGACGTTGGAAATCTCATGCGTCAGCGTGTTGCGCACGACCCGCAGATGCGTGCGGCAACCGCCGGAATGCTGCCAGATCTCGTTGTGGTCGCCGGCCGGGTTCAGCCTGTTATAGACATAGGCGTTCCACGCCTCGAAATTCTGCGAGGCGGGGTCGGGACGCTCACGGTTGCCGTCACCTTGATAGGTGAACTCGATGACGTCGCGCGGGCCACAATAGGGGCAAGTGATCAACATTGGATTCTATGCTCTTGTTTGACCATGATCTTATCGGAAAACCGGCATCCACTTTTCCGGATCATGGTCTAATGCAGCCGCGGGTTTGCACCCTGGCCCTTGTCGTCGATCACCAGGCCGCGGTGGAAGCGGTCGAGCGTGAAGGGGGCGTTGAGGTCGTGCGGCTGGTCCTTGGCGATGGTCCAGGCGAAGCACCAGCCGGAAGCCGGCGTCGCCTTGAAGCCGCCATAGCACCAGCCGCAGTTGAGATACATGCCGGGCAGCGGACCGGTGGTGATGATCGGCGAGCCGTCCATCGACATGTCGCAGACGCCGCCCCAGGAGCGCAGCATGCGCACGCGCGCAAGCCCGGGAAACAGTGCCAGCATCTCGCTCATCACCTCGTCGACGACAGGCAGATTGCCGCGTTGGGCATAGCTGTTGTAGCCGTCGATGTCGCCACCATAGATAAGGCCGCCCTTGTCCGACTGCGACATGTAGAAATGGCCCATGCCGAAGGTGACGACGGTGTTGATGAAGGGTTTCAGCGATTCCGTGACGAAGGCCTGCAGCACATGGCTCTCGATCGGCATCGTCTCGATGCCGGCCAGCTGCATGACGCGTCCAGTGCTGCCGGCGACCGCAACGGCCACCTTCTTGGCACGGATGTCGCCGCGCGAGGTGGAAACGCCTGATATGCGGTCGCCGTCGCGCAGGAAGCCGGTGACTTCGCAGTTTTCGATGATGTCGACGCCGCGCCGGTCGGCGCCGCGCGCATAGCCCCAGGCCACCGCGTCGTGGCGGGCGGTGCCGGCGCGTCGCTGCATCAAGCCGCCGACCACCGGAAAGCGTGCGCTGTCGGAGATATCGAGCGCCGGGATCAGACGTTTGATTTGCGCCGGCGTCATCAACTCGGCGTCGACGCCGAGATGGCGCATGGCGTTGCCGCGCCTGGCATAGTCGTCGAACTGGGCTGGCGTGTGCGCCAGGTTCAGGCAGCCTCGTTGCGAGAACATGACGTTGTAATTGAGTTCGTGCGAGAGGTTCTCCCACAGCTTCATCGAGTGTTCGTAGAAGCGGGTGTTGGCCGGCAGCAGGTAATTCGAGCGCACGGCCGTCGTGTTGCGGCCGACATTGCCTGAGCCGAGCCATCCTTTTTCGAGCACGGCGACATTGGTGATGCCGTGTTCCTTGGCAAGATAGTAGGCGGTGGCCAGCCCGTGACCGCCGCCGCCGATGATGATGACATCATAGGACGCCTTCGGGTCCGGCTTGCGCCAGGCCGGCTTCCAGTCCTTATTTCCCTTGAGCGCATTCGCGAGCAGCGAAAAGGCCGAGTACTCTGCCATCATTGTCATCCGGTTCGGGCGATGCGGCAGACTATAGAGCAGGCCGCATCCGCAAAGCCAATATTGCGCCATTGCCTTTCGACTGGCCGACGCATTGGTCAGGGATCAGTTAGGGGGCAGGGATCAATGGGGTCAATGATCGGATGGGGTTAGCGATGCGACGGCTTGCCCCATGATATGGCCGTCTTTATCAAGGACAGGCTTCAAATTGCCTTTGCCGTCCATTGAGTCGCCAACAAATCATGCTTTCCCGATTGCTTCGTCTCATTTTGCTCCTCACGCTTGTCGTTTCGGCGCCGCTGTCGTTCGATGCGGTGGCACAAGGGCTTGGCCAGGCGCCTGCCGGACTGGTCGCCGACCAGCAGAAGATCCTGCAGGATTTGACGACCAAGACCGACAATTTCGAGAAGCAGATCCAGCAGGACGGCGAGGACGATGGCAACCTTGTCGATATCCGGCTGCAGCTCGAGGAACTGTCGCGGCAATCGCTGAACAGCGCGCTCGCCTTCCGCACGCGCCTTGGCGAGATCAACAGTCGGCTTGAACAGCTTGGCGCCGCACCCGCCGCCGGCCAGCCGCCGGAGCCCGACATCGTCAGTGCCGAACGCCAGGCGCTGGTGTCCGAGAAGGCGGAAATCAACGCGGTCATCGCCGTGGCGCAAACGCTTTCGATCCGCATCAGCGGGCTGATCGACAAGATCGGCAACATGCGCAGCGAGCTGTTCCGCAACCTTTTGACCAAGCGCTATGTGCTGTCCGATGCACTGAGCCCGCAGGTCTTTTCGGACGCCAGGGACGAATTCGGCAATTTCTACAAGGCGGTGTCGTCGTGGCTGAGCTTCGCCTTCAAGTTCAAGTTCCAGGCCATCCTCGCGGCAACCTTCGTGGCGCTCGGGCTGGCGCTGGTGCTGCTGGTCGGCGGCCGCCGCCTGTTCGGACGCGTGTTTGAAGCCGACCCGTCCAATGAAGATCCGTCCTACCTCAGTCGCCTGTCGGTGGCCTTCTGGTCGACCTTGCTGCCGACCTTGGCGGTCGCCGCCTTTCTCGGCTCGACCATTTTCTTTTTCAATTATTACAACGTGTTGCGCGGCGACATTGGCCTTTTCCTCAATGCGCTGGCGACGGTCATCGGGGTGGTGTTCTGCGTCAACCGGCTGACCAATGCAGCACTTTCGCCGCGGCTGCCGAACTGGCGCCTTATCCCGGTCGAAACAGGGCCGGCGCGCTGGCTGGTGCGCCTGGCCACCGCCATGGCAGTGGTCATCAGCGTCAACACCTTCCTGTCGGTGATCAACGACAAGATGGGCTCGCCGCTGTCGCTGACCATCGCCCGCAGTTTCGGCGCCACCATCATCGTCGGCGTCATCCTGATCCTGATGGCGATGCTGAGGCCGTTCAAGGCGCGTGACGGAAGCTGGCGTCCATGGCCGGCATGGCTGCGCTATACATCGCTTGCGCTCGGTCTTTTTACCATCGTCGCCGCGCTGCTCGGCTATATCGGCCTTGCTCTGTTCGTCTCGCTACAGGTCGTCGTTACCGGCACCGCGCTGATCACCGCCTATATCGGCTTCCTGTCGGCACGGGCGATCGGCGAGGAGGGTGCTTTCGCCAACACCTCCGTCGGGCGCTGGCTGTCGGCCAATTCGAGCTACGAGGATACGGCACTCGACCAGCTCGGCCTTGTCGTCAGCGTCGCCATCAATCTGATGATCGTGCTGGTGTTCCTGCCGCTCATCCTGCTGATGTGGGGCTTCCAGCCCGGCGACATCCAGGCGTGGGCCTACAAGCTGGCGACTGGGATCAATATCGGGTCGGTGACGATTTCGGTCACCGGCATCCTCTCCGGCATCGTCGTCTTCATCATCGGCTATTTCCTGACGCGCTGGTTCCAGGGCTGGCTCGACGGTTCGGTGATGGCGCGCGGCAAGGTCGATACCGGGGTGCGCAATTCGATCCGGCTGGCGGTCGGCTATGCCGGCGTGGCGCTGGCGGCACTCGTGGGCATCTCGGCGGCGGGCATCGACCTGTCCAGTCTGGCACTGGTCGCCGGTGCTCTTTCCCTCGGTATCGGTTTTGGCCTGCAGAATGTGGTCTCCAATTTCGTTTCCGGCCTGATCCTTCTGGCCGAGCGGCCGTTCAAGGTCGGCGACTGGATCGTTGCCGGCGATATCAGCGGCACCGTCAAGAAGATCAGCGTGCGCGCTACCGAGATCGAGACCTTCCAGCGGCAATCGGTGATCCTGCCCAATTCGAACCTGATCAACAACGCCGTCGGCAACTGGACGCACCGCAACAAGCTCGGCCGCGTCGACATCAAGGTCGGCGTCGCCTATGGCAGCGACGTCAAGCAGGTTCATGCCGTCCTGCTGGAGATCGCGCGCAGCCATCCGCTGGTACTGAAGAATCCGGAACCCTTCGTGCTGTTTTCCAATTTCGGCACGGCGGCGCTCGAATTCGAGATCCGCGTGTTCCTGGCCGATGTGATGAACGGCAACATCGCGCAGAACGACATCCGTTTTGCCGTCCTCGAAAAGTTCAGCGACGAGCATATCGAGATCCCCTCGACCCCGCGTGCCGTGGTCGAGGCCCACAAGCCCAAGGCCTGGCCGACCGATGACGACAAGATCGAAGCCGACTTCGCCGAGCAGGAACAGGTGAAGGCCGAAGCCGAGGCGGAGAAGAAGCGGCTGGCCAAGTCCCGCAAAACCAAGAAGCCCGATCCGGACTAGACTGGGAATCCGTGGGTCTCAATGCCGCCGAAAGCCAATTGCGGCATGAATGCGGCATTCAGTTGCGGTTCAGCTTCCATCTCATATAAGCTCCCATGCAAAGGCGAAAATGCCTTGCGAAATGCAACAGAGGCGGTGGGAACACCGATATTGCAACATGTGGAAGTCTCTCGTCGCTGCCGTCGCCCTGGTCGCCGCCATCGGCTCGGCTCATGCCGCGAGCGCGGTCAACAAGGACGCCGAGACCCGCACGCTGGTCGTCACGGAGGGCGGCAGCAAGACCGACCTTGCGCTGGCCGGTGGCGAAACGGTTGAGTTCTGCCCGAATGGCTGTTTCGTCACCTTGCCGAACGGCGACCTCGAAGCTCTGACCGGTTCGGAAACCGTCGAAATCTCGGGCGGCGTCGCCCGCATCAAGTAATCGTGGCGGTATAATTGGAAAGGCCGGGCATTTGCTCGGCCTTTATCGTTTCCGGTAACAGTTGCTTAACAATGACGCCGGAAATACCGCCACGGCAGCCGTCTACAACCGGGCGTTTTAACGTTCGCTACGCCATCCCGCGCTATACCAGCCTCAAGACGCCGAAAAGCGGCGCGCAACGAGGTCCGGCCTTCCGGATCATACGCGGCAGGGCAGGACGGGCATGGATGCGCGGTCGGACAGGAACGCAATACCGCTTGCGGTCGATCTCGACGGCACGTTGATCGCGACCGACCTGTTGTGGGAAGGGCTGTTCATCCTTCTCAAGAAGAACCCGCTCTACATTTTCCTGGTGCCGTTCTGGGCCGCCGGCGGGCCGGCGCGGCTGAAGCAGGCGATTGCGCAGCGCATCGACATCGATCCGGCATCGCTGCCCTATCGGGAGACGTTGCTTTGCCGTCTCCGGACCGAGCACGCCGAGGGCCGCAAGATCGTGCTGGCGACCGGTACGCCGCGCAAGTTCGCGGACGCCATCGCTAGCCATCTCGGCATTTTCGACCGGGTGCTGGCCACCGACGGTCTCGCCAATCTCACCTCGGGCAGGAAGCGCGCCTCGCTGATCGCGGCCTATGGCGATGGCGGCTTCGACTACGCCGGCAACAGCCGCCATGACCTCCAGGTCTTCGACGCCGCGCGCAACGCGATTGTCGTCGCACCCGACCGCCATGCCGCGCGCTGGCAAGCGGCACATGGCGCCGAGACGATGCCGGTGCCGAAGCCGAATTTGCGGACCATCGTCAAGATGCTGCGCGTCCATCAATGGCTGAAGAACTCGCTGATCGCCGTGCCGATGGTGCTGTCGCATGAATATTTCAACACCGACATGATCTGGCAATGCCTGCTGGCACTCGTCTCGTTCAGCGCGGTGGCATCGGCCATCTACATCCTCAATGATTTCTTCGACCTCGCGCTCGACCGCAAACACCTCACCAAGCGCAACAGACCGTTCGCCAGCGGCGCGCTGTCGATCCCGTTCGGCCTTGGCGCGATCGCGGTGCTTCTGGCGATCGGCGTCGGCACCGGGCTGTTTTTGTCGCTCGAATTCCTGGCTGTGCTCGGCGGCTACATGATCGTCACCACGGCCTATTCGCTGTCGTTCAAGCGCATGCTGCTGGTCGACGTGCTGACGCTCGCCGGCCTCTACACGATCCGCGTTCTGGCCGGTGCGGCGGCGACCGGCGTCGATGTCTCGTTCTGGCTGCTGGCCTTCTCGATCTTCTTCTTCCTGTCGCTGGCGTTGGTGAAGCGCTTCGTCGAACTGCGCACCACCGCCATTCCGCCTGGCGAGCGCATTGCCGGCCGCGGCTATCGCACCGAAGATCAGGAGATCGTCGCCCAGGCCGGCATGGCCTCGGCCTTCTCCTCGGCGCTGGTGTTGGCGCTCTACATGGACAGTGTCGCGGTGCGCGAGCTTTATCCGCATCCGTGGCTGATCTGGCCGCTGGCGCCGATCGTGCTTTATCTCACCATGCGCGTCTGGATCCTGGCGCGCCGCGACGAGATGCATGACGATCCGGTCGTCTTCATCATCCGCGACTGGCGCAGCCAGATCGTCGTGCTGATCGGTGCGGTGATGCTGGTCCTCGGAGGCTGGTAGGCATGGCCACCGAACGCTTCCAGAGTTTCGGCCTTGCCACGCCGCCGGCGCCGCGCGCCATCGGTGCTGATGACGCCATCGCGCTGCTGAAGGGAGGCCAGGCCAAGCCGGCGGCGCTGCTTGCCTACGGCAATGGCCGTTCCTACGGCGATTCCTGCCAAAACGAGTCCGGCGCGGTGGTCGACATGCGGTCGCTGAACCGGATCCGCGCCTTCAACGCCGAAACCGGTGTTCTCGAGGCGGATGCCGGCGTGCTGTTATCCGACATCATCGCCCACGCTGCCCCCTACGGCTTCTTCCCGGCGGTCGTGCCAGGCACGCAATTCGTCACGCTCGGCGGCGCCATCGCCAATGATGTGCATGGCAAGAACCATCACCGGCGCGGCACCTTCGGCTGTCATGTCGAGGCCTTCACGCTGCTCAGGTCCGACGGCAAAACCCACCGCTGCTCGGCATCAGACAATGCGCGGCTGTTTGCGGCGACGATCGGCGGCATGGGGCTGACCGGCCTCATCCTGTCTGCCTCGATCCGGTTGATGCGGGTGCATTCGCTCGACATCGTCGAAAAGGCGACGCCGTTTCGCGATCTCGACGAATTCTTCGGTTTGGCCGAGGCGGCCGATCAGGCCAATGAATATGCGGTCGCCTGGATCGACCAGTTGGCCGGCGGCCGCAATAGCGGTCGCGGCCTGCTGTTCACTGGTAATCACGCCGAGCACGGCTCGCATGCCGCTTCGCGTGCCGGCGGCAATCTCTCGGTGCCGGTCCAGCCGCCGTTCAATGTGCTCAACCGGCCGTTCCTGACCGCCTTCAACGCCGTCTACCGGTGGAAGAAGGGCCGGTCGCCCGCACCGCGCCAGGTCGGCTATCAGGGTTTTTTCTTCCCGCTCGACGGCGTGCGCGACTGGAACCGGCTTTACGGACCAAAAGGGCTTTTCCAGCACCAGAGCGTGGTGCCGGAAGCGACGGCGCGCGAGGCCGTGCCGGCACTGCTGGCGGCCGCAAGGCAAGCCGGGCAGGGCTCGTTCCTCACCGTACTGAAACGCTTCGGCTCCATCCGCTCACCGGCGCTGCTGTCGTTCCCGCGTCCCGGCTACACGCTGACGCTGGATTTCCCCAACAGGGGGGCTGCGACGCTCGCCTTGTTGCGGGAACTCGATCGCATCACGGTCGAGGCGGGTGGCGCGGTCAACCCCTACAAGGACGCCCGCATGGGCGCCGACATCTTCGCTTCGTCCTTTCCCGACTGGCAGCGGCTGGAGGCACTGCGCGATCCCGCCTTCATGTCGAGCTTCTGGGCGCGGACTGCAAGGAAGCTGGACACGCGGCGAGGTGCGGCCGAGGCGGCGGAATAGATAAAACTCGAGTAATGCTTGGTTACCGAATGGTTAAATCCACGATTCACTCAAAACATTCTTGTGGCTTCACGAAATGTTTGCGGGTTTGTAATAGGAAGCGTGAAGGGTGGCTTGGAACACATGAAATACATCGTCTTCATTCTCTTTACCGTCATGACCAATGCTGCTGCACAGCTGATGCTGAAGCAAGGCATGATGTCGCTCGGGCCGATCTCGTTCGAGGGCGTCAATCCGCTCGTCAAGCTGTTGCAGATCGTCTTCAGCCCTTGGGTGTTCCTGGGCCTCTGCACCTTCGTCATCTCGATGGCCTCGCACCTCTATGTGCTGTCCAAGGTCGAGCTTTCCTTCGCCTATCCGTTCCTCAGTCTCGCCTATGTCGCCGTCGCCATCTTCGCCTATTTCGTCTTCCGCGAGGACCTCAATGGCTGGCGCATCGCCGGCATCGCCTTCATCTGCGTCGGCACGGTGCTGATCGCGCAGAGTGGCAGAGATTTGGGTGGCCGCGGGCATGAAGACCAGACGGCTTCCATCCCGCCCGACAAGATCCAAGCAAACGAGATCGTTCGATGAGACATGTGATTTTCGGCGGCGACGGTTTCGTCGGCCGCCACCTTGCCCCGAAGCTCGTGGCCGATGGTGAAGAGGTTGTCGTCGCCGACATCGTCAAGAGCGACCTGCCGCATTACCGAAGCGTCCGCTTTATCCAATGCGACGTCACCGATCCGGCCTCGGTTACCGCGGTTGGGCTCAAGGCCGACGACATGGTCTACAATCTGTCGGCCAAGATGCTGTCGCCGATCCAGGTGCGCGCCAAGCGGCACGATTTCTTCTTCCGGTGAATTTCCACGGCACCGAGCACATCATGCAGGCCATGGACAGAGCCGCCGCCGCCAAGCTCGTCCACTACACGACCGACATGATCTACGGCCACACGGTCACGCAGCCGATGACCGAAGAACATCCGGTCGCGCCGCTTGGCGAATATGGCTGGTCGAAGCAGAAGACCGAGGAGCTGGCGGCCGAATGGCGCAAACGCGGCATGTCGATCTCGCTGTTTCGCCCGCGCCTGATCATCGGCCCTGGCCGGCTCGGTATCCTGGAAAAACTGTTCAAGCTGATCGACTGGAATTTTCCGGTGCCGATGATCGGTTCGGGCAGGAACCCCTATCAGTTCATTTCTGTTTTCGATTGTGCGGAAGCTGCCCGCGCGGCCTGGAAGGCCGGCGTGCCCAACGAGGCCTATAATCTCGGCTCACTCAACCCACCGCCGGTGAAGAAGCTGCTCGGCGACCTGATCAGGCACGCCGGCTCGAAATCGATCCTGATCCCGACATCAGGCTGGGCGGTCAAGCGCACGCTCGACCTGCTCGACCTGATGAACATGCCCATCATGGACCCGGAACAATATCTGATCGCCGACGAGGAGTGCGTGCTCGACGTGTCCAAGGCCGGGCGTCAGCTCGGCTGGGTGCCGCAATACCGCGACGAGGACATGCTGATCGCCGCCTACAGCGAGTACCGCGCCAAGAAGGCCGGTCATGCCGTCGCCACCAAACATGTGCCCGCCGAATAGCGGCTCGCAAAACAGCTTTCGTTGCGCCCGATCCTGGTCGTGCGTGCAGACAGGAGATTGAAATGACCGTCATGGCCAAGCCCGAACAGACGAACGTGCGCACCATGGTCAGCGCGCCGTCGCTGTCGCCCGCCACCGTCGCCAAGCCCGACCTGATCAGCGTCGAGCAGGCCAAGGCGATGGATCTCGCCCGCATGACCGACCTGTTCAAGGCGCATCTCAACCCCGGCCAGCTGCATTTCATGAAGCTGCTCGGCTTCCACAAGATCAAGATCGAGCGCGCCGAGGGCATGTTCTACATCGACCAGAACGGCCGCAAGATCCTCGACTTCTTCGGTGGTTTCGGATCGCTGGCCTTCGGCCACAACCATCCGCGCATTCTGGAAGCACGCAAGAAATTCCAGGAGGAGAAGCGCCAGGAAATTGCCATCGCCTTCATGTCGCAATATGCGGCGGCACTTGCGCACAATATCGCGAAATGCTCGCCCGGCGATCTCGACATGGTGTTTTTGGGCTCGTCCGGCTCGGAAGCCATGGAAGCGGCGGTGAAACTCGCCGAGCGTGCTGCCGGCCCGAAGCGGCCGAAGATCGTCTATGCCGAGAATTCCTTCCACGGCAAGACCAAGGGCGTGCTGGGCATCACCGACGGCCAACTCTACCGCGCCGACTTCAAGATGGCGGACAACACCGTCCGCATCCCGTTCGCCGACATCGAGGCCGTCGAGCGCCTGTTCCGTTCCGACCCGGAGGTCGGCGTCATCGTGCTTGAAACCATCCAGGGCGGCGCCGGCATCATCCAGGCGCCGGCGGAGTATTGGCAGAAGCTGCGGGCGCTTTGCGACCAGTATGGCGTGCTGTGGGTCGCCGACGAAGTGCAGTGCGGCTATGGCCGGTCAGGCCGCTTCTATGCCTTTGAGCATTACGGCGTCATTCCCGATGTGACGGCGCTGGCCAAGTCGCTTGGTGCCGGCAAGGCGGCTGTCGGCGCGATGATTGCGCGGCGCGAGGTCTACATGAAGGCCTACGGCACGCCGAAGACGGCGATGATCCATGCCATGGCGACCTTCGGCGGCATGGGCGAGGCCTGCGTCACCTCGATCGAGGGGCTCAACGTGCTCTATGATGAGGGGCTGATCGACAACGCCGCCGTCACCGGCGACTATTTGCTGCAGCGGCTGCGGGCGCTCAGGGAAAAATACCCGAAGATCATCAAGGATGTGCGCGGCAAGGGTTTTATGATCGGCCTGGAGTTCCACGACTTCTCGCAGACCTTGCCGATGGTGCTGCGGCCGATCGTCAGCGTGCTCGACGACAAGCTTAAGGGGTCGCTGTCGGGCTTCGTCGGGGCGCTGCTTTTGCGCGATTATGACGTGCTCGTCGCGTTCACCGAATACAACCGCAACGTCATCCGGCTCGAGCCGCCGCTGATCTGCCAGCGCGAGCATGTCGACCGTTTCGTAGATGCCTTCGACAGCCTGCTGTCGCGCGGCATCGTGTCGATCGTGAAGGATTTCGTCAAAAGCCAGGTCCGTTAAGCGAGTTCGCTGAGTACAACGATGCTGACCAAGTCGCCCGCACCGAACAACCTGCTCGACCGGCTCACCGGGGCCGGTCTGGCGTGGGGCGAGGGGACTTATGCGCGGCTGGCAGCACCGATCGGCGCGGCGGCCTTCGCGCTCTACATCCTTTTTACAGCGTTTACGGCGTGGGTAATGCCCGACGCCAATTGGGACATGCTGCCTTATCTCGCCATATCAGAGGAAGGCACCTATCCTGATGCCCAGGCACTGCACGACTATGCCTACAACACCGTCAAATCAGGCGTTTCAGCTGGTGACTACAAGGCGCTGACCGATGATGCCGGCGGCTTCCGCAGCCATATGGCGGAGAATGCCGCCGACTTCCATTCTCTGCTCGGCATGTACCGGATCAAGTTCCTCTACGCCGAGATCCTGTCGACGCTGAGCGCGGTGATGTCGCCGGTCGAGGCGATGCGCTTGGTGTCGGTGTTCTCCGTGCTGCTGTTCGGCGCGATTGCGCTGCTTTGGTTGCGCTCCGAGGGGGCGCTGGCCTTGGCGCCTTTGGTCGGCGCGGTGCTGATCATGGCCGATTTCGGCGATGCGGCGCGCGCCTCGACCCCGGATCTGTTGTGTTCCGCGCTGTTGCTCGGCGGGCTCTACGCCTATGTCCGCGGTCGCGAGATGGCAACGGCGCTCCTGCTCTTTCTCGCCTTCATGGCGCGGCCGGACAATATTGTTTTCCTGGCGATTTTCGCTGTGCTGCTGGTTGCGTTCCGGCAGAAGGCATGGGGTGCGTTGGCCGGCTTTGCCGCGTCCTTCGTCGCTTACTTCGCCATTTCGCACTGGGCCCATCATCCTGGCTGGTGGCCGCATCTGTGGTTCTCCAGCATCGAGCAGCACTACAATATGGACGGGTTCGAGCCGCCATTCTCGGTGGTCGCCTATCTCAGGGCCTTTGCCACCTCGCAGTTGCGCGCCGTCAGCCTGAACAGCTGGGTCGGCGTGTCGGTGCTGGCACTGGCCGGCTGGTTTGCTGCCGCCCGCGCCGGCTTCCGCCTCGATCGCCGCGCCGGCATCCTGTTTGCGGCACTGGTGCTCGGTGCGCTGGCGAAGTTCACCGTCTTCCCGATCCACGACACGCGCATCTATTTCCCGCATCTGATCCCGCCCTTCCTGCTGCTGTCGACGCCGTTCATGGCGCTGTGGGCAACAGTGGTGCGTGGTCAGCATCGCGCCGCCTTGCCAAGCATTCCCGGAGACAAGTCATGAGTTCGGTATCCAGCCTGGCGCGCATTGCCCTGTCGCTTGGTCTTCCCAAGGGAGTTCTCGATCGCGGGCCGTCGCTGCGCGGCACGAAGTTCCTGGCCAAGGCGGCGTTGAAGTCGCGCTTTGGTGGGTCGGGGCGACCGTTCCAGATGGTCAATGTCGGCGCCTGCGATGGCGCGCTGTTCGACGATGTGACGCCGTGGCTGCACCGCATAGCTGGCGCACGCGCGATGCTGGTCGAGCCGATCCCGTACAATCAGAAACGACTGCGCGCCAACTACCCCGACACCAGCCGGTTCATCATCGAGCCGGTGGCGGTGACAAAGGCCAAAGGCACGATCACCGTCCACACCTTCGATGCCGCCGCGCTCGAGGCCGGCACGTTGCCCATCGAATTTATCGGCTGCTCGTCGGTCACCGACACCAATCTGATGTCGGGCAAGAACGCCTGGGGCGAGGCCGACACCAACTTCAACAAGTTCGCACCGCATCTCAGGGATATCGAGGTGCCATCCGAGACCTTGCAGACGCTGCTCGATCGCAACGGCATCAGCCATATCGACGCTTTCCTCGTCGATTGCGAGGGCGCCGACTGGATCGTCTTCGAACAGCTCGACCTCAAGCGCTACCGCCCCGGCATGATCAAGGTCGAGGTCGGCGCGCTGCCGGCGGTCGAGATCGGCCAGGTTGTGGTCAAGCTGAAGACCTCAGGCTATCAGGTCGGCTTTCAGGCCGAGGACATCTGGGCCTTCGCCTGACGGTCAGCGATTTTTTCTGATGCCATATCGGGTCGCGCCGCACCTGCGGCGTGTCGCAAACAGGCGGTAGCGTCGTGCCCGTCGCCTGCATATTGTGCGCCGATCAAACGGGCGCCGACGCTGCCCGCAATAGTATTTGGAGTCGCGGGCAATGGCAGAGTTTCCGAAAAAGGCGAAGGTCGTCATCGTCGGCCTGGGCGGTATTGTCGGCGCATCGATCGCCCATCATCTGATAGAGCGGGGATGGGACGACATTGTCGGCATCGACAAGTCGGGCATCCCGACCGATATCGGCTCGACCGCGCACGCCTCCGACTTCTGCTACACGACCAGCCACGATTTCCTGTCCTGCTGGACGACGCTCTACTCCATCGATTTCTACGAGAAGATGGGCCACTACGCGCGCATCGGCGGTCTCGAAGTAGCCCGCGTTGGCGATGACAGCCGCATGGAGGAGATCAAGCGCAAGATCGCCTCGGCCAAGGCGTTTGGCACGCGCGCCCGGCTGATCGAACCGGCCGAGATCAAGGAAAAATTTCCGCTCATCGAAGAAGCGATGGTGCAGGGCGGCCTGTGGGATCCCGATGCCGGTCTGGTCATCCCGCGCTCGCAGACGGTCGCCGGCAAGCTGGTCGACCAGGCGGAAGCGTCGGGCAAGCTCAAATCCTTCGCCAACACGCCGGCCCGGTCGCTTGTCGTCAAGGACGGCCGCATCACCGGCGTGGTGACCGATCGCGGCACCATTGAGGCCGATTATGTCGTCGTCTGCGCCGGAATATGGGGCCGGCTGATCGCGGAAATGGTCGGCGAGGACCTGCCGGTGATGCCGATCGACCATCCGCTGACTTTCTTCGGTCCGTACAACGAGTTTGCCGGCACCGGCAAGGAGATCGGCTGGCCGTTGCTGCGCGACCAGGGCAATTCGGCCTATATGCGCGACACGGGCGATCCCAAGACCGCCGAGGGCGGGCAGATCGAATGGGGCTATTACGAAGAGACCAATCCGCGCCTTTGCCATCCGCGCGACCTCTTGGAGAAGGACCAGGCGCGTCTGTCGCCTTCGCAGCGCGATCTCGACATGGAGCAGATCCTGGCGCCGCTCGAACGCGCCATGGAACTGACGCCGATCCTGGGCGAACTCGGCTATAATGAGAGCCATTCCTTCAACGGGCTTCTCCAGGTGACGGCCGACGGCGGCCCGTCGATGGGCGAAAGCCAGAAGGTGCGGGGCCTGTGGTATGCCGTTGCCATCTGGGTCAAGGATGGCCCGGGCATGGGCAAGCTCATTGCCGACTGGATGACGGACGGCCGCACCGCGATCGACCATCACGCCATCGACTATGCGCGCTTCTACCCGCACCAGACGATGGAGCAGTTCATCTGGGATCGCTGCACCGAGACGGCGATGAAGGTCTACAATCCGGCGGTGCATCCGCGTGAGCCGTTCTCCAAGGCCCGCAACATCAGGCGATCGCCCTTCTGGGAGCGCGAGAAGGAGCTCGGCGGCTATTTCATGGAGCTGGGCGGCTGGGAGCGCGCTCACGGCTATGCCGCCAACGAGCATCTGCTGGAGAAATACGGCAACCGGGTGCCGGTGCGTGAGAACGAGTGGGACAACCGCCATTTCTGGCGCGTCTCCAATGCCGAACACCTCGCCATGAGCGAGGATTGCGGCATCGTCAACCTGTCGCACTTCGCCATGTACGACATTGAAGGTCCCGACCATGTCGCGCTGCTGGAATGGCTGTGCGCGGCCAAGATCGGCGGCGACAACAACATCGGCAAGGGCATCTACACCCACTTCCTCGACGAGGAAGGCATGGTGCGCGCCGACTTTACCGTCATCCGCATGGCCGACCGCTGTCGTTTGATCGACGGCGCGGATGCCGGTCCGCGCGACTTCCAGTACATGCGCCGCACGGCGCAGGACAAAGGTTTCGACGTCACCATCACCGACGTGACCGAGAAATATGTCACCATCGGCATCTGGGGACCGAACGCCCGGGCGACCCTGCAGAAGGTGGTCGAGAATCCGGGTGGTCTTTCGCTCGAGAATTTCCCGTTCGCGGCGATCAAGCAGGTCAGGATCGGCGGCAAGGATGTCACCGCTTTCCGCATCTCCTATGTCGGCGAGCAGGGCTGGGAGCTGCATATGCGCTACGAGGACGGCCTGGCCGTCTGGGACGCCTTGCGCTCGACCGGCGTCATGCCCTTCGGCGTCGAGACCTATGCCAACACGCGCCGCATGGAAAAGAGCCTGCGCCTGCAGAACGCCGACCTTTTGACCGAGTACAATCTGCTCGAGGCGGATCTCGCTCGTCCGAAGGTCAAGGAGAACGATTTTTGCGGCAAGGCCAGGCATGTCGAGTTCCGCGCCCGCGAACACCAGCCGGCCATGCTGTGCACTCTGGTGATGACCAGTAATGTCGATTCCAAAGGCGTTGCCCGCTATCCCGTTGGCACCATGCCTGTAATGGACCCGAAGACCGGCGAAACGCTGGTCGACGACCTCGGCCGCCGGTCTTTCACCACCTCGATGGCCTACGGCCCGACCATCGGCAAGAATATCGGTCTCGCTTATCTGCCATGGGCGTATGCCCAGGAAGGCCGCAAGCTGACTATCGAGTATTTTGGCGAGACATATCCGGTCGAAGTGGCGGCTGTCGGCTACAAGCCGCTCTATGATCCGGAGAATCTGAAGCCGCGCAGTTGATCACTGGGCAGGCGCAAAGGGCATGAAGACAAAAGCTTGGCCATCGGCCAGGCTTTTGTCTTTTTAAACAGGCTGTTTTCGCTTACCTTGCGGCATGTCTGCTTTTGCCTGCGCAAGACATTTCCTTTCAGGCTGCGCCGCATTCGCGCTGACGCTCTGGCTGGCGCCAGTGTCCCTCGCGGATGAGCCGGTCGATGTCGAGCTGGTGCTGGCGGTCGACGTTTCGCTGTCGATGTCGCCGGAGGAGCTCGAGATCCAGCGTCATGGCTACGCCGCGGCATTGACGCACGACAATGTGCTGCAGGCCATTGCCGATGGCGCCCATGGCAAGATCGCCGTCACCTATGTCGAATGGGCCGGCACCACCTGGCAGCGCGTCATCGTGCCGTGGACGGTGATCGCCAGCCGCACTGATGCGGAGCGCGTGGTTGCGCAATTGTCCGCGCAGCCGCCCAACAGCGCGCGGCGCACTTCCATCTCCGGCGCGCTGGAGTTTGGCAACGACCTGTTCGCCGAAAGCGGCTACCAGGGGACGAAGCGGGTCATCGACATTTCGGGCGACGGCCCCAACAACCAGGGCGCGCCGGTCAACCTCACCCGCGACGGGCTGATCAAGCAAGGCATCGTCATCAACGGCCTGCCGCTGATGACTCGAGGCGGGTTTTCCGGTGCCTACGACGTCAACAATCTCGATCGCTACTACAGCGACTGCGTCATCGGCGGTCCCGGAGCCTTCATGATCCCGGTCAACGACTGGACGCAGTTTCCCGAAGCCATCCGTCGCAAGCTGGTGCTGGAACTTGCCGGTCCGGCCTCGCCGCAATGGGCGGCGGAAGAAGCCGCGCATCCGCCCGTGATATTGGCGCAGGACAGGCCCGCCACCGACTGCCTGGTCGGCGAGAAAATGTGGCGCAACCGCAGCTGGATGTTCGACAGCCGCTAGGCGACCGAAGCATTGGCAAAATGGCCGGACCGCGCTATCCAGCCGGAGGGGCCGCGGTCAAAACCGAGGAAACATCAGATGAAACGTCTAGCCATCCTGACTGCTGTCGCGTCCGTGCTTTTTGCCGACGGCGCCAGCGCCCAATACAGGGACGAGCCCGCCTGCATTATGTTCGAGCACGCGAATTTTCGCGGGCGATCCATCGGTATGGGGCCCGATGATTCCGTAAACTTTCGTGGCGGCCAGTTCTGGAACGACCGTGTGTCGTCGGTGATCGTGCGCCGCGGCTGCACGCTCGTTGCCTATGAGGACTCGCGGATGGGGGGCCGCTCCATCGAGATCCGGCGCAGGATCCGCGATTTCGGCGGCAGCGAGTGGAACGACCGCATCTCCTCGGCGGAGTGCTATTGCGAAGGTTACTGAGGTTGGACTTCAGGCGGCGGGCGCCGCTGCCTGAGAATCTCAAGCCAATTCGCCAGTTGTCCGAGGACCTATCGGATCAGGCCGCCAGTAGCTGCTTGCGGTCGACGCGCTCCTGCTGCGGCGAGCGGGCGTAGAGCTCGCGGTAGCATTTGGAGAAATGCGAGGCCGAGACGAAGCCGCAGGCGACCGCCACTTCGACCACCGGCATCGATGATTGGATCAGCAGATGCCTGGCGCGGTCGAGCCGGATTTCGAGGTAGTAGCGGGCAGGGGAGCGTCCCATCTCGGTGCGGAACAGCCGTTCGATCTGGCGTCGCGACAGGTCGACATGGTCGGCGATCTCGATCAGTGACAGCGGCTCGGAGAGGTTGCCTTCCATCAACTCGATGATGGTCAGCACTTTCGAGTTCTGGACGCCGAGGCGGGCGCGCAGCGGCAGGCGCTGGCGGTCGGTCGGGCTGCGCACGCGGTCGGTCAGCACCTGCTCGCAGACGCGGTTGACGAGGTTCTCGTCAAAATCGTCGCCGATCAGCTTCAGCATCATGTCGAGTGCGGCGGTGCCGCCGGCGCAGGTGTAGATGTTCTGGTCGATCTCGAAGAGGTCGGCAAAGACATTGGCCTTCGGGAACGCTTCGGAAAAGCCCGGCAGGTTCTCCCAATGGATGGCGCAGCGCTTGTTGGACAACAGGCCGGCGGCGGCGAGGATATGCGCGCCGGTGCACAGGCCGCCGACGGCGACGCCGCGATTATACTCCTCGCGCAGCCAGGCGAAGGCGGACTTGTTCTGGTAGCGCTCGACATTGATGCCGCTGCAGACGATGGCCATGTTCGGCCGGTCGGGGCCTGCCATCTTCTTGCGTTCATCCTCGAGCGAGGTGTTGACCGCGCATTCGACCCCGTTCGAGGCACGCACCGGCTTGCCGTCGATGCTGGCAAGGCGCCAGCAATAGGCCTCGTAGCCAAGCATGCGATTGGCCGAGCGCAACGGGTCGAGCGCGGTCGCAAAAGCGATCATGGTGAAATCGGGAACAAGGAAGAATACAAACGATCGCTTGATCGGATGCTTTACGGCGTTCAAGGGAACCTCACACAGCCATGGCGCGAACAGGATGTCGCGAATAGCATAGCGACATCAGGAAAAACCATGTCTGTCAATCGGCTACGCCGCTACGACAAGATTAAATTTGCGACATGGGTCGCAAATGGGCAATCGGCATGCAGCGAGCCCTGGAAGTGGCACCAACTGTTCAAAGGACGGGCAAAGTACGGCCTGCGGGCAGAACAAAAACGCCGCTCTGGCTGGAGCCAGGCGGAGTTACAGTTTTAAAGCAGCGGCAGGGATGCGCTGCCTTGAAAATCTTCAGGCGACGAAGCCGAGGCGCGCCGCATTCATGGCGCCGGTCTGGCCGGGCATGGTGTTGGCGAGGCGCTGGCGCTCGAGAGCGGTGGTCAGGTTCATTTCGCGGCGGGCGAAGAGGCGTGCAAAAAGCTTCATAATCATCTCCATTTGTTGCTCAGACGGGTCGCCTTCGCTTGATGGAGTGGGGCAGCTCGTTTGCTGGCGCTGATATAGGCTTGTGTAAGCAGAAACTAATCGCAAAAGCGAAGCGCTTGATATGAAATGCGACATCGATTGCGGCAAATTTGGGCAAGGTGCTCGAAATTTGCGATTGTTTACAAGGCATTAATTGGAAATAGGAGCTGCTATGCGGCTTTCTCATATGCGTCATGCGCTGGCCACATGGCTCCGAAACTCATTTGAATACAAATAAAACAGAGAAGGCCTGCCGGGCGATTGCGCGGCAGGCCTTCAGCACATGGTACACACGATCTACTTTGCTCCAGCCCAGGATCCGACGCCATTGCGTGAATTGGTCTTGGTGTCGGAAGCTTCAGGCCAGCCGATATCCTTCTGCAATTCGATCGGCAGGGAGCGGATGGCGCGTTCGGTCTGGTAGCGGGCGCGGGCCGCGCTGAATTCGGTCGCGATCCGACCGAGGGACGACAGGATAGACATTTCATTCTCCTTTGGCATCTGGCGACTGCCAGACAGCGAGTTGGTTATGTCAGGTTTGTTTCAACTTCATTTCGTGTCGAATGCAGGTCTGTGTCGTGGTCGTTTCATGGCTGCTTGTGGCAGCTGCCTGCTTCGATGGAGTTGACTATCCTCCCAATCTGATGTTCAATCAAACGAAATGGAATGATGCTTTGTATCAGAAAAATTGAAGGTCGGTTCCCATGAACGCCCCGCTCAATCATCCACTGCCACTTCTCGATCTCGACGTTTTGCGCACTTTCGTGGCGATTGCCGAGACCGGCAGCTTCACCACCGCCGCCAATGCGGTCTTCCGCACGCCCTCGGCCGTCTCCATGCAGATCAAGAAGCTGGAGGATATTCTCGGCCGCTCGGTGTTCGCGCGCGACGCCCGCTCGGTGTCGTTGACCACGGATGGCGAAATGCTGCTCGGCTATGCCCGCCGGCTTTTGTCGATCAACCGCGAGGTGGTGTCGAAGTTCATCATTCCCGAGATTGTCGGCGTGGTGCGGCTCGGTTCGCCGGACGATTACGGCGAGCGCGTGCTGCCGCATGTGCTGAAGCGTTTTGCGCAGTCGCATCCGTCCATCGCCGTCGACGTCACCATCGATCAGAGCAGCAATCTGCGCCGGCGCATGGACGACCGGGCGCTCGACATCACGCTGTTGACCAATTCCTACAAGACCAGCGCATTGGGCGCCGAGGTGCTGCTGACCGAGCCGATCGTCTGGGCCGGCGCCAAGGGCGGCTGCGCGCATCTGCGCGAACCGCTGCCGGTATCGCTGTGGGAAGAGGGCTGCGCCTGGCGGGCCGGGGCGCTTGACGCGCTTGGCCGCGAGGGCCGCAACTATCGCATCGCCTATATGAGCGCGCATACGGCCGGCCAGCGTGCCGCGATCATGTCCGATCTGGCCGTGGCGCCGCTGCCGAAGTCGTTCCTCGGCAATGAGATGGTCGAACTCGGCCCGAAGGACGGCATGCCCGACATCGGCACTTACAATCTGGCGATGGTGGTGGCGCCGGACGCCAGCGCGCCGGTGAAGGCCGTCGCCGACCACATCCGCGCGACCTTCGAAGTGTTCCGCGAGACGGGCAAGTTCTGACAGATGACGTTGAGCCGGGTTTCAGTGCTCGGCGATCTCGTCGCGTTCGCAAAGCCGGTTGATCGTCTGGCCCAAATGCTCGACGAACTCGGCTGGTCCGAGACTCCGGTCGTTGTCTTGACTGCCGATCACATAGTGACGGCGCTCCATCGCTTTTTGGAGGGCGAACTTGCCGCTTCTGAGGTGGAGGAATGGGCAAACTTGATCGAACTCAGGGACGATATCGACTATCAACCGGATCGAAACGATGAAATCGCGGAGGCAATCTTCGTGCTTGCCAATCCGCTCATCAACGGAGATCTCGACAAGGCTTTGGTCGACGAGGTGACCATCTCTCTTTCAGCCTGAGTGTCGGCTTCATTCGTGAGAAACGCGACGATGTGCTGCCGCGCGCGACGCGATTCCGGCATGTCGATCAATGGCCAGACATGGAACATGCCTTGCTCATAGACGACATCGATTTCGACGCCGGCGGCACGCGCCTTTTCGGCGAAGATCAGATTGTCGGGACTGAGCAGGTCGTGCGAGCCGGTCAAAAGCAGCGTTTTCGGCAGCACCGACAGATCGCCATAGAGCGGGCTGATGTGCCAGTCGCTACGGTCGATGCCGGCACTGTACATCCGGATGGCTTCCAGGCCGCCGGCTATGCCGAGCCACGGGTCGTTGCGTTCGGCCTCGAACAGCTTTGGGTTGGAAAGCGACATATCGAGGCCCGGTGAAATCAACACATGGCGCGACGGCGGGGGCAGGGCCTGCTCAGCCGCCATCATGGTCAGCACCACGGCCATGTTGCCGCCGGCGGAATCGCCCATGAACACTATGTCCTCGGCCTCCGTCTCGTCGAGCATATGCCGGTAGACGTCGCCGACCATGCCGAACATGGCGTGGAAATCGTGTTCGGGGGCGATGGGATAGATCGGCACGGTGATGCCGTAGCCTAGCCGGTCCGCCATGTCGGCGATCAGATGCCAGTGATAGGGTGTGATTTCAAAGACATAGGCGCCGCCGTGCAGGTAGAGAATCCGCTTCTGCTCGCCGGCCCAGGGGGCGATTTCATAGACCGGGAAGCCATCAATCGTATGCATCTCGATGCCGAGACGCTGCTGCAGCGAGGCGGGCGGCCGGTGGTTCTCGGTCTTGCGCGCGGCGGCGATCCAGCGCTGCAGGTTTTCCGGGCTGGCAAACGCCTGTTTGCGGCTGTGCCGCAGGACGAAGGACACGACGTGGCTTTTCAAACTTGGCATGCGGATACACGAACTTCGGCGAAAGCCGACTAAGAGAACCCCCACTATCTCCGAAGATCGTGCCGCGGCCGAAAATGTCAAGTTTTACGCCCGCGTCTACACGGTGGTGTGATCCGCGCCGTGGTGGTCAGCGACGCGGTAGAAGTGCGGCACGCAGCCGGTTGCTGGTGGTCGCCGGGGACATGCGAGATCCCCGGCGCCTGCCGAGCAATTTGCATTTGTCGGCGAAGGTCATCAGCGCGCGGCGCTCCAGATCGTGCTGAGGAGTGCGGCCTTTTCGCTGGATCGCGGCGACACCGGCCAGCCGATATCCTTCTGGAGTTCAGGCGGCAGGCTGTTCAACAGGCGCCGTGCCTTGTTGCGGTCATGGGCGTTTCTGATGGCCGCGCCATAGCGGCTCAGGCTTTCGAGCATCGACATTGTTGTCTCCCTTGGAACGTTGCGGTGGCTGATTTCTGCCGTTCGATGCCGGTTAAATGCGCCTGCCATGTATCTGGCGGATTTCACGAAAACAGCGTTTCGGTTTCCGGATCAGGCGATCCGGAAACATTTGCATACAAACGAAATTGCAGGTGATTGACGCCCCGAGGCGATCGCTTCTCGGCCCCGCCCGGTTGACAGCGGGTGGCGGACGTCTGCTATTGTGCGCTGCAGCATTTTGAGGGTGCTGGTAAGGGGCTGCTGGTAAAGGAGGTGCTGGTAAGGAGTATGGCGTGAATGACATTCACAGTATTCAATACCTTCGAGGACTCGCCGCTTCCGCGGTAGTTTGCTTTCATATCAGCGAGCAGTTCAACGGTCCGTTCGCGGTTGGCGCTGCAGGTGTCGACCTCTTTTTTGTCATCAGCGGTTTCATCATGTGGGTGACCACGGTCGATCACCCTGTTAATCCACAGCGTTTCATGTGGCGACGGATTGTCCGTATCGTGCCGCTTTATTGGATCGTCACGGTGCTGACCGCGCTGGCAATTTTCGTCAAGCCGCAATTTCTCTTCGGACATGTGCTGAGCCCGGCAAATTTTGTCGGCTCGCTGATGTTTCTTCCGATCATGCAGGATGGGTCACTTCACCCCGTGGTGATCCAGGGCTGGACGCTGTGTTATGAAATGATGTTTTACGTCATTTTCGCCTTGGCGCTCTTGCTAGGCGAGAAGCAGCGTTTTGCCGCGCTGATCGGCGTGCTGACGGTAATGGTCGCATTGAACTTGCTGCTGCTCAGAGGCTATCCCTTCACCTCTCCCCTCATGCTCGAGTTCGCGGCTGGCATTGTCGTCGGGCGGCTGTGGATGGGGGATATTCGGCTCCAGCTTGTGCTGGCGCTGTCGCTGGTTGTTGGCGGATTTCTGCTGTTGATGACGTCCCAGATGCTTGACCCTGAAATGCCTCGTGTCCTGCGTTGGGGTGTTCCGGCGGCCCTGATCGTTGCCGGAGCGGTTTTTGCCGAGCGTGCCAGACCGTTCAGCCCCGTGGCCTTGTTTACATTTTTTGGCAGTGCCTCGTATTCGATCTACATCTGGCATGTGCTGGTGGTTGTCGTGGTAACTGGCATCATGCTGCGGCTTGGCGTTCCGCCAAATTGGCAGCCGGCGCCGATTGCCTTTATCAGCATTGCGCTTTCCGCGATGCTTTACCTGACGATTGAAAAGCCGCTGACCAGCTTTCTCAACCGGTCACGTGTCAAAAGCATACCGCCGGTCGGTCAGCTGTCCAGCTTGCGCCTGCCGTCGAATGAGACAAACGACTAAGGCGCCTCGGCGGAATCCGTTGCAATGTGCCTTAATTCTATTCCCGCCCGCGCCGGGCGGCGTGGCCTTCGCGCGAACGTCGGCGCGGGGTGGCGTCGCCGGCCACGCCATCCTCGCTGACCGTCTTGCGCGGCGGCAGTTTCACCGCCGCTGACAGTTTCGGGAACGGATCGACCTTGTTGGGCAGCGCCATGGCGTAGACGAAATGCTCCTGGAATTTCGGTTCGAGCGCCGTCTCGATCTTCTCGATCTTGCTGACAGTGTCCTCGATCTCGCGGCGATAGCCGCGATTGAGCAGCGCCATGCGCGCGCCGGCACCGGCGGCGTTGCCGACAGCCGAGACCTTGTCGAGGTCGCAATCCGGGATCAGGCCGAGCACCATGGCGTATTTCGGATCGATGAAAGATCCGAAGGCGCCGGCGAAGTGGATGCGATCGACGTGCTCGGTGTTCTGCTTTTCCATCAACAGCTTAGTGCCGGCATAGAGCGCCGCCTTGGCGAGCTGAATGGCGCGCACGTCGGTCTGGGTGATGGTGATCTTTGGCTCGCCTTCCTTCAGCACGTAGGAGAAGGTGCGGCCGTTGGCGGTGACGCGCGGCGAGCGGGCCGAGAGCCCCCCGTCGATGACGCCGTCTTCCGAGATGATGCCGGCGAGATACATTTCCGCCACCACTTCGATGATGCCGGAGCCGCAGATGCCGGTGACGCCGGTCGCCTGGACGCTGTCGAGGAAGCCCGGCTCGTCGGACCACAGTTCCGAGCCGATGACGCGGTACTTTGGCTCCAGCGTGTCGGGATCGATGCGCACGCGCTCGATGGCGCCGGGCGCGGCCCGCTGGCCGCCGGAGATTTCGGCACCCTCGAAGGCAGGGCCGGTCGGAGAAGAAGCAGCCACGACCCGCGCACGGTTGCCGAGCACGATCTCGGCATTGGTGCCGACATCGACGATCAGCATCATCTCGTCCTGGCGATGCGGGCCTTCCGACAGCGTCACCGCCGCCGCGTCGGCACCGACATGGCCGGCGATGCAAGGCAGCATGTAGAGCCTGGCGCCCTGGTTGAGCTTCAGGCCGATGTCGGATGCCTTGATGTGCACCGCACCCGAAACGGCCAGCGCGAAGGGCGCGCCGCCAAGCTCGGTCGGATCGATGCCGAGGAACAGATGGTGCATGATCGGATTGCCGACGAAGACGGAATCCAGGATGTCGTTGCGCTGCACATTGCCTTCGGCGCAGACCTTGTCGACCAGGCCCGAGATCGCCTCACGCACGGCGACCGTCATGCCTTCGCGGCCGTCAGGATTCATCATCACATAGGAGACGCGGCTCATCAGATCCTCGCCAAAGCGGATCTGCGGGTTCGAGGTGCCGGAAGAGGCGGCGACGCGGCCCGACAGCAGCGATACCAGATGCATGGCGATGGTGGTCGAGCCGATGTCGCAGGCGAGCCCATAGGCTTCGTTCTTGAGGCCGGGCCAAAGTGCTACGACGCGCGCGGTCTCGCTGTCGGCATCCTTGTAGATGGCGGCGGTCGCGGTCCAGTTGCCCTTGCGCAAGATGCCTTGCACCTGCGGCAGCAGATAAAAATCGAAATCGAGGCTTTTCAGGCCCCAATCGTGCATCAGCGCGATCTTCAGGCGGTCGAGGTCGCCAAGCGGCTTGTGCATGTCGGGTTCTTCGATCTCGACATAGCACATGCGGATGGCCGAATCGCGGGCGATAACCCTGGTGTCGGCATCCTTGCGGATGGTCTGCGCATTGATGACCGTGTCCTGCGGCACGTCGATGACGAGGTCGCCGAGGATCTGCGCCGAGCAGGAGAGGCGGCGCGGTTCGGGCAGGCCGCGGACGCGCTCATAGCGCTCTTCCTTGGCGCCCTTGGGCGTGATGTGGTCGTTGGAGGAAACGATCTTGTGCTTGGCGAAATTGCCTTCCTGCACTTCGATCTGGCAGCGTCCGCAGGTGGCGCGTCCGCCACAGACGCTTTCGACATAGACGCCGAGCTGGCGCGCGGCATCGAGCACCGGCGTCCCGACAGGAAACCGCCCGCGCTTGCCGGACGGCATGAACAGCACGAGCGGGTCGGTGATGTTGGCAGGTGAATTCACGATTGCGCGCTTATCCTCGGCCCATCCGGGCTTCACGACCGCCACGGCGGCGTCCGCCATTGTTGGCGCCGTCACCCGGCGCATTGACTTGCGTCGGGGCGGCAACGGCCTGGCCGCCTTCGGCCGGCTTGTAATCCTTGTAGGTGCGGATCCAGTTGGTGCAGTTCTCGTCGGTGCCGTTCAGCACATTGGCGCCGCGCACGGCTTCCATTTCCTGCGGACGCACCGGGTTCATGATGGCTGATGTCATGCCGGCGCCGATCACCATCGGGATGAAGGCGGCGTTGATGCCGTGGCGATGCGGCAGGCCGAACGAGATGTTGGACAGGCCGCAGGTGGTGTTGACCTTGAGCTCTTCACGCAGGCGGCGCAGCAGCGCGAACACCTGGCGGCCGGCGTCACCCAGCGCGCCGATCGGCATGACCAGCGGGTCGACGACGACGTCATGCGCGGGAATGCCGAAATCGGCGCAACGCTGCACGATCTTCTTGGCGACGGCGAAGCGCACATCCGGATCCATCGAAATGCCGGTCTCGTCGTTGGAGATGGCGACGACGGGCACGTTGTACTTCTTGACCAGCGGCAGGATGGCTTCGAGCTTTTCTTCCTCGCCGGTGACGGAGTTGACCAGCGGGCGGCCCTTGGCGACCTTGAGTGCTGCCTCGATCGCGGCGGTGACCGAGGAGTCGATCGACAGCGGCAGGTCGACCAGACCCTGCACGATCTCCAGCGTCTGCACCAAAAGGCCGGGTTCGGTCTCGTTCGGATTGACCGAGGTGACGCCGGCATTGACGTCGAGCATGGTGGCGCCACAGGCTGCCTGCTCGAGCGCGTCCCTGATGACGGTCTCGAAATTGCCCGCGATCATCTCGGCGGCCAGCTTCTTGCGGCCGGTCGGGTTGATGCGTTCGCCAATCACGCAGAACGGCTGGTCGAAGCCGATGATGATTTCTCGTGTCGCCGAGGCGACGATGGTACGGGTCATGAGTCTCTCCGCCGTGATATAAAGATTTCTTTATATCGTTGTCTGGTTTCGTTCAAGCGAATGGGTGGCCGTCCGCGCCGTCAATGCGCGGTCTTCACCATGTCCACCTGCGTTTCGGTAATGTCGTCGTGCAAGATGCTTTCGAGCCGGTCGGCGACCATCTGGTCGTCGCGACGGATCTCGCGTTTCCATGGCTGGCGGCCCTTCAGCACGCCCGATTCATCGACGATCTCGGCGACATATTCCTCCTGCCGGTAGGCCATCACATGGACGCCGGAAACGCCTGATATTTCCTTCACCTCATTGATGATGTCGATGCAGAGCTGCTTGCCTTCCTTCTTCTGGTCCTGGGCGCCTTCCAGCCGCTTGATGACTGAATCGGGAATATGGATGCCCGGCACGTTCGAGCGGATCCATTTGGCCGTCTTGGCCGAGGCGAGCGGGCCGACGCCAACCAGGATGAAGCATTTTTCGGTGTAGCCGAGGTCGCGCACCTTCTGCATGTAGGTGCGGAACATCGGCACATCGAAGCAATACTGGCTCTGCACGAATTGCGCGCCGGAGGCGATCTTCTTGCCCAGCCGATGGGGCCGGAAGTCGATCGGCGGCGCGAAAGGATTGATCGCAGCACCCAGGAAAAGCTGCGGCGGCGTGGTCAGCTTGCGGCCGGACAGGAACTTGCCGTTGTCGCGCATGATGCGGCAGGTCTCGAGCAGCGACATGCAGTCGAGGTCGAACACCGGCTTGGCGCCGGGCTGGTCGCCGGCCTGCACGCCGTCTCCGGTGAGGCACAGCATGTTGGCAACGCCCATCGCGGCACCACCCAGCACGTCGCCCTGGATGGCGATGCGGTTCTTGTCGCGGCAGGCGATCTGCATGATCGGCGCATAGCCCATGCGAGTCAAAAGCGCGCAGATGCCGACCGACGACATATGGCAGTTGGCGCCCGACGCATCGACGGCGTTGATGGCGTCGACCCAGCCGTCGAAAATCTTGGCACGGTTGTAGACGTCCTCGGGATCGGCGCTGTCGGGCGGGTTGAGCTCCGTCGTCACCGCGAACTCGCCGCGCCGAAGCACGCGCTCCAGCCGGCCGCGCGAGGTGTGGCCGGGCAGGGGCTCGAGCGGCAGATCGATGCCGGCCGGGTTCTCGTCGCGCTGGCGTCCGATCATGCCGACGCCCCGGTGTTTGCCGCCCCATTCTTGGCGGCAGCGGCTGCTTCGCGCGCGGCGGCAGCCTGCGCGGTCACCCGCAGCCAGGCCGAGGTCTCGCGCAGCGACTGGTCTACCGGCTTCTGCACGGCCAGGATACTGTCGCTGTGCACCATGTTCTGCGAGCCTTCCCAGGCCTTGACCCAGACGCACGGCATATCGGGCTCGACCTCGCAATTGCCGTTGGCGCGTACGCCGCCGCAGGGGCCGTTGCGCAACTGCTTGGGGCAGTTCATCGGGCACGACATGCCGGTCGATGACAATATGCACTGGCCGCACATGCGGCAGTCGAACATGAAGCCCTTGACGCGCTTCTCGACGAACTTGATCGGCCCTTCGACGCGGCCGTAGCCGATGCCTTTCCACAAGGGATGGAGAAGCAGGAACATGTCGGCGAATTTTGCGTAGAACCATTCGAGCAAGCGCGAATGCCTGACCGACCAAAGCCGGACCGCGAAGGAGCGCTGTACGCGCCGCTGCGGCGATACGTCGGCCGGCTTGTAGTCGGATTTCGGCGCTGCCTTCTTGACCAGAGTGGCCTGGGTAACCGCCGGGGTGGTTTCAGACATTTTCTTTGCCGCCCGCCTTGACCAGAGCGACCAGCCGCTCGCGGTCGTATTTCGTGTCGATGTCGTTGAACGCCTTCTCGACCTCGACTTCGAGGTCGTCGCCGACCGGAATGGGATCGGCCTTGCGCCATTCGGCCAGATAGTCGTCGGTGCCGCCGGCGCCGGTGCGCATGGCGCACATGTCGATCGCCTCGGTGAAGCGCAGCGGCAGTTCGCGCTTGGCGTTCTGCCGGCCCTTCTTGACGATGATCTGGGCAGGGATATCGCGCCAGTAGACGACGATCAGATCGGCCATGAATTCTCACTCCTCGATATCGGAGCATTGCCGGAAGCGCAGTGGGGCCGCTTGTTATGGGACGACGCGCGCGCATTCAAAAGCGACGCATTTGGATGTCGTAAAATGAAAGGTGGGTTTATTCGTTTGCGGCGTGTGCCGGCGGCGGGTTTGACGCGTCGGAATAGCCGGCGCGCGGCATGCGGTTCCGGGCGAAGAACGCGCTACCAGATGCCGGTTCTGAGGCCCGTCCAGAGATAGAACCAGATCGTCGGGTGATACCATTGTTGCGACGGCAGGCCCGGGTCGACGGTAGTGAGTTTTCCGGCCAGCACGTCGCTGACCGCCTCGACGCAAATGTCGCGCGAGAACGCGGCCTGGCGCAGCGCGTAGCTGGAGATGGTGTCGCCGCGTTTCGGCTGACCGCGTACTTGTTTCAGCACGGCGCCCGTATCGACGCCGGCATCGACCAGATGAACGGTGGTGCCGAAATTCTGCGGATCGCCGGATGTCAGCGCCCAGTAACCGCCATTCATGCCGCGGTATTTCGGCGTGATGCCGGCGTGATAGTTGAGCACCGGGCAAGGCATCTTGGCCAACATGTCCTTCGACAACAGCCTGCAGCCGTTAAGCAGGACAACGCCCGGCTGGAGCTTCTCGATCGCCGCGAGGCACTCCGGCCCGTTGGCGGAAGCAATATGGATGATCTCCTGACCTTGCCGCGGCTCGACCTCGAGCTCTTCTTCGGCAATCAGCCGCGCGGCATGGCTGGCTAGCAGCCGCTTGCCAAGCCTGCTGAGCACCATCGTGCCGAGCTGGCCGATGGCCGAGATCCAGCCCTGGCGGCGAGCCCGGCCACGCAGCAATTGCTTTTTTGATTCAGGCGTTTCGAGGACGACGCTGACAGGGCCAACGCGATCGGCGATCGCATTGACGATAGCCCAGACATGCTGGCCTCCGCCGGTGACGACCACGATCGGACGCGGACTGGATTCTGATGCTGCCATGGATATTGCCCCCTCCAAGCAACCCGTTCTCGACAATGGGCGGGATGCTAAGGCGTCCGGGTTAATCCTTGGTGATCAGCTCTTCGATACACGGTCAGCGCTTGAATTCGATGACATCGAGCTTCGATTCGTAGTAGGGCGCTGGAAATTCAATGCGCCATTCCTTGGCGCTGTTGCGGAAGGCGTAGCCGACCTGGTCGGTTTGCGGGCCGCTGCCATAGGGCTTTGCCGGATCGCTGTTGACATAGAAGGAGCCGAGATAGATCGCACGTTTCTCGCCATCGTCGAAGAAGCGACCCTTGGTGCGATGCGAGCCGCTGATCTTCTCCAGCCGCCAGCCGGAACCGTCATCGGTCACCTTGCACTTGAACCAGCCATAGATGACGAGCGGCAAAGGTCCGCCGGCCTTGATGGTTCGGCACTGCCAGTTGCCGGTCAAATCCTTGTCGGAGAAGGCCACCAGCGGCTTCGCCAGCAAGGCGTCGAGTTGCCTGACCTCGGCGGGGTCGCCCGCTTTCGCCTCGGCGAGCGCCGCCTTGCGGGTCTCGCCATATTTGTCGAGCCGCGCCTTGTCGGCGGCGGTGATGAGTTTCTGCACCTCGCCATCGGCAAGGGCGGGCAGCGTGCAGCAGAGCAGGCCGACAAGGGCGAGCAGCGGGCGAAGTGTCATCGGAGGCCTCCCGGTTGATGTCTGGCGCAGCGCCGCTGCCATCTGGTGCATAACTTATCGGGTCGCTGGCGCCTGTCATCCGTGCTTAACAGCGTCACGGTCAAAAATCATGGTGTGACGAATGCGAATCTTGCTCACGGGATCGTCGGGTTGGCTGGGCAGCGCGCTGGCGCCGAGGCTGCGGGCGCTCGGGCACGACGTCACCGGGCTCGATCCTGCGCCATCGCCGGAGACCCGCATCGTCGGCTCGATCGCCGATCGTGACCTTGTCATGCGTACAGTTGGGGACAACCGGATCGAGGCGATCATACACAGCGGCGCGCTGCACAAGCCCAACATCGAGAACCGCGCCAACGGCGATTTCGTCGCCACCAATGTGCAAGGCACGCTGAACCTGCTCGACGCGGCGGTGGCGGCAGGCGTGCAGCGCTTCGTCTTCACGTCGACGACCTCGCTGATGATCTCGCAAACGATACGCGACGGGTTCAGCGGCGGTGCGCGGAAAGCTGCCTGGCTGACGGAGGCGATGTCGCCCGAGCCGCGCAACATCTATGGCGTCACCAAGCTTTCAGCCGAGCATCTCTGCCGCCTCTATCATATCCAGCATGGGCTGCCGGTGGTGGTGCTGCGAACGGCCCGCTTCTTCCCCGAAGCCGACGACATGGCGCATGCGATCGAACAATCGGACGCCAACACCAAGGCCAACGAGCTGTTGTTTCGCCGGTTGACGGTGGAAGACGCGGCCGATGCCCACATCCTTGCTCTCGAAAAGGCGCCGCAGCTGGGCTTTGACATTTTCATCGTCTCGGCACTGACGCCGTTCCACCCGGATGATTGCGCGGCCTTGATCGCCGATGCTCCGTCGGTCGTCGCGCGCTATTTTTCGGAATTTCCGGCGCTTTACGCGCGAAGGGGCTGGACGATGTTTTCCTCCATCGACCGCGTCTATGACGCGTCGCGGGCAAGGGACAGGCTGGGTTTCGTCTGCAAGACGAGCTTTGCCGATGTGCTTGCGGCGCTGCGGGCGGAAGAGGGGCTGCCTAGCCCGTGACAGCAGCGGCTTGCGCCATTCCTGCCGTCAGGTCGCCATAGCCCGTGGCACGGCGTTCATAGACGAGACCGAGCATTCTGGCGGCTTTTTCGGCGACCTTGTCGAGTTCCGGATCGTTGGTCTGGGCGAGGTAGATCAGCTTCTCGTAATTGCCGAAATAGTCCTTGATCAGCTCCGGGTGCTTGTCGAGGCCGAGCGGCTTCATGAAGAAGGCGTCGAACTGCCGGCAGAGGAAGTCGGTCATGTAGAACGACATCATGTCGTCGTCGGCGATTTTCGCATAGGCATCCATGCCCTGGTAGAAGGCAAAGCAATGCGGGCCGGCCATGCGCTGGACGCCATGCTTTTCGCAGATACGGTCGAGCAGGCCTCCGGTGCCGCAATCGGCATAGCCGACGAAGATGTTGGTGTAGCCTTCCGCCTTGGCCTTTTCGATTGCCTTGTCCATGGCCGGGGCGATGCGGTCGGGATAGAAATGGAATTCCGCAGGCAGGCAGGTCAGGTCGAGGTGATCCAGTCCGAGCTGTTCCTTGACGGCCAGAACTTCGCGCGCAATCATCCCACAGGCGATAACGAGCAGCCTGTGGTCTTGATTCGGTTTCGTTTTTTGCGTCTTGACCATGGAACCAGTCGAGCCGGCCTTCGTTGCTGTGGGGCTAATTTATCTATTGAGGGAGACACCGTCCATGAAACTGCTACGCATCACGCCAATTGCCATCCTGGCCTGCGCCCTGGCCCTCACGGCTTGTGCGAACACCGTCCGTGGCGTCGGCAAGGACGTCAAATCAACTGCCAATGCGGTCGAGGACACCGTCAACAATCCCTGATCCGCGCCCGGCCTTCTTCATCTGGGAACAAAAAAGCCGCGCTGCAAGGCGCGGCTTTCTCATTGTCCATGCCGAACCGACCAATCAGGCCGAAGCCCGCACATTGTGCTTGCGCTTCATGTAGTCCTTGGCGGTCTCGACCGCCACCGCCGCGTCGCGGCAGTAGGCATCGGCACCGACGGCCTTGCCGAATTCCTCGTTCAGCGGCGCGCCGCCGACCAGCACGACATAGTCGTCGCGGATGCCCTTTTCCTTCATCGTGTCGATGACGACCTTCATGTAGGGCATGGTCGTGGTCAGCAGGGCCGACATGCCGATGATGTCGGGCTGGTGCTGCTCGATCGCATCGAGATATTTCTCGACCGCATTGTTGATGCCGAGGTCGATGACGTCGAAGCCAGCACCCTCCATCATCATGCCGACGAGGTTCTTGCCGATGTCGTGGATGTCGCCCTTGACGGTGCCGATGACCATCTTGCCCTGCTTGGGCGCGCCGGTGGCGGCGAGCAGCGGGCGCAGGATGAACATGCCGGCCTTCATCGCATTGGCGGACAGCAGCACTTCCGGCACGAACAGGATGCCGTCGCGAAAGTCCTCGCCGACGATGCGCATGCCTTCGACCAGTGCTTCCGTCAGCACCTTGTAGGGCACCCAGCCGCGCTCGAGCAGGATGTTGGTGCCTTCCTCGATCTCTTCCTTCAGCCCGTCATAGAGATCGTCGTGCATCTGCTGCACCAACTCGTCGTCGGAAAGTTCGGAAAGGATGATCTCGTCGTCGGCCATTTGTATCGAGCTCCTGCCGGCATCGCGACTGCGTCGCAAGGCACAAAATATTCGCGTTCATACCTAACCCGCTGAGGGCATGTATCCATAGCTGATTTGCGACTTCCCGCAAAAGGAAAGCGACCGTAACTCTCTTGGAATTCTTGTCGATTTTGCGACAGGCGTTGGCGCTGGCGAGCCGTTTCAAATAGGGTGCATGGCTACGATCTGGCAAGAGCGGCGAGATGCAGCCGCTATGGATTCCAGACAAGAACAGATTCAGGGAAGAACCACCATGAGCGAACACGCGGCAGTCGATCAGGAAGCGTCAAACGCGCGGCGTGGGCGCGGCGCCAGCGGCGGGGCTGCTGCCCGGCGGGCAGCACGGTCGGGCGGTGGCCCGGGCACGCAGCTCACCTACATCAAGCGCAAGATCAACGTTTACGAGGTGCTGGACGAGGAAGGCCTGGCGCTGATCGAGAAGAACACCGACACGGTGCTCGAGGAGATCGGCATCATCTTCCGCGACGATGCGGAGGCGCTGCAACTGTGGAAAGAGGCCGGCGCCGACGTCAAGGGCGAGCGTGTGCACTTTCCGAAGGGTCTGTGCCGTTCGCTGCTCAAGACCGCGCCGTCCGTCTACACCCAGCACGCCCGCAATTCCGAGCGTTCGGTGCAGATCGGCGGCAATGCCACCGTTTTCGCGCCGGTCTACGGTCCGCCCTTCGTGCGCGACCTCGATGGCGTCAGGCGTTATGCGACGATCGAGGATTTCCAGAATTTCGTGAAGCTCGCCTATATGGCGCCGTCGATCCACCATTCGGGCGGCACGGTGTGCGAGCCGGTCGATGTGCCGGTCAACAAGCGCCATCTCGACATGATCTACAGCCACATCAAATATTCCGACAAGCCGTTCATGGGCTCGGTGACCGCGCCGGAACGCGCCGAAGACACCGTCGCCATGGCCAAGATCGTGTTCGGCGACGACTTTGTCGAGAACAACACGGTGCTGACCAGCCTGATCAACGCCAACTCGCCGATGGTGTTCGACGAGACTATGCTCGGCGCGCTGAAAGTCTATGCGCGCCACAACCAGGCCTGCATCGTCACGCCGTTCATCCTTGCCGGTGCGATGAGCCCGGTGACGGTCGCCGGCACGCTGACGCAGGTTCTGGCCGAGGTGCTGGCCGGCGCGTCGTTCACGCAGCTGATCCGGCCGGGCGCGCCGGTGCTGTTCGGCACCTTCGCCTCATCGATCTCGATGCAGTCGGGCGCGCCGACATTCGGCACGCCTGAGCCGTCGCTGGTTTCTTACGGCGCCGCCCAGCTGGCGCGCCGCCTCGGCCTGCCGTTCCGCACCGGCGGCTCACTCTGCGCGTCCAAGGTTCCGGACGCACAGGCGGCCTATGAGAGCGCCAACACGCTGAACTCGACCATCCTGGCCGGCACCAATTTCGTTCTGCATTCGGCCGGCTGGCTCGAGGGCGGGCTCGCCTCCTGCTACGAAAAATTCATGATGGACATCGACCAGCTCGGCATGACGCAGAAATTCTCCGAGGGCGTCGACCTGTCGGAAAACGGCCAGGCGATGGATGCCATTCGCCAGGTCGGGCCGGGCAGCCACTATCTCGGCTGCGACCACACCCAGGCCAATTTCCAGACCGCCTTCTACCGCTCCAACATCGCCGACAACAATTCGTACGAGCAGTGGCTGGCCGAAGGTGAGAAGACAGCACCCCAGCGTGCCAACGAACTTGCCCGCCGCTGGCTGGAAAGCTACGAGGCGCCGTATCTCGATCCGAGCATCGACGAAGCGTTGAAGGACTTCATCGCCAAGAAGAAGGGGTCGATGCCCGACGCCTTCACTTGAAAGGAGCCCGAGTCAGGCGGGGCTAAAGTCGCCAACATCATCCACAAGGAAGTCTGGCGGAGCGCGTTCTCCGATCCGGTCAAGAAGGAATGATTGCGCCTGCCGGCAGCGTTGACGGCATTGCCGCGGCGCTTCTTGCCAACGGCCTTGTTCTTCGTGGCGGTTTCAATTTTGCGCCAGGCGAAGCGCCGCCAACGGGATCATCGGACGCGCCAGCAAGAGCCGTCCTGCTGGTGGGGCAGGCGGGTGCCGCGCCCTGGCCGCATTTCCTGCGCTGGCGCGTCAAGCAATCGCAGAATATCGCAAATCCGCTCGACAGCTGGTCGCGCGAAGTGATCAGTGCTGTGGCGGAGACATTCGGGGCGCGGGCCGTTTCGCCTTCCGACAGACCTTATCTGCCGTTCCAGCAATGGGCGATGCGGGCGGAGGGGCTGAAGCCGTCACCGCTCGGCATCCTCATGCATCCGCAGTACGGGCTCTGGCACGCCTATCGCGGTGCGCTGCTGTTCGACGATGAGCTTCCGATTCAAGCCGCTGAGCCGGGACCCCATCTTTGCGACACCTGTGTCGAGAAACCTTGCCTGAAATCCTGCCCGGTCGACGCCTATTCCCCGCAAGGGTTCGCCTATCAGTCCTGCCTGGCGCATGTGCGGGGGGTGAATGGCGAACCGTGCCGCAGCGGTGGCTGTCTCGACCGGAATGCCTGTCCCTGTGGCACGGCCTATCGCTACCCCCTGGAGGTCCAGGCGTTTCACATGGCGAGCTTTGCGCGCGACGGCCGGCTGATCGAAATGCAGCTCTCAAAGCTTGACGATTGACCGCAGTGAGCCTATTCATCAAGTCATCAGATGACTTGATGAATAGGCTTATGCAACCCGCCATCAGAACCAATCTCACCGACAGCGCCGCCGAAAGCCTGCGTGCCGAGATCGTCAGCGGCCGCTGGGGTGTTGGCGAGCGTATTCCCAATGAGGCAGCCCTGACCGACCTTCTGTCGGTCAGCCGCGGCACTGTGCGCGAAGCGGTGCGGGTGCTGGTCTCGCAGGGATTGCTCGATACGCGCCAGGGCTCGGGCACTTATGTGCGCTCCGCCGTCGATGCGTCTGCCGCGCTCGACCGGGTCAAGCGCAGCGGCCTGCGCGATCAGTGGGAGGCGCGGGCGGCGCTGGACCTCGAGGCCGCGCGGCTCGCCGCCTTGCGTTACACGCCAGCCGATCTCGAGCGGATGCGGCAATTGCTTGCCGAGCGCGGCACCGTCGCGGACGGCGGAAGCGATGCCTTCATCCGTCGCGACCTCGCCTTCCACAAATCGGTCGTCGCGGCATCCGGCAACAGGGCGATGATGGAGCTCTACGACTTCTTCACCGCCGCCATCACTGAGACCATCCACGCCACGCTCGACGGCAATCTGCCTGAACCGGATCAGCAGGCGCATGCGGCAATCGTCGAGGCCATTGCCGCGAGCGATCCCGAGCGCGCGGTTGCCGCTGTTCGCGCCTTCATGGCGCCGGTGCTTGCCCAACTTGAAAGACTGCTTTCGCAATGAACCAGAGTTTTCGTCAGCCTGACCCCAAGCCGCAAACCGAGGCCATCCAGGGGCTGGAACTCATCGATGCCGAGGCCGACAGCCTGCCCGTGCCGCAGCCGCCTGAACTGCGCAGCCGTGCGGCGCGTATCGTGCTCGGGGCGAGCCTTGTGCTGATTGCCTTCAGCCTGCGGCCGCTGTTTTCCAGCCTGTCGGTGCTGTTGCCCGAGGTGATGCAGGCGACCGGGCTTTCGACGACGGGCGCCAGCCTGCTGACGACGCTGCCCGTGCTGTGCCTGGGTCTGTTTGCGCCCTTCGCACCAAGACTCGCCCAACGCTATGGGGCTGAGCGCACGCTGCTCGGCGCGCTCGCCTTGCTGGTGCTGGGAACCGGCCTGCGCTGGTTCGAATCAGTTCCCTTGCTGTTTGTCGCCACCTTCCTTGCCGGCGGCGCCATTGCCATCGGCAACGTGCTGTTGCCGGGCCTGGTGAAGCGCGATTTTGCCGACAGGGCCGCCGTCATGACCGGGCTCTACACCATGGCTCTGTGTGCCGGCTCGGCCGCCGCTGCCGGCTTCACGCTGCCGATCGAGCATTTTGTCACTGGTTCATGGTCGGGAGCGCTCGCGGCGTGGGCAGTGCCGACGCTGGTCGTGCTGCTGATCTGGATCCCGCAGGCGCTCGGCAGCCGGCGGCAGGTCAGCCATCGCGGCTTTCTCGTCGTTGGTCTCTGGCGTGATCGCCTGGCGTGGCAGGTCACGCTGTTCATGGGGCTGCAGTCGGCGCTTGCCTATTGCATCTTCGGCTGGCTGGCGCCGATCCTGCGCGAACGGGGTTTCGATGCGGCCACCGCCGGCGCCATGGTTTCGGTGTCTGTCATGGCGCAGGTCATCACGTGCCTCGCGGTGCCGTCCTTTGCGATGCGGCTGAAGGATCAGCGCGGCATCAATGTCGCGCTCGTTGCCACAGCGGTGATCGCGCTGCTCGGCATTCTCTTTGCACCGACCTCGACCGTGCTGTTCTGGGCGGTCCTGCAAGGCATTGGGCAGGGCGGCCTGATCGCGGCAGCCATGAGCCTGATCGTGCTGCGTTCGCCGGATTCGCATGTGGCGGCGCATCTTTCCGGCATGGCGCAAGGCGTCGGCTATCTGCTGGCGGCCTTCGGCCCGCTGCTGGTGGGTTTGATCCGTGGCTGGACCGGCAGTTTTTCGGCGTCGGCCCTCCTGTTTGTCGCGCTCGGGCTTGGCGCCGCCATCATGGGGCTCGGCGCCGGCCGCGCGCTGCATGTGAGCGCACGGACCGTGCGCGCCGACGACCGATAGCGCGTCACCCAATCCTGCACGAAATGTTGACTGCGAGGGTCAGGGAACGCCTTGCCGTATCGGCTTGGCCGGATATGTATCGCGCATCAAACGAACGGAGCGGGCGATGACGAAGCAGGACCTTCAGATCAGGACCAGGGATGGCGTTGCCGGAGCAGGGCTGTTCCGCTCTGCAAACGCATCTTCGACCAAGGCCGGCGTCATTCTCTATCAGGACGCCTTTGGTCCGCGGCCGGCGCTCGACAGCATGGCCGAGCGGCTGGCGAATGAAGGTTATGCGGTGCTGGTGCCGGACCTGTTCTACCGCAACGCGCCTTACGGGCCATTCGACGCCAAGACCGCCTTCGTCGAGGAAAAGAGCAAGGCGGCGCTGATGGCGCTGGTCAGCGGCACGACGCAGGATATGACCATCAGCGACAGCGGTGCGCTCATCGATGCGCTCGCTTCCGAGGGCGTCACAGGGCCGGTCGGCACCGTCGGTTACTGCATGGGTGGCGGCCGGGCACTGAACGCCGCTGCAACCTATCCCGACAGGATAAGGGCGGCCGCGAGCTTCCATGGCGGCAATCTGGCGAGCGACGCAGCCGACAGCCCGCATCGCAAGGCAGCCTCCATCAAGGCGCGTGTCTATGTCGGCACTTCCGGTATCGACAGGAGTTTCCCACCGGAACAGTCGGCGCGGCTGGCCGAGGCGCTCAGGGTGGCGGAAGTCGACCATGTCATCGAGAACTATGCCGGCATGGCACATGGCTGGTGCGTACCCGATCATAGCGTTTTCAATGCCGCAGGTGCGGAACGCCACTGGAAGCGATTGACGACGCTGTTCGCCGAAACACTGATCTGAGCCCTTCGTTCAGCTGTTCTTGCCTGTTGGCTGCCCGTCCCGTTCGCGGTATCAGGCACCACGAATGGCGCGGCCCCAGATGAGCGGATCGAGCGGGAACGAATAACCTGATGCAATCCTATGATGTCGTGATCATCGGCGCGGGTGCCGCTGGAATGATGTGCGCCGTGGAGGCGGCCAAGCGCGGCCGTTCGGTGCTGATCCTCGATCATGCGGCAATGCCTGGCGAAAAGATCCGCATCTCCGGCGGCGGCCGGTGCAATTTCACCAATATCCATGCCAGCCCGAAGAATTTTCTCTCGGGCAATCCGCATTTCTGCATTTCGGCGCTCAGCCGCTATACGCAGCGCAATTTCGTTGCGCTCGTCGAACGCCACCGCATCGCCTATCACGAAAAAACGCTGGGGCAGTTGTTCTGCGACGGCTCGGCACGCCAGATCATCGACATGCTGGTCTCGGAAATGCAGGGCAGGGGCGTGGAGCTGGCACTGTCGACCAGCGTTGAGGATGTCCGCAAAACCGAGGAGGGGTTTGAGCTCACCCTCTCCACCGGCACGGTCACTTGCCAGTCCGTTGTTGTGGCCTGCGGCGGCAAGTCGATCCCCAAGATGGGGGCGACCGGCTTCGGCTACGAGCTTGCCGAACGGTTCGGCCTTGCTGTTGTCGAAACGCGGCCGGCGCTGGTGCCGCTGACCTTCGACGCAAACACGCTCGAGCGGCTAGCGCCGCTGGCCGGCAACGCCGTCGACGCGGAAGTCGCCTGCGGCAAGACGCGGTTCTCCGAAGCGATGCTGTTCACGCATCGCGGCATCAGCGGACCGTCCATCCTGCAGATCTCTTCCTATTGGCGCGAGGGCGATGAAATCCGCATCGCCATGCTGCCGGGAGTTGACGTGGCGGACCTCATTCGGGTGGCCAAGCGAAGCAATGGACGGCAAGCGGTGCAGACGGTGCTGGCAAACCATCTGCCGAAGCGGCTGGCGCAGTCTATCACTGAACGAACCGGGATCGACGGCAACCTCGCCGATCTTTTCGACGCCCAGATCAAAACCGTCGCCGCCGCGGTCAATGACTGGCGCATCAAGCCTGCCGGCTCGGAGGGCTACCGCACCGCCGAGGTGACGCTGGGCGGGATCGACACCAACGGACTGGACCAGAAGACAATGCAGGCGAAATCCGTTTCGGGCCTGTTCTTCATCGGCGAAGCCGTCGATGTCACGGGCTGGCTGGGTGGCTACAATTTCCAGTGGGCATGGTCGTCGGGCTGGGTGGCGGGGCAGGCGGCTTAGCAGGCTGTGGAAAAAGGGACGGAGATACCCGTTTTGAATCTGGTTTGTGCTCGGTCTGATTCTGATACGTTCCGTGAACAAAACAGTTTTTCAACAGCCTGTTAGGGCCAAACGCACCGAAAATAGCGATGATGCTACTTCTGCACCTTCGCCCGAACTGCAGGCGCTTTCTTCTTCTTTTTGGCCTGATTGTAATCGATCGCTGCGCGGACGAGGTCTTTCAAAGCACGCTCATCGAGCCTATCGCCCTCAAGGATATCGATTGCCCGCCACACCTTGCCGCGCCAAAACCGTTGTTGAACAGCTTGTCGGGGTCCGGCAGGCTCGCGCCGTGGGAAAAGGTGAGCTTCACCTTGTCTTTGTGCGCGTTGCCGACCACGATGTTTCCGTCGAGGCACCATACCGGGCTGCCCATCCACTTCCATTCCTCGGTGATGTCCGGGTCGGCTGCAAGAATGGTTTTGCGGATGCTGGCGAGCGTCTCGGCGCGCCAGTCCGTGAGGCCGGCGATCAGTTGGTCGATCTGTTCGGACGGGTTCATTGGGTGCCTTTCTGTGCCTCGACGTGTTTCAACCGCCGCCCGCTACCAACGCGCCAGCTGGGTGATCTGAACGAGGTTGCCGCAGCTGTCGTTCAGCTGTGCGATGGTCGAACCGGTCACCTCGGTCGGCGGCTTGATAAACGCGCCACCCTTCGCCTTGATGCGCTCATAGTCGCCCTTGACGTCGTCGGTGAGGAGCATGACTGCGGGCTGGCCCTGCTTGAAGATGGCTTCCTGATAGGCCTTGGCGGCCGGGTTGTCGTTGAGCGCGAGCTGCAGCTCGGTTCCATCAGGCTCTTCGGCCGATGCCACGGTCAGCCAGCGATAGGGTCCATTGCTGAAATCGGCCTTCTTGGTGAAGCCCAGCACGTCGGTGTAGAAGCGCAGTGCGTTTTCCTGGTTGTCCACGTACACGCTGGTCAGCTTGATCTTCATCGCTCTTTCTCCTCTGTCGTATTCGGTCGTTACGGGATCCAGCCGGGCAGGGCCGCGGCCTGCTTCACCCAGTCCGCCATCCGCGCCTCGTCGAACTGGTCTTCGCGGATGTCGATCCAGCGCACATCCTTGCTCTTTGCCGTGCCGCCGGGTGGGATCGGCTGCAACGACATGCCGCTGAAGAAGGTCACCTTCACGTAGTGGGTGAAGGCATGAAACGACACGAACCAACCCTGGCCCTCGATGCCATAGAATGGCGAGTTCCATCGCACGGCCTTGCGGACGTCAGGCACGTTGCGCACAATGAGCGCGTCGAGGCGCTCGCCGAGACCGCGCTTCCAGCCCGGCATTGCCGCGATGTAGGCCTGCACCGGGGCGTCGCCGTCGCCCTTGGCGATTTGCGGATTGCCGCCCGAGAGCAGCACTGGCGCAGCCTTGGCCTTGGTCGATTGTCCAAGCGTCTTGGCCATTCTACCCACTCCTATCCGCTCGCACGCTGCGCGCCGCGTCCCTTGGTGGCATAGGGCAGCACGAACATGTACAGGCCGCTGAACAGCAGCAGGAAGAGCGGCAAGAGCGGTGAATAGACCACCCAGGCGGGAGGCTGCCCAAATGCCATGGTGACGAAGTTGGCGATGACGGTCAGCGTAAAGATGATCGACAGCCAACGATGAATTTGCCGGATCCACTTGTTCCAGTCCAATGGCACCTCCCGTTAAAGCGAGCCGAAGCGGACCCATCGATCCGCTTGCCGGCGGTTTCAATTTGCCGGCGGTTTCAATCCAGCCGCGCCAGGACGTCTTCCAGGGCAGTAAGGAACCTTTGCCAGCCGACCGTGGCGCCGCGGAAATATGGCTGCTGATCCGGCCGGAAGCCCGTCTGCTGCATGCGCAGATGGGTTCCCGTGTTCGTAGCGGTGAGCGTCCAGGTGACCACGCTCTCGAGGTCCTTGGTGTCCCAGGTGTAGGACAGCGTCTTGTTGGGCTCGACTGTCTGGACCTGGCAGTCGACGCCGCCCCAGTCCGCGCTGAGATTGAAACGGTGGTCCACGACTGGCTTGAAGTTGTTCTTCATCAGCCACTCCTCGATCAGATGCGGTTGGGTGAGGGCGCGCCAGATCTTCTCCGGCGGATAGGGGATCTCACGTTCGACGACGACGGAGCGCGTTTCGGTCGTAATGTTGGTCATTGGTCCATTCTTTTGAGCAGATTTTCGAGGTCGTCGAACCGGCTTTGCCAGAACGCGTTCATCTGGTTCGTCCAGTCGGTCAGTGGGGAAAGTGCTGCGAGCTGGGCGCTATAATGGGTCTGCCGTCCCTCATGGCGGTCGCGCACCAGCCCGGCCTGCCTGAGAAGGCCGAGATGCTTCGACACCGCCGGCTGCGAGACACCTGACTGAGCCGTCAGGGCGCCGACAGTCTGCTCGCCCTCGCGGCACAGGCGCTCGAAGATCGCCCGACGCGTTGGGTCGGAGAGCGTTCTGAACAGGACATCGTGAGCGCTGGTCATTTGGGATCGATAACCCGGTGGCTATTGATTGACGTATAACCGTCGAGATATGTGTGTGTCAAGCGGGAGCGCGGGTAGGTCACGATCCGACCGTTTTCAAAAAAATCTTCCCATTGCCCCAAGGATTAGCCATTAGCCTTCGTCCAACAGGCAAATGATGGCGATGATGCTGGATGAAAGCGAAGCCTCCGACGCCGAACTGATCGGGCGGGCGAAGGGCGGAGACAGGGGGGCCTTCAGCACATTGCTGGAAAGGCACTACGACTTCGTCTATCGCGCCGCCTATCGCTGGTGCGGCAGGAAGGCCGATGCCGAAGACATCGCCCAGGAAGTCTGTGTCCGGCTGGGCAAGGCGATCCGCGACTATCGCGGCGGCGGCGCTTTCACGACATGGCTCTATTCCGTGACGATGAACGCCACGCGCGACATGATGCGCAAGACCGCGCGCGAAACGGTCAAGACCGAGGCCTATGGCGTTCATGCACTGATCTCGGGCGAGGCATCGGTCGAACCGGAAGACCCGGCCGATGGGCTGTGGGCGGCGGTGCGGCAACTGCCGGACAAGCAGCGCGACGCGGTGCTTTTGGTCTATGGCGAAGGGTTGAGCCACGCGGCCGCCGCCGAGGCGATGGCGATCTCGGAGACGACGGTTTCCTGGCACATCCATGAAGCGAAGAAACGGCTGAAGACGCTGATGCGCTCGGCCGGGGAAGTGTGACCATGGTCGACGACAACGAACTCAACAGACTGCGCGATATAGCGGCGCCGGCGCCCGCCCAGGACGCCAAGGCGCGTGCTTTTGAGGCCGCCCTGCGCGCATACGATCAGGAAAATATTTCTGCTGTCACCCAAGGATCGGTTGGCGGGCTTCGTCTCACAGAGCGAGCACAAAAGCTCTGGAGCGAGATCATGCAAAAGAAACTCATTGCCACGCCGGCCCTTGCCGGGCTCGTCGCCCTGCCGATCGCCGGATACGCCACCTTCCATCTGCTGAGGGAACAGCCGCCTAGATTCGGCGGCGACGAGAAGATCAGCGAGACGCTGGCCGACAAGCCGGCGACCGTGAAGCCGACGACCGCCGAGCCGAAGCCGGCTCGCAGCGAGTTGGAGAAGGACAAGAAGGCCGACGCGGATGTGGAAAGCCGCGATGCGACCGATGCGCTTGTCGCGCCGGCCTCGCAGCCGAAATCCGAATCGACTGTTGCCGGCGGCGCGACGCAGCAGGAATCGGCGACTTCAAGCCGCACTCCACAGCAGAATGCGCTGGGGCGCGGTATGCCGGCCGAGCCTGCACCACCGGCGCCGACAGGTGAATTCGCACTGGATGGCACCGTGAGCGCGCCCAGCACCTCTCGGGACGCCCGCATGCCGGCCGAGTCGAAGCTGATGGCGCCGCCGTCGACCTTGCCGGCCGACCAAATGCAGCCGCAACCGGAAAACCGCGACCGCGTCGAGGATTTCAAGACCAATCCGGTGCATGCGGCACTCGAGGATCCGGTCTCGACCTTCTCGATCGACGTCGACACGGCCTCCTATTCCTTCGTGCGCGGCTCGCTGAAGCAGGGCACCCTGCCGCAGGCCGATACGGTGCGCGTCGAGGAGATGATCAACTACTTCCCCTATGACTGGAAGGGTCCGGAGTCGGCTTCGACGCCGTTCAACTCGACCGTCAGCGTGATGCCGACGCCGTGGAACACGCAGACCAGGCTGATGCACGTCGCCATCAAGGGATTTGACGTCAAGCCGACCGAGCAGCCGAAGGCCAATCTGGTCTTCCTGATCGATGTCTCGGGCTCGATGGACGAGCCCGACAAGCTGCCGCTGCTCAAATCGGCTTTCCGGCTGCTTGTCAGCAAGCTGAAGGCGGACGACACCATCTCGATCGTCACCTATGCCGGTGACGCCGGCACAGTCCTGGAGCCGACCAAGGCTGCCGAGAAGGACAAGATCCTCAGTGCCATCGACAATTTGACGCCCGGTGGCAGCACGGCCGGCGAGGCGGGCATCAAGGAAGCCTACAGGTTGGCGCAAAAATCCTTCGTCAAGGACGGCGTCAACCGGGTGATGCTCGCCACTGACGGCGACTTCAATGTCGGCCAGAGCGACGACGACGATCTGAAGCGGCTGATCGAAAAGGAGCGTAAGACCGGTGTGTTCCTGTCGGTGTTCGGTTTCGGCCGCGGCAATTTGAACGACCAGATGATGCAGACCATTGCCCAGAACGGCAACGGCACCGCCGCCTATATCGACACGCTGGCCGAGGCTGAAAAGGTGCTGGTCGAGGATGCCTCGTCGACGTTGTTCACCATCGCCAAGGACGTCAAGATCCAGGTCGAGTTCAACCCGAACAAGGTCTCGGAATACCGGCTGATCGGCTACGAGACCCGGGCGCTCAACCGCGAGGATTTCAACAATGACCGTGTCGATGCCGGCGACATCGGTTCGGGCCATTCCGTCACCGCGATCTACGAGATCACGCCCAAGGGCAGCGGTGGTGAGCAGATCGATCCGCTGCGGTATGGCCAGGCGTCGGTGGACAATGGCGGCGTCGCCAATGCGGACGAATATGCCTTCGTCAAGATCCGCTACAAGCTGCCCAATGAAGACGTCTCGAAGCTGATCACCACGCCGGTGACCTCGGCCAACGAGATTTCGTCCTTCGACCAGGCCAGCACCGACCAGCGCTTCTCCGTCGCGGTTGCGGCCTTTGGCCAGAAGCTACGCGACGAGGATGCGACCGCGAAGTTCGGTTACGACAAGATCATGGAGATTGCCACTGCCGCTCGAGGAGCCGACCCGTTTGGGTACAGGTCTGAGTTCCTCTCGCTTGTGCGCCTTGCCTCGGCGCTGGGCGGTAACCGGTAGTGGTGATGACGGCGGTTTCTTTCAGATGGGATCGTTCTGATACGGGAAACCGACCAACGGGCGGGTGAGGCAGGCCGGCGAGGGGTTCATTCCCTTGCCGGCCTTTTTTTGAGGAATTTCCCGGTCGTTAAATTGCGCCGCATTTCCGGTACCGGATCGCAACTCCCTCTTGTTACACCGGACAGGTCTACGGGGCTTGAGGGAACCGGAATTGCAGATCAGGACTATCGCCAACTCGACACCCCCGGCGCGAGACGCCTCGGCGGTTTCATCGGCCCCATCATCAGAATCCAGGCGTATCAGTGACGATGTCGCGCAGGCGCGCCACACCGCCATGTCGGCGCTGACCAACGACCGCTTTCGCGTCATGCTGGAACAGATCACCGACCCCAGCGCTTCCGGCGCGCTGATAACGATGCGCGGCGACAATGTGGTCGATTTCAAGTCGGCGCAGTCAAGCTACGCCGACAACAGCGAATAAATCGAAAACCGATAAGGTCAGGCCCGGCTGCGGCGGCGCTCGCGGCGGGCTTCACTGGTCTCGGCGGTGTTTTCCGTCGCGACCTTGTTGCGCATCGGACCAATGCGCTCGACGATCGCGGCAACCGTCGGACGATCCGCCTTGGTGTGCGCATCGAGCGCCTTGCGCATGGCGGCAAGGTGCTGGAACGAGGTGCCGCAGCAGCCGCCGATAATTTTGGCGCCACCATCGACAGCGAGGCGCACATAATCGGCCATCAGTTCGGGCGTGCCGGAATAATGGATTTCGGTGCCGCGGAATTCGGGAATGCCGCAATTGCCCTTGACGATCACCGTCGCTTCCGGCTTCGCCTCGGTCATATCGAGCAGCGAGGCCAGGATGTCGGACGCGCCGACGCCGCAATTGGCGCCGACGCCAAGCGGCGCCTGCGACAGCCCGTCGGTGACGCCGTGGATATCCTTCGGCAGCAGGCCCATCATTGTGCGGCCGGCAGTGTCGAAGGAACCGGTGTAGGTGTAGGGCAGGCCGACGCGGATGGCAGCCTCGGCGGCTGCCCGGATCTCGTCTGGAGCCGACATCGTCTCGATCCAGGCGACTTCGGCGCCGCCTTCCTTGAGGCCCTCGATCTGCTCGGCGAAGGCGTCGACCGCCTCGTCATAGGTCATGGCGCCGAGCGGCACCAGCAATTCGCCGGTCGGGCCGACCGAGCCGGCGACGATCACCTTGCGGCCGGCCTTGCCGGCAACGGCGCGCGCGAGTTCGGCGGCGCGCTTGTTCAGCGCATGCACGCGATCCTGCGCATGGTGAAGCTTCAAGCGGTGACGGGTGCCGCCGAACGAGTTGGTGAGGATGATGTCGGCGCCGGCATCGACGAAATTCTGGTGCAGGCTGGTGATGGTGTCGGGCGCCGTCTCGTTCAGCAGCTCGGGTGCCTCGCCGGCCTCCAGACCCATGGCGAACAAATTGGTGCCGGTGGCGCCATCGGCCAGCAGCACGCCCTTTTCGGCCAGCAGCGCATCGATCGGGTTGGTGGTCGTCATCGGATTGGCTTTCATGTTTCGAATTCGAATAAGGATATAAAGAAGTCTTTATGTGTAGTCAATGATTTTGCGGCGATGCCGGCGCCAGATCGGAGGCCGTTCCTCACGATGTCGAGGTGATCTCGACATGGATTTCGGTGCAGATCCCGCCATTGGTTGGATAATAGTCGACCGAGCAAGCGGTGACGACCAGCAGGAGGTCCTGCTCGGCCCGCAACGTCACATAGCCGCCTGGCGGGTTGATCGACGCGGAGACCACCAGCCGGCCGTCCGGCTCCGGCAACGAATTCTGGAAGAGATCCACCGGATCGGGGGTGAAAGGCAGCGATATGCCCTCCTTGGCAAGCGCCTGCATCAGATTGTCCCGGCAATTCGGATGATTGGGAAACCCGGCGCGCTCGTAAAGCGCGCTATCGCAAGCGGGGTAGAGCATATCGTGCGGACCGGGCGATGCGTTCTCGACCAGCGTCAGCATCGGCTTGGCGGCGGCACTGAAGAAGCTGTCGCCGAGGCCGGGAAAAAGCCGCTCGGTGATGTCACGCGTCTGCGAGGTGCTTAGCCAGTCGAGCGTCGGCTCGGTGGTGAACGCCCAGAGATCGGAAACCTGCTGTCCCTTCGGGTCGATGATCAGGATGAGGTCGCCGCGCGAGACGCGGATGGAGCGGCCCGACTGGGGAGGAACGACGATACGGCGCGAGTCTGGCATGAGTTGTCCTTCAAGAAATGCGAGTGGCGTGGCCGGGACCAGGCTCTGCCAGGGGACCATGATTGTCAGAACTCAGACAGTGCCTGTTGGGAACGACATGCCGGCCAGTCTGTGCGCGAAGCCGGCCGCCTCATGTGCATTGATGGCGGCGGCGCGGATCAGATTGTCGAAATGCTGGATCAGCGTCTGGATCGGCTGGGTGGCGTTGAGCACCAGATACATGTCACCGACATAGATGGCGGCGCGATAGGGGCCGAAGATGGTGTAGGGAATCGAATAGCGCATCCGCCCGTCATAGAGAAACAGCCGGAAGGTCGGGTAGAGGTCGTCGAGCAGCGTCGCCATGTGCAGCAGCTGGGCGCGGCGGTCGGCTTCGGGGAAACGATCCCAGACACCCAGCCCGCGTGCAAAGATCTCCAGCGTGTGGCGCGGCATGCAGACTTCCATGTCGGTTTCCGGCCGCCTGTTGTAGTCGATGCGGTATTGCGTTTCGCCGGCCTGGGCGAGGCGGCTCTTGTTGGTGATGCCCGCTTCGTAGTCGACCAATGCTTCGGTGCGCAGAAGGTCGGGAATGCCGGCCGGTACGTAGCGGATCTTGGTGCCGGCCGCCTCGGCATGCCATTTGGCCAGCAGCGTGCGATCGAAACCGTCCGGTGCCTCCTCGATTTCCAGGCTCTCGCGGATTTCACCGGTGAGGCCCTCGTCCTGGCTGAGGCCGAGTAGCCAGTCGAGCGACACCTTGAACTCGGCGGCGATGTTGAGCAGCGTTTCGGCGCGGGGCAGGCGGGTCGAGGCGCCCGATAGCAGCTGCGACAGCGCCGAGCGGTCGATGCCGACCGCGGTCGCGAAGGCCGACTGGTTGAGGTCGGAGCGTGTCAAGAGCATTTTCAGGCGTTCGCGGAAGATCGTCGACAGGTCGCGCTTATCCATTCCGTCCTCCAGGCCGATTGAGGAAAAATTTGCGCCGAAGCCTCTCTGGGGCTTCGGCAGGCGCAAATGAATCCCTAAGTCTGTTTACAATGTATAACATGTGCGGTCAAAAATGCGCAATCGCAACAGTTTGTGCACTTTGTCTCGTTGAGTGGAATCATTTCTCCTGACACAATGTTGTCAGGAGCCAATTGGGGCTCCGGCGACTGAGGGGCAGTGGTCGATAGCATGACGAGCAAGAGCATCAGGCGACACAACGTACCGGCCATCGAGTGGCCGACCGTGGTTCTCGCTTTCTTCTGCTACGCAACTTGGCTCGCCACCGGTTTCCTGCTCTGGCCATCTTACCCCATATTGGCGCTCGCCATCCTGGCTTTGACCGCCGCACTGCAATCCTCGATCATGCACGAAGTGCTGCACGGTCATCCGACGCGCAACGCGCGGGTCAACGAAGCCTTTGTGTTCCTGCCGATCGGTCTGGTCTGGCCATTCCGCCGCTTCAAGACCATCCATCTGCGCCACCATGCCGACGAGCGGCTGACCGACCCGCTGGACGATCCGGAAAGCTATTATCAGGCGCTCTGGCAGCATGACGAGCTGCCGCCGACGATGAAATTCGTGCTCAAGATCAACAACACCATGGCCGGCCGTTTCGTGCTCGGCCCCTGGCTGTCCTGCATCGGTTTCTTCATCGACGACGCCAGGCAGATGATTGCCGGCGACAAGGCGATCCGCAAAGCGTGGCTCCTGCATGCGATCGGCCTTGCCATCGTTGTGCCGATCGTCCAGTTCGGCTTCGGCATACCGCTGTGGCTTTACATCCTGGTGCCGGTCTGGCTCGGCCAGTCGCTGATCTCGATCCGCACCTTCGCCGAGCATCAATGGTCCGAACATCCGGAAGGCCGGACGGTGATCGTCGAGCGCTCGCCGCTGTCGTTGCTGTTCCTCAACAATAATCTGCACTTCGTCCACCACAAGAGCCCGACCGTGGCCTGGTATCGGTTGCCGAACCTGTTTCGCGACCGCCGTGAGGAATGGCTGCGGATGAACAATGGCTATGCCTATCCGAACTATTTCGCGCTGATCAAAGCCTATGCATTCAAGGCGAAGGAGCCGATCGTGCATCCGGTGCTGCGGCGTGCGCCGGAGCCGGGCAGGGCGTTCAAGCCACGCATCAGGGCACGCAGCATCAGTGGGCTTGGCAGTGCGCCGGTCCCCGCCGAGCCGCCCAAGGAATGAGTTTTTTGCGGCAGCCATGTGCTGCCTGCTAGACTGGCTGCGGTCGGTTCCCTTCAATCCCGGGCATGGTGGTCAGACTTTGACATGAGCGAATTGATTGCGGCGTTGCCGATGTATGACTGGCCCGAAATGCGCGACGAGGTCGACGCGCAATGGGTGCGGTTGCGCGATGCTTTCCGGCAAAAGGGCATCGACGCGCCGCAAGCCATCGCGCGCCGCAATGGTGACCTGCCGCCGGTGCCTGGCGGCATTTATGACGCCCAGAGTGCATTGATCGCGCCGGACTCGGAGACATTGCCGCCGGACGAACTCGATTTTCACAGACTGTGGCTGCACCCGGCGCTGCTTTTCTCGCAGACCTGCTGGGGACCAATGGAACTCGGCCTGTCCAGCCATGTGCAGGTTATCGGCCAACCCAGCTACGACGCCTACGAAGGCGGGCAGGGTGAGCTCTACTCCAGCGCCATCGTCATGCTGGCGGATGGCACGCCGTCGGTTGCCTCGCCAAATGACGGCAGCCCGCTGATCCCACTCGATCGCATCCGCGGCAAGCGCTTCACGTTCAACAATCTCGATTCCATGTCCGGCCTGATCGGCCTGACGCGCGACCTGCAGGCGATGGGCGAGAGCCTTGACCTCTTTTCCTCGCGCAGCGAAAGCGGCGGGCACCGCGCTTCGATCGTCGCCATTGCCGAAGGCAGGGCCGATGTTGCGGCGATCGACTGCGAGAGCTGGGCGCTGGCGCAACGCTTCGAGCCTGCGGCGAAAGAGGTGGCGGTCGTCGGCTGGACAGGCCGGCGCAAAGGCCTGCCGTTCATCACCGCCGCAACGACGCCGGAAAAGACAGTGGCGGCGCTGCGCGAGGCCATTGCCGGACTAGCCGAGCAGCCTCTTATCCAACGGGTAGGTTGACAGCTGCTCGTTGCCGGTTTCGGTGATCAGGATCTGCTCCTCGATCTTGACGCCCTCGCGCCCGCCAAGCCGGCCGATATAGCTTTCCACGCACAGCACCATGCCAGGTTCCAGCACACCGTCCGGCGTGTCGGCGGTCCAGTCCACGGCATGCGGCAAGGTCGGGTATTCGTCGGCCAGCCCGACGCCGTGGTAGAGCACGCCATAACGCGTCGGGAAGCAGTCGCCGGGCGGCACCGCTGAGCGTTCGACAAGGTGGCGGAAGGAGATGCCAGGCTGCATCAGAGCCGTGTTGTGTTCGATCTGATCTGCGGCGATGCGGAACAGGTCGCGCTGTTCGCTCGTCGGCTTTCCATCGCCGCACAGCCATGTGCGTGACAGGTCGGCGCAGAAGCCGTAGGGGCCGATCAGGTCGGTGTCGAAGGCAACGAGGTCGCCAGCCTCGATCTTGCGAGACGAGCACTCCTGGAACCATGGATTGGTGCGCGGGCCCGACGTTAGCAGCCGGGTCTCGATCCATTCGCCGCCACGCGCAATGTTGCCGCGATGAAGTTCCGCCCACAATTCGTTCTCGGAGATGCCCGGCTTCAGTGCCTGCTCCATCTCAGCCATCGCCGCCTCGCAGGCGACGATGGCTCGGCGCATGGCGAGGATTTCGTCGGATGATTTGATCAGCCGCGCGTTCTCCATCACCGCTTCGCCATTGCCGATGGAAATACCGAGGCGAGCCAGTTCCTCGACGCCTTCCGGATTGATGTGATCGACCACGATGCGGTTGCCGCCGCCATGTTCCCTGAGCAGATCGGCGATCCCAGCGGCCCAGCGGCGGACTTTTTGCTCCGTCAGCTCGCCGCTATAGAGATACATCCACGATACCGCAGGCCGCACTTCGTCGACGACGCCGGAATGGTCGGATAGGTGCTCGCAAGAAAAATAGTCGAACAGCACCACCGGCCCGTCGGTGGCAACAAAACAATGCCGCGTCGGGTTGTGCGCCACCCACAGCTGCATGTTGGTGGAATCGGTGGCGTAGCGGATGTTGACGGGGTCGTAGAGCAGGGCGCCCGCATAGCCGCGGCGCTTCAACTCGGCGCGGATGCGATCGAGCCGGTATCGGCGCATCAAGGCCAAGTCGGGCGCGGCAATGCCTGCCGCGGCCCATTCAGCCTCAGCTTGGGCGCCATAGCCCAGCACATGCTGGTTGAGCGAAGCCGCCTTCTGGCGGGAGGCGTCGCGCAGGGCCTCGATCGAGCCTGGCTCGAACGGCATGATCTTGCGATGGCGGCCAAAGCTGCCCTTTGGCCCTGCACTGTCCATGATTGAACCTCAGGTCCGCATCTTTTCGCCGCTCGGGTCGAAAGGTGCCTCGACATTGATGCGCGCCGGACGCCGATGGCCGAGGATCTCGATCTCGAACAGTCCCGCGCTTTCGTCCTCGGCGAGTGCTGCCGGTACATAGCCCTGTGCCATCGACTTCTGCACATAATGGGCATAGCCGCCCGACGTCACCCAGCCAACCACGCGCCAGTCGCCGTCGACGATGCCGCGCACGGCGGACGCGCCTTCGGCAGCCTTGGAGCCGCGTATTTCCTTGCCGCCCTTGTCGAAGCGCGGTGCGCCATAGCCATGCGGCTTTTCCACCGTGCCGTAGTCCTTGCTGACCTTGGCCCAGATCGGTTCGTCGCCCATCACATCGGCGTCGGCGGCATCGACGATGAAGGAGACGCGGCGCAGTTTCGGACCCCCGGCCTGTTCCTTGGCGGCAGCCTCGCGGCCGATGAAGTCGTTCTTCTCGAGCTTGATGAAGCGGTCCATCGCCCCTTCAAACGGCCCGTAGATCGGCCGCAATTCGCGGAACCAGGTCGGGAAGTTCTTTTCCAAGCGCATCGACAGCAGAGCGCGCATGCCGAAATCGATGAGACCGAACTCCTCGCCGGCGTCCTTGATCGCCTGATAGACGAGGCGCTGGTAGGTCGGCGCCATCCAGATCTCGTAGCCGAGGTCGCCGGTGTAGGTGATGCGGTTGACCAGGCACGGCGCGCCGCCGACCGCCATCTCGCGGAAATCCATGAAACGGAAGGCTTTGGTCGAGATGTCGACGTCGACCAGCTTCTGCAGCAAGTCGCGCGATTTCGGCCCGGCTATCGAGAGACCGACCAGGCTCTGGTCGAAGCGGTGGATGCGCACGGACCCGTCCTTCGGCAGGTGCTTCTCGAACCAGCGCATGTGATATTTCTGCGCGGCGGACGAGCCCCAGATCATGAAGCGGTCTTCGGCCGCCTTGGCGATGGTGAAGTCGCCGATCAGCTTGCCGAATTCGTTGAGCATCGGCGTCAGCACGATGCGGCCCGTCTTCGGCATGCGGTTGGTCATCAGCCGGTTAAGGAAATCCTCGGCCGCAGGTCCCGACACTTCGTATTTGGCGAAGTTGGCGATCTCGGTGACGCCGACACGCTCACGCGTGGCGCGCACTTCCTCGCCGATCGGCTCGAAATCGTTGGAGCGGTGGAAGGAGACGATATCCCTGGGCTCCTTGCCCTTCGGCGCGAACCAGAGCGGGGTTTCGAGGCCCCACGAGTCGCCCATGACGGCGTTGTTGGCCAGCATGGTGTCATAGAGCGGCGTCGTCTGCGCCGGGCGTGCCGCCGGCAGTTCCTCGTTGGGGAAGCGGATGGAGAAGCGGCGCGAATAGTTTTCGCGGACCTTGGCGTTGGTGTAGCGCAGGCCGGCCCATTCGCCGAAACGGGTGACATCCATGCCCCAGACGTCGAAGCCGGGATCGCCATGGACCATCCAGTTCGACAGTGCCAAGCCGACGCCGCCGCCCTGGCTGAAGCCGGCCATCACGGCGCAGGCGCACCAGAAATTGGTCAGACCCTGCACCGGGCCGACGAGCGGATTGCCGTCGAGCGCGAAGGTGAAGGGGCCGTTGATGATCTGTTTGATGCCGGCCTTCTCGATGCCGGGGAAATGCTTGAAGCCGATTTCCAGCGACGGAGCGATGCGGTCGAGGTCCGGCGGCAGCAATTCGTGGCCGAAATCCCACGGTGTGTTGACCGGCGACCATGGCTTGCAGGCCTTTTCATAGGTGCCGAGCAGGATGCCGTTGCGCTCCTGGCGGGTGTAAATTTCGCCTTTGAAGTCGAGCACGCCGATCATCTCGCGGCCGGTCGACTTGTTGAATTCCTCGACCTCCGGCATCGGCTCGGTGAGCAGATACATGTGCTCCATGGCCAGCACCGGCAGTTCGACACCGACCATGCGGCCGATCTCGCGCGCCCACAGGCCACCGCAGTTGACGACATGCTCGGCCTTCACCGTGCCCTGTTCGGTGACGACGTTCCAGGTGCCGTCGACCTCCTGCGTCAGTTCGACGACGCGGTTGCGCAGCACGATCTCGGCGCCGAGTTTTTTGGCCGCCTTGGAATAGGCGATGGTGGTGCCGGACGGATCAAGATGGCCTTCGACCGGATCCCACATGGCGCCAACGAAATTGGTCTCGTCCATCAGCGGGAACATCGCCTTGGCTTCGGACGGCGTGATCAGTTCGGTATCCATGCCGAGATAGCGGCCCTTGGCATGCGCTAGGCGCAGGAAATCCATGCGCTCGGGCGTATCGGCCATCATCACGCCGCCGGTCAGGTGCAGCGAGCAGGACTGGCCTGATATTTCCTCGATCTCCTTGTAGAGCTGCACCGTATAGGCCTGCAGCTTGGCGACGTTGGGATCGCCGTTCAGCGTGTGGAAGCCGCCAGCCGCGTGCCAGGACGAGCCGGAGGTGAGCTCCGAGCGCTCGATCAGCATGATGTCGGTCCAGCCGGCCTTGGCCAGGTGATAGAGAACCGAGCAGCCGACGACGCCGCCGCCGATGACAACCGCTTTTACATGAGATTTCATCAAGATAGGTCCGTTTTTGAAGGGATTGAATCGAGTGAGCGGGGTGTGAAAACAAAGCGGAGGTCGGATGCAGCGATGTTCTCGCCCAGCCTGCCATCAAGCGCGGCAAGAATGGTTTCACAGACGGAAGTACGGTCTTTCAGGACGTCATGGCTCCAAAGACGCAGGATCGAATAGCCTTGGGCACGCATGAAATCGTCGCGGCGGCGGTCATAGGAACTGCCGGCATGTTGGTGTCCGTCGACTTCCACGACAAGCCATTTTTCGCGGCAAGCGAAGTCTGCAAAAAAGGGGCCGATGGAGAACTGACGCGTGAACTTGTAGCCGCCAAGTTTGCGGGCTTTTAACTCAAGCCAAAGCAGCGCTTCGGCCTGGTTGTCACCTTGCCTGAGTTTTCTGGCTCGCTGGGTGGCGCCCGTTTTGCGGCGGCTGCGTGTTGCGGGGCGGGCTTCCCCCACTCCGTCGCCGCTTCGCGGCGCCACCTCTCCCCCCTCCGGAGGGAGAGGAAGGGTGCCAGCCTGCATAAGCTCGCGCCTTTCCTCTCCCCCGTCGATCGGGGGAGAGGTGTCGAGCGCAGCTCGACGGAGTGGGGGTCGACCGTTCATCAAATCCATACGAATGATCAGTTCATCAACAACATTGACGATCAAAAATCGGTCGGCGCGCCGCCCTCGGACCGCCGCTTGGCGACGAAGGCGTTGAGTTCCTCGCAGATGGCCGGGTCCATATAGGGCTCTTCGTAGGACGCGAGCCGTTCCTTCCAGACTTTATTGGCCTTTTCGAGCGCTGTCGGTGAGCCGGCTTCCGCCCAGGTCTCGTAATTGCGCCAGTCGGACAGGATCGGCGAGTAGAAGGCGGTCTTGTAGCGGTCCTGGGTGTGCTGGGTGCCGAAGAAATGGCCGCCGGGACCGACCGACTGGATGGCGTCGAAGCCGAGCGCCTCGTCGGAAAGGTCGAGGGGGGTCAGGAATTCGGCGACCATCTGCAGCAGATCGATGTCCAGAATGGTCTTCTCGTAGGAGCAGCGCAGGCCGCCCTCGAGCCAGCCGGCGGCATGCATCATCAGATTGCCGCCGCCCTGGATGGCTCCCCACAGCGAGAACACGCTTTCATAAGCCGCTTGCGCGTCGACCGTGTTGGCGGCGCAGGTGTTGGAGGTGCGGTAGGGGATGTTGTAGCGGCGGGCAAGCTGGCCACCGACGAGCTGCGCCTTCATGTATTCCGGCGTGCCGAAGGCCGGTGAACCGGACTTCATGTCGACATTGGAGGTGAAGCCGCCATAGCCGACGGGAGCGCCCTTGCGCACCATCTGGGCGAAGGCGATGCCGGACAGCGCCTCGGCGTTCTGCTGCACCAGCGCGCCGGCAATGGTGACCGGCGCCATGGCGCCCGACAGGGTGAACGGCGTGACGACGACGACCTGGCCCTTGCTCGACATCTGGATGATGCCTTCCATCATCGGCACATCGAGCTTGAGCGGCGAATTGGTGTTGATGATGGTGAAGACGGACGGCTCTTCGAGCATCTGCTCGTGGCTGATGCCGCGCGCGATCCTGGCGATCTCGATGCCGTCGACATTGCGCTCCTTGCCGAGCGAATAGATGTGGAACACCTTGTCGGTGAGCACGCTGAGATCGCGGATGCACTCGAGGTGGCGGACGGACGGATGGATATCGGTCGGCTCGACCGGGTAGCCGCCCGTGCAGTTCAGGATGTTGTGCATCTGCGCGAGCTTGAGGAAGTTGCGATAGTCCTGCTGGTTGCCGGGCCGGCGGCCGCGATCGATGTCGGAGCAATTGGGCGCCGACGCCATCATAGAGATGATCACATTGTTGCCGCCAAAGCGCACATTGTGCGCGGGGTTGCGGGCATGGATGGTGAACTCCGACGGGCAGTGTGACACCAGTTCGAGGATCATGTCGCTGTCGAAGCGCACCCGCTCGCTGCCCTCGCGCACGTCGGCGCCATGCGCCTTCATAATGCTCCGGGCTTCGTCATGCAGCACATCGACGCCGATTTCCCGCAGCACGCGCAAGGAGGCGAGGTGGATTGATTCCAGTTCGTCGTCCGAAACCAGCCTGGTTGGCGTCAGCGGGTTCTTCAGCTGGCGGAAAGCCGGTTGCTCGAACGCGGCCGAGCCGCCGGCGCGCTTTCCGGCGCGGCCGCCGCGACGGGCGCGGTCGGTGGCCAATGCCGGTTCCAAGGGTTGTAGGGCGGCGGTCATGATGGTCCTCGTACGATGCGATAGCGGGCGGCATAATGGACCGGCGGCTGTCCGACCATTGCGGAGGCGGCGACCACTAGGGCGAGGGAAGCGACATGCCGGAACGGCAGGCGCGCGGCCGCGACATCGCCTTGACCGCGCTGATGCGCCTGGAAGTGCCCGAGAGCAGCCGTCCGGCTGGATGCGCTGATATGGAGTGCGTTACACTTCCGTCTTTTACTTCTGATATACTTGTGCGCTTAACGTCTTTGGAGGGACAGTCATGCCTGACGTTGTCAAAGTGCGCGCCGCGACGAACAACGAGGTCGCGTTCCTTTCCTGGGATATAGACGGCATGATTCCGGGCTGCCTCGGTTTCGAGATCGTGCGCAACTACCCCGACACCGGCGAGGAGCGTTGTCTGGCGTCCTGGGTGCCCTTCAAGGGGCAGCGCAATCCGAGATGGATTCCCCAGGACACCGGCGTCTGGCCGGTGCAGAAGACATTCTGGCGCGACCTCACCGTACGGCGCCGCCGTGATAGCATCGACGTCAGGCCAGACGGCGAGATGATAGCCTACCGGGTGCGTCCGGTCGGGGACATGAAGCCTAGCCTCGATCCCGTGCCGGTGCGCCCCGATCAGGTCGTCGATGGCAAACCCGCCTATACCGGGCCGGCGCGGCCGCTGGGCTATCTCGGCCACGGCGCGGTCAGTCCGGCGATCTTCCTCGGACAGATGTTCGGCAAGGCGCGTGTCGCCTTCACCAACGGCGTGCTGTCGACGCAATGGATGTCGCATGCGCTGCAGGAGGCCGGCATCAAGGTCGGGCAGCGCGACAAGATCAGGGCGGTGCTGCAGGATCCAACGAGCAAGATACGCGCCTATCTACAAGGTGACGTGCCTGACGTGCTGACCAGCCTCATGAAACGGGCGAAGGCCGACGGCGGCACCGTCAGGCTTGCGCTCTATGAGCTTGGCGACGACGCGTTGTGTGACGCCATCATCGCCGCCAAGGATGTCGTCGAGGTCATCCTTTCCAATTCGGGCAGGGACGACCAAACCAAGGCCTGGGACGCCGGTAACGCGCCATACAGGAAGCGCCTGCACGACGCGGGCGTCGTGGTGACGGACCGCCTGTTCAACAACAACCATATCGGCCACAACAAGTTTGCCGTCTACCGCGATGCCCACGGCAAGGCGCAAGCGGTGATGACCGGCAGCACCAACTGGACGTCGACGGGTATCTGCGGGCAGTCCAACAACGCCTTCATCCGCGATGACCCGGATATGGCCGAGATCTTCGACGCCTATTGGCAGCGCATGAAGGCCGATGTGTTCCCGCCGCCGGCCTCGGAAAGCGCTGCCGGTCATGTCGCGCAGACGCAAGGCGTGCCATTCCGCCGGGAAAACCACAGGCCAAACCCGCTGAATGGCGCCACGGCGGCGCTGGATGGCATGACGGTATGGTTTTCGCCAAACGATCCCGACCGCAACAAGAAAGACATTTCCGTGCGGCCGGTCGACCTCGAGGACGTCTTTGCCCGCATCAAGGCTGCGAAGCGCGCAGTGCTGTTCCTGGTGTTCAATCCTTCGCGGCTCGGCGACAACTCGGTTGTCGACCAGGCGGTTGCGGCAGCCAAGGCCGATCCGAAGCTGATCGTGCAGGGTGCGATCAGCGATCAAACCGCCATGCCCAACTATGTCGCGCCGACCAAGGATCCGGTCACCCACAAGTCGAACAAGGACGGCAAGTCGCCATTCGTCTTTCCGGAGAAGGTCTGGGAGGCGCCGAACGTCTCGATTGTGCGGGCGGCAAACCTGACCGGCGCCACGATCGCCCGCGACTTTCAGGCGGAGGTGCTGACCGTCGGCCATGCGATCGTGCACGACAAGATCGTCATCATCGATCCGATGGAAGACAATGCCACCGTCATCACCGGCAGCCACAATCTCGGTTACAAGGCGTCCTACGAAAATGACGAGAACCTGGTGATGGTCGAGGGCGACAAGACCTTCGCCGCTGCCTACGCGGTGCACATGCTCGACGTGTTCGATCACTACAAATTCCGCGCCTGGCGCCGGACAATCGGCAAGGGGCCTTCCGACGATGACGGGATCGCCACCGACGACAAATGGCTGAAGCCTTACGCCGACGGCAAGAAGGGCGCTCTCGCCCGCTATTTTCCGTAGCGTCGGCCGAGCCGAACACTCGCCGCCATTCAATCCGGACCCGTTCGGCTTGCGCCAGCCGCACTGGCTCGTTGGCGCAAGCGGATTTCGCCGGCCGGATGGCCAGCACTTCACGTGGATGGCAGCATGGTCGCGACCGGCTCGAGCGAAGCGAAGCGGGAACGCAGTGGGCAGCGCTTGCCGGCGTCACCGCGGCACTTGCCATGTTCGGCGCGGCGCAAGGGTTGAGCTCGCCGCTGTTCACGCTCCTCATGCAGAAGCAAGGCATGTCGCCGGCACTGATCGGCCTGTCGGCGGCGATGATGCCGCTCGGCCTGATCCTGTCGGCTTCCTTCGTGCCGGCGGCGGTGCGGCTGGTCGGCGCCCGCAACCTGGCGGTCGGCTGTTCGCTGATCGGCGCGCTCTGCTTCCTGGGCATTGGCTATCTGCAGGACTGGGTGGCCTGGTTCGTCATCCGCTTCATCATCGGCGTGGTCATCAATCCGCTCTACATTCTCGGCGAGGTGTGGGCGCTGTCGCTGGCGCCGCCGTCGCGGCGTGGCCGGGTGATGGGCGTGTTCAACACGCTGATGGGCGCCGGTTACGCGGCCGGGCCATTCGCGCTGACCCTGCTCGGCACGTCGGGCTGGGCGCCCTTCCTTGTCGGTGTCGCCGGCTTCACGCTCTGCGCGGTGATCCTGCACGCCGTCTCGTCAAAGCTCACCGGTTTCGAGGATGACGGCCAGCCTGCCAGCGGCCTTGTCGGCTTTGCCAAAATGGCGCCGGCGCTGCTGCTTGCCGTGCTGGTCTCGGCCGCGGTCCAGCAGAGCACCTATGCGCTGGTCCCGGTCTTCGGCGCCAGTTACGGTCTGGCGGAAGCCGTGCTGGCCTCGCTGGTGATGGCGCTGTCGCTGGGCAATATCCTGCTGCAGATTCCACTCGGCCTTCTGGCGGAGCGTTTTGGCGGCCGTGCCATGATCATCGTTTGCGCGCTGGCGACGAGCGCCTGCGCGCTTTTGCTGCCGCTGCTGATCATGACGCCGTTGATCTGGGTCGTGCTGCTGGTGATGGGGGCGGTCGGCTACGGCGTTTACACGATGGCATTGGTCGAGCTCAGCAGCCGGTTCAAGGGCTCGGCGCTGGTCGCCGGCAACGCTGCCTTCGCGCTGATGTGGGGCGCCGGCGGCATCGTCGGCCCACCCGGCGCCGGCCTGCTCATGCAAGGCATCGGCCCACTCGGCTTGCCGGTCGTGATCGCCGGCCTCGATGCGGTGCTGGTGTTGTTCGCGCTGTATCGCTCGTCGGTGCGTCGCGCTTTCTGACAGGCCCAGCTTCCTGACAAGCATTGTCTGGAGCAAGCGGTTTTCGCCCGCGGGGGACTTACCACCATCCAACTCAATCGCTAATCCTGCAGCCCGATAAGTGGTGCGCACAATGACTCTGGCGAAATCGAACGACGACGAGACGATGCAATGGGCAGCGATCACCGGTGTGATCGCGACCGTCTCGGTGTTCGCCATCGCGCAGGGCCTGTCCTATCCGCTGTTGAGTTTTATTCTGCAGCGCCAGAGCGTTTCTCCTGCGATGATTGGCCTGTCGGCGGCGATGACGCCGGTCGGCTTCATCCTGTCGTCACCGCTGATCCCGGCGCTGGCGCGGCGGTTCGGGGCAGGGCGCACGGCGCTCATTTGTGCTTCCCTGTCGGCAATCGTGCTGGCGCTGATCGGCTGGACGCAGAATGTCTATCTGTGGTTTCCGCTGCGCTTCCTGATCGGCGTCGTCACCAATCCGCTCTATGTGCTGAGCGAGATCTGGGTGATTGCGCTGGCGCCGCCGGCGCGACGCGGTCGCGTCATGGGCGTCTATTCGACGATCATCTCGGCCGGTTTCGCGGCCGGGCCATTGTGCCTGCTTGCCGTCGGCACTGAAGGCTGGCCGCCATTCCTGGTCGGCATTTTCGCCTTCGTGCTGTGCGGCATCTGCCTGGCATCGGTGCTGCCTCGCTTGCCGAAGGTCGACGAGGCTGGCCATCGGGTTTCCGTCCTGGGCTTCGTGCCGCTGGCGTGGCTGCTTTTGTTTGCCGTCATCGTCGCCGCCGGTTTCGAACAGGGCGCGCTGGCTTTGCTGCCGGTCTATGGCACCCATCACGGCATCACCGAGACCCGCATGTCGGCGCTGCTGTCGGTGATGATCGCCGGCAACATCGCCATGCAGGTGCCGCTCGGCCTTTTGGCGGAAAGGCTTTCCGCGCGCCTGGTGCGGCTTGCCTGTGTTTCCTTGACGGTGCTTGGTTGTGTGCTGTTGCCGCTGCTCATCGAGACGCCGCTGATCTGGCCGATGATCTTCGTCTGGGGCGCCGTTTCCTACGGCATCTACACGATGTCGATCATCGAACTGGGCGAGCGCTTTACCGGTTCGACACTGGTTGCCGGCAACGCCGCCTTCTCCTTGATTTGGGGCGTCGGTGGCATCGCCGTGCCGCCGCTGGCGGGCGGCGCCATGGATATTCTGGGCGCCGGCGGGCTGCCTATCACGCTTGGCCTGATGTGCCTGGCGCTGACCATCGCGAGCCTCGTTGGTCGGCGGAAAGCCTCAATCGTCAGCTGAACATATTGAATATCGAACACCTTATATCGATGTTGGCAGTGCCAAAAGCGGCACGTTTATCGGAGACCTCATGACCAAGTCCGCCACCAAGACGCCAAATTCCGCTCCTTCGAGCGATCCCTTCCTCTGGCTTGAAGACAGGACAGCCGCGCAGTCGCTCGACTGGGTGCATCGCCAGAACGAGGTCACGGTTGGCGAGCTGCAGGGTGATCCGTCCTATCAGGCGTCGTTCCAGACCGCGCTCGACCTGATGACGGCCGAGGACAACATTGCCGTCGGCGCTGCACTCAAAGGCCATGTCTACAATTTCTGGCAGGACAAGACCAATGTGCTCGGACTCTGGCGCCGCACAACGGTCGCTTCCTACAAGACCGAGAAGCCCGACTGGGAAACGATCGTCGACTTCGACCGGCTTGCTGCGAAGGAGAGGATTAAATGGGTGTTCGGCGGCGCCAGCCGGCTCTATCCGAACTTCAACCTTTGCCTTGTCTCGATGTCGCCGGATGGCGGCGACGCCAGCGAGATGCGCGAATTCAACATCGAAACTAAATCGTTCGTAGAAGATGGGTTTCACGCGCGGGCTTCCAAGTCGGGTTTCGGCTGGCTGGACAAGGACACGGTCATCGTCTCGGCGGCCTTCGAGGAGGAGGACAAGACGCAGTCGGGTTATCCGCGCGTGGTCAAGCTCTGGAAACGCGGCACCAGGCTGGAAGACGCGACACCGATCTTCGAGGCGCAGAAAGAGGATCTCGCCGTCGGTGCCGCTGTCGAGTTCGATGGCGACCGCCGCTATCTGATCCTCGCCAGGACGCTTAATTTCTTCGCCTCGCACCTTTTCCTTCGGCTGCCTTCCGGCGAGAACAGACGTCTGCCTTTGCCGGACGACATGACCGACACCGCGATATTCAGGGATCAGCTCGTCTTCGGCGTGCGCAGCCCGTGGACCGCGCCCGATGGCACGGTGTGCAAGCCCGACGGCCTCTATTCGCTGGATCTGGCGCACTGGGTCGAGACCGGCGCGCTCGGACCTGTGGAGACCTTGTTGGAGTCGGCGTATCGCGTTTCCGTCGCCGGCATTGCCCGCACACAGGACCGGCTGTTCATCAACCTGATGGACAATGTGCGCGGCAAGGTCATCGTCTGCGATCGCAAGGATGGCGGCTGGTCGCTGAAACCGGTCGCGCTGCCCGAAAACGGCAATGTCGGCATCAGTCATGCCGAGCATTTCGGCTCGAGCGTGTCCTTCTCCTTCACCGACTTCCTGACGCCGAGCTCGATCATCTGGTCGGATGACAATGGCGAGACGCTGGCCACCGTGAAGTCGCAGCCGGCGCGTTTTGATGCCTCGCCGCTGATCTCGGAACAGTTCGAGGCACGCTCGAAGGACGGCACGATGATCCCCTATTTCGTCGTCAGGCGGCGCGACCAGAAAGGTCCGGTGCCAACGCTGCTCTATGGCTATGGCGGTTTCGAAGTGCCGCTGCTGCCGGGTTATGCCGGCGTGCGTGGCCGGCTGTGGCTAGAGAAGGGCAATGCCTATGTGCAGGCCTGCATCCGCGGCGGCGGCGAGTTCGGCCCGGCCTGGCATCAGGCGGCCCTGAAGGGCAATCGCCAGAACGGTTTCGACGATTTCGCGGCAGTCGCACAGGACGTCGTCAAACGCGGTATCGCCACGGCTGCTTCGCTCGGCATCCAGGGCGGTTCGAATGGCGGCCTGCTGACCGGCGTTTCCTTGACACAACGCCCCGAACTCTTCGGCGCCGCCATCATCGAGGTGCCGCTGCTCGACATGCTGCGCTACACCGAGTTGCCGCCCGGCGCCTCGTGGATGGCCGAATATGGCGACCCGTCGAAACCGGAAGACGCGGCGTGGCTTTCCGCGTACTCGCCCTATCAGCATGTCGACGCCGGTGCCGCCTATCCGCCGATTCTGCTGACCACCTCGACCGCGGACGACCGTGTCCATCCCGGCCATGCGCGCAAGATGGCCGCCCGCCTGCAGGAAGCCGGCCATGCCAGGACGCTGTTCTTCGAGGAGACCGAGGGCGGACATGGCGGCCGCGGCGACCGCCGGCCGCAGGCGGCGCAGACGGCGATGAAGTATGTCTTCCTGCAAAGGGCGCTGGGCGGGATCGCCTAACCGGCGATCGGGTGTTGCGGACGCAAAGGGTGGTTCACCTCGACCATCCTTTGCTTTAAGGTGCCGGCCATGGCTCTCGAAGGGACATTGGCTGGCGCATTTGGCGTTCGCGCATTGCGGGTCGCGGTGACACCGTCACCGCGCACGCTGCGTGCCGAGCTTTTGCGGCTGTGCGCCCGCATCGGCTATTCGCCACCCGCTTACCTCTGACGCATTCGCCCCCGGCTTGGGCCGGATAGAATCCAGAGGAAAGATCAGATCCATGACCTATCAGAATTATTCGCTGAAGCAGCTTCAGCAGATCGACGCCGCGCATCATCTGCATCCGTTCACCGACCACAAGGAATTGCGCGAGGCCGGCTCGCGCATCATCACCCACGCCAACGGGCCGTTCATCTACGATTCCGAAGGGACGGAAATCCTCGACGGCATGGCCGGGCTGTGGTGCGTCAACATCGGCTATGGCCGTGACGAGCTGGCCGAGGCTGCCTATGCCCAGATGAAGGAACTGCCTTACTACAACTCCTTCTTCAAATGCTCGACGCCGACGCCGGTGCTGCTGTCCAAGAAGCTGGCGGAGATCGCGCCAAAGCACGTCAATCAGGTGTTCTACGGTTCGTCCGGTTCGGAAGCCAACGACACGGCGCTGCGTCTTGTGCGCCACTACTGGGTGCTGGAGGGCAAGCCGGAGAAGAACCGCATCATCTCGCGCAAGATGGCCTATCACGGCTCGACCGTCGCCGGCACGTCGCTCGGCGGCATGGACGGCATGCACAAGCAGCTCAACGGGGCGGTGCCCAACATCGTCCATGTGATGATGCCCTATGCCTATGAGCTGGCGCTGCCGGGCGAGAGCGATCATGATTTCGGTCTGCGCGCGGCCGGGGCTGTCGAGGATGCGATCCTCGAAGCCGGCGCCGACAAGGTTGCCGCCTTCATCGGCGAGCCGGTCATGGGAGCGGGCGGCGTGAAGATACCGCCGGTCAGCTACTGGCCGGAGGTGCAGCGCATCTGCCGCAGATACGATGTTCTGCTGATGCTGGACGAAGTCATCACCGGCTATGGCCGCACTGGTGAGTGGTTCGCTGCCCAGACGCTCGGTATCGAGCCCGACACGATCACCACGGCCAAGGCGCTGACATCGGGCTATCAGCCGCTGTCGGCTTTGCTGGTCGGCGACCGCATCGCCTCGACGCTGGTCGAGAAGGGCGGCGAGTTCAATCACGGCTACACCTATTCCGGGCACCCGGTGGCCTGCGCCGTGGCGCTGAAGAACCTTGAGATCATCGAGCGGGAAGGGCTGGTCGATCGCGTCCGGAACGACACGGGTCCTTATTTCGCCAAGGCGCTGCAGGAGCGCATTGCCGGGCATGATCTGGTCGGCGAGGTGCGTTCGATCGGGCTGATGGGCGCGATCGAGATCGTCAAGGACAAGGCGACCAAGGAGCGGTTCCTTCCGGCTGGCAGTGCGGCTGTGACCGTGCGCGACCACGCGATCGCAAACGGCATGATGCTGCGCGCCACTGGCGACACGATGATCCTGTCGCCGCCGCTGATCTGGACCCGCGATACGATCGACATGGCCTGCGACCGCATCTCGAAGGCGCTGGATCTGGCGCAGGCCGACCTGCGCAAGCGATAGGGCTCGACCCCGGACCGGGCGTTCCGCGGCAGGAGCGCCCGGCCTCAAGACCATGCTGAAGCGACGAACGAATTCCATCCCCAGCGCGTAGTGTGTGGGGCAGCGGCTGATTCGGCTGCGACAAGGAGTTGTTTCCATGAGAAAGACCGGCAAGAGCCGACGGACGCAAGAAGCGGCCAGCATCGGCGGTGACCTGATGCTGGCGCCGCTGGTGGCGATGATGCGGCTGCCGTTGATGGCGACGGACGCCGGGAGTAGCCAGCCTTGGGACACGGAGACGGCGCGTGCGGTGAACGAGAAGACCGTCGCGATGGCCGAAGGCGCGTTTGCGGCGCAAATGTCTTTCCTGCAGTCGGCATCGCGGTTCTGGCCGGAGGTCTTTTCCGGTCGCACACCATCGCTGTTGAACGGCGTTGCGGCGGAACGCTCGATCAGCGCCGCGCTGAAGCCGGCAAGCCGTGCCGTGAAAGCGAACTTTCGCCGGCTGTCCAACAAGACCTGACAACCAGAGGCCGATCCAGAAAAACCGATTCCCGTTTTTCGATGTCATACGTTAGAACCCATCAGGCATATCTGCCGATGGGGAACATCATGGCCGGACAACCGCTCAACCAGCCCGCCGAAATCCCGGCCGAACTCGACCGCTGGAACTGGGGCGCCTTTTTCCTGAACTGGATCTGGGGCATCGGCAACAGCACCTTTATCGCGCTGCTGGCGCTGATCCCTGTCGTCAACATCATCATGATCATTGTGCTGGGTGCGCGCGGCAGCCGCTGGGCCTGGCAGAACCGCGCCTGGCGCGACGCCGAACAGTTTCGAAAGACGCAACGCAACTGGGCAATTGCCGGCCTTGCCGTGTGGGTGGTCGGGATCGGCGGCTGTGCGACGATGGTCGGCAGCATCCCCTACGTCCTGAAAGGCAGCGATGCCTACCACATGACGATGGACAGACTTCGCGCCGACGACCGCGTCAAGGCCGCGCTGGGTGATGATCTGGCCGACAGTTTCTGGGTCGGTGGCCATCTCAATGTCAATGCGAATGGGGCTGGTGACGCCCAATTCAGCATTCCGGTCCACGGCGCCAAGGGCAAGGGCACCGCCTACTCGACGGCTGTCCGGACAGCCGCCACGTGGGGCCTGCGCCTGCTGGTCGTCAGGGTCGAGGGAGCCGATGCACCGATCGTGCTGATCAACGAAGATCATGTCCCGATCCCGAATGCGGCAATCGGAATATAGCTGGGCAAAACGCAAAATCGCGGCCTATACGCGGCGCGACAGCTGACAGTCCGGCTGGCTTTGTGGCCCAACAGGCGATGACCTCTGCTGCGTTCCAGACAAGGAAATGTGCTGAAAAACCAGATGCTGTCTGACAGTATGCGCGCGCGTTCATGTGGACCAATAGCAATTTCATACAAGGGCACACGCATATGGTGAGTTCCGTTCGGGCGGTCGTGATCGGTGGCGGCTGCGTGGGTGCCGGCATTCTCTACGGCCTGGCAAAGCGCGGCTGGACCGATGTGGCATTGCTGGAGCGAACACAGCTTACGGCCGGCTCGACATGGCATGCCGCGGGGCTCATCCCCTCTTACGCGCGCAGCCGCAATGTCGGCCGCATGATCGCCAGGTCGATTGAAATCTATGAGGGCCTGGAGGCGGAGACGGGCCAGAACGTCGGTTGGCACAAATGCGGCCAACTGCGCATTGCCAACACGCGCGACAGGCTGGACGAGTACAGAAGCTACATGGACGTCGCTGAGGTCCAGGGTGTGCGGGCCCGGATCGTATCGCCCGCGGAAGCGCGGGAGATCTGGCCGCTGCTCGACAACAACAGCATGCTGGGCGCCCTCTACCATCCCGATGACGGCCACATTGCGCCGGCCGATGTCACCCAGGCCATGGCCAAGGGTGCACGTGACCTCGGCGCGAAGGTCCATCTTGATACCGAAGTCGAGGGTTTCGAGCGGATGCCGAGCGGCGAGTGGAGGGTCAAGACCTCACGCGGTGACATTGTCTGTGAACATGTCATCCTTGCAACCGGCAACTACGCCCGCCAGACAGGCGCCATGCTGGGCCTGGACATTCCCGCGATCCCGATCCTGCATCAGTACTGGATCACCGAGGCGGTTCCCGAAATTGTGGAACGCAAACGGCTTGGTCTTCCGGAGATGCCGATCCTCAGGGACGAGGGTTACGAGGGTTATCTGCGCGAAGAGGGGGACGGGCTGATGTTCGGTCCCTATGAGCGTACCGAGCAGCTCAAGCTGTTCGCCGAAAACGGCGTTCCGGAATGGTTCGGCGCCGATCTGCTCGATGAAGACTTCGACGCCGTCTCCTGGAACTGGGAGCGCGCGACCGAACTGGTCCCCGCGCTCGGGCGCGCCGGCATCAAGCGGAATGTGCGAGGGCCTTTCCAGATGACGGCCGATGAACTGCCGCTGATGGGGCAGGCGTGGGGCCTGGAGAATGTCTGGCTCGCCGAAGGGGTGCCGGGGGGCATCCTTTGGGGCGGTGCGATTGGCTATTACCTCTCCGAACGGATCGTGGAGGATGGCAACAGCATCGACACGGCGGAGCTGGATCCCCGTCGGTTCGGCCAATATGCCAACAAGAACTGGACCCGGGCAAAGGTCCGGGAAGCTTGGGGCACCCACGCCGCACAGCACTATCCTGGCCAGGACATGCCGGCGGCGCGACCGCAGAAAACGGCCCCGTCCTATGACCGTCTAAGCCAGCTCGGCGCGGTATGGGATGTGTTGAACGGCTGGGAGATGCCGAGCTGGTTTGCGCCCGCGGGTGTCGAAGCGCGCAATGTCTACAGCTGGCACTGGACCCCCAAAGGGAACCACGTCGCCGCAGAGGTTCAGGCTGTCCGCCAGGCCGCGGGCTTGGTCGAGATGACACCAATGACCAAGTTCGAGGTCGGCGGGCCGGGCGCCGAGGGCTGGCTCGACGGAATCCTGGCCAACAGACTGCCCCGTCCCAGTCGTGTCGCTCTTGCCCATCACCTGACGCCGGCTGGCGGCGTGCAGGCCGAGTATGTGGTGGCGCGGCTGCAGAGCGACCTGTTCTATCTCATATCGACGCCGCGCGCCGAGCGCTGGAACCTTGACGATCTCAGCCGGCTGTTGCCGAAGGACGGCAGCGTGCATCTGCGCAACGTCACGGAGGATCGCGGCAGTTTCACAATCGTTGGGCCGAAGGCGCGCGACATATTGCAACCGCTGACGGAGATGGATCTCTCCAACGAAGCCTTCCCGTGGTTCAGCGTGCAATCCGGGACCGTCGGCATGGCCAGCGACGTACGACTGCTGCGCGTCAACTATTCGGGCGAACTGGGATGGGAACTCTATCATCCGCTCTGCTATCAGCGGCATTTGCTGGATGCACTTCTGGTATCGGGAGAGGCGCACGGGCTGAGGCTGGTTGGACTTCAAGCGCTGGAATCGCTTCGTCTCGATAAATCCTATCGGGCGATGTATCGCGATATGAACCTCGAATTGTCAGCCTGGGAAAGCGGTCTCGACCGCTTCGTCAGCCTCGACAAGGGCGACTTCATCGGCCGGGCCGCACTGGTCGCAAAACAGAAGCAGGGGACGGCACGCCGGATCGCCACGCTGTCGATCGATACGGACAGTGCGAGCGCGTTCGCCTTCGAGGGCGTTTACCGCGAAGGCGAACTCGTCGGCCACATCACTTCGGCAGGCTACTCCTATACTTTTGGTCACGACATCGCACTTGCGCTGCTGCCCTTGGAACTTGTGTCGCCCGGCACCAAGCTCGAGGTTTCCATCCTCGGCGAGCGCCGCGCGGCAAAGGTGATCGCCGACTCGCCCTATGATCCGGAAGGCGCCCGCGGGCGTATGTGAGGCATCCCGGAGTACAGTTGTCCGGTTTGATTGATGTCTCAAAAAGCGTTTGACGGGGAAACGCAAAAACCGCGCTCCATCGGGAACGCGGCTTTGCCAGATACGCATGGTGCTTCGCTACGCAAACACTTTGCGAAACTTACGGGCACTTGTCGAAACTTACGGGCTCCGGTACGCGAGACCTGATCCGGAGCGCCGGGCGAATGCGATATGTCCGCCTCGCAGTCCGTTTTATAGGGACATCGTTACCGGGGGGTTATCGAGAGCTTAAGCAAATCTAAATTTGCATTTTTTCTGCCCAAGAAAATCGGAAAAAGTCCGCCAAATCCGTTGGTTACGCTGGGTTACCGCGCAGAAAATTAATTATGCCGGAGAAATCCGTGCCACCATGTCCCTGGGCGTTGAACAAGGCATAGAGCTGAGCTGCTTCGGCACCAAGTGGCGTCACGGCGCCGGCACTTTGCGCGGCTTCCTGGGACAATCTCAGGTCTTTCAGCATCAGTGCCGCTGCAAATCCTGGGTTGTAATCCCGGTTTGCGGGCGAAGTCGGCACCGGGCCGGGCACCGGGCAATAGGTGGTCAGGGACCAGCATTGCCCCGACGAGGTCGAGGCGACGTCGAACAGCGCCTGATGCGACAGGCCGAGCTTTTCGGCCAGAACGAAGGCTTCGGCGACGCCGATCATCGAAATGCCGAGGATCATGTTGTTGCAGATCTTTGCCGCCTGTCCGGCGCCGTCGCCGCCGCAATGGACGATGCGGCCGGCCATCGGCTTCAGGGTCGGCTCGGCGGCAGCGAAGGCATCGCCGGAGCCTCCCGCCATGAAGGTCAGCGTGCCGGCCGCAGCACCGCCGGTGCCGCCCGAGACCGGCGCATCGATGGACAGCAGGCCGTGTTTGGCGGAAATGGCATGCGCCTTGCGCGCCGATTCGACGTCGATGGTCGAGGAATCGATGAACAACGCGCCTTTTTTCGCCTTGGGCGCGATGTCTTCATAGACCGACAGCACATGCTTGCCGGCCGGCAGCATGGTGATCACCACGTCGGCATCCTTCACCGCGGCCAAGGCATTCGCCATCACTGTCACGCCATGCTCCCGGGCGACGGTGAGGTTTTCCGGCATCAAGTCGAAGCCATGCACTTGATGCCCCGCCTTGACCAGATTGGCGGCCATCGGATTGCCCATGTTGCCGAGGCCGATGAAGGCGATCGTCGTCATTGTGCTCTCTCCCAGAGTTGCTGGCTTCAGCGGCCGATCAGAGCACGCGCGATGATGACGCGCATGATCTCGTTGGTGCCTTCGAGGATCTGGTGGACGCGCAGGTCCCGCACCAGTTTCTCGATGCCATAGTCGTGCAGGTAGCCGTAACCGCCGAGCAGCTGCAGCGCATCGTTGGCGACGTTGAAGCCAGTATCGGTGACGAAGCGCTTGGCCATCGCCGACCATTTGCCGGCATCCGGCGCCTTGCGGTCGAGCTTTGAGGCGGCGGCATAGAGGAAGATGCGCGCCGCCTGCAGCTCGGTCTCCATGTCGGCCAGCCTGAACTGCAAAGCCTGGAACTGGTTGATCTTCGAGCCGAAGGCCTTGCGCTCGGCGGTGTAGGCGAGCGCCTTGTCGAGCGCCGACTGTGCGCCGCCCAGCGAACAGGCGGCGATGTTCAGCCGTCCGCCGTCGAGGCCGGCCATGGCAATGCCGAAGCCCGCGCCTTCGCCTGAAAGCAGGTTCTCCGCCGGCACCTTGCAATCCTCGAAAATGACCTGGCGCGTCGACTGCATGTGCCAGCCCATCTTGTGCTCGTTGGCGCCGAAGGAGAGACCTGGCGCATCCTTCGGCACGACGATGGTGGAAATGCCTTTCGGCCCTTCAGTGCCGGTGCGCACCATGACGGCGTAGACATCGCTGTCGCCGGCGCCCGAGATGAACTGCTTGGTGCCGTTGAGGACATAGTCGCCGCCGCTCTTGACCGCGCGCGTCTTCAGCGCCGCGGCATCGGAGCCGGACCCCGGCTCGGTCAGGCAATAGCTCGCCAGCCACTCCATCGAAGTGAGCTTCGGCAGGAAGCGTTGGCGCTGTTCGTCATTGCCGAAACGGTCGATCATCGACGCCACCATGTTGTGGATCGAGATGAAGGACGAAAAGGCCGGATCGGCGTGCGACAGCGCCTCGAAGATCAGCACGGCGTCGAGTCGGCCAAGTGCCGAGCCGCCGACATCGTCCCTGATATAGATGCCGCCGAGGCCGAGCGGGCCGGTCTCGCGGATCACATCGGCCGGGAAATGCTTGTTGCGGTCCCAGTCGAGCGCGTTCGGCGCGACGCGGTCGGCGGCGAAGGCCTGCGCCATCTCCTGGATGGCGCGCTGTTCCTCGTTGAGTTCGAACTGGCTGGTGCTCGCATCGACCGCGGCGTCCATGGCGTGCTCCCTAATATCTTCGACCTGCTGGCCTGTCGTTTTTGGCTTTGCGCGCGCACCAATCTAGACCAATGATGCCGCCGCGCAACCCGACCCTTCGCGGAGCGGCTGTGCACCAATGCATGTCCGGAGCACGATGTGACGACAAAATTTGATGAACTGCTGGGACAGTTCCACGCATACCTTGCGTCCGTCGATCACGCCTTGGTGCGCGATGCCGTGGCCCGGATCACCTGGAAGATGCCGGTCCGCATACTGGAGCCGCATCCGCTTGCCTGCCTGCGCCATCTTGACCGCGCCGTGGAGTTGGTCGCGCCGGATGCCAAGCCGCTGGTACGGCTGCTTGCCGAGCGTCGGAACGATCTCCGCTGGGGGCAGACCTATGGCGAGGCGGATTTCGGAAAAGAGTTCATCGACAATTATGGCTGGCTGGAAGTGTTCGGCACGCGAGGCCATTTCGCCAATGACGAGGTCGCCGCCGGCCTGCTGATCCTTGGGTCCGATATCGTCTATCCCGACCACCATCACGTCGCCGAGGAAATCTACATTCCGCTGACGGGCGGCACCGAATGGCGGATGGGCGAGAGCGGCTTTTGCATGCGGACGGCCGGCGAGGTCGTCCACCACGCTTCCAACGTCAATCACGCCATGCGCACCAGCAAAGAGCCATTGCTGGCGCTCTACATCTGGCGCGGCGGACCGCTGGCGCAGAAATCCGATGTCACCGGAACCGTGGCGCAGGGCAAGGGCTGATGGCCAAAGCGATCATGCTGCAGGGCACCGGTTCGGATGTTGGCAAGACGGTGCTGGTCGCCGGCCTCTGCCGCGTGGCAAAAAAGCGTGGCCTGAACGTGCGGCCGTTCAAGCCGCAGAACATGTCGAACAATGCCGCCGTCGCCGATATCCCGGGCGACAACAATGCCGGGGGCGGTGAGATCGGCCGCGCGCAATGGCTGCAGGCGATCGCTTGCGGCGTCGCGCCGTCGGTCCACATGAACCCGGTGCTGCTCAAGCCGCAGACCGATGTCGGCGCGCAGGTCATCGTGCAGGGCAAGGTGTCTGGCGAGGCGCGGGCGCGCGACTACCAGGCGATGAAGGGCCGGCTGATGGACGCCGTTCTGGACTCCTGGGGCAAGGTTGGCGAGGGTGCCGATCTGGTCATCGTCGAGGGCGCCGGCTCGCCAGCCGAGATCAACCTTCGCAGCCGCGACATCGCCAATATGGGCTTTGCCACCCGCGCCGATGTGCCTGTGGTGCTGGTCGGCGACATCGATCGCGGCGGCGTCATCGCTTCGGTGGCCGGCACGCATCTGATCCTGCCGGAAGAGGACCGGCGGATGATCGTCGGCTATCTCATCAACAAGTTTCGCGGCGACGTTTCGCTGTTCGACGACGGCATAAGGTCGATCGAGACATTCACGGGATGGCGCTGTTTTGGTGTCGTGCCGTGGCTGAAGGCGGCGACGCGCTTGCCTTCGGAGGATTCGGTGGTGCTGGAACGGTTGGCATCGGGTGAGACGCGCGCGCTGAAGGTGGCCGTGCCGATGCTTGGCCGCATCGCCAATTTCGACGATCTCGACCCGCTCAAGGCCGAACCGCAGGTCGAGGTGGTTTTCGTGCCGCCGGGAAAGCCGCTGCCCGCCGATGCCGGGCTGGTGGTCATTCCAGGCTCCAAGTCGACGATCGGCGATCTCCTGAAGTTCCGTGAGAACGGCTGGGATCGCGACCTTCTTGCGCATCGCAAGCGCGGCGGCCATGTCGTCGGCATTTGCGGCGGCTTCCAGATGCTCGGCCGCACGGTGCGCGACCCCGACGGCATCGAAGGCAGCGTCACCGAGGCCGAAGGGCTCGGCCTGCTCGACGTCGAAACGGTGATGGAACCGGAAAAGACGGTGCGCAATGTCAGTGCCCGCTCGGTGCCCTTCGATCTGCCGCTTGAAGGCTACGAGATCCATCTCGGCCGCACCACCGGGCCAGATAGGCTGCGGCCGTCCGCCGTCATCAATGGCGTCGAGGACGGGGCGGTGTCGGCCGATGGCAAGGTAATCGGCACTTATATGCATGGCCTGTTTGGCGCCAACGGTTTTCGCGGGAAATTCCTCGAAAGCCTCGGCATCAAGGGCGGCGGTATCGACTATCGCGCCGAGGTCGAGCAGGCACTGGACGAGGTCGCAGCCGAGCTGGAGACCCATCTCGACTGCGACGCGATCTTTGCGCTGGCTCGGTAATTCGCGACGCAGGTTGGCTCAGGCCTTTTCGCCAGCCTTTGGCCAGTAGGTGCCAAACGACCAGACGTTGCCTTCCGGGTCTCGGCAGATGAACTCGCGGCTGCCATAGTCGCGGTTGGTCAATTCCTGGATGATCGTGGCGCCGGCCTTCCTGGCCTTGGCATAGGCGGCATCTGCGTCGTCGACGGCAATGTAGATCGACTTGCCGCCGCCTGAGCCGGGTTCGCCGACCATCTTGCCGTAGTCGTCGTCGCGCACCGTGCCCAGCATGATCATCGAGGAGCCGAAGACCAGTTCGGCATGGTGCACGACATCGCCTTCGCCATAGCGGGCCTGGACGCTGAAGCCGAAAGCCTCGCCCAGCCAGTCGATCATTTTTGCCGCGTTCTTGTAGCGCAAAGCGGGGTAGAGGCGGGGCGCTTCAGTGGTGATTGGCATGGAAACCTCCTTCATTAGGTTGGTCGATACCCCACTCTGGTCGAAGGCCGTTCCAGCGTCTTGAAGAAATGTTACCTGGCCGAGAGCGCTGTCGGCGTCTCGCCGGCAAGGTCGCGGAACTCGCGCACCAGATGAGCCTGGTCCGCATAGCCGCAATCGGCGGCGATATCCGCCCAGTCGACGGCCTGCTGCCTCGACAGGCCGAGCGCGCGGTTGAAGCGGACGATGCGCGACAGCGTCTTGGGGCCGATGCCGATGGCGTTGGAAAAACTGCTGGCGAGATGCTTGCGGCTCCAGCCCAGCCTTTCGGCGATCGATGCAATGCGGGTCCGGCCGCCGGATGTGATGATACGGTCATAGGCCCAGGCGATTTCGAGCGGTGTCTCGGTGGCATTCTCGAGACGGGCGGTGACGAAGGCTTCGGCCATGTCGAAACGCGTGGCCCAGTCCGTCGCGTTGCCGAGCCGTTCACGCAGCGCCAAACCTTGAGCGCCGAGCACGTCGTCGAGGACAACCATGCTGTCGGCCAGTTCGCTCATCGGCAAGGCGAAGAAACGGCGTGCGCCAAGTGGCGTGAAGTTGACCTGGACGCAGCAGGCGCCGCCGAAGGATTCGATCATCACCGGTCCGGCATAAAGGCCGGCGGCGAAACTGGCGAAGCGGTCATTGTCGCCCGGCGCCTTGCCGAGGCCGATGGCGAAGGGTTCGGCGAAGCTGATGACCAGCGGTACGGTGAGCGACGCGTATTCGACGTTGCGCAGATGGCCGGGCGCTGTTTCGCGATAGCCACAAATGTCCGACACGATGCCCGCAAGTTGAGGGTTGGGCAGGCGCCGGCGCATCTCGAACCGCCCGGCGACGGATCGGTCCTGCTCTTGCCGGGGTTGCATCTCGACTGGCATCGGCCATCCTTCCGTAGAAAGAAATCTAGCAGACCCTTGGCCGGAATCAAAAGCGCCCGGCTTTTGGCCGGGCGCTCCTCGTCCCCACTTCAAGAGAACGTGTCAGGCGCCGCGCATCAAGCAGCCGCCGGCAAGCACGATGAAAGCAATAAGCACGATCCACACCGATGCGAGTGGAATGAACGCAAGAACGCCAACCGCGGCGAGAACGCCGATGATGGCGATAACAACGGAGATGATAAAAACGATCTGGGTAGGTGCGCTAAGATTCATGTCTGCCTCTCCAACATGATTCGAACAGCGGCATTCTATCAGGGCGCGTGATCACACACCAATCAAGGCCCGCAGCGGGTTCGCAGGGTCGGCCAGCAGCTTCACCGCCAGCGCCAGGCACACGATCACCAGCAGCGGCTTGATCAGTTTTGCGCCGATGCGCATGGCCAGGCTGGCGCCGACGCGGGCGCCGAGGAACTGGGCAACGCCCATCATCAGGCCGATCTTCCAGTAGACGACGCCGAAGGCCGCGAAGACGATGAAGCCGCCGATGTTGGAGGCGAAGTTGAGCAGCTTGGTATGCGCCGTCGCCTTGAGCACGCCGTAGCCGGCAAGTGCCACGAAGGCCAGCATGTAGAAGGAGCCGGCGCCTGGTCCAAACAGGCCATCGTAGAAGCCGATGGCGGGCACCAGGGTCAGTCCGAACAGAAACGGCGACAGGCGCTCGGCCCGGTCGACGTCGTTCATGTTGGGCTTGAACGCGAAGTAGAGCGCGATGGCGATCAGCACGATGGGCAGGGCGGCCCGCAGGATGTCACCCGGCACGATCGTTGCCAGCAAGGCGCCGATGGCGCTTCCGACAAGCGCCAGAAGCGCCGACGGCAATTGCCGGCGCAGGTCGACATGACCCTTCGATGCGTAGTGGATGGTCGCCGAGCCCGAACCGAACATGCCTTGCAATTTGTTGGTGGCGAGCGCCTGGACCGGTGTGAAGCCGGCAAGCAGCAGCGCCGGCACCGTGATTAGCCCGCCACCGCCGGCGATCGAATCGACAAAGCCCGCGGCAAAGGCGGCGAAGGCGAGCATGGCGACGGTCTGGATGCTAAGGTCGATCATCTGATGTATGGGGGTGTCCGGCCGGCTGAAATATCGGGCGTTCCACCACGACCGCCCTGTTTGCGCAAGGTCGATTCCGCGCTACCTCTATCCAGGCGCATCGCGCTTGGATTTGTATTTGTGTGGTTAACCCGGAAAGAGGCTCCTGATGGCATTCGCATTGCTGGACCAGATACGTCAGATCTTCGACGGCGACCCGGGCGTGCGCAAGGTGGCGGACGATCCGGTCCTGTCGGCGGAACTGCTGATGCTGTTCCGCATGATCCTGGCCGACGGGTCGGTCAGCGAGAGTGAAATGGTTGCCTTCCGGCGCATCTGCAAGGATGCCTTCGGCATTGCGGAAACCAGCATCGACAGCGTCATCGAATATCTCAACGAGTTCGGCTACGAGACCAATGGCTCGCAGGCGATTGCACTGTTTCGTGATCTCGACATCGAGCGGCGCCGGCAATTGGCCCAACATATGGCGGATATCGCCAAGGCGGATTCGCAACTGGCCGAGAGCGAGGTGCGCCTGCTGCGCCGCACGCTCGACCTGCTCGACATCAGCCCAGTCGATGTGGTGAAGCCGGAAGGCTGAGGCATTGCTTGGGCAACGGTTCGCTGACGCCGAGAGGTGCGCTTAAATGGCCTTTGCCGACAGCTATCTGGGACAATTGCGGGCGTTGATCGGGAATCGCCTGGTGCTGATGCCAGGCGCGCGCATCGTCATCGAGCGCGCCGACGGCCGCATCCTGTTGCAGGAACGGACCGATTTTGGCTTGTGGGGCTTGCCTGGCGGCAATGCCGAGGAAGGCGAGGGCCTGGAAGCGGTGGTGATCCGGGAAGTACTCGAGGAAACCGGGTTGGTCGTCAGCGACGTCGAACCGTTCGGGTTTGGCTGCGACCCACACTATGAAACCTTCCAGTTTCCGAATGGCGACCGCGCTCAGTTCTTCGCCTTGGTGTTCTACACGCGCTCCTTTGAAGGCGAGCCGGCCGTCACCGATGACGAGAGCAGTGCTGTCGGCTGGTTCGCGCCTGGCAGCTTGCCCGAAATGCTGCCCAACATGGCGCGCAGCATCGAGGCCTATCTCCGGTTCAAGACCACCGGAAAATTCCAGATGATCTGAGAGATTGTTTGGAAATTCTACTCTGGCGGCCATCTGATGGCGTTTTCTGCGCTTCCCCGTTCTACTGCGTCGCAGTAGAACTGAGCTCACGGACCAAATGTCCGCTGCGCTACGGTTCTCGAAACCACCACCATATGGCTCACCAGAGCGAATTTCGAAACACTCTCTGAGAGGCTCTAACCCTGCTCCTGCATCCGGCGGGCGATTGCCCGGTGCAGATCGGGGGCGGCGGCAACCAGCACCTTGGCCGCCTCGGACTGCGGATGGTCGAGCACCGCGTTCGTCTTGCCGCGTTCGACGATCTTGCCGTCATGCATGACCAGCACCTCGTCCGTGATGGCGCGGGCGACGGTCAGGTCGTGGGTGATGAAGAGATAGGCGATGCCGAGCTTCTGGTTGAGCTCGGCGAACAAATCGAGGATCTGGGCGCGGATCGAGACGTCGAGGGCCGAGACCGGCTCGTCGGCGACGACCAGCTTGGGGCGCGTGATGATGGCGCGGGCGATCGACAGGCGCTGGCGCTGGCCGCCGGAAAATTCGTGCGGGTATTTGTCCATGTCGCGCTGGTCGAGACCGACTTCGTGCAGCGCATGCGCCACCATCTCGCGGCGCTCGGCGCGGGTCGGCTTTTTCTCCAGCACATGCAGGGGTTCGGCGACCAACTTTTCGACCTTCTGGCGCGGGTCGAAAGATCCGTAGGGATCCTGGAAAACGACCTGCATGTCGCGCCGCGCCGGCTTCAGCTCGGCTTCGCTCTTGCCGGTGATGGTCTCGCCGCGAAACCGGATCGTGCCCGATGTCGGCCGATCCAGCGCCAGGATCATGCGGGCGAGCGTTGACTTGCCGCAGCCGGATCTCCCGACCAGCGCCACCGATTGGCCCGGCGCCATCGACAGCGAGACATCGTCGACAGCGCGGATACCAGGCGCGCGTTTGAACAGCGAGGTCCGCCGGCCGGGATAGTCGCGGGTCACGCTCTCGACCTGAAGCAAAGGTCGGCCCGTCTCGATGCCATGCGGCCTGGCGCGCGCCGGGACATGCATCGAGGCTTGCGCCAGCTGGCGCGTGTAGGGGTGGAGCTGTTCGGACAGAGTGTGTGCCGTGTCGCCGGCTTCCATCACCTCGCCGCGCCGCAGGATGGTGATGCGGTCCGCCATCTTGGTCACTACAGCGAGGTCGTGCGAGATCAAGAGCAGGCCCATGCGGCTCTCGGCGACGAGGTCGCGCAACAGGTCAAGGATCTGGGCTTGCAAGACAACGTCGAGCGCCGTCGTCGGCTCGTCGGCGATCAGCAGCTTCGGCTTCAGCGCGCAGGCGATGGCGATGACGACGCGCTGGCGCTGGCCGCCGGACAGTTCATGCGGATAGCGCGACATTGGGAATTTCGCTTCGGGCAGGCCGACGCGGTCGAGCATTTTTCGTGCCCGGTCTTCTGCCTCGGCGCGGCTGGCCTTGGTGTGCCAGCGTATGCCTTCGGCGACCTGTTCGCCGATGGTCTTGACCGGGTTGAGCGCGGTCATCGGCTCCTGGAACACCATGCCGATGTCGTCGCCGCGCAGTGCGCACATCTGGTCCTCGGTTGCTGCCAGGATGTCGATACCGTCGAATGTGACGCGTCCGATGGCGCGCGCGGCATGGGGCAGGAGCTGCATCACCGTCAGCGCGGTCATCGACTTGCCCGAACCCGATTCGCCGACCAGCCCCATCACTTCGCCGGGCGCGACGGAAAGCTCCATACCCTTAAGGATCTGCGTGTCGCCGATGGTCAGCGACAGGTTTTCGATGTCGAGCAGGCTCATCGCTGCCGCCGCGATTTCGGATCGAGGATGTCGGCGATGCCGTCGCCCAGGAGGTTCAGGCCGAGCACGGCGACAACGATCGCCATGCCGGGAAAGATCGCCATCCATGGCGCCACCACCATGCGGGTCTGCGCGTCGAACAGCATGCGGCCCCAGCTCGGCATTGGCGGTTGCGCACCCAGGCCGAGATAAGAAAGCCCGGCCTCGGCCAGGATGCCCAGCGCGAACTGGATGGTGCCTTGCACCAGAAGCAGGGTGGCGATGTTGGGCAGCACATGTTCGATGGATATCTGCGTGCTGCTCTTGCCGGCGGCGCGCGCGGCAAGAATGAACTCGCGCGGCCAGATCGCCAGCGCGCCGGCCCGGGCGACACGCGCGAAGACCGGGATGTTGAAGATGCCGATGGCGATGATGGCGTTGACGGCGCCCGGCCCGAAGATGGCGGTGATCATGATCGCCGACAGCAAAGCAGGGAAGGCGAAGACGAGGTCGTTCAACCGCATCAGCGCTTCGTCGACGAGGCCGCCGCGTGCCGCGGCAAAGGCGCCGAGCGGCACGCCGACGCCCATGCCGATGCCGACCGCGACCAGCGCCACGGCAATCGAATTGCGGGCGCCGACCATGACCATCGACAGGATGTCGCGGCCGAAATGGTCGGTGCCGAACCAGTGCGCCAGAGAGGGTGCTTGTGTCTTGTCCGATATCACCAGTTTCGTGACGTCGTAGGGCGTCCAGGCATAAGAGACGATTGCCATTGCCAGGATCAGCAAGGTGATGACGAAACCGGCAACGAAGGCGGTGTTCCTGAATGCCTTGGCCAGGATGCTGCCGAACGTCTCCTCAGGGATGTCGATGTGCAGTGTCATTGCCGGCTTCTCAGGCGCGGATCGACGACCGCATAGGAAAGGTCGACGAGGAGGTTGACGGCAATGACGGCCGCGACCAGCAGCATGACGACGCTTTCAACGACGATCAGATCGCGCTGGGTGATTGCCTGGAACACCAGCCGGCCGAGGCCGGGCAGGTAAAAGACATTCTCGATGATGATGGTGCCGGCGAGCAGGAAGGCGAACTGCAGGCCCAGGATGGTCAGCACCGGGATCATGGCGTTGCGCAGCGCATGCCGCCACAGCACGGCGCGATAGGGCAGGCCCTTGGCGCGGGCGGTGCGGATATAGTCCTCGTTCAGCACCTCGATCAGCGCCGAGCGGGTAACGCGCGCCAGGATCGCGGCTTGCGGCAAGGCAAGTGCGACCGCCGGCAGCAGCAGCGATTTCAAGGCCGGCCAGATGCCGGCACTCCAGCCGGGAAAGCCGCCGGCCGGGACCAGCCGCAGCCAGACGGCGAAGACATAGATCAGCATCAGCGCGAACCAGAAATTGGGCACGGCGACGCCAAGCTGTGCGGCGCCCATCGAAATCGTATCACCGGCCCGTCCACGCCGGCTGGCGGAAAACAGGCCAACGGGAATCGCGATGATGGTGGAGAGCGCAAGCGCAATCAGCGCCAGCGGCAGCGAGACGGCAAGCCGCTCGCGCACCAGATCGATGACCGGCACCGAATAGGTGTAGGAGCGGCCGAAATCGAGACTGAGCAGACCGCCCGCCCAATGCAGATAGCGTAGGCCAAGTGGCGCGTTGAGGCCCATCTGGTTGCGCAACAGCTCGACCTGATCGGCACTGGCGTTCAGGCCCAGCATCAGCCGTGCCGGATCGCCGGGCAGGATCTCCAGCACGGCGAACACCACCATGGAGGCCAACACCAGCGTGGCGATGGCGATGGCGAGGCGCTTGAGGAGGTAGGCGGTCATGGAAGGTGGGGGATCACTCGCTCCACTTCACCTTGGTCAGATCGTTGGCCTGGATCGGCGCGTTTTCCCACAGCCCTTGCAGCTTGGCGTCCCAGACGCCGACCTTGGGCAGTTCGAAGAGGAAGCCGACCACGGCATCGTCGGCCAGGATCTTCTGTGCCTGCTCCAGCAATTCCTTGCGCTTGGCCTCGTCGGAGGTGACGCCGAGATCGGCAATCACCTTGTCGAAGGCCGGGTTGTCGTAATTGAAGTAATAATCCTTGCGTGAATAGATATCGATGTCGTTGGGTTCAGTGTGGGAGACGATGGTCAGGTCGTAGTCCTTCTTGGTGAACACCTGATCCAGCCACTGTGCCCATTCGACCGGAATGATCTCGAGATCAATACCGACGTCGCGAAGTTGCGAGGCGATGATCTCGCCGCCGAGCCGCGCATAGGCGGGCGGCGGCAGTTTCAGCGTCGCCTTGAAGCCGTTCTCAAGCCCTGCTTCCTTCAGCAATTCCTTGGCCTTGGCGACATCATGTGGGTAGCGGCCGGTGAGGTCGACATAGTCCTTGTTGGCCGGCGACATGTGCGAACCGATCGGCTGGCCGAGACCGGCCGAGGCGCCGTCGATGATCGCCTTGCGGTCGAGCGCGTAGGAAATCGCCTGCCTCACCTGCAGCTTGTCGAAAGGCGGCTTCTTGTTGTTGATCGACAGGATGGTTTCGCCCTCGGTCGCGCCGATCACCACCTTGAAGCGCGGGTCGTCCTTGACCTGCGCGACACTGTCGGCGTCGAAGAACGGGAAAGCCTGGATGTCGCCCGAGAGCAGCGCCGGCACATAGGCCGCGGCATCGGGCACGATGCGGAATTCGGCCTTGTCGAGAGACGCTGGCGTGCCCCAGTAAGTGTCCGATTTGACCAGGGTGATCGATGATCCCTTGGCCCAGCTCTGGAATTTGAACGGGCCGGTGCCAACAGGCTTTTCCTTGTTGGTGTCGGCTGTCTCAGGCGCCACCATCACCGCGTCGCCCCAGCCCATATTGTAGAGGAAGGATCCTCGCGGGTTCTTCAGCGTGACCTTGACCGTTGCGGGGTCAACGACATCGACCGTGTCGATTGCGGCGAACAGCCCCTTTTGTGCGTTGACCGAATTGTCGGCGCGGGCACGGTCGAGCGAGAATTTCACGTCATTGGCATCGAAGTCGGTGCCGTCGTGGAATTTGACGCCGGTGTGCAGCTTGAAGGTGTAGACCTTGCCGTCATCGGAAATGGTCCAGCTTTCGGCCAGATCCGGCAGCACTTCGCCACTCGGCCCGATGCGCGTCAGGCCCTCGAACACATTGGCGTAGAGCACCTCGTCGATCGCAGCGGCGGCCCCGGCGGTCGGATCGAGATGCGGGGGTTCGAGCGGAATGCCGATGACCAGGTCGGTTCGCGCGGCAAACGCAGAAGTGCCGGCGGCCATTGAAAGCACTGCAGCAGCCAGGACGGTTTTCCACAATTTCATCGTGCAACTCCCAATGCGTTTCAGACACCTGCTCAAACCCGGGCGATAGAAGCGTGATTTCGCCGCGGAGTAAATTGCGTTTCGTTCTGCCCGTTGGCATGGCCGGGAATGTTTTTGTCCTGGCGGCCTCATCGGCAGGTCGAAGCTTGTCGCGATGTGCGCGTTATCCCGTGGCTGTGCCGCGCAGCAGCACGTTGAGCCCGATCGCCATCACCTTGGCCGATTCCACCATGTCCGATATCCCGACCCATTCGTCCGGCCGATGGGCGAGGTCGAGAATGCCCGGGCCATAGGCGATGCAATCATAGATGTGGCCGATGCGGGCAATGTGCTTCTGGTCGTAGGTGCCCGGCGAAATGACGTAGTCGGGTTCGCGGTCGAAGATCGCCATGATACCTTGCGCTACCGCCTTGACCACCGGCGCGTCGCGCTCGGTCATCAGTGGCAGCACTTCTATCAGGTCGCGGATTTCGTAGTCGAATTTTTTCCGCTCGCGCTTCAACCGGTCGAGAATGCCGGTCACTTCACCTTTGACGGTGTCGAGATCTTCCTCCAGCAGGAAACGGCGGTCGATGGTCAGCCGGCAGGAGTCGGGCACGTTGGGCGAGGGCAGGCCGGGCCGGAAATCCTCGGTCTGGCCGCCATGGATAGAATTGATGTTCATCGTCGAGCGCTTGGCCCCTTCGGGCACGACCGGCATGCGCGTCATCTTGCGGTCGAGCGCGGGGAACAGTTCGTCCTCGAAAGCCCTTAGCACGGCGCCCATGTGGCGCACGGCATTGTCGCCGAGAAACGGCATCGAGCCGTGGGCGATCTCGCCCTTGGTCTCAATCTCCGCCCACCAGACGCCGCGATGACCGAGGCAGATGCGGTCCTTATTGAGCGGCTCGGGAATGATGACGTGGTCGACCCTGGGTTTTGAGAAATAGCCGAGGCTGGCCAGATGGGCGACGCCGCCGAAGCCGCCGGACTCCTCGTCCACGGTACCGGATATTTCGATGGCGCCGGGAAAGTCGGGGAAGACTTCCAGGAAGGCTTCGGCTGCGATGATCGAGGCGGCCAGTCCCCCCTTCATGTCGCAGGCGCCGCGGCCATAGACCTTGCCGTCTCTGACGATGCCGGCAAAGGGATCGACGGTCCAGCCGTCGCCGGCTTCGACCACGTCGATATGCGAGTTGAAGTGGACGCAGGCGCCGGGCGACCGTCCGTCGAAACGGGCGACGACATTGACGCGTGGGTAGCGGTCGGTGTCACCTGGCGTGCCTTCGGCGCGGATGAATTCGGTCTCGAAACCGCTCTTCTTCAGCCGCGCTCCAAGATATTCGGCGCATGGCCGGTAGGCCTCGCCGGGTGGATTGATGGTCGGAAAACGGATCAGCTCGGCGGTCAGCGCGACGACATCGTCGCGACGGTCATCGATTGCCTGGAGGAGTCGCTCGTTCATGTGCAGAGTTGAGCAACGATCGTCTTGGTTTTGCAAGCCCGTTGGTGATCAAGCCCGTGCGGCGTGTCGTTGCGGCAACTATCGCGGGAAATCGTTCAAATTCGCTGCTTTGAATTGGCGAATTGGTCAAGGAGTGCGTGTTACCCGTTCACCTGCCATGAAAAAGATGAAAAAGAACGTGATGGCAGGCAAGTAAGGGGCAATCAAAGGGGTTTGATCGCATGAAAAAGACAGTTCTCATGGCGGCCGTGTTTGTCGCGATGCTGTTCGGTGCTTCGGGGCAGGGTTGGGCAGCCAGCCTCGTTGCAAACATAGACGTGTCGTCGCAGACGATGACAGTTAGATATGGTGCGGCGGTTTACCGCTGGAGCGTCTCCACCGCGCGCAAAGGCTACATTACTCCGCGCGGCAGCTATCGACCGCAACGGACGGCGCGGATGTGGTATTCGCGCAAATACGACATGTCGCCAATGCCTCATTCGGTGTTCTTCCGCGGCGGCTATGCCATTCACGGCACCGGCGCGGTGAGGCAGCTCGGGCGCCCGGCATCGCATGGCTGTGTGCGCTTGCACCCGACCAACGCCGCCGCCTTCTATGCGATGGTTCGGCAAGCCGGCTTCGGCAACACGCGGATTGTCGTGACGAACTGAGGCATTCAGGTTCGCTGATGTTGGCCATCATCTGCTGGCGCAGGGCTAACCTCCCCGCCAGCGGTTCGGCTTAGGCGCTTGCGGCTGGAGCTGGCTTTGGGGTCGCTTTCGCCCGCCGCCGATCTCCCACCTTTTGTGGAACCACATCCACTGGCCTGGATCTTCGCGTACCCAGCGCTCGACCACGTCGTTGAGACGCTGGGTGGTGGCGTGGACATCGACGCTGCCGTCAGTGGTGCGCGGCAATGTCAACTTGTCCTCGATCTCGAGCCGGAAGCGGTTGCCTGGCAGCCTGACGCAGCGCGCCGGATAGACGTCGCAGTCGTAGTGACGGGCAAGGGTGGCCAGCACCCGATTGCTCTGGCAGCGACGGCCGAAGAATGTCGTATCCAGGCCGTTGGAGAATTTCTGGTCGACAAGAATGCCGATGTTGCCGCCATTCTCCAGGACGCCCGCCAACGCGAACGAGGCGCCGGCCATCGACGGCAGCAGTGAGCCCATGGTCGAGCGGCGCGTCGACAGGATGTAGTCGGCGAGATAGGGATTGTTGGGCGGGCGAAACAGCGCCGTTATGTTCATGCCGAAGGTCGCCGCCGCCACCGGCAACAGTTCGAAATTGCCGAGATGGCCGGTAAAGACGATATGCGGCTTCTGTTCGCTGGCGATTTCGACGAAGTGGTCCGCTCCCTTGACCTCGACGCGGCCGGGCTTGCTGGCTGCGGGATCATAGTCGAACAGGGCGTCGAGAAAGATGTATTCGGCGGCGAGGCGCGCCATGTTGCCCCACATGTCGGAGGCGATTGCCTGGATTTCGCTTTCGCTCTTTTCCGGGTACGCCTTGCGCAGATTGTCAACGGCGACCTGATGGCGCCCCACCCAGGGGCCAACGCGACGGGCGACACGGTCGGCGAAGTTCAGCGCACTGTCGGCCGGCAGCAGACGCAGGACTGAGATGATCATCATCGCCGCGCGCGCCACCAGCCAGTAGTTGAGCTGACGCAACTGCCTGCCGTAGCGAAATTTGAGATCCCGACGGAACTTCTTGAACACAGAGGTCAAGGCTCTAACCGACGCGCAGGATGATCTTGCCGAATACGTCGCGGCCTTCCATGCGCTTCAGCGCGGCATCTATACCGTCGAAGTCGACTTCGGTATCGATGACAGGTGCGACCTGTCCCGCCGCCATTTTCTGCATGGCGTTTGCCATGTTCTCCATGCGGCAGCCGAAGGAACCGAGCAGTTTCAGTTGCTGCTGGAACAACTGCATCAGGTTGATCTGCGTCGACACGCCGGAAGTCGAACCGCAGGTCACCAGGCGGCCGCCACGCTTCAAGCAAAGCATCGAGGCGGCAAAGGTGTCGGCGCCGACATGTTCGAAGACGACATCGACGCCCTTCTTCTTGGTCAGCTTGCGCACGACGCCCTCGAAACGGTCGTCGCGGTAGTTGATGACATGGTCGGCGCCGAGCGCCTTGGCCTTGTCGATCTTGTCGTTCGAGCCGACCGTGGTGATGATGGTGCAGCCCATCCGCTTGGCCAGCTGGATGGCCGCCGAGCCGATGCCGGATCCGCCGGCATGGATGAGGACGGTCTCACCGGTCTGCAGCCTGGCGTTGTCGAACAGCATGTGCTCGACGGTGCCGAAGGTGACGGGCGCCACCGCGGCACCGATGTCGGTCACGCCCGGTGGAGCAGGGACCAGCAGGCGGGCCGGCAGGTTGATCTTCTCCTGCGCGAAGCCGTCGAGATGGAAACCGTGAACGCCCGAAACATGTTCGCAGAGATTGTCGCGGCCTTCGCGGCAGGCTCGGCAAAGGCCGCAGGTGCGCGCGCCGTAGATCGACACCAATTGTCCGGGCAGCAGACTGGATACGCCAGGACCGACCGCCTCGACTTCGCCGGAAGCTTCGGCGCCGACGACCAGCGGCAGCTTGCGCTTGGCGAAGGCCATGCCGCGCCAGCCCCAGACGTCGATGTGATTCAGCGCCACCGCCTTGATGCGCAGCGTGACTTCGCCGAGTGCCGGCGGTGGGGGAGGCGGCAGGTCCACCGTTTCAAGACGGCGGTCCTCGATAAGTTGCAAAGCGCGCATGGGGCCTGTCGGTTCAGTCTGGCTGAAAAAGGTCGCTTAGACCGGTTCCCGCGCCATGACAAGGCAAGTGTTCTGGCCGCCGAAGCCGAAGGAGTTCGACAGAACAGTGCGAACCTCGGCATTGCGCTTCTTGTTCGGCACCACGTCGAGCACGATCGCCGGGTCGGGATTGTCGTAGTTGATGGTCGGCGGAATGACGCTCTCGCGCATCGTCATCAGCGAAAACGCCGCCTCGACGGCGCCGGCCGCCGAAAGGGTATGGCCGATCATCGACTTGTTCGACGAGACCGGCATCGAGCCGATCCGTTCGCCAAACACGGTCGATAGCGACAGATGCTCCATCTTGTCGTTTTCCGGCGTCGAAGTGCCGTGGGCGTTCACGTAATCGATCTCGTCTTCGCTCAAGCCGGCATCGGCAAGCACAGCACGGACCGCCGCGATCGCCGGCGAAGCGTCCGGCTTCGAGCGGGTGCGGTGGAAATCGTCCGCCTTTTCGCCGCAGCCGCGCAGGATGCCAAGAATCGTGGCGCCGCGTGCCAGCGCGGCTTCCAGCGATTCCAGCACGAGAGCGCCGGAGCCCTCGGCCAGCACGAAGCCGTCGCGCTCCTTGGAGAAGGGTTTTGACGCCTTTTCGGGAATGTCGTTGTGGGTCGACAGCGCCGACAGCAGCGAGAAGCGGATCAGCGCCTCGGCGGTCGCCGAGCCGTCGGCGCCGATCGACAGCGCCCGGTCGCATTCGCCGCGGCGGATCGCCTCGACACCGAGTTGGATGGCGGTGGCGCCGGAAGCGCAAGCGGTCGACAGCGTGATCGGCAGTCCGCGTGTGCCGAAACGGTCGGCAAGCCGGTCGGCGATCGAGCCGAACTGCGTGGTCTCGAAAATGTCGAGTTCCTTCAATCCGCGCGCCACCCGCAGCAGCCGTTCGCCGCCGGAGTCCAGGTTATCGGAATTGTAGAGCGCGAAGCGGTCGTGCCAGTCGAGCTCGACCGGTGGTGAAGCGAGGAAGAGAGGACCACCGAAATCACCGGAATCGAGGCCGGATTCGGCCACGGCCTCACGCGCGGCGGTTTCCGCCAGTTCATAGGTGAGGGGACTGGAGCCCTTCGAGCTCGACGGCAGGAAGTCAACCATGCCGGAGATGCGGGTGTTGAGATGATCGACCGGAAAGCGGGTGATCGGGTGGATGCCCGACTTGCCCGAGGTCAACGCCGCCCAATTGTCGGCCTTGCCGACGCCAAGCGAGGTCACCACGCCGATGCCGGTGACGGCAACGATCGGCCTGCCCATGTGATCGTTCAGATTGGCCATGCGGTAGCCCTCGATCGTTTATCGTTGCAGCATGGATCGTGGAGCACCGCCTCAGGCGGCGTTGACGAGCGCCATGCCCTCGAATTGGTGATAGCCAATCGCCGTTGCAAGGACGGTTGCGGGAACCCCTTCGAACGGCTTCTCGGCTGCGGCATCAAAAACAGGGTAGGCGGCCTTGCGATCGACGGCCAGCGCCGCCAGCGCCACGGCGAAGGGAAACTGTGCTTCCTTCATGTGCCCGGTCAGCGTCGAGAAGCCGCGCGCGGCAATCGCCGGATTGGCATCGAGCGCTGCTTTCTCGGCGATGGTTGCCGTATGGGCGCCCGACGCGCCCGACAGGGCCAGCAATTTGCCGTTCGGCATTGCAGCCTGCTTGAGCAGTGCGGCGATCTCGGCGTCGAGTTCTCCCCGTGGGCGCCTGGCGCGGCCGGAGACGACCGGCCCAAGCTCGGCATAAATCTTTCGTCCGCGGCTTGTCGCGTGTTCGCGCTGCTCCAGCACCAGGAAGGCACCGCCGGATCCAGTCACGACGCCGCCGCCCTCAGCCCCCTGTCTTTGCCAGACCGGCTTCCACGGGCCGCGATGCAAATAGCCGGCAAGTTCATAGCCGAGCAGCATGTCGGAATGTTCGGTCTGGAAGGCACCGCCGACCAGGATGTGCGTCGACTGGCCGGAGCGGATGCGCGCGGCTGCCGTCTCGACGGCGGCGACACCGGCACCTTCCTCACCCATGAAGGTTCTGGATGAGCCCGTCACCTTGTGGACGATGGAGATGTTGCCGGCGAGCAGATTGGAAAGCTGGGCCAGGAACAGTGTCGGCCGCAATTCGGTGGTCAATTTCTCGTTGAGCAGCACATCGCGGTCGTTGCGGCTTTCCGAAGCGGCGAGAATGGCGGCATCGACCGCCTCGTCGCGTTCGCCGCCGCCTGCGGCCACAACCATGTCCATGGTCGTGCAGAGTTCGTCATTGCCCTTGATGCCGGCGTCGTCGAGCGCCAGGCCTGCGGCATAGGTGCCGAGCCTCTGCCAGGTTTCCATCTGGCGCTGATCGCCGCGTTTGGCGATCTGCAGGTTCCAGTCGATCTCCGGCAATGGATGGACGGTATAGGGTGCAAAGCGCGCCGCTTCGAGCACCGGTTCCAGGCCCGGCTGCGCGAGCTTCTGCCAATGGGCGTCCGGACCTTCCCCCAGCGAGGAGACAAGGCCGATACCAGTGATGACGACGTCGCGGGGGCTGCTCATGAGCGGCTTTGTGGGTCAGGCGGCAGGGCGCGTCAAGATCGCGCGCTCAACCGACGTCAGGCGGTTTTGGCGGCAACCAGTGCGTCGATCTTGGCGCACAGGTTCTTCATGACGAAGTAATCGTCGGTCGAAGCCTTGCCGTCATTGACTTCCTGGGTCCACTTTTCCAGCGGCACCTTGATGCCGAATTCCTTGTCGATGGCGAAGACGATGTCGAGGAAATCGAGGCTGTCGATGCCGAGATCGTCGATCGTGTGGCTCTCGGGCGTGATGGTTTCGATATCGATCTCGCTGGTGTCGGCAATGATCTTGGCGACTTTGTCGAACGTGGTGGACAAGGGGCTTTTCCTTCGGTTGCGGGCGGAATCTGTCCGCATCTGGTTTGGGCGCTGTCTAATCGGTTTTTCCCGGCAGGAAAAGGCCTCATACGCCGGGCGCAGATGGGAAGCCTGCTCTGCAAAGGCAAGAAGGGCCGCCGGTTGACCGGCGGCCCTTCCCTTTGACGTCACGTCAGCTCAGCTGTCGCGGAGCTTGACCAGGTCGTTTAGCAGCCCGCCCGTTCCGTTGTGGACGGTCAGCCGCTCAACCTTGCCGGCGATGGTTTCCAGAGCCTCGAGCTCCTTCAACCGCAGCATCACCGGGTTTTCCGCCATCACCCTGGCCGTGTTGAGCAGCGAACGCGTGGCGTTCGTCTCCTCGCGGCGGCGGATGATGTTGGCCTCGGCCTGCTTTTCGGCCGACACCACCTGGTTGAGGATCTCGCGCATCTCGCCCGGCAGGATGACATCCTTGAGCGCGATATCGCTGACCTCCACCCCGATCTCGGCCATATCGGCACGAACCTTGCCGGCGGCCTCCTCATCGATCGTCACTTTCTTTTCAAGGATCTGATCGAGTGTCAGCGCGCCAAGCGCCTTGCGGAAGGCATATTGCAGGGCGCGGTAGAGGGCTTCGGAGAAGTCCTTCACCATGCTCACCGCCTTGACCGGATCGACGACCCGGTATTCGGCAGCGATGTTGACGCGGATCGTCACGCGATCCTTGGTCAGCACTTCCTGCCCGGCAACGTCCAGCGACTGGCGCTTGAGGTCGACGACCTTGATCTGCACCATGCGTCCGACGTTCCAGAAGCCATGCACGCCCGCCGTCAATGTCCTGACCAGGACACCGTCGATGAACAGCAGTCCGGCCTGACCGTCGACGACCGGGTGGACGGACATCAATTCCGCCTTCCGGGCCTGGCCGAGCCGGCGCATGACCGCCGCATCGATGGCGAGATCGACCGATGTGTCGATCAGCGTCACCTTCCACGGACCGGCATCCGTCCACAGCACGAGCTTGCGGTCCGGCGCCAGAACGGCGTGCAAATTGCCGTCACGCTCGATGATGGCGACATCCGTGCGCCCGGTGCGAACGACGGTGAAATGACGCGCAGCCACATCCGGGAGCTTGTCGAACAACGCCTTCTCGTATGCCGAAACGAATTCCGGGTTCTTCAGATCGTGCCGGGACACTTCAAGGCTGCCGCGCCGATTGGCGAGCCAATGTTCGCCCGGCAGCAGGACAGCCTTGATCTCACCCTTGTGAAGGGTGAGGGCACGTTCGTTTTCCCTTACGAGGACGCGCTCGCGTCCAAGAACCTTGTCGAGAATGGTCATTGTCGTACTCCTGTCGGGCATGGCCCCATGCGAGGCGTCAAGTCATGCGTCGATCTTCCCTTCGTTTCTCGTTTCACGTCGTCGTGGTCCGGGCACGAATGATCCGGGGACTGGTGGCATCAATCCGTTGCGGACCCGCGGGAGCGGATCGCGGGGCAGCGAAGCGGGCGCCGGAGGCCTTGGCCTCCCTTGCCGGCGACACTGCGCCTTGATCGTCACCGCGGGCCTGGCCGCGAGCCGATGGTGTCGGACTCTTCGATACGGCCTTGGCCCGGAGGCTTCGGCCGTTCGTCAGGTCTTCGGCATTCCAGTCCCCGGACCGTTTTCAGATAACACCGTGGCAGGGTGCTGGCTTATCAGGCCAATGGAGAAGGGATCGAACCTTCGACAGTCAGATTAACAATCTGATGCTCTTCCAGCTGAGCTATCCGTGGTGCAGACGACGGGACTCGAACCCACAACCTCCGGAGTATGTCCGGCGCTCTCCCAGTTGAGCTACATCCGCGATCCCAATCCCCAAAGCGGCGCCGTATACAGGACGGCAAAGCTGCCTGCACGGGCGGAGACGAAAGCTCCAACCGTTGTGCTCGCTTCGGTTTTCGTGACCGGGAGCGCGCCTATACCCCCTGCGACGGGTTGTCGCAAGCGGCATTGTCGTGGCCAATCAGCGGCTTCTTTCAGGGGTGGCATTTCGGCAACACAACTCGTGCCAACATCTGATTGCATGTACCAATGTACCATGGTAAAGAAAGCGATGGATGTAGAACGTGTGCAGACCGGGGTTCGCCTGGAAAAACGACTGGTGAAGGTGCTGAAGGCTTTGGCCGAACACCGCGACATGAGTCTCGGTGATCTCATCGAAGGCATCGTGCTGCATGCTTTCGAAGGGCAGACGCCGTTTTCGCCGGCGACGCTCGAAACGATCAGCCAATTGAAGCGCATCTACGGGCTGGAGCTAGGCGCGGCGGACAGCCACCGTCTGACTGAGGGGAAGACGGATGACGAGCCATCTTGAGCGCAGCCACAGCATAGTCCTTTGCGGGCCGGTCGATCGCGTCTTCCCGCTGTTCACGCCGATCGGTGAGACCTTATGGGTGGAGGGCTGGGATCCGGAGTTTCTGCACCCGCGGAGCGGAGAAACGCGGCAAGGCATGGTCTTCCGGACGCTCCACGGTGATGAGACGACGCTCTGGACCTGCGCCGACTGGGATCCTGTCGGGCATCGTGTCCGCTATGTCAGGGTGACGCCGGATTCGCGTTTCGGATTTGTCGAGGTGGCCTGCCGTCAGACGATTGACGGCGGCACCGAGGCGACCATTGCCTATACATTCACGGCCCTGAATGCGGCAGGCAGGTCGTATCTGTCCGAACTGACGCAGGATGCATTCGCGCGCATGATCGAGACGTGGAAAGTCCGCATCGACGCGTGGCTGCTTACCGACGCGTCGGCCGGTTCTCGCGATGATCAGAATTAGAAGGTGACGCGGCCGAGCACGCGCAGGCCATCGCCTTGCGGTTCGACGACCACCGCTTCGCCTTCGCGCGGCGAAACGCCGGTTAGTGCCACGATGTCTTCCAGATGGGTGACCATGACCAGATTATCGGAGCCGGAATAGGCGCGGATTTCCTTCAGGATCGCAGCGATCTGCGCGGTCTTCTGGGTCTCGTCGCCCTTCAAGAGATCGAGCGGCGCAAACAGCTCCGGCTCGGCCTCGAAGGCGATGCGCGCGGTGTCGAGGCAGCGGCAATAGCGGCTGGACAGCACGCGCTCGATCGGTGCTGCCCGGGCGGCAAACAGAGCGCCGATCTTGCTCGCCTGCTGCTTGCCGCGCGCCGACAGGTTCATTTGGGTGGCACAGCTGTCGATGTCGAAATTGGCCGGATCGGTGGTGCCGGTGACCATGGCATGACGCAGCAGCACGACATGCCCGCCATCGCGCAGCAGCGCCCAGCCGGCGTCCGTGGCGTGAGCCACGCCGGGAACAAGCAGGAACAACGCCAAGGCAAATCGAATCATCCGCTATCCCTCTCCGGTTCCCGGCAATGGGTTCCGGTGACAGGACATATAGGGACGGCAAAGCCAGCCGAAAGACAAGGCGCGGTCGGGCGGAGCCCTAAAGCACGTCGCCTCTGAACGGATTCATGTGACGCGCTTTAGGTGGTTTCTTCATGCATGTCGTACTCCCAAAACCGGGGCCACTTTTGGGCGACATGCATTAGTTCTTCGCCATCTGCTTCTTCACCAGATCGATCTTCTGGTCGGTGAGCGGGATGGGGATTGTGTAGCCGGCTTCTGTAAAGCCCTGCTTGGCGTTCTCGAAGAATTCGATCGCCTTTTGATATTCGGCCTTGCCGCCGCCATAGCTGGCTCGGTTCCAGTGGATGTCGCCGAGATTGTTCTGCGCGAAGGCCCATTGCATGGGCAGGCTTTCCCTGGCGAATACCTTCAGCGTCGCCGTGAAGGCGACTTCGGCATCGCCGAGATACTTGTCGGTGTGTTCGAGATTGCCGAGGTTGAGCAGGCTCATGCCGATGCCGTTCTGTGCGTTCGCCCAGTCGACCGGCGCGGCGTCGACAGTCAGCACTTCGAGTGCTGCCCTGCGGGCTGCGATGGACTCAAGCAAGGTCTTGGGGTCGGCATTGCTCATGCTCAGCCAATGCAGCGCCGAGCCGAGGCCGGCCTGGGTCAGCGCCCATTGCCGCGGGTTCGTCTCGCGCTTGTACTCGCGCAACGCATCGCGGTAGGCGGCAATGGCTTCACCGTAATGTTCCAGCTTGTCGGTCACGCCGCCGAGAAGCTGCAGCGTGTTGCCGAGATTGTAGTGGCTCATTGCCCAGTCGAGGGGAAATTTTCGTCTGACATAGACCTGCCGGGCCGCCTGGAAGGCGCTTGCCGACTGCTCGAGCTTGGCCGCATCGCGAGTGCGCTGGCCAAGCGTCTGGTAGATCGAACCGAGATTGTTCTGCGCCGACGCCCAGTCCATCGGGAAACGCTGCCGGGTAAACACAGTCAGCGCATCGTCATAGGCCGCCGCGGCCTCCTCGAGCGCACCGGTGCCCATATCGAAGCGGGCCACACCGCTCAGCGCGTTGCCGAGGTTGAGCCGGCTGGTTGCCCACGAGACCGGGAAGGTTTCGCGGGTTCGCACCTCGAGTGCGGCACGGAAGGCGTCGGCCGCCTCGTTGATCTTCGCCTTGTTGTTGAGTTGGATGCCGAGCGACACCAGCGTGTTGCCGAGATTGTTCTCGACCATCGCCCATTCAACCGGCGCCTTTTCGCGTGTGTATTCCTCAAGTGCTAGCCGGTAGGCGGCTTCGGCCTGCGTCAGATGCTCGCCGGCCGCCTCGCGCTCGGAAAGCGCATAGAGCGCCAGGCCGAGATTATTCTGCGAAGCCGCCCAGTCGAGTGGCACCTTGTCGCGCGGGCGTTTCTGGAGCGTCGCGCGCATCGCCGCCACCGCTTCGTTCAGGCGCTTCGGGTCGCTCTCGCGTTCGCCGATCTTCAACAGCACATTGGCCAGATTGTTCTGCGCGGCGGCCCAATTGAGGTCGTCCTTCTCGCGCTCGAACACGACCAGGGAATCGCGAAAGATCTGCGCGGCCTCTTCTAGGCGCGCGGTCTCCGTCTCGCGCTCGCCGATGGTCTGCAGCACCACCGCCATGTTGTTGCGGGTGATCGCCCAGTCGCGATTCTGTTCGCCATTGGGGATGAAGTTCAGGATGGCGCGATAGGCCTCGATGGAGTGCCGCAGCGCATCCAGGTCGCCGGTGGCGTAGCCGTAAGCGTTCAGCGCCTCGGCTTCCTGGTTCTTGTAGTTCCAGCGCAGCTTGTCGTCCCATTTTTCGGCCAGCGAAAACGCCTTGGCATAGTCGCCGGCGGCGGATCTGTAGTCGAAGACCAGCCCCGAGGCGTCGGCCCGCCTGGCGTAGATCGCGGCATCGGCAAGACGCTTCTGCTTGACGAGGTCTTCGGCTTCATCGACCGCATCGTCGGTCTGCTCGACCCGGCCGACAGCATCGTCGAGGAATTTCCGCGCCGTCACGATGGCGCCCTGGCCGATCGCCTTGTCGGCGGAGGCGACGAGGCGTTTGATCTCCGGATCGTCGGTGCGCAGCGCGGCGCGCTCGGACATCATCTTCTTCAGGCGCTCGGCCTGGGCGTCGAGCACCTTTTGCAGGTCGGACGGGTCTTCGGGGATTTTTTCCGTGCCGAGCGCCTTCAGCACGCCATAGAGCGCGTCGAGCGGCACGCCCTCCTGCAGCGAGGCCAGTTCCACCTGCGCCCGTTTCGGGTCGGGCAAGTCGGAAATCGTCAGCAGCAGTTGGCGCCGCTCGCCGGTGATCAGCCCGTCGTCGCCGGTCGGCTCCGCTGGCGCAACGCCGAAATAGAGCAGGCGGCGCAGGCTCTCATTGACCCAGGGGCGCTGCCTTGCCTTGGTGTCGAGATAGACCTCCTCGGTCACCATGCGCATGACCGAGCCGAACTCGGTGCCCTTCATCGCCGCGAGGTGGCGCAGCAGGGCGGACGCGTAAGGGCTGTTTTCGCCGGCGGCGCCATCGAGCGCCGGACGACCCGGTTCTGCGGCAAAGCCGACCACCGTGCCCAGGCTCGCGTCGGCCGCCGGCGCATTGCCGAGTGCCTTGGCACCGCGCACCGGCTCCAACCCGCCGGCGCCTATGGGCGTGGCGGAGGCTGTCGGCGCGCGCCGCACGACTGCATCGGGTGGAAACGGGTTGTTGCGGCAGGCGTCGAGCAGCACGATCGTCACCGGCACGGTCTTCTTCAACGCGTCCATGAGGGCGGAAATCGGCACCAGTGCCTGGTCGGCATCTTTCAATGACGACAGGTCGGCATCGACCGGAACCAGATAGTTCTCGCCGCCGGCCTCGATGCCGTGACCGGAATAATAGATGAAGGCGACATCGGCGCCTTCGGCATCTTCCGTGAACCGCTCCAGGTCGCGCTTCAGCTTCGCGGCGTCGCGATCGGTGACGCTGCGCGCGTCGAAGCCAAGGTCGGTCAGCATCTTGGCCATATCGCGGGCGTCGTTGGCGGGGTTGGGGAGGGCCGCGATGTGCTCGTATTTCGACTGGCCGATGATCAGCGCCACGCCCTTGAGGCTTTTCGTCTCGGCAACTGCAAGTGCGGTCGCGGCAAGGTAAAGCAGTGCGGCGACGAAGGCCGTCAGCCACGCCTGCCGCAAAAGATTACGCTTCGTGGTTTCGACAAAGCCCATTTGTCGTTCGTGTCCGCCCTGATGATCCAAACCCTGTATAACGCTGCCAGCCGACGATGATCAAATTCGGGCGCGATTGCGTCGCGGTCGTGGCTCGCCTATCACGGGAAACTCGCCCGTCACGGTAAAAATGTCTCCGCTCACCGAAACCGTCCTTTTCGTCTTCAGCCTTGTCGCGCTCGGCTATCTCGCCGGGTTGACTGGCTATTTGAAGCCGGCGAGCGGCGAGGGGATAGCCGATTTCGCGATCAGCGTGGCAATGCCGCTGCTGTTGTTTCAGACCATGGTGAATGCCGATTTCCACGGCGTGGCACCCTGGTCGCTGTGGGGCGCCTATTTCGCGGCCGTGGCAATCACCTGGGCCGCCGGCCATGTCGTCACGACGCGTATATTCGGGCGGGATGCACGAGCCGGTGTCGTCGGCGGCGTGTCGTCGGCCTTCTCCAATGTCGTGCTGCTCGGCGCCCCCTTCATCCTTGGCATCTTCGGCCCGAGCGGCTTCGAAGTGCTGTCGCTGCTGGTCTCCGTGCACCTGCCGATCATGATGATGGCCTCGATCGTGCTGTTCGAGATGTTCGGGCGGGGCGGTGGCGAGCCCGTGCACCCCTTGCGCATCATCCACGGTTTCCTGAGGCGGCTGTTGCTCAATCCGCTGATCATCGGCATTCTGGCGGGCCTCGCATGGCGCTTTAGCGGCGTGCCGCTGCCCGACCTTGCCTCGCGGCTGGTCGATGCGCTGGCCGATACCGCCGGCCCGGTGGCGCTGTTTGCCATGGGCCTCAGCCTGCGCCGCTTCGGCATATCCGGCAATGTCCGGCCGGCGCTGGCGCTTTCGGCGCTGAAGCTGTTCCTGATGCCGGCGCTGGTTCTCGCCTTCGTCTGGCTGCTCGGCCTGCCGCCCTTGACGGCCAAGGTTGCGGTGGTGGTGGCGGCTCTGCCGTCCGGCATCAACTCCTATCTCATCGCCGTGCAGTTCAACACCGGTCAGGCGCTGGCATCGAACCAGATGACCATCGCCACGGCCTGCGCCGCCGTCACCACCGCTTTCTGGCTGACAGTTGTCGTCCACGTCTTTGGATAGTTTGTCTTCGGCTGGTTTCACCCTGGTCCAACCCCTATATGCCATCTTGCGATTGCTTGCGGGCCTTGCCCTAGGTAAAGAGCAGTCCCTAGGTAAAGAGCAATGGCTCCGGCGTGCCGGCTTCAGTCCATGGCGCACGCTCACCGAAGATTTCACAGACCGGCCCGTCAGTGCGCCGAACGGAGGATAGACCATGCTTCAGAAAACCAGCCATTTCATGCGGCAGGCCAATCTCATCAATGGCGAATGGGTGCAGGCCGACAGCGGCCAGACGGTCGACGTCAACAACCCGGCCACCGGTCTCAAGATCGGCACCGTGCCGAAGTCGGGCAAGGCCGAGACCCGCCGCGCCATCGAAGCCGCCGCCGCCGCCTTCAAGTCGTGGCGCAAGACCACCGCGCTCGAGCGCTCGAAGCTGCTGCGCAAGCTACACGACGCGATGATGGATAATCAGGACGTGCTCGCCGAACTGCTGACCATCGAGCAGGGCAAGTCGCTGTTCGAATCTAAGGGCGAGATCGGCTCGGCCGCGTCCTACATATTGTGGTTCGCCGAGGAAGGCCGCCGCACCTATGGCGACGTCGTGCCCTCGCCATGGGCTGACCGCCGCATCCTGGTGACCAAGGAGCCGGTCGGCGTCATCGCCGCCATCACGCCGTGGAATTTCCCGTCCTCGATGCTGGCCCGCAAACTCGGACCGGCGCTCGCCGCCGGCTGCACCGCCGTGGTCAAGCCGGCGTCGCAGACGCCGTACTCGGGTCTCGCCTGGGGTGCGCTCGCCGAGGAAGTCGGCTTCCCCAAGGGGGTCGTCAACATCCTGACCGGTTCGGCCAGCGAGATCGGCGACGAGATCTGCGCCAATCCGCTGGTGTCGAAGATCACCTTCACCGGATCGACCGAGGTCGGCAAGCTTCTCATCCAGAAGTCGTCGGTCACCGTCAAGAAGGTGTCGATGGAGCTCGGCGGCAACGCGCCGTTCATCGTCTTCGACGACGCCGATCTCGAACGCGCCGTCGCCGGCGCCATCACCGCCAAGTATCGCAATTCCGGCCAGACCTGCGTCTGCACCAACCGCTTCCTTGTCCAGGCTGGTGTCTATGACAAGTTCGTCGAGAAGCTCGCTGCCGCCAGCAACGGGCTGAAGGTCGGCTCCGGCCTTGAGGACGGCGTGCAGCAAGGGCCGCTGATCGACGAGAAGGCGGTCGAGAAGGTCGAGGAACTGATCGCCGATGCCACCGCCAAGGGCGGCAAGATCGTTGCCGGCGGCAAGCGCCATGCGCTCGGCGGTTCGTTCTTCCAGCCAACGGTCATCGCCAACGCCACACCCAAGATGCGCTTCATGAAGGAAGAGATCTTTGGCCCGGTCGCACCGGTGTTCAAGTTCGAGACCGAAGAGGAAGCCGTCGCACTCGCCAACGACACCGAATTCGGCCTCGCCTGCTATTTCTACACCGGCGATCTCGGCCGCGCCTTCCGCGTCATGGAAGGGTTGAAATACGGCATGGTCGGCGTCAATGAAGGCCTCATCACCACGCCGGAGGCGCCGTTCGGCGGCGTCAAGGAATCCGGTCTCGGCAAGGAAGGCGGACATCAGGGCATCGAGGACTATCTCGACACCAAATATGTCTGCATCGGCGGCCTCGGCCTCTGATAGACTACCCCTGAGATAGGCAGGCCCGTGACCTGCCTATCTCAGGGTTGAGAAAACCAGCCGAACTCCTCTGGATCAACTGCGGGCATGGCGATGAAGGACGGCGAGGTTTTCGGCACGACGCAGGCAGGCGAGCCGGTGCGTCGCTTCACGATCAGGGGCGGCGGTATCACCGCCAACATCATCGGCCTGGGCGCGATCATCCAGGATCTGCGCCTGACTGGGCACGATGCACCGCTGGTGCTCGGCTACGACAATCTGGAAGCTTATGAGACGGATACGGGCTTCTTTGGAGCGGTTGTCGGCCGCTATGCCAACCGCATCCGCGACGGCCGCTTTACCATCGCCGGCAGCCGCTATCAGACCGAGCAAAACTTCCTCGACAAGCATACGCTGCATGGCGGCTCGCAAGGCTATTCCCATCGGCCATGGACGGTTTCGCTGCATGGCAGGGATTTCGTCACGCTGACGTTGCATGATCCCGACGGTACGATGGGTTTTCCCGGTGCGCTCGACGTCACCTGCACCTACCGGTTGAAGATCCCGGGCACGCTCAGCGTCGAACTGACCGCCACCTGCGAGGAGCCGACGCTGTGCAATCTCACCCAGCATTCCTATTTCAACCTGGATGATGGCGGCGCCGGCGACATTCTCGACCACAGGATGATGCTGAATGCCGGCGCCTACCTGCCGGTCGATGGCGACATGATCCCGACCGGCGTGGTCAAGCCGGTTGAGGGCACGCCGTTCGATTTCCGTCAGGCGCGGCCGCTGCGCATGGAGACCGAGGGCGAACAGCTGCCCTATGACCAGAATTTCTGCCTCGCTTCGACGCGCGGGCCGCTCAAGCAAGCGGCATGGGCGCAAGGCGCCAGTTCCGGTGTTGAGATGGAGGTCTGGACCACCGAGCCCGGCGTCCAGCTCTATACCGGCCAGTATGTGACGCCGCGCACCGGGCTGGAAGGGCGGAACTACAAGGCCTTTTGCGGTTTCTGCCTGGAGCCTCAGGTGTGGCCGGATGCGCCGAACCGGCCCTATTTCCCTCAGGCAACGCTATGGCCGGGCGCGATCTACCACCACGTGACGGAATACAGATTCCGCCTGCCCTAGTTTTTCAGACCTTAACCGGCGAATGCCGCTCGCAGCGTCTCGAACGGCGCCAGTGCGCCACGTACCTGCACCACGGCGGCGGCGACACGATGGGCACGGCGCGCGGCTTCCAGCGGGTCGTGGCCGGCAAGTCGAGCCGCAAGATAGCCGCCGTTGAAGGAATCGCCGGCGCCCGTCGTATCGGCGGGAGCAGCGACATGGATCGCAGGGACTTCGCGTAATGTTCCTCGTTGGGCAACCAGCGCCGGCGCTTCGCCATTCTTGACGACGACCTCGCCAATCAATTGCCCGAGTCGCTCCGCGGTCGCTTGCGGCGTTGTATCGCCGAACAGCATCTGCTCGTCGGGGAAGGTCGGCAATGCGATGTCGGTGACGGCAAGGGCTTCGACGATCGCGGCCTGCGCATCCTCGCAATTGCGCCAAAGCCGCGGCCGGTAGTTGGGATCGAAGGCGACAAGTGAACCCGCCGAGCGCGCCTTGGCGACGGCCACCAGCAATGTGGCGCGCGCGGCATCGTCCAGAATTGCCAAAGTGATTCCGGAAAAATAGACAAGCGACTGATTTTCCAGGTTTTTCGACAATGCAGCCGGGTCCGAGGCGAGCTGCCGCGCGGCGGCATCGCCGCGCCAGTAGGTGAAGGAACGCTCGGCCCCGGTCAGCGTGATGGCATAGAGGCCGGGCCGCGCGCCCGCTATGACCGGGCTGGAACCGATGCCGATGCCGTTTTCGGCCAGGAAATCGATCTGGTCTTGCGAGAAGGGGTCGTCACCGAAGGCCGAGACATAGGTTGCCGGCCGCTCAGTGCTCAACGCATGCAGCGCCCACAGCGTGTTGAACGTGTCGCCGGCAAAGCCCATGCGCCAGTTCGGTCCCGTCTGGCCCGACAATTCGAGCATGCATTCGCCGATCGAGGCGATGCCGGTTCCCGCCATCTACAGTCCTCCAATGATCTTGGTGCTGTAGCTTTTTGCCATCGGCAGCGCCATGCTTGGCAAGCAGGGTTTTTTCCGCCACAGCGTTTTCCCACAGGCTGGCGGGATGCGATCCGTCCGGCAGAGCGTTGTCCGCAGAAGAGGAACCGGTTTGGCATCACTATGGCGTTATCTTCTGGCAGGTCTTGGTCTGGCTGCCTTGCTGGTCGGCATTCTCGCGGTCGTCTATCTGACGGCGCCGCAGTCGGCGCAGCCTGCCGGCCCGGATATCTCGCGGACGAAGAACACCGCCGCCGGGCTGTTCGTGGCCAGCTTCGCACCGGAACGGGGCGTTGTGCGGCAAGGCGAACTACAGTCCTGGCGGCTGACGCTGAAGACAAAGGCTGGAGCGCCGGTCGAAGGAGCGGCGATCGCAATCTCAGGCGGCATGCCGCTGCACAGCCACGGCCTGCCGACCAGCCCGCAGGCAACCGACTATCTCGGCGACGGGCGTTATCGGATCGAAGGGGTGAAATTCACCATGAGCGGCTGGTGGCAGCTGCATTTCGCCATCTCGGCCACCGCCGGCTCCGATACGGTGCTCTTCAACGTGGTGCTGTGAGCAACAAATGAGGCGGCTTTCGCGATTTCTGCCGCTGATGGTGGCCATTGTCCTCGCCGGTTGCGGCAAGCCTGACTTTTCCGACGCCGAGAAGAAGACCATCGCCTCGCTGGCTCTGTCGGCGCTGCCGTCACTGAAGCCCGACACCACCAACCGGTTCGCCGACGTGCCGGCCGCCGCAGCACTCGGGTCGACACTGTTCTTCGACCAGGGCATGAGCCGCGACGGCACGGTGTCGTGCTCGACCTGCCACAAGATCGACCGCCAGTTCCAGGACGACCTGCCGCAAGCGGTCGGCGTCGGCCACACCAACCGGCGCACCATGCCGCTGGCCGGCGTGGCGCGCGATCCCTGGTTCTTCTGGGACGGCCGCCGCGACAGCCTGTGGTCGCAAGCGCTGACGCCGCTCGAAAACCCGCTGGAGCAAGCGGGAAACCGCACCGCCTACGCGCATTACATCAAGGCGCGCTTCGGCGAGCGCTATGAGCGCATCTTCGGGCCGCTGCCTGACTTTTCCGACATGCCGTTGAATGCCAGCCCGCTTGGAAATGATGCGGAGACGGCTGCCTGGAACGCGATGAACGACGCACAACGCGACGGGATCAACGGCGTCTTTGCCAATATCGGCAAGGCGATCGCCGCTTTCGAGCGCTCGATCGAGCCGGCGCCGACGCGTTTCGACCGCTTTGCGCTGGACCTCGTCACCGGCGCCGAGCCGAAAGGCGATGCGGTCTTTTCCAAGGAGGAAATCCTTGGCCTGAAACTGTTCATCGGCAAGGCCAATTGCGTGACCTGCCACGACGGCCCGCGCTTCACCGACAACAGCTTTCACAACACCGGCGTGCCGCCTGTTGCGGATCTGCCGCCGGATCGCGGTCGCATCGATGCGGTGGCACAGGTCGAAGCCGACCCGTTCAACTGCTTCGGCGCCTATCGCGATGGCGATGCCGGCGCCTGCGGCGAGCTGCGCTTCATGGTCAAGGATGCGCCGCAACTCATCCGCGCCTACAAGACGCCGTCGCTGCGCGGAGCGGCAACGCGGCCGCCCTATATGCATGCCGGGCAGTTTTCGTCGCTTGACGAGGTCGTGGCGCACTACGCCAAGGCTGCCCCCAGCGTCGAGGGGGTGTCAGAGGTTCGCCCGCTGGAGCTTTCAGACCGAGAGCGTGCGGCGCTGGTGGCGTTCCTGAAGACTCTGGCGGAGTGAGGTTGCCGACTATATCGGCGATTGAAAAATATTGCAAAAAAGGTATACTTAAGTCGATGAGCTGGTCGGTCGTATTTCTCAATAGCGAGGTGAGACAGGAGCTTGAGGCTCAACCGAAAGATATCTTGGCCAGCTTTCTGAGGATATCGCGTCTGATCGAGGCGCACGGGCTGCAGAAAGTCCACGAGCCATACGTTAAGCACTTGGAAGGCAGGCTTTGGGAAATGCGCATGAAGGGCCGGGACGGCATCGCCCGTGCGGTCTACGTGACCGCGGCCGAACGCCGTGTGGTAGTGGTGCGAGTGTTTGCCAAGAAGACTCAGAAGACGCCACGAAGCGAAATCGAATTGGCTCTTAAGCGAGCAAAGGAGGTTCTATGAGCCGGAAAACAATCCCCGTTGAGGACGTCGCCAAGGACTGGTTCAAGGACCCGGAATTCGTTGCCGAATACGAAGCGTTGGAGGAAGAGTTCGCGATCGCCGAAGCTTTGATCAAGGCCCGGGGTGAAGCCGACATGACTCAGGAAGAGGTCGCCGTCGCCATGGGAACAACACAGGCCGTGATTGCCCGCTTGGAGAGTGGTCGAAACATGCCTTCGACCCGAACATTGCAGCGTTTCGCCAAGGCGACCGGCTCGAAGCTCCGCATCAGCTTCGAGTCTGCGAAGCCGAAGTCGCGCACCGGTCATTGATCTAGAGCAGTTTCTGGATAATCACGGTTAGGCATCGTAGCCGGCGTGGGCGAACAGGTTTTCGCATTCTTTGGGGTGGAAACGATCGATGGCGACGGCCACGGCGTCCCATAATTCCGGGATGGACCGGGCTGCTGCCTTTCGCAGTAAAGCCTTCAGCTTGGCGAAGGCCATCTCAATGGGGTTAAAGTCCGGGGAGTAGGGCGGAAGATAGCGAAGGGAAGCCCCCGCAGCCTCGATGATTTCGCGGACACCGACCACTTTATGAGCAGGCAGGTTGTCCATCACGACGACATCGTCGGGTTGAAGCGTCGGCACGAGGACGCGGCGCAAGTAGACCAGGAATGCTTCGCCATCCATGGCGCCGTCCAGGAGCCAGGGCGCGACGATCCCGTCGAGGCGCAGGCCGGCCGTGAAGGTCGTGGATTTCCAGTGCCCATGAGGAACAGCCGCCCGGCAACGCTGTCCACGCGCAGAGCGGCCTCGTAGCCGGGCCATCTTGGTATTGAGGCCACTTTCGTCGATGAAGATCAGGCGGCTCGGATCGAGATCGAGTTGGCCTTCGAACCACTCTTCCCGCGCTGCCAAAACATCCGGTCGCTGCTGTTCGGCCGCGTGCGCTGTCTTTTTTTGTACGTGATGCCACGCTTTGCGAAGAACGCATGGACCGTCGTCAGGCTGGCTTTGACCCCGCGCTCTGCCGCAAGGCGATCGACGATCTCGGCAAGCGTGATGTCCCGCTCATCGGTCTCGACCAAGGCGAGAATGAAAGTCTCGTGCGCGTCCAGCTTCGATACCTTCGGCTTGCCCTGCCGCCCAGGTTCCAGATTGCCGCTCGAACGCCAGGCCCGATACCATGCACCAGACGTCGATATCCCGATCGCAAACCGCCGTGCCGCTTCTCGGGTCGACAGGCCTGCCTCTATCGCCTCGATAACACGCGTCCGCAAATCCAGGCTGTAAGCTCGTGCCATGCCGCTGCTCCTTCCGCAAATCACTTCCATCAGGGAATCAGAACAAGCCGTTCACTGCAAACAAACGACTCCGATTAAGGGAAAACCGCTCTAGCGATCCTTGACCGTTTCCATCGCCACGAAGGTCGAGGTCTGGGCGACATGGGGCAGGGCCGAGATGCGCTCGCCCAGGACGCGGCGATAGGCGGCGATATCCCTTGTGCGAACTTTCAGCAGATAATCGAAGCTCGACGCCATCATGTGACACTGTTCGATCTCCGGCACGGCCTGTACGGACCGGTTGAAGGCGTCGAGCGCGGCGGAACGGGTGTCGGACAATTTTACCTGGACGAAGGCGACATGGCCTTCGCCCATGCGCTCGCGGTCGATGATCGCCTGGTAGCCCCTGATGTAGCCGTCCTTCTCCAGTCGCTTCACGCGCGCCTGCACCGGCGTCTTCGACAGGCCGACCTTTGCCGCCAGTTCTGACATGGAAAGCCGGCCATCGCTTGCCAGTGCCGCCAGGATGTTCCTGTCGATGCGGTCCAATTGGTCTTCTGTCATCGAAAATGCAGTCCATATGTCAATTCTGAGCCGCTAGGATAAATCGAATGACCTGCAATGTCGATTTCTTCGGACCGACTGAAAATTCGCACCTGTGCTAGCTTGCGCCATTCGGTCCGGTGACCGCCGGCCGCTCCCTTTTGCTCGATCCATGGGACCACCATGCCAGCGCTTGATGCCATCCGCCAGCAGATCCGCGCCAACTACCTGCCCGACGAAGACGAGGCCGTGAAGCGGCTGGCCGAGGCGACGGGCCTTTCAGCGAAAGACCGCAAGGCGATCTCGGCCCGGGCTGCCGATCTGGTGCGGGCGGTGCGCGGCTCGTCGGATCCTCGGCTGATGGAAGTCTTCCTGTCCGCCTATGGTCTCTCCACCAAGGAAGGCGTGGCGCTGATGTGCCTGGCCGAGGCGCTGTTGCGCGTGCCCGACACCGAGACGATGGACGACCTCATCGCCGACAAGATCGCGCCGCACGACTGGTCGGCGCATTCGGGCGGTTCGAGCTCCATCTTCGTCAACGCCTCGACCTGGGCGCTGATGCTGACCGGCCGTGTCCTCGATGAGGGTGAGGGCGGCATTGAAGGCACGCTGCGCTCGATGGTGCGGCGACTGGGCGAGCCGGTCATCCGCAAGGCGGTGGCCGCCGCCATGCGCGAGATGGGCGAGCAGTTCGTGCTCGGCCGCACCATCACTGAAGCCGTCAAGCGCGGCCGGCCGATGACGCAGAAAGGCTATCTCTATTCCTTCGACATGCTGGGCGAGGCGGCCCGCACCGAGGCCGACGCCTTGCGTTATCACAAGGCCTATGCCGACGCGATTTCCTCGCTCGATGCCGGCTCCAACGGTCCTGATATCAGGCAGAACCACGGCATTTCGGTCAAGCTTTCGGCCCTGCATCCACGCTACGAGGTGGCGCAGAGGGACGAGATGCTGCCGGTCATGGCCGAGCGGCTGCTGTCGCTGGCGCTAGCCGCGCGCCATTCGCGCATGGGGCTCAACATCGATGCCGAGGAAGCCGACCGCCTCGATCTGTCGCTCGACGTCATCGAGCGGGTGCTGGCCGAGCCGGAGCTCGCCGGCTGGAACGGTTTTGGCGTCGTCGTCCAGGCCTATGGGCCGCGCGCCGCCTTTGCCATCGACTGGCTCTACGCGCTGGCGAAGAAATACGACCGCAACATCATGGTGCGGCTGGTCAAGGGCGCGTATTGGGACACCGAGATCAAGCGGGCGCAAACGCTGGGCCTCACCGGCTACCCCGTCTTCACCCGCAAGGCCAACACCGACGTCTCCTACATGGCTTGCGCCAAGAAGCTGCTGTCGATGACCGACCGTATCTATCCGCAATTCGCCACCCACAACGCCCACACCGTCGCCGCGATCCTGTCGATGGCTGACAATCGCGATGCCTTCGAGTTCCAGCGCCTGCACGGCATGGGCGAAGCCCTGCACGAGACGGTGCGACGGTCCGAAGGCACGCGTTGCCGTATCTATGCGCCGGTCGGTGCGCATTCCGATCTGCTTGCCTATCTGGTCCGCCGGTTGCTGGAGAACGGTGCCAATTCTTCCTTCGTGCATCAGCTGACCGACGAGGATGTCGAGCCGGAGGACATTGCGCGTGATCCGCTCGAAACGGTCGAAAGCCAAGGTCCGGCCGCCAATCCGGCGATTGCCCGGCCTTCCCAGATTTTTGGCGCCGGCCGTCGCAATTCCAGGGGATTTGATATCACCGACACGGTGACGCTGGCGGCGATCGACAAGGCCAAGGCCGCCTTCGCCGGGCCGGATCGTTGGCATGCCAAGCCGATCACCCGTGCCGCCGGCTACGGCAAGCAGCGTCCGATCGTCAACCCGGCAAAGCCTTCCGAGGTGGTCGGCACGGTCAGCGAAGCCGCTGCCAAGCAAGTCGCGACCGCCGTGCGCTTTGCGGTGGAAGCGCAGCCGGCCTGGGCAAAACGTCCTGTCGCCGATCGCGCCGCGATCCTCAACCGCGCCGCCGATCTCTACGAGACGAATGCCGTCGAGTTCTTTGCACTTGCCACAAGGGAGGCCGGCAAATCGCTGGCCGATGGTGTGGCCGAGGTGCGCGAGGCCGTCGACTTCCTGCGCTACTACGCCACCGAGGCGGCCAATGCGGAGGCGGGCACGCAAGCGCGCGGCGCCATCGTCTGCATCTCGCCGTGGAATTTCCCGCTCGCCATCTTCACCGGCCAGATCGCGGCAGCACTTGTCACCGGCAATTCGGTTATCGCAAAGCCGGCCGAGCAGACGCCGCTGATCGCCTTTCGCGCTGTCGAACTGCTGCGCGAGGCCGGCGTGCCGGAAGATGTCATCCAGCTTCTGCCGGGCGACGGCCCATCGGTCGGCGGGCCGCTCACCGCCGACCCGCGCATTGCCGGCGTCTGCTTCACCGGCTCGACCGAGGTCGCCAAGCTGATCGAGAAACAGCTGGCCGAGACGGCCGCGCCCGACGCCATGCTGATCGCCGAGACCGGCGGCCTCAACGCCATGATCGTCGATTCCACCGCGCTGCCCGAACAGGGGGTGCGCGACATCCTCGCCTCGGCCTTCCAGAGTGCCGGCCAGCGCTGCTCGGCGCTGCGCGTGCTTTATGTCCAAAAGGATGTCGAGAAGAAGATGCTGGAGATGCTGAAAGGCGCCATGGAGGCGCTCAGCATTGGCGATCCCTGGCGGATTTCGACCGATGTCGGCCCGGTCATCGACGACGAGGCACAAAGCTCGATCCGCGAGTACTGCACCAAAATGGGTCTGCAGGGCCGGCTGATCGCCAAGCTTGAGGCACCCAAGGAGGGGCGCTTCGTTGCGCCGCACGTCTTCCGGGTCAAGGGCATCGAGGACATGGAGCGCGAAGTGTTCGGGCCGGTGCTGCATGTCGCCACCTTCGACGCCGACGAGATCGATGCGGTCATCGCCGCCATCAACCGCAAGGGCTACGGCTTGACCTTCGGCCTGCACACCCGGATCGAGGGCCGCGTCCAGCATTTCGTCGATGGCATCCATGCCGGCAACATCTATGTCAACCGCAACCAGATCGGCGCCGTCGTCGGTTCGCAGCCGTTTGGCGGCGAGGGGCTTTCAGGCACCGGTCCGAAGGCCGGAGGTCCGCACTATCTCAGGCGTTTTCGCAAGGGGCCGGAGGCAGGTACCCATTTGCAGGATGGCCATAAGGTGACGGCGACCGAGCTTTCCGACAATCTGCCTGATCCCACACTTGGCGGCTGGTCGACGCGGCCCGACCGGATCGCCATTCTGAGGAAGCATCTGCGCGGCAAGGGTGCTGCGGCCATAGGTGCCGCCGCCGGCATCGATTTCGGCCAGGTCGACCTGCCTGGGCCGACCGGCGAGGCCAACACGCTCTCGCTGTCGCCACGCGGACGGGTGCTGTGCCTTGGTCCCGATGGCGACACGCTGCTCGCGCAGACGATCCAGGCACTCGCCGCCGGCAATGCGGTGCTGGCCGTGGCGCCCGGCGCACCGGCGGCGCTTTCCCCATTGACCGGCAAGGGCCTGCCGCTCGCCGCCATCGACGGCCGACCGGATCCGGTCGAAGCGCGCGCGCTGCGCGTCGACGTCGTCGCCTTTTCCGGCACACCCGAGGCTGCACGCATCGTGCGCAAGGTCATCGCCGACCGCTCAGGCCCGATCGTGCCGCTGGTCAGCGAGGTGCTGAACCCGGCGGCCTATGCACATGAACGGGCTGTCTGCGTCGATACCACCGCCGCCGGCGGCAATGCGAGCCTGCTGGCCGGAGCCTGACCCCGGCCAGTATTTACGCGCCTTCGACGACTGAAAAGCCCTCAAACTGCGGATGGCCGAGATAGTGGACCTTGGTCGTGCCGACATTCTTGTGGGCGGCACGGAAATTCTCCGACTTGGTCCAGGCGATAAAATCATCATGGCTCGCCCACACTGTGTGCGACGCGAACAGCGTGTAACCTTCGGTCTCGTTGACCGGGCCACGCAGCAGGTGGAATTCCCGGAACCCTTTCATCTCCGCGAGGCTGGAGTCGCGGTTCTTCCACACGGCTTCGAAATCGTTCTCCGAGCCGGTCTGCACCTTGAAGCGGTTCATGGCGATGTACATGGTGGTCCTCTCATATGGTTGTTGATGATTAGCGGCCGTAGCGTTTGTTCTGCGCGCATTCAAAATGGGCCGATTTCGGTCTCGAATTCCAAACTCTCGCTTGCTGCCTGTGGTGGAATTGGGGGGAAGGGGGCTGCCTTGCGGACAATGCCAAGCGCTGCCTGATCGAAAGCCGTCGATCCTGAGGTCTCCAGGATGCGCAACGCGTTTATGTTGCCCTTCCTGCCTATGACGAATGTGACAACCGCATTGTTGCGTGCCGCCAGTTGCAGGGAAGGCGGGAGGGTGCGATTGACGCTGCCAAGCTTTCTAAAGACGTCGCCGCGATAGTTGTCGTCCGCGGCGCTGCCTGCCTCTTTTTGTCTTTTGCCCTTGCTGGCTGCTTGCGCCGACCGGTCCTGGCCATCCGCCGTGCCACGCTTCTCATCCGTCGCCCTTGAAGGAGCAGTTGCCGGAGTTGGCCGGGCGCTGGGGATCGGAGGCCGTTCTGGAACGGCGACAGGCGTGACCGTGCTCTCGGCCTGAACGGTTGGCTGCGCCGGCGTGTCGGCCTTCCGAGCTATACTCTGGTCATCGGAGCGTGGGGCGCCGGCCACCAATATGTCGGGCGTCACTGGGGGCTGTTTGACGGGATCCGGCAACGGCTTGAGCGGCGGCTTTGCCGCTTCCGTGGCAGGTTGGGAGGCCTCTTTTGGCGGCGTTGGCTTAGACGGCGTTGCCGGCTGTGGTTTGGCCGGTTGCGGGTTCGGCACCAGCGCAACGTTTATTGCTGCCGGGTCCTTATCCAACGCGCTGCCGGCCACTTTGGTGCCCGACTGATCGCTGCCTTCCGGCTGCTCGGCATCCTGGGGACTGGACATCCCAGAAGGCATCAGAAAGGCCGCCGCCACCGCGGCATGGAGCAGGCAGGAGACGACGATCGCTGCCGTCCATTTGCGGTTCCAGGCCGATGGCCGCGGCAGCGCAAGCGGCTCGGCTGGCTCTATGGCCAGCACGGGGCCGGCGTCGGGGAGGGGACTGATATCGTGCATGTCTCGCCGCGAGACCTGCAGCGACAAGGGCAGAATTGTCAAATCAAGATCGTTCGCTGGCAGCGGCAGTCGGCCGTGGCCGGCAATTGGCCCCGCCACGGTGTTCTGCAGGAATGCGGGATGCAGTCCCACCTCAGACGCCGAAAGCGATACCGGTCTTTGTGCCCGTCTTCAGCTTGCGCATGCAGGCATTTGGTTCGATGCCGGTGCCAGAGCACTCCGTCGCGCTGTTGATCAGCACGCGGCTGACTTTCGAACATTCGGTGCCGGCCAGATCGAAACGCGTCACCTTGGTCTTGCCCACCGGCAATTCCTTGAAGTCGAGCATGGTCAGCCGGTCGACGACGCCGGCTTCGTTGAACAGGGCGATCTCGAACGCCGCCTTGGACAGGTCGGCGCCGAGATTGTTGTTGACCACGAACGTCAGGCGGCAACCCTTGTCGGAAGGTTGCGCACCGTTGAGTTCAAGGGTCAGCGCGGGGACCGGCGCGGACTCTTGTGCCCACGCCGGAACCATCGCAAGCGACATCGCCAGCGTCGAGGTCAGCAGACGAAGGGATGTCGTCAAGCTCGTCATGGTCATCAGCCTCCAAACCGCATCGTTGCCGCCAGCTTCAGCGTTATGCCGGGCTCATAGACCGCAACTGTCGTGCTGCCGTTGAGCGGGTTGGCGTATTTGACATCGAACAGATTGTCGGCGCGGAAATCGACCTTGAGATTATCGGTCGCCTGATAACTGGCGAAGGCATTGACCAGCGTGTAGTCCTTGGCCACCGCATTGCCCTTCGGCTTGCCGTTGTACTGCACTTCGCCGCCGACAGTCAGTTTGTCTTCGAGGAAGCGCAAGCCGAGCTGCGCCGTGATCTGGGAGGAGGGGATGGTGGCGAGATCTGCCCGGTCGCCTTCATACGATATCGTATGCCCATTGATGATGGACGCCGAAAGTCCGGCATAGCCCCATGCCGCGTCGTAAACGCCTTCCATTTCGAAGCCGTTGATCTTGGCCTTGGCGAAATTCTGATACTGGAAGCAGATCGGGATCCCTGGGCCGAACGGGCAGCCGCTGGTCGGGTCGAACGCCGACAGCGTCACACCTTCGATATAGTCGTCGACATCGTTGTTGAAATACGCCGCCTTGAGACGGAACGCGTCGCCAGCCTCGATAATGTCGTTCTGCTTGTAGTTGAAGCCGAATTCGGTCGTCTTGCCGGTCTCTGGCCGCAGATTGGGATTGGGCAGGAACGGGAAACTGACGCCTGCCGGGTGATTGCCGCTGATCAGCGTCTCGGTAATCGATGGCGAGCGATAGCCCTCGGCGTAGGTGCCATAAAACTGAAGGCCTGCAAGGCCCGCGGATTCGAACGGGGAGACGCCGACGGTGATGCGCGGCGATACCCTATCGCCAGAAATGTCGTGGGTGTCATCCTTGAGGCTGTAGCTGTCGTAGCGGAGACCGGCGATGACTTCGAGCCAATCCCAGGTGAGCTTGTCCTGGACATAGACGCCGGAGACGTTGCGCTTGCCCGACGGCGTGTAGAAGCTGTCGCCGCCGGCGGTGCCGCCGGTCTTGACGTTGTCGCCGACCCAATCGCCGCCATAGGTCAGTTCGTGCGCGATGCCGGCAGTCTCGAACCGGGACGTGTTCCAGATGTCGATGCCAGTGGTGCCGACGTCGAATGTCGACTGCGATCCCGCCGGCAAGACAACGGGAAGGCCGGTGACCGGATCAAAGCGGTTTTGCGGGACGAGGCTGGTCAGATCGAGATTGGTCTTGTTGTAGGAGGTGTTGATGTGGAGATCGAGCCAGCTCTTGTCCTCATCCGTGATGTTGTAGCGCGCCGTGAAGGTGTTCGACTTCAGGTCGACGTCATTGACCGGCACACCGCCGCTGATCTCGTTCCAGCCGTCGCTTGAACCGACCCAGCCGAGCTTCAGTTCGCTGTTGTCGGTCGGGCGGATGGTGGTCTTGAGCAGGCCGCTCAGCACGTCGAAGCCGGTGCCCTTGACCGTGTCGCCACCGCCATCCTTGTAGTCGTCGTAGTTGCGGTAGACGATGTTGCCGAGCGCATCCCAGTTCTCCTTGAAGCGATAGGCGCCGGATGCGCTGGTGGTCCAGCCCTTGCCGTTGCTTTCATAGCGTCCCGTGACGGAGCCGGCCCATGTCTCGTCCGGCTTGAGAAAGTCCGCGGCATCCTTGGTGTCAAAGAAGACGACGCCGCCGATGGCGCCCGAGCCGTAAGTGTTGGCGACGGGGCCACGGATCACGTCGACGGATTTGACGAGCTCGGGGTCGATGTAGAAGGTCGACTGGGTGCCGTGGTCGGAACGCTGGAAATTCTGACGGGCGCCGTCGACGATGACCGCGACGCGGCCGAAATCCTGCAAGCCGCGAATATTGATGCTGGTGCTGACGCGCCGGGCGTCCGCCTGCGCCGCGACACCTGGCACGCCGAGCAGCATTTCATTGGGCGTCGTCGCCATGCGGCGGTCGAGTTGTTCCTGATCGACATGGCTGGTCGACGCGAGCGATTCGATCGCCGTCTCGCCGGTGCGGCTGATGACGAGGATCTTGTCGAGTAGCGTTGCTCCCGCGGGTGCGGCCTTTTCTTCGTCAGTCTTCTTCGTTTGATCTGTCTGCGGGGCCGCCTGCTGAGCGTTGGCCAGTTGCGCCGACAAGGCGATCGCCGCCACGCTGGCCAGCAAAGCCGCCGCGCCGTTCGCCGCCGACCGGCCGCGCCATTCCCAATTCACCAACCCCATGCCCCAACTCCAAAGTCCAGGTTTCATGCTGGCTGGCCCGGGGCTGGCTGGCATTTTTGATCGTGTCCGGCGTCTTAAATCTTGACTCATTTAATCCGGTATTGCACTGACTAGTAAACATGATTATTCAAGTCAAGAATGAATCGGATTACGCAACGCCTAGCCAGACGCCCGGCACAGGAAAGGGATCGATCCAGATGAATACCCACAATCCCAACGATTTTCGCTATCGCGTCCGCCGTTCCGACGATGCTTCCACCCGTTTCGACCGGGTTCCGCTGGCGGTGCGGACCCTGTCGAGCAACACCCTGTTCCAGGGCGAGCACGAGATCGGCATCGAGCATCACGGCGCGCTCTACCGGCTGAAGATCACCCGCCAGGGCAAGCTCATTCTCAACAAGTAAGACAAGGCAACAGGGACGAGACATGGACCAGCGCGTAAAACCCGCCCCGCATGAAATCCGGCGGGCACGGACAGACAATCCGAAGACCCGCGAGCGTGATCTGGCTGCCCAGCTCGGCATTTCGGAGGCCGAGCTGGTCGCGGCGTATTGCGGCGACGGCGTTGTCCGCATCGAGCCGCGCGTCAACGATCTTTTGACCGGCCTTGAGGCCGTCGGCGAGGTCATGGCGCTGACCCGCAATGAAAGCGCGGTGCACGAAAAGATCGGCGTCTACGACAAGGTCGTCACCGGCAACCACAATGCCATGGTGCTTGGCGAAAACATCGACCTGCGCATCTTCCCGAAGGTGTGGGCACACGGCTTTGCCGTGGAAAAGCGCGATGGCGACGAGATCCGCCGCAGCCTGCAGTTCTTCGATGCGGCAGGCGAGGCCGTGCACAAGGTGCATCTGCGGCCGGCCTCCAGCCTCTATGCCTATCAGAAGCTGGTCGCTGCGCTCGAATCGTCCAACCAGGAGCCGACGGTCGATATTTCAGGGCCGCTCGCCGATGACGAGACCCATGGTGACGAAGCGACCGCCAGTCTCGACGATCTGCGCGACCGCTGGAGCCGGCTGACCGACGTGCACCAGTTCTTCGGCATGCTGAAGACGCTGAAGCTCAGCCGCCGGCAGGCGGTGCGCATGGTCGGCCAGGACTATGCCTGGCTGCTCGACAATGATGCGGTCCGGGCCATGTTCCATCACGCCGCCGAAGGCGAGATGCCGATCATGTGCTTTGTCGGAAACCGCGGCTGCATCCAGATCCATTCCGGTCCGATCAAGTCCATCAAGCCGATGGGACCATGGATCAACGTGCTGGACGAGACCTTCCACCTGCATCTGCGGACCGACCATATCCACGAGGTCTGGGCCGTGCGCAGGCCGACCAAGGACGGGCATGTCACCTCGCTCGAGGTCTATGACGCTGACGGCAAGATGATCATCCAGTTCTTCGGCAAGCGTCATGAAGGCGAAGCCGAGCGTGACGACTGGCGCTTCCTGGCGGAAAATCTGCCGCGCATTCCAAGCCCGACCGCAGCCTGAGGACTATAGAAATGGTTTCCTTTTCCAGACTGGCGCCTGTCCTCAGCTTGGCGCCCGTTTTAAGATCGGCAATGGGGCCGGCGATCGGTCTTTCCCTGGCTTTTGTCGCGTTGCAACCTGCCGGCGCCACCGAAGGCACGGCCGTGTTTGCCGATCCGTCGAAGATAGCCGCCATTGGCGGCTCGATCACCGAGATCGTCTACGCGCTCGGCGAGGAGAAGCATCTGGTGGCGCGCGATTCCACCAGCCGGTATCCAAAGGCGGCGCTTGAGCTGCCCGATGTCGGCTACATGCGTGCGCTGTCGCCGGAAGGCGTGCTCTCGGTCAATCCGACCGGCATCCTGGCGCTGCATGGCAGCGGTCCCAAGGAAGCCGTCGATGTCCTGAAGAAGACGAGCGTCCCGTTCATCGAAGTGCCTGAGCATTATAGCCACGAAGGCATCCTCGAGAAGGTCCGCATCGTCGGCAAGGCGCTCGGCGTCGACGCCAAGGCCGAGGTGCTGGCCAAGGAGCTTGATGCCAAGCTCACGGCAGCCGAACAGCAAACGGCCTCGATCAAGCAGCGCAAGCGCATCCTGTTCGTGCTGTCGATACAGGGCGGCAAGATCCTGGCGGCCGGCAGCGAGACCGCCGCCGACGGCATGGTCAAGCTGGCCGGCGGGGTCAACGCGGTCGAGGGCTTTTCCGGCTACAAGCAAATGTCCGACGAGGCTGTTATCACCGCCAGGCCGGATGTGATCCTGATGATGAGCAATGCCGGACCTCCGGTATCGGACGACGAACTGTTCGGCAATCCGTCGATCGCCTCGACGCCGGCCGGAACCGCGCGCAAGCTGATCCGCATCGATGGCGCCTATCTGCTCGGCTTCGGGCCACGCACGGCTGATGCCATCCATGACCTCGCTGTCTCGCTTTATGGCGGGCAGGTCACGGACTGAGCAGGCAGATCATGGTCGATCAATCGATCGCCGGTCCGGTGATGGCGAGCGCATCCGAGGGCGACCGGTCGGGCCGCGCCCGCATCGTCATTCTGCTGCTGTGCCTGGGGCTGGCGGCTGCCGTTTTTCTGTCGCTGACATCAGGAGCGTCGGACGCATCGGCCGTCAACGTCATCGGCGACTGGCTGTTCGGCACAGTGCCTGATAACGCCGCGTTGAGCGCCCGCGACAGCCTGATCGTCTACGACATCCGCCTGCCGCGCATCATCCTCGGCATGCTGGTCGGCGCGGCGCTCGCGGTCTCCGGCGCGGTCATGCAGGGACTGTTCCGCAATCCGCTGGCCGACCCCGGCCTGATCGGCGTCTCGGCCGGCTCCAGCCTCGGCGCGGTTGCCGTCATCGTGCTCGGCGCTACAATATTGGCTCCGGTGACCGCCTTGCTCGGCACGCTTGCACTGCCATTGGCCGCCTTCTGTGGCGGGCTCGCCACCACGCTGGTGCTTTATCAGATCGCGACACGACGGGGGCAAACCTCGGTTGCCACAATGCTGCTCGCCGGCATCGCACTGGCAGCGCTCGCCATGGCGCTGACCGGCATCCTCATCTTCATGGCCGACGATCGCCAGTTGCGCGACCTGACTTTCTGGCAGCTCGGATCGCTCGGCGGCGCGACCTGGGCGAAGATTGCTTCCGTCGGTCCGATCATCGTGCTGGCGCTGGCGGCAATGCCGTTCCTGGCGCGCGGCCTCAACGCGCTGGCACTGGGCGAGGCGACCGCCGGTCATCTCGGTATTCCGGTACAGCGGCTGAAATACACGGCCATCATCGGCGTCTCGGCGGCGGTCGGCGCGTCCGTCGCCGTCAGCGGCGGCATCGGCTTCGTCGGCATCGTGGTGCCGCATCTGCTGCGCCTGCTGATCGGTCCGGACAATCGCTACCTGCTGCCGGCGTCGGCGCTGCTCGGTGCCTCGCTGCTGCTGCTGGCCGACGCGGTCGCACGCACCATCGTTGCGCCGGCCGAATTGCCGATCGGCATCGTCACCGCGATGGCCGGGGCGCCGTTCTTCCTTTGGATCCTGCTGCGCAAGCGCGGCATAGTCGACCTGTGAGGCTTGGATGATCGAGGCAAGGGACGTTTCGGTTGATATCGCCGGCAAGCCTATCGTCACCGGTGTCGATTTCCACGCGCGGCCGGGCGAGATCGCTGCCATCGTCGGCCCCAATGGTTCGGGCAAAACGACCTTCCTCAAGGCGCTTTCCGGCGAACTCGCCTATACCGGGCGCGTCGCGCTCAACGGCCGCGATCTCTCGGCGATGAAGCCGGTCGAGACCGCAGTTCATCGGGCGGTGCTGCCGCAGGCGACGACGCTGTCGTTCCCGTTCACGGTGCGAGAAGTGGTCAAGCTTGGTCTTGTCGGCGGCCGCTCGGGCGTCTTGCCGGGCGAGGATGCGCGGCTGCCGGAACGGGCGCTGGCGCGTGTCGATCTCGACGGCTTTGCCGGGCGTTTCTACCAGGAGCTTTCCGGCGGCGAGCAACAGCGCGTCCAGCTCGCGCGCGTGCTGTGCCAGGTCTGGGCGCCGGTGCTCGACGGCAAGCCGCGCTATCTCTTCCTCGACGAGCCGGTTTCCAGCCTCGACATCAAGCACCAGCTGATCATCATGAACATTGCCCGCGACTTTGCCAGAAGGGGTGGCGGCGTGGTCGCTATCCTGCATGACCTCAATCTCACGGCCATGTATGCGGACCGGATCTTCGTCATGCATCGCGGCCGGCTGGCCGCCACCGGGTCGCCGCAGGACGTGCTGAGCGATGATCTGATCGAAAAGGTGTTCGACTGCCGGCTCAGGGTCGGCGTGCTGCCGGCTGGCAACGTGCCGTTCGTCCTGCCGCAATCAGCGGTCTATTGATATTCAGGTGAGGCCGGCCTGCGAATGGCGGTTTCCTGCGCTTCCGGTACTCACGTACCCAAACGTACGCTCCGTTCCGGTTCTCGGAACCCATCATTCTCGACTCGGCCTGACCTGAATCTCAACAGACCTACTCAAACGCCGGGAGACTTGCTCAGGCGGCCGGGGCGCGGCGCTCCATCAGCATGTCGATGCCGAGCAGGTTGCGCACATTCGGCCGCGCCGCCACCAGGTCGGCGATGGTGTAGCGGGCGAGCACCGCGAAGAACGCGTTCAGCGCCTCGCGCAGCGCCGAATTCAGCGCGCAGCTGTCGACCAGCGGGCATTCGGCGGCGTCGTTCTCGAAGCATTCGGCCATGGCGAAGCTCTCTTCCGTCACGCGCACGACATCGAACAGGCTGATGGCTTCAGCTGCCCGGCCAAGCTTGACGCCGCCATTCCTGCCACGCACGGTCTGGACAAGGCCGTGCTCGACCAGCGGCTGCAGGATCTTGAACAGGAAAAGCTCCGACACCGAATAGGCGGCCGCGATCTCGGGGATGCGGCTCAATCGGTCATCATTCGCCGCGCAATACATCAAGATGCGCATGGCATAGTTGGTCTGGCGCGTAAGCCGCATTTTGTCCTCACAAGGCACTGGTGCGGTGCAACCACGCCAGATTTCAAAATTTTGCTGATGTGGCTTTGACCCGAAATTCCGGATTCGCCACATTGGCCTTGGCGGAATATGGCCTATACCTTGGAATAATTCCAGACTAGCTTCGCACAATAGATGAATTTTCTCCTCAACTTTGTGTGCGCACCCGCGCAAGATTCGGGGCTGAACCGGCTGTCACGGGTATTCCGGCCGTCAAACCACTAAATAGCCTGAGATCGACGAGGAGCAGCTCACCCATGTCACAATCGGCTTCGTCCCTGGCGCCTGTCCGTTTCGATGCCGACGCGGATGCCAAGCTTTCCGCGTTGCGGCGGACAAAATTCGTCGCGGCGGCGGCACTTGCGCTTTGCGTGCTGGTGTTTGCGGTCGCCAAATCATTCGAGCACATCTATCCGTGGCTCGGCTTCGTCGCTGCCTTTGCCGAGGCCGCGACCATCGGCGGCCTGGCCGACTGGTACGCGGTGGTGGCGCTGTTCAGGCGGCCGCTGGGGCTGCCGATCCCGCACACGGCCATCATCCCCGAGAACCAGCACCGCATCGCCGACAATCTCGGCCGCTTCATCGAGGTCAATTTCCTGGCCCCCGAACCGGTGCGTGAAAAGCTTGCCGAGGTCGACTTTTCGGCGCTGGTCGCCGACTGGCTGGCCGATGCCGAGCGTGCCGCGGGCCTGTCGCGCTTCGTCGTGCGGCTGGTGCCGCAGACGCTCGCCGCCGTCGAGCAATCCGGCCTGCGTGGCTTCGTCACCAGCCGCATGCTCGAACAGATCGAAAAGGTGCCGCTGGCCCCGCTGGCGGCCGAGCTGCTCTCCGCGCTCACCGATGATCGCCGCCACCAGAAACTGTTCGACGAGTTCACCAAGGTGATCGGCCGGTTTCTCAACGACGAACAGGCGCTGGCAACGATGCGCGAAAAGATTCGCGAGGAACTGCCGTCGCTGTTCAACCTGTTTCGCGCCGATGCCTATCTCCTGAAAAAGATCGTCGCCTCGGCCGGCTCGCTGCTCGATGAGGTGCGAGCCGATCCCAACCACCCGATGCGCGCCGAATTCGACCGTTTTGCGCAGACATTCATCGAAAAGCTGAGGACATCGAAGCAATATGCCAAACGCGCCGAGAAGCTGAAGCGCGATTTCCTCGTCCGGCCGGAGGTCAAGGGATTGGCCGGCGACATGTGGGCAAGCCTCAGCCAGTTCATCGAGCAGGACGCCAAGGCGCCGAATTCGGTTATCCGCGCGCATCTTGCCAACATGTTCGTCGAGGTCGGCCGCCATCTTGCCAGCGATGCGCAGATCCGGGCCGACATGAATGGGGGATTCGTGGTGGCGCTCGCTTCGTTCGTCGAGAGCCAGAAGAGCGGCGTGTCGACATTCATCGCCGACCAGGTCAAGCGCTGGGATCTTGCGCAGCTGACGCGACTGATCGAGATGAACATCGGCAGGGACCTGCAATACATCCGCTTCAACGGCATGATCATCGGCGGGCTTGCCGGTCTCGTGCTCTATACGGTGGAGCTGCTGTTCCTCACCAATTGATGCGCGGTGAGGTTGCCCCTGGTTCCATCGCGTTCGAAATGGACTCACGGCACGCGAGTGCTATTCTCCTGGTGAGGGCGCCCGCATTTGCGGCAAAGGGGAGTGAGCGAGCATGGCGAAACAACCGGAATCCGATTCCTTCATGGACATGTTCGGCAGGTTCGGTCGCGACCTGAAGGTGCCTAATGTCGATGTCGAGGCGATCCTCGCGCATCACCGCAAGAACCTCGAAGCGCTGGAGAAATCGGTACGAGCCAGTGCCGCCGGCGCGTCCTCGCTGTTGTCCAGGCAGCGCGAAATGCTACAGGACACACTGCGCGAGGTCACGGACATGGCGCAGAGCTACAGGGCGCCGGGCAATCCGCAGGAATTGATGACCAAACAGACGGAGTTTGCCAGAAAGTCCTTCGAAGTCGCATTGAAGAATGCAGGCGAAGTGGCTGAACTGGTCAAGAAATCCGGCACCGAATCGGTCGACATCCTGCGCACGCGCATCAAGGAGGCGATGGAGGAAATCCGCGCCGGCTACGAGAAGAAGTAGCAGATGCGGCCGAGGCCGGCTGGTAGCTGCCGGCTGCCCTGAAGCCTGGAAATCCCGATTTAACCTGCGACTGCGCTCGTGGCGTGGCAGGATTGCGGCCGAAATCGGCGGAACGGATTCGCGCCGAGCGAATTGACAGAGGCCGTCAGTTCGTGGTCCGGAGGCTTTGGAAGCGATCGGGAAACCAGGAATGACTGAAATACGGCCTAAAACGCCGCCGACCTACGAGCAGTTGAGGGCGATGGCCGGGCAGGAGCTTGGCGTGTCGGAGTGGACGACGGTCGACCAGAACCGTATCGACCAGTTCGCCGAATGCACCGGCGACCACCAATGGATTCATGTCGACCCTGAGAGGGCGCGGCGGCAAAGCCCGTTCCGCACGACGATCGCGCATGGCTACCTGACGCTGTCGATCATCGGCGCGCTGGCGCTCGGCATGGGCATCGTGCCTGAGAACACTCAGGCCGCCTTCAATTATGGCTTCGACAAGGTGCGGTTCCTGGCGCCGGTCAAGGTCGGCGCGCGCATCAGGCTGCGCACCACGCTGCTGTCCATGGAGGATAGGGGCCCTGGCCAGTATCTGATGAAGGCAGCCAACACGGTTGAGATCGAAGGCGAGGAAAAGCCTGCCCTGATGGCAGAAACGCTGGTCATGCTCTATGAACGTCGCAAGCGGGCAGGGGTCTAGAGCGACCATCCGCCAGGCCGTGAAGCGGCCGATTTGCACAATGTCAGAGGTTTTGCGGCCTAAGACTGTCAAAGATCAACCTGAGGCCCAGCGCTCCCATGACCGCTCCTGCGAACCGGTCGATCCAGTTCTTGGACCCAAGATAGATCGAACGGGGGCGGCTGGCCGAGAAGGCAAGGGCGACGGCCGCATACCAGGACGCTTCCACCAGGAAAATCAACGGCGGCAGAGCGAGCAGCAGCCAATACGGTGGCGATGCTGGCAGGAGGGCGGCAAAAATGCTGCCATACACGATGGCGGTCTTCGGATTGCAGAGCTGGGTGATGAAAGCAAAAGAAAACGAGCGGAAGCGGGACGGGCGGGGCAAGCCTTCCGTTCGCGGAATAACGATCGGTTCGGATGCACCGCGCCAGATGCGGACACCTAGATAGACAAGGTAGGCGCCGCCGGTCAGCTTCAAGGCGAAGTACAGCCAATCGACCTGCAGCAACAGGGCATTGAGGCCGACGAGCGCCAGGCTGCCAAAGACCGCCCCGCCGAGGCCCATGCCAATTGCGGCGGCCAGCCCGTCAAGCCGGGATGCGGTTACTGCAATGCGCGAAACGAGCACAAAGCTGGGGCCTGGGCTGATGGCGCCGATCAGCAAAGCCCCAATGATGCTGGCGAGAATGGCGACGTCAGACATGTGCAAGCTCCTTTTTGCGCAAGCGAGCAGCATTCCTAGTCCGAACTCCCCACCTGCCGCCACAATGGCAAGTCCCGCCAGCATTCGCAATGTCAGGGGTTTTATAACAGCTCGACCAGTCTCTGCCGCCTGAACTCGGCGCGGGCCGAGAGCAGTGCGAGGAACAGCGCGACCAGCGCCAGCACTGTCGCCGTCTGAAATGTGACTTGCATTCCCCGGGCGGCGGCCTCGGAACTCAGAAACTCCTGACCAACGCCTTGGTGCCCTTCGGCCGATGCGACGGCGAATATGGCGCCCATCAATGATGCGCCGGTGATGAGGCCGAGGTTGCGTGAAAGATTGAGCAGGCCGGAAACGACGCCGCGCTGGCTGGCGCCGATACCGGTCATGACGGCTGCATTGTTCGACGTCTGGAACAGCGCGTAGCCGATGCAGGTGACGGTGATCGGAACGACATAGCCGGCAATGCCGAGTTTGGTCATGGCGAGCGACAGGAGGAACGTGCCTGTCGTGAGGCTGAGCAGGCCAGCGACCATCATCCTGTGGGCGCCGAAGCGGTCGGTCAGGCGTCCAGCCACCAGCGCCGACAGGGTCGAGACAAGCGGCCCGGTCGACAGCACGAGGCCGACCATTGCGGCATCGAGCCCAAGCCCGCGTGACAGGTAGAATGGGGCAACCACAAGGGTCGCCATCATCACCGTGGCGACGATGATGCTCATGGCGAGGCTGGCGCTCAGCTGAAGATCGCGGAAGTTGGCAAGCTGGATCAAGGGGTTTTTCACTCTCGCCTGCGCGGCGGCGAAGAGAAACACGCCGATGCCGGCAGCTATCAGCAGGCTGATGTTGAGTGCGCCGAAATTGCCTCTGCCAAGCGTCATGGCCAGCGCATAGGCGGCCAGCGTCAGGGCCAGCAGGGCGGTGCCCATGACATCGAACGTGCCTTGGTCGACCTGCGCGGTTTTATTGCGTGCCGGCAGGGCACGCCAGGCGAGAGCTAAGGTCAGTACGCCCAGCGGGACATTGACGAGGAAGATCGCGCGCCAGCCCAAGCCTGCGATCAAAAGGCCGCCAAGCGAGGGGCCAAGTGTCGTGCCGATCGCGGACATGGCGCCGAGCAGGCCCATGGCGCTGCCAATTCTGTCTTTGGTCACGGTTTCGGCGACAAAGGCCAGCGTCAGCGCCATCATCAGCGCCGCCCCAAGTCCCTGCACCGCCCGCGCGGCGATCAGCAGCCACAGCGTCGGCGCCAGGCCGCAGAGCACCGATGCCGATGTGAACAGCGCGATACCGCCAAGCAGCAAGGGCCTGCGCCCGAACATGTCGGCCAGCCGTCCGGCGCTGACGATCAGTGTGGTGATGGCCAGCAGATAGGCCAGAACAACCCATTGCACGGACTGGAACGACGCGCCGAAATTCTGCATCAGCGACGGCAGTCCGACGCTGGCAATGCTGGTTCCCAGCGACGACAGCAGCGTGGCGAGCGAAAGGCTTGCCAGCGCCCAGCGGGCGGATTGCATCCGTGGCGGCGTCGATGCGCGCCCGTCCAGATTTTGCTCGGCAATTGCCACGGCGATCTCCTTCCATCAGCCCCATAACCGGAACTGCTGGAGATCTAGTCCCTTGGCCGATGTGGCGGAAGGCGCAGCATTTGCATCTTGTTCGTGCGTTTTACGCCATACCATGCCATGATCCATCGATGACATCGCCCGATCTCAATCTGCTCTTTGCTCTCGATATCCTGCTGGCCGAAGGCAGCGTGGCGCGCGCCGCCAGCCGTCTGCGCCTCAGCCCCTCGGCGATGAGCCGGACGCTGGCGCGGCTGCGCGAGGCGACGGGCGACCCGCTGCTGGTTCGCGCCGGTCGCGGCCTAGTGGCGACGCCGCGTGCGGAAGAACTGCGACAGCAGGCTGGCCGTGTCGTCCAGGACGCGGAGGCGCTGCTGCGTCCTGCCACCCTGCTTGATCTCCGGAGCCTGGACAGGGTGTTCACGCTGCGCACCAATGAGAGTTTCGTCGAAGAATTCGCGCCTCGTCTCGTCGCCCGTATCCAGGCCGATGCGCCCGGCGTGCGGCTGCGCTTTGCACCGAAGTCCGACAAGGACGTCATGTCGCTGCGCGACGCGGCGATCGACCTGGACATAGGCGTCGCCGGCGAGACCGGACCGGAGGTGCGCATCCAGGCATTGCTTCGCGACCGCTTCATCGGCGCCGTGCGGACGGGCCATCCCCTGAGTGAGGGCGCGGTGACGCCAGAGCGCTATGCGGCAGGCCGGCACATCAGCGTTTCACGGCGTGGCCGCGAGAAAGGGCCGATCGACGAGGCTTTGAACCTGCTCGGGCTACAGCGGACAGTCGTGTGCATGGTTTCCGGTTTCTCGGCAGCCCTTGCCATGGCCCGCACGTCCGACCTGATCGCCAGCGTTCCGGAGCGGCACACCGAGGGCGCGCGCGCCGGCATGCACAGTTTTCCCCTGCCGGTCGTCACAGCGGAGGTCACCATCTCCATGCTCTGGCACCCACGCCTCGATGCCGATCCGGCGCAACGCTGGTTGCGTGACTGCGTGCGAGAGGTCTGTACGACGTCTCGCTGACAGTGACGAGAAGCCTGCGCCAACGGCCCAGGCTTCTCATCCGTCCCGTTTATTCGGTTTGGCGTTTCCGCAAATATCTCATCGCGCTTAGTGTGAGCGTCGCCATGACCGAACAGTAGCCCACCAATGGCCATGCCGTGTTTCCATCAAGCAGGATGACGAACAGCGTGCCGAGGATGCCGACGACAAGGCTCTGGATGCAGAAGTAGAGCGCGACGGCGGTTCCCGCGACATCGCCGAAGGCCCCGAGTGCGCCGTTCGCGGTGACCGAAACAGTGAAGACGATGCCCACGGCGATGACCCACATCGGCAGGACGAATGTCGCAAAAGACGGTGCAGCGAACAGTTGTCCGGCCGCCAGCAGAGCCGCGCCGAGCAGCAACATCGCCATGCCTCTGATAGCACTGCCCGCGATGCCCCAACGTGCAATGAACTTTTTGGCGAAGCGGGTGGTCACGATCATCAGCAGCGCCGCGGTGGCGAAGGCCAGGCTGAAACCGAGCTGTGAAAAGCCGGCGCGATCCATGAGCACCCGCGGCGCCGTCGAAAAGAACACGAAGAAGGCGCCCATGGCGGCACTGAAGCCGAGCGTATACGCCCAGAAGGCGAAGCTGGAGAGAATGGGACGAAACGCCATTGGCCTGATATCGCCATTCAACGGTCGTGTTTCATGCCATCTCGGCCATGCATTGAGGGTGGCGGCTATCGCCAGACCGCCGAGCGTCAGGAAGATCGCGCGCCAGCCGAGATTGTCGGCGATCAATGCACCGGCAATCGGCCCCAACGCCGGCACGAAGGCCAGCATCGAACTGAACAGGCCGTAGATGACGGCACTTTCGGGCCTCTGCGCATAGACGTCGCGAACCGTTGCAAAGGTTGCAACGAGAACGGCGGATGCACCGATGGCCTGCATGACTCGCAAGGCGACGAACACCATGGCCAGCGAGGTGCAGGCGAGCAGGACGGATGCGCCTGCAAACAAAAGCGCGCCGCCGATCAGCACAGGACGTCTGCCGATCCTGTCGGAAATCGGGCCGAAGACCACCTGGCCGAGGCCAAGGCAGATCATGTAGAGGCTCAGCGTCAGCTGGATGACATCAGGCGATGTCTTGAGGATTCCCGGCATCGCCGGGACGATCGGGAGGTAGATATCCATGGCCAGCGAGGCCAGGATGTCGAAGGGCGCCATCAGCACCATGGCTGCTGGCAGGGAAGTGGTCCATGTCGGGTTTTTTGGACAAGGCATGATTGAACATCCGCTCAAATGGGTACATTTGGCGGCGATCTGCCGTTCTCACTGAAGATGGGAAATGACGGGCCGCCGCAACAACGAAGTGCTGTTGCGGCCTACTTGTCTGCTGACTTGCTGGTTCCCATAGTTGCTATCCCGGATCGCGCGGATATTCTCTCGAACGCGCAGATCCGTCCCCTAGCAGCCGGAGGTTGCCCAGGCAACAGGATCGGCTTGATGCGTGTCAACGCACCATCGCCGCCTCGAGCACCCTGAAAATCCGCTCGTCCGCGCACTGGGCCACGTTGAAGCGCAGGAAGCGGCTCGCTGTTCCAGACAGGCTGAATGCGTTGCCGGGCGCCAGCACGATGTTGTCGGCCAGAGCGCGGCGGGCCACTTCGGCCGCATCCACGCCATCCGGCAGGCTGCACCACAGGAACAGGCCGGCCGGCTGGTCGATCCAGGGCGTGATTCCGATCGCCTTCAGGCGGGCGCTCGTCTCGCCCATGGCGCGCGCAAGCTTCGCGCGCAGCAACTCCATATGCTTGCGGTAGCTGCCGTCCTTCAGCAGGGTCAGCACCAGTTCGGCCGCTAGCCGGCCGCCGCCGAAGGTGGTGGCGATCTTGAGGTCGGTCAGCGGCTCGATCCAGTCGCGGGGGGCTGCGATGAAGCCGCAGCGAACCGAAGCCGACAGCGTCTTGGAGAAGCTGCCGATGTGGACGACGCGGCTCAGGCCATCGAACGCCGCCAGCCTCGGGGCCGGCGCATGTTCGAAATCGGCAAAGATATCATCCTCGACGATGGTCAGATCCGACTGGTCGGCGAGCTTGAGCAGCCGGTGCGCGGTGACCGGCGACAGCACCGCTCCGGTCGGGTTGTGGATGGCGGAGTTGGTGATGTAGAGGCGCGGCCGGTGCTCGGCCAACGCCTGCGCGAACAATTCGATATCCGGCCCCGAGGGCGTATAGGGGACGCTGACGACCTTGGCCCGGTGGGCGCGCAGCAGAGCGTGAAAATTGAAATAGCAGGGGTCGTCGACCAGCACCGTGTCGCCGGGTTCGATGAGGAACCGGCACAACAGGTCGATGGCCTGCGTGCCCGATTCCGTCAGCATGATCTGCTCGGGCGAGGCTTCGATGCCATAGCCAGCCATGCGCCGCGCCAGCAATTGCCGCAGCGGCGGCAGGCCGAGCGGCGTGCCGTAGTCGGCCAGTGCGATATCGTCGGCACGCGCCACCGTGCGCAGTGCCCGGCGCAAACCTGCCTGGGGCATCCATGAGGCCGGCAGCCAGCCGCAGCCGGGTTTCAGCATGTCGTCGCCCGCTTCCAGCGACTGCCGCGAGATCCAGAGCGGATCGACGGCGCGGTCGAGGCGGGGACCGATTTCGGCCAGCGACAGCGGCGCAAGCGAGCCGGCGGCATAGAAACCCGAGCCCGGCCGCGAGCGGATCGCACCTTCGGCGGCGAGCCGCTCATAGGCTTCGACCACGGTGGATTTGGACACCTGCATGGATTTGGCGAAGGCGCGGATCGACGGCAGTCGTGCGCCCGGCGTCAGGCTGCGCGCCGCGATCCGCTGGCGGATCGTCGTCATGACGCTTTCGACGAGCGTTCCGCTGCTCTCGCTTCCTATGGTCTGCTTGTCCATCCGTACTGCTCTATTGCCCATGACAGTTTCGTACAACTGTACCGCATTGTCTCTGGCAATGCCACCGGCTCCGCTCGATACAGAGCCGACAAACGGAGCATATGATGGACAAGATCGCGAGTGGCTGGATGAACGGATTCATCGGCGTGTTGATCTTCAGCGGCTCGCTGCCGGCGACGCGCGTGGCGGTGAAGGATTTCGATCCGACATTCCTGACGTCGGCCCGAGCGGCGATCGCCGGACTGCTTGGTCTGGCGCTGCTGCTCGTGTTCCGGCAGAAACGTCCGGAGCGCGGCGATCTGCTGTCGCTGGTGATCGTCGCGCTGGGCGTGGTGGTCGGCTTTCCCTTGCTGACCGCTCTGGCGCTGAAGCACCTCACCACGGCCCATTCCATCATCTTCGTCGGACTGCTGCCGCTGGCGACCGCGATCTTCGGCGTGCTGCGCGGCGGCGACCGTCCGCGCCCGGCGTTCTGGCTGTTTTCGTGCGTGGGCAGTGGGCTCGTCGCGGGCTTTGCCCTGACGCAGGGCGTGACGGCCTCGCCGGTGGGCGACGGTCTGATGCTGGCTGCCATCATCGCCTGCGGCCTGGGCTATGCCGAGGGTGCTGCGCTGTCGCGCAAACTCGGCGGCTGGCAGGTGATTTGCTGGGCGCTGGTGCTGTCGCTGCCGATCATGCTGGTGCTGACGCTGATGACCATGCCGCCGTCGTTCGACGGCGTCGGCGTCAGTGCGTGGATCGGGCTTGCCTATGTCTCGCTGTTCAGCATGCTGATCGGCTTCGTGTTCTGGTATCGCGGGCTGGCGCAAGGCGGCATCGCCGCGGTCGGGCAGTTGCAGCTGCTGCAGCCATTTTTCGGGCTGGCACTGGCAGCGACGCTGCTGCACGAGCAGGTCAGCCCGCTGATGGTTGTCGTCACGCTTGGCGTGGTGCTTTGCGTCGTAGGCGCCAAGCGATTCGCGAAGCAGGAATTGCCACGACGCGCGATCGCCTGATGACGGTGCTGTCCTCGCCTAGAACTTCGTCACCACGCCGATGCCGATGCCCTCGAAACCGCCCATCGCCATCAGGGCCGCGGGCGCCTCGTCGAGGCTGATCCTCTTGCCGACCAGCAATTCGGGCTTGAGCTTGCCGTTGCGGATCATGTCCATCATCGCCTGGTAGCGGTAGGCCTGCATGCCGTGGCTGCCGAGGATTTCGAGCTCGAAGGCGATCACCTTGTCCATCGGCACTTGCGGGCGGGCATGCTCGCCCAGCATCAGGCCGACCTGCACATGGCGGCCGCGCCGGCGCAAGTTCGCAATCGAGTTGAACGAGGTGGTGGGGTGGCCGAGCGCGTCCATCGACATATGCGCGCCGCCATTGGTGATCTGCTTGACCGCCTTGACCACATTCGGCGTCTTGGACGCATTGATGGTGGCGACGGCGCCGATTTTTTTGGCGAAATCCAGTTTCTCGTCGGTGAGGTCGATGGCAATCACATTGGCGCCCATGGCACTGGCGATCATGATCGCCGACAGGCCGACGCCGCCGCAGCCATGTACCGCCACCCATTCGCCCGGCGTCACCCGGCCCTGATCGACAATGGCGCGAAACGAGGTGACGAAGCGGCAGCCGAGGCTGGCGGCGGTGGCGAATTCCATCTCGTCGGGCAAGCGCACGAGATTGGTGTCGGCGTGCTCGATGGCGACATATTCGGCGAACGAGCCCCAGCCGGTGAAGCCAGGCTGCGTCTGGTGCTCGCAGACTTGGTGATTGCCCGAATTGCATTCGAAGCAACGCCCGCAGCCGACGGCGAACGGCACGGTGACGCGCTCGCCGGCTTTCCAGCGGGTGACCTGCTTGCCGGCGGCGACGACGATGCCGGCCAGTTCGTGGCCCGGCACATGCGGCAGCGTGATGCCGTCGTCATGACCCATCCAGCCATGCCAGTCGCTGCGGCACAGCCCGGTTGCCTCGACCTTGATGACGACGCCATCGGCGGCCGGCTTCGGATCGGGAACGGTCTGGATCGTCGGCGCTTCGCCGAATTTCTCGAAGACGACGGCTTTCATCGATAACTCCAAATAGGTTCACGGACCACGCGCATCGAAGTGCGAGGATAGCCGATTCCTTGGCGCGGCGAGCCCGAAATTGATGCCGCAATTCAGGCAGGGGGCGCAGGAGGCGTGTCGAGCAGCGGCTGCCATGCCCGGAACCAGTCGCTTGCCTCAGCATCCCAGGGCCAGATACCGTCGACCGTGGGATAGATCAGCTGCAAGACGCGAAAATCCAACCCGTCATAGAACCACATATCCCAGCCGCAATGCTCGCGGTAGTGCTCGATGTGCACGGCACCGAATTGACATTCGAACCCTTCAATGAACCCTGTCGATCGCTGGCCCGGTTCGAAAACTTCGCCCGAGCGGACGCGGCTGCAATATTCGTTGATGATGAACTGGGAGATTTCCTGTTTCAGGCCGATCACGATGATTTCGGGGGCTTTGAAGTTGTGCTCGATGCCGACGGAATAGGCGAAGGGCGCCAGTTCGTCTTCCTCCAGCACGTACAAGATATGGCAGCCGTAAGCCTCGATGTCGGCAAGCGCTTTCGCTTCTTCTGGATCGCAGTCTTCCCTATTCGGCATCGATCTGATTCTCAGGCGCCGCCTTCCAGAAGGCCGGCAGCGCCATGCAGGCGGCGTTTATGCGCGCGATCGTCGGGTATGGCGTCAGGTCGACACCGAAGCGGGCGTTGCTGGTGACTTGCGCTACCAGGCAGATGTCGGCCAGCCCCGGAGCGTCGCCATGGCAGAATGTTCCGGTCTCCGCCGACGAAGCCAGGATCTTTTCAAGCGGCTGGAAACCTTCGTTCACCCAGTGACGGAACCAGTTGACGACGTCCTCGTCGTCGGCGCCGAACAGAGTGCGCAGCGAGGTCAGCACGCGCAGATTGTTCACCGGGTGGATGTCGCAGGCGATCATCTGCGCCAGCATTCTGACCCGTGCCCGACCGGCCGCATCCCTCGGCAGCAGCGGTGGTTCCGGGCAGGTCTCGTCGAGGAATTCGATGATCGCCAGCGATTGCGTCAGCAGCGTGCCGTCGCCGAGCACCAGCGCTGGCACCAGCCCTTGCGGATTGACCGCGAGATAGGCTGGTTCCAGATGCTCGCCATGGCGCAAATGATGCGGGACGTAGTCGTAGCTCAGCCCCTTCATCTCCAGCGCGATCCGCACCCGGTAGGAGGTGGAGGAGCGATAGTAGTTGTGCAGGACGAGTTCGCTCATGCGCTCACTTCGGTTGGCCAATGGTCACCTCGATCGTGCCGATGCCGTCGACGCCGCCCGTCATCGTGTCGCCGGCACGAACCGCGCCGACACCGGCCGGCGTGCCGGTGAAGATCAGGTCGCCGGGCGCCAGTTCCACCGCCTCGCTGCAGATCGACACGATATCTGCGATCGGCCAGATCAGCTCGGCGAGGTCGGCGTCCTGCCTGACCTGGCCGTTGACGGCGAGCCAGATGCGGCCTTTTTGCGGGTGGCCGGATTTTTGTGCTGACGTCAGCGGGCCGCAGGGGGCGGAGCGGTCGAAGGCCTTCGACCAGTCCCACGGACGGGCGGCTTTCTTGGCCTCATCCTGCAGATCGCGGCGGGTGAGATCGATGCCGACGCCATAGCCCCAGATATGATCCAGCGCCCGTTCGCGGGGAATGCGGAAGCCCGGCCTGCCGATCGCTGCAACCAGTTCGATTTCGTGGTGCAGATTGGCCGTCAGCGGCGGGTAGGGAATCGCCGTGCCGGAATCGACCACCGCATCGGCCGGCTTGGTGAAGAAGAAGGGCGGATCGCGTTCGTCATTGCCGAGCTCGCGGGCATGCGCGGCGTAGTTGCGGCCGACGCAGAAGATGCGGCGCACCGCGAAACGCTCGGACGAGCCCGCAACGGCCACCGATGCGATTGCGGGCGAGGGGAGGACGAAGTCTGTCATGGAGGGTCTCTGCCTGGTTGCCGGAACATTCGACCGATTTGGGCGTTCCGGCAAGGCGATTTGGTCGAGAAAGTGCCGGCGGCACTTTCCACCGGAGATGGCGATATACTATTTGGCAATAATCTGGCCATGGTGGCGGGGTTATTCTAATCGCCCATGAACTGAAACGAACCCCATGACCGCAACCCACGATCGCGCCCGGTTCCTGATCATCGACGACCACCCGCTGTTTCGCGAGGCGCTGCACAGCGCGGTGCAGATGGCCTATCCGGAAGTCGACACGGTGGAGGCGCGCTCGATCACCGAAGCGCTGGATCTGCTGGCCGGCGCCAAGCCGTTCGATCTTGCGCTGCTCGACCTCAACATGCCCGACGTGCACGGTTTCGACGGCCTGCTGCAGCTCAGGACCCGCTATCCGCGCCTGCCGGTGGTGATAGTCTCGGGCTATGAGGAGCCGAAGATCATTTCCGAGGCGCTGTCCTATGGTGCTGCCGGCTTCATTCCGAAATCGGCGCGCAAGAGCGACCTCGCCGCCGCCATACGCTCGGTGATGGAAGGCGCGATCTATGTGCCGGAAACCTACGAAGGCCGCACGCCCGACGCCGAAAGCGTCGACCGCGCCGACATGGTGCAACGCCTGTCGACGCTGACGCCCCAGCAGTTGCGCGTGCTGCAGATGCTGCGCCAGGGCCTGCTCAACAAGCAGATCGCCTACGAGCTGCAGGTGGGAGAGACGACGGTCAAGGCGCATGTCTCGGAGATTTTGCGCAAGCTCAATGTCTACAGCCGGACGCAAGCGGTGATCGAGGTTTCGAAGCTGGACAATGCGGAGCTGTTTCGCGATCAGGCGGGGTTTTGAATTTGCCCACAGCGATGGTCGGGCGAGCACGGTAAAAGTGCACTGTCACCGTAATTCCTTCCGTAATTCCTTCGACGAAGATGAGAGTCTCTAGACGCTAACTCCCAAGAACTTCTTTGCACTCACATACACCATACCGCGATCAAGAAAGCCTGATTCAATCGATTCTTTTATACGGCGTAAATCCGTTATATTTTCAAGATATGGAACTATCAATTCGACAATAAGAATTGTAATAGCCGCTACTCTTTTTACATCCTCCAATTCACGATTTTCAAGGTCCATAGCACTAGTAATTTCATCCTTATGCCCCGGGAAAGCTGAATCAAGCCTGATCCTAATAGGGCATTTATGCCCCTTCGGAGTCGGCATCCCATCAATTTGCATCCCCCAGGAACGCAACAGATATTGATGTAGTAGCTATTTCCATAATTTGATTTTTGCAGGTCAACAACCTGTGTCGATTCTTTAAGATAACGGCACCAGGATGTCGACTTCTTAATGAAATCATGCTCGGAGAGCCTCTGGTTAAATAGAGAGAGTAGTTCCTTTTTATCCATTGTCACTGCCGCTTATATGTTTCTACGACACCCGTCCAGAATTACGAGAATTACGGTGACAGTGCACTATTTTCCTTTCGCCGCCTGCCTCGCTTCCTCGGTTTGACGGCTTTTCGGGTTTGCCCGGCAATCCGGTCCAGAAAGGCCTCGCCGCCCACCGGCCGGCCGATGCTCTCGGCCTTGCGCAAAGCATCGAAAGCCGCGGCATCCATCTCGATGAGATCGAATAGCCCGGTCGACGATGGCAGCCGATCCCTCATCGGCCCCAGCTCCGTGACACCGTCGGGCTCATCCGTCAGATGCGCCCGGGCGCTTGACCAGGGCCAATCCGTGGCCTGCTTGACCAGCCCAGCGCGCACAGGGTTCAGCCCGACATAACGCACTGCCGAGAGGAGATGATCCTCGTCCATGGCAACGGCGCCGAAACGCCCTTGCCAGAAATGCCCGGTTTTCTTCTGCCGGGCATGGATCGCCCCCGCATAGGCGCGGTGCACCTTGGCGAGCGCGCGCCGCAGGCCATCCGGATCGGCGGGCGTCAGAATCAGATGCACATGGTTTGGCATCAGGCACCACGCCCAGATGCCGACATCGGCGGCGTGGCAATGCTCGACCAGAAGGCTCTTATAAAGCGCATAGTCTTCGGGTGTGAAAAACACCTTGGCGCGCCCGTTGCCGCGCTGGGTTACGTGGTGCGGGATTCCGGGAACGACAATGCGGGCAAGGCGAGCCATGCGGTCAATCTAAGCGTCACAACACCGGCCGGGCAAGAAAAAGTGCACTGTCACCGTAATTCATGTGGTTGACCTCGGCGCGGGACCTATACGTGAATGTAGCGAGAAATTAGTGCACTGTCACCGTAATTCGTAATTCCTTGGCGCACCTGCTAGAAATTAGTGCATTGTCACCGTAATTCACGGTGACCATGTCCCTCATCGACATACGCAACAACACGCCGACACAACTCAAGCGGTAGCGGCTTGCCCATCGCAGTTCCTTTCAACCGCAATGAATCACGAACTAAATCAATGGGAATCCTGAATCCCTTAAGCCAGCAAATGCGCCAGCAGCGCCCTTAGCTGCGCCGGCTTCAGGGGTTTGCGCATCAGTTCGATGCCGCCGGCGCGCGCGGCCTTGGCGACGGCTTCGGAACTGTCGGCGGTGACGATCAGCGCCGGCACGGCGCGGCCGAGATAGTCGCGCACCTCGGCGATGGTGGCGGTGCCGAGATCGCCGTCGTCGAGATGCTGGTCGGCAATGACGATGTCGGGCACCCAGTCGGTGTCGCCAAGCATGTCGAGGGCGTCGTCGGTCGAGGTCGCGGCCCGCACCAGGCATTGCCAGCGCTCGAGCAGGAAGGTCATCGCCTGCAGCACCTCGACATCGTTTTCGATGAGCAGCACCTTGGTGCCGAACAGGCCGTAGCCGCGCGGCCGTTCCATGTCGGCGCTGTTGGCGATGGCGTCGGCCGGGGCGCCGATGCCGACGGGAACATCGATGTGGAAGATCGTGCCGCGGCCGACCTTCGACGAGAATGTCACGGGATGGCCGAGCGCGCTGGCCATACGACGCACGATGGCGAGCCCGAGGCCGAGACCGCCAACGTCCAGTTCGGCATTGGCCGACGAGGTGCCGCGGTGGAATTCCTCGAACACCGCCTCGCGCTGGTCGTCGGGAATGCCGCAGCCGGTATCGGCGACGTCGATGCGGATGGTGTCGCCGCGATGCCTGGTGCCGACCAGCACGCCGCCCGAGCGTGTATAGCCCAGCGCATTGGAAAGAATGTTCTGCAGGATGCGGCGCAGCAGCGTGCGGTCGGAGCGGACCACCGCATTGACCTGCCGGAATTTCAGCGACAGCCCCTTCAGTTGCGCCACCGGCAGGAAATCCGAGCGCAGCGAGGAGAACAGCGCCTCCAGGCTGACGTCGCCTATGTCGGGCTGGACCACGCCGGCATCGAGCTTGGAGATGTCGAGCAGGGTGCGCAGCAGGTCCTCCATCGTCTCCAGCGAGCGTTCGACCTGCCGCACCAGTTTCTTGCCCTCGTCGCTGGTCTGCACTTCGGCGAGCGCCGAAACCGAGAGGTGGGCGGCGTTCAGCGGCTGCAGCACGTCGTGGCTGGCGGCGGCGAGGAAGCGGGTCTTCGACAGGTTCGCCAGTTCGGCGTTTTCCTTGGCGGCGCTGAGGTCGATGTTCGACTGCTCCAGCCGACGCAGCGTGGAATGCAGTTCCTCGGTGCGCGTACGCACTCGATTTTCCAGCGAAATCGCGGTCTGGAACAGCGAAAAGGCGTTGCCTTGCTGGTCCATCGACCGCTCGACGCGGCTGACGAGGGCGGCGTTGATCTTCTTCAGCTTTTCGAGATCGTTTATGTCCCTGAGCGGCATCTTGGTTAGCGCCTTATTCCGCCGCCTGGCGCGCGCCAAAGGCGATGCCGGTGAACGTCTGGTTCAAATGCATCGACCGGTATTGTTCGCCATAGGTGCCGAAGCCGATGACGTTGTTGACCCGGTAGAGTTCGGAAATGTCGCGGAACACCTGTCGGTTGCGCGCATCCAGCCGGCGCAGCACGCAGTCGAAGCCGAGGATCATGTCGATGCCGCCGAGCCTCTCCTCGACATCGCGCAGTGCCGCGCGCGTCGATTCGACCATGTCCTTGGGTTGCGCGATCGACAGCACGACGCCATCGTCTATGGCGCAGAAGAAGGACAGCGATCCGTCGGGATGCATCTTCTGGATCGACCGGCAATAATATTCGCCGCCCACCTTCACCACCACCGGATGCGAGGCAAAGCTCAACGGCGTCAGCGTCTGCGCGACGATGCCGACGGAGGCGGCATATTCCTCCGCCGCATTGGTGGCGTTGAACTCGCGCACGATGCGGTGATCGGGATCGGACGCCGTCACCACCAGTTTTTCGTCGGTCGGAACGAAATTGTCGGTCTTGAAGACATGGAAGGGAATTTCAGTGGCGATCAGCACGATGATGGCGCTGTCGGACGTGACCTTGCCGTTGGAGATCAGCCGCGTCGTCTCGAACTTCAGGTCGTCGCCGGCCGAGCCGCCAAGCAGCGGTATGTCGTCCAGCCCCCAATGGATGGCCGAACTCACCGCTTCCTCGGCATAGGAGAGCCCGTCGATGAAGCAGAGCGCGAACGTTCCCTTGGTGCGATCGCAACCCAGGCGCACGCGCAACGACCGCCGCAGGGCCTCGACCTCACTGGTGATCCTGTCCATGCCCGACGACGACAAATTGTCGACCATCACGCTGGCGGTGGTGAAGGCCGCGGACGGAAGCAGCATGGCCAGTACATGACCGTCCTCGAGGCCTTGCGGCGTGATCTCGCCGGCGGTCGAGCAGCCGGCGTGGTCGAGCCCCGGTGCATGGGTCATGAGCGCCTGGGAAAGGGCGCTGGCCTCGACCAGGCTCTGGGAAAAGAACAGCAGGGCAAAGCCGGCGTCGATCGCAGCTGCCTCCAGCGCGATCGCCCTGGCGAACGCCTCCATGTCGGGCTCGTCCGTGGTGAGCGCCGACAGGCCGCATGCATAGCGCGTCCGTGAACTGGCCAGCGATGTTCTCCGCATTTCCTCCGACGCGTTTTTGTGCGCGGCTGTTTTTACATGCTTCTGGCGCGCGGGCGTCGACCAACATTGTTGCCTTCAATCGGCATTTTGGCAATGGGGCGATGGGGACTGCACGTTTGGGCGTGGCCATGACCGAAAGTACAATGTGCCGCGTTTGCGACGTGCTGTTTTTTGTGCGTTGTGCGGTGTACGAATAACGCATGACTGACGCGCCAACACCGCGTCGGCAGCGTGATGACCAAGGTTGATACCCAGGGAGGGACCATGTCGGACGTTTCGTTGATGGTGAACGGAAAACGGGTCAGCGGTGCTGCCGAGGATCGAACGCTTCTGGTTCACTTCCTGCGGGAAAATCTCGGCCTTACCGGAACGCATGTCGGTTGCGACACCTCGCAATGCGGTGCCTGCGTCGTCCATGTCGACGGCAAGGCGGTCAAATCCTGCTCGATGCTTGCGGTGCAGGCCTCCGGCTCGACCGTGGTGACGATCGAGGGCCTGGCCAATGGCGCCGACCTGCATCCGGTGCAGGCCGCCTTCAAGGAACATCACGGGCTGCAATGCGGCTTCTGCACGCCGGGCATGATCATGACGGCGACCGACATGATCAGCCGCCACCCCGAAGGCCTCGACGAGGCGACGGTGCGCGCCGAGCTCGAGGGCAACATCTGCCGCTGCACCGGCTACCACAACATCGTCAAGGCGATCCTCGCCGCATCGAAGACGATGAAGGGGTCGAAGGGCAGGGCGAAACAAGCTGCGTGAGAGGCAAGCGAGTAGCGAATAGGGAGTAGCGAATAGTCAGCATTCTGACCAAACGCCAACTCAACATCCTTCACTACTCGCTACTCACTATTCGCTATTTCAGCATTTCGGGAGGAATTTCTGATGGGCATTGAAGGTGTTGGCGCTCGGGTCGTGCGCAAGGAAGACAAGCGGTTCATCACCGGCGCCGGCCGTTATGTCGACGACATGGTGGTTCCCGGCATGAAGCATGCGGCCTTCGTGCGCAGCCCGCACGCGCATGCGCAGATCAAGAAGATCGATGTGAAGAAGGCTCAAGGCATGCCCGGCGTCATCGGCGTGCTGACCGGCAAGGAACTCAAGGCCGACGGCATCGGCAACCTCATCTGCGGCTGGATGATCCACTCCAAGGATGGCTCGCCGATGAAGATGGGGGCGTGGTCGCCACTCGCTTTCGACCGGGTCCGTTATGTCGGCGACGCCGTGGTGGTCGTCGTCGCCGAGACCAAAGGCCAGGCGCGTGATGCCGCCGAGGCGGTCGAGATCACCTACAAGGAACTGAAGGCGGTCGTCGATGCCTCCAAGGCGATGGACAAGGGCGCGCCGCAGATCCACCCCGAGGCCGACAACAATCTGATCTTCGACTGGGACATCGGCAATGCCGACGACACGGCCGCGGCATTCAAGAAGGCCGCCCATATCGTCAAGATGGACATCATCAACAACCGGCTGGTGCCCAACGCCATGGAGCCACGCGCGGCTCTTGGCCATTACGACAAGGCCGAGGACCACTACACCTGCTGGACGACCTCGCAGAACCCGCATGTGGCGCGGCTGGTGATGAGCGCCTTCTACAATGTCGCGCCGGAAAACAAGCTGCGCGTGATTGCGCCCGATGTCGGCGGCGGTTTCGGCTCGAAGATCTACATCTATCCCGAAGAGATCGTCTGCCTGTGGGCGTCGAAGAAGACCGGCGTGCCGGTCAAATGGGTGGCCGACCGGACCGAGAGCTTTCTGACCGACGCGCATGGCCGCGACCACCACACCCATGCTGAAATGGCTTTCGACAAGGATCACAGGATCCTTGGCCTCAAGGTCGAAACCCAGGCCAATCTCGGCGCCTATATGTCGCTGTTTTCGTCGGCGACGCCGACCTACCTCTATGCGACGCTGCTGTCGGGCCAGTACAACATCCCAGCGATCCACGCCAATGTGAAGGCGATCTACACCAACACCGCGCCCGTCGATGCCTATCGCGGGGCAGGGCGGCCGGAAGCGACCTTCGTCATGGAACGCATGATGGAGACGGCCGCGCGCCAGTTCGGCGTCTCACCGGCCGAGTTGCGGCGCAAGAACTTCGTCACCTCGTTCCCGCACCAGACGCCGGTCATCATGTGCTATGACGCCGGCGACTACGCGGCTTCGCTCGACGCGGCGATGAAGGCGTCGGACTATGCCGGCTTTGCCAAGCGCAAGGCCGCGGCTGGCAAGAAGGGGCTGCTGCGCGGCATCGGCATGAGCTGCTACATCGAGGCCTGCGGCATCGCGCCGTCTGCCGCGGTTGGTTCGCTGGGCGCCGGTGTCGGCCTTTGGGAAAGTGCCGAGGTGCGCGTCAATGCCGTCGGCACGATCGAGGTGCTGACCGGCTCACACAGCCACGGCCAGGGCCACGAGACGACCTTCGCGCAACTGGTCAACGAGCGCTTCGGCGTGCCGCTTGATTCCGTCTCGATCATCCATGGCGACACCGACAAGGTGCAGATGGGCATGGGCACCTATGGTTCACGCTCGGGTGCGGTCGGCATGTCGGCCATCGTCAAGGCGCTCGACAAGGTCGAGGCCAAGGCCAAGAAGATCGCAGCACACCTGCTCGAGGCCGACGAGGGCGACATCATCATCGAGAACGGTGCGCTGAAGGTCGCCGGCACCGACAAGAACGTACCGTGGTTCCAGATGGCGCTCGCCGCCTACACCGCCCACAATCTTCCGGGCGGCATGGAGCCCGGGCTGAAGGAGACGGCCTTCTACGATCCGTCGAACTTCACCTTTCCGGCCGGGTGCTACATCTGCGAGGTCGAGGTCGATCCGGAAACCGGCATGACCGAGATCATCCAGTTCGTCGCCGCCGACGATTTCGGCAACATCATCAACCCGATGATCGTCGAGGGCCAGGTGCATGGCGGGCTGGCGCAAGGCATCGGCCAGGCGCTGCTCGAAGGCGCCCACTATGACAACAGCGGCCAGCTTTTGACCGCGAGCTACATGGACTACACCATGCCGCGCGCCAGCGACCTGCCGTCGTTCAAGGTCTCGACCTCGAACACGCCGTGCCCGGGCAATCCGCTCGGCATCAAGGGCTGCGGCGAGGCCGGCGCCATCGGCTCGCCCCCGGCGGTGATCAACGCCATCACCGACGCCATCGGCAGCAACGATCTTGCCATGCCGGCTTCGCCGTCCACTGTGTGGGCAGCGATCCGCGCGGCGAAACATTGAAAAGCGAATAGCGAATAGGGAGTAGCGAATAGGAAGAGAAGGCGGTGCGACGGGGCAGATCCTATTCGCTATTCGCTACTCCCTATTCGCTCTTTCACCCAGGGGAGAAAGACAAATGTACTCAGTCAACTATCATCGTGCCGCCTCGGTCACTGATGCCGCCAAGCTGATCAAGACGGGTGACGCCAAGCTGCTTTCGGGCGGCATGACGCTGATCCCGGCGATGAAGACGCGGCTCGCCGCACCGTCCGACCTTGTCGACCTGTCGCGGATCAAGGAGCTGCAGGGCGTCAAGGTGTCGGGCAAGACCGTCACCATCGGTGCCGCCACCACGCATCACGCCGTTGCCAATGACGAGAAGCTGAAGAAGGCCTGTCCGGCACTTGCCCATCTGGCATCGCTGATCGGCGATCCGGCGGTGCGCCACAAGGGGACGATCGGCGGCTCCATCGCCAACAACGATCCGGCGGCCGATTATCCGGCGGCGCTGCTGGCGTTGGGCGCCACCATCATCACCAACAAGCGCCAGATCGCCGCCGACAAGTTCTTCAACGGCCTGTTCGAGACATCGCTGAAGGATGGCGAAATCGTCACTGCGGTCACCTTCACCGCGCCGGCCAAGGCGGCCTATGAAAAGTTCCGCAATCCGGCATCGCGCTACGCCATCGTTGGGGTGTTCGTGGCCAAGGGCAAGGATGGCGTCAGCGTTGCCGTCACCGGCGCCGGTGACGACGGCGTCTTCCGCTCGAAGGAGATCGAGGCCGCATTGGCCAAGAATTTCGCTGCCGCGGCACTCGATGGCGTGAAAGTGCCGGCGAAGAATCTGATGACCGACATCCATGCCTCGGCCGACTATCGCGCCAATCTAATCGCGGTGATGGCCAAGCGCGCGGTTGCGGCAGCCAACGCCTGAGAAACTGTTTGGAAACTCTACTCTGGCGGCCATCTGATGGCGTTTTCTGCGCTTCCCTAGTTCTACTGCCACGCAGTAGAACTGAGCTCACGGACCAATGTCCGCTGCGCTCCGGTTCTCGAAACCACCACCATATGAGTCGCCAGAGCGAATTTCTGATACGATGAGTTGCAGACAAGGAAAGGGGCCTCCGCGGTCCCTTTTTCGTGTGTGGCGACCGTATCTGTCTAGGCGCTGATGGAATCGCCGCGCGCCAATCCTCTGCTTCAAGCAATTGCGGCCGATACTTCGTCCGGAACTGACAGCAATCTCGCACTTGCACAAATTTATCTTGCACTGCAATATGACTTGGGGCGGGAATGCGAGCCGGGTTCGGAGTGTACCGCCGTGCCCTTTCGCATGCCCAATGCGAAAGGATCGGCATGACCGACATCTCCGCGACGCATGTCGTCCCGTCCCGATCCGTCGCCGACAGGCCAGCCAGAACCAGACTGGCCTATCTCGACGGCTGGCGCGGCCTTTCGATCGCCCTGGTGCTCATCGGCCATTTCTTTCCCGTTCCCGGAATCAATCTCGGGGTGCTGGGCGTCGAATTCTTCTTCGTGCTCAGCGGTCGGCTGATGGGCGAGATCCTGTTCATCGAACGCTACCCGCTGAAGAAATTCTTCAAGCGCCGCTTTTCCCGCATCTATCCGGCGCTTCTGGTGTTCGTGGTCGTCGCGATGATTGCGCTGTCCAGCACATTCATCGCCTTCAAATGGAAGGCGGCGCTAACGGCGCTGACATTCACCTACAATTATGCCGGCATTCTCGTGACCCGGGCAGGCGCGCTCGACCATATCTGGTCGCTCTGCATCGAGGAGCACGCCTACATCATCCTGGCGCTGATCAGCGTCGTCGTCTCAAGCCGCTCTCGCGTCGTCGTGCTGCTCCTGGCGCTGGCCCTGCTGGCCATGGCCAACGGCGCGGTTTCGTACTGGGTCTTCGGAATGGACTACGAAACCACCTATTGGCGCACCGATGTGCATATCGCGTCGATCCTGCTGTCGGCTTCGATCTGCCTGCTCAAGGCCGACGGCAGGCTGCCGGCGGTCTTGAGAGGCAAGCATGTGGCCGTGGTGGCATCGATCTGCGCCGTTCTGCTGTTCCTCGATCCGGTGCCGACGCCGATCCATTATCTCTTTGCCGTCCCGCTGCTGGCTCTGGCCGTCAATGTGCTCGATTTCAGCCCCGGTATTTTTCCGGGTTGCTGTCCTCCTGGCCGATGGCAACGCTGGGGCTGTGGTCGTACTCGCTCTATCTGTGGCAGCAGCCGTTCTACAAATTCGTCTATGAGCAAGGCGGCGCGCCGATCCCGATGCTGGCCGGCGTCTTTGCCTGCGCGCTGTGCAGCTATTATCTCATCGAGCGACCGGCGCGCGAATGGCTGAACCGCAATTGGTGAGCAACAGGGCCGTTCAGGCCGTCTTGCGGCGCGCTCGCCCTATGCCTGCAACGATCTGACGTAGTAGCGCACCGCTTTCTTGCCGCCATGGATCACCGCGTCGCCGGCTTCAGTGAAGCCGAGCGCGGCGTGGAAGGCATCCGAGGCGGGATTGGGCGGGTCGGTGTTGACCTCGCAGGTGACCAGCATGTGGCCGGCGCGCTCAACATGGCCGAACAGGTCCTGATAGAGCCGGCGGGCATGGCCGCGACCGCGCGCGTCTGCCGCGACAACGACGCGGTCGACATAGACGAAGCGCTCGTAGCGTTCGCGGAACCACAAGAAATTCGGGCTGTCGTAACGGGCATCCTGGTCGAAGGTCATGATGAAGGCTTCGAGATCGCCGATGCGGCGCGCGTAGAACGCTTCGCCAAGCAGGAAGGACAGCCGTTCGGGCTCCAGCCACGACAGTTCGGCGGCATGCTCGTTGTTGAGCGCGAGGATCGCCGCTTCGTCTTCGGCCGATACGCGGCTGATCGGGGCAGGGGTCGCGGTCATGCCTTGGCTGCCTTGATGGTGGCTACCACGAGGTCGGTGTCGGTCAGCGTGTTGCGATACTCGCGGTCGAGGTCGGAGCCGCCCATGCCGACATGGGGATTGCGGTAGTCCATGGCGCTCGGCACATCCTTGAGGGCAGCAAAATGCATTTCGGACAGGCCGGTTTTCCTGCGCACCTCAGCGATGTTGTGCAAATCGAGCCCGCCGCAGCCGAGGATGACGATGCGGTCGCCGGCCTGCCGCACCAGATCCGCCAACAGCGGCAAGCCTTCGATGGCGGTGTCGCGCTGGCCGCTGGTCAACACGCGGCCGACCTTGCATCGGATCAACGCTTCGAGCGCCTCGGCCGGGTCGCGCGTCATGTCGAAGGCGCGGTGGCAGGTGACGTTCAAGGAGCCGGCGGCCTGCGTCAGTTCGCTCATGCGCGCCTCGTCAATGGTGCCGTCGCCGTTCAGGCAGCCAAACACCACGCCGGGCGCGCCGAGATCGCGCAGTGCCGAGACATCGGCGAGCATCGAGGCGTACTCGGTGTCGGTGTAGAGAAAATCGCCGCCGCGCGGCCGCACCATGACGTGAAACGGCACGCTTGCCTGGTCGAGGGCGGCGCGCACGGTCCCAAGGCTCGGTGTGATGCCGCCTTCGATGAGGCTGGCGCACAGTTCGACCCTGTCGGCGCCGGCAGCTTGTGCTGCCAGCAGGCCATCAATGCCTTCGACACAGATTTCGATCAGCGGCAGGCGAGTTTCAATGGTCAAGGGGCGATCCAATTCATGATTTTGCGAAAAGCCCTAGCATCGGGCCGGTTGGCGCGAAAGCATGAACAGCGTGCCGCCATTTGGGCCAGGCGACATTTCTCCGCTTGACACTCTCATAACCATGGAGTTATGAGTTAACCCATAGCCAAGAGGTTATGAGTTAGCCGTTGGCAACACGGCGTCGCAGTCGACAATCTTTCAAACTCGCAAACCCGAATGCATGGCATCCGGGCCGGCAAAACACGCCCTGACGAAACACTTCAGAGGAGAAAGACCATGCAAGCAAGGATCAAAAACCCGGTGGTGCTCATTCCCGGATCCGTGCAGGCGCTGCTGGCGCTGGACAAGTCGACCGAGGCGGCCGACGTGCCCTATGTCACGCGCAAGCTCATCCATCTGCGCGCCAGCCAGATCAACAACTGCGCCGTCTGCGTCGACATGCATGCGCGCGAACTGAAGAAGGCCGGCGAAAAGGACGAGCGCATCTTTGCCCTCGCGGCATGGCGGGAGACGCCTTACTTCACCGACGCCGAACGCGCGGCGCTGGCGCTGACTGAGGCCGGCACACGGCTCGCCGACCGGCCGGACGCGGTGCCGGACGATGTCTGGGACGAGGCCGCCCGGCACTATGATGAAAAGGCGCTTGCCGCGCTGGTCATCCAGATTGCGCTCATCAACGCCTTCAACCGGCTCAATGCCACCACGCGGCAGATGGTTGGTAGTTGGGGCTAGCCTTGGACGGGGGAGGCGGGACGGCGCGCTGTGACGCGCAGCGCACGCCTCCCGACATCTGGACGCTGATATCGGCTTGGCCGCTACTGGCGCAGCTCGGTGTTCTTGGCGCCTTCCTCGATCTGATCGATCACCAGCAGCTTGACCTCGCTATCACCGATATTGGTGGCCTGATGCCATTGGCCGATCATTTCGATGATGAAATCGCCCGCCTTGTAGGTGGTGCTGTTGCCGGTCTCGACATTGGTGACCTTCAGCGTGCCGGCCTGGACATAGGCGTAGCGCGGGAAGGGGTGTCTGTGGACCGGCAAGGTCGCGCCCGGCGCGATGTCGTAGGTCGACACCAACACCTGCACGTTCTTCTGCGGCAGCGTGATCGGCTGGCCGGATGCGGTCGTCGTGCGGGAGGCAAGCGGGGTCACGACGACAGGCGTGCCGCTGCTGTCCAGCGCGTGGGCCGGATTTGCGGAAAAGGCTGCCGCGAGGAGCAGGCCTGACATCAGAATTTTTCGCATGATTCTCTCCAACCCGAGCGCCAGCATCGCGCGGTAGGCAGTTGCTAGCAAGGCGTGGTCTCGAGCGAAGGGCGATGTCCCAGGCCGTCGAACGTGGAGATTGCCGCCGCCGCTGCTCAAGGATTACGCCACGGCACCGAGCCTGGGTTCCGCCGGCGTCCCCAGGCCGGCACATCCCAGAGGGGCGATCGTCCTTCCCCGGCAACCGCTCCGATCGGTCCGCGGGCAGCAAATGCCCGTTCGACGCATACCATTTGGAACAATCGAAAATCTTGCCGCTGCCATGACTGTGCAGGCATTCCGCATTCACTGAAGTCAGTACCAATTCTTGCCAAACCAAGACGCGCTAATCATGCCGCAAGCAGCAGGAATCATCGCGCTTTCAAGCGCGGCGCCCTGACTTGGTTGGGTGGATTGATGATGAGGGAGATGGCCGGTGTGACCGGCGAGGGCTGGTTGGGCGGCATAAGCTTCCAAGATCAATCCACGCCCGCATGGCGGGCTATTGTCGCCCGGTCGTCAGTAAGGTGGTCGTGACGAGCTTCCTCTCCCCGATCCGTTTAAGGCAGCGATCGGAAATATTTGGCCATGTCGCCTTGGCGCATTCTTTCTCAGTGACCGCAAGGGATGCCCCTGGCTGCACGTTCGCGGCCTGGGTGGCGGTGGATGACGCAAAGAGAACCGTCTGAGTTAGGAGGGCCGAAAAGATGGCGACCTGGAACAGCACAGCAGCAAAAGCGATCTTTTTGAACATGCGAGGGAACGCTCTTCAATGCTCCTGGTTCCTCCTGACTTTCAGTTTTCCGGCTCCTAACGGGAACAAGAGACCGGTGGTCCGGTTAAATGGATTATGCCAGACAAGATCAAAGAACCGTCAGCGAAGCCCGAACAGAAGAAGGTACCTGTCCAGCGTCGCGACAAAGAAGCACCGCCAGAGCTTGACCATGTCGATCCGCCACCGCGAGACGTGCGAGAGGCGCCGGCACCCAATCCAAACGGCGATAAGAAATCCTGACGGGATCGCTGCAGCCGAGGCAAAGCACATGTCCTGGTCCCACGAAAACGCGGCCACCTGGAGCAGCTAAGTGTTTTTGAAAGATTGGCTCCCCGGATCGGACGAAGCTGCGAACTATGAATACGCGATTCCCCTCCAGGGTACGCCTAAGAAGATGCGTAAACGTGACCGCGACCGAGCTGAGGCCAGGTGCTTGGCCGGCGTTCCCAAGCCGTCGCTAAGAGAGCGGGCCGTAGCCCTCGCAATCGAGAAGGGCGAAGTCAGGACGAAAGAGCTAACTGATGTCGGCATTCCTCTTTGTTACATTGCCCGCATGTGCGACGAGGGCTTGCTCTTGAAAGTTGCCTATGGGCGCTACTGTGCGGCAGTTCCGAATGCTGCTTAAACGTTCATTCGGGATCTGGGGTTCAAGTCGGGAGAGGATACCGTCAATACAGTGCTACCACCGAGTTCGATTGCTGAACGACGTTCTTGACCCATGTCTAGGTTTGTCGGCTAGTCAAAAGTGCGCAGCTACATCTTGTCGCGTCGGAGGAGAGACCGGGGTATGGGGCGGATACGACGTTCGCAGGTTTGTATTAGCATTGGCTCCCCGCTTGGTCGCACTTCTTGTCGCTCCAACGGGCACGGCGAGGGACCCGTTATTTCAGCTATTACTTATATGTGTAGCGATCGGGCCGAGCTCGATTCTTCATGGTCGCGCACCCGCCGGTGGGCCGTTTGGTAGCTGCAGGTTCCCGCTTCTTGAACATTCATCCCAAGATGAGGCGCAACCTATTTGGGCAGGACCACGATCGACCGAAGCGGTCACCGCGCCACGAAGCGCGCTATCTGACGATTGATAACATCGAAGTTGGCATTTGGCCCAAGTTCTGGTGGACCGAGCAGTTCGATCGCCTTCGTGCGGGTGACGATCTCCCGCGCGGCAGTTTGGGTCTCCATCCGGGCCAGCGGCGCCCCTAGGCACATGTGCATGCCATATCCGAAGCCCATATGTCTCTTGGTGCCGCTACGCTCAAGCAAGAATTTGTCTGGCTCAGCAAATGCGGCAGGATCCCTGTTGGCGGCGGAGAGCCATATGACCACCAGCCCTCCCGCAGGAATTGTCGTGTCTCCAAGCTGGACATCGCGCAAAGCGAAGCGGTCGATGTTTCGGATTGAGTTGCGGAGTCGCAGCGTCTCCTCAACCGCTCCGGCAACGAACTCAGGATGTTCGCGGAGCTGATCTCCCTCATTTGGAGAGCCTTCCATCAGGCGCACAAAATTGACGATGAGATTGGTCGTGGTTTCATTGCCGGCCAGGAGCAGGAGCATCGCCATTGAGAGAACTTCGGCATCGGTGAGCCTCTCGCCCTCCACTTCAATGCTTAGAGTCTGACTCATAATGTTTTTGAAGCGGATCAATGGTTTGCCAGCCTGCGCGTCATGAGCTGAGCGGAGGCCAGCAAGAGCCATGCGGTGGAACTTTCGATCGTGGCCTCGAAGTCCTTGGCCAGGCGTCGGTTTCGTCCGAACCATGCAAAGGTGCGCTCGACGACCCATCGACGTGGAAGCACTTCGAAGCCCTTGGCGGTGTCGGATCGTTTGATGATTTCGAGCGTCCAGTCGCCTTTCCCATGAAGGGCGGTCTCAAGCTTCTCACCGGCGTAAGCGCCGTCGGCGAAGACGTGGCGCAGCCAAGGAAAGCTGGCTCGAATGGAGGCCAGAACGTCGGGAGCGCCGTCGCGGTCCTGGATATCGGCGGTATGGATGACCGCGCCGACGAGCAAACCCAGGGTGTCGGTGAGGATATGGCGCTTGCGGCCTTTGATCTTCTTGCCGGCATCGTAACCGCAAGGCCCGCCGCTCTCCGTGGTTTTCACGCTTTGACTGTCGATCACGCCGGCGCTGGGTGAGGCTTGGCGACCGGTGGCCAGACGCACGCTCATCAGCAGCAGATGATTGATGGTGCTCCAAAGGCCGCAGTCGCGCCAAGCGTAGAAGTAGCGCTGCAGCGTCGACACCGGCGGCAAGTCCCTGGGCAGCATCCGCCATGGCAAGCCACTGCGCAGCACGTAGAACAGTCCATTCATGATCTCGCGCCGCGACCATTTCGGCGGGCGCCCAAGTCGGGACCGGGGCGGAATCACCGGATCAAGAACCGCCCACTCCATATCCGTCAAATCGCTTGAATACCGCAGCCCTTTGCGGGCATGCTTGGCTCGGGTGATATCGGTCCACATGGGATTCTCCGTCGATGCTTCGCAACACCGACTGAATCACAAGCCGCTGATATCACCCAACTTCTTTTCGGGTCAGACACTTAGGAAATCGGAAATGAGATCGCCTTCCATAGGGCGCCTGCGACGCTCTTCCAAATAGGTTCGGAAGTAAGCAGCCATTTCTTCGCCAGTCCTTCTTCCTCGATCTACCATCGCCGGCTCAAGGATGGGGAGCCACGTGGAAGCGCCTGAATTGTCGGCGAGAACGGCGGTCCACCTACGGATTTGCTCCATCTCGTCGCGCGGGATCCCGAGGATCGCACAGATCATCGTGACTGTGATCGGCGCTGCGAAATCCTCGACCAAATCGAAGGCCTCGCCCTGGAGTGCCATGGCCATGCGTTCTCTTACCGCTGTTTCGACGACCGGGCGAAAGCGCTCAAGGTACTTAGGCATGAAGACGCGGTTCCCTATCAACCTTAGGCGACGATGCTTCTCTCCGCTGGCGGAAATCATGTTGTTAAAAAGGAAAGCCAAGTTCGCCTCTCCGAACTCGCCACCTGTATGAAGGCCCCGGTCCGAAGAGAAGGTATTCGGATCGAGCAGGACGCGTTGCGCATCTTCATAGCGGAGGACCGACCAGCTCTCGACCAGCCCGGGGCAGAGATAGGCAACGGGATGGCTCTCTCTAACCCGCGCCAAGATCGGATAGGGATTCCGCCGAAAGGCATCGGAGGTCATCGGATTGAAATCTGGGTCGATCATAGCGGCCATCCCTGTCTTGGCCCACGTCTGATACGTGCGTCCTCGCCATGCGAGGCCAAGGCGCGCGGATGCAGGTGCTGGGGCGCGTTCCGAGTTTCAACGATAGCATCGGGCCGCTGTTTTCAGCCCAACGTGCCTCTAGAATAGGGCCACTAGACACATATGTCCAGTGACCCTATCTTAACGGCGCCCCATCAAGCACTCGAGGCCAAGAGAGGAGAGCGTCATGGCGAAGATATGCTTCATGAAAGAGGACCGTGTGCTGTGTGTCGTGGAGGGAGCCGACGGTCAGTCATTGATGGAGGTCGCTGTGGCCAACGGCATCCCTGGCATTGTCGGTGAATGTGGTGGCTCGCTGGTCTGCGCTACCTGTCATCTCTACGTGGAACGCGGCCCCGTAGAGAACCTCTCTCCGAGGAGCGCGATGGAAGAGGATATGTTAGAGCTGGCAGACACCCAGGTTGAGACCACGAGTCGGCTTGGCTGCCAGATCGTTGTTTCCCGAATGATTGAAGGGTTGGTTGTCCGTAGGGGAGATGACATCGAATGGGCGTCCGACGATTGAGAAGACGCGCTTCCCTAAGCCGGACCTGACGGCTTTGGTGGTCAGCCGCCGCCGGGTAATGTGCTGCCTCTCAGCGAACGACGCATGCTTGGGAGTTTGGTCCTCGGTCTCCGCTTGTAGAATGCCTAGCCGAGAAAGGACATCGCGGACCTGCTTGCGGCCAACGCCTTTGGTTTCGCCGTACTCGGTGACGGTGATCCAAGAGCCTATCGGTGCCTGGACGACTTCACCCGTGGTGCTGTCGATAGTTTCTGAGGTGTACTCCAAGGTGTCCTTTCTGGGGTTTGATTGTCGCTTGCGCAAAATATCCCGAGGCAGCCCGCTAAGGTGCCATCGGAATGATCCTTTCCACGGCGTGGAGTTGGTTGATGGAGAGTTTGGCCAGCTTGGCCGTGATGCGGGCCAGGAGGTCGGCGTGGGGGTCCGGTTCGGGTGGAACTTTTCTGACGTGCGTCGGAATAGTTTCTCGCTTCCTCTTGTAGTTGGCGCGGTCTCTCTCACGCCGATCTTGAGCGACCGCCACCTCCGTGGTCTTGCCGGTGGCGATGGAGATTAGTTGATAGGCGCGGGCTCGGCCCTTTGCATTGACGCTCGGGCAGTGGTCCCGAAGGAAAACCTCGAAGGCTTCCGTCCGCTGCCCATAGAGGGTCTCCTTGTCGATCCGGCGCTTGGCCTCGGCCAGATACAGGCCACACGACATGCCCTGATCGTTTGCCCTCTGATTAGCCTTCTCGCCAGCCTTGTAGTGGGCGTCGGCATGCGCCCCGAGCTGTTCGAGGGTCAGCTCCGAGAAACTCATTGCGTTCACGTTCAGTTCTCCTGATTTGTCGCTCCAGCGCAGGGCTGAACAGCATGAATTATACGGGTTTGGTGGGGTCGGAACCCGAGGCGTGATCCCGAGGTTCACCTTGCGGTGATTGTCGCCCAGAAAGACGCAGAGGAGCAGACGAGCGCCTGCGCAATCTGCTCGCTTCTGATCTTAGATGCATGATGATTTCGGCTTCGTAGTCCCACGGTTGTCCCTATTCGGTTTCGTGGTGCCACTGTGGTCCCCATTAGCAGTCGCTAACGGAGCCGCTCTATAAAGCCACTGTTGTCCCTATTCGGTTTCGTAGTATTTGCTACTGTTCACCCTATTTGTGCATCGTAACGCTACGTGGTCCTTACCCAGACCTTGGGGTTCGGCTGGCGGTCAAATAGCGCTTCATAGGGTAGTGGTGTCCCTATTCGGTTTCGCAGTGCCACGGTTCACCCTAACCGGCAGCAACCAGCCCCAGAGCCCGATAGACCGACGCCTTGGATAGCCCGGTGGCTCTCATGATCTCGGGGACAGTTTTTCCATCGGCGCGCATGGCCACGATCTCAACTGCCCTCTCAGGGGTCGCCTTGACCTTGCGGCCGAACTTTGTGCCGGTAGCCTTAGCCTTGGCAATCCCGTCCATCTGCCTCTCAGACCGAATGGCGGTCTCGAACTCAGCGAACACGGCAAGCATCTGCAGCATGGCGCGGCCGGCCGGTGTGGAGGTGTCAATCTGCTGGTCAAGGACCCGAAGGGCAACGCCGTCCTTCTCCAGTCCCTTCACGATGTTGAGGAGGTCTGTCGCTGACCGAGCAAGCCGATCGATGCGGGTGATGATGAGCGTGTCACCCCTGCGCAGAGCCCGGAGGCAAGCCTTCAGCTCCGGCCTGCCGGTGTCCAGCCCTGACCGCTTCTCCTCGAACAGGTTCTTCGGCTCAACCCCAGCCGCGACCATCTTGTCACGCTGGACCTCAAGAGACTGGCCGACGGATGATACCCGGATGTATGCGAGGTCGGCCATGTGCTGCTGTCTTTCCAATGTCTAGACGTTGTGAGACTGAACTTATGAGACATGAAAAGAGGCGTGTCAACAGATCGTCTCACAGTTTATACATTTTGAGACGATATAGGCCGCAGTGACCACTTCAGTTATTCAACTTCTCCAGGTTGCAGCGCCAACACATTATGCGCGCGTTCCTCCACGGTGAAAGGGCGACGTTTGTCTTTGTCGGGCTCGGCCTTGTCCTTCGGGGCTGCCTCCAGGTACATGAACGGGTTCGTGACCTTGAGGTCATATTCCCGAATGGCGTGGTTGACGGCGGCGCGCACCACGTTGAGGTAGCGGTCCACAGACGAGGCCTTCCGGCCGTCGAGCATGTGGTCCCGGATTTCCTTAGCGTCCTGCCGCTTCAAGCTACTGAGCTTCCGGTCCTTTCCCAAACCCTCTCTGACCAACTTGAATATCCGATCAAGCTCCATCTGCTTGGTCTTGTCGTCTCCGACCTTCTCTTCGAGATAGAGCTTCCTGGCGTCTTCGAGGGTGGGGTCGGGCTGCACTTCACGGCTGCCTAACATCAATGTCCGAAGCAGCGCAGCGTCATTGGGGGAGACATCAACGGGATAGCCGTCGTCCCCGATTGGATATTTCTGAGCGATACTCTCGGCGATCACATCTCTCGCCACCACTTCGTGGTCGAAATCCCTGCCGCCGCCTTGCCAATCGGGATCAAGTTTCCACTGCCTGACTTGCCTGTCGGCACGTTGGAACTGGTCCAAGGGCGTGTCTGCGGTCCCGAGCGAGGTTGCCTGAGGCGTCCTGACCCCCAATGCAGCGTTTCTCAGTTGCTGCTCAGCTTCGGCATGGACCTTCTTGTATCGCGCCAATGCTTCGGCCTCGGTTTTCCCGAGCGGCACAACGATCTCACCTCGACCGAGAAACGCCTTTAGGGCAGGGGGTACTTTGCGCCGATAACGCCATCCGGCCTTGCCGCGCTTCTGAAGATATTGCACTAAAATCATCATTCCCATGTACCCTTCGGTGTACCTGAAGGTGTACCTCGGGGGAAGCGCAAACCCTTGCAACTGTTGGGATATAAGGCTTTGAGGCGTTAAGTGGCTCCCCGGGCCGGATTCGAACCAGCGACCAACCGGTTAACAGCCGGTTGCTCTACCACTGAGCTACCGGGGAACGGAGGCTCTTATGTGAGTGGCGCAGCCTATAGCTGCCCTTTTCGGCTTTGCAAAGAAGCATTTCGCATTTTTCCGAGGCTTTTTCGCACAGGGGTTTCTCGCAATCGTCGACGGATGCCCTCATATTAGCCGTCTTGGCAGGGATAGGGAACCGAAAGCGCGGCTGCGGCTTTGGTTTAACGATGCTCCTGAACGATCAAAACGGGTCAATTTTCGAGACGATGACAGCACAAGAGAACCAGATGCCGGCGCGCAAAATTTCGGTTTTCGGGCGTGAGTTCAAGATGCCGCGCTCGCGCGGGCTCAGAATCACCATCGGTTTCCTGCTGACCATCGGCGGCATCCTCGGTTTCCTGCCGATCCTCGGGTTCTGGATGGTTCCGCTCGGATTATTGGTGCTGTCCTATGAATTCGCCATGGTTCGGCGCCACCGCCGCCGCTTTGTCGTCTGGTGGGAACGACGCCGCCGGCCGGATTGACGGCCGATAGCGCAAGATGGCGCGCCTTAGCGTCCAGCGTGCTCTTCCAGTGCCTCATAGATCTGCTGGAGAATCGCCGCGGCTGAGGCAAGCCTTGCCCTGTCGTGCGGCGACAAGTTGCCCGCACCTTCGATGGACAAGCGGTCGATGGCGTAATGCAAAAGCTCTCCGCACTGCGGCAGCGATAGGCCGGACGACGCGTTCTTGCCTTTTACCACAGTTGCCTGGTGCATGGCTTCGCCTCCTGGCGTGCTCAACGCGTGGGCCGTTGATACGTTTCTTGCGGCGGCAGGTGATGCTTAACAACCCGCTAATATGCTATTGTGATGCCTGGGCCCTGAGGATTTGACGGATGCTGCCCGCACTGGCGCCGAGGAAACCGTTCGGAATGCACGGTGGCCGCTTGACGGCATTTTCGCCGCAACCTATTGGAACCGGGTGGAACGCCGGGAGCAACGAGGCCTCGTGGCGGAGTGGTTACGCAGAGGACTGCAAATCCTTGCACCCCGGTTCGATTCCGGGCGAGGCCTCCAATGCCCGGGCCCCCGCGCAGCAGCGCCGGGGGCCTGAAGTTCCTGACATATGAACCGCGGTTCTGGCGCGGCAAGCGGATTGGTTGGGACATGAGCGCTGATTTCTCCGAGCTTCGCGTCAAGATGGTGGACGGCCAGGTTCGCACCACCGATGTGACCAGCGCGCCGCTGCTCGACGCCATGCTTGTCGTGCCAAGAGAGGTCTTTGTCGGCGCCGCCCAGCGCGATCTCGCCTATATCGACGAGGACATCCGCATTGCTGTCGGCGCGGACGGCGCGCGCTACCTGATGGAAGCCTCGCCGCTGGCCAAGCTGATCCAACTGGCTGAGATCAACCCGACCGATTCGGCGCTCGATGTCGGCTGCGGCACGGGCTACGCTTCGGCCATCCTGTCGCGGCTGGCCGGGTCCGTGGTGGCGCTCGAAAGCGATTCGGAGCTGGCGGAAACCGCCAGATCGACGCTTTCGTCGCTAGGCTGCGGCAATGTGACCGTTGTCCAGGGGGCGTTGCCGCACGGGCATGCCGCTAAGGCGCCTTATGATGTCATCTTCGTCGGCGGCAGCGTCGCGGAAGTCCCGGTGACGCTGCTCGACCAGCTTGCCGAAGGCGGCCGGCTTGTCGCGGTCGAAGGGCAGGGCAATTCCGGCGTGGCCCGACTTTTTTTTAAGGCAGGGGGGGTTGTAACCGGAAGACGCGCGTTTAATGCGGCAATTAAGCCACTACCGGGGTTTGAACGTATTCGTGTCTTCGAGTTCTGAATGATTTGGCCTTGCAGCAGAGGCTTTGTCATGGTCGCTTGCATTTGAACGATCGTTGCTGATCCGCAAACTGGGGGCACTTTGGGGCTGAGCAACAGGGAACATGAAACACGCCGCTACGGCTGCTCAAAGGGAGAAGCTGGCGCGGCGCGGTTCCCATGGAAAACGAATGAGGGATACACCGTGCCGTCTGTACGCAAGTCACTTTTCACCGCCGTCCTCGTTTCGGCGACCATGCTGTCCCCACTGGCCGCTTCGGCAGAAAGCATCTCCGGCGCGCTTGCCAAGGCCTATCAGTACAATTCTTCGCTGAATTCGGCCCGTGCCGGCGTTCGTGTCACCGATGAGGGTGTCGCCATCGCCAAGTCGGGCTATCGTCCGACTGTCACCGGCTCGGCGGAAATCGACTATTCGAGCAGCCATCTCAACGGCACCAACTCTAGCGTACGGCTGACCACCGGCAATTTTGGCGTCCAGATCAATCAGACGCTGTTCGACGGCTTTCAGACCAGGAACAATGTCGCTGCCGCCGAAGCGCAGGTCCGTGCTTCGGTCGAAAGCCTGCGCAACACCGAAGAGGGCATCCTGTTCAGCGCGGCCCAAGCGTATATGAACGTGATTCGCGACCGGCAGGTCGCCGTGCTGACCGAGCAGAACCTGCAGTTCCTGACCGAAACGGCGCGCGCGGCGCGTTCGCGCTTCGAGGTTGGCGAAGGCACGCGCACCGACGTGGCACAGGCCGACGCTTCGCGCGCCGCCGCCGTGGCATCGCTGAGTGCTGCCCGGGCGCAGGCGCTGGCAAGTGCGGCGATCTATCGCCAGATCGTCGGCGACGAGCCGGGCAAGCTCAAGGGCGCTTCGCCGGTGGCAAAGCTGTTGCCGTCGAGCCTCGCCGCCGCCGTCGGAGTGGCCGCGAACGAGCATCCGGCTATCCTTGCGACCCAGCATCTGGTCGACGCCGCGGCGTTTTCGGTGAAGTCGGCCGAAGGCGCGCTGCTGCCGCAGCTGTCGGCTTCCGCCGGCGTTTCGAGCGCCTATCGCAACACCTCGCCCTTGCCGGGCGTCAATTCGCAGGATGGCACGACCAATTCGGCCAGTGTCGGGGCAACGCTGACCATCCCGATCTATTCCGGTGGCCGAACCTCGGCGATCGTGCGCCAGGACAAGGAATCGCTGAGCCAGGCCCGCATCCAGGTCGACGTCAGCCGCGACCAGGTGCGCCAGGCTGTGACCGCTGCCTGGACCGAGTACACCGCCGCGCAGCAGCAGCTGACGGCCAACAGGCAGGTGATCGAAGCCGCGAAGCTGGCGTTGAACGGCGTCATCGAAGAGCGCAATGTCGGCCAGCGCACCACGCTCGATGTCCTCAACGCACAGGCGACGGTGATCACTGCTCAGATCAACCAGGCCGGCTACGAGCATGATGTGGTGGTAGCGAGCTACGCCATTCTGCAGGCGACCGGCCGTCTGTCCGTTGACCGCCTTGGCCTGCAGGTGGCGAAATACAAGCCTGAAGAGCACTACAACGCGGTCAAGGACAAGTGGTACGGCCTGCGCACGCCCGACGGCCGCTGAGGACGTTCAGCCCGGACTTGCCGTCTCTCTGTTTGAGCAGGATCTTTTGCTCCGCTGCACTTTGCTTCGGGATCGCGCTAATCTGTTGAAATCCCACAAGTCCCCAGATTGGGGATTCTCGTAAGGCCATCCGTCGGTTACGCTGTCGCCATGATTCGATCCGGCTTTGCCGGAGCGGAAATCCACAGGGGTCACAAAGGCGGCGGATGTGACGATGGCAACGGCAAGCAGCGCACAGCGCGAACCTTCCATGGAAGAGATACTGGCTTCCATCAGGCGGATCATCGAGGACAGCGACGGTGGCCGCAAGCAGCCGGGCGACGCCGATGAGCTGATCCAGGATCTGGAGTGCGTGTCGAGCGCGGATGCAGCCCCCGACGTCGAAGCATTTCGTGCCGACCTGCATGCCGCTCCCGAGGTCAGGAAGCCGCCGATCACGCTGGCGGAAGTCCAGGCACAATTGCCGGCGGCCGAGCCGGTGATTGCACGCATGGAAACGCCGGTGCGCCCCAATCCCTCCCCGGCAAAGCCATCGATGACACTTGCCGAGGTCAGCGCCCGCGTTGCCGCCGAGCCGGCCACGGCCGACGCGCCAGCACCGCGTCCTGTCCCTGCTGCGGACGTCGCCGATTGGCGGCGCGAGATCGCCGCGGTTGGCGAGCAGGCGAGGGCGGTGTCGGACAGGGGCGAGGCCCGCAAGACGGTTGCGCAGCCGCCGGTGGACAATCTCAGGGACGAGCCGGCCACAGAACCGGTCGTCGAGCCGTCTCGTCCGGATGCAAGCGTGGTGCGACCGGTGGCGGCCAGCGATGCGCCGCGTCCGGCGATCGTTTCCGAGCACACCGGCCGGCAGGTCGCCGCTGCCTTTGGTGAGCTTTCCGATGCGTTTGCCAGCCGCAGCAAGAAGACATTCGACGAGATGGCCGAAGAGATGCTGCGGCCGATGCTGCAGGATTGGCTGGACAACAATCTGCCGACGCTGGTCGAAAGGCTGGTGCGCGAGGAGATCGAGCGCGTGGCGCGCGGGGCGCAGTAGTTCCCGATACCGATTGCCAAAATAAGCGGCGCCTTGGAGGCGCCGTTTCTTTTGGTGAGGTCAGCTTGTTGGCAGGACGACGGATCGCCTTCCGTTGAAATGACCAAGGCTTCGCCTATTTGCTTGTGGGGGTCCGAGACCGCCCTTGCGGTTGACTTGGCCAAAACCTTCCGATTTACACCGGACCAGCAAAACTCCCGACAGCGCGGACCATTTTCCCATGCTTGAAAAGACCTACGACGCCAAAACCGTCGAGCCGAAGATCGCCAAAGTCTGGGAAGAGGCCGACGCGTTTCGCGCCGGTGCCGGGGCCGAGGAGGGGGCCGAGGCCTTTACCATCGTCATCCCGCCGCCAAACGTCACCGGTTCGCTGCATATGGGCCACGCGCTCAACAACACGCTGCAGGACATATTGGTGCGCTTCGAGCGCATGCGCGGCAAGAACGTCTTGTGGCAACCGGGCATGGACCATGCCGGCATCGCCACGCAGATGGTGGTCGAGCGCCAGCTTATGGAAAAGCAGATCCATCGCCGCGACCTGACCCGCGAACAGTTCATCGAGAAAGTGTGGGAGTGGAAGGCTGAATCCGGCGGCGCGATCTTCAACCAGCTGAAGCGGCTCGGCGCCTCCGCCGACTGGTCACGCGAACGCTTCACTATGGACGAGGGCCTGTCCAAGGCCGTGCTCGAAGTGTTCGTCACGCTCTACAAGCAAGGGCTGATCTACAAGGACAAACGCCTTGTGAACTGGGACCCCAAGCTGTTGACCGCGATCTCCGATCTCGAGGTCGAGCAGCAGGAGGTCAACGGCAATCTCTGGCACTTCCGCTATCCCATAGATGGCGAGGTCTTCGACCCGGAAAACCCAAAAACCTTCATCACCGTGGCGACGACACGCCCCGAGACGATGCTGGGCGACACGGCCGTCGCCGTGCACCCCGACGACGAGCGCTTCCGGCACCTTGTCGGCAAGAACATCGTTCTGCCGATCGTCGGCCGCAAGATTCCGGTGGTGGCGGACGAGTATTCCGATCCGGAAAAAGGTTCGGGCGCGGTCAAGATTACGCCGGCGCACGACTTCAACGACTTCGAGGTCGGTAAGCGCCACAAGCTGCCGGCGATCAACATCCTCACCACGGAGGCGGCGGTAAGCCTCAGGGATAATGAGGATTTTCTTGCCGGTCTCGAGGTGACGCCGGAGCGCCAGGCGGTCTGGGACGAACTCGACGGCCTCGATCGCTTCGTTGCGCGCAAGAAGATCGTCGAGCTGATGGAAGAGGGCGGCTTCCTCGAAAAGGTCGAGCCGCATCGCCACGCCGTGCCGCATGGCGATCGCGGCGGCGTGCCGATCGAGCCGTTCCTGACCGAGCAGTGGTATGCCAACGCGGCGGAACTGGCCAAGCCGGCGATTGCCTCGGTGCGTGAGGGCCGCACGAACTTCGTGCCGAAGAACTGGGAAAAGACCTATTTCGACTGGATGGAGAACATCCAGCCCTGGTGCATCTCGCGCCAGCTCTGGTGGGGTCACCAGATCCCGGCCTGGTACGGGCCGGACGGGCGTGTCTTCGTCGAGAAGACCGAGGAAGAGGCGCTGGGCGCGGCGATCGAATATTATCTGGCGCTGGAAGGCCCATGGAAGGCCTGGGTCGAGGACAAGCTCGAGAACTACAAGCCGGGCGAGATACTGACCCGTGACGAGGACGTGCTCGACACCTGGTTCTCGTCGGCGTTGTGGCCGTTCTCGACCTTGGGATGGCCCGATGAGACGCCCGAGCTCAAGACCTACTACCAGACCGACGTGCTGGTGACCGGCTTCGACATCATCTTCTTCTGGGTCGCCCGCATGATGATGATGGGCCTGCATTTCATGGATGAGGAGCCCTTCCACACCGTCTATGTCCATGCGCTGGTGCGCGACAAGAACGGGCAGAAGATGTCGAAGTCGAAAGGCAACGTCATCGATCCGCTCGACCTGATCGACGAATACGGCGCCGATGCGCTGCGCTTCACCCTGACGGTGATGGCGGCGCAAGGCCGCGACGTGAAGCTCGATCCGGCGCGCATCGCCGGCTATCGCAATTTCGGCACCAAGCTGTGGAACGCGACGCGTTTTGCCGAGATGAACGAGGTCGCGCGCAATGACGATTTCTGGCTGAACGACGCCAAGCTGGCGGTCAACCGCTGGATCCTCACCGAGTTGACGCGCGCCGCGCGCGAGATCACGGACGGCATCATCTCATACCGCTTCAACGAGGCGGCGGGCGCTGCCTACCGCTTCGTCTGGAACCTGTTCTGCGATTGGTATCTGGAACTGCTGAAGCCGGTGTTCATGGGCACTGACGAGGCGGCCAAAGCCGAAAGTCGCGCCTGCGTCGCCTTCGTGCTCGACGAGATCTACAAGCTGCTGCATCCGATGATGCCGTTCATGACCGAGGAACTGTGGGCGCAGACCGCCGGCGAAGGCAAGGAGCGGTCGTCGCTGCTGTGCCATGCCGCGTGGCCGTCGCCGGACTTCGAAGACGCGGATGCCGCCGCCGACATCAACTGGCTGGTCGACCTTGTCTCCGGCATCCGCTCCGTGCGCTCGGAGATGAACGTGCCGCCGGCAGCCATTGCACCGCTCGTCGTGGTTGGCGCCAACGACGTGACACGAGAACGGCTCGTTCGCGAGGATTCTGCGATCAAGCGGCTGGCGCGGGTCGGCGACATCTCGCTCGCCGATGTCGCGCCAAAGGGTTCGGCGCAGATCGTGCTCAACGAGGCGACGATCTGCCTGCCGCTTGGCAGCCTGATCGATCTCGCCGCCGAGGCGGCACGGCTGCAGAAGGAATTGGCCAAGGTGACCGAGGAAATCGCGCGCCTGCACAAGAAGCTGTCGAACGAAAGATTCGTCGCCAGCGCGCCGGCCGAGATCGTCGACGCCGAGCGTGAAAAGCTCGCCGAATACCGCGACGCGCAGGACAAGCTTTCGGTGGCGTTGACCAGGGTTCGCGACGCCGGTTGAGAGTAGATTCGGAAGACTTTAGACTTCTCTAAAATGCTGGTTTTTTGCCTCGAAAATCGGCATGCCGTTGCGTTAATCTTGACGTAAACGGAAGTTTTTGCCCCATTGTTGCCATAATGTAACAATGGGGCTCGTGGCCCCCAAAAAGCACTGTTTTTGAGCCCTTTTGGGTGATTTTTCTCTGTTTTTTTGGGGACGATACTCCGTATGAGCCTTTTTTCGGCCTTGTTGCATCCGCTCGCATTTTGTCGAAAGTGCGCCTGGCGAATGTGTACATGTACACCCTTGAATTCGTTGTTGCACCGTTAACCTGAATTGGTTCTAGCTTGATGCACTCGAATTCGGGGAGGACATTTCATGACTATTCTGCGACTGAAAGCGCTGCTGGGGGCAGGGTGCTTTTCGCTGGCTTTGATCGGGACGGCGATGAACTCGGCACATGCCGGCGGCCTGGAGCGCGGCGGCTACGACATCGATCTTCTGTTCGATCCGGCGCCGTTCGCCACCGAAGCGGAATCGACCTATGTGATGCCGCAACGCAAGCTCAAGAATGCGGTGGACACCAACCCGCTCGACGGCAATTTGACGCCTCTGGGCAGCACGGCGAAGGACAGCGAGAGCTATTGGGTGCCGCGGATCGGTGTCAAGGCGCAGATCGTCCAGGGTGTCGACTGTATGTTCGACTATTCCCAGCCTTGGGGTGCGCACACAAATCCGGGTCTTTGGGCCGGTGCCCAGTCCAACATGGAAACCGACATCAAAAGCAACAACTACGCCACAACCTGCTCCTACAAGATGGACGCCGGCAAAGGCCAGGTTCGCTTCATCGGCGGCGTCTACTACCAGGAAGTCTATGGCTTCAAGCAAGACCTGATATCGCCGCTGGTGCCGGATTTCCAGGGTACCGGGCGTGTTGATCTCAAGGGGACCGGCTGGGGCTGGCGCGCCGGCCTTGCCTACGAAATCCCCGAGATCGCGCTGCGCGCGAGCCTTGTCTACAATTCGCGGGTCAAGCTCGACAATATCTCGGGCACGCTGGATTTGACGCATGTTGGCAGCGTGGTGCTGCCGATCTACGGCTCAACGCAATACATGCCGGATACGGTCGAATTGAAATTGCAGTCAGGCATTGCGCCAGACTGGCTCGCCTTTGGTTCGCTCAAGTGGGTCAATTGGAGCCTGCTGCAGAGTGTTCCGATTTGCGTCGTAGGTACTCCCGCCGCGGCATGCGTTACGGGTGATGCTCTCCATTCAGGCCAGATCACCTCGCTGGACCTGATGTATCGTGACGGCTGGACAGTTACCGGCGGCATCGGCCACAAGTTCAACGATCAGTGGAGCGCCGCCGGTCAGCTTTCCTGGGATCGTGGCACGTCGCATGGCTATGGCTCGCAGACCGATACCTGGACACTGGGCGGCGGCGTCGCCTTTACACCCCAGCCAAACATTGAGGTTCGCCTGGCGGGTGCGGTCGGGGTGCTGACCAGCGGCCATTCGGGAACGTTGGCTGGCGAAAACGGCTATGTCGCCGGCACCGATGTCAGCTATGACTTCGGCAACGATCTGGTCACGGCTATTTCAGGTGGCCTCAAGATCAAGTTCTAAGTCTCTGAAAATTATAACAAAAGGCCGGGGATTGCCCGGCCTTTTTTGTTTGGGATCGCATTGCCCGCGATTGTCTCATCCAAGCCGCGTTGCATATTAGCCGCACCGCTTTCGCCTCGTGCGATTGTGACGTTTTGGCAACACTTTCTGAACAACCCCTGCGCTAGAAGTCAGGCTGAGGAAATTGCCCATTTCCCGCCATAAACCCGGCGCACCTCGATCTTGTCTCGGGACACGCGCCAAAAGGCTCGGCGATGGGGCAGGCCGCACCGCCCGCGGCAAGGAAGAATATGGACGCCAAAGTCATTTCCAAGGCCAAGCTCCCCAGCCGCCACGTGACCGTCGGTCCGGCGCGTGCGCCGCACCGTTCCTATCTCTATGCGATGGGCTTGTCGGCGGCCGAGATCGCACAGCCGCTGGTCGGCGTCGCGTCCTGCTGGAACGAAGCGGCCCCCTGCAATATTTCGCTGATGCGCCAGGCACAGGCGGTCAAGAAGGGCGTCGCGGCCGCCAGCGGCACGCCGCGCGAATTCTGCACCATTACCGTCACCGACGGCATCGCCATGGGCCACCAGGGCATGAAGTCGTCGCTGGTGTCGCGTGAGGTCATCGCCGATTCGGTCGAACTCACCATGCGCGGCCATTGCTATGATGCGCTGGTCGGGCTGGCCGGCTGCGACAAGTCGCTGCCTGGCATGATGATGGCCATGGTGCGCCTCAACGTGCCGTCGATCTTCATCTATGGCGGTTCGATCCTGCCCGGCAGCTATCGCGGCCGCCAGATCACCGTGCAGGACGTGTTCGAGGCCGTCGGCCAGCACTCGGTCGGCACGATCGATGATGCCGAACTGCTTGAAATCGAGCAGGCCGCCTGTCCTTCAGCCGGCTCCTGCGGCGCCCAGTTCACCGCCAACACAATGGCCACCGTAGCCGAGGCGATCGGCCTGGCGCTGCCCTATTCCTGCGGCGCGCCAGCACCCTACGAGATGCGCGACCGTTTCAATTTCGCCTCGGGCGAAAAGATCATGGAACTGATCGCGAAAAATATCCGGCCGCGCGACATCGTCACGCTGAAGGCGCTGGAGAATGCCGCGACCGTGGTCTCGGCCACCGGCGGCTCGACCAACGCTGCACTGCATCTGCCGGCGATCGCGCACGAGGCCGGCATCAAGTTCGACCTGTTCGATGTGGCCAAAATCTTCGAGAAGACGCCCTACATCGCCGACCTCAAGCCGGGCGGCAAATATGTCGCCAAGGACATGTTCGAGGCCGGCGGTATTCCGCTGTTGATGAAGACGTTGCTCGATCACGGCTATCTGCATGGCGATTGCCTGACCGTGACTGGCCGCACTTTGGCCGAAAATATGGAGCACGTTGCCTGGAATGAACACCAGGATGTGGTCCGCCCGGCCAACAGACCCATTACCCAAACCGGCGGTGTCGTGGGCTTGAAGGGAAACCTTGCCCCCGAAGGCGCGATCGTGAAGGTCGCGGGCATGGCGGAGTTGAAATTCTCCGGCCCGGCGCGCTGCTTCGATTCGGAAGAGGAATGTTTCGAGGCGGTGACGCATCGCAATTACAGGGAAGGCGAGGTTCTCGTCATTCGTTACGAAGGGCCGCGCGGCGGTCCTGGCATGCGCGAGATGCTGTCGACGACGGCGGCGCTCTACGGCCAGGGCATGGGCGGCAAGGTGGCGCTGATCACCGACGGGCGCTTCTCGGGCGCGACGCGCGGTTTCTGCATCGGCCATGTCGGCCCCGAGGCCGCCGTGGGCGGTCCGATCGGGCTGCTCAGGGATGGCGACGTGATCTCGATCGACGCGGTGAACGGCACGATCGACGTGGCGTTGTCCGATAGCGAACTGGCGGCGAGGGCAAAGACCTGGAAGGCGCGCACGACCGACTATCAGTCGGGCGCGATATGGAAATATGCACAGACGGTAGGGCCGGCGCGCGATGGCGCGGTGACCCATCCGGGCGGTGCGAAAGAAACACATTGTTATGCGGACATCTGAGTTGTTGAGGTCGTCTGTCTTTTCGGCACTGGTCGTGATCGCCACTTTTGGCGCGACCTTTGGCGCCGTGGGCCAGGCCATGGCCTTCGACGACAAGGTGTTCGACGACAAGACTGGCGTGAAGCCGCAATCCAGCCCCTGGGCGGTGTTCCAGTTCGGCTTCTCCGCCTATAAGAACGGCCACAAGGAACAGGCCGCCGAGGCCTACAAATACGCCGCCGAGAACGGCCAGATCGGTGCCACCTGGAAGCTTGCCCGCATGTATGCCGAGGGCGACGGCGTGGCGCGCGACGACTATGAGGCGTTCAAGTTCTTCTCCGAGATCGTCGACCAGGATGTCGAGCCCGGCTCGCCCGAGGAAAGCTATGTCTCCGATGCGCTGGTGGCGCTTGGCGACTATCTGCGCAAGGGCATTCCCGGCAGCCCGGTCACCGAGAACGAAGTGGCGGCCCAGGAATATTACATGCGCGCCGCGGCCAACTATCGCAATCCGAACGCGCAGTTCGAGATGGGGCAGATGTTCCTCAAGGGTGAGGGCGGCGTGAAGGCCAGCGTCAAGCAGGCCGGGCGCTGGTTCCAGCTTGCCGCTGAAAAGGGCCATGCCGGCGCCCAGGCGACGCTTGGCCACCTGTTGTTCCAGAGCGGCAAGATCGTTCGCGGTCTGGCGATGATGACGGCAGCGCTCGAACGCGCTTCGCCGGCCGATCAGCCCTGGATACGCGGCATGCAGGAGGAGGCATTTGCCACCGCCGGCGAAGCCGACCGCCGCACCGCGATCTCGCTGGCCGATGACATCCTCACCAAGGGCGGCAACGCCGACCAGTAGTCTCGCGGCCGCGCTGAGCTCGCTAAAAGCACTCGATTTCGATCTTGATCAGTTCCCGGTCGGCACCATGTTGGGCGCCGGCGTCGAGATCGGCGTGACGTACGGGTGCGGTGCCATCGTGTTTGCGGGGCAGCTGTCCGCGACCTTCGTCCACGAGGTGTTGTTGAGCACCATGTCGCAGCGAGCCAGATGGCTCTGGTCGGCAATCGTCAGGCAGGCGACCTGACCGATCTGGTAAGATTTCCCATTGGCCAAGCATTCCTGATCGGCATGAGCCGCTGCAGGAGCGGCCATGGCAAATGCCAAGCCGATCGGACAAAGAGTAAATCGTATGGTCATGGAACCCCAGCCGCCATGCTGACCCGCAATGAACGGCGCGAATGTGGCGATATGAGGGTTCAGAGCGTGATCCCGAAAAGTGGGGGGCCGGTTTTCGGAAAAGATCAGGCTCAAACAAGAGGATAGAGCCCCATCCCGACTCCATCGGGATGGAACAGGCTCTAGCCGTTGTCAGGCCGGCTGCAAAGCCAGATCGATCGCCACCGGGACGTGATCGGACGGCTTTTCCCAGGCGCGTACATGCTTTTCGATCGAGGCCGACGAGAACCGATTGGCGGCTTCCGGCGACAGCAGAAGATGGTCGATGCGGATGCCGTTGTTCTTCTGCCAGGCACCGGCCTGATAGTCCCAGAACGTGTAGGTGTCGGGTCCGTCGGTGACCGCGCGCACCGCCTCGGTGAAGCCAAGGTTGAGCAGCCGGCGGAAGGCCTGCCGCGTCTGCGGCTGGAACAGCGCGTCACCCAGCCAGTTCTCCGGAAACCGTGCGTCGATCGGCTCGGGAATGACGTTGTAGTCGCCGGCCAGCACCAGGGCCTCTTCAAGCTCGAGTCGCTCCTTCGCCCAACGCTCCAGCCGCGCCATCCAGGACAGCTTGTAGGGGAACTTTTTCTCGTCATCGATCGGGTTGCCGTTCGGCAGATAGAGCGAGGCGACGCGCAATGCGCCCTTGTCGGTCGAGAAAACGCCTTCGATGAAACGCGCCTGCTCGTCGGCATCGTCGCCGGGCAGGCCTCTGATAACCTCGTCGAAGCGCAGCTTCGACAGGATGGCGACGCCGTTGAAGCCCTTCTGGCCATGGGTTTCGACATTGTAGCCAAGCGCCTCGATCTCGGCGCGCGGGAACTGCTCGTCGACCGTCTTGATCTCCTGCAGGCAGACGATGTCGGGCGCGCTTTCGGTCAGCCAATGGGTCAGGTTGCCGATGCGGGCGCGGACGCCGTTGATGTTCCAGGTGACGATTTTCATGACGGTCTCGATGCTGTTCTGTTGGGCTCTTGCGGCGGATGGCGTTCGACCAACCCGATCGTATTGCCAGCCGGGTCCTTTAGGAAGGCCATCCATTCGCTTTCCCCCGCCGGACCGAACTGGCCTTCGGTATCGCGATGGACGAGCGTCGGCGGCGCGGTGAAGGGTACGCCCGCGGCGACCGCCGAAGCATGGAAGTCATCGAGGTCTGATATGTCGAGATAGACGGTTCCGGCCGGTATGCCGTCGGTGAACAGCAACCTGATATCGCCGGCCATGATGAAGGCGATGCCCGGCGGATCGAAGCGCGCGTGGACAGCCATACCGAGTACGTCGCGCCAGAAAGCCAGCGTCGCGTCGAGGTTGCGTCCAGCCGACAGCGCGATCTGACGGACCGCGCCGATTGCAGGCATTTCTATATGGAAAAGCTCGTGCCGCAGCCGCAGGAGGCGACTGCGTTCGGGTTCCTGATCTGGAACGACTGGCCCATCAGATCGTCGACGAAATCGATCACCGAGCCGCCCATATAGACCAGCGACAGGTCGTCGATCAGCACCGTCGCGCCATCCTTCTCGATGGCGACGTCGTCGTCGTTGCGGGTATCGACCAAGTCGAACTTGTAGGAGAAGCCCGAGCAACCGCCGCCTTCGACCGACACGCGCAGCGCCGTCTTGCCGGCTTCGCCCGAGACAATCTTGGCGATCCGCCTGGCGGCGGCCTCGGTGATATCGACTTTCATGGCAGTCTTGGCATCCGCGCCCATGGGCGTCACCTTGCTTTCGGTTTCACATGATAGGTATGAAGCGCGACGGGGCAAGTCAACTGCGGCATCGATCATGACCAATGAGTTGGGCGACATCGGATTCGGCTATCGGCCGCGTGCCGCCTATGCCTGCGATCCGGCAAAGTCGCGCGGACGGCTGTTCGACGAGGTGGAAAGCCCGACCCGCACGCCGTTCCAGCGCGACCGTGATCGCATCATCCATTCGACGGCGTTCCGCCGGCTCAAGCACAAGACGCAGGTCTTCATCGCGCATGAAGGCGACCATTACCGCACCCGGCTGACCCATTCGATCGAAGTGGCGCAGATCGCGCGCGCCCTGGCACGGGCGCTGCGCGGCGACGAGGATCTGGCCGAGGCGGTGGCACTGGTGCATGATTTCGGCCACACGCCCTTCGGCCATACCGGTGAGGACGCGCTGAACGAGAAGATGGCCGCCTGGGGCGGTTTTGACCACAACGCGCAATCGCTGCGCATCGTGACAAGGCTGGAGGCGCGCTACGCCGAGTTCGACGGGCTGAACCTGACCTGGGAAACGCTGGAAGGCCTGGTCAAGCACAATGGACCGTTGACGGATGTCAACGGAAAAGGCCTGAAAGGGCCGGTGCCGCAGGCGATCCGTGATTATTCCGAGCTGCACGATCTCGAACTCGACCGGTTTGCCGGCATCGAGGCGCAATGCGCGGCAATCGCCGACGATATCGCCTACAACACGCATGACATCGACGACGGGTTGAGGGCAGGGCTGCTGACGCTGGACATGCTGGAGACGGTTTCGCTGCCCGGAACCATTCTGAGAGGCGTGCGCGCGCGCTATCCCTCCCTCGATGATGTGCGCACCGGCCATGAACTGATGCGGCGGCAGATCACCGCCATGGTCGAGGATGTCATTGTCACCACCACGGCCAATCTCGAACGCATCAGGCCGCAGAGCGCCGATGCGGTGAGAGCGGCGGGCGAGACGATGGTGGCTTTCTCGACCGAAATGGCCGCCTTAGAGAAAGAACTGAAGGCCTTTCTCTACAAGCATCTCTATCGGCACGCGGAGGTGATGCGGGTGCGGGCGGGCGCCGAGCAGATCGTCAACGATCTGTTCGACGCCTATTTCGCCGATCCGCGCGCCATGCCGGATGGCTGGCGCGTGGGGCTGGATCGGGCCGACGATCGCATCAAGGCGCGCAGCGTCGCCGACTTCCTGGCGGGTATGACCGATACCTACGCGCTCAAGGAACACCGGCGTTTGTTTGACCATACGCCTGAATTGAGCTAGGGCGGGCTCGATTTTGCCGGCCAACGAGCCGGATTCGCTGCAAAGCCGCCAGAGCCAGACCCCAGAGTCACACAAATGAACATCTTCGCCGATTTCACCGCGCGAATCATAAAAGCCGTCGAAGCGCTTGATCTGAAAGACAATGACGGCGTTTCGCCTGACCTGTCGCGCATTGCCGTCGAGCCGCCGCGTGACGCCAGCCATGGCGACCTGGCGACCAACGCGGCGATGGTGCTGGCCAAGCCGACCGGCCAGAATCCGCGTGCGCTGGCCGAAAGACTGGCGCAGGCGCTGCGTGACGACAAGGATGTCGCCGCGACAGAAGTGGCCGGCCCAGGCTTCGTCAACCTCAGGCTCAAGGACGGCTTCTGGCAGACGCATCTGACCGCACTGCTTGGCGAGGGCCGCAACTATGGCCGCTCGACGGTTGGCGGCGGCAGGAAGACCAATGTCGAATATGTCTCGGCCAATCCGACCGGGCCGATGCATGTCGGCCACTGTCGGGGCGCCGTCGTCGGCGATGCGCTCGCCAACCTGATGGCCTTCGCCGGTTACGACGTGACCAAGGAGTATGTCATCAACGATGCCGGTTCGCAAATCGACGTGCTCGGCCGCTCGGTCATGCTGCGCTACCGCGAGGCGCTGGGCGATGATGTCGGCGAGATTCCGGCCGGGCTTTACCCCGGCGATTACCTGGTGCCAGTCGGTCAGGCGCTGGCCAAGGAGTTCGGCGGCTCGCTTCTGCAGATGCCGGAAGACGAGGCGCTCGCCATCGTCAAGGATCGCACCATCGATGCGATGATGGCGATGATCCGCGAGGATCTGGCGATGCTCAACGTGCATCATGACGTGTTTTTTTCCGAACGCACGCTGCACGCCGACAATGCCAAGAAAATCCGCTCGGCGATCAACGATCTGACGCTGAAGGGCCATATCTACAAGGGCAAGCTGCCGCCGCCCAAGGGCGAGAAGCCCGACGATTGGGAGGACCGCGAGCAGACGCTGTTCCGCTCGACCGCGGTCGGCGACGACATGGACCGCGCGCTGGTCAAGTCCGATGGCTCGTTCACCTATTTCGCCGCCGACGTGGCTTACCTGAAAGACAAGGTCGATCGCGGCTTTGTCGACCTGATCTATGTGCTCGGCGCGGACCATGGCGGCTACGTCAAGCGGCTGGAAGCCTTGGCGCGGGCGATTGCCGGCGAAGAAGTGAAACTCACCGTGCTGCTTTGCCAATTGGTGAAACTGTTTCGCGATGGCGAACCGGTGCGCATGTCGAAGCGGTCCGGTGATTTCGTGACGCTGCGCGAAGTGGTGGAGGAGGTCGGCCGCGACGCGATCCGCTTCATGATGCTCTACCGCAAGAACGATGCACCGTTGGATTTCGATTTCGCCAAGGTGACCGAGCAGTCCAAGGACAATCCGGTGTTCTACGTGCAGTACGCCTCGGCGCGCTGCCATTCGGTGTTCCGGCAGGCGAGCGAGCAGCTGGGCGAAGCCAATTTCGACCGCAACAGCCTGGCGTCCGCCGTGGCTTTGCTGACCGACGAGGGCGAGATCGGCCTGATCCGCAAGCTTGCCGAATACCCGCGTCTGATCGAGTCCGCGGCACTTGCGCTCGAGCCGCACAGGCTGGCATTTTACCTCTATGATCTGGCTTCCAGCTTCCACGGACACTGGAACCGTGGCACGGATAATCCGGACTTACGTTTTGTTAAGGTTAACGACCGACAATTGACGCATGCCAGACTAGGGCTGGTGCAGGCTGTTTCGGACGTTTTGACGTCCGGCCTGACGTTGATCGGAGCCGCTGCGCCCACCGAAATGCGTTAGGTTTGACTAAATAACCTGTCACCTTTTGCCCACATTGCGCTGGTAAGGGCCAACCCTACGCGACGTCCATGGCGTCCGAATGAGTGCGAGTTCGGGAACAATAATGGCAGACAGAACCCAGCTGAGAGTAGCCGACAACAACGACATCTCTGACGATGATCCGTTCGCGGAACTGACCAGGATCATGGGGTTCGACCCGCGTCAGCCGGTCAAGCCGCAGTCGCCCGCCCAGCCGAAAGCCCCAGCCGCCGATCACGTGGCGGAAGAGGGCGATTTCGATATCGATCTCGAGAAGGAGATGATGGGCGAGTTCGGCGCTGACGACAGCGACGCCGCTCCGGTTGCCGAGGCTCATGAACCGACATTCGAACATGAGCCGGCGTTCGACGCGGCTGATGCCAGCGCAATGGACGACGAGCTTTCGGTGTCGCTCGACGACGATTTCCATCTGGACTTGGACGAAGTCGACGACCACGCAGCCGGCGCCAGCCATGCGGCCGGCGCTGAAACTGCGCCAGCTGTCGAGCCGGCTTTCGAGTCCGATTTCGACAATGCCGTCGCCAGTTCGCTTGAGGATGTCTCGCCCTTCGAGGACGATCAGCCGATGGCGGACGAGCTTGCCGCGTCGCTCGACCAGGACTTTCGGATCGATGAGGAAGCCGAAGAGGCCCAGAACGCAGTTGCCGTCGCTGACGCGCCTGCTGTCGAGATGGCCGCTCCCGATCATGAATTCGACGATGCGGCTGCGATCTCGCTCGAAGACGAGCTGATGCTCGACGACCATTCGGCGGCGGAACAGTCCTACACGGCTGCCGATCCGGTCGAATATCCCATGCCGGAGCAGGCGGCTGCGCGTGACGGCCAGGCCTCCGACGAGAATTTTGTCGGCGACTTCGACGATGCCATGGCTGATGTCGACATGGATTTTGATAGCCGCGCGGATGAGCCGGTCGCCTTCGAGGAGCCGGAAGCGCATGATGGGCTTGCCGATACCGCGGACGCGAAGGGCGAGATTTCCAGCCCTGAAGGCGCATCGGATGATGCTTTCGACCTGAATCTCGACGACACGTTTGCCGAGACGATCGAAGAGCCGGTCGCTGAAATTGCCGCCGCTCCGGTCCAGCCGGTGGCGCCAGCCGCTGATATGGCCGAGCCGGTGCAAGCTCCGATAGCGGATGAACGAAGCCTGGAAGACGAGTTGAATGCGCTGCTCGGCACCATGACCGCGCGTACGGCGCCGGTGGCCAGGGAGCCCGTCACGGCTCAGCCAGCTGTCGCCGCTCCGCCGCCTGTCGCCGAAGCAGCAGAGGCCGCCGAAGAACCGGCCGAACTTGTCGGCGACCTCCACTGGGACCTTGACGAACCCGCGTCCGAGCAGCCTCAGCACCTTGGCGGTGCGCAGGCGGCCGATGCGAATCTTGACGATCGTCTGTTTGATGAAGTTGAGGGCCAGGATCCGGGCCCGGATGCTGCCGGGCAGGGCGATATCGATTTCGACAATGATGCGTTCGACGCGGCTTTGGCCAAGAGCCTCGACCCGCGTGACGCGGCCCGGGACAATTTGGCGGATTCTCTCGATTGGCTGGCGGAACGTTCCGCGCCGCCAGAGCCAGCCCGTTCGTGGAGCCGCGTGACGCCGGTTCCGCAGCAGCCGTCATTCAGCGCTCAGCCTGCGTTTAGCGCTCAGCCGGCCGCTTCGATGGCATCCATAGCCGCGGTGCCGTCCTACCGTTCGACCGAGCCAGTCGAGACTGTCGCTCCTGCAGCCCCTGCGTCCGAGCCGCAATCGCGGCAGTCCGCGCGTTACGAAGACATGCCCGATGTCGAGACAGTCGATGTGCCCGAGCGTGTCGTGGCGCTGGCGGACGATCTCGATATTCCGGAACTGCACTTCGAGGAAGATCAGCCGGCGTCGTCTGGCTATGACGATCTCGATGCCGAGTTCTCCAGCCTTCTCACCGAGATGAATGCGGTGGAGGTTGCTGCCGCTCCCGCAAGCAACGTGGCCGGCGCGTCTTACGACGATGACTCCTACGCCGCAGGCTTCAAGCCGGGCTATGACAGCGTCAAGCCGGGCTATGACGTCAAGCCGGGCTATGACGGTGTCAGCCAGGGCTATGACAGTGTCAAGCCTGGCTATCAGCCCGAGGCGCGGACCTATGCGGCGCGGCCGATGGACGTGTCTGCCCGCGCGGCGGCGCCCACGGGTTATGCCGATGCCTCCGATGGCTTCGATCTCGACAATCTGCCTGGCAGCCAGCCGGTTTCACAGGCGGATGATTTCACCGTCGATGAACTGGACTACGATCCTGAACTTGACGAGGCGATGGCTGTTCCGGGTCTCGGCGAACGCGAGGTCGCAAGGCCTTCGCGCGGACGCGGCCTGTTCATTGCCGCAATTGTCGGCGCGGTGGCGGTGGCTGGTGGCCTCGGTGCCTTTGCACTGTCTTTCGGCGGCAAGGGCGGCAGCGAAGCGCCGGTGATCGTCAAGGCCGACAACGCGCCGATCAAGGTCAAGCCCGAGAATCCGGGCGGAGCCGTGGTGCCGAACCAGGACAACAAGGTCTACGACGCGGTCAGAGGCGCGAAGCCCGCCGAGCCGGTTCAGGAAAAGCTGGTCACCAACATCGAAGAGCCGGTGGACGTCCAGGCGAAAGACCCGGCCCGCGCCATCGATCTTTCGCCGGACCAGAACGCAGGTGCCGTTGGAACCGATGACGGCAATGCCGCACCGACGGCCGGCGCTGCTTCTGCCGACAACACGGCGCCCGCACCCAAGTCCGAGGATCGCATCGCGCAGGTGCTGCAGGATGCCGACAAGGGCACCAATGCCGATGTCGTCGCCGTTGCGCCGCGCAAGGTGAGGACCATGGTGGTCAAATCGGACGGTTCGTTGGTGCCGCGCGAAGATCCGGCTCCCGCCGCCCCGCAAGTGGCCGCAACGGAGCCGGTCGACCCGGCGCCGCAGCATGTTGCCCCGTCGGCGCAGGCCGATGCGGACCAGACCGGCACGGTGGCGCCTGTCGCCGCTCAGGCGGACGTCGAGCCGGCCCTCAAGCCGGTAGCCAAGCCCAAGGCTGAGGCCAAGGCGCAGTCGACCAACACGCCGGCCAAGGTTCCGCTCGCGCCGCAGCGCCCGTCCGACCAGCCGGTCGACGTCGTCGGCGAGGTCAAGCCCGATCAGGTTGCGTCCATCGATCCGGCATCGACCGCGACCGGCGGTGGTTCATGGTCGATGCAGATCGCTTCACAGCCGACGGTCGAAAGCGCCCAGTCGAGCTATCAGGATCTGCAGCGCCGCTACGGCAGCGTGCTTGCCGGGCGTACCGCCAACATCGTCAAGGCCGAGATCGCCGGCAAGGGCACGTTCTACCGTGTGCGCGTTCCGGCCCAGTCGCGCAATGACGCGATCAATTTGTGCACCAGCTACAAGGCCGCCGGCGGCAACTGTTTCGTCTCGCGCTAGAGCCGGAGCCACCCAATCAAAAGCCGGCGCGGTCACCGCGCCGGCTTTTTTTTATGGGGAAAGCAGATCTGGCGTTGCACCGTATGTCATCCCGGCGATTCCCTTTGATCGCGCGAAGCTTTAGACTCTCGATATGACCGAATCAAAATCCATGATCCTCGGCTGTGCCGGGAAATCGCTCACCCGCGAAGAAATCAATTTCTATCGCAACGAATGCCCGTGGGCCTTCATCCTGTTTGCGCGCAACATCGGCGAGACCGAACAGATCCGCGATCTGGTCGCCTCGATGCGCGACTGTATCGGGCGCCCGGACGCGCTGGTGTTCATCGATCAGGAAGGCGGCCGTGTGCAGCGCCTGCGGCCGCCGCTGGCGCCGAACTATCCGGCCGGTGGCGCGCTTGGTGCGCTGTGGCGCGACGACCATGATGCCGGCGCCCGCGCGGCGTGGCTTATGGCGCGGCTGCATGCTTTCGACCTGCTGCGTTACGGCATCACTGCCGATTGCCTGCCGGTGCTCGACGTGCCGATCGAGGGCGCCAGCGACGTTATTGGTGCGCGCGCCTATGGCAAGGACCCGCGACCGGTGATTGAACTTGGCCGTGCCGCCGCGGAAGGGTTGATGGCAGGTGGCGTGCTGCCTGTCATGAAGCATATTCCGGGCCATGGACGCGCCTTTGCCGACACGCATTTCGAATTGCCTGTCGTCAATGCCTCGCTCAGCGATCTGCAGCGGCATGATTTCGCCCCGTTCCGGGAGCTCAACCATCTGCCGATGGCGATGACGGCGCATGTCGTCTACAGCGCGATCGATCCCAACAACCCGGCGACCACCTCCGGCAAGGTCATCGACGAGATTATCCGGCGCGAAATCGGCTTCGACGGGCTGCTGATGAGCGACGACACCTCGATGAAGGCACTTTCTGGGGATTTCCCGACAAAGGCGGCCTCGATCCTTGCGGCGGGCTGCGATCTGGTCCTTCACTGCAACGGCGTTTTCGAGGAGATGGCGGGCATTGCATCGCGGACCACGGGGCTCGAGGGCACGTCGCTGGAGCGCGCAAAGCGGGCGCTGACCTATATAAAGAACCGCGACACGGTTGAAGAAACCGAAATACGCGCTGAATTCGCCACCTATTTCGAGGCGGTGGCCTAACAGAGGAAAGTGACAGGCAGTGGCGGAAACATTGGAAAGCAAGGCCGCAAAGGCCGCACCGATGGACCGTCTGTGGGCCGAGAATGACGATTCACGCGTCACCGGCGACCCGTCGTTGGTCGTCGACGTGGCCGGCTTCGAAGGCCCGCTCGATCTTCTGCTGCATCTTGCCCGCACCCAGAAGGTCGATCTGGCGCGCATTTCGATCCTGGCGCTGGTCGAGCAATATCTGACCTTTGTCGAGACAGCGAGGGCGCTCAGGCTCGAGCTTGCCGCCGACTATCTGGTGATGGCGGCGTGGCTGGCCTTCCTCAAATCGAAACTTCTGATCCCAAAGCAGCCGGGCGACGAGGGCGAAAGCGGCGAGGAACTGGCGGCGGTGCTGCAGTTCCGGCTGAAGCGGCTGGAAGCTATGCGCGACGCCTCGGCGCGTCTGGTCAACCGCAACCGGCTCGGCCGTGACGTGTTCGCGCGCGGCATGCCGGAAATGGTCATCGTCGAAAAGCGCAACGCCTATTCGGCCTCGCTCTACGATCTCTTGACCGCCTACGCCCAGCAGCGGCAGAAGCAGGCGATCAACAATGTGACGATCGCCAGGCGCGGTGTCTGGTCGCTCAAAGACGCGCGCGACATCTTGACCCGCCTGGTGGGGGCCGTGAGCGACTGGACGACGCTGGAGAGTTTTCTGATCGCGTACATGACCAGCCCGGAAGAACGGCGCACGGCGATCGCCAGCTCTTTCGCGGCCACGCTGGAACTGGTGCGCGATGGCACGATGGACATGCGGCAGGACGAAGTGTTCGCGCCGATCTATCTGCGCGGCCGCACGCAGGCAATCAAGGCAGTCGAGGTGGCATCATGAGCGAACGCGCCAACGCTTCGGTTATTCCGTTCAAGGTCGGTGACGAACCCGAAGAGGAGTCGCTTTCCCAGGACCCGGCCGAGCAACAGGTGCAGAACCCGGCCGAACGGCTGCATCTGGCGGAGGCCGTGCGCATGGCCGAGGCGATCGTGTTCGCCAGCGCCGAGCCCGTCAGCGAAAAGCAGCTTGCGGTACGTCTTCCGGATGGCATCAACATCGCCCTGGCCATGGCCGAGCTGCAGCAGATCTATGCGCGGCGCGGCGTCAATCTGGTGCGTATCGGCGAGGCCTGGGCGTTCCGCACGGCCGGCGATCTCGCCTTCCTGATGAGCCGGGATACTGTCCAACAAAGGAAGCTCTCCCGCGCGGCGCTCGAAGTGCTGGCGATCATCGCCTATCACCAGCCGGTGACGCGCGCCGAGATCGAGGACATCCGCGGCGTCGAAACCTCGAAAGGCACGCTCGACACGCTGCTGGAAACGGAATGGGTGCGCATGCGCGGCCGGCGCAAGACGCCGGGACGCCCTGTCACCTACGGCACGACAGACACCTTCCTCGACCATTTCGCGCTGGAGGAGATCCGCGATCTTCCGGGCATGGAGGAACTGAAAGGGGCGGGACTGCTTTCAGGCCGCATGCCGTCGAATTTCGCCATTCCGCAGCCGCCAGCCGATCCCGACGCGTTGACCGACGACGAGGATGCGCTGACCGACATCGATCTCGAGGAACTCGGCCTGCTGACGCCACGCGTCACGGAAGATTGACTGGCATTGGCCGCCAGTCTGTCGAGGATGCGCGGATTCGTAGCGGGCCATCACGCCGAAAATGCGTGACATCCGTCACCCTTTCATAAACTCTGTCGCAGTTGTGTTTGAATCCCAACGCGAAAACGCATAGATCATCGCCAGGGAAAACATTCGAGAGAGATTTGCTATGGGTTCATTTTCGATTTGGCACTGGATGATCGTGCTGGTGATCGTGCTTTTGGTGTTCGGCCGGGGCAAGATTCCCGAGCTGATGGGCGACATGGCCAAGGGCATCAAGAGCTTCAAGAAGGGCATGGCCGACGACGAGGTTGCCGAAGACAAGCGCACCGTCGAACATCGCGCCGACGAGACCGTTACCGCCGCGAAGGAAAAAGCCAGCAAGAGCTGAGCCACGGGTTCTAGTCGGAACAGAGTGCCATGTTTGAAGTCGGCTGGACCGAAATGCTGGTCATCGCGATCGTCATGATCGTGGTCGTCGGGCCCAAGGATTTGCCCAATATGCTGCGCACCTTCGGCCGCACGACGGCGAAGCTGCGCGCCATGGCGTCCGATTTCCAGAAGCAGTTCAACGAAGCGCTTAAGGAAGCCGAGCTCGACGACGTCAAGAAGTCCGTCGACGAGCTCAGGGGCATGAGCCCGATGGCCGAGATCAGGAAGCAGCTCAATCCGTTCGAACAGGCTGCGGCCGACGTTCGCTCCGGCGTCGACTCGGCGATGAAGCCGAAGCCGGCAGCCGATCCGGCAACCCCTGCCGTTTCGACCCCGCAGGCGGGCGAGCCGTTGAAGAATGGTGCAACGACCATGCCTGGCGTCAACGGGCCGGAAGCCGCGCCGGTTTTCCCGGCAATGACCGACGAATCGGTGGTGACGTCGTCAGTGTCGACGGCACCTGTCGTGGCGCCGAAGGTGTCCGCGGCGGCGAAGAAAGCAGCCAAGCCTGCGCCGGCAAAGACGATACCGGTTGCAAAAGCACCGGCCAAGGCTTCGGCAAATGGCGCGAAGGCTCCCGCGCCCAAGGCGCCCGCGAAGATCGTGACGGCGGCAAAGCCTGAAACGCCCAAGGCCGCGAAGCCTGCCGCGGCCAAGGTCATCGCGACCAAGACCGTGGCGAAAGCCGAACCGAAGCCTGCTCCGGCGAAGAAGCCGGTGGCCAAGAAGACGGCGGGAGCCGCCAAGTGAGCGTTTCGGACACCGAAAAGGACGAGATCGAGAAATCGTCGGCGCCGCTGATGGAGCATCTGATCGAGCTGCGCCGGCGGCTGATCTGGTCGCTGGGCGGTTTCTTCGTTGCCTTCCTGGTCTGTTTCTTCTTCGCCAAGAAACTGTTCAACCTGCTGGTCGTGCCGTTCAAATGGGCGACGCAATGGGCAGGGCTCGATCCGCACAAGGTCGAGCTGATCTACACCGCGCCGCAGGAATTCTTCTTCACCCAGGTCAAGCTCGCCATGTTCGGCGGCATGGTGATTGCCTTTCCGCTGATCGCCACGCAGATCTACAAGTTCATCGCGCCCGGCCTCTACAAGAACGAGCGCAACGCCTTCCTGCCGTTCCTGATCGCATCGCCCATCCTGTTCCTGATGGGCGCATCGCTGGTCTATTTCTTCTTCACGCCGATGGTGATGTGGTTCTTCCTCGCCATGCAGCAGGCCGGCACCGACGATCAGGTGCAGATTTCGCTGCTGCCGAAAGTGTCGGAATATCTCAGCCTGATCATGACGCTGATCTTCTCCTTCGGCCTGGTGTTCCAGTTGCCGGTGGTGACCAGCCTGATGACACGGGTCGGTATGCTGTCGTCCAAGGGGCTGGCCGAGAAGCGCAAATGGGCGATCGTCATTGCCTTCGTCGTCGCGGCGATACTGACGCCGCCCGATCCGATGAGCCAGATCGGCCTCGCCATCCCGACCATCCTTCTTTACGAGGTCTCCATCTGGGCTGCCCGGCTGATCGAACGCGATCAGGAAAAGCAGCGGGTGGCGCGCGAGAAGCAGGAAGCGGCGGAGACCGTGGCGGACAAAGCCCCGGAAGAGCCTCCGGCGCCGGCTGCCTCGTAGGCAACAGAGCGGCGGCAGCGGCGGAAAAAGACAGTCGCCGCCCAGCCCATCTTGCATCGATCTCAGATGCGGTTTACGCCCTCTGGCTGAAACGCATCGCACTCAAAGCGATGCGTTTCAGTTTTGTTTGAAGCATGTCGTTGTCCCAAAACCGCTGCGCACTTTTGGGCGACATGCTACCCAGGAGCGTTCAAACCATGCTTGACATCAAATGGATTCGCGACAACCCGAAGGCCCTTGTCGAGGCGCTGGTCAAGCGCTCGTGGTCGGCGGGTGAGGCGCAGTCCACGGTCGACGGGCTGATTGCCTCGGACGAGGCGCGGCGCGAACACGTCACCGAACTGCAGACCAAGCAGGAGCGCCGCAACGCCGCCTCGAAGGAGATCGGCAACGCCATGCGTTCGGGCGACGCGGCCCTTGCCGAGAAGCTGAAAGCCGAAGTCGGCGAGATAAAAACCTTCATCCAGAATGGCGAGGCGCGAGAACGCGAGCTCGACAAGGCGCTGAGCGATGCGCTGGCGGTGCTGCCCAATGTGCCGTTCGATGACGTGCCGGTCGGCAAGGACGAGCACGACAATGTCGTCAAGCACATCGTCGGCAAGGTGCCGACGCGGCCGAACTGGGTGAAGGAGCATTTCGAGATCGGCGAAGCGCTCGGCATGATGGATTTCGAGCGCGCGGCAAAGCTGTCAGGCTCGCGCTTCACCGTGCTGAAAAGCGGGCTGGCGCGGATGGAACGCGCGCTCGGCCAGTTCATGCTCGACCTGCACACCACCGAGCATGGCTACGAAGAAGTCATCCCGCCGCTGATGGTCAAGGACGATGTTCTCTTCGGCACCAACCAGTTGCCGAAGTTCGAGGAAGATCTATTCTTCACGTCACACGGGGAGGGCCGGCTTGGCCTGATCCCGACCGCCGAAGTCCCGCTCACCAACCTGGTGCGCGAAGAAATCACCGCGCATGAAAAACTGCCGCTGCGCTACACCGCGCTGACGCCGTGCTTCCGTTCGGAAGCGGGTTCGGCCGGGCGCGACACGCGCGGCATGCTGCGCCAGCATCAGTTCTACAAGGTCGAGCTGGTGTCGATCACCGATCAGGAGTCTTCACTCGCCGAGCACGAGCGGATGACGCAATGCGCCGAGGAAGTGCTGAAGCGGCTCGGCCTGCCGTTCCGTACCATGACGCTGTGCACCGGCGACATGGGCTTTGGCGCGCGCAAGACCTACGACATCGAAGTCTGGCTGCCCGGCCAGAACGCCTATCGCGAGATCTCGTCCTGTTCGGTTTGCGGCGATTTCCAGGCGCGCCGCATGGACGCCCGCTACAAGGACAGAGACGGCAAGGGCAACCGCTTCGTCCACACGCTCAATGGTTCGGGCACTGCCGTCGGCCGCGCTCTCATCGCTGTCATCGAAAACTACCAGAATGAGGATGGCAGCGTAACCATTCCTGAAGTGCTGCGGCCTTACATGGGCGGCCTGGAAAAGATCGAGTCATCAAAGTGACTAGCTTGGCAGTGTCGCGTTCCTTCGCGCCCCCCTCTGTCCTGCCGGACATCTCCCCCTCTAGTGGGGAGATTGCGCTGTCGTCGCGGCTTTCGCCAATTATTGGCGTAACAAGGAACGCGGCGGCGAGCGAGCTGCCGATCTCCCTCCTTGAGGGGGAGATGGCCGGCAGGCCAGAGGGGGGCGCCATAGAGCGCTGCCGTCAGTCCAATTCTGCGAAGGGGCTTCATGCGTATCCTCCTGACCAATGACGACGGCATTCATGCCGAGGGCCTGGCGTCGCTCGAACGCGTCGCGCGCACGCTGTCCGACGATGTCTGGGTGGTGGCGCCGGAGCAGGACCAGTCCGGCTATGCTCATTCGCTGTCGATCTCGGAGCCGCTGCGGCTGCGCAAGATCGGCGAGAAGCATTTTGCCGTGCGCGGCACGCCGACCGATTGCGTCATTATGGGCGTCAAGAAGATCCTGCCCGGCGCACCCGACCTGATCCTGTCCGGCATCAATTCCGGCGCCAACATCGCCGACGACGTCACTTACTCCGGCACTGTTGCCGGCGCCATGGAAGGCGCACTGCTCGGCATCCGCTCGATCGCGCTCAGCCAGGGCTACAGCTATGTCGGCGAGGATCGTGTCGTGCCTTACGAGACGACCGAGGCGCTGGCTCCGGCACTCCTGAAGAAGCTGGTCGCAACACCGTTGCCGGACGGTGTGTTGCTCAACGTCAATTTTCCCAACTGCACTCCCGAGGAGGTCGCCGGCACAGTGGTCACCTCGCAAGGCAAGCTCGTGCACAGCCTGTGGGTTGACGAGCGCCGCGACGGGCGCGGCCTGCCTTACTACTGGCTGCGTTTCGGCCGCGAGCCGGTCGAAGGCAAGCAAGGCACCGACCTCTACGCTCTGCGCAACAGGCTGGTGTCGGTGACGCCACTGCAACTCGACCTCACAGCGCATGAAATCCGTGACCAATTGAGCAAGGCGCTTGCATGAACCACGGCCTCCAGAACGATGACCGCGAAGGCTTTGCCGCCTTTCTGCTGCGCCTGCGTGGCCGGGGAACGGTGCCGAAGGCGCTGATCGCGGCTTTCGAGGCGACGCCGCGGCGCGGGTTCCTTGGTGCCCAGTTCCATTCCACCGCCTGGTCGGATCGCATGCTGCCGATCGAATGCGGCGAGGCGATCGAAGGCGCCGACATGCAGGCCGCAGTGATCGCGGCGCTCACCATCGAGCAGGGCAACCGCGTGCTCGAGATCGGCACCGGTTCCGGCTATACCTCGGCGGTGATGTCGCGGTTGGCGGCGCGGGTCGTCACCACCGATCGCTACAAGACGCTCGTCGAGCAAGCCAGGCAGCGCTTCGAGGCGCTCGGCATCGGCAATGTCATCGTGCGCCACGCCGATGGTTCCGGCGGCCTGCCGAATGAAGGGCCGTTCGATCGCATCGTTGCATGGGCGTCCTTCGACAGCCTGCCGCGCTTCCTGCTCGACCAATTGTCGAGCGGCGGCATCGTCATCGCCCCGATCGGACCCGAGGAGGGCGAGCAGGTGCTGGCCAAGCTGACCAAGGTCGGCAGCCGGTTCGAGCGCGAGGATATCGGCCTCGTTCGCCTGCAGCCGATCTTGCGCAGTGTCGCCGCTATTATCTAGCGTATGTCGATGTTTAGGTGATGCCGCGCTGCAAGCGAACGCTTGGCGCGCCCGTTTTCGACTCCGGCTGGCCTGACCTGAAATCTCCCTTCAGCTCGTCCTCTAATATTTTAAGAAAAATTGCGTCGGATTCCATGGGGTTAACCGTCGAGTAACATTAACGCGCTTTAATCATGCTTAGTTTGTACCGGGTATGTGCGGGTTAGTGCGATGCAACTCAGTGTTTTGAAGACAAGCGGTCGCAATCTGGCGCGAGGCTGCGCCATACTGATGGTCGCGGGTGCTGCTGCGGGGTGCAGTTCCCAGGTTTCGCGGTTCAATGGCGTCGACGACGTCTTTACATCCTCGACCAACAATCAGCGCGCCATCATCAACAAGCAGGACGCCGTGCAGCAGCCCTATCCGGGTGATGTCGCGGCTGCTCCGATCGATGGCAGCCACACACAATCGGTCAGCCGCTCCAGCCTCGAGCCGGTCTCGACGCGGCCGCTGCCGCCACCCGTTGCCCAGGCGCAGCCGGCTCCCGCACTGGCGCCTGCCTCAAAGCCGGTCCGCACCGCATTGGCTCCGGCGCCGCATGTCGACAGGACCACGACCGGCACCGTCGCCCCAGTGGCATCGCCGTTCAAGGTTGCGCAGCCCGATGAACCGCGAGTGGCGACTTCCGGCACTGCGCATGCGACCGAGATCGTCGTCAGGGACGGCGAAACGATCTCCGGCCTGGCGCAGCGCTATAAGGTGCCGTCCGACGTGATCATGAAGGTCAACGGGCTGAGCGCGACCAAGGGGCTGAAGACCGGCCAGAAGCTGGTCATCCCGGCCTATGCCTATTCGAGCAAGGGCGAGCCGAAAGTCGCCGATGCCAAGCCGGCGAAAGACGGCAAGCACGACCTGCCGGCGACTGCGCCGGACAAGGTCGCCGTTCTGCCGCAGCAGCCGAAGCTCAAGGAGGGCAAGTCCGCCACTCAGGTCGACACGTCGGCCGCGGCAAGCCAGCCCAAGGAGCCCAAGCCGCAGGTAGCCGCGGCCAAGGCGACCAATGCAGCTGGCACCTATACGGTCCAGTCGGGCGACACGCTTTCCTCGATTGCCAGAAAGACCGGCGTCGGCGTCGTCGCCATCAAGCAGGCAAACGGCATGCAGGATGGCTTGCTCAAGATCGGTCAGACCCTGAAGGTGCCGGCTGGCGGGACCGCGACCGTCGCCAGCGCCAAGCCGGCCAAGATCGATCCGGTGACGACGGCCACGACGCAGCCAGCGGCAAAGACCACGCCGTCGGAAACGCTGGCGTCCTACACGCCGCCGAAGAAAGATTCGAAGGTCATTCAGCAGGCCGAGGCCGACGACGCCGTCGCGCCCGACGCCACCGGCATCGGCAAGATGCGCTGGCCGGTGCGCGGTCGCGTGATCTCCGGTTTCGGCTCCGGCAAGGATGGCGTCGACATCGCCGTGCCCTCGGGCACACCGGTCAAGGCGGCCGAGAATGGCGTCGTCATCTATGCCGGCGACGGCCTCAAGGAATTCGGCAACACGGTGCTGGTGCGTCACGAGAATGGCCTCGTCACCGTCTACGGCCACGCCAGCTCGATCGAGGTGCAGCGCGGCCAGAAGGTCAAGCGCGGCCAGGAGATCGCGCTGTCGGGCATGAGCGGCACGACGGACTCGCCGAAGCTGCACTTCGAAGTGCGCAAGAATTCGGCTCCGGTCGATCCCTCCGGCTATCTCGAATAGTCGGGGGGTTATCTCGAATAGAAGAAAAAAAGCAATTTGCGGGACGTCTGACCTCCAGTCCGCCCGCCGGCTCAGCCCGCTCCGCAAGGGGCGGGCTTTTTCAGCTTCGAGACGGGTCAGTCCTTCAGCGGTTTACCGAGCCGTCCGGCCAGATCCTGGGTGAACTGCCAGGCGACGCGGCCCGAGCGGCTGCCGCGCGTTGTCGCCCATTCCAATGCTTCGGCGCGTAGCTGCTCGGGATCGATGACAAGGCCATGATGGCTGATATAGCCATCGATCATGTCGAGATATTCGTCCTGTGAACATTTGTGGAAGCCGAGCCACAGGCCGAAACGGTCGGACAGCGACACCTTTTCCTCGACCGCTTCGGACGGGTTGATCGCGGTCGAGCGCTCATTGTCGATCATGTCGCGTGGCAACAAATGGCGGCGGTTTGAGGTGGCATAGAAGATGACATTGGCCGGGCGGCCCTCGACGCCGCCTTCGAGCGCTGCCTTCAGCGATTTGTAGGAGGTGTCGTCGTGGTCGAAGGAAAGGTCGTCGCAAAACAGGATGAAGCGGAAGCGGGCCGCCTTCAGCAATCCCATCAGCTTCGGCAGCGTGTCGATGTCCTCGCGGTGGATTTCGATCAGCTTCAACGGCAGGTCGGACTTGGTCCTGGCGTTGATCTCGGCATGCACGGCCTTGACCAGCGACGATTTGCCCATGCCGCGCGCCCCCCACAGCAACACGTTGTTGGCTGGATAGCCGGCGGCGAAGCGTTCGGTGTTGTCGACAAGGATGTCGCGGACGCGGTCGACGCCGCGGATAAGGCCGATGTCGACGCGGTTGACCTTGCGCACCGGCTCCAGATAGCCCGGATCGGCCTGCCAGACGAAGCAATCGGCCTCGCCGAGGTCGGTTTCGGGCACGGGCGGTGGGGCGAGGCGGGTCACCGCCTCGATCAGCCGGTCGAGTTTCTGGTTCAAGGCTTCAATGCTGCTGTCGGTCATGTCTGTCTTTTGTTTTCGCGTTTTTGACGTGCGGGAGCGTGAACCTGCCCGATTCCGTCGGGTTCGAAACCGGTTGCAACCTTTTGTTCGAGCGTGATCTTTTCCGCAAACCGGCTCGCGCTTTTCGCGATCATGCTCTAACACGGCTCAACAGGCCGGAAAAGCAGCCGATTTGGCCGGCCGCGCAGTTGCATTGACAACTTTACCGACTATATTCCGGCCAAATTTCAAGGGGCCGCCAAATTGGCGGCTGTTTTCAAAATTCAGGAGTACCTCGATGTTCGTGACACCGGCATACGCCCAAGGCGTCGGCGCTTCTCCCGACATGTTCATCAGCATTTTGCCGTTTGTCCTGATTTTCGTGATCATGTATTTTCTGATCATCCGGCCGCAGCGCACGCAGCTGAAGAAGCGCGGCGAGATGCTGGCCGCGGTTCGTCGCGGCGATACGGTCGTCACCGGCGGCGGCTTTGTCGGCAAGGTGACCAAGGTGATCGACGATAACGAACTCGAGATCGACCTCGGTAATGGCTTGAAGGTGACGGCGCTGCGCTCGACGATCGCCGATGTGCGCGTCAAGGGCGAGCCGGTGGCCAACCAGAACGCCAAGAAATAATCCAATTTTAGGCGGAGCAATCCGCAGACACGCTCTGACGGACGACGCCATATGCTGTATTTTTCGCGCTTCAAGATGATCCTGATCTGGGTGGCCGTGGCCATCACAGTGATCCTCGCCGCGCCCAACCTCATCCCCGCAAGCACCTTGGCCCAACTGCCCAGCTGGGTGCCGAAGCGTCAGATGACGCTCGGCCTCGATTTGCAGGGCGGCTCGCACATCCTGCTGGAGATGAATCAGAACGATCTGATCAAGGACCGGCTGGAGACGACGCGCGACGAGATCCGCACGCTGCTGCGCGACGCCAAGATCGGCTATACCGGCCTTGCCGGCACGGGACGGACCTTGCAGGTCCGCATTACCGATCCCGCCCAGGTCGATGCCGCCAAGACGGCGCTGAAGACGCTGACCGATCCGGTCGCTGCCGGCCTGTTCACCGGCGGCTCCATCCAGGAAATGACGCTCGACGATTCCGAGCCCGGCCTGCTCAAGTTCAACGTCACCGATGCCGGCGTCAAATATCGCACATCGACCGCATTGACGCAGTCGATCGAGGTGGTCGAGCGCCGCGTCAACGAACTCGGCACGACCGAACCTATCGTGCAGCGGCAGGGCGACGACCGCATCCTTGTCCAGGTGCCGGGTCTTCAGGACCCGCAAAGGCTGAAGGAAATCCTCGGCCAGACCGCCAAGCTGACCTTCCAGATGGTCGACCAGTCGATGCCGGTGCAGGACGCGCTCAATGGGCGTCCGCCTGCCGGTTCGTCGGTGCTGTATTCGCAGGACGATCCGCCGGTTCCCTATCTGATCGAGAACCGCGTCATCGTCTCGGGTGAAAACCTCGTCGATGCACAGGCGACCTACAATTCGCAGAACAACGAGCCGGTGGTGTCGTTCCGCTTCGACTCGAAGGGCGCCGCGCGCTTCGGTCAGGCCACTGCGCAGAATGTCGGCAAGCTGTTCGCCATCATCCTCGACAATCAGGTGATTTCGGCGCCGCAGATCCGCGAGCCTATCCTGGGCGGCACCGGCCAGATCTCCGGCAATTTCACCGCCCAGAGCGCCAACGACCTCGCCGTGCTGCTGCGCGCCGGCGCCTTGCCAGCGACGTTGACGGTGATCGAAGAACGCACAGTGGGCCCCGGTCTCGGCCAGGATTCGATCCATGCCGGCAAGGTGGCCGGCATCATCGGCTCGATCCTCGTCGTCGCCTTCATGTTCGTCGCCTACGGCTTCCTTGGCTTCCTCGCCAACATTGCGCTGGCGGTGCATGTGGCGATGATCGTCGGTGTGCTCTCGCTGCTTGGCGCGACGCTGACCTTGCCGGGCATCGCCGGTATCGTGCTGACCATCGGCATGGCGGTCGATTCCAACGTTCTGATCTACGAGCGCATCCGCGAGGAGCGACGCGCCGGCCGCTCCGTGATTCAGGCGATCGATACCGGTTTCACCAAGGCGCTGGCAACCATCGTCGATTCCAACATCACCTCGCTGATCGCGACGGTGGTGTTGTTCTATCTCGGTACCGGGCCGGTTAAGGGCTTTGCCATCACTTATGCGATCGGCATCCTGACAACCGTCTTCACCGCCTTCACCTTCACCCGCCTGCTGGTCTCGATCTGGCTGCGCCGGGCACGTCCAAAGGAGTTGCCGCGTGCCCCGGTAACCTTCGTTCCGCCTGGCACCAAGATCCCCTTCATGGGCATCCGCCGCTGGACGTTCACACTGTCAAGCGCGCTGTCGATCCTGTCGGTGGTGCTGTTCATGACCGTCGGCATCAATTACGGCATCGACTTCAAGGGCGGTTCGCTGATCGAGGTGCAGGCCAAGAGCGGCAATGCCGACCTCGCCGACCTCCGTGCCAGATTGACGGAACTCAACATCGGCGAAGTCCAGGTGCAGCAGTTCGGTACGCCGAACGACGTGCTGATCCGCGTCGGGACGCAGGATGGCGGCGAGAATGCCGAGCAGACCGTCATCGACAAGGTGCGCGGCGAACTGCAGGACAATTATGACTTCCGCCGCGTTGAAGTGGTGGGACCGACCGTCTCCGGAGAACTCGCCAAGCAAGGCACCATCGCCATGCTGATCGCGCTGCTCGGCATCCTGATCTATGTCTGGTTCCGCTTCGAATGGCAGTTCGCGGTCGGCGCCATCGTTGCGACGGTGCACGATGTGGTGATGACACTTGGCTTCTTCGTCATCACCGGACTGGAGTTCAACCAGTCATCGCTGGCGGCGATCCTGACCATTATCGGCTATTCGCTGAACGATACGATCGTGGTCTATGACCGTGTTCGAGAGGATTTGCGAAAATACAAGCGGATGCCGCTGCCGCAACTGTTGAACAACGCCATCAACGAGACGCTGTCGCGAACGACGCTGACCTCGGTGACGACGATCCTGGCGCTGCTGGCGCTGGTGCTGTTCGGCGGTGAGGTGATCCGCTCGTTCACCATGGCCATGCTGTTCGGCGTTGTCTTCGGCACCTATTCGTCGATCTTCATCGCCGCACCGCTGCTGATCCTGTTCAAGCTGCGGCCGCAGGCTTCGGCCGACGAGGAGAAGCCGGTCAATGGCGGCAAGGCGGTCGCGACCTGACGCGCCGCCCCGTGGGGGTGACAGAACGGTGACCAGCAAAGGCATCGTCATCCGCGAGGCGCATTTTCCAGGCCGCGCGCCGATCGAAGCCTACGGCAATGGCGGGTTCCGCTTTGCCGACATGTCGCATCGCGGTTCGCTCATGTGCCTGCCGTCCGGCATCCATGGCTGGGAGCCGGCGGATCCTCTGGCGCTGACGGTGGCGGATTTCGACAGGCTGCTGACTGAGGCCGACAAGGTCGAGATCCTGCTGGTCGGCATGGGTAGGGATCTCCGGCCATTGCCCGCCGCACTGCGGGCCGCGCTGAAGGCGGCAGGCATTGCGTCCGACCCGATGTCGACCGGCGCCGCGGTACGGACCTACAATGTCCTTCTGGCGGAAGAGCGCGCCGTGGCCGCCGCGCTCATCGCCGTCGATTGACATGTCCCAGAATGCCAAAATCGTCATGGATGCGGTGCGCGCCGCCGACCATGACCGCTATCTGACCGCGCTCTACGCGCCGGCCGACAAGCGCGACGTGCTGTTTTCGCTCTATGCCTTCAATGCCGAGATCGCAGGCATTCGCGATCGCATCCATGAGGCGCTGCCGGGCGAGGTGCGGCTGCAATGGTGGCGCGATGTCATTGCCGCCGGCGGGGAGGCGGGCGCCGGCCATCCCACAGCCGAAGCCTTGAACGCCACCATAGCAACATTCAGCCTGCCGAAACTGGCCTTCGAGAACATGCTCGATGCGCGCATCTTCGACCTCTATGACGACCCGATGCCGTCGCGCACCGATCTGGAGGGCTATTGCGGCGAGACGGCCGCCGCGCTCATCCAGCTTGCGGCGATGGTGCTCGATCCCGGTGAGGCGCCGCGCTTTGCCGAACTGGCGGGGAGGGCGGGATGCGCGCAGGCGATGACCGGCCTGTTGCTGCTCTTGCCGCTGCACCGCAAGCGCGGACAATGTTTTATTCCGGCTGATATCCTTGCTGCGGCCGGCTCTTCGCCGCAAGAGTTCGTCACCGGCGACGGCGGTCCTGGCGCCAAACGCGTCGCGGCGGCGATGATGGCGCTGGCGCGGGACCATCTTTCCGCCTTCGAACAGGGGGCATCGGCCTTACCTGTTTCGCTGCGCCCGGCATTTCTGCCGCTGGCTCTGTCGCGTGCCTATCTCGGCAAGATGGAGAATGGTTCACCGCTCGATGGTGTGGCGCGGCTGTCGGCCTTGCGCAGGCATTGGCTGCTGCTGCGTCGTGCGAGCAAGGGCTGGCCGGCACTTTGACGTAAACGTCAATCATGCTAAGGATTCCCCGCGCCGAAACTGTTGCCGAAGACGACAGGCCGGCTGGAGGAGATGCCCGTTCAATGAGCTTGCCTTTGTTGGTCGCGATCGTCGCCCTTGGCATTGCGCTGTCGGTTGCCGCGGTGCATTTCACCGGCGGCAGCAAGACGGCGACGCTGGCCGGCGCGGATCAGGCGAGGAGCCGGTTCGCCGAGGATTTTCCCGACGAGATCGCGGCGGTGGTCCGCCTGACAGCGGATGGCCGATCGGCTTTCCTCGACCTCGGGCGGGCGCGCATTGGGATCGTTCACAGCATCGGCGACTGTTTTTTGACCCGCATCGTCAAGTCTCTGGACGTCGCTGCTTTGGCTGCCGATGATGCGAACACGGTCTCGTTCCGGCTCGCCGATTTCACCTGGAAGGGCGGCCGCTTCCGCTTTGCCAGCGCAGCGGATGCGCAAGGCGTGCTGGAAGCGCTTGAGCCGCGACATTCAAATTCCGCCAGGCAGGCCGCGTGATGGACAGCTACAATTTCCCGCAAGTCACCCAACTGGCCATCCCGTTCTTCGTTGTCGCGATCCTGATCGAGCTTTGGTTGGTGCGCACCGGCCGTGCCAAGGGTTCGTTCGAGACGCGCGACACCTTGACCAGCCTGATGATGGGCACCGGCAATGTCGTTGCGGGGCTGCTGCTTGGCGTCGTGTCCTACTGGGCGTTGCTGTGGCTCTGGCAATTCCGCGTCTTCAATCTCGGCCTGTCGGTCTGGGTGTTCCTCGCCGCCTTCCTGCTCGATGATCTGCGCTACTACGTCTATCACCGCATTGCCCACCGGGTCCGCTGGGTGTGGGCCGAACACGTCAATCACCATTCGAGCCAGCACTACAATCTGTCGACGGCGCTGCGGCAAAGCTGGACCGGCCTGTTCACCTTCATGTTCGTGCTGCAGGCTCCGCTGGTGCTGCTTGGCTTCCATCCGGCGGTGATTGCCTTCACCTTCGGCTTCAACCTGGTCTGGCAGTTCTGGATCCACACCGAGACCATCGGCAAGATGTGGGGCTGGTTCGTCTTCAACACGCCCTCACACCACCGCGTCCACCACGCCACCAATCCGCGCTATCTCGACGCCAACTATGCCGGCACGCTGATCATCTGGGACCGCATGTTCGGCACCTTCGTCGGGGAGCTGGAAGAAGACCGGCCGCGCTATGGGATCGTCAGGAACCTCGGCACAAGCCGCCGGGCTGGAGCCATGATGGCTCGCGCGAAACCTCGGAAAGCTTGAAGGCAGCGTATGTTCGGAGAAATCCGTCACAGGCGGGCAAGCCGGGGTTGCCGATGGCTGGTGTCGAGCCAGCCGAATAGCTGTTTTGTGACGGCTGTTAGACGGCTACTTCGAACTGCCATCGCGCATCATGCGCCTGAAGATGTTCGCCAGATCGTTCCTGGCGTCGTCGCTATACTCGACTTCAAGCCGCTGAATCATCAGTGCGGCTCGAATATTGGGCGAAAAGTCCTCGGAAGTGAGCGCGAACCTCTTCTCCCGAATGGCTTGGCCTCGTGTCCTCGACCGACGCCTTCACCCGCGCCCTGATCGAGGCCATGCGCTCGGCGTGTTCTTCCTCTTCGCGCTGGAAAGCGCGAAGCGCGGCGCGGATGACCTCGCTCGCCGATCCGAAAGACCCGTCCTCGACTTTCTCGCGGATCATGCGCGCCATGGCGGGCGTGACGGTGACAGTCAGTTTCTCGGCGGATTCCATGGATGCCTCACTCAAAAGGAAGTAGGATGGTATCCTACTTTCCTTTTGCACCCAATTGGCTCGCTCATGTGTCAGCTAATGCGTTGACCGAACCGATGTAGCGTCCGGACTGACCGTCGCCCGTGAAAGCAGGCGTTAGCTCGACGAGAGCATCAACGACTGCCGGCACCTCTGAGGCGGGCGTCTCCCGCGAGAAATGAGCGCAGACATACACACCCTGAGGATGTGACGGGTTCAGCCGGGCTTGGATGTTCCAGGACGGCGCCAGCGAATAGAGCCTCTTCATGAAATCGAGGAGGAACTGTTCGGTGTAGGGGCCTTCGAGGCGCTCTACGGCAACAACCCTCTTCAAACTTCTATCGCGGTTCTCATTGTAACTCTCGTTGTCGATCACCCAGCCCTTGCCGCCGTGGGGCTGGCCGATCAACGCTTCCAGCGCTGGTATATGAGTGCCGCGCAATTTCTGCAGGTTATTGCATCTGATGTAGATGCTCCAGACAATGTCGTAGTCGCCGGCGAAAGGTTCCTCGCTCGTAGAGAGCCCCGGTGGTAAAAGCTGGAACGGTAGGCCAGAGGAACCGGGCATAAGCTATTCCGCCGCTTCGGCCGTTTGCGCCGCCAATCCCAGCCATTGCCGGCAATCGGCGCGTGCGCGCGATGTGATGGCGTGCCGCTTGGCAACGGTCTTGTCCTTGCCGCGCATGCGTTTGCCCTCGGTCTTCGGGGCTTCCACTGGCGGAAACAGGCCGAAATTGACATTCATCGGCTGGAAGGAACGCTTTCCCGGCTCGTCGTCTGAAACGATGTGGCCACCGGTGATGTGGTTGAGCAAGGCGCCGAAAGCGGTGGTGAGCGGCGGCAGCGACGGTGCCCGGTCGAGCCTTTCGGCGGCGGCGAAGCGGCCGGCGAGCAGGCCGATCGCAGCACTTTCCACATAGCCTTCGCAGCCGGTGATCTGGCCGGCGAAGCGCAGGCCGGGGCGCGACTTCAGCTGCAGCGAGGCGTCCAGCAAGGTCGGCGAGTTGATGTAGGTGTTGCGGTGCAGGCCGCCGAGGCGGGCGAAATCGGCGTTTTCGAGACCCGGTATGGTGCGAAGCACGCGCACCTGCTCGGCATGCTTCAGCTTGGTCTGGAAACCCACCATGTTGTAGAGCGTGCCCAGCGCATTGTCCTGGCGCAGCTGGACGACCGCATAGGCCTTGACCGTCGGATTGTGCGCGTTGGTCAGCCCCATCGGCTTCATCGGTCCGTAACGCAGCGTCTCGACACCGCGTTCGGCCATGATCTCGATCGGCAGGCAGCCGTCGAAATAGGGCGTGCCTTCCCATTGCTTGAATTCGGTCTTTTGACCCTCCACAAGCGCCGCCACGAAGGCGAGGTATTGCTCCTTGTCCATCGGGCAGTTGATGTAGTCCTTGCCGGTGCCGCCTGGCCCGACCTTGTCGTAGCGCGACTGGAACCAGCATGTGTCCATGTCGATCGTGTCGAAATGGATGATCGGGGCAATGGCGTCGAAGAAGGCGAGCGCATCGGCGCCGGTCATGTCCGTGATCGACTGGGCAAGTGAAGGTGCGGTCAGCGGCCCCGTGGCGACGATCGCCTGGTCCCAGTCCGCCGGCGGCAGACCCTGCACTTCCTCGCGCTGGATGGTAATCAGCGGATGCGCTTGAAGCTTTTTCGTCACCGCCTCGGAGAATCCGTCGCGGTCGACGGCAAGCGCGCCGCCGGCCGGCACTTGATTGGCATCGCCGGCGCTCATGATCAGCGAGCCGGCCAGCCGCATTTCGGCGTGCAACAGGCCGACGGCATTGTTTTCGGCGTCGTCGGAGCGGAACGAATTGGAACAGACGAGTTCGGCCAGGCCATCGGTCTTGTGGGCATCGGTGCCGCGAACGGGCCGCATTTCATGCAGGATGACGGGAACGCCGGCTTGCGCTGCCTGCCAGGCGGCTTCGGAGCCGGCGAGGCCGCCGCCGATGATGTGGATGGGATTGTTGCTCATGAGCGCCGGAATAATCGCTTGGTGCGGCGATTGCAATTGCCGTGCGTGGTGCGGGCAAACAGCGGCTCGGGGAATCAACCCCTGAATACAACAACACCCGCCGGGGGAGGAGGTCCGGCGGGTGTCGTTTTTGGGGTCGACCCTCGGGAGGAGGTGAAGGCCGACCGTATTCGTCATCGCCGGGGAGGAGGTCGGCTTTGACGAAAACTCTTTCGCCGTTTTTGAAAGGGGCGAAACCTCTGGAGCAAAATTCGTTTTGCCCCGGGGAAACAACGCCCGCCGCGGGAGGAGGTGCGGCGGGCGCCGTTTTGGTGGCCGACCTTCGGGAGGAGGTGAAGGTCGGGCCTATTCGTCATCGCCGGGGAGGAGGTCGGCTTTGACGAAAACTGGTTCGCTGTTTTGAGAGGGCGAAACCTCTGCGGCAAAATTCATTTTGCCCCGGGGAAACAACGCCCGCCGCGGGAGGAGGTGCGGCGGGCGCCGTTTTGGTGGTCAACCCTTGGGAGGAGGTAAGGGGTGACCGTATTCGTCAGGGTCGGGGAGGAGGGTCGACCCTGGCGAAATTCCGTTTAGATCGCCATTCTGGTTAGATGGCTTGCCGGGCGATGATCTTGATTTCGTCACGGACGATACCGAGATCATGCAGCTGGCGGTTCGAAAGGCGACCCAGCTCGGTAACCGTCTCGCGATAAACGCGCCAGTTACGATAGTTGCGGATCAGGTTCATTGTCGTTCTCTTTTTCAAAACTGGTTCGGACCATTCGCGGTCCGAAGAATTAGACCGCCTTGCGGGCGACGTAAGGAATGTCGCTGCGGCTGATGCCGAGGTCGGTCAGTTCACGGTTGCTCAGGCGGCTCAGCTCGGACACGGTGTCCCTGTAGCGGCGCCAGTTGCGGTAGTTGCGGATCAGGTTCATGGTAGTTCTCGTTTCGTCTTTCTTGCGGATCATTCCGTTTGTGTACGAACCATAAATAGGCGGGGTCATATCGATTTAAAAGCGCTATGGCTGCATGGCAGCAATGCAAATTGTGCAATGCAGCATTAACGCGCGTTCACGGACCTGACACAAAGAAACCCGAATCGGAAAATGCCGCCGCGTCAACGGTTTGACCGGGTCGGCTGAAAAAAAGACCAAACTGGGGGAGAAGCGGCATGGCGAGCTATTCGTCACGGGTCAGGTCGGATATAGCGCGATGGCTGCAGGCGGGCCTGATCGATGCGGCGACCGCCGATTCCCTGACACGCGATATCGAGGCCAATGAGCGCAAGTCGTTCAGCTTCGGCTCTATCCTGGCGATGATGGCCGCATTGTTGTTCGGTGCCGCCATCCTGATCTTCGTTGCCGCCAACTGGGACGCCATCCCGCGCCTGGCACGCGTGGCGGCACTGTTTGCCGTCATCCTTGGCGGCTATGTCGGCGGCGCGGTGTTGAAGACGCGCGACCATGCGGCGATCGGCGAGGCATTGTGGATCGTGGCGGCTGCGGCTTTCGGCGGTTCGATCGCACTGATCGGCCAGATGTATCATCTGTCCGGCGACGAGGCGTCGGCCCTGGTCACCTGGGGCGCCGGCACGGCGTTGGCGGCGGTCGCACTGCGTTCGAACCCGCTGACCGTCGCTTCGGTCGGCATTGCCGACGCCTGGCTATTCCTCAAGGGCTTCGACTATTACAGCCGCAGCGACTTTCCGCATGCCTTCGTCGTCATGGCGATCGTGCTGTTTGCCGTTTCTTTCTGGACCCGCAGCCAGGCGGCGCGCCACCTGATCATCCTGTCGGTGCTGTTCTATCTGGTGCTGCTGGCCGCGAACCACGACACACTGCAGGTGGCGGTCCCGCTGGTCGTCGCGTCGGTGCTGCTGTTCGCGGCCTCCATCCTGGCTCCGGACCCGGTCGACAAGATCGTGCAGCTCGGCGGCCGCTTGCCCTTGCACGCGCTGCTCGGCTTCCTCACCGGCCTGGCAATGATCCAGTTCGAACTGGCCGACGAGAGCACCTACAACAGCGGTTTTGCCATCGCCTCGATCGTCGCGCTCGCCGGCATTGTCGCGGCAATCGTGCTGGCAGGGCGGGAGAGCCGCGGTTTGCGCTGGCTCGCCTATCTCGGCTTCGCCTTCGAACTCGCCATCATCTATGTGGTGACCTTGCAATCGATGCTCGATACGGCCGGCTTCTTCCTGGCCGCCGCGGTGCTGCTCGGCATTCTTGCGATCGTCATCATCCGCGTTGAAAAGCGCATGAAGGGCCCAGTTGCCAAGGGAGCCACGGCATGATGACCGGGAAAAGACTTGTTATTTCGGCATTGGTGCTGGCGGTTGTCCAGATAGGCTTCCTGAGCTGGATCATCGCCGGCCGCGCGGCGATCCTGCGCAACGGCAAGGAAGTGCTGCTGAAGGTCGAGCCCGTCGATCCACGCGATCTCCTGCGCGGCGACTACATTATTCTCGGCTACGAGATTTCGCGGATACCGGTGAAAATGATCGCTGACATACCGCCCGACAAATTTTCCAGCGACGACACCTCGATTGTCGTGCGCCTGAAGAAGGGCGCAGACGGCTACTGGACGCCGGCTGCCGCCTGGTTCGGCAAGGCGCCGACACCGGCCGCTGCCGACGAGGCCGACATATCAGGCCATGTCACCGAAGGCTGGGACCTCCGCGGCGAAGGGATGACCATCGCGCCGGACTACGGCATCGAGCGCTTCTACCTGCCGGAGGGCGAGGGGCTGGCGATCCAGAACGACATGCGGGTGCGACCGTTCGGCATCCGTCTGGCGCTCGCCGGCGACGGCACCGCGCAGATCAAGGCGCTGGTGGACGGCGACAAGACGCTGTTCGAGGAACCACTCTATTAGTATCCATACCTGCCGTATCAGCATCCGTACCGTGGTGTGAAGCATGCCAGTTAGCCTGTCGACGCGTGAGGACATCAACCTCGACACTGTTTTGCGCATCGCGTGGAAGAAGGACACGGTGGAGATCGGCGAGAAGGCCTTGCGGCGCATCGCCGAATGCCGTGCCTCATTCCTGAAGCTGATTGAATCCGACCCGCCACCGGTCATCTATGGCGTCACCACCGCCATGGGGGAGTTGGCGAGCCGCAAGCTCGAACCCGACGAGCGGGACCGCCATGCGCGCATCAAGGCGTTCGCCGCCGCCACCTCGTTCGGCGATCCCTTGCCGGACCGCGTGGTCCGCGCGATCGTGCTTGCCCGCCTGGCCAACTTCATCGAAGGCAACGCCGCCACCACGCCGCGCATCGCGCTTGCCGTTGCCGAGATGCTGGATGGCCGGCCGATGCCGACAGTGCCGGCCTCCGGCCAGGGCGGCGCCGGCGAGATCCTGGCGCTCTATCCGCTGTTCGCCGAGCTTTCGACGCGCTTCGATCTGGAGGTCAAGGAACGGGGCTCGCTGATCAACGGCTCGCCTTGCGCTGCCGCTCTGGTGGCGGATGCTGCGCTCGCGGCACGCCGCCGCGTCCGCATGGCGCAAAAAGTGTTCGCGCTGTCGATCGAAGCGTTTCGTGCGCCGCTCGAGCATTACGACGCGGCGCTCGACGCGCTCTGGGGCGATGACCATGAAGCCGCGGCCCTGCGGGGATTGCGGGAATTCCTGGTCGGCGCCGGCGACGGGCGGCGCAATTATCAGGCGCCGGTCAGCTACCGCATCGTGCCGCGCGTGCTCGGCCAGGCGCATCGTGCGCTGTCGATGGCCGAGCGGGCGGCCACCGTGTCGCTGGCCTCGATATCGGACAATCCGGTGTACATCCCGCCTGACGACGCACATCCGCTCGGCCGCTGCATCTCGACCGGCGGCTATCACAATGCGATGGCGACGCCGGCGCTGGACGATTTGGCGGCGATATGGGCCGATATCTGCCTGCTCTGCGACCGCCACGCCTCCAAACTCCTCAACGGCAAGGTCTCGCTGCTGCCCGATCTCTTGATGACCGGACGACACTCGGCCGACAGCGACGGTCACGGCAATGTCGGCTATGTGCCGATGGCGATCACCGGCTATCTCGAGCAGGCCAAGCTGGCGGCACAGCGCACCTTCATTCCGGGAACGGAATCGGCCGGCGCCGGACAGGACGATGTCGCCACCACGGCGTTCTTCGCATGGACCAAGGAAGCGACCGCCGGACGCTGCGTCGATGCCGCCATGGCGATGCTGGCGATGATGGCCTCGCAGGCACTGCACGTCACCGAACGCACGCCGCCGCCGGCGCTTCAGACCTTCGTCGATGAGATCAGAGCCATCATGCCGCCGGTCGGTGACGATCGTGTGTTGGGGCCGGAACTTGCCAGGTTGGCCGAGTGGTTCACGCGCCAGGTCTTCGAGGCGTAGCCTAAAGCTCTTGGGGCAAATGCTGGGATTGGTCGGCGCAAATCGTCGGCCTCATCACTGCTTCATAAGCCGTTGGCAGATGGCTGGCCGACGGTCGTTTCAGCCAAGCTTTCTGCGAAGCAGGCCAAAGTCGACAAGGCGCAAAAGTCTTGTCTTGTCGCTGATGAGCTTGTCGAACGCCGCATCGAAATCACTACCGATTGCAAGCCACTCGCCTTTCAGCCCCCGAGCGCGCCGGGCGCGCAGCCAGTTCTTTATCTTCGCGCCAGTTCCCATGGGCTTCAAAATGACACCAAAGCCGTAATCGGCATCGACGGTGAAATAGTCGAGATTCGGATTGCCCAGCACGAAATCGATGTATGCCTTGTAGGTTACGCCGCACCACTCGCCGTGGAAAAAAGCGGGATTGGCTGCCGCCCGGTCCGGGGGCAGGCAATCATGCACCACCACGGCACCCCCGGGCGCAACCATGCGGAAGCCTCCCTGATGTCTCGCGCCGAGCACTCGTATGTGTGATGCGGATCAACGAAGACAAGGTCGAACGTCTGTCCCTTTAGGCGCGTGTCTTCGAGGCATGCGGCGATATCTTCATCTGCGGAGGTGAAATCGACAGGGAGACCATCAAGCGGCGCCTCAGTCGCCCGATAGACCAGACGCATGCAGGGCTGAAATCCCAATTGCTGTGCTTCCGCGTACCTGAAGCCAGTGGTGCTCGTGTTGATCTCAAGGTAGCTCGTGAGCCCGAAGCGAACCGAGAGCAGCCCACAGATGTGCGCCTTGTTCCAGTATTCAAGTGTCATTGTTGTCCCGCCATTTCCCCATAATGAGTTGATCTCATTGTCGGCTATGTCTCAAGCGATCAATCAGCAGGACGCTCGCCAGGCGCAGGGCTGCCGTCTCGGTACGTTCAGGCGCACAGTGGTGTCGTCGAACATAATGGTCCCACGGCAGTTTCCTCTGCGTCTTCGCGGGTAGATCCGTTTCAGTCGGGAGTTTCGGCCGGCTTCAGGGGCGTCGCACCTGAGCGCTTGGACTTGCTTGCGGTTGATGGTGATCGGCGGTGAACCGATTCGGGGCCAGGTTCAAGCAGTCGGCTTTCTGGCAAAAACCCATGCCTGAAATGTCAGAAAGTTCAATGCCGGGATTGCGATGCTGATGATGGCGAAGGTTTGCCATCCGGAGAAATATCCCTGGTGCGCCAAATAAGTGGTGACCGAGATTACCAGCAGGCTCATTGCCTGGACGACACAGAACTTTGCCCATTCGCCTAACACTGCTGCGTCCGAGGCGAATGTCAGCTTTCGGTGCCCAATAAAGGAAACCGGCACCAGAACCACGTAGGCCAAATAGGCAGACACCGTCTCGGTGAAGCCGCCGAGCAGATGCAGACCATTGGCGATGGCAAAGTACGCGCCGGTATTGGCAAGTCCCACGGCACAGAAAATGACAAATTGCCTCAAGCGGGCACTGGAGGTCATTGACGCCGGCCAAGAACATAATACTGGGCGCCAAGCGGCACGCCGCCGAAAGCATCGTCAACGCGCCTGAGCACACCCTCAATGGCCGGAACCGTAAGGATATAGCGACCCGCGACATCGCGCAGGCCCGCTCCTCTGAGATATTCCACCACCTGTTTCTTCGCGAGCAGGACCGCGTCCTCGTCGAATGGACACGTCGATACTGCCCGGCGGGTCAGCGGATTGTACGGATTGTGCTCGAAGATCAGCACCACGCCGCCGGGGCGAGTGACGCGCGCGAGTTCGGAAGAAAATTTTATCCAGTTGGCTGGCGGTACGTGATGCATGACGCAGATGGCATACACGGCATCAAATTCCCCATCCTGGAACGGCAGTTCTATCCCATCCGAGACACGATAAATCAGGCCCGGGTTTCTCAGCTTCGCCTCATCAATGCATTCGGATGAAGGATCGACGCCCGTAAGCTTGCCGATCTTGTCTCGAAGGAGTTCGTGGTAGTTTCCAATCCCACAGCCCACGTCGAGAACCGAAAGCTTTTCGGTTGGCCCGAGTCTGTCTTCGAGGAGGCCTAGCAACCGCGCAGCCTTGGCGCGGGTGAAGAAATCGACTTTCAAACCCGAAAAGGAAATCGCGTTGTTCACAGCCTCCGAGTAGGAGTTGCGATACGCATCGAACTCATTGCCGGTTGCGTTCTTGCTCAATCTACAATTTCTCCGCTAAAAGCACGCCGTTTATCATCGGCCGCCATCGAGCGGCAAGCCCGTTGTCTCGAAAGGTAGCCACATGCTCGAAGCCCATTTGTTGCGGCGATGGACCCTGATCTGGGCGCTTTCTTCGCTGGCGATGCTGGGCGTTGTCGCAGCCTACGTACACCGGGAAAGCCCCGCGTACACTTGGGATTATGCGTTATATTGGAACACTTTTGAGGACTATGGGAATTACTTCGCGACCGACCCTGCCAGGGCGCTGAAGGCTTTTTTGGGTGGGATCTGGACTCAAGACTATAACCCGTCCGGGGTACTGCCCCTCCTGCCATTTTACGCCCTGTTCGGTCCCGGACGGATCGTCTATGTAAGCGCCGTCGCGCTGCTTTATCTGCTCCCGACAACGCTCATTGCGACAGCTGTCTACAGCCACATGGCGAAGACCACCTCGGGCTTGTTGCCGATCTTCCTGGTGGCGCTGACATTTCTGCCTTTTTGGGCGCCGACCCTCCGAGGAATGCTGGACATAGTTGGCCTCGTTTTCCTGGGCCTCTCCACGCTGCTGCTGTTTAGATCCGATTTCCTCACGAGGCGACCAGTTGTCAATGGCCTTCTTCTGGGCCTTCTGATCTGGCTGCCATTCCTGTTTCGGCGCTGGTACGCCTACAGCGTCGTCATGTTCTTCGTCGTTGCCTTTCTGGTTGGGTCAGCCAAGGCGATCCACGAACGGACCGGGCTCCGAGCTATCCTGACTATGGGCTGCAGTCAGGTGATCGCCGGCGTCGTGCTCGTCACCTTGGCGCTCGCGTTTCAATACGCGCTCGTGGTTCGCGCGTTCACAACCTCGTATAGTGATCTTTACAGCGCCTACCAGGTGCCTTTCCCGACTCATCTCGGGATGTTTGCAAGCCGTTTCAGCCCTTACATGCTTGCGCTGACGGTGATCGGAGCGATCGTGCTTCTCGCGAACAAAAGCTTCGAGGGAGCCTTCTGCCTGATGGCTGCAGTCGGGACTTTCCTGCTTTTCATTAGAACTCAACAAATCGGTCCTCACCATTTCCTGCCGATCGCGTTCTGGCTTTTGCCGCTCTTGCTTGCTGGCGTAGCGCGCTGCGCCGGATATCTGGGAGTTTTGCCGATTCAATTCCGGCTTTGGCCTTTTGCCGCGATTGCGGTTGCAACCTTTCTTGTGGCCATCGCTCCGTTGTCGCGATCACTGGGGCCTACGGCCCATATCTTCGTTCCGCGCAGCGATGTGAGCCCGCTCCATCTGGATAACTATGCCGAGTACGAGCGACTCACTTCCGATCTCGAGCGACTAACCGCCAATGGCGAAAAATTCGTGGTCTATGCATCAACCAAGATATTATCGGATTCCCTGCTCCTGGCTCTCGATCGAAATCTTCGAGACCGAGTGATCTATGCCCCCGCCATCGCGAATCAGGATCTTTTCAATTTTGACGCCTTGCGATCTGATTTCGCCGTTGCGGCGACGCCACCGCAGGAACAGCAAGCACCTGGAAGTCAAGCCAACATAACAATCCCTGGTCAATGGCTACTTGACCGACGCGGTTTTGGGCGGGCCTATGAGAGGGTCGGCTCCGACTACACGCTCATGGATGGCGTACGGGGATATCTTTTTCGACGCGTTCGACCGGTTACGCTTGAAGAGGTCGACGAACTTGTAACCGAACTTGATCGCCATTATTCCGGCTGGGGTCAGATGTTCCGATCCTCAATGGCGATGCCATTTGCAGCGCGGAACCAGACCCTCGGAGATCAATGGGGGCAAATCATCATAACGGGACCGAATACGTTTCTTATCCATCCTGGAACGAACCTGCCGACTTCGATCAAGCTGCCGTTTCAGCCTGCCATTAGCCGACTGCCAAAGCGCCTTAATCTATCCATCTCGGGCAAAGTTCTAGAACAATGCCCCACCGCCGATGGCGTGGCGGCAAATGTCATGTTCAATGAGCGAGAGATTTGGTCGGGTGTCGTTTTGCCCGGAGGCAACACGACAATTCAACTGCCGGAAGAAAGCGGGATGCTTTCGGTTGTTGTCCATGACAGGTCCCAACCGAGTTGCGATCATGCTGTCGCAACATTTGAGTTTTAGCCATGCAGAAAATTGCTGATCAAGTCGCCCTGTCGATTGTGATTCCAGTCTATCGGAGCGCGGACGTTCTCCCCGAGCTTATATCCCAGGTGAAGGGTGCGCTCGCTGGAAGATGGCCATTATGAGCTGGTCCTGGTCAATGATTGCAGCCCGGACGAAAGCTGGAGCCATATTGAGCGCTACGCCAAGGAGTTCCCTTGGGTGCGCGGCATCTCTCTCCGCAAAAACTTTGGCCAGCATAACGCGACCATGGCAGGACTAAGGTACTCGCGCGGGCGCGTCATCGTTGTCATGGACGATGACCTGCAACACCCCCCATCCGCCATCCTCGCTCTCGCTGCGACGATCGAGAAAGGATTTGACGTTTGCTACACCCGGTACAATGAGCGCAAACATGCTGCTTGGAAGAAGTGGGGCAGCCGCCTCAATGACATCGTGGCTGGCTGGGTGCTCAAAAAGCCTCGCGATCTTTACCTTTCATCCTTCAAGGCGATGAGCCGCGGAGCCGTCGACGCGGTTCTGGCCTATGATGGCCCCTACGCCTATGTCGACGGACTGATCTTCAATGTGACGAACTCAGTCACCTCGGTCGATATCGATCATCAGGAACGCTTTTCCGGCGCGGGCAACTACAATCTGAAGCGATCCGTGTCGCTGTGGCTCAAGATGGCCACGGGGTCGTCCGTCTATCCTCTTCGCATTGCGACGGTGTTCGGATTCGCGATGGCGGCCGTCAGCCTGATATTCTTGGCACTAATCATAATACAGCGATTGACGCATCCCGAGATGCAGCCCGGCTGGGCATCGGTCATCGCCACCATTCTCCTGATAGGCGGATTGCAGATGGTCTTTTTGGGCATTCTCGGCGAGTATCTTGGGCGCGTCTACATTCGGCTCAACAACACGCCGCAATATGTCGTTCGGGAAACCACCTTTTCGAATTCCAACTGATCTCGGCAGGGTCGAGCCAGTCGCCGGCTGCTGCGTCGGTGTAGGTGCCGATAGTCGATTGTCTGTGATCTCATGCTGGTAGGTTGGTGCGGATGAAGGGACTCGAACCCCCACGCCTTTCGGCACTGGAACCTAAATCCAGGGCGTCTACCAGTTCCGCCACATCCGCATTGACCGGCAATCCCATGTAGCCATCATTCTGTCAATGTCAGACAAGATGCTGGGTCGGAGACAAGATGTTGGGTCAGGGCCAAAATGTTGGTTCTTCGCGAATTGCGAAGACTGTTGAAAATTAGCCTCGCCTGTGACAAAAGGCGTGTCAAATGTGACGGGACGCGACGATCCGCTTCTACAGAATGTGATAAGAAGTAGGAAAAACAAGAACTTATTCACATTTTGGAACGCAGTTTGGGAGAGTTTGAGCCGTATTACCGGTCAAATCGCCAGGTTCCGTACCAAAAGCCATTCCCGGCAAGAATATACCGGCAGGCTGTAAACGGCAGAGGCCGTGGCAGTCTCATTGGTGAAAACAAAGGTTTTACGATGCAGGTCACCGAAACGCTCAACTCCGGTCTCAAGCGCGAGATCAAGATCACCGTGCCGGCCGGTGACATGGAAGCCAAGCTGATGGCGCGGCTTTCGGATGCCCGCAACAAGGTCCGCATCAACGGCTTCCGCCCCGGCAAGGTGCCGGTGCAGCACCTGCGCAAGGTCTACGGCAAGTCGTTCATGGCCGAAGTGGTCAACGAGATCCTCAATGATTCGACCCGTTCGATCATTACCGGGCGTGGCGAAAAGGCGGCCATGCAGCCCGAAGTCATCATGACCGAGGACGAGAAGGAAGCCGAGAAGATCCTGGCCGGCGGCGCCGACTTCGAGTTCCGCCTCAACTACGAGATCATCCCGGCGATCGAGATCAAGGACTTTTCCGACATCAAGGTGACCCGCCAGGTGTTCGACGTGCCGGACGCCGAGATCGACGAGCAGGTCCAGCGCGTCGCCGAATCGGCGCGCAGCTACGAGCCGAAGACGGGCAAGGCCGCCAATGGCGACAGGGTCTCCATCGACTATGTCGGCAAGATCGACGGCGAGGCCTTCAACGGCGGCGCCGGCACCGATCAGCCGCTGGTGCTGGGTTCGAAGGAGTTCATCCCCGGCTTCGAGGATCAGCTGGTCGGCGCCAAGGCTGGTGACGAAAAGCAGGTCACCGTGACGTTCCCGGAAAACTACCAGGCCGCGCATCTGGCCGGCAAGGAAGCGACCTTCGAGGTCACCGTCAAGGAAGTGTCCCAGCCCGGCGCGCTGGAAATCAACGACGAGACCGCCAAGAACCTCGGCCTGGAGTCGCTGGAGCGCCTGCGCGACGTCGTGCGCGGCCAGATCGAGAACCAGTTCGGCGCCATGACGCGCCAGAAGGTCAAGCGCCAGCTGCTCGACCAGCTCGACGCGGCTTATTCGTTCGAGGCGCCGTCGAAGCTCGTCGACGCCGAGTTCAACAACATCTGGGCGCAGGTCAATCGTGACCTGGAAGCAGCCGGCCGCACCTTCGCCGACGAAGAGACGACGGAAGAAGAGGCGCGTGCCGAGTACCTGCGGCTTGCCGAGCGCCGCGTGCGCCTCGGCCTGGTGCTGGCTGAAATCGGCGAGAAGGCCGGTGTCACCGTATCGGACGAGGAATTGCAGCGCGGCCTGTTCGAGCAGGTGCGCCGCTATCCGGGCAATCAGCAGCAGGAAGTCTTCGAGTTCTACCGCAACAATCCGGAAGCGTTGAACACGCTGCGCGCGCCGATGTTCGAGGAAAAGGTGGTCGATCATCTCCTCGGCCAGATTTCGGTCACCGACGTCAAGGTCAGCAAGGAAGATCTGATGGCCGACGACGAGGAGGACGACACCGCTACCAAGGCGAAGCCGGCGAAGAAAGCCGCCGCCAAGAAGGCCGACGACAAGAAGGCCGACGACGCGGAAGAGCCCAAGAAGAAGGCCCGCGCCGAAGAAGAAAGCCGGCAAGGACGCCGAATAACACCAGCGCTCCGCTGAAACAGGAAAGGCCGCCCTCGAGGCGGCCTTTTTCGTTGCGAGGTTGTGGCAACAGAGACCCGCTATAGCCCGCGTTTCGAATCCACGCCGCCTGATATTGAGAGGATCAGATGGAGTGGCCGTGACCCAGCAGATAAATTTCTGATGAGAAACTGGGTGGCTGAGTCAAAGTCAGATTTTGTTGTCTTTGTGTTATTTTGGAGAGGGGAAACGATTCGGGCGACAACGTGAAACCACAAAGGATACGAGATCCGCTACACGATCTCATTGAATTCTCTGAAACCGCGTTCGAGCAAGCGCTTTGGGATGCAGTTAATTCCGAAGAAATGCAGCGGCTTAGGAGAATTAAACAACTTGGATTTTCTGAACTTGTTTATCCAGGAGCCACGCACACGAGGCTGGCTCACAGCTTAGGTGTGTTCCATACCGCTCGAGAGCTATCAGGCCGGGTCAGGAAATTTCTTGGTAAAGACTTCGATGAAGATCGCGAAAAAATCGCTCTTGCCGCTGCGCTTGTGCATGACCTTGGTCACGGGCCGTTTAGCCATGCGTTTGAAGACGCAATGAAGAAGATTGCCAAGGCACGGGGCCAGAAGGTCGAAAAACGGCATGAGATTTGGACCGCTGACATCATTCGTGAGAATACGGACATCGGCAGACGCATCGAAAAGGGAATGGGCAAAGAGGCAAGAGAGGCTGTTGCCACTTTGCTGCTGCAGGAAACGCCGACCGACATCTATTCGGGAATCGTTTCGAGCCAATTTGATGCTGACCGCCTCGACTATCTTCGTCGGGACCGGCTTATGACCGGTGTCAGTCATGGAAGTTTTGACTATTTCTGGTTGCTCGCCAATCTCGAGGTCGACCAGGTGCCGTTCTCAACGGATGGTGAGGATTACGCGAATATCGATAGTTTGGTGCTTGGGAATAAGGCATTTCAGGCAGCCGAAGCGTATGTTCTTGGTTTGTTTCATATGTATTTTGCTGTATATTTCCACAAGGCGACCAGATCGGCAGAAAAAATTCTAACCGCCCTTTTGGTCCGGCTGGGAGAGTTGATTTTGGATGGAAATGTCGCAGCTACCGGTCTCGACTCGGCTCATCCGATTACTGAGTTCTTGGTCGATTCGACGCTCAGGAATTATCTGACCCTTGACGACTCGGTTGTATGGGGCAGTTTGCCGCTTATGGTTCGCGCGTCTGACGACCACATAAAACATTTGGCGTCCAGGCTTCTTCGAAGGGACCTGTATAAAGCCTTTGACGTGACCGAATATTTTAAGGGTCGGGGTGGAGAGGCATCGGTAGCTAAATTTCGAGCCGCCCTATCAGAGGCAAAAAAAGCAGACGGTTTTGGATATCTCGAAATTTTTGAGGATTCCCCAGCTAGGGATCCTTACAAGAGGCGTGGGTACGATACGCCTGAGGCCCTCTCAAAGGTCCTTATACGTGGGTCACCTGGCGGCCCTTATCAGGATTTGGCCGAATTGTCGGACGTAGTTAGCGCATTACAAAAGCGTACGGTCTACCGCGTCTATGCCGGTAACGCTAATGCACTGGAAAAAGTGAAACAAATCGCGATGGGAGTGGGATGATGACAAACTCCACAGATATAGCAAAGATATTGAATCTTAATGGAGGCGAACTAGTTGGAAGAACTCGACTTCAAAAGACCTTCTATTTTCTTGAACGCCTTGGCATCGGATTTGGTTATGACTTTCAATACTATCACTATGGGCCATACAGTGAGGAGCTGACTATCTCTGCTCAGGATTCTGTGGCGCTTGGATTCGTAAATCACGATAAGCGCGTCGGAACTAGGTCTCAATTGTATTCGGTGTTTCAGTCGCTTTTGAAAGATGAACGCGATCCACTGGACGCTTCGCGGAAGCACGCCCTGAAAATTCTCGCCGGGTATGATCCAATTTCACTAGAGCTTGCTGCGACTGCAGACTTTTTGGAGTGCGCCGGCTACGGCTTGGATGCTTGGTCAGAGACTGCCGTCAGGAAGTCATCGAAGGCGACGCCTGAACGTATAGAAAAAGCCAAAAAGTTGCTCTTAGATCTCCAAGGGCTCTAGACGTGTAAATTACGACCTTCGATAATTTATAGCGCTTTCAGGCCGCCTCGAGGCGGCCTTTTCGTTGCCAAACTGCAACAGCCGCCACGCTTCGCGAGCGATGGCCTGTGGCGATCAAGCTTTGATCATTATCTGCGCTTCTATTGCAGGCCACTTGGCTGTTGGAGGGCGTGTTGAGACTGTTCGTCGAATTGGGACACGCTGCGGCAATTGCGCTGGTCCTTGTCTCGGTCTGCGGCACTGCCCGGGCCGATACGGTGCCTGACAATTGGCGGTTCGACACGAGCGAGGACGGCCTCGTCACGGCGTCGCTCTATGCCACCAACAAGCTGATCACCGGCGGCGGCGCCTTGAGCTACAGTCCGATCCTGACCATAGCCTGCCGGGCGAATGGCGAACCGCATTGGACCGAATGGCTGCAACTGAACGACGCCGTCTCCGCCAGCCGCAAGATCACCATGTCGGTCACGGTCGACCAGGGCAGCAAGTTCGATGAGAGCTGGTCGGTCGGGCCGCGCGGCAGGATGCTGGTGCGCGACGGCGCTGACGGTATCAAGCGCCTTGTCGCCGCGAACCGGCTCCAGCTTTCGTGGCGGTTCGGGCTGCTGTCGGGGCGCGGCGAGGCCGATTTCGATCTTGCCGGGTTGGGTGAAGCGGTCAACCAAGTTGCCGGCAGCTGCAACACGGATGTACCTTGAGCCACTGCAGACCACCTAAACCTTTGTACGGTCGACCTCTTCTACCTGCCGGCCAGATTCTGTGGTATATAGGCCGCAATTCCATTTGGGGGCGAAGCGGATAATCTGTTCTGCCGTGCAAGGCGCGTCTAACCTCTTGTTTTACTGTGATCTTATCCGAACTGAAGGGCAGCGTAAGCAAAGACCGGGTTTCAGTTTTCGCTCGCGCCTTCAGTTCTGGATTATGGCCTAGGTTGCCTGCTTCCATCGGTCCGAGATGTCGACTAGGGAAAACCGCCTCAGGGATACCGGCATCCGCCTCTCGGAAGCGAAGGCGGGTGATTTCTTCGCGCTTTTGAAGCCCCGTGTCATGGCGCTTGCTGTCTTCACTGCTTTCGTTGGCCTGATGGCAGCGCCTGGCGCGATGAATCCGGTCATGGCCGTGATTGCAATCGGTGCGATTGCGATTGGAGCGGGAGCGGCCGGGGCTCTCAATATGTGGTACGACGCGGATATCGACGCGCTGATGTCGCGCACATCAAAGCGGCCGATTCCGTCGGGCCGCGTCACGCCGGGTGAAGCTCTCGGCTTCGGCCTGGTGCTTTCCGCATTTTCGGTCATGACGCTCGGCGTGCTGGTGGGCTGGCTTGCCGCATCGCTGCTGGCCTTCACCATCTTCTTCTACGTCGTTATCTATACGATGTGGCTGAAGCGCTCGACGCCGCAGAACATCGTCATCGGCGGCGCGGCGGGTGCCCTTCCTCCTGTCATTGGCTGGGCGGCCGCCACTGGCGCCATCGGCGTTGAAAGCCTCATCCTGTTTCTAATCATCTTTCTATGGACGCCTCCGCATTTCTGGGCGCTCGCGCTGTTCAAAGTCGGCGACTACGCCGCTGCCGGCATCCCGATGATGCCGAACGTTGCCGGCCAGGTCTCGACCAGAAAACAGATATTCGCCTATTCACTGCTTCTGGCGCCAATCGGCGTGCTGCCCTGGGCGTTCGGATTCGCGAGCGGGTTCTATGGAATTGTTTCGGCTGCATTGGGCGCGGGTTTTATCTGGCACGCCTGGAAGGTTCTGGTCGCTCAAGACCAGGGGATGAAGCCTACAAAGGCGCTGTTTGCCTTCTCGATTTTCTACCTTTTCGCGATCTTTGCCTTACTGCTTGCCGACACCATCGCAATGCGAGCATTCATGTCAACCGGAGGTTGACGGCAAGACCGCTGTTATCGGAATACTCGTCGGGTGAGACAGCCGGTCTGTCCTTGCTGCATCGAAGGCGTTGCAGGCCAGAATCGGCTCGAACATCACGAAGGGATCGCACAGAATCCCAGGATCAGCAGGGCGACCACGCCAAGGCCGAGTATGAGAAGCGTCCTTCCGTCCATGACCTTCACCTTTGACCCTGAGAATATCGAAAAAAGACCACCAGAGCTAGCCGGACCGCCGGGGCCCTTCCGACAAAGGGCGACAAGTCTCTGGCAAGAGAGTATGTTGATTGCGGTGCAGGTCGCGGTTTTTGCGTGGCCAATCACGCAGAACGGCAGCACCGCGAAGCCGCGACCTTACCGGACCTGGTCTGGAGGAATGGTCATGGCTAGCTTTCATGTGATAGCAGGCGCCAGCGAGACGCTGGAACATACCAAAATTCGAAAAATCGGCGTTTCCGACCTTTTCGACGCGCTCAAGCGGGGCGTCGACGATTTCATGGTCAAACCGTCGCACATCGTTTTTCTCTGCTTGATCTATCCGCTCGTGGGCGTGGTGCTCGCCGCCTGGACTTCTGGCGCCAATGCGTTGCCGTTGTTGTTTCCGCTGGTCTCCGGTTTTGCGCTGATTGGCCCGTTCGCGGCGATAGGCCTCTATGAAATCAGCCGCAGACGGGAAGCCGGACTCGACTTCTCCTGGAGGCACGCTTTCGAGGTCAGGAATTCTCCGGCGCTGCCGGCCATCGCGGCGGTCGGGATCATGCTGTTTGCAATCTTCATCACCTGGCTTTTGACGGCGCAGATATTCTACCAATATCTTTTCGGCCCGGCTCCGCCGGAATCGATATCCGGCTTCATCAATGAAATATTTGCCACCGGACGCGGTTGGACGCTGATTATCCTGGGGCACGCCATAGGCTTCGTCTTCGCTGTGGTGGTGTTGTGCACAACGGTTGTCGCCTTCCCCTTGTTGCTCGACCGCGACGTCGGCGCCTACGAAGCCATCCACACCTCGGTGCGTGCGGTGCTGGCTAACCCGATCGCCATGGTTGTCTGGGGACTGATTGTCGCCGTCGCCCTGATCATCGGCTCGCTGCCGGTGTTCGCCGGGCTGGCCGTCGTGTTGCCGATCCTCGGTCACGCCACCTGGCATGTTTACCGCAAGGTCGTGGAGTCGCCCGCCAGACCGGCGAGTTGAGGAAATTCTGCCTCACCGCACCGGCGAGGGTGCCGGTGCAAGTCTGATCGAAGCCGTCAGTAAGCCGGGTGACTGAAGCGAGCCTGGTGTGCGCCCATGGTCAGGTTGCGGAAATCCTCGCCACTGACATGCACCAGCGTTCTATGGTCGCCGCCTTCGAAGTAGATGTCGGCGGCATCGCCAAGGCTCTCATCGACAATCACCGGCACATCGTAAGCTGCGCCGATCGGCGGGATGGCGCCGGTGTCGCAATCACCGAAGAGCGAAATCACCTCGTCTTCGGAGGCGAGTCCGAGACGCTTGTTCATGACGTCTTGCAACCTGCCAAGTTCGATCCTGTGGGTGCTCGGAACCACGGCCAGCGTATAGCCAAGCTCGTGGTGAACGACCACGGATTTCGCCATGATGCTGCCGGGCACATGCGCGGCTATTGCCGACTGTCGGCTTGTTGAAGTGCGATGATGAGCGACGGTGTCGTAGGAAATTCCCTTGCCGTCGATGAAGTCCTTCAGTCTGTTTGCGATCGTCATCTTGGCCTCCCTTGCCGGAGTTCGCGACGCACGGGGATCAGCGCAGCGAAAACCGGATCCATTTTTCGGGATCATGCTCTAACAAAAATGGACCAGCTGCCGATTGTTTCAAGGCGCCGGCAACCGAACTGGACGCACGTCGCATGCAAGGGTCCTGACCGGAAATGCCATAGGCAAATCCGGTTTGCGCGTCAGGGGCCGGATCCGAAAAACGCCAGCCGGGTGAAAAGCGTGTAGTCGGCTTCGAAGACCATCATTGCCACGAACACCAGCACCAGTATCGGCGGCAGGATGATCGCGTAGGTCAGCGCCAGCCGTTCCCAGGCCATGTGCATGAAGAAGGCGACGATCAGGCCCGCCTTGAGCATCATGAAGATCAGGATCAGCGACCATCTGAGATAGCCGTGGAGACCGAAATAATCGACCATGTAGGAGCATGCGCTGAGGATGAACAGCCATGCCCAGACCACCAGATAGAGCTTGATCGGGTGCTCCTGGTGGACCTCCGCATCGGCGATGCCGGTCGCCGGCGCGTCATGCGCATGACCAGCGTGAAGTGCGTGTTGCCCTAGGCCGTTTGCGGTTGCTTCAGCCATATCTGCCTCTCACCAAAGATAGAAGAACGCGAAGATGAACACCCAGACCAGATCGACGAAGTGCCAGTACAGCCCCATGATCTCGACGTTCTCATAGCGGCCGTGCGGCTGGTGAAGAAGCCGCGCCGTCCGGTGTCATAGTCTCCGCGCCAGACCTTTCGCGCCACGATGATCAGGAAGATCACCCCGATCGTCACATGGGTGCCGTGGAAACCGGTGATCATGAAGAAAGATGAACCGAATTGTGCGGCGCCCCAGGGATTGCCCCAGGGCCGCACCCCTTCAGTGATCAGCTTGGTCCATTCGAAGGCTTGCATGCCGACAAAGGTCGCGCCGAGTGCCGCGGTCAGAAGCATGAGAATTGCCGTCTTGCGGCGGTCGCGGCGATAGCCGAAATTGACCGCCATGGCCATCGTTCCGCTGCTTGAAATCAGCACAAAGGTCATGATGGCAATAAGGATCAGCGGGATATCCGAGCCGCCGATACGAAGCGCAAAGACCTCGCTCGGATTGGGCCATGGCACGCGGGTCGAAATGCGGGCGGTCATGTAGGAGAGCAGGAAGCAGCCGAAGATGAAGGTGTCACTGAGCAGGAAGATCCACATCATGGCCTTGCCCCAGGACACGTTCTTGAACGCACGCTGATCCGAGGACCAGTCGGCGGCAATGCCTTGCCAGCCTGCGGGCCGTGGCTCCGTTTGGCCGATATGCGTCAGTGTCTCTGCCATCCGCTTGATCCCTAAGTCAGCAACTGTCGGCAAATGTCGATGAACGTCGCGGCCCAACCGGCCAGCAGGGCGAAGATGGCGAGCCAGACGAAGAGCAGGAAATGCCAGTACATGGCGCACAGCTCGATGCCGAGGCGAAGCCGTTCCGGCCGCGCTCCATTCCAGGCGCCGGCGGTCGTTCTGCCGAGGCCCACCAGCCCGCCCAGTATGTGCAGGCCATGCATGCCGGTGATCAGGTAGAAAAAGCTATTGGCCGGATTGGAACTCAGCAGATAGCCGTCGTCGGTCAACTGCCGCCATGCCACCAACTGCCCGACCAGGAAGGCAAGCGCCGTGAGCCCGGCTGTGGCGAGGCCGAGTCTGACCATGTCGATCTGCCGCTTGCGCGCGGCGACCACGGCGCATTGCAATGCGACGCTGCTCAAGATGAGCACGCCGGTGTTGAGCCAGAGCAGGCGGGGGAGCGGCAGGGGCTGCCAGTCCGACAGCGCCATGCGCATGAAGTAGGCGCTGGTGAAGAGTGCGAACAGACAGCCGACGACGGCGAGGAAGACACCGAGGCCGATCTTGGCGGTTGGCAGCGCTGACCGGTCGAAGGCGACAACGTCCCCGGCCAGACCTTGCTCGAGCCATGGCCTCGACATCAGCCGCTGATGGGAAAGCCACCATCCGGCAAAGCCGGCGATGACGAACAGGAAGACTATGATGACGCTCATGCCGGCTCCTTTGAGGGGCCGAAAGATCCCGGCACGTTCTGTGGGATGAAATCCTCCTTGGCGCCCGGCACGCTATAGTCATAAGCCCAGCGATAGACGATCGGCAGATCCTTGCCGAAATTGCCATGGGTCGGCGGGGTTTCGGACGTCTGCCATTCGAGCGTCGTGGCGCGCCACGGATTGCCGCCGGCCTCACGGCCATGGCGGATGCTCCAGATCAGATTGAACAGGAACACGATCTGGGCAAAGCCGACGATGAACGCCATGATGCTGATGAAGGAGTTTAGGTGGTGGGCCGACTCCGTCATGATCGTCATATTGGACAGTTCGTTGTAGCGCCGCGGCACGCCCATCAGGCCGATGTAGTGCATGGGGAAGAAAATCAGATAGGCGCCAAGGAACGTGACCCAGAAATGGAACTGGCCCAGCGTCTCGTTCAGCATCCGGCCGGTGACCTTCGGGTACCAGTGGTAGATCGCGCCGAAGATCACGGTGATCGGAGCGACGCCCATGACCATGTGGAAATGGGCGACGACGAACATGGTGTCGGATAGCGGGACGTCGACGACGACGTTGCCGAGAAACAGCCCGGTTAACCCGCCATTGACGAAGGTGACGATGAAGGCCATGGCAAAAAGCATCGGTATGGTCAGATGGATGTCGCCGCGCCACAGCGTCAGCACCCAATTGTAGACCTTGATGGCGGTCGGGACGGCGATGATCAGGGTCGTGGTGGCGAAGAAGAAGCCGAAATAGGGGTGCATGCCGCTGACATACATGTGGTGCGCCCAGACCACGAAGCTCAGCGCGCCGATGCCGACGATGGCCCAGACCATCATCCGGTAGCCAAAAATGTTCTTGCGCGCGTGGGTGCTGATCAGGTCGGAGACGATACCGAAGGCCGGAAGCGCCACGATGTAGACCTCGGGGTGGCCGAAGAACCAGAACAGATGCTGGAACAGGATCGGGCTGCCGCCGCCATGCTGCAATTGTTGACCCATCTCGACAACCGCCGGCATGAAGAAGGAGGTGCCGAGCGCACGGTCAAACAGCATCATCACGCAGGCGACGAACAGCGCCGGGAAGGCGAGCAGCGCCATGACGGTGGCGGTGAAGATGCCCCAGACCGTCAGTGGCAGGCGCATCAGCGTCATGCCGCGCGTGCGGCCCTGCAGCACCGTCACCACATAGTTCAGGCCGCCCATGGTGAAGCCGATGATGAACAGGATCAGCGAGACGAGCATCAGGATGATGCCCCAGTCCTGGCCGCCAGGCGTGCCGGTCATGATGGCTTGCGGCGGATAGAGCGTCCAGCCGCCCCCGTCGGTCCGCCGGGCGCAAAGAAACTCGACACCAGAACCAGCACGGCAAGCAGATAGATCCAGTAGCTCAGCATGTTGACATAGGGGAAAACCATGTCGCGAGCCCCGACCATCAGCGGGATCAGGTAGTTGCCGAAGCCGCCGAGAAAGAGTGCCGTGAGCAAATAGATCACCATGATCATGCCGTGCATGGTGATGAACTGGTAGTAGGCTTCCGGGGTGATGAAGTCGAACGTGCTGGGGAAACCGAGTTGCAGCCGCATCAGCCAGGACAGCACCAGCGCGACCATGCCGATCCCGATCGCCGTCGCCGAATACTGGATGGCGATGACCTTGGCATCCTGCGAGAAGACATACTTCGTCCACCAGCTGTGCGGATGGTAGAGTTCCATTTCCGCGACTTCGGCGGCCGGGACGGCATCTGCAGGCGTGATATCGACCATAGGAGGAGCACCTCCGTGCCCTTTTCAGCGGGACCCGACAGTTTCGAGTTTTGCCGCAACTTTCAAAGCTGATGCCATGGCGTTGCTCGGCGCCTGTTGCGCCGAGCCCGTCTGCTGGGGCGCCGATAATTGCGCGAACGTCTGCTGCTGGTCGAGCCAGGCCACATAGTCCTGCTCGGTGTCGACCATGACGATGCCGTTCATCAAAGGGTGGCCTTGGCCGCAAAGCTCGGCGCACAGGACCTGAAAGGTTCCGGTCTTGATCGGAGTGAACCAGAAATAGGTGACCGAGCCCGGGATCATGTCCATCTTGGCGCGGAATTCCGGCACATAAAAATCATGTAGCACATCGATCGAGCGGAGCAGCATCTTGACCGGTTTGCCGACCGGCAAATGCAGATCAGCCGCTTCGACCACGACATCGTCCTGACCATTGGGATCGCCGGCGATCACGCCCAGCGGATTGTCCGCGGTGACCTCGCGGGTGTCGGATGTGCCAAGCTTGCCGTCCTTGCCGGGCAGACGGAAACTCCACTGCCACTGCTGGCCGACGACTTCGACCACGGTTGCGTCGCTGGGAACGTTGACGAACCGGTTCCAGACGAACAGGCCGGGAATCAGCAACGCCGTGACCCCAACCGCGGTGACGATTGTCAGCCACGATTCGAGCCGCTTGTTCTCCGGTTCGTAGGCAGCCCGGTTCCCTTCCCGATGACGGAAGCGGAAGACGCAATAGGCCATGAACAGAACCACGGCGGCGAAGACGACACCGGTGATCCAGAAGGTGATGATGATGGTGTTGTCGATATAGCCCCAGTTCGAGGCAATAGGCGTCCACCACCATGGGCTCAGGAGGTGAAACAACACTGAGCCCACAACGATCAAAACGAGTACAAGCGCTACGGCCATGTCCCGTCCTCCCGGCATTCAAGGGCGCGAGAAGGTGTCCCAGGAAAAACCAAGTGCATCATGCTTGATTTGCGATCGAAACTCCAGAGCCGACTATCTTGACGGCAAAAATGCCGCTTTTTTTGCCGCCACGACCCTTCGAGAGGGCCGTTCCTAGATCAACAGCAGGCCCTTCATGCTGGCATGGCCTTTGCGCCCGATGATGATGTGGTCGTGGATGGCAATGCCCAGACGCTTGCCGGCCTCGATGATCTCCTTCGTCATCTCGATATCGGCCCGCGATGGTGTCGGATCGCCTGACGGGTGGTTGTGGAGTACCGCAAGTGTCTTGGTAACTATTTGAAAAATAATGGGAAACAGGGTGGTTCGTAACAACAAGGGTGCGGTAGTTGGGGGCGGTCTTGTGTGCTCCCCCGTGATCATCACGCTCAGTCATTAGCGTTCAGCGTGAGTCGTTTGGACGCACGGCTAGACACGGTGTTTTTTGATTCCGCGTCACGTCTCCTCGATCGGATATAGCCCGGCTTTTCATGATATGCAGTCTGGACTGAAAGGCGAGTGTTCGCGTCTCGTCGCCGCAAGGCGTTTGCGGCTACCATTTATGGACAAATAGAATTTCGCGCTGCCGCCCACGGCCGTCGCTCGCGTAGGTCCCCAGGATGCGGGCCGACCTTCAACTGATCTGTTTGATGAATGTCTCAAGCATGTCGCGGAGCTTCTTGGTGTCCTCGTTCCCATAGGAGCCTTCGACGCGCGCCTCATGGTCCTGCACTCGGCGGTTCTGGCTTTCCAGAAGGGCGGCGCCCTTGTCGGACAGGAACATGCGTACCTTGCGGCGATCGCTGGGGTCGGGAACGCGGTAAACCAGCGCTTCCTCGACCATTCGATCGACCAGTTTCGTCAGCGTCGGGTGATTTATCGCCAGTTCGTCGGCCAGTTTGCCCATGGTCGAGCCGCCGACTTCAGACAGCGCCATCATCAGGCGCCACTGGTCGAGCGAGACGCCCTCGGCGTTGAGCTGCCTGCTGATGTGCCGATTTGCCTGGGCCAGGAGGTGCGACAGGTGCTCGCTGAGGGGACGGCGCTGCATGATATTTGATTCTATAATTGTTTAATCGGAAACTATGTATATGATTTACGCTGCAAACGAAAGACAGTGACTTCACAACCGTTCAAATCAGGCGGCACAGCTAATGGCCCCAGCAGGCAGGGTCTCCTCAGCACGGCATTCGGCCGACAGGGTCGAGGTCGGCCGGTGTGTGCCAGGCCAGGCCGATTCCCTGGCCCGCGCCGTAAGGCCGGTGAAGACGCGGCGATGGAATGTCGGCCATTCCGATACGCACTCTTTCCGTGTCGTTCCCAAACGGCCGGTGAGGATTGGCCTTCTGGTTCCTTTCCAGGGTGCTGACGCCATATGGGGCCCTTCCTGTCAATACAGCGCGGTCCTGGCGGCCGCCGAGATCAACGAGCGGGGCGGCATTCTGGGACGCCAGGTCGAGCTGCTGGCGGCGGACGCAGGCGGCAGTCCGGCCGCTGTGGTGGAACGAGCGCGCGAATTGGTGGAGAGGGATGGCGCGGAGGTGCTTGTCGGCGTGCATCTGTCCTCGGTGCGCGTTGCATTGAGCGAAGCGTTCGCCGGGCGGATCCCCTACGTCTTCGCGCCTCTCTACGAAGGCGGCGAGGAACGGGCAGGGGTCTTTGCAATAGGCGATGTCCCCGAGCAGCAATTTCCCGGACCGGTGCGCTGGTTGATGGAGAACCGCAAGGCGCGGCGCTGGTTCCTGGTTGGCAATGACTATGTCTGGCCGCGTGCGTCGCACCAGTGGGTGCGGCGATTTATCGAGGAAAATGGCGGTGAGGTCGTCGGCGAGGAATATGCGGGCATTGGCCAGGGTCGGACTGAGCGCCTGATCGATCTCGTGGCAGAAGCCAGCCCAGACATCGTCTTCGAATCGCTGGTCGGTGCGGAATGCGTGCCTTTCAACCGGGGGTTCGCCGACAGGGGCTTGAGCCAGTCGATCATCAGGTTCTCCGGTGCTATCGAGGAAAACACGCTGATGGCGATCGGCGCGGAGAACACGGCAAATCTTTATTGTGCCGCCGGCTACTTCAACGCGCTCGCAACGCCCGATAATTTGCGTTTCCTCAAGCGCTACCGAGAGGCTTTCGGCCTCACCGCCCCGGTCCAGGGCGTGCTCAGCGAGGCCTGCTATGAGGCGCTGCAGTTCTTGCATGCCATGGCCAACAAAGCGCAAAGCCTGTCGACGGTCCATCTCACCGCCGCGCTCGAAGGACTGAAATACCGTGGTGCGCGCGGAGAAGTCGTTATCCGCAATGGTTCAGCATGTGGCGCAACGTTTCTGGCGCGTGCCGACGGTACCGAGTTCCAGGTTCTGCAAGCTTTCAATTGCTTAGACTAGGACCAACCAACCCTACCACGCACCTCGTCGTACGGTGACGCCTGGTTTTGCGGGCCGCGTGCTGAGCGCGTCGCGCCAATCTACTCCCGCTTAACGCCGTTTCGTTCCAAGGCGGCTGTTTCCTTCGATCTATCCCTGCAAAGCGAGATGGGTGGGTTTGGCTCGGAAAAAGTACTTGAAAAGTGAAATATTGAATATATAGGATATTGGCACGCTTCCATCTGGCACCCCATGGCTCGGCCGGCAACGCCACATCCATCAATTCCTAACGAACGAGGCCAAAATGTTGACGATCACCGCAATCATCCGTGCCCGCAAAGGCTACGAGCAGGCCATGTCACAGGCGCTCCTGGAGGTCGCGGAACATGTCCGCGAAAACGAGGCGGCGACTGTCGGGTTCTTCGTTTCCCAAGACCTTTCCGATCCTCGCGTTTTCACCACCTATGAACGCTTCGCCGACCAGGCAGCCATGGACACGCACAACGGCTCGCCAGTCGTCGCGCGCTTCTTCGGCATCGCCAAACCCATCCTCGACGGCGAGGTGACATTGGTCACCAGCCAGGAAGTTTCCAGCAAAGCCTGACGGTTTTGACGCCGCCACAATTCACGAGGAGATCGACATGAACGCACCCGTCACCTTGAAACGGCTGGGTCCTGACGCCGAGAAATTCGTCGGCAAACAGAAGAAGCTCTACATCGACGGTAAGTGGGTGACAGCCGCTTCGGGCGAGACGTTCGCGGTGATCGATCCGGCCACCGGCCTGATCTTTGATCATGTGCCAGCCGGCGACAAAGTCGACATCGATCGCGCCGTGGCGGCCGCGCGCCGCGCCTTCGATGACGGCCCCTGGGCAAGGATGACGCCGGCCGACCGCGGCAAGCTGGTTTGGCGGCTGGGCGACCTTGTCGAGAAACACGCCGACGAAATCGCCCAGATCGAGGCGCTGGACAACGGCAAGCCGGTCAACGACGCCCGCTTCGGCGATGTCGCTTTCTCCTACGAACTGCTGCGCTACATGGCGGGCTGGAGCACGAAGATCACCGGCCAGACCATAGCGCTGTCGTCGGCAGCGCCATTCCATGCTTACACGTTGCGCGAGCCGGTAGGCGTGTGCGGCCAGATCGTGCCGTGGAATTTCTCCTTCATGATGGCGGTATGGAAGATTGCGCCAGCGCTCGCCGCCGGCTGTACCATCATCCTGAAACCAGCCGAGCAGACTCCGCTGACGGCGCTACGCCTGGCCGAACTGGTCGAGGAAGTCGGCTTTCCGGCCGGCGTGTTCAATGTCGTCACCGGCTTCGGCGAAACGGCGGGTGCCGCCCTTGCCGCCCATCCAGATGTCGACAAGATCGCCTTTACCGGGTCCACCGAAGTCGGACGCAAGATCCTCGCTGCCGCGCAAGGCAATCTGAAGAAGGTATCTCTGGAACTCGGGGGCAAGTCGCCAATGATCGTCTTTCCCGACGCCGATCTCGAAAAGGCCATTCCGGCTGTCGCATCCGGCATCTTCTACAATATGGGCCAGACCTGTTCGGCCGGCACCCGGCTCTATGTCCACAGGAATGTCTCCGATGCCGTGCTGGATGGTGTCGCGCGGCTGGCTGAGAAAATGCCTGTCGGGCCGGGCCTCGATCCGATCAGCCAGATCGGCCCGCTCGTATCCGACGAGCAGTTCCAGAAGGTGCGCGGCTATATCGAAGCGGGTGTCAGTGAAGGCGCCGAGCTTTTCGCAGGCGGCAGGCGCGTCGGTGACGTCGGCTACTTCCTGCAGCCGACCATCCTTGCCAACACGCGCAATCACATGTCGGTTGTTCGCGAGGAGATTTTCGGACCGGTGCTATGCGCCGCCAGTTTCGATGACGATGGCATCGATGCCGTCGTTCGGGAGGCCAACGACTCGATCTATGGGCTGGCGGCAGGCGTCTTCACCCGGGATCTCAGCACCGCCCACAAGGTCGCAAAACGGCTGAAGGCAGGCACCATCGGCATCAATACCCACCATGTCGTCGACCCGGCTCTGCCCTTCGGTGGTTTCAAACAGTCAGGCTGGGGCCGCGAGCAGGGATATGAAGCGATCCAGCTCTACACCGAAGTCAAATCGATCGGTGTTGCGCTATGAGCACCCTGGAAGACAGGCCGTCGGGCGCTCCATGCTTGCCGCCGCCTCGCGGTTTTGCTCCTGGCGTAGCTTCGGCCGAAACCGACTTCCAATCCTTGCTCAGGCCAGTGACAGCGCATTCTAAAAATCACGTCGCTTGGCAAAAAATAGTTGAAAAGGAAAATATTGAATATATAGTGTTTATGAAAGGTGCCCTGCGATTGGCTAACAGGCTTGATGCGGCATAAGCGGTTGCGATCTGCTGGGATGGCAGCAGGAACCGAATAACAAAAAAGAGGGTGAACAACATGAAGCATAAGGGGACCTTCGTGGCCTGATCCACGAACATAATGCCTCATTCACGGAAGCCGTCTGGTCGATCTGTTTCGGATCGGTGTGACCAGGCCTGTCGCGAATTCCGGCAATGCAGAAGTGAGTAGAGGCGGTTTGCGCGCGTTTCCAGGCGGCCAGCTTGGCTGTCAGGCATCAGCGCTCCATGGCTTTGCTATGTCTGCGACCCATCGAAAACAATCAACCGACTGCCCGCCCCGGCCGGGCATCGCTTAGCCGAAACTCAAACAAAACCCAATGAGGGATCGATGAAAAAACTGATAGCAGCCGGCGCGATCGCGCTGGTTACCACAAGCTTGACCGCAAGTGCGATGGCGGAGGATCTGGACGCATTCAATGCGCGCGCGACCAAGATCACTGAAGACGCCACCAAGACGCAGACCGCCACGCCGCCAAACAGCGGTCCGGCGATCGCCAAGAACAAGACCATCGTCATCATCCCGTGCTCCATGGGGGCCGAGGGATGCGCGCGGGTTGCCCGCTCCACCCAGGAAGCGGCGACAGTCGTCGGCTGGAAGTCGGTGCTTATCGATGGCGGTGGCGATCTGTCGACCATTGCCAATGCCATCCGCAAGGCCATATCCATCCATGCCGATGGTATTTCCATCATGGCTGTCGACGCCAAGCAGGTGCAGGGCGCTCTCAAGGAAGCCAGGGCCGCGGGCATCAAGATCGTCTCGGCCGCCAGTGCAAACCAGGACGGCCTCTACGACACCGTAAATCCCAGTCAGGATGCCTCGGTCGAAGCCGGCTATGCGATAGCCGCGCAAGCCTACCAGCAGAACGGGCGCAAGCTCTGGGCGCTGGAAATGAACGACCGCGAGTTCGCCATCGTTCAATGGTGGCTGAGCGGTGTCGAAAAATTCATGAAGGAATGCGCCGAGGCCGGCGGCGACTGCAAGATGTTGGGCACCGACAACTTCCTCGTCGGCGACCTGACAACGCGTCTGCCCGACCAGACGGTGGCGTTGGTCCGCAACCATCCCGACTATAATTACCTGTTCGCCGGCTATGACGCAGCTCTGAATTTCATGATCAAGGGCCTGCACGCGGCGGGGCTCGACAAGCAAGGTCACTCTGCTGGCTTTGACGGCAATCTCGCCAATCTCGATTTCATCCGAAAAGACGGCTACCAGGATGCCAGCCTCGCCAACGCCATGGAGTGGTATGGCTACGAACATGTCGACCAACTGAACCGATTGTTCAACAACCAGCCCGTGGTTCCGACCGCCATACGTTTCAAGGTCATCAACAAGGGCAACGCCCCGGAGAAGGGCGGCTGGGTCGGCGACGTCGACTTCAAGTCCTTCTACCGCCAAGCCTGGGGCGTTAAATAATCTCGATGTCCATGCAGGTCGACTCCGCGCTTTCATTGCAGATCGGGAATCTCTCAAAGAGCTTCTCCGGTCAACGTGTCCTGCATAATTTCGACTTCGATTTGAAGCGAGGCGAGATTCATGCGTTGGTCGGAGAGAATGGCTGTGGCAAATCGACATTCATCAAATGTCTGTCCGGCTTTCATTCTCCTGACGAAGGCGCCGAAATCATAGTCCACGGGCAGAAAATGGCGCTCCCGTTCACGCCCGTGGACGCGTTGAAGGCAGGATTTGGCTTCGTCCACCAGAATCTCGGGCTGATCGGGGACCTGACGGTGCTGGAGAATCTTGCCCTATCGCGCGAATTCGCCAAAGGTCCCTTATGGAAGATCGACTGGAGTGAAGAGCGCAGGCGGGCAAGTAAGGCACTCGATCTGATCGGCGCCAACATCGATCCGAAGGCGTTCGTCCGCGATCTTTCGCTCGCCGAGCAGACCTTGGTCGCCATCGCCCGTGGTCTGCAGATCAGCAGCAGGACCAATCAGGTCGATCCGATACTGGTACTCGACGAGCCCACCGCCGCTTTGCCGCAAGATGAAACAAAGCGGCTGTTCGAAGCGCTGAACACAGTGGTCAAGCACGGCGTGTCGATCATCTACGTGTCGCACAGGCTCAACGAGATCCTGCAACTTGCAGACAGGGTCACCGCCATGCGCAACGGACGCCTGGTGCAGACCCGACCGAAGGCTGGCCTGACCGAACGTGAACTCGTCGAGATGATCATCGGACGATCCCTGGCAGCGCACTATCCACCAATCTCCAAACTGGAGCGTCTTTCCGGAACAGTTCTTGAAACCAGGAATCTCTGTGGGCGGCGAATCCGCGACGTCAACCTTCATATTCGCCAGGACGAGATCGTCGGCATTGCCGGCCTGCTCGGCTCCGGCCGCAGCGAGATCGGCCGCATCATCTTTGGTGCGCAGCAGCGGACATCCGGCGACGTGGCCATGAAGGACGGCAAGGTCAGCTTTCGTAGCCCGGCCGACGCCTTGGCCAAGGGTATCGGCTACGTTCCGCAGGATCGTCTTCGTCAGGGCGGTTTCCTCCGCCTTCCAGTTTCGCAAAACGTCACCATGGCCAATCTTTCGGAGTTCTGGCGGGCAGGCAAGCTCGACCACCGACGCGAGCGTAGCGCCGTCCAGAAAATCATCGGCAGTTTCGATATTCGTCCCAATGACCCGGACGCCAGGTTCGGTTCGCTGTCGGGCGGAAACCAGCAGAAGGCTATCATCGGCCGCATGCTGCGTTTGAATCCCAAGCTGCTTATCCTCGACGAGCCGGTCCAGGGCGTCGACATCGGATCGAAGAGCGAAATCTACAAGATCATCGAGAATGCCGCCGCGAAGGGGATGGGTGTCCTGCTCATAGACTCGGATTTCGAGGATCTTTGCCGGCTTTGTCACCGCGTCCTGATCGTTAACCAGGGCCGCATCACCGCTGAAGCCTCCGGGGCCAGCATGACAAGCGACAGGATTTCCGAGCTTGTCTATTTGTCAGAGGGAATGAATTGATGGAAAACGTTCAAGATGGCGCTGCGCCAAGAACGACACCGATATGGACGATACGGTATGCTGGCTATGCATTGCCGGCCATATTGCTCATCCTTGTAGTCATCTTTTCGGTCCTCAATCCGACGACATTCCCGAGCCTTTTGACGCTGAATACCTTGCTGCGCACGGAATCCGTGGCTGCGATCCTGGCGATCGCTCTGATCTTTCCGCTTGTGGTCGGTGAGTTCGACCTGTCGGTTGGCGCCAATCTCGGACTTGGCGCAATCCTGGTGACGGGGCTGACGTCGCAGGGAATTCTGACGATTTGGCCAGCCATCGTGGCCGCCATCGCCATGTGCGGCCTGGTCGGGGCCATCAATGGTGTTCTGGTGGCGCGTATCGGCATCAACGCCATGGTCGCGACGCTTGGTATGAGTGTCATCGTCACCGGCTCCGTGCTCTGGTACACGCAGGGCAACGTCTTCTTCGACAATATTCCGATCCAACTGACGGATCTGGCCGATAACAGCCTGCTCGGCGTTCCCATGCCGGCGGTGTTCCTGGCCATAGTGGCCTTCTGTGCATGGTATGTGCTCGAACAGACCCCGTTCGGCCGCTATCTCCATGCCGTTGGCAGTTCGAAGGACGCGGCTGCATTGTCGGGGCTGAACATCCGCAATCTGATCTTCTCGAGTTTCCTGATCTCCGGCTTGCTTGCGGGTTTCTCGGGGGTCTTGCAAGCGGCCGCGCTAGGCTCCGGCAATCCGAACGTTGGGCCGGCCTTTCTGTTGCCGGCTTTTTCGGCCGCATTCCTCGGCGCCACCGCCATAAAGATCGGCACGTTCAACGTGCTGGGCACGATCGTCGCCGTGTTCACGGTCGCTGTCGGCATTACCGGCCTGCAACTGATGGGCGTCGCGTTCTTTGTCACCCCGATTTTCCAAGGTGTGGCATTGATCGCCGCTGTCACCGCGGCGCGGTTCCTGAGGCGCCAGGAACTCTGACCGATACTGCTATGCGGCAATATGCTGCCGCATTTGTCAGTTGTGAAATGTTGCCTTGGAAACTAAGTTCGGGCGTTCAGGGGACAGGAAGAACGAGATGAGCGAAGAAGGACATGACGCCGATCACCATCATCACGCACCGCCCGACGACATAGTCGTGCGTGTAAGGGCCCTCGAGAACCTGTTGATACAAAAGGGATTGATCGATCCGGCTGCCGTGGATGAACTGATCGACACTTACGAAAACAAGATTGGGCCGCACATTGGCGCCAAGGTCGTTGCGCGGGCCTGGTCCGACCCGGCTTACAAGCAGCGTCTGCTGGCCAAACCCAACGAGGCACTGCAGGAACTAGGCGTTTCCCGCATGCAGGGCGAAGACATGGTGGTGGTGGAGAACACGCCTTCCGTCCACAATGTCATCGTTTGCACGCTGTGCTCCTGTTATCCGTGGCCGGTGCTTGGTCTGCCGCCGGGATGGTTCAAGTCAATTGAATACCGCTCCCGGGTCGTCCGCGAACCGCGAAATGTCCTTCGCGATTCATTCGGTGTCGACGTGCCACCGGATGCCGAAGTCCGCGTCTGGGACTCCAACGCCGAGTTGAGATATCTAGTGCTGCCAGAGCGCCCCGCCGGTACAGAAGGGCTGTCGGAAGCACTGTTGGCCACATTGGTCACTCGCGACTCCATGCTTGGTGTTGGACGGCCGAAGGCAGCCACTAACCCCGCAGGGGCATCGGCATGAACGGCCTTCACGACTGTGGCGGTATGGATTATCTCGGGCCGATCGAGATCGAGGCCGATGAGCCGGTCTTTCATGCCGAGTGGGAAGGCCGTGTGTTTGGTCTTTTGCTCGCCATCGGCATGAATGGCTTCTACAATCTTGACGATTTCCGGCACTCCAGCGAAAATCGCACGCCGAGCGATTACCTGAACATTCCTTATTTCGAAAAATGGCTCAGCAACTATGAGATGCTTCTGGCCAAGAAAGGCATCGTCACGCAACAGGAACTTCTTGATGCGCGCAAGCTGAAGGACGCGAAACTGCCCAAAGGCGCGTCGCCCGCCTTGCCAAGAACAATGGTGGCGGCAGTCCTGGCCGGCGGCGGTTCGGCCCGCAGGGATATCGGCGCCGAGCCGCGTTTTCGCCTCGGCGACCAGGTGGTCACGCGAAATATCAATATCCCCGGCCACACCAGGTTGCCACGCTATGCACGTTGCAAGACGGGCGTAGTGGTGCAGGATCGCGGCATTTTCACCTTCAACGACAGCATGGCGAACCTGGGCGAAGAACGCCCACAGCATATCTACTCGATCCGCTTTACCGCTCGCGAACTTTGGGGGATGGACGCGTCCGAGAGGGATACTTCTTTCCTCGACCTCTGGGATGACCATCTCGGTCCGGCCACGAAAGTGGAGGGTGCGGCATGAACATCAACGCCCCCTATATCCCCAGCGATGGAGAAGGTCCGGTGTTCTCCGCTCCCTGGGAAGCACGCGCATTTGCCATGGTGGTCAGGCTTCACGAGGCAGGGCACTACACTTGGGTCCAATGGGTTGAGGCGCTAAGCAGCCAGATCGCCAAGGCCGAACACGGCGAACACGCCAAGCAGGGCCATACGGACGATTACTATGAGTGCTGGCTGGCGGCCATGGAAGGATTGTTGAAGACGCTGGGGTTGATGACCGACGAGGGCCTGTCTGCCGAAATCGAGACCACGTTGGCTCATTGGCCGCATCCCGACCATGTCGCCAAACGCGAACCTGTCGCACGGGATCTGCCAGGACATGTGCCCGCGCGTCTCTAGGCAAGATGCCTTGTTGGGTGGAATCGCTTGAACAACCAATTGCCACCTCACCGACTCGTAAGTGAGGGAACCGCCCTAGTCGTGCGATAGAGGATCTCCTCCGGCGAGCTTCCGGTGACAAGAGCAAACAGAGCCGACGACGACACCAAGCATCCCCCCTGACCAGCCGATGCCCAACGCGGGCGTAGCCGTCATCATGATGGTGCTGACGGCTGGATCTATACGAGAGGTACTTCATGGCTTTTCCAATAACCCGACGCATGGATGCCGACCGCTTCTGGTCGACGATGGAAGCGTCCGCGCAAATCGGCGTGGGCCGCGAAGGTGGCCTGTCCCGCCTCGCGCTCAGCGATGCCGACAAGGCGATGCGCGACCTGTTCGTTGAATGGTGCGGGCAGGCCGGTCTCGCCGTCACGGTGGACGCGGCAGGCAGCATCTTCGGGCGTCGGGCAGGGGCGGATGACAGCCTCCCGCCGGTACTAGTAGGCAGCCATCTCGACACACAGGCCAATGGCGGTCGTTTCGACGGTATTGCCGGCGTGCTTGCCGGGCTTGAGCTGGTCCGTGCCCTGAACGATGTCGGCCACGTCACCAGGCGGCCGATCGAAATCGTCAACTGGACAAACGAGGAGGGTGCAAGGTTCTCCCCGCCGATGGTCGCTTCGGGATGCTTCGCCGGCCAATACGCGCTCGACTGGGTGCATGCCCGACCTTCCGATGACGGCCCGACATTCGGCGATGAATTGAAACGCATAGGCTACCTTGGCGAGACGCCTGTCGGCGGCCGGTCGATCGACAGCTATTTCGAACTGCACATCGAACAGGGCCCGGTGCTCGATGCGGAGAAGGTGCAGGTTGGCGTCGTCACCCATGGCTACGCTTCTTATGGCGCACTCGTCGAGTTTCGCGGCGAGACAGCACATACCGGCCCGACGCCAATGGACAAGCGCCACAATGCGCTTCTGGCCGCCGCCCGGCTGCTCGTAGCCGTGGACGACATTGGATGGGAATATTCAGCAACGGGCGGCAAGGCGACCGCTGCGCGTTTGGTCGCCTGGCCCAACAAGCCAGGCATTCTCTCCGACTGGTCGCAGGCGGTCTGCGACGTGCGCCATGATGACCCGGATACGGCCAGGGCAATGGCCGATCGCATGCATGCCGCGGTGACGGAGGCAGCAACGCTAGCGGCGTGCGAGGCCAAGATCCTCGACACCTGGGAGTGGGGAGGCAGGATATTCGACCGCGCGCTGGTCAATCTGGTGCGACGGAAGGCGCAAGAACTGGGGTACAGCCATCGCGACCTGCCGAGCCAGGCCGGCCACGATGCCTACTTCATGACGCGCATTTGTCCGACCACGATGATCTTTACCCCATGCAAGGATGGCATCACGCACAACAATGCGGAGTTTACGACAAAGGAAGAGATATCGCCCGGCTTCGATGTGTTGATGCATAGCGTCGTGGCACAAGCGGATCGCGGGTGAGTTCTCTGAAGCGAGCCAATTCGTTTCACTGAGATTCCTGTGACCGTGCCATCTTCGCTATTCCCTGTTTTTCTACGCCAGAGTCCTACGCGGGCAATTTTCTGTTGATCCGACGGGCCGTCAGCCCCATTTTTGTCGCAGGGAGCAACCGACACGAAGGAAGACGCCAGGAATTCAGATCAGCAACAGACCTTTCATGCTGGAATGGCCTTTCCTGCCGATGATGATGTGGTCGTGCACGGCGATGCCCAGCCGCTTGCCCGCGTCGATGATCTCCTTCGTCATCTCGATGTCCGCGCGGGAAGGTGTGGGATCCCCAGAAGGATGGTTGTGGATCAAAAAACTTCGACTATATTCGTCATACATATCAGACACTTGTGCCGGGATCTTGGGAGCTGAGGTCGTTAACTGGGGCGTGTATTGAGTGACCACTTGTGATCTTCCACGCTTGGGCATGATCGCATTTGCTCAGTACCCTGACGTCCCGATCAACCACGGATTCCGAACGCCCATCTTTTCTCGCTAGTGCCACTCGGGACGGCTGAACGGCCTTTCTACTACTCTGGTGGAGACGCCTTGTCGAACGGCAGTTTGCGCGTGGACCTGCAGACAACGAGGATCGATTTGTCCCAGCGATCGAGCTCGCTGCTCGGGTAGAGGATTGCTTTGCCGATTTTGAGGAACAACGGCCCGATGCGCATGCAGCGCCAGTTGCGAAGCGTCCCTTCGCTCAGCTGTCCGCGGGTGGCGAGCGATGATGAGAGGCATGTTGCGGTCGCCTGCGCCCTGTCGGTCCTGGTCGGATTGGCTCTCAACCAGACCCTCCTGGTCCACCGATTGGCCCTACGACGAGTGTCTGTCGCGCCAGCTTATCGCGCAGCACCGATCCGTTGTATTGGGTTCAGGCCGACGACCTAGCGCTCGACCGGACTCCCGAAAGGCCGCGCTTGCGCACTTCCTCCGAAAGCCTGAGATGAGACCCCCGGAGGTCGTGAGAAGGCGCAACTCGCCGCCAAAGAACAAAGGCCGAAGCGATGGAACGATCAACAACTATCGTGACCACGTCGAGCGGCTATTGGCCGACTGGCTTGACGAGCTTGACGAGCCCCTTTCCAAGCTCGGCAGCGATCCTTCTCTCGTACGTGCGTCACGAGAAACTCACCAAAGAGAACGGCGCCTATATCGCCAATGGATGCATGCGAACGCTGCGCGCCGTGGTGATTTCCACCGAGAACTGACCCGCCTTTCATGTATGTTTCGGTTCGGTGTCGAGAATTGCGGTTGTCATCCTGGCAGCGCCGAAGACACTGGCCCATTCGCTGAAGCTGAGGTTTGTGGTGATGATGAAGCTTGTGCGTTCGTAGAGCTTGCCCAGCAGATGGAAGAGCAATGCTGCACCTGATGCACTGAACGGCAGATAGCCAAGCTCGTCCAGGATCACGAGATCGGATGCACGAGGCGATTGGCGATCTGGCCGGATCTTCCCTGTGCTTTCTCCTGTTCCAGCGCATTGACCAGCTCGACCGTCGAGAAGAAGCGAACCCGTTCGTGATGATGCTCGATGGCCTGCACGCCGAGAGCCGTCGCGATATGGGTTTTTGCCTGCTCCAGGGCCGCCCACGTGCTGACAAAAGGTTGACGAATAATCAAAGAAAATGTCCGAAATTTAAAATTCTAGCGCCTGGTTTGAATTCATAGTCCTCGCAGAAAAAGGGGCGTGTTGGCGGCAACTTGTTTCCAATCCGTCAAAGAAGCGGAGATTTATGATGCGAATGGACGGCAAACCGGGATCGGCAGCCAACCGATCTGCGTGGTCGTAAAATGCAGGCGGTATTCGACGGACACAATGACGTCCTGCTGCGCCTTTGGAGGGACGCCGGTACGGGCAAGGATCCGATCGCCGAGTTTCGCGACAGCACGAGCGAAGGCCATCTCGACCTGCCCCGGTCTCACTCGGGCGGACTGGCCGGCGGGCTCTGCGCCATCTTCGTGCCATCAGGGCATCTGGTGCTGAAAACGCCAAATGCGGACGGACACTATGACACGCCGCTTTCTGACACGGTCGAGAGGCACCAGGCGCTCGATACGGTGTTGGAAATTGCCGCCATCGCCTTCCGATTGGACCGGGCAGACGCTTGGAAGGTGTGTCGATCGACGGACGAGGTCCGTGCCGCAATGGACGCGAAGGTTTTTGCGGCCGTACTGCACATGGAAGGCTGCGAGGCGATCGGTCCCGATCTGATCGAACTCGAGATATTCCATGCAGCTGGGCTCCGGTCGATCGGGCCAGTCTGGAGCCGCCACAACATTTTCGGCCATGGCGTACCTTTCGCCTATCCGAAATCGCCAGACACAGCACCGGGCCTGACGAACGCAGGATTCGCTCTGGTCCGGGAGTGCAACCGGTTGGGCATCGCCATCGACCTGTCTCACATCACCGAGCAGGGGTTCTGGGATGTCGCAAAGACAACTGACAAGCCGCTAATCGCCAGTCACTCGAATGCCCATGCGCTGACGCCGGTGGCGCGCAATCTGAACGATCGCCAACTCGACGCCATCAGCGAGAGTCGGGGCATCGTCGGTCTGAACTTCGCCACGACGATGCTACGATCCGACGGGCAGGAGAATGCCGGGACGCCGCTCTCCGACATGGTCCGCCATATCGATTATCTGGTCAACCGGATGGGAATCGATTGCGTCGGCCTCGGTTCGGATTTCGACGGCGCGACGATCCCGCAGGGTATTTGCGACGCGGCCGGAACACAGAATCTCGTTTCCGCACTGCGGGACGCCGGATACGGCGACAGCGACCTTCAGAAGATTTGCAGGGAGAATTGGCTGCGTGTGCTTGCGGGAGCCTGGCACGAGCAAAACTGACCACTCAGACCGTCAAACAAACCAAAAAGGGGAATGACAATGACGAGACACCTTCGGAGCCTTCTTTGCCTCACGGCCGGCACGGGCCTGGCAATCTTACTCGCCAACGCTCCTGTTCTGGCCGGCACCCCAGCCGATACATTGGTCGAAGCTTTCGCAATCGATGACATCATCAGCCTTGATCCGGCCGAGTCGTTCGAACTCAGTGCAGGCGAGGTCATCAGCAATACTTACGACACGCTGGTTCGACTCGATCTCAACGACACTACGAAGGTGGTTGGCGACCTCGCCGAAAGCTGGACTGTCTCGCCCGATGGCCGGACCTATACCTTCAAGCTCAAGCCCGGCCTCGTTTTCGCTTCGGGCAACCCTATTACCGCTGAAGACATTGCCTGGTCGTTCGAACGAATGGTCAAGCTCGACAAAAGCCCTGCCTTCCTGATCGACCAGCTCGGACTTAGCGGCGACAATGTCGCCCAGAAGGCCAAGGCGATCGATCCCACAACCTTTTCGCTCACTGTCGACAAGCCCTACGCGCCGAGCTTCGTGTTGAACGTCATGGCCGCAAGCCCAATCTCGGCCGTCGACAAGCAGCTGCTGACGGCACACGCCAAAGCCGTCACGCCGACCAACGATTACAAATACGACACCGACTTCGGTAACGGCTGGCTGAAGACCAACTACGCTGGGTCCGGTCCCTTTGTCATGAAGACCTGGAAGGCCAATGAGGCCGTCGTTCTGGAGCGCAACGACAAATTCTACGGTGAGAAGGCCAAGCTCGCCCGCATCATCTTTCGGCATATGAAGGAAAGTACCGGCCAGCGGCTTGCACTGGAAGCTGGCGACATCGACGTCGCCCGCAATCTCGAGCCAGGCGACATCGACGCCGTGTCAAACAACAAGGCGCTTGCTGTCTACAGCGCGGCGAAGGGCACCGTCTACTACATCAGCCTCAACCAGAAGAACCCCAATCTGGCCAAGCCAGAAGTGCGGGAGGCCCTGAAATATCTCGTTGACTATGCCGCGATCGGCAAGACGCTGATTAAGGGCATCGGCGAGATCAATCAGACCTTCCTGCCAAAGGGCCAGCTTGGTGCGCTCGACGAAAATCCCTACATGTTCAATGTCGCCAAAGCGAAAGAACTGCTCGCAAAGGCCGGACTTGCTGACGGATTCACGGTCACCATGGATGTGCGAAGCGCCCAGCCCGTGAGCGGGATCGCCGAGTCCTTCCAGCAGACCGCGGCCCAGGCAGGCGTCAAGGTCGAGATCATCCCTGGCGACGGAAAGCAGACGCTGACCAAATATCGCGCCCGCAACCACGACATCTATATCGGCCAGTGGGGATCGGACTATTGGGATCCGCATTCCAACGCGCAAACATTCACGGCCAATCCCGATAATTCGGATCAGGGCGCTTCCAAGACACTGGCCTGGCGCAATGCCTGGGACGTGCCGCCGTTGACGGCCGAGACGGATCGCGCTCTCCTGGAAAACGACCCTGTCAAACGTACGGCGATCTATCAGGACCTGCAGAAGAAGGTCCTGGACGATGGTCCGTTCATCAACATCTTCCAGCAGACCGAAGTGGCCGGTACATCTGCGAAACTGAAGGGCTTCAAGCTTGGCCCGACCTTCGATTCCAACTTCCTCGCTCCAGTCTCCAAAGACTGACCAGGGAAGGACGATCCGATGGCAATGACCGATACGGCATTGAGTGCCGGGCGCAGACGCGCCCGGACAATGAGCAGGATTTACGGCGTGGCCGGTTTCCTGGCGGTCATCGCCACCACCTATATTGGGCTTCTGGCAGTGACCTTCTTCATCGGCCGCGTTGTGCCGGTGGATCCCGTCCTTGCAGTTCTCGGCGACCGGGCGCAGGCCTCGGCAATCGAGCGGGTCCGCGAGCAGATGGGGCTGAACCTGCCCCTCTGGCATCAGTTCTTCATCTATGTTCGCCAGGTTCTCTCAGGCGATTTCGGCACGTCGGTGCTGACCACCAATCCGGTCATGGCGGATATTGCCCATGTCTTTCCGGCGACGCTGGAGCTTGCAACCTTCGGAACACTGATCGGCACGGTGCTGGGCGTTCCACTCGGGATTCTGGCCGCAGTCAAACGGGGATCGTTCACCGACCAGCTCGTTCGACTTGTTGGGCTCGCCGGATACTCGATCCCGATCTTCTGGCTGGCCCTGCTGGGACTCCTGCTCTTTTATGCACGTCTCCACTGGGTTGCCTTTCCCGGCCGGATCGACATTGTCTACGAGTATACCTTCACGCCGATTACCGGGCTATTCCTGCTGGACGCGGTTTTGCAGCGCCGGTGGGATGTCGCCTGGGACGTATTCCGGCATCTCGTACTGCCCGCGAGCCTGCTCGGCTATTTCTCGCTTGCCTATATCAGCCGCATGACCCGCTCCTTCATGCTGAACGAGCTCGGGCAGGAATATGTGATTGCCGCCCGCGCCAAGGGCCTCTCGGAAACGCGGATCATCTGGAGACATGCGCTCAGAAACGCAGCTGTCCCGTTGGTTACGGTGATTGCGCTCTCTTATGCCGGCCTTCTCGAAGGCTCGGTGCTGACGGAAACGGTGTTTTCCTGGCCGGGCCTCGGTCTCTACATCACCAACTCGCTTCAAAATGCCGACATGAACGCCGTGCTTGGCGGCACGCTCATCATCGGCGCCGTGTTCATCGCCCTCAACATCCTTTCCGACCTGCTTTACCGAATCCTCGATCCAAGGACCCGAGCGCGATGACTATGACGATCGATCCTCCTCCTCTCAGCCGCCGGGCATACCTCCTGAGCGATCAGCCGGCCTCGCGTACGCAAGCCAGCCTCGGTCGCGCCTACATGGTGTGGCTGCGCTTCTCCGCCAACGGTCTGGCACTTGCGGGCCTGGGCATTATCATGGCCTTGTCGCTGGTCGCGATCTTCGCCGATGTCATTGCGCCGCATTCGCCGGTCTCCGGTGATCTGGCCGGGGCCCGCCTGTTGCCGCCTGGAACAGGCAGCTATCTGCTTGGCACAGACGATCAGGGCCGCGACATTCTTTCAAGGCTGATCTTCGGCTCTCGACTGACGCTTGCAGTCGTCTCGCTCGTGGCCGTTATCGCTGCACCGCTCGGCCTTCTTGTCGGCACCGTTGCCGGCTATGCAGGTGGCTGGGTGGATGCCGTGCTGATGCGGATCACCGATATCTTCCTCGCCTTTCCGAAACTCGTGTTGGCGATGGCGTTCGTAGCGGCGCTTGGGCCGGGGATCGAAAATGCGGTGCTCGCCATCGCAATTACATCTTGGCCAGCCTACGCACGGATCGCGCGTGCGGAAACGCTACGGGTTCGCAATTCAGACTATATCGCCGCCGTTGGGTTGATGGGCGCCTCACCATGGCGCATCGTGCTGCGCCACGTCATGCCCATGTGCCTCTCGTCGCTGATCGTGCGCGTCACGCTCGACATGGCCGGCATCATCCTGACGGCCGCCGGCCTCGGCTTCCTTGGCCTTGGCGCACAACCGCCCATGCCGGAATGGGGCGCGATGATCGCGTCCGGGCGCCGTTTCATTCTTGATCAGTGGTGGGTTGCCACCATGCCCGGCATTGCCATCCTCACCGTCAGCCTCGGCTTCAACCTGCTCGGCGATGGATTGCGCGACGCACTTGATCCAAGGGAGGCCGGCCGATGAGCCCGCTTTTGACCGTCACGAACCTGAAAGTGCAGTATCCTACCCGTACAGGGCTCATCGAGGCAGTGCGCGACGTGTCCTTCACGCTCGGGCGCGAACGTCTCGGCATCGTTGGCGAAAGCGGCTCCGGCAAGTCACAGACCGGCAGGGCGATCATGGGCCTTACGCCATCGCATGCCCGGATTACAGCCGATCAGCTCGCATTCTCCGGCATCGACCTGATGACGGCGACACCGCGAGAGCGACGGGCGCTGCGCGGTGGCCGCATCGCCATGGTGCTGCAGGACCCGAAATATTCGCTCAATCCGGTCATGACCATCGGACGGCAGATTTGCGAAACGCTGAGGACGCACAGCCCCGTAACGAAGACCGAGGCGAAGCGTCGAGCTTTGGAGATGCTGGAGGCGGTGCAGATCCGCAATCCGGAACGGGTGTTCGGGCTTTATCCGCACGAGGTCTCTGGGGGCATGGGACAACGCGCCATGATTGCGATGATGCTGGTCGCCGGTCCAGAACTTCTGATCGCCGACGAGCCGACCTCGGCGCTAGACGTCACAGTGCAATTGGAGGTTCTGGCGATCCTCGACAAGCTGGTGGCGGACCGGGGCATGGGGCTGATCTTCGTCTCCCACGATTTGCGCCTTGTCTCATCCTTCTGCGACCGGGTTCTCGTGATGTATGCGGGCCGTGTCGTGGAGGAGTTGTCTTCAGGTCAGATTTCGAATGCCAAACATGCCTACACCCAAGGACTTCTCGGTTGCATGCCGAAAATCGGCGAGAGCCGGCATCCGCTACCGGTTCTCAACCGCCAACCGGAGTGGGCCGCATGACATCCGTTCTGACTGTCGAGAATATTACTGTCGCCTATGAGGATTATCGCGCGCTCGACGATGTCACTCTCGCGGTCTCACGCGGCGAAACCTTCGGTCTCGTGGGAGAATCCGGTTCAGGAAAATCGACTTTACTGCGTGCTATCGCCGGCCTTGCGCCGGTGCGCGCTGGAACGATCCGGGTCGACGGAGTGACACTTACAGGCACGAAGCGCTCGCGCGACTTCTATCGAAAGGTGCAAATGGTGTTCCAGGACCCCTATGGGTCACTGCATCCACGCCAGACTGTCGATCGAATATTGCTGGAGCCGCTCGCAATTCACGGTGTCGGAGACACTGAGCCTCGCATCCGCCGTGCGCTCGACGAGGTAGGGCTTGGCCCGTCCTTTCGGTTCCGCTTCCCGCATCAAATGTCGGGCGGCCAGCGACAGCGCATCGCCATCGCGCGCGCTCTTATTCTCGAACCGGAGATCTTGCTGCTGGATGAACCTACGTCGGCGCTCGACGCATCCGTTCAGGCGGAGGTGCTCAATCTTCTCGAGCAGGTGCGAAAAGAGCGCGACTTGAGCTTTGTCATGGTGAGCCATGACCTTGGCGTCGTGACTCATATGTGTGAGCGAATGGCGGTGATGCGAGGCGGGAAAGTGGTAGAGGAGCTGACATCCAGTGATCTGATCGCAGGAGCGTTCAAAGAGGACTATACACGTGACCTCATGACAGCGAGCAAGGGTTTCGTGCGCGCACCAAAGGCCGCTTGATTCCCGGCGATCTCACCGAAACTTTCCGGGAGGCTTGCCGTACTTCTTGCCAAATGCCGTGGCAAGATGTGCTGAGTCCGAAAAGCCTGTCTCGAACGCGATGGCCGTGATCGGCATGGCGGTGTTTTCCACCAGGAAGCGTGCATAACGCAGGCGGGTTTCGAGAATGAAGCGTTTCGGGGTCATGCCGATATGCTCTCGAAATAGCCGGGCGAACTGGCGCGGCGATAGACCGACGACGGCCGCAGCCTCTTCGGGGGAGGTACCGCGGCCCTTGCGGCTTTCGATGAGAACTACGGCGCGCTGGATGCGAGTGTCACCAACTTGTTGGAACGGAGAGACCCGTTCGTGATCAAAGGCGCTTATGCTTTTTTGTTCGGTCAGTGATAGCTGATGGACGGCCTTTGCTGCCCGGTCCGGCCCGCAATGGGTGCGAATGAGCTCCGTCAAGAGCGACAGGATGGAGATCCCGCCCGGCACCGTGATCTGTCCGTCCGCGACGATAAAATCTTCACGGGTAGAAAAGGAGTGGCGAGGGAACGCCACCCGAAAATCTTCCGCGTGAAAGGGATGGATTGCCGCTTTGCGACCTATTAGCAATCCCTCCTGCGCTAGCACGAAGGCGCCCGTGCAGACCCCGATCACAGTCACGCCAGCAGCGACTGCGACCCTTATATAGTCCCGATGCTGCGCAGGGGCTGCCCGCAGATGCGGCAGAAGTCCACCGATGACGACGATGTAATCGAAGTCTGTTGGATTGGTGTAAGGCGCGTCTGCCTGGACGCGGATGCCACAGCTTGCGACGGCGGCCTGTCCCAGTTTGCCCATGATCGACCAGCGGCAATGAAGCGGGCGCGAATTGTCGGCGAAATCCGCGGCATGGCGTAAAGGCTCCACAACGCCGGTCAACGACATCATCGGAAAGGTCGGCCACAACAGAATGCCGACGGACAGATCCGGCTTGCGATCGCGCGACGAGAGCAGTCGTTGCGCCCACAGATCATCGAGCCACCGGACATAGTCGGGATCAGTCGGCGCTGGTGAAGTATCGCTGTCGGACGTCACGGCAAACCCTCGTTTGTCAAAATGTGTACCGCTCGCGTGTCGATTTTTCAAAGAAAAAGTCCATTCCTTAAAATTCCAAGCTCGTCCTCCGTGCCAATCTGATCGTGGTCGTATGTCGATACCGGAGCTTGCTTCTTGCCGATCATATGACTGTTCCTTTTCGCTGCCGGCGGTTGGCCGGGTTGCGCTCGCCTACCGTCGCTAGAGAAAAGTCCAATGAACACCCAGACTGCAGAGATCGCATTGAGACGCGCGGAGGGTGCGACGGGCCACAAGCCGGTTATTCTAATGACGCCGAATATCAACGTGACAGAGCGTGCCTGGACAGAGCGGGAATATACGGTACGGGCAAACTATGCCGAAGCTATTGCCGAGGCGGGCGGAATTCCTCTCATTCTTCCCTTTGAACTGGAAACCATGATCTCTGCTGCGGCTTTGGCCGACGGCATTCTGATCACCGGGGCCCAGCCTGGCGCGGAAGTGGCGCCTCAGCGCCGTGAATGTGAGCGAACCCTTGTCGGAATTGCGATCGAGGCCAGAAAACCACTGCTTGGCATTTGCCATGGCATGCAGTTGATTGGAGAGTATCTCGGCGGGACATTTGTCGCTGCTCTGCCCACCGGTGCCGGCATGCCGCCGACCGACCACATGCCGAGTGCCATACCGGACGGCCTGGCCCATGACATCCTGCTGGCGCCTGAGAGCGAACTTGTCGGATGGGCCGGCTCAACAGCGGCTCAGGTCAATAGCCTGCATCGCCACATGCTAACGGGTATGGGGCGCTTTCGGGTCGCGGCGCGCGCCCCGGATGGCGTTATCGAAGCTTTCGAGGGGACGGCTGATGGGTTCTGCCTCGGCATCCAATGGCATCCCGAATACCGACTGACCGAGTTCGATCGGGCAATCCTTAAAAATTTTGTCGAACGCAGCGCCCGACACGCGCGGCCGGGAATTGCGCCCGGAGCGTTTCGCGAAGAGCTTTGCGCGGTGCGCCAGCGGCTTTCAGCGCTTGGCCTCGCTCTGCCGGAACCGGCAGTTCCGCCAGGAGCCTTCGTCGGCGCGATTCGCAACGGGACGATCGTTACGGTTTCGGGGCAGGTGCCTCTCAGGGAAAAGGCCGTTATTAAAAGGGGCCATCTGGGCACCGATGTATCCATTGAGGAAGGCCGGGAATCTGCGCGTTGGGCGCTACTCAACGCCCTTGCCCAGTTGGAGGGCATTGCCGGCGGACTCGATCGGGTGGCGGGCTTCATCCGGCTGGCCGGATATGTGGCTGCCTCGCCCGACTTTACACAGCACGGGACGGTGGTGGACGGGGCTTCCGAGCTGCTCCGCGAGATTTTTCCCGACCGATGGCCACACGCTCGCGTCGCTCTCGGCGTTGCCTCTCTGCCGCGCGGTGTTCCCGTGGAGATCGAATTGACCGCCTCTCTGGCTACCGAGGGGCTTTGACATGGCGCTTGTGGCAGTCATCGGAGCGGGTGTCGTGGGCGTCGCATCCGCCTATCTGTTGGCTCGCGCCGGACACAAGGTCACGCTCATCGATGCGGCTCGCGAACCGGGGCTGGGAGCAAGCGCTGGCAACGCCGCCCAGCTTTCGTGGGCCTATGGCGATGCCATGGCGTCACCGGCGCTGCTGAAACATTTGCCAGCGATCGTTGCCAAAAGGGATCCGGCGTTTCGCATTCGCTGGCAACTTGACCCGGATTTCCTGATCTGGGGGCTGCGGTTCCTGGCCAATTCATCTGCTAGCCGCTGGTGGAGCAACACCTCCGCCATTTTGCAGCTGGCCAATGAATCGCGCCAGGAACTAGAGGCTCTCCTGGCAGAGGCGGATATAGCGTTTGACTACCGGGTTGCGGGTAAGCTCCATCTCTACCCCAATCGGACAAACTTCTCGGCAGCTCGGCCGATTGTCGAGCGAAAGACGGCCCTCGGATTCGATCAGAGGCTGCTGACGCGTGCGGCGGCCGAGACGGTGGAGCCTGCTTTGAAGACATATCAGGGCGAGATTGCCGGCGCTATCTTTACGCCCGGCGATGCGCTCGGCGATGCGGCGGCCTTTTGTCGTCAGCTCACCGCACACATTGTGGATCGGTATGGCGTTTCGACCCTGTTTGGCCAGCGGGTGGTTGCTTTCGAACAACGGCAGGGAAGGCTTCGTGCTTTAAGGTTCAGCGATCGCGGTCCACTTCATACCGAGGTCGCAATTGTCACCGCTGGGCCTATGAGCCGCACTTTTGCGGCCGATTTGCCTGAAGTCCGGTCGATCCGCGCGGTGAGGGGCTATTCGTTGACCATCCCCTTTAGCCGGGGAGCGCCCCGCGTCAGTTTGACGGATACCAAGCGCAAGCTTGCCTTTGCGGCTATCGGCAATCGAATGCGCGTTGCAGGCATTGCCGATATCGAGCGACCGGACGCCGGCTTTGGCGCGGACCGCTTCGAGACGTTGCGTACTGCAGCTTGCGAAGTGTTTCCTGACCTTTTCGGCTTGCAAGAGAGCGAGAGTTGTTGGTCGGGCGAGCGGCCTATGACACCATCGTCGCGCCCCATCATCGCGCCGTCGCGCCGCATCCATGGCGTCTATATCAACGCGGGTCACGGCATGCTGGGCTGGACGCTTGCGCTTGGCTCTGCACGACGGATGGTCGGTATGGTGGGGTAAGTGCCAAGATGCGCGATGATCATATGCAGGCCCTGAGGAAGGCATTGCCCTCATGGAAAGCCGCGTCAACGAATTGCTCGTCAATGTCTGACTACAGGTTTCACGAAAGCTCCGCAGACGCCCCAGGGGAACGGAGGGTGCGCCCTCAGGTTGATTTGCATCAGGGAGATATCAGGAGGCCGAAAAATGCGGCGCGATGATGATTTCCCAAGATGGATTTCCGGGACCAATGCGGCGCGACAGCCGGCGCTCAACGTAAAAGGCGGGCTTTCCGTCCGCAGTGCACGTACAGTGCAGGAGTTCCTGAACGAGAACTTTTCGCGCAAGCTGGCGCTTGCCGAGATGGCCGCGGTTTGCGGGCTTTCATCCTATCACTTTGTGCGCGCCTTCTCCAGGACGTTCGGGATGCCGCCGCATCAGTTTGTTCTCGATCTGCGGCTGGACTTCGCGGAAAGACTGCTTGCCGACAGCCGCTTGACGATCGCGGACATCGCCCATTTGATCGGTTTTTCAAGCCAGAGCCACTTCACCACAGTAATGAAAAAATATCGACATGTAACGCCATTGCAGGCGCGGTTGAGTAAGTTTATTTCGACAGTTAAACGATAGCTTGTCTAATTGACACTTGTCAAAGTAACGAATACAGAATGATCATTTGATCCAAAGCGTGTCGCGGTTAATTGGCCTCATATCCGGCCGCTTTGAAGAAGTTTCTGCATTCGGTTGGCTCGAACAGGTAGCAGGAACAGGAGCGAAGCGCCTTGCAGAGTGCGTCGAAGGTTCTGGCCGCCTTCTTTCGCTATCGCGCCTGGAGTTTTGAGTAGGCCATTTCGATCGGATTGAGATCGGGTGAGTATGGTGGCAGGAACAGGAGCCAAGCGCCTCTTTGGCGAACCAGTTGGGCGGCGCGCTCGTTCTTGTGGAAGCCGACATTGTCGAGGTGCGCGAAGATGGCGGCATTCATCGGCGCGTTGACGATCCACGGCGCGACATGCCGTGGCATCGCAACCCGGCGATGAAGGTCTGCGTCTGCCATTTGCCGAATGGCGCATGCGTCCAAGCGCTCGCCCTTCGGCACCCAGCCGGTGCGTTTGGTCAGCTTGGCGCCAAGGCCTTGTTGAAGAAGCGCTTTCGCCGCCCCATCCACAGTTCACGCGCCTGGCGCACGTCGGCCCGCTGCTGCTCGCTGGCCTGTAGAGTTTTTTTATGACTGAGCCCCAGGCGATTGAGCAGGCGCCCGACATTGGAGCGGTGCACGCTCACCCCACGCACCTCCAGTTCGACGCAAAGCTCTTGAATTCGTGCTGTCATCATGGGCGAGCCACTTGGCCGAAGCCTTCAATCTCTGCTCCGCCGCTCGGAAGGTTCCCGGCAAGGCAGCCCCGGGCATCATGACTACCGGCGCCTTGCGGATTTTCCGGCCCTCGACGGCGGCCTGATAGGCTTCATTGAATCCTGACTCAGTGGGCGCAGGCAGCGACACTAGGCGCCGTTGGCGCGGTAGCGCCAGCGCGTCGTTCCATGCCGATCCTTGTAGGAGTAGGCCCGGATATTTGTCTTTCAGACGCTGTTCCATCAAGGAACCAGACTATTATCCACGATGACAATATTCTCGTCATCGTGGCCGGGAAGATCGGCGAACGCCGTCTCCAGTTTGAGGCGATCCCAGATAACACGACTATCTATTTTCTTTGGCTTCGGCATGCCGCGGTGACGGAGGCAGCAACGCTAGCGGCGTGCGAGGCCAAGATCCTCGACACCTGGGAGTGGGGAGGCAGGATATTCGACCGCGCGCTGGTCAATCTGGTGCGACGGAAGGCGCAAGAACTGGGGTACAGCCATCGCGACCTGCCGAGCCAGGCCGGCCACGATGCCTACTTCATGACGCGCATTTGTCCGACCACGATGATCTTTACCCCATGCAAGGATGGCATCACGCACAACAATGCGGAGTTTACGACAAAGGAAGAGATATCGCCCGGCTTCGATGTGTTGATGCATAGCGTCGTGGCACAAGCGGATCGCGGGTGAGTTCTCTGAAGCGAGCCAATTCGTTTCACTGAGATTCCTGTGACCGTGCCATCTTCGCTATTCCCTGTTTTTCTACGCCAGAGTCCTACGCGGGCAATTTTCTGTTGATCCGACGGGCCGTCAGCCCCATTTTTGTCGCAGGGAGCAACCGACACGAAGGAAGACGCCAGGAATTCAGATCAGCAACAGACCTTTCATGCTGGAATGGCCTTTCCTGCCGATGATGATGTGGTCGTGCACGGCGATGCCCAGCCGCTTGCCCGCGTCGATGATCTCCTTCGTCATCTCGATGTCCGCGCGGGAAGGTGTGGGATCCCCAGAAGGATGGTTGTGGAGAACCGCCACCGTCTATCTAACTATCTGATAGATAATGATAAATCTTACATAGGCCTGCAGGCAGGGTGCGGTAACTGGGGCCGGTCTTACGTGATGCTAGGTGATTATCATGCTCACTCACTAATGTTCATCGTGAGTCGTTTTGACGCACGGCACGACACGGTATTTTTTTGATCCCACGCATCTAGTCCTTCGGTGGGGTACAGCACCGCTTTCCCGACCTTGATAAAGGCTGGTCCAACTCTCATTGCTCGCCAGTTTCGCAGCGTTCCAACAGAGATGCTGCCACGATAGCGCTGCGAGACTTCCTCAGCCGTTAGAAACTTTCTGTCATCCATCAGGAGTCTCCATTGTCGGTGACGGCTGCGCTCCTAGCGGCATCGCAGCTTGATACATCCGAGCATGCTCGGGCACACCCCATAACGATCGAACATCGAGGGGGCATCAAGATGATGAGGTCTGTGGATTCGAAATGGAAGACGCGGGCGAGGAGAGGAGTCCTGACGGATACGGTAGGCTAGAAATCGGACGGTCCATCAACCATAATGCTACGCGTTGGCCCAATCAGCGGACTTGCCACTATGCCGTTGATGGATGGGGAAGATACGTAAATAAAATCAGTTAGTTACGAGAGGTTGTGTGCAAGAATCGCACGCGAAAGTTCTGCTTCTCTTTTTTTTTCGTTCCCACGACGGAGCCACCGACAGCCCTTTCGGACGCTCTTCTGCCGACGATATTGACCGCTCCAATGCGGATGTTTGCCGGGGTATCCATGAAACCTCATTGCCCGCCGCGGCCGCAGAGGAGGCCACCTTGCTGAGGTATGTTGAGGTTCAGAGTTTCCAGGGAACGCCAAGGGGGCTTTCACGACGGGAGAGCGTAGAAGTCCAGAGCTTGGAGCATGCTTTGCGAATTGTTGAGAAGCTGGCGGCAAACGCGGCGGGCATGGTCGCATTCAGCCGGAAAGGGGATACTGGCATCGGAGAGTTCGAGGATGCTGTTATCCTCTCTGCTAACGGCACGGTTCCGGTATTTGAGGCTGACTTGGCGATTGTCTGCTGAAGACCCGACCGCTTGCGGCGTCATCGTCTCGATCGGACTTCTGCGCACGACTGGCTCCGAGCCGTACAGCGTCACCCGGTTGCGGACCGGTTTCCTTCGCTAGATAAGGTGCCGCATCCGCTACGCTGGAGTTGCTCCGGCGAGTTGGCCTCGCCAGCAGTCTGAACGGCTACACCGATGCTGATTGTAACGCGGCGCGAAACGGGGGGCCCGGGGTTGCGGAGCGCGGCAGCCTCGACACCCTGACGAATCCTCTCAGCTACGGAGACTGCTTTTTCCTCGTCCACCTCCGGCAGGAGCACGAGGAACTCTTGGCCACCGTAGCGGGCCACCTGATCCTGATCGCGCCTGACGTTGTCCTGGATGATGCTGGCCACCTCGACCAGACAGCGATCGCCCTCGGCATGGCCGAGGTGATCATTCAGGGTCTTGAAGTGGTCGATGTCGCACATATCAGCGCGAAGGCCGGGCGTGAAGTCGTGGTCTCTAAGCGACAGCCAGCGCGTGCCGCAGCGGCCCGACAATGGACCGGCGCAAGATCAAGTGCTTCGACGAAAGCAGATTGACATCATCGGGGTCCAGCGAGAGCGGCGCAAGCCGGCGATGTTTGTGATGGCGGACCGGTCGTTACGCCGGCGGCGCTTCGTCACCTTCAAGGCAGACAAGCGGCAGGCACCAGGGGATCGCGTGCAAGGGAAGGTCGACGGCCCGGTTCCGAAAGGGCAAAAGAAGGACAACGCCGAATGGCTGAAGCGTGGTCTTGTCGGCCGGTGAGACCCCAAAAGTGAAGGTGACTTGTGCCTTCTTGGTAGGCCGGTCGGCCCAAATCCATCATGTCGCTCGCTGCAAACCGCGCGCCGGTGGCCGATCTTGTTGCGCAACAACATAAGAGGTTCGCGCGGATTATCTTTTTTTGGAACAGGTGCGTAGCCCGCGCATTCTTTTGGTTCAAAAGCGGTCGGGAGATTGCGGATGACACGGCGCGTCGACAAGGAAAGAATAGCAAGGGCAGATCGGGAAGCTCGATTGATCATTGACGCCGAGCGTGAGGCAAGAGACGCCAAGACCTTACGCCTAAGACAGCAGCGATTGCAGATGAAAGCCGACCCGTCGGCGAGGCGCCAAAAAGGACACGTGGGCCGTGTGATCGAGATAGAATGACATGAGCACACGCGGCATCAACTTCCTCGATCAGTGGATCGCAAACAACGTCCCCGAAACGACAAAGGCAGATTTCAGTCGATGAGCTTACCCACAAGCTCATTGCCGACGCCAAGGCCGTTGGCATCAAGCGAGTTGAGATCGACGAGGAAGTGGACAGTCTCTACCGCACCATTCTTGACGCCATCGTCCATTACGAGCCCGGCCTACCAGAGTAACGACCGACTTGACTCGTTCCCATTGCGTTCCCACTTTGGTCTTCCCTGACGTAATTAGGCGGCTCTTAAATGTGCGGACGCGTTTTCGTAAAGACCACGATTCCCGACATGGTTCGACGTTTCGAATTTGCCCATCCCGGGGAAGTCGACCGGTTGGGCTACAGCTTCCCGCTCTGGAATGGTGCTCCAAGCCTGACCTTTCCGATCATCATCCGTGAGGAACTGTCGACGAGCATGGCCGGTTTCGTGTCGGCGCGCTGGGGCCTCGTTCCCGGATGGGCTCGCGATGGCGGCGGTCGGCCGCCGCCCGTCAACGCCCGCTGCGAAACCATCTCCAGCAATGGCATGTTCCGAAAGGCTTACGCCGCGCGCCGCTGCCTGGTGCCGGTCGACGGCTACTTCGAATGGCACAAGCTCGACGCCTCGGGCAAGAAGAAGCGACCCTATGCCATCGCCTTGAAGTCGGATGAGCCCTTTGCGATGGCCGGGATCTGGGAAGAGTATTCCGACAATGCAACCGGGGAACTTATCCGCACCTTCGCCATTGCCACCTGTGAGCCGAACAAACTGATGGCGAGCATCCATGACCGCATGTCGGTGATCCTTGCGCCGGCCGACTACATGCGCTGGCTGGGACTGGAACCGGACCCACGCGACTTGATGAGGCCGTTCCCGTCCGATCTGATGAAAATGTGGCCGATCGACAGCAAGGAGGGCAGCCCGCGCAACAACACACCTGACATCATCGACGAAATCGGGCGAGGGCCGTCTGACCTGTTTGACGTCTGACAACGTTCGGTCAGTTAGCCGAAGAGTGGCGTGACGGTACATCGCCTTTGGGCATCAAAATGGTCGAGAGACGACCGCAGGGCAGTCGAGCGCTTGGCGCAGGACTTTCTCGTCGCGGCGTCTCCAACAATGAGCTTCGCACCTTTCAGGTCACTGGCCTTTTCGGGAGAGCGCACGAGCACGGTGACATCGTACTCTCGCGCCAGCGCTTGGGCGACGATCAGACGGCCCGTGCCGCCGGTTGCTCCAAGGACCAGTATCTTGGGCTGGGCAGTCGGGATATTGTCGTTACGGAATCTTGCATCGTAACTACCTCGGAAGGCGGGACGCCTCCTAAGAGGCAGTCCCTGGTTGATGTTCATGGGTGATGGTCAGAGCCGGCTCTCCGTGAGCAGCTCGCGTGCGCTTCCGTGTGGACAGCAGGCTGTCTGGCGTTAAGCCGAGGCAGCGATTTCCGCGGCGAAGTCGCGATAGGTGCGCAGCGGGCGGTTCAGCAGCTTGGTCAGGCGGTCGATGTCGCCAGCATCGGAAATCATGCCCTCGCTGATGAAGCGCTCGCCCATCAGGCGCATGTCGAGCGCCATCCAGCCCGGCATGAACTGCCCCAGGTTCTGTTCGAAGCCTGCTAGGTCTTCGCCGGGGTAGGTGATCTGGCGACTCAGGACGTCGGTCCAGATGGGGGCGACATCCGTGCCGGTCAGCGTATCGGGACCCGACGAGGTTGATCCGGTCGAGCGGGAGGGCAACGTCGGCCTGCTCGCGGCGAAGCAGCTCGATCGCCGCGACCTCGGCGATGTCACGCGCGTGCCAATCACAGGCGTCCGGCCGGCGAGGTTTACCGCAGCCTCGTTGAAGTACGTGATCTTTCCCTGCTGATCGGTCGTGTAGATGGCCGCAGGGATGGCGGCGAGCAGATCCTGAAGGTGACGCTCGCTATCGCGCACCTTTGCTTCCGCAATCTTTTGGTCAGTTATATTCCGCGCGATCTTGGATGCGCCGATGATACGACCCGTTGCATCTCGGACGGGCGATATTGTCAGAGATATATCTACAAGCGACCCGTCCTTGCGGCGCCGGATCGTCTGGAAATGGTCGACAAGTTCTCCCCGGCGTATCCGGCCCAAGATCAGCGGCTCCTCCTCCAGTCGATCCGGGGGGATGATGATCGTGATCGGCTTGCCTACCACCTCTGAAGCCGAATAGCCGAACAGGCGCTCAGCACCTCGGTTCCATGTCGAGATGACCCCATTCAGATCCTTGCTGACGATCGCGTCATGGGAAGACTCCACGATTGCCGCCAGCCGCTGAGCAGCGTTTTCACCCTTGATCCGCTCAACGCCGAAACCGAGGTGACGAGCAATGGTCCGGGCAACTTCAACATGGTCGTCTGAATGATCCTGAGTCTCGTCGAAGTAGGCCATGAACTTGCCGAGGAGCAGTCCACCTTCCATAATCGGAATGAAGGAGATTGCACTGATGCCTTCAGCTTGAATGGCCTGTTTTAGCTGGGCAAGTGCTGCCTCGACCCGCTTGCGCTCGCTGATATCGTGCTGAACCCGTACAGCGTATCGAAATTGCCCATTCTGGCTTGCTGTCAGTCGACGCGGCGATGCCGTAGGGGCTGGCCCGGCAGTATAGCATTTTTGCGAATGCACGGCTGGGCGGACGAAGGTAGCGGCGGCGAACTGGCCCAGGCGCGAGCCAAGGACGTGTTAATGGTGGGCTTGAAGCTCCTAGAGGCCGATGACATCCTCTACGTCTTCAATAACCGAGACATGTAGCAGCCATGCCAACTCGGTTGCCCATGGGTCTGGGTTGGTGGTGCCGCTCATCGACATAGGCGCGCCAATTCATTCGAATCTGCGGCGCGTTTTTTGCCCTCCTACGTCGGGCAACGGGGCTACCTCATATTCGAATGAAACGCGGTTCCGCCCGCGTTGCTTCGCTTCAAAAATGCACCGTCCGGCAGTGCGGAGAACATTCTGAATATCTGCACCGCGAGGAAATTCTGCCCCACCGATGCTGACCGTTACGTTCACGCCGTCTTGTTTCCCCTTCACCCAGGGAATACCCTCGATATGACGGCGGATGTTCTCTGCAATCGTAATTGCCTTCGCTTTGCGCACACCTCGTAGCAACACCCCAAATTCTTCCCCACCGAGGCGGCCAATCGAGTCCCCTGGGCGGGTCGTGTAGACGAGCGCCTTCGCGATCCGGACCAAAGCCTCGTCACCCTTGAAATGTCCGTGCCTGTCATTGATTGAGGAGAAGTGATCCGGATCGATCAGGAGGAGCGTGTCGCATTCTCCCTCATCGCGGTTTCTGTCCATCCTTGCGATGAATTCACCGCGGCTAAGGAGTCCAGTCATCGGATCGTGGCTGGTTACGAAGTTGAGCCTGTCGTGCGCCTCTTCCAAGGCCGTATGCGACTTCTCCAACTTATCACAAGTCTCCCGGATCGTTTCCGATTGGGCGAAGATGTAGGCACTGACTGGCAGCCCGATGAGAATGGGAATGAAGGTACATTCCACCCAACTCAGCCAGTCGATCGGCATCTGTAGCGCAAGTCTGGCCGTAAACGACAGACCGAAAGTGGCGACGATTGCAATTAGCGTCACGACTATTGATTTACCCAGAATACGCTTCGTGCGGGGCGTCATAGTGTTCCTCTAGACATTGGGCCTGAAGGGGGCGCTACCCAATCGGATGGCAGCTTATCGCGGGAAGCTAAAGTAACGATTCTGGTAGACGCTAAATTCTTACAGATCTTAAGCGCAATCTCCCAGGTCGACGAAGCGATCGATCGGGCGCAACAGACGGTCAATCGGCACGCGACGCTCGATGCTGAGTTCGTAAAACAGCGCCTCCAGGGTTCACTCAAAATTAGTTACCTACCCATAGAATGCGTCCGGTTTTAGTTGTGCGTACCTACTTGTTCTTTCTTCCGGAACTGGAAAAAGTTTGACCACGAAATCATCAAAGCGCGCCGGCGAGCCAGCGGATCGGGCCGGACTGGCTGCGCTGTCGAAACTGGCGATCGCCTCCTATGAAGACCTGGAGCGCGAGTTAAAAGCCAAGATCGCGGTGCTCGAAGCCCAGGCGCGGCGCTTTGAGACAGCAATTGACAACATCTCGCAAGGCATCTGCTTTTTCGATGCCGGCGAGCGGCTGATCCTGTGCAACCGCCGCTATGCGGAGATCTACCGGATCGCACCCGAAAAGCTGCATGCAGGCGTGACGCTTGGCGAAATCGTCGGCTACCGGCTCGCTGCCAACACCTCCGCGATGGACGGCGACGCCTATCTGGCTTTCGCTCGCTCGGTCAATTCAGGCACTGGTCCAAGGAACTGGCCCGCCGAACTCAAGGACGGTCGTACCATTCAGATCAGCCATCAGCCTATGCCCGACGGCGGATGGGTTGCAACGCATGAGGACATTACCGAGCTTATCGCCAGCCGGCTGGTCATGAACCAGCACGTTTCGCTTCAGACGCTCATCGACTGGGTTCCCGACTACCTCTGGGTCAAGGATACCGAAAGTCGCTTCGTTGTCGCCAACCGAGCTCTTGCCGCCGACCATGGCCGGCAGGAGGCCAGCGAGATGGTCGGTTTAAGTGACTTCGACCTGCACGCCCCCAAGCTTGCCCGGCAATTTCGCGCGAGCGAGCAGGACCTGTTGCGCAGCGGCCAGCCGATGATCGACAGGGAAGAGTTTATCGTTGACGCGTCCGGCACGGGCAAGTGGCTATCGTCGACCAAAGTGCCGCTACGCAATGCGCAGGACGAGATCTTTGGGCTCGTCGGCATTGCCCGCGACATCACGGCGCGCAAGCAGGCCGACGATCTGCGAAATGGGCAGGCGCAGATTCTTGAAATGATTGTGACAAATGCCCCGCTCGAAGGTGTGCTTGAACGTCTCATGCGGCTAATCGAATCTCAGTTGGCCGGCATATCGGGCTCCGTCTTGTTGCTCGATAAGGACGGCAGCCATTTACGGCATGGCGCCGCACCCAGCCTGGTAAAGGACTACACCGACGCGATCGACGGCGTCCGGATCGGCCCCAAGGTTGGATCCTGCGGTACCGCCGCCTATCGGCGTGAGCCCGTCATCGTCACCGACATCATGAACGATCCGCTCTGGGAGGACTATCGCGAACTGGCGGCTCCCTACGGCTACCGGTCGTGCTGGTCGACGCCGATCTTGTCGCATAATGGCGCCGTGCTTGGCGTCTTTGCGATGTATTCGACGACCGCGCGCGAACCGGCCGAGAACGAGAACAGGCTGATCGATTTCACCACCCGCATCGCCGGCATCGCAATCGAACGCAAACTGGCCGAGGATCGCATCCATTTCATGGCCAACCATGACACCCTGACGGGGCTTCCCAACCGAGCCCTGCTCAGCGATCGGTTGGCACAGGCGTTCGTCTATGCGCAGCGCTACGATCGGTGGGTTACAGTCCTGTTCATCGATCTCGACAACTTCAAGGCCGTTAATGACACATTGGGTCACAATGCCGGTGACGTGCTGTTGAAGATGGTCGCCAGCCGCATGGTCGGTTGTGTCAGTGCCACCGACACCGTGGTGCGGCTGGGTGGCGATGAATTCGTCATCGTGCTTTTCGATCAGGTCTCGGACGCAGATATTGGCGACACGATCTTGCGAAAGATCCAGGCGTCGATAGCCGAGCCGGTTCAATTGGGAGAGCATCATCTCAGGATTACGGCCAGTATCGGCATTGCGACCTACCCGAAGGACGGGTCAGACGCCGAAACGTTGCTGGCAAATGCGGATGCGGCTATGTACCGCGCCAAGGAGCTTGGCCGGGACAATTTCCAGTTCTACGCGCCCGAATTCAACTCGACGGCCCAGGAAAAATTCTTTCTGCAGGAGGAGTTGCGCAACGCACTGGCCCGTGCCGAGTTCACCCTGTCCTACCAGCCGCAGGTTGACCTTCGTTCGGGTCATGTCTTCGCCGTCGAGGCATTGATACGCTGGAACCATCCAAGCCTCGGCACGATCTCGCCGATGAAATTTATTCCGCTGGCCGAGGAAACAGGGCTCATCGTGCAGATCGGGGACTGGGTCCTCCATGAAGCCTGCCGGCAAAACAAGGACTGGCAGGATGCGGGCCTGCCGCCGATAGTCGTGTGCGTGAACGTGTCGGCCAGGCAGTTCAGGGAAAGCAACCTGATCAGCCGTGTCGTCAATGCGCTGAAGGATAGCGAACTGGAGGCGAAATATCTCGAGCTCGAGGTAACCGAGAGCCTGATCATGCAGAATATCGAGACGGCGGTGGCGACGATGAACGAGTTGCAGAGCCTTGGCGTCCAGATCTCGATCGACGATTTCGGAACCGGCTATTCGAGCCTTAGCGCGCTGAGGACGTTCCCGCTGGCGCGGCTGAAGATCGACAAATCCTTCATCAAAGACCTTGCCGCCAACGAAAACGACCAAGCCGTTGCCATCGCGGTCATCTCGCTCGGGCAGAAGCTCAATCTAAGGGTCATTGCAGAAGGTGTCGAAACGGAGGACCAGGTCGCGTTCCTGCGCAAGAACAATTGCGACGAGATGCAGGGCTATCACTTCAGCAAACCGGTCTCAGCCGCGGGCATTGTGCAACTGCTCAACACGGGCGGCGCGCGACCAAGCCAAAAATGATGCCGATGACCCGCGTTTGTTCGAAAGCAGAGCAGATGTTGACTTCCCTAAACGCTTAACCACGCGCTTCTGCATCATCCGAGCGAACGAGCGGAACGATCCAAGGCGGCCTCGCCGAACATCAAGAGGGTACTGATCTCGTTCATCATCTGCCTGAATCATGTTTGAAATCAATGCAGCTTCGCTGGGCAAAGGTGCGACCGACGATACTACATAAACTTGAAAACGTCGGTCGCCAGCCTATGGGGAGCGCCGGCAAGATCAGGCGCATTGGCACGGGGACCGCATAAGTGTGCCTTCGATGAGATTGGACTAACATGGTGAACAACTGGTTACTGTGCAGCGGACAACGCCACTTTCAACCACAAAGTGGCGGCTCTAAGTCACGCGTGGCGGCGCCTTGCACCGTTTGCTCGCTTCGTCCAGCGCCTTGGCGGGGTCCTTGACAATTTGGGTTCGCATTATTTTTATGGCCGTGTTGATCAGACAGTCGGCATAGTCATCCTCCTCGTCGGCAACTCCAGTAACGAGGGTGGCCAAAACAAATAGAATTGTGGCGACCCCTGGGCTGGTACGGCAACGATGCGTCTTTGCAGCCGTGATTGGACAGGCATTGATCGGAAGAACCACGGCCATAACGGGTGCTCCTGCGGTGGCGAAGCGGAACAATTTTTGAAAGTCCGGCCCCGAATGCGGCTAGGCATCAAGGCCCGGCCAAAGGACGGCGACCGACCATAGGTCGGCCGCCGCGAGGCCATTGTGAGTGCACAGGGAACCCCAGAGTGTCTGGCGGAAATACAGCACTCCGATCAGAGTCGTTCGCAACCCGCATGCACGACCGTGGTGAACACCGAGTTTATAAAAAAAATGGCCGGGCCAGATTTGGGCGAAGGTTACCCTGAATTAGCCGCACCTGGTCCAGATGTTGAGCGGGATGGCAAGCGAGCGGAGTGACCCACAGGCGAGCAGGACCAAACTACGCTATTTGCCGTAACGGTACTCCAGCGCATCCGCGATGCGCTCGCAAAGCAGTTCTCCCGTGACCGCAGTAACGTGAAGCCGCAGGCGGATTCCCTGGGCATCCACTAAAGTGATGACAATTCGTCGATCGGAATACCCGGCCTGTTCTGATACTTCATCGAGGATGAAGTCCTGTATTTCGCGGGACCTCTCTGGGTCGTTTTCCATTGTTGTCCGCTCCCAAAAGAACGCCATCTTTCGCCCAGTTGTTCCCGCGATCTCTACGGGCTAATCGTCCCGATCGCTGGTCATGGCCGAAATTCTCGGCAAAGACTTGAGCCTTAGAAGAGCAGGTCGAGTTGTTTTTCCACCTTGCCCAGCCCGACCGCCCCCTGGCCCCTCGATTCGTCCGACTTGCTGCGTCATAACGGTTCGCCGGCAACCATCACCGTCCCCTTGCAGTATTTAAGATTAAATATGACAGCCTTCCCACTGTCAGCCGTCAATCCAATAGTTCTATTCCTGATCTTCGACGAGACAATAGCAAGAAAAGCAGCCTCGCAGAACCTCGAAGTTCGTACCCGTTTCGTTTCCCCTATGTGCAACCGCTTTCGATTGGAGGTTGAAAAAGCAAGAACTGTTCTTGTTTTGTCCTCATGAACCGCGCCTACATCGCCTCGCCGCAAACGGCAAGGCGCGCAACGGCCTCAGAAGTCTTGTCTTATGACCAGCAGCTCGGAGAATGCTCTCCTGGCCACCATGCGCGTCTGCGAAACATCGGGTTCAATGGCAGGTGGTGATGTTCGACGTCATCTCATTCCCGGAACTGAAACGACACCAAGGCCGCCCGTTTTCAGAATGTGACGTACGCAACCGCCGCGCGTCCGCCGCGACGATTCCAACCTCCAGGATTGACGTGCAGGCCCACTCACTGCAATGTGTGTTAACCAGCTGTTAACCTTGCGGCGGCTGAGATCGGGGGGAACTTGGAACGGTTTTTGGATGCGAATCTCCTGAATTGGGACGATCGGGCCGAACTGCACGCGACCGACAAAACGGGCAGCTACCGCATCGAGAATGTGCTTTCTGGTGGATCCAATCTCTATGAGCTGGAAACGCGCGAGATCGGTGACATTTCCGGCAAGGACATCGTCCATCTGCAATGCCACATTGGGCTCGACACGATCAGCCTGAGGAATCTCGGCGCGGGCAGCGTGACGGGCCTGGACTTTTCACCCAAGGCGATCGCCGCGGCGCGGGATTTCGCCTCTAAGGCAGGCAGCGACGTTCGCTTCGTAGAAGCCTCGCTGTTCGAGGCTGTTGAAGCGCTCAACCGGACATATGACATCGTCTACGTCACCTGGGGCTCGGTGAACTGGCTCGACGATGTCTTCCGTTGGGCGCAGGTGGTCGCCGATCTGCTGCGGCCCGGCGGCAGGCTCTATTTGGCCGAGGGCCATCCCTTAATGTTCCAGTGCAATCGCAAGGCCGCAGCGCTTGAGTTGAGGCACGACTGGCGAACGCCAGCGGCGCGGCCGCTCGCCTGGAACGAGGATCTGACCTATACTGGCGACGACCGTCTTTTGAAGCATCCCCGTTATTACGAATGGATCCATCCGATCAGCGATGTGGTGAACGCGTTGATCGCAGCTGGGCTATCGCTCGATTTTCTCAACGAGCACGACACGGTTTCCTGGCAGCACTTTTCATTCGCGATCAGGGCCGGCAAGAATATGTACGGCCTGCCTGAAAACGCACCCAAGATTCCGATGGCCTATTCGATTGGGGCGACCAAACGTGGCGTCGGAACGTACCGGATTGTGCCGAAGAAGGTCGACGGCCACTAGTCCCGCCCCCTGCCGAGTTCGAGGCGGTTCCGCGCAACAGCGCGAAGGCGTCAAATTTAATGACTGTGAAGGCTAAAATTAAGTTATTGCGAACTAATATTCCCTCGATCAGGCTTACCAACGGAGCCTGAGTAGCAAGGGAATCTCGCTTTATTGGCTCTTTTCGCCAACAGGTTCGGCCGCATGAAGGGGGCTGTCTTTTCGCCGGCAAAGATTCCGGCGGCGATCGCAATTGTGGTTATTGCCGTTTGTGCCCTGTTCGCAGACCACCAGAATAGGATCGTCTCGGACCAGGCCGCCCGTGCGGATGTCCTGGCCAAGGTCAGCGTCATTCGCGCCAAGCTCGAGGGGAACATCAACGGCAACCTGCAACTGGTGCGAGGACTGGTCGCGGCGGTCACAACCGAGCCCTACATGGGACAGCAACGTTTCGCAGAGCTCGCCAGCAAACTGTTCAACGAAGGGTCCCAACTTCGCAACATCGCCGGCGCGCCCGACCTGATCATTTCCTTGATGTACCCGCTCGCCGGCAACGAGAAGGCCATCGGCCTCGACTACCGCAAGAACGACCAGCAGCGTGCGGCTGCCTTGCGTGCGCGCGACGAGCGCAAGCTCATTCTCGCCGGCCCAGTCGATCTGCGGCAGGGAGGCGAGGCTTTCATCGGCCGGTTTCCTGTATTCGTAAAAAGCGCGGGCAACACCGACCGCTTCTGGGGCATCGTTTCCGCCGTGGTCGACGTGCAGCGCCTTTACCAGGCGAGCGGTCTTCTCGACGAAGATCTTGGGATCGACGTCGCGCTCATCGGCAATGACGCGCTTGGCGCGAAGGGAGTGAAGTTCTTTGGTGACGAGCGCGTCGTCAATAGCAACCCGGTGACGGCTGACGTTCTGGTCCCGTCGGGCTCCTGGCGGATCGCTGCCATTCCCAAGAGCGGTTGGCCCGCCACCCCCGCCAACGCCTGGCTGCTCCGCGCGATCATGGCGGCGGCGGCGGCGCTGATCCTGCTTCCCTTTCTGGCGGCAGGCCGCCTAATTGATGAAAGGCAGCGAAATTACTGGGAGCTGAACCGGCTGTCTCGCCGGCTGGAGCTTGCTCTGGAGGCGTCGGCCATCGGAGTCTGGGAACACGACCTCGAAACCAACCGTCTTGCTTGGGACGATCGCGTCAACGAAATATACGGCAGAGAGACCGACGGCGGGCCGCGTGGATATCTGGACTGGGCCGGAGGCATTCATCCTGCCGATTTGCCTGCCGCGCTTGCCGACTTCGACAAAGCCGTTGCTGGGCGGAGCACATATTCATCGGAATACAGGGTCATTCGTCCGGACGGCGAAATTCGCCACGTCCGATCCAGAGCGATCTTCTACCAGACCGCAGACAATTCGCCTCGAATGGTCGGCGCGGAATGGGACGTCACCGCAGATGTTTCGCTGAACAACGACCTGGTTCGCGCAAGGCAGCTGGCCGAGTCGAAAAACACGGAACTCGAGTCTGCGAAGGTGCAAATAGAACATGTCGCCCTGCACGATGCGTTGACGGATTTGCCTAATCGCCGTTTCCTGGACCAGGTACTGAAGGATTACGTGGCAAAGGCCAGGCTGAATGGCGGCTATGCAGCGCTGCTACACGTTGATCTGGACCGCTTCAAGCACATCAATGATACACTCGGCCACGCGGCGGGCGACGCAATGCTGGTGCATGCCTCATCCGTTCTCCAGTCCAACGTCGGCGACCGCGGTTTCGTCGCTCGGGTTGGGGGAGACGAATTCATCGTGCTCTGCACGGTGCGTGACGATGTCGGCCAAGTAGCCCTGCTTGCTGATCGCATTATCGGAGAGATGCGCAAGCCCGTTGACTACCATGGTCACCAATGCCGTTTTGGGGTCAGCGTTGGCATTGCGGTCGACAATGGCGGGGATGCCGATGTCAGGCAGTTACTGGTGAACGCCGACATTGCTCTTTACCGGGCGAAGAAGCGGGGCCGCAACCGACATGAATTCTTCAGTGGCGAGCTGCAAAGTGAAATCGTCAACACGAAAAGAATTGCCGACGAGATCCTGGCCGGTCTTGAACGAAACGAATTCATCGTATTCTACCAGCCTCAATTCGACGCGAAGACCCTGGAGATAGTGGGAGTTGAAGCGCTGGCGCGGTGGAGGCATCCAGAGAAGGGTATCCTGACGCCTGACGTTTTCCTGAAGATCGCCGAAGAATTGAACGTCGTTTCGACGATAGATCGCAAAATCCTTCAACAATCGCTTTTGGATTTCGAGGCGTGGTCTGCCGACAAAATCGGCATTCCGCGTGTATCCGTCAACGTCTCGGCACGGCGTCTTCGAGATGAGGAATTGATAAAGAGTTTGCGAGATCTCAATATCAGGAAGGGAACATTTTCCTTTGAGCTCGTAGAGTCGATCTTCCTCGATGACAACGACGATCTGGTCACATGGAACGTTGACCAGATCAAACAACTCGGCATCGACATTGAAATCGACGATTTCGGCACCGGCTATGCTTCCATTGTCAGTTTGCTCAAACTGCAGCCTCGCCGCCTGAAGATAGATCGGCAACTGGTGGATCCTATCGTGAACTCACCCCAGCAAAGGCAGGTCGTCTCGTCGATCATCGAAATCGGTAAGTCTCTGGGCATCGAGATCATTGCCGAAGGGGTCGAGACGATGAAACATGCACGTCTGCTTAAAGGGCTTGGCTGTGACATACTGCAAGGCTACGCATTCGGGCATGCGATGGATTGCGACAGTCTGACAAGCTTTGTGCGATCTCGCCGGTTGCGTGTCGCAAGTTGAATTTGGCCTTACGATTCCCGAGGTTCGGGAACCCATTGAGAAGCATGGTAGTGACCGCAGTGCGACGGAAAGGGCCTTGTTCGCCTGCAAACGAATCGCAGGCCCGCTCATTGTGACCCGGTCGGTAAACGTTCCTCGGATCTGGAGACTGTCGGAGACCAGTTGGCCCAAGGATGCCTGCTCCAGCTGGTCTGGGTCAGGATGTTGTGCGCGGCGGAGAGGGCCATGAGGCGACCCTCGAAGGCGGCAATGAGCAAGACAATCCATCTTGGTTCCACTCTCGCGGACGGGTCGATCAGGCGGAGAACTGCCATCGCTCTGGTCGATGTTTGGTTCAGAAGCGCGGAAAGCGCCGTAATGATCTGCGCAATCACAAACGCTTCTGGATCATGATGCTGTCCGGAACCCCGTGCCATGCCACTCCGAGGCGCTGTCTCCGCTCCGTGCGCCCGCCCAGCACGATCCGACCGGCGCCCATAAGACCCCGACCGGCGCCCATAAAATGAAATCGTCGAGGCCCTCACGCTTCATAGGAAGGACCCTACCCAGGCCATAGGGTACGTCGACCACGAGACACTTCGCGTACCACCATGCGAACAGGATGCCGACAACGTTGCCCACGCCATGCCAATGAACCGCAAGCTGCCCGATCTGCACGACGACCGGACTAATGTCTGGGAAGGCCCGGGCCGCTGAGGGCAGGCTAAAGTACTCGCCCAATTGTAGGCTCCGAGCCGTAATTGCAGCCGGCTTTCAAGCACCAGCCGAGTTGGTTGTCAGCGTCGTATGTGACCTTGTGTACGGTCCAGAATTCGGGCTATTTTGCGTTTGATGGGAATGGAGTTCTCCCGAAACCGCCGGTAAGGCTGATGACTCCTACCGCGACAACCGCGGTGGGAATCTGTCTTGATCCCGCCGCTCTAGGCGGGCCGATGCTCGCCTCAGACAGAGGATCGAGCATGTCCTTTACAAATTGCCTTGTTGTGATGGCCGGTGGTGCCCTTGGCACCCTGGCGCGCTATGTGATTTCCGTGCTGGCTCTGCCGATCAGCGGCCCGTTGCCCTGGGGCACGATCATCATCAACGTCACCGGGTCGCTCCTCATCGGCTTTTTTGGAACGCTGACCTTTTCCAGTGGTCGTTTTCCGGTCTCAGAAACGCTGCGTCTTTTCGTCATGATCGGCATATGCGGCGGCTACACGACCTTCTCGTCGTTCAGCCTGCAGACCCTCGACCTGATTCGCACCGGCGGATTGGCAAAGGCAGCCCTGAATATCGGCCTCTCTGTCGTTTTGTGTGTTGGCGCAGTCGCGCTCGGTCACCTGATGGCAGCGCGCCTGAATGGCGGCGCGACGCAGATTTCTCAGCTCAACATCGAAGAGGAAGCATGAGCATGCTGTACGTCCTGAACATGCTGGAAGGGGTTTCGTCATGATTTCCTGGGCAACCGCAGCACCTGCCGTTACCGCCGCCTTTCTGGCTTCCCTGGTGGAAGCGGTCGAAGCCCTTACCATCGTGTTGGCCGTGGGCACTGTTCGCGGCTGGCGGCCGGCTTTGACCGGAACCGGGGCCGGATTGGCACTGCTTGTTCTGCTGGTGCTCGCACTCGGTCCGCTGCTCGATCTGGTACCGCTCCATGCGTTGCAACTGGTTATCGGTGTTTTGCTGCTGCTCTTCGGCCTGCGCTGGTTGCGCAAGGCCATTCTGCGCTCGGCCGGGGTGATCGCCCTCCATGATGAAACGAAGGCGTTCGCCAAGGAGGAAGCCAACCTGCAAACGGCCGAGCGCAACAAGGAGGCTCATCTCGACTGGATCGCCGGCATAACCGCGTTCAAGGCGGTTGTGCTGGAAGGGCTTGAGGTGGTCTTTATCGTCATTGCAGTGGGAGCCGGCAGGGGATTGCTGGTGCCTGCGGCGATGGGCGCGGCAGCCGCTTGCGTTGTTGTGCTGTTGATCGGCGTCATTGTCCATCGCCCCCTTGCCCGGGTGCCCGAAAACACACTCAAGTTTGGCGTCAGAGTGATGCTTTCGGCGTTTGGCGTGTTCTGGACGGGGGAAGGGCTGGGTGTCGACTGGCCTGGACATGATCTCTCCATCCTGGCCTTTGCCGCAATCTTCCTTGCAGTCGGCCTGGTGGCGGTCAAGCTGGCGATGCGCACGGCTTCAGAGGTGAAATTATGAATATAGCGTCGCTCATCCTTCGCGAATTGATCGGTATGTTCGTTGATGACGAGTTCCTGGCCTTGGCTGTGGTGGCAGTGGTCGCCATCGCAGGTCTTCTCGCTTGGCTCGCCGTGCCGCAATTTGTCGTGGGCGGGCTGTTGCTGGCTGGCTGCGTCGTTGTCGTGATGTCCAGTGCGTTACAGGCAAGCCGGAAAGCGCGCTGACGATCATCCATGTCTACCCTTGGCTGTCTCGGGGGGAGGGGTCGCCAGCCAACTGCGAAGTCCCGTCCATTTGGATACGCAAGACACGGCGGGGCGGCGGCCAGAAGTAAAGATAGGCTGCAATTGCGATGAGTATCGCGAGCATAAACCAAAGAGCCAGATGCAGTGGATCAAACTTGCGCATGTGCTGTCTCGGCTCCCTTGGCAAACATCCCAGAGCCCTCCTAACGCTAGGGTACGCGATTGCGCTTGCAAAGCCTTGTTGCACCGCAGCAGGGTTTGCGGCTAAGTGCAACATCTCGACTGGACCCGGTGAAACTCCGGGTGGCTCTTCCGACCGCCAATCCGCCGGACAACTCAACCGCATAACCAGTTTTGCAGGACGGGCCAAGTTGGGTCCGTGCGGTTGGTAAAATTTGACCGGACTCTCATGCTCTCACTTCACGCCCACCGGGATCAATGGCTCGGCAATATTCGTGGCGACGTGCTCGCCGGCCTCGTTGTCGCCCTGGCGCTTATCCCAGAGGCGATTGCATTCTCGATTATCGCCGGCGTCGATCCGAAGATCGGACTTTATGCCTCGTTCTCGATCGCGGTCATTGTTGCCATCACAGGGGGGAGGCCGGGGATGATCTCGGCAGCAACGGCAGCGACAGCCGTTCTCATGGTTACTCTGGTTCGCGACCACGGCCTGCAGTACCTCTTGGCCGCAACTGTGCTAGCCGGGCTCCTGCAGATCGGCGCTGGTCTCATCAAGCTCGGTTACGTCATGCGCTTCGTGTCGCGTTCGGTCATGACCGGCTTCGTCAACGCCCTTGCGATCCTGATTTTTATGGCCCAACTGCCCGAGCTGATCGGGGTGCCGTGGCTGACCTATGTGATGGTCGCGGCAGGCCTCGGCATCATCTATCTCTTCCCGCTGATCACCAAGGCGGTGCCATCGCCTCTGGTTTGCATCATCGTCCTAACAGCGATCGCGATGTATTTTGGCTTTGATCTGCGCACCGTGGGCGATATGGGCGAACTTCCCTCGACCCTGCCGGTATTCCTCATCCCGCGAATTCCGTTCTCTTTGGAGACGCTGCTGATCATCCTGCCATATTCTGCGGGGGTCGCCGCCGTGGGCTTGCTTGAATCGCTGATGACGGCCACCATCGTCGACGACCTGACCGACACGCCGAGCGACAAAAATCAGGAGTGTATCGGACAGGGCATCGCCAATATGGCCACCGGCTTCATCGGCGGCATGGCCGGTTGCGCCATGATCGGGCAATCGATGATCAACGTGAAATCCGGCGGCAGCGGCCGGCTCTCGACCTTCTGCGCCGGCATCGTCCTGCTGTTCATGATTGTCGTCCTCGGCCAGTGGGTGAAGCAGATCCCGATGGCTGCGCTGGTCGCCATCATGATCATGGTGTCGATCGGCACCTTCAGTTGGTCTTCGATCAAGAATCTGCGCAGCCATCCGCGCAGTTCGTCCGTGGTGATGCTGGCAACGGTCGCCTGTGTCGTCGTCACCCACAATCTGGCGATCGGCGTGCTGGTCGGCGTGCTGCTTTCAGGCATTTTCTTCGCCTGGAAGATCGCCCAGCTCTTCCGGGTCACGTCGACGCTTTCGGTGGATGGCGGCTCACGCGCCTATGTGGTCGAGGGCCAGGTGTTCTTCGCCTCGGCCGATGACTTCACCGCCTCCTTCGATTTCAAGGAGGCGCTGGAAAAGGTCACGATCGACGTCAGCCAGGCGCATATCTGGGACATTTCCAGCGTCGCCGCCCTCGACATGGTGGTGCTGAAGTTCCGCAGGGAAGGGGCTGACGTCCAACTCGTCGGCTTGAACGAAGCCAGCGAGACCATCGTCGACCGGCTGGCGATTCACGATAAGCCTGGGGCGCTGGAACGCCTCATGGGTCATTAGGGAGGAACGCAATGGCTAAAATAGTCGCCCTGGTAGACGGCTCCGTCTACGCACAAAGCGTCTGTGGCTACGCATCCTGGCTCGCTCTTCGAACCGGCTCGCCGGTCGAACTGCTGCATGTGCTGGGCCGCCGCGAAACCCACACCGTTCCCTCCGACCTGAGCGGCAGTATTGCGCTCGGCGCGCGCACCTCGCTGCTCGCGGAACTCAGTGCGCTTAACAGCGTGCAAAACTGGCCCAGAAGCGCGGGCGAGCCATCCTTGAGGACAGCAAGGCCGTGGTCGAAGCGGCCGGCGTCGGGCAGGTCACGGTGAAGCTGCGCATCGGCGACCTGGTCGACACCGTCACCGAATATGAATCCGATGCGGACCTGATTGTGATCGGCAAGCGCGGTGAGGCAGCGGATTTTGCCAGGCTGCATCTCGGCTCGAATATGGAGCGCGTTGCGGGGTCGAGCCCTAAGCCGGTGTTTGTCGCCTCCCGCGCCTTCAAGCCGGTCGAGCGGTTCATGATCGCTTACGACGGCGGCACAAGCAGCATGAAAGCGGTCGACTATGTAGCACACAGTCCGATCTTCGCCGGGCTGCATTGTCGATTGGTCACCGTGGGCGCCAATTCGGATGAAACACGCAAGCGCCTGGCCGATGCCGAGGCAGTGTTGCGCGGTGCCGGCTATGACGTTGAGGGCTTTGTCGCGCAAGGCCAGTCTGACGTCGTGCTGACGCAGTTCGCCGAAGATGGCAAAATAGATCTTCTGGTTATGGGTGCCTACGGGCATTCCCGCATCCGCAACCTGATCATCGGCTCGACCACCTCTGAAATGATCCGCTCCTGCAAGGTGCCGATCCTGCTATTCCGCTAAGGCAGCGGGTATCATCCAGTATTGGGACGGGCATGCATTTTCTTCTGACCTACGGCCGGTTCGCGCGGCGGAACTGGGACCACCTGCTTTTCGGTGCGATGCTGCTGGCGCTTTCAAGTTTCGGGCAGACTTACTTTATCTCGCTGTTCGGCACGCATTTCAGGCAGGATTTCCGCTTGAACGGCCTATAATTCTCCAGCCGGAAACCTACCCCGTTTGCCGGTTAGGCCCGGCGGCCGAACCCCGCCCCCCAGCCCCGGCCGCTGGGCCGCTAGGCGCTTGGCCGGCCTCTGGTGCAGTGGGAGACGATTTGAAGAAGGGAGGACATGGGGATGGCTGCCTATCTGATTGCCGATGTTGATGTCACCGACGCTGCCACGTTCGATGAACACAAGCGCGAGGTCCCGGCGACCGAAGCGCCATGGCGGGCGGTATCTCGCGCGCGGCGGCACGACCCGAGTACTTGAAGGCGACTGGGATCCGGATCGCCTGTCGAATTCCCCGACATGGCCGCGCTCACTGCCTGGTACGATTCTCCGGAGTACGAGCGCCTGAAGGAAATCCGCTTCCGCAGCGCCAGGGCTTTGAGGACCGGATATTTGAGGAGGGAGCCGCCTAGGGTTGCTGCTCATACGCTGCGAGTGCCTTGGCGACGCCGTGGCGCGGAAACAGCGCCAATCCTGCGAAGCCAGCTGCTCGGATGGCGGATCACCTGCCCGCATTGCGGAGCATTGCTGCGAGGGCTCGGCGATGTTGAACTTCCTCGCACCGGGGCGTATTGCCGCTTCGCGCCTGCCTGCACCACCCCGGCCATTCGGGGTCGCCGTCCGCGCACGCTCCGGTGCGGGCGCCTTTCGACGGATTTGGCCGGGTCTTGTCGGAGGGACGGACCATCGGGCGTGAATTCCGAAGGCTTGATGATGACGGTGCAGCCGGCCGCCAGTGCCGGGCCGCACTTGCGGGTGATCATGGCATTGGGGAAGTTCTAGGGGGTGATGACGGCAGCGATCACCGACCGGCTCCTTTGCCAGAAGAATGCGGGGGTCGGCTGAGGGTGATGGCAGCGTCGTGCCGTAGGTGCGGCGCGCTTCCTCGGCGAACCATTTGATGAAGGAGGCGCCGTAGAGAACTTCGCAGTGCTTCCGACAGCGACTTGTCTTGCTCGGCCGTCATGATCGACGCCAGATCGTCGGCATGTTCGAGCATCAGCGCGTGTCAGCGCTCAAGGTGTAGGGCACGTTAGGCTGGTGTAGTTAGGCGCCATTTCCGCAAGGCGGCAGTGGCGGCTGCGATCGCAGCCTCGGTATCTTCAGTGCCGCAGTCGGGGATATGGCCGATGATATCGCTGGTCGCGGAATCGTCGAGGCGACCGTGGCACCGGAGCCCGCCGGCAGCCACGCGCCGCCGATCAGGGCTTTCTCCACGAACAGGGAAGGATCTTTCAATGCCAGCGTGTCTCTTTCCTCAATATCGCTTGCGCCGGTCGATCAGACCGAGCGGCGGTTTGCCGTTTGCGTGACGGCGCATAATTTCAATGCGTTCTTCATGATTGTCTCCACCACACATATCGTGCCGGTCATTGCCCGCTTCGGATGAAGTGGGCGATCCGTTCGGCAATCATGATCGTCGGCATGTTGGTGTTGGCGCAGGGAATGGAGGGCATCAGCGATGCATCGCAGACCCGCAAGCCTTCGACGCCGTAGACCAGGCCGGCAGGGGAGGTAACGGCCATCGGATCGTCCGGCGACCCCATGCGGCAGGTGCCCGAGGGATGCCATGTGCCGCCGACATGGCGGCGAACGAACTCGGTAAGTGCGATATCGTCGTTCAGCAACCCATCCAATGTGGTGCCGAGCGTGACGGCTGAATGAATAAGTGCCGCGCGCAAGGGACCTGCAAGATCGAGCATGGCCGACAGCGCCCCGCGCTGGAGCGCATTCCACGCGCCGGGAACCGCAACCTTTGCCACCCGAGGGGAATAGCTGGACGGAAACACCGTGCCGCGATAGCCGTCCATATGTGGGTCGGAAAGCGCTTGCGCGCCCATACGAAGCGCGAGTTTCAGCCGCTCCAGATCGCGCTCGTCGGTCAGCATGCGGAAATCGACGTCCGGCTCGACAAGCGGGTCGGCGGAGGCAAGTTTCAAAAAGCCGCGCGAATAGGACTTGTTGACCCAGAAGAACAGGCTGCCCATACGAAGCCCGACCGAATGCCAGCCAGCGCGCGACAGGATGGCGGCGTGCATGTCACCCCGCGGCGCATCTTGCAGGCCGGAGGAGAAGCGCCAGACCGCCTGTTCATGGTGTTCCGCCCGGTCGCGCACCCGCATCGACGGTGGCAGATAGGCAGCCACGGCGATCGAAGGGTGCTCCATCAGGTTCCGACCAATCCCTGAGCAGGATGCGATGACCGGGATGCCGAGCGCGGTGAGATCGGCACCGGGGCCGATGCCGGAGCGCAGCAGCAGTGCCGGTGAGTGGATCGCGCCCGATGCGACGATGATCTCATGCGCCGCGATCGTATCGGGGGTGCCGCCAGTGATCTCTGCTCCCACGGCGCGGATACCGTCGAACAGGATGCGGGTCGCCGTGCTGTCGGTGATGATCCTGAGATTTGGCCGGCGGCGGACTTCCGGCGTCAGATAGGCGAGCGATGTAGGCAGGCGCTCGCCGGTGTCGCTGACAGCGATCGCCCCGTGAAAGGCGCCGTCTTCCCACGCGCCGTTCTGGTCCGGACGGATTGGGTGGCCGCGCTTTTCCAGCGTTTTCATGACGCGATCCACGAAGGGCGATATTTTGTCGTCGGCGATCCGGCGGATCGTCAGCGGCCCGTCGGTTCCATGCAGCGGTCCCTTGAAATCGCGGTCGGTCTCGATCTTGAGGAAATTGGGCAGGCAGTCCTCCCAGCCCCAGCCGCTGGCGCCCAGCGCCTCCCATTCCGCATAGTCCGACGGTGCGCCGCGATTGGCCATCATGGCATTGATCGCCGAGCCGCCACCGAGCAATCTCGCCTGCTCGTAGCGGCGGGATAAGCGGGGTGCGCTGTTCGACCTTGAGTACCCCATCAGGGAGGTCAGAGAGGCCCAGATGTTGCTTGTGTCGAGATAGGCGCGGCCGGGATAGCGGCTGCGAACGTCGTCCGGTATGTCGCCGACAGCGATGTTGCGGCCAGCCTCGACCAGGACAACGGTGCGCTTCGGATCTTCCGACAGCCGCGCGGCCAGAACGCATCCGGCTGAGCCACCGCCGAGTATAAGGTGATCGGCGGTCATGCCGCCTTGCCGTGTTTACGATCCGTGCTGCGGGCGTTGAGCGCCACCAGCATCACCAGAATGAAGGAAATTGCCGTCAGCAGCGAACTGATCGCCGCGATCGTCGGATCGATCTCGTCGCGCAGCGCGGTGAACATGCGCTTGGTCAGCGTTTGGTATTGGCCGCCGGAAATGAACAGCGATACGACGGTCTCGTCGAGAGCTGAAATGAAGGCGAACAGCATCCCGGAAATCACGCTGGGCCGGATCTGCGGCAGGGTGACCACGAAGAAGGTGCGCAGCCGGTTCATTCCCAGGCTGCGCGAAACCATCTCCTGCGTCGGATCGAATTTCCGCAGCCCCACCAGAACGGAGATGATGACGTAGGGAAGACCGAGCATCGTATTGGCGAGGATCAGCCCGGTCATGCTGGCAAGAAGACCGACCTGAGCATAGACGAGGAACACGCCAACGGCGGTGATGACGATCGGAACCACGAGCGGCAACAGCAACAGCATCTGCAGGCTGCGCACCAGACGGGAAGACGTCATGTTCAGCGCGTAGGCTGCGGCCGTGCCAAAGATCGTCGCCAGAATGGCACTCGAAACCGAGACGATGAGGCTGACCCGCGTTGCCTGCATCCATGCAACGCTGCCGAGATAGGCCTCATACCAGCGCAGCGACCAGGATGGAGGCGGAAATGTCAGGAAGCGGGCGCTCGAAAAGGACATCGGCACGATGATGATGATCGGTATGATCAGCCAGGCCAGAATAAAAGCAACGATGCCATAAAGCAGAACAGTGGGCATGCGCATGCGTCACCTCGTTCCCATGATGCGTTCAAAAGGAATAGCCAGGCTCGCCAGCCTGAAGATCAGAAAAACGCAGATCATCAGGACGACGCTGATCGACGATGCCGCACCCCACTCGTTGTAGACTTCGATGTTACGGGAAACGAGCATGGAAACCATGTAGGTGCGCCCGCCGCCGAGCAGCTCCGGCGTGATGTAGAAACCGAGCGTGAGCACGAAGACCAGAACCATGCCGGCGATCATTCCGGGCAGCGACAGCGGCAGGAAGACCCGAGCGAAGACATGCGATGGCGATCCGCCAAGGCTTGCGCCAGCCATCGTCAGTTCGGGCGGGATCTTCTTCATCGTTGCGTAGAGCGGCAGCACCATGAACGGCAACAGGATGTGGATGGTGGCCAGTACCGTGCCGAATTCATTGTTGACGAGCAGAAGTGGGCTGTCGATCAACCCGGCGCTTTTCAGCGCGGAATTGACGATGCCGGTTCTCTGCAACAGGATGAGCCAAGCATAGGCCCGCACGAGAACGCTGGTCCAGAAGGGCAGCAGGACCATTGCCAGGACGAGTACGCTCCAGCGCTGGGGCAGGCCCGCCGCCACATAGGCGACGGGGTAGCCGAGCAAAAGCGTTACCAGCGTGACGACGACGGCGATACGAAAGGTCTGGAGGAAGGTCATCCAATAGACGGAATCGGTCAGGAACCGTTGATAGTTCACGATCGTAAACCCGCCATCCTGCCAGATCGACTGCCAGGCAAGCCAGAGCAACGGCACGATCAGCAGCGACACGATGACGAGGAGCGCCGGAGCAAGGAGCATGAGCATCAACCTCTGCTCCCTGCGGTCATGCAGCATCGATGGATTGCTTGTCGACATGGTCATCAATGACGCTCCCCGGTCCGCCGGCGATTACTGCTGGATGAAGGCTGCCCAGCGCTTCTGCGCTTCCTCGCCTGCCGGCGAACTCCACCATGCATCCGATACCAGAACCTGCTTGGCGGCATTGTCGGGTGAACTTGGCATTTGCGCCGCGCGTTCCGCAGTAATCTTGCCGGTCTTGTAAGCTTCGGGGTTGCCCGGGCCGTAATCGATATAAGCCGGGAAGTTTGCCTGAATCTCCGGCGTCATCGCCGCATTGATGAACTTCACCGCCGTGTCAAGATTGGGCGCGCCCTTCAGAATGCACAGAGAGGTATATTGCAGGAAACCCTGATTGAATGTGTAGCTGATCGGGGCACCTTCCTTGGCAACGGCGGTCACCCGTCCGTTCCAGGCCATTTCCATATCGACCTCACCATCGGCGAGAAGCTGCGCGGACTGGGCGCCCGACGTCCACCAGACCGTCACGTATGGCTTGATTTCCTCAAGCTTCTTGAAGGCACGGTCGACATCCAGGGGATAGAGCTTGTCGGGTGCAACGCCATCCGCCAGAAGCGCTGCCTCTAGTGTAGCCAAGGGGTGGTTGCGAAGCGCGCGCGTTCCCGGGAATTTCTTCACGTCCCAGAAGTCAGCCCAGGTCTGCGGTGGCTTGTCGCCGAACTTGTCCTTGTTGTAGGCGAGAACGCTGGAATAGAACTCATAGGCGACGGAATAGGGGCTCCTGTACTCCGCAGGCATCTTTTCTGCATTGGGGATCTTGGAGAAATCCAGGGTTTCGATCATGCCTTGCTGGCCGCCGCGAATGCAGTCCTGCGTGGGCGTATCGACGACATCCCAGATCGGTTTGCCGGTCGCCGTCTGGGTCTTGATGACGGGCCAGGCATCCGGGGCGCTGTCCTGGTTGATGGTAATGCCGAGCAGTTTGGCGACCGGATCGAGGATCGCCTTGGTTTGCGCCTCCTGATAGGCGCCGCCCTGCGACACGAAGGTGACCTGTTCGGCCATTGCGAGCCCGGCGGAAAAGGCGACGACTGAAGCGGAAAGCACGAGCGTGGAAAATTTCATGTCCGTTCTCCTCTTTTGGCAGGATTTCAAACCCTGCTTTTGACGTTGGAAATGCAGGGTCTTAGCGCCCGATTGCATCCAGAAACTGGTACCAGCCGGCAACAAGCCGGACAGCGGGTTCGCGGATGGGATAGAAGGGAACGGATTTCAGCCGCTCCGAAGTCAGAAGCCCGAGATCGGGATTTTCGCCGGCGACGATCGCGGCAACATGCTTGCCCATGGTGGAGGCAAGCGCGACGCCAGTGCCGTTGTAGCCGACCGCATACACGATCCGGTCGTCGAGTCGGCCGACATGCGGGATGCTGTCCATGGTCATGGCGACGAGGCCGGACCAGCGGTGCGTGACGGCGGCATCGGAAAGTTCCGGGAACTGACGCACCATCGCCTTGTGCAAAGCAGCAAAGGCGCTCTCGGAGTCCGTCTTGCCGAAGGCACCGCGGCCGCCATAGAGCAGGCGGTCGCCGGCCTTGCGGAACCAGCGCATCATCCGCCGGGTCTCCGTGTAGCTGCGGCCCTTCGCCAGCAACTGGCTGCCGGCCCTGCCGGAGAGTGGTTCCGTAGCGATCATTGCCGAGCGAAAGGGAATGATCGCCTTGCGCACCGCCGCCGTGGCCTTCGTCAGGTCGGAATAGGAGTTGGTCGCGATAACGGCCTGTCTGGCGGTGATCGTTCCACCTGGCGTTTCCAGCAACACGCCGGATTCTTCGCGCCGCAGATCGGTCACCGGTGTATTTTCGAATATCGGTATCCCTGCCGCCTTCAGACCCGTCGCAATGCCGAGCACGAAATTGAGCGGATGGATGATGCCGCCATGGGTGTTGAGCATGCCACCGACGAAATCTCGCGAGCCGGTTTCCGTCGCCATTTCCTCTGCCGAAAGCATGGAGCAGGCGTTGTCGCCGAGAGCCTGACGCAGCCAGTCAGCCTCCTTCTTCAGCGAGGCGAGGGAGACCGCATTGTGGGCGCAACGCAGCGATCCGGTCGGCCGATAATCAGCGGCGACGATGCCATAATCCTCGACGAGTTCGCCGACATGATCGATGCTCTCGATGCCGAGATCGTGCATGCGGCGAGCCGTGTCGAGGCCATGGCGGCTGGCAATATCAGAGAAGGATATCCGGAACTTGCCGGAGACGACGCCGCCGTTGCGGCCGCTCGCGCCCCATCCGATACGGCTTGCTTCCAGCACGACGGTCGACAGACCACGGCGGGCGAGGTAGCGCGCCGTGGTCATGCCCGTATAGCCGCCGCCGATGATCGCGACGTCAAATTGATGACCACCCGCCAGCGCGCCGAAGACCGGACGGTCGGTGGCCGTCTGCTGCCAGAGCGAGGCAATATCAGGGAAAGGAGGATGGGCGGTCATCGTCTGTCCGTTTCCGTTCTCAGGCCGCGTTGGCGGTCTGGACGCTCGCGGCCAGTTCGGCGTCGACGGCGTCGGCAAGCTGTTTCAGCGAGGAAAAATGGAAGTCCGGCTTTGTCACCGCCTTGGGCTTCGGTGTACCCCCGAACCCATTCTGGCCCTGGCGTCGTTCGATCCAGCAGGTCGTGTAGCCGAGTTCCTTCGCCACACCGATGTCGTGGTGCTGGCTCTGGGCGACATGCAGGATTTCCGACTGGTTGTAGCCGGAGGCGGATTGACGACCCTTGTTGAAGGCGAAAAACTGTGGATTGGGCTTGGCACATCCCGCCTCGTCGCAAGTCACGCTGTCATGAAACGGATTGCCCAGTGTGGCCGAATAGGCCGAGAAGGCGGTGCGGTCGGCATTTGTCATCGCGACCAGCCGGAAGTTGCGGCGCAGCCGCGCCAGCGCCGCGACGGAATCGGAAAATGCTGGCCAGCGCAGGACCGCGAGCTGAAATGCTTCCGCCGTCGCATCGCTTTTCGTGAAGCCGAGCTCCGACGCGAGAGAAAGATAGACATCCTTCATGGCGAAGGAGGAGCGTCCGTAAAATTTGTCGCGACCGCGCAGGTAGGGCTCGAAGATGTCGTCGTCCGACGCGGCCGCGGCTTTGTCGCCGCCCAGCGCTCGAACGGCATTCAGGACGCCCGTTTCGAAATCAATCAGAGTGCCGACGACGTCGAAGGTCATGATCTTGAATTCGGATATTTTCATAGTCTTCTTTCCTTGTTGGCTTTGTAAGGGAAGGCGGGCCTTCAGGAGGCTTCTGGAACCAGGATCGTGTCGTCGGGATGCAGGGCCACCGTGATGGGATCGCCTGGCCTTTTGAGTTGCAACCGACCGGTATGGTTGCTGGGAAGCCTGAGGCTGAGGTCGCTACCAGATAAGAGCTTCAGGAAAACCCTGATGCTTTCGCCCTGATAGAGCGTTTCGGTCACGGTTCCCGTCAGCCGGTTTGAGCCGGCAGGCTCGCTGCCGTCGGCGACGACGAGCTTTTCGGAATGGACCACGAGATGAAGAGGCCGGTTTGCCGGAACCGGATGCGAGGTCCGCAGCACGGTATCGCCCAGTTGCACGCTGTCGTTGCTCTTGCGCTCGACCGGCAACAGTGTCGCCTCGCCGACAAACCGGGCGACGAAGGAATCGGCCGGACGATCGTGCAGCTGCTCGGGCGTATCGACCTGTACGAACTTGCCCTTGTTCATGATGGCGACACGGTCGCTCATCGTCAGAGCTTCGCGCTGGTCGTGCGTGACGTAGATTATTGTCGCATCGAGCTTCCTGTGCAGCCGCTTGAGCTCGATTTGCATGGATTCGCGCAATTGCTTGTCGAGCGCGGACAAGGGTTCGTCCATCAGGATCAGCCGCGGCTCGAAAATTATGGCGCGGGCAAGGGCGACACGCTGGCGCTGGCCACCTGAAAGTTCATGGATGCGCCGGTCGTCGTAGCCGGTGAGTTCAACCATATCGAGCGCGCCCTGCAGTTTGCTGGGCCAGCTTGATTTGGGCAGCCGCCGGGCGCGCAGCGGGAATGTGATGTTCTCGGCGACGCTCATGTGCGGGAAAAGCGCATAGTTTTGGAACACGATTCCGATATCGCGTCTGTGCGGCGGCTCGGATGTAATGTCTCGCTCGCCTAACCATATCGAACCCGACGTCGGTTGTACGAAGCCGCCTAAAATACCCAGGAATGTCGTCTTGCCCGATCCGGAGGGGCCGAGGATGGAGACGAATTCGCCCGCGGCCACCTCCAGGCTGACCTTGTCCAGGGCCTGGAAGCTCCCATATGCCTTGCTCGCCGCGCGAATGGATACGCCCACGCGATCCGGCTGTTTCGTTTCAACCATATGATTCCACTGCAAAATATTTGCGCATCAACGCCTGGTCGGCGTGCGCTTCATCTTTGTCGAGCGGAAACTTGAACATGGAGGCCATCCCTGGACTTAACTTGCCCTGTACGGTCGCATGTGCTGTTCCCAAGTCTTGGTGAAGGTCTTTTTTGCCTTGCTTGACCGGCAGCAGATCAAAGAAACGGCATGTTCGCAATTGAAAAAAAGTTTGGAAAGATGTTACATGATGTAATGAACAAATTGCGACGATCCCTGCCGTCGATGAACGGCCTGTTTACGTTCGAGGCCGCGGCACGGTGCGCCAGTTTTTCCAGGGCGGCGGAAGAGCTCAATGTCACGCCTGCTGCCGTCAGCCGGATGATCGCGCGCCTGGAAGAGCGCCTGGGGACGGCGCTGTTTGCGCGTCAGGCGGGGGGCGTCGGTCTGACCGAGTCCGGCCGGCTGCTCTTCGATGCGATTGCCCGGGGTTTTTCAGGGATCGAAAATGCCCTGCGCGAAATCGAGGATCGCCGCATCGGCATTCAGACGGTTTCACTGTCGGTTTCAACCGGCTTCACAACGCACTGGATGATGCCGCGCATGGCGGATTTCAAGAAGCAGTTTCCCACCGTCGACCTGCGTTTCCAGCTGGTGATGGGCGCGCTGTCAGGTCCGGTCAACGATGTTGATCTTGGCATGCGCTTCGTCAACGGTCCCGACGAGCGCCATGAGGCAGCCTTTATCATGCCGGAGATACTGGTCCCGATCTGTAGCCCTTCCTACCGCGAGAGCCACGGGCCGGATGGGGGTGACGTGAGCCGGACTCCCGACACCACGATCAACCTCAGCGAAGCCCAGCCGAACTGGTCCAGCCTGTTTTCCTCCGCAAACGACGGCGATGCGCTGAATTCGATGATTTTTTCGGACTATGCCATTGTCGTGCAAGCCGCTCTCCTGGGGCAGGGCGTAGCGCTCGGCTGGCTGAACGTCGTCGCGCACTGGCTGCGAACCAAAGCGCTGGTGCCGGCGCGCGAGCATCTCATGACAACCGGCCGCCAATGCCATCTTGTCCGTTTGCGCGACAAGCCCGCCCGCCCCATCGTGACGCAGGTCCGGGATTGGATGATCGCAGAACTCAACGACGATATCGCAGCGGTGGATGCGCTTTACCCGGCTCTGGGTCTCGAACCAAAGACCTGGTTGAAAACCTGACGTCGAGCGCAGCCTGTTGCAATCATCGAGACCATGATTGTCGATCCGGGCTTCTTCCGCACGGAGTTGCTCACCGAGGAATCGACGCAGTGTGCTTTCGGTCCGGACTACACCGAACGACGGACCCAGTTGGAGCAATTCTATACCTCCCATAACGGCAAGCAGGGAGGTGATCCTGCCAACGCTGACGGGTCAGGACGAACTGCCGCGCCGTTTCCTCGCGGGTGCAGATGCCGTTGCTGCCGCAGACCAGGCTGGTCAGGATCACGACCGATCTCTCCAACCAGATTCGCGGGCTCATGAAGACGTTCGGGCTGGTCATTCCGCGAAGCAAGGGCGGCAAGTTCGAAGCCGAGGCCCGGCGCCTGCTGGCCGGTCAGGAAGAGCTCGCCCGGATTGTCCTGCCAATTCTCGAAGCCTGGCTCAACATGCGCGCCCGCGTTCGTTCGTCTTCACGAGCGAGATGCCGGACCTGCCGATCAAGCTTCTCCTGTTCACAGCAGACCTGCTCATGGACAGACAGAAGCGCCTGAACCAAAGGGCGAAGCGGATGGCCGTCAGCAACCAGTTCCCAAACCTTTCGCCGGAACTGTGACCCAATCGATCGACTGAACTGCAGCCCATATTCCTTCAGCATGGACCGCGTCTGGTTTTCTAGATCGCGACGGATCTCGACAAGTCTGGACCGCGCGACCAGCATGGACCCGGTGGCCTGACTCTCTGCGCTCTTGACCTTCACTTCCCGATACCAGCCGACGCGAACCAGTTCGGCCAGGCCGCGGGCATCGTTCTCATCGCTCTTGTTCATTCGGACTGAAAGCGCTGCCTTCGCATGCCGAGCATCAATGCAGACGACCGGCAACCCGACCCTTTTCAGCTCGTGCCAGAGCCAGCTGGACATGGCACCTGTCTCAAATCCGATGCGCTCGGCGTGAGGCGCACGTTTACGCAGCAACTCCGTCAAGGCCCCTGGATCGGACTTCGCCTTTCCCTGGAACACCGTCTTTCCAGTATCGTCGACCACGCAGACGCTCGTCTCCCTCTGTGACACATCCAATCCGACATATTGCTTCACTGCGGCCTCCTTGATCTCAATCGTCGGCGGCTTTTGCCGTCAGCCGAGTCTTCGTTCAAAGGAGCGACGGCAGCAATTACGTCATCGTTTCCAAAACTGACCCCCGATCTGGTCAATTTTGCACGCCGATTCACATCCCGCTCAACCAGAATATCTGTTCGATCGCCGCATTAATGAACGCGGGTCGAGCATAGCGAGCCTCCTGATGGTACCACCATCGAAAGCGCGGCATGTTTCGGCAGACGACCCAAACAATGAGGTTCGCAGCATTCGGTGGCGCCCAACGTTTTCAAGCATCGAGTTGAGGCGTATATCTCGGTCCCGCTCTTCGGGTCGCGGTGCGAAAAATATGTTTGGTCTTGGCCAAGTCTCAGGAGCTTTAGAGCGGGGCCAGCCACCGAATTTTTGGTCGTGCCGCCGAAAGAAGCTCGCTACGAAAATCCCCCTACCGGGCCAGGATAGAAGCCGCTTTGTCGGCAGCGATGTCGGGCTACGAATTCACAGTCACCATCAATCATCCCAAGCGCCACGACGAGGAAGACTTCTTTCTCGACCCGAATGGCGCGACAGATATAGAGATGTTGCAAAACATCGCCGACGCGCTTGCGCCCTTCATCGACGACAAGCCCCCAAAGATGAAATAGATGAGCGTCGCAACCTAGGGCCTTAACGTCCCAGCGGCAGTTTGGACGCCGAAATCAGCTCTTCCTCGTCTCTCACTCCCACTGTTGATTTTCACTGAGAACTGACCCGGCATTTCCACCGAGATTTGACCCGCCTTTCATGTATGTTTCGGTTCGGGGTTGAGGGTCAAGGTTCTGGCTTTCTCCTTGCTTTCTTAGGCTCGTGGGCAGAGCTATTTTTGAATCGGAAGCTGTCGTTTCCGGTTTCCAGGATGTGGCAATGATGGGTCAGCCGGTCGAGTAGCGCGGTTGTCATCTTGGCATCGCCGAAGACGCTGGCCCACTCGCTGAAGCTGAGGTTGGTGGTGATGATGACGCTGGTGCGTTCGTAGAGTTTGCTCAGCAGATGGAAGAGCAATGCTCCACCTGATGCACTGAACGGCAGATAGCCAAGTTCGTCCAGGATGACGAGATCGGAATGGACGAGGCGATTGGCGATCTGGCCGGATCTCCCCTGTGTCTTCTCCTGTTCCAGCGCATTGACCAGCTCGACCGTCGAGAAGAAGCGAACCCGCTTGTGATGGTGCTCGATGGCCTGCACGCCGAGGGCCGTGGCAACATGGGTTTTGCCTGTTCCGGGGCCGCCGACGAGCACAATGTTGTGGGCCTCATCGACGAACTCGCAACGATGAAGCTGCCGCACGAGTGCCTCGTTGATCTCGCTGCTGGCGAAGTCAAAGCCGTTGAGATCGCGATAGGCTGGAAAGCGTGCCGTCTTGAGCTGATAGGCTGTCGACCTGACCTCGCGTTCCGCCGTCTCGGCCTTGAGCAGTTGCGACAGGATCGGAATGGCGGCTTCAAACGCCGGCGCTCCCTGTTCGGTGAGCTCGCCTACAGCCTGCGCCATGCCGTGCATCTTCAGGCTCCGGAGCATGATGACGATTGCGCCGCTGGCAGGGTTATGACGCATGGCGCACCTCCAGGGCCTTCCTCAACGCGTCGTAGCGTTCGACATTTGCTCTCGGCTCATTGGTAAGCGTCAAAGCCTGAGGAGCATTGATGGTTGGGGGCGTGAGCGATTTGCCGTCGATCAGACGATGGAGCAGATTAAGCACATGGGTCTTGGTAGGAATACCGCCCTGCAACGCCATTTCCACGGCGCAAAGCACGGCCTGCTCGTCGTGCTGAAGGACAAGTGCCAGTATGTCGACCATCTCGCGATCGCCGCCCGGCTTCTTGAGCAAATGCTGCTGCAACGACCTGAATGCATCGGGAAGTTCGGCAAAGGGTGCTCCGTTGCGTAGGGCGCCTGGCTTGCGCTGAACGACAGCCAGATAGTGCCGCCAGTCATAGATCGTCTGCCCTGGTCGATCATGCGAGCGATCGATGATGCGGCGATGCTCGCAGATGGTCAAACCTTCCGCAGCAACCACGACACGATCCGGATAGACCCGCAGGCTCACGGGCCGATTGGCAAAGGACGCCGGCACGCTGTAGCGGTTGCGCTCCAGATGCACGAGGCAGGTTGGCGCTCGAGATCGCAGACAATCGTCCCGTACCGCTGGCCGCGCCGGAATGCAAAGTCGTCAATGCCGATGATCGCAAGCTCATCACGCGGCTGTTCAGTCCGCCGGCGCACGACACGCAATAGGGTATCGTTGCTCACCGGCATCATTAGGCGATCCGCAAAGGCTGCGGCCGGTCTGCCACCCAACGCCAACCCCAGATGATGTACGATGGTCTCAAGGCGTCCTGTTCTTCGCGACAACGGGGCCAGTATATTGGTGCCAAATCGCTCAGCAAAAATGCGGCGGCGGCAAAGAACGGCATCACACCAGAAACGGCGAACCGTCACCCGTAAGACAACCCGTCGGCCCGCGATGGGCAGATCGGCGGCTTGCCGCAGATATCGGCTCTGGATCCGGCGTGAACTCGTCCCACAGCACGGGCACATCGCCGAAGCTGCTGCGGCGCGCACGTCAAGAAATATACAATCCCCGTCGATTTCCGCATGTTCGACGAGCAAGCCATGCGGTGCCAGTCTCGTCGACCCAAATCTCTGTTCCATCGCGCTGATTCCCCTCGGAAACCGCGACATCACCCTTCACATGCAGCAAGATTGAGTCAGAGCCCCTTTTGCGCGAAAATACGGGGGCCCGATTCCGTGATCATTGACATTCGAGCTCAGGTCATCGGTGATCCGCTGGCACATCCTGCCCAATGTGACCGTAGACGCCTATGCCTATAATGACGAAATTCCCGGTCCGCGCATTCATATTCGCCAAGGCGATCGAATCCGGGTCAATGTCACCAATGCGCTGCCTGAGGAGACAACGATCCACTGGCACGGCATGATCCTGCCCAACCAGATGGACGGGGCGGCGGAAATAACCCAGCCACCCATAGAACCTGGACAGATCTATTCCTATGAATTCACGGCGACGCAACACGGCACGTATTTCTATCACCCGCACGCCAAGCCGGACCGGACGCAGGCGCTTGGTCTCTATGGCGCGCTGCTCATCGATCCGGCCAACCCGGCCGACGAAGTCGCGGCCGACCACGACTATGTCATCCAGTTGCAGGAATGGCTGCTGCGCGAGGGCCTGACCTATCCTTCGATGCCGATGGACGGCGGCATGCCGAACTTCTTCACCATCAACGGCAAGGCCTACCCCTCGACCGAGACCATCCACATGAAGCTAGGCGAGACCTTGAAGGTGCGCTTCATCGGCACCAACAATGGCCTCATCCACCCCATGCACATCCATGGCGGCCCATTCGAGGTCGTGGCTCGCGACGGCGAGACGGTTCCCCCTTCGGCTCGCTTCCTCGCCGATACGTATCCATCCGGCGTGTCGCGCCTTGTTCGGGTGATGAACGAGTGGTCTTAAGCGTGCTCTTATGAGCGCACTTAGGAGCAGTTGATGGGTCAGATCACGTTGCTCACAGGCCCCGAACGTCGGCGGCGGTGGAACGAGGAGGAACGGCGCCAGATTTTGGAGGAGGCGTTTTCGCCCGGAGCCTGTGTGACGCAGGTGGCGCAGCGGCATGACGTTTCGACGGCGCTGATCTACACATGGCGTCGCAAGCTCTGCGAACACGTCCCGGACCCGTGCCTTACAGAGGCGGTGGTTGTGGATGAAGACGTCGGCCATCCACTGGAGCACCGGCCGGCTATTGTCGTGGAGCTGGTAAAGGGCGGCCGGGTGAGCATCTTCGCGGGAGCGACGCCCACGCTGGTTACGGCAGTGGTAAAGGCACTGCGGTGATCCCGTCGGGCGCGCGGGTGTGGCTGTCAATGGGCCACACCGATATGAGGAAGGGCATGCAGGGCCTGGCTTTGCTGGTGCAGCAGCACCTGAAGCGCGATCCCCACCTATGTGTCGGGCGAGATTATGTGGCGGAGCCGCGCAGACGCCTGTCAGGGCCTGCCAAGTCTTGAGTCCTCCGCCACATAATATTTCATGCCTCTCTGACGGACGCGGGATTTCCCTGCGCCGCGATGCTGGAGGGCAGGATGCTCGAATTCTATTTTTCGTATCGTAGGGTGCTCAAGCGCCTGCGTGGCGGTGCACTCGGTGGCGAGATGGATCGCCTCGCGGAGCATTTTTTCACGCTTGGTTATAAGCGAGCGTCCGCCAAGATTTACCTGAGCCGGATTGCTCGTTTTAGCCAGTTTGCCGCGACGCGCTGTGGTCCGATGCCGATCCATCAAGGTGTCGTCGACAGCTATTTGCACACATTTACTACGGATACTCCGCGCATTGGAGCAGTGTCGGCTCTGGGACACGCACGGCGAGTGGCTCCGGACCGGTTCATAGTTTCCGTTCCAAGTGTAGAGGATGATCCGGTTGCTCCACTTCTGGCCTCCTTTTCGGACTATCTGCGCAGGGTGCGGGGCCTGGAGCCGAAGACCCGCGAAGGCGTTCTTCTGGGCGGCCGCCGCTTTCTGGATTGGTTCCGCCATCGCCATCCCGGCCAAGACCTCGAGACGTTGACGGCTGAGCTCGTCCTCGCTGCTGTCGAGCATCGGCTGTCGCTCTCGGCGACCACCGGCACCCGCACGGCAGCGATTTCTCACATTCGAACATTTCTTCGATTTTTGTATTGGGCTGGCTACCATGACCAGGATCTCGCCCGCGTCGTCCCAGGGACGCCCCATTGGCGTTTGGCGCATTTGCCGCCGCGCCTTGCATGGGAAGACGTTCGGCGCGCAATCGATGCGATCGGCGCAACTACGCCGGTCGACATCCGCGATCGAGCCGTCCTGTTGCTGCTCGCCACCACGGGTATTCGCAACGGCGAGCTACGCGCCATTCAGCTGCAGGATATCGACTGGCGAACCGGTGAGGTTTTTGTCCGGCGCACCAAGAGTAAGCGTGACCGGGCGGCACCGCTCCTCGAGGAGACCGGCGCCGCGCTCGCCGACTATATCCTGCGCGCTCGACCGAAAGTGGATAGTCCGTATCTGTTCCTGTCCTTCACGCCGCCCGTCGGACCCTTCAAGTGCGCGTCGCCTGTTTCGAGGATCGTACGGAAGCGGTTGCGGCATGGCGGCGTCGAAGTCGGGCGGGTCGCAGGTGCGCATCTCCTGCGCCACAGCCTTGCCACCCAGCTCGTCAGGCAGCGAACGCCGATCAACGAGGTCGCCGATCTTCTCGGGCACCGGAGCATCAACACAACAGCGCTGTACGTAAAGGTCGCGGCCTTGCAGCTCGCCGAGGTGGCACTCCCCTTTCCCGGAGGCGTCGTATGACCGCCTTTGCCCGATGCCTCGGCGAGAAGGCCGAGCGTTACATCGAATTGCGCCGCTCGCTTGGCTACGCCTTCAGCAAGCAAGCTGGCACGTTGCGGGCTTTCATCCACTACGTTGAGCGCGCTCAGCTCGATGGGCCCGCCACTCGAACGATGGCGCTGGATTTCGCCTTGTCGTTCAGCGGCGCCGCTAACAGCCGCGTCGCTCGCCACGGCGTGCTCCGGAGGTTTTACGAGTATCTCGCCATCTATGACGTCCGAACCGAGGCCTTGGAGCGCAGAGTTTTCCCCAGATCCAGAGCCATTCCGCCTCCGCGTATCCTCAGCGAGGCAGAGTTGGCGTCGCTCATCGACGCATGCGCCCGCATTTCGCAAGGCACCCCTCTCAGAGGGCGGACGATGGCGACGCTGATCGGATTGTTGGCGAGCTCGGGGCTGCGATCGGGCGAAGTGGTCAGGCTTGATCGTTCCGACGTCGATTTGGCCAACGGGGTTCTCCTCGTTCGGAAGACGAAGTTCCGCAAGGACCGTCTCGTTCCTGTTCACACGACGACCCAAACAGCCCTTCGTCAATATGTGCGTGAGCGCGATGCTGCTTTTCCCACGCCCAAGGATCAGGCCTTCTTCCTCAGCTCCCGAGGCAACCGCCTTTCGGCGACGGGTCTGCAAAACGCTTTTGCTGAGGTCCGCAAGCTCGCCCGTCTTGATGGCGGCAAGCCGTTAAGGCCGCACGATCTCAGGCATCGTTTCGCCGTGACCCGCCTCAGCCTCTGGCACCAACAGCGCGCAGACGTTCAGGCGCTGCTCCCGTTGCTCGCCACATATCTCGGTCACGCCAGCTACAGCGACACAGCCTACTACCTCACTGGCTCGGCGGAGCTCCTCGCCATTGCGGCTGAGCGCGCCTTCCTCGACGGAGGTGCAGCATGAGCGAACATTTGCTCCTGGCGCCGCTCCTGGAGTCCTACTTTCGCCGGCGCTTGACCAAGCAGCGCAACGCGACTCCCGCGACCGTGGCCAGCTATCGCGACGCCTTGCGCATCCTGATCCTCTTTGCCGCCGCCCGGTTGCGGAAGAGGCCGGCGGCGTTGACGCTCGAAGATCTCGACCGAGACCTCGTTCTCGCTTTTCTCGACGAGCTCGAGGAGAAGCGGAACAATTCCGTCGCCACGCGCAACGCCCGCTTGTCCGCGATCCGATCTTTCTTCCACCATGTCGCAGCCGCCGACCCGGCGTCCTTCGGTGTCGCCCAACGCGTGCTGACGATTCCCATTAAACGGGCGCACATTGGGGTGACGCACCATCTCACCAAGGCCGAAGTGGACACCCTCATCGCGGCGCCCGATCCAAAGACGCCCCGTGGTCGGCGCGACCGAGCCTTTCTGCTCTTCTTGGCGCGGACCGGCGCCCGGGTCTCCGAAGCCACCGGCATCAACGCAAACGACCTTCAGTTGGAGCGGTCGCACCCGCAAGTGCTCCTGCGCGGCAAAGGGCGCAGAGACCGCGTCGTCCCCATTCCTAAGGACCTGGTGCGAGCGCTGACGACCTTGTTGAGCGAGCGCGGGATCACCCATCACGAGCCGCGACCGATATTCGTCGGCGCCCGCAACGAGCGCCTGACTCGTTTCGGAGCGACTCATATCGTGCGGCGTGCGGCCGCCGAAGCCGTGGCCATCAGGCCGGCCTTGGCCGACAAGCCCATATCGCCGCACATCTTCCGTCACTCCCTGGCCATGCAGCTTCTCCGGTCCGGCGTGGACCTTTTGACGATCCAGGCTTGGCTCGGGCACGCACAGGTCGCCACGACACATCGCTATGCCGCCGCGGATGTCGAGATGATGCGCAAAGGACTCGAGAAGGCGGGCGTCTCCGGCGATTTCGGCGTGCGTTTCCGACCAAACGACGCCGTTCTGCAGCTGCTGAACTCCATCTAATTATTATGTGGCGGAGGACTCCAGACTTGGCAGGCCCTGACAGGCGTCTGCGCGGCTCCGCCACATAATCTCGCCCGACACATAGGAACGGTTATGTGGTGCGTCACATAACCGTTCGGTGGTGATCTCTACGTTTTCCGCGGACGCGCCGGATCGCTGGTAAAGATCATCTGGCATGACGGGATCGGCATGTCGCTTTATGCCAAGCGGCTCGAGAAGGGCCGCTTCATTTGGCCCCAGGCGAAGGACGGTGCAGTGTCGCTGACGAGCGCTCAGCTGGCGTGTTTGCTCGACGGGATTGACTGGCGCAACCCGCAATACAGCTGGCGTCCGGCGAGCGCGGGATAGGACGCGGATTTCCTCAGCCAAAGCGGCATTTTTCGGTTGCACCGAGAGACAGGTGCTGATTCATTTCGGCCATGGAAGCCGCCGTTTCGCCCCTGCCGGACGATGTCGAAGCGCTGAAGGCGCTGGTTGTTTCGATGGGCGCCGAACTTGCCGCCGCGAGGGCTAAGGCGTCGGCCACGGAAGCTCTGATCGGGCACCTCAAGCTGCAGATCGCCAAGCTCAGGCGCGAGCAGTATGGCCCCAGCGCCGAGCGCAGCCGCCGGCTCCTGGACCAACTGGAGTTGCAACTCGAGGAACTCGAGGCCACAGCCAGCGAAGATGACCTTGCCGCCGAGGCGGCGGCGACCAGGACGACCAGTGTCACCGCCTTCGAGCGCAAACGGCCAGTGAAGAAGCCGTTTCCCGAGCATCTGCCGCGTGAGCGCATCGTCATCCCCGCGCCATGTTCGTGCCCGACTTGCGGCGGGACGCGGCTTTCGAAGCTCGGCGAGGACGTGACCGAGACGCTGGAGGTGATCCCGCGTCAGTGGAAGGTCATCCAGACGGTACGCGAGAAGTTCTCGTGCCGGAACTGTGAGACGATCACCCAGCCGCCGGCGCCGTTCCATGTCGTGCCGCGTGGCTGGGCAGGTCCTGGCTTGCTCGCCATGCTGCTGTTCGACAAGTACGGCCAGCATCAACCCTTGAACCGCCAGGCTGAACGTTTCGCTCGCGAGGGCGTGCCACTGAGCCTGTCGACGCTCGCCGACCAGGTTGGCGCGGCCACTTTCGCGCTCATGCCCCTCTATCGCCGGATCGAGGCTCATGTTCTCGCCGCCGACCGATTGCACGGCGACGACACAACGGTGCCGGTCCTCGCCAAGGGCAAGACCGATATCGGCAGGCTGTGGGTCTATGTCCGCGACGACCGGCCATTCGGCGGCGCCGATCCGCCCGCCGCGCTGTTCCACTATTCGCGCGACCGCCGTGGCGAACATCCGCGAGCGCATCTCGACAGCTGGTCCGGGATCCTGCAGGCAGACGCCTATGGCGGCTATGGCGAACTCTACGCAGCCGATCGTCGCCCAGGGCCTGTGCTCGAAGCGGGCTGCTTTGCCCATGCGCGCCGCAAGTTCTTCGAACTCGCCGACGTCGAGGGATCAGCGCGCAAGAAGAGCCGCGGCGAACGGACAGGGGCGGCGATCTACCCGATCGCACTGGAGGCGGTGCAGCGCCTGGATGCACTGTTCGATATCGAGCGCGAGATCAACGGATTGAGCGCTGAAGCGCGTGCTTGCGCCCGCCAGGAGCGCAGCGCTCCACTGATGGAGGACCTTCACGCCTGGCTGATCGCCCAGCTTGCCCAGCTCTCACGCAACCACGATCTCGCCAAAGCCATCAACTACATGCTGCGCCGATGGCCGGCGTTTACCCGCTTCCTCGACGATGGCAGGATCTGCATTACGAACAATGCGGCTGAACGGGCCTTGCGCTGCGTCCCGCTCGGTCGCAAGGCCTGGCTGTTCTGTGGCTCCGATCGTGGAGGCCAGCGCGCTGCAGTCATCTACGCCCTCATCGGCACCGCCAAGCTCAACAATGTCGATCCGCAAGCCTGGCTTACCGATGTGCTTCACCGCATTGCCGGGCACCCCGCCAATCGCCTCGACGAGTTGCTGCCGTGGAACTGGCGGTCCAAGCCCGCCGCAATCGCAGCCTGACAATGCACATCAACAAAATCCATTCCGTGCGAACCATCGCGCTCGTCGCCCGGGACCTCGGCGAAGATGAGGACTGGCTCGGCCAAATCGCTATCGAAATGGAACCCGAGGACGGTCTGATCTGGGTCTACGGGCCAGACCACGAAGACGGCGTCATGGCCTTCTCCGAATTCGGCATCGAAAGCCTTCAAAACCTCATCGCCATCCATCGCGACGGAAACAAATAGGTCCGTCCGCGTCCCTCACCGGAGGGATACGCCGATACGATCAATGCCGGGACAGCGCTACGACGTCGTCTGGAAGGCGAGGGAGCCCGGCAAGTATTCGCTTCGTTTGCGACGGGTCATCCCAATTCGAGCTAATTTGCCGTCGAGCCTGCTGCCGTAAGACCAAAGTTCGATGTACACTTAGGGAATGTCCAAGCGCTACGACATGCAACGATCACACAATGGTCTATGGTCGATCATTGACGTGTTCACCGGGCAGCCGGCTACTCTTGATGGCGCGTTAATGGTGGGCCTGAAGCTGATAGAGGTCGATGACATGCTCTATGTGCTCAATTGCCGAGATCTGAGCGATAGGAAGGCGAGAGGAATCGCTTAAGTCCCCGGGGCGTATACCAGCCATACCAATTCGTATCGGCAAGGACGCGCCGGTTCATTCGAATCTGCGGCGCGTTTTTTGCTCTCCTACGTCGTGCAACGTGGCTACCTCATATTCGAACGAAACGCGATTGCGTCCACGTTGTTTCGCTTCAAAAATGCACCGTCCGGCAGTGCGGAGGACATTCTGAATATCTGCACCACGATGGATTTCTGCCCCGCCTATACTGACAGTTACCCTCACGCCGTCTTGTTGACCTTTCACCCAAGGAATCCCCTCGATATGACGGCGGATGTTCTCTGCAATCGAAATCGCCTGCGCTTTGCGCACACCTCGTAGCAAGACCCCAAACTCTTCCCCACCGAGGCGGCCAATCGAGTCCCCTGGGCGGGTCGTGTAGACGAGCGCCTTCGCGATCCGGACCAAAGCCTCGTCACCCTTGAAATGTCCGTGCCTGTCATTGATTGAGGAGAAGTGATCCGGATCGATCAGGAGGAGCGTGTCGCATTCTCCCTCATCGCGGTTTCTGTCCATCCTTGCGATGAATTCACCGCGGCTAAGGAGTCCAGTCATCGGATCGTGGCTGGTTACGAAGTTGAGCCTGTCGTGCGCCTCTTCCAAGGCCGTATGCGACTTCTCCAACTTATCACAAGTCTCCCGGATCGTTTCCGATTGGGCGAAGATGTAGGCGCTGACTGGCAGCCCGATCAGAATGGGAATGAAGATACATTCCACCCAACTCAGCCAGTCGATCGGCATCTGTAACGCAAGTCTGGCCGTAAACGACAGACCGAAAGTCGCGACGATTGCAATTATCGTCACGACTATTGATTTACCCAGGATACGCTTGGCGCGCGGCGTCATAGAGTTCCTGTAGACATCGGAGCTGAACACGACGTTACCAAGTCGGCTAAGATTATTCGGACTCCAAAAACGATGGTGCAAGAGCACCCTTCGACCGAAAAATGGACATCTTTCCCGTACCACCCCCGCTGGATCTGCGCCAGGTCCTCTGCCTGTGCGGTCGCCGGCGATGCGATGACCAACTCGCTCGAAGCGCCGAGCTTTTTGATGTCGAGGTGCATCAGTTCGGCACGCTCGTAGCGGCATACCTGCGGCGGTGGATCCAAGAGCTTCTTCGTCTTCAACCCAGGTGCAGGTTAGCTGTCCGTCCTGCCTGCGGTTGGCGCGGGTTTCGTCCGATCGGCGAAATCGGCGTCCAGGTCGAGCTCGAGTGTGAAGCCGACGTTTTCTTGCGTGAAGTTCGCCAGATCGACGTCCTCGTGCAGGCCCTCGCCGACATAGCGCGACAGCCGCAGTTCGATCGTTTGCTGGGCTATATCCGAAATGGCTAGGTGGCGACTGAACGCCTTCGGGACCGGAGCGATGTAATAGCCAAGCCAAGAGTGCTGCGCCACATTGGGAATAGAAACCGCCTGTGGCGGATGCCCGTCAATCAGATAGCGGTGGCGGGATAAAAGCCGCGTCCGATGAACGAACAGGCCCTGGTCAGGCCCTTGGTCGAGAAAGCCGTCCCGGCGGCCGGTCGCGAGGACAGTCCGGCCTTTGCTGACATAGATTGTTTCCGGACGTGCCCGCAGGCGAACGAGGCTGTGGTCGGGTAGTTCAGGGGGCATATCCGTCGGCTCCACACATGCAGGATATTACGCCGGCTAGTCAGAGAGAAATTTCGACCGTTCAATTCCCCGTGTATCCAGCCAATGGCCGGGAACAGCCGAACGCTCTGCCCGTTTACGTCTGAATAGAAAGTTGCACCCAAAAAGGGGTAACAGCCATGGCCTATCGGGAATATATTCACACGCCAGTGACACCGCGCGACATGCGGTGGGGTCTTCGGCAGGGCGCCATCGCAGGCATAGTCGCAGGTATCGTGTTCGCTGCCTTCGAAATGATCGTCAGCGCGGTAATGATGGGCGCGGAAGCATTTTTTATGCCGCTGCGCATGATCGGTGCCATCGCGCTTGGATCGGAGGTACTCGATCCCAGCTATTCGCTCGTGACGGCGGGCGTCAGCGGCGTCGTCGTACATATGGTACTCGCGATCATCTACGGAATAATCTTCGGTGAAATCGCAGCAATGTTGCGCGGGCCGGTTGCCTTTATCGGCGCAGGCAGCATCTTCGGCCTCGTCCTCTGGTTGATCAATTTCTATCTAATCGCACCGGCCTTCTTCCCCTGGTTCTTGGAATCCAGTCCGCTGGTGCAGTTCATCGCGCACACCTTCTTCTTCGGTTCAGTGCTCGGCTACTACCTGAGGAAGTCGCACCAGAGAAGCGGGCTGGAGGAGCCGTTGGTTTAGTCGTGCCGCTGGCAATTGCTAACGAGGTCGGACGCGCAACCGGCATTGAAGCTGACCCAGCGGGGGCGGCGAAAGTTCTTCTTGTCGGGCGCGTCACGAGATCTGCAGGCGGTAATTGAGCGCGACGGCGGCCAGGCCCTCGACCGACGTCTCAATCCAAATGCAATTTGCAGCCCCGCTGACATCAGACAGGACTCGGTGCGAGTTTCATCTCTGCGTGACCGGACCCTTTTCAGTGTGCAATGTTCCGTGGGGCTCAAAAGCAAAAAAGGCGAATGCGAACGTTACGGTGTGGGGCACGTCTTTCCCATGGCGCTGCACCACCACATTGCCGACATCGGCACCGCGGGTGATGTCCGCAGCATCAACCGCCGACACCTGTCCTGGCCGCCAGCTGATGCGCAAGTCGCCGGCGTTGATGGCGCCTTTCTCGCGCACCAGCGGCAAAGTCCATGCCTCGCTGCCCACGGCCACGACCCTCATCATCGCCGGTACGTTCTCCGGCAAATCTCCCGTGAACAGGAACGGTCGTAGCGCCTGGTCATAACCGACATTGGGATTGGTCCCGTAAGCGCGAAACGGGGATCGTTGGGCACCAGCACGCGTCCCTCTGGCGCGCGCTCACGAAAACTCTTCAGTGATTCCAGGCGCGAGGAGAGAATCTTGAGCGACCGGCCCGCCAAATCGCCGACGATGGCTTCCCCGCCATACTGTTGCCACCAGCTTTCGGTCTGGCGATCGTACATCACGAGATCGGAATTGCGCAGCTTGCCGGTCGTGCCAAAGTCGAGAGTCCTACCGTCAAGGCGCCGATCGACGATGATGCCGGTGTTGCACAAGGGGCAGTAAGTCACTGTCACCGGTATGCCCCCCACGACGTCGTTGACGATCTCGTGCCAGATCATCACGCGCAGCGGGTAGGCGCGTGCATCCTCGCCGAGGATCAGTGAACCGACCGGCTCGTCGGGGCGCCAGGCCTCTCACCTTGCCGACGGGCGTGAACTGCGGGTCGTCGATTGACGGGATGCTGTCCTTCGCCGGTCCGCCGGAGATGATTTCGGTAAGATCGATCGTGGCACGGGAGAAATCGGTACGTGGCCATTCGCGCATCCATTGCCGCGAAATGTCGGCCATCGCTAGCGAAGTTGACGCCACAAAAACAAGCACCGCCGCTAAGGGCGCAATGAGGTTTCGCAAGGCGGTCATAGCCTGTCCGTTCAGACGCCTGCAAGCAGTGCCTGTCTCCCGCTTGGTGCGTCGTCTCGTTCAAGAATAAATTCGCCCGAGCGTCACAGATGGTTACTCAGTAATGCCTCAAAGCGGAAATCTGCCGAGCGTCTTCCCGCCGGACAATGAGCGTCGCTGCAATCTGACCTGGTGATTGATCGCGTCCATTCGACGCCTTTGCCGATCTCCCCCACAAGCGGGGAGATCGGCAGCTTCGCCATCCGGCGCTACACGTCGCCGAGGCAGGGCTCAGGCAATATCGCCGCCGCTTCTTCTCGCCGCTGCCCACGCCGAGGCCGGCATGAGGATCGCTGTACCTTGGCGCACCCTAAAATCGCCGAGCCGACCTCAGCAGCCGTCATCCAACCTCTTCAACGTATCTTCCCGTTGAGCGCAATCGGCGCTGATGGCCCAAAATACGAGCTTCCAAAGCCGGAAGCGACCCTTGAAAGCTGGCCATTGTTGAAACCTGCACTTGTCGCTAATAGCCCTCGATCGGCCTTCGCCAGTCCTAAACTACGTTCGGAGGGCCGCCGTGCTTTTCCGGACTTCCGCCGGCAGAACCGATTGCTGTTCTCGGGTGGGCACTCAGGGACGCGAGTTGCCGGCCCCCGTGAAGCATCCGACTGTTCCAGTCGGCGGAGGCAACCGACCTTGCGAAGGCCACCCCCTTGCTCTGAGCCGAATGGACGATAAGGCCGAGCGCTAGGCCCCCCAAAATCGCGGCGGACGTAAACAGCCATCCCGGCACCGATGCTTCGATTGGAGCGATAAGAAGCTCCGGCACCAAGCGGTGGAGGAGATAAATGTGATAGCTCGCGGCGGCGATCGCCACAACGACGGCGGAGGCCCAGGAAGGCAGCAAGAATCGGGGAACATACAGAAGCGTTGCCAGTACACCGATCTGGAGCCCGTATTTGATCCAGGAACCGATCCAGTTGCCGCTTGCATAGGCAACGAGCGGCATGACGATCAAGGCTAGGAAGAGGACCATGAGGCGTCGCTGCCGGGTGTCCGCCGAGGCCGCGCACCAGCCGAAGGCGCAGAGATAGAAAACCCAGGGAAGCGTGAATATCTGCCGCTCGCCAATCGGCCAGATAACCGGGCCGACGAAGCGAAGCGCAACGGCGCTCAAGAGCAGCAGAAGACCAAGGAGGAACGGATCCTGGCGCGCTGTCGCGCGCACGGCCGGGATGAGGAACAGGGCAGCCAGCACAACCAGCATCTGGACATAGACTTCTACGAACCAGTAGAGGAATGGAAGCATCGTGTGGCGCACGGGATCAGCAAATCCGAAATTGCCGACGAGGAACACCGACGTCCAAGGAACTGTGCCCCATGCCAGGGCATATCCCGCCAGAATCGCATAGTAGGGAAACAGGATCAGGGCGAGCGGCCGGAAATAGCGCGCAAAGTCACCCTCAAGCAGCGATTCCTTCTGGAAACGAGCAATCGCGTAGCCGATCAGCACCGTCATTGCGGCGGCGCCGCCAGGCACCGGCCACAGGGTCGCATGCTGGGTGACGACCAACAGGATGGCCAGCGCCCGCACGACGAGGTCCGATCCGACAGCGCGCTTCGGGTGCCGCTCAGGACGCAGGCGTGCAAGTTCCGCGAGTGACATCCTCTCCCATCGGTTCGGGATGTATCCGAGCCGGCGGTCCAGCACCATCGAGATTTCGACGTACCGCAGGGAATCGCCGCCGAGCGAGGTAAAGCTGTCCTCCTCCCCAACCGGATGAGGAAAGAACGCTTGGCGGAATGCCTCGGCTACGCCCTGGCGATCGGCGTGCTCTTCCTCCAGCCGCGCTTTCAGGGCCAGGTAGTCGATCTTTCCGGAGGCAAGCCGCGGCAGTGCCATCAGGCGGACGGCCTTCACATGGCGAAGGGTCAGCCCGGTCGCGCGTGCAAGGTAGGCGCAGACCTCACCGGACGATCGGGCCGCCGTGTAAGCCGCGAGTATGGTCTCATCATTTCCGACGACCGCCGCAGGGATGCCTTCGGCCGCAAGCGCCGTCTCCAGAGCGTCGTGGCCGATCCGGATGCCGGCAATCTTGGACATGCGCCGCTGGCGGCCCACGATGCGATAAAGGCCGCCGGCATCACTACAGGCGATGTCGCCGGTGTGAAGCGCGTCCACTTCGGGGCCGCGGGCGAGGTCGGCACGGTCCTGGGCATAGCCCATCATCACGTTGGGGCCGCGATAGACGATCTCACCCGGCACCCCAGGCTCCGAGATCGGGCGTCCTTTGTCGTCTTGCAGAGACAGTTCACCGCCTGGGATGGCAATTCCAATCCGATCCGGCGCTGTTCCGGCCAATTCCGGCGGCAGGTAGGCGATCCGGGCCGTTGCTTCCGTCTGACCATACATGACGAAAAACTTCCGGCCGGCTGCGGCGAGGCGCGCATGATAGGCGCGCACGAGTCCGGGCTCCAGCCGGCCGCCGGCGACGGTCATGAAGCGGAGCCGCGAGGGAAGCCTTTCGCGAAAACCGATCCGTTCCAGCAGTTCGTAGGTAAACGGAACCCCCGACAGATTGGTGCAACCGGTCTTCTCCAGCGCTTCGAGAAAGTTATCGTCGAGCACGGAACGGTTCGTGAGATAGATACTGCCACCGACTGCCAGGTGCGAATTAAGAACGGAAAGGCCATAAGAATAGTGGAGTGGCAGCACGAGGGCAGTGCGGTCGCTGGTGCGGAGATCGAGATATTCGGCGATCGCGCGCGCATTGGCCTCCACCGCCGTGGAGGAGAGCCGGACACCCTTGCCGTGTCCGGTGCTTCCAGAGGTTGTCAAAAGAAGGGCGAGATCGGGATGAAGCGCTCCTTGCGCGTCAGCTGGGATCTTCTCCAGCCTCCAGCGGCGATCCACCCGCCGATACACCACATCGGGCGCGAATTTCTCCCGAAATGCGTCGATTGCTTGCGGTTCGTCGGGAGGAAGCAGGGCGACAGAATGGCCTCCGGCGAGCGCCCCAAGGTATGCTGTGACAGCGTGCTCGGAAGAGGCAGCCTCGAGGGCGATCAGGCATTTCTGCGCGCCGAGCTGCTCCCCAAAGGCGGTTACGCGCCGGGCAAGCTCCGCGTAGGAGATCGGCGGGCGCCTGTCTATCAAGAGCGCGGGCGAGTCACCATAGCGTGCGAGATCGGTCGCAAATACCGGCACCATATCGCCCCCCTTTTGACGGCGGAAAGACTGCGGATTGGGACCATGCCGCTACATAACTGGAGGCTAAAGGTCAAGAATTAGTTCGCCGATGCCAGCTTTGTACGGCGGCGGTCGCTTTGCTCTGCCGGAGGCGAGGGAACCGCCATGACGCGCGTCGTCGTCAGAGCCGAGGGCCCATCATCGTGAGCCTGGAAAAGGTGCGGTTGCCGAAACGCTGGGGAGCCTCGCGCCGGGTGATCTCGGCAGGTGCTGTTCCCCACAGGGCGCTGCCGGAGCGCTTCGGCAAATGGAACAGCGTCTGGAAGCGGTTCGACCGGCTGAGCAAGGCCGGTGTCTTCGAGCTCTTCTTCGATCATCTGGCCGGGCTGTCGTCGTCAGCGCATCTGGTGCAGATGTTCGATTCGACCGTAGTGCGCGCCCATGTCTCGGCCGCCGGCGCAAAAGGGGGCAGGACGGACAGGCGCTACAGAGGTGGGTTCTCGACGAAAATCCATTGAAAACAGACTTCGACGGGCCTTCCCATCGCCTTTGACCTTACCGGCGGCGAGAAGGGCGATGCGCCGCACTTCCCAATCCCGCTCGGCCTCGGTCCCGCCATCGACCCGCGTGCAGCCCTCGGCGACAAGGAATATTCCAGCAAGGCCAACCGCAAAGCAGCGCGCCACAGAGGCATCGTCCCAGTCATCCCGCACAAGACCAACGAAAGGGACAAGCCGGCCTTCTTCGCCAAGACCTCTATAAAGGCCGAGCCCGCATCGAGATCGCGGTCGGCAAGATCAAGCGCTTCGCATTACGCCGCGAGAAGACAAAGCGAAACTTCGCAGCCTTCGTCGCACTCGCAGCCGCTTTCATCTTGATCAAATCCGTCCACAACGCCTAGCACTAAAACGGCGCTTACCGGGACGACCAAAACTCTAAAAACTAGCACTACTTTGGCAGTTTTTGGTTCTGGGAGCATTTTGAGGATTCCCAAGAGCGGTTTTGCGTGATTCATGAGAGGTCGGCTGTTGGAGGGGCCGGCCATGAACAGGGATTGGCAAGTCGATCTGGAGCAGTGGCTTGAGCCGTTCGTCTCGGCGCTGAGGCACAAGACGCGTGCGCGGATGTGTCCGGCCTATATTGCTGGGCTGATTGGCCTTGGGGATCGCAAGAGCATCCAACCGATGGCGGCGCGCGACGCAGGTGTCAACTATGACCAACTGCACCACTTCATCGCGAGCGGCGTGTGGGATGCTGCGCCGCTGGAGAAGGTGCTACTTGCGGAGGCCGACAGACAAGTTGGCGGGAACGATGCGTGGCTGATCGTGGACGACACCGCGCTCCCCAAGAAGGGGCGCCACTCGGTCGGCGTCGCGCCGCAATATGCCTCGGCGCTTGGCAAGAACGCCAACTGCCAGACGCTGGTGTCGCTGACGCTGGCCTCTGGCGAAATGCCGGTCATGGTGGGACTGCGGCTATTTCTGCCCGAGAGCTGGACTTCCGATCCCGCCCGGCTCGACCGTGCCGGCGTGCCCGAGGACCATCGTGCCTACAGGACCAAGCCCGAAATCGCGCTGGCCGAGATCGACCGGGCTCGCGCAGCCGGCCTACGTTTTGGCTGCGTGCTCGCCGATGCCGGATATGGCTTGAGCGCCCCCTTCCGGCAGGCGCTCACCGAGCGCGGCCTTACCTGGGCCGTCGGTATCCCGTTCAAGCAGAAGGTCTATCCGGCCGACGTGGCGATGATCTTCCCCGTTGCCGGACGCGGCCGCCCGCGCCATGGCGGACGGTCAGTTGGCGGCGTGGCACGAAAGGCCGCCTCTCGGCGCGCTTCGCCGCTGTCCGTGCCCGGGTTGCAGATGGCCCACCCCAGCGCATCCGCGACATGGGCGCTCAGCATCTGCCCGGCGAGGAGGTCTGGGTGATCGGCGAGCACCGCTCAACCGGCGAGCGCAAATACTACCTCTCCAACTTGCCCGCCGACACCCCGCTCAAGCAGATCGCAGGCGCCATCAAGGCGCGCTGGGTCTGCGAACAGGCGCATCAGCAGCTCAAGGAGGAACTTGGCCTCGACCACTTCGAGGGGCGCTCATGGACGGGCCTGCACCGGCACGCGCTGATGACGATGATCGCCTACGCCTTCCTGCAATCTCGCCGCCTCAAACAAGCGGGAGGGGGAAAAAAGAATCCTCGGCCCACCGCCCCAGCCGAGCCTACCCGCCGTCAGGCAAGCCATCCTCACCGCGCTCGCGCAGCCGCCCCCAATCCGTTGTCCCCACTGCCGCAGAACCCTCTTCGCTAAAAATATGCCAAAGTAGTGCTAGCAAGGATTGACGTTATATCTACTTGACCATATCTGACGCACTCAGAATTGCATCTTGTCGGTGTCGATCTCAATGCAAGTAGTTTAACACGCGAAAGGGCGTCTTCCGCGGCCCACACCGGGCCATACCGGATGGTTACCCTACTGCCCGTGGCTCACACATGCACTCCCGCTCCACAGGCGGCTGGACAGATAGGCCCTTGCCTCCGGCGTTGGCGCCGATCGCCGATGGCCGGGTGCGGCCATTGCTTAAGCGGCGCTGCCGGTTTGGGATTTGCGTAGCAAGCCCGCCGCGGGATCAAACAAGGCTTTGGCGGCGGCAGAGTTGTCGAAACGGCCTGCATCGAAGGCCAGCGCATCACGCATGGGAAGCGCGGCCGAGAAGAGAAATCCCTGCGCGATCATGCAATCAAGCGACCGGAGAATCAGGCGATCCGCGTCCGTTTCGACCCCCTCGGCGACCACCTCTATTCCCAGCGTTCGCCCGAGATCGATGACTGCTTTGACCAGGGCCTGATCTTCCACGGACTTGGCTAGATCGCGAACGAAGTCCTTGTCGATCTTGATTTTGCGGATTCGGCGGTCTTTCAGAGAAACCAGCGTCGAAAAACCGGTGCCGAAATCATCCAGCACAATTGATATGCCCGCGTCCGCCAGGCGTTCCAACTTTTCGTCAATTCTGTCGCGATCCACGGGCGCTTCTTCCGTGATCTCTATCTCGAGCATCGCCACAGGGATATTCTTCGTCTTGAGGCTGTCCAGTATCATTTCATCGACATTGCCTGCTTCGAGTTCGCGTGGCGAGAGATTCATCGCGACCCGAACATGCTGACGCCCATTTCTCAAAAGCTCTTCGATCATGGAGCAGCAGTTGAGAAATACCGTTTCCGTCAGCACGGAAAGCAGCCCGGTTTCACGCGCCGCAGTGACGATCTCAGGCGGGGAGATGGCCCCATGAATCGGGTGTTGCCACCGCAGGAGCGCTTCGAAGCCGACTATTGCATTCGTGTCCAGTCGCACCATGGGCTGGAACCATGAGCAAAGAGTGCCGGCTTCGATGGCTCCGCGCAGATCGCGCTCAATGCAGTGCTTGCGTTCAAGCCCGCGTTCGAGTTCGGCATCGAAGAGACAGTATTCATTCCTGCCACTGCGCTTGGCCGCATAAAGCGCGAAGTCCGCCCGCAGCAGCATCTCCGTCAATCGGGGTCTGTCCGATACATAGATGCCGATCGAAGCGCCGACGCGCACCGAGTTCAACGCCGGATCCGGATTTGCGATAGCGGCGATAATCGAGGATGCAAGTTCGTCAGTTGAATACACGGACCTGCTGGCGGGAAAGAGCAGCACGAACTCGTCTCCGCCGATGCGCGAAATGGTTGCCCCTGGTGGCGCATGGTTCTCTATTCTGCGCGCAACCCTGACCAGCAGGTCATCACCGATATTGTGACCATAGGTATCGTTAACGGATTTGAAACCGTCCAGGTCGACCAGCATGGCCACGAACGGACCGTCTGTAAGTCCGAGCTGGCGGACAGCCTGCTCGAGCCCGTACCTGTTGAGCAAATTCGTCAGCGGATCCCGTCTGGAGTTTCGTTCCATCTCGGTGGCGAACGCCTTCGCCTCGTATTTGAGGCGGCTCGCTTCTCGGAAGCGGGCTTGTCCGAGGAGCGCGCTTCTCATCATTCCACCGAGAAAAAGCAGGACTGAGAAAGCCAGAATATAATTTTCGATATCGCCTTTCGCCAAAAGGCATCCGGTGGTGACCACAAGCGGCAGCATCATGAAGTTGATCGAGGCTGGGGCGTATGATGTTCCGTAGGTGACCGAACCGGCCGACGCGCCCGCGAGAACGATCAAATAGATCGGCGCTTGGGGCGTGGTGTATCCATCGGTCAGCACCGCCAGGAAAGACCAGGCGATGCCCGACGCCAGAGCCAACATCCCATAGTGAGAAAGTCGCGCACCGACCGGCTTCAGCCTGCTGTCGGCTATGTCTGATTGGGCGAGGGCAAGTGCCATGCGTGCGCCATTTATTATGCTGACCGCCGCAAACCACAGCACCGCCGCAAGGCCGCCGCCCGAAAGCATCTGCACGGTCAGGATCAGGGCCGAGAGCACGGTGCCGATAGGCATCGAAATGAAGATTCCCGTCCTCAGATCAGCGAACTGATCTCGGAGAATTCCGGCGTCCACGGATTCACTTTGCCCTTGAGGGGCGGACCCTTGAACAGTCTGCTTGGAATGCCTCATAGTGGTAAGTAGCTAGGCCAGTGGAATGAAAATCGCGTTAAGTGTCTGACCCGAAAAGAAGTTGGGTGATATCAGCGGCTTGTGATTCAGTCGGTGTTGCGAAGCATCGACGGAGAATCCCATGTGGACCGATATCACCCGAGCCAAGCATGCCCGCAAAGGGCTGCGGTATTCAAGCGATTTGACGGATATGGAGTGGGCGGTTCTTGATCCGGTGATTCCGCCCCGGTCCCGACTTGGGCGCCCGCCGAAATGGTCGCGGCGCGAGATCATGAATGGACTGTTCTACGTGCTGCGCAGTGGCTTGCCATGGCGGATGCTGCCCAGGGACTTGCCGCCGGTGTCGACGCTGCAGCGCTACTTCTACGCTTGGCGCGACTGCGGCCTTTGGAGCACCATCAATCATCTGCTGCTGATGAGCGTGCGTCTGGCCACCGGTCGCCAAGCCTCACCCAGCGCCGGCGTGATCGACAGCCAAAGCGTGAAAACCACGGAGAGCGGCGGGCCTTGCGGTTACGATGCCGGCAAGAAGATCAAAGGCCGCAAGCGCCATATCCTCACCGACACCCTGGGTTTGCTCGTCGGCGCGGTCATCCATACCGCCGATATCCAGGACCGCGACGGCGCTCCCGACGTTCTGGCCTCCATTCGAGCCAGCTTTCCTTGGCTGCGCCACGTCTTCGCCGACGGCGCTTACGCCGGTGAGAAGCTTGAGACCGCCCTTCATGGGAAAGGCGACTGGACGCTCGAAATCATCAAACGATCCGACACCGCCAAGGGCTTCGAAGTGCTTCCACGTCGATGGGTCGTCGAGCGCACCTTTGCATGGTTCGGACGAAACCGACGCCTGGCCAAGGACTTCGAGGCCACGATCGAAAGTTCCACCGCATGGCTCTTGCTGGCCTCCGCTCAGCTCATGACGCGCAGGCTGGCAAACCATTGATCCGCTTCAAAAACATTATGAGTCAGACTCTAAGGATTTCAGCAGCTTACAGTGCAATCGCTCGATTGACGGCCTGTGACACCCCGTTCTTGAGGATCGCAGGGCGGCGACCGTGGCACTAGTGTTGGAGACCAAAGAAACGCGTCATCCACCCCAGTAAGCACTTTCATGAAAAGGCTAGATCTTGGCAGGAACTTTGCGCGTTTTCTTGACCAACGACTTTGCAGCTGCTGAATGTATCGCTGCTGCAGCGGCTCGAGCCGTCCGTTTCGGTTTCAGCGTCACAGCCGAACCAGCCACCGCTACCTTGCGTTTCTGCCCGAGGCCGGCTGCCTTTGCCAGTGCCGAGCGGGCGGCAGCGTAGTTCGGCGCCACCATCGGATAATCGGCAGGCAGGTTCCATTTCTGCCGGTATTCCTCAGGGGTCAATTTGTAGTGCGTGTTGAGGTGCCGCTTCAGCGATTTGAATTTCTTCCCGTCCTCCAGGCAGATGATGTAATCGGACGTCACCGATTTCCTGATCGATACGGCGGGCTCCAATTTCACCGCAGGTTCGGCCGCGGGTGTGCCAATTCCTCGCAAGGCGACATGGATGTCCCCGATCAGCTTTGGCAGCTCCGCGACCGGCACCGGGTTGTTCGACACATAGGCGGAGACGATATCGGCGGCGATCGACACGAGATCGGTATTGTCTTGCTGTTCGGCGGGCACCGTCATGGAATATTTCCCTCTCGTTCTCTCGGATATATAGAAGCGTATGGGTAAGCGTTTATTTCGCCAAACAAGAAAATAATTCGTTATCTTCCCAACAATTCTCATTCGTTGCGAATAACAAGCGGCAAGCTTCGCTTACTTCGTGGAGGTCGGATGCGGACGAGTCTTGCCGATCGTTTTCCGAGAAGCGAGAAGACTTTCCGCTCGCTTCCCTGCCATTGCCGCCTGTTGCAGAGCAGGGCCGCCGGCTCGCAAGGCGGCCGAACAACCGGCAACCCTCAAGATCAATTTCCATCCGCTGTGCTCGACCGCGCAGCTCGGCTCAGCGCCCGGCATTGGAAGGATCAACATCTCATCGGCTTTCCATCAAACGCCGTCAATGGCATTATTTTTGTTGAGCAACTGTACAATCTCCACGGCCAAGACCGGCATGCTGAAATGATAGCCCTGCATTTCGTCGCAGTTGTTCTTGCGCAGGAACGCTATCTGTTCGTCCGTCTCGACGCCCTCGGCAATGACCCTGAGATTGAGTTTCTGTCCGAGCGAGATCACGGCGCTGGCGACGGCCTGGTCGTTCTCGTCGGCGGCGAGGTCTTTGATGAAGGATTTGTCGATCTTCAACCGCGCCACGGGGAACGTCTTCAGCGCGCTGAGGCTCGAATAGCCGGTGCCGAAATCATCGATCGAAATCTGCACGCCAAGACCCTGCAACTCGTTCATGGTGGCGACCGCCGCCTCGATATTCTGCATGATCAGGCTCTCGGTCACCTCAAGCTCAAGATATTTCGCCTCCAGGCCGCTGTCCGTCAGCGCGTTGACGACGCGGCTGATCAAGTTGTTTTCCTTGAATTGCCTGGCCGACACGTTCACGCAGACAACCATCGGCGGCAGGCCGGCATCTTGCCAAGCCTTGTTTTGCCGGCAGGCTTCGTGCAGCACCCAGTCGCCGATCGGTACGATCAGCCCTGTCTCCTCGGCCATCGGGATGAACTTCATCGGCGAGATCAGGCCGAGGCTCGGATGGTTCCAGCGGATCAGCGCCTCGACCGTGAAGACATGGCCGGTACGAAGGTCAACCTGCGGCTGGTAGAGCAGGGTGAACTCGGCGCGCGCCAGCGCGTCTCGCAGTTCCTCCTGCAGAAGGAATTTTTCTTGGGTCTTGGAGTTGAACTCGGGCGCGTAAAACTGGAAATTGTCGCGGCCAAGCTCCTTGGCGTGGTACATCGCCGCATCGGCGTTTGCCAGCAGCGTCTCGGCGTCTGCCCCGTCCTTCGGGTAGTTAGCAACGCCCATGCTGGCCGTTGCTCTGATATTGTGCTCGCCCAGCCGAATGGGCTCCGCAATCGCCGCCCGGATCTTTCGCAAGATCGCGTCGGCAATGTCGGCGTCCGGTACCTGGTCGAAAAGCACGACGACGAATTCATCGCCACCCAGCCGCACCACCGTGTCGGTCGCCCTGACGCAACCGACCATTCGGCTGGCGACGGTCTTCAGCAGCACGTCTCCGGCATTGTGACCCAGCGTATCGTTGACGAGCTTGAAATTGTCGAGATCGATGAACACCACTGTAACCCACCGATCGTAACGCTGGGCATAGAGGATCGCCTGCGAAAGCCGGTCGCTGAGCAGGGCGCGATTGGGAAGCCCGGTCAGCGTGTCATGGTTGGCCATGAAATGGATGCGGTCTTCGGCCAGCTTGCGCTCGATCGCGATGCCAGCGATGCGGGTGGTGGAATCGATCAGCCTGGTCTCGTCCTCGACCGGTTCGCGCACCGTCTTCGAATATATCGCAAAGACGCCCAGCACCGCGCCGGTGTGCGACAGGATCGGCGTCGACCAGCACGAGCGGTAGCCAAAAGGGGCTGCCACCTCGCGATAATCCTCCCATAGCGGATCGTGCATGATGTCGGCGACTATGACGGGCTCGCGCCGGTAGGCGGCGGTGCCGCAGGAGCCAACCTTGGGGCCGATGCGGATGCCGTCGATGGCGTCGGTGTAATCCTTTGCCAGGCTAGGCGCCGCGCCATGCCGCAGATGGCTGCCATCCTTGTCGAGCAGCAGCACGGAGCCGGATATCCTGTCAACTGGGACTCGATGAGGCGCATGAGCCGCTCGAGCACGTCCTCGAGCGGGGCGCTTGTCGCAATCATCTCCAGGATCTGCGCCTGCCCATTTCGCAGGTCGTCCGCTTGCTTGCGCGCCGTGATGTTCCGGGCGATGCCGACCAGCCCGAAAATTTCGTTGCGGGCATTGCGCACCGGCACTTTCGTCGACGACAGCCACTTGCCGCTGCCCGACACGTCGACGATGAACTCTTCCCTATCGATCATCGGCTGACCACTGTGCAGCAGGTCCTGCTCGCTCGTGCGAAACTGCCGGGCGAGTTCGGGCGCGTGCAAGTCGAAGTCGCTGAGACCGACCATCTCGCTGGCCTCCTGCCGGCCATGATCAGCGGCAATGGCCCTGTTGGCGACGACGAAGCGGCTTTCCGTATCCTTGACCCACATATAGTCGGGAACCCAGTCGATCAGCGTTTGCAGCGAGATATGCTGGTTCATGAGCAGGCGGCTGGCGGTGAGCTCGCTGATGTCCTCATGCGTTGCCACCCATCCGCCGTCGGGCGGATTTTTCTCCGGCCTCGTTCTTCAGGAGGTTGTGGGCGGTGCAGATCATGGCCCACTCGGCACGTACTTTTTCGACGCCCCGCAACAGGAATCGGCGGAATCCGCGCGCCTGTTTGATCTGTCCGAACACCGGTTCCACCACTTGTTTTCTCAATCGGTAGGGCGTTTCGAAGCCGCCGTCGTCGATCTTCTTTCGCATCCATTGTGTCAGGGGCCCGCCGATTTTTCCGTTCGCGGCTGTTGCGTGCTTGGCGCGTCCGGGCGCGACATAGCCGTCGATACTGTGTGCTTCGAGCGCTGCGAGGTTGGCTTCGCTGCAGTAGCCGGAGTCCGCTAAGGCCAGCTGTGGTTTGCTGCCGAGATTGTTCTCGATGGCCTCGATCAGAGGCACCAACTGACCTTGATCGTTGCCGCACTGCGTCAGTTCGTGCGCGACAATGATCTGGGCGGCTGCGTCGACGGCGGCCTGTGCATTATAGGCCTGAACGAAGCCATCCTTCGACTTCATGATGCGGCTTTCCCGATCGGTGAAGTTGCGTTGCGACTTGGGATCAGGCTGGTCGGATGGCGGCGCCGCCGGTTTGCCCGGCTTCTTGCGGCCTTCGGCTTGGCGCTGCCATTCCTTCTCGGCCTCGATGCGACGCTCTTCCTCCGCCGGCAGCCTGGCGTCCGCCTCCAGCGCCGCCTTCGCATGCTGGATCTTCGCCAACCGTTTCTGCTTGTCGCCGACCCAATCCGGCATCTCGTCACCGCGCTTGGCGGGGTCTTTCAGTTTCAACTGAAAATACACTCCGATCTGTTCGGGGGCGTCGCCAGACACATGGGCAGCGCGCCTTCGACCGACATGGTCGCAGAGCGCGCATGGCGTGCTCTGGCATCAAGCAAACCGCGCGTAACGCGAGAAATGCGCGGGTGAAGCTCGTAGGCCCGTCGCCTTAACCTGATCTTCATTTCGGCAGACGATGCTCAGTTCAGCGGCAAGGTTACAGTACCGCATTGCAAAGCCCGTTGCCTCCCTCAAGGTGACGGGCTTTGTTGCTATCAACTGGCCGACGCGGAGGGGGCAGGGTTGGGGTGCCTTTGGCCCACGCCGGCCGGGGGCGAACTGAGGGCGGCCGCATCTACATTGGTCTCGGATCCATGTTTGGTGGTGTAGGTGCGCTCACTCGACAGTGACGTTTCTCAGTGTGATTTTTCATGGAATAGGTTGCCAGAAAATGCGGGGTCCCGATTCCGTGATCATTGCCAATCTGGCCGTTCTCAATCAAAAACTCATTCCCATTTCAGCCGAAAGATAAACCGTGCGGTAACGGAACCCATGGGACTATGAGGCCGCCCGGGTAGCCCGCCGCCGCCAGGCGCTGGTTCGGGATCCACGGGAGGTGTTTCGCGCATGTGCGAAAGGTCCGGCAATCGATGCAATTTCCTTTCGACGGCGCTCCTGCTGTCCGCGTCACTTGGGACGTTTCCGGCCATTGCGCAGGACATCACGACCTCGCTGGTCGCAATACATCAGAGCTCGGCGCTTAGCGACCTTGCGAGAAAACTCGGCAACGGCGGTTATGAACTGCAGGATGGAAGCTGGGTTTCGTTCTCCAAATGGTATCACACGAACTGGGTCGACTTGCATATAGACCTGCTCACCCAGATCACGGAAGATAACGGCATCCTGTGGGGATTTGGAACCGGAGAGCAAGGCGACAAGTATCGGATCGAGCCTAGCCTCAAGCTTGGCTTCCTCACTCAGATGCATCCGAATCCGAACAGCACTGTTTCGTTGTCGCTCACCACGACCATCGGCGGAAACCTGACCGAAAAGCCCTGCAAAGCGGATTATGGCGATTTGGGTACTTACAACGTCAATTGTCGGCTTGCGGCGAGCGAGACAGCACCCGAAGAAACATTGAAATATCTGGTTAACGTTAAACCGGAGAGCCTGCGTCTCTGGCTGAATTACCGTGTTACTTTCTGATCGTCAGGGGGCCACGCTTGAGATGTCACGTAGCCGCCCGAAGTTCGCGATCGTCCGTCCTAGTTATTGTTTGACAGGGGTAAGCACATGTCACGTTATCGTTGGAAGTTCGGTGTCGCCACAGCTCTCGCTCTCCTGCCGGCATCGATAGCGGCGGCGCAAGACGCTCTCGGTCCGGACGCGCTCGCCGCGGTTTGCCGCGCCAGTCAATCCGGTGCTTCCATATGCCTGAGTGCAACGCTCCCAACCTCGGCTTCGCTAGCAGTGCCAGGCTGGATGAGCCCGGATGTCGGCGCCGCATGGGCTGCGGGCTACAAGGGACGAGGCAGCACAATCACAATCGTCGACGACTTCTCCAGCGCGTCACGGTTTTATGGCAACCTTGGCATCGGGGTGCAATACCAGCGGCACGGTGAATGGACCCGCGAGGAAGCCAGTATGATTGCTCCTTTGGCGACCATCAGGGCCAAAGACTTCACGACGAGTTCGGCCGTCAGCCTGGCGCCAGGCCTGAATGTGCTCAATCTAAGCTATGGCATGTACGCTACAGCGGGCTACAACGTAAACCAGATCGGGTGGAGCGCGGAGGAAGCTTCGATCATCTACTATGCCACCAGAGGATCAGCCGTGGTCTCGAAGGCAGCGGGCAACGACTCGGTTGCGGTGGGCGGTGTCACGGGCGGTCAGCAGGACTATCTCGACCTCGCCCTGATTGGAAAAACGTCAGCTATCTTCGCCGGCGCGCTCGACGCGAACGGCACGCCGTCCCACCCCACCAAGCTGGCCTGGTACTCCAACAGCGCCGGCTCCAACCCGCTGGTGCAGAGCCATTTCCTCGTCGTTGGCGTCGCGGGAGATAAGACTGGCCTCTACGGCACCTCCTTCGCTGCGCCGGTCATTTCCGGTTATGCCGCGATCCTGGGCAGCAAGTTCACCAGAGCGTCGCCGACCCAGATCACCAACCAGCTGCTCAATACGGCTCGTACCGACACGCTTATCAACTATAGTGCCTCCGTCTATGGCAGAGGCGAGGCTAGCCTTTCACGCGCCCTGGCTCCGGTATCGATTAGGTGAGCGGCGCTGCGTGGGCCAGCCTCCAGAGCGATGAGATTTCCGTGAACTCGTCGCCTCTATTGCTCCATGTGGGCAGCATTTGATTGGGCTCTGTTGCCACAGATGATGCTGCGGAGCCCGGTAGCAGTCTGAATTACGATCATCGACATGAATGAAGCTCCCAAAAAAGTGCCGGCGGCTCATACACCCCGAGCATGAGAATATCATTCTATGCCGGAAAAACTTTGCAAACAGAGCCCAAGCCGAGCAAGGGCGATCCGCAGGTTTCCCGGTGTGCAAATTTTCCGCCTATAAAAACTGGTCGCGCCGGCTTAAGTGTCCAACGTTCGCAATAGAAGATTGCGCACGTTCGAGACTTGCCACCGGCCATTGCGCGCTGTTCGGACACCACGGTTGTTCAAGGCGATTGCCAAGCCACGGAGGCTGGTTATGCCGGCTCGCTGGATGGACTCGATGATCGGCAGAACAGTCTGCGCAAACAGGTCAGCTTCTCGCCGAGATTTGACGGCCCTTCGCAGCTGCCTCGGCGGTGTTGGTCGCATTGCCGAGTTTCATTCCGGTTGCCTTGCGTGAGGCGAGGGCGGCCTTGGTGCGTTCTGAGATCAGCCGCCGCTCTTTCTCGGCGAGATGCCGCGTGAATGGGTCAGCATCGGCGCCGTGTTCGGCCACGATAAACGGAACCCGCTGAACCATCAGCCCGGCGATGAAGGCGACGTCACGTGACAGTCGATCGAGCTGGCAACGATCACCGGGCATTTGGCCTGTCGGGCCAGGGCGAGGGCGGCTGCCAGTTGAGGCCGACGGTCCAGGGCATCCGAGCCCTTTCCGGTTTCGACCTCGGTGAACTCCTGGACGATCGAAATGCCCTCGGCTTCGGCGAAGCGGGCAATGGCAGTTTTCCCCCGCCAAGTTCGCGATAGCCGTTCGCCAAGTCCTGCGGCGACGACATCCTCGCGGAGTTCTGCCTTCGGCCCTTCGCTCGCGTCCCGCATGCCGGCAATGACGGCGCGTTCAATGCCTCTTTCCGTCCCAGCCGAAGCCTTCGGGAAATCCGGGATTCGGATAGAAAGCTTCACAGGAACTTGAAGCCGCAGATCGCATCGCTCTCCTGCCAGCGCGCGAACCAGCCATCCGAAGCCAAAATCAAAAAAATCGGATTGGCATCATCGGACCCTGAGAATGGATGGCCGGGCGTTTCAGCCCGGCCATCCCGGTCAATTACTGCGGCGCAACGCAGGCCCCATCTGGACCAACGACCTGGCCTTCGGGGCAGGCCGGCGGCGGCAGGGGCTCTGCCGGCGCCGGGGCCGGCTCGGGCGCGGCCTGCGGCTCCGGCTCGGGAGCCGGAGCAGGCGCTGGTGCCGGGGCCGGGGCCGGGGCTGGTTCAGGCGCGGGTTCCAGAGCCGGAGCGGGGGCCGGTTCAGGAGCCGGAGCCGGGGTGAGCTCTGGTGCCGGCGCAGGTTCAGGCGCGGGAGCCGGCGCGGGTTCCAGAGCCGGAGCGATGGCCGGTTCACGAGCCGGAGCCGGGGTGGGCTCTGGCGATGGGACGGGCTGAGGCTGTGCCTCGGGCGCCGGGGGCATTGGCTGGACGTCGGGTTCAGCGGGCGTCGGTTGGGCTTCGCTGACCGGGGCGGCGCAGAGTCCGTCCGGCTGGCGCACGGTGCCGTCCGGGCAGGGGCCTGTGTCGGCCGGGGCGGCCGGCGTCTCGGCCGCTGGCTGACCCTCTGCCGCGGCAGGCGGCGTATCGGCCGTCGGCGTCTCGGGTGTCAGCTCTTCCGCGGGCTGTGCTTCCGCCGCGGGAGCGGCGCAACTGTCGTTCGGCTGACGGATCGTGCCCTCGCCGCAGGCCTCGACTCCTTCCGGAGCCGGACCTTCAGGCACGGCCTCGGCTGGCGGAGCGGTCGCAAGATCGCCTTCCATGGCAACGCCTTCCATGGGCGGTGCAGAAGACACGGCCTCTGCCGGCACCTGATCAGCTGCTGGCGGCGGCGGAACGTTTTCGTCGGTGGCGGCGCCGCCCGCTTCTTGACCAGTAGTGGTCGACTCGGCTGCCGCCTGTTCTTCGGTCGCGACCTCGGCGGGAGCTTGAGTTGGGACAAGGGCCTGCGGTTCTGGATGGTAAATCTCGAGCGTGTTGCCGTCGATCTTGCCGCCTTCCGCTTCCGTCTTGGTCAGGGCGACGTCACGGACCTCAACCTGCTGGCCGCTGGCCCGCTCGACATAAGTGATGTCGATGTTGTTGTTGATAACGACGTTGTTGACGACGTTGACGGTGCCGACCTCCTGGCTGTTGTTGATGATGTTGACGACCTGGTTGTTGTCGCCGATGACAACGCTCTGGATATTCTCAGACTGGAAGTCCTCGTTGCGCACGGCGCGCCAGTAGTAGTTTGGAATGTCGCCGTACGAGATGTCGACGCTGAGGCCGAACGAGTCGTCCCGTTGGGGAGGCAGCGGCGCCCAGGCAAGATGGTCATTATCGCGCCGCCAGGCGACCCATGCTGGCGCCCACGTGGTGCCGGGGACCCAGAACCAGCCGATGCGCTGAGAGTAGGCCCAGCGCCCGTAGTGATACGTGGCCCAGCCGAACGGCTCATTGGAAACCCACGTCCAGCCGTTGCGGCGGGTGTAGACCCAGCGACCTTCGGTATACGGTCGCCAGTCACGATCGACACGCGGTGTCCACACGTAGCGGCCGCGGAATTCTACCCACCGGCCATGCGGCGCGAGGGGCTGATAGAATGAGCCGAGCGCGACATTGACCGATCCGCCACCGGCATACACACTGAGCTGCGCGTAGAACGGCCGGTCGCGGTAGTAGCGGTCCCAGTAGCTGTCGATGTTGAACGCCACGGTCGGCAGGTACGCATAGCGCACGTAGCTGGCAACGGAGAGCCGGGTGTTGCGATACGGGATGGTCAGGTAGCGGGCGCTGAACCAGCCACGATAGCCCCGGTATGAGCCATCGCACCAGGTCAGGTTGCGAACGCAGCCGAACAGCGTCACTGGAGCGCTTTGCGGGACCACAACCAGCACCGGATACCGTGTGTCGGGACCGGCGCGCTGGTTCAGATTGACGGTGGTGGTGGCATAGACTTGCTGCGCATCAGCTGCGCCGGAAAACGATAATGCCGCTATCAGCACCACGGCCGCAGCGGCAAGTCTGGTCATACAGGTTTTCAAAACGGGCATAGTTAACTCCCTTGAAAACGTGGGATTGTTCGCAAAAAAAGGCAATCCCGCACGGGCGGAACGTTGCTCACAACGCTGGCAAAGCAATCGGGTTCCGCGCCGAAGGACAGGCTACTGCAGACTAGATGAACCGTGGCTGTACGGAAGCCGCATTGTGTTCTGCCCTCGCCAGAGCATGCGACAGCAGACAGGTCGGCTGAGCCAGCAGCTAGGCTCTGTGCCGTTCACCGCCGATGTTGACTACAAGTTCAAGGGGCGTTTCCTGGTTGCCCTCATGCTCGTTGATTTGCGTTTCCTCCCAGCAGGCGCGCGTCTTGAGCCAGAAGATGGCGGCCGTCACGCCTTCACGTTGCCTGAGACGCGGTCACCTATAGACGAAACCGGGGGGGCATGGGACAGCCGCCCGGTCAGTCGGCCGGAACGACTTGCTCTTCCCGCCGCGGGCGCTGGCCGTCCTTGCCGGGCACCAGAACGACGATCGCGCAGACAGTCTGGCCGCCACGGTTGGCCTCGTTCGCCTTGGCGAGCGTGCCGCCATCCTGGGCCGCGATCTGCTGGCCGATGCCGTAGCAATCGGACGTCATGCCCGGCACCGTCTGAGCGGCAAGCAGCGCCGCCAAGCAAAGCGCGGGCAGGACGGACCGGCGGATGGCGCGAGCCATGTTCATGTCACTTTTCTAGCGCATCGGCGCTGAACGGGAAATGAATGATGGGTTTTCGCCAAGCGCCTTTCGGTAGAGGATCTCCGTGACGCGGGCATTGGCTTTGATGCCACCGCTCTCGAGCTCGTGGGCAAAAGCGGACTTCAGCTCCTCTTCCTCGATTTCGAGAACGCAGGCGATGTCGGTCGCTGGCAGACCAAAGCCGGCCAAGGCCTCGACCTGCGCCCGTCGGTTCGCATGGATGTCTTCGATTTCGGCTCCTATCTCGTCCTTCCAGTTCCGTCGCAAACTTTCTGTCAATGCTGCGATGGCATGAATGCTCTACGATTTCACGGCCTTGCGGAGTATGTCGGCCGCGACGTCGCAGGCTTCGCCTGTTTTTCCGAGCCGCCGGCGGTATGGCAAGCGATCATCCATGACCGCTGCCTCGGCAACGCCCTGTGTAAATCCGTGCCCATCGCCAACCATTTGGAAAAACGCCGTCTGATCCAGAAGCCCTTTCTCCGTGTGTCCAGCGACGTGGCGGACGAGGTCACCGCGACAAGGACGCCGGCGGCAACCAGCAAGGAATCCTACATCGCGATCCCACCGAGACGGCGCGCCTCCTCTTCATATGCCGATAACGGCTTTGTCGCCTCGAAATGGAGGTCACCGAGTTTTGTTGCAGTTGCAACGCAAAAGGCCCGTCGCCCAAGGATTGGGGGAGCGACGGGCCGTGTTGCCTGAAGATGCGGTACTGTAACTAGGCCGCCCGACGATGGTGGTGCAGAACGGTAAACGCCGCATTAACAAGCCGGCAGAAGCCAGCGGGTTCTCTGGACATCTGTGGGAATGTCCAATGATCCGAGAGGATCAGCTTAAGTTTGGGACCTTGTTTGACACAGCGCATCGGCCGATCAGATGAAAACCCGCCGACTGGAGGCGGGACTATGATCCGAGGTCGCTGTCATTCGGAACGTGAGCGATTGTACCTGGTGCTGTCATGCGGCGTGAGAACGCCCACCCGGATCTGGGAGGTTCTGCCGGGTGCCGTGATGCCCTGCGACCGACGGGCCTTGTTCTGGGCGGATCTGCCCCGCGATGCGGTCTGCGACCCGGCCTCTTCCCCACAACAGCGCGTGGCGATCTTCTTCCCCGCGGCTGCGCCGCTCCTCGCGCAACAACAAGATCGCCACGCGCCGTCCTTCGCATGCGCTGCGGCCTGATGGTGCGGGTTGGCCGTCCCGGGGCTCCAGATCGCCACAAGGCCGCGATGGTCGCGGGCTTGAACACAGCACAGGAGTTCACACCATGTCCCAGATCGGTTCGTTCACCCTCAGCAATGACGGCACCTACACCGGCACCATCAAGACCCTCGCCATCGACGCCAAGGCGCGTCTCATCCCCAGCGATCCCGCCGCCACCAGCGACAAGGCGCCCGACCTCAGGGTCATCGTCTCCGGCGTCGAGATCGGTGCCGCCTGGCGCCGGACCTCCAAGGAGGATCGGACCTACCACTCGGTCAAGCTCGACGATCCCTCCTTCAGCGCACCCATCTACGCCAACCTCTTCGAAGGCGACGATGGCAAATATGCCCTGATCTGGTCGCGCTGATCGACACCGCGGCGCCCCGGTCACAACGGGGCGCCGCTACTCGATCACGTAGCCCAGCGCGCGATAACCCGCTCGTCGCTTCCCAGCCATCCGGGCGAGAACCGGAACCGTCTGATCGACATAGTCCACGACCAGAACATCCCTCTTTCCGTCATGCTCCCGATGCAGCCGGCCGACATACTGCGCCAGGGTTCCCTTCCAGGCGATCGGCATCGTCAGGAACAGCGTGTCGAGACGAGCATCATCGAAGCCTTCGCCGATATAGCGGCCTGTCGCGAGTATCAGGCGCTCATGATCATCGGAGACATTCAATGCGGCGTTAGCTGTTTTGCGATCGGTCGCCGACATGCCGCCGCGCAGGACCACGAGATTTCTCACGAATGGCGAGAACCTCTTCTGAAGATAATCGAGGTGGTCTTTCCGCTCCGTCAGAACAATGGGCGAACGCTTGGCCTCAAGCGATTTCAGCACATCATCGAAGATCAGATCATTCCGACCATCGTCATGCGCCAGCGCTGCATAGATTGCAGGCATTGATGGTCGTTCGGCGGAGGCCAGCGATGCCGGGAGTTCAAACTGCGTCGAGCGATCGCGCGCGCGGTGGCGGATACCACGTTCGGCGGCTTGAACCCGTGCATCGACCCTATGGCGAACAGGGCCGCATTGCATGAAGATGATCGGATGGTGCCCATCTTTCCGGGCAACCGTCGCCGACAGGCCGACGACGTATCGCGCCTTCGACCGCCGGGCGACAAGCTCAAAGCTGGCTGCGGACAGGTGATGACATTCATCGACGATCAGATGGCCGTAATCGGCGACCATGTCCGCAACTTCACCCTTGCGCACCAGGCTCTGGATGAGCGCAACATCAATGACACCCGTCGGCTTTCTTTTCCCGCCGCCAATAACGCCGATCTGCTTTGGATCTATCTGCAAAAAGGTTCGTAGACGTTCCACCCATTGATCGAGCAGCTCTCGTCGGTGGACCAGAATGAGCGTGTTTCGAGCACGATGCGCAACGAGCGCCGCCGCGACGACCGTCTTGCCAAAGGCGGTCGTCGCGGCAAGCACGCCGTTCTCATGCGCGGCGAGAGCATCGAACGCCGCCAACTGCGGCCGTCGTAATTCGCCCTGGAAGGATACGTCTGCGGGAAGTGCCGTGCCGATTTCGCGCAGATCTTCCAGATCGGCAACTGCGCCATGGCTTTTGATGAGATCGATTACTTCCTCAAGGCAACCCCGAGGTAGAGCGACATGCTGCGCATATAGCTCGGCGCACGAGACGACCCGAGGCTTGCCGAACGTCGGCAGCCGCATTGCCTGGGCGCGATAGAACTCCGGATTCTGGAACGCTGCCAGACGAACAAGCTGCGCAATCAGGGCCGATGGAAGTTCTGTCCTGTCGATGTAAACCTGATCGGCGACCACGATCCTGATGTAGTGCGGTATCGCGGCCTCAATACGCCGCGGCGCACTGCGGCGCGACGGCGACATCTTCCACGGCTCGTCGGCATGTTCGTCGTCCACCGGCATGCGGACGCCCAAAACCCGACCTGACAGCTCCGCCTCGTCCGCGATCCTGAAGGCCAGGTCAGCCGACAATCTGGGCAGGGACGACAGATACGCCCATTGGTCGTCGTAAGGTCGCAAATCCTTGTCGACAAAAATGCTGTTGCCGCTCTCCCGTGCCTTTCTCTGCAACGGCAGTGCAATCAGATTGCCAAAGCCCCCAAGGGGCATCGTGTCCTGATTGGGAAAGAAGCGATCATAGGATTTAAAGCCGATCTCGGGGCGTTTTTCCATCGTCTCCGTGATCAGGGCAGAGCCCATCTGCCTGGCGGTCCTTGCCGGAACAGGCTCCGAGAAGAATATCCAGACATGGCCACCATTCCCCGACCTCGACCGCTCCAGGGCGGCGGCAATTCCTTTCGAATGACAGGTGCTGAGCAAGGCCCTGGCGTCATCCGCCCAGCTATCCTTGTCGAAGTCGGCGGCAAGGAACCAGCATGTCTCGTCTTGCAGTAATGGATACACCCCGGCGACAAAATCCCCCGAGCGAGCATCGCCGCCGCGCAGATGCTTTTCGATGATGTCCTCGGATGGCGGTACGAACGCCTGATGCGGGCATTCCCCGCATTTCACCTTCGGCTTGCCGCAAATCCCCTTGGCCCACTCGTTCGAGCATGCCGGCGAATATCCTGAACCTCCCGTCTTCCTGTTTTCCCATCGAACCGGAAAGACATCGGGACGCCCAGCAAACAGACGGCGGAACAACTCAATTTTCTCTGCCGATGACGAGTTATTGGTGACAAGCGCATCGGCAAAGGCTGTGCGCTCGCCAGCATGGCTGTCGGATATCAGCTTCTGCTCAAGTGTTTCCAGTTCGCGCGCAAGCGCCAGCCGCTCCGCATCCAGAGCAGCCAACCGTCGCCGGATGTGCGCGATTTCATCAGAAACTTCGTCAGCCAAGCTTCCGCCTGCGTCTCTACGTTCATCTTGTTGCCCAAACATAGCCCAAAACCACCTCGGGCTTAAGACGCGCAGTGCCTGACCGGCAGCTGTTCAATCTGGGATTATGCGGAGCAGAACTCGCCGAAACTGACGGAAAAACAAGCCTTCAGAGGCCGGCACTCCGCATAATCCCGCGCTACGCATAATCGGTGTTATGCGGTGCACCGCATAATGTCGAGATCGGGGCCGCCTGGTCGAAGACATCCAACGAGGGCCGCGACTATCTTGGTCTCAAGCTCGACGATCCGAGCTTCAATGCCCCGATCTACGCCAACCTCTTCGACGACGAGGAAGGTGAGGGTTTCTCGCTCATCTGGTCCCGCCCGAACGCGCGGCGGGGTGACTAAGGCTCGGCGTAGGCCCCGGCCGGAAGGCCGGGGCCTTCTTCCGCGGACGTCCGGTTCGGTTCACTCAAGCCGAGAGCGATGCCGAAACCGCATCGCCTGATGCCGATCGACCATCCTCCGTCGGTGCTGTTGTTTCTATAAAATGCAGGCTCACTCTGTGAAGACGAGGCAAGCGATGATCGAGCCGTTTGACGAAACCGCGCCGACGGGTGACGAACTCACCGAATACGATCGGGAGCACATCAAGCTCTATGCACGCCTGCTTGACGCCGCCGACGACGGCGCGGACTGGCGCGAGGTGGTCGAAATTCTCTTCGGCATTGATCTGACGAAGGAGCCACAACGCGCCCGGCGCATCCATGACAGCCATCTGGCGCGAGCGCGCTGGATGGCGCGTGCTGGCTACCGCCATCTCTTGCGTCAACCCCGCAGCTAGCACCACCGCTCCTGTCGTTCCCGGGTGATGCTGAAACGGCATCACCCGATGCCCGGCGAGGGTCTTCCGCCAATCGCTACAACCCGGAATTGTTTTGAGGCGGGGTCTACGCGTTTCTTGCGAGGAGCTCTTGGATGAGGCCGGATACGTCGCATTGGCGAGACAACGACAGCTATGATTATTTCGATACATTACCCATCGAAGGGCTCGCCTGGGAGTGTCTGCGGCGTCACGAACCCTATCAACGGCACTACCAAGCGCTCCTGACCACAAGAGCCGAAAAAGCACCCTTCCACCCTGAGACACAGCGGCTGTGGGGGTTACGATTTCCCGGCCAGGCCGGATTTGTCCGCCTTGGCGCAAGACGTTCTGTGGTCGCCTGACGTCGATCCAGCTGTGGTTTCTCTCGTGCCGGCGCCGGAATTCCTGTCGTCCTTGCGATCGGCGCCTTTGACCGGCCTGGGCGTGCTCCACGACAGTCCGGAAGGACGTCACATTGTCCACAGTGCAGGTGTCGCGACCCAACTTCTCCTTCTGCCCGGCAGTGACCCGCACGGCCACCTGGCGGCGCTGATCCCCTTGGATGCAGAAACGTTGGGACGGATCGAAGCGCTCACCCGTTTCTGGCGTTCCTTGCAGGGGCGCCCAACGGCTTCGGACACGCGTATGACCCCACAGCAGCGCCGCCGGTTTCGTCTGATGATGCAGGCCGCTGACGGCCGTGCGAACGGCGCGAGCTACCGCGACATTGCGGTTGCGTTCTACGGACACAAGCGCATCGCCGCCGATCCTTGGAAGACCTCGGCGTTGCGCGATGCGGTGATCGGCCTGGTCGAAGGCGCCACCGCCATGATCGGCGGCGGCTATTTGCAGATCCTGCGTCATCGCCGTCGATCCTAGCGTTTCTGGCCCCCGACGAGGGGGTGGGATTTTAGCCTCCCTCAACTTCCCCATCCCTTGCGAAGCCCATTCTCCGCCACCGTGGTCGCCGTCCACCGCTGAACGCCAGCGGCTGCCCAAAACCCCACGGAGGTCCGACCCATGCGACCCGATATCGCCGTTTTGCCGCCGCGCTTCCTGCGCACCAAGGAAGCCGCGGATTTTCTCAGCCTGTCCGCCCGCACGCTCGAAAAGCACCGTACCTATGGCACCGGTCCTGGCTATCGAAAGCTCGGCGGCCGTGTCGTCTATGCCGTCGACGATCTTCAGGCTTGGGCCGAACGCGGCGCCGTCACCTCGACATCCGATCCGCGCGGTTCTGTCCTGCCGGCCAAGCGTCACGCACCGACGCCGCCGGCGCATGGCGGACGATACGCTCGCTGACCACGCGCGGATTTCAAATGGTGGCGCGGAACCAATCCCTATCGGAGCGCGGGCAGCTCGACCTGTTCCGGGCGCTCCCCGGCGACTTCGCCCCACGAGACGCGCAGGATCTCATGGCCTATCCGTTCTTTTCCCTCTCCAAGACCCATCGCGTCGCGCCAATCGACTTCACGGCCGGCAACGTCACGATCCGGGTCGAAGCCGTACCCGATCATGGCATGGCGACCATCTGGGACGCCGACATCCTGATCTGGGCCGCGAGCCAGATCGTCGAGGCGCGCGACGCCGGCCTTCGCACCTCGCGCCTGATGGCCGCCACCCCCTATGAGATCCTCATGTTCGTCGGCCGCGGCAAGAGCCTGCGCGACTATCAGCGCCTGAAGGCGGCGCTTGATCGGCTGCAGTCGACCACCGTCTCGACGACGATTCGTCAGCCCGCCGAAGGCCGGCGTCACCGCTTCTCATGGATCAATGAGTGGCAGGAGCGCATGGATCGCCATGGCAAACCCGCGGGGATCGAGTTGATCGTCCCCGACTGGTTCTACCAGGCAGTCCTCGATGACGCGCTCGTGCTGACGATCGATCGCGCCTATTTCGACCTGACTGGCGGGCTGGAGCGCTGGCTCTATCGGCTGGTGCGCAAGCATGGCGGACGCCAGCGCGACGGCTGGCGCTTCGACTTCCGTCACCTTCACCTGAAATCCGGCAGCCTGTCGCCCTACAAGCGCTTTGCCTTCGAGCTGCGCGACATCATCCGCCGCCAGCCGCTGCCCGGCTACACGCTGTTCCTCGAAGTGGAGATGGGCGGCCGGACGCTGCTCGCCTTCGAGCGGATCGCCTCCTGTGGAAGGCCTGTGGACGGCCTCGTGCTATCGGGAACCGGAACTGTCGTGCCATCGGGAACCGCAGGCACGTGCTATCAGGAACCCGAGCATGCTCTAACTTCCAGAAAGCAAAGCCGAAATCGCGCCCTTAACTTAGACTCTAACCCAGATTCTAACTTTGAAGCGAGCGCGCGCGATGTGCAGAGGCTCGTACGGCGAGCCAGCGACGCACTCAGCGTAACCACCAACAAGACCCCGAACATGTCAACGGTTTCTGGTGGCCGCAACACGGCAACCAGCGTCTCCGAAGCCTCGACTCCGCCTCTTGATCGGCACACGGGAGCCACCCGATGATCGCCGCACTCCTCAATCAAATGAGCCGTGTCGGCAAGGCAACTTTGACGCTGCTTCTCGCCGGTGAATTGACCGGCAAGGGAAATCAGTTCGCGACCTTCGTCGTGCGCCCGACCACCGACATGACGCCGCAGGTGCGCGATCGCATCGCCGCTTCCCAGCATGTGGTCACCGTGGCTGACATGCTGGGCGCGAGGCTCGCGCGCGAATTTCCCACCACATCAGGAGAACCCTCATGACTGGCATCGCGGCTCCGCGCGTGCGCGGCGCGTTCCCGGCCACGCACCACGCTACCGACAATCTCGTCCGTGTCGAACTGACCTGGGTCGAGAAGAGGATCGAGAACTGGATACGGTTCGGCACGCACGCCCACGAACAGATTGTTGATCGTCACCGGCGCATCCTGTCCTATCGCCCCGGCACGGTCTTCGCGTTCGTTCGCTGGGCCGCGAACGACTTCGGAACGATCATCTCACGCATCGATATCGTGCGTGCGGTCGCACGTGGCGATGCCTATCAGACACTGCCCTTCGTGCGCCCCGGCGGCGACATCCTTCTGAGGGTCGAGAGCTGGCCCAAGGTCGAACGCGTGCTGCAAGCGATCGACGCCATCCAGCGCCTCGACATCGAGCCTGAGTTGGTGTCGCCCGATCATTGGCGGCACATCCACAACCGGATAACCGCCGGCCACGCGCCGCGCAGCTACACGCTCGACCAACATCGCGCCTTCCTGCTGCGCAAGAGGACCGAGCCGTGACGCGCGTCGCGATCATCCTGGCTAGCGTTCTCGCAACCATGGGCGTCGGCTATCCCGGCCTCACTTCGCTGCCCACGAAGCTCATCTGGAATGCGTCAGCTAGCGCGCCGATCGGCTTCTACACGATCGACTTCGACGGACCGTTCGAGGTCACCGATCTCGTCGCCGTCAAGGTGCCCGAGCCACTCGCGGCCTTCCTCGCTGATCGCAGCTATCTGCCGAGGGGCGTGCCACTCTTGAAGCGCATCCTTGGCGTTTCCGGGCAACGAGTCTGTCGCTCGAACCTCACCATCACTGTCGATGGTATCGAGGCGGGCATGGCCCTCGAGCGTGATCGGGCCGGCCGTGACCTGCCGGTCTGGCAGGGCTGCCGCCGCATCCCGACCGGCGAAGTCTTCCTGATGAACCGGCAGGTCCGCGACAGCCTCGACGGACGTTACTTCGGCCTCCTTTCCACCAGCCAGATCATCGGCCGCGCCGTCCCGCTGTGGACCGACGAGCACGGGAACGGCCGCTTCGAATGGCGCGTGCCAACGCGGTGAGCGCGCGACCGGCGGCGCGCGTCGTGCCGCCAGCCTTAATCACCGCACCACTGAAAACAGGAGCCTGACATGCAACAGATCGGGGAATTCACGCGCCAGAAGACTGGCTATAGCGGGCGCATCCACACGCTCAGCCTCAACCTGGATATCGCCATTGTGGCGGCAGGGGCGAGCGAAACGGAGAATGCGCCTGACTACCGCGTTCACGCCGGCAACGAGGACGGGCCCGAGATTGGCGCCGGCTGGAAACGCTCCAGCGAAAAGGCCGGAGACTATGTCTCGATCCAGCTCGATGACCCGACCTTCGTGCAGCCGATACGCGCGAACCTCTTTCGCAATGGCGACGACAAGACGTCCTGGTCGCTGCACTGGGCGCGACCGCGCGACCGCAACGAGAAGGATTGAACGGTGCGCGCTCGCCGTCCGTCGACGAGCCACCGCGGTGCGCCCGGGCCGCTTCGCGCTGCCCGGCGCATGGCTCTGCTCCTCCTTTGCGGCCTGTCCGTTACGACCGTCATGCCGGCGGCCACCTTGGCGCAGGAAACACCTCTCACACGATCGTCGCAGCGCGATCCGTTTAGCGCTCACATCAGCGAAGCCTCGCACCGCTTCGGCGTTCCGACTGGGTTGATCCGCGCCATCATACGCAAGGAGAGTGCGGGCGATGTGCGCGCCGTGTCCAGCGCAGGCGCCCGCGGCTTGATGCAGATCATGCCGGGCACATGGGATTATCTGCGCGCCCGCTGGTCGCTTGGCCGCGATCCGTTCGATCCCCGTGACAACATCCTGGCCGCAACGGCGTATCTACGCGAGCTGCGCGATCGCTTCGGCTCGCCGGGGTTTCTGGCCGCCTACAACGCCGGCCCTGCACGCTACGAAGCCTACCTCACTGGCCGTCCGTTACCGGCCGAGACCCGCGCCTATGTCGCGGCGCTTGCCCCCCTGATCGGTGAAAGCGAGGGTATGCGCCCTTTCGCAGTCACGTCTGTCGAGGCCATTCCCTGGAAGCGCGGCTCGCTCTTCGTAGGTCAGCGGGATCGCTTACAAGCTGTCGCTCTCGTGCCGACCGAGCGATTACCAAATGACTCGAGCTCTGCACCCACCGTGCGCGATGTCTCCGCCATCGTGCCGCTGTCCGAAGGCCTCTTCGTGGCGCGAGCGGGCGAAAGGATCCAGCCATGAGCGCGCACGGGCGTTTTCGCGCAACCGCAAGCTCCAGCGCACCGTGGCGTGCGTGGAGGCGGAAGGTGGGCAGAACAACCGTAAGCGTCCGGAGCTTGCACGTGAGGTCAGGTTTTGACAGGAACTTGGGCTTTCCAGTTCCACGGCAAGAGTTCATCCAGCCGATTGACTGGGTATCCGTCGACCATGCGGCTGAGCACATCGCGCAGCCAGGCGTAGGGCTCGACGTCGTTAAGTTTGCAGGTTTCGATCAGCGAACACAGCACCGCCCATCGATGGCCACCGCCGTCGCTGCCCGCGAAGAGGTGGTTCTTGCGGCCGAGACTGACCGGACGGATCGCGCGCTCGACCGAGTTGGTGTCGAGCTCGATGCGACCGTCGTGCAGGAAGCGGGTCAGTCCGTCCCAGCGCGAGAGCGCGTAGCGGACCGCTACGGCGAGTGTGCTTCGTCCCGACAACAGTGGAAGCTGCGCTTCGAGCCAGGCCCGCATGGCGGCGACAATTGGTTTCGAGTGGCTGCGCCGCGATGCCAGCCGATGCGCCGGCGATTGACCGCGAACGTCGGCTTCGACGGCATAGAGTTCGCCGATCCGGCGCAGCGCCTCGGTCGCGATCGGCGCGTTGGTGGCCTGCGCCACATCAAAGAACTTGCGCCGGGTGTGGGCCCAACAGGCAGCAAGAACGATGTCTCCCTTGACGGTGAGTTGCTGGAAGCCGGCGTACCCATCGACGTGAAGCACGCCCTTGAAGTGCTTGAGATGCGAGGCCGGGCGTTCAGCCTTGCGGTCCGGCGCGAACAAATAGACCGCAGCCGGCGGCTCCGGTCCGCCCCATGGTCTCTGTTCGCGGGCATAGACCCAGAGCCTGCCGGTCTTGGTGCGGCCACGGCCCGGATCAAGCACCGGAACCGGCGTGTCGTCGGCAAAGAGATGGTTGGAAGCAAACACGCTTTTGGCGAGCCGCTCATGCAGAGCTTCGAGCCACCAGCAGGCGCCGCCGACCCAACCAGCGAGCGTCGAACGCGGAAGATCGACACCACAGCGGGCGAAGATCTGCGACTGCCGGTAGAGCGGGGTATGGTCGCAATATTTGGCTGTCAGTACCTGCGCCAGCAACGCCGGCGTTGCCATGCCGCCGGCGATCAGCCGCTCCGGAGCCGGCGCCTGCACCACCGTCTCGCAGACACGACACGCATATTTTGGTCGCGTCGTCCTGATCACGCGAAGCTGCGCCGGAATCCAGTCCAGCATCTCGCTCATGCTCTCGCCGATGGGATGCAGCGCAACGCCGCAGCCCGCGCAGACTGTGCTGCCGACATCGAGCAGGACGTCCTCACGCGGCAGATGATCGGGCAGCGACTTGCGATGGGATTGCCGCTCGGTCGACGGCTTGCTGACGAAGGGGCGGCTCTCCTGGATGCGAGCAACGTCGGCGTCGAGGTCTTCCAATGCGAGCGCAAGCTGGTCGGGATCGAGCTGCTCGGAGCTGCGGCCGAACTGCGCCCGCTGGAGCTTTTTGATGATCGACTGAAGCCGCTCGATCTCTCCGTCGCGGCTCTCGACCGCAGCCGCCATGTCGCGCACGAGACGCTGCAAAAGCTGCGGGTCGGAAGGCAGATTCGCGAGATCGATCAACATGACCGAATCTATCACAAACAGCCCCAGAACCCAAGGATTCCGGGCCTTTTCGGGCCAGTCGACGCGTCGATTTTAGCCGGCGAGGGCTGGCCTCCAAACACGCTCGGGAGCGCGCCAGTCGATGCCTTCGATCAGCATCGCAAGCTGCGCCGGCGTCAGCGTGATCGAACCATCATAGCTCGCCATCACCGGCCATGCGAAGCTGCCCTGATCGAGCCGTTTGGTGAACAGGCACAGTCCGTTTCCGTCCCAGAACAGGATCTTCAGCATCGACGCCTTCTTGCCCCGGAAGGCAAACAGATGGCCCGAGAACGGGTCCAGCTTCAGCGTTTGCTGCACCAGCATGGCGAGCCCGTCGAGACCCTTCCTCATGTCGGTGTAGCCCAGCGCCAGATGCACCTTCACACCCGCCGGCACGATCATCATAGTGTCGTTCCTTCACTCGCGACGCGTTGTCGAACGGCATCCGGATCGCTGCCGGCCGGTGCGAAGACACGCCGGCCATCAGGCAGATCGATCGCCGTCATTCCATCAGGCGGCTGTACCAGGCTCTGTAGAAGGCGCACCGCCGCAGTGTCATCGCCCATCGCCACAGCCGCAAGCTTCGCGCGCTTCTTCTGCGCTACGCCGAACTGCGCGCGCCAACGGAACAACAGCCCCGTGACGATCCCGTGCTTTCGCGCGACCTGCGAGACGCTGACACCTGGCCGGTCGCTCTCCAGCGCAATGGCGTGCTTTTCAGCGTCGCTGAAGAAGCGTCGGGCAGGTTGCCGGGGCGTGCCAGGATCATCGTTCGACGAGGCCGTCAAGCTCGATTCCGGCGGCGTTCCGTTAGCACTAGTGCTAACGGCCGGGCGGGCGGAGGGATGAAGATGCGCCCGCCAGTCGATTTCGACCTCACCCTCGTCCAGTCGGTCTCGCCATATGCGCAAGCTCGTCGGCGAAAGATGCAACGCCGCGGCATATTCGCGAACACCCATGCCGCTCCAGTTCATCGCCTCGACATGCATCGCCCAGTACGCCTGGACAGCACGGTTGCGCACATCCGTGGTCACCGAAAAGCGCAGCCGAGCCCACTTTTTCTGCCGCTTCGCTCGCTCTTCCAGGCGCTTCTGACGGCGCAATTCCGCCTGATATTCCGCATGCTTACGAGCCGCCTCGTTGCCGGCGAAGTACTTCAGCCAGCGATCGAGCGTGTCCTTCGTCAGGCGATGAACGCGGCAATATTCGGTCCGCGTCATACCGCTGCGCTGCCACGCCTCGACGTGAACCACCCACCAGGATTGCCGCGCCTTGTTCTCGAAATATCTCAAATTCACCGGAGATCCTCCATGCTACGAAGGAGCCCGACATGTCGCGCAAATGCACTACTCAATCTGGGTGCAGGGACCGGACGCTTACGAACAACCGGAAGATGGCGAGATAAAAGGCCGCGAGGTGCGGCGTCGGTCGGTCGTGTTGTTTCAATAGGTTATGCAGCATTTCCGCGAGGTGCGAAGATTTGGTGCACCGCGCCAGAACCATGTTTTCGCTGTGATTTCCATGCCTTGATACGATGTGCGGATCTTCGCCATGAAAGGTGAGGATGGTTTCCGAATCCGGCCCGGCCGCATCCGCTCGCCCAGCGCCCAGCGCGCCAGGCCCTTCATCGGGCAGGCGCTTGCCGCCGCCCAGAAGGCCGGCGCTCGTATCTCTCTCGCCGGCCGGATCAGTCCGGGCAATCGCTCGACGTTCGGGCGTGGCCGCTCGGCGAGCGTGCGCGCCAATCGTCTCCTCACCGGCCGCTCGCGGGCCGTGATCATCAAGACGCGGCTGGTGCGTCATCACTCGCGCGCAGCGCCGCTTGCGGCCCATCTCACCTATCTTCGCCGCGAGGGCGTCACCCGTGACGGGGAGAAGGCAAGGCTGTTCGGGCCGGAAGCCGATGCGGTGGATGGCGGTGCTTTTGCCGAGCGGTGCGGCGATGATCGGCACCACTTCCGCTTCATCGTCTCGCCCGAAGATGCCGTCGACATGGCGGATCTCAAAGCCTTCGCCCGCGATCTGATGGGGCAGATGGAAAAGGACCTCGGCACAAAACTCGATTGGGCGGGCGTCGATCACTGGAACACCGACAACCCGCACCTTCACATCATCCTGCGCGGCCACGCTGATGACGGGCAAGATCTCGTGATCTCGCGCGATTACATCAAGGAGGGGATGCGCGCGCGCGCGGCCGATCTTGTTACGCAGGAGCTCGGCCCGCGCAGCGATATCGACATCAGCCGAAATCTGCAGCGCCAGGTCGACGCCGAACGTTGGACCCAGCTTGACCGGCAACTTGTTCGCGACGGGCGCGACCGAGGCGTCATCGACCTTGCCACCAACCAGAACGCCCAGCCCGACGAGTATCACGTGCTGAAGGTCGGGCGGATGCGCAAGCTCGAAACACTTGGCCTTGCCGAACAGGTCGGCCCGGGCCAATGGATGATCGACGACAAGGCCGAGGCGACGCTGCGCGAACTTGGCGAACGCGGTGACATCATCAAGCGGATGCACCGCGCCCTGACAGGGCAGGCGATCGAGCGCGGCTCGGCGAATTATGTGCTGGCGGCGGAGCGCCTCGACACGCCGATCGTGGGTCGGCTGGTCGACCGCGGTCTCGATGATGAGCTGAAGGGCAGCGCCTACGCCGTGGTCGATGGCACCGACGGCCGCGCACATCACATCAAGCTGTCCGACCTCGACGCCGCGGGCGACAGCGCTCCGGGTTCGATCGTCGAGCTGCGCAAGTTCCATGACGCGCAGGGACACGGGCGCGTGGCGCTCGCTGTCCGTTCCGATCTAGACATTGAGCGGCAGGTTACCGCCGCCGGGGCAACCTGGCTTGACCGCCAGAATATTGCCCGCGAACCGATTGCGTTGTCGGAAGGCGGCTTTGGGGCCGAGGTGCGGCAGGCGATGCAGCGCCGTGCCGACCACCTAGTGCAACAGGGCCTCGGGGAGCGGCAAGGCCAACGCATAAGCTTCACGCGCAACCTGATCGACACGCTGCGTCGCCGCGAACTGGAGGCGCTCGGCGAAAAGCTTTCCGCCGAAACCGGCCAGCCTTTCAACCGCGCCCGCGGCGGCGAGTATGTAGCCGGTTCCTACCGGCAACGTTTCACGCTCGCCTCCGGCCGCTTCGCCATGATCGATGACGGCCTCGGTTTCCAACTGGTGCCCTGGACGCCGTCCCTGGAAAAACATCTTGGCCGCCACGTCTCTGGCGTCGCTCGCAATGACGACGGCATCGACTGGAGTTTTGGCCGCAAGCGAGGCCTCGGCCTTTAACCTCATGTTGAAGAAAGGACCGCTTCTATGTCCGCCACCAAAATACTCTGGGGCCAGATCCTCGCGGTCGTCACGATCGTGCTTTTCACGACCTGGGGCGCGACGGAGTGGGTGGCCTGGCGGCTGGCTTTCCAGCCCGAGCTCGGCAGGCCATGGTTCTATGTCCTAGGCTTTCCCTTCTACCTTCCGCCGTCCTTCTTCTGGTGGTGGTACGGCTTCGATGCCTACGCTCCGTCGATCTTCGTGGAGGGAGCCTTTATCGCGGCTTCCGGCGGTTTCGCCTGCGTCGCCGTCGCCATAGGCATGTCGGTCTGGCGGGCTCGCGAGGCCAAGAAGGTCGAGACCTACGGGTCCGCCCGCTGGGCCGACAAGCAGGAGGTCAAGGCAACTGGCCTCCTCGGCTCCGATGGAGTGGTGCTTGGGCGGTTTGACGGCGCCTATCTGCGCCACGACGGACCGGAGCACGTGCTGTGCTTCGCGCCCACACGTTCAGGGAAGGGTGTGGGCCTTGTCGTCCCGTCGCTGCTCACCTGGCCGAGTTCCGCGGTCGTGCACGACATCAAGGGCGAGAACTGGCAACTCACCGCGGGCTTCCGCGCCAGGCATGGCCGCGTCCTGCTGTTCGATCCCACCAATCCGAAATCCTCATCCTACAACCCGCTGCTCGAGGTGCGCCGCGGCGAATGGGAAGTCCGCGACGTTCAGAACATCGCAGACATCCTGGTCGATCCCGAAGGCTCGCTCGAGAGGCGAAACCATTGGGAAAAAACCAGCCATGCTCTTCTGGTCGGCGCGATCCTGCATGTCCTCTACGCCGAGCAGGACAAGACGCTTGCTGGCGTCGCCGGTTTCCTCTCCGATCCTAAGCGTCCGATCGAATCGACGCTGTCAGCGATGATGAAAACAGCGCATCTGGGTGAGGGCGGTCCGCACCCGGTCATCGCCAGCGCCGCGCGCGAGCTCTTGAACAAATCCGACAACGAGCGCTCCGGCGTGCTCTCCACCGCCATGTCGTTCCTTGGCCTCTATCGCGATCCTGTGGTGGCAGAGGTGACCCGCCGCTGCGACTGGCGCATCACGGATCTTGTCGACGACAAGCATCCGACGACGCTCTACCTCGTCGTGCCGCCGTCCGACATCAACCGGACCAAGCCGCTCATTCGCCTGATCCTCAATCAGATCGGTCGCCGTTTGACCGAAGATCTGCAGGTGAGGGCGAAAGGGCACCGGCTGCTCCTGATGCTCGACGAGTTCCCGGCGCTTGGCCGCCTCGACTTCTTCGAGTCGGCGCTCGCCTTCATGGCCGGCTACGGCCTGAAAAGCTTCCTGATCGCTCAATCCCTCAATCAGATCGAGAGGGCGTACGGCGCCAACAACTCGATCCTCGACAACTGCCATGTCCGGGTAAGCTTTGCCACCAATGATGAGCGCACCGCCAAGCGCGTGTCCGACGCGCTGGGAACAGCGACCGAGATGAGGGCGATGAGGAACTATGCCGGCCACCGGCTGTCGCCCTGGCTCGGTCATCTCATGGTTTCCCGCTCCGAGACGGCTCGCCCGCTGCTCACGCCTGGTGAAGTGATGCAACTGCCGGCCACCGACGAGATCGTCATGGTCTCGGGCGCACCGCCGATCCGCGCCAAGAAGGCGCGCTATCATGAGGATGCTCGCTTCCGGGAGCGTATCCTGCCGCCTCCGGCATTGGTGGCGGCAGTGGAGGGGAGACCGGACGACTGGACCAGACTGCCTCTGCCTTCCCGTCCCCAGATTGCCGAAGCCACGTCGCGCCTGTCGGCCGCGGATGAGGACCAAACTGATTCCGAACGTCGTCGGCAACCTGAGCTCAGCCGAGTCGAGTTGGTCGTGAAGCCTTCAACCGAGAACGAATTCGAGATCGATCACCAAGACGACGTGGAAGACGATGTTACCCGCAACCGTCGACTGACACGCCTCATGCAAGGCATTGCGCGGCAGGCGTCGCTCGACCCCGGCGACGGTGTGGATATGTGAGGCTCCGATGGCAAAGTCACCCCGCAAACAACGCCTGTCCGTCTATCTCGATCCGAGGGTGATGAGCAGGCTTGCCGAACATGCGGCGCGCCGTGATCTTTCACGTTCGCTCGTCGCCGAGGCGGCCATCGAGTCGTTCCTCTCGCCAGATGCCACCGAGCGACAGGAGGCTGCGATCACCAAGCGGCTTGACCAGCTCGATCGGCGCATGACACGCCAGGAGCGCGATGTCGCGATTGCAGTGGAGACGCTCGCTGTTTTCGTCCGCTTCTGGCTGGCGACAACACCAGCGTTGCCCGAGCCCGCGGCGCAGGCTGCCCACGCGAAGGCTGGCGAGCGCTATGATGCCTTCGTCACCGCGCTCGGCCGGCGCCTGGCGAAAGGTCCAAAGCTTCGACAGGAAATCTCCGAGGATATCGAAGGTGCCCTGGACACACACCAGCCCGGCAGGCCCGTGGGCTAAATGGCCTTAAGCGGTGTCAGGATTTTTCGTTGAAAATTATAGTCTGTATGCTATAAGGCAGAGGAGAATGAAAAACCAAAAGCCCGCAGTATGGATGGGGTCGTCGAAGGGCGACCTGCGCGAGTTTCCGGTCGATGTTCGCCGGTTGATGGGTGTCGCAATCAACGACGCCCAGAATGGTGAGGAGCACCCGGCTGTCAAAGCCCTGAAAGGGTTTGGGGGCCGCAGCATCCTCGAGGTGGTCGACGACTTCGACGGAGATACCTACCGGGCGGTCTACACGGTGCGCTTTGTCGGGGTGATCTACGTCCTTCACTGCTTCCAGAAGAAGTCGAAGAAGGGCAGGGAGACACCCAAGCACGAAATCGATCTCTTGACAGTGCGATTGAAGGCGGCCGCGGCGCACTACCGCGAGAACTATGGGAAAGGAACAAAGTCATGACAGAAGACATCACCGCCGAAGTGAGTAGCGGCAACGTGTTTGCGGACCTCGGCTTTGACAATCCCGAAGAGGAATTGCTCAAGGCCAAGCTGGCCCGCGAGATCCGCGCCATTATCAAGCGCCGGCGCCTGACCCAGGCAAAGTCGGCTGAACTGCTCGGAATGAAACAGCCCGACGTCTCCGCGATCGCCACCGGGCGCACGGGTAAGTTTTCAATAGACAGGCTGGTTCGCTGTCTGGACCGGCTCGACTACAAGGTCGACGTGGTGGTTCGCCACAAGCCTCGACGTTCAACTCGTGCTGAAGCCGCTTGATCAGACGGCTTTGCTGACGAGCGGATAATTGAAGACGAGCGCCCTTGCCTGAAGATCGTCAGCCTTGATTACAGGTCGGCACCGCCAATCTCCTGTGTTTGCACGCTACGCCACTACGCCTCGATATAGGTGTTGAAACAACTCGAGATGTGGCTCTCTTAATCATCCCCGTCCAGGGGCCGCCCATGTTCCCCCGGATCGCAACGGGGACACGATGGCAGTTTCGCATCACAATTCAGAAGGTCTGGCGCGCGGCGCACGTATGTTGCGCACAGCGCTCGGACCTGCGATCGCGCGCTATCTCGACGATGCGAGCATCGTCGAGGTGATGCTCAATCCCGATGGCCGGTTGTGGATCGATCGCCTGTCCGAGGGCCTGTCCGACACCGGCGAACGTTTGTCGGCGGCGGACGGCGAGCGTATCGTTCGCCTCGTCGCTCATCATGTCGGCGCCGAAGTCCATGCCGGCGCCCCACGCGTCTCGGCCGAGCTGCCCGAGACGGGCGAGCGGTTCGAGGGGCTTCTTCCTCCCATCGTCGCGGCGCCCGCCTTCGCGATCCGCAAGCCCGCCGTCGCCATCTTCACCCTTGAGGACTATGTCGCGGCCGGGATCATGTCGGCGCGCCAGGCGGACGCACTGCGCCAGGGCGTTGCCACCCGCGCGAACATTCTGGTCGCAGGCGGCACATCCACGGGCAAGACCACGCTGATCAACGCGCTGCTGGCCGAAGTGGCCAAGACCGCCGATCGCGTCGTCATCATCGAGGATACGCGCGAACTGCAATGCGCCGCGCCCAATCTCGTGGCGATGCGCACGAAGGACGGCGTCGCGTCGCTCTCGGATCTCGTTCGTTCGTCGCTGCGCCTTCGCCCCGACCGCATTCCGGTCGGCGAGGTGCGCGGGGCCGAGGCGCTCGAACTGCTCAAGGCCTGGGGCACCGGCCATCCCGGCGGCCTCGGCACGATCCACGCCGGCAGCGCCATTGGCGCGCTCCGCCGCATGGAACAGCTCATCCAGGAAGCCGTCGTCACGGTTCCACGCGCGCTGATCGCCGAAACGATCGACCTGGTTGCCGTCCTTTCCGGCCGCGGCTCCGCGCGCCGGCTGTCCGAACTCGCCCGTGTCGATGGCCTTCGCCCGGACGGTGATTACCGGGTCGCGCCAGCCGTCCGCGAGGGCGACGACAGCCCGACCTTGCTCATCCAAAGCCCTGAAGGAGAAAATCCGTGATCCAACCCCTGCGCCTCGCGCGCCATCGTCTCGCCATGACCGTTTCCGTTCCCGGGCTCATCCTGGTGATGGCCGCGCCCGCTTATGCCTCCGGCTCATCGATGCCGTGGGAACAGCCGCTGCAACAGATCCTCCAGTCAATCGAAGGCCCGGTCGCCAAGATCATGGCGGTAATCATTATCATCGTCACCGGCCTGACGCTCGCCTTCGGCGACACGTCGGGCGGCTTCCGCCGGCTCATACAGATCGTGTTCGGCCTGTCCATCGCTTTCGCGGCGTCGAGCTTCTTCCTGTCGTTCTTCTCGTTCGGCGGCGGGGCGCTGGTCTGATGGCGGGCGCTGTCGAACAGGGCGGCCCAATGCCCGATTATGCAGTGCCGGGCTATACGGTCCTCGTGCACCGGGCGCTGACCGAGCCGATCCTGCTCGGCGGCGCCCCGCGCGCCATTGCCATCATGAACGGGACGCTCGCCGGTGCCGTGGGGCTGGGGCTGCGTCTGTGGCTCGTCGGCCTCGCCATCTGGGCGATCGGCCATTTTGCCGCCGTCTGGGCCGCCAAGCGCGATCCGCTTTTCGCCGACGTCGTTCGCCGGCACCTGCGCATCCCGGCGCATCTCACGGTCTAAGCGAGGTCGCCCCGATGATGAATCTTGCCGAATATCGCAATCGCAGCAGCCGGCTCGCCGACTTCCTGCCCTGGGTGGCATTGGTCGGCGCCGGCGTCGTCCTCAACAAGGACGGTAGCTTCCAGCGCACCGCACGCTTCCGCGGCCCCGATCTCGACAGCGCTGTGCCGGCCGAACTGGTCGCCGTCGCCGGCCGGCTCAACAATGCCTTCCGCCGCCTCGGCTCTGGCTGGGCGATCTTCGTCGAGGCGCAGCGCCAAGCCTCGACCGGCTATCCCGACAGCCGCTTTCCGGATGCGGCCTCGACGCTGGTCGATGCGGAGCGAAAGGCGGGCTTCGAGGAGGCCGGCGCGCATTTCGAGTCCAGCTACTTCCTGACGCTCACCTATCTCGCGCCCGCCGAAGACACGGCGCGCGCGGAAAGCTGGCTCTACGAAGGCCGCGAGAAGAAGGGACTTGACCCCAATGCGGTGCTGACCGGGTTCATCGATCGAAGCGACCGCGTCCTTCGCCTTGTCGAAGCCTTCATGCCGGAATGCCGCTGGCTCGATGACGCCGAGACGCTGACCTATCTGCATGGCTGCGTCTCGACCAATCGCCACCGTGTCCGCGTTCCCGAAACGCCGATGTATCTCGATGCCATGCTGGCCGACCAGCCGCTGACCGGCGGGCTCGAGCCGCGGCTGGGCACGTCGCATCTGCGCATTCTGACTGTCACGGGTTTCCCGACCGCGACCACGCCGGGTCTGCTCGACGAACTGAACCGGCTGGCCTTCCCGTATCGCTGGTCGACACGCGCGATCCTGCTCGACAAGAACGATGCGACCAGGCTGCTGACAAAGATCCGGCGTCAATGGTTCGCCAAGCGCAAATCGGTCGCGGCGATCCTCAAGGAGGTGATGACCAACGAGGCATCCGTCCTCGTTGACACCGACGCCGCAAACAAGGCCGCCGATGCCGACATGGCGCTGCAGGAGCTCGGTGCCGACTATGCGGGCATGGCCTATGTCACCGCGACGGTGACGGTTTGGGACGATGATCCCGGCATCGCCGACGAAAAACTGCGCCGGGTCGAAAAGGTGATCCAGGGCCGCGATTTCACAGCGATTATCGAAACCATCAACGCTGTCGACGCCTGGCTCGGCAGCCTGCCGGGTCATGTCTACGCCAACGTCCGTCAACCTCCCATCTCCACGCTTAATCTCGCCCACATCATCCCGCTTTCCGCGGTGTGGGCGGGCGAGGTGCGGGACGAGCATTTTGCAGCGCCCCCTCTGCTCTTCGGCAAGACCGAAGGCTCGACCCCGTTCCGGCTTTCGCTTCACGTCGGCGATGTCGGCCACACGCTGATCGTCGGCCCGACCGGCGCGGGCAAGTCCGTGCTGCTGGCACTGATGGCGCTGCAGTTCCGCCGCTATGCAGGCTCACAGGTTTTCGCCTTCGATTTCGGCGGCTCGATCCGCGCGGCGGCACTCGCCATGGGCGGCGACTGGCATGATCTCGGCGGCGATCTCAGCGATGGGGCGATCGACAGCGTCAGCCTTCAGCCGTTCGCACGCATTCATGATGTCCCAGAGCGCGCCTGGGCCGCCGACTGGATCGTGGCGATCCTGACGCGCGAGAATGTGGCGATCACCCCAGAGGTCAAGGAGCATATCTGGACGGCGTTGACTTCACTGGCCTCCGCTCCCGTCGGGGAGCGCACGATCACCGGTCTGGTCGTGCTGCTGCAATCAAATGATCTCAAGCAGGCATTGCGTCCCTATTGCGTCGGTGGTCCCTACGGCCGGTTGCTCGATGCCGAGCGCGAACATCTCGGATCGGGGTCGGTCCAGGCATTCGAAACCGAGGGACTGATCGGAACGGGTGCTGCGCCCGCGGTGCTTTCCTATCTATTCCACCGCATCGAGGACCGGCTCGATGGCTCGCCAACCCTTCTCATCATCGACGAAGGTTGGCTTGCGCTGGACGACGAGGGCTTTGCCGGCCAACTCCGCGAATGGCTGAAGACGCTGCGCAAGAAGAACGCCAGCGTCATCTTCGCCACGCAGTCGCTCAGCGACATCGATGGTTCGGCAATCGCGCCGGCGATCATCGAGAGCTGCCAGACCCGGCTTCTGCTGCCGAACGAGCGCGCCATCGAGCCGCAGATCACGGCGATCTATCGCCGCTTCGGCCTCAACGATCGGCAGATCGAGATCATCGCCCGGGCGATGCCGAAACGCGACTATTACTGCCAGTCCCGTCGCGGCAACCGGCTGTTCGAGCTCGGTCTGTCGGATGTGGCACTCGCGCTCTGCGCTGCATCCGCGAAGACCGACCAGGCCGCGATCGCCCGCATCGTCGCCGAGCATGGCCGCGAAGGGTTCCTCGCTGCCTGGCTGACCCACCGCAATTTGGGCTGGGCCGCTGAACTCGTTCCCGCCCTAACCAACCCCGCCCTCACCAACAAGGAGAAGTCCCCATGAAACTGCGCCGTTCCCTTGCCATGCGGTTCGCTGCCGCCCTGCTTGCCGCACCCGCCGCAATCTCGCCCATCCTGGCGACGCCCGCACAGGCCTTCATCGTGTTCGATCCCTCGAACTATTCGCAGAACGTCCTGACGGCAGCGCGCTCGCTCGAGCAGATCACCAACCAGGTCACCTCGCTTCAGAATGAAGCGCAGATGCTCATCAACCAGGCCCGTAATCTCGCTAGCCTGCCGTTCTCCTCGCTGCAACAGCTCCAGCAGTCCGTGCAGCGTACGCAGCAATTGCTCGCTCAAGCGCAGAACGTTGCCTATGACGTCCAGCAGATAGATCAGGCCTTCCAGCAGAAATACGGCAACGTCTCGCTGTCGAGTTCGGATCAGCAACTCGTCGCCGACGCGCGCTCGCGCTGGGGCAACACGGTTGGTGGGCTTCAGGATGCCATGCGTGTGCAGGCGGGCGTCGTCGGCAACATCGACACCAATCGAACGCAGATGTCGGCGCTGGTCGGCCAGAGCCAGGGTGCGACCGGCGCGCTTCAGGCAACGCAGGCCGGCAACCAGCTCCTCGCGCTCCAAGTGCAGCAACTCGCCGATCTCACCGCTGTCGTCGCCGCGAACGGTCGGGCGCAGGCGTTGCAATCGGCCGAGCAGGCCACCGCCGCCGAGCAGGGCAGGGAGCAGCGCCGCCGCTTCCTGACGCAGGGCTCGGGCTACCAGCCCGGCAGTGCGCAGATGTTCCATGGCAAGAACTGAGGTCCGCGCGATGGACGGGAAGATCCTCGCTCGCCTCGGCGCGGTCGTTTTCGTCGCCGTCGCTTTAACCGTGACCGCAATCGAGATGAGCAGCAAGGACGAGCAGCCTGGCGCCATGGCGACGCGGGGCCGTCCCTTGGCGTCGCAAGACCCGCTCGCGGCCGAATTGCGCCGCTGTTCCGGGATCGGCGAGGCCGGTCCTCGCGATCCCGGCTGCCTGCAAGCGTGGGCAGACAGCCGGCGCCGGTTTCTCGGTCAACGTGACTCGGCAACCGCGCCTGCTCCGGTAGCGCCGACAACGCTGTTTCCGAATGTGCCGGCGTCAGCCGACCGGAAAGAAGGGAAGCGGGCGGCTGTGACCGCTCCCGCGATGCAGGTCGAGCCGCCTCGGCCGGAGGCGCGCTGACATGGGCGGCATGGGCGTCATCGACCATTTCCTCGAAGTCTTCACGCGCTACATCGACAGCGGCTTCGGCCTGCTCGGCGGCGAGGTCGGCTTCATCGCCACAACCCTGATCGTCATCGACGTGACGTTGGCTGCGCTCTTCTGGTCCTGGGGTGCGGACGACGACATCATGGCGCGCCTCGTCAAGAAGACCCTGTTCGTCGGCGTCTTCGCCTATCTCATCTCCAACTGGAACAATCTCGCCCGCATCGTCTTTGAAAGCTTCGCCGGGCTTGGCCTGAAGGCCTCGGGCACGGGTTTTACCGTCAACGATCTGATGCGCCCGGGCAAGGTGGCGCAGACCGGGCTCGACGCCGGCCGGCCGTTGCTGGACTCGATCTCGAACCTGATGGGCTATTGGTCCTTCTTCGAGAACTTCATCCAGATCGCCTGCATGTTCTTCGCCTGGGCGCTGGTGCTGCTGGCCTTCTTCATCCTGGCAATCCAGCTCTTCGTCACGCTGATCGAGTTCAAGCTGACGACGCTCGCCGGTTTCGTGCTGATACCCTTCGGTCTGTTCGGCAAATCCGCGTTCATGGCCGAGCGGGTGCTCGGCAACGTTATCTCGTCCGGCATCAAGGTGTTGGTGCTCGCCGTCATCATCGGCATCGGCTCGACACTCTTTTCCGAGTTCACCGCAGGTTTCAGCGGCAACACGCCGTCGATCGACGATGCCATGGCGATCGTGCTGGCCGCGCTGTCGTTGCTCGGCCTTGGCATCTTTGGACCGGGCATTGCCAACGGTCTCGTCTCCGGCGGCCCGCAGCTCGGCGCGGGCGCGGCGGTCGGCACCGGGCTCGCGGCAGGCGGCATGGTCGCGGCGGGCGCCGCGGCCGCCGGCGCCGTCGTGTCCGGCGGGGCGGCTGTCAGCGGCGGTGCCGCGGCGGCAGCCCGTGGCGGTGCCGCCGCCGCGGGCAGGGCATCCACAGCCTACGGCCTCGGCGCGGCCGGACAGTCAGGCTTTGCCGGCGTTGCATCCGGGCTCGGCGGTGTCATCAGCGCCGGCGCCCAGGGTGCCATCTCACCGCTCAAGCGCGCGGCCAATAATGCGGCAGGCAGCATGAAGCACAGCCACCAGTCCGGCGCTCGCGCTGCCTTCGAGACGACGGGCGGATCATCCACCGCCGGCACAATCGGTGCGAACGCTGGGGAAGCCGGCTCCGCTCCGGTCGCGTCCTCCGCCACCGAAAGTCAGCCCGCCAGGGCGAAGCGCATGAAGCGCTCGCAACAGATGACGCATGGCGTCCAGGCCGCCGCTCACGCTGTTCGCAGTGGTGACAGCCATGGCGGCGGCTCCTCGATCAACCTCTCTGAAAGAGACTAAGCATGTTCAAACGACCGTCCACACACTACGGCAAATCCCCACAACCCGAGACGCCCTACCAACGCGCTGCCCAGGTCTGGGACGAGCGCATCGGTTCCGCGCGCGTGCAGGCGCGCAATTGGCGCACCATGGCCTTCGGTTCCCTGGCGCTCGCCGCCGGGTTCTCCGCCGCGCTCGTCTGGCAATCCGCCAACGGCTCGATCGTGCCCTGGGTGGTGCAGGTCGATCGTCTCGGCCAGGCGCAGGCTGTCGCCCCCGCGGTCGGCGACTATCAGCCGAACGATCCGCAAATCGCCTTCTACCTGGCGCACTTCATCGAACAGGTGAGGTCGATCCCCGCCGATCCGGTCATCGTGCGGCAGAACTGGCTGCGCGCCTATGACTTCGCGACGCAGGGCGGGGCGCTCGCTCTCAACGACTATGCGCGCGCCAATGACCCGTTCACCAAGGTCGGCATACAGCAGGTCGCCGTCGACGTGTCGTCGGTCATCCGCGCATCGCCGGTGAGCTTCCGCATCGGCTGGGTCGAACGCCGATATCAGGACGGCTCACTCGCTTCCACGGAGCGCTGGTCCGCCATTCTCACCATTGTCGTGCAGCCTCCGCGCGACGCCGACGCGCTGAGGAAGAACCCGCTCGGCATTTACGTCAACGCGATCAACTGGTCGAAGGAGCTTGGACAATGACCCCCGCACTCTGCAAAGCCGCCCCCTGGGGGCGTCCGGCTTTCCTCATCCACGCAATGCCGGCCTTCCGCAAAATGTCCTTCCCAGCACTTCTGCTTTTGACCTCGGTGCTTGCAGGCTGTGCCACCAGGCAGAAGCCGCCGGAGATATCTTATGACGACCCGATCCCGGCCGTGCAGGCGGTCGATCCGCCCCCGCCCGTCAAGGTGGTAGAGCTGTCTAAGCCGCTGCCGCTTCCCGGCCAGTTGAAGCCGGTCGGCAAGGACGCAAAGCCCGAGCCGGAACCGACCGATCCGGCCGCACGCGTGAACCTGGCCAATGCGGCCGCGCGCGTCCAGCCTGTCCGCAACGGGTTCATCAACTCGATGCAGGTCTATCCGTTCGTCGATGGCGCGCTCTATCAGGTCTATGCCTCGCCGGGGCAGATCACCGACATCGCGCTCCAGCCCGGCGAGCAGCTCGTCGGTTCCGGTCCCGTCGCCGCCGGTGACACCGTGCGCTGGATCATCGGCGATACCGAGAGCGGTACGGGCGGGGCCAAGCAAGTCCACATCCTCGTCAAGCCGACGCGCGCCGACCTTCTCACCAATCTCGTCATCAATACCGATCGGCGCACCTACCACATGGAACTGCGCTCGATGCCGTCCACCTATATGGCGTCGGACATCTGTGCCAAAGTCACCTCATTGCCGAACATCGTATTCAGAACGAGGGTCTGCTTTTTCTCGATTTCGTCCGGGGGAAAATAGCGCGCCTTGAAGCCGAAATCCTTCTGGTATTCGCGACGCCGGTAGTCCGTCTCCTCGGCTGCCCGGAACTTCTCGACGAAGACGAAGATTCCGTCCGCCTTGAGGTGCTGGGTCACGAACGCGATCTGTCCCGATCTGTTGGGCGAGTACATCTGAAAGGTCGTATCCTCCAGAATGATATCGAATCCTTGAGCGAAATTTGCCAGTCGCGGATCCGAGCCCAGGACGTCCCTGGTTAACTTATGAAAAGGGCCAACGAAGAAGTCAGCGTGCGGCGGTTCGCCATAGGACATGAAGCATTTGTAATTCTCCGGGTTCGGGCTGCAGGACAGTGTGCGTATCTGTCCCTCTGACAGTTCGGACAGTGTTCTCGCCATCGTACCTTCCGCTGTTCCAAGGCTGTATAGCGCAAGCGGTGCGTCACGGTGCCGTGCGTATTTCATCACCGCGTGGGCCATCCGGCACTCCTCTTCCAATCTGTAGGGAATGCTGCCGTGATAGTGCTGGTCGAAAAAACCTTGTCGTGACGCATGCAGGCCGATCAGGTCGCGCAGCAGTTGATCACACGGCAGAAGGCGCGTATCGGCTAAGCGCGTCGATGCTCTACAAGATCGCTACGTCGCTGGACGTTCCCGTCAGTCGGTTCTTCGACGGCCTGCCGGGGAACGATGAGACCTGCGTCGAGGCGCGGCCCCTGCCGGTCGATGAGCGCCTAGATTTCATTGCCAGCGCGGAGGGTCGGCGCCTGATCGAGGGGCTAGTGAAACTTCCGCCGCGTGTGCGCGGTCGCGTCTCGTCCCTGATCGCAGCTTTGGGGGAAGAACTGGCCCTGCTAGACACAAAGGCGGACAGCGAGACGGCCGGCGAGTCCCGGCCGGCCGAATGCAAGACCGTCTGACGGCCGTCAGGCCCGTTAGCCAAATTTTCGGGCAGCGGGCACGGCGATGCGGCCGCAGGTCGAGGACACTTCGATTTCGACGCCGAAAGCCCGCGAGCGGGTCGCGAATCCCTCGAGGATGTCTCGCGCCGCGCTTCCCGTGACGGCGACGGGTACCAATCTGCCCGTTGCTGATCCTGGAGACTGAGCTTCCGCGCCGATCACGACGGGCAGGAGATCTATTTCTGCGAGGTTTCCGCCCGCATCATAGCGGCAGGCGGCGAGGATGCTTTGCCAGACTTCCGGTGGATCCCATTCGTTTTCGTCGGGGTGCACGTGGAAGAGGAAATTTCCGAGGCCGTAGAAGATCGGCGAGCCGTTGTAGATCTCCACCGCCTGCAGCACCGGAGCGCCGTGGCTGACGAAGAGGTTGGCGCCGGCGTCGATGCACATCCTGGCAAAGGTCTGCACCCAGTGCGGTACTTCCTGCCAACCTGGTTCCCAATGATGGTGGTGCAGATAGGCAATGACGAAATCGCCTTGTGCCGCCGTGTGCCGGATGGCGGACAGATGGACACTCGCGCTCCGCTGTTCGACTTCGATCAGACGGCCGAAATCGGCGGCTTGCGTGAATACGGTGCCGTAGAAATTGATCTCCTTGCCGGCCGACACCTCCATCGGGTCTTCCGGTTGCGCATAGTTGGCCAGCTCAAAAGGCGAGCTTTGCAAATGGGCGCCCAGCTTTGCCAGCCTGCGGAAATGTCCGTCCGGCACCCGCATCTTGCGAACGGTGTTCAGACGATTGACGCCGGGCCGAGCCGGTCGGAAAGCCGTGCGGTCTTCGGCATACATGTTGGCCGGCCCGGGGCCCGCATCCATCGCAAGAAGCGCGACCTCGCGTGCGCCCAGCCGGCGGCGGCCCGGTTTCCTCGCGTCAGTCTCGTTGGCCCCGATGCCGGCATGCAGGAAACCGCGCGCCTCCACCTCCTCCAGTGTCGAGAGGATGCCGCCAGCTCCGAGATCGAAGGCGTGGTTGTTTGCAAGCGCCAGCGCGTTGAAACCGATGGCCTGCAATGCGTCGAGCACTTCAGCCCTGGAATATCCAAAATACTTGCCCTTGGTCGGCCACCCGCCGTGCTTGCCCAGGATTGTCGACTCGAAGTTGGTGAAGACGACGTCGCCTTGGCGCAGGAAGTCCGTAACCGCGATGAAGCGTTCGTCTTTGACGTCACGGACGTCGTGCGTGATCAGGGATTGGCCGGTAACGACCGCGCAGAACTGGTCTTTCATGGAACTCGCCTTGAAGGAGGGGAGGGCGCCGGCGTTCCGGCCAGCGCCACGTCAATGTCAAAGTCGGGTGCCGGGCCTATTGCGAGACGGCCGGTGAGATATCGCTCTTGAACCATTTCAGGCTCAGCGCCTTGATCGTCCCATCCTTGGTGGCGGCGTCGATGGCCGCGTTGAACTTGGTGAGCAACTCGGTATCGTCCTTGCGCATGCCCGCGCCGACGCCTGGGCCCCAGAGACCGCCCTTCAGTTCGGGGCCGAAAAACACCACATCCGAACCGGAAGGCGTCTCCAGGAAATCCCGCCAGGTGAAATAGTCGGCAAGGCCGCCGTCGATGCGACCCGCGGCAAGATCGAGCTTCATGTTGTCCTGGCTGTCATAACTGCGAATGGTCACGACATCGCCCAGCATTTCCTTCACGACTGCTTCCGAATTCGACGAGCGCAGGGCCCCGATCGCCCTGCCGGCGAGTGTCGATCTGAGGCGTTCGATGGTTGCCTTTTCCTTGTCCCCGATGCTCGAGAGGTTGACCTTTTCCTTGGTGTCGCCAGGATCGAGACCCAGGTCCTTGCGCACAACGAACTGGTTGAAGCCGGTGGCGTAGGGAACTGAGAACGCGATCTTCTGCTTGCGTTTCTCCGTGATCGCCATGCCGGACATGATCACGTCGAACTTGCCTACAAGCAGTGCCGGAATGATCCCGTCCCAATCCTGCGGGACGAAGGTACATTTGATCTGGATGCGACGGCACAATTCCTGTCCTACCTCGATATCGTAGCCGTAGAGTTGACCGTTCGCGTCGGTGCTGTCCCAAGGCGGCGAAGCACCTTCGGAGGCGATCGTTATGACGCGCTCGCTTTGCGCGCTCGCCGGGAATGCCGACATCAGGGAAGCGATAGAAACAGCAATAGCCAGGGGTATGCGCATGATGCACCTCTTCGTTGGTTTAGATGGGAAGGCCTGCCGAAAGACCCGCGGGTCAGGGCAGGGAAGTCGTGGTCTCGGGGTCAGGCAATGGCGGACGCAATCGGACTTTGCGTCGATGCACACGATTGCCGTCGGTCGAAAGCCATCGCTCCAGCAACTGGATCGCTTTCACCGCGATCGAGGTGAGCGATAGGTAGATCGCTCCGGCGACGATGAAGATTTCGTAAGGCGCGAACGTCGTCGAAACCATCTGTCTCGCCATGCCGGTGATCTCGAGCAGCGTCACGGTGCTCGCCAGGGACGAACCCTTGATCATCCCGACGATCTCGTTGCCGTAGGCCGGGAGCGATATCCTGAAAGCGATCGGGAAGGTGACCAGGCGAGCGATCTGGAAGCGTTTCAAGCCGAGAGACGTGGCCGCCTCGGTGACACCCTTGGGCACGGACTGGAGACCGCGGCACAGGATCTCGGTGGTGTGTGCCGCGCTATTCAGCGAAAATGTAAGCAGGGCGCACCAGAAGGGGTCGCGCAGGATGACCCAGAAGATGCTGGCTCGCACCGCCTCGATCTGAGCGAGGCCATAATAGAGCAGGAACAGCTGAACCAGCATCGGCGTGCCGCGTATGACATAGGTGTATGCCAGCACCGCGAGCGAGAGGCCGGGGCGTCCGAACGCGCGGATGAAGGCCAGCGGCACGGACAGAAGAAATCCGGCCGTCAGCGACAAGACCGTCAGGGTCAATGTGAGACCAACGCCCGAAGGCAGGACAACCATTGCGTCAAGCATCAAGCCGAGGTTCATGGGTCGCTCCCTCCTACCGGCCGAGTGCCGGATAGCGCCGCTCAGCCAGCCGGATCGACAGCAGCGTGACGGTGGTCAGCGAGAGATAGAGAGCGGAGGCCGCAAGGTAGAAGGTCAATGGTGCGCGTAAGGATCCAGCCCCCACATACGCGACGCGCATGATGTCGGTCAGGCCGACGATCGAAACCAGCGCGGTATCCTTGAAGAGCGAAATCCAGAGATTGCCATAGGCCGGCAGCGCCAGCCGCAGCATCTGCGGTCCGATGACGAACACCCATCGCTGCCAGGCGTTCAGCCCAAGCGACTTTGCCGCTTCCGTCTGACCTGTTGGCACTGCCGCAATCGCGCCACGAAACACCTCGGTCGCATAGCCGCTGAAGACGACCGACAGCGCGATAACCCCTGCTGTGAATGCGTTCACCTCCACATAGCGGCCGGCGATCGTGCTGGCGAGGGTGGTTCCGCCGAAGTAGATGAGCAGGATAATGAGAAGTTCTGGTACACCACGGACAACCGTGGTGTAGGCCGTCACGATACGGTTGAGGCGCGGTTGTGCCGTGCCCTTCGAAATAGCCAAGAACAACCCAAATGCCGTACCCAGGCAGCCGCTGACAAGAGCCAGGCTTATGGTCACGGTAAGTGCGACAACAAATTGAGTAGTAAACCCACCCATGGGGCGCTTTCCTCGACTCGCAATACCGCAAGATACGCCGGTCCTTGCCACTCAGACCAAGTCGTATAACCCAAGGTTGCGAATTGTTATATTTGTAATTTGGAGTTAATTTGAGATATTGGCTAATTCTAGCGCTTGAAATTACACACTCAATCTATAATTTTTAATATTTTATCTATAACGCGCCGTTATATACTGAGGCGGTTCGTTGCTCCCCAGGTTGGCGGTATCTGCTTCCCGGGTGGGCGTTATCAGGGAAAGGAGCGCAGGGAATGGAGTTGCTGCAGAGCGACCTGAAGCTCCGTCAACTGAAGGTCTTCCGAGAAGTGTTGCGGGCCGGTTCTACAAGGCGAGCAGCGGTTGCGCTCGGGATAAGCCAGCCGGCCGTCAGTCAACATGTGAAGCAACTCGAGACCACGCTCGGCATCACTCTCTTCAAGAGATCAGCCAACCGCATCGTCCCCTTGCAGGAAGCATGGGAACTCCTGCGAAACGTGGAGCTTGCCCTGACGTCCCTGGATCGGCTGGACGCGTCGATCTTCGCGATGAAAAATGATGAAAAGCAGCGGATTGCGATTGCCGCGCCTTCTGTTTTCGGTTTCATGACCTTGCCCAAAGTCGTGGCGATCATCCGCTCAAAGACCGCTTCGAATGTCCGGTCGATTTCTGGAAGCTACGAGCAGATCGGCGAGCACATCCTGGCTGGGCGGGCGGATCTTGGAATCTCGAGACTGCCGCTGGACCCAAGTCTGTTTGGATGGGCGCCCCTTGGGTCAGCCCGCAACGTATGCATCTTTCATCCCGACCACCGCTTTTCAAAACAGACCTGTATCGAGGCTCAAGACCTGGCAGGCGAAACAATCGTCGATATCGATCCCCAGTTCGCCGCCCACCAGATGAACTTCAATGCCTTGCGCTTCGCCGGCGTCGAGCCAGACATACTGGTGGAATTCGATTGCAACGGTCACGAAGCCGGATACGTTTCGGCTGGCCTAGGCATTTCGATAACCAATGAGATCATTGCGCGTGAGTATGCGGCGTTTCACTTGGGAATAAGGCCAGTGGAGCCGTCCGCGCTCTACCACTACGTTGCGATCTGGCAGAAGGGCAGGACCTTTTCGAATGCACTGAATGTGACCCTCGATGCGATCATCGCCGCGTTTTCCCAGATATCATCTGCGAGAGGGTGATCATCCCTTTTGGGATGGTGTCCTCGACAGCGGCTCCTTTGAACAGGAGGTAAGGGTTCATCCTATCAGAAAACGATCAGCCCGCGCCTCTGCAACAGAACGCGGGTAGTGGGTCGGTTTGAAATTCAGCCTTCAAGCGCCTCGCGCGATCCCAACCAATTGGCCAAGTCGATTGTCGCACTGTCAACTGACGAGGCGGAAGATACGAAGCCGCTCGCCAGCGCGCGCAAAGGCGGCCTAAAAGGTGCTAAGGCAAGAATGAAAGCGCTGCCCCCGGAACAGCGCTCAGAGATGCCGAGAACGGCGGTGTCGGCCCGCTGGAAGAAAGGCTAAGCCGCCCTGCGATCGTCGTTCCAGGGCTCAGGTTAATGCGGTTGAGCTGCACTTCATGTACTTGGGAGATCGGCGACATCTTCGCGCTGATCGAAGCCAAGGAAGCCGAAGAAGTCGATGGCCGTGGCGCGTATCGAAAGAAGATCGAGGCATGATTCAAAGGGAATTGCGTCGCCCGTTTTCGGCCTTCGGCAGCGGTGCAGCAATTGGAACGCTTGGCGGATTGATTGGGCTTGGTGGTGCCGAGTTCCGGCTTCCCGTACTGATAGGCCTATTCCAATTCGCCGCCTTAGAGGCGGTAATCCTGAATAAGGCAATGAGCCTTGTTGTCGTGGCGTCGGCGTTGCCGTTCCGGGCGGCAACTGTGCCGTTCGCGGAGATCGCCGCACACTGGCCCGTCATCGTGAACTTGCTTGCCGGTAGCTTGCTTGGTGCCTGGATCGGCGCCGGCTGGGCAACGCGCCTGAAAGCCGAGACGCTTCACAAGGTAATCGCGATGCTCTTGCTGGGCATAGCTGTCGTGCTTCTGTTGGGCCACGATCCTTCGTCCGCTGGCGCTGCCCTTGCCAGCGGCGGTCTACAGATAGCTTTGGGAATCGTTGCCGGCTTCTGCATAGGCGTGGTTGCCTCGCTGCTTGGCGTGGCCGGCGGCGAGCTGTTGATACCTACGCTCATTCTGTTGTTCGGTGCCGACATTAAGCTTGCCGGCAGCCTGTCATTGGCCGTGAGCCTGCCAACCATGCTTGTCGCCTTCACACGCTACAGCCGAGATCAGAGCTTCATCGTTTTGGGCAAGAACAAAGGCTTGGTTGCCATCATGGCCGCAGGCTCGGTTGTTGGCAGTTTCATAGGTGGTAGGCTGCTCGGCATAGTGCCGAGTGCTTGGCTTCTGCCAACCCTTGCGGCAATTCTTGTGGTGTCAGCCATCAAGGTTTGGCGGCAGTAGGATTTCAAACTGACCCCTACCAGAACGCGGGCCTCTTGAGCAAAATAGCCCCGATGTTAGCTCGTCTTGATGCCGATCTTGCGGCGCTTCGCTGGCGCCGCTTCAGGCTCAGGCGCTACAACCTTCCGTCCCAGGCCGATCGCCTTCGCCATCGCCGATCGCGCCGCGGCATAGTTCGGCGCAACCATCGGATAATCGGAGGGCAGGCCCCATTTCGCGCGGTACGCATCCGGCGACAGATCGTAGTGAGTTCCTAAGTGCCGTTTGAGCGATTTGAACTTCTTGCCGTCTTCCAAGCAGATGATGAAATCAGGCGTCACCGATTTCTTGATCGGGACAGCGGGTGTAGGCTTCTCTTCCGCTCTGGGCGGGGCTGTTCCCTGCAGCTAGCTGATCGCTCCGTAGGTATCGGAAATTACGCGAGCGAGTTCCGCAACTGGAACCGGGTTATTGCTGACATAGGCGGAAACGATGTCAGTGGTCATCCCCAGCAATTCCGCGTCGGACTTGATAAGATCTTCAGGCATTTGGCCAACCTTTCATTTGCTCTTCAGGTGCCGTAGCCCCGATCTACGTCAGCAGCCTCGCTACAGCAAAGCGCACCGGGTGCACAAGACAAGAAGTTACAATGAGGAACGCCGACGGGGCATGGGTCGCGAAACTCTGCATGAACCATTTCGCTATGCTGCCGGCTGTATCGCCGCCCGTAGCAGCATGCCGAACAGGTCGCGTGGCTCGTCGGGATCGGCGAGCAAGTCGAGTTCCTCGTACAAGCCCGTCGCTTGCAACTGGTCGCGCACATATCGTAGCGCCGAAAAGTCCTCGATGGCGAAGCCGACTGAATCGAACAGCGTGATCTGCTTGGCGTCTCGGCGTCCCTGGGCCTTGGCGGCGATCACTTGCCAAAGCTCGGTCACCGGATGGTTGGAATCCAGTTGCTGGATTTCGCCCTCGATGCGCGTTTGTGGCGGGAACTCGACGAAAATGTCGGAGCGCAGCAGGATGTCCTTGTGCAGTTCGGTCTTGCCGGGGCAGTCGCCGCCAACCGCGTTGATGTGGACGCCGGAGCCAACCATGTTGTCGGTGAGAATGGTGGCGCACTGCTTGTCGGCGGTAACGGTAGTGATGATCCCGGCGCCTTCAACCGCCTCCTGCCCGGTTGCGCAGATGGTGATGTCAAATCCCATGCCAGCCAGGTTCTTCGCGCATCTCATCGAGGCTGAGCGGTCGATGTCGTAGAGCCTGAGCCGATCGACGCCGGTCAGCGCCTTGAAGGCGATCGCCTGGAATTCCGACTGCGCTCCATTGCCGATGATGGCCATTGTGCGCGCACCGCGTGGTGCCAGATACTTGGCCGCGACAGCTGACGTGGCGGCGGTGCGCAGCGCGGTCAGGATGGTCATTTCGGTGAGCAGCATCGGATAGCCACTGCCAACGTCGGCGAGTACGCCGAAAGCGGTGACGGTCTGCAAACCCTGGCGCATGTTCTTCGGATGCCCGTTGACGTATTTGAAGCCATAGAGACGCCCATCGCTTGTCGGCATCAACTCGATGACGCCGTCATGGCTATGCGAGGCGATGCGAGGCGTCTTGTCGAACAGTTCCCAGCGACGGAAGTCTTCTTCGATGTAGCCGGCGAGCTCGGTCAGGAAGCGCTCGACGCCGATGGCGATCACCAGCTTCATCATACGGTCGACGCTGACGAAGGGGACGATGTTCAGCTTTGCCGTGGTCATGATCAAAAGCTCCCGGAATGGCTACGGGTCGGACGGTCCATGATGCGGCGGCCCATCAGGCTCGCCGTCAGGTCGACCATCAGCGTCGCGGTGCGGCCACGCTCGTCCAGAAAGGGGTTCAACTCGACCAGGTCCAGGCTGGAGACGAGGCCGCTGTCGGACAGCATCTCCATCACCAGATGCGCCTCGCGGAACGTTGCGCCGCCGGGAACCGTGGTGCCGACTGCTGGTGCGATCGACGGGTCGAGGAAATCGACGTCGAGACTGACATGCAGCAGCCCGTCTTCATCAGACACGCGCGCCAGGAAGGCGCGCAGCAGCGGCGCGATGCCGTGCTCGTCGATGGCGCGCATGTCGTGCACCGTCACTCCTGCCTCGTTCAACGCCCTGCGCTCAGCCGGGTCGACACTGCGCAGGCCCATGGTGCAGATACGCTTGGGATCGACCGCTGCCGGCAGATCCGGGAAATAACCACTAAAGCCCGGCTGGCCGCTGGCGTAAGCGAGCGGGACACCGTGCAGATTGCCGCTTGCGGTGGTGTCGAGCGTGTGGAAGTCCGGATGCGCGTCGAGCCACAGCACGAACAGCGGGCGACCGGCCTCTGCGGCGCGGCGGGCGAGGCCAGACACGGTCCCGGCGGATATCGAATGGTCCCCGCCGAGGAAGATCGGCATGGCGTCCTCGCTCGCCGCGTAGGCCGCATCGGCAATGGCGGATGTCCAGGCCGATATTTCGGGCAGGGCCTTCAGCGCCAGATTGCCATGCACGACGCGCCTTGCCGGAAGCGGCTGGACCGCGCCCAGGTCCTCGACGCTGTGGCCGAGGCCGGACAGCACCTCCCGCAGGCCGGCGGTCCTGAGCGCACTCGGCCCCATCTCGCATCCCATTCTGCCGGCACCGTCCTGCACCGGCGCCCCGACGATTCTGCAACGCATCTGTTTTCCCAACCACCACGTTTCGAATGGCCGGCAGGAGACCACGGCCAGCCGGCGATATGAACAGGGTGAATTGGCAATCCGAGAAGCATTGTTTATCGTAATGGCAGCGAAATTGATCAAAATGGTATCTCGATGAACGCGCTGGACGAACGCCTGGTGACCCTGCTTAGACATGACGCCAGGCGCAGCGTGTCCGATCTCGCCGTCGATCTCGGCGTCTCGCGCGCCACGGGTCAGGGCGCGCATGGAGCGGCTGCAACGGTCCGGCGATACTATCGGCTACACGGTGGTGCTGCGCGCCGACGCGGTCGATCAGCGCATCCGCGGTATCATGCTGATTGAGATTGAGGGCCATGCCGCCGACCGCGTGGTTCGTGCGCTTGGCGGCTTCCCTGAAGTCTCGACCATCCACACCACTAACGGTCGCTGGGACCTAGTGGTTGAGCTCGGGACGGCCTCGCTGACTGATTTCGATGCCGTGCTGCGGCGCATTCGCCTTATAGCTGGGATCACCGGCAGCGAGACCAGCCTGCACTTGGCCACGCCGCGCACGACGCGAGCAAGACTGACCTAGCCGGTCAAAGACCAAACAGAAGATCCACGGCTCAACCGCCTTGCTATCCCAGAGCCAGTGCGAGAGCGAAAAGCACCAATGCCACCAGGACAGTCGTTGCTGACGACTGCGACAGAGATTGGAAAAGAAAACTTTGGGACCTTGTGAATACCGGTCGGCGTGGGAGATGACGTGGAGAATTGCTCATTGAAGATTTGACCCAAGATCTTCGGCAAGGCGGTCGATGACCTTCGTGCCCCGACCTTCACGCGCCTGGCAACCGACTATATCACAACCGATATTCCAATAGAGGAGAATGAGTTCGCTATTGACCGAGAGGCCGGCGCGGTGCCGAGCCTCGGTGATCCTGCGTTTCAAGTCGCCGACGAAGGTCGTGTAGCTCTGAACGGTCAATGTCGCGCGGCGCCTTGATTATCGCAGGACCGGATTTTGGGCCTTGCTGCTCATGCCGCCGTCTTCATACGTTTCTTAGCAAGCAACGCACGAACGAACACGTTCCACCGCTTCATGGCGGCACGCTTCTCCGGCATATAGTTCCAGCGATCGTAACTCTTTGAGCTGACGTCTTGCAGTGTGTGGTTCTGGAGGCGATCGCGAATCTCTTTTGAGAGCCCTGCCTTCCCGGCGAGCGTTTTCCAGGTTCGACGCAGGTCGCGGTTCGTCACATTGGGGATCACGACACGGTCGCGTTGACGCCACATGAAGCAATAGAGCGTGCCATGGCTGACCGGCCTGGAAGGATCCATTGCCGAAGGAAAGAACCAGCCATATTCATTGGGTTTGATTGACTCGATGATCTCAGCAGCAACCTCAGGAACAGGGATGGCGTGTGGCTTCCCGTTCTTCGTCTTTGACCAGTCGATAATGCGCTCCTTGGCATCCCATTGATCGACATGCAGCCTGGCGATTTCCTCAACACGCTGACCCGTCAACATCAGGATTCGGACAGCACGCGTGTAAGGCGGGTGAACCGGTGCATCGGGGCATTCCAGCCAGCGGTATAGCCGCAAGAATTCCTCTTCATCGAGCCAGCGCGTACCGACCTGCTTTGGTTCGGTCGGAATGCCGGCGGCCGGATTGTAGACCAAGCGGAAGCGGCGCAATGAATTCGAGCGGTAGTCGTGCTCGGATTTCAGGCCCCAACTGTATGCCGAGCGAACGTAGCTTCGTACGTGATCAGCCATCGATCGCTTCCCGCGATTGTAGATGGGGCGAATGAGGTCAGTGACTTCATCGGGCTCGATGTCGCGAGCTGGGCGGTTGCGACCTAGGGTATCCGCAATCTTGTTGAGGCCTTTTTCCGCCTCCTTCCAGGACGACTTTCCCGAGTTCTTTAGATAGGCGACGTAGCCTTCAAACAGGTCGGCTACCGTGCCGGGTCTGGTGTCACCGGCTATCTTGATGCTTCGCCCTTTCTGGATCATGTCGGCGAAGTCGCGCTCGAACACCTCCCGCGCCTTGCTCAGCGGCATCGAGGGATAAGACCCGAGCTTCTTCTTGATCCTTTTCTGGTCGCGCCACTGCTGCGCCATCCAGTCTGCGGTCACGCGCGATGGCATGGGCTTCATCACAAGGACGAGGCGTCCGGTCCCATGTCCTTCGCCATCGATCAGGCTTAGCTGTTTTCCAGTCTGCTCAACCTGCTTGATCGCGCGGCGTATTTCACCATCTGTTAGGCTCGGCAAAGGGCTCTCCCGTAGGCTTTCAAGTGGGGTCGCCAGATGGGTTGCTGGGGCCGGCGACTGGGGTCAAAAGGGCTCTCGATCCCCCTTAAAACCGGTCCCAGTATGCCATTGTATCCGAGAGTACGGCAAGCCGAAAAAGATATGTGATTCAATGGGTAGTAGCGTGATCCAGCGTGATGAAATTAGGTCGAGAGGGATGGTTGTGGACCAGGATAATGGCGGTCGCCGAGAGTTCCAGCGCACGCCTGACCACCTCGCGTGGGTAGACAGGCGTGTGGTCGACGGTGCCCTTCTGCTGCACCTCGTCGGCGATCAGCGCGTTCTTCTTGTCGAGGAACAGGATGCGGAACTGCTCGCGCTCCTCGAAGGCCATGACTGACCGGCAATAGGCAAGAAGCTGTGTCCAGGACGCGAGGATTTCGCGACCCTGCACCTCTCCACGCGCCATGCGCTGTGCGGTCGCCGCGACGATCTTGAGATCGAGCGCCACCGTTGGGCCGATGCCCTTGACCTCCTGCAAGAGGCCAACCGGTGCTCCGAGCACTTCGGCCAGCGTGCCGAAGCGCGCCAGCAGCGCCTTGGCCGCCGGCTTGGTGTCGGCGCGAGGAATCAGGCGAAAGAGCAGTAGCTCCAGAAGTTCGTAGTCGGGCAGGGCGTCCGGACCTGCCGAGGCAAAGCGCGCGCGCAAGCGGTCGCGATGGCCGAGATAATGCGGCTTTTCGTCGACCGCCGCCTTGGCTTTCGCCGTCGGCCGCATCGGCGCTTCGGAGAAGAAACTCCGTTCGTCGTCGTCGCTTGTGTTGCCCATATGCCGCCCACATTGCTCCGGTGCTGACATTAGAACCGTTCCGGCCTGGATTGAAACAGTTCTGTTCTGCGATCGCGAGACGACCTCCGACAGCTCCCGCTGTCAGCTTCCAGCTGCCTTTGCACCGGCAAGATGAAACCACGATTGCGCAACAAAACTTAACATCACTTCGCGCATGCGGCCACTTTCACCTGACATGGTGACGGCATCGGAGGCGCATTGCCTCGCTATACTGGAGCACGCATGTTCGCCAAAATGGACTCTGGATTATTTGCCGGCCGGGCATCTCTGGCTGCGATGACAATCCTGTTTGCAACGCATTCGGGGCTGGCGGCCGACGCCATTGCGGTCAATTCCGATGATTTTATCCCGCCGCCCGAGCCCTCTCGTTTCGGACGCATCGAACAGAAACTGGCCGACTGGCATGTCGTGCTTGGCGGTGGCGCCATCATCGTCCCCAAATACGAGGGCAGCGACGAGTTCAAGATCATGCCGGTGCCTTTCGTCACGGCGACATTCCTCGACACGGTGACGATCGATCCGATAGGTGCCAACATCGCCGTCTATGAACAAGGACCGTTCGAATTCAGCGCGCGGCTTGGCTATGAGATGGGCCGCAAGGAAGACGATTCCGATCACCTGCGCGGCTTGGGGGATGTCGACATGGGCGCGACGGTTGGCGCAAAGGCGGCGGTGAAGTTCGGCCCGGCCGAAATCTTCGCGCAACTGGACAAGACCATCGGCGGCAGCGATGGCCTGGAGGGCAGGGTCGGGATCGAGGTGAACCGGCCTCTGTCCCAATCGCTGATGATCGGCGCCAGCGCGTCCGCCGTCTTCGCCGACGAAAATTACATGCAGGCCTATTTTGGCGTCACGCCCGAACAATCGGCTCGCTCGGGGCTGGCGCGCTATGACGCCGGCGCAGGGTTGAAGCGCGCCGATTTTTCGATTTCCGCCACATATATGCTCAACCAGAACTGGATGGTGCGCGGCGAAGCGGGGGTCGGCGTCCTCCTGGGAGACGCTGCCGACAGCCCTGTTGTCGTCGACAAGATCCAGCCTTCAGGGATGCTTCTGGTCGGATATCGGTTCTGACCCACGCAGACACCAATGCAGGCTATGACAAACTCCAGCATGGCACAGCGAAGGCGCCAAAACGCTCTGGACGCCGAATCCAGATTGGCAAGACAAGGTTCGCATATCCTCATTGTCGAAGACGATTTCGAGATCGCGCGCATGCTGGGTGAGACACTCACCGATAACGGCATGATCGTGAAAATGGCCGAGAGCGGCGCCCAGATGGATGCCGCGCTTCGCAACCAGAAGTTTGATCTCATCGTGCTCGATGTGATGCTGCCGGGCGAAAACGGCCTCAACATCTGCCGCCGTCTTCGTGCCGGGACGAACATTCCAATCCTGATGCTGACGGCGCTTGGCGAGGAAATCGACCGTATCTTCGGGCTGGAAATCGGCGCCGATGATTATGTGACGAAACCGTTCAGCGCGCGCGAACTGACGGCCAGGATACGGGCGTTGCTGCGCCGCACGGCCTATGCTCCCGACGAGCGGGACCGGTCGAAGGTGCTTCGCTTCGACGGCTGGCTCCTCGACCCCATACGCCGGCGATTGTATGATCCCAACAATGCGCGGGTCGCGACCACGACGCATGAATTCGACCTGTTGCTTGCGTTCTGCCGCAATGCAGGCCGGGTTCTCACTCGCGAGGAGCTTCTTGGCGTAACCCATGCCGGGCTCGCCGGGCCGATCGAGCGAAGCATCGATGTCCATATCAGTCGGATCCGCCGGAAGATCGAAAAGGACGCGCGCGATCCGGTACTTCTGAGGACCGTTCGGCTGGGTGGCTACATCTTCACCGCGACGGTGGAGGAAGCATGAGGGTTTTCGTCCGCCGTTTTCTGCCCCAATCCGTGCGTGGGCAGTTTGCGGCAATCATTGTCATCGCGTTGGTTGTGATCCTGTCCGTCGGATCGGTCGTCGAAAATTTTATAGAGAACGTCGACCTTCCGGTCCTTGACGATGGCGCCAGACGGGCTGCCGTTGTTGCTGTCTTGTTGCGCGAAACGCCAACGGAAGCGCGTGGCGCAATTCTGGCTGCGGCTAGGCGAGCTGGTTTTGATTTCAAGGTGCTGCCCAAGGAACAGATACGCAGCATTCCATATTCTTATCTGGAATGGCGAAGTATCGAATGGCTCCTCCGTATCGACAGGGGATCAATTGATGGACGCTGGATAAGGATCGGTGGCCGATACGCGTTTGTCCTGGACCTGGACCAGCGGGACGTCCTGGCTCATTTCGGCATGCCCGATTCTTTACTGACATCAGGCCTCGTCCGCACCTTGTTCTATAGGTTCATGGGTTTCGTCGCCTTGCCCCTCCTGATCTGGCTGTTTGCGGTTTGGGCCGTGACGGACCCGTTGAAGCGCATCTCGGCGGCAGTCGGTTCGGCCGAGATTGAGAATAGCGACCAACTCTTCATCGAACGCGGTTCCGTCGAAATGGTCGGTCTGGCGAGCGCGCTGAACAGGATGAGAACGCGTATCCGGACGATGATCGAAACCCGCACGCGCATGTTGCGCAGCGTCAGTCACGATCTGCGCACGCCTTTGACGCGGCTGCGGCTTCGCGCCGAGCGCATGGATGATGGACCCACCCGAACCGCGATACTGTCCGATGTCCAGCACATCGAAGTCCTGATTGACGAGACCCTGACCTATCTGCGCAACGATGTTTCGACGGAGAAGCTGCAGCGCGCCGACATTGCCAGCATTCTGCAAACGGTCTGCGCCGAATTCTCCGATGTCGGGTTTCCCGTCTCATATTCCGGACCGGATCGGCTTCTGGGCTGGTGCAAGCCCAATGCACTGGCGCGAGCGATCGCGAATCTCTGCGACAACGGGGTCAAATTCGCCGGCAATGTCACGGTCGCACTGACGGAGACCGACACGGCGGCACGCATCACGGTAGGCGACGACGGGCCGGGCATTCCGATGACGGTGCGCGCCCGTGTTTTCGAACCATTCTTCAAGCAAGATGCGTCGCGCGGCGCTGCATCGAAGCATGGCTTCGGCCTGGGTCTCTCGATCGTTGCCGACATCGTCCAGGGTCACGGCGGCAGGATCGAATTGCAGGACAACCAGCCGAACGGACTGGTCGTCACCATCGACCTGCCGAATGCTGCTGGTGTCCAATTGTCATAAAGGGCCGGGGGTCGAGGTACCAGCGCCGCCTGACGCGGCAAAGTACTAGGCCGGCAGGCCGGGGCGATCGAGCTTTTTGGGCGACAGGGTGAAAATCTCGCAGCCTGTGTCGGTCACGCCGATCGTGTGCTCGTACTGCGCCGACAGCGAGCGGTCGCGCGTCACCGCGGTCCAGCCGTCCGACAGAACCTTCACGTGCGGCCGGCCGAGATTGATCATCGGTTCGACGGTGAAGATCATGCCGGGCCGCATCTCGACGCCCTCATTGGCGCTGCCATAGTGCAGGATGTTCGGTGCGTCGTGGAAAAGTTGGCCGACGCCGTGGCCGCAGAAGTCGCGCACCACCGAGCAGCGCTCACCCTCGGCATAGGTCTGGATGGCGGCGCCGATGGCGCCGGTGCGGGCGCCGGGCCTGATCGCCGCGATGCCGCGCATCAGGCATTCATGGGTGACTTCGAGCAGGCGCTCGGCAGCGCGCTTGATCGTGCCGACCGGATACATGCGCGAGGAATCGCCGTGCCAGCCGTCGAGAATGTAGGTGACGTCGATGTTGACGATGTCGCCATCCTTGAGCGGCTTATTGTCGGGGATGCCGTGGCAGACGACATGATTGATCGAGGTGCAGGACGATTTCGTGTAGCCGCGATAGTTGAGTGTCGCCGGCAGCGCACCGTGGTCCATGCCGAATTCGAAGACGAAGCGATCGATGGTTTCGGTGGTGACGCCGGGCTCGACCATCGGCACCAGTTCGTCGAGACAGCGCGCGGTGAGATCGCATGCCTTGCGCATGCCGGCAAAGCCTTCCTCGCCATAGAGGCGAATCTGGCCGGTGTTTCTGAGGGGTGCCGTGGCGGCATCGAGATAGGTGACCATTTTGTCCGTGCAGCCGGTAGGGCTCTGCAAGAGAGCCGACGTGAAAATCTCCCCAGATTTGGCACTTGAGAGCAAAAGGTTCAAGGAAGAACTGCCTGATGCAGCCGCGCACTTCGGATATTCGCCTTGCATGGGGTGATGTCTTGCCGGTTTTTGCCCGGTTTGCTTTCCTTTCTGGCCATCGTGCGGTAGGGCGGGTGATGTTCAGGAGATCGCGCCCCTTCACGGCGGCCAGGCTAACCAGATGGCTTGAAGCGCCGCTGACGACAGCCTGCTCATGCCTGATGGGCATGGTGCTGCTGGCGATGCTGTGCCTCGGCCAGCCGGCGGTGCCAGCCTTCGCGGATACTGCGCCGAGTGGTGCCAGCGTTGGTGTCGAGCGGTCCGGTGAGGTGGCGGCACTGCTGCGTGTCACCGGCAAGGCGCATGCGCTGGAAGTTCGCGTCGGCCGTCCGGCGTTGATCAAGTTCACCGGCGGCCATGCCGCGCTGCCGGTCCCCAACGCGGTCTTCCCCGGGGTCGAACGGACGCCGTCGAGAGCGGTTGTTTCGGGATACGGAGCGACCTCGGCTTCCAGGGCGAGCACCAACCAGCCGCGCGCGCCGCCGACCATCGCCGCCTGAGCGGTTCAGAACCACCCCCTTCACCTCATAGCTATCCCTGTTCGCGTCGTGATCGCACGGCTGCCGTCGGCCGCTCGGCGGTCGCGCGGCGCGTCATTCTCCGGACTATTTCAATGCAACGCATCACGACATTCAAAACCCTGTCGCGCGCGGTCTCGGCTGCCGCGTTCCTCTCCGTGCAGGCGCTCATCTGCATCGGAACCGTCTATTGGGCGGTTGCCGAGACGCTCGGCCTGTCGGCGATGGCGGCCCTTGTCCTCGGCGGCATCTTCGCCGTGCCGACGATATTTGTGCTGATCACCGCCATTCGCATGGCCTTCGACGCGGAGACGGATCCGGCGAACCAGTGAGCGCATGTCGCCCAAAGCATATCCTCGGGTGCGCGATTGTTTTGGGCGACGTGGCGGCTCAGCGACCCAAGTGACGACACATTTCTGGGCCAAAGCCGGTCAAAGCAACTTTTGACGACGAACGGCGCTGCCTCGGTGACGCCAGTTCGGGAGTTATAGAATGGACAGACTGCAATTCGAGGTGCCGGTGCGCATCGCACCCGCGACCGGCCTGCCAGTCGAGGAGATTTACGGCGTCGAGCAGGCGCTCGATTTTCTCCAGGACTGGCCTGCGCGCCGTCAGGGCCCGATCTATCAGAAAGCGTTCAACGCCTGCTTTGGCGCCACGGTGGACGTGGTCAAGACCGAGGATGCGTGCCGGGCGTTCATGGCGTTTTGCCGGGCGAGCGGACTGATGGCCAGGGACATGATGACGCCGCGCAAGCGCGGCGGTGAGGCGAGGGCGCTCCAGGCCTGAGGGCCGTCGCCCGTTTCACCTGCCCCGATTGCAACGCCAACGAAACGCGTTTGAACGCACACGGCGATGTCGTGAGCGTACGGCTGCGTCCTTATCGTCCCCCACGACCGTACCAAGATGCACCAGAGTCAGCGCCGTTAAGCTTCCGTTTCCACCTTCCCGGCTACGCCATTGCTTGTTGGCAATGGTTGATTCGTTGCGTCAGTCTCATGGTTCGGAAGATGTCCCCAGAAAAAGTCCGTGCATTCCCGATCGACCGTCAGGTATTCTTGGTCCGAGAGGTTGCTGCCAAGCTCGGCAGCCTGCATGGCGAGACCGCCACCTCGTTCTGGAGAGCCAAGGCGTCGGAGCTGCTCGACCTCGTTGTCGGATCCGGCAGGGACAGAACAGCAGCCAGCGACGAAGTGCGCAGATTCTTCCTGGCCGTACAGAGAGAGATGTTGGCCGGGACGGTTGCGGAGCCGATGCCAATTCTTTCCGCTTGAAGCAAATCTCGCGCCTCTGTCTTCTATTAAATGCTCCAATAGTGGGTAAACACTGGCTATTTCTGTGATTTCTGTGCCAAAACCGCAACAGCTCACCTAATTTACATCGCCTCAATTCTTGGGAGCCTCCGCTGCTGCTGCAATCTGATAGGTTGCATTAGCAAGGGGCGATTCGTGCCGAGGCGGCGCGGGTCTGGGGGTTGATGATGGCTCGTGTTCGGGGGAGAGCAGTTGAGTCTCGCGTTGTTTCAGGGTGGTTGAAACAGAGATTTCTCGCCATTTCAGGTTTGGCGACAATAGCGGCCGTGACCATGGTCATGGCGGCGATGCTTTTCATCGGCTCAACTGGCTCTGCCGAAGCGACTTGCGTCGGGCCGACCGGAAATGTCGAGGACTGCACGGGCGCCGGAACGCAATCCGACATCAGTTTCACAGCGCCCGGTGTCACGACGCTCAACGTCAACACGCTGACGATCGATCCCAGCCGGATATCCCTGACCGGTACGGGATCGAGCCCGGCGCCGGCGACGGAAGTCCAGCACTACACCTGCAGCACCGGCAACGCGGCCGACTGCACGATCACGCCGGGGACACCGGCCTCAGGGAACAATCCGGCGACGGCCGAGACCTGTGCCGTCGCCGGCGGCGCGCCGTCCGGGACGACCTGCATCGCGCCACCCGCCACCGCGGCGGGCGGACCATCCGGCAATTCCGGCCCGACACTGACGGTCAACTACAATCAGCCGGGAGCCGACACCAATGTGCCGGGTAGCGGCGCCGCTATAGCGACCGGCACCATCGGCGTTCTCGGTGCCTCGAACGGCAGCCGCGGCGGCAATGGCAGCAATGGCTACGTCTTTTCGAATGGTGGTGATGGCGGCAACGGCGCCGATGGCGGTACCGTCACCGTCAACGTCACCGGGGCGGTCAAGACAAGCAACAATTGCGTGCTGCCCACGGGTTGCCCGAACGCAGGCATTGTAGCCAGTAGCGTCGGCGGTGACGGCGGCGACGGCGGCGATGCCAAGGGTATTTCGGGCGATGCCGGCGATGGCGGCCTGGGCGGTGTCGGCGGCAACGCCACCGTCAACTTCAACGGCGGCAGCGTCGAGACTTTTGGCAATTATTCAGCGGGCATCGTCGCCATCAGTCAGGGTGGCCATGGCGGCAATGGCGGCGGCGGCGGCGGCCTGGTCTTCAACCCGGGCGGCGGCAGCCCGGCCGGCAGCGGCGGCAACGCCAATGTCTTCACCGGCAGCGGCACGACCATCGTCACCCATGGCATTTATTCGCATGGCATCGCCGCCCAGTCGATCGGCGGCGGTGGTGGCGGCAGCGCCGGCGGTTTCGGCCTGTTCTCCTCCTCGGGCGGCAGCGGCGGCAATGGTGGCAATGGCGGCATCGTCCAGGTCACCAACAATGCTGCGATCACCACCTGGGGCAACAATTCGCAAGGCATCCTTGCCCAAACCATCGGCGGCGGCGGCGGTGACGGCGGCTCGAACTTCGGCCTGTTCGCCTCGGGCGGCAGTGGCAGCCTCGGCGGCAATGGCGGCCCGGCCAATGTCGTGACGGTCGGCGTCACGAACTCGGGCGCGATCATCACCCATGGCCAGGAATCGAACGGCATCCTGGCGCAGTCGATCGGCGGCGGCGGCGGCAATGGCGGCAATTCGGGCGGTCTGGTGGCGCTTGGCGGCAACGGCGCCTCGACCACCAATGGCGGCATCGTCGAAGTGACAAACACCGCAGCCGGCTCGATCAGCACCGACGGCAAGCAGTCGGCCGGCATCTTCGCGCAGTCGGTCGGCGGTGGCGGCGGCAATGGCGGCACCTCCGGTGGCCTGTTCACCGCCGGCGGATCCGGTGGCGCCGGTGGCGACGGCGCCCGGGTGACGGTGACCAATGCCGGCGATATCGAGACCGGCAAAAATGGCGCCGGTTCGGTCAATTCGGCCGGCATCTTCGCGCAATCGGTCGGCGGCGGCGGCGGCAATGGCGGCGGCGCATTCTCCGGCGGCATCGGCTTCAGCGTGGCGCTTGGCGGCGCGGGCGGGAGTGGTGGTACGTCCGGCGCCGTGGAGGTGCTGCGCGACGCCGACGATACCGCCTATTCGATCATCACCCATGGCGACATGTCGGATGCCGTTTTCGCGCAGTCGATTGGTGGCGGCGGCGGCAATGGCGGATTCTCGGTTTCGGGTGCGGTGGGAGCGCTTGCGCTCGCAATGGGCGGGGCCGCGGGCAACGCCAGCGACGGCAATACCGTGACAGTGGAGACCGCCGGGTCGCTGACCACCTATGGAAACGGCTCTCGGGGCATCTTCGCACAATCGATCGGCGGTACGGGCGGTAATGGCGGCGCGGCAATCGCGGTTGCGATCAACGCCACCGGCACATTCGCGGCGGCGATCGGCATTGGCGGCAATGGCGGCGCGGGCGGTGCATCGAAGCTGGTGACCGTATCGAGCCTCAGCGACATTTCGACAGCCGGCGACAATGCCGGCGGCATCGTCGCGCAGTCGGTCGGCGGTGGCGGTGGCAATGGCGGCTATTCGATTGGCGGGGCCATCGGCGGCGCGGTCGGCATTGCGGTCAACATTGGCGGCAAGGGCGCCGGCGGCGGCGCCGGTGCCGACGTCATCGTTGGCAGCTCCGGCTCGATCCACACGACCGGCGACAATTCGACGGGCATCCTGGCGCAGTCGGTCGGCGGTGGCGGCGGCAATGGCGGCTTCACCGTTTCGGCGGCCCTCGGCGGCGGCGCGGCAAGCGTCGGCCTTGGCGGCGCGGGCGCCGACGGCAGCGCGGCCGGAAACGTCGTCATCCACGCCGACGGCGCCAATCATGCGGTCACCACCAGCTATGCCGGCACCTGGAATCTCGTCACCGAAGGCAAGAATGCTGTCGGTGTCCAGGCTGAAAGCATCGGCGGCGGTGGCGGCAATGGCGGTTTCTCCGGCGGTATCGCGGCGGGCGCCGTTGTCGGCGTCGGCGTCAATCTCGGCGGTACGGGCGGTGGCGGCGGCGATGCCGGCACGGCAACCGTCAACAACGGCAAGAAAGTCGGCAATGTCGTCACGCAGAACAGCATCCTGACGATCGACGACGGCTCGATCGGCATTCTGGCGCAATCGATCGGCGGCGGCGGCGGCAATGGCGGGTTCGCCGTGACGCTGAGCGGCTCCGGCTCCTTTGAAGGCGCCGGCGGGTCGGCCTCGGTCTCGATCGGCGGCAGCGGCGCGACGGGTGGCATCGGCAAGCATGCCGGGGTCAACAATTACGGCAACATCACCACCTACGGCAAACAGGCCGACGGCATCCTGGCGCAGTCGATCGGCGGTGGTGGCGGCAATGGCGGCTTCAGCGTCGCCGGCACGTTCACGACCGGAGCGTTGGGTGCTTCTGTCGCGGTTGGCGGCAGCGGCGGCACCGGCCAGACGGCCGGCTCGGTGACCGTCACCTCGATCGGCAACATCGAAACGCATGGCGACCAGTCGGTCGGCATCCTGGCACAATCGGTTGGCGGTGGTGGCGGCAATGGCGGTTTCGCCGGCGCCGGTGCGATCACGCTGCAAGGCGTGAGCGCTGCCGTCGGCCTCGGCGGCAAGGGCGCGGGCGGCGGCAATGCGGACATCGTCGGCGTCACATCCACCGGCAACATCACCACCTCCGGCGACCAGGCGATCGGCATACTGGCGCAGTCGGTCGGCGGCGGCGGCGGCAATGGCGGCTCGACCGTCTCGCTGGCGCTGGGAATGGACGCCGGCATCGGTGTCGCGCTCGGCGGCAGCGGCGGTGCGGCCGGCAATGGGCTCGGCGTCACCGTCATCTCGACCGGCAACATCACCACCGGTGCCGATTTCACGTCCGGTGACGTGCGCGGCACCGGTGCTGCGGGCATTCTGGCGCAATCGGTTGGCGGCGGCGGCGGCAATGGCGGGTTTGCCGGCACGCTCGGCGGCGGCAAGTCGATCGCGGTCGGCGTGGCGCTTGGCGGTAAGGGCGCCGGCGGCGGCAGCGCCGACATCGTCACGGTCACCTCGACCGGCAACATCTCGACCAATTTCGACAATTCGTCCGGCATCATCGCGCAGTCGATCGGCGGCGGCGGCGGCAATGGCGGCTTCAGCGTGGCCGTCAGCGGCGCGCTCGGCGACCCGGATGCGGCAACGGCATCTGTGGCGATCGGCGGCAAGGGCGGCATCGGCGGCGTCGGCAAGGCGGTGACGGTGACGAGCACCGGCACGATCACCACGACGGGCAAATTCTCCAACGGCATCCTGGCGCAGTCGATCGGCGGTGGCGGCGGCAATGGCGGCTTCGCCGTCGCCGGTTCGGCCACGACCGGCAATGCCGGCATCGGCGTCGGTATCGGCGGCGCAGGTGCGACGGGCTCGATCGCCGGCAATGTGATCGTCAACAGCTACGGCGTTGCCCTGAACGGGCAGCCGGTGCTGCAGGCACCGGCAGGCAACACGGCGACGATCTGGACGCAGGGCGACAATTCATCCGGCATTTTCGCGCAATCGGTCGGCGGCGGCGGCGGCTCCGGCGGCTTCGCCGGCAGCCTCGGCATCGGACTGGGCGGTGGCGGATTGGGCGTCAGTGTCGGCGGCAGCGGCGGAGCGGCGTCGAATGCCGGCACGGTCACCGTCACCAGCTACAACAACATCCTGACCAACGGAAAAGACTCCTTCGGCATCCTGGCGCAGTCGGTCGGCGGCGGCGGCGGCAATGGCGGCTTCGCCATCGCGCTCTCCGGCAGCAAGGATCTTGCCGGCAGCGTCGGTGTCGGCGGTTCGGGAACGAGCGGCGGCGATGCCAACATCGTCACTGTCGACAGCCACGGCAATATCGAGACCGATGGCGATGGCTCGCATGCGATCTTCGCGCAGTCGGTCGGCGGTGGCGGCGGCAATGGCGGCTTCGCGGTCTCCGGCAGCCTGGGCGGCACGGGCAGCCTGTCGGTGGCTCTCGGCGGCGGTGGCGGCGCTGGCGGCGATGCAAAATCGGTTACCGTCACCAGCACTGGCAATCTGCGCACCGAAGGCGGCAAGGCCGACGGCATCCTGGCGCAGTCGGTGGGCGGCGGCGGCGGCAATGGCGGCTTCACGGGCGCGCTCGCCATCGTCGGCGACGGCGGCGCGATCGGCGTCGGTGTCGGTGGGACGGGCGGCGCTGGCGGCGATGGCGATGTCGTCACGGCCACCTCGGTCGGCAACATTGTCACCATTAAAGCCAATTCGAACGGCATCCTGGCGCAGTCTGTCGGCGGTGGCGGCGGCAATGGCGGTGCGGTCGTGACCCTCTCAGGCGCCGGCAAGCAGGGCAGCGCCTCGGTGTCGGTCGGCGGCAAGGGCGGCAGTGGCGGCATCTCCAGGCTGGTCACCGTCAACAACACCGGCACGATCGACACTACCGGCAATCTTTCGAACGGCATCCTGGCGCAGTCGATCGGCGGCGGCGGCGGCAATGGCGGCTTCTCCATCGCCGGTAACATGACGGTCGATGGCGCCGGCGGCGCCAGTGTCAGCATCGGCGGCTTCGGTGGTCTCGGCAAGGATGCCGGCGCGGTCGTGGTCAACAGCAATGTCGGCACCACGCTCGTCAACAACAACGCGACGATCCACACCAGGGGCGGCGATGCCAACGGCATCTTCGCGCAATCGGTCGGCGGCGGCGGCGGCAATGGCGGTTTCTCCGGCGCTCTCTCGGTCACCGGCCCGAACGCCAAGGCGGCGATCGGCATTTCGATCGGCGGCTTCGGCGCCGGCGCCGGCAACGGCGAGGCCGTCACCGTCACCTCGGTCGACAACATCCTGACCGAAGGCGCTGGCGCCAACGGCATCTTCGCGCAGTCAGTCGGCGGCGGCGGCGGCAGCGGTGGCTTCTCGTTTGCGGCAGCGGTGAACGGCACGCTCGGCAAGGGGCAAGGCACCAAGGCGGCGATTTCGGCGTCGCTGGGCGGCCTCGGCGGCTCGGCCGGCGACGGCAGAAACGTCACGGTCGACTCGACCGGCATCATCCAGACCACCGGGATCAAGGCGTTCGGCGTGCTGGCGCAGTCGGTCGGCGGTGGCGGCGGCAATGGCGGCCTCAGCGTCACCACCAGCCTCAGCCTTGGCGAGAACGGCAACCAGATCAGCGCCTCAGTCGGCGGCGTGGGCGGCGGTGGCGGCGCCGGCGGCGATGTGCTGGTGACGCGCCACGGCGCGACCATCACCGGAGGCGACCAGGCGGTCGGTCTCTTCGCGCAGTCGATCGGCGGCAGCGGCGGCAATGGCGGCATGTCGATTTCCGGCGTCATCGCCGGAACCGATGCCAAGACCTTGTCGGCGAGTGTCGGCGGCTTTGGCGGCGTCGGCAGCAATGCCGGCAAGGCAACGATCGACAACACCGGCGCTGTCTCGACCTATGGTGTCGAAGCGCATGCCATCCAGGCGCAGTCGGTCGGCGGCGGCGGCGGCAATGGCGGCATGGCCGTCTCGGCCGCCATCGGTTCGCTCGGCACCGGCACCAATCTCAATGTCGGCGTCAGCGTCGGCGGCTTTGGCGGCGACAGCGGCTATGGCGGCGACGTCGTCGTGACCAACCACGGCCTGCTGCAGACCGGTCTGCTTGCAACCGGACAGACGGTTACCAATGGCGACGGCGCCTACGGCATCTTCGCGCAGTCGGTCGGCGGCGGCGGCGGCTCCGGCGGCAACGCGATTACCGGCGTGCTCGGCCTCTCCGGCAACAATCCCGGTACGCAGGCCAATGTCAGCGTCGCGGTCGGCGGCTCCGGCGGCGACGGCAACAAGGGCGGCACGGTCACGATCGAGCAGTATGGCGGCATCGAGACCTCGGGCATGGGCGCATTCGGCATCCTGGCGCAGTCGATCGGCGGCGGGGGTGGCACCGGCGGGCGCTCCAACTCGATCTCACTGCAGCTCGGCGCGAAATGCACGCTGGCCAAGGTCTGCGAACCGGCCGGCGGCAAGCCGAACTGGAACCTGCAGGCGACGGTCGGCGGGGCAGGCGGAACGGCCAATGACGGCAACATCGTCAACGTCTCCAACTATGATTTCATCACCACCCATGGCGACAAATCGTCGGGCATCGTCGCCCAGTCGATCGGCGGCGGCGGCGGCATGGGCGGCGATGCCTATATCGGCACCACCGGCCTTGTCGCCATTCCCTATGTGCCGCTTGATCCGACAATTCTTCTCGCACCGCTGGGCACATCCAGCCTGAAGCGCTCCGGCTCGGTCGCCATCGGCGGCAGCGGCACCGGCGGCGGATCGGGCGGCACCGTCATCGTCAGCAATGAAGGTATCATCACCACGCATGGCCAGAAGTCGGACGGCATCCACGCGCAGTCGATCGGCGGCGGCGGTGGTGACGGCGGCGACGGCATGGCCGGCGCGGTCGGCACCGTCGGACTTGGCGGCAGCGCTGGTGCGAGCGGCAATGGTGGCGCCGTGACCGTCACCAACGGCAAGCTCGACCTGTCCCAGGTGACCATGGCCACGATCGAGACCTTCGGCACCACGCCGACGGCGCCGGGCGCCGACGGTCCGACCGTCGATCCCCAACTGGGGCATTCGGCCGGCATCTTCGCGCAGTCGGTCGGTGGCGGTGGCGGTTCCGGCGGTGGCGCGGGTGCGCTGCTGGCGATCGGTGGCGGCGGTGGCGCTTCAGGCGCCGGCGGCCATGTCATCGTCAACAATTACGGCGGCATTCTCACCCATGCCGATGATTCCGTTGGCATCTTCGCCCAGTCGGTTGGCGGCGGCGGTGGCGCCGGCGGCTCGCTCGGCATCACCGCGCTCGGGGTTGGCGGCAGTGGCGGCTCCAGCGGCGGCGGCGGCGCGGTCGATGTCGCCAATGTGGCAATGATCGAGACGCACGGCATCGATTCCTATGCGATCCAGGCACAGTCGGTTGGCGGCGGCGGCGGCTCCGGCGGCGGCAAGAACGGCGGCGTCACCGGCTCGATCCCGGCGCTGATCGCCATCGGCGGTTCGGGTGGCTCCAGCGGCGCCGGCGGCAGCGTCACGGTCACCAATTCCAACATCCTGCACACCTACGGCGCCGGCGCCGATGCCATCAACGCCCAGTCCGTCGGTGGCGGCGGTGGCTCGGGCGGACGGGCGATCGGCTTCATCGCGGTCGGCGGCAAGGGTGGCAGTTCCGGCAAGGGCGGCGACGTCACCGTGACCAACAATGCCGCCGGTGCGATCACCGTCGAGGGCTTTGGGGCGCACGGCATCTTCGCGCAGTCGATCGGCGGCGGCGGCGGCAATGGCGGCGGCGCGTTCGCCGCCAGCATCGTGCCGGTTGCCATCGGCGTTGGCGGCGATGGAGGCAGTTCGGGCGACGGCGGCGTCGTCACCGTCAACAACCATGGCCGCATCACGACAATAGAAGATGCGTCGGTGGCGATCTTTGCCGAATCGATCGGCGGCGGTGGCGGCAATGGCGCCATGAGTGTTGCCGCGGCTCTCAGCCCGGGCGCCTTCACCTTCGGCATCGGCGGCGCCGGCGGCGCCAACGGTAAGGGCGGCGACGTCAACGTCACCAATTTTAGCGACGGCATCATCCACACCCAGGGCTTCGGCTCGACCGGCATCATGGCGCAGTCGGTCGGCGGCGGCGGCGGCAATGGCGGCGCGGCCTATTCGGTGGCCGGCGGCGCGGCCGGCCTCTCCATCGCGCTTGGCGGCAAGGGCGCGGCCGGCGGCGACGGCGGCATTGTCACCGTCATCAACAATGGCGCCATGCAGCTCGACGGCGACAATTCGGTGGCGATCTTCGCGCAGTCGGTCGGCGGTGGTGGCGGCACTGGCGGAACCGCGATCGCGGCGACGATCGGCCCACCGGTGTTCATCGGCGGCGACACCGGCGCGACCGGCAAGGGCGGTGACGTCACCGTCACCAACACCGGCCATATCACGCTGACCGGCGACGGTTCGGTCGGCATCTTCGCGCAATCGGTCGGAGGCGGCGGCGGTGTGGTCACGGCGGGTACCGACGGCATCATCGAGGCCGTCAACGGCGGCAGCGGCAATGGCGGCAAGGTCACCATCAACAGCAATGTCGCCATGACCATCACCGGCGACAATTCGGTCGGTGTGTTCGGCCAGAGCGTCGGCGGCGGCGGCGGCGTTGGCGGCCATACCGGCGACTTGCTCGGCCTGAGGATGAACGCGAACTCGACCCCGCAGGGCTTCTCCGGCTCGGCCGGCGGCAGCGGCACCGGCGGCGGCATCGAGTTCACGCAGACGGCAGACCTCGACGTGACCGGCAAGAACTCCTTCGCCCTGATGGAACAGAGCGCCGGCGGCACCAGCAATGGCGACATCAAGGTGACGATCGCCACCGGTGTGAAGATCACAGGCGGCTCTGGTGCGGGCGCCGGCGTCAATTTCAAGGACGGCAACAACAATGTGCTGACCAACAATGGTCTCATCCGTTCGGTGCTGCTGATCGACGGCTATGCGATGCGCGGCGGCGACGGCAACGACACGTTCGACAATTACTTCGCGACGGTCGGATCGGTCGGGCTCGGCGGCGGCCTCAACACCTTCAACAACAAGGCCACCGCCCTCTATCTGATGGGCGACACCGTCGATCTCGGCCTGACCGGCCAGCTCAACAATGACGGCCTTGCGGCACCCGGCGGGCTCGACCGCGTGATGACGACCGAGCTCAATGGCAGCTGGTCGCAATCGGCCACCGGTGTCTATCTGCTCGACCTCGACCTCGACCCTGAGGCCGACCGGATCGATGTGACGGGAACGGCCGACGTCAATGGTTTCGTCAACATCAACATCATGGAGCCAGGCGCGGCCTCGCCGGGCAACGAGGACTACATCATCCTGCATGCCCTTGGCGGCGTGACCGACAAGGGCTTGAAGCTGAATTCCATCCCGAGCGCGGTGGCGCAGTATTCGCTGAAATATCCCAATCCCGAGGATGTCGTCCTCAATGTCGATATCAATTTCGCCCGCGCCGGCCTGACCGAAAACCAGACGGCGGTGGGTTCGGCGATCAATGCGATCCAGACCGACCTGACGTCGCCGAACTTCACCAAGATCGCCAGCGCGATCTTCTACATCCCGACGCTCGACCAGCTTGGCGCCGTCTACGACACCGTCTCCGGCGAGGGCGTCAGCGGCTTCCAGCAGCCGGAGTTCGACGCCAACGGCATCTTCCTGGCGGCGATGAACCGGCAGTCGGATGCCTGGCGCATGGGCATGGCGACGGATCCGATGAGCCAGTCGGTGGCGGTGCCGGAGACGGCCTATGCGGAACCGCCGGGCAAGGCCAATCCCTTCGATGCCATGGCGAAGGCGCCGGATGAGCGGCGCTGGAATTACTGGGCGACGGCCGGCGGCAATTCGGGCGTGGTTTCCGGCGATCCGGTCGTCGGCAGTGCCGGCCTCGGCTACAAGTCAGGCAATTTTTCCGCCGGCCTCGACTCGCAGGGCGACCCCGACATCCTGATGGGTTTCGCGCTCGGCGGCGTGGCGTCCTCCTTTGCCGTGCCGGACCGCGAAACCTCCGGCAACATCGTCGGCGGCCATGCCGGTGCCTATGGCGCGCGCAAATGGGGACAGTTCTACATCAACGGCTCGCTGGCGATGGACCTCTACTCCAACACGACCGACCGCTTCGCCTCGGTTCCGGGCGCGCCCGATCCGCTCAACCCGGTCCCCGCGATATCAAGGGAACACTGGACCGGCGATTTCATGAGCGCCGGCTTCGGCACCACAATCGAGGCCGGCTGGCGGCAGCCGGTCGGCGCTGGCGCGATCACGCCCTTTGCCGGGCTGCAATTCTCGGCGCTGTCGATGCAGGGTTTCTCGGAAAAATCGCTGGATGACGGTGCGCTGGGCCTGGACTTCGAGCACCGCACGATCATCTCGCTGCCGGTCTCGCTCGGCCTGCAGCTCGACACGACGATCGCCGTCGGCGAGACCGCGACGCTGCAGGCCTGGGGCCGCGCGGCCTGGCTGCATGAGTTCAGACCGGACCGCTCGGTCGAGCCAACCCTCCAGGCAGCACCTGGCTATGCCTTTGTCGTCCAGGGTGCTGCAGCCGCCGAGGACGCCGTCGCCGTCAACGCCGGCGTCAAGCTGAACTGGGGCAGCGACACATCGGTGTTCGCTACCTTCGACGGCAAGTTCGCCGATCGGGTGCAGACCTATGGCGGCAATGTCGGGTTCAGGCTGAACTGGTAGGCACGGATCACTCGCCGGCACCGTACCCGGCGGACCTGCTCCAGGGGGCCGCTCCGAGACATCGACGCCCGCTCTTGCGGCTGCGTCTTGCTGGCTGGCCCGTGCACCGGCCAATACACGCGACTATAAAAAAGCCCGCACAGGGTGAACCGGCGCGGGCAAGGAGTGTCACGTCAAAACGTGTCGATCGGCCAACGACCACCTTTTTTGGAAGACAATAGATCACCGATCAAAAATTAACGGAACTTTTTAGCCATTCGTTCATATGTGCGTGCTTTCTAATCTATGTCATGGCCTTCAGTTGCTTCACCCGATTTCGGCTCATAGCGGACGGTATGCGCCGGAGCACGGGCGCAAATGTTGCCACCATCTTCGCCCTGACCTTGCCGATCGTTGTCGGCGCCGCGGGCTTCGGGGTCGAGACCTCCTATTGGTATTACAACAGCCTGAGATTGCAGGCGACGGCCGATGCCGCCGCCTATGCCGGCGCGCTTGAACAGGTCTCGGGTTCCGACAAGCCGACAATCGTCGCGGCCGCGGCCCAGTCGGCGGCGTCGAACGGGCTGGGCTCGGGCACGATCGTCGTCAATACGCCGCCAGCGTCCGGCCCGAATACGGCGAAGAAGGCGGTCGAGGTGATCGTCGGCCAGAAGCTCGACCGGATGTTCACCCTGATCTTCACGCAGGCTCAGGTTCCCGAACAGGCAAGGGCGGTGGCGCTCATTACCGATGCCTCGAGTGCTTGCATGCTCGCGCTCGATCCATCCGCTTCGCAGGCGATGCTGTTTTCCGGCAGCACCAGTGTTAAGCTCAGCGGCTGCTCGGTCATGTCCAATTCGATCGCCTCGGACGCCATCAAGCTTCAGGGCTCGGCCGGTCTGCAGGCCGATTGCCTGATATCGGCGGGCGGTGTCTCTCTCAGCAATCCCGTCACGACCGTCTGCGCGGCCCCGATCACCCAGGCACTGCCTGCCGGCGATCCCTTTATCGACCTGCCGGCCCCGGTGGCCGCGAATCCCTGCCAGAACGACAACAAGGCGACGCTCAGTCCAGGCACTTATTGCAGCGGCATGAATCTAAAGGGCAATGTCACGCTTTCGCCCGGCGTGTATGTCGTCCAGGGCAGTTTCAAGATAAACGCCAACGCAGCCATCACCGGCAGCGGAGTGACCATCTTCATGTCGGGCAGCTCGACGGTCAGCATGAATGGCAATGCGTCCGTGCAGCTCAGCGCGGCGACTTCGGGCACCTATTCAGGCGTTCTGTTCTACGGCGACAGGACCGGCATGAGCGCGTCCAGCACGTTCAACGGCACAGCGGATTCGCTGCTGACCGGGGCTATCTATTTCCCCAAACAGCAAGTGAACTATCTTGGCAACTTCTCGGGCAATGGCGGCTGCACCCGGGTCGTCGCCAATACGATCCAATGGTCCGGTAACTCAACCATCAATCAGGATTGCTCGAGCCTCGGAGTGCCCAACATTCCAGCCGCGCGGTCCGTGGCACTGGCCGAGTAGGTCCGTGGGGCGCCGATCGATGCCGATCCTTGGCGATGATTCGGGCGTTGCGGCGGTCGAGTTCGCGATGGTGCTGCCCATCCTGTGCCTGGTGCTGCTTGGCATTCTGGACGGCTGGTCCTACGTAACGAGTTCACTGTCGATGCGCGCCGGTGTGAAGACCGCCGCGAACTTGGTCATGAGCGGATCGACGGATGATGCGGCGACCCAGGCCCTTGCCATTGCGAGCTGGGAAAATCGGCCGGAGGACGGCCAGGTCACGCTAAGCCGCATCCGTATGTGCGGGACGACCGTGGTCGACGCTTCCACCATGTGCAGTGGGCCGAAGGTGCCGTCGATCTATGTCCAGATACAGGCATCGGGCACCTGGGTGCCGCCAATTGCCTTCGGCGCCTTTGCCGCTTCCACCGTCATCGGTCACCAGGAGATGATCCGTGTCCGCTAGGGTAAGCGCGTTCAGGCGGGATCGATCGGGCGGGGCCGGGCTGGAGTTTGCGCTGATCGCGCCCTTCCTGGTCATGCTGCTGTTCGGGATCTTCGCCTTTGGCTGGTCGATGCACTCGGTCTCCAGTGTTCGCTATACGCTGGAGACGTCAGCGCGCTCGCTGCAGCTTAAGAACACGCTGACCCAGGCCGACATCCAATCGATTGCCACGCAGAAATTGCAGGCCTTGGGTTTTAAGGATGTGAGTGTCACGATCATCATCGACCCGGCGAGCGGTGGCTTCCGCATGGCGCATCTGACCGCCACCTATGCCTTCGTCATCGACTTCCCCTACTTCAATTCATTCCCGATCAACTACGCGACAACCGTTACCGTGCCGCTGGTCGGCGGCGGCTAGTTTCGGCTGTGGCAGGACAGCGATCGGCAAGAACGCGCGTTGGGGTTCTGCTTACCTGTACGCCTTGAGCGCGATCAGACCACAGAGAATGGTTATTGCCGTCAGGATCAGCGCCCACGACACGACGTTATGTGATAGACGCCTCCGGCGACCGCGCAGGGCCCGGTCTCGCCAGCGTTTAGCCTGATCAGCCCCTAGGTTTAGTTTAGCCACGTCCTTCCCCCCAGAGAAGGATGCGACTCATGCCGGCTGATGTCCAGATCGGCGCCGCTTTTGGCGGCACGTAACGCAAGCTTGGCACTCCGGCGAGCTTTTGATGGCACAGGGCTATCTTATATATTCGTTAATGCTAATATAAAGTTGACGTTACGTCATGTCCGGCCATCTGTCGAGGTGTGCATTATGGGGGTTCCAATGAGAGTGGCTATATTTTGCGCGGCTGTCGTGTTCGCAGCGACTGGTGCCGCTGTCGCCAAGGAGAAGAAGAAGGTGGCAGTCAGTGACGCCGCCGCCTTGTGTGCTGCCAACCCGTCAGCCAAGAAACCCGTCCCAAATCTGGACCGCAGTTTTACCGGAACTGCCAAATCGGAAGATAGCGGCGCAAAGCCAGAGCCGCGCCTCGGATACGACACGAATCCGTGGATTGTAACAGGTTTTTGACTTCGCTTCGGCGGACGCTGGGTTGAAGCGCTGAAGATGGATCGTCTTAACCGGCGGGCGCCCCGTCTTTAGTTAGGCTCCCGCACGCAATGCCGCCCCCTTGCTGCGGGACCGGAGCGCAAGGTTTCGGGCCGCCGTTGAGGAGGAGGATGCACAAATGGCCGCCTATCTGATCGCGGATGTAGACATAAAAGACGCCGCCGTGTTCGAGGAATACCGGCGGGATGTGCCGGCCACAGAGGAGCGTTACGGTGGGCGATACCTAGGTCGTGGCGGTGCGACTAAGGTTTTGGAGGGTGATTGGGAGCCACACCGTTTGGTTATTATCGAATTCCCCGACATGGCGTCATTGATGGGCTGGTACAATTCACCGGAATACGCCCGCCTTATCGAAATTCGCAAGCGTTGCGCCAGCACCAGGATCATTGCGCTTGAGGGGATCGCAACACCCACTGTGTGACGACGGTGGCTTCATAAATTAAGCAGCCGCGGGGAACGTCAAACCCTTTCCCGCAGTGGCCGGGATGGTCCGTTGCCTCCAGGAGCCCAACTGCACCGTCCAATGCCATGTCGATGAAAAACCCGCCACGGGAGCGACCTGCGGCGGGCTTTTGGAGCGGCTACATCCCTGAGGAATCGACCACTTTGTAGTAGTATTGTGAACTGTGTGACCGCGTTGGCCTACGGTGTGATCGCGGAAGATCGCGATCGGATCGTGGAAGCCGATAGTCACAGAAACCCCTGGGAAGCAGTCTGCGTCCAGAAATTGCCAAACGTTGGACAGGGAGGGAGGTTTTCCACGAAGTGCTTGAGATCTCTGGTACGCCCAAGGGGAATCGAACCCCTGTTACCGCCGTGAAAGGGCGGTGTCCTAACCGCTAGACGATGGGCGCGCTCAGACGAAGCGGCTTATACTGGCGTTGTGCGCAACCGGCAACCCGTCAGGTGCCACCTTGGACAACTTTTTTCCGGGCCTTTGGAATCAAGGATTTCGCGATCGCCGGCAAGGTGCGGAATTCTGCTCCGCTGCACTCGTCGGCTAAGGTCGCGGCATGGATCCCAGGGTCTTCACGACGGAGCTTTGCTCCTGCTTCGCACTGGGACGACGAAGTTGCTGCTAGCCGTCACCGCCGCTGCGCCGGCGGCAGCGCCAGTTCCAGTCGCGCTCCGGACCGACGTCGACGTGAACCGATTCTGTGTGGCAGTAAGTGCCGACACCGCCACGACCGGGCATGCTTCTGATGTAGCTCGCCAGCTCCCATTTCGAAACGCCGGGAACCTGGATGTCGGCGGCGGCGCAATACATGTGCAGCGAATTCTTGGCGCCGTTGGCGCGCCGGTTGCGGGCCGGGTCGCGATAGCCTGACGTCACCGTCATCTTGCGACCGTAGTGGCCTTCGATCGTCTTCAGCACGCGCACCAGCGACGGCTTCAGGCAGGCCACATCGACGCTCTCGTTCTGCTTGAGCAGCCCGTTGGGCGCCAGCCGGGCCATGCCGGCGGCGGACGCAACCTGATAGGAGCCGCCGACTGGCCCCTCATCCTCGTTGAGGTCGACGTCGCTTTCGTCGTCGAGGCCGGACTTGCGCTTGATTTCGAACAGGGCTGTCTGGCGCACGCCGGGCAGGGCATCGCTACCCGTGATGTGGCCGTCGGTATCGCCGCCGAGCGAAGCCAGTTGCACCGGCTTTGCCATGGGGTTGGCCGAGGCGAGCGTGATGATCGGCTTTGCCGCTGCTGCCGGCTTGGCCTGCACCGCGGGCTGCTCGCCCGACCGGGTGTTGATGAGCGGCGCCGCCGAGGCGGGCGTGGCGCCAAACATCGAGGCCAGGAAGCCTTTTTTCTTTGGTGCTTCAGCCTGCGGCATCTCGCCAGCCGTCACATAGACCGGATTGCTCATTGCAGGTGCTGCTGTCGGCTTCGGCGCGTTCACGCCGGCATCGGCGGCGGCGATCTGTTGGGCAACCCCGTCATTCTGCTGCGCTGTCTGCGCCTGCTGCTGCAAGGACTGCGGCGTCTGTCCGACAATCGTGTCGGTGCCCGCCGGCGCAGTCAGCGGAAAGGCGGTTTGGGGATTGGCAATCGGCACATAGGCGACCTTCTCGGGAAGCGCCGTATCGCTCGCCGTCATCACGGTCGTCTGTTCGGTTGTGACCTCAGACGAATCGGATGCGACGGACGCCTTGCCGTTGGAGGCAGCACTTATGTCCGATGCGGTGGCATTGTAGCCGGGCATTCCGACCGACATTGTCGGGTCGCCAGCCGAGGTGCAGGAGGCCAGAAGCAAGGAACAGAGCGCTGCCACGATTGCGCGGCGTTCTCCCTTTGCGAGGCTCCATCCTGCTGATTTCAAAGTCAAATTCCCCCTCGATGTCCGGTCGGTATAGCCTTGGCGCGGCACGCATACGTCAGTGCCAAGGCGACCTTTGTCTCCGATCCGGAAACGAGACCTGTGTCAAATCCGCAAGCCTGGAAGTATTTTTGCAGTGATTGCCGAATTGCGACTGCTAGATAGTTGACGACACCATTTCGCTCGCTTTTACCGGCCCGTCAACTCACCAGACATTACAGTCCGTTACACGCGCACCTTCACATAGGTGCCGGGAGCATCTCCCAAGGTTTTCATATGCTTGCCGGGTTTGCGGGCCGGCACGCGGGTGTTGTCCTTGGCCTCTATCCAGCTCTGCCAATGCGGCCACCAGGACCCTGGATGGTCGGCGGCCCTGGCTACCCATTGGCCGAAGTCGCCCGTCGGCGTATCCCCGGTCCAGTACTGGTATTTGTTGGATGCCGGCGGGTTGACGACACCTGCGATATGACCGGATCCGGCCATCACGTACTCGACCTTGCCGCCGAAATATTTCGAGCCGAGGAACACCGAAAGCGCCGGCGCGATGTGATCTTCCTTGGAGGCGAGGTTGTAGATCGGGATGGTGATATCGCCAAGCGACACTGTGTGGCCCGCCAGTTCCATCATGCCTTGCGAGAGGTTGTTCTCGAGATAGCAGTTGCGCAGGTAGAAAGAGTGATTGGCCGCGCCCATGCGGGTCGAATCGGCGTTCCAATAGAGCAGGTCGAAGGGCAGGGGATCCTTGCCGCGCATGTAGTTGTTGACGACATAGGGCCAGATCAGGTCGCCCGAGCGCAGCATGTTGAAAGCGGTCGCCATCTTGGTGCCGTCGAGATAGCCCTTTTCGCTCATCGACTTTTCCACCGCGGCGACCTGCTCTTCGTCGACGAACACTTTCAGGTCGCCGGCATGGGTGAAGTCGACCTGCGTGGTGAAGAAGGTGGCCGACTTGATACGGTCGTCGCCCTCGCGCGCCATCAGCGCCAGTGCCGCCGCCAAGAGCGTGCCGCCGACACAATAGCCGATCGCGTTGACGTCGCGTTCGCCGGTGGCCTTCTCGACCGTGTCGAGGCCGTATTGCAGGCCCTCGCGGATATAGGCCTCCCAGCCCTTGGTGCCGTGGCGCTCGTCCGGGTTGATCCAGGAGATGACGAAGACGGTGTGGCCCTGTTCGATCGCCCAGCGGATGAAGGATTTCTGCGGGTTCAGATCGAGGATGTAGAACTTGTTGATCCAGGGCGGACAGATCAGCAGCGGCCGCTTAAGCACCGTCTCGGTCGCCGGATCGTACTGGATGATCTCGGCGACATCGCTACGGCCAACCACCTTGCCGGGCGTAGTGGCGATGTTCCTGCCGATCTCGAAGGGTGAATAGTCGGCCTGGCGCAGCTTCAGGTCGCCCTTGCCGGCGGCGATGTCCTCGGCCAGCATCTTCATGCCGCGCACCAGGTTTTCTCCGTTCGAGGCAACGGTTTCGCGAAACAATTCCGGATTGGTCAGGATGAAATTCGACGGCGAGATGGCGTTAGACACCTGCTTGACGTAGAAGCTGGCCTTGTGGCGGGTGTGCTCGTCCAGGCCTTCGGCGTGCTCGACCAGGTCGACCGCCCAGCGCGAGGTGACGAGATAGGCCTGCTTGAGGAAATCGAAGAAGGCGTTGCGGCCCCATTCCGGGTCAAGAAAGCGCTTATCGCCAAGCTCCGGCTTGACGGCGTCCTCCGTGTTTTCGGCGGCGTTGCTGGCGCGTTGAATGGCGTTGGCCCAGACCGTCATGTAGCCGGAGAACAATCGCGTCTGCGCTTCCAGCGCGCGCTGCGGATCGGAAAGCCAGTATTCGCTGAGCTTGGAAAAGGTCTTCACCATATCGACAACCGGCTCGGCGACGTGATCGCGCACGTCGCCTTTTTCGCGTGGCTCGGCCCATGCGGAGGCCGCTTTGCCGGCTTGCTCAATCATGCGCGCCATGTTCAGGGCGAAGCGTTCCGGGTCCTTCACCAGATATTGCTCGACGGTCGAAGGCTCGTCATCTTCCGCTTTGCCCGAATCGGGTGTTTTGGACATGGTTGGCGGGGTTCCTCCCGAGGCCTTTTCTTGACATATTAACATGGGACATCCGACCGGGTCCAATCTCGCTCTACCCCGGCTGCCAAGGAAACAATATGACGATTAATATTGGCGAGACTGTTTTTTTCGGTGCCGGACGTTTTTGCCGCATCGGCGCGGCGATCGTCCTCATGGGGATTGCCGGGTGCTCAAGCACCAACGGCCCGACACCTGTCGCTGCGGGTATGGGGCCGAAGGATACCGGCACCTTTCCAAACCTGAACATCAAGCCGCAAGTGGCGGCGCCGCAGTTCACCGAAGCCGAGAAGAACGCCAAGCTTGCGCAATTGAAGGCGGATGAGAATTCGCAGGCGGCAAAGGGCGGTGGCCCGAAGGTCGCCAATCAGGCGGCGCTGACGGATCTCGCCAAGAGACATGGCGACGAAACGCTGAAGCAGATCGAAGCCAAATGCGACCCCGCCCTCGACCCTACCTGCAAATAAGTATATAGCGCGCGCCCAATACCTCACTGATCTCTGGGCCCCTTTGCTGTCTGGAACTGCCATGGAAGAATTTCACAAGGTTCGCCGGCTTCCGCCTTACGTCTTCGAGCAGGTCAACCGGCTCAAGGCCAGCGCTCGTTCACGCGGCGCCGACATCATCGATCTTGGCATGGGCAATCCGGACCTGCCGACGCCCAAGGCCATCGTCGACAAGCTGTGCGAGGTCGTGCGCGATCCGCGTACCCACCGCTATTCCTCGTCGCGCGGCATTCCGGGCCTGCGCCGTGCCCAGGCCGCCTACTATAGCAGGCGCTTCGGGGTGAAGCTCAATCCCGACACGCAAGTGGTGGCCACACTTGGCTCGAAAGAAGGTTTCGCCAATATGGCGCAGGCGATCACGGCGCCTGGCGACGTGATCCTGTGCCCGAACCCGACCTATCCAATCCATGCTTTTGGTTTCATCATGTCGGGCGGCGTCATCCGCTCGCTGCAGGTGGAGCCCGACGACGGCTTCATCCCGGCGCTCGAGCGCGGTGTCAAGCATTCGATCCCGAAGCCGCTGGCGCTGATCCTCAACTATCCGTCGAACCCGACGGCGCTGGTCGCCTCGCTTGATTTCTACAAGGACGTGGTCGCCTTCGCCAAGAAGAACGACATCATCATCCTGTCCGATCTTGCCTATTCGGAGATCTATTTCGACGGCAATCCGCCGCCTTCGGTGCTGCAGGTGCCGGGCGCAATCGACGTCTGCGTCGAGTTCACCTCGATGTCGAAGACCTTCTCCATGCCCGGCTGGCGCATGGGCTTTGCCGTCGGCAACGAGCGGCTGATCTCGGCGCTGACGCGGGTGAAATCCTATCTCGACTACGGCGCGTTCACGCCGATCCAGGTGGCGGCGGCACACGCGCTCAACGGCGACGGCGCCGATATCGCCGAAGTGCGCGACATCTATCACAAGCGCCGCGACGTGATGGTCGATGCCTTCGGCAGGGCCGGCTGGACCATTCCGGCACCGGCGGCATCGATGTTCGCCTGGGCGCCGATCCCGGAGCCGTTCCGGCATCTCGGCTCGCTCGAATTCTCCAAGCTGCTCATCGAACATGCCGACGTGGCGGTGGCGCCCGGTGTCGGCTTCGGCGAACATGGCGACGAATTCGTGCGCGTTGCTCTGGTCGAGAACGAGCACCGGATCCGGCAGGCGGCGCGCAACATCAAGCGCTTCCTGGCGAGCAGCGCCAAGCAACCCAACAATGTGGTGCCGCTTTCCGCTCACCGGTAAGCTTGCCGCACACCAATTTCGATCTGACTTGAGGGACGTTGCCTTCTATGGCTGAAGCATTGCGTGTTGGAATTGCCGGCCTCGGCACGGTTGGCGCATCGGTGGCGCGCGTGCTGCGCGACAAGGCGGCGGAACTGACCCGCCAGTGTGGGCGCGATATCCTTGTCACCGCAGTCTCGGCGCGCGACCAGAAGCGTGATCGCGGCGTCGATCTGAGCTCGGCAAAGTGGTTCGACGATCCGGTCAAGATGGCGCAGACCGCCGAAATCGACGTGTTCGTCGAACTGATCGGCGGCGACGAGGGGCCGGCGCGCTCATCGGTGAAAGCGGCACTCGAAACCGGCCGTCACGTCGTCACCGCCAACAAGGCGCTGCTGGCCAAGCATGGCGTGGCGCTGGCCGAGATCGCCGAAAAGAAGGGTGTTCTGCTCAACTACGAGGCGGCGGTGGCGGGCGGTATTCCCGTCATCAAGACGATGCGCGAGGCGATGGCCGGCAATTCGGTCACGCGCGTGTTCGGCATTCTCAACGGCACCTGCAACTACATCCTGACCCGCATGGAGGCCGAGGGCATTTCGTTCGACGCCTGCCTGAAAGACGCGCAGCGGCTGGGCTATGCCGAGGCCGATCCGACCTTCGACATCGAGGGCCACGACACCGCGCACAAGCTGTCGATCCTGACCAGCCTTGCCTTCGGCACCAGGATCGCCGCCAACGACATCTACATGGAAGGCATTTCCAACATCACCCAGGCCGACATCCGTGCCGCCGCCGATCTCGGCTACCGGATCAAGCTGCTTGGCGTCGCCCAGCGCACCGAGAGCGGCATCGAACAGCGCGTGCACCCGACCATGGTGCCGACCGCCTCGGTCATTGCGCAGGTGCATGGCGTCACCAATGCGGTGGCGATCGAGACCGACATTCTTGGCGAGCTGCTGCTGTCCGGCCCCGGTGCGGGCGGCAATGCCACTGCCTCGGCCGTCATCGGCGACATCGCCGACATCGCCAAGAGCCGGCCCGGCTTCCAGCACGGTCCGGTATTCGGCCGGCCGGCGAAGGAGTTGAAACCCTACAAGAAGGCGCAGATGCGCAGTCATGCCGGTGGCTATTTCATCCGGCTGACCGTGCATGATCGCATCGGCGTGTTTGCCGCTATCGCCAAGCGCATGGCGGACAACGACATTTCGCTGGAATCGATCGTCCAGCACGCGGTCAACGGCGAGGCGGCAGCACAGAAGACGGTGATCCTTGTCACTCACGAGACGACCGAGGCCGCCGTGCGCAAGGCCGTCGACGGCATCACCAAGGACGGACATCTGACCGACAAGCCGCAGGTCATCCGCATCGAGCGGGCAGGGTAGCTTTTGTCCGATAGCCGCGCGGGACAGGAATTCCGCAGGCATTGAGGTCCGGTCCGGCGGCGCACAGCCGCCACTGACCGGAACGAATTCGCGCCGACGCCGTTCTCTTGTTCAGCAACGAGAGGAACCTTCATGGCCGATACCAACAAGTCCGACACCCCGAACATCGACGACATCCAGAAGACGCTGGAAAAGCAGATTGCCGAACTGCGCAAGGAGATCACCAAGATCAACAAGAGCATTTCGGCGCGGAGCGCGGAAATGCTCGATGACGCCAGCGAACAGGCTTCCGAGTTCTACGACACGGCCGCGAGCCGCGCGTCGCGAACCGCGCAGCAGCTGCGCACGCAGGCCCATGCCGTTTCGGAAGTAGCGCGTGAAAATCCCGGCACGACGACAGCCGTGGTTGGCGCGATCGGTCTGCTCGGCTTTCTGGCCGGCTTCGCCATCGGTCAGTCGACGAACGATACGTCGCGCCGCTGGTATTGACCGCGGCGCGATAGGGCCGGGTTTTCCGGCTCATTTGCCTGTTTCAGCACATCATTTTTGAGGAGGGCACTATGGCTTCATCCGCGTTGATCAGCATCCTGATCACATTCCTCGTCATCATCCTCGTTCTCTATCTGGTTCAGCGCCTGCCGCTCGATGCCCGGATGAGGCAGATCGCCCAGATCATCGTCATCATCATCGGCATCATTTCGCTGCTCAAATACCTTGCGGTCTTCTAGGCCGCGAAGGGCGCCGATGTTCAATTTTCATGCCGGCTCGGTTCTTTTCGGCCGGGCCTGCGTTGTTTCGAAGAGCGGTTTAATCGATTGATATTGCTGGCTATTCGATAAAACTCTTGGCAGGTCTTGCCGTTGTCATGCTCGTTTGACAAAACAGGCCCGCCTCCGGCGGGAGGCCGCATTGCCAACGAGGAAATCACCAGATGAACGTGGCCCAGAACATCGTCGCCGGTCTTGACCGGATACTCACCATGGAACTGGTGCGCGTCACCGAACGGGCCGCTGTCGCGGCCGCCAGGCTGCGCGGGCGAGGCGACGAAAAGGCGGCCGACCAGGTCGCCGTGGATGCCATGCGCCAGGAACTCAACCGGCTTGCCATCAAGGGCACGGTGGTGATCGGCGAGGGCGAGAGGGACGAGGCACCGATGCTCTATATCGGCGAGGAAGTCGGCTCCGGCAAAGGTCCGGCCGTCGATATCGCGCTCGATCCGCTCGAAGGCACGACGATCTGCGCCAAGAACCTGCCCAATGCGCTCGCCGTCATCGCGATCGCCGAGAAGGGCAGCCTGCTGTTCGCGCCCGATGTCTACATGGACAAGATCGCCATCGGCCCGGGCTATGCACACGGCGTCATCGACATCGATGCCTCTCCGGCCGAGAACATCGCCAGTCTCGCTCGGGCCAAGGGCGTCGCTATATCGGACATCACCGCCTGTATCCTCGACCGGCCACGTCATGCCAAGCTGATCGATGCGGTGCGCGCCACGGGTGCCGCGATCCGGCTGATCGGCGACGGCGATGTCGCCGGTGTCATCCACACCACGGACCCGGAAGAAACCGGCATCGACATCTATCTCGGCACTGGTGGCGCACCCGAGGGCGTGCTGGCCGCGGCCGCGCTGCGTTGCACCGGTGGCCAGATGCAGGGCCGGTTGATCCTCGACACGCCGGAAAAGGTCGCACGTGCTGCAAAGATGGGTATTTCCAATCCAAAACGGATCTACCATGCGGAAGACATGGCGCGCGGCGACGTGCTGTTCGCGGCGACCGGTGTCACCGACGGCAACATGCTGGCAGGCGTCAAGTTCGGCCGCAATTGCATCACCACCCACACGATCGTCTTGCGCTCGTCATCGCGGACCGTGCGCGAGATCAAGGCCCGGCACCAGGATCTGGATAAGTTCTAGCTTCAGGCTTGTTATTGGCTCGGGTGCTTGCGGAGCCGCATCGCAGTTGTTAGCCCTGTGGCGGCATCGGATGATGCTGCCACAGGAATTTGACGATGAAACCGTTCGACTGGCACGCGGATCCGATTTCGCGCGCCACCGCCATCACGAAGTCCTATCGCAACACCCAGAACGTGCGCCGCTTTCTCACACGAGAATGCGGCGAGGCGTTCAGGTTCGACCGGCCGTTCATGGCCTGGCTCAAGGACGGTGCGGACAAGACGATGGGCGATGCGGCCGACGAATGGCTTCGGCGCCAGGCTGAAAAGCGGAAAGCGTAGTTTTCTTGACATCATCCGCGACGGCGCACACCCGTGAACCGCTTGGCTTTGCCTGCCTTTGGCCTAAAGCGCGTCGCGTTCACGCGGCGCGCTTTTATGCATGTCGTTATCCCAAAACCGCTGCACACTTTTGGGCGACATGCACTATCCTGCGGCCAATCATGGGTTGGCAAAGCGTATGACCGGCGAAAAACGCCTCTTCCTCGATGTCAGGCAGTCGGCTACCGGGGTCTCCTGGGAGCACCGGCTGACCGAGCGACAGGACATGATTGCGCTCGCCATCGCACAGGGCCATGGCGTGCCCGATGTCGTCGCGCGGGTGCTTGCCGGTCGTGGCGTCACCGCCGAGCAGACCGAGCGGTTTCTCGACCCGACGATCCGCGATCTTCTGCCGGATCCGGCATCGCTGACCGACATGGACAGGGCGGCGGCGCGCATCACCGCCGCGGTGATGGCCAGGGAAAAGGTGGCGATCTTCGGCGACTATGATGTCGACGGCGCCGCCTCGTCGGCCTTGCTGAAGCGGTTCCTTACGCATTTCTCGGTGCCGTCGGAAATCTACATCCCCGATCGCATTTTCGAGGGCTATGGGCCCAACCCCGACGCCATGCGCGAACTTGTTTCGCGTGGCGCGACGCTGATCGTCACGGTCGATTGCGGCACCAATAGCGCCGTTTCCATCGATGCCGCCAACGAGGCCGGGGCCGATGTCGTGGTGCTCGACCACCACCAGGTCGGCGGTGCTTTGCCGGCGGCAATTGCCGTCGTCAATCCCAACCGCGACGACGACCTTTCCGGGCAGGGCCATCTCTGCGCCGCAGGCGTGGTCTTCCTCGCCCTTGTGCAGACGGCCAAGATCCTGCGTAGCCGCATGGCCGATACCACGCCGCCGGACCTGCTTTCGCTGCTCGATATCGTGGCACTGGCCACCGTCTGTGACGTGGTGCCGTTGATCGGCGTCAACCGCGCCTTCGTGGTCAAGGGGCTGCAGATGGCGCGCCAGCAGAAGAACGAAGGGCTGGCGGCACTGGCACGGGTGTCACGCATCGGCGAGCCGATCAGCACTTTCCATCTCGCTTATCTGATCGGCCCGCGCATCAATGCCGGCGGGCGCATAGGCGATGCCGCACTTGGCAGCCGGCTGCTTGCGACCGACGACCCGGTCGAGGCGCGCACCATTGCCGAGACGCTCGACCGGCTCAACCAGGAGCGGCAGCTGATGGAGCAGGAGATGCTGGCGGCAGCGCGCGCCGAGGCCGATGCCGAGCTTGCCGGCGGCAATGGTCCGGCCATCGTCGTCACCGCCAGCAACGCCTGGCATCCGGGCATTGTCGGCCTGCTCGCTTCGCGCTTGAAGGATCATGCCCGCCGGCCTGCCTTCGCCATCGCCTTCAACGCCAACGGCACCGGCACCGGCTCGGGCCGCTCGGTGTCGGGTTTCGACCTCGGCCGGCTGGTGCGCGAGGCCGCCGATGCCGGGCTGATCGTCAAGGGCGGCGGCCACGGCATGGCGGCGGGCATCACCGTGGAGCGGGCGAAGCTTGGCGAGCTCAGGGCGTTTTTCGAAGAGCGGGCGGCAGCCGATGTGTTCCGCCTGCAAGGCGAGGAAAGCCTCGCGGTCGACGGCGCGCTTGCCGCCGAAGGCGCGACGCTCGGACTTCTCGACGCGCTGGAAAAGGCCGGCCCCTTCGGAGCCGGGCATGCAGCCCCCGTTTTCGCGCTGCCGCGTCACCGGCTGGCCGATGCGCGGCCGGTCGGCACCAACCACATCCGCGTCGAGCTGCAATCGGAAAGCGGCGGCCGCATCCAGGCGATCGGCTTTCGCGCCGTCGATACCGCGCTTGGCGAATTCCTGTTCAAGAACCGGGGCAAGACAATCCACGTCGCCGGTTCGCTGTCGGGCAATTACTGGAATGGCAACCGCACCGTGCAGTTTCGCATCACCGACGCGGCGCGGGCGTAGCCGCCGGAGGCCAACTCAGTTGGCCGGTGCGTAGCGCAGCAGCGTCACGCCCTGAGCAAGGCTTTCCGCGCCGAGCGGCTTCAATGTCAGTGACAGGCCGGACTGGAAATACGGCTTGCCGCCGCCCAGCACGACCGGATGCATGTAGAGCCGGTATTCATCGATGAGAGCGGCTCTCGCCAGACTGGCTGCAAGATCGGCGCCGCCGAGGATGACGAGGCCATCAACCTCCGCCTTGAGAGATCGTACCGCAGTCAGGGCATCGTCATGCACCAGCCGGGCATTGTGCCCGACTTGCCGAAGCGTGGTTGAGAACACGATCTTCGGCGTCTCTCGCCATGCACGGGCAAAATCCCGTTCGACCTCGGTGGCGCCGGTCTCGCGATCCGGGCTGTCCCAGAAGCGCATCATCTCGTACATCCGGCGTCCGGTGAGGACGACAGAGGTCTGTTTCATCATGTCATTGAAGTGCTGGTGCAACTCCGCCTCGGGTACAGGCAAGCCAATGTCCCCGTCCTGCCCGGCGATGTAGCCGTCCAAGGACGTCAGCATGGAATAGACGATTTTGGCCATCGGTGCCTCCGTTCGATTTTTTGCAGACGACCATAACCAATTGCATTTTGCAATCGGTTTATCGCAAGGTGAACGGAAACGGGTGCGATACTTCGGGGGCACGATGGTTCCATCACTGTGACGGAACCGACCAATCATGTGTTGAATGGGCAGATAGGCCTAGGCCAGAACGGTCTGCAGCCGGGTCAGTTCGCCGATCTGCGCCATCGTCGCCTGATAGCCGAGGTTGATCGCCTCGTCGGCGCGGTGGAACTCGGTCAGTCCGATATGGCTGAGCTTCGGCTGCAGCGACATGTCGGGCGGGTCGCCGGCAAGCCTGGCGCGCGAAATGCGGTCCTGGATGATGTTGAAGGCCTCTACCATGACGCCGGTGATGCCGAGCCGGGTCTGGTGCGACTGGTGGGCGGGGTCAACATGGCCGGGCCTCGGCGCGTCCTTTTCGACGACCAGTTCGCCGGCGCTGTGTTTTATCACGGCGGCGCGCCCGAACAGGTCGTAGTGAAGATTGACCGCTACGACGAGCGGCTGCTCATAGGCGCGGCAGACCGAAACCGGCACCGGGTTGACCAGGGCGCCATCGACCAGCACGCGGCCGTTGCAATTCACTGGCTCGAACACGCCGGGCAGCGCATAGGAGGCGCGCATGGCGGTGATCAATGAGCCGCTCGACAGCCAGATCTCGTGGCCGGTGCGGATTTCGGACGTGACTGCGACGAACGGCTTGGCTAGGTCCTCGAAACGGATGCCGGCCATGTGCTCGCGCAGCCGGGCGTCGAGCTTCATGCCGCCGAACAGGCCGCTGCCGCGCAAATTGAGATCGAGCAGGCCGAAGATGCGTCGCTTGGTCAGGCTGCGGGCGAATTCTTCCAGTTCGTCCAGTTTACCGGCAAGGTAGCAGCCGCCGACCAGCGCGCCGATCGAGGTGCCAGCGATCATCGACACTTCGATGCCGGCTTCATCGAGCGCGCGCAGCACGCCGATATGCGCCCAGCCGCGGGCGCAACCGCCGCCCAAGGCGAGCGAAATGCCGAGTTTCCTTGGTGGTATTGTTTCGGACGCGCCGCCTGACGAGGACAGGCCGCTGGCCTCCCTGACATCTGGTCTGTTACGCAATGACGCCCACTCGAGCATCATGATCTCCCTTGTCCCACGGCTAATATACGGGCAGGCCGTATCGAAATGATGAATCTATGTGGTTGGTGTCAGGCAGAAGGTTCAAGCTGATGGTTTCCGATACGTGTTTTCCGCATCGAACAGCGGCTTGCTGCCGTCGTCGGCAAGCGTCCCCTTGCCATCAACCAGCCCCACCGTCCGATAGAAGCATGAACGCCGACCAGTGTGACAGGTTGCGTCGTGGCCCAACACTTTGACGCGCAACCATATGGCGTCCTGGTCACAATCCGCGAGCATCTCGACGACATGCTGAAAATTGCCTGATGTTTCGCCCTTTTTCCAAAGCGCGTTGCGCGAGCGCGACCAGTAGTGGGCGATGCCTGTCTCAAGCGTCAGCGCCAGCGCCTGCGCATTCATGTGCGCAACCATCAAAAGCATGCGGTCCTCGGCGTCGGTGACGACGACCGTGACGAGGCCGGCTGCATCGAAGCGCGGTGAAAACACCGCGCCTTCTTCGAGAGCCTTCTTGTCTGACGGAGCTTTTGGAAATTCCAGTGCCGACATCCCGGGTCTATTTTCCTGTTTGACCATGATCTCTGGACAAACGGCTTCCGTTTGTCCGAGAAAACCGGTCTCCACTTTTCGGGATCATGGTCTAGCGACGTCGACTTGGGGGCTGCGCCCCAGCGCCGCGCACCATGGTGACGAAACGGACCTGCTCTTCGGGCGTGTCCTTGAAGACGCCGGTGAAGGTCGAGGTCAGAGTGGTGGACCCCTGCTTGCGGATGCCGCGCATGGCCATGCACATGTGCTCGGCTTCGATCATGACGGCGACGCCGCGCGGATTGAGCACGTCCTGGATGACGCCGGCGATCTGCGCGGTCAGGGCCTCTTGGGTCTGCAGGCGATGGGCAAAGATATCGACCACGCGCGCAATCTTGGACAGGCCGACGACCTTGCCGTCCGGCAGATAGCCGACATGCGCCTTGCCGATGATCGGCACCATGTGGTGCTCGCAATGCGAATGGAATGTTATGTCCTTGACGATGACCAGGTCATCGTAGCCGGCGACCTCCTCGAAGGTGCGGCCGAGCTCATCGGCGGGGCACATGTCGTAGCCGCCGAACATTTCGCGAAAGGCCTTGGCCACGCGCTTGGGCGTATCGATCAGCCCTTCGCGGTCCGGATTGTCGCCGGTCCAGCGCAAAAGCGTGCGCACGGCGGCCTCGACTTCGGCTTCGCTCGGCCGGTCGGTAACCGGCTTCTCCATATAGGCTGACTGGGGCATGAGTTTCTTGATGACGGCATCCATAAAGGCGTCTCCCGTAGTCCCTCTCGACGGAGGAACGAGTTGAACGGACCACGACCTTTCGGTGTCGGAAACTCGCCCCGTTTCCAGCCCCGCAAGTGGCGTGAACTTCCCGGCAAGGACACTGGCTTTCGTTGTCTTGTCGATACCGGACTGCCAGCATTATATAAGGTCATGACGAGCGAAAGGAAGACACGACAGCGGCAATCGCTGTTCGCTTGGCGGCGACAGATTGGAAAATAATGATCAACGACGTCTACAATACGAAAATTCTCGGTTTTGCCGGAAACATCGCCCGCATCGGTCGCCTCGATCATCCTGACGCGACCGCCAAGGCGCATTCCAAGCTGTGCGGCTCGACCGTCACCGTCGACCTCAAGATGCAGGATGGCGTGGTCACGGACTTTGCCCATGATGTGAAGGCTTGCGCGCTCGGCCAGGCGTCGTCCTCGATCATGGCGCAGCATGTCGTCGGCGCGAGCGCCGAGGAATTGCGCGCGGTGCGCGACACGATGCTGAAGATGCTGAAGGAAAATGGCGCCCCGCCAGACGGCCGCTTCTCCGACCTCAGATATCTGGAGCCGGTGCGCGACTACAAGGCCCGTCATGCCTCAACCATGCTGACTTTCGATGCCGTGGTCGACGCGGTCGGCCAGATCGAGAAGCGCGCTGAAGAAGCGGCCTGATCTTGAGATTTGCCTTGTCTACGGTGCGCGGGCTTCGCAGAGGCGCCCAAACTCTTTGCTTCCACGGCTTGGTATTTGCCGGGAGCCTTGCCCTCTCACTTGCGTTGAGCGTTGGCTCGAGCCGAGCGGAAACAGCAGTCCAGCGGGATATCGGCGACTACCTCACGAAAGCCATTCAGGTGTGTTGGAACATGCCTGCAAACACCAGAAGCGTTGCGCGCGTTCAGATCAGCCTGAACAAGGACGGGTCGCTCGCCGGCCCGCCAAAAATAGTCAGTCCTGTAACGCCGCCGCTGGACAAGGTTGCCGAGGCCGCCGTTCGGGCAATCACGCGCTGCGCACCATTTCCCAGGCTGACATCATATGCTGCCCACTACGATATGTGGCGCGATGTCATCCTCACATTCAACCCGGGAGAAGACTCACCGGGCGAGCTTCCGGCTGCGGATGCGCTCGACAAACTCTTCGAAAAATATAGCAAGAAGACAAAGTAGCGGGAGCACGGCCGGAAGGGTTCAAGCCTGCGCTTCCAGCACCCGCCTGCTTTCGGCGAACTCGCTTCTGAGCCAGTCGGCGAAGGCGGCGGCAGGCTCCGAAAGATCGCGCAAGCTTCTTGCCACCAGCCAATAGGCGCCGGATGCGACGTCGATGTCGAACGGCTTGATCAGCGTGCCGGATTTGATTTCCCCGCCGATCTGCAAGAGATCGCCAAGCGCCACGCCATGCCCGAGCAGGGCGGCCTGCTTTGAAAGCGAGGCGTCCGCCAGCATCGGACCGCGCGCGGGCACGGCGTCGGCCGGCACGCCGGCCGCCTCGAACCAGCGCGCCCAACCCTGACGGTTTTCCTCGTGCAAAAGCGTGTAGCAACCAAGATCGATGGGCTTCTCGAGGGCAGGACCCGAGGCAAGCAGCGCCGGCGACAGAACCGGCGAATCGACTGTCGAGGCAAGCCGCTCGGCCTGGCTGCGCGGCCACGAGGTGGCATGCGCGCTGAAGCGCAAGGCAAGTTCGGGTTGATCGCTGCGGAACTCGATCAGCCTTGGATCGACTTCGAGGGAGACGTCGATATCGGGCCGCAACTGGCGAAATCGATTGAGCCGGGGGACCAGCCACACGGATGCAAGCGACGGCTCGACACTGACGCGAACCACGGACTGCGCCGGCGTCGCCACCAGTTCCCCAAGCAAGGTGTCGATGGCGTCGAAACTTTTGACGAGCTGATCCAGCAGACGCCGGCCGGTGTCGGTCAGTTCGACACGGCGATGGTGACGTTCGAACAGGGGCTGGCGCAGGAAGGTTTCGAGTTCGCGGATCTGCCGGCTGATCGCAGCCTGCGAGACGAAAAGCTCCTCGGCGGCCCTGCTGAAGCTCAGATGCCGGCCAGCCGCCTCGAAGCTCCTCAATGCCGTCAGCGGCAGGCGCCCACGCTTCATTTCGCATAACCCAGGATTATCCGAAGTGGAAATTATACTCGTTTGAAGGCGAAGGCCAGCGGCGGTCTAATCCATGTCAAAGGAGGCCGATCATGATCCAGTTGCTGAGCATCTTTGGCGATGTCATGCGGATCGCAACGTTTCAATGGCGCGACGAAAGACAGCGTGAAAAACGCCGCGAAGAGCAGACCTGTTCTGGCCGCTGGGCGCCTTCGGCTGACAGGCAGCCGTTTCGCCGTTTCCGTCCGTGACGGCGGGAGGCGCGCAAGGAGCGGGGATTGCGTTCTCCAGTGGAAGCCCACATCTATCGTGTGGGAATGCATTTGTTTGAGCGTGATCTTTGGACAAACGGTTTCCGTTTGTCCGAGAAAACCGGCTCCCACTTTTCGGGATCATGCTCTGGAACGGAGACTGCGGTGGGCGACCAGCATGGGCATGCGCATATTGCCGGACCGCCAAGGCGCGGCCGCAACTGGCCCGGCCCGTGGCGCAAGACGCCGGGCCGTTTGCTCGGCACGTCGCTCGTGCGCCTTTACCAGCTGATACTGTCCGGCTTTGTCGGCAATTCTTGCCGGCATCTGCCGACCTGTTCGGAATATGCGCATGAGGCGATCGCCCGCCATGGCCTGTGGGCCGGCGGCTGGATGGGATTTTTCCGCGTGCTGCGCTGCGGGCCATTCGGCACGCATGGCATCGACCGCGTGCCGGAGGTGCTGGCGGATCGTTATGTCTGGTTCACGCCATGGCGGTACTGGCGGATCGGCAGCAAGCGTGGCGAAGCGCAGGACTGATGGCGCCGGTCATGTCCCGGCGGCACTGCGCGTTTACGATCCGGTAGGGTTAACGCAAGCCTGCACAAAGACTGCGCATTTGAGACAAAATCGAGACAAGAGACCCCGCTAAGCCGCTCGCGAACCCCCTTCTGGAGCGAGCAGAAAATGCGCAATTTCGACCGTCTTCCCTTTATCTTTGCCGGGATCCTCTTTCTGCTCGCCTGGCTGCTGGGATTTCCACTGCGTGCGCAATCGGCGCCACTGGGGGACGTCCAATGCACGGTGATTGCAGATGCGGCGAGCGGCAAGACGCTTTACCAGGATGGGATGTGCGACCAGCGGTTCAGCCCGGCATCGACGTTCAAGGTGCCGCTGTCGCTGATTGGGTATGATGCCGGAATCTTGCGCGACGAGCACACGCCGAGCTGGGACTACAAGCCGGAGTTCAAGGCGGTGAAGCGGGACCAGAAGACCGTCGATCCGGTGGTCTGGGAGCGGGATTCGATTCTGTGGTTCTCCCGGGAAATCACCCGTCGGCTTGGGCCGCAAAGTTTTGCCGGTTATGTCTCGAAATTCGACTACGGCAACGCTGATGTTTCCGGCAATCCCGGCAAGAATGATGGTCTGACCCAATCCTGGGTGAATTCTTCCCTGAAGATCACGCCGGTCGAGCAGGTCGATTTCCTGCGCAAGCTGCTGGCCCGCAAGCTGCCGGTGTCGGCCAGGGCTTACGACATGACATCAGCCATCATTCCAACCTTCCAGGCCGGTGACTGGACCGTGCAAGGCAAGACCGGAAGCACCAGGCTACGCAACGACGCCGACAAGGTCCAGGACAAGCGCTCGCTCGGCTGGTTCGTCGGCTGGGCGAACAAGGATGGCCGCCAGATCGTTTTTGCGCGGCTTGTCGTCGACACCAACCGCACCGATATGCCGAAGGGCCTCAAGACCCGAGCCGCGTTCCTGAAGGACCTGCCGCTGCTCGTCAAATGAACGCCTGACACCTGAGCCGGGCTTTACGGCGGCGGAAACTGTCCATAAAAGACAGCCGCGCCGGACGCATCCGGCTTTTCCCACGACCACCCGCGCTCGTTTGCGGGACTGGATAGGAGATACACATGCTGAATGCCGTTTCCCTGACATTTCCCGATGGTTCCGTCCGCGAATACGACGCGGCGATGACCGGTGCCGGCCTGGCCGAATCGATCTCCAAGTCGCTGGCCAAGAAGGCCGTCGCCTACGCGATCGACGGCACGGTGCGCGACCTCAGCGATCCGCTCGGCAAATCCGGTAAGGTCGAGATCGTCACCCGCGACGATCCGCGCGCGCTGGAATTGATCCGCCACGACACCGCCCATGTGCTGGCGGAAGCCGTGCAGGAATTGTGGCCGGGAACGCAGGTGACCATCGGGCCGGTGATCGAGAACGGCTTCTATTACGACTTCGCCCGCAACGAACCGTTCACGCCCGACGATTTTCCGGTGATCGAGAAGAAGATGCGCGAGATCATTGCGCGCAACAAGCCGTTCACCAGGGAAGTCTGGTCGCGCGACAGGGCGAAAAAAGTCTTTGCCGACAAGGGCGAGCGCTACAAGCTGGAGCTGATCGACGCCATTCCCGAGGATCAGGATCTCAAGATCTATGCGCAGGGCGACTGGTTCGACCTTTGCCGTGGTCCGCACATGGCCTCGACCGGGCAGATCGGCAGCGCCTTCAAATTGATGAAGGTAGCCGGCGCCTATTGGCGCGGCGACTCGAACAATCCGATGCTGACGCGCATCTACGGCACGGCCTGGGCCGACCAGGCGCAGCTAGAAGCCTACCAGATGATGCTGGAGGAGGCCGAGAAGCGCGACCACAGGAAGATCGGCCGCGAGATGGACCTGTTCCATTTCCAGGAGGAGGGGCCTGGCGTCGTCTTCTGGCACGCCAAGGGCTGGAAGATGTTCCAGAACCTGGTCAACTACATGCGCCGTCGCCTCGACGAGCAGGGCTATCAGGAGGTCAACGCGCCGCAGGTGCTCGACAAGAGCCTGTGGGAGACGTCAGGCCACTGGGGCTGGTATCGCGACGCCATGTTCAAGGTGACGGTCGCCGGCGACGACACCGATGACGACCGGGTCTTCGCGCTGAAGCCGATGAACTGTCCGGGTCATGTGCAGATTTTCAAGCATGGGTTGAAGTCCTATCGCGATCTGCCCGTAAAACTTGCGGAATTTGGCAATGTGCATCGCTATGAGCCGTCGGGCGCGCTGCATGGGCTGATGCGCGTGCGCGGCTTCACGCAAGACGATGCGCACATCTTCTGCACCGAGGAACAGCTCGCCGCGGAATGCCTGCGCATCAACGATCTGATCCTGTCGACCTATGCCGATTTCGGTTTTGAAGAAGTTAGCGTCAAGCTGTCGACACGGCCGGACAAGCGCGTCGGCACCGACGAAGCATGGGACCACGCCGAGGCGATCATGGGCAGCGTGCTGGAGACGATCAGGACGCGGTCCGGCAATCGCATCAAGACCTCGATCAATCCGGGCGAGGGCGCCTTCTACGGGCCGAAATTCGAGTATGTGCTGAAGGATGCCATCGGCCGCGAATGGCAGTGCGGCACGACACAGGTCGACTTCAACCTGCCGGAGCGTTTTGGCGCCTTCTATATCGGCTCGGATTCCGAGAAGAAGCAGCCAGTGATGGTGCACCGCGCCATCTGCGGCTCGATGGAGCGCTTCCTTGGCATCCTGATCGAGCACTACTCCGGTCATTTCCCGCTGTGGTTCGCGCCGTTGCAGGTGGTGGTGGCGACGATCACGTCGGATGCCGACGGCTATGCCACCGAGGTGGTGGCAAGGTTGAAGGCCGCAGGGCTGTTGGCGGAAGCGGATCTGCGCAACGAGAAGATCAACTACAAGGTCCGCGAACACTCGCTGGCCAAGGTGCCGGTCATCCTCGTCTGCGGCAAGCGGGAGGCGGAAGAGCAGACGGTCAACATGCGCCGGCTGGGCTCACGCGACCAGGAATCGCTTGGGCTTGACCAGGCGATCGCGCAGTTGACCGAAGAAGCGATCACGCCCGACCGCCGGCGCAAACGCGCGGCCTGATCGGCATCGTTTCGACCAAATGGCGGTGGAGCGATCCACCGCCATTTTCATATCCCTGTCACGCCGATCTTGTAACGAGCCCCTATGCTCAAGCTGAAATTGCGCGAACGACCATTTCCCGAGCTTTCCTATGCCAATCCGCGCCAGCCGGCGCTGACGCGCTGGTTCATTCATTCAGTCGAAGGCCTGTCGGGCCGCGACCGCTACACGGCGCTTTACGATTTCTGGCGCCGCCAGGTCGTGCCGACAGGCGAACGCGTGTTCAGCCGCATGCTCGACCTGATCGACGTCCGGGTGCGGACATCAGATCAATGGCCGCCCGCACAATTGCCGGATACGCCGCTGGTGATCGTCGCCAATCATCCCTTCGGTATCGGTGACGGCATCGCCGTGCTGTCGTTGGTCGAGCAGCTCGGACGTCCGTTCCGGGTGATGATCCACAAGGACCTGCTCAAGATCCGCGAGATGGAGCCTTACTCGCTGCCGATCGACTTTTCCGAGACCAAGGACGCGCTGAAGAACAACATGGCCGTGCGCCATGAAGCGGTGCGGTTGCTGAAGGAGGGCGTCACCATCGTGGTGTTTCCGGCCGGCGGCGTCGCCACCGCGCCGAAGGGCTTTGGCCGGGCGCGCGATCTGCCGTGGAAGATATTTCCGGCCCGTCTCGTCCAGGACGCCAGGGCGTCGGTCATTCCGATGCATTTTTCCGGGCAGAACGGCAGGCTGTTCCATCTCGTCAGCGGCCCGATGAACATGGCCGAGAGTGATGGCCGCCTGGCGAAGTTCGTCGGCAGGGCCTCTCTGACATTGCGCACGTCGCTGCTCATTCACGAATTCGCACGGCTGTCCGGCAAGGCGATCGACGTGCGCGTCGGCAATGTGCTGAGCTGGAGCGAGTTGGAGCCATTGCGCGACCGAAAGGCATTGCTCGACCGGCTGTATCGCGGCGTGTTCGACCTCGCGCCAGCTTTGCCACGCCGCCGGATTCCGTTCCTGCCGGCGCGGACCAAACTGGCGGCTTGAGGCAGCCAAACGTCCGGCTCACAAGGGGGCCGAGTCTCGGCCGTCCATTGCAGAAATAGTATGACACTGTAACGTCACGTGCTATAGAGAGGCAAGGAAGGACTTGCCATGAGAACCAGCAAACCGATCACCGTGACCCTTGGCCGCCAGCAGAGCAGCGTCGACGCACGCCTGGCGTCGGGCGCCTACGACTCCGCCAGCGAGGTCATGCGCGCCGCGCTGCGTGCCCTCGACCGTGAGGAGCAGACCATCACCGCGATCATGCGCGCCAAGGTCCAGGAAGCTCTTGACGACCCGCGTCCAGACATCCCGGCAGAAGAGGTCTTCAAAGCGCTGCGCGCCCATCATGCGGACCGCATGAAGACCTCCAAGCGTGACACATAAGGTCGTCTTCAGGCCGGCGGCTCAAGCCGACCTCTTCGCCATCTACAACTACATCGAAAACGACAGCGGGAGTCGGCGTGCCGGCGACTATGTCGATCGCATAGAGGCCGCGTGCATGGCGCTGTCCACCTTCCCGGAACGCGGGACCGTGCGCGACACCGTTGGCCCCGGCGTCCGCATCGTCGGTTTTGAACGCCGCGTGTCGATCGTTTTCCGGGTCGACGGTGGCACCGTGGTCATCCTGCGCGTGCTCTACGGCGGACAGGATTATCCGGCCGGTTCAGAGGATGACGCAGACACCTGATTCCCCCGGTAGGAAGTGCGAACTACAATCTAATCCGCGCCTTCTTCGGGGTCCATCGCCGCGGCCTCGGTGGCCAGAACCTCGATTTCTTGGTTCTGCCCGGCGACGACCGTAAAATCCTTCTGATAGATGCGGTCGCGGTTCTTGGCGATGATGGTGTAGTCGCCCTCGGCCAGCACCATCGAGGCGAAGGCGCCGACGGTTTCCTTGATCGGATCGCCGGATTCGTTGAGCAGCGACCAGGACGTGTCGGCGATCGCCTCGCCGCCGGTTTCGCGCACCAGCTTCATCGTGATCTCGGCGGCGTGGTGCTCGACGGTGGCTTCGGTCAGCTTGCCGGCCTCGACGCGGATGTCGGAGCGGATGACCGCGTTGACCGCGCCATAGGTCGAGACGATGTGGTAGATGCCGGCGTTGAGCCGCACGACGCTGTTGGGCTCGACATCGGGAATGATCAGCGCGCGGTCGCCATTGGCCTCGGCGGTGCCCTCGTAGATCGAAAAGCGCAGCTTCTTCGGTGGAATGCGCACGCCGCCGGAGAGCACCGCGTCGAGCTTGAGGCCACCGGCATCGAGCACGAGGCTCTCGCGCTTGGCGTCCTTGCCGACAGTGATGCGCTTGGTGGCGCCGGCCCGGCCGTAGGAGGCGTGAACCAGGTAGCTGCCGGGCTCGAGCTGGAAGACGGCGGAGCCGCCATGGGACGAGGCGACCATCGGCAATTTGCCGTTGACGGCTTCGGGCTTGAAGACCCGCCAGACAATGCCGCGCGTGATGTCGGCGCCCTTGTCGGTCAACTGGGCGGACAGTGTGATGGCGCCGCCGCCGCTCAGCGCCAGCGATGTCTCGCCTTTCGGCGTCGCGTAGCTCGAAATTCCCGGAAGCTTCAGGTCGGTGACACCGTCGACGTTCTGCGCCATGGCGAACGAAACCGGCGCCATGAACAGCAGGGCGCCGAGCCAGACCAGGAAAAGACGGACAGTCCCCTCAAACATGCCTTGCGTTGAAGCCCATGGCGGTGGCAATTTCAAGGCTTAAGAGTCCGATCAGTATGACTCTTACCTCCGGCGTATCCGCGCCAATGCCCGAGCCGCCCGAATTCCCGATGGTGCGCTTCAGCTCAAAACAGAATGTCTAGGAGACTTGCGCCCATGGCGTCGCCGATCATCGATTTCCTGCTGACCCGAAACTCCGCTCCGATCCCCGATTTGAAGGAGCCGGCGCCGAGCGATGCGGAGATCGCCACGATGATCGCCGCTGCCTCCCGGGTGCCCGACCATGGCCGATTGGAGCCCTGGCGCTTCATCCTCTACCGTGGCGACGCTCGCGTTGAGATCGGCAGACAACTGGCCGCCCTTGCCGAGCAGCGGGAGGGCCCCTTGCCGGAAGGCCGCCGCAACCAGGAACTGGCGCGGTTCTCGCGCGCGCCGCTGGTGATCGGCATCGTGTCGATCCCCAGGGAGAATCCAAAGATCCCGCAATGGGAAATGTTCCTCTCAGGCGGCATGGCGGCGATGAACCTGATGATATCAGCCAACGCGCTGGGTTATGGCACCAACATGATCAGCAACTGGTATTCCGATGTACCGGAGGGCCGGGCGCTGCTAGGACTGGCGCCGCAGGAGCGGGTTATCGGTTTCGTCCATATCGGCTCCTATGCCGGCCCGGCGCCGGAGCGGCCGCGGCCGGATCCGGCAAAGCTTTACGGCGACTATTCGGGACCATGGAACGGTTGAATGTTTTATGAGCCTTCAAAGGGCCACGGTCTGCCACACGACCCGTCGAAGGCGATCGTGGCGCCGCGTCCGATCGGCTGGATTTCGACGCTGAACAGGGCTGGTGAGATCAACCTCGCGCCATACTCCTTCTTCAATGCCGTTTCGACGCGGCCGTTCATCGTCTGGTTTTCCTCAGAGGGTGAGAAGGACAGCGCCTCCTTTGCGCAGGAGACCGGCGAGTTCGTCGCCAATCTGGTCAGCCGCGATCTTGCGGAGAAGATGAACCGCACATCGGTCAATGCACCGCGCGGCGTCAATGAGTTCGTCTATGCCGATCTTGCCATGGCGCCGTCGCGCCTGGTCGCGCCGCCGCGCGTGGCGGCAGCGCCGGCAGCGCTTGAGTGCAAGGTGACGGAAGTCTTTCGGCCAAAGGCGCTGGACGGATCGCCGACAAGTGCTGTGGTCGTGGCCGGCGAAGTGGTCGGCGTGCACATCGACGATGCCTTCCTGACTGACGGCCTGTTCGACATCACCAAGGCCGGCAACGTCGCTCGTCTCGGCTATATGGACTACGCCAGCGTCGACGAGGTGTTTTCGATGCGCCGACCGCGCTGGGACAAGGATTAGGCCGAGACTCCCGCCGCCTTGGCCCGCGCCAGAAGTCGTTCGGCCAGCCGCAGATGGGGGCGGTCGTACATCTTGCCGTCGATGCCGACGACGCCGGGATTTCCCGCCGCCTGGAATGCCGCGACGATCGCCGCCGATTGTCTCACCGCCTCGGCTGACGGCGTGAAGGCGGCGTTGATGACCGGCACCTGATCGGGATGGATCGCCATCTTACCGGTGAAGCCATCGCGCTCGGCTTCGGTGCATTCTGCTTCGAAGGCCGCCATGTCGCGAAAATTCGGAAAGACGGTGTCGATCGCCGCAACCTCCGCCGCACCCGCGGCGAGTATGGTCATGGTGCGAGCGTGACGGAACACGTCCGTGTAGCGGCCGCGCTCGTCGCGCGCCGTGCGCGCGCCGATCGCCGCCGACAGGTCTTCTGCGCCCCAGGTGAGACCGGCAAGCCGCGCGCTCGTGCCGGCATAGGTCGCCGCCGCCAGCACGCCGGCCGGCGTTTCGGTGATGATCGGCAGGATCTTGATCGCGCCGTCGGTCAGATCGTTTTCGGCCTCGCGCACCCTGAGCTTTGCCGACAGGTGCTGCACATCCTGGCCGCTGTTCGACTTGGGCAGCATGATGCCGTCGGGTCGTGCCGGCACCAACGCCGCCAGATCGTCATCCGTCAGCCCGGTCGACAGGTCGTTGACCCTGACATAGATGGCTGAACTGGTTCGCGCCCTGCGTTCCAGGATGAAGCGCGCCGCCACCTCGCGCGCCAGCGCCTTGTTGTGCGGCGCCACGGAATCCTCGAGGTCGACGATGACCACGTCGGCGCCGGCACCAAAACCCTTTTCCAGCTTCCTCTGGGAATCGCCGGGGACGAACAGCAGCGAACGCATGCGTCAGATCGCCTTCTTCAGCATCATCGCTTGCCTGGTGCATTTGGCGACGAGATCGCCATGCTGGTTGTAGGCGCGATGCTCGAATTCGACGATACCGCGATCGGGTTTCGATTTCGACTCCCGCACCGAGATGACTGTCGTCTCGACCCGGATGGTATCGCCATGGAAGACCGGATGCGGAAACACGGTCTCCTTCATGCCGAGATTGGCCACCGTGGTGCCGACGGTGATGTCGTTGACCGAGATGCCGATCATCAGGCCGAGCGTGAACAGCGAGTTGACCAGCGGCTTGCCCCATTCGCTCTTGGCGGCAAAATCGAAATCGATATGCAGCGGCTGCGGGTTCAGCGTCATAACCGAAAACAGCATGTTGTCGCTTTCGGTGACGGTCTTGCGCAGCGTGTGCTGGAAGACATGGCCAACGACGAACTCTTCCAAATAAAGCCCGGCCATATCCTGCTCCTCTGCTGCCCATGGGGTTGATAGGCGCTGCGTTCGGGGCTCGCAAGCCAGTTAATGAACATGGTGAACCGTTCGTAAACCATTTCTGCTTACGGTCCTGAACGGGGCCAGAACCTTCTGGCAAGGGGCGTAAGCAGACGGGCATGGTTGTTGTTTCGCATTTCCTGAAATGGATCTACACCGCCAGGGTGTCGGAGCGCGCCGCCGCGGCGAGCGCGCTGGCCCGAGCCTATGTCAATTCCGACCTGCCATTCGAGGACCGCTGCGCCGCCGAGGCAGCACTGACGCTGCTGCTCGACGATGCCTCGTCGAAGGTGCGTCTGGCGATGGCCGAGGCGCTGTCGATGAGCCACCACGCGCCATTGCAGATCATCAGCGTGCTTGCCTCCGACCAGCCGGAAGTCGCCGGCGTGGTGCTGGCGCGCTCACCGCTGCTCACCGATGCCGATCTGATCAACCGCGTGGCCTCGAGTCCGAAGGCGACGCAAAAATTGATCGCCGACCGGCCGCTGGTGTCGATGGCGCTGTCGGCGGCCATCGCCGAGATCGGCGAGGCGGAAGCCTGCGCCGTGCTGCTCGCCAACAGCGGCGCCGACATCGCTTTGCTCAGCTTCCGCCGCATGGCCGAACGCCACGGCCATCTGCCTTTGGTGCGCGAGGCGCTGATATCGGACGCGCGCCTGCCTGCCGACTGCCGGCATATGCTGCTCGTCAAGCTCGGCGAGATGCTGAAAACGTCGCCGCTGGTGATGGCATTGATGGGCGCGGCGCGAGCCGACCGCGTCATGCGTGACGCCTGCGTCAAGGCTTCGGTGACGCTGATCGAGGGCACGCGCCAGGAAGAGCATTCCGCGTTGATCGAGCATCTCAGGCTGCGTGGCGATCTCACCGCCAGCTTTCTCATCCGCACCATCGCGCATGGCAAGGTCGATTTCTTCGGTTCGGCGCTGGTCGCGCTCAGCCAGCAGTCCGAACAAAGGGTGAGGGCGCTGCTGGCCGGCGGGCATGACGTCGCGCTGCAGGCGCTGTTCCGCAGCGCCGGCCTCGCCGCCGCCACCCACGCCATCATCCTGCGCGCACTGAAGATCTGGCGCGAGGTCGCCAACGGCAAGCGCGTCGCCGGTGTGCAGGAGGTCAGCTGGCTGATGCTCAAGGAAGTGGGCGGGCAATCCGCCGAAGGCGATCTTGCCACGCTGGTCAAGTCGATCCATCTCGATGCGCTGCGCGAGAACGCGCGGGGTCACGCGCTGGCGATCGCGGCGGCTTAGATGCAAGACGCTCTCGATATCGCGCAGTGGATTTTCGATTTTCCAAACAGGTGGAAATGACATCTGCTCGACGATCGATGAGAAGGCTCTTTGCCAACCTTCTAGTCTAATACTATCGTGCCCATCCTCAGTACATGTATATTTGAGACGGATAAATCCGCTGGTTGGGAGGGGGCATGGGGGATCGATATTGCGATTTTGCAGAACTTGAGAAAGCCGAACGCGAAGGCACTCATTTTCGAAGATTCTCCAAAAGGAGAGCGTCAAATATTGCTATAATTGCACCCCATGGTGGAACGATTGAACCAGGAACTTCCGAAATCGCGTTGGCAATCGCCGAAGATGATTTCCAATTTTATTGTTTCGAAGGCTTGGTCGACGCTAAGCATGAGCGGTTCCATATTACTTCTACGCGATTTGATGAGCCCCAATGTTTAGCGTTGATAAAACCGTGTGATGTGGTGATCGCAGTGCATGGACTCGAAGGGTCGTCGAAAAAAGTTGATGTTGGCGGAATGGACATTTGGCTTCGGGATCAAATTTCGAGAAAAATTGGTGAAGCTGGTTTTGGCAGTCAGACAATGTCTACGGGCAATCACGCGGCGACTAACCGCCGGAACATTTGCAATCTGGGAAAAATGGGCCGAGGCGTTCAACTTGAGATAACAAGAGGTCTAAGGGATGCATTCTTAGTGTCTGACCCGAAAAGAAGTTGGGTGATATCAGCGGCTTGTGATTCAGTCGGTGTTGCGAAGCATCGACGGAGAATCCCATGTGGACCGATATCACCCGAGCCAAGCATGCCCGCAAAGGGCTGCGGTATTCAAGCGATTTGACGGATATGGAGTGGGCGGTTCTTGATCCGGTGATTCCGCCCCGGTCCCGACTTGGGCGCCCGCCGAAATGGTCGCGGCGCGAGATCATGAATGGACTGTTCTACGTGCTGCGCAGTGGCTTGCCATGGCGGATGCTGCCCAGGGACTTGCCGCCGGTGTCGACGCTGCAGCGCTACTTCTACGCTTGGCGCGACTGCGGCCTTTGGAGCACCATCAATCATCTGCTGCTGATGAGCGTGCGTCTGGCCACCGGTCGCCAAGCCTCACCCAGCGCCGGCGTGATCGACAGTCAAAGCGTGAAAACCACGGAGAGCGGCGGGCCTTGCGGTTACGATGCCGGCAAGAAGATCAAAGGCCGCAAGCGCCATATCCTCACCGACACCCTGGGTTTGCTCGTCGGCGCGGTCATCCATACCGCCGATATCCAGGACCGCGACGGCGCTCCCGACGTTCTGGCCTCCATTCGAGCCAGCTTTCCTTGGCTGCGCCACGTCTTCGCCGACGGCGCTTACGCCGGTGAGAAGCTTGAGACCGCCCTTCATGGGAAAGGCGACTGGACGCTCGAAATCATCAAACGATCCGACACCGCCAAGGGCTTCGAAGTGCTTCCACGTCGATGGGTCGTCGAGCGCACCTTTGCATGGTTCGGACGAAACCGACGCCTGGCCAAGGACTTCGAGGCCACGATCGAAAGTTCCACCGCATGGCTCTTGCTGGCCTCCGCTCAGCTCATGACGCGCAGGCTGGCAAACCATTGATCCGCTTCAAAAACATTATGAGTCAGACTCTTAGATGGGTCTGAAAATTTGAATATCTTTGCAGGAGCCATTCGAAACGCACTTGCAATGCCGCGCCCTGAAGGTGCCTAGAAAAGGCCTTTGCGGAAATTCAACTCCGTTCGCTGCGGAGAAAATGCGGGAGTCCTCGACGCGCTGCGCGAGAATGCGCACGGACACGCGCCGGGCGATAGCCTAGCTTATACTATCAGTTGGTATAGTGTTGGGTATGCGCCATCGTGCCTCAAAACGCCTGAAGTGCCCGACCGAAATCAAGCCGTTGATCGATGAGATCAAGGTTCGCATGAATCCCGATTCTATATGGCTATTCGGCAGCCGGGCGCGGGGCGACAATCGACCTGACAGTGACTGGGATATTCTCGTTGCCTTGGCTGACGACGCTAAACCGGAACTGCTCGACCCGCTCGTTGGCTGGATGATTCAGAACGAGGTCGGAATTCCCGCTACAATTCTCTCCACCACATCGAGCGAATTGGCTGCAAGCTGGGATTCGCGAAATACGATCGCGTATGACGTTGCCCGCGACGGGCGCAGGCTGGATGTGTGACCATCACACCAGCGTGACTAAACCCGATCCCTCGCGAAGAAATCCGGAAAATCCTCCATCGCGGCGGCGATGATGCGCAGCGATGCCGCGATCTGCAGCATCTCGCCAGTGCCGTTTCGTTGGGCGATCCTCGCCACATATTGGCGGGCGACGGCGACGGTCGAGGTCTGCGGATCGCCGGGGGCGCGGAAGAGCAGTTCGCGCGCCAACCCTCTTAGGAAGTTGGTAATCGAAAGCGCGGTTTCGGATGGGATGGCATGGCCCTGGCTTGCGTCGCGCAGTCGCAGGATCTCCAGGCCGACCGTGACGGCGGCGACGCCGCCGCCCAGAACCGCATCGCCCTTCCTGCCGGCGTTCTGCACCAGCGGCATCAGCTGGTTGATGCGGTCATAGGCGAGGCTCTCGAAGGCCGAACGTCTCGGCACGCGCTCATGCAGGCAAAGCCGCGCCAGATCCTCGCGCATGGCGCGCACGATGCGGTTGGCCGCGAGCCATGGATCGGCCGGGAGCACGACGATGAAGACACCGATCGCCAGCAGTATGCCGACCAGGATCGACGCCGAACCGGCGAAGAAGGGCCCGGGATCGTAGGTCATTGCCTGATGCGGATTGAGGAAGGCGAGGAAATTGATGGCGAAGGCCGTGGCCACGCCGACATAGCGTGGATTGGCCATGGCCAGCGCCGTCGGCACCAGGATGGGCACGACAAACAGCATGAACCAGCCGAAGCCGGGCAAAGCGGGCAGCGCGATCTGGCCGACAAGAAAGGCAAAGGGCAAAGCGAGCAGCGTTCCCTTGAAGAAGCCCCAGGCCACCTGTACGGGGTCGGGGCGAGCGGCAAACAGGCTCGATACGACGGCAACGAGAATGACCGTGCCGGCCGCTTCCGACCATTTCGTCGTCAGCCAGAAGGCCGCGACAAGCAGCGTGGCAAGGGCAGCGCGCACGGCGTTGCGCGACGCGCCGCCATAATCGCGATGCACCACCAGCGCGGGTTGCCTGCTGCCGCGAACCGGGCGCGTGGCAGGCGCGCGCAAGGCGTCGAGGCCGCGCAGCACCTGCTTGAGCGCCTCGGCGAAATCGGCGGCAATGGTAAGGCGGGTGATGGTGCCGACCCTGTCGTCGCCCTGGTCGGTCGAGGCATCGGGCATTTGCCGGGCGTTTCCGGCAATCGCATCGAGCCGAGCCACCCACAGCGCCGTATCGTCCAGCGCGCCGGGCTTCGTCGCCAACTCACTGACCAGCGATTGTAATTCCGAGCGCACCGGAATGAGCGCCGCATTGTTCGGGGCGGCGTGCGAATGCAGCGCGCGTGCCGCCGACAGCGCCGAGAGAAGCTGTCCGATGGTGCGCCGGATCGGATGGGCGCGCGGCGCGAAGCTTGGCGCCTCGAGCCTGGCATAGGCGCGCATCTCGCCAAGCTTCTGGGTGTCGGCGACCAGCTTACGGTGTAGGCCCGACAGCATTGCCGGATCGCCGCCTGAGAACGCACCGCCCGCGTATGTCGCCAGATCGAGGATGCAGCGTTTCAACCGCGAGATGATGGCGTCGCTGGCCAGTTTCGGCAGGATCAGCCGGCTGGTCAGGCCGGCGCAGACGATGCCGAGCACGATCTCGGCACAGCGTGCGACCGCGAGGTCGACGACGAGGTGCGGCTGTCCGAAGGCGGGCAGGCCGATGATCATCGCGGTGTAGCCGGCAAGGGCAGCACCATAGGCTTCGGGATTGCGCAGCAGCGACGAGACGAAGGTGCAGATGCCGATCCAGACCGCAAGCACCGTCACCAGCGCCCAGGGGCCGGTGCCGAAAACGGTGGTGATGCCGATCGCAGCGACGCCGCCGACCAGCGTGCCGAGCAGCCGGTAGAAGCCCTTCGCCAGCACCATGCCAGCAACCGGCTGGGCGACGATGAACACCGTCATCATGGCCCATTGCGGGTGGTCGAGCTTCAGCGCATAGGCGGCCAGCAGCGCGATCAGGCCGGCCGAAACGGTGCGCAGCGCGAAAATCCAGTCCGAACGCGTCGGTTGCGTCAACTCGGCCAGACTGGTTTCGAAATGGGCTTTCAGCCGCGTCGAGATCACATGCTGCTCCGTATCAGAAGCGCAAGCTAAACCGGCTGGCGCTTAGATATCCAGCACTTCCGTCTCGGCGAACTCGGCGCGTTCCTGGATGAAGCGGAAGCGGGCCTCCGGCTTGGTGCCCATCAACGCCTCGACGGCGTCCTTGGTCGCGGCCTCGGCGTCGATCACGTCGATCCTGAGCAGCGTGCGCTTCCTCGGATCCATGGTGGTTTCCTTGAGCTGGGCGGCCATCATCTCGCCCAGACCCTTGAAGCGGCCAAGCTCGACCTTGCCGCGCCCGGTAAATTCGGTGCGCATAAGCTCGTCCTTGTGCGCGTCATCCCGGGCATAGGCGACCTTGCCGCCTTGCCTGATCGAGTAAAGCGGCGGCACCGCCAGATAGAGGTGGCCACCACGCACCAGTGCCGGCATCTCCTGGTAGAAGAAGGTGATCAGCAGCGAGGCAATGTGGGCGCCGTCGACGTCGGCGTCGGTCATGATGATGACGCGGTCGTAGCGCAAATCCTCGTCGCGGTATTTCGATCGCGTGCCGCAGCCGAGCGCCTGAATCAGGTCCGAGATCTGCTGGTTGCCGGCAAGTTTGTCGTTGCCGGCGCTGGCGACGTTGAGGATTTTTCCGCGCAGCGGCAGGACGGCCTGGCTGGCGCGATCGCGCGCCTGCTTGGCCGATCCGCCGGCCGAGTCACCTTCGACGATGAACAGTTCGGCGCCGGCCGCGGCATTCTGCGTGCAGTCGGCGAGCTTGCCTGGCAGCCGCAATTTGCGCACCGCGCTCTTGCGCGACACTTCCTTTTCCTGGCGCCGGCGCACCCGCTCGTCGGCGCGCGCGATCACCCATTCGAGAAGCTTCGACGCTTCCTGCGGATTGTCGGCCAGCCAATGGTCGAACGGGTCGCGGATCGCGGTCTCGACGATGCGGATCGCCTCGATCGTCGCCAGCCTGTCCTTGGTCTGGCCGACGAATTCCGGCTCGCGGATGAACACCGACAGCATGCCCGCCGCCGAGATCATGACGTCTTCCGAGGTGACGATCGAGGCGCGCTTGTTGCCGACGAGATCGGCATAGGCGCGCAAGCCCCGCGTCAGCACATTGCGGAAGCCGGCCTCGTGGGTGCCGCCTTCGCCGGTCGGGATGGTGTTGCAGTAGGAATTGATGAAGCCGTCGCCGCCGAACCAGGTCACCGCCCATTCGAGCGAGCCATGGCCGCCTTGTTTCTCGCTCTTGCCGGCGAAGATTTCGCGCGTCACCTGGAAGTCGTCGCCGAGCGATGCCTTGAGATAGTCCTTCAGGCCGCCGGGAAAATGGAATTCCGCCTTGGCCGGCGTCTGATCCTTTTCCTTGATCAGGGACGGATCGCAGGTCCAGCGGATCTCGACGCCGCCGAACAGATAGGCTTTCGAGCGCGTCATGCGGTAGAGCCGCGCCGGTTCGAACGCCGCGCCCTTGCCGAAAATCTGCTCGTCGGGGTGGAATCGGATTTTTGTTCCGCGCCGGTTGTGGACCTCGCCCAACTGCTCCAGACCGGTCACGGGAACGCCGCGCGAAAAGCGCTGGCGATAGAGCTGGCGGCCACGCGCGACCTCGACCTCGAGATGGTCCGACAGCGCGTTGACCACGGACACACCGACGCCATGCAGGCCGCCTGATGTCTCATAGACCTTGGAGTCGAACTTGCCGCCCGAATGCAGCGTCGTCATGATCACTTCGAGCGCCGGCTTCTTGAACTTCGGATGCGGGTCGACGGGAATGCCGCGGCCATTGTCGGTGACGGCGAGATAGCCGTCGGCCGAGAGTTCGACATCGATGAAGGTCGCATGGCCGGCAACCGCTTCGTCCATCGAATTGTCGATGACCTCGGCGAACAGATGGTGCATCGCCTTGTCGTCGGTGCCGCCGATATACATGCCTGGCCGGCGGCGCACCGGCTCCAGCCCTTCCAGCACCTCGATGTCGGCGGCGCTGTAGCCCTCGCTGCCATCCTTGGTCGCGGCAGGACGCTTGGTGGCTTGCACCAGCGGATCCGCCGGGCGCGCGGGTGTGCGAACCGGCTGTGGCTGCTTGTCCATATTGCCGAAGAGATCGTTGTTGTCGTCCATGCCTGCCATAGGGTCCGGTGCTGCGAATCACCTCGCGATACTGCCACGCTTTTCAGCGCCAAGCGACCGAGGTTCCTGTTCCGTTCGGGGATCTGGTCCCTCTTAACCCAAAACCATTCGATAACCAAGCCGGTGGAAATAGATCTAATACCACCGCGCAAAATTCCTGAATCTTTAACAATGCCGCCTAGGGTTAAGCCCAACAAAACAAGAAACTGCGGGCATCAGGGGTTTCGGCGTGAGGGGCAAGGCCATATCGATGATCGGCATCGCCGCCGTTTTCGGGGCGATCTCGATCTTTGCCGCGGATTTCTGGGTCAAAAGCCAGGCCAAGGCCGATTCCGAAGAGAAGACGTCGTCGATCCCGGCACCTGTTGTGCCGAAGGTCGAGTTCAAGACCATCGTGGTGGCGAATGCCCCATTGCGCTACGGCATGGAGCTCGACCGCGCGCAACTCAGCGAAATCCCGTGGTCGCAAGAGTCCGTGCCGCAGGGCGCCTTCACCACCATCAATGCCTTGCTCGCCGACGGCACTCGCGTGGTGCTGTCGCCGATCGAGGTCAACGAACCGGTGCTGCTGACCAAGCTGTCCGGACCAAATGGCCGCGCGACGCTTTCCAACATGATGACGCCGGGAATGCGGGCGGTGACCATCCGCACCGACGAGATAGCCGGTGTCGGCGGCTTCGTGACGCCGGGTGATCGCGTCGATGTCGTGCTGACGCGCGATGCCGGCGAGATTCAGGAAGTGGCCAAGAACGCGCAAGGCGCTGCCGGTTCGACGATCACCTCCGAGATCGTCGTTGACGATGCCAAGGTGCTGAGCGTCGGGCAGGGCGCCGACGAGCGCCAGACGACGCCGCAGATTGCCAATTCCGTGACCATCGAGGTGACGACCGACGGCGCGCAGAAAGTGGCGCTTGCCCGGACCGTCGGCACCTTGTCGCTGTCGCTTCGGTCCTCCAGCGAAGGCGGCGACGGCAAGAACGGCGTCACCACCATCTCTTCCTTCGGCGGATCGGTCGCCTCGAATGTGCAGGGCGCTGCCGGCTCGTTGTTCGATGCCGTGGCGAAAGAGCCTGAGAAACCGAAGTTCAAGACGGTCATCGTGACGCGCGGCACAAAGGCCGAGGAATACCAGGTTCCTTCGCGGGACCAGAAATAGAAGCCAGTGGGGACTGGGTGAGGGACGGGACAATGTTCGGGCTGATCACATATCGGGTCATGGGACGGTTGCGCGTTTTGCGCACTGTGGCTGTCGCGGCTTCGCTGGCTGCTGCCGCGATGCTGGCCTTCGGCACCTCGGCGAGGGCCGACAACGAGATCGTCTATGTGTCGTCGACCAAGAATGCGTCGATCAAGGTTGCCAAGGGCAAGCCGAAGACGATCATGACCAGTGCCGCCTTCTACCAGATCGTCATCGGCGACCCGGAGATCGCCAACGTCAATCCGCTGACCGATAAATCCTTCTATGTGCTCGGCAACAATCTCGGCACCACCGGTATTGCGCTGTTCGATGAGAAGAAGCAGCTCGTCGGCACCGTCGACATCGAGGTGACGCTCGACACCGACCAGTTGGCCAGCACCATTCGCGCCAGCGTGCCGGATGCCAGGATCAAGGTCGGCTCGGCCAATGGCCGCGTCGTGCTGTCGGGCGAGGCGGATGACGCCGTCGCCGCCGAAAAGGCAAACAAGATCGCGACACGCTTTTCCGGCAATGAGGAAGTGATCAACTCGGTCAACATTTCGTCGTCGCAGCAGGTCCAGCTCAATGTCCGCTTCGTCGAGATCAACCGCCAGGCAGGCCAGGATCTAGGCGCCAAATACAGCGCCAATTTCGCCTACGGCCTTGGTGGCCGCGACGTCTCGATCGATCCCGGTACTGTGCCGGCGGCCGGCACCGGTGAGATCATCGGCCGGCTTCTGTCGAACGGCGTGTCGATCGATATCGCCATCAAGGCGCTGGAGGAACGGGGTCTCGCCCGGCGGTTGGCCGAGCCGAACCTGATCGCCCGGTCCGGCCAGACGGCGAGCTTCCTCGCCGGTGGCGAATTCCCGATCCCGGTCTCGGAAGAGAACGGCAAGATCTCGGTCAGCTACAAGAAATACGGCGTCAGCCTGGATTTCACGCCGACCGTTCTGAAGGACGGGCTGGTCAGCCTGGACATCGCGCCGGAAGTCTCCTCGATCGACGCCTCGGCCTCCTACAACATCGGCAGCATCTCAGTGCCCGGTTTCATCGTGCGCCGCGCCAAGACGTCGGTCGACCTGAAGAACGGCCAGAGCTTCATGATCGCCGGTTTGCTGCAGTCGCAAAACGACATCACCACATCGCGCATTCCCGGCCTCGGCAAGATGCCGGTGCTTGGGGCGCTGTTCTCCTCGAAATCCTATCAGCGGCGCGAGACCGATCTGGTCATCATCGTCACGCCCTATCTGGTCAAGCCGGTCGATCCGTCGAAGAAGCTCGTCGAGCCGACCGATGGCACGCAGGCGGCCAGCAACGTCGACTATTTCCTCAACAACACCGACGAAGTGAAGGCGTCCGACGCCAACCGCGCGCTGGCAATGACGGCCGGCAACGTCGCGCAGCCGGCCGCCGTCACCACGGTCGGGCATTTCCTCGACCTGCCGAAGGACTGAAGCCATGCGTCTGGTCTTGAGATCGAGCATCGCCCTGCTGGTTGCCGGCTTCGCCGCCGGCTGCACCAGCGACGACTATGTGCGCACCGAGGGGCTGACGACCGGCGCCGGCGAGGCGCAGGCCGCCAACACTGTCATGCAGATGGTCGATCCCTGGAAATACGGGGTCCAGAACACCAGGCTTCTGGTGCCCGCCCAGCGAGGCAGCGCGGCGGCTGTCACACCCGACCAGGCGGCCGATGCGAAGGCGTCGCAGTCCAGCACGACTAACTGATCCAACGGGCAACTGATTCAACGGGCAACTGGTCCAACGGGCGACCTGACAGGCTGACAGAATGGCAAACGGCATCAAGACCAGGAAGATCCTGCTCGTATCGACCGACAGGACCTTTGGGCAGGATACGCGGACCGCATTCGCGGCCTCCGAGATCATCCAGCTCTCGACGGTGGAGAAGAATGTCACCGAGCTGCGCAGCGAGATCCAGGAAGCCGAGTTCGGCGCGATCATCGTCGACATGGATGCGGCAAGGCTGGAGGAGGTCGAGTCGCTGCAGCGCATCATGCGCCGGCTTGAGGACAAGGTGCCGGTTGTCGTCGTCACGCAGGAATTCAACGCGGCCGCGGTGCGCATTCTCGTGCAGCTCAAGGTCGCGGATTTCCTGGTCAAGCCGATCACCACCGCCGATCTGGTACGCTCCGTTGTGCGGGCGCTGCAGGGACCCGGGCGCGAGGAAAACACCGAGTCGCAGATCTACACCTTCATGCCGGCCGCGGGCGGTGTCGGCACCACGACGCTGGCGCTGCAGACCGCCTTCCAGCTGCATCACTCGGTAACGCGCGGCGCCTCGACCTGCGTGGTCGACCTTAATTTCCAGCAAGGTGCCTGTGCCGAATATCTCGACCTCGAACCGCGTTTCGACATCACCGAGATCGAGAACCAGCCCGAACGCCTCGACCGGCAACTGCTCGATGTGATGCTGTCCAAGCACGCCAGCGGGCTCTGTGTGCTGGCGGCGCCGACGCATCCCTCGGAAATGCGCTCGTTCAAGACCGATGTCGTGGTGCGCATGCTGGACCTCGTTTCGGCCTATTTCGACAATGTCGTCATCGACATGCCGCGCACCTGGTTTCCATGGACGGAGACGGTGCTGCTCGGTTCCAACAAGCTCTACATCGTCGCGGAAATGACGGTGCCGTGCCTGCGCCATACGCAGCGGCTGATCCAGGCGGTCTACGAGACCGCCGGCAAGGAAGTGAAGCCGAACGTCATCGTCAACCGTTTCGAACAGAAGATGTTCGACAACGGCATCAAGCAGGCCGACGTCCAGGAAATCCTCGGCGAGCATTTCGTCGGCGGTATCGCCAACAACTACCGGCTGGTGCGCGAGGCGGTCGATCGCGGCGTGCCGTTGCACGAGATCGATCCGAACGCCAATGTCATCAACGATCTGAAGAAGATCATCCTGCCGGAGGAAGCAGTCCCAACCCGGGCGAAATCACGCTCGCTGTTTGGCATGGGCCGTGAATTGCTGAAGAGGAAGGCCGGATGACCAGCCGCTTTTCCACCCTGCAGAACCGCGATGCGCGTCCGCAGCGCGCTGCCGAGCCAATGCCGGTCGCGCATCATGCCGTCGTCATTCCGACGAACCGAAAGGCTTTGCCGGCAAAGCCGGAAGCAGCACCGGCAAAGAATGCCAACAAGGTGCTTGATGCGCGCGTGCGTATCCACCGGCTGCTGCTCGAGGAGATCAATCTCGTAGCGCTGGAGCGTTTGCCCAAGGACGAGATGCGCCGGCAAGTGCATGATTTCGTGTCGGAAAAGACCAAGCAGGAGCGAATGGCGATCAACACCGTCGAGCTCGACGCGCTGGTCGACGACATCGTCGACGAGATGGTCGGCCTCGGTCCGCTCGAGCCGCTGCTCAAGGACCCCGACATCAACGACATCCTGATCAACGGCCACCTGAACTGCTTTGTCGAAAAGAAGGGCAAGTTGCAGCCGGTCCATATTCCGTTCAAGGACGAGGCGCATCTCTTGCGCATCGTCAACAAGATCGTTGCCGCGGTCGGCCGCCGCGTCGACGAATCGCAGCCGATGGTCGATGCACGCATGCTGGACGGCTCGCGTTTCAACGCGGCCATCCGCCCGGTTGCGGTTGACGGACCGCTGGTGTCGATCCGCAAGTTCTCCAAGAACAAGCTCGGCCTGCACAAACTGGTCGAATTCGGCGCCATCACCCAGAACATGGCCGAAGTGCTGGCGGCGGCCGTGCATGCCCGCAAGACGACGATCATTTCGGGCGGCACCGGCACCGGCAAGACGACCATGCTCAACGCGCTGTCGGCCTTCATTCCGGAAGATGAGCGGCTGATCACCATCGAGGACGCGGCCGAGCTCCAGCTGCAGCAGCCACATGTCGCGCGCATGGAGACGCGCCCCGCCAACATCGAAGGTCATGGCGAGCTGAAGCAGCGCGACCTGGTCAAGAATGCGCTGCGCATGCGCCCCGACCGCGTCATCCTCGGCGAGTGCCGCGGCGAGGAAGCCTTCGACATGCTGCAGGCGATGAACACCGGCCATGAAGGGTCGATGGCGACCATCCATGCCAACACCCCGCGCGACGCGATTTCACGCCTTGAGCAGATGCTTGGCATGACCGGCATGCCGATGACGGTGCAGTCGATCCGCAGCCAGATCGCCAGCGCGCTCGACCTGATCGTCCAGCTGACGCGCCTATCCGACGGCAAGCGCAAGGTGACCAGTGTCGCCGAGGTGACCGGCATGGAAGGCGATGTCATCCAGATGCAGGAAATTTTCCGCTTCGTGCGCACCGGCATGGAGGCCGACGGCAAGATTCTCGGCCACTACGAGGCGACGGGCATCCGGCCGCGCTTCCTCGAGGATCTGCGCGCCATGGGCATCGAGTTCCCCGGGCGATATTTCGAACCCGGCCGGCCACAGGAGTAGCCAGGTGTTCGACGGGCTCAGCGCGATCTATGTCGTCTATGCCGCGGCTGCACTAACCGGCATCCTGATCGCCGAGGCCTGCTACCTGCTTTATGCCGGCCGCAGCGACAAACGCACCGCCATCAACCGGCGCATGAAACTGCAGGAAAGCAAGATCAGCCAAGAGCAGGTGCTTGTCCAACTGCGCAAGGAACGCGGCCTCGATGCAGGCACGCCGCTGTTTTCGCTGGATCGGTTCCGCGCTTTGCGAACCCAGTCGGGTATGATCATGCCGCTGTCGAAATTCCTGATGATCACCTGCGGCGTGGCGATGGCCATGGCCTTGGTCGCCATCTGGTACGGCTTGCCGCCGCTGATGGGCCTTGTCCTGTTTGTGGTGCTTGTTCCGGTGTTGCCGGTGATGACGTTGCGCTTCAAACGCAAGCGCAGGGTGAAGCGGTTCGGCATGCAATTGCCGGAAGCACTGGAACTGATCACGCGCGGCCTGAAGGCCGGCCATCCGGTGCCGGTGGCGATCGCCATGGTGGCGCGAGAGATGCCCGACCCGATCGGCACCGAGTTCGGCGTCATCGCCGACGAAGTGACCTACGGCTCCGATCTGGTTTCGGCGTTGAACTCGCTGTTCGACCGGGTCGGCCAGGAGGATCTGCCGCTGTTCGTCACTGCCGTCTCGATCCAGACCAGTTCAGGCGGCAATCTGCGCGAAATCCTTGATGGCCTGGCGACGACGATCCGCGAGCGCGGCAAGTTGCGCCGCAAGGTGCGCGCCATTTCGACCGAAGGCCGCCTGTCGGCCTATATCCTGACGGCGATACCGGCACTGCTGTTTGCCGCCATCATGGCGCTGATGCCGGCCTTCTACCGAGATGTCTGGGGTGAGCCGAAGACCTGGTACCTGATTGGCGGCTCTATCACCTGGCTGATGCTGGGCAATCTGGTGATGTTCAAGATGTCGAATTTCAAGTTCTGACATGCAAAGCTTCATAGAATTCCTCGCCTCGCTTGCGCCGACCTCGTTGATGCCGGTGGCCATCCTGCTGCTGGCCGCGGGTGCTGCCGCTGTTGCATGGCCGATGATGGCGGCTAAGGGCGATCGCAACGAGGTCAAGCGCCGGCTCAGGGTCGACAACGGTCCCGTGGCTGCGAAACCAGAGCCGGTGCAGAAGAAGAATACCGGTGTCGTGCGCGAGAAGGCGGTGAAGCGGGCGCAGGAATTCTACGCCAAGAGCGATCCGGAAAATGTCGCCCGGCTGCGCATGAAGCTCATCCAGGCGGGATATATGGAGCCGCGTGCTGTCGGCATGTTCTTCCTGATCCGGTTCATCGCGATGATCGGCACGGCAATCGGTGTTTTTGTGGTCAACCGGTGGATGGCCAGCCCCGACGCGACGATGGCCAGCCGCTGGACATTCGTCATCCTGTCAGGAGCGGCCGGCTATTTCCTGCCCGGCCTGGTGCTGAGCCAGAAAGTGCGGGAACACAGGCGTGAGTATCGCAACGGCTTTCCCGATTTCATGGACCTGATGATCGTCTGCTCGGATGCCGGCATGAGCATGGAGGCTGGCATCGAGCGCGTCTCGAAGGAGCTCGCCAAGACATATCCCGCGCTCAGCCAGAACCTGCGGCTGGTGTCGTTGGAGCTGAGGGCCGGGCGCAGCCTTGACGATGCGCTGAAGGCGCTCGCCGACCGCCTCACCCTGGACGAGGTGCGTTCTTTCGCCACGCTGCTGCAACAGTCCAAGGAACTCGGCACCAGCCTGTCGGGTGCGCTACGCGTCTTTTCCGACGACATGCGCCACAAGCGCATGTCGCTGGCCGAGGAAAAGGCGCACGCCCTGCCGGCCAAGATGTCGGTGCCGGTGGTGGTGTGCATCCTGCCGGTGGTGCTGATGATTGCCGCCATTCCAGTCATCGTCAAAATGACGGGCGCACACTAGACGCACCCGACGGGAATCAATCCAAGCGGGGGGCTGACAACCCATATTCTGCCCGAGATTCTGCCGTGCAACGTGAGAAGCCATGCGAATGCTGTTGCGAACCCTTTTCCTTGGCCTGGCCGCCGCCTGCCTGTCGCCCGCCTGCGCCGCCGCCGGCGATTGCGGCGATGCTGCTGCCTTGGTGCAGCAGGCCTATCCCAAGGCCCGCAAGAGCGCCGACGGCGCCTCGTTCACGCTTGAACCCCATATCAGTATCGCCCTGACGGTCCCGCGGGGCGATACGCCGTTTGGCCTGGTCTGCAAGATATGGCCCGCCCATGACGATCTGCTGTTGGTCGCAGTGCCGCTGACCGACAGCGCCCAATCCAGCGACGACGGGCATGTCGGCGATATCGAGCTTCTGGTCGTCGACAGGAACAGCCTGCAGGTGCGCCAGCGCTTGCTCCAGCCAGGGCTGATCACCGATGACGCCATAGCCATCCGCAAGATCGAACTCGATACCGGCCGCTATAGGCTGGCGCCCGACGTCACCGCCTTCGGCCTGCTCATCGAAATCGCAAACCATTCGCAGGCCAACCCCTTCAGCGAAACCGACCTGCGGCTCTATGCCCTCGCCGGCGATGCCCTGCGCCTGGTGCTCGACGGCCTCGTCGTGGCCGGCAATGGCGGCGAAGGCGATGCCAATTGCGCAGGATCCTTTCATTCGAGCCAGGTCAGCCTGGCAATGGGCTCGGTGAGCCATCACGGCTATCACGACATCGCCGCGGTCGAGCGGACGGAAACCGATAACCCGTCTCCCGACAAGGATGGCGAGTGCCAGTCCCATCCCGGCAAGCCGGTGAAGCGGAGCTACCGGCTGCGCTACGATGGAAGCCGCTATCCGGTTCCTGCGGCACTCAAAGTCATGGGGCCGTGAAAGGCCGCTCGCGTCCTCGCCGCAGGGAATAAGTCTTCGTCTTGTGGCTGGTGGTTAATGGCTGGTGTGCCCGAAACCAAATTTTAGCGGCATTTCGGCACCGAAGTTTAATCGTCGCTGATGTAATGTGTTTCCTGAAGAACGACCCGGCAAATCGGGCGATGGGGCAGGGGCATGCGTCACAGTAACTTCCCGGCAATGGCCGCGATGGCGGCCGTCTTGATGATGTCTGGCTGTACGACGAGCGGCGTCGACACCACCAAGACCACCGCCATCCAACCGGCGGCAAAGGACACCGAAACCTCCGATCTGGCGCAAGGCAAGGCGCAGTTTCGCGATGCCAATTACGGCCTCGCCGAAAAGCACTTCCGCAAGGCCGTCGAGTTGAAGGCCGACAATGCCGAGGCCTGGATGGGACTTGCCGCTTCCTATGATGAACTCGGTCGTTTCGACTTCGCCGACCGTGCCTACAGCCAGCTTTTGAAAGTCGCCGGCCGCAAGCCGCAGATCGTCAACAACATGGGCTATTCGCAACTGCTGCGCGGCAATCGCAAGAAGGCCAAGGCGCTGCTGCTCGAAGCGAAGGCAGGCATGGCCGATCCCACCGTCGTCAACGCCAACCTCGCTCTCTTGAACAAGGGTTGATCTCGTATTCAAGGGTCCGGTTTCGGAACACGTGGCATCGACGCTTTGTAAACCCTATCCGCAGGTTGGTCGAAAGATCGGCTGAAAACCCGTATCTGAGGGCTGCCGCTGACCTAGAATGCAGCGCAACCGCCGACGCTCAAGAGGCCCTTGCCCGATATGCTGGACTTCAGTTCGCTCCTGCTCGCAGCCGCGCTGTCGGGCATCTGCCTCAGCGTCACCATGTTTGCGATCTGGTTCACCGCGCCCAAGGCAGGCTTCGTCCTGACGGTGGCGTGCGGCATTCTGGTGCTCGTCGCGCATGTGATCCTGTTCTGGCAATACACCAAGGATCCCGATCCACTGCTTTGCCAGATCGTGCTCGCACTGCTCAGCCTGGGGTTTCTGATCCTCTGCGTGTCGGCCATGCAATATCTGGGCGTGTCCGGCTACAGACGTGCCGTTGCACCGGCGCTTGCCGCCATGGCTATCTGTGCCGCCGTGACCTTCCTGGGCCTTGATGGCGTCGGCTTTGTCGTCACCTACACCACGGTGACGGCGCTGCTGTCGGCGATCGGCGCCATGTTCTGGATCAACGGCAGCCACGATCGCCGCATCCTGCTGGTGGTTTCGTTTCTGAGTGGCACCTGCGCGGTGTCGTTTGCGCTTTGCGGCGTGGTTTTGCTGACCAAGGGGCAATGGGCCCTTGGGGCCGCGCCCGACAATTGGGCCGAACGATTGAACTCCGTCGTGGCGGTGGCCTGCATGACCGGGCTCGGCGCATTGACGCTCTCCCTTCACCATCTGCAGGCGCAGATCGAGCTGAAGGCCGAGACCATGACCGATCCGCTGACGGGGCTGATGAACCGTAGGGCGCTGACGTCGCTCTACGGCGAGCGGAGTTTCGGTCCGTTCATGTCCGTCGTCATGTTCGACCTCGACCACTTCAAGCGGACGAACGATGTCTACGGCCATCCGGTCGGGGATCAGGTCCTGTGCCGCTTCGCCGCGGTGATCAAGAAATATGCCAGGACCGGTGTCGACGCCTTTCGCCTGGGTGGCGAGGAATTCGCCGTCGTCATGTCGCGAATGACGGAAGAGAAGGCCCATGATCTCGCCAGCAAGATCGGCGTTGCCTTCGGCACCGAGATCGTCGCCACCCAACTCGGTAAGTTGCGCAGCACGGTCAGCGGCGGCATCGGCTTTGGCGAGGCAAGCGGCCGCACTCTCGATGACGTGCTTGCCGGGGCCGACGCGGCGCTCTACGCCGCCAAGCGCGCCGGTCGAAATTGCGTCATCGGCCGGACGGCACCAGGCAAGGCCGAACCGGTGAAGCCGGCCTTGCGCTCCGCTTAATTATTCCGCCGCGCCCAGATAGTCCGACAGGGGCGGGCACGAGCAGACCAGGTTGCGGTCACCGGCGACATTGTCGATGCGTGACACAGGTGGCCAGTACTTGGCTGCCGTGTCGGCATCGCCGGCGGGATAGGCCGCCTCCAGGCGCGAGTAGGGATGGGTCCACTGACCGGCCAGCACCTCGGCGGCGGTGTGCGGCGCGTTGACCAGCGGATTGTCGGCCAAAGGCCATTCGCCCTTGGCGACTTTCGCTGCCTCGCCTGATATGGCGATCATAGCCTCGCAGAAGCGGTCGAGTTCCCGCTTGGGCTCGGATTCGGTCGGCTCCACCATCAGCGTGCCGGCGACCGGGAAGGACATGGTCGGCGCGTGGAAGCCGTAGTCGATCAGGCGCTTGGCGACGTCGTCGACGCTGATGCCGGCGCTCTCCTTCAGCACGCGGGTATCGAGAATGCATTCATGCGCGATGCGATCGTGCCTACCCTTGTAGAGAAGTGGGAAGTGCGGCGCGAGCCGTGTCGCCACGTAGTTGGCCGAGATGATGGCGGTCTCCGTCGCCTGCTTCAGGCCAGAAGCGCCCATCATGCGGATATACATCCAGGTGATCGGCAGGATCGAGGCGCTGCCGAACGGTGCGGCCGACACGGCGTGCGCAGAACCCTCGGTGACATGTCCCGGCAGATAGGGCTCCAGATGCGCCTTGACGCCGATCGGGCCGATGCCCGGGCCACCGCCGCCATGAGGGATGCAGAAAGTCTTGTGCAGGTTCATATGACAGACGTCGGCGCCGATATCGGCGGGCCGCGCCAAGGCGACCAGGGCGTTGAGGTTGGCGCCATCGAAATAGACCTGGCCGCCATGCTCGTGAATGAGGGCGCATAGGTGGCGGGCGCCTTCTTCGTAGACGCCGTGTGTCGAGGGGTAGGTGAACATCAGCGCCGCGAGATCCTTAGAATGCTCGTTGGCCTTGGCTCTCATGTCGTCCATGTCGATGTTGCCGTCTTCGGTGCAGCGCACAACGACAACGCTCATGCCGGCCATCGCCGCACTTGCCGGATTGGTGCCATGCGCGGAGGAGGGGATCAGGCAGACGGTGCGATGGCCTTCGCCGCGCGAACGGTGATAGGCGCGAATGGCGAGCAGGCCGGCATATTCGCCCTGGCTGCCGGCATTGGGCTGCAGGCTGACCGCGTCGAAGCCGGTGATCTCCGACAGCCACCCCTCCAGTTCGCCGACCATGGCACGATAGCCGGCCGAATGGCTGGCTGGCGCGAAGGGATGCAAATTGGCGATTTCAGGCCAGCTCACCGGCATCATTTCGGCCGCCGCGTTGAGCTTCATGGTGCAGGATCCGAGCGGGATCATGGTGCGGTCGAGAGCCAGGTCCTTGTCGGCCAGCCGGCGCAGCAAGCGCATCATATCGGTTTCCGACTTGTTCTCGTGGAAGACCGGCTGGGTGAGAAACTCCTTGCCGCGCGGCTTGCCGGGCGCCGTGCTATCGGCCGACGGAGCGGCCTTGGCGCCGAACAGGGCCGCGATCGCATCGAGATCGGCATCGGTCGAGGTCTCGTCGAAGCTGATGCCGACATGGTCGGCATCGATGACGCGCAAAAGCCGGCCGGTCTTTTCTGCCGCGGCGGCAATCTGCGCCGCCTTGCCCTTGGCCTCCACCGTCACAGTGTCGAAACGGCTGGCGCCCATCGCCGACACGCCTGCCGCCTCGAGGCCGCTTGCCAGACGGTTGGCCAGCGCGTGGATGCGCCCGGCGATCGCCTGCAGTCCGGCGGGGCCGTGCCAGATGGCATAGGCGGTCGCCATGTTGGCGAGCAGTGCCTGTGCGGTGCAGATGTTGGAGGTCGCCTTGTCGCGGCGGATATGCTGCTCGCGTGTCTGCAAGGCAAGCCGGTAGCCGGGCCGGCCCTTGCTGTCGGTGGATTGGCCGACCAGGCGGCCGGGCATCAGCCGCGTCAGTCTGTCGGAGACAGCGCAATAGGCCGCGTGCGGGCCGCCAAAGCCCATCGGCACGCCAAAGCGCTGCATCGGACCGACAGCGATATCGGCGCCAAGTTTGGCCGGCGCGTCGGTCAGCGTCAGGCCAAGCGGATCGGCGATGAAGACGACGATGGCGCCGGTCGCACGTGCCTTGTCGATCGCCGCCTTGTGGTTGCCATAGACGCCAAACGTATCCGGCCAGGAGACGAGCAGGGCGGCGGTGTTGTCGTCGATCGTCTCGCCGTCGATCTCGATGCCGAGCGGCTCGGCGCGGGTGCGCACGACGTCGAGCGTCTGCGGGTGCGGCGTGCCAGCGAGCGCCACCTTGGTCCGCTTGTCGCGGTGGTGGCGCAGCGCAATGCCAACGGCTTCGGCGACCGCGGTCGCTTCATCGAGCAAGGAGGCCGATGCCACCGGCAGGCCGGTCAGTTCCGTGACCAGCGTCTGGAAGTTGAACAGCATTTCGAGCCGGCCCTGGCTGATCTCGGCCTGATAAGGCGTGTAGGCCGTGTACCAGGCCGGGTTCTCGAACAGGTTGCGCTGGATGACCGGCGGCACCTGGACGCCATGATAGCCGGCGCCGATGAAGCTCTTCAGCACCGTATTCTTGGCCATGGTCGCCGACAATTCGGCCAGCGCTTCCGCTTCGCTGGCCGGTGCGGGCAGGGTCAGCGGCAAGTCGAGGCGGATCGACTGCGGCACGGCCTGGCTGATCAGCGTCTCGACGGACGGAACGCCGATCACGGCAAGCATGGCTCTGACATCGTTGACGCTCGGGCCGATATGGCGGGCCGAGAAAGGAGTGAGTGCTGCGGTCATGTCTTTCGGATCCTGATATCAGCCGATATGGGCTTTGTAGGCGGCCTCATCCATGAGGCCGGCGAGCTGGCTTTCGTCGGCGAGCTTCATCTTCCACAGCCAGCCGGCACCTGTAGCCGCCGAATTGACCAGTGACGGATCCGACGACAGCGTACCGTTGGCGTCGGTGATCTCGCCATCGACCGGCGCGTAGACATCGGAAGCCGCCTTGACGGATTCGACCACGACGGCGGTATCGCCCTTGGTCAATTTCTTTCCGGTCTCCGGCAGTTCGACGAAGACGAGATCGCCGAGCTGCTCCTGCGCGTAGTCGGTGATGCCGACTGTGGCGATGCCACCCTCGACGCGGAGCCATTCGTGATCTGATGTGAAATAGATCGTTGCCATTGAAATCATCCTTTGCGGTAGCGATGCGGTGTGAAGGGCAGGGAGCTGATGTCGACTGGGATTTTCGTGCCGCGAACATCGGCGAAAACCCGTGTTCCGGGTTTTGCCAGCGCTGCCGCGACATAGCCCATGGCGACCGGATGGCCGGCCGAGGGGCCGAAGCCGCCTGACGTGACGTGGCCGGCCGGATTGCCGTCGGCGTCAAAAAGCGCGGCACCGCCACGCACCGGCTGGCGGCCTTCCGGCTTCAGGCCGACGCGCTTTTGCGCGGGTCCCCGTTCCACGGCGGCGCGGAGCGCATCGGCGCCGATGAAAGCGCCGGAAGCGCGGATATCCTTGGGGATCGCCCACATCAAGGCGGCGCTGGCCGGGTCGGTCTCCGGCGTGATGTCCTGACCATGCAGGCAGAGCCCTGCCTCCAGCCGCAGGCTGTCGCGGGCGGCCAGCCCGATCCACAGCACGCGTTCATCGCCGAGCAATTTTCCAACAAGATCGCGCGCATCGGCCTCCGGCAGCCCGATCTCGAAACCGTCCTCGCCGGTATAGCCGGAGCGGCTCATGAACCAGTTCTTCCGCGGTTCGACACCATGCATGAACAGCAGCGAGCCGGTCTCGATGCCGGCACGGGAAAGAGCCGCCCAGGCTTCAGGACCCTGTATGGCGAGGAAGACGCGGTCGAGCGGTTCGACCCTGGCGTCGAAATCCGCGGCAAGCGCGCGCAAATGCTTTTCGTCGGCCACGGCGTTGCCTGCATTGGCGACCACCATGAACCTGATGTCGCCAAGCCTGGTGACGATCAGATCGTCCAATATCCCGCCTGCCTCATTGAGGAAGAAGGACAGTTTGGACTGCGAGATTTCAAGTGCGCCTGCATCCAAGGGGCAAGCACGGTTGAGCAGCGCAACCGCATCCGGCCCGCTGACCTCGAACAGCTTCATATGCGAGATGTCGAACAGGCCGGCCTGTTCGCGGGTGTGAAGGTGCTCCTTCATGACGCCGGCCGGATAGGTCAGCGGCATCGACCAACCGGCAAAGGCGCCAAAGCGCGCACCAGCTGCCAAATGGATGTCTTCGAGGGGAAGGTGTTTGGTGTCGTCGCCCGTCATGTCATCTCCAGAGTCGCACGCAATCGGTCGCGAATGGCGACCAGTCCGTGCCCCTCTGTCTGAAGCCTGAGAGACTCGCGCAGCCGGAACCCTGTCAGCGGCGCTTACACCTTCGGCGCGGGGGCAAGCCCCGACTTTCCAGAGTGTCTTTCCCGTCTACGGTTCTTTTGCCTGAGAGATTTCGGGCGATTTCCCCTTCGGCGGCAGCTCTCGCTGCTCTCTCCCGCAAACAGGTAGGACTCAGACCCTGAGTCCTCGACGCGCCATCCATAGCCCGTCGACGACACATTGTCACCTGCCAGCGACAGCTTTGATGCATGTCGTTCTCCCAAAACCGCTGCACACTTTTGGGCGACATGCATTGGCTGACAAGTCTTCGCTAACCACGCCGTTTGCCGGTTTTTCAAGACACTGCTGATATGTTGGCAGGGATGACGCTTTGGGGCCGGCATTGCCGGCAGCGGAGGGGGACGACAAATGGGCGAATTGATCATGAGCGCGCCGGTGGCCGGGCTGACCTCGAAAAGCCGTATCGCCGCGGAGGACGTGGCGATGTTGCGCCATGAGGTGTTCGGCGATGGCGTGGTGACGCGCGGCGAGGCCGAGGCACTGTTCGCGCTCGACGCCACGGCCAAGGACAAATGCCAGGAATGGCCGCCTTTCTTCATCGAGGCGGTCACAGACTACATCGTTCACCAGGAAAAGCCGTCGGGCTATATCTCGCAGGACAATGCCGACTGGCTGATCCGCACGATTTCGCGCGACGGCATGGTCGACAGCCGTACCGAACTCGAATTGCTGGTCCACGTGCTGGAAAAGGCGAAATCGTCGCCGGGCCAGCTTTGCGTCTATGCGCTGGAGCAAGTGGCGCATGCCGTTGTCGACGGCAAGGGGCCGCTGATGCTCGGCGGTGCGCTGGTTCCCGGGCTGATCGCCAAGGCGGAGGTCGAGCTGCTGCGCCGTATCCTCCATGCCCATGGCGGCGACGGCAACATCGCCATCACGCGCGCCGAGGCCGAGGTGCTGTTCAAGATCAATGAGCGGACCGCTCAAGGACACAACGATCCGTCCTGGAACGATCTGTTCGTCAAGGCGATCGCCAATTTCGTCATGTGCTCGGCCGGTTACGAGGCGCCGACGCGCGATGTGGCGCTGCGCCGGGATGCCTTCCTCGAACATGCCGATCCGGAAATCGGCGGCTTCTTCAGCCGCATGATCTCCGGCGGCCTTGCCGGCATTATGGAAGCCTATCGGTCTCCAGGCGATATCGAGGCCGAGTGGGAAGCCAAGAACAGGGCAACCGAAGCCCTGGCTCGCCGCGCCGAGACGATCGATGCCGGCGAAGCCGGCTGGCTGATCGAGCACATCGGCGCGGACCGGCCTCTGTACGAGAACGAACGCGCGCTGCTGACGCTGATCAAGCACGCTTCGCCGGAAATCCACCCGGCGCTGAGGCCGCTGCTCGACAAGGTCGCCTGACCGGTAAAGCGTTGCCTGATCAGACCTGGCCTACATCAATGTATATCCGGGCCAGGCCTTCCCGAACGGTCGACATGGCATCGGCGACACTGATGGTGATGTGGTCATGCATGAGCCTGGCGGCGCTGTCGGCATCGCGGGCCACCATGGCCCGGGCAATCTCGCTGTGTTCGGTGTAGGTCGTCGACAGTCGCCGGTGCTTCTCCACTTCGATCTTGCGGACGAAGTGGATGCGCGTATTGATGCCTTCGAGCATGCGCGCCAGTTCGGGATTGCCTGACAGTCTGGCGATGCGGATGTGAAATTCCTCGTCCCTGGCGGTCAGTTCGGCGCTGGAAAATGAGTCGGCGCGCGCCATGGTGAGCGTCCACCAGTCGACGAGCGCGGCGAGTTCTTCATTGGTCGCGCGCTGGATTGCCAGCCTGACGGAGCGCTCCTCGAGCACCGCCCGCACGTCGGAAAGATTGACGACCTCATCGACGTCGAAGCCGCGGCAAAAGAAGCCGCGATTGGTCTGGAAGGTGATGAGTTCCTCCGTGACCAGCCGCTGGAGAGCCTCCCGGATCGGGCTGCGGCTGACATTCAGCCTCGCGGCAAGCGCCACTTCGTTGATGCGTTCGTTCGGCTTGAAGCGATAGTCCATCGCCATGCGACGGATCTCTTCATAAACACGCGGGCCGGTCTTGACCGGCTTGGATGCCAACGCCGCATTGTTGTCCTGGTTGGTTTGCCTGGTGGGTCGAAGCATGGCGTCAGTCAAGCCTTTGCGGCACTTGGTTCGGCGAACCGCGCCTGTTTGGGAAGGATACCATCGAGGGCGATTGGTGCGGCCCGGCCGGCGATCAGATCGGCGACGATGCGGGCCGATCCATGCGCCATGGTCCAGCCGATATGGCCGTGGCCGGTGTTCAGCCAGAGGTTTCGGATGTTGCGCAGGCCGAGGATTGGCAGATTGTCGGGCGTCATTGGTCTCAGACAGGCCCGCATCTCGGCGCGATTGTAGGCGATACCGCGCGGGAACAGTTCCTGCGTGACGCGCTTCATGAATGCGAAATCCGAAGGCTTGTGGCTGCGGTCATAGCCCGCGAATTCCGCGGTGGCGGTGACGCGGATGCGATCGCCCATCGGCGTGATGGCAACGAGGTTGTGCTCGTCGATAACGGGAAGTTTTGGAGCCAGGGCCTGGTCCACGATGGGAATGGTCAGGGAATATCCCTTGATCGGATAGATCGGCAGACCAAGGCCGATCTTGCGGGCGAGGATCGGGCTTTCCGCGCCCAGACAGAGAACGTAGGCGTCGGCCAAGACCTCTCCCTTGTCGGTCACGACCCGGGTGATCGCGTCGTTCCTGCGTTCTATCCCGATGATCCTGGTGTCTGTCAGGATCTTGCCGCCCCTCGTTTCGACGATGGCCGCCAGCGCGCGCGTGAACTTGGCGGCGTCGCCGGTTTCGTCGGTCGGACACAATATGCCGCCGGCAATGCTGTCGCGTGACGAAGCCAGCGCCGGCTCGCGGTGAACGATTTCCTGCGCGTCGACAATGCGGATCTCCTGGCCGTCGGCCTCCAGCAGGCGCATGTTGGCGACGCCCTTGTCGAGCGCCTGGCGGCTGCGGTGGAAGTAAAGAATGCCGGCCGAGGTCCTGTCGTATTGTATCGCTTCCTCCGTGACGACTGCCTGAAGGACCGATTGGGAATGGACCGCAAGCCGATGTTTGAGGAGGGTGTTGCGACGCGCCCTGGCGGCCGTGCATTCCCTGAGGAAGCGCAGCGACCAGGTGTAGAGATGCGGGTCGGCGGAGAGTTTGAAACGAAGCGCCTGGTCTTTCTGGAACAGCGATTTCAGCAGGATTTTCGGGGCGGCTGGCGACGACCAGACGAAGGAGTGACCGGGCGCGATCATGCCGGCATTTGCCCAGCTCGCGCCCTCGGCCACCTGCGGTGCCTGCTCGAGGACGGTGACCGCGTGGCCATCCTTTTGCAACTGATAGGCAGTGGTGATCCCGACCACGCCCCCGCCCAAGATCAATACGCGCATAGCCGTCCCAAATGGCTGTCGTTCTATTGTCGACAATTCAATAGGAAGACACCGATCTTTGTCAACGGCGTACGGGCCGGCGACTGACGAGAGATCTACTCAACCCCATAATTCAGGCGTTTCCGACTTTCTGAAATCTGCACGGAGCCCTTGACAGTTTCGGCAATGTTGCCGTTTCTATTGTCGACAATTCTGATTGGCATCAGGAAGGGGACTGCACCATGGACGCCCCGGTTAAGCGCGCCGACAACACGCTTGTCCTCGACAGGGAACACATTCCCTTCAAGACCGACGACGGTATCGGCACCCGCGCCAATCTCGGCCTGCTCGTGCTGCGGACCGACCAGACCATCGAGGATGAATTCCGCTATGCGCTGCCCGCGCGCGACATCGCGCTGTACGAGGCTCGTCTTTACAGCGATGTCGAGATCACGCCGGAAAACCTGATGAAGATGTCGGCCGTGATCCCCGCAACGGTCGGCCTTTTGCCCGACGTCAAGTTCGATGTGATCGGCTTTGCCTGCACGTCGGGAGCGCTTGTCATCGGCGAGGACAAGGTTGCCGCGCGCATTCACGAGGTGCTGCCGGGCGTGCAAGTGACCAACCCGGTGACGGCGGCGCGGGCGGCGCTGAAGGCCCTGGGCGTCTCGCGGATCGCGCTGCTCACCCCTTATCTGGCGAAAATCAATCATTCCCTGCGTGCATCGCTGATGGCGCGGGGGATGGATATTCCGGTCATGGGCTCCTTCAATGAGGCGGACGACAATGTCGTCGCACGCATCACGCCGGCATCGGTCAAGCAGGCCATCCTGGAAATCGGCGCGTCGAGCGACTGTGAGGCCGTGTTCGTTTCCTGCACCAGCATGCGCGTTGCCCGGATCATCGAGGAGGTCGAGAAGGAATTGGGGAAACCGGTCACGTCGAGCAACCATGCACTTGCCTGGCATATGCTGCGGCTTGGCGGCATTGGCGAGCGGATTGCGGGAAAGGGCGAGCTGTTTCGCCGCTAGTCATCTTAGAGGCGCGGTGTTTACGGTGTGCGGTTCAGATCCCGCCGTACCAGTCGTAGCCATTGTCTTCCCAATAGCCGCCCCTGCCGCCGCCGACAGTGGCGAAGCCGTCGACCAGCTCGATCTTGTAGAGATATTTCGGCATCTTGTAGCCGAGCTGGCGCTCGACGCGGACACGCAGTGGCGCGCCGTTCTCGACCGGCAGCGGCTTGCCGTTCAGGCCATAGGCAAGGATCGTCTGCGGGTGACGGGCATCGATCAGGTCGATGCTGCCATAATATTTGATGTCACCGGAGAGACTGCGGTCGATCGTGTCGAGGCAATGGAACATGACGTAGCGCGCCTGCGGCTTGACCACCGCCTGGTCGAGCACCAGCGACAGCGGCGTGCCGGTCCATTTGGCGATGCAGCTCCAGCCTTCGACGCAGTCATGGCGGGTGATCTGCGTGCGGCTCGGCATGTTCTGAAGCTGCTCGCGGCTGAGCGACAGCGGCTTTTCGACCAGGCCTGAAACTTCCAGCCGCCAGTCGGCGAAGTTGTTGGCGAGCAAGCCTTTGTAGACGTCGTCATCCGGAGCGGTGACACCGTTCGGCCGCTGCGGCTGGCGGATGTCTCCCTCGGAGAATTCCGGCGCCAGCGCATCGCGCCCGGCAAGCAGGCGTTGCGCCCGGTATGTCAGGCCATTGGCGTTTTCGAGGAAACTGCGCAGGCCGCTGCCAACGCTTAGCTGGCTGTCGAAAGCGTCGCAGCCCGACAGCATGATGCCGGAGGCGCCGAGGCTGGCACCGGTCAGGAATTTGCGGCGGCTGATCTCAAACTTCGCCATGTCACGCACTCCTCTCGACGGGTTTGTCGTCCTGTGCGGGAGGATCGATGCGATACCAGCCGGTGATGATCGAGCGCAGCTCGTTGATCGGGCCGGCGGCCAGGATCATCAGGATATGGACGACGAAGAAGGCGACCAGCAGCACCATGACGGTGAAATGGATGGTGCGTGCCGTCTGCCGACCACCGAGCAGATCGTTGAGGAACGGCAGTACCGCGTTCATGCTTGGCGACATTGCCAGGCCGGTGATGATCATCAGTGGCAGCAGCACGAACAGCACGCCGCCATAGGCCATTTTCTGCAGCGTGTTGTATTCCCGCCTGTGGTGGAATCTGAGCTTTGCGTGGTCGATGATGTCTTGCCGCAGCCGCTTGAGATCATCGAGGCGTGGCGCGAGATCGCGGCGCAGATGGCCATTCACAATGCTGGCGACCAGCCAGACGATCAAGGTCGTGGTCAGTATCCAGGCAAAGAAGAAATGGATCACGCGGGCGGTGCCGAGATCATAGTAGGACGGGATCGTCGCCCAGGACGGAAAGGCGCGGGACGTCTCCTGGCCTGCCGGCCCCGACCAGCCGAGCACCCCTGTGGTGTCGAAGCGATGTCCGAAGATTTCGGTGTAGCCGCGTGGCCCGGCGTTGGTGTTCTCGGCGCCGATGGCGAAGATGGTGTTGTTGTAGTCGAAACCAGACTCCTTGCCGATATAGAGCTGCGGACGGGCATTGAAGATCTGCAGGCCGGACAGCAGCATGAAGAACAGCGAGATGGCCCAGAGCCAATGCGTCAGCCGCGTCCAGCGCGACTGCCTGTAGATCAGCGTTTTGTCTCTCGACGCGAGGGCGTCCGGCCCGGCTGCGGCTTGGCTTCTGGCAACAGATTCCATCTTGTCTCGTCTCCTGGCCCTGGCGACCTGGCCTGCGCGCTCATTGTCCTCCTGATACGTCGCGATCCAAACCAATGTTTCATCCGATCACGGATTTATTATGGAGCGCCGAGGCTGACGGCGAGATTGACGGCCGCGGCGACGATGACCGTGTTGAAGAAAAACGACAGGATCGAATGGACAAGCACGACACGACGCATGTGCGTCGTCGAGATGTTGGTGTCGGCGGTCTGCGCCGTCATGCCGATAACCGTCGAGAAATAGAGGAAATCCCAACCTTCCGGCCGTTTGTCGCCCGGAAACAGCAGTCCCCCGACCGGGATCTTCTTCTTGGTCTCGGCGTCGACCGCATCGCCGTCCATCCAGTAGACATGGGCATAATGCAGCGCTGCCATGGCATGGATTGTGAACCAGCCGAGTGGGATCGACAGCAGTGCGAAGCCGAGCTCTATGGGGTGGGCGCTGTCTTTCTGGTTGATCAGCTGAAACAGCGAAAAGGTGGCAACGCCGACGACGACAAGCGTCACGGCGAAAATAACCAGCACCGGCTGGTCGGTGGCACGCGCATTCTTGCTCAGATACCTGCCGGTGAACTTCGGCATCTGGGCGACGACGAGAATGACGTAGGCGGCAAAGAATGCGTTGGCGCCGATCGAATAAGCGAGCGAGGCATGCAGCAGCAATGCCACGAGGAGCGCAAAAACGCCAACGCAGGCCGACACCGCGAACAGCATGTGGCGCTGAATGGGAGACTTTATCGGGGTTTCGGCAGCCATGTCGGTTCCAACCTTGGATGGCGCTCGGTTTCTAGTCCGGTGTGGCGGATTTCAGGGCGCGCCGCAAGATGCGGTCGAGTTCGCCGAGAAACCGCGAGCGGTCCTGCGGGGCGAAGCTGGCATTGTAACCCTTGCTTTCGCCTGTCTCGCGCAAATGCTGTTTCAGATCGCGCATCGCCACCGCCATGCCGATCGTTTCCGGCGTGAACGGACGTCCGGTCGGCCCAAGCACATGGGCGCCAAGCGCCACCGCGCGGGCGGCCAGCGGAATGTCCGCGGTGATCACAATGTCGTTGCTCCGTGCATTGTCGACGATCCAGTCGTCGGCGGCATCGGCGCCCTTGGAGACCACGACATTGCGGATCATCGGATCGCGGGACGGCCGCAGGCCGCCATTGGAGACGTAGGTGACGACGACACTATGGCGCTCGGCGACTTTTTCGACCTCGGCCTTGACCGGGCAGGCGTCGGCGTCGACGAGAATGGCGGGTGAGGGCATTGTCTCTCCAGAACGAGCAGGGGCCGGAAACGTGTCCGGCCCCAAACCTGAAATTTCACGACTGTCAGGCCGGCAAGGCGCCGGACTTCTTCGCGGTCCAGGTGGCGATATAGTCCATCAGGCCGGGATTGAGGCAGTCATAGGGCTCCAGCCCGATTGTCTTCAGCTGCGCACGGATGCCGTCCATGCGCTTGGGATCGACGCCGGATTCGATGATCGACGAGACAAAGGCGGTAAAGCCCGGCGGCGACCAGCCATCCTCCTCGAAGCGCTCGGGATGGATGAAGGACAGGCCCTTGAACGGATGGTCGCGCTCGACCGGCCCGTGCATGTGGACACCGCAGCCGGTGCAGGCATGGCGCAGGATCAGCGCTGAGGGGTCGACCACCTTGAGCTTGTCGCCATTCTCGGTGACGGTGACGTCGCCGGTGCCGGCCACGGCAACGACCGAGAACACCGCGCCTTCGGGCTTCCAGCATTTGGTGCAGCCGCAGGCATGGTTGTGGGCGATCTGGCCCTTGACCTTCACCTTCACCGGCTTGCTGGTGCAGGCGCAGACCAGCGTGCCGCCGGAAAAGCTGGCGCTTTCCCTGGGCAAGCCATTGTCGATCTTCGGATGCAGTTTCTCCGCCATTCTTTTCTCCTCCCAGTTGTGAACCACAGAGGTCGCAGGCCGGTTGGTCGGCGGCTTGTGGTCTTCCTCAGTAAACCACGACACTTCGGATCGACTTGCCCTCATGCATGAGGTCAAACCCCTTGTTGATATCCTCGAGCTTCAACGTGTGGGTGATCATCGGGTCGATCTGGATCTTGCCGTCCATGTACCAGTCGACGATCTTCGGCACATCGGTGCGGCCACGTGCGCCGCCGAAAGCGGTGCCCATCCAGGTGCGCCCGGTGACCAGCTGGAACGGCCGCGTCGAGATCTCCTGGCCAGCACCCGCCACGCCGATGACGACCGACTTGCCCCAGCCGCGATGCGAGGCTTCCAGCGCCTGACGCATGACCTTGGTGCTGCCCGTGCAGTCGAAGGTGTAATCGGCGCCGCCGATCTGGTCGGCACCGCGCTTGGTCATGTTGACCAGGTGGGGGACGACATCGCCGTCGATCTCCTTCGGATTGACGAAATGCGTCATGCCGAACTTTTCGCCCCATTCCTTCTTGTCGTTGTTCAGATCGACGCCGATGATCATGTCGGCGCCGGCAAGTTTCAGGCCCTGGATAACGTTGAGGCCGATGCCGCCAAGGCCGAAGACGACCGCGGTGGCGCCTTGCTCGACCTTGGCGGTGTTGATGACAGCACCGATGCCGGTGGTGACGCCGCAGCCGATGTAGCAGATCTTGTCGAAGGGCGCGTCGGGATTGACCTTGGCCAGCGCGATCTCGGGCAGCACGGTGAAGTTGGAGAAGGTCGAGCAGCCCATGTAGTGGAAGATCTTGTCCTTGCCGATCGAGAAGCGCGACGAACCATCCGGCATCAGGCCCTGGCCCTGCGTCGCGCGGATCGCCGTGCACAGATTGGTCTTGCGCGACAGGCAAGACGGGCACTGCCGGCATTCGGGCGTATAGAGCGGGATGACGTGATCACCCTTCTTGACCGAGGTGACGCCCTTGCCGATATCGACGACGACGCCGGCGCCTTCATGGCCGAGGATGGCCGGAAACAGGCCTTCGGGATCGGCGCCAGACAGCGTGAATTCGTCGGTGTGGCAGATGCCGGTCGCCTTGATCTCGACCAGCACCTCGCCCTCGCGCGGACCGTCGAGGTCGACCTCCATGATCTCCAGCGGCTTTCCGGCGGCGACAGCGACTGCGGCGCGGGTTTTCATCGAGCAAATCCTCCCAAGGCGATTGGTCTAGGCTTTCAGGATTTTTATACCGTTTCAACCCGGTTTGGCGACCAAAGTTGGCGCAAATCTTCCAGCATTCAACCGGCCCAGCCGGCCTCGCGCAAGATCGTCTGAGCAAGTTCCGCCGGTCCTCTGTCGTCGGCGGCAATGCACAGCAAGCCGTCGCGATTTTCGTCCGCCATGCGGCGCGCCTGGCGCAGTGTGCGCTGCAACTGATCCCCGGCGCCGGATCCGACCTCGCGCCGAGCCAGGCGTTCGGTCAGCGTCTTCTCCGAAGCCTGCAGGCGCACGACGGTGATTTCGGCCTCGGGTATCGCCGCCAGGATCCAGCGGCGGTCGAAGCTCGGATGCATCATGACGCCGGACATGATCAGCCGCGAATGCCCGAGCGCGCGATAGGTCGACCAGATCGCCGCCAGATTGATGGCGCTCACATCGGTCGTGCCGGGCCGCAGCCTGTCCAGATCCTCGGCGGCTGGCCGGGGATAGACGCGGTCGAGTTCGTCGGTTTCGATGATTGCATGGGCTATCCGCGCAGCGCTGAGGCTGGCGCCGATCTCCCAGCAGAGCGTGGATTTTCCGATTCCAGCAGGACCGGTGATCAAAAGGATATGCACGATATTCTGCATGCGGCGGTTTTCCTGTGGCGGCGACTTAGCCTTCGTCGAGCGGCATCCATCTGGCAAGGCAGAAACCGGAGGATCGCCACTCGGCGGTACAGTGCTTGAGCCCACGTGCCGAAGCCCATAAGAAGGACGAAAGACCTGAGGGAAACGCCTTTGATGTTCACTAAGATCCTGATCGCCAACCGCGGCGAGATCGCTTGCCGCGTCATCAGGACGGCGCGCAGGATGGGCATCGCCACGGTCGCCGTCTATTCCGATGCCGATCGCGATGCCGTGCATGTCGAGATGGCCGACGAGGCGGTGCATATCGGGCCTTCGCCCGCGGCGCAGAGCTATCTCGTGCCCGAAAAGATCATCGCTGCTTGCAAGGAGACGGGTGCGCAGGCTGTGCATCCCGGTTATGGCTTCTTGTCCGAGCGGGCGGCCTTTTGTGAGGCGCTGGAAGCGGAAGGCATCATCTTCATCGGCCCGAAGCCCAAGGCCATCAAGGCGATGGGCGACAAGATCGAATCGAAGAAGTTCGCCAACGCCGCCAAGGTTTCCACCGTGCCCGGCTGGCTCGGCGTCATCGAGAATGCCGACCATGCGGAAAAGATCGCCGGCGAGATCGGCTATCCCGTGATGATCAAGGCTTCCGCCGGCGGCGGCGGCAAGGGCATGCGCATCGCCTGGGACCAGTCGGAAGTGCGCGACGGCTTCGATCGGGCGCGATCGGAAGCCAAGAGCTCGTTCGGTGATGATCGCGTCTTTATCGAGAAATTCGTCGTCGATCCGCGCCATATCGAAATCCAGGTGCTGGCCGACGCGCATGGCAACGCGCTCTATCTCGGCGAGCGCGAATGCTCGATCCAGCGTCGCAACCAGAAGGTCGCCGAAGAGGCGCCGTCGCCCTTCCTTGATGCCGAGACACGCAAGGCCATGGGCGAGCAGTCGGTGGCGCTGGCCAGGGCCGTGGACTACCAGAGCGCCGGCACGGTCGAGTTCATCGTGGACAAGGACAAGAACTTCTATTTCCTTGAAATGAATACACGATTGCAGGTCGAGCATCCGGTGACGGAGCTCGTCACCGGCATCGATCTGGTCGAGCAGATGATCCGCGTGGCGGCCGGTGAAAAGCTCGCCCTGAAGCAGAGCGACGTCAAGCTGAACGGCTGGGCGGTGGAAAGCCGACTCTACGCCGAGGATCCATACCGCAATTTCCTGCCCTCGATCGGCCGGCTGACTCGCTACCGGCCGCCGGAGGAAGGACGGTTCGGCGATGTCGTGATCCGCAACGACACCGGCGTCACCGAAGGCTCCGAAATCTCGATGTTCTACGATCCGATGCTCGCCAAGCTGTGCACCTGGGCGCCGACGCGTCTGGAAGCCATCGACGCCATGTCGGAAGCGCTCGACAGCTTTGTCGTCGACGGCATCGAGCACAACATTCCGTTCCTGGCTGCCTTGATGCAGCATCCGCGCTGGCGGGATGGTCAGATATCGACCGGTTTCATCGCCGAGGAATACCCTGACGGCTTTGCCCCTGTCGTACCGAACGACGATGAGAAAGCCGTGCTGGCGTCGATCGCGACCGCGGTGGAACTGCTGCGCCGCGATCGGCTCGACCGGCTGGGCGGGCGGCTGGCGCCGCATTCTGGAGCGCTGAAGCGCGACTGGGTGGTGAAGATCGGCGATGACTATCTGTCGGCGTCGATCCTCGAAGGCATGATTTCCATTCCGATGGAAATCGATCTGTCGATCGAGGGCGGCAAGGCGCTGACGGTTGCCTCCGACTGGCGGCCGGGCGATCTGATCTGGCGCGGCACGGTGGGCAAGCGCAAGGTTACGGCTCAGATCAGGCCGGTTGCCAATGGCTTTCGCATTGCCTGGAAGGGCATGTCGGTGACCGCGCGCGCCATGCTGCCGCGCACCGCCGAGCTGGAAAGGCTGATGCCCGAAAAGATAGCGCCGGACACGTCGAAACTGCTGCTTTGTCCGATGCCTGGCCTTGTCGTGTCGATTGCCGTTGCCGAGGGTCAGGAGGTCAAGGTCGGCGAGACCCTGGCAGTGGTCGAAGCGATGAAGATGGAAAACGTGCTGCGCGCCGAACGCGACCTTGTCGTGTCGAAACTCAACGCCAAACCAGGCGACAGTTTGGCGGTGGATGCGGTGATCATGGAATTCGCGTAAGGCTAGCCGGCAGGCAGCCTGTGATCAGCAGTGGTTTTGTGCTGGACTGGCATCGCGCGGTCCCGGACAATACATCTCTTTCGACTCGGGACCTTTACGCAGCACCATGGCCGACGAAAAACTTCCCCGCGATCCCCTGAAGCGCGAAGCCGCGATAGCGGCTGCGCGTCCGGAGGCACCGGCGCGGCCCTTCGTCCATCTGCGCGTGCATTCGGCCTATTCGCTGCTGGAAGGCGCCTTGCAGATCGGCAAGGTGGTGGCTCACGCGGTCAAGGACGAAGCCCCGGCCATTGCCGTCACCGACACCAATAATCTGTTCGGCGCGCTTGAGTTCGCGCAGAAGGCGGTGAAGGACGGCATCCAGCCGATCATCGGCTGCCAGACTGCACTCGCCTTTTCCGGCGAAAACAGCGACGGCCAGCGCGATCGCAGGCGGCAAGGCCCTGACATGCGGCCAGTCGTCCTGCTCGCCGCGACCGAGGCCGGCTATTCCAATCTGGTCAGGTTGGTCAGCCGCGTCTACCTCGAAACGCCGCCAGGCGAGGCGGTCCACCTGACCACCGAAATGATGCAAGGTTATTGTGACGGGCTGATCTGCCTCAGTGGCGGGCCGCGCGGCCCGATCGGCATTGCGCTCAAGGAAGATCGCCGCGATCTGGCCGAGGCACGGCTTTTGACCCTCAAGGCGATGTTCGGCGATCGCCTCTATGTCGAGCTTGACCGGGTGTCCGGCTATGATCGCGTGATCGAGAAATCCTCGATCGATCTGGCTTATGCGCATGAACTGCCGCTGGTCGCCACCAACGAGGCGTTCTTCTCGGCCCGCGACGACTATGACGCGCATGACGCGCTGATCGCCATTGCCGAGGGTTCCGTCGTTGCCGTCGACAATCGTCGCCGGCTGTCGCCAGACAATTTCCTGCGCAGCCAGGCCGATATGGCCAGGCTGTTCGCCGACCTGCCGGAAGCGATCGACAACACTGTCGAGATCGCGCTGCGCTGTTCCTACTACCCGAAGAACCGCAACCCGATCCTGCCGCGCTTCACCGGCGGCGATGTCGCCGACAATGAAGCCGCCGTTCAGGCGGAAGCCGACGAACTGGCCCGCCAGGCGCATGAGGGGCTCGACGCGCGGCTGGCCGCGCATGGCCCGACATCAGGCTACACGGTCGAGCAGTATCGCGAGCGGTTGAATTTCGAGCTCGGCATCATCACCAAGATGAAGTTTCCCGGCTATTTCCTGATCGTTGCCGATTTCATCAAATGGGCGAAGGCACAGGGCATTCCGGTCGGGCCGGGGCGCGGTTCGGGCGCGGGGTCGCTGGTCGCCTATTCGACGACCATCACTGACATCGATCCGCTGCGCTTTTCGCTTCTGTTCGAACGCTTCCTCAACCCCGATCGCGTGTCGATGCCCGACTTCGACATCGACTTCTGCCAGGATCGCCGCGAGGAGGTCATCCGCTACGTCCAGCAGAAATACGGTCGCGACCAGGTTGGCCAGATCATCACCTTCGGTACCCTGCAGGCCCGCGCCGTGCTGCGCGACGTCGGCCGCGTGCTGCAGATGCCCTATGGCCAGGTCGACAAGCTCTCCAAGATGGTGCCGCAGAATCCGGCCAATCCGGTCAAGCTCGCCGACGCCATCGCCAATGAGCCGCGCTTTGCCGAAGAGGCCGAAAGGGAGCCGATCGTCCAAACGCTGCTCGACATGGCGCAGAAGCTGGAAGGCCTCTACCGCCACGCCTCGACGCACGCCGCCGGCATCGTCATCGGCGACCGGCCGCTGTCGGAACTGGTGCCGATGTACCGCGATCCGCGCTCGGACATGCCGGTCACCCAGTTCAACATGAAGTATGTCGAGCAGGCCGGACTGGTGAAGTTCGACTTCCTCGGCCTGAAGACGCTGACCGTGCTGGAGACGGCGGTTAAGCTGATCCGCCGGCGCGGTATCGAGATCGACCTGGCGACCATCCCGCTCGACGATCCCGACACCTATGCGATGCTGTCGCGCGGCGAGGTGGTCGGCGTGTTCCAAGTGGAAAGTGCCGGCATGCGCAAGGCGCTGATCGGCATGCGGCCCGATTGCATAGAGGACATCATCGCGCTGGTCGCGCTCTACCGGCCGGGACCGATGGAGAACATCCCGACCTACAACGCCCGCAAGCATGGCGAGGAGGAGATGGCGTCGATCCACCCCAAGATCGACCATCTGGTGAAGGAGACGCAAGGCGTCATCGTCTACCAGGAACAGGTGATGCAGATCGCGCAGGAGCTTTCCGGCTATTCGCTCGGCGAAGCCGATCTTTTGCGCCGTGCCATGGGCAAGAAGATCCGCGCCGAGATGGACAAGCAGCGCGAGCGCTTCGTCTCCGGCGCGGTCGAGCGTGGCGTCGGCAAGCCGCAAGCCGACTTCATTTTCGACCTGCTGGCCAAGTTCGCCGACTATGGTTTCAACAAGTCGCACGCCGCCGCTTATGCCGTGGTCTCGTACCAGACCGCCTATCTCAAGGCGCATTATCCGGTCGAGTTCCTGGCGGCGTCGATGACGCTCGACATGGGCAACACCGACAAGCTCGCCGACTTCCGCCAGGACGCGCTGCGTCTCGGCATCGAGGTTCTGGCGCCGTCGGTGATATCGAGCTTTCGGCCCTTCGAGGTCGGTGAGAACCGCATCTATTATTCGCTGGCCGCGCTCAAGGGTGTCGGCGACGCGGCGGTCGAGCACATCGTTGCCCAGCGTGGCGAAAAGCCGTTCAAGAGCCTCGCTGATTTCTGCGAGCGGGTCGATCCAAAGATCGTCGGCAAGCGCGTCTTCGAAAGCCTGATCATGGCCGGCGCGCTCGACTGCTTCGGCCACGATCGTGCCTCGATGATGGTAGGCGTCGAGCGGATGATGGGGCTGGCGTCGCTGGCGCAGCAGAATGCGGTCTCCGGCCAGCACGACATCTTCGGCGCCTCGCTCGGCGCCCAGTCGCAGGCGCTCAATCTGCCGGTGACGGAACCGTGGCTCGCCGCCGACCGGCTGCACCGCGAATTCCAGGTGGTCGGCTTCTATCTCTCGGCGCACCCGCTCGACGAGTACAAGGCGGCCCTGCAGAAGATGCGGGTGCAGACGTGGGCCGAGTTTTCGGCGGCCGTCAAGCGCGGTGCCGCCGCCGGCCGTCTTGCCGGCACGGTAACATCCAAGCAGGAGCGCAAGACGCGCACCGGCAACAAGATGGGCGTTATCGCCTTTTCCGATACATCCGGTCAGTACGAAGCCGTTCTGTTTTCGGAAGGACTGGCGCAGTATCGCGACCTGCTCGAGGCCGGCCGCTCCGTCGTTATCACCGTTGCGGCCGAGGACAGGCCGGAAGGCGTCAATTTGCGCATCAACTCGGTACAATCGCTGGAGGACGAGGCAAGCCGCATCCAGAAGGCCCTGCGCATTTTCGTGCGCAACGCCTCGCCGATCAACACACTGGCCGGCCAACTGGCTGTCAGGGGCGAGGGCCAGGTCAGCTTCGTGCTGATCAAGGAAGAAGGCGAGGGGGAAATCGAGATCGAGCTGCCTAACCGCTACCGGATTTCGCCTCAGATCGCCTCGGCGATGCGCGCGGTGCCGGGCGTGGTGGAAGTGGAGCTGGTGTAAGCTGTGCTGATATTCAGGCAAACGATGATCCGGACGGCAATCGGATAGACGTCGGCAAGCACATCACGGATTGAGACCCCCCCCGCTAGGCCTGGCACCCTGTCTGATAGGGTCAGGGTGCCTGCTGCGGTTGAAGTTGTTGTGGTTTGAACCACATGCATCGAGCACGCTCGAAATGAACTCGCCGTTTTCGAATTCGGCCCCAATCAGAGCCTCGGCGATGCAGCCGTGGGCCAGACAGGAATGCGCCATCATGCCCAGCCGCGAACGCGTTGAAGCTTTCCTCAAGGAAGTGGTCGAAGGCAGCCACGTCAAGGCGATCGCCGACTTCTACCATGACGATGCGACCATGCAGGAGAATCTCGGCGTCCCGCGTAAGGGCAGGGAAGCGCTGATGGCACGCGAGCAATCGGTTCTGGAACGGATCCAGAGGATGCATACGCATCCGGTCCAGATTTTTCTGGTCGACGGCGACAACGTCGCCATCCGTTGGACATTCGACAGGATCGACATGGACGGCGCCGTCCGGCGCCTGGAAGAGGTGGCGCTTCAGCAGTGGCGCGGTGACCGCATCGCCAAGGAGCAGTTCTTCTATGACACGGCCACCGCCTGGGGCCTTGTCGGACCCGACGGCACAGTGGTGCAAAGCTGAGGGCTCCCGCAACTTAAGCCACTGGACGGCCCTGGCTATGGACGCTACGCAATCGTTATGAAAGCGGCCGACAAGGACGGATTGCAGGAAAATTCGGCGATGACGCGGCTGCGCAACAGGCTGCGCAAGCTCTATCATGGGCGCACGCCGGCCGCTTTCCGGTTCCAACTGGTGGCTGTTGTCATCGACCTCGCCATCATCGCTTTCTTCATCGCGACGCCGGTTCTCCAGGACAAGCCGTCATTCCTCTGGCTCGACTATTCGGCGGCCGCTCTCGTCGCTGCAGACCTCGTTGCCCGGCTGCTTGCCTCCAACAACATGCTGCGGCTGATGAAGCAGCCGACGTCGTGGGTCGACGTCTTCATCCTTTTGACGCTGCTGATGCCGACGGCTCTCGCCAATCTCGCCTTTCTGCGCATTCTGCGGCTGTGGTCACTGTCGCGCAGCGGCTCACTCTGGCGGCATCTCGAGATGCGCGGCCTGAGGCCGTGGCGCGAGGCGAGCCACGCGGTCATCAACCTCTTGACCTTCCTGTTCGTCGTCACCGGTTTCGTCTACACCTTCTTCTTCCGCACCGGCGCCGGCCTGGAAAACTATATCGACGCGCTCTATTTCACCGTCGCCACGGTGACGACCACCGGTTTCGGCGACATCGTGCTGCCGGGCATGGCCGGCAAGCTGACGGCAATCGTCACCATGATCATCGGCATATCGCTGTTCGTCAGGCTGGCTCAGGCGATCTTCCGCCCGGCCAAGGTGTTCTTTCCCTGTCCGCAATGCGGGCTGCAGCGGCATGAACCGGATGCAGTGCATTGCAAGGCCTGCGGGCACGTTCTCAACATACCCGATGACGGGAACTGACCGGCGGTAGTGCTACGACGCAGCCACTTCAGCCGGCTTTATCGGCCTGCGCTGTAGGTTGAGCAGGTTGCCGGCCAGGATCAGCAGCGCGCCGCCGGCGGTAAAAGCATCGATCTGCTCCTGATAGAGCAACCAGCCGATCAGGGCCGACAGCGGCACGCGCAGGAAATCCATCGGCGAAATGACGGTCGCGTCGGCATAGCCAAGCGCGCGGGCCATGCAGAAATGCGAAGACATGCCGGTGAAGGCAATCAGCACAATCCATGGCCACAGCGCCAGCGGCGGGTTGCGCCACTCATAGAGCGCCGGAACGAGGCCGACCACCGACTGGATGATCAGCATCCAGAAGATGATGCGCACGACGCTATCCGTCCGGGTCAGCGACTTGACCGTGACCACCGAGATGCCGAAGCAGACTGCGGCACCGAGCACGACCAGATGCCCCGGATCGACCGAGCCGGCACCTGGGCGCACGATGATCGCCACGCCGATCAGCCCCAGCAGGATCGCTGCAAGCCTTGGCCGTGAGAGCCTTTCGCCAAGGAAAATCACCGCCAGGATAGCCGTCCAGATCGGTGTGGTGAATTCGATCGAGATCAGCACGGCCAGCGGGATCAGTGTCAGGGCGTAGAGCCAGGCCGCCTGGCCGCTATAGTGGATGATGTTGCGGGCGATATGGGCGACGGGGCGCTGCGTGCGCATGGCCGGAAAGCCGCCGCTCATCATCACCAGCGGCAGAAGGATGAAAAGGCCGATCACCGAGCGCAGTTCCAGCACCTGGAAGACGTTGAGTTCGGCTGTCGTGGCGCGGCCGGCGACCGACATCGCCAGGAACGAAGCGATCGACAGCGCCATCCAGAACGCGGCCTTGGGGATCGAGGGGGTAGGTGCCATTCGCGCTATGTCGCAGGCCAGAGCCTCTGCCGCAATCGCTAGCCGCTGCATTTGTCTGGGCCAGTCGCAATGACTGGATGTTGCAAAACGGTGATGTTGCGGGCGGAACCTGGAACGGCAAGGGGCGTTGAGTCCCGATAGTCAGCCGTGCTTGCTTTTGCGGACTGTCCTGCCTTTTCAAACCGACAAGGAGAGCTTCGATGAGATCATTCGCGCAATTCGCGCTTGCTAGCGTCCTGTTGGTTGCGGCAGGCGCGGCGCATGCCGACGAGACCAAATTTCTCCAGTCGTTCAAGGGCAATTTCGCCGGCAAAGGCACGGTCCAGGTAACCACGGATGTGCCGAACGTTGGTGTATCTTGCAGATTCAAGTCGAACGCGACCTCAACTTCGCTCTCGCTGGATGGCAATTGCCGCGGTCTCGTTGTGGTGTCGCGGGCCATCAGTGCCAATTTGAAGATCACAGGCGCAAAATACAGCGGCGTCTATGTCGGGTCTCGTACCGGGCCGGCGCAACTCAACGGCAGCCGCTCGGGCAACGCGATCAATCTCGGCATCCGCTGGGCCAAGGAGGTCAATGGTGACCGCAAGGCGCAGATGACGGTCGAGAAGAGAGGCGAGAACGGCATCCGGCTGACCGTCATCGACACCGACCCGAAAACCGGCAAGAACGTGGTGACGAGCCGTATCGATTTGACGCGAACCTGATCGCTCAGTCTTCCAGCGGCTCAGGGGGGGTGGCTTCGCGCCCCTTGCCGAAGGTGTAGCCGGTTTCAACCGCCTTGCGGCCGAACTTATCGCGCAGGGCATCGATGGCGCCTTCGGCCATGGCGCGCTTGCGCGACTGGACGTCGACCAGATCGGGCGGGTCGGCCTTGTCGTCGTCAGAGAGGTCGCTGACGCCGATGCCGAGCAGCCGATATTTGGTGCCATCGGTTTCCTTGCGCAGAAGCTCCACCCCGGTTTGAAAGATGCGGTCGGCGAGCCGGGTCGGGTCGCCGAGCTGGCGATTGCGCGTGCGCAGCCTGAAATCCTGGGTCTTCAGCTTCAGCACCACGGTGCGCCCGGCAATGCCCGATTTCTTCAGCCGCGCCGAGACCTTTTCCGAAAGCCCCCTTAGCACCGCCACCAACTCTTCCAGCGACGCGATGTCGGTGTCGAAGGTGGTTTCGGCCGATACGCTCTTGGCGTCCTGGTCGGGATCGACGCGGCGAACGTCTTCACCACGCGAAAGGTGGTAGAGCCGGTCGCCCATCGTGCCGTAGCGGCGCATCAGGTCGCCGCGGTCCATCTGCTGCAGCTGGCCGATGGTGCGGATACCGTCGCGTTCCAGCGTGGCGTTGAACGCCTTGCCGACGCCCCAGATCATGGTCACCGGTTGCGCCGCCAGGAAGCCGACCGCCTCGGCTTCGCCGATGACCGAAAAGCCTCGCGGCTTGCGGAAGTCCGACGCTATCTTGGCCAGGAACTTGCAGTAGGACAGGCCGGCCGAAACGGTGATGCCGATCTCCTTCTCGACCGTCAGCGCAAAGCGCGCCAGGACCACCGCCGGCGGCAGGCCGTGCAGCCGTTCGGTGCCGGCGAGGTCAAGAAACGCCTCGTCGATCGAGAGCGGTTCGACCAGCGGCGTCAGCGCCTGCATCATGGCGCGCACCTCGCGGCCGACGCGCACGTATTTTTCCATGTTGGGGCTGATGACCACCGCCTCGGGGCAGGCTTCGAGCGCCTTGAACATCGGCATTGCCGAGCGTACGCCCTGGATGCGGGCAATGTAGCATGCGGTGGAGACAACGCCGCGCTTGCCGCCGCCGATGATCAGCGGCTTGTCCTTGAGCGCCGGATTGTCGCGCTTTTCGATCGCCGCATAGAAGGCGTCACAATCGATATGGGCCAGGTGCAGCCGGTAAAGCTCGGGATGACGCGCAAGCCGGGGGCTGCCGCAGCGCTCGCAGCGGCGCGTCTCACCGCGCTGAAACGTCAGGCAGTCGCGGCAAAAACCGTGATCGGGATTGTTGACAGAGGCCGCCATCGCTGCGAACATAAAGAGAACAGAAGCAATGGTACGACAGTGCAAGGCCAGCGACAAGGCTAGCCTGGGGAGAACGCATGAGCACGACCATAGCGCCGCTTGCGCCCGAGCTTTGGGCTGATTTCGAGGACCTCTTCGGCAAGCAGGGCGCCTGCTATGGCTGCTGGTGCACGCATTTTCGGCTGGCTCCGGCGATGCGTCGCGAGAGCAGCCGGGAACGAAACAAGGACCACATCAAGGCGCGCATCGAAGCCGGCCCGCCGCCGGGTCTGCTGGCATTCGAGGATGGTCAGGCGGTCGGCTGGATGCAGATCGGACCACGCGCCGACGTGCCCGAATGGAACAATCAGGGCAGGGGGTCGGCACCGGTCGATCCTGCCGACGCCACAGATCCGGCCGTCTGGGCAATCTCCTGCTTCTTCATCCGCAGCAAGGCGCGCGGCAGGGGCGTCACGCATCGCCTCGTCGAAGGCGGCATCGATTTCGCCCGCAAGAACGGAGCCCGGCTGCTCGAGGCGTGCCCGATAGACCTGTCTCGCGATTCGCGCTCTATTGGCCTGTTCGTCGGCTCGTCGCGGGTCTTCGAGAAGGCTGGTTTCGAGCGGCTCGTGGAACGCAAGGCGGGCCGGCCGTTGATGCGGCTCGTGCTTTGATTGAGATTGTCCGCTTGGGTGGTCTTGTTGATCTCACCTTGCGGTTGTGGTGGTAATTTCATACCAGACTGACGTTCCTTCTAGGTCAAACGGAGAATTCGCGTGAACCGTACCCTGCCATTCGTTTTCCTCCTTGCGTTGAGCGCGCCTGCATTCGGCCAGACCGTCGACAGCCAGGGTGCGAAGCAATTGTCCGACGACCTGTCCCGCTATGTCGGCAAGCAGGCGATCGACAAAGGCATCCTGAAGGTTTCGCTCGAAGGCGGCGCCTACAAGATCCTGTTTGATTTCAAGGCACTTGCCGCGTCATTCCCGGACCAGAAGCTGCTGAAGTTCGATTTTGCGCCCTATGCCTTGATGGTGAAGCCGCGCAGCGACGGGTCCTGGGATGTCTCGATGGATTTTTCGCAGAGCGCCTCCTTCGAGTTCAACGGGCCGGAGGGGCTGCAAAGCACGCAGTTTTCGATCAAGGACGGCAAGGGCTCGGGCGTCTACGACCCCAATCTGGCGGCCTTCACCAGCGGTACCAGCTCGATGGCGGGCATGACGATGGCATCGAAGGATGCCAAGCAGCACATGGAAGCCAGCACTGGTGCCGGCACGGCGACCATTGCCGCGACCAAGTCCGCGACCGGCGGCGTCGATTTCACGACCTCGCAAAAGGTGTCGAGTTTTGTCGAAGCGATCAATTTCGACGATCCAGAGAGCGGGCTGAAATTCCCGGTCACCGTCAGGTCGCCGGAACTGTCGGTCGAAGCCAGCGGCAAGGGCGTGCGGACAAAGCCGTTGCTCGAGCTCCTGGCATTTGGCGTGGCCAATGAAGACGAGGCGACGCTGAAGGCCAACCAGGCGCAGCTCAAATCGCTTCTGCTTGCCGCCTTGCCGCTTTGGGAGCGTGTCGAGGGAACCTACGGCTTCAAGGATTTCGCGGTGGAAAGTCCGGTCGGCAATTTCGGCGCCACGCAACTCAGCACTGCGTTCGGCACCGACGGCGTCGCCCAGAATGGCAAAATCACCTATGGCATCAAGGCGTCGGGGTTGACCGTGCCGCTACAGCTTGTGCCGAGCTGGAGTGTCGCGCTGCTGCCCACCGATATCGACCTGAACTTCGGCGGCGCCAACATCGATCTCGACAGCATGGCGAAGAAGGCGATCGAAGCCTTTGATCTCAATCAGGATCCGCCGCTGTCGGCCGAGTTCGGCGAGCAGCTCAAAGCCGACTTCATGGCCAAGACGCCGAAGGTCGTGCTCGGCCATAGCACTGTGAAGAACAAGGACACGGAGATCGCGCTGGAAGGCGAGATGACGTTCCCCGGCGAAAAGCCCGAAGGAAACGTGACGGTCGATGTCACCGGCTTCGACAAGCTTGTCGAAGGCCTGCAGGAGGCGGCAAAGTCGGAACCGGAGGTGGCGCAATATGTGCCTGTCGCCCTCATGGCGAAAGGTTTTGGCAAGACGCTGCCCGATGGCCGGTTGGAATGGGTCGTCAACGCCAAGGCCGATGGTTCGGTTACCGTCAACGGCGTCATGCTGAAGCCCGCCGATCCGGCGGACGACAGCGTGGATGATGGTGACGGCGGGGACGATGACAGCGGAGACGATAGCGGCGGAGCAGGCGCGAAACTGAACCCTTGAGGGCGGGCTTTAGAGCCCCAGCGCCACTGCAATTTTCGGCGCGGCTTCATGCCAGTCCTGGATGACGACGATGTCGTCGGGCACCGGCGGCAGGAACGCACGCAGCGAATTGTCGGCCATCAGGTGGATGAGTTCGGCATCGGCGACCGATTCCCGCACCGACGCCAGATTGTGCGGCTGATCGTCGACGAAGACCACCGGCCTGGCGGCCTTGCCGCGAAGTTTGGCCACTGCCGGTCCCTTGGCCATTTCAGTGGTCAGAAGCGGGTAGCTCAGCCCGAGGGCATCGAGATGGGCGCGACGCACGGCACGGTGTCTGTGCGGCATGGCCGTCAGCAAGATGACTTCCGCGCGGTCGCCAAGCCCTGCCAGGGCCTCTGCCGAGCCATCCGTGATGCTCTGCCAATCGGCTTGCGCGTCAAAGAAATCGCCTAGGAGTGCCGTGACTTCGGGCTGTTCGATCAGCCGGCCGCTGGCCGTCTCGGCAATATTGCCGGTCAGCCGGAAGGAGGCCAGCGTCAGACCATAGCCACGCGCCTTGAGGAAGTTCGGAAACGGGCGGATGAATTCGAGCACGACGTCGTCGACGTCGAGCACCAGCAGCGGCCGGTCGTCGGCCGCAAGTTCCGCGATCTGGCGCGCGGTTTCGGGATCATCGCTCATATGGAATGCTCGTGGTTGTCGTCGCCCAGCGGCAGCGCCCGCAAGGCCTTGCCGACAGCAGCCGGCGGCGTGCCGGTTTCCTCGGCAAAGCGCATCAGTGTCGGCTCGTGGGCGAGAATGAACTGCAGGACACCGGCCAGGAACCCCGGCTCGCTGGCGGCTTTGCGGATCGAATGGGCCTCTATGCCGGTGATTGCGAGAAAGCGCGGCAACAGCTCCGGATCGGAGGCGACGAAGCCCAAGGCCTTCACGGCAATCGATTCCGCTTCTTCGCGCATTGACGCTGCGTTTGCCATCACTACCTTCGGTGTGTGGAATGAGTCTCTCCCGCAGTAATGGCAAGAGTTGCTTGCGGCAAGCCATTAGAGCGTGGCGCGCCCTTTGGACGCGCTGGGGGCGAGGTGGAGTTTGCGCAGTTTTCCAGCCGCGGATTTCCGTTTCGTCAATCATATTGCCGTAAAGGAAGCAGGGTTTGGTGCGTTCAAACATGGGCGCATGACGGTCGCCTTCGAGCGGAAGGACGACCGGGACGGGATATCGATGCCGAAGAAGGTCATGATCGTCGAGGACAATGAGCTCAACATGAAGCTCTTTCGGGACCTCATCGAGGCAAGCGGTTACGAGACCGTGCGCACCCGCAACGGTCTGGAAGCGCTCGATCTGGCGCGCCAGCACCGGCCGGATCTCATCTTGATGGACATCCAACTGCCTGAAGTGTCGGGGCTGGAGGTGACCAAATGGCTGAAGGAGGACGACGAGCTGCACGTCATCCCGGTCATCGCGGTGACCGCCTTCGCAATGAAGGGCGACGAGGAACGCATCCGCCAGGGTGGCTGCGAGGCCTATATTTCGAAGCCGATCTCGGTGCCGCGTTTCATCGAAACCATCAAATCCTATCTGGGCGATGCGTGATGTATCCTTCCAGCCGAGCCGGAGCCTTGTGAAATGACTGCGCGGATCCTCGTCGTCGACGACATCCCTGCCAATGTGCGGCTGCTGGAAGTCCGGCTGCTGGCCGAATATTTCGAGGTGCTGACCGCCACCAACGGGCCGGATGCGATCGAAACCTGCGAGAACGGCAAGGTCGATGTCGTACTGCTCGACGTGATGATGCCTGACATGGACGGCTTCGAGGTCTGTCGGCGGCTGAAAAGCGATCCCGCGACATCGCACATTCCGGTGGTGATGATTACCGCGCTCGACCAGGTTTCCGACCGGGTACGCGGGCTCGAGGCCGGCGCCGACGACTTCCTGACCAAGCCGGTCAACGACCTGCAGCTGATGACGCGCGTCAAGAGCCTGGTCCGCCTGAAGTCGCTGACCGACGAGTTGCGGCTGCGCGCTTCGACGACGCGCAACATCGGCATCGAAGAGCTTTTGAGCCGCAATTTCGCGTCCGAGGACACGACGCCGAAAGTGCTTTTGATCGACGAGCGTAAATCATCCGTCGAGCGCATCCAGAAGATGCTGCGCGACCGCGCCGACCTCGATGTCTCCAGCGATCCGCATGCCGGTTTCTTCCAGGCCGCCGAGACGTCGTATGAATGCGTGATGATCTCGACGGCATTCGCCGATTTCGATCCGCTGAGGCTCTGTTCGCAGTTGCGCTCGCTGGATCGCACCCGCTTTGTGCCGATCATTCTTTTGGCGGAGGAGGGCGAGGAGGAACGCATCATCCGCGGCCTCGAGCTCGGCATCAACGACTATCTGATGCGGCCGATCGACCAGCAGGAACTGACGGCGCGGCTGCGTACACAGGTGCGCCGCAAGCGCTACAACGACCAGCTGCGCGCCAGCGTCACCCAGACCATCGAAATGGCGGTGACCGACGGCCTGACCGGACTGCACAACCGCCGCTATCTCGACAGCCATCTGCAGACGCTGTTCGATCGCGCCGTGGCACGGCGCCGGCCGTTGTCGGTGATGATCACCGATCTCGACCGCTTCAAGGCGATCAACGACGCGCACGGCCATGATGGCGGCGACGAGGTGTTGCGGGAATTTGCGCGACGGCTGCGCAAGAATGTCAGGGGTATCGACCTTGCCTGCCGTTTCGGTGGCGAGGAGTTCGTCGTGGTGATGCCGGACACCGAAGGCGCGGTGGCCGAGAAGGTGGCCGAGCGCATTCGCGCCGAAATTGCCCAAGCGCCTTTTGCCATCGGCCAGGACGGCAAGACGATCGAAGTCACCGTCAGCGTCGGCGTGTCGTCGGTGCTGAAGGGCGTGGATACGGTGGCGGCGCTGATGAAGCGTGCCGACCTCGCGCTCTACGAAGCCAAGAGCGGCGGCCGCAATCGCGTCGTCGCCAAGGCGGCGTAACTGGTCCAGCCCCGATTATCCAGTCAACCCGACAGGGTTACCCGTTTACCTTAATCCAAGCGATTCGCGAGCCTTGGTTAAGAAACTGTTGATTTTCATAAGCTCTTGCGCAAGTGTGCAGGCCAAGACGAAGCCGGCACGAGGATAGACAGCCGGCTCCGATCCCCAGAATACCCCATGATGCTCAGGTCCGCCGCATCTCCTGGGTCCGTGGGGTCGGCCGGCCGGCGCTGGCACATAGTGGCCTCCTCGTACCGCTGCCAAACGCCGACCGGCCCCCTTTCGCTCAAAATGACATCAGGACTCTGTGCCAAGCCCCGGAAGTAATGGGGCTTTTTCATGCGCGGAAAACCCGAATAGCGCCCACTAGATTGTGTCGTCTTCGGCCGCAGCTTGTGCCCTGCCACATCGCCATGCGGTGGGTCTCCTGACAGTCGATTGACAGGAGTTTCCATCTGTGCAGAAATTGGTTGGACCATTGGACCACTTGGAGGTGATGTGGACCAGAACAGCCTGCCACCCATTCAGACGACGGCGCGCGATGACGCCGTGCTGAAGGCGTTGGTGGGCTTTGTCCGCGCCGAGGCCTTGCAGCCTGGCGAGAGACTTCCAACCGAGCGTATTCTGGCCGAGCGGCTGAAGGTCAGCCGCAACACGGTGCGCGAGGCGCTGACACGCTGGGAAGGGCTCGGTCTCGTCGAGCGCCGGCAGGGCAGCGGCACCTATCTCAAAGCGGCTGTCTCACACGATATGCTGCACATGCCGCTGACGCTGGCGGGCGGCAATGATTTCACCAGCCTGATGCAGACGCTGGAGATCCGCCGCGCGCTGGAGGCGGAAGCCGCAGCCCTTTGCGCCGAACGCGCCAGCCAGGCCGACATCGCCGAGATCGCGCGCAAGCTCGACATCATGGAGCAGGCGTTCCGCACCCGCGACGGCATGTCCTCGGAAGAGGACTGGGAGTTCCACCAGGCCATCTACCGGGTTTCCGGCAATCCGCTGTTCGAGCAGATCATCGCCGCCATGCACGAGCTGTTCCATCGCTTCTGGGAGCATCCGCTCGGCGTGCGTGACTTCGGCCACGCCAGCTTTCCTTACCATCGCACCATCTACGAATGCATTGCCGCGCGCGACCCACGGGGCGCCCGCGCCGAGGCGCTCAAGCTGATCGCCACCGTCGAGGACGACCTCAAGCGCGGTGCCGCCAAACTCAAACTTTCGAGCCAGACATGAACGAGCATCCATCCGGTTTCGATCACGACTATCTTGCCGAGGCGGCGACACTGCTGGCGCATGACGAACCGTTTCCCGGCGGTGCGGTGGTGCCGCCGATCTACCAGACCTCGCTGTTCACCTTCGCCAACTATGCCGAGATGGCGGATACTTTTGCCGGCAAACGAAAGCAGCCGATCTATTCGCGCGGCGACAATCCGACGGTGATGGAGTTCGAGGCGCGTGTCGCCGCGCTCGAAGGTGCCGAGGCAGCGCGCGGCTTTTCCAGCGGCATGGCGGCGATCAGTGCCACGGTGCTTGCCTTTGTCGGCGCCGGCGAGCGCATCGTGGCGGTGTGCAATTGTTATGGCGATGCCTATCGGCTGTTCGAGCGGCTGTTGCCGCGGCTTAACATCAAGGTCGACTATGTCGACGGCTCCGATCCGGATGCGGTGGAGGCGGCACTTTCCGGCGCCAAGCTGCTCTACCTGGAAAGCCCGACCTCGATGATGTTCGAGCTGCAGGACATCGCGCATCTGACGCGGTTGGCCAAGGAACAGGGCATCGTCACCACGATCGACAATTCCTGGGCGACGCCCGTATTCCAGAAGCCGATCACGCATGGCGTCGATCTGGTGCTGCACTCGGCCTCGAAATACCTTGGTGGCCACAGCGACACCGTCGCGGGCGTGGTGGCCGGTTCGGCCGCTCACATCAAGCACATCAACGAGCAGACCTATTCTTATCTCGGCGGCAAGCTGTCGCCGTTCGAAGCCTGGCTGCTGCTGCGCGGCCTGCGCACGCTGCCGCTGCGCCTGCCGCACCACATGAAGAGTGGGCTGACCGTCGCCGAACGACTGAAGGCGCATGCCAATGTCGAGCGGGTCAACCACCCCGTCTATTCGAACCACCCGGGCAAGGCGACGCTGGCCGGCTATGCCGGTCTGTTCTCCTTCGAGGTGACGGACGATATCGACATCCCCGTCTTTGTCGACGCGCTGAAATATTTCCGCATTGGCGTCAGTTGGGGCGGGCATGAAAGCCTGGTCGTTCCGGCCAAGGCGTCGCTGGAGCAGACGCCGGGCCTGAATTCGATGGCGCGCTTCGGCGTCAGCCCCCGAACCATCCGCTTCAATGTCGGATTGGAGAGTGTCGAAGACCTGTGGGCGGACGTCGCCCAGGCCTTCGAAAAAGCCAGAAAATAACAAGCGGGTTCAAAATGGGAGTCTTGAACATGAAAAAACTGACCGTCATGCTTGCCACCGTTGCGGGACTGGCGATTTCCGCCGGAAGTGCTGTGGCCGATTCGACCCTCAAGATGGTCGAAGTCATCACCAGCCCGCCACGCACCGAATTCCTCAAGAAGCAGATCGCCGAATTCGAGACGGCCAATCCGGGCGTCAAGGTCGAGCTGATCTCGCTGCCCTGGGGCCAGGCCTTCGAAAAATTCCTGACCATGGTGCAGGCCGGCGATACGCCCGACATCGTCGAGATGCCGGAACGCTGGATGGGCCTCTATGCCAACAACGCCCAGCTCGAGGATCTCGGCCCCTACATGGCCAAATGGGACGACGCCAAGACGCTTGGCGACCGCGCCAAGCAGTTCGGCTCGACCGTCAACAACACCCAGTTCATGATCCCTTACGGCTACTATGTGAACGCGCTGTTCTGGAACAAGAAACTGTTCAAGGAGGCCGGCCTCGATGGCCCGCCGGCGACGCTCGATGATTTCATCGCCGACGCCAAGAAAATCTCTGCGTTGCCGGGCAAATATGGCTACTGCCTGCGCGGCGGGCCGGGCGCTTTCAACGGCATGCACATGTTCATGAACATTGCCGCCGGCAAGGGCGGCTACTTCAACGAGGATGGCACCTCGACCATCAACGAAGAAGGCTCGGTCAAGGGTCTGCAGATGCTGGCCGACATGTACAAGGACGGCCTGGCGCCGAAGGATGCTGTGAGCTGGGGCTTCAACGAAACGGTCACCGGCTTCTATTCCGGCACCTGCGCCATGCTCAACCAGGATCCGGACGCGCTGCTCGGCATCGCCGACAAGATGAGCGCTGACGACTTCGCGGTGGCGCCATTGCCTGTCGGGCCGAGCGGCAAGTCCTATCCGACGCTCGGCTATGCCGGCTGGGCGATGTTTGCCAATTCGCAGCACAAGGACGACGCCTGGAAGCTGATGGCGACGCTTTTGTCGCCAAAGGACAATCTGGAATGGGCCAAGGAAGTCGGCGTCGTCCCGATCCACAACGGCGCCGACCAGGATCCCCATTTCAAGACCGAGCAGTTCAAGGGCTGGTTCACGGAGCTGAGCGACAGCTCCAAATATGAAATGGTGACCCCGCCGACACATCTGGAGAACCTCGGTAATTTCGTCGACCAGGTGGCGATCAAGAACTTCCAGGAAGTGCTGCTGGGCCAGAAGACGGCCAAGGACGTCGCCGACCAGTGGGCTGCCTTTCTGACCAAGGAACAGCAGGACTGGCTGGCGAAGAACAAGAAGTAAGGCGCCTTTTTTCCTTCTCCCCGTTTCACGGGAGAAGGTGTCACGAAGTGACGGATGAGGGGCGGAGCCAAGCATTTCAAGGCTCGCGCTGCCCCTCATCTGCCTGCCGGCATCTTCTCCCCGTGAAACGGGGAGAAGGACGCTTGTCGCCTACCCCGACGCTCTTCCAGGAGACGATCCGCAGCCAATGACCTACGCCGTGTCCGAAATACGATCCGCCGGCAAGCCGCGTCGCCAGCGGCTATCCCACGCCGCAATCGAGCCATGGCTCTATCTCAGTCCGGCGATCATCCTGCTGGTCGTGGTGCTGCTGGTGCCGCTGGTCATCGGCATCAGCTACTCCTTCCGTAAGTTCTCGGCGTTCAAGTCGGAATATGTCGGGCTTGGGCAGTATCAGGCGATGCTGTCGGATCAGGTGCTGGGGCAGGCGCTGGTCAACACGTTGTGGTGGACTGTCGCCAGCCTGTTCTCCCAGTTCTTCCTCGGCCTTGGCCTGGCGCTGCTGCTCGACAAGCCGTTTCGCGGCCGCAAGGCCGTGCAGGCTCTGGTGTTCCTGCCCTGGGCGGTGCCGTCCTTCCTGTCGGGTCTGACCTGGGCCTGGCTGTTCAATCCGATCATCGGCCCGTTGCCGCACTGGCTGTTTGCATTGGGGCTGAAAGCCGAGCCGACCAATGTGCTTTCCGATCCCGCCACCGCCATGTGGGGGCCGATCGTCGCTAATATCTGGTTCGGCATTCCATTCTTCGCCATCACGCTTTTGGCGGCGCTGAAATCCATTCCATCGGAACTGCATGAGGCAGCGGCCATCGACGGCGCTTCGCCCTGGCAGCGCTTCACCAAGGTGACGCTGCCGTTCCTTGCGCCGACCATCGCCATCACCGTCATGTTGCGCACCATCTGGATAGCCACCTTCGCCGACCTGATCTTCGTCATGACCGAGGGCGGACCGGCCGGTTCGACCAACACGGTGCCTGTCTACATCTATGTCAGCGCCTTCAAGTCACTGGACAAGGGCTATGCCTCGGCGGTGGCCGTGCTGCTGCTGGTCCTGCTCATTGCCTATGCGATTGCGCTGATCGGCATCCGTCGCACCCTGGTGAGGCACGTCTGATGATCGCAGGACGTTCAACCTCGCAGCGCTTCTTCGGCGGCATCGGCCTTTACGCGGCAATCGCGGTTTACGTGCTGTTTGCCCTGTTCCCGATCTACTGGACGCTGAAGATCTCGGTCACGCCGGAGCGGCTGCTCTATTCCGAAGGCATCACGTTCTGGCCGTCGCACATGACGTTGCAGAATTTCGTCACCGTGCTTGAGGCCACCGATTTCCCACGCTATTTCCTCAACAGCGTCATCGTCTCGGTATCGACGGCGGCATTGGTGACAATCATCGCCACGCTCGCCGGTTATGCCATGTCGCGCTTCACCTTTCGCGGCAAGGCAGCACTTGCGTTGATGTTGCTGCTTACGCAGACTTTTCCGCTGGTGATGGTCATTCCGCCGATCTACCGCGTGATGGGTCAGATCGGCCTGATCAACAGCCTGACCGGCTTGATCATCATCTACACCGCCTTTAACACGGCCTTTGCCACATTCCTGATGCAGTCGTTCTTCGACGGTATTCCGAAGGATCTGGAGGAGGCGGCGATGATCGACGGCTGCACCCGCGCGCAGGCGATGCGCAAGGTGATCGTGCCGCTGACGCTGCCGGGCATGGGCGCAACGCTCGGCTTCGTCTTCACCGCCGCCTGGAGCGAGCTTTTGTTCGCGCTGATGCTGATTTCCAGTGACGACCAGAAGACCTTCGCGGTCGGCCTGCTCACCTTCATCGGCAAGTTCGCCGTCGACTGGGGACAGATGATGGCGGCATCCATCCTGGCGCTGATCCCGGTCTGCATCTTCTTCACCTTCCTGCAACGCTATCTCGTCACCGGCCTGACCGCCGGCGCCGTCAAAGGATAGATCGATGGCCTCTGTTACACTCGAAAAGGTCCGCAAGGACTATGGCGCCGTCCGTGTCCTGCACGCGGTCGACCTTGAAATCGCCGATGGCGAGTTCGTCGTCCTGGTCGGGCCGTCAGGCTGCGGCAAGTCCACACTCTTGCGTATGATCGCCGGGCTGGAGGAGGCTTCCGGCGGCGAGATCCGCATCGGCGAGCGGCTGGTCAATGACGTAGCACCGAAGGATCGCGACATCGCCATGGTGTTCCAGTCCTACGCGCTCTATCCGCATATGGACGTGTCGAAGAACATGGGTTTCAGCCTGCTCTTGAAGAAGGCGGAGAAGTCGACGATCGACGCGAGGGTGGACGGCGCCGCCAAGCGGCTCGGGCTCGACACGTTCCTGCAACGCCTGCCGCGGCAATTGTCCGGCGGCCAGCGCCAGCGCGTCGCCATGGGCCGGGCGATCGTGCGCGATCCCAAGGTCTTCCTGTTCGATGAACCGCTGTCGAACCTCGACGCCAAGCTGCGCGTCCATATGCGCGCAGAGATCAAGGCACTGCACCAGCAACTGAAAACCACCTCGGTCTACGTCACCCACGACCAGATCGAGGCGATGACCATGGCCGACCGGATCGTCGTCATGCATGACGGGGTGATCCAGCAGGTCGGCGCGCCGCTCGATCTCTACGACCGACCGGACAACCTGTTCGTCGCCGGTTTCATCGGTTCACCCGGCATGAATTTTCTGCCGGCGACGGTTCGCAAGGGCGGTACGTCGGAGGCCGTACTGGCCGATGGCCAGGCGTTGCGTCTGCCGGAAGGCCTGCCGCTGCAGGACGGTGACGCCATCACCGTCGGTCTGCGGCCCGAGCATATCCGGCTGGCGGATGACGGCGCGTTGAAGGGCGAGGTGGGTGTGGTGGAGCCGCTCGGGCTTTCGACGCAGTTCTACGTCAAGCTGGCCAGCCAGCAGCTTTGCGTCTTTGCCATGGGCCGTGCCGGCGTGAAGCCCGGCGACGTGGTGCGGCTGGCGGCCGAACCAGAGTCGCTGCATCTGTTCGATCCGAAAAGCGGTGATCGCATCGGCTGAGGGGAACTCGGCCCGAGGGCACTTGGGAAGCGATCGACCAGTTGCACAGCGATCTACACAGGGCATTGAACCCGCTGAATGGCAGGCGTGAACGGCCGCATCAGGCGCCGATGTCGGGTGGGAAACAGAAGGGAACGTTACATCTCAATTGACTAAAATAACGGAACGTCCAACAGACATTTCCGGAACCGAACAGGACCCCTCAGACCTTTGCGCGTGGAGCGCAAGACCTTAGTCCCGCCGCCTTCTAAAAAGAACGGAAGTCACTTCGTCACGAATTAGGGCCGCCGTCCGGGAGGTCAATACCGGCGGCGGCATCTGCAAATATGGGCGAGTTGGCTATGTGCGGGTATGGTGCGATCGCGGAAGGCGACTGTACACCACTAACCGCGAGGGATTCTTCTGGGCAGCGGCGAGCTATCCATCGGGTTCTCGGCCGACTTGGCTGATCGCCGATCTTTCAGCCACAAGGACTTCTTTCTTCTTGCCAGGATCTCGTCTCGATCGCTGTCTTCGGCGGTCGGTCCGCCATGCATCGCGGCAATCGCGTAGTCGGCTCTGTTGGTTCGATAGTCACCTTTTTGAATGGACATCGTTTTCTCCCAGGTCGAGGCATTCCCCCCCTTTTAGCCTGATGCTGAAACTAACTGCCTATCCATCGTGCGAGTCTACCAATTGGCGATTGTATTAAAACGATACACTCCGCAGGTGTGGTGATGGCGCGTGGTGTATGGTGTGCGACGCGTGCAAATGTGCGAGGTGCGCGACCTCATGATTTTAGCCGAAGCGCTCCTGCACGCACAACGGAGGTTCGCCCTGCGCGGGCTTTTTCATTGACCCGGTTGGGGCTCTTGCTGCGGTGCCGCGGCAGGCGGGCTCGGAGCCTGCGGCGCAGGTTCCGTAGAGGATGCTGAGGGACTATCAGGTGCAGGCTGAGGTGCCGGCTGGGCTGCCTCCTCCTCAGTCAAAACTTCGTCAGTCCTGGCCTTGATCTCATCAGCCGTCTGCTGGCTTATCAGCCCGTTGCTGACGGCAAAGCCCGCAACCAGGGCAACGAGGGCTGCAATGATTGCAGCTTTCAACTTCTTCGACATCCGTCGGGGCCTTGTTCATGACACCCCTGCCAGCCTACGACCAAAAGTGCCGCAACCATGGCGAACGGTCAATCCTTTTGGCTGGAGGCTTTACGCGGGTGCAATGAAATCAATTGGTTATAAACGAAAAACGCCGCCCATTGGGCGGCGTTTCGGCATTGCAGAGAGAAAACCCGATTACTTGATCTTGGTTTCCTTGAATTCGACGTGCTTCTTGGCGACCGGGTCGTACTTGCGGAACGACAGCTTGTCCGTCTTGGTACGGCTGTTCTTGCTGGTCACGTAGAAGAAACCGGTGTCGGCGGTCGACAGAAGCTTGATCTTGATGTTTGCGGCTTTGGCCATGATATTCAGTCCGTTTGTTCGTGGGGTTTTGGCCGCTGGAGCACGGGGAAACACCCGGACGCGGGAAACTTGGCGCGACACATAAAGAACGCGCCCGGAAAGTCAAGCCCGGTAGGCCGACAGCCCGGTAGGCCTTGTGCGACCTGCCTGAGCCGGCTGGTGACGGGAAATCATGCGGTTTCCGTCGCCGATGCCGCAACCTTCTTCCAGTCTCCGGTCGTGTTCCACCAGCGATTCGGATTTGCGCGGTCATCCAGTCCCTTGGAACGGCTGGCAAGGATCGGCTGAATGCGGATCACCGGTTCCTGATAGGAATGGGCCTGGAAAATCGCCTCGACGACGCGGGCGGCCAGTGCCTGGTCGTCGGGCAGTTCGAAGGAAACCTCGACCGTGCCGGGGCGCCGCCGCAATTCGGTTTCGGCCCCGGCCGCCGCCCCGTTAAGCGGCCTGTAGCGTTCGATGCCGTGCGCCGACTGATAGGCATTGCGGTCATATTTGCCCATGGCCAGCGGCACTATCGCGACCACAGCGTCCATGATGCGGTCGACATCGGCGGCCGGGGCCTGGAAGGTCACAAGCAGAAGCAATGTCATTCGTAGCGATGTGGTTTCAAAGCCGCTGTCGATCATGGAAGTGTCCTCAAGTGTTTTGGGACACCCTTTTAGCCCTGTGCTCCTGACACGGTTCTGTCAGCAGCCTGTCGTCGGCTAAAGCGAATGCAGGGCTGGCAGCAGTCGCGCTACAGGAGGATCTTGCGGACCAGCCTGAGGGCGACCAAAGCGATGTAGGTGGCGAAGAACAGGCCGAGCGACCAACCGAATCCGGACGGCCCGAACGCGTCCATGCCGATGCCGATCGCTTGCGGACCGAGCACCATGCCGACGCCGTAGCACAGCACGAAGGCGGCGTTGGCCGACGCCAGTTCGTGGCCTGAAAGTTGCGAGCCGAGATGGGCAAGGCCGATCGTGTACATGGCAGCGACGACGCCGCCCCAGACGAACAGAAGTGCGGCCATCAAATGCCAATTCTGGGCGAAGAAGGGCATGAAGATCGTGCCGACAAGACCAACCGTGGCGCAGGCAATCAGCAAATAGCGGCGGTCGCTGACGCGGTCGCTGATCATGCCGATGGGGATCTGCAGCAGCACATTGCCGAGGCCGATCATGGTCAGCAGAAGGGCGGCGTCGGCTTCGGAATAGCCGATGCGGCTGCCGTAGATCGGGAACAGCGCAAAGCCGCCGGTTTCCACCGCGCCGAACACCAGCACGGCAGCGGTTGCCGACGGCACCAGCCAGATGTAGCGCAGGAAATTGCTGGTCTCGCCGTCGGAGACGATGGTCGGGCTCTCGTTGCGCGCCGCCAGCACGGGTATGGCTGCCAGCGTCACCAAGGCGATGATGACGCCGAACGGCCTGAAGCCGGAACTGCCGAGATGAGCGAACAGCCACGGCCCCGCGGCAAAGCCGAGCGACAGAACCGTGGCGTAGATGCCAAGGACAAGGCCGCGCCGGTGCGGCGGCGCCGAGGTGCTGATCCAGAATTCAGACAGGATGAACAGCACCGTCAACGCGATGTGCAGCACGATGCGCAGCGGAAACCACATCCAGAAATCGGGTGCGAAATGGAAGCCGACAAAGGCCAGCGCGCCGGCGGCGATCATGGCAATCATGGTCCAGGCGACGCCGAAGCGCATGGCGAGCGGTGTCGCCAGCGGCGCACCGGCAATCGAGGCAAGGCCGGCGACGGCGGTGTTGAGGCCGATCATGGAGGCCGAATGGCCGCGTGTTTCGAGGATGACGCTGAGCAATGGCATGCCAAGGCCGATGGCGATGCCGACGACGCTGATCGACGAGATCGCCGCCACCATCGGCAGCCAGTGTACGCGTTCGTCGCCCTGTGATTGGGTATCGACCGTCATGGGGATGCTGAATACTCTGTCTGTTTGATCTTACGCAATTCCGGACGGAAAACCGCGTCACACTTTTCCTGGAATTGCTCTAGAGAAGTTCGCGGGTGAAGCGGTTGCGGACAAGCCGGTAGAAGGGCACGGGACCGCCCGGACGCAACAGCGGATCATGGGCGAGGCGCTTTTGCAGCTCGTCCACGATCATTCGGGTGATGTCGGGTATGTCGGCTTCCCTGGCCTTGGCAAGCGGCAACCAGACCAACTCTTCAAGTTCGTTGGTCGGGCCGCCACCGGGCAGTTCGACCGCGACGTCGTCACGCCAGGCGCTGAAGAAACGGGTGTCAAAGCGGCGCACCCGGTTGGGCGGCGTGATGGCACGCGCGACGAAGCGCAGCATGTCCAGAGAGGGCTGCACGCCGTGCTCGGCAAAACCTTGCCAGTCGGGTCTGGCGGTGGCGAAAGCGCCTTTGCGGCCAATCAGCAGTCCGGCTTCCTCATGGGTTTCTCGGATGGCCGACAAGGCGATGGCGCGGGCTCGTGCGGCACTTGTGCGGCCCGGCCCGGCGATCAGCCTGGCTTCCTGCTCCGGGTGCAATGCGGCGGCGACCGGGATGCGGCTGTCGGCCGGATCGGTGCGGCCGCCGGGAAAGACAAACTTGCCCGGCATGAAGGCGTGGCCGGCATGGCGGCGGCCCATCAGAACCAGCACGTCATCGCCCTTGCGGTCGAGCAGGATCAGGGTTGCCGCGTCGCGCGGGCGAATTGGCTGGTCGCTATGAGCGATCATGCTCCGCTCGATCTTGTCGACTTCCACCTTGGTCATACCGTCCATGCGCAGGACCTAGCGGAAACTTCTGGCAAGCGAAAGTGGCCTTTCATGGTCGGCATGTTGCGCCAGGCCACATTCTTGGCTGCGGCTCAGGCTCCGGGATGCGGCTCGATCACGTCGTGTTCGCCGCCGAAGCCGTGCATATAGAAGGCCCATTGCAGTCCGATGACGGCACCCTTGACCGGTTGCAGCAGCGCGACCGAGAGAAGGATGGTCAGCGGCACCCAGATGGCGATGTGCTGCCAAGTGGACAAGGTGGACGTCGCCTCTACGCCCATGAAGGCGCCGAGCACGATGTGGCCGACGATGACGATGACGAGATAGGCAGGCAGGTCGTCGGCGCGGTGGTGATGCAGTTCATCGCCGCAGACACTGCATGTGTCGACGGTCTTGGTGAAAGCGCGAAACAGCTTGCCTTCGCCGCAATGCGGGCAGCGGCCGAGCAGGCCACGCTTCATCGCCATCCACAGCGGGCGGGCGGCCCGGCCCGAGTGATGTTCTCCGCCGAAAACCTGTTCTTCCACAGCTGTTGTCATCATCGTCTCCTGCCGCGCGAACCCGGTCGCGATTGCGACGCGCGGGTGCGGCCCTTGGCCTTGTGAAACGACCGCTTGGAGCCCGGCAAAGGCTTCGGGTCGGTCAACATCTCGAAGCGCATCGCGCCGGCCATCGGCGCCACCTCGATGAGTCGGACCTCGACGCGGTCCGCGAGCTGATAGCCTTTGCCCGAGCGTTCTCCGAACAAGGAGCGGGCCGTTTCGTCGTATATATAGTAATCGCCGTTCAATGTTGACACCGGGATGAAACCATCCGCGCCGTACTGCGGCAATTGGACAAATAGTCCTGATTTGGTGACGCCGGAGATGCGGGCATCGAACCGGTCATCGATACGTTCAGCGAGATAGGTGGCGATCAGACGGTCGACCGTGTCCCGCTCGGCCGCCATTGCGCGGCGTTCCGTGCCCGAGATCAGCACAGCGACATCTTCGAGCCGTGCCGCTTCGTCTTGCGTCAGCCCGCCGGGACCCAGTCCGAGTGCGGCAATAAGTCCGCGATGCACGATCAAATCGGCATAGCGGCGGATCGGCGAGGTGAAATGGGCGTAGCGCCTGAGGTTGAGACCGAAATGGCCGATGTTCTTGGGCGAGTATTCAGCCTGGCTCTGCGAGCGCAACACCACTTCGTTGACCAGGCCTTCATTGTCGGCGCCGCGCACGCGCTCCAGGATGCCGTTGAACTGGCTTGGCTGCATCTGCGCGCCGCGGGCCAGCGACAGGCCAAGCGTCTGCAGGAACTCGCGCAACGATTCCTGCTTGGCGAGCGACGGCGCGTCGTGGACGCGGTAGACCAGTTCCTGTTTCTTCGCTTCCAGCGTCTCGGCCGCGGCAACATTGGCCTGGATCATGAATTCTTCGATGAGCTTGTGGGCATCGAGCCGTTCCGGCACGACGACGCGATCGACGGTGCCGTCCGGCTTGAGCACGATCTTGCGCTCCGGCAGGTCGAGTTCGAGCGGCTGGCGGCCATCGCGGCCACGCTTCAGGGTCGCATAGGCGTCCCACAGCGGCTTCAGCACCGTATCGAGGATCGGGCCGGTCTTGTCGTCCGGCACGCCGTCGATCGCCGCCTGAGCCTGGCTGTAGGCGAGCTTTGCCGCCGACTTCATCATGACGCGATGGAAGGAGTGCCTGAGCTTGCGGCCCTCGGCCGAAAAAACCATGCGCACGGCGAGCGCCGGCCGATCCTGGCCTTCGCGCAGCGAGCAGAGATCGTTGGAGATGCGCTCGGGCAGCATCGGTACGACGCGATCCGGGAAATAGACCGAATTGCCGCGCTTCAGCGCCTCGCGATCGAGCGCCGTGCCATAGCGCACATAGGCGGCGACATCGGCGATCGCCACCGTGGCGACTACGCCGCCGGGGTTTTTTTCGTCGAGGTCCGGCGTGGCGAAAACGGCGTCGTCATGGTCCTTGGCGTCGGCCGGATCGATGGTGACCAGCGGCAGGTCGCGCCAGTCCTCGCGGTGGGCAAGCGTCGCCGGCTTGACGACTTCGGATTCGGCGATGACATCGGCCGGGAAGATATGCGGAATGTCGTGCGCGTGGATGGCGATCATCGAGACCGCCTTTTCGCTGGTCAGCGAACCCAGCACGTTGAGCACCTTGGCTCTCGGCAGGCCGTAACGGGACGCCCGCGCGGGCTCGACCTCGACCAGGTCGCCGTTTTTGGCGCCGTTCTGGAATTCCTTGTCGACGATCAGTTCGGGTTGGCGGCGCTCAACAGGCTCGATGCGGAAGGTGCCGTCCTGCAGGATGCGAAAGATACCGAGCACGGCATCGGTGCGCTTCTCGAAGATCTTAACCACTCGTCCGGTGTATGCCGGGCCACCCAGGGCGACATTCGTCTCGTCTGCGGGAAAGGTCTTGGCCAGCACACGGTCGCCAATGCCCGGCGCCGGTCCACCACCGCTGCGCGACAGGCGGATGGAAACGATGGGTGGCGGTCCATTGGCTGTGTGTTCGGTGGGGCGCGCCAACAGCACGCCATCGGCGTCACGATCAAAAATATCGAGGACCGTGACATGGGGCAGGGCACCGACTCGGGCCAACCCCTTGCGCTCCTTGGTCAGGACGCCTTCGTCCTGCAGGTCGCGCAGGATGTCCTTCAGCCAGATGCGGTCGTCGCCGCGCAGCGCAAACGCCTTGGCAATGTCGCGTTTGCCGGCGCGATCGGGATTTTCGGCGATGTAGCGCAGGATTTCGTCACGCGACGGCCGATAGTCGTCCTTGACCTTGGCCCTCGTGTCGGCGGTGCGCGGATCGCCGTGGGTTCTACCGGTGATCTTGCGCGCCACGCTGTCCTACCCTTTTTTCTTCGCGGCCGGCTTCTTCGCAGCCGGCTTTTGGGCCGCCGTTTTCTTGGCTGCGGGCGCCTTGGCCGCTGCCGCCTTGCGGAAAGGCTTCTTGCCGCCGCCGCCCTTGGCTTCCTTCTCGGCAATCAGCGCCAACGCGTCCTCGATGGTTACCGATTGCGGATCCCTGCCCTTGGGCAGGGTGGCGTTGACCTTGCCGAAATTCACGTAAGGTCCGTATTTGCCGTCGCGCACGACGATCTTACCGCCGCCGTCCGGATGGTCGCCAAGCTCCTTGAGCGCAGCGGCCGTGCCGCCATTACGGCCACCCTTGCCCTTCAACTGCTTCTCGGCGATCACCGACACGGCGCGGTTGAGGCCGATCGAGAACACGTCCTCGATGCTGTCGAGATTGGCATAGGTGCCGTCATGCAGTACGAACGGACCGTAGCGGCCGAGGCCGGCCGAGATCATCTTGGCCGTCTCCGGATGCTGGCCGACATCGCGCGGCAATGACAGCAGCGCCAGCGCCTTCTCGTGGTCGATCGACTCTGCCGTCCAGCCCTTGGGTAGGCTGGAACGCTTGGCTTCCTTGCCGTCGCCGCGTTGCAGATAGGGGCCGAAGCGACCGCTGCGCAGCGTGATTTCCTCTGACGTATAAGGATCCTTGCCGATCACCTTGGTGCCGTCTTCGCCGCCGCCATTCTCGCCATTGGGGTTGGCGGCGTCGCCGAGCTGGCGGGTGAAGGAGCATTCGGGATAGTTGGAGCAGCCGACAAAGGCGCCGAACTTGCCGAGCTTCAGCGACAGATTGCCGGTGCCGCATTTCGGGCAAATGCGCGGGTTCGAGCCGTCCTCCCGCGTCGGGAACACCAGCGGCGCCAGTTCTTCATTCAGCGCGTCGAGCACGTCGGTGACGCGCAGTTCCTTGATGTCGGCGACGGCACCGGAAAAATCCTTCCAGAAATCGCGTAGCACGTCCTTCCAGGCGAGCTTGCCGTCCGAGATTTCGTCGAGCTTCTCTTCGAGGGACGCGGTGAAGTCGTATTCGACATAGCGTTTGAAGAAGCTTTCAAGAAAGGCCGACAGCAGCCGGCCCTTGGCCTGCGGCACCAGCCGGCGCTTGTCGATGGTGACATAGTCGCGGTCTTCGAGCGTCTTCAGGATCGCCGTGTATGTAGAAGGCCGGCCGATGCCGAGCTCTTCCAGCTTCTTGATCAGCGAGGCTTCCGAATAGCGCGGCGGCGGCTCGGTGGTGTGCTGGGTGGCGTTGATCGCCTGGCGGGCAAGCTGCTCGCCGGCACGGATTTCGGGCAGACGGCGATTTTCCTCGTCTTCCGCATCGTCGTCCTTCTGGTCGGTGTAGGCGGCAATGAAGCCGTCGAACCGAACGACCGAGCCGATGGCGCGAAGCTCAGCGGTGCGTGGTCCGTTGACCGCCTCGATCTCGGCGGTGGTGCGCTCGATCTCGGCCGACTGCATCTGGCTGGCGATGGCACGCTTCCAGATCAACTCATAGAGCCGCATCTGGTCGGAATCGAGATATTGCCTGACCGATGCCGGGGTGCGCATGAAATCCGTCGGGCGGATCGCTTCGTGCGCTTCCTGGGCGTTCTTGGCCTTGGCGGTATACTGGCGCGGCTTTTCCGGCAGGTATTTTGCGCCGAATTCCTTGGCGATGGCGTCGCGGGCAGCCGAGATCGCCTCGGGCGCCATCTGCACGCCGTCGGTTCGCATATAGGTGATCAGGCCGGTGGTTTCGCCGCCGATCTCCATGCCTTCATAGAGCCGCTGCGCCACCTGCATGGTGCGGCTGGCCGAGAAGCCGAGGCCCGATGAGGCGGCCTGCTGCAGCGTCGAAGTGGTGAAGGGCGGGCCGGGATTGCGCTTGGTCGGCTTGGCTTCGACCGACAATGCCTTGAAGGTTGCGCCTTCGAGCATCGACTTGATGTCGTCGGCCTGCGCCTTGTTGGAAATGTCGAGCTTTTGCAGCTTCTTGCGATCGAAGGCGGTCAGCCGCGCTTCGAAATTGTCGTTGCGCGGCGTGCCCAGCAAGGCGGCGATCTGCCAGTATTCCTCGCGGATGAAGCGCTCGATCTCGGATTCGCGGTCGCAGACGAGACGCAGCGCCACCGACTGGACGCGGCCGGCCGAACGGGCACCCGGCAGCTTGCGCCACAGCACCGGCGACAGCGTGAAGCCGACGAGATAGTCGAGTGCCCGGCGGGCCAGATAGGCATCGACCAGCGGCGCGTCGATCTGGCGCGGATTGGCCATCGCTTCCAGCACCGACGATTTGGTGATGGCGTTGAAGACGACGCGGCTGACCGGCTTGTCCTTCAGCGCGCGCTTCTGCTTCAGCACCTCAAGCACGTGCCAGGAAATGGCTTCCCCCTCGCGATCCGGGTCGGTGGCGAGGATCAGGCCGTCGGCATCCTTGACCGCCTTGGCGATGTCGGCGAGCCGCTTGCCCGAGGCCGTGTCGACCGCCCAGGACATGGCGAAATCCTCATCCGGGCGCACCGAGCCATCCTTGGCCGGCAAATCGCGGACATGGCCGAACGAGGCCAGAACCTTGTAGTTCTTGCCGAGGTATTTGTTGATTGTCTTCGCCTTGGCCGGCGATTCGACGACGACGACGTCCATGAGGTCTCATATCAGCTGTGGTGCGGCAGAAGAATTCCGCTGCGCGCGACGAAATCTCGTTCTATTTGTCGCTCACATGGCCGCGCTTTTGCATCCGGTCAAGGGGAAGCGCCCAAATTGCGGGGCTCTCCGCAGCAATACACTCTTAGAGTGTATGGAGAAAATCACAGAATTTGGGAAAGGGAGATGCGGCTCGCGTGTCAGCGGAAGCGACCCGGTTCATTCTTCCACCCGAGTCGCCGAAATGCTGCCCCGAACTGTAACGGGCGACGTTATGTCAGGCTGATCGATGCTGGCCGCCGCCGACATCGAGGATGCCAGGCGACCAGCCCTTGTCCCGCCGAGCAGCGGGAACGGGTATTGAGTGGTTTAGTCGGCCTTGACGATATGCCAGACCTCGCCGACGCCATCGCCGGTCACATCGCCGGCCTTCTTGTCCTTGATGAAGGTGTAGACCGGCTTGCCGTCATAGGCCCACATCTTGGTGCCGTCGGTGCGGTCGACAACGCTCCATTCGTCGTCCGCCTTGGCGCCCGCCTCGGCCTTCAGCGGCGGCCAGTTGGTGGCGCATTTGTCGTAGCAGTTGGATTTGCCCTTCTCGTCCTTGTCGTAGGTATAAAGCGTCATGCCGTTGGCATCGGTGTAGATCTTGGTGCCATTGACCTCGGCTTCCTTCCAGGCGTCGGCGGCAAAGGACGCGGCGGTGCTGAGCAGAAGTGCTGTCAGCCCTGCGGTTATGATTTTCATGGAAATCTCCCTGACTGATATCTGGAGACACGCGGGAAATCGCGGCCTCACTGTATCAACGCCATGTGCTGGTGCTTTCTTCCCCGGCCGCGATGACTTGCCACACGATCTTGCCACACGATGGTGATTGGCGGACAAACCCGCGTGCCACTATATCGTCGCCATAACAGTCGGAGCTTTGGAATGGCATTGGACATCGGCTATGTCAGCGCGGTCGGGGCGGGCGCCATCTCGTTCCTGTCGCCTTGCGTGCTGCCGCTGGTACCGCCCTATCTCTGTTACATGGCCGGCGTCTCGGTTGACGATTTCCGTGGCAATGCGGGTGCGACGGCGCGCGCCGGCGCGCGTGGTGCGCTTCTCTATTCGTCGATCGCCTTCGTGCTCGGTTTCTCGACCGTCTTTGTCGCGCTCGGCGCCGGCGCATCGACCATCGGCCGGCTGTTGCGCGTCTGGCAGGAACAACTGGCGATGGGCGCCGGCGTGCTGATCATCCTGATGGGCCTGAATTTCCTCGGCATACTGCGCATTCCGCTGTTGTCGCGCGAAGCCCGCTTCCAGTCGCAGGGCAAGCCGGCAAGTGCGGTCGCCGCCTATGTGATGGGATTGGCCTTCGCTTTCGGCTGGACGCCCTGCATCGGCCCGGTGCTGGGACCGATCCTGACGCTGGCCGGAGGCCGCGAGACGGTGGGCGAGGGCGCGCTGCTGCTTGCCGCCTATTCGCTCGGCCTCGGCATCCCGTTCCTGATCGCCGCCCTGTTTTCCGGCGCCTTCATGCGCTTCCTCGGCAAATTCCGCGTCCATCTCGGCCGCGTCGAAAAAGCGATCGGCGCGCTGCTGGTGGTCGCCGGCGTGTTTTTCCTCACTGGCGGCGTGCAGACGGTCTCTTACTGGCTGCTGGAGAATTTTCCGGTGCTGGGGCGGCTGGGTTAAGCGGGTATCATCTCTCGAATACGGGTTGGTTGGGTGTTCAAAAAACAGTTTCTTTCATCACCCCTATGAGATTTTCGTGCTCAAAGGAGCTGTCATATTCGATCGTGGTTATAACCAGCTCTTTGCCCGCCCCAACTAGCAAATTGCTGCGCCTAGTGGATTGATCGGGACAGAAGAGTCCTTTTTGGGATTCCCCGGATCGCTTCGGCATGCGACATTGCGGGATGCGCACTGGTATCAGCATCGACATCACGGCTTCGGACAGAATTCGGCTTGAAGGGATCGTCGCAGCACGGAGTTCGCCTCAGAAGCATGTCTGGCGAGCGCGGATCATTCTGTTGAGCGGTGATGGCCTGGGGACCGCCGCGATCATGACGATGACAGCCAAGTCGAAGACCTGCGTGTGGCGCTGGCAGGAGCGCTTCATGAACGAAGGCGTCGACGGCCTGCTGCGCGACAAGACGCGGCCACCGGGCATTGCACCGCTTCAGTCTGTGCTGGTCGACAGGGTCGTGGCGCTGACACTCGATCCGCCAGACCACGAGGCGACGCACTGGACGGTCCGCGCGATGGCGAAGGCGGTCGGCATCGCGGCGTCTTCGGTGGTGAAGATCTGGCACGACCATGGCCTTGCGCCTCACCGCTGGCGCAGCTTCAAGCTGTCCAACGACAAGGCGTTTGCCGAGAAGCTTCACGATGTGGTCGGGCTCTACGTCTCGCCCCCCGCTCATGCCATCGTGCTGTCGGTCGACGAAAAGAGCCAAATCCAGGCGCTCGACCGCACTCAGCCGGGGTTGCCGCTGAAGCGCGGTCGCGGGGCGACAATGACGCACGACTACAAGCGCAACGGCACGACGACCCTGTTCGCCGCGCTCAACGTCCTCGATGGCTCGGTGATCGGCCGTAATATGCAGCGCCATCGCCATCAGGAGTTCATCCGCTTCCTCAACGCCGTCGAGGCTGAACTTCCGCCCGACAAGGCCGTCCATGTGATCCTCGACAACTATGCCACTCACAAGCAGCCCAAAGTACGCGCTTGGCTGGCCAGGCATTCGCGCTGGACCTTCCATTTTGTGCCGACATCCTGCTCATGGCTCAATGCTGTCGAGGGCTTCTTCGCCAAGCTCACACGCCGCCGGCTGAAGCACGGTGTCTTCTACTCCGTCGTCGATCTCCAGGCCGCCATCAATCGCTTCATCACCGAGCACAATCAGCAATCCCGACCGTTCGTCTGGAGAGCCGACCCACACAAAATCATCGCCGCCGTCAGGCGCGGGCACCAAACGTTGGAATCAATCCACTAGCTGCCATTCCACTCCGATCGTCTCTATGAAAATGAACCACCAATCCGTCAAAATAGAATCGAAACATAGGTTGATAGTATTCCGCCGATTCTCCAATTTTTGGAACGTATTTATCCTCTGCAAGAGGTGTCATATTGTGGATTATTCCGATGGTCGAAAATTGTGTCAGGCTGGCTGCGAATAAGTCAAAGGGTTCTGGATTGCGATCGATCAGCATCCGTCGGAGTTGCTCGATTTCGGTTGGCGTCAATATTACTTCTGACATTTCCTCTAGGGTCGATACGGCAGCGCGCCACAGCAAGCTCAACAAAAACAGGCGCAGCATTGTTGGGTCTTCCATCGTGATTTTGCGAGCACCCCAAGGCGTGTTCGGTATCGATGAATGAAGCTGGCCAAGCGCCATCATTGGCCCCCAACCGCTCCAAACTAGCTTGTTGGAACGGAGATATTTGATCGCCCAGTCATCGTAGAAAGATAGGATTTCCTCACCTGCCTCTGTGACAATCGATCTATCATACCAGCTATGCCACCTTCGGACTGCACGTCGACCGTGGCCACCCTGGATCAGTGGCAAGCCCGCTTGCTCGGACAATGTCAGCGCCTTTGGAAGGATATGCGATTTGACTAACTTCCCGGTTTGGCCAGTTAATTTGCAGACACCGTTTGCCATCTTGATCTTGTCGAATCTTGTTAGCCAGATTGTTTGATCGGCTTAGAACATGTGACCTGCTGCGAACAGACGGCGGGAGGGTCTCACCGGAATTTAACCGCATTGGTGCAGCATGGCGCCACTGCTACCCTGATCTGATTCCCAACCCATTTCATATGGTTGCTATCCCATGAGCCAGAGATCCTGCCTGTCCGTCATCCTTGCCGCCGGCGAAGGCACGCGCATGAAGAGCGTGCTACCGAAGGTGCTGCACCAGATCGCCGGCCTGCCGATGGTCGCCCATGTGGTGAAGGCAGCCGAAGCCGCCGGTGCTGGCAGCCAGGCGCTGGTGATTGGCCATGGCGCGGACGAGATGCGCAAGGCTGCGGCGAAGTTTGCGCCAAAGGCTGAGACATTCGTGCAGGAAAAGCGCCTTGGCACCGCACATGCCGTGTTGGCCGCGCGCGATGCGATATCAAAGGGTTATGACGATATCCTGGTGATGTTTGGCGACACGCCGCTGATCGACGCCGATGCGCTCACCGTGGCGCGGCTGAAACTGGCGGAAGGTGCTGCCGTCGTGGTCATCGGCTTCCGCCCGCCCAGTGCGACCGGTTATGGCAGGCTGATCGAGAAGGACGGCAAGCTGATTGCCATCCGCGAGGAGAAGGATTGCTCCGAGGAGGAGAGGAAAATAACCTTCTGCAATGCCGGCATGATGGCGGTTGCCGGCGCCCACGCGCTGAAGCTGCTCGATGCGGTTGGCAACAACAATGCCAAGGGCGAGTATTATCTGACCGACATTGTCGAGATCGCCGGCGCGCGAGGCCTCGATGTCGTCGCCACCGAAGCCAGCTTCGAGAGCGCGCTCGGCATCAACAACCGCGCCGAACTGGCGCAGGCCGAGGGCATCTGGCAGGCGCGCCGCCGCCATGAGGCAATGCTGTCGGGCGTGACGCTGATCGCGCCGGAGACCGTGTACTTCTCGCACGACACCGAAATTGGCGCCGACACGATCGTCGAGCCCAATGTCTGGTTCGGTCCGGGCGTGAAGATCGCCACGGGCGTCAAGATCCATGCCTTCAGCCATATCGAAGGCGCCACCATTGCGTCCAATTGCGATGTCGGGCCGTACGCGCGGCTGCGGCCGGGTGCGGATCTCCGGAACAAGGCCAAGGTTGGTAATTTCTGCGAGGTCAAGCAGGCCGTTATCGAGGAGGGCGCCAAGGTCAACCATTTGACCTATATCGGCGATGCCCGCGTCGGTGCGGGGGCCAATATCGGTGCCGGCACCATCACCTGCAACTATGACGGCTATTCGAAATTCTTCACCGACATCGGCGAGGGCGCCTTTGTCGGCTCGAATTCGTCGCTGGTGGCGCCTGTCACCATCGGCAAGGGCGGCTACATCGCCTCGGGCAGCGTGATCACGGAAAGCGTACCAGACGATGCGCTGGCCTTCGGCCGTGCTCGCCAAAAGACGATCCCCGGCAAGGGCAAGGAATTGCGCGAGCGCTTTGCTTCGGCCGCGGCTGCGAAGAAAAAGTAAAACCGGCCCGCAAAAAACCGAACGATTGCAGTAACCGGATTGCAAGAGCGGTCTGTCATGGTGCATCGACAAGAATGAGCGTTCCGTTACACGGGACGAAATGCAATGTGACTTTCGCGGCGGGCCGGCCTTCCCTAAATAGCGCTGGTTTTCCACAGGGAATCGGGGCTGTCTGCATGTGCGGTATCGTTGGAATCGTCGGCCACTCGCAGGTTGCGCCGCTCATCGTCGATGCGCTGAAGCGGTTGGAATATCGCGGCTATGACTCGGCCGGCGTTGCCACCATCGAGCATGGCCAGCTTGCCCGCCGCCGCGCCGAAGGCAAGTTGATCAACCTCGAGCGCCGGCTCAAGGACGAGCCGCTCGACGGCACGATCGGCATTGGTCACACACGCTGGGCGACGCATGGCGTGCCCAACGAGACCAATGCGCATCCGCATTTTTCCGACGGCGTCGCCATCGTCCATAATGGCATCATCGAGAATTTCGCCGAACTGCGCGAAGAGCTGATCCGCGACGGCTATTCTTTTTCGTCGCAGACCGACACCGAGGTCGTCGCCCATCTGGTGGCGCGGGAACTGGCCAGGGGGCTGAAGCCGGTCGAGGCCGCGCACCAGGCGCTGAAGCGGCTGGAAGGCGCCTTTGCACTGGCGATCCTGTTCAAGGGCGACGAGGATTTGATCGTCGGCGCCCGCAATGGCCCGCCTTTGGCTGTCGGCCATGGCGATGGCGAGATGTTCCTGGGTTCCGACGCCATCGCGCTCGCCCCCTTCACCAATTCGATCACCTATCTCGAAGATGGCGACTGGGCGGTGGTGCGCCGCGACGGCGTCACCATCTTCGACATCGACGGCACAAAGGTCGACCGCAAGCGCCAGCAGTCGCTGTCGACCAGCTTCATGGTCGACAAGGGCAACCGGCGCCATTTCATGGAGAAGGAAATCCATGAGCAGCCCGAAGGGATCTCGCACACGCTGGCGAATTATCTGGATTTCGTCGGCGGCGTCTCCAAGCCGCTCGACCTGCCTTTCGATTTCGCCAAGATCGACCGGCTGGCGATTTCGGCCTGCGGAACCGCCTATCTCGCCGGCCTTATCGGCAAATACTGGTTCGAGCGTTATGCGCGGCTGCCGGTCGATATCGATGTCGCCTCAGAATTCCGCTACCGCGAAATGCCGCTGTCGAAGAACGATGCGGCTTTCTTCATCTCGCAATCGGGCGAGACCGCCGACACGCTGGCCTCGCTGCGCTACTGCCGCAAGGCCGGGATGAAGATCGGCGCCGTCGTCAATGTGCGCGAATCGACCATGGCGCGCGAATCCGACGTGGTGTTGCCGACGCTGGCCGGACCGGAGATCGGCGTCGCCTCGACCAAGGCGTTCACCTGCCAGCTGTCCGTGCTGGCATCGCTAGCCGTGCGCGCCGGCGTGGCGCGTGGGACAATCTCGAAGGAGCAGGAAAAGACCTTTGTGCGCGAACTGTCGGAAGCGCCGCGCTTTGCCAACCAGGTGCTGAAGCTCGACCATCAGATCGAAAAGATCGCGCGCGACCTCGCGCACTACAAGAACGTGCTCTATCTCGGCCGCGACACCAATTTCCCGCTGGCCATGGAAGGCGCGCTAAAACTCAAGGAAATCTCCTATATCCACGCCGAAGGCTATGCCGCCGGCGAGTTGAAGCATGGGCCGATCGCGCTGATCGACGAGAACATGCCGGTCATCGTTATCGCGCCGCACGACCGGATCTTCGAAAAGACCGTGTCGAACATGCAGGAAGTGGCGGCGCGCGGCGGCAAGATCATCCTGATCACCGACAGCAGGGGCGCGGCACTGACGAGCGTCAAGACGATGGAGACCATCGTGCTGCCGGACGTGCCGGAAATCATCTCCCCGATCATCTACGCATTGCCGATCCAGATGCTCGCCTATTTCACCGCCGTGTTCATGGGCACCGACGTCGACCAGCCGCGCAATCTGGCGAAATCGGTGACGGTGGAGTAAGTTTCATCCTTTCGTCATCCACGGGCGGAGCAGGAGCGAAGCTCCTGCGCAGACCCGAGGATCCATTCCGTGACGGTGGTGGCGGATCAAGCGGTGCAGAACTTGGCGCTACCACCCAGTCCCGCGAAAAAGCTCGAACCACTCCGGATTGGCCTTTTCGATCAGTTCGATCTTCCATTGACGCGGCCAACGTTTCAGCGACTTCTCGCGCTGGATCGCATCGCGGATGTCGAAATATTCTTCGTACCAAACCAAGCGTTCTACGCCGTACCGTCCAGTAAAGCGCGAACCCTCGCCAGACTTGTGCTCGGGCATTCGGCGGCCGAGATCGTTCGTGACACCGATATAGATGGTGCCGCGTTTCCGGCTTGCAGTTAAATAGACATAGCCCGTCATGAACGAAGTATAGCGGCCGAACGATCCGCCGACCATCTTGAGGGGTTGCATTCTTCGGCCGACGTCACGGAATGGATCCTCGGGTCTGCGCCGCGTCGCTTCGCTCCTTGCTCCGCCCGTGGATGACGAAGGGAAGGATGTTTCGGCTAGTCGCGAACGTATGCTGGTTCCGTTTGGATTGCTTCGCTGGAAGCGGCGGCATAATCGGCCCTTTAAAAACCTCGCAGGTCCAAAGCGCCTTCCGGTTCACAGAGCCGCTGTGATGCAAATGCCATCACAGCGGCCCTTTTTCTTTTGAGCATGATCTTTTTCCGAAAACCGGTTCCCACTTTTCGGGATCATGCTCTATGTTGCGGTGCAATCCGTGCCCCGGTGAACCATGTCCGACGCTCCCAAGACCTCCGGCATGACCCGGCTGAGGAACTATTTCCTCACAGGCTTCATCGTCTGCGCGCCGCTGGCGATCACCGCCTACATCGCCTGGTCATTCATCGGCTGGGTCGATTCCTGGGTGAAACCCTATATTCCGGTCCGTTACAGCCCGGATTCCTATCTGCCGTTTCCGGTCCCGGGGTTCGGACTGATCGTGGCGCTCATCCTGATCACGCTGATCGGCTTCCTGACGGCCAACATTGTGGGCCGCGCCATCGTCAATTTCGGCGAGCGCCTGCTTGGCCGCATGCCGCTGGTGCGCGGCATCTATGGCTCGCTGAAGCAGATTTTCGAGACCGTGCTGTCGAATAAGGGCGACATGTTCCGCCAGGTCGGGCTGGTTGAATATCCGCGCAAGGGCGTGTGGTCGCTGGTGTTTGTCGCCAGTGAGAAGGAAACCGAGATCAACCAGAAGCTCGATCAGGAAGGGGATCCGCTGACCGCCGTGTTCATGCCCTGCACGCCGAACCCGACCACCGGCTTTCTCATGTATGTGCCGAAGTCCGACATCGTGCTGCTCGACATGACGATCGAGGACGGCGCCAAGCTGATCGTCTCGGCCGGGCTGGTGGCGCCCGAGGTCAAGCAAATGGTTGTCGTGAATGGCGAGCCGATCGAGGGGATGCTCGCCAACCCGTCGGTCGCCGCCTTGGCTCAGCCGGCGCGTAAGAGCCGCACGGCCTCATCGCGGCCGAACAAATAAAGCAGCAGGCGCAACGCCTCGCCGCGCTCGGATTGCAGCTCCGGGTCGCGGGACAGGATCAGCCTGGCATCGTCGCGGGCGGCCTCCAGAAGGTCGGCATGGACCTCGATGCGCGCCACTTGGAAACCCGGCGTGCCCGACTGGCGGGTGCCCAGCAATTCGCCTTCGCCGCGCAGCTTCAGATCCTCTTCGGCGATCAGGAACCCGTCCTCGGTCTCGCGCATTACCGACAGCCGGCGTTTTGCGGTCTCGCCGAGCGGGTCCTTGTAGAGCAGCACGCAGGACGACTTGCTGTCGCCGCGCCCGACCCGGCCGCGCAGCTGGTGCAATTGAGCGAGGCCAAAGCGCTCGGCATGCTCGATGACCATGACAGTGGCGTCGGGCACGTCGACGCCGACCTCGATGACCGTGGTGGCGATCAGGATGCGTGTCTCGCCCTGCTTGAAGGCGCGCATTGCCTCGTCCTTGTCGGCGCCTTTCATGCGGCCATGGACCAGGCCGATGCGGTCGCCGAACAGGGGTTTCAGCGAGGCGAAGCGATCCTCGGCGGACATCAGCTTGATCTCTTCGGATTCCTCGACCAGCGGACAGATCCAATAGATCTTCTGGCCGCCGGCGACGGCGTCGACCATGCGGCCGACCAGTTCGTCCAACCTTTCCAGAGGCAGCGTGACGGTGCGGATTGGCTGGCGGCCGGCTGGTTTTTCCGTCAGCTTCGACACATCCATGTCGCCGAAGGCAGTCAGCACCAGCGTGCGCGGGATGGGTGTGGCCGTCATCACCAGCATGTCGGGCGCGTCGCCCTTGGCGGTGATGGCAAGCCGCTGATGGACGCCGAAGCGGTGCTGCTCATCGATGACGGCGAAGACCAAGTCGTGGAAGGTGACCGTCTCCTGGAACAGCGCGTGGGTGCCGACGACGATGTCGGTCTCGCCGCTCGCCAGACCGGCCAGCGTGTCTGCGCGTTCGCGGCCTTTTTCACGGCCGGTGAGGATAGCGATGCGCAGCCCGACCTTGGCGGCGAGCGGCGCGATGGTCGCCAGATGCTGGCGCGCCAGGATTTCGGTCGGCGCCATCAGTGCTGCCTGGCCGCCGGCCTCGACGGCGCGCGCCATGGCCAGCAGCGCAACGACCGTCTTACCTGACCCGACATCGCCCTGCAGCAGCCGCAGCATGCGTTCGGGGTCGGCGAGGTCGGCATTGATTTCGGCCAGCGCAAACTCTTGGCTTGATGTCAGCGAATAGGGCAGTGCGGCGCGCAGTTTTTCGACGATGCTGCCGTCGCCGACCAGGGGACGCCCGGACAGGCGGCGGACTTTTGCCCGCACCAGCGCCAGCGAGACCTGGCCCGCCAGCAACTCGTCATAGGCGAGCCGCCGCCACGCGGCGCCGTCGACGGAGACATCGATCGGGTCGGCCGGATTGTGGATGCGGGCGAGCGCATCGTCGAAGGCCGCAAACGTGTGCCGGCGCATGAAGGCGCCATCCTGCCATTCGGGGAATTCAGGCACACGCGCCAGCGCCTGGCCGATCGCCCGGCGCAGCACCTTGCCCGAGAGCCCAGCTGTCAAGGGATAGACCGGTTCGACCAGCGGCAGGTTTTCCGCCTCGCTGGCGAGCGCAATATGGTCGGGGTGGACCATGCTTGGGCGGCCGTTGAACCATTCCATGCGGCCCGAGACCACGACATGCTCGCCTTCGGGCATCGCCTTTTCGAGATAGGAAGCGTGAGCATGGAAGAAGGTCAGCGCGATCTCGCCGGTGTCGTCATGAGCGTAGACCCGATAGGGCACCGACCTGTTGCCGCGCGGCGGCGGCTGGTGGCGGTCGATGCGCACCTCGAGCGTCACGATCTGGCCTTCCGCGGATCCTGCGATACCCGGCCGGCTGCGGCGGTCGATGACGGTGTGCGGCAGCACGAACAGAAGGTCGCCCGCGCGAGCGGGGCGGTCACCGAGGTCGGCCGGGACGACCTTTTCTATAAGCGCGCCGACTTTCGGCCCGACGCCGGCAAGTGACGTGATCGGGACAAACAAGGGATCGAGGATGCTCGGGCGCATTTTTTACTCTCCCCCTTGTGGGGAGGGTCGATCCGCGAAGCGGAGCGGGGTGGGGGAGCCGGCGCCCCCATTTCCCAGGGAAAGCGGAGAACCAGCGTCGCACCCCCACCCCGTCTCACTCGCTTCGCTTTGCGAAGCGCGCTCGCCGACCCTCCCCACAAGGAGGAGGGTGAAGTGCTGGCGATGTCCGGTCCACCCTCCGCAGCTGCAGCGCAGCTGCTGCGGAGGACGGGCAGGACAGAGGGGGGTGCCTGGGCCGATGCTGTCAGGAATGTTTGTCACACCCGAGATGTTAGACACCCGCCGGGCCGTTGCAAGGCTGACAGCACCTTCTATCCACGCTATATGCGCCGCAGCAAGTGAGGATGCGGCACAATGACCGGAACGACGAGATCAAGCGAGGGGCTGGACGCCCACCGCCGCAAGCTTCTGTTTCGCTCCTGGCATCGCGGCATGCGCGAGATGGACCTCATCCTCGGCACTTTTGCCGACGCTGAGATCGCTGCCTTGACCGGCGAGGAAATCGACCAATATGAGAGGCTCCTCGACATTCCCGACACCGAATTCCTGCCTATGGTCACCGGCGAACGCCCGGTCCCGGCGGATATCGATTGTGCTGTCCTGCAAAAGATCCTGGCTTTCCGCCACTCCATGACATTCTGAACACAAGCAATTCCAGGAAAAGTGCGAAGCGGTTTTCCGTTCGGAATTGCGATAAAACAAGACCGTGATTTCATGAGCCTCATTCCCACCATCGGCCTGCCGAAAGGCCGCGCTGGCCAGTTCATCGTCGACGGCGTCGCCGACGGCTATGAAGCCTTTGCGCTTATACAGGCCGCACTCGAGATCGCGCCCGACAAGCCGGTGCTGTTCGTGGCACGCGACGGCCAGCGGCTGCCGTCGATCATCGAGGCGCTGTCTTTCGCGGCCCCCGGCCTTCCCGTGCTGGAACTGCCGGCGTGGGATTGTCTGCCTTACGACCGCGTTTCGCCCGGTTCGGACGCCGCCGCCAAGCGCCTCGATGCGCTGACGGCTATGATCGCACTGGCGAAGAAGCCGCACCGCGCCGTCATCCTCACCACCGCCAATGCGCTGCTGCAGCGCATTCCGCCGGCCGAGCTGGTCGAGGCACAGACGTTCCACGCCAGGCCCGGCAACCAGATCGACATGAACGTACTGGTGTCGCGGCTGGAAACGTCCGGTTTCGAGCGCGTGCCGACAGTACGCGGTATCGGTGAATTCGCGGTGCGCGGCGGCATTCTCGACCTGTTCGCGCCCGGCTGGACCGAAGCGCTCAGGCTCGACTTCTTCGGCGACACGCTGGAATCGATCCGCGTCTTCGACGCCGCCACCCAGCGCACCACCGGCCAACGCAAGTCGATGGCGCTGCAGGCGATGAGTGAAGTGGCGCTGACGCCGGAAACCATCAGCCGCTTCCGCCGCTCCTATATCGAAGCCTTTGGCGCCCCGCAGCGCGACGACGGGCTTTATGCAGCGGTCAGCGAGGGCAGGCGCTTCGCTGGCATGGAGCACTGGCTGCCGTTCTTCTACGAACGGCTGGAGACTGTGTTCGACTATCTGCCTGACACGCCTGTCATCTTCGACCACCTGGCGCATGAGGCGCTGGCCGAGCGCCACACGCTGATCCTCGATCACTACGAGGCGCGCAGGAAGCAGGCCGACGGCGCGCTGAAGGATGCGGTGCCCTACAAGCCGGTGCCGCCGGACCTGCTCTATCTCTCGCCGGAAAACCTGATCGCCTCGCTCGGGCCGCGCGAAGCGATCGATTTCACGCCGTTCGACGCACCCGATGCCGGCGCGAAAAAGGTCTACCACGCCGGTTCGCGCCACGGCCGCAGCTTTGTCGAGGAGCGCGCCGACCCCAGCATCAATGTGTTCGATGTCGTCGTCAAACACATCGCCGACGAGCGAGCGGCGCGCCGCCGCATTGTTATTGCCGGCTGGACCGAAGGCTCGCTCGACCGGCTTGGCCAGATCCTTGCCGAACACCGTCTCGGCAACCTCAAGCAGGTCGCGACGCTGGCGGAAGCCGAACAGCTCGAGCCGGGTCAGGCGGCCCTGGCCGTGCTGCCGCTGGAATCCGGCTTCGAGACCGAAAAACTGGTCGTCGTCGCCGAACAGGACATTCTCGGCGACAGGTTGATCCGGCGCTCGAAACGCAAGAAGCGCCCCTCCGACTTCATCGCCGAAGCCTCGGCGCTGTCGGCCGGCGACATTGTCGTCCACGCCGATCACGGCATTGGCCGCTTCATCGGCCTGCGCACCATCGAAGCGGTCGGCGCGCCGCATGACTGCCTGGAAATCCACTATGCCGGCGACGACCGGCTGTTCCTGCCGGTGGAGAATATCGAGCTTCTGTCGCGCTACGGTTCTGACACAGCCGAGGCGACGCTGGACAAGCTTGGTGGCGGCGCCTGGCAGTCGCGCAAGGCGCGGCTGAAGAAACGCCTGCTCGACATGGCTGGACAGTTGATCCGCATCGCCGCCGAGCGGCAGATGCGCGCCGCACCGGCACTGGTGCCGGCCGACGGCCTTTATGGCGAGTTCGCCGCGCGCTTTCCCTATGAGGAGACCGACGACCAGCAGACGGCGATCGACTCGGTGCGCGACGATCTGGCCGCCGGCAAGCCGATGGACCGGCTGATCTGCGGCGATGTCGGCTTCGGCAAGACCGAAGTGGCACTACGGGCCGCCTTCATCGCGGCGATGGAAGGGTTTCAGGTGGCGGTGGTGGTGCCGACGACATTGTTGTCGCGCCAGCATTTCAAGACGTTTTCGCAGCGTTTCTCCGGGCTGCCGATTCGTGTCGGCCAGGCCTCGCGGCTGGTCGGCGCCAAGGAGTTGGCGGAAACCAAGAAAGGCATCGCCGAAGGGCAGGTCGACATCGTTATCGGCACCCATGCGCTGCTCGGTTCCGCGATCTCGTTCAAGAGCCTTGGCCTGCTGATCATCGACGAGGAGCAGCATTTTGGCGTCAAGCACAAGGAGCGGCTGAAGGATCTGAAGACCGATGTGCATGTGCTGACGCTGTCGGCGACGCCGATCCCGCGTACGCTGCAGCTGGCGTTGACCGGGGTGCGCGAGCTGTCGCTGATCGCCACGCCGCCGGTCGACCGCATGGCGGTGCGCACCTTCATCTCGCCCTTTGATCCGCTGGTCATTCGCGAGACGCTGCTGCGCGAACGCTATCGCGGCGGGCATTCCTTCTATGTGGTTCCACGCATCAGCGATCTGGCGGAAATCCATGATTTCCTGAGAGAATCCGTGCCGGAGCTGAAGGTCGCGGTGGCCCATGGCCAGATGCCGCCGGGCGAACTCGACGACATCATGAATGCCTTCTATGACGGCCAGTACGATGTGCTGTTGTCGACGACCATCGTCGAATCCGGCCTCGACATTCCGACCGCCAACACGCTGATCATTCATCGCGCCGACATGTTCGGTCTTTCGCAGCTTTACCAGTTGCGTGGGCGCGTCGGGCGCTCGAAGGTGCGCGCCTATGCACTGTTCACGCTGCCGGCCAACCGCAAGCTCACCGACACCGCCGAGCGGAGGCTGAAGGTGCTGCAATCGCTCGACACGCTGGGCGCCGGCTTCCAGCTGGCCAGCCACGACCTCGATATAAGAGGCGCCGGCAATCTTCTCGGCGAAGAGCAGTCCGGCCACATCAAGGAGGTCGGCTTCGAGCTCTACCAGCAGATGCTGGAAGAGGCCGTCGCCGAGGTGAAGGATTCCGGCGAAGTGCAGGATGGCGGCTGGTCGCCGCAGATCGCCGTCGGCACGGCGGTGATGATCCCGGAAGGCTATGTTCCGGACCTGCAGCTCAGGCTGGCGCTTTATCGCCGTCTCGGCGATCTCGAAAACACCGAGGAAATCGACGCCTTCGGTGCCGAGCTGATCGACCGCTTCGGCCCGCTGCCGGAGGAGGTCAAGCATCTCCTCAAGATCGTCTTCATCAAGGCGCTGTGCCGCAAGGCCAATGTCGAGAAGCTCGACGCCGGGCCGAAAGGCGTCGTCATCCATTTCCGCAAGCGCGAATTCTCCAACCCGGTCGGGCTGGTTCGGTTCATCGGCGAGCAGGGCTCCTTGGCCAAGATCCGGCCGGACCACAGTGTCGTCTTCGTGCGCGACTGGCCGACGGCCGAGAAGCGGCTGGCGGGCTCCGCGGTGGTGATGACCCAACTGGCGCGGCTGGTGGAGAAGGCGGCGTAGCGCAGCCGGCGCATTCGCCAGCGCCTGAATTCCGGTCTAGAATAGGAAATCGGCTTCGTGTATGGAGCCGCGATCCCCATATGGGGGCGGGAATGGCGGAGTATAGGCCGCTGGAAAGAGCGTTGGGTGCAGCGATGACGAAATGGTCGCCGAATTCGTGGAGAGCAAAGCCGATCAAGCAGGTTCCTGCCTATCCGGACCTTGCCGCGCTGAAGAACACGGAAGCCCAGCTCGCAACCTTTCCGCCGCTGGTTTTTGCAGGTGAGGCGCGCAAGCTGAAGAAGCAGCTTGCGGCTGTCGCTGCCGGTGACGCATTCCTTCTCCAGGGCGGCGATTGCGCCGAGAGTTTTGCCGAGCATGGCGCGGACAACATCCGCGACTTCTTCCGCGTCTTCCTGCAGATGTCGGTGGTGCTCACCTTCGCCGGCGCGCAGCCGGTGGTGAAGGTCGGCCGCGTTGCCGGCCAGTTCGCCAAGCCGCGCTCGTCCGACAACGAGACCAAGGGCGAGGTGACGCTGCCCAGCTATCGCGGCGACATCATCAACGGCATCGAATTCGACCCCAAGTCGCGCATTCCCGATCCTGCCCGCCAGGAAATGGCGTACCGCCAGTCGGCGGCGACGCTCAACCTTCTGCGAGCCTTCGCGCAGGGCGGTTATGCCAACCTGGAGAATGTGCATAGCTGGATGCTCGGCTTCGTGTCCGATAGTCCGCAGGGCGAAAAATATGAGTCGCTCGCCAACCGCATCACCGAGACGATGGACTTCATGAAGGCCGTCGGCATCACCTCGGAAACCAACTACGCGCTGCGCGAGACCGATTTCTACACCAGCCACGAGGCGCTGCTGCTCGGCTACGAGGAAGCGCTGACCCGCGTCGATTCGACCTCCGGCGACTGGTACGCCACCTCAGGCCACATGATCTGGATCGGCGACCGCACCCGCCAGCCCGACCATGCGCATGTCGAATATTGCCGCGGCATCAAGAACCCGCTGGGGCTGAAATGCGGACCGTCGCTGACGCCGGACGGCTTGCTGGAGCTGATTGATCTGCTCAACCCCGAGAACGAGCCCGGCCGGCTGACGCTGATCGCGCGCTTCGGCTCCGACAAGGTTGCCGACCATCTGCCGAAGCTGGTGCGCGCGGTGCAGAAGGAAGGCCGCTCCGTGGTGTGGTCGTCGGACCCGATGCACGGCAACACGATCGAGGCCGCCGGCTACAAGACGCGGCCGTTCGACCGCATCCTGAAGGAGGTGCAGACCTTCTTCGAGGTGCACCGCGCCGAAGGCACGCATCCGGGCGGCATCCATGTCGAGATGACCGGCAAGAACGTCACCGAATGCACCGGTGGCGCGCGCGCCATAACGGCCGAGGAGTTGCAGGACCGCTACCACACCCATTGCGACCCGCGTCTCAACGCCGACCAGGCGATCGAACTGGCGTTCCTGGTCTCGGATTTATTGAAGAAGAGCCACCCGGTGCAACACAAGCAGGCCGTAAACGGCTAGGCTTGATTTCAGCCGGAACGGTTGACTGAAAAAGCGCTGGAGAAATCCGGCGCTTTTCTTTTGGTTGGTTCAGTGTCCGCGTTCCCAGCGCAGGCCAACGAGACGGGGATCGGCAAAGGCGGTTCTGGAGAATTCGATCCGCTTTTCCGGAAATTCGCAGATCGCCTGCACGCCGAACGCGCCGAGGCGAATGCGCCAGGTCTGTGGCTCCATCGGCTTGGCCTTGGCAAAGCCGCCGCAGGTCAGCAGCGCAATGTTGGCGCCTTTGGGGTCACGCGCCGAGCGGTAGCGGATCGCTTCCAGCCCGGCCTCGCGGGCGACGTCGGCAATGGCTTGGCAGGCCGCATAATCGGTTGGATGCGTCCACGCCGCGGCGTTGCGATCGAGCGGCGGCCGGGTGATGTCGATCGCCCTGGTGCATTTGATCGCGGCGGCAAAGGCCGTGTATTCGGCGGCATCGCTCGGCCAGGGTGTTTTGGGCGACTCGGCAAAGAACAGCAGCCGATAGAAGGCCATTTCGGCAACCGCAGTCATCATGGTTTCGGCCGCATAGTAGACGCCTTGGGTCCTGCCGGCGCGGCGGAAGCGCGAACCGTGCGGATAGACCGAGCCGTAACGGAAGGGCGTTGCCAGGAGATAGTGGAGATGGCGGCATTCGAGGGGAATCTGCGGCTTGGTTTCCTCGATCAAGTCTTCCAGCATCGCCTGCTCGTCGAGCGTGTCGACGATTTTCAGCGTCGAGACATGGTGCTGCGCCTCGACCATGCGCCAGTATTTGCCGTAGACGCCGACTGCCTCAGACGAGAGCGCGTCGGGAGTCCAGATAGGCGATGACATCGACAAGCCCGGTGATGGTGATAATTTTTTCAAGCGGAGCGGCATCGAACGCCGTGTTGGCGTTCTTCAGCCATGCCCGGGCGACAGCTGCGTCGCCGCCGACAATGGCGTCGAGCGAGCGGAACAGCCTGACGAACAACACGGCGAGCTCGAATGGCTTGGTGCCGCGCTCGAGCAGGAATTCGTCCCTGCGCATGCGCGAAACCGTGGCCTCCGAAACGCCGATCACCGAGGCCAGCATCCTGGCGGTGATGTCCAGCAGATCGGCCGCGCGCAGCGTTGCCTTGGTCAGGACTGCATTCTCGGCCGTCTTGGCAGCGGTTTGAAGTTGCATCGCGGCACTTTCCTATTTCTGTGGAAAATATAGGCCACAAAAATTCATATGGAAAGGGGCGGATGCAAAACAATCCGCAGAAGCGACCGAAGGGGAAGCTCAGTCCTTCTTGTAGAGCAGCCAGCTCTTGCCGGCCCGGCCAGCCATCGTCGAGTGCTTGGTGACGCGGTTGCGGCCGCTGACCTTCGAGCGATAGAGCGCCCGGTCGGCCTTGGTGTAGAGATCCTCCGGCCCCTCGGCCTCGGATGCCATGCAGATGCCCATCGAGACGGTGACGGTGCCGTAATTGGTGCCGGTCTGGCTGCTGGTGAACGGCGTCTGCTCGATCAGGGCGCGGATGCGCTCGGCGATCTCATAGGTGGCGTCCTCGCTGGCGCCCTCGATGATCAGCGCGAACTCCTCGCCGCCGGTGCGGGCGACGAACATGTCGCCGCGAATGCCGGTCTGGAAGATGTCGGCGATGATCTGGATGATCTTGTCGCCGACCGGGTGGCCGTAGCGGTCGTTGATGTCCTTGAAGCGATCGATGTCGGCAAGGATCAAGGCGTTGAACAGGATACCCCTGTTGCTGTTGTAGATCCTGGTGATTTCCTTGTCGAAGGCGCGGCGATTCCAGATATGGGTCAAGGGATCGGTATCGGCCAACCGCTTGTACTCTTCGAGTTTCGACTTGACGCTCTCGAGTTCGGCCGTCTTGTCGCTGAGCGTCGAGGCCACCTGCCTGCCGTGATCGATCGTCGAATTGGTGGCAGTCGCCATGGCGTTGGCGATCTTCTGCAAAAGATCCTGAGACAGAAGGCTGCGACCGCTGAGGCCGCTCGATGTCTCATCGAGGATCCTGCCGTATTTCTCGATATGGCTGCGCTCGCTCCGCAACAGCGAAGCGACCTCCTCGAGCTCCCTGGCGATGATGTCTCTGGCATGCTCGACGATGCCGGGACCATGGTTATGGGCAAAGAAAGTGCGCCCGATCTGATCCAGTTCATCTTGTGTCGGCCGGCTGCTCAGCGAAACGACGGCGAGGCTGAGTTCGCGATTGGTGCCGCTCAGTGCCTCGTAGAAAATCTCGTAGTTGCGCGGCAGGCCGAGCACACCCAGCTGGCGCATTGTGGCAACAACACTGGCTGTGATGTCGGTGCTTCGTTCGGTCGGGAGAGCTGCCGGCTGCATTTTTGATTCTTCCCTCGGATTCCGCTGCAGAATTCGCGGGTTCCCTTTGTCGCCGACCGGGGGAATGCGACCGACACTCCAGAACAACTTGCAAAGGGTTGCGTCCCCACCCACGATCTTCGCTTGCCGTGACCATAAATGCGCCAGCGCTAAAGTTTCCTTAATTTGTAAAAACGAACACGTTTTTCTCTGTAAAAGCTTTAATCCGGCCACCAACAATCCGTAACGACGCCAGTTTGGTGGCTTTGAATCCGAAGTTCGCGCCTTGCGCTCTAAAAAGGGAAACTGAATTTCGGATTCACCGCGCCAGTACATGTCGCATTTGCTTGCGTGTGGTCGCCGCAAAGCTGGAATCCTGATGGCGATGCCGGGCAATTTTTCTTCAAGGAGGGGTCGACGTGAGTGATAGTCACCGAGGATCGTGTTTGTGCGGAGCGGTCCGCTTCAGAACGGACGGAGCGTTGCGTGGCGTCGTCTATTGTCATTGCTCGCAATGCCGCAAGCAGAGCGGACATTTCTATGCCGCGACCAATGTTGCCAACGCCGACATCGTGATCGAAGGCACGGAAAGCATCACCTGGTACGAAGCATCTGCCTTCGCCAAGCGCGGGTTTTGCAAGGCATGCGGGTCGGTGCTGTTCTGGAAGCCGCGAGACCAGGACTACATTTCAGTCATGGCGGGATCGTTCGACAAGCCGACAAGCCTTGAGGGGGAATGCCATATCTTCGTCGGTGACAAGGGCGACTATTATTCAATCGACGACACGCTGCCGCAATTCGAAAAGTCGACGCCGTCCATACCGGTCGCTGAATGAATCTTGGACAAGTCGCCTTATTCCATTGATCTGGCCAGCCATTGCATTATCCCGTGCCGGTGATTCGGAAAGGGGTTTGCGCATGCAGCGGCTGATCGACGCTTTTTTCAATTCGGTGCGGGCGTTTCGCAAACTGGCCGTCAGCGAGAAGGCCTTCCAGCAGGAACTGATGCTGTTCGCGCTGGCCTTGCCGCTCGGCTGGTTCGTTTCGATCTCGTGGCGCGGCTATGCCTTGCTGATCGGCGCGGTGCTCTTGCTTATCATGGTCGAAGTGCTGAACACCGGCATCGAGGCGGCATGCGACGCCTTCAGCCGCGAGTTCAATGTCGACATCCAACTGGCCAAGGACTGTGGTTCGCTGGCGGTGTTGATTTCGGTGCTCATCGTCGCCGGAGTATGGGGCATCGCCATTATCGAGCGGATCACGGGGCTACCGATCTAGCATCCCAGCTCCTATATGACGGTATCTAAAGGAAACCGTCATGTCTGAAGCCACGAACTTTCTGCTTCTTGAGCGAGCCGGCCTGCCAGACGATCTCCGCTGGCTGACTGAGAAATATCCGCGTGAAAACTGGCAGGGCCATGCCAACATCCATGGCATCGCCAATATGTGGCTGCAGCGGCACGACATGTTCCGCGAACTTGGCGGTATGCTGACTAACGGCATTGGCGACTACCGCGAGGGCAAGCTGACGGCGCCCGACTTCGCGCGCTGGTTCGCGCCGCGCCTCAATCATTTTCTCGGTAATCTCGACGGTCACCACAATGTCGAGGACCATCACTATTTCCCGGTCTTCGCCAAGGCGGAGACGCGGCTGAAGCGCGGCTTCGAGATCCTCGATGCCGACCACCACACCATCCATGAAGGGCTGGAGCGCAATGCCGAGGCGGCCAATGCCTTCATCAAGACGCTTCAGGGGAGCGAGGACAGACAGCGCTTCGCCGCCGACGCCTATGCCGACGAAAACAGCCGGCTGATCGCCATGCTGACCCGGCATCTTGCCGACGAGGAAGACCTCATCATCCCGCTGATCCTCGATCGGGGCGATGTGGCGCTCGGCGTAGACTAGGACTCGTTGATATTCGGGGCACGTCCGGATCAGCTCTCCCTGGCGCGTTCCTTTTTGGCGACATGGCGGGCGACGAACCAGCCAAGGACCGCCACCGTCAGCCCAATGGCAAGCGCGATCAGCAACCGCTCATGATGAGCCAATGCCTGTCCGATGATGCGCTCGGCGCCCAGCCCGAAGACATAGCCGATGGTGCTGAACAGAACGGCCCAGATGATCGATGAAAGCGCGTTGAGAATGACGAAACGCTGTACCGTGATGCGCGACAGCCCGGCTGCAATGCCGCCGACAAGGCGCATGCCGTAGACATAGCGGTTGGACAGCACGAAAATGTTGGGACGGGTGTTGAACAGGCGAAAGGCGCGGCGAAAGCCGGGCCGCTTGCGCAATCTGACGACATAACGATGGTCGGCAAAGCTTCGTCCAAGGATGAAGAAGAAGGTGTCGCCGACGAAGGCGCCGAGGGCGGCTGCAAGGAAGGCGTGCCACAGCACGAAGACGTGCTGGTGGGCGAAGAAGCCGCCGAGGATGGCGGCACTTTCGCCCTCCGCGACGCAGCCGAGAAAGACCGCAAGCAGCCCGTATTGTTCGATGAAATGATGGATGGCCTGCGTCATGAGGGCTGGGTCTGGGGGGTGAGCCGTTCGTCAATCCGCTTCAGCTGTTCGGCTATCTGCGCGATCTCATCGCGCATGCCGATGATCTGGCTGTGGCGCAGTTCGTCCAGCTTTTCGTGCAGCGCCATGATCTCGATCTCGGCCTTCAGATTGACCTCGTAGTCGTGGGCGGCGTCGATGCGGTCGCGCGCCGCCTGGCGGTTCTGCGACATCATGATCACCGGCGCCTGCAAGGCGGCGATCATCGAGAGGACGAGGTTGAGGAAGATGAAGGGGTAGGGATCGAACGAATCTCGCCCCAGCAGCCACCAATTGGCGCCGATCCAGAGGATGAGGAAGGCGATGAAGGACAGGATGAACGTCCACGAACCGCCGATGCGCGCTATGGCGTCGGCGATACGGTCGCCCGCGCCCTGAAGGCCGGCAAGGTTGTTGGTATCTTGCGATATAGGCTTGCGGTCGACGGTACTCTGCAGCACCCGTCTCTCCAACTCGCTCAAATTCTCCGGGTTTCGCCTCAGCCAGCGATTGGCCAGTTCGGGCACGGTCTTGTTCATGGATGTCTCCATACAAAGCATCGGCTTGGCAGCCTGGTTTCCATATAGGAAGATGCCGGCTCGTCAAAAGCACGGCGTGAGGATGCAAGCAGAATGCCTGATTTCGCAAAAATCCGCGCACGCGCTGCAAAACGCAAAGGCGGCGAGGAGGAATTGACGTCACTGCTGGGCCCGGCACCCGACAATGCCGCCGTGGCTGACATTGCGGACGATCGCATTCTGTCTGTTATGGCCGAGCGCGTCTTTGCCGCCGGTTTCGTCTGGCGCGTCATCGAGCAGAAATGGCCGGGCTTTGAAGAGGCGTTTCTGCGCTTCGAGCCGAAGCGGCTGTTGTTCCAGCCCGATGATTTCTGGCACGATCTGGCTTCCGATCAGCGCATCGTGCGCAATCCGCAGAAGATCAGATCCGTTCGCGACAATGCCGCCTTCGTCGAACGCGTGTCCGGGGAATATGGCGGCTTCGGCGAATTCCTCGCCAACTGGCCGGCCGACGACCAGGTCGGGCTGATGGCTTGGCTCGGCAAGCATGGCAGCCGGCTCGGCGGCAACACCGGCCAATATTTTCTGCGCTGGCTGGGTTGGGATGCCTTCGTCATCTCGGGGGATATGGCTGCGGCATTGCGCGACGCCGGCCTCGACATCGCCGGAAGCCCGACCTCGAAGAGGGATCTCGACAAGATCCAGGCACAGATCAACTTGTGGGTGGCGCAGACAGGCCTGCCGCGCCGCCATATCTCGCGCATCCTGGCGATGTCGATCGGTGAGAACCATTCGCCGCAATCGCTGCGCGAATATATGGGCGACGATTGATACCAGTCGTCTGGCCACATTCGTCGATCGGGCAGGACATGAATGACATATGTCATTCAGTCGGGACACGATCGATATCGATCGGTCCGAATTGGTCCAAACGAACGCCATTGCCCGGCGAAATCTGCCGCGCTAAGTCAGCAGGCATGACTAAGAAACTCGACATCCTGCGCATCGCTGTCGCCCAGCTCAATCCGACCGTCGGCGACATATCAGGCAATCTCGCCAAGGCGCGCGAGGCGCGGGCGGATGCCGCGCGCCAGGGCGCCGATCTCGTGCTCTACACAGAGCTTTTCCTCGCCGGCTATCCGCCGGAGGATCTGGTGCTGAAGCCGGCATTCCTGAAGGCCTGCGAAAGGGCGGCAGAGGACTTTGCCGCCGATACCGCCGATGGCGGCCCCGGCGTCATCATCGGCACGCCGCTGAAGCGCAAGAGCGGCACGCACAATTCGATCATCTTCGCAGACGACGGCAAGATCATCGCTGAACGTTACAAGCTCGATCTGCCCAATTACGGCGAGTTCGACGAGAAGCGCGTCTTCCAGGCTGGTCCCGAGATCCAGGGGCCGGTCAATTTCCGCGGTGTGCGGATTGGGGTTCCGATCTGCGAGGACATCTGGGGCGACGTCGACATCTGCGAATCGCTGGCCGAAAGCGGCGCGGAAATCCTGCTGGTGCCGAACGGCTCGCCCTACTACCGCGCCAAGATCGATGTCCGCCACCAGGTCGTCATCCGCCAGGTCATCGAATGCGGACTGCCGATGATCTATGCCAACCAGCTTGGCGGCCAGGATGAGCTGATATTCGACGGCGCGTCATTTGCAATTGGCGCCGACAAGACGCTCGCCTTCCAGATGAGCCAGTTCGAGGAAGCGGTCGACGTCACCACCTGGAAGCGGCAAGGCGATCATTGGGTCTGTTCTGAAGGTCCGATGTCGAAGATACCAGACCGGGAGGAGGCCGACTACCGCGCCTGCATGCTGGGCCTGCGTGATTACGTCAACAAGAACGGCTTCAAGAACGTCGTGCTTGGTCTGTCCGGAGGCATCGATTCGGCGATCTGTGCGGCGCTCGCCGTCGATGCGCTCGGCGAGGAACGCCTGCGCGCGGTGATGATGCCCTACCGCTACACCTCGAAGGACTCGCTGAAAGATGCCGAGGACTGCGCCCGTGCGCTCGGCTGCCGCTATGACATCGTGCCGATCTTCGAGCCGGTCGAAGGCTTCCTGCACGCATTGACGCAGATGTTCGAAGGCACCAAGGAAGGCATCACCGAGGAGAATCTGCAGAGCCGTGCGCGCGGCACCATCCTGATGGCGATCTCCAACAAGTTCGGCTCGATGGTCGTCACCACAGGCAACAAGAGCGAGATGTCGGTCGGCTACGCCACGCTCTATGGTGACATGAATGGCGGCTTCAACCCGATCAAGGACCTTTACAAGATGCAGGTCTACGCGCTGTCGCGCTGGCGCAACAGCCACGTGCCACCGGGCGCGCTCGGGCCTTCGGGCGAGCTGATCCCGAAGAACATCATCGACAAGGCGCCGTCGGCGGAATTGCGCGAGAACCAGACCGACCAGGATTCGCTGCCGCCCTATCCGGTGCTGGACGATATCCTCGAATGCCTGGTCGAGAATGAGATGGGCGTCGATGACATCGTCGCACGCGGCCATGACCGGGCGACGGTGACGCGCATCGAGCACCTGCTCTACATCGCCGAATACAAGCGCCGGCAGGCGGCGCCCGGTGTGAAGATCACCAAAAAGAATTTTGGTCGCGACCGCCGTTATCCCATCACCAATCGGTTCAGAGATCGCGGCTAGCTTGCTCGTCATTGTTGCAAAATAATCGCAGTGGTTGGGCCAGATACACTTCTGGCGTGAACTCGTCTTGGCGATGCATCGGAGCGTCTCTATAAAGACCTTTCCGCGATTCATTTGCGGGAGGTCCGAATGGCAGTATTTGAAATGGTAATGCGAGGCCGCGAAGCCTAGGTCTCATCCGGCACTCCGCGAAAGTTCACCCTTCGCACGGATGCCGGATCGAGCACAGGCTTATGCCGATGCCGGTCGCCGCCCGATTACGGGCGAGACGCCAAATATGCCACTCCGCTTTCTGGGCACTCATTGGCCCCTTGCGCGGCTTCTTCAATTTTCGACCTTACTGGGATCGGGCTCGTTTGCGCCCGAATGACATCATGGCTCGTTTTAAGATCGATTTGCGCGCAAGCGCCTTTCGCAGCGTTCTCGGCTTCACGCTCACCCATTGGCGGCGCCAGCCGTGGCGGCTTTCACTCATCATGGGCGGCTTCCTGCTGTCGACGCTGGCCGACGTCCTGACGCCGCTCTATTCCGGCCGGCTGGTCGATGCCGTCGCCAGCAGCGCCGGCGCCGACACGATTGCCTGGAATGCCGCGATGGCGGCGTTTTCGATGCTGATGGCCCTGGCATTGACCGGCGTTGTCTTGCGCAACCTTGCGTTCATGGCGATCGTCGAGCTGACGCTGAAGATGATGGCTGACATTGCCGCCGACGCCTTCCACCGCGTCCAGCGCTTTTCCACCGACTGGCATGCCAACAGCTTTGCCGGCTCGACCGTGCGCAAGGTGACGCGCGGCATGTGGGCGCTCGACCTGCTCAACGACACCATCCTCATCGCGCTGCTGCCGTCCGTCGTCATGCTGGTCGGCTCGACGCTGCTGCTCGGCTGGTTCTGGCCGCTGATGGGCGCGGTGGTTGCCGCCGGCTCGGTGCTGTTCATCACGGTGACGGCGATGCTGTCGCTTGGCTATGTCGCCCCGGCGGCAAGGCTCGCCAACACCTGGGACACGCGCCTCGGTGGCTCGCTGGCCGACGCGGTCAGCTGCAACGCCGTGGTCAAGGGCTTTGGCGCCGAGGAGCGCGAGGAGCGCCGCCTTGCCAGGGTCGTCGCCAAATGGCGTGCGCGCACGCGGCGCACCTGGGTGCGCGGCACCATCAACGGCACCACGCAAGGGGCGCTGCTGCTGGTCATGCGCGCGGCGGTGATCGGCCTGGCGCTGATGCTGTGGTCGTGGGGGCAAGCGAGCGCCGGCGACGTCGCCTTCGTGCTGACCTCGTTCTTCGTGCTGCAGGGCTATTTGCGCGACATCGGCACGCATATCCGCAATCTGCAGCGCTCGATCAACGACATGGAGGAACTGGTCGATTTCCAGTCCGAACCGCTCGGCATCGAGGACCGGTCCGGCGCCAAGCCGATCCGGATCACCGAAGGGGATATCCGCTTCGACAACGTCACCTTTCACTACGGCAGTCACCGATCGGCGCTTTACCGCGATTTTTCGGTTGATATCGCGCCGGGTGAACGCGTCGGGCTTGTCGGCCATTCTGGTTCGGGCAAGACGACTTTGGTCAAGCTGATCCAGCGGCTCTATGACGTGAATGCGGGAAAAATCCTGGTCGACGGCCAGGACATCTCGCAGGTGGCACAAGCGTCGCTGCGCGGCCAGATCGCCATCGTCCAGCAGGAGCCGATCCTGTTCCACCGGTCGCTGGCCGAGAACATCGCCTATAGCAGGCCGAGTGCTACGCAGGAGGACATCGAGCATGCCGCGAAGCTGGCGAGCGCGCACGACTTCATCACCAACCTGCCGAAAGGCTACGGCACGCTGGTCGGCGAACGCGGCGTGAAACTGTCGGGTGGCGAACGTCAGCGCGTGGCAATCGCGCGTGCGTTCCTTGCCGATGCGCGCATCCTGATCCTGGACGAGGCGACATCGAGCCTCGATTCGGAATCGGAAGTGCTGATCCAACAGGCGATGGAGCGGCTGATGGTCGGCCGCACGACGCTTGTCATCGCGCACCGGCTCTCGACGGTGCGGGCGCTCGACCGGCTGCTGGTCTTCGACCGCGGCAACATCGTCGAGGAAGGCTCGCACGACGAACTGATCCGGCTGAAGGGCGGCATCTACCGCCGCCTGTTCGAACGCCAGGCGCTGGAACTGACCAAGGGCCTGGTGATCTGACCTGAGGTGGCCTCCGGCTTCGGCCGGAGGCCGCCTCTGTCCGGCGCTGTCAGCCCAGCGGGTTGGAGCAGGGCACGCAATTGCGCGGTACAGCCGAACCTGCCCATCAGCGGCGTGAGGCATTCGAGGTCCCTGTCAGCGTATGCTAAATTTGCCTGCGAGCTCCTGTTCCGGGATACTAAGTTTTCAGACCTCTGTTCATCATACTGACCGAGATACGTTGTTTCTACCTTTGGTTGATATATATTTGATCGAGGCAACCCAAGGGCGCTCTTCACGATGCATCTTGTTTCCGCAAATGCCGGTCTGGAAAAGCTGGCTGCGCCCTCGGTGCTGGAATCTCAGCACGGCTCGGTTCGGCCGCTCGCTGCCGAAGATCTCGAGAGCGTCGCCGCACTCTTCCTGACGAAGTTTCGCCGGCGGCGGCGTCATCTCCTCGATCGCGCGATCGCGGAGACGGCCGAGTATATGAGAGAGATTTATCTTGACCCTGCCGGCCAGTCCGGTGCGAGCAACGCTCTTGTCCAGATCAACCGGCAGGGTCGTCTGGGTGGGTTCCTCGGCGTCCTGAAAGCTCGCTACGAACTCAACGGAGCGGCATTGAATGCGGCGATCATCGGTCCGCTCATGGCCGACCCCGGCACCGATGACGGCTCGGCCGGACCGCAATTGCTGCGTGCCTTGCATCAAGGCGAATTCGATCTGCAGCTGACCGATTCGGCCAACCGGACATCTTTGGCCTTCGCTCGCCCGATGAAGTATCAGCTCCTGCCGGCGCATTGTCTGGGATGGACATATGTTTTCCGGCCAGCCGCGATGGCCGCCGCAGCACTGCACCGTAAATGGCCTGGCCTGCCGCGCTTGGCACTCGATCCATGCGCGCGAGCATTCGATGCTCTAGCGAAACGAAGGTTCGAGCCCCCCGTCCAGCCTTCATCGTCGCATCGCATCCACCGTGAGCCGATCGATGCCGTGCAATTTGCCGAGAAGCTGCCGACCCTCCTGTCCGGTTACTCTCTTCGGCCGAGTTGGAAGGATGGCGAGCTGCCACGGCTGCTCGCGCTGGCGGCCGAGAAGCGGGCCGACGGCCCACTTCATTTCGGTGGAACTTACGACGAAACGGGCAAAATGCTCGGTTGCTATGCCTTCTACGGTCAAGCCGGCGACGTCGCGAACCTGTTGCAAATCCAGGCGTCCGGATCTCACTGGGGCGCGACGCTGGATGGTCTTGTCGCCACCGCGTGGGAGATGGGCTGCGTGGGCATCACTGGTCAGACGCAGAGTAGATTCATGCCCCAACTCTTCGGCTACAAGAATGTCTTCTTCCGCTATACCGGAGGGACGATGGTCCGCTCACGAATCGCCGAGGTCACGGAAGCGGTCCGTTCCGGCGACATCTTTATCGGTGGGTTGATGGGCGACCGCTGGACACGCCTCAGCTCCGACGACTTCGGCCGCTGATCGCCGCAACCGTTCGTCGGCTCCATCGGCTGGCCGCGCGGTTATAAAGGCCGCCGCCGGACTGGGCGCCGCCTGAGGCGTCCACCGCCCGGTCTTTTCATTGCGCGTGCCATGTTCTATGTCTGCCGGACAGCGCGGGGGCGCGTCTTGTCAACCACAAAAGCATCCGGTACGCCCCGCTCATGACAGTTACGGTTCGTTTCGCCCCTTCGCCAACCGGCCGCATCCATATCGGAAATGCGCGCACGGCCCTGTTCAACTGGCTGTTTGCCATGAACAACAAGGGCCGCTTCATCCAGCGCTTCGACGACACCGACATTGCGCGCTCGAAGCAGGAGTTTTCCGACGCCATCCTCTACGACCTGCATTGGCTGGGCATTTTCCCCGATGCCACCGAGTACCAGTCGCGGCGCATCGAGATCTATGACGCGGCGGTCGAGAGGCTGAAGGCATCAGGCGTTCTCTACGCCTGCTACGAAACGCCCGAGGAGCTCGATCTGAGGCGCAAGGTGCGCCGCACGCGCGGCCTGCCGCCGGTCTATGGCCGCGAGGCGCTGGCGCTCACGGGGGAGCAAGTCGCCGAATACCAGGCCGATGGCCGCCGGCCACACTGGCGCTTCCTGCTGCCCAATTTCACGGGGGATCCGCTGCAGCCAGAACGCACCGAAATCCACTGGAACGATCTGGTGCGTGGCGAGGAAACCGTTGACCTCGCTTCGCTGTCCGATCCGGTTCTGGTGCGCGAGGACGGCACCTATCTCTATACGCTGCCTTCCGTCGTCGACGACATCGAGATGGGCGTCAGCCATGTCATCCGCGGTGACGACCACGTCACCAACACCGGTGTGCAGATCGCCCTGTTCCAGGCGCTGGCAGCCGAGCCGCCGGTGTTCGGCCACCACAACCTCCTGACCACGGCATCGGGCGAAGGACTTTCGAAGCGCACCGGCGCGCTCTCGATCGAAAGCCTGCGCGAGGACGGCATCGAGCCTATGGCGGTGGCTTCGCTGGCCGTGCTGGTCGGCACCTCGGAGAACGTCGCGGCGGTGCCGACGATGGGTGAACTCGCAGAACGCTTCGATCCGGCGGCGACATCGAAATCCGCGGCCAAGTTCGATCCGGACGGGCTGTTCGTGCTCAACCGGTCGCTGCTGCACCACATGCCATTCGCCGAGGCGCAAGACCGGTTGATCGTGCTCGGCGTCTCGGGCGAGCATGCCGAACCGTTCTGGCTGGCGGTGCGCGGCAATCTCGATCGGCTGGCCGATGCGGTCAACTGGTGGCGTATCCTGCGCGAAGGGCCGCAGGAGAGGTCGGAATTTTCAGATGACGACCGCGATTTTCTTCAACAGGCCTTCGACCTGCTGCCGGAGGAACCCTGGACCGCGACGATCTGGAAGGACTGGACGGGCAAGATCAGGGAAGCAACCGGCCGCAAGGGCAAGGCGTTGTTCATGCCGCTCAGAACAGCCCTTACCGGACTGCCTTCGGGGCCGGAGCTTGCAGATCTATTGCCGCTGATGGGTCGGGAAGGAACGTTGGCCCGACGACCCTGACCTTGCGCTGTTCCGGCGGCAGCGCGGACACCGGCGACGTCACCGGCTTGGCGGAAAGCCGCTTGATCGCCTCGCGATCGAGCCCGCCTTCCAGATTGGCCAGGCTTTCAGGATCGGAGCCCGGATCTGACTTGGAAACCGGGACCGGAATGAACGGTGCCGTATCCGTTTCGGGCTGCGATTGCTCCGGATTTGGCGGATTGCCGGCGATGATCTGGAAGCCCTGCGCGGCGGCGTTACAGCCGCAAGCCGGCGGACGCGACATGTCGGGCTGCTTGTAGAGATAGGCGGTCGGCAATTCGCTGTAGGGCCGGCCGGTTACCGATGACGTCATCGAAGCCGAATCGTCGTCCATGCCGCGCGAGTAGAAAACCTGCATCTCGGTGCCGGGGCAGCTCGATTCGCAATTCTTCTGGTCACGCTCGAAATCGCCTGCCGAGGCCGAGTTCGACATCGGGAAGAAGTAGCCGTCGCAGGTGCGCACACAGGAGGTGTGGAATTCACCGCCGACGCTCGGAGAATCCGGTACGCCGGGCTGGTTGAGCACCCGGCGGACGCTGCGCTCTTCACCGGGATCATCAGGCTGGTCAAGTGCATCCGATGTATCGAGTTGCCGGCTGTTGCCGCCGAAAAGCTGGTCGAACAGGTTTGTGCTGCCGTCTTCGCGGTTCGCTTCCTGCAGGGGCGCGCGCCGTGGCGCAACGGTGTCGTCGCGGCAGCCATTGGCGTCAAGCGCCGCCAGGATGCGTCCGCGGTCACGGCGCGAGCCGCCGCCGGCCAGCCGCTCGCGCTTGTTTTGCAAAGCATCGAGATTGGTATTCATGCGATCGATGGTGGCGTTGAGCCCGGCGCATTCATTGAGGTTGCGGCCAAACAGCGAAAAGCCGCATTCGGCCCGGCCCGCCTGGCTGCGGGCCTTCGAGATCTGCTCATGCTGCCTGGAAATTGCGGAGTCGTATTTCCGGATCAGCGCCTGACCGCCACCACCGCCCCGTGAGGCCGCGGCAAGATCGGCCTCCAACTGACGGCAGACCCGCGAAGCGGCCTGTGGCTCGGCTATCCCCCAGGTTGCGGACAACAGGAGGCCTAGCAGCACGGCAGCATGCGCCTGCTTCCACCCTCCGCTTGCCATACGCCCAAACTCCGCCTGCCCAAATCCCGCCCGTTGGCCGCAAGGCTACAGTGTTCGCGGTTAACTGCAGTTTACCCGAAATCCGTGTTCAGCCCAGATTGACGACCGCCTGCGCCTTGTGGGCGGCTTCGACCACGGCAAGCGCCGTCATATTGACGACGCCGCGCGAGGTGACCGACGGCGTCAATATGTGCGCCGGCATGTCGGTGCCGAGCAGGATCGGCCCGACATGCAGCGCATCCATCATGGTCCTGAGCGCGGTCAGCGTGATGTTGGCCGAATCGAGATTGGGGAACACCAACAGGTTGGCTTCGCCCTTCAGCCTGGAGTGGGGATAGACGCGCTGGCGCAGATGCTCGGACAAAGCACTATCCGCATGCATCTCGCCGTCGCACTCAAGGTCAGGCGCGATGCGCGCCAGGATCGCCGCGGCTTGCCGCATCTTGAGCGCGCTGGGTGAATCGCGCGAGCCGAAATCCGAATGCGAGAGAAGTGCGGCCTTCGGCTCGATGCCGAAGCGCTGAATTTCTTCCGCCGCCAGCACGGTCATCTCGGCGATCTCCTCGGCCGTCGGGTCGACGGAGACGTGCGTGTCGGTCAAGAAGATGATGCCGCGCTGCGAGATCAGCATGGAAAGCGTCGACAGGTCGTGGTCCTTGACGCCGGCGCGAGGGCCGATGATCAGGGTGACGTTGCGCAGATGCCGCTCGAAGCGGCCTTCGAGGCCGCAGACCATGGCATCGGCATCGCCGCGCTTCAGCGCAAGTGCTGCAATCACCGTGTTGTCGGTGCGCACCATGGTGCGCGCGGCCTCCGTCGTCACGCCGCGCCGGCCGGCGAGTTCGATCAGCAGGTCGACATAGTGGCGGTAGCGCGGATCGTCCTCCGGGTTGATCAGGCCGAAATCGACGCCGGGCTTGATGCGCAGCCCATAGCGCTTCAGGCGCACCTCGATGACGTGCGGGCGGCCGATCAGGATCGGTTCGGCAATGCCTTCCTCGAGCACCACCTGGGCGGCGCGCAACACCCGCTCATCCTCGCCGTCGGCATAGATGACTCGCTTGGCCGTTGAGGCCTTGGCGGATGAGAATACCGGCTTCATCACCAAGCCGGAGCGGAAGACGAAGCGGTTCAGCTTGTCGATATAGGCGGCGAAGTCGGTGATCGGCCTTGTCGCGACACCGGTGTCGCAGGCAGCCTTGGCGACCGCCGGGGCGATGCGCAGGATGAGGCGCGGATCGAAGGGCGAGGGGATCAGGAACTCGGGTCCGAAGATCGGCGTCTCGCCGGAATAGGCGCGGGCAGCGACGTCCGAAGGTTCCTCGCGTGCGAGCGCTGCGATTGCCCGCACCGCCGCCATCTTCATCTCCTCGTTGATGGCGCTGGCGCCGCAATCTAGCGCACCGCGAAAAATGTAAGGGAAACACAGTACGTTGTTGACCTGATTGGGAAAATCGGACCGGCCGGTGCAGATCATCGCATCGGGACGCGCCGCACGCGCTATTTCCGGCATGATCTCCGGATTGGGGTTCGCCAGTGCCAGGATCAGCGGCTTCGGCGCCATGTGCTCGAGCAGTTCCGGCTTCAGCACGCCTGCCGCCGACAGGCCGAGGAAGACGTCGGCGCCTGAGATGACGTCGGCCAGCGTACGCGCCTCGGTGTCCTTCACATAAGGATCTTTCCAGCGGTCCATCTCCTCGGTGCGGCCCTTGTAGGCGACGCCGAAACGGTCGGTGACCCAGATGTTTTCGACCCGCGCGCCGAGCGAGACCAGCAGGTTGAGGCAGGCAAGGGCGGCAGCGCCGGCGCCGGAGGTGACGATCTTGATGTCCGATATGGTCTTGCCGGCGAATTCCAGCCCGTTGAGCACGGCGGCGGCGACGATGATGGCGGTGCCGTGCTGGTCGTCGTGGAACACCGGTATGCCCATGCGGGCCTTCAACTGCTCCTCGACCTCGAAGCATTCCGGCGCCTTGATATCCTCGAGGTTGATGCCGCCGAAGGTCGGCTCCAGCGCCGAGATCGTCTCGACCATGCGCTCGATCCCCGGCGCGTCGATCTCGATGTCGAAGACGTCGATGCCGGCGAACTTCTTGAACAGGACCGCCTTGCCTTCCATCACCGGCTTGGAGGCCAGCGGGCCGATATTGCCAAGGCCGAGCACCGCCGATCCATTGGAGACCACACCGACCAGATTGGCGCGCGCGGTGTAGTCGGCGGCGGTCGCCGGATCGTCGCGGATTTCCAGGCAAGGGGCGGCGACGCCAGGCGAATAGGCGAGCGCGAGGTCGCGCTGGTTGCCAAGCGGCTTGGTCGCCTGGATCTCGAGCTTTCCCGGCCTTGGATGCTTGTGGAAGTAGAGGGCGGCTTCGTCGAGGTCCGAACGTGCCGTCTTTTTGCTCTCGCCTTCCATGCGGCCGCTCCCTCGAAATCTGCCTGGAGATTCTCTTTTAGCATGCAGCCGAGGTTTTTCGCGATGCTAATTGACGCGCCGGCAGCTTTACCCGGCGGCGCGTCGAAAGTCATGATCTATCAAATGCTTATGCCGATTTCATAGCAGATGAGTCCTGCTGTTCGGCAGGTGCGTCGATCAAAAGGCGCTGACGTAGAGACCGCCGTCGACCGGTATGTTCTGCCCGGTCAGATAGCCGGCATGGACCGAGCACAGGAAGGCGCAGATCTGGCCGAATTCTTCCGGCGTGCCGAGCCGCTTGGCCGGAACATCGGCGCTGATGCGGGTCTTGCGTGCTGCGGCGGCCGTGGGGTCCTCGACGGTGCCGGCCTCGTGCGGCCCGCGCAGCCGGTCGGTGTCGAGCTTGCCCGGCAAAAGACTGTTGATGGTCACGTTGCGGTCGATGACGGTTCGGGCCACGCCGGCAAGGAACGAGGTCAGGCCGGCGCGCGCGCCGGACGAGAGATCAAGGCCGGGAATGGGCACATAGACCGACAGCGAGGTGATGTTGACGATGCGGCCGAAGCCGCGCGCCGCCATGCCGTCGAGGACAGCCTGGACCAGCTCGATCGGCGTCACCATGTTCTGGGTGACGCCTTCGAGGATCTTTTCGCGATCAAGCGTGCGGAAGTCGCGAAGCGGCGGCCCGCCATTGTTGTTGACGAGGATATCTGGCTCGGGACAGGCCGCGAGCAGCGCCTTCTGCACCTCCGGCTTTGAGACGTCGCCGACCACTTCCGTCACCGTGACGCCATAGCGCTGGCGCAACTCCGCGGCGGTTTTCGCCACCAGCTCGGCATTGCGCCCGTTGACGACGATATCGCAGCCGGCTTCGGCCAGCGCCATGGCACAGCCGCGCCCAAGCCCCTTGCTCGAAGCGCAGACGATGGCCTTCTTCCCGCGAATGCCGAGATCCATGATGATTTTCTCCTTGTAAGCCGGCGGCAGGCTAGTCCTTCGGCTGGACCAATCGCAACCGTCATACGGTTGTTGCATGAATCGGGGCATAGCCTCTCGCGAAAGCAAGGGTGAAATCGCGATGTCCGGCCAAGAGCCCCGCACTTTTCGCAGCATGTTCATCTCCGACGTCCATTTGGGCTCGAAGGCGGCGAAGGCCGAATTCCTGATCGATTTCCTTCGACATCACGACGCCGACATCATCTATCTGGTCGGCGATATCGTCGACGGCTGGCGGTTGCGGCGGAGCTGGCACTGGCCGCAAAGCCACAATGATGTCGTGCAGAAATTGCTGCGCAAGGCGCGCAAGGGCGCCAGCATCACCTACATCGCAGGCAATCATGACGAGTTCGCCCGCCAGTTCCAGGGCGTGCATTTCGGCGGCATTGTTGTCGCCGACCGCGCCATCCACGAGACCGCCGACGGCAAGCGCCTGCTCGTCATCCATGGCGACCAGTTCGACACCGTCGTCCACAATGCGCGCTGGCTCGCCTATCTCGGCGACCATGCCTATGACGCGGCCATGCTGGTCAACCGTGTGGTAACGCGGCTGCGCCAGCTGCTTGGCCTGCCTTACTGGTCGTTTTCCTCCTGGGCCAAGCATAACGTCAAGAAGGCGGTAAATTTCATCGGCTCGTTCCAGACTATGCTTGCGGACGAGGCGCGCCGCTCGCATGTCGACGGCGTCATCTGCGGCCACATCCATCATGCCGTCATCGAGAATTTTGGCGATGTCCAGTACATCAACACCGGCGACTGGGTGGAAAGCTGCACGGCTGTGGTCGAGCATTTTGATGGCCGGATGGAAATCCTGACCTGGGCGCAGGTGCTGCCCGAGGCACCGGACGAACCCTTTATCCCGCTGCTCCTCGAAGACCGGGTAGGGCAGGCGGCATAGCGCCGAAGTTCATCCACGCTCTGGGATCAATCGATTAGTCCAACCGGTTTCGCCCGGTTTTTCCCCATGTTAAGGGATCGATACGCGTTGCCGTCCGGCCGAGTGCAGCGTGATTGGATCGATTCATGTCCCTGCCGCCGCTTTCGCCCGAACAACTCGTCAAGCCGCGCCATTTCGAACTGCGCATGAGCCTGATCTTCGCGACGCTGTTCGTGCCGCTCGGAACGCATCTGCCCTATTTTCCGCTGTGGCTGCAGGCCAAGGGTTTCCATGCCGAGCAGATCGCCGTCATTCTGGCGGCCCCTATGTTCCTGCGCGTGGTGACGACGCCTTTACTGACCGCGCTGGCCGACCGTGCCCGGGACCGCGCCGATGTCTATGTCGCGCTGATGGCTGCGTCGCTGCTTTTGTCGGCAGGTTATTTCCTGACGCCGACCTACGCCATGGTGCTGGCGGTTTCACTGGCGCTGACCATTGTCTGGACGCCGCATTCGCCGATCGCCGATTCGCTGGCACTTTCGGGTGTGCGCCGCTTCGGCTCGAACTATACGAGCATGCGCAAATGGGGCTCGATCTCCTATCTCTGCGCCAATGTCGCCGGTGGCTTCATTCTGTCGGCAACCGGCTCGCGGGCGGTTCCGGTGATCATTCTGGTGGCGTTTGTCGCGGCCCTTGCCGCCGGCCTGCTGGCGCCGCGTCTTGGCCGTCCGCGACGCGCCTCGCCGCTGTCGGCCACCGACATCCAGCACGCCGCGCCGAAGCTTCTCAACCCGTATTTCCTGTATTTTTCCATCGGCGTCGGCGTCATCACCGCCAGCCACGCATTCCTCTACGGCTTCGTGTCCATCTACTGGAAATCGATCGGCATCAGCGATTCGGTTGTCGGCCTTTTGTGGGCGTGGGGCGTGGTGTCGGAAGTCTGCATGTTCATGATGTTCACCCGCTTTTTCGACCGGTTCTCCGTCGTGTCGATCATGGTGATGGCAGGGATCGGCTCGATCGTGCGCTGGATCGCCTTTCCGCTGGTCTGGCCGCTCGGGCTCGGCGTTGCCGGATTTTTCGGTGTCCAGACGCTGCACTCGGTCTCGGTGGCGCTGGTGCTGATCGGCCTGCAAAAGATGATCGGCGAAACGGTGTCAGAGGAGCGAACAGGTGCTGCGCAAGGCATCGCCTATTTCTCCAACGGCTTCTTCATGGCGGTGGTGACGCTGGCGTCCGGCCCGCTTTACGACCGTTTCGGCGTCGACGGCTTTTTTGCCATGATCCCGATCGCCTTGATCGGCCTGTTGCTGATCGGGCTTGCGGCGCGCTCAGCCCCACAGCGCCGTATCAGGCGGTGACACCAGCGATCCCTGGTAGACAAGGCCGGGCACACGGTCGCGGGCAAGCAGCAGGGGACCGTCGAGGTCGACGAAATCGGCATCCTGAGCGAGCAACACCGCCGGCGCCATGGCCAGCGACGTGCCGACCATGCAACCGACCATCACGCCGAAACCGAGTTCACGGGCACGATCGCGCAACACAAGGGCGGCTGTCAGGCCGCCCGACTTGTCGAGCTTGATGTTGACCGCGTCGTAGAGGCCGACAAGCGCTTCGAGATACTCAGCCTCGTGCACGCTTTCATCGGCGCAGATCGGCATGGGATGCGCGATATGGCGCAGGATTTCGTCATGACCGGCCGGCAGCGGCTGTTCGATCAGCGCGATGCCCTGATCGGCGGCAAAGGCAAGGTTCGCAACGATGTTGTCGTCGGTCCAGCCCTCATTGGCGTCGAGGATGATGCGGCTGTCGGGCGCCGCTAGCCTGACCGCGCGGATGCGGGCGATATCGTTGTCGCCGCCGATCTTGACCTTGAGCAGCGGCCGCGCCGCATTGCCGCGGGCCTGCGCCGCCATCGCATCTGGCTCGCCCAGCGACAGCGTGTAGGCGGTTTCGAGCGCCCGCAGTGGAGTGGCACTTATGCTCGATGCCACCGGTCTACCGCTCAGCTTGGCTTCGAGATCCCATAAGGCGCAGTCGATGGCATTGCGGGCGGCGCCGGCCGGCATGGCATCGAGCAAGGCGGTCCGGCTGATGCCGCCGGCGATCCGGTCGCGCATGACCTCGATCGCCTCGCGCACGCCGTCCATGGTCTCGCCATAGCGCTTGTAGGGAACGCATTCGCCGCGGCCGGCATGGCCGCCCTCGCTGATCGTGCAGGAGATCACTTCGGCTTCGGTCTTGGAACCGCGCGAAATGGTGAACGTTCCGGCGATTGGAAAACGCTCGGCCTCAACCGAAATGACACGCGCCATATTTTTCTGCTCCTGCTATGCGACAAGCGTTGTCGGCAAATCGACAGGTCAGACCCGTCAGGCTAAACAGGACGCCATGTTGACCATCGGCAAGCGCGACGCAAGCGGCACGACCGCAGGGGAGGCTGACCACGAACCGCGCGTGGCGATCGGCGAGGAGGACGGCGTTCTCGGCTGCGCCTTCTCCGGAATCTGGACGACACGGACCGTTGCGGTGATCGACGCCGACATGCGCAAGATCGAAAAACGAAGCGGTTTCAAAACTTTGGCGCTCGATGTTTCCAAGATCGAGAAGATGGACACCGCCGGCGCCTGGCTGATCGACCGGCTGGTCAGCGCCTTCGAGAAGAAGGGCGTCGAGATCCAGATGCAAGGCCAGAGCGAGATCGCTTCGATCCTGCTCGACGCTGTGGGCGAGGCCGTGCGGCGCGAACCCGAATCTGGTCCGGCGCGACCGCCCAATATTGTCATTCGCGCGCTGGAGGCGGTCGGGCGCCGCGTCTACGAGATGCGCGACGACTTCCTCGCTTCGATGAACATCCTCGGCGCCACCATCCGCGGCGCGCAGATGAAGCTCGGCCGTGGCCACGCCGTCAACCCGGCGGCGATCTTCAACCAGATCGACCGCATGGGTGTCGGCGCCATTCCGGTGGTGGTGCTGATGTCGGCGATCGTCGGCGCCATCGTTGCCCAGCAAGGCGCCTATCAGCTCAGCTATTTCGGCGCCGATATCTTCGTCGTCGACCTGGTCGGCGTGCTGATCTTGCGCGAGCTTGGCGTGCTGATGACGGCGATCATGATCGCCGGCCGCTCCGGCAGTGCGATCACCGCCGAGATCGGCTCGATGAAGATGCGCGAGGAGGTCGACGCGCTGAAGGTCATCGGGCTCAACCCGATCGGTGTCCTGGTGTTTCCGCGCCTGGTGGCGCTGGTCATCGCCTTGCCGTGCCTGACCATCATCGCCAATTTCGCCGCACTCGGCGGAGGCATATTGGCTGCCTGGCTCTATTCCGACATCCCGCCTGCCGCCTTCATCGACCGGCTGCGTGTCGCCATCGATCTCAGCACCATCTTTGCCGGCCTGATCAAGGCACCTTTCATGGCCATGATCATCGGCACGATTGCCTCGGTCGAAGGCATGAAGGTTGGCGGCAGCGCCGAATCGCTCGGCCAGCATGTTACCGCCTCGGTGGTGAAGTCGATCTTCGTCGTCATCATCCTCGACGGACTTTTCGCCATGTTCTACGCAGCGATCGAGTTCTGAGATGAAGCTGCGAAATCGGAAAAAGGCAGGCGCATTGGCTGATGACGCGGGTGAGGGCGACATCGTGCTATCCGCGCACGACATCAGCGTTTCCTTCGCCGACAAGCTTATCCTCGACAAGCTGTCGCTCGACATAAGGCGCGGCGAAATCCTTGGCTTTGTCGGCGCCTCGGGCGCCGGCAAATCCGTTTTGCTGCGCACCATTCTCGGCCTGACACGCAAGCAATCGGGCACGATCAAGCTGTTCGGCGTCGATGTCGAGAAAGCTGATGATGCCGAGCGTCTGCGCATCGACATGCGGCTTGGCGTGCTGTTCCAGCACGGCGCCCTGTTTTCGGCGCTGACGGTGCTGGAAAACGCCCAGGTGCCGATGCGCGAATATCTCGACCTGCCGCGAAAGCTGATGGACGAACTGGCGATGCTCAAGGTTGAACTGGTCGGACTGCCGCCGGACGCGGCGCAGAAATTCCCGTCCGAACTGTCCGGCGGCATGATCAAGCGGGCGGCGCTGGCCCGGGCGCTCGCGCTCGATCCCGACATCGTCTTCCTCGACGAGCCGACATCGGGCCTCGATCCGATCAGCGCGGCGGAATTCGACGAACTGGTGGTCAAGCTGCGCGATACGATGGACCTGACCGTCTATATGGTGACGCATGATCTCGACACGCTTTTCACCGCTTGCGACCGGGTGGCCGTGCTCGGCAAGAAGAAAGTGCTGGTCGAAGGCACGATCGACGACATGCTGAAGAGCGAGGAACCGTGGGTAAAGTCCTATTTCCGCGGAAAACGCGCCCGGCAACTTGATCTTGCAGCGCGCGCATAGCCATAAGTGGGACAATGGAAACCAGAGCCAACTACGTCATTGTCGGCATTTTCACGCTGGCTGCGATCCTGGCGGCGTTTGCCTTCGTCTACTGGACGGCGGCGATCGGCGACAAGGGCGAGACCACGTTGCTGCGCGTGCGTATTCCAGGCTCGGCGTCCGGGCTTGGCCGCGGCAGTTTCGTGCTGTTCAACGGCGTCAAGGTCGGTGATGTCAGGCGCGTCTATATCGACGTCGACAACCCGACGGTCGCCATCGCCGACACCGAGATCGATCGCCTGACGCCGATCACCAAGTCGACGCAAGCCGATATCGGTCTTGCCGGTCTCACCGGACAGGCCAACATCGAGCTCAAGGGCGCCGACCCCAAGGAGGTAAAACTCCTCGACCAGGCGGAAAAGGAAGGCAAAGTCGCCGAGATTGTCGCCAACCCCTCTGCGGTGACCAACCTCTTGCAGACAGCCCAAAACATCTTCACCCGCGCCGACAAGGTGCTGACGGAACTCGAAGGCTTCACCAGGGACGTTCGCGGGCCGCTGACGCAGACCGTGCAGAATGTGCAGACGTTCTCCGATGCGCTGGCCAAGAATTCGGACGGCATCGACAAGTTCCTGTCCGCCGCCAGCACGCTGGCGGATGAGCTGAAAGGCGTTTCCGGCAAGCTCGATGGCACGCTGAAGGCAGCCGAAGGCCTGCTCAATGCCGTCGACAAGGACAAGATCAAGAGCATCGTCGCCAATGTCGACACGGTGACGGGGAACCTCAAGGAGACTTCGAAGCAGCTCGACGGCGTCATCAAGAACGTCGACACGGCCGTCGGGTCGGTCAACGATTTCGCCAAGCAGACACAAGGCACGCTGGCCAAGGTCGACGGCGTGCTCGACGGCATCGACCCGGCGCAGGTGCGCTCGGCGCTCGCCAACATCCAGAAGGCCAGCGAAAGCGCCGACAAGGCCGCCGCCGACATCGCGGAGGTGACCGACAAGTTCGCCAACCGGGCTGATGATATCGACCAGACGATCAAGGATGCCAAGCAACTGGCGCAGCGCCTCAACGACGCCTCGGTGCGCGTCGATGGCATCCTCGCCCGGGTCGACACCTTGCTCGGGTCCGGGCAGGCCGACGGCGTGATGGCGGATGCCAGGGCGACGCTGAAATCGTTCAAGCAGGTCGCCGACACGCTGAACGCCCGCCTTGGCGTCATCACCGACAATCTGGCGCGCTTCTCGGGTCAGGGGCTTTCGAATGTCGAGGCGCTGGTGCAGGACAGCCGCCGTTCGATCAGCCGCATCGAGGAGGCGGTGACCGATCTCAGCCGCAATCCGCAGCGCATTCTAACGGGCGGCGAAGGAGAGGTCCGTCAGTTTGACGGCAGGGCGCGGCGTTGACTTCGGCGTCGGCGCGCCCCAGAAACATGAGCCGCGAAAGCGGGTTGATCTTACGCTCCGGGGACAACGGGGATCGCGCGTGAAGTCTGTGTGGGTGAAAACGGGCGGGGTGACATCGGCTGCGGCGCTGCTTGCCCTGACGCTGGCCGGCTGCGCGGCGTTGGGCGGCAAGCCGGCGCCGCTCGATACGTTCGAATTGTCGGCGCCGTCGGTCGACGCGCGTGGCCACAGTAGCCGCCAGATCCTGATCGCACAGCCGTCGGCGCTCAAGGCGCTGGACAGCCAGAACATCGTCATCAAGCCATCTGACCGCTCGATCCAGTACCTCAAGGGCGCGCAATGGGCCGACCGGCTGCCACTGATCGTGCAGGCGCGGCTGGCCGAGACCTTCCAGCGTTCGGGCAGCTTCGCCGGCGTCGGCAAGCCGGGCGAGGGCCTGGCGATCGACTATCAGGTGATCGTCGAGATCCGGTCGTTCGAAGTGCGCGTCGACGGCGGCGAGCATGCCGAGGTCGATCTGTTCGTGCGCATTCTCAACGACCGCAACGGCGAGGTGCGTGCCTCCAAGAGCTTCACCGCATCCGCGCCCGTTTCGGGCAGCGGCAATCCCGCCTATGTCAGCGCGCTCGACAACGCGTTTGGCGACGCCGCCAGCCAGATCGTGCGCTGGACGGATTCGGTTATCTGATCGCGAGGCACGCCGGAATCCCACCCAAACTCTTCTACAAGCGGTCGAAGATGTCCGGCCGGAGCTTTCCGGTCTTCATCAGATGCCGCAGGGTGTAGGCCACGGACAGCGCGTCATCGAGCGCGTCGTGCCCCTGCAATGGCGGGTGCTCGACGTCATAGTAATCCGCGAGTTTGTTGCTCGGCGTTCTCGCCAGATCCTCGATCGGCATCCCAGCCGCGATCAGCAGCTTGACGGCATTGTCAAACCGGGTGGCCGGGATCGAAGGTTGAATGCCCGCGACAATAGCAGCTGATGGCGATCATGTTCAATTCGTCCTTGCCCCAGGACCAGAACCGCGCTCCTCCGGAAAAGCGATCCATATCCGCGAGGGCTTCTCCCAGCGCGACCCCTTTGGTCTCCAAGTCTTCCTCGGTGACGCCGGTCAGAGTGGTGAAGAACGGGTCGAGGGCGTATCTCTGACCAAACCGGTCGACCGGTCTGATATAGGCCTTGTGCATGCCCAACAGGGGATAGTCGTCCTCAAGTCCAAGCCTGACCGCGCCGATCTGTGCGATCACCGGGTCGGGATCGTGGGCCGCGCACCAGAACCTGCGTTGCGAACCCTCGAGGCAAAGAAACTCGCAGTCGAATATGATTGCCGTCTTCACGATCACACCCTCTGAGCATCAGGGTAGCGGTTCTGTCGGTGGATTTCAGTGCCGCTGGGAAGCGGACTTTGGGCGATCCCCGAACGCATCCATCGGCCCGCAAAACTTATTGAGGCCAGCGCGTGCCGGAGGTTTAGGCAGTCACAGGCGGGACCATCGCCCCGCCTGTTCCATTCCTGTGTTAGTGCAGGCGGCTGCTGGCGTGGGCCAGCATGGTGTAGACCTTGCCGGTGTCCGACGTCAGGTAAGTCTGCGCCATGATGTTGTCGCGGTCGTTGCGCGAAACGTCCTTGAGCAGCTTCTCGAAATCGTCGCAGTAACGGTCGACGGCGGCGCGGAACTCGGCCTCCGCCTGATATTTGCGACGGATCTCGTCGAACGTCTGCTGGCCCTTCAGCGTGTAGAGCCGCCGCGTGAACACGTCACGCTCGCCGCGCCGGTAGCGGTTCCACAACTCGATCGAAGCATCGTGGTCGATGGCCCGCGCGATATCGACGGAGAGCGAGTTCAGCGATTCCACGACATGCAGTGGCGAGCGCTGGGCAGGGGTCGCGCGCGGTGCTTCCGCGGGCGCCGAGGGTGCTACGGACCTCAGGTCCTCATCGTTCGACGCCGCGGTCAAGAGATCACGCACCCAGCCGCCCTGAGGCGTGCGGGCGCTGGCGTCTGAACGCTGGCGCGGTGCCGCCTCGGCCGGACGCTCAAGGTCGAGCGTGCCACGCAGCGCAGGGCCGCCCAACGGCGCCTGAGGCGTGCGCAGGTCCGGCTGCGGTGCCGGCGACGCACGCCGCGCCGGCTCGGCGGCGCGTGCGGCCGGCGCTTGCGGCGCCGGGCGCAGATTGCCATCCCCGTTGCGACCGGACTTCGCAACGATGTCGGAAAGCTCTTTCAGGGCGTTGATCTGCTCGGAAACGGCGCGGCGGATGGCCGAGGTCGATTCCTTTGCCTCTTCCGGCATCTCGATGACACCCTTCTTGAGCTCGGCGCGGGTGAGGTCGAGTTCGCTCTTGATCGAGCCCGCGGTGCGCCGCATCTCCTCGGTCGCATCGGCGAAGCGCTTGGTTGCCGAATCGACGACGTCGGTGATGGCGATGCGGATCTTGTCGGCCGACTCCATCGTCTTGCCTTCGGCGTTCTGCAGCGTCTGGCCAACGAGATTTTCGAACGAGCGCATGACCCTTTCGAGATCTTCCGACTTCTTGACCAGGCCAACGGCGAGATCCTCGAGCGACGACTGCCGTTCGAGCGTGTGCTCGAGGTTGCTCTGGGCCGAGCTCAACAAATCCGAAGCGCTGGACAGCAGGCGGCTGTGCTCGTCGAACTTGGTGGCGATCGACGCGACCTCGCGCAAGGTCGACGACGACAGTTCCGTCAGCCTTGTCGTGTTCGAATCGACCAGTCGCGCCGAGCTGGCGAATGTCTGCGCGGCTTTCTCGGTGGTGGCGGCGAAGCTTTGCGTGCTGCCGCTGAGGCGTTCATCGACCTGGCCGAGATTGACCGCGGCCTGCTCGATCAGCTGACCGAGCTGCGAGCTGGACTTGGTCATGCGGCCGATGAGGTCGGCAACGCTGTCGGACAGCGACGAGCGCGCGCCCTCGACCGCCGACAAGGTCTCGGCGGTGCGGCTGGCGAGCGCGTCGACAAGTGCGGCATTCTCGCTGCGCAGCTTCTCGGTGGCGCGTTCGGTGACCTCTTCCATGCTCTTTTGCAGTTCCGAGCCGCCCTGGGCGAAGCGCTCGACCAAAGGCCGTGCGGTTTCGTCGAGGATCTTCGACATCTCGGCCGAACGTGCCGCGAGCATGGTGTTGAGTTCGCGGGTGTTGGCGCCGATCGTCTTGGCGGCATCGTTGGTGCTCTGGCCGATATGCTGGCCAACCGCGGTGAAGGTCTCCGCGATCACATTGGCGCGCGAGACGAGTTGCGCCTCGGCATTCGACACCTGCTCGTTGAGCTTCTGGCCCATCGTCTCGGCCGTGAAGGCGAGGCGGTTCTCGACGCCTGAGACCTGCTCTTCGACACGGGCGGCCGCGGCTGCGGCGCTCGATGCGAGCCGCTCGTCGGCGCTGGCAAGCGCCTGCTCGATTTCGCGGGCATGCACGGCCATTTCCTGGCCGGTCCGCCTTGCGCGTTCGGCGACCCGTTGCTCGGTATCGGCAAAGGCGCCGACGATGGTCTCGGCATGCTCGCCGATCGTGGTGGTGCTGTTGGCGATGCGCGACACCAGACGCTGATCGGCATCATCGAAGATGCGGCCGATTTCCGAGGCGCGGCTCGACAGGGCTTCCGAACCTTCGGCGATGCGCGAGACCAGTTGCTTGTCGGCGGCATCGAAGATGTGGCCGAGGTCCGATGCACGTGCGGCAAGCGCTTCGGCCGATTCGCCGATGCGTATGCCGAGCCGCTGGTCGGCGCCTTCGAAGTTGCGCAGGATGTCGCCGGCGCGAGCGGCCAGCGACTGGGCCGTTTCGATGGCGCGGGCGACCAGTTTCTGGTCGGCGGCATCGAACGTACCGGCGATCTCGCTTGCACGGGCGGTCAGCTGATCGGCCGTTTCCTGGGCGCGGGCGGCGAGCTTCTGGTCGGCCACGTCGAAAGTGCCGGCGATCTGGCTTGCACGAGCGGTGAGCTGATCGGCGGTTTCATGGGCGCGGGCCAACAGCGAGCTGGACGTATCGTCCGCGCGGGCAAGCAAGGCGTTCGACGTATCTTCCGCACGGGCATGCAGGCGACGATCGGCCTCCTCGAAAGTACGGGCGATGTCTTCGGCCCGCGTCAGCAGGGCGGCAGAGGTCCGCTCGGCACGCTCGGCGATCTTGCGGTCGGCGTCACTGAACGCGGCACCCGCCTGCTCATGCAGCGTGCTGGTGACTTCCAGCACCTTTTCGCGCAGGGCGCCGGCGACAAACACAGCGCTCTTCTCGAGCACGCTGCGGACATTGTCGACGCCTGTCGAGAGCGCACGCTCCATGGTGCCGGCGCGCTCCTCGATGATGCCGGTCTGACGACTGAACGCCTGCTCGATCTTCTCGACATCGGCAGCGATCGCGTCGGAAATGCCGGTGCTCCTGGCGGCGATCTGATCGATATGGCCCGACAGCGAGCGGTCGACGTCCTTGCGGGTCTCGGCGAGCTTGCCGAGATCGTCTTCCAGCGCGCGGGTCAGCATATTGCGACCTTCGGACAGCTTGCCGACATGTCCGGCAATGACGTCGTCGATACCGCTACGGCTTTCGGTCAGCTTCTGCAGGTCAGCTTCCAGGGCGCGTTTGAGAATGTCGCGGCCCTCGGCCAGTTTCTCCACCTGACCAGCGACCAAACCGTCGATGCTGGAGCGGCTTTCGGCCAGCTTGGCGAGGTCGTCCTCAAGCGCCTTCGACAGGGTCGAGCGTTCCTGGACAAGCCTTTCCGCGTGGCTGTTGACGAGGCCGCCGACGTTTTCGAGGTCGGCCTCAAGTGACCTCGACAGCGTCGAACGATCCTGGGCGAGCCGTTCGGAATGGCTGTTGACGAGGCCGTTGACGCTTTCGAGATCAGCCTCGAGCGCCCGGGCGAACTGTGCCCGGTCATCGACCAGTTTCTGCGACTGATCGGCGATGGTCCCCTTGATCGCATTGAGATCGGATTCCAGAGCGCGCCGCAGGATATCTCGGCCCTCAGACAGCTTCTCGACCTGACCCGCAACCAGCCCGTCGATGCTGGAGCGGCTGTCGGCAAGCTTGGCGAGGTCATCCTCAAGTGCTTTGGACAGAGCCGAGCGATCCTGAACCAGCTTGTTCATGTGGTCGGCGATGACGCTGTTCACATTCTCCAGGTCGGTTTCCAGCAACCGCGAAAGCTGCCCACGATCCTCGGCCAGCTTTTCCGACTGGCTTGAGATAACGCCCTTGATCGTGTTCAGGTCGGATTCCAGCGCGCGCTTGAGAATGTCGCGGCCCTCGGCCAGCTTCTCGACCTGGCCGGCGACCAGCCCGTCGATGCTTGAGCGGCTATCGGCCAGCTTGGCAAGGTCGGCCTCAAGGGTCTGCGACAGCAGGCTGCGGTCCTCGGCCAGCCGTCCCGAATGGCTTTCGATCAGGCCGCGTATGCCGGACAGATCGTTGTCGAGCGAATGGGAAAGCTGCGTGCGGTCCTCCGCCAGTTTGGCGGAATGGGTTTCGATGAGGCTCTTGATGCCGATGATGTCGTTTTCCAACGCCTTGGCGAGCACGGCGCGGCCTTCGGCGATCTTCTCGACCTGACCGGCGACCAGACCGTCAATGCCGGCGCGGCTGTCGGACAGTTTGCCGAGATCGGCTTCCAAAGCGCGCGACAGAATGTTGCGACCCTCGGCGAGCTTACCGACATGCCCGGCGACCATTTCATCAATGATCGTACGAGCTTGCACCAGTTTCCCCGAGTCTTCATTCAAGGCGGTGGAGAGCCTGTTGCGGCCTTCTTCCAGCCTTTCGAGATGGCTGCCGAGCGATGCATCGATGGCAGCCCGCGATTCATTGACCTTGCGCAGATCCTCTTCGAGAGCGCGCGAGATCAGGCTGCGGCCTTCGGCCAGCTTCTGCACCTGGTTGGTCACCGCCGCATCGATGCCGGCGCGGCCCTCGGCGAACTTTGCCAGGTCGACCTGCATCGCCTCGGCCATGCGCTCGCGGCTTTCGGACAGTTTTCTGCTGTGGTTCTCGACGGCTTCCTCGATGCCGACGCGGGCGTCGGCGAGCCGCTGGATGTCGCTGTCGAACGAACGCGACACGACGTGACGGGCGGCTTCCATGCGCCCGGCGAAGTCGCTGGCGCGGGCTTCGAGCATCGAGGAGGTCGAGGTGACGATGTCGGCCATGTCGGCGCCGATCTGGGTCTTGCCCTGATCGATCATCGCCGACAGCGTATCCTTGCTCTCGGCAAAGGTATGGGCGATTTCGCGAGCGCGCTCGACCAACGTTTCGTTGATTTGGCGGGCGCGGGCCTCGAGTGCCGCATTGAGCTTCTGCGTTCCGGTGTCCAGCGCTTCGGCGCGAGTCTGGAATTCGCTAATAAGCGCCTGGCCGCGTTCGGCGAGCGTCCGCTCGATGCCGTTGAGGCTGGCCTCGAATTCGGAATTGAGGGTGCGCGCGGCGCCGCCAAGCAGGGACACCATGCCGGTGGTGCGATCGTCGAGCAGATCGGTCAACGACCGTGTCAGGCCGTCCGTGGTGTCCGTCAGCTTGGCAATGCGGGTGTCGAGAAGGCTGGCGAAGGCCTCGCCCGAGGTCGACAGACGGTCGGTGATCGAATCGAGCCGGCCTTCCACCGAATCGAAGATCGACATCGAACTTTCGTTGATGCGGTCGATCAGCGTGTCGCCGGAATTGGTGATGGTCATCGACAGTTTGGTCGACGCATTGAGGATCGAGTCGCGGATGATGTCGGAGGCGGCGCCGATCTCGTCCTTCAGCGTCTCGTGCGCGCCGGTGATCGAGGCGCGGACGCGCTCGGCATGGGTGACGACGGCTTCGCGCTCGCTGCCGAGCCCGTCGACCAGCGAACGGATGCGGGATTCATTCTCGGAATAGGAGCGTTCGATCTGGTTGACTTCGCTGTGGACCAGCGTTTCCAGTTCGACGGCGCGGGCAAGCGTGCGTTCGATGCCTTCGCCCATGGCCGCAACCTCGCGACGAACGGCCTGGCCGATCATCATGACGCGATCCTGGGCAAGGTTTTCCGGCTCGGTCAGGCGGAAGGCCACTTCGGTCATGGACTGGGCGGCAATGCGCATTTCCTGCGCGCGGCGAATCATTGCCGCGAAGGCCCAGAACAGGATGACGGGCACGATCGCCGCGACCGCCAGGCCGATCAGCTCTGGACGGGCAAGGAACTGGTCGAGCGTGCGGATCCTCCAGATGCTCGGTCCGAAAAGGAGGTTGGCCAAGCCGCCGGCACCGGCGAACCAGGCGAGCGAAACGAAGGCAACGACCCAGTAAATGGTGTTCGAAGCACGCCTGTTGAGGCTGTGCAGAAGCGTCTTGTAGTCTTTCTGGCGATCGTCATTGGCCGGCGCGAAACCCGCGGGCTGGGCACCATTGCGTGTCTCCACGGGGCGCAACTCGGCAGGCTTGGCCTTTGGCGCGGGTTTTGCGGCCTGGCCCTGGGCCTGGCTCTGATTGACCACGGACTCTGGTTTCTGATTGCGTCCCTCGCGTGCCAGCTCGTCGGCGGCCTGGGATATCTGCGCTTCCAGATCCTCCATCGAAGCCGCGATGTCGAGGTCGCCGCTGCCGATCTCATTGCTGAGGTCGATATCAAGCGCCTTTTCCAGTTCCCTGGCCACGTCGCTGTCGAGAGTTCTCGTCGTTGGTTTCTTTGCCATGCCTTCGCTACCCTGTACTGCTGCCGCGGGCTTATAATTCTGTTTGTCGTACCACGCGCAGGAGGCTGAAAATGGACCCCTCGTATCGTAATGACACAGGGGGGTAAAGAAAACATGCATTCCGCGGGATACGTAAAACTTTAAATATAAGGTTAACGCAACCGTGATTTGGGCGCCGTTTTGGCAACATTTTTCCCGGCCATTCATTAACCCGTTGTCCATTGGATTCGCCTAGGTTTTTGGGCGATCGAAGAAACGGAGTTCGAGTTCATGCGTGGCGAAAGCGGCATTGCCTTCTCAATGCCCGGGGGCGACGTATCCGGACCAAGGCGGTCACGGCCGGTCGATTTGGCACACCTTGCCCGCCAGACGATGGGCGACCGCAGCCTCGAGCAGGAGGTGCTGGCGCTGTTTGTACAACAGGCGCTGTCGGTGCGCGATAGAATAGTCGACGCCGACATCAAGGACCGGCTTCTGCTCGCCCATGGGCTCAAGGGTTCGGCACGGGGCGTGGGTGCCTTTGCCATTGCCGATTGCGTCACCGAGATAGAGCGCCAGCCGGAAGACAACCAGACGCTCAAGCGGCTCGGCACGCTGATCGACGAAGTGCGCGATTTCATCGCCGCCATCAATCGCTGAATCCGGCGCTGAACCCGGTTTGCGGAAAAACGTCACGGAGCGACGCTTTCGCGCGGCAGTTGACTTGCTCGCCGGAGTGATTATCTCGGCTGAGACTCCCTCAGGTGACAAATGACCAAGCTGACTTTCATCGCCCATGACGGCACACATTTCGACATGGACGCCGAGAACGGCTCGACGGTCATGGAGAACGCGATCCGCAACGCTGTGCCCGGGATCGAGGCGGAGTGCGGCGGCGCCTGCGCCTGTGCTACCTGTCACGTCTATGTCGACGAAGCATGGACGGCTGAAGTCGGCGAACCGGAAGCGATGGAAGAGGACATGCTGGACTTCGCCTACGAGGTCCAGCCGAACTCGCGGCTGTCGTGCCAGATCAAGGTGCACGACGCGCTTGACGGTCTGGTCGTGCGGGTGCCCGCCCGCCAGGGCTGAGACACCGGTTTTTTGCCGGCTGCTGCTTGGCAGCAGCGGCTTGCTCATGCAGTGTCCTCGGCAACAAACAGCGAGGCGCATCGCATGACCAACATCACCAAGACAGACGCGCTTATTGTCGGGGCAGGGCCGGTCGGCCTGTTTGCCGTGTTCGAACTCGGTCTGTTCGACATGAAGTGCCATCTGATCGACATCCTCGACCGGCCGGGCGGCCAATGCGCGGAACTCTATCCGGAAAAGCCGATCTACGACATTCCCGGCTGGCCTTCGATCTCGGCGCAGGGGCTGGTCGACAAATTGCTCGAGCAGATCGCGCCGTTCAAGCCTGATTTCACCTACAACCGAATGGTCTCCAGCCTGGAAAAGCTGGAGGATGGCAGTTTTCGCGTCACCACCGACGAGAATGAGGTGTTCGAGGCCAAGGTGGTGGTGATTGCCGCCGGTGGCGGCTCCTTCCAGCCCAAGCGTCCGCCGATCCCGGGTATCGAGCCCTATGAAGGCAAGAGTGTCTTCTATTCGGTGCGGCGGATGGAGGATTTTCGCGGCCACGACCTCGTCATCGTTGGCGGTGGCGACTCGGCGCTCGACTGGACGCTCAACCTGCAGCCGGTGGCAAAGAGCGTGACGCTGGTGCACCGGCGGCCCGAATTCCGCGCCGCGCCCGACAGCGTCAACAAGATGTATGCCATGCAGGAGATGAAGCAGCTCGAATTCCAGGTCGGGCAGGTGACCGGACTGACAGGCGCTAACGGCCAGCTGTCATCGGCCATCATCAAGGGACCGGATGGCGACGTCGAGGTGCCTTGCACGCGCATGCTGCCGTTCTTCGGCCTGACCATGAAGCTCGGACCGATCGCGGAATGGGGCCTCAACCTTCACGAGAACCTCATTCCGGTCGATACCGAAAAATTCCAGACATCGGTGCCGGGCATCTTCGCGGTCGGCGACATCAACTGGTATCCGGGCAAGCTGAAGCTGATCCTGTCGGGATTCCACGAGGTGGCGCTGATGGCGCAGGCCGCCAAGCGCATCATCAGCCCCGGCGAGCGCATCGTGTTCCAGTACACGACCTCGTCGACCAGCCTGCAGAAGAAGCTCGGCGTGGTGGAAACCACCTGAAGCGCGCCGCGTTGAAACGGATTCAGTCGACGCGCTTCAAGTCTTTGTTTTCATGCATGTCGTTGCCCCAAAACCGCTGCACACTTTTGGGCGACATGCATCAGTCAGCCAGCACCGGAGCCTCGGGACGGCCGCGCAGTGGCTTTTCCGGCATCAGCACGAGCGCGACGAGCGCCATGACCAGCATCGCAGCCGCGACGAAGAAGATCATCACGAATGCCTTGGCCTCGACGGCGGTGCTGGCCGCCTGGGTCCCTTCTCCGGCAAGCGGCAGGCCGTAGCCGAGCGCGACCGCACCAAGGATGGCGACGCCAAGCGCGCTGCCCAAAGAACGAAGGAAGGTCAGTACGCCGGTGGCGACGCCGAGATGGGTCTGATCGACGGCATTCTGAACCGACACGGTGGCAACCGGAAATGTCGTGCCGCTGCCCAGGCCGATGCAGGTCGTCAGAATCTCGACGATCAGCAGCGAAGCATGTCCCGCCACCAGGCTGAGTATGCCCAGGCACAGGATGGCGAAGGTCACTCCGACCATCGCGATCCGCTTGTAGTGAACGAACCGGGAAATCGTGCGGCCGCTGAATGTCGCGCCCGCAACGGTGCCGAGCATGAGCCCAAGCATGGCGGTTCCCGATCCACTGGCCGAAAGCCCGAGGATCGACTGCAAGTAGACCGGCAGATAGACCGCGAGCCCGATATTGGCGGCCTGCAGCAGGAACAATGACAACGTGCCGGCAAGGACGATCGGGTTGCCAAGCACTTCGAGCGAGATCAGCGGTTCGGCTGCGCGCAGCAGCCGCAACGCAAAGGCGCTCCAGATGACCGCCGAACAGGCGAGCAGTCCAAGGATTTCGCGTGACAGCCATGGATATTCGCTGCCACCCCAGTTCAACGCCAGCAACAGCAAGGCGGTGGCCGCGACGAGCAGCAACGCGCCGAGGCCATCGATGCGATGGTGTTTTGCCGCGATCGGCAGCTTTCTCAGCGGCTTGTTGATGATGGCCATGGCGACGAGACCAAGGGGGATGTTGATCCAAAAGATCAGCGACCAGTGCAGATGCTCGGCGAAGGTGCCGCCCAAAAGCGGTCCTGCGATGCTGGCGACCGCCCAGGTTCCCGCGATCCAGGCCGAGTAGCGCGCGCGCTCGCGCGGCGGCACGAGGTCACCGATCACGGTCTGCGCCAGCGCAAACAGGCCGCCGCCGCCGGCGCCCTGAATCGCGCGGCCGACGATCAGAACCAGCATGTTAGGCGCCATGGCGCTGACCAGGGATCCGGCAAGGAAGATGAGGATTGCCGCGTAAATCGTTGGCCGGCGACCATAAACGTCCGATATCTTGCCATAGAGCGGCGCCATCGCGGTGGCGGTCAACAGGTAACCGGTCACAATCCAGGGCAGATATTCGGCATGGCCGAGCAGGCGCGCCATGGTCGGCATCGCCGGTGCGACAATGGTCTGGTCAAGCGCGGCCAGTAGCATCGACAGGAGTACGCCACCAATGATGGCGTTCTTTTCGCTTTCACTGAGAGGCGCGTCGGTCTTCACCACCGTCTGACTATCGACAGTCTGGTCCATTTTATTCATCCGTATGTTTACGGCTGGCCGGCGTCATCAGCCGTTCCTGTGCGTTGAACGCGTAAGCCGCATTGATCTTTCGAAGGTTGCCTTGGCGAACCTGACATATGTCGTCCCGTATAGGCCGATTTCGACCTGCGCTCGAAAATTTTTCGAAGCTGGCACTACGCTTCAGCGCAATTGGCCTGCGCCGCCGCCATTCAACGCGTCGGCAGGATTCAGGTCGGCGGCAATCGGCCGTTCCCGATGCGCTCCATCCGGTAGCGCAGCAGCCTCAGGATGCGGCTTTCGAAATTGACGCTTTCGACACGGTCGAACTGGATCTGGGCCCGGTCGTGCCTGGCAAGAACGGCCGCGGTGATTGCGGCGGCCTTGGCCTTGGCGGCGTTGCAGTTCTTTTGTGGGTAGGTGGCCTTCAGCGCCTCTTCGAGTTCGCCGCCATGGTTCTTGGCGATCTCGACGTGTCGCTCCTCATGGCGCTTGATGTCGGCGGACAGCGTGTCCCAGAACAGCCTGACATCGGCATCGGCCTTGCGTGGGCGGCGCCACTCGGGGAGGATCACCTTCACCTTGACGGTCACCACGGCGTCGGCGATCCGGCAGGCGTTCGATGTCTGCGCATAACTGATACGGGTGGTGAACGCCATCTGCGTGGCGCCCGGGTGACGCGTGCCCGTGCTTTTCACCTCCGGCCCGCGTTTGGAAAGCTGTGCCTCAATGTCTTCGAGCGTGCTGCCGCCAATGGCGAAATAGCTGTAAGTCTTGACGAGATTGGCCGCACCCGCCGGGAGCGGGGTCATGGCGAGCAGCAGCGCGCCGGCCAAGGATTGTTTCACGCCAAGCATGGATCGTTTCATCATGTTGCCTCTTCGACCACCTTGCTTTACGGCCGTTGCCGACGCAACGGAATTGATCCACCGGGGATCACACATGGTTGATGAACTCCATGGTTGATGAGCAATGACGGCCAGGCGATGGCGGTTGGCGCATGGGCGCTATCTCGACCTTGGCGGCAAGGCCGTGGTCGTCGGCATCCTCAATGTCACGCCTGACAGTTTTTCCGACGGCGGTCTGTTCGATGCTCCCGAAAAAGCGCTGGTCCAGGCACGACGCATGATCGGGGAAGGGGCATTGGTCGTCGATGTCGGCGGAGAATCGACCCGCCCCGGTGCCGCCGCGGTATCGGCCAGCCAGGAACAGGCCCGCATCCTGCCGGTGATCGAAGCGCTGGCGGGCACCAAGGAGGTGCTGATTTCGGTCGACACCTATCGCGCCGACACGGCGCGGCTTGCGGTTGCCGCCGGCGCGCATATCGTCAACGATGTCTGGGGCTTGCAGCGCGAGCCCGACATTGCACGTGTCGCCGCCGATACCGGCGCCGGGCTTGTCATCATGCATACCGGGCGGGATCGCCAGAAGCTGCCGGACGTGATTGCCGATCAACTGGAATTCCTGCGAAAATCGCTGGAAATCGCCCGCCAGAACGGCGTTGCCGACGATCAAATCGTGCTCGATCCCGGATTCGGCTTCGCCAAGGAGACGGCGGAGGAAAATCTCGACCTGATGGCTCGCTTTTCGGAGTTGCATACGCTCGGCTTGCCGCTGATGGCCGGAACGTCGCGAAAACGCTTCATCGGCACGGTCACCGGCCGCGATGCGGCCGACAGAGGTGTCGGAACGGCGGCGACCAGCGTCATCCTGAGGCTCAAGGGCGCCGATCTGTTTCGCGTCCACGATGTCGCATTCAACGTGGACGCATTGGCGCTCGCAGATGCTATGCTGGCGCGTCAAACCGACTGGGCGAGAAACTGAGCGATGTATGTCATCCGCATGAAGAACTGCGCTTTCTTTGCCCGGCACGGCGTGCTGGACGAGGAGGAAAGGCTTGGCCAGCGCTTCTATGTCGATGCCGCTCTCACCGTCGATCCCGGCCGGGCGCTTGTTGACGATTCCATCGAGGATACCGTCAACTACGGCATCGCCTTCACGGTGATCGAAAAGATTATCACCGGGCAGCGCCGTTTTCTGATCGAGTCCCTGGCGCTCGAAGTGGCCCGTGCTCTGACGGCGCGTTTTCCGCAGATCAAGAAAGCCGAGATCACGGTGCGCAAGCCGAACGCCCCGGTGCCCGGCGTGCTCGATTACGTCGAGGTGACCGTTGTCTGGCCCGAATAGCACGGTCTATCTCAGCCTTGGCGGCAATCTTGGCGACCCGGCGAAATCAATGGGCGCGGCGCTGCGCATGCTGGATGCCGACGCGGATACGCGTGTCACCGGCGTCTCCTCGCTCTATCGCACGCCGCCCTGGGGCAAGCTCGATCAGCCTGACTTTCTCAATGCGGCTGCCGAAATTTCCACCGGACTTGCTCCGCGCGCCTTGCTCGACCTTTGCCTCGACGCCGAACGCAAGCTGAAGCGGGTGCGCGAGGAGCGCTGGGGGCCGCGGCTGATCGATATCGACATTCTGGTGTTCGGCGACCGCGTCATCCACGAGACCGGGCTGGAGGTGCCGCATCCGCGCATGCTGGAGCGCGCCTTCGTGCTGGCGCCGCTGGCCGAGATCGCGCCCGGTCTGGTTGTCGGTGGTCGCAGCATCATGGATCGGCTGGTCGCCGTCGACACGTCTGGCATCGAGCGCTTGTCATCCGGCCGGGATTGGTGGCTGGCCTGACATCTGGATGAGGCGGCAGTCGAACTTTAGCCCGAGAATCCGCCGCCATCCAGGAACGTCTGCTCCTGCGGCGTGGTTTCGCGACCAAGCATCCTGTTTCGGTGCGGAAAACGGCCGAAATTCTGAATAATATCGCGATGTTCGACAGCATACTTCAGGTAGGGTTCGGCCCTGGCCTGGGTCAGATCGACCGATATGTGCTGATCGGCGAGCAGTTCCGAATGCTCGTACGGCAGATAGAGGAAGACGCGGAGTTCTTCCTCGAGCGCCAGATCATGGCCGGCCGCGATCGCCCTCTCGGCGAAATGTCTTGCGAGCGGATCGGTCGCGTACATATGGCCGGTGCCGCGAAAGCAGTTCCGCGGAAACTGGTCGAGCAGGATCATCAGCGCCAGCGCGCCTTCGGCATGCTTCAGCCAGTCGTCGCATTCACGCCGCGCGGCGGCGTAGTGCAGGTCGAGAAAGCGGTCGCGGAAGTCGGCATCGAATGCCTCGTTCTTCTCGAACCAGGCATCCTCGCCGGCATCGCGCCAGAATTTGGTGACCGACAGGGCTCTGCTGTCCAATTCCATGCCTAATTCCTTGCTCAGTCGGCGGGTTCGGATTTGTGCAGCACGCCGGCCGTCTCTTCGTTGAGTGCCTGGCCCGCGCGACGCGGCGTGGAGAGCGGTGTTGGAATCGGCGTGCCGATATTGCCCCGCAAGAAGCGCTGTCCGGCGCGAATGCCTTCGGCGAGCTGGGTTTCGAAGCGGTCGTTGTCGCGGCGTCTGACGTCTTCGATCGTTTCAGCCACGTCTTCCGGATCGACACCCAGCGATTCCAGCGCCGAGCCGCCGAAAATTAGTGCGGATTCGAAGGTTTCACGCAGTTGGTAATCAACGCCGGCGCGAATGAGTTGCAGTGCGGTACCACGATCGAAAGCGCGTGCCAGCACGGTGAGCAAGGGAAACTCAGCCTTGACGAGTTCCGCGATGCGGACGGCAGCATCGGCCTTGTCGACGCAGATCAGCACGGCCCGCGCCCGGCCGGCGCCTGCGGCATGCAGGATATCGAGCCGTGTGCCGTCGCCATAATAGACCTTGAAGCCGAAATCGGCGGCGGCCTGGATCATTTCGACGTCATTGTCGATGATCGAGACATCGATGCCGCGCAGCAGCAGAGGCTGGCTGGCGATCTGGCCGAAGCGGCCGAAGCCAATGACCAGCACGCTGCCGGTCAGGCCATCGGCGACATCGACGCCATCGAGCGACTGTTCGTCGCGCGGCGTCAGATACCGCAACGCGATGATCGCCAGCGGTGTCAGCACCATGGAGATGATGACGATCGCCGTCAGCGTCGCGTTGGCGTTGCCGTCGATGATGCCGACCGCCGCGGCGGCGGAATAGAGGACGAAGGCGAATTCTCCGCCTTGCGCCATGAAGACCGCGCGCTCCAGCGCCTCGCGATGGCCTGACTTCAGGATGCGGGCGACGATGTAGATGCCGAACGCCTTCATCACCATGTAGGCGACGACATAGATGGCAATCAGCCGCCAGTTCGCGGCGACCACATGCAGGTCGAGCGACATGCCGACGGCGAGAAAGAACAGGCCGAGCAGGATGCCGCGGAAAGGTTCGATGTCGGCTTCGAGCTGATGGCGGAAGGTCGATTCCGACAGCAGCACGCCGGCCAGGAAGGCGCCCATCGCCATCGACAGGCCGCTGAGCTGCATGGCGAGCGCGGATCCGAGAACGACCAGAAGCGCTGCCGCCGTCATCACCTCGCGGGCGCGGGCATCCGCCAGGATGCGGAAGAACGGATTGAGCAGATACCGGCCGGCCACCACCAGGCCGACAATCGCGGCAAGGCCGATGCCGACCTCGGTCAGCCGCTCCGACAGGCTGGTGTCTGCCCCACCGGGCGCCAGGAACGCGATCAGGGCCAGCAGCGGCACGATGGCAAGGTCCTCGAGCAGCAGGACCGATACGATGCGCTGGCCTTTCGGCGCGGCGATTTCGCCGCGCTCCTCGAGAAGCTGCATGACGATCGCCGTCGAGGTCAGCACGAAGCCGGCGCCGGCAACGAAGGATTGCGAGATCGGGAAGCCTCCGGCCACACCGACACCGGTGAGCAGGACCGCGCAGACGCCGACCTGCAGCGCGCCGAGGCCGAAGATCTCGCGGCGCAGGCCCCACAGCCGCGACGGCTGCATTTCCAGCCCGATGATGAACAGGAACATCACCACGCCGAGTTCGGCGACATGAAGAATGGCTTCCGATTCGGAAAAGACGCCGAGGCCAAACGGACCGATCACCACACCGGCGGCCAGATAGCCGAGAATGGAGCCGAGGCCCATGCGCTTGAAGATCGGAACGGCGACCACGCCGGCGGCAAGCAGCGCCACCACTTGAATGAGATCGCTGCCCGATGCTTCCGCCGCCATGCCTCTTGTCCCTGTGTCGTACAGCACTCCTTGCATGCAGTGGGAGCGGGAGGCAAGGGTGGGAAGCCTGCCAGGAAGGGTAGGGTGCCGTTGACGCGACCCCTGTTGGAACAACGGTCCCCGCTTGTCTGCCGGACGTTTGGCATCTATATCTGCCAAATGCTTGACCATCCGTCCCGGCCGTCTTCGCCGCCACATATCCCGATGGATGCGCTCAGCGAAGTCCTGCAAGACTTTCGCTTGAATGGCGTCAACTACGGCCGCTGCGAGCTCCGACATCCTTGGAGCATAGAATTTCCGCAACAATCGCTGCTTCGGTTTCATTTTGTCGGCCAGGGTCCATGCTGGATTCATACCGAAGCGCAAGGCTGGCAAGAGTTGCGCGACGGCGATCTGGTGCTGCTGCCGCAAGGTATCGCCCATCGGCTGGCGAGCGCGCCGGACGTGGTGGGCGACTCGCTCAAGGATTGCCAGGTGATCAAGTTGGGGGGCAACGTCTGCGAAGTGGTAAGGCAGGGAACGGGCGCGACAAGCACGCTTTTCTGCGGCTCGATGGCCTTGGACTCCTGTGCGCTTAACCCATTGATCACGTTGATGCCGCCTGTCATCAAGGGTTGTGACGTGGCTGGCAATGACCCGGTGGTTGGCCCTTTGCTGGCGGCTATGACGGCGGAGGCCGCACAACCTCAGATGGGGAGCGCCACTATCTTGTCGCGTATGGCGGACCTGCTGACAGCCCGGCTCATCCGCTGCTGGGTCAATTGCAATGGAGCCTCGACCACCGGTTGGCTCGCAGCCATCCGCGACCCGCATATCGGCCGCGCTCTGGCAGCCATGCACAAAGACCCGGGCCATAATTGGACGCTGCAAAGCCTCGCCGGCGTCGCAGGCCAATCGCGATCGATTTTCGCCGAGCGTTTCAGCGCTGTATTGGGGGAGGGTGCTGCGCGCTATCTCGCCCGCCTGCGCATGCAGCTTGCCCGCGAGTTGCTGGGCCAAAACGGCATGTCGGTTGCCGAGGTCGCTACCCGTTTGGGCTATGATTCCGAGGCATCCTTCGCCCGCGCGTTCAAGCGCATCACCAATGTCTCGCCGGGCGTTGTGCGTCGCACAATTCCCGGACGAATAGATATGAATTTCGGATTGTGAGATACATATCATCCGGAAGGACTCGTCTATGAAGGTCTCCAAACTTTGGAGATCCTTCCGTGACTGACACAACATTACAGCTTGAAGACGCCGCGATCGGCCTTGATGCCGCTGCTCCAGCCGCATGGAGCGCAGCCACCTGGTTCGCGGTCCTTTCGTTGGCGGCCACCAGCTTTGCCCTGGTGTCCGCCGAATTCCTGCCGGCAGGTCTGTTGACGCCAATGGCGCGCGATCTCGGCATCAGCGAGGGGACGGCCGGGCAGGTCGTCACCGCCACCGCTTCCGTCGGCGCCGTGACGGCCATGTTGAGCAATGTTCTCATCGGCCGATTGAACCGCAAGACGGTGCTTGTTGGCCTCATGGCCTTGGCGGTCGGGTCCAATATTCTTGCGGCGTTGGCGCCCAATTTCTGGCTGTTATTGTTAGGCCGGGCCGGGCTGGGGATCGCTCTCAGCGCTTTCTGGGCACTTTCGGTTGCCGTCGTAGCGAGGCTGGTTGGCGCCAATGCGACAGGCCGAGGCATGGCTATCGTCACCCTCGGCGTCTCGCTCGCCACCATTGCCGCGCCGTCGATGGGTGCGTTGATCAGCGACTGGCTGGGATGGCGCAGCGCCATGGCCATGACAGCGGGCCTGGCTGTGTTGGCCATGCTGGCGCAGTTGCTTAGCCTGCCGACCTTGCCGGCAACAGCAAGCAATAGTCTTGCAGACGTATTTCGGCTGACACGGCGGCGCGGCATTCAAATCGGTATGCTGGCTATTGTCTTGCTGATGACGGGGCATTTTGCCGGCTCTGTCTATGTGCGCCCCTTCCTCGAACACGTGACGCTCCTTGCGACCGGTCCAATTGCCCTGGCTCTCCTCGGATTTGGCATCGCCGCTGTGATCGGCAACATTGCCGGCGGCCGCATGGCCGATGCCAATATTCACATGGCTCTCGTGGTCACCGCCGCGTTGATGGCGTTTGCGGCGCTGGCATTGGTGCTTTGGGGCGTGCACATTGGCGTTGCCTTCGGGTTCGTCACGCTTTGGGGCTTCGCCTTCGGCATGGGGCCGGTGGTGCTGCCGACCAATCTGTCGCGTGCGGCACCTGATGCGCTGGAAGCAGCGGGCAGCCTGATGGTCGTCTCTTTCCAAATTGCCATCACCATCGGCGCGGTTGTCGGTGGCTATGTCGTGGACACCTATGGCCCTACAGCGCCTTTGACTCTGACTGCTATCCTTGCCGCATCGACAGCCGTCTTGGCGCTGCTGCAGCCACGCAGCTGAACTTTGCTGCCGCCGACACAATAGCCTGAATCCTGCCGCTGGCGATGTTGCAGGCGCGATACACAAGTTGACACCGGGAACACGTTGCATCTTGCCACAATCGATGGCTAAGGACGCTCGGCTTCGGCCATTGGAGGGTGATCGACGATCAAGTCGCACCCTTTTTGAGGAGATGACTGACATGAAGAAGTTTTTGTTTGTTGCCGTCGGCCTGGCGGTGCTTGCCGGTTCGGCTTGCTCGAAGGCGCCTGAGTGCACGGCGGAGATCGCGACCAAGAAAGCGCAGGACATGGCTACCGCGCTGCAGGAGGCGATCACCAAGGACCCGTCCAAGGCAGCTGATCTGACGGCCAAGGTCCAGGCGGTGACAACCAAGTACCAGGGCGCCACGACGTTGGCCGACGCCTGCAAGGCCTATGACGAAGTGACGGCCGCAATCAAGGGCTAACACCCTGATTCGAGATCAAGGGCTAAGCGCCTGATTCTACCGGTTCAAACAGGCGGCGACCGTTGGGTCGCCGCCTTTTTCTTTGAATTGTTCAGTTCGGCGCGATGGAGCCGACTTCGACGGCGTCGACGCGCTTCAGGCTCATGCCGATCACAGGCACCAACTGGTCGTCGACGCGCACGGCAATGGTCACCGTCATCGAATTGTCGTCGGGGATGCGGGCCTGCATGACGCCGCGCAGCTGGTTGCGGTTGATGGTAAAGACCACCTTGCGGGCGTCGACCACATTGCCGCCGATGATGTCGAGGCCGGAGCCGGTGGCGCCGCCCATGAAGCTGCCCTTGTAGCCCTCGCGGCCCTTGCGCTCGATCTTGGCCGACATCTGCTGGGTGAACATGCCGACCCGGCAGCCGCCGTCGAGCGACATGCCGACCTTGCCGTCCGGCGTGGAGCCGGTGAAGCTGCAGTTGAACTTGGTGCCCTTGTACTTGCCGGCGACGATTTCACCGGGGCCGTTCCATTTGCCTTCGGCCGACTGGAAGAACTGCCTGTCCGGTTCCGCCGCGGAGGCTGCCCCGGCAATGCCGACGACTGCTGTGATCACGGCTGCCAGGGGCAGGAGGCTGGATAGAATTACGCTTTTCATCGACGACATCCGGCAACAAAGAGGCTGTTTGGAACCCGTCTGACCATGAACAAGATTGGTTAATGCTTCGTCACTACGGGGTCGCCGTAAAGCAGTCCGGCAACGATTCCGAAGGTCCAAAGGCTCACTTGCCGGACGGCGCTGTTTCAACATCTTTCCTGGTTGCAAACGATGTCAGCGCCGAGAGGAAATCGCCCAGTCCGGGGCGCTTCGCGGCGCTGAAGGGCAGGGGGCGCGCCGTCTCCATCGCCGCGATGCCGATGCGCGCCGTCATCATGCCGTTGACGACGCCCTCGCCAAGCTTGGCCGAAAGGCGTGCCGCCAGGCCGTGGCCGACGATCTGCTGGACGAAGCTGTCGCCGACCGCGATCGAGCCGGTGACCGCCAGATGCGCCAGCACGCTGCGTGCCAGGCGGAAGAAACCCAGCGTTCCCGGCCGTCCGCCATAGAGTTCCGACAGGCGGCGAATGAGCCGCCCGGCCTCGAACACGACATAGGCAACATCGACAAGTGCGCGCGGACTGACCGCCGTCACCAGCGAGACGCGTTTAGCGGCCTCGAGAATCATCACCTTTGCCCTGGCATCGAGGGGTCCGAGAATTTCGGCCTCGGCCAGGCGTACCAGGTTGCCGCCGTCGATGATTTCGCCGCGCAGTTCGGCCAGCGCGCGTCGGCCGGCCGCGGTCTCGGGCTTGGCCGCGACAAAGGCCGACAATTCGTCGACGACCGATCGGGCTGCCTTGGGATCGTCACGCGCGATCGCATCGAGCGCCCGCTTCTGCAGCTTTTCGACCTCGGCGAGGCGAGCGATGGCCAGGAACTCGCGAATCAGGATCACCACAAGCGCCAGCACTGCGATGGCGGCCATGCCTGCGGCCAGCCAGCCCAGCCATTCGGCGCGCGCAAAGAGGTCGCGTATGAGCTGGTCGGTCCACAGGCCGACCGCCAGCGAAACCAGCACGCCAAAGGCGCCGAAGAAGATGCTGCCGAGCAGCGAGCGCTTCCTGGGGGCGATCGCCGGTGGCGGTTCGGCGGCAATGATATCGGGCTCGTCGAAGACATCGACTTCCGCCGGTATGACCATCGCGACATCGGTCTTCATCGCGCGGGGTTTGCGCTGGGTGTCGGTCTGGGCATGGGTACCAGCCTGGGCGCGGCGCGTCTCCGGCGCTTCTTGTCTCGGTGTGGCTTCCGGCTCGATGCGGAATGCTGCCGGCTTGCGGGGCGCGGTCATGCCAGATGATCTCCGATGAGGAACTGCAAGGCACGGTCGAGCCTGATATGCGGCAGCGACAGCGTGACACCTTCGGCCGTGCGTTCGAGCTTGGGCGGACGGAAACGGACGAAGCGGATTGCCGGGTCCGCGGAGTCCTGCCTGTGATCGGCTCCCGAAACATCGAAAACCGCGTCAATATTCTCCGGTAAGTCACCGGGAAATATGGCTGTTTCTGTCTTTCCATCAAAGGTTTCGCCGTTGATCTTCTCGCCGGCGATCGGCGTGCCGATGATGACGGGAAGCGTCTCCCGGCCCTGCTTCACGGTGCCTTCGCGCGTCGCGCGCACCGCCGCCATGGCGACCACATCGACATCGGCGCCGGTGAAATTCGCCCGCGCCACGGCGCGGTCGGCAAGCCGCCGCACGATCGCCTGGAGGCGGTCATGGCTTTCGTGATGCAGATGGTCGGCCTTGGTCGCGGCAACCAGTATGCGGTCGATGCGCCGCGAGAACAGGTCGGTGAGGAAGCTGCCCCGGCCGGGGCGGAAGCAACTGAGGATCTCGGTCACCGCGCGCTCCAGGTCGGCCATGGCGCCTGGACCGGCGTTCAGCGCCTGCATGGCGTCGATCAGCACGATCTGACGATCGAGACGCGTGATGTGTTCGCGGAAGAACGGCTTGACGACATGCGTCTTGTAGGCCTCGTAACGCCTGTCCATCATGGCGTGCAGCGAGCCCGGGCGCGGACGCCTGTCGCCGACCCCAGCCAGGGGCGCGAAGGTCAGTGCGGGCGAGCCTTCGAGATCGCCAGGCATCAGGAAGCGGCCGGGCGGCAAGGTCGAAAGCGCGCGCTCGTCGAGCTTGCACGCCTTCAGATAGGCGGCGAAGCTCTCGGCCAGGCGGCGCGCCGTCATTTCGTCGGCATCGGCGTTCGGATCGGTCTCCGCCGACAGCGCCCGCCAGGTCTGCGACAGGTACTCGCGCACCGGCAGAACGGCCATTTCGAAGGCTTCGTGCGAAAAATCGGCGAAGGATTTGCCGAGCAGCGGCAGATCGAGCAGCCATTCGCCGGGATAATCGACGATATCGACCGACAGTTTGCCTGAGGAAAACATGCGGCTCCAGCCGGAGGCCGATTCATATTCGATGGTCAGCCGCAATTCCGAAATGGCGCGCGTCGAATCGGGCCAGGCGCGGTCGTTGACCAGGGCGGCGATGTGATCCTCGTACTGGAAGCGCGGCACGGCGTCGTCCGGCTGCTGCTCGAGGAAGGCGCGGGCGATGCGTCCCGATTTCTGCGCCTCGAACAGCGGCAGGCGGCCGCCATGGATCAAATTGTGGACAAGGGCCGATATGAACACCGTCTTGCCGGCGCGGGACAATCCGGTCACGCCGAGGCGCAGCGATGGGGAAAAAAGCCCGGTGGCGCGGCCTGACAGCGTGTCGAGGGCAATCCTCGCCTCGTCGGTGAAGGTGGTCAGCGATGATGCCAAAATATGCTCTCTCGGACTTCGGTCCGTCCGATATAGGCTCTGCAACCTAGCTTTGAAATGGCTTCAGAGATCGGCCGGCGTCAGGAACGCTTCGAGATAGCCGGTGCCCTGGGTGGCCTGGGCAAGGTCACCGTCAAAGCGGACGACCGCCAGAGCCGCGGTCGGGAACCCATGGTTGAGCGTGGCCCGCGCTGTCTCGTCGCCGTCGCCCGAAACCGCCATGGCGAGATCTTCCGTCATCGGGTTGTGACCGATGACCAGCAATGAACCCGACCCGCCATTGTCGCGGATCAGGTGGAGGTAACCGGCCGCGTCCGCGCTGTAGAGCGCGTCGAAGAACAGGACCCGGCCGGTGTCGGTCTGACCGGCCAGGCCTTCCAGCGTCTCCTTGGCGCGTTTGGCGTTGGAGCACAGCGTCAGGCCCGGAACATAGAAGCGGGCGCGCATGGCGGCGCCCATCATTTCGGCATCGGCGCGGCCGGACGCATCGAGCGGGCGATCGAAATCTCGCATGCCGGGCAGCGCCCAACCAGCCTTGGCATGTCGCAACAGATAAAGCCTGCTCACCCAACCTCCGAATGCCGAAGCCTTCCAGGATTAGCCATGAGAACGGCGTTGCGCACAATGGCCCGTGTTCTTCGAACACTGCGAATCACCCATGCTGCGGTGCCGCAAAAGGCGTTGTGCATTGGCCCGAAGATCACGGTCGATCTTCGGAAAGCATGTTTCACCGGATCCAAAGTGTCGCAGCGCTGTTTGGTATCACATCGACCGTACGCTGCTGCAAAGGTGCGCGCCTGTGCACATTGACAATTGCGTGAGACAGCGGCCGATTGCGCTTGTGCAGGCGTCGGGCGACGAATATATAGGCGCCAAATTTGGGGCAGTTTGGGTGAGTCGAATGAACGACATCGTTACCGCCGATTACGTACCCTCCGAAGACGAGCCGTTCATGAACGAGCGGCAGAAATCCTACTTCCGCTCAAAGCTCGTCACCTGGAAGAATGACATATTGCGCGAAGCGCGCGAAACACTGGAAATCCTGCAGCAAGAGAACGCCAACCACCCCGATCTGGCCGATCGCGCCTCATCGGAAACCGATCGCGCCATCGAGCTCAGGGCCCGCGACCGTCAGCGAAAGCTGATTGCAAAGATCGATTCCGCCCTGCAGCGGATCGACGAAGGCACTTACGGCTATTGCGAGGAGACCGGCGAGCCGATCGCGCTTAAGCGGCTCGATGCGCGTCCGATCGCGACGTTGTCGATCGAAGCGCAGGAGCGGCACGAGCGCCGCGAAAAAGTCTACCGCGACGATTGAGGGTCAAGGCCGACAGGCGCACGACCAGCCGCCATGAGCGACGTTGATTTGAAATGGCCGGTTTTCCGGCCATTTTCATGGTTCGGCAAACCAAACCGGTTACGATTTTCGTTTGAAGTAGCGACTCAGCGGCCGCTCATCTCTTCTGGCTGGAAAGTTCGCCGAGAAGCTTCGTCATTTCGTCGTCGAGCGACTGCGGCGCCTTCGCCACCGGTTTGCTCACCGGGCCGCTCGAACGGGGCTGGTCGAGCGACACTTCGAGTTCCCTCATCAGCGTTTCGTCGATGCTGTCCTGTCTTGGCGGCGGCGGTGGTGCATGCCGAACGACATTGGCGTTGGCGGAGCCATAGGCGGGCAGCGGCGTGACATTGGTCGGCTGGTAGCTTGGCGCCGCCGGCTTTGGCGCAGGTGCTGGCGCTGGAGCTGTTTGGCGCGGGCGGGCGGGCGGCGCGGTGTTCACCGGCTGCGGAGCGGGTGCCTGTCTTGCCGGCGGTGGAGCCGGTTGCGGCGGACGCGGCCTTGCTGCGGGGGCTGCAGTGGCCGGCACCGGCTGCAAGCCGCCGTCTCCGGTCAATGCCGGCCGGCGCAGCGCCGAAAGGCGGATATCGCGCTCGACGACGACGTCGGTCGGGCCGCCGATCAGAAGCAGGTGCTCGATGTCGTCGCGGCGTACCAGCACCAACCGGCGATGGCTGTCGACAGCGGTGGCATCCATGACGGCCAGCCGCGTCTTGCGATTCCGGCCGCCGGCGACAAAGGTACCGAACGTCAGATTGCGCACGAGCTTGATGATGACGAGAACGATGACCAGCAGGACAAGTGCTGCAAACGTCCACAACAGTGCTGCGGCATAACCGGGGCCCGCCACGCTATCCAGCCATTGCATTGGTTTCCCCTGATTGCCCTTGGAAGTGACGCGACACTAGACCGTTGCGGCGGGCCACCGCAAGTTGCGTTTCACGCTGGTGAACAGCTAGAAAAACTCCGAAGGCCGGAAGACATCATTTTTATCCGACATTTGCCGCCCAGGCCTTTTCCGGACTAGGAGAATGTGATTCAACCCGCTAGGGGCGGGTGTCGGAACACCGGAATTCACGAGCAGGGGGCACATGGCCAAGGAAGTGCGCGGCGATTTCTATCCGGTACCGATCGTCGACCAGAATACGCGACCGGGCGCGGTCACTCGGCTTATCATTTTCATCGTGGTTCTGACGGGGGCGGCGATCGTTTTCGGCCTGTTCCGCGAACGCCTCGGCGATCCTTTCCTGCTCGGCATGCTCGGCGTGCTGGCGATGATCGGCGTCGGCTTCCTGTTTGCCACAGCCATCGGCTTCGTGCAGGTGACGCCACGCTCGACAGGCGACGAACTGTCGAAATCCTTCGTCGATTCCATGTCGCAGGGCCTTCTCGTCACCGACACCAAGGGCCGTGTCGTCTATGCCAATCGCGCCTATGCCGACATGACCGGAGCGTCGTCGGCGGCCGACCTGAAGACGGTCGAGGGGTTGCTCTCGGATGTTCCTGAAGCCTCGGTGACGATCTATCGCCTGGCATCCGGCCTGCGCGACGGCCAACCGGGCGACGGCGAGTTTCGGCTGGCACAGTCCATTCGGCCCGGCGCCGAGCCCGGCGCCCGCTGGTACAGGGCGCGGGCGCGCGCCTTCAGCGTTCCAGGCCAGCGGCTGCCGATGCTGGCCTGGCAGCTTGCCGACATTTCGCAGGAGCGGGCCGAGCAGGAGCGTTTCTTCCTCGACCTGCAGAAGGCGATCGATCACCTCGACCACGCGCCGGCCGGCTTCTTTTCGGCCGACCAGGAAGGCCGCGTCACCTACATCAACGCCACGCTCGCCGAATGGCTGGGCATCGACCTCACCAGCTTCACGCCCGGTGCCGTCTCCTTGGCCGAAATCGTGGCTGGCGACGGCATGGCGCTGGTCCGCTCGGTCAAGGCCGACCCCGGCACGACACGCAACGCCGTGATCGATCTCGATCTGACGACGATGACGGGCGAGGCGCTACCGGTGCGCTTCATGCATCGCGTTTCGGCCAGCCGCGAAGGCCTCAACGGCCCGACACGCACGATCGTGCTCAACCGCACGCAAGGCGAAGACTCCTCTGCCGATTTGCGGGCCTCGGAAGTGCGCTTCACCCGCTTCTTCAACTCGACACCGATGGCGATCGCCGGCGTCGACCACAACGGGCGTATCCTGCGCACCAATGCGCCGTTCCTGTCGCTGTTTTCATCCGTCGTCGACCGCGACGCCGTCGATCGCCGTGTGCGGCTCGACACGGTGATCCATGAACGCGACCGGCCGACCTTTGCGGCTGCCTTCGAAAAAGCGCAGCAGCGGCAGGCCGACATCGAGCCGATCGATACGCTTCTGCCCGGCAACGACGAGCGGCACATCCGTTTCTACGTCAACGCGGTCGCCGACGGCACCGGCGGCGAGGGCGCCGAGGAGTCGGCCATCGTCTACGCCGTCGAGACGACGGAGCAGAAAGCGCTCGAAGGGCAGATGGCGCAAAGCCAGAAGATGCAGGCGGTCGGCCAGCTTGCCGGCGGCATCGCGCATGATTTCAACAATGTGCTGACCGCCATCATCATGGCGTCTGACCTTCTGTTGACCAACCACCGTCCGTCGGACCCGTCCTTCCCCGACATCATGAACATCAAGCAGAACGCCAACCGGGCGGCTTCACTGGTGCGGCAACTGCTGGCCTTCTCGCGCAAGCAGACGCTGCGGCCGGAAGTGCTCAACCTGACCGACGTGCTCGCCGATCTCAGGATGCTGCTGGCCCGACTGGTCGGCAACGACATCAAGCTGAAAGTCGACCATGGCCGCGACCTCTGGCCGGTCAAGGTCGATATCGGGCAGTTCGAGCAGGTGGTGGTCAACCTTGCGGTCAACGCGCGCGACGCAATGCCGGCGGGTGGCGATCTCACCGTGCGCACCCGCAATGTGACCGCCGAGGAGTGCAAGGCCTTTTCCTACCGCGAACTCGCCCCGGCGGACTATGTCGTGGTCGAAGTCGAGGACACCGGCAGCGGTATCGCGCCCGACGTGCTGAAGAAGATCTTCGAGCCCTTCTTCACCACCAAGGAAGTCGGCAAAGGCACCGGCCTTGGCCTGTCGATGGTCTACGGCATCATCAAGCAGACCGGCGGCTTCATCTTCTGCGATTCCGAAGTCGACAAAGGCTCGACTTTCCGCATTTTCCTGCCGCGCCATATCGCGGAAGCGAAAAAAGCAGGCGAGCCCGACGATGTGCCGGCAGCGCCGGCAAAGGTCGCCGATGCGGCCAAGGATCTGTCGGGCTCGGCCACGGTGCTGCTCGTCGAGGACGAGGACGCCGTGCGCATGGGCGGCATGCGGGCGCTGGTGTCGCGCGGCTATACCGTGCATGAGGCATCCTCGGGCGTCGAGGCGCTGGAAGTGTTCGAGGCGCTGGGCGGCAAGGTCGACATCGTCGTTTCCGACGTGGTGATGCCGGAAATGGACGGGCCGACGCTGCTTGGTGAATTACGCAAGCGCCAGCCGGACATCAAGTTCGTCTTCGTGTCCGGCTATGCCGAGGACGCATTCGCCAGAAACCTGCCCGCCGACGCGCATTTCGGCTTCCTGCCAAAGCCGTTTTCGCTCAAGCAACTGGCGACGATCGTCAAGGATGTGCTGGAGTCTTAGAGTTTCCTGATGTTCTTTCCCTTGCACAACGCCGTGACAACGCCATGATTGCAGGTGAAACGGCAGGCGGGCCTGGGGGAGCAGCGGTTGACGCCACACAACGAAGCGGACAAGGACGATTACGCCGACACGGTGTTGTTGCCGGGCGACCCGCAGCGTGCCGAATGGATGGCGCAGACTTTCCTGGAAGCGCCGCGCTGCATCAATCGCCGACGCGGCGCGCTTGGCTTCACCGGGCTGTTTCGTGGCAAGCCCATCAGCATTCAGGCGACGGGCATCGGTGTTTCATCGTTTCTGATCTATGCGCATGAATTGCTGGACCATTTTGGCGCCCGGACGTTGATCCGTACCGGCACCTGCGGCAGCCTGACCGCAAAGGCAAAACTGCGCAGCCTTGTCATCTCGCAGTCGGCACAGGCGGAAAGCGCCCAGAGCGGTCAGGTTTTTGGCATTTATGAACCCGCCGGCCCGGATCCGGCGCTTCTCGCATGTGCGTTGGCCAAGGCGGCCGAACTTGGCATCGACCATTGTGCCGGCCTGACGGTGTGCAGCGACATCTTCTATCACCCGGAAGGACGCGCCCGTTTTGCCGATGCGCAGGTGGCCGGAGCCCTGGCCGTGGATATGGAAACCAGCGCGCTCTATCGCATCGCCGCGCATTTCGGGGCTCGCGCGCTGTCGATCTGCGTCGTGGTCGACAACATCGAGACCGGCGAACAGACCGACTATTCAGAGCGTCAGGCGCTGTTCACCGACATGGGCCGGCTTGCGCTCGCTGTCGCCGTCGACGGCTAGGCCGCTTCCCGCTTCGGCACCATCTGCTCATCCATCCCTGGCCGATGGCCGCGCAGATAGAGCGCGCAGGTGGTGCGCAGCATCGACGCAAAGTTCGGAATGGCGCCGTTGATCTCGATGGCTTCGTCATAAAGCTTGGAGATGAATTTCGGCGTCGTCAGGTTCTGGTTTTCGGCGATTTCGTCCAGCAACGCCCAGAATGTCGCTTCAAGCTGGATGCTGGTCGAGTGGCCGTCGATGCGAATCGACCGGTTGATCTGGCGATAGCCTTCGGGGTCCTGGCCCGCAAACACCCTGCACATCCGAAAAACCTCCCATGATTGTTGGTCTTGGGTGGACTGGCGTGCAGTTTGATACTGCTTAACCTGTCCCCATATGCACTCTCGGGCAAAATTGCCGGTCCGGCAATCGGACTTTCGTCCCGTTCACGGTTCCGGGCGTGGTAACCGGCTGCCACCACCTTTTGTCCGCGCCGCGCATAATCGCCTCCACACCACCGCGGAGACTGATTTGGCCAAGGCGATCCACAGCATGATCCGGGTTCTCGACGAGACCCGATCCGTCGATTTCTACCGAAATTGCCTTCGCGCTCGATGTCGGCCGACAGGCTGGACTTCGAGACATTCACGCTCATCTACCTCGGCAATGCCGAGACAGGATTCGAGCTCGAACTGACCGTGAACAAGGATCGGCAGGGGGCCTACGCGCTCGGCGACGGCTACGGTCACCTCGCGGTCTCGGTCGTCGACCTCGACAGCGAACATGACCGCCTCGGCGCGCTTGGCCTCAATCCGAAGAAGATCGTTGAATTCAACCGCGACGGGTCTCTGATCGCCCGCTTTTTCTTCATCGAGGATCCGGACGGCTACAAGATCGAGGTTCTGCAACGCGGAGGTCGCTTCCAATAGGAGACATAGCAGCCGCACCGGCAGGTGCAGCGCCAGCAACGGCACTCTCAAGAGTGCACATAGCAAGCAGGGAGGAATAAAATGGTCACGATCTATGACGCGAAGCCCGGGCTTTCACGTCGTGAGCTTCTCAAACGCGGTGGCATCGGCGCGCTGCTCGTCATCTCCGGCAGCGCGGTCATCAGTCCCGAGCATGCCTGGGGGCTCGAGACATCGGCGCTCAAGCCCGAAACCATGGCGACGCTGATCCAGATGGCTCGCGACATCTATCCGCACGATCAGGTTCCCGACAAATATTACGCCATTGCCGTGAAGGGCCATGACGAGCAGGCCGGCAAGGACGCCGCCTACAAGGCGATGATCGAAGACGGCATCGCCGACCTCGACAAGAAGTCCGGTGACGGAGGCTATCGGGGCCTCGGCTGGGAGGATCAGCGCGTCGGCGTGCTGAAGCAGATCGAGGCGACGCCGTTCTTCCAGGCCATCCGTGGCGGCCTTGTCGTCAGCCTCTACAACCAGAAGGAGGTGTGGCCGATCTTCGGTTACGAGGGCGAGTCCTATTCCAAGGGCGGCTACATCGCGCGCGGTTTTGACGACATAGAGTGGCTCTGAGCCCGTCGTTCCTGAACCCGCAAACAGAAATCATGGGAGGAAACCATGGCAGCTTCATTTGATCTGAACAACGACGGCGTCGTCGTCATCATCGGCTCGGGCGCCGGTGGCGGCACGCTCGGCAACGAACTCGCCCAGAAGGGTGTCGATGTCGTCATCCTGGAAGCCGGCGCACGCCACGAATATGAGGATTTCATCAATGACGAGTGGGGTTCGTTCAGCCAGCTCGCCTGGACGGACAAGCGCACCACGTCGGGTGACTGGCGTGTGGCCAAGGACTTTCCCAACCTGCCGGCCTGGATCGTCAAATCGGTCGGCGGTTCGACCACGCACTGGGCCGGAGCCTCGCTGCGCATTCAGGAGCATGAGTTCAAGACGCTGTCGACCTACGGCAAACTGGAGGGCGCCAACCTGCTCGACTGGCCGATCACGCTGGCCGAGATGGAGCCCTACTACGCCAAGGCCGAAGCCAAGATGGGCGTCACCGGCACCAATGACTGGCCGAGACTGCCGGGCAACAACAATTTCAAGGTGTTGAAGGCCGGTGCCGACAAGCTCGGCTACAAGGAATGCCACACCGGCAACATGGCGATCAACTCGGTCGATCGCGACGACCGCATGTCCTGCCAGCAGACCGGCTTCTGCTTTCAGGGCTGCAAATGGGGCGCCAAATGGTCGACGCTCTACACCGAAATCCCCAAGGGCGAGGCGACAGGCCATCTCGAGGTCAGGCCGAACGCCATGGCGATCAAGATCAACCATGACGCCTCGGGCAAAGTGACCGGCGTCGTCTATGCCGACAAGGACGGCAAGCTGCAGGAGCAGAAGGCCCGCATCGTCGCCGTCGCCGGCAACTCCATCGAAAGCCCGCGGCTGCTGCTCAATTCGGCGTCGGGCAAATTCCCTGACGGCCTTGCCAACTCGTCGGGGCAGGTGGGCAAGAACTATATGCGCCACACCACCGGCTCGGTCTATGCCATCTTCGACAGACCGGTGCACATGTATCGCGGCACGACCATGGCCGGCATCATCCGCGACGAGGCTCGCCATGACCCGTCACGCGGGTTCGTCGGCGGCTACGAATTCGAGACGCTGTCGCTCGGCCTGCCGTTCATGGCGGCCTTCCTCGATCCGGGCGCCTGGGGCCGGTCGTTCACCACGGCACTCGACCACTACGACCACATGGCCGGCCTGTGGATCGTCGGCGAGGACATGCCGCGCGCGGAGAACCGCATCACGCTGCATGCCGACGAGAAGGACGCGCACGGCATGCCGATCGCCGACGTGCATTTCGACGACCACCCGAACGACACCGCGATGCGCAACCACGCCTACAAGCAGGCCACGGCGCTCTACGCGGCGGTTGGTGCCACGCGCACCTTCCCGACGCCACCCTATCCGTCGACCCACAATCTCGGCACCAACCGGATGAGCGAGAAAGCGGCCGACGGCGTCGTCAACAAGCACGGCCAGGCGCACGACATCAAAAACCTGTTCGTGTCGGACGGCAGCCAGTTCACCACGGGTGCCGCCGAAAATCCGACCTTGACGATCGTCTCGCTGGCGATCCGCCAGGCCGATTACATCGCCGCGCAGATGTCGGCCAAGACGATCTAGTCACATCCTCCCGACGGACTGCTGGCGCGGAACCCACAAGGTTCCGTGCCTTTTTCTTGCCGCCTCATTGCTTGGTGCAGGTCGAGGCGGTGAAGGCGCCGTCGGGTTGCTTCATGATGATGTCGAAGGAGGGCGTGCTCTGGCCGTCCAGCGTTGCCTGAGTCAGCGACAGCGAGTTGCCGCCGGCGGTATAGCCGCCCAATGGCCCCAGCCAGGAGATCACGCCGTTTGCGTCCATTTGATAGTTGTACCCCTGCTGCGCGGTCCCGAAGGTCACCGGGCCGCTGTAGACGTTCCCCTTGATGGTGATGTCGCCGAGGCTGAGGAACATGCCGAGCAGGTAGACCTCGCAGTGATAGTTGCCGTCGGGCATCTTGCCGTCGCTAAAGTCTGCTCGCGCGGCCCCGGTTGCTGCCGCCAGAAGCAATATGCCGATAAAGATGCGTGAAATGCCGGAAGCCATGACGTCGCTCGTTTGAGGAACGAGCTTGCCCTATTTTTGCGTCGCGCCGCAACACCGGTCGTCTGCGACACGCCTGTGAAGATCAAAATCTAGGCATTTTGCCAAAATGGGCGAAAATTAGGCAATCATCGCGTATGCTGCGCAAATTTCTCTCAATCGATTTTTAACCGGTTCTCTTTGTTTTTGTAAGCCTAATATTTCAAGACCCTGATAATGCTCGGTTATTCGTGTCCCGTCGGCGTCGCCAAAGCGATTGGCATGGGGGTTGCATTGTAGTGTTGCGGTGCAATCAACCAGCTTGGGAGTCTGTAATATGAGGGGTAATTTCTCGACAATAACAAAAATGTTTTCGGCGAGCGTGGTTGCCGCCGGCCTGTTGATGTCTGCGCCCGCCAGGGCGGCCGAGGACACCATCAAGGTCGGCATTCTTCATTCGCTGTCGGGGACCATGGCGATTTCGGAGACGACGCTGAAGGACGCCATGCTGATGCTCATCGACGAGCAGAACGCCAAGGGCGGCCTGCTCGGCAAGAAGCTCGAGGCGGTCGTCGTCGATCCTGCGTCCAACTGGCCGCTGTTTGCCGAAAAGGCGCGCGAGCTGATCTCCAAGGACAAGGTCGCGGCGGTGTTCGGCTGCTGGACCTCGGTGTCGCGCAAATCGGTGCTGCCGGTGTTCTCCGAGCTCGACAACATCCTGTTCTATCCCGTCCAGTATGAGGGCGAGGAAAGCGAACGCAACGTGTTCTACACCGGTGCCGCGCCGAACCAGCAGGCCATCCCGGCGGTCGACTATCTGATGAGCGAGGACGGCGGTTCGGTGAAGCGCTGGGTGCTGGAAGGCACCGACTACGTCTATCCGCGCACCACCAACAAGATCCTCGAGGCCTATCTGAAGGCCAAGGGCGTCGCGGCGGAAGACATCCTGGTCAACTACACGCCGTTCGGCTTCTCCGATTGGCAGACCGAGGTTTCGGCGATCAAGAAGTTCGGTTCGGCCGGCAAGAAGACCGCCGTCGTCTCGACGGTCAACGGCGACGCCAACGTGCCGTTCTACAAGGAACTCGGCAACCAGGGCGTCAAGGCCGAGGATATCCCGGTCATGGCCTTCTCGGTCGGCGAAGAAGAGCTTGCCGGTCTCGACACCGCGCCGCTGGTCGGCCATCTCGCCGCCTGGAACTACTTCGAGAGCGTCGATACGCCCGAGAACAAGAAGTTCATCGCCGACTGGCACAAGTTCATCAAGAACGACAAGCGCACCACCAACGACCCGATGGAAGCCCATTATATAGGTTTCAACATGTGGGTGAAGGCGGTCGAGAAGGCCGGCACAACCGATCCGGACAAGGTCATCGACGCCATGATCGGCGTGTCGGTGCCGAACCTGACCGGCGGCTATTCGACGATGATGCCGAACCACCACATCACCAAGCCGGTGCTGATCGGTGAAATCCAGGCCGACGGCCAGTTCGAAACCGTGTCGCGCACGCCGGGTCTGGTGATGGGCGATGAATGGTCCGACTATCTGCCTGACTCCAAGGACCTGATCTCCGATTGGCGCGCGCCTCTGTCCTGCGGCAACTTCAACGTTGCCACCGGCAAGTGCGGCGGCAAGGGCACGAACTGATCCCTCCCAGGGCTGACCTAGTCAGACCGCGCGCGTCCGGACGGCTTCCTCCGCCGTCCGGACGCCCACTTCAACCTTCAAAGGTTACCAGAAACCGATGAACCTGTTTCGTGCGATTGGTTTGACGCTGTTGTTCCTGCTGGCGACGCTGTCGCCATCGGGCGCTGGCGAAGCCGATCTGCGCGGCATCATCGTCAAATTCGCGACGGCCAAGGGTTTTTCGGAGATCGGAGCCGTCGTCCACGAACTGGCGGCCACCGGCGATCCGGCAGTGGAGCGGCCGCTTGCGGCACTGGCCGACGGCAACCTCTACATCCGCAAGGTTGATTCCCTGGTGTTTGTCGGCAAGGAAGCCGGCGAAAGCGTCCAGCTTTCCGACCCGTTGAGCGGCGAGGCATCGGGCGAGGCGGCCAAGGACGACATCACCAAGATCAAGGTCAACAACACGCTGCGTCGCGCCATCCGCGATGCGTTGGGCACGCTGACGCTTGGCGCCAAGGATCCGGCTGTCCGCATTGCCGCCGCCGACACCATGTTCAAGACGCCCGATGCCGCAAACATCGGGCCGCTCGACACGGCCATTGCCAGTGAGACCGTGGCCAGCGTCAAGGCTCTGCTCGAACAGGCTCGTGCCGCTTCAGTTCTTGTCTCGGATCGGCCTGAAGCCGACAAGCTCGCTGCCATCGCGCTGATCGGCGCGCGTGGCGACCGAGACGCGGTTTCGCTGCTCACGTCTGTCGAGGCGAATTCTTCGGACGCGGTCGAGCAAGCTGCCACGGCCGCGATCGCCAACATCAATTCGACCCTGGCCTTCTGGGATGCCGGCCAGAACATCTGGTACGGTATTTCGCTGGGCTCGGTGCTGCTGCTGGCGGCGATCGGGCTTGCCATCACCTTCGGCGTCATGGGCGTCATCAACATGGCGCATGGCGAGATGGTCATGCTCGGCGCCTACACGACCTTCGTTGTGCAGCAAGTGATCCGCACATCCTTTCCCGGCCTGTTCGACTGGTCGCTGGTCATCGCGCTGCCGCTCGCCTTCCTCGTCTCGGCTCTGGTTGGCCTGATCATCGAGCGCGGCGTCATCCGCTTTCTCTATGGCCGGCCGCTGGAAACGCTGCTGGCGACATGGGGCGTCTCGCTGATCCTGCAGCAAGCGGTGCGTTCGATCTTCGGGCCGACCAACCAGGAGGTGGGCAACCCCTCGTGGATGTCGGGCTCGTTCAATGTCGGGCAGCTTGCAATCACCTGGAACCGGCTGTGGATCCTGGTTTTCGCGCTCGCCGTGTTCGCGGTGCTGCTCTATGTGATGAAGCGCACGCCCTGGGGCCTGCAGATGCGCGCCGTCACCGCCAACCGACGCATGGCCGCCTCGATGGGCATCAGGACGCCCTGGGTCGACGCGCTCACCTTCGCGCTTGGCTCCGGCATTGCCGGCATTGCCGGTGTCGCGCTTAGCCAGATCGACAATGTCTCGCCCAATCTCGGCCGCGGCTACATCATCGACAGCTTCATGGTCGTCGTCTTCGGCGGCGTCGGCAATCTGTGGGGCACGCTGGTCGGCGCCTTCTCGCTCGGCATCGTCAACAAGTTCCTCGAGCCCTATGCCGGCGCGGTACTCGGCAAGATCGTCGTGCTGGTGCTGATCATCCTGTTCATCCAGAAGCGCCCGCGCGGCCTGTTCGCGCTCAAGGGCAGGGCGGTGGAAGCATGATCACGGGACGCTTTTTCGCTGCAGGCGCGGACCGCCGCATTGCCATCACGATCTTCATCCTGCTGGCGGTGGCCGTTATCGTGCCGCTGCTCAATCTCGCGGTGTCTCCCACCAGCGCCTTCTATGTCCCACCCTATATCGTCGCGCTGACCGGCAAATATCTCTGCTACGCGCTGCTCGCCTTGGCGCTTGACCTGGTCTGGGGCTATTGCGGCATTCTCTCGCTCGGCCACGGCGCTTTCTTCGCGCTCGGCGGCTATGCGATGGGCATGTATCTGATGCGCCAGATCGGCTCGCGCGGCGTCTACGGCAACCCCATCCTGCCCGACTTCATGGTGTTCCTGAACTACAAGGAATTGCCGTGGTTCTGGTATGGCTTCGACCATTTCTGGTTTGCCGGCCTCATGGTGCTGGCGGTGCCTGGCCTGCTCGCTTTCGTCTTCGGCTGGTTCGCCTTCCGCAGCCGCGTCACCGGCGTCTATCTCTCGATCATCACGCAGGCGATGACCTACGCGCTGCTACTCGCCTTTTTCCGCAATGACATGGGTTTTGGCGGCAACAACGGCCTGACCGATTTCAAGGATATTCTGGGCTTCAACGTGCAGGCCGACGCGACTCGCTCGGCGCTGTTCGCCGCCAGCGCCGTGATGCTTGCGCTTGCCGTGTTCATCACCTGGGCGATCGTCGGCTCCAAATACGGCAAGCTCTTGATGGCGGTGCGCGATGCCGAGAGCCGCACGCGCTTCCTCGGCTGGCGGGCCGAAAATGTAAAGCTGTTCGCCTTCACCATCTCGGCTGTCATGGCCGGCATTGCCGGCGCGCTCTACGTGCCGCAGGTCGGCATCATCAATCCGGGCGAGTTCGAGCCGGCCAATTCGATCGAGGTCGTGGTGTGGGCCGCCGTTGGCGGGCGCGGCACCATCGTCGGGCCGATCATCGGTGCCTTGCTGGTCAATGCCGGCAAATCCTGGTTCACCGGCGTGTTGCCGGAGTTCTGGTTGTTTGCGTTGGGTGGGTTGTTCGTCGCCGTCACGCTTTTGCTGCCCAAGGGCATTATCGGCATGTGGGATTCCTGGCGTGGCAACGCCAAGGCGTTGCGAGCAGCCTCGATTGCCGAGGAAGCCGGCACCGATGCCGACGTTCCGCCGCCGGCGAAAATCGTTCGCAGCGAAGCGAGACAGCCCGGCGACTGGTCCGCATCCAGCCCCGAACCGCAGCCGGCGGAGTGAGCGATCATGTCGAAGTCGAACACGATCCTCTATCTCGACGGTGTCTCGGTCTCTTTCGACGGTTTTCGCGCCATCAACAATCTATCGCTGGTGCTCGACAAGGGCGAGATGCGCGCCATCATCGGCCCCAACGGCGCCGGCAAGACGACGATGATGGACATCGTCACCGGCAAGACGCGGCCCGACGAGGGCGAGGTGTTCTTCGACGGCCAGGTCGATCTCACCAAGCACGATGAAGCCGAGATCGCCATGATGGGTATCGGCCGCAAGTTCCAGAAGCCGACCGTCTTTGAAAGTCACACGATCGAGGACAATCTGATGCTGGCGCTGAAAGGGCCGCGCTCGATCTTCCCGGCGCTGTTCCATCGCCGCTCGGCCGCCGAGACGCGGCAGATCGACGATATCCTCGGCATCATCCGGCTCGGCGACAAACGTAGCGAACTGGCGGCCAATCTCAGCCATGGACAAAAGCAGTGGCTCGAGATCGGCATGCTGCTGGCGCAGGATCCGAAGCTGCTTCTGGTCGACGAACCGGTCGCCGGCATGACCGATGCCGAGACCGAGGAAACCGCACGCCTGCTCAGGGATATCGCGCGCGACCATTCGGTCATCGTCGTCGAGCACGACATGCATTTCGTGCGCGAGCTCGGCGTCAAGGTCACCTGCCTGCACGAGGGCTCGGTGCTCTCAGAAGGCACACTCGATTTCGTATCGGCCGACGAGCGCGTCGTCGAAGTCTATCTGGGGAGATGAGCATGGTCTGGCGGGTTCAATTCCATCGCTTCGATCTGTCGTTTCTCAGGTTCTGGAGGAGGCGCTGACATGCTCGAAGTTTCCAATGCCACGCTGCACTACGGCGCCGCCCAGGCGCTGCGCGGCGTGTCGCTGAAGGCCGGCGCCGGCAAGATCACTTGCGTGCTCGGTCGCAACGGCGTCGGCAAGACCAGTTTGATGAGATCGATCGTCGGCCACCACCGGCTGACGAGCGGAAGCGTTGCCTTCGAGGGGAAGGCGCTCGACCGGAGCGCGGCGTATGACCGCGCCCGGTCGGGCATCGCATTCGTGCCGCAGGGCAGGGAGATCTTTCCGCTCCTGACCGTGCGGGAAAATCTCGAGTCCGGCTTCGCGCCGCTGAAGCGTGCGGACCGTAAAGTGCCCGCTCATGTCTTCGAGCTGTTTCCGGTGCTGAAGCAGATGCTCGGCCGCCGCGGCGGTGACCTTTCCGGCGGCCAGCAGCAGCAGCTCGCCATTGGCAGGGCGCTGGTGATGCGGCCGAAACTGCTGGTGCTCGACGAGCCGACGGAAGGCATCCAGCCGTCGATCATCAAGGATATCGGCCGCGCCATCCGCTATCTCCGCGACCAGGCCGGTATTGCTGTGCTGCTGGTCGAACAATATCTCGATTTCTGCCGCGAACTCGCCGACGAGGTCAACATCATGGACCGCGGAGTGATCGTCCATACCGGCCCGGCGGAAGATTTAGACCGTGCTGATGTCCGCAAGTTCCTGACGGTCTAGAATCGTCGTTGGACTTCAGTTGACGATCCGAAGTCCTTGGCAAGTTCAATATTTCTCCGGCCCAGCCATCTGCGTCACTGGTGCACCTGGGGCTGCGTGCTAGTCTTTCCCAGGGCTTTTGTGAGTCGGCCGCTTCCGTATCAGTCTGGTTCATCGCAGATCGAAGGCGCGGCTACCGCCGGCAAGTCTCACGCAAGCAAGGCTTCCTAGCTTCCCTCCTGCGATCTGTTTGTCGTTCAACGCGTTTGGGCACACAGGCTAAGGGACAGCCATGGAACGTTACGTCGAGGACCACCACAAGCGTCGGCTTACCGAACGCGTCGACATCATCACAGCCATAAACATCTTGCGATCACAGGGCTGCGAATACGACGATCTGATCGAGGAAATCACCAAGGTTTTCTATGTCGATCTCGATGCCTTCAATGAGATCGTGATGGCGGCATAGGCGCCGCGATTACCCATCCGATAACCGCCAGACGGCATTGATGCGCGCGGTCAACCTGCGCGCCGGAATGGAGAGGCGGTGACGCGGTTGCGGCCGCCACGCTTGGCGGCGTAGAGCGCCTTGTCGGCGGCGCTGAGCACCTTGTCGAAGCTGAGGCCCTCCTTGGTGCCGAAAGCATATCCGGCACTGACCGTGCACGCCAGCGAGCCCGTCTCGGTTTCGATGCGGTGCGCGGCGAAAGCTGCCCGTATGGCCTCGGCGGTGGCCTCCACCGTTTCGGGCAAGGTCCGCTTCAGCACCAGCGCGAATTCCTCGCCGCCCATGCGCGCGGCGATGTCGGTCGGACGAAGATTGCCGGCGAGTTCCCTGGCGAACACTTTCAGCACTTCATCGCCGGCGGCGTGGCCGAATTCGTCGTTGATGGCCTTGAAGCTGTCGAGGTCGAAGACAATCACCGCCATGAAGGCACCGACCGGCGCATTGCCATGCCTATCGAACAGCGCGCGCCGGTTGAGCAGGCCGGTCAGCGGGTCGGTCAGGGCGTTGCGGTGATGATGCCTGGCCAGACGCCCCTGATTGAGCGCCAGGGAAAGCGCTCCGATGCCGGTCATGCTGGCAATGACGATGATGAGGCTCAGTTCCTCGGCCCAGTTGCTGGGCGCATGCCCAAGGATGAGCTTTCCATCCCAGACAAGAACCATGGCGCACAGAGCGAAGGACGTGGCCGTGGCCGAATAGAGCGCGGTGATACCGATCGTCAGGGCAGGGGCTTCGTCGCGGCCCTTCCAGTATTCGAGCGCCGTTGCGAACAGGAGCAATGCGGCGAAGGCGTTTTCCAACATGAAGCCCAGCCCGTCATAGCCAAGAGCCATGGGAGGCAGCGTCACAGCCAGCGAAATGGCGCTGCCAAGCAGCGTCCGCTGCATCGGCGAGCCGCCGGTTCTGAACTGGTAGGCGGCGCCCAGCATGGTCGAAAAACCAAGCAGGAGCAGGGCAAGGGTGGCGATGCCCAGCAGGCGCCCAGGCATATCGATATAGGCGTCATAGGCAAAAATATCGCCGACCACGAACACCAGGCTGATCGCCCATGTCAGCAGGAATTTCTCCGAGCGAGCGGTCAGCCACATGCCGAACAATGTCAGGCTCAGGCAGGCGGCGGAAAAACCGACAGCCAGCAGAAGTGAAGTGTAGTCGAGCGACATGCCCCTCGTCCTTGCCCCAAATCTGTGACTTGGCCTGCCTGGATTCATGCAGCAAGGAGGTATCGATAAGGTTACGACGCCGGTGAAGATGCCGTAATTCCTTGGGTTATTGGGTTAGAAGATCACCACCGACAATAGCAGAACGACGCCGACCGCCATCATCAGCAGACCCGGCCAATTCTGTGACAGGCCGAGGAAGCCTAATCCGCGCCGTCGTGGTTCAAGCGTCGGGCCGGACGTTGCGAGATTCGGCATCGGGCGGTCCGAAGCCGCGGGCGTCGGCTCACTGAGCCGCCCGCGTCTGAGAACGGCGTCAGCCATGTACACAACGCCGGCGATAGTGAGCAACGCCCCGATGAGGATGATCGCCATCTTTCCTCGCTTTCTTCTGGTTCTCCTGATGCCGGCGGTGCGCCGGTTGGGCGCGCCTGGCCATCTCTGGGAAAACCGGTCTTCGGCGAACAGCGAACCTATCGCATCCACGCGAGGCACTCGCCCGGTCGCCGCTAGTGAGGTAAAAACGATCAACCTGCCCTGCAGGTTCCGACAGGAGTTGCCGGGCCGGACCCGAGAGTGCATTCGACGCTTAAACGGAAGGATAGCGCCGCAGGCTCGCTGCTCTAATCCGCCACCCGCTTCATCAGCGCCATCGCTCCGAACGGCGCGCGCACCTTGCCCTCGGTGATGAAGTAGACGAACACGTCGCGCGGCTTGACCGGCGCCTCGGTCGAAGGATCGGCGCGTCGGAGATCGGCAGGCACCTTGCCTTCCGCCCAGACCTTTGCCCGTGCTGCCCATTCATCAAGGCCCTTCGGCGTGTAGCAGTCGGGATTGTCGTCGCTGCCGGTCTGCAGCCGGGCATAGATGAAATCGCCGGTGACGTCGGCGATATCAGGATATTTGGCATGGTCGGCATAGACGATCGCGACCTTGTATTTGCGCACGAGCGCGGCGAATTCCGGCACGATAAAACTGTCGTTGCGGACCTCGACCGCGTGGCGCAGCGCAACGTCGTCCTGCTTTTCCGGCAACAGTTTGAGGAAAGCTTCGAAATCGTCCGGATCGAATTTTTTGGTCGGCGCGAACTGCCACAGGATCGGTCCGAGCTTTTCGCCCAGTGCAGCAACGCCCGAGCCGAGGAAACGTGTCATCGATTCACCGGCCTCGCCGAGCACGCGCCGGTTGGTGACGAAGCGGTTGCCCTTCAGCGCATAGACGAAACCGTCCGGCGCCTCATTCGCCCATTTGACGAAGGTCGGCTCCTTGAAGCTGGAATAATAGGTGCCGTTGACCTCGATGCTAGGCACCTGCCGGCTGGCGTATTGCAACTGCTTGGCCTTCGAGAGCTTGTCCGGATAGAAGGACGTGTCCCAGGGCTCGAAGGTCCAGCCGCCCATGCCGGAGCGGATTGTTCCCGATTTGCTCATTGTCGTCCTCCCAGGTTCAGAAAGTCTGGCCGAGTTCCGAAAGATCAGGCCGTCGTGACCTCGTCGACCGATTTTGCCATGTCGACAAGCACCCATCCTGGTCGATAAGGATTGGGCCGGCGACCCGTTTCGTGGAAACCATAAGCCAGATAGAGCGCAATGTTCCGCTCCATTCTGGCGTTGGTGTAGAGCCGCACTTCTGGCAGGCTCCACAAGCGCGTCTCTTGATCCGCATGACTGAGCAGCTTTATGCCGAAGCCCTTGTCCTGGAAGGCGGGCGACACCGCGACGGAGAAGATCATCGCGTGATCCTCATGCCGCTCCAGTGTGAGCACTCCAGCCAGTTCATCGCCGCTCTCCAGCAGCCAGACCTCGCCCTCCTCGATGCGCGGCGCATAGTCCTCGGTGACCGGTATCGGGGGCGCGCCGAGAAGGGCGGTGTAAGGGGCACAGGCGGCTTGCGTCAGCGAGACGACAGTTTGGAGATCACCGGCAAGCGCTTTTCTGATTGTCATTCAAAAGCTCCAGGCACCAACCGGTCCGATCATCACTCCGCCGCTTCGCGTTTGCCTCCGGGGCGGCGCTCCAGCAGTTCCTTGAGGAACTGGCCGGTGTAGCTGCGCTTTTCGCGCACGATCGCTTCCGGCGTGCCGGAGGCGACCAGTTCGCCGCCGCCGTCGCCGCCCTCGGGGCCGAGGTCGAGCACCCAGTCGGCGGTCTTGATCACCTCGAGATTATGCTCGATGACCACCACCGTGTTGCCCTGGTCGACCAGTTCGTGCAGCACTTCCAACAATTTGACGACATCGTGGAAATGCAGGCCGGTGGTCGGCTCGTCGAGGATGTAGAGCGTCTTGCCGGTCGCCTTGCGCGATAGTTCCTTGGCCAGCTTGATGCGCTGCGCCTCGCCGCCGGACAGCGTCGTCGCCTGCTGGCCGATGTGGATGTAGCCGAGGCCGACCTGCTTCAGCGTTTCGAGCTTGTCGCGCACGCCGGGCACGGCGGCGAAGAAGTCGACGCCTTCCTCGACCGTCATGTCGAGCACGTCGGCGATCGACTTGCCCTTGAACACGACGTCGAGCGTCTCTCTGTTATAGCGCTTGCCGTGGCAAACGTCGCAGGTGACGTAGACGTCGGGCAGGAAGTGCATCTCGATCTTGATGACGCCGTCGCCCTGGCAGGCCTCACAGCGGCCGCCCTTGACGTTGAACGAGAAGCGTCCCGGCTGATAGCCGCGCGCCTTGGCTTCGGGGAGGCCGGCGAACCAGTCGCGTATCGGCGTGAAGGCGCCGGTATAGGTGGCGGGGTTGCTTCGCGGGGTCCGTCCAATCGGCGACTGGTCGATGTCGATGACCTTGTCGAGGAATTCGAGGCCCTCGATGCGGTCGTGGTCGGCCGGATGTTCGCGCGAGCCCATGATGCGGCGCGAGGCCGCCTTGAACAGCGTCTCGATCAGGAAGGTCGACTTGCCGCCGCCCGACACGCCGGTCACGGCGGTGAAGGTGCCGAGCGGGATTTCGGCAGTGACGTTCTTCAGATTGTTGCCGCGTGCGCCGACGATCTTCAGGCGGCGGTTCTTCTTCGCCTCACGCCTGGCGCCGGGCGTCGCCACTTCAAGCGCGCCCGACAGGTATTTGCCGGTGATCGAATTGGGATTGGCCATGACCTGCTGCGGCGTGCCCTGGGCGATGATCTCGCCGCCATGGATGCCGGCAGCCGGGCCCATGTCGACGACATAGTCGGCATGCAGGATGGCGTCCTCGTCATGTTCGACGACGATCACCGTGTTGCCGATGTCGCGCAGATGCTTCAGCGTATCGAGCAGGCGCGCATTGTCGCGCTGGTGCAGGCCGATCGATGGCTCATCCAGCACATAGAGCACGCCGGTGAGGCCGGAGCCGATCTGCGACGCCAGACGGATGCGCTGGCTCTCGCCACCCGACAGCGTGCCGGAATTGCGCGACAGGGTCAGATAGTCGAGCCCGACATCGTTGAGGAAGCGCAGCCGCTCACGGATTTCCTTCAAGACGCGCACCGCGATCTCGTTCTGCTTGTCGTTGAGTGACGCCGGCAGGTCGGTGAACCACTGGTCGGCCTTGCGGATGGAAAGCTCGGTGACTTCGCCGATGTGCCTGCCGGCGATTTTCACCGCCAGCGACTCAGGCTTCAGCCGATAGCCCTTGCAGACCGGGCAAGGCGTGGCCGACATGAAGCGCTCGATTTCCTCGCGCATCCAGGCGGATTCGGTCTCTTTCCAGCGCCGCTCGAGATTGGGGATGACGCCTTCGAAGGTTTTCGTCGTCTTGTAGGAGCGTAGGCCGTCATCGTACTGGAAGGTGATCTCGCGCTCGCCGGTGCCGCGCAGGATGGCTTCCTTTGCCTCTTCGGTCAGATCCTTGAACTTGTCGCCGAGCTTGAAGCCAAAGGCTTTGCCCAGCGCTTCCAGCGTCTGCGCGTAATAGGGCGAGGTCGACTTGGCCCACGGGCTGACGGCGCCGTCGCGCAGCGAGATGTTTTCGTCGGGCACGATCAGATTGCCGTCGATGGCGCGCTGGCTGCCGAGCCCGTCACAGGTCGGGCAGGCACCGAACGGGTTGTTGAACGAGAACAGCCGCGGTTCGATTTCCGGAATGGTGAAGCCGGAGACCGGGCAAGCAAATTTTTCCGAGAACAGGATGCGCTCATGCGTCTCGTTCTTCGACTTGTTGACCGAATCCTCGCCGGTCTGGCTGGAATCGAGCGGCTTGTCGGCGAATTCGGCGACCGCCAGCCCTTCGGCCAGCTTCAGCGCGGTTTCGATGGAGTCGGCAAGCCGCGTTGCCAGATCGCCGCGCACGACGATACGGTCGACGACGACGTCGAGGTCATGCTTGTACTTCTTGTCGAGCGCCGGCACGTCGGCGATCTCATAGAAGACGCCGTCGACCTTGACGCGCTGAAAGCCCTTCTTCTGCAGTTCCAGCAGTTCCTTGCGGTACTCGCCTTTGCGGCCGCGCACCATCGGCGCCAGGATGAACAGGCGCGTGCCTTCCTCGACTGCCAGCACGCGGTCGACCATCTGCGAAACCGTCTGGCTCTCGATCGGCAGGCCGGTGGCCGGCGAATAGGGGATGCCGACGCGCGCGAACAGAAGCCGCATGTAGTCGTAGATTTCGGTGACGGTGCCGACGGTCGAACGCGGGTTCTTCGAGGTCGTCTTCTGCTCGATCGAGATGGCAGGCGACAGGCCGTCGATCTGGTCGACATCAGGCTTCTGCATCATTTCGAGGAATTGCCGGGCATAGGCCGACAGGCTTTCGACATAGCGGCGCTGGCCTTCGGCGTAGATGGTGTCGAAGGCGAGCGACGATTTGCCGGAACCCGACAGGCCGGTCATGACAATCAGGCTGTCACGCGGCAGGTCGAGATCGACATTCTTCAGATTGTGTTCGCGCGCCCCGCGAATGGAAAGATATTTATGGTCGGCCATCGCCGGTCGCCGCCTCAGAATCTGGAATTTCCTGGAATGGCGGGTTTTCCCGGCCATCCCCTATGTAGGTAGTTTTGCCGCCACGTCGAGAGACGCCACAATTCCCGACAAAAGCGTTTAAGCGTCTTTCGCGTGAACGGGCAAGCGGAAAGAACAAAGGCCGAACACGCTCCTGACAAAGCTGTGCAAAAACTGACTTGCACGTAACCTCCCAGCGATCACATTTTTCGGTAACCGGCTATTGATGGTTGACGCCACGGACTCAGGGGCGCAGTCTCCAGCAGTCAACGAAGCCGGCCGTCTTTCGATGGTCTCGCCGCGCAGAGGCGGCCTGCGAGACGCCGCAGGCATTCGCGATTTGTGCTTCGAATTGACAACAATCGCAACGGACAGAGGAGCGGAGCTATGACGCCACCGGATCGTCCCCTAGGGTTCCAGTTGTCACTGGAGCCGCGGCAGGCATAAGTGCCAGGGTTTAGCGTTTGCGCCACCCGACAAACCGTGACCTGCCATATCCCGTAAAAATTAGAGACTGCTAGTCGGATCGTCGGCTGAATGCCGCGGTGCATCCGAAATCAAACGCCGGCAGTACACTCCCGGTAAAATTGGATTTGAGATCCAAAAAGGCCCCGTCCGTTCGCGCAAAGCACGGCGGGGCCATTTTTATGTGCGGATTGTCTTGTTGGCGATAGGCGCAGCACGCCGGCACATACGCACTATCAGTGGCGCGGCAGACCGATTGAGCCGGCGCCGACATCGACGGTGATGCTGCCGGAAATCCTGACGTCCGTATCGCCGATCTTGAACTGACCGTTGCCGTTGCTGGGAAACGCGTCATCGGGTTCGGGCTTGGGAGCCGGCTTGGCGATGCGATAGTCGCCGGTCACGCCGGGCAGGGTGCCTTTCTGCGCCGGCGAACTGTCCTCGGCAAAAGCCGCTCCGCTCACGAGGCCGGCAAAAGCGAGCACCACAACGGCGATGATGCGGTGCAATGGTCTGGGCGGATGAGTGTCGGTCATCTCAGGACTATAGTGACGTGCCGGCGACGGGACCAGACCAGCATCGTCAAATCTTCGGCAACCGGCAGGAGCCGGATAGGCCCCTGTCTTTACGCCGCCTTTTTGCGCGTGTCGAAAACGTGGTCGACGATGCCCCAGGCCTGGGCCTCTCGGGCCGTCATGAAGTGATCGCGATCCAGCGTGCGCTCGACCTCTTCATAGGTACGGCCGCAATGCTGCGCGTAGAGCTCAGCCATGTGCCGTTTCGTCCGGCCGATGCGCTCGGCATGGCGCTGGATGTCGGAGGCCTGGCCCTGGAACCCGCCCAGCGGTTGGTGCAGCAGGATGGTGGCGTTCGGCAGCGAGATCCGACGTCCCGGTGTGCCTGCCATCAGCAGGAACGAGCCCATCGAGGCGGCAAAGCCCATGCACACGGTCGACACCGGGCAGCTGATATATTGCATCGTGTCGTAGATGGCGAAACCGCTGGTCACCACGCCGCCCGGCGAGTTGATGTAGAGCGAGATCTCCTTGTCGGGATTGTCCGATTCCAGCGACAGCAACTGCGCGCAGACCAGCGCCGAGATGTCGTCGTTGATCTCGCCGTTGATGAAGACGATGCGCTCGCGCAGCAGCCGTGAGAAGATGTCGAAGGCACGTTCGCCGCGGCTCGATTGCTCGATCACCATCGGCACCAGACTGGCAAGGCCGCTCATTGTATGTCTCCGTTGCTGTGTATGTCGCTCAGGCTGCAAGCAGCAAGAGGCGAGGCGTGTTTGCGGCGATTGGCTTGCGGGAAGCGGTTGCGTCGAGCGAAAGCCGGCAGCTGGCACCGGCCATGGCAACCGCGGGCACTGTCATCCGGGCGAAGCCGTCATGGACGATGCGCAGATGCGTGCCGCCGGAAACCGTGCGGGCGAGTGTGAAGGTGACAATGCTGTCCAATGGGCTGTCGAGCGGATCCTGCCGCGCCGCATCGCCTGGCTGCAAGCGCTCCCGCCAGGAATAGCGCAACAGCCGTTCGGGCTCGGCGTCGAGGATTTCGCATTCGATCGGCGCATTCGGTCCGGCGAAGGCAAAACGGTTGCCGATCTCGGGGCTGATGTCGTTCGGCATCATCCAGGCGGCGAGCAATTCCGGCACGGTCAGGGTCCGCCACACCTTTTCCGGCGGCTCGGCAAGGTCGTACTCGAACTCAAGCGCATCCGCATCTGTGGAGTTGCTTTGGCTCTCGTGGGTCATTGATCCATGTCCTTCAAAACCGCTTTCAGCCTTTCGATGCGTTCCGGCCAGAAGGTCCGGTAGCGTTCGATCCAGGAAAGCAAAGGGGCAAGCCCTTGCGGGTCGGCGCGGTAAAAGGCGTTGCGGCCCGCACGCCGCTCGACCACCAGGCCGGCGCCGCGCAGCACCGCCAGATGCTGCGACACCGCCGGCTGCGACACCGTCATGCCGGTGCGCAATTCCGATACACTCATCTCGCCGGCGGCGAGCCGTTCAAAGACGGCGCGGCGCGTCGGGTCGGCCAGGGCCCGGAAAATCTCTGCTTCGATCATGACCAAAGCATAAGTATGCACTTATTGATTTGGCAAGCGTTCTTTTCAAACCCATATGTGGGCCTCCGGCATTGCTGCCATTCCTTGACAATAAGCGGTGATGCAGATAAGAACGAAAAGGGAACAAAAAACCTTGTGGGTAAAGGCAGCCATGGCAGGCGGCTGACGCCTGCAGCCTGTAAGGTGCTGCGACAAAAATTTGTTTCAGATGAGCGCGGAGAAATATCATGGCGGGTAGCGTCAACAAGGTCATTCTGGTCGGCAACCTCGGTGCGGACCCTGAAATCCGTCGCCTGAACTCGGGCGAGCCGGTCGTCAACATCCGCATTGCGACGTCGGAAAGCTGGCGCGACAAGAATTCCGGCGAGCGCAAGGAAAAAACCGAGTGGCACAACGTCGTCATCTTCAATGAGGGCATCGCCAAGGTGGCCGAGCAGTATCTGAAGAAGGGCATGAAGGTCTATGTCGAGGGCCAGCTGCAGACGCGCAAATGGCAGGACCAGACCGGTGCCGACAAGTACACGACGGAAGTCGTGCTGCAGAAATTCCGTGGCGAGCTGCAGATGCTCGACGCGCGCGGACAGGGCGAAGGCGGCCAGGTCGGCGGCTATGCCGGTGGTGGCAGCAGCCGTGGTTCCGATTTCGGCCAGTCCAGCCCGAGCGAAGGCTTCAATCGCGGTGGCGGTGGCGGCGGTGCCAAGAGCGGCGGTGGCGGCGGTTCGTCGCGCGAACTGGACGATGAAATCCCGTTCTGAGAACAGTCGATCGTAAAGAGGGGCAACCACCGGAGAGGGGGCAATGTCGCTGGGACCGCTGCTTGCCGCACCCGCTCCTATACCCTGGCATGCCTTTGCGGCCTTCGCCGCACTGGCGATAGGGGCCACACAGTTGGCACTGCCGAAGGGAACGCCGCGTCATCGCATCGCGGGTTATGTCTGGGCCGCGCTGATGCTGGTCATCGCAATCTCGAGTTTCTGGATTCATCAGATCCGCCTCGTCGGCCCTTTCAGTCCGATCCATCTCCTGTCGATCCTGGTGCTGGTCACCGTGCCGCTGGCGGTGTGGCACGCCCACAATCATCGCGTCGCCAGGCACAGCAAGGTGATGATTGCGCTCTATGTTTTCGCGCTGGTCGGCGCCGGCACCTTCACGCTGCTGCCGGGCAGGGTCATGCACGACGTCGTCTTTGGCGTCGCGCGAGCCGGCCCGTGATCCTATCTGATCCCTGAGGCGGATGACCCAAAGGAAGGAAATATCAGGTGAAAGCACGCGTAAAATGGGTTGAGGAGCGCACCTTCGTCGGCGAATCCGGCAGCGGCCACAAGGTCGTGCTCGGAACAGCGCACGGACCGGAAGGCAAGACGCCGGGCCCAAGCCCGATGGAGCTGGTGCTGATCGGCACCGGCGGCTGTTCGGCCTATGATGTCGTGCATATCCTCGAAAAGGGCCGCGAGGCGATCGAGGACTGCGTCGTCGAACTCGACTCCGACCGGGCCGAAACCGAGCCCAGGGTCTTTACACGCATCCACATGCATTTCATCGTCAAGGGCAGGGCGCTGTCCAGCGACAAGGTCAAACGCGCCATCGACCTTTCGATCGAGAAATATTGCTCGGCATCCGCGATGTTGGCCAAGACCGCCACGATTACCCATGATTTTGAAGTGATCGACACTGCTGCTTGAGTGAGGGTCGGGCCGATGTCCATAGCAGCTTCGCCCAAGGCGTCACTCTATGGCCTACTTGTCGCTGAAATAGCGCGAATCGCCGCGCAGAACGAACCGATACAGCTGACTTCTGAAGGAAAATTTGTTGATAGGAAACAGATAGATAAGGCTGAGGTCGGCCGAAAGGGAAGTGTCTTCTGTCACAACTTCACGTCGGCCTTTGAGGGGGCTTCTTTCGTCCTCTGGGCACTTGAGATAGCCGAGCCCGTCAAGCAGACCGGTGCACATTGGACCATAGTTCGAGATCATCCCCCGGCAGCATGAGGCCTTACTATCAACTTCAACACGATGTCGATTCCATAGCTGCCGTGGCAGCCAACGAAGTGTCACGTATTTTTCCGTCCCTAGATTATGTCTTGAGTACGTATCTCGATGTAGTCGAGCAGTCGATGTATCTCTTGGTCGGGTTTGCAAAAGTATTGAACGATAGCGGCGAATGGGACTCGGAAAAACAACTTAAACAGGCAGTCGGCTCGATGTTGCCGGACGGATACACAGGAGCGCGCGTGGAACTGCCGGCCGTTTTTGAATCGTCAGTTCCCCGATTGGCGACGTTGTTGGAGAGAGCAGGCTATGTCACCGGCGAAAACGGCCACCTAGCTTGGACGGAAGCGGCGGCACCGGCTTTGCGAGGCAACTGGTACGCCTTGCAAGGCGGCGACGTCAGTATTGATGACGGTCGGCCACGGCTGCGGCTGCGGCACTAGATCGGATGTGTCGATCGGTCAGCCCGCCATTAGCGCTTTGATGCCATCCGCCACGAACTGCACGGCCAGTGCCGCCAGGATGACGCCGAGCAGGCGGGTCAGGATCGAGCGGCCGGTCTGGCCAAGGATGCGGTCGATGCGTTCCGACAGCACGAACACCAGATAGGTGATGGCGAGGCAGACGAAGATGATGCCGACCAGTGCCGCCTGCGCGGCAAAGCCCTGGAACGAGCCGGAGAGCAGCACTGTCGCCGAAATGGCGCCCGGGCCGGCGATCAGCGGGATCGCCAGCGGGAAAGCGGCGATGTTGTGGATCATGTCCTTGGTGATGGCGACGTCGCCGATCTTTTCCTTGCGGTCCTGCCGGCGCTCGAACACCATTTCGAAGGCGATGAAGAACAGCAGGAAGCCGCCAGCGACGCGGAAAGCCGGCAGCGTGATGCCGAACACCGACAGGATCGAGGCGCCGGCCACCGCAAACAGCGCCATCACGAGAAAGCCGATGATTGAGGCGCGGACGGAAACCTGCTGGCGCTCCTCGCGGTTCATGCCGCGTGTCACGGCGAGGAACAGTGGCGCCAGGCCAGGCGGATCGATGGTCACGAGAATGGTGACGAAGGCGTTGAACAGGCTGTCGAAACTCGGCATCTCTGACCACTCCGGCCGGGCCGTGCCCGTACCAGGATATTGGTAGAGCAAAGCCCGTTCGGTGGGAACTGGCGGGACAGCGAAACTGGTTTAGCCGGCAGCGCCGCAATAGGCCTCGATGCGATAACCGTCGGGATCGACGACAAAGGCGGCATAATAGCTATCGCCATAGTCGGCGCGCAGACCCGGCGCGCCATTGTCACTGCCGCCTTGGCGCAGAGCGCCGGCATGGAAGGCGTCGACGCTGGCCCGCGTCGGTGCGGCGAAGCAGAAATGCAGGCCGGACTTTTCATCTGATGGCACAGGCCGCACCGCTTCATTGACCCACAGCGCGACGCCTTGAGCGCCATAACCAAGCGAGCCCGGTGACTGGCTCAGACAGCTGTAGCCGAGCGGCTTCAGTGCGGCATCATAGAAGCGCTTGGATGCGGCGGTGTCGCGGACGCCGATCGAGATGTGATCGAACATGGTTTTCTCCATTGTTACAATGTCTTGTGCCGTCAGCTTGTTGAGGTTCGGCGCGCCAGGAACTCGACTTCCAGCCGCCATGTCGCGCCATTGTCGTTCGAGCGCTCGCCGAGCCAGCGGAAGCTGTCTTCGGTGATCCGGGAAAAACTCCAGCGCACCGAACTGCCTGTGCCGTCGGCGCCCACTTGCACGATCGTGTGGCCCTCGGCGCGGCCGAGCTGGCGGCTGAAATACTGGTTGCGCGGGTCGCTCCAGAAGATGTGCCAGGCATCCGCGCCGGGATCATAGACGCGCAGCGTCGTGCCGTAGAACGTCCAGGCGCCGAGCGAGGGCGAGGGGCCGGCGTCACGGGCGGGCAGGATCCAGACGTCCTGGATCGCCCGGCCTTCCAGCACCCAGCCGAAATGCACCTCGCCACGCCCGGTCAGCACAGTGCCGTCCTCGAGGTGGCGCGAGGCGTCAAACGTCCAGGCGCCGACGAAGCGGCCGTAAAGGCTCAGCTTCTCAGCAAGCCCTTCTGCTGGTCCGGGGCTGTGCAAGGCTTCGGCAAAGGGGTCGAACATGGTTCCGGTCTCTTCTTGTCAGGAGACCGAGAGGAGTAGGCCGTAACGGGGTTCTGGGCTTGGGAAAAATTGCTATAGTTCGGTCATGACAGCGACCACGCATACGCTCGCATCCGGACTCGGCTGGCACGTAACGGACGTGATCTGCACGGCCGGCGCCAGCGACCGGCCGTTCGAGGAAGCGCACCAGGATTTCTGTGTCGCTGCGGTCGCCAGCGGCACGTTCCGCTACCGTGCGCAACAAGGCACGGCCATGCTGGCGCCCGGCGCGCTCCTGCTCGGCAATCCCGGCACATGTTACGAATGCGGACATGAGCATGGTAGCGGCGACCGTTGCCTCTCGTTCCATTTCAGACCGTCCTACATGGAACGGATCGCGGCTGGCGTGCCGGGCACCAGGAAGCTGGCCTTCGCAGCGCCGCGTCTGCCGCCTTTGCCGGTCCTGGCGCCACTGCTGGCCGAGGCGGAAACCGCGCGCGACATGGCCGACAACGGCGCCTTCGAGGAACTTTCCCTGCGCATGGCCGGTGCTGCCGTGGCCACGGTCTCTGGCGCTACGCATGTCAGGCGCGCGCCGAGCCGTCGCGATCAGAAGCGGGTGGCCGAGGCAGTGCGGCGGATCGAGCTGGATGCCGACGGGCCGGTCTCGCTTTCAGCGCTTGCCGATGAGACTGCGACCAGTCCTTACCATTTCCTGCGCATCTTCCGGCAGGTCGCGGGCATGACGCCCTACCAATTCCTGCTCAAGACGCGGCTGCACAGGGCGGCGGTGCGGCTGCGCATGTCGGACGATGCGGTCTCGGCGATCGCCTTCGAGGCCGGCTTCAACGATCTGTCGACCTTCAATCGCCGGTTTCGGCGGATCATGGGGGAGACGCCGGGCCAGTATCGCACCCGCCGTGGCGTACTGGCCGTTCCCGCCTTGTGAATTGGCCCAGTGCTCGCAAAGGCAGTCACGCAGGCTTTTGCCTCAGTGCGGCGAAAACCGCCTTGGCCATATCGTCGCAATCAGTGGTATCCTTTTGAAATTACCACCAAAAATGACACTGGAAAAGTGTTGGGGACGTTGGAGTTTCAGCCTTGCTTCCTATATAAGCACCAAGTGATTCCTGATTAGATTGTGATCCGATTTGACCGACCAGAAGACACCGCGCGGCGCCGACGGCGGCCCCACCGGCATCGAGCCGATATCCATCGTCGAGGAGATGCAGCGTTCCTATCTCGATTACGCCATGAGCGTGATCGTCAGCCGTGCGCTGCCCGACGTGCGCGACGGCCTGAAGCCGGTGCATCGCCGCATTCTCTTCGCCGCCCATGAGAGCGGTTACCACTGGAACCGCAAATATGTGAAGTCGGCGCGTCCGGTCGCCGACGTGATGGGTAAATACCATCCGCATGGCGACGCTTCCATCTATGACGCCTTGGTGCGCATGGCGCAGGACTGGTCGCTGCGCGTGCCGCTGATCGACGGACAGGGCAATTTCGGCTCCATCGACGGCGATCCGCCGGCGGCGATGCGCTACACGGAAGCGCGGCTGACCAAGGTCGCGCACGAGCTTTTGGAGGATATCGACAAGGACACCGTCGATTTCCAGGACACGTATGATGCGTCGGGCAGCGAACCGAAGGTTCTGCCGGCACGTTTTCCCAACCTTCTGGTCAACGGCTCGGGCGGCATCGCGGTCGGCATGGCGACCAACATCCCGCCGCACAATCTCAGCGAGATCTGCAACGGCGCGATCGCCCTCATCGACAATCCGGCCATCGACCTGCCGGCGCTGATGGAAATCATTCCGGGACCGGATTTCCCGACCGGCGGCATCGTGCTTGGCCGTTCCGGCATCTACAGCGCCTATTCGACCGGCCGCGGCTCCATCGTCATGCGCGGCAAGGTCAACATCGAACAGCGCGGCAACGATCGCGAGTCGATCATCATCACCGAAGTTCCTTATCAGGTGAACAAGTCGTCGATGATCGAGAAGATGGCCGAACTTGTGCGCGACAAGCGCATCGAGGGCATTTCCGACATCCGCGACGAGAGCGACCGCCAGGGCTACCGCGTCGTTATCGAGTTGAAGCGCGACGCCGTTGCCGACGTCATCCTCAACCAGCTCTACCGCTTCACGCCGCTGCAGACCTCTTTCGGCGCCAATATGGTGGCGCTGAACGGCGGCAAGCCGGAAGTGATGAACCTGACCGATATGCTGAAGGCGTTCGTCGCCTTCCGCGAGGAGGTGATCACCCGGCGGACGAAATTCCTGCTGCGCAAGGCGCGCGACCGCGCCCATGTGCTGGTCGGTCTCGCCATCGCCGTCGCCAACATCGACGAGATCATCAAGCTGATCCGCACCGCGCCGGATCCGCAGACGGCGCGCGAGCAGTTGATGGAGCGGCGCTGGCCTTCCGGCGACGTCGAATCGCTGATCCTTCTGATCGACGATCCGCGCCACCGCATCAACGAGGACGGCACCTACAATCTGTCCGAGGAGCAGGCGCGCGCCATCCTCGAACTGCGCCTGCAGCGCCTGACCGCGCTCGGCCGCGACGAAATCGCCGACGAGTTGAACACGATCGGCGCCGAAATCATCGATTATCTGGATATTTTGTCGTCCCGCGCGCGCGTCCAGCAGATCGTCAAGGACGAGCTTGCCGCTGTGCGCGACGAGTTCGGCACGCCGCGCCGCACCGAGCTCACCGATGGTGGGGCGGACATGGAAGACGAGGACCTGATCCAGCGCGAGGACATGGTCGTGACGGTGAGCCATTCCGGCTACATCAAGCGTGTGCCGCTGTCGCTCTACCGGGCGCAGCGCCGCGGCGGCAAGGGCCGCTCCGGCATGTCGACCAAGGAAGAGGATTTCGTCACAAGGCTGTTCGTGGCCAACACGCATACGCCGGTGCTGTTCTTCTCCTCGCGCGGCATCGTCTACAAGGAAAAGGTCTGGCGGCTGCCGATCGGCAACCCGCAATCGCGCGGCAAGGCGCTGATCAACATGCTGCCGCTGGAGCAGGGCGAGCGCATCACCACCATCATGCCGCTGCCCGAGGACGAGACCAGCTGGGGCGAGCTCGACGTGATGTTCGCCACCACGCGCGGCACCGTGCGCCGCAACAAGCTTTCCGACTTCGTCCAGGTCAACCGCAACGGCAAGATCGCCATGAAGCTGGAGGAGGAAGGCGACGAAATCCTCGGCGTCGAGACCTGCACCGACAATGACGACGTGCTTCTGACGGCGAACTCCGGCCAGTGCATCCGCTTCTCCGTCGGCGACGTGCGCGTCTTCCAGAGCCGCAATTCGGTCGGCGTGCGCGGCATCACCATGGCCGAGACCGACCGCATCATCTCGATGTCGGTGATCGAGCATGTCGATGCTTCACCGGCGGAACGCGCCGCTTACCTGAAACGCGCGGCAGCGGAGCGGCGGCTTGCCACCGAGACGGCCGGCGAAGAGGAAGAGATTGCGCTCACCAATGAGGAGATCGGCGAGGAGACGGAGCTTTCCGACAGCCGTTACGAAGAACTCAAGACGCATGAGCAGTACGTGCTGACGGTAACGAAGTATGGCTACGGCAAGCGCTCGTCGTCCTACGATTTCCGCCTGACCGGTCGCGGTGGCAAGGGCATTCGCGCCACCGACGTGTCGAAAACGGCCGAGATCGGTCAGCTGGTGGCGACCTTCCCGGTCGGCAATGACGACCAGATCATGCTGGTTTCGGACGGCGGCACGGTCATCCGGGTGCCGGTTAACGGCATCCGTTTCGCCAGCCGCGCCACCAAGGGCGTGACCATCTTCAATACGGCTGAAGGTGAAAAGGTGGTTTCGGTCGAGCGGATCTCGGAGCCGCAATCGGACGAGGAAATCGAAGAAAGCGCCGATGCCGGTGCCGAGACTGATCCGGCGGCTGACGCCGGCCCGGAGGGTGCGGAGTAAGCCCGGCACCTAGGTTTTGACATAGCAACGCCGGCCCACGGGCCGGCGCGGCAGCAGGTTCAGGCTTTATCAGTAGTGACGATACGGCTTGCGAGGGCCGAAGCCTTCGAAGCGCTTGGTGTTGGCCTTGACGCGGATGCGTTGTGCCTCCTGATGCAGCCCAAATACGGTGGCGATCAGCATGGCGACGGTCATTGCGGTGGCGAGCATGTAGATCAGCATGTGCGTGTTCTCCTGCGCCTAACAACGGATAGATGGGATTTTGGTTTCATCTTATTAAGATGCAACCTAGTGAACGCTGCGTGAAGGCTTCGTGATCAGCGTGTTCATCTGTCGTTCATGTGCCGGAAAAGGTTCACGGCCGGCGTGCCGATCGGATTTGCCTTTGCGAGAGAGGCTCGCTAGAAGCACCTGCCATGACTGAACGCATCGCCCTCTATGCCGGCTCCTTCGACCCGCTGACCAACGGCCATCTCGATGTGCTGAAGGCGTCGCTGGCCGTGGCCGACATCGTTTATGCGGCGATCGGCATCCATCCGGGCAAGCAGCCGCTGTTTTCCTTCGAGGAGCGGGTGAGGCTGATCGAGACGGCGACGAAGGCAGAATTCGGCAGCGACGGCGCCCGCATCAAGGTCGTCGCCTTCGACGGGCTGGTCATCGACGCGGCCAGGAAGCAGGGCGCCTCGATCATGATCCGCGGCCTGCGCGACGGCACCGACCTCGACTATGAGATGCAGATGGCCGGTATGAACGAGACCATGGCGCCTGAGTTGCAGACGGTTTTTCTGCCCGCCAGCCCCTCCGTGCGCACCATTACCGCCACACTTGTCCGCCAGATTGCCTCGATGGGAGGCGACATCCGCCCCTTCGTGCCGGCGGCGGTTGCCGGTGCGCTCACCGCCAAATTCAAGAAATAAGACCCGGAGACAGATATGCAGCTGAAAAAGCTCGCCTCGTTCCTCATTGTGCTTGCCGGTCTTGTGACCGCATCGGTCTCGGCTTTTGCCGCCGACCCGGAAAACACCATGATCATCACGCTGAAGGACGGCGACGTCACCATTGCGCTTCGGCCCGATCTCGCGCCCAACAACGTCGCGCAGATCAAGAAGCTGGTGCGGCAGGGCGCCTATGACAACGTCGCCTTCCACCGCGTCATAGACGGCTTCATGGCGCAGACCGGCGACGTCAAGTTCGGCAACATCAAGAAGGGTTTTAGCGCCCAGGCCGTCGGCACCGGCGGTTCCGATCTACCCGACCTGCCGGCCGAATTCTCGCAGACCGAGCGCTACACGCGCGGCGTGGTCGGCATGGCCCGCTCGCAGGACCCCAACTCCGCCAATTCGCAGTTCTTCATCATGTTCGCGCCGGCACCGCCGCTCGACGGCCAGTACACCATCGTCGGCAACGTCGTCAGCGGCATGGAACTGGTGGATCAAGTCAAGAAGGGCGACGAAGCGGACAATGGCACGGTCACCGACCCCGACCAGATGATCAAGGTGCGCATCGCCGCCGACAAATAACTCTGTTTCTCAAAAGGATATCTGACATGGCCGAAATCAAGGACCGCGAGAACGCGCTCGTCATGGAAACGACCAAGGGCACGGTCGTCATCGAACTTTTCCCCGACCTGGCGCCCGGCCATGTCGCCCGCATCAAGGAACTGGCGCGTGAAGGCGCTTATGACGGCGTGGTTTTCCACCGCGTCATCGAGGGCTTCATGGCGCAGACCGGCGACGTCAAGTTCGGCAATTCGAGCAAGCCCTCGTTTGCGCCGTCGCGAGCCGGCATGGGCGGCTCCGAAAAGCCGGACCTGAAGGCCGAATTCTCCAACGCCAACCATGGCCGCGGCACCTGCTCGATGGCCCGTTCGCAGAACCCGAACTCGGCCAATTCGCAGTTCTTCATCTGCTTCGACGATGCCGCCTTCCTCAACCGCCAGTACACGGTCTGGGGCCAGGTCATCGAAGGCATGGACAATGTCGACAAAATCAAGCGCGGCGAGCCGGTGCCGGATCCCGACAAGATCGTGTCGCTGAAGGTCGCGGCCGACGTCAAGTAAGGTAAACGACAATGATGGGCGCCGTCTGGTCGCTTCTCGGCATCCTGTCCGGCGCCTTCATTGCCATTCAGGCACCGATCAATTCGCAGCTGGCGCGCGGCCTGGGTCTCCCGGTCGCAGCGGCTGCGTTTTCGTTCCTGTCGGGCGCGATCGTGCTCGGCATCATCTCCGTTACGGTGGTGAAGCTGCAAGGCATCTCGCTCGACTGGAAAGCGCCGGAGCCCTGGCTGTTCGTCGCCGGCGGCATGCTCGGCGGCTTCTATGTCACGCTGTCGACGATTCTCACGCCACGCATCGGTGCCGCCGCGCTGATGGCATTTCTCGTGGCCGGCCAGTTGCTGGCCGGCATGCTCATCGACCGCGTCGGCTTCCTCGGCGTCGCGGTGCGTGAAATGTCACTCGGCCGCGTCGCCGGCGCGGTGCTGCTGCTGGCCGGAGCGCTGCTCGTCCGGCTCTACTGATGCGCGTCGATCTCTTTGACTTCGATCTGCCGGAAGAGTGCATCGCACTCCGTCCGGCGGAGCCGCGCGACAGCGCCAAGATGCTGGTGGTCAAACCCGGCGAAGGGTTCGACGACCGCAGGGTTGGCGACCTGCCGTCCTTGCTCAAAGCCGGTGACGTGCTGGTGTTCAACGATACCAAGGTCATTCCAGCGCAGCTCAAAGGCATCAGGCGGCGCGGCGAGGCGGCGGCGCAGGTCGAAGCCACCCTGCACATGCGCATGGCACCGGACCGCTGGCTGGCCTTCATGCGGCCGGGCAAGCGCATCGCCGCCGGCGACCGCATCCATTTCGGTCATGACGGCAATTCGTGTTTCCTCGGGCAGCTCGACGCCACGGTGATCGAAAAAGGCGAGGGCGGCGAGGCGCTGCTTGCCTTCGACCTGTCGGGCCCCTTCCTCGATGAAGCGCTGCACGCGGTCGGCCACATTCCGCTGCCGCCCTACATCGCCTCGAAGCGCGACGACGACGAACGCGACCGGGTCGACTACCAAACTATCTATGCCCGCGAGGAAGGCGCCGTCGCGGCACCGACGGCTGGCCTGCATTTCACGCCGGAGCTTTTCGCAGCGCTTGACGCCAAGGGCATCGAACGCCGCTTCGTCACCTTGCATGTCGGCGCCGGCACGTTCCTGCCGGTGAAGGCGGACGACACCACCGATCACAAGATGCATGCCGAGACCGGTTCGGTCAGCGAGGCCACTGCGGACGCCCTGAATGCCGCAAGAGCAAGGGGCGGGCGCATCGTCGCCGTCGGCACGACCTCGCTGCGCCTGCTGGAGAGTGCCGCGCGCGAGAACGGTACACTGGTTCCATGGTCCGGCCCGACCGACATCTTCATCACGCCCGGCTATCGTTTTCGCACCGCCGACATGCTGATGACCAATTTCCATTTGCCGCGCTCGACGTTGTTCATGCTGGTTTCGGCCTTCAGCGGCCTCGACACGATGCGTGCGGCCTATGCGCATGCGATCGAGAACCGCTACAGATTCTATTCCTATGGCGACGCAAGCCTGCTTTTCCGAGCGGAGACGAGCGATGGACGATGATCTTGAGAGCCTGGACCGCGATGCCCTGATCGCGGAGGTGAAAAAACTGCGCGCGGGTATTCGCCAGCATCGTGATGCGACCGGCCATGAATTGTGCTGGCACCACCCCGATCTGTGGGACCTGCTGCCGGAGAAGACCGAGCCTTCGATCGCCGTGCCGCCCTGGCCCAAATTCATGCGCGGCTGCATCCACTACCGCCAGTCGCTCGACAAGCAGGCACCGGGCGCCCCGGTCCACGACAAGGAATTCAATGGCTAAGCCTTTCAGCTTCAAGGTTCTGGCGACTGACGGCAAGGCGCGGCGCGGTGTGATCGACATGCCGCGCGGTGAAATCCGCACCCCGGCCTTCATGCCGGTCGGCACCGGCGGCACCGTCAAGACGATGTATATGGACCAGGTACGCGGTGTCGGCGCCGACATCATCCTGGGCAACACCTACCATCTGATGCTGCGGCCCGGCGCCGAGCGTGTGGCGCGGCTCGGTGGCTTGCACGAGTTCGCCCGCTGGCCGCATCCGATCCTGACCGACAGCGGCGGTTTCCAGGTGATGTCGCTGTCGAAGCTGAGAAAGCTGACCGAAAAGGGCGTCACATTCCGCTCGCATATCGATGGCGCCGCCTACGAGATGTCGCCGGAGCGTTCGATAGAGATCCAGGGATTGCTCGATTCCGACATCCAGATGCAACTCGACGAATGCACGGCGCTGCCGGCGGAGATGAAGGAGATCGAGCGCGCCATGGAGCTGTCGCTGCGCTGGGCCGAGCGCTGCAAGACGGCGTTTGGCGACCAGCCGGGCAAGGCGATGTTCGGCATCGTGCAAGGCGGCGACAATGCAGCGCTCAGGGTGCGTTCGGCGCAGGCGCTGAGCGCGATGGAGCTGAAAGGCTATGCGGTCGGCGGCCTGGCCGTCGGCGAGCCGCAAGCGGTGATGCTCGAAATGCTCGACATCACCTGTCCGGAACTGCCTGATGACAAGCCGCGCTATCTGATGGGCGTCGGCACGCCTGACGACATCCTGAAATCGGTGGCGCGCGGTATCGACATGTTCGATTGCGTGATGCCGACGCGAGCCGGCCGGCACGGCCTTGCCTATACAAGGCGCGGCAAGGTCAATTTGCGCAACGCCCGCCATGCCGACGATCCGCGCCCTTTGGACGAGGAAAGCGACTGCCCGGCAGCGCGGGACTACTCGCGCGCCTATCTGCACCATCTGGTGCGCTCGCAGGAGGCGCTTGGCGCCATGCTTTTGACCTGGAACAATCTTTCCTACTATCAGAAGCTGATGCAGGACATCCGCGCTGCGATCGAGGCCGGCACCTTCGAGGCGCGCGGCGCAAAAATCACCGAGGGCTGGGCGAGGGGCGATATCCCGTTGCTGTGAGGCCTCAGGTGCTGAGCGAGTTCGAGGCACGCAGGCTGCAGCCGGTAATCTGGAATGTACCGTCGGGCTGTTGCTGCAACGTGTAAACAGCCTCGTAGTCCTTGCCGTCCGGCCCGACGATCAGCACCTGCTGGACGATCGACCCCGGTGCCGTCTCTTCGACCTTGCCGAAGGAATAGGTCCGCGGCTTGCGCACCGGTGGGTAGCCGTTGGTCACCATGTTCATGAAGGCGTCGACGGTCGGGAAGATCCGCTTCACATTCGGGGCGGCGAAGCTGTAGGCGGTGACGCCATCATTGGCGATGAGGGACTTCAACTGGCCATCGATGACAGACTGCCCTGCCTTGATCTCAGCATCACCGGCGAATGCCGACGGCACGAAGAGGAATGGAACGACTGCGAATGCGAAAAAGGCGCGGCGCATGGCCTATCTCCGTTGTCCCGCGAAATATCTTCCTTCAAAAACAGTGCTGTCCGAAGATGCTTCATAACATACGCTTGGTGGTGCATCGCGGTTTCAGCGATTGCGAATATTCATCTCGCCTCCGCGGAGTGCGAGCATCGTGCGGCACGCCGGTGGCGGGGCTGCGGGACGCCTTCGCCCAGGCCCGGGCCGGCTAAGTACGGATTCCAGCGCTTGAAAGCCCGCCTCCAGTCTGCCAGAAGGGCCGCTTGGACTTGGACGTTTAGCGGGACGAAGCCATGAAGGCGTTTTTCGTGCAGATCAAATGCGAGCTGGGCAAATCCTATGAGGTTGCCAGCGCGCTTGCCGATGCCGAGATCGCCTCGGAAATCTACTCCACCGCCGGCAACTACGATCTGCTCGCCAAATTCTACGTCGACGACGAGGAAGACGTCGGCCATTTCGTCAACGAGAAGGTGCAGATTCTCCCCGGCATTAAGGACACGTTCACCGTGGTAACGTTCCGCGCTTTCTAGCCAGGAAACGCATTTGCCCGGGCACGAGGCAAAGCCTGATCAAGGTCCTATTTCAGCTGCCTCAATTTTAGGCAGGCGCGACATACTGATCGGCCGTATCTCCCAAATCACCGATTACGCTTGATTTTCTCCGGCGACGCCAGTGAAATGGCGTCACAGGGGAGTATGCGATTGGCACCGTTCGATGAAATGCTTCCGGAAGTCTCCGGATTGAGAAGACCGTATTCGGCTTATGATCGCTGGCTGAAGGAGCAGGATCCGGCCAGGTTGACCGAGAAGATGCAGGACGCCGAACGCGTCTTCCGCAAGACCGGCATCACCTTCGCCGTCTATGGCGAGCAGGAAGCCTCCGAACGGCTGATCCCCTTCGACATCGTTCCACGCATCATTTCAGGAAATGAATGGCGACGCCTCACGCAAGGCATCGAGCAGCGCGTGCAGGCGCTGAACGCCTTCCTCGACGACATCTACCATCGCCAGGAAATCCTGCGGGCAGGGCGCGTCCCAAGGGAATTGATCGCCAGGAATGAAGCATTCCTGCCGGAGATGATCGGGGTCAGGCCGCCAGCCGGCGTCTACACCCACATCATCGGCGTCGACATCGTCCGCATCTCAGAGGACGAATTCTACGTGCTGGAGGACAATGCGCGCACGCCGTCGGGTGTCTCCTACATGCTGGAGAACCGCGAGACGATGATGCAGCTGTTCCCCGAACTGTTCCAGAAGATCAAGGTGCGGCCGGTGGAAAACTACCCGCAGCTTCTGCGCCAGTCGCTGGCGGCGGTGCGGCCGCAAAGCACCAAGGGCGCGCCGACCATTGCCGTGCTGACGCCCGGCAGTTTCAACTCCGCCTATTTCGAACATGCCTTCCTCGCCGACCAAATGGGCGTGCAGCTGGTCGAAGGCCAGGATCTGCGGGTCGTAGACGGCCATGTCGCGATGCGCACGACCGAAGGCTACAAGCAGATCGATGTGCTTTACCGGCGCGTGGACGATTCTTATCTGGACCCGCTGACGTTCCGGCCGGACTCGGCGCTTGGCGTGCCCGGCATCATGGATGTCTATCGGGCCGGCAACATCACCATCGCCAACGCGCCTGGCACCGGCATCGCCGACGACAAGGCGATCTATTCCTACATGCCCGAGATCATCGAATTCTACACCGGCCGCAAGGCGATCCTCGGCAATATTCCGACCTGGCGCTGCTCGGAGCCGGACAGCCTGAAATACGTGCTCGAACACATCGACGAGCTGGTGATCAAGGAAGTGCACGGTTCCGGCGGCTACGGCATGCTGGTCGGGCCGGCGGCAACCAAGAAGGAATGCGAGACCTTCGCCAAGAAACTCCAGGCAAAACCCTCGAACTATATAGCCCAGCCGACACTGGCGCTGTCGACCTGCCCGATCCTGACGGAAAAGGGGTTGGCGCCGCGCCATGTCGATCTCAGGCCCTACGTGCTGGTTTCCGATCGCATCCAGATCGTGCCCGGCGGGCTGACCCGCGTTGCGCTCAAGGAAGGCTCGCTGGTGGTCAATTCCTCGCAGGGCGGCGGCACCAAGGATACGTGGGTGCTGGATGATTGATTTTCATTTGAAGGTTTTTGTATGCTTTTAGGCCGGACCGCCAACGGGCTTTACTGGATGAACCGCTATATCGAGCGGGCCGAGAATATGGCGCGGCTGGTCGATGCCGGGCTGCGCATGGCGCTGACCCGCACGCAGAGCGCGTCGGAAGAATGGAACTCGGTGCTGCTCAGCGCCGGTTCTGACGTCACCTTCAGCCAGAAATATTCTGACTATACGGCCGCGAACGTCGCCGACTTCCTGTTGCGCGACACGTCGAACCCGTCGAGCACGATGGCGGCGATCGAGACGGCCCGCAACAACGCCCGCATGGTGCGCACCGCGCTGACGCGCGAGACCTGGGAAAGCATCAACGAAGCCTGGATGTCGCTGAAGCGGATGCTGGCAAGGCCGATCGACGAGCGCGACCTGCCCAGCGTGCTCGACGCGATCAAGCGCGAGACGGCGCTGATCCGCGGCTCGTTCTACGGCACCATGCTGCGCAACGAGATTTTCGACTTCTCGCAGCTCGGCACCTATGTCGAGCGCGCCGACAACACGGCGCGCATCCTCGACGTGAAATACTACGTGCTCCTGCCGTCGATCTCCTGGGTCGGCTCGACGCTCGACAACTACCAGTGGGAATCGATTCTGCGATCGGTGTCGGCGCATCGCTCCTATCGCTGGGTCTATGACGCCGATTACAAGCCGACCAACATTGCCGACTATCTGATCCTCAATGTCCGCATGCCGCGCTCGCTAACCTTCTGCTACCGCTTCCTGTCGGAGCATCTGAAATTCCTCGGCGACGATTACGGCGAACGCCATGCCTGCCACGCAACGGCCGAGAAGACGCAGACAATGCTGAGAGCGGGGTCGATCAAGGATATTTTCGATACCGGCCTGCATGAATTCCTGGCCAATTTCATTCGCGACAACACCAAGCTCGGGGACGAGATCGCACAAGATTACCGGTTCAATTGAGCATGGTCCCGGACCGGAGGACCGCGATAGCGAAAAGTGGGTACCGGTTTTCGGACAAGATCATGCTCACAAACGGAAAAAAAGCATGCGGCTGAAGATCACCCACCGGACCGAATACCGCTACGATGCGCCGGTGCACTATCTGTTGCAGCGGCTGCGGCTGCTTCCGGTCAGCGGATCGACGCAGACCGTTCTGTCCTGGGCTCTGACCATCGAAGGCGCGCGCGAAGAGGTTCGCTTTGTCGACCATTTCGGCAACGACACAAGGCTGTTGAGCGTCGAGGGCGAACGCGACTTCATCACGGTGGAAGCATCAGGCGAAGTGGTGACGCGCGACACCGCGGGTGTTTCGGGACCACACCAGGGCTTCACGCCGCTCTGGCTGTACAGCCATGAAACGCCATTGACGACGATTGGCAGCGGTGTTCGCGAACTCGCCGCATCGATCGGCAAGGGCACCGACATCGAGAGGCTTCACCGGCTGATGGCTGTCATCGGCGAGCGCGTCGCCTACACGCCCGGCACCACAAATGCGACGACGCCGGCAGAGGAAGCCTTGGCGCTGAAAACCGGTGTCTGCCAGGATCACACGCATATCTTCGCCGCCGCCGCGCGCGCCATGGGCTTTCCGGCCCGCTATGTCAGCGGCTATCTGATGATGGATGCGACGGTCGAGCAGGCCGCAAGCCATGCCTGGGCCGAAGCGCATGTTTCGGGTCTCGGCTGGGTTGCCTTCGACGCCGCCAATGGCATTTCGCCTGACGAGCGCTACGTAAAGGTGGCAACCGGCCGCGATTACCGCGACGCCACGCCGGTGTCGGGAATTCGGCTGGGACAGGCGGAAGAACAGCTTGCGGTCACCGTCACGGTAGAGCAGTAATTCCCGGCAAGATCACTGCCAAAGAGATTCCATGACCTATTGTGTCGGCCTGAAGATCGATCGCGGGCTCGTGTTCATGTCGGACACGCGCACCAATGCCGGCATGGATTCGATCTCGACCTTCAAGAAAATGCATATCTGGGAGCAGCCGGGCGAGCGCGTCATCGTGCTGATGTCGGCCGGCAACCTGGCGACGACACAAGCCGTGGTCAGCCTGCTCGACGAGCGCACCAAGGCGGTGGCGGATCGCCATGCGACGCTGCTCGAGACACCCTCCATGTACCAGACGGTGCGACTGGTCGGCGATACGGTCAAGGAAGTCATCGCCAGTTCGTCACCCGCGGGCGAGAAGGCGGATTCCTACTTCAATGCCTCCTTTATTCTCGGCGGCCAGATCAAGGGCAGCGAGCCGCGTTTGTTCATGATCTATCCCGAAGGCAATTTCATCGAATCGACCGATGACACGCCGTTCTTCCAGATCGGCGAGACCAAATACGGCAAGCCGATCATCATCCGCGCCTACGAAAAGACGATGAGCCTCGCCGAGACGGTGAAGCTGCTTTTGGTGTCGTTCGATTCGACACTGAAGTCGAACCTGTCCGTCGGCTTGCCGCTCGACCTGCTCTTCCTGGAGCAGGACGCCTTCAAGGTCGGGTTGAAGAAGCGGATCGGCCAGGACGACCAGTATTACCGCACGATCTCGGACGGCTGGTCGAATGCGCTGAAGACGGCTTTTGCCAGCCTGCCGGATTTTCCTGGCTAGGCTGCGCGACGTTCGCCAGCGGTTGCATATATTTCACGCGTTAATTAATAAGAGGCCAGCCGCGACGGATGGCGGCGAGAGATCATGTCGGGAGGACAGGGTGAACAACAAAGAGTTCCGGCAATGGTCGCGGCGCGCCGCCGACTGGGGCGCCGACTACCGCAGCACGCTGCGCGACCGCCCGGTGCGGCCGCTGGTCGAGCCTGGCGCCGTTTTCAAAAGCATAGAGACTTCGCCGCCCGAAGACGCCGAGCCGATGGACCGGATCTTCGCCGACTTCGAAGAGAAGATTCTGCCTGGAATGACGCATTGGCAGCATCCGCGCTTCTTCGCCTATTTCCCGGCCAATGCGGCGCCGGTCTCCGTGGTGGCGGAATATCTGGTTTCGGCGATGGCCGCGCAATGCATGCTCTGGCAGACGTCGCCGGCGGCGACCGAACTCGAAACGCGCACGGTCGACTGGATGCGCCAGGCGCTCGGCCTGCCCGAAGGGTTTTCCGGGGTGATCCAGGATTCAGCCTCGTCGGCGACGCTGGCCGCGGTGCTGACCATGCGCGAACGGGCACTTGACTGGCAAGGCAACAGACAAGGCCTGGCAGGGCAGGCAAGGGTGCGCATCTATTCCTCAGACCAGGTGCACACTTCGATCGATCGGGCGATCTGGGTGTCCGGCATCGGCGAGGACAATCTCGTGCGCATTCCCGTCGGCGGCCGTTTTCGCGCCATGGATACGGCAGCGCTCGAGGCGGCAATCATCGCCGACCGGGAAGCCGGCATGCTGCCGGCCGGCATCATCGCTTGCGTCGGCGGCACCAGCACCGGCGGCACCGACGACATTGCTGCGGTTGCCGAGGTGGCGCGGCGGCATGGGCTCTATCTTCATGTCGATGCCGCCTGGGCCGGATCAGCGATGATCTGTCCGGAGTATCGGCATTTCTGGGCCGGCGTTGAAGGCGCCGATTCTATCGTTTTCAATCCGCACAAATGGCTGGGCGCGCAGTTCGACTGCTCGATTCAGTTCCTGCGCGACCCCGAAAGCCATGTGAGGACGCTGGCCATCAAGCCGGATTATCTGAAGACACACGGTCATGACGGCATCATCAACTATTCCGAATGGTCGGTGCCGCTCGGCCGGCGGTTCCGCGCGCTGAAATTGTGGTTCCTGCTGCGTGCCCATGGCCTGGAAAGCCTGCGCACGATGATCCGCAATCATGTCGCGTGGAGCGAAGGGCTTGCCGCGCGGCTGGCAAGGGAGCCCGATTTCGAGATCGTCAGCGAACCGATGCTTTCGCTGTTTTCCTTCCGGCACAAGGTCCTAAGTGATGACGATGCGGACGCGCACAATCTGCGGCTGGTCAATGCGATCAACGACGATGGCCGCATCTACCTGACGCAGACGAGGGTCGATGGACTGATAGCAATCCGTTTCCAGGTCGGCCAGTTCGAGGCGGCCGCCGCCGATGTCGATATGGCCTTCACCGTCATCACGGAAATCGCTCGCGCAATGGCTTGATCAGGTCCGATCTGGTTTGCGTTCGCATTTGCCTTGACGGTCACATGCCTTTCATTAGCCGGCTTATGCCTTTTCATCGGTTTCGTTTTCGACTATAGACAAGAAAAACGAAAACGGGAGGTTGCCCTATGTATCTGTCGCCACGCCATGCCGAAATCGTCCAGATGGCCAAGGATCAGGGGCGCGTGCTGGTCGATGACCTGGCCACCCACTTCAATGTGACGCCGCAGACGATACGCAAGGACCTCAACGATTTGTGCGACCAGCGGCTGCTTTCGCGCATCCATGGCGGCGCATTGTTCCCGTCCGGCATCGAGAACATGGAGTATGAGGCGAGGCGCAAGATCGCCGCCGACGAGAAGGAGGCGATCGGCCGTGCGGCAGCCAGGCTGATCCCCGACAATGCTTCGCTGTTCATCAATATCGGCACCACGACGGAGTCGGTGAGCAAGGCGCTGCTCGATCACAGCGGGCTCATGGTCATCACCAATAACATCAATGTTGCCAATAGGATGCGGATATATCCCTCGATCGAGGTGGTGATCGCCGGCGGGGTTGTGCGTGGTTCCGATGGCGGCGTGGTCGGCGAAGCGGCGGTCGACTTCATCAGGCAGTTCAAGGTCGACTACGCGGTGATCGGAGCGTCGGCGATCGACCATGACGGCGCGTTGCTCGATTTTGATTTTCGTGAGGTCAAAGTGGCGCAGGCGATCATCGCCAATGCAAGGCATGTCATCCTGGTTTCCGACCAGACCAAGTTCGAGCGAACCGCACCGGTGCGCATCGGCCACTTGTCGCAGGTCAACACCTTCATCACCGACCGTTGCGACATTCCATCGGTGCGCAAGATCTGCCAGGAATCCGAGGTTCAGTTGATCGAGACATCGCTCGCTTAGGTGGTTTCTGCCTGATGTCACGCTCTCGTGATATTTCGTTTGACATTCGTTATCATTTCGAAATAATTCCGACACGGTTTCGTAAAAGCCCAAAAATGGTGCAATGCGAAATCGTTGGAGGAATTTGTGGACGCATCTCCGATCCGTGACATTTTCGTCATAGGTGGCGGCATCAATGGCTGCGGCATTGCCCGCGATGCCGTTGGGCGTGGCTTTTCAGTGTTTCTCGCCGAGATGAACGACCTCGCCAGCGGAACCTCCTCCGGTTCGACCAAATTGATCCATGGCGGCCTGCGCTACCTCGAATTCTACGAATTCCGCCTGGTGCGCGAGGCGCTGATGGAGCGCGAGGTTCTGTGGAAGAACGCGCCGCACATCATCTGGCCGATGCGCTTCGTGCTGCCCTATGCCAAGGGCCTGCGTCCGGCCTGGCTGATCAGGCTCGGTCTCTTCCTCTACGACCACATTGGCGGGCGCAAATTGCTGCCGGCGACCAAGACGCTGGACATGGCCAGGGATCCGGCCGGCAAGCCTTTGAAGCCGCTGTTCAAAAAGGCCTTCGAATATTCGGATGGCTGGGTCAATGATGCGCGGCTGGTGGCGCTGAACGCGCGTGATGCCGCCGACCGCGGCGCAACGGTCCGCACCCGTACCAAAGTGGTCGGCGCGCGTCGCGAAAACGGTTTGTGGACGATCCAGGTCGAGGACCTGCAGACCGGCGAGGCCGAGGAGATCAAGGCGCGGCTGCTGGTCAACGCCGCCGGACCCTGGGTCGATCATGTGCTTTCCGGCGTCGTCGGCCTCAACGATGTACACAATGTCCGCCTCGTGCAGGGCAGCCACATCGTCATCGCCAAGAAATTCGACGATCCGCGCGCTTATTTCTTCCAGAACAGGGATGGCCGCATCATCTTCGCCATTCCCTACGAGGAAGAGTTCACCCTGATCGGCACCACGGACCAGGATTACCCCGGCGATCCGCATGACGTGAAGATCAGCGACACCGAGATCGATTACCTCTGCGCCGCGGCAAGCGAATATTTTGCGCAGCCGGTGAAGCGCTCGGACATCGTCTGGACCTATTCGGCCGTCCGCCCGCTCTATGATGACGGCGCCTCCAAGGCGCAAGAAGCGACGCGCGACTATGTGCTCAAGGCCGATGGCGGCGAGGGCGCTGCCCCGATCGTCAACGCCTTCGGCGGCAAGATCACCACCTATCGCCGGCTGTCGGAATCGATGCTGGAAAAGATCGAGGGTTTTCTCGGCAGGCGCGGCAAGCCATGGACGGCAAACGCGCCACTGCCGGGTGGCGATTTCCCGGCCACCGGTTTCGATGCCGAAGTGGCGAAACTGAAAACCGCCTATCCGTTCCTCGACGCGCGCCTGGCCCGCCGGCTGACCCGGCTCTACGGCACCCGCGCAAGGATGCTGCTGGGGCTGGCCAAATCGAATGCTGATCTCGGCCGTAACTTCGGCGCCGATCTTTATGAGGCAGAGGTGCGCTATCTCGTTCAAAACGAATGGGCAGTCACCGCCGAAGATGTATTGTGGCGCCGGACCAAACGCGGTCTGCATCTCAGCCGCGAGCAGGTGGCGGCGCTCGATGAATTCATGCACGGCATAAGCCGGCGACATGTCGCAGCTGCCGAATGAAGAGGGGTTGAGCTGATGCGGAAGGCCTGGGAGGAGGCGTCATGCTGGAACTGAGGAACGTCACCAAGACGGTCGGTGCGGTCGAGCATATCCGCGACGTGTCGCTGACGCTTCAGCACGGCTCGCTCAACGTGCTGCTTGGACCGACGCTGTCCGGCAAGACCAGCCTGATGCGGCTAATGGCCGGCCTCGATGTGCCGACCTCCGGCTCGATCTGGTTCGACGGCCAGAATGTCACCGGCGTGCCGGTCCAGAAGCGCAAGATCGCCATGGTCTACCAGCAGTTCATCAACTATCCAGCGATGACCGTCTATGAGAACATCGCCTCGCCGCTCCGGGTGGCCGGCACAGACCAGGCGAAGATCGACAAGGAAGTGCGCAATGCCGCCGCACTTCTCAAGCTGACACCCTATCTCGACCGCACGCCGCTCAGCCTGTCCGGCGGCCAGCAGCAGCGCACCGCACTGGCGCGCGCCATCGTCAAGAACGCCAGCCTTGTCCTGCTCGACGAACCGCTCGCCAATCTCGACTACAAATTGCGCGAGGAACTGCGCGCCGAATTGCCCAGGATATTCGCCGCCGCCGGCACCATCTTCGTCTATGCCACGACCGAGCCGCACGAGGCCCTGCTGCTCGGCGGCAACACGGCGACGCTTTCCCAGGGCAAGATCACGCAGTTCGGACCGACCATCGAGGTGTTCCGCAAGCCGGTTGATCTGGTGACGGCCAAGACGTTTTCCGATCCACCGCTCAACACCATCGTGCTTGCCAAGAAGGGCCGGGATTTCCTGCTGGAGGGGGGCGTGAACCTGCCGGTGCCGGCCGAACTCTGCGGCATTGCCGACGCCATGTATACGATCGGCTTTCAGCCGCATCATCTGTCTCTCGAGCGGCCGGATGCTGCTGCCGTGCCGGTGCGTGCAAAGGTGACGATCACCGAGATCACTGGGTCGGAGAGTTTCATCCATCTCGATTTCGCCGATGCGCGCTGGGTCATGCTGACCCATGGTATCAGGCATTTCGAGCCGGACGAGGTGGTCGAGGTGTTCATCGATCCGCGCCACATCATGGTTTTCGACGAGCACGGCCGCGCCGTGACCGCGCCGAAGCTGGCGGCTTGAGGGCAAAGAGATGGCACGCATCGACGTCAACCATGTCAGACATTCCTACCTGCCGAACCCGCAGAAGGATGCCGATTTCGCGCTGCGGGAAGTGCATCATGTCTTCGAGGACGGTGGCGCCTATGCGCTGCTCGGGCCCTCGGGCTGCGGCAAGACCACGCTGCTCAACATCATTTCTGGCCTGCTTCATCCCTCGCATGGCCAGTTGCTGTTCAACGGCAGGGACGTGACCAATCTGTCGACGCAGGAGCGCAACATCGCGCAGGTGTTCCAGTTCCCGGTCATCTACGACACCATGACCGTCTACGACAATCTGGCCTTCCCGCTGCGCAATCGCGGCGTGCCGGAAGCCGATGTCGATCGCAAGGTGCGCGAGACGCTGGAGATGATCGACCTGGCGTCGTGGGCGAAGAAGAAGGCGAGGGGCCTGACTGCCGACCAGAAGCAGAAGATATCGCTCGGCCGCGGGCTGGTGCGCTCGGATGTCAACGCGATCCTGTTCGACGAGCCGCTGACCGTCATCGACCCGCATATGAAGTGGGTGCTGCGCTCGCAGCTGAAGCAGCTGCACCGCCGCTTTGGCTACACCATGGTCTATGTCACGCACGACCAGACCGAGGCGCTGACCTTCGCCGAGCAGGTCGTGGTCATGTATGATGGCGGCATCGTGCAGATCGGCACGCCGGCCGAATTGTTCGAACGCCCGCGCCATACCTTCGTCGGTTATTTCATCGGCTCGCCCGGCATGAACGTCATGCCGGTGGCAATCGACGGCAAGACCGCGACGCTCGGCTCGCAACGCATCGAACTGCCGGGCGCACCCAAGGCAGGCAGCGGCGCCGTCGAGCTTGGCATCCGTCCCGAATATGTCCGTCTCGGCCGTGATGGCATGGCCGTGCAAGTCAGCAAGGTCGAGGATCTGGGCCGCCACAAGGTGGTGCGTGCCAAGCTCGAAGGCCGCGACATCGCTGCCGTGATCGGTGAGGACGAGACCCTGCCCGCCGATCCGAAGGTGCGGTTCGACCCGGCCGGCATCAACATCTATGCCGATTCCTGGCGTGTCGAGATGGAGGCCTAGATGGAGAAGACCTGGAACAACAAGGCATGGTTCATGGTGCTGCCGGTTCTCCTGCTGGTGGCGTTCTCGGCGGTGATCCCGCTGATGACGGTGGTCAACTATTCGGTGCAGGACACGTTCGGAAACAACGTCTTCTTCTGGAACGGCTCGGACTGGTACACCGAAATCCTGGAGTCGGAACGCTTCTGGCTGTCGATGGTCCGCAACCTGATCTTTTCCGCAACCATCCTCGCCATCGAGATTCCGCTCGGCATCTTCATCGCTCTCAACATGCCCAAGAAAGGCTGGGGCGTGCCGGTCTGCCTGGTGCTGATGGCTCTGCCGCTGCTGATCCCGTGGAACGTCGTCGGCACGATTTGGCAGGTTTTCGGCCGCATCGACATTGGCCTGCTCGGTTACACGCTGTCGGCGCTCGGCTTCGACTACAACTATGTCAACGATCCGACCGACGCCTGGGTGACGGTCATCCTGATGGACGTATGGCACTGGACAAGCCTCGTCGTTCTGCTCTGCTACGCCGGGCTAGTCTCGATCCCCGATGCCTTCTACCAGGCGGCCAAGATCGACGGCGCCTCACGCTGGGCAGTGTTCCGCTACATCCAGCTGCCGAAGATGAACCGCGTGCTTGTGATTGCAGTGCTGCTGCGCTTCATGGACAGTTTCATGATCTACACCGAGCCGTTCGTCGTCACCGGCGGAGGCCCCGGCAATTCGACGACGTTCCTGTCGATAGACCTCGTCAAGATTGCCATCGGCCAGTTCGACCTCGGGCCGGCGGCCGCCATGTCGATCATCTACTTCCTGATCATCCTTTTGCTGTCATGGGTGTTCTACACCGTCATGACCAACGTCGATGAGGAGCGCTGAGATGAGCGGCGCCAACGAAGGAACGACGAGGCAGGACCGAGTGCGTGAGACGGCGGTTTCGGACGGGCTCGCCAGCACCTTGTCGCAGGACCAGCTTGCGCGGCTGATGCGCCGGCGCGGCGAAGAATCCCGGTTCTGGTGGTTGGTGCCGACGATCTACATCATCTTTCTGATGCTGCCGATCTACTGGCTGGTCAATATGAGCTTCAAGACCAATCAGGAGATCCTGGGCGCCTTTTCGCTGTGGCCGAAGAGCCCGACCCTAGCCAACTACATGGTGATCTTCACCGACCCGTCCTGGTACAAGGGCTACATCAATTCGATCATCTATGTCGTCATGAACATGGTGATCTCGGTTTCGGTGGCGCTGCCGGCGGCCTACGCCTTCTCGCGCTACCGCTTCCTCGGCGACAAGCACCTCTTCTTCTGGCTGCTGACCAACCGCATGGCGCCGCCGGCGGTGTTCGCTCTGCCGTTCTTCCAGCTCTATTCGGCCTTCGGCCTGATCGACACACACATCGCGGTGGCACTGGCGCACTGCCTGTTCAACGTACCGCTGGCAGTGTGGATCCTCGAAGGGTTCATGTCGGGCGTGCCGAAGGAGATCGACGAGACGGCGTATATCGATGGCTACTCCTTCCCGCGCTTCTTCCTCAGGATATTCATGCCGCTGATCGCGAGCGGCGTCGGCGTGGCCTGCTTCTTCTGCTTCATGTTCTCATGGGTCGAGCTGCTGATCGCGCGCACCTTGACCACGACCGCCGCCAAGCCGATCGCGGCGATCATGACGCGCACGGTCTCGGCCTCCGGGCTCGACTGGGGCGTGCTCGCCGCCGCCGGCGTGCTCACCATCCTTCCAGGCGCGCTCGTGATCTGGTTCGTCCGCAACTACATCGCCAAGGGCTTCGCCCTAGGGAGGGTATGATGAAACGAACACAAGGGTTCGTCTGCAACACCATCGCCAAGGGCTTTGCCCTGGGGAGGGTATGACCATGAACCTCACCTGGATGGCATGGACGCTGCCGACGGCGATCTTTTTCATCACGATCCTGGTGCTGCTCTGCGGCATGGCGGCTTGGGAATACGCCTCGCCTGGCGGCAATCCCCGGGTCGGCGTCCTGCGCTTCGAGACGACGCGCGGCGACCGCCTTTTTGTTTCGCTGCTCGGCAGCGCCTTTATCCATCTCGCTTGGCTGGGTCTTATCGGACCCAGCCTGTGGTGGGCTCTCGCTCTCTCCGTAGTCTACGCCGTCGGCGTGTTCCGCTACGTATAGAGGGGGAAACTGTTGGAGCGGCCGCGTGCCGACGGCCGCTCCAGATCGCACTTGAAACTTGAAAAGTGGAGGAAACGAAATGCGAAGGCAATTTTTAACATCAACGACTGCGCTTGTCCTGCTCTGGGGAGCAGGCCAGGCCTATGCCGGAATGGACGAAGCCAAGACCTTCCTCGATACCGAAATCAAGGACTTGTCGACGCTCGATCGCGGCGCCCAGGAAGCCGAGCTGCAATGGTTCATCGATGCCGCGAAGCCTTTCGCCGGCATGGACATCAAGGTGGTCTCCGAGACCATCGATACGCATAGCTATGAGTCCAAGGTTCTGGCGCCCGCCTTCACCGCGATCACCGGCATCAAGATCACCCACGACCTGATCGGCGAAGGCGATGTCGTCGAAAAGCTGCAGACGCAGATGCAGTCGGGCGAGAATATCTATGACGCCTACGTCAACGACTCCGACCTGATCGGCACGCACTGGCGCTACCAGCAGGCGCGCAGCCTGACCAAGTGGATGGCGAATGAGGGCAAGGATGTCACCAACCCCAACCTCGACCTCGCCGACTTCATCGGCACCAAGTTCACGACCGCTCCGGACGGCGACCTCTACCAGCTGCCCGACCAGCAGTTCGCGAACCTCTACTGGTTCCGCTACGACTGGTTCAACGACGAGAAGAACAAGGCCGACTTCAAGGCGAAGTACGGCTACGACCTCGGCGTTCCCGTCAACTGGTCGGCCTATGAGGACATCGCCGAATTCTTCACCGGCCGCGAGATCGACGGCAAGAAGGTCTATGGCCACATGGACTACGGCAAGAAGGACCCGTCGCTCGGCTGGCGGTTCACCGACGCATGGCTGTCGATGGCCGGCAACGGCGATAAGGGCCTGCCAAACGGTCTTCCCGTCGACGAATGGGGCATCAAGGTCAACGAGAAGTCGCAGCCCGTCGGCTCGTGCGTCGCGCGCGGCGGCGACACCAACGGCCCGGCTTCGGTGTATTCGATCCAGAAGTACCTGGATTGGCTGAAGGCCTATGCGCCGCCGGAAGCCCAGGGCATGACGTTCGGCGAATCCGGCCCCGTCCCGTCGCAGGGCACGGTCGCGCAGCAGATGTTCACCTACACTGCCTTCACCGCCTCCTTCGTCAAGGAAGGGCTGCCGGTCGTGAACGCGGACGGCACCCCGAAATGGCGCTTTGCTCCGTCGCCGCATGGCGTGTACTGGAAGGACGGCATGAAGCTTGGCTACCAGGACGTCGGTTCCTGGACCCTGCTGAAGTCGACGCCCGACGATCGCGCCAAGGCCGCCTGGCTTTATGCGCAGTTCGTCGTGTCGAAGACGGTCGACGTGAAGAAGAGCCATGTCGGCTTGACGCTGATCCGCGAGTCGACGATCCAGGACAAGAGCTTCACGGAACGCGCGCCGAAGCTCGGCGGACTGATCGAGTTCTACCGCTCGCCGGCCCGCGTCCAGTGGTCGCCAACCGGTACGAACGTGCCTGACTATCCGAAGCTGGCACAGCTCTGGTGGCAGGCGATCGGCGATGCGTCGTCGGGCGCCAAGACGGCGCAGGAGGCGATGGACTCGCTCTGCGCCGAGCAGGAAAAGGTCATGGAACGCCTGGAAAAGGCAGGCATCCAGGGCGATATCGGCCCGAAGATGGCCGAAGAGCATGACCTTGCCTATTGGAACGCCGACGCGGTCAAGAACGGCCATCTCGCTCCTCAGCTCAAGATCGAGAACGAGAAGGAAAAGCCGGTCACCATCAATTACGACGAACTGGTGAAGAGCTGGCAGAAGTAACCTTGGTGTTGGCGTTCGCGCCCGCATCATGAGAATAGGGGAGGCGGCATCTTGCCGTCTCCCCTGTTTGTGTAAAAGACTAAGCAGGGGGGCAGAATGACCGGATACATCCTTGCCATCGACCAAGGCACGACTTCGACCAGGGCGATCCTGTTCGACGGCGAGATGAAGCTCGCCGGCAGCGGGCAAAAGGAATTCACCCAGCATTACCCTGCCTCTGGCTGGGTCGAGCATGATCCCGAGGATATCTGGGCGAGCGTGGTGACGACCGTAAAGGCGGCGCTGAAAAAGGCCGGCCGGAATGCATCCGAAGTGGCCGCGCTCGGCATCACCAACCAGCGCGAAACCGTCGTCATCTGGGACAGGGCGACCGGCAAGCCGATCCACAATGCGATCGTCTGGCAGGACCGGCGCACCGCGCCGCTGTGCCAGAAACTCAAGAATCAGGGGCTGGAAAAGACATTCACCAAAAAGACCGGCCTGCTGCTCGATCCGTATTTTTCCGGCACCAAGATCGCCTGGATGCTGGACAAGGTGAAAGGCGCCAGGAAACGCGCCGAGAAGGGCGAATTGCTCGCCGGCACCATCGACAGCTTTTTGATCTGGCGGCTAACCGGCGGCAAGGTGCACGCCACGGACGCCACCAACGCCTCGCGCACGCTGGTCTACAACATCGCTGAGAATGCCTGGGACGACGAGCTGCTGGATATCCTCAACATCCCGGCAAAAATGCTTCCTGAAGTAAAAGACTGTGCCGATGATTTTGGAATTACAGAGAAAAACCTCTTTGGCGCCGAGATAAGAATACTCGGCGTTGCCGGCGACCAGCACGCCGCGACCATCGGCCAAGCCTGCTTCGAGCCAGGCATGATGAAATCGACCTACGGCACCGGTTGTTTTGCGCTGCTGAACACCGGCAGCGACCTGGTGCGCTCGAAGAACCGGCTGCTAACCACCATTGCCTACAGGCTGAACGGCAAGACGACTTACGCGCTGGAAGGCTCGATCTTTATTGCCGGTGCCGCAGTGCAATGGTTGCGTGATGGTATCAAGGTGATCGGCAAGGCCGAGCAGAGCGGCAAACTGGCTAATGAAGCCGATCCGACGCAGAACGTCTATCTGGTGCCGGCCTTCGTCGGGCTCGGCGCGCCGCATTGGGATGCGGAGGCACGCGGCGCCATTTTTGGTCTGACGCGCAATTCCGGGCCAGCGGAATTTGCCCGCGCCGCCCTGGAAGCCGTGGCCTATCAGACGCGCGACCTGCTCGACGCCATGCGCAAGGACTGGAAGGGGGCTTCGGCCAAGACGGTGCTCAGGGTCGATGGCGGCATGGTGGCGTCGGACTGGACCATGCAGCGCCTGGCCGACATCCTCGATGCGCCGGTCGACCGCCCGACCATTCTCGAGACGACCGCGCTCGGTGCAGCGTGGCTCGCGGGCTCGAAAGCTGGCGCTTGGCCGGATGCCAGGAAATTCGCGAAAAGCTGGGCGCTGGAACGACGCTTCCAGCCGGACATGGATGGCTCCGTGCGCGCAGCCAAGCTCGCGGGTTGGCGCGATGCTGTGCGCAGGACGCTGAGCGTGTAATGAGCAGCCATCAGATAGGGTGAGGGGAAATGAAGCCAGACTGGTATCCTGCTTGGCGCGACGAGGCCGTTGAGCAACTGCATGCCAAGAATGACCGCTTGCATACAGATTTTCGCCTTGGGAGTTGGTCACGCTATGACTACGACCTTACGGCCGGAAAACTTCTGTTCTCGGATGACGGAGGCGTCAAGATCGTCACTGAGATCCAGATTGCGGGCTCCACGAGCGCCAAGGCAAGCAATTGGCTGTGGGCTTGGGCAAATTCGAATTTGCCCGGCGAGCTTCTCAGCGACGCCAAGCTGGTTCGCTCCTTCGGCGAGAAGAACAGCATAGATGAGTTGGCCCAGGCCTATGTGCCCAACGCCGGCAATGACCTGGAAGCGCTGGGTTGGGAATTGACGGGAACAATGGTTCGAATTTGTGATGCTCTTGGCGCGTATCGCTCACCGCGTGGTGAGGGCGGAGCGCTCTATTTGATTTTCAAAAGCATCAACTGGGCGAGCTGACCAGCACTCTCCCACCTGGGCACGATGAAAAATGGCCCGCGCTGTTGCCGGCGCTGGCCTTTTTACTCACTACTCACACTTAGGATCAGTAGGGCGAGCGGCACTCCTTGCGGGGGCCGTAGTTCGGCTGGAACGTGTTGTCCGAAGCGCGGTAGCTGCGGTAGTGGTCATAGCACCACTGAACGTGGGCGTTGCCTTCATAGACACGGTTGTTCTCGTTGTTGATGATCGCGCCGGTGATCAGCGCACCGGTGGCAAAGGCGGCCAGCGGGAACCAATAATCGCCGTGACGGCGATAGCCGCGATGATATTCACGATAGCCGCGATGACCGTTCCAATAGGAGCCACGATCATTGTTGCGGGCAAAATTCCGATTGCCGCTGAAATTGCGGCTGAAGTTACGGCGATCGCCGTGGCGCTTCTTCCATTGGTAATCACCGTTGCGGGCTTCGACGTTCAGGATATTTGACGAAGCCTCCGGTGCCTGCGGCGCGAACATCTGGGCGGCGTTGGCCGGACCGGCGGCTGCCGCGAACGAAACTGACAATGTGGTCGCCAGCATACCCGATACGATCTTGTTCATTGTCTTCTCCTGCGAAAGGGTGATTGACGTCCCTTGTGGCGAGGAAACGGGCGGGGTGGACGTATAGTTCCCCGCGAAATGCCAAGTTACTGATTTGTAATGTTTCTCCGGCCTGCTGGCGCCTCAGCAGACCGGCCATGCAATTGCTCTGCCAAGGTGGTCCCTCTCATGATCGAAGCGGTCGGTCGGACCCGGTGGCAGTGCTGGAAAAGCTGGGCTTGCGAATGCTGTTTTTCCGGTTGACCGGTCGCGGCACTCTCCCTATGTTCCGCGCAATTTCGAGGGCAGCCTTTCGCGCCCGCGGGAGCGCGTAGCTCAGCCGGTAGAGCAACTGACTTTTAATCAGTAGGTCATGGGTTCGAATCCCATCGCGCTCACCAAAATATGAAGCAAATTCAATACGTTATTTAGAAAACCTACTGATCTGCAAATGCTTGACACCGTTTCGGGTTCTCTTGGGGTTCCAATCGACGGGAAAAGGATCGTATCAAAAATGGAAGTTTTTTCTCGCGCCCAGTACAAGCGCCTCGAAGAGGCCAATCCAGGCGAGTTGGTGCGATTTGCGGAAGGCGAGGGGTCCACGTTGGCAATAGTGACCAGCAAGTCGCAGAACGAGACGTTTGGCTACCTGTTGCTGTCGTCAACGGCAGACAATTTTGAGGGGCCAGAGTTCACTCTGTTCGAGCCGAACGATCCCTGCCTGAGCTACGGCCTAAATTGGATTATCGAACTCGTCGAAGACGAAAGGTCCGTGCCCCGCTCTCGGGCTGGGGTCGATCAGCTAGGCGTTATCCGGCTGCTGGCCGAGGGGCCTGCCATGATCGTCCGCGGAGCACAGCCAAACGATCGAAAGCGCCTTGGGCTTTTCAATCTTCAGACTGGGAAATTCGTCGGACGAGAACGTCATGAAGGCGCCCCTTGTTTTGCGTGGACAATCTGGGCAGATGCGACCGACATGCACCGCCCAGGTGCTCGACCCATCGCCATATTTCCGTGATGGAGGCCCGCCGCCTCGCGACGGCGGGCCGAACATCAGCGGGCTAACTCCGCCGCACCAGGACGTATCCCGTCAGATGATCTATCTCAGTCTGCCACTCCCCGCCGTGAATCGACTTCATCGCGGTAGCAATTGACGTCGCATCGCGCTGGATGCTGCTTGCCGGTTCACTGGAGCCCGACGCCAGATCCCTTAACCGCTCCAGTTGATTTGAGAGCCGGTGGTTCACAGCCGCACGACGGCTCACGCGAGGCACCGCTGCGTCTGCATCTGGTCGTTAGGCAAAGTGCCGGCCAGTCGCTCGACGTCGCCGGCGAGCGACCGCCAAGCCACCAGGAGGTCGGTGTTCTCGTCGACATCCATCTCATAGCCCATCGCCCGAACCGCCTCGAGCTTCACCTGCATCCCGTCAAGCGTCGCCGCTGGTGTCGCCAAAATCCTCATGCCGACGTCGTGGAGGGCCACGTACAGCCTTTCATACTCCGCCTCGCCGGCGGTGACGCCGGTCTCATCGGCGAGGTCGTCGCAGGCCTTTTGCCATTCCGCGGCCGTTTTCTTCTCCGTGGCTGTGGCCGCCTTGATCTGGCGCCAGGCGCGCGCGGCGCGATGCTCGGAAGGCAAGCTGGCTGCGCAGTCGTCATACGTCTGGCCAGGCTGGACAAGCACCGCGAGACTGGCGGGAACGCCTAGCAGGAACTCCTCCTTCGGGCGACAGGACCCAAGCCCACCGGCGGCGTCATAGACCGCGTTGTAGCGGGCGGTAGCTTCATCGATCCGATCGGAGACTTGGTGCCGCCGCAGGTCCGTTGCGGTGATCTCACGGCCCAGACGCAGCAGTTCGGCGTCAGGGTGCGCCAGGGCGCGTGGTGGTGCTGGGCGGTCTTCCGGTGCCAGCGGAGCGGCGATCGCGCGGTGTAGGCCGGCGCCTGAGGCGAGTGCGGCTATTCCGCTCAGGATGGCGCGGCGGTGGATGGCGGGCATAGCTTCGCCCCCCGGGACAAGCGTCTTCGGCATCGGATCGTCTCCAATTTGTTGTTATGATTTCTAATGGATGTCCGGAACGAATTCCCCCCGAACAAAAATAGTGGTAGCAGAGTTTCCATGGACGATCAAACCCTGATAGTAAAGAAAAAACGCGGGCCGAAGCCGACCGGTATCGGCGCGCCTGTCATGGTGCGCCTGCATCCCGATCTGCTCGAGGTGCTGGACCGGTTCATCGCCGAGTCAGGACCGGAGATCACCCGACCGGAGGCGTTGCGAACAGCGTTCCGAGAATGGGCAAGCGACCGCGGTTACTTCAAACTCGGCGAGTAGGCCTCCTCGCATCGCATCTCAGCTGATGGGTCGTGATAACGCACCAGCAAAAGCGCCGCTCTCCCCGCTTTCCACGGCGGAGCGTTAATAAACCCTATCGCGAACAGTCGCTCTGGGAGTCATGATCGGTGCCCGAATCAGGAGATCATCATGACCAAAGAAGCCTGCCTGCGTTTTGATGGAACCTCTCTTCAGCCGTGCGAGGCGCCGGATTGGTATGCCGCGATCATGCGGGATGCCGACGAGCACGGCGGCGATCTTCCGGATATCTACCGCCGCAACGGCGTCCATCTGAACCACCAATTCGGAGAGGCCCTCGACTCGGTTTACGTGTACGACGCTGGCCAGCGTGGTCACCTCATCGAATATTGGGACTCGAGCCAGTGCTTGACCGTCGTGCTGATCAACAGCATTCCTGCCTATCTCGAATTCCGGGCAAAGTACCTGCATGCTTGGGCTTGGCTGATCGCGGAAATGGAAAGGATCGCCGACGCTGACTACCAGGGGTCATTGGAACAGACCCGAAAGCGCGCGTAGTGGCGAAGCAAGAAGGTGAGAAGCTGTTGCGATGGGGAACCAAGCATCGACCGGCGCAAACGACCCTCTTCTCTCGCTACCGCGAAACGCCACGCTCGCCACTGCGCTGCCTGGGCTAAGCGATGCCGAGGAATATGTCCGACGCATCTTTGCCCGGATGCGAGCAGCGAAATTCGACCAGGTGCGTATCGGCGTCAGGTCGGGTGTTGAGCGGCCTGATTACATTCTCGACGAATTCTTTAAGGTCGACGACGATCCCGGGGAAGGTCAGCCCGTGCCGATGGAGGCATACAGCGGCAAAACACATCGGCCGGTTTCTTATGAGAAATGGGACGATCGCGGCAACTGGTCGACCGTGGGCACCACGATCGCCGAGGTTCAGAAGCTGCTCGGCGATATCCGAGGCTGGACAGGTGGGCGGAAGTGACGACGATCCCAATCCGCGCGATCCGAAAACCTGCCTATCGCGGCACCGACCAGGCGAAGGCGCAACGCGTCGCCGAGCAGAACCTCATCATCGATCGGATCGAGCGTCACGCCAACGAGATCCTGGCCAATTGCCCCGATGAGTGGCAGACGCTGTCATTCGGGCGGATCGCCAACGATCTCAAGATTGACGTCAAACTGGTCTGTCATGCGCTCAGCGACGGCAATCAGAATGGGCGCGGGGTGCGGGTGACGCCGGCGGAGCGCGAGTTGCTCGAACGTTTCAAGCTCTGAGAGAGGCAGCCACGAATGGCGATTTTTCTTTCGCTCGTCGCCGTGCTGATGGCCATATCCTATTTCGCCGGGCTGAAGGTCACGGGATTCTTGGCACTCTTCTCAGCGGTGATGTTCGGCCTACTTATTTTCAGCCTGCTGTTTCCCGATCGCCCGAAGAAATAGGCCGCAATGATCTCCCGCCAGGCGTTAAGTTATGTCGCCACCGCCTGGTCGTCTTCGCCGTCGGCGGCGCGGGCGGCGCGCATGCAGTTGAGTGCGGCGTGTTGGCCGATACCGGATTGCTTAAGCCAGGGTCCGAATGTTCCCCACCGCATCGACGCCTTTGCCTCGATCAGCTGCCGGCCGATCGCGACCTTCTCCGCAACGGTCCGGTGCGCGCCCTTCCGGAACTGCGGCCGGCCTTTCTCGATTTCACTGCCATTCGCCTTTTCGGTCCTGTGCCGGCTGGCGTCGCGGCCCGTGATCGAATCGGCACGAAGGCGCCGAACATGCAGATAGAGCATGCCGACAAGGGCTTCGCGTTGCCGTACCTTACCGAGCAGCTCGTTCACGACGGCGAGGTAGGCGCCCAGGGGCAAATTGTCGAAGATGTCGAGGAACCCGCCGGCGTTCTCGTCGACCACATCGGCGCAAGCCCGGACCAGATCGCTGATCGCCCAGAGCGAGACCTCATCAATCAGCGCGGCGTTGCCGCGGCCCTCGGCTAGGACACACATGACAAGCCTCGCATGGGGCTCCCCGTACCGGTCGATGATGCGCCGGATCGTCGCCGGCGCCCTCGTCTGCCCAGGCTCTGGGTAGGCTCCGCCATCGATGATCTCGACGTCGAACTCGTCGCACAAGGCCCGGACGCGAGGATCGATCGTCACGCGCTATGCCGCCCGCGCGACGCCGGCAGCCTTGATCCGCCGCCGCTTCGCATTCTCTCGCCCCTTGCGGGCGATCGCCGCGCGCTTCTCCTCCGCTGCGATCTCCTCGGCCGAGAGCTTCGGCATGACGCGTTCCGGGCTCGCGAGCCGCCACAGCAGCGCGGTCGCCATCGCCTCGGCCGTCGTGCACCCGGGTTTCACGAACTGGGCCCATGTCCTGACTTGGCCGAGGGCGATCGCATCGAAAAGATCGGCGCGGATCTCGACGAGCCCGGTGAGCACGACCGACGAAACGGCGGTGATGACGTCGCCCTGCAACTCACCGGCGTTGCCTTCGCTCTCGACGATGAGGCGGAGCACAAGGCGAAGATGATCGGCGCCATGCGCCTGGCCGATGCGTTTGAGAGTCTTCGGGCAGAAGCAGATGCGAGGCTTCCCGCCCATCGAGCCATGCAGCGCGGGCTTCAGGATCTTGATGCCGCACTGTTCGGCGATCTTGTGGACGTCGCACGGAAAAGGAGCGGTTCGATCTAGCATGCGGGCAATCTAAGCCATCGAACGTTTCAAAATTCTCAGCACGCCGGAAAACACGATCGGGCTGCAAATCCCGGCCGTGCCCAGCTGCAACGCTGATCAAGTTGCGCCGATGGCGCGCACGAAAAAGTCAGCGCGACCGTGTGAAGCTGATCTTGCGAACTGAGTCGCAGGAGAAAATGACATGACGAAAAAGTCAGGCTTCGAAATTGAAAAGAGCGCGATCCTCGCTCGCTGGCGCGCTTTGCCTGCGGAGGAACAGGCTGGCGAGAAACTAACGATCTTCGCTTTTCGAATGGTGAATGAATACTTCGCAGGGCTTGGCGGCGATCACTATCAGACCATTGCCGCCTGGTTGCGAAGTGATCTTCGCAGTCGCTAAAGCGCGCCGACGACGACGCCCGAGCCGGGCGTTTATGCCGACAGCGTCTGCAGTAGGGTCTCGTCGACCGCCGGCATTAGCTCGATCGAACGAATGTAGCCGTCTGGCCAAGCATCGAAGCGAGCCCCGATTCGGACCACGGCGAGCCCGTTGGTCGCGAAACCTGCCGCAGCGGAATATGGAACATCGGACGTAAGCGCCGTCGATCCGTTGATGGAAACCGCATAGCGCCACATGCCGCCGCCGAGGTCGCGTCCGATCGTCACCGCCAAGCGGTTGATGCCCGATGCCAGAGCCTCGGCTACGTGATTACTGAAATCAAGCGCATCATAGTCGGCGACATAGAAGTCATCGTTCGGCGTGTTGCGGTTGAGATTGACCCGCTCGACCTGCAACGCCCAATCCGGAGCACCTGTCCTGTCCTCGAAGACGATGAGGAAACGGTCGGCGCTGGTGGTCTGCGAGAATTCGAAGACGATGCTCATCCCTGCCGAGAGACCGGCTTGGTATTCGGCGAAAAGTTGACCAACCGCCGTCGGCAGGTTGCCCGACGCAATCTGCATACCGGAACCGGTGATATAGGCCGCATCGAAGCCGCCGCCAAGAAGGCTTCCGATCGGATGTGCTGCGCCGCTGGCATTATAGACGCCATTGACGAAATCAAGCAGGGCCGTGCCATCAGTCGGCCCCGCGCCGCCGGAAGAGCGACGGCGGCCAAGCGGCTGAGCTGCTACACCTGGCATCATGGTAATGATCCTCCTGTCATGGGTGTCATGCTGTCGGATCGTCCGCCTTTGGAGCGCTCGCACAGCACCCACAGCACACCGGGCTGTTGCGGTATCGTTCCAAGCGGCGGCTGCTCCTGCGTCGCCTGCAAGATCTGCCGCGCGATGACGCGATAGGCCTTGTCCTTGTGAACGACGGTGACGCCGGACAGGTCGAGCGCGAACGGAGAAAAATCGACGAGCGTCGAACTGTAGTCGGCGAAGTTGAAATCCAGCTCCGGGCTGCCGCCGGCGTAGCAGACCGGCCCCGCCGTGAACGCCTGGCCGTTGCAGGCGAAGGATGCCGATGTTCCGAGCAGGAAGGGTCTGTCGGCATGGCCCGACACCGTCAAGCCCTGCGGGTCGCCTTCCGGCTGCTGCCACCAGGCGCCGGGAAACCTGTCAGGCTCGATCTCGCCGATGGCCCCGTTGCCCTCAGATCGCCACTGCCACGACCCGTAGGAGACATGCGTCGCCGATCCCAGGTCAGGCATGCCGCTTATCGAAATGTCGGCGGCGTCGACCTCGGTACCCGAACCATCTCTGGCGGATATGAGATAGGCCCGGAGGAAAGTGCGACCCTCCGGGTTGGCGTAGCGATATTCCGTCTCGGACAGGTAAGAGGGCCATTGACTGAATTGGTCCGGCCCTGATGCTGTTGGCGGCGCGCAGTGTTCCGCCAAGTGCGTTCCGTGCAGCTTTTTCAACAGCACGGTGAAGGCGAGCAGGCGCGAGGTCCAATGCACCGCGACGAGCTGCTGGAACGGGTCGAGTGCGACGGGATGAGCGAGGGAACCATATGCTTGCGCCATCACGACACCTTCCCGTCGAGCCGGACCAGTAGCGCCTTGAAGAGGTCAGCCGATCGGCGGTGATATTCCTCGGCGCAAACAAGGCCATGTCGGAGCGCACCAAGCTTTCCGCGCTGCTCGATGGCTTCGATGAGCCTAGCCAACTCGGCGTCGGTGGCGGCAAGCCCATGAACCGCCTGTTCGGTAAGCGTGCCGATTTTGTCTTCATCGAACAGGGCAGCCCGAAGCTCGGCGAGATCAGCGAGGTCAATCATGCTTTGCCCTCCGGTTCCTTGAGCGCGAACTGCCGCTGGCCCATGTATTCCATGGCGCCCGCCAGTTCAGTGAAGAACCCCTCGACGTCCCACCAACGAAGCGCAATCCGCATGATCGAGCCATCTGGCCGATCGAACTGCAGGCCGAGATACTGACCATCCGGCGAGCTGCCCAGCCACATGCCTTCACATGCGACCGCTTCAAAATCGCCGAACTGCTCCATGAAGCCCCGGCGATTGTTGGCGACGCGCTCGGCTGCCTCCGGTGGCGCTTCCCACCACTTTTCGGGTTTCTCGGTCATCTGCGGCCGGGCCTCCCGCCGAGGCTGGCATACGCATGGCTAATCAATTCGCGCTGCAGCCTATTCATCGCAATGTTGCCGATGGTGATATCATCGATCACCTCGCCTGAGTTGAACTGCAGAAGCAGCGGCGTCCTGTTCGAGGAAGATGATGCCGGCGCGAGCTTAGGCACCATGCCGCCGCCAGCGAATCGCGGGATCGTCATCGACTGGTTGATCCCTTCGACGAAGCCGCCGAGGCTGAAGCCGCGAAGACCGGCAAGCGATGGCATAATGCCCTGGTTGAGCATGTTGAAGAAATCAACGCCAAGCCTCCGCACGGCGCGCGCCTGGACGACGAATTCGCCGGCGCTGAGCCGGGCCACGATGGAATCGGTTCTCGGTCCGCCTGGGCCACGGACGAAGCCGCCACCGGCGAATCCAGGCGATGATCCGCCGCCACTGTCGCCACCGCCAAGCCCGGTGAGTTGCTTTGCGAACTCGATCGCCGACTTGATCTTCGAGACAATGCTGTCGACCAGCGACGACACGCGATTGAGCACGCTGCTCGCGATGCTGACCAGGCTGTTGAAGATGGCGGTGATCCGCTGCGGCAAGGTGCCGAACCATGTGGCGATCCGGTCGACGATCGCCTGAGCTATCTGGCCGAGCTTGTCGATCAGTCCGTTCCAGGCGTTGGTGATCGCGTCGACGATGCCCATGAAGGCAGCCACCGCCGTTTGCTGGCCTTGCCCGAAGGCGGCGACGATGCCTTCCCAGAGACCCGTTGCGCCGTCGACGATGCCCTGCCAGGCGCCCGCAGCGCCATCAGTTATGAACTGCCATGCGGTTGCAGCGCCGGCTTTGATATCCTCCCAGAAGACGCCGATGGCGATTCCAGCCCCTACCGCCGCTGCGGCGATCGCGAGCGGGATACCGCCGACAAGGCCGGCCAGGAATCCGATACCCGCCACCACGGCTGCGATGGTGCTGCCGAGCAACGTGAACGCGCCAACGGCCGACAGGACAGCGGCACCAAGCGCGAGCTCGCCGGCCGTGATGTCTGTGCCGAAAACCTTATTGATTTGATCGGCGACGAATTGCGCGCCCTCGCGCAGAGCCTTGAACGCCGGCAGCACGAGCCCGTTGAAGACGCCTGCGACGTCATTACCGAATTGGATGAGTGCCGCCGACCATTCCTTGATCCATGGGTTCTTGATGGCCGCTATGTTGCCGCTCAAGAGGTGCAGCAAATCGCCCAGGACGCCGGCCGTCACACGAGCGGCTTCCGCGCCGAATTGCAGAATCGCATCCTTGTTTTGGACGATGACGTCTCGAAACCCTTCAGCCCCGGCCAGCACGATGGGCGCGAACAACAGCCCGAGCTTCTTTTTGATGCCGAAGACTGCGGCGCCGAGTGAACCCAGCATGTCGCCGAGCGAGTCGCCCAACGCCGCTTCGGCCGGCGTGAATAGAAACCCGAGCTTTTCCGCTTCCTTGCCCAGGTCGCGGATGCCGTCTCGGCCCTGGTTCAGAAACGGGATCAGCTCGGCGAACGATTTGCCGAAAATCTCCATGCCAAGCGCCACCTTGACCGGACCATCTTCCAGTCGAGAGAACGCCTCCGCGAGATCCTGGACGATTGCCTCGGTCGGGCGAAGTTTCCCGTTGGCGTCCTTGATCTTCACGCCCAGCCGATCGAATACCGTGCCAGCGTTCTTGGTTGCGTCTGCCGTCTTGTCGACCTTGCCGCCAAATCGCTGGACGCTCACGCCGGAATCGTCGAGCACGTCGCCCGCCTTGCCGGTCTGCGAGGCCGCCTCGGCAATCGCTTTGTTGAGCCGCGACATGCCGGCAATGAACTGCTCATTCCCCACGTCTGCCTGCTTGGCGGCGAATGCCAGCCGGCCATAAGCGTCGATCTGGAGGCCTGCCTTTTGCGCGCTTTTGCCCGCCGCGTCGGCTGCCTCGGCGCCGGACTTTGCGAGACCGAGAACGGCCGCACCAGCGCCTCCGGCGGCTGCAGCCAGGCCGGTGCCGAGTAGGGCGAGGTTCTTGCCGAGCGCGGCAAGGTCCGTGCGGGCTTTGCTGACGGAGGCCGAGAATTTGGCGAAATTGGCCTTGGCCGCTGCAGCCTGAATATCTTTGAACGCTTTTTCACCGGCAGCACCGAGCGCCTTGAGCTGTTGCTCGATACTGGCGCCACCGTCTAGCGCTACGCGTTGAAGAATCGGTGCCTTGGCCATGTCAGCCCTCCGGGTTCAGATGTTTGAAATAGAGTTCGCCCAAGCGGCCAGCGGCGCGTTCGGTGATCTCTCGAATATGAAGTTTGTCCTTGATCGACACCCGGTCGATACCGACGAACAGCGGCACGAGTGTCGACGGTGCGCCTGCACCGCCGCGCTTGAGCGCGCTCAGGCTGACCTTGCCCGTCTTGGAACCGCGCCGATTGGTTGCGATTTTCCCGGCCAGCAGCGGCGGCTTTCCCTGCCGTTCGATGCTGATCAGCGGCCCGATCGTCTTGACGTACAGCGCGGGCGTCATCTTCTGCCGGCCTGCCCGCGTCGGCGCGGTCGGCAAAGGCAGCCACAATCGCGGCTTGCCGGAGATGGTGCCGCCGGTCTCAAATATATTGCTGTACCGGACCTTGCTGTAGAGCACTGCGGCGGCATCTATGGAATTGCGGCCTGCCGGGTAGACGTTGCCGCGAAAGGTGTTTTGAAACCGCTTGCTGAAGCCGGCAGATGCCATATCCTGCCGGCCTTCTCGCTTCACGATGTCTGCGAGTTCCTTGATGGCGCCAGTTCCGGCGGCGGCGATCGGATCCTTGATCGAGGCCATCGCGGAGGCAAAGTCGCCTTTGCCGTAGCTGTACCGGAAGCGCGCTGACATTGTGGGTCAGGCTCCCTTACCGTTGCGGCGGGCATAGACTGGCATCGCCGATTTCGACGTCACGACGTTGCGGGCGCTGGCCATTTTTCCTTAGCTCCTAGGGAGGTGGAGTCGGAACCGGAAGTCACGATTCAAAAACTGGAAATACGCGCGAGACTCGGGCTCGCCGTCCCCGCATACGTATTGGGCCCTCGGAAGGACCCAAAGGCGGGGGGTGGGGGGCGCTACCTGCCCGCGCCGATCGAGGCCGGCACGGGCAGGAGGGCTGGCGAAAGGATAAAAGCCCAGCCCATTTGTTGAACCAAGACATCACACACATGCAGCCCGCGCCTTCATCGCCATCCGCATCCGCATCGCAGCGGCAGTGCCAATCATTCCGGACCCGCCGAAGTTGACAGGATAGGTCGCGAGCCCGTCCGCCGAACGCACCTGAGCGCCAGCATCGGCGCCGGCCGTGACGAAGCTGATCTCGAACGGCGTCCAACGCTGTACGATATGCTGCTCGACCGTACCCTTTGCGGCGGCCTCGACGATGCGAACCTCATCGACCGAGTAACCGGTTGAGACGTTCTTGATGATCCGGTCGGCGACCAGCCCGAACATGCGATCGGCTTGGGCATCGATCCCTGCTTTGGGGAATCGCACGCTGGCCCGCCCTTCCTTGGCTTCGATCCAGGCGCGCTCGACGACGGCGACCTGGGCACTGGTGGAATAGCCGGCGTGGCTGTCGAGAACGGGGGCACCGGCATTGAGGCGGGTGAGGTCGATCGCCTCACGGCTGACGACAAGCGTTTCATCGAACGGAACGGCGGTGTCCCAACCGGTGTACTTCCGGCGACGCACCGTGGCGCCGGTGGTGAACGTGAGCTGCACCGTCCGCGCCTCGACATCGATCGCGCTGGCGCCGATCGGCTGCAGCCTGGTCTGCATCGGCAGTTGGTCCGGCAAGCGCCGAGTGGCGACACTGCAGAGCATTCGGTCGCCTCGCTGGGCAATGCGCAGGGCTGGATGCATCCTGACCGTCTCGTGTTCGACGATCTGCAGGATCTCATCGGCCCCGAGTTCGCCGCGGGCAACGAGGGCGGCGGCAAGCGCTTCGATGACCGGACCGTCCTGATCGATGATCCTCTGGGCATACTGGTCGACCAGGTCGTGCACGACGGCACGATCGCGTTCTGTGGCGTTGGGCAGTGTGCTGGCGAGATAGGCATTAATGCTGCGAGCGATGTCCCCATCGTCGATGGCCGCACCCGCGGTGACTGTCTCCCTGCAATCGATCGTGAGCTGCGCGAGCGCGCCGCAGCGGCCGATGACGGCGAAACCCATTTCGTTGCCCGTGGCGCCGTCGCCAATCACGACCCGACCAGTGGTGACATGACCGCGATCGCGCCCGAGGCCGATGCTCGCGCGAATGATTGGGACCCCGTGGCGGATCGCGGCGACAGCATGCGCGGCCTCATGGATGGCGGTGCTGCGTTGCTCGCGTGGTGTCAGGGAGGTTGAGGGAAGCCTCATGCCGTCACCTCGCCGGCATGGTCATCGTCGAGGATTGTCTCCTCGATGACGTGTTCGCGGTCCGCCTGCTTGTCGATCGGCTTCTGTGCCGGGGCGGTGCGACGAGCAGCAACGGCCTCGAGGACACGATGGCAATTCTGGCCGAGTAAGGCCACCAGGCCATCAGGTCCGCAAGGCGCCCACAGGTCGGCGGCGCCGGAGGGCAGAGCAGGCAGGTGGATCGCGGCGGCGAGCGGTGTGACCCGGTCGGCGCCTTGCGCCTCCAGGAGCACTGTGCGCAGGACTGTTTTCCTCTCGACCGGGTAGCGCCTCGGCTGGCCCTCGTTCCGGACGTCGACGACGAGTTCGCCGCTGCGGCCGCCGTCGGATTTAATACCGCCGATCTGGTTTTCCTGGACGGCACCCCATGCGGCCGCGGCGCCGGCGTAGTACCACTTCTCGATTTTTTCCTGACTGACAATCTCGCGCGGGGCGCCACCGAGGCCGCGAGCGATATGCTCGGCCGAGCGAAGGAGCGCCTCGCCGACGGGCAGCTGCTTGTTCGTCGCCTCGATCGCGACCTCGGCGGCAGCGACGGTTTCGAGGATGTCGACGATCTGCCTGGCGAGCCCATGGTATTTCGCCATGGCCTTCCCAGCCTCGACCGTTGCGGCCTTTGCGGCTTCAAATCGTTGCCGGCGTTCCGCCTCAATTTCTTCACCATGGATGGCGGCGAGCCGGCGCTCGAGCTCGCTGCGCATCGCGATCGATCGCTCGATCACCCGATTTGCAGCGGCGATCTTCTCCTCAACGGCGGCGAGATCCTTGTCGTCACCGCTGACAAGCAGATTTCGGCGTTCGGCCTCCAGGTCCTCGGCGGCACATTCGGCGGCATCGACGTCGAGTTTCGCAAGAGCTGCCTCGATTTCTTGGCGGCCGGTCTTCGGCTTGCGGATCGTGGCGAGTAGAGTTCGGAGGTCCATGTGGTCGCCTTCGTGGTTGAGGCGAGAAGGGTGCGTCCCGAAACGTGAGTCCGCAACAGGCCGGAAATCCGCCATTCCTGTCCGAAACGTGAGTGAAAATCCAAAACGTGAGTGAAAACGTGAGTCGTTTTTCAGCGTCTATTTCGGGCGTTGATTCGTTCCTGGACGCGCTGGACCGAGACGAGCCATCGGCCGGCGCCGACTGGCTTTTTTCCACAGCCATACGAGCGCGCCCACAGCCGGATCGTGTTTTCATCCATGCCGAACCGCAATGCCGCGGCTGCTACCTCGAGCATGCTCTCGCCGGCGAAATCGTCGACGGGTTGGTCGTCGTGCTCGCGCATCTTGGCAAGCATCGCGCGGAGCCGGGCAACGTTCGTCTCCGCGGTGAAAAGTTCCTGCTCGATGAAATCGATCGCGGCCTGGGCGGCTTTCATCAGTCTTCGCTTTCGGCCGGCCGGCGCCGGCGGAACTCGTGGTCAAGCACGCCGGCGACGAGATCGCCAACGGCCGACCGGCCGGAAGCGGCAAGCGCCTTCAGTTCGCTCGCCAACACCTCGGTCGACATTTTATCAGCGCGCTCGCTGAGCTCGGCGAGCGCGTTGTCGACGAGGCGGAGCGCGAGGCCGGCGGCGGTCATGTGGCGCCACCGTAGCGAGAATCGTCATCGCGAGGGGGATATGCCTCGCGCTCGACCGCATCGCGAAAGGCGATCAACTCGCGTTGGATGCTAGCATGCGGCATCCCGATGCCTTCAAGCTGGCGGCGCATCTCGGCGATGATCTCCTGCCAGAAGGACAGCCGCTTCTTCCCGCGTTTCGATTTGAACCGCAGAGCCACTTTCTGAATCGTAGCGCGCTGCCTGGAAAGCGGGAACGCCGCGATATTGGCGCAGCCCCGGTTGCCACTGCGCTTCGGAGCCGGCCGCTGAAGGTATGGCGAGAGCCGAACGACACCAGGGATTGAATCGAAATCGAGCTCAAGCTGGCGCATCACTGGATCTCCGTGTTCGTGTCGGCAGACGATGCAGGCGACTCGATGGAGGCGGCCCCCTGGGAAGGGGCCGCCGTCCGTTCGCGTCCATCATTGACAGTTTGAGCAGCGGAACCTGGTTTAACGTGGATCGCAACGTCGACGGCCTTGGTGCCTGCATCCATTGCTGTGCCCTGCTTCTTATCAGAACTAGCACTCAGAGATATTTGGGTACGTGTTCCATCAGCCGGGACACGTACCCAACTTGATTCCGCAAATTGATCTTGGGGACGTGCACCAACTTGATTTGAGGTCGAACGCTGGTTTGGAAGCTCGATCGACACACCCGCAGGGAATGGATCGGGCATCGCCAAGCGCACCTTCCGACCCTTCCGAACCTTTCCGTCAGGGCCGGGAAGAAAGCCGATTTCGACCACCAGCAGGCCGACCTTCGCGAAGAACGACACGGCCTTGCTGACGTCGGTCGCGTCCATTCCACCCGTCCAGGCAGCCAGTGTCTCGTTCCCGTCCGCAGTCGTGCCAGTGTCACGCCGGATCGACTTTGAGAGCGCCAGTAGCACGCGAAAATGAGACTTCGTTTGAGCAATCTGCGCAGCGACGATGCCCCACGTGTCAGCGGCTTCATGCCGGCCGCGCCAATCGGTTGGCCAATGCATCGGGACAGCCTTGGCGGAGGGTAGATCGGCGTGCCGGGATCTCCCGCTTGGCTCCCATTTCGGTTTTGGCGGCGCGATCTCGTCATCCGGCATCGGCTTCTTCTCAGCGCCTGTCATTTTCGCGCCCCGTCGGTCTCGTAAATCTCAACCGGAGCGAACTCCCGCTGCCCCGGCGCCGCTGGCGGGACGCGGTCGGCGCGCCTGCGATGTGCTTTGCAGTGGAGAGCCGCTTTGAATACCTGTGCCTCGCGAGACGTCTTGCAGTCGAACTCGGCGCCACAGAAGCGGCAGTTCGATCGCCAGATCGCTAACGTCGTCTGCGATCCGTCCTTCTTGCTGTAAGGCTCCAAGCCGATGCGGCGATAGACCTGCCGGTGCCATGTCACCTCGACGACATCAGTTAACGGTCGGCCGGCGCTGGGTGCGGCGCCGCCGGTCATGTCGTCGCCTCGCGGCGTGCGTGCGGGCTCGCTTCTCGCAAGATCGCGACGGCCTCGATCGGACCGACACCGAAGCGGTCGCGGATCATGGGGATCAGTGGTCGCGCGGCCGTCGACCAGTTGTCACGCAACCAGGCCACTGCGCTGGTGTGGTCGGTCGGCGTGAGCGGCGCGGTCATCGACGCGACTCACCCTTCTGGCCATGAATAAGCCGATTGGCGGCATCGATCATCACGTTGCCAGGCGAGCAGCAACAGCAGAGCCAGCCTCAAATTGGCCCAGGCGCGTCCGCAGCAGCGCAGCGACAAGCAGGAGGCAGATAGCGGCGCCGATCATGCTGCTTTGTCCCGCGCCTCGATGCGCGACTGCATCCAGCGCTCGACCTCGGAAAGGACGAAGGCCTTCCTGACGCCATCGCCGATCAGCAGCGGCTTGGGAAAGCTGCCCTCTTTGATCTTCTTCCAGAGTGCCGTACGAGAGATCGAGGTCATAGCGCAGACCTCGCGGATCGAGACGAACCGCGTTACCAGACTATAGTTTTCCAAGGTTTTGCCTTCTTCGTAGTGCGGTCTAAGCTCACTTCAAAGCCGAACCGCAAATCATGCTAACGAAGAGCAAACAGGAAAAAACACGACTGTAAACAGCCGTGTCGGCCTCAGAACTTCTTGCTCCTGACAGTCAGACGAAATCGTTATTGCCTGAGAGTCATTTAGCGTTCTGAAGTTTTTTTTCCGAAACAAAGCTGGATTAGGTGATCGGCCCATTTTTCGAGGGCATCGCGCTTCTCGACCTCATACGAATGCCTGTTGTAGACACCGGCCACACCGCCTCGAAAGCCGCTGATGTGGTTCAGCACCGCCTCGATGATGTGGGGCGGCACGCCGAGCCCGGCCATGCCTGTCGCCACGGTCCGCCTGATGTCGTGCGGCGTCCATGCTCTGTTGCTTTTCTGGAGCTTCAGCCGAGCTGCCTGGGCAACGGCATTGCTGGCGATCGGCGCGCCGGTCTTGCTGAACAGAGCGGCGTCCGGCTCGCCGGCGTCGGTGCGGCCGACAGCGGCTTCCATGATGGCGAGGGCAGGGGGCGAGAGCGGCACGGTGTGAGCTTGGCCGTTCTTCGTCCTGGCAGCCGGCAACGCCCACGTGGCGACGCCGACGTCGACCTCACTGCGCATTCCCCCCGCAACTTCGCCGCTGCGTTGGCCGGTCAGAAACAGCAGTCGAATGATATCGCGCATTGCTGGGCTCACGGTGGCATCAGGCAACGCGTTCCAGATTGATCGGATCTCGGCGTCGGAGAGGACGCGATCTCGCCTGACGGGCTTGCTGCGCGGCTTGACGCCGGTAACCGGCGACGAGGGGAGCCGATCGGTGTCGACGGCCCAAGCGAACATCTTGCGCACGACGGCGAGGATGTTTGTCGAGGCGGCGCCGTGCCCGGCGTCGGCCTTCGCCTCGATGATGTCGAGAATATCGCGGCGTTTCACCGCCAAAGCCTTCATGCGGCCGATCTTGGGATAGATCTCGCGCTTTAGCAGCCGCTCGTCTTCCGGCCAGGTCTTCTTTTGACGCTTCGCGTATTTTTCGATGAACAGACCACCGAGATCCTCGACGGTCATCGAGGCCTTCGCGGCGCGTTTCGTTTCGGACGGATCCTCGCCCTCGGCCACAGCGCTCATCGTCTTCAGCGCCTTACCACGGGCCCGCTCGAGGTCGATCGCCGGATAGCGACCGAGAGTCACTCGCTGCTTGGTGCTGTCGCTCTCCCGCGTGTAGACAACTGTCCAGGTCTTGATCCCGGCAGGAGTGACGCGGAGCACCAGACCGCGGATTTTGTCGTCCCAGAAATCGGTCCTTACCTTGACGGAGGCGGACCTAACGAAAGCGTCGGTGAGGTTCTTGCGCGGCATCGAAACCTACTGAGAGAATCGGCTGAAAAATCGCCTTGGGTTCTCTCGGGGTTCTATCACGCATAAACACGATGAAACAGCGTCGGACAAAATGAACACCGCACTTGAGCAATTGCACGGGTTGGCGCATGTTTCACGGCGTTCATTCCGGTCATTATGTTCTGTCTGATGCCACTTTTAATCAGTAGGTCATGGGTTCGAATCCCATCGCGCTCACCAGAAATCCACGCAATAAACTGTCACCCATCTCTCGGGAAGGGCACACCATAACCGGCGAGGAAGCCGTCAGCGCTTCCAGAAATCGCGGTGTGGTGCGAGCAACTCGTCCGCGATTTCGGGGAAGGGGCCAAAGACCTCGATCTTTTTCTGGCCGGAGTCGAGTACGGTGCGCGAAGAGAGGCTCATCGTCGGATTCTCCGCGTGATCCCCGGTGAACGCCAGGAGCTTGGCCTCCTCGTAGCCATAGACCAGCCGGCCGATATTCGCCCAGTAGAACGTTCCGGTGCACATCGCGCAGGGCTCACCGGTTGAGACCAGCGTGCATGTCCAGAGAAACTCCGGCTCGTAGGCAGCCGCCGCGCGCCGGGCGAGTTCGGTCTCGGCATGGCGCACCGTGTCGAGATTGCCCTGCCGCATCAGCACGCGATCGTCCGGCCCGACCAGCACGCAACCGAACGGATGATGCCCATGCGCCGCCGCCTCGCGCGCGACAGCGTCGGCGGATCGGAGGTGGGCGAGCATCTGATCGCGGGTCATGGCAAGATCCTATCACGCCGGCATCCACCCGATGAGCGGCTCTTCGAGCCGAGATTGCTGCCAAGGGACGCGAGTGGCAAGAGCCAACCGTCGCTTGAGACCTTTGCGTCGGGATATCAGACCTTTGCCCTACAATCGCCGACCGGTCTTGGCTTCGAACAGATGAGCGCAGGCGCCGTCGATCTCGATTCGCATCTGCGCGCCTTGCTTCAGCGCAAGCCGTTCCCGGAAAAGGCAGGAGATTTCTTCGCCGGCGCAGTCGACCCGGGCGAAGATTTCCGAACCCGTGGCTTCCAGAAGCACGATCGTGCCGACAATGCCCTGGGTGGTCGTTGCTCGGATATGTTCGGGACGGATGCCGTAGATGAGTTCACCCGCGGGAATTTTTGCCAGGTTGATGCCTTCCGGCAGCGGCAAGGTCAGCCCGCCGTTGCTGCGGAAAACGCCTTCCTCGACGTGGCCGGCAATGAAGTTCATGGCGGGCGAGCCGATGAAGCCGGCAACGAACAGATTTGCCGGACGGTCGTAAAGATCGAGCGGCGCGCCGATCTGCTCGACAAGGCCGTCATGCAGCACAACGATCTTGTCGGCCATGGTCATGGCCTCGATCTGGTCATGCGTGACATAGATGGTGGTGGTGCCCAGCCGCTGGTGCAGCGCCTTGATCTCGCCGCGCATCTGGACGCGCAATTTGGCGTCGAGATTGGACAGCGGCTCGTCGAACAGGAAAACCTGCGGGTCGCGCACGATCGCGCGGCCCATGGCGACGCGCTGGCGCTGGCCGCCGGAGAGCTGGCGCGGGTAGCGGTCGAGCAGCTTGTCGAGGCCCAGAATGTTGGCGGCCCTGCCGACGCGGCTGGCGGTATCGGCAGGATCGGCTTTCTTGATCTTGAGGGCAAAGCCCATATTGTCGGCTACCGTCATGTGCGGATAGAGCGCGTAGTTCTGAAACACCATGGCGATGTTGCGGTCGCGCGCGCGCAGATTGTTGACGGTGCGATCGCCAATGGCGATCTTGCCGCCCGAGATCGTCTCAAGCCCGGCAATCATGCGCAGCAGCGTCGATTTTCCGCAGCCCGAGGGGCCGACCAGGATGACGAATTCGCCATCGGCAATATCGACGCTGACGTCATGAATGACCTTGGTGGCTCCGAAAGCCTTCTGCACGTTGTTGATTGTGACCGATGCCATTGGGTTTTCCTCGAAAGATGTGTGATGTCGGACCGCGTCCTCAGCCGCCCTTGACGGCGCCGGCGGTCAGTCCCGCGACGATCTGCCTTTGGGCGAACATGGTCAGAACCAGCACCGGCAGCGTCACCACCAGTGCGGCGGCGGCGAGTGGCCCCCAGCTCACCTGCTCATAAGAGAGCATGTTGTAGACGGCGACCGGCAGCGTGCGCGTTTCGCGGCTGGCGAGCACCACGCCGAAGACGAAATTGTTCCATGAGAAGATGACTGACAGGATGAAGGCCACCACGATGCCGGGCTTGGCGATGGGCAGGGCGACCAGCCGGAACACCTGCCAGGAGCTGGCCCCGTCGATGTTGGCCGCTTCTTCCAGTTCCATCGGCGTGGTCTCGAAATAGCCGATCATCACCCAGACGACGATCGGCACGGTCACCACCAGATGGATGATGATCTGCGGCCACAGCGTGCCGAGAATGCCGACCCATTGGAACAGCAGAAACAGCGGGATGAGATAGGAAAGCCCTGGTGTCATGCGGGCTATCATGATGACGACCGCCGATCGCTCGGCCTTGAGCCGCGCGATGCCATAGCCGGCCGGCACGCCGATCAGCAGCGCCAGCAGTGTCGCCGTGCCGGTCACCAGAACCGAGTTCCAGAGATAGAGCAGGAAGTTGTTTTCCTCGAACACCTTCGCATAGTTCGACCAGGCGAGATGTTCGGGGATCAGGATCGGCGGATAGGCGCCGTTGTCGATCTCGAATTTCAGAGACAGCGAGATCATCCAGAGGAAGAACAGGATCGCCGGGGAGACGAAGACCAGAGCCGCGAAAAACAGCCCGATCTGGTTGAGCAGCCGTGAACTCATCTATTTGCCCTCCACGCCGATCCACTGGGAGCGCTGGCGCAACATCAAGAGGATGAAGGACAGGGCGACGATGACGATGAAGAACACCACGGCCATGGCCGAGCCATAGCCGATGTCGTAGTAGGAGAAGGCGGTGTTGTAGAGATAGATGTTGATGGTTTCCGACGCCGTGCCCGGCCCACCCTGCGTCATCGCATAGATGATGTCGAAGCTCTTCAGCGCGTCGATGGTGCGGATAATCATCGCGATCATCAGGAACGGCGCGATCATCGGCAAGGTCAGGTAGCGGAACTGCTGCCAGGCATTGGCGCCGTCGATTTCGGCGCTCTCGAACGGCTCGCGCGGCATGGATGCCAGGCCGCCCAGCACGATCAGCATCACCAGCGGTGTCCACTGCCAGGTCTCGACCGCAACCAGGGACGGGATGACCGTGTTGGCGTTGAAGATCCATTCCTGCGCCGGGATGCCGACCTGCGACAGAAGATAGTTGAGGACGCCGAGCTGGGGATGGAACATCATCGTCCAGACCAGCGCCACGGCGACGGGCGTTGCCATCATCGGCATCACGAAGACGCCGCGCAAGAGGCCGCGCAGCGGAAACCTGGCATCGAAGATCAGGGCGGCTATTGTGCCGAGGAGCATCGGCGCGGCAACCGAGAGGAAGGTGTAGCTCAACGTATGGAGAAGCGATTCCCAGAAGCGCTGGTCGACAGCCAGCCGCAGATAATTCTCCATCCCGGCAAAGCTTCGCGACCGGCCGAGCGTCCAGCGGTTGACGCTCATCCACAGCGTAAAGGCCCAGGGAAAGACGATGACTGCGCCGACGACGACGAGTGCCGGAATGACGAAAGGCCAGTAGTTGGGAGCCAGCCGGATCGTCTGGCTCCCTTCGATGGCTTGCGTCGTCACCCCGGTGCGTTCTGGGGTGGTGGCGGACATCAGCCCTGCTCGCTCCTGTCGAGGACCGGCTGGAATTGTTCGGTGGCCTTCTTCAACTCCTCCGCCGGATCGGCGCCCGCGATCAGGTTGGTCAGCGCCACGCCATAGATGTCGCGGAACTCGGTGACCGGGATGATGACCGGCAGCGACAGCCGGCTGACATTGCCGGAGCCGACCACCGCATCGAGCCAGCTCGCCGGCATGGTGACGCCTTCGCGCACCTTGGGATCTTCAAGCACCGACTTGCGGAACGGGACGCCGGCGCCTGCCTGCAGCAGGCGTGCGCCCATGACCGGTGACACTGCCCACTGACAGAACAGATAGGCGGCCTCCTTCTTCTCGCTGGTGGCCGTCACGCCGATGCCGTCGCCGAAGGTGCCCGCGGCGTGCGCCTTGGGACCCTTGGGCATGACGCCATAGCCGACCTTGCCGACCACCCGCGATTTTTCCGGATTTTCCATCGGTGGGGCAAAGCCGACGCCGTCGAACCACATGCCGATCTTGCCTTGCAGGAAGGCGGACTGCGCTTCGGCCCAGTTGAAGCCGGTGACGCCTGGAGGCGCGGATTTGGTCATCAGCCTTTGGTAGAGGCTGGCGGCCTCGATCGCCTCGGGCGACGTCGTGCGCAGCTTCCCCTGACCATCGAGTGGCGTCATGTCGTAGCCGAGCATGAGTGATGTCCACACCGGCGTGTTGGCGTTCTTGATGCCACGGGCGACGAAACCGTAAGTGTTGGTCGACGGGTCGGTCAGCGCCTCGGCTGCGGCCACCAGCTGCTCGAAAGTTTCAGGATATTTGAGGCCCTTGGCCTCGAACAGCTCCTTGTTCCAGTAGACGATCCAGTAGTCGACCGAGAATGGCAACGAGCGCAGCACGCCCTTGCCGTCCTTGGCGAACAGCATGCCGGCATCGGCGAAATCGCTTTCGACCAAACCCGGATCGGTAAGGGCTGGGTCGGCGAGATAGCCTGATATGTCGGCGAGCCAGCCGCCCTTTTCGAACTGCCGCTTCTGCACATGGTAGCTCAGATGCACGACGTCGAAGCTCGGCTTGCCGGAGCTCAGTTCGATCACCGTCTTCTGGCGCTGCTGCTGTTCGGGTGTTGCCTCGGCATTGACCTTGATCCCGGTCAGTTCCTCGAACTCGGCGAGATATTTTATGAGGGTGTCGCTGCGCGGGCTTTTCACCAGATTGACGTCGAGCGTCGTGCCGGCGAAGCGCTTCCAGTCGACGGCGGCGGCAAAGCCTGGGCGTATACCAGCGATACCGGCGGCAGCGAGTGCAGCGGTTCCTTGCAAGAGTTGCCTTCTGGTTGGGTTGAACAGATTGGACGACATTTCTTCCTCCCGGTTGCTGTCGTTGTCGATTGCGTCGCGACCGCGGCGCGGCTCATGCTTCCTCAGATTTGCAGCGCCAGCCGGCGCGCCTTGTCGATGTGCAGGCTGATTGCCTCGACCGCCTTTTGCGGGTCGCGGCTCTCCATGGCTTCGATGACCGCGAGGTGCTCGCGCATGACCGGCACGACGCGCCCGTCGATACGGAAACGTTCTTGGTGGATCAGCCGGATCTTCACCGAGTTGACCAGATAGGCCTTGGCGATGATCTCGTTGCCCAGCGCATTGATGAAGGTGTCGTGCATCGCCCAGTCGATGCTCTGGGCTTTGGCTTCCATTTCGGGCGTCGGCGCCTGCGAAAGGGCTTGCGCCAGCATCTCCTCGTGTTCGCGCCGCAGGCGGGCAAGCTCGTCATCGGAAGCGCTGGCGGTGAACAGCGCCACCGCTTCGCGCTCCATGAACAGGCGGAACTGAAAAGCCTCGCGGATCAGGCTGATGTCGATATGGGCGATCTGCATGCCGCGCTGCGGGATTGTCGTCAAAAGCCCTTCAGCCTCGAGACGCGGCACGATTTCGCGAATGGCGCCGAGTGGCAGGCCGGTGAAGGCAACCAACTCGCGCTGCGACACGAACTGGCCAGGCAGCAGGTCGCGGGCCAGCAAATGCCGCGTGAAGCTGGCATAGGCTTTTTCCCTAAGGGTGGTCGGTTCGCTGCCGTCTTCCATTTCAGCGCGTATCCCTTTGCCGGTCAGGCTGATTCCCTGGCAAACAACCTGTCATAGGCGTCGGCAAGCTGTTGCTGCCCCTGCGAAGCGATGGGCTCCAGCGGTGGTCGGACCGCCAGCCAGCGGTCGTCGCCGGTCTTGCGCGCCACCATGACCTTCACCGCCGGCGTCACCGGATATTTGAGCAATTCGAGCACGAAACGCTCGACGCGCGTATCGTCGCGCCCGTCCTCGGCCATGGCTCGGATTTCACCGGTAACGAAATTGGCCATGCCGGAGATTGCGCCTTGAGCGCCAATTCGCACCGCCCGCGCCAGATGCCGCTCGTCACCGATCAGAATCACCAGATCACGGTGGGCGTCGAGCAGCGCCTCGCTGTAGTCCCAGTCCCCACCGGAATCCTTGACCCCCGCGACAACGTCCGGAAAAGCGGTGCGCAACCGGCCGATCAGGCCAAGCGATAGCTGCACCATCGTGACCGACGGGATGTTGTAGAGCAGAACGCCACGGGCGAGGGGACCGAGCGCAGCAAAGACAGCGGAAAACCAGCCGAAAAGACCATCCTCGCCGACATTCTTGAAGTAGCTCGGCGGCGCAAGCAGAATGTTGCGGGCGCCCCGTTGCAAGGCATGCCGCGCCTGTTCTGCAGCGTCTTCGGCTGCATCGACCAGCACGCCGGCAACAAGCTGATGCGGCAAGATGCCGGCAGTCAGCATGGCTTCGGTCACCGACCGCCGCTCCGCCGCGCCCACCGAAGCGCCTTCGCCGGTGGTACCGAAAAGTGTTACGCTGCCGCACCCCTCGGCCAGGCAACGCCTGGCCTGGGCGACCATGAGGGCGATGGCGATCTGCCCGGAGGCATCGAAAGGCGTGGCAAGGGCGGCTGAAAGGCCAAAGCGTGATGTCACCGGGGGTCTCCGAAAAGAAGTTCGCAGGCAGTGATATCTCACTAACATGTCAGTTGTAAATCGGGTTGGCCAAATTTTTGCGATGAGGCGCTCGCACACTGACCTGTAGCGGGATCGAGCCCGCGGGAGCGCGTAGCCAGCCCATAGAGCCGAGCGCGCAAAGTTGATGGCGATGCGATTGCCGAGGCGGGCGGTTTGCAAGGCCGCTAGAACCTCAGAATCCTGTTCGCCGCGAAAGTGGTGAGTAGATGATGAGTTCGAATCCTATCGCGCTCATCATTGTTTCACATCAGCGCAGGTATCGATCGGAACCCGTGGCTAGGCCCTGGAAGGCAGACGCCTGACTTTCCGCGAAACGTTATTTCGGTCGCTTTCCGACATGAGTTTCTGCGCCACCGGCTGCACATTTTCCCTGTAGGTGATGCATCTGTCGTAAAGTTTGTTCGCCACGCGCTCTTTGCCGATCCGCTCCCACTCCGGCGTCCAGGGCGCATCCCAGTCAAAGTGCTGCGAAATGAGAAGTTCTCGGTCGAAGCATTGCGGATCCCGAACCAAAATCTGACGGGCTTCATCCGCCAAGGGCATATAGGCTTTGACCGCAGCCATCTTTCTGGCTCGAGCAGCCGAATCCAGTTGAATTTCTACCTCGGCAACCCCCGACACGTCGGGAACCGCAGCGGAGCAAAGCTGCTTGCACCCCGGTCTTGTGCTTTGCAGCAGCCTGTTGAGGGCGGCGCCGAATGCATAGGCCAGATCGTGCATCGGATTGTAGCCATCGACCGCGTCCGAGACGACTTGCACGTCCCGCATATCAGACACATCGACACTGATTCTCGCCAGCACATCGGCAAAGATGCCGCTGTCCCTGGCCAACAGCGCTTTATACCAGGCAGCGTCCGGAATATCGCCGAAGACCGCCCCAGCGGTTGCGCCAGCAGCGTCCACCACGTCGCGTGAGTATTGGGTTCGTGCAGAGTGGCGACTGCCCGAGCCATCCGTCAAAAGGTAGATTCGCGGTTTCTTGAGCTCGAGCCAGTGATGAATCCTAAGTTCATGCCCTGGATGGGCAAGGATCAGCACATGCTGCAACTTTTCCGACAAGCAACGGCTCCAATCCAGGTTTCGGCATACATTCGCGTTTAGATTGTATCTAGGGCGACCAGGCGTCAAAGGCTTCCCAACATTGGGACAGGCGCCGGTCATTTTTGCACAAATTTGTCTGGTCGATATCTTCAAACTAAGAATGCTGCCTAGTGGATTGATCGGGACAGAAGAGTCCTTTTTGGGATTCCCCGGATCGCTTCGGCATGCGACATTGCGGGATGCGCACTGGTATCAGCATCGACATCACGGCTTCGGACAGAATTCGGCTTGAAGGGATCGTCGCAGCACGGAGTTCGCCTCAGAAGCATGTCTGGCGAGCGCGGATCATTCTGTTGAGCGGTGATGGCCTGGGGACCGCCGCGATCATGACGATGACAGCCAAGTCGAAGACCTGCGTGTGGCGCTGGCAGGAGCGCTTCATGAACGAAGGCGTCGACGGCCTGCTGCGCGACAAGACGCGGCCACCGGGCATTGCACCGCTTCAGTCTGTGCTGGTCGACAGGGTCGTGGCGCTGACACTCGATCCGCCAGACCACGAGGCGACGCACTGGACGGTCCGCGCGATGGCGAAGGCGGTCGGCATCGCGGCGTCTTCGGTGGTGAAGATCTGGCACGACCATGGCCTTGCGCCTCACCGCTGGCGCAGCTTCAAGCTGTCCAACGACAAGGCGTTTGCCGAGAAGCTTCACGATGTGGTCGGGCTCTACGTCTCGCCCCCCGCTCATGCCATCGTGCTGTCGGTCGACGAAAAGAGCCAAATCCAGGCGCTCGACCGCACTCAGCCGGGGTTGCCGCTGAAGCGCGGTCGCGGGGCGACAATGACGCACGACTACAAGCGCAACGGCACGACGACCCTGTTCGCCGCGCTCAACGTCCTCGATGGCTCGGTGATCGGCCGTAATATGCAGCGCCATCGCCATCAGGAGTTCATCCGCTTCCTCAACGCCGTCGAGGCTGAACTTCCGCCCGACAAGGCCGTCCATGTGATCCTCGACAACTATGCCACTCACAAGCAGCCCAAAGTACGCGCTTGGCTGGCCAGGCATTCGCGCTGGACCTTCCATTTTGTGCCGACATCCTGCTCATGGCTCAATGCTGTCGAGGGCTTCTTCGCCAAGCTCACACGCCGCCGGCTGAAGCACGGTGTCTTCTACTCCGTCGTCGATCTCCAGGCCGCCATCAATCGCTTCATCACCGAGCACAATCAGCAATCCCGACCGTTCGTCTGGAGAGCCGACCCACACAAAATCATCGCCGCCGTCAGGCGCGGGCACCAAACGTTGGAATCAATCCACTAGCACCTGTTATCCTCGCCGCCAATGCGGAGATTGCGAAACAGGCAGGAGGCGGCATTTGCGGGTTCTCATTACCAATCTGTTCGTGTCGCACAACAGCGGTACCGAAGCCGTTGTCGAATTGCTGGCCGACGGGCTTCGCGGCGCTGGTCATCAAACCATGGTGTTGGCTCCAACTCTTGGCGATATGGCCGACAGAATGCGCCGCCGCGGACACCATGTGGTCGACCGGATTGCCGAGATCGTCGAAAAGCCCGACATCATCCATGGCCAGCATTTGACGCCTTGCCTGACCGCGCTGGCGCGGTTTCCTGACGTGCCAGCCGTGTTTTCCTGCCACAGCGCTTTCTTCGAGGTCGAAGCTCCCATGCTTCATCCGCAGATACGCCGCTGGATCGCGGTCGACGAAGCGTGCAAGGCCAAATGCCTGTCACGCGGTGTACCGGCGGACAAGTTGGACCTCATCCACAACGCGGTCGACCTTCAACGTTTCAAGCCCCGCATGCCGCTGCCTTCCAGACCCGCCAGAGGGCTGCTGTTGACCAAGAATTTCGAACACCAGCAGGCGGTGCGCGAAGCCTGCTCGAAAAGCAACGTTCATCTGGATGAGTTGGGTCCGGCTACAGGTCGCTTTTCCCATCAACTCGAAAAGGATTTGCTCGATTACGACATCGTGTTTGCAACGGCCCGTATGGCCATTGAAGCTGCCGCCGTGGGGTGCTCGGTCGTCGTCTGCGACGCGCGCGGTTTCGCCGGCTTGCTGGATACGGTAAACATGGAGGCATGGCGGCAAATGAACCTCGGGGTTGGGCTTCTAACCAAGCCGACCACCGTCGAAAATCTGATGGAGGCGATCTCGCGGTTCGATGCCGACGATGCCGTGAAGGTTTCCGCCTATTTTCGTGAAGTGGCTGATATCCCGCACTTAGTTCAAGAGCATCTCAGGGTCTACAATCAGGCTATTGAGGCCGATGCGGACACGACTGCTGACGAACGGTCACTGGCCACAGCGTGCTGGATCGAGGAAATCGGCGTGTCGCTTCCGTCGCGCAGATGGGCCGCCATCGTGAAGGAGATGCACGGATGGCAGATTTCGCCAGACCAGGCCGCGCTTGTGGAACTGTTGCGATCAAACACAAAAACGCTGGAGAGCAATGCCGCGTCGTTGATGGAGCTTGGCGAGCAGGTCAAAGCCATTCGACCCGAAACCGCAAAAATTGGTCCGATCCTTGATGTCTCCGCTTCGCTCGACAGGGTGGCCCATGACAGTCAGGCCAGATTGCATCGGCTTGAAGAGCAGCTATCCAGCCTTTCAAATCTCGTCAACGAAAGCAAACGACTCTACAACGGCATGGTCCCGCTGTTCATAAGAAAAATGTTTCTTCGGGCTCGCGGGCGAGGTTGAAGGTGTCCGACGGCGTACGGGGCTACTCAATTTGCACATCGCCGAGATCTGGCAGCAACTTCCTGTGCCAGCATCTCAGTGGCACCGGGATGCTTGGGCATCCGCTCGAATATTTCAATTGGAGAGGGCGTCGATTTTTCGACGATCCAAACTTCCCTGAAGATGTAGCCGGGCAGGTGGACAAAATTCTCACCATGGGCGCCACACCCAACCACATATATGGTCTGAAAATATTCGCTCACCAGCACGATTGGATTTCAAGCGAAATTGGCTGGTTCGAACGTGCTTCCGAATCTTCGGTTCATCTTGCTTTCGAGGCGAGACCTTCTCGGTCAGGCCATATCCTGGGCGAGGGCATTGCAGACCAGCCAATACCGATCGACTCAAACGGCAAGCCAAGAGCCGGTGTTCCATGCCGAGTTGGTTCAGAAACAACTCGATGCGCTGGTCCGGGAAAGGGCGCGTTGGGAGATGTTTTTTGCCCGAACTGGGATGGATCCTCTCAGACTCGAATACGAGACGATAGTCGCAAATCCACCACATGCCGTCCGCCAAGTCGCGGACATGATGGGAGTGACGCTCCAGCGCAACCCGGAGTCCATCAGCGTCGCGATCCAACAGCAGCGAGATTCAACCAGTTTTGAATGGGCTGTTCGTTTCAGGAGCGAGCGCGGCAATCCAAATACGCTGGATTCTGTATAGAGCTGCTCGTATGCGGCGGCGCGCGGAACGGGATTTAGCACTGCCGTTCAGGAATCTTCAAACACCAGCGAAACATGTCCGCCGGCATGGCGTTCGAGCCGGCCGGCGAGGTCGAGTTCCAGCAGCACCATGAACACCTGGGCCGGGTGCAGGCGGGTGTGGCGGATGATCTCGTCGACCGCGACGGGCGTCGGGCCGAGCGCCTCGACGACGCGGGCGCGGTCGCTTTCGCCGGGCGGTGGCGTGGCCGAGAAATCGGGCGGCTCTTCGAACGGCGGCACCTCAGGCGCCCGCATGCCGGTCAGCGGGGCGATTGCCCGCGAAATGTCCGATGCCTCGGTGACCAGGGTGGCGCCATCCTTGAGCAGGCCGTTGCAGCCTGCGGCGCGTGGATCGAGCGGTGAGCCTGGTACGGCGAAGACCAGCCGGCCCATTTCGCCGGCAAGCCTGGCGCTGATCAGCGATCCAGAGCGTTGCGCCGCTTCGACCACCACCAACCCAAGGGCAGCCCCCGCGACAAGGCGGTTGCGGCGCGGGAAATCCTGGGCGCGCGGCTGCCAGCCGAACGGCATTTCCGAAATGATGGCGCCGCGCTCGGCAATTTCCTCGCACAGGCCGGCATTTTCGGGCGGGTAGGGCAGGTCGAGGCCGCCGGCCAGGACGCCGATCGTGCCGGTCGCCAGACTGCCCTGATGCGCCGCCGTGTCGATGCCGCGCGCCAGACCGGAGACGATTGCGTAGCCGTCGCGGCCAAGGTCCGCCGCCAGCATGCGTGCCATCTTGATGCCGGCCAGCGATGCGTTGCGCGCGCCAACGATGGCGACGCCCGGCAACCGGAAAACAGCTGCATTGCCCTTGACCGCCAGCAGCGGCGGCGGATGGTCCATGGTGCGCAAGAGCTGGGGATAGTCGGGTTCGCCGATGCCGACAAAGCGCGCGCCAGCCTTTCGGGCTGCCTCCAGCTCGGCCTCGGCCTCGGCAATGGAAGGGCTGCGGGCGATCCGGCGGGCGCCACCGGAAATCATCAGTTCCGGCAGTATTTCAAGCGCCGCTTCGGCTGAGCCGAAGCGGTTGATCAGGTCGCGAAAGGAGGCGGGGCCGACATTCTGGGTGCGGATCAGCCGCAACCAGCTCAGCCGCTGCCGGTCGCTGAGGCGCGGCCTGGCGGCGGGCTCGCTCACCGTGGTGGCGCGCTCGCTCACCCCTTGGCTCCGATCTTGCCCTCGGTGCCGGCAAGCAGGCGCGAAATGTTTTCCCGGTGCTTGATGAAAACGATGATGCTCATCACCACGAACAGGGCGGCAATCTGCGGCGTGCTCATGAAATAGAGAGCGATCGGCACGACGACGGCTGCCGTCAGCGCCGCCAGCGAGGAGTAACGGAACAGAAAAGCGATCACCAGCCAGACGACGGCGAAGATCAGCGCCACCTGCCAGGCCAGGCCGATCAGCACGCCGAGATAGGTCGCGACGCCCTTGCCGCCCTTGAAACCGAGCCAGACCGGGAAGAGATGACCGAGAAAGGCGCCGAGACCGGCCCAGATCGCCAGGTCAGGCGCGAAATGGCCTGCTATCAGCACGGCGGCCGTGCCCTTCAGCGCGTCGAGCAGCAGCGTCGCGGCGGCAAGGCCCTTATTGCCGGTGCGCAGAACATTGGTGGCGCCGATATTGCCGGAGCCGATCTTGCGCACATCGCCAAGACCGGCCGCGCGCGTCAGTAGGAGCCCGAACGGAATCGAGCCAAGCAAATAGCCGAATACGAGCGCCGGGATGAGGCTGTAAGTCATTGTTTCCCCCGCATTTCCCTAGTTTGGCCGGATCAGGCGCGGCGCGCGGTGGCCGGCTCAGACGGAAAACACTGTGCGGCCCGCAACCAGCGTTTGCAAGACCTTGCCTTGCAGCCGCGCGCCTTCGAAACAGGTGTTTTTCGAGCGCGAACGAATGCCGCTTTCGCTGACGATCCAGGGTTCGTCGAGATCGACAAGCGCAAGGTCGGCGACAGCACCGGGCTTCAGCGTGCCGCCGGGCAGCCCAAACAGTTTTGCGGGGGCGGTGGACAAGGTCTCGATCAGCCTCAGCAACGGCACGTCGCCATTGTGGTAGAGCCGCAATGCCGCACCCAGCAGGGTTTCAAGCCCGATGGCGCCGGCCGCCGCGTCGGCGAAGGGCAGGCGCTTGGTGTCGACGTCCTGCGGATCGTGCGAGGAGACGATGATGTCGATCGTGCCGTCCCTGACCGCCTCGATCATCGCCAGCCGGTCTTCCTCAGCGCGCAATGGCGGTGTCAGACGGAAGAAGGTGCGGTATTCGCCGACATCGTTTTCATTCAGCGATAAATTGTGGATCGCGACGCCCGACGTCACGGTCGCCCCGTCGGCTTTCGCGCGCGCCACGGCGTTTGCCGCCATCGCCGTTGAGATCTTTGCCGCGTGATAAGAGCCGCGCGTCAACCGCGCCAGCGCAAGGTCGCGCTCCAGGGGGATGGATTCGGCTTCGCGCGGAATGCCGGAGAGGCCGAGCCAGCTGGCGTAGAGGCCCTCATTCATCACGCCGGACGAACCGAGGTCGGCGTCCTGCGTTTCATGCACGATGGTGGCGCCGAAGTCGCGCGAATAGGTCAGCGCGCGGCGCATCACCAGCGCGCTTGATATGGTGTGGCGGCCATCGGTGAAGGCGACGGCGCCGGCCTCGCGCAGCAGGCCGAATTCGGTCATTTCGCGCCCGTCGAGGCCCTTGGTGATCGCCGCAGCCGGAAAGACGTTGACGCTTGCCGTGTCCTTGGCGGTGCGCAGCACGAACTCGACCAGCGCGACATTGTCGATCACCGGGTCGGTATCGGGCATCATGACGATAGATGTGACGCCGCCGGCGGCCGCCGCGACACTCGCCGACGCAATGGTTTCGCGATGTTCGCCGCCCGGTTCGCCGATGAAGACGCGGCCATCGATCAGGCCTGGAATGATCGCCTTGCCGGCGCAGTCGACGATGGTGGCGCCCCCGGGCGCGCCCTGGTTGAGCGCTGCCTTGCCGGCGGCAACGATCTTGAGGCCATCGACGATGACGGAGCCGATTTCGTCGATGCCGCGCGACGGGTCGACGATGCGAGCGCGCTCGAAAACCGTTATGCTCATGCGCCGCGGCCCTCGTGGTTGCGGCCCTCTTGGTTACGACGGGGGTCGAGCAGCGCTTCCATCACCGCCATGCGCACGGCAACGCCCATCTCGACCTGTTCCTGGATGACGCTTTGCGGACCGTCGGCGATTTCCGAGGCGATCTCGACGCCGCGGTTCATCGGCCCGGGATGCATCACCAGCGCGTCGTCCTTGGCGGCCTTCAGTTTCTCCGCATCGAGGCCGAAATAGCGGAAATACTCACGCACCGAAGGCACGAAGGCGCCTTCCATGCGCTCGCGCTGCAGGCGCAGCATCATCACCACGTCGGCACCCTTGAGGCCTTCGGCCATCGAACGGGTGACGATGACGCCCATCTTCTCGATGCCGGTGGGCAGCAGCGTCGACGGTGCGACGACGCGCACCTGCGCGCCGAGCGCGTTGAGCAGCATGATGTTGGAGCGCGCCACGCGCGAGTGCAGTATGTCGCCGCAGATGGCCACGATCAGCTTCGACAGCGGCCCCTTGGCGCGGCGAATGGTCAGCGCGTCGAGCAGCGCCTGTGTCGGGTGTTCATGCGCGCCGTCGCCGGCATTGACCACCGAGCAGCCGACCTTCTGCGCCAACAGCGCCGCCGCGCCCGCCGACTGGTGGCGGATGATCAAGATGTCGGGACGCATGGCGTTCAGCGTCATCGCCGTGTCGATGAGCGTTTCGCCCTTCTTCACGGAAGAGCTTGCCACCGACATGTTCATGACATCGGCGCCGAGCCGCTTTCCGGCAAGCTCGAATGACGACTGCGTGCGCGTCGATGCTTCATAGAAGAGGTTGATCTGGGTGCGGCCGCGCAGCGTCGAGGTTTTTTTCTCGGACTGTCGCGAGATCGCGACCGCTCGATCCGCCCTGTCGAGCAATAACTCGATGTCGGCGGGGGAAAGGTCGCGGATGCCCAGAAGATGGCGGTGAGGATAGAGTGGCAGGGACGAAGCGTCGGTCATCTCAAGGCGCTGCTATAGGGTGGAGATATTGCGGCTGCAAGCGCCAGCTTTGGATTGCAGCCGTTCTCCCCGGTATTTTCATCGCGCGCGCTGCAACGCTTGGCTATATCTAGCCGACGGCCTCGGATTCGTGGCTTTCTGACGACAAGGCCTTTCTACCGATAGAAGGATTGGGCGTGACCGACGACGTGACCAACCAGCCGCCGCCGCTGACGGGCGGCAACGCCTGGCGGGGCGATCCGTTGCTGATCCAGCTCGCGGAGCGTTTTTCCGATCCGGTGCGCCGGGAACTCGACGGGCTCGGCCGTTTCGTGCTGACGCAGGAGGCGCAGGAACTGGCCCGTCTCGCCAATGTCGAGACGCCGAAGCTGAGGACGCATGATCGCCAGGGACGGCGCATCGATGTGGTCGAGTTCCATCCCGCCTATCACGCCTTGATGCGCCGCTCGGTGGCCAACGGGCTGCATTCCTCGGTCTGGGAAAACGGCGATGCCGAGATCGGCCGCCGCCATCAGGCCCGGGCTGCCCGGTTCTATCTGACAGCGGAGCTCGAGACCGGGCATCTGTGCCCCATCACCATGACCAACGCTTCGCTTGCCGCCTTGATGGCCAGCCCGAAACTGTTTCGCGAATGGGCACCGCGCGTGACGACGCGCAAATATGACCAGAGCCAGAAGCCGCCGGTCGAGAAGACCGGGCTGACGCTCGGCATGGGCATGACCGAGAAACAGGGCGGCACCGATGTGCGTGCCAATGTGACAAGGGCGGAACGCGCAGGCAGCGGGTTTTATCGCCTGACCGGACACAAATGGTTCATGTCGGCGCCGATGTCGGACGCGTTCCTGGTGCTGGCGCAGGCGCCGGAGGGACTGTCGTGCTTCCTCGTGCCGCGCGTTCTTGGTGACGGTTCGGGCAACGGCTTCCGTTTCCAGCGGCTGAAGGACAAGCTCGGCAACCGTTCCAACGCGTCCTCCGAGGTGGAATTCGTCAACGCCATCGGCGAAATGGTCGGCGAACCGGGTGCCGGCGTGAAGACGATCATGGACATGGTCACCTTGACCCGGCTCGATTGTGCCATCGCCTCGTCGGCGATCATGCGCGCGGGTCTCGCCGAGGCCGTTCATCATGCGCGCCACCGACAGGTGTTCGGCTCAACCTTGATCGAGCAACCGCTGATGCAGCGCGTGCTGGCCGACATGGCGCTCGATGTCGCCGCCGCCACCGCACTGTCGTTCCGGCTGGCGCGTTCCTTCGACGAGGCGGCGAGCGACCGCGGTGAAGCGGCGTTTGCCCGCGCCATGACGCCGGTCGTCAAATACTGGGTCTGCAAAATCGCGCCGCCGCTGCTCTATGAGGCGATGGAGTGCCTCGGCGGCAACGGCTATGTCGAGGAAGCGCCACTCGCCCGCTACTATCGCGAAGCTCCGGTCAATGCGATCTGGGAAGGCTCGGGCAACGTCATGGCGCTCGACGTGCTGCGCGTGCTCGGCCGCGCGCCCGGCCTGTTCGAGGATGTGCTGGCCGGCATCGACCGTGATCTCGGCGCCGGCGGACGCGGCACGATCGGCGTGCTGAAGGCGGCGATGCAAGTCGCTTCAACCGACGAAGGTTCGGCCCGGCTGCTCACCGAACAGTTGGCGCTGTCGGCCGCGGCGGCGGAATTGCGCCGGCTGGGGGCAGGGCGGATCGCCGACGCTTTTGTCGAGACGCGTTTGGCAGGCCAATGGCGCAACACCTATGGCATGATCGATTCGCGCCACGATGCGCGCATGATCATCGATACGCTCTATCCGCCGGTGAATTGAGCCGCGAGCATCGCAAAAACCGGCGCCATCCACAGTTTTGAGGCGTTGGTCTGTGTCCTCAGGCGTATAGCTAATCGCCGTTAACCTTAACAAATGGTTTCCGTTGCGATGGCGAGCGGCAAGGCCCACTATTCCGGCGAAAGCAGGGAATGGTTCAGATTGGCCGTCCCTTGCTTGGCGAAGCAGGGACACCGATGCGACAGGTACTGACCTCTTTTCTGGCCTTGCACTGGGCGATCGTTTTCGCCCTGCTTGCGCTCATCTGCATCGACGGAAACCGCGGTGTGGCCGCGGCGCTCGGCGTGTTGGGTACCTCAATCGAGGGTGCCCGCTTCGTCGATCTCGACAACGTCGTTGTCGTGGCGCCGCTAGCCACCGCATTGCTTGTCGTCTCCGTGTTGTTCTTCTGGGCCTTCGTCGAAGCCCTGATCAACGACGCGACCAGCCAGGGCGCCGACAGCGTTGCCCGCATCGCCTTCATCTCCGCGTCCGGCGTGTTGTCGCTGATCGTCATCGGAGGTGCTGCGCAAGGCATCAACGGGCTGTTCATGGCTGTCGCCGTGCAGCTGGCAGCACTTCTGGCGTCCTATGTCGCCATGCTTGCCGAGCGGCGGTCCGTGGTTGCGGCAACTGCTTCGGGCGAGGGCGAGGTCCGCGCCGTCGCGCACGGCATGGCAAAGGCCGCGGCCCACAATTCGCTGCTTTCACTCATATCGGGCCGAACGGTTTCCAAGACCGGCTCCGATCCCAGGGGAGGCCGCTGATGCGCTACATCTTCGGATTCTGGGCGGCGCCGATGGCGATTTTCTGGGGCTGGTTCTATCTCTCGGCCAATGACATCAATTTCGGCTACACGATGCTCAGCCGACAGATGCACGACTTCTTCTTCCAGCTCTATGGTCAGATGCTCGGCATCGACCCGGCGATCATCCCCGGCATGGTGGCGAAGACGTGCATCTTTGATGGGTTATTGCTGATGGCGCTTTGGGCATTCCGCCGTCGCCGCGAAATCGCCGCCTGGGTCAAACAACACTGGGCGGATCCGGTTCCGTTCGAGCGGATGCGTGGAGCGACTGAAGCCGGTCCAAAACTCCCTGCAGAATAAACGCGGCGGCCGCCGAATCGATCTTGCCGGCGCGCTTGCGGCGCGAGAAATCCATCTCGATCAGCGTCCTTTCGGCCGCGACCGTCGATAGCCTTTCATCCCAGAGCACGAAGGGCAGGTCGCTTATCTGCGCCATGTTGCGGACGAAGGCGCGCGATTTCTGCGCACGCGGCCCTTCCGAACCGTCCATGTTGATCGGCAGCCCAATCACCACCGCACCGGCATTCTCCTTCTGCAGCATGGCCAGCAGCACGGCTGCATCGAGCGAGAATTTCCTTCGCATGATGACCGGGCGCGGATGGGCGAAGGAAAACCTCTGGTCCGAGACCGCGACGCCGATCGTCTTGTCGCCGAGGTCAAGCCCCGCCAGTGTCTTGCCACCGGTCAGCCGCGCCGGCAATTCCTCTATCGTGATAATGCCCAATGGCCGTCCTTCGCCTTTCACCGCCATGTGTTCTCTCAAACGCATAACGGACACAGTAACCCTTTGATCTCGGGGCCGTCGGCGTTCTATCCTTTGGCAAGCCAAAAATCGAGGAATGCATTCATGAAACTGACCTGGTACGGCCACTCGGCCTTTCGCAAACGGCTGACGCCAAGATCCTTATCGATCCCTATCTGATCGGCAACCCATCCTGGACGGGCGGCTGGGAAGGGCCGGCCGAGGGGATCACGCATGTGCTGCTGACGCATGGCCACAGCGACCACATCAGCGGCGCGCTGGAAGTGCTCGGCAAAAGCGGCGCCCAACTGGTCGCCAATTTCGAAGTCTGCATGTATCTGGTCGGCAAGGGCGTCAGCGACAACAAAATCAACCCGGGCAACATCGGCGGCACCGTCGATTGCGGCGGCTTCACCACCACTTTCGTCCAGGCGCTGCATTCATCCTCGTTCCCGGGCGAGGGCGGCCAGAACACCTATCTCGGCAATCCGGGCGGCCTCGTCCTGCATTTCCCGGAGACAAAACGCTCTATCACATGGGCGACACCGACATCTTTTCCGACATGGCGCTGATCAACGAATTGCATGAACCGAAGATCGGCATCGTGCCGATCGGCGATCGCTTCACCATGGGCGGTGCGGTGGCGGCACTTGCCTGCCGCCGCTTCTTCAAGTTCGATACCGTGGTTCCCTGTCACTTCGGCACCTTTCCGATGATCGATCCGACCGCCGACAAGTTCGAGGCCGGCCTGGAAGGATCCGGCATCAAAGTGACATCGCCTGATATCGGTGAGACGATTACGATTTAGAAGCAGCTAAAGCGGAATGAAACCATGGTGTTGGGGAGATCTCTTTGCGTGTCCATGTTTGTCGCGGCGTCACCCGCGCTCGCCGCGGATGATTTCATCGAAGGCGTCTACCTTCAGTCCGAGGAGCTTTGCAAACAGGCCAAAAAGGACACGCTGCAAACGCTGATCGACGCCGGCAACATCGTGCTTTCGGCGCATGGCCTGCAGAGCGTCGAATACAATTGCGAGTTTCTGCAGATCAGCAAGGCGACGGCTTCGCCGAGCTGGGCGGTGACGGCCATCTGCCAGGAACCGGGCTATGTCTTTCCCGATGTCCTCTCGGTGACGCAAATGAACGCCAAGCAAGTCGATCTCGTGTCGGTCCGGCCGACCGCTGACGAAGGTGAGGCGAGCGGCAATGGCGGCAGCTACTATCTCTGCGAGGGCGTTGCCCTGCCGTAGACAGCATCTTGCGCGTGATCGGTGGCCGAAAAGTAGGCCGCCGCCACAGCCTGGCCTCTCGCACGATGCATGTTGCGCACCGCGCGCGGCGCCGCTATAGCCCGAACTGGTTTTCCCCGAGGCAGAAACATGTCCGTAGATCTTCAGACAGTGAAGCGCGTCGCGCATCTCGCCCGCATCGCGGTGAGCGAAGAAGATGCCGAACGCATGACCGGCGAGCTGAACGCCATTCTGGGCTTCGTCGAACAGCTGAACGAGGTCGATGTTTCCGGCATCGAGCCGATGACTTCGGTGACGCCGATGGACATGAAGAGGCGCCAGGACGTCGTCACCGACGGCGGCGACGCGGCCGACATTGTCGCCAACGCACCGGCGACCGAAGAGAATTTCTTCCTCGTGCCGAAGGTCGTGGAGTAGCCGGCCGATGGCAATCGAGATCGCCATTGAAACGCCGCTGCAGGACGATGTGCGTGGGCTGGTCAAGGAACTCAACGAGACCTTGCTCGAACTGACGCCGCCGGAGCATTGCTACCACCTCACGGTCGAGCAGATGGCCGGTGAGGATACGACCGTTTTCATCGCCCGCGATAATGGCATGGCCATCGGCTGCGGTGCGCTGAAGCGCCATGACGGCGCCATCGGCGAGGTCAAGCGCATGTACACGCGGCCGTCGCACCGCGGCCGCAAGATCGGTGCCAGGATCGTCGAGCGGGTCGAGGCGCTGGCACGCAATGAGGGGCTGCAGCGCCTGGTGCTGGAGACGGGCGATCGTCATCCGGCTGCGTGGGCTGTCTACGAACGCGCCGGGTTCTCGCGCTGCGGCCCGGTGCTGGATTATCCCGATTCCGAGTGGTCGGTGTTTTACGAAAAGAGCCTTTGATGAGTGACTTGACCCAGCTGACGATTTCACAGGCCCGCGCCAAGCTGCGCGGCAAGGAAATCACCGCGACCGAGATCACCGAGGCCTATCTCTCGGCTATCGATCGTGCCAATCCTGCGCTCAATGCCTATGTGGCGGTGACCGGCGACAAGGCGCGCGACATGGCCAAGGCGTCCGAAGCAAGGCTGGTCAAGGGCGAGGGCGGTGCGCTGGAAGGCATCCCGCTCGGCATCAAGGACCTGTTCGGCACCGAAGGCGTCCATACGCAGGCTTGCAGCCATGTGCTCGACGGGTTCAAGCCGCGCTACGAATCGACCGTTACATCAAATCTGTGGGCCGACGGCGCCGTTATGCTGGGCAAGCTCAATATGGACGAGTTCGCCATGGGCTCGTCCAACGAGACGTCCTACTATGGTCCGGTCATCAATCCGTGGCGGCGTTCGCGCCTTGACACGGTGGTGATGCCGACGACGCATCAGGGCGACGGCGGCTTCGTCTCGGCCGGCGGCACCAGGACCGCGCGCAGCCTGGACAATGCGCAGCTGGTGCCGGGCGGTTCTTCCGGCGGTTCGGCCACGGCAGTCTCCGCCTTCCTGTGTGCCGGCGCGACCGCGACGGACACTGGCGGCTCGATCCGCCAGCCGGCTGCCTTCACCGGCACGGTCGGCATCAAGCCGACCTATGGCCGCTGCTCGCGCTGGGGCATCGTCGCGTTCGCCTCGTCGCTTGACCAGGCAGGCCCGATCGCCCGTGATGTGCGCGATGCCGCGATCCTGTTGAAGTCGATGGCGTCCGTCGATCCGAAGGACACGACATCGGTCGACCGGCCGGTGCCGGACTACGAGGCGGTGATCGGCAAGCCGATCAAGGGCATGAAGGTCGGTATTCCCAGGGAATACCGCGTTGACGGCATGCCCGAAGAGATCGAGGCGCTGTGGCAGAAGGGCATTGCCTGGCTGAGGGACGCCGGCGCCGAGATTGTCGACATTTCCCTGCCGCACACCAAATACGCGCTGCCGGCTTATTACATCGTGGCGCCCGCCGAGGCTTCGTCCAACCTCGCCCGCTATGATGGCGTCCGCTACGGATTGCGCGTGCCGGGCAAGGATATCGTCGACATGTATGAGAAGACCCGCGCCGCCGGTTTCGGCCGCGAGGTCAAGCGCCGCATTATGATCGGCACCTATGTGCTGTCGGCCGGCTATTACGACGCCTACTATCTGCAGGCGCAGAAGGTGCGCAATCTGATCAAGCGCGACTTCGAGACTGTCTTCGCCGCCGGCGTCGATGTCATCCTGACCCCGGCAACGCCGTCGGCCGCCTTCGGCATCGCCGACGAGGACATGGCTGCCGATCCGGTTAAGATGTACCTGAACGACATCTTCACGGTCACGGTGAACATGGCCGGCCTGCCGGGCATCAGCGTGCCTGCCGGGCTCGACGCCAAGGGCCTGCCGCTCGGGCTGCAGCTGATCGGCCGGCCGTTCGATGAGGAAACCCTGTTCCAGACCGCTGCCGTCATCGAGCAGGCGGCCGGCACATTTCAGCCGGAAAAATGGTGGTAAGGATGCCGCTCGTCTAGCGCATGACCCCGAAAATCGCGATCGATTTTCGGGGTCATGCGCAAAATCAAAGTGTTACAGCGTCCTTTGCGCGTCCAAGCACGCGCAGCGCTGTAATGGGGTGAGCGATGTTCTTCTATCTTTCCAAGGTCTTCTGGTTCTTCATCCAGCCGCTCAATCTGGCGATCTTCCTGCTGCTGGGAGGACTGATCGCAGCCATAATCGGCCGCTGGGGGCTGGCGGTCATCGGCGGCGTGCTGGCATTTCTGATCCTAGCGCTGTCGGCCTGGACGTCGCTCGGCGCCATGATGCTCAATCCGCTGGAAGAACGCTTTCAACGCCCGTCGCTGCCGGAAAAGGTCGACGGCATCGTTGTGCTCGGCGGCGGCTTCGAGGGCGCCATCAATCTGGCGCGCGGCGGCTATGAGCTGAACAGCGGCGGTGATCGGATGGTCGAGACCGCGATTCTGGCCCGGCGCTTTCCGGCAGCCAAGGTGATCGTCTCCGGCGGCACCGGCGAGTTGTTTCTCGAAGGCGAGGGCGACGCCGCCACGGCCCCCCGCTTGCTCACCGCGCTTGGTGTGACGGCCGATCGCCTGATCCTCGAAAACAAATCCCGCAACACCTATGAGAATGCGGTCTTCACCAAGGAGCTGGTAACGCCGAAGCCCGGCGAGACCTGGCTGCTGGTGACCTCGGCCTTCCATATGCCGCGCGCCAAGGCGCTGTTCGACAAGGCCGGCTTTGCGACTGTTCCCTGGCCGGTCGACTATCGCACCTCGGGACGGGAAGGCATCGGCCTGTTCCGCGACAATCCAGCCGATTCGCTGCAGGCCACCACCATGGCCATCCGCGAATGGATCGGTTTGATCGCCTACTGGCTGTCAGGGCGGATCGATCAGCCTTTTCCTGGCGGCTGACCGATCACCGCCTGCCTGGCGGCCGAGAAGAACTGGCGCCGCACCAGCACCGCCAGCAGCAACAGCGTGGACAACACGAACACCATGGGGTCGACGAACCAGCCGAGATAACCGATCGAGAAGAACACGCCGCGCAGGCCGGAGTTGAAGTGCTTTCCGGCCAGCATGTTCATCTGCGCCGCACGCCAAACCGCCGTTTCGGTGACCGGATTGCGTGAGGCTTCGCCATGCGGGATCGGCACGGCGCCAATCAGGATCGTGCAATAGTTGAACAGCCGGTACGCCCAGCCGAATTTGAAGAACGAAAACGCCAGGATCAGCACCAGACCGAACACCTTTATCTGGAAGGCCGCTCGCGACGGCGCGCCGCCCAGGGGCAGGTCGCTCAGCACTTCAAGAACCCGGTCGGACGCGCCGAGCAAGGCAAAGCAGCCGCCGATCGCGATCAGTGAGCTGGACGCGAAGAAGGCGGTGCCTTGCTGCAGGCCGCTCATGATGGCGGTGTCGACAATGCGGATCTCGCGCTCGGCCATGGTCCGCATCCAGGCTTGCCGCTGTGCATTCATCGCCGTCGTCAGCGACACGCGGCTGACCAGCTTGCCGTCGGAGGCGAACGTGTGCAGCAGCCACGCGACGAGGAAGAAGGCCAGCGCCGCGAGATCGGCTGTCGAAAGATCGAGGGAATCGCCCATGGACTGAATTTATCACATTCAGCGCAATCGCTTCGATGTCCGCGTACAGCGATCGGTACCAATGTCGCTGCCGGAGCAAACAAGGTCGGCGGGTGCAGCGCCGCGATTTCCAAAAGAGCGGAAACATCCTGGGAATTCCTATATGTAGTCCTCGACCTGCCTCCAGGAGACAACGCCGCGTGTTCCTTTCGGTTTTCGACCTGTTCAAGATCGGCATAGGACCATCGAGTTCGCACACGATGGGACCGATGACCGCTGCGGCACGGTTTCTCGACGAGGTCGCAGGAAATGACTGGCCGCGTCCGGCGGGCGTCAAGGTCGACCGGCTCGGCGCCAGCCTGCATGGTTCGCTAGCCTATACCGGCATCGGCCACGGCAGTGATCGTGCCGTCGTGCTCGGCCTTGCCGGTCTGACGCCGCAGACGGTCGATCCCGACCAGGCCGATGGCATTGCCAGCCGCATCACCGCCGAGAAGCGCATTTCGCCGCCCGGTCACCCCTCCTATCGCTTCGATCCGGCCACCGATCTGGTGCTGGACCGCAAGACGCAGCTCACCGGTCACGCCAACGGCATGGCGTTCTACGCCTATGATGCCGGCGACCGCCTGCTGCTCAAACGCATCTATTATTCGATCGGCGGCGGCTTCGTGGTTTCGGAAGAAGAACTGCAGCGGATGAAGGCCAAGGGGTCGGTGACGACAGAAGGCAAGAAAGTGCCTTATCCGTTCAAGAACGCCGTCGAAATGCTGGCGATGGCCGCAAGGAGCGGGCTTTCCATCGCCGATATGAAGCGCGCCAACGAAGAGACGCAGATGTCTCGTGAAAAGCTCGACGAAGGCCTCGACGGCATCTGGAGCGCCATGCTTGGTTGCATCGAGCGTGGCCTGTCGCAGGACGGCATCATGCCGGGCGGGCTGAAGGTGCGCCGCCGGGCGCGCCGGCTGCACGACAAGCTGCAGGAAGAATGGCAGCAGAATCGGCCCAATCCCTTGCTCGCCAACGACTGGCTGTCGATCTACGCCATGGCGGTGAACGAAGAAAATGCCGCCGGTGGCCGCGTCGTGACCGCTCCGACCAATGGTGCGGCCGGCACGCTGCCGGCGGTGCTGCGTTACTGGCTGCATTTCCATCCCGAGGCCGACCAGCCGAGCATCCGCGACTTCCTGCTGACGGCCGCCGCCGTCGGCGGCATCATCAAGACAAATGCCTCCATCTCGGGCGCCGAGGTCGGCTGCCAGGGCGAGGTCGGGTCGGCGTCGGCGATGGCCGCGGCCGGCCTGTGCGCTGTCATGGGCGGCACGCCCGAGCAGGTCGAGAATGCCGCCGAGATCGCGCTCGAACATCATCTCGGCATGACCTGCGATCCGGTCGGCGGGCTGGTGCAAGTGCCGTGCATCGAGCGTAATGCGCTGGGCGCGGTCAAGGCGGTGACGGCCGCGTCGCTGGCCATCAAGGGCGACGGCATCCATTTCGTGCCGCTCGACGCGGCGATCGAGACCATGCGCCAGACCGGTCTCGACATGAACGAGAAGTACAAGGAAACCAGCCTTGGCGGTCTTGCCGTCAACGTTGTGGAGTGCTGAGGGCTGGCCTAAACCGCTACTGTGGAGAAGTCGATCCGGCCGTTGACGCGCCCGCGCTCCGGTCTAACCTCAAGCGATGTCTCTCAATCTCATAAAACTCTGTGTCGGCTGCGACAGTGTCGAAGATCTCGAAGAGTGGATTGCCTTCCGCCTCGACGAGCGGCGGCGCGCCGGTGAGCCGGTCGAGCAATATCACACCACCCGCATGATGCCGACGCGGGGCGCCGAGATCATCGATGGCGGTTCGCTCTACTGGGTGGTCAAGGGCAATGTGCAGTGCCGGCAGTTGATCACAGAAATCCGCCCCTTCACCGACGACGAAGGCATCGGCCGTTGCCATCTGATACTCGACCCCGAGGTTGTGCGAACCGACTGGCAGCCGCGCCGAGCCTTTCAGGGTTGGCGCTATCTGAAGCCGGCGGACGCGCCGCTCGATCTCGGCAAGGGCAAGGCCGGGCTGATCGAGATGCCGCCAAAACTGCGGCGCGAGCTTGCCGATCTCGGCCTGCTCTGATCCCAGGTGGCATCACCGTCTGGCCCCTTGTGCCACCCGATGTGGGGCTTGCAAGCGATGTAACAACGCCACATCTTGTTTTTATGAGCGACAAGAAGCAGCCCGTGCCCGCGAGGGCCAATCCTGCGCCGAGCAAGCCTCAATCCGACGCCGGCGAGATCGACGCCTTCATTCGTCAGGCGAGGACACTTGCCGCGTCGGCGACCGGTTCGGGCAGGCTGATCCTTGCTCTTGACGCAACAATGAGCCGCCAGCCAACCTGGGATCTGGCTTGTGAGCTGCAGGGCCAGATGTTCGACGCTGTCGGCAAGGCCGGAACCCTCAGCGTGCAACTGGTTTATTTTCGCGGTCTCGGCGAGTGCCGTTCGTCCGCTTTCGTGAGCGACACCAATGCCTTGAAGCAGCTGATGACGCGGATCGAATGCCGCAGCGGCCACACCCAGATCGGCAAGGTGCTGGCGCATGCGTTGAAACAGACGGCGGCCGCCAAGGTCAATGCGCTGGTCTATATCGGCGATGCGATGGAAGAGAATATCGACGATCTGGCCGAAAAGGCCGGCAGCCTCGGTCTGCATGGCGTTCCTGTCTTCGTCTTCCAGGAAGGTCATGATTCCGGCGCAGAAAAGGCGTTCAAGGAGGTTGCGCGGCTGTCCAAAGGGGCCTGGTTCCGATTTGATCGGCGGGCTGCCGCGACCCTGGCAGGACTGCTTTCGGCTGTCGCCGTGTTTGCGACCGGCGGGTTGAAGGCGCTCGAAGCCAGGGGCAGGCCCGAAGACCGGCTGATGATCGAGCATCTGCGGGGCGGCGGAAAATAATGGGTGCAATCATCGCTTTTGTAGCGCTGCTTCTGCTGCTTCTCGGCGCGGTGACGATCTTTCTGCGCGCCGAGCCAGCGAAACTGGCGAGCACGCTGCGAACGCTTGGGCCGGCTCTTTTGGCACTTGTCGGCGTCGCCGTGCTTGTGGTCGGCCGTGAAGGCATCGGCGGCATGATCCTCACCGCGGCACTTGCCTGGTATGGTTCCATGCGCATGAAACGCCAGCCGGCCGGGCTGGCACCGGGCAAACGCTCGACAGTGCGCACCGCGGCATTGGAAATGGAGCTTGATCACGATACCGGCCGCCTCGAAGGACTGGTCCTGGCTGGCCGCCACGAAGGCAAGATGCTTGGCGCGATGGAGTTGGCGGAGTTGCAGCATCTCTACCGCGAACTCTCCGGCGATCCGGAGAGCCGGCAGCTGCTAGAGACGTATCTTGACGGCAGATTTCCCGTCTGGCGCAAAAACACTGAGACGAACGGTGGCGAAGGGCTGGGTGTTGCGCCAGGTTCGGGCGCCATGACTAAGGAGGAGGCCTACAAGGTCCTTGGTCTTGAAGCGGGGGCCGCCGCGGCGGATGTCCGCAAGGCGCACCGCCGCCTGATGCAGCGCCTGCACCCCGATATCGGCGGCACGTCTTTCCTGGCGGCGCGGATTAACGAAGCCAAGGACGTCTTGCTCTCCAATCACAACTAGTCTCCTTCGATGCAGAACTTTTCCGGGAGATGACTTCCACGCCGTCCTACTGCTGGACGGCGTAGCACTCGATGTTCTTCTTCTTCAAAGCGGTGCAGGCCTTCCAGGCCGCGGTCTTCGAACCGAAGCCACCGAAGCGGGCGCGGTAGTAGGTGACGCCGCCCTTGTCGAAGGCGACGGTGAAGCCGGACGCGTCGGCCAGCACCTTGGGTGCCTGCCTGGTGGTCTTGTCGAGGAAGGCCTGGGCTTCGGACTGCTTTGGCGACGAGGCGACCTGAATGGCCCAGCCCGACGGCACCGAAGCCGTATTGACCGGATCGACGGCCGCCGGAGTTGGCTCGGCATAGGCAGCGACGACCTGGGCCGTGGCAATTTGAGGGGCCGATACGATGACGGTCTTGACCTTCCTGGTCTTGACGACGGGGGCTGCCTCTTCGGCCTGCGCGGTGTCGTCTTCCGCGACGGTGGCGTCCTCGGCAACGGTGGCATCGTCCTGCGCCACCATCGGCTTGTCATCGGGCGTCGGCGCGTCGTGCTTGGGCAGGAGCACCTTGGCAAGCGCGGTGATCGGGTTATTGCCGCCGGCCTTGGCGACCAGATCGCCGCCGCCGCGGGTCGATGCCCTCGGCAAATAGGTGTTGATCAAGGTGGCCATCTGGTTGTCGCGGCTGCCGCCGGAGGTGCCGCCCATGACCACGCCGACGATGCGGCGATTGCCATCAGAAACCGACGAGACGAGGTTAAAGCCGGAGGCGCGGGTGTAGCCCGTCTTGATGCCGTCGACGCCCTTGATGCGTCCGAGCAGACGGTTGTGGCCGTTGATGCGCTTGCGCCCGTAAAGAAAGGAACGCTGCGAGAAATAGCCGTAATATTGCGGGAAATGCTCCCTCAGCGCGATGCCGAGCGTCGCCATGTCGCGCGCGGTGGTGAACTGGCCCGGGTCAGGCAGGCCATTGGCGTTTCGGAATACGGTGCCGTTCATGCCCAACGCACGCGCCTTGGCCGTCATCATGCGGGCGAAATTGGTTTCATTGCCGCCAATGAATTCGCCGAGCGCGGTCGCTGAGTCGTTCGCCGATTTGGTGACCATCGACAGGATCGCGGTCTCGACAGTGACCGACCCGCCTGCCTTCACGCCGAGTTTCGTCGGCGGCTCGGCCGCTGCATGGGCCGAAAAAACCACTTGCGAGTTCCTGCTGATCTTGCCCTTCGCCAGCGCCTCGAAGGTGAGGTACAGCGTCATCATCTTGGTCAGCGAAGCCGGATAGCGCCTGCCGTTGGCATCCGCGGAGTAGAGCACCTTGCCAGTCTTGGCGTCCACGACAATGGCCGCCTGCCTGGCAGCCAGTGACGAGGCAACGTCGCCACAAACGAAAGCCATCGCCATGGCGATGATCATCATCGTCTTGAGTGGGGAGGTGGATTTGGAAACGATGCCCAACAACGCCTTACGCACTGGTACTTCCCTTGGATTCTTCGTTGCGCTGGAGGCGGCAAAGGGTCCTGCCTCGCTTCCGGCCAAGCTACCGGGGCAGCGTTACCAATCCGTTTATGGTAACCGCCGCGTTCACCATTTTCTTCGGGCTTGAAGCTCTCTTTATTCGATTTTTAGCCATTGGCTGCGCAGGCGGGTCCGCAGGCCAGTGAAATATTGACTTTTGTGCGACGCACAATATATTATTCTGCATTGCACAAGGGCGCCCCGAAGAAGGACGCCTTAACCGTCAAGGGAATCGTGAAATGACCCAGACCTATGAGGACTTCAGCAAATACGGCAAAGAGTTCGCCGACACCGGATTGAAGAGCTTCGCGTCGCTCTCGAAGGGCGCGCAGGCGATCGCGACCGAGGCTGGCGAATACACCAAGAAGAGTTTTGAGGCCGGCAGCGCCACTGTGGAGAAGCTGTTTTCGGCCAAGTCGCTGGAAAAGGCGATCGAGATCCAGTCGGATTACGCCAAGCAGTCCTACGAGGCGTTCGTCGCCGAGGCCACCAAGATCAGCGACCTCTATGCCGAACTCGCCAAGGAAGCTTACAAGCCGTTCGAATCGATCGTTGCCAAGACGAAGTAATTTCGCCTGACGACATGGAAATCCGGCCCTTTGGGTCCGGGACAAAGCCCGGTTGCGGAAACGCGGCCGGGTTTTTTCATGTCGATTTCCGCTCCAGGGCCTCGCGCCCCTTCACGATTGCGAAAATCGTCCAAGTTTGGTCACCTAGCCATATTGTCAGCTAAACAGAAGGGCTTAAAATCGTCCATCGAACACCTACATGTCGAACTCGCATGGGGATTCGAAAGAGGCAGGAATACGTGACGATCGGTTTGACTGCCACGAGACACGTGGCGCGGATGCAAAACGGCGACGGCAACGGCAATGAGGCCGGCCGTGGGACGGCCGTCATTACGCGCACCAAAACCAAAACCAAGAAGCCCAGCCTTTATCGGGTCCTCATCCTCAACGACGACTACACGCCCATGGAGTTCGTGGTTCACGTGCTGGAGCGCTTTTTCCAGAAGGACCGCGAAGCCGCCACACGCATCATGCTTCATGTTCACAATCATGGAGTGGGCGAGTGCGGGGTCTATACATTCGAGGTGGCCGAGACCAAAGTGTCCCAGGTCATGGATTTCGCCCGACAGAATCAGCATCCGCTGCAATGCGTGATGGAGAAGAAGTGAGGTAACATGCCGGCTTTCTCCCAAGGCCTGGAAAAGGCGCTTCACCAGGCGCTGACGCTCGCCAATGAGCGGCACCATGAATATGCAACCCTTGAACATCTGCTGCTCGCGCTCATCGACGATACCGAGGCGGCCGCTGTCATGCGCGCCTGCAATGTCGATCTCGATGAGCTCAAGCACACGGTTCTCACCTATATCGACACCGAGCTCGACAACCTCGTCACCGGCTACGACGAGGACTCCAAGCCGACGGCCGGTTTCCAGCGCGTCATCCAGCGCGCGGTGATCCATGTGCAGTCGTCGGGCCGCGAGGAAGTGTCGGGCGCCAACGTGCTTGTCGCCATCTTCGCCGAGCGCGAGAGCCATGCCGCCTATTTCCTGCAGGAACAGCAGATGACCCGCTACGACGCGGTCAACTACATTTCGCACGGCATTGCCAAGCGTCCGGGCGCGTCGGAGACACGCTCGCCGCGCGGCGCCGATGATGAGCAGGGCGGCCAGAACGGCGCCGAGCCGCAAGAGGAAGGCGGCAAGAAGAAGCAGCAGCAGGATGCGCTGACCGCGTATTGCGTCAATCTCAACAACAAGGCCAAGGCCGGCAAGATCGACCCGCTGATCGGCCGCGAGTCCGAGATCAACCGCACCATCCAGGTGCTGTGCCGCCGCTCCAAGAACAATCCCCTTTATGTCGGCGACCCCGGCGTCGGCAAGACGGCGATCGCCGAGGGACTGGCCAAGCGCATCGTCGAGGGCGACGTTCCCGAAGTGCTGCACAACGCCACTATCTTCGCGCTCGACATGGGCACGCTGCTCGCCGGCACGCGCTATCGCGGCGATTTCGAGGAACGGCTGAAGCAGGTCGTCAAGGAGCTCGAGGACTATCCGGGTGCCGTGCTGTTCATCGACGAGATCCACACGGTGATCGGGGCAGGGGCCACATCGGGCGGCGCCATGGACGCGTCCAACCTGTTGAAGCCTGCCTTGTCGTCGGGTGCGATCCGCTGCATCGGCTCGACCACCTACAAGGAATTCCGCCAGTTCTTCGAGAAGGACCGTGCCCTGGTGCGGCGCTTCCAGAAGATCGACGTCAACGAGCCGACCATCGAGGACGCCATCGAGATCATGAAGGGCCTGAAGCCCTATTATGAGGAGTTCCACAAGGTGAAGTTCACCAATGAGGCGATCAAGGCCTCGGTGGAGCTGTCGGCACGCTACATCAACGACCGCAAGCTGCCGGACAAGGCGATCGACGTGATCGACGAGACCGGCGCCTCGCAGATGCTGGTGCCGGAAGCCAAGCGCAAGAAGACGATCGGCATCAAGGAGATCGAGGCGACGATCGCCACCATGGCCCGCATCCCGCCGAAGACGGTTTCGGCCGACGACGAGAAGGTGCTGCAGGGCCTCGATATCGAGCTGAAGCGCGTCGTCTATGGCCAGGATACCGCGATCAGTGCGCTGACTTCGGCGATCAAGCTGGCGCGTGCCGGCCTGCGCGAACCGGAGAAGCCGATCGGCTCGTACCTGTTCTCCGGCCCGACCGGTGTCGGCAAGACCGAAGTGGCTAAGCAATTGGCCGCCTCGCTCGGCGTCGAACTGATCCGCTTCGACATGTCGGAATATATGGAACGCCACACCGTGTCGCGGCTGATCGGTGCTCCTCCCGGCTATGTCGGCTTCGACCAGGGCGGTCTTTTGACCGACGGCGTCGACCAGCATCCGCACTGCGTGCTGTTGCTGGACGAGGTCGAGAAGGCGCATCCGGACCTGTTCAATATCCTGTTGCAGGTGATGGATCACGGCAAGCTGACGGACCACAACGGCAAGCAGATCGACTTCCGCAATGTGATCCTGATCATGACCACCAATGCGGGTGCGTCGGATGCGCAGCGCGCGGCGATCGGCTTCGGCTCGACCAAGCGCGAAGGCGACGATGTCGAGGCGATCAACCGGTTGTTCACGCCGGAATTCCGCAACCGTCTCGATGCGATCATCCCGTTCGGTTCGCTGCCGGTGCCGGTCATCCATCAGGTGGTGCAGAAGTTCGTCATGCAGCTGGAGGCGCAGCTTTCCGAGCGTGGCGTCACCTTCGACCTGTCGGCGGATGCGATCGCCTGGCTCGCCGACAAGGGCTACGATGAGCGCATGGGGGCGCGGCCGCTCGGCCGGGTCATCCAGGAGCACATCAAGAAGCCGTTGGCCGACGAGGTGCTGTTCGGCAAGCTCAAGAAGGGCGGCACCGTGCGTGTCACCGTCGAAAAGAAGGAAACCGGCGAGACCGGCCTGAAGCTCGAATCGCTCGCCGACGAGGCGCCGGTCAAGCCGAAGAAGGAAGAGCCGGAAGAAACCCCGAAGCCCAGAAAGGCCGTGGCGAAGAAGCCGGCGGCCAAGAAGCTGGCGGCGCAGAAGCCCGAAGCCAAGGGCAAGGACGGCGGCAAGCGCAGCCTCGTGCCGCAACTGCCTAGAAAGAACTGACCTTGACGAAAGTCGAAAAAGCCCCGGGAACGGGGCTTTTTTCATTGGAACGAGGGGAAGCATGGCCGGGCAGATCATCATCCTGAACGGTGCTCCGCGATCGGGAAAAACAAGCATCGCCAGGGCTATTCAGGAGAGTTTCGATGGCGTCTGGATCAATCTCGGCGTCGACGTTTACGAGCAGGCCACGCCGCAGCGCTATCGGCCTGGAATCGGATTACGGCCTGGCGGCGAGCGTCCGGACCTTGAGGGCCTGGTGCCCGGATTATATGCCGCTCTCTACGAATCGATCACCGCCCATAGCCGGCTGGGGCTGAGTGTCGTTGCGGATGTCGGCCATCATGATGCCTATTCGAAACCCCTCAACTGCCTCGTCGATTGCGCCCGCCGTCTCGCCGGCCTGCCGGTCTTGTTCGTGGGCGTTCGCTGTCCGATCGAGGTGATCCTGGAAAGGCGTGCTCGCAGCGCGGCGGAAAAAGGCTACGTGACTGGATCCCGCGACGATCCTGCGCCGCTGCCAGTCCGTCTGTGGCAGCACGCCGTGCACAATCCCGGCCTCTATGATCTGGAAGTCGACACCTCGCTTCTGAGCCCGGCGCAGTGCGCGGATGCGCTGCGCGAGCGGCTTCGGCAGGGGCCGCAACCGACAGCGTTTCAGAAACTATCCGATCCATCTCTCGCGGCTCGCGGGCCGCTTTGACCAGTACGGCGGGCGCAAGCGAACTCGTTCAGATTGTCGAGATTACGTCTGGAGGGGGCTGGTGGCCGCGGAAAAAGAGCGGTCGGATTCAGCGGCGGCGCGGTCTGGCGCGAAGCGGACCAGGAAACTTCCGCAGGCCTTCCAGATGACGGTCGCTATGAGCGCACCTGCATAGCCATCCAGGGCATAGTGCCAGCCAAGGACGACCGAGCCGACCATGATGATTGCGGCGAATGTCCACATCAGAACACCGGCCAGCCGAGAACGCCGTGTTGCATAGAGAGCGAACAGCACCGCCATCGCCACGTGCAGGGATGGGAAGGCAGATATGCCGACACCGCCGTTGGTCGCGCCGGTGTAGCCACCCCACAGCATGTCTTGCGTGCTGAGCGCCCAGATCGGATAGATGTGATCGGCGGCGGCGAGTGCTTGCATGAGAGGATGAAAGTCACCGCCGAGCCCCAGCCGCTCATAAAAACATGGCCCTGCCGACGACAGGCCCATCGCGAGGAAGAAGCCACCCAGTGTCCATATCAGCATGAAGCTCATCAGGAACTGATGACGCAGCCTCGTATCTTGGCGCGCGATGCAGACGGTGAAAACCATGGTGACAAGCACGATGAACCAGAAATTATAGGCGATGTTTAGCATTCTCAATGCAAGTGGCGACTGGACGATGAACCATAGCCATTCGTCGGGGGCTCGACCGAAGTGCAGGATCCGATCGGCGTGGGCCAGTGCCTTATCCCATGCAAATGGGGAAAGGATCGCGATGGCTCCCTTCAACACGCCGAAGGCGGATATGAAGGCAAGACTCGCGACCAGGCCGTTCAGGCTGTTGGCAATGCGTTCGGCGTCGCCAAAGAATTTACCCAATGATTTGAGGAAGGTGTGAAGCGGTTCGGTATCCCGCTTGACCAGCGCAAGGTGGAAAAGCGTCCCAAGTGCAAGGGCTGAGCCGCTGATCCAGAACGCGATGAAAAGGTACTGAGCATATTCCTTCAGCACGCCGAAATCCGGCATGTTTCCTGTGTGCCACCCGACCGCGCTTGCCAAAAGCAGGGCAGCGACAGCCATGCCGTGCAACAGCCGGTGCCGCCAGAAGGCAGCCGCCAGAGTGCCAAGAAGAACACGCCCGACTGCTGTCCCCGTCAGGGGGCTCGACGCCGCCGCCGAATTTTCCATGGTTTTGAAACCCCAAGAGTTCCCCGCGCTTTAGCGTTTACCGTGAGATGGTTCGATATTCCCTAACCAGACTATTAGAGTGCAAACTGTCGTGTCCGGCGCTGCACGCGACCGGTCCAGTACGTCGGCGGACTGTCGGGCTTCAACTTCCGAGCGCTGCCCGTATCTTTTCGGCGTTCTCGACCAGCACTTCCGGCTTCTCCATCCCGCCCGTGTGCGGCTTCAGCGGGATGCCGTCGAAGCGCGGGATGACATGCACGTGCAGATGATAGACGGTCTGCCCCGAGGCCGGTTCATTGAACTGCAGGATGGTGACGCCATCGGCGCCAAAGGCCTTTTTCACCGCCAGCGCCACTTTCTGAACCACTGTGAAAAGTGGATCGAAGGTTGACGGGTTTGCGTCGAGCAGGTTGCGCGACGGCGCCTTCGGCACCACGAGCGTATGGCCGGAGCCCTGCGGCATCACATCCATGAAGGCTATGACCGCTTCATCCTCGTAGACGCGGTGCGAAGGAATTTCGCCGCGCAGGATCTTTGCGAAAATGTTGTCGGTGTCATAGGCAGCCTCAGTCATGGCGAAAGCTCCGGATTGTGCCTTTCGTGTAGCGAAGCCGCGGAAAGTCGGCAAGACGATCGGGCGAAGTCGATCCTGCCCATCAGGGCCGCCCGGTTGCTACTCCTCAAGATCCTTGCGGAAAGGGGTGTGCTCTTCCAGATATTCGCTCATCCGCTCCACCTCGTGGCGCTCGCGCCTGAGATAGTCGGCGACGGCGTTGCGCAGGCCGGGGTGCGCAATGTAGTGCGCGGAATGCATGGTCACCGGCCGGTAGCCGCGCGCCAGCTTGTGCTCGCCCTGCGCGCCCGCCTCGACCACCTTCAGCTTGCGCTCGATGGCGAAGTCGATCGCCTGATGGTAGCAAACCTCGAAATGCAGGAAAGGATGATCCTCGATGCAGCCCCAGTTGCGGCCATAGAGTGCGTCGGAGCCGATGAAATTGATGGCGCCGGCAATATAGCGCCCGTTGCGACTGGCCATCACCAGCAGGATGTCATCGGCCATGCGTTCGCCGATCAGCGAAAAGAATTGGCGGTTGAGATAGGGCCGGCCCCATTTGCGGCTGCCGGTGTCCATGTAGAAGGCGAAGAAATCGTCCCAGGCCTTCTCGGTAAGATCCTTGCCGGTCAGTCGGTCGATCGAAATGCCTGGGGCAAGCGCTTCGCGCCTTTCCTTCTTCATCGCCTTGCGCTTGCGCGAGGCAAGGGTGGCGAGGAAGTCGTCATAGGTTGAAAAGCCTTCGTTGAAGAAATGGAATTGCTGGTCGGTGCGGTGCAGGAAACCCGCCGCCTCCAGCACCTCCACGTCGCTCTCCTGCGCGAAGGTGACATGCGCGGAAGAGACACCGAGTTTTTGCGTCACCGCTTTCAGACCTGCCGCGAGACCGGCCTTCACCGTGGCGCTGTCCTCACCCTTGGTGACCAGCAGGCGAGGCCCGGTGACCGGGGAGAACGGCACGGCACTTTGCAGTTTGGGGTAGTAGCGGCCACCGGCGCGCTCGAAGGCGTCCGACCAGCCATGATCGAACACATATTCGCCCTGGCTGTGCGATTTGAGATAGCAAGGAACCGCGCCGAGCAGTCTGCCTTGCGCGTTCTCCAACCTCAAATGATGGCCTTGCCAGCCGGTGCGCCGCACGGCGCAGCCGGACTCTTCTAGCGCGCTCAGGAAAGCGAATGAAACGAGTGGGTTGTAGCCGTTTTCTGCGTCGCCGCGCGTGGTCCCGCCAAAGCTGTTCCACTCATCGCAGGTGAAAGCGCCGATGCCAGCGGCGACGCGGATCGAATAGTCCGCATTTGCTGTCTGGCCATCGCCCTCGTCGCCTTGATCCATGAGGCTTATTTAAGCTCCGTCCGGCTTGGTACAAGTCACGTTTCAGACACTCGACTTCAGGCGACTTTGACCAGATCGGGTTCAAAGCCCTCGAAGGTCATCTGGTCGGCATATCTAAAGGTCAGGTCGACCGCGGGCTGGTCATGCACGGTCCAGGTGATGACAGGCATTTTCAGCTTTTCCCGCACGAAGCTGACGAACCGGTTCGGCAGGTCGCCGGCGGCATAGGAGGTGAAGGCGATGTCGTGCGCCAGCATGGAGAAATGCGCCTCGATCAGCTTGACGTCCCTGCCATAGGCGGTCAGTCCGCCCGGAATGCCTGGCGCATCCTTCGGGAAATCGCGGACCAGCCAGTGATCGAACGACATGATCGCGGCTTTGCCCTTGTAGCGCTTGAGCATCTTGCCGACGCTTGCCACCAAGCCTTCGTCATAGCCGGGCACGCCTTTCAGTTCGACGACCAATGGCACGCGGCCGTCGATCAGGTCGAGCGCTTCCTGCAGCGTCGGCACATGGTCCGCCGTGCCGCCGACCTTGAACGACGCCAGTTCCGCCGCGGTGCGCTGCCAGACGAAGCCGTCCCGGCCGGTCAGGCGCTTGAGATCGCCATCATGGAAGATGACGGGAACGCGGTCGGACGACAGATGCACGTCGCATTCGATCGCATAGCCGCGCTCGGCAGCCGCGGCAAAAGCGGAAAGCGTGTTTTCCCAGCGCGTCTTGTTCATGTCGTGGAAGCCGCGATGGGCGACGGGCCGGGCGGTCAGCCAGGATAGGTCGGTCATAATTGTCCCCTGGCTCATTCGACTTCGAAGATGGCTTCGATTTCCACTGCGGCATTAAGCGGCAGGCAGGCGGAGCCGACGGCGGAACGGGCATGCTTGCCGCGCTCGCCAAGGGCCGCGACCAGGAAATCGGAGGCGCCGTTGGCAACCAGATGCTGCTCGACGAACTCAGGCGTCGAGGCGACGAAAACGGTGATCTTCACCAAGCGGCGGATCTTCTCGAGGTCGCCGAGCGCTGCCTTGGCCTGCGCCAGGATGTTGATCGCGCAGTACTTTGCGGCGTCCTTGCCGCTTGCCGTGTCGACATCGCGGCCAAGCAGCCCGCTCGCCTGCAGCTTGCCGTCCTTGAGCGGCAATTGCCCGGCGGTGAACAGCAGATTGCCGGTCCTGCAATAGGGCACGTAGTTGGCGGCGGGCGCGGCGGCGACAGGAAGCGTCACGCCCAGATCGCTTAGCCGCTTTTCGATTGTTTCACTCATGGTATTTCCCTATTGCTTGGTGACGCCGCGCTGGCCGGGCCGAAATTGCTATTTTTGCCTCGCTTCCGCCATGACTTTTTTTAAGCTGGACCATCTTTCCCTGCGGCCTGCCATCAGTCGCGACGATCGGAGTACCTCATGCGCGCAACGCGCCTCGCATTCCATGCCGTCCTGCTGTCGGGGGTTTTGTCGATAGGCCCTGCGTTTGCCGCACCAGCGCTGCAAGCCCATCGTGCCGTCTACGACCTTACCCTGAAGAAGGCTTCCGATCAGTCCGGCATCACAGGCATATCCGGCCGCATGGTCTATGAGTTCAACGGCTCGGCCTGCGAAGGCTATACGGTGAAATTCCGCTTCGTCACCCAGATCGTCACTGCCGACAACACCAGGCTGACGGATCAGCAGACGACCACTTTCGAGGACGCCGAAGGCAAGACTTTTTCATTCGTGACGAAATCCTTCGTCGACCAGAACCTCGACAAGGAGGTCAAGGGCGTCGCCACGAAGCAGACCAAGGGCCTGAAGGTCGATATCGACAAGCCTGAAAAGAACAGCGTCGAGCTCGCTGCCACGCAATTTCCGACCCAGCATCTGGTCGAACTGATCGGCAAGGCCGAAAAGGGCGAGAACTTCTACGAAACCAACCTGTTCGACGGTTCCGAAGACGCCAACAAGGTGCTGACCACCACTGTCGTCGTCGGCAAGAAAACCGAGGCCGATAAGGCCGACCCGGAGGCTTCGGCGCTGGCGAAGCTCGCCACCGACAAATACTGGCCGGTCGACATCGCCTATTTCGACGGCACCGATAAGACAGGCGAAGAGGTGCCGGAATACCGCATCAGCTTCAAGCTGCACGAGAACGGCATCACCCGCGATCTCGTCATGGACTATGGCGACTTCTCGATGACCGGCAAGCTGGTCAACTTGTCGCTGTTCGACCAGACAAAACCCTGCCCGACGAAATAGTGCATCAGCGGGTAGGTTGATTGACCACGAGAAGCCGTGTTCGTGGCGAACGACTTGAACGTGCCGCAATCGCGTCTCAACCTCTGACCCCAGCGTCCAGGCGCAAGGGGGAAGCAGCTTGAGCAAGATCGATGTCTTCGTGGCGCCGCGGCCCAATCCTGTACTGATCAGGGCCATGACATCCGTCAACCGGATCGTCATGCTGCACGGCATTCCAGGGTTACGTGATCTGTTGCCGTTCAACCGCCTGGCCGGTTTGCGCGGCGTCGCCAATGTCCGTCACATCGACTTTCCCGACGCTGATCTCGAGCGGCTGAAGGCCAGTTGCGGGGCAGGGAAGGCGACCTTCATCACGCCCAACCATCCCGAGTTCTTCACCGACTGGATGATCGACAAGGAGATCGTGTCGCAGGTCAGCCCGCTTACGGCCTCATGGGCGACGAACGGTGTCGTCAACGGTCTTGGCCGGCTGATGCAGAAATTCTGGCTGGCCAACAATCTGATCGCCCAGATTCCCGGCAACAGCGGGGCAGCCAAGGAACACTCCGTTGCCTGGGCCTTGAAAGGTCACGGCGTGCTGCTGCATCCCGAAGGCGGCGTCGGCTGGCATGCCAACATCGTTGCACCATTGCTGCCGGGTGCCGTCGAGATGGGACTTGAGGCCCTCAAGCGCGGTCGAGCCACGGATCCGGATTTCAAGGTCTGGATCACGCCTGTCGTCTGGAAGCTTGCCTTCATCAGGAATGTTGAGGCCGCGCTGGCGAAGGAATGCGCCTATGTCGAGAAAAGCCTGAAAATAGAACGCCACGCGACCGACACGCTGCCGCAGCGCATCCACCATATCTATTCGACGCTGCTGGCCCGCGACGAAGCCACATGGGGCATGCCGTCCGACGACGGCGCGACATATGCCGAGCGCCAGCAGGCGTTGGTCACCGAGCTCGGCCGCCGGCTCGGCGAAAGCATCTCATCCGACGCTGCCATCACCGACACCACCGAGCTTCTGCGGCGGGCGCGTCGCTGGCAGCGCGAAAACACCGGCGATGCGGAAGGGCAAAAGCAGGTCCGCACGCTCGCCGACGCGGTCCAGAGGCTGCAACGCGTTGGGTCTTGGGCCTCGGCCAACCCGCGCATCACCCAGGAGGAGATCGCCGAACACCTGAAGCGTATCCGCAACGACTATTGCCGGGGCGGACTGCGTGACACGATGAACCGGTTCATTCCGCAACCGGCCGGGCCGCGTTGCGCCCACATCCGGGTGCCTGATCCACTCGGCCTGCATGAGCATACGGGCTCGATCGACGATGCGGTTGCCGAGTTGCACCGTCGCATGCAGGAAGCCATCACCAGCACCGTGACCGAGCTTGCAGCCAAAGGCAGCTTCATTTTCTATCCGAATCCATTCTATCGTCACTGACATCCGGACGGGCCATAGGCCGACTGTCGTGACGGATGGAAGGCAGACAGCAAGTTTCATGGCAGTCTATGTCGACGCAGCGATCTGGAACTGGGCCGGCCATCGCTGGTGCCATCTGTTGGCCGACGACACCGACGAGTTGCATCGCTTTGCCTTACAGCTCGGTATCAAGCGCTCATCCTATCAGGGGCCGCCCAAGACATCGGCGCCGCATTATGACATAACCGGCTTCGAGCGCGACCGAGCGGTGCGGCTCGGCGCCATCGAATGCAGCCGCGAGGAGATCGTCGCGATCTTCCGGCGGGTGCGGGTGCGGAACGGGAAGATAAAGCGCTGACGCCAAGGCGCGGATCGCCGCATACCGCACCACAGATCCCGCGGCGCTTGCGTTTGTCGCGCATCCCCTCTATATGCGCGCTCATTCCACACACGGACTTTGGTGTCTGCCCGGGAGAAATCCGGCTGAAACCTCCGGTGGCGTTCGAGGACAAAGTCCAAAAATGCCTGTGTCCGTGGAGGCTAACCGGAAAGGAACTTTGAATGGCACTGCCTGATTTCAGCATGCGCCAGCTTTTGGAAGCTGGCATTCACTTCGGCCACCAGACCCACCGCTGGAACCCGAAAATGGCGCCTTACATCTATGGCGCTCGCAACAACATCCACATTATCGACCTCAGCCAAACGGTGCCTTTGCTGCACCAGGCGCTGAAGCAGGTTTCCGACACGGTTGCCAAGGGCGGCCGCGTGCTGTTCGTCGGCACCAAGCGCCAGGCGTCCGACATCGTCGCCGATGCGGCACAGCGTTCGGCTCAGTACTATGTCAACTCGCGTTGGCTCGGCGGCATGCTGACCAACTGGAAGACGATCTCGAACTCGATCCAGCGCCTGCGCAAGCTCGACGAGATGCTGGCCGGCGAGGCGCAAGGGTTGACCAAGAAGGAGCGTCTCAACCTCGACCGCGAGCGCGAGAAGCTCGATAAGGCGCTGGGCGGCATCAAGGACATGGGCTCGACGCCCGACCTGATGTTCGTCATCGACACCAACAAGGAAGCGATCGCCATCCTCGAGGCCAAGCGTCTCGGCATCCCGGTCGTCGCCATCATCGATTCGAACTGCGATCCGGACAAGATCGACTTCCCGATCCCTGGCAATGACGACGCGGCCCGCGCCATCCAGCTCTATTGCGACCTGATCGCCAAGGCTGCGATCGATGGCATCGCCCGCCAGCAGGGCGCGCTCGGCGTCGACGTCGGCGCTTCGGTCGAAGCTCCGGTCGAGCCAGCGCTCGATCCGGCTCCGGCCCCGGCGTCGGAAGCCCCCGAAGCTTGATAATCGAAGGCCGGTTGCGGCCTTCATCTTTCTCATATTTTGGCACGCTAAACAGACGCACCATCGAATACCGATGGTGCGTCGGTGCATTTAAAACAAAGAGGCGACAATGAGCATTTCGGCTGCACAGGTCAAAGAACTCCGCGACTTGACCGGCGCGGGCATGATGGATTGCAAGGCGGCGTTGACCGAGACCAACGGCAACATGGAAGAGGCCGTCGACTGGCTGCGCAAGAAGGGGATTTCCAAGGCCGACAAGAAGGCAGGTCGCACCGCCGCTGAAGGTCTGATCGGCGTCGACAACGGGGTGCGCGAAGCTGCCGTCGTGGAAGTCAATTCCGAGACCGACTTCGTTGCCCGCAATGCCGCGTTTCAGGAAATCGTCGCCAAGGTTGCCAAGGTTGCCCTGGCCTATGGTACGACTGAGGCTGTAGCCGCCGCAAAGTATCCGGGTTCCGACAAGTCGGTTGCCGACACCATCAAGGACGCCGTCGGCACCATCGGCGAAAACATGAGCTTCCGTCGTTCCGCGAAGCTCACCGTTCCGCACGGCGCTGTCGCCACCTACGTCCACAACGCGGTGGCCGATGGTCTCGGCAAGCTCGGTGTTTTGGTTGCGATCGAGACGACCGGCAACGAGCATGCAGCCAATGCGTTTGCCCGTCAGGTTGCCATGCATGTCGCGGCCACCAGCCCGATGGCGCTGACCACCGAGGAATTGGATCCGGCGGCTATCGAGCGCGAGAAGGCGATCTTCTCCGACCAGGCGCGTCAGTCCGGCAAGCCGGAAGCGATCATTGAGAAGATGGTCGAGGGCCGCCTGCGTAAGTTCTACGAAGAGGTCGTGCTCCTGAAGCAGGCTTTCGTGCTCAATCCCGACATCACTGTCGAGAAGGCGCTGAAGGATGCCGAGAAGGAGATCGGGGCGCCGGCCAAGATCACCGCCTATCTGCGCTTCGCGCTGGGCGAGGGTATCGAGAAGGAAGAGACCGACTTCGCCGCGGAAGTCGCGGCTGCGGTCAAGAAATAGCCCCTTCCGGGGCTAACGAACTCAGGCAAATCGGCCGGGTGTCCGCAGGGACGCCCGGCCGATTTCTTGTGCGGTGTCGATGAAGGCCCTGAGCTTCGGTGCCATCGCAGCCCGGCGCGGAAAATAGAGGAATAGCCCCGGCTCCTCGATCGCCGTCTGCGGCAGCACCTGAACAAGGCGGCCGGCGGCAAGATCGGCGCGCGCCAGCGGCTCGAACATATAGGCGAGCCCGACGCCTGCAAGCGCAAGGTCGATTGCCGCGAGCGAATCCGTCACGACAACGCTGCCCCGCGTCTCCATGGCGATGTCCTTGCCATCCTCGATCAGATCCCAGCGATAGAGTGCGCCGGAGCGGACAAGCCGGTAGCCAATACAATTGTGGTTCGCCAGGTCGGCAACGCTGCCGGGACGGCCGCGCCTTCCGATATAGGCGGGCGAAGCGACGATGACGACGGAGAATGGCGGCGTCAGCCGGACCGCAACCATGTCCTGAGCGATCATCTCGCCAAGCCGGATGCCGGCATCGAAACCTTCGCCGACGATATCCACCAGACCCTGGTCAGCGAAGACCTCGACCGTAACCTCCGGATAGCGCTCGGCCATCGCCGCGACGACCGGCGTCACCGCCAAAGGTATCGCGACGTTAGAGGCGTTGATCCTGAGCAGGCCAGACGGCCTGCCTTTGACGCTGCGAATACGGTCTAGCCGCTCGGCGATATCCTGGAGGGCAGGGGCCGCCGTTTCCACCAGCGCCTTGCCGGCCTCGGTGAGCGAAACGCTGCGCGTCGTGCGTGCGAACAGGGGCTGGCCGATCCGCTCTTCGACAATGCGCACCGCATGGCTGACCGCCGAAGGGCTCATGCCGAGTTCGGCAGCCGCAAGCGCGAAGCCGCCGCGCCGGGCAACGGCGACCACGACAGGGAGATGGCTGAGCAGATCGCGATCCATTCATGAATGATATCGCATGGTCTTTGCGAACAATGCAATCTTATCGATGCCAAGGCAGCAGTCCACATTGTCGCCAACACATCGGCGATCGGCTGATGGCATCGAGGAGACGAGACATGAATGCGTTAAAGCACGTAACTTTCGCGGCAGGCATGGCGTTGGCGCCGATCGACGCCGGCGGGGCGGAACCATCCGACTGGCAGGCGCTCTCAGCCGAACACGCCGTCATCCGCATCGCCGATGCCATCGACCGTGCCGTCGACGCCCAGGACTGGAAGCTTGCACGCAGCTATTTCGCGGATCGGGTCACTGCCGACTTCAGCAGTCTCTCCGGACAGCCTGCGGCCAATATCGCCTCCGACGATCTGATCGGCGCCTGGGCGGCCAACCTCAAGGGCAGCAAGACAAGCCTGCATCTGCGCACCAATCACCAGGTCGTTCTCGACACGGACACGGCGACTGTCCTGTCGAACGGCTATGCCTGGAACCGGATGGAAGGCAATGGCGACCCGCTCTGGGAAGTCTGGGGCACCTATGGGCATCACTTGACGCGTTCCGCCGGTGGCTGGAAGGTCGATGGCTTCACGTTCCGCATGACGCATGAGCGCGGCAATCCCTGGGTCAAGACGACCCCGGGCCAGTGACGCATCGGGCATCCATCACCAAGCATTGGAAGACGATCATGACCATGACCTATTACACTCTTGGCAACAGCGGCCTCAGGGTCAGCCGGCTGGCCCTGGGCACGATGACTTTCGGCAAGGAATGGGGTTGGGGAGCGGACAGGGACACGGCGCGGGCGATTTTCGACGCCTATGTCGAGGCGGGCGGCAATTTCTTCGACACGGCAGACCTCTACACCGGCGGCACGGCCGAAGCCTGGCTTGGCGAATTCATTGCCGAGCGCGGGCTGCGCGACATGGCGGTAATCGCCAGCAAGTTCACCATGAACATGCAACCCGGCAATCCGAATGCTGGCGGCAACGGCCGCAAGAACATCATGCGGGCCGTCGATGCTTCGCTGAAGCGGTTGGGCACCGATTATATCGATCTCTATCTCATGCATGTCTGGGACAGGCTGACGCCGGCCGAAGAGGTCATGCGCACGCTGGACGACCTGGTGCGGATGGGCAAGGTGCGCCATGTCGGCCTGTCCGATGTGCCGGCCTGGTACGCGGGCCGGGCACAGGCGATCGCCGAGTTGCGCGGATATGAGCCGGTTTCGGCGCTGCAGCTCGAATACTCATTGGTCGAACGCGCGATCGAGAACGAATTCGTGCCATTCGGCACGCGCCACGGCGCCGGCATCATGGTCTGGAGCCCGCTGGCCAGCGGTTTGCTGAGCGGCAAATATCGACCGGTCCAGGCCGGAAACACCGGCCGGCTGGACGGGTTTCGCAACTCCACGCATCCGGGCTTCCAGAAGTTCACGGAGCGCAACTGGGCCGTCGTGGCCGAACTCGAGAAGGTCGCATCCGAGCTCGGCCGCAGCATGCCCCAGGTCGCTCTCAACTGGGCGGCGACGCAGTCGGGCATCGCCACCGTCATCCTCGGTGCGACGACGCTCAACCAAATGCAGGACAATCTTGGCGCGCTGGATTTCGAGATTCCCGCGGGGCTTCGCGACCGGCTGGAGGAGGTCAGCAGAACTCCAGCGCCGTTTCCCTATTCCTATTTCGGCTCGCATATACAGGGGCGCGTTGCCGGCGGCGCGACAACCGGCGACAAGCCCTCCGGCTACGCGTCGCCGGTGCTCATCGAAGGAGAGCCGGCCAGCGTGTCCACCAGTTGATCGATCGGGCAGGACACCCACGAATTTGCCGTTTGGGCGCCGCGTGACATCGCGGCGCCCTTCGTGTATCGGAACGCCATTGTTTCGAGGCAGCGCCTGCGCGAGGGTGGTAGCCACCCGGAACGCGCCACATGCAAAATGACGAGGCCCAGATGACGGTGAAGCCCCTCTACCGACGTGTCTTGCTGAAAGCGTCGGGCGAAGCATTGATGGGCGAACAGCATTTCGGCATCGACGTTTCAGTGGTGGATCGCATCGCTGCCGATATCGCCGAGGCTCGCGCACTGGGCATCGAGGTCGGCGTCGTCATCGGCGGCGGCAACATCTTTCGCGGCGTGGCCGTTGCCTCCAAGGGCGGCGACCGCGTCACCGGCGACCATATGGGCATGCTTGCCACGGTCATCAATTCGCTGGCGCTGCGCACATCTCTGAACAAGATCGGCGTCGACGCCGTGGTGCTTTCGGCGATCGCCATGCCCGAGCTTTGCGAGAGCTTTTCGCAGCGCCAAGCAACCGCCTACATGAACCAGGGCAAGGTGGTGATCTTTGCCGGCGGCACCGGCAATCCGTTCTTCACCACTGATTCGGCTGCCGCACTTCGCGCGGCTGAAATCGGCGCCGACGCGCTGTTCAAGGGCACTCAGGTCGACGGCGTCTACTCGGCGGACCCCAAGAAGGACCCGAATGCGACGCGTTTCGAGCGCATCAGCCATGGCGAAGTCATAAATCGCGGCCTTTCCATCATGGATACGGCAGCGATTGCACTTGCGCGCGAAAACAACATTCCGATAATCGTCTATTCGATCCACGAAAAAGGTGGTTTCGGCGATATTCTGAGGGGCGGCGGCCGCTGCACGGTCGTCGCGGACGATTGATCCGGGCCTGATCCCGAAAAAGGGGAAGCCGGTTTTCGAAAATCAGGCTCGAACACGGCCCCGAAGCAGTGAACCCGCGCTAGACGGGTCGAGGAGATAAAGATGAGTGGTGAGTACGACGACCTCAAGCGGCGCATGGATGGGGCAATCGCCGCGTTCAAGCATGACCTGGCTTCGCTACGGACCGGTCGCGCCTCCAGCAATCTGCTCGACGCGATCCAGGTGCAGGCCTATGGCACTACCATGCCGATCAATCAGGTGGCCAACGTTTCGGTGCCGGAGCCGCGCATGATCTCGGTATCGGTCTGGGACAAGTCGATGGTCGGCGCGGTCGACCGCGCCATCCGCGAATCCAATCTCGGTTTTAACCCGATCGTCGACGGCACCAACCTCAGGATTCCGCTGCCGGAACTCAACGAACAGCGCCGCAAGGAACTGGTCAAGATCTCGCATACCTACGCCGAAAACGCCCGTGTCGCCGCGCGCCATGTGCGCCGCGACGGCATGGACTTCCTTAAGAAGGCGGAAAAGGACGGCGACATCAGCGAGGACGATCAGCGCAAGCGCTCGGACCAGGTCCAGAAACTCACCGACGAAACGATCAGCACCATCGACCACCTGCTTTCCGATAAGGAAGCTGAAATCATGCAGGTTTAGGGTTTTGGCCAGCGGCTGACCCGAAAGCGAGAACATGGCAACGCCCGCGCATGTCGCGATCATCATGGACGGAAATGGACGCTGGGCCAAGGCGCGCGGCATGCCCCGTCTTGCTGGCCACCGTGCCGGTGTCGAGGCGCTGCGCAAGACGGTGCGCGCGGCACCCGGGCTCGGCATCTCCTATCTGACCGTCTACGCTTTCTCGTCGGAGAACTGGTCGCGGCCGAAGTCCGAGGTCAGTGACCTGATGGGCCTCCTGAAACTGTTCATCCGCCGTGATCTGGCCGATCTGCACCAGAGCGGCGTGCGGGTCAGAATCATCGGCGACAGGGCAGGGCTGCAGTCCGACATCAGGGGGCTGCTCGACGAGGCCGAATCGCTGACCGCCGCAAATGAAGCGCTGACGCTGGTGATCGCCTTCAACTATGGCGGACGCGACGAGATCGTGCGCACGGCCCGCAAGCTTGCCGCAGCCGTGGCGCGTGGCGAACTCGACAGCGAGGCGATATCAGCCGAAAGCTTTGCCGGCGCTCTCGACACGCAAGGCATTCCCGACCCGGAGCTGGTCATCCGCACCAGCGGCGAACTCCGGCTGTCGAACTTCCTTCTGTGGCAGGCCGCCTATAGCGAGCTCGTCTTCCTGCCTTGCTACTGGCCCGACTTCAGCCGCGAGCACCTTGCCGAGGCCCTGCGCGAATTTGCCAGCCGCGAACGCCGTTTCGGCGGACTTGGGCCCCAGGACGTCGCCTCGCGACCGGCTGCGGGATGAGCAATCTCCAGCTGCGTATCGTTTCGGCTGTCGTGCTTGCCATCATCACCCTTGGCTTGACCTGGCTCGGCGGTCTGCCGTTCCGGCTGCTGTGCGCCGTGATGGTGGCGGTGATCTTCTATGAATGGACCCGCATGTCGCGCCCAACCGGGGCGACGGGTCTGGGTTTCCTGCCGGAAGCGCTGCTGGTTGTCTTGATTGGCGCCCTGATTGGCGGCCTTGCCGCCTCCTGGCTGTTGCCGCTTGTCGTGGTCATGGTTGCCGCGACGGCGATTGCCGCTTCGGTTCGCAAGACCGGGCAATGGGATGCGAGCGGCCTTGCCTACGCCGCCGTTTCCGGCCTGTCGCTCGCCTTGCTGCGCGATGGCGACCGTTCAGGCCTCATTGCCATCCTGTTCCTGTTCGCGGTCGTCTGGGCCACCGATATCTTTGCCTATTTCGTTGGCCGTGCCGTTGGAGGCCCGAAACTCGCGCCGTCGATTTCGCCCGGCAAGACACGCAGCGGCGCGCTCGGCGGCGCCGTCGGCGGTGTCGTTGCGGGGCTGATCCTTGCCGCCGCTGCCGGTGTCGGCAATCTGGCATTGCTCGGCCTGGTGGCGCTCGTGCTTTCGATTGTCTCCCAGGCCGGCGACCTGTTCGAGTCCTGGGTCAAACGCCGCCACGGCCGCAAGGATTCGGGTGCGCTGATCCCGGGCCATGGCGGCGTCATGGATCGTGTTGACGGGCTTGTCGCGGCGGCTTTCGCCCTGTACGTCATCGGTTGGATGTCGGCGACCGCCGATCATCCGGCGCAGGGTCTGTTTCCCGTTTGAGTGGTGTCATTTCAGGTCCGATGCGCGGCGCGCCTTGGATTCGCCCGGATTGGTGTCACAGTCACGGCGCCATCTGCGCCGTGAAAGAATTTGAGGGTTTGTCTTGAACGAGATTCTTCACGCGCTTTTCAGCACAGAAGGCTTTGTCCTCGGCACGCTGGTGCCGTTCCTGTTTGTGCTGACCGTGGTCGTGTTCGTCCATGAGATGGGCCATTACCTTGTCGGGCGCTGGTGCGGCATCGGCGTCAAGGCCTTCTCGATCGGCTTCGGCCCGGAACTCCTCGGCTTCAACGACAGCCACGGCACGCGCTGGAAACTGTGCGCGATACCGCTTGGCGGCTATGTCAAATTCGTCGGCGACATGAACGCCACATCGAGCCAGCCCACGTCGGAAGAGATCGAAACGCTGACCGAGGAGGAGCGCAAGGTCGCCTTCCACACGCAGCCGATCTGGAAGCGCGCGGCGACGGTGGTGGCCGGACCGCTGTTCAATTTCCTGCTGACGATCGTCGTCTTTGCCGTGCTGTTCACCGCCTATGGCCGTTATGTCGCGGAGCCCATGGTGGCCGAGGTGACCGCCGACAGCCCGGCGGCGAAGGCCGGCATCCTGCCCGGCGACCGATTCGTCAGCGTCGACGGCAACAAGGTCGAAACCTTTGGCGACGTCCAGCGCCTGGTCTCGGGCCGCGCCGACGACATCATCACCTTCGTCATGCTGCGCGACGGCAAGGAGGTCACGGTGACCGCGGCGCCGCGGCTGATGGAGCAGGAAGACGCGCTCGGCAACAAGGTCAAGGTCGCCGTGATCGGTGTCGTCAACAACAAGGAACTCGGCCAGCCGCGGCTCATAACCTACACTCCGGTGGGAGCGGTTGCAGCGGCGGTCGAGGAAACCGGTCACGTCATCCAGCGCACCGGCCAGTTCCTGCAGCGCTTTGTTATTGGCCGCGAGGACAAATGTCAGCTGGGTGGCCCGGTGAAGATCGCCGACATGGCCGGCAAGGCGGCGAAACTGGGGTTCGAATGGCTCGTGCAGCTGGTCGCACTGCTGTCGGTTGGCATCGGGATTCTGAACCTTTTGCCGATTCCCCCCCTCGACGGCGGCCATCTCTTGTTCTACGGGGTGGAGGCCGTCATCCGCCGTCCAGTGTCGGAACGGATGATGGAAATGGCCTATCGGGCCGGGTTGCTTCTGGTGCTGTGCTTCATGGGGTTCGTTTTCTGGAACGATCTGTTTGGGTGCTGAAATCATGAAGAAATTTGGCTTCTGCATGGACGATGTTGAGACGCCGTTTACCATGCACGGGGATATGAGTGACGCGAAAGCCACGCCGCAGGGTTAAGTAAATACAAATTAACCAGAAGCCTTGCGTGTAGGGAAAATCCGGTTAATACGGTAGGAGAAATTACCGCACGTCCGGTTTTCTCGCCGTGGGGACTACGAGAAAAGGTTATTAAGCCCGATGAAGGCAGCATCCAAGTTTCTGAGCGCCGCGTCCGCGGTGACCCTGTCCGCGGCTCTTGTCGTGCCAGGCGCGCTCGCAGTGCAGTTCGTTGCCACATCGGCGGCCGAAGCCGCTGTCGTCAGCAGAGTCGAAGTGAGCGGCAACCAGCGTATCGACGCTGAGACCATCCGCAATTACATCACCATCAAGCCGGGCAAGGCCTTCTCCAGTTCCGATATCGACAGTGCGGTCAAGGCGCTGTTCGGCACGGGCCTGTTCTCGGATGTGCAGATCAATCAGGTCGGCTCGACGCTGGTGGTCAAGGTTGCCGAGTACCAGGTCGTCAACCAGGTGCTGTTCCAGAACAACAAGAAGCTCAAGGACAATGCGCTGGCGATGGCGGTGCAGCTGAAGCCGCGTGGAACGTTCTCGCAGGCGACGCTCGATGCCGATGTCGAATCGGTCAAGGCTGCCTACAAGCGGATTGGCCGCGACGATGTGACCGTGACCACGCAGGTCATGCAGCTCGGCGACAACCGCGTGAACGTGGTCTTCAACATTGCTGAAGGCGACCGCACGCAGATCGCGGCGATCAATTTCGTCGGCAACAGCGCCTATTCCAGCCGCCGCCTGTCGGATGTCATCAATACCAAGCGTTCGACCTGGCTTTCCTTCGTCCTGCGCGACGACGTCTATGACGACGACAAGCTGCGCGCCGACCAGGAGCTGCTGCGCCGCTTCTATTACAATCACGGCTATGCCGACTTCCAGGTTGTGTCCGCTGTCGGCGAACTCGACAGCGCGACGAACAAGTACACGGTCACCATCACCGTCCAGGAAGGCGACCGCTACACATTCGGTGACGTCAGCGTCGAAAGCACGATCCCGGAAGTCGACAGCAAGTCGCTGGAATCGGTGGTCGAGACCCGCAAGGGCGACGTCTACAACGCCAAGAACGTCGAGGATTCCATCATCGCGCTGACCGAGAAGGTGGCCGGTTCCGGCTATGCCTTCGCGCAGGTGACGCCGCGCGGCGACCGCAATTTCGAAAACCACACCATTTCGGTGGTCTACACGATCGACCAGGGCACCAAGGCCTATATCGAACGCATCGAGATTCGTGGCAACGACCGCACGCGTGACTATGTCATTCGCCGCGAGTTCGACGTCAGCGAGGGCGACGCCTTCAACCAGGTGCTCATCCAGCGCGCGAAGAAGCGTCTGGAAGCCCTCAATTACTTTGACAAAGTCGACATCTCGACCGTGCCGGGCTCGCAGCCCGACCAGGTCGTGCTGGTGGTCGACGTGGTCGAGAAGTCGACTGGTGAATTCTCCGTCGGCGCCGGTTATTCGACCGGTGGCGACACGGCCGGTCCGTCGGTCGAAGGATCGATCACCGAGCGCAACTTCCTCGGCCGCGGCCAGTTCATCAAGCTGTCGGCTGGCGGCGGCAAGAATTCGCGCGACTACAGCCTGTCCTTCACCGAGCCCTATTTCCTCGGACGGCGCATCGCCGCCGGCTTCGACATCTTCAAACAGACCCGCGAGTACGACAACTACAACAGCGATACCACGGGGGCGACGGTGCGCTTCGGTCTGCCGATCACCAACAGCATCACGACCCAGCTCGCATACAACATCTCGCAAGAGAAATATGAGCTCGAAGATGATTGCGTGACCGGTGGCGTTTATGATCCTGCAAAGTGCGATGTTTCCACCGCTATCCTTGATGGCATAGACCAAAGTCCGTGGATCAAGTCTTCGGTCAGCCTGGGGCTGGTCTACAACACCATCGACGACATGAAGAACCCGCATGAGGGTATCTACGCCAACACGACCGTGGAAGTGGCAGGTCTCGGTGGCGACGCCAAGTTCGTCAAGGTCACGGGACGCGGCAGCATCTACCAAACGTTGTCCGAGCAGTACGATCTGGTCGGGCTGCTTTCGGCTGGCGCCGGCCATGTCGAGGGCTACGGCGGCGACGGCGATCTGCGCGTGTTCGATCACTTCCAGAGCACCGATCGCATGATCCGCGGCTTCGCCTATGGCGGCATCGGCCCGGTCGACAGTGACGGCGCTGGCGATCATCTTGGTGGCACCACTTATTTCAATGCCTCGGCGGAAGCGCAGTTCCCGCTGCCCGTCGTTCCGGAGAGCTTCGGCCTGCGCGGCGCGGTGTTCGCCGACGCGGCGACGCTCTACGGCAGCAAGGTCAAGGCTAGTGACGTTGATCAATCGAGCACCGGCATGAAGCTGCGCGCTTCGGTTGGCGTGGGCCTGATGTGGGCCTCGCCGTTCGGTCCGATCCGTATCGACTATGCGATCCCGGTCAAGAAGGAAGCGAGCGACGACGTGCAGGAATTCAACTTCGGCATATCGACCCGCTTCTGATCGGCGGCCAACGATGCTCCCGGGTCTTTCAGGCCCGGGGGAAATGTTCCGACCTAGCTGGATATAGCTTCTGGAATGACCGATCCGGTGTTCTTCGCGCCATCACGCCGGTATACGGCGGGCGAAGTCGCGAATCTGACCGGCTCGGTGCTTGTCGATTCCGGCCACTCCGATATTTCGATCGAAGCGCTCGCGCCGGCCAGCGAGGGCGGCGAGAATGCGCTCGTCTTTGTCGACGGCAAACGTAATTCCGCGCTGATGCCGTCGCTGCGGGCGGCCGCGGTCCTGTGCCCGGCGGAATTTGCCGGCAAGGCGCCGGCCGGCGTTGCCGTTCTGGTTCATCCGCGTCCGCAACAGGCCTTCGCGTTTGTCGGGCGCCTGCTGTTTCCAAGGGCGGCGACGCCAGGGCCGATGACCAGCGAAACCGGTGTCTCGCCGCATGCTCATGTCGATGCGACCGCGCATGTCGAAGCCGGCGCGGTCATCGAGGCCGGCGCGGTCATCGGGCCGGGCGCTTCGATCGGCAGCGGCACCGTCATCGCGCCCAATGCCGTCATCGGACAATCCTGCCAGATCGGCCGCGACGGCTATGTCGGTCCGGGCGCCAGCATCCAGTATGCCTTGATCGGCAATCGCGTCATCATCCATGGCGGCGCCAGGATCGGCCAGGATGGTTTTGGCTTTGTCGGCGGGGCCAAGGGCCCCGAACGCGTGCCGCAGATCGGTCGTGTCGTCATTCAGGACGACGTCGAGATCGGCTCCAACACGACAGTCGATCGCGGTGCCATGTCCGATACGATCATCGGTCAGGGCACCAAGATCGACAATCTCGTGCAGATCGCCCATAACGTCCGCATCGGCCGCAATTGCATAATAGCCGGGCTTTCGGGTATTTCGGGTTCCGTGGTCGTGGGTGACAATGTCACCATGGGCGGCGGCGTTGGGCTTGCGGATCATCTGACCATAGGGACAGGGGCCAAGCTTGCCGCCAGAAGTGGATTTATGAGCAATGTCCCTGCAGGCGAGATTTGGGGCGGCTATCCGGCGCAGCCGATGGCGGAAGCGATGCGGGAGATAGCCATGCTGCGCAAGCTCGCCAGGACCCGCAAACAGGGCGAGGGAGGCAATGGCTGACATGATCGCGTCGACGACGCTGGAAGCGGTCGACATCATGGGGCTGATGAAGCTCCTGCCGCACCGCTATCCGTTCCTGATGATCGATCGCATCGTCGACATCGATGGCGACGAGTCCGCCGTCGGCATCAAGAACGTGACCATAAACGAGCCGCATTTTCAGGGCCATTTCCCTGAACAGCCGGTCATGCCGGGTGTGCTCATCGTCGAGGCGATGGCGCAGACGGCCGGCGCCATCTGCATCCGCAGCCTGGGCACCGAGAAGCCGTCGCTGGTCTATTTCCTGACCATCGACAACGCCAAATTCCGCAAACCAGTCGTTCCCGGTGACCAGTTGAAGATCTATGTCAAGAAAATCAAGAAACGCGGCAACCTGCTCAAATTCGCTTGTGAAGCCATGGTCGACGGCGCCAAGGCTGCCGAGGCCGAGATTTCAGCCATGATGGTCACCAGCGACTGACGATCGAATGCTTATGAAAATCAAGACATCCATCCATGCTTCGTCCGTTGTGGAGGAAGGCGCTCAAATCGGCCAAGGCGTGCGCATCGGGCCGTTTTGCCACGTCGGCGCCGACGTGGTGATCGGCGACGGCGTCGAGCTGGTCAGTCATGTCTCGGTGATGGGCGCGACGTCAATCGACGCCTCGACCAAGGTCTATCCGATGGCGACGTTGGGTGCGCCGCCGCAGAACACCAAGCACAAGGGCGGCCGCACCACCCTGGTCATCGGCAAGAACTGCACGATCCGCGAAGGCGTGACCATGCATCTCGGTACCGATTCTAGCCGCGGCGAGACGACGGTCGGCGACAATGGCAATTTCCTTGCCTACGCCCACATCGCCCATGATTGCGTCGTCGGCAACAACGCGACGTTCGCCAATGGCGCGACACTGGGCGGCCACTGCGAGGTCGGCAACAACGTCTATATCGGTGGCCTGACCGCTGTGCATCAGTTTGTCCGCATCGGCGACAACGCCTTTCTGGGCGGCTGCTCGGCGATCGTCGGTGACGTCATCCCCTATGCCATCGCGGTCGGCAATCGCGCCAGCCTGCGCGGCCTCAACATCATCGGCCTGAAGCGCTCCGGCCTGCCGAGGTCCGAAATCCTTGTGCTGCGCAAGGCTTACAGGATGATCTTCGATCGTTCCCGCACCGTTGGCGAGAACATCGAATTCGCCAAGGCGGAGTTCGCGTCGTCACCGACCGCCATGAAGATCATCGATTTCATCACCAGTCGCGGCAAGCGGCACTATGCTGTGCCGTCGCTCAAGGGCGGCGATGGCGACGATGTCGATGACGAAGACTGAGACAGCTGGTCTCGTTCTCGCACCAGGCGCCAGGGTAGGCGTCATCGCCGGCGGTGGTCATCTTCCGGTGGAAGTCGCCGAAGGTCTCGAGAGGCATCGACATCCACCTTTCATCATCATGGTCGAAGGCGAGGTCGACCGTGGATCCGAACTTTACAGATATGAGCATGAGAGCCTTGCTCTCGAACAGATCGGCGCGCTGGCTTCATTGCTGAAACGCCGGAAGATCACCCACCTTGTGCTGGCCGGTGAGATCAGACGCCGGCCGAAACTGACCGACATGCGGTTAAGCTTCGGCCTGCTTTCGCTGATACCCACACTGATGGTGGCGCTCGCCCGCGGCGACGACGGCTTGCTGAAGCTCCTGGCACGCGGTCTCGAGGCTCGCGGTGTCAAGGTCGTCGGCGCCCATCAGGTCGTGCCAGATCTTGTCGCTGTCGAGGGTGTGCTGACCAAGGCTGCGCCTCTCAAATCGGATCGACGTGACATCGAAGCCGCCTATGCGGCTGCGAAAGCCATCGGCGCGCTCGATATCGGTCAGGCGGCGATCGCTATTGGTGGTCGCGCCATCGCCCTGGAGGGCATCGAGGGGACTGATGGGCTGCTCCAGCGAACAAAGGAACTGCGCAGCCATGGCAGGCTTGCCGGCAGGACGCGTGGCGTCCTTGTCAAATGCGCGAAGCCGGGGCAGGAACTGCGAGCCGATCTGCCTTCGATAGGTCCGCAAACGGTCGAGGCAGCGCATTCTGCCGGGCTGGCCGGCATTGCCGTCGAAGCCGGCCGCTCACTGGTTCTGGAAGGTCCTGTCGTCATTGCGCGCGCCGATGCGCTTGGCCTGTTCCTGATCGGCCTGCCTGCCATGGAGCGTACGCATGGCCGGTGAAACCCCACTGAAGATCGCCATCGTCGCCGGTGAGGAATCCGGCGACCTGCTCGGCGCCGACATTATCGGGGCGTTGAAGCGTGCAACCGGTCGCGATATCAGGCTTGTCGGCATTGGTGGGCGTCATTTGCAGGCGCTTGGACTGGTCCCGCTATTCGACGGGGCTGAGATCGCGCTGATGGGGCTCAGCGCCATCCTGCGCGATCTGCCGCGTCTGATGCGGCGGATCAGCCAGACGGCAAGTGCTGTCGCGGCTGAAAAACCCGATTGTCTCATCACCATCGACAGCCCGGATTTTTCGCTGCGCGTGGCCAGGAAGGTCCGCGCCACGGATCCGGCCATACCGATCATCCACTATGTCTGCCCAAGTGTCTGGGCGTGGCGACCGGGCCGGGCGGTGGCAATGAAGCCCTATGTCGACCATATTCTCTGCATCCTGCCTTTCGAAGTGAAGGAACTGAGCCGCCTGGGCGGCCCGCCCGGCACTTATGTCGGACATCGCCTTGCGCATGATCCAGGCGTGCTGGGTGCTGCCAAGGCGCAAAGCCTGCCGCGCGACCTGTCGGGGGATCGCGTCAAGACACTGCTTGTCCTGCCCGGCTCGCGGCGCAGCGAGGTAAGCAGGCTTATCGGTCCGTTCGGCGAGACAGTGTCGATCCTGCGCGCGCGCGGACACCGCTTGCGCCTGCTTCTGCCGACGGTGCCGCATGTCGCCGATCTGGTCAGGACCTCGGTCGCGCGCTGGGATGAAAAACCAGAGATCATCCTCGATCCCGAGCGCAAATGGCAGACCTTCGGCAAGGCGGATGCGGCGCTGATTGCATCGGGAACGGTGTCGCTGGAATTGGCCCTGTCGGGCGTGCCGATGATCTCTTGCTACAGGCTTGATCCGGTCATGCGGATGGTCCAGGGGCTGGTCACGGTGTGGAGTGCTGCCTTGCCCAACCTGATCGCGGACCAGCCGCTCGTGCCGGAGCACTACAACCAATATGTGCGGCCGCGCTATCTGGCGCGACAGCTCGAGGCGCTGTTTTCAGACACTGCCTATCGCGCCTGGCAGAAGCAAGGCTTTGCCGAGATCACGCGGCGTATGGCGACCGACAAACCGTCCGGTGAGATCGCCGCGCAGGTGGCGATGCGGTATATCAAGAGAGCGCATAGGGAATAGCGAATAGCGAATAGGAAGAAGGCGGTTCTCACCGCCTCGGCCAATATAAACCTCCCTATTCGCTAATCGCTATTCCCTACTCGCTCTCATCAGCGCTTGGCGATCGGCACGTAGTCACGCTCCGGCGCGCCGGTATAGAGCTGGCGCGGGCGGCCGATCTTCTGGCGCGGATCCTCGATCATTTCTTTCCACTGCGCGATCCAGCCGACGGTGCGGGCGACCGCGAACAGCACGGTGAACATGGTGGTGGGGAAGCCCAGCGCCTTCAGCGTGATGCCGGAATAGAAGTCGACATTCGGGTAGAGCTTCTTTTCGATGAAATAGGGATCGGTCAGTGCGATCTTTTCCAGTTCCATGGCGATGTCGAGCAACGGATCGTCCTTGATGCCGAGCTCGCCCAGAACCTCATGCGCGGTCTTCTGCATGATCTTGGCGCGCGGATCGTAGTTCTTGTAGACGCGGTGGCCGAAGCCCATCAGCCGGAACGGGTCGTTCTTGTCCTTGGCGCGGGCGATGAACTCCGGGATGTGATCGACATGGCCTATCTCGCCCAGCATGTTGAGCGCCGCTTCATTGGCGCCGCCATGCGCCGGACCCCACAGGCAAGCGATGCCGGCGGCGATGCATGCGAACGGGTTGGCGCCCGAAGAGCCGGCGAGACGCACGGTCGAGGTCGAGGCGTTCTGCTCGTGATCGGCGTGGAGGATGAAGATGCGCTCCATGGCGCGCGCCAACACCGGGTTGATCTTGTATTCCTCGCACGGCACGGCAAAGCACATGTGCAGGAAGTTGGCGGCGAAGTTCAGCTCGTTCTTCGGGTAAATGAAGGGCTGGCCGATGTGGTACTTGTAGGCCATCGCCGCGATCGTCGGCATCTTGGCGATCAGCCGCATCGAGGCAACCATGCGCTGGTAGGGGTCGGAAATGTCGGTGGAGTCGTGGTAGAAGGCCGACAGCGCGCCGACCACGCCGCACATCACCGCCATCGGGTGCGCGTCGCGGCGAAAGCCGGTGAAGAAGCGCGACATCTGCTCGTGCACCATGGTGTGGCGTGTCACGCGGTAGTCGAAATCGTCCTTCTGCGCCTTGGTCGGCAGTTCGCCGTAGAGCAGGAGATAGCAGACCTCAAGGAAGTCGCCGTGTTCGGCCAGCTGGTCGATCGGATAGCCGCGGTGCAAGAGGATACCGGCGTCGCCATCGATGAAGGTGATTTCGGATTCGCAGCTTGCCGTCGAGGTGAAGCCGGGATCGTAGGTAAAGGCGCCGGTGGTGTTGTAGAGCGAGGCGATGTCGATGACATCAGGCCCGACCGAACCGCTTCGCACCTTGAATTCGTGGGTCTTACCGGCAAATTCAAGCGTTGCCGTGGCCTCCTGGGTCTTGCCGCCCAAATCCAGTTTTTTCGCAGCTTCGGTCATTGCAAACTCCTTCTTGTTTCCTCATGCCGGCAAAGGCAAAATTCTTGCAAAGCGACACGTCGAAATCACCGCAATGCGCGTATTCGCCACCGCATTTAAGGAGGTGCGTGCCAGATTGGGCCAAGGCCTAATGTTGCACTGCGAAACCCGCCTTTCAATGCCAATCTTCTTGGGCCAGTTTGCTCCTAATCGATTTGATCGGCTATGCGCGCCAGGCTTTCCTCGCGACCGAGCACGGCAAGCACATCGAACACGCCCGGCGAGGTGCTTTTGCCGGTCAAAGCGGCGCGCAAAGGCTGGGCCACGGCGCCGAGCTTGTGGCCACCGGCCACTGCAACCTCGCGGATCGCGGCCTCCGCTGCAGCGGCCGTCCAGTCACTTGTAAGCCCGTTCAAAGCTTCGTGAGCGCCGCGCAGGATCTTGCGGGCATCGTCATTGAGCAAAAGGGCCGCCTTGTCGTCGACCGGCAGCGGTCGCGTGGCAAACAGGAAGGCTGCGCCATCGACGAGTTCGACAAGCGTCTTGGCGCGCTCCTTCAGGCCCGGAAGGGCTGCCAGCAGCTGTGCCTTGTTGGCGTCGTTCAGGCGCGCTGCCATCGCCGGGCCACCCTCGAGATAGGGCAGAGTGGCGATGAAGACATCGAACAGCTCGGCATCGCTCATGCGGCGCATATGGACGCCGTTGATCGCCTCCAGCTTGGCGAAATCGAAGCGGGCCGCACCCTTGTTGACGTCGCCGATGTCGAACCAGGAGATCATGTCCTTGATCGACATGATCTCGTCGTCGCCATGGCTCCAGCCGAGGCGCGCCAGGTAGTTCAGCAACGCCTCTGGCAGGTAGCCCATGGCGCGATATGCCTCGACGCCAAGCGCGCCGTGCCGCTTCGACAGCTTGGCGCCGTCGGCGCCGTGGATCAGCGGGATATGCGACATGGACGGCACGTTCCAGCCCATGGCGTTGTAGATCACCGTCTGGCGGGCGGCGTTGGTGAGATGATCGTCGCCACGGATGATGTGGGTGACGCCCATGTCATGGTCGTCGACGACGACGGCATGCATGTAGGTCGGGTTGCCGTCCGAACGCAGGATGATGAAATCGTCGAGATCCTTGTTGGGAAAGCGCACCTCGCCCTGGACACGGTCGTGCACCACCGTCTCGCCCTCGGTCGGCGCCTTGATGCGGATGGCACCCTTGGCGCCTGCAGGCGCCTCTGAGGGGTCGCGGTCACGCCAGCGGCCGTCATAGCGGGGCGGCAGGCCCTTGGCTCTGGCCGCCTCGCGCATCGCCTCCAGCTCGGCCGGCGTGGCATAGCAATAATAGGCCTTGCCCATGCGCACGAGATCCTCGGCCACTTCGCGGTGGCGCGGCGCACGCTCGAACTGCGACACCGGCTCGCCGTCCCAGCTAAGGCCAAGCCAGGAAAGCCCCTCGAGGATGGCTGCGGTGGCAGCATCTGTCGAACGCTCCCTGTCGGTGTCCTCGATGCGCAGCAGCATCGTGCCGCCGGTATGCTTTGCATACAGCCAGTTGAACAGCGCCGTGCGCGCGCCGCCTATGTGCAGATAGCCGGTGGGCGAGGGGGCAAAACGGGTGACGACCTTGTCGGACATGGAACTCTCAAAAACCATCTGAAGCGGGGTGCGGTTGCGCGGACTTTCGCGCGCCCGGCGTTCATGTAGCATAGGGTGTCGAGGGCGCAAGGGGCAGACCCGATGGCTGAACGAGGCCGGGGTTCGGATCGGGGCGAGGACGCTGTCATTGGCGTCAGCGAGCGCTCCCTGTTTGCGACGCCGCTGCCGGCTTCATTGCTGCCGCCATCGCCCCTCGTGCCGGATTCGGGCAAGGCGCCGTTACACGCGGATGTCTCGGCCCCTGTTCCAGTTGCCGAAACCGGCAGGATCGCGCGCCTGCACCGGCAGATCGGCCTGGTATCGCTGCCTCGCCTGCGCCGCAGCGTGGCGGCGGCGGCGAGCCTGGAACTCGACCGCGGCGTGGCCTTCCTGCTGGTTCCTGTCTGCCTGGCGAGCGGAGCGATCGGCTATTTTTCGCTGACGGCAGAGCCCGACTTTGCGAAACCGGTCGCGTTCGTCGCCCTCGCGGCGCTCTGTGCGCTGGTCTCGCGTTCCTGGCCGAAAACCCATCTGTGCTTCATGGCCGCGCTTTTGTGCGCGCTCGGGCTGCTCGCCGCAAAGGTCGAGACGTGGCGCGCGGGCACGCAGATGCTGGGCTCGGAAATCTCGACGCAAGTCACCGGCCGCGTCGTCTCGCTCGACCGGATGGAGAGCGGTCGTATCCGGCTGACCATCGACGTGACGTCGACCGCTCGGCCGAAATTGCGCTATGCGCCGAAGCGGGTGCGGCTTTCGGCACGCAAGATCCCGGACGGCATGACCGCCGGCTCCCTCATCACCGGCTACGTCAAGCTGTTGCCGCCGACCGGGCCGGTGCGGCCGGACAGCTACGACTTCTCCTTCGACAGCTATTTCGCCGGCATCGGCGGCAGCGGGTTCTTTCTCGGCAATCCAAAACTTGCCGTCACCGATGACGACGACATGCCGCTGTCGGCCCACCTTTCCTCAAGGATAGAAAAAGCCCGTGAAGGCATTGCCGACCACATCAGGGGCAGCGTCGGCGGCGCCGAAGGCGAGATCGCCGCGGCGCTGATCGTCGGCGTGCGCGCCGGCATTCCCGATGAAATCAATGAAACGATGCGGCGTACCGGCATCTACCACATCATCTCCATTTCCGGACTGCACATGGCGCTGGTCGCCGGCACCATCATGGGGTTGCTGCGCGGTGCCTTCGCCTTGTTTCCGGACTTTTCCGCGCGTCGTCCGGTCAAGAAATATGCCGCCGCAGTGGCATTGTTCTCGATCGCCGCCTATCTCATCATCTCCGGCGTCGTCGTTGCCGCCGAGCGCAGCTTCATCATGCTGGCGGTGATGCTGATTGCCGTGCTGTTCGATCGGGCAGCACTCACCATGCGCAATCTGGCGATTTCGGCGATCGCCGTCATTATGGTGTCGCCGCACGAGGTGGTCGGCCCGAGTTTCCAGATGTCGTTCGCCGCGACCGCAGCACTTGTCGGTGCCTATGCCGGCTGGTCGGATCATCGCGCGGGGAAAACGAGACCGCCGCCGCCAAAGCGATCCTTGCCAAGTTTCCTGACACGAAAGTTCATGCTGGCGGCGGGCGGCCTTGCCGTGACCTCCATCATCGCCGGCAGCGCCACAGCGCTGTTTGCCATCTGGCATTTTCAGCGTGTGTCGCCGCTCAGCCTGTTCGCCAATCTGGCAGTCATGCCGATCGTGACAGTGGTCATGTTTCTAGGCGTTGCCAGCGCGCTGCTGATGCCGTTCGGATTGGACTGGCCAGCCCTCTACCTGATGGGCAAGGGCCTGACGGTGATGATCGCCATATCGGGTTGGATATCCGAGCGTTCGCCTGTCGATGGGGTTGGGCTGATTTCGCAGCAGTCTGTCCTGCTGGTGACCATTGCCCTGGTCATCGCGACGATGGCGACGACATGGCTGCGGCTCGCAGCCCTTCCCTTCGCGCTTGCCGGCCTGCTGACCGTCTCGGATACGCGCGCGCCGGATGTGCTGATCTCGGAGGACGCACGGCTGGTTGCGTTGCCGATTGGTGGCGGCGAACTCGCGGTCAGCCGGGCAAGGCCGAACGAATTCACCGTCGACAACTGGAAACGTGCGCTGACATCCGAAACCGTTGTCGTGCCGGAGGTGTTTGACAAGGGCGACGGACAATTCGAGATCGCGGATGCCACAGAACTGCCGCCGGGATCGCCGTTCTATTGCACTTCAGGCGTTTGTCTGGCCAAGCATCCGTCCGGTGCCATCATTGCTTATGTCGAAGACCGCAAGGACACTTGGAAAGCCTGCGGCTTCGCCGAGTTGATCGTTATCAATGACGCCACCGCCTATGACGCCTGTCACAACCCGCTGGTTCTCGTCATCACCAAGCGGCAACTGGCTCGCAAAGGCAGTGCGGCCGTCTTCTTCGATCGCCAATCGGCAACCACACCGGCGACGGCCAGCTTCGCGGTGGATAGGCCATATCGACCCTGGCACGCGCAGCGCAAATTCTCACGCGAGGCGAGGGGACTGCCGCCCTTCAAGAGGCCCGAGAAGCCAGTGGTCAGCCCGCAACTGCCTCAGTAGCGGCGGATCAGGCCGACGAGCTTGCCCTGCACCTTAACCCTGTCCGGTCCGAAAATACGCGTTTCATAGGCCGGGTTGGCGGCTTCAAGGGCAATCGAGGCACCCTTGCGGCGGAACCGCTTCAGCGTCGCTTCCTCTTCATCCACCAGCGCCACGATGATTTCGCCGGGGCTCGCCGTATCGGCGTTGCGGATGATGACGGTGTCGCCGTCGAAGATGCCGGCGTCGATCATCGAGTCGCCCTTGACCTCCAGGGCATAGTGCTCGCCGCCCATGATCATGTCCGGCGGCACCGAGATCGAATGTGTCTGATGCTGGATGGCATCGATCGGCACACCGGCGGCGATGCGGCCCATCACGGGGATCGACACGGCGGAGACCACGTCGTCGTCATTGCCGGCCGAAGGCATCCGCGAAGACGCCGGCTTGATCTGCCGGCCAAGGCCGCCTTGACCAAGACTGCCCTGGATGACGCTGGGAGAGAACTTTCTTGCCGCGTTGAGGCCGGGCGCAATCGAGTCCGGCAGCCGCAACACTTCCAGCGCGCGTGCCCGATTGGGCAGCCGGCGAATGAAGCCGCGTTCCTCCAGCGCCGTGATCAGCCGATGAATCCCGGATTTGGAGGCAAGGTCGAGCGCCTCCTTCATCTCGTCGAAGGATGGCGGAATGCCGCTTTCCTTCAGGCGTTCATGGATGAACATCAGCAGTTCGTGTTGCTTGCGCGTCAGCATAGCGGCCCCCAGGGTACCTGAAACCAGAATCAGAAAACAAACCCAGAACAAACACTATCTGTTCCAGTTGTGTTCTGCAACTGTTTAAAGTTTAATGAATTTATTAAGGGGGTCGAAATTATTCGGCGGTTGCCAGCGGGCCGCCATCACGATTGCGCGCCGCCATAATGCGCTTGCCGGCATTGAAATTATTATGGTTAATGGGCTGTGGCCCATCCTCGGCCCTAGGGTTGGCATCAGCCGCCGGTGGACCCGCGACCGGGGGCATTTTCAGCTTTCCGGGCGTTCGTTTACCGTGAACGAAACGAAGCCAAAATGCCAACCTTGGTTAGCTATTGCAGCCAGCGCGGCACCCGGCGGGGAACGCATTTGTGAGCTGGAAATTCGTCCCTCGGACATCCGACCAGGAGGTGAGGCCGGCGACAACGGATCGTCGAGACGGCTGCGTCAGGTAACGGCCTCCTTGACGGCGAAACGCTGATCCTGCCATGCACCCGTGCGCAGAATGTCTTCCAGCGCCTCAACCGCCAGCCACACATCCCTGTAGCCGACATAGAGCGGCGTAAAGCCGAAACGGATGGTCGACGGCGCGCGGAAGTCACCGATCACCCCGCGCTCGATCAGCGCCCGCATGATTTGATAGCCATGATCGTGAAGGAACGACACCTGGCTGCCGCGTTTGGTCGCGTCGCGAGTGCTTTCCAGCGTGAGACCATAGGCGCCGCACTTTGCTTCGACGAGTTGGATGAACAGTTCGGTCAGCGCGACGCTCTTTTTTCGCAAGGCCGCCATGTCGACGTCGTTCCAGATGGCAAGCGCACCTTTGAGCGCCCGCATCGACAGGACCGGCTGCGTGCCGCACAGAAAGCGGCGGATGCCGGTGCCGGCCACATACCCCCGTTCGAAGGCAAAGGGCCGCGCATGGCCCCACCAGCCGCTGAGTGGCTGGCTGATCTCGCCGTGGTGACGCTGCGCGGCATAGATGAAGGCAGGCGCACCCGGACCGCCGTTAAGATACTTGTAGGTGCAGCCGATGGCGAAATCGGCATCTGCTTGGTCGAGTTCGACCGGCAGAGCGCCGGCGGTGTGGCAGAGATCCCAGACGATCAGCGCTCCGGCCGCATGAGCCTTGCGCGTCAGCGCCGCCATGTCGCGCAGTTCACCCGATTTGTAGTTGACGTGGTTGACCAGCACCACCGCGACGCTTTCGTCGATCAGCTCTTCGATGGTTGGCGCGTCGACGCCCGCGAGGCGCAGCAGGACGCCGTCTCGGGTCGAGGCCACGCCTTCGGCGATGTACAGGTCAGTGGGAAAACTGTCACCCTCGGCGACGATGGCCAACCGGCCTGGCCGCATCTCCAGCGCAGCATGCAACACCTTGTAGATGTTGGTCGACGTCGTATCGCAGACGACGGTCTGGCCGGCCGCGGCTCCAATCAGGCGTCCGAGTTGATCGCCGAGTTCGATCGGCATCTCGAACCATCCGGCCGTATTCCAGGCCCGGATGAGATCCTGGGCCCATTCCTGGGTCGCCGCCTGCTGCAGCTCGCCGAAAACGGCATGCGACGCTGCCCCAAGTGAATTGCCGTCGAGATAGATCACCCCGTCCGGCAGAATGAAACGATCGCGCATGGCCCGCAGCGGATCCGTCGCATCCATCGCTTCGATTGCAGCGAGATCAGGAATTCCACTCATGGTCAGTCCTCGGTTGTTCGCGAAGGGTTTCCCGCCACAGCGCGTCCCTGTTTTCATTTGACGCTGTCAGAGCCGGGTGCGGACGGTCCACAGCTCCGGGAACAGCACGACCTCGAGCATCTTCTTCAGATACGAAGCACCCGACGTGCCGCCGGTGCCGCGTTTCAGGCCGATGATGCGCTCGACCGTGGTGACGTGGTTGAAGCGCCAGCGGCGGAAATAGTCCTCGAAGTCGACCAGCTTCTCAGCCAGTTCGTAGAACATCCAGTAGCGCTGCGGATCGCGGTAGATGGTCTGCCAGGCGACCAGGACCTCTTCATTCTCGGTTCGCGTCTCCCGCCAGTCCGTGCGCCTGGCATCGGCGCCGATGTCGAACCCATTGCGCGCCAAAAGCAGCAGTGCTTCGTCGTAGAGCGATGGCTCGGCCAGGATCGCCTCCAGCTTTCCGCTGAGCTCCGGCCGGTGCTTGTGCGGCCCAAGCATGGCCAGGTTGCGATTGCCGGCCATGAATTCGATGGCGCGATACTGCCAGGACTGGAACCCCGAGGATTGGCCGAGCGCGTCGCGGAACTCGGTGTATTCGCTGGGCGTCATCGTCCGCAGCACATCCCAGGCATTGTTCAGCTGCTCGAAGATGCGGGCGACGCGCGACAGCATCTTGAAGCTCGGCTCGAGACGGTCGGCGCGGATGGAGCGGATCGCGGCACCAATCTCGTGCAAAGCGAGCTTCATCCAGAGTTCGGAGGTCTGATGCTGGATGATGAACAACATCTCGTCATGCGCCGACGACAGCGGCGTCTGCGCCTCCAGCACTTTCTCCAGGTGCAGATAGTCGCTGTAGGACATGCGCTCGTTGAACGACATCTGTGCGCCTTCGGACGCCGGATCGTATGGTTCGCTCAATTGATTTTCTCCGTGCGCAGCCGGAAGCGCTGGATCTTGCCGGTCTGGGTCTTGGGCAAAGCAGCAATGAATTTCACCGATCGCGGGTATTTGTAAGGGGCGATCGTTGCCTTGACGTGGTCCTGCAGGCGCTTGGTGGTCAACGCGTCGGGCGCCACGCCCTGCATCAGCACGACATGCGCCTCGACGATCTGGCCGCGCTCGGCATCGTCCGCGCCGATCACCGCGCATTCGGCGACATCCGGATGCGACAGCAGTGCCGCCTCCACCTCGGGGCCGGCGATGTTGTAGCCGGCGCTGACGATCATGTCGTCGGAGCGAGCGGCGAAATGGAAGAAGCCGTCTTCGTCCTGCGTGAAGGTGTCGCCGGTGAGGTTCCAGCCGTCGCGAACGTAGTCCTTCTGCCTGTCATCGGCCATGTAGCGGCAGCCGGTCGGTCCGCGCACCGCCAGCCTGCCGGTCGCGCCGCGCGGCACTTCGCGCATCTCGTCATCGACAATGCGCGCCTCGTAGCCGCCCACCGGCTTGCCGGTCGACGCAGGCTTCATATCGCCAAAGCGGTTGGAGATGAAGATGTGCAGCATTTCGGTGGCGCCGATGCCGTCGAGGATCGGCTTGCCGGTCTTTTGCGTCCATTCTTCGAAAACCGGAGCGGGCAAGGTCTCGCCGGCCGAAACGGCGACGCGCAGCGATGACAGGTCCGCACCTTCATCCATGGCCTTCAGCATGGCGCGGTAGGCGGTCGGCGCGGTGAAGGAGATGGTTGCTTTGTAGGTCTCGATGATGTGGATCATGTTGGGCGGCGTCGCCTGTTCCAGCAGCGTCGCCGCCGCACCGAAGCGCAGCGGGAAGATGGCGAGCCCACCGAGGCCAAAGGTGAAGGCCAGCGGCGGCGAGCCGACGAAGATATCGTCCGGTGTCACCTGGAGGATTTCGCGGGCATACGCATCGGCGATGATCAGGAGGTCGCGGTGGAAATGCATCGTCGCCTTCGGCACGCCTGTCGTGCCCGAGGTGAAGCCGAGCAGGGCGACGTCGTCGCGGCCGGTGTTGACGGCGCTGAACGCCACCGGCTTGTCGAGCGCGACACGATCGAGTTCGGCATCATGGTTGGCCGTGCCGTCGAAGCCGATGACCTGTTTGAGGAACGCGCTGTCCTTGGCGCAGGCGGTCATCTCGTCCATCAATCGGGTGTCGCAGAGCGCGACGGTGATTTCCGCCTTGTCGACGATCTTGGCGAGCTCGCCGGCGCGCAGCATCGGCATGGTGTTGACGACCACGGCGCCGACCTTGGTGGCTGCCAGCCAGCAGGCGACCATTGCGGGGTTGTTGGCCGAGCGGATCAACACCCGGTTGCCCGGCTTCACGCCGTAGTTCTCGACCAGCGCGTGGGCCAGCCTGTTCGTCCAATCGGACAGTTCCTTGTAGGTGCGGCGGCGGCCATTGCCGATCAGTGCGGTGTGGTCGCCCAGGCCTTTTTCGACCAGCCGGTCGGTCAGTTCGACACCGGCGTTGAGGCGTTCGGGATAGTCAAAGCCGTCGAGCAGGAAATCCGGCCATTGCTCCGGCGGCGGCAGGTGATCGCGCGTGAACGTGTCGATATGCGCTGAAGGCCCAAGCATGTCGCCGCTATCCCTGTCTGCTGGATGGCCAGTGCGCGAGGCGCCTGACCAGTGATCTGAAGGTCCTGCTTTTTGAGGAGGCTTCGTGCCGCCAGTCGCGCCTTGCTCGACGCCACCCGAACGGGGTGACCATTTGCAGGCTTCGGGCAGCACAGCAGACCTCCCATCGTCGGCTGTTCGTCGGGGCAGGATCGCACCAGTCGAAATTTGTTTCAAGCCTAAAATGTTTTCGCTGTGGAGCATTGACGCATGGCATGGCAGTGGCCATTGCTAGCGATGAAAACGATGCCGTTTGGGGGAGGGTGCCGATGCTTGAGCGTCATGTTGCCGATTGGGATGGCGCCTATGCCAATGGCGCGAACATAGCCGGCAGCGACCGATGGCCGGCCGCGTGGGTGGAGCCTGCGCAAGCGTTTCGTGATACACTTTCGGCGGAGGGCCGGGCACGGCTCGACATCACCTATGGCGATGGGCGACGCAATCGGCTCGATCTCTTCCTCCCCAGCGCCACGCCCAAAGGGTTGGTGGTGTTCATCCATGGCGGCTACTGGAAGGCGTTCGACAAGAGTTTCTGGTCGCATCTCGCCAATGGTGCGGTCAGCAGCGGCTTTGCCGTGGCGATGCCCTCCTACACGCTGTGCCCGGACATACGCATCGCCGGCATCGTCCAGGAGATCGGCGTGGCGATCGGCAAGGCGGCGGCAATGGTCGACGGGCCGCTGATGCTGGCCGGACATTCGGCCGGCGGCCATCTTGCCAGCCGGATGGTGACGACAACCACGCCTCTGGCGGACGATGTGGCGCGGCGCGTACGCCATGTCGTTTCGATTTCGGGTGTCCACGATCTGCGTCCGATCATGCGCACCGAGATGAACGCGACTCTGGCCATCGACGAGGCCGAGGCGTTGGCGGAAAGCCCGGCACTGTTGCGCCCCATGGACGGTGCCCGTATCACTTGCTGGGCCGGTGGTGGCGAGCGCGCCGAGTTCCTGCGTCAGAACGCCTTGCTTGCCAACATCTGGACCGGCCTGGGTGCCGCAACCAGCACCGTGGTCGAGCCCGACCGGCATCATTTCAGCATTGTCGACGGCCTTGCCGATCCGGCGCATCCGCTGACCCGGACCTTGATCTCGGAATAGCGCCGATATCATTTTCCATTTTGTTATTAATGGTTTGTCTTGCGCTGCTTCAGCGCAGCATCAGCACGCTGCAAGCCTCGCCCGCAGCCGCTGCGGGGGCAAACGGCGCCCGCACGATCAGCCCGTTGGCGTCGGCCAGCATTCTCAGCATCGACGAATCCTGGATGCCGAACGGGGTTGCCACCAGCGCTCCGTCATCTTCCCGGACCACCGCTCGCACATAGTCCTGGCGCAGATCATTGGCCGGCATGGCGGCACCCAACCGCGCCGGACGTATGTCCTGGCGATGATTGCGGCCGCCGAGCCGCGCCAGCAGCGGCTTCAGGAACAGCTGCGAGCAGACCAGGCTTGCCACCGGATTGCCGGGCAGGCCGATGCACCTGATGTCGCCGAGGCGGCCGAACATCAGCGGCTTGCCGGGGCGCATGGCGATCTTCCAGAAGCCGAGTGTCATGCCTTCGCCGGTCAGCACGTCGTGGATCAGGTCGTGATCGCCGACCGAGGCACCACCAAGCGTGACGATGACATCCGCACCGACCGCGACCGCTTTTTGCACCAGTTCGGCGATGGCCTCCTTGCGATCGGCGGCAATGCCGAGATCGAGCGCGCGGGCGCCGACCGATTGTGCTGTCGCGGCGACGCCATAGGAATTGGATGAGATGATCTGGTCCGGCCCGAGATCGCTGCCTGGCGGCAACAATTCGTCGCCGGTGGCGATGATGGCGACCAGCGGCCGTTTCACCACGCTGACCCGGGGATGGTTGGCTGATGCCACCAGCGACAGCGCCGCCGGATCGAGCATGCGGCCTTTTCCCAGCAGCACGTCGCCTGTTGAAAAATCGAGGCCGATGCGACGGATGTTGCGCCACTGCGCTGTCGGTTCGGTCACTTCGATGTCGCCACCGCCGAGGTCGCGGACATTCTCCTGGATGACGATGGTGTCGGCGCCTTCGGGCAGCGGCGCGCCCGTGAAGATGCGCACGGCCTGTGCCTTGCCGACCGTGCCGTCAAAGCCACGCCCGGCCGGCGCCATGCCGATCACCGAAAGTCGCGACGGTGCGGACGCGACATCGGCGGCGCGGGTCGCGTAGCCATCCATGGCGGAAGCATTGAAAGGCGGTTGGGTGCGGAGTGCGACGACTGGTTCCGCCAGCACGCGGTCCACGGCCTCGAAGAGCGGAACACTTTCGCCGGCCAACGGCGCAGCGCCTTCCAGCAGGCGGTCGAGCGCCTCGGCGACCGGGACCAGCGCCATCAGGCGCTCGCCTTGTAGTCGCCGGCCTTATAGTCGCTTGACTTGCCGCCGGTCTTTTCGACCAGCCGGATGCCGGAGATGACCATGGCGCGATCCACCGCCTTGGCCATGTCGTAGATGGTCAGGCAGGCGACCGAGGCTGCCGTCAGCGCTTCCATCTCGACGCCCGTCTTGCCGGTGACCCGCGCCAATGCGGTGACCTTCAGGCCCGGCAAAGCGTGGTCCGGCTCGATGTCGACGGAAACCTTGGTCAGCAGCAGCGGATGGCAGAGCGGGATCAGTTCATGCGTCTTCTTCGCCGCCATGATACCGGCGATGCGCGCGGTGCCGAGCACATCGCCCTTCTTGGCGTCGCCGGCAAGGATCATTTTCAGCGTCTCGGGCTGCATTGCGACGAAGCCCTCGGCGATCGCCGTGCGCGTCGTCTCCGCCTTGTCGCCGACATCGACCATGTTGGCCTCGCCCTGCGCGCCGAGATGGGTGAGGCGGGCCGTCATCGTCAGATCGCCTCGGCTGGCGCCTTGCCCGTCAGAAGCAGGCGGGTCGCCGTGGTGACGTCCTCTTGCCGCATCAGGCTCTCGCCGACAAGGAAGGTGCCGATGTCGCTCTTTTGCAGCCTGAGGCAATCGTCATGCGAGAAGATGCCGCTCTCGCTGACCAGCAAGCGGTCGGCCGGCACCATCGTCGCCAGCCGCTTGGAGGTGTCGAGGCTGGTCTCGAACGTTCTCAGATTGCGGTTGTTGATGCCGATCAGCCGCGACGACAGTTTCAGTGCGCGCTGCGTCTCGGCTTCGTCATGCACTTCGACCAGCGCATCCATGCCGAGTTCGAACGCCGTCGATTCGAGGTCGCTGGCCAGGGCGTCGTCGACACTGGCCATGATGATCAGGATGGCATCCGCACCCCAGGCGCGGGCTTCGTAGACCTGATACGGATCGAACAGAAAATCCTTGCGCAGCGCGGGCAGGGCGACGGCGGCTCGCGCCTTGGTGAGAAACTCCGGCGCGCCCTGGAAGGACGGCGCGTCGGTCAGCACCGAAAGACAGGCAGCGCCACCCTTGGCATAGGCCTGCGCCAGCGCCGGTGGATCGAAATCGGCACGGATCAGGCCCTTGGAGGGGCTCGCCTTCTTGATCTCGGCGATAAGCGCGAAGGCGCCGGATTTGCGCTTTGCCTCGAGTGCGGCAAGAAAGCCGCGCGGTGTGTCGGCATCTTTTGCCCGCGCCTTGATTTCGGCGAGTGGCACACGTGCCTTTGCCGCCGCGATCTCGTCGCGCTTGTAGGCCTCGATCTTGCGAAGAATGTCAGACACGTTCTATCCGTTCGAAATCTCGACCAGCCGATCAAGCACCTGCAGGGCCCTGCCGCTGTCGATGGCTTGCGCCGCCGTCACGATGCCGTCGCCAAGCGTCGTCGCCTTGCCCGCCACCACCAGTCCGGCGCCGGCATTCATCAGCACGGTGTCGCGATAGGCGCCGGCAGCCCCACCCAGCATATCGCGCAAGGCCTTGGCGTTGTAGTCCGCGTCGCCGCCGCGCAATTCATCCTTGCTGTGGCGCGCCAGCCCAACCGCTTCAGGGGTCAGCGTGAAGCTGCGGATCTCGCCGCCGATCAGTTCGGCGACCTGGGTCTCGCCTGTGGTGGTGATCTCGTCATAGCCGTCGCCATGGGCAACCCAGGCATGTTCGGCGCCCAGCGCCTTCAGCGTCTCGGCCACCGGCAGGATCCATTCCGGCAGGAACACACCAACCATCTGCCGCTTGACGCCGGCCGGATTGGAGAGGGGGCCGAGCAGGTTGAAGATGGTGCGGGTGCCGAGCTCGACGCGGGTCGGGCCGACATGCTTCATCGCCGGATGATGCGCGGGCGCGAACATGAAGCCAACGCCGGCCTCATGGATGCAACGGCCGATGAACTCGGGCGAAATGTCGATCTTGACGCCGAGCGCAACCAGCACGTCGGCGGCTCCGGTCAGCGACGACAGACCGCGATTGCCGTGCTTGGCGACCGGCACACCGCTGCCGGCAATGACGAAGGCCGATGCCGTCGAAATGTTGACGCTGTGGGAATTGTCGCCGCCGGTGCCGACGATATCGATGGCGCCGTCCGGCGCGTCGACGCGCAGCATCTTGGCGCGCATGGTGGCGACGGCGCCGGAAATCTCGCTCACCGTCTCGCCGCGTACGCGCAGCGCCATCAGGAAGCCGCCGATCTGGCCGGGCGTTGCGTCACCCGACATGATGATGTCGAAAGCCTCGCGCGCTTCCTCAAAGGAAAGCGCGCTTCCGGTCGCGACCTTAGCGATATGGGTTTTCAGCGCGCTCATCTTGTCGAGGCTTGGGCAACGGCGGCCTGGTCGATGCGAACGTCGTACTGCGTCTGCAACTGCGCCACCAACTGGTCGAGCAGATCATCAGACATGCCGGAGGTGAAGGATTTCTGCGCATCGTCCGGCACCGAGCTGGCATCGGCCCCGGCGGGCTCGAACACTTCGGCGACCTTGTACAGGATCTGCCCGTCGCCCGTGGGCGAGGGGATCAAGCCTGTGCCGCCCTCGCCGACGCCGAACATCGCTGCGGCACCCTCCTTGCCGAAATCGACATCGTCGGCCTCGCGCTTGACGCCGCGCTTGGTCTGCTTCTCCAGCTTGAGTTCACCGGCAATGACGTCGAGCGTGGCGCCGGCCTTGAGCCGCTTTTCGAGCTCGTCAGCCTTGGCGGCGAGCCGCTTGGTTGTTTCCGCCGCCATCCAGTCGGCGACGACTTTCTGGCGAACCTCGTCCAACGTCCGGTCGCGAGCCGGCGTGACGGAAGCCACCTCATAGAAGACGAAGCCGTTGTCCGCCGTGGTCAAGGCGTCATTCTCCGTACCGGGCTCGGCATCGAAGACAGCCTTGATCAGCTCCGGCGATTGCGGCAGGTCCTTGACGATACTTGCGTCGGGCCGCAGACCGCTGCGGTCAATGGCGTCGATGGTGACGACCTTCAGCTTCAGCTTGGTGGCGGCGTCGGCCAGCGAACCGCCCGCGGCGCGGGTGTCTTCGTAATTGTCACGCACGTCCAGAAGGATGCGGCTTGCCTCGCCCAGCGCCAGGTCCTTGCGGATCTGGTCGGACACTTCTGCCAGCGGCTTCACCACCTCGGGCTTGATCTCGGTGACGCGCAGCAGCACCGGGCCGAAGGCGCCCTGCACGACCTGGCTGATTTCATTGGCATTGAGCGCGAAGGCCGCGTCGGCGACCGCCTTGTCGGCAACCTTGTCCTTGGACAGCGTGCCGAGCAGCGTATCGGCCGGGGTCTTGCCTTCCGCCGTGACGAGCTTGTCGAAAGTCGCGCCGGCCTTGAGCGAATCGAGCGCGGCCTTGGCCGCATCCGGCGTCTTGAACACAAGCTGCTCGATGGTGCGCAGTTCCGGCGTGGTGTAGCGCGCCTTGTTCTTGTTGTAGTCGTCGCTGACTTGGCTGTCGGTGACGGCGGTCGTATCCATGATGTCGACCGGTTCAAGGCGGACATAGGAGAATTTGCGGTATTCGGGCGCCGCGTATGTCTTCTTGTCGGCTTCGAAATAGGCCGAAAGCACGCTATCGGACGGCGCCTGGATCGGCTCGACCAGTGCCTTGGGCAGCGTCAAATAGTCGATGGTGCGGTCTTCGCCGCGATAGAGCGCAACCGCCTTGAAGAAAGTGTCCGGAGCTTTAAGTCCGTCCGATACCGCCTCGACGATCTGCTGGCGCACCGCCACCTGGGCACGGTTCTTCAGATAGTCCTCGGGCCGCATGCCAATCTGCTGCAGCATGTATTCGAATGTTCTGCGGTCGAACTGGCCGCCTGGGCCCTTGAATGCCGGGTCTTCGCGCGTCAATTCGGCCAGCCGGTCCTTGGAAAGCCCGAGGCCCAGCTTGCGTGCCTGTTCGTCGAGAACGGCACCCGAGACGAGCTGGGCCAGCACCTGGTTATCGACGCCGAGCGCCTTTGCCTGTTCGTGGCTGAGACGTTGGCCGAACTGCTGCGACATGACGGCGAGCTGGCGATCATAGGCGAGACGGTATTCGTTGATCGACACTTTGGTGCCGCCTGCGGTTATGACCGAATCATGGCCGGCGAGACCGCCCATGAGCCGTCCGGAAACGCCCCAGACCAAAAAGCTGAGCACCAGCAACACCAACAGCCCCTTCGCGACCCAGGTGCCTGCCGCGCTTCTCAATATACCAAGCATTTTTACTTCCGATTTATGCGCATTTTCGCATGCGCCGAGTCTGAAACAAGCGCAATAGCGCCCTTCCGGTCCACTGTCGATTGCTTTGTGGCCTGATTTTGGTAGTGAGGGCCAGAGCCCCGATATCGCCCGGAGAAGCAAACCCATGACACCAGGAATTCGCCCGCTCGTTGCCGGCAACTGGAAAATGAACGGCACCAGTGCCTCGCTCAACGAACTCAGGATGATCGGCAACGGTTTCATGAGTGGACTCGATGCGGAGACCGAAGCGCTGGTTTGCGTTCCCGCAACCCTGCTTGCCCACGCCGCGGAGATCCTGTCGCGCACGCCGGTGCATGCCGGCGGTGAGGATTGCCACACCAAGGAGAGCGGCGCCTACACCGGTTGCATCTCGGCGGAAATGCTCAAGGATGCCGGCGCCAGCCATGTCATCGTCGGCCATTCGGAATGCCGCGAGCAACGCGGCGAGGATGACGCGACGGTCCAGGCCAAGGCATCCGCCGCCTGGCGTGCCGGGCTTGTGGCCATCATTTGCATTGGCGAGACGCAGCAGCAGCGTGAAGCGGGCGCGACGCTCGACGTGCTGTCGCGGCAGGTCGACGGCTCGGTGCCGCCAAGCGCGACCCCGTCCAACACCATCATTGCTTATGAGCCGGTATGGGCGATCGGCACCGGCCTGACGCCGACCGCCGCCGATGTGGCCGAAGCACACGCACATATCCGCGAAAAGCTGTCGGAAAAGCTCGGCAGCGTCGCGGCGAAGGTGCGCATTCTCTATGGCGGCTCGGTCAAACCCTCCAACGCGGTCGAACTGCTCGGCGTCAGGAATGTCGACGGCGCGCTGGTCGGCGGCGCCAGCCTGAAAGCGGCCGATTTCCTCGCCATCGCCGAGGCTTATCGCAATATCGGTTGAAGACATTCGCCACGCCGGACAGGGCTTCCGGTGCCGGAAATCGTTGCAAAGGGCGGGTTGCTTCCCATATTCCGGCCACGGGCTGTCGGCCACGGGCTTGGAAATGCCGTCAAAGCATTGTATTGAGCCGCCTCCAATTCACCGGTCGTGTTCGCGGCCGGGCAAGGCCTTGCCAGGATAAACTATGGAAACCGTACTGATCGTCATCCATCTCATGGTCGTGCTCGCCCTTGTCGGCGTGGTGCTGCTGCAGCGCTCCGAAGGCGGTGGCCTCGGCATCGGTGGCGGATCCGGCTTCATGACCGCGCGCGGCGCGGCCAATGCGCTGACGCGTGCGACGGCAATCCTGGCGGCTGCCTTCTTCGCCACGTCACTGACACTGTCGATCGTTGCCCGCTACGGCGAGAAGCCGATCGACATCCTCGACCGCGTACCGGCGACATCGGATGGTGCCGGCAAGGGCGTGCTCAACCAATTGCCCGGCACGACTGCCCCGGCGCCCGCGGGCAGCACCACGCCGACGCCGCCGTCCGGCAATGACGCTGCGGCTCCGGCGACTGCCCCGGCCACGGCGCCGGCCAGTGGTTCGACGGCGCCGGCAACCAATGGCGCCGCTCCTGCCGCGCCGACGACCCCACAGGTCCCGAACCAGTAGTCTTCGGCGCCTGAGGCCGCGATCTGTGGTCGTTTGAACACAGTCGCGGCAAATGCAGCAAGATCACGAAGATTCGACTGGGTGAGGCGGGGCCTCGCGCTTGAGGCAGCCGCGCTTATTCGACTATAGATTGCGCGCGGCATTTCCGGCGCCCTTGGGGGGCGCTGGGCGACGCCGTGGGCAACAAGCATAGAACGATCGGATCTTCGCCATGCAGCTTCGCAGCTTCATTTTCCTGGGACTTTGCGCCGCACTCGGCATGAGTTCCCCAGCCTTCGCCGGCGTGCCGGCAAATATGGCCGCACCTTCAGTTGAGAAAACCGGCGCTATCAATGTCGCCGTCAAGAGTGATGCGTCGCAATTGAAGCTTCTCAAGAAGAAGAAAAACCCGACTCCGGACGACCTCGCCCAGATCAAGAAGATCGAGGCCAAGATCGTTGCCGACAAGGAAGCCGCCAAAGCCAAGGCGCTCGAAGCCAGGAAACTGGCGATGCGCGAGGCGGCCAAGGCCAAGGCCGACGCCGAACGGCAGGCGTTCCTGGCCAAGAAGGGCAAGAGCGCGCCGGCAACCGAGGTGGCCGACGCCAAGCCAGCCAAGAAGCTGGTTGCCAAGATCATCGAGCCAATCGAACCGATCGCGCCGATCCAGTCGGCCGAGCCGCTTCCAGCAGAGGCGATGAACGTCGCCTTGACCGGCAACAATGGCGAGCTGCGCAGCGAGGTCATCGGCCAGAAACAGCCGAGCAGCGGCGGTCTGTTCGCCGGTCTCTTCGGCGGGACCTCTTCCTCTTCGTCGATTTCATATCTCCCCGAGACACGGGCTCTCGACCAGGCTCTCGCCAAGAGGGAAGCCAAGAAGCAGTTCAAGGTGAAGCCGGAATTCGTGCCGCAGGACGTGGAATTCAGCGGTTACGCTGCCGGCACCATCGTTATCGACACCAGCGCGCGCCGCCTCTACCTCGTCGAATCGTCCTCCACCGCGCGCCGCTACGCCATCGCGGTCGGCCGCGACGGTCTGCAGTTCAAGGGCACGGTTGCGGTCGGCGACAAGCAGGAATGGCCGCGCTGGATCCCGACGCTGGACATGCAGAAGCGCGAGCCGAAGCATTACGGCCAGTACAAGGACGGCATGCCCGGCGGTGGCCAGAATCCGCTCGGCGCGCGCGCCATCTATCTCTATGACGGCAAGAAGGACACGCATCTGCGCATCCACGGCACCATCGCGCCGCAGTCGATCGGAACCAGCGCCTCGAATGGCTGCTTCCGTATGATCAACGAGCACGTCATGGACCTCTACAGCCGCGTCAGGGTGGGCACCAAGGTCGTCATCATCTGACGTTTCCATCATTCTGCCGAAAGGGCCGGCTCAGCCGGCCCTTTTGTTTTGCCTTGGGCCGAACCGATCCCGATCGAACGGCAGGGACTGTTCGACCTTATTCGAAAACCGGATCCCACCTCTCGGGATCATGGTCCAAGCGCCTTCTTGGGAAAAAAGCTTCGCGGCGGTTTTTTCTCTGGCGGAATCAATCCGGCCGCGTTAAGCGATGACTCCCATGGCGCGATATGTATTCATCACAGGCGGCGTGGTTTCCTCACTTGGAAAAGGCATAGCCGCAGCGGCCCTTGGGGCTCTCCTGCAGGCGCGAGGCTATCGCGCACGCATCAAAAAACTCGATCCTTACCTCAATGTCGATCCGGGCACGATGTCGCCGTACCAGCACGGCGAGGTTTTCGTCACCGATGATGGTGCCGAGACCGACCTCGATCTTGGCCACTACGAGCGCTTCACAGGCCGCTCCGCCAATCAGCAGGACAACATCACCACCGGCCGGATCTACAAGAACATCATCGAGCGCGAGCGGCGCGGCGATTATCTCGGCGCCACCGTGCAAGTCATTCCGCACGTCACCGACGAGATCAAGAATTTCGTCCTCAACGGCAATGACGACTATGATTTCGTGCTGTGCGAGATCGGCGGCACGGTCGGCGACATCGAGGCGATGCCGTTCCTGGAGGCTATACGCCAGCTCGGCAACGACCTGCCGCGCAACAACGCCGTCTACGTCCATCTGACGCTGATGCCCTACATCCCGACGGCGGGCGAGCTGAAGACCAAGCCGACCCAGCATTCGGTCAAAGAACTGCGTGGCATCGGTATCGCGCCAGACATCCTGCTGGTCCGCGCCGACCGCGCCATTCCCAAGGAAGAGCGCAGAAAACTGTCGCTGTTCTGCAACGTCCGTGAAAGTGCCGTGATCCAGGCGCTCGACGTGCCGCATATCTACGATGTGCCGATGGCCTACCACAAGGAAGGGCTCGATTCGGAAGTGCTGGCCGCCTTCGGCATCGATCCGGCGCCGAAGCCGCGCATGGAGCCCTGGCAGGCGGTGTCCAACCGCATCCACAATCCGGAAGGCGAGGTGACCATCGCCGTTGTCGGCAAATACACCGGCCTCAAGGACGCCTACAAATCGCTGATCGAGGCGCTCTCGCATGGCGGCCTGGCCAACCACGTCAAGGTCAAGCTCGACTGGATCGAATCGGAGATCTTCGAAAAGGAGGATCCGACGCCCTGGCTGGAAAAGGTGCATGGCATCCTGGTCCCAGGCGGCTTTGGCGAGCGCGGCTCGGAAGGCAAGATCCTGGCGGCGAAGTTCGCGCGTGAGCGCAAGGTGCCGTATTTCGGCATCTGCTTCGGCATGCAGATGGCCTGCATCGAGGCGGCGCGGTCGCTGGCCGGCGTCGAGCATGCGTCTTCGACCGAGTTTGGTCCGACCGAGGAACCGGTCGTCGGCCTGATGACCGAATGGCTGAAAGGCAACATGCTGGAGAAGCGTCGGGAAACCGGCGATCTCGGCGGCACGATGCGGCTCGGCGCCTATCAGGCCGAGCTCGCCAAGGGCTCCAAGATCGCCGAGATTTATGGCGACACACAGATTTCCGAGCGTCATCGCCACCGCTACGAGGTCAATGTCGACTACAAGGAACGGCTCGAGGATTGCGGCCTGGTGTTTGCCGGCATGTCGCCCGATGGCGTGCTGCCGGAAACGGTCGAATACCCAGACCATCCGTGGTTCATCGGCGTGCAGTATCACCCGGAACTGAAAAGCCGGCCGCTCGACCCGCATCCGCTGTTCGCCAGTTTCATCGAGGCGGCGGTGGAGCAGAGCCGGCTGGTGTAGCGACCAGGTTGGGCGGCAATGCAGACCTATGTCGCACTGCTTTACAGCATCATCCTGGGTGAGGGGCGACGGGTCGTCATGGCCGACCTCAAGGCCATGGCCGAAGACCTCGGGCTGAACAACCCGCGCACGCTGGTGGCGACAGGCAACCTGGTCTTCGAGGCGCCGGCAACTGATATCGCCGATCTGGAACAGCGGTTGGAAGCAGCCTTCGAAAAAACCTTCGGCCGCCATGTCGACATCATCGTGCGCGGTGCCGAGGACTGGCTGAAGCTTGCCGCCGGCAATCCGTTTCCAGATGAATCGAATGCGACCGCTGATCAGGTGGCGGTGCGCGTGATGCGCCGGCCGGTGCCGGACGAAGCCGTCACGGCGCTCGGCTCCTATGTCGGCAAGGACGAAAAGATGCACGCCGTCGATGGCGATATCTGGATTGTCTTCTCGCGCGCCGCACCCAGTTCACGACTTCTGACCGCAGCGAGCCACAAGCGTCTGGGGATCGGCACCTCGCGCAACTGGAACACGGTGCGCAGACTGGCGGAGATGGTGGACAGTAGGCAGTAGGCAGTAGGGAAGCAGTTCTCTACTCCCTAGCACCTACTGCCTACTGCCTCATTTTCAAGCCTTTGCCGTCTTCGCTCCGGCGCCAAGGGCGGCGGTGCGCAGCACGTAGTAGATGATGCCGGCAATCGCCACGCCGAAGAACCAGCCATAGACGCCCCACCAGGACGGCAGCCAGTTGGTGAAGTTCGGCAGGATCGACGAGAAGATGGCGCCGATGCCGGCGGCGATGAAGGCGTTGACGTGCCAGCCGCCCTGGAAGCGGAACTCGCCGTCTTCGCGATAAAGCGCCTCGACGTCGACCTCACCCTTCCGGATCAGGTAGTAGTCGACCATCATCACGCCGAAGATCGGCCCCATCGTTGCGCCGATGATGTTGACGAAGGAAGCGGCACTGCCTTCCCATGGCGCGAAGGGATAGAGCAGCAGGGCGATGACGGCCGCGATATAGCCGCCCTTCTTGAAGTCGATCTGCCTGGGAAAGACGTTGGAGAAGTCGAAGGCCGGCGAGACGAAGTTTGCCACCACATTGATGCCAAGGGTTGCAACCGCAAAGGTCAAGGCTGCGAGCGCTGCCAGGAACCAGCTGTCGAATTTCGCCGAGATCTGGTCGGGATGCAGCAGCACTTCGCCATAGACGTCAAAGGCGGCAATGGTGGTGACGCCGGCGACCAGCGAGAACAGGATCAGGTTGATCGGCAGGCCCCAGATGTTGCCCTTGCGCAGCGATGCCTTGTCCGGCGCGTAACGGGCGAAATCGCAGAAGTTGAGATAGAGCGCCGAGAAATAGGTGACCCAGATCGCTGCCACCGCAAACAGCGAGGTCCACGAGCCGGGCGTGCCGGGCACGCCTGCGTCCTTCGTCTTGTCCAGCAACACGTCCATCGGGATGTCGCTGGTGAAGGCAAATCTCCCGGATTTGACGCAGAGATAGATCGCCAGGATCAGCATCATCACCCACACCGCGGGGCCAGCCCAGTCCTGGAAGCGGCGCACCGTTTCCATGCCGTTCTGGATGATCAGCAGTTGCAGCCCCCAGATGACCACGAAGCAGATCACCTCCAGGCCGGTATGGCCGAGGAAATGCGTGTTGGCGTTGAAATCGGCGAACCATTGCGTGCGGATCAGCAGCGCCACGATCGCGCCCGAGGCCGCCGCCGTCTGCGCGCCATACCAGAAGCAGGCGACGATGGCGCGCACCAGCGCCGGGATGTTGGCGCCCCAGATGCCGAAAGAGGCGCGGGCAAGCACGGGGTAGGGCACGCCGGTCTTGACGCCGGCATAACCGACCATGTTCATCAGCACATAGATGATCAGCGAGCCGATACCGATGGCGATGATGAAGTTGACGAAGCCGCCGCAGAACAGAAACAGGCTAGCGGCCAGATAGTAGCCCCAGAGGCTGTGAACGTCCGACGTCCAGACGTTGAAGATCGAGAATGGTCCCCAGTTTCGAATTTTGGCTGGGGCCAGATCCTCGTTGTAGAGATCAGGTGAAGCACCCTGTATGGTCATTGCAATGTTCCCCTTTTGCAGCACGCGCCCTCACGCGTTGGCCGCGTGCAGGGTAAGCCTGACGCGGGGGAACCGACAAGCAACCTATTTGCCGGCTTTGGCCTTAAAGATATTCAATGAGAACTGCGATTATCGATGCGACACGATGGTGGGTCACGGTTGCACCTGTCGGTCGATGATTCGAAATTCGGTCTGCTGCGATCTCCTTAAAAAAATCCGATCTGAGTGGAACCAACTGGCGGATGGCGCGTTTGATGGGGTTCGATCGAGCGCATCGCGGTCGACCGGGAGGAAACGATGGACTACCTGCATTTCTTTTCGCCCGTGCGGATTTCGCGCGGGCAAGGCCATCCTGTCGAAGAAGTCGATAGCGTTGCCGAGGCCATGGTGTTCTTGCGGAAATGGCCGACGGGACGGCGCGGTCCAGTCTATCAGTGCGCGCTGAATTGCTGCTCGGCCGCCTTGTCGGGCCAGATGTCGGCCGAGGAAGCAAGGAAAGCGTTCACAGGCTTTGCCCGTATCACACGCCTTCTCGACGACGACATCGCGTTGCCGGTGGCCGGCGAAAACAAGGCGAGCGTATACGCGCTGCGGCGGTAGGCGCCCTATTGTCCTGGTGGTCTTGCGAGGTCTCGCGCCACAGCGGCGCGGGTGTTGTTTTGCGATGCGCCCAGAAATGATGGCCATCGAAAGTGCGGCCGGTCACACCTCCGCCTTCTCCACCAAAAATGCTCCCCGCAGCGTCGGCGATACGACCGCGGTGTTGCGAGCGCTTGCAGTCAGGAGGCCTCCGGGAAGTGCCTGGCAGCTTGATCTGCACAGTGCCCTTCACAGCGGACGGTCGTCGTTCATGCTTACTTCAGTCACCAGCTTGCGGCGAAGCGCCATGGTGTAGTCATCTGGCCCTTTCGGCGTCATGACGAAGGCTTGGGAACCGCCAATGACCGATTTGGCAAAATAGGATGCCAAAGGCTCGTCGGGATTCTCATCCTCCGTTGGGATGGCGATGGCATTGATCGTATATCCCTTGGCTATGGCGTTCGACCTGCTCGGCTGGACGGGAAGCCCGTCGTTGTTTTCGCCGTTGGAGGAGATATCGATGACTTTCTTGGCCGCCTTTCCTGGAAACTGGTCGAGCAGAAGACTGCCGACGTCGATAGCCGAGGAAATGGATGTTCCGCTTCGCCCTCTGCGGATGAAGCCGGTATCGCCCTTCCTGCTGATCACCGCCGCCGCCGCTCTGGCATCTTCCAGCCCGCAAATGCTTGTCCACGGCAGCACGATGCGTGCGTGTCCGGGGCTCGACCATTCAAAGTAGGCAACGCCGATGCAGCCAACGTAATTCCGGCTGATGGCGGCGATGATCTCTGGTGAGGTGAGTGCCGTGGCATGTCCCTCGCGTTGCAGGTCGGCGATCTTTGGATCAATTGACGACGAGAAATCGACCGCGAACACGATAGCGACGTCAACGTTCGCGGCATGGGCGGCCGAGAGACCCCAAAACATCGAAGCTGCAAGTGTCCCCGCCAGTTTCGAGAATGATCCAGCTCGCTTTGTCAGCCCTCTGGCTGATTGCTCCGTCGGCGTCAAAAGACTGCCCCAGCCTACCATCCGCACCCGCTCGCGAAAGGAGACCGCTCCAGACCGGGGACCGGCGTCGTGATCCACACTGCCGAACATATCATTCTCCATCTCGACATCCGGTCGTTTTCAAAACGACGATTTTCAACATGTGGAAATTTTGGCGGGGCGCCTTGGCACCCACCCCGAACAGCAGCAGATCGGCCTTGGTCCACAAAAGATAACAGCCGAGCAAGGTCAGTGGCATGGCGAGTGCCGCGAAGGACCGGCCCGACCAGACCTCCGGCAAAGCCCGGCCCAGGGCGACGGTCGTCGCCAGCATTGCCGGCAACCGGCTGGCGAGCACCGCACTGCGGAACGGATCGGGCCAAGCGGCCGGCCACATCGGAATCGGCATGCCGGGCCTGTGGAAGGTGCTGCCGAACTTTCCCAGCGCATGCAGCAGGCCGGACGTCGCCGCAAGCAACGGATCGCCGAGAAGCAACAGCGCAATGCCGAGCCCGATCGCACCCAGGCCCGACAGGAAGTCGCCCAGACGATTGAGAGTGGGATCGAGAGCATCCGGCCTTGCCCACGCCCGGTGATAGGCCTCGCCGCCCCAGAAGAAGACCAGAGTGGCCAAGGTCAGCGCAACAGTGCCGTGGCTGCCGGCGAAATAGTCGATCACCGCCGTGGTGACGCTGCTTCCCTCAAGCAAGCCGACCGGCGCGGTGGCAATCTGGATCGCAAGACCTACGATAAGGCCGAGCGCGTTGCCGCTGTTGTAATAGCCGCCCGGTCCCCTCATGCGGGCGCGAAGCGCCGATACCAAATTTGCGAGCGGAAGAAGGATTGTCCGCGCGTTCATCACAGCGCCCTCGCGACAAGTCCGGCCGCCATCGATAAGGCCTCACCCGCAAGGGTCATCACGTTTCTCCACCGGACCTGAATTGTTGGGGTGACGATCGCCCGCCCAATTTGCAGCCGCAGTTGCAAAGGCAGGGGCCGCGTCGAAGGGTTGAATCGAAGCGGTTCGCAAGGACGCGCCTGCCTGCGGCGTTCGGTTCGACATTGCAACGGACAGGATCGCACCCAGAATGATGCCGGCACCCAAGGCGCTCGCGGACGAGCTCCGCTCGCCGAGAAAGATCGCCGCGCCCAGCGCCCCAAAAACGCTTTCTGCACTGACGATCACGGCGGCGTGGCTGGCCGGCGTAAAGCGGAGGGCAACCGTCTGTATGCCGAAGGCAATCGCCGTGGAGAACACGCCGAGGATCGCCAGTTCCGGGCCGGCTGCGAATGCGGCAGCCAACGACAGATTGCCTTGCATTGCCCCGAGCGGCAGGGCGAAGGCTGCGGCGCCGAGGAACTGTGTCGCGGCCGCAGTGAACGGCCGCGCATATGCCTGCATGTGCCGGCCCAGCTCGACTGCCCAGAGCGCATAGCAGGCGGCCGACAGGATGGCGGTGAGATCGCCGCTGCTGAGCCCGGCGATCCCATCCGACAATAGCAGGGCTCCAACCACGGTCAGCCCGGCGGCGACTGTGAGACTCGCTGTCGGACGTTCGCCGACGAGCAACCAGGCGGCCAGGGGTGTCATTACCGTTGCCGTGCTCACCAGGAAGCTTGCATTCGTGACGGAGGCGCCGAGATAGCAAAGCTGCTGGAGCGTGATGGAGATGGCAAACAGTACGCACACCCTGGCCAAGCTGGAAAAATAGCCCAGCCCGATCGGTAGTCGCCTTTCCATCAAGACAAAGGGCAGCACCAGCAACCCACCGATCAGGCAGCGCAGACCTACCGCACTCAGTGCGTCGAGATGCACAAGCACCATCTTTTGCGAGACATTGCCGAAGCCCCACAAAGCAGCTGCAAATAGCAGCAGCAAATTGGCTCTTGTCCTGGACACGCGCCCCCTCGAACCAAGCCTTTCGTTGACTTGTCGCCTAATTTAGCAAAGCCTAAATGACCTGCCGTCATGGCGGCGCTTGAACGCGGGGGGCCGACAGTTGCGAAGCGTTAGTTTTGAGTTAGGATTTCGTCAGGCTGGGATAGCAAATGCAAAGTGAGGACAGCGGCGCTGCAAATAGAATCTCACTCTTCGGCGGTTTCCGGATTGAAAATGAAACGGCTGGTCCGCTTCGGCTGACCGGGAAGCGGGGGCCAGCAATCATTGCTTATCTGGCCCGGTGTCCGGGCATGACGGCGACACGGGAGAGGCTGGCTGACCTGCTGTGGGGCGACAGCGATGGCGAACATTCGCGCAACAGTCTTCGGCAGACCCTCAGTGTCCTGCGCCGGGATCTGGCGCGAGAGGGTGTGGATCTTTTCACATCCAGCGGGGAGTCGATCGCCCTGAGGCCAGAGGCGGTCCAAGTCGACGTAGACGAGTTCGAAGCGGGTCTCTCGGCCCGTTCCGCGCAGGAACTCGCGAAGGCTCTGGCGAACTACACCGGGCCATTCCTCGACGGGCTTTATCTGGGAAGCAATGCGTTCGATGACTGGGCCACATCGGAACGCGACAGGCTGCTCAGCCGCGCGCTTGAGTCCTTCGAAAAACTGGCTCGTCTCGTCGACCCTGATGCCGGGCTGGTCCTGGCCGATCGCGTTCTGGCCATGGAACCGACACGGGAAGAATCCTATCGGCTCAAGATGGAATTGCTCCTCGCATGTGGCCAACGCGACAGGGCAATTAGGACATACGAGGCTTGCAGAAGCATGCTGAAGAAGGAGTTCGGCGTCGAAGCCGGCCCTGAAACACGGGCGCTTTGGCAATCCCTGCTCCTTGCTGCCGACACCGCCTCAAATGCGCAGTCGGCAAGTGGTGTTCCGACCAGCCAGCGCCTCGGGCATCCGTCTATCAGCGTTGCCGACTTCATCAATCTGACCGGAAAGCAAGGCGACGATTTTTTCGCCAAGGGACTCGTCCAGGACATCACGACGGCCCTCTCCGAAGTGGCGGACTATGTCGTGCTCGCAGCGCTTCCGCCCATCGAAAAGAACGGCCCAGGCGAAGAAGCCAAAACGCCAGGGATACTCCGGGCGCGATATATGCTCAGCGGCAGCATCCAGAGATCCGGCACTGGGCTGAGGGTGAACGTCCAGCTCGTCGATGCAGCCGGCGGCCACCACGTCTGGGCCCAGAAGTTCGACGGCCACTCCGAGAACGCGCTCGAATTCCAGGACAGGATCGCACAGTCTGTTGTTCTTGCTGTGATCCTCGAACTTCAACTGACCAACTGGAAGGTTCGAGACAAAAGCCCGCCTGGCCCCCCTGAAGTGCGCAGGTTGGTGAACGAGGCTCTCATGAAGTATTTTGAGATGACCCGGGACTCGCTGTCGGTCGGGATAGAGCTTGCCGAGAAGGCCCTCTCGATAGGTCCCGACAACGCCCGTGCAAAGCGGACGCTCTCGATCGTGATTTCCATGGGCGTGGCGTTTGGCGCACTGCCTCGGGAGGAAGGGCAGATCGAGCGTGCGGTTGAGCTTGCGGAAGCCGCGGTGAGGGCGGTGCCGGACGATGAAATTGCCCGATGCATCCTGTCATTCGCTCTCGAAAGTTCCGGCCGTATCGATGAGGCGATCGCCGAATGCCAACATGCGATCAGCCTCAACCCAAGCTATCCGACGGGCCACGGCGACATTTCGATGCTCTTTGCGTTGCGCGGACAAGTCAGCGAAGCCGTGCGAGAGGCCAACGAGGCAATCCGGCTCGGAACGCATGACGTCATCGACTTCTGGCGTCACCACGGCTTGGCTGTGGCGCTGTTCGCCGGCGGAGACGACCGGCGGGCGCTCGAAGTCGCTCGCAAAGTGGTCAGGACAAAGCCGGGCTTCGTTCGTGGCGCCCTTTATTGGGCCGCGGCCGCTTCGGCAACCGGAAACAGCGATGAAGCGACACGGGCCATCCATCATTGCCTGTCACAGCTTCCCCATCTCAACCTGGGTAATGTCTGTCCCGGCTTTGTGCCACGCTATGTGAAGGATCATCATCACTCGAGATTCCTTGAAATGTTGTCGAGGGCTGGCCTTCCCAGTTCCTAGGCGCATCATTGGGGCATACTCCCTTCGTCATACGAAGCTGGAGGGTTCCGTCCGCTACCCAGTCATTGGAAGTCGATGATGCGTTGGCAATTCTGAACAGGTCGACCTATAGTCTACCCATGTGATTGAGGTAGTCGGTGCGCCACGCCGTCGCGCGGCCAGGTCGTCCGGCGATTTGCGGCGGATTTCTCCGAGAGCGAATTTTAGTTTGGTGAAGGTTGGCAATTCGTGCGCTACGTGTGCACTGACGCGTCGGAACCAGGAATCGGGGCGTGTCATGGAGTAAAGTCAAGTTCACACGACGCGACCAAACCCATCGAATTTGCGAAAAAGATGCAAGAATATCAATCTTTTAGAATAGCCATAGCCCCGATGATGGATGGGGCAGATAATTAAATAAAATCAATTAGCTAGAGGAATTCGTGTGCAAGAACTGCACACGAAAATTCTGCTTCTCTTCCATTTCGCTCGTGAATTGGTGCAATCGTTGGTAGCGATGTGGTCAGTCGCCCTGCGCTCGGCCTCCTAGCGCGCGCTGTCTATAATCGTGCCGCCACCGGGGTGAGGCTATAGCCAGTCAGGAACTGCGCATCCTTGCTCGCGAGGAACAGGACGACAGGCGCGATGTCCTCTTCTGGCGATCCATGCCGCACGAGCGCATTGGTTGCCGGAGGCGTGTCGGGTCCCGCTCCCCAGGTGTCCGCGACCGGCAGGACGTTGTTCACGGTGATCTTGTCGGCGCCCCACTCCCGCGCGGCGGTCCGCGTCAGCGCCCGCACGGCCTCCTTCGCCGTAGGGACCATAGGGCAGCAACCCGGTGATACCGGCCAGTGAGGCGAAGTTGATAACGCGGCCCTCTCCGCTGTCCTTGAGATGGGGATAGCAGGCCTGCATCGTCCGAAGATAGGTGATTTGGGCCCATGTCGAGATTGCGCTGCATCCAAAGGGGAGAGGGTTCCAGGCCGAGACCTGTGGTCCGCACCGGCGATCGCGCCTGCGACGAACCGAGTCTGAGATAGATGGCGGGCACGACGAAGAGGTTGAGAAGCGTTGACGTGATCAGCCCGCCCAGAATGATGATGGCCATCGGATGTTCGATTTCCTGGCCTGGAATGTTGCCTGTAATGACCAGGGGAACGAGCGCGAGGCCGGTTGCCAGCGTCGTCATGAGAATGGGCGAAAGGCGTTCGCGCGCGCCGCGCAGGACAAGCTCCGGTCCGAAGGGCTCGCCCTCTTCGCGCTCCAGATGCAGGAAATGGTGGATCAGGAGTACGCCGTTGCGGGCCGCGATGCCCAATACCGTCAGGAACCCCACGAGGCCGCCTAGCGAGATGATGCTGTCGCCCAGATAGGCCGCGATGACCCCGCCGACCAGGGCGGCCGGCAGTGACAGGAACACCAGGGCAGCGAGCCTCCAGCTTCTCAGGGAGGCCTGCAGCAGCATGAAGATTATGACTGCGGCGACGATCGAGGCATAGAGGAGCCGGCTTTGCGCCGCATTGCGTTCCGCAGCCTCGCCCAGCAGTTGGGCATGATAGCCGAGTGGAAAGTCGATCTTGGCCAGTCGCTCCTCCACCTCGCGGACGACCGAGCCCAGGTCGCGGTCGCGCACATTGGCATGCACGTCATGGCGGCGCGAGGCGTTCTCGCGCTTGATGGTGCTGGCCACCGGAGCAATCTTGACTTCGGCAATGTCGCCGAGCAAGACCTGACCGCCGTCGGGCGTATCAAGGAGAAGGTTCTGCACGTCGTCAAGGCCGCGCCGCGATTTGGGCGTCGACCAAACCATGACGTCATACACCTTTCCGATGCGATGGACGTCGCTCACCTCGTGACCGGCGAAGATCACCGCAGCGGCGCGGCGAACGTCCCCGGGCTTGAGACCCCTGGCAGCCGCCTTGGCGATATCCACGGTGACCTGAATTTGCGGCACCTTCTTCTGCAACTCCTCGTGCAGGTCGACCAGGCCCTCGATGCCGGTCAGGGCGTCGCGGACCCTCACTGCCTGCTCGCGCAGCACCGCCGTGTCGGGCCCGAAAATCCGAACCACTATCGACTCGCCCGAGCCGGTGAGCACTTCCTTCACGCGTTCTCGGAGATAGGTCTGGACATCGCGATAGATGCCGGGATAGCCGCCGACCGTGTCCTGTATGGTTTTCAGGGTCTTGTCGTAGTCGACCTTCGGATCAACGCTGATCCAGTTCTCCGTGAAGTCGATGCCCACGACCTCGTCGGCCACAAGCGCCCGGCCGATGTGAGCGCCGAAGTTGCGCACCCGGGAATGGATCTCAGTTCTTTGCTGGCAGCTACCGTCATCCGGTACATCTCAGCATGCGATGTCCCGGGTGGCGTCACCCAGTGCATGAGGAAGTCGCGCTCCTTGAAGGACGGCAGCAGCGAGGTCCCGAGCAGCGGCCAAACGGCTAACCCCGCGACCACGACCAACGCGGTGCTCGCAAAGATCGCGCGAGGAGCCGCGATGATCCGCGACAGCATGGCGGCATAGCCGCGCTGCAACCACCCGACCAGCGGCGAGACGCGCTCGATCGGCGCTCCTTGAAGAAGGATAAGGCAGAATGCCGGCGTCACCGTCAGCGCCACAGCCATGGAAGCGAGGAGCGCGATGGAATAGGACGTCGCCAGCGGCACGAAGAAGGTGCCCGACAGGCCGCCCATGAAGAACACAGGAACAACCGAGATGACGATAATGAGGGTCGCGGCGACGATCGGGCTGCGGATCTCGAGCGATGCTTCCAGGATGACCGATGCCACCGATTCGCCGGCGCTGCTTCGGCGATTCTCGCGCAATCGCCGCGTGATGTTTTCGACGTCGATGATAGCGTCGTCCACCACCGATCCCACCGCCACGACAAAGCCGGCCAGCACCATCGTGTTGATAGTCGTTCCGAGCCAGTAGAGAACAAGTCCCGCGGCGACCAGCGACAGCGGAATTGCCAGCAGGCTGATGAGCGCCACCCGCCACTCGAACAGGAAGGCGCCGAGAACGCAGACCACCAGGATTGCTCCCACCAGCAAGGCCATTGTCAGATTATGGACCGAGAGCTCGATGAACGTCGCCGGGCGGAATATCTGCAGGTCGACATCGATGCCCTTGAGGCCATCCCCCATTTCGGCGAAGGCGGCCTCGACGCCGCGCGTGACCTCCAGTGTGTTCGCCCACGGGAACTTCTCGACGATCAGCATCATGCCGGGACCGTCATTGATAACAGCGTCGCCGATCGGCAGCGGTTCGTCCCAGATGACATCGGCAACGTCCGCCAGTACCCGCTGCCCGCCGGCCTTTGACTCAATCGGAATTCTCTTGACGTCGTCCAACTTCACGGCGGCCGCAATATCAGCCCCGATATAAAGCCGCTGGTTGGCGGTGTCGATGAAGCCTACGGTCTGGCTCTTGGCTGAGTTCGCCATCGGCAGGAGGCCGAAGTCCAGCGCATCGGCCGAAGCCTCCATGACCTCGTTCAGCGTCACGCCGTGTTTCAGCATGCGTGCGGGATCGACCTGGATCTGCAGCTGTTTGAGCTTTTCGCCCCACATCGCCACGTTGGCGACGCCGGGCACGCGCAGCAGGCGGAAGCGGATCTTCCAGTAGGCGGTCATCGAAAGGTCGAGCGGAGTGAGCTCCTTCGACGAGAGGCCGATCTTCATGGTGCGGCTGGTCGAGGACAAGGGCTGCAGCATGACGGGCGGGCTCGAGCCGAACGGCAGTCTGGCCGACGCAAGTTGCACGCGCTCCTGGACGAGCTGCCGGGCGTGCATGATATCGGTTCCCCGCTTGAAGATCATGACGATCGAGGACAGCGACATCACGCTTTTCGAGCGGATGACGTCGAGTTCCGGCGTGCCGCGCAGTGCATCCTCGAGAGGAATGGTGATCAGCTCCTCGACCTCGGCGGTCGACATGCCGATACCCTCGGTTTGAATCTCAACCAGCGGCGGGGCGAATTCGGGGAAGACATCCACGGGCATCTTGCGGAAGACGTCCAAGCCCAGCAGCACCATCAGCGCTGCCGCGGCCAGAACGAGAAACCGGTATTTCAGGTTCGTGCCGATGATCCAGCGGAACATGGGCCTATCCTTTTGTTCGATGATTGGACGCCGGCTAACTCAGCGTTCGCAAGCGGCCGGAATGTTTCACGCCCGCTCAGTGCCCACCAACCTTCAGTTCGACCCCCATGAGCTCGACCGCCCCGACCGACACAACCATCGTACCGCGCGCTGGTCCGTCCGACAGAACCGCAATGTCGCCGAGGACACGCTCGACAGCCACCTTCTGGCGAACGAAGACGAGCGGCTCCGGATTGGAGTAGAGCCAGCTGTCTCCATGCTCGTCGTAGATGACCGACGAGTAGGGCACGACCTTCGCCATCCTGTCGCTCTCCGGCGCCTTCATGGCCACCAACGCCTGATCGCCGGGCTTGGCGCCGCCGCTTGCCTCGAGGAATTCGAAGAACCGGCCGTCGTCCCGGTCCTTCACCTCGACCGGCCGCGCCTTGTAATATTTGCCGGAGCGGCCCTCGCCGGTCAGCAGCACGACAACCAGACCGTCCTTATCCTCGTCGGCCGGGTTATCGACGCCGAAAAACTCGGCAAACTCGTCATCCTCGCGGCTCTCGCCTTCTTCATCCTCTTCGACGACAACCGCGATCAACATCTGGCTCGCCGCATTCAAAGGCACCCTGATCAGCGATTGCAGGGCTTGGTCGCTTTCACCGACTGGCGCGATTGAAGCCGTCTCCGTAAATGCCTTCACCAACGGCTCGCCGATCGCTATCTCGACCTCACCGTTCATCATCGTCCACCGCTTCGCCATCTTCTCCCGCAACGCTTCGGTCTGGATGCTCAGCCGTTTGGCGGCCTGTTCAGTCAGAACCACCCGTGGAAATGGGGAACCTGCGACCTCCTCCAGCCGGGCAGGAGCACTTGCGGGCGACTCCGCAGTCGCAAAGGGTGCCATGGCCACCACGACGAAGACCGCACCGGCGACGGCGAATGACGTGAGAAAAAGCTTATTGCGGGGCATGCGCAACTCCTCCCAGGCGTTGTGAAACCGGGCTGGTGGCGGAATGGAGCAACAGGGCCGGCAGGACGAACAGATTGATCAGGACTGAAATGACTGCGCCTGCGATCACGACCCAGGCCATTGGATGCAGGATCTCCAGACCGGTGACGCTGCCCATGACAAGCGCGGGAAGGAAGGCGAGGCAGGTGATCAGCGTGCTCGTCAGCACAGGCGCGAAGCGCTCACGCGCGGCTGCCGTGACCAGGTCCGGCCAGGATCCGCCACCCTCTTGCTCGCTGGTCTGATCGACGCGGCTGGCCAAAACCAGACCGTTGCGGAGCGCAAGCCCGAGGACGGCGAGGAGCCCGGCAAGCGCCCCAAGCGAAACAGTGCCTGTCACCGCCAGGAGGATCACCGCGACGCCACCCGACACTGCCATCAGTGAAAGGAACATGCCGGTTGCCAGCCGCCAGCTTTGCAGCGCCGCCTGCAGCAGGAAGAAGATCAGGACCGCCGCCGACGCTGCAAAGAACTCCACCTGCAGCATGGCTGCACGGCTCTCGGCATAGTCGCCTCGAACATAGGCATGGTATTCGAAGGGGAACTGCACCTTCTTGAGTCCAGCCGCCACGTCTTCCGCCACCGCCGTGACGCTGCGGCCCGCGACGCTCGCGTGAACGTCAATGCTGCGCGTGACGCCTTCACGCTCGATGGTGCGCAACTGCGGAACCACCCGCACCTCGGCAACATCGCCAAGGCGTGCATGCGGGCCATCAGGCGTTTCGATCACAAGATTCTCGATGTCGGTGATGCTGCTGCGTGCGGTGGGAGCACCCCAAACGACCACGTCGAAGACCTTTTGCTGCTCGAAGAGATTGCCAACCTCGAGCCCGGCGAAGACCGTAGCTGCCGCGCGCCGGATGTCCCCCGGTTTCAGTCCACGTGCAGCCGCCTTCGCAACGTCGACCTTGACCTCGATTTCGGGCGAAACAGCGTTCTTGTCGATACGTACGGAGTTGACGCCGTCAATGGCAGCGATCGTCGCCGCAACGAGCTTTGCCTGCTCTTCAAGCACAGTCGTTTCGACCCCCTCGATGCGGACCACCACTGGTTCGCCGGCGTCGGCGAAGATCCGCCCAGCCGTACTGGCCAGATAGCCTTCAACCTTCACGTCGAGGTGCGCGAAGCCTGCCATCGCGTCGCGGATTCGCGGCAGTGTGGCGGCCCGGTCCACCTGCTCGTCGAGGCCAACCCAGAGCTGCCCGGATTCGATGCCGGTGACCTGGTCGCCCGTGATGGCCCTGCCGAGATGTCCAGCGACAGAACTAACTCCGCCGATTGCGCGGACTTCGGATTCCAACTGCGCCATCGTCCGGGTCATGGCGGGCAAGGATGCACCCGGCGCGGCCTCGAACGAAACGCGGACGGTGCCTTCGTCAAAGGACGGCGACGGCGACCACTTCAGGAAGGGCGTTGCCGCGAGTAGCGCCAACGCACCGAGACCGGCGATGGCATAGGCGGGACGGGCCGTTGCCGAGAACTTCACCAGCAGCCGGCCGTAGGCCGCACCGAACAGCCGCGCCACCATGGGTTCGGACCTGGTTCCTGTTGCGCTGCCCGAGCGGAGGAAAACCATCGCGAGTGCGGGCGCTCCCAGGAGCACCACGACCGAGGCAGCGGCCACCGTCAGGCCATAGGCCTGGGCGAGCGGGCGGAAGAATGCCGCGGCTTCGCCGTCGAGTCCGAGAATCGGAGCGACCGCCAGCAGACCGATCACCAATGCATAGATCATCGGCTTGCGGATTTCGCCGATCGCATCGAATACGGCTGCGGCGAGCGGACGACCGCCACCGGCGCGGAGGCGCCGCCCGATGGCCTCGGCAGCCACTACGGCGGTGTCGACCACGAGGGAAAGCGCGGCCGCGAGGCCGGCCAGGTGGATCAGGTTGAAGGTGGGGCTGCCGAGATAGAGCGCCACAAATGCCGCGACATACGACAGGACGATCACGACGACGGCGATGCTCGCCGCGCCGACCGGCGTCAAGGAGAGGAAGACGGCTACGGACAGCAACACCGCGGCGGCGATCAGCATCCGGGCCAGATTGGCGAAGGCGCTGTCTACGTAGTCGGAGGCGCGGTAGAGGGAGGAGTCGATATCGATGCCCGGCATGCCTTGGCCCAACTCCGCGAGCGCGGCTTCGACCCCCGCTGCGACCGCTTTGGCGTCGACGTTGGGAAGCTTCTCGACAACGAGGATGAGGCCAGGCTCTCCGTTGATGATGGCATCGCCGATCAGCGGCGGATGGCCTTCGACGACGTCGGCGACGTCGCTGAGCTTGAGAGCGGAAGACGCGACAGCGACCTTCGTCAGATCGCTGGCCTTGCTGATCGGTTGCACATGCTGGATACCGAGCCTCTGGTTCGGCGTGTCGATCCAGCCTCCGCTTCCGAGTACTGACGCTTCGAGATAAGTCAGCGGCGAGACCCAAAGCGAATCCCCGGCGCTCTCTATGGCTTCCTCGAGCGAGATGCCGGCCGACTCCAGGCGTTGAGTTTCGATTTGCACCTGGAGCTGGCGAGCGCGCTGGCCCCAGATCGCGACGTTGGCGACGCCCGGTACGCTGAGCAGCTTCGGCGTCATCGTCCACCGGGCGAGCACCGACATGTCGATCAGCGGCACGGTCTTCGACGACAGTCCGACGATCATGGCCCGGCCTACCGCCGACTTCGGCTGCAGCATGGCGGGTGGCTTCGAGACATTGGGCAGCGCCCAAGCCATCGTAAGACGCTCCTGCACCATTTGCCGGGCCTTCATCGGATCCGTGCCGGGCTCGAAGGTGAGCAACACCGAAGCCATCCCCGGTACCGACTTGGAATGAATCGATTTGAGGAAGGGCGTCGCGGTCAGAATCTCCTCGAGATTGATGGTCACCAGGCTTTCCACTTCGCCTGTCGACAAGCCGAGCGCCTCGGTCTGCACCTCCACCATCGGCGCCCCGAACTCGGGAAGAGCATCGATTTTGGCTTTGGGAAGCAGGACGGCACCCACCGCAAGCAAGAGCACCGCGGCTGCCAGGACCAGATGCCGAAATTCGAGACTCAGCTTGACGAGCGTTTGCAGCACGGCAACACCCCGCGGTTCGGCAGCGCGCGAAAGCGCCTGCTACAGATCAGAGACAGTACAACAACGTATCATGCGGAAGCGCGTCGCATAATTACTTCATACTGCAGGCGCTTTTACCGCATTTTCGACAGTCGCAAACTTTCGGAGTAGAGAAATGGCATACCAATGGGGGTAGCGTTCATTGCAAAATCAGAATGAGAGCGACTCAGGGGTGAGTATTGCTCCGTAACATGCATCGGTTGCATGGGTGCGTCTGTTTCCAGCAATGACTGGACGCGCCGGGCGCAAGCTGCTTCGGTCCGGCAGTCGGGCGTAAACGCGCCGCCAACAGCCGGCGTTTGCGAGCGATAGTCGAGAAGCACGCCTGCCACGGAGACTCTCGCTATCGACACGGTGCCCTCAGCAGTTGTACGCGCTGATGCCCCCTCTCACGCTTCAGCCCTTCTCGGCCTGGTGCGAGTGGATCGCCGGTTTCAAGGCTCCCATTCGGATAGCTTTTGGTTACTGCATCAGCGGCGGCGGAAGCCATGCCGACCTTTGGCGTAGCCCTTCCTCCATTAGGATACAAAGATGCAGTTTAATAGGCGTACTTGTTGCGTATAACATATTGAACCACAAAGGGTTATTCTATTCTCTCGATTTTCTTGCCTGCGACTTGGCGTGCGCATGCGCACGCCAAGTCGCGCGAACGGCGAGCGTCTAAGATCTAGCTAGTTCCAAGATTCAACGCGACTTGGCAGGAAAACAGGGGCGAAGATAGGAGCATCGGAAATGAAGCGAGTTCAACTCGGCGGCGTTATTGCCGCAGCGCTTTTTGTGATGTCGCCGCTTATTGGCTACGGCCAAGCCTCTGACCCGATATTCGCAGACTTTGACCCAAAAAACTTTGATGACTTGGCGAAGATTGACAACAAGTTACTCCCTTTGACACCCGGTAAGAAACTTGTTCTGGAAGGAAAAGCGATTGATGTCGAGGGTGATGAAGAAACCCATCGCATTGAACTCCACACAACTGGTTTAACCAAGAAGATTGGTGGCGTCAGAACTGTCGTTGTCTATACGAACGACTATGCGGATGACGAGCTGGTGGAGTCGGAGATTTCATTCTTCGCGCAGGACAAGATGGGGAACGTCTGGTTCTTCGGTGAGTATCCAGAAGAATACGAGAGCGAAGTATTCGTCGCCGCGAAACCGTGGATCCATGGATTCGAGGATGCCAAGGCCGGTCTCTACATGAAAGCAAATCCGACCGTTGGAGAGGGCAGCCACTATCTGGGTTGGGGGCCTGCGGTCGAGTGGAACGACTTTGCGAAAGTCAAGGAGGTCGGCCAGGAGAACTGCGTCCCCGTTGCCTGCTATAAGGATGTTGTGATCATCGACGAGAGCAGTCTGAGCGAAAAAGGCGCCTTCCAAGTGAAGTACTACGCACCAGGGGTCGGCAACTTCCGCGTCGGATGGAAGGGTGACGACGCCGCGAAAGAGGAGTTGGAACTCGTTGATTTCGTGCAACTGGACGCTGACGCGCTGGCGAAGTTGAACGCCGGGGCATTGGCATTGGAGAAGCATGCCTACGAAATCAGCGAGGTCTATAAGCAGACATTGCCGGCGGAGTAGAAACAAATCCAATATAAAAAGGGGAAAGGGCCCCCAATGAACGTTCAGAGTGAAGCCGCGAGAGTCCCACCGCCGGTACTGATAGCACAAGATCTGTGTAAGTCCTACGGTTCTCGAAAGGCGCTCCGCGGACTGTCGTTCTCCCTGCAGGCCGGGCGAGTTCTGGGTTTTCTTGGCCCCAACGGTGCGGGAAAAACGACAACAATCCGTATCCTGACGACGATTCTAACACCTTCGTCGGGCGACTTCTCTGTGGACGGCATCAGTTCCAGGTATCCGGAGAAGATCCGCCGGACTATTGGCGTTCTGCCGGAAGGGTTGGGGTTTCCCAAGGGCGTTACTGCTGTCGAGTACTTGACGTACTTTGGTCAGCTTTATGGGCGATCCGCGGCTGAGGCGCGCAGGATCGGTCTGGCGTACCTGAGAGACATGGGACTACAGAACAGGGCGGACGCCGCAATCGGCACCTTTAGCCGCGGCATGCGGCAAAGGCTGGGGATCGCACGAGCGCTCGTCAATGACCCAAAGGTTGTCTTTCTGGATGAACCCACCTTGGGACTAGACCCTCGAGGACAGCAGGAGCTGCTTAGCATCATTCTCCAGATTGCGCGTGAGCGCAACGCGGGCGTCGTGGTGTGCAGCCACCTTTTGTCGGAGATCGAAGGCATCTGTGACGACGTGATCATCATGAACGCGGGGCAGATCGTTGCCAATGGGACCGTCGCAGAAGTCACCGGACGAACCCAGCAGAATGCAGTCGGGCGCGACACGATCCAGCTCCGGGTGCGTGTGCCGCCGGGGTCGGTTGCGCAAGCCCAGCAAGTCCTGGACACGCTGCCCAACGTCAAGCGGGTAATCCCTACAGACAAGATGGCCGGCTCGCTGGCGATAGCATTGGCGGGCCCGGGCAACGGAACCTCGTCAGCAGATCATCTCGGCAAGAACAGGGTCCTGGAGGCTCTCATTCGTGCCGAAATTCCTATCCTTGGCTTCGAGGTCGAAGGCGGCCGGTTACAAGATGTCTTCCTTCAGTTGACCGAAGGAGCAATCGAATGAGCGACCGACGACAATCAAAAGGCGGCGAGACAGAACCATCAGCTGCGGCACCGTCCGTTTGGTGGCTGGTTCTCAAACAGGAATTGATCGAGTTATGGCTTGGGCAGCGCGTGCTCAACCTGCTCATCCTGTTTAGTGTCCTGATGTCGATCACGGCGCTTCTCGTGGCAACCAACAATGAAGTGCAACTGCTACCGTTGAGCGAAACGGTCCTGGTGGCGCTTACGGCGGCCATCACGTTTGGCCTGTTCAATGGTCTCATCATCTCCGCTGAGAGCATCACCGGCGAGCGCGAACGCGCAACCCTGGAAGCGCTCCTCCTCACACCGGCAAGTCGCCAGCACATCATCCTCGGGAAGTTCCTGGCTGCGCTGTCACTCTGGCCCGTGACCCTTCTCCTCTCCATCCCCTACATTGCCGTCCTGTCTCGAAGTGAACCGGTCTTGGGGCAGGCTCTGTTCTGGGGTGCGATTGTGGGCAGCCTTCTGGCAGTCGCCTTCACGGGCTTTGGGATGCTGCTCAGCATGTGGTCAAGCTCGAGCAGGATCAGCTTGGCTGTGAGTCTGCTGGCCTATGTTTTTGCACTCGTTCCGGCTCAACTTCCCTCCGAATTCCAGGTCACTCCGCTCGGTGTCCTTGTCGCGACAACGAACCCGCTGGAGGCCTCGCGTCAATTCTTGAAAAGGACGCTTGTGGAAAGTCAACCTCTAGGCGAAGTGTGGTTTTACCTGGCTGCTCCAATAATATTCATTGCCTTGCTTCTTGGCGTCCTTCTTCTATATGCCGCCCCACGTCTTAGCCTGGAGGGAGGAAGAGCAGGCATGAACTGGCGGATTTGGCGCCCTGCAGAGGAAATCAAATGAGCAACCAAAGCGTGAGCAATTCTCAGGCGCAGCGATCGGGCAAGTCGGGCCGGCGTCGCCAGTGTGGTGGCTGGTGCTGAAGCAGGAATTCACCGACCTATGGATGGGAGGGCGAGTGTTTGTCCTTCTCATTATCTTCAGTCTTCTGATGTCAATCACAAGCGTCCTGAATGAAGTCGAAAGTGAGTTGAGTCTGATTCCTCCGGCCGAGATGGTATTCTTGACCTTGGTGGGCAGCCTTTCATTTGGATTGCTCATTGGCTTGATCCTTGGCGCAGACAGCATCAGCGGCGAGCGCGACCGTGTAACCCTCGAAGCGTTGTTGCTAACGCCGGCAAGCCGCCGACAGATCGTTCTCGGCAAGTTCCTGGCTGCGCTGTCACCCTGGCCCGTGGCGCTGCTCCTTTCGATTCCCTATATGGCCGTACTGTCCCGGGGACACGAGACTTTCGGTCAGGGGGTCGTCGTTGGCGCCCTGTTGGGGACGGTACTGGCAGCCGCGTTCACCGCGTTTGGTATGCTGACGAGCATCTGGTCAAAGTCAAACAAGGTGAGCCTCCTGGTGTGCCTGCTCGTCTATGTCATCTTCCTCATCCCGACGCAATTTCCGGGCGGCGCCCATAAGGGCGACTGGGGTTACTTTGTTCAGAAATTGAACCCGATACAAGGCACCAGCGGGTTCATTGAGAAGTTTCTGGTGAATAATCGGACTTTGGCAGAAATGTCGGATTACCTTGTGGCCGCCACGGTCTCCTCCGTCATTGTTCTTGGACTGCTTTTCCTGTATGCCGCACCGCGTCTTAATCTTGAGGGCGGGATGCCGCCCTTAACCTCGCGCAAGAGCAAGCGTGCTGCGAGCTCGCTAACAAGCACTGGCGCGGCGCTTCTCCTTGCGCTGCCGCTGGCGATGGCTGCACAGACAGCACCTGCCACAGACATTGATCAAGACCTGCGGATAACCGTCGACTTGGGCTACAAGACTGTCAATGCGGGCGACCAGATCGAATTCAAGACAGTCGCGACCAATCACGGTGCGGAGAAGTCTCCCCCGTTGAACATGGCGATGAACATTGTCCTGGTCGGCAAGGGAGACCCGGTGGATCCGGAGGACTGGTCGCCACAGCGGACGCAACAGGTAGAGTTGCTGGCGCCGGGTGAGTCGGTCGAACAGTCCTGGGCCGTCGAGGCGATTCTGGCAGGCGAATACATAGTGTACCTGACGATCATCCCCAAACCCAAAGGTCCGGAGGCCACAAGCCAGCCTGTTTCCAGCCCGGGCATCCACCTGACGGTAAGGCCGTTTGCCAATACCAATCCCGGCGGCGTACTGCCAGTTGCCATAGGTATGCCGCTCGGGCTGATCGCGGTATCTTTGCTGTCGCGCAGAAGCAAACGCTGGCGCCGGGGAACCAACGCCGATGGATAAGCCGCTGCTCATAGCGGGACTGGTGTGCAAGATCGCGGCGAAGAAATCGGCTCACGCAGGTGAGCGCAACCTGTCTACGCGTCAGCGGCGATCGGCTATTCCCTGAATATAGGAGCAACCCATGGAATTCCTTCTCAGCATAGATTCCGTTATTTGCCTGATTACTGGTGCCATAATTGGTGGGCTGGCCGGGCAAATCATGAAGGGGCTGGGTTTGACTGGCAATATTTTGGTCGGCCTGGCAGGCGGGCTAATTGGCGGACTAGCCTTTGATAGGCTCGACGTCATCGATGTGGGTGACATGGCCGATCCGGCTATTGCTGGCTTGGTGGGGTCGGTCATTTTGTTGGCGATTGTTGGCGTAGTTCAACGCTCCCGCGGCGTGAACGGCGAAGTCGCGTGAAGCGCCTCCTGCCCGTCTAAGGGGAATGCGCGCAGAACAACCAGCGGGCGCCAATCGTCGTTTGACCGGTTCAGTGCGTACGGAGCTCCGAATGCCGTTCCGGATGTTCATCCGAACGGCCGCGGATCGTGATTTGGTGTTCTTCTGTATCCCTTTTCGGCGGCATGAACTGCCATGCGGATACTGATTCGAGCACGGCGAACCGAGGATCGCCCGGATGGCGAAGGGGCGCCCTGGAGATATGTCGCGTTTGCGAGGGACAAAATGACGAACTGCCCCACTTGCCACAGCGGAATCCTCGGATAACATCGGCGCGTGGTGCATTTCCTAGGGGGCTTGGCGATTCGCATTCTTACTTTAGTTCTCGCCGGCATCGGGCTGCTGTCTTCCTCGGCTTCGCTGCTGGCCCAGAATCAGAAACGGGCTCTGGCCGAAGAGACGATACCGGCTCTAGCCGAAAAATGCGCCGCGCCCTGCGCGGGGTACGAGGCTACCGCGGAGCTGCAGAACGACTGGATCTTTGGCGCAGATCCATCTTTCCTGAAATCCAACGTGTTGCAACCGACTTTCGAGGTCGATCTTTTCTATGCGCCGACGGATTACCTTCGGTTCGTGAGTGCCATCATTACCGAGCCTGTGGTCGACCCGGAACCCGGCGAGAATGCAGCCTTTCAGGGGATCGGCACATATGTCGGCGAACTCTACGCTGTCGCTAAAGCCGACCCGTTCACTGTGAGGGTCGGAAAGTTCGACACGGTATTCAGCCTCGCCAGCGAAGCCCTACCGGGGGTAAGCTCCACGGACTTGGCATCGGCCTTCGACGCTGACGAACGTCTGGGGGGCGAAGCTGTCGTTGGCTTCGAGGGTTTTGGGCTGAACCATGCCCTGGCCGCGACGGCGTTCACAACTGACCGTACGATCCTCAGCGAGTCGCTCTTTGCCAACCGCGGACGGGCCACTCTGGCGGATGGCGGCGCCGGCAACACCACTGGTTTATCCTCATTCTCAGTTACCCTTGATGGCTGCAAAGGGGCGGAAAAGGGCGATTGCTATAAGGACGGTGAATTCGGCTATCGCCTTGGCATTCGGTACCAGAAGGCCGGGCTGTCCCCCGAAACGGGCGAGGAGGAAGAAGAGGAACCGCAGCCGGTGCCTGGCAACGAATTGACCTACCTTGCTGCCGCCACTGGGAGTTTCGACCTCAACGGGAAGAAACTGAGGATTCTCGGCGAATCGGCCTACCTCAAGCATTTCGACAGCGGTCCGGACGACGCCCTGCTTCTCACCGGCTCTGTCGCGCTGGACGTGGAGCCTTTGACCTATGTAGCCACCTACACGCAGCAGAGGAACTTCGTCGCCGACGGTCCAGATACCCGCGAGCACCTGGCGGATTTCGAAATGATTTATGGGTCCGGAGAAGACACGCCGTTCGACGGGGCGAAATGGAACCTCGCCGCCGCCTACACCTTCGCAGAGAATGCCGAAGACGAGAGAACGCACACCTTCAGTGTGCGCGCCACGCTGGATTTCGGCGGACATATGGAGTTCGGCAGGTAGGCTCCGATGGTCCGGATATCCGCCGCTTCTCGACAGCTGTCTTTGTCTTCCTGCGTGCGCCCGACTGTTCCTTCCCTCAAGCTGATTGAAGAGAACGCTACGTCAACGACCCTTCAGCGCAAGGGCTTCGCCCATCAGCCCTTCACTTCATTTCCGTCCGGATCGAAAACGGGCTGAACGTTCTTGCCCTTGTAGCGTATCTGGAACTCGTAGCTCACCTTGCCATCGCGCATCAGTTTCTCCGCAAGCTTGATCTTTCCGCCTGCGAATTTCGTATCGACGGCCGCACGCACCGGCTGAGGCACCGCTTCCATCGGAATTGATTCCTCGACGACGATGACCTTCCCGTCGCGATGGTAAAGCACATCGCGCGTCATCGTGCCCTCGACGCTTGTGATCTCGAAGACCAGCTCTCCGTTCTCGACCTCCTGGGCGCAGCCCTTGATCTTGGCGTCGGGAAAATCCTTGTGGAACACGTCCCGCACCACCGACGGCACCTTCTTGCAGGCAATCGGCTGTTCCGCGGTCGACGCGTCGGACACCCCGGCAAGCAAGAGGACCAACGCGCCGGGCGCCAGGCAGTAACGAGTAGGTTTCATGGGGGGGCCTCCTTCATACGATCTCGTCGGCTTTCGCAGAGCGCCGTCAAGGTGCGTCGACCAGACACCATGCAGAGCCGCCTTGCCGCCTCTGCCGCGGCACCGAGTTCGCTTACTCTCCCGCAACCCAGCGGCCGCGCCAGCTAGCGGGGCGTAGGCTGGGCCGGGGAGCCAGCGCGACCACTACCCGATGCGGAATCGGGTGCCCTAAGATAGGACAAAACGCGCCGGCGGACAGATAGCTCTTTCGGCTTTTGCCGGCCTAGCCGAAAGCCGTAGCGACCAATCCAAGTTTCCGGACGCCCCAAAAAGAACCGGCCGCCTTGCGGCAGCCGGATCTTACTCAAGCAGTTCCTGCCCGCCCGGTCAGTAAACGTCATATGATCCAGAGCCGGTGCCCAGCCCGGTGGTCAGCCCCCGCTCGGAGCCATCATTATCCCGCGGACGCCCCGCAGGCGCAATCGACCTTCCGCCCAGTCGCGATACCTCAAAGTTGGTAGGCGGAGCACCCGAGCCTGGGTTGGGTGCAAATGCGCGGCCGTGGCGCTTTGCGGCTGACGGCCCGCCGGCTCGGAGCGCAATGATCTGTCGCCCGGCGCACCCCAAAATCTTCAGAGGTCTGTAAAGCCGAGCCACCATTCGAGCGCTTCGAATGTCCGGTCCATGGCCCAGGCCGCGCTCAACGGCAGCGAGACAATGCCCGAAGCGGATGGAGTTCTGACCCTCGGCTTCCGCCTCGCCGCTCTTGGCGACGGCCGCCGTCGCTCTTGCGCTAGGACTTCTCAGCTATTTGATCTTTGTCATCACGGCAGCCAAGGAGGCCGAACACCTGAAGACGATTTTCGGCTCGCGATACGATTCCTATGCGCGCTGTACGCCGATGTTCTGGCCGAAACTGTCCCAATATAAGGACTCTCCGGAAGTTGTGTTCTCCCCGAAAGCGCTCGAGCGTAACTTCTTTGACGGACTGTACTTCCCCGCGGCCTTTCCCGCGATTGAAGCAACCGAACAACTGCAAGAAGCCGGATACCTACCGATCCTCATGACGATCATCTGAGGATACGCCAAGTGCCAGGTTCTCTCGGCAGCTGGGACAGATGACCACAAATCCACAATGATTGTGGATTCTGTATCGACTGCCAGACAGGGCGGCTCGCAGGGGAGCAGATTGTTCCCGCCTATGAAAGGCAGACCGGATCTCTGTTCGTGACACGTGGCAGCAGCGGACGCTCGTGGCTTGCCGCTGACCAGCGCGAGCCGTCCGGCCGTCTTTCCCATGCCGTTATTGCGTCCTTGCCAGTCGCCGGGGCCGACCGCACTGTACTTATTGATGCCGCCAACGCGGCGTTCGAGGCTGTCCTTGAGCGGATTGAACCCAGCAACGAGGCGCTAACCAGAAGCCTCTGGGATGCTGGTGACTACGTCGACAATCAACTGTTTGCGGATCTGATCAACCCCGACAAGTTGCCGATGCCACGCGATGAAGTTGCGTACTACATCACGTCGGCTTACCTCCATTTGTTCAGCCAGGCTGCTTTTGGCACGTCTTCGCAGTGTCGATATGGCAGGCCGGCCAGTGCCATTTAAGGTCAAATCTGGCAACTCCAGCGTGCCCTCGATCGCGCCAGCAATGCCCTTTCATCATCAATGAAGTTGCGGATCGGCTGCAGTTGAAGCAGCGCTCCCGGTGGGCATGAGCGGGACGCTCTAGAAGCCATCTGCTTCCTTTCGTAGATCCTCGCGCAACGGGGGGGCAGCCGGACATTGTCTCTCGTGGCAGAGCGAGGTTTGGTGCTATCGAGCAAGGGCCACGAAATACGACCGAAGACCGATGGCGAGATAAAAGGCCGCGAGGTGCGGCGTCGATCGGTCGCGTTGTTTCAATGGGTTATGAGGTGATTTCGCAATGTGTGGATGTTTACTGCACATTGCCAAGACCGTGATTCCTTAGCCGTTTCCGTGGTTTAATGCGATGTGCGGCCGCCCGGCTGGCCTTTGTGGGGGCCGGGGCCGGGAAAGAAGGGCGTGGTCAGAGACTGATCTTGAGATAGCGGCTTGTCGGTAGATAACGAGCTGTTGGATAGACCACTCGCGATCGGCGATCGGCACGCTGCCGCAGAGGGGCTTCACCACGGTCCGGAGAGCCGACGTCCCCAGCGTCGGCCGTAGGAAGGCGGCCGAGCGCTGGCTTGTCGGCTGGCGCCATCCCCGCCCTTCGGATGCATAGGCTTCACGGCTCCAATGGAAGTGCCCCGGCCGCGACAAGCCACCATCAAATCGAGGCTTCCGTCATAGTGCGGTGGCGCGCCATCCTGTCCGAGATGGGGCGCTGCGCATCGCCCAGCCGCATTGGCTGTCGACAGCCAGGGGTCTCACCATCCTGACACGAATACGCAAACCGTCATGTTACGGTCTTATGGTTTTACGCCACTGGCCTGATCGCCATCAAAGCAACGGGAGAGTTTGCCACGTCTAGGATCAACCGCCGCGTCTTGCTCTTCCACTCCGGCAGCGCAGTCGTCGCCTCGTCGATTACGGCAACGGCGCTCGGTACAGAGCGCCCAGGCCGAGTCCAAAAGCCGCCCAATAATCTGCGAGCGCTGATTGAGGCGCACAAGACAGCCTATGCTGAGTTCGGCAAAGCGCTGCACGAGATAGGCGGTGGCAGCGGCGACCCCGCCAGAGCCAGCCGGGAGGAGGAGAGGGCGCTGCTCGTCATCTGCGGCTATCCTGCTGTTGGGGAAGGGGATCGCCTGGCCAAGGCCCGATATCTTTTAGAGATCGAGGCGCGCGGTGAATTAGACCTCGCAGAGCATATGCAGGCCGTTCTCCGATCGACGATGTGGAAGGGCTGATGCGACCGGCGCGCGGACGGTCAGTTAATTTGTGTCTGGTGTGCGCCTCATTTCAGTCATTCAGGCAGTCTTGGCGATCTTTTCAAAGCTGCCGGTCCGTTCAGGTCGCTGAATTGTCCATGACAGGCGAAAGAGCATGGAGATTTGACATCGCGCGAATGACGTCGGCGGCGAATCATCCAACAATTTCATCAGATCGATGCCAGTTTGAGGCGTTGTCGACGCGGCCCGCCGATGCGATACTCACGCAAGGGGATCGTTTCAGGGGCGGACGTGACGAAGCCAGCAACGCGCATCGTCGAACTTGAGGACAACGAACTCGAAGAATTCGTCGAGATATACGCCGAACGGAAATCGAAAGATTACGTCGAAGTCGAGCGCGTTGGTGCGGCCAATGACAAGGGCCGGGACGTGATAGGATTTCTCTCGCGCGCCCGCCATGAGGGCGAGTGGGACCTTTACCAGTGCAAGCGGAAGACACGCGCTCGAAGCTCCGGATCGGCGAGGCTATGACGGAACTGGGCAAGGTCTTCCACCATCATGCCGCCGGCGCCTATGCGACGCTGCCGCGGTGGTACATCTTCGTTTCGCCGCGAGGCATCGACGGCTCGTTGACCACGCTGCTGCAGAACCCGTCCCGGATAGGGAAGGCGCTGCTGGAGGCTTGGGACAAGCATTGCCGGACGAGGATAACCGCCAGAAATCCCGTCGAACTCACGTCCGAAATCCGGGCCTCGATCGAGGGCTACGACTTCACGGCGGTCGAGTGCCTGACGGCGCCGAAACTGGTCAAAGATCCCGCCGCGCTTCCGGCTCTTGTCCAGGTGCTGGGTCTGCCGCCTGGCGAAGCGCCCGAAGGCGAGAGTCATTGGTCCGGCACCCTGGGCGGCCCGGTCGCGACCAAAACGAATGAGCCGTTCGCGATCGAGAGCCGCGATGTTGCACGTCCCCAGATGTCTTTGGAGCATATCGAGGGCTGCGGCCTTGGAGCGGCGAGGGGACTTGCCTACATCGCACATGTCGTCGATATGAAGGTCGATGAGTTCGCCGAAGGTTTTCAGGCGCGCTATACGGGACTTAGTCGGCGTCTCACCGCGATCGACTTGGCGCTCGGTTTCGGTTGCCCAGCGTCGTGCGTCGTCTCGGCGCAGGAAGGTCTCGCTGACGTAGCGACCTTTGCGACGGACTTGGACACGCCAGGAACCGGACGAGAGCTTTGTGTAGGTGGCCATTTTTTCGTGTGCGCTCCGTGTGCACTGAGAGATCGAAACGTGGCGAAAAGGGTCGTATTCTGGCGCAAATTCGTGTGCACTCGGCAGGTTCTAACGATTTGATGTTAAAGAAAAAATGCTGAAAAATCAAGATCATAGACTGGCCGTGGCGCCCATGATGGACTGGACGGACCGGCATTGCCGGTTCTTCCACCGCCAGCTGACGAGCCGTGCGCTGCTTTACACCGAGATGGTGGTGGCTGACGCGGTCATCCACGGCGCACGCGAGCGGCTGCTCGGCTTCGATGATGCGGAACATCCGGTCGCGCTGCAGCTCGGCGGCTCGGATCGCGAAAAACTTGCCGAGGCGGCGCGCATCGGCGAGGCATTTGGCTATGACGAGATCAACCTCAATGTCGGCTGTCCGTCGGACCGCGTTCAGTCGGGTACGTTCGGCGCCTGCCTGATGAAGGTACCGGACCTCGTCGCCGGCTGCGTCGCGGCGATGAAGGTGGCGGTGACAATTCCCGTCACCGTCAAATGCCGCATCGGCGTTGACGAGCAGGATCCAGAGCCGGCCCTCGATGCGCTGGCGGGTGGTGTTTTCGATGCCGGCGCCGACGCGCTTTGGGTGCATGCGCGCAAGGCGTGGCTGGAAGGGCTGAGCCCCAAGGAAAACCGTGACATCCCGCCGCTCGACTATAACAGAGTCTATCGGCTGAAGGCCAGAAAACCGAACGAATTCATTGGCATCAATGGTGGCATTCAGTCGATCGAAGAGGCGCGGACGCATCTCGATCATGTCGACGGTGCCATGCTTGGCCGCGCCGCCTACCACACGCCCGGCATTCTGGCCGGCGTCGATGCCGCCTTCTACGGCGCCAAGTCCGAGGCGTTCGATTTCGCTGCGCTGATCGATACCATGGCGGACTATGCGGCACGCCATATCGAGCAGGGCGGGCGGCTCGGCCATGTTGCGCGTCATATGGTCGGGCTGTTCCATGGCTTGCCCGGCGCGCGCCGCTACCGCCAGATCCTGTCCACCGACGCGACCCGGCCCGGCGCCGGACCGGACGTACTGAAGACGGCTTTCGCCGCCGTCGAGTTCGTTGGCACCGCGGCCGAAGCGGCTTAGCGCTCGGTCTGAGATTAATCCCTGAGGATCATGCGGTCGCCGCGCACGTCGAAGCCCGACAGCGAGCCGATGAAGTTCATGCCGAGCAGGCTCTGGCTGAGCATGCCAGGTGCGGCAATCATCACCGACATGTCCCTGCGCATGATGCCGCCGATCGCAATCTGATCGGTTTTCACGGCGGCGGCGCGCGCCATGCCGTTGGCGGTCGAAACCGGTATTGTGTAATTGAGCGCCGCTGGATTGAACCCGGCGGCTTGCGCATCCTGCGACGTCAGCACGGTGCTGGTCGCGCCGGTATCTACCACGGCTCGAACCGGGTTGCCGTTGATCAGGATGCGCGCTTCGAAATGGCCGTTGTCCGCTTTGTCGAGCGTCACCGTGGCGTGGCCGTCCTCGACACCCAGGGCCAGCGGGCTGCCGGGAACAAGGCCCGCGGTGACCCGGCTGGCGATATCCTGCAGCTCATAGCGATACTGGTAGCCGGCGATCAGCGCGAGCACGATGGCTACCCAGGCGGCGAGGTTGCGGGCCATGGCGCCCATGGGCCGGCCCGAGCGAAGCAGGCCCGCGCCGATGAGGGCGCCAAAGGCGCCTAGCCAGATCAGCCGGCTGAAATCATAATTCTCGACGCCGAGTGTGCTGCCGGCGGAATCGTTGAACATGAGCAGGACTGCACCCACCCCGATCGCGGCAATCAGTATCCAGAACAGCCGGCTCATTTGCGTGGTCGCCTCACGAAAGCGCATCCCGTTCGCGCGCCATGCGGGTGCGGCGCGTTTCCCGGCGCGGCCGGCGCTCGACCGTTTCCAACCGGGCAGGCAATTCAGCCATGACGCTGCGACGTGTTTCCGGCGTCATCTCGATCCAGCCGCCGATTTCCTCGCGCGTGCGGCCGCAGCCGAAACAGAAGCCGGTTTTCATGTCGATCGAACAGACAAGGATGCACGGGGATTCGATGGCCGTCATGACTTTCTCTTGGGCTTCCAACCGGAATCCCTTGCTCCATCACCACATGGTGCAACGGCAATGCCAATGCAAGCCCTCGCGATTGCGCCCTTCGCGGCCAGCTTTGCGGCAAATGCAGGACCATCATCCAGGAGGTTGTGCCAACCACGCAAGGCGGCTATGCCGCTCACCAACTCCAGGGAATGATTGCCAACGAGATGACCAGCGCGCTGCCTTTCGACGATTTTCGCAACCTGCTGGCTGACCTGCCGGCGGCCGACACGGTAGCCGAGGCCCGCGTGCGCACGCTGTTTGCCAAGGCCGACAAATCAGGCAATTCGCTTGGCCGCGTCGAAGACATCGCCGCGTGGCTGGCCGCCTGGAGCGGGCGGGCTCCGCCCGCGGTGACAAGGCCGCTGATGGCGGTCTTTGCCGGCAATCACGGCGCCACACGCCACGGCATTTCGCCACGGCCGGTGGCGGCGACCGCCAATACGGTCGAGCTTTGCGCGGCCGGAGGAGCTGCGATCAACCAGATCTGCATCGCCAACGATCTCGGGCTGAAGGTTTTCGATCTTGCCCTGCACATCCCGACCGCCGACATCACTGAAGATGCCGCGCTGGATGAGCGCGGCTGTGCCGCCACCATGGCCTTCGGCATGGAAGCGATCGCGGGCGGCACCGATCTGCTTTGCCTAGGTGATCTCGGCGTCGGCAACTCGACCGTCGCTGCTGCCCTGTTTGCGGCGCTGTTTGGGGGCAGGGGCGTCGACTGGGTCGGCCCGGGGTCGGGCGCCGATGCGGCGATGCAGGCCCGCAAAGCGGAAGTGGTCGATGCGGCACTGGCCTTTCACGGCGGCCATCTAGCCGACCCGCTCGAGGCGCTGCGCCGGGTCGGTGGCCGTGAGTTCGCAGCGATTGCCGGCGCCATCCTTGCCGCGCGGATGCAGAAGATTCCGGTGCTGCTCGACGGCCTCGCCGCAACGGCCGCCGCAGCGGTGCTGCACGCCGCCAACCCTGCCGTGCTCGACCATTGCCTGCTTGCCAGCCTGTCGCCAGAGCCTGCGCACGCCCGCGCGGCCGAACGGCTCGGTCTTCGTCCGTTGCTCGACCTCGGTATAAGCCATGGCGAAGGGGCAGGGGCCGCCCTTGCCGCGGGCCTGGTCAAGGCTGCGGCGCTGACCAGCTCGGGCATGGCAGCTGCGGTACGCGGTTAGGCACTAGTCAAGCTGCGTCTGGGCGAGCGCCCGCTACCGCCGCCGCGCCGCCACCGCTGCTGTGGGCAGCGCGGGCAATTCCTCCATCACCCGGCTCAGCGGGAAGATGGCGATCGCCTCGGTGCCTTCGCGCAGCTTGGAATGAAGCTCGAACTCACCGCCATGCATGGCCAGCAGCCCTTGCACGATCGGCAGGCCAAGCCCGGTGCCTTGCTCGGCGCTCTTGATGGCGATCGAGCCCTGGCCGAAGGCGGAAAGCACGATCGGGATCTCGTCTTCCGGTATGCCCGGCCCATTGTCCTTGATCGAAATGTACTGTCCGCCGCCCGCCGTCCAGCCGACACGGACACGAATTTCGCCGCCGGTAGCGGTGAATTTTATCGCATTCGACAGAAGGTTGAGCGTGATCTGCCGCACCGCTCGCTCATCGGCGAACAGGCGCGGCAACTCATGCTCGAAGTCCTGGACGACACGGATATCCTTGTTGCGCGCCTTCAATTCCATCATGTGGCAGCAATCCTCGGCGATGCTGAGCAGCATCACCGGCTCCTCATTGAGCTGGTAGCGGCCGGCCTCGATGCGCGACAGGTCGAGGATCTCGTTGATCAGATCGAGCAGATGCTGGCCGGATTCGTGCACGTCATGGGCATAGTCGCGATAGGTGGGATTGCTCATTGGTCCCAGCACCTCGTTCGACATCACCTCGGAAAAACCGAGAATGGCGTTGAGCGGCGTGCGCAATTCGTGGCTCATCGAAGCGAGGAATCGCGATTTCGCCAGATTGGCATCTTCCGCCCGCCGCCGCGCCTCATCCGACATCGATTTCGCCGTCTCCAGTTCGGCGATCAACGCATCCTTTTCGGAGCGGAACGACAACATCATCAGGGATGAGCGGTTGAGGTGACGGGCGACATAGGCAAAGAAGGGCAGCGACACGACCAGCAGCCCGGCCATGATTACCTCAATCGGCATCCACAGTTTGAACCCAACATAGGCATAGAGCGCCACCGGAACGGCAAACGTCGCCAACAGCGCCCCGCCCAGAGATGAGGTCATCACCGCCGTCGCCGCCATGGCGAACAGCAGCACCACGGCCTTGACCAACTGGAACTGGTCGATCCGGCAGGCGCCGCAGCCAAGCCAGACGAACCAGGCCCAGCCGAGGCCGCAAAGGAAATGGCCGATCAGGAATTCCCGTCGTGTTTGCAAAGGGTTGAGGTCGGAAGCTTCCGTGCGGTCAATGCGCCGCGCCATGAAGGCGACGATGGTGTAGCAAGTCAGTGTGAACAGCGCCCAGAGGCCGATCTCGTTGCCGACGCCGGCCAGCCGGCCAGCCGCCGCGATCGCCAGGATGAGAAGCGGGATGGCAATGGCGCCGCTGGTCATTGAGCGGGCGTGGAGCTTCAGCAGTTCGCGATCGAAATCGGGATTGCCGGCCTGCTGCGAAAGACGGTCGCGCGTCTTGCGCACCGCGCGCGCCACATCGCTGTTGCGATGAGGTTTCCTGCGGTCCACAATGAACTTGTCCGCTGTGTTCGAGCGTTGCAAGGGCATTAAAACTTCAATTATGCGAGCAGCGGTTTCCAAGTGTTAAGCTACGTTCGAATGATTAACCAACCGTTTGCCATATGAGCCGTTCCTGGTCGCCGAGGCGGCGTCCGCGATACGTCGCGCCACCCCGCAGCCTGTGGCGAAGGCTGGTGGATTACGGGCTTGCCGTCATCATCCTCGGGCTGTTGATCCTGCTGGCGGCCCGCCTCGACCGGGTGGAAACCCGCAAGACGCAAGGCGTGGCTATCGTCAACGACGGCGATTCGATCACGCTTGGTGCCGAGCGCATCCGCATGCGCGGCATCGACGCTCCGGAATTTACGCAGACCTGCCGCAGGAACGGCGCCGACTATCCTTGCGGCACGCTTGCGCGTCAGTCGCTGGTGCGCCTGATCGCCGGCAAGCCCATGTCCTGTTCCGGCTGGCAGCGTGATCGTTATGGCCGGCTGCTTGGCGACTGCACCGCCGGCGGCAAAGATCTCAATCGGGCGCAGGTCGAGGCGGGCTGGGCGGTTGCCTATGGCAACTTCGAGAGCGAGGAAGCTATCGCCCGCGCAGGAAAGGCCGGCATCTGGGCGGGAACGTTCGACCAGCCGCAGGACTGGCGCGACCGCCATCACGGCGAAGTCGTCGAGAGAAAGCACGGCACACTGGCGTCGATCGGCGATGCCGTGCGAGAGATTTTTCGCTTCTGGTGATGCGCATCCTGTAACTGGATCGCGAACGAACGAAGGATGATGGACATGAAGCTCTTCGACGGCGGGCGGGCGCCCAACCCACGACGGGTCCGCGTTTTCCTGGCCGAGAAAGGCATCGAGGTTCCACAGGTGCCCATCGATATGGGTGCGCTGGAGCACAGGAAGCAGGCTGTCAGCTCGCGCAACCCCTTGCAGCGTCTGCCGGTGCTGGAACTCGACGACGGCACCGTCATCACCGAATCCGTCGCCATCTGCCGCTATTTCGAGGAGTTGCATCCCGAGCCCGCTTTGTTCGGGCGTGGCGCACTCGGCAAGGCGCAGGTCGAGATGTGGCAGAGACGGATGGAATTCAATTTGCTCAATTGCGTCGCGCAGGCCTTTCGCCACATCCATCCGGCCATGAAGGAATGGGAAATCCCGCAGATCCCCGAATGGGGTGAGGCCAACAAGCCGAAGGCCGTGCAGTTCCTCAGGTTGCTGGACGGCGAACTGGGCAGCCGGGAGTTCATCGCCGGCGACAGCTATTCGATCGCCGATATCACTGGCCTGATCGCTGTCGACTTCATGAAGCCGGCACGCATCAAGGTGCCGGATGAATGCGCAAATGTGTTGCGCTGGCATCAGGCCGTCTCCAGCCGTCCGAGCGCATCAGCCTGAGAATGACCACCGATCTCGAAAGCTTCACCGCCACGGTCCGCGCTTGCCGCATCTGCGTGGAAAATCCGGTCGGCAAGCCGTTGTCGCACGAACCGCGCCCGGTATTGCGACCCTCGTCCAGCGCCCGCATCCTGATCGCCAGCCAGGCGCCGGGGACCAAGGTGCATCTATCGGGCATGCCGTTCACCGACGCCTCCGGCGACCGCCTGCGCAGTTGGCTTGATGTGACGAGCGGCGAATTCTACGACATCGAAAAATTCGCCATCGTGCCGATGGGGTTCTGTTTTCCCGGCCAGGATGCCAAGGGCGGAGACCTGCCGCCGAGGCGCGAATGCGCGCCGGCCTGGCGCGCGCCCTTGATGGCCTTGATGCCACGGATCGACCTGGTGCTGACGATCGGCATCTACGCGCAGTCCTGGCATATGGGTGCGGCGCGCCGGCCCTCGCTGACGGAAACGGTGATGGACTGGCGCTCCATCTGGGAGAATTCCGTCGGTCCGAAAGTGCTGCCGCTGCCGCATCCGTCGTGGCGCAACACCGGCTGGCTGAAGAAGAATCCATGGTTTGAAATGGATTTGCTGCCTTTTCTGCGTTCGGAAATCCGCTATCGCCTCGGTTGATCTTTCAGCAAGAAATCACTCGCTTTTCGACCGATTTGCAGAATTTCTTTCTTGTGAAAGGCCATGATAAGGGGGAGTATAGCCAATCTATTCCCCTAGGGAGCCAAAAATGGATCGCCTCGATAGAAAAATTCTCCGCCTCTTGCAGGAGGATGCGACACTCGCGGTCGCCGATGTCGCCAAGAAGGTCGGGCTGTCGACGACGCCTTGCTGGCGGCGCATCCAGAAGCTTGAGGAAGAGGGCGTCATCAAGCGGCGCGTTGCCATTCTCGACCATGAAAAGGTCAATGTGCGCGTCACCGTCTTCGTGTCGATCCGCACCAATTCGCACAGCCATGAATGGCTGCGGCGTTTCTCGGAAGTCATCCAGGAGTTTCCCGAGGTGGTCGAGTTCTACCGCATGAGCGGCGACGTCGACTATCTCCTGCGCGTCGTGGTGCCCGACATCGCCGCCTATGACGCCTTCTACAAGCGGCTGATCGCCAAGATCGAAATCCGCGACGTGTCGTCGTCCTTCGCCATGGAGCAGATCAAATACACGACAGAAATCCCGCTCGATTACATGGTGCTGGACAAGGAATCGGGTGCCAACGCTGCCTGAGCTTGACCTGGCATTAATTTGTCCCGCTTAGTTCTTCTTTTTGTTGAGGAAACTCCAGGGCGAATTGACCGGCAGCGTGATCGTATCGGGCACGCTGCCGACGGCGGTCACATCTGCCTTGCGGACGCTGTAGCCTGACTGAATGACGCTCACGCCATCAAGGATGAACAGCTGGCTCTTCTCCATGTCCGGCTTCAGCGCGCCGGTGACCGCGACCGGCTGATAAGCCTCGGACATCTTGTAAGGGCGAGCCGGCGTGACCAGCACGATCTGGTTGGGCGGCGGCGTCGGCATGTGGCTGCACGCACCCGTCCACGGCACCAGCAGGAACTGATAGACGAGATCACCGTCGCGATCGACCGGCAATGCGTAGCCGGCTAGCTGAATGCTTTTGTCCTGCAGGTTGAGGGACAGCGTCTCGCCGTGGTCGGGTAATTTTGCCGCGATCATCGGCAGTCCGACGTTTTCGGCGGCGGATTGCGTAGCCGGGCGCAGATCCTTCCAGAATATGTGCGCGGTCTCGGCGGAGGCTTGGCCGATGGAAACACCAAATGCCATAGCCAGGATCGCAACTAATTTGAGGCGGTTATTCATGAACTCCATTCTTGGCCAGTCTGCCGCCCGAATCGAGTCACACCGTCGTGATTCGAGAGCACTCTTGCAGATGTCGGATCATTCCGTGCTGTGAATGCACACTTTCGCTCTTGCACGCAATTTGATCAGTGTGATCGGGTGGCGCACCACCGGAATGGCGATCGATGATCCTCGCGGGAAGTTAGCTACGAACAAAACGTTGGGAAACCGCCGAAATTGTCTTGCCCGATCGCAATAGCGGAGCAGAGAATTGCATTGCAATACCCACAAACCGACAGCGTACGTCGTCGCCATCACCAGACATGGAGAAGCACCATGCCAACCAGCCATGATCTCAGTGGGCTGATGAAATTCCTTGACCGGGACGAATGGCAAGGATGTTTCAACGAGGTTTTCGACGATCATTTCGGCCCGGTTCTCGAAGCTTGTGAGATGGAATTCGAAGACCTCGCCGGAATCGTCAGCGGCGATTGGGCAATGACCCTTTGGGGCTGTGCCTTCGAGGATTTCCTGACCCAGGAGTTCGATGGCCAGCCCGCCAACATCGTCGATGATTATGTCAAGCGCCGGGGTTGGAAGGAAAGCGCGCAATCCAGGGCCTATATGCTGGCGCTGCGGACCTCCGTCATGAGCTTGTACGAGGTCAGCAATGTGGTGCCGGGGCAATCCCTTGTGGCGCGCGACCTTATCCGTGGAGGCGAGCCGGTCACCGTTAGCGAGGGCACCGCCACCAAGACGCTGAAACAATGGGACAAGATCGCCGCGCGGATCGTACCAGTCATGGGCAAGAACATCCTTGCGGGCGGCGTTTTGCCGTTCACCCCGCAGGCTACCGAGTCATTGTTCGACGGCCTGCGAACCACATTCGGCAAGAAAAAAACAAAAAAGCTACCTGCGTTGAACGATGACGAACTGCAGGCGATGGCATCATTGTTCACTCTGTCGTGGTTGTTTGACACCCTCGACAGGGTGATGCGCGGGCCATTGCTGCAAAACAATGACGGCGACGAGATCGTTTTCCACAATGTCCGTTTTCCCTTGGCGTCCGGCGTGGCGCCTCAGGACATCGCTTCCCGGCTGAACAGCATTCCGGGTATGTTGCAGGAAAGCGAGAAATTCTGGAGTTGGATGGAAGAGGTGCCGCAAGGTAGAGACAAGCCAAAAACAGCGGGGGCAACCACACTCGACACCCTGATGGACAGTGGTTCGAATGTGATAGGCAATGCCGAGTTGAAGGACCGCTTCCTGCATCTGTCCACCAATTCCGCAGCGCGGGCGAAAAGTGGGACGGACCTGATCCGCCAAGTCCTCGGCGATCTTGTGCGGACGCCCCTTACAGAAATCAGCACTGTCGAACAGATGATGGCCGAGCGGCCAGGCAGACATACCCAGACGCCGTCATCGAGTATTCCGTCGGAAATCGCCGAACAGACCATTCACGAGTTCTTGGATCGGCATTATCTGGATACTCTCGACCAACCGGTCGCAATGTTGGGTAATAAAACACCGCGTCAAGCCGCCAGGACCCCGGCCAGCCGGCAAAAGGCGGCCGACTGGCTAAAATATCTCGAAAACCAGACGGCCAAACAACCAGATCCCAACCATCCCATGGCCACCTACAGTTTCGAGTGGATATGGCAAGAACTCGGCCTTCGCGACTTGCGCCGATAGCCCTCTCCGCGGCAGCGCCCGGTAATGCATTGGGCCTGAAGCATTTTGTAGCCCTGAAACCATCTGGGGCCGCGGATACCGCCAAATGGGATGAAGGCGCTCTCAGTTCGAGCGCGTCTCACTCCAGCGTCAACGCTCGAGCCGCATCACATGTCGGCGAGAACCGGCCATGCCTGTGTGGAAGCCACGGGCGGCAAACATGTCGCGAAAGCCCATGAACCTGTAACTCGGCGACGCCTGATCGACCGGGTAAGCCTCGATCGTGCTGGCGCCCTTGGCGAAGGCGTGATTTATCGCCGCGTCGAGCAGTGCGGATGCCAACCCACCGCCGCGCAAGGTCCTCGGCACATAGAAGCAGACGATCGACCACACGCCGGTCTCGCTGTCGTCCTGCTGCCGGGAAAGCCGGCGATAGGTCTCGCGTGGCGCAACCGAACACCAGCCGACGGTTTTGCCTTCAACGTGGGCGATGATGCCGACAGGTGTATCGGCCTCGATGAGCGAAGTGATGGCCCGTTTCGGGACATGCTCGCGGCTGGGAAGGTTGCGCCAGGCCGTGCACCAGCAATATTTCGGCCCGCCCGGCTGCTCGAACAGGTTTTCGAAATCGGCGCGTGTCGATCGCGTCACCTCCGAGAAGCGGATTTCCGCCCCGTCAGCCTTTCCTGGCGGCGATCCGCTCGATCGTCCTGGCATTGGTCAGTTCCCTCACTGCGTCCTTGCCGATCCAGCGCGCCGTCTTGTCGGTCGACTGCGCCAGCCGTTCGGCGACAGCAAGGGCAGCGCCGTGCATATGCATCGATCGTTTGCCGATCGAGCGAAGCGCCCAGTTCGCGGCTTTCTTCACGAAATTGCGGCTGTCGGTGGCATGCGCTTCGATGATCGGCAGGAAGGCGAGAAAGGTCGTCGCCGGCTCTTTCTTCCGGTGAACGACAGACCAGGCCATCATGGCAAAGGCCGTGCGCCGAACGAATTCCCGCTCGTCGGCCGCGAATTCGGCGATCAGTTCTTTCCAGGCGTCCGTATCGACAAAGAGATCCGAGACGCCATCGACGATGTCCCAGGAGTCGAAACTGGCCGCCCATCTTCTTGCATCTTCAGCAGAAAACCGCTGCGGGTCAGCGGTGACGGAAGCGATGAACTGCGCCTCCATGATATCAGTCTCCCACAGCTCGAAGGCGCGCTCGTGGTTGCGCTTGATCTTCCGGGCAATCTGCCGCTGCACGCCGTGCGAGATGCCAAGGGCGCGCTCGATCTTGATGCCGTAGCGCAACATGCCGAGGCGGTTCTCCTCCGAGCCGATGGCGCGCAGGTGGGCGACAATTTCCCCGGCACTGGATTGAGGCGAGAGCTCTGCCACCGCAGAAACCTATTTTTCGAGACGCGCCAGCAGTGAGGACGTGTCCCAGCGCTCGCCGCCCATCGCCTGCACATCCTTGTAGAACTGGTCGACAAGTGCTGTCACCGGCAATCTGGCGCCGTTGCGATCGGCCTCGGCCAGGCAGATGCCGAGATCCTTGCGCATCCAGTCGACGGCGAAGCCGAAATCATATTTGCCGGCATTCATCGTCTTGTGGCGGTTCTCCATCTGCCAGGAACCTGCGGCGCCCTTGGAAATCACCTCGATCACCTTCTCGATGTCGAGCCCGGCCTTCTTGCCGAAATGGATGCCTTCGGCTAGACCCTGGACAAGGCCGGCGATGGTGATCTGGTTGATCATCTTGGTGAGTTGGCCGGCACCGGCCGATCCCATCAGGCCGACCATGCGGGCAAAAGCATCGATGACAGGCCTGGCCCTGTCGAAAGCGTCCTGCTCACCGCCGACCATGACGGTCAGCACGCCATTCTCGGCGCCGGCCTGGCCGCCGGATACCGGCGCGTCGAGAAATGAAAAGCCGCCAGCTTCCGCCGCCGCCGCCAGTTCGCGTGCGACCTCGGCCGACGCCGTGGTGTTGTCGATGAAGACCGAACCCTTCCTCATCGATTTGAAGGCGCCTTCCGGACCCGTCGTCACCGAACGCAAATCGTCGTCATTGCCGACACAGGAGAAGACAAAGTCCTTGCCCTCGGCGGCCTGCGCCGGCGTCGCGGCGAGACTGCCGCCATGCTGACCAACCCATTGCTCGGCCTTGGCCTTGGTGCGGTTGTAGACGGTGACGTCGTGGCCACCCTTGTTCCTCAAGTGCCCGGCCATCGGATAGCCCATCACGCCAAGACCGAGAAATGCAACAGATGCCATGAGCTTGCCCTTCAGATGGAAACGAAATTTGCCGCGAAAGCTCTAGAGCAATTCCAGGAAAAGTGTGAAGCGGTTTTCCCGGGAAAAGCGCGTAACGCTTTCCCTAGAGGAATTGCGTCAAAACAAGAAGATAGAGCGGTTCGGCGTTTCTGTGAAACGACGAACCGTTCTAGGCTCTGCGCTCAATTCGTCAAGACGCGTATGGCCAGATCGTCTGGTACAGCCGGATTGAAAATGGTCAGCGTTTCAGGTGAACGGTGATCCGGCGCTCGATCCACTCAACGCCATGACGCAAAATCTCGACCATCACCAGATAGACGAGCGCGACCCAGATATAGGCCTGAATGTCGAACGAGTTGGCGAAGGCGAGCTTTGCATTACCCATCAGATCATAGACCGTGATGATGGCAACGATGGCGGACGCCTTGACCATCAGGATCAGTTCGTTGCCATAGGGCCGCAAGGCGACGATCAAGGCCTGCGGCAGGATGATCTTGCGCAAGGTTTGCAATTTGTGCAGGCCAAGCGAGGCCGCTCCTTCCCATTGCCCTCTTGGCACGCTTTCGATGGCACCGCGCAGAATCTCGGCCTGATAGGCGGCGGTGTTGAGCGCAAAGGCAAAGACGCCGCAATTGAACGCATCCTTGAAGAAATCCCAGAGGCCAACTGTCTGGAGCTCTACCCGAAACGAGCCCAATCCGTAGTAGACCAGATAAGTCTGGACCAGCAGCGGCGTACCGCGGAAGAAATAGACGTAGCAATAGGCGAGGCCGGACAGGATCCGGCTCCTGGACATGCGCCCATAGGCGACAGGCACCGACAGGATCGCACCGAGCACCATCGATATGGAAACCAGCGAGAGCGTTACCCCAAGCCCGCGCAAATAAGCCGGCGCATATTTGGCGAAGAAATCAGCGTTCCAAGCTAGGAAGAGATAGCTGACGATGCCGAGGCCGAAAGCGATCCACAAGCAGACCAGCCCATAACCGACGATACGCCTGCGCGGCCAACCCCGCGCTTGTGGCGGGGGCCGCTCGACCATGGTGGTTGTGGCGCTCATCGCTGAGCCTCCCGCCGGCCAAGCGAGCGCAGAATGGCGCTGGTGGCGAAGGACGACATGACGGCCAGGCCAAGAAAGACCAAGGAGGCAACGCCGAAGAACAGGAAAGCATGCTTGGTGACGCGAGCGGCAATGCTGGCATTGCGCAGTGTCTCCGCGAGACCAACGACAGAAACCAGAGACGTGTCCTTGAGCAGGCTGAGCCAGCAGTTCTCCAGGCCAGGAAACGCGATGCGCAGCAGCTGCGGCACAATCACCTTGCGCATGGTCAGCCAGTTGGAAAGACCGATGGCATAGCCGCCCTCATACTGGCCTTTCGGGATGGCGCGGAAGGCGGAAAGGAAAACCTCGCTGGCGTAGGACGAGAAGATCAGCGCAAGCACGATCATGCCGGCGACGAAGCTGTTGACGTCGATGGTGGCGTCCGGCCGGAAATGCCGGACAAGATGCTGCAGCAGGATCGGCATGCCGAAGAAGAACAGGAAAAGCGTCACCAGCTCCGGCAGGCCGCGAAAGACCGTGGTGTAGATGTTGGCGGCAAGGCGCAGCGAGGGTTCTTCGGACTGCTTGGCGAGTGCAATGAAAAAGCCGATCGCCAATCCGATGGGCAGCGTGGCAAGCGCAAGCGCAACGGTGATCAGTGCGCCATAGGCAATATCGTCAAGCCAGCCTTCGGGTCCCCAACTGAGAAGTGTCCATATGCTCTGGGCTGGCATTGACCGATCTTATCTCCACGGCGTTCCCGAGACGAATAGAAAGACGGCGGGGAAATTCCCCGCCGTCTTGATCCCGGTTTATCAGGACTCGGCGCCGAAGACGTCGAACTTGAAGTACTTGTCGTTGATTTCCTTATATTTTCCATTGGCGCGGATGGCGTCGATGGCCGCATTGAGCTTGTTGACCAGGTCGGTCTCGCCCTTGCGCACGGCAATGCCGGCGCCCGGCCCGAAGATCTCGACCGGTTGCGGCGACGGCTGGCCAAGGATCTTGCAGCAGGCACCGTCAGGCGAATCCAGCCACTGCTGCAGCACGACGATATCGTCCTCGATGGCGTCGAGACGACCATTGGCAAGATCTGCCTGCTCCTCGGGGCTGCTCGGATAGCCCTTGACGGTGCTGTCGGTGTAGGTCTTCGAGGCATAGTTGAAATGCGTGGTGGTGGTGGCGACGCCGATGGTCTTGCCGGCGAGATCTTCCTTGGTCACGCCCTTCAGCGTGCTGTCTTTCGGCACAGCCAGCGCCGATGGGGTGTTGTAGTATTTGTTCGAGAAGTCGACCTTCTCCTTGCGCTCGGGCGTGATCGACATCGAAGCGACGATGGCGTCGAACTTGCCGGCCTGGAGGGCTGGAATGATGCCGTCCCAATCCTGGGCGACGAAGGTGCACTTGACCTTCATCTCATCACAAAGCGCCTTGGCGATGTCGATGTCGAAGCCAACGAGCTGGCCATCGGCCGTGAGATTGTTGAATGGCGGGTAGGCGCCTTCGGTGCCGATCCTCAGGGTCTTTTCCTGGGCCTGGGCTACGCCGAGCGTCAGCAGCGCGGCCGATGCGGCGAGCGCGATACGCAGTGCAATACGCATGATAGTCCTCTCTTTATGGTCCCGGCCGTCGTTCCGAACGGCTCTGTGGGGCGGTGCTTTTGACCGCCCGCTGGCGCGATACTCCCACTCTTTCCAAGAAAAAAGCAACTGCAAAACCACAAAAATGGGCAAGGCTATTCTGCCGCTGCGTCAGCGCTCAAGCAACGAGCCCAGTGGTGCGCTCGATGAAGTCGGCTATCGACTTTGCATCGTCGAGATCGAACACCGGCAGGTGCTCGCCTTCAGCCGCAAAATCGGCGGCAACGGCGACGATGTTGGGATCACCTGCCGAAAGCGGCGTGCGGTCCTTGGCGTCCAGCCGGCGGGTTTCGATCTTGCGGTGTGCTTCGCGCTTGTAGCCTTCGACCAGCACCAGATCGCAAGGCGCAAGCCGTGACAGGATAGCCTCCAGCGTCGGCTCATCCTCATCACGCAGTTCGTGCATCAGTGCCCAGCGAACGCCGGAGACGATCGCAACTTCGGTGGCGCCGGCCTGGCGGTGGCGAAAACTGTCGGCGCCGGGCTTGTCGATGTCGAAGTCATGGTGGGCATGTTTCACCGTCGACACTTTCCAGCCGCGCCCGACAAGCTCGGTGACCAGTTTTTCGGTCAATGTCGTCTTGCCGGAGTTTTTCCAACCGGTGATGCCGAAGACGCGTCTGTTCATGGCTTCATGCTCTGCAACAGACGTTCGGCGCGGGCAAGATCATCAGGCTCGTTGATGTTGAAGAAAGGGTCGACCGGCTGACCCTCCGATCGCAGAACCGGGAAGTCCACTTCGACAAAACCGTGCCGGTCGATGAAGGCCGAAACCCGCCTGATATCTTCATCGACCAGAAAGTGCCGCAAGACTTCGCGACAATCCGTCGGCCAGAATGCGAAGGTGGGGTGCCGCTTGCCGGCCGAGCATGCGACCGCAATCGAACCGGGATGTTGGTCGGCGGCCACCGCCAGTCGCTCGACAAGGTCCAGCGGCAGGAAAGGCGTGTCGCCGGCAGCGGTGACGATCGCCTTGCAGGCCGTGCTGGCAACGGCCCATTCGAGGCCGGTCAGGATCCCGGCAAGCGGCCCGGCAAAGCCGGTCACCATGTCGGCAAGCACCGGCAGGCCAAAGCGCGCGAATCGCGCCGGATCGCCATTGGCGCTGAGCGCCAGGAGGGCGATCTGCGGGCCGAAGCGCGAGACGACCTGGTCAAGCACGCAGCCGTCGCCAAGCGGCAACAGGCTCTTGTCGCCACCGCCCATCCGCCTGGACTGGCCGCCGGCCAGAATGATCCCCGAGACATTTCGCTTCATGCCATGAAGCCTGTACGCCAGCCGCCGGAAATCACAAGAACCTTCAAATGACCTGGCTAGATTCCGTCGGGCACCATGGTCGGCCCGGTGCTTTCGGCGACGATCTGTCGCCGGCCGACGATCCGCTCGCGGTAGAGCGCATAAAGGCCGGAGCCGATGATGATTGTGGCGCCGACGATCATCGGCAGATCGGGAATGTCGGCAAAGATGAACAGGCCAAGCAGGATCGACCAGATCAGGGCCGTATAGCGGAACGGCGCGATGAAGGAGATGTCGCCGGCCCGCATCGCCATGATGATGAACTGGTAACCGATAATCACCAGCACAGCAGCCAAGGCCAACAAGGCTGTGCTGTTGCCTGTCATCGGTGTCCAGCCGCCCATCGGCGACAGCAGCGCCGCGCCGACAATTGTCATGGCAATCGCGGTAGCGGTGGACACCAGCAATGTCGGGATGACCTCGGGGATACGCTTGGTGGCAAGGTCTCGCACCGCGCAACAGGCGACGCTGGCCAGCGCCGACAGCGAGTAGATGCTGAACCCTTCGAAGCCGGGCCGCACGATGATCAGCACGCCGGCAAATCCGAGGGCGATGGCCAGCCAGCGCCGCCAGCCGACAGTCTCGCCAAAGACAAGTGCGGCTCCCATCGTCACCGCCAGCGGCAGCGCCTGCAGCACCGCCGAAACGTTGGCGATCGGCAAATGGGCGAGGGCGACAAGGAAACTCACTGTTGCGCCGGCCTCGCTGATCACGCGCAGGGCCACCAGGGGCTGCAGCATCGAGCCCGGGCGGGCAAGGGCGCCGCGCTGCCAGGCGAGCAAGCCGACGAAAAGCGAAGCGAAAGCTCCACGGATCAACATGACCTGCGCCATGTTCATCGATTGCGACGAGTATTTGGTGATGGCATCGTTGAGGCAGAAGCCGGCCATCGCCACCACCATGAACAACGCGCCGCGAAGGTTTGGAGACAAGGGCAAGACGACTACCGGTTCTGCTTTGCAGCAAGCCTCTAACAGCCGGGCACGAAACAGCAACAGCAAAAGGCTGGGCCACAGCCTTGTTTGTGGCCCAGAATATCCTGCAGTGGCGAACTTACTTCTTCGGCGTCAGCAATTCGGTGCCGTTGCCTTCCTTGCCGGCGATCGTCCACAGGCCGTGCAGCGAGCCGTCGTCCATCATCTTGTAGACGACGAGGCCGATATCCTTGCCCATGACATAGCCGGCGGAGAAGGCGTCATCGTTGCGCATGCAGATGCCATCGGAAGATGAGCCGCCCGTCTCCCAGTGGATCGTGCATGTCGTTCCGCTGGTCAGCGTGATGGTCGCCTCGCCGCCATAAGCAGAGCCGTCGAAGTTGGTGCCGGCGACCGTATAGGTGCCACCGATCGACTGGGCCGCCGCAGGCACGGCCGCGAGGCCAAGCAGTGCCAGAGAAAGAACGAGTTTGCGCATGATGTAACCCCCCATTGGATGAAACCGTCCCAAGGGGAGGCTAGGCTGGAACGGACCAACGGTAAATCAGCTGAGCATTGGCGGATAAAGATTTGTTCGCGATGTGGCCGAAAATGCTCATGGTCCCCAAAACTCTCATGGTCCCTTGAGGGTGCCGGCGATGGCGCCGACCAGCGGATCGTATTTCGACTTCAGTGCCGGCGGGTAGTCGACCCAGACCGTGCGGATGACGCCGTCTTTCCCGAACAGGCGCCGCTCGTAAAAGATCTTTCCATCCTTCAAACCCGACACGACCGCCCAGTCCTTTCCGGCCTTGCCGTAGGTGACCTTGTAGCCCGGCTCCTTGCTCGCCTTCTCCTCGGCGAGAAAGCCTTTCGGCGTATCGTCGTCGATGTTGAGGATGCCCGAGCAGATCAGGCTGGCGCCGTCGGCACTCAGCCATTCCTGCCCGTCGCCATTGTCGGGCTCGGGCTGGCGCTCGGTGAAGACATCGTCGGGAAAGGTGCAGACAGTGCCGAAGCGCTCGTTCACATAGGTGAACGGCGCGGCAATTGCGGTGCTCGCCGCGATCGCCGCGAAAAACGTCCCGATTGAGAAGAGCCGCCGCATGTTTTGCCCCGAAGTCGACGACCGCACGGCAATTCTTGCACAGATCGGCGGGAAGGTCAGCCGCCGGTGACGCTCATATGGCGCGATACCGACGGGCGGCTGGTGCGGCGGTCGATGATGAAGTCATGGCCTTTCGGCTTGCGGCCGATCGCTTCATCAATGGCATCAGCGACCAGCTCGTTGCCTTCGGAGGCCCGCAAGGGCGCGCGCAGGTCGGCGGCATCTTCCTGGCCGAGGCACATATAGAGCGTGCCGGTGCAGGTCAGCCGGACGCGGTTGCAGCTCTCGCAGAAATTATGCGTCATCGGCGTGATGAAGCCGAGGCGCCCGCCGGTCTCGGCGACATGGACATAGCGCGCCGGGCCGCCAGTCTTGAAGGGAATGTCGGTCAGCGTGAACTGGCGCTCCAGCGACGCGCGCAGCAGCGACAGCGGCAGGTACTGGTCCGTGCGGTCGGCGTCGATCTCGCCCATCGGCATGGTTTCGATGACCGTCAGGTCCATGCCGCGGCCATGCGCCCAGCGCATCATGTCGGGCAGCTCGGCGTCGTTGAAATCCTTCAGCGCCACCGCGTTGAGCTTGACCTTGAGCCCGGCCGCCTGCGCGGCATCGATGCCTTGCATGACCTTGTCGAGATGGCCCCAGCGGGTGATCTTGTGGAATTTGTCGGCATCGAGCGTGTCGAGCGACACGTTGATGCGCTTGACACCACAATCGGCGAGTTCGGCGGCAAAGCGCGAGAGTTGCGAGCCATTGGTGGTCAGCGTCAGTTCTTCCAGCGCGCCGCTGTCGAGATGCCGCGACAGCTGGCGCACAAGATGCATGATGTTCTTGCGCACCAGCGGCTCACCGCCGGTGAGACGCAGTTTCCTGACCCCTTTTTCGATGAAAACCGTGCAGAGCCGGTCGAGTTCTTCCAGCGACAGCAGGTCCTTCTTCGGCAGGAAGGCCATGTCCTCGGCCATGCAATAGGTGCAACGAAAATCGCAACGGTCGGTGACCGACACTCTGAGATAGCTGATCGTGCGACCAAAGGGGTCGATCATGTCCATGCTTCAAGCGCTCCCCGTGAACGACGTCGTTATATACCGCTATGTGATACGATACGGCCTGGCATTCAAGATAGCCGGTGTTGATCTTTGGTAACATCTCTCAGCCGACATCGCATGTCGGTCGGCCTGAAACAGGCTTTTCCGGTTTAGAGAAGCGGCGTAGGGAAGGGTGGATGATACGGGATCGAACAGCATGACCGCACCGAAAGAGCTCAGGGTCTCGAAGGACCGCAAATTGCTGTCCGTCACCTTTCCCGACCATCGGCCGTTCGAACTGCCGGCGGAGCTGCTGCGCGTCGCCTCGCCATCGGCCGAGGTGCAGGGCCATTCGCCCGAACAGCGGGTGACGGTTCCCGGCAAGCGCAATGTGGCGATCCTGAAGATCGAGCCGGTTGGCAACTATGCCGTGCGCATCACCTTCGACGATTTCCACGACACCGGTATCTTCACCTGGAATTACCTGCACACGCTCGGCCACGAGAAGGATGCGCGCTGGGACGCCTATCTCGCAGAGTTGCAGGAAAAGGGCCTGAGCCGCGACCGCTAGGCTGATCCCATCGCTGTCGCGAAAACGTCATCCATGTGGGGTAACGCCGGCAAAGGTTTGGAGACGAGAAAAATGTCCGTCATCACCACGGTCGAGCAGCTCGAGGCGCTCTATGGCGTTCCAGGCGAGGCGTCGCTGGTCAAGGAACTCGACCACGTCATTCCAGAGTATGCCGCCTTCATCGAAGCCTCGCCCTTCGTCGCGCTGGCGACCAGCGGGCCGGAGGGGCTGGACTGCTCGCCGCGCGGCGATCTCGCCGGCTTCGTGCGCATCCACGATCCGAAAACCCTGATGATGCCGGACCGTCGCGGCAACAACCGCGCCGATTCGCTTCGAAACATCATCCGCGATCCGCGCGTCGGCCTGCTGTTCCTGGTGCCGGGCTCCGGCACGACGCTGCGTGTCAATGGCCGCGCTCATATCACCACGGATACAGCGCTGTGCGCGTCGTTCATGGTGGATGGCAAGGCGGCGCGATCGGTCACCGTCGTCGACGTCGATTCGGTCTATTTTCAATGCGCCCGCGCCATCGTCCGCTCCGAGCTTTGGAACCCGGCGAGGCATGTCGCCCCGAAGTCGCTGCCGACGCCCGGACAGATCCTGGAAATCACCAGCCGCAAGACCATCGACGGCGAGACCTACGACAAGGAATGGCCGGAGCGGGCGAAGAAGACGATGTGGTAAGTCTGGGCTGAAAGGCCGTTACGCCTCCTTCAGCACCTCATAAATCTTGCGCATCTGGTCGCCGATCATGTCGCACTGCTCAGGCGTCGACTGGCTCATCGCCTTCTCGATCAGCGCCATATGCACTTTCAGCGCCTGCATCAAAAGCGCCTCGCCGGCTTCCGTCAGGGCGAGCCGCAAGATGCGCTTGTCCTTGTCATCGCCGTCTCGGCGCAGCAGGCCACGCGCCTCCAGCTGTGGCAGCAGCATGGTGATGTTGGAGCGGCCGACGAGCAGCTTGCGGGCAAGGTCGTGCTGCGACATGCCGGGATGACGATAGAGGTTCATCAGCACGTCGAGTTGCGCCGGCTTCAGGTCGAGCGGCGCGAGCTTCACCGCCAGCGTGCGCTCCAGCACATGGCAGGCGCGCGCCACCGCGACCCAGTTGCGAAAACGCGGGTTGTCCCAAGGTAGCTCTTGTTTATTGTTCATCTTTGAACTATTATGTTCATGCTTGAACGTATGGATGGATTCTCACTATGGCATCATTCGGGCTGAAGGTCATCCGGGGCGTGTTTGGTGCGGCCGAGCGTGTCGCGCCGCGACTGACCGGACGCGCGGCGTTCGAATTGTTCTGCCGCACGCCGAACGTCAAGGCGCTTAGCGACGGCGAACGCCGCGCCGTCGATCGTGCTGCCGAGTTCATGACCGAGGCGCGCCATCACCGGCTGAAGACCGCAACCGGCTGCGTCATGGTGCACGAGTTCCGGCCGGAGCCGGGCAGGGCAGCCGCCGGCACGGTGCTTGTCGTCCATGGCTGGCGCTCGCGCACCGAGTATATGCGCGCATTGATCGAAGGCTATCGCGCCGCCGGCTACAAGGTCGTTTCGCTTGACCTGCCTGGCCACGGCCAGTCGCAGGGCCGGCGCTTGAACATGGTCAATGCCGTGGATGCGGTGCGGGTTGCCGGCGAGTGGTTCGGCCCCTTCGTGGCAGCGATCGGTCATTCCTTCGGTGGTGCCGTCGCCGCCAATGCCATCGCCGGTTCAGTCAAGAACATCCCGCCGCTGGCGGCTGGACGCCTGGTGCTGATTGCGGCGCCAAGTTCCCTGCCGGCGATCTTTGCCGACTTCAGCCGCATGCTCAATGTCGGCCCGCGTTCGCAAGCCGCCATGGCGGACCGGGTCGAGTATCTTTCCGGCCGGCCGCTGCACGAATTCACCGGCGATCGCCAGCTTGCCCAGGCGCCGGTACCGACCCTGGTCATCCACGCTCCGGACGATCGCGAAGTCTCGGCCGATCATGCAAGGCGCTATGCCGGCGCCGGCGGCCATGTGCGGCTCTACTGGGCCGACGGGCTCGGCCACCGCCGCATTCTCGCGGACAGGGGTGTGGTCGAACACGCGGTCGGCTTCGTGACGCATCGCGAGCCGTCGCTGCTGCATTGAGCGGCGATCGAGGTTATTTCTTCTTCTCGCCGGGTTCGACCGGCAGTCCGGCCGCCTTCCAGGCGGTGTAGCCGCCGAGGATGTGCTTGACCGGCGAAAGCCCCATGTCCTGCGCCGTCTTGGTGGCCAGCGCCGAGCGCCAGCCGCCGGCGCAGAAGAAGACGAAGCTCTTGCCCGAAGCGAAGAACGGCTTGTGGTAGGGGCTTTCGGGATCGATCCAGAACTCCAGCATGCCGCGGGTGACATGCTTGGCGCCGGGGATACGGCCGTCGCGTTCCACCTCGCGTGGATCGCGCAGATCGACGAAGATGGTGTCTTCATCGTCGAGCAGGCCGGCCGCTTCCTCCGGCGAAACCACCTCGATCTCGGCGTTCGCCTCGTCCAGCAGTTCGCGATAACCCTTTTTCACGCTCTCGTCCCTTCCGGCCTTGCTGGCCCCCAGCGTTGCTGGCCCTAGCATTGCTGGCAAGTCCGAATTTCGACCACAACAGCCGGCGTTTGTCACGCCGCGTCGGTTCCGGCCATTGTTGTCCAGGCAGCCATGGCACCGGCCACGGTTGCCAGTAGGGCCGCGTGCGAGGCGCCATCGCGCGCCTGGATCGACATACCGTGCTGAACCGTGGCGAAGAAGGTGGCGGCGGCGGCGCAGTCGAAATCCGTCGGCAGTTCGCCTTCGGCGACGCCGCGCTCGAGACGCTTCTGCAGGGCGGTGTGGTTTTCGGCGCGACGGCGGCGCAGATCATCGCAGATGGCACCGCGGCTCGAATCTTGATGCAGCGCGCCCAGCGTGATCAGGCAGCCCTGCGGGCGATCGGTCTGCGCATAGGCTTTCGCCGTCAGGCACAGAAATTGTTCGATCGCCAGCCGCGCGGTCGGTGCTTCCTCCAGCGCCAGCCAGATATCAGCACCCTCGGTGCGCGAATAAAGCTCCGTCGCCTCGATGAACAGCGCCTCCTTGCTGCCGAAGGCGGCGTAGAGGCTGGGCGAGTTGATGCCCATGGCGGCGGTCAGGTCGCTCATCGATGCGCCTTCGTAGCCACGCGCCCAAAAGACTTCCATCGCGCAGCGCAGGGCTGCGGTTCGATCGAAGGTGCGGGGGCGGCCTCGTTCCGACATGACGCTCTTTTCTGTGTTGATCGATACATAATTCAGTTGACGGCGACGGACAAGGCTGACAGATATTTATGTATCGATCATTACAAAAAGGAGAAATCGATGTCATCCAACCAACTGGGCGGCAAGGCCGCGCTCGTCACCGGCGGCAGTCGCGGCATCGGTGCGGCGATTGCGCGACGGCTGGCGGCCGATGGCGCCAGCGTCGCGCTGACTTATGTGCATGGCGAGGAGCAGGCCCGCGCCGTTGTCGCCGACATAGAGGCCAAGGGTGGCCGCGCCGTTGCGATCAAGGCCGACAACCGCGATGCCGTGGCCATAGACAAGGCCGTCGATGACGCCGTGACCGCCTTCGGCCGGCTCGACATCCTGGTCAACAGCGCCGGCATCTGGCGCGCCGCGCCGATCGATACGCTGTCGCTCGCCGATTTCGACGAGACCATGGAGGTCAATCTCAGAGCCCCGTTCATCGCCTCGAAGGCGGCGGCCGCGCATATGGGTGAGGGCGGCAGGATCATCTCGATCGGCAGCAATCTTGCCGAGCGGGTTACGGACACCAGTCTTGGCGCCTATTCGACCAGCAAGGCGGCGCTGGTCGGCCTGACCAAGGCGCTGGCGCGCGACCTCGGCCCACGCGGCATCACCGCCAATGTCGTTCACCCCGGCTCGACCGACACCGACATGAACCCGGCCGACGGTCCGCATGCCGAGCACCAGCGTCAGAAGATGGCGACACCGCGCTTCGGCAAGGCCGAGGACATCGCCGGCATGGTCGCCTGGCTCGCAGGTCCGGAAGGCCGTTTCGTCACCGGCGCTGCCTTGACCATCGATGGCGGCGCCAACGCCTGATCCGCCATGGATTCGCGGCTGGAGCGAAAACGCTCCAGCCGTCACGATGTTGTGAAACCGTTCTGCAACAGGCGTTCCAAAATTTATGAAAGCTTAACGAAATCGGTATGAATCAGTATAGTCGCGCCTTACATCCGCCATGCGGTGGGCGAGACGGTCTGACGTGCGGAACGGGAACCGGTTGCGGCCGGAGCGGGTGATCCATGAAATTCCTCGGAAACAAAGCAACCGTGATGCCGCTGATGGCGATCACGGCAACGCTCGCTTTCGGTGTGCCTCAGGCCGGCGCTCAGGGGCTCTTCGACATGCTTTTCGGCGGCGGCGTCAAGCACGCTCCGCAAGGCGAGTTTCCGCCGCCACCGAAGCACAAGCCCAAGGCGCCGGCCAGCGGTGGTGGCGGTGCGAGAATCAGCAGCCCATCCTATTACACCTACAAGGCCGACCGGCTGGTTCGCGTCGACTTCTCGGCACTGGCCGCGACACCAGAGCCGGCGACGCCGCAGGATGCCGCTTTCGTGCCGTCAGCAACGGGCGCTGCGTTTCGTGATGCGGTTGCCAGCTTGGGTGACTACGAACTCTTAGCCGAGCCCGACATCGCCAAGGCGCTGATCGCGTATTACTCGGCCAATCCGGATTTCATCTGGATCAGCGGAACCAGCCTCAACAGCCGCGCGCAGGATGCGGTGCGCGTGCTTGGCGAGGCTTCAAGCTATGGCCTCACGCCCGCCGACTATACGGTCGAAGTGCCCGCTGCCGGCGCATCGCCGGCCGATGCCAATGCGCAACTGAAAGAACTCGTCCGTTTCGAGATGGCACTGTCGGCGCGCGTGCTGCGCTATGCCCATGACGCCCAGAACGGCCGCGTCGAGCCCAATCGGATAACCGGCTACTATGATTTCCCGGCCAAGCCGCTCGACTTGCAAGGCGTGCTGAGGACGCTGGCGCATACCCAGCAAGTGCGCACCTATCTCGAATCGCGGCATCCGCAGAATGCGGAATACCAGGCGCTGCGCGTCGAACTCGAATCGCTGCAGGCCAGCGCTGAAAACGAAATCGTCGTCGACCCCAAACTGTTGTTGAAGCCGGGCGAAACCAGCCCGGAACTGCCGAAGCTGCTGACCTTGATCGCGCGCAATCTCGATGACGAGATGGGCGGCGCCTACGGCGAAGTCTTGTCCAGGCTGGCCACCAGCGAAGTCTATGATCCGGAACTGGTCCCCGTCATCAAGGCCGTGCAGCAAAAGGCAGGCATGAAGGGCGACGGCGTCATCGGGCCGCGCACCGTCGCGTCGCTGGCCGGAACATCCAAGGCCGACAAGCTGCTGAAGGTGGAAGTGGCGCTGGAGGAATTGCGCTGGCTGCCCTCGGATCTCGGCAGCCCGCGCGTCTTCATCAATCAGCCGGCGTTCACCGCGAGCTACATCGACAATGGCGAGGAAAAGCTGAAGACGCGTGTCGTCGTCGGCCGGACCACCAATCAGACCTCCTTCTTCTACGACCAGATCAAGCAGGTCGATTTCCATCCCTATTGGGGCGTGCCGCAGTCGATCATCGTCAACGAGATGCTGCCGAGATTGCGCAACGATCCGGGCTATCTCGACCGGGCCGGCTATGAGGTGACCGATTCGCGCGGCAAGCGCATTCCTTCGTCGGCGGTCAACTGGGGCGCCTATGGCTCGAACATCCCCTACAGCGTGCGCCAGCAGCCGAGCGAGGCCAATGCATTGGGCGAGTTGAAGATCCTGTTCCCCAACAAGCACGCGATCTACATGCACGACACGCCGCAGAAATCATTCTTCCAGCGTGATATGCGCGCGCTAAGCCATGGCTGCGTGCGGCTGCAGGACCCGCGCGGTATGGCGGCGGCAGTGCTCGGCACCTCGGTGGACTATATCGCCGAGAAGCTGAAGCACGGCCACGCGACCGAGAACGTAACACGCACGATCCCGGTCTATGTCGCCTATTTCACCGCTTGGCCCGATCTATCCGGCAAGGTCGAGTATTTCGGCGACGTCTACGACCGCGACACACGGCTCAAGCAGGCCCTGGACGCCACCGAGGCGGTGCGCTCACCGTCGAGTTAATTTAGCGCTCCAACAGCGGTCGCCGGAAGCCGGCGTCCCGCCCGGCGATCAGCCAATAAAGCAACCCGGCGACAAGGCCGGCAGCGGCGATGATGCCGATGTCGACCCAGCGCTCCGGATACATATCCTCCGGTGCACTCGGCCAGATCAGGGCGAAGCCACCGACCGCGGCGGCGGCGCCGAAGAGCATGTGCAGCAGGAAGTTGCGCAGCGAGAAGAACTCGGCAATCAGCGCGAAGATCAGCGTCTGCAGTGCCGTCACCACAATCGTCAGGACATAGACGAACATGCCGAGCGGCGGCACCAGCAGGACCGCGATCGGCGAGACCCCCATGAAGTCGAAATAGCTGGGCGCGTTGGGCAAGGAACTGAGCACGCCATAGATCACAGCCACGGCGATCAGGCCGACCAGCACCGACACGAAGTAGCCGGCTAACATCATCAATATGCGCTTCAGTATGTGCTGCGCCGTCGCCATGCCCATCCCCAATGCGGCCCCTGGCGCGACAGTCAGCCATCAAAGCGAGACTGACGCAAGGGGAGGCGCCGGTTGGCAGGTCGCGGGATACGATGCGGAGCTGGAGCGGTCTATCGTTTCACGAAAACGCAGAACCGCTCCAGCTCGCAATGCCGGACGGAAAACCATTTCAGACTTTTCGTGAAATTGCTGCCGTTGTCTGCCGGGACCCTTATTTCGGCTCCGCCGTCACAGGATCGTAGGTGATTTCGACCTTCGCCTTGTCCGACGTGTAGTAGGTGACGGTGTAGGCGCCGCTATCCCAGTCGACCTCTTTCACGTAGCGAAAGCCGTCGCGCTGTTCGACCTTGGCAATGATCTCCGACAGCTTCTTGGCATTGGGCTGCGGCAACGGAGCATCGTCCGCGGCCAAGGCAGGTCCGGCGGCGAGAAGAACGGCGACGCTGGTCGCCAGCAGAAATCTGGACATGGCTTTCCCTCAACTTTCCTCGGACAGAAACTCGCAGGCGTGCCGGTTTGTTCCGCAAGGTACGCCGCATCGATACCGGGCCAGGAGAGCCCGTCGGTCCGGCAGGCTAGTCCGCCGCGCCCGCTGATGTGCCGCTTTCAATCCGATACAGTTCTTCCACATAGCCCCTGCGGAGCCAGTAGGGGCTCCTGTAAGTACGAGCAAAGCTCCGATCGGCACCCAGCAGCTTTGAAACGTGAAGAAGCCGCGCGCCGCTAGCGATGAGTTGCTCGCCCTCATGATTGATGCTGAGGAAGAAGCCCGATGTGATGCGCTTTATCTGTTGCACATATTCGTCAAAGATGCGGCGATTGATTTCCGGAAATGAATCCTGGTTGGCGGTGACCTGAAAGGTGCGGTCCGCTTCATTGACGCAATTCCAGTTCGCTCTCAGTTTGATGGCGTCCCTGCGCGAGGGCTCGCCTTCAAGGCAAACGGCTTCCTGGCCGAGGGTTCCGATCAAGAAGTAACCCGACAGGACGTTCACGATTGGAAGGTCGAAGATCGTGACATCCTTGCGGCCCATCCGGTTCAGGTAGAATGCGGCAAGCCCGAGCCCTCCGCCAAATTCGCAAATCCGGTCTTCGGGTGCGGCAATGTCCCGGATCCGGGTTGCCAGATAGAGTGCGTTGATGTGCCTGTAATGGAGCAGGCCACCCCTGATTTTCAGACCGGCGACATGAACCGGCCCCTCAGGCGGGATGATGCGTATGCCGAGCTGTGCTTCTATGGCGTCCACGATCTCGTCTGGATCCTGAAGACTGTTCTTGCCCCATTTCCCGTCCGTCCCCTGTTCGGGGCTTTCCACCGACAGGACTCCGAGCGCCTCGCCCAGGCAGAGCAACTTGTCGAAATAGCTGTACGCAACAAACTGCTCGTCGCGATCCCAATAGGTATAGCCGTCGATGCCCGTCGTAATTCCGCCGAACCAGGTGTATTCCTTGCCGAAATCGACGAGATAGCGCGACAGCTGCTCCGCATCTTCGGCGTGAATCAGGCTGAACATCTGACCGAGATTGTCGCGCATCAATGCCGACCAGAGGTCGTCGTCCGTGATTTGCTTGAGCCGGCTCTCCTGCAGCATGGTCGCCTTGTACGCGGCAATCAGCCGGCGACAGGTCACCACCATCTCCGGGTTCCATTGGGCGTCCCTCTTGCCGAACGGCAAGGGGCGAGCTTCGCTCCCCATCGGATGCACTAGCGTGTGGCGGAAAACATCGTTCATGAGTCGAGTTGTCTAAAGGCCATTGACGGAGCGGGCAATTCCAATCTCTCTTCCACGATCCCTCTTCCACAATCGTCTCCGGGAAGGTTGCCCGGTGCAACCCTGGTATTGAACGTCACGATCCAACCTCCGCCCGATGTGCAAAAACCGTTTCTGCAAACACGCTAATGAAAGTCAGATCACATATGGCCAGGAAAAGGGCGGTCCTCCCAAAAAAGTCGTGATATTCCGGCCATAACGCTGCCAGCTATCACTCAGGGGGTCTTCCTATGCGCACGCGTCATGTCGTTGCCCCCGACGATGTCCCCAACTGATGTGGAGCGCATCACCCTGAGCCCTTGCTTACCTGTTCGACGGGCCGCAGCCCGTTTAACTTACGCGGCGCGTCGTTGAGCGGGGTGGAGACCTGAACGGGTTCGACGAGGGTCGACGGCGGTCACGATGCTGTGGTGGTGATCGCAATAGACGCGATCCGGCGAAGTTGGCCCAGCACAAAAACGGTAACCGCCGGGTACTGACGGGTCTTCGCTCACCGGGAAGCGGCACTGATAGAGGCCCAGCTGAATGAGGGGGACGTCTCTCGAAGTTAGTCTGATATTTTCAGGCATGGTTTTCAGGTTCCTAGTTCATAGCCATTGCCGGCTGACGGCCGCAGTGCGACCGCGTCAGGGCGAGCTTCTCTCGTTTTGGAGGGCTGTGGCTCACCATATGGTGTTGGTCGCAGCATCAATGAAGCCCGAGGCGCTGCTTTCGGAAGCCAGTTATTGCGACTTAAGGCCACACCGCTGGGATGCGGTTGACAGCGCGAAGGCACCCGACGGGCGATGTTGTCGTCCCACCGATCGCCCCGCCCCCGGGTTAATCGGCAGGCGGGGTGAGGGGTGGCTTGTGAGCCCCAACGCGCTGCGCTTTCGATTTTCAGGGCCCTCAACCGGCCAACCCTAGGAGGGCGAGCTGCGGGAGCGAAGACATCTTGTCAGCAGACAGTGTGGTCGCGTCCCAGAGCATCTCTCCGAACCGTTGCGCCGGTGCTATGGTGTGCCTGCATGATCAGACAGCAGGGATATGAGGCATGCCCGAAGTCACCCGCCGTACACTTCTTGCGTTCGCCGCCTTGGCCTCGGCCGTTGAACCGACGCTTGCTGAAGGGGAAGGGGCCTCACCCGAATTGCGGGCGCTGATCGGAACCCATGAAGCCACCTATGTCGGGCTTCACAGGGTTGTTCATCAAGCGGGCAGTAGCAGCCAAGAACGCAAGAGGGCAGACCGGATTGAACAGGACGCATTGCTGGCCATCTGTTCCTATCCTGCGATCAGCCGAGGCGACCGCCGGGCTAAGGCCGAGTACCTGTTGACCGCTGAGGCTCGGGGTGAACTCGACCTGGAAGAGCACATGCAGGCCATCCTGCACGCGATGAAGCGCTGATCGCGGGCGCCGCCAGCTTGTGCTCAAAATTGGCGCCGTCACGCATCGAGTTCTCCAGACGCACAGGAAGAGACTCCCGGTTCCGTATGTGGCCGTCCAGCGGGAGGCTGCCGCTGGCACCTCGCCGAAGCGTGGCGACCCCGGCTCGAACTAACGGTTTGCATAACACCTGCTATCCGTGCAGCCGATGTCCGCAACTGCGCCGCTACTGACCAATATGCGACGCGACCGACATCATCGCCTCAGAGTTCGGGTGGGCGCCCAAGCCGCCATCGAAAACCTCGGAGAACGTCCAGCGAACGACGCCGTTGCGGTCGAGCAGGAACTGGCCCATGAGCTGGCCCACGCCGGTCGCCATCATTTTCTGGTCCGCTTCAGTGATATCGTAATTGTCTTTTTTGTTCAGATATTCGAGCGTGGCAAACGGATCCATCGGCTCAGGCATTTCGCCCGGCACGTTGACCCGCATCGCCTTCACATCGCTCATTGAGACCTTGTGCGGCAATGCGCTCTCGCCTTCAGTTATTTGCATATTGGGCAATCCAAAGGCGCGGTGTGAAACGCGCTCCGGATCGGATGCAGCAAGCAAACCAACCATCGGATGGTACCGGAGATAAAGGCGCGCCCGCTCGATGGGCGTGTTCACCACGGTGAGGCTTTCGATGCCCTTTGCGCTAAGGGCTGGTGTGAGCAGCGAAACCGTCGCGATATGACGCCTGCAAAACGGACAATGCAGACCTCGATACAGCCCAACCAGCACTGGCTTCTCGCCGCGGAAATCGTCGATAGCTATCTTGCCCTCGCGAGTAATTGCGTCGAGTACGAAATTGGGCGCTCGTTCGCCCAGTTGCAGAGGGCCTACGTCGGCGCGGTCAGACATGCTTGATCCTCCTCGCGGCTCAATCCAGTAACGAAAGCGCGGCGGTACTTCCGGCTCCAGCCCGTGTTCGGCACACACTTCCTGTGCGTGTTGAAATTGCAATATAGCACAGAGATGGGCGGACGTTGGGGCGCTACCTTAGTGTCGGCACTTTCCGAGCTTGATTTCCGGCCATTTCGCGTCAAATTTGTCAAATGCTGAAGGATGCGCAGCAACGTATCCGGGAGCAAACAGGGCAGACTAAGAACATCCGCTGCTTTTCGAGGTTTCGTTCTGGGATCTCGAGCAGATGAAGGTGCGGAACGGCTCCGACGTTTGCCAGTTCCAGAGCTACACGAGCTACAGCAGCGCCTTGAATTTCGCCCAGAAGAATTTTGGTGGGGAAGGGGCGGATTGTAGCTGCTGAATTAGCAATCGGGAAAACAGATGGTGGGCGATGCAGGGATTGAGCCTGCGACCTCACCCGTGAAGCATGGCGGTTTGTGGTTACGGCGTGCACTAGCTAGCGTGTAAACTCATAAATGGAGCTTTACTGGAGGACACGAACGCATGCGGGCGTTTGGTTCGGCCCGGTTAACCCGCTTCGGAGGGTTTTCACGGTTTCTTCTTAGGCGGAGTTTTGGCTGGCCGGAATGAGCGGTAAATCGCACCGACTACAATCCCGATCGCAATGCCGATAAGGATGATTAGGCCCGTGCCCCCAGTCGTGGTCGGCCCGATGATTGTCATGCCGATAAGGCCAAGCAGCAGTCCCGCTACAGCTGAAACGCCGAATCCGGCGACAAAGTCCAGTAAGGGCATTACTTTACCCCGATTATGGAGAAGATCAGCGAACCGTAGTGGTCCGCCCATTCGCGGGCGGTCGCAATCAGGCTTCTATCGAACGTACCCGATTTCCAAAGTTCGGGCCTGTTCTCGATTTCAACTACCCAACGGTGCATGATGTCACTGGCCATCTTGTAATCGGCGACTGTCGACAGGTCGGCTTTGAGCACTACTGCTCCAGCCTTGCCCATTTGGGTCGGCGGTGCCCACGCAAGGCTGGCGCCTGGTGGGCGAGGTCAAAGGTCGATCATGGTCATGTCCGTCACGTCCGCGAGTTGACAGGCATCCGATCGAAAATAAGCTGCGATACGAGAAGAAGCTTCTCGCATCAGAAGTGACTGTGGAGACGGTCAAAGCCTAGGCCGATAATCCGCTCGATGAGATACAGCGCCGCGAGGTACGCAGTTGGTTTCCATTCCGGTGGAATGGAGCGCATCGGCTTCTTAGTGACTGGCTTGGGCATCGGCGGACTTCCCCATTAAGAATTTCATGGAGAATCATTCTCGGGCCGATTTAGAAGTGTTGCGTTTTTCTGAGTGGGCGCTGCAAGGGGTTCGTGGTGTCAATCCTACACGGCTCGGACTAACCCTTTATTTTTGCTACTATATTTCTAAAAGTTATTTCGAATTTTCTGGTTCGAAAATGTACCGCACCTCTCAATTTTGAGGCACCTGCCAGAGACCATTCAAAACAAAGCGAAATTCTCGACAGGCTCCAACGCTGGCGCCGGTGTTTGGGGCACAAAAACGACTTTCGTACCTCGGGTCGTGGTGGAGTATCTTTCTTCCGCAGCGCCAAGAAACGTACGCGCCAATGACCAAAACAGTGAAATTACCGCAGGTCGAATCAGGTAGCAATTTCAGGAAAGCAGATGGTGGGCGATGCAGGGATTGAACCTGCGACCCCACCCGTGTGAAGGGTGTGCTCTCCCGCTGAGCTAATCGCCCGCTCGTTGCCCGAAGGCCAAGCGAGCCGCGATATAAGGGAGGCTGGTGCGGGAAGTCAAGGCAGTGTCCGGCGTTCTGACAAGGATCGGATTTGCCGTCCTTTGGGACCGATCTGCGACGTGACGCCGGCGCTTTCCCGTTAGTTTCCCGCGGCGGCGATCAGCCTTTGCGCCAGGTCGAGCGTCAGCGCATCGAAATGCGAGATCACCGCCGAGGGTTCGAATTCGCGGACATGACGGTCGGTGTAGCCGAAATCGACCGCCACCACCGGAATGCCCGCAGCCTTGGCCGTATCGATGTCGGTTTGCGAATCGCCGACCATCAGCGCGCGCTGCGGGTCGCCGCCGGCCAGCTTGATGGTTTCGATCAGGTGGCGGGGGTCGGGCTTGCGGAAGGCGAACGTGTCCTGCCCGGCGACGGCCGCGAAATGCCTGGTCAGGCCGAGCGCCTCGATCAGCGCCAGCGAGTTGGCCTCGTATTTGTTGGTGCAGATGGCCAGGAGATAGCCGGCGTTCTCGAAGCGCGCGATCGCCTCGACGACACCGGGGTAGGGGCGCGATTTGCCGGGGATGTTGATTGTGTAGTGATCGAGGAAAAGTTTCAGCAGCCGGTCGTGCTCCGCGACATCGAGGGATCGCTGCTGGGCGGCGTGCGCCCGTTCGATCATCACCCGGCCGCCGTGACCGACAAAACGCCGGAAACCGGCTTCGTCGACCGCCGCGATCTCGCTGGCGGCAAGGCTGTGGTTCAGGCTGTCGAGCAGGTCGGGCGCTGTATCGACCAGCGTACCGTCGAGGTCGAACACGATGATCGGGCGGGTCATGGTCTGTCCTGGGCAGTTTGTGCAATGGGCAGGCGATAGCGGCTGCGGCGCGGCAAGGCAAGCAATCCAATCGGACCGGGCATTTCGCGGCGAGAAGCCAGACATGAAAAACCCGCCACGGCGGCGGGTCGTTGGCGCAAATCAGCACCATGGCCGCATATGTAGCATCCCTGCCGTCACGAAGTCAACGATTTCCAAGAAAATATTCCTATGGACCTTGCCCGCGCATCGCCCCCGGTCGCGCGTTGCAACACGTCCCTTATGGGATGCCGCGCGTCTCCAGGGAGTACGCCACTGCCAAGGGCTTTGACCAGACCGGCAAAGATGCTAGGAGCCCGCAACGTCAGGTTCGGGGCAGCAAGCGGCATGGATGCAAGGCGATTGAAGGTCGAAGCCGCGCGAGCGGCACTCGCCCATGTGAGCGACGGCATGCGGCTCGGCATCGGCACCGGCACCACGGCCGAGGAGTTCGTGCGGCTGCTTGCCGAGAAGGTCGCCACCGGCATGACCATCATCGGGGTGCCGACTTCGGAGCGCACCGCGTTGCTGTGCCGCGAACTTGGCGTGCCGCTGTCGACGCTGGAGGAAACACCCGAGCTCGATCTCACAATCGACGGCGCCGACGAAGTCGATCCGGAGCTGACCCTGATCAAGGGCGGCGGTGGTGCGCTGCTGCGCGAGAAGATCGTCGCCGCCGCCTCCCAACGCATGATCGTCATCGCCGACCGGTCGAAAATGGTCGAGACGCTCGGCCGATTTCCGCTGCCAATCGAAGTCAACCAGTTCGGCCTGCGCGCAACCGAAATCGCGATCGGCGCCGCGGCTGAAAAGCTCAGTCTTTCCGGTCCGGTCATATTGAGGATGACGGGCGGCCAGGCTTTTGTTACAGACGGCGGCCATTTTATCCTCGATGCATCTTTTGGCCGCATTCCGGATACAAGAGCGCTTTCGAATGCTCTCCACGCCATTCCGGGCGTGGTCGAGCATGGTCTTTTCATCGGGCTGGCGTCAGCGGCCATCATCGCCGGCGGCGACGGGATCCACACTGTCCATGCCGCCCGAAAACCAGGGAGTTCTACCGATCATGATGTTGCATAACCGGGTTCGCGGCCTCTGCGCCGTTCTGGCGGCTTCGGCCGTTTTCGCCTTTTCGTCGCCGGCGTTTTCGCAGGACGTCACGGAATCGCACCTGAAGGCAGCCCGCGCGGCGGTGGCGGCGATCCATGCGACCGACCCGTTCGACGCCATCCTGCCGCAGGCGGCGGCCGCGCTCGAGTCGCAGCTCATCCAGAAGAACCCGGACATGCAGGAATTGATCGGCAAGACCATCAGCGAGAAGGCACTGGCGCTCGCCTCGCGCCGCGCCGACCTCGAGAAGGAGGCAGCGCTCGCCTACGCAAAGGTGTTCTCCGAGAAGGAACTGACCGAGATCGCCGCTTTCTACAATTCCGATTCGGGCAAGAAGCTGCTCGACAGCGGCCCGACGGTGACCCGCGACCTGGTCAAGGCAGCCGACATCTGGCAGAACGGTCTCGCTCGCGATCTCGCCCAGCAGGTCGGCGAAACGCTGGCCGCGGCCGCCAAGGCCAAGGCGCCGCCAGCGCCTGCCGATGCCGCCGCACCTGCGGACGGCGCCGCACCAGCCGATGGATCGGCTCCGGCTGACGGCACGCAGAACTGATCCTTGCGTTTTTGAAACGGCCTTGCGGCCATCCACGAAAGCCCGGCTTGTCCGGGCTTTTCTTTTGGCGCTTCGCGGCCTACCTGTCTCTCACCTTTCTGAAGCCTGGGGAGTCCCGTCATGGCCGGTTACGACTACGATCTTTTCGTCATCGGTGGCGGTTCGGGCGGGGTGCGGGCGGCGCGCGTGGCGGCCGCTCTCGGCAAGCGCGTCGGCATCGCCGAGGAATATCGCTATGGCGGCACCTGCGTCATCCGCGGCTGCGTGCCGAAAAAGCTCTATGTCTACGCTTCGCAATTTCCAGAGCATTTTGCCGACGCCGCCGGCTATGGCTGGACGGTACCGGAAGCCAGTTTCGACTGGCAGACGCTGGTCGCCAACAAGGATCGCGAGATCAGCCGGCTGGAGGCGATCTACAAGAGGAATGTCGAGGGCGCCGGCGGTGAGACCTTTCACTCGCGCGCCATGATCGTCGATCCGCATGTCGTGCATCTTCTCAGCGAAGACCGCACCGTCACCGCCGACCAGATCCTGATTGCCACGGGCGGCCGTCCGGCGGCCCATCCGGCGCTGCCCGGCCACGAGCATTGCATCTTCTCCAATGAGGCTTTCGACCTCAAGGCGCTGCCCAAGGCGATCATGATCGAGGGCGGCGGCTACATCGCCGTCGAGTTCGCCAACATCTTTCACGGTCTCGGCGTCGACACCACGCTGGTTTATCGCGGCAAGGAGATCCTCAGCCGATTCGACATGGACCTGCGGCGCATGCTGCACGAGACGATGGAAAAGAAGGGGATCAAGATCCTCTGCCATGCCGTGTCCGAATCGGTCCGCAAACGGCCGGACGGCCGGCTCGACGCACACGTCACCGGCGGCAAGACACTGACGGTCGACCAGGTCATGCTGGCCATCGGCCGCATCGCCAACACCGAGAATATGGGCCTGGAAGGCATCGGCCTGGAGATGACCAAGACCGGCGCGATCGCGGTCGACAAGTATTCCCGCACCAACATCGACAACATCTGGGCGATCGGCGACGTCACCAACCGCGTGCAGTTGACGCCGGTGGCGATCCACGAGGCGATGTGCTTCATCGAGACTGCCTTCAAGGGCAATCCGACAGCGCCCGATCATGAGACGATCGCCACCGCCGTGTTTTCACAGCCGGAGATCGGCACCGTCGGACTGTCGGAGGACGATGCCGTCAAACGCTTCCCCGACATCGAAATCTACCGCGCCACATTCCGGCCGATGCGGCACACCCTGTCCGGTCGTGACGAGAAGATGCTGATGAAACTGGTGGTCGATGGCGCGTCGAAGAAAGTGCTTGGCGCCCACATACTGGGTCCGGACGCCGGCGAGATGGCGCAGCTTCTCGCCATTCCGCTGAAAGCCGGCCTGACCAAGGATGATTTCGACCGCACGATGGCGGTGCATCCGACAGCGGCGGAAGAACTGGTCACCATGTACAAGCCGACCTATCGCGTGAAGGACGGCGAGCGGGTGGATTGACGGCAAACGCCGGACTACAGAACTCCGCCGCGGCAAGGCCATTTGCCACGGCGGAGATAAGGAAGCGGCTACAGCAGCGTTCCGCGCAGGATCACCAGCGCCACCGAGAAATAGATCACCAGCCCGGTGACATCGACCAACGTGGCGACGAACGGGGCCGATGCGCTGGCCGGATCGAAGCCGAAGCGTTTCAAGGCGAACGGCAGCATCGACCCCGACAGCGAACCGAAGGTGACGATGCCGACCAATGCCGCGCCGACCGTCGTGGCGATCAGCGGCCAGTGCGGGCCATAATCGTAGAAGCCCATATATTGCCACAGCGCGATGCGGCAGACGCCGACCACGCCGAGCATGGCCCCAAGCACGAGGCCGGTGGGCAACTCGCGCAGCGCCACCCGCCACCAGTCGCCAAGCCCGATCTCGCGCAGCGCCAGCGCCCGGATGACCAGCGAGGTCGCCTGCGAACCGGAATTGCCGCCGGAGCTCATGATCAGCGGGATGAACAGCGTCAGCACGATCGCCTTCTCCAACTCGCCCTCATAGCTCTGCATGGCATTCGCCGTCAGCATCTCGCTGATGAACAGCGCGCACAGCCAGCCGCCGCGCTTCTTGATCATGGCGAGGAAGCTCATCTTCATGTACGGCTCATCCAGGGCCTCCATGCCGCCGAAACGGTGCACATCCTCGGTCGTCTCCTCGATCATCGTGTCGATGATGTCGTCGATGGTGACGATGCCGAGGATCTTGCCGTGGTCGACGACCGGAACGGCAAGCAGATCGTATTTGGAGATCGTCTGCGCCAGGGTTTCGCGATCGGTCAGCGGGCTGACCGTCACCGGCACACGATCTGGCGCCACCGTCATGATCGAATCGTCAGGCTCACCGGTGATCAGCCGGCGCAGGCCGGTCGACCGCACGAGCAGGTGCGTTTCCGGATCGACGATATAGATCGCGTAGACGGTTTCGCGCGTCCGCTCGACCTTGCGGATGTAGTCGAGCGTTTGCCCGACGGTCCAGTCCGAGGGCACGCTGACGAACTCCGTCGTCATGATCGAGGCGGCGCTGCCTTCGGGATAACCGAGGATGGCAAGCAGCGTGGCGCGCAACGCTGGCGCAAGCCCGCCGAGCAGTTCGGAACGCGCCGGCTCGTCGAGCTCGCGCAAGATGTCGGCGGCACGGTCGACCGACATGGCGGTGAGCAACTTGCCCGCCTTGGCGCGCGGCAGCGCGTCCATGAATTCGGGCGCGCCGTCGAGTTCAGGCTGATCGAAGATCTCGACCAGCCGCTCGAACGTCACTTCACAAAGCAGTTCCGTCGCGGTTTCCCGCGGCTCCCTGTTCAGGGCCTCGACAATGTCGGCGACGTGATCGTTGGCTAGGATACGGGCGATCGCGACGGCCTCGTCGCTCGCTACAGCGGTAAATTCGTTCATGGCTCACTCCTTGCCGTCCGGCAGGACATGAACCATGAGAGGTCACGTCTAGGCGGACGGCTGTTGCGTTCGACTGTGACTGTCGCCAGGCATGGCGCGGTGACCTTTCCGCTTGCGGGTTCGCGTTTGACTGTCTGCAAGCGGGCGCAACATAGGAGCGCGCCTTGCCGTGTCAATCGCGGTGAGGAAGGAAAATGCCGGCGCGCGGCCGAGATCGCGAGACTGTGATCGGCGGCCGCCGCATCGCGCAGCCAACTCAGTTCACGGCAGGGCTATCGCATATGGATTCTTGCGAAGAAGACCCCAACCCTAACCCTCCCCACAAGGGACAGTCACCGGGACGTTATTTCTGCTTCAGCCGGCGCGAGAAACGCAGCCACTTGTCCTCGACCGGCCTTGGCTGCGCGAGAATGGTGGTGAGCTCGGCAGGCAGGGTCGGAACCAGCGGCTTCTTGGTGGCGACGCCCTCGGCGATGGCAACGATGCTGTGATAGAATTCGCTGCCGGTCATCGATCTCGGCGCCACCGCCTCGTGCATGACGCTGATCACCGTGACATCGGGGCAGTTGTCCTTGATGGCCTGGTGGAAGGCAACCTTGCCATCGGGATCGAGCGCGCCGGTCGCCTCGTCGAGGAACAGCAGCCCCGGCTGCTGCAGCACGATGCGGGCCACCACCAGCTTCTGTTTCTGGCCGCCCGACAGGACCTGATCCCAGCTTTTGCCTTCGCGGCTTTCGTCGTCCATATGCGAGAGGAAGTCGCCAAGGCCGGCCTTGTACAGCGCCGACGCGACTTGCGCGTCGCTATGGTCGTGCTCGGAGCCCGGCAGGCAGACCAGCTGTTTCAGCGTCACCTGCTGCAGCTTGACCTCCTGGGCGGCATAGAAACTCTTCACCCCTTCGGGGAAGACGATGGTGCCCTGGCCATAGGGCCACAGGCCGTTGATCGCCTTGATCAGCGACGTCTTGCCACAACCGGATTCGCCTTTCAGGAACGTCCATTCGCCGCGCCGGAAGCGCAAATTGGCTACACTGAGGAACGGCGTTGCGTCTTCGCCCTGATGCGCCAGTTCGAGCTTCTGGATGGTCAGACCGAAAACCGGGTTCTGGCTGGCGTAGCGGAAGTCGGAACGGCCGGTCTGGCTGTAGAACTCCTGCGGGTGCTGGACATTCTCGATCGCATTGGCCAGCTCGGTGACGCGCTGGCTGTTGGCGCGCAGCGTGGCGATGGCGGGCATGACGTGGATGAACCACGAACATTGGCCGATCAGCGAATTGACCAGCTCGGAGCCGGTTATATAGCCCTTGAGATCGAGACCGTTGTGGATGAACGGCACCAGGCCCGGTCCGTAAGCGACAATGCGGGCGCCGATGAAATTGTAGATCAGCTCGAACGACATGTAGACGGTGTTGACGATGTTCAGCCGCGTCCAGGTGCCGTCGATGTCGACATAGAGCCGGCCATGCATGGTCCTTTGCACGCCTTCGCCCTGAGACGCCGCGACATGGAAGGAGCGGCGCAGGAACGTCGTCAGCTCGCCGCGATAGCTGCCCTCGGCCTGCTGCATCTTGACGTTGAGGCGCTCGAGCAGGCTGCCGAGCTTGACCGCGATCCATGTGTTCAGCGGCACATAGGTGGCGACGGCGAGGAAGGCGAGGATGGCGCTGCCATAGCTGCCGAGGAACTCCAGCCCCTTCACCTCGACGGAGTTTTCGAGCAGCTTCTGGCCGACGAAAAAGAGTGAGGTGGCGACGGCCAGCACGCCCATGGCGAGCCCGATGGCGCCGCCGGTCATGTCCTTGATGGATTCCTGAACGCGCTGGTCGATGTTGTCGGGCGCGCCGCTGCCGGTCGACGCATGCTGGGCATGGAAATGCGTATGATTGCCATCCAGCAACGCTTCGTTAAAGCGGCTGTCCAGCCAGCCGCGCCATTTGCGGTGCAATGTCGCCGAGACAAGGTTGCGGATGCCGGTGAAGCCGGCGTCCTTGAGCACGACCAGCAGCACGAGGATGCCGGCATTGACCAGCAGCGAGCGAAGCGGCGTGGTATTGGCGGCGTCATGGAAGAAGGCGATCGAGTTGACCAGCTCGCCGGAGGCTTCGGCGAACCAGACACCGGCCTTGCTGGACAGCGCCGTGAGCAGCGCGATCACCAGCGTCAGCGTCCAGGCTTCCTTCCAGCGGTCCGAGACCCAGTAGGCCCGCATCAGGCCCCAGAAGCTGCGCATCGACGATACCGGTGTCAGAAGCGATCGCCCTGCGGCATCGCGAGGTGTTTTTTCCGGTACTGACTCTTGCGATGGTCTGCCGACCCGAATCACGATCCCGCCTAAACCTTTTTTCTTTTGTTACGGATGGTAACACCAATTGATCATTTTCCATTAATTTTAAAGCTGGCCAAAGGGATTACCCCGGCGGCCGTTGCCGTGAGGCAACAGATTACACGCTGAAATATGACGACAACGGTCTGCAAAAATCAGGATATCGCTATTGATTTCAAGTGTTTGATCTACAGCAGCATACCGACGACTCAGCTTCCCTTAGGGAAGGTTTTCGCACGGTTTTGTGAACTCGAAATCGTACGGACCGATCGGTTTTCTCACTGCGGACTGATCCGAAAACCCGAAAATCTGGCGTTCGCGATCTCGCCTGGCATGCCGTGATCATCCTTGCCTGAGGCAGGAAAGTGACCGGAAATGGTGTGAGCGGCGCGTTCCGTCTTGGCGGTTCAGGAACTGCGTTTGACAATTCATCCGTTCGGGATTGAACCTTGCCGGGCAGTATCGGCACCCCTGTATGTCCGGTTCTCCAACAAGGAAGCTCCCAATGCTTGCACGCGCGGCCGCAATCCTGTTCCTCTCTGCCTGGCTGCCTCTCTTTGCCTGGGTACCTTTGGCGCATGCCGCCGAGCAGAGCATCCCGGCCGGCGCCGAAGGCCAGATCGAGTTCAACGCGCCGTCCGGCAACATCGGCTGCATCTACACGGCAAAAGGGGGCACCAGCACCTATGAGCCGCAGGGTGGCGGCCCGGAATTGAGTTGCTCGCGCGTCGAGCCGAGCTATGTCACCATAATCCTGGGCCCCAAGGGGCCGGCGACACTGATCAAAAACCCAGGCGAGCAAGGCTGCTGCAGCGATGTCGACAAGCTTGGCTACGGCAACAGCTGGAGCGCAGGGCCGTTCTCGTGCCAGTCGTCAACCAAGGGACTGACCTGCACGGCCACAAACGGCCATGGATTTTTCATCAGCAAGGCCAAGGTGACGGTGAAGTAAGACTTGCTCCTGTCGGGAAAGGAGAAGGGTGGCCGGTCTCAGCCGACCTTCTCCAATTCGCCACGCGCCTTGGCAGCCGCCACCTGACGAATGGCATCCGCCAGGGTATCGGCATCCTGCGCGCCCATGACCGCGTATTTGCCCTCGAGCAGGAAGCACGGCACGCCTGTTATGCCCATGCGGGACGCGGTGGCGATCTCGGTGCGAACCGCCTCGACATCGGCGTCAGTCGGCAAAAGCGTGGCGACCACGGATGCATCCATGCCGGCCTCGCGCGCGGCTTCGATCAGAACGGCATGGTCGCCGATGTTGGCGCCTTCCTCGAAATTCAGCTGGAACAGCCGGCGCACCAGCCTGTTCTGCACGGCTTCGCCGGCAGCACCCGCCCAGCGGATCAGGCGGTGGGCATCGAGCGTGTTCGGCGCCACCTTGATGGCGTCGAAGGCGAAGGCAATGCCTTCGACTTCGCCGAGCGGCTCGATGCGGGCATGAATCTCGCGGATGCGTTCATCGCTGCCGAACTTGGCCAGCATGTAGTCGTGGCGATCCTTGCCTTGCGGCGGAATGGTCGGATCGAGCTGGGATGGCCGCCAACGAATATGCACGTCGACGTCACCGACAGCTGATATCGCTCTGTCGAGCCGCTTCTGACCGATGAAGCACCATGGACAGACGACGTCGGACACCACATCGACGGTGATGGCGTTCATCTCGCTCATCTCGATCTCCTGTATCTTCAATTCGGCTTGCGCCACCAGCTTGGCAATTGATAACCAAATATGGGCGTCTTTTGCGGATGTTCCAGGTAGTTCCAGTAGGCAATCCATTGCTGCGTGTTGTGCTGCATCGGCACCATGTAGTTGCCGGAGATCAGCAGCCGGTCGAGAACGCGGACGGCGGCGACATAATCCTCCTTCGAGCGGGCGCGCAGCATCGCTTCGATTGCCGCGTCCACCGCCGGATCGGCGACGCCGGCAAGATTGAACGAGCCTTCCGTCCTGGCCGCGGCTGAACTCCAACGCCCGGTCTGCTCGATGCCGGGCGACAGCGAATTATTGAAGCCGCTCGATCCGACCAGAACCTCGAAATCGAAGCGCTGCTTGCGCGACTGGATCTGATCGCCGTCGAGGCTGCGAATGGTGATGTCGATGCCGATCTTCTCCAGCGTGCGCTGGTAGATGCCGGCAAGGCGCTCCTCGTCCTGCGAGGCGGTCAGAATCTCGAAGCCGAAAGGTTTGCCCTCGGCATCGAGCATTGTTCCGTTCTGCACGTGGTAGCCGACGCTCTTGAGCAGGTCGAAAGCTGCCTTCAGTATCCGACGGTCCTGGCCCGATCCGTCAGTCACCGGTGGCCGGTAAGTGCCGTCCATGACATCGGTCGGCACGCGGCCGGGGTAGGGCGCCAGCAGCGCCTTCTCCCTGTCGTCGGCCGGATGGCCGAGTGCGGAAAGCTCGGAATTCTGCCAGTAACTCATCGTGCGCGTGTATTTGCCGCCGAACAGGTTCTTGTTGGCCCATTCGAAGTCGTAGAGCATGCCGAGCGCCCGCCGCACGGCCGGATTGGCGAATTTCTGCAGCCTCGTGTTGAACAGGAAACCGGTCACCACGGGCGGAATGCCGGTGTCGAAGGTTTCGGCGACCACGTCGCCCTTGTGGAAGGCCGGAAAGTCGAGATCGCGCTCGCGCTTCACCGGATCGCTGTCGTCGTCGATGGCGCAAAGGCCCTTCTTGAACGCTTCGAGCTTGGCGTTGGCGTTGAGGAAATACTCGATGGTGATCTGGTCGTAATTGTCGAAACCGCGCTTGGCCGGGATGTCCTTGCCCCAGTAATCCGGGTTGCGCTTGAACACGATGCGCTGGCCGGGCTGCACCTGCGCGACCGTATAGGGACCACTGCCGATCACCGGTTTAAGCGTCGTCCTGTCGAAGGTCTCCTTGTCGAACGCATGCTTCGGGATGATCGGCGTCAACGCGATGATCAGCGGGAATTCGCGATCGGCCTTGTCGTTGAAGGTGAAACGCACGCTGTGGTCGCCGGTCTTTTCGAGCTTGGCGACCCTGGCCATGCGGTCGCTGTAGGGCGGGCGGCCTTTCTCCGTATAGACGTCATAGCTGAACAGCACGTCTTCCGGCGTCACCGGCTGGCCGTCCGACCACTTGGCCTTCGGGTTGAGGTGGAACTCGATGCTCTTGCGCTCGGGATCCATGTCGGCTGTGTCGGCCAGCAGCCCGTAGAGCGTGAAGGCCTCGTCGGCATTGCGCTGCATCAGCGGTTCGAAGACCAGATTGCCGAAGATCGTGTCCATCATGCCGCGCGCCGTCGTGCGCAGGCTCTTGAGGATGAAAGGGTTGAGATTGTCGAAGCTGCCGACGACGCAATAGGTGATCGAGCCACCCTTCGGCGCATCGGGATCGACGTAGTTGAAATGCGTGTAGTCGGACGGCAGCGCCGGCTTGCCCTGCATGGCGATCGCGTGCTTCGGCTCCGATGCGGCCGGCTGATGCGAAAGTGCGAGAAACGACATCGCGGTGATCAGCCAAACGAAAACGCGGCCCATGACCGTCTCCTTAACAGGTCGGCTTGATGATTCGGTGCGCACCCTAGCATGAGGCAGCTGCGCGCCGGCCAACGGCGCGTTCAACAATTGCTGACATCGGGCTGGATTCGACACCGCTTGCAGTGTAACACGCCCTCCGAAGTCATTCTGTTGCCTCATTTCGGCAACAGGTAGCTGGACCACACGGCACGAAGAAGCCGGTCCCGGGATCATTTGAGAGGAAGTGCACGACATGACGAGCCTGAACAGCAACGCGTACCGCCTGTCGGTCATGGCCGCTGGCGTGGTCGGCTTTCTGGGCGCAGGACTTCCCGCCGCTTCCGCACAGCAGCAACAGCAGATTCCGCAAGGCTGGTTCAAGGCCTGCACCAAGCAGGAAGACGTCGACATCTGCAATGTCCAGAACATCACCACCGCCGGCAACGGCCAGCTGGTCACCGGCGTCAGCCTGATCGAGCTGAAGGGCAAAGTGAACCGCAAGGTGTTCCAGGTGACGGTCCCGACCGGTCGTCTGGTGCCTCCCGGCATCGGCCTGCAGATCGACACCGGCAAGGCGCAGAAGCTCGACTATGTGATCTGCTTCCCGGATCGTTGCGTGGCGGAAGTGCCGCTGACCGATCAGCTCGTCGCCGCGTTCAAGAAAGGCCAGGCGATCACGCTGACCTCCGTCAATTTCCAGAACCAGCCCAACCCGATCAAGATCGCCCTGCAGGGCTTCAGCGGCGCCTATGACGGCCCGGCACTGCAGCAGTCGGACATCGAGGACCGGCAGAAGAAGCTTCAGGACTTCGTCGCCAAGAACAACCAGGATTTCGCCAAGAAGCTCAAGGAAGAGCAGGACAAGGCGAAGACCGCCAACTGATCGCCGATATCGTCCGGCCAATAAAAAAGCGGGGTCATGCCCCGCTTTTTTTGTGACCGTCTCTTAATGGGCTAATGCTTGGACTGCCGTTTTGGCTCGTAGCGCCCGTCCGGCTTCTTGTCGAACATCTCCTTGATCTGCGGATGCCGGACCGGCTCACCCGACTGATCCTCGAGCAGATTCTGCTCGGAGACGTAGGCGATGTATTCGGTCTCCGAATTCTCGGCGAGCAGATGGTAGAACGGCTGATCCTTGCGTGGCCGCACGTCGGCAGGGATGGCTTCGTACCATTCGTCGGTGTTGGCGAATTGCGGATCGACGTCGAAAATGATGCCCCTGAATGGAAACAGCCGGTGGCGAACCACCTGTCCGATTGCGAATTTGGCTGTTTTCATCGTACTCACCACTGAATTCCTTAGCTTTATTTGGCGCAGACTGCTCATCAGTTCAATCCCGAAGCGTTAAGCGCTCTCTGAGCTACGCATAACGCGATCCAAAGGTTTTGCCGCACGCGGCGATGTCGATGACCGTCGATGACGCAGATTGTCGGAAACGTTCGGAAGTTCGCTGTCAGCGTGCCGGCCTTCGCAGGCCGCCGGCCAGCGCCGCGAAGCCGCTGCCGGGACGGAGTCCCTCGCGCATGAAAAAAGCGCGAAGCGGCGCGAAGCCACCGAGCACGCCGAGCCCGGCAACACGGGCCATCTGGGCCGGCAGCATGTCGGAAAGCAGCGACATGTTGAGCAGATTGACCGCGCTGCTGCGCGCCAGAATGTCGGGCCGACGCTTGAAGTCGTAGGTCGCCAGGGCCTTGGCGGCGCCCGGATCGTTACGATTTTCACAAGCGATTCCAATCAGATCGTCGACATCCCTGATGCCGAGATTGAGGCCTTGCGCGCCGATCGGCGGAAACACATGGGCGGCTTCGCCGACCAGCGCTATCCGGTCCCTTGCGAAACGCAGCGGCGTCACCGCCGAAAGCGGATAGATTTGCCGGCCCGGCTCCACCGTCACCCGGCCCAGCATCGACTGCATCTGCTGTTCGACCCGCATCGAAAGCGTTGCATCGTCCAATGCGGCGAGTTCGGTCGCGGTCTCGGGTTTCACCACCCAGACCAGGCTCGATCGATTGCCGGGCAGAGGAACCTGTGTGAACGGACCGGTCTCGGTGTGAAATTCGGTCGAGGTGAAGGCATGGTCGACGCTGTGGCCGAAATTGAGGACAAAAGCTGCCTGCGGATAGGAGCGGGCCGAGGTCGAGATGCCGGCCGCCTGGCGCGCCGGCGACAAGCGTCCGTCCGCGGCGACCGCAAGCGATGCGTCCACCGTGCTGCCGTCGGTCAGGACGGCACGGACGTGCTCGGCATCGAGATGCCAGTCCGCCACCATCGACATCAGCCATTCGATGCCGGCATGCGCTAAAACCTTGCCGGCGAGTGCCGGATTGAGCACGCTGTTGGGCAGGTTCAGCCCGAACTGGTCCTCATCGATCTCCCTGGCACGAAAGGTGACGACCGGGCTGCGGATCAGCCGGCCGGTCGCGTCGACGATGCGCATGACTTTCAGAGGCGCCGCCTTCGGCTTGATGTCTTCGAGCACGCCGAGCCGCTCAAGCACTTTCAAGGCGGGGTTCATCAGCGCCGTCGTGCGGCCATCCGGGGCAGTGGCCTGCGGCCCGACCAGCGTTACCGGGAAGCCTGCGGCGGCGAAACCGAGCGCCGCGATCAGTCCTGCCGGCCCCGTGCCAGCAACCAGTATCCGCGCGGTTTGCTCATGCTCCAAGATCGGCTTCCGGCTTGCAGTGCGAGGCAGTCCACCCGACCTGCCGTTCGATGAGCATATAGGTCAGATCATGCCGCTTGATCAACGCGGCGATTCGGCTCATTCGGATGACATGACCGGCCAGCAGGACGACTTCAGCCATCTCGACCGCGCCGGCCGTGCCATGGCGACCATCGCGCGCAATCCTCGCGTCACGGTAAACGTCGTCATCGGCGCTTGTATCCTGCTTGCCTGGCTGTTCCTTGCCGCGATGGCAATCCGCGGCGCCGAAGGGCGGATTGCGGGCGTCGGCGGCCCCGGCGACACGATCCTGCGCAACCTGCCGCGACTGCCGCTGCCCGATTTCCTGGAACGCTTCTTCGTGCTCTGCCTGTCGCCGGTGCCGCTGGACGCAAGCCCCGGCCTGCAGACCGGTGCGCTCGTTTTGATGTGGTTCCTGATGGCGATCGCGACGATGCTGCCTTCGGCCGCGCCGATGATCCGCACCTATTGCGAAATCGCCGACACGGCTCGCATTAAGGGCGAACCGGTCGTCCACCCGCTGGTGCTGGTCGCCGGTTACCTCAGCGTCTGGCTCGCCGCCTCCGTGATGTTCGCGGCGCTGACCTTGGCCACACACGCATTCGGCTCCCCCGGTGAGATGCTCGACCCGGTCGTCGGCATTGCCGGTGCGCTGGCGCTGCTGATTGCGGGCCTCTACCAGTTCAGTGGCTTGAAAGAAGCCTGCCTGACGAAGTGCAAGAACCCGTTTTCGATCTTGTTTTCGAACTGGAGTGCAAGGCCCCTCAGCATCTTTCGGCTTGGGGTCGCGCAAGGCCTGTGGTGCCTCGGCTGCTGTTGGGCGTTGATGCTGGTGATGTTCGCCGTTGGCGTCATGAACGTCTTCTGGATGGCTTTGATCGGGCTGTTCACCCTGATCGAAAAACAAACAGCCAGCAGGGTTCCAACCCGGCTGGCCGGTGCGATACTGCTTGTCTGGGCAGCCGCGCTGCTAGTAGTCTCGTTGTGAATGGGGGAAAATCGATGGCAGATCATGGCTGGGCAATGAAGGGAGAGCTCGTACTCTCCTGCAATTGCACGGTTTTTTGCCCTTGCGTGCTGTCCCTCGGCAATCATCCGCCGACCGAAGGCTATTGCCAGACCTGGGCGGGGTTTCGCATCGACGCCGGCCATTTCGGCGACGTCGATCTGTCCGGTCTCAATCTTGGGCTGGTCATGGAAATCCCCGGTTACATGAGCCGCGGCAACTGGACCGCCGGCCTGTTCATCGACAAGCGGGCCTCGGTCTACGCGGTCAAGGCACTGACCAAAATCTTCACCGGCAAGGCTGGCGGAACAACATCGTTGCTCTCCATCCTGGTCGGCAATTTCCTCGGCGTCGAGCAGGTGCCGATCACCTATGAGACGCGTGACAAGACGCGCATCTTCCAGATACCGAAGATCATCGACGGGGCGGTGACGCCGATCCCCGGCAAGGACCGCGACAAGGACACGGTGATCAGCAATTCGGAATACTGGATCGCGCCTGAGATCATCGTTGCCAGGTCCGACAAGAGCAAGATGCGGGCTTTCGGCCGCAACTGGAATTTCGCCGGCCGTTCGGCCGAAATCTGCAAGCTGGATTGGCGGGGCCCGTGAGCAAGAACACAACGGCCCGAAAGGCCGCCAAAAAGATCACGGACCGGATTCCGCGGCCGAAGAAGAAAGTCACCTGGCCGCAGGCGAGGGCGTTCTCCGTCCATTTGCTGACCGCGTCGGGCTCGTTCCTGGCCTTCCTGTCGCTGGTGGCGGCAAGCGAAGAGCGCTGGACGGCGATGTTCTGGTGGCTTGGGCTGGCACTGTTCGTCGACGGCATCGACGGGCCGATCGCCAGAAAGCTCGAGGTCAAGGAGATCCTGCCGACATGGTCGGGCGAAATGCTCGACAACATCATCGACTATGTGACCTACGTCCTGATCCCGGCCTTCGCGCTCTACCAGCGCGGCTTCATGGGCGAGGGACTGTCGTTCCTGTCGGCGGCGATCATCGTCGTCTCCAGCGCCATCTATTATGCCGACACCGGCATGAAGACGAAGGAGAATTTCTTCAAGGGTTTTCCCGTGGTGTGGAACATGGTGGTGTTCACGCTGTTCGTCATCGAGCCCGGACAATGGGTTTCGTTCGCGGTGGTGGTGATGGCCGGCATTCTGACTTTCGTGCCGATCAACTTCATCCACCCGGTGCGGGTGGTGCGGCTGCGGCGCATCAATCTTGGGATGACCCTTTTGTGGTGCGCTTTCGGCGCGCTTGCCCTTGCGCAAGCGGCACTTGCCGCCTTCTACGACCAGATCGGCGTGCTGGGCGAACAGGTCAGCACCTTCACCAAGATCGGCATCACCATCACCGGGCTTTACCTTGCCTGCATTGGTGGCATCATGCAGTTCTTTCCAAATCTCGGTGCCAAGAAGGCCTGATCAGCCACTCCCATAGGAAGTCCAATCATGTCCAAAGCGATCCGCATCCACGCCCATGGCGGCCCGGAAGTCCTGACCTATGAGGACAGTGATCCCGGCCAGCCGGGATCGGGACAGATCCTGATCCGGCACACGGCGATCGGCCTCAATTTCATCGATGTCTATCATCGCTCGGGTCTTTATCCGCCGCCCGGCGGGTTCCCGCTTGTTGCTGGCAGCGAAGCCGCCGGCGTGGTGCTGGAGGTTGGCCAGGGCGTCGACTGGTTGAAGCCGGGCGATCGCGTCGCCTATGCCGTGACGACAGGGGCTTACGCGCAAGAGCGCGTCATCGACGCCAGCCGCGTCGTCAAGGTTCCGGATGGCATCAGCGACGAACAGGCCGCCGCGATGATGCTGAAGGGCATGACATCGGAATATCTGCTGCGCCGGACGTTCAAGGTGAAGGCAGGCGACACGATCCTGTTCCATGCCGCGGCCGGCGGCGTCGGATTGATCCTCGGCCAATGGGCGAAACATCTTGGTGCGACCGTCATCGGCACCGCCAGCTCGTCAGACAAGATCGAGCTCGCCAGGGCGCACGGCTTCGACCACGTCATCAACTACAAGGAACAGGATTTCGTCGCCGGCGTCGCCGCCATCACCGGTGGCAGGAAATGCGATGTCGTCTATGATTCGGTCGGCAACGACACGTTTCCGGCTTCGCTCGACTGCCTGAGGCCGCTCGGCATGTTCGTCAGCTTCGGCCAGTCCTCGGGACCGATCCCGCCGTTCAGCATGTCGTTGCTGGCACAGAAAGGCTCGTTGTTCGCAACCCGGCCGACGCTGTTCGTCTACAATGCAAAACGCGAGGACCTCGAAGCCTCCGCCGCTGCCTTGTTCGAAGTCGTGCTCAGTGGCGCCGTCAAGATCAAGATCAACCAGCGCTATGCGCTCAAGGACGCGGGCAAAGCGCATTCCGACCTCGAGGGGCGCAGGACGACAGGGACGACCATTCTCATCCCTTAGGGTGCGTTAAGATTCAGGTGATGCCGGCCTGCAAATGGCGGCTTCCTGCGCTTCCGGTGCTCACGTACGAAAAAGTACACTCCGCTCCGGTTCTCGGAATCCACCATTTTCGGCTCGGCCTGACCTGAATCTCAACGCACCCTTTGTCCGTTCTGCCTTGCTATCCCTTGAATTTCCGCTGAAATTCTTGAAGCTCTTTCAAGACGCGTGCCGCTTTCCGATGAGAGCCGGCCGCGCCTACCATGCTGCGGGAACACAGAACATATCTGGCTAACCAGATGGGAGGCACTGTGAGTGCAAATCAGAACGACACGAACCTGCTCGAGGTGCGTGGCCTCACCAAGATATTCGGCACGCTGACGGCGTGCGATCATATCGATCTCGACATCGCCAGAGGTGAAATCCACGCCTTGCTCGGCGAAAACGGCGCCGGCAAGTCAACGCTGGTCAAGATGCTGTTCGGCTCGCTGGAGCCCAATTCCGGCGAGATCTTCTGGAACGGCAAAGCCGTCAGGATTTCCAGCCCCGGCGTCGCGAAAAAACTCGGCATCGGCATGGTGTTCCAGCATTTTTCGCTGTTCGAGGCGCTGACCGCGGCCGAAAACATCGCGCTGTCGCTGGATGATGGCTCGCCGATCAGCAGCATCGCGGCGAAGGCGAGGGCGCTTTCCTTCAGCTATGGCCTGCCGCTCGATCCTGAATCGCTGGTCGGCGACCTGTCGGTGGGCGAGCGCCAGCGCATCGAGATCATCCGCTGCCTGCTGCAGACACCGCAGCTCATCATCCTGGACGAACCGACCTCGGTGCTGACGCCGCAGGAAGCCGACAAGCTGTTCGAGACGCTGGAGCGCCTGCGTTCGGAAGGCAAATCCATCCTCTACATTTCGCACCGGCTCGAAGAGGTCAAACGCATCTGCGACCGTGCCACCGTGCTACGCCACGGCAAGGTCGTCGGCCACTGCAACCCGCGCGAGGAAACCGCGTCTTCGCTGGCCCGCATGATGGTCGGCAACGAGGTGCAGGCCGTGGTGCGCGCGCCGGTCGAGGGGATCGCCACGGCGCAGCCGCTGCTCGAGATTCGCAATCTCAGCCGCAAACCGGCAACGCCGTTCTCGATCCCGCTCAAGGGCATCAACCTGAACGTCCGCGCCGGCGAGGTGATCGGCATCGCGGGCGTCGCCGGCAACGGCCAGGGCGAATTCTTCGAATCCGTCTCAGGCGAAGTGCCGCAGCAGGACGCGTCCTCCGTGCGCATCCGCGGCAAGGATGCCGGTGGCCTCACCATCACCGGACGCCGCCTGCTGGGTGCTGCCTTTGTGCCGGAGGAACGCCTCGGCCACGGTGCCGCGCCGCGCATGAAGCTTTCCGAGAACCTGCTGCTGTCGCGCCATGCCACCGACGGCAAGGCGTTCGTCGGCAATGGGGGAATGGTCAAGAGCGCCGCCATCTACGCCGCCTCCCAACGCATCATCGAGGCGATGGATGTGCGCAAGAGCGCGCCGGATCCGGAAGCCGCAGCCCTTTCGGGCGGCAATCTGCAGAAATTCATCGTCGGCCGCGAACTCGACCGCCGGCCTGATGTCATGGTGGTGAACCAGCCGACCTGGGGCGTCGATGCGGGCGCTGCCGCCCACATCCGCCAGGCCTTGATCGAACTGTCGCGCAGCGGATCGGCGGTGCTGGTGATCAGCCAGGATCTCGACGAGTTGTTCGAAATATCGGATGCGATCGCCGTCATGCACAATGGCGAGCTGTCGAAGCCGATGCCAATCGCCGAGGCGACCTTCGAGAAGGTCGGCTTGCTGATGGGCGGCGCCGAACCCGGGCACGCCGAACATAGACTGGAGACGGCATGATGCGCCTCGAACTCGTCAAACGCCCGCAGCGCTCAGCGTTGTTCTCGGCCCTGTCGCCATTCATCGCCTTCGCACTGACGATCGTCGCCGGCGCGGTTCTGTTCGCGCTGCTCGGCGTCAACCCGTTGACCGCGTTCAATATCTATTTCATCGAGCCGATCAGCCAGGTCTGGCAGTTGCATGAGTTGGCGATCAAGGCAGCGCCACTCATCCTGATCGCCGTCGGCCTGTCGGTCTGCTACAAGGCCAACATCTGGAATATCGGCGCCGAAGGCCAGTTCATCCTCGGCGGCATCGCCGGCTCGATGATTCCGGTGCTGTTTCCGCAGTTCGAAGGCCCGCTGGTGCTGCCGCTGATGCTTTTGCTCGGCATGGTCGGCGGCGCGGCCTGCGCGGCAATCCCGGCCTTGCTGAAGACACGCTTCGGCACCAACGAAATCCTGACCAGCCTGATGCTGGTCTATGTCGCGCAGCTCTTCCTCGACTGGCTGGTGCGCGGACCCTGGCGCGATCCGCAGGGCCATGGTTTCCCGCAGACGATCCAGTTCAACGATTCGGCCGTGTTGCCGGAACTGATGCCGGATGCCGGACGGGCAAACTGGGGTTTTGTCTTCGCATTGATCGCGGCGGTGCTGGTCTGGATCCTGATGAGCCGCATGCTGAAAGGTTTTGAGGTGCGCGTGCTGGGCTCAAGCCCGCGGGCAGGGCGCTTCGCCGGCTTCGGCCTCAACCGGATGGTGTTCTTCGCCTTCCTGCTGTCGGGTGCGCTGGCTGGCCTTGCCGGCATCTCGGAAGTCTCGGGCGCCATCGGCCAACTGCAGCCTGTCATTTCGCCCGGCTACGGCTTCACCGCCATCATCGTGGCGTTCCTTGGCCGCCTCAACCCGCTCGGCATCGTCGCCGCCGGCCTGGTGCTGGCGCTGACCTATCTCGGCGGCGAGGCGGTGCAAAGCGCGCTTGGCATCTCGGATAAGGTGGCGCGGGTGTTCCAGGGCATGCTGCTGTTCTTCGTACTCGGCTGCGACACGCTCATTCACTACCGCATTCGCCTGGTCGGCCTGGCGCTGAGCAAACCGGAGGGTGCCGCGAAACTCGAAGCCACGCCAAAGCTGAAGGAAGCCCGTTGATGGACATCACCGTAAACATCCTTCTGACCATCGCCACGGCGGCAACGCCGCTGCTGATCGCGGCAATCGGCGAACTGGTGGTCGAGCGCTCCGGTGTGCTCAATCTCGGCGTCGAAGGCATGATGATCATGGGCGCCGTCGGCGGCTTCGGTGCGACCTATCTCACCGGATCACCCTGGATCGGCCTCCTGGCGGCAATCGCCATGGGCGCGGTGTTCTCGCTGCTGTTTGCCGTGATGACACTGTCGCTGGCCACCAACCAGGTGGCGACTGGCCTGTCGCTTACACTGCTCGGCCTTGGCTTGTCCGGCATGATGGGCACCAGTTTCGTCGGCCAACCCGGCGAACGGCTGCCCAATCTCGACATTCCCGGGCTGACCTCCATCCCGGTGGTCGGCAGGTTGCTGTTCGGCCAGGATCCAATCTTCTACATCTCGATCGCACTGACCGCCGCCGTCATGTGGTTCCTGTTCAGGACCCGTACCGGGCTGACGCTGCGCTCGATCGGCGACAGCCACACGTCCGCCCATGCGCTGGGCATCCAGGTGATCCGCTACCGCTATCTCGCGGTGATCTTCGGCGGCGCCTGTGCCGGTCTCGCCGGCGGTCACCTGTCGCTGGTCTACACCCCGCAATGGGTGGAGAACATGAGTGCCGGCCGCGGCTGGATCGCGCTGGCGCTGGTGGTGTTCGCCTCTTGGCGGCCATGGCGGGTGCTGGCCGGCGCCTACATCTTCGGCGCGGTGTGGATCGGCCAGCTTCATGCACAGGCTTTTGGCATTCCGGTGCCTTCGCAGTTCCTTTCTTCGCTGCCCTATCTGGCAACCGTCGTGGTTCTCGTTCTAATCTCGCGCAACAAGCGTCTGACGATGATGAACACGCCGGCTTCCTTGGGGCAGCCATTCGTTCCGGATCGTTGACAATAAAAACAAACGGGAAGCTCCAAGGCTTAACTCAGAGAGGTAACACAATGAAAAAACTGCTTATTGCCCTGATGACCACGACCGCTGCCCTTTCGCTGGCGGCAACGGCGCAAGCCGCGGACAAGCTCAAGGCCTGCTGGGTCTATACCGGTCCGATCGGCGACTTCGGCTATTCCTACCAGCATGACCAGGGCCGCCTCGAGGTGGAGAAGGCGCTCGGCGACAAGGTCGAAACCGCCTATCTCGAAAACGTCTCGGAAGGCCCCGATGCCGACCGTGCTTTCGAGCGCCTGGCGCGCGAAGGCTGCAAGCTCATCTTCGGCACCTCCTTCGGCTTCATGGATCCGGAAGTTAAGGTCGCCAAGAAGTTCCCCAAGGTGATGTTCGAACACGCCACCGGCTACAAGACATCAGACAATCTCGGCATCTACAATGCGCGTTTCTATGAAGGCCGCTACGTTCTTGGCCAGATCGCCGCCAAGGAATCGAAGTCCGGCGTTGCCGGCTACATCGTTTCCTTCCCGATCCCCGAAGTGGTGATGGGCATCAACTCCTTCATGCTCGGCGCGCAGTCGATCAACCCGAACTTCAAGGCCAAGATCGTCTGGGTGAACTCTTGGTTCGATCCGGGCAAGGAAGCCGACGCCGCCAAGGCGCTGTTCGACCAGGGCGCCGACATCATCGTGCAGCACACCGATTCGACTGCTGCCCTGCAAGTGGCCGAAGAGCGGGGCCTGCAGGGCTTTGGCCAGTCTTCGGACATGATCAAGTTCGCGCCCAAGGCGCAGCTGACTTCGATCACCGATGATTGGGGTCCCTATTACATCAGCCGGGTCCAGGCAGCCCTCGACGGCACGTGGAAGCCGGGCAATGTCTGGCTTGGCATCAAGGACGGCGCGGTCAAGCTCGCCCCCTTCACCAACATGCCCGACGACGTGAAGGCGATGGCGGAGGCGACCACGAAGAAGATCTCCGACGGCTGGAACCCCTTCACCGGGCCGATCGCCAAGCAGGACGGCACGCCCTGGCTGAAAGACGGCGAAGTCGCCGATGACGGCACGCTGCTCGGCATGAACTTCTATGTGAAGGGTGTCGACGACAAGCTGCCGCAGTAAGAAGCGCGAGATATCAAAATGAGGAGGGCGCCGCGAGGCGCCCTTTTTCATTCGGCGGGCTGTGCTTCGGTAGAGACGCGACGAAATCGCGCCAGTCCGATATCGACCGCGCGGCCGAGCCAAATCCTGAGCAGCCGCTGCGCGGGTCGTTCGCAGCTGCGCCAGATCGCCCACGAAACGAAGAGCATGAGTGCGACGCAGCCGACGGCGGCAAACCATTTCCCGACCACGGGTGTTGCGGCATTGATGGCGAGATAGCCGATGTTCTGATGCAGCAGGTAGAGCGGGTAGGTCAGTCCGCCCAGCGCCAGGATGAGCGCTGATGGCCTGACACGATGGCGCAGCAGCACCGCGCCGATCAACGCGGCATGCATGACGACATTGGCGACGACGAGATTGGCCGACGAAACAGCAATGCCGTAATGGTTCTGCATCCAGTGCCGCGTCACGGATAGTGTACCGCACGAGATCAGGAAGGCGGCGGCGAGCAGCAGCAAGGCCGGCAGTGAACGCCCATGCGCATGGATGTGATGGACCAGCACGCCGGCGGCGAAGAACGGCCCGAACTCGGTGATGAACAGCAGCCTGGCCGCGCCGCTGCCGAGGAAGAATTCGTTCAAGGCCGAGATCGTCAGCCAGACGAAGATCAATTCCAGCTTGCGTTTCTGGAAGAGCCCGGTGAAGAGGGCCAGCGTTACCCATCCGTAGAACACCAGTTCAAGAACGATCGACCAGTAGACGCCGTCCATGAAGGGTTGGCCGAAGGCCGGCGCGAACATCGACAGATTGGCGGCATACTGACTGAAAGAGGCTGAAAGCAGCGGTGAGCCGGCAAGGACGACAATTGCGAAGGTGATCGTCATGCAGAACAGGAAGCCCGGATAGAGGCGAACGAACCGCGCGATTGCAAATTGGTCCCAGCTGCGGCTTTCCGCCGACCAGGCAATGACGAAACCGCTGATCAGAAAGAACAGATTGACGCCGAGATAGCCGTAGAGGGCAAATGGCGCGGCAAGCGGATAACACTCGGCGAGAAAGCCTTCGGCGGCCGCGCCGCGGAAGAAATAGTGAAAGAGCACAACCGCAAGGGCTGCCGCCAGCCTGAGAAGGTCCAGCGTCGCGATGTAATCCTGCCCAGCAGGTCTGGTGTTCATCCCGAACTCTCCGCATTTACGGTCCGGAAACCATAGTGCGGGCCGCGGCCGAATGGGTTAAACGGTCTGAACTATCGCTAGATGTAGTAAATACGGCTCCGTCAGACCGCCGAACCATAGAGGTCATAGGCGTCGGCACGGTCGATCTTGACGGTGACGATATCGCCTTGGCGCAACGGACGGCGCGACTGGATATGCACCGAGCCATCGATCTCGGGCGCGTCGTATTTGGTGCGGCCCTTTGCCGATGTGCCGTGCGCCTCGTCGATCAGCACCGGCAAGCGCTTGCCGACCTTTTTGGCCAGCTGCGTCGCTGAAATCTTCTGCTGGCGCTGCATGAAGCGGTGCCAACGCGCCTCCTTGATCTCCTGCGGGACCTGTTCGAGTCCAAGATCGTTGGAACGGGCGCCACGGACCGGCTCGTATTTGAAGCAGCCGGCGCGGTCGATCTTGGCCTCATCGAGCCAGTCAAGCAGCATTTCGAAATCATCGTCCGTCTCGCCGGGGAAGCCGACGATGAAGGTCGAGCGGATGGCGAGATCCGGACAGACCTCGCGCCAGCCGCGAATGCGCTCGAGCGTCTTTTCGCCATGTGCCGGCCGCCGCATGTTCTTCAACACCTGCGGCGAAGCGTGCTGGAAGGGGATATCCAGATAGGGGAGGATCTTGCCCTCGGCCATCAGCGGGATGACGTCGGCGACATGCGGGTAGGGGTAGACATAGTGCATGCGCACCCAGATCCCGAGCTTGCCCAGTTCCTCGGAAAGGTCGAGGAATTTCGCACGGACTTCGCGGTCACCGAACATGCTGGTCTGGTACTTGATGTCGATGCCGTAGGCGCTGGTGTCCTGCGAGATGACCAGGAGTTCCTTGACGCCTGCCTTGGCCAGTTTCTCGGCTTCGCGCAGCACATCGGCCGCAGGTCGCGAGACGAGGTCGCCACGCAGTGCGGGAATGATGCAGAAGGTGCAGCGGTTGTTGCAGCCTTCCGAAATCTTGAGATAGGCGTAGTGGCGCGGCGTCAGCTTGACGCCCTGCGGCGGCAGCAGGTCGAGATAGGGGTCGTGCGAAGGCGGTGCGGCCTCATGCACGGCGGCCATCACGCTCTCATAGGCCTGCGGCCCGGTGATCGCCAGCACATTGGGGTGCCTCTCGCGAATGACGTCCGGCTCGGCGCCGAGGCAGCCGGTGACTATGACCCTGCCGTTTTCCGAAAGCGCGGAGCCGATGGCATTGAGCGACTCATCGCGGGCGGAATCGAGAAAGCCGCAGGTGTTGACGACCACAAGGTCGGCGCCGTCATGTTTGCGTGCGATCTCGTAGCCCTCGGCGCGCAGGCGCGTGATGATGCGTTCCGAATCCACAAGGGCCTTCGGGCATCCAAGACTGACAAAACTCACGCGAGGAGCGGACATAGAGGTTTTCCGGGCTTTTCAGGATTGCCGGCGCAGTACCACACTTATTGCGGCATTGGTATGGCAGGCCTGCGATGCGGCAAAACGCACGGCGATTGCGCCGCGGACCAAGCTTTCCGGATCGAAGCCGTGGCTGGCGCAGTCTCAGCTGACGGCGCCGTTTACGTGCGGCCAGACTTCCACCGCGCCACGATAGACCATGTCCAAAGCCACATAGAAAATGATCAGCAGGCCGACATAGGCGATCCAGCGGTGGCGATGCAGCAGCTTTGCGATGAACGTCGCGGCGAGCCCCATCAGGGCGATCGACAGCACGAGGCCGATGACCAGCACCGGGAAATGATCGCGCGCAGCACCCGCGACCGCCAGCACGTTGTCGAGCGACATCGACACGTCAGCGACGACGATCTGCAATGCCGCCTGGCCGAGCGTCTTGCGCTTCGCCTTGCCGGCCACCGCATTGTCGCTGTTGAGATCGGCGTTCGACAGCGCCTCGGTCGCTTCCAGCTCGTCGGCATGGGACGTGCGCAGCTCGCGGTACATCTTCCAGCAAACCCACAGCAGCAAGATGCCGCCGGCCAGCAGCAGGCCGACGATAGCCAGCAACTTGACGGTCACCGCAGCAAAGCCGATGCGCAGCACCGTTGCCGCCACCACGCCGAGGAGGATCGCCTTCTTACGCTGTTCGGCCGGCAGGCCGGCAGCCGCAAGACCGATGACGATTGCATTGTCGCCAGCGAGCACGAGATCGATGGCGATGACCTGGAGCAGGGCGGTCAGGCTGGCAGCGCTGAAAAAAATGTCCATCGACCGGAAGCCCTTGCTGATTTGCCGAGTGTTCGTCGATTATCCAGACGGCCCTAACTTGGTGGTCCCTTGGCGTCAAGGGATCACGCATAGCGACATCACTGAAGCATCGTTACGCCAAAGCCGGATCAAAGGCTTCGCGGCACTTGCCGACAGCCAGGCAAAACCATGGCCGATCACAAATCAATCGTAGAGATTGTACTTTGCCCAGTCGGCCTCCGGAATCTCGTCGCCGATCCGGTAGCGGAGCTGCAAAACTTCCATATGGTCGGGCGCCGTCTGGCACTTGAATTTCAGCCGGTACCATTGCCCCTTGCTGCGAAACGCAGCACCCGGGCTCCTGATCGCATCCGCGCCCATCTCGGGCGTCGCGAAGGCGTAGGCGACGACGCGATCGGCTTTGAACTTGCGATCGTCGTGGGTGATCCGGTCGAGCACTTCGGCGTCACAACGCTGTTCAAGACGGGTTTGGGGATCGAGTTTCATCAGGCCGGCACGCAATGCACTGTCCATTGCGTTGGCTGGAAAACTCAGTGTCACTGACGCCAAGGCGATCATGCAGAGCTTCTTCATGGGCGGGACAAGCAACATATTTTGTCAGAGAAATCAACCGAGCGGGCCGCCTCGGACCCCGCAGGAATCTTCAATCATATGGCCGGTGTGTTCAAAATTGCGTGTCGGGATTGATCGTCCGATGGCTGCGGCCAACGGACCAGCGAGGCACGGCCGGCATCGGTGAGATCGTAGAGGCCGCGGTCGACGCGCGCGAACCAGCCATAGACATTGTGCTGCAGGATCTTCGGCGCGATCGGCGTCAGCGCCTTCAGATCACGCGGGCGCCTGGGTCCGTCCACCATGGCGGCAGCGCAGGCGAGGGCGCTTTGGCGATAGGCCGTCATGATCGGATTGCGCGATCCTCCTCCCGCAACGGGATCGCCGCGACGGCGCTGGTGCTCGTCGACCAGGCGAGAGCGCCGGCGTGCATTCTTGCGCGGCGCCAGCGCGATCGGGCTGAGAAGCACCTCGACCCGGTCGGTCGCGGTCACGCCAAGCAGGCCGAAACCAAGCCGGCGGCAGAGATTGCGGAACCTGGCATCGCTTTCGCGCCCCTTGCCACGGGCCGACATGCGCGCGGCCAGCCACACCTCGTCGCAGGCGGCCGCGCGATCGACACCTTGCAGCACCAGTTCCAGATTGAACTGCAGCTTCAGTTCGCAGATGACGACGACAGGCGGCTCGCCCTCGCGCAGCGCGACGATGTCACAGCCGCCGATCTCGCCTTTGACGACGAAGTCGAGGCTTTCGAGGAACCGCTTCACCGGCGCATAGAGTGAGGTCTCGTTCATGCCTCAAGGTTTAGCCGATTCGAGGCGAAAAGCCCTCTGGTGGTGCGGCGTTCTATGGGCCTGAAAGCGGACCGGTGTGGATGCCGCACCGTCGAGCCAGCCATCAGGCTTCGGTGCTCGGCACTGCCCGATTCGACAGCTTCCTGCGGCGCAGCAGCGGATAGCCGATCTGACCGAAATAGGTGGAAGGGATCGGGTCGTCGACGCCGTACTTCTCCGGCACCTTGTCACCGGTGACATTGTAGGTGCCGAACAGCATGTCGAGGAAAGGCAACTGCCCGGCGAAGTTCTTGTCATAGGCCTCGCGCTGGTTGGCATGGTGCCAGCGATGGAACTGCGGGCTGGCGATCAGCCACTTCAAAGGGCCGAACGGAATCCGCACGTTTGAATGAACAAGCAGCGTGTGCCCAAGATAGATGATAAAAAAGATGGCGATCGAGGCTTCGGAGAAGCCGAGGAAAAAGACCGGCGTCAGCGATATCGCCTTTGTGACGATGGCGTCGACCGGGTGATTGTGGAAAGCCCCGAGCCAGTCCAGTTCCTCGATGCCGTGGTGAACTGCATGGAACTTCCAAAGCGCGGGGATTTTGTGGAAGGCCCGATGCGCCCAATAGACGCCGATATCGGTGATCACGATGATTTCCGCAACCTGCAGCCAGACCGGCTGACCGCTGACGGCTTGCGTTATCGATTGCGGAACCAGGAATGCAGCGGCGCCGAGGGCACCGGCCGCGATCATGGCGATGGCCAGCTTTATGATGAAGCCGTTGAACAGCAGATAGATCAGGTCGACAGCGAAACCCTTGCGAAAAATCTTCTGCGGCCGCTCGGCAAACAGATGTTCGAACGGAATGAAGATCAGCGCGCAGATCAAAAGCGCCTTGATGCCAAAGATATCCATTCATTCGCCTCTAGTACCGGCGCCTTTAATCCCGGCGCGCCGCCTGCGCCTCCGAGAAGAACCACATCTCCCCTTTCCAAAGACTAAAGGCTCTGCTTTCGCATAAAGCGCCGGCAACGCGAATTGTGGGCGACCGCACCAAAACGAACGGCGAGGAAAACGACAAGCGACCACCCAGCGAAGGCAGTTTCCAGCACGGCCAAACCTAGCGGAGGGACGAAGCAGAGCGCGAGGAAGGCGGCAACGAGTGCGCCGAAGGTGGGCGCTTCCCTTTTTTCTCCGATCCCCGGAAGCTCGACGACGTAGCCGATAGATCGCCGAAACGCTCCGCCGGCCTACCTGGTGGCGAGTAAGGTCTAGCGCGACTGCTTGGAGGTCTACGCCTTCAATTTGGCGATCACCGGTGCGACAAACGCAACCGCTTGTTGCCAATGAACATTTTTGGCTGGAGGTTTTTCCTCTCCACTTTCGAAATTCTTATCGCTCCACCTGCATACATATACTCGGGCCTGAGGGGCGCGGACAATGAAGGCGATCAAATTGGCCTGCAATGCAAGATAAGCTGATCGCCTTGGATGACGGATGCCCGGTTTGGATAGGACATCGTCCAGAACAAACTTGGAGTAGGATCGCGCCGACATTATCGCCGCCGCCTGCTGATAGGTAAGATCGCCAAGGGGCGGCTCGCAGATTAGGCGTTCGATCGCATCGATCTGGTTTTTGCTGGCGGGTGTGCCGTCATCGCCGGCGATCGGAACCGCGATGTCAGATATATGCGGGCGGCCTATCCGAGGTTCTGTAGCGCCGCCGAAGAGCCAATCAAACAGGCCCATTGACGTTAGCTCGAACTTATCTCGTTGATGGTGCTGTCGTAGTCTCTCCCAATCAAAAGCAGCACGAAACCGCCCAAGAAGGTCAAGCCACTGACAAAAACCATGCCCAGCGGCACCAGCTTGGGCTCGACATCTGCCACCACCAGCCAACGCCGTTAACGGGCGGCGAAAGCAATAGCAGCCACGCGCCCCACACTCCGTCGCCGTTCAGTCGTGGCCGTGTATAGACTTTGTATTTGACTGCCACGCCCCCTCCCGTCGGCGCTATGCCGAGCCTCAGTGCCCGACTTTATGTCCAGTTTACTGTTAAATGGCGACTTTGAACATCCGTAAAGTCTTGTGCTCGCAGGGCCTGCCGTCTATATGGCAATCAATGAAATAGATCGGCAACCGCTTGAAATATCGCGAGTTTTCAGGCTTTTAGTGCAACAACTTCGATCGAAATCGATCCGTCTGGCGGGCCACGACCGATAGTTATGAGCACTACGTTTTCGTCTACCGCTGCGGAAAATGTCCGACGCCATTGAGCACGACCCGCCCGTGTGGGCCGACGAAGAAGCGCCGAGGCCGTGGGACCGTTGCGGCGGCCACGCGTCCGTAGACTAGCGACTTATACCTGTTGACCGACTTCCCGGAGAATGCGTCGCAGCCATTGATGGCCCGAATCAGAATCGTGCCTTGAGTGCCATGTCTGCACCACGCGGAACAGGGGAATGTCGATCGGCGGCGGGAGGAGCCTGAGGGGCAGGCGGCCGGCAAGCGGCGAGAAGAGGCGGCGTGGTTCCGTCGCCACGAGATCGGAGGCATCCACCAGCATCGGGGCCATCAGGAAGTGTCCGACGGTCACGGCCACATTTCGCTTGAGCCCTTTTTCCGCCAGCACGGCGTCGACGTAGCCGCTCGGATTGCCCTTCATCGAGACCTGAATGTGTCGAAGGGCCAAATATCGGTCGAGATCGAGCGGTTCGCCGAGATTGGGGTGGTCGCCGCGGCCGGCGCAGATGAAGTCTTCTTCGTAGAGCAGTTCCTCCCGCATGTGTGTCGGCGGCTCCGGAAAGTTGCCCGCGATCAGTTCGACCGTGCCATCCTCCAGCATCGGCAGGCCGACGCTCCGGCTCGTATTGCGGACGACGAGAGACACGCCCGGCGCCTCCTGGTCGAGGCGTGCGGTCAGACGAGGCAGAAGCACGAAGGCGACATAGTCCGAGAGACCGAGAACGAACTGCCGTGTGCTCGCGGCGGGTCGAAAGCACGCCCGCCACGCAGTACGCCTTCCACCTGTTCGAGGATGGACCGCACGCTCGGAGCGATATCCTGGGCCAGCGAAGTCGGCACCATACCACGCGGTGAGCGGACGAAGAGTGGATCGCCGAACAAGGCCCGCAGCCGGTTGAGGGCGTGGCTGACGGCCGGCTGGGTCAGCCCGATCCGTGCGGCGGCGCGCGTGGCATGACCTTCTGCAACCAAGGCGTCGAACACCACCAGCAGATTCAGATCGATATTGGCGAGATGCACTGCCTTCATGACGGCTATACTAATAATGAATTGGATTTATCGCAATTATCCGGCGATGAATCAGCCTGATCGCCCCATTCGAAACGCCCCGACGCAGAAGGTAGTAGCCGTGCCCGGACGCGCGGCAATATCTGTCGCGTTGCATGGCCGAAGTCATGAAACACCCGAAACCTCTTCATGAAGCGCTTGACTAGGGAGTATCCAATAGACCATGGCTCACAAAGCAAACGGCGAGCGTTTCGAACGCGGCATGGAAGTTCTCCGGCGGATCGGCGGCGAAGGTTTTGACTTGCCGATCAAACGCCTTGCTGAGGCGTCGCCGGACTTGGCGCGTTTTACGGTCGAATATCCTTATGGCGATATTCTCTCCCGTCCGGGACTGAATTTGCCGCTGCGGCAGATTTGCACCGTCTCTTGTTTGATGGCGCTGGGCAGCGTCCAGCCGCAGCTCAAGTTTCATATGACGGGCTTCCTCAACGCCGGAGGGAGACCGCAGGATTTGGTGGAGTTGCTGTTCGTATCCGTGGCGGTCCTCGGCTTCCCCTCCGCCATCGACTCGATCGCCCTGGTGCGCGAGATCTTCCGGGAGCGGCACATCACCTTCGAGGCCCCGCCACCGGCAAGCGACGACGGAACCCAGCGATACCGGCGCGGCCTGAAACTCTTCTCGACGCTCGACGGCGAAGGTCATCTGCGGCCTTTTGAGACGATCTCGCCGGACCTTGCACGCTGGTCGATTGAATTCGCCTTCGGCGAGGCCTTGTCGCGCGAGGGGCTGGAACCGAAGGCCAAGCACCTCGCCATCATCTCGATGCTGGCGGCGACCGGCAACCGCGACGAAGCTCTCGATTTCCATCTCAAGGCCGCCCTCAAGCAGGACCTGTCGCCCGTAGAGATTGCCGAGGCGCTGATGCAGCTTAGCGTCTATGCTGGATTTCCCGCCGCACTCAACGCCTTCGATCTCGCCCAACGGGCCTTCTCGGCAGACCGCGGAGCTACAGCGATCACGGCGCCATCCGCGGCAGCGCCGCTGTCCGAGAGCCGGGAGCTGCGTCGGAAGCGTGGACTCACGACACTTGCACAGACGTCCGGCGCGTCCGGTGAAGCGGTCATCCGCGGTTTCGACGACATCGCACCGGACATCGGTCGCATGATCGTCGAGCATTCCTATGGCGACATTTTCTCAAGACCAGGCATCGATCCCAAGACCCGCGAGCTGACGGCCTGCGCGGCCTTGGCCGCGGTCGCGACCAAGACAGCGGAAGCCCCGCTGCGTGTCCACATCAATGCAGCACTCAATGCCGGCGCGAGCCGCAAGGAGGTGCTCGAAACCTTCCTCAACCTCGTTCTCTACAGCGGCTATCCCATCGTGCAACAGGCGGTGCGAATTGCCGGCGAGGAATTCGCCAAGCGTCCCGAATGAAGAGCTTGGGTTGCCAGCGGGCAGCAGATGCCACCAATCTCGCAATTCGTTCGTGCGGATTCCTGAAGCCATCGCGTTGCAGGGCGGCGGAATGCCTCTCTTTCCATAGCGCCTGACCTCTCCTTCGGCACTACGGCTCTGCAATGGTCCGATGCATTCCTCGCCACCGGTGGCGTGATCAACCGGGCGAACGGCAACTATACGATCACCCATGCCTCGGGCACATTGACACTCTCGGGAGCCGTATTGTCCGCCGGCGCGACCAACGGCATCGGCTATGCGACGGGGCAGGCGGCACGGTCACGCAGGCGACGAGCAAGTCCACTGGTGTGACGCTAAACAGGGCAACCGGGCAGATCACCATGAATGCTGCGGCGCTGGCGGCTTCGACGACTGTCTCTTTCGTCCTGACAAACAGTTCATTGCAGCGAACCGATATTGTCGTCCTCAACCACATCTCGGCCGGCACGGCGGGCTCGTACACCCTCAATGCGCGGGCGGCAGCCGGCTCTCAGCCACGATCGATGTGCGCAACGTCAGCCTCGGCTCTCTCTCTCTCTCTCTCTCTCTCTCTCTCTCTCTCTCTCTCTGAGGCCATTGTGATCAGCTACGCCGTGATCAAGTCTGTCACGGCGTAGGACCTAACGGTTGCGCGCAGAACCGTTATGCTCTGGTCAACCCGGGGTACGTCTTCGGTGAAATTGATGATGGCGTCTCCGAAGTGCTTCTTCAGATAGGCTTCGGGGATGAATGCTTCGCCGAAGAAGCTTGGGGTCAATTCCTCCGAGCCGCCAATGGGGTAGAACTGAAACTCCCCAGCATCATGGAGACGAAGGATCTGGTCAGGGTGCGGCATCATCTGCTTCAGGCGCCGAATATGCTCAGCCAAGGTAGGATCCGCCGCCTCTTCTCTCGCATGCAGATGTTGCAGGTGACGAATGAAATAGTGGCCGCGTGACGTGAACACGACATGGCCGCCCGGCTTCAGCACATTGAGGAAATAGGCCATCCAGTCGAGGAAATACTTTTCAGACAGATGGGAGAAAACGGAATAGGCGAAAACTAGGTCCAGGTCGTTGGGCAGGCCAATGATAGGCGGTGGCGGCGCGTTGTGAATGACGGTGTATGGTGCGTTCAAGTCTTTGAGCAGTTGAACGGTGGACGCTCTGGTCTCTGCCAGATAGATGTTCCGCGGCTTCGTATCCCTCAAGAACAAGCGGCTGACGCGGCCCCATCCACCTCCGAAGTCCAGCACCTTGGGCTGTCGGACCTGGTCTAGGTGGCACACCGTTCGCATGTGGACGTAGAAGTCGAACGCCTGGCGCATGTTGATTTCGCCGCTCAGCGCCGTGAACCCCTTCTGGGTGTCGTCGCTGGGGAACCAGGGAGCGGTATCTTGTGGACGTCGCGCGCCTTTTTTGGATCGAACTGGAGAGCAAACCAGTCAGCATCGGGGATCTTCTTCTGAGGGATGATGCTGTCCAGAATTCTTTGCAGCATGGCGATGTCCCCATTTGCTTGAGACAATGAAATGTCAGTCTGCTAACTCGGGGATAAAGCACGGCGCCGCTGGCCCTGCAACATAGAATAGTGAAACTCCACTGTGGAACAACTCAAGAGGGTTCTGGGCCTGCATCTCGAAGACGCTTTTCGTGCGCAATGGGCTGCGCTGCGAGCCATGGAGCTGGAACTGAACGCTACGGAGCGGCGCTACATGGAAATACGGGTCAAGCGCCCGGTCATGGGCGAAATGTCCCAGGACGAAATTGATGATCTGCGCAACACCAAAAATGAGATGTTGCCACCGAGCCTTTCGGGAACTCGCGAGTGAACATCGACGGTGAGGACTTGGACTGGGCGCCGATGGACGCCGCGCACAAAGCTTGAGCAGCGGCTTTGTCGTCGGGGAGTTAGAGCGAGCTTCCCGGCTCACGGTGTGGATCCGACCAAGGCAAGTCGTGCGGCGACGCGGTATTTGCAGTCGATGCGAAGCAATAGATGAGCAGCCTATTGCGCAAGGCATGGCTTAAGTTGAGGGAATACGGAACTCGCCCGATCATTGACGGCGAGTGCCTGGGGAGGCGAGCTTGCCACGTTCCCGAACCATAACGAATGGCCGAAAATGAGCGTGGCGGCGACGTGTTGGACGAGCCGCAAGACGAGGACACCGATCGCGAGTCGTCACTTGGTTGGGCGACGGGCACTGACCAGCGCTTCACCATCAAGGCGCATGACACGGCATGGGTTGAAGACGGCGAGCAGGATGCCAGCTTCCGGGCCTTTTTCGGACATGGCACCGGTTATGTCACGGCCCGAAAACGACTGTTAAGTATTTGATTTTGTTGGTGCTATGGCGGAGGAAGTGGGATTCGAACCCACGGTGAGCTTGCACCCACGCCGGTTTTCAAGACCGGTGCCTTAAACCGCTCGGCCATTCCTCCAACTAGTTGTATTCATTGCGCTATCTGTCTTTTTGCAAAGGTCTGAAAATGCCCTTTGCCATGCGCTTTGCAACTGTTTGGCTTTTCGCTCGCTGCTTATAGCGGCCTGCAACGCGGCGTCAACTTGCTCTGCGGCGTCAGCGGTGGCGGCTCGCCTGAAACCGTGCTTGCCATTGCGTGCGACGAAGCGGCCTTCGCGGGGCGCATCGAACTTCGCTCGCGCCAGCAAGCAACGTGGAAGGCGCAGTGGTGTATGAGGCTGAAACCAGCCGACTGGCAGCCCTTGCCCGGCGTCTACCGGCTGGAGCGCGAGGAGGCACTGGCGAGATATAGGGCGGCTGCGCAGGAACGCTTCCTCCCTGCGCAGCGCGGCTCTCTCACGTCCGGCTATTAGCCCTGCCGAGGATCGCAGCCATCTCGGGTGCAGCACTTGAAAGGATTTCATGGGACCGCGCTATAAGCCGGCGGTTTAGCTGAATGAGTTCCTGAGTTTCCTTAATGCGGATGAGGCTTTGCCGCTCCCTGTCATTCAAGTCGTTAACCAGCTTTTTGGTGTCGTCGATCTGCTGCATGACAATGGTCGCCTTCAAATTGTGACGCATCCGCCTGCGTCACAAACTCGCGAGGGCTGGAACTGTTCCCTAGCACAGTGGCAAGCGCCAGAAGCTTCGCCCGACAAAGACCTGTCAACCGCCAGACATGGCCCGGCAGAAGCGGAGCCAAGCGCTCTGTGGCAGCGGGCACAACATGACCTTCGCGTGGAAGAACGAAAAGCCGCGATTTTTCAGGTGCTCGGCAGGGCGAGGCCGCCACAATCCTGCCCGGTTCCGGCCACAATCGGTTAATACCGTGATAAACAATTCCTGCGCACAAAGGATCGGGGTTCCAGGCGTCGTTGGTATTCGTCGAGTGAGCGTTTTGGCTCCTCTGATGCTGAGCGCGGCGTCCAAGGTTCAGACTGAAGGGGACATCAGGAAAATGCAGGCTGTGACGCACCCGCGTCTTCGTCGCGCTGCTACAGTCGCGTTGTTCGCCATGTCGGCCGCCTTGCTGGCGGCTTGCGCGTCGCAGCCTGAGCCGAAAGCGATGGTCTACAAGAAGACCCGCTCCAAGGAATATTTCTCCGAATCCGAATATGGCGTGAAGGCAAGCCCGCGTGTGATCTCGCAGAACGGGCGCATACAACGCGGCGGCGGCAGGGATCAGCTCGGCAAGCCCTATCAGGTCCGTGGCAAGTGGTATTACCCCAGGGAAGACAAGCGCTACGCTAAGGTCGGCCTGGCCTCCTGGTATGGCGATGCCTTCCACGGCCGGCTTACCGCCAACGGCGAAGTCTACGACATGACCCATCTGACGGCGGCGCACCCGACCATGCCGCTGCCAAGCTATGCCCGCGTCACCAATCTCAAGACCGGCAGTTCGGTCATCGTCCGCGTCAATGATCGCGGCCCCTATCACGAAGGCCGCATCATCGACGTGTCGGAGCGCGCCGCTCAAATGCTTGATTATGCCAACATTGGTACCGCTCAAGTGAAGGTCGAGTATGTCGGCCGTGCACCGCTCGACGGCGATGACGACCAGTATCTGATGGCCTCCTACCACCCCGGCAACAGGGCGCCGGATCCGTCGGACGGGCTGCCGACCGGCGTCATGGTCGCCATGAACGGGCCTTCGCCAAGCCTGCCGGCTGGCACTGCCGCCGTGCCGTTTCCGGGTCAGTTGACTGATTCCGGCGCCGTCCAGCCGGTGATGTCGGCGCAGACGCCGGCCTACGGCGATCTGGCGCTGCCCGATTTCGGCCCGATCGTGCCGGAGCGTCCGCAGATCAACCTGCCGCCGCAATCGCCGTTTGCCGTGGCCTCGCTGTCCTATGCGGACGAGCGGGTGGAACGCGCCTCCAATGCTTTTGCCGCGCTGGGTGGCGACGGCATGTCGCCGGCCGACGTCCTTCAATCGTGGAAGCGCCAGCCGCCACCGGCCGGTCCGTCCACCGACTACGTCGCGGCTGGTTCGTTCGAGGATGCAGCGGAAGCCAGGCGCATTGCTGCTCAGCTTGCCGCATTCGGCAAGATCGAAATCCAGCGTTCGGAACTCGATGGCGAGGATTGGTATTCGGTCAATCTGTATCCCGATGGCCACCGCAATCTGGATGATTTGCTGCAGGCAGCATGGTCGCATGGCGCGCCGGATGCACTGGCTGTGCGCAACTGAGCGCAAGCCTAGCCGGATTTCCGCTGCGCGGTTGATCCGCTATGCAAAAAGCCTGATACTTTTTGCGGGCTTGCCGGCCGTGCCGGCCAATGGGTCGAACATCATGCAATTGCGCTTGCTCCCGCCTCTCGCCGGGCTTCTGGTTTTTGGCCTGCTGCTGTTTTCCCAGATTCCAGCCCGTGCGCAGCTTTTCGAGACCAAGGCCGCGCAGGTCTTCATGATCGACGCAGAGACTGGGACGGTGCTGTTTTCGAAGGATGCCGACAAGCCGATACAGCCGGCCTCGATGGGCAAGTTGATGACCATGGAAGTGGTGTTCAACGCCATCAAGTCCGGCCGCCTGAAGCTCGACGACACGTTCGTGGTCAGTGAAAACGCATGGCGCAAAGGCGGCGCGCCTTCGGGAACATCGACGATGTTTGCCAAGCTCAAGTCGTCGATCCGGCTTGAGGACCTGATCCAGGGCGTGACCGTGCAGGCGGCCAATGATGGCTGCATCGTCATCGCCGAAGGCATGTCCGGATCCGAAGACAATTTTGCCGCGCAGATGACCGAACGCGCCCGCCAGATCGGCCTCAAGACATCGACTTTCGTCAATTCGACCGGCCTGCCGGCGGATGGCCAGCAGACGACCGTGCGTGAATTGGCGCAGCTGGCCGTGCACCTGTGGCGCGATTATCCGGATTTCTATCGCTACTATGGCCAGAAGGATTTTACCTGGAACAAGATCTCGCAGAGGAACCGCAATCCGCTTCTGGCGATGGACATCGGCGCCGATGGCCTGGCGGTCGGTGCGAGCGAGGCGTCAGGCTTCGGCATCGTCGGTTCGATCAGCCACAACGGCACGCGGGTGATCGCGGCAATGAGCGGGCTGGCGAACGACAAGGAGCGCGCCGAGGAGGCGCGAAAGCTGCTCGACTGGGGCGTCCGCTCCTTCGAGAAGACCGAAATCTTCGCCAAGGACGAAGTGGTCGGCGAGGCCCAGGTTTTTGGCGGTGCGAAATCCGGGGTGACGCTGAAGGCCAAGGGCCCGATCGACATCTTCCTGCCGATCACCAACCGCGACAAGCTGACCGCCAGGATCGTCTACAACGGCCCGGTTGCAGCACCTGTGGAGGAGGGGCAGCCGGTGGGTGCGCTCCGCGTCTGGATCGGCGACACGCTCAGCCAGGAGACGCCGCTTTTCGCCGCCGAATCGATCGGCGTCGGCACGCTGCCGCAGCGCGCGCTCGATGCCGTCAAGGAACTGGCGGTCGGCTGGCTGCGCTAATGCATGTCGCTCAAAAAGTGGCCCCGGCTTTGGGGAAACGACATGCATAAAGGCAAACAATCGACGGCATGGACGTTTTGCCGAGCGCGGACTATCTAGAGCGGTACAATCCCATTTCAGGCATGGACAAAAAGGCCTTTCGATTGGCGCGCGGATTTTTCATCACCTTCGAAGGCGGCGAAGGGGCAGGCAAGTCGACGCAGATCGAGCGGCTGGCCAGGAAGATGCGCGCCAAGAAATACGATGTCCTCCTTACCCGCGAACCGGGCGGCTCGCCGGGCGCCGAAGCGGTCAGGCACGTGCTGCTTTCGGGCGCCGCCGAACCGTTCGGGCCGAAGATGGAAGCGCTGCTTTTCGCCGCCGCGCGGTCCGACCATGTCGAGCAGGTCATCCGGCCGGCGGTCGAGCGTGGCTCCATCGTGCTTTGCGACCGCTTCCTCGATTCCTCGCGCGTCTACCAGGGCGTCACCGGCGGCATCGACCCGACGTTCATGGATGCGCTGGAGCAGGTTGCCATCAACGGCATGATGCCGGACATGACGCTGATCTTCGACATCGATCCGGCGGAAGGTCTGAGGCGCGCAACGCTGCGGCGCGGCACCGAGGCAGCCGCCGACCGCTTCGAAAAGGAGACGCTGGCGATCCATCAAGCCCGCCGCGAGGCCTTCCTGGCGATCGCCGCGGCCGAGCCGGAACGCTGTATCGTGGTCGACGCAGCCGCCGATCCCGATGCGGTCGAAAATGTCGTCACCGCCGCCGTCTTCTCGGCGCTGGAAGCGAGAACGCCGGCGCGCGACAGGCAGGCGACACCGGCATGATCTTCGAGCGCATCGCACCCGAGCAGCACGACACGCTGGACGGCGTGCCGGAGCCATCCGAAACGCCGCGTCTGGTCGGGCACAGCCAGACCGCGGGCATGCTCACCGCCGCCTATCGCGCGGGAAAGCTGCCGCATGCGCTGATCTTCTCCGGACCGGTCGGCATCGGCAAGGCGACGCTGGCCTTCCATCTTGCGCATCATCTCCTGAAGCACCCGGATATCGCGCAGGCGCCGCAAAGCCTTGCCACTCCCGATCCGGCGTCGTCGCTGTTTCGCCAGATCGCCACCGGGGCGCATCCTTCGGTGCTGCATCTGACCCGGCCGTTGAATGACAAGACGAAGAGTTTCAAGACTGTCGTCACCGTCGATGAAATCCGCAAGGTCAGCCGCTTCCTGTCGCTGACCTCGCACGACGGCAGCTACCGGGTCGTCATCGTCGACCCGGCCGACGACATGAACACCAATGCCGCCAATGCCTTGCTGAAGAATCTCGAAGAGCCGCCGGCACGAACCCTGTTCATCCTGATCGTCCATGCGCCGGGCAGTCTGCTGCCGACGATCCGGTCGCGCTGCCAGGTGGTGCGATTGACGCCGCTCGACGCCGACGAGTTGATGGCGGTGCTGGAAACGGCGGAACCGCCGCCGCCGGACGACCCGGCGGCGCGCGCGGCACTGGTCGAGCGGGCAGGGGGCAGCGCGCGCAACGCCATCCTGTTGACGCAGTATGGCGGGCTGGAGATCGCCTCGACGCTCGACGCCCTGGTGGCGGGAAGAAAGAGCGATGTCGGCGGTGCGTTTCGCCTTGCCGAAGCCGTGGCCGGCCGCGACCAGGCGATCCAGTTCGATATCTTCAACCGCCGGGCGCTGGACCTGTTGTCCGACGCGGCAAGCCAGGCAGCGTTGGCGGGCGATCTCGCGCGGGCCAAAACGCTGTCGGATACTTGGCATGAGGCGCTGGACGCTATATCTGAGACCGACACCTACAATCTCGACAAGAAGCAGCACGCTTTGACCATGATCGACCGCCTGAATTCTGCAATGCGAATGTGACTGGGTTTCCGGGATCGGGATGGCAATCGCCGGCCCGATGCGATATCCACCGCCACGCCTTTCCATTCAGACATTCATGACGGTTCATTCATGTCACGCGACACATTCTACATCACCACCCCGATCTTTTATCCGAACGGCAAGCCGCATATCGGCCACGCCTATACGGTCATTGCAACCGACGCGCTGGCTCGCTTCCAGCGCCTGGACGGCAAGGACGTGTTCTTCCTGACGGGCACGGACGAACATGGCCTCAAGATGCAGCAGACGGCCGAGAAGGAAGGCATAACGCCTCTGGCGCTGGCCGACCGCAATTCGGCAATTTTCCGCGCCATGACCGAGGCGATGGGCGGCTCGAACGACGACTACATTCGCACGACCGAACCGCGTCATTATGAATCCTGCCAGGCAATCTGGAAGGCGATGACCGCCAATGGCGACATCTATCTCGACCGCTATAGCGGCTGGTACTCGGTTCGCCAGGAAGCCTATTTCGACGAAGGTGAGACGACAGTCGGCGACGACGGCGTGCGACGCGAGCCGCTTGGCTCGCCCGTCGAATGGAACGAGGAAGAGAGCTATTTCTTTCGGCTTTCCGCCTATCAGGACAAGTTGCTGGCACTCTATGAGAGCCAACCCGACTTCGTAGGACCTGCCGAACGCCGCAACGAGGTGCTCAGCTTCGTCAAGTCCGGGCTGAAGGATCTATCGATCTCGCGCACCACCTTCAAATGGGGCGTGCCGGTGCCAGGCGACGACAAGCATGTGATGTATGTCTGGGTCGATGCCTTGACCAATTACATCACCGCCGCAGGCTATCCCGACACAAAGGCCGAGCAATGGCGCTATTGGCCGGCCACGCACATCATCGGCAAGGACATTGTCCGCTTCCATGCGGTCTATTGGCCGGCCTTTCTGATGTCGGCCGGCATCGAATTGCCAAAGCGCGTTTTCGCGCATGGCTTCCTGTTCAACCGCGGCGAGAAAATGTCGAAATCGGTTGGCAACGTCGTGGATCCATTCGCGATGGTCGAGCACTATGGCCTCGACCAGGTACGCTATTTCTTCCTGCGCGAGGTGCCGTTCGGCAACGACGGCAGCTACAGCCATGACGCGATCGTCAACCGCACCAATGCCGACCTTGCCAATGGTCTCGGCAATCTGGCGCAGCGCTCGCTGTCGATGATCGCCAAGAACTGCGGTGGCGTGGTGCCGCAGCGCGGCGAGTTGACGGATGCCGACAGCGCGATCCTGGATCAGGCCGTCGCCGCTCTCGATACCGCGCGCAAGGCGATGGCAGAGCAGGGCATCCATCTGGCGCTGGCAGCGATCTTCGGCGTGGTGGCGGAAGCCGATCGATATTTCGCCGGCGAGGCACCATGGGCACTGAAGAAGACCAATCCGGAGCGGATGGAAACCGTGTTGTGGACGACCGCCGAGGTCGTGCGTCGCGTGGCGGTGCTGTGTCAGCCCTTCGTCCCGGGATCGGCCAACAAACTGCTCGATCTGCTGGCGGTCCCGGCGGACAGGCGCGATTTCGCGCATGTCCACGCGCTGGTGCCCGGCACAGCGTTGCCCGTGCCCGAAGGGGTGTTTCCGCGTTACGTCGAACAGCCGGACGCGAACGTCTGATGCTCGTCGACAGCCACTGCCATCTGGATTTTCCAGATTTCGCCGAGGAGCGGGCTTCTATTGTCGCCCGCGCCAAGGCGGCCGGTATAGGCCGCATGGTGACGATCTCGACGCGTGTGAAGCGGTTTCAGCAAATCCTTGAAATCGCGGACACTTTTGATGAGGTTTATTGCTCCGTCGGCACCCATCCGCACAATGCCGAAGAAGAGCTGGACGTGACGTCAGACGATCTGGTGCGGCTGGCTGCCCACCCGAAGGTGGTGGCGATCGGCGAGGCCGGTCTCGACTATTTTTTCGACAAGGCGCCACGCGATGCACAGGCGCAAGGCTTTCGCAATCACATCGCCGCCGCCCGTGAAACGGGGCTGCCGCTGGTCATCCATTCGCGCGATGCCGATGCCGATATGGCTGCCATTCTCGAGGACGAAACAGGGAAGGGCGCCTTCCCCTTCATCCTGCATTGCTTTTCCTCCGGGCGCCGGCTTGCCGAAATCGGTGTCGCGCTCGGCGGCTACGTGTCGTTCTCGGGCATCCTGACCTTCAAGAATTCGGCTGAGTTGCGCGCCATTGCCGCCGATGTGCCGCATGATCGCCTGCTGGTCGAAACCGACGCGCCTTATCTGGCGCCCGTGCCGTTTCGCGGCAAGCGCAACGAGCCGGCCTATGTCGCCCATACCGCCAGGGTGCTGGCCGAAACAATCGGCGTCAGCGAGGCTGAAATCGCCGATCTGACGACGAACAATTTCTTCCGCCTGTTCGGCAAGATGCCGCGACCTCCCGAGCAAAGTGCTTGGCCCGAGCAAAGTGCCTGAACGATGACTGACCGGCTGCGCCTCACCATTCTGGGCTGCGGCTCGTCGCCAGGTACGCCGCGCATCACTGGCGACTGGGGCAATTGCGACCCGGACAACCCGAAGAACCGGCGCATGCGCACCGCCGCGCTCGTCGAGCGGATCGCGGCGAACGGCAGCCGCACGACAGTCGTCATCGACACAGGACCGGATTTTCGGCAGCAGATGCTGTTGGCCGGCGTCAAACGCATCGATGCGGTCGTCTATACGCACCCGCATGCCGACCATATCCACGGCATCGACGATCTGCGCGGTTTCGTCCTCGACCAGCGCCAGCTGATCGATATCCATGCCGACAAGGCCACGATGCTTCGGCTGCGGGAAGCGTTCGGATACTGTTTCGAGACACCGCAAGGCAGTTCCTATCCGCCGATCGTCCGGCCGCATCTCATCGACCACGCCAGGCCGGTGGTCATCGAAGGAGAGGGGGGTGCCCTCACCCTCGAGCCGTTGCCGCAGATCCATGGCGACATCATATCGCTCGGTTTTCGCATCGGCGGGCTCGCTTATTGCCCTGATATCAGCGACTTTCCGCAGGCCACCGCCGACCGGCTGCGCGACCTCGACGTGCTGATCATCGACGCGCTGCAGTACAGGACGCACCCAAGTCACCTGTCGCTTGGCGAGGCGCTGGAATGGATCGGGCGGCTGGCGCCAAAACATGCCGTGCTGACGCATATGCATGTACCGCTCGACTACGCCACGGTGATGGCCGAGACACAAGCCAGCGTCGAGCCGGCTTATGATGGGATGGCGATCGAAATCCCTTACGAATCAGCGTGATACGAATATACCTTCATGAGGGCTTTCGGCTCCTCGGCGCAAATATCAGAAGCGTTCCGATCCGCTCGTAGCCCATCCCGGGATAAAGCAGCGCCCCGGCGTGGGTTGCAGCCAGCACCGAGTACCTCGACCCACGCGCCCGATCGTCGTGCAACATTTTCGACATCAAAGCCTGGCCAATGCCGCGACGCCGGTGCGAAGGCTCGACATACATGCTCGAACACCATGTGGCTCCCACGGCATCCAAGCTGCGCACGCGTCCAACGATATCAGCACCATCGACTGCCACATACTGGCGGAACGGCGCGCTGTCGGCGAGCAAATCGTCCGCGATCGGCCGCCTGCGGATGATCTTTCCCAACTGCGCCGCCCGTTCGGCTGTCTGCACGCGTTCGACCGAAGCAACAGCAACCGCTAGCGGGCTCGGAATCTGGCGCAATCGGTGAACGAAAAAGCCTTCGGTCCGCAGCAGCCGGTAGCCGAGAGCTTTGTAGGCGGTTCGTGCCGGCCCGTCCGGATCCTCGTTCGCGATTACAACGGAAATGGCAAAGCCCGGCCGTGCATGCTGCCGCACGAAGGCATCGGCCTCTTGAGCGGCGACATCATGGACGACCCATTCCTCGCCGCGGTAGTCGCGAGGATTCTTACGCTCGGCGTCGCGCATCAGCCACAACGGTCCGACGCGGCTGGCCTCGTAAGGAAAGGTGCGGCTTCTGTCGGCGCTGTAGCCATGCACGAACACCTCGATCGCCGGTTCGATCTCGCTGTTTGCCATCTTCATTTCGGCAGCCTAGCGTTGGCTATCCGCTCAAGGCAATACGCCACAATTGGCTCAAGCCTATGAAAATCTGCGGCAATTTCCAGTTCTTGGCCAATGCGTCAGTTCCATAATCTATCTTATGCGACATCTGATGTGCGGCGATAGAGTCCCCACGGGCCTTGGATTCAGAAGCGCCTCTGGTAAGAAGCTCTCTCATGGAAACCCTTGAGGCTCAGAAACCCAGAGTATCGGTTCGCAGGCGTGCGGCTGCGGTCAAATCGTTTCGCTGCAAGAACTTGGTAGCTGTTGTCGAAGATCCGAATGACATCAGGAACATAGGAACGGTAATTCGAAACGCAAATGCTCTCGGTGTTGAAAGAGTCTATATCGTCGATCCACGCAAAGCACTTCCCGATGACTGGCAGCAAATGCGCCAGCGGAAATCGCTTTCGGAAACGTCTGTATCAGCTGTCAAATGGACGTTTGTGAAACGATTCGACAGCACTGACGCCTGCCTCAACCATCTGGAAAAGCATGGCTTTGTGTCCGTCGTTACCTCACCGCATATAAAGGGAAAGACCAGTGTTTTCCTGCATGAGGGGGATTATTCCCGGCACACTAAACTTGCTGTCTGGTTCGGTAATGAGAAACGGGGCATCAGCGCCCTCGCAGTCGAGCGCAGCGAGATGTGCGTAGCAATCCCAATGTTCGGGATGATCGAGAGCCTAAACCTCGGAACCAGTTCGGGTGTCGTTCTCTACGAAATCACGAAACAGCGACGCGAGTATCAGAGTAAATACCGCCGCGGTAGACGGAAGGGAAAACGCGCTGAGCCACTACCTACTGTAATGCGTCGTGAAATTGATGGCTTTGCTTCGAGCGAAACCGAAGAACAGGCTAGCGGGCCAAAATGACCGCATCCGATCGGGTTGTGCAACCCTGCCAGCTGTGATCACGCATTGGTGGCTGCGAACGCGCGGCTGTCGGCGGCGCGCTCGACCATTTTAGCTTGAGGCGATCTGGCCCCCTACTCCAGAATGACGGTGGCTTCCACCTCGAAGAGCATGGGGTCAATTGCAAGCTTGGGAACGGGAACCAGAGTCTGCGCCGGCAGCGCCTCGCCGAACATTTCCTTGACGTTTTGGGTCAACACCTCGAGCTTGGACATATCGTGGTCGACCACGAAGACCGTGAGCTTGGCGACCTGATTGGGTTTGGCGCCGATGCCCTCAAGCGCGGCACGCAAATTTGCGTAGGCCTGCTTAACCTGGACAGCGAAATCGGGCGACAAGGCTCCCATGCTGTCTTGGCCGCCCTGCCCGGAAATGTAGGCCACCCGGGCTCCGCGGGGTGTGATCACGGCCGTGCTGTAACCATTCGGCGTCGGGTCATAGAGGGTCTGTGGATTGACGACGATCAGCTTGAGATCATTCTCCTTCGCTGTCGTCGCAGTAGGAATGGTCATGATGATTAGGCCTCCGATAAGCAGATGCTTGATTGCGCGTGACATGATTTTCTCTTGGCTCCGCAGACTGCGAGCAATGCACCTCGCGGCCGGCATGATTGACCTTTAACCAAATCGCCATACGATGACTCGTGCGGTGTACGAGTCATCGTATGGTACGTCGTACGAGTCAACCGTTCAAGATCGACATTCGTCGCATTGCCGGTCTAAATCGACGTTCTGAGAAGCGGGAAGACGGATGGCAGCCAAACGTAGCGGCGCCCGGGGCAAACGGTCTCAACGGGTCAGTGTACCGCCCCAGCCCGTTCAGGAGGCGAGCGGTGAACCGCCGCTCTCTCGGGACCGTATCGTGGCGACCGCGGTGGAACTGCTGGACGCGCAGGGAGTGGACGGATTGACAATGCGTCGGCTGGCCGACCGCCTCGGCTCGGGCGTGATGAGCCTGTATTGGCACGTCGACAACAAAGAGGATGTCTTTGATCTGGCACTCGACTCGGTGCTCGAATATCGCGGACCGCCCGACATGGTTGTCTCTCGAGACTGGCGCGGAGAAGTCGTTCATATGCTCGAAGACTGGCGCGCCAGAATGTTGCGCCATCCTTGGTCGGCATCGCTGTTGCCGCGCCGGGCGCTCGGCCCGAACATTCTCAGTCGCCTGGAAATGCTGAGCAAGAGCTTGTCCAGAGCCGGCGTGGCGGACGCAGATCTGAACGTCGCGATATGGTCGCTCTGGAACTATGTGATGGGCGCTACCCTCACCCGGGCCAGCTTCGACCTCTCGGACGACGACAGGGCCGCCGCGCGGCAGCGCCTTGAGCATCTCAGCGAACGCTACCCGACAATCGAACGTTCCCGCCTGCTGTTGGATGACGATTGGGATGGTGCTTTCCGGAAAGGCCTCGGCTTCCTGCTCGATGGCCTCTCTCCCAGATAATGAACCCTTGCTTGCCATCGGTGCCGTCACCGCATCGCCACTCTGGTTCATCTGCTGGATTCTTGATGCTACTTTCGACAGGCGCTTGCCTTTACAGGGAAGTCTGGTAGCGCTACCGTTTCATCATCGCGCGTGACCAGGGAGGAGCTTGGGAGCTGTCGCGGCCAGATAGAAAGCGGTTTCCTTCGACGACGTCGCAGGAGTCTGTCGGGAGGAAATTGATGGCCTCAGTCGCGATCGGCGATGTCTACAAATCGTTCGGGACCGTCGAGATTCTCCACGGCGTCAGCGTGGATATAAAAGACGGCGAGTTCGTCACGCTGGTCGGGCCGTCGGGCTGCGGAAAATCGACCCTTCTCAGGATGATCGCCGGCCTGGAAAAGATTTCGCGCGGCCAGATCGCGATCGGCGAGCGTGTCGTCAACAACGTGGCGCCAAAAGAACGCGACGTTGCCATGGTCTTCCAGAACTACGCGCTCTACCCGCATATGACCGTCGCCGAGAACATGGCGTTCTCGCTCATGCTCAAGGGTGTTTCGAAAGCCGAAAGCGGTGCCAGCGTTCAGCGCGCCGCCGAAATCCTGGGGTTGGTGCCGTTGCTGGCGCGCTATCCCCGGCAGCTTTCCGGCGGCCAGCGCCAGCGCGTCGCCATGGGTCGGGCGATCGTGCGCGATCCGGCTGTCTTCCTCTTCGACGAGCCGCTGTCCAATCTCGACGCCAAGCTCCGGGTGCAGATGCGCGCCGAGATCAAGGAACTGCACCAGCGCCTGAAGACCACGACAGTCTATGTCACTCACGACCAGATCGAAGCCATGACCATGGCCGACAAGATCGTGGTCATGCACGACGGCGTCGTCGAGCAGATCGGGCCGCCGCTGGAACTCTATGACCGGCCGAACAATCTTTTTGTCGCCAGCTTTATCGGTTCGCCGGCCATGAATTTGCTCAGGGGCGAAATCGTTATCGACAGCTCGCCGTCCTTTCGCGGCTCCGGGGGCATTTCAGTCCCGCTGGCCTCGGCGCTTTCGATTGGCAATGGCGAGCCGGTGGTGCTGGGAATACGACCGGAGCATTTGCGACTGTCCGACCACCAGGGCATTCCGGTCACCGTCGTGGTGGTCGAGCCAACAGGGTCCGAAGTGCAGCTCATAGGCCGGACAGCCGGCGGCGAAGAGATCGTCGCGAACTTCCGGGAACGCCATTCCTTCACGCCGGGCGAAACCGTCCGGCTTACGGCAGAGCCAAGCCTCGTCCATCTCTTTCACGGCGAAACCGGACAGCGATTCGAAACACGCAACAAGCAGTAGGACCTCACGGCAAGGAAATAGACAGGAGGAGACGAGCATGAAATTCACCAGACGAGACGTGATCCGCACCACCGCCGGCGCCGCGGCGGGTGTCCTGGGAAGCCGCTTCGCCGGCTCTCCCGCCTTCGCCCAGCAGGCATTGACATACAAGCCCGAGGACGGCGCAAAGCTGCGGCTGCTGCGTTGGTCGCCCTTCGTGCAGGGCGATGAGGATCAATGGTTGGCCAACACCAAACGCTTCACCGAGGCGACAGGTGTCGAGGTTCGCGTCGACAAGGAAAGCTGGGAGGACATTCGTCCCAAGGCGGCGGTCGCCGCCAATGTCGGCTCGGGTCCGGACCTCATGTTCGTCTGGTTCGACGACCCGCATCAGTATCCCGACAAGCTTCACGATGTGTCGGAATTGGGTGAGTATCTCGGCGCCAAATACGGTGGCTGGCACGAGGGACCAAAGCAATATGCGACACGCGACGGGAAGTTCGTCGGCTTGCCGCTGGCCACCATCGGCAATGCCATCGTCTATCGCGAAAGCTGGGTGAAGGAGGCCGGCTTCTCGGAGTTTCCGAAGGACACCGCAGGCTTCCTCGATCTCTGCAAGGCCTTGCAGGCGAAGGGACATCCCGCCGGCTTCACGCACGGCCATGGCGTCGGCGACGGCAACAACTACGCTCACTGGCTGCTCTGGAGCCATGGCGGCCAGATGGTCGATGAGAGCGGAAAGGTGGCGATCAACAGCCCCGAGACCCTCAAGGCGATCGAATACGCGCAGGAGCTCTACAAGACCTTCATCCCCGGCACTGAAAGCTGGCTCGACGTCAACAACAACCGCGCCTTCCTGGCCGGCGAACTGGGGGTGATCGCCAATGGAATTTCCGCCTACAACACGGCCAAGATCAACAAGGACAAAGATCCAAAGCTGACTGAAATCGCCAAGGACATACGCACGACCAACCTGCCGATCGGTCCTGTCGGCAAATCCGTCGAGCTGTTCCAGGTGACCACGGCCGTCATTTTCGACTACACGCCCTACCCCAACGCGGCCAAGGCCTATCTGCAGTTCATGTTCGAGGATCCGCAAATGTCGGACTGGATCACCTCCTCGGCGGGCTATTGCTGCCAGACGCTTAAAGCCTTCGACAACAATCCGGTGTGGACGGCCGACCCGAACAATGCCGCTTACGCGAAGGCCTCGGCGACGCTGCGTCCCAACGGCTATGCCGGGCCGCTCGGCTATGCTTCGGCAGCGACCATGGCCGACTATGTCCTGGTCGACATGTTCGCCAAGGCCGTGACAGGTCAGGCCACACCGCAGGAGGCGATGGAAGAGGCGGAGAAGCGAGCAAACCGGTACTATCGCGTTTGATCACCCCGCTGCCGGGCAGCCGCGAGCGCGCTACCCGGCCTGGTTCCGGATTCGCGTGGCGGCCGCCCGGGTCGCGATGCACCAGACTTCGTGAGGAGCCATCCCATGGCCGTGCCTTCTGCTGCCGTTCAGCCGCGTCCGTCGATCCTGTCGCGGAGCCTGTCGTCACTGGCTGAAAGCCGGAACGCCCTTGGCTTCGGTTTCATGCTGCCGGCGGCAGCGCTGCTGCTGGTGTTCCTGACCTATCCGCTCGGGCTCGGCGTCTGGCTCGGCTTCACCGATGCCCGCATCGGCCGCCCCGGTGTCTTCATAGGCACCGAGAACTATCAATATCTGTGGAGTGACGCCGTCTTCTGGCTCTCCGTCTTCAACACCCTGCTCTACACGATCAGCGCCTCTATCCTGAAATTCGTGCTCGGCCTCTGGCTGGCGCTTATCCTCAATCAGAACCTTCCGTTCAAATCGTTCTTCCGCGCGATTGTCCTGCTGCCGTGGGTGGTCCCGACGGTGCTGTCGGCCATTGCCTTCTGGTGGATCTACGATTCCCAGTTCTCCATTCTGTCGTGGGCGCTCATGGAAATGGGTCTGATCGACCATCGCATCAATTTCCTCGGCGATCCGGAGAACGCGCGCGCGTCGGTCATTGCCGCCAATGTCTGGCGAGGCATTCCGTTCGTGGCCATCACGCTGCTTGCAGGCTTGCAGACGATTCCGCAGTCGCTTTACGAGGCTGCCACCCTCGACGGCGCCAGCCGCTGGCAATTGTTCCGCTATGTGACGCTGCCGCTGCTGACACCGATCATCGCCATCACCATGACCTTTTCGGTGCTGTTCACCTTTACCGATTTCCAACTGATCTATGTGCTGACCCGCGGCGGACCGGTGAATGCTACCCACCTGATGGCGACATTGTCGTTTCAGCGCGGCATTTCCGGAGGCCAGCTTGGCGAGGGTGCTGCAATCGCGGTCGCCATGATCCCATTCCTGCTGGCAGCGATCCTGTTCAGCTATTTCGGCCTGCAACGCCGCAAATGGCAGCAGGGCGGCGGAGACTGACAATGGCCGCGATTGCAAAAAAGAAACGTCCGGAACTCGACGAAGGCGGCATGGGTTACCTTCAGAGTCTGCCGCGCCGCGTGGTGACGGTCTATCTGCCGTTGCTGGTGTTCGTCATCGTGCTGCTGTTCCCGTTTTACTGGATGACGATCACGGCTGTTAAGCCCAATCTCGAAATGACCGACTATGCAAATTTCAATCCGTTCTGGGTCGTGCACCCGACCTTGGAGCACATCCGCTATCTCCTCTTCGACACGTCTTATCCGGGCTGGCTGCTCAACACGATCATCATCTCGACGGCCGCCACGTTCCTGTCGCTGCTGGCTGCGGTGTTCGCGGCCTATGCGATCGAACGGCTTCGGTTTTCCGGGGCACGTCAGGTCGGTCTCGCAGTCTTCCTTGCCTATCTTGTGCCGCCCTCAATCCTGTTCATCCCGCTGTCGGTGATGGTGTTCAACCTTGGGCTCTACGACACGCCCTTTGCGCTCATCCTCACGTACCCAACCTTCCTGATCCCGTTCTGCACCTGGCTGCTGATGGGGTACTTCCGTTCGATCCCGTTCGAACTGGAAGAATGCGCGCTGATTGACGGGGCGAGCCGGTGGCAGATCCTCACCAAGATCGTACTGCCACTGTCGGTGCCCGGCCTGATCTCAGCCGGCATATTCGCGTTCACGCTCTCATGGAACGAGTTCATCTATGCTCTGACGTTCATCCAGTCGTCCGAAAACAAGACCGTACCGGTCGGGGTGCTCACGGAGCTTGTCCGCTCCGACGTCTATGAATGGGGAGCGCTGATGGCGGGAGCGCTGATCGGCTCCTTGCCGGTCGTCGTGCTCTATTCGTTCTTTGTCGAGCACTACGTTTCCTCGATGACCGGCGCGGTGAAGGAATAGCCCCTCACCTTTGCGCAATCATGAGGTATTTTCCCGGCGGCCGGGAATGCCCAAGGGAGGCAGGCGGCCGGTCGATAATTTCCGGTATCCCGAAATTCAGCCAAACCATTATCAGGACCATCAATGACCCCCTCGCCTCCCTTTCTCGGCTTTCCAGATCGCCTCGCCGATGGCCGCGTGCCTCGTGCGGTGATCTTCGGAGCCGGCCACGGCAGCACCTATCCCGGCAAGGACAGCCGCGGCCATGCCTTGGCCGCCGACGTCATCCGCGCTGCGAGCCAGGACGATGCCTCGCTCATCGAGCACTGGGATTTCGATCTCGGCGGCCCGCTGTTCGACAGCAAGCCGGTCAGCTGCATCGACGCCGGTGATATCTCGACCACCATGCATGACAATGCCGGCAACCGGGCCCGGATCGAGGCGAAAATGCGCGAAATCCTGGCATTGCCGGCTGTGCCGATCCTGATCGGCGGCGACTGTTCCATGACCATACCCTTCCTCGCCGGCTTTGCGGATCACGGGCCGGTCTGGGTTCTGCAGATCGACGCCCATATCGACTGGCGCGACGAAGTGGATGGCGAACGCTACGGCTATTCGAGCCCGATGCGCCGGGCGAGCGAGATGGCGCATGTCGCCGGCATCGTGCAGGCCGGCCTTCGTAGCGTCGGCAGCGCAGGCATCACCGAGATCGAAGCGGCACGGCGCTATGGCAGCCGCTTCGTGACCGCCCGCGAGGTTCACGCCCAGGGCGTCGAAGCCGCACTCCGGCATATTCCGGAAGGCGCGCGGGTCGTCGTCACCCTCGACTGCGACAGCCTCGATCCGGGCATCATGCCGGGCGTGGCGGCGCGTACGCCCGGCGGCCTCACCTACACGCAGGTGATCGACCTGATCGCGGGCTTAGGCAAGCGGGCCAGGATCGCAGGATTCGACCTTGTCGAGCTCTATCCACCCGCCGACATCGACGGCCTGTCGGCCCTGACCGCCGCGCGCCTTCTCGTCAATGTGATCGACACCATCGTCCGGCAGGTTTGATATCAAAACCCTGCTTTTCGCAGCAGAGCGGCCAGAAAGCGCCTGAGCGAGCTTGCGGATGAAGCCGGCGCGCGCCTTTCCACGCCGGGGTATTCGACCCTGTCTCGACCGACCGGTTCGTCGCTCCAGACCATGGCGAAGGCAATGCCTTTCAGCCCAAGCTCTCCGATCCGACGCACGATCGTCTCTTGCAGATAGATACTGGATACTCGCACACCATCGGCACGCTCCGGCAGCTTGAATATCTCGGCGTCGCCGATGGCGTCCGGTCGAAGAACGGTGCGTTCGATCATCATTATGCCGCCATCGTCAAAGCGCACGATCTCTGAGCGTTCTTCGTCCAGCGCATCGGCGACAGTGGTGACGTTGAAGAGCGAGATGGGCTCGTCAGAACGAAGCGACAGGAATTCGCCATACGGCTCGAGGGTTGACCGCAGCAACTCCAACGCCTTCGCCCGTAGGATGAGCACATGTTCGCCAAGCCATGGAAAATCTGAATGTTGCCGGCGCGTGCCGTCGTCATGCTCGCGCAGGAATTCCATTCGGGGCGGATGCCATCGTGTCTGCTTCTGACCGCAGAGCGTCGCGAACAACTGGTAGTCGTCCACGTGTCGAGGAAGAGCCCATTCCTGTCCTTCGACTACGCTCAGAACGTAGATTTTCATCCGCTCTCCCGCACATCATTGCCCTTGGTCGGCCTCCTGCGCGGTGTTTCGCGCGCCCTCAGGGGTGGTCCGCAACAGCCGTTCGCGGGACCGGCGGCAATTCGGGCGCATCCAGTCCCCTGAAAGGGTCGCGCCAGGCATCGATCTGTTCAAGCCGGCGATACCAGCGGCTGACAGAGGAATAATCGTCGAGCGGCAGTCTGGCGGCATCGTTGAACGGCAGAAAGGTCGCCATTCGAAAGTCGGCATAGGAAACCGAATTTCCGACCAGCCATTGCCGCTCGGCAAGCACGGCGTCGAGTATTGCGGCGGCGGTGCGGAAATGTCTTAGCCCCTCCTCCACCCGCTCCTGATCGATCGGGCCTATGCCATACCGCTGTTTGGTACCACGTTCGAAATGCACCGTGTCGCAAGCGAATGCGAAGTGCTCCTTGCCCCAGCTGAGCCAGCGGATCATCTCGGGTTCTTCATCGCCGGTGCGCCAGAAATCCGAATGCGCGTCGCGCGACAGCCGGCAGGCTATGGCGTCTGCCTCCCAGAGGCTTTTTCCTCCGTCTTCTACAAGTATGGGCAACGAGAGATTGGGATTTAACAGGCGAAATTTCTCCGCTTGCCCAGCAGCGAATGGCGAGGCGAATTCAAATTCGACTTTCGCGTCGAGGTAGCGTGCCACCGCGATAGCCAGTCGAGGATTGGGATTGCGACTGAAATACAGCTTCATTGGGCACCGCCGTTGTAGCCGGATCTGCCGATCACGGGTGTCCCACCAGGCGTATCTGATAGCTCAGCACGCGCTTCGCCGCGGGCGCGATCAGCATCAGGCCCGGCTTGTCGACAAAGTCGCCGTCGAAATCGACCGGGCTTGCGATGCCATGCCAGGGCTCGATGCACAGGAACGGCGCGCCGCCCGGCTTTGACCAGACGCCCAATTCCCGAAATCCCTGCCACGACATCTCGATCGCCGGACCACGCCCGGCGGCATAACGCACGCTGGTGCTGGCAGGCTGGTCCATGATCACCGCGTCCTCGTCAAACGGCCGTTCGGAGAGCTTGAGGATGTTGCCTTCGACGGGCGTCGGCTGTGGCGTTTCCAGCAGCAGGCCGTCCTTCAGCCGGCGGATCGGCGCCGGCTCGTCATCGGCAAAGGTCAGCTGGTAATCCGTCTTGGCCAGATCCGGCAGCAAGGGCCAATTGAACGCCGGGTGCGCTCCGATCGACGCGGGCAGCGGCTCGTCGCCGATGTTGGTGATGTCGAATGTCACATCAAGCTGATGGCGGTCCAATGTGTAGGTCACCGCCAGGCGAAAGGCGAAGGGGTAACGCGCACGAGTATCGGCGTCGTCGGTGAGGACCAGCGTGCAGGATCGCGGTCCCCTCTCCGCCCAGGCAAACGGCTTGTCGCGCGCGAAGCCGTGCTGGGACAGTGGATAGGTCTGGCCGCGATGGCGCAATTGATCGCCCTTCAGCCGCCCGACGATCGGGAACAGCACCGGCGAATGACGCCGCCATTCCGGGCCGGCCTGCCATAGAAACTCCATGCCGTCGGCACCGCGCAGGGAGACCAGTTCGGCGCCCTGCCCGACGACAGTCGCCGAGATGCCGTCACCGTGAAGCGTCAGGCTGTCTTGTTCCATGCGTCCTCGCGGCTGTCTGGCGTGGCCGGCAGGCTAGCAAAGGGCAACGCCTGAACTCAAGAGCGGCAGACTTATATCGCACCTCACTCAGCTGTGATGAACGATCCACCGCACATGGCAAATGCGGCCTCAAATGAAAAACCGTGGCGGAGGTTGCCCTCCGGCCACGGCAAGATGCGAAATGTTGCCTGCTACGGTCCGGATTACTCGCGTTCGCCGGTAAAATTCAGCAACAGCTGGAAGATGTTGATGAAGTTCAGATAGAGCGAGAAGGCGCCGAAAACGGCGAGCTTCTGGCGCGATTCCGCGTCGAAATTCTCGGCGTACTGTTCCTTGATCGTCTGCGTATCCCAGGCGGTCAGGCCGATGAACACGGCGATGCCGATCACCGAGATGGCGAACTGCAGCGCGGTCGAGCCGAGGAAGATGTTGACGATGCTGGCGATCACAACGCCGATCAGGCCCATGATCAGGAACGACGAGAACTGGGTCAGGTCGCGCTTGGTCGTGTAGCCGTAGAGGCTGGTGGCGCCGAACATGGTGGCGGCGATGAAGAAGGTGCGCGCGATGCTGGTTCCGGTGAAGACCAGGAACACGGAGGCGAGCGACAGGCCCATCACCGCGCAGAAGGCCCAGAACATCGCCTGGGCGCTGGCCGCCGACATGGTCTGCATCTTGAACGAGAACAGCATGACGAAGGCGAGCGGCGCCAGCATCACCACCCATTTCAGCGGGCTGGAGAAGATCGGCACATAGAGCGCCGGCGTCGACGAGATCATGAAGGCGACCAGACCGGTGACCACCAGGCCGACGCCCATGTAGTTGTATACGCGCAGCATGTGCTGGCGCAGGCCCTCGTCGAAGATGGCTCCGGTTTGGGCGCCGGCGCCGACGCGATATCCCAGATTGGGGGTGTTCATTTGAAGTCTCCTTTGTGGATCGATCAGTAAAGCGTTTTGGCGAGCGTCTCGGCGGCGCGGTCGAGGTCACGGACCTCGCTTCGTCCGACCACCGCATAGGCGACCTCGCCGATCTGGAAATAGGCCGAGGAAATGTCGCCCGAAGGCGCAATGGTCGGCTTGACGACGTCGAAGGTTCCCGGCCGGATCGCAAACAGCGAGACCAGCCCCATGTCTTTCGTCTCGACCGCCATCTCGACGCTCGGCCCAAAGCGAGACGGATAGATCTGCACGTCGCGGACCTTCCAGTCCTTGGGTAGCGACGGCATGACGATGGCGGTCGCGGCGCGGATCTCGCCGGCGTTGTAATTGGGTGCTTCCGGTTGCGACGGCATGCTCTCGCGCACCAGCGTCGTTCTGTGTGCCTGCACCGCCTCGTCGACATAGGCGGGCGGTTGCGGCGAGGCGACGACCTTGGTCACCGACATTGGCCCGATGATGCCGTTCGCCAGCCAGCCGGCGGCGACGAAGCCAGCCACCGCCGCCGCGCGCTGCAACACGCCGAAGATGCGGCCGCGGGCAAGCCCTCTCTCCAGCCGCCGCGCGGCATCGGCGGTCGCCGGCCGCGCCATGCCCTTCGAGCCGGCAAGCGCCACGCGCAGTTCATCGCGGGTCCTGAGATCCGACATCACGCGCGCCGCGGCCTCCGGCCGAGCGGACAGAAACGCCTCGACCTCGATGCGGCGGGTGACGTCGACCTGGTCATCGACATAGGCGTCGAGGTCGATATCGGTCACGGGATCGACAGTTGCTGTCATGACGGACCTCCAACGATCTTGAGGTGGTTTTTCGCCTTCGCGGGCGCCGCCTCCATCTCGCGCAGGGCGGCGCGCGCCCTACCGATGCGTGACATCAGCGTTCCCAGCGGCACGCCGCTGGCGTCGGCGGCCTGCTGATAGGAAAGCCCTTCGATGGCGACGAGGTGCAGCGCTGAACGCTGTTCTTCCGGCAGGCTGAAAAAAGCTTCGCGCACCTGAGCCAGGCGCACCGAATGTTCCTGCGGCGCCGGCGTGCTGCCCTCGGCAAGATATCCGGCCTGTTGAACACGCGCCGCTTCGGACCTGCGAGACCGCATCTTGTCGATGAAGGTGTTGTGGACGATCGACAGCAGCCAGGCGCGCAGGTTTCCACCGGAGCGGAATGTGCCGCGCCGTTCATAGGCGCGCACCAGCGCGTCATGCACGAGATCCTCGGCATCCGTGCTGTCGCGCGTCAGCGAGCGCGCGTAGCGGCGCAGCGAGCCGAGCTGTCCTATGATGTCAAAGCGTGGCATCGACCGTTTCATGTCGTGTTTACGGAGCATGTAGGGATTTTAATCCCTGCCCCGCCAATTTTTCGCTGGGTTCGCTGGAGCACATCGTTCGCTTCTGCTCATCCTTTGAACCGCTGCTGAGACCGGCATCAAGCTTTGCACAGGCTGAGGCGGCAGGAAAAGCGCTGGCGAAACGCGACCGATTTGCGTATCACTCCGCCGCCATTGGAGCCGTACGATGTTTGAAGCCCTGCAGTCTGCCCCCGCCGACAAGATCCTGGCCCTGATCGGCCTCTATCGCGCCGACCCGCGTCCCGACAAGGTCGACCTCGGCGTCGGCGTCTACAAGGATCGCGACGGCAAGACGCCGGTCATGCGCGCTGTGCGCGAAGCCGAAAAGCGCCTGCTGCAGGGTCAGGACACCAAGACCTATCTCGGCCTTGCCGGCGATACCGGCTTCAACACGGTGATGGCCAAGCTCGCCTTCGGTCCTGGCGCCGACATGACACGCATCCGCGCGGCACAGGCGCCCGGCGGCTCCGGTGCGCTGCGGCTGGTGGCGGAATTGCTCAAGCGGACACGCTCGGACGCAACCATCTGGCTGTCGGACCCGACCTGGCCGAACCACATGCCGGTGATGCGCGCCGCCGGCCTGCAGATCCGCGAATATCCCTATTTCGATGCTGCATCGGGCGCCGTGCGCTTCGACGACATGCTGGCAGCCTTGCGAACGGCAAAGAGCGGCGACGTCGTTCTGCTGCATGGCTGCTGCCACAACCCGACCGGCGCCAATCTGGATGCGGGTCAGTGGGCTGCCGTTACCGATCTGGTCGTCGAGCGCGAGCTGCTGCCGTTTGTCGACATCGCGTATCAGGGCTTCGGCGATGGCCTCGAAGCCGATGCCCTCGGCTTGCGCCTGCTGGCGGCGAAAGTTCCGGAAATGGTCGTCGCCTCCAGCTGCTCGAAGAATTTCGCCGTCTACCGCGACCGTGTCGGCGCGGCGATGATCCTGGCCAGGGACGGCGCACAGGCGGATGTGGCGATGAGCCAGATGCTGTCGGCGGCGCGCGCCATGTATTCGATGCCGCCGGACCATGGTGCTGCCGCGGTCCGCATCGTGCTGGAAGACGCCGCCTTGCGTGCGGACTGGGAGGCTGAACTCGAAGAGATGCGGCTGCGTATGCTCAGGCTTCGGGTCCAGTTCGCCGAGGCACTGCGCCGGCAGTCCAATTCCGACCGCTTCGACTTCGTCGCCAGCCATCGCGGCATGTTTTCCCGCCTTGGCCTCACGGAAGCGCAGGTCGAACGGTTGCGCGCCGAGCATGGCATCTACATGGTCGGCGACAGCCGCATCAATGTCGCCGGCCTGCCCGAGGATGGGATGGACGAACTCGCCAAGGCGATCGTTTCGGTTCTTGATTGACAGGCTGGGTACCCAGCACCTGTGGACAAGGCCATCTCGCCGGCTGACAGAGTTGGCCGCGTGGCCGGCGGCGCGATAGCATCCGATAGAGCGGTTCTGCGTTCACGGAAACGCGGAACCGTTCTATCTCTCTGTTTTGACGCGATTCCGGACAGAAAACCGTTTCACAATTTTCCTGGAATAGCTCTAGATGACGCCATCAAAAGACATTTCGCGCCTGATCGAGATCATGGCGGCGCTGCGAGCGCCCAAGACCGGCTGCCCTTGGGACATCGAACAGGATTTCTCGACCATTGCGCCCTATACGATCGAGGAAGCCTATGAGGTGGCGGACGCCATCGCGCGCGGCGACCTCGACGATCTGCGCGACGAGCTCGGCGATCTTCTGCTGCAGGTCGTCTACCACGCGCAAATGGCCGAGGAAGCCGGTGAATTCGCCTTCCCGGACGTGGTGCAAGCCATCACGACGAAGATGATCCGCCGCCATCCGCATGTCTTCGGCGACGAGAAAGCCCGCAGCGCCGGCATGGCCAAGGGCATGTGGGAAAAGATCAAAGCCGAAGAGAAGGCGGAGAAACGAAGCGCCCGCCTCGCCCGCGGCCTCGATCCGGAAGACAACGGCAAGGGGTTTCTGGACAGCGTACCGGTCGCCCTGCCCGCGCTGACCCGGGCGCTGAAACTTCAGGAAAAGGCCGCCCGCGTCGGCTTCGACTGGAGCGAGGCAGCGCCCATTCTCGACAAGATCGAGGAAGAGATCGGCGAGTTGCGCGAAGCCTTGGCCAAGGGCGACACGGCCTCGATCAAAGACGAGTTCGGCGACATGCTGTTTGCGGTCGTCAATCTCGGCCGTCACCTCAAGCTCGATTCGGAAGCAGCACTGAGCGGCACCAACGAAAAATTCCGCTCACGCTTCCATTATGTCGAACAGGCCCTGGAAAAGTCCGGCAGCACGCTGGAAAAGGCTGATTTGCCCGAGATGGAAGCGCTCTGGCAGGAAGCAAAAACCGCGAAGTAGTCTCTCTTTTCGGGCAATTCCGGACGGAAAACCGCTATACATTTTTCCTGGAATTGCTCCGGGTTACCCGTTGTTTTTGCGACGCAATCTGCTTTCGATCTCTTCGCGGGCACTTTGTGTGGCCTTGAGCGAGATGGTGGCGCTGCCGTCATCATTGTCGGTTCGCGAAACGACATCGCCATTGCGGTAAAGCCAGTCGACAAGGCCGAACTGCGCCGGCTCGATCGTCACGGTGAGGTCTTCGAGTTCGCCGGCCATCCGCGTTTCGATGATCGCCTTCAGCGCATCGATGCCCTCGCCGGTCACGGCCGACACAGCAATCGGCGGCGCCTTGCTGGCGTCGGCGCCATCGGCAAGCAGCCGGCTACGGTTGCCCTCGTCCAGCCGGTCGATCTTGTTCCACACTTCAATGACCCGCTTGGCGTCGCCGGCGTCGACACCGAGATCGGCGAGGATGCGCTCGACATCCTCGGCCTGAGCGGCCGTATCGGGATCGGAAATGTCGCGCAGGTGAAGGACGAGGTCGGCCTCGACCACCTCTTCCAGCGTCGCGCGAAAAGCCGCGATCAGATGCGTTGGCAGGTCCGAGATGAAGCCGACCGTGTCCGAAAGGATGATCGGCGTGCCATGCGGCAGGTGCACGCGACGAAGCGTCGGATCAAGCGTGGCGAACAGCATGTCCTGCGCCAGCACATCTGCTCCGGTCAGCCTGTTGAACAGCGTCGACTTGCCGGCGTTGGTGTAGCCGACGATCGCCACCACCGGGAACGGCACCTTCCTGCGCTTGGCGCGGTGCAGGTCGCGGGTGCGGCGCACGGTTTCCAGCTCGTGCTTCAGCTTGATGATCTTTTCCTGCAGCTGCCGCCGGTCGGATTCGATCTGCGTTTCACCGGGGCCGCCGAGGAAGCCGGCGCCGCCCCGCTGGCGCTCAAGGTGTGTCCAGCTACGTACGAGACGGCCCTTCTGGTAGTTGAGATGGGCGAGTTCGACCTGCAGCGTGCCTTCCTTGGTGCGCGCGCGCTCGCCAAAAATCTCGAGGATCAGCCCGGTGCGGTCCAGCACCTTGGCGTTCAGCTCTTTCTCGAGATTGCGCTGCTGCACCGGGGTCAGCGGATGGTCGACGACGACCACTTCCGCGTGTCCCTCTTTGACGATTTCGGCGAACTCGGCGACCTTGCCGCTGCCGAGTAGCGTCGCCGGGCGCGGATCGTTGACGGTCACCACCGCTGTGTGGATCAGATCAAGGTTGATGGCGCGGGCGAGGCCGACGGCCTCGTCGTGGCGAGCGTCAGCCGAACGCATCAGCCGCGGGCGGTTGGTCTCGTCGTCGTTGCGCTGGTGGCGGGTAAGGACGGGCACAATGACAACGGCCCGGGTCGGGCCGTTGGCTTCCGTCCCGGGATGATGCGCTGGTTTTCCGCGAACGGTGGCGTCCGCGTCTTTCTCACGTGCCAATCAGGCGCCCTGGCTTTCCTCGCCATCGAACATCTGAACCGGCTGGCTCGGCATGATCGTGGAAATGGCGTGCTTGTAGACGAGCTGGGAGTGACCGTCACGGCGCAGCAGCACACAGAAATTGTCGAACGAAGTGACCACGCCGGTCAGCTTGACGCCGTTGATGAGGAAGATGGTGAGTGGGTTCTTGCTCTTGCGAACTGAATTCAGGAACAGGTCCTGAAGGTTTTGCGATCGTTCCGCCATTGTTCTTGTCTTTCGCCGATCCCCTTCGGTTTGCAAGCCAATGCGCCAAATTAACGGGCGCATGTCAAGCTCGCAAACACCGTCTTGTCGTCAGTAACGACAAGCAGAACGAGATATATTGATGTTCATTCCACCTGTGCGGTTATCAGGCTGGACTTTTTTCCGCAATGTCAAAAAAGGCTTGCCGCAAGGAAAGTGTTATTGAGCCGGGGTGCCCGTTGGCGACGGTATCGCCGTCGATGGCCACCACCGGCATGGCAATTGTCGTTGCGGAACTGATGAACGCCTCGCGTGCCGCCTTGGCCTCGGCGACGGAAAAGCCGCGCTCCTCGATCTTCAGGCCGAGCTTGGCCGCCACTTCAAACATGGTCGTGCGGGTGATGCCGCGCAGGATGCCATACTCGGCCGGCCTGGTGACCAGGACGCCGTCCCTGGTGACGATCCAGGCGTTGGACGACCCGCCTTCCTTGACGTTACCGTCGGTGTCGACGAACCAGGCTTCCTGCGCACCGGCCTCCTTGGCCTTCTGCTTGGCCAAGACATTGGGCAGCAACCCGACGCTCTTGATGTCGACGCGGTCCCAGCGGTTCTCCGGCACGGTGATGACCGCGATGCCGGTCTCGGCTCGCTTTGCACCAGCGGCGGGATCGGCCTTCCTGGCGGTCACCACCAGGGCCGGCTTGGTGTTGGCGGAAGGGAAGACAAAGTCGCGGCTGGCGACGCCACGCGTCACCTGGACATAGACCAGGCCGTTGGCGACATGATTGCGGTTGACCACCTCGCGCAGGATGAGCGGCAGCACGTGAGAGGTGACTGGCCAGGCGATCGACAATTCGGTCAGCGAGCGGTTCAGCCGGGCCAGATGGCGCGGCATGTCGACGATGAAGCCACGCGCCACCTCGCAGACCTCATAAACGCCGTCGGCGAACTGATAGCCGCGATCCTCGATATGCACGGCAGCGTCGGCGTGCGTGACGTAGCGCCCGTTGACATAGGCAATGCGCGGCATGGGCAACCCCTAGGAAATTCTCGGGCTTTCATATGCGATTCCGCGGCCGCCGTAACCGGCAAATGCTTGGTACAGGCGCGGCTGGCTGGGCGCTGCGCGTCAGACGCCCAGCGACTTCAGCTTGCGGTGCAAAGCGGAACGCTCCATGCCGATGAACTCGGCGGTTTTCGAGATGTTGCCGCCAAAGCGATTGATCTGGGCGATCAGATAGTCCTTCTCGAATTGTTCGCGCGCCTCGCGCAGCGGCAGCGCCATGATGTGCTGGTCGGATTGATTGGGCGTTCGCGGCATGACATCGCCGATCTCGGCCGGCAACAGGTCGGCGGTGATCGGCGCATCGACGTCGTCGCCGCGCGCCAGGATCATCAGGCGCTCGACATTGTTGCGCAGTTGGCGGACGTTGCCCGGCCAATTGTGCGCCTGCAGCACGGCCAGCGCGTCGTCGCCAATGCGGCGCGGCTTGATGCCGGCCTGGCGGGCGATCTGCTTCATGAAATTGTCGACGAGATAGGGAATGTCCTCGCGCCGCTCGGCCAGTCCCGGCACCATGACCGGAACCACCGCCAGGCGATGGTAAAGATCCTCGCGGAAACGGCCGTCGGCAATCATCGCTTCGAGGTTCTGCGAGGTCGAGGAAATGATACGGACATCGACCTTGACCCGCTTGGTCCCCCCTACCCGCTCGAACTGCTGCTCGACCAGCACGCGCAGGATCTTGTTTTGCGTCTCGCGCGGCATGTCGGCCACTTCGTCGATGTAGAGGATGCCGCGATGGGCCTCCTCCAGCGCCCCGACCTTGCGTTCGACGCCGTTCGATTCGGTGCCGAACAGCTCGATCTCCATGCGCTCGGGCGTGATGTTGGCGGCGCTCAGCGTCACGAAAGGTGCGGTCTTGCGCGCCGACAGCGTGTGGATGGCACGCGCGGCCAGTTCCTTGCCCGAGCCTGACGGGCCGATGATCATCACCCGGCTGTTGGTCGGGGCAACGCGTTCGATGGTCTGGCGCAACTGGCTCATCGCCGACGACATGCCGATCAGATCGAAGGTTTCGCCACTGCGCAGCTTGAGGTCGGAAACCTCGCGCCGCAATTTCGAGGTCTCGAGCGCACGCTCGGCAATAAGGATCAGCCTGTCGGCCTTGAACGGTTTTTCGATGAAATCATAGGCGCCGCGACGGATGGCGGAGACCGCCGTTTCGATGTTGCCGTGGCCGGAGATCATCACCACCGGCAAGGTCGGGTGCATCGTCTTGATCTCGTCGAGCAGCGCCAGCCCGTCCAGGCGCGAGCCCTGCAGCCAGATGTCGAGGAAAATCAGCCGCGGCGCCCGGTCGGCGATCGCCGCCAGAGCGCTGTCGGCATCGAATGCCGTACGCGTTTCGTGACCTTCGTCACTCAGGATGCCCGCGACGAGTTCACGGATGTCTTCCTCGTCATCGACGATGAGAATATCAGACGCCATTACCGACCTTTTCAGTTTCTCTTTCGTTTTCCGTCCTGCTTTCGCCGCGTGGAGCCGCGACCGCCGCAGGCGGCAGGATGATGCTGATCATCGCGCCGCGCCCATCGTGGAAGTCCGCGGGGGCATCATGAAGTTCCAGCCTGCCACCATGGTCCTCCACGATCTTCTTGACGATAGCGAGACCGAGCCCGGTGCCCTTCTCGCGCGTGGTCATATAGGGCTCGAGCAGCCGTTGGCGATTCTCGCGCGGCAGGCCTTTGCCATTGTCGATGACGTCGATGCGAATCGCACCATTCTGGCGCCCGGCTTGAATCCGTATTATGCCGTGCGAACCGTCCTTCTGTTCCAACCCGTCGATCGCTTCGGCGGCGTTCTTGATCACATTGCCGAAAGCCTGCGCCATCAGCCGGCTGTCGAACGTGCCTTTGAGCGGCTCGTTGCCGAACACGCGCTCGAAAGCAATGTCGGCGCGGCTGACTTCGACCAGGAATGAAGCCTCGCGCAACGATTCGCGCAGGTCGATGGCTTTCATCTCGGGCTTAGGCATGCGCGCGAACGCCGAGAATTCGTCGACCATGCGGCCGATGTCCTCGACCTGCCGGATGATGGTGTCGGTGCATTGATCGAAAATCTCGCGGTCCTCGGTGATGACCTTGCCGAATCGCCGTTTGATGCGCTCGGCGGACAGCTGGATCGGCGTCAGCGGGTTCTTGATCTCGTGGGCGATGCGCCGCGCGACGTCGGCCCAGGCGGAGGAACGCTGGGCCTGAACCAGATCGGTGATGTCGTCGACCGTCACGACATAGGATTTTTCCTCCGAGCCGTCGTCGCCGGCCTCAATGGTGATCTGCACATTGAAGGTCCGCTCAGCGCCGGCGCGGTAGAAGGTCACCTGCTCGCGGTAGACAGGCTTGCCGGACTTGCGGCCGATCTCGAAGACGCGGCCGACATGCGGCAGCACGGCGGAGAGGTTCTGCCCAAGGGCAGCGTTGGCTGAAATGGCCAGCATCGCCTCGGCCGAGCGGTTGACGATGGTGACGATGCCGTAGGGATCGACGCCGATGACGCCGGCGGTGACGCCGGCAAGCACGGCTTCCGAGAAGCGGCGCCTTTCGTCGATCAGGTCCTTGGCCGACAGGATCTCGTTGCGCTGTGATTTCAGCTCCAGAAGCATCTTGTTGAACGTGTCGCCCAGCGAAGCGACATCGCCGTCGGATGGCCGGACGGGAACCGCAACGTCGAGATTGCCGGTCGCCACCTCGTCGGCGGCACCGATAAGCTGGCGAATGGGCCGCACCAGACGGTCGGCAACCGCAATGCCGGTCCAGATCGCGGACAGGATGATGATCAGCGTCAGCGACAGATAGGGCAGCGCGAAGGCCACCTGCGAGGTGCGCCTGTTATCTTCCAGGCCGCGATATTCGTCGGTGTTGGACCTGACGATCTGCCGCGCCTTGATCACTTCGGGATCGACGAGGCGAATGGTGTAGAGATAGAGCCCTTCGATCTCGCGCAGCTTGACGATGGCGCCCATGATGTTGCGCGTTTTCGGCTCGATCAGCACCGGCTTGCCGTCGGCAGCGCTGGCCACGGCGCCTTCCGGCGGCTCGGGCATGGCGAAATCCGTGTCGGTCTTGGCGCTCATGACGAAAGAGCCATCCGGCTTGATCAGCGCCGCATGGGCCAGCGACCGGCCCACGGCTTCCTTGTTCATCAGGTCGAGAAAGCCAGTGCGATCAAGGCCATAGAGTGTGCGCGACGCATCGAGGTCATAGGCCATCGACAGCGTCGTGCCCTGGAGGTTGCGAGCGTTTTCCTGGACATAGGCGTCGGCGATCGACAGCGACGAATTGACGATCGTCTTGGTGCGGATCTCGAACCAGCGGTCGAGGCCGATGTCGAGCGTGATCGAGGCGATGATGGCCACCATGATCGCTGGAATGGCGGCAACCAGGGCGAACATGGCGACAATGCGCACATGCAGCCGCGAAGCGGCCTTGCCGTGCCGGCGCGCCATCAGGATGCGGTGCACTTCACGTCCGACCAGCGCGATGAGGAACAGGACGAAAGCCGCGTTAAGGGCGATCAGCGCCAGCGTCGTCGATTCGTTCGGCGTGATCGGCGTGGCGCCGACAAGGATGGTGAACGAGATCGCCGCCGTCACCAGCGCACCCGCCACCGCGACCACGCCTGGCAGCGCAAGCAGCCGGCGCCCGTCACGCGTGCCGGGTTCGCTGAAAAGCGGTTGGTTTGTTGTCGGTGCCTGCGGAGCCATGTCGCCGTCTAGAGCCATGATTGCGTCGGATGTATGCAACGCATTGTGGCGATTATGCAACAAGTGTGACCGAGACGGAAATCTTTCGCGAGCCGTCCCCTGAAAACAGCCCGAGGTTCAGAACAGGCTCAGCCCTGCCGCGATGATTTGTAGACGTTGACGCCGAGTTCGCGAATCTTCTTGCGCAGCGTGTTGCGGTTCAAGCCCAGCAATTCCGCGGCCTTGATCTGGTTGCCGCGGGTTGCCGTCATCGAGGCCAGGACGAGCGGAAACTCGACCTCGGACAGGATGCGCTGATAAAGCCCGGCGGGTGGCAAATCGCCGGCAAACGAGGCGAAATAGCGCTGCAGGAAGTGCTCGACCGCCTGGCCAATCGACAGATCGTCGGGAATGAGATTGCCACCACCCGGCACCACCGGGCGTTCGCCGGTCTTGAGTTCCGCCTCGATGATCTCGGCCGAAATCTCATCCTGCGAATAGAGCGCGGCGAGCCTGCGAACGAGGTTTTCCAGTTCGCGTACATTGCCCGGCCACGGATAGCGCTTCATCAGTTCGATGCCGCCGGACGAGATACGCTTGGTCTGCAGGCCTTCCATCTCGCCGAGCTTGAAGAAGTGGCGGACGAGATCCGGCACATCCTCGGAGCGCTCGCGCAGCGCCGGCAGCCTGAGCGGCACGACGTTGAGGCGATAGAACAGATCCTCGCGGAAGAGCCCCTGGTTGATCAGCGTGCGCAGATCCTTGTTGGTGGCGGCGACGATGCGCACGTCGGTCTTGATCGGCGTGCGTCCGCCAACCGTGGTGTACTCGCCCTGCTGCAGCACGCGCAGCAGGCGCGTCTGCGCCTCCATCGGCATGTCGCCGATTTCGTCGAGGAACAATGTCCCGCCTTCGGCCTGCTCGAAGCGGCCGGTCGAGCGGTTCTGCGCGCCGGTGAAGGCGCCCTTCTCGTGGCCGAACAGTTCCGATTCGATCAGATCGCGCGGGATCGCCGCCATGTTGATGGCAACGAACGGCCCGCCGCGGCGGCGGCCATATTCATGCAGCGCGCGCGCCACCAGTTCCTTGCCGGTGCCGGATTCGCCCGAAATCATCACTGTCAGGTCGGTCTGCATCATGCGCGCAAGCATGCGGTAAATGTCCTGCATGGCTGCCGAGCGGCCGACCAACGGCATCGCGTCGGGCTGTTCTTCCGGCCGCGGATCGATCTTCGGCCGCCGCGGCTCGGAAAGCGCGCGGTTGACGATGTTGAGCAGCTCGGTCAGGTCGAACGGCTTCGGCAGATATTCATAGGCGCCGGTTTCGGACGCGCGGATGGCCGTCATGAAGGTGTTCTGGGCGCTCATGACGATGACCGGCAGTTCCGGCCGCGCCTTCTTGATGCGCGGCAGCATGTCGAAGGCGTTCTCGTCCGGCATGACCACATCGGTGATGACCAGATCGCCCTCGCCCGCCGCCACCCAGCGCCAAAGCGTCGAAGCGTTGGATGTGACGCGCACCTCATGACCGGCGCGCGAAAGCGCCTGGTTAAGGACGGTGCGGATCGCCGCATCGTCGTCGGCGACGAGAATATTGCCGCGAACGGTCATTTGCGGTCTCCTTCACCGTCATCATCGGCGCCGTTTGGCGCTTCTTTCCAGGCCGGCATCAGGATGCGGAATGTGGTGCCGCGCGGCGTCAATTCGCATTCGATGATGCCGCCATGCTCGCCGACGATCTTGGCGACCAGCGCAAGACCCAACCCGGAGCCGTTCGGCTTGGTGGTGATGAACGGGTCGAACAGGATCGGCAAAATATCTTCCGAAACGCCGGAGCCATTGTCGCGCACGCAGAACTCCAGCGGCAGCGATACGCGATCCTGCGTACCCGGAACGGAAACGCGGATGCCCGGCCGGAAGGCGGTCGACAGCACGATCTCGCCCTGTGGGTCGCTGCCGATCGCCTCGGCGGCATTCTTGACCAGGTTGAGGAAAACCTGGATGAGCTGGTCGCGGTTGGCAAACACCGGAGGCAATGAAGGATCATAATCCTCCATTATCTTGATTCTCTTGGCAAAACCGTTCTTGGCAATCGCCTTCACATGGTCGAGCACGACATGGATGTTGACGGGATAGCGATCGATCGGCCGCTCGTCGGAAAACACCTCCATGCGGTCGACCAGCGATACGATGCGGTCCGTCTCGTCGGTGATCAGCCGCGTCAGCGCGCGATCCTCGTCGGAAGCCGACAATTCGAGCAACTGGGCAGCACCACGGATGCCGGAGAGCGGGTTCTTGATCTCATGGGCAAGCATTGCCGCCAGACCGGTCACCGAACGCGCGGCACCCCGGTGCGTCATCTGCCGGTCGATCTTGTCGGCCATCGACCGTTCCTGGAACATCACCACGACGGAGCCCGGATATTCCGGCACCGGCGCGACGTAGAGATCGACGACCTTCTCGATGCCGAGACGCGGCGACGACACGTCGACCCGGTACTCGTTGACCGGAGCCCGACGCTCGCGCACCTGATCGACCAGCGTCAGCAGCGGGCTGCCGAAGGGAATGAGTTTTGACAGCGTGTTGCGCGCGAGCATGTTTGCGCTCGAGCGAAAGAAGTCTTCCGCGTCGGCGTTGGCGTAGGTGATGAAACCTTCCTCGCTGATCATGATCACCGGACGACGGATGGTGTTGAGCACGATCTGGGCGGCATCCGCCATTTCAGCACCTTGGTCAGCGGCGGCGTTCATGCGGCGCTCCGCAGGTTCAAGGGTTTCGGATCGCGCGAAAACACATCGCGCAGCAAGGCAATGGCGCGCGCGGGCTCGAATGCGGTCAGTATGGCCTTTCGGCTGTCGTCAGCGGCACCGCCGGCATGGCGGTCGAGATACCAGCCAAGGTGTTTGCGCGCCTGGCGCAGGCCACTCTCGACGCCGTAGAGCGCCAGCATGTCCTCATAGTGGGCCACGATGTAGTCGGCCAGCGCCGTCGAGCCCTGTGGGAGGTTTGGCGTCGTCTCGCCTGTCGCTGCCGCTGCGATGCCGCCTGCGATCCAAGGCGCGCCATAGTGGGCACGGCCGATCATCACAGCGTCTGCACCCGATTGATCGAGGATAGCAGCCGCTTCCTCTGGCGAAGAAACATCGCCATTGGCGACGACCGGGATGGACACGGCTTCCTTGACGCGGGCGATGGCGCGCCAGTCGGCCTTGCCCTGATAGAACTGGCAGCGCGTGCGGCCGTGCACGGTCACCATCCTGACGCCGGCCTGTTCGGCGCGGCGCGCCAGCATCGGCGCGTTGAGCGCGCCTTCGTCCCAGCCGAGCCGCATCTTGACCGTCACCGGCACCTCGACCGCGCCGACAACGGCGTCGATCAGCGACAGTGCGTGGTCGAGATCCAGCATCAATGCCGAGCCGGCATAGCCGCCGGTGACCTTCTTGGCCGGGCAGCCCATGTTGATGTCGATGATGTCGGCGCCCTCGCCGGCGGCGATTCGCGCGCCTTCCGCCATGTGCGCCGCCTCGCGGCCGGCAAGCTGGACCATATGGACCGGCAGGCCGGAGTGGCGTATGCGCAGGTTGAAACCGGCCCTGCCCTTGGCAAGCTCGCCGCTGGCCACCATTTCGGACACGACCAGGCCCGCGCCATGCGCGTGGGCGCGCTGCCGGAACGGTTCGTCTGATATCCCCGACATCGGTGCGAGGAACACGCGATTGCGGATTCTCACACCACCGACATCGAGCGGCGCGGCCAATTTGGTCAAGTTAACCATGCACAAAAACCAAGCATGTTCATTCGCTGCACATTCTCTAGCCAGAACCGCCGCAATGTGCAACGCGGAATGACGCCACATTAAGGCGCAATTGGGAAAATGCTGGCCTTCGGGATTGGCCACGACCAAAGCGCCGCGCGTCCCTCGGGACGCGTAAAGGACGCTTTGGAACTTCACATTTGGCGCACGATCTTTTCCGAAAACCGATTACACTTTTCGGGATCGTGCGCTAGGACCAATCTGCAATGACTGACGCAAGTGAAAACTCGAGTGCGGATGGCAAGGTCGCGGTGGTGATCGTTGCGGCCGGCCGTGGCGCGCGCGCCGGACAGACCAATGGGCCGAAGCAATATCAACACATTGGCGGCTATGCCGTCATCGCGCATACGCTGGAGATTTTTCTGGCCCACCCGCGCACCAGCGAGATCGTTGTCGCCATCCATGCCGACGACCACGACCTGTTCCGGCAGGCAGCGGGCGCCAACGCCGAACGGGTCACTGCCGTCATTGGTGGGGCAACCAGGCAGGAATCCGTCCGGCTCGGATTGCTTGCGCTGAGAGGCCATGCGCCGGGGCAGGTTCTGATCCATGACGCCGTGCGTCCGTTCGTCGATGCGGAGTTGATTGACCGCACCATCGCCGCCATCGGCGAGCGCGAGGGCGCCTTGCCCGCTTTGCCCGTCGCCGACACGCTGAAGCGCGAGTCGGCCGCCGGCGTGGTTGAGGAAACGGTTTCGCGCAGTGGGCTTCACGCGGCGCAAACGCCACAGGGCTTTCCGTTCTGGCCCATCCTTGCCGCGCATGAGAAAGCCCATCATTTGGGGAAAATGGATTTTACCGACGACGCCGCGATCGCCGAGTGGGCGCATATTCCGGTCAAGATCGTTCCGGGCTCGCCGGACAATGTCAAACTCACCTGGGCACGGGATATTGCAATGGCGGACCAGCGGCTTTCCGGCGAACGCGTGCGCTTTCCCGACATCAGAACCGGCAATGGCTACGACGTCCACGCCTTCGAGCCCGGCGACCATGTCACCCTGTGTGGCGTTGCCATTGCGCATGACAAGAAACTGTCCGGCCATTCCGACGCCGATGTCGGCCTGCACGCCTTGACCGATGCGCTGCTGGCGACTTGCGGCGCCGGTGACATCGGCACGCATTTCCCGCCGTCCGACCCGCAGTGGAAAGGCGCTGCATCCCGCATATTCGTCGAGCATGCGGCAAGGCTGGTGCGCGAGCGCGGCGGACGCATCGCCAATGCCGATATTACGCTGATCTGCGAGGCGCCCCGCGTTGGCCCGCATCGCGAGGCGATGACCGCAGCCCTTTCGCAGATGCTGGCAATCTCACCGGATCGTATCTCGATCAAGGCGACAACCAACGAGAAGCTCGGCTTTGTCGGGCGCGAGGAGGGCATAGCGGCGATTGCCACCGCCAGCGTGGTGTTTCCCGGCGAGGTGCCGGAATGAGCAACAACGAGCTGGCAAATGCGCTGCTGCAAGCCTGCCAGAAGCGCGGCATCATGCTAGCAACGGCGGAAAGCTGCACCGGCGGCATGATCATCGCCGCGCTCACCGACATCGCCGGTTCCTCGGCCGTGGTCGATCGCGGCTTCATCACCTATTCCAACGAAGCCAAGATGGACATGCTCGGTGTTTGTGCCGCCACACTTGAGGCGCACGGCGCGGTTTCGCGTGAGACGGCGATCGAGATGGCAACAGGCGCGCTGGCCCGTTCGCGCGCCGGGCTGACCCTGGCGGTCACCGGCATTGCCGGGCCTGGCGGCGGTTCCACGGAAAAACCGGTCGGCCTAATCTGGTTCGGCGTCGGCCTGGACGGCCAGACGGTGGCCGCCGAACACAGGCTGTTTGCCGACAAGGGTCGCGACTTCATCCGCCAGGAAACGGTACGGCACGCACTTGAGCTGGGTTTGCGCGCGCTTGGTCAGCGTCAGGCCGACGGTGCTGCGCCGTAGATGACGTCGGCGCGCTTCTCGAAAGCCTCGGCGAACATGCGAAAGGCGCGGTCGAACATGGTTCCCATCACCGCGCCCAGAATACGGCTCTTGAACTCGTAGTCGATGAAGAAGCGGACGGCGCAGCCGGCGCCGTCTGGCTCGAAACGCCAGACATTGCTCAGATATTTGAACGGACCGTCGATGTACTTCACGTCGATCGTGTTCTCGTCGGGCCTCAGCAAAACCTGCGTCGTGAAGGTTTCGCGGATCGCCTTGTAGCCGATGCTCATGTCGGCGAGGAGAACGGTGCGTCCGTCACGCTCCTTGCGCGAGCGAATCGTCAGCGCTTCGCAAAGCGGCAGGAATTGCGGATAGGCCTCTATGTCGGCAACCAGTGCAAACATCTGCTGCGGCGTGTGGGATACGCGGCGGGTGGCTTCGAATTTCGGCATGGAAGAGTGTTACGGATGATGTGAGATTTGCTGAAGCAGTGCATTCAACTCGATTCGCGATCTCAATTCGAACACCCGTGCGCTCTGAGCGTATCTCATCAATTTTTCCTTGATCTCAGGTGTCTGAACACGTTCGAAGTTCCAAATATATCGAAGGAATTCAATATCCAGTCTTTCCGGGCATCCGTCGGCCATGTCTGGGCGCGACTGCCTCCAATAATGCACCCATCGCCGCAGAACTCCGACAAAGCAAGTCATGCGTGGCATCCGAAGCCACAAGACGACGTCAGTGCGTGGCAGACGCAAATCGAATGTATTCAGGCCAGTACCATCCATGATCCAGCGTTCCGCCTCGACTGCCTCGGCGACCATCAGCCGGATCGTCGATTGCTCGCGTAAAATCCAACCCGGAAGCCAGAAGAACGATCGATCCATGGAAATGTACGGCAAGTCCAACTTAGTCGAAAGAGCTCGAGCCAGCGTCGACTTGCCGCTACCCGAACAGCCAATAACAAGTACACGTTCGGCCCGGCTCAGATGCTCGGCGCAAATTGCAAACTCGTCTACGCGATCAGTGAAAGCTTCTTCTCCCGTGCCGCGCGCAGCCGGGCGAAATCGTCGCCGGCATGATGCGACGAGCGCGTCAACGGGCTCGATGCCACCAGCAGGAAACCCTTGGTCCGGCCGATCGTCTCGAAGGATTTGAATTCCTCCGGCGTGACGAAGCGGATCACCGGATGGTGCTTCTTCGACGGCTGCAGATACTGGCCGATGGTCATGAAGTCGACATTGGCCGAACGCAGATCGTCCATCAGCTGCAGGATTTCGTTCCGCTCCTCGCCCAGACCCACCATGATGCCGGACTTGGTGAAGATCGACGGGTCGAGCTCCTTGACCCGCTGCAACAGCCGGATCGAGTGGAAATAGCGCGCGCCCGGACGAACCGTCAGATAGTTCGACGGCACGGTTTCCAGATTGTGGTTGAAGACGTCGGGCTTGGCCGCCACGACGATCTCCAGCGCGCCTTCCTTGCGCAGGAAGTCGGGCGTCAGGATTTCGATCGTCGTCAACGGTGTCGCCGCCCGGATGGCGCGGATGACCTCGGCGAAATGCTGCGCACCGCCATCGGCGAGATCGTCGCGGTCGACCGAGGTGATGACGACATGCGTCAGGCCCATCTGCTTGACGGCGTGCGCGACGCGGGCCGGCTCATCGGCATCAAGTGCTGTCGGAATGCCGGTGGCGACGTTGCAGAAGGCGCAGGCGCGCGTGCAGATCTCGCCCATGATCATGAAAGTGGCGTGTTTCTTTTCCCAGCACTCGCCGATATTGGGGCAGCCAGCCTCTTCGCAGACCGTCACCAGCTTATGCGATTTGACGATCTCGCGCGTTTCGGCATAGCCCTTCGACATCGGCGCCTTGACGCGGATCCAGTCAGGCTTGCGCAGCACGTCCTGATCAGGCTTGTGCGCCTTTTCCGGATGCCGCAAGCGCGGTGCGTTGGCGATCGTATCGAGGACAGTGACCATCGGGAAACCTGGTTCGTTCGCGACCGCCAGTCAGGCGTTCGCCGTCATAACGTCATCTAAGGCTTTTCGGCGCAAAGAAAAAGGCCGCGACGGCGCATGCCGCAACAGCCTTTTTCGCATAGCAGCTCTTCAGTGATGTTAACGCCGCACCAGACGCCCTGCCCAGATCAGCAGGCAGGCGCCGATAAAGCCGGTGATCAGATAGGCAATCCAGCCGACGCCGAACGGGCCAAAATTGAGAGCCTGCAGAATGGCGTTCAGCACGACCGCGCCAACGATGCCCATAACAATGTTCATGAAGATGCCGGTGTTGCTCTTCATGAACATTTCGGCGAACCAGCCTGCCAGACCGCCGATGATGATGGCTGCTATCCAGCCGACGCCATTCAAGTGCATATGCCTTCTCCTTGTGTGATGGGTGAAAATGCATCCGCAAACGAAGTACCTTGCCGCCGGGTTCCATCTGTACCAGCGCTTTCAATTTATCACGCGTTGAGCGCGCGGCCATAGGCGTCGAGCACGCTTTCCTTCATCATCTCCGACAGCGTCGGATGCGGGAAGATGGTGTGCATGAGCTCTTCCTCGGTCGTCTCCAGGTTCATCGCCACGACAAAACCCTGGATCAGTTCGGTCACCTCGGCGCCGACCATGTGGGCGCCGAGCAGCTGACCGGTCTTGTTGTCGAAAATGGTCTTGATGAAGCCCTGGTCCTCGCCAAGCGCGATGGCCTTGCCATTGGCAGCGAACTGGAAGCGCCCGACCCTGATGTCCTTACCGTCAGCCTTGGCTTTGGCTTCCGTCAGGCCAACGGAGGCGACCTGCGGATTGCAGTAGGTGCAGCCGGGGATCTTGAGCTTGTCGGTGGCATGCACGCCGGGGAAATTGGCGATCTTCTCGACGCACACCACGCCCTCATGCTCGGCCTTGTGGGCGAGCATTGGCGGTCCCGCGACATCGCCGATGGCGTAGATGCCCGGCACATTGGTCTTGCCGTAGCCGTCAACGACGACGCAGCCGCGTTCGGTCTTCACGCCAAGCGCCTCAAGCCCAAGATTCTCGATATTGCCCTGCACGCCGACGGCCGAGATCATCCGGTCGGCGGTGATCTTCTCGACTTTGCCATCCTTCATCTCGACATGCGCGGTGACCGAGTTCGCACCCTTCTCGACCTTGGTCACCTTGGCTTCGAGGATGATCTTCATGCCTTGCTTCTCGAACTGCTTTTGGGCGAATTTCGAGACTTCGGCGTCCTCGACCGGCATCACCGCAGGCAGCAGCTCGACCACCGTCACTTCGGCGCCCATGGTGCGGTAGAAGGAGGCGAATTCGATACCGATGGCGCCTGATCCCATGACCAGCAGCGACTTCGGCATCTCCTTCGGCACCATGGCTTCAAAATAGGTCCAGATCAGCTTGCCGTCGGGTTCGATGCCGGGCAGCGCGCGGGGCCGGGCGCCGGTCGCCAGGATGATGTGCTTGGCGCTATAGGTGCCCTCGCCCTTGCCGCCTTTCGGCACTGGCGGCTGCGGCTCCATCGGCTTCTTGGCCGTCTTCGACACGACGATCTCGCCAGGCTTCGACAGCTTGGCTTCGCCCCAGATGACGTCGACCTTGTTCTTCTTCATCAGGAAGGCAACGCCGCCATTGAGCCGCAGCGAGACCTTTCGCGAGCGGTCGACCACGGCCGCGGTGTCGGCGCTGACCTTGCCGTCAAGTTTCAGGCCATAGTCCTTCAGGTGATCCGAATAGTGCATGATCTCGGCCGAGCGCAGCAGCGCCTTGGTCGGAATGCAACCCCAGTTGAGGCAGATGCCGCCGAGATGCTCGCGCTCGACGATCGCCGTCTTGAAGCCAAGCTGCGCGGAACGCACCGCCGTGACATAGCCGCCAGGGCCGGAGCCGATGATGATGACGTCGTAGTTCTCAGCCACGGTCTTTCTCCTTATTCACAATTCCAGCATGACGCGCACGAGCGGCGTCAGCGCCTTGCCGATGTTTCGCGTGTTTTCGGCGTCGAGGTGGACGCCGTCGAGCGGTGTGGTTTGCGCCACGCTGCCGGCATCGAAAAAGCCACAGCCGGCCTCGTCGGCGAGCGCGGCATATTGCGGTGCCAAAAACTTCGAGGCGTCATCGCCACCGGCGAACATTTCCTTGAAGTCGGCATTTTCGGTGCGGCTGACGACAGGCGGCGCAACGATCAGGATCTTCGGCGCCGGCCAGTCGAACGGATAGTCGTGACCGCGTACGATGTCGATCAGCCGCTGGATGCCTTGCTTGGCCGCGACCGGATTGCCGTGGATCCAAGGCTTCATGTCGTTGGCGCCGAGCATGAAGACAATCAGGTCGATCGGCGCATGGGTCGTCAGCACCGTCGGCAGCAGTTTTGCACCGTTGCGGTCCGCACCGGCCAGATGATCGTCGAAGGCCGTGGTGCGGCCGTTGAGGCCATCGGCAATCACTTGCACGCCGGCGCCTAACGCTGCCTGCAGCACGCTCGGCCAGCGGTCTTCCAGTGCATGGCGGCCACCTTCGGCATTGTAGCCCCAGGTCAGCGAGTCGCCGTAGCAAAGAACCGTCTTCATGCGCCCACCTGTGCCTTGACCAAACCGCGTCTCAACCGCCAGCGCACGAACAGCCAGTGAACCAGCACGGTGGCCAGGCTGGGCAAAACCAGGCCGGCGATGATTGGCAAGTCACCTCCCCACTGGCGCTTGCCGATCGGCTGCGAGAACGTCCAGCCGATCAGGCCGAACCCGATCAGCACGAACAGGACAATTGCGCAAAGGGCCACCCAGTTGATGATCGTCGGTGCGTTCGAAAAAAGCTGCGCGATGAAAAACACGATCGTCGCGACAATGGTGACAAGCACCGACGTCATGAACACGAGAATGTATTCTTCCTGCGCATGGGTTGCGACCGCCAGCTGTTGAGCAACCAGGCCGCCTGCCAAGCCTGACAGGAAAAACGCCATAAGGGAGGTGAAGAAGATCCGCACCGCCCTCTCCCGTCCTAGACCAGCATGCCCATCGGGTTCTCGATCAGCCGCTTGAAGGCGACGAGCAGTTCGGCACCCAGCGCACCGTCGACGGCACGATGATCGGTCGACAGCGTCACCGACATCACTGTGGCTATTCTGATCTCGCCGTTCTTGACCACCGCCCGCTCCTCGCCGGCGCCGACCGCCAGGATGGTCGCATGTGGCGGGTTGATTACGGCGGCAAAATCCTTGATGCCGAACATGCCGAGATTGGACACCGCCGTGGTGCCGCCCTGATACTCTTCCGGCTTCAGCTTGCGGTTGCGCGCACGGCTGGCCAGATCCTTCATCTCGTTGGAGATGGTGGACAGCGTCTTTTCGTCCGCCTTGCGGATGATCGGCGTGATCAGGCCACCCGGGATCGAGACCGCAACGCCGACATCGGCATGCTTGTGCTTGACCATGGCGCTTTCGGTCCATGAGGCATTGGCATCCGGAACCGCCTTCAGCGCCATCGCCATCGCCTTGATGACCATGTCGTTGACCGACAGCTTGTAGGCAGGTGCCTCACCCTTATCGGTCTTCTTCACCGGGGCTGCGGCATTGATCTGCGTGCGCAGCGCCAGCAGCGCATCGAGCTCACAGTCGAGCGTCAGGTAGAAATGCGGGATTGTGGTCTTGGCCTCGACCAGCCGGCGCGCGATGGTCTTGCGCATGTTGTCATGCGGGACGAGGTCGTAGGAGCCGGCCTCGAACAGCTTCAGCACCTGATCGTCGGACATCGCCTTCACAGCAGGAGCAGTTGCCGGAGCGCCAGCGGGCGCGGCCTTGGCGGCAGGCTTGGCGCCGCCACCGGCAATCGCCGCGTCGACATCGGCCTTCACCACCCGGCCATATGGGCCGGTGCCGGTCACAGCTGAGACATCGACGCCGGCTTCCCTGGCGATGCGGCGTGCGAGCGGCGAGGCGAAGGTGCGCTCGCCAGCCGCATGGCCGTTGGCTACCGGAGCCGCCTCTGCTTTGGGTGCGGTCGCGACCGGTTCGGCCTTTGGTGTCTCAGCCTTTGGTGTTTCCGCTTTCGGAGCATCCGCTTTCGGCGTCTCGGCTTTGGCTGGTGCGGCAGCGCCACCGCTTTTCGCGGCAGCGCCCGCATCCTCGCCTTCGGCGGCGAGCACGGCGATCAGCGCGTTGACCTTGACGCCTTCAGTGCCGGCGGGAACGACGAGCTTGGCTACCGTGCCCTCATCGACTGCTTCGACTTCCATGGTCGCCTTGTCGGTCTCGATCTCGGCGATGACATCGCCCGGCGAGACCTTGTCGCCTTCCTTGACAAGCCACTTGGACAGATTGCCCTCTTCCATCGTGGGCGACAGGGCCGGCATGGTGATGTTGATTGGCATTTTGTCCTCCCGCCCGATTCAGCGATACGTGACGGCTTTGACCGCCTCGATGACTTCGCCGACGTTCGGCAAAGCCAGCTTTTCGAGGTTGGCCGCATAAGGCATCGGCACGTCCTTGCCGGCAATGGTGATGACCGGCGCGTCGAGGAAATCGAAGGCGCGCTGCGACACCTGGTTGGCGATATGGTCGCCGACCGAACTCTGCGGATATCCCTCTTCCACAACGATCAGCCGGTTGGTCTTCTTGACCGAGGCGATGATGGTGTCGAGGTCGAGCGGGCGGATGGTCCTGAGATCGATGATCTCGACGTCGATGCCCATACCACGCAGCTCGGCTTCCGCCTTCACCGCATAGGTCATGCCGATGCCGAAGGAGACGATGGTGACGTCCTTGCCGGTCTTGTGGATGCGCGCCTTGCCGATCGGCAGCACGAAATCGTCAAGCTTCGGCACGTCGAAGGACTGGCCGTAGAGGATTTCGTTCTCGAGGAAGATGATCGGATTGGGATCGCGGATCGCTGCCTTGAGCAAGCCTTTGGCGTCGGCGGCCGTGTAAGGCATCACCACTTTCAGGCCCGGAATGTGGCTGTACCAGGCGGCATAGCACTGCGAGTGCTGGGCAGCGACCCGGGCGGCGGCGCCATTCGGTCCACGGAACACGATCGGCGCGCCCATCTGGCCGCCGGACATATAGAGCGTCTTGGCCGCCGAGTTGATGATCTGGTCGATCGCCTGCATGGCGAAGTTGAAGGTCATGAACTCGACGATCGGCTTCAGGCCGGCCATCGCAGCACCAACGCCGACGCCGGCAAAGCCATGCTCGGTGATCGGCGTGTCGACGACGCGCCGCGGCCCGAATTCTTGCAGCAGGCCTTGCGTGATCTTGTAGGCGCCCTGGTATTCGGCAACTTCCTCACCCATGACGAAGACGTCGCCGTCGCGGCGCATTTCCTCGGCCATCGCATCGCGCAGCGCTTCGCGCACCGTGGTCGAGACCATCTCGGTGCCGGCCGGAATGTCCGGATCAGCGGCGATTTCCGTCTTTGGGGCAGCAGCCACAGGTGCGGCGGCCGGCTTTGTGGCCTCCGCCTTGTCCTCGGCCGGAGCCTCTGCCTTTGCGGGCGCTTCCGCCTTGGCGGGCGCCGCGGCCTTGCCGATATCTCCGGCACTTTCGCCGTCCAGCAGCAAAACGGCGATGGGTGTGTTGACCTTGACGCCTTCCGTGCCCGCGGCGATCAGGATCTTGCCCAGCGTGCCTTCGTCGACGGCTTCGACTTCCATCGTCGCCTTGTCGGTTTCGATCTCGGCGATGACGTCGCCGGCGACGACCTTGTCGCCCTCATTCTTCAACCACTTGGAAAGATTGCCCTCTTCCATGGTCGGCGAGAGAGCGGGCATGAGAATTTCGATCGGCATGTCCTTGCCCTCCCGTTACAATACGATATCGGTCCAGAGCTCGGACGGATCCGGCTCCGCGTCGTTCTGGGCAAATTCGGCGGCGTCCGCGACGATATCGCGGACCTCCTTGTCGATGGTCTTCAATTCGTCTTCGGTCGCCCACTTCTTCTCGGTCAACCGCGCCTTGACCTGCTCGATCGGGTCATGGTCCGAGCGCATCTTCTGCACTTCTTCCTTGGAGCGGTATTTTGCCGGATCGGACATCGAGTGACCGCGATAGCGGTAGGTCTGCATTTCGAGAATGATCGGTCCGTTGCCGGCGCGGCACCATTCTGTCGCCTGGTCGCCGGCCGCCTTGACGGCGCGCACATCCATGCCGTCGACCTGGATGCCGGGAATCTTGAACGAAGCGCCACGGTGCGAAAAGTTGGTTTCCGCCGAGGAGCGCGACACCGAGGTGCCCATGGCGTAGCGGTTGTTCTCGATGATGTAGATTACCGGCAGCTTCCACAGCGAGGCCATGTTGAAGCTTTCATAGACCTGGCCCTGGTTGGCCGCACCGTCGCCGAAATAAGTCAGCGAGACATTGTTGTTGTCGCGGTAGCGGTTGGCGAAGGCCAAGCCCGTGCCGAGCGACACCTGCGCGCCAACGATGCCGTGGCCGCCGTAAAAGTGCTTTTCCTTGGAGAACATGTGCATGGAGCCGCCCTTGCCCCGTGACAGGCCGCCACGGCGCCCGGTCAACTCGGCCATGACGCCGCGCGGCGACAGCTCCATCGCCAGCATGTGACCGTGGTCGCGATAGGCGGTGATCATCTGATCGCCGTCGATCAGCGCCATCTTCATGCCGGTAACGACCGCTTCCTGGCCGATATAGAGATGGCAGAAGCCGCCGATGAAACCCATGCCGTAAAGCTGGCCGGCCTTTTCCTCGAAACGGCGGATGAGCAGCATGTGCCGGTAAGCGGCAAGCTCTTCGTCCTTGGTGAAGTCGGCGGGCTTGGGAGCCGAAAGCCCCGATTTGCCGTCGGATTTCGATTTGGCAGGCGCTTTTCTGGCGGCGGTGGCCATGCATCACTCCCTGTTGGCGTCTCTTTGTGGACATTAGAGCAGGATGAAATCTGCTCTGGGGAGATCAGCTCCTCCCCACCGATTTTAGGGAGGCTAACACGCGTCAAAGCGTTGCGCCATGCCGAATTTGCATAGCTGGCATGCGCCTAAGCGATTAAAATCATTGAAAATATTGGTGATTAACTGAATCTCGGTTATTTCGCCGAGGTCGGCAACATAATGGTGATTTCGTCAGCCTGGGACAGATTGAGCGCCTTGCGCGCCTGCTCGTCGAGCATATCCTTCTCAAGCGTGCCTTCGTGCATGAGCCGAACGCGGCGTTCGAGTTCCATCCGTCGTGCCTTGATCGAATCGAGCTGGCCTTGCAGCGCAACCGTCTGGGCTTCCAGCTGATATTTCGAATAGATGCCGAATTCACCATGATAGGCATGAAAGCCGAAATAGGCCAGGAATGCCACGCAGAGCGAGGGAATGATCAGCCGGCCGGTGTTTCTCTGCTTGTGCTGACGCGTCCACATCGCCCGATTCCTCTTGGCCGCGAACTCAGGCGGCTCACGATCTTTTTCGCCCGATTGTGCTTAACGGACGGTTACGGGTGACCCGTTTAGCAACGGCGAAATGAAAAAGGGCGGGAATGCTCCCGCCCTCTCATCCGGTATCCGAATGTTTCCGGATCAGCCCTTGACCACCGACTTGCCGGCATAGCGCGCCTGCTTGCCGAGTTCTTCCTCGATGCGGATCAGCTGGTTGTACTTGGCCATGCGGTCCGAGCGCGACAGCGAGCCGGTCTTGATCTGTCCGCAATTGGTGGCGACGGCGAGATCGGCGATGGTCGAATCCTCGGTTTCGCCCGAACGGTGCGACATGACGGCGGTGTAGCCAGCCTTGTGCGCGGTCTCGACGGCGTCGAGCGTTTCCGTCAGCGATCCGATCTGGTTGACCTTGACCAGGATCGAATTGGCAACGCCCATGCGGATACCGTCGCGCAGCCGTGCGGTGTTGGTGACGAACAGATCGTCGCCGACCAGCTGGGTCTTCTTGCCGATCAGGTCGGTCAGATACTTCCAGCCTTCCCAGTCGTCTTCGGCGAGGCCGTCCTCGATCGAGATGATCGGATAGTCGGCGGCAAGCTTGGCCAGGTATTTGGCCTGAGCCTTGGGGTCACGCGTCTTCTTCTCGCCCTCATAGACGTAGTTGCCGTCCTTGAAGAACTCCGTCGCGGCGCAATCGAGGCCAAGCGCAATCTCATCGCCCGGCTTGAAGCCGGCCTGCTCGATCGATTCCATGATGAAATCGAGCGCCACCGGCGCGCTTTTCAAATTCGGGGCAAAGCCGCCCTCGTCGCCGACATTGGTGTTGTGGCCGGCGTCCTTCAGTTTCTTGCGCAGCGTGTGGAAGATTTCCGAACCCCAGCGAACACCTTCACGCAACGTCGGCGCGCCGATCGGCAGGATCATGAATTCCTGGAAGTCGATCGGGTTGTCGGCATGCGCGCCGCCATTGATGATGTTCATCATCGGCACCGGCAGGAGGTGCGCCTTGGTGCCGCCGACATAACGGTAGAGCGGCAGGCCGGCGGCTTCGGCAGCTGCCTTGGCCACCGCCAGCGATATACCGAGAATGGCGTTGGCGCCGAGCCGGCTCTTGTTGGGTGTGCCGTCAAGCTCGATCATGGTCTGGTCGATATGGATCTGGTTTTCGGCTTCCATGCCGCCGATCGCCTCGAACAGCTCACCGTTCACCGCTTCGACGGCTTTAAGCACGCCCTTGCCGAGATAGCGGGCACCGCCATCGCGCAGTTCGACGGCCTCGTGCGCACCGGTCGAGGCGCCCGACGGCACCGCCGCGCGGCCCATCGAGCCGTCTTCGAGAATGACATCGACCTCGACGGTCGGATTTCCACGGCTGTCCAGGATTTCACGCCCGACAATGTCGATGATGGCGGTCATTGCGATGTCCTCGATTGATCTAAAGAAGCGTCGCGCACGTCTTAGCCAAAGTGCCGTAAAAGGCAATCGGCCGGCTCGCAATTATTGCCGTGGCGTCAGCCCGGAACGATTCACGAAGCGCAAATCGCTGTCATCATAAGTCATGTGCGGCAAGCTGGCTTCCGGCTATGGTGCGGGTGCGCGGGGCGAAACAGGAGGAGTTTCGCCATGTCCCAGTTGAGTGGTATCGTGAGTCTGTTCCTGATCGCTGCGGCCTTTCTGACGTCGTGCGACAATCAGCAGTCGCCGCCCAAGGCTACGGCACCTTTGCATATCAGCGAATAGCTGCTGCATCACAACAAAACGGCCCCGTCGAGACGGGGCCGTTTTGTTTTTGGGCCGTCAGTGCCAGTAAGGCGCGACCTTGTAGTAGTCGTAAGATGCGTCGCGTGCCATCTCGCCATCCGCGCCGGTCAGTTCGTTGATCGAATAGGCAGGCGCCGCCTTCAACTGCTCCTTGGAGAACGGCACGACGTAGCCGCCCATGTCCTCGTCATAGTCGAGGCTTGCCCACGGAATGGCGTGATATTTTTCGCTAATGCCGAGGAAGCCGCCGAAACCGATCACCGCAAACATGATGCCGTTCGACGTCTTGTCGAGCATGACGTCCTCAATGCTGCCGATGCTCTTGCCTTCGGTGTTGTAGACCGAAGTGCCGATGACTCGCGAAGCGGCGATGGCTTGGGTGTGGCCTGTCTGGGTTGTCATGACCTTGCTCCTCATTGTCGTTGAACCATACTTTGACAATGAGGGTCGCGGGCGAAAGTTCCCGACTTTTTCGACGGCAGCCGGTCATTCCGCGAGGATGAAGGTGACCTTCATGTTGACGCGATAAGCAGCAATCTTGCCATTCTCGACGACGATCTTCTGGTCCTGGATCCAGGCGCCTTCGACGTTCTTCAGGGTTTTCGATGCGCGCGCAATTCCCATTTCGATAGCGTCCTGAAAACTCTTCTTCGACGACGAGGTGATTTCGGTGACGCGGGCGACGGACATGGCTTCCTCCTGCCAAAACGCTCATTTGCCTGGCAAGCGTACAGCCGGCTTATGCCTTCCACAAGCGCCGGCAGTCGGCAGATGCGTCTGGCCTAGAGGCCCTTGGCGATGCGATCGAATGCCATCAGCCGCTCGAGCAGGGCCGGCATGTCCTTCAACGGCAGCATGTTCGGGCCGTCGGACGAAGTGGAGTTATCAGGATCCTGATGGGTCTCGATAAACACGCCGGCAACGCCGACGGCGACAGCCGCACGGGCCAGCGTCTCGACGAAGCGACGTTCACCACCCGAGGACCCGCCCTGCCCGCCCGGCTGCTGCACCGAATGCGTGGCGTCGAAGATCACCGGCGCACCGATCTCGGCCATGACAGGCAGTGCGCGCATGTCGGACACCAGCGTGTTGTAACCAAAGGACGCGCCGCGCTCGGTGGTCAGCACATTGGCGTTGCCGGAACCGGTGATCTTGGCGACGACGTTCTTCATGTCCCAGGGGGCGAGGAACTGTCCCTTCTTCACGTTGATCACCTTGCCGGTTTTGGCGGCGGCGACCAGCATGTCGGTCTGGCGCGACAGGAAAGCCGGAATCTGCAGGACATCGACATGCGGCGCGACGATGGCGCACTGCTCCTCGGTGTGGACATCGGTCAGCACCGGCAGTGAAAATTCCTTGCGCAGCTCGTCGAAGACGGGAAGTGCCGCGTCCATGCCGGCGCCGCGCGTCGCCGACAGCGAGGTGCGGTTGGCCTTGTCGTAGCTGGTCTTGTAGACGAGGCCTATGCCGAGCTTGCCGGTCAGTTCCTTCAGCGCGCCGGCCATGTCGAAGGCGTGCTGGCGCGATTCAAACTGGCACGGGCCGGCGATCAGCGACAGCGCCGCATTGTTGTCGAAGACGACATTGCCGATGGTTACCGACGAATTGGGCGCCAGGGGCTTGTTCATTGGATCTCCCGGAAGATGAAGGCCGCGCCCTGTCCGGGTGCAGGCTGCACGACAATATCATTGCCCGCTATATCGTGTTGGATGGAATTGGCTGCAAGCAGCCTCGATGCGACATCGGCTCGCCGGACCGAAAAGACCACTGCAGCGAAGCGAAGGTCTGTCGGCGCACCGGCTGGCAGGCCAAAGCGTGCGGTGAAAGATGCGGGGTCAATCACGCTCAAATTTGCATTCGGCAAGTGAAACATGCCGCCCCGCCCATCGGCGGTCGGATCGTCCACCGCTACTGAAATCAGCCCATGCTGTTTCCCAGGCGCATCGCTGACCGCAACGATCTCGACAATTCCGGTGGCGCCGTTGGCGTGGGCCTGCAAAGCCGTGCGGTCCACATCAGGCGCGTTGACCCGCTCGCAGGCAAACAGGAAGGCGTCCGTGGCCTCGGCTCCGGCCGCAAAGGCGAGCTTGAACGATGCGATGTCGCTTTTGCCCGCCATGTCCGCGAAGGCGCGCGAGAAGCTCAGCATGTCTCCCGCCGAGATGCCGGCCTTGAGGTAGCGCGCATGATTGGCATCCGCATTGCTGGTAGAGAAAACCACCGCAGAAAATCCCTCATCGCCGTGGCTCTCGCGATAGGCTCGGTCGCGCGCGACGAAGACATTGCCATCGGCAATGGCCTTCATTGCTGCCTGTTCGTCACCGATAGCGAGCGGTTCGAGATAGGTGCCGTCGGCGAGGAACACACAACAGTTTTCGGTCCCGAAGGGATGGATCCCGGTTGGGGCAACGACAAAGCCAAGCGAGGTGAGCTGGGCTCGCGCCACATCGAGGCTGTGCGTCGGCAGCACCAGATGATCGAGCGGATGAGTGCCAGTGGTTCGGGTCATGCAGGCGCGATGTGCATCATTCCGCAAACCGGTTCAAGACTTGATCGCAATCCCGGCCGGTTCGCCGCCAGTTCATCGAGCGTCGAGATAGACACTTATTGGAGCAAGCCTCGATCAGCCTCCTGCGACGACATCGGCCGAATAACGCAGCTCGCGCATCGGTTTGACCTTGCTGGTGGTCTGTGCGTAGAGCGGGTGCGCCTTGTAGGCGGCCAGCGCGGCGTCATCGGTGAACTCCGCATAGACGACCACGTCGACCTCATCGGACAGCGGATCGACCTTGGTGTTCAAGGTGACCTCGAAAAGGCTGGAATGGGGGATGTTGCCGAGCGCCAGCAGACCGGTGCGCACAGCCTCGACATCCTCTTTACGCCGCGCGCTGAAGAAAACGATATGCCGGATCAACCCCGCCTCCTCGATCAAAATGCTGGGGTCTTTTGTGACGGCAGGACGGTGGCGTCAATCGACAAGGATGTCGCGGCTGCCAGTCGTTCGGATGGGCGCTAGATCTTGCCGGTGACGGATCGCACGACGTGCGAGACACCTCTCACGGTGGAGTCGAGATACCGGCCCTGATTGTACATGCCGTCCCAGATCAGGAAAAACGCGATGGCGGCAATGACGACTACATAACGCATGGCTAAATCTACCGCACAAGCAATGCCGCAGCCATAGGCGTTTTTGGCGCGTTCGGCCTTTGCTGTGCAAAAGCAGATCCACGCCGGTGAGAGCAACCCGCTTGGCACAGCCCCGCTTGCAGCCTGCCTCTTGAAGTCCCCCCTCATGACGTGGAACATTGTCGCAGGGATTCACTGGGAAGCGCTGAAGCTCTGGCCAAGGGGGGCGCGCTTTCGTTCGAGCCCGCCCATCGCCAAACCGGTCATCACCCGGAATCAGGCAACGGCGTTCGAACCCGGCGAATGAACCGCGAGAACCGGGGCTCGGCAAATTGCGCCGAAACCGCGGAAGTCCAGGGGCGTGAGATGGCACACCAGGAACATCACGGCATAGCGTTGAGCGACGCGGTCAGGCTCGACGAATTCAATTTCGCCGAGATCGTCAAGGGTCTGCCGGCGAAGGCGCGCATGGTGCTGTCGGCGGCGATGAACCTGCCGCGCGGTACGCTCAAGGTCAGGATGCCGGACGGGCGCGCCGTCCTCGTCGGCGGCAAGGGACCCGGCCCAGACGCCGAACTGGTGCTCAAGAACTGGCGCTTGCCGGGCCGCGCCTTTACCGGCGGCACGATCGGCGTTGCCGAATCCTACATGGACGGCGATTGGGAAAGCCCTGACGTGACAAGTTTCCTGGAGCTGTTCGTCATCAATTCGGCCATCGGCGAGCGTATCGCGGGCGGCACCAACTGGCTCATCAACACCGTCCAGCGCATTCGCCACTGGTTCAACCAGAACACGCGCACCGGCTCGAAGCGCAATATCTCGGCGCATTACGACCTCGGCAACGCCTTCTACAAGCAATGGCTCGATCCGAGCATGACCTACTCCTCGGCGCTCTACACGACCGGCGCCAACGACCTGGAAAGCGCCCAGGCCGCCAAATATCGCGCGCTGGCGAAGGACACAGGGATCGGCCCGAAGGACCATGTGCTGGAAATCGGCTGCGGCTGGGGCGGCTTCGCCGAATTCGCAGCGCGCGAGATCGGCTGCCGGGTGACCGGTCTGACGATCAGCCGAGAGCAGCACGATTTTGCCACGGCGCGCATCGCAAAGGCCGGGCTTGCCGACAAGGTCGACATCAAGCTGCAGGATTATCGCGACGAAACCGGCACCTATGACCGCATCGCCTCGATCGAGATGTTCGAGGCGGTCGGCGAGAAATACTGGCCTGTGTTTTTCGGCAAGATGAAGGCCTGCCTGAGGCCCGGCGGCACCGCGGGCCTGCAGATCATCACCATCAACGAAGCCGCCTACGACACGTATCGCGCCAGGCCGGATTTCATCCAGCGCTACGTCTTCCCGGGCGGCATGCTGCCGACGCCGTCGATCCTGAAAGCACTCGGCAAGGATCATGGCCTCGCCCATCTGCGCGAACGCGTGTTTCCGGACGACTACGCGCGTACGCTCGCCGAATGGCGCCACCGGTTCTGGGCGTCATGGGAGAAGATCGTCCCGCTCGGCTTCGACGACCGCTTCAAGAAGCTCTGGGAGTTCTACCTGCACTATTGCGAGGCCGGATTCCGCGCCAGCTACATCGACGTGCGCCAGGTGGTCTACAAGGCGTAAGTCGAGACGGTCTTCGATTTCATTACCAGTGACCGGCGATGTCGAGCATGATCTCGACATCGCCGCGCCGTCGCCGTCAAAAAGTCCGATCGCGAAGCAGGATGCCGCGCAGGACGGACGAATCGGAAATCACCTGATGCGCAAACGGACGATCTTGTTCGGTGTCATTGTTGTCGCTGCGGCGGGCATCTGGCTCAACAACACCTCCTGGTTGTCAAGCCGCCCCGCCGGCAGCCCAGAGATTCTTGCCCATCGCGGCCTTGCCCAGGACTATTTGCGCGCAGGCATGACAGGAGAGACTTGTACCGCCAGTCGGATGTTGCCGCCGCGCCATGGCTACCTCGAAAACACAATTCCCTCGATGGAGGCCGCCTTCGCGCTGGGCGCGGACGCGCTCGAACTGGATGTTCACCCGACGACGGACGGCAAGTTCGCCGTCTTCCATGACTGGACGCTGGATTGCCGCACGGAAGGCAAGGGAGAAACGCGCAGCCATTCCATGGCCGAATTGAAGACACTCGATGTCGGCTATGGCTATACTGGGGATGGCGGCAAGAGTTTTCCTTTTCGCGGCAAGGGTATCGGCATGATGCCATCCCTGGATGAGGTTCTGGCGCACTTCCCGGCCCGCCGCTTCAACATCAACGTCAAGAGCAACGATCCGGGCGAAGGCGAAAAGCTGGCCGCATGGCTTGCCACGCTGGCACCAGCCGAGCGCGGTTATCTCTCGGTCTATGGTGGCGACAAGCCGATCGCCGCCCTCAAGGCCGCGCTGCCGGACATGCATACTTTGAGCCGCGCATCACTGACGCAATGCATCCTGCGCTATGCCGCGATTGGCTGGAGTGGCTACGTTCCAGATGCCTGCCGAAAAGGTACCTTGCTCATCCCCGTCAACATCGTGAAATGGATGTGGGGTTGGCCGAACCGGTTTCTCGATCGCATGCAAGGGGTCGATACAAGAGTCTACCTGCTCGGCCCTTATTCCGGCGGCGACTTTTCGCAAGGGCTCGACGATCCCGAGCTGATCGAGCAGCTACCGGACGGCTATTCCGGCGGCATTTCCACCGATGCGTTGGATCTCGTCATGCCAGTGATCAAGGAACGTTTCGCATCGCCGGCTCAATCCACGCCATAGAGGCTTGGATCGAGCCGACCCACAAACCACCCTTCAAAGAAGGATGCGATACTTCGCGAATCCTGCCTCGCCCTCGCCCGCCGGTTCGATCTTCAGCGATTTCACCTGCGCAATGAAATCCTTGGCCTTGGCCCCGGTTTCGAACACGGCGCTGGTTCCAGGCAGCGGCGCGAACGACCAGTTGTCGTCCGCGGACGGGTTGATCGTACCCTCGCTCACGATATAGCGAACGATGACGTCGCGATTGGTGTCCGGCGCTTCGTAAATGATCTTCGAGGCATTGATGTCAGGGAAATTGCCGCCACCACCGGCCCGGTAGTTGTTGGTCGCGACGACGAATTTCAGTTTGAGATCAATTGGTTTTCCGTCGAACATCAGGTCGATGATGCGATTGGCGCCGGCATTCGCCAGCCCGCCCTTTGCATCGTATTTCGGCGGCTGCGACAGGTCTATTTTATAGGTGACGCCGTCGATGACGTCGAAATTGTAGGATGGGAAGTCGGTGTTGATCAGGGCTTGGTCGGCCTTCCCTGGCTCGATCCGGTTGAAGATGCCGGCCGACATTTCCAGCCATTCCTTGACCTGCGCACCGGTGATTTCGACCGGACGCACGGTGTTGGGATAGAGGTAAAGATCGGCAACGTTCTTGATGGCGATGTCGCCGGCTGGCACGTCGGTATAGTAGTCGGCGCCGTTGCGGCCGCCGGCCTTGAACGGAGCGGCCGCCGACAGCAGCGGTACATCCTTCCATTGCGTGTTCTTGAGAATATCCCTGAGGTACCAGGTCTGCGCCTGGCTGACGACCTGCACCGATGGATCGTCGGCGACCAGCGCGAAATAGGAATAGAGCGGCGCGGAGGTCCTGCCGACGGGACGTAGGCCAATGTCGCCTGGTGGTCCTGTTCGAGGGCCGCGATGATGCGCTTGTCGTCCGGGACGGTCGGCTTGTTCTTGTTGTCGACGCGTTCGAAGATCGGCCGCGCCTCGGAAGTGGCTGAAACGACCTTCCATTTCGACCCGTCACGCTCCAGCATCAGGTCGATCAGCCCCATATGCGAGCCCCAGAAGCCGCCCATGACGGCGGGTTTGCCCTGCAGCGTACCTTTTTGTGTGTCGACACCTTCGAGCGACTGGAAATCCTTCTCGCCGGGGAACACCAGATGCTGGTGACCGGTGAACACCGCATCGATGCCGTCGACACCGGCGACGAAGAACGAGGCGTTTTCCATCATGTCGCCCTGCTTCACGTCGATGCCGGAATGCGACAGCGCAATGACGATGTCGGCGCCCTCCTCCTTCATCTGCGGCACCCAGGCCTTGGCCGCCTCGACGATGTCGCGCGTCCTGACGTTGCCCTCCAGGTTCTTGAGATCCCAGACCATGATCTGCGGCGGCACGAAGCCGATGATGCCGATCCTGATCGGCTGCTCGGCGCCCGAGCCATCCTTGACCTTCTTGTCGAGGATGACATAGGGCTTGAGGTAGAGCTTGTCGTCGCGCGGGTTCGCGGCAAGCTCGGTGCCTCGGATCAGATTGGCGCAGACGAAGGGAAAATTGGCACCGGCCAACACCTTGTCCAGGAACGACAGGCCGTAGTTGAATTCGTGGTTGCCCAGCGTCGAGCACTCGTAGCCGAGCAGGTTCATGCTTTTCATGATCGGATGCAGGTCGCCGTCCTTCAGCCCCTTCTCATAGGCGATGTAGTCGCCCATCGGATTGCCCTGCAGCAGGTCGCCATTGTCGATCAGCATCGAATTGCTGGCTTCCTTGCGCACTGCGTCAATCAGGGAAGCCGTGCGCGACAGGCCCATCGTGTCGTTCGCTTTGTCGGCGTAGTAGTCGTAAGGCAGCACGTTCACATGGATGTCGGTGGTCTCCATGATCCGGAGATGCGCCTGGTTAGCCTGCGCACGGGCGGAGAACGGATGCAGCATGATCAGCGCTCCCGCGGCGGCGGCGGCCGCAAGGAGATCGCGGCGGGATACGGGATGGAGCAGTTGCGACATGTTTTCTCCTCGACGACGTGACAAGCCCTCGACCCCGAAGCGAACTTCGCTCTGAAACTCATCCGAGTCCATTCAAGAAGTCGCGCGCATCGAACATCGGTCGATGAGCAACAGATGACGCGCGGATGAACATACGCAGCCGGAAAAGATCAGCCCTTGTCGTCGTCGCCCTGGGTGATCAGTCGCGCGCTGCGCTGGCCCGTCGCGTAGATCCATAGCCAGCTCAACGAAACCGCAAGCCGGTTGCGAAAGCCGATCAGGAAATAGATGTGGGCTACTCCCCACAGCCACCAGGCCGCCCAGCCGGTCAGCTTGAGCCAGCCGAAATCGATCACGGCGGCGCGCTTGCCGATCGTGGCGAGATCGCCGTCATGCCGGTAGTGGAACGGCCGCGGGCTGCTGTCGCCTGCAAGCCGCGCCTTCAGCGTGGCGGCAACATGCCGGCCCTGCTGCTTGGCGGCTGGCGCCACGCCGGGAACGGGCCGCCCGTCCGGCCGCAGCACATGGGCGGCATCGCCGATGACGAAAATCTCCGGGCTGCCAGGCACGCTCAGATCGGGCTCGACCAGCACCCTGCCCGCTCGGTCCGCGGGCGCGCCGAGCCACTCGGCTGCCGGCGAAGCGGCAACACCTGCCGCCCACAGTATTGTCTTCGCCGCCAGATGCTTGTCACCGAAAACGACGCCCTCGGCGTCACAACGCGTCACGGCCCGGCCAAGCTCGACCGTCACGCCGAGCCGCTCGAGTGCCTTGCTGGCATAGTCGGAAAGTTTCGGTGCGAAATTGGCCAGGATGCGGTCGCCGGCCTCGATCAACACCACGCGCGCCTCCCGTGTGTCGATGTTGCGGAACTCGCCATGCAGCGTGTCATGCGCCAGCTCGACGATGGTGCCGGCAAGCTCGACCCCGGTTGGCCCGCCACCGACGATCGCAATGGTCAGCAACGCCTGGCGTTTGGCGGGATCCGTCTCCCGTTCGGCCTGCTCGAAGGCCAGAAGAATGCGCCGCCGAACCGTGGTTGCGTCCTCCAGTGTTTTCAGGCCGGGCGCAAAAGGCTCCCATTCGTCATGGCCGAAATAGGCGTGGCGGGCACCGGTGGCGAGCAGCAGCGTGTTGTAGGCGACAGCGCTGCCGTCATCGAGCAGGACATTTTTGCCGGCGCGATCGATGCCGACGACATTGGCCAGCAACGTCGTCACATCCTTACGCTTACGCAGGAGATGGCGGACCGGCCAGGCGATCTCGGACGTCGCCAGCGCCGTGGTCGCCACCTGGTAGAGCAGTGGCTGGAAGAGGTGATGGTTGCGCTTGTCGATCATGGTGACGCGCACAGGTGCGCCGCCAAGCGCGCGCGTGAATTCGAGACCGCCGAAACCCGCGCCGACAACGACGACATGATGGCTGGCCTGGTTCATCTTAATTCACCCCAAATGCATCTGACCAGATGTAGGTATTTTTGTGCACCGCAACAACGCTCTCTCTTTTGATTCCCTGGCCTTTGATGATTGCCCGGGAGTCGCCTTCGAATGTCGTGAATGCACATGTCGGGACACCGTGGCCGGGTATAGCGTTCTCGAAACGGCACGACGAGGTGACGCATGGCCGACGATCATGACGACGACGCTCCGGCGCAGTATTCTTCGCCGCCCTGTTTCATGCATGAACTCGATACGGAGTTTCGCGCGCCACTGAGCGACTGGACCGATGTGCGACGCTGGCGCAAGGCCGAGCGCGAACGCCTGATCGCCGCGCGTCTTGATGTTTCGGCCGAAGCGCGAACCGTGATGTCGCAGCGCATCGCCGAAGGCCTTGATGCGATCATCGGCGAGATCGCCGGCCGCATGGTCAGTCTCTACTGGCCGTTTCGCGGCGAGCCGGATTTGCGGCCATGGATGGCATCCATCAATGAACGCGGCGGCCGCACCGCGCTGCCCATCGTTGTCGAGAAAGGGCAGCCGCTGATCTTTCGCGCCTACGCGCCGGGCGACCGGCTGGAAAAAGGCGTCTGGAACATCCCGATACCGGCCGAGGGCGATCCGGTGCTGCCGGACATCGTCATCTCGCCGATCGTCGGCATCGATCCCGGGAACTACCGCCTGGGCTATGGCGGCGGCTTCTTCGACCGCACGCTGGCGGCGATGCCGTTCAAGCCGCTGGTCATCGGCGTCGGCTACGAGCTGCAGCGCATCGCCACCATCTACCCACAGCCGCACGATATCCCGATGGATCGGGTGGTAACGGCGGTCTAAGCCATCTCCGGCTTCATGCCCATCGCGGTCCGGTCGACGATTTCGCGCAGCGCAAAGGACGAATTGATCTTGGTCACGTGCGGCATCGCCGACAGCCACTCCTTGTGGATGCGCTCATAATCGACCAGATCCTTTGCCGCGATGCGCAGGATATAGTCGTACTCGCCCGACATCAGATGGCAGGACAGCACGTTGGGGCAACGCTTGATCGCCGCCTCGAAATCCGACAGCGTCTTCTCGAACTGCCCCGACAGCGATATGTGCACGATCGCCGTCATCTGGTGGCCAAGTGCCGCATTGGAAAGCCGGGCGTGGTAGCCGCGGATGGTTCCGGATTTCTCCAGATTGTCGAGCCGGCGCGAACAGGCTGACTGCGACAGGCCAACCTTCTCGGCCAGTGCCGCATTGGGTATCCTGCCATCCTTCTGCAAAGCCTCGAGAATGGCGATATCAATCCTGTCGAGCCGCATTTTTCGTGAATCCTGCGAATATCAAGCTGTTTCGCGCAACGATTATCGAAACCTGCCTGTCAGCGCAAGCGCATTCGCAAACACCTGCGCACCGATTCGTGGTTCACTCCACCAATACAGGGAACGAGCCCAAAAGGGCCGGATCAGGAGAAGAAAATGCGCGTCGGCTGCCCCAAGGAAATCAAGAACCACGAATATCGCGTCGGCCTCACGCCCGGCTCGGTCCGCGAATATGTCGCCCATGGCCACGAAGTGCTGGTCGAGACCGGCGCCGGGGCCGGCATCGGCGCCGATGACAACGCCTACCGCGCCGCCGGCGCCATCATCGCCAGGACGGCCGCCGACGTGTTTGCCAAGTCGGACATGATCGTCAAGGTCAAGGAGCCGCAGCCCAGCGAATGGGCGCAGCTGCGCGAAGGCCAGATCCTGTACACCTATCTTCATCTTGCCCCGGATCCGGAGCAGACCAAGGGCCTGCTCGCTTCAGGCGTAACCGCAATCGCCTACGAGACCGTGACCGACGATCGTGGCGGCCTGCCGCTCTTGGCGCCGATGTCGGAGGTCGCCGGACGCCTGTCGATCCAGGCCGGCGCCACGGCACTGCAGAAGGCCAATGGCGGCCGCGGCGTGCTGCTCGGCGGCGTGCCAGGCGTGCTGCCCGGTAAGGTCACAGTGCTCGGCGGCGGCGTTGTCGGCCTGCACGCGGCCAGGATGGCAGCGGGCCTTGGCGCCGACGTCACCATCATCGACCGTTCGATCCCACGCCTGCGCCAGTTGGATGATCTCTTCGCCGGCCGCGTCCACACCCGTTACTCGACTGTCGAAGCGCTGGAAGAAGAGTGCTTTTCGGCCGACATCGTCGTCGGTGCGGTGCTGATCCCGGGTGCCGCGGCGCCAAAACTGGTTTCGCGCGAAATGCTCTCGGGCATGAAGAAGGGCTCGGTGCTCGTTGACGTCGCCATCGATCAGGGCGGCTGCTTCGAGACTTCGCATGCCACCACCCATGCCGAGCCGACTTACGAGGTCGATGGCGTGATCCACTACTGCGTCGCCAACATGCCGGGCGCCGTGCCGGTCACGTCCGCCCATGCGCTCAACAATGCGACCCTTCACTACGGGCTGCAGCTCGCCGACAAGGGCCTGAAGGCGCTGGTCGACGATCATCATTTGCGCAACGGCCTCAATGTCCACAAGGGCAAGATCACCAACCGGGCGGTCGCCGAAGCGCTCGGTTATGAACTGGTCGAGCCGAAAGCCGTTCTCGCGGCCTGAATCTCACCTAGGAAAATTTTCTCCCGTCAGCCCGCCGGTTCACGCCGGCGGGTTTTTCTTTGAGAAATCAAGGGTATCGGCGCCTGTTTTCCAGGCAATTCGGGACCAAATACATGTGCCGTAACGGCACTTTGCCTATCATTGTGGCATTTTTGTCATACCTAAATTAGCCGACTCCCTGCTAGGAGCATCTCGGGCTTATTGATTAGGGGTATGAGGCAATGTTCATTCGCGTTTCTGCGAAATCTTTTCTTCTTGGTGCTGTTTCGGCTGTGGCTTTGATGTCCGCGGCCCATGCTGCTGACGTCGTGCAACCGGTCGAGGCATCCGGCTTCAACTGGAGCGGCCTTTATGTTGGCTTTGGCGTCGGCGCCGGCGCAAATGTACACAAGCTCAGCAGCGATTTTATTCCAATCTCGCTGAACGGCATTGGTGGCGAAGGCGTCTATGGCGAAGCAACGGTAGGCTACGATTATATGGTCTCGCCCCGGTTCCTCATCGGCGGTCTGCTTGACGCTCACGTCGGCAATATCGGCACCACGCTGGACATCACTGGGTTCGACGCTTCGATCAAGGAAACCTATGGTTTCGACGCCGGCCTGCGTCTAGGCTACCTTTTGACCCCGAATACTCTGGGCTACGTGCTGGGTGGTTATTCCTGGCAGAAGTACAAGCTCGATACGAACGCTGGCTTCGACTTCGATTGGGACCAGAGCGGATATTTCGTGGGAGGTGGCATTGAAACGGCCATCAACAGCAATTGGACGATCAAGACCGAATATCGCTATACGCGTTTCGGCACCAAGGGGGATCTTCTTTCCGAAGCTGGCATTGTCGGCGTTCCGGACGGCCTCCTCAATCTTGATACGTCGCGGCATACTTTCCAGATTGCAGCCAATTACCGTTTCGGTGCCCAAAACGGCGGCGGTGCTGCCTTCGAGACGCCTGCCTACAACTGGACCGGATTCTACATCGGCGGGGCTGGCGGCGCGGGTGCGTCCGTGCATCAAATCAACGTTCCGCCTTTCGGCGACCTGGAATTCAACGGTCTCGGTGGCGAAGGTGCCTTCGGTGAACTGAACGTCGGCTACGATCATGACTTCGGCAGCTGGGTCGCAGGCGTCATGGTCGATGCCCGCTACTCCGGCATGACCTCCAAGCTGGATCTCGGCGGCGGTTCGATCAATGTCGACACCGACTATGGTTTCGATGTACTGGGCCGCGTCGGTATGAAGATGAACGAATCGACCCTTGCCTATGCGCTTGCCGGCTACAGCTGGCAGCATTTCGATCTGAACGCTTCCGACCCGATCGGCGATATCCTCGACTGGGGTTCCAGCGGTTTCTCGGTTGGTGGCGGTCTGGAAACAGCAGTGTCCAGCAACGTGACTGTCGGTCTCGAATATCGCTATTCGCAATTTGCCGAGAAGGACTTCTCGTCGGATCTGGGGTTGCCTGACGACTCCATCACCTCCAAGTCTTCCTTCCATACGGTGCGCCTCGGCGCGAAGTACAAGTTCAACTAAAAGCCCCTCCAGGCAAACAGTTGCAGCCCGTCGGCCATGCCGGCGGGCTTTTTGTTGCGCGGAAGGCTCCTTGCGCCAAACGCAGGCAACAAAAAAGCGGAGCCAAAGCCCCGCTTCCTCGATGTCGAGATTTGCCGCCGGTTCATCCGCGGTCGGCAAATCGATCGACAATCGCTTTCTAGCGCGATTATGCGACGGGAGTGCGACAGTGGCTCCAGCTGTCAGTCTCAACGCCTCATCCGCGCTCTATGCGGCACTGGTAGCAATTGTTGCGCGCCGAGCGGACATGGACGTAGGCGATATCGTCGCGCTCCAACAAGGCCTCGGCCCGCGCGGTGATATCTCCAGTCGGGATGACACCGCCACTGCCATAGACGATCCGATCATCCCTGCCATAGCCGCGAACGATGTAGTCGGAGCTTTCGAGAATCTCGGGGAGCGCCTCGCTCCCGGCGGCACGTTCGCATTCCTCGGCATGCAGGAAGATCGGCCCGGTTTCGGCATAGGGCTGAAGTTCCGGGAACGGCCGGTAGGCCAGAATGAGGTAAGCGTCACCTGCGGCAATGTTCTTCAGGCAGTGCCGGCAAGGCATGCCGTCACCGTCGGAGATTTTTCGCTCGGGCGTTTGGCCGTAGGCATCGGGGCCGCCGCGCTGCAGGGCCCTGACGTGTTCAGTGGGCAAGGCGTTGAATTGGATGGTCATGTGAAATCTCCGGTGCGTTGACCGGAAATTATATGCCCACACCACCGCTTCCCACCCGATTCCTGCCAAGGTCAAGGGACCGACCACCGGCGGTCCCTCAACGGTTCTTGTGCAAGCCGGCTAATACGGAACCTAGGTGTTCGCGAATTAACGGATAAAATCGTCGAAGCGGCGCAACGTCACCCGGCGATTCTGCCAGTTTTCGTTCTGCGTGCGCACCAGCAAAAACTCCTCACCGTAACCAACGGTTTCCAAGGCATAGCCCGGCACTCTGAATTCACGCACCAGCGTGCGCTTGAGCGATGCGGCGCGCTGTTCGGAGAGGGCCTGGTTCGACTGGAAGGAGCCGACTGCATCGGTATGGCCCTCGATCAGCACGCGGGCGCCGGGATCGCGGCGCAGGATGCGCCGCAGCGCATCGGCGATGTTTTCGATCTTGTCGTATTGCGAGTTGGAAATGGCTGCCGAGCCGAAAGCGAAGTTGATCGACTGGATATCGATCGAGCGGGCCATGCGGCGCAAATCCGGCCGCCGTTTGAATTCGCGGATGGTGACGCGCTCGTTCGGCCGCAGCTTCACGCGCGGTGCCGCCTCAAGCTTCCGCTCGATCGTCGCGGCCGAAGGCGTGGTCGCCTGGGCGGCGGCGAGGCTCGGCATGGCAATGGCCGCGATCAGCGCGGCGGCAAGTGTACGGCGGGTCAGCATGTCTTAGTCTCCTTCGGCCTTGGCCGCATTGATGGTGCGGGCAACATGCCAAAGACAGCCTGAAGCGCCGATGAACGGCGAGTTCAGATTCCGGCTGGTGTCAAATTCCGACTGGCCTCAGGGCCGCATGACGCTGGCCGAGCGCTCGTCGAAGGGCAGCGGATGCACGGTTTCCTTCTTCTGCGCCACCGGCGCGAAACCGAGCTTCTGGTAGAGCGGCAGAGCCGCGGGATGATCGAGCGTGCAGGTCTGCACCGTCACCCGCTTCGGACCGTACGACCATGCGGCGGCGATGGCAGAGCCCAGGAACCAGCGGCCGATGCCTTGCCCGGTGGCATGTTCCATCATGCCGAAATAGGCGAGTTCGACTTCTTCCGGCAGATGCGGCTTGAGATCGAAGAAGCCAGCCGGTGCGCCGTCGAGGTAGAGCACCCTGATGTCACGGTCCTCGCGGTGGATGCCTGCGGAAAGCTCGTCGTCATCCAGCCTCAGCACATTGACCCAGTGCCATTTGCGCCCCACCCGGTCCATCAGATAGCGATAGAAATGCAGCGGAATGTCCTTGGTCTTCAGCAGCGCGACCTGACGGTTGTAGGGCACAGGCGGCGAATAGGCCGGCGGTACATGCATCTCGAGGAACGTCACCGTGACTTCGATGTCTTCCAGCACGCCGTTTTCCATCGTCTTCATTCCTTGCCGGTCACGACAGGCGTGTCGGAAAGCCCACCCCACTCCGTCCATGAGCCGTCGTAAAGCCTGTTGTCGGTATGGCCAAGCGTTTCCAGCGCCAGCGTCACCACCGCGGCTGTAATGCCGGAACCACATGAGGTGACGACGGGTTTCGACAGATCGATGCCGGCCCCCTCGATCACCTTGCGCAGGCGGTCCTTCGACAACAGCTCGCCATTTTCCGACAGCGCCGAATAGGGCAGATTGCGCGCGCCAGGCATATGGCCGGAGCGGATACCCGCGCGCGGTTCAGGCTCGGTGCCGGTGAAGCGGCCCGGCCCACGGGCGTCGGCGATCTGGCTCGCCCTGGTGTCGACGATCCGGCGCATATCAGCGAGGCTGGCAACGCGACCGGCGTCGAAATCGGCATGGAACACGCTTGGCGCGATCTTCGTCGGTTCGGCAGTAACCGGCCTGCCGGCGGCTTTCCAACCATCGAAGCCGCCGTCCAGAATGTAGGTCTGGAAGACGCCCATCACCCGGAACATCCACCATGCCCGAGGTGCGGAGAAGAAACCCGGACCGTCATAGACGACGATGGTATCGTCGGCCGAAACGCCCATCGAACCGACATACTGGGCAAAATGCTGCGGCGAGGGTAGCGTATGCGGCAGTGGCGAATCCGGATCCGAAACCGCATCCTGATCCAGAAATCGTGCGCCCGGTATGTGGGCGGCATCGTACTCGCCGCGCGCATCACGCTTTTGCGCAGGCAGATACCAGGATGCGTCGATGATCGTCAGGCCCGGCTCGCCGAGGCGCTTTTGCAGCCAGTCAGCGTCGACGGTGAAAGGGCTGTCTTCGGCCATTTTGTTCTCCTGCTCGCCTTTTGGCGATCATTGTCTGTTCAGCTCGCCGGCATCGGACCGAAGCGGATGCGGAAGCGCCGGTTCTCGCGGCCCTTCTTCTCGATCTTGCCGATGTGGATTTCGCCGACTTCGCCGCTGCTTTTGACATGGGTGCCGCCGCAGGGCTGGCTGTCGACGGAGGCGTTGTCGCCGATACAGACCAGGCGGATCTTGCCGGTGCCGACCGGCGGCCGGACGTTCTTGGATTTCACCAGGCCGGGATTGGCGGCTAGTTCCTCGTCGCTGATCAGCCTGGTGAAGATCGGGTGATCGGCCCGCACCAGGTCCATCAGGCTCGCCGTCACCTCTTCCCTGGAGAAGCTGGCATCCGGAATGTCGAAATCGACACGGCTGTCATCCTCGGAAACCGCCGCACCCGTGATCGGAAACGGACAGACAACGGTGAGCAGATGGCAGGCTGCGTGCATGCGCATCAAGAGATGCCGGCGCTCCCAGTCAATGGCGAGTTTCACCCGTTCGCCAACCGCCAGAGCCGCCTGCTCCAGCGCCGGCACATGGATGATCTCGTCCTTGGTCTCACCGGTAATGGTGGCGGCAATGGCGATGCGGCTGCCGTCGCCGCGCGCCAAGGCGCCCGTATCGCCCGGCTGACCGCCTGAGGTGGCGTAGAAGATCGTCCGGTCGAGAATGATGCCGCCGCGATCGTTGATGGCGACGATCGTTGCCTCAGCCGTGCGCAGATAGGCGTCGTCACGAAACAGGGCATCCGTCCTGTACGCCATCACGCGACTTTCTCGAACGGCACCGAAATCTTGCTTTTCAGCTCCATCCAGCCCGGTACCGGCAGCTGCTTCTCGCGCAGGAATTCCGGGTTGAACAGTTTTGATTGATAGCGCGTGCCGTAATCACAAAGAATGGTCACGATGGTGTGGCCGGGGCCCAATTCCCTGGCCAGGCGGATCGCGCCGGCAATGTTGATGCCGGTCGAGCCGCCGACGCAAAGGCCTTCTTCCTGGATCAGGTCGAAGACGATCGGCAGCGCATCCTCGTCCGGGATCTGGAATGAAAAATCCGGCGTGAATCCTTCGAGATTGGCGGTGATGCGCCCCTGCCCGATGCCTTCGGTGATCGAGCTGCCTTCGGACTTCAGCTCGCCGCTGGTGTAGAAGGAGTAGAGCGCGGCTCCCAGCGGATCGGCGAGTGCGATCTTCACATTCTTGCTTTTCGCCTTCAGCCCGAAGGCGACACCGGCCAGCGTGCCGCCGGAACCGACCGCCGAGACAAAGCCATCGACCTTGCCGCCGGTCTGGTTCCAGATTTCCTCCGCCGTGGTGCGAATATGGCCGTCACGGTTGGCGACATTGTCGAACTGATTGGCCCAGATGGCGCCGTTCGGCTCGGTCCTTGCCAGTTGCTCGGCCAGCCGCCCCGACAGTTTCACGTAATTGTTGGGGTTCTTGTACGGCACGGCGGGCACCTCGATCAGCTCGGCGCCGAGCAGTTTGATCGTGTCTTTCTTTTCCTGGCTCTGCGTGTCGGGAATGACGATGACGGTGCGGTAGCCGAGCGCCTTGGCGACCAGCGTCAGCCCGATGCCGGTGTTGCCGGCCGTTCCCTCGACGATGACGCCGCCCGGCTTCAGCAGCCCGCGCTGCTCGGCGTCGCGGATGATGAACAGGCCGGCGCGATCCTTGACCGACTGGCCCGGATTCATGAATTCGGCCTTGCCCAGGATCTCGCAGCCGGTTTGTTCGGAAGCTTTGTTGAGGCGGATCAGAGGCGTGTTGCCGATCGCGTCGATCACAGAACGGGGCATTCAGGATTCCTTGTGTGCGTGCGCCGAAACCCTAGGAACCCGACGCTTCGGTTTCAAGGCAAGAATTTGTCTGGTCCAGTCGCATTTGCGGTACTGTAGTTGCGTCAACGCTTCCCGAGACCGACCTCTTGCGCCACTGTTCATTTCCGGCTGACGTTGAAAAGCAGCTTTTCATTCGATTTCTTCACCGCTAGAGCAAATCACCAACAAGTCGACAGGGCGCAGCATGACACTCTATCGGGCCAACCCGAAGCACGGCGTCGCCTGGATCACGGGCGGAAGCAGCGGTATCGGCCGAGCGCTGGCCAGGGATCTTGCGTCCCAGGGCTATGCCGTGGCGGTGACCGCGCTCGACGACGATCCGATCGACACGCTAGTCGTCGAGACCGCGCAGATGCCGGGCAGCGTCACGGCCTTTCCCTGCGACGTCACCGACGAGCCGCGCATGGCAAGAACCGTCGCCGCGATCGAGAAGGAGCTCGGTCCCATCGTGCTCGCCATTTTCAATGCCGGAAACTACATTTCGACGCCGGGTGAAAATCTTGTCGTCAACGACTTTCGCCGCTCCTTCGAGGTCAACTATTTCGGCATCATCAACGGCCTTGTGCCCGTCGTTGAGCGCATGCGTGTACGGGCGCGCGGCCATGTCGTGCTGGTGGGCTCCGTCACGTCCTATTTCGGCTGGCCGACAACGGCCGCCTATGGCGGCACCAAGGCGGCAATCAATATCCTGGCCGAGTCGCTGAAGTATGATTTCGACAAGATGAATGTGCGCATCCAGGTGTTCAATCCCGGCTTCATCGATACCCCGCTGACCGAGAAGAACATGCTGCCGATGCCGGGGCTGATGCCGGTCAGCCGCGCGTCGCGCCGCATGGCGCGGGGCATCAAATCCGGCGGCTTCGAAGTCACCTTCCCGCGCCGGACAAGCTGGCCCCTGAAACTGCTCAGCCTGCTGCCGAGGCCGCTTTGCAGAGGGTTCATCAGCCTGATGACCAGCTGGAAGGCGCGGCCGCTGCACTACGACCGCAAGCCGCCAATCGAATAGATCCGTTGACGAAGTTGGCAGGCGCGCCCCGCTTCGGGCCGCCGTTGCCTGTAGGCGCTCGCCGCCATAGGTTGAGACGTGTTGCGTGGAGTCTGCGATGGGGCGACGGATCGTGCTTGCTGTGCTGGGCCTTGTCGCCATCCTCGCACTGGCCTTCGTGCTCGGCCCACGCGTTCCCGTCGACACCACGATCCGTTTCGATCCCTCGGCCATTGGCGACGATCCGCAGGCCTATGTGGCAAAGGTGGAAGCCGCCATACCCGGAATCCGTGACGGGCTGGAGAAAGAGATCGTCTGGGCCAATCCGATGGTGCATGCCAGGACGCCGCTGTCGATCGTCTATATCCACGGCTTTTCCGCATCGAAGGGCGAGGTCCGCCCGCTGCCCGACGATGTGGCAGACCAGCTCGACGCCAATCTCTTCTACACACGCCTTACCGGTCATGCGCAGGATGGTGCGGCGATGACGCAAGGCAACATCAATGCCTGGATAAACGACTATGAGGAAGCGCTCGCCATCGGCCGGGCGATCGGCGACAAGGTGATCGTTATCTGTACCTCGACCGGCGGCTCGCTGGCGGTATGGGCGGCAACGCCGCCGGGCGCATCGGACGGGGTGGCAGCGATTGCGTTCATTTCGCCGAATTTCGGCGTGAAGGCTTCGGGCGCGGAGATCCTGACCATGCCATGGGGCAAACAGATCGCCAGGCTGGTCGCCGGCAAGGAACACAGCTTCGTGCCGCGCAACGCGCTGCATGAAAAATTCTGGACCACCCGCTACCCGATCGAGGCGACCTTGCCGATGCAGGCGCTGACCGAGCTTGCCTATGGCGCACCGGTTGAGAAGGTGACCATCCCTGCTTTGTTCATCTTTTCGGATTCGGACAAAGTGGTGCGGCCCGACCGCACCCGCGAGATAGCCGGGCGCTGGGGCGCGCCGCATGAACTGGTTCCGGTCGACGACACGGGCGACCCGGACAACCACGTCATTGCCGGCGACGCGCTGTCGCCATCGACCACGGCCTTTCTGGCGCAGAGAATCGCCGTCTGGATCGAAGCGGTGGTGAAGTAAGCAGACGAAAAAAGGGCGACCGAAGCATCGCTTCAGCCGCCCTTTCCTTGTCGGTCTCGGCAATCAGCCAGGCTAAGCCTGACTGATTACAACACGGTCTGGCTTACGCAGCCCGCGCAGCCGGACGCTTGCCGCCGAAGCGGCGCTTGTTGTTGCCTTTGAAGGCCGGCTTGGCGCCTTCCGGCTTGCGCTCGCCAGCAAAGGCCGGCTTGTCGCCGAAGCGCTTCTTGGCAAAGCCGTTGCCTTTGTTCTCGCCGCCCGGCCGCCTGCCGTCGCGACGGCCATTGCGGTCGTTGCGATCATTGGCCGGCTCGAAGCGCTCGTTCTTTTCAGCCGGATTGCGCTGCGGATCGGGGCTGCCGAGATGGTCGGCAACGATCGGCAGCTTGGTGCGGATGATACGCTCGACCTGGCGCAGCTTGCTGTTTTCGGAAGGATCGCAAAGCGTGATCGCGATGCCGTCCATGCCGTTACGGCCGGTGCGGCCGATGCGGTGGACATAGCTTTCCGCTTCGTCCGGCAGGTCGAAATTCACGACATGGCTGATGCCGGGCACGTCGATGCCGCGCGCCGCAATGTCGGTCGCCACCAAAATGCGCACCGAACCCTCGCGGAAATCGTTGAGCGCCTTCTGACGGGCATTCTGCGACTTGTTGCCGTGGATGACGGCGGCCTTGAAGCCGTCGCGCTCGAGGTCCTTGGTCACCCGGTCGGCACCATGCTTGGTGCGCGAAAAGATGATGACGGACTTCATCGCTTCATCGGCGAGCATGGTCGACAGCACCTGGCGCTTCTGCTTGGTGCGGGCGAAGACGACGCCTTGCACGATCTCGGCCGCTGCCGTGCTTTGCGGCGCGACTTCGACGCGGATCGGGTTCTTCAACAGGCCCTTGGCCAGTTCGGCGATTTCATTGGGCATGGTCGCCGAGAACAGCACCGTCTGACGGTCGGGCGCGGTCGCCTTGGCGATGCGCTTGACGTCGTTGATGAAGCCCATGTCGAGCATGCGGTCGCCCTCGTCGAGCACCAGCCATTTGGTGTCGGCAAGCATGAGGTCGCCTTCACGCACCAGATCGGTCAACCGGCCGGGCGTTGCGATCAGGATGTCGACGCCGGGAGCAACCTTCTTCACCTGGCTGAATCGGGAGACGCCGCCGAGCACGAGCGCGGTCGAAACATGCGCGCCCTTGGCGAGGATCTTGATGGTGTCTTCGATCTGCACGGCGAGTTCGCGCGTCGGCGCCAGGATCAGCGCACGCGCCGTCTTCGGCCGGCGCTTGGTGCCGAGGGCGATGATCTTCGACAGGATCGGCAGCGCGAAGGCCGCGGTCTTGCCGGAGCCGGTCTGGGCAATGCCGAAAATGTCACGGCCTTCCATCTGCGGCGGGATCGCCTGCGCCTGGATCGGCTTCGGCTCGGTGAAGCCGGCGGTATGGGTGGCCTTGAGCAGCGCGCCCGTAATACCCAGTGCCGCGAAACCGGTAAGTTCCGCAGTGTTGCTACCGGGCAAAGTGTTTTCGTTGGTCAAAATAATCTTCTTTCACGCGGCTTCTGGCCGCAAACATCGATGGCGGCAGGGCGCAACCTACCGTCGAACAAATTTTCATGGAACGACAAGGCGGCGGACGTTTCCGTCCGCGCGGCTGCGCTGTCGTGCCCGCAGGCATCATGCCACGGGGCTTTTTCGCCGCTTTGTGATGTACCGGAAAGAGGGGCCGATATACCGGAAAGAGGGAAAACAGACGCAACCAGTCTCATTCGTCGAGAAGGCCGGAGTATCCCGGCCCAAGCGCCTATGTCGCCGCATATGGCCCAGTTCGCCGCCAAATGCAAGGGGCGTCATGCTGCAGTGCAACAAAATCCGACTAGGGAGCGGCCGTGAATGTCCGCTCAAACTTCATCCGGCCATTTCCTTGCGCCGTGTTGGACGAACAGAATTTCTATTTGAGTGTCCTTCACTCGATATGCGACGATGTAGGGCGTGCCAGGAATCACCAGCTCCCGAGTGCCTTTGATCTCACCTATACGTCCGATAAACGGGTTGGCGGACAACAGCCGAGCGGTCTTGGAATGAATGTCATTGACGACTCGGGCAGCCGCCCGCGGATTATGTTGGCCGATGTAGTCGCCGATTGATGCAAGCTCGATCAGATAGCGGCGGGTCCAGACAATTCGCACAGAGCGCTATGCCTGACTGTATTTATTGAGAACGGCCGCGATCTCTTCCTCGTTCGCGAAGTCGCCATGATCGGCGGCCTCGATTCCCGCCTGAACGCCGGCAATCCACTTTTCCTGCCAAGCCAGAGAACGGCCATGGGACAGCGCATCCTCGATGATCTGATCGCGAGTGAGCGTCGAGCGCGAGGTCAACATTTCGATCCGGCGGTTCAAATCCTCGGATATTTCTATGTTGTTCTTCATGAGGTTAGTCTGCCATATCAGGCGAATGCCTGCCAAGAAGTTTCGCGCGTCGCGGGGGATCAGCCATGAAAGACGTTCTCAAGGAACTCGAGCGCCGCCGCGAGATCGCCCGCATGGGCGGCGGCCAGGCTCGCATCGATGCCCAGCACAAGAAGGGTAAGCTCACCGCGCGCGAACGCATCGAGGTGTTTCTCGACGAGGGCTCGTTCGAGGAATTCGATATGTATGTCGAGCACCGCTCGACCGATTTCGGCATGGAGAAGACGAAGATCGCCGGCGACGGCGTCGTCACCGGCTGGGGCACGGTCAACGGCCGCCCGGTCTATCTGTTCGCCAAGGACTTCACTGTGTTTGGCGGCTCGCTGTCGGAAGCGCATGCCGAGAAGGTCATCAAGGTGCAGGAGATGGCGCTGCGCAACCGGGCGCCGATCATCGGCCTTTATGATGCCGGTGGCGCGCGCATCCAGGAAGGCGTCGCCGCACTCGGCGGCTATGCCGAGATCTTTCAGCGCAACGTGTTGGCGTCCGGTGTCATTCCGCAGATTTCCGTCATCATGGGGCCTTGCGCCGGCGGCGACGTCTATTCGCCTGCGATGACCGACTTCATCTTCATGGTGCGCGACACCTCCTACATGTTCGTCACCGGGCCGGATGTGGTGAAGACCGTCACCAACGAGACGGTGACGGCCGAGAGCCTCGGCGGTGCTTCCGTCCACACGACCAAATCCTCGATTGCCGACGGGGCCTATGACAATGACGTCGAGGCGCTGCTGCAGATGCGCCGGCTGGTCGATCTGCTGCCGGCCTCCAACACATCGGAGCTTCCCGAGATCGAATGCTACCAGTCGGTCACCGACCATGACCTATCGCTCGACCGGCTGATTCCCTACAACGCCAACAAGCCCTACGACATCAAGGAACTGATCCTGAAGGTCGCCGATGAAGGCGATTTCTTCGAGATCCAGCAGAATTTCGCCAAGAACATCGTCACCGGCTTCGGACGCGTCGAGGGCCGCACGGTCGGCTTCGTCGCCAACCAGCCAATGGTGCTGGCCGGCGTGCTCGATTCAGACGCCAGCCGCAAGGCAGCGCGCTTCGTGCGCTTCTGCGACTGTTTTTCGATCCCGATCGTCACCTTCGTCGATGTCCCCGGCTTCCTGCCCGGCACCGCGCAGGAATATGGCGGGCTCATCAAGCACGGCGCGAAACTGTTGTTCGCCTATGCCGAGGCTACCGTGCCGAAGATCACCGTCATCACCCGCAAAGCCTATGGCGGCGCCTATGACGTGATGGCCTCAAAACATCTGCGCGGCGACATGAACTACGCCTGGCCGACGGCGCAGATCGCGGTGATGGGTGCCAGGGGGGCGGTCGAGATCATCTATCGCAAGGACATTGGCGACGCCGAAAAGATCGCAGCCCATACAAAGGCTTACGAGGATCGCTTCCTGTCGCCTTTCGTCGCCGCCGAACGCGGCTATGTCGACGAGGTGATCATGCCGCACTCGACCCGCCGCCGCATCGCGCGGGCGCTACGCATGCTGCGCAACAAGGATATGCAGAACCCCTGGAAAAAGCACGACAACATCCCGCTGTGAGGCGTGGCATGGGCATCTCTCCGAGGTAACCGTCAGGCAGCTCACTCCTCTTCCGCCGCACCAAACCCCGCTCCCATCGTGGCGCGGACAGGGCTGCCCCATGGCGTTGCGTGGTTGTCGATGCGCATCTGGAAGATGAAGTAGGTCGGCGAGCAGAAGCCGATGCCCTTCACTTTTGAAATGCCCGGCGTATCGGACGGCAGCGACTGGCACATATAGTCCTCGCGGCAGAAATGATCGGCCGAACAGGCCGGCCGGTTGCCGCGATTGACGGCGCCGCCGAGACATTGGTCGAAATTGTTGGTGGCCACGCAGATGTCGAATTTCTTGCCGCCGACCAGCCCGCAGATCTCGTTCGGCATCGGCTTGCCGGCTTTGAAGGCCGTGAAGGCACGGTCCTTGTCGTCGCAGCCGCGATAGGCGATCCCGGCGGGCACGCCGATCTTCGGCGGCCGGCAGGTGTAGGCGGTGCGCGAGACATCCGGCGCGAAGGCCGCGAACTGGCCTGATATGCTGTAGCGGTCGTTGAAAGGCTGCTCCGCGTTGCTGGCGATCGAGCCGGCCAGGCAGGGATGGCCTGAAAACATTTTTTCGCTGTCCTTGGGCAGCAGGCATTGCGCCAGTTTCGTGTGCACGCCCGAAGCGGTGGCCAGCGGCGTGCAGACGGTGCCGCCGCCGCATTGCCAGGTCGCGCCGAAGCGGGTCGCATCTTCCGGCATCAGGCACGGCATTGCCATCTCGGCCGGCGCGTAGTCGACCGCACCGGCGTCCGTCCAGGCCGCAGGCGGCGCAAAGGAGAGCGGACGGAAGCGGGTCGGCTGCTTGCCTTCGGCCGTGGCGGCGAGCCACGCCTGGCGGCGCGGGATCTCGGCATGAAGATGCGGCGAAATGCCGACCTCGATGCGGTTCAACGGCGATGTCGTCTTGTCGTCGAGGCCGATGAAATGGAAACCGGCGGTTGAACCGGCCTGATGGCACCCCTGGCAGGCGCTATTGTCCAGCCGCTCGACCAGCGCTTCCGGCGTACGCACCAGTTTCAGGGTGGAATAATCGAGCGATGCGAATTCTTTGGGTTGGAATAATTGCGTATACGGATGATTGGCCTGCCGCGCACTGCCGAAGGTCGACCACGAGATGATCTTCCTGGCCAGGAACTCGTCGGGGATTTCATAGACACCTTCATCAACCGCCGGCAAATTGGCGCCGACATAGGCGGCGAGCCGTGCTTTCAGCGCCGTGTCCTGCGAGAGCCGTGCGGTGTCGGGCGTGTTCTCCAGCGGCTTCTCGCTGATAGCAGCGCCATCGATGCCGAATACCCGCATGAGATAGGCCGCCTGCCCGCCGAACTCGGTTTCCTGACCGGACGGGAAGCGCACCACCTGCGCGTTGAGCTCCAGCTGCTTGAAGGTCAGCCCGGCCTTCTCCAGCGGCCCGCCGGTCAGCCAGCCGGCATCGACGGCCTCGTCAAGCTGTGGCGTCCAGCGCCCGGCAGTGCCGACGCAGCCGCCATCGGCATCGGGTGCGGCGCTGTAGACGGCATTGAAATTGAACGGCAGGCGCGATGCCAGCGGCTTGCCGTTCTTGCGAAAACTGTAGGCCAGGCGGTAGATGAAGCGCACCTCGCCGCAGCTCCTGTCGCCCTGCAGCGCGGCGAAGTCGCGACGGTCGAGCCGGTTGACGACGCCGACCAGCCGGAAGCGCGCGGCGTCGGTCTTCAGCCAGCGCATGTCCATGATGCGGCCGACATTGCCGTCGGTGACCTCGTAGAGCGGCCGCCAGCCGGCCTTCATGGCGGCACGCAGCGCCGCAACATCGGAGGCAACGATGTCGACGATGGCGTGATAGGCCGGCGCCTCGTCGTAGAGCGTCTTCAGACCGTCCTCGCCGTCGACCCCCAAAACATCGGCGAAACCGAAACCCTTGGCATCGAGTACGGCGAGCACCGCCGGGTCCTCCACGATCGTCACCGGACCTTCGGCGCGCGCCGTCGACGCCACGAAGGCGCCAAAGAGCGTGGCGACCAACAGAGTCAGAGCGGGGCTCATGGAGCAGCCGTGCGCGCGTCGAAGAGTTCGCGCAACACCGGCACCAGCGCCAGCGGCAGATCCTCGGCGATCAGACCGGGTCCGAACCGGCTGCCGGCTTCGGCGTGCAGCCACACCGCCGCACAGGTGCCCTCGAAGGGCGGCATGCCTTGCGCCAGCAGACCGGCTATGGTGCCCGACAGCACATCGCCTGACCCTGCTGTGGCCAGCCACGGCGCGCCGTTGGAATTGATCGCCGCTTTGCCATCGGGAGCAGCGATCACCGTGTCGGCGCCCTTGTAGACGATGACGGCATTGGCCCGCGCGGCGGCCGCTCGCGCCTTGGCCAGTTTCGACAGGGCCTTGTCGCCGGCGATATCGGGGAACAGTCGGCCGAATTCGCCGTCATGCGGCGTGATCACCAACGCTGGAGCGTTCGGCTGACGGGCGGCTTCGAACAGCGCCGAGGGCTGATGGGCCAGAGAGGTGATGGCGTCCGCGTCCAGCACGATCGCAGCGTGGCTTGGGGCTGCCTCGTTGCGTGCACCATCCGCAAAAACCTTGATCAGTTGCAGGGCGAAATCGCCCACCTTGGGCTTTGGCCCGAGCCCCGGTCCGAACACCAGCACTTCGGGATGCCGCGCCGTCAAAAATTCCTGCACCTCCTCGAGCGAGCCCGCTTCTCGCAGCATGATCGAGGTCAGATGTGTCGCGTTCACCTGCATGGCATTGGCTGGCGACAGCACGGTGACCGCCCCCGCCCCGCTTCTCGCCGCGGCCATCGCCGAGAGCCGCGCCGCGCCGGTCGCGCTGGGACCGCCGGAAAAGACGCCGACATGGCCACGCTTGTATTTGTGCGCGTCCACCGCCGGCAGGGGAAATTCCTGCAACCACAGGTCCGGCACATTCTCGAAGGTCGAAACGGCGAGCTGGGCGATGGTGCCGTCGCCGATGCCGATATCGGCGAGCACGATTTCACCGCAGTGCTCGCGTCCCGGCAGCAGCAGGTGGCCAGGCTTTCTCCGTGCGAAGGTGACGGTGACCTCGGCGCGAAACGCCCTGCCCAATATTTCGCCGCTGGTTCCCGAGACGCCCGACGGCAAGTCGACCGCGACAACCGGCAGTTTCAGACTGGCAGCAAGATCGACCGCCCTGGCGGCATCGCCGGACAGCGGCTTCGACAGCCCTGCCCCATAGAGCGCGTCGACCACGATCGAGCCGGCCTCGGCTTTGAATCCAGACAGCGGCAGGGGCTTGATCGGGCATTCCGCGGCGGCGAGCGCCGCATCGCTTTCCGGCCTAGGCGCTCCGGATGCCCAGATCGTGGTGCCGACGCCGCTATCGGCCAGGATGCGGGCGACGACATAGCCATCCCCGCCATTGTTGCCGGGCCCGCACAGCACATGGACATGCGTCGCTGCGGGATAACGTGCCAGAACCTCAGCCGCGACCGCTTCACCCGCGCGCCGCATCAGGCCGATACCGTCGGCTGGACCGGCGGCAATCGTCAGCCGATCCGCCTCGCTCATTTCGGCGGGAAAAAGAAGTTCGTTGCTCATGGATTGCCGATCCGCATTCGATCAAGCATTGTCCAATTTTCGATCCGAAGCAAACAAGGGGGAGTTGCCGAGATCTGCAGCCATATCGTTGGCATGAGGGCATCGCAGGCACAAGATTGCCTGAGGGATAGGCGATATGCCTAATTTTTGTGCGGACGAAGGTGCCGACGCTGTGTAGGCTCCAGCAGCCCATGCCGCTTCCGGTGCAGCGAATGACGTGAATTTGCATCCCGGCGCGGTACGGCTTTGAAATCGAATGAGACCGCTTCGAATCCGTCCAATTGGCACAGTTCGTGCTTGATGGAGGCGCAAGCGGGGGGTCACAACCCGTTTTTTTGGCAGTGGAGGCCACTTTTTACATGAAAAAGATCGAAGCGATCATCAAGCCATTCAAGCTGGACGAAGTGAAGGAAGCGCTTCAGGAGGCCGGACTGCAAGGCATCACCGTCACCGAAGCAAAAGGCTTCGGTCGTCAGAAGGGCCATACCGAACTCTACCGCGGCGCTGAATATGTCGTCGATTTCCTGCCCAAGGTGAAGATCGAGGTCGTGCTCGGCGACGATGCGGTCGAAGGTGCTATCGAGGCGATCCGCAAGGCGGCCCAGACCGGCCGTATTGGCGACGGAAAGATCTTCGTCTCCAACATCGAGGAAGTCGTGCGGATTCGCACCGGCGAAACGGGCATGGACGCGGTCTGACCTGACCCGGCCATCCTCCCGAAAACGTCATCATCAAAAAAAGTCATCACACAGGGATACATGACATGACGACAGCCAAAGACATCATGAAGCAGATCAAGGACAACGACGTGAAATTCGTCGACCTGCGCTTCACAGACCCGAAGGGCAAGCTGCAGCACGTGACGATGGATGTCATCGAGGTCGAGGAAGACATGTTCGCCGATGGCGTGATGTTCGACGGCTCTTCGATTGCCGGCTGGAAGGCCATCAACGAGTCCGACATGGTGCTGATGCCCGATCCGGACACCGTCCACATGGACCCGTTCTTCGCCCAGTCGACCATGGTCATTCTGTGCGACATCCTCGATCCGGTTTCGGGCGAATCCTACAACCGCGATCCGCGCGGTACGGCCAAGAAGGCCGAGGCGTATATGAAGGCCGAAGGCATCGGCGACACCATCTTTGTTGGCCCGGAAGCCGAGTTCTTCGTCTTCGACGACGTGAAGTACAAGGCCGATCCCTACAACACCGGCTTCAAGCTCGACTCGACCGAACTGCCTTCGAACGACGACACCGATTATGAGACCGGCAATCTCGGCCACCGTCCGCGCGTCAAGGGCGGCTATTTCCCGGTACCGCCGATCGACAGCGCACAGGACATGCGCTCGGAAATGCTGACCGTGCTCGCCGAAATGGGCGTGCGCGTCGAAAAGCACCATCACGAGGTGGCGGCGGCCCAGCACGAACTTGGTATCAAGTTCGACGCGCTGGTGCGCAACGCCGACAAGATGCTGATCTACAAATACGTCGTGCACCAGGTCGCCAATGCCTACGGCAAGACGGCGACCTTCATGCCAAAGCCGATCTTCGGCGACAATGGCTCGGGCATGCACGTCCACATGTCGATCTGGAAGAACGGCAAGCCGACCTTCGCCGGCAATGAATATGCCGGCCTGTCGGAAAGCTGCCTGTTCTACATCGGCGGCATCATCAAGCACGCCAAGGCGATCAACGCTTTCACCAATCCGCTGACCAACTCCTACAAGCGTCTCGTGCCGGGTTACGAAGCGCCGGTGCTGCTCGCCTATTCGGCGCGCAACCGCTCGGCCTCCTGCCGCATCCCGTTCGGCTCGTCACCGAAGGCCAAGCGCGTCGAAATCCGCTTCCCCGATCCGGGCGCGAACCCCTATCTCGGCTTCGCGGCGCTGCTGATGGCTGGTCTCGACGGCATCAAGAACAAGATCCATCCCGGCCAGCCGATGGACAAGGATCTCTACGACCTGCCGCCGAAGGAGCTGAAGAAGATCCCGACCGTCTGCGGCTCGCTGCGTGAAGCGCTGCAAAGCCTCGACAAGGACCGCGGCTTCCTGAAAGCCGGCGGCGTCTTCGACGACGACCAGATCGACAGCTACATCGAGCTGAAGATGGCGGAAGTGATGCGCTTCGAAATGACCCCGCATCCGGTCGAATACGACATGTACTACTCCGTCTGAGATTCAATCTCAGACTAAGATTCGGTATAATATTCAAGCCCTTGAAAGATTTCCCTCTTTTAAGGGCTTTTTGCTGCGCTCCGAGAGGCCGCACCTGCTGATCGACCCCCGCGCGCGCGCCGGCTGGACATGAATCTGCGGTGAGTTTTCGATGATCGCGCTTATGCCTGGCTTCATGAGCGTGCGGTCCATGGCACGCACGTGACGTCAATCCGGTGACTCAGTCCCGGGCTCAGCAACGTCCGATGGATGGAAAGCCGATCACTGTTCGATCGCGAACATGAAGCCTGGAGCGAGCGGCGCACTGTCTCAGGCTACAGTGACCGCTCGTCCGGCGCCCCCGCCAATGCCGCCGTTCAAGAAAACCCCGCCCGTCCGAACAGCATTGCGTGACGTAACCCCAAGGCCTGCGAATACGCATGCTGCACGGCGACCTGTCAACGCCGCCAATCGGGCTGTGGATAGCCGATTTCGCTGCATGAACAGATGCTTATGGACGGGACGCGGCCACAAATAAGGGCTGGAAAACGCGGTTTTTCGGGCTTTTCTGACAAGCGATCGCGGGAAACGCACACGGCCACGGCCGGGAATCCAGTGGGATTCCGACCGCCTGAATTGCCTGACTTTTTCTGGGTATGTTTTGCCCGGGAGGCGATCTGCCGGGTAAGGGCAAAAAAGAACCCCGGCATAGGCCGGGGTTCCTGCAAGAGCAGACCGTCGGAGGGACGTGGTTCTACCCTGCAAGCTCGTCGGGACCGTGCAGGTTCCAGTCCGTTCGCCTGGCCAGGACCAGCACGTAGTAGACCGCCGCCACGACCATGATCAGGCCCGTCGCGATCAGGCTCGGACGGCCGAAGGCGACGTCCAGGTAGTTCTGGTAAGCGACGTAGATCAGCGCCACGAAAGCGAGGATGGCCGGCACCGGGAAGAGCGGCATGCGATAGTGCCCGCCATCGGTGGTGCCGCTGCGGCGACCGACAAACGCTGCCACGCACAGCAAGGCATAGATGACCACCAGCGAGGTGCCGCTGACGACCAGCAGCAGGTTGATGTCGATGAAGCAGGCGACGGCCGCCAGCACCGCCACGACGATGGTGGCGATCCATGGTGAGGCATAGCTGCCATGCACCGAGGCCACCGCGGCGTTGATCGGGCCGAACCAGGTCTTGTCGCGGCCGGAGCTGAACAGCAGCCGGGCCGCCTGCAGGATGATGGCGATGACCGCGTTGAAGATGGCAACGGCGATGGCGAGGCTGATCAGCACCGTCAACGCATGGCCGCCGCGCGCCTCGAGGAAATACTCGATCTTCTGCGGCGCGGCGAGCAAGGCAACCAGATCCGGCGCGCCGAGCAGCACCGCTGTCAGCGGGATCAGTTCGGCCGCGACGGTGATGACCAGCGCCCAGACCACGACCTTGCCGATATTGCGTTTGGCGTCATGCGTCTCCTCGCCGAAATAGGCGGCGGCGCCGTAGCCATTGTAGGCAAACAGCGCGACCGCGGTTGCCGCCAGCACGATACCGGCCGACGCCGGTACCAGCGTGTTGGTGGTGGCATCGAGCAGCTGCGGTGCGGTGAACAGACTGGAGAGCGGCCGTTCGACATGAGCGAAGCCGAGGCCGGTCAGGATCAGCAGCGCCAGCATTTCGATGCCGAGGAAGATGCCGGTGACGAAGGCGTTGAGCTTGATGCGCATTGCCGCAACCATGCCGGCCAGCGCGATCGTCACGACGCCCACCCATTGCGGACTGAGGTTGGGAATGAGGACACCGAGATAGGTGCCGACGCCGAGCGCGATGACGGCGACGATCAGCACGATCGAGACGAACACCAGCACCAGGGTGACGAAGCCCCAGAAGCGGCCGAGCGTGCGGCCGATCATGGTGTATTCGCCGCCGGCCATCGGATAGGCCGACGACAGTTCGGCATAGACGAACGCCATGAACAGCCCGATGACGGCGGCAATGACGAAACTGAGAAATGAGCCGGTGCCGGCCAGCGCGATGACGCCCGGCACGATGATGAACACCGATGATGCCGGCGTCACCGCCGACAGCACGATCATGAGCGTGCCCAGCGCGTTGAGCGCCCTGTCCAGCCCTTTGGCGGCCGGCGCGGCCTTGGCCGCTACTCCCGTAGTTGCTTCGTTTGTAGACATTGTCCTCCCATTTTTTTAATCAGATAAAAATTATCCTCAGCAGCGGAACCTATCGACACGATCGGAAATCGTCAACGAATATGGTGTATGCGTGCTTGCAAACTTTCACACACCGGTTTTAAACTGAATTGAATTCAGGAAACAAAAATGGGTAGACCAAAAACGCAGACCGACCGCCGCCTGAAATTGGTCGCGGCAGCGGAATCGATGATCGCCAAGCGCGGGCTGGCCGGCGTCACGCTGCGAGACGTCGCCAACGAGGCAGGGATGAGCTCGAGCGCCCTGCTCTATTACTATCCCGGATTGAAGGACCTGCTGGACGATGTGCAGTGCAAGGCGGTCGAGCGATTCTGCACGCTGCGCGCCGCATCGGTCGCCGCGATCGCCGATCCGCGCGCGCGGCTGAAGGCGATGATCGAGAGCGGGCTGCCGGTCGACAAGGATGACCAGCTCTGCCGGCTGCTGCTCGAACTCGGCGCCTATTCGCGGTCGGACGCAAGTTATGCCGCCCGCCACATAACGCTGTTCGAGCGACAGGTGGCAATCTATGTCGGCATCCTCGAAGCCGGCGCCGCGACTGGTATCTTCAAGCTGCAAAGCGGCAGCGACACCATCGCGCGCAGCCTGGTGGTGCTTGAGGACGGGCTGGGTCTCCACCTCACCAATATCGTGCCGGCGGTCGATCATCAGGCGGCCCTGACAATCCTCACCCACTATGCCGAGCTTGCGACGGGCTGCCACCTCGGTTGAACCCGGCACCACCACAGGGATGCATCACCACAATGAACCAACGAGCCGTTCTCAACATGACGCCCGCCGGCAAGCAGCGTGCTCGGGCGCTTGGCATTCCCCTGCAAGGCAAACCCGGACACGCCAACGCCATCACCGATGTCGATGGCGTCCTCGTCGGCTATTCGACTGTTATCAAGGGCGAAGGCAAGCTCAACCTCGGCTACGGACCGGTGCGCACCGGCGTGACGGCGATCCTGCCGTTCGGCCACGACGGCGTCGGTCTGGCCTGCGCCGCCGGCTACCATTCCTTCAACGGCAATGGCGAGATGACCGGCGCATCCTGGATCGAGGAGGCTGGCAGCCTGAGCCTGCCGATCCTGATCACCAACACCCATGCCGTCGGCACCTGCCATCGCGGTGTCATCGACTGGGTCGCGCGCAACAAGCCTGCCTTGGCGAACCAATGGCTGCTGCCGGTGGTGGCGGAGACCTGGGACGGCTACCTCAACGACATCAACGGCTCGCATGTCACCGTCGACCACGCCATGGCAGCGATCGACAGCGCTGCCTCCGGCAATATCGAGGAAGGCTCGGTCGGCGGCGGCACAGGCATGAACTGCTACGCCTTCAAGGGCGGCTCAGGCACCGCCTCGCGCGTGATCGGCTACGGCCACCGCGATTACACGGTCGGCGTGTTCCTGCAGGCCAATTTCGGCTCGCGCCACGAACTCAACATCGCCGGCGTACCGATTGGGCAGGAACTGGCGGCCGACAATCCGATGGAAGCCTATTTCAGCGGCCAGCCGACAGGCGCCGGCTCCTGCATCGGCATCGTCGCCACCGACGCGCCGTTGCTGCCCGGCCAATGCAAGGCGCTGGCGCGGCGGGTGCCGCTAGGCCTGGCGCGGACCGGCACCACCGGCTCGCATTTCTCCGGCGACATCTTTCTCGCCTTCTCGACCGCCAACCCGGACGCGCTCAACGGCCGCTTCCCGCAGGGTCCGGCGAATGAGCAGAGCTACGGCCATATGAACTTCATACCGTGGGGGCGGATGGACGCTTTCTACGCCGCTGTCGTGCATGCGACCGAGGAGGCCGTGCTCAACGCCCTGGTCGCCAACCAGGAGATGATCGGCCGCGACGGCAACCGTACGCCCGCCCTGCCGCATGACAGGGTTGTGGCTGCGCTGAAAGCGCGTGGTGCAATCCCCGGCTAAAGTTGCGCCACATCACCAGCCCACAAGCAAAAGGCCCCGGCGCACAAACGCCGGGGCCTTTTTTTGTCGTTCACGCCGAAACGCTTACGCGGCGGCCGAAACCTGGGCGCTCGCCGGCACCGAAGCGATCGTCTTCAGTATCTGCGAGGCGATCTGGTAGGGATCGCCCTGCGAGTTCGGGCGGCGGTCTTCCAGATAGCCCTTGTAGTCGCTCTTGATGAAGGAATGCGGCACGCGGATCGAGGCGCCACGGTCGGCAATGCCATAGGAGAACCTGTTCCACGGCGCGGTCTCGTGCTTGCCGGTCAAACGCTTGTCGTTGTCCGGGCCGTAGACGGCGATATGGTCCATCAGGTTCTTGTCGAAGGCCGCCATCAGCGCTTCGAAATAGGCCTTGCCGCCGACTTCCCGCATATAGGCGGTCGAGAAGTTGGCGTGCATGCCCGAACCGTTCCAGTCGGTGTCACCGAGCGGCTTGCAGTGATACTCGATGTCGATGCCGTATTTCTCGGTCAGGCGCTGCATCAAATAGCGGGCCATCCACATCTGGTCGGCGGCCTTCTTGGAGCCCTTGCCGAAAATCTGGAATTCCCACTGGCCCTTGGCCACTTCGGCGTTGATGCCTTCGTGGTTGATGCCGGCGGCGAGACAGAGGTCGAGATGCTCCTCGACAATCTGGCGCGCGACGGAGCCGACATTGGAATAGCCGACGCCAGTGTAGTACGGGCCCTGGGGTGCGGGATAGCCGCTCTCGGGGAAGCCGAGCGGGCGGCCGTCCTTGTAGAAGAAATATTCCTGCTCGAAGCCGAACCAGGCGCCCTCGTCATCGAGGATGGTGGCGCGCTTGTTGGAGGCATGCGGCGTGACACCATCGGGCATCATGACTTCGCACATCACCAGCACGCCGTTGGTGCGGGCGGGATCGGGATAGACGGCGACCGGCTTCAGCACGCAATCGGAGCTGTGGCCCTCGGCCTGCTGGGTCGAGGAACCATCGAAGCCCCACAGCGGCAGCTGCTCGAGTGTGGGAAATTCGGCGAATTCCTTGATCTGCGTCTTGCCGCGAAGGTTGGGGACCGGGGTGTATCCATCGAGCCAAATGTACTCGAGCTTGTATTTCGTCATTCTAGCCTCTCGTTGCTTGATCACCGAACCTGGATGACGCCGGCGCGCCGAGCCATCCAGCAGCCCAGCTGCCAAGTCGATAAAATGCAATTCGTGTGCCATTTCCGCTGCGCGGGGTGCGTCAAAAATGCCCCCTCATCCCGGCGATGCAGCCAAGCCGCCTAAGTAATGCGCCAAGATCGACCAAAGGCAGAATTTGCTTAAATAACAGGCAAATGCTGATCTTTCTTTAGGCATCTTGCCTAACCGTATTGCAGGACCTACTTTGGTGGAAAGGTGAATCGACAAGGTTCGGCAGAAGAAAGGATCCCGACAATGGAAATCATTTCCACGCGACCGTCGGCCAAAATTCTGATGTTCCCGGCGGCAGCGCGCGTCACTGCCTCAAATTTGAGCGGAAAGGCTAAGTTTGCAGCAGAGCTTGCCTCGCTGCGCGGTGTACGGACGGATTTCGGCGACGGCTGGTACCACGATGCGGCCATCGAGGAAGAGGCCCAGGGCCACAAGAGCTGACAACAAGGGCGACCGGCCCTCGTCAACGAATTGGCCTGAAAAGATAAAGCCCGGCGCGATTGCTCGCGCCGGGCTTTTTCTTTTATGCTGGAGCTGTCAGCTACTGCTTGTCGTGCAGGTTGGTTCCCAGCGTATCCCTGACGAAGATCATGCCGATGATCAGCGACATCGCCGCGATCACCACCGGATACCAGAGACCGTAGTAGATATCGCCCTTGGAGGCGCTGAGCGCGAACACGATCGCCGGCAGCAGGCCGCCGAACCAGCCATTGCCGATGTGATAGGGCAGCGACATGCCGGTATAGCGGATGCGGGTCGGGAACATCTCGACCAGGATCGCCGCGATCGGCCCGTAGACCATGGTCACGTAGAGGACCAGGATGAACAGGATGCCGATGACCTTTGCCCAGTTGACCGCCGCCGGGTCGGCAAACATCGCGAACGCACCGGCCGCCGGAACACTGTAGACGGTCACGTCCGTGGCGCCGGCAGCGTCATCGGCCGTCAGCAGCTTGTCCTTGACCGCCTGGGCGAGCGGGACAGTGGCCTTTTCACCGGCGCGAATGGCTGCCGCGTCGAGCTTCAGTTCGGGATTGGCCGCGACAAAGGCGTCGAGCTTTTGGTCAGCAACCTTGGCGGCGGCACGCTTCAGCGGATAACCGCCATCCTGAAGCGCCAGGTTGATCGCCTTCTTGAAAGCCGCATCGCTTGGAGCTGCCTTATCAGCGGCCGCCACGGCGTCGTAAGACATCACGGTCTCGGCGCCAATCTTGACGCTGGCCGCTGTTCCCGCTGCCGCTGTCGTGAGGATGTCATAGGGCACCGAGCTCTTGGCCAGGAAGTCCGTCGCAATATCGCATGAGGTGAGAGGCTTGCGTGTTCCGGTCGGATTGAACTGGAACTTGCAGTCCCCCGGTGCAGCGGTCACCGTCGCACGCGTGTTCTGCTGCGCGGTGGCGAGCGCCGGGTTGGCGGCCCAGGTCAGCGCCTTGAACAGCGGGAAGGTGGTGACGATCGCCAGCGCGAGACCGGCCATGATGATCGGCTTGCGGCCGATCTTGTCGGATAGCCAGCCGAACACGACGAAGAAGACCGCGCCGAGCGCCAGCGCAATCGCGATCATGATGTTGACCGACTGTGGGTCGACCTTGAGCACATTCGCCAGGAAGAACAGCGCGTAGAACTGGCCATTGTACCAGACCACGGCCTGGCCGGCGGTGAGGCCGAACAGCGCGAGCAACGCGATCTTGGCATTCTTCCATTGGCCGAAGGCTTCCGTCAGCGGCGCCTTGGAGCCCTTGCCCTCGTCCTTCATGCGCTGGAAGGTCGGCGATTCGGCAAGCGAAAGGCGGATCCAGACCGATATGCCGAGCAGGATGGCCGAGAGCAGGAATGGAATACGCCAGCCCCAGGCCGCGAAATCTTCCTTGCTCAGCGAATTCTGCACGATCAGGATTACGATCAGCGACAAGAACAGGCCGAGAGTGGCCGTCGTCTGAATCCACGACGTATAGAAGCCGCGACGATCGTCGGGAGCATGCTCGGCGACATAGGTCGCCGCACCGCCATATTCACCACCGAGCGCCAGGCCCTGCAGCATGCGCAGCCCAACCAGGATGATGGGCGCCGCGATGCCCCAGCTCGCCGAACCTGGAAGCAGGCCGACCAGGAAGGTCGACAGGCCCATGATCATAATGGTGACGAGAAATGTGTATTTGCGGCCGACGAGATCACCGATGCGGCCGAACACCAGCGCGCCGAACGGGCGCACCAGGAATCCGGCGGCGAAAACCAGCAGCGTGAAAATGTTGCGCGTCGACTCCGGATAGGAGGCGAAGAATGTGGCGCCGATCGCCGCCGCCAGTGCGCCGTAGAGATAGAAATCATACCATTCGAAAACGGTGCCGAGCGAGGAAGCGAAGATGACTTTCTTCTCTTCCCGCGTCATGCCGCGGCTTGCTTCGCCGGCGGTTGATGCCATTGCCATTGAGTTGTCCTCCCGTGAGACCCTTGTCCTCGATGCTGCGCGACATTTGTCCGTGTTCTCCTCCGAACGCGGACTCAAGCACAGCCATCACGGAAAAAATGACAGAAAGCAGCCGCCAAAGGCAGCGCGTCTTTGGGATTATGACTTTGGTATTAGGTGCGCTGCGGGATGAAGCGGAGCGAGCGGCGAAACCCGTTAGCCCTTGAGCGCTTCGAGCAGGCCGATAGCGGCCATCATGTCGCGCTTGCGAGCCGAGCGGCGCGCGACCGCTTCGGCGTCCTGCCCCCAATGCTCGATCTGCCAGTCCTCGTCGACATGACCGGCGGCCCAGGCCGCCTCGGCGTCGAGGTCGCCGAAATCGACAGCCAGTGCCAGCAGCGCCGAACCGGTCAGCGACGTCATCACATGGATGGCGGCCAGCCGCAGCGGCTCAGTTCGCTGGGCAAGATGGCTGCCCAGCACGGCGATGCTTTCGCGTGGCTGCTCGACATGGATGATCCCCTCGGCGAGATTGAAGCGAACCCCGAGCGTCGCCCTCGCCCAGTCGATCACCGGGTCCCAATGCTGGTTCTGCCGCTCCACCAGCCCCTGCGGCGCGTCGGCGCGGTAGCAGAGCAGATCGGACGAGGCAAAGCGCAGAATGTCTTCCAGCACCGCCTGCGGGTCGCTGGCGACGCCATCGATTGCGGTGTTCACAAGGCGCATCACCGGCATGGTCACCGGATCGATGGTCTCGCCTTGCGCGGCGAACTCGTCGGCGACGAGTGCCGCCGCCGCCTCGGTCGGCAGCGCCAGCAGCGCCTTGCCCGGCGTGCGCACCGGCTTGCCGTCGAGATGCACGGCAAAGCCATTGTCCACCGGCGCGACAGAGACGGTCTTGTAGAAGCGCTTCGGCAGATGTGTCTTCATCTGGATCTGGGCGCGGCGCACCGGGTCCGGGTCGGAAAGATATTTGCCCGCTTCGAGATCGTTGAGGATATCACGCATAAAAGTCTCTCTCACACCGGCGTCAGCTTGCGCACCGGCCGGTTGACGATGATCAGGCCGGCGGCAATCAGGGCAAGTGCCAGGGAAATGCGCATGGTCAGCGGCTCATTCAAGAACATAGCGCCGCACAGAACGCCGAAAACCGGTGACAGGAAGGTGAAACTGGACAGGCCGGACGCCGGGCAGCGCCGCAACAGCCAGAACCACAGCACATAGGTGAAGGCGACGATGTAGACGGCCTGGAAAAGCAGAGCCAAAGTCGGCAGCACGGTCGGATCGCGAACGGGCGGACCAGCGAGGGGCAGCACCAATATGCCTACGATTGCAGCCCCGGCGAGCTGGTAAAGCAAGAGCTTCTCGGCGCTCGCCTCGACCAGCTTCGACCGCTTGATCAGGATGTTGGTCAAAGCCCAGAAGAGTCCGGAGCCGAGGCTCAGCAGATCGCCGAACAGCATGTCTCCGCTACCGCCAAGCTTGTCGGAAAAAACCGCGGCAAGGCCGGCAAAGGCCAGCAGCAGACCGAGGAATTTTCTCAACGTGATCTGCTCGCCGAGCAGGAAATGGCCGCCGAGCAGCATCCAGAATGGCATTGTGTTGACCAGCAGCGTGTTGCGGGCAACGGTGGTGTGCTCCAGGCCGACGTAGAGGCACAGGAACTCGATGCCGAAAAGCACGCCAACCGCGATGCCGGCGAGCAATGTTCCATCACGGGTGAAAAGCGCTATGCCGCGCCAACGGCACCAAACAAAGACGCAAAGACCGCCGATGATCGAGCGCGCGATCGACAGGAAGACCGGGTCGTAGCCGGCATAGGAGATCTTGGCGGCGACGTAATTCAGCCCCCAGGAAAAGGTCAGGCCGACCATGATGGCGGCGGCGGCCATGTCGACCGTGTCGCGCCGGTCGAGCGCGTCGGTGGCGCCGCTCACAATCAGTCCTCCGCGCTGGCGTCGTCGAAGCCGATCAGGTTCCAGCTCTGGCGCATATGCGGCGGCATTGGCGCGGTGACATCGATGACGCCTTTGTCGGGATGCGGAATGATGATGCGGCGCGCGTGCAGATGCAGGCGGTTTTGAATACCGCCGGGAAAATCCCAGTTGGTGTCGGCCTCGAAATATTTCGGATCGCCGAGGATCGGGCAGCCGATGTAGGCGGCATGGACGCGAAGCTGGTGGGTGCGGCCGGTATAGGGCTCCATTTCCAGCCAGGTCATCGTCTGCGCCGCCTGCTCGATGATGCGGTAGTAAGTTACCGCGTGGTCGGCGCCCTTTTCGCCATGCGCGGCGACACGCACGCGGTCACCGTCCGGCGTCGGCTCCTTGATCAGCCAGGTCGAGATCTTGTCCTCGCGCTTGGGCGGCACGCCCTTGACCAGCGCCCAATAGGTCTTCTTGGTCTCGCGGGCGCGAAACGCTTCCGACAGCTTCATGGCGGCAAGCCGGGTGCGGGCAACAACCAGCACGCCCGAAGTGTCGCGGTCGAGCCGGTGGACCAGCCTGGGCTTCTCGCCCTTCTGGCTGCGCCAGGCTTCCAGCATGTCGTCGACATTGCGGGTGACGCCCGAGCCGCCTTGCACGGCAAGACCCGCCGGCTTGTTGAAGACGAAAACCTTGGGGTCTTCATGGATCAGCATTTTCGCCAGGACGTCGGCATCGCCCTGGTTGCGGATCGAGTGACCGGTCAATGCGCTCTCGCCCTTCTTGTCGACCTCGAGCGGCGGAACGCGGACCATCTGGCCGGGCTCGACGCGGGTATCGGCCTTGACGCGACCGCCATCGACGCGGATCTGGCCGGAGCGCAGCAGCTTTTGCAGGTGGCCAAAACCAAGGCCCGGGAAGTGGGTCTTGAACCAGCGATCGAGCCGCATGCCCGCCTCGCCGGCCTCCACCGTGATCTGTTCAACGCCTGCCATATTCTTTTCGCTTATCCGTTTCCCGAGCAGGGCTCGGCCTGCTCTCGGCGCGGCAATAGCATTATGAAACGGTTCTTGCGAGCCAAAGTCCCAGAAACAGGGCGATAATGGCGCCAATGACGCTGGCAAGGGCATATCCAAACGCCGGCAGCGTGGCTCCCCGCTCCCAAAGCGTCGCGAAATCAAGCGAGAAGGCGGAAAAGGTGGTGAAGCCGCCGAAGATGCCTGTGGCAACGAACAGCCTGAGCTCGTTCGATCCGCCGCGGCGCGCCAGGGTGGCGATGAACAGGCCCATGGCGAACGAGCCAACGATGTTGATGGCCATCGTGCCCCAGGGATAGTTGGGGCCGACAAGGCGCAGCGCGCCAATGTTGGTGAGGTGGCGGATGCCGGCGCCGATGCCACCGCCAACCACAACGAGAAGAAGATTGAACATCTTCGTCTACTGCCCCTACACAGGCGGCCTGGTCAATCCCCAATGCGTGTGAGGCCCCGAGGCGTACGGAGCCGCCAGGCTCGGACAGTCGAAACCGTCAGCAACCGCCTCGCCCTTGCCAGACCTGATCGTCACCACGCAGGCGTTGCCCAGCCCGGATATTTCTTCCTGAACTCGCTGTACAAGGCATCGATTTCCGTTTTGCTGACCGGGCGCACCTGTTCGTAGAGGTAGCCCTTGACGCCGCCGGACAACTGGTATGCCGCAATGCGCTTATACGCGGCGCCGATGCCATTCCCTTCGATGATGGCTTGGTCTGGTATCGTGACACAGAGCTGCGCACCGGGCTGCAAATGGGTAACAGGAGGGTCGGTTACGACGACATATCTGGACTGCAATGCTTTCGGTCCGAATTGATCACGACTATCCACCTGGCAAGTCCATTCGATGTGAGCGTACAGGTCTTCGTTCATGCCAAACAAAAGCCAGTCGTTCATGACCGAACCTGAGGCAAATACGGAAACACGGTCCTCAGGCCCCATCTTGTCGAGGAGCTCATCGACGAGGCGTCTGTATTCGGAGACATTGTCAAGATGAAGAGGAAGCGTGTCCTCCCTGGCAAAAACGTAGCTGACCGGCGACAGCAACTGACGGCCGATCGGAAAAAATGTGCCCAAAAAAGCAAGTCCAGCGACAACGGCTATGGCGATGGTTGACCATCGCGATCTCAGCGCCGGTATCGAAACGATGGCGACGATTGCCTGGGCGTAGGCAGGAAAGAGCCAAAGAAATATCGGCATTGAATGATGGCGGTCCGGATCCTGAGTCCGGGTGAAGAGGAAAAAGGTGAGCGCCGATGCAACGGCACAGAACAAGGAAAATCTGTTGCGTCGTATGACAGAGATGTAGAGGCCCAGTATGATCAACAGCCAGTTTATATAACTGAGCCGGGATATCATCTGATCAATTTGGGAGGCGAAATTCGTCCTGTATCCGCTGTAAAGGTCACCGTAGCTGGTTCCTAGAATCTTGATGATCAAGGGTAGCTGGAAGATCCATGCTGCTCCGGCAATAACAAGAATCGCGCACACGCCCCCTAGCGCAGGTTTCCACAGTGCCGAAAAGTTCCGCTCTTCCGCGACCTGCAGCACACAAAAGAATGCTGCAGAAATCCCAATTCCTATGGCGGCGAACGCATACCAGCGGCGGAGCGTGAACGCCAACCACAGATAGGCACCGACGCGTATTCCACTGATCACCGGTCCATGGATCAGGAATCTCGATTTCCAAAGAAAATAGGTCGCCGCAGAAAGCACCAGACAACCGGCAACATCTGGCATCCCGCGCAACGTCGCTGCCCAGAACGGAGTGTAGAGAAAAGCCGCAATCCATACGACGAGCCAGATTCGAGGTGGAGAAGTCGTGGAGACAGCCTCCAGGTAACTCATTCTGCCTATGAAAAGAGCGGTCGGAACAAGGTAAATCGTGACTATTGCGGCGACGAATGAAAGCCTTGAACCGCCGAAGAGTATGTAAAACGGCATCAGAGGGGCAAAAATAGCCGCACTATAATCATCTGTCTCGATAGAGGCCCTCAATTGCGGCAGCCATTTGAGGGGACTCTTCAGCAGGAACGCCCCCTGCTCGTTAAACGCATTGAAATAAGAAACGAAGTCCCAATAATAGACGGGTTGTTCGAGATTTATATATAAGGCGGCGAAAACAACACCCAGAAACACGGTGCATATGTAAGTCTTTACCCAGAATCCGATTGTGTCGTTCTTCGTCACGTGAGGCCACCAGGAACGGAAGAGGCACAAGCTGCCAAGGCTAACCGGAATAGGGCCGATGCAGCCAAAAGCGATACAGCAAAATGGGAATCACTTAAGATTCGTATTATGAACTAACGTAAGCTTGAATGGGATGGATACCTAAACGAACGAACACAGAAGCGTCGAAAACGCCTTGAAGAACTCCGCAAAGACAATCGGCTTTGCTGCATCAACGCTTGGCGATGCCTTAAGGCGTGCATAAGCAATCCGCCACATTCAAGCACCCGAATGCCGCCGGCGAAGCCGGCAGCGTTGATGATCCCGGGCTCAGGTCGTCTCGGGCTTCTTCGGCTTGGTCGAACCGATCATCTTCCAATTCTTGTAGAACATGGAATTGATGCGCTCGACGCTCACCGAGACGATGGCGAGCATGGCCGCGATCAGCCCGGGAACCGGGGACGGCCTGATAATGTCCATGAAAACGCAGTAGCGGCGCCCGTCATACTCGTTGACCGAGCGATGCAGCAGCGTGTCATCGAAGATGAACAGCGGATTGTCGTACCAGTAGTTCTTGACGTTGCCGCACTCGACGAAAATCTCCGATTTCACCGGGATCAGATTGTAGAGAATGCGCAGGCTGAGCCGCAGCGGGCCGAAGTGCCAGGACGTCGATTCGCGCTTGCTGAAGACGGAAACGGCGATGGTCTTGATGTATTTGAAATCCTTGTTGAACTCGGCGACGTTGTCTATTCTGTGCTTGCCGTACCACTGATAGACATACATGCCGCGCCGGCCAACGCCGAAATTGGCGTCGATATCGGCGATGATCTCGTCCTTGCGCGCCTTGAAGATGTCCAGGACCTCATTGACCTCGCGCTGATAGTCGGCGGGAAACTGCTCCAGCTTCCACACGCCCGGATTTCGGTAGCACAAGAGGTCGACCAACAGGTTGAAGGGCGAAAGCAGCCAGGTGAACAGGCCGTTGCCGAGGAAGTAGCCTGAGAACAGCGACAGATCCTTGCGATCGTTGCGCAGCACATCGATCAGGCCACAGATGATGAAGATCGTCGTCAGGATCGGGATGAAATAGAAGCCAAGGGCGAGAAGCGGGATGGCAATGGCGAATTTGCGAAGGGTTTTTGTCATTTTTCCACGCGCCAAGCGCGATCCTGTTGCGAATGAGATGCCAAAATCACGACAACGACCACCGCCCGGCCGTGCGCCTTGATAAGGTTTTTTGGGTCACCACACAACGGCCCTGCTATTGCGGCCGGCTGGCTGCCTGATGAAGCCTGCCGGTATCAGGTCAATGAACCGCCGGCAGGCCAAGCTCGTCCCATTTTTCCCTGGGAACCAGATCGCCAACCAGGAATTCGAAGCCGACGACGCTTTCGCCATCGCCAGCCAGTTGGCATCTGAACTTCAGACCATACCAGTTTCTGCGACTGCGGAAAGCCGCACCACTCGCGGCGATCGTGGTTCCAGTGATTTTTTCCTCCGCCGTTGCGTAGGGCACGACCCGCTCCGGCTGATAATCCGTGCGCCATCGGCGAATCTGGTCCATCGCCTCGAGATTGCACAATTGCACCATGCGCTCGTCGGACGCGAAGGTGGCGAGATCGGCGCGCGCCTGCCGGCTGCGCGGATCGGCCAGCGTCTTGGCCGACAGCATTTCGGTCGGCCGGATCATGGCCGGCGCGGTGGGCGGTTGGGATACGGGTGGGGTCGCGGCCGGCAGTGACACCGCTGCCGGTATCTTAGGCGCCGCCGGCGTCGGTGGTGGTCTGGTCGAGGCCTCGAACTGTTGCGGCGTCAGGAGGTCGACCGACACCCGCTCCTCCTCCAGCCGTTTCGGCGGCTTCGGCAGCGGCATCAAGGCCAGCATCGCGGCGAGCAGCGCGTGGAGACCGACCGCGGCGGAAATGCCCCAAGGCGAAGCCTCGTTTCGAAGCGTGACGACGACCGGGCCACGCAAGCCTGCTATTCCCGGTCTTTGCGCAGCTTCGCCCAATAATCGAGCCGCTTCCTGATGTCGCGTTCGAAACCGCGCTCGGGTGGATCATAAAAGGTCTGGCGGCCCATCTTCTCCGGAAAATAATCCTGCCCCGAAAAGGCATCCGGCTCGTCATGGTCGTAACGATAGCCGGCGCCGTAATCCTCCTCTTTCATCAGCTTGGTCGGCGCATTGAGGATGTGCTTGGGCGGCAGCAGCGAGCCGTGTTCCTTCGCGGCCCGCGTGGCCGCCTTGAAGGCGTTGTAGACGGCGTTGGATTTGGGCGCGGTGGCGAGATAGACGGTGGCCTCGGCAAAGGCGAGTTCGCCCTCGGGCGAGCCAAGATAGTCGTAGGCATCCTTGGCGGCGTTGGCGACGACCAGCGCCTGCGGGTCGGCAAGGCCGATGTCCTCCATCGCCATGCGCACCAGCCGGCGGCCGAGATAGAGCGGATCCTCGCCTGCGTCGAACATACGCGCGAGATAGTAGAGTGCGGCGTCGGGGTCCGAACCACGCACCGATTTGTGCAGCGCCGAGATCAGGTTGTAGTGGCCGTCCTGGCCCTTGTCGTAGATCGGCGCGCGGCGCTGGACGATGCGCTGCAGTCCCTCGGGATCGAAGACCTCGCCGGGTTTTGCTGCCCGCCAGACTTCCTCCGCGAGGGTAAGAGACGCGCGGCCGTCGCCATCGCTCATGCGGATGAGCATGGTCCGCGCCTCGTCGTCGAGCGGCAGCGCCCTGCCCTCGGTTTCCTCCGCCCGCGCCATCAGCTTGGCGATGCTCTCCTCGCCGAGCGAGTGGAAGACCAGAACGCGTGCGCGCGACAGCAGAGCGGCATTCAGTTCGAAGGACGGGTTTTCGGTGGTGGCGCCAACCAGCACGACGGTTCCGTCCTCCATGACAGGGAGGAAACTGTCCTGCTGGGCGCGGTTGAAGCGATGGATCTCGTCGACGAACAGCAAGGTCTGGCGGCCATTGGCCCGGCGCAGCTTGGCTGACTCGAACACCTTCTTCAGATCGGCGACACCGGAAAACACAGCCGATATCTGCTCGAAGGCCAGGCTGGTTTCGCCGGCAAGCAACCGTGCCACCGTCGTCTTGCCTGTGCCCGGCGGACCCCAGAAGATCATCGAGCCTAGCAAACCCGAGCCGATCAGCCGGGTCAGCGCACCGTCGGGGCCGGTCAGATGCTCCTGGCCGACGACCTCGCCAAGATTCTTCGGCCGTAGCCTGTCGGCCAGCGGCCGCCCGGGCGGCGTCTTTTCCGGTTCATCGGCACTGAACAGATCGGCCATGCACTTCTTTTTGGTTGGAGCATGAGCCCGTTTGCACGGGCTCTGCCCTAATAACGCAACACCTGACGCAGTATCTGCCCGCCACGCTCGACGGTAAAGCGCCACCAGCGCGTATCCGTCTTGGCCGCCAGCTCCAGGGTTGCCGCGGTATCGATGGCGGTGCCGTTCACCTCGCGCACGATGTCGCCCGGCTGGAAGCCGAAATCGGCGGCCGGGGAATCGCGGTTGATGTCGACCACGGTGACGCCCTTGATATCGGTGCGCAGGCCAAGCCGCTGGGCGAGCCGGGGCGACAGCTCCGCCACCTTGGCACCTGAGAACGGGCTGCGGCCGTGCAGCGTCAGTTCGGCAGCCCTCATGCCTTCCGGAGCGCGCTCCAGCGCGATGTCCATCGCCGCCTGCTGGCCCTTGGTCAGAACCGCGAAATTGGCATTGGTGCCGATCGACAGCGTCGCCATCCGGTAATCCAGCGCTTCGATGCTATCGACCGTCTTGCCGTTAAGCTGCAGCACGACGTCGCCGGGCTTAAGCCCTGCCTTGGCGGCCGGCCCGGTCGCCTCGACCGACGAGACCAGCGCACCGGTCGGCTTCTCCATGCCGAGCGATTCGGCAATCTGCGGCGTCACCGCTTCGAACTCGGCACCGATATAGGGCCGCTCGAAGAAGTCGAGCCCGGCCTTGGCCGCGTCGGCAAAGGCGCGAACCATGTTCGAGGGAATGGCGAAGCCAATGCCGATCGAACCGCCGCTGCGGCTGTAGATGGCCGTGTTGATGCCGACCAGCTGGCCGCCCATGTTGATCAACGCGCCGCCGGAATTGCCGGGATTGATGGCAGCGTCGGTCTGGATGAAGAAGCTGGAGTCCGACACGCCAATATGGCTGCGGGCAAGTGCCGAAACGATGCCGCTGGTGGTGGTCTGGCCGACGCCGAAGGGATTGCCGATCGCCAGCAGCAGATCGCCCACTTCGAGCGCGTCGGAATCGCCGATGGCGATCACCGGAAACGGCTTGTCCGAGGTGATCTTGAGCACGGCGAGGTCGAACGTCTCGTCCTTGAGCAGCACCTTGCTGTCGAATTCGCGCCCATCCGCAGTCGCCACCTTGACCTGATCGGCATCCTTGATGACGTGGTAATTGGTGACCACGACGCCGGTCGGATCGACCAGCACACCAGAGCCCAGAGACGACTGCGCGCGCGGCTGCGAGCGGCCGAAGAATTCCTCGAAGAACGGATCGCCGTCGAAAGGCGACGTCACCTTGGCGGTCTGCGAGGCATAGACGTTGACCACGGCCGGCGCCGTCTGCTTGACCAGCGGCGCAAACGACAGCTGCACCTCCTCGCGGCCGAACGGCACGCGCTTGTCGGGACCGGATGTGGCGTTCTCGCCCTCGACGCCATGCAGCAGGTCGGTCAACACATCGGACAGGCCGGGGTCGGTCTTGGCCTCCTCGGCCAATGCCTGCCTGACCACCGGTGCGGCCGCGAACGCCAGCATGGCGAAGAGCAGAACAAGGGACAGTCGGGTGGCGCGCATTCACGAATCCTCCAAGGCGAGTTCGGGGGCATTGTCCCGACGATTGTGCAAAATGAAAGGCTAAGCCGCTGAAATCCGATTATTTTGGCCAAGGACGGTTGCTTCCGGCCCGAAATCGGCTGTGGCCGCTGGTTTCAACTTCCGGAAAACAAAAAAGGGGCCCGCAGGCCCCTTTGGATTCACTCGGGAAAGATCGAGCCTTATGCGGCTTCGGCGTCCGCGTCGGTGCCTTCGGCTTCGATGCGGGCGCGGTCGCCGGCGCCCTTGGCCGAGGTGTCGCGATCGACGAACTCGATGACAGCCATGGCGGCGTTGTCACCGTGACGGAAGCCCGCCTTCATGATGCGCAGATAGCCGCCATTGCGGGTGGCATAGCGCGGGGCGATGGTGTCGAACAGACGCTTGACGACGCCTTCATTGCCGATCTGCGCGATCACCTGGCGGCGGGCGTGCAGGTCGCCGCGCTTGCCGAGCGTCACCAGCTTCTCGACGATCGGACGCAGATCCTTCGCCTTCGGCAGGGTGGTGACGATCTGCTCGTGCTCGAGCAGCGACACGGCCAGGTTGGCGAACATCGACTTGCGGTGGCTTATGCTGCGGGCGAACCGGCGGCCTTTAAATCCATGGCGCATGGCTCTTCTCCTTCATTGCGGGTTCGAGAGGCCTCAGCCTCAATGGGTTAGCCGCATGATCTTGTCCGAAAAGTCGTGCAACTTTTCGGGATCATGCTCAATATTGATCTTCGTAACGCTTGGCGAGGTCTTCGATGTTTTCCGGCGGCCAGTCCGGCACTTCCATGCCGAGGTGCAGGCCCATCGCCGCCAGGACTTCCTTGATCTCGTTCAGCGACTTGCGGCCGAAGTTCGGGGTGCGCAGCATCTCGGCTTCGGTCTTCTGGATCAGGTCGCCGATATAGACGATGTTGTCGTTCTTCAGGCAGTTGGCCGAACGCACCGAAAGCTCGAGTTCGTCGACCTTCTTGAGCAGCGCCGGGTTGAAGGCGAGCTCGGTGACGGCCTCGGTGGCGACTTCCTTCTGCGGCTCGTCGAAGTTGACGAACAGGCCGAGCTGGTCCTGCAGGATGCGGGCGGCGAAAGCCACCGCGTCCTCGCCGGTGATGGAACCGTCGGTGTCGATCGTCATGGTCAGCTTGTCATAATCGAGAACCTGGCCCTCGCGGGTGTTCTCGACCTTGTACGAAACCTTCTTGACCGGCGAATAAAGGCTGTCGACCGGGATGAGGCCAATCGGCGCGTCTTCGGCGCGGTTGCGGTCGGCCGGCACGTAACCCTTGCCGGTGTCGACGGTGAATTCCATGCGGATTTCCGCACCCTCGTCCAGCGTGCAGATGACGTGGTCGGGGTTGAGGATCTCGACGTCGCCAACCGTCTGAATGTCGCCGGCGAGAACCGCACCCGGTCCCTGCTTGCGAACGACCATGCGCTTGGGGCCATCGCCTTCCATGCGGATGGCGATTTCCTTGATATTCAAGACGATGTCGGTCACGTCCTCGCGCACGCCGGCGATGGACGAGAATTCATGCAGAACGCCGTCGATCTGCACGGCGGTAACAGCCGCACCGCGCAGCGAAGACAGAAGCACGCGGCGCAGCGCGTTGCCCAGCGTCAGGCCAAAGCCACGCTCGAGCGGCTCGGCGACCAGCGTGGTCAGCGTCTTCTTCTTCGACGAGAACTCGATCTTGTTCGGCTTGATCAGTTCTTGCCAATTTTTCTGGATCATGATGCTTTCCTTCCGTTGACCCGCCACCATCCAATCGTGGCGGGCGACCTGGAATGCCGTGGAGGAGCGCCCAAAGGGCGCTCGCGCGACGTTCGGTAAATTGCTTAGACGCGACGCTTCTTGCGCGGGCGGCAGCCATTGTGCGGGATCGGCGTCACATCACGGATCGAGGTGATGGTGAAGCCGGCCGCCTGCAGGGCGCGCAGTGCCGATTCACGACCGGAGCCAGGTCCGCAGACCTCGACTTCGAGCATGCGCATGCCGTGTTCCTGGGCCTTCTTGGCAACGTCCTCGGCAGCCATCTGGGCAGCGAACGGGGTCGACTTGCGCGAACCCTTGAAGCCCTGGGCACCGGCCGACGACCAGGCAATCGAATTGCCCTGTGCGTCGGTGATGGTGATCATCGTGTTGTTGAAGGTCGAATTGACGTGGGCAACGCCCGACGAGATGTTCTTGCGTTCGCGACGGCGAACACGAGCGGCTTCCTTGGCCATGATAGTCCTTTCAGTTGATCTCTACACCGCCGTAATGCCAGCGGCTCCACCTTTGAAAGCGAGTAGGAAGTAGGGATTAGCGAATAGGGACCCCTACTCGCTAATGGCTACTCGCTATTCGCTCACTTACTTCTTCTTGCCGGCGATCGACTTGGCCGGACCCTTGCGGGTGCGCGCATTGGTATGCGTGCGCTGGCCGCGGACCGGCAGCGAGCGGCGGTGACGCAGGCCGCGGTAGCAGCCGAGGTCCATGAGCCGCTTGATGTTCATCGAGACTTCGCGGCGCAGGTCGCCCTCGACCTGATAATCGCGGTCGATCGCCTCGCGGATCTGCAGCACTTCCGCGTCGGTGAGCTGGTTGACGCGACGCTCGGCCGGAATGCCGACCTTGTCGACGATCTCCTGGGCGAACTTCTTGCCAATGCCGTGAATGTACTGAAGCGCAATGACGACGCGCTTGTTGGTCGGAATGTTGACGCCGGCTATACGAGCCATGTTCTTCTCTTCTCCATGTGGGCCGGACAAACCGGCGCTATCTTAAGTTGCCCCGCGTCCGGTGGAGGCCGGCCCATGCGGGAGTTTCCAGTTCAAAGCGGCTGCCTTGCCCTTGCGGACAAGCAAAGCCCATGCCTGATAGGAAGACGGGCCGCCATACCGCAGCGAACCGCTTCCGTCAAGTGCAATCGTTAATTTCCCCGCGTTGCGTCCTTGAGCACCGCTTCGATCTGCTCCGTCACAGCATCGATATCGGCCATACCGTCGACACTCCGGAGCTTGCCCTTGGCATAGTAGTAGCCAATCAGCGGCGACGTCTTCTTGTAGTATTCTCTCAGACGCTCCTCGAACACGGTCGGATTGTCGTCCTTGCGAACGGGCAGGCCAGCGGCCTGTGCTTCGTCGGCGCGCTTGACGATTCGGCCAACCAGCGCCTTATCGTCGACGACAAGTTCAATGACAGCGTCGAGGCCCTGGGAGCGATCCGAAAGCATCCGCTCGACCGCGTCCGCCTGCACCAGGGTCCGCGGATAGCCGTCGAGGATGAACCCCTTGGCGCAGTCGGGCTGATCGATACGCTCGGCGACGATAGCGTTGACGATGGCGTCGGACACCAGCTCACCGGCATCCATCACCGCCTTGGCGCGCTTGCCGACTTCGGTGCCTGCCTGAACGGCAGCACGCAGCATGTCGCCCGTCGAAAGCTGGGGTATGCCGTGTTTCTCTACCAATCTTTGTGCTTGCGTCCCCTTGCCCGCTCCTGGCGGCCCAAGCAATATCAACCTCATCTGGCTTTCTTTCCCCCGCGCAGCTTCGACTTCTTGATCAGGCCTTCATACTGGTGCGCAATCAGGTGGCCCTGAATCTGCGCAACCGTATCGAGCGTGACACTGACCACGATCAGAAGCGATGTGCCACCAAGGTAGAATGGTACGCCAGTCGCCGAGATCAGGAACTCCGGCAGCAGGCAGACCAGCACCAGATAGATGGCGCCGACGACGGTGATGCGGGTGAGAACGTAATCGATGTAATCGGCGGTGCGTTCGCCAGGACGATAGCCCGGGATGAAGCCCGAATGCTTCTTGAGCTGGTCGGCGGTGTCCTTCGGGTTGAAGACAATCGCAGTGTAGAAGAAGGCGAAGAACGCGATCATAGCGGCGTAGAATGCCATATAGAGCGGCTGGCCATGGCCGAGTGCGGCCAGGATTGTGCTTGCCCAGGCCGGCATGTTGGTCGTCTGCGAGAAGCCGGCGACAGTGGCCGGCAGCAACAGCAGCGACGAGGCGAAGATCGGCGGAATGACGCCCGCCGTGTTGAGCTTCAGCGGCAGGTGCGAGGTATCGCCCTGGAACATGCGGTTGCCGACCTGGCGCTTCGGATACTGGATCAGCAAGCGGCGCTGGGCGCGCTCGAAGAACACGATCAAGGCGATGACGACGATGGCGAGCACGATGATCGCCAGGATCAGGCCGGTCGACAGCGCGCCGGTGCGGCCAAGCTCCAGCGTGCCGGAGATGGCGTGCGGCAGGCCGGCGACGATGCCGGAGAAGATGATCAGCGAAATGCCGTTACCGATGCCGCGGGCGGTGATCTGCTCGCCGAGCCACATCAGGAACATGGTGCCGCCGACCAGTGTGACGACGGTCGAGATGCGGAAGAACATGCCGGGATCGCTGACGATGCCGTTGCCACCTTCCAGACCGACCGAAATGCCATAGGCCTGAACCAGCGCGAGCAGCACGGTGCCGTAGCGCGTGTACTGGTTGATGACCTTGCGGCCCTGTTCGCCTTCCTTCTTCAGCGCTTCAAGCGACGGGATGACCGAGGTCATCAGCTGCATGATGATGGAAGCGGAGATGTAAGGCATGATGCCGAGCGCGAAGATCGCCATGCGCTGCACGGCGCCGCCGGCGAACATGTTGAACATGCCGAGCACGCCCTTGCTCTGCGAGGAGAAGGCCTGGGCGAAGGCGTCGGGATTGATGCCGGGAAGCGGGATGTAGGTGCCGAGGCGATAGACGAGCAGCGCGCCGATCGTGAACCAGATGCGTTTCTTCAGGTCCTCCGCCTTGGCGAAGGCCGAGAAATTCAGATTCGAGGCTAATTGTTCAGCAGCCGAAGCCATGCCTGATTCTCCGCTTGGTAACGCTTGATGGCCCTGAGGTCAGGCGGCGCGTTTCACCGAAGCTCACGAGATAAGCTCCGGGCTCTAAACATGCAAGCGGCCGCGTTGACGCGGCCGCCTCGTTGAGCAGATCAAAGCGCAATCGTGAGCAAAAACGGGTCCCACTTTTGCCGATCGCGCTTCAAATTGCCGTTACTCGGCAGCTGCCTTTTCCTGCGGCAGCTTGACCGAACCGCCGGCCTTTTCGATCTTCTCGATCGCGGCCTTGGAGGCGCCGGCAACGTCAAAGGCGAGCTTCGCCTTGATCTCGCCGTCCGAGAGGATGCGCACGCCGTCCTTGACGCGGCGGATAACGCCGGCGGCAACCAGCGATTCAGCCGTCACTGTCGCCTTGGCGTCAAGCTTCTTGGCATCGATGGCCACCTGAATGCGGGCCAGCGACACGACGGTGAAGCTCTTGGCGAAGATGTTGTTGAAGCCACGCTTCGGCAGGCGCCGGTAGAGCGGCATCTGGCCACCCTCGAAGCCGTTGATGGCAACGCCGGAGCGCGCCTTCTGGCCCTTGACGCCGCGACCGCCGGTCTTGCCGGAGCCGGAGCCGATACCACGGCCGAGACGCTTCTTGGAGTGCGTCGCGCCGTCCTTGTCACGCAGATCGTTGAGTTTCATCTGAGTTCTCCTGCGCTCTGGCTCAGCCCTCGTCCACGACGCGGACGAGATGCTGGACGGCAGCGATCATGCCGCGCACGGAGGGCGTATCTTCCAGCGTGCGCTGCTTGTGCATCTTGTTGAGGCCGAGGCCGACCAGCGTCGCGCGCTGTTCCTTCGGACGGCGGATCGGCGAACCGATCTGCTCAACGGTGATGGTCTTGGTTGCTTTCTTGGCCATGGTCAAAATCCCTGGTCAGATCGACTATTCTTCAGCCGCAACGGCGGTGCCGCGGCGGGCCTGAAGGGTCGAATACTTGATGCCGCGAGCAGCAGCCACATCCTTGGGATGCATCTGGCTCTTCAGCGCGTCGAAGGTGGCGCGAACCATGTTGTAGGGGTTCGACGAACCCATCGACTTGGCAACCACGTCATGCATGCCGAGCGTCTCGAAGACAGCGCGCATCGGGCCACCGGCGATGATGCCGGTACCTTGCTTGGCAGCGCGCAGCAGCACGCGTCCGGCGCCCCAGCGTCCCTCGACGTCGTGATGCAGAGTACGACCCGAGCGCAGCGGCACGAAGATCATGTCGCGCTTGGCCGATTCAGTTGCCTTGCGGATAGCTTCCGGCACTTCGCGCGCCTTGCCGTGACCAAAGCCGACGCGGCCCTTCTGGTCGCCGACGACGACGAGTGCTGCAAAACCGAAGCGACGGCCGCCCTTGACGACCTTGGCGACGCGGTTGATGTGGACGAGCTTGTCCACCATGCCGTCATCGCGTTCTTCACGATCGCGGCCGCGGCCGCCATCCCTACGTTCCTGTGCCATATCCTGTTCCTTGTTTTTTTCCGGAAGCACGGTTGCTGATAAGATCCGGCGCCTCTGTGGGTCACCGGGGGCGAAATCATTCCCTTCGCATAATCTTTATCCGAAAAGTCTGCAACTTTTCGAGATTATGCTTAGAAGCTCAGACCACCTTCGCGGGCAGCCTCGGCGAGCGCCTTGACGCGGCCGTGATAGATGTAGGCGCCGCGGTCGAAGACGACTTCCGTGACGCCGGCCTTGGTGGCGCGCTCGGCGATCAGCTTGCCGATCGCGGCGGCAGCGGCGGTGTCGGCACCGGTCTTGAGCGAACCCTTGAGGTCTTTCTCAAGCGTCGAAGCGGCAGCGATGGTGTGGCCCTTGGCGTCGTCGATGACCTGCACGTAGATGTTCTTCGACGTGCGGTGAACCGACAGACGCGGACGCTCACCGGCGACCTTCTTGATCTGGCGGCGGACGCGCTGCGCGCGGCGCTGGATGGATTCTTTGGTAGCCATGATAGTTCCTTGCCTTCAAAAAACGGGGGCCGCCATGTGCGGTAGGCGAAAGCGCCTCCCGCGGCCGCTCCCCGCGGCGTTACACTTCTTAGCTTGGTCCTTTCCGAAAAGTCTTCAACTTTTCGGAGCCAAGCCCACTACTTCTTCTTGCCTTCCTTGCGGACGATCTTCTCGCCAGCGTAACGGACGCCCTTGCCCTTGTAAGGCTCGGGGCCGCGGTATTCGCGGATCTCGGCGGCAACCTGGCCGACTTGCTGCTTGTCGATGCCGGCCACGGTGATTTCGGTCGGCTTCGGCACGGTGATGGTGATGCCCTGCGGCGTCTCGTAGACGACGTCATGGCTGAAGCCAAGTGCCAGCTGCAGGTTCTTGCCCTGAAGTGCTGCGCGATAGCCGACGCCGGTGATCTCGAGCTTCTTTTCGAAGCCGTCCTTGACGCCCTGCAGGATGTTGACGATCTGCGTGCGCGACATGCCCCACTTGGAGCGGGCGGTCTTGGTCTGGTCGCGCGGCTGGACAGCGATCTCGCTGCCTTCCATCTTGACCAGAACTTCGTCGTTCACCACGAACTTCAGCTCACCCTTGGGGCCCTTCGCCGTCACGGTCTGGCCGTTGACGGTCGCGGTCACGCCCTGCGGCAGCGAAACGGGTTTCTTTCCAATACGAGACATTTTGTTGTCCTCGTCACTTCTCTTGTTTCAGGTCTCTGTCTTCGGGCATGATCCCGAAGACCGGATTCCAATTTTCCCACGCTAGATTAGAAGATCTGGCACACGCCAGATCAGAAGATCTGGCAGAGGATTTCACCACCGACGTTCTGTTCGCGCGCTTCGTGGTCGGCCATCACGCCCTTCGGTGTCGAAAGGATGGCGATGCCGAGGCCGTTGGCGACGTGCGGAATCGACTTGGCCGAAACATAGACGCGGCGGCCTGGCTTCGAGACGCGGGCGATTTCGCGCACGACCGGCGCGCCGTCGAAATACTTCAGCTCGATCTCGATTTCGGACTTGCCGTTGTCGAAGTCGGTCTGGCTGTAATCGCGGATATAGCCTTCAGCCTTCAGCACGTCGAGGACGCGGGTGCGCAAACGCGAGGCCGGCGTCGAAACGCTCGACTTCTTGCGGCCATACGCGTTGCGGATGCGGGTCAGCATATCGCCGAGAGGATCGCTCAATGACATGTTATGTCCTCCTTACCAGCTCGACTTGACCAGGCCCGGGATCTGGCCGTTGTTGCCGAGATCACGAAGCGCGATGCGCGATACTTTGAGCTTGCGATAGTAGGCGCGCGGACGGCCGGTGACTTCGCAGCGGTTGCGGATGCGGATCTTGGCCGAGTTGCGCGGCAGGGCAGCAAGCTTGAGCTGAGCGCGGAAGCGCTCTTCCATCGGCTTGGACTGATCCATGATGATCGCCTTGAGGGCAGCCCGCTTGGGACCGTACTGGTCGGCAAGCTTGCGGCGCCTGTTGTTCTTCTCGACTGAGCTGGTCTTTGCCATTTCAGATTTTTCCTTTTCTCGCTGCCGTTACTGGCGGAAGGGGAAGTTGAAGGCCTTGAGCAATGCCCTGGCTTCGTCGTCCGTCTTCGCAGTCGTACAAACGATGACGTCCATGCCCCAGATCTGATCAACCTTGTCGTAGTTGATCTCCGGGAACACGATGTGTTCCTTGATGCCCATGGCGTAGTTGCCACGGCCATCGAAGCTCTTCGGATTCAGTCCGCGAAAGTCGCGGACGCGCGGCAGTGCGATGTTCACGAGGCGGTCGAGGAACTCATACATGCGTTCCTTGCGCAGCGTGACCTTGGCGCCGATCGGCATCTTCTCGCGGACCTTGAAGCCGGCGATCGAGTTGCGGGCGCGGGTGACGACGGCCTTCTGGCCGGCGATCATCGCCAGGTCTTCGGCCGCGATCGAAGGCTTCTTCGAATCGGCGGTCGCTTCGCCAACGCCCATGTTCAGCACGATCTTGTCGATGCGCGGAACCTGCATCTCGTTGTCGTAGCCGAACTGTTCCTGCAGCGCCTTGCGGATGGTCTCGTTGTAGACCTGCTTGAGGCGCGGCGTGTTCTGAGCCTTGGACTGTTTGCTTTCAGCCTTGGGCTTCGTGGTTTGAGCCTTAGCCATTGATGACTTCTCCCGAGCGCTTGGCGACGCGCACCTTCTTGCCGTCCTTCTGGAAGATGAAACCGACGCGGGTCGGCTTGCCATCCTTGGGGTCGGCCAGCGCGATGTTCGACAGCTGGATCGGCGCTTCCTTGGTGATGATCCCGCCCTCTTGGGACTGGGACTGCTTCTGGTGACGACGGATCATGTTGACGCCGCGCACCAGCGCGGTGTCTTCCTTCGGCTGCACCGAGAGGACTTCGCCCGAACGGCCCTTGTCCTTGCCGGCCAGCACGACGACCTTGTCGCCTTTTCTAATCTTTTGCATTGGTCCGGCTCCTTACAGCACTTCAGGCGCGAGCGAGATGATCTTCATGTGGTTCTTGGCGCGGAGTTCGCGCGGAACCGGTCCGAAGATACGCGTGCCGATCGGCTCTTTCTTGTTGTCGACGAGAACGGCCGCGTTCTTGTCGAAACGGATCACGCTGCCGTCCGGGCGGCGGATGTCCTTGGCCGTGCGAACCACGACCGCCTTCATCACATCGCCCTTCTTCACGCGGCCGCGCGGGATGGCTTCCTTGATCGACACCACGATGATGTCGCCCACGGAAGCGTATTTCCGCTTCGAGCCGCCCAGCACCTTGATGCACATGACACGACGGGCGCCGGAATTATCCGCGACGTCGAGGTTTGTTTGCATCTGAATCATGACTGGCCGCCTTCTTCTTTTCTAACGGGATGGGCTCAAAGCCCCTCCCCGGTCTGTCCAAAATTCGTTGTTTACGCCTGGTCCGAAGACACGACGATCCAGCGCTTATCCTTGGAAATCGGCTTCGATTCCTGGATGAACACCTGATCGCCTACCTTGTGGGCGTTGTTCTCGTCGTGCGCCTTGTACTTCTTGGTCATGCGCACGGTCTTCTTCATCACGGGATGCGTGAAGCGCCGTTCGACCTTGACGACAACCGTCTTCTCGTTCTTGTCGCTGACGACGGTGCCCTGCAGAATGCGCTTTGGCATGGTTTTCGTCCTTAAGCCTTCTTAGCCGCGGACTTTTCCGCAGCGATGGTCTTGATACGCGCAATATCCTTACGGACCTGTCTCACGCGCGCGGTCTTCTCAAGCTGGCCGGTGGCCTTCTGGAAGCGCAGGTTGAACTGCTCCTTCTTCAGGCTGGCCAGGTCGTCGGTCAGCTGGTCCTGGGTCTTGGTCCGGATGTCTTCGGCTTTCATGATCAGCCCGTCCTTATTCTGCGATGCGCTGCACGAAGCGCGTCTTGACCGAGAGCTTGGCCGCGCCGAGACGCAGTGCCTCACGGGCGGTTTCTTCATTGACGCCGTCGATCTCGAACATGATGCGGCCCGGCTTGACGCGCGCCGCCCAGTAATCGACCGCGCCCTTACCCTTACCCATGCGGACTTCGGTCGGCTTCGAAGTGACCGGCACGTCCGGGAAAATACGGATCCAGACGCGACCAGCGCGCTTCATTTCACGCGTGATCGCGCGGCGGGCCGCCTCGATCTCACGTGCGGTGACGCGGTTCGGCTCAAGCGCCTTCAGCCCGAAACCACCGAAATCCAGATTGGTGCCGCCCTTTGCGGTACCATGGATACGGCCCTTGAACTGCTTGCGGAACTTTGTGCGCTTTGGCTGCAGCATCGTTCTAACTCCAAATTCCTAAATGTCTCAGGCGTTTTCGCGACGACGACCGCGCTCGCGATCACCACCACCGCCATGCGCTGCATCGCTTTCGCTGGCCCGACGCTCCGAAGCCATCGGGTCATGCTCGAGGATCTCGCCCTTGAACACCCAGACCTTGACGCCGCAGATGCCATAAGCGGTATGCGCTTCGGCCGTGCCGTAGTCGACGTCCGCACGCAGCGTATGCAGCGGCACGCGGCCTTCGCGATACCATTCCATGCGCGCGATCTCGGCACCGCCGAGACGGCCGGCGCAGTTGATGCGGATACCTTCGGCACCGAGGCGCATCGCCGACTGGACGGCACGCTTCATGGCGCGGCGGAACGCGATACGACGCTCGAGTTGCTGGGCAATCGACTGAGCGACCAGGGTCGCGTCGATTTCCGGCTTGCGCACTTCAACGATGTTGAGGTGCGTCTCGGACTTCGTCATCTCCATCAGCTTCTTGCGAAGCTTCTCGATGTCGGCGCCCTTCTTGCCGATGATCAGACCCGGGCGCGCCGCATGGATGGTGACGCGGCACTTCTTGTGCGGACGCTCGATGACAACCTTCGAGATGGCAGCCTGCTTCAGTTCCTTCTCGAGATACTTGCGGATCTTGATGTCCTCATGCAGCAGCTTGCCGTACTCGCCGGTGTTCGCGAACCAGCGCGAATCCCAGGTCCGGTTGATGCCGAGGCGAAGACCGATCGGATTGACTTTCTGGCCCATTATGCGGCCTCCCCTTTTTCTTCGACTTCACGAACGACGATCGTGAGGTGCGAGAACGGCTTCTCGATACGGCTGGCGCGACCACGACCACGGGCATGGAACCGCTTCATGACGATCGACTTGCCGACATAGGCTTCCGCCACGATCAGTGCATCGACATCCAGGTCGTGGTTGTTTTCCGCGTTGGCGATTGCCGATTCCAGCGTCTTCTTGACCGTGCCGGAAATCCGCTTGGCCGAGAATTCGAGATCGGAAAGCGCTGTCGCGACCTTCTTGCCGCGGATCAGCGCGGCAACCAGGTTGAGCTTCTGCGGGCTGATACGGATCGTGCGCAACACGGCGCGCGCTTCGTTGTCAGCAAGCCTGCGCGGAGCTTTGGCCTTGCCCATGATTATTTCCTCTTCGCCTTCTTATCCGCGCCGTGACCGTAATAGGTCCGGGTCGGAGCGAATTCACCGAACTTGTGACCGACCATGTCCTCGTTCACCGAGACGGGAACATGCTTCTGGCCGTTGTAGACACCGAAGGTGAAGCCGACGAACTGCGGCAGGATGGTGGAGCGACGGCTCCACATCTTGATCACCTCATTGCGACCACCTTCACGAACCTTGTCCACCTTCTTGAGAAGGTAGCCGTCAATGAAGGGGCCTTTCCAAATCGAACGAGTCACTTGGCGTTACCTCTTCTTAGCTCTTGCGCTGATGGCGCGAGCGCAGGATGAACTTGTCGGTCGCCTTGTTGGACCGCGTCTTCTTGCCCTTGGTCGGCTTGCCCCAGGGCGAAACCGGATGGCGGCCACCCGAGGTGCGGCCTTCGCCGCCGCCGTGCGGATGGTCGACCGGGTTCATGGTCACGCCGCGATTGTGCGGGCGCTTGCCACGCCAGACCGTGCGACCGGCCTTGCCGTCATTGATGTTGCCGTGGTCCGGATTGGACACGGCGCCGACAGTGGCCATGCAGGAGCCGTGAACGACACGCTGCTCGCCCGAATTGAGGCGCAGGATCGCCATGCCCTGGTCACGACCGACCAGCTGGCCATAACCACCTGCCGAACGTGCGACCTGGGCGCCCTTGCCCGGCTTCAGCTCGATGTTGTGGACGATGGTGCCGACCGGCATCGAAGCCAGCGGCATCGCATTGCCCGGCTTCACGTCGACGGCTTCGCCGGACACGATCTTGTCGCCGGGAGCCAGACGCTGCGGAGCGATGATGTAGGACAGCTCGCCATCGTCATACTTGATCAGCGCGATGAAGGCGGTGCGGTTCGGATCATATTCGATGCGCTCGACCGTGCCAACGACGTCGAACTTGCGGCGCTTGAAGTCGATGATGCGGTACGAACGCTTGTGACCACCGCCGATGAAGCGGGCGGTGATGCGGCCGTGATTGTTGCGGCCGCCCGACTTGGTCAGGCCCTCGGTCAGACCCTTGACGGGCTTTCCCTTGTAGAGGCCCGAGCGGTCGACGATGACCAGCTGACGGGTGCTGGGCGTTACCGGGTTGAATTTTTTCAGTGCCATGTTTCTGTCCTCGCGGCCTTGCTCAGAGACCCGTCGCGACGTCGATCGACTGGCCATCGGCCAGCGTCACAACCGCCTTCTTGACGTCGCTCTGGCGGCCAACCGTGCCACGGAAGCGCTTGATCTTGCCCTTGCGGACAAGCGTGTTCACGGCCATCACCTTGACGCCGAACAGCGCTTCGACGGCGGCCTTGATTTCCGGCTTCGACGCCTTCTTGGCGACGTTGAAGACGACCTTGTTCTGCTCGGAGGCCATGGTCGACTTTTCGGTGATCGCCGGCGAGACGATCACGTCGTAGTGACGAAGGTCGGTCATTTAAAGCGCTCCTCGAGAGCCTCGACGGCGGCCTTCGAAAGGACCAGCGTGCCGCGGCGCAGAATGTCGTAGACGTTGATGCCCTGGATGGGCAGCACGTCGATGTTGGGGATGTTCGTCGCCGCCAGCTTGAAGTTCTTGTCAAGCTCGGCGCCGCCGATCAGCAAAGCGTTGGTCAGGCCCAGCGTCGCGAAATTCGCGATCAGCGCCTTCGTCTTGGCCTCGGTCAGCTTCAGCTCGTCGATGATGATGATCGACGCGCTCTTGGCCTTGGCCGAGAGAGCATGCTTGAGGCCGAGAGCGCGAACCTTCTTCGGCAATTCGTGCTCGTGGCTGCGAACGACCGGGCCGTGGGCCTTGCCGCCGCCGCGGAACTGCGGAGCGCGTGCCGAATGGTGACGGGCGCGGCCCGTACCCTTCTGCTTGTACATCTTGGCGCCGGTGCGCGCGATCTCGGCGCGGCCCTTGGTCTTGTGCGTGCCCTGCTGCTTCTTGGCAAGCTGCCAGCGCACGACGCGCTGCAGGATGTCTTCGCGCGGATCAAGGCCGAAAATCTCGTCGGAGAGTTCCACCTTGCCGGCGTCCTTGCCGCCCAGCGTTGTGATCTTGAGATCCATTATTCCGCTCCCTCTGTGGCCGGAGCCTCGTTCTTGGCGCCACTTTCGGCAGCAACGGCGCGGATCGCGGCAGGCTTCGGCGCATTGGCCGGCAGTGCCACCTTGGCCGCATCGCGGACCAGGATCCAGGCGCCCTTCGATCCGGGAACCGCACCGCGGATCAGGATCAGGCCGCGGTCGGCGTCGGTCGAGACGATCTCGACATTCTGCGTGGTGACGCGGGTGTCGCCCATGTGGCCAGCCATATGCTTGCCCTTGAACACCTTGCCCGGGTCCTGACGCTGGCCGGTCGAACCATGTGAACGGTGCGAAACCGAGTTACCGTGCGTGGCGCGGCCACCACCCATGTGGTGGCGCTTGATAACGCCCTGAAAACCCTTGCCGATCGTCGTGCCCGTCACATCGACCTTCTGGCCGGCGACGAAGTGCTCGACGGTGAGCTCGGCGCCGACATCGATCATGTTGTCGGCGGAGACGCGGAACTCGGCAACCTTTGCCTTCGGCTCGACGGAAGCGGTCGCGAAATGGCCGCGCAACGCCTTCGACGTGTTCTTCACCTTGGCCAGGCCAACGCCGAGCTGAACAGCGGTATAGCCATTCTTCTCTTGCGTGCGCTGGGCCACGACCTGGCAGTTCTCCATCAGGAGAACAGTGACGGGAACATGTTCCCCGGCATCGTTGTAGATGCGGGTCATTCCCACCTTCTTTGCAATCACACCTGAACGCATCGGTTCAATTCCTTTAGAGTTCCGGGCCAGGGGCACCGCCCCCTACCGCGCTCTCATTCCCTTAGAGCTTGATCTCGACGTCGACGCCGGCGGCCAGATCGAGCTTCATCAAAGCATCGACTGTCTGCGGGGTCGGATCGACGATGTCGAGCAGACGCTTGTGCGTGCGCATCTCGAACTGCTCGCGGCTCTTCTTGTCGACGTGAGGCGACCGGTTGACCGTAAACTTTTCGATCCGCGTCGGCAGCGGAATGGGGCCGCGGACGTTGGCACCGGTGCGCTTGGCCGTCGACACGATTTCCTTCGTCGAGGCGTCGAGCACGCGGTGGTCAAACGCCTTCAGGCGGATGCGGATATTCTGTCCGTTCATGCGTCACTTCCTTGTTCTGGCGCGGCGCGGGCAACTCCTGCGCCCGCGACAGATCGGTTTAAGTCCAAATTACTCTTTGATGGTGACGACGATGCCGGCACCGACGGTGCGGCCGCCTTCACGGATAGCGAAGCGCAGCTTCTCTTCCATGGCGATCGGCACGATCAGCTCGACATCGACCGTGATGTTGTCGCCCGGCATCACCATCTCGGTGCCTTCCGGCAGCGACACGATGCCGGTCACGTCGGTCGTGCGGAAGTAGAACTGCGGACGGTAGTTGGTGAAGAACGGCGTGTGACGGCCACCTTCGTCCTTGGTCAGGATGTAGGCTTCAGCCACGAACTTCTTGTGCGGCTTCACCGTACCGGGCTTGGCCAGAACCTGGCCGCGCTCGACACCTTCACGATCAACGCCGCGCAGCAGCGCGCCGATGTTGTCGCCAGCCTGGCCCTGATCGAGCAGCTTGCGGAACATCTCGACGCCCGTGCAGGTCGTCTTGGTCGTCGGACGGATGCCGATGATCTCCAGCTCCTCGCCGACCTTGACCACGCCGCGCTCGACGCGACCGGTCACGACCGTGCCACGGCCCGAGATCGAGAACACGTCTTCGATCGGCATCAGGAACGGCTTGTCGAGCGGACGAACCGGCGTCGGGATGTAGGCATCGACCGCAGCCATCAGCTCACGGATCGCGTCTTCACCGATCTTCTTGTCGCTGTCTTCAAGAGCAGCCAGAGCCGAACCCTTGACGATCGGAATGTCGTCGCCGGGGAATTCGTTCTTGGTCAGAAGCTCGCGAACCTCGAGCTCGACCAGTTCGAGCAGCTCGGCGTCGTCGACCTGGTCGACCTTGTTGAGGAACACCACGATCGACGGCACGCCGACCTGACGGGCAAGCAGGATGTGCTCGCGGGTCTGCGGCATCGGGCCGTCGGCAGCCGACACGACCAGGATCGCGCCGTCCATCTGCGCGGCACCGGTGATCATGTTCTTCACATAGTCGGCGTGGCCGGGGCAGTCGACGTGAGCGTAGTGGCGGGCAGCCGTCTCGTATTCGACATGCGCCGTCGAGATCGTGATGCCGCGCGCCTTTTCTTCAGGGGCAGCGTCGATCTGGTCGTAGCGCTTGTATTCGCCAAAATACTTGGTGATCGCCGCCGTCAGCGACGTCTTGCCATGGTCGACGTGGCCAATCGTGCCGATGTTCACGTGAGGCTTGTTACGCTCGAATTTACCTTTGGCCATAATCGTTCTCCGTCTATTCTACCCGCTTGGGGGAAATTGTTATTCGCTCTTCAGATCCGGCACCGCGCAAGGGACGCGATCCGGCAGCTAAGGAACCCTTACGCGTATTTCTTCTGGACTTCCTGGGCCACCGCCGTAGGGACCGGCTCGTAGTGATCGAACTGCATCGTGTAGGCCGCACGGCCCTGGCTCATCGAGCGCAGGTTGTCGACGTACTTGAACATGTTGGCGAGCGGCACCATCGCATTGATGACCACGGCCACGCCACGCGCTTCCTGACCCTGAATCTGGCCACGACGCCCGTTCAGATCGCCGATGACGCTGCCGACGTAGTCTTCCGGCGTCACCACTTCGACCTTCATGATCGGCTCGAGCAGCTGCACGCCAAGCTTGGGTGCGGCTTCACGGAAACAGGCGCGGCCGGCGATTTCGAAGGCCAGAACGCTGGAGTCCACGTCGTGGTAGGCACCGTCGATCAGCGTCGCCTTGACGCCGATCATCGGGAAGCCCGCGAACGGACCCGAGGTCATGACGCTGTTGATGCCCTTTTCGACACCGGGGATGTATTCCTTCGGCACAGCGCCGCCAACGATCTTGGTTTCGAACTGGAATTCGCTGCTGTCCGGGTTCGGCTCGAAAACGATCTTGACGCGAGCGAACTGACCGGTACCGCCGGTCTGCTTCTTGTGCGTGTAATCCTGCTCGTGCCTGCGGGTGATCGTCTCGCGATAGGCCACCTGCGGCGCGCCGACATTGGCCTCGACCTTGAACTCGCGACGCATGCGGTCGACGATGATGTCCAGGTGAAGTTCGCCCATGCCGGAAATGATGGTCTGGCCGCTTTCCTCGTCGGTCTTGACGCGGAAGGACGGATCCTCGGCGGCCAGGCGGTGAAGGGCGAGGCCCATCTTTTCCTGGTCGTTCTTGGTCTTCGGCTCGATGGCGATCTGAATAACCGGATCGGGGAATTCCATGCGCTCGAGGATGACCGGATGCAGCGGGTCACTGAGCGTGTCGCCGGTGGTCGTGTCCTTGAGGCCAGCCAGAGCGACGATGTCGCCAGCAAAAGCCTCTTCGACGTCGGCGCGCGAATTCGCATGCATCTGCAGCATGCGGCCGATGCGCTCTTTCTTGCCCTTCACGGTGTTGTCGACCGAGATGCCCTTGGTGAGCTTGCCCGAATAGATGCGGGCAAAGGTCAACGAACCGACGAACGGGTCGTTCATGATCTTGAAGGCGAGCATCGACAGCGGCTCGTTGTCGTCGGCGTGACGCTCAATCTCGGCATCGGTCTTGGCATCGACGCCCTTGATGGCGGGAACATCGGCCGGCGACGGCAGATATTCGACGACGGCGTCGAGCAGCGGCTGCACGCCCTTGTTCTTGAAGGCCGAGCCACAGAACATCGGGTAGAACTTCACCGCGATGGTGCCCTTGCGGATCAGCGCGCGGATCTCGTCATTCGATGGCATCTTGCCTTCGAGGTAATTCTCAAGCGCCGTCTCGTCCATTTCGACGGCGGCTTCGATCATCTTCTCGCGGTATTCTTCGGCACGAGCCTTGAGGTCGTCCGGGATCTCGACGATGTCCCAGGCAGCGCCCAGCGTCTCGTCGCGCCAGACCAGCGCGTTCATCTCGACGAGATCGACAACGCCCTTGAACTCGGTCTCGGCGCCGATCGGCAGCTGCATGACAACGGCATGCGCACCGAGGCGCGAACCGATCATCTCGACCGAGCGGTAGAAGTCGGCGCCGATCTTGTCCATCTTGTTGCAGAAGATCATGCGCGGAACGCGATACTTGTCGGCCTGACGCCAGACGGTTTCCGTCTGCGGCTCGACACCGGCATTGGCATCGAGCAGCGCGATGGCGCCGTCGAGAACGCGCAGCGAACGCTCGACTTCGATGGTGAAGTCGACGTGGCCGGGGGTGTCGATGATGTTGAAGCGGTACATCTTGCCGCTGCGACCCTTCCAGAAGGTCGTGGTCGCGGCGGACGTGATGGTGATGCCGCGCTCCTGCTCCTGCTCCATCCAATCCATGGTGGCAGCGCCGTCGTGGACTTCGCCGATCTTGTGCGACTTGCCCGTGTAATAGAGGACGCGCTCGGTGGTCGTCGTCTTGCCGGCGTCAATATGCGCCATGATACCGAAATTGCGGTAGTCTTCGATTTTGTATTCGCGGGCCATCGTAGCTGCCTCTCAGTCTCGTTCGCGCTTTACCAGCGGTAGTGCGCGAAAGCGCGGTTGGCTTCAGCCATCTTGTGGGTGTCTTCACGCTTCTTGACGGCCGTGCCGCGGTTGTTGGCCGCGTCCATCAGCTCGCCGGAGAGGCGGTCGACCATCGTGGTCTCGTTGCGGTTGCGGGCCGCGGCGATCAGCCAGCGAATGGCCAATGCCTGGCGGCGCTCGGGGCGCACGTCGACCGGAACCTGGTAGGTGGCGCCGCCGACACGACGCGAACGCACTTCTACATGCGGCGCGACATTGTCGAGCGCCTGATGGAAGACCGTGACCGGCTCCTGCTTGGTCTTCGACTGAACCTGATCGAGTGCGCCGTAGACGATGGTCTCGGCGACCGACTTCTTACCGTCATACATGACGGCGTTCATGAACTTGGTGACGATCAGATCGCCGAACTTCGGGTCCGGATTGATCTCACGCTTTTCTGCACTGTGACGACGCGACATGGCTTTTGTCTCTCAATCTCATAACCCGACGCACTCAAGCAGCGCCAAGGCCGGAAAATCTTACTTCGGACGCTTGGCGCCGTACTTCGAACGGCGCTGCTTGCGGTTCTTCACACCCTGCGTGTCGAGCACGCCGCGGATGATGTGGTAGCGAACGCCCGGAAGATCCTTGACGCGGCCGCCGCGGATCATCACCACGGAGTGTTCCTGAAGGTTGTGGCCTTCGCCGGGGATGTACCCGATCACTTCAAAACCATTGGTCAGGCGGATCTTGGCCACCTTGCGCAGCGCCGAGTTCGGCTTCTTCGGCGTCGTTGTATAGACGCGCGTGCAGACGCCCCGCTTCTGCGGGTTCTGCTGCATGGCCGGGACCTTGTTGCGCTTCACCGGCGCAATGCGCGGCTTGCGGATCAGCTGGTTGACGGTAGGCATTAAACCCTCTTGTCTCTCAATTCCGTGTCTCGCCCGGTCAGGGCCGCTCAAAGCGTCATTTCCATACGCAAATTCGGGCCACAAACCGCGCCTCGCGGTCTTGCCCGAACAAATGGCAGAGGAAGCGGAACCGCTTCGTGCACGCCGGAAATGTCTTTTCGCTCGTAAAACGAACCCTGTTTGAGGCAAACTCCAAAGCGTGTCGCTTCGGAAGGGAGAGCCTCACATCGGTTCTGACTGGGCGGCTTCTACTCGTAAGACCGCGGACCGTCAAGCCCGGAGCACCAAATATTGCGCGCCGACCAAGGCTTGGCAGCCATGCGAAAAACGCATGTAATTTTCTTTCGCAATTTTGCAAGGGCAAGGAAGAAAGTGCCAAGCCTTTAGCAAAGTGAATGGCTTTGCGCTGTTGCGCTGCCCTTCTTCATGCGAAAAGGCCGCATGAGCAGTCATAACCCCCTCGCCCGACCACACACTGCCAAGAGGAATCGGCCCGTGAACGACAACGAAGAACGCCCGGTCACCATCATCACCGGTCGGGTGTGGAAGAAAAAGGGCGGCAAACCGGAAGGCGTCCACGTCATGCTGGTCGCGCCCGACGACGATTCGGCGGTGCGCCGGGCGCTCGAATCGCTTGCCGCGGAAGGTTACGCCGAGGCCGAGCTCGACCAGATCGGCGACATGGACGGCATACCTGACGAAGAGCCGCATATCTCCGCCTTCCAGGGCGCGCTCGAAGGCGAAGTGTCGATCGTCACCTTCGACATGCCGATCTGAAACGAGGGCGCCGATCATGGCAGGATCAAAAGCTATTGGACCTGCATCCCGGGACTGGGCCGACCGGGCGGTCGCCGCGATCGAAGCCGACCAGCACCGCTCGGCCGATACGCACCTCTGGAAGCTGGATCTGCCGGCACTGGCTGGCATCGACTTCTACCTCAAGGACGAATCCACCCATCCGACCGGCAGCCTGAAGCATCGGCTGGCGCGTTCGCTGTTTCTTTATGCGCTGTGCAACGGCCTCATCCGGGAAGGTTCGCCCGTCATCGAAGCGTCGTCGGGCTCGACGGCGGTGTCGGAAGCCTATTTCGCCCGCATGATCGATGTACCGTTCTATGCCGTTATGCCGCGATCGACCTCGCGCGAAAAGATCACCGCGATCGAGCACTATGGCGGCAAGTGCCATTTCATCGACGACGGCCGGCGCATCTATGCCGAGTCGGCCGAACTCGCGGCGCGGCTCGGCGGTCATTTCATTGACCAGTTCACCCATGCCGAACGCGCCACCGACTGGCGCGGCAACAACAACATCGCCGATTCCATCTTCGGGCAGATGCGCGAGGAGCAGCATCCTATCCCAAGCTGGATCGTCATGAGCGCCGGCACCGGCGGCACCACCGCCACGATCGGCCGCTATCTGCGCTACAAGCGGCATGCAACGCGGCTGTCGGTCGCGGACGTCGAGCGCTCGGCCTTCTTCGACAGCTTTGCCACGCATGACCGTGACTGTCGCTGCGAGCAGCCGTCGCGCATCGAGGGCATCGGCCGGCCGCGCGTCGAACCCTCCTTCGTGCCCGGCGTCATCGATCACATGCTGCGGGTGCCGGACGCGGTGTCGCTGGCGGCGATGCGGGTGCTGTCGCGCCGGCTCGGCCGCCGTGTCGGCGGGTCGACAGGCACCAACTTCGTCGCCATGTGCTTTCAGGCCGCGCGCATGGTTGAGGCGAGGAAGGCCGGCTCGCTGGTGACGCTGATCTGCGATTCCGGCGACCGCTATGCCAACACCTACTATTCCGACGACTGGCTGGGCGCGAACGGCCTCGACCCCTCACCTTTCGAAGCAGCTATCGAGGCCTTTCTGGCCGGCGAAAGGCTGGCGCTGCAGTTCGAGGAAAGCTGGGGCTGACCTTTCGGCGTCAGCTTGCCGGCTCCGGCTTGCCCGGGGCAAGTGTTCTGATAAGAAACGCTCATCATCACTCAATAGACGGAGCGGCCGTGTCCCAGCCCATCAAGATAGGCGTCGTCGGCGTCGGCAAGATCGTCCGCGACCAGCACCTGCCGGCCCTGGCGAAAGACCAGAACTATCGCCTCATCGCGGCTGCCAGCCGGCATGGCAAGGTGGAAAACATCCCGAATTTCCCTGATATCGAAACCATGCTCGACGCCGTGCCCGAACTCGAGGCCGTATCGCTCTGCATGCCGCCGCAGTTCCGCTACGATGCGGCGCGCACCGCGCTGATGGCAAAGAAGCATGTCTTCCTGGAGAAGCCGCCAGGCGCCACTGTCAGCGAGGTCGAAGACCTGAAGGCATTGGCCGTGAAGAACGGCGTCTCGCTGTTCGCCAGCTGGCACTCGCGCTATGCGCCGGCCGTGGAGGCCGCTCGGGCTTTTCTTAGCTCAGCCCGCATCAGCTCGGCCGCCATCAACTGGAAAGAAGATGTGCGCCGCTGGCACCCGAACCAGGAATGGATCTGGGCTCCCGGTGGCTTCGGCGTCTTCGATCCCGGCATCAACGCGCTGTCGATTGCCACCCATATCCTGCCGGCGATGTTCATCACTTCGGCGGTGCTGGATTTTCCCGAAAACCGTGCATCCCCGGTTGCGGCCCGCGTCGCCTTCCGCACCTCGAATGGATTGCCGGTGACGATGGATCTCGACTGGCTGCAGACAGGCCCGCAAAGCTGGGACATCCTGGCCGATACCGACAAGGGCGCAATGGTGCTGTCGGGCGGCGGCTCCAAGCTCGCCATCGACGGCAAGGTGGTTCATGACGAGCCGGAGGCCGAATACCCGATGCTCTACCGGCGCTTTGCCGAAATCGTGCGCGCCGGCGTCTCCGATGTCGATCTGGCGCCGCTGCAGCATGTCGCCGACGCCTTCATGCTCGGCAAGCGCAACGTGGTCGAAGCGTTCTTCGACTGATTTATGCACGCGACGGGATCGCGGACCTGGCTTGAATGCACGCTCGTGCCAGGTCGACCCCCACTCCGTCTCGGCTACGCCGAGCCACCTCTCCCCCGATCGACGGGGTAGAGGAAGGGCGCGAACCTATTGCCACCAACGCTCGTCCAACGCGGCTTCCTTTCCCTCCGGAGGGGGAAAGGTGGCGCTGCGAAGCAGCGACGGATTGGGAGAAGCCGGTCGTCAAACGAACAGCCGATGACAAGTGAATACAACCGAGTTGGTCTGATATCAGCGTCATTCAGACAATCATGGTGATATCACTCGACGATCGCAATCGCAAAACCGTCATAGCCCTTGGCGCCGACTGTCTGGATAGCGGTGCCATCCAGACAGTCGGCGCCGATGAAGGAGAATGCCGCGCGTGCGCCTTCTACATTGGGATCACGGCCACCCTGATCGAGCACTGCGCCGTCGCGGATGACGTTGTCGCAGATGATCACGGTCCCCGACCTCGAAAGCCGCATGGCCCAGGACAGATAATTCGGGTTGTTCGGCTTGTCGGCGTCGATGAAGATGAGGTCGAACGGACCGGCATTCTCGGCGCTGAGTGCAGCGAGCGATTGCAGCGCCGGCCCGACCCGCAGATCGACCCGTGCCGACACCCCTGCCCGTTCGAAATTCGACTGCGCGACGCTGGCGTGATGCGGGTCGAGTTCAAGCGTCACGATCTTGCCGTTCGCAGGCAAAGCCCGCGCCATCCAGATCGTGGAGTAGCCGCCCAGCGTGCCGATTTCGAGAACCTTCCTCGCTCCCTGAATGCGCGCAAGAAGCGAAAGCAGCTTGCCTTGCGCCGGCGACACGTCGATCGCCGGCAGGCCGTGATCATGGTTGGCCGCCAGAACGGCATCAAGGACGGGGTCCGCCTCAAACAGGGAACCGACGATGTAGTCGTCGACAGCCGCCCAGGTCCTTTTGCTCATCGTTTTCTTCTCCGATCCAATTGGGGACCTAAACGCGAAAAGGGGCCGCTTGGGCCCCTTTTCTTGTCTCTTTCGGTCCGCGCTTACTGCGCGGCAGTGGTCATGTCGGCCAGCATCGGCTCGGCGACTTCCACACCGGAGGCCTTGCGGCGCTCGTCGATGATCAGTTCGTCGCGCGAGGTGGCGATGCGCCGGATCTGGCTCATCGTGCCGCCGGTGCCGGCCGGGATAAGCCGGCCGACGATGACGTTTTCCTTCAGTCCCTGCAGCATGTCGGTCTTGCCGGCAACCGCGGCTTCCGTCAGCACTCGGGTCGTCTCCTGGAAGGAGGCGGCCGAGATGAAGGATGGCGTCTGCAGCGATGCCTTGGTGATGCCGAGCAGCACCGGCAGGCCTTCGGCCGGCTTCTTGCCGTCCTCGACCAGACGCTCGTTGACCTCTTCCAGTTCGATCACGTCGACATGATCGCCTGGAATGTAGGTCGAGTCGCCCTGCACCGTGATCTCGACCTTCTGCAGCATCTGGCGAACGATCACCTCGATGTGCTTGTCGTTGATCGACACGCCCTGCAGACGGTAGACTTCCTGGATCTCGTTGACGAGGTAGGAAGCAAGTGCCTCCACGCCCTTGATCGCCAGGATGTCGTGCGGCGCCGGATTGCCGTCGAGGATGTAGTCGCCCTTCTCGATGACGTCGCCGTCCTGGAGATGGAACGGCTTGCCCTTCGGGATCAGGTATTCGACCGGCTCAAGCGTCGAGTCATGCGGCTCGATGATGATGCGACGCTTGTTCTTGTAGTCGCGGCCAAAGCGGATCGTGCCGTCGATCTCGGCGATGATGGCGTGATCCTTCGGACGACGTGCCTCGAACAGTTCGGCAACACGCGGCAGACCGCCGGTGATGTCCTTGGTCTTGGCGCTTTCCATCGGGATACGCGCCAGCACGTCGCCGGGACGAACCTGCGAGCCAGGCTCGACCGAAAGAATGGCCTCGACCGAGAGCAGGAAGCGGGCGTCGCCGCCCTTCGACAGCTTGCCGACCTTGCCCTTGGCGTCCTGGATGGCAATCGCCGGCTTCAGGTCGTTGCCGCGTGGCGTCGAGCGCCAGTCGATGACCTCACGCTTGGTGATGCCGGTCGACTCGTCGGCCGTTTCCTGAACGGAAATGCCGTCGACCAGATCCTCGTACGACACCCTGCCCTCGATTTCGGTGAGGACTGGACGGGTATAGGGATCCCACTCGGCGATACGCTGGCCGCGCTTCACCTTGTCACCATCGTCCACGAAGATGCGCGAACCATAGGTGAGGCGGTGCGAGGCGCGCTCCTTGCCGGCTTCGTCGAGGATCAGCACCGCCATGTTGCGGCCCATGACCATCTGCTGGCCGTCGGAGTTGCGCACCACGTTGCGGTTGCGGATCTCGACCTTGCCCTCATAGGAGGCTTCAAGGAACGAGCTGTCCACCACCTGCGCGGTGCCGCCCATGTGGAAGGTACGCATGGTGAGCTGGGTGCCCGGCTCGCCGATCGACTGCGCCGCGATGACGCCGACAGCTTCACCCTGGTTGACCGGGGTGCCGCGGGCAAGATCGCGACCGTAGCAGACCGCGCAGACGCCAACCCTGACTTCGCAAGTCAGTGCCGAGCGGATGCGAACCGACTGGACGCCGGCCTTTTCGATCTGTTCCACGTCACGCTCGTCCATCAGCGTTCCGGCCTTGACCAGAATCTCGCCCGACACCGGATGGGTGATGTCGTCGAGCGACGTACGACCCAGCACGCGCTGGCCGACCGAAGCGACGACCTGACCGGCATCGACGATCGGCTGCATGGTGAGGCCCTTGTCGGTGCCGCAGTCGACGGAGTTGACGATGCAATCCTGCGCCACGTCGACCAGACGACGGGTGAGGTAACCCGAGTTCGCCGTCTTCAAGGCGGTGTCGGCCAGACCCTTGCGGGCGCCGTGGGTCGAGTTGAAGTACTCGAGCACGGTCAGGCCTTCCTTGAAGTTCGAGATGATCGGCGTCTCGATGATTTCGCCCGACGGCTTGGCCATAAGGCCGCGCATGCCGGCGAGCTGACGCATCTGGGTGGGCGAGCCACGCGCACCGGAGTGCGACATCATATAGATCGAGTTCATCGGCTTTTGACGGCCATTGTCCTCGAACTCGACCGCCTTGATGCGGGCCATCATCTCGTCGGCGACCTTTTCCGAGCACTTGGCCCAGGCGTCGACGACCTTGTTGTACTTCTCGCCCTGCGTGATCAGGCCGTCATTGTACTGCTGCTCGTATTCCTTGGCCAAAGCCTCGGTGTCGGAGACCAGCTTGATCTTGGCGTCCGGGATCAGCATGTCGTCCTTGCCGAACGAAATGCCGGCGCGGCAGGCATGGCTGAAGCCGAGTGCCATGATGCGGTCGCAGAAAATGACCGTCTCCTTCTGACCGCAGTGGCGGTAGACGGTGTCGATCATCTTGGAGATGTTCTTCTTGGTCATCTCCTGGTTGGCGGTCTCGTAAGGCACGTTGACGTTCTTCGGCAGAAGCTCGCCGATGATCATGCGGCCAGGGGTGGTGTCATGGATCTTCGACACGACCTTGCCTTCGGCGTCGACCGTGCGGAAACGACCCTTGATCTTGGAGTGCAGCGTCACCGCCTTGGTCTCGAGCGCGTGCTGGAGTTCGCCCATGTCGGCAAACACCATGCCTTCGCCCGGCTCGTTCTGGTTGACGATCGAGAGATAGTAGAGACCGAGAACCATGTCCTGCGACGGCACGATGATCGGCGCGCCGGAAGCTGGGTGCAGGATGTTGTTGGTCGACATCATCAGCACGCGGGCTTCAAGCTGCGCTTCCAGCGACAGCGGCACGTGAACGGCCATCTGGTCGCCGTCGAAGTCGGCGTTGAAGGCCGTGCAGACCAGCGGGTGCAGCTGGATCGCCTTGCCTTCGATCAGGATCGGCTCGAACGCCTGGATGCCGAGACGGTGCAGCGTCGGCGCACGGTTCAACAGCACCGGATGCTCGCGGATGACCTCGTCGAGGATATCCCAGACTTCCGGACGCTCCTTTTCGACCAGCTTCTTCGCCTGCTTGACGGTCGAGGAATAACCCTTGGCGTCGAGACGGGCGTAGATGAAGGGCTTGAACAGTTCGAGCGCCATCTTCTTGGGCAGGCCGCACTGGTGCAGCTTGAGCTCGGGACCGGTCACGATGACCGAGCGGCCGGAATAGTCGACGCGCTTGCCGAGCAGGTTCTGACGGAACCGGCCCTGCTTGCCCTTGAGCATGTCGGACAGCGACTTCAGCGGGCGCTTGTTGGCGCCGGTGATGACGCGGCCGCGACGGCCGTTGTCGAACAGCGCGTCGACGGCTTCCTGCAGCATGCGCTTTTCATTGCGCACGATGATGCCGGGGGCGCGCAGCTCGATCAGCCGCTTCAGACGGTTGTTGCGGTTGATGACGCGACGATAGAGGTCGTTCAGATCCGACGTGGCGAAGCGGCCGCCGTCCAGCGGGACGAGCGGGCGCAGGTCCGGCGGGATCACCGGGACCACCTTCATGATCATCCATTCCGGACGGTTGCCGGATTCCATGAAGTTCTCGACGACCTTGAGCCGCTTCAGATACTTCTTCTGCTTCAGCTCGGAGGTGGTCGAAGCCAGTTCCGAACGCAGGTCGCCGGCGATCTTCTCCAGGTCCATGCCGGCCAGAAGGTCATGAATGGCCTCGGCGCCGATCATGGCGGTGAAGCTGTCCTCGCCATACTCGTCGACGGCGATCATGTACTCTTCCTCGCTGAGCAGCTGGTGCTCCTTCAGCGCGGTGAGGCCAGGTTCGGTGACGATGTAGTTCTCGAAGTAGAGGACGCGCTCGATGTCCTTCAGGGTCATGTCGAGCAGCGTGCCGATGCGCGACGGCAGCGACTTCAGGAACCAGATATGGGCGACGGGCGCGGCCAGTTCGATATGGCCCATGCGCTCGCGGCGAACGCGCGACAGCGTCACTTCGACGCCGCACTTCTCGCAGATGACGCCCTTGTACTTCATGCGCTTGTACTTGCCGCACAGGCACTCATAGTCCTTGATCGGGCCAAAAATGCGCGCGCAGAACAGACCGTCACGCTCCGGCTTGAAGGTGCGGTAGTTGATGGTCTCCGGCTTCTTGATCTCGCCGAAAGACCAGGACAGAATCTTCTCAGGGCTGGCAAGCGATATCCGGATGGAATCGAACACCTGCGCAGGCGCCTGCGGATTGAAGAGATTCATGACCTCTTGGTTCATGCCGTTCTCCTTTTCGGGGTCCTCGAAAACCCCTTGCATCTAGCGCGGGCCAAACGCCCGCCGTCGTGTGTCGGCCACCGGCCGAAGAATTCGTAGGCGCGCCGCGGCATTGCGCGGCGCGCCGTTGCCTTACTCGGCCGCGTCAGGCAGCCGGATCGGGTTGTCATCGAGCTTGGTGTTCTCCAGCTCGACATTGAGGCCGAGAGACCGCATTTCCTTGACGAGAACGTTGAAGCTCTCGGGAATGCCGGCCTCGAAAGTGTCGTCGCCACGGACGATCGCCTCGTAGACCTTGGTGCGACCGGCGACGTCGTCCGACTTCACCGTCAGCATTTCCTGCAGCGTGTAGGCGGCGCCGTATGCTTCGAGCGCCCAGACCTCCATCTCGCCGAAGCGCTGGCCACCGAACTGCGCCTTGCCGCCCAGCGGCTGCTGGGTGACGAGCGAGTACGGACCGATCGAACGCGCGTGGATCTTGTCGTCCACGAGATGGTGAAGCTTGAGCATATATATGTAGCCCATCGTCACCTTGCGATCGAACGGCTCGCCCGTGCGTCCGTCATAGAGCTGCGACTGACCGCTGGTGTGCAGGCCCGCCTGCTCCAGCATAATGTTGATGTCAGCCTCATGCGCGCCGTCGAACACCGGGGTCGCGATCGAGACGCCGCGGCGCATCTGCTCGCTGAGGCGAACAATGCTCTCGTCGTCATACTCGCGAACCGGTTCGTTGCGGTCGTTGGCCGGGATGAAGCTTTCGAGCGTCTTGCGCAGCGGCTTGATGTCGCCCGCCACCTTGTACGCGTCGATCAGCTCGCCGATCTTCTTGCCCATGCCCGCGCATGCCCAGCCCAGATGCGTTTCCAGGATCTGGCCGACATTCATGCGGCTCGGCACACCCAGCGGGTTGAGCACGATATCGGCATGCGTGCCGTCCTCGAGGAAAGGCATGTCCTCGACCGGAACGATCCGCGACACGACACCCTTGTTGCCGTGACGGCCGGCCATCTTGTCGCCGGGCTGCATCTTGCGCTTCACAGCCACGAAGACCTTGACCATCTTCATGACGCCCGGAGGCATTTCGTCGCCGCGTTGGACCTTCTCGACCTTGTCCATGAAGCGCTGTTCGAGCGCCTTCTTGGAGTCGTCGTACTGGCCACGGAGCGCCTCGAGTTCGCTCTGGAGCTTTTCGTTCTCCACGGCAAACTGCCACCACTGCGAACGCGGATACTCGTCGAGCGTATCCTTGGACAGCGTCGAGCCCTTCTTGAAGCCCTTCGGTCCAGCGATCGCTTCCTTGCCGACGAGTACGTCGGAAAGACGCGCGTAGACGTTACGGTCCAGAATGGCCTGCTCGTCGTCGCGGTCCTTGGCCAGGCGTTCGATCTCCTCGCGCTCGATCGCCATGGCGCGCTCGTCCTTCTCCACACCGTGGCGATTGAAGACGCGCACCTCGACGACGGTGCCGAAAGTGCCCGGAGGCATGCGCATCGAGGTGTCGCGCACGTCGGATGCCTTTTCGCCGAAGATGGCGCGCAGAAGCTTCTCTTCCGGCGTCATCGGGCTTTCGCCCTTCGGCGTGATCTTGCCGACCAGGATGTCGCCCGGCTGAACTTCGGCGCCGATGTAGACGATGCCGGCTTCGTCGAGGTTCTTCAGCGCTTCTTCCGAGACGTTTGGAATATCGCGCGTGATTTCCTCCGGTCCGAGCTTGGTATCGCGCGCCATGACCTCGAACTCCTCGATATGGATCGAGGTGAAGACGTCATCGGCGACGATGCGTTCGGACAGGAGGATCGAGTCCTCGTAGTTGTAGCCATTCCACGGCATGAACGCGACCAGCACGTTGCGGCCGAGCGCCAGATCACCGAGCTCGGTCGACGGACCGTCGGCGATGATGTCGCCCTTGTTGACCCGGTCGCCCATACGAACCAGCGGACGCTGGTTGATGCAGGTGTTCTGGTTCGAACGCTGGAACTTCATCAGCCGGTAGATATCGACGCCGGACTTGCCCGGATCGAGATCTTCGGTGGCGCGGATAACGATACGCGTCGCGTCCACCTGGTCGACGATGCCGCCGCGGCGGGCACCGATGGCGGCTCCCGAGTCACGGGCGACGATCGGCTCCATGCCGGTGCCGACGAACGGCGCCTCGGCGCGCACCAGCGGCACGGCCTGACGCTGCATGTTCGAGCCCATCAGAGCGCGGTTGGCGTCATCGTTTTCCAGGAACGGGATCAGGGCCGCGGCCACCGACACCATCTGCTTGGGCGACACGTCCATCAGATCGACGTTTTCGCGCGGCGCCATCATCACTTCGCCGGCGCTGCGGCAAATGACGAATTCGTCGACGAAACCACCGTTCTTGTCGAGTTCGGCGTTGGCCTGCGCGACATGGTGCTTGGCCTCTTCCATCGCCGAGAGATAGACGACGTCATTGGTCAGCTTGCCGTCGACGATCTTGCGGTACGGGCTCTCGATGAAGCCGTACTTGTTGACGCGAGCGAAGGTGGCCAGCGAGTTGATCAGGCCGATATTCGGGCCTTCCGGCGTCTCGATCGGGCAGATACGGCCGTAATGCGTCGGGTGCACGTCGCGCACCTCGAAGCCGGCGCGCTCGCGGGTCAGGCCGCCCGGTCCAAGCGCCGAGAGGCGGCGCTTGTGGGTGATCTCCGACAGCGGGTTGGTCTGATCCATGAACTGCGACAGCTGCGAGGAACCGAAGAACTCGCGCACGGCGGCAGCCGCCGGCTTGGCGTTGATCAGGTCCTGCGGCATGACCGTGTCGATCTCGATCGAGGACATACGCTCCTTGATCGCGCGCTCCATGCGCAGCAGGCCGACGCGGTACTGATTTTCCATCAGCTCGCCGACCGAACGCACGCGGCGGTTGCCGAGATTGTCGATGTCGTCGATCTCGCCCTTGCCGTCACGCAGTTCGACCAACGTCCTGACCACGGCCAGGATGTCGTCCTTGCGCAACACGCGCACGGTGTCCTCGGCCTTGAGCTCGAGGCGCATGTTCATCTTGACGCGGCCAACGGCCGACAGATCGTAGCGCTCTGAGTCGAAGAACAGCGAGTTGAACATGGCTTCGGCGGTTTCGAGCGTCGGCGGCTCGCCGGGGCGCATGACACGATAGATGTCGAACAGCGCGTCCTGGCGGCTCTCGTTCTTGTCGACGTTGAGCGTATTGCGGATATAGGCGCCGACATTGACGTGGTCGATGTCGAGAACCTTGATCTCGTCTTCGCCGGTGCCGAGCAGAACCTTAAGCGTCTTCTCGTCGATCTCGTCGCCGGCTTCGAGGAAGATCTCGCCGGTGGCGAAGTTGACGATGTCCTCGGCCAGGTAGTTGCCGAGCAGATCCTCGTCGGTCGCCTTGATTGCCTTCAGACCCTTTTCGCCAAGCGCCCTCGCCTGACGGGCGGTGATCTTCTTGCCGGCTTCGACAACGACCTCGCCGGTATCGGCATCGACCAGGTCGCCGACGGCCTTGAGGCCGCGGAAACGCTCGACGTTGAACGGAATGCGCCAATGGTCGCCGGCGCGCTTGTAGGTGATCTTGTTGTAGAAGGTCGACAGGATCTCTTCGCCGTCCATGCCGAGTGCCATCAGCAGCGACGTCACCGGAATCTTGCGGCGACGATCGATGCGGGCGTGCACGACGTCCTTGGAATCGAACTCGATGTCGAGCCACGAACCGCGATAGGGAATGACGCGCGCGGCAAACAGAAGCTTGCCCGACGAGTGCGACTTGCCCTTGTCATGATCGAAGAAGACGCCCGGCGAACGGTGCATCTGCGAAACGATGACGCGCTCCGTGCCGTTGACGATGAAGGTGCCGTTCAGGGTCATGAGCGGCATGTCGCCCATGTAGACGTCCTGCTCCTTGATGTCCTTGATGGACTTGGCGCCGGTATCCTCGTCGATATCGAACACGATGAGGCGCAGCGTCACCTTGAGCGGCGCGGCATAGGTGAGATCGCGCTGACGGCATTCGTCAACGTCGAATTTCGGTCCTTCGAACTCGTACTTCACGAACTCCAGCATCGAGGAGCCGGAAAAATCGGAGATCGGGAAGACCGACTTGAAAACGGCCTGCAGTCCCTCGTCCGGACGCCCCCCCTTGGGCTCCGCCACCATCAGGAACTGGTCATAGGATGCCTTCTGAACCTCGATCAGGTTCGGCATCTCCGCAACTTCCGGGATCTTTCCGAAGAACTTGCGTACGCGTCTGCGGCCATTGAAAGTCTGGGTCTGGGCCATCGTCGCTCCTTAGCTCTAAACTCGGGACGAGCCTCGCCGCGGCTCGCCTTGCATGCTGGGCCACCTTGGCGGCAACCCTCTGTCTGTTTTCCCGGCGCCTGTCGGCGGCCGGCTAGAACGGGAGAAAACCCGTTTCCTGAAGGCCGGTTTTCGGCCCTCAGGAAAGAGGTTCTCGTACGTCTCGCGCTACGCCTCCTCCCTTACAGCGAAGGGAGTGGCGGGCGGCGCGAGGCCGCCCGCCGTTTATACGCTTACTTCAGTTCGACCTTGGCGCCGGCTGCTTCCAGCTGGGCCTTGAACTTGTCAGCGTCGGCCTTGGAAACGGCTTCCTTGACCGGCTTCGGAGCCGCTTCGACCAGATCCTTGGCTTCCTTGAGGCCAAGACCGGTGATGGCGCGGACTTCCTTGATGACGTTGATCTTCTGAGCGCCTGCCTCGGTGAGGACGACGTCGAATTCCGTCTTTTCCTCGGCCGGAGCAGCAGCGGCCGCAGCGCCGCCAGCAGCGGCAACCGCCACCGGAGCAGCGGCGGAAACGCCCCACTTTTCTTCCAGAAGCTTCGACAGCTCGGCCGCCTCGAGGACGGTCAGCTTCGAAAGGTCGTCTACGATCTTTGCGAGATCAGCCATTGTTGTATTCCTTCATCAGGTTCGAACGTGTGTTTGTGATAGCGAGGAACGGCCTCATGCCGCCTCGTCCTTCCGGGCGTAAGCGCCGATGACGCGCGCGACCGAGGCCGCTGGCGCATTGACGATCTGGGCGATCCGGGTTGCCGGCGTGGCGATCATGCCAACCAGCCTGGCGCGCAGCTCATCGAGCGACGGAAGTGTGGCGAGTGCCTTCACACCGTCGGCGTTGAGCGAGGTGGTGCCCATTGCGCCACCGAGAATGACGAGCTTGTCATTTCCCTTGGCGAAATCGGACGCGACCTTCGGCGCCGCAATCGGATCCTCCGAATAAGCAATCAGCGTCTGTCCCTTGAACAGCTCGATGATCGATGCGGAGTCCGTGCCCTGAAGAGCGATTTTGGCGAGACGGTTCTTCGCGACTTTGACGGTGCCACCGGCGGCGCGCATTTTCGACCGAAGGTCGTTCATTTGCGCGACGGTGATACCGGCGTAGTGGGCCACGACCACTGAACCTGCGTTCGAGAACGCACCGTTCAGGCCCGTGACGAGTTCGCGTTTTTCCGCTCTGTCCACTGCCTATCTCCAGTTGACCCCAATCCTGTTAACGGGAACATCCCATTCACGAGGACAGGCGTCGGGTTGCCTTTTGTCGGCCGGGCCATCCAGTAACGGATCTCCCGAACGACGCTCGAGGATCCTGCCCCCTTTCGCCACATCGACAGTCAAGCCGGCGATGCGCAGACAAAAGGCAAACACGGTTCGAACCTTTCATTGGAGCAATCGCTCCGTTGTCCGGTCTTCACCCGTCTCATGCAGGCCCAAATCGAATTAAGGCTTCTGGGCCGCCTGCAATCTCGGACAGGATGTCCGGAAACCTCTCGGCTTCCGGCACCGGGCCGCCGACAAGTCGGAGGCCCGGAATTCACTTGCGGATCAGCCCTTTAGCGGCCGATCCAAATGTTCGTATCAGGACGCGGTGAGCGTCGCGACGTCGAGCTTGAGGCCCGGGCCCATCGTCGAGGTGACCGACACCTTCTTGACGTAGTTGCCCTTGGCGCCAGCCGGCTTTGCCTTGGTCACGGCGTCGGCGAAGGCACGGATGTTCTCTTCCAGAGCCTTGACCTCGAACGAGACCTTGCCGACGCCGGCGTGAACGATGCCAGCCTTCTCGACGCGGAACTCGACGGCGCCGCCCTTGGATGCCTTGACGGCGGCGGCAACGTCGGTGGTGACGGTGCCGACCTTCGGGTTCGGCATCATGCCGCGCGGGCCGAGCACTTTGCCGAGACGGCCGACCAGCGGCATCATGTCCGGCGTGGCGATGCAGCGATCGAAATCGATCGTGCCCTTCTGGACGATGTCGACCAGATCCTCGGCACCAACGATGTCGGCGCCGGCGGCGCGAGCTTCGTCAGCCTTGTCGCCGCGCGCAAACACAGCGACGCGCACCGAGCGGCCGGTGCCGTTCGGCAGGTTGACCACGCCGCGGACCATTTGGTCGGCATGGCGCGGGTCGACGCCGAGGTTCATGGCGACTTCGATGGTCTCGTCGAACTTCACCGAGGAACGGTCCTTGAGCAGCTTCAGCGCATCACCCAGGGCATAAGCCTTGTTGGGATCGATGCCTTCACGGGTCTTCGATACACGCTTTGCAATCTTTGCCATGATCTTAGCCCACCACTTCCAGACCCATCGAGCGGGCGGAGCCCTCGACCATGCGCATGGCCGCTTCGACGTCGTTTGCGTTCAGATCCTTCATCTTCGCGGTCGCGATCTCGCGGACCTTTTCACGCGAAACCGTACCGGCCTTGACCTTGCCCGGCTCCTTGGAACCAGACGTCAGGTTAGCCGCCTTCTTCAGGAAGTAGCTCACCGGTGCCGTCTTCATGACGAAGGTGAAGGACTTGTCCTGATAGTAGGTGATGACGACCGGAACCGGCGATCCCTTTTCCATTTCCTGGGTCTGCGCGTTGAACGCCTTGCAGAATTCCATGATGTTGATGCCACGCTGACCAAGCGCCGGGCCGATCGGGGGAGACGGCGTGGCCGATCCCGCTTTCACCTGGAGCTTGAGCTGGCCTGCAATTTTCTTAGCCATCTCTTTTCCTGCCTTTGTCTATGCCGGCCCCCACTGTCTGGGAAACCCCGGCGGTTGCAGTCTGGTGGTGCGATCCATGCGGCCGGCTAAAGCCGCACTCGTCTCCCACCGTTCTCAAGGCCGCACGTTTTCTTGCGCCGCCTCCCCTGACCGCCAAACCGGCGACAGGGATTTCGGATCAGCCCTTTTCGACCTGTCCGAATTCCAGATCGACAGGCACGGCGCGCCCGAAGATCGAAACTTCCACCTTGAGCCGCGCCCGCTCCTCGTCCACTTCCTGGACGAAACCGTTGAACGACGCGAAGGGACCATCCGAAACGCGGATCGCCTCGCCGATCTCGAACGTGACCGAGGGCTTTGGCCGCTCGACGCCTTCCTGCACCTGGTTCAGGATGCGCTGCGCTTCCGCCTCGGTGATCGGCACCGGCTTGGAGTCACCCAGGAAGCCGGTGACCTTCGGCGTGTTCTTGACCAGCGAAAACACGGCGTCGGTCAGGTTGGCCTTCAGGAGCACATAGCCCGGGAAGAACTTGCGCTCGGCATCGACCTTGCGGCCGCGACGAACTTCGACGACCTTCTCGGTCGGCACCACGATCTGGTGGATATCGGCGGACAGACCCTTCTGCTTGGCCTTGTTCTCGATATCCTCGGCGACCTTCTTTTCAAAGTTCGAATAGGCGTGGACGATGTACCAGCGCGCGGTCATTTCAAGACTTCTCCGTAATCGCCGGACTCAGCGTCCGATGCCCAGAATCTGCTCGACCGCGAGGCCCATGAGCTGATCGGCGGTGAAGAAAAAGATCATCGCGATCACAGCGAAAGCCAGGACCATGACCGTCGAGATCATCGTTTCGCGTCGCGACGGCCAAGTCACCTTGGCGGTCTCCGCGCGGACCTGCTGGATAAAGACGAAAGGATTTGTGGTTTTCGAAGCCATATGCCGCTCTGTCTTCAAGACCCGTTGGCCGGGTCTCCTGGATGATCCCGCTGGCCGGGACGTGCCGCCTGAGCCCAATCTCGCGCCGAATCAGCGCAATCATTTCGCCCATGCAAATCAGACGCGTAAAGCCGGCTTCCCAGCTCCACGCGTCGCGTGTCTGTTTCGTCTACATAAAACCGATTCTTGATCCACGCAAGTGGCAAGTGTCCGCTTTATGACCAAACGCCGCCTCGGAACCATCCAGTCGTTCCGTCCCGGCTATGGCGCCCTTATGCCCCAAGAGCGCTAATATGGCAAGCGGGTCGCCGATTTTCAAAGGGCAGACCGTAGAAATATCGTTTTGAAACGCCATTTCGGGAAATGGCACGGGCAGCAGGGCTCGAACCTACGACCTGCGGTTTTGGAGACCGCCGCTCTACCAACTGAGCTATGCCCGTATCGTGCGCATGTCGGCGCAGCAGGGGCTTCCTAAAAGCTTCCGCGCGCTCTGTAAAGAGTGGTTTGCAAGCAAACGCGCCTTAACCCCTGCGCCAGAAATCGGGATAGCTGACGACCAGCCCGTCGCGGCCGATCTCGAGTTCCCGCCTGTGGGCACTATTCCGGATGCTTGCGCCCGGCTCCGCGCCGTCATGGCTTCTTATCCGGTGACCGATAGGGGCCGCCCGGCACGCCCCAGCCCCAGGCCGGCATCGGTTCCGTCTCGGGATCGCAGGTCTCGCCGAGATTGGAGTTCATCTTGGCCAGCCGCGATCCCCATTCGACATAGCCCATGAAGGCCGAACGGAATTCCGGATCGTCAGGCAGGCCGACCGCGTCGGCGGCATCGGCGAGGAGGCTGATCCAGCGGCGGCGCTGCTCCTCGGTGAGATGCTTGCCCAGATGGTGCATGACCATCTCGCGGTGGCCGCCAAATTGGTCGCTGTAGGTTTTTGGTCCGCCGAAAACCTCGCCGATGAAGGCCGCGACATGGGCGGGATGATCCGGCGACATGGTCTTGAATACCGGCCCGACGATCGGGTCCTGCGCCACCTTGTCATAGAAAGTCTGGGTCAGCCGGTTCAAGGCCTCGCTGCCGCCGGCCCATTCGTAGAGTGTCGGGATATCCTGGCTCATTCTCGATCCTCCGCCAGCCCCGGCGCCGCCAGCAGTGACGATAGCGGAAAAATCGAGAGTGTCTCAACCTGCCTCGATGGCCAGTTTCCGACGTCGCCGCGCTCTACAATTTGGCGGGCGCGTCGGCCTCGGCATTGGCGGAAGGCCGGATCCGGCAATTCTCGGGTCTCGGCACCGCCTCGCAGATGGTGGCACCGGTCAGCGCGTCGACCGATTGCAGGCTCGTCGTCAGCCCGACCTTCAGCATCATGTCGGGTTCCAGCTGGCGCTCGACCGAGCGCCGCTCGGTGGCTGCGAACAGAGCGGGATCGATCGCCATCTCCTCGAGATAGGCCTTGACCATCTGCTTTTGCCCCATCGGGTACAGGCTAAGCTGCGCCCGGGGACCGACAAGCCGCCTGACGCCACCGGCAAGCATCAGCGCGCAGGCCGAATCGCACTCCACGCCCGCATCGGTGCTCAGCCCGGCATAGGCGCCCTCTTTGGCCAGGCAACTCCACGCTCCCGGGTCACAGCCGACGAAATCGGTGCGGCCAACAGCGACGTCGAGCTTCTTTTCATGGATAAGCCGTCCGGCCGCCAGAGCGCTGAACAGGTCGCCTCCCGTTGAGCTGATCACGACCGGCAGTTGCCGGTTGCCGAGCATGGCGAGCAACTGCCGCAGCTTCTGCGGGGTCCGAGGTGTGATCACGCCTTGCGCCGAAATCCATTCCGGGCAGTCGGGATTGCAGAGCGGGTTGCTGCCGCGAACCACGACAAAGCGCATGTCTTCATCGCGCTGCACGCCCTCGGGCTCCACCGGTAGCGGGGTGGGTTTGGCTGAAGCTGTCAGGCCATCGGCTGGCTTGTTCCCCGGTATTTCGAGGCAATTCGCGGCCAACCGGTCCGGCCTGCACAGGCTTGCGGCGGTCAACAGGTCTACAGCGTCCGCACTGGTGACCAACTTCATCGCCAGCATGTCGTCGAGGGCGATCTGGTGGATGTCGGTGGCCGGGGTGCCCTTCATCGTTTCGAGCACGCTTTGTTCGATGCCCATCTGGTTGAGATAGGCCGCCAGCTTTTTCTCCACCGACTTGCTCATCTCGTAGGTCTTGTAGCTGCCGGCCTTCTTGCGGCTGACGATCTTTGTGTTGAGGACCTTCTTCTTGCCGCCCACGATGCGGTAGGTCGTCCGGTATTGCAATTTCGTGCGGATGTAGGTCGTGGTGATCTGATGGACGCCGAGATAGGCCCATTCGCCCGCTACACGTCGGACGCCGCCGGCAAACATCAACGGACAGGCGGAATTGCACATGGCGCCATAGTCAATGACATCGCCTGAGTAGCGGGCGCCATTCTTGCTACGGTCCTGGCAACCCTTCGCTTCGGGCTGGCAACCGGAGAACACCGTCTTGCCAATGGCGATATCGAGCTTGTTCTTGCGGATCAGCCGGCCAAGCGCCAACGCTGCGTCAACATTGCCGCCGGGAGAATTGACGACGATCGGCAGCTTTCGCCCGCCAAGCGCCTTCAGCATGCGTTTGAACAGAGCCGGCGTTCCGGCTTCTATCGAGCCTTCTGCCGAGATCCACTCCGGGCAGATCGGCTCGCACCCCGGTGTATTGCTGCGGACAATACCAAACTGCATCGTCGGGCCGAGATCCGGGGCCGTATCCGCCGCAAAGGCACGTCCCGTGACAAGCAACGCCAGCAGGCAGATCAGCCGCAGCGACCACAATGCCCGACAATGGTGAAGGCGCCCTGGAACCATCTGGAAAAAAGCCCCTCGATGCAACCTATACTAGACGAGGTCCAAAGGCTTGCAACAGGGTCCGGGCGACAACAGGTGGCGCCGATCTCTGGGGCAAAAGAAAAGGACGGCCCCAAGGACCGCCCTTTCCGTTTCGAACCTGACCGGCACAGGCCGGTGTCGATTACTCTTTGATGGTGACGACGATGCCGGCACCGACGGTGCGGCCGCCTTCACGGATGGCGAAGCGCAGCTTCTCTTCCATGGCGATCGGCACGATCAGCTCGACATCGACCGTGATGTTGTCGCCCGGCATCACCATCTCGGTGCCTTCCGGCAGCGACACGATGCCGGTCACGTCGGTCGTGCGGAAGTAGAACTGCGGACGGTAGTTGGTGAAGAACGGCGTGTGACGGCCACCTTCGTCCTTGGTCAGGATGTAGGCTTCGGCCACGAACTTCTTGTGCGGCTTCACCGTGCCGGGCTTGGCCAGAACCTGGCCGCGCTCGACACCTTCACGGTCAACGCCGCGCAGCAGCGCGCCGATGTTGTCGCCAGCCTGGCCCTGATCGAGCAGCTTGCGGAACATCTCGACGCCCGTGCAGGTCGTCTTGGTCGTCGGACGGATGCCGATGATCTCCAGCTCCTCGCCGACCTTGACCACGCCGCGCTCGACGCGACCGGTCACGACCGTGCCGCGGCCCGAGATCGAGAACACGTCTTCGATCGGCATCAGGAACGGCTTGTCGAGCGGACGAACCGGCGTCGGGATGTAGGCATCGACCGCAGCCATCAGCTCACGGATCGCGTCTTCACCGATCTTCTTGTCGCTGTCTTCCAGGGCAGCCAGCGCCGAACCCTTGACGATCGGAATGTCGTCGCCGGGGAATTCGTTCTTGGTCAGAAGCTCGCGCACCTCGAGCTCGACCAGTTCGAGCAGCTCGGCGTCGTCGACCTGGTCGACCTTGTTGAGGAACACCACGATCGACGGCACGCCGACCTGACGGGCAAGCAGGATGTGCTCGCGGGTCTGCGGCATCGGGCCGTCGGCAGCCGACACGACCAGGATCGCGCCGTCCATCTGCGCGGCACCGGTGATCATGTTCTTCACATAGTCGGCGTGGCCGGGGCAGTCGACGTGAGCGTAGTGGCGGGCAGCCGTCTCGTATTCGACATGCGCCGTCGAGATCGTGATGCCGCGCGCCTTCTCTTCAGGGGCAGCGTCGATCTGGTCGTAGCGCTTGTATTCGCCAAAATACTTGGTGATCGCCGCCGTCAGCGACGTCTTGCCATGGTCGACGTGGCCAATCGTGCCGATGTTCACGTGAGGCTTGTTACGCTCGAATTTACCTTTTGCCATAGTCTCTTTCCTTGGACGGCCTGGACCTTCAGTTCAGTCGAATGCGGGGCGATTAGCGACAAAGGCCAAAAAACACAAGCATCTTTTGGCCGGGTGCCGCCTCACCCAGTCCGAACCATCGATCCGATTGCGGGGATGTGACGCTGATGTAGGAAGGCTGGAGACGAAATGAAATGGGTAGCGGGCCGACCGATCGAGGCCACGACAGCGCTGGCTTGCCTGCCCGTCCTGTCTGATTCAAGGCCAGGCCATGGCCCATTGCCGTCGTAACGGGGGTCTGATCTTGTGACCGAATGCATTTCATCCCTGCCTCCATCCGCGGCCCGCTGTTCATGATCGTTTCGACGGGGTCGTATCTCGTCAACGACACGATGATGAAACTCGCGACGGCAGGCCTGCCGTCCTACGAAGTGCTGTTTCTGCGGGGTGCCGCGGCAGCGCTCTGGGGCTTCCCGCTGCTGTTCGCACTGGGCTACGGCAAGCAGATCCCGCTGATCTTCGACGGCCAAGTGCTGCGCAGGAACCTGCTCGAGCTGGCGGCGATCCTTTGTTATGTCGTCGCGCTCGCCAACATGCAGATCGCCGATTCCACCGCACTCGGACAGATCACGCCGCTCTTGATGCTGGTCGGCTCCTCGATCCTGTTTGGCGAACGGATCGGCGGCCAGCGCATGGCGCTGATCGGGCTCGGCTTCATCGGCGCACTGATGGTGGCGCAGCCGACCATGCAAGGCATTTCGGTCTACGCCCTGCTGGCGCTCGGCAACGCCGCATTTGCGGCGGCGCGCGACCTTGCCGGCAGACGGGTCGCGGCCGAGGTGCCGGGGATGATCGTGGCGATTTCCGCCATCGTGGTGGTGCTGATCGGCGCCGGTGCCGGGCATCTGGTTTCCGAGCGCTGGGTCATGCCCGGGACGCACCACCTGCTGCTGATGGCCGGCGCCGGATTTTTCCTGATCTTCGGCCATTTCTTCATCTTCATGGCCTATCGCGTCGGACCGACCAGCGCCGTGGCACCGTTCTACTATAGCTTCACCGTCTGGGCGGTCATTTCAGGTCTGCTGGTGTTCGGGCAATTCCCCAACGCGCTGGCGGTCTGCGGCATCCTGCTGGTTGCCGGCAGCGGGCTGACCATCGTCTCGCTGGATCAGCGTCAGCGCCGGCTGGCCGTCGTCGCATAGCCCATTGTCAGGCGGGCGCTTACGCACGTTTCTACGCGCTGTTGCCGAGCCGAAAAAGATCGTCTAATCGGCGAAGACCCGTCCATCGACGACGGCATGATCAATCAGCCAAGGGAGTTCCCCATGACGGATTTTGACCAGAACAAGAACTCCGGTGCCGAGCACAAGGCCGCCATCCGCAAGTCGCTTGTCGGCTGGGCGGTGTTCATCGCGGGCACGCTGATCTTTTTCGCCGCCGCCGACGCAGTGTTGATGCCATAGGCGAGCCGCTGCTGGGTATGCCGGCCCTAAGCCGGTCTTGCCTCTGCAGAAATTCGAAACCTCAGACGATCCGGCTAGCGCCTAAAGCGTCCGCCTTGCGCTGAACTGATGGTAGGCCCACAGGACGACCACCGCGCCAACCACCGCGACGATCAGGCTGTAGATGTTGAGGCCGGTGACGCCTGACGCGCCGAGGGCGCTGAAGATCAGGCCGCCGACAATGGCGCCGACGATTCCGAGCACGATATCCATGATCATGCCCTGGCCGGTCTTGTTGACGATCTTGCTGCCGATGAAGCCGGCGACCACGCCGAGAATGATCCAGCTGATGATACCCATTTTTTCCTCTCCATCCCCCCGCCAGCCGGACATTTTCATAGGATTGTCAAAACCTCAAGCCAACTTGAAATTCCGCCCGAATGCTCCATTGTGAGGAGGGGTCGGGCTTGGTCGTTATGGAGGATCCACTATGGGACTTTTTGACAATGCCGTTCCCGGCGGCAACATCACCAAACCACTGATGATCGCACTCGGCGCATTGCTGGTCGGAAAATTGCTGAGCGGCAGAAATGCCGAAGAGCCCGAGCAGTCTCCCGCTCCTGCTCCGACCGGCCCAGCTCCGACGGAAACCACGTCCGCCGATGGCGGCCCGGTTGGCGGATTGGGCGGCCTGCTCGACAAGCTCAGAAATGCCGGCCATGGCAATGCCGCGGACTCCTGGGTCGGCACCGGGCAAAACCAGTCGATCAACGCCAATGATCTCGGCACTGCGATCGGCCCCCAGATCATTCGCGAGATCGCGCAACGGACCGGAATGGACGAGCAGGAACTGCTCAAGCAACTGTCCACTGCCTTGCCCGGCATCGTCGACAAGCTGACGCCGAACGGCCAGGTGCCGCAGCAGCACCAGGTCGCATCCGCGTTCAACAGCTAGCGCGGCGCGGGCTGTTCTTGTCCAAAGGGCGCTGCGCGCGCTGCCGCGCGGCGTTCGGTCTGTCGTTTCCGCCGCCTCATGTGCGGATGCATGCAGCTCTTGATTGCAAGCTCGTTGTGCGGCTGGTCATTGGATGGCCGCCCAGCCCGTCACAATGACCAGGACAACCGTGACGACGGCCCCCGAGACGTAGAGGATCGTCCTGACACTACCTCCCTTGGCAGCGTTGCCGCCACGAATGTAGACTCCCAGGTGAGCCAGCCGGATCGCCAGATGCAGCCAAACGATTGCTGCCAGTGTGGCGGGCCCCACGCCAACCATCATCGCCAGCAAAGCAGGGACGACGAAAGGCGCCAGCGCCTCGACCGAATTCATGTGCACGCGGTCGATCCTGTAGAGCAGGTTGTCGTCGTCTGCCGGGAGTACTGGACCTGAAAGCACTCCGACACGGCCCTTTGACGAGCCCGAGTAGATCGCCAGCAGGACTGACAAAAGGCAAAGCGCGAGCACTCCGACGATACTGAGCCAGTAGGCTTGCATTCTTCCCTCCGATTCTTCGGATGAATCCTTGTGGTTGTCAGACGGCCGTCAGGTCGCCTGATGAGAGAAAAGGTCGTGGAACCGCCGCAGGTAAAGTGGCCAGCCCTGATCGCTACCGACGCTATCGCGCACACCTTCCCAGCCTTCGCCATGCCGTTCGAGATTCCGGTGCACGATCTCGACCCGGGTCCGGCTATCCGTCTCCGCCGTGAAGTTGACTTCCCACTCGCTGGTCTTGTCCGGATCGGTTTCAATCTGCCATTGAGGGCTGATGTCCCAGCTTAGAAGCAGTCTGTTGGGCGGCTCGTAGGCCAGAACCCGGGCCCACCGGCACTCGCTGCCGTCGACGCCTCGGTCATAGATGTGACCGCCGACTCGAGGCTCGAAGACCGTGTCGGCGATCGGCACTGCGAGTATGTTGTGCTCTCGGGGTTTGAAACTGCCGAAGTCCTCGGTGAAGACCTTGAAGGCCTTTGCGATCGGAGCCTCGACGACGACGGAGTGTCTCACAAGCGTGGGAACTTGATGCGTGCTCATTTCTGCTCCTTCGACGATTGTTCGACGGCCACCTTGTAGGCCGCGAGAGTCTTGTCCCAGAATCGGTCTAGAGCGGGATGAATTTAGGTTGGGCATATCCGGCCTCAGTGAAGTAATTTCGGCATTCGGTTGAAGTGACGGTGCCGAGGATTTGGCCGATGGCGTCACAGACAGTTTCGACTGTTCGCTTGGCAGCCTTGCGCAGCCAGTGCTTGAGCTTGGCGAAGAGCTTCTCGATGGGGTTGAGGTCGGGCGAGTATTTCGGCAGCAAGAACAGCCTGGCGCCGGCTGATCGAATGGTGCGGCGCACGGCCTTGCCCTTGTGCGAGCCGAGATTGTCCATGATGACGATGTCGCCGGACTTGAGGGTTGGGACAAGAACCTCATCGACATAGAGCTGGAAGCGCTCGCCGTTGATCGGTCCGTCGATCAGCCATGGTGCTTCGACACGGTCGTGGCGCAGCGCCGCCAGGAAGGTCATGGTCTTCCAATGGCCGTGCGGCACCTTGGCTTTGATCCTCTCGCCGCGCGGCGCCCATCCCCTGAGTGGAGCCATGTTGGTTTTGGTCCATGTCTCGTCGATGAACACCAGGCGGGAAGGATCGATACGATCCTGATATTTTGCCCACTGTGCCCGCCGGCGCGCCACATCTGGGCGATCCTGCTCGGCCGCGATCAGCGTCTTTTTTTGTGACTGAGCTTCTCGGCGTGGACGAACTCCCATACCGAGCGGTAATCAACCTTCAGGCCGCGCTCAGCCAGTTCGGCCACCAGTCCGCGCAACGTGAAATCAGCGGCCCGGCAGCGCAGCAACAGCCACTCCCGATGCTCTCCGGCAATGTTCTTCGGTCTGTGCCCACCCATCTTGCCGGGCGCAAGACTGCTCGTCTCGCGCAAGCGGCTTACCCATCTGATGACGGTGCTGATCCCAACCCCAAAGCGCACTGCTGTCTGCCGCCGCGACAGCCCCTCCTGCTCAACTGACGCTACAACCCGTTCGCGAAGATCCATCGAATAAGGCTTGCCCATCCATGCCGGCCTCCTTGTCCAGCCAGCATGTTGAATCAGATTTGCAAGCCTTAGGGAATCCCATCCGATTCAGCCTCAATTCATTCCGCTCTAAGGCTTGTTGAGATTCAGGATTCCCCCTGAGCTTGGATTGTGATTCAAGCTTTGGATGGAACGATTTGTGCTGACGGACGCCCAATGGGCGAAGATGGAACCGCATTGCCTGGGCAAACCAACCGATCCCGGACGAAGTGGGGGTGACAATCGCCGCTTCATCGAAGCCTTGCTTTGGATCGTGCGGACAGGAAGTCCGTGGCGCGACCTTCCAGCCTTCTTCGGGAGCTGGAACACCGTTTTCAAACGCTACCGCGATTGGGTCAAAGCCGATGTTTTCATTCGGCTTTTCGAGGCTTGTTCGGACCAGCCGGACATGGAGTACGCCATGGTTGATGCTACCATCGTCAAGGTCCACCGCCATGGACAGGGCGCAAAAGGGGGACTCAAAGCCAGGCCATAGGCCGCTCCAAGGGCGGCATGACCACCAAAATTCTGGCGCTCACTGATGCGCTTGGCAATCTTGTGCGCTTTGTTCTTTTGCCCGGCCAGCGGTTCGATACGGTGGGCGTCGCACCGCTCATCGATGGCGTCTGTTTTGGTGGCTTGATTGCCGACAAAGCGTTCGACAGCAACAGCATCATTGCCGACCTGAATGAGCGCGGCGCCAGGATCGTTATCTCACAGCACTCACGTCGTACTTTTCCCCTGCCACTCGACAAGGAACTCTACAAATGGCGCCACCTGATCGAGAACTTCTTCTGCAAACTCAAGGAATTCAAGCGTATCGCCATGCGAGCCGATAAAACCGATCAGAGCTTCGCTGCCTTCATCAATCTCGCAGCCGCCGTCATAAACTCACGCTGAATCTCAACAAGCCTTAGTTCAGCGCGTAGGCTTGCGAGGCCTTCCGGATCGACCCGGTAGATGCGTTGCTTGCCGAAGTCGCGAGGCGCTGCCGGGTCGCTGGAATCACAGCGCAGTGACGCCAAGCGCACCGACACGGCTATGACATCAGTGCCCCGGCAAAATCGGCATTAAGAGAAATTTGGAAAAAAGATCAGATGACTATCTGGAGCGGGTAGCGGGAATCGAACCCGCATATTCAGCTTGGAAGGCTGCTGCTCTACCACTGAGCTATACCCGCACACGCGAGCCTTAGCTATTCGACGATGTCTCGAAGGTCAAGGAGCCTCCCGCGACCTGGCCGAGATAGCTTCGTCAGTCGCGCGGGTTCCGAGGAAAGGTCACCTCGCCCCGAACAGCCCGTCGAACAAGTGCTAGGTGTTTAGTCCCGGCATTTGATGGTTGGGATCAAGTCGGAACCGTTTAGGCTCTTTTGTCCAGATTTTGTAGATGAATTCATAGGGTATGAGGCCTTTTAAGGCCTTGAACCCGCGCGCGAAGTTGTAGGCCCGCTTCAGGCAATGCTGTGGGCGGTGGCGAAGCGCTGTGGCGCCGGTCATGTAAGACCGGGGACCGGCCTCGTCTTGCCGCTCATATGCGCGCCAAATGTCAGGGCTTGCGGGAAATTCCTGACAGCCACCGCCATAAATGCGGGGCCGCCGGGGCCGAGGGCCATTCGGGCGATGGCTGCAGCTGCGTAGACCCGCGTCGAAAACAATCCTCGCCAGGCCGCTTGATAGCGTCTGCCGGCAGCTTCGCGCCCTGCCCTGCCACTCGGCGCGCCAGCAAGTTCCCTGGCTAGCAGCCAACCGGACTGAAGCGCCATCGAGATGCCTTCGGCGATGATCGGATGAGACTCCCCGGCGGCATTGCCGACACGGAAGATATCCTTTTCATAGCAGGCGCGGATGCCAGGACGGATCGGGCCGGCTGCAAGCCACCGCCCGTCGAGGCGGGCTCCATCCAGAGCATCGCTCACGCCCCGGCAAGAAGCCATGAGATGATGGAAGACCGCGTCAGCGGCCGACACAGGGCAACCCCTCTCGGCGCCATCATGTCCAGAGCCACAATTCCTGCGCAGTCGCGCGAGCATGTCGCGCCTTATGCAGCACGAGATCGACAGCCGGCCACGATCGGCCAGGACCATGCCGCCATAGCCGCCGGGAAACGCCAGCAGCGGCATCAGATCGGGCGCGAGCGACGACCCGGTGAAATGCGCCTTGAAACCAAGCAGGTCCCACCGGCGGCTGGTCTTTTCGAGCTGGCTTGGCAGCGGTCCCGGTTCCCAGGAACCGTGCGCTGCGACAATCACCGGCGCCCGCAAGGTCGTTGTCTCGTCGCCCGAATTCTCGTCCCTCGACTGAATGCGCACCCTTTGCATGTCCCCATCCCGATCGATGACGACGGCCCGGCAAGGCTGGAAGATTTCGGCGCCCGCCGATCGGGCCGCCTGCAAGAGCAGAGCGTCGAGAACGTCACGGCCCAGCGCCCGGCCGAAGCCGTCTTTTGCAGGAGGACCATATTTTGCGTCCGGCATCGGCGCCTCGACGCGGGTCTCGCCGGAAAAGAAGCCTACGCAGCGGATTTCGGGGCCAGCATCAAGGCGCCAGGCATCGCCGATCTCCAGTCGGTCGAGAAGGGCGAGATTGCTGGCTGAGATGTATTCGCCACAGACCTTGCGGCGCGGGAACGCGCTCTTTTCCACGATCGCTACGGACCATCCATGTCGGGCTAGTGTCAGTGCGGCAGAAGCGCCCGCCGGGCCAGCGCCGATGACGATCGCATCATGGGTCGATAGGCTCCTCACGGGTTCAACTCAAAACCGGCATTGTCGCTGGCGCCGACAAAAACATGGGAGAAAGGACCGGCGCGTCGTTCCTCGAGCGGCTTGCGGCCGGCCGCGAGCCAGAGACCGGACAGTTCGCTGCCGCGAAAGCCGGCACGCACGCTCTGGGCCGCATCATGTCGTGTCACGTCATTGACGCCGATCGCCGGCAGAAGATGGGCCGCGGCCAGCGCCGGCATCGATCTCAGCGGTTCCGTCGCAAGGAGCAGCGGAGCCTTCGGCGCCAGTAGGGAAAACAGACGCACCAGCCTGGCGTCGTCAAAATGATGCAGGAACAGATTGACGGTGATCGCGTCGAACCGCCGGCCGCCAGCGCCTTCTGCCCAGTCGAACACGTCTCCGGTGATGCCTTCGACGGTCCACCCCAGCCTGCCGAAATCAGCGGAGAGCTCAGCTGTGAGGAGACCGACGCGATCGAGCATTGTCAGCTCCACCCGAGGCCAATATCTGGCCATGCGCCGCGCCACAGCAAGCATGAAGGTGCCGTCGCCCGCGCCTATCTCCAGAATGCGCCGTGGCGGCTTCGGCGCGAATTTCCGCAGCAACGACGCCATGATCCGCGCCTGGAACATCAGCGCATTGATGCGGCGGAGATCGCGGCGCGAGGCGAGCGCCCGCAGATCGTCGATCGCCAATCCGTCAAGGATTTCCGGGACAAGGCGACGTTGGTTCAGTTCGCTCATGATACTGTTCGAAAAAGCATGGTTTCGGCTGTCAGTCCGGGTCCGAACGACATGCCGCAGCCGAGCAGGCCCGGCGGCGCCTTCAGCATCTCTTGCATCGCGAACATGACCGTCGCCGACGACATGTTTCCGTATCGGCGCAGCACCTCGCGCGACGGCTTGAGCGCGGCGGGAGCAAGGTTCAGCGCCCTTTCAACAGCGTCGAGAATCGAGCGCCCGCCGGGGTGCACCGCCCAGAGATCGATCGCTTCGGTTGGCCGGCCGCCGAGGAAGGCATGCTGGTTACTCAGCAACGCGTCGTGGATCGCCGCAGGGACCTGGCCAGAAAGAACCATGTCGAAGCCATGGTCGCGAATGTCCCACCTCATCAGGTCCCGCCGCTCGTCCGCGACAGCGCAGTGGAAGCTGTCGAGCTTGATGCCGGACGGCTCGGCGGTGACGAGTGCGGCCGCGCAGCCGTCGCCCCAGAGGCAGAAGGACAGCAGCTTTTCCAGTTCGGTGGTTTCCCTGAGATGCAACGTGCAGAGTTCGATATTGACCAGCAGGACTCTCGATTGCGGGTCGGAGCGAACGATGTGACGGGCCAGCTTGAGGGCGTTGACCGCAGCGTAGCAGCCCATGAACCCGATCATGGTGCGCTCGACGCTGTCCGACAGGCCGCAGCTCCGAACCAGGTCCAAGTCGATGCCTGGCGCGGAAAACCCGGTGCAGGTGGTGACGATGAGATGGGTGATGCGCGACGCTTCGTTGCCAAGCTGCAATCCGTCGACGCCTTTTTTTGCAAGTACAGGGGCGGCTTCGCAAAACATCGCCATTCTCGCGGCCGTTCCGGGGAATGCACCGCGGACAAAGGTTCCGGCACGGTCGACATATGCTCCCTCCGGGTCGAGGGCGGGCGCAAAGCAGGAATAGCGGCTCTCGATGCCGGCAAGGCCGGCCATGCGTTCGAAGATCCTCCGGCGGTTGGCAGCAAGCATGGAAGCCGCGAACCGCAGATAGAATTGATGAACCTCATGTTCCGGAACCACTGTCGCGATCCGGTTGATGTAGGCGTCAGCAGACATTTCCGGTCTCACTGGGCGTAGTGCGCTGCGTCGCGCTGCTGCCACAAAGGGTCTTTGCTCAATGGGCACCAATGTTGAGGCGCCGGTTTTGAGCATTGCCTGCTTCACCAACGTTTCCGAAAACGAGTTTCGTCCCAGGCATAGGCGGCCTACCGGATTCGAGGTTGTCCGCCATGCCCCTCCAACGACAGCGCCGTCCCAGGCGCCGCTTTCGGGCTACTGAGACCGCTCGTCGCCGACATCCGCCATCTCGTCCTTAAAGTTAATTTTCGTGCCCTTCTGCACCACAGAGGCGAGGTCTTCGGCATCCCAGTTGGTCAGCCGGATACAGCCGTGCGAGAACGTCGTGCCGATCTTGCCGGGTTCCGGCGTGCCATGAATGCCATAGCTTTCGATGGAAAGGTCCGTCTTCGCCCTGCCCGATATCCGGATAGATCTCGCTGTAGGTGCCCTCGAGCCAGGTATTGGCGACCATTGCGGGGCCGCCATGGCCTGGGCCGCAGATAAACAGGACATCGAGGTCGCGTTCGCGGATAACGCGATTCAGATGCAGATAGAGAAAATTTAGGCTCGGTGTCGTGCCCCAATGGCCGAGCAGCCGCGGCTTGACGTGCTCCGCCTTCAAGGGTTCGCGCAACAGCGGATTGTCGAGCAGATAAATCTGGCCGACCGAGATGTAGTTCGCGGCCCGCCAATAGCGGTCCATGAGATTGATCCGTTCGCGGCCGATCGCCTGCGTCGGCGTCTTGTCATTCATCGACAGTCTCCAGCATCGGTTCGCTGAAGGTAACTGGAGCGGCTTCACCTCCGAGCAAGCCCAAATTGGCGATCGCGCTTCAAACCCACGTCAATCCCATGACAAATAGAAACCATCGGCAATCCGTCAGGGTTTGCGAGCCTGTTTGGCGACAGAGGAGGAACTTTGAGGTTCTTCGGCGGTTAGAGACTGAACCGGCGAGCCGCTCAAGGCAGTGGTCGGCTGTCGCCCAAACACATCATTGAGGAATTACGGACAAGAGCCGCCAAAGGAGCCAGAAAATGCTCGGTCTTTCCCGTGCCCGCGATCGAATGGTCAATGTCCATGTCAGCCGGCGAGGCATCCACGACCGTGAGATTCTGCAGGCAATGCGCGAAGTTCCGCGCGAAGCTTTCGTCGATCCTGGCTTCGAAGAATTCGCTTATGAAGACGGACCGCTGCCCATCGCTGACGGTCAGACGATATCGCAACCTTACATCGTCGCGCTCATGATCGAGATGGCGGATGTCAAACCTGGTGACCACGTGCTCGAAATTGGCACCGGCTCGGGCTATGCGGCCGCCGTGATGAGCAGGATGGTCGAACAGGTGTACACGATCGAGCGTCATCCCGGTTTGGCTGAGACCGCGAAGCGGCGGTTTGAAAAACTCGGCTATCAAAACATCGAGGTCCGGACCGGCGACGGCACCAGGGGTTGGCCGCAAGCGGCGCCCTTCGATGCCATCGTGGTGACGGCCAGCGGGCCCGGTGCGCCGCTAGCCCTTCAGGAACAACTCGATGTCGGCGGCATACTTGTCATTCCGGTCGGCAATGATCCGGATTTGCAACGCCTGCTCAAAATCACTCGAACAGGCGCCGCAACCTACAGCGAAGAGGATTTCGGCGGCGTGCGGTTCGTCCCGCTCATCGGCGAGCAGGGCTGGCCCGAAAACGGCACGCCGGCCGAGGTCGATCGTCCCCTTCGACATCCGCATCCGCTCAGCCTGCCTGAGATGATCGCGATGGCGGCTGAACCGCTTCCGGATTTCGATAACCCGGCCTTCGGCGAATTGTTCGATCGGTTCGCCGACCGGCGGGTCGTTCTGCTTGGTGAGGCAAGCCATGGCACGTCGGAGTTTTACAAGGCGCGCGCGGCGATCACCCGCAGGCTCGTCGAACGGCACGGTTTCACCATCGTTGCGGTCGAGGCGGATTGGCCCGATGCCGCCGCGATCGACCGCTACGTTCGCCATCGTCAGCCGCGAGCCGGCGCCATCGCGCCGTTCCAGCGGTTTCCGACATGGATGTGGCGCAACGCCGATTTTGCGGCCTTCACCGAGTGGATGCGCCGTCACAATGAGAAGCTTGAGCCATCGGGGCAAGCAGGGTTCTACGGCCTCGACATCTACAACATGAGCGGGTCCATCGCCGCTGTTCTCGACTATCTCGACCGGGTCGATCCGCAGGCGGCAAAGATCGCACGCGAGCGTTATGGCTGCCTGACCCCTTGGCAAAACGAACCATCCACCTACGGTCGTGCGGTGCTCACCGCCGGCTATCAGAAATGCGAGAAAGCGGTGCTTGAGCAATGCCGGGACCTGCTCGCCAAACAACTCGATTATGCACCACGCGACGGTGTGGACTTCCTCGACGCCAGCCAGAATGCCCGGCTGATTGCCTCCGCCGAACATTACTACCGGATCATGTACTATGGCGGCGCGGAGTCCTGGAACCTGCGCGACACGCATATGTTCGAGACCCTGGAGCATCTGCTGGATGCCAGGCGGTCCCAATGCCAAGGCAGTCGTGTGGGCGCACAATTCCCACATCGGCGATGCCCGCTATACCGAGATGGGCGTCGTCAGGGACGAACTGAACATCGGTCAGCTCTGCCGGCAGCGTTTCGGCGATGAGGCAGCGCTGATCGGTATGGGTACGCATTCCGGCACTGTGGCCGCCGCCAGCGATTGGGATGGCGAAATGGAGGTGAAGCAGGTGCGCGCCTCCCACGCCGACAGCTACGAGCGGCTTTGCCACGATTGTCGTGTACCGCGCTTTCTGCTCGACCTCGGGCGCGAAAAGGCGCTGCGCGAGCGCCTGCTGGAACGCAGGCTGGAGCGCTTTATCGGCGTGATCTACCGGCCGGAAACCGAGCTGCGAAGCCACTATGCGGACGCTTCCCTGCCCCAGCAGTTCGACGCATTCGTGTGGTTCGACAAAACCACCGCGGTGACGCCGCTTGGGCCGGAGCCTGCCAGAGCAGGTGTTCCCGACACTTATCCGTTCGGACTCTAACCGACACGCACGGCGAGCCCGTGAAGAAGAGAAGTGGAACCGGAACAATTCATCCGGCTTGCGGTTTTGAAACTGAAATCCCCTTTTAAGGAGTTTTCTCATGACCGGAACCAAACATCCAAAGTGGAAAAAACCGAGCGATGCCGACCTGGCGAACAACCCCGGTATCGGCACCTCCAAGGGAACCATCAAGGAAGGCGACGAACTCGAACTTGAAGGCGAGAACACGGTTGAAGGTGACGTCGAAAACGACACGACCGCCAGCGGCGGGATCAATCCGAGACAGAAGGTGCGGACCAACAAATTGCATGCCGTGTTGCATCGTTGCGATCAACCGACCCCGAAGGAGTGAATCATGCCCCTCACGCTCAGCAGTGCCGCCTTTGCCGAAGGCGGTGAAATTCCCGAAAAATACACCCGAGACGGCAAGAACGTGTCGCCGCCGCTGAAATGGTCAGGCGCCGGACAAGACGAAGAGCCTCGTTCTCGTCGTCCAGGATCCCGATGCGCCGAGCGGAACGTTCGGCCATTGGGCAGTATTCAATATCTCTCCGGACACCCAGGAGCTTCCCGAGGCGGAAAGCGGCAAGCCGGGCCCGCAGGCCATCAGGCAGGCGACGAATGATTTCGGCAACGCCTATTACGACGGCCCTGAACCGCCAGTCGGGCACGGCGTCCATCACTACCATTTCCGGCTGGCCGCGCTCGACACGCCGAACCTTGCCATCCCTGCGAGTGCGGGCGTCCAGCGCATCTGGCAGGAAGCGCGAAAACATGCGCTTGAGCAAGCCGAACTCGTTGGAACATACGAACGCAATCGATAATTTGGACGCCGCTCAACGATCCAATCGCCTCGCCCATATCTTCATGAGCGGAGCGGATTTCGGGCAAGGCAGGGGACCGTATGCCGCTGCAGCCAGGCGACGACGATCCCCACCTACGGTCAGCGCATTATCCTTTGCCGCAACCACGCAAAGAACCTGCCGCTGACAGCTGAGCGGACCCGTGTGGCAGCCCAGCGCGCTTTCATGGTTGAGCCGACGTGGCAATCGCAGACGATGTCGTGCAGTTGCCAGTCGTTCAGCTCGAAGAAGCGCTTTGCTTCACCATATGTGTCGTCTTTCAAACCCGACGCGCGCAGCACCGGGTCTTCGAAGGCAACCGAAATTGCCGACCCCTCGCCACGTATCGTTGCACGTGCTTCAGGGTGCAGATGTTCGGTGCCTGTAAAAGCGCCAAGGCATCGCTCGGGATTACGATCGAGCAGTTCAGCCCAACGCTCGATGCGCTGATTTCGTGTCATTGCTGAATATGCAGCCGAGGATTCAATCTTGGCGACGGCATGCAGTTGGTCGAGTGTTTGATGTTTCATGGCCAGCTCCTGTTGAGACGGCGAAGCGCCCACGCCTTCAGAAGCGCCCACGCCTTCAAGGGAATTATCGCGCGGCAATGCTTCGGCAAGAGCGGCAAGCCGGAGAATTCGACACGACCGGAATCGGCCGGCGGGATCATAAACATGCGGGCTGCGTTCATCGACGAGGACCGCTTGTGACAAGCCGCTGATCCGCGATCGGGATGCATCCATGTTCATCCAGCCAATCGACTATTCCCTTGCCGTCTGGTTCGCTCTTGCAGCTGCCTCGACGCTCTATGTCGGCTTTGACCAATACCGCAACAATCCCGAACCGGTGGTGATGAAATGGGTTTCATCCTGGTGACTCTATATGGGTCCGTTGGGGCTGCTGCTTTATGTGCTTGCCGACAAGGAGCCACATCCCGCATCACACCACGAACAACAATGTCGAGGAAAAAGGTGGCGGCGGTCTGATGGTCATCATCGACGTCATTGAGGCTGAATCGGCGGCGAATTCCCTTAGCCGAGGCGGCAGATACCATCCAACCTAAGGTCCCGCACGTGCCAACTCTTGCAAATTTGCGGTGTCGTCCGGAGGTTGCGTTGTTGCACCCTACTTCTTGATAATGTTTCCGTCGCGCAGGTCGAATGCGTCGGTGCCGCGAGCCTGGCGGTAGAAGTCATCCTGGAGTTCGCCCCATTCGCCGAGAAAAGCACCGCAATTGCTGCAATGAATTGGCGTCGACTCCTTGGCGTTGTCGGGAATGTCCATTTGGATAGTCCCGCAAGCCTTGTCGCGGGATTCAAAAAGGACGGCTAGTCCCAGTTCCCTTGCCAGGTTGACGATCGTCTCAGTCAACTCGTCATCCGTATCCTGCAAATGAGGCGCGTCCCTGCGAGCGGCTTCTATCGCCGCTTTGACCGAGACGATATCGCCGTATCGCGCACTTCCAAGCTCCGACGCCAGAAACTCCCTGGCGGTACCGACATTGCCCATCTGGCGATGCTCATGCGGTTCCTCCCCATGGTCACCCCTCGGCTTCATTTTTGGTCCCATCCAAGATGCAGAGCAATCGATGGTACGATTCCGCACGAAACGGCTCAGCCGGTAAGGTGGCAACAGCTTAATGAGGTCGCTCGGGCCTCGATTTTGGGCCTCTCGAAAGTTGACCGGAGCGACCTCGTCCGGGTTTGGCCAACGTGCCCTACGGAACCATCGCTCGGCACAAGGGTTTCCTCAAAATGTCCCTCGAGAGGATGCAAGGAGTGACCATGCGTATGTTGACGATAGTTGTCGCACTTTCCGGGGTGGTCATCACTCAGCCCATCTACGGGCAAACCATCGATCCACAGCTCCCCCAGGTGATGCCACCGCAGGGCGAAGCTCAACCGGAGGAGACGCTGCCTGATCAAGGCTCTCCTGATTTGAATTTCACCGGCGTTGCCATCGTCGCCGTCGAGGATTTGCCTGCGGAAATCAAGGCGCAGGCGGATGCCGTAATCGACCAGACCAGCGCCGAAGATTTGCTTCGCCTGCAAAATTCCGTCGATGCTTCGCCTCAGGCAACATCGGCGTTGAGGGCGAACGGGCTCAACTCCTCGCAAGTCGTCGCGGCAAACATCGATGGCGATGGCACTCTGACGCTGATCATCCAGACGACGACTTGAGCGGCGCCGAACCATACAGATCACGCCGTGAACCACCGAAACGCAACTCGCGGAGAGCCGTCATGGTCGAAGCCGCCGTTCGCAACTTCACCATAAATTTCGGACCACAGCATCCCTCTGCCCACGGCGTTCTTCGGTTGGTGCTCGAACTGGACGGCGAGATCGTCGAGCGCGCCGATCCGCATATCGGCCTGCTCCATCGCGGCACGGAAAAACTCATAGAGCACAAGAACTATCTGCAAGCGCTGCCCTATTTCGACCGGCTCGATTATGTCGCGCCGATGAACCAGGAGCATGCGTTCTGCATCGCCGCCGAAAGACTGCTCGAAATAACGGTTCCCAAGCGCGGCCAGCTTATCCGCGTTCTTTTTTGCGAGATCGGCCGGCTGCTGTCGCATCTCCTCAATGTCACGACGCAGGCCATGGATATCGGCGCGCTGACGCCGCCGCTTTGGGGATTTGCGGAGCGCGAGAAACTGATGGTCTTCTACGAGCGCGCCTCCGGCGCCCGCATGCATGCGAATTATTTCAGGATTGGCGGCGTGCACCAGGACCTGCCTCCAAAGCTTCTGGACGATATCCAGGCCTTCTGCGACCCCTTCCTCAAGGTCTGCGATAATCTCGACGATTTGCTCACCGGCAGCCGCATTTTCAAGCAACGCAATGTCGATGTCGGCGTAATCGGGCTGGATGACGCCTGGGCTTGGGGTTTTTCCGGCGTCATGGTGCGAGGGTCGGGCGCGCCATGGGATTTGCGCAAGGCACAGCCATACGAATGTTACCCGGACATGGATTTCGACATTCCCGTCGGCAAGAACGGAGACTGCTATGACCGCTACCTCGTCCGCATGGAGGAAATGCGCCAGTCGGTGCGGATCATGAGGCAATGCCTAGAAAAACTGCGGTCGCCTGAAGGCCAGGGGCCGGTCGCGATTCCGGACCAGAAGATCACGCCGCCGCCGCGTGCGACGATGAAACGCTCGATGGAAGCGACCATCCACCATTTCAAACTTTACACCGAAGGGCTTCATGTGCCGGCCGGAGAAGTCTACGCCGCCGTAGAGGCGCCAAAAGGAGAATTCGGCGTCTATCTGGTTTCGGACGGGGGCAATGTTCCTTATCGGTGCAAGATACGCGCGCCGTCCTTTGCTCATCTGCAGGCGATGGATTTTCTGTCCCGAGGTCACATGATCGCCGACGTTGCCGCGATCATCGGATCGCTCGATATCGTGTTTGGCGAGATTGATCGCTGACCGGTGCGCAGATCACATGCATTGTCGAAATCGGTGGCCTCGCCCGCATGGCGAATCATACGGCGAAAGCTCATCGAGATATGGGCGCGCCTTATATGGCCGATCGATTCCCAGTCCCCGATCCCAATAGAAGGCGGCCAGGCTTTATCCCGTGTGCGTCAGATTTCGAGCAAGGCAGATACCGAAAAAGCGCCATGGCACTTTCGGTCCGATTCCTTTCGCGTTTCAGGGCTTCCGGGCCGGCAGTGGTGGAGAGGGTTGGATTTGAACCAACGTAGGCATAGCCAACGGATTTACAGTCCGTCCCCTTTAACCACTCGGGCACCTCTCCAGTCTGCCGCCGGAGCCATGCAACGAGGCATCAACGCGTTGGGACCGCCTCAGCAGCCTTCCGCGAAGCGCCTTATGGCGGCACTGCCCAAAACTGTCAACCGCAAGATCCCGCCAAAACGCGCTGAATTTCGTCTGCCATCCGGCAAGCCGTTCGATGCGGCAGTATCCATTGCCGCGCGACACGGTTATAGAAGCCGGTTATGAGCAACGACAGCAATTCCAAGACGCCGAAAGACACCCATTACGCCAAGCTGCGCCGCGCCTATCGCGACGAGAAAAGCGGCGGCGCGCCGGCTTTCAGGCCCCGACAGCCGGTTCCGCCGGGCGAAAATGCCGCGGACGGCCTGGTGCGGCTCTATGGCTTGCACACGGTGCGCGCCGCACTCGACAACCCGCGCCGCAAGATCAGGAAGATGCTGGTGACGCGCAACGCGGCCGAGCGCCTGGAAATAGCCGATCTCGCCACCCTGCCCTTCAAGACGGAACTGGTGGAACCCAGGGACATCGACAAGATCACCGGGTCGGACGCCGTGCATCAGGGAGTGCTGATCGAGGCCGAGCCGCTGAAACCGAAGCGGCTTGATGCACTTGGCGATGCAAGACTGGTGCTGGTGCTCGACCAAATCACTGACCCGCACAATGTCGGCGCCATCCTGCGCTCGGCGGTGGCCTTCGGCGCCGGCGCGCTGATCACCACGGCCCGCCACAGCCCGCAGGAATCGGGCGTGCTGGCGAAATCCGCCTCTGGCGCGCTGGAGCATATCGACCAGATCGAGGTGAAGAACCTCGCCGACGTGCTCGGCCAGTTGCACGAAGCCGGCTTCCGCACCATCGGCCTTGATTCGGACGGGCCGGCCGAACTCGAAAAAAGCTTTGCCGGAGAAAAGATCGCGCTGGTGCTGGGCGCCGAAGGCAAGGGCCTGCGCCAGAAGACGCGCGAGACGGTGACCACGCTGGCGCGGCTCGACATGCCCGGCGCGATCCATTCGCTCAACGTATCGAATGCCGCGGCGATCAGCCTTTACGTGGCGCGGAAGTTTTTAGCAAGTAGCGAGTAGCGAGTAGCGAGTAGCGAGTAGCGAGTAGCGAGTAGCGAGTAGCGAGTAGCGAAAGTCGAATCCCGGCTATCCGTGGCTGCAATCCCTATTCGCTATTCCCTACTCGCTATTCGCTCCTACCCCAGCTCATGCCCGGCCATCCGCTCCAGCGCCCTGACCAGCGCCGAATGATCCTCCTTGGCGCCGCCATTGGCCGCGCAGGAATTGAAAAGCTGCTGCGTGGTGGAGGTGTTGGGCAGCGACACCCCGAGCGCTTTCGCGCCCTCCAGCGCGAGGTTCAAATCCTTCTGGTGCAGTTCGATGCGGAAGCCCGGCGCGAAGGTGCGCTTGACCATGCGCTCGCCATGCACTTCCAGGATGCGCGAGGCCGCCAGCCCGCCCATCAGCGCCTGCCTGACCTTGGCCGGGTCTGCGCCGGCTTTCGATGCAAAAACAAGCGCTTCGGCGACGGCTTCAATGGTCAACGCGACGACGATCTGGTTGGCCACCTTGGTGGTCTGGCCGACGCCGTTCGGTCCGACCAGGGTGATGTTCTTGCCCATCTTCTCGAAGACGGGTTTGGCGCGTTCGAACGGCTTTTCCTCACCGCCGACCATGATGGTGAGCGATGCCGCCTTGGCGCCGACCTCGCCGCCCGAGACCGGTGCATCGAGATAGTCACAGCCCAGATCGTTGATCTTCCTGGCAAAGGTCTTGGTCTCGATCGGTGAGATCGAGCTCATATCGATGACCAGCTTGCCCTTCGACAGTCCCGATGCGACGCCATTCTCGCCGAACAGCACATCGGCCACCTGCGGGGTGTCGGGCACCATCAGGATGATGATTTCGGCAGCCTTGGCCACGGCGGCATGGCCGATGACCGACTTCAGGCCCTTATCGACGAGATCGGCAGGCGGCTTGGAGCGATGGTCGCTGGCGATGACATGATAGCCCGCATCCAGCAGGTGCCCTGCCATCGGCGCGCCCATGATGCCGAGGCCGATGAAGCCGATGGTTTCCATTTTGGTTCTCCGTCTTTTGTTAAGCCGCGTTCTGTCACGCCCCCCTCTGTCCTGCCGGACATCTCCCCCACGAGGGGGGAGATTGGATGTCACCGCTGCCTTCGCCAATTTTTCGAGCGTCAGAAAGTCAAAGGCCGACGCCGAAGCGGCCGATCTCCCCACCCGTGGGGGAGATGGCCGGCAGGCCAGAGGGGGGCGCGAAGGAACGCGAGTTCAAATACGATAGCCCTTAGGGTGCTTACGCCGCCGCACTGCCCTGCCCGGCTAGTGCTTGAAACCAACCCAACCCAGCTTCCGTCCCCGCCTTCGGCTTGTATTCCGCCCCGACCCAGCCGGAATAACCGATGCGGTCGATGTGCTCGTACAGGAAAGGAAAATTGATCTCGCCCGTCCCCGGCTCGTGACGGCCGGGATTGTCCGCAAGCTGGATATGCGCGATGCGGCTAAGGTTAGCCTCGATGGTACGGGCGAGATCCCCCTCCATGATCTGCATGTGATAGATGTCGTATTGCAGGAACAGGTTTTTTGAGCCGACACGATCCATCAGCGCCAAGGCTTGATCCGAGTAGTTGAGGAAGAAGCCCGGAATATCGCGCGTGTTGATCGGCTCGATCAGCAGCCTGATGCCGGCCTGCTCCAGCTTCTCCGCCGCGAAGGCGAGGTTTTCGGCAAAGACATCCTCCAGCACCTTGCGATCGACGCCGGCGGGGGCGATGCCGGCCAGGCAATTGACCTGCTGGCAGCCAAGCGCCTGCGCGTAGGTGATTGCCTTGGCGATGCCCTGGCGGAATTCCGGCACGCGGTCCGGCAGCGCGGCAATGCCGCGCTCGCCCTTGTCCCAGTCGCCAGCCGGCAGGTTGAACAGCACCTGGGTCAGGCCGTTCTTCTTCAACCGGGCAGCGACGACATCGGGCGCATGATCATAGGGGCCGATATATTCGACGCCCTTGAAGCCGGCGCGGGCGGCGGCATCGAAACGGTCGAGGAAGTCATGCTCACCAAAGAGCATCGACAGATTGGCTGAAAAACGCGGCATTCTTTTTCTCCTTTTCTCCGCCAAGCCTTAGTCCAACATGACGATCGCCGTCGGCGCATCTTCGTGGCTCTCGGCAAGGTCCTCGAATTCGGTGACCTTGTCGATCTCGGTGCCCATAGAGATGTTGGTGACGCGTTCGAGGATGAATTCGAGCACGACGGGAACCCGGTGCTCTTTCATCAGCCGCTGCGCCTCCTTGAACGCGGCGGCGAACTCTTCCGGCTTGCGCACCCTGACCGCCTTGCAGCCCATCGCCTCGGCGACGGCAACGTGATCGACGCCATAGCCAGCCTCGGGATCGCCTGATCGGTTGATGTTCTCGAAGGCGAGGTCGACCTCGAAGTCCATCGAAAAACCGCGCTGCGCCTGGCGGATCAGCCCGAGATAGGCGTTGTTCACGACGACATGGAGATAGGGCAATTTGTGCTGTGCGCCGACCGCCAGTTCCTCGATCATGAACTGAAAATCATAGTCGCCGGACAGCGCCACGATGGTGCGCTCGGGATCGGCGGCGCGCACGCCAAGCGCCGCCGGCAAGGTCCAGCCCAGCGGGCCGGCCTGGCCGCAATTGATCCAGTTGCGCGGCTTGTAGACATGCAGGAACTGCGCGCCGGCGATCTGCGACAGGCCGATCGTGGTGACATAGGTGACGTCGCGGCCAAACGCCTTGTTCATCTCCTCGTAAACGCGCTGTGGCTTCAGCGGCACCTGGTCGAAATGCGTCTTGCGCTTCATCGTCTTCTTGCGGGCCTGGCACTCCTTCGCCCAGCCGGACCAGTCGCGCAACCTGCCTGCCATCTTCCACTCGGTGGCGACGTCGAGCAGCATCTTCAACGCCGCACCCGCATCCGAAACGACGCCGAGGTCCGGCGCGAAGACCCGACCGATCTGCGTCGGCTCGATATCGACATGGATGAACTTTTTCCCCTTGGTGTAGACATCCACGGAGCCGGTGTGCCGATTGGCCCAGCGGTTGCCGATGCCAAAGACGAAGTCGGCTTCCAGCATCGTCGCATTGCCATAGCGGTGCGAGGTCTGCAGCCCGCACATGCCGGCCATCAGCCGGTGGTCGTCAGGGATCGCACCCCAGCCCATCAGTGTCGGGATGACCGGCACGCCTGATATTTCGGCGAATTCGATCAGCAAGTCCGACGCATCGGCGTTGATGATGCCGCCGCCGGCGACGATCAGCGGCTTTTCCGCCGCGTTGAGCATTGCCAACGCCTTTTCGGCCTGCGCGCGTGTCATCGCGGGCTTGAACGGCGTCAACGGCTCATAGGCATCGATGTCGAACTCGATCTCGGCCAGTTGGACGTCGACCGGCAGGTCGATCAGCACCGGACCCGGCCGCGACGAGCGCATCAGGTGGAAGGCCTTCTGCAGCGCCATGGGGACGAGATAGGGCTCCATGACGGTGACTGCCCATTTGGCGACCGGCGCGGCAATGGCTGATATGTCGACGGCCTGGAAATCCTCCTTGTTCAGCCGCGCGCGCGGCGCCTGCCCGGTGATGCACAGGATCGGAATGGAGTCCGCGGCGGCCGAATAAAGCCCGGTGATCATGTCGGTGCCGGCCGGACCCGAGGTGCCGATGCACAGGCCGATATTGCCTGCCTTGGCGCGGGTATAGCCTTCCGCCATGTGCGAGGCGCCCTCGACGTGGCGGGCAAGCACGTGGCGGATCGTCCCCCTCGCCTTCAGCGCCGAATAGAACGGGTTGATCGCCGCGCCCGGAACGCCGAAAGCGCAGGAAATGCCTTCCTTTTCGAGAACGAGAACCGCAGCATCGACAGCGCGCATCCTGGCCATTTTCCAGCCCTCCACAGGGTTTGTCATTGTTGGATTGGCTCAGGATGTCAGCAAGCCGGCTATTTTTCAATTTTTTCAGAATATTTTTTCATTTCCAGAAAACGGCTGCTTCTTACTGATTTCTTTTGACTTTTCGTTTTCCAGGAATTCATCTCGCGCCGAGTGAAAAACTTTTTCATTGTGTGTTTGACGAAATCGATCGAGAATGGCGCCATGGAAACGACCGAAAAACGCCAGCGCGGCCGGCCGCGCGCTTTCAACGGGCCATCGGAGGCCAGTTCGGTGCAGTCGCTCGATCGGGCATTGCGGATCCTGGCTATTGTCGCGGAAGGGAGCGGCCTGTCTCTCAGCGAGATCTCAGCGCAGAGCGGGCTTGCCGCCTCCACCGCCTATCGCATGCTGACGACGATGCAAAACCACGGCATGGTCGAATTCGACACCGGCGACCAGCTTTGGTCGATCGGCGTCGAGACCTACCGCATGGGTGCGGCTTTCCTACGCCGCCGCAAGCTGGTCGACCGCGCCCGTGTCGTCATGCAAGAGTTGATGGAGAGAACCGGCGAGACCGCCAATCTCGGCGTCGCCGAGGATGATTGCGTGGTCTTCGTCAGCCAGGTCGAGACGCATCAGGCGATCCGCGCCTTCTTTCGGCCGGGCACGCGCAGCCCGTTCCATGCCTCGGGCATCGGCAAGGCGGTACTGGCGCATCTCGAGCCGGAGCGGGTCGGAACCATCCTGCGCAAGGCAGGCCTGCAGCGCTTCACCGACAGGACGCTGTCCGACATTTCGGCGCTTGCCCACGATTTGGCGAGAATAAAGTTGCGCGGCTGGTCGGTGGACGACGAAGAGCGGCATCCCGGCATGCGCTGCGTGGCATCAGCCATCTTCAACGAATTCGGCGAACCGATCGGCGGCGTCTCGGTGTCGGGGCCAACGGTGCGGGTGACACCCGAGCGGCTGGCCGAGATCGGCCCGCTGGTGCGCGATGCCGCCGCCGAGGTGACCAGGATGATCGGCGGCGTCAGCTCAGCTTGAGATCATACGAACAGCGAAAAGAGGGGTGGTGGGGCGCCCCTCTTTTCAGCTGATTGAAACGCCCCTCCTCAGAGCCGGCAGTAGTGACGATAGCCGTCGTGGCCGAGATAGGTGTCGGAGTCCACGTCGTAGCTCTGGTAGCGATCGTAGCAGCGGCGGACATGCCACGAGCCGCCGCCTTCGTCGACATAGACGGTGCGCGGTTGGGCGAGCAGGCTGCCGAGGACGAAGCCGCCAACGCCGGCGGCAATGCCGATGCCGATTTCGCGGTTGTGGTGATGGCTGTGGGCGGCTGAGGGCTGGACGGTGCCGACCAGCATGGTGGCGGCGACGGCGGTGGCGATGAGGCCGGAAACGAGTGTGCTCTTGAACATAATGATCTCCTTGCTTCGTTGACCAAGGCGACATCCGCCTCTTGATCGTCAGTCGTCGCGGCCAGGAAAAAGGTTCGAATCTTTTTTCTGAAGCCGGCCAAATCGTATGGACCGAGGTCGTGCTGACGGTGACCTGCAAGAGCTTGGCGAGGACGTTGACGCGGCTGATCTCCCCCCTTTCGGGCAGGGCAATCGGATATGGCGCTCCCCCACTCCGTCGAGCTTCGCTCGCCACCTCTCCCCCGATCGACGCTAGGGCATATACACATCTCGCAAGGCCCAACCATCGGCACAGGCACGGAAGTAGGCCAAGCCGTTGTAGAAGGTGATAGGGCCTGGTGGCCTTGAGGAGGCATAACCGTTCCAGCCGCCGAGCCTTGCGATGATCCAGGCCGCCCATGCGAGTGAGTTTTTGGGGTAGGGATTGGATTGCAGCCGCGTCTTGCCCTTGAAGCGTGTCTCGATCGCCGAGAGCGTATCGATCTCGTTGGACGTGAAGGCGAGGCTCGCCTGTTGATCGCCTTGGCCATTGCGGGCCTGCACGAGCTGCATGACGATGATGGCGGCCTTGGCGGCGATGGCGACGAGCTTTTCCAAGCGCGCGGCCGATTGCAGCTGGCTGTCTTCGATCTTCAAGCCTTGGCTCTTCATCACCCGGAAGAACTGCTCGATGACCCAGCGCTGCTTGTACCAGTCGACGATCTGCCAGGCCTGGGAGGGTGTGGCCACCGCATGGGTGGTCAGCAGCAGCCAGTGAAGCGGCTCCACGTCGGCGGGCGCAGCCGTCTCGATGACTTCGACCCAGCGCAGCGTCACGCCTTTGGGCAGGTTGGCCTCGCGCAGGTTGCCCGGCCGCCGGATCGTGGCTTCGCCAAAGCGCAAGCAAAGCTCGGCTCGACGCGCCGGGCGGTCGGCCCGTTCGCGCAGCTCGATCACCTGGGTGTCACTGAACGCCACCTCCTGCACGGCACGGCGCAGCGTTGTGCCCGAAAGCAGTGCGCGGTCATGCATGACGCGTGTCAGCACGTGGAAAGAGCCATCCGGCACACGCGCCCACATCATATAAAAGTCACTCTCACGATCGGCGATGAAAGTGACCATACGGGCCCGGGCCAGCACTGGCTTGGCCGCTTGCGCGGTTTCGACCCAGCGGCACGATTCCTTCTCGCTCAACGAGCGATCAGCGTGCGGTGGCAGCTCTTCATCGCCCCGTGTCCAAACCCGCCCGCCCACAAGACCAAGGCAAGAACCGCGCTCGGCATCAAGGGCGAGCATCGGATGCAGCAGCATGCCCCAGCAATTGCCCTTCTTGATCCTGCCAAGATCGCGCCGGTTGTCCTGCGTCGTTGGGAATCTGATCTCGCTGGTGTCTTGCAGCGCCAAAACATGCCGGCCGTCCACTGCAACCCGCGTCGGTTGGCTCCAGCCTTCAATCACCCGCTCGACCGTCACCGCATCATTGCCGAGAAAGCGCCCATAGCGGATCTCCTCGGAATGGTTGCCGCCAGAAAGCTGGCGCAAGCACACCGTTTCGCGCAGCACCATGCCTTGGAGCAGCGACGCCCCCCTTTATCGAGGCGGCGATCTCCAAACAAACCTAATGACCACGACGGGCACGACATCGGCGACAATCCTTGCAAATCAGACCGTCGCAGAAAAAATCATACCTCAGGCATTCGCGGAATCCGACCCAGCCAAGGCGAGTCAATCCGCCGCACCGAGATATGTATATGCCCTAGCACATCGTGGGGGAGAGGAAACGCCACCGCCGAGGTCGCGGCCTTGAAAGGCTTGGGTTTCCTCTTCCCCCTGGGGGAGAGGTGGCCGCGCAGCGGCCGGAGTGGGGGGCTGGCGCCGCCATTTGCGATTGCCCTGCCCTTGCGGGGGGAGATCGCCGGCTTTGCCGTCCCACTTCACAAGGTGATCGCCAACGCAAAAAGGGCGGCCGAAGCCGCCCTCTTGGAAGAATGGGTCCCTCCATCAAAGGAAAATGATCACCTTGCCATGCTTGTGGTGATGATGGTTGTGGTGGTGGTTGTAGTGCTTCCACCAGAACTTCTTGAAGTGCTTCTTGTGATGGTTGTGGTGGTGATGATGATGGCCGTGCATGCCGTGGGCGGACGACGTGCCGACAGTGCCGGCGAGCGCGCCGGTGGCGACGAAAATGGCGACGAGGCCTGAGGTAAGAGTGCGCTTGAACATGATGATCTCCTGGATCCTTGATCGAGGCGACCCATTCGCCTCTGACCATCAGTCGGCGCGATGCGGCAAAAGGTTCGAAAGGTCGAGGAGATTTTTGTGGAGTGGCGCTTGGTGCAAGCGAATAGCGAATAGCCAGTAGCGAGTAGCGAAGGCAAGGACACCAAGGAATCCCTATTCCCTATTCCCTATTCCCTATTCCCTATTCCCTATTCCCTATTCCCTATTCCCTATTCCCTATTCCCTCTCTCTCACCCCATGCCCGTCACATGCCGAAGCCAGAAGGCGAGCACGATGAAGCCGATGATGGTGGTCACGCCGGTCCAGTCGACATTGGCCTTCTTCACATCGCTGATGATCCTCACCAGCAGCATCCAGGCCACGAAGATGATCGGGAGAATGATGACAAATCTGATCATGCGGCACCCCTGCGCGAAGCGATTGCACCTTCCCGCTATGTAGGAAGCAATCCGGCGGTTTTCAGGGTGCCCTCCCCGACGGCCCATGCGGCATGCCGGGAAAAAACGGAGTTTTGTCTTTACTGGCGCAACAAATATGCTAACCGGAGCGCCGTGCCCTTGTAGCTCAGCTGGTAGAGCAGCGGTTTTGTAAACCGAAGGTCGGCGGTTCGATTCCGTCCGGGGGCACCAGCAAATCAATCACTTAACGCCTTTTATATGGTGGCTTTTAGCTGAAAAATTTCTTTCGGGTATGCTCAGGGGTAATATCAAAGGGGTGTGCGAACATGGCGATTTGCCTTTGACTCGTCAAATCCGATTGTTCAATGGATGATTGGCAATGCAACGTAGAGCCATTCATATGACCACGCACCCACTCGCACAAAAGCCCGTCTGTGAATCAGTCATCCTGTACTCGTTCCCCAAATGCGGCAGGACATGGCTGCGCTATATTTTTCTCCATCTTTATGACCAGCACCTCGCCGCTGAACACTTCGTCGACCTCGCCAACACCAGGCTCAAGATCGTCCTCGTGAGGAACATCCTCGACGCGATGGTTTCGTATTACTTCGAGGTCAAACATCGCGCAGGTTTCGTCGGCGATGCCGATCGCAAGAATGAGCTTCTGGATAGATGGTGTAAGAGCGACAGGTCGATGCGATCGTTCGTGAGGTTCGGAGTCGCTGACGACTTCTTGAATTTCTATGACGAGTGCGCCCGGCTGACCGGTGAGAGAATTCTCGTCCGATACGAAGATCTCCAAAGCGATACGGTCGGCACCGTGACACGCATCGCCACGCGACTTGCCCCTGTACTCGGGAGGGAGCTAAGCGCGTCCGCGATCGGCGCCGCCGTCAGCGCCTGCAGTTTCGAATCGATGAGAGCGCTGGAAATCTCTGGTCAGGGGATTCCCGGAGTTCAACACATGGGCACCTGGCTGCCCAACTTGATCCCCGGTTCTCTGGACAACCCGGCCTCTTACAAGACCAGAGAAGGGAAAGTCAGGGGCTACACGGCACATCTGTCGCAGGACGATGTGAGATATCTTGCAGACGTGGCGCAGCGACACGACATGTACCGGTCCTTTTATCCCGACGTCGTTCAAGAGTGAGCGTCCGGCGAACGCATTTTTCGGCTTGGGTTGAGGCGTAGGGTTGGGGTTGGCGGCTTAACGTTTTGGCTCGTCTGCCATTACGCGCTCGATCATTTCGGGATCTCATTGTTCATCGACCAGCAATTCCTGGCAAGCCGCACGATGGCGACCCTGCCAACGAGCAGGATAATTGACGAACTACTCGCCAGAGTCTCCGGGCGCCCCCAGCCTTCCGGACGCGATTACGAGGCGCCGATAGCCCCTATGAGGCGCTCGCGATTTGGGCAGATGCGTTCATCCTGGTGAACGTGTTCCGCACCCTGACAGACTTGTAGACGTATGCGACCCAGAGCCCTGTCAGCACAAACGAGACTATGGGTGCCAACAGCGCATCCCCTGCGAGCACCTGGTTCACCGAAACCCTCAGAATTGACGAAATCCAGATCGTGTCCAGGATAAACACGACCGGAATCGCAAACCACTGGTACAGAAACAATTGCGGGAAGCGGTGGCTTCGCCGCAGCATCGAAACGAGCACAACCAGCTGAAGCGCCAGAAATGCCAGATTGAGAGCAAGCTCGCCATACACCGCCAGCGGGCCGTTCGGGAGGGTCATGAGTTGCTGGTAGCCGTCGGCCGAATTGGCGAAGTCGGCGAGTGTGCGCAGCGGCGACAATGCCTGCCCGATCGCCAGCAGCATCAGCCAGCCGCCGAAGCCCACAAGCGCTTCAGGATTCTGTGACGGCTTCGCGGCCGATCGAACAGCAAAGAAAACAGGCACGCCGATCAACAGCAGCAAGATCGCCCAATGCCAGATGGAAAACGTCCCCATTTACCCCTCCCCCTTTTATACCCCTCTAAGTTGTACCAGATTTCAAATTCAACTCAAGAGGCGAGCCCTCGTGTGAAATGGCAATATGCCGAATCGACGATTTCTCCTGTCTGCTGCTGACTCCCTCACACCCAATCGCCGCCACCAGAATCGTTCTGCCGGCGGATCGCCGGGCGCAGCTCCGGTATCTTCGCCGCGTCGCGCTTCACGAATTCAGTTCGCCGAGCGCCGCCCCGTCAATGTCCTGGCACACAAGGCCGAGCACCTGCAGACGCGTGATCAGGGCTGGGTCGAGCGCGGTAAGCGCGGTATAGGCCGGGCTGTCGGCCGGTTGCTTCGAAATCGTCGTCGCCTGCCGCCTCCTCGCTGGGATAGTGCAGCGAGTGCCCGATAGGGATCATCATTCCATATTTGTCACACTTAGTGATTTGCTTATAGGGGCGACGCACTTCAGGTGGGCGCAGGCCATTCCGGCTTCAGGCACTTGGCGGAAACGGCGGGGGGTGCGAAAGGTGGCCAAGCATGGTCCAAACAAGCACCATTATTTTGAACGGCGACTATGGTTACAGCAGCTATAAAGCATCCAGTCTCGCCGCCGACACCATTATCGATGCCACTAACGCTTCGTGGGTCGTTGCCAATCAGGGAAGCCCCACCAACCTCTATCCCTTCGCGGTCACCAACCCCGGCGACAACCTCCTGGTTTCGGGCGGCACGGTCAACGGCACGGTCTCCCAGACCGGCGACTGGGAGAACATTTACATCAACTCCGCGGCGGTCCGTGTAAATTCAGCCCACAGCTTTGTCATCGACGACTGGACGATCACCAAGCCCTGGGATGGCATCCGTGTCGGCGGCACTGGCACGTTCCTCATCGACGATAGCTATGTCGGCTACTCCCGCGACGACGCGGTTGAGAACGACGACGTCATCGGCGGCACCATCCGGGATTCCTTGTTCGACCACGTGTTTTCCGGAGTGAGCCTTGGCGACGGTGACGTGGATGGGTCTGACAACACGGTCATCATGGATGGCATGCTTCTGGGCATGGGAGAGTACCTTCGCCAGGGCGAGATGACCCACGGCTCGCCGTTCAAACTCGACAAGGGCACAGGCTCCGACGATGTCGTGCCCAGCCTGCACTTTATCGATTGTGTGGTGGCGATCTCCGACGTCAACCACAACGGCTTTGAACGGGTGCAGCGGGCCTGGGACAAGACGGTCGAGTCGCACGGCAATTACTACCTCAACCTCTCTGACACGCCGCTGCCGTCCAATTATCCAAGGCCGCCCGCCGGCTGGACGGTCCTTGAAGGCCAGGCGGCCCGCGACTACTGGGCCAACGCCAAGGCGGTCTGGCACGCAACCCATGACGGGACCGATGCGCTACCGTCACCTGCGACACCGCCGACCGACCTAGCCACGGGGACCACCGGGAACGACACTTTTGTCGGCACTGGCGCGGCCGATACCTATGATGCCCTGGCTGGCAACGACACATTGCGGGGCGGTGGTGGCAACGACGTGCTCAGCGGTGGCGCCGGCAAGGACAGCTTCGTGTTTGACTCGGCCTATGGACCCGGCAATGTCGATAAACTCACCGACTTCCACGCGGCCGATGACTCGCTTTATCTCGACAACGCCGTCTTCACCAAGCTCGGCACCGGTTCCTTGTCCAGCCCGACGCAGGTGAACTCGTCCTATTTCGAGTTGCGCGAACACGCCACCAGCCACAACGATCACCTGCTCTACAACCGGACCACGGGCGTTCTGTCCTATGACCCCGATGGCTCGAACTCGACCCCCCAAGTGGAAATCGCCCATCTGGAGGCCGGGGCAGCCCTGACCTTTCACGACGTGTTCATCATTTGATCGCTCATGCGATCCAATGGCACTGCCAAGCGCGAGCGCGTCAGCCTAACTCCAGCCAGCAACGCTGATAGAGATTAGAGCAAGGTTGCTGTGTCGATTCGAACGCGAATCGGCACGGCGACGCCTTGCGTGTGGTGGTCCCAATTCCCTTTCCGCCCAAACAGGTGGTTCTGACAGTCTGTAACAGATGTGGAATTCGTCCATTTGGTCGAGCACATCATGGCCGGCGTCTTCGGCATGATCGCGCGGAACCTCATGGCGTTCTTCAACAATTCCGGTTTCAACCAGTTCGCCGGCTCCTGACTCTTCACACCCCAATCGCTGCCACCAAAATGCGGTGCTGCCGGCGTATCGCCGCGCGCAGCTCGGCAATCCTCGCCGCGTCGCGCTTCACGAATTCGATGAACATCATGTTCATGTTGTTGAAGATCAGTTCGCCGAGCGCTGCTCCGTCGATGTCCTTGCGCACCAGGCCGAGCGCCTGCAGCCGGGCGATCAGGGCGCGGATCTGTTCGGTGAGCGCGCGGTCGAGTGCGGTGTAGGCCTGTCCGAACGGGCTGTCGGGCAGTTGCGTCGAGATCGCCATCGCCTGCCGCCACATTTCTGCGAGTGCATCCGTTTTTTTACATTTTGTGATTTGCACAATACCGTTAACGCGCCTCTGGTGGATGCAGGCCTTTCTGGCTTCAGGCACGTGGCGAAAAGGGCGAGGGGTGTGAAAGGTGGCCAAGCATGGCCTATACGAACACCATTGTCTTGAGCGGCGACTATGGCTACCGCCAATATAAAGTATCCGGTCTGCCCGCCGACACCATAATCGATGCCACCAGCGCCTCGTGGATCGTCGCCAATCAGGGAAGCCCCACCAACCTCTATCCCTTCGCGGTCGTCAACCCCGGCGACAACCTCGTGGCTTTGGGCGGCACGATCAACGGCACGGTCTCCCAAACCGGCGACTGGGAGAACATCTACGTCAACTCCGCCGCAGTCCGTGTGAATTCAGCCCACAGCTTTGTCATCGACGACTGGACGATCACCAAGCCCTGGGATGGCATCCGTGTCGGCGGCACTGGCACATTCCTCATCGACGATAGCTATGTCGGCTACTCCCGCGACGACGCGGTCGAGGACGACGACGTCATCGGCGGCACCATCCGGGATTCCTTGTTCGACCACGTGTTTTCCGGAGTGAGCCTTGGCGACGGTGACGTGGATGGGTCTGACAACACGGTCATCATGGATGGCATGCTTCTGGGCATGGGAGAGTACCTTCGCAAAGGCGAGATGACCCACGGTTCGCCGTTCAAACTCGACAAGGGCACAGGCCCTGACGATATCGTGCCCAGCCTGCACTTTATCGACTGCGTGGTGGCGATCACCGACGTTCACCACAACGGCATGGAGCGGCTGCAGCGGGCCTGGGACAAGACGGTCGAGGCGCACGGCAATTACTATCTCAACCTCTCTGACACGCCGCTGCCGTCGACTTATCCAATGCCGCCCGCCGGCTGGACGGTCCTTGAAGGCCAGGCGGCCCGCGACTACTGGGCCAACGCCAAGGCGGTCTGGCACGCAACCCATGACGGGACCGACCCGTCACCGTCACCTCCGCCACCGCCAACCGATCCGGCCACGGGGACCACCGGGAACGACACTTTTGTCGGCACTGGCGCGGCCGATAGCTATGATGCCCTGGCTGGCAACGACACACTGTGGGGCGGGGGTGGCAACGACGTGCTGACCGGTGGCGCCGGCGAGGACACCTTCGTGTTAGACACGGCCTATGGCCCCGGCAATGTCGATACACTCACCGACTTCCACGCGGCCGATGACTCGCTTTATCTCGACAACGCCGTCTTCACCAAGCTCGGCACCGGTTCCTTGTCCAGCCCGACGCAGGTGAACTCGTCCTATTTCGAGTTGCGCGAACACGCCACCAGCCACAACGATCACCTGCTCTACAACCGGACCACGGGCGTTCTGTCCTATGACCCCGATGGCTCGAACTCGATCCCCCAAGTGGAAATCGCCCATCTGGAGGCCGGGGCGGCCCTGACCTTTCACGACGTGTTCATCATTTGATCGCTCATGCGATCCAACGGCACTACCTAGTGCGAGCGCGTCAGCCCAACTCCAGCCAGCAACGCTGATAGAGGTTAGAGCAAAGTTGCTGTGTCGATTCGAACGCGAATCGGCACGGCGACGCCTTGCGTGTGGTGGTCCCAATTCCCTTTCCGCCCAAACAGGTCGTTCTGACAGTCTGTAACCGATGTGGAATTCGTCCATTTGGTCGAGCACATCATGGCCGGTGTCATGTGTCTTCGGCATGATCGCGTGGAACCTCATGCCGGACCTCAACAATTCCGGTTTCAACCAGTTTCGACGGCTCCTGACTCTTCACACCCCAATCGCCGCCACCAGTATCCGGTTTTGCCTCCGTATTGCCGTGCGCAGCTCGGCAATCCTCGCCGCGTCGCGCTTCACGAATTCGATGAACATCATGTTCATGTTGTTGAAGATCAGTTCGCCGAGCGCTGCCCCGTCGATGTCCTGGCGCACCAGGCCGAGCGCCTGCAGCCGGGCGATCAGGGCGCGGATCTGCTCGGTCAGTGCGCGGTCGAGCGCGGTGTAGGCCTGGCCGAACGGGCTGTCGGGCAGTTGCGTCGAGATCGCCATCGCCTGCCGCCACATCTCCTTGCTGAGATAATGCAGCGAGTGCTCGATATAGATGCCGACCAGCGTGTCCAGCGCGTCGCCGACATTCGCCGGCGGCCTGGCGACGACGCCTTGGCCGGCATTGAGCACCTCGTTGACCTCCAGCGAGACGATGGCGCCGAGGATGTCGCCCTTATTCTCGTAGTAGTTGTAGATCGTGCCGACAGAGACCTCGGCCTGGGCGGCGATCGCCTCGATCTTGGCGCCTTCATAGCCGGCCTCGCGAAACAGTTCCGCCGCCGCCTCGATGATGCGCCGGTGCCGGTCCGCCTTTTGCCTTGCCCGCAATCCGCTCATCCCAGCCTCTTGCCATAAAAACAGAATTGACTCAATTTTAGAATTGGTTCAATTTTTTGCAAGAAGCCACAAAGGCAAAGGGAGAACACTCGATGTCCGCTAAACACACAGCCTGCAATCCGCTTTCCATCCTGAAGACCCATTTTCGCGCCGCGACCGCAGCCGCAGCGCTGCTGCTTGCGACCGGTGCTCAAGCCGCCGATCTCAACGCGCTGATCTGGTGCGATCATGCCGACCCTGCGCTGCTGCAGCCTTTCGAAGAGGCCAACAACGTCAAGGTCAACGTCAAGGAGTTCGAGGGCACCGGCGCTGGCCTCGCCATCGTCGAACAGTCGCAGCCCGGCGACTGGGACGTGATGGTGATCGATAGCATCGACGTGCCGCGCGGTGTCGAAAAGGGCCTGTTCGAGCCGCTGCCGGAAGACCAGCTGCCGCTGGCCGACCTGTTTCAGCAGGTCAAGATGGACGGTTCCACCGTCGTCGGCGGCAAGCGCTACGGCGTCACCGAAAAGTTCGGCTACAACACGATCGGCTACAACAAGACCAAGGTCGACCCGGCCGACATGCAGTCGATGGCAGCACTCACCGGCGAGAAGTACAAGGGCAAGGTCGCTATCTACGACTATTACCTGCCGGTCATCGGCATGGCGGCACTGGCCATCGGCAAGAAGACGGCCGATCTCACCGAAGCCGACCTGCCCGCCATCAAGGACGAGCTTCTCAAGATGAAGGCCAACGCCAAGCTGGTCGGCGAAGTGACCGCCAGCCAGACGGCGCTGGCGACCGGCGAGGTCGACATACTGGTCGGCGGCGGCGAATGGGTGACGGCGGGGCTGGCCAAGGAGAACCCGGCGCTCGACTTCTCGATCCCCAAGGAAGGTGCGGTGCTGTGGTCGCAGTCGCTGGCCATGTTCAAGGATTCCAAAAACAAGGACATGGCGCTGAAATTCATCCAGTACATTATGAGCCCGGAAGGCCAGGCGCGGCTTGCCACCTCGTCCTGCTACTGGGGCATGCCGGCCAACACCAAGGCGGCGCTGACCGACGACCAGAAAAAAGTCCTGCGCTTCGACGAGCAGCCGGGCTTCCTGGCGCGCGCCCAGGCCTATCCTGCGCCGAACGCCGATCTCGACAAGAAGATGCAGGACATGTGGACTGAAATGCTGCAGGCGAAATGAGCAGATATCGCTCATGAGCACCTCGGCAAACAACCCCCTGCCTCGGGCGGGCCGCGCCCTGCCCCGGGCGAGCTCTGCTCTGCCCTGGGCGCTTGTCACGCCGGCGCTCGGCTGGACGCTGCTTTTCTTCGTGCTGCCCTTCATCGCCATGGGGTTTTCCAGCCTGACGGCGCATGAGGGCGGCGGCTTCACGCCGTCCAACTACAGCCAGTTCTTCACCAACCCTTCCTACTGGCAGGCGATGGTGAACTCGCTGCAGGTCACAGCGATCGTCACAATGGTCTCGGTGCTGCTCGCCTATCCCTTCGCCTGGATCCTCGCCGAACAGGTGCCGGAACGCTGGCAGCGGCTGGCGCTGATGCTGGCCGTGCTGCCGTTCTGGACCTCCTATGTCGTACGCTCCTACTCGTGGCTGCTGGTGCTGGCGCAGAACGGCGTCATCAACCGGGTGCTGACCGGCTCTGGCCTGATCAGCGAGCCGCTGCAACTCGCCAACACGCGTTTCGCCACCGTCACCGGCTTCGTGCATTTCTTCGTCATGCTGTTGACGCTGACGATCTTTGCCAACCTCAAGCAGTTGAGCCCGAGCTACCGCAAGGCCGCCGCCGATCTCGGCGCCGGGCCGGTGCGCACCTTCCTGCATGTCGTGCTGCCGCTGACCTTGCCCGGCATCATGGTCGGCGCCTTTCTGACCTTCGTGCTGTGCATTGGTGACTACATCACGCCGCAGATCCTGGGCGGCAACAACGAGCTGCTGATGCCGCAGCTGGTGATGATGCAGATCGGCCGGCGCGGCGATTTCCCGCTGGCCTCGGCGCTGTCGATCATCCTGATGGCGGTGGTCACCATCGCCTACCTCGCCTGCGCCCGCTGGCTGAAGATCGAACGGGCCTGAGATGCGCAGGATTGTCCGCATCGCCTCCTGGCTCTACGCGATCGCCGTCTACGGCTTCATCTTCCTGCCGGTCGTGGTGCTGGTGCTGTTTTCGCTGCAGGCGACGTCGTTTCCGATCCCGCCCTTCACCGGCCCGTCGCTGCGCTGGTACGACGCGGTTCTCTCCGACGTCAGGCTGACCTCGGCGCTCGTCAACTCGCTGCTGGTGGCGTCCATCTCGTCGGTCGCCGCGGTCACGCTCGGCTTCCTCTCCGCCTGGGGCTTTGCGCGCTTCGTCCTGCCGGGCTCCGGCCTGTTGCGCGGCCTGATCACCCTGCCGCTAACGGTCAGCTATCTCATCATCGGCATGGGGCTTCTGGTGCTGTTCAACTGGGCCGGCGTGCCGAAATCGCTGCTGGCCGCCGGCATCGGCCATGTCGTGATCAACCTGCCGCTCTGCTTTGCCATCATCTACAGCCAGATGGGCGACCACCAGATCAACATCGAGCGCGCCGCGCGCGACCTCGGCGCACCGGAATGGAAGGTGCTGCTCTTGATCACCGTACCGGTCATGGCGCCTGCCATCTTCGCCGCCTTCTTCCTGTCGATGACCTTTTCCTGGGACGAGTTCGTGATCTCCTTCCTGCTCACCCGCTTCGACACCACGCTGCCGGTCGAAATCTGGAACCTCTTGCGTTCGGGCCTTAATCCCAAGACCAACGCCGTCGGCTCGCTGGTCTTCGCCGTTTCCATCGTGCTGGTGGTGCTGTTCGAACTGACATTGCTGCGCAGGAGAAAGGCATGACCGCGCCTTTGGTCGATATTCGCTCCGTCTCGCACCGCTTCGGCCAGCACACCGTGCTGAAGGATGTCTCGCTGCAGATCGAGCCCGGCAGCTACACGATCCTGCTCGGGCCCTCGGGCTCCGGCAAGACGACGCTGCTCTCCATTCTGGGTGGCTTCGTCACACCCAGCGAAGGCAAGGTGTTCATCCGTGGCGAGGACTGCACGTCGATGCCGCCAGCGAAACGGCCGACGACGACGGTGTTCCAGGACTATGCGCTGTTTCCGCATATGAGCGTCGGCAGCAATGTCGGCTTCGGCCTGCGCATGCAGGGTGTCGACGGCACGACACGGGCGGCAAAGGCGCGCGAGGCGCTGGCGCTGGTCGGATTGGCTGCCGCCTTCGACAAGAAGCCGCATCAGCTCTCCGGCGGTCAGCGGCAACGCGTAGCGCTGGCGCGTGCGCTGGTGATCGAACCGGCGGTGCTTTTGCTCGACGAGCCGCTCGGCGCGCTCGACCTCAAACTGCGCCGGCAGATGCAGGACGAGTTGAAGGCGATCCAGAAGCGCGTCGGCACCGCCTTCATCCATGTCACCCACGACCAGGAAGAGGCGATGGCGCTGGCCGACCACTGTGTGGTGATGAATGACGGGCGCATCGAGGACGAAGGTCCACCCGAACGCGTCTACGCACGGCCGGCGACGCGCTTTTCCGCGACCTTCATGGGCGAAAGCACGATCCTTGCCGGCACAGTCACGGAGGCCGGGGACCGGACAAGCACTGTCGCGACGCCTGTCGGGCCGATTTCGCTGCCCGGCGCGTTACCCGTCGGCTCTGCCATCGTGCTGGCCATACGGCCGGAGCATCTTGTCCTCGGCACGGCCGCAGGCACCGTCAAGCTCGGCACGGCTGAGGTGAGCGACGTCGTTTTCCAGGGCAGCTTCAAGCGCGTGCTCGCCGTTTCCGTCGAAGACCCATCGCTTCACTTCATCGCCAGGCTGCCCGCGACAGCCACCGCCCGGCCGGGCGACACGGTTGCCGTTTCGTGCGATACCGACCAGATCATCCTGCTGACGGACTGAACATGGGTACGCTTGCGGTCATCGACGCACCCGACTGGTACGAGACCATCCGCATGAGCGATGGCGTCACCTTGATCCACGAGCCATGGATCAAGCCGTTCTTCCGCTGCAATATGTGGCATGTGCGCGGCCGCGACCGCGACCTTCTGTTCGACACCGGGCTTGGTCATTTCAGCCTCAGGCGCCACGTGCCGCTGGTGAGCGAGCGCAAGTTGACCTGCGTCGCCAGCCACACGCATTTCGACCATATCGGCTGCCACCACGAATTTCCCGAGCGCTGTGTGCACGCGGCCGAGGCTCAAATCCTCGCCGATCCGCGCAATGAATGGACGGCCGCCGGTACCTATGCGACGGACGAGATGTTCGATGGCATGCCGCAAGGCTGGGACACGGCGCGCTACCGCATTCTGCCCGCACCTGCCGGCCGCCTGCTCGCGCAGGGCGACGTCGTCGATCTCGGCGACCGCGCCTTCGAGGTGATCCACACGCCTGGCCATTCACCCGGTGGCATCGCGCTCTACGAAAACAGGACGGGCATCCTGTTATCCGGCGACATCATCTATGACGGCCCGCTGATCGACGACGTCTATCACTCGGATATCCCAGACTACATGGCGACACTCATGCGCCTGCGCGACCTCGATGTCTCGGTCGTGCATGGCGGCCATTTCCCAAGTTTCGGCAAGGTGCGCTACCGCCAGCTTGTCGACGAGTATCTGGCACAAAAGCGGCAGGCGGGCTGCCATCTGCGGCAGCCCTGGAAAGCGGGTTAACGCATCAGTTCGAAATGCCGCGGAAATGCCTGGTGCAGCAGGAGCAGCATGGTCTTGCGCAGCACGTTGGTGTCACGGCTGGACGGATTGAGATGATCCCAATACCAGGCGCCATGAACCAGATAATTCAGGCTCTCTGACAGGGTGTCGATGTCGACGCCGGTATAACCGCTGCGCGAAATCTCGATCAGCAGCTCGCGCGCCTCGGCAGTGTAGGCAAGGTCGCTCGGCAGGCCGATCTCGTTGTAGATCTGCATGCTCTTGCGGTCGCTGGAGAACACGACAAAGACCGAAACCCATTTGGGATGCTGCCGGGCGAAGTTTTGCGCGCAGTTGACCGCCCCGAGCAGGCGCTCGACCGGCGACAGGCCGGGCGCCCGCACCAGCGTAACCCACAATTCATCGTATCGATCGCTGAGATACTGCAGGACGGCCCGGAACAGGTTCTCCTTGCTGCGAAAGTGGAAGACGACCAAGGCATTGGACGAGCCGACATGTTCGGCGATGCGCTGCATGGTGACGCTTGCCAGCCCCTCCTCCGCGATGAGTTCGATGGTGGCGTCGATGATCCGCTGCACGCTGGCTTCGCCGCGTTCGCGCCGACGGTCCTTGGGCGGCGCGGCATCGTTTGCCGAAACCCCGTCCTTGGCCATTGCGCCTTTGTGTTTTGCCGCTGTCGCCTTGCGTTGCGCCATCTTCGTCCAGTCCCTTTCGAACCTTGCGGCGGCGATCGCTGTCGCCGCCACGGATCCGTGTATTCGAGGTGTCCGGCATCGGCTCACCACAACGCAAGCCGGAGATCAAGCACCAGTGCGGCAAGGGCCGCATCGCCCGATCAGAGCGACGGACGCGTTTCGGTGTTTGTGTACCATTGTCCCTTAGCCGTCTCATAGGCCATGGCCGCGCGGAAAACATCGGCATCGCAATAGGTGCGGCCGACAATCTGGATGCCCGTCGGCACGCCGCTTGCCGCCCGGCCCGAAGGGATGGAGAGAACCGGACAGCGGCTCAGCATGTTGAACGGCGTCGTCATCACCCAGCCAAGCGACGGGTTTACCTGCTTGCCGTTGATCTCGACCGTACCCGTGGTCTGATCGAACTCCGCCGGCACAGAGGGAAGCGCGTTGGTCGGGCAGATCAGCACATCGTAGGTCTCCAGCAGCGGGCCCAGCGTCTGGTACATCCTGGCCGCTACCTCCAGGGTGGCGACAAAGTCCGTGGCCTTGGACTTTTGCCCGTCCTCGGCGAACTGCCTGGCATAGGTCGTCATGTCCTTGCCGTGTTCCTTGAGCAGCTGCGACAGCGAAGCGCCGAACAGATGTTCGAGATAAGCCATGCCGGCCTTGAGCACGTCGTCGCCCCAGCCCAGGTCAACTTCCTCGACCGTGGCGCCAAGCGAGCGGAACACATCGCAGGCGGCGAGCGTGTTCTTGCGCACGTCCGGGTCGACTTCAAAGGAGCCAAGGTCCATCGAGAAAGCAATCTTCCAGCCCTTGATCGGCTTGTAGTCGAGCGGCAGCCGCAGTTTTGGGCGCAGCGTGGCGATGTCGAGCGGGCTTGGTCCGGCCATGACGTTCTGCAGCAAGATCGCATCCCCAACGTTTCGCGCCAGTGGTCCGGTGTGGCAGTAGAAGTCGAGGTTGAACGGCGGCTCGTCCGGATTGCGCCCGTAAGGCGGCTTGAAGCCGACAAGGCCGCAGGCCGACGCGGGAATGCGGATCGACCCGGCAATGTCCGAACCGGTGGCGATCGACGACGTGCCGGAAGCCAGCGTCGCCGCGGCACCGCCGGATGAACCGCCCGGTGTGAAGTCGCGATTCCATGGATTGCGCGTCACACCCCAGCGTCTCGACCAGGTGTAGCCGGCGCAGCTGAATTCAGGCGTCGCCGTACGGGCATGGACGATGCCTCCGGCCTTGATGATGCGTTCGTTCATCGTCGAGGTATGACCACCGATGGCATCCTTCGACAGCAGCGAGCCGTTCGATGTCGGCTTGCCCTTGATATAGCTCTCGTCCTTGATGCCGATCGGCAGCCCCTCGAGCGCCCCGGTCCGGGCGCCCCTGGCGTATTTCGCCTCGGCTTTCCTGGCCAGGTCCATCGCCTCGTCGAAATGCGTGAAGGTGAAGCAGTTGATCGTCGGCTTGGTGGCCTCGGCGCGCCGGATGGTGGCCTGCATCAATTCAACGGGCGAAAGCTCCTTCGCCTTGAACAGCCGCAGCGCCTCGCTGGCCGGCATGTAGCAAAGGTCGAGATCGGTGGTCATGGGAAGTCTCCTGCGATCGCCGGATCGCGTTTGGCATGGACGGGAGGTGGCCGCGCCGCGTGTCGCGGCGCGGAGAATCCGGATCAGGTTATTTCTGAAGGTCGGTCCAGATTTTCGTGTAGAGCGCCTGCACATCCGGCGGACAGGCCTGCATAAATTGGCCCTTGGCAGCGAATTGCGCGGGAACATCGACTTCCGGAGCGCCTTTCATGTCCGCGGGCATGAAGGCTTCCGAGCCCTTGATGCCGTTGGCATAGCGGGCAAAGGCCGAGATCATCGCGGCATTTTGCGGATCCATGACGAAGTTCTGGAAGAGTTTGGCATTTTCGACGTTTTTGGCGTCCTTCAGCACAGCGACATTGTCCATCCAGATCGGGTAGCCTTCCCTAGGATAGCCGTAGACGATCTTGTCGTTCTGCATCCGCTGGCGCAGCGAGATGCCGTTCCAGTTGACGCCGGCGGCGATGTCGCCCTTGCCCAGGCCATCGACGGCGCCATAGTCGAAGGACAGCCATTTCGCCTTGGCCTCGACCAGCTTGTCGCGCACCTTCTTCAGCAGCACCTTGTCGGCGGTGCAGTACTGGCCGCCTTCATAGGCGATGGCGAGGAACATGATGTCACCCATTTCGGGGACGACATTGATCTTGCCGACGAGCTCGGGCGGCGGGTCGAGGAAGATCGCGGACGTGTTGATGTCGCCGGAATAGACCGACTTGTTGACCGACACGCCGGTCGTGCCCCACTGCCACGGAACAGTGTATTTGCGGCCCGGATCGAAGGGCACATCGACCCATTTGGGGGCTACATTCTTGAAATTCTCCATCTGGTCCGGGCGCGATTCAAGCAGCAGGCCTTCGCTGATCCAGATCGGAACGACGCTTGCCGAAGGCACGACGATGTCGAAACCGGCGCCGCCCTGGCGGATCTTGGCCAGTGCGGTGTCGTTGGAATCGAAGTCGGTGACGGTAACCTTGACCTTGTAGGTCTCCTCGAACTTCTTGATCAGCTCGGGGCTGGTGTAGTTGCCCCAATTGTAGATGTTGAGCTCGCCCTCGGCACGGGCCACGCCCGTCGCGGCCAGCAGCGACAACCCAAGGGCGGTCGCGGTCAGTTTCCAGTTCATGCTACTTTCTCCCATTATTAGCTCCCATTGTTGGGACCCGGGGCAAAGCCGCCTCAGGTCCGTTTCCTGCTGACGAAAAAGAAGGCGGTGACGATGCCGATCGACAGCAGCAGGAAGGCTGTCGAGATTGCATTGATCTCGGGTGTAACGCCGCGGCGGATCTGGCCGAGCATGTAGGTCGGCAGCGTGTCCTGGCCGCCTGATTTGACGAATTCGGTGATGACGACGTCATCCAGCGAGACGACGAAGGCGAGCATCAGCCCGGCCAGAATGCCCGGCCAAAGCAGCGGCAAGGTCACGTGCCGGAACGTCTTCCATCTGGTCGCATAGAGGTCGGCCGCCGCGGTTTCGAGCGCCAGGTCCATGCTTTCGAGCCGCGCCCGGATCGGCAGATAGGCAAAGGGGATGCAGAAGGCTGTGTGTGCGGCGACGAGGTAGCCGAGGCCGGAATAGCCGGTCCAGATCTTGATGCGCGAAAACACGATCAGCAACGCCACCGCGGTGACGATCTCCGGCACCATCAGCGGCTGGTTGATGAAGGCGTATTTGAAGGTCAGTCCGCGATAGGGTTTGGTCCGGGTCGTCGCCAGCGCCGCCATGGTCGCCGAGATCGTCGCTAGCAGCGCGGCGACCGCCGCGATCTGGAACGAGCGGATCGACGATTCGATCACCAGCCCGTTGCTCCAGGCCACATGGAACCAGCGCAGCGAGAAGCCCTTCCAGATCGCCAGGGAATCGTTGTCGTTGAAGGCGTAGACCACCAGCGTGGCGATCGGCAGATAGAGCAGGAAGAAACACAGTATCGCCAGGCTGACGAAGCCGTTCTGCCGCCGGACGTCGAAGCGCTTAGCCATGGGCGCCATCCGACCTGGTCGTGTTGCGGACATAGAAGAGCAGCGCCACCATGACGATGACCATCAAGGTGATCGACAGCGCGGCACCGAGCGGCCAGTTGCGACCTGCCCCGAACTGCAGCTCGATCAGATTGCCGATCATCAGATTGGTGCCGCCGCCCAGCACGCGCGGCGTCACATAGGCGCCAAGCGAAGGAATGAAGACGAGGATCGAGCCGGCGACGATGCCCGGCGTGACCAGCGGGATGATGATGCGCCTCAACACGTCGAACCGCGTCGCGTAGAGATCATAGCCCGCCTCGACAAGGCGGAAGTCGATCTTCTCTATGCTGGCGTAGAGCGGCAGCACCATCAGCGGCAGGAAGACGTAGACCATGCCGGCCAGCACGGCGAAATTGGTGTACATGAGCTGGATGGGATGATCGGTGACCCCAAGCGCTTGCAGCGCCGAATTGATGATGCCGTCATTGCGCAGCACCTCCTGCATGGCGAAGGTGCGGATCAGAAGGTTCGTCCAGAACGGTATGGTGATCAGGAACAGCCAGATATCGCGCTGGTGATCCGGCCGCGTGGCGATGAAATAGGCGGTGGGAAAGCCCAGGATCAGGGTCAGCACGGTGGTTGCCAGCGACAGCGACACCGAGCGCCAGAAGATCGACAGATAGGCAGTGGCGAAGGACAGCGTGTCGTCGAAGACATCGCGCTCGAACAGCACGCTCACCCAGGCGTCGGCCGAGAACTGCCATTTCACATCGCCGTAATTGCCTGGCGTCAGGAAGGAATAGACGACCACGATCAGCAGTGGCCCAAGGGCCGCGAGGAAGACGATCAGCAGCGCCGGGGCCGAAAGCAGCCAGCGCAGCCGGATATCTTCACGTTCGGCCTTTTCGGCGACCTCACTCGCGGTTGCCATGGCCCTAGTCCTTCAGCAACTGGGCGGCGTCATCGCCGATGGAAATGCCGACCCTGGTGCCGTTTTCGAAACCGCAGCCGGCGCTGCGCGAATTCTGCTGGCGCACCATGAAGACATCGCCTTCGTCCAGCCGGACATGGATATGCGTGTCGGTGCCAAAATAGACGATGTTCTCGATCGTGCCGCTGAGATCACCCCGGCCTTTGACGAGCTTGGCATGTTCGGGCCGGACCATCAGCGTTGCGTTGCTGCCGGTGCGGAAGTCGACGCCGGCGGTCGCGCGGATTTTCGCACCCGAGCGCAAGGCGACCTGCGCCTGACCATTGCCTGCATTTTCGACCGTGCCGGTCAGGAAGTTCGTCTCGCCGATGAAGTCGGCGACGAACCGCTCCGCCGGGTGGTCATAGATTTCCCAGGGCGAACCGACCTGCAGGATATTGCCCGACGACATCACCGCGATGCGGTCCGACATGGTCAGCGCTTCTTCCTGGTCGTGGGTAACGAAGATGAAGGTGATTCCGGTCTCGTGCTGCAGCCGCTTCAGCTCGATCTGCATTTCCTTGCGCAGCTTGTAGTCGAGCGCCGACAGCGGCTCGTCGAGCAGCAGCACTTTCGGCTGCGGTGCGAGCGCGCGGGCCAGCGCGACGCGCTGCTGCTGGCCGCCGGAGATCTGGCTGGTGCGCCGGTTCTTCAACTCCTGCATGTGGACGAGTTTCAGCATCGCGTCGACACGCGCCTCGATCTCGGCCTTCGGTCTGCCCAGCATCTTCAGGCCGAAGCCGATATTGTCGGCGACCGTCATGTGCGGGAACAGCGCGTAGGACTGGAAGACGGTGTTGACCGGCCGCTTGAACGGCGGCAGCGGCGCGATATCCTGGCCATAGAGCAGGATCTCACCGTCGGTCGGAAAGTCGAAGCCCGCGATCAGCCGCAGCAGCGTCGTCTTTCCGCAGCCGGATGGGCCAAGCAGCGTGAAGAATTCATTTTCGCGGATTGCGACGGAGACGTTGTCGAGCGCTCTGACCGAATCCTGACCGGTTCCCCGAAAGACCCTGGTGACGCCCTTCGCCTCAACGGCGGGCCGCATGGCTGTCAAGATATTTCCCTCTCCTTCGTGACCATTCACCGGCACCGCCGGCTGGCCATCCTCGACGTTACGGATAACTATGACTAAACATACAGTCAATATCTTTTTGCTGGATGTAGCAGTGGGGTGACCATCGGTCATGCGGACCCGTGATTGCCTCCGGAACTCGCGCCTTCTGCCGTCAAAGCCGAAAATCCGATGCGCCGATGCGCCGATGCGCCGATGCGCCGATGCGCCGATGCGCCGACGATCCCGTCATGATATGGTCAAAGACGAGGCTATTGATGAAATTGGGGCAAGCTCTGGCGCACCAGCCGCTGCTTGCAGGCTTGGGTCAGGTTCATGCGCCTTCTTCTGGCGACCATGCTGCTGATGACCATGGCGCTCTTTTCCGCCGCGCGCGGCGAGGAGCGGCTCGCGCTGGTTATCGCCAATCCGGGCTATGAGAGCGCACCGGCCATCGCCAACGCCGAACTCAGCGCCGAACTCGTTGCGACAAGCCTACGGTCCCTTGGTTTCACTGTCCGGCAAGTGGCTGATGGCGATCGCGCCGATGTGGCTCACGCCATGTATGATTTCGCCAAGTCCCTGGCCAACCCGGATGCCGTCGGCATCTTCTACTATGTCGGCCATACGGCTCAGGCCAATGACCGAAACTATCTGCTGACGCGCGACGCGCGGACCGATTCGACGGAAGCAGTAGACCAGACAGCGCTCCCCCTCGATCTGTTCATCCAAGCGCTCGAGGCCACGCCGACACTCAAGGTGGTTCTGCTGGACAATCCCGGCGATGCAAACAACCCCACCCACGGCGTGATGCAAGGTCTGGCGGCGGTCGATCCGCTGTCCAGCGCCATCGTCGCCTTTTCCGCCCAACCGGGAACCGTCGCGCTGAACGAAGCCAAACCGGTCACGGTGTTTGCCGACGCGCTCACGGCAGCGCTGAGCAGGCGGGGCATGAACATCCGCGCCATACTCGCCTCGGTCACGCAAACCGTTGCCGACAAGACATTCGGTGCTCAGTCGCCGTGGGCGGCCTATGGCCTTTCGGCAGACGGCCAATTTGTGCCGGCGCCGGACGAGCCGGTCGCCGCCGCACCTGCACCGACCGAGGCACCGCCGAAAGCCGTTGCGCCTGAACCCGCACCGCCACCCGGCTACGATTCCGAGGGGGGCGGCTGGGGCGGCGGCAGTGACTATGGCTCCGGCAGCTTCGATGGCAGCAACCAGGAGCCTTACCCGATGGACGTTGCACCGGGGTCCGGTAGTCCCGATTCTTGGGCGGGAAGCAGTACCGCTGAGGCCGCCGCATACGAAGAATACAAACGCCAACAACAACAGCAACAGCAACAACGGCAGAATGAGGAGCAGGCTCGAAAACAGTACGAAGAGGAGGCGGCCAAGCCCGCCGCCGCGGCGCAGGCAACCGCCGAAGAGCCTCCTGTGCCGCCGTTGGACGCGCCTCCTGGCATGGTTTCACCACCCGCCGACAGCAATGCGGTCGAAATCGTGCGGCATCCGACCATCGATGCGCCGGACGAGATTGTCGCCGGCGAGACGGTGACCGTGTCGATCGCGCTGACCGAAGAGCAATTGACGCCTGAGGTGAAAGTGAAAGCGGCTCCCGGTTCGACGGTGACGGCAAACGGCGCCTTGGCTATGGCCATGCCGGCCGGGGCAGAGCTATGGCCCATCGACATCGATCTCTTCGCCAGCGGTTTCGACCTTGCCGACGGCGGTAAATGGAGCCGGCAGACGACCCTCTATCGCCAGGGCGACAGCGATTTCATCCGCTTCGACCTCAAGGCACGACCCATTGCAAAAGACAGCAAGCCCGCCCAGTTCATCGCCCGCATCTACAGCGCCGGGCGGTTTCTCGGATCGGCGTCGCGACCCGTCATTGTTCGTCGAACGGCGCCCGTTGAAGCCAGCACCCAGGATGCGCCAGCCAATCGCCCAGCCGCGCCTGCCATGCTGATGCTGGCCTCCGCGCCACCGCAACCGGCGATGACAGGCAATATCAGGCTTGGCGGCAGCACCGGCGATGACGTCCCCGATCTTGATGTCACCATCCTTTATGACGACCCGAGCGGACTGGGTCCTGGCCAGATCATCATCCATTCGCCGCATCTGGCCGGCCCGGTGACCGATACGTTCTCGACGCCGCCGCAAATGGCGGCATGGCTGGACTCGCAGTATCTACGGCTGCTGCAACTCGGCCTCAGCCTGCGCGGCGCGGTGTCGCTGCAGCAGCCTGCTGCCGCAAGCAGCGACCCGGACGCGCAAAAGCGGTTTGTCACGCTGGCCGCAGAAGGCTTTGGCGACGCGCTCTACCGCGATTACGTGCCGGAGGCGTTCAAGGATGTGTTCTGGTCGCTGCGCGACAAGGGCGAACTGCATTCGATCCAGATCACCTCGAACAGCCCCACCCTGCCCTGGGAGCTGATCCGTCCGCAAAGCGCGGATGGCGCAACCCTCGACGGCTTCCTCGGCATGAGCTACCGGCTGGCGCGCTGGGCGCCGCGCAGCACGTCCTCGCATGTCGACAATCCGCTCGACCGCATGGCTTTCACCGGCGTCGCGGCTGTCGCTCCCTCTTATGTCGACAAGCGGTCGCTGCCGTTTCAAGAGGTCGAGATCGAAGCTCTGAGCAAGCTCACGGGCTACCGTCGCTTCGATGGCGATTTCGTCTCTTTCGAAAAACTGGTCGGCGAGGTCTCGACCGGCTTCATCCATTTCTCCGGCCACGGCGCCGTCAACCAGCCGAGCAGCGGCCGGCCGGTCTTTGCCATCGACCTCGTCGACCAGTCGCTCGACCCCGACACCTGGCGGGCGCTGGTCGCCGCCGCGCATGGCAAGGGCAATCCATTCTATTTTTTCAATGCCTGCGATACGGGCAAGTCCCAGATGCTCGGTGGTTTCGTGCAGGGCTGGGGTCCAGCGGTGCTGGCAGGCGGCGCATCGGGCTTCATCGGCGGCATGTGGCCGCTGACCGACCGCGCCGCCGCCGCCTTCTCAAGCGATTTCTACGGCGGCATCAGCGTGCGGCTCAAGGACGGGCCGGTTTATCTGGCCGAGATGCTGCAAGTGGTGCGCAAACGCTTCTACGAAACCGGCGACCCGACCTATCTTGCCTACACGTTCTACGGCAACGCCAATCTGCAGGTGGTGACGCAGTGAGCGGCGATTTCAGCGTCACATCCTCGACCGCATAGGCGCCGACGCCGCTGGTCATCAGGCAGATGATCGGTATCCCCAGGATTTACAGCGCCCTTTGCGGGCATGGCGCTCCGGCTGCATCGCCGCAGCGCGACGCCGTGGGCTGAGGTCGGAAGCTCGTCTCTTCGGACTGGCGCACCAGTTCGGCAAAGAGAAGCGCGAAGCTTCCCAGCATCAGAAAGACGATGATCAGGCGTGTTACCGGCAATATGTCGGCCTCGACTGGCTAGCCCCCACGCCACCCATCCACTGCCGGCTAACATGACCGATCCGGCTTTACGAGACTTTAAGGCCAGTCTTAACCATCACATTCACGTAGCCTTTGACATGATGCGCGAACGGCGAGTCCGCATCCCGCCGTTCCGCGGTCGTTTTGTCGCGCGTGCCGGCTCTCTTTGCAGACATGCCCCGCCCATGCTACCCCGGCGCTGGCGTGGCCCAGCAATCGGCCGCTGCCAACCGGTCGTCATCGGGGAGCCATGAGCAAAGCCGCCAGCCGCATCGCCTTCGTCTCGTCCGACACCGCTGACGCCAAGACGGCGCTGGAAAGCCTGTCGGCGCGCTATGGCCAGTCCTCCGTCGAGGATGCCGGGATCGTCGTTGCGCTTGGCGGTGACGGCTTCCTGCTGCAGACCCTGCGCGACACGATGGGGACCGGCAAGAAGGTCTACGGCATGAACCGGGGCACCATCGGTTTCCTGATGAACGAATACCGGTCCGGTGGCCTCACCGAGCGTCTCGCGGCCGCCGTCGCCGAAACGATCCGCCCGCTGGAAATGCTGGCCGTCACCTCGGAAGGTGAGACGATTTCGGCGCTGGCGATCAACGAGGTGGCGCTGTGGCGCCAATCCTATCAGACGGCCAAGATCCGCATCACCGTCGACGAGCAGGTCAGGCTTGAGGAACTAAGCTGCGACGGTGTGATGATCGCGACGCCTGCCGGGTCCACCGCCTACAATCTTTCCGCGCACGGGCCGATCCTGCCGCTCGATGCGCCACTGCTGGCGCTGACCCCGGTCAGCCCGTTTCGCCCGCGCCGCTGGCGCGGCGCGCTGCTCTCCAACAAGGCGACCGTGCGCTTCGACATTCTCGAGCCGGAAAAGCGGCCGGTGAACGCGGCCGCCGACCATACCGAGGTCAAGGCGGTGACCTCGGTAACGGTGCGGGAATCACCGACTGCGACCGCCACGTTGCTGTTCGATCCCAATCATTCCTGGAACGAGCGTATTCTCGCGGAACAGTTCAGGTATTGAGCCGGCGCTGCGACCGGCAGCTCGATTAAGCATCCCGATTAAGGTTACAACTTCACAATCGTGCCATTGCTGCCCGTTTCTGTTGACAAATCGAGGGCTTGCTCCTAATTGCATTACCAATCTTGCAGGCGCGTGGCGCTTGCCGCGACAGACGCCGTTGCGCTTCCCCGAACCAGCCAAAGACAGCAACACTTGTCCTCAGACACCACGATCGCTCCAGAAGCGTTGACCTTCGCAGACCTCGGCCTGTCGCCGAAGGTTCTTTCCGCAGTCACCGACGCCGGCTACACCCAGCCGACGCCGATTCAGGCTGGTGCCATTCCGCACGCCTTGCTCGGCAAGGATATTTTGGGCATTGCCCAGACCGGCACCGGCAAAACGGCTTCCTTTGTGCTGCCAATGCTGACCCGCCTCGAAAAAGGCCGGGCTCGCGCACGCATGCCGCGCACGCTGATCCTGGAGCCGACGCGCGAACTCGCCGCGCAGGTCGAAGAGAATTTCATCAGATACGGCAAGAATCACAAGCTCAACATCGCGCTCTTGATCGGCGGTGTGTCGTTCGACGAACAGGACAAGAAGCTGGAGCGCGGCGCCGACGTGCTGATCGCGACGCCCGGCCGCCTGCTCGACCACCGCGAGCGCGGCAAGCTGTTGCTCAACGGCGTCGAGATCCTCGTCATCGACGAAGCAGACCGTATGCTCGACATGGGCTTCATCCCCGACATCGAGCGCATCTGCGAGATGATCCCGTTCACCAGGCAGACGCTGTTCTTCTCGGCGACGATGCCGCCCGAAATCACCAAGCTCACCGAGAAATTCCTGCATGCGCCGGTGCGCGTCGAGGTCTCCAAGGCCGCGTCCGCGGCGACCAACATCATCCAGCGCCTGGTCAAGTCCGGCTCCAAGCCATGGGACAAGCGCGAGACGCTGCGCAACCTGATCAAGGCCGAAGACGCCGAGCTGAAGAACGCCATCATCTTCTGCAACCGCAAGGTCGAGGTGGCGGAGCTGTTCCGCTCGCTGCTGAAGTATGATTTCGACGCCGGTGCGCTGCATGGCGACATGGACCAGCGCGCGCGCATGCAGATGCTGGCCAATTTCCGCGACGGCAAGCTGCGCTACCTCGTCGCTTCCGACGTCGCCGCGCGCGGCCTCGACATCCCCGATGTCAGCCACGTCTTCAACTACGACGTTCCCATCCATGCCGAGGACTATGTTCACCGCATCGGCCGTACCGGCCGCGCCGGGCGCTCTGGAAAATCCTTCACCATCGCGACCAAATCGGACACCAAATATATCGACGCCATCGAACGGCTGATCGGCAACAAGATCGAGTGGCATGACGGCGACCTGTCGACAGTAGTCGCCAGCGAAGGCGAGGACGACGCTCCTCGCCGTGGCAAGGGCGCGCCGCGCCGCGCCGGTCGCAAGGACGATGACCGCAAGGAGAGGGGCGAGCGCAAACCACGCGAACGCCACGCCAAGCACAGCGAAGATGCGGCACCGGAAACGGTACGCGAGGATCAGCCGGTGGCCGAGGCCGCCGACATCGGCGAACGGCGCTCGCGTAAGGAAGCGATCCGTTCGGAGAACACCGAGCGTAAATCATCCGATCGCAACGAACAGCGCGCACCCGAGCGCGGCGACACCAGACCGCAGCGCGACAGCAGCCGCCCTGCCCGCCAACGCCACCAGGAAGACAACGATTCCACCGTCGGATTCGGCGATGACATGCCGGCCTTCATGCGGATCGTCGCCAAGGTCTGATCCCCGATCGCATTGAGGGCAAGCCAGCCATCCGGCTTGCCTTCTTGGTAAGTTCCTAAAGCGCGTCGCGTTCGAACGGACTTAGACGACGCACTTGCATGTCATTGTCCCAAAACCGGGGCCACTCTTTGAGCGACATGCCCTGCCTGGCTCGCCCGTTACATCGGTCCAGGCATCATCTTGGTCGGTTTTTCCAGCATCGGGAACTCGGCCGTGCTGCATTCCACGTTCGGGTTCGTCGGACTGAACATGCCGTTCGGGTTGTCCCCGAGCCAGGCGTGAAGGTCATAGTGGACGAACTCCTTCGGGATGAGCGGATAGTGTCCCTCCATCGGGCCCATGAAGGTCTGGCCAAACAGCTTCGGGGGTTCCTTGGTGTCCGGCGTCAGGGGCACCAGCCATTCCACGCCCACCAGGCGCAAGCCCTTCTTGGTCGGTTCGTAGATCAGGACATTGGGACGCATCGGGTCGAGCTTTTGGCCGACACTCGGGACATTGACGAAATGGATGCCCATGGCGCCCTTCGGGTAATCCATCGCACCCGCTATCTTTTCCCCACTGTAGTAGACGCAGCCGACTGTCGACAGATAAAGGTCGCGGACGGCGGCGGTGTAGTCCTCATATTTGGCGAGCGACTTTTTCAAGGCATCGATGTCGGCCTTGTTGGCCTCCTCGGCCCGGGCCGTAGCGACGCCCAACCATGCGCCTACGAAACCTGTTAAAACGAGGACGCCGCAGCGCCCAAGGCTGGCTGTTCTTGTCATGCATTCCTCCCAGATTTCTGTTCTGGCCGTGCAAGACCGAGGCGGAAAAAATGCTATTGCGCGGCCAGTTGTACCGCCTCATCCTCTCCTGAACAGCGAGGATGCTATTCCTTTCCAGGGCTGCGGGAAAGCGGTGTTTTAGCAACAACTAATTCAACGACGCCATCTGAAGAGCGCCGACATCCGCTCAAACAAAAACGGCCCACATGGGGTGCCCACATGCACATGGGGCCGTTTCACATTCGCTTGCCGAACAGAGCTCAGGTGAGCGGCGACAACTGGATCTCGACACGGCGATTCTGGGCGCGGCCTTCGGCCGTCGCGTTGGATGCGACCGGACGCGTCTTGCCGAAACCGGTGACGGCGAAGCGGCGCTGATCGACGCCCTGGCCGGACAGATAATTGGCGACCGCCAGCGCGCGGCGCTGCGACAGGTCGAAATTGTGCTGCTCACCGCCGGTCGAATCGGTATGGCCGAAGACGTCGACCGTGGTCTGCTTGAACTTCTTCAGCACCAGCGCGACCGAGTTCAGGACCTGGTAGAAGCCGGGCTTCACCGCATCCTGATCGACGTTAAAGGTGATGTCGGACGGCATGTTGAGGATGATCTGGTCGCCGCTACGGGTGACGCTGACGCCGGTGCCCTCGAGCTGCCGGCGCAGTTCGGCCTCGTTCTGATCCATGGTGGCGCCGATGGCGCCGCCGGCCAGCGCGCCGATGCCGGCGCCGATCAGTGCGTTGCGGCGGTCATTGCCGCCGGCAAGCAGGCCAAGGCTGGCACCCGCCAGGGCGCCAAGGCCGGCGCCGGCCGCCGTGTTGGAGACCTTCTGGTCGCCGGTATACGGATCGGTGGTGGTGCAGGCACTCACGAGCACAGCCGTCGCCACGACGACGAGCACAGTCTTTTTCATAGGATGGTCCCTCTCCAAGTCACGCCTTGCGGTGGCGCCAAATCAGCCCTTCTGGCGACTTGTACCATGAAATGCGGCGAAAAGCGGAACGGCAAAAGCGCAGCCCACGGCTTTTCCCGGAGGACCAATCCCCGGCGATAGCGCCGCATCGCCGTGCCGGAATGGTCTAGATCAGGCTACCAGAGATTCTTGCCATCGATGACCACCACTTCGACCTTTTCGAGAGCGAAATCATCGAACAACCGCGCGTTGACGCTGATCTTGGGATTGTTGAAATCCGGCTCGCCGGTCGACCAGTCCGGCGTTTCGGTGAAGGTGCCGCAGCCGCAGGTGGCGCAAAAACCGTGCTTTACGGTTTCTGACCCCCACCGGTAGAAAGAAACGTTCTCCACCGGGGTGGTGAGCTTGAATTGCGACGGGATGTAATAGGCCCAGAGCGAACCGCGTTTCGAGCAGAACGAACAGGTGCATTGCGTCACCGTCTGCGGTGCTTGCGAAACCTCGAACGTCGTCGCCTTGCAATGACAGCTTGCCTTGATGGTCATGAACGCTTTCCTCTCCATTGCCCGCTGCCCCGTGCGGCAAAGGCAACATAAAGGAACGCTCCTGACAACCGTCTGCCAGCTATCGCCGTTGGACCGCCGAACGCCGCCTTCCCGTCAATAGGAACGCGGCGGCACGAACAGGCAGATTGTCTTGCCGGCGTCGAGACCGGCCTGATGCGCGCACCAGTGGAACTCGCCGTCCGGGCTCTCCTTGACGCGCTTGTCGCTCATCGGAACAACCTCACCCGTGCCGGCGATCACATAGCCCTCGGGTTTTTCCAGCACTTCGCCTGTATGGGTCGTACGACAATCATAGTCGGCGCAGCAGGCGAATGGATAACTCCAGCCTTGTGGCTTTGCCGCCGTCGGCGTGGCGTCGTGCGCGACGGCAGGTGCCGTCAGCATTGCGATCGCCCCGATTGCGAACAGGAAAAAAGGAAGTCGGCCAGCCGGTTGAACGGCATTGGCCGATCTGGATGTGGCAGCAGACATGGAACGATCCTTTCAAACGAGTATCAAGCGCTTCGCTTGCCCGTTCCCGGAACGTGTCTTCCCAGCGGCCAGATCGTCAGCTTGCAGATATGCCGCGCCCGGCCATAAATGCTTTTTGTCTCTCCCTCGATATGGGTGATGGTGAGCGCAAATGTGAGTCGGCGCAAGAAATTGCTGCGTGGCCGGCCGAAGCCTATTCGTCGACGGATCCCGCAGCCACCACGTGCTCTTCATATTGCGGCAGGTCGTCGGTGATGGTGAACCAGCTCGCCTTCGAGCCGACGAAAATGTGCGCGGTCGGGCGGATGGCCGGATTGTCGACAAGCGTTCCCATGGCGACATGGACGTAGGCGCCGCCGCGCACGAGCGAATAAAGCAAGGAGCCGCACAGCTCGCAATGCGCGTCATGGCCGCTTTCGTCGCCGAAGATCAGGAGCTTGTCATGCCCCGCGGCGAGAGCAAACTTGCCGCGTTCGATGCCGGCGACAGGCTTGAAGGCCGAACCGGTGGTGCGCCGGCAGTTCGAACAATGGCAATTCACGGCATAGATGAATTCGTCCGCGACCTCGTAGTGAACCGCGCCGCAAAAGCACTTTCCGGTGAGCTTGCTGGTCACCCGTTCCTCCTTTGCCTCCACGCCGGGATCTGTTCAGATTCTAGTCCAGGTCCGCCACGGCTTCGCCCGCACCGCCTTCGATGCGCTGCGACAACGAGGCTTCCATGAAATCGTCGAGATCGCCATCGAGCACGCTCGACGGGCTGGTGCTCTCGACGCCGGTGCGCAGATCCTTCACCAGCTGATAGGGCTGCAGCACATAGGAGCGGATCTGGTGACCCCAGCCGATATCGCTCTTTGACGCTTCGGTGGCGTTTGCAACCGCCTCACGCTTCTTCAACTCTTCCTCGTAGAGGCGCGAACGCAGCATCTCCCAGGCCTTGGCCTTGTTCTTGTGCTGCGAGCGCTCCGCCTGGCAGGCGACCGCAATGCCGGTGGCCAGATGCGTGATGCGTACGGCCGAATCGGTGGTGTTGACGTGCTGGCCGCCGGAGCCTGACGAGCGATAGGTGTCGATGCGGACATCGGATTCGGAAACGTCGATCTCGATCGTGTCGTCGATGACCGGATAGACCCAGACGCTGGCGAAGGACGTATGCCGACGCGCATTGCTGTCATAGGGCGAAATACGCACCAGGCGATGCACGCCCGATTCCGTCTTCATCCAGCCATAGGCATTGTGGCCCTTGATCATCAACGTGGCGGACTTGATGCCGGCCTCTTCGCCGTCATGCACTTCCAGCACCTCGACCTTGAAGCGCCGCCGCTCGGCCCAGCGCGTGTACATGCGCAGCAGCATCGACGCCCAATCCTGGCTTTCGGTACCGCCGGCACCGGCATGGATTTCCAGATACGTGTCGTTGGAGTCTGCTTCACCCGACAGCAGCGTCTCGACCTGGCGGGCTTTTGCCTCGCCCTGCATCGAACGGATCGCGGCTTCCGCCTCGGCGATCACGCCCTCGTCGCCCTCTTCCTCGCCGAGCTCGATCAGGCCGATATTGTCTTCCAGCGCCTGTGTCAGACCTTTCACCGAGGCGATGCCTTCCTCGAGGCCCTGGCGTTCGCGCATCAGCTTCTGCGCTTCCAGCGGTTCGTTCCAGAGGCTGGCGTCCTCGGCCCGCACGTTGAGGTATTCAAGCCGCTTTATGGCTTGATCCCAGTCAAAGATGCCTCCTCAGCAGGGTTATCGCCTGCCTGATCTCATCGACAATATTCTGCGTTTCCGCGCGCATGGCTGGCTGTTCTGTCCTGTTTGCTGAAATCGGTCGGCGCGATACATAGGCAGGCCGCCGCCGGCTGTAAAGCAAAATGGGCTGGCGCAAGGCCAGCCCATCCGCTCGTAAAAATCGTCAGTAGAGGCCGCCGCCGCCGGACTGGATGGCCTGGTTGGCCTGCGGCGACAGCGCACCGCCGGTGGCATTGGAGCCGTCGGCGCCCATGCCGATCACCCAATAACTGTCGGCGGGACCGGTGCCCGGCTTGAAGGCTTCAATGATGGTGCCGGGATCGCCCGATGCGGCACGCATGCCGGTCTTGCGATTGATGGCGACCAGATTCATGCCTTCCGGGACCTTGAAGTCGACATTGGGCGTGCCGTCGAGCGCCACCCGCATGAAATCCTTGAAGATTGGTGCCGCGAGACCACCACCGGTCGCGCCATGGCCAAGGCCGCGGGGCGTGTCGTACCCCATATAGAGACCGACGACGAGGTTGGGCGTGTAACCGATGAACCAGGCGTCCTTTTCGTCATTGGTCGTTCCGGTCTTGCCGGCGATGTGGCGGCCAAGTTCGCCGATGGTGGCGCCGGTGCCGCGCTGCACGACACCTTCCATCATCGAGGTGATCTGGTAGGCGGTCATCGGATCGAGCACCTGCTCGGAATTGTCGACCAGTTCCGGCTCCGACTGATTCTGCCATTCGGGTGCATTGCAGCCCTGGCAGCCACGTTCGTCCTGCTTGAACACCGTCTTGCCGTAGCGGTCCTGGATGCGGTCGATCAGCGACGGCTTGATCGACTTGCCGCCATTGGCCATGATCGAATAGGCCGACACCATACGCATTACGGTCGTTTCGCCGGAGCCCAGCGCCATCGGCAGATAGGGCGCCAGATGGTCGTAGACACCGAAGCGCTCGGCATATTCGACGACCAGCTTCATGCCCATGTCATTGGCCAGCCGCACCGTCATCAGGTTGCGCGACTTCTCGATGCCGGAGCGCAGGGTTGCCGGACCGGCGACGGTGCCGTCGTAGTTCTTTGGCGTCCAGGTCGTGTTGCCGCTCTGGATGGTGATCGGCCCGTCCATGATCACCGAGGCCGGCGTATAGCCATTGTCGAGCGCGGCCGAATAGACGATCGGCTTGAACGAGGAGCCCGGCTGGCGCATGGCTTGCGTCGCGCGGTTGAATTCGGACTGCGCGTAGGAGAAGCCGCCGACCATGGCCAACACGCGGCCGGTATGCGGATCCATGGCGATCAGGCCGCCCTCCACCTCGGGAACCTGGCGCAGGCTGTAGGCGCCATCGGAGCCATCGTTCTTCTGCACGAAGATGACGTCGCCAGGCTTCAACACCTCCGCCGGCGACTTGGCCTTGACGGTCTTGCCGTCGACCACATGGCGCATGGCAAAACCCATGTCCTCCTTGCTGACGGTGCCTTCGACGCGTTCCTTGACGATCTCGCCCGACGCCTGGCGCGCTGGCTGCAGGCCGATCGACAGGCCGGTCGCCGAACTGTCGAGCACGACGGCGAGCGACCATTCTGGAACATCCTCCAGCCCCTTGACGTTGCCCAGCGGCACGCCCCAGTCGCCGGACACGTCGATTGATTTCACCGGCCCGCGATAACCGCGCAGGGTGTCGTATTTCATCAACCCGTTCTGCATCGACTTGCGGGCGATGAGCTGGACCTTCGGATCGAGTGTGGTGCGGACGGAAAGGCCACCTTCGTAAAGTGCATTCTCGCCGTAACGGGCGATGATCTGGCGGCGCACCTCCTCGGTGAAGTACTCACCGGCGAACAGATAGGTGCCGTTGCGGCGCGGCGTCACGCCCAGGGGCTCGGCCTTGGCCTTGTCGCCTTCCTCACGCGTGACGTAGCCATTCTCGACCATCTGGTCGATCACCCAGTTGCGGCGCTCCAGCGCGCGATCGGCATGCTTGAAGGGGTGGTAGTTGTTCGGCCCCTTCGGCAGGGAAGCCAGATAGGCGGCCTCGGCCACGCTCAGCTCGTTGACCGACTTGTCGAAATAGGTCAGCGCCGCACCGGCGACGCCATAGGCGCCGAAGCCGAAGAAGATTTCGTTGAGGTAGAGCTCGAGAATACGATCCTTGGGATAGGCCTGCTCGATGCGGAAGGCGAGGATCATCTCCTTGATCTTGCGTTCGTAGGTCTGGTCCGAGGACAACAGGAAGTTCTTCGCCACCTGCTGGGTGATCGTCGAGGCGCCGACCTGACGCCTGCCCGAGCCGAGATTCTGCAGGTTGACGATGATGGCGCGGCCGAGGCCGGTCACGTCGATGCCGGGATGGTTATAGAAGTTCTTGTCTTCCGCAGACAGGAAGGCCGCCTTGACGCGATCCGGTATGGCCTGGATCGGCAGGTACAGGCGCCGTTCGCGCGCATATTCGGCCATCAGCGCGCCGTCGGAAGCATGGATGCGGGTGGTCACCGGCGGCTCGTATTTGGCCAGCACCTCGTAGTCGGGCAGATCCTTCGACAAGTGGCCGATGTAGATGGCAACGCCCGCCGCGACCAGAAGGGCCAGCGTCGTGCCGATGCCGAAAAAATAGCCAATGAGACGAATCATACCCGCTCCAGTCCTTGGTTCGGGAATTTCCTAAACGAAGCCGCCTTTCGCGCAAGCTTTCGAGCCGGTCCCAATCCGCAATCGAAAACCCTTGTCGCCACCATGTGGACAAAATACGGCAATGCCGGATTTCGCAGCCACGAGCCGGAAATAAAAGCACCGGGTGTTGTCGTCGCGCAACGCTGCCTCTGGTTGCAGGCGCCGCCCGTCATGTCAGCCTCCGGCCCTCGCTCCGGCCTTGGCTGAAGCGAAAAGCGCGACGGCATTGCTTATGCTCTGGGCCGCCTTGCCCCGCCAGTCGGCGTTGAGCAGCTGTGCCTCGTCCTTGGCGTTCGAGAGATAACCCAGTTCGACCAGCACGGATGGCACATCGGGTGCTTTCAGCACCTTGAAGCCCGCCGAACGCTGCGGATTGTTGATGAGGCCGACGCTGGTCGACAGCTGGCCGACCAGCGTGTGCGCGAAACTCATCGAGAAATTGTGTGTTTCGCGGCGGATCAGGTCGATCAGGATGTCGGTGACTTCCTTGTTGTCGTTCTTGATTTCCATGCCGGCGAACTGGTCGGAGAGGTTTTCACGGTCGGCAAGCGCCTGCGCCTGGGGGTCCGAAGCCTTGTCGGAGACGGTATAGACGGTGGCGCCACGAATGCCCTTGACGCTGATTGTGTCGGCATGGATGGAAATAAGCAGGTCGGCCTCATGCTGCCGGGCAATGCGCACGCGATCGTCCAGACGCAGGAATTCGTCGGTGTCGCGCGTCAAGAACACATCGTAATTGCCGACGGCCGCGAGTTTGTCGCGCAGCTCCCTGGCAAAGGCGAGCGTGACGTTTTTCTCGATGGTGCCGTTCAGGCCCTCGGCGCCGCCGTCGATGCCACCATGGCCGGGGTCGATGACGACGGTGAAGCGATGGCCCGGATTGGAGACCGGTCCGGTGCCGACTCGCCCTCCCTTGTCGGTCGAAACCGTCGATCCGGTGGTCAGCGCCTGATTGGCAAGTGCGGCATCGAACTCGCGTGCGGAGACTGCCGACATGTCGATGGCGATGCGGTAACCGGTTCCGTCCTCGTTCTTGAGCACATCGAGCTTGTCGACGGCAAAGGGTCCCTTGCCGGTGAGGATCAGCCGCGAAACGCCCTCGCCGAGCTCGCCCAGGCGCACGCCCTTGACCAAGCCGCGCGCCTTCAAGTCCTTGGCGTCAATGGCGAATCTCGTATTCGCGAGATCGATGACAAGGCGGTTGGGACCGCGCAGCAGGAACCATTTGATATCGGGTTCGCGATCGAAATCCATGACGATGCGCATTTTGGTGGCATCGCCCGCCATCTTGTAGCCTTTTGCCACCAGCGGAGCGTCGGCGGCATTGGCAATCGAGGAAAAGGCAGACGAGATCGTCAGCAGCAGCAAGAGGCAGAAAGCGGCCAGAATCCGGCCGCCAACACGACATCCCTTGTCTGTGAAGTCTGCCAATCCCATTTCTCTTCCAGTCGCTCCCGGTTTGGCGCCAGGCGCCCCGTCGTTTCGTCGAAAAGCCGGTTAGGCCGCGAACTCGATTAACGATTGGTATCCAGAGAAGGTTAACCAAGCCTTTTCACGCAAGGGTCGAAGCCCAGACTTACGCAACGGAACTGCTTTTTGCCGGCATCGGAAATCGGGGTTGCCTTCCACCCCGCCAAATCATAAAAGCGATGGTGGATCACTGCAATCCTGGAACCGCCCTCCTCCGCAGCTTCCTGCTACAGGGTCAGATGAAAAAGGCGGCTCCTTTCGCTTCACGCGAAAAGGGTTCAGGTGATCGCGACGAATTTCGCAGGTGCTAGCCCGTGGCGGGGGAATCACCTGCGTGAGGAAAACGGCCGGGTTTGTTCCCGCGCCGGCTCTGTATGAGCAAACAAGCTGGTCCGGTTCGTCCGGGCTTTGGTTCAAAAGGTTCTGCTGGTGACGATGGCTTCAAGCGCAATCATGGAAAGGTCCGCATCAAACCGCGCCATTATGGCTGCGGGCGGCACCGCCATGGCGCTCAAGCGGCGGCCGGCGGACGTTCAAATATCCGGCACCCACATTCCAGACACGCAGCAGCAGGCTTTGCCTCGCAAGCTGCGGCTGACGGCTGCCGGGGGGAAACGAAATAATGCCCAACAAAATGCTGATAGACGCCTCCCACCCGGAGGAAACACGCGTTGTCGTCGTTCGCGGTAACCGTATTGAAGAATTCGACTTTGAATCCCAGGACAAGAAGCAGCTCAAAGGAAACATCTACCTAGCCCGCGTAACGCGCGTAGAGCCCTCCCTTCAGGCAGCCTTTGTCGAATATGGCGGCAACCGTCACGGTTTTCTCGCCTTCAGTGAAATACACCCCGACTACTACCAGATCCCGGTCGCCGATCGTCAGGCGCTGCTGCGCGCGGAAGCGCAAGAAGCAGAAGACGAGGAGAACGAGGACGGCGACGGCGATGATCGCCAGAGCCGCGATCGTGGACGCCGCGGCCGTCGGCGCGGTGGCAAGACCCGCGACCGCGGTGAGCACAAGCGCGATGCAACTGATTCCGACGAGGCAAGCGAAGGTTCCAGCGAGCCAAGCGAAGGCAGCGACAATGGCGACATCGTTGTCGAGGAGATCTCCCACACCTCCGAGATCATCGAACACGCGGCCGATACGTCCGAACATGCCGATGCGTCCGGACATGGCGAGGGTTCCGCCGATGACGACGAAGCCGAACCTCGCGAAGGCGGTCCGACGTCGATCGCAGCCTCGGTCGAAGCCGATGTGATTTCCGAAACCGTTGCGCAAGCGGAACAGGGCAGCGAAGCCACGTCCGGCGACAATGATCGCGGCATGCTCGAGGAAGTGCAGTCCTCTCATCTGGACGATCACGAAGTCGAATCGGTCGGCGCCGAGGATGCGCTGGAAGAGGTGCGCAATCGCCGCAAGCCGGTGCGCCGCCAGTACAAGATCCAGGAAGTGATCAAGCGCCGGCAGATCCTGCTGGTGCAGGTCGTCAAGGAAGAGCGCGGCAACAAGGGTGCGGCCCTCACCACCTATCTGTCGCTTGCCGGCCGCTATTCGGTGCTGATGCCGAACACGGCGCGCGGCGGCGGAATTTCGCGCAAGATCACCAGCGCGGTCGACCGCAAGCGCCTGAAGGAGGTCGTTGCCGATCTCGAAGTGCCGCAGGGCATGGGCGTCATCCTGCGCACGGCCGGCGAGAGCCGGACCAAGGCCGAGATCAAGCGCGATTACGAATATCTGATGCGGCTTTGGGAAAATGTCCGCAATCTCACCTTGCAGTCCACGGCCCCTGCCCTGGTCTATGAGGAAGGCAGCCTGATCAAGCGCTCGGTGCGCGACCTCTACAACAAGGATATCGACGAGATTCTTGTGTCCGGCGAGGAAGGCTATCGCGAGGCCAAGGATTTCATGCGCATGCTGATGCCGAGCCACGCCAAGGTGGTTCAGCCATTCCGCGACACGACGCCGATCTTCGTGCGCAACGGCATCGAGGCACAGCTCGACCGCATGCTGCAGCCGCAGGTGACACTGAAGAGCGGCGGTTACATCATCATCAACCAGACCGAGGCGCTGGTTGCCATAGACGTCAATTCGGGCCGCTCCACCAAGGAGCACTCGATCGAGGACACCGCGCTCCACACCAATCTGGAAGCGGCCGAGGAAGTCGCGCGTCAGCTCAGGCTGCGCGATCTCGCCGGCCTGATCGTCATCGACTTCATCGACATGGAGGAGAATCGCAACAACCGCTCCGTCGAGAAGCGGCTGAAGGATCACCTCAAGAACGATCGCGCGCGCATCCAGGTCGGCCGCATCTCGCATTTCGGCCTGATGGAGATGTCACGCCAGCGCATCCGCGCCAGCGTGCTGGAATCGACCATGAAGCCCTGCCCGCATTGCGGCGGCACCGGCCATGTGCGGTCCGATTCGTCGGTGGCGCTGATGGTGGTGCGGGCGACCGAGGAATTCCTGCTCAAGGATTCGCGCAGCCACATCACGGTACGGACGCCGGCGGCGACCGCACTCTACGTGCTCAACCACAAGCGCGGCACGCTGGTGGAACTCGAAAGCCGCTTCGGGCTGACGATCACCGTCGAAGCCGACGATTCGGTCGGCTCGCAGCACTATGCGATCTTCCGCGGCGCGCTGGCTGAAAAGCCGGAAGGCTTTGTCGAGGCGCGCAGCTTCCCGGCCTATGTCGAGCCGGAAGAGCCCGAGGACGAGATTGTCGTCGTCGAGGAAGACGATGAGGCGCCGGTGCAGGCCGAACGGCCACGCCAGCAGCCGCAGCAACAACAGCCACGGCCCGCTGCCGGTGGCGAAGAAGGCGAAGGCCGCGACCGCAAGCGCCGCAAGCGTCGGCGCCGTCGCGGCGGCAAGGATCGCGACCGCGAACATGGCGCCCCTGCGGACGGTGCTTCCGTCTCGGCGTCGGCCGATGAGTTCTCCGACTCGGCCGCCAGCGATAGCGACGCGGAAGCGGACGATAACGTCCCCGTTGGTGTCGCCGAAACGTCGGAAACGGTTGAGGCTTCGGACGAAGGCCAAGGCACTTCGGATGAAGGCCCGGGCAAGAAGCGCCGGCGCGGCAAGCGCGGCGGTAAACGCAATCGCCGCGAAGACGGCGAAGGCGAGGCCGAGGCAGGTGCTGGCGAAACAGCCGACGCATCCGAACTCGAAGTCTCCGCAACCGAGGTGATCGCCAGCGAGCCGGAAATCGCCGCATCAGCCGAAGAGCCGGTGGCGCTTGCTCCGGCCAATGACGACGCGCCGACAACAGAGAAGCCGAAGAAGCCCCGTCGTGCCGCCAAGCCGAAGAAGGCCGCGGCCGAGGCCGTCGCCGAGGAGCCGGCTGCCGAAGCGGTCGCGGAAGAAGCACCGGTCGAGACACCAGTCACCGCATCCGACGAGGCAGTCATCGCGCCTGTCAAGGAGGCGCCGAAGGCCCGCCCGTCGCGGCGCAAGCCGGCGGCGGCGGTGAATGCGTCGGTCGAACCCGTGGTGTCTTCGACCGTCGCGGAAGAACCCGCGGCCAAGGCCGAGGATAAGCCGAAGCGCGCCGGCTGGTGGCAGCGGAAGGGCTTTTTCTAAGCCTTTCAGCCACTTGAAGTGATTTTCTGACAAAAAGAATCCCGCGCCATCGAAAGACGGCGCGGGATTTTTCTTATCTGGTATCCCGATGGGCCGCGAACCGCTTTACGGCGCGAAGATCGACCAGTTCATCATCCTGGCCAGCTTTTCCAGGGCGATCGACCCCAGCTTGGAATTGCCATTGGCATTGAGGCCGGGCGACCAGACGGCAAGCGACGCCACGCCCGGCACGATGCCGAGTATGCCACCGCCGACGCCGCTCTTGCCCGGAATGCCGACGCGGAAGGCGAAATCGCCGGAGCCGTCATAATGGCCGCAGGTCAGCATCATGGCGCCGATGCGGCGCGCCCGCTCGGCCGACACCACGGAGTGCCCGGTTGCCGGGTTCTTGCCGCCGTTGGCGAGGAAGCGGCCGGCGAGCGCCAGTTGCCGGCAACTCATGGCGATGGCGCAATGATGGAAGTAGACGCCCAGCGCAAGCTCTGGCGCATGGTGGAGATTGCCGAAGGATTTCATGTAGTTGGCAAGCGCGAAGTTGCGGTAGCCGGTGGCGCGCTCGGACGCCGCGACCTCGCGATCGATGATGATCGTTTCGTCGTCGGCCAGAAACTGAATGAAGCGCAGGATCTCGCCGATCGCCTCGCGCGGCTGGTGGCCGGCAAGCAGGATGTCGGAAATGACGATGGCGCCGGCATTGATGAACGGATTGCGCGGAATGCCGTTCTCATGCTCGAGCTGCACGATCGAGTTGAACGGATTGCCTGACGGCTCGCGCCCGACCCGCTGCCACAGCGCGTCGCCGACATTGCCGAGCGCTAGCGTCAGGGTGAACACCTTCGAGATGCTCTGGATCGAAAAGGCCTGTTCGGCGTCACCCGCCATCAGCACGCGGCCGTCGTTGGTGACGGCGGCGATGCCGAACTTCTTCGGATCGACCTTACCCAGCTGCGGAATGTAGGTGGCGACATCGCCGCGATCGGTGCGATCGGCCATTTCGGCGGCGACTTCGGCCAATGCCTGATCAAGTTTGGGGGCCTGTTCGAGTTCCGGCATGGTGCTACCTCAACCAGCGTTCAATGCGCGCCATTGCCTCGACCATGTCGTCGTGGCTGCCGGCGTAGGAAAACCGCATCGTGCGGTGCCCCGCCTGGGTGTCGAAGTCGCGGCCGGGTGTTGCCGCGACATGCGCCTCGGCCAGCATTTTTCGCGCAAAGGCCATGCTGTCGTTGGTATGCCTGGTGACATCGCAGAAGGCATAGAAGGCGCCGTCCATGGGCGCTGCCAAGGGGAAGCCGAGTTCCGGCAGACGTTTCATCAAGAGTTCGCGATTCCAGGCGTAACGGCCTTTCACCGCCTCCAACTCCTCGGTCGCCTTGAACGCCTCGATCGCGGCAATCTGCGACAGTTCCGGCGGCGAGATGTAGAGGCTCTGGGCGACGCGCTCGACCGGCCGCACCAGGTCTTGCGGCAGCACCATCCAGCCGATGCGCCAGCCGGTCATGCAATAGTATTTCGAGAACGAGTTGATCACCGTCACGTCGCCTCCGTAGGCAAGCGCCGTGGTGTCGGGGGCGGCATAGGCCAGCCGATGGTAGATCTCGTCGGAGATGACGGCGATGCCGAGTTCTTGGGCCGTCTTCACCAGGGCCGCCAGTTCATCGGCAGGAATGACCGCGCCGGTCGGATTGGCCGGGCTGGCGAACAAGACGCCTTTCAGCGGCTTTTCACGATGCGCGGTCTCCAAATGGCCGGCATGCAGATAGGCGGCGTCACCGAGCTCGATCTCGACCACGTCGATGCCGAGTGCGGCCATGATGTTGCGGTAGGCGGGATAGCCCGGCGCCGCGATGGCGACGCGGTCGCCCGGATCGAACATCGCCAGGAAGGCGAGGTTGAAGGCGGCCGACGACCCGGTGGTCACCGCGATCCGGCCGGGCTCGATATCAAGCCCATAGTGATCGGCGTAGTGTCCGGCGATCGCCTTGCGCAGGGCGGCGAGGCCGAGCGCGTCGGTGTAGCCGATGCGTCCGTCCTGCAGCGCCCTGGCTGCTGCCGCGCGAACCAGAACCGGTGCGGGATCGGACGGCTGGCCGACGGCCATGGAAATGACCGGCACGCCCTGGGCCTTCAGCCGGTTTGCCTCGGCCAGAATGTCCATAGCATGGAAGGGCTCGACATTGCCACGGTGTGAGAGTGAAACGACCATTTTATCCCTATCCCGACGATCAAGCGCGCCAAGCCCCTGACGCATGCGCCGCACAAATGCCCGATTGATGTGAGGATCACAAGTTGAGGAAGTTTCCGGCGCCGACTTTTCATCTTTCGCCCGCTCGTCTACCAGTGGAGCCATCATGTTGAGCCGACCCAGATCGACGATTGCCCAGGCAGCGCGCGTCTTCGCGACGCTTTCGCTTGGCGTTGCCGTTGCAATGGCGAGTTCGGTCAGCGCCTTTGCCCAGAACGTGCCGGTGGTGCGCGACGCCGAGATCGAGGCGCTGGTGCGCGATTACGCGCGGCCGATCTTCAGGGCGGCCGGCCTGGCGAATGACGGCATCGACATCGTTCTGGTCAACGACCAGAGTTTCAACGCCTTTGTCACCGGGCGCCGGCTGTTCATCAACACCGGCGCGCTGATGGCGGCCGAAACGCCCAACGAGATCATCGGCGTCATTGCCCACGAAGCCGGCCATATCGCCGGCGGCCACCAACAGAAGCTGCGCGACCAGCTCGAACGCGCCAAGACGATGGCCATCATCGCGACATTGCTTGGCGCCGGCGCCATCGTCGCCGGTGCAACGACCAACAGCCGCGGCCTCGCCGGTGCGGGCATGGGCGTGGCAGCTGGCGGCGGCGAGATGGCACAGCGAAGCATCCTCGCCTATCAGCGCACCGAGGAGATGACGGCCGACCGCTCGGCGATCACCTATCTCAACGCCACCGGCCAGTCCGGCATGGGCATGCTGAAGACGTTCCACCGTTTCCAGACGGCGCTGTCGCTGTCGGGCGCGCAGGTCGATCCCTACCGGATCAGCCATCCGATGCCGCAGGATCGTATCTCCAATCTCGAAGTGCTGGTGAAACAGAGCCCCAACGTCGACAGGCTGGACCCGCCTGCGCTGCAGCAGCGCCATGACATGATGCGGGTGAAGATCGCCGTCTACATGGACGGCCAGGCCGCCGCGTCGCGGCTGATGCGAAAGATGCAAGGGACCCTCGCCGCGCTATATGGCGACGCCCAGTCGACCTACCTGTTCGGCAACATCGCCGCCGCGCTCGCCAAGACCAATGCGCTGATCAAGGCGCAGCCGAAGAACGCTTATTTCCAGGAACTGCGCGGCGACATCCTGATGAAGGCAAACAAGCCCAAGGAAGCCGCGGACGCCTATGCCAAGGCAGTCAGCCTCGATACGGCACGGTCCGGCTTGCTGCCGGTGTCCATGGGTCAGGCGCTGATGGCGGTCGGCACACCCGACTCTCTGAAAAAAGCCGTCGTGCAGATCAACAATGGCCTCGGGCGTGACAAGGAAAACTCAGCCGGGTATCGCTATCTTGCACAGGCCTATGGCGAGCTGGGCGATATACCCGGCGCCGAACTTGCCACCGCCGAGGGCCATTTCTATTCTGGTAACTACAAGGATGCGAAGATTTTCGCCATGCGGGCGCAGCAGCAGATGAAACGCGGCGAGCCGCGCTGGCTTCGCGCTCAGGATATCATAAACTACAGGTCATCAACCAAGATCAAGTGAACCTTCCGGTCGCGCGCTGCGACATAGCCAGACCGGAAAACAGGTAAAAGGAACAGGAACGATGAAAAAAGCACTGCTGCTGGGCACCACGGGGGTTGCGGTCGCCCTGGCCATGCTGGCTTTCGGATTCGTGGCCGGAAGCCCGCAGATTGCTAAGGCTGGTACGGCGCAGCCCGTCGAGACGGCGGCGGCCGACACCAAGATCGACCGCAGCGAGGTCGAAGGCATCATCCGCGACTATCTGTTGAAGAACCCGGAAGTCCTTCTGGAGGTCCAGGACGCGCTGGAGGCCAAGCAGAAGGAAGAGCAGCGCATCGCCCACCTCGGCGTGATCAAGAACGCCAAGGACCAGATTTTCAACTCGGCCTTCGACGGCGTCGTCGGCAATCCGAACGGCAAGGTCACCATCGTCGAGTTTTACGACTACAATTGCGGCTTCTGCAAACGCGCCATGGACGACATGCAGGCGCTGACCAAGACCGATCCGGACCTGCGCTTCGTGCTCAAGGAATTCCCCATCCTTGGACCGGAATCGCAGAAGGCAAGCGTCGTCTCGATGGCCTTCCACCTGATGATGCCGGAAAAGTACGGCGAGTTCCACAATGCGCTGCTCGGCGGCCAGGGGCGTGCCACCGAGGCGTCGGCGATCAAGGTCGCGCTGTCGCTCGGTGCCGACGAAGCAGCGCTGCGCGAGAAGATGAAGGACCCGACGATTAACGAGGCCCTCGCCAAGACCTATGACCTTGCCAACAAGCTGGCGATCACCGGAACGCCGTCCTATGTGGTCGGCAACGAGGTGGTGTTCGGGGCGCTCGGGCAGGAAGTGCTGGCTGAAAAGATCGAGGCGGCGAAAGCCGCGCTCTGATCTTGCTCGCGAGCACATTTCTCACGGGCACATTTCCGCCTGTTGTGGACAGTGAAAGAACGCACTTGCGCTCTTTCCGCGGGCGGTTATGCCCATTATAGAGGGCCCAGCGCGCCGGCTTGATGCCGGCGCCGGGAAAGGTCGGCTTTTTTGAAAACGGTTTTCGTCCTGAACGGTCCCAATCTCAACGCGCTCGGCAAGCGCGAGCCGGGCATCTATGGTGGCAAGACGCTTGCCGCGATCGCCGACGACTGCAAGCAGGCCGGCACGGCGCTTGGGCTCGAGATCGATTTCCGCCAGTCGAACCATGAGGGCGACCTTGTCGACTGGATACAGGAAGCCGGCGACAAGGCTGTCGGCATCGTCATCAATCCAGGCGCCTACAGCCACACCTCGATCGCCATCCACGACGCCATCCGCGCCATAGCGCCGCTGCCCGTCGCCGAAGTTCATCTTTCCAACATCCATGCGCGGGAACCATTCCGCCACGTCTCCATGGTCGCGCCGGTCGCCGTCGGCATGATCTGTGGCTTTGGGCCGCTCGGCTACACGCTGGCATTGCAGGCGCTGGCAGCACGCCTATGACCGGCCAACAAACAGAAGGCTCGAAAATGTCGATAAAGAAGACCGGTGTTGACCAGCAGCTGATCCGCGATCTGGCGGGCATACTGAACGACACCAATCTCACCGAGATCGAGGTTGAACTGGGTGACCTGAAGGTGCGCGTATCGCGGCAGGCGCCGGCTGTTCATGCGATCGCAGCGCCGCAGCCGGCCTATGCTCCTGCCTCGGCGCAAGCTGCCGCCGTTGCTATGCCCGTTGTAGCAGACCTTTCCAAGAATGCGGTCACCTCGCCGATGGTCGGCACCGCCTATCTGGCGCCGTCGCCGGACGCCAAGGTGTTCATCGAGGTCGGCCAGAAGGTCAAGGAAGGCCAGACGCTGCTGATCATCGAAGCGATGAAGACGATGAACCAGATCCCCTCGCCGCGCGCCGGCACGGTGACGGCGATCCTGTTCGAGGATTCGCAGCCGGTCGAATACGGCATGCCGCTTGTCGTGATCGAGTAGAGCGGGCCGGATGTTCCAGAAAATCCTCATCGCCAATCGCGGCGAAATCGCGCTTCGGGTGCTGCGTGCCTGCAAGGAACTCGGCATCCAGACGGTGGTGGTGCATTCGACCGCCGACGCCGACGCCATGCATGTGCGGCTCGCCGACGAGAGCGTCTGCATCGGCCCGCCGCCATCGCGCGACAGCTATTTGAACATCCATCAGATCGTCGCTGCCTGCGAGATCACCGGCGCCGACGCCGTGCATCCGGGCTACGGCTTCCTGTCGGAGAACGCCAAGTTCGCCGACATACTGGCTGCCCACAACATCACCTTCATCGGCCCGACCGGCGACCACATCCGCATCATGGGTGACAAGATCGAGGCCAAGCGCACCGCCAAGCGCCTTGGCATTCCGGTGGTGCCCGGTTCGGACGGCGCCGTCACCGATCAAAAGGAAGCCAGGCGCATTGCCGCCGAGATCGGCTATCCCGTGATCATCAAGGCATCCGCGGGTGGTGGCGGGCGCGGTATGAAGGTCGCCCTTACCGAGGCTGACCTCGAGATCGCCTTGCAGACGGCGAGCACGGAAGCTGGTGCGGCCTTCGGCGACGATGCCGTCTACATCGAGAAATATCTGGAAAAGCCGCGCCACATCGAGGTGCAGGTGTTTGGCGACGGCTTTGGCCGCGGCGTCCATTTCGGCGAGCGCGACTGTTCCTTGCAGCGCCGCCACCAGAAGGTCTGGGAAGAGGCGCCCTCGCCGGCCCTCAATGCCGAAGAGCGTGCCCGTATCGGCGGCATCTGCGCCAAGGCCATCGCCGATCTCGGCTATTCCGGTGCCGGCACCATCGAGTTCCTCTACGAGAATGGCGAGTTCTATTTCATCGAGATGAACACGCGCCTGCAGGTCGAGCATCCGGTGACGGAAGCGATCACCGGCATCGACCTCGTGCACGAGCAGATCCGCGTCGCCTCCGGCGGCGGCCTCTCGGTGAAGCAGGAGGACATCAAGTTCAACGGCCACGCCATCGAATGCCGCATCAACGCCGAGGACCCGCGCACCTTCACCCCGTCGCCCGGTACGATCACCCATTTCCACACGCCGGGCGGCCTGGGCATCCGCGTCGATTCCGGCGTCTATTCGGGCTACAAGATCCCGCCTTATTACGACAGCCTGATCGGCAAGCTGATCGTGCATGGGCGCAACCGCGTCGAGTGCATGATGCGGCTGCGGCGGGCCCTGGATGAGTTCGTCGTCGACGGCATCAAGACGACGCTGCCGCTGTTTCGCGATCTCGTCGGCAATGCCGACATCGCCAATGGCGATTACGACATCCACTGGCTGGAAAAATACCTGGCCAAGGAAGAGTAGCGCGGAGACGCGATGACCCGTCCTTACGCACCCGGCTATCGCATCCCCACCGACCTCCTGCTCAAGGCCTATGCCTCGGGCGTCTTCCCGATGGCCGAAAGCGCCGGCGACCCGGAGGTGTTCTGGGTGCGGCCGGAGACGCGCGGCATCATCCCGCTCGATGGTTTTCACGCGCCGAAAAGCCTCAGGAAAACGATCAAGAAGCATCCTTTCGACATCCGTTTCGATTTCGATTTCGAAGCCACCATCGACGGCTGCGCCGAAAAGCGCGCGGAGCGGCGCTCGACCTGGATCAATGCGCCGATCCGCGAAGCCTATGTCGAACTGCATCGGATAGGACATTGTCATTCGGTCGAGGCGTGGCGCGAGGACCGGCTGGTCGGCGGGCTCTACGGCGTGTCGCTCGGCCGGGTGTTTTTTGGCGAAAGCATGTTCGCCAGGGAGACGGACGCCTCCAAGACCTGCCTTTATTATCTCGTCGAGCGGTTGAAGGCGCGCGGCTTTGCTCTGCTTGATACCCAGTTCACCACCGAGCACCTCAAGCGCTTCGGCGCGGTCGATGTGCCGCGCGGAAAATACGAAAAAATGCTGGCCGACGCGCTGAAGGGCGAGGCCGTATTCTATCCCTGACGATTGAGCCTACTTCCCGGTGGCGGCTTCCAATGGAGTCTGCGAATGGAACATCATCTTCCAGCCGTTGACGCGATGGACATAGCCGGTGCTGACCAGCGCGGCGTAGGGTTCGCCGTTCTCGCGTGTCGCATGTGCCTCGTAGGTCAGCATGATGATGTCGCTGCCTGGCTCGATAATGCCCTTAAGATCGATCTTCAGGTCCCGCCAGCGGTTGGGCTTGGTTGCGGTCTTGGCGAGATCGGCATTGTCCATCGCCTTGGCCATCTGCGGAAATGCCACCAGGCATTCGGTGTCGGCATTTGCCGCGTAGTAAGCCGCGTCGCCCGTCCAGAACCCCTTTTCGAGTTCCAGTAGCTCTTCCTTGCCGGCCGTGATCCGCTTGCTGTCTGACATCGGAATATCCTCCTTGCGCATAAATGCGCGGTCGTCCGTGATCCAACGCGTGATGGACAGGGCGGTTCCGGAGGATCAGTTGGAGTCGGTCGTATCGGGTTCGGAAACGTCCGGCTCAGTCACATCCGGCTCTGTCACGTCCGGAGTGGTCGTGGCCTTCGGTTGGGCTGCGGCGGGCTTGGGAGCGTCAGCTTTGGTCGCGTCGGCCTTGGCGCCGTCGGGCGCCGGCACATCCGACTTCTGCTTGCATTCCTTCAGCCAGACGTCATAGACGGCATGTTCGACGGCGTTGAGGCCGGGGCTTTCGGCAAACATCCAGCCGGTGAAGATACGGCGGATTTTGCGGTCGAGCGTGATTTCGTCGACCTCGACGAAGGAATCTGTCTTCGGCTCTTCGGTCTGCGGTCGCGAATAGCAGACACGCGGCGTCACCTGCAAAGCACCGAACTGCACCGTCTCGTCGATATAGACATCGAAGGTGATGATGCGGCCAGTGATCTTGTCGATGCCGGCAAACTCGGCGACAGGATTGGTGACCCGCTCCGCTCCCGCGGGCGGCGCCGGCGCCGGCGCGGCGGGTTCAGGCGAAGCGGCAAAGGCCGCGGTGCTGACGGCAAGGCTGGCGGCTACCATCAGGCCGCCCATCGATGTCAGGCTGAAAAAGCTCATATAGGGGTACCGGTGGTTCGCGCCCGGGTGATTCTATCGATCGCCAAGGCTAGTCGCCGTTTTCTGATCAGCAAGCAGCTAAACACCAATTGTGGCGATAAAGGACCGGCTTGCACCCTGTCGTTACGACCCGGGTGTCCAGGCGTCGTAGTCGCCCGTGACCTGCGGACGGTGCTGATTGGTCAGCACCGAGCCCTTCGGGCGATAGGCCGCCGGGCTGCCGGTCAGATTGGGCTGATGCGGCTTCTGCCAGTCGCGCGGCTTGTAGTCTTCGCTCGACGGCGCGACGTCGACCCGGTGATGGATCCAGCCGTGCCAGCCGGGCGGTATGGCAGAGGCTTCCGAATAGTTGCGGTAGATGACCCAGCGGCGCGTGCGGCCTTCCGAATCGATGCCGCCCTCATAATAGATGTTGCCCGTCTCGTCCTGGCCGACCCTCTTGCCATGCCGCCAGGTGTGCAGGCGCGTACCCAGCGTCTGGCTGTTCCACCAGGTGAAAAACTGCGTAAGAAAAGTCTTCATCTTAGAACCCTCGCGCCGGCAGCGCCCGTTTCCTGCTTATGGCGTCAGGCCTTGCCGAAGGCAAGGCTTTTGCCACAGCGGGCGCGCAAATGGCTTGCCGGAAACCCGACACAAGCCCGTGATCTTTCCAATGCATGCCGCCCAAAAGTGGCCCCCGGTTTTGGGAGAACGACATGCATAAAATCAAAGACCTGAAGCGCGTCGCCTCAATCCGTTCGAACGCGACACGCTTCAGGCGGCAGGATGGGCGCTTGCCAAGCCATTGCGGTCTTTCTAAAGCTCTGCGCGCCATGCAGGGTATCCAACCTGGCTGCAGTCTGAAGAGGTGACGATTGGCCACGGAATTGCCGACCACCGACATCCGCATCAGCACTGAGGCGATTCGCCGCCGCAAGGGCGGCACTCCGATTGTCTGCCTGACCGCCTACACCTACCCCGTCGCCCGCTTGCTCGACGAGCATGTCGACCTGCTTCTGATCGGCGACAGCGTCGCCATGGTGCTGTATGGGCACAAGACGACGCTGGGCGCCTCGCTGGAGATGATGATCGCGCATGGACAGGCGGTGATGCGCGGCTCGGCCAGGGCCTGCGTCGTCGTCGACCTGCCGGCTGGCACTTATGAGGCTTCGGCGACACAAGCCGTTGCCTCGGCGCGGCGGGTCGTCGACGAAACCGGCTGCCAGGCGGTGAAACTCGAAGGCGGCGTCGACATGATCGGGCAGATCGCGGCCATCGTCGATGCCGGCATTCCGGTCATGGGACATATCGGCCTGCAGCCGCAATCGGTCGAGAAGGACGGCGGCTACAAGATCAAGGGCCGCACCGAGGAGGCTGTTGCGGCTTTGGTTCACGATGCGCTCGCCGTCGAAAGCGCCGGCGCTTTCTCGGTGGTTATCGAAGGCACGGTCGAGGCCGTCGCCGCCGATATCACCCGCCGCATCGCCATTCCAACCATCGGCATCGGCGCCAGCGGCGACTGCGACGGCCAGATCCTGGTCATCGACGACATGGTCGGGCTGACCGTCGACAGGGTACCGAAATTCGTCAAGGAATACGCCGATCTGCGCAGCGTGATTTCGCATGCCGCCCAAACCTATGCAGCGGAGGTGCGAAGCCGGACATTCCCCGGCCCCGGCCATGTCTTTTCGGCGACAAAGAGCAGGGACGACGCATGAGCCGGCCCGTCGTCGTCGACAGCGTTGCCGCACTTCGCGCCCAAATCCATGACTGGCGGCGCGATGGCCTTCGTGTCGCCATGGTGCCGACCATGGGGGCGTTGCATGACGGGCACATCTCCCTGGTCAAAATTGCGCTCGAAAAAGCCGATCGCTGCGTCGTATCGATCTTCGTCAACCCGACGCAGTTCGCGCCGACCGAGGATCTCGACAAATACCCGCGCCAACTCGCCCGCGACCTCGACCGGCTGGGCGTGGCAAAGGCCGACCTTGCCTTCACACCGACGGTCGGCGAGATGTATCCTACCGGCTTCGCCACAAAAATCTCGGTCGGCGGCCCCTCCGCCGGGCTCGAATCGGACTTTCGGCCGACCTTTTTCGACGGCGTCGCCACCGTGGTGGCAAAACTCCTCCTGCAGGCAACGCCTGACTGTGCGGTCTTTGGCGAGAAGGACTACCAGCAGCTTTGCGTCGTCAGGCAGCTCTGCGGCGATCTCGACCTGCCCGTCGAGATCATCGGCGCACCGACGATACGCGATGCGCATGGTCTCGCCATGTCGTCACGCAACGCCTACCTCGACGAAACCGAACTGAAGATCGCCCGCCAGTTCAACGTGATCCTGAGAAAGACGGCCGCAGAACTGGCGGCGGGCGCCGACCGGAAGGGTGCAACCGAAGAGGCCAGCCGTGCCCTTGTCGCCACCGGGTTCCGCGAGGTCGACTATGTCGAGGCACGCGAAAGCCTGACGCTTGCGCCATGGCGTCGAGACCGCGAAGGGCGCCTGCTCGCGGCCGCATGGCTCGGCAAGACCAGACTGATCGACAATGTCGACGTTTCCTCTGCCTAGCCGAGCTCGAGACGAAGTCTGGCCCATCGGCGTGGCGGGTTTTCTGCCCGCGCCTACCGCTCTCCTAGTCTTCCGCTGCTCCTGACGAACAATTGCCCCACGAGGATCCCGACAATGCCTGCGCAGGCTTTCACGAGTGCATCGGCAATGTGCGCGTGGCGACCGGGATCAATGATCTGAAGCAGTTCCAGTACGCCGGCGGTCACAGCCACAAAGACCACGGCTTGATACAGTCGGTTGGGGAAGCCGAGCGCCAGGGCGAAGCCCAACAGCACATAAGCCAAGGCACGCTCAATGTTCGCTTCGGCGATGTGCGGCCGCATCTGGATCGGCGACAAGGTTGCGAAAATGATGATGGCGAGCAGCGCCATCGCTACAGTGCGGGACAGTTTGGTCATGCCCTTGCATATCCGTCGTGAGCCGGCACAGCAAACGCCGCGATGACGCATGGCCGGATCGCTGCCCGGTGAACCGTTGACGATGAAATTCATGCTGGCGCCAAAGAAGGCCCTGCATCCTATCCGAGCGGCTTCTCGAAACTCAGCGTCGTCGGCCCTGAGGCCTCACGGGGATCTGCGGTGTGGTCGGCGGGCAAGAACCCCTTCGATCGGTAGAAGGCGATGGCGCCGCCATTGGCCTCCTCGACCTCGACGCGCAGCGTTCGCGCTTCCGGGAAACTGGCTTCGACCTCGTCGAGCAGTGCTTGCCCGACCCCTCGCCTTTGGCAGTCCGGATGGACGTAGAGCTGGTTCAACAGGATGATTTTCGCATCGGCGGTGGCGGCGGCGAAAGCCATGCCGCCGATCCGCTTGCCGTCATCGGCCACCAGGAATTCCGAGTTCGGCCGTGTTAGTCGCAAGCGGAGCGAGGCAATCGAGTGCCATTCATCCGTGATCTCGATCACCTTGGCAGCGCCATAAATGGCATCATAGGTCGCATGCCAGGTCTCGACCAGCAGCGTCCGCACAGCGGCAAGGTCGCGCTCCCCGGCGGTGCGGACGAACATGGCCTTACTCGATGCCCAGCTTGGCCTTGACGAGGTCGTTGACCGCTTGCGGGTTGGCCTTGCCGCCGGTCGCCTTCATCACCTGGCCGACGAACCAGCCGGCCATGCTCGGCTTGGCGCGCGCCTGTTCGACCTTGTCGGGGTTGGCAGCGATCACCTCGTCGACCGCCTTCTCGATGGCGCCGGTGTCGGTGACCTGCTTCATGCCACGGCTCTCGACCAGCTGGCGTGGGTCGCCGCCCTCATTCCAGACGATCTCGAACAGGTCCTTGGCGATCTTGCCGGAGATGGTGCCATCCTTGATCAGATCGATGACCGCGCCGAGCTGGTCGGGCGAAATCGGAGCGTTTTCAATGTCTTTTCCGGCCTTGTTCAATTGCCCAAGCAGATCGTTGATGACCCAGTTGGCGGCGAGCTTGCCGTCGCGGCCGGCGGCAACCTTCTCGAAATAATCGGCGATCGGCTTTTCCGACACCAGGATCGAGGCATCATAGGTCGACAGGCCGAGCGACGCGATCAGCCGCGCCTTCTTGTCGTCCGGCAGTTCCGGCAATTCCCCAGCCAGCGCGTCGACATAGGCCTGGTCGAATTCCAGCGGCAGGAGGTCCGGATCGGGGAAATAGCGGTAATCATGCGCCTCTTCCTTGGAGCGCATCGAGCGCGTCTCGCCCTTGACGGCGTCGAACAGCCGCGTTTCCTGATCGATCTTGCCGCCATCCTCGAGGATGACGATCTGCCGGCGCGCCTCGTAATCGATGGCCTGGCCGATGAAGCGGATCGAGTTGACGTTCTTGATCTCGCAGCGCGTGCCGAACTCGCCGCCCGGCTTGCGCACCGAGACGTTGACGTCGGCGCGCATCGAGCCTTCGTCCATGTTGCCGTCGCATGTGCCGAGATAGCGCACGATGGTGCGCAGCTTGGTGACATAGGCCTTGGCCTCGTCGGCCGAGCGCATGTCCGGCTTTGAGACGATCTCCATCAGCGCCACGCCGGAGCGGTTGAGATCGACATAGGACATGGTCGGATGCTGGTCGTGCATCGACTTGCCGGCGTCCTGCTCCAGATGCAGCCGCTCGATGCCGACCTCGATGTCCTCGAATTCGCCCTGGCGGTCCGGGCCGACCGAGACGATCACGGTGCCCTCGCCGACGATCGGCTGCTTGAACTGCGAGATCTGGTAGCCCTGCGGCAGGTCGGGATAAAAGTAGTTTTTCCGATCGAAGACCGACTTGTGGTTGATTTGCGCCTTCAGCCCAAGGCCGGTGCGGATCGCCTGCTTGACGCATTCCTCGTTGATGACGGGCAGCATGCCCGGCATGGCCGCGTCGACCAGGCTGACATTGGCGTTGGGCGCCGCGCCGAAGGCGGTCGAGGCGCCCGAAAACAGCTTTGCTTCCGAAGTGACCTGCGCATGGACCTCGAGGCCAATGATGATCTCCCAGTCGCCGGTAGCGCCGGGGATCAGGCGTTTCGCGTCGGGGGTACGGGTGTCGATGAGGGTCATGGCAGCCTGCGAATTGGTGTCGAGAAATATGCAAAATGCAGAATGCATATTTTCGATCTTCGCTAGTGCAAACCGCCAAAAGAGACAAGCGCAAAGCCACGGACTGGCCTTTTCAGCCGCTTTCGCCTATAGGACGTCCATTCCAATGGAGAGTGGATGTCCACTTACGCTCAGTCCCGGTAAGGCCCTGACCTCCTAGCGAGGCAGGGCAGAAAAACCTGAAACCCCGTGCCGCGAAGCTTCGCGGCGGCGGCATTTTCTGTTTTCCCGGAAACTCTCCCATGGATATTTCGCGCATAGAACAGCGCATCCTGCACCTGCTCGCGCAGGGCGGACGCATTGAAATCGAAAAGAACGAGAAAAAGCGGATCGCCTCCGTCAAATGCCTGACCCGTGACGGCTGGCATTATCCGGGCGTCGATCTCGACATGTTTCGAAAGCTGAAGCGGAAGAAGGCTGTTTCTTCGTCAGGTGGCGGACCCTACCGCATCACCCGGCGCGGGCTGGAACTCGTCCGCTCCGAACTCGACAACAGGTAGAATACCCCTCCGCCGGTCGGTCTTCCGGCCGGCGGTTCCCTTCACCGTTCAGGCGGTGGCAATATAGGCCCTGATCTCGTCGGCTTCGCGCTCGACATCCTCGATGCGGCGCTTGACCACGTCGCCGATGGACACGATGCCATCGAGCATGCCGTCCTTTTCCACCGGCAGATGGCGGAAACGGCCGCGGGTCATGATTTCCATCACCTCGTTGACGGTGTGGTTTTCATTGCAGATCTTCACCTTCGGCGTCATCGCCGAACGCACGGCGATATCGAGCGCGGCTCCACCTTCCCGGGCGACAACCCGCACGATGTCGCGCTCCGAAAGGATACCGACGATCTTGTGATCGCCATTGGTGATGACCAGCGCACCAATCTTGTGTTCGGCCAGGATGCGGATGGCTTCGCTAAGCTTTTCGTTCGGCCCGAGCGTGAACACGTCATGGCCTTTTTTCTCGAGAATTGCCTTAACCGTCATGGCGTCCTCCTCTGCTTTGCCTGCCGGTTCCTGCCCTGACCGGCCTTCACATAAGAGTGAACATCGTGCGCCGTGATCGGTTGCATTTCAAGTGCGGTGGTCGGGGCTCTCCCATTCGGGCGCCTGCCATCGCCTGTCGAACCAGCGCAGGCCGAAGAAGCCGGCGACAAAGCCGCCAATATGGGCCTCCCAGGCGATCTGGCCGTCTACACCTGGGGCAAGGCCGAGAAGGCCGGTGGCGAGGTTGATGATCATCCACACGGCAAGGAAGATCACGACACCGCGCAAGCGCAATACGAATGCGATCGGCAGCACGGGACCGGCGAAGGCAGCCTTGCCCGCTGAACGGTCGGTGCGGAAGCCGAAACGCGCCGCAGCCCCCATCATGCCGGAAATCGCACCGGAGGCGCCGACCAGTGGCGCTTCTCCGTAGGGATGCACCGCCCAGTAAAGCGCGACCGAGGCCAGCCCGGTCACGGCGAAAAACAGCGCGAACCAGAGCGTACCCAGACGATTGGCCAACGGCGAGCCAAAGGCTGCAAGCCAGACCATGTTGATGGCGATATGGGCAAAACCACCATGCATGAAGGCATAGGTGAAGGGCCGGGAAAACAGGAACCAGTCGAAGCCGTATTGGCCGGTGTAGAGAACAGGGATGAAGGCCCCGTCATACAGCAATGTCATCTGCTGGGATTCGCTCAACACATACTGCTCCAGCAGATAGACGGCAGCACAGATGCCGATCACCGCCAGCACGACGGGCGGCAGATTGAACACCGGCTCGCGCCGCGGTTCAGGTGCGCCCTCGACGGGGTCGACTTCCGAGGGAGATGCCGGTTCACTCATTTGAAATTGCACTCTGCGGGGATTCGGGGTTCGAGCATCTAGATCACCGCGGACCGAACCGCAAACCGCGAATCGCCGCGGCGCGAATCAAAAAAGAAGCCGTTCAAGGTTTCCCTTGAACGGCTGGTCGAGCCCCCTGCTCCCCTAAAACTCTTGACTGAAGTGCTGCCGATCGTCGCGAAACGACCGCTTCTGGAGTGGTTTTTGTGTGCCACGGGGCTCGCTTCGATGCAACGTAAACCACTTGTTAACCTTAACGGCCCCGACCCGTGAACAAGTGTTAACGACGCTGGCACGCTTCCTGCTCCGCAACGCATGTAGGTCATCGGAGGGCGCCCTTCTGTTCACCGATGGGACATCAGACGACAGAATGCGCGGAGCAGCATAGCATGAACCAGAATGGATCGATCACGCTGTTCCAATATTGGAACCGCCTGCGTGACGGACGCCCTGCCCCGAAGCGTTCGGAGGTCGAGCCAGCCGACATCAAGTCGCTGCTGGCCGACACCTTTATCCTGGAGCGGGACACGCGCGGGCAAGCCGTATTCCGGCTCGCCGGCACCAGGCTTTGCGCCTACTATGGCCGAGAACTCAAAGGGTTTTCCTTTCCGTCGCTGTGGCGCGAGAAGGATCAGCGGCTCGTCTCGCGGCTGATCCACGGCGTCTTCGACCAGAAGTCGGTCGTGCTCATCAGCTATGAGGGCTTCAGCCGCAACGGGCGCTCCAACAAGTTCGAACTGCTCGCCCTGCCACTTGACGGCGGCGTCGAAAATCCGCGTTGCCTGGGCGTCATTAGCGCCGTGGACAAGCCCTTCTGGCTGGGCGCCGACCCGATCACCGACGCGTTGATCGATTCGATCCGCGTCATCGATCCGGAGAAGGAGCTCCTGAACAACCGTCCGGCGATCGATGTTCCCTCGCTCGTTCCCGATGAATTCGAGGCACCCGAGACGATCTCGGCGCTCGGCCGGGCGCGCCGCATCCGCCATCTCGTCGTCTTCGATGGCGGGCGCGAGGAATAGTCCGCAATCTCGCGGCTTGATGCATGCCGGCCCAAAAGTGCGCAGCGGTTTTGGGACAACGGCATGCATAAAAAGGAAAGCCCCAAAGCGCCCGCTTTTCCCCTTTGTTAACCCGCTTTGTTGTACTTCTCTGATGAAGTTCCTCGCATCGACGCGTGGGATGCCAAACGGGGTGTAGGCAGTCATGAGGTCAGCGGCGATCGACCATGCGCCGTCCCAAGCTGAAAGGCGTAACTTTCAGCGCGTCCGGGTCAAGATTTACGGGCGCTTCATGCTGGAAGACCGCACCGAGCATCCCTGCCAGGTCGTCGACATGTCACCGGGCAATGTCGCGTTTCGCACCGACCGCATCGGCATGCCCGGCGAAAAAGTCATCGCCTACATCGATCATATCGGCCGCATCGAAGGTGTCGTCACGCGCACCTTGCAAGACGGTTTCGCGATGACCGTCATCGCGTCGGATCGAAAGAAGGATAAGCTTGCCGCGCAATTGACCTGGCTTGCCAACAAGCATGAACTCGACCTGCCGGAAGACCGTCGCCATGAGCGCGTCGCGCCACGCAATCCGACCAGCGTGCTGCAGCTCACCGACGGCCGTCAGTACCAGTGCCGTATCATCGACCTTTCGCTTTCCGGCGCTGCGATCGAGATCGACGTCAAGCCGGCGATCGGCATCCAAGTCATGCTCGGCACCATGCGCGGGCAGATCGTGCGCCATTTCGAGGATGGCGTCGCCATCGAATTCGCCGTCATCCAGCGCCCCGAAACGCTCGATTCCGAATTCAACACGTCACGCGCCTGACAAGGCCCTTCAGCAACACTCAGGAAACCGGCCCTTGCGGCCGGTTTTTTGTTTTTTGCGCCCATGACCAGCGTGCTTCGGCCGCTCCCGGCAGGATCTGCGCGGCATCAATAGCCGAGAGCCGGGGCTTAAACTCCAAACAATTCAATACTCAAATGATTCAAATTTTATGTTTATTCTACTGGCGTTTTACTCAATATCTACTTCGCGCTTTTGCCTCAAGTAAATCCACATGTGGCAATGTCTCCTTCGAACGGGGAGACTACAACAATGAAGAAAACGAGGGGCAAGCTGTTGCTGGCGGCAATGGCGATGCAGCTTTCCGCTTGGGGATCAGCATATGCCGCGGGACCGGCCTATATGCACACCGGCGGGCGCACCACACAACCTGTTGGCCATTATGAATTCTGCCAGCGCATAGCCGGCGAATGCAGCGAAAGAACCCGCAAGGGCGCGCCGGTCGAACTGACCCGCAAACTGTGGGCGACGATCGTCAACATCAACAATTCGGTCAACACCCGCATCAAGCCGCGCACCGACATGGAAAACTACGGTGTCGAGGAATACTGGGCCTATCCCGACAATGGCTATGGCGATTGCGAGGACTACGCGCTGGAAAAGCGTCGCGAATTGATGGATGCGGGCGTGCCTGCCGGCAATCTGCTGATGACGGTCGCGCGCCAGCCGAATGGCGACGGTCACGCGGTGCTGACCGTGCGCACCAGCCTGGGCGAATTCATCCTCGACAATCTGGAAACCAAGGTGCTGTCCTGGACGGACACCGACTACACCTATCTCAAGCGCCAGTCGGATCAGAATTCCGGCGTTTGGGTGACGATCAACGACGGCCGCTCCGACGCGGTCGCCAGCGTCCGCTAAAACAGAGATCAAGCGCGCCGCATGAGTGCGAGGTGCTTCAGGAGAAACCCGGTCGAGTCCCCACCCTCCCCGTCCCCAACGACCGGGTGAAAGGAGCCGGCCCCGTCCCCGGGCCGGCTCCGCCATTTCTGGCGGAGGCCGTTCGAAAACCAGTCCGCTTGGGGTGGCTGGAAAATCGCAATCTCATTCAGTCGAATCGTCCCGCCTTCCCCCGCACAGAAGATCGAGGCACTATAGGCCGTCAGTTTCGCCCTTCTGGATCACTGCGATGTTGGAAATCCCGGAAGATCGATGCGAGCGCCACCGCCTGTTCAAGGCCATCGACGATGCCTTCAAGGCCGGCGACTTCGACGGCCTTGGCGTGACCTTGGGCGGCTCTTCCCGCTGGTTCGACGAGCGCATGCCGTTCGAGCTCGGCCTCGGGCATCCGCTGGAATATGCGATCTATTGGAGCCCCGTCGGCTTCATCTCGATCCTGCTGGATGCCGGCTCGGATCCGAATTATCAGGATCACGGCGGGTTTCCGTCCATCATTGCGGCGTTGTCCACCGACCGAGCCGACAGGCTGGACATAGTGCGGGTATTGATCGACGGCGGCGCCGACCCCAACATGCGGGGCGTCAACGACTGGACTCCGCTTCACTATTCGGTGGCAATCCGCAGTGTCGATGCGATCCGCCTGCTTTTGGCGGCGGGCGCCGACCCGGCGCTCGAAACCCGCATCGATGACTACAGGACAGCCATCAAGGAAGCCGAGATTGCCGGCTTTGAAGCCGGTGCTTCATTGCTGCGCGATGCGATGGCCGGGCGCAGCTCTGACGGACAGTGAGTTGGAGCGCGACGAACCACCGCCGACACGTGGCCAGGCTGGCCTCAAACTTTCTTCAACCCAGCCTTGAAGCGTTTGCCATTGGCGACATAGTGCGCCGCCGAGCCGCGCAGTCTGGCAACGGCCGCGTCGTCCAGAACCCTGATCGCCTTGGCAGGTGAGCCGACGATCAACGAATTGTCCGGGAATTCCTTGCCTTCGGTGACCAGCGCGCCGGCGCCGACCAGCGAATTCCTGCCGATTTTCGCGCCGTTCAGCACGATGGCGCCCATGCCGATCAGGCTGTTGTCGCCGATGGTGCAACCATGCAGCAAGGCGCGGTGGCCGATCGTGCAGCCCTCCCCGATGGTCAGCGGGAAGCCGGGATCGGTGTGCATCACCGTATGTTCCTGCACATTGGTGTCGGCGCCGATGACGATGGGCTCATTGTCGCCGCGAATGACGGTGCCGAACCAGAAGCCGGCGTTGCGGCCAACGCGCACATCGCCGATCAGCGTCGCATCGGGCGCGATCCAGTTAGAGTCCGCATCCGCGAAGCTGGGCTCCGTTCCATCGATCGCATAAAGCGGCATTTTCGGTCTCCGAATCGTCTTAGGCTGGCAATTCGGACCCTAGGAGACGGATCGTCCATGAGGCAATGGCAAGCACGACGACGCCTAGTGCCAAGGCCCATGCAATTGCCGTGCAGCCGCAGGACATCAGCGCGAGCGTCGAAATGCGGCGCTCACGCCGCGCATCGATGGCATCGTTGACCAGCATGAAGGGCCCGGCACAAGCAGTGGCGAGCAGCGAGCGCAAAACATGTGACGGCGACACATAGGGTTCGGTGAAGGCGACCTTGCGGCCCGACACCAGCTCCATGGCCGACCCAGCCAGCCCGCAGGCCGTCAGCCCGACGGCAAAAGCAAGGAGAGTGAGTTCCAGCGGTCCCATCTTAACTTTCCATTTACCATGAAATTGCACAGTCGTTCCATGAAGGCTGCAAGAGTTGTGCCGTGCGATGTGTGCCGCCCAGGGACACCAGTGGCGTACAGGCGGCCCGAGATCCGAGGACTGAGATGAAGCAGGCAGCGCTCGCCACCGAACTCACCGTGGTCGATTCCAGGCTGATGAAGCGGGTGTTCTACGGGTTCGCGGCGCTGGCCCTGCTGTCGGTGGCGATCAGCCTTGGCGGCAAATGGTTCGGCCATTCGATTGCCATGGCCGGATACACCGACGACGCAACGGTCCATCAGGTGGTGATCGGCAACAATGTCATTGCCGTGCCGGCCAACGCCATCCGTTTCGCCCAGGCCCGGCGCGACGGCATCGCTTCGCGGCTCGACCTCTATCTGCGCTATCCCCAAATGGACGGCTACAGCGAGGCCGCGCGGGACGATTTCAACCATACGGGCACAGCCAAGAGCGTCATCTTCCTGTCCTTCGAACAGCAGATGATGTCGCGTGACATGAGTGGCCGCTTCGCGCCGATCTACAGCGCGTTGATCACCCAGCCCGGCATTGCGGGCCCTGGCGGCACGACGGTGTACGGTTTCAATGAGAAATCAGGCTATCTGAACGAGGTGTTGGTTGTCGGCAAGCGCCCCGGCAAGGACCCGTTCGTGGCCCGCTGCCTGAGCGGGCCGAGTGCCGACCAATCGCTGGCGCCTTGCGAGCGCGACATCCAGGTCGGCGACGACCTCAGTCTCACCTATCGCTTCCCTAGGGAGTTTCTGGGGGATTGGCAGGCGCTCGACGCGGCAATCGCCACCGAAGCCGGGCGTGTCCTGAAAACAGGACATTAAGAAAGCCTCGGAAATCCGGCTGGCCGGCCGCATCGGGGCGGAGCCGGCCGAGCGCAAAATCGCTGGCTCAGGCCAGATCGATGTCGAGGATCGCCATCGAGAAATTGTAGTCGCCGTCGTCCTCGTCCTTGAAGACGATGCCGAGGAATTCGTCGCCGACATAGACCTCGGCCGAATCTTCCTTGCGCGGCCGTGCCTTGACCTCGAGCTTGGGGTTCTGGAAGACGCGCTTGAAATAGGCGTCCAGCTTTCTGATTTCGTCCGGCTTCAACAGTCTTCTCCGATCATCGGGCTTGCTCGTTCGAACGCGCTTCTGGCACGTCGACAATGGCGATGTAAAGGCAAGCGGCCTGATAAGGCGAGACAACCACCCACTCATGCCGGCGGCCGGAATCCGGCAGCAGGAGGCGGCCTCGTGAAAATCAGATGTCGAAGCTGACGACCTGATCCATCGTCTGCGACGGCAGAAGCTGGTCCATCTGGCGCGACGGCTGATCGCAGCCGGTCTCACCGACGACGCGGGCCGGCACGCCGGCAACCGTCTTGTTGTGCGGCACCGGCGACAGCACCACCGAGCCCGCCGCGATCTTCGAGCAATGGCCGATTTCGATGTTGCCGAGGATCTTGGCGCCGGCGCCGATCAGCACACCGTAGCGGATCTTGGGGTGACGGTCGCCGCCGGCCTTGCCGGTACCGCCCAGCGTCACGCCATGCAGGATCGACACGTCGTCCTCGATGACCGCCGTCTCGCCGACCACAAGGCCGGTGGCGTGGTCGATGAAGATACCCTTGCCAATGCGGGCGGCCGGGTTGATGTCGGTCTGGAAGACCGAGGACGACCGGCTCTGCAGATAGAGCGCGAAATCCTTGCGGCCCTGATTCCACAGCCAATGCGCCAGCCGATGCGTCTGGATGGCGTGGAAACCCTTGAAATAGAGCACCGGCATGATGAAGCGGTCGCAGGCCGGATCGCGGTCGTAATAGGCCTGAATGTCGACGCGCACGGTCGTCGGCCAGTCCTTGTCGTCGGCCAGCATGGACTTGAACGTCTGGCGGATGAGATCGGAGCCGATGTCCTGGTGGTCCAGCCGCTCGGCGAGCCGATGGATGACCGCTTCCTCCAGGCTGTCCTGGTTGAGGATAGTCGAATACAGGAACGCGGCGAGCAGCGGGTCGCGGTTGACCGCCTCCATCGCCTCGTCTCGGATCGAGCGCCAGATCGGATCGACCGGCTTCAATGCGCTGTGTCGGGAAATGCTGATGCTGTTCATCGCCGTCTCGTCCTGCGTCCTGCCGGGCTTGCCTGTTGCGCTTGCCTGTTGTCTGGCGGCACATATAAGCCAGATCATAGCACGATTGAACTCAATTTTCCTTAGTGCTTTGTCAAATGGATTTGGTTCGCGGGAATTCAAGCAGCCATGGAAAACGAACCCTTGATCGACGACGCGCTCAAAAGCGAGCTTTCGGCACTCTACCAGGCCGGGGATCGCCACTACCACAACCTTGCCCATATCGAGGCGATGCTGGCGCTGGCAGGCGACTATCGAGGGTTGCTCGGCGATCCCGAGGCGATCGAAGCGGCGATCTGGTTCCACGACGCCATCTATGACAGCAAGGCCAAGGACAACGAGGCGCAAAGTGCCGACCTTGCCGAGAAAAGGCTGGCGGGCCGCGCGGATCCTTCACGTCTCAACCGCATCTCGGCGATGATCGTCGCCACCGCCACGCACCAACTGCCGTCGTTCGACGACGCGACCGCCACACGGGACGCAAGTCTTTTCCTCGACATGGATCTATCGATCCTGGGTGCCGTGCCGGATGCCTTCGACGCCTATGAGCGCGCCGTGCGGCGCGAGTATCACTGGGTGGAGGAGCCGATGTGGCGGGCCGGACGCAGTGCTGTCCTGAAGAGTTTCCTCGCCCGCCCGCACATCTTCCACACCGAAGAATTTCGCCAGCGCTTCGAACCGCAGGCCCGGGAAAACATCACGCGGTCATTGCTGGCCTTGCAAACCGCTTCGTGATCTTCGTCGGCGACGCACCCGCATGTCGCCCTATCCTGCCGCGGGCGTTGCATCGAACAATGCACCGAGAAACGCCTGAACAAGCGAGCGCTGGGCGTCGGTTTTGCGATAGGCGACGCGGTGTATGGAACTGAACGCATAGGCCCTTGGCTTGATTGCCCGCATGTCTCCGGCCGCGACCCAGGGATCGGCAAAATGGCACGGCAGAAAGCCGATGAAATTGCCCGACAGGATCAGCATCAACTGCGCTTCCATATGCACCACCGATGCACTCGCCCTGGGATGGCCGACAAGGTAGAGATCGTCGAAATGCCGATAGCTGCGCACCGAAAACCGCGCGGCGTCGACAGCGCTTTGGTCGATCCTTGAATCGGGCACCGCAAAAAGCGGATGCCGGCGGCCGCAATAGAGAAGATGCGGTTCGCCGCAGTAGTCCCGATAGACGACGCCGGGCGCCTTTTGCGACAGCGGTCCGATGACGATGTCGCGGCCGCCATCGGCGACTTGTTGCTCGAGTTCGGACGGCGTGCCCACCGAAAGGTCGATGAAGACGTCGGAATCCGGCCCCATGAAGCGGCTGAGCGCGTGCTGGATACCCAGTTCACCACTGGTGAAGACCCCATCCGACGTCCCGACCCGCAAGCGGCCCGACAGGCTGCCGCTGGCTGCATTGATGCGATGTCCGAAATCGTCGAGGTCGCGGAACAGCTTCTGCGCCGCATCGTAGGTCGCCTGCCCGACCTCGGTCAGCCGGAATTGCTTGCGCCCGCGATGGCAGAGCTGGGCACCGATGCGTTTCTCCAGTTCCGCCAGATGCGTGCTGAGCGTCGGCTGCGACAGGTTGAGCGTGATTTGCGCGGCGGCGAACCCGCCTGAATCGGCCAGCGCCACGAAAACGCGCAGCAGGCGGATATCGATGTTGTCCAGCCGGCGCATGCTACTCCCTCTGATGCACAGAACGATACATCGATATTATTCGATGTATCGTTCTAAATAAACTCATTTACATCAATGTCAGAAATCGCGAGCCTGCGCGGAACAAAATTGGGGAACAATCATGAAACCGTTATTCGGCACCGCGTTGTCCGCAGCCCTTCTGCTCGCCAGTTCGCAGCTCGCCCTCAGCGCCGACCAGATCCGCATTCTCGCACCGACATGGCTGGGATTTGCGCCTGTCCATATCGCCAGCGACCTTGGCTGCTTCACGGCCAAGGGCCTCGACGTCAGCATCAAATTCGAGGACGACCTGACCAACGTCATGGCGGCGATGGCGCGCGGCGACATCGAGATGCAGATGCGCTCGGTCGGCGAATATCAGGGGCGACCGCGCGACGCCTCGACGCCCGGCATCATCATCGGCACGATCGATGAATCCGTCGGCGGCGACGGCGTCATCACCGACGAGAAGATCAAGTCGGTGGCCGATCTCAAGGGCAAGGTCGTCGCGGCCGAACCCAACATTCCCTCACGCCTGCTGCTGCAGATGGAGCTGAAGCAGGCCGGCCTGTCGTTGAAGGATCTGCAGATCAAGGACATCGCGACGGCCGATACGGGCGCGGTTTTCGTCGATGAATCGATCGCCGCGATCGCGACCTACGAACCGTTCATGTCGCAGGCGCTGAAGGCCTCCACCCGCCCCGGTGCCCGCATGCTGATCTCGTCCAAGGATCATCGCGGCATCATCATCGACGCGATCATCGCCCGCAACGACGACTTCAAGGCGAACCCCGACAAGTACACAAAATTCCTCGGCTGCATCTACGAGGCGGTCGACTTCATCAAGGCCGAGCCGGAAAAATTCGCCGACATGGCGTCCAAGCATTTCGGCCTGACGCCTGCCGAAGTGACCGACATCGTCAACTCCAGCCTGTCCTACACGACGCTTGCCGAATCCCTCGCCTATATGGGCAAGCCGGGAGAAAAAGGCACGCTGCACGGGATCTTCGACACGGTGATGGATCTCAACCTGGAAAATGGTGCCGCCGACAACAGACTGGTGGCGGCCGACCAGATCGACAATTCGGCAATCAACAAGGTCCCGGCAAAATAGCGGCCGCGTGGCCCGACCGGCAGCCTCTCTCGGCTGTCGGCAGCGATGTCATTCCGGCTTGCCGCCGGTGACGGCCGTTCTTTCGATCACCCGGGGATAGTGATTTGTTCAGCAGCCTGTTTGTCTTCCGCGGTCGCGCGTCGCCGATGCTGGAGTTTGCCGTCAGCGTCGCCGCAGCCGTGCTCGTCATTGCCCTGTGGGAACTGGCGGCGCGCGCGGGCATCATTGCACCGCAGTTCCTGCCGTCGCCGAGCCGCGTCGTCATCGCGCTGTGGACAATGCTGACCGGGCAGAACCTCCTCTGGCACGTCGCGGTTTCGACCACCCGTGTCTGGATTGCCTTCCTGCTGGCCGCCGTCATGGCGATCCCGATCGGCATCATGATGAGCAGCTACCGGATCGTCGGCGCCGCCCTGGAGCCGATGATCGATTTCATCCGCTATTTGCCGGTCCCCGCACTCGTGCCGCTGTCCATCATCTGGTTCGGCGTCGGCGAGGAGACCAAGATCTTCCTGCTCTGGCTGGGCACGTTCTTCCAGCTCGTTCTGCTCGTCGCCGACGACATGCGGCGCGTGCCGCAGGAGTTCGTCGAGGTCGCCCGCACCGTCGGCGCCAATTCCAGGCAAGTCATGATCGACGTCGCCCTGCGCTGGATGGGACCAACGCTGCTCGACAATCTGCGCATCACGCTCGGCTGGTGCTGGACCTATCTGATCATCGCCGAGATCGTCGCCGCCGATTCCGGCATCGGCTATGTGATCTGGACGGCCCGGCGCTTCGTCAAGACGCCGGAGGTCATGGCCGGCGTCGTCGTCATCGGCCTGATCGGCCTGGTCACCGACCAGCTTCTACGCCTGCTTCACCGCCGGCTGTTCCGGTATCTGTGAGGACCTGACATGACCGGATATGTTCAATTCGTCGACACGGCCAAGTCCTTCGGCCCCATCGATGTCGTGCGAAAGACCAGCCTTGGCCTCGACCGCAATTCGCTGGTCGTCTTCCTCGGCCCGTCGGGCTGCGGCAAGACCACCTTGATGCGCTTGGTCGGCGGCCTCGACCAGCCGAGCTCGGGCTCGATCCTACTCGGCGGGGAAAAGGTCGTCAGGCCGGACCGTCGGCGCGGCATGGTGTTCCAGTCCTATTCGTCGTTTCCCTGGCTGACCGTCAAAAACAACATCGCCTTCGGCATGCGCTACAGGAAGGACCTCGGCGCAACCGAAAGGGCCGAGCGTATCAGCCACTATCTCAAGCTGTTCGGGCTCGCCGACTTTGCCGACTCCTATCCAAACCGGATCTCGGGAGGCATGCGCCAGCGCGTGGCCATAGCCCGCACGCTCGCCGCGGGCTCGGACGTGCTGTTGATGGACGAGCCCTTCGGCGCCCTCGACGCGCTGACGCGCGAGCGGCTTCAGGTCGAGCTGCGGCAGATCCAGATCCGCGAGGAAAAGACCATCATCTTCGTCACCCACGACGTGGAAGAAGCGGTATTTCTCGCCGACCGGATCATCCTGTTCTCGCGTCGTCCGGCCTCGATTGTCGCCGATATCGACGTGGCGACAGAGCTTGGCCCGGACCGGCCGCTGGAGATTCGCGAAACCCAGAAATTCTTCGAGCTGCGCAACAAGGTCCTGCATCTGATCCGCAACGAAACCGGAGTGGTCGTATGAGCCTCTCCTTTTCCGGAAAGACGATCGTGATCACCGGAGCGAGCCGCGGCATCGGGCTCGGCATCGCCAAGGGCTTCGCCAAGGCCGGCGCCAGCCTGCACCTCATTGCCAACGACGCGGCCGTGCACGAACGGACCCGCGAATTGGGCGCCACCGGCATGGAGGCCGACATCGCCGACCGCGAGGCCGTCAGGGCGGCACTCGAACCGATCTCCCGGATCGACGTGCTCATCAACAATGCCGGCCTCGAGCTAATGACGCCGATCACCGACAGCAGCGACGAGGCCGAAGCTGCCTTCCGGCGCATCATCGAGATCAACATCATCGGCACGGCGCTGGTCACCGCGCGCGCCTTGCCGCGCATGCAGGCGGGCGCTTCGATCATCAACACCGCGTCGATCTGGGGCCGCGTCGCCGAAGCGCGGTTCGGCGCCTATGTCGCCTCCAAGCACGCCATCATCGGCCTGACGAAAACCTGGGCCAAGGAACTTGGATCGAAGGGCATCCGCGTCAATGCAGTCTGCCCCGGATGGGTCCGCACGGAAGCATCGATGCGCTCGCTTGGCCGCATGGCCGAACAAGGCGCGGTCAGCGAAGCAGCACTGCTCGAAGACATCGTCGGCGCGCAGGCCCTGCCCGGCCTGATGGAGCCGGCCGACATGGCCGGCACCTACCTGTTCCTGGCGTCGGATCTCGCGGCCAACATCACCGGGCAGTCGCTCGGCGTCGACAGGGGAGAAGTGCCTTGGTAACTCCACTGCACGGAAAACGCGCGCTGGTCACCGGTGCGGCCAGCGGCATCGGCCGCGCGACCGCGCTCGCCTTGCGGGACGCCGGGGCCATAGTTCTCGGGTTCGATCTCAAGGCATCCGAAGGCGATATCCCGATCCTTGCCTGCGACCTTGCCAGCGAGGCCGACATCATTGCCGCAGTCAAGCAGGGCGCGCAACGGATCGGCGGCTATGACATCCTGGTCAACAATGCCGGCATCCTCCAGGAAGCACCGCTTGGCGTGATTTCGCTCGACCATGTCGACCGCATGTTTGCCGTCAATGTGCGCGGCGCCATCATCGTGGCACGGGAAGTCCTGCCGCACCTTCCCGATGGCGGCCGCATCGTCAACATCGCTTCCGAACTCGCCTATCTCGGCCGGTCCGGCGCCTCGGTCTATTGCGCGACCAAGGCGGCATTGCTCGGCCTGACCCGCTCCTGGGCGCGCGAGCTTGCCCCTCGCATCCTGGTCAACGCCGTGGCGCCGGGGCCGACCGACACGCCGCTTCTCGGCTTCGAGGCGCTGAGCGAGAGCCAGCGCGCGCTGGAAACGACACACCCGTTGGGGCGGATCGGCCGGCCGGATGAAATCGCCTCCGCGGTGGTCTTCCTTGCCGGCCCCGGCGCGACCTTCTTCACCGGACAATGCCTGGGCGCCAATGGTGGCGCGGCGATGCTTTGAAATGAGATGACCATGAAAGACCGAGTTTTCCTCGCTGAACTGCCATGGCCCGAAGCCGAGAAGCGGATCGCCGCCGGCGCGCCCATCTTCCTGCCGCTCGGCGCGACCGAACAGCACGGCCACCACATGGCGATGAATGTCGATGTCATCATCCCGACCGCCATCGCCGAGAAGGTGGCGAAGCAGGTCGGTGGCCTCGTCGCGCCGACCATCGCCTATGGCAACCGCTCGCAGCCAAGAACAGGCGGCGGCCCGGCCTTCCCCGGCACGATCAACATCACGGCGCATACATTTTCGCTGCTGGTCAAGGATGTGATCTGCGATCTCTATCGCCAGAAGGTCCGGCGCATCGTTGTGCTCAACGGCCACTACGAGAACATCGGCCCGTCGATCGAGGGCATTGAACTGGCGCTCGATGCCATTGGCCGCGAGCGTGCGGCGGATCTGACGATCCTGCGCATCGACCATTGGGAAATGGTGCGCGCCGAAACGCTGGCGAAGGTCTTCCCCGACGGCTACCCCGGCATCGAGCTCGAACATGCGAGTGTCATCGAAACCTCGATGATGATGGCGCTGCGCCCCGAACTCGTCGATCTCGGCAAGGCGCTGCATGACGGCCCCGCGCAATTCAGGCCCTACGACCGCTATCCCAAGCCGGCGGAGGAAGTACCGCCGTCCGGCGTGCTGTCTTTGACCGAGGGCTCATCGGCGGAAAAGGGCCGGTGGCTGCTCGACGACTGCGAGACCCGCATTGCGGAAATCGTCAAACGTGAATTCTTCTGAGGTGCCGACACCATGAGCAGCAATTTCTTCCAGCCGATTGACGCTTCCGCCGTTCCTCGTTTCGCCGGACTTTCGACCTTCATGAGACTGCCGGCTGTGGCAAGCGCGGAGGGGCTCGACATCGCGCTCGTCGGCATACCGTGGGATGGTGGCACCACCAATCGCGCCGGTGCACGGCATGGCCCGCGCGAGATCCGCAACCAGTCGAGCCTGATGCGGCGCGCCCATCACGTCTCGGGGACCGAGCCATTCAGCATCGCCAATGTCGCCGATGTCGGCGATCTCTCGGTCAATCCGATCAACCTGCTGGACGGACTGAAGCGCATCGAGGACGGCATCGCGGCGATCGTCGCGGCGGGCGCCATTCCGCTTGCCGCGGGCGGCGATCATCTGACGACGTTGCCGGTGCTGCGCGCCGTTGCCCGCAAGGCGCCCGTCGGCATGATCCATTTCGACGCGCATTCCGACACCAATGACCGCTATTTCGGCGACAACCCCTATACGCATGGCACGCCATTCCGCCGCGCCATCGAAGAGGGGCTGCTCGATCCCAAGCGCATCGTCCAGATCGGCATCCGCGGCTCGATATACGAACCCGGCGAACATGACTGGGCGGTCGCCCAGGGCATCCGCATCATCTACATGGAGGAGTTCGTCAGGCGGGGCGCGGCCAGCATCATGGAAGAGGCGCGCAGCATCGTCGGAAACACGCCCATCTATGTGACCTTCGACATCGACTGCATCGACCCATCGATGGCCCCCGGGACTGGTACGCCCGAGCTAGGCGGCTTCACAACCCGCGAGGCCCAGGAGATGGTTCGCCTGCTCGACGGATTGAATATTGTCGGCGCCGACGTCGTGGAGGTGGCGCCGCCTTTCGACTTCGGTGGAATGACGGCGCTCGCCGGCGCGACGATGATGTTCGAGCTGCTGTGCGTGATGGCGAAGTCGGTTCAAGCAGCAAGGGCGCCGGACTGACCCAGCATTGTCGCGACCCACGGCAAGCCGGGATGGCGCAAGATCAGGTAAAAGCACCTATCGTCGACGCCATTGCCACCAGGAGAGCGAGCCCCGCCATCACCGACAGCCCGTTGAGGATGATCCCCAGAACGCCAAGCGCGCGGCTGTCGTTCGAACGCACCAGCGCCATCACGCCAAAAATCGCGCCGGTGATATGCGCCAGCGGAGCGGCGAGCAGAAACACCGCCATGAACAAGCCCGTTGCGATGTTCTGCGCAAGTTTCGAGGCGTCACTTGGCATCGCCACCAGGATGGTTATCGCAAGTACCCCGGCCGCAAACGCCAACAATGCCAGTATAACCGAACGTTTGCCGAGCCTGCCTTGCGCCACCGCGCCCGGCACGGCGGCCGTGCTTCGTCCCCATTGTGCCACTGTTGCCCGCCCCCCTCGCCGTCCGCTCAGAGCGGATTTTCGGCATAGAACTCCAGCACGCGCTGCTTGAAGGTCTTGTCCCCAACGGCCAGCATATGGTCACGGCCCTCGATGTGAAAGGCCCTGGCGTTCGGCATCAACGCCGCAAGTTCATCGGGCGAGCTGCCAATGTCGTCCGTCGTGCCGACGGCGACCAGCGTCGGCTGGGCAATGCGGGCAATGTCCTGCTCGCTCAGCAATTCCCGCGATTTGGCGATACAAGCGGCCAAGGCACGGCGATCGCTGCGGGTCTGGTCGGCGAAGGCGCGAAACGACCGGCCGCGCGGATGGCTGGTCGCGGCCGGATCGTCGGCAAGCAGGGCGGCTGCAATGGGATCCCAATCGCCGACGCCATCGATCATGCCGATGCCAAGGCCGCCGAAGACCAGCGTCGCTACCTTGTCCGGATCGGACAGTGCCATGAACGCCGCGATTCGGGCGCCCATCGAATAGCCCATGACATGGGCACGCCCGATGCCGAGATGGCCGAGCAAGGCGGCGGCATCCCCAGCCATCTTGACCGGCGTATAGTCGGCCTCCTCATAGCTCTTGGACGACGAGCCGTGGCCGCGATTGTCGAAGGCAATGGCGCGGTAGCCGGCATCGTTCAGCGTCTTGAACCAGCCGGGCGATACCCAGTTGACATAATGGCTCGAGGCAAAGCCGTGGATCATGAGCACCGGATCGCCCTCGCCCGATGCCGGCTGGCGGTCGAGGAAGGCAAGGTCGAAGCCGTCATGGGTGAAAAACTGCATCTGCGATCCCGCCCCCGTGCTCAACCACCACCGCCATTGGGCGCATCGCCATTGTCGGCTGGCGGCATGCCGGGGCCGGATGCGGTGCCCACGGCCGGATGGCGCAAAAGGTCGCCATACTCGATGCCGTTCCTGGCGGCAGTGCCAGCCTTGAGTTCGAGCACGAAACGCACCGGTACACCGGGCGAAATAACGGCGTCGGATTGCGGCTCGCCATGCTTGACCGCCCGGATCTTGCCGTCCTGGCCGACAAAGACCAGATCGAGCGGCATCGGCGTGTTGTGCATCCAGAAGCCAACCTGCTGCTGGACCTCGAAGACGAACAGCATGCCATGGTTGTCCGCCATGTCCTGGCGATACATCAAGCCGGCCTCGCGCTCAGCGGCGGTGTCGGCGACTTCAATGGAAAAGGAGCGATCGCCGCCTTTCGTCACCACGACCAACGGCGCCGGATCGGCCGGAAGGATCATCGCCCGGCTGTCCGCCGAGGTCGGCTTTTCGGAATAGAAATAACCACCGGCAGCAGCGACGACGGCGATTGCGACGCACATCACGCCCGCAGTCAGCCAGTTCCTGTAAGCCATTCGAGATCCTCGGCCGGAAATCGTCCTAGTGCGAGACCGGCAAGGTCCCCATATCGGGGTGAATTTCGGCGGCCATAAGGCCTTTGTCACCGCGTCCGAAACGAACCAGCACGACCTGCCCGGGCCGAAGCTCGGTGATGCCGTAACGGCGCAAGGTCTCCATGTGGACGAAGATGTCCTCGGTGCCCTCGCCGCGGGTGAGAAAACCAAACCCCTTTGTGCGGTTGAACCATTTCACCAAGGCGCGTTCGAGGCCGCTCTCCGGGGTCACCGCGATATGGGTACGCTGCTCCTGCATCTCGGCCGGATGGACTGCGGTGGTGAGATCCATGGAGAGCACCCGAAAGGCCTGCAATCCGCGGTCGCCATGCTTGACGAGACAGACCACGCGCGCGCCCTCCAGGGCCGTCTGAAAGCCGTCCTTTCGAAGACATGTCACATGGAGGAGGATATCGCCCGAGATGCCGTCATCCGGGAGGATGAAACCATAGCCCTTGGCCACATCGAACCACTTGATGGCGCCGGCTACCTCGAGCAGATCAGAGGCGTCGCCGCCTTCGTCACGCTGCAAGGCGTCGCCAAGGGTTCCGTCCCGCCCCGTCAAAGAGGCCTTTTCCCCCATAAGAATGCCCCCTTGTTTCAAGAACACCGCAACTGATTCTTGACACCAGATTAACACCGCGGCTTCCGGTGTGTGCAAGACCTGCCGTGCCTTTTTTCACGGTTCATTTGGGGGAATACCGGATTTGTTCTTTGCCGGCATTGCGCAGTGCCGCATGATTGCCCTTTGACAGGGCCGACCCTATGTTGCACCGCAACGCAATTTATCGAGGAAATCACATGCGCTATCTGCACACCATGGTCCGCGTCGCCGACGTCGATGCCTCGCTTGATTTCTACTGCAACAAGCTCGGCCTCAAGGAGGTGCGCCGCTACGAAAACGAGCAAGGCCGCTTCACGCTGATCTTCCTCGCTGCCTCCGAAGACGAGCAAAGCGGCATCGCCGACAAGGCGCCGCTGGTCGAACTGACCTACAATTGGGATCCGGAAGACTACAAGGGCGGGCGCAATTTCGGCCACCTCGCCTATGAGGTCGACGACATCTACGCCACCTGCCAGCATCTGATGGACAATGGCGTCATCATCAACCGGCCGCCGCGCGACGGCAACATGGCCTTCATCAGGTCGCCGGACGGTATTTCGATCGAGCTTCTGCAGAAAGGCCCGGCCAAGGCCAAGGCCGAACCATGGGCTTCGATGGCAAACACCGGAAGCTGGTAGTCAATCACGCTATCTTGAGCGGATAATGCTCGGCTGACAGGCTTGGCACCGTTTGGTTTTTCCGGAACGGTGCCTATCTGTCCGGCTAAACAGGCGCTTGCCCAGGAGAGTTCATGCCGACCAGCCATGCCGATGTCGCCACCGAACATGCCAGCCGCTATCTGCAGCAGCTGTGCAAACACTGGGCGCACAAATTCCCCGTCGAATTCGATCCCACCCATGGCACCATCGATCTCTCAATGGGCCGCACAATTCTGGACGCAGACGCGAATGCGCTACATATCGCGGTGACGACTGACGAGGGCGGATCGCTCGAGCGCCTGGAAAGCGTCGTCGCCGATCACATCAAGCGCTTTGCTTTCCGCGAAGAACTGACTTTCGACTGGAAGCCCGTTCCGGCAACGTAAGTACCCTATTTCCCACCGGCCTGAGCGGCCATCTCCAGCAGCGCCAGCACCGAGCGCCAGTTGCGCGCGGTGCCCGGCACTTTCAGCGTGCGCGGGATGAGCCCGGCAAACACCGATTTGCCCAGCCCGTCCGGCGCGCTGAGGTAGAGCACATCGCCCTTGATCTCGAAGCGTTCGGGGCCGGTGCACTTTTCGGCCAGCCGCGCCGCCTCATCGGCGGTCGGTTCGCGTTCCAGCACATAGGCGTGCAGCTTCGTGTGGTCCGCGGCAACTTCCGGATAGGGATTTTCGCTTACCAACCGCTCGAACCATGAGAGATCGCGCACCATGATGCGCGAATGGAAACCCCATTTCTTCTCGAAGGCTGCTTCGAGCTGCTTCGTCAGCGTCACCGCGTCGCCCTTCTTCGCCCGGAACACGGCATTGCCGCTCTGCACATAGGTGGCGACATCGGAAAAGCCGAGATCCTCGAAGAACGACCGCAGCTCCGCCATCTTGACGATGCGGTTGCCGCCGACATTGATTCCGGAAAACAGCGCGACGAAGATTTTTACGGCACCGCTCATATGATGAACCCGGCCAATGTCTCGTTGTCGGTGATGTCCTGATACTGGACGCCCTCGGCCTCGAAATTCGCCTTGAGCAAATCGAAATTGCGGCGGTCCTTGGTTTCGATGCCGATCAGCACCGAACCGAAATTGCGTGCCGATTTTTTCAGATATTCGAAACGGGCGATGTCGTCGTCGGGCCCGAGCAGTTCGAGGAAGTCGCGCAGCGCGCCTGGCCGCTGCGGGAAGCGAATGATGAAGTATTTCTTCAGCCCCTCGAAGCGCAGCGCCCGTTCCTTGACGTCCGGCAGCCGCTCGAAATCGAAATTGCCGCCCGAAACCACGGCAACGATGGTCTTGCCCCTGATCTCCTTCTTCGAAAAATCCTTGAGCGCATCGATCGCCAGCGCGCCGGCCGGCTCCAGCACGACGCCCTCGACATTGAGCATCTCGATCATGGTGGCGCAGAGCCGGTTTTCCGGGATCAGCCGCACCGTGTCGGCTGGAAAATCCCTGAGATGCCGCAACGGCTCGCGGCCGATCTCGGCCACCGCCGCGCCGTCGACGAAATTGTCGACCTTGGCGAGCTTGAGCCGTTTTCCCGCGGCGAGGCTCTCGCGCAGGCTTGGCGCACCCGCCGGCTCGCAGAAGACGAAGCGCGCTTCCCGGCCCTGATCGGCGAAATAATGGGTGACGCCGGCGGCAAGCCCGCCGCCGCCAACCGGCAGCATGATGATGTCGGGCATGCGGGCGCCTGGCATCTGGTCCGCGATCTCATAGGCGACGGTCGCCTGCCCCTCGATGATGTCCTTGTGGTCGAAGGGCGGCACCATATGAGCACCGGAACTCTCGGTGAATTCGAAGGCGGCGCGGTAGCAGTCGTCGAAGAAATCGCCGACCAGCCTGATCTCGATGAAATCGCCGCCGAACAGCCTGGTCTTGTCGATCTTCTGCTGCGGCGTCGTCACCGGCATGAATACAACGCCTCGTCTGCCGAAATGGCGGCAGACGAAAGCAAAGCCTTGCGCATGGTTGCCGGCGGAAGCGCAGACGAACAATTCGGCCTCGTTGCCGGCAGCGAGCGTCTTGCGGAAGAAATTGAAGGCGCCGCGAATCTTGTAGGAACGCACCGGCGACAAGTCCTCACGCTTGAGCAGCACCCGAGCACCGGTCTTTTTCGACAGATAGTCGTTTTCCTGCAGCGGCGTTTCCGGGAATATCTGGCGGATCGCGGCGGCAGCGGCAGCGACGCGGGAAGAAAAACTGTTCATTGGAAAACCACCTCGCGCCGATTGTCGCCTGCGGGCCTCTATCATTGATCGGACCGCGCAGCGGTCCCGCCTATTGCATATCCGGCCCCGCGACGCCATTGTCCGGCCATTCATGCCCTTCCGCAACGGGCATTCGCAGAATCCTTGCAAGCACTTGGAGGCGTTTGTTCATGCCTGTGGCATCGGTTGGCCTGAAATCCATGTCCTTGCCGGAATTCGGCGAGCCGACGATCATGCCGCTCGTTGCGCGCACCACCCACGAAAAGCGCATCGAGGCGCTCATGGCAGCGGGCGCCAGGGCCGGCCTCGATGCCTTCGCCGTCTATGGCGACCGCGAACACGCAGCCAATGTCGCCTACCTCTCAGGCTATGATCCGCGCTTCGAGGAAACGCTGCTGGTCATCGTTCCCGGCAGGCAGCCATGGCTTCTCGTCGGCAATGAGGGCTGGGGCTATGCCGAACTCTGCGACGGGCCGTACGAACGCGTCCTCTACCAGACCTTCTCACTGCCGGCGCAGCCGCGCGACCGCTCGGACGCGCTTTCCGACATCCTTGCCGATTGCGGCCTGAAACCCGGCCAGAGGATCGGCGCCATCGGCTGGAAGCCGTTTGGCGCCGGCGATGCAGGGTTCAACGAAACGACGCTCGACCTGCCGTCCTTCATCGCCGACACGCTGCGCACGCTGGTTGGCGACAAGGGCGCGGTTGTGAATGCCGCCAATCTGCTGATGAACCCCACTGACGGCTTGCGCGCCATCAACGAAGCCGACCAGCTGGCCGCCTTCGAGTTCGCCGCGACCTTCACCTCGCAGGGGCTGCGCAATGTCCTGCAAGGCATCGAGCCCGGCATGACCGAACTGCAGGCGGCCCGGCTGATGGGCATGAACGGCTTGCCGCATGGCTGTCACCCGATGCTGTCGGCGGGAAAGCGCGCAGCCTATGGCCTGCCGAGCCCTCGCCTCGATGTCATCAAGCGCGGCGACCCGATTACCATGGCCTATGGCATCCAGGGTGCGCTCAATGCGCGTGCCGGCTTCCTCGCCGAGGATACATCCGAACTTGCCCCTGGCATCCGCGACTATGTCGAAAGACTGGTCGCACCCTATTTTGCCGCCGTCGTCGACTGGTACGAAGCGATCGGCATCGGCACCACCGGCGGCACGCTGTGGAAGGCGGTGCATGATCGCATAGGCGACCCGTTCTTTGGCGTCTCACTCAATCCCGGCCATCTCGTCCACATCGACGAGTGGATGCATTCTCCGGTGTTTTCCGGCTCCGACATCGAGCTGAGATCGGGCATGGCGCTGCAGGTCGACATCATTCCAGCGACCGGCAGCGACTACTTCACCACCAACATCGAGGACGGCATCGCGCTTGCCGACGAGAGGTTGCGCGAGGAGATCGCGGCGCGCTATCCCGAGGCTTGGAGCCGCATAGAGGCGCGGCGCGGCTTCATGAAGGATGTGCTCGGCATCCGCCTCAAGCCGGAGGTGCTGCCCTTCTCCAACATTCCGGCGTTTCTCCCGCCATTTTGGCTTTCGCGCAACACTGCGATGGCTGTAATCGGGCGCTGATCACATTTCGACTGGACACGACTTAGTTCTGCCGCACTCTCCCTGTCCGGGAGGTGTCGCGGGGGTAGACAGGCCTTTCGGCCGGAGTTGGAATTTCAGGCGTGCCTTTGAAGAAGATCTTTACCGTTGTCCTAGCCTTGTTCGTCGCCGGCTGCGCCGGCTCGCAAACACAGGAACTGCTGGGTAGCACCATGGTGTCCGCTCCGGTGACGGAGATCGCCGGCAACCACAGCATCTTCATCGCCACGACGCGCAAGAAATCCGACGATCCCAACAAGGTTTTCGATGGCGAACGCTCGGCGACGCTGAACTACGCCCGCGTCAACGTCACCGTTCCGGGGCTCCACAAGACCGGCCAGATCGAGCGGCGCTCGCGCGGCAGGTCGGACGACCCGGCGAAATATTTCATGGCTTCCGAAGTCGTCGGCTACGACACACAGCCGAAATTCTCCAGCGCGCTCAACGCCGACATCGCGGCGCGTGGCGGCCGCGTCATGGTCTTCGTGCATGGCTACAACACCGGCTTCGACGCCGCCGTCTATCGCCTGACCCAGATCGTCCATGATTCCGGCTATCCCGGCACGCCTGTGCTGTTTTCCTGGGCATCGGGCGCCAGGACCACCGACTATGTCTATGACAAGGAAAGCGCCAGTGCTGCCCGCGACCAGCTGGAAGTGACGCTCAGGATGCTGGAGCAGTCGGGCGCGCGGCGCATCGACATCGTCGCGCATTCGCTCGGAACCTGGGTCACCATGGAAACGCTGCGCCAGATGGCCATCACCGGCGACCGCGATCTCGGCGGCAAGCTCGGCGACGTGGTGCTGGCCTCGCCCGACATCGATGTCGACGTGTTCAAGAGCCAGATGCGGCGCTACGGCAAGCCCGACAAGCCGTTCATCCTGCTGTTGTCCGACGACGATCGGGCGCTAAGGCTCTCCGGCCTGATCGCCGGCTCACGGCCGCGCGTCGGCGACTACAAGGATGCCGCCGATCTTGCCTCCTACGGCGTGACGGTCGTCGACCTCTCCAAGGTCAAGGGGAGCGACAGCTTCAACCATACGAAATTCGCCGACAATCCGGCGCTGGTGAAGATGATCGGCCAGCGACTGCGCGAGGATGACGGCTTTGCCAGCGACCGTGACGTGACAGACCGCATCAGCCTGCTTGGGCAATAGATGCGGTCCCGCGGTTTTCGCCGTGCCTGTTCACCATTGCGGACGTATCGATTCACTTTGAACTGGACCGCGCCGGTCTCTGGCTTTATCGGAATAGCCAGCGACGTCATGCGTTTGACGTCCCCCTTTGCGGGAGCCGGCGTGTGACCGTGCGTTCGAAGAGTTACCTCGTCGTTGCTTTCGCGCTCGCCGTCACCGGCTGCGCCGGCGGGAACACGCATGACCTGCTCAACAGGACGACGGTCTCGGTGCCCGCGTCCGACATTGCGGCCACGCATGAGATCTTCGTCGCCACGACCCGCCAGAAGGCAACCAAGGAACCGCGACAGGTGTTCGACGGCGATCGCTCGCTGACCACCAGCTTTGCCCGTGTCGACGTCACCGTTCCGAAAAGCCATCAGGTCGGCGCCATCGAACGGGTCAAGGGATCCGCAAACAGCAATCCGGCCAAGGATTTCACCGCCAAGGACGTGACCTTCTACGAAGGCGCGCCGCAATTCGCCAAGGCGGTCGGCGCCGACATCGCCATGCGCGGCGATCGTGCGCTGGTTTTCGTGCACGGTTTCAACAACGGCTTCGATGACGGCATCTACCGGCTGACGCAGATCGCCCACGACACGAAATATCCCGGCACGCCGGTGCTGTTCTCATGGGCTTCGAGCGGCAAGACCACGGGCTACATCTACGACAAGGAAAGCGCCAACGCGGCGCGCGACGACCTCGAAGCGACGCTCAGGATGCTGGCCAAAACGAAGGTCAAGAGCATCGACATCATCGCCCATTCGATGGGAACCTGGGTGACCATGGAGGCGCTGCGCCAGCTTGCCATCACCGGCGATCGCGATCTCGGCGGCAAGCTCGGCTATGTCATCCTGGCCTCGCCCGACATCGACGTTGACGTCTTCAAGAAGCAGATGATCCGCTACGGCAAACCCGACAAGCCGTTCGCCATCCTGCTCTCGGCGGATGACCGGGCTCTCAAGCTCTCCTCGCTGATCTCGGGCGACAAGCCGCGCGTCGGCGACTACGGCAACGCGGCCGACCTCGCCAGCTACGGCGTGTCGGTGGTCGATCTTTCCCAGGCCAAGGGCGGCGACCGCCTCAACCACGCCAAATTCGCCGACAACCCGATGCTGGTGCAACTGCTCGGCGACCGGTTGCGGGCGCCGGCGGGCCTCGCCTCGGACGAACCCGACCCGACACAGCTCAACAATCTCGGCCAGGGCCTCGGCAAGGCGGTCGGCTCGGTCGCCGAGATCGTCATCACCACGCCGTTCAAGGTTCTGACCATCGCCACCGGCGGGTGAAGGATTTTATCTCATGCCGTACTCGATGTGGATATTTGGCGGAACTGGCGTTGCGATTCTGGTTTATTTCAATCCTTTTGATAAGAATACGCAGCGGTGGCGAAAAATAGAAAATAGAAACGATTTGTGCGCTTACATTGCCCTCCATGGATCTATTGTCGTCGGAATTGTGGGGTCTTTCGTTGAAAATTATCTCTTCTAATTCCGCTTACGGAAACCCATTCAGAGCTACGGCGGGCTCGCATAATCCGAGAAAGTTTATACGAACAGATCGACTTTCTGGAACGTCGTCACGTCGATCAGGCCGACATCGGAAATCCTGAGTTCAGGGATGACGACCAGCGCCAGCAGTGAGTGCTGCATGTAGGCGTTGTTCAGCGAACAGCCCATCTTGCGCATCGCCTCGGTCAGTTTCTCGGCCTTGGCCGCGACGATTTCGGCCCGCTCGTCCGACATCAGGCCTGCGATCGGCATTTCGACCAGCGCCAGTTCCTTGCCCTTGGAGAACAGCACGACGCCGCCGCCGACCTCGCCCAGACGGTTTACGGCCAGCGCCATGTCCTGCTTGTTGGTGCCGACGCAGATGATGTGATGGGCGTCATGCGCGACGCTGGACGCCATGGCGCAGTCGCCCATATAGCCGAAGCCGGAGACGAAGGCGTTGGTGACGCCGCCCGTGCCCCTATGGCGCTCGACCAGCGCGATCTGGCAGATGTCGTTGCGGCGATCCATGGCGACCAGTCCGTCCTCGACCGGCAGATCGGCCTCCAGCGCGCGCGTCGGCGCCTGGTTCTCGATGACGCCGATGACGCGCACCCTGACTTCATTGGCGCCCTTGGGGGCGGCGATGTCGAAGTCGCCAGCCTTGAGCTTCTTGCCGAGCTTGACGGTGTTCTTCGCCGTGCGGGGATAGTCATAGGCCGGAATGTCGATTTCGAGCTTGCCGCCCTTGGCCAGCCTGACGCCCCGCGCGTAGACCTCGTCGATGGTCATCGCGGCGAGATCCGAGACGATCAGCAGGTCGGCCAGCCGCCCCGGTGCAATCGAGCCGATCTCGCGCTCCAGTTTGAAATGCTGGGCGGTGTTCAGCGTTGCCATCTGGATCGCGGTCACCGGCTTCAACCCCTGTTGGATGGCGTGGCGCACCACGCGGTCCATATGGCCTTCCTGGACCAGCGTGCCGGAATGGCTGTCGTCGGTGCACAGGATGAAGTTGCGCGGATCGATGCCGCTTTCCGTCACCGCCTTGATCTGTAAGGCGACATCGTACCAGGCCGAGCCCAGCCGCAGCATCGCCTTCATGCCCTGGCGCACCCGGGCGATGGCGTCCTCGGCGCGCGTGCCCTCATGATCGTCCTCGGGGCCACCGGCGACATAGCCATGGAACGGCAGACCGAGATCGCGCGAGGCGTAGTGACCGCCGACCGTTTTTCCCGCTTTCACCGTCGCGGCAATCTCGCCCGACATCACCGGATCATTGGCGACGACGCCGGGAAAGTTCATCACCTCGCCCAGGCCGATAATGTTCTCCCAGGTCATCGCTTCCGCCACATCGGCGACCGTCAGCTCGGCGCCGGCATGTTCGAGCCCCGGCGCTGAAGGCACGCAGGACGGCATCTGCACATGAACGTTGATGGGCATGGCGACGGCCTCGTCATGCATCAGCCGCACGCCGGGCAGGCCGAGCACATTGGCGATCTCGTGCGGGTCGATGAACATCGAAGTGGTGCCGTGCGGAATGACCGCCCGGCAGAACTCAGTCACCGTCACCATGCCGCTTTCGACATGCATGTGCGCGTCGCAGAGGCCGGGCACCAGATAACGCCCGCCGGCGTCGACCACCTTGGTGCCCTGGCCGATGGCATGGCTGGCGTTCGGCCCGCAATAGGCGAAGCGCCCGCCGGCAATGGCGATGTCGGTGCCGGCGATGATCTCGCCCGAATGGACATTCACCCAGCGGCCGTTGCGGACGACGAGATCGGCCGGTTTGCGCCCCATGGCGACATCGACCAGATGTGTCGCCATCTCGGTCCACGGTTTGGGTTTTGTCGCATGCGCCGATGGCTTCTTTGCCATGAAAGACTCCTGTTTGCCCGACTGTGCCAAGCCAGCGGGGTTTTGACCAGCGCGGAACGGTCTCTGTGGCTGTTGATCGCCGGATTACGCCGCCTTCACCACAAACCGGCAACAGTCAGAAATAGGATTCCGTTTTGCGGCAAATCGGGTTACCTTCCCCGCAAGGACCTTTCTGAACCGCCATTTCGGGGAGTTCGATGCGTCGATTGATGGTCGCAAGTGCCGGTTTTCTTGCCGCTCTGGCCGTGCCGGCTTTTGCAGCCGACCCGGCCATCGAGGTACCGATGACCGCACCCGGCTTCGACTGGACGGGCTACTACGCCGGTCTGCAGGCCGGCTATGGCTGGGGCCAATCCGATATATCAGGGACGGAAGGCGCGCCGTTTTCGATCACGCCCGACATTGACGGCGGTTTCATCGGCGGCCATGTCGCCGGCCTGTGGCAGTTCGACCAAGCGGTGCTCGGCGCCGAGGCAGAGCTCAACTATTCCTGGATCGACGGCACGACGGAATCGGGCCTGGGAAGCACATTCGGCACCGACATCAAGTGGTTCGGGTCGGTCAACGCCAAGGCCGGCTATGCCGTGGATCGCCTGCTGGTCTACGGCGTTGGCGGCGTCGCCTTTGCCGGCATCGAAACATCGCAAGTCGCGGGTCCGGCGTTCGCCAGCACGCGCACAAATGTCGGCTGGACCGTGGGTGCCGGCGTCGACTACGCGCTGACCGACAAGTTCGTCGTCGGCGCGCAGTATCGCTACTATGATTTCGGCTCCGAGCACTATGACGCGCCGGAACCCTTTAACGACCGCGATCAGAACGTGAAGCTGAACACGGTCGGCATCAATTTGAGCTACAAGTTCTGAGCTGCGCCACAATCGCAACGCTGCCGACCAAGGCCACCGCTCTTCGTGGGAGCGTCGGCCGACGCTCCCAGTGGGCGGGGGGATTGGGTTGGGCCTGAGAGGCGCCGGCCTTGGCGGATGAAATCCGCCGTACAGACATCGTACCACTGCCCGCGGCGCCGGTAATTCCGTGATCGCGCCAGTATCACCAAGCCGCCTGGTCTGTTGCGCGTTCGGCCAGGCTCAAGAACACGACTTGACGGCCTGTGTCTGGCGTCTGAAAAGGGCTGGCCTGCGGACGTGGCGGAATTGGTAGACGCAAGGGACTTAAAATCCCTCAGCTACGGCTATCCGGGTTCGATTCCCGGCGTCCGCACCATATGCAATGGATTGCGCAGGGCGATCACTTGGATGTGGTCATGATCGCATTCGGTATGGCACCACTCAGCGTTTGCCAGATTATACCCGAACAGGTATATTGCCTCTGATGAGTCCGGCCCCATATCTTTACGGCGAAAAGCCGCTTCACTGGGTGGGGTCGTCCAAGCGGGACTTCCTCGCTTTTCCTGATCCGGTGAAAAGCGACATGGGGTATGCGCTCGGGCTGGCTCAGCTGGGCGGCAAGCATCCGCACGCCAAGCCATGGAAGGGCGAAGGTGCTGGGGTATTCGAGGTGGTGGAAAGCCACGACGGCGACACCTACCGGGCGGTGTACACCGTGCGCTTCGAGGGTGTGGTCTATGTGCTTCATGCCTTCCAGAAGAAAAGCCCGTCCGGCAAGCGCACCGCCACGACCGATGTCGACCTTATCGGTGAGCGGTTGAAGCGGGCACGGGAAGACCACGAAGCAAGACAGGGCCGGTGAACGCAGGAGACGGATATGACGATCGATATGGAACACGGGACGGGTAACGTCTTCGCTGATCTTGGGCTACCCGATGCTATCGGCCGGCAGACCAAGACGCGCCTTGCTCTCGCCCTCAACGAGATCGTCAAGGCGCGCAAACTGCGTCAGGTCGCGACAGCGAAGTTACTCGGCATTCCACAATCCAAAGTGTCGGCGCTGGTAAATTATCGTCTAGACGGATTTTCCGTCGAACGACTCATGGGTTTTCTCACGCTGCTCAATCGCGACGTTGAAATCGTCATCCGCCCTAGCCGTGATGATCGGGAGGGGCACGTTTCCGTGCACGCCTTGCGATGAGTGTCAGAATCCTCGCAGCTCGCGGCAGTCACGCGGCCCTAGCGTTGCAGGATCGCATTAGCAGTCGGACTTTGGGATAGTGGGGACACCAATGGCGCGCTTATCTCGTCTAGTTCAGAGAATCCACTTTGAGGACTTTGGCGGAGTTGAGTTCGAACGACTGGTCTTTGCCTACCATGTTCGCGCAGGATGGACCGACGTCGCCTGGTACGGACAGACAGGAAGCGACAATGGCCGTGATATCGTCGGAAACGAACCGCTGGCCGACGGGACCTTTCGCGAGGCAGTGATCCAGTGTGTCAACCGTGACGCCCTCTCACAAGCCAAGGCCGAACAGGACATGGACGGCGCGGTCGCTGCATCGCTGTCAAAACCCGCTTTCAAATTCGTGGTTCGAGGAAAGGTATCTGCGACGCGACGAGATGCGGTGCTTGCAGCGGCTAAGCTGCGTAGTATCACGCACATGACGATTTGGGCGGGTGTTGAGTTTGAGGAAAACCTTCACCTTATTGCGCCGGACCTGTTGCGCCGCTTCTGCGACGGTGAGTCCTTTCCTGACGAAGGTGCTGATCTAAGACGTTTCGCTGATGATTTTATCGGTCTGAGTGACGACGACGCGCTTGCTCAAATGGCAGCGGTGTTTGACCGCCCGGCTTTCCGCACCCCGTTTCAGCAAGAGAGTTCTATCCCCGCGTTTCACCACGCCATTGAGGATACGCTCGCCGCACAAAGCGTGTCGCGATTAATTGGCCTCATATCCGGCCGCTTTGAAGAAGTTTCTGCATTCGGTTGGCTCGAACAGATGGCAGATATCGCCGAGAGCCTCGCTGAGTGCATCGAAGGTTCTGGCCGCCTTCTTTCGTAACCGCGCCTTGAGTTTTGAGTAAGCCATCTCGATCGGGTTGAGGTCGGGCGAGTATGGCGGCAGGAACAGCAGCCATGCGCCCCTTTGGCGAACCAGTTGTGCGGCGCGCTCGTTCTTGTGGAAGGCGACATTGTCGAGAATGACGACATCGCCGGGCGACAGTTCTGGAGCGAGTTGGGTTTCGACGTAGCGTTCGAAGATGGCGGCGTTCATCGGCGCGTTGACGATCCATGGCGCGACAAGACCGTGGCAGCGCAGGCCGGCAATGAAGGTCTGCGTCTGCCATTTGCCGAATGGCGCATGCGTTCTGAAGCGCTCGCCCTTCGGCGCCCAGCCGGTGCGTTTGGTCAGCTTGGTGTTGGTCGACGTCTCATCGATGAAGATCAGCCGCGCCAAAGCCTTGTTGAAGAAGCGCTTTCGCCGCCCCATCCACAGTTCACGCGCCTGGCGCACGTCGGCTCGCTGCTGCTCGCTGGCCAGTAGAGTTTTTTTTATGACTGAGCCCCAGGCGATTGAGCAGACGACCGACATTGGAGCGGTGCACGCTCACCCCACGCACCTCCAGTTCGACGCAAAGCTCATCCAGCGTCAGCTCACCGGTCTCGGCCAACCGCAAGCGGACAAACTCGGCATGCCGCTCAAGCTTCCCGCCTCCCACATGGCCCTGCCGGCGCGCTTCAAGCGAACCGGTCTGCCGGCGCAGTTTGATCAGATTGTTCACAAAGCGAGGCGAAACGCGGAAATGGCGCGCAGCCTCGCGGTGACCATGGCCCTCATCGACATACGTAACAACACGCCTACGCAACTCAAGCGGCAGCGGTTTGCCCATCGCGGTATCCTTTCAACCGCAATGAATCACGAACTCTAATCAAGGGGAATCCTGAATCCCTTAAAACGCGACACGCTTTAAATACCGGCGTGTGGCGAACAAGAGACGGCGATGAAATTCGCCGAATTCCTTCCTGGCATCATTTGCGTGACGCTCGAAAAAAGGCTCAGGTCTCACAAGCCGTCCATCTCGTCGACAAGTTGCGTCGCGTATTCGTTTCAGGTCTTCGCGATGGCAGCATCCGACCATGCGCCTGCGGGAACCCCGAGTGTCCTGTGTTTATGTTGGACCGGTCGGCTTCGGACCAGTTGGATCTCGTAAGGTGCCAAGCGCTCGCTGCCTTCCAGGCGGCTTATCGCCCTTTCAATGTGACCGTCGCGTAGCCAGATGAAAAGCGCGGTCCCCGAAGCCATTCCATGCCAAATCTTTTTGGTTTCTTGTGCAGTCCAGGTGCTTCGCGATGCTGTGCTAACTCTGCTTCGGCTGTCCTCTTTAACTGGTCTCATCGTTGCAGCTTGTGCCGCATCCCGACCCGTCGTCCGGCGAAAGTGCTGCGCGCTCCTGCGGCTTTTCTTCAGTTTTTGAAGGGAAGCCAAGGGGCGCTGCCCCTTTTCTCCCTAACAGGCTGTGGAAAAAGGGACGGAGATACCCGTTTTGAATCTGGTTTGTGCTCGGTCTGATTCTGATACGTTCCGTGAACAAAACAGTTTTTCAACAGCCTGCTAAAGCGAAATCGACACGGCCGTGGCTCCGCGCCGTGCTTGTGCGCCCGCACCAAATCCGCATCGATTTCGCTTGTCCCTCCCAACCCCGGTCTCGCCGACGGGCAAGGGTTCAACGCAGAGCTTGAACCCGCCCTAGTCCTTAGCCAAGAAAGAACAAGGCGATCCAGGTATCAATCCCTTTCGCCCGATCGCTTACGATCCCAAGCGTCGAGAAACAGCCACACGGCTTTCATGGAGTCGGCATCAAGCTTGGCCTCTCGGACTATCCGCTCCAGCGCCTGCCGGAATGCCTGGGCGTCAATGATGTCTTCGTCGTCGCCGATATGTGCGACGGGGGTCATTTTTGAGACCCGATCGCCCATGCTGCCAAAGCCGCCCATGCCGAACGAGTACGACTTTCCAGTTAACTCACGGGCAAGGATTACCAACGAACTATCCTCGTTGAGTCGGGCGTCGGTCCATGCACGCACTTCCGTTGGATCGTTGTTGAGAAACTCACGCCAGCGATAGAGTAAGTACACAAGTTCAGGATGGTGAAGCAGTGATCCATCCGCTGCTGCGCCGCGAATGGCGCTAAGGGCAATGGCGGTTAGCGGCCTGATAGCGTCATTGGTGACGAGGCAATCCTCTTCCCGTGTAGGCCCGCCCTTTGATTCACGCAGATAGTCACCACGGGCCGAAGAGACGAAATCAACCAGCCATCCAAGTGTCGCCGATGGTATGGCAGCGAGATAGAGATCACTGCGTTCGTTCAACGTGAACCTATCACGGACAAGGCGGCGAATGAGCCAATGAAAACGCAGGCTTGTATTCCCCATGCCATTGAAGCCTCGATCGGCATCCTTCTCCAAATCGATCTCATCATGGATTTCGAAAAGCGCCCTCAAGAACGGCTCGGCCTTCGATTTTTCGATCCGCTTCGCGTGCGTCCTCAATTCATCGAGATAAACCGGCACCATTGAGCGTCCATTTCGGCGCACACTCTTTGCAGCATGACGAAGCTTCTCTTTAATAAAATCAACGTCGTCGGCGCGTTGCACGAGCTCGTCGATCTGTTTGGACGAGAGTGATTCATCACTGAGAGAGAGCCGGAAATAGGTGTCAAAATGAGCCTCAACGCGCACACCCTTCGTTCTGCATCCCATTCGGCGATCCATTCGCTCCCGTATCCCATCTCTTCAAGCTTCGGGAACAGCCTTTGCAGCGCATCCTTCGCAAGTTCACGGCGGCTTTCCGGCACGTCATCCAATAGCGGATCGAAACGCTTATACTTGTCGTAGTTACGCGCTCCAAAATCACGCACACCGCAGATATCGGATTTGTTTGCCCTTATCACTATAAACAAGCCCGGCTCATACAATCGTAAAGTTTCCAATGCGATGAAGTCGGCTAAATTCACCTCGCCCGCTATACTTGGCCAAGTGACGCTTATTGCGTTGTGGAAGCGTGCCACGTGCCGAGGTGTCGTCATATATGGAGCGACTACGTCATAAAAAATGTTCATGATTCGAACGACTTGCGATTCGTCCGGGTCGCCGCACACATCAGTGATTGACGCGAGTATGGCATTGTTCAAATCGGTCGGCAGCGGTACCGGTAGCTCGAAACCAGCCTGCACAATCTTCTCAAGGAAATGTGGACCCTCGGACGGATAGCGCTCCTGAACCGCCTTTTCCGCCAACTCCCTGTCGAAAACCAAAAGATACATTACGTTGGGCAACCGACCTATCGACTTCACCAGTCGGAATATCGCGATCGCTTCGTCGGGGTTGAGACGATCGATATCATCGATGACGACGAGGAATCGACGATCCTGCTTCTCTAGAACTTCGGCCAGTTTGCGGAAGGTCTTTTCGACGGTTTCGCCGTCAGGAAAGAATATGCTGGCAAATTTAGATGCCCCTGGGATCAATGTTGCCCAAGCGTTCCCACTTGCCAATGACACCGCAGTTCCGATTACCGGGCCTGCTTGGAGCAGGCGCTGGGTAAGGCGCGGGATTAGGTCCTTGACCCTGTCCCCCAAACTGGCTCGCAACACGCCGTTGAGGTTTTGAAGGAATGCTAGGGCAAGCGCCTCCTCTCCCCGATACCACCAACACTTGAAGTCAGTGACGACGAGTCCGTCATTCTTTTCGTCGCGAAGGGAGGACCTGATCAGATTGACGGCACTGCTTTTGCCGGAACCCCATGGACCATTGAGCGCAATGGTGGTTCCAATCGGCTTGTTGATGCGCAAGATACTTCTCGCGATCGACGTGGCAAATCCAGCCATGCCGTAGCGATCGTCTTCGGCAGTTTCAATTGGGCTATCGTTGAAGTAGCTGGTCATCGAATCTATAAGTCTGTGGGTTTGCGGCTAATAGAGTAGCATAATCACGATCTTGAAATTTTGAGCTGAATAAACCGAACCGCTCTCCGGGTTCTATATCACCGCCATCCAAGCTTTATTGCAATATTTGTGTAGCAGTTGGGCCGAATTGGCGAACTGACGAAAGGGCCTGCACGTCGTGATAGTGCGGCGGGGCCTGCTGACCGAGGGCAAGAGCTTCGCTTGATTCTGGCTTGCCGCAGGGTACGCGTGAGGGTTCGTCTCCCACCCCCTCTAGCCGGACAACGGTCGGAGCCTTTGCCTCAAAAGCGGAACCCTTTGCTGGCGGGGTCCTTTGACCCCTGTTTTGTCAGGCCCTCTGGCCTTCGGCTGTGGAAATAGTGGCAATTTTGGCACGATTTTTACACAGAATCCTACACATAGATGCATATGTAAGTCAAATAGCTGAATTATCTCAATAGGATGCTGTCAGACACAAGGGACTTAAAATCCCTCGATCTCTGATCGTACGGGTTCGATTCCCGGCGTCCGCACCAGCAGATAATTCTCATCCTATTTCCTCACGCCGTCAGCGTCGGAAAAGCGTGCTTGGCAGCCGCCAAGTTTCGAGTGCGGCTTTTTTGTTGTGCTGCCGCGACAATGCATGCGGACTATGGATGATACCATAAGTCGTTAAGATTGCTACAGTTTCACTATAAGAGTGAAATGCCACTATTTGCTGTGCAGATCGGGGCCGGAGCTTCTGATGATGTCGAAAGCTTGGGCGACGTGTTCATCTGTCAGGTGAATGGCGAAGTACCAGTCCGTTCTGTCACGCGGCACAAAACCGGTCGGGAAAACGTCGCTCCAGCTTTGCCGAAGAGCGTTTCCTAAGTGTCTGACCCGAAAAGAAGTTGGGTGATATCAGCGGCTTGTGATTCAGTCGGTGTTGCGAAGCATCGACGGAGAATCCCATGTGGACCGATATCACCCGAGCCAAGCATGCCCGCAAAGGGCTGCGGTATTCAAGCGATTTGACGGATATGGAGTGGGCGGTTCTTGATCCGGTGATTCCGCCCCGGTCCCGACTTGGGCGCCCGCCGAAATGGTCGCGGCGCGAGATCATGAATGGACTGTTCTACGTGCTGCGCAGTGGCTTGCCATGGCGGATGCTGCCCAGGGACTTGCCGCCGGTGTCGACGCTGCAGCGCTACTTCTACGCTTGGCGCGACTGCGGCCTTTGGAGCACCATCAATCATCTGCTGCTGATGAGCGTGCGTCTGGCCACCGGTCGCCAAGCCTCACCCAGCGCCGGCGTGATCGACAGCCAAAGCGTGAAAACCACGGAGAGCGGCGGGCCTTGCGGTTACGATGCCGGCAAGAAGATCAAAGGCCGCAAGCGCCATATCCTCACCGACACCCTGGGTTTGCTCGTCGGCGCGGTCATCCATACCGCCGATATCCAGGACCGCGACGGCGCTCCCGACGTTCTGGCCTCCATTCGAGCCAGCTTTCCTTGGCTGCGCCACGTCTTCGCCGACGGCGCTTACGCCGGTGAGAAGCTTGAGACCGCCCTTCATGGGAAAGGCGACTGGACGCTCGAAATCATCAAACGATCCGACACCGCCAAGGGCTTCGAAGTGCTTCCACGTCGATGGGTCGTCGAGCGCACCTTTGCATGGTTCGGACGAAACCGACGCCTGGCCAAGGACTTCGAGGCCACGATCGAAAGTTCCACCGCATGGCTCTTGCTGGCCTCCGCTCAGCTCATGACGCGCAGGCTGGCAAACCATTGATCCGCTTCAAAAACATTATGAGTCAGACTCTAACTTGTCTCGATTGTGCTTCAACGTATTGACCAGATCACGGACTGCGTCGAGCTTTGGATTAATGGAGATGCCCTTCGCAATTGTGAGGCTTCGAGTCTTTTGTGATCGGCCACGTCGTCGTAGGTTGTGACTCGGATCGCCCTCTCCCAGTGATGATAAAACGCAATTACGAATGCCTTTCGCAAGCCCATCAAAGCCTCGCCGGTGGCCTCAATTCGCGCCTCCAGTACATCTTCCTGATCCCAAATAACGTAGCCTTCTTCCGCGTCTCTTTCACCTTCCCACGGACCGCCTTCAGCAAGTGACTTTTGATAGTCCTGAGCGGCGGCTTCCGCCCGTTGAACATCGGCTTTCAGCGCCCCCGCAGCGGATTGGAAACTGGTCAGGAGAGTCTTTGCGCCTTCCTGAAACTCATAGCCATGGAGGTTAAAGTGAAGCGTGGCCATCGTGCCTCCCGCGAGCGGTTACAGTACCGTTTTACAGGATCACTTGCTAACCAATTGATTCCAAAAGCGCATGGTTCCCGGCGTCCGCACCATTCCTAGCCGATATAGATGTTAGATCGCCTCTTTATTGCGGACTCGGTAGCCCCTTTGCGCGGGTGCGCGCGTCTGGTGCGCTGCTCTGGCGACCTTCGGATGGCACGCCAAGCGTGGCACGATTCTTGCTTCCACAGCTTCAGGCATGCCGGGCGCAAGGACGCTGTTCCACATCGACACCGGCATGTGAGGTTGGGACAATGATGTCGCGCAAGCTTCTGTTCGGCCTTCCCGCAGCGTTCCTGGTCACGGCCTTGGGAGTAGCGCTGCTGTCGTCCGAGACCTCATGGGGATTTCTGACCGCGACCCAATCCGGTTCGGTCTTTTGTTCAAGCGGACCATCACGCGACACCGTATCGGCGTCGGCCTCGCGGGCTTTGCCATCATGTGGATAGCACAGACGAAATTCGGAAATGAACAGCCTTCGGCCTCTTACAGAGATTGGGCCATGGAAGGTTGGGCCTTGATCACTCGGTTGGCATCCGCCTTTCGCGAATTCGTTGCCCCACGCTACCGGCCAGAACTCCACTATATGCGCGGCCCGGGGCCGGCCTGCGCGCGCCGCGCGAGCGCAGGCCGATCTCTTGCAGTGAGACCGATCATTTCGCCGCGGCGCGCCAGAAAGCCGTCACGACTCAAATAGCGATCGGATTCAGCTTCAGGTGTTGGATCAGGATAATGGTCTTGGCATCGATGATGCGGCCATCGGCGATACCGGCGAGTGCCTCGTCGAGCGGCATTTCCAGCACCTCGATGTCCTCGCCTTCTTCCGGGGCGCCGCCACCGGCTGAGATGCGGTCGGCGGGCGAATAGCGGGCGATGAAGAACCAGAGCCGTTCGGTGACGCTGCCCGGGCTCATATAGGGCGAAAACAGCCGCTCCACGTCCTTCAACCGGTAACCGAGTTCTTCCTCAGCTTCCTTGCGGATGGCGGTCTCTGGATCGTTCTCGTCGAGCAGCCCGGCACAGGCCTCGATCAGCGGCTCGCGGTGGCCGGTGACGTAGGCGGGATAGCGGAACTGGCGCACCAGAAGCACGGTCGAACGCGAGGGATCGTAAGGCAGGATCACCGCGCCGTCGCCGCGATCATAGGTCTGGCGCACCTGCGTCTCCCACTGCCCGTCACGCCGGCGGTAGTCGAGGACGGTCTTCTTCAGGACGGCCCAGTCGTCTGAGAGGATCTCCTCCGAACGGATGCGAATGCGATCTTCCATCATGGTCTCCATGCTGTCTGCGGCGCGGCGTAGCCGCGAACCGGCGTTTCGGCAATGCCGTCAGTGATTGGTCCAGAAGCCGTTTCACCGCCTCGTGTCTGGCGAAGGCTCGATCGGTTGCTTAAATAGCTGCTAACACTCCCCGGAGTTTCTCATGACAGCATCGCTTTTCCAGCCGATCACCCTCGACGGCCTCACCTTCCCCAATCGCATCGCCGTCGCGCCCATGTGCCAGTACTCCGCCGAAGACGGCTCGGCCAGCGACTGGCACCTCTATCACTGGATGAACCTCGCAATGTCCGGCGCCGGCATGGTCACGGTCGAGATGACCGATGTCGAGCGGCGCGGGCGCATTACGCATGGCTGCCTCGGCCTTTATTCCGAAGACAATGAGGCTGCCGCCCGCCGGGCGCTGGATGCGGCAAGACGGGTCGCGGCTCCCGGCACGAAGTTCGGCTCCCAGCTTGCCCATGCCGGCCGCAAGGCCTCGAACCGCAAGCCGTGGCAGGGCGGCGGGCCGCTGCAGCCGAACGAGGATCCCTGGCAGACCGTGTCGGCCTCGGCCATCGCCTACGACACAGGCTGGAACGTGCCGCACGCGCTCGAGGACGAGGAGATCCAGCAGCTTATCGAACGCTTCACTGATGCGGCAAGGCGGGCCGAACGCGCCGGCTTCGATTTCCTCGAACTGCACGCAGCACACGGCTATCTGATCTTCCAGTTCCTGTCGCCATTGTCCAACCAGCGCACGGATCGCTGGGGCGGCTCGCTGGAAAACCGCGTGCGTCTTGTCGTCGAGATCGCCAAGGCAGTGCGAAAGGCAACGCCAAAGCTGATGCTCGGCGCGCGGCTGTCGGTGAAGGATTGGGTCGATGGCGGTTTCGACGTGGAGGACGCGATCGAAGTGGCGAAAGCACTCAAGGACGAGGGCGTCGCCTATCTCTGCTGCTCGAGCGGCGGCAATTCGCCGTTGCAGAAATTGCCCGCCGGCCCCGGCTACCAGGTGCATCTGGCGGAGGCGGTACGCAAGGGTGCTGATATTCCGACCCGCGCGGTCGGCCTGATCGACGACCCGAAGCAGGCCGAAGCGATCCTCACTGAGGGCCGCGCCGACATGGTGGCGCTGGCGCGCGCCTTCCTGGCCGACCCGCGCTGGGGATGGCGTGCGGCGGCGACATTCAGCGAGACAATCCACCCGGCGCCGCAACTTGCCCGCTCAGTCACCACGATGCAGCATTGGATGAAGGCGGCGGGCTGACCGGCGCGCGCTCCTGACAACGGCGCGATCTCCCCTAGCTCCGGACAGTTTGCCGCGGCTTCGCTTCAATTCTGTCCGCAACCTGTTACGTTTGGTGAGGCTGCGGCGGGCGCGGCAGGGCTTGGGAGGAAATCATGTCGTTCAGGGCATTCTTGCCGGTTGCAGCGCTGACCCCGGTTGCAGCGCTGACCGTTGTGGCCGGATTTTGGATCGGCACATCGACGCCGGCCGACGCACAATATTGCGAGGGCACGGTGCACGGCCTGTCCGGCCGCTACAATCTGGCGACCGGCAGCGGCTTTCTCGCCGTTCGGACACGACCGAACTCGTCGTCGCGGATGATCGGCCAGCTGTTCAATGGCGATCACACAGAGATCTTCGACCAGCGCGGCAACTGGTATCAGGTCGAAATCGGCGGCCGGACCGGCTGGGCAAACGCCCGCTGGCTGCGCAACGATTGCGGCTACTGAGACGCCCGTGCAGTTCACCCAAAAGTGGATCCGGTTTTGGGATAACGACATGCATCAACCAAAGACCTAAGGCGCGTCGCAAACGCGACGCGACTTTTGGGCGCAGGCTGAAGGCCATGGTTGCAACCAAATTGGCTGCTTTGCGTTGCGGCCATGATGGACAACAAACCTTTTGAAGTGCCGGTCGTCGTCGAACTCGGCCACGTCGGCAAATATCGCCATATCCGCAGTGCCCAGGAGGCGGCGGAGTGCCTGATGACGGTGTGGCCGCTCAATCGCGGTCCGCGCCATCGTGATGCCCTCGACACTTGCCTCAAAGTGCTGGAAGGTTATCGTTCGACAGCAGATGCGCGCCGGGCGCTGATTGAAGCCGCCAAGGAATCGGAAGTGCTGGTGCCCGACGACAAACTGCCCGACGACCGGCTGCATTGAACAGACGGACCTTTCAACTGGAGGTTTTCATGGCGAAGCTGACCTACAAGATCGTCGAGCATGACGGCGGCTGGGCCTACAAGGTCGGAGCGACCTTTTCCGAGACTTTTTCCACGCATCAGGACGCTCTGCGCGCCGCCGAAATCGCTTCGGCCGAGCAGCAGATCGCTGGCGCCACGGACGGCATCCAATACGAGGACGCCGAAGGCAAATGGCACGAGGAACTGGCCGACGGCCGGGACCGGCCGCAAACAGAAGTTTCCGACTAAGGCAGGGCGCCGGCCACAAACGTCCGGAGAGAAGACGTTCCGCAGCCAGCAATGCCCATAGCTCTATTTGCCGCAGTACTGATCGTTGACGTTCTGCCCGGCATTGGCATCAGGACCAGGCGTGTGATCGGCACATGGGCCGACCGCGCCGGTGTTGCCCAAGGTGTTCAACCCGGAGCCGTCTGCATTGATGCTACCGGTGGTGCTGGGATCGACAGTCGTCTGGTCTTCATTGCCGAACAGCCACCAGTTGTGACGGCTGGAATAGGTGCTGTCCGACGACTGCGCCATCGCCGACGTGGCGAGACCGATCGTCAGGACGGATGCTGCGAGAAGTTTTGTATACATTTGAATTACTCCATATCTTCGTCGTCTTGGGGTGCGACACGGGTAAAACCCGGCAATCAGCCGAATGGTTCCTTGAAATTGTCGTGAGGCCGCGGTGATGTCAGCTGGAAAATGCCCGGCTGGCAATGCGCTCGACGAATGCGGCGATCCGCTCCGGCGCGACGAATTGCGGCATGTGCCCCATTCCCTCGACCAACTCGAAATCGAGCCCCTCGATCCTTGACGCCATCGGCTCACCCTGGGTGCGAAAGCTGGTCACGCCATCGGCATCGCCGAAAAGAATGCCGGCCGGCATGGCGATCTCGCCATAGCGGCCCTCGATGCGGCCAAGGTCGCGCTCGATCGCCACGACATCGCAGGACATGGCATAGAAATGGGCTGGCCTGAGTCCGAGCCACCCGCCTCCCGCGACCATGTAGTCGCCGGGCAGGACCTGCGGCGCGAAGATGTATTCCATTGTCGGCCGCGCATATCTGAGGCTCGTCGGTATCGCCAGGGTATAGCTCATGATCCGGCGCCACAGGCGTGACGGGATATAGAGCGAGCCCAACTTTTCGCGCGCACCGGCTTCCATATGAGTCAATGGCGACAACAGGGCGATACCGGAAATCGCCTCAGGGTGCTCCACGGCAAGGGTCAGTGCGACGGCGCCGCCCAGCGAATGACCGACCACCAGCGGCCTTTCCAGCCCAAGCGCTTCGATGAAGCGGCGTACGATCTCGGCCTGTTCGGGCAGCCGGCCGGTGGCGCCGCTCGCCCGCACCGAATAGCCCGCCCCCGGTCGATCGAGCGCGATCAGCCGATAGCCCGGACCGAACTGGCCGAACAGAGTGTGCCGGAAATGATGGAGTTGGGCACCAAGCCCGTGCACGAAGACGATCGGCCGCCCCTCACCCTGATCGACATAGTGGATGCGGTTGCCGTCGATCTCGATGAATTTTCCAACCGGCGGCACCAGCCTTTCGGCCTTGGCCGCGATCCACAACGTCGCCAGCACCAGACTTGCGACCACGAGGACAGCCAGCAACAACAGGACGACCAGCAGCCACGACAGAATCGACAACAGCATTGTTCACCCGAACCAGAGCCAGCTTGAGCTTAGCTGCCTCCGATCCAGGTGCAACCTTCCGTCGAAACGGGCGAGCGCGAGGGCCGCCCGTTTCGACGGTCGATTTCTGTGATGCGGCGGGCGGTCGGGCATTCAATGGATATCTCGGCATATGGGTGCAGATTGTTCACCGTTCGGGCGGATTGCGGCCGCTGCCGCACCGCGCTATCTCAGGCGACCTTTCTTGCCGGAGCTTCCCATGCCTGAAATCGTAACCGCCGCCATGCTCGTCATCGGCGATGAGATTCTGTCCGGCCGCACCAAGGACAAGAACATCGGCCATCTCGCCGATATCATGACGGCGATCGGCATCGACCTGAAGGAAGTGCGCATCGTCCCGGACGAGGAAGACGAGATCATTGCTGCGGTGAACGCCGTGCGCAGCCGCTACACCTATGTGTTCACCACCGGCGGCATTGGCCCGACCCATGACGACATCACGGCCGACTCCATTTCCAAGGCCTTCGGCGTGCCTTGCGAATACGATGCCAAGGCCTATGCGATGCTGGAGGCAAGCTATGCCGCGCGCGGCATCGAATACACCGAGGCGCGCAAGCGCATGGCGCGGATGCCGCGCGGCGCCGATCTCATCGACAATCCGGTGTCGGTTGCGCCCGGCTTCCGCCTCGGCAACGTGCATGTCATGGCCGGTGTGCCGTCGATTTTCCAGGCCATGCTCGACAATGTCGTGCCGACGCTGAAGGCCGGCACCAAGATGCTGTCGGCGACCGTGCCCTGCCCCTTCGGCGAAGGGCTCATTGGCGGGCCGCTTGGCGACATTCAGAAAGCGCATCCGGACACGATCATCGGCTCTTACCCGAAATATGGCGACGGCAAGTTCTGGACCGAACTTGTCGTGCGTGCCCGCAGCCAGGAGGCGCTGGACGCCGCCCGCGCCGATGTCGAGGCAATGGTGGCCGGGTTCGCCAGCAATCCCGGCTGATCTGGTCCAGACCGGAACCAAGCACGACGCTGCAACGTTTCTTCGGCACGAGTTCGATAGCTCGTAGACTGAGGGATTATCATGCGATTCAAAACCATCGTCGCCATTCTGCAGAACGAGCAGGACGCGGAGCGGGTGCTCGACTGTGCCATTCCGCTCGCCACCCGGTTCCAGAGCCATCTGGTCGGCATCCATGCCGAAACGCTTCCCGTGCCCTACACTTCGGCCACAGGCTTTCCGGACACCGAGTTCCTGCAGGTTTCGGCCGACATGAACCGAGAGCGGGCCGAGAAGCTGCAGGCCTTGTTTCTCAGCCATATCCAGGATTCCGGTCTTTCCTTCGAGTGGCGAAGCCTGGAAAGCTTTTCGGGCGACAGCGCGCTGACCGGCATTTCGAGCGTGCGCGCCGCCGATCTGATCATAGCGGCGCAGCGCGAAACGGGCGGTGACTCGAGCGCGGATGTCGACACGCTGGTTTATGACGCCGGCCGGCCGGTGCTGGTGGTGCCGCATGCGGGTCCGCTGGTCACCACCTTCAAACACGTGCTGCTCGCCTGGAACGGCAGCAAGGAAGCGGCGCGCGCCGCCTTCGACGCATTGCCCTTCATCATCGAAGCCGAGAAGACCGACATATTGGTCATCGACCCCCCTGAAACGCTTGACGACAGCCCAGAGGCCGCCGGCGCCGAAATCGCCTCCGCGCTATCGCGCCACGGCGCCACCGTCAGCGTCTCGGTGCAACAATCGGGTGGCAATTCGATCGACGACATCATCCAGACCAGGATCGCGGAGACCGGCGCCGATCTGCTGGTGCTCGGCGCCTACAGCCACTCATGGCTGCGCCAGCTTCTGTTCGGCGGCGTGACACGCAGCGTGCTGCGCACCGCGCCGGTGGCAGCCTTCCTGTCGCGCTGATGCAGGTCGCTCAAAAGTGGCTCCGGTTTTGAGACAACGACTTGCATGGGATAGAGACTTAAAACGCGTCGCATGAATCCGTTTCGACGCGACGCACTTTAAGTCCACAGCGATCGCTGGCCCCTGCCCCTGCCAGGCCCCTGCTCTTGCCAAGACCCTACTCTTGCCAAGAAGGGGGCTTTCCGGCTAATTCCGCGCGCATTCCCCTGTTTTCTTGCGCGCGATCCCCGCGTGCTGCGGAGTGCGCGACATGTCCCTTCCCGAAAAAGCCTTTCCGGTCTCCTGGGACCAGTTCCATCGCGACGCCCGCGCGCTCGCCTGGCGGCTGGCCGGCGCCAACAAGGGGCAGTGGAAAGCGATCGTCTGCATCACGCGAGGCGGGCTGGTCCCCGCGGCGATCATCTCGCGCGAACTCGGCATCCGCGTCATCGAGACGGTCTGCGTCGCCTCCTATCACGACTATACGAGCCAGGGGCAGCTGCAGGTCCTCAAAGAGATCACCCCCGCCCTACTCGTCGATGACGGCGCCGGCGTGCTGATCATCGACGACCTGACCGACACCGGCAAGACGGCGGGCATCGTGCGCGCGATGATGCCCAAGGCGCATTTCGCCACCGTCTACGCCAAGCCGAAAGGCCGGCCGCTGGTCGATACTTTCGTCACCGAAGTCAGCCAGGACACCTGGATCTATTTCCCATGGGACATGGGCTTCACCTACCAGAAGCCGATCGCCGACGACCACGCCGGCTGATTCGCAACAACCTGCCTGTTACATACAAGCAGCTTGCGCCGGGCATGATTTGCTTTCGCAAACGGGCCCGGCAGGTAGGATATTTTGCGAAATCGACGCCTATTGGTGGAAATCAGCCAGGCGAATGAAATTTTTACTTTTATTGCCGACAATTAGCCGTAAGATTTGTAAGACGGCAAACGATTCTGGAGGCTGGGGCTAGCTTCTTCGATGTTGACGAGGCCAACGACACACAATCATCTGGCCGAAAGGGTCCGACGGCTCTTCGGCACGGCGCCGTGCCGCCTGCAGGTTGCCGCCCTGCCTTGGCGCGATACCGGGAACGGTGTCGAGATCATGCTGATCACCAGCCGCGATACCGGTCGATGGGTGTTGCCTAAGGGTTGGCCCGAGGCCAGGGAGCCACTGTGCGAGGCCGCAGCGCGCGAGGCCGGCGAGGAAGCCGGGCTGCGCGGCAGTGTCTCTCATCTCGAAGCCGGCCGTTACTTCTACGCCAAGGTGCTGGCTTCCGGCGAAGAAGTGCCGTGCGAGGTCCTGGTGTTCCCGCTGCACGTCGACAAGATCGCCGACCGCTGGAAGGAAAAACACTCCCGCACCCGCAAATGGGTCCGTTCCAGCGAAGCGGTGCGCATGATCAACGAACCCGATCTTTGCCAGATCATCGCTTATTTCTGCGCCGACCCGCACAGCTTCCCCTGACGGGCGGCCACACCGCGCCCTTTGCAAACGGTTTGCAAAGGCAGACACACATTGCCGCGCATCGACGTGAATGCTTTGCTAAGTAATCGAGGGTACGATTCGGCAGCTCTGGTATTTTCATCGATGGCGAACCCTGCAAATCCAATTCCGGACGAGTCCGACGAGCCCCAGCGCGAGCATCGTCCGCGCGTGCTCAAGGGCGGTTCGATCATCACCGGAATTTCGAATTCGGAAGTCGGTTGCACGCTGCGCAATCAGCACGAAGGTGGCGCCGAACTGAAGATACCGCTCGAAGCCCGGGTTCCCGATCGCTTTCTTCTCTATGTGCCGCTCGACGGCATTGCCTATCGGTGCGAGGTCCGCTGGCGGCGTAACGACCGTATTGGGGTGCAGTTCACCAGCACCGAGCCAAAACCCAGGCTGCATTACGGCTGATCCTCCCGGGACGCGGTGGTTGGCAGGCTCGCGCCTCACGACACTTTGGATCGTTGCCGCACCTGCGCTGCCCGCCGGCGACAAAATCGCGATCGCTGCACCGCCATTCTATCCCCGTTATCCACATATGTGACACACAAGATGTTGGGGTCACAAAAGCTACGCAAACGAATCCTTGACGACGCAAAACGAGTCGCCTTTTATAGGCCATGCGCTCCTGTTGAGAGTGCGACCGGAAAGTTCTGAGCCCGGTCTTTTTCCCGGATTATGTGCGTTTTGCTCGCATTTCCGCCTGTTTACGAGGCCGGCGGAAGCGTTGGAATTGTGGGGCGGTTGGGGACGATAGGGACAATTGCCGGACTTGAATAAATTGTCTGTTAATACTATATTTAGTGTTTGCAGGTAGGTTCGACGCTAGATAGTGTGAATTTCCCTCGAGCGAGGGAATCGAAAAAAATCAGTTTTGAGGACCCGCAGGGTTCGTCAGCGCGTTGGACAGGCACTTCGCAAGGAGTTTGACCAGCAGGGCCGGCGAAGACTGCGAAATGGAGAGCCGGCCGTTTTCGAACGCCGGCAGACGGCGGACATGCGCGTTTCGCATCGGGGGGCAGAAATCCCTGGGGAAAAGCGCTATATATAGACAAAAGGGACCGGACCAATGCGCATCGAGCGTCGTTTCACCAAGCCAGGACAATCTGCCTATGCGGAGATCGAATTCCGCAAGGCGCTTTCGGAGATCAAGAATCCGGATGGTTCGGTGGTGTTCCGCTTGGACAATATCGACGTGCCGGCGCAGTTCTCCCAGGTTGCCGCCGACATCCTGGCGCAGAAGTATTTCCGCAAGGCCGGTGTCCCCGCGCGCCTGAAGAAGATCGAGGAGAACGATGTCCCCTCCTTCCTGTGGCGCTCCGTCGCCGATGAGGCCGAACTGGCCAAGCTGCCGGAAGCCGAGCGCTACGGCTCCGAGATCGACGCCCGCCAGGTCTTCGACCGGCTGGCGGGCACCTGGACCTATTGGGGCTGGAAGGGCGGCTACTTCAAGGCGTCGGAGGAAGACGCGCGCGCTTTCCGTGACGAGCTTGCATACATGCTGGCCACCCAGCGCGTGGCGCCGAATTCGCCGCAATGGTTCAACACCGGTTTGCATTGGGCTTATGGCATCGACGGCCCGAGCCAGGGCCATTTCTATGTCGACCCGTTCACCGGCAAGCTGACCAAGTCGAAGTCCTCCTACGAGCATCCGCAGCCGCATGCCTGCTTCATCCAGGGCGTGCAGGACGACCTCGTCAACGAGGGCGGCATCATGGACCTTTGGGTGCGTGAAGCGCGCCTGTTCAAATACGGCTCAGGCACCGGCTCCAACTTCTCGCTGCTGCGCGGCGAAGGCGAAAAGCTGTCGGGCGGCGGCCGCTCGTCCGGCCTGATGAGCTTCCTCAAGATCGGCGACCGCGCGGCGGGCGCCATCAAGTCGGGCGGCACGACGCGCCGCGCCGCGAAAATGGTCATTGTCGACGCCGACCACCCCGATATCGAGGAATTCATCGACTGGAAGGTCAATGAAGAGCAGAAGGTCGCCTCGCTGGTGACCGGCTCCAAGATCGTCAAGAAGCATCTCGAAGCGATCATGAAGGCCTGCGTCAACTGCGAAGGCAATGGCGACGACTGCTTCGACCCGTCGGTCAACACCGCGCTGAAGCGCGAGATCAAGGCGGCCAAGAAGTCCGCCGTGCCGGAGAACTACATCTACCGCGTCATCCAGTTCGCCAAGCAAGGCTACTCCCAGATGTCGTTCAAGACCTACGACACCGACTGGGATTCGGATGCCTATCTCACCGTATCCGGCCAGAACTCCAACAATTCGGTGTCGCTGAAGGACAATTTCCTGCGCGCCGTCGAAGACGATGCCGACTGGCACCTGACCGCCCGCAAGGACGGCAAGGTGATGAAGACGCTGAAGGCCAGGGATCTCTGGGAAAAGATCGGCTACGCCGCATGGGCGTCCGCAGATCCCGGCCTGCACTTCAACACGACGATGAACGACTGGCATACCTGCGCGTCCGCCGGTGCGATCCGGGCGTCCAATCCGTGCTCGGAATACATGTTCCTCGACGACACGGCCTGCAACCTCGCCTCGATCAACCTGCTGCCCTACCGCAACGCGGACGGCACCATCGATATCGCAGCCTACGAGCACACCGTGCGGCTGTGGACCGTCGTTCTGGAAATCTCCGTCATGATGGCGCAGTTCCCGTCGAAGGAGATCGCCAAGCAGTCCTACGAATACCGCACGCTCGGCCTCGGCTATGCCAACATTGGCGGCCTGCTGATGACATCAGGCATTCCCTACGATTCCGACGAGGGCCGCGCCATCTGCGCCGCCCTCACCGCGATCATGACCGGCGTTGCCTACGCCACTTCGGCCGAGATGGCTTCCGAGCTCGGCGCCTTCGCCGACTACGACCGCAATGCGCAAAACATGCTGCGCGTCATGCGCAACCATCGCCGTGCCGCCTATGGCGAGAAGCAGGGCTATGAGAAGCTCGCCGTCAACCCGGTGCCGCTGGTCGCTTCCGACCTGAAGCAGCAGGACCTTGCGACCCACGCCAAGGCCGCCTGGGACCGCGCCATCGAGCTCGGCGAAGAGCACGGCTACCGCAATGCGCAGGCAACCGTGATCGCGCCGACCGGCACGATCGGCCTGGTCATGGATTGCGACACCACTGGCATCGAGCCTGACTTCGCGCTGGTGAAGTTCAAGAAGCTGGCCGGCGGCGGCTATTTCAAGATCATCAACCGCGCCGTGCCGGAGGCGCTGCGCACGCTCGGCTACTCCGAAGCCCAGATCGGCGAGATGGAGGCCTATGCGGTCGGCCACGGCAACCTCAACCAGGCGCCGGCAATCAACCCCGGCGCGCTCAAGGCCAAGGGTTTCACCGACGACAAGATCGTGGCGCTCAACGCGGCGCTGAAGTCGGCCTTCGACATCAAGTTCGTCTTCAACCAGTGGACGCTCGGCGCCGACTGGGTGAAGGAGACGTTTGGCTTCACCGACGAGCAGCTCAACGATTTCTCGTTCGAGATCCTGCCGGCGCTGGGCTTCTCCCGCAAGGACATCGAGGCCGCCAACATCCATGTCTGCGGTGCGATGACGCTGGAAGGCGCGCCCTTCCTCAAGGCCGAACATCTCGCTGTGTTCGACTGCGCCAGCCCGTGCGGCAAGATCGGCAAGCGCTCGCTGTCGATCAACAGCCACATCCAGATGATGGCGGCAGCGCAGCCCTTCATCTCCGGCGCCATCTCCAAGACCATCAACATGCCCAACGATGCGACGGTGGAAGACGCCAAGGGCGCCTACATGCTGTCGTGGAAGCTGGCGCTGAAGGCCAACGCGCTCTACCGCGACGGCTCGAAGCTGTCGCAGCCGCTCAATTCCTCGCTGCTCGCCGATGGCGAGGACGACGAGGATGAAGCCCTGGAGCAGCTGATCGCCGCACCGGCGGCGGCCCGCGCGGCACAGATCACCGAGCGGATCGTCGAGCGCATCATCGAGCGTGTGTCGCGCGAGCAGGAAAAGCTGCCCGGCCGCCGCAAGGGCTACACGCAGAAGGCCAAGATCGGTGGCAACACCATCTTCCTGCGCACCGGCGAATATGACGATGGCCGTCTCGGCGAGATCTTCATCGACATGAACAAGGAAGGCGCGACGCTGCGTGGCCTTCTCAACAACTTCGCCATCGCCATCTCGCTCGGCCTGCAGTACGGCGTGCCGCTCGACGAATATGTGCACGCCTTTACCTTCACCAAGTTCGAGCCGGCCGGTATAGTGCAGGGTAACGACGCCATCAAGAGCGCGACGTCGATCCTCGACTACGTGTTCCGCGAGCTGGCGATCTCCTATCTCGGCCGCAACGACCTCGCCCATGTCGACCAGTCGGACTTTTCCAACACCGCGCTTGGCCGTGGCATCAGCGAAGGCAAGACCGACGCCGTCTCCAAGGGCCTGACCCGTGGCGCCTCGCCGGTGAAGCTGGTGTCGCGGGTGAGCGGCAACGATCCGAAAGGCTTTGCGGCGCCCTCGGGCACCCCTGCCCGCTCAGTGCCGACCGCCTTCTCCGGCTCCAACGTGCTGGCGCTGAAACCGGCCAGCGACGAAGCGGTCGCCTACAAGCGCGACTATGAGGAGCGGGCGAAGGAACTGGCCGAGGACATCGCCTTCGAGGAGGCGGTGGGTGCTGCGTCCGACACCACGGCGGCGCTATTCACCGACGCCGCCGCCAATGAAGCGGCCGAGGCGAAGAAACTCGCCAACGACCGCCGCGCCAGGTCGCTGCTGCAGGGCTACACCGGCAATTCCTGCTCCGAGTGCCAGAATTTTACCATGGTGCGGAACGGGACTTGCGAGAAGTGCGACACGTGCGGCGCGACGAGCGGGTGCAGCTGAGAACTGATGCCGCCTCGGCTTACGGTTCGCGAAGTCATTCGCCTGCTGGAGGCTGACGGCTGGTATCTGGTTGCAACCAAAGGCAGTCATCGCCAATATAAGCACAAGATCAAAGCCGGCCGCGTCACCGTGGCCGGCAAGCCGTCTGAAGAGGTTGCGCCAGGGACACTGAACAGCATCCTCAAGCAGTCCGGTTTGAAGGAGTCATGACATGCGTTACGCGGTAGTAATCGAAAAAGCAGGGAATAATTTTTCTGCCTATGTGCCGGACCTGCCAGGCTGCATCGCAACCGGCGCGACAGTCCCTGAGGTAGAAACCGAGATTCGCGACGCAATACGCTTTCACATCGAAGGTTTGCGCGCCGATGGGCTGGACGTGCCCAAAGGTGTCAGCCTCGCGGAGTACGTAGAGGCATAGAAGGCGCTGCTGCGATCCATTCAATCCGGATCAGCCTCTGACCTCAGCGCCTATTCCGCCGGCAAGACCTGCAACGTCTGCTCATCGAACAGCGGCTCGTCCTGGCCGATGCGGACGAACAGCACTTTGCGCGCCTCACCCGCAGGCACCTCGAAATACTGGATGCCGTCAGGCATTTCGCCCCAGGCGCCGCAGGGCGGTTCGGGGACTTCATCGGGGCTGGCAAGCGCTTTCAGCTCTTTCGCATAGGCGGCGTCGGGGCTGAATGTGTAGCGTTTGATGCCGGCGGGTACGGTGCCCTCGGTGTAGGGCGCCAGCACGCAGCGCGCGCTGACCGTCTTGTCGGTCTTTTCCAGGAACAGGCGCTGCAAGGCAGCCTCGGCGGTTTCACCTGATATGATGTCGAAGACCTCGACAAGAGGGTCGGCCGCGCCGCCATCGCTGTATTTGATGGCAAGCGCATTGCCGGCGAATTCGAAGTGAATCTGGCGGAAGCCGAAGTCGCAGCGTTGCACCCAGGCGGCCAGCCCAACAGTCTTGTCGGAAAGCCTCTCCCAGACGCATTTGTCGATGGGCGGGCGCGAGGGCGCCGGCTCGTCAGCCCGCGCCACGGCGGATATCGTCGCAGATGCAAGCAGGGCGCTGGCCCAGATAATCGATCTCATGGCGCTATTCATTGCTGCATCCTGTCAAAGTGAAGGCGTCCGACGCCGAACCCTCGGGATTGGCATTGGCGAAATCGGCTCCTTCGGCGAAAGCCACGCCGAAATCGGGCAAAAGCAGCCCTTTCGGCGCCGGTGTCGCTTCGCGCGAATTCAGCTGCTCGGCGCCACCGCCGGTCAAGGCATAGACCTGTCCATCCCATATCCTGCACAGCCCGCTGCCGTCCTGCAGCCCCGCTTCGCGGTCATCGTCGGTGCAGGTGTGGCGGATGGTGCCGAGCGGAAAGGAATTCCTGCCGTTGGTCCAGGTGATGTCGGCCGGCAGGCTTGTGCCGGTGTTGGGCACGGTCAGCGAAAACACTTGCGTCGTCAGCGCCGCCGGCTCGTTGGCGAGCGGCCGGAATTGCATGACGGCGCCGAGCGCGGCTCCCGATAGGTGGCGTGGCTCAGCAGGCAGTCTTTTGCAAAGGCCGCCTGCATCGGGCCGAGCAGCCCCAGGAGGACGAAGGCCAGTCTGCGGGTGATCATCGGAAATGCCCTGGAAGCGTCATGAAGGCCACGCTCAGAGCAGCCCGACCAGAAACGCAGCGCCGCCGAGAAAGCCAGCCGAACAGACCCACAGCATCCAGAGCCCGCGCACCCGGCATTCGAGCACCGCCGAGCCGGGGTTGGCGGGGTCATAGTACACGTCGACCTTGCTGCCCTCGACATACTCTCGTGCCTGGCCGCCGACGAGGCCGGGCAACGAAGCCGTCACGGTGGCGCCGAAGGTCACACGATCGGCGCTGTAGCGCTGGCCGGCGACGCCATAGGAGTAGACGATGCGGGATTTGAAGACGGTGCGCCAGCGTCGATAGCCTGAATGGGTTCGAAGCGCCTGCAGGCCCGAGGCATCGATGCGGCCGGCGGTGACCGGCCATTTTGCAGCCTGCTCGGCTAGCGATTTCTGGGCGAAACCCATGCGCAGGATAAACAGCCCCATGAACAGTAGCAGCGCTCCCGCCCCGAGGTTCTGCGGCTTGGGCAGATGCGGGCCGATCGCCTCCAGCACGCCGCCGACGGAAAACACCAGCACCAGTGCGCCGACCACCAGTCCGGCCGAAAGCTGGACCATGAACTTGAAGGCGCCGTCCGGCATGGTGCGCTCGATCACGGCTTTGCTCGGATCGGCCGGATTGTAGAAGGCAGTCACCTCCGCGCCTCGCGGAAACTGGGCAAGGGTTTCGGCGACTTCGAAATTCCCCAAATTCTCCTTCACGCTGTAGCGTGAGCTTTGAAATTTCTTGCCGCCGACCTTGTATTCAAAGGTGATCGCCGGAAAATTGCGCATTTCGGTGGTATCAGTGCTGTCCGAGCCAACGCCCGAGCGTCTCACTTCACGGGCTTCGACGCGCGAAGAGATGATCTTTCCCGGCGTCGGCAGCCAGCGGCTGAGTGCCTTCACCTCTCGCCATTTCAGGAAGGTGATGAGCGACAACATGCCCGCGACCACGCAGGCAAAGCCGACAAGCATAATCTTGAGTTCCAACTCGTCTCCCCCCAGGAGTGCAGGAGCCTTCAGATAGACAGCATGGCGGCGGCAATGTCTTGTATTTTCGCAGAGTCTAAAGTGGTCAGCCAACCGAATATGCCCGAGCGCAAGTCGGCGTCGGAACGTCATGCCGGCTGGCGCGTGCTGGCCCGGCGTATCGCCGCCCTTGACGTCGCCACCATTGTTGAGCATCCACCGCAGCGGCAGTCATCCCGCGCGCTCGAAATCCCTGGAAGACAACATGATTGATCATATGACCATCGAAGTTGGCGACCTGGAGAAGAGCAAGCTCTTCTACGAACGCGCTTTCGCGCCGCTGGGGTATCGCCTCTCCTTTGGCAAAGAGGGCGTGTTCTGGGCTTTTGATGTCGGCAATGGCTGCCTGTTCGAGATCCAGCGAACGAACGAGAAGCAGCCGCTCACCCATCTGCATGTCGCTTTCCGGGTCGCCAGCAAGGCAGAGGTCGATGCATTCTATCGTGCAGCACTCGAGGCCGGTGCGAAAGAGAATGGCGCGCCCGGGCCGCGCCCGGACTATGCGGAGAACTACTACGCCTGCTTCGTGCTGGATCCGGATGGATACAATATCGAGGCGATGATCAACCAGGTGTGACGGGAGCGCTTCCTTCCACCTGTTTTGGGAGAGGAAGCGACGGTCATGCTGGCCTCACGGCCAGGAACGTGTTCCATTCTTCGCTATCGCGGCCGACGTTGAAATCATCCCTGATCAGAACCAGCCCGGCGCTTTCGAGGCGGGCCGCGAAATCGTCCCTGCGCCAGTAGACCCTGTGATATTCGCCTGATGTCTCGCCATCGCCATTGCGCATCGAGACGAGAAAGACGCCGCCCGGCCGCAGCGACCCGGCTATCTTGGCAAGCACCTGGTCGGTCTGGTCGCGCGGCACATGGATCAGGACGCACAGGGCCAGGACCGCGTCGTAGGGGCCGCCGAGATCGTCGGTGAGGAGATCGAGGAGCTCACCCTTCTTGCCGCGCGCGGCCTGCAGCTCCAGAAACCGCTTGGTTGCATCGGTGCGCCGAACCTTGACGCCCAAATTCTCGAGAAAATCGGCATCGTATCCAGCACCGGATCCGACTTCCAGAATCCGACCGCCTGTGCCGGCGATCGCCACAAGGCGCTTCAGCGATGCCTGCTCTCTCTCGTTGGGAACATGGCGCACGATGGCATCATACTGTTCCGCATAGTCCTCATAAGCACTGATCGTTTGACGGCTCTTCGTCAGAGCATCCGATGACACACCCATCTTGTCCTCCCCTGCATCGATGTTGGTCAAAGAGTTTCCTTAGCGAATGCTGCCGGCGGAAGCGTGCCCATCGAGCAAGCCGATATCGCGCTTGAAATGGTCCGACAGCGCACGCTGGTCAAGCAGGCCGCGTGAGCGGGTCCTGAAGGGAGCGGCGAAAAGGTCGAGGATCGGACGACGAAACGTGCCGTGCGAGGTGATGAAGGTCATTGCCATGTCCTTTCGGGTTCGAGTTGATGAACAGAGCATGCCTGTTTGCAGCCTTGGATTCCAATCGAACGTCGAGTACCATGCATCAGGAGGATTGATGTGTCATGAGTTGGGAGCTACCGCCGTTAGGCGCTATCAGGGTGTTTGAAGCCGCGGCGCGGCTGGGCAGTTTCACCAAAGCCGCCGAAGAACTCGGCATGACCCAGTCAGCCGCCAGCTATCAGATCAAGGTGCTGGAAGAACGCGCCGGAACGCCGCTTTTCATAAGAAAAACAAGGCAAATCGCCTTGACCGAGGCAGGACAGCAGCTGGCGCCGCACGCAACGGGCGCGTTCTCAGCCCTGGCGGATGCGTGGGTCGCCACCAAGGGCGGAGCGGCCGGCGTGCTTTCCGTCACAACCATGGCAACATTTGCATCGAACTGGCTGGCCGTATGGCTTGGAACATTCCAGTTGATGCATCCCGATCTCGCCGTGAAGGTGGATACATCGTCCCGGCTGGTGGATTTCGCGCGCGAGGACATGGATATCGGCATTCGAACCGGCACTGGAAAATGGCCCGGCCTGGCGGCTCATTATCTGTTCAAGGCGGATTACACGCCAATGCTCAGTCCAGAACTGGCCGAAAGCGTGGGCGGTATTCGGCACCCTGAGGATCTCTACAAGGTAGCGCTATGCGGTCCTGACGACCCCTGGTGGAAAACCTGGTTTGAAGCAGCCGGTGCGGTCTTCGATCGTGATCGCGTCATCGCCGGTCCGGCACTCGGTGGCCAGGCTTACGACGCGATGGCCGCACTGACCGATCAGGGCGCTGCAATCCTCACGCACAACCTCTACAGCGCCCTGCTTGCAAAGGGACAGTTGCTACAGCCGTTCGAAGTCGTCGGATCTGATGGCGATGGCTATTGGCTGGTGCATCTGGAAAGTCGCCGCAACACGCCGAAGATCAAGGTGTTCAGGGATTGGGTGCTCTCCCAGACAGCGGACACCGGGAGAGCGAAGGACGCCGCGCCTGATGGACTTGTTTCAGTTGGCGTCGGCTACGGTCTGCCGTCCGCCAGCCCAGGCGCGCCAGGCGCGTTCGTCGCCGTGGAAGACGTTGAGGTCGATGCGGCCGGTGACGCCGTGCGACAGGCCGGAGCCGGAATATTGCCAGAACAGCCATTTGCGGTCGGGGTAGACCTTTGACGGGTGCCGCGCCACGGCCCGCAGCCAGAACGGATAATCGAGGAAGGCGCCGCGCAGATTGTCGCGGTAGAAGTCAGGCGCGGTGTAGATGATGGGCCGCTGGCCGTAGTGGCGCTCCAGCCTGTCCATGAACACCTGCATCTTCTCCAGCACCTTTTCGCGCGACGGCCGCCGCTTGCAGCTGGACTCGCCGTTCCACTCGACGTCGATCACCGGCGGCAGCGCGCCTTCGACCCTGGGCACGTTGCGGATGAACCAGTCGGCCTGCTCGCCGGCCGTGCGGCACCAGTAGAAGAAATGATAGGCGCCGCGCTTCAGGCCGGCGGCGTCGGCATTGCGCCAGTTCCTGGTGAACATCGGATCGAGGTGGTCGCCACCGTCGGTCGCCTTGATGTAGGCGAAGTTGGCGCCCTGGGCGCGCAGCTTGTTCCAGTTGACGTTGCCCTGCCAGCGCGAGACGTCGACGCCGTGCACGGCAAGGTGGCGGGGCGAACCCTTGCCGAAATTGATCGGCTTGGCATCGCGAAAACCGTAGCGGGTGACCGGCCCGGCAAGCATCGGGGGTGCCGCGCGGCTCAGCAGCCTCGGCGGCGATACCAGGGCCGCCGGCTCGATTGAGGGCTCGACGCTATCGGACGGTTCAGGCGCTGAAAGCGCCACCGTTTGTTCCTCCGCCAGCCCGAAGGGCCGTGGACTTTCGTCCGGGGCATTGTCAGACATGGGCGCCATTTCGGCCCTCGTCGCGCGTCTGGCCATTGCCTGCGGGACGGCCGCTATAGGTGCCGGCGGCCGGATCACGGAACTGGTGGTCTCGCTCGACGGCTTCTGCAAATCCAGCGCGTCGACGCCGGCCGTCGACGAGCAGCCGGCAAGGCATAGCGATGCGATCAAGAAACTGATGGCGCCCGAAATCCGCATCTGGACCTGTACTCAAAACACAACAGACCGAGGGCGAAACGACAGCCGACGGACAAACCAGATCGATTATGAACGAGAAATTACCAATAAAGTTTGAATCAAGTTTTTTTTCGCCCATACAGCGTGCGGCAAGGGCGATGGAAAACCGGCTAGGATTTCCTGAAAACGCCGATCATCGGCCCGAGATTCCAGTAGTCGTCGCTGCGGCCAATGGCAGGCGCGAACAGGCTCGATATCGTTCCGTCGAGGAACAGCGCGTTCTCGCAGCCGAGCGCGTCGCGGAACAGACGGGCGAAGGCATGGAAGGTCACCGTGCCGTTCGAAATCGCAAAGACCGCGACGCCGTCCTTTCGCACCCCGACACCGTCGCGGGTTTTTCGCGAGGTGCCGTCGGCCTGGAACTTCGGATGCAACTTGCCGTCGATCACCAGCATCGGCCCGGATTGCGTCGCATAGTCGACGCTCGGACGCTTTTTCACGAAATCCCTGGTGGCACGGACCGCGGCCTTGCCGTCGTGCATGTAGAAAATGCCGTTCGGCTGCAGGGAAAAATTGCCGCTTCCCGAACCCGTCTTCACCGTGGCCATTTGCTGGCCACGCTCGACATATAGACCGACCGGCGCGAGGTTCGGGTGATACATGCCGGCATTGATGCCAAACAGCATGGTGCGCCCGGCCGCCTGTTGCGAGGCATGAAGATTGTGCAGCGACTGAAACGGCTTGCCCGCCGGATCCTTCCAGAACAGCTCGACCTGATATCGTTTCGGATCAACCTCGCAAACGAGATAGCTGGTCGCCTCAAAGGCGAAGTCCCGGCATGGCGGCAGCGAAGCGACCCACTGACCAATTCCCATGCCGAGTGCCGCCACCGACGGCAACGCGCCCTTAGCCAGCAGCGGCAGCAATTGCAGAAGGGTCAAGAAATCCATGCGCGTACCGGAATCCAGATTCGGGTCGGTACGGATATAGCCCGTTTCAAGCGATACTGTGAAAGCCCCTTAGACAAGCCATCCCATCGCCACGCCCAGCAGCAGGACGACGCCGAGCAGGCCGCGATAGATCACGAACGGCCAGGCCGAAAACCGCTCGAGCACGCGCATCAGCCCCCATATGGCGAAGAAGGCGGAGATCGAGGCGACGACCAGCCCGACGGCGAGGACCGACCAGCCATGGGCGTCGAGATGGACCTTGTGCAGTTCCCAAAGCTCCTTGAGGCCGGCGAGCGCAATCGCAGGCAGCCCGAGCAGGAACGAGAAGCGCGCCGCCTCGGCCCGCTTGAAGCCGAGCCCAAGCGCCGCCGTCAGGGTTGAGCCCGAGCGCGACACGCCGGGGATCAGCGCGCCGATCTGGGCGACGCCGACGAGCAGCGCGTCAGTCAGCGACGCTTCGCCGATGCTGCGGCGGTGGCGGGCAAAAATCTCGGCAAGCGCCAGCAGGATCGCCATCGCGATGCAGGCCCAGCCGATCACCGTCAGGCTGCGCAGCGGCGAATTGCAGGCGTTGAGCACGCCCGATAGCGCAACGCCGGCGATGACGATCGGGATCGTCGCCAGCACGATCCACAGCGCCAGCTTGAAATGCCGGTCAGCGAAATCGCGTCGCGCCAGGGCGTCGAGCGAACCAAACAGGATATCCCTGACGTCGCTCCAGAAATAGCTGACCACCGCGACAAGGGCCGCGAGCTGCATAGCGGCGGAAAAGGCGGAGCCGGGATCCTGCCAGCCGAGCACGGCTGGCACGATGCGCATATGGGCGGTCGACGAGATCGGCAGCAATTCGGTGATGCCTTGCACGACGCCGAGGAACGCCACCTTGGCAAATCCCAAGCCGACGAAGCCCGTGTCCAGGCCTTGAGTGCAGATGTCGGCCAATGTCGAATTCCACGCATGAGAGATCGGGCTGGCGGACCGACCATTCGGTCAATCCCGGGCAAGCCTTATCGTCATGGGTGGGATAATCAATTTACGGATTTGTAAGGTGGTGCGCCGCGACGCACGCGATTCAAAACCGACCCACATTGGGGCCGGCTTGAGATTCATAGGGAAAACCGCAAGGCGGTTAGGGGCAGAGCCAGAGTTTTTGGCATGCCCTGGCGATCACATGCGCCGGCGGCACGTCAGGCTCGTCGACGGAAGGCCGGCGAACCCGTTCGAGCAGCATGCGCACCTGTTCGGGGCGCACACGATCGCGCTCCATCACAAGCAGGACCATCGGATCGCTCAAAAGCTCGTCCAGGGTGCTGATGCTGTCGTTCATCCGTCGTCTCCTCGAATGCCGTACCCGCGCCCCTTAAATAGGGAGACAAAGATGGCCCGCCAATGACGCTTTGCCGGCTATCTCGTGTCGATTTGGATTAAATTTCAGTCATGGTTGCGCTCTTCCTTCTCCCCCTGTGGGAGAAGGTGGATCGGCGCGCAGCGCCGAGACGGATGAGGGGTGTTCCAGCGGAGTGAGACGTCGGCATTCCCTGGAACACCCCTCATCGTCGCCTTCGGCGACACCTTCTCTCCACAAGGGGAGAAGGAAGAAGCTTTCAGCCTGGTGGCGGGGCGCCTTCGTGCTGCGGCAGGCCGTCATCGAGCACCACCCAGGGCTGCCTCGAGGCGGTGAAAATGTGCATTTGCGGCTTGAAAGCGGTCGGGTCGTCGAGCGAACCGGTGGTGACGCCGATAATGCCTGCGGAATCGCGCCGGGAAAACATCGTCGTGCCGCAGCTCGGGCAAAAGCCGCGCTTGAGGTCCGGCGAGGAGTTTATCGTCGCCAGTGGCCCGTCAACCGTCAAATCGTCGATGCGAAACAGCACGCGTGCGTTGAAGGCGGCGCCGACCGCCTTCTGGCAAACCCTGCAGTGGCAGACGCGTTCGTTGACGGGGGCCGCGTCCGCACGGTAGCGCACCGCCTTGCACAGGCATCCGCCCTGATATCTTGCCATTATCCGGATCCATTGGTGGAGAGGATGAGCGGCAAGGTAGCGGCGGACCGGTTGGGTCAATTCAAAAGCTTTGATACAACGCCATCGATTATGGTGATGGGGTGGAACTGAAGCTATGACGCCGGACATCGAAACCATCGAGATTGCGGACCTGTTCGGGCCGCCCTCGCCCGCCCGCGACCGCACCGACGCCAGGATCATGGCGGCCGCCTCCGGGATCGGCTTCATGGCGGTCCGGGACTTTCCCGGCGACGACTGGCTGACGCCGGACAAACGCGCACAATTGCTGCGCATCTTCTCGCTTGCCGACGCGCGAGAAGCGGAAATTGCTGCGCTGGAATTTCGACCGCACGAAGAAGAACGTCTATCGCGGCTGGTTCCCGCTGCAGCCGACAGCCGTCTCTTACAAGGAAGGCATCGACATGGGGCCGGATCTTGCCCATGTGGCTGATGCCTCAGCTTCCGACGATCCGTTGTGCGAGCCGACCCCCTTGCCGGCCGAAGACGCCTTGCCCGGCTGGCGCGCGGCGGCAGCGGATTATTATCGCGCGATGGAGACGGTGGGCAACGCGCTGATGCGCTCGATTGCCCGCGGGCTTGGCCTGCCCGAAACGATCTTCGATGCCTATTTCGAGCATGGCATCTCGACGCTGCGGCTGATCCGCTATCCCCTGCGTGACGCCAATGCCGGTGTCGATACCAGCGGGCCGGAGTTTTCGGTGGTCCACAAGGGCGAGACGCGCAGCATCATCGGCCGCGAGCATGCCGATTCCGGCTTCGTCACCTTGCTGGCGCAGGACGGCGTCGAGGGCTTGCAGGCCAAGAACCTTGCCGACGAATGGATCGATGTGCCACCGGCCAACGGCACGCTGGCGGTCAATTTCGGCCAACTGCTGGAACGCTGGACCGGTGGCCGCGTCAGGGCGACGCGACACCGGGTGATTGCCCCGAAGACGGCGCGCTTCTCGATCCCGTTCTTCTACGAACCGCGCGTCGATGCGGAGATCGCGTCTCTGCCGCTGAGTGGCACGGAATCCTTCGAGCCGTTTCTCTACGGAGACTATCTCTGGGAGGCGGCAACCAATTTTGTCGAGATGAGCGGTATCAAACATCTCAGGCAACCGCGCAAGGCAAAGGCTTCATAAACAGAACCGCCGGCCGCCTCATGGAGAGACGGCCGGCGGGAGCAGGCAGGCGGTCATTCCGTTTCGCTGACCACTTCGTCCCAGGTCTTCACCTTGGTCTCGCCGTTGAGGAACGGCAGCGCGGCGGCCGTCAGTTCGGGGGCGAAGAAGACGTCATAGTGGGTGCGGTTGGGCAGGATCGCCAGGCGGTTCTGCGACAGATTCTCGCGCATCCAGCCGGCGTCCTTCAGCCCGCCACCGAGCATCTGGTAGAACCTGATCTCATGCTCGGGCTTGTACATGTCGCTGTCGCCATAGGCCAGCATGACCGGCATCTTCAGCTTGGCGACGTCGGTGGAGTAGTCGTACTCCTGGCGCATGAAGTTGCCGAGCGCGTCGAGCAGCTTCGGGAAATCCTGCGGACGTGGCGCCACCGCGATGTAGGATTTGTACATCGGCGTGTCCTTCATGAAATCGGCCGCCGCCGCGCTGACCTGCGCCTGCTGGCCGCGCATCTCGGCGTAGAAACCATCCGCGGCGTAGCCGGTCGACACCAGGACGAGGCGGCGCACCGCTTCGGGATGCTGGACCGCCATGCGGAAGGCGACGCCGCCGCCCAGCGAATAGCCCATGACGTCGACCTTGTCGTAACTGAGCGCCTTGACGATATCAGCCATGTCGTCGCCCATCGCCTCCAGGCTGAACGGCCGGTCGCCGAGTGCGGTGCGGCCATGACCCTGCAGGTCGACACCGATGATGGTGCGGTTTTCGGCAAGCTTCGGCAGGATCGGCGCGAACATGTCCGTGGTGCCAAGACCGCCATGCAGCAGAAGCAGCGGCTCGCCCTTGCCGTAGATGGCATAATAGTAATTCAGGCCGTTGATCGGCAGCAGGCCGGACTTTTCCGGGTTCGGCAGTGCGTTCGTTTCGGTCGTCATGGCGGATTTTGCCTCCTCTGCATTGGTAATGCCCGGGCAGCCAAGAAGCGCTGCGGCCGAAGCAAGAATGGCGAAAATCAGGGTTTTGGACATATCAATCTCCTCTCGTCTTGCCGATCTCAAAGCGTTTTGGCGAGTTCTTCGAGCTGGTCGGCGCACTGGCCCCAGCCCTCGTGGAAACCCATCTTCTCGTGCTGCTCGCGGTCAGCGACGCTCCAGTGCCTGACCCGAGCGATATAGCGGGTCTTGCCGTTGCCCTCGTCCTCGAAGGTCAGCACGCCGGTCATGAACGGCTTTTCCGACGGCTCCCAGGCCTGAGTGTAGGCATCGGTAAAGACGATCTTCTTGCCGGGAACGACTTCGAGGAAGACACCTGGGTTGGGGAATTCGTTGCCATCGGGGCCCGCCATGACGACAAGGCTCGAGCCGCCGCTGCGCACATCCATTTCGGCACGCGGTGTCGTCCACGGCTTTGGCGCGAACCACTGCGTCAAAAGCTTGGTGTCGGTCCAGCAGCGATAGACGTTTTCGCGCGGCGCATCGATGATGCGGGCAAGGACCAGTTCACGGTCGTTGGCAGGGGCGATGTCGAGCTTGGTGGTCATGATGGTGTCCTCGGGTGTCGGTTTGATCTGGCTTCCGTCCCAAGGACGAGCCGATGAACCGCAAACCGACACCGGCCGCAAAGAAAATGTCGACACCCTCGATTGGCCGAAGCCTCCCCAATTTCGTCATCCACGGGCGGAGCAGGAGCGAAGCTCCGTCGCGGAGACCCTAGGATCCTGTGCCGCGGCCTTGGCCGAGGAATGCAGCGGAGCAGAATTCTGCACCGTTGTGACGCGTTGGAGTCGCGGCATGGATCCTCGGGTCTGCGCCGCGTCGCTGCGCTCCTTGCTCCGCCCGTGGATGACGAAGCGATGGGCGCGTTTCCGCCAATCGCCGAGGCATTCGGCTTATCAAAGCAGCATATCTGATCGAGAAACTGGGTGTTCTGTCGACCTATCAGTGACGCTTGGCTTGCACCAGATAGGCCTCGATCTCGGTCTCGCCGAGCCACTTTGCCGCCTCCAGCCGATGCAGGCCTTCGACGAGGATGTGGCGCTTGCCGTCATGGCGGACCTGGATCGGCGTCTTCATGCCGTTTTCCAGGATGTCCTCGGCCAGATGGCGGACGGTCTCGGGATGCAGCGTCTTCTTGCGCGCCGTCGGCACGTAAATCTCGTCGACCTTGACCTTTTGCACTCTGAGCATGCCGACCCCCGTGGCGGAAACGCCGCCTCCCCTGAGATAGCCCGTTTGATGGAGGCGGCCAAGGGCGCGGCTAACGAATACGAAGCGCGAAGGTTATTCCCGGTTCGAAGATGCCAGGGACTGCAGACCGTTTGCCTGTCTGCGTGCGTTTCGATATTGCGTCGGCGCGATCGTCGATGGCCACGGAGGCAAAAATCCCCATGAGCAAATCTCTCGTCACCTTCGTTGGCGTCGCTCATCCCTGGATGTGCGATGTGATGGGGCACGTGAATGTGCGTCACTACGCGGCGATGTTCGACGATGCCAGCTTCCAGCTTCTCGGCCATCTCGCCGGACAGGACGATAACCAGGCGTCGCAAATCGGATGGGCCGATGTGCGCACCGAAATCGACTATCGGCATGAAACGAAAGCCGGTGCGCTCATCACCATCCATTCGCATGTCGTGAAGATCGGCCGCACCTCCATCACCTTCGAACAGGTGATGTCGGGCTCGCTCGACGGCGTTGTCCGTGCATCGAGCCGGACGACCAGCGTGCGCTTCGACCTTGCCGCGCGTGCCTCGGTGGCTCTGGACGAGCCGATGCGCAACCGGGCGGCGGCCTTGCTGATCGAATAGGCCTGTCGCGGCCCGTCAGCCTTTGTAGGTGCGGTCCTCGAGCGGCGTCTCGGCAATCAGCGTCTGCAGCCCTGACAGCAGCGCCTTCTCGGCGCGGTTCATCACCTTGTCCGGATTGACCAGCAGGAAGATGTCGATAGCCGGCGGCGCGTCATAGGGCGGCAGCCGCCACAGCGCTCCATCAACCACATCGCGCCGCGCGACGTGCAGCGGCAGCGGGCCGATGCCGAGCCCGGCGACGATCATGCGCCGCACCTCTTCCAGGCTCGAGGACACGCCGACGACATCGGCGTTGAGCCGGGCTTCGCTGCGCAACAGCGCGACCGGCCGCAACGCATCCGAGATATGATCGGTCTGGAACGATACCGAGGGTTCGCCGCGGAGATCGGCCAGCGTCAGTCCGGTTTGCCCGTAAAGCCTGTGTTGCGGCCCGCAGAAGAAGCCGAAGAACTCGCGGTAGACCATCGCATATTCCAGCGCCGGATCGCGCTGGCTGACCAGGCAGATGCCGAAGGAGGCACGCCGTTCCCTGACCTGCTTGGCGACTTCGGTGCTTGCCGCCACCGAAATGGTGATGCTGGCGCGCGGATAGTTGCGATGGAACTCCGACAGCGCCTGATCGAACAATGGCGAGACGACATGGCTGGCCGTCGCGATCGTGACGTGGCCTGTGACGTCGTCGCTGATGCCGCGCATCAGCAGCGGCAGCTGCGATATGGTGCCGAACACCTCGACGCTCTGCTCATAGAGAAGGCGCCCGACCTCGGTGAGTTCGAAGCGTGTCGCATCGCGCTCGACCAGCCGCCGGCCGACCCGGTCTTCCAGCCGCCGCAGGGCATTGCTGACGCTGGGCTGCTTGAGGTTCAGCCGCTCGGCGGCGCGCGTGATGCTCTTCACTTCCGCGATGACGACGAACGTCCGCAGAAGGTTCCAGTCCAGATCCCAGACCAGCCGTTCGGGACGCGGCAAAGCCATTCCTGATATCTATGCTCCCTATTCCCATTATCTATTTGCGCAATGATACCGCAAAGGCAATCATTGAACACAGGAAAGCGTCTGTACGCCTCCCAAGAACAAACCTTGCGTGCCATCCAGAGGACAGGAAATCAGATGAATAGAGTATTTTCCGGCATCGCCGTTGCGGCCCTGCTGCTTGCGTCGACCTTCACGGCCGTTTCGGCCAGGGCCGACGACCTCGAGAAGATCAAGGCGGCGGGCGAGCTGAAGATTTCCATGAGCGGTCAGTATCCGCCCTTCAACTTCGTCAACGACCAGAACGAAGTCGTCGGCTTCGACGCCGATATCGGCAAGGCCATCGCCGAGCGCATCGGCGTCAAGGGCACCATCATCACCACGGCCTGGGACGGCATCATCGCAGGGCTGCTCGCCAACAAATACGACACCGTCGTCGGCTCGATGACGATCACGCCCGAGCGTGAGAAGGTGGTCGATTTCGTCGGACCCTACTACCACGCCGGCCGCGCGGTTTTCGTCAACGAGGCGTCCAAGGTGCAGAGCCTCGACGACCTCAAGGGCAAGACCCTTGGCGTGACGCTAGGCGAGACGCACGAGAAATGGGCGCGCGAAAAAGGCGGCTGGAATATCCGCACCTACAAGGGCCTGCCGGAACTGCTGCTGGAGTTGAGGGCCGGCCGCGTCGATGCCATCGTCGTCGACAACATTCCGATCATGGTGGCCGTCAAGGAAACGGGTGAGAAGGTCCGCAAGCTCAACACGCCCGATATCGAAGGCGGCGCCGTCGCCATCGGTATCGCCATCCGCAAGGACAATCCGGAGCTCAAGGCTGCCATGCAGAAGGCGCTGGACGACATGCTGGCTGACGGCAGCTACGAAAAGATCTCGACGAAGTGGGTCGGCAGCGACATCCGCTGATCCTTCCTGGTTTCAGGCGGCCAAGGCCGCCTGAAACCGAGCGTCACTCCTGCTGGGCCATTTCATGGATTTCTCCTTGATGCAGCGTGTCTTCCCGTTCTTCGTGGAAGCCGCCCTGGTGACGATCGAGATCACGGTGCTGGCCCTGATCCTGGGCCTTGCGGCTGCGGCACTGGCCGCGGCCGCCAAGATGTCGAGGTCGGCAATCCTGCGGACCATCGGCACGCTCTATGTCAGCCTGTTTCGCGGCACGCCGTGCCTGATCCAGCTCTTCGTGCTCTATTTCGGCGGCCCGCAGATCGGCATCAATCTGGAGCCATTCGCCGCCGGCGTCATCGGCCTCGGCCTCAACATCGGCGCCTATATGGCGGAATCGATCCGTGGTGCACTGGTCGCGGTCGACCGGGGCCAGACCGAGGCTGCCCGCACAATCGGCTTCAGCCGTTTCCAGACCTTGCGCAAGGTCGTGCTGCCGCAGGCGGCGCGGCTGATGATCCGGCCGCTCGGGGTCAATACGGTTGCTTTGTTGAAGGGATCAGCACTTGTGTCGACCATTTCAGTCGTCGAACTGACCTACACAGCCCAGCGCTTCATCGGCTCAACCTACAAGCCGTTCGAGATCTTCGGCGTTGCAGCCCTGCTCTACATGATCATGGTCTATGCGGTCGCGCGGGTCGTCGACCTGCTCGACAAACGCTTCGCCATCGTCTGACCGGAGAGCACGATGCAAGGTTTGGATTTCACCGTCGTCGCGCCCTACTGGGACCTTCTGTTGATTGGCGCCTGGTGGACCGCGGTGCTGACCGTTTCGGCGGGCGCGCTCAGCTTCTTCGGCGGCATCCTGTTTGCGGTCACCGTGCTCTACGCTCCGAAGATCGTCGCCTATCCCGTGCGCGCCCTCATGTGGGTGTTCATGGGCACTCCGCTGCTGCTGCAGCTGTTCCTGATCTATTTCGGCCTGGTGCAGATCGGCATCGACATTCCTGCCCTGGCCGCCGGCATTGTCGGGCTTGGCCTGCATTTTGCCGTCTACAATGCCGACATCATCCGTGCCGGCATCGTTGCCGTCGATGTCGGCCAGACGGAAGGCGCGCGCAGCATCGGCTTCGGCAAGTGGCAAACGCTGCGCCATGTCGTGATACCGCAAGCCATCCGCAACACGGCACCGCCGATCGGCGGCAATCTGATCGCGTTGCTGAAGGAATCCTCGATCGTCTCGGTCATCGGCATCGCCGAGCTGGTCCATTCGGCCCAGTTGGCGATCAGCGAAACGTTCCGCCCGTTCGAGTTCTATATCACCGCAGCGGCGCTCTACTACATTCTCAACCTTGTGCTTGAGGCGGCCTTGCGCCTGTTTGAACGACATGTGGAGGCTTCCCGATGAGCACACAGCGGCCCATGGTCGAGGTTCGCGGTGCGCGCAAATCGTTCGGCGCGGTTGAGGTCCTGAGAGGTATCGACCTGTCGGTCGACCGAGGGCAGATCGTCGCGATCATCGGGCCGAGCGGCTCCGGCAAGAGCACGCTGCTGCGCTCCATCAACCATCTGGAATCCCTGGACTCCGGTGAAGTCTGGCTCGACGGTGTGCAGGTCAACCAGCCCCTGCATGGCCAGGCTTTCGAGCGGCACATCAACAAGGTGCGCCAGCAGATGGGCATGGTGTTTCAGCACTTCAATCTGTTCCCGCATCTGACCGTGATCGAGAACATTTCCATGGGACCGATCATCCTCAAAGGCATGACCAAGACTGATGCACATGCGCTGGCGCATAGCCTCTTGTCCAAGGTCGGTCTCGCCGACAAGATCGATGCCTATCCCTCGCGGCTTTCGGGCGGCCAGAAGCAGCGTGTGGCGATCGCCCGTGCGCTGGCGATGCAGCCCAAGGTGATGCTGTTCGACGAAGCCACCTCGGCGCTCGACCCGGAACTGGTCGACGAGGTCAATGCGGTGATGAAACAGCTTGCCGCCGAACACATGACCATGCTCATCGTAACGCATGAGATGCGCTTTGCCGGCGAAGTGGCCGACAGGGTGCTGTTCATGGATGGCGGCGTTGTCGTCGAGGAAGGCCCGCCGGGCGACATGTTCCGCGCTCCGCGGAAGGAACGCACGCGCACCTTCCTCAAGAAATACCTTTCCGCCTGAGTATGACCATGACCAAACCAAACACGGAATTCCCCGATTTCGGACTGACGCCGGAGCAGCGCCGCCACGCGGTGCGCGGCCACTATTACGAATGGCCGGGCATGGATGGCGAGCGCGGCGAGATCTGGTGCTACAGCGACCGGTTTTCCTATCGCGCCGGCGAAACGGTGGCGTTGCATGTCAGTTCGACAGCTCCGACGTTCGGCATGACAATCACCCGGGATGGCGGCAGCGAGACCAAAGTGTTCGAGAAATCGGGCATCGCGGCGCGCTGGCAAGAAAGCCCGGACCAATGTTCGGCTGAAGGCTGCGGCTGGGAAGCCTCGTTTGAATTCCGTGTCGAGAACGACTGGTCGTCCGGAGCCTATCGGGTGACGCTGACGGCCGACGGGCGCGACGGCAAGCCGATCCAATGCCACCATCTGTTCATCGTCAGCCCGCAGCCAGGCCGCAAACCTGGCCGTGTGCTGCAGGTGGCGGCGACGGGAACCTGGTTGGCCTACAACACCTGGGGCGGCTCCAACCACTACCAGGGCATCACCGGGCCGGATCGCAACCAGTATTCACCCATCGTGTCGACGCAGCGCCCCTGGTGCCGAGGCTTCGTCGTGCTGCCCAAGGATGCGCCGCGCGTGCCACTGGAAGTCGCCGTGCCGCCGAAGACGGTGCCACGTTATCCCCACATGGAATGGGCGCTCGCCACCGGCCATTCGAAGAAATACGCGTCGTCGGGCTGGGCCAGCTATGACAGCCATTTCTTCCGCTTCGCCGAACAGGCCGGCTATGGCGTCGATCTCGTCAGCCAGCATGATCTGCATTTTTTGCCCGAAATTCTCGACGGCTACGACTGCGCCGTCTTCGTCGGTCATGACGAATACTGGACCTGGGAAATGCGCGATGCCGTCGACAATTATGTCGAGCGCGGTGGCCATGCGGCGCGCTTTGCCGGCAATTTCATGTGGCAGACGCGGCTGGAGGACGAGGCCCGCCGGCAGGTCTGCTACAAATATCGCTCCCGTGCCGAAGACCCCGCCTATCTCCCAGGCGGCGACGTCACCCGCGCAACCAACTCCTGGGAGGCGCCGGAAATCGGCCGGCCGGGTTCGGCGACCTTCGGGCTCAACGCCACGCGCGGGGTCTATACCGGTTGGGGCGGTTGCGCGCCGCGCGGCGTGCGTGGCTTTCCGGTCTACCGGCCCGAGCACTGGGCCTTCGCCGGCACCGGCATCTACTATGGTGACCTGCTGGGCGCCGACAGCCATGTCTATGGCTATGAGGTCGACGGGCTCGACTTCGAGATACGCGGCGGCCTGCCCTACCCGACTGCCACCAGCGGCGCGCCAGACGGCCTGCAGGTTCTCGCCGTCGGCATGGCGAGCCAGGTCGAGGAAAGCGCCGATATCCCGATCGAGGACCAGTTCCTCACCGACGAAGACGGCCGCTTCACCGCCGAAACGCTGTTCGGCGAGGCAAGCGACGCCAACCTGGAAAAGGTCAAACGCGGCAACGGCATGATCGTCAATTTCCCGCGTGGCAAGGGCGAGGTGTTCCATGCCGGAAGCTGCGAATGGGTCGCCGGCCTGCTAAGACAAGACCCGATGGTCGAACGCGTCACCAAAAATGTCCTCGATCGTTACCTCGGAAAGTCCTGACATGTCGAAAGTCCAGACCGCCACGCAAGACACTGACGCCCGGCGCCAATCGCATCTGTTCTATTTGTCCAGCCTGCGCCGACCGCTGATCGACCGCGCCGAGGGCATCTATATGTGGACGCAGGACGGCCGCCGCTTCATCGACGGCTCGAGTGGCCCGATGGTCGCCAATATCGGCCATTCCAACCGCAATGTGCTGGATGCCATGAAGCGGCAGATGGACCGCGCCACCTTCGCCTATCGCCTGCATTTCGAGAACGAGCCGGCGGAGGAGCTGGCGCGGGAACTGGCCGGCAAGCTGCCGGAAGGCATGGACCGCATCTTCTTCGTCTCGGGCGGCTCGGAGGCGACGGAATCCTGCATCAAGCTGGCGCGGCAATGGGCCGTTGCCACCGGACAGGCCAGCCGCTGGAAGGTGATCACGCGCTTCCCCTCCTATCATGGCGGCACGCTGGGTTCGCTGTCGATCACCGGCGACGATGCGCTGGCCGAAACGTTCGAGCCAATGATGCGGGTGATGCCGACCGTGCCGGCGCCGAATGCCTGGCGCGACCGCGACAATCTCTCGATGGACCAGCGCGGCATCCGCTATGCCGACATGCTGGAAGAAAAGATCCTGGCAGAAGGGCCTGAGAGCGTGGTGGCCTTCATCATGGAGCCGATCGGTGGCGCGGCGACCGCGGCCCTGGTCGCTCCCGACAGCTACTATCCGCGCCTCCGCGAGATCTGCGACCGCTACGGCATCCTGCTCATCCACGACGAGGTGATGAGCGGGGCCGGCCGCACCGGCAAATTCCTCGGCGGCGACCATTGGAACTGCAAGCCCGACATCGTCGCGCTGTCGAAGGGGCTGGGCTCCGGCTACGCGCCGCTTGGCGCGCTGGCCGCCCCGATGCGGCTGGTGCAGCCGCTGCTCGACTCGGGCGGCTTCCAGCACGGCCACACCTATGCCGGCAACCCGCTGGCCTGCGCCGCCGGGCTTGCCGTGCTCGGTGAAATGGACCGGCTCGACCTGATCGCCAATGCGGCTGCCATGGGTGATGTGCTGATGGACGGGCTGAAGGGGCTGGCGAAGCGGTTTCCATTCATCGCCGACGTGCGCGGCAAGGGCCTGCTCACCGGCGCCCAGATGGTTGCCGATCCCGAGACCATGAGGCCGATCGACCAGAACAAGAAAGCCACGCAGCGGCTGCTCGACCTCGCCTATGAACGCGGGTTGATTATCTATGGCCGCAGGGTCAAGGGCGGCGTCGACGGCGACAATTTCATGGTCGCGCCGCCGATGATCGTCACCAGGGAACAGGTCGGCGAGATCGTTTCCATCATCGGCGACTCGCTGGAGGTTCTCGCCTCCGAGCTCGACCTGCCGGTCGAAGGCCAGGGGTAAAAGAATGGGCCTGAGAAAAGTCATCATCACCTGCGCCGTCACCGGCTCGGTGCACACGCCGTCGATGTCGCCCTATCTGCCGGTGACGCCGGACCAGATCGCCGCCGACGCAATCGCGGCGGCCGAAGCCGGCGCCTCGATCCTGCATCTGCACGCCCGCGACCCGAGGGATGGCCGCCCGACCGCCGATCCGGACGTCTACATGCAGTTCCTGCCGCGCATCAAGCAGGCGACCGATGCGGTGATCAACATCACCACCGGCGGTTCGTCGCTGATGACCTTGGACCAGCGGTTGGCCGCCCCTTTGCGGACCGAGCCCGAAATGTGCTCGCTCAACATGGGCTCGATGAATTTCGCGCTGTTCCCGATGCTCGACAAGCCGCGGGAATGGCAGCACGAATGGGAGCCGAAGCTGCTCGAAGCGACGCGGGACACCATCTTCAAGAACACCTTCGCCGACATGGAGGGTGTGCTTGAGAGACTGGGTAAGGGCTGCGGCACGCGCTTCGAATTCGAATGCTACGATGTCGGCCATCTCTATTCGCTGGCGCATTTCCGTGATCGCGGGCTGGTGTCGGGACCGCTGTTCATCCAGTTCGTGCTGGGCATATTGGGCGGCATCGGCGCCGACCCTGACAATCTCGTCCACATGAAGCGGATCGCCGACAAATTGTTCGGTGACAGCTATCAGTTCTCGGTGCTGGCCGCCGGCCGCCAGCAGCTGCCGCTGATCTCGATCGCCGCGGCGATGGGCGGCAATGTCCGTGTCGGGCTGGAAGACAGTCTCTATGACGGCCGCCAGCTGGCGAAATCCAATGCCGACCAGGTGCGCCGCATCCGTGGCATTCTCGACGGTCTGTCGCTGGAGGTTGCCACGCCCAGCGAAGCGCGCGACATGCTGGCGCTCAAGGGCGGCGACCGGGTGGCGTTTTGAGATGATGGCGTTCAGAGGAAGACAATCTGACATGATTGCGTTCCTTCGCACCCCCCTCTGTCCTGCCGGACAACTCCCCCGCAAGGGGGGAGATCGGATGTCATCTCGGCTTTCGCTAATTTCCGACGTTTTAAAATGGGCGGCGAGATCAAAACTGCCAATCTCCCCCCTTGCGGGGGAGATGTCCGGCAGGACAGAGGGGGGTGCCTGGGCGCCCTGCCTGTCGTGAACAAACCGTCAAAAATCGTCCTCCGACCCGGCCGAATCGACGACGTCGAAACCATCCACGCGGCAATCCTGAAACTCGGCACCCATATCGGCGCGCCCGAGGAGATCATCTCGACGCCGGACGATCTCAGAACTTACGGCTTTGGTGAAAAGCCCGCCTTCTCCACCCTGATCGCCGAAGTCGGCGGCGAATTTGCCGGCCTCTGCCTGCATTTCCCGATCTTTTCGACCTGGATGGGGCGGCCTGGTGTCTATGTGCAGGACCTCTATGTCGAGGACCGGTTTCGCGGCCGCAAGATCGGCGAGCGGCTGCTGCGGCACGTTGCGGCGCAGTGCCGGAAGGAAGGCGGCGTTTATCTCCGACTGTCCGTCGACACCGACAATGAAGGTGCCAAGGCCTTCTACGAAAGGCTGGGCATCGCCTGGTCAAGCTACGAACAGACGCAAAAAATCATCGGCGAGGCCTTTTTTGCGTTCGCCGACGCGGCCGAGAATGGGGAGCAGGAATGAAAGCCTTCTATGCCGAGGAACAGAAGCGCCACGACCCCAAGGCCTTTCTTTCGAGCGGTGCGGCGCAGCCCAATCCGGAAAAGCCGGAGCGCGTCGAGATATTGTTAGCCGGCGCATTATCTGCGGGTTGCACGATCGAGCGGCCGGGCAATCATGGGCTCGGCCCGGTCTCGGCGGTGCACACGCCGGAATATCTGGATTTTCTTGAGCATATTTACACGCGCTGGCAGCGCATTGAAGGCGCGTCGGCTGAAGTGATCCCCAACATCCATCCGATTGCGCGCAACGGCTCCTATCCGGCCTCGGCGGTCGGCCAGGCCGGCTATCACATGGCCGACACCGCCTGCCCGATCTCGGGCGAAACATGGCAGAGTGCGCTGTGGAGCGCCTGGAGCGCGGTCGAAGCTGCTGAAGCCGTGATATCAGGCGCGCCGGCCGCCTACGCTCTGTGCCGCCCGCCCGGCCACCATGCCTTTGCCGATGTCGCCGGCGGCTTCTGTTTCATCAACAACTCGGCCGTCGCCGCGCAGGTCTTGCGCAGGACGGCGTCGCGGGTGGCGATCCTCGATGTTGACCTACATCACGGCAACGGCACGCAGGGCATCTTCTATGCACGGCCCGACGTGCTGACCGTCTCGCTGCATGCCGATCCGGTGCGCTTCTATCCATTCTTCTGGGGCCATGCCGACGAGCGCGGCGAAGGGCCTGGCCTCGGCTACAATTTCAACCTGCCGCTGCCGCGCAAATCGGCCGACGCGGCGTTTCTCGAAGCGCTTGAGGTGGCGTTCCAGCGCATCCGTGCCTTTTCGCCGGACGCGCTGGTCGTGGCGCTCGGCCTCGACGCGTTCGAGGGCGACCCGTTCGGCGGACTTTCGGTGACGACGCCTGGCTTCTCGCGCATCGGCGAGGCCATCGCAAAGCTCGGCCTGCCGGCGGTCATCGTCCAGGAGGGCGGCTATCTCTGCGACGAACTCGGCGACAATCTCACCGCGTTTCTCACCGGCTTCGGCGGCAAGACGCGGTGATCTCGTTCTGACAGCGTGTCAGGAGCGCTGCTGCCTGAGCATCGCAATGACCCGGTGTACGCTCTCCAGCGTCTCGTCGATTTCGGCCGCCGTGTTGTAGTGGGCGATGCCGATGCGCACGACGCCATGCTCGGCAGGAATGCCGAGCTGATGAACGATCTCCCAGGCGTAGTTGTGGCCGGACCACAGGAAGATGTTTTCGGCGTTCATCTGCCGAACGATCGTTTCGGGCACGATGCCGTCGACGGTGAAGGACACAGTCGGCACGCGATCACCAAGGCGCTTCGGATCGGTGATGCCGTGGATCGTCAAGCCCTCGATATCGGACAAGCCGTCGATCAGCTGTTGCGCCAGCGGATTTTCGTAGGCGATCGAGACTTCGAACGCCTTGGCAATCTTCTGTCTTCGCGACCCGCTCTCGCCTGCAGCAGCGCCGAGGTCGGCAAAATAGTCGACCGCGGCGGTGAGACCGGCCATCAGCTCGATCTGCGGTGTGCCGAGTTCGAACCGCTCCGGCAAACCGTTCGATGAACAGCGGCATTTGTAGGGCTGCAAGTCATCGATGACGTCACGCCGGCCCCACAAAATGCCCATATGTGGGCCGAAGAATTTGTAGGCCGAACAGATCAGGAAATCGCAGCCGAGCTCCTGCACGTCGATCAAGCCGTGCGGCGCGAACTGGACGGCGTCGACATAGACAAGCGCGCCTGTATTCCTGGCGATGGCGGTCAGCGCTTTCACCCGGTTGATCGAGCCGGTCAGGTTGCTGGCGTAGTTCAACGCGACCAGCCGTGTCTTCTCCGAAAGCAGGCCAGCCAGCGTCGCCTCTTCGACCTGCCAGCTCTTTTCATCGAATGGCAGCCAGCGCACGATGAGGCCGAGATCCTCGGCCAGCTGCAGCCAGGGCGATACGTTGCCCTCATGGTCCATGCGGGTAAGGATGATCTCATCGCCGGGCTTCATCGTGCGGCCGAGCGTGCGCGACATGTGATAGGTCAGCGTCGTCATGTTGGCGCCGATGATGATTTCCTCGGGGCTTGCCGCGCCAAGGAAATCGGCCATTGCCCGATGCGCTTCATCGACGACGGCCTGCGCGGCAATCGTCGTTTCGAAATAACCGCCAAGGTTGGCGTTGGTGGTCAAAAGACAGCGCGACACGGCGTCCGCGACGGCTTGCGGCACCTGCGTGCCGGCCGGATTGTCGAGATAGATGCGGCGGCGGCCCTTGTCGGTCAGGGACAGTGCGGGAAATCGTTCGCGGACCAGCTCTATCGGAAAATTCATGATTGCCCGGCTCCCTTGGAATTATTGAGTATTCGGCCGCAGCCAGTCCCGTTCAAGGACAGGGATTGCCGACCCGCTGGTGGATCGCATCCACCGCCTTCTGCATCTCTTCGGTCCAGACGATTTCGATGGAAGATAGCGCCATGTCGAGCTGCGCAAGCGTCGTAGCGCCGACGATGTTCGAGGTCACGAACGGCCTGCTCGAGACGTAGGCATTGGCAAACAGTGCCGGTTCCAGGTCAAAGGAGCGCGCCAGCTCATTGTATTCGAGCTGGGCTTCGGCGGCACCCAGCGTCTCGTAGCGCTGGCCGCGGTTGAACAGTTGCGAGCGTGACCCCTGCGGGCGCGCGCCATGGTCGTATTTGCCGGTGAGATAGCCCTGCGCCAGCGGCGAATAGGGCAGCAACGACACCTGCTCGCGCTCGCAGACCTCGGCGAGGTTCACCTCGAAGGTGCGGTTGACGAGATTGTAGGCGTTCTGGATCGACGCGACGCGCGGGCCGATGCCTTTGTCAGCCTCCGCAAGGTACCGCATGACGCCCCAGGAGCTCTCGTTCGACAGGCCGAAATGACGGATCTTTCCCGCCTTCACCAGTTCGTCGAACACCGCAAGCGTCTCGGCGATCGGCGTTTCGTCGGCCGGAGCGCCGACGGAATCGGCGCGCGGCGATACGGCGCCGACGCGCGTCGGGTTGGCGCCCCACGGAATGTCGCGTTCCGGCCAATGGATCTGGTAGAGGTCGATGTAGTCGGTGCCGAGCTTGGCCAGCGACTTGTCGACGGCGTCAAAAATATCGGCACGCACCAGTTGCGATGGCCTGTCGCCGCGAAACCATCTGTTGGCCGTGCGGCCGACGACCTTGGAGGCCAGGATCACCTTGTCGCGGTTGCGGTTGGCCTTCATCCAGCTGCCGATGATCTTTTCGGTCCACCCTTGCGTCTCCGCTTTGGGCGGGATCGGATAGAGTTCAGCGGTGTCGATGAAATTGACGCCGCGTGAAAAGGCCAGATCCATCTGGGCGTGACCGTCGGCCTCGGTGTTCTGCTGGCCCCAGGTCATGGAGCCCAGGCAAATCTGGGTAACAAGAAGATCGGTCCGACCGAGACGGCGTTTGTGCATGGAATTCGGCTCCGGAGGAAGGCTGGCGCGACTGCGCGGGAGGAAGCCGCATCTATAGGCAAAGCAGAGCCGCTCTCCAAGCCTCGCCAGACCGACCTTTGCGTGAACCAGCTGCGTTTAGCGGCGAGCGCCGGCCAGCGCGCGGCGCTTGGCCTCGTCGATCAGCATGTTGGCCACCTGCATGCGGATCATGGCGCGCTGGCGCAGATGCGGAGCGACACGGTCTGGATGGTTGGCGAAGGCAAAGCTGCGGCGCATGCGGCTGAAATCGGCGACCTGCTTGGACTGGTTGAGGCCAAGTTCGACCGCGATCGATTCGGGATCGATCGGCGGCAGCTTTTCCTCGGGCTTTGGCTCTTCGCCGGCGAGAGCCAGTTTGGCATGATCGAGCAAGGCGGCGAATTCGGTCGCCAGATCAGCACCCGCCTCGCGATATTCGGTGGCAAAGCCGCCGCCTGAAACCTTGATGCGGCCGGAATGGAGTTCATCGGCCACCGAGAGATAGTCGAACGGGATGGATGGACGAGCGCCGGCCTCTTCGCCTTCGATCCCGTCGCCCCCAATTCCGTCGCCCTTGTCGGAAGCGACGAAGAGGTCGTCGAGCAACGAAGCGAAATCACGCTTGGCGCCAGTAGCGATGTCAGCCTCCCCCTCGCCCGACCATTCGGGTGTCGAAGCATAGAACCGGCTCGTTAAAAATGCATGGCACCGATCTTAACTAATTTAGCCGTCGCCCCGCCGCTTGACCATCCGCAATCCCAGACAAAAAGCCGGACTGCACTTTCATGCAGCCCGGAATTCGCCAGGAGTGGCGAGGAAAAACCGGCCATGTAGCCAGCATTCGAGGCTACGATGCGCGCCGGGCAAAAGTTTCACCCGGTTGCAGAAATATCGCCAAGGAAATCACCAACACATGGCAGGCATGCAAATGCTGCACTGCACAATTGTCACGATTCACCTATATTGGCAGCCGTGGAGGACCAATTTGGGGCTTGAATCATGGGTTTCTTCACTGAAATGTTCGCCCGGCCGCGGCCGCAGGAACATCTGAGATACCGCTCGGCGCTCGCACTGCTCCATGCGATGAGCAATGCCGACCGCGCCGACATCGGTATCAAGCCGGCCGATTTTCCGCGCATCGCCCGCGAAATGTCCATTCGCTAGATGCGGCTGGTTGCGAGATGTCCCGGCTCAGTCCGGGACATCTCAAAAACCTCAATTCTTTAGCGCGCTCCCAGGAATGTCGCCTTGCCCAACGGCACGCCGTTGTGGCGAAGGATGTCGTAAGACGTGGTGAGATGGAAATAGAAGTTGGGCATGGCCACATGCAGCAGATACTGCATGCCGGGCATCGAGCTTTCGCGCCCGCCAAGCTTCAGTTCGATGATCTTGTCGTCGGAGCCGTCGAACTCTGCAGCTGAAAAGGTCGCCAGAAGGTCCAGGGTTTTCGTGATGCGTGCCTGGATATCGGCGAAACTCGCTTCGTTGTCTTCGTATCTCGGCACTTCGCGACCGGCGAGCCGGGACGGCGCGCCCTTGGCGTGATCGGTGGCGATCTGCACCTGCCGGGTCAGCGCGTACATGTCGGGCGCCAGCCGAGACGTCAAAAAAACCTGCGGGTCGATCTTGCGATCAAGCGCATTCTGTTCGGCGGTCGCAAGCACATTGGAAAGCGCCTTCAGCCTGGCTGAAAACACAGGCACGGATGCCTCATACATCGATATCGTCACGTCAAATCTCCTGCCCGGCCGAACGCCGGCGGACGCGACGTAGCGCCTTCGCACACGATTCTTCAAGTCCGCCGACGCCGCGTCACCACGTTGCCGCAATCGCCATCGTAGAATCTCCCCATCAAGTGGAGATTCCCGATGAGACGCGCCCTTTTCGCAGCGACTGCCTTTCTCTCCCTTGCCACCACAGGCCAGATCGCATTGGCCGCCGAAGATGCACCCGAAGCGCCCTATGTCGACGACCGGTCGAGCGCCGATGCGGTTGTCCGCTCGCTCTACAGCGCCATCAGCCGGCACGAATTCGCTCGCGCATGGGGGTATTTCGGCGATACAAAGCCGGCAAAGGATTTCGACAGTTTCGTCAAGGGCTATGACGGGACCGACAAGGTCGAGGTCGAGACCGGGGTTGTTTCCGACGAAGGTGCGGCCGGCAGCATTTTCTACAACGTCCCCGTCGCCATCCGCGCTACGGACAAGACCGGCGGCGAAAAGGTCTTTGCCGGTTGCTACACGCTGCGCCAGGTGAATGCCCAGATCCAGGCGGCGCCGCCGTTCGATCCGATCCATATCGAAAAAGGGGCGTTGGAACCCTCCACCGCCGACTTCGAGGAGGCGCTGCCGCCAAGCTGCGGCGACGGGCCGCCGCCACCGAAGAAGGACACGGCGCTGGAGCAGGCCAAGAAGGCCTTCCTGGCGACCTATGGCGACCAGTGCGACAAGCAGTTCCTCGCCAATGAGCCGACCGTCTTTTCAATCAAATACAAGGACAAGGATGCGGCATCAGGCGATCCCGACAAGGAAACGCGCCTGTTCCATTTTTCCTGTTCGGCCGCGGCCTACAATGAAAGCTCGATCTACTACATGACCGACGAGGTGTCGGGCGTGCAGCAGTTGCAGTTCGCCGAGCCCAAGATGGACATCCGCTACGAGAACAATGACAGCAACGGCAAATTGCTGGGTATGACCATCGTCGGTTTCCAGACGTCCGGCTGGGCGGTCAATTCCGACTATGACGAGGCTGCCCACACGATCACAACATTCAACAAGTGGCGCAGCATCGGCGATGCGTCCGACGCAGGGACGTATCTGTTCCGCAATGGCAATTTCTCGCTGGTCCAGTATGACGTCGATGCGTCCTATGACGGCGAGCAAAATCCGCAGACTGTCGTCGACTATAACACCCCGCCCTGAGCCTGGACGGGCTTTCCGCGGTGCCGGTCAAGGCGCCTTCGACAGCATCCAGTTGAGCGTGCCGCGCCAGTCGGTCATGCGGATCGGGGTGCCATGGGTGCCGGTCTCGAAGCGGACGAAGCGGGCCGGATAGGTCTTCGATTTGGCCAGGATCGAGCGAAAGAACGCCTCCTGCTTTGCCACGGGGTAGACCACGTCGTGGCTGCCCTGGCCGAAGAAGACCGGTACGCGGCGCTTGAAGGCCGGGCTGGTGAAAAAGCTCTCATCCCACAGCGAACCGAGCAGCAGCAGGCCATCGATGCGGCCGCCCGTATCCTTGCGCGCTGCAAGCTTCCAGCACAGTGCGCCGCCCATCGAGCCGCAGGCGACGAAGATCTTCGCGCCCGGCGACTGTTTGGCATAGTGGTCGATCAGCGCCGCCACCTGCGCCGCTCCCGTATCGCCGAAATCGGGGAAATCAGGACTGAGATAGAGGCCGCCATTGCCGGCCATCAGGTTCTTGAGCCGGTTGAAATTGCCGCCGAAGGTGAAGTCGTCGACGCCCTGCTTGCGGCTGCCGCCCTGCCCGTGCAGATAAAGCACGATGATACCGGCACCCTCGGTCTTGCCTGCGGCGACATGCCTGACATCGCCGGCATCGGTTTTCAGCAACAAATCCTGCTGCACCTTGCGCACGCTGGTGTCGGTGTACTGGGCGTTCACGCGGCGCTCCGGCACCTGGTCACGCTTGTTGATGTCGCGCAGCTCGCGGTAGTCGATGACCGTGTAGGCGCCGTTGGTGTCGGACGACAGCGTGGCCGGATAGGCGAACAGATCGTCCTTGAAGGGTTTTAGAGATAATTTGTCGGCGTAGGCGACCGAAGAAAACAAGAAAAGCATTGCTGTTAGGAAAGCGCGGCACGCCCCCCTCTGGCCTGCCGGCCATCTCCCCCTCAAGGGGGGAGATTGGACGCCACTTCGGCTTTCGCCAATCTCCAAAGCAAGATGGACGCCGCCATCGAAGCTGCCGATCTCCCCCCTTGAGGGGGAGATGGCCGATCCACCCTCCGCAGCTGCAGCGCAGCTGCTGCGGAGGACGGGCAGGCCAGAGGGGGGTGCGACGGTACGAATAGCCATACCCAAGGCATGCGTAATTCGGCCTGGGTTTGTCAATCCTGCAGCACGCCGCCGGCGCCTTCCAGCGCCTCGCGCGTGTCGACATCGACAGACGCCGCCGCGCCGATCTCGACATCGATGACATCGAGCCCTTCGGCCTCGACCAGATGGCGCGCGCCGGTGTCGCCTTCCAGATGGGCAATCGCCGGAAACAGCGAACGCGGCAAAAGCACCGGGTTGCCGCGCTTGCCGTCATGCGAGGCGCGAACCACAGAATTGCCGCCGGCCTTGCGGAATGTATCGATCAACCTGTCGAGATCGTCGGACGCGATGCCCGGCATGTCGCCGAGCACGATCATCACGCCGGCGCAGCCTTCCGGCAGATAGGCAATGCCGGCCTTCAGCGAGGTGGACAGGCCTTCGGTAAAATCGGGATTGTCGGCGAAGCTCACGTCGAGGCCCGCCAGCGCCGTGCGCACCCGCTCGCGCTGATGGCCGGTGACGACGATCGTGCCAGACGCCTTCGAGCCGAGCGCCCGCTCGGCGGTGCGGCGCACCAGCGGCTTGCCGTCAAACAGCGCCAAAAGCTTGTTCGGTCCACCCATGCGGCTCGAGCGGCCGGCCGCCAGCAGCACGATGCCGACCTTGAGCTGGCTTTTGGCCGGCAGCGGTTCCCGCGGCTGCGGCCGCGTCGGGATTTCCATCAGCAGCCCGCCGACCCCCATGCCGGCGATGTCGTTTGCGGTGACGTCGAGCCCAGCGATCAACCGATCCAGCACCCAGTCGAAACCATTCTCCTTGGGGCTGCGGGCGCAGCCGGGCGCGCCGATGACGCGCTTGCCGCCGAGCATGCCGAGCACCAGCAGATTGCCGGGATCGACCGGCATGCCCGCCCGGATGACAGTACCACCCGCCCTCTCGATCGCCGCCGGAACGACATCGGCGAAATCGCTCATCGCCGAGGCGCCGAAGATCACCACCATGTCGTTGTCGCGCGCCAGCGAAGCCGCGGCCTCCGCCACCGGGGCGATCTCATGCGGCGTGCGGCGCTCCGCCGTCAGCCTGCCGCCGGTGCGCGCCAGCCGCGCTTCGGTGACGCGTAGCGTCTTGTCGAGCACACTCGGCTTGATGCCCGGCAGAACCGTCTGGATGACGCCAACACGGACCGGCCGATAGGCATTGACGGCAAAGATCTCGCCACCCGCACAGATTTTTGTCGCGGCGTCGACCAGCGCTGAACTGACCGCGAAGGGAATGATCTTCACCGTCGCGACCATCTGGCCTTTCTCGACCGGCGCATGCTGCGCCAGCGTGGCAATGGTGATGGCGGGATCGATGGCATTGATGGCGTCGATGATAGCGGCATCGACCGTGAAGATGCCCGGCGCTTTGGCATGGAGATTGACCCGCCCGGTCGCGGCCGACCTGGCCTCGATGCCGCGAAAGGTCATACTCTCGGCGATCGTCTGCGCGGCGGCATCCTCGCCGAGGTCGTCGGCGGCCAGCACGGCTGCAACGACCTCAGAAATGCCGGCGGCCCGCAGCAGCGCCACATCTTCGGCGCTCAGCCTGTGCGCCTTGCGGAAGCGGCGTTCACCGGCGGTTGTGGAATGCGCCAGCACCGCGCCTTCCGCCGTCTCAATCGGGATCGGGCCGAATTTCACGCTGCCGCGCCCTTGGCATCGAGGCCGCGCGAGCGGAAGGCGTGGATCGCTTGCGCCAGCACCGCAACGGCGATCTCGGCCGGGCTGGCCGCACCGATATCGAGCCCGATCGGCGCATGAATACGGGCGATCTGCTCGGCGCTCGCGCCCAGCGCCAGCAGGCGTTCGACCCGCTTGGCATGCGTCTTCCTGCTGCCAAGCGCTCCGACATAGAAACAGTTGGCGTCGAGGGCCGCCTTCAGGGCGAAATCATCGACCTTCGGGTCATGAGTGACGGCGGCAAGCGCGGTGTAGCTGTCGAGCGGCTGGCGCTTCAGCACATCCTCCGGCCATTCGGCATGAAGCGCCACGTCGGGAAAGCGATCCGGCGTGGCGAAGGCGGTGCGGGGGTCTATGATCTCCACGGGATAGCCGGCGATCCTGGCCATCGGGGCCAGCGCCTGGCTGATATGAACCGCGCCAATCACGACCAGACGCGGCTGCGGCAGGTGTGCGTTGAGAAAGAAGGTTCGCCCCTCGGCCTCGACCGAACCGGAATTGCCGGTGCGGAACGCCTTGGCGATCGCTGCTCCGAGATCGCCGGCGACCTGGTCACCCTCGCGCACGATGCGGTCGCGGCCGTCACCGAGATCGGTGACAAGGATCGCCGCGCGGCGGGCGCGTCGTTCGGCGTTCAGTGTTTTCAGTGCATATGGATCCATTCGAGATCAGCCGAGCCTTTCGACATAGACCTTGATGCGGCCACCACAGGACAGGCCGACCTGCCAGGCGGTTTCATCCGCAACACCGAACTCCAGCATCCTCGCCTTGCCGCTGTCGATGACGTCGATTGCTTCCGTCACCACCGCGCCTTCGACGCAGCCGCCCGAGACGGAGCCGTGAAAATTGCCGTCAGCGTCGATGACCAGATGGCTGCCTACGGGTCGGGGCGCTGAACCCCAGGTCTCAACCACTGTCGCGATGGCCACGTCCTTGCCGTCCTTCATCCAGCCCTCCGCGATGATCAGGGGGTCGCGGGCCTCATCCAGATAAATGCTGTTTTCCATGACCGTTTCTCTAGGAGTCTGTTTTTTGATCAGGTAAAGATATGGTTATGCGGCGTGCCTCGCGCCAGCTTCCAGCCATCGGCGCGGATCGACGGATTGTGCCGACTTCTTGTCCAGCGACGCGCAAAGATCGGCGAGCGCATCGAGATTGTGCACCGAGCGGAACTCGTCGACATGCGGCAGCATCGCCTTGACGCCGCGGGCGCGCGCCTGGAAGCCATCGAAACGCAGCAACGGGTTCAGCCAGATCAGCCGCCGGCAAGATTTGTGCAGGCGCTCCATTTCTTCCGACAGGCCGGAGACATCGTCACGCTCCAGCCCGTCGGTGATCAGAAGCACAACCGCGCCCTGCCCCAGCACGCGGCGCGACCATATCAGGTTGAACTCGGCAAGTGTGTCGCCGATGCGGGTGCCGCCCGACCAGTCCTTGACCGCCGCCGAGCAGTCGGCAAGTGCTGCATCGGGGTCGCGATGGCGCATCTGCCGCGTCAGGTTGGTCAGCCTTGTGCCGAAGACGAACGTGTGCACGCGCCGGCGTTTTTCGGTCAGCGCATGCAGGAAATGCAGGAAAATGCGCGTGTACTGGCTCATCGAGCCGGAAATGTCGGCCAGCACAACCAGCGGCGGATGAACCTCACGGGCTGAGCGGAATTTCGGCAGGATCAGTTCGCCGCCGGTGCGCGCCGCCGAACGCATCATGGCGCGCGGATCGATGCGGCGGCCATGCGCGTCGGCCTTGAAGCGGCGCGTCCGCACCATGTCGAAAGGCAGCCGCAGTCGCGCGATCGCCTTCTTTGCGTCGGCCATCTCGGCGGCGTTCATCTGGGCAAAGTCCTTGGCCCGCAGCACCTCGTTGCCGGAAAAGGTGAAGCGGGCGTCGACCTCGATCTCGGGGATTTCCTGGGCCGGCTGGTTCTTCTGGTGGCCCTCGAACATCGCTTGGCTGACGCGGTTCTCGGCGGCGCGTGGCTTCTGCTTTTCCCTGGTGTCGGGCGCCACCGGCGAAAACATCGCCAGCATCTTTTCGATCAGCTCGCGCGACTTCCAAAACAGCCGGAACGCTTCGTCGAAAATGGCGTGATCCTCATGCCGGGACACCAGTACGGCGTGCAGCGTCCAGTAGAAATCGTCGCGCGAACCGATGCCGGCGGCGAGAACCGCCTCGATGGCGTCCTTGACCGAGGCCGGCCCGACCCGCATGCCGGCCTTGCGCAGAGTGCGGGCAAAATAGACGATGTTGTCGGCGATCCGCCCGTCCGCCGTCGCTTCTTTCGGTTCGGGGCGCGGCATCGCCTACTCCGCCGCCGAAAGCTCGGCCTTCACCTCGTTGAGGATGCGCCGGCCTTCGCCCTGTTCGATGCGGGCAATGTCGTCCTGGTATTTCAACAGCACGCCAATCGTGTCGGAGACGGTTTCAGGATCGAGCGCCACCTTGTCGAGCTCGGTCAGCGCGCCGGCCCAGTCGATGGTTTCGGCGACACCCGGCACCTTGAACAGCTCGATCTGGCGCAGCTTCTGGATGAAGGAGACCACTTCAGCCGAAAGCCGCTGGTTGGCCTGCGGCACCTTGCGGCGCACGATCTCCAGTTCGCGCTCGGCATTGGGATAGTCGACCCAATGATAGAGGCAGCGCCGCTTGAGCGCATCGTGGATCTCACGGGTGCGGTTGGTGGTGATGATGACGATCGGCGGTTCTTCCGCCTTGATGGTGCCGAGTTCGGGCACCGTCACCTGGAAGTCGGACAGGATTTCGAGCAGGAAGGCCTCGAACGCCTCGTCGGTGCGGTCAAGCTCGTCGATCAGGAAGACCGGGGCAGCGCCGGTCTTGCCGGTCAGCGCATCGAGCACCGGGCGGCGGATCAGGTACTTTTCGGAAAACACGTTGCGCTCCATGGCGGAACGCTCGACCGTGCCGGCTGCCTCCTCCATGCGGATCTCGATCATCTGCGCGGCGTAGTTCCACTCATAGACGGCGGACGAGACGTCGAGGCCTTCATAGCATTGCAAGCGGATGAGCCGGCGGCCGAGCGCCTGCGCCAGCACTTTGGCGATCTCGGTCTTGCCGACGCCGGCCTCGCCCTCGAGGAACAGCGGCCGCTTCATGCGCAACGACAGGAACAGCACGGTCGCCAGCGACCGGTCCGCCACATAATCCGCGCCGGTCAGGAGATCGAGCGTTTCGTCGATCGTCCGCGGCGCGGCGCGCGGTTTCAGCTCGGTCATTCTTTCTCCGTGAACGCCGCCGCTCCGCTTTCCAGTACGTGGTAGCCGCGGGCGTGGTAGATCAGCGGCCGCAAATTATCGCCCATCCGCAGACCTGTCACCTTGCCAAAAAGCACACGATGCGTGGCCAGGTCCTTGGTGTCGATCAGTTCGCAGTCGAACACCGCCAGCGCGCCTTTCAGCGTCGGCGCGCCGGTGGAGATCACGTCCCACTCGCCGAGCGCAAAACGCTCCTCGACCGGCAGGCCGGTGATGCCGGAAAAGCCGATCGACAGCGGCTCCTGGTGCGAAGCCAGCGTGTTCAAGGCAAACCTGCCGTTTTTCACGAACGGCTCGTTCTTGGGATTTTCACGGTTGAGGCAGACCAGAATGGTCGGCGGGGTATCCGATACCGAACAGGCCGCGATCACCGTCGCGCCGCGCTTGCCCGCCGGCCCGTCGGTGGTGACCACATGGACGTGGCCGGCAAAATGGCTCATCGCGTCGCGATAGGCCTGCGGCCCAATGTCGTTCTTCTTCAGCACCGGAAATTTACCACAGTCAGGAACCCTATCGCTATATATGGCGACATACGACAGGCCACAAGCGAGGCAACGGCCGAGCCTGCGCTCCTTCTCCCCAAAATTCGCGTGTTGCGCCAAGCCCGGCCAGCCTTTAGGTCTTGGCGTAATTGGCGCCCGCAAAGATGTCGCCAGCTTGGAGGAATTCTTCATCAGGATGCGCCGCAGGGCAACGATATCCGCCGCATTGGTCTGGCTGTTCACGGCCAGCGCCGCCGGCGCCCAGACGCTGCTGGTCGGCGTCGCCGCGCCCTTGTCGGGTCCATCGGCCGTTCTCGGCAAGCAAGTCGAGGCCGGCACCGGTTTGGCAGCCGAAGCGAACGGCATCGAACTGAAGACCGTGGATGACGCCTGCACCGCCGACGGTGGCGCTGCCGCGGCCAGGGAATTCGCAGCCGCCAAGGTCAACATCGTGATCGGTTTTCTCTGCACCGAGGCGATCGAGGCGGCGATGCCGATTCTCAAGGACGCCAACATTCCGGTCATCACCGTTGGCGTGCGAACCGAAAGCCTGACCGACCGCCGCGCCAAGACCGGCTGGCCGGTCTATCGCCTCGGGCCACGCGGCGACGATGAGCGCAACACCGTTGCCTCCGCCCTCACCCATCTGTGGCAGAACGAGCTGTTCGCCATTATCGACGACGGCACCATCTATGGCCGTGAGATGGCCGAGACGTTACGGGCGGCGGCCGAGCAGGCAGCACTGAAGCCCGTGTTCGTCGACACGTTCCGGCCACAGCTCGACAACCAGATCGGCATGATCGGCCGGCTGAAGAAGGCCGGCGCCACGCATGTCTTTGCCGGCGGCGACGGCGACGACATCGCCATCATGGGCCGCGATGCCGCACAGCTCCAGGCGGGCATCGTCTTTGCCGGTGGCGAGAATCTGCGCACACCGCCCGGCGACGTGCCCTATGCGACGGGCACGCTGATGATCGCACCGCCGGAATGGGCCGATGTGGCCGATCCAAAAGTGTTGGCGGCCTTTGCCACGCAGAAGATCGTGCCTGACGGCTATACGCTACCCGCCTATGCGGCAGTCGAAATCGCCAAGGCAGCGTCGGGCTTGTCCATGACGTCGGGCAAGCCGCTGGCCGAGGCCTTGACCGGACAGGATTTCACCACTGCGATCGGGGCAATCCGCTTCGATGCGAAAGGTGATCTCAGCCAGAACCCCTACCGCGTCTTCCGCTTCGACGGCACGCGCTTTGCGCCCTTGGAAAGCAACTGATGTTTCGCACCGGTTCGCGCAATCTGATCACCGACGTTGCCGGTCTGCGCGTCGGCAATGCGTCCGACGCCAGGCTGAAATCCGGCGTCACGACCATCCTTTGCGATGCGCCGACGGTGGCCGGCGTCCAGATCCTGGGCGGCGCGCCGGGCACGCGTGAGACCGATCTGCTCGAACCGCACAATTCGGTCGAGGTGGTCCACGCCGTGGTGCTTTCTGGCGGCTCAGCTTTCGGCCTCGACGCGGCGTCCGGCGTGCAGGCGGCGCTGCGTGAACGCGGCATCGGCCTGGAGGTCGGTGGCTTTCGCGTGCCGATCGTGCCATCGGCGATCCTGTTCGATCTGCGCAATGGCGGCGACAAGGATTGGGGTCGCTATCCACCCTACCGCGAGCTTGGCTATGAAGCCGCGCAAACCGCTGCCGCCGATTTCCAGCTTGGCACGATCGGCGCGGGCACCGGCGCGCTCACTTCGGGGCTAAAAGGCGGCCTCGGCTCGGCCTCGACGCTGCTGGACAGCGGCATCACCATCGGTGCGCTGGCCGCCGTCAATCCGACCGGCTCGGTGACAACAGGCCGAACCCGCCATTTCTGGGCAGCACCGTTCGAAATCGGCGACGAATTCGGCGGGCTTGGCTATCCCTCGCCGATGCCGGCCGCCGCGAAGCAGATTCTTTTGAAATACCGCGACAAACATGTCGGCAAGCAGATGGAAACCGGCGGCAACACCACAATCGCCGTCATTGCCACCGACGCGGTTCTCACCAAGGCTGCCGCAAAACGCCTGGCGATATCCGCGCATGATGGGTTCGTGCGCGCCATATGGCCGTCGCACACGCCGGCCGATGGCGACCTTGTGTTCGCGCTGGCGACCGGCACGAGTGGTATCGAACTGGCCGCCGATGCGGCAATCGATCTCTATGCTGCTGCCGGCGCCACCATGGCGCGTGCCATCAGCCGCGGCGTGTTTGCCGCGACGCCTGCCGAAAACGATCTGTTTCCAGTCTGGTCGTCACGCTTGGGATGAAGCGGAGGCGTTGATCAGACCGGATCGGACTTTTCTTCTTCGAAGGTCACCGCAACATCGGAATTCGCCGACAACCACACCTTCTTGCCATCGACCTCGGCAATCAGACTCAGCGGAATGTAATGGTGGTGTCCCTTGTGAGCGCCCTCGCCGCTATCGGCCTTGGTCAGCTTAATGCGCTGGCCGTCGACCTTGTCGACAGTGCCGACATGCACGCCATCGGCGCCGACGACTTCCATATGCTCGCGAATTTTGCTGGTGTCGGTCATGGTGGTTCTCCATTGGGACTGCCGACACTAACAAATGACGGGCCGATTGGATGCATCGGCTTTCGCACTGCACGACGTTTTGATTTCGTCGTGCTAGGGGATTGAAACGATCACGGCTGCCGGGGGTGAAAACCGATGCGAATGCTCTTTCTGTTTGCCGTTTGCCTGCTTGCGCAGTTTGCGACCCCGATCGTCGCCCGCGCAGGCGACGTCGCCGAACTTGAAATCCTCGGCTTCACCAAGGACGGCAGTGTCTTTGTTTTCGAGGAGTATGGCGTGCAGGACGGATCGGGCTTTCCCTATGCCAACCGCTACTACATCGACACCGGCACTGACAGCTTTCTGAAGGGCACACCTATCCGGGTCCGGCTTGAGGACGAGAATGCCAAACTGGACACAGCGCGCCTGCAGGCCCGGCAAAAAGGCGAAGCCATTGTCAGTCAGGCCGAGTTGAGCGCCAACCGCGGCATTACCGCGGGTTTTAACCCGGTGACCGAACTTTCGGCCGATCCGCACCGGATGGCGGTCAACCCGCGCCCGATCTTTTCGCCGGTCGACCCGCCGCTCGAGTTCCGCCTCGATGAGCTGGGCATGAACAACACCGAAGGCTGTGAGAGCCAGGGCGAGATCAACGGCTTTCGGCTGCTGCGTATCGAGGCGCAGGATGGCGGCACCACCAAGCTGCTGCACGAGGACAAGTCGATCCCCAAGAGCAGAGGTTGCCCGAACGGCTACCGCATCGGCGCTGTGCAGACCTTTTCCATGGACAGCCTCAGCGCCTATGCGGTGTTGATCGCGGTGCGCCAATACGGCTTCGAAGGGCCGGATTTTCGCTGGATAGCGGTGACCGGCCGCCTGTGACACCGCTTCAACCCGCCGCGCGCGACCGCGCCCTGAGCCGCCTTCGCCTCGCCATACCGACGCCGCGCACAGCGCTTTTCGGCGCCTTGTTGTGGGCGGTGACGATGGGCGCCAGCGCGCTCGTCACCCTGTTTTTGGACAACTGGGAGACACCGGCGAAAATCCGCATTGTCACCATGCTGTTCGCTGCGGGAGCTGCGCTTGCCTTTCCGATTGGCCTGTTTGCGGCACGGCTGGTGTCGCAGGGAAGGCGCTGGGAGGTCGCCTTCGCTGCGGCGTTCGTGTGCCTCGCTGCTGCGACGATCGGACTGACCGCTGGGCTGTTTGCCCTGCAGTACCGCTCCTATTATGCCGAGTGGCATGCACCTGCTTTTACCCACACCTGGGCCCTCCAGTTCGTCTTCACGACGCTGATTGCGCTCTATCAGTTCGTGGTGCTGGGCATCAGGCTTTATTTTCCGCTGGGTTTCCTCGCCTTGTTTGCCGCGGGCGTCTGGTTTGCGCGCCAGCAGCGTTGAGCATTTTGCCCGGCTCTGTTAGGACGCGGGCAAACTTCTCGATACGTCAGGACTGACCGATGATCCCTCGCTATTCCCGACCGGAAATGGTCGCCATCTGGTCGCCCGAAACCCGGTTCCGCATCTGGTTCGAGATCGAAGCCTATGCATGCGACGCGCTGGCCGAACTCGGGGTCATCCCCAGGCAAGCGGCCAAAACCATCTGGGAAAAGGGCAGTGCGGCGAAATTCGATGTCGAGGCGATCGACGAGATCGAGCGCGTCACCAAGCATGACGTCATCGCCTTCCTCACCCATCTTGCCGAATTCGTCGGGCCGGACGCCCGCTTCATCCACCAGGGCATGACGTCGTCGGACGTTCTCGACACCTGCTTTGCCGTACAGCTTACCCGCGCCAGCGACATCCTGCTCGCCGACATCGACGGCCTGCTTGCAGCACTGAAGCGCCGAGCGTTCGAGCACAAGGACACCGTCACCATCGGCCGCAGCCATGGCATCCATGCCGAGCCGACGACCTTCGGCGTCAAGCTGGCGCAGGCCTATGCCGAGTTCTCGCGCTGCCGCGAGCGCCTGGTGCATGCACGCGAAGACATCGCCACCTGCGCGATTTCAGGCGCGGTCGGCACCTTCGCCAACATCGATCCCTATGTAGAGGAACATGTGGCGGCAAAGCTCGGCCTGAAGCCGGAGACGGTGTCGACGCAAGTGATCCCGCGCGACCGCCACGCGATGTTCTTTGCCACGCTCGGCGTCATCGCCTCGTCGGTTGAGCGGCTGTCGATCGAAATCCGGCATTTGCAGCGCACCGAAGTGCTGGAAGCGGAAGAGTATTTTTCGCCGGGCCAGAAAGGCTCGTCGGCAATGCCGCACAAGCGCAACCCGGTGCTGACCGAAAACCTCACCGGCCTCGCCCGCATGGTGCGCTCCATGGCGCTGCCGGCGATGGAGAATGTGGCGCTGTGGCACGAGCGCGACATTTCGCACTCGTCGGTCGAACGCATGATCGGGCCGGACGCCACGGTGACGCTTGATTTCGCGCTGTCACGGCTGACCGGCGTTGTCGACAAGCTGCTCGTCTATCCCGACAACATGCTGAAGAACATGAACAAGTTCCGCGGTCTCGTGCATTCGCAGCGCGTCATGCTGGCGCTAACGCAGGCCGGCCTGTCGCGGGAGGACTCCTACCGGCTGGTGCAGCGCAACGCCATGAGGGTGTGGGAGCAAGGCGCTGATTTTCTTGAGGAATTGTTGGCCGACAAGGAAGTGACCGCTGCCCTGCCGGAAGCCGAAATCCGCGAGAAATTCGACCTGGGCTATCACACCAAGCATGTCGACACGATCTTCAAGCGGGTCTTTGGGGAAGCCTAAGGACCGGAATAGAAAGAGGTCCGCTCGGCCATGGCCGGCGGACCTCTTTTGTTTGATGCTCCTGAGGCCGGTCAGGCCTTGCCGGGAACAGTCCTGATCACCGTGCCCCACGGATCTTCGCGGGTCACCGGGCTCGTCACATTGTCCGACCGCATTTCGACCCAGGCCAGGCCAGACCGGGTGGAATCGCGGCGACCGGCGCCTGAACTCTGCCAGGCGTTGGCGCCGATGTGGTGGTGATAGCCGCCGGACGACAGGAACACCGCTTGGCCGCCATATTTGGCCATGGTGTCGAAGCCGAATTCCTGGTTCCACCAAGCTTCGGCGTCTTCCGGCCTGCCGACGCGCAGGTGGACATGGCCGACTATGCTGTTTTCCGGTGCGCCCTGCCAGCCCGCATCGCCTGCGGGCACCTCGGCGACGACGGACGGGATGTTTAGCCGCTCTGTCGCCATGGCAATCTTGTCGCCATTCCACTTCCAGTCCTTTGGGAGGCGGTCGGCGTAGATCTCGATGCCGTTGCCTTCGGGATCGGTCAGGTACAGCGCTTCGCTGACCAGATGGTCGGAAGCGCCCTCGATAGCGATCTTGTTGGCGATGGCGTGGTTGATCCAGCGGCCGAGATCGGCGCGGCTGGGCAACAGGAAGGCGGTGTGGAACAGGCCTGCGCTGCGCGGGTCATCCGGCTTGGCCGAAGCATCCGGCTCAAGCACCAGCAACGGACGGTTGGCGGCGCCGAGCGTGATCGCGCCGTCGGCACGGCTCAACTCCTGCAAGCCTACAACGTCCCGGTAATATGCGGCAAGGCTCTCGGCGTCGCGCGCCTTCAACCCAACGCGGGCAACGCTGACCGGGGTGGTGGCGGCAAAAGGCAGTTCACTCATCAGATGCTCCGTTCGACCGGCCTGCGATGAAACTCCCAAGGCCAGAAGCCCCGCGCCGCCAATCATTGTACGTCGTGTCAGTTCCAAAGTCAGGGTTCCCGCACACGGCTGTTTCTTTTCCTGACCACAAATCGTCCATCGGCATCGTTCACACAAGACGCGAAGAAGCGAACATCGTGTTCACTATTGTGATCACGAACGCTGTTCATGCCCGTTGCACGAAGCGACGCCGCTCGCTATCTCAGCGCCATGAAGGTCAAGGAAGCAGATATTCTCATCGTGCCGGGTTACACCAATTCCGGCCCCGACCATTGGCAGAGCCGCTGGCAGTCGAAGCTGTCGACGGCACGCCGCGTCGAGCAGACGGAATGGTCGAAGCCGGTGCGCGAGGACTGGACGGCGAGCGTGGCCAAGGCGGTCAACGAAGCCGAGCGGCCGGTCGTCATCGTCGCGCATTCGCTCGGCGTCGCCGCGGCGGTGCAGGCCATTCCACAGTTCCGGATGCCGGTTGCCGGGGCCTTCTTCGTAGCGCCGCCCGATGTCGCCAATCCCGAGATCAGGCCCAGACACCTGATGACCTTCGGCCCCTATCCGCGTGAACCGCTGCCCTTTCCCTCGATCGTGATCGCCAGCCGCAACGATCCGTTCTGCGCCTTCAATGTCGCCGAGGATATTGCCGGAGCATGGGGTTCGCGGTTCATCGACGCCGGCGAGACCGGTCATCTCAGCGAGGATTCGGGCTTCGGACCATGGCCCGAAGGCTCGATGACCTTCGCCAAATTCCTGACGGATCTGAAACCCTGAGCGTCCTCAGGAGCCGATCGAATCCCTGACGCTCTTGATCAGGGTTTTGGCGCCGAGCCCGATCAGCGCGTGTTCCGATCCCATGGCCAGCAGGCGATAGCCCATCGACACGACCCGCCCGGCAATTGCTGGCTCGACAACATAGATCGCCGCATGTTTTCCAGCCTTGCGGGTGCGCTCGGCGACCGACGCCACTGTCTCCATCATGCTTTCCAGCGTCGAATTGATCGTCGTGCCGTTGCTCCAAGCAATCGAGAAATCCGACGGGCCTAGGAAGATGCCGTCGATGCCCGGCGTGTCGAGAATGCCGTCGAGCGCATCGAGGGCCGCGCGCGTCTCGACCATGGCGAAAGCCATGGTGCGCTGATTGGTGTCGCGCAGCCACTCGGCCTGGTCGCCCTTGCCGTGACGCGGAAAGGCATAGGTCGGACCCCAGGAGCGCTCGCCGAGCGGCGGGTATTTCATGGCGGCTGCGAACAGTTTGGCGTCCGCCACCGAATTCACCATCGGCGCTATGACCGCCTCGGCGCCGAAGTCAAGCGCGCGGCTTGCCATGTCGAAACGGCCGACGGGAATGCGCACCAGCGCCGGCTTGCCGGCAGCGAGAACCGGCACCAGGCCTCGCAAAACGCTGTCTTCGTGATGTCCGCCATGCTGCATGTCGAGCGTAACGGCATCAAACCCCTGCTTGGCGACGATTTCGACAGTCAGGGCATCCGGCACGCCGGACCATGCGGTGAGCAGCGTTTCATCGGCCGCCAGGCGGGACTTCAGGGACATGGACTCTTTCCTTGTTAACGATCGCAGTTTCAGCCGGAAACCGCGGCAAAGGCAAAGAAAAACCGCCCGGATGGGTCGGGCGGTCGATTGGTCCAGTCATTCTTTTGTCTGTCGCAGGTTCCGTGTCGTAAAACCGTGGGACACTTTTGCGGAACCTGCTTCGGCCCGGATCAGGTGTTCTTGATCTGCTCGATCGCCTGCGCCATCAGCTCGTCCATGGTGCGGCGGATCTGGTGGTCCGACTGCTCGACGCCGGCCGCATCGAAATCCTTGCGGATCTTGCGGAACACGTCGTGATCGCCGGCTTCCTCGATATCGGAAACAACCACTTCCCTGGCATAGGCGTCGGCGTCAGTGCCGGATTTTCCAAGCTTTTCGGCGGCCCACAGGCCGAGCGCCTTGTTGCGGCGTGCCGATGCCTTGAACCGAAGCTCCTCGTCGAATGCGAATTTGCGCTCGAAGCCTTCTTCGCGGTCTTTCATGCTGCTCATAGGCGTCCCTCCGGTCAAATTCGATTCGCTGGTTGTGAATATGTGTGTTGCCGAAGCACAAACCAAAAGGTCGCGGGCCGGTCAATACGCTTCGTCGCATGCTGCGCTGCGGCATTTCAGTCCCGAAAGCGGTTGATTGGAAGGATTTGCGGATTGAGCAAACGATGTGATTGGGATAGACCCGGCATTGAACCCTACCGTAGCCGCACTATTTCAGGCAGACGGACAGGAAATGGTCGCTTGCCGCCTGTCCGGAACCCCAGAGAAAAAATCAGATGAAAAATCGCCGCCGCATTTATGAAGGCAAGGCCAAGATCCTCTATGAGGGACCCGAGCCGGGTACGCTCATTCAGTTCTTCAAGGACGACGCAACCGCGTTCAACAAGAAGAAACATGAAGTCGTCGACGGCAAGGGCGTGCTCAACAATCGTATTTCCGAGCACATCTTCAACCACCTCAACCGCATGGGCATTCCGACCCACTTCATCCGCCGGCTCAACATGCGCGAGCAGCTGATCAAGGAAGTCGAGATCATTCCGCTCGAAATCGTGGTGCGCAATGTCGCCGCCGGTTCGCTGTCCAAGCGCCTCGGCATCGAGGAAGGCACCGTTCTGCCGCGCTCGATCATCGAATTCTATTACAAGGCCGACGCGCTCGACGATCCGATGGTGTCGGAAGAGCACATCACCGCGTTCGGCTGGGCGAGCCCGCAGGAGATCGACGACGTCATGGCGCTGGCCATCCGCGTCAACGACTTCCTCTCCGGCCTTTTCATGGGCGTCGGCATCCAGCTCGTCGACTTCAAGATCGAATGCGGCCGCCTGTTCGAGGGCGACATGATGCGCATCGTCGTCGCCGACGAGATTTCGCCGGATTCCTGCCGCCTGTGGGACGTGGCTACGCACGACAAGCTCGACAAGGACCGTTTCCGCCGCGACATGGGCGGCCTCGTCGAAGCCTATCAGGAAGTTGCCCGCCGCCTCGGCATCATGAACGAGAACGAGCCGCCGCGCCCGACCGGCCCGGTGCTCGTCGCCTCGACCGACGGCCTCAAAGGCAAGCCGCACTGACAGCGGCTTGCACCTCGATATTCAGAACAGGAGCATGTCCAGCGTGATCAAGGCCCGCATTACCGTCACCCTCAAGAACGGCGTGCTCGACCCGCAAGGCAAGGCAATCGAACACGCGCTGTCCGGCCTAGGCTTCGGCGGTGTCGGCGCAGTGCGGCAGGGCAAGGTGTTCGACGTAGAGCTGGCGGAAAGCGACAAGGCCAAGGCCGAGGCTGATCTCAAGGCCATGTGCGACAAGCTGCTGGCGAATACGGTGATTGAGAATTATAGTGTGACACTTACCTGAGGTTGTGTCGGAGGCACGATGCCGGAAGTCACGAATGAGCTGATGTTCGAGCTTCTGAAGCGCGTGCATCATGAAATCGGTGAGCTCGGTCAGGACGTTTCCGAGACGAAACGGGAACTGAACGTGATGCGGGGTCACACGGTGGCAACGCAAAGCGACATTCATAACATCTATGGCGTTCTCGCCCGACAGGACGAACGCCTTGAACGTATAGACAGACGTCTCGACCTGCGAGAACTCGCCGAAGCCCAGAGGCCTTACGAACCAAAATGAAATCAGCCGTCGTCCTTCTGCCCGGCCTCAACCGTGACCGCGACATGATCGCCGCACTGACCAAGATTTCCGGAACACCGCCGGTCACCGTCTGGCAGACCGACACCGAAATCCCCGATGTCGACCTGATCGCCATTCCGGGCGGCTTCTCCTTCGGCGACTATCTGCGCTGCGGCGCGATCGCGGCGCGCATGCCGGTCATGCGGGCGGTTGCCGAAAAGGCAGCCCAGGGCGTGACGGTCATCGGTGTCTGCAACGGCTTCCAGATCCTGGTCGAGGCCGGCCTGCTGCCGGGCGCCTTGATGCGCAACACCTCGCTGAAATTCGTCTGCCGGCAGGTGAAGCTCGAAATCACCAATGCCAACACCATGTTCACCCGCCGCTATCAGCCGGGCCAGATCATCCGCTCGCCGGTGGCGCATCACGACGGCAATTATTTCGCCGACGCCGATACACTTGCCCGTATCGAGGGCGAAGGCCAGGTGGTGTTCCGCTATGCGGACGGCACCAACCCCAATGGCTCGATCAACGACATTGCCGGCATCATCAACGAGCGCGGCAATGTGCTCGGCCTGATGCCGCACCCGGAAAACCTGATCGAAGCAGCCCATGGCGGCACCGATGGCCGTGGACTGTTCGAAAGTGCCCTCGGCATCGCTGCCTGAAATCACCGAAGCGAACAGCTTGAAAACAGCCGGACATTCCTGTCTCTTTACAGGGGCAAGTCCGATTCATTGGGGAGAGAGACGGTCATGAAACTCTATTCGCGGCCGTTGTCGCCCTACTCGTCGATCGTGCGCGCACTGGCCTACATCAAGGACGTGCCGCTCAAGATCATCGCGCCGCCACCTGGTTTTCCGATCCCGGAAGCGTTTCGCGCCATCTCGCCGATGAACCGGGTTCCTGTGCTGATCACCGGTTCGGGCGAAACGATCGTCGAATCGGTGGTTATCGCGGAATATCTCGAGGAACGGTTTCCGGACCCGGCGCTGCTGCCGGCCGATTCCAAAGATCGTGCGCTGGTGCGCATGTTTGCCCGCATCACCGATCTCGATGTGCTGACCCCGACGATGAAGCTTTTCGAGCTTCATTTCGTGCCGAAGCGAAACATTGCCGAGATCGACGCACAATTCGTCCGCCTACACCACGGATTGGCAGCGATCGAGGCGCGCATGGCGCAAGGCCCCTTCGCACTCGGTGACGACATCAGTTTCGCCGATGCCTGGCTGACGCCGACGCGGTTCATCTTCAACAATTTCCGGGCCATGACAGGACGCCACGACCTGCTCGATGCCTATCCAAAGTTCGACGCCTACGAACAAATCGCCTCGCAGCACCCGGCATTGTCGCGGGTGTGGGGCGAAATGACCGACGGCCTGAAGATCTTTCTGTCCGAGCTTGAGATGGGTGCCGCTTGATCAAGGACAAGACGATCGCGCTGGTCGCCGCGGCGGGCTTTGTGCTGGCATCCTGCCAGTCGACCCCGAAGAGCACGCCCGTGCCCTCGGGCAAAAGTGCATCGCTGCTGGCCATGGAACAGGTGGCGATCGCTGCCCATAAATGCTGGATCGCCAGCAAGGACCCGGCCTTCAAACAGTATCAGATGGCCAATGAACTGAACTCGTTCAGCGGCACGCCGCGTTTCCTGCTGGTGCCGGCCAAGCACTATGGCGGCAAACCGCTGCTGGTCGTGCAGGCGCAAGGCAATTCAAGCCGCGTCGAAATGTTTGGACCGCTGATGAACGACCCGCTCGGCGCCCGCATCGGCTCCGACATTGCCCGCTGGCAAGCCGGCAATCCGGCCTGCGCCGCAACGGCCTAGACCATGGGCCGCTTTCTGCAGATAGCGGGGCTGGTCATCGGTCTGGCCGGGCTTGTGCTGCAGTTCTGCATCAGCATTCCGGCGTCGATGGAAGCTGGCCGCAGCCTGCTCGGCTCGATCATTTTCGTTCTCAGCTTCTTCACCATCCTGACCAACATCGGCGTGGTGCTGGTCCACACCTCGCTGCTGTCGTCGACCGGCTATGCGTGGCTGCCGGCCTTCGCCGGGCCACGGATGCGGGCCGGCGTTGCCGCTTCGATCGCGCTGGTTTTTATCATCTATGCCACGGTCCTGGCACAGCTTTGGCAGCCGCAGGGACTGTTCCTGCTCTGCGACGTCCTGCTGCACTATGTGACGCCGGTGCTGTTCGTACTGTGGTGGCTGATATCAGGCGCCGACGGCCGGACGCGCTGGAGCGACATTTCCTGGTGGATGCTCTATCCCGTCGCCTATCTGATCTATGCGATGGCGCGAGCACCGCTTGCCGGCGAGGTGCCCTACCCCTTCCTGGACGTCGCCAAGAATGGCGCGATCAGCGTCGCCATCTCGGCGGCGGCCATCACCGGACTTTTTCTCGTGCTGTGCGTGGTCGCCGTCCTTGCGGACCATGCTATTGCACGCAGCAGGGCATCGAGCGTCCGTTAGCTTTCAGTCCCAGAAAGGCCTGATGCCCTCGCGGTGGGCATTGCAGCGCGAGACGCCGATATCCTTGAGCTGATCATCGGTCATTTCCAGCAGCGCCAGCCGGCTGCGGCGGCGCTCCAACAGATGGTCGATCCATCTCGCCAGCGACTTGACCACGTGCACCAGACGGCTGACAAAGCCGCTCCGGCCCGATGGACGTGTCGATTGGCCTGATAACTCGGCTCTCGAATGACGGATTGTCGCGATTGTATTCATTTTCTTTCTACCAGAATTCCAAATTGTACCCTTTTTGGCACGCTCCTGATATGTATTGACTCATATAAGGGTGCAATATACAAAATTGTCACCATGACAAATTGGCTTCCCGATCTCACTGCCGGCTCCGGCCCGCTGTATCAGCGCCTGGCGGATTCCATCGAAACGGACATCGATCGGGGCGTGATCGACGCCGGCGCAAAACTGCCGCCGCAACGCGACCTCGCCTACGACATCGGCACCACCGTCGGCACGGTCGGCCGGGCCTATCAATTGCTGCGCGAGCGCGGGCTGGTGAGCGGCGAAGTCGGGCGTGGAACCTATGTGCTCGGCCAGCGCGCCGATGGCGCGAAACCGGACTTGCTGGCTCCGGACGTCAGCGCGGAAGGCACTCGCCATATCGATGCGCCCAGGGGCAAACTGCGTTTCGACAGCACCGCAGCACCTGATATCGGCCAGGGCGACATTGTCGCCGGTGTCCTGTCGCGCACCGCACAGGACCATCCGCATGAGATTTCAAGCTACACGCGGGATTTCCCCGACCGCTGGTACGAAGCCGGCGCCCGCTGGCTGTCACGCAATTCGTTTCGACCAGCCGCTGACGCCATTGTCCCCACGCTCGGCACCCATGCCGCGGTGATGGCGGCGATCGCGGCACTCACCACCCCTGGCGATTACGTTGCCTTCGAGCACCTCACCTATTCGCAGATTTCGCGCAGCGCCGGCCTTATCGGCCGGCGCACCGCGCTGGTGGCGTCGGACAACGAAGGCATCGATCCCCAGGATTTCGAGCGCGTCTGCGCGCAAAAACATCCGAAGATGATCTTCCTGATGCCGACGGCGCAGAATCCCACGCTGGTGACCTTGTCGGCGGCGCGCCGCGAGGCGATCGCGCGTGTCGCACGCGAATACAATGTCATCCTCATCGAGGACGATCTCTATGGTCATCTGACCGATGATCCGACGCCGTTGCTGGCCGAATATGCCCCCGAACGCACCATTGTCGCAGGCGGCCTGTCGAAGTCGGTCGCGGCCGGTGTGCGCGGCGGCTGGCTTTCCTGCCCGCCCGCCTACCGCCATCGCATCCGCGTCGCCCACAAGATGATGACCGGCGGCATGCCCTTCCTGCTGGCGGAGGTGAATACAAGGCTGGTTTTGTCTGGTCAGGCGGATGAGATACGCAAGCGCAGTATCGCCGAAATCAACGCCCGCATCGCCATCGTGCGCGAGACTTTGGCCGGCTTCGCGTTCAAGTCACATGACAGGGTGCCCTTTGTCTGGCTGACCCTGCCCGACCCCTGGCTTTCCGGCACCTTCAAGAACGCCTGCCTTGAGCATGGCGTGCTGATCGACGATGAGGACGAGTTCAAGGCCGGACGTTCCGAGCAGGTTTTCCATGGCGTCCGCTTCGGCGTTTCACAGCCAAGACAGCGCAAGGACATCGCCGAAGGCGTTGCGGTGATCCGGCGACTTCTCGATGAAGGCCGCGCCGGCTACGACAGCTTCTCCTGAGCCAGCTCGCGACTGACAGGCCCAAGCGTTGGTTTGGCGCAGAGCAGCCCCTATAAAAACCTGGCTCTCAGATCAGCCCTCTGCCTTGAAGTTCTTGGCTTCCTTCTCGGCCTTGTCTTTCCCGTGCTTCTCAGCCAGTTCTTTGGCTTGCCCAGGCGAAACGTCGGTGGTCTCCGCGATATGCATAGCCTCCTTGTCCGAGAGCCGATTGTCTTTCTTGCCTTGCTTGGTGGCCATGGTCCAAATCTCCTGATTGGTTGCAGACCTAACGGCCGGGATGTCATCCCGTTCCCAATGGCGGTACAGAAGCCCTTCCTTGTAGCTTTCCGTTGTTTTTCAGCATCCGATGGGGTGTATTGGCTCCCAAGCTTGCGATAAGACGGGACTCAACTCCCAACGCCCCGGATACAAATCGCCGCCCATGACCATTTCCAATTCCGTGCCGATCACCCCCGAGCTCATTGCCTCACACGGGCTGAAGCCCGACGAGTATCAGCGTATTCTCGACCTTGTCGGGCGCGAGCCGAGCTTTACCGAGCTCGGCATTTTTTCGGCGATGTGGAATGAGCACTGCTCCTACAAATCCTCGAAGAAATGGCTGCGCACGCTGCCGACCACCGGGCCGCAGGTCATCCAGGGTCCAGGCGAGAATGCCGGCGTGGTCGACATTGGCGACGGCGACTGCGTGGTCTTCAAGATGGAGAGCCACAACCACCCCTCCTACATCGAGCCCTACCAGGGTGCGGCGACCGGCGTCGGCGGCATCCTGCGCGACGTCTTCACCATGGGCGCGCGGCCGATCGCGGCAATGAATGCGCTGCGATTTGGTGCGCCCGATCATCCCAAGACCAGGCACCTCGTTTCAGGCGTGGTTTCCGGCGTCGGCGGCTATGGCAACGCCTTCGGCGTGCCGACGGTCGGCGGCGAGGTGAATTTCGACGCCCGCTACAATGGCAACATCCTGGTCAACGCTTTTGCAGCGGGGATTGCCAAGACCGACGCGATCTTCCTGTCGGAAGCCAAGGGCGTCGGCCTGCCGGTCGTCTATCTCGGCGCCAAGACCGGCCGCGACGGCGTCGGCGGCGCCACCATGGCCTCGGCCGAATTCGACGACAAGATCGACGAGAAGCGCCCGACGGTCCAGGTCGGCGACCCCTTCACCGAAAAGTGCTTGCTGGAAGCCTGCCTCGAACTGATGGCCTCGGGCGCCGTCATCGCCATCCAGGACATGGGTGCGGCCGGCCTCACCTGCTCGGCGGTCGAGATGGGCGCCAAGGGCGACCTCGGCATCGAACTCGATCTCGACAAGGTGCCGGTGCGCGAAGAGCGCATGAGCGCCTACGAAATGATGCTGTCGGAAAGCCAGGAACGCATGCTGATGGTGCTGCGCCCGGAAAAGGAAAAGGAAGCCGAGGCGATCTTCCACAAATGGGGGCTCGACTTCGCCATCGTCGGCAAGACCACCGACGATCTGCGCTTCCGCGTGCTGCACCAGGGCGACGAGGTTGCCAACCTGCCGATCAAGGATCTTGGCGACAAGGCGCCCGAATATGACCGGCCGTGGGTCGAGCCGAAGAAGCCGGCGCCGCTGGCCGCCGATGATGTTCCGCAGGCCGATGTTGCCGACGCGCTGCTGAAGCTGCTCGGCGGCCCCGATCTGTCCTCGCGCCGCTGGGTCTGGGAGCAGTATGACACGCTGATCCAGGGCAATTCGCTGCAACTTCCCGGCGGCGATGCCGGTGTGGTCCGGGTCGAAGGCCATGCCACCAAGGCGCTCGCCTTCTCCTCCGACGTGACGCCGCGCTATTGCGAGGCCGACCCCTACGAAGGCGGCAAGCAGGCGGTAGCCGAATGCTGGCGCAATTTGACCGCCACCGGCGCCTTGCCGCTGGCCGCCACCGACAACCTCAATTTCGGCAATCCGGAACGGCCCGAGATCATGGGTCAGCTGGTTGGCGCGGTGAAAGGCATCGGCGATGCCTGCCGCGCGCTTGGCTTCCCGATCGTCTCGGGCAATGTCTCGCTCTACAACGAAACCAACGGCCAGGGCATTCTGCCGACCCCGGCCATCGGCGGCGTCGGCCTGATCGCCGACTGGTCGAAGATGGTGCGGACCGGCTTTGCGGCGCAAGGCCAGATGATCCTGCTGGTCGGCGCGCCCGCGTCCTGGGGAACCCATCTTGGCCAGTCGGTCTATTTCAGAGACATCCACGGCCGCACGGATGGCCCGCCGCCGCCGGTCGATCTAGACCATGAAAAACGCGTCGGCGACCATGTGCGCGCTCTCATCGCATCCGGCATCGTCACGGCGGCGCATGACGTTTCCGATGGTGGCATCGCCGTGGCTTTGGCCGAAATGGCGATGGCGTCCGGCATCGGCGCGACCGTTCCCGGGCTTGTCGGCACCGATCCGATCCCGGTCTGGTTCGGTGAGGATCAGGGCCGTTATCTGCTGACGCTGTCGATCGACCCGCACGGCGATGAATGGGACGCCATTCGCAAGCAGCAGAGCGAACTAGGCATTTTCGCGCCGTGGATCGGCTCGACCGGCGGCAGCGCGCTGAAGCTTGGCGAGGCGCGGGCAATCCCGGTCAGCGAATTGACCGGGGCTCACGAAGGTTGGTTCCCCCGCTTCATGGATCAGGCCAGTTGACCACACTGGCTGCCCGAGCACTGCTTGCAGTCGTTTTCTGGCCGTCGCTGTTCTTCTTCTGGTTCCTCGGGCCGTTCGTCTTTTTCCTGCTGTCGACGACCTCAAGCGAGGTTTGCGCCCAGCTGGAAACGCGCGCGCAGTTTCTTGCAGCGGCCAATGGCGCCGTCCCGATGCTCGTCGCGCAAAACCTCATCTACGCGGTCCCGATCATCTGCCTGGTGCTCTGGGGCCGCCTTTTCCCGGATCCGGAACGGGCAAGGCACATCGTCACCTGCATTAAGCTTTTCGCCGCTGCGGTCATCATAGGGGCGCTGTGGGAATACGGTTCGTCGCTTGTCTGCGACGGCTACGGACAACCGTTCTTCTCGCCGGTCTGGCAAATGACGAGTTATCTCCCCATTGTCAGCCTCGTGCTCAACGCGCCGCTCTATGTGCTGGCCTTCAGCCTTGGCCGCGCTTTCTCGACCCGCGAGGACGCTGTAGAGGATGAAGCTAGCCCACCGGCCTAGGTCTTCCCCGAGGTTTCCGGACCGTCTGGCCCTTGGCGGGACAGAACGGCTTCAATCCGAACCGGAAAGGCTTTAGGCTCGCCCGACTCTCATCTTATGGCCGGCTACCCGGCCGCTCGAAACAGGATTTTGCAATGGCAATGGATGCCCACGACATCGAAAAACTAATCAAGGACGGCATTCCGGACGCCAAGGTGACGATTCGCGATCTCGCCGGTGACGGCGACCATTATGCGGCCGAGGTGGTGGCCGAGAGCTTCCGGGGAAAAAGCCGCGTGCAGCAGCACCAGATGGTCTACGACGCGCTGAAGGGCAATATGGGCGGCGTATTGCACGCACTGGCGCTGCAGACCAGCGTTCCCGACTGAACCTCAAGACCGGCGCTGTTCAGATTTTGACCAGCATCGCCGTGAGGTACATGAAGCCAACTCCGGCTGCCAAACCAGCCATTGCGCTCGGTGCAAACAATGCGCGTGTGCCGTCTCCCCGCTGGCGAAACTGCATCGAAACAAGCTCGACGATCACCTGCAGGATTGCCCCTGCGCCGACAGCCAGCGCCAGCGCCGACCATTGCGGGGCGTAGGCGAGGCTGCCTATCCACAGGCCGACGACGGCGGGCCCGCCCGCGAGCAGCGTCAGTCCGGCGAAAGTCCGCAATGACGGGCGCTGCTTCAGGATCGGGGCAGCGATGCCGATGCCCTCGGTAATGTTGTGCAATGTAAAGCCGAGCACGAGGAAGGTACCCAGCCCCGCCGCGCCCGAGGCGAAGGCGGCGCCGATCGCCAGCCCTTCGCCGAGATTGTGCAGGCCGATGCCGAGCGCGATGAAGGTGGCGAGCGCCAGACTGGTCGGCGTCCCGCTCCGCCGGCCTGCAGCCATCAGCAGGAGGAAACTGGCGGCGGCGGCAAGCACAACCATCGTTGGACCCTGGAACAGGGCTGCGGCTTGCCCGGCCAGTTCGAAAGCATCCTCCAGGGCGTCGACGAAAAGGAAGGCGAGCAGCCCAACGGTCAGCGACAGAAGAAAGTCCATGCCGTCCCTTCCGACACCGCGGAGCGCGGGATAGAACATAAGGCCGATCGCCACCGGCAGGATGCCGACGAAGGCGCCAAGCACCGCCTGCGCGGCGAAGCTCAGCGAATCGCGTGTCGGCGTGGGCACGGCTACGGCAATCTCGTGCCCGAACGTCGTCCCGGTGCTGGTTACGACGTTGATCGCATGCGCCTCCCCCACCACCCAGGGATATGGCAGGCTGATCCACGCCGTGGCGCCGCGCGCGATCGGGCCCGGCGGATCCTGGGTGAACTGCCAGTAAGCATCGTCGACCTGGACCTGCGCAACGGTCATCGCTTCCGATCCGCCGCCCCGGACAAGGACCCGGATGCCGTCGGCCCCCAGGATCGTCCGCTCGAAGGTGAGGTTCTCGACCGGCGGCGCGCCATTGCGGAAGCTCGACAGCGGATCCGAGGAGGCCAGCCAGGCGATCGCCAGCCCGAGCACGGCGAGCGGCAGCGCGATCCAGAACAGATAGGTCCACCTTGGGCGGTCGGCACGTGTGTCGGCAAGGGGCTGGCTCAGATCGCTCACGACACGGCCTCCACGACGTCGAACATTCCGGACCAGCCGAGTTCGGTAAATTCCGACTGATGGGGATGGAACATATAGAGGCCCGGTTCGTGGTCCCGGAAATGGAACTCGAGGATGCCGCGCTCGGCCTGGCATTGGGTGATCAGGTCCACGGTCTTGAGCGTGGGAGTGAGCGTCGTGCCCTGATTGTAGTAGTCGAAGAAATTGGCATGCAGGTGGAAGGAATTGATCGGATCGAACTCGACGACATTGACGAGATAGATACGGACGGGCTTGTCCTTCAGCACCCGGATCGGCTTTTTCGCATAGGCGTGGGCGACCGTGTTGACGGCGTAGACCTCGTTCTCGTTGTCGAAGTTGGTGTCGAAGGCATTCATCACCATGACGAACTCCTGCCAGCCGGCATTCTCCGGCGTGCCGAGCAGGCGCGATCGGGCGACCGCTTCGTGCTCCGGATGCCGGGCCGGATCGGGGTCAATAACGAAGGCGCCGTACATGCCCTTCTGGATGTGCCGCTTCAGTGGCAGGGCGTGGCAGTGATACAGGTGACAGCCGAACGGCCTCGCATCGAACTCGTAGACGAACTCCTCGCCCGGGCCGATCAGGCCGGCGCCCGGAACACCGTCCATGCGTGCGGCATGGATACCGTGAAAATGCATCGAATGCGGATGCGAGCCTTGGTTGCGGAAGACGATCCTCAGCCGCTCGCCTTCGGTCGCACGCAGCGTCGGTCCTGGCACACGGCCATTGTAGGTCCAGGCCGGGAACATGATGCCGGGCGCGATCTCGATCTCCTTGTCCTCGGCCGTGACCTCGAAGGTACGAAGCGTCCGCCCTTCCGGCAGCATTGACACCGTTCCGGTGTACCAGTCGCTCAGCAGCTTCGACGGATCGAAGCCGTTGCGTGCGTCGTCTACCTCGCCAACCGTGATCATGGCGCCATGGGCTGAGAGATGCGCCGGCGGCCTTTCAGCGGCAGCAACCGCCGGCATCTCGTGACCGGCGTGGCTTGTCTGACCGCGGGCGGCATTCGCCGCAACCACGGTGCCGCCGGCAGCCGCAAGGCCACCGGCCAGAAGCAGCCTTCGATCGAACTTTCGCTCCAGCCAGAGTTTCCCCTCGCCCATGCCAGCATCCTCCATGCAAATCAGACTTGCGCTCACAATAGCGCAAGCTTCAAGAGTTAGCTACAGCTATATTTCGGCTTTGTCGTCACCCGGCAGCAGGCGTCTTCGCCGACACCGCGATGATCGTCCTCGCCGGATAGTTACCGCCGACGAGCATCCTCTGGCCATTCGACAGTGCCGAAACCGCCCCGTCGAGGAACAGCGCATTGGGATAATTGAGTGCGTCGCGGAACGGGCACGCGAAGCTGCCGAGACTGACCTGCGACCGCGAGATCGCCAGCACGACGATGTCGCCATCACGCACACCGACTCCGTTGCGGGTGTAGCGCGAGGTGCCGCTTTTCTCGAAGCGAGGATGGGATTGTCCGTCGATCACCGGCATCGGGCCGGACTGGTTGGCGAATGCCACATCCGGCCTGGCGGCGGCGTAGGCGTTCTTTTCCATGATGCTGGGCGGGCGCTGCGGCTGCCTGAACCACCAGATCACGGCCGCTGCCGCGAGCAGAATGCCTACAAGGACCGCCGCACCATACCGCCTTTTCATCGCGCCCCGGGGCGAGGAAGCCCACCTGTTTGGCCCAATATCAGGCGATCCTTTGCGCCATTTCCGCGGCGGCGGCGCAAACATCTTGTTTCGGGCAACCTATGGGTTTATTTGATGGCTATGTTTCCAGCCTGACTCCCACAGGCGTGAAAGGATCGTCCATGAGCGGTATCAACGACTACATCGACAACGAAGTGAAGGGCAACGACGTCGTCCTTTTCATGAAGGGCACGCCCGGTTTTCCGCAATGCGGATTTTCCGGCCAGGTCGTCCAGATCCTCGACTATATCGGCGCCGACTACAAAGGCGTGGATGTGCTGACCTCTGCTGAACTGCGCCAAGGCATCAAGGAATATTCCAACTGGCCGACGATTCCGCAGCTCTACGTCAAGGGTGAATTCGTCGGCGGTTGCGACATCATCCGTGAAATGTTCCAGGCAGGCGAACTGCAGACGTTCCTCGTCGAAAAGGGCGTCAGCGTCAAAGGCGCCGCCTGATTTCTGTTTTTCTGCATGTCGTCCTTTCAAAACTGCCGCACAGTTTTGGGCGACATGCACTAAGGCGCCAGGGCAGCCCCACCTCGGCAATCTTTATGTCCTGAACTCAGGACCCAAGACGAGCCAATGCGCCGGCCCGCCGGCGCATTTTCGTTTGAAAGATCGGACTTGCCGTGGACCAGCCAAAATCAGCGCCGCAACCGGCAAGCAAACTGCCCATTCCACGCTGGGAGTTCATCGCGCTGTGCGCCGCGCTGATGGCGCTGAACTCGCTGGCCATCGACATCATGCTGCCGGCTCTGCAGCAGATCGGCGCCTCGCTCGGCGTCGAAAACGAAAATCACCGGCAGTACGTCATAACGGCCTACATCCTGGGCTTCGGCGGCGGCCAGCTGTTCTTCGGGCCGATCTCGGATCGCTTCGGACGTCGTGCACCGCTGGTCGCCGGACTGGTGATCTATGTCGCCGCGGCCGCGGCGGCCGCCATTGCACCAAGCTTTGAAACACTTCTGCTGTGCCGGGCCGTGCAAGGCATCGGTGCGGCCGCCACCCGCGTCATCGCCGTCTCGATCGTGCGCGATACATTCGACGGGCGGCGCATGGCCGAGGTGATGTCGCTGATCTTCATGGTGTTCATGGCGATACCAGTCATTGCTCCCGGCATCGGCCAGTTCATCATGCTGTTTGCGACTTGGCATTGGATCTTCGTCACCATGGCCGTCGGTGCGCTCATTGTCTCGGCCTGGTCGCTGCTGCGCCTGCCTGAAACATTGCATCCCGAACATCGCCGGCCGCTGACCGTCAACTCCATTGTCGGCGGGTTTCGCATCGTGCTCACCAACCGCATTGCGATCTGCTATGCCTTCGCCAGCACCTTCATTTTCGGCGCCATGTTCGGCTTCATCGCCTCGGCGCAGCAGATCTATGTCGACATCTTCAACGTCGGCGAGATGTTCCCGGTCATCTTCGCCGGGGTTGCGGGCGTACTTGCCTTCTCCAACTTCCTGAACTCGCGCCTTGTCGGCCGTATCGGCATGCGCCGCTTGTCGCAGAGCGCGCTGCTGCTGTTCCTGGTCATCAGCCTTGCCTGGCTGGTCGTCTCGCTGGAAATGAAGATGCCGCTCTGGCTGTTCATCACCTTCTTTGCCAGCGCCATGCTTCCGTTCGGTGCGCTCGGCGCGAATTTCAACGCCTTGGCCATGGAGCCGCTCGGCCAACTGGCGGGCACGGCGTCGTCCATCCTGGGTTTCATGCAGACGTTTCTCGGCGGCATTCTCGGCACGCTGATCGGTCAGGCTTTCAACGGCACGGTGACGCCGCTGGCCGCCGGCTTCTGCAGCGTCTCGGTCGCAGCGCTGCTGATGATCTTCATCGCCGAGCGCGGCAAGATGTTCCAGCCGCAGAACCCGCCCGTTCTAGGGCACATCACCGACTTGCACTGAATTGGTGTTTTTGCGCATGTCGCTCTTCCAAAACCGGGGCCACTTTTGGGCGACCTGCATCAGGACGCGCCTTCAAGAGCCGCGGTGAAGCGAGGGGCAAGCATACGCCCCGCGATTGCTCCTCCCATGCTGTCCGAAAAGGGCAATGGCAGAGCGTCATCGAGTGCCCTGAGGATAGAAGCCACGAACGCCCGGCTGAGCTGGGCATCGGTCCCCAGGTCGGAATACGTGGCGCGAGGCTTGCCAATCAGTGTACCGTTGCGGCGAAGCGAGAACCGCAGCGTCAGGGACATGCCCGCGGTTCCGGGCGGCGGCTTCCAACAAGCATAGATAGCGTCCGACATCTCCTTTATCGTGTCGACAGGATCTGGACTGCGACAGCTGCGCTCTTGCGATCTTGCTTCGTGGGAGCCGGCAAACAAGGCGGCAGCAAGAGCCGCCGCGACAATTGCGAACCGAGGTTTCATCGAGAGCCTCCGGATTTGCGTCAGATTGCATAGCTCTTTCAGCTGGCCGCAGGAATTGATCCTATTGCGCCCAGAGCTCGCGGTGCAATTCGTGCCAGCTTTCCCGATCGGGCGCGACAAGCAGGCCGCCGCCGAGATGCGAGGGCAGATAGGCGCTGCCGTCGAAGCGCGCGGCATGGCCTCCGGCCTCGGCATGGATCAGCACGCCGGCCAGATGGTCCCACGGCATCAGCTTGTTGTAGACGACGAAGTGGGCATGGCCGCTCGCCAACAGGCGATATTCGTGCGCCGCGCAGCGATAGGCGAATTGCGACAGGATCTTCGTCTGGTTGCGCGCCAGCCGCGACCGCTCCGGCTCGGGCATATATTGCCAGGAGACCGAGCCGGTCATTTCCGTGATCGGCGCGGGTGCCGCGACATGCACCCTCTCGATGCTGCCATGCGCATGCCGGATATGGCTGCCGGCGCCCTTGGCGCCGATCAGCCAGTCCTTGCCGACCGGATCGTGGATGATGCCGGCGACGGTCTCGCCCTTGACCACGACCGCCAGCATGACGCCGAACAAGGGCACACCGGAGGCGAAGTTGAACGTGCCGTCCACCGGGTCGATGACGAAAGCCAGATCGGCATCGCCCAACCCATTTAACAGCGCTGGATTGTCGGAACAGGCCTCCTCGCCGAGGGGTAGCGCTCGCGCAGCCACGCGGTGATGAGCCGTTCGGCATTGACGTCGGCTTCGGTCACCAGGTCGGCGGCCGAGGTCTTCTGCCGGATGTCGCCCTCGCCCAGCCGGCGAAAGCGTGGCATGATCTCGGCAAGTGCCGCCTCGGCCAGAATGCCGGCCAGCCAGTCGATCGCGGCGTCGTCAAATGTCATCGGAAATGTCTTGCCTTGCGCTGAGGGTCTCGTTGAGCGCCGCGAAATCGAACAGTTTTCTGTCAAGCAGATGCGATGGCCTGCTGTTCGACAGCGCGCGCAGCATCGTGTCCTTGCGGCCGGGCATGCGCTTTTCCAGGTCCTCGAGCATCGCCTTCATGGCGTTGCGCTGGAGACCTTCCTGGCTGCCGCAGAGATCGCAGGGAATGATCGGGAATTGCATCGCGGCAGCGAATCTTTCCAGATCGACCTCGGCGCAGTAGCTCAGCGGCCGCAGCACCATGACGTCGCCGTCGTCGTTGAGCAGCTTTGGCGGCATGGCGGCGAGACGACCGCCATGGAACAAGTTCATGAAGAAGGTTTCGAGAATGTCCTCGCGATGGTGGCCGAGCACCAGCGCCGAGCACCCCTCCTCGCGCGCAATGCGGTAGAGATGGCCGCGCCTGAGACGCGAGCAGAGCGAGCAATAGGTGCTGCCCTGCGGCAGCTTGTCGGTGACGACGGAATAGGTGTCCTGATATTCGATGCGATGCGGTATGGCGTATCTGTCGAGATAGTCGGGCAGGATGTGCTTTGGAAAGTTCGGCTGACCCTGGTCGAGATTGCAGGCCAGCAGATCGACCGGCAGCAGCCCGCGCCATTTGAGGTCGAGCAGCACGGCGAGCAGGCCATAGGAATCCTTGCCGCCCGACAGTGCAACCAGCCAGCGCTGGCCGGGCTTCACCATCGAGAAGTCCTCGATCGCCTGTCGGGTCAGCCGCAGCAGCCGCTTGCGCAATTTGTTGAACTCGACCGAGGACGGCACATCGGCAAACAGCGGATGAAAGCCGCCCTCGATGTCGCTGGCTGGTTCAAGCGATTCGGCGTCTGGCAGCATGTTCATGGCGTCAGTTCCAAAATCCGGGAGCAACGACTGTCCGGCGCTTCGTTGCGCCTGGAATTAGCGGACCTGGCAGACAAAGAAAAGGCAGACAAAGAAAAGGCCGCCTCGACGGGCGGCCTTTGCATAGTATCGCAGAACGCGCTCGTTTAGCGCGAATAGAATTCGACGACCAGGTTCGGTTCCATCTGTACGGCGAACGGAACGTCCGCCAGGCCGGGGATGCGCGAGAAGGTCGCGACCATCTTGTTGTGATCGGCTTCGATGTAATCCGGCACGTCGCGTTCGGCCAAGCCGACCGCTTCGAGAACGATGACCAGCTGCTTCGACTTTTCGCGCACTTCGACGACATCGCCCGGCTTGCAGCGATACGAGCCGATGTTGACGCGCTTGCCGTTGACGTTGACGTGGCCGTGGTTGACGAACTGACGGGCGGCGAAAATGGTCGGCACGAACTTGGCGCGGTAGACGACCGCGTCGAGACGCGACTCGAGCAGGCCGATCAGGTTCTCCGAGGTGTCGCCCTTGCGGCGGTCGGCCTCTTCATAGACCTTGCGGAACTGCTTTTCCGAAACGTCGCCATAGTGACCCTTCAGCTTCTGCTTGGCGCGCAGCTGCAGGCCGAAATCGGAAAGCTTGCCCTTGCGGCGCTGACCATGCTGGCCGGGGCCGTATTCACGCTTGTTGACCGGGGACTTCGGGCGGCCCCAGATGTTTTCGCCGAGACGGCGGTCGATCTTGTACTTCGCGGATTCGCGCTTGCTCATCGCATTCCCTTTTCAAAACAATACACCCGGAACCTCATGGTCCGGGTGAAGGAAACGCGCCCTCCTCTGGCCTCCGTTTTCGAGACCTGACAGGGTTTTCCCACGCAACGCGGCGGAAAACCCACGGGACACGTCAGTTCAAACAAGATAGTAGAATTGAGTTTCCACGCATCTTGCGCACATAAAGAAAACCACCGGGCATTGCGGCCCGGTGTTGGCGCGCTGATTAAACGGAGATTTAACCGGTGTCAAGCTTGTGGCTGGCGTCGGCCATGGCGACGATATAGCGTCTTTGGGTTGAAGACAGTGCTGGATGTGGCGGGAGGTTGCGCCAACGGCATTAGGAAGGGACTGGAGCAGAGGAGCCACAATTCGCATGAAGAAGTTCTTTCTTACCCTGACGGGAGCCGCGGTGTTGGCGGGATCCATGGCGGTCATGACGCCGGAGCCGGCAATGGCGCGGCATTGGCATGGCCACCGGCACCACGAGGTCTGCCGCATCGTGGTCAAGAAGAAGGTTGTCTGGCGGCACGGCCACAAGAAGGTCATCCGCTACAAGGTCAAGCGCTGCTGGGGGCGCTGGTAAGCTCCGGTTCGGTCTCAGGCGGCCAACATAATCATTCAAAGCCCGCGGTTTCGGCCGCGGGCTTTTTGATTCCGGTTCGTGTTCTCGTGGACGATCTGATTTATCCGCTGCGAAGCGCAGAACCCTAGTGTTTCGATTTCTTCTCCGGCAGCCCCTTGCGCTTCGTCTCTGCGAATTCCTCGAGCTGCTTTTCGCTCATCGATTCGTACATTCCCTTGGAAGCGCCTTGGAGTTCGCTCTTCTTCGTCTCGCCGCGCTTGGCCGACAAGGCTGCGCCGGCGGCCTTCTGCTGGGCTTTCGAGGTGGCTGGCATGGCAGTTTCTCCCTTCATTGCCTGGGAGAAAACGCAACGAGCCAGCCAATGTTCCGGATTCAGGCGACCGTCAGGCCAAAGCCCTGCATCAGCCTACCGGTGGCGAAATCCACCTTGCCGGAGGTAAAGACGGCAATGTCAGGCTCGCCCACCGGCAGCGGCCCGTCGACCGGCGCAAGCAGCGACATGGCGCGGCGGGCGATCGCTTCGGCCGGGTCGATCCAGTCGACCGGCCAGGGTGCGGTCTTGCGCATGCGATTGGCCAGGAACGGATAATGCGTGCAGCCGAGTACGACGATATCGGTGCGGGCGCCGTCCTTCTCGACGAAACATGGCGCGATCTCCTCGCGCACGATCTCCTCGTCGACGAACCCCTCGCGCATGTAAATCTCGGCCAGCGGCGCCAGCCGGTCCGAGCCGACCAGCCGTACGTGGCATTTCTGCGCCCATTTGCTGATCAGGTCGCGCGTGTATTGACGCTTGACGGTGCCGGGCGTCGCCAGAACCGAGACGAGCCCGGAGCGCGTGCGTTCCGCCGCCGGCTTGATCGCCGGCACCGTGCCGACAAAGGGATGACCGGGGAATTTATCGCGCAACGCGTCGATCACCAGCGTCGACGCGGTGTTGCAGGGGATGACCGAAATCTCGGGCCGGAATTTTTCCAGCAGCGCGCCGAACAGGCCAAGGATATGGGCGTTGAGGGCCGGTTCCTCCCAGGCGCCATAGGGGAAGGCGGCGTCATCGGCGACATAGACAAAGCGGCGGTCGGGCATCAGCACGCGCGCCTCACGCAGCACGGTGAGCCCGCCAATGCCCGAATCGAACATCAGGATCGGCCGCTCAGTCATTGTCCGTTCCTTTTCCGCCGAGCGGCGGTATGTCATCGTCCTTGCCGGTGTCGGCCAGGCGATTGCCTTCCGCCTTGCGGGCACGCGCGGCAGCCGCGGGCAAGCGCCTTGGATCGTCGCCCGGAGAACCGTCGCCGCGCGGCATCGCCGGCGAAAACCTGTCGAGCGACGAGATGATACCGCGCAGCACCTTGAGCTCCGGTTCGGCAAAGCCGGCGCGCGTCAGCACCGCGCGCAGATTGTCGACCATTTTCGGCTTCTTGGGTGCCGGGCGGAAATAGCCGCGCGCTTCCAAGGCGCCTTCGAGATAGGCGAAGAAGCCGTGCAACTCTTCCTTGCTTGCCGGCTTCATGTCCGGACCGGAAAAATTGGTTTTGGTCTCGTCTTCCAGGCCGGACTTCATCCATTCGTAGGACATCAGAAGCGCGGCCTGGGCAATGTTGAGCGAGGAGAAATCGGGATCGACCGGGAAGGTCACGATCTCATCGGCAAGACCGACCTCGTCATTGTAGAGACCGAAGCGCTCGCGGCCGAACAGGATGCCGGTGCGCTGGCCCATTGCGTGACGCGCCCGCAGCACCCTGCCCGCTTCCACCGGGCCGCGCACGGATTTGAAGCCATCGCGCTGCCTGGCCGTGGTCGCGAAGACAAAGTTCAGGTCGGCAAGCGCCGAGGCCAGATCGTCGAAGACAGTGACGGCGTCGATGACATGATCGGCGCGGCTGGCTGCCGCGCGTGCCTTCTCGCTCGGCCAACCGTCACGCGGATTGACCAGGCGCAGCTCGACCAAGCCGAAATTGGCCATGGCGCGAGCGACCATGCCGATGTTCTCGCCGAGCTGCGGCTCGACGAGGATGATCGCCGGGCCGGCGGTCATGAGACCGCGCTGAAAGTCCGTTCCTGCCATGTGTTCCAGATGATTGCGCTACGAAGACTCCGCGTCCTGCCATATCGATACGGCTTTTTGAAGAGCGGGAGGCCGCTTGGCCGACAAATACCCTTATGTCACCCTTGGTACGCGCGAAGAATCCAGATGTCTTCACCGGCGGGCTCGCGCAAATGGCCGCGCATGTACAAGCAGAGGCGCCGCACGCTCCGCCCCCTCAAAAGATTGGTGGAATGCGGCATCGCACCCGTACCTTTAACGACAAGACATCCGTCTTTATTACTGCCTAGTAACTCGACCATGGCGCCCCAAACCGCCGACAAATGTCCCAACTGTCCCAACTGTCGGCTTTGACGATATTTCCCGCCGTAGAAATCATCTACGATCCGAATGCATATTTATTTACGATGACGCATCGCGTCACTGGAAAATCAAATTAGAAAGCGGTAATATCCAAGCCGCTTGGGGTTCAATGTATATCGACGAATGGTATCTGGAAGGCGGAGTGTGTCTTGCACACTCCCGTCATTTATTTTTGCCCCAAGCGTTTCAATACGGGTTTCAACGGCCGACGCAGGCGTTGGCCAAACTCTAGGAGGGGCAAATGAAAGTGGTACGGTTTTTCCTTTCACTCGCTGTGTTGCTTGTGGCGTCAGTCTTCCTGATTGCACCGGCTTCCGCGCAAGCGACACGGACGTGGGTTTCCGGTGTTGGTGACGACGCCGATCCGTGCAGTCGAACGGCACCTTGCAAGACGTTTGCCGGTGCCATCTCGAAGACGGCGACGGCCGGCGAGATCAACTGTCTCGACCCGGGTGGCTTTGGCGCGGTCACCATCACCAAATCCATCACCATCGACTGCAAAACGACGGAGGGTGGCGTGCTTTCGTCCCTCACGACTGGCGTCGTCGTCAACACGCCTGCCGGCTCCGTAGTGCATCTTCGCGGCCTCGACATAGACGGCGCGGGCAATGGGATCGACGGCGTGCGCATGATTGGTCAAGGTCAACTGCATATCGAGGATTGCAACATAGAGAGAGTTACCAGCAACGGCGTCGAATTTGCCGCCAACGGAAACAGCGAACTTTACATAAGCAACACGCGGATAGCCGAGGCAACCGCTGGAGGTGTTCTCATCAAATCGTCCGTGGCCGCTGGAATTAATGCCATCCTTTCGAAGGTGGAAATTACCAATAGCGGCAATGGCATTCTTGTTGACGGCACTGGCAACACCCTTGCCATGAACATGACACTGACCAACAGCCTGGTCAGCGGCAACACCGGCAACGGGGTGGCGATCAAATCCATCGCCGCGGCATCGCCGGTGCGCGCGACGATTGTCGGCACCACGATCAGCGCCAATGCCGGCGTCGGCGTCAACGCCAACGGTGCTGCTGCCAGCGGCAACGGAAGCGCCATCGCCTTTCTTGGCGGATCGGCCGTGTTCGGCAACGTCACCGGAGCCAGCAATACCGGCAGCGGCGCCGTCCAGTCGTTCAAGAACAACATGATCTCCGGCAACGTAACCGACGGCACGCCGATCACGGCATTCCCGGGTCCCGGCGGTACGCCGCTGCAATAAGCGCCTGCCGCCTCCGCGGCAGCATGAAACAAAGGCGGTGCCGGCAGCCTCTCAAGAGGTGGTGCCGGCATCGCCTTTTTTGCGCTTGCCATAGCAACCGCCTGCGTCTTCCGTGGTCGCCAGTTCGTATCGCTCGACCATGGCGCCCCAAACCGCCGACAAATGTCCCAACTGTCCCAACTGTCGGCTTTGACGATATTTCCCGCCGTAGAAATCATCTACGATCCGAATGCATATTTATTTACGATGACGCATCGCGTCACTGGAAAATCAAATTAGAAAGCGGTAATATCAAAGCCGCTTGGGGTTCAATGTATATCGACGAATGGTATCTGGAAGGCGGAGTGTGTCTTGCACACTCCCGTCATTTATTTTTGCCCCAAGCGTTTCAATACGGGTTTCAACGGCCGACGCAGGCGTTGGCCAAACTCTAGGAGGGGCAAATGAAAGTGGTACGGTTTTTCCTTTCACTCGCTGTGTTGCTTGTGGCGTCAGTCTTCCTGATTGCACCGGCTTCCGCGCAAGCGACACGGACGTGGGTTTCCGGTGTTGGTGACGACGCCAATCCGTGCAGCCGAACGGCACCTTGCAAGACGTTTGCCGGTGCCATCTCGAAGACGGCGACGGCCGGCGAGATCAACTGTCTCGACCCGGGTGGCTTTGGCGCGGTCACCATCACCAAATCCATCACCATCGACTGCAAGAACACTGAAGGGGGCGTGCTTTCGTCCCTCGTGAACGGCATCATCATCAACACGCTTGCCGGCTCCGTAGTGCATCTTCGCGGCCTCGACATAGACGGTGTGGGCAATGGGATCGACGGCGTGCGCATGATTGGTCAAGGTCAACTGCATATCGAGGATTGCAACATAGAGAGAGTTACCAGCAACGGCGTCGAATTTGCCGCCAACGGAAACAGCGAACTTTACATAAGCAACACGCGGATAGCCGAGGCAACCGCTGGAGGTGTTCTCATCAAATCGTCCGTGGCCGCTGGAATTAATGCCATCCTTTCGAAGGTGGAAATTACCAATAGCGGCAATGGCATTCTTGTTGACGGCACTGGCAACACCCTTGCCATGAACATGACACTGACCAACAGCCTGGTCAGCGGCAACACCGGCAACGGGGTGGCGATCAAATCCATCGCCGCGGCATCGCCGGTGCGCGCGACGATTGTCGGCACCACGATCAGCGCCAATGCCGGCGTCGGCGTCAACGCCAACGGTGCTGCTGCCAGCGGCAACGGAAGCGCCATCGCCTTTCTTGGCGGATCGGCCGTGTTCGGCAACGTCACCGGAGCCAGCAATACCGGCAGCGGCGCCGTCCAGTCGTTCAAGAACAACATGATCTCCGGCAACGTAACCGACGGCACGCCGATCACGGCATTCCCGGGTCCCGGCGGTACGCCGCTGCAATAAGCGCCTGCCGCCTCCGCGGCAGCATGAAACAAAGGCGGTGCCGGCAGCCTCTCAAGAGGTGGTGCCGGCATCGCCTTTTTTGTTCCCGCTTGCTACAGCAGCAACCTGCGTCTGCGCAGCAGCCGGTTTGCACCGTTCGGATCGCTTTGCTATAGGCGAGGTCCCCATTCCCGGCGGGGCCGGCCCGCAATCAATCAACTTTCGAACGAGGCATTCTTTCCATGGCGAAGATCAAGGTGGCGAACCCGGTCGTCGAACTCGACGGCGACGAGATGACCCGCATCATCTGGCAGTTCATCAAGGACAAGCTGATCCACCCTTATCTCGACCTCAAGCTCGAATATTACGACCTCGGCATCGAGCATCGTGACGCCACCAACGACCAGGTGACCATCGATTCGGCCAACGCCATCAAGAAATACGGCGTCGGCGTGAAATGCGCGACGATCACTCCCGACGAGCAGCGCGTCGAGGAGTTCAAGCTGAAGAAGATGTGGAAGTCGCCGAACGGCACCATCCGCAACATCCTCGGCGGCACGATCTTCCGCGAGCCGATCATCATGAAGAACGTGCCGCGCCTGGTGCCCGGCTGGACCAAGCCGATCATCGTCGGCCGTCATGCCTTTGGCGATCAGTACCGCGCCACTGATTTCCGCTTCCCCGGCAAGGGCAAGCTGACGATCAAGTTCGTCGGCGAGGACGGCAAGGTGATCGAGCATGATGTCTACGACGCGCCGGGCGCCGGTGTCGCCATGGCCATGTACAATCTCGACGACTCGATCCGCGAATTTGCCCGCGCCTCGCTCAACTACGGCCTGCTGCGCAATTATCCGGTCTATCTGTCGACCAAGAACACCATCCTCAAGGCCTATGACGGCCGCTTCAAGGACATCTTCCAGGAGGTCTACGAGGCTGAATTCGAGGCCGAGTTCAAGTCGAAGAAGCTTTGGTACGAGCACCGCCTGATCGACGACATGGTGGCCTCCAGCCTGAAATGGTCGGGCGGCTATGTCTGGGCCTGCAAGAACTATGATGGCGACGTGCAGTCCGACACGGTGGCGCAGGGTTTTGGGTCGCTCGGCCTGATGACTTCGGTGCTGATGACGCCGGACGGCAAGACGGTGGAAGCAGAAGCCGCGCACGGCACAGTCACGCGTCACTATCGCCAGCACCAGAAGGGCGAGGAGACCTCGACCAATTCGATCGCCTCGATCTTCGCCTGGACGCGCGGCCTCGCCCACCGCGCCAAGCTCGACGACAATGCCGAGTTGAAGCGCTTTTCCGAAACGCTGGAAAAGGTCTGCATCCAGACCGTCGAGTCCGGCTTCATGACCAAGGACCTGTCGCTCCTGATCGGCCCCGACCAGCCCTGGCTCTCGACCACCGGTTTCCTCGACAAGATCGACGAGAACCTGCAGAAGGCGATGGCCTGACCGGCAATCGGCATGGGCAAGCCCATCGTCTACGGGGCGAACTACAGCGTCTACGTGCGCATCGTCCGCCTCGTGCTCGCGGAAAAAGGCATCGACTACGCGCTTGTGCCGGTCGATGTCTTTGCCGCCGAGGGCATTCCCGCCTGGTATTTCGAGCACCATCCGTTCGGCCGCATCCCGGCCTTCGAGCATGACGGATTTCGGCTCTTCGAGACGAGCGCGATTGCTCGCTATGTCGACGAGGCGTTCGACGGGCCGAGCCTTCAGCCGACGGAGTCTCGCGACCGCGCAAGAATGAACCAGATCATCGGCATGCTCGATGCCTACGCCTACAGATCGATGGTCTGGGATGTCGCCGTCGAGCGGCTGGAGAAGGAGGCACCCGACGAACTCCTGATCGCCAGCGGGCTTTCACAGGCGAGCAAAGCGCTTCAGACACTCTCCAGGCTGAAAGCGCCGGGGCCGTGGTTGCTGGGCGATCAGCTGACACTGGCCGATTTGCACGCAGCGCCGATCATCGGTTATTTCGTCAAGGTCGCTGAGGGGCAAAGCCTGTTGGCCGAATTTCCTGAAATCCAGGCCTGGTGGGGCCGGATTTCAGCGCGCGCCAGCTTTGCCGCGAGCGCTCCGGCGGCCTGATCGGCCTGCGCCAACCTTCATTCAGGAAGGTAGATTTCCGCCTTCATGAAGGTCTTGGCGCGGCCCAGGATCAGCACGCGATCTCCGGCCAGGTCACACAAAAGGTGCCCGCCGCGCGGCGAGCACTGGAACGCCGACAGACGGGTTTTGCCGAGTTTTTCAGCCCAGAACGGTACCAGCGTCGCATGGATGGAGCCGGTCACCGGGTCCTCGGGGATGCCGGCTCCGGGAACGAAATAACGGGAGACGAAATCATGCGTTTGCCCGCGCGCGGTGATGACCAGGCCGAGTGGATGGAAGGCGCCGATCCTGAGCAGATCGGGAACGAAAGACCGCACGGACGCCTCGTCGGCAAGCTCGACGAACAGGTTCTCGAAATTACGAAAGCCCACAACCGGATGCCGGGACAAAATCTCCCGCAGCGCCAGCATGGTCTCGCCATCGACAGGCTGCGGCGGAAAACAGGGCAGATCGAGCTGATAGGCACCTTGCCGCTGTGAGACCCGTAGCTCGCCCACCCGTGTAGCAAAGGCCATGTCATCAGCCACATTGTGCTCAGAGGCCAACACATGAGCGGTCGCCAGCGTGGCGCGGCCACAGAAGTCAACTTCATGAACCGGCGTGAACCAACGCAGATCCCAGCCTTTGCCGTTGCGCCGCGCAAAGGCGGTTTCGGCAAGATTGTTCTCGTTTGCGATGGCCTGCATGACATCGTCCGCCAGCCAGTCCTGCAAGATAAGGACGGCGGCGGGGTTGCCCTGAAAGGCGCGCTCGGCAAAAGCGTCGACCTGATACATGGTCAGCGTGGGCACGGCATCCTCCAGATGTCAGCCAGGCAGCCGGCTGTCGGCCGGCCACGCGTCGCGGATGCTGGTTTAGGCGGCCTCGCCGATTGCAGCCCTTACCGCCGCAATCGCATCGGCGGCCTTGGAAGCGTCCGGGCCACCGGCCTGGGCCATATCGGGCCGGCCGCCGCCGCCCTGCCCGCCCAATGCGGCGGAGGCGACGCGCACCAGATCGACGGCGCTGAAGCGGCCGACGAGGTCGTCAGTGACGGCGACCACGACGCTGGCCTTGTTGTCTTCCCCCGAGCCGACGAAGACGACGACGCCGGAACCGAGCGAGGTCTTGCCGGCGTCGGCCAGCGGCTTCAAATCCTTCGGCGAGACACCGGAGACCGCCTTGCCGAGGAAGCCGACGCCCGCCACGGTCTCGTTCTCCGACGGCGCACCCGCCCCTGCACCGCCGCCCAGCGCCAGCTTCTTGCGCGCTTCGGTCAGTTCCTTTTCGAGCTTCTTGCGCTCATCGAGCAGCGCCTCGACGCGCGCCGGCACGTCGGCTGGCGAAATCTTCAGCACGGCTGCCGCCGCCTTCAACCGCCTGTCCTGCTCGTCGAGATGTTTGCGCGCCGCCTCGCCGGTCAGCGCCTCGATGCGCCGCACGCCTGCGGCGACCGCGCTGTCCGACACGACACGCACAAGACCGATGTCGCCGGTCGCCCTGACATGGGTGCCGCCGCAGAGCTCGACCGAATAGGGCCGGTTGGCCTTGGCGCCATGCACGCCGGTGCCCATCGACACGACGCGCACTTCATCGCCATACTTCTCGCCAAACAGCGCCATGGCGCCTTCGGCAATGGCATCGTCGACCGACATCAGGCGCGTGGACACCGGGCTGTTCTGGACGACGATTTCGTTGGCCATGCGCTCGACCTCTTCGAGATCCTCTGGCGAAATGGGCTTGTTGTGCGAGATGTCGAAGCGCAGGCGCTCAGGCGCCACCAGCGAGCCCTTCTGCGCGACATGGCCGCCCAGCACCTCGCGCAGCGCCTCATGGATCAGGTGCGTCGCGGAATGGTTCGCACGCAGCCTGGAGCGGCGCGCATGATCGACCTTCAGCTCGACGGCTGCGCCCGTCTTGACGATGCCGCTGGCCACCCTGCCGATATGGACGAAAAGCCCATCGGCCCTCTTCTGCGTATCGGTGACCTCGATCGAGAAGCCTTCGCCTGAAATAACGCCGGTGTCGCCCATCTGGCCGCCGGACTCGGCATAGAACGGCGTCTGGTTGACGACGATCGCCACCGCGTCGCCCTTGCCGGCGCTGTCGACGGTCTTGCCGTCACGGACAAGCGCCTGGATGATGCCTTCGGCCTGCTCGGTCTCGTAGCCGAGGAATTCGGTGGCGCCCGCCTTCTCGCGCACCGGGAACCACACCGTCTCGGTCGCGGCCTCCCCGGAGCCCGTCCAATGCTTGCGCGCCTCAGCCTTCTGCTGCTCCATGGCATTGGTGAACCCGGCAAGGTCGACCGAGATGCTGCGCTGGCGCAGCGCGTCCTGTGTCAGGTCGAGCGGGAAGCCGTAGGTGTCGTAGAGCTTGAAGGCCGTTTCGCCGTCCAGCATGTCGCCGGCACCAAGCTTTTCCGTCGCCTCGGAGAGCAGGCCGAGGCCGCGCACCAGCGTCTTGCGAAACCTGGTCTCCTCGAGCTTCAGCGTCTCGGTGATCAACTGTTCGCCGCGCAGCAGTTCCGGATAGGCCTGGCCCATTTCGCGCACCAGCGCCGGCACCAGCTTCCACATAAGCGGCTCGCTGGCACCGAGCAACTGCGCATGACGCATGGCGCGGCGCATGATGCGGCGCAGGACATAGCCCCGGCCTTCGTTCGAGGGCAGCACGCCGTCGGCCACCAGGAAGGAGGACGAGCGCAGATGATCGGCGATGACGCGGAAGGACGCGACCGTCTCCTTATCGGGACCATGTCCGATAGCGGACGCCGCCGCGTCAATCAGATGACGGAACAGATCGGTCTCGAAGACGCTCTCCACTCCTTGCAGGATGGACGCCATGCGCTCCAGGCCCAGGCCGGTATCGATCGACGGGCGCGGCAGGTCGATGCGCTCCTCCTTCGTCACCTGTTCATACTGCATGAACACCAGGTTCCAGAATTCGAGGAAACGGTCGCCGTCCTCTTCCGGGCTGCCGGGAGGTCCGCCCCAGATGTGTTCGCCGCGGTCAATGAAGATCTCCGAGCACGGTCCGCACGGTCCGGTGTCGCCCATCGCCCAGAAATTGTCCGATGTCGCGATGCGAATGATGCGGTCGTCCGAAAACCCGGCGATCTTCTTCCAGAAGCCGGCCGCCTCGTCGTCCGTGTGATAGACGGTGACCAGCAGCTTGTCCTTGTTCAGCCCGAATTCCTTCGTGATCAGGTTCCAGGCAAGCTCGATGGCGCGCTCCTTGAAGTAGTCGCCAAAGGAGAAATTGCCGAGCATCTCGAAGAAGGTCAGATGGCGCGCGGTGTAGCCGACATTGTCGAGATCGTTGTGCTTGCCGCCGGCGCGAACGCTCTTCTGGGCGGTCGAGGCGCGCGAATAGGGCCGCTTCTCCAGACCGGTGAAGACGTTCTTGAACTGCACCATGCCGGCGTTGGTGAACATCAGCGTCGGATCGTTGCGCGGCACCAGCGGGCTCGACGCGACGATCTCGTGACCCTCCTTGCGGAAGTAGTCGAGAAACGTCGACCGGATTTCGTTCACGCCACTCATGAATGCTGCCTTTTCGGAAGGGCCGCCGGCAAACCGGCGGAAATGGGCTCTGCGTTTTAGAAGATAGGACTTGGCCTTTTAGCCGCCGCGCTTCACCCTGTCCAGAAACACGGAATTGGTCCAATCCGCGGCCTTTGCCGGCTGTTCGAACCGGCCTGGATTCGCCGCCGAAACGCAAAAACCGCCGGCGCTAGGCCGGCGGTTTCAAAACGCAATAACGCGGAACTCGATTACATAAGCCTGAGATAATAGAACGCGATTATGGCCGAACTCCGGCCGAATCGCGCGAGGCTGTCACATCGCGCCGGATTCTTCCTCGAAACCGTCGTCGCCACCTTCGGAGCCGCCATTCTCAAGGAATTTCTCGGCGATCAGCCCGGCATTTTGCCTGAGCGCCAGTTCGATCTCGCGCGCGGTGTCGGGGTTGTCGCGCAGGAACAGTTTGGCATTCTCGCGGCCCTGGCCGAGACGCTGCGAATTGTAGGAGAACCAGGCGCCCGACTTCTCGACCACGCCGGCCTTGACGCCGAGATCGACCAGTTCGCCGGTCTTGGACACGCCTTCACCATACATGATGTCGAACTCGACCACCTTGAAGGGCGGCGCCAGCTTGTTCTTGACCACCTTGACGCGGGTCTGGTTGCCGACGACCTCGTCGCGGTCCTTGACCGAGCCGATGCGGCGGATGTCGAGGCGCACCGAAGCGTAGAATTTCAGCGCGTTGCCGCCGGTGGTGGTTTCGGGCGAACCGAACATGACGCCGATCTTCATGCGGATCTGGTTGATGAAGATGACCATGGTGTTGGAGCGCGAGATCGAAGCGGTCAGCTTGCGCAGCGCCTGGCTCATCAGGCGGGCCTGCAGACCGGGCAGCGAATCGCCCATCTCGCCTTCGATTTCGGCGCGTGGCGTCAGTGCCGCGACCGAATCGACCACCAGCACGTCGATGGCGCCGGAGCGCACCAGCGTGTCGCAGATTTCCAGAGCCTGCTCACCGGTGTCGGGCTGCGAGATCAAGAGGTTTTCGAGATCGACGCCAAGCTTGCGGGCATAGACCGGGTCAAGCGCGTGCTCGGCATCGACGAAGGCGCAGATGCCGCCCTTCTTCTGCGCTTCGGCCACGGTGTGCAGGGCCAGCGTCGTCTTGCCCGAGCTTTCCGGCCCGTAAATCTCGACGATGCGGCCGCGCGGCAACCCGCCGACGCCAAGCGCGATGTCGAGGCCAAGCGAGCCGGTCGGCACCGTTTCGATCTCGACGACCTGCTCGTTCGCGCCGAGCCGCATGATCGAGCCCTTGCCGAAAGCCCGCTCGATTTGCGACAGCGCCGCATCCAGAGCCTTTGATTTGTCCACTGCCTTGTCCTCTACAAGCCGCAAAGAATTCTGAGCCATGATACATCACCCCTTGGTCGTCAATGAAGGCCGGACAATCCGTAATCCCTGCCAATTTGTACCTTTTTTGTTCTCGTTTGGCAAGAGGGGGTCAAATGTCTGAAAAACAAACAATATCCGGATTTGTTCTTTTTTCGTCCCAGGGAACTCGTACAGGGTGCATCCCGCATTGGGCCAGACGGCTCGGTTGTTTCGATCTGCCGAATCGCTGGCTTGCATGCGAAGCTTCGTCACGCAGCCTAGCGCTTGTGCGGCTGGAATAACAAAGGTCATATCGCCGGCATGCTAAAATCCGCGAAAATACTGGCCATAGGCGGCGCCCATATCGACCGGCGTGGCCAGGTGTCCGGCGCTTACGTTCCCGCCGCCTCCAATCCCGGCACGATGCGCGAGGATGTCGGCGGCGGCGTCTTCAACGCTTCGCGCAGCGCGGTGCTCCGTGGCGTCTCCGCGTCGCTCATGTCGGTGCGCGGCGGCGATGCCGCTGCCGATACCGTGTCACGCGCCATCGCCGAGGCAGGCATTGCCGACCTTTCCGCCGTTTTCCTCGATCGCACCACGCCGAGCTATACGGCGCTGATCGACCGCGAGGGCGAACTGATCGTCGGCTTTGCCGATATGGCGCTCTATGATTTGGCGTTTCCCAAGCAGATCAGGCGCTCCAAGGTGCGGGAGGTGATCGCTGCCGCCGATGCCGTCTTCTGCGACGCCAACCTGCCGACGGCGGCACTGGAGCGGTTGGTTCCGCTTGCCGCCGGCAAGCCTGTCTTCGCCATTGCCATTTCGCCGGCCAAGATCGTGCGTTTGAAGCCGGTCCTCGGCAATCTGGCCGTCGTCTTCATGAACCAGCGCGAAGCGATCGCACTGGCAGACCTGGACGCTGCGACTTCCCCGCAAGACATCGTCGCCGGGCTGAGACGCGCAGGGCTCAAGAGCGGCGTGGTGACGGCGGGCGGCAGCCCCATGCTGGGCTTCGATGAAGCCGGCGCCTTCTCGATCCTGCCGCCGCCACCAAGAAAGGTCGCTGACGTCACCGGCGCCGGCGATGCGCTGGCGGGCGCAACGGTCGCTGCCTTGCTGCGCGGCCTGCCGCTGCGGGTGGCCCTGCGCGAAGGCATCGCCGCGGCGACGCTTGCCATCGAAAGCGCCAACGCCGTTCCCGAGTTCACCGCCGCAAGCTTCGCGGAAGCGCTGGCTCTTGTGCCGGATGCGCAGGAAGTGGCATGAGACCGGCAAATTCATAGTGCCGCAGTGTTGCCGAGCGTCCCGATGGACGCGCCGCATTCCGGATTGGAGATCGAGATGACCCCAGAAACCGCCCGCCCCTTCATCGACATCCATGCGCCGGTGGCGCAGGCCCTGGCTGCTGGCCGGCCGGTGGTGGCGCTGGAAAGCACCATTATCACCCATGGCATGCCCTACCCCGACAATGGCGCCATGGCGGCCGATGTCGAAAAGATCATCACCGATGGCGGCGCCGTGCCGGCGACGATCGCCGTGGTCGGCGGCCGCATCAAGATCGGGCTTTCGGACGGCGAGCGCGAATCGCTGGCGATGACCGGGGACGCCATGAAACTGTCGCGCGCCGACCTCGGTTTTGCCGTGGCGCAAGGGCGCACCGGCGGCACCACGGTCGCCGCAACCATGATCGCGGCGCATATGGTCGGCATAAAAGTGTTCGCCACCGGCGGCATCGGCGGCGTGCACAAGGGCGCCGAAAAGAGCTTTGATATTTCCGCCGATCTCGACGAACTGGCACGCACGCCGGTCATCGTTGTGTCGGCCGGCGCCAAGGCCATCCTCGACATCGAAAAGACGCTGGAAGTGCTGGAAACGCGCGGCGTGCCGGTGATCGGCCATGGCTGCGAGACGATGCCGGCCTTCTGGTCGCGGCATTCGCCGTTCCGCGCTCCGCTGACCCTGCACAGACCGGAAGAGATCGCGCATTTCTACCAGACTCGGGCAGCGCTGGGGCTCGCCGGCGGCATGCTGATCGCCAATCCGGTGCCCGAGAACCACGAAATCCCGGCCGAAGAAATGGCTGACTATATCGAAGCCGCGCAAAAGGCCGCCGAGGCGCTCAACGTGACCGGCAAGGCGGTGACGCCCTTCCTGCTGTCGAAGATCCTCGAACTGACCGGCGGCAGGAGCCTGAAGACCAACATCGCGCTGGTAGAGAACAATGCGCGGCTGGCGGCGAGGATTGCGAAGGCGCTGTAGGGCACTGCCGCCAAGGTCGGCGGGACAGCACCCCCCTCTGTCCTGCCGGACGTCTCCCCCGCAAGGGGGGAGATCGAATGTCATCAACGCCTCCGCCAATCTTCAACGTTGAAAAAAGCAGGCAGACGGTGAAGCTGCCAATCTCCCTCCTTGCGGGGGAGATGTCCGGCAGGACAGAGGGGGGTGCTGTCCCGCCAGCGTCCCAAGGCTGACATCACTTCCCCGCCCGCCGCCCCGCCTCATAAGCACGCCGTGCCCAGACCGTCATCTCGTCGGGATCATCGAAAGCGCTGTCGGGAATGCTCCAATAGGGCATGGAGACCAGCTTGCCGTGGCGCGAGCCGGTATAGGTCCATTGCGTGCAGCCGGCGACCTCGAACTCGGGCGCGCTTTGCTCGTCGGCCTTCAGCAGCAATTCGTCGCGCAGCACGATGGCGACGATGACGCCGTCGAAATAGATGCCCTTGCCACCGAACAGCTTGCGGATGCTGACCGGGCCCAGGCCCTCGAACAGTTCGGCGATGCGTTCATTGTCCATGCCGCGATCATGTCACCGGCATTTGGCCTTGTCATCGCCGCAACCAAAATCATGCTGACAGGTTGAGAGCCATCCGTCGGAGTTTTTGTCATGCCGCTTCTGCTCAAAGGATCCTGCCGCTGCGATGCCGTCCGTTTCGAGGTGGTGAGCCACACGCCAGCGCCGTTCATGCTGTGCTACTGCTCGATCTGCCGCAAGCAACAAGGCGGCGGCGGGTTTGCCATCAATCTCGGCGCCGACAACGAGACGCTGAACATAAGGGGCAAAAGGAGCCTCGGCGTTTACCGCGCCAGCATTGAGGACGATGAGCATCCGCATTGCGAGATTTCTACCGGCGAACGCAATTTCTGCAAAAAGTGCGGCTCGGCGCTGTGGCTCTACGATCCGACATGGCCGGAACTGGTGCATCCCTTCGCTTCGGCGATCGATAACGACTTGCCCATTCCGCCGAGCCGGGTGCATCTGATGCTGAAATACAAAGCGAATTGGGTCGAGCCAGTGGTTGGCAAGGGCGACAAGACGTTCGACGTCTATCCCGAGGAATCGATCGCCGACTGGCACAAGCGGACGGGCATGTGGGTGGAGTAGCGTTCTTCGCCCCGTAAACGGCGAAGGAAGATCAGGCCGAGGCGCGTGCTTCGGCCAACGCCTTCAGATCGGCCGGCTTCAGTTCGACGGACTCGCCGCAACCGCAGGCCGAACTCTGGTTCGGATTGTGGAAGGTGAAACCGGTGCGCAGCGTCGTCTGCTCGAAATCCATCTCGGTGCCGAACAGGAAAAGTGCGGCCTCAGGCGCGACATAGACATGCGCGCCGTCGCGCTCGATATGGTCGTCCTTGGTGTTGGGTTCTGTCACCAGGTCGACAGTGTATTCCATGCCGGCGCAGCCGCCCTTCTTAATGCCCAAGCGGATGCCATGCGCGTTGTCGCGTGTGGCGACGATCTCGCGCACCCGGTCGGCGGCCTTTTCGGTCATCGTGATGACGGCAAAGCGTCCCATGTTTTTCCTTCTCCATTCCATGCAGGTTCAAGGCCTGCCGAATGATTCCTCACCTAAAATGGTGAAGTTTTACTACTGGCGCAAGTGTACCAACTCTTACCGGGCTCGACGCTAGTACCAGCCCACCGCGACCTGCGCCTCTTCCGACATGCGGTCAGCCGACCAGGGCGGGTCGAAGGTCATGTTGACCTCGACGCCGGACACGCCTTCGACGGCGCCGACGGCGTTTTCCACCCAGCCGGGCATTTCGCCGGCGACCGGGCAGCCGGGGGCGGTCAGCGTCATGTCGATCTTGACCGAGCGGTCGTCCTCGATGTCGATCTTGTAGATGAGGCCAAGCTCGTAGATATCGGCCGGAATTTCCGGATCGTAGACGGTCTTCAGCGCCGAGACGATGTCGTCGGTCAGCCGCGCCAGTTCGTCGGCGGGAATGGCTGATCCTGAAACCAGCGCATTGGGCGCGGTTTCCGGAGTGGTCTCGGCTGTGATGCTCACATCATCCATGGTCGTCACCCAAAAAAATCGTCATCCGAAGAATTTGCGCGCTTTTTCAAGCGCCTCGGCCAAAGCGTCGACTTCGGCCCTGTTATTGTACATGCCGAACGATGCCCTGCATGTGGAGGTTACGCCGAAGCGTTTCAACAGCGGCTGGGCGCAATGGGTGCCGGCGCGGACAGCAACGCCCTGCCGGTCGATCACCATCGACACGTCATGGGCATGAATGCCTTGCAGTTCGAAGGAGATGATGGCGCCCTTGCCGGGCGCATCGCCGAAGATGCGCAGCGAGTTGATGGCGCGCAGCCGCTCATGCGCGTAGTTCTTGAGGTCTTCCTCGTGGGCGGCGATGCGCTCGCGGCCGACCTTCTCCATATAGTCGAGTGCCGCGCCCAGCCCGATCGCCTGGACGATCGGCGGCGTGCCGGCCTCGAAGCGGTGCGGCGGATCGTTGTAGGTGACGATGTCTTCCGTCACCTCCTCGATCATCTCGCCGCCGCCCATGAACGGGCGCATGCCGGAGAGAATGTCCTTCTTGCCGTAGAGGACACCGATGCCCGAGGGGCCGTAGACCTTGTGGCCGGTGAAGGCGAAGAAATCGCAGTCGAGATCCTGCACGTCGATCGGCATGTGCACGGCGCTCTGGCTGCCGTCGACCAGCACCGGAATGTTTTTCGCATGCGCAATACGCACGATTTCCTTGATCGGCGTCACCGTGCCCAGCGCATTCGACATCTGGGTGATGGCGACCAACTTTGTGCGGTCGGTCAGCCGCTTCTCGAATTCCTCGATGTGGAAGACGCCGAGATCGTCGACCGGCACCCAGACCAGTTTGGCGCCCTGTCGCTCGCGGATGAAATGCCACGGCACGATGTTGGAGTGGTGCTCCATGATCGACAGCACGATCTCGTCGCCCTCGCCGATGTTGGGCATGCCATAGCCAAAGGCAACCGTGTTGATGGCCGAGGTCGTGTTCGAGGTGAAGATGATGTTGTCGGTGCTTGGCGCGTTGAGGAAGCGGCGCACCGTCTCACGTGCCTTTTCATAGGCGTCGGTCGCCGCATTGGAGAGGAAATGCAGGCCGCGATGGACGTTCGCGTATTCCTGGGCATAGGCGTGCTGGATCGTATCCAGCACCACCTGGGGCTTCTGTGCCGAGGCGCCATTGTCGAGATAGACCAGCGGCTTGCCATAGACTTCCCGCGACAGGATCGGGAAATCGCGGCGGATCGCTTCGACGTCGTAGAAATCTCCGATCTTGCCCGGTGCGTTCATCACTTCACCCGTGTGCCACGAACCAGCCGTCGAGCTTCGCTTCAAGCGCCTCGACGATCGTCTCGTCGTCCAGTTCCTCGATAACCTCGGCGACGAATGCCTTGACCAGAAGGCCGCGTGCAGTCTTCTCGTCGACGCCGCGCGCCATCAGGTAGAACAGATGGTCGTGGTCGATTTCGGTGACCGTCGCGCCATGGCCGCAGATGACGTCGTCGGCGAAGATTTCAAGCTCCGGCTTGGTCGAGAACTCGCCGTCATCCGACAGCAGCAGCGTGTTACAGGCCATCTTGGCATTGGTCTTCTGCGCATATTGATGGACGTTGATGCGGCCCTGGAAGACGCCACGCGCCTTGCCTGTCACCACGTTGCGGATCACTTCCGTCGAGGTCGTGTGCGGCACGGTGTGGTCCAGCACCATGGTCACGTCGGTGTGGGTGTCGCCGGCCAAAAGGTTGATGCCGCGCAGCTTGAAATCGGCGCCTTCACCGGTCGTCTTGACCACGATCTCCTGGCGCACGAGCCTGCCGCCGGCGTTCATGAAGAACACCGTCAGCTTCGAGTTCTTGCCGAGATGCGCCTTGAACTGCGCCAGATGCGTGGCCGTTTCCGGCTGTTCCTGAACGATCAGCCACGTCACCTCGGCGCCCTCGCCCAGCACCAGCTGGCTGACCGAGCTGACCAATGCAGCCCCGTCGCCCGCCTGGCGCTCGACGATGACCGCCCTGGCGCCGGCGCCGACACGCACCGGCAGCCGCACATGGGTCTGGCCGCCAGCCTGCAGGTTCTGCAGTTCGATCGGCTTTTCGAGTTCCGTGCCGTCGGCGATGTCGATGAAATAGCCGTCGGCAACGAAAGCCGTGTTCAGCGCGCCGATGGCGTCGTCACTGCCATAGGGATCGAGCCCTGGCGCGATGCTGCCGTCGATCAGCTTTTCCGACAGAGGCTGGAAGGTGACGCCTTCAAGGACTGGCACCTTCGCGTCGGACTTGCCGTTCAGGATCGACAACACAGTGGAGCCGTCGACGATCGGTGCAAGGGCTTTGGCCATGGCGGCCGGGTCGAAGTCCGGCACCGCATTCAAGAGCCGGCGCAGGTCGGTATAGTGCCAGGATTCGACGCGCCGCGTCGGCAGGCCGTGCTTGATCGCCTCGATGGCGTCGTCGCGCTTCAGCATCACCGCGCCGTCGCCCGGCAGCAGCGACAGCCGGTCGCCGAACGCGTCGATCAACGCTGTTTCGGCCGGTGTCCGCTGCGGTTGTGTGTGCATGTTCATCAGCGTTGCCTCTGGCATCTCACGCGGCTTCGCCGATCACACCGGCGTAGCCATTGGCCTCGAGGTCAAGCGCCAGCGACTTGTCGCCCGACTTGATGACCTGGCCCTTGTAAAGCACGTGCACGCTGTCCGGCACGATGTGCTCGAGCAGGCGCTGGTAGTGGGTGATGACGACGATGGCGCGGTCGGGCGAACGCAAAGCATTGACGCCGTCGGAGACGATCTTCAGCGCATCGATGTCGAGGCCGGAATCGGTTTCGTCGAGCACGCACAGTTTCGGCTCCAGCAATTTCATCTGCAGGATCTCGGCGCGCTTCTTCTCGCCGCCGGAGAAGCCGACATTGAGCGGCCGTTTCAGCATCGCCATGTCCATGCTGAGCGAGGCGGCGGCTTCCTTCACCCGCTTCAGGAATTCCGGGATCTTCAGCGGCTCCTCGCCGCGCGCCTTGCGCTGCTCGTTCATCGCCACTTTCAGGAATTCCATGGTCGCTACGCCCGGTATCTCCATCGGATACTGGAATGCAAGGAAGATGCCCGACGTGGCGCGCTCGGCCGGATCCATTTCGAGGATCGACTGGCCGTTGTAGAGGATGTCGCCTTCGGTGACCTCATAGTCCTCGCGGCCGGCAAGGATATAGGACAGCGTCGATTTACCCGAGCCGTTCGGGCCCATGATGGCGGCGACCTCGCCGGCTTTCACCGCCAGGTTCAGGCCGCGGATGATTTCGGTGCCGTCATCAACGATGCGGGCATGCAGGTTTCTGATTTCAAGCATTCTCTTGTTTCCTGAATATTTATCCGGTCAGCCGACCGAGCCCTCAAGCGAAATGCCGATCAGCTTCTGCGCCTCGACGGCGAACTCCATCGGCAGTTGCTGGATGACGTCCTTGACGAAGCCGTTGACGATCAGCGCAATCGCTTCCTCTTCCGGGATGCCGCGCTGCATGACGTAGAACTTCTGGTCCTCGGAAATCTTCGAGGTCGTCGCTTCGTGCTCGAACTGCGCGGTCGAATTCTTGGCTTCCATGTAGGGCACGGTGTGCGCGCCGCACTGGTCGCCGATCAGCAGCGAGTCACAGTTGGTGAAGTTGCGGGCGTTGGTCGCCTTGCGGTGCGCGGAAACCTGGCCGCGATAGGTGTTCTGCGAGAAGCCGGCGGCGATGCCCTTGGAGATGATGCGGCTCGACGTGTTCTTGCCGAGATGGATCATCTTGGTGCCGCTGTCGACCTGCTGATAGCCGTTCGACACGGCGATCGAATAGAACTCGCCCGAGGAATCGTCGCCGCGCAGGATGCAGCTCGGGTACTTCCAGGTGATCGCCGAGCCGGTCTCGACCTGCGTCCACGAGATCTTCGACCGGTGGCCACGGCAATCGCCGCGCTTGGTGACGAAATTGTAGATGCCGCCCTTGCCCTCGGCGTCGCCGGGATACCAGTTCTGCACCGTCGAATATTTGATCTCGGCATCGTCGAGCGCCACCAGTTCGACGACCGCCGCATGCAGCTGGTTCTCGTCGCGTTGCGGCGCCGTGCAGCCTTCGAGATAGGAGACGTAAGCCCCCTCCTCGGCGATGATCAGCGTGCGCTCGAACTGGCCGGTGTTCTTCTCGTTCATGCGGAAATAGGTCGACAGTTCCATCGGGCAGCGCACGCCCTTGGGCACGAAGACGAACGAGCCGTCGGTGAACACGGCGGAATTCAGCGTCGCGTAGTAATTGTCGGAGGTCGGCACGACCGAGCCGAGATACTTCTTCACCAGCTCCGGATGTTCGCGGATGGCTTCCGAGATCGAGCAGAAGATGACGCCGGCCTGCGCCAGTTCCTTCTTGAAGGTGGTCACGACCGAGACGGAATCGAACACGGCGTCGACGGCGACGCGGCCCGACTTATAGACATTGTCACTGACTTCCTCGAGTTCCGAGACGTCGGTCTTCTGCACGCCGGCGAGGATTTCCTGCTCCCGCAGCGGAATACCCAGCTTCTCGTAGACCTTCAGCAGTTCGGGATCGACGTCGCTGAGCGACGTCGGGCCGGGCGTGCTCTTGGGCGCCGCATAGAAGTAGATGTCCTGGAAATCGATCTTCGGATAGTGAACGCGCGCCCAGGTCGGCTCGTCCAGCGTCAGCCAACGGCGATAGGCTTCCAGACGCCATTCCAGCATCCAGGACGGTTCGTCCTTCTTGGCCGAAATGAAACGGATGATGTCTTCGCTCAGCCCCTTGGGGGCCTTATCAACAGCGATTTCGGTCTGGAATCCGTATTTGTATTGGTCGACGTCGATCTTTCGGACCCGATCGATCGTGTCCTGCACAGCAGGCATATGCGTTCTCCATCCACGCCGGGGTCAAGGCCCGACAGTTTTCAAACTATGGCACCGCCGAAATGAACGCCGAAGAAGCGTTCGCGGCAGCGTAAGTTCCATATAGTGCGCCCCGACCGGAAATTCACCCGGCCAATATGGAATGCACGGCTCTACCAGGCCGAAAGGCCCAAATTCGTCCAACCGCTCAAGCGGCCTTTTCCCTGGCGGCTTGCCGTGCCGCGATACCCGCCAGCGCGGCGCGGAACAGCTCGACCTCCTGGGCGCCGGTCGCCGCACCGATCGACACGCGCAAGGCGCCAAGACTGTCACCGTAGCCCATGGCTTTCAGCACATGGCTCGGTCCAACCTTGCCCGACGAACAGGCAGAGCCGGCCGACAGCGCCACACCGGCCAGATCGAAGGCAATCTGCGCGGTTTCAGCTTTGACGCCCGCAATAGCGAAGAATGTCGTGTTGGCAAGCCTTGGCGCGCCGGTTCCGAAGATTTCCGCCTGCGGCACCAGCGTTTTCACGATGGCCTCGATCTCATCGCGGCGCTGGCGCACCGCGTCCATGGCAGGCAATCCGGTCAGCGCCTCGCGTGCGGCCGCGCCAAAACCGGCAATGGCGGCGAGGTTTTCGGTTCCCCCCCGATGACCCTTTTCCTGGCCACCGCCATTGATCAGCGGCTTCGGCATCATCAGGTCCGAAGCGGCGACGATGGCGCCGACGCCCTTGGGACCGCCGATCTTGTGCGAGGACAGAATCAGATAATCGGCGTAACCCGCTGACATGTCGATAGAAACGCGGCCCGCGGCCTGGACCGGGTCGACGACGAGGATGCCTCCCGCAGCCTTGACGATTTCGGCGATACGATCGATCGGCTGGATGACGCCGGTCTCGTTGTTGGCGGCGTGTATGGCGACCAGCGGCAAGCCATCGGCCTTGTCATGCGCTGCAAGCGCTGCAGCCAGGGCCACGAGATCGGCGATGCCATTGGCGTCGACGCCGATCCGGGTTACCTGCGTTGTCGGGAAGCGTCCGCCATTCAACAGGCAGGGATGATCGGCCTCGGACACGTAAAGCCGGCTCATGCGCACAGCACCGCGTCCCATCTGCCAGTCTGATGTCAGCAGCGTCGAGGCGGCTTCCGTCGCGCCGGAAGTGAACACGACATGCTCCGGCTTGGTGTTGACGAGTGCCGCCACGCCACGCCTTGCGGTCTCGACCAGGCGGCGTGCTGCCCGCCCCTCGGCGTGGACCGATGACGGGTTGGCGGCGACATCGAGGGCCGCGACCATAGCCTCACGGGCCGCGGCAAGCAGCGGCGCACTGGCATTATAGTCGAGATAGGCGCGTATTGCGGCCATTTTCGTCCAGTTGGTCCCGTCAGAAGCCATTCCGCCGACGTATCGCGTTATTTCCTTGAAATTCCAAGGCGAGCCGTCCTATTTACGCGGCTTGCGGCGCGGGTGGCCGGGCTCGATGTCTTGCCACTCAGTTTTGAACAATTCTAAACTAGCTTCTAAGAAGACGCTCGCCCTGCGTCAAGGCCAGAGGAAGACACGTTCCGGGCGCCGCGCATTCGTATACCCAAGTGGAGTATTTCATGCCTGAGGTCATTTTCACCGGTCCTGCCGGCCGCCTGGAGGGACGTTACCAGCCCTCCAAGGAAAAGAGCGCGCCGATTGCCATCGTCCTGCACCCGCACCCGCAGTTCGGCGGCACGATGAACAACAAGATCGTCTACGACCTCTTCTATATGTTCCAGAAGCGGGATTTCACCACGCTTCGCTTCAATTTTCGCGGCATCGGCCGCAGCCAGGGCGAGTTCGACCACGGCACCGGCGAGTTGTCGGATGCCGCCGCCGCTTTGGACTGGGTGCAGTCGCTGCATCCGGATTCCAAGAGCTGCTGGGTCGCCGGTTACTCCTTCGGCTCCTGGATCGGCATGCAGCTTCTGATGCGCCGGCCGGAGATCGAAGGCTTCATCTCGATCGCGCCGCAGCCCAACACCTATGATTTCTCGTTCCTGGCGCCCTGCCCGTCATCGGGCCTGATCATCCATGGCGATGCCGACAAGGTGGCGCCGCCGAAGGATGTGCAGGGTCTGGTCGACAAGCTGCACACGCAAAAGGGCATCACCATCACCCAGAAGACCTTGCCCGGTGCCAACCATTTCTTCTCCAACGACGCCGACCTGCTGCTCGAGGAGTGCGCTGATTATCTCGATCGCCGGCTGGCCGGTGAATTGTCGGATCCGCGGCCGAAGCGGCTGAGATAAGCAAAGAAAGCAGGGACGGCGATGTACGAACCTCCTCAATTCAGGGAAACGCGGCCGGAAATCCTGCACGGGTTGATCCGGACGCACCCGCTGGGCCTGTTGGTTTCCAACGGACCCGAGGGGCCGGTCGCCAATGCCATCCCGTTCCTGCTCGACGCGGATGTCGGCCCGAACGGCAGGCTGAGGGCGCATCTGGCGCGGGCCAATCCGCAATGGCGCCTACTGGCCGACAATCCGGCTTCACCAGTGCTGATCGTCTTCCAGGGCAGCGATGCCTATGTGACGCCGTCCTGGTATGAGACCAAGCGCGAAACCGGCAAGGTGGTGCCGACGTGGAATTATGCCATCGTGCAGGTGCGCGGCATCGTCAAGGTGATGGATGACCAGGACTGGCTGGCGCAGCAGATCGCCGATCTGACCGCGTCCCAGGAAGGCGCTCGCGCCGCGCCCTGGGCGGTGACCGATGCGCCGGCGCCGTTCATCCAGTCGCAGATCAAGGGCATTATCGGGCTGGAAATCGAGATCAGCGAAATCCACGGCAAGTGGAAGGTCAGCCAGAACCGGCCGGTTGCCGATCGGGTCGGCGTTGCGCAAGGACTCGAAAGCGAAGACCACCAATCGCCCGGCATGGCCGGCCTGGTCAGGTCCTATGGCGGTCTGGAAGGCAACTAAGCTTCGAGCGCTCAGGCAGCCTTCCCTCTCGGCCCAATCAGCCAAAACGTTTTCTTGCGGACCGGCAATCCCGACGGCATCGGCCGAAAGATGAAGCCGAGCCGGGCAAAGACCAGCCCGCAAGCCAACGCGAAGGCGCAGCCAAGGCCGAAGCCGGCGACGGTGTCGCTGGGATAATGCGCGCCGACGAAGACCCGCGTCGAGGCGATGCAGGCGGTGATCGCCAGGGCGATGTACCAGCGCCTTGGAAACAATAGCAGGGCAACCCCGAACACCGCGCCCATCGTCGTGGCGTGACCCGACGGAAAGCCGGCAAAGCGCGCATTGAAAGCGAAGGGGTGCAGGGACAACACCCCGAATTCACTGAAATACATCGGCCGAGCCCGACCGATCGCATATTTCAGCACATTGACGGCGAGGCCGGACAGGCCGGCGGCGCCCAGTACCAGAAAAGCCAGGCAGGTCCAGTTGTAGGCGAGCATCAGCGAGCGCCTGGAGAGGCTTCGCCAGTCTGTCAGGTTCGCGGCGACGAGCAGAAGCGCCGACGGAATGAGATACCAGCCACCCAGGCCGAACTGCGTGAAAAAATCGGCCAGATGGACGAACCCCGGCGACCATTGGTCGCGAAGCATTCCGGCAGGGGTGTCGAGGCGAACAAATGCTGCCGCCGTCAGCAAAACCCAGACCAGCACCCAGACCGACCACAAAATGTTCGGATATCTGGCGGGGCGAGCGGCAAAGCGCTTTCTTGTGATCTGCATCGTATCGCGAAAATTGTCGAGGGACCGGCGCCCTACCCCAAGGAGCAGGCTGAAAACGGAAGGGCGCGATTTCACCAGCATTTGAAATTCGACCCCATTGTTGCCGTCATGGGCATCGGCGAGCCGTCATGGGGCCACACGATAGAGGCCGAGCGACAGTTTGTCTCCCGACGAATAGTTGAGCCCGTCGACTTCGGCAACGCGGGTCGCCGACTTGCCTTGCGCCGCCAGCAGCCCATTCAGTTTCTGCTCGTCCCCGATTTGTGCCAGCGCCAGCGCGCAGGCCGGATCGGCAAGCAGATGTTTGGCGACGCCATCGACATCGGTCAGGACGGTTTTGGTGCCCACCAGGAACACCAGGCTCGGCTCGTGATATTCCGCCGAGGCGAGCACCGTGGTGTCGCAAGGCCTGTTGGCTTGGACCGCGGCCTCGATCGCCGGGCTCAGCCAGATCGGCTTCAGCGAAGGCGCGATGACGCCGAACAACAGCCCATAGGTGATGCCCGCACAGACCGCGATGGCGCCGATGCGGCGCAACGGCACTTGCAGCTGGCGCGAAAAGGCAAAATAGCCGGCCGCCAGTGCTGCCGCGGCCGCCGGAATGCTCCACCAGGAGAAGGTGCCGGTGAGGTAGATCGGCGCGCCGACACAGACTGCCGCAAGGCCGAGGCTGACCACGGCAAGGCCGAATGCGGTCGACCACCACAACCAATCCTGCCAGCGCCTGAGCGGCGCATTCGCCTCCTGCGGCGACAATGTCAGCAGCCAGCCGATCAGCAGTGCCATGCCGGGATAGGCCGGCAGGACATAGTGCGGCAGCTTGGTCGGGATCAGTTCGAACACCAGCCAGAACGGAATGTACCAGGCGAGGCAGAAACGCAGCCGCGGATCGTCGCGCAGCCGGTTGAGGGCCTGCAGCCCGGCGCCGACCGCGATCAGCCCGAAGGGCCACATGAACAGCGAATAGGTCAGCATGTAGAAACCGGGCGGCAGGCCGTGCGATTCCTCGCCCGACGCCACCTTGGCCACCATGTCCTTGCCGACGGCATCCTGGAGAAAGGCCCCGCCGCTCTTCCAGGTGATGAGGGCGACCCAGGGCAGCACGATAAGAAGCACCAGGGCGACACCGCGCACGAGCTTCAGCTTCAAGAGCCAGCGCCAGTCGCGTTCGAAGGCAAACAGCGTAGCGACCGTCAGCACCGACAGCAGCGGAGCGACGGGTCCCTTGATGAGGATCCCCAAGCCTTGAGCCGCCCAGAATATCCATGGCAGATGGGCGGCTACCGGTTCGTTCCGGCGCGCCGCCAGATAGATCTGGGCGAGCGCGCCTTGCGCCGCCACGCAGCAGGCCAGCAGCATGGCGTCGGTCTTGGCGTCGCGGCCCTCGAAGGCGGTCGCGAAGATCGCCGCCATCATCAGGCCGGCGGCAAGACCTGCATTGGCACCGAAGAGCTTTGTGCCCGTCCAGGCGATGCCGACGACGGCCAGGGCTATGCCAAGCATGGAGACGAGGCGGTAGACCCAGATCGGCGCCGCCGCCCCCTCGCCGCTCAGCGCCACGGCCGCCGATTGGAGCCAATAAATGCCGATCGGCTTCTTGTAGCGCGAGGCATCCTGAAAACGGATGTCGACATAGTCGCCGGTTTCGACCATCTGCTTGGTGGCCTGGACAAAACGGGATTCGTCGCGGTCGACGGGCGGAAGGCTCGCCAGCCCGCTGAACGTCATCAGCAGGCTGAACAGAAAGAGGATGAGATAGTTCCTGTTCATCGCGGAGCTTTCCGGATCTGATCTGCGGGATAGCCCCGTCGCGGCGCTTCAGGCCCTGCCCCTGCGCGGCGCCTCAATACGCCAGCCAAAACGGCGAAGCAAGGATTCGCAACCATCCGCGCGGGCCGCAAAACGGGAAACCACTTTTGCTGATCGCGCTTGGATGCTAAACGCGCGCGTTCATGCACACCCGGGCCACAGCGGCCGGGCGCTTTCGGGAAAGAAACAATGTCCGCCTTCAAATCCGATTTCCTGCGCACGATGAGCGAGCGCGGTTTCATCCACCAGACTTCGGATGATGCCGGCCTCGACACTATCTTCGCCAAGGAGACGGTGACGGCCTATATCGGCTTCGACGCGACCGCCAAAAGCCTGCATGCCGGCTCGCTGATCCAGATCATGATGCTGCACTGGCTGCAGCAGACGGGTCATCGGCCGATCGCGCTGATGGGCGGCGGCACCTCGATGATCGGCGACCCGTCGTTCAAGGACGAGGCGCGCAAGCTGCTGACCCCGCAGGACATCGACGACAACCTCGCCGGCATCCGCCGCAACTTCATGCCCTACCTCAAATTCGGCAGCGGTCCTGACGACGCCATCATGGTCAACAACGCCGACTGGCTGATGGAAATCAACTACGTCAATTTCCTGCGCGACGTCGGCCGTCACTTTTCCGTCAACCGCATGCTGGCCTTCGATTCCGTCAAGCTGCGGCTCGATCGCGAGCAGTCGCTGTCGTTCCTCGAATTCAACTACATGATCCTGCAGGCCTATGATTTCGTCGAGCTCTACAAGCGTCTCGGCTGCCGCCTGCAGATGGGTGGCTCCGACCAGTGGGGCAACATCATCAACGGCATCGATCTCGGCCGCCGCATGGAGGACGCGCAGCTTTATGCGCTGACCACGCCGCTGCTCACCACCTCGTCCGGCGCCAAGATGGGCAAGTCTGCCTCGGGCGCGGTCTGGCTCGATGCGGACATGCTGAGCCCCTATGAATTCTGGCAGTACTGGCGCAACACCGAGGATGCCGACGTTGCCCGTTTCCTGAAACTCTACACGACGCTGCCACTGGACGAGGTCGCGCGGCTCGAGCGGCTAGGCGGGGCCGAAATCAATGAGGCCAAGAAGATCCTCGCCACCGAGATCACCGCCTTGCTGCACGGCCGCGCAGCCGCGGAACAAGCCAGCGATACGGCACGCAAGACGTTCGAGGAAGGCGCGCTTGCCGAATCGCTGCCGACCGTCGAGGTCGACAAGGCAGCGCTCGAAGCCGGCGTCGGCGTCCTGTCGCTGCTCGTCACCGCCGGACTGGCGGCGTCGAACGGTGAGGCGCGGCGGCATGTGCAGGGCGGTGCGGTGCGCTTGAACGATGAGCCGGTCAGCGACGAGCGCCGGTTGGTGACTTCAAAGGATTTGAGTCCGGAAAACGTCGTAAAGCTCTCACTCGGCAGGAAAAAGCACATTCTGGTGCGGTCGGTTTGAACTCGTTCACCGGTATTCGAAGATCGACCTGAATATTCCAGGCGCGATCACCGACAGCGGATTGATGTCCAGCAGCGGCTTGTTGGCATTGCCCTTGAGCCGGTAGGTAACGCCGATCAGGCCGCGGTCGCGGCCATTACCGAGCAGCGCGCCAACGATGGGCAATTCGCCGAAGATGCGATTGAGGCCATAGACCGGCATGAACGTGCCGGTCATGTCCATGTTGTTGTTCTGGTCGTAGAGCGTGCCCTGGAACGTCGTGCCGATGCGCGGGCCACGCAGCACGCCATTGGCGATTTTCAGGTAACCGCTGCCCTTGTCGATCTCGGCGTAACCGCGCTCGAACTTCACCCGTGACGTATCCAGCTTGCCCTTGACCGCCTGATTGAGGCTGCGGCTGTCGCCGGCCGGCGTGGTCGAGACGATGGAGGCCAGCTTCGGTTCGTTGACGACAAAAAAGTTGCTGATGTCGACCTTGCCCTTCAGCGATCCGTCGCTCGGCCCCGCCAGCGCCAGGGTGATCGCTCCGCCTTCCATATGCTCGTAGATGTTGAGGAACCTGAGAATGGCGCCGGCGTCCGCGGACTGCATGTTGAGCGCGCGCCGGCCGGCTCCGGTGGTGTTGCTGATTGATATGGCGGCGCCCGAACTTGCCGTGGCGTTGACCTTCAGCCCGTTCACCCGTGAACCGGCCGCGCTGTAGTCGAGCTTCAAATTGGACAATTGCTCGTCGTGGAAACCGGTCAGCTGATCGACATCGGCGCTGACGGAAATGGCATCGGAACCGGTCGTCTTGGTGGCCGTATCGACGTCCGAGGTGAACTGCTTGATGAGCGAGCGGGCATCGAGCGCGTTGCCTGATATGTCGACCGCATAGCCCTTGCCGGATCGCTTCACCGATACCGCGACGTCGTCGCCCCTGTTCAAGGTGACCTTGCTGAACCGCGCCGAAGACAGCGCGCCATTGACCAGCACGATGCTGCCGTCGATGGAGAAGGTCTTTCCGTCGAGATCGAAGTCGGACAGCGTCGTGGTGTCGCCGGACTTGGTCATGACGAAGGTGACATTGGCGGGAACCCCTGCCCCCTTGCTCCAACCCGCCCAGGGAATGTCCAGCCTGGCGTTGGTCAGATCGGCCGAAACGTTCTGGTCGCCGCTGCCGCTCTTGTCGATCGCGACCTTCACCGTTCCGCCAAGCAGCGGCTTCAGGCCGGGCATGGCGGCGGCGCGGATCTTGTCGTCGAGCACCAAGGCCACCTTGCGGCTGCGCTCCGGCCCGTCATCCCTGAGCGGCTCGATCAGATCGAGTTCGGCCGGAATGCCGTTCAGCAACGCCTTGGCGGAGATCACCGCCTTTACAGGGTCGACCGTGATCGAACCATCGGCATCCGTCACGGTCTGGCCCTCGAAAGGCTTGGCCAAGGACATACCGGTGTAGTCGAGCGACACCAGCCAATCGAGCTTCGAGGAGTCGACGCCGGACTGCAGCGGAATATCCGCCTTGACGTGGCCGGTGACGCTGCCCGACAGGTCTTCCGGCAAAAGGCCGACATGGCGCATGGCGTTGATCGGCTCGTAGGATGCGAGTTCGGCGACGGCGGACGCATCGCCGTCGACGTCGATGTCGAGCGCGCCGACGACCGGCGGGCGGTTGGCTGCCTTGACCGTCAGCGTGCCGTTGCTGGCCGCGACGGTGCGGCCGCTGGGCATATAGACGGTGCCCGAGGACAGGGAGATATCGACATCGTTGCCGTGGAAGCCGACGACGCCAACCGCGTCGCGGATCGGCGGGATGCGGCCGGCGGTATCGAAGCGCGATCCTTCGATCTGGAAGCGGCCGAACACCTCGTCTGCGGACAGCGGCACGCCGTTGCCCAGGCGGCCCGGCACGACCTGGAACTGAAGATTGGCGTCGACGACGCGGCCGCCGAACAGATTGGCCAGCACCCACAGCCGGGCATTGCGCGCCGAAAACCACGGCCATAGCTGCTTGACGTGAGACACCTGCATGTCGTGGATGTTGAACGCAAGATTGATCCCCGGCGCCTTGCCATCGACGAACGCCACGGCGGCGGTGCCGAGCACTTCGCCGGAGGCGGCCGACCGAAGCGCGATCTGCTCGGCGACCAATTTGTGGCTCACCGTGTTGTAGACACCGGCAATCCGAGCGAGGAAGGTGAGCGCCGGCTCAGGCGACTCCGAAGGTGCCAGCGACGACCCGTCACTGGTCAGGTCGTAGCGATAGGACGGTTCCTCACCGGTCGCGCCGCTTGCCGGCTTCGGCCCGATCGAACCGGCGAAATCGAATATCGACCGGCCGGTCCTCAGCAGCAATCTGTCGACCTGGACCTTGTTGCTGCCAGCGACAAGCGTCGCATTGACATCGACGTTGGCCGGCAGCAGCCCGCGCGTGCCAAGGTCGAGGACGGAACCCGTCGATGACAACGCGGCCGTCAGCCGCGATGCATTCATGCCGAACCCTTCCGATCCTGTCAGCTTCAGAGCGACCGCGCCCAACTTGCCGGCCGTGGTGTCAGCAACCCGAGTGGTAACACCGGCATCCGCCAGATCGATGCTCGCATCCAGCGCCGTGACGCGGTGCGCCGCGATATCGCGGGTGGCGGAAGCGCCAACGGTAACCGACCTGCCGTCGACATCCGCCGTGGAGGAAAACTGCATGCCGCCCGGTCCCGACTGCACGACGGTGGCGTCGGTGACTTTGATCAGCTTGATCGTTCCGGTTTCGCGCAGCACGAATTCGACATTGCGAAGATCGATCTGGCGCAGCGAATCTTCCCGCACGGCATCGAGTGCGCGGTTGACGTTTGCGAACACCGCATTGGACAGCTTCTCCGGATCGATGAGGCCGTCCGCATTGCGCAGGGCCGCAGTCCAGTCGCCGCCGGACGGCATCGCCGCCACGACAATGCGGGCATCGGAGATCCTGGCGCTGGTCAGCCGCACATCCCCCCACAGCAGCGGGACCAGGCGCACGCCGAAGCGCACGCGGCCGGCATCGGCCATCGGCTTGCCGTCGGCGGTTTTCAGGCTGACGTCGCTGACCTGGAGCGCGATGAAACTCGAACTGTCAAGCGTGATGCGGGCCGGCCCGACCGCGACATTGACATCGACACCCGCCAGTTTCTCGAGAGCCGTTTCCGCCTCGGTGCGAAGTCGGTCGGCCCCGATGCCGGAGGCGCCAACCAGATAAACGAGCACAGCCGCCAGCAGCACGAAAGCGACCAGACCGGCGAACAGCCGCGACAACATGCGAAAGCCGCGTCCGATCGACGCCTGACCGAGCGGCGGCACGCGGCAGGCGGACGGAAAGGCCCCCAGGTCGGTGATCTCATCACGCCTGAACCGGATCTTCTCGTGCTGCGGTTGCTCCTGATCCACGCAATTTTCCGTTGTACGAACTCGATCGTGGACGAATCCCCGCTCGACACTATATCGGTGTGGCTTCGCGCGTAACCACAAACAAGGGCATCGGTATGGCTGACCTCGACGTAGGCGATCTTGCGCCGCAATTCGACCTGCCACGCGACGGCGGCGGATCAGTCAGCCTTGCCGCATCCCTAGGCAAGCCCATTGTGCTCTATTTCTATCCGCAGGACGACACAACAAGCTGCACGCAAGAGGCAATCAGCTTCTCGCAGCTGAAGCCGGACTTCGAGAAGGCCGGCGCGGTGGTCATCGGCCTGTCGCCAGACGCGGTCAAGAAACACGACAAGTTCAAGTCGAAATACAATCTCACCATCGACCTCGCCGCCGACGAGGAGCGCAAGGTGATCGAGGCCTACCATCTGTGGGTCGAGAAATCGATGTACGGCCGCAAATATATGGGTGTCGAGCGCGCGACGTTCCTGATCGGCCGCGACGGGCGGATCGCTGGGATTTGGCGCAAGGTCCGCGTCAAGGGCCATGCGGAAGAGGTGCTCGAGGCCGTTCGAGCGCTTTGAGGTTGCGGCACTGCCAACCGCGCCTTCCCTCCCACAACCTCTTACCCGCCTGACGGGCAATCGCCGACGGCAAGCCGGCGCTGCAAGCCTTTGTTAACCCTAATAATGTGTAATCAAGCAGTCGTGGTGTCGTAAACGAAAGCTTGGTCCCGTGAACGCAACCGGTCAGTCAGCAGTCTTCGGCAGGCGCAAGGAGCCCCATACGGTCATCATCGCCCGGGGCAACGAGATCAGGCACTTCACGATCCGCCCCTGGCTCGTGGCCTTTATCGGCTCGGCGCTCGCCGCCATTGCCATCGGCTACCTGATGGCCACCTCCTATCTCGTGCTGCGCGACGATTTGATCGGCGCCACCACGGCGCGGCAGGCGCGCATGCAGCAAGCCTATGAAGATCGCATTTCGGCGCTTCGCGCCCAGGTCGACCGCATCACCAGCCGCCAGCTGCTCGACCAGCAATTGATGGAAACCAAGGTCAGCGAACTGCTTGAACGCCAGAGCCAGCTGAGCCAGCGTCACGGTCGCCTTGGCCCGCTGCTCGAACGCGCCGAGAACGAAGTCAGCGCGGCGCCAGCCGAAGATCCGGCAGCGGTTGCGAAGCCGGATAAACGCGCCGAAGTGACCGGCAGCATCAACCCACCCGCGCGGAACTATACGGTCGCCAGCCTGAGCGCCGACCTCGGTGCCGGCGACACCAGGCCGTTCTCGCTGTGGTCGACGCGCTCCGATCCGATGCCCAACGATTCAGCCGCAGATCGTGCCGACAAGCTCTTCGTCTCGATCAACCAGTCGCTGAAATCCATCGAAAGCGATCAGCTCACTCGCATCAGCACGCTTGCCGACAACGCCTACAAGAGCGCCGACGCGATCACCCAGGCGCTCGCGGCGGCTGGACTGCCCGTCGACAGCGACTTCGGCAAGGGCGATAGCGATGTCGGCGGACCGCTGATCCCGCTCGACAGTTCGATGATGTTCGACAGCAAGGTCAAGGAACTCGACGAAGCGCTTGACGCGCTCGACCACCTCAAGAAGGAAGCACGCCAGCTGCCGCTGACCAATCCGGCGCCGGGCCGCTCCGTCACCAGCCCGTTCGGCGTGCGCACCGACCCCATCCTCGGTACCGCAGCACTCCATTCCGGCATGGATTTCAGGGCGCCGATCGGCATGGCCGCCAAGGTCACGGCGCCCGGAATCGTCACCAAGGCAGGCTGGAACGGCGGCTATGGCCGCATGGTGGAAGTCGACCATGGCAATGGTTTTGCGACGCGCTACGGGCATCTCAGCGAGATCGACGTGACCGTGGGCGAGAAGCTGGACGCCGGCGCCGTCATCGGCAAGACCGGCAGCAGCGGCCGCTCGACCGGCCCGCATCTGCACTACGAAGTCCGCCACAATGGCGAAGCGATCGATCCCCTGCGCTTTCTCACCGTCGGCAAGAAGGTCGCTCAGTATCTGTAAGCGATTTCGGGATTCTGCTCCATGCGGCCGATGGCCGATCGTGGCCGTTGATGGACCATGAGCGCTTTCCACCGTCCGTTGGTCAGTTTTCCCGTTGCATCGACAGAAACGACGTCGCTGCCGAAACCAGGGTGGCCGCGCCGACCTTCAAGGCGGCCTCGTCAACGCGAAACCGGGCATGATGGAGCGGAAAGACCGATCCGACCTCCTCGTTGCGGATTCCGAGCCGGAAGTAGACCGACGGGCGTTTCTCGCTGTAGTAGCCAAAGTCGTCCGCGATGGTCCATCCAGGCGTGTTGAGAACATTGTCGGCGCCGATACAGGCCGTGGCGCTGGCGACAATCAACTCGGTCATCTCGACATCGTTGACGACGCCGGGTTCGCCCTTGTGGATATCGACCTGCACATTGGCGCCATGGGCCGTCGCTATTGCCTCCAATATCGCACGAACGCGCCGCCAGGACCGCTCGCGGGTGGCGTCGCTGCCGCTGCGGATGGTGCCTTTCAGTGTGACCTTGCCGGCGATCACGTTGTAGGCATTGCCGCCGTTGATGCCGGTGACGGAAATGACCAGCGGATCGTACGGGTCGATCTCGCGCGAGACGATTTTTTGCAGTTCGCTCACCATGGAGCAGGCCACGGCAATCGCATCGATGCCCTCATACGGTTTTGCCGCATGCGCGGCCGAGCCGGTGACGACAACGTCAAATGTATCGCAGGCCAGAGTGTAAGGGCCGGAATTGACGGCGATCTTCCCGGACGGCGAGTACGGATCGACATGGACGCAGATCGCGGCGTCGATGTCGTCGAGAAGCCCCTCTTCCACCACACGCTTGCCGCCCGACGGTTCGTCTTCCTCCGCCGGCTGGAAGATCAGGCGGACTGTTCCGCCAAAACTGTCCCTTGATTGGTGAAGATGCGCGGCAACCGCAAAGGCCATCGATGCGTGGGCGTCGTGGCCGCAGGCATGCATCACGCCGGAATTTATCGAGGCATAGTCGACACCGGACTCCTCCTCGATCGGCAAGGCATCGATGTCGGCGCGAATGGCCACCTTTCGATTTGACGGCTTGCCGGTGCCGACAATATCGACCGCCAGGCCAAAGCCCGCGACGTCGCAAATGTCGGCAATTCCCTGGCCGGCCAGCATCTGCCGCAAATAACTTTGCGTGTTGGCTTCGCGATTCGAAAGCTCCGGATTGCGGTGTAGATGGCGGCGGATCTCGATCATCCGGTCGAGAATTCCGGCATCAATATCGATCGTGCCGGGAATCTCAGAACCGCTCGCCATCACCGGACTCTCAGGATTTGACATGGATCTCTCGCGGGAACTTCGTCAGCGTCTCATTGCCGGTTTCGGTGACCAGGATGGTCTCGCTGATCTCGATGCCCCAGCCGTCCATCCACATGCCGAGGATGGAATGAACGACATTGCCCGGTTCAAGCACCGTCTTGTCGCCCGGCCTGAGGCTGATCGTGTGTTCGCCCCAATCCGGCGGATAGGCAACGCCGATGGAATAGCCGATGCGCGATTCCTTCTTCAACCCATAGCGCTGGATAACCTTGCGCCAGGCGGCTTCGACGGCTTCGGCCGATGTTCCCGGCCTGACCGCATCGAGCACCGCATCCATGCCCTCGATCACCGCTTTGGCCGTATCCGAGACATTTGTCGGCGTTTTGCCGAGTTGCAGGGTTCTTGCCAGTCCGGCGGCATAGCGGCGGCAGACGCCGGCGAGTTCCAGGGCAATCGTCTCGTTTTCTCCGAACCGCCTGTCGCTCCACATGATGTGCGGTGCTGAAGCATTCTCGCCGCCGAGAATAGTCGGCGGTAGCGCGGTGATATCCCCCGCGAAGTCCGGGCTGCCGGCGATCTGCGCCGCCTGGATGGCGGCAATGGCATCGCATTCACGAACACCTGGCGCGATCACCTCGAAGGCCCGCGCGACCGCCGCTTCGGCCAGGGTTGACGCCTTGCGCAAATAGGCGATCTCGGGCGCCGATTTGACCGCGCGGATCCAGTTCACCAGGAGATCGGCATCATGCCATTTTGCATTGGGAAGTCCGGCGACAAGCCGGGCATGCGCTTTCGGGGAGAAATAGTAGGCTTCGAGCTCGATGCCGATGTGTCTGATACCCCAGCCCTTCGACACGATCCAATTCGCGATCCAGTCCATGGGATGGCGATCGACGCGCTGAACGTGGTCTTCCGGGAAGCCAACCACGTTTTCCGGCTTCATCCAGGCTGTCAAAAGACCGCCGGCCGCATCCATGGCGCGCCCGATCCAGACCGGCTCGACGTCTTCGACTGGAACGAGCACCACCTGGGGCGTGTAGAATGACCAGCCATCATAGCCGGTGATGTAATGCTGGTTGGCAACGTCGTTGACAACCAGGAGCTCGAGACCGCGCTTGGCCATCTCGGTGCGGATCTTGCGCAGCCGCTGTTGGTACTCGTCGCGGGCAAACGGCAATTCGATCATCTTTGCTCCATGCTTTGTCGGATCAACGGTCGAGGGGTTCGCCCACCTTTGAAACGGTTTCGACATGACGGCAATCAGCCAGGGCGGCGCGTGAGCAGGTCCTGAGCCGAATACGTCCATACCTGGCCTTTTCTGGATTTGTGTTTCACCATCATTTATTTTTGAATTCCATTTGACTGAATAAATAAGCGGTGCCAAGTTACGCTCTCCAAGGGGCGCACGTCATGGGACTGCGGGGGACCAATCAGGAGTTCGGGCGGCCGTACAACCGGCGCATCGTGCTTGAGTCCATCCGCCTTCATGGACCGATCGCCCGCGGCGAGATTGCCAGGCGTGTCGGGCTCACCGTCCAGACGGTGTCGACCATCGTTCGCGAACTGGAAGATCAGGGCTACATCCTGTCGCTGCGCGAAGAGCCGAAGGGGCGCGGCCTGCCGCCGGCGACCCTGCGCATCAACCCCGAGGGGGGCTATGCCGTCGGCGTCCACATCACCCCGCTCGGTATCAGTGCCGCCTTGATCAATCTCAGCGGCGACGTGATCGAGAGCACCTATCGCGAAGCTCCGAACGCGGCGCCGGACCATGCCTTCGAGCTGATCGGGGCGATGGTGGTCGAATTGACCAGACTGCGGGCTGGCGGACGGGTACTCGGGGTCGGCTTGGCCCTGCCCGGACCGTTCGACGTCGAATCCATGAGTTTCGTCGGCCCGACCACCATGACCGGCTGGAAGGATGTGGCGCTGCGCGAGCGGCTGGCGGCCTCGACCGGATTGCCGGCCTTCTTTGAAACCGATATGGCCGCGGCCGCCATGGGCGAGCGCCTCTACGGCCTCGGAGCCCAGTTTTCCGAGTACTACTATCTCTATTTCGGCGTCGGCCTTGGCGGTGTCATGGTGCATGACGGCGGCGCCTTGCGCGGTGCCTGGGGAAATGCCGGCGAGGTCGGACACATTCCCGTCGTTCCCGGCGGCGAGGCTTGCCCATGCGGCAATAGCGGCTGCCTCGAAAGATACCTCTCGCTCGAGGCGCTCCGGCGCTGGAACGGCAGCGAGGCCGACTGGGTGGCTGAAGTCGGCCCGATCTTCCACAATGCCGTCGCCATCATCGAGAACCTGTTCGACCCGGAGACGGTCATCCTCGGCGGGCTGGCATCTACCGATCTGCTCGAAATGCTGGCTGGTTCGGCGGGAGGCCTGCACAACTCCGTTTCGGCACGGAAGGACCGCACGACGCCTCGAATTCTCGTCGCGCGCGGCGGGCAACATTCAGTGTTGCGCGGCGCCGCCGCCCTTGCGGTTTCGGGGGTGTTGTCACCCCGCTTCGGGCAGATGTTCGCTGCCGAACGCGTTCTCAAAGCCAGGGAGATTGCGGCATGAACGAACCCCTGCTGGTGCTCGACAACGTCACCAAGAACTATGGCGCGATCGAAGCGCTCAAGGGGATCAGCTTCTCGATCGGCAAGGGCGAGGTCGTGGCGCTGCTGGGCGACAACGGCGCCGGCAAATCGACGCTGGTCAAGATCATCGCCGGCGGGCTGGAGCCGACCTCGGGCCGCATGCTGTTCGAGGGCAAGGAGTTTCTTGCCCGGTCGCCCGCCGAGGCCAAGGCGGCGGGCATCGAGACCGTCTATCAGGACCTGTCGCTGTGCACCAATGTCGACGTGGTCGCCAATTTCTTCATGGGCCGCGAGATCACCCGGAAGGTTTTTGGCATTCCCGTGCTCGACGAGCGCGCCATGGAAGCCGTCGTCGGAAAGGCACTGGCCAGCGCCGGCACCCGCATCCCTTCGCTACGCGCCAATGTCGAGCATCTTTCGGGCGGCCAGCGGCAAGCCATCGAGCTGAACCGGTTCGTCCATTGGGGCGGCAAGCTGGTGCTGCTCGATGAACCGTTCGCAGCCCTTGGCGTCGAACAGACGCGGCGCGGTCTCGACATGATCCGCCAGGTGGCGAACCAGGGCATCGGCGTCGTCATCATCACCCATATCATGCAGCAGGCCTTCCAGGTCGCCGACCGGATCGTGGTGATCCGGCAAGGCGTCGTGGCCGGCGATGTCGCACGCAACAAAACAAGTCCCGATGCGGTGATCAACATGATCACCGGTGAGACGCTTGCCGGTGCCGGACCGGCGGGCTGAGGGACAAAAGAGGGGTCCGGCTTAAGAGGAGCGAACGACATGAAGCGAATACTTCTTGCTGTCTTCGGTATCCTGGCACTGGCCTTTGCCACGCTCACGCCGGCATTCGCCCAGTCCAAGGGTATCGTCTACTATATGGTGCCGACCCTGCTGGATGAGTTCCAGACCGGCTCGGTGAGCGCGCTGGAGCTGTTCCTGAAGCAGACCGGCTACGAGATGAAGACGCTGAACGCCGACAACAAGACCGACGCCCAGCAATCGCAGATGAACGACGTCATCGCGCTGAAGCCGGCGGCCATCATCCTTGCCGCCGTCGATTTCAATGCACTGAAGCCGTCCATTGAAGCCGCCCGCGCGGCCGGCATCCCGGTGGTCGAGTTCGACCGCCAGATCACGTCGACGCCGTCCGACTTCACCTCTGTCGCCGGAACCGTCGAGATCGGCTACGTCGCCGCCGACCAGGCCGAGAAGCTGCTGAAGGCAAAGCACGGCTCGGTGAAGGGCAAGGTGCTGCAGGTGCTCGGCGACCCGGGTGACCCCTATACGCTCGACATCCAGAAGGGCTTTGAGGAGAAGATGAAGGCGTTTCCAGACGTCAAGATCATCTCGCTTCCGGCCATGCAGTGGGAGGCCAGCAATGCCGGCACCATCGTTGCCGACCAGATGCTGGCGAACCCCGACATCGACCTGATCTTCAGCCATGCCGCGCACCTTTCGGTCGCTGCCGTCGCCTCGCTCGAGGCGGCCGGCAAGAAGCCGGGCGACGTCATGCTGATGAGCTCAAACGGCGCTCCGGTCGGCCTCGACCTGATCCGCAAGGGCTGGCTCAACGTCGAAGTCGAGCAGCCGCTCTACGCACAGGCCGCGGCTGTCGCCATGTTCATGGACAAGGTCGTCAAGAAGGAAGAGATCAAGCCCGGCGAATACGATGTGCTCGGCCTGAAATCGACCGTCACCAAGGAAGCCTGGGGTCCGAATATCAAGATTCCCGGTGCCGCCATCACCAAGGAGAACGTCGACAACCCGGCCTTCTGGGGCAACCAGAAGCCGCCGACGGACACCGTCAAGTCGGTCGAATAGTTATCTAGAAGCGCTCCGGGCCGTAGCGGCCCGGAGCCTGCCCTTTCACAACGCCGCGTCCGAAAGGACGCCGTGGCGAATTTGAATCCGCGCCCGAACCCGACGAAATCGAATTGATTTCGCGGGGCATGCGCCAACCGGATCAGCCCATGAACCCGCGCACACGCAAAGCCCTGGAGTTCGTTCTCGACAACCTCGTCTGGTTCATGCTGCTGTTCGTGCTGGTGGTCTTCTCCATCTTCGTCCCGAACTATTTCCAGCTCGGCATCTTCGCCAACATCATCGAGGCTTCCAGCGTGCTTGGCGTCATGTCGATCGGCCTGGCACTGGTCATCATCGCCGGCCACATGGACCTGTCCGTCGAATCCGTGGCGGCGCTCAGCGCCATGGCGGTCGGCATCCTGTTCTGCTCGTCGGGCATCGGCATGGGCGTGCAGCTGCATCCCGAATGGCTGATGGTTCCGGTTTCGCTGCTCGTTGCGCTGGCCGTCGGCGGCCTCATCGGCGCCTTCAACGGCTATCTGGTGGTCAAGGTGAAGATGAGCGCCTTCATCATCACGCTGGCGTCCTACATCTGGGTGCGCGGTCTGGTGCTGGTGATTTCGGGCGGCCGCTCGGCGCAGGACCTGGCGCCGGCCATCCGCTGGTTCGGCATCCAGCGCCTTATCGGCCTGCCGCTCACCGCCTGGATCGCGGTTGGCTGCTTCGTGGTCTTTTCGCTGATCATGGCCAAAACGCCGTTTGGTCGCCATCTCATCATGATCGGCGGCAACGAGACGGCAACCTTCCGCGCCGGCATCCGGGTGAACCGCAATCTCATCATCGCCTTCGTGCTGGCCGGCGCCATCGCCGGCCTTGCCGGCTGGCTGCTGGCGATCCGCACCTCGGGCGCCACCGCCAATCTCGGCGTCGGCCTTTTGTTCAACGCCTTCGCCGCCGTCGTCATCGGCGGCGTCAGTCTCAAAGGCGGCGTCGGCACCCTCCCCGGCGTCTATGCCGGCGTGCTTTTGCTCTCGGCCATCAACACGGCGATCAACCTGATGGGCCTGCCGGCCAACTTCACCCAGGTGATCCATGGCCTGCTGGTGCTGGCCGCCGTGCTGCTCGACGCTTTCAAGCAAACCATCCGCCAAAGACTCGCATGACAGGACGGCTCGCATGACCAATCGGTTACAAGACAAGGTGGCGCTGATCATCGGCAGCGCCCGCGGCATCGGCAAGGGCATCGCGCTGCGCTTTGCCGAGGAAGGCGCGAGGCTGGTGCTGGCCGACACCGAGGTCGAGGCCGGGCAAGCGACCGCGGACGAGCTGGGCGCCCCCTTCATCCGCACCGACATCTCTCAAATGAGCGATGCCGAGGCCGCCGTGGCGCTGGCGCTCAAACTCCATGGCCGCCTCGACATCATCGTGCAGAATGCCGGCATCTATCCCTGGCAGCTGATCGAGAACACCAGCGCCGACGACTGGGATCGGGTCATGGAGGTCAATTTGCGCGGCACCTTCAATGCCAGCCGCGCGGCCCTGGTGCCGATGAAGGCGCAAGGCTTTGGCCGCATGCTCTACACCTCGTCCATCACCGGTCCGCATGTCACCAGCCCGGGCCATGGCCACTATTCTGCCAGCAAGGCCGGCATCAACGGTTTCATCCGCGCCGCAGCGCTCGAATTCTCCGGCTATGGCATCACCGTCAACGGTGTCGAACCCGGCAACATCCTGACCGAAGCGATTGAGCTGCATCGCGGCGCGGCCTATATCAAGAACATGGAGGACTCCATCCCGCTCGGCCGCCTCGGCAGCCCGCGCGACGTGGCCAATGCCTTCCTGTTCCTCGCTTCCGACGATGCCAGCTACATCACCGGCACGACCATTATCGTCGACGGCGGGCAGCTGCTGCCCGAGGGCAATGATTTCCGGCTGTTGCCGCCTTGATCGTTGCAGGAATGACGATGGACTGCTGAGTTTTCTGACCACGAACGGGAATGAGGCCGTAACTTCAAGCGACAGATTCGTCGCCCGCGCGTTAGTTGCCAATATTCCCTCACAAGTTGTAACGGAACAACTTCGCATCTCAAAGGTTGTTCATCAAGTGCTGATCAACGGGGATGTTTGGGAATGGCGGACGAAATCAGAACCAGTCATATCTACCAGCGGGCTCATGCTTTGGCAGAGGGCGGTGTCCACCACTCGCCAGCCGAGATCGTGGCCGCATTGCTGGCTGAGGGTTATCCGGAAGCCGCCGAGTTGTTGAACTCCAGAAACATCCATGCCGATCTGCTGCGGGTTTGTGACGCGGCGGCAAATGGACAGCCAGGCACTCCATACCGCGGGCTTCGCCATTGACGCGGCAGTGGATGGATTGTGTGATTGGAATGGTGGGCGATGACGGGCTCGAACCGCCGACATCTTCGGTGTAAACGAAGCGCTCTACCAACTGAGCTAATCGCCCGCTCCGGGCCGGACCTTTAAGCGGTCAGGGTCGGCTTCGCAAGGCCAAATGAGCGCAGGACGCCCTGGTTGGATGCCGGTTTTGCCAACAAAACGCCGGCTGTCAAAAAACCTTCTCCTGTTTGCTGTTATGCTGTCCTGTCACGCTTGACACCCGGTGGCGAACCCCTTATCCAGCGCCCCAACGACGAACACGGCTGACACGTGTTCGCCATGCGCGGGTGTAGCTCAGTTGGTTAGAGTGCCGGCCTGTCACGCCGGAGGTCGCGGGTTCGAGCCCCGTCACTCGCGCCATTTCTCTCAAGGGATACAAGCCCTTGGCTTCGGAGAAATGTCGACATTGTTGTCAAAAAATCATCTTGGATGAGGCAACTCGGATTGTCTCGGATCTGAGTTTGGTCTCCCCAGCATAGACCCAGGAACCGCCTCTGCAACGTCGGCATTGACGGCGCCGCGCTCTGGTCGCGTCAACCGGCGCAAGCAAGGCGCCGCCCAAATCCTGTCAATGGCACGCCGGCGCGCACCTGCACGTCTGGCCATCCCCTGCCTCCGATCCCATCAAAAACTCCAACCGCCCCCGAAAAAGTCATCATGGCTGCACGAACCTGTTAGCCCGATCAGGACATCCATCGAAAATTGTGAGAGGAAGGTCGATCTGAAGGCGGTCAAACAGCGGGGACTTTGTTCATGAGCGATCACACCAGCCTGAATCTTCTGGAGACCACACTTGACGCCGCTCAGCAGGATCAACGGACTCTGGACGAGCAGCGGCAAAGCACTACGCCTCTTGTGGACGGCATGTCCTTTTTCGACAGCATCCGGCACATTGACGACCGCGGCAGCGTCACGGAGATCTATGACCCGCGCTGGGGTTGGCATGCCGACCCGCTGGTCTTTTCCTACATGTTCACAATTCGCCCTGGCTTGGTGAAAGGGTGGGGCCTGCACAAGCTGCACGAGGACCGCTATTTTGTGATCAGCGGCGAGATGGAACTAGTCCTTTATGACCCTCGCCCCGAATCCAGCACATACGGCAAGATTTCGAAGGTTTACCTCTCCGGCAATCGTCCACGCCTGGTCAATATTCCGAAATTTGTCTGGCATGCCGACCGAAACATCGGAACATCCGACTTGGTCGCCATCAATTTCCCAACGATACAATACGATCACTCGAATCCCGACAAGTACCGGCTGCCCATCGACACCGATCTCATTCCCCATGATTTCGGCAGCGCCAAGGGATGGTGAGCAAGCCCCGCTTTTCCATCCTCATGCCGACGCACTCGCGCGTGGATGTCATCGGCATGGCCATCCAATCGGTTCTGGATCAAACCGTCGAAGACTTTGAGCTTCTGGTCGTCGGCGACGGCTGCGCGCGCGGCACGGCCGAGGTGGTCGAAGCCTTTCAGGACGCCCGCATTCGCTTCTTCGATTTGCCCAAGGCGCCGAACTTTGGCTACGCGAACCGCAACATCGCGCTGCGCGAGGCACGCGGCGAGCTGATTGGCTTTGCCGCCGATGACGATCTCCTGTTTCCGGATCATTTTGAGATCCTGGCGGATGGCCTCAAAAATGGGGCTGCCATCGCGTACAGTCAGGCGCTGTGGGTTTCCACCGATGGCATCGCAGCACCCTTCCTGACCAATCTGGAACTGGCCGACGAGTTCAGGGTGTTCACGGAGGTCGGCAACACGATACCCGCCACTTGCTTCCTGTATCGGGCTGATTGCCTGCCTTCGCGAGATGTCTGGCCGGAAGACGTCGCATCGGCCGGGGACTGGCAATTGTGGCGGCGAATCATGCGCGAGAACCCGCGAAATCCCTTCACCTATTGCCGCGTTCCAACCGTCCTGCATTTCAGCGCCCTATGGAAAAATTCGCGTCACTCCCAGGCATCGCAACTGGCTATTTTTCTTGATATCGCGGACAGAGCCGGCTGGTGGCCTTCAGCCTTGCGCGTCTGGATACCGAACGCCAGCAAGGAACAATCCGAGTACTCGCGTCTCATGCGCGTTGATCCCGCGGCTTGGAGCGAGCAGATGCGCCGTGCCGTCGACGATCTGGTAGCGCGGCTTGCCTGGGAGGATGTGCAAACGATCCGACCGATGCTTGCAAGCGCTGAAGCCGAGAAGGCGACGGTGCATTCTGAAATCTCAAGGTTGCGTAATGAGCTTGAGGCGGCCCACCAAAGCAGCGCCGAGTTGCAGAGCGCCGCTTCGGATGCAAGGAACGAGAAGGACGAGATCGAACAAACGCTGCAAGCGTGCCAGATGCAAATCGCAGCCTTGCATCAGTCCAGAAGCTGGCGCTTCACAGGCCCGCTGCGCAAGATCTCCACAAGCTTGCGTTCGAAAAAATCATAGGGCTCAAAGCCATAAGATCAGGCCGGAGGCGGCGTCAGCGGCCAGTCAGCCAAGCCGATCTCATCCCCTCGCCAGCAGCGCCTCGACCTCCTGCAGCGTCGGCATCGACGGCGCGGTCCCTGGTCGCGTCACGGAAATTCCGGCGACGGCGCAAGCGAAGCGCACCGCTTGCAGCGGCTCCACGCCCCGCGACAACGCGGCGGCCAGCCCACCATTGAAGGCATCGCCTGCCCCTGTGGTTTCGACCACGGCGCCCGCACTGACGGCGGGAACATGGTCGGAGCGGTCCTTCGAGTGCAACAGCGCACCCTTGTCACCCAGCGTGACGATGACCGTGCCGACGCCCTTTTCAAGCAGCTTGTCCGCGGCACGGCGCGCCTCGTCGACCGAGGACACCTTCATCCCGGTCAATTCCTCCGTTTCCGTCTCATTGGGCGTGAGGTAGTCGCAGAGCGTGTAGATGCGGTCGGAAAGCTTTGCCGCCGGGGCCGGGTTGAGGATCGTCATCACCCCTGCCCCACGCGCGATCTCCAGCGCCCGCATGGCTGCTTCGATCGGCTGTTCGAGTTGGGTGACGAAGACGCCGGCACCGCTGATCAGCGCGGCATTGGCCTCGATATCGGCTGGCGAGATCAGCATGGCAGCACCGGGGCTGACGATGATGGCGTTGTTGCCGGTCGTCTCCTCGACAAAGATGTAGGCCGCACCGGTGTAGCTTTCCGGCGTGTCGATGACGGCATTCTTGACGCCCGCCTGCGCCCAGGTCTGCCTCGCCATGTCGGCGAAGGGATCGACGCCGAGGCGGGTGAGGAAGGTGACGTCGGCGCCGAGCTTGCCGGCGGCGACCGCCTGGTTCGAGCCCTTGCCGCCCGGCCCCAGCGTGAAGGATGTGCCGAGGATAGTTTCGCCCATGCGCGGCTGGCGCTGCGCCCTGTAGGCGGTGTCGGCGACGAACACACCCAATATGACGACAGGCTTCATGACGACCGGCTTACCCGAAGCCATGCCGCTATTCCGCATCCGGCGGCACGACGCCTTTGCGGAAGGCGAAGCAGCCATAGAAGCGGCGTTCGCCGGTCTGGATGACGCAATAGGCCTGTTTGGCGCGCTCGTAGAAGGCGTAGCGCTCGACCGCTATCATCGGCCACGACTTGCCCTCGGCCTTGTCGACTTCCTTCTGCACCTCTTTCTGCACAGCCGGAATCTCGTCCGGCTTGCCGACGATCTCCATGCGCGCGGCTGAGTCGTCGACGAATGTATCCAGAGGGTAGAGCGACAGCACCGCCTTTGCCACCTCGGCGGCCGAGGCATCGATGCGCAGCAGGCGGCCGAGCGCGGTCTGGCGCGCCACCGAATCGGACGGAAAATTGGTGTCGGCGATGATCAGATCATCGCCATGCCCCATTGCCCGCAATGCCTGCAGCACGTCGGCATTGAGCAGCGGGTTGATGCCTTTGAGCATAATAGTCCTCGTGAGTTGGGATCAGAGACGCTTGCCGGTCTCGGCGTCAAAAAGATGGATCTGGTCGAGCCGCGGCTTCAGCTTGAGCGTATCGCCCGGCTTGAAGTCGTGACGCTCGCGAAACAGCGCCACCATCTCGCCTTCGCCGAAGCGCAGGAACACCAGCGTTTCCGAGCCGGTCGGCTCGACCACCGAAATCTTCGCCGGCACGCCATCGGGATGGATCTCGAGATGTTCCGGGCGCACGCCATAGACGACGGCCTGGCCGTCCTGCGCGGCATTGCCTGGTGCAATCGGAAACAGCGTGCCCGCGATCTCGACACCGGGCTTGGCACCCTTGCGCATGACACCCTTGAGCAGGTTCATCGAAGGCGAACCAATGAAGCCGGCGACAAACAGATTGACCGGCCGGTCGAACAGTTCGAGCGGCGCGCCGACCTGCTCGATACGACCGTCGCGCATGACGACGATCTTGTCGGCCATGGTCATGGCTTCGATCTGGTCGTGGGTGACGTAGATGGTGGTGGTCTTCAGCCGCTGGTGCAGTTCCTTGATCTCGGTGCGCATCTGCACGCGCAGCTTGGCGTCGAGATTGGAGAGCGGTTCGTCGAACAGGAACACTTGCGGATTGCGCACGATGGCGCGGCCCATCGCCACGCGCTGGCGCTGGCCGCCGGAGAGTTGGCGGGGATAGCGCTTCAGATAGGGATTGAGGTCGAGGATATCGGCGGCGCGCTTGACCCGCTCGGCGACCACGGCCGGATCGGTCTTCCGCAGCTTGAGCGCAAAGGCCATGTTCTGCTCGACCGTCTTGTGCGGATAGAGCGCATAGTTCTGGAACACCATGGCGATGTCGCGCTTGGCCGGCGGCAGATGATTGACGACGCGGTCGCCGATGGCAATCGTGCCGGAGGAGACGGTTTCCAGCCCGGCCACCATCCTGAGCAGCGTGGACTTGCCGCAACCCGAAGGGCCAACCAGGACCACGAACTGTCCGTCTGCGATATCGACGCTGACTTCGTGCAGAACCTTGACCGTTCCAAAGGCTTTGGCCACCTTGCTGATCGCGACTTGCGCCATATCTCCCCCATCGGCTCCATTAGCCGTAGGCGCAGAAGCTAACCAACGCGACCGGTCAGGGCAAGTCAGTCCCTTATAGATAAAAACCCGTTCTCGTTGACACGGCGTTTGGTTGTGAGAATAGTGGCAGGCGCTGGTCAAAATGTCGGTACCCGATCCGCTATCGGAACTTCAATCGACGCAGGGTGGGGTCCTGCCTAATTCGTTTCCGAACCGGGAGCATCGTTGGCGCTCCAGCGTCCGACAGTTGGCCGATTTATTCACACTGATGTTCTGGGAGGAATAGGCGATGAGAACGGGTCTTTACGAGAAACTGGTTCGTGCCGGCGCCACAAGGCGCGACATATTGAAGGGTGCGGCCAGCATGGCCGCAATCGCGGCCGCATCCGGCGCCGGGCTTGGCGCCTTGACGCGCCCGGCTTCCGCGGCAAGCGAACTGCGCACCAAAATCCTGCAGATCCCCGGCGTCGGCAAAGGCCAGCCGACAGATGCCGACTTCCAGAAAGTCGGCGAGCTCTGCCTCGAAGCGACCAAGGCCAACGTCAAGGAAGGCGAATTCGCCGGCGTCGAGCTCTCCTTCATGGGCCTCAACAACCAGAACCTGCACAATGTGCTTTTCCGCGGCTTCCTGAAGCCGTGGGAGGCCTATACCGGCGCCAAGATCAACTGGATCGACCTTGCACAGGCGGACTACAATCCGCGCCTGCAGCAGGCCATCGCCACGAACACAATCGACTTTGATATCGTCGAGATGGGCGCGCCCTTCGAAGGCGACGTCTGCGGCAAGGGCCTGACCTCTGAGATGCCCGACTGGGTCAGGAAGCAGATCGATATGGACGATCTGGTGGCCTATCTGAAGCCGCCGGTCGGCACCTGGAACGGCAAGCAATATCGCGTGACCGTCGACGGAGACGCGCACAACTTCAACTACCGCACCGACGTGTTCTCCGACTCTGATCTGGCAGCAGCCTGGAAAGCCGATAGCGGCGACAAGTCGGGCCTAACGGAATGGGGCGTGCCGAAGACCTGGCAGCAGGTGCAGGCAGTGACCAAGTTCCTCAAGGGCAAGCAGATGAAGGGCCAGGACGTCTACGGCTACCTCGACGCGCCCAAGGCATGGGGTGGATTCGGCTTCTACTTCCTCGGCAGCCGTGCCAGTGCTTATGCCAAGCACCCTGATGACAAAGCGTGGCTGTTCGACGCCGACACGATGAAGCCGCGCATCAACAACCCGGCTTGGGTGCGGGCGATCCAGGACGTGATCGACGCGCTGCCTTCCGAACCGCAGGATCAAATCAATGCCGACCCGAACCAGACCTGTTTCTCCCAATTCTTGGGCGGCACTGGTTCGATGCTGGCTTGGTGGGGAGACGCTGGCTCGAATGCGAAGACTAACGACTCCTCGGTCGTCGGCGACGTCACAGGCTTCTCGATCCTGCCAGGCTCTGACGATGTCTATAATTCGAAGACAGGCGCCTGGGACAAGCTCGCAAGCGGCCCGAACTATGCGCCGAACTGCGCCTATATCGGCTGGGGGGTCTACGTCATGGCCCGCGTCGACAGCGACGAGAAGAAGAAAAAGGCAGCCTGGTCGGCGGCAGCCCATCTCGGCGGCAAAGACCTGTCGCTTTGGTGCGCAGCGTATCCGTCGGGCTTCCAGCCTTACCGCAACAGCCATTTCGATATTCCGGAGTGGGTGGCGGCCGGCTACGACGAGGCGTTCATCACCTCGTATCTCAAGTCGGAATCCGACAGCTACAACCATCCGAACGCGGCGATCGAGCCACGCATCCCCGGCATCTTCCAATATTACAGCGCCGCCGAGGACATCCTAGCCAACACCTTCGCTGGCAAGATGAAGGCGCAAGAAGGCGCCGATGCCATTGCGGCGGCCTGGGAGAAGTTGACCGACCAGATCGGCCGCGACAACCAGATCAAGCTCTACAAGGCGTCGCTCGGCATGTAGGCTATGTGAAACCGTGGTCCGGCGGCAACGCCGGACCACACCAGACGGCTCCGGCTCCTCGATGAGCCTTCAAACGGGCGAAATTTGTGGCTGACCAGACCTCGACCGCGAACCAATGGCCGGCGGATGCCGTCCCTTCCGATCTGATTTCCCCTCGCCGCAAGCGCCTCGGCTGGGGGCTGATGGCCGTTGCCACGCTTGGCCTGCTGGCGACGATCGTGCTGGAAATCCTCTACAAGGGCGGCGCCGAGACGATCGGCTTCGAAACCTGGCGCCCGGTCGTCTACGCCTATGTGTTGTGGGGTGTGGCGATCGGCATCGGCCAGGTGCTGACGCGCGGCGAGGACGGCCAGCGAGCGCTGTTCCTGCTGCCGGCGCTCCTGTTCACCATCGCCATGGTGATCTTCCCGACGCTGTTCGGTTTCTACATTGCGCTCACCGACTGGAACCTCAGTTCCTTCTCCGGGCGAAAATTCAACGGGCTCGCCAATTTCTGGCAGATGCTGGGCGATCCCTACTACCGCAACGCGCTGTTCAACATGGTGCTCTATGTGCTGGCGGTGGCGGTCGAATATGTCATCGCCTTTGGCCTGGCGCTGCTCCTCAACGCGCAGATTCGGGCACGAAAATTCTTCCGCGTTGTCTTCCTCTTGCCCTTGATGCTGTCACCCGTCGCGGTTTCGTGGATGATCGGCAAATCGCTGATGGAGTACCGCTTCGGGCCGGCCGCGACACTGGCGCGCCATCTTGGCTGGGAAAATCCCGCCTTCTTCTCCGATCCGATCACCGCGCGCATCACGATCATGGTGCTGGACGCCTGGACGTTCATTCCGTTCATGATGATCATGCTGCTGGCGGGGTTGCAGGCGATGTCGCGCGAAGTGCTGGAAGCCGCACGGGTCGATGGCGCCAATGCGTGGCAGACCTTCTGGCAGGTCACCTTCCCGCTGATGCTGCCGGTGTCGGTGACGGCGGTTATCCTGCGCATCATCTTTAAGTTGAAGCTTGCCGACATCATCATCACGGTGACGTCGGGCGGCCCCGGCGGCGCCACCGATTCCGTGTCGAGCTTCATCTATCGCGAATACCGCGACCGCTCGAATGTCGGCTACGGAACCATGCTGGCGATGGCCTATCTGGTCATCATCGTCGTGTTCGTCACGTGGCTGCTGAAATTTGCCAACCGCTTCGTACGCAATGTGAATTGAAGCAAGATGGGGGTGAATTGAGCCAAGATGAGCGTCCAGACCACTGAATATGTCGCCTCGGAGATCCGCTCGCCGGCGAGCTTCCTCGCCAGCCGCGTCTTCATCTATGGGGCGCTGGCCTTCTGGGCGTTCATCTGCCTGTTCCCTATCTACTGGACGATCACGACGTCGTTCAAGACCGCGGTCGACGTCACGCAAGGCCATCTCATCCCCTTCATCGACTTCCAGCCGGACTGGAAGGGCTGGCGCTCGCTCGGCCTGTCACCGGATTCGATCTTCCAGACCTCGACGGTGCGCGAGGAATTCCTCAAGCGCTTCATGAATTCGGTGATCACCTCGGTCGGCGCATCGAGCCTCGCCATCGTCATCGGCAGCCTCGCCGCCTACGGGCTGACCCGCTACCGCTACCATTTCGCCTGGTTCAAGAACGAGGACATTTCGTTCTTCTTCCTGTCGCAGCTGATCCTGCCGCCGGTAGTGCTCGCTTTGCCCTTCCTGGTGCTCTACCGCGAAGTCGGTCTGCTCGATACGCGCATCGGGCTGATCCTGCTCTACACGCTGATGGTGCTGCCGATCGTCATCTGGATCATGCGCGACCAGTTCAACTCGATCCCGGTCGAACTCGAGGAAGCCGCACTCGTCGACGGGCTGTCGATCTGGGGGGCGTTCTTCCGCATCGTCATGCCGATCGCGCTGCCTGGCATGGTCGCCGCCTTCATCCTGGCGATGGTGCTGTGCTGGAACGAATATTTCTTCGCCGCCCTTTTGACCTCGACCGACGCCAAGACCATCCCCGTCATGGTGGCGAGCCAGACCGGCTCGCAAGGCATCAACTGGTGGTCGATGGCAGCGCTTGCCACGGCCGCCATCGCGCCGCTCGCCGTCATCGGCATTGCGCTCGAGCGCTATCTGATCATGGGCATGACCGCGGGAGCGGTGAAGTAGCAGGGCGCCCTCTTCCTTCTCCCCCTGTGGGAGAAGGTGGATCGGCGCGACAGCGCCGAGACGGATGAGGGGTGTTCCAGCGGAGTGAGACGTTTGCGTTCCCTGGAACACCCCTCATCCGACCGAGCTTCGCTCGGCCACCTTCTTCCCACAAGGGGAGGAAGAACCGCGCTAGGCCCTTAGAATCATCCGCAGGTGATCGAGGATCATAGCCACACCCTTCTGCCCAAGCTCGGCCGAAGCATCCGTGGCGCTCGCCGTATACCAGCCGGTATTGTCAGCAAAGTGATTGGCATCGACAGCCTCCGGACATAGTGCCAGCATCAGCGAGGTCTCGCCGATGCCGGCATGATCGAACGGGTACTTGCCATTCATTGCCGCCGGCATCAGCGGATGCACCCGCACCCAGTTGAAGAAATTGCCGCCCTCGGCGTGCTCGGCATAATAGCCGGCCATCGCCTCCGAACCCCACCAGCCTTCGCCGCGCTCCTTTTCGAGGAAGCGGAAGATCGCCTGGCGACCGGCGGTCTTGAACGCCAGATCGGTCGGCATGCCGGCGGCGAAATTCTCGGTCTGGTGGTGGATGATGGCGTGAATGTTGCGAAAACCGATGCGCAGCAGGCTGTAGAACAGGTCCTCGCCAAACGGCGCCAGCGCATTGCCGCCAACATGTACTGAGCCGCTGCCTTCCGGCGGCGCCACCGCATAGCTCGCAGCACCGTAGTAGAAGGGTGGCAGGATGACGACGTCGCTCTCCTTTTCGAACAGCTCCAGCGTCTTGATGACGGCCAGCGTATCCATGCCGACGGCCATGTGCTCGCCATGGTATTCCAGCACGCCAAGCGGCAGAGCGACCGGCCAGTTCTCGGCGATCGCCTTGCGGATCTGGTGCGGCAGCATCAATTCGTAGCGCATGATCTATTCCATGTTGGTGTGGCGGGCGCGCATCGCTTCGGGCGACGCGCCGATCAATTCCCTGAGCTTCAGCACCATCACCTCGAACAGCAGGAACAGCGCGCCTTCGAACACCGAGCCCATCGGCAGGACCGATGTCTTCTGCGTCCCTTGGTCGTTGGCCATGGTCTGTGCGGGGATGAGCAGCGCGAAATCGGCACGCTTTGCAGCACCGCTTTCGGCCTGGGCGGTCAGCAGAAGGTTGGTTGCACCGGCATCGTGCGCGACCTGCATGAGGGTCAGCACGGTCGAGGTCTCTCCCGGCCCCGAGCTGACCAGGAACACATCGCCCGGCCCCAAGGGCGGCGTGGTCATGTCGCCAACCACGGAAACCGGCAGGCCCAAATGGTAGAGCCGCATGGCAAAACCCTTGACCTGCAAGGCCTCGCGGCCACAGCCATAAACGACGATCTGCCTGGCGCCGGCCAGCTTCTTGCAGGCGGCGTCGATCCGGCTCTCGTCGACGCCCGCCAGCACGCCGCCGAGCTCGTCAAGCGCGGTCTCGAACAGGCTTTTGCTCTTGTCGCTCACCGCAAACCTGCCATTGAAAATCACCCTGGTATTTGTCGCTCTTTCGTCCACGAACAGCTTGATTTCGTTCATGCTAGCAACCGCGAAAATGCGTGTCCAACGCGCAGCTATGCTTTTGCCTGATCACAGGCATGATAGTGTCATGTCAGACAAATCAAGCGAGGCAAACGGCAGGATATGAAGACACGGCATTTCGACCGCATCGGCAATGGCGGCATCAGTTTTACCGAACTTGGCTTCGGCACGGCGCCGCTCGGCAACCTCTATCGTGCCGTCTCGGACGAGGACGCCAATGCCACGCTGGAGGCCGCCTGGGCGACCGGCTGCCGCTACTACGACACCGCGCCGCTCTACGGGCTCGGCCTGTCGGAAACGCGGCTCAATCCGTTCCTGCGCGGCAAGAAGCGTGACGACTACGTGCTGTCGAGCAAGGTCGGCCGTATCATGCGCGCCTGCCCGCCGGAAGAGCGCACCGGCATCGGCAAGTTCTTCGACACACCGTCGCGCCGCGAGGTGTATGACTACAGCTATGATGGCGTCATGCGCTCGTTTGAAGCCTCGCTGGAGCGGCTCGGCGTCGACCGTATCGACATCCTCTTCGTGCATGATGTCGACATCTTCACCCATGGCAGCAAGGAAGCCTCCGACCGGCGCATCGACGAGTTCATGCGCTCGGGCTATTACGGCTTGCTTTCGCTGCGCGACCAGGGCGTCATCAAGGCGTTCGGTGGCGGCATCAACGAGTGGCAGGTTGCCCAGACATTGGCCGAGCGTGGCGATTTCGACCTGTTCCTGCTTGCCGGGCGCTATACGCTGCTGGAACAGGAGGCGCTGACGTCCTTCCTGCCGCTCTGCCAGGCACGCGGCATCGGCATCGTTCTCGGCGGGCCCTACAACTCCGGCATCCTCGCAACGGGACCGAAGCCGGGCGCCTATTACAATTACTCCGAAGCGCCGAAGGACATCCTCGACCGGGTCACCGGCATCGAAAGCGTCTGCAAACGCCATGGCGTGAGGCTAATCGAGGCCGCCCTGCAATTCCCGTTGCTGCATCCGTCGGTCGTCTCGGTGATCCCCGGCGGCCAGCGGCCGAGCGAAGTCGAGAGCAACCGCTCGCTGCTCGATGCGAAACTGCCCGCAGCGCTCTGGGCCGATCTCAAGAAGGAAGGCCTGATGCGCACTGAAGCGCCGACCGCATAACCCGCCGCCATCGCGTCAGCGTCGGGCAAAAATGAAAAGCCGGGCAAGCCCGGCTTTTCTGGTCGCGTGTACCTACGTAGGCCACAAAAATGAAAAGCCGGGCAAGCCCGGCTTTTCTGGTCTCTGAAAAGAAAAAACGCTTAGTTGACTGCGTCCTTGAGGCCTTTGCCGGCCGAGAACTTCGGCACGGTGCGTGCCGGGATCTTCACTTCGGCGCCGGTCTGAGGATTGCGGCCGGTCGACGCCGCACGCTGTGACACGGTGAAATTGCCGAAGCCGACAAGCCGGACATCGCCGCCCTTCTTCAGTTCGCCGGTGATCACGGAAAATACCGCATCGACCGCCGACTGCGCGTCACCCTTCGAAATGCTCGCGGCGTCGGCGACAGCGGACACCAGTTCGTTCTTGTTCATAAAAATTCCCTTCCATGAGAACACCGGAACTATCGACTCATCCGGCAGGAAACGGACTTTAGAAAGAAGCGCTGCCGCAACCAAGTCGAAAAGGCAGGAAAAAAACGGAAAAAGCCCGGAATTCCGGGGTTTTTCACATGAAAAAGCCGGGCGCTGGGCCCGGCTCTCTATTTGTGCACTGCAACCATGGCGAAAGCTGACGCATGGCTCCGAAAACCGCAGCCGGTTTTCGGAGAGGACCATGCGCAAGTCCAGGACGTTAGAGCGTCCTTTGCGCGTCCAAATGGACGCTCGGCGCTCTAATGCGCAAGAGACTTTCCAGCGTCGTCGGCATTGTCTGTCGCGGCCGGCGGATTGACCGGTTCGACCCATTTGATCGGCTCCGGCATACGCACCAGCGCGTGGCGCAACACCTCACCGACACGTGAGACCGGAATGATCTCCATGCCGTTCTTCACGTTGTCCGGAATCTCCGCCAGGTCCTTGGCGTTGTCTTCCGGGATCAGCACCTTCTTGATGCCGCCGCGCAGTGCGGCGAGCAGCTTCTCCTTGAGCCCGCCGATCGGCAAGATGCGGCCGCGAAGCGTTATCTCGCCAGTCATCGCCACATCTGCCCGGACAGGAATACCCGTCAGTACCGACACAATGGCTGTCGCCATGGCAGCACCTGCGGACGGGCCGTCCTTCGGCGTGGCGCCTTCCGGCAAGTGCACGTGGATGTCGCGCTTGTCGAACAGCGGCGGCTCGATGCCGAAATCGACGGCGCGCGAGCGGACATAGGAGGCCGCCGCCGAAATCGATTCCTTCATCACGTCGCGTAGATTTCCGGTCACCGTCATGCGGCCCTTGCCGGGCATCATGACGCCTTCGACCGTCAGCAGCTCGCCGCCGACTTCCGTCCAGGCAAGACCCGTAACAACACCGACCTGATCGTCAGCCTCGACCTGGCCGAAGCGGAAGCGCTGAACACCGAGGTAATCGGCAAGGTTCGCCGCCGTGATGCTCACCGTCTTCTTCTTCGTCTTCAGGATCTCGGTCACCGCCTTGCGCCCGAGCTTCATCAGCTCGCGCTCCAGGCTTCTGACGCCCGCTTCACGGGTGTAGGTCTGGACGATGGCGCGGATCGCGTCCTCACCGACGGAAAACTCCTTCGGCTGCAGCGCGTGATCGCGGATCACCTTCGGCATCAGGTGCCGCTTGGCGATCTCGATCTTCTCGTCCTCGGTGTAGCCGGCGATACGGATGATCTCCATGCGGTCCATCAAGGGCGCCGGGATGTTCAGCGTATTCGCCGTCGTCACGAACATCACGCTCGACAGGTCGTATTCGACCTCGAGGTAGTGATCCATGAACGTCGAGTTCTGTTCCGGATCGAGCACCTCGAGCAACGCCGACGACGGATCGCCACGGAAGTCCTGGCCCATCTTGTCGATCTCGTCGAGCAAGAAGAGCGGATTGGACTTCTTCGCCTTCTTCATCGACTGGATGACCTTGCCGGGCATCGAGCCGATATAGGTGCGGCGGTGGCCACGGATCTCGGCCTCGTCACGCACGCCGCCAAGCGCCATGCGGATGAATTCGCGACCGGTCGCCTTGGCGATCGACTTGCCGAGCGAGGTCTTGCCGACGCCCGGAGGTCCGACGAGGCACAGGATCGGCCCCTTCAGCTTCTTCTGGCGGCTTTGCACGGCGAGATACTCGACGATGCGCTCCTTGACCTTGTCGAGGCCGAAATGATCGGTGTCGAGGACGTTCTGCGCGAAAGCCAGGTCCTGCTTGACCTTGGAGTTCTTGCCCCACGGGATCGACAGGATCCAGTCGAGATAGTTGCGCACGACGGTCGATTCAGCCGACATCGGCGACATCGTCCTGAGCTTCTTCAACTCGGCTTCCGCCTTTTCGCGGGCCTCCTTGGAGAGCTTGGTCTTCTTGATGCGCGCCTCGATCTCGGCGGCTTCGTCGCGGCCGTCCTCGCCCTCGCCGAGCTCCTTCTGGATCGCCTTCATCTGCTCGTTGAGGTAGTATTCGCGCTGTGTTTTCTCCATCTGGCGCTTGACGCGCGAGCGGATGCGCTTCTCCACCTGCAGAACGGAGATTTCGGCTTCCATGAAGCCCATCGCCTTTTCCAGCCGCTCCTTGACCGAGAGCGTGGCCAGCATTTCCTGCTTTTCAGGGATCTTGATGGCGAGATGCGAAGCGACCGTGTCGGCGAGCTTGGAATAGTCGTCGATCTGGCTGGCGGCGCCCACCACTTCGGGCGAAATCTTCTTGTTCAGCTTGACGTAGTTCTCGAAGTCGGTGACGACCGAACGGGCCAGCGCCTCGACCTCGACCTCTTCCTCTTCCGGCTCGACCAGTGCCGCGGCGCGGGCCTCGTGGAAGTCGGGACGGTCGGTGAACGAGACGATTTTCGCACGCGAGGCGCCCTCGACCAGAACCTTGACGGTGCCGTCGGGCAGCTTCAGCAATTGCAGCACGTTGGCGAGCGTGCCGATGTCAAAGATGGCATCGGGCTCGGGATCGTCGTCGGCGGCATTCATCTGGGTGGCAAGCAGGATCTGCTTTTCCTGACCCATCACCTCTTCCAGCGCCTTGATCGACTTCTCACGCCCGACGAAGAGCGGAACGATCATGTGCGGGAACACCACGATGTCGCGCAGTGGGAGGACTGCGAAGACGCCGTCGCTGGGTGCCTTGGATACTTTGGCCATTGTCCAACCTTTCATGTCGCGGCCGCCAATCAGCCAACCGCGAATCTTATATTAACGACCGGGGATCGTTCCGCCTACCACCGTTTGTGACGGGAGTTTTACAGCACAGAAATCGGGCACCTCGGCCTTCTCCAATTAGTTGGATGCACGATCCGCAAAGATCAAGGGGTGAGACCAAATCCGCACCTCCAGCGCAGCCCGCAAGTGACACATTTGCGACGCCGAGACCGAGCGGCCGTAAAAAACCCCGCGCGACAGCAAAACGGCGCCTTGCGGCGCCGTTTCAGAATTTCGCTGCGGGCTCATGTCAGGCGCTGACATTGCCCTTCTTTTCCTTCTGCTCGGAGTAGATGTAGAGCGGCCGGGCACTGCCGGTCACCACCTCCTCCGAAATCACCACTTCGCGCACGCCTTCGAGCGCGGGAAGTTCGAACATCGTGTCGAGCAGGATCGCTTCCATGATCGAACGCAGGCCGCGCGCGCCGGTCTTGCGCTCGATGGCGCGCTTGGCGATGGCCGACAGCGCGTTCTCGTGGAAGGTCAGGTCGACATTCTCCATCTCGAACAGCCGCTGATACTGCTTGACCAGCGCGTTCTTCGGCTCGGTCAGGATCTGGATCAACGCCGGTTCGTCGAGGTCCTCCAGCGTCGCCAGAACCGGCAGACGGCCGACAAACTCGGGGATAAGGCCGAACTTCAACAAATCCTCGGGCTCGACCAGGCGGAAGACATCGCCGGTGCGGCGATCCTCCGGCGAAGCGACGATGGCGCCGAACCCGATCGACGTCTTGCGGCCGCGATCCGAGATGATCTTGTCCAGCCCGGCGAAGGCGCCGCCGCAGATGAACAGGATGTTGGCGGTGTCGACTTGCAGGAACTCCTGCTGTGGATGCTTCCTGCCGCCCTGCGGCGGCACGGAGGCAACCGTGCCTTCCATGATCTTCAGCAGCGCCTGCTGCACGCCCTCGCCCGACACGTCGCGGGTGATGGAGGGATTGTCGGACTTGCGCGAAATCTTGTCGATTTCGTCGATGTAGACGATGCCGCGCTGGGCCCGCTCGACATTGTAGTCGGCCGACTGCAGCAGCTTGAGGATGATGTTTTCGACGTCCTCGCCGACATAGCCGGCTTCGGTCAGCGTCGTCGCGTCAGCCATTGTGAAGGGCACATCGATGATGCGGGCCAGCGTCTGCGCAAGCAGCGTCTTGCCGCAACCGGTCGGGCCGATCAGCAGGATGTTGGACTTCGCCAGCTCGACATCGTTGTTCTTGCCGGCATGCGCGAGGCGCTTGTAGTGGTTGTGGACCGCCACCGACAGCACGCGCTTGGCGTAGGGCTGGCCGATAACGTAGTCGTCGAGAACCTTGAGGATCTCCTGCGGTGTCGGCACGCCCTCGCGCGACTTCACCATCGAGGTCTTGTTCTCCTCGCGGATGATGTCCATGCAGAGTTCGACGCACTCGTCGCAGATGAAGACCGTCGGACCGGCGATCAGCTTGCGCACCTCGTGCTGGCTTTTGCCGCAAAACGAGCAGTAAAGCGTGTTCTTGGAATCGCCGCTGTTGTTGCCGACCTTGCTCATTTTCATGTCCTTTCATGGCCGCCCGCCGATGGTCTGGCTGAAAGGGCGCATACTCTATCTATCGCGGGAATCCGCCGCCGCCAGTGTGTCCCGGCTCCCGCAACGCATTCCGTACGAAACACAAATCAGAAAACGTGGCAATGATTCGCGACAACCCCGCATAAAGCTAAGCCGCCGAAACTCAACATAGCCTTAACGTAGGCAATCCTGTCCCCCGAGGGAACAGCCAATTGTGGCCGAAATGCCGCAAGACGAGCCAAAAGCACGTGATGCCGCCATCCAACCGCCAATAAGCCTTTATGCCACGGCGCCTTCAGGCGGCTCACGCGACGAAATGACCTTGTCGATGAGGCCGAAATCCCTGGCTTCGTCGGCGGTCATGAAATGGTCGCGGTCGAGCGTCCTTTCGATCTCTTCGTAGCTCTTGCCGGTGTGCTTGACGTAGACCTCGTTGAGGCGACGCTTCAGCTTGATGATGTCCTGGGCATGGCGCTCGATGTCGGACGCCTGGCCCTGGAAGCCGCCGGAAGGCTGGTGAACCATGATGCGGGCGTTCGGCGTGGCAAAGCGCATGTCCTTGTGGCCGGCGGTCAGGAGCAGCGAGCCCATCGAGGCCGCCTGGCCGATGCAGAGCGTCGACACGGCCGGCTTGATGAACTGCATGGTGTCGTAGATCGCCATGCCCGAGGTGACGACGCCGCCCGGTGAATTGATGTAGAGGTTGATTTCCTTCTTCGGATTCTCGGCTTCGAGGAACAAAAGCTGCGCGCAGACCAGCGTCGCCATGCCGTCTTCGACCGGCCCGGTGATGAAAATGATGCGCTCCTTGAGGAGGCGCGAGAAAATGTCGTAGGCCCGCTCGCCGCGATTGGTCTGTTCGACCACCATCGGAACGAGGTTCATGTAGGTTTCGACAGGGTTCTTCATTCGTTATCTCTTATCTCGCGGTGGGATTCCGGCGCCGGGAATGCTGGCAGATCGGGCAGAATCGGTTCTGGATCGTTATTCCGTAAATAGGATGCCGGCTCATCCTTGTGCAAGGCCGACCCGTCCTAGCCATCTGGGTAAGTCGAATCAAGGTTACATTCACGGGATTCATTCACCGGTGCCGTGATCGTTCGGCGGTGTCGTCACCACCGTAGCAATTTCTTAACCGCATCGCTTAACGAAATACGGCAAATCCCCTTTCCCCCGCCGTCTCTTCCCCTACAATCCAACGTTGAACCGTCATTGTGCTGTTCAACAGGGGGAGTTTCATGTCTGGGAAAACCGCATGCTTCACCATTGCCGGGCTGACCATGCTCGGCACGATTTCGCAGACAGCGGCCGGCGGCCGCGCCGTCGAATGCTATGAGCCGGTCCGCAGTCCGGTTGTCTACGACACGGTCTACGAGGACGTTCTGGTCAGTCCGCCCGGCCAGCAGGTCGACTATATCCCCGCCATCTATGGCACCCGGGAACGCGTGGTTATGACCGTTCCGGCACAAGTGACCTACGAAATCGTGCCTGCCGTCGCCCGCACCGTCTACCATACGGTCCGGGTCGATGGCGGCGGCTATTCCTGGGAATGGCGCGTCATCCATGGCCGCAAGGTGCTGTGCAAGATCTGGCACAAGGCGCGCTATGAGCGCATCGCCGAGACGGTGGTGATCCGGCCGGAGCGCACGCGGCGCATCGTTATCCCGGCGCAGTACGACAAGATCGCCCAGGAGGTGCTGGTGCAGCCGGAAGAGAGACGCATCATCGATGTTCCCGCCTCCTACCAGACCGTCGCGCGCCGCGTGCTGGTCCGCGAAGGCTCGTCGGGCTGGCGGCGCGTGCATATTCCGAGGCATTGCCAGGATTAGGCTGGGAAAGCGGTCAGGCCACCTCCGCCCGCAACCATGCCTTCAGGCCGGCGATGTCGCCATCACCAATGGCGGCGGCAACGCGCCGGCCGACCGCTGCGCCGAATTTGTAGCCGTGGCCGGAGCAGGCCGAGACAATGAGGCACTTGCCTTTTTCATGGGCCGTGAATTTCTCGTCGGCTGTGAAGGTGTAGGCGCAGGTAACGACCTCGATGACCCTGTATTCCTCTATGCGGGCGATCGGCGGCGAAAACAGGTTGCGGATCGCCTCGCCCTCGCCCGCCACCGGCTGACGGTTCCAGTCGGCATCGCTGGTCGGCACCCTGTGCAGCCCGGAACCGAATTTCATGCCGGCGCCGCCCGAGGGCGGGATCACATAACCGTCGACCGCGCCGCCGATATCGAGGACGACCGGCGCCGCCTGCCAGGCGGCCTCAAGGTCGGCCGGCGGTTCTACATAGGCGAGTGCGGTTCGATAGGTCTTCAGTTCGCCGTCCAGTTCCGGAAACAGCTTTAGCACCCATGCGCCGGCGGCGACGACGATGCGATCGGCCTGCATCGTCTCGCCGCTGTCGAGCACGATGTGACCGGCTTCGGCGTCAATCGCGGTGACCTTGCTATGTTCATAGACATTGGCGCCGTTGGCGCGCAGCCAATTTGCCAGGCCGGAGGCGATCTTGCGGCAATGCAGCGCGCCGCCTTCGGTCGAAAAATAAGCGTAGCGGAATGAGCCGGCTTCCAGGAACGGCCAGCGTTTCACGGCTGCATCGGGCTCCAGCAATTCGAAGGGAAAATTGCCCTCTTCCAGGCCTTCGCGGTATTCCTCGGCCTCGTCGCCGGGCTCGCGCGAAAGGCAGACAAATCCGCGCGCATCGAGGTGGCTTTCGCCGAGATCGGCCCACATCTCGTCCCATGCCTGGTAAGCTTCGGTGATCAGCCGGCCATAGCCGGTTCCGGCCCGGTAGGCGCGGCGGATGATGCGATGGTGGTCGCCCGACGCGGCCAGCGGATTGGGAATCGGTCCCTGCTCGACGAGCGAAACGCTGTGGCCCGCCTTGACCAGCGACCACGCCGTGGAGAGACCGGCAATACCCGCGCCGACAACGATCACATTCATCAAATCAGACTTTCCGCAGCCGGTCGGCTGGCTCAACGCATTGGGTTGCGGGCGCCAACATACGGTCTGGAACCAAGCTGGCAAGCCGCGCTATTGGTCTGGCATGAGCAAATTGCCGCCACCCACCCTGGCCTTTGATCCAGCCACTCGTCACCTGCGGCTGGACCCGCACGACACAGCCTTTTTTCAAAACCCTTATGAGGCCTATGCCTTTCTGCACGGCGCATCGAACGCCTTCTTCTGGGAAGAATTCAGCTTCTGGTGCTTTGGCGGCTTTGACGACGTCAACCGGCTGCTGCGCGACCGCCGTTTCGGCCGCCAGAACCCGGCCGGCATTCCCGACAGCCGCGGCATCGGCCAGGATCGCAGTCATCTCAGGGCATTCGACGGGATCGAAGCCAATTCGATGCTGGAGCTGGAGCCGCCGGTGCACACGCGACTGAGAACGCTGGTCAATCGTGCCTTCGTCTCGCGCCAGGTCGAACGGCTGCGGCCGCGTGTCGAGGCTCTGGCCAACGACCTGATAGACCGATTCGAACCGGGCAAGGCTGTCGACCTGCTGCCGGCCTTCGCGGCGCCGCTGCCGATCACCATCATTGCCGAAATGCTCGGCGTGCCGGTCGAGATGGGGCCTCAACTGCTCGACTGGTCGCACCAGATGGTCGCCATGTACATACACGGCCGCACCCGCGAAACCGAGGAAACCGCCAATCGCGCGGCGAGCGAATTTGCCGATTTCCTGCGCTTCTATGTCACCGAGCGGCGCAAGAACCCCGGCGACGACCTGCTGTCGCTGCTGATCTCGGCGCAGGAGGACGGCCATAAACTGTCGGAGGACGAGATGGTGTCCTCGGCGATCCTGCTGCTCAATGCCGGTCATGAAGCGACCGTGCATCAGACCGGCAATGCCGTCCGCTCGATCCTTTCGCAGGGGGGCGATGTCAGCCGCTTCTTCGGTTCGCCCGAAGCGACCGCGGCAACGGTCGAGGAATGCCTGCGCTTCGACGCGCCGCTGCATATGTTCACGCGCTACGCCTATCAGGAGATCGAAGTCTCGCCTGGTATCGTCGTGCAGCCGGGCCAGACGATCGGGCTGCTGCTTGGCATGGCCAACCACGACCCGCGCGCCTACGCCGATCCCCTCGCCTTCCGGCCCGATCGTGCGGACCAGAAGAACGTGTCGTTCGGCGCCGGCATCCATTTCTGCATCGGCGCGCCGTTGGCCCGGCTCGAATTGCAGGTGTCGCTGAAAACCTTGTTCGAGCGCCACCCAAAGCTGCATCTTGCCGAAAGCCCAAGCTTCCGCGACACTTACCACTTCCATGGGCTGGAAACGCTCGCCGTCGGCTTCTGACGATCGCGGGCCCGGGGCTGCGAGATGAGACTGTTTTCGATACGGGCGACATTGTTCGCCCTGGCGCTGGCGTGGGCATTCGCTGACATGGTGGCCGCCCAGCGGCAGCCGGAAAACATCCCATGGGAAAACAGCATGGCCATCGTCTGGAAAATGGCGACGGTTCTGCTGGAGCGGCAGACCGGGTCGAAGGGCCTGCCGCCGACATCCTTTGCCGTCGAGGTCGATCTCAACCTCGACGGCTTTCCGGAGATTTTTGCCTATCGCCATGCGCCGGGCTGCGACGGCATCCATTGCGGCAACTTCCTGTTCGTGCTGGAGGGCGACAGCTACCACGAGGTTCTCGGTGACATTCCAGGTGCCCGGCTGGTGCCGCAGGACAAGATCGGGCTCAGCGCCTTCAAGCGAAACGGTTTTCTCGATATGCAGTCCGACCAGATTACGATCGGTTGGGATGGCAAGCGCTATGTCGAGGCTTCCAGCTTTCCTGCCTCGTCGCTCGATGGCGACGCCTTCGTGGCGGCTTGCCGGAAAAGCAAATCCAACGAGCAGCCGGCGGAGGGCGAGGCGGAACGCGTAGGCGCTGAATGCCAATGCCAGTTCAACCGGTTTCAAGTAACCAGCTTCACGCAAGCCGATCTCGACATGTTCACCGCATCGCTGGGGGAGAATTTCGACTATCCGGCGGGCGGGAAAGAGATTGCCTGGCAGGCCCTTCTGAAAAATGCCGAGGATGTCGGCACCAGCTGCGATGTCGCTAGCGGCAAGAGCCAATGGCCACCGGCCTATTTCAATCATGGCGACCAGCCGCAACAAAAGCTGACCTTCGACGGCTTTCTCGATGCCTGTCCGGCGCAGGATTTCATCCTCACCAACCACAAAATTGGCTCACCGGACCGCGCGCTCAGCCTCTGCGGCTGCCTTGCCCGCGAAATGCCCACCCAAGGCATCGGCCAGGAGGGGCTCGATCTCGTGGCGCAGTATTATCGCAACGAGATCTCCGATGCCGATATCGAGGCACAGGACGCCGACGCCCTGACCTTCCACGATAAGGCGTCGGAGGCTTGCCTCAGCCAGTTCCCAGGGAAATAGGATGGCGACGGTTTGCCGAAAACACATGATCGAGACATGACCGAGTTGAAATTCGCCTTCCTGGAAGAGCCGCCATTCTGCTTTACCGGTGCATTGGGCGAGGTCTCAGGCTGTGACGTCGAGCTTGCGCGTAGGCTTGGTGAGATGCTCGGATTGGCGAGCTTCAAGCCGATCGAGACCGAATTCGCCGAGTTGCTGCCAGGGCTGATCGAGAGCCGCTGGACGATGACGACCGGGCTGTTTGTCTCGGACGAGCGCAAGCAAATCGTCGACTTCACACGGCCGATCTGGGCATTGCAGGATGGCCTGCTGGTGGTGAAGGACAATCCGCGCGGCTTTCGCGGCTACCAATCCATTGCCAGCGACCGGACGGCGTTGATTGGCGTCATAACCGACCAGATCCAGCATCTCACGGCGTTGCGCAACGGAATTGCGCCCGAGCAGGTCAGGATATTTGCAACGCAGGCCGATGCGGCGGACGCAGTGGCCAACGGCACGGTGCACGCCTATGCCAGCGTTGCGATGGCGCATCGAGGCTATCTGGCGCAGCGGCCCGATATGCCGCTTGGGCTTGTCGAGGTTCCCCCGATTGAAAAGCAGCCGTCGGCCGGTGCCTTCGCGATCGCCAAGGGCAACAGCATTCTGCTCCGGCGTATCGATTCCTGCCTTGAAGAGTTGCTGGGCAGCGACTGGCACCGGCAGATGATGGCCCGATACGGATTTTCGGACAGCGATATCGATCGCGTCGTCTGATCCGTTCTCGATGCCTAAAGCGCGACGCGCTTCAGGTCCTTATTTCTATGCATGTCGTTCTTCCAAAACCGGGCCACTTTTGGGCGACATGCATTACAGCTTGATCACATACTCCTTGCGAGTCGTTTCAAGCACTTCCCAGCTGCCCTTGAAGCCGGGCCTCAGCACGAAGCTGTCGCCCGTCTTGACGGTGCGCGCCTGCCCACCGTCCTCCGCGATCACCGAAACGCCGGACAGGATGTGGCAGAACTCCCACTCGTCGTAGACGATGCGCCATTTGCCCGGGGTCGATTCCCAGATGCCGGCGTAGAGGCCGCCGTCCCGCTCCTCGACGTTCCATGTGCGGAATTTGGGATCGCCCGAGATCAACCGGTCCGGCGCCGGCGCGCCCTGTTCGGCGTCGACAGTGTCGACGCCGATGGCAAGAAATTTTGGCTCGCTCATGATCGGTCAGACCTTGGCAAGCGCCTGTTCGAGGTCGGCGACGATGTCGTTGACGTCCTCAATGCCGATCGAGAGCCGCACCGTGTCCGGGCCTGCACCTGCCTTGACCTTCTGCTCGTCGGAGAGCTGACGGTGCGTGGTCGAGGCCGGATGGATGACCAGCGACTTGGTGTCGCCGACATTGGCGAGGTGCGAAAACAGTTCGAGCGCTTCGACGAATTTCACGCCGGCGTCATAGCCGCCCTTGAGAGCGAAGGTGAACACGGCGCCGGCGCCAAGTGGTGAGTATTTCTTCTGCAGCGCATTGTTCTTGTCGCTGGGCAGGCCTGGGTAGTTCACCGAGGCTACCTTGGGGTGATTGGACAGCCAGGCGGCGACCGTGACGGCATTGTCGCAGTGGCGCTGCATGCGCAGCGGCAAGGTTTCCAGGCCAGTCAGGATGAGGAAGGCGTTGAACGGCGAGATAGCCGGGCCAAGATCGCGCAGGCCGAGCACGCGCGCGGCAATGGCGAAAGCGAAATTGCCGAAGGTTTCGTGCAGAACAAGGCCGCCATATTCGGGGCGCGGTTCCGACAGCATCGGGTATTTGCCCGACTTCGACCAGTCGAAGGTGCCGCCATCGACGATGGCGCCGCCGATCGAATTGCCATGGCCGCCGATGAACTTGGTCAGTGAATGCACGACGATGTCGGCGCCATGCTCGATCGGCCGGATCAGGTAGGGTGAGGCCAGCGTGTTGTCGACGATCAACGGCAGGCCGTGCTTGCGCGCGATGTCGCCGATCTTCTCGATGTCGACGAAAGTGCCGCCTGGATTGGCGAGGCTCTCGATGAAGATCGCCTTGGTCCTGTCGTCGATCTGGCTCTCGAAGGTCGAGATGTCGTTGGTGTCGGCCCAGCGCACCTCCCAGCCATAATTCTTGAAGGCATGGCCGAACTGATTGATCGAACCGCCATAGAGCTTGTTGGCGGCAACGAAATTGTCGCCCGGCTGCATCAGATTGTGGAACACGATCACCTGCGCGGCATGGCCGGAGGCGACCGCAAGGGCCGCCGTGCCGCCTTCGAGGGCCGCCATGCGCTCTTCCAGCACCGCCTGGGTCGGGTTCATGATGCGGGTGTAGATGTTGCCGAAGGCCTTCAGCCCGAACAACGAGGCGGCATGGTCGGCGTCGTCGAAGACGAAGGAGGTCGTCTGGTAGATCGGCGTGGCGCGGGCGCCGGTCGCTGGGTCGGGCTTGGCGCCGGCATGGACGGCGAGCGTATTGAAACCGGGCGTGCGGGTCACTGAAAACCTCCCTGAAAAACCTTCTGAAATTCGCCGGGCATTCTTGGCGAAGCCTGGCCTCGAATGCAAAGAAGAAAATACCCTTCCGTGCAGGATCTTCTATCAAGCAGTAGGAAAATACGGCGTTTGCCGGAATAATTTTGCGCTTTTGCCCCTCGCCTATTTCTGGCGGACGCCGAAACTCTGGAATCCGGGGCGCATCAGCGGCTTCTTCGACGACAGCACGCCGGAATTGACGCCGGTCCAGCCGATCTCGCCGGACAGCTTGCCATATTCGATCTTGGGGCAGCGGTTCATCACCACCTTGATGCCGGCAGCCTCGGCGCGCGCAGCAGCCTCGTCATGGCGCACGCCAAGCTGCATCCAGATGACTTTCGGCAAGGGATCGAGCCGCAACGCCTCGTCGACGATGCCAGGCACAGCCGCCGGCGCGCGAAAAATGTCGACCATGTCGATCGGCTCCGGAATATCGGCCAATCTGGCATAGGTCATTCGGCCGAGGATCTCCTTGCCGGCCTGACCAGGATTGATTGGAAACACCGAAAAGCCCTTGGCCAGCAGATATTTCAGCACGAAATAGCTCGGTCGCACATCGTTGGCGGATGCGCCGACCATGGCGACGGTCTTCACCGAATTGAGGATGCCGGCGATGTAGGAGTTGTCGTAACTATCGTGGTTCATGCGGCTTCCTGCGGTAGTGGTATCGGTAAAGTTCACGGCTGAACCCGAGCGAGGCGTAGAGTGCGCCAGCCGGCATGTTGTCGGCCACCACCTGCAAGCATGCCGCCGACGCCCCTGCCCGCCGCGCCCAGTCGATCAGGCCGCCGACGGTCTTGCGGCCCAGGCCTTGCTGCCTGAAACGGCCATCCGTTTCAACCGATTCCACCACAAGCAGGCCATTGCGGATGACACCATAGGCCAAGGCGGCAATTTCGCTGTCGCGTTCATAGGACACGAACGCCCGGTCGCCGAGGACCAGTCCGGTCATCTCGCGAAAGATGCGGCGCTCGGCGTCGTCAAAGGCCCCCATGCGGAACCGCGCCGTGAGCCAGTCCTCGCCCGGCATCGGCGAAACGGTGACCTGCTCGTCGCGGACTTCAGCCAGGTCGCCGATCCCGGCATGGAGATGGATCGTTCCGCCTTCCGGCTGGTAGCCGCGATGGTCGAGTGCGGCTTCGAGCTCGCCGGCGATGTCGGGAACCCGAAACAAGGGCGTCTGGCCGTGGCCGATGTAGAAGGCCTCGGCGGCGTCGATGACCGCATCAGGCGCGCCACGCCTGCCGCGCAAGGGATTGGCCGAATTGGTGCGGCGGATCCGTCCGCCCGATCGCCGCGGCAGCCAGCCATCAACGACCGTCTCGGTCGCCGCCGGCCAGCCTTCGCGGCATGCCTGTTCGATTTGCCAGTTGAGATCATCGTCGCCGGCGCTCACGCGTCATCCTCCCGCAGCGCTTCCTCCATAAAGGCCTGCGGATCGGTGCAGAAGTCGCGCATCATGCGAAAATGATCGGTATCGCTGAAATCGGTCGGGTCGAGCCCGAAGCGGCTGATGCGGAACAACCGCGCGCCGGGACAAGCCATCAGCAGCGGCGAATGCGTCGCCATGATCACTTGCGCGGTGCCCGACTGGTCCATGCGCCGCAGCATCTTGAGCAGCTCGATCTGGCGCGAGGGGGAGAGCGCGCTTTCCGGTTCGTCGAGGATGTAGATGCCTTGCCTGCGGCAGCGCTCCTCGAAAAAGCGGATAAAACCCTCGCCATGCGACCAGGACAGGAAATCCGGCGGCGGTGGCCTGAAGGGATCTTCCAGCGCCGCCTGATCGAGATAGCGAGCCACGGAGTAGAAGGATTCGGCGCGAAAGAACCAGCCGGCGGTGACTTTCGGCAGCCAGTGGCCACGGAATGTGTTCGCCAGTGCTGCGCCACTCTTGTCGATGGCGCCGGAATGATCGACCGGCCGGTAGCCCTTGCCGCCGCCGGCTTCGTCGTAGCCGGCAAGCGCGCCGATCGCCTCGAGCAGCGTCGATTTGCCGGTGCCGTTCTCGCCGACGATGATGGTGATCGGCGTGGTGAATTCGAGCTCGAACTCGTGGCCGCGAAACAGCGGCAGGTTCCAGGGGTATTTTTCCCAATCCTCGACCCGCGCGGGATCGAGCAGGATGCGCTTGAGATAGGGAGCCTTGAGCCGCGTCAGCTGCTTGCGATGGGCCATCAATCGGGCAGCGAAATCGTGCCGTCTTTCGCGATCGGAAAGGCCGGATTGTGCGCCACTTCCCAGACGTGCCCGTCCGCGTCCGCGAAATAGCCGTACCAGCCACCCCAGAAGGCGCGGCCGGCCGGCTTGACTATGCGGCCGCCGGCTTTTTCCGCCATGGCGAGCACCTCGTCGACTTCGGCGTCGGAACGGGTGTTGTAGGCGAGGTAGACGGCCGATGGCGCCCCGGCGAAGGCGATGCCGGAATCCTCTTCTGCGCTGGTGCGCGGGAACAGGCCCAGGATGACGCCACCCATCTGGAAGAAGGCGACACCGTCGGTGATGCCGGCATGACGCCTCAGGCCCATCGCCTCGTAGAAGCGCACCGCGCGGTCGAGATCGTCGGTGGCGATGGTGATGATGGAGATGCGTGGTTCCATGACGTTTCTCCCTTACTCGTCCGTCCACTCCGGCTTGCGCTTGCCAATGAAGGCGCCGATGCCTTCCTCGGCGTCGCGCGCCAGCATGTTCTCGACCATGATCCGGCCGGCATAAGAATAGGCATCGGCCAGCCCCATTTCGGCCTGCGCGTAAAAGGTCTCCTTGCCGGTCTTGATCACCAAAGATGATTTGGAAGCAATGGTTTGCGCGTATTTGGTGACAATCTGATTCAGATACTCGCGCGGCACGACGCGGTTGACCAGGCCGAATTCCTTGGCAGTCGCCGCATCGATCGTCTCGCCGGTCAGCAGCATCTCCATCGCATGCTTGCGCGAGACATTGCGCGACAGCGCCACCATCGGAGTCGAGCAGAACAGGCCGATGTTGACGCCCGGCGTGCAGAAGGTCGCCTCATGCGATGCGATCGCCAGATCGCAGCTGGCGACCAGTTGCAGCCCGGCGGCGGTGGCAAGGCCGTCGACTTCGGCGATTACGGGCAAGGGATGGCGCACGATCGCCTGCATCAGCGTCGCACAAGCCGCAAACGTCTCTGCGAAGAAGGCCTTGCCATGATCGACATCGGCGCGCCGCGCGGTCATTTCCTTGAGATCATGGCCTGCGCAAAACACTTTGCCGGCTGCCGACAGCACGATGACGCGAACGGCCTTGTCGGCCCTGGCGCGCTCGAGTTCCGCCGTCAGCGCCGCCATCACCGCCAGCGACAGGGCGTTGGCGGGCGGACTGGCGAGCGTCAGGCGCAGCACGCCCTTGTCCAGTTGTGCAACAACCGGACCTTCAACGGCGGCCGGCTTGATGGCAAGGATTTCGGCCATGGATAAGGTCTCCGCGATTCCGCTCGGGGCTACCAGAGTATCTAATACCGGATCGGATTTCGTCCAACACCGATTGCTTGCACCAAGGGACGAAGGTTGCCAGAAATGCCGCGCCGCGCCCATACAGGTACGCACAAAACGAGAGACCGACATGCCCGCCCAGACCAATTTGAAGCCGGTGCTGACCGCGCAACAAGTGAATGCACTGATGGAAACCGTCTATCCGCAGCTCAATAAGCAGTTCAAATATTTCGAGGCGATCGAGGTGTTCCCTGGTGGCTGCACCGTGCGGCTCAATGCCGGTGAACGGCACCTGCGCCCCGGTGGAACCGTATCCGGCCCGTCGCTGTTCACGCTGGCCGACATCGGCGGTTATGTCTGCGTGCTGTCACATGCCGGGCCGGATGCGCTGTCGGTCACCACCAATCTCAACATCAATTTCGTCCGCAAGGCCGAGGCCGGGCCGATCGACGGCCACTGCCGCATCCTGAAGCTGGGGAAGAGCCTTATGGTGTTCGACATCGACATCGTCGCCGGCTCGGACGGACACACGGTGGCGCACGCCACCGGCACCTATTCGATCCCGCCAAAGCGGTCTTGATGATTGAACTTTCGTTCGATGTGTATATATATGCGCATAGGTGACTTTTGCTCGAACGTGACAGCCGCAAGATTGTAAAGCGCCTCAAGGAGGATGGGTTCGAGTTGATTTCCGTGCGCGGCTCACACCATAAATTCCGTAAGGGCGAGGTTGTGTTGATTGTTCCGCATCCCGAGAAGGATCTGCCAACCGGCACTGCTCGCGCGATCGCCAAGCAAGCTGGTTGGATCAAATAGGCTGACGCGGGTTTTGGAGGCCGTAGTGAAGAATTATTTCGCCTTAGTCGACAAAGACCCCGACAGCGCGTTCGGTATCCGCTTTCCGGACATTCCAGGATGCTTTTCGGCTGCGGACGCAGCGGAAGACATAGTACCCAACGCTGTTGAGGCCTTGCAATTGTGGGCGGAGGACATGCCCGTTCCCGAACCGTCCAGCCACGAAGCGATCGTCGCCCTCCCCGACATACGCAACGCACTTGCCGAAGGTGGCTATCTGGTCTCCGTGCCGCTCATCGATAATGACAGTGCCGTCGTCAGGGCGAACGTCACTTTCGAGCGTGGTGTTTTGCGGGCGATCGACGCCGCCGCCCGCGAGCGCGGCATTACGCGATCAGCGTTCCTTTCCAGCGCCGCACGCAGGGAAATCGAGGCCAAGCACTGAGGCTGCCCCAGGCAAACGGTCGCGGATTAGTGTGGTAAAATAATACCTTTTACCTAAAGCATTGTTTTCAATTGACTTTACCTGGTATCAGCCTACTCGTGCGTCTTGACGCCAAAACCACCCTCGCCTATAAGCCCCTCACGAAGCAGCGGCCCGCAAAGGCCGCCGTTTTGTTATTGGCGGCGGGCAAGTGCTTTTCGCCAATCCAAGCAACAAGAAACGCCTTCTCCCTATGAAGGTCAGAACCGAGAGCAGAAAACATGACAACCTTTTCGCAGAAGCCTGCGGATGTGGTGAAGAAGTGGATCCTGATCGACGCCGAGGGTCTCGTCGTTGGTCGTCTGGCCACTGTCATCGCCAATCATCTTCGCGGCAAGCACAAGCCGACCTTCACCCCGCATGTCGACGACGGCGACAACGTCATCGTCATCAATGCCGACAAGGTGGTGTTCACCGGCAAGAAGTTCACCGACAAGGTCTATTACTGGCACACCGGCCACCCCGGCGGCATCAAGGAGCGCACCGCGCGCCAGCTGCTCGAGGGTCGTTTCCCCGAGCGTGTCGTCGAGAAGGCCGTTGAGCGCATGGTCCCGCGTGGCCCGCTCGGTCGTCGCCAGATGAAGAACCTGCGCGTCTATGCAGGCACTGAGCATCCGCATGTCGCCCAGCAGCCCGAGATCCTCGACGTGGCCAAGCTGAATTCCAAGAACAAGAAGGTCGCATAAGATGGCTGAGCTTTCCTCGCTCGCAGAATTGGGCACCGCCACCGGCAACACCAACACGCAGCCGGCAGCCCCCGTCCACGTCCAGAAGCTCGACAAGTCGGGCCGCGCCTATGCCACCGGCAAGCGCAAGAACGCCATTGCGCGCGTCTGGGTGAAGCCGGGTTCCGGCAAGATCATCGTCAACGACAAGGAATTCGCGACCTATTTCGCGCGTCCGGTCCTGCAGATGATCCTCAACCAGCCGATCATCGCCTCCAACCGCGCCGGCCAGTACGACATCGTCGCGACCGTTGTCGGTGGCGGTCTTTCCGGCCAGGCGGGCGCCGTGCGTCACGGCATCTCCAAGGCGCTGACCTACTACGAGCCGACGCTGCGCGCCGTGCTCAAGAAGGGTGGCTTCCTGACCCGCGACAGCCGCGTCGTCGAGCGCAAGAAGTACGGCAAGGCGAAGGCCCGTCGTTCGTTCCAGTTTTCCAAGCGCTAAGAAGCGCTTGGGGCCAGTTCTCGAAGCGCTACGCCGAGAACCTACCAAGATCGAAAAGGCCGCCTCCGGGCGGCCTTTTGCTTGGGGCTTGTTGTTTACGGCTCGGCAGTCACCCCACCCGCGCCTGCGGCGCGACCTCCCCATCAAGGGGAGGTAGAAGAAAAGCGCGGCGCCCTACCTCCCCTCGATGGGGAGGTCGGCGCGTAGCGCCGGGTGGGGTGATGGCGCCGGCATAAAACAGGTCAGGCCTTGCCGCCCTTGATATAGTCGATGAACGCCCGCAGCGGGGCCGGCACCAGGCGCCGGCCGGGGTAATAGAGAAACGGCCCGGGAAAACTCGGCCACCACGGTTCGAGAATGGGCTCAAGCGCGCCGCTGTCGAAGTAAGGGCGAAGCCAGCCCTCGAAGAGGCCGATGATGCCGGTGCCGGCAATGGCCGCGTCGACGGCAAGATCGGTCGCCCCGCCGATCCGCACGATCAACGGCCCCGTCGGATCGACCCGCACCACCTCGCCGTCGCGCTCGAATTCCCAAGGCAGCATCGCGCCGCTGGCAAAGCGTCCGCGCACGCAAGAATGGCCAAGCAGGTCGCTCGGGTGTTGCGGCCGTCCATGGCGAGCAAGATAGGCAGGGCTGGCGGCGGTGGCGAAATGCTGCACACGCGGCCCGATCGGCACCGCGATCATGTCCTGTTCCAGCCGCTCGTCATAGCGGATGCCGGCGTCGCACCCGGCCGCCAGCACGTCGACAAAATTCTCATCGGCGATCACCTCCAGCCGGATACCGGGATACGCGGCGAGGAAACCCGGCACGATGTCGGGCAATATCAGCCGTGCGGCGCTGACCGGCACATTGAGACGCAACGAGCCCGCCGGCCTGTCGCGAAAGCCGTTCACCACGTCCAGCGCCGCCTCCACCTCCGACAGCGCCGGGCCGAGCCGCTCCAGCAGGCTGAGGCCCGCCTCGGTCGGGACAACGCTGCGCGTCGTGCGGTTGAACAGCCTGACACCGAGCTGTGTCTCAAGGCGACGCACCGCCTCGCTCAAGCCGGAGGCGCTGCCGCCGCTGGCACGCGCGCCATCGCGAAAACCGCCGGCGCGCGCCACCGCCACGAAAGCGTTCAGGTCACTGAGGTCCATCATTGTTCGCCATTCCGCACAGCCTGTGTGGATTGTACCTGATTATCACGAGGTTGAGCAGCGCCTATCTCTGTCTCCTCAACGGAGATCAATCATGTCCAACATCCAACAATCCGGCACCTTCACCCTTGGCAGCCACACCGTAAAGCGGCTCGGCTACGGTGCCATGCAGCTCGCCGGACCCGGCGTGTTCGGGCCGCCCAAGGACCATGACGCTGCATTGGCCGTGCTGCGCGAGGCGGTTGCGCAAGGGGTCGACCACATCGATACCAGCGACTTCTACGGTCCGCACGTCACCAACCGGCTGATCCGCGAGGCGCTGGCGCCTTACAAGGACGATCTCGTCATCGTCACCAAGATCGGTGCCCGGCGCGGCGCGGATGGATCATGGCTGCCGGCCTTCTCTCCCGGAGCGCTGACCCAGGCGGTGCACGACAATCTGAGCAATCTCGGGCTTGAGGTGCTCGATGTGGTCAATTTGCGCATCATGTTCGATACCCATGGTCCAGCCGAGGGATCGATCGAAGCGCCGCTCGCCGTGCTGGCCGAGCTTCAACAACAGGGTCTGGTCAGGCACATCGGGCTGAGCAACGTGACCTCGGCGCAGATCGCGCAAGGACGCCGCATCGCCGAGATCGTCTGCGTGCAGAACCAGTACAATCTGGCGCATCGCGGCGACGATGCCCTGATCGACGATCTTGCCCGCGACGGCATCGCCTATGTGCCGTTCTTCCCGCTCGGCGGCTTCAATCCACTGCAATCCTCCACCCTGTCGGACGTCGCGGCGCGCCTCGGCGCCACCCCGATGCAGGTCGCGCTCGCCTGGCTGCTGCGCCGCGCGCCCAATATCCTGCTGATCCCCGGCACATCGTCGGTCGGGCATTTGCGGGAGAACCTCGCTGCTGCCGAACTGGAATTGCCACAGGATACGCTCAACGAACTGGACGGCGTGGCGCTGGCGGCTTGAAGCTAACCAATCTCCCCCCTCGTGGGGAGATGGCCGGCAGGCCAGAGGGGGGCGCGAAGGATCGCTAACCTCCTCTCAAGACCACGCCGACAATCGACTTCAGCGCAATCTCTCAACTGACCCAAATTGACCGACAGGCTGGCGGGACAGCGCCCCCCCTCTGCCCTGCCGGGCATCTCCCCCACGAGGGGGGAGATTGGCTACTGCAGCCGCCGCTTAGTTGATACTCGCCGTATTCGCCGGCTCAGCCGGCCGCGCCTCGTCGGAATATGGCACGCGAAAACCATTCGTTGTCAGCCAGTCGATGGCCGCCTTCGGCTCGTCGGTCTGGATGATGGTGGCGCCGCGATCGGCCCAGAAGCCCCAGCTTTCGCGCGGCAGGCTGGCCTGCACCGCCAGTTCGTCGCCACGGCCGCCGGCAAGGAAGCCGCCCGGCTTGCCAGCGATGGCGTAGGTGTTGGCCCAGATGTGCCAGTTGCCCCTCACCGCGGCCGCGCGCATGCGCGTGCTGAACAGCGGTCCGCCGGTCTCGGTCAGCGTCTCGGCGCCTGCCCGCCAGTTGATCAGCTCGATCGCGCGCGGTGAGAAGGCGTGGTCGACCGTCTCGGCGAAACCGGCATCATGCACCGCGTCGTCGGCAATAATCGGCATGAACTGGAAGCCACCGCCGATCGCATCCATGGCGGCCTTGACCGTGGAAATCCGGCGTGAATTCCACAGGTTCTCCTTGACGATGACCTGTTCAGCCATGCCGAGATCGCGAGCGATCGCGATCATGCCTGGGAGATCGCCGACGTCGAGCTTGTTGTCGAGGTTGATGAGGATCCTGTCCCTGGTTGCCAGCAGCATCTCGCGCAGCGTCGAAACCGTCTCATTGGTGATGGCGCCGGTGCCCTCCACCACCAGCCGGCATGTCTTGAGTTCGGCCAGCGTGTACTTGACCACCTCGCCCTTGCAGGTCGTGGTGCGGTCGAGCCAGCTGTCATGCATGACGACGAACTCACCGTCCTTCGAGCGCCGGATGTCGACCTCGACGATTTCGGCGCCCATGGCGATCGAGCCTTCGACGGCGGCAATCGAATTTTCCGCATAAAGCGTCTTGCCGGCCTGCATGCTGCCGGCGCGATGCGCGGCCACCATGACGTGGTCGCGCCATTGATTGGCATGCTCGAAGCGGTCGAGGATCTGTCTGGCGCGGGTTTCTCCGGCCAAGGCCTGGCCGGAGACGGCCACAAGGGTCGCGGAAAGCAGAAGGCTCAGCCAGATGGTCCGCATCGAGAATCGCTCCTTGCCGGATCGAAACCCGGATAGGCGATGCCCGTGACATCTAGGTGAACGAAGCCGGCTAGCGGAAAGCGTCAGATGCGTTTCGAGAGCCGGCGGAACCACGCCATTGCCGGCATTTCGACGAAACGCCAGGTGATCCACGAGGCGGCAATGGTGGCGGCGAGCATGACGACGATCGCCACCGCTCCCATCCAGCCGGCGCCGAAGCCGGTGGCAGGCTGGCCGCGCAGCATGAAGTCGCCGATCAGGCCGAGGCCAAGCTTGCGCTCGACGATGCCGGCAACGTTGATCAGGCGCGCCTGGACGAAAATGTGGACCATGTAGATCGAGTAGGACAGCGCGCCGAGGGTCAGCATGAATGGCGCCCTCAGCAAGGCGCTGATCCAGCCGCCCTCATGGGCGAACAGAAACAGCGCCAGCGCGAACACCAGGGGTGCCGCGATGCCGAAATCATTGTCGCCCGCCAGCGAGACGAAAAGCACGATGACCGCCACCATGACGATCTCGGCAAGGGTCCAGTCCATCCGCGGGCCGCCCCTGGCGAGGGCCCGTCGTGCCCCTGCAATGGAATCATGCTGAAACCACGTAAGCAGGGCGCCGAGCGAGAAGCCGTACAGGCAGCGGATGAAGCCGAAATCGAAGGACACATCCATATGATGGGTCGAGAAGCCGAGCAGGAACAGCGGCGCGGTGACGGCGGCGGCAACGAACCATATCCAGGCGCGCGCGCCGGCGACCAAGACCACGCCGGCAAACAGCAGATAGGCGAAGAACTCGGCCGAAATGCTCCAGCTTGGCGCATTCCAGGTCAATTGATCCTCGAAGCCGACACCCTGGAGCAGAAGAAGATTGGCAAGCAGGCTGTTGAGGTCGAAACCGCCGGTGAAGGGAGCAGCCCCGGTTCCATGCAGTTGCGGCAGCATCAGCCGCAGCAATTCGAAGCCGGCAAAGGCGGCGAGCATGAGCAGATGCAGCGGGTAGATGCGGCCGAAACGGACCAGGGCGAAACGGGCGACCTCTTCCGGCTGATTCAGCCGATTGCCGTAGCTGCTGGCGATGACGAAGCCGGAAAGAACGAAGAAGAAATCGACGAAGAGGTAGGACGAACCGATGAAGGCGCTTTGCGAAATCGCCGAACCATTCGGGAAGTGAAACAGCGCCACCAGAAGCGCGCAGATGCCGCGCCACGAATCGAGGACCAGGAAGCGTTCGCCGGCGATCGTACCGCTGTGGGTCGACACCGCGGCGCGGGGAGGATTAAGAAACGCGGTCTGCGTCATGATGATACAAATCCTGTCTTGCCGTGGCACTCGGGCGGCGCCGTTTCGTCTCCCCAAGCTGTGACTGGCATCTTCCGTGCCGGTTCTGTAGTGGTTGCACCCCGATGAAAAACGAGGATCCGTAATGGCGAACAACAACATCGACCACGCCTTCACCGCCCGTTCCAAAACGGGCGCCGCGTTCGAGCCGACCTATGCCGGCGCGCTGTCGTTCATGCGGCGCAAATACACCAAGGACGTGAAGGGCGCGGACGCTGTGGTGTGGGGCGTTCCCTTCGATGCCGCCGTCACCAACCGGCCTGGCGCCCGTTTCGGGCCGCAGGCGATCCGTCGCGCCTCGGCGATCCTCGACAACGACCCTCAGTATCCGTTTTCACGCGATCTGTTCGAGCATCTCGCGGTCGTCGACTATGGCGACTGCCTGCTCGATTCGGGCAACCACCAGAAAACGCCCGGCACGATCGAGCGCGAAGCGGCGAAGATCCTGAAATCCGGCGCCTTCCTGCTGACGCTCGGCGGCGACCATTTCGTCACCTGGCCGCTGCTCAAGGCACATGCCGCCATCCACGGTCCGCTCGCACTGGTGCAGTTCGATGCGCATCAGGATACTTGGCCGGACGACGGCAAGCGCATCGACCACGGATCCTTCGTCGGCCGCGCCGTCAAGGAAGGCATCATCGATCCCGACCGCTCGATCCAGATCGGCATCCGCACGCATGCGCCCGACACGTTCGGCATCAAGATCCTCTACGGCCATGAAATCGAGGAGATGCGGGCGTCCGATATCGCTTACGCCATCGTCGACCGCACCGGCGGCAAGAAGACCTATCTCACCTTTGACATCGACTGCCTCGACCCGGCCTATGCGCCGGGAACCGGCACGCCGGTTGCAGGCGGACCGTCCTCGGCGAAGATCCTGTCGACGCTGCGTCAGCTCAACCAGATCGATATTGTCGGCGCCGATGTCGTAGAGGTTGCGCCGGCCTATGATCACGCCGATATAACGGCGATCGCCGGCTCGATGGTGGCCATGCAATATCTCGGCCTGCTGGCGGAGCGAAAGGCCCGGCTTGAAGAGCTGAACAACGGCAACCACAATGGCGCCGCGGTGAATCACGGTCAGGGCATATAGTCTTGAAATATCAGGGAATTTGATCAATCCATGAAACCGAAAATCTTCATCGACGGCGAACACGGCACCACCGGCCTGCAGATCCGCGCACTGCTCGCCGAGCGCGGTGACCTGGAGATCATCTCGGTTCCTGCCGAGCGCCGCAAGGAAACGGCTGCGCGCGCCGAGTTCCTCAATGCCGCTGATGTCGCGATCCTGTGCCTGCCCGACGATGCGGCGAAGGAAAGCGTCTCGCTGATCGCCAACGACACCACCAAGGTCATCGATGCGTCGACCGCGCATCGCGTGGCGGAAGGCTGGGCATATGGCTTCGCCGAGATGGACAAGACGCAGGCGAAGACAATTGCCTCGGCAAAACGCGTTGCCAACCCCGGCTGCTGGCCGCAGGGACCGATCGCCACGCTGCGGCCGCTGGTCACCGCCGGCCTGCTGCCGGCCGATTTCCCGATCACCGTCAACGGCATTTCGGGCTATTCGGGCGGTGGACGGCCGATGATCGAGGACTATGTCGCCAAGGGCGAGGACGCCTCGGAATTCCTGCCCTACGGCCTCACCCTGCAGCACAAGCACGTGCCGGAACTGAGGGCCTATGCCAGGCTGTCGCACGATCCGATCATGCAGCCGGCGGTCGGTAATTTCGCGCAAGGCATGATCACCGTGGTGCCGCTGCAGCTTGGCGGCCTCGACCATGTGCCGACGGGTGCGGAACTGCATGCGGCGATTGCCGACCATTTCGCCGCCATCAAGGGCGGCGTGGTCGAGGTGGCGCCCTATGCGCATTCGGAGCGCATGCCGGAGATCGATCCGGAGATCTACAACGGCACCAACCGGATGAAGGTTTATGTCTTTGCCAACGACAAACGGGCGCAGGCCCTGCTGCTGGCGGTCTATGACAATCTCGGCAAAGGTGCCTCGGGTGCCGCTGTCCAGAACATGGACCTGATGCTCGGCCTCTGATGGACATGCTAGCCTTTCCGGCGCGCTGGAAAGTCAGCGCGCCCGAACTCATTGCCGAGACCTTTTCGAGCCGCATCTGGAAGGTTTTGCGCGAAGACGGCTCGCCGGCGATCGTCAAGGCACTCAAGCCTTTCGATGATGTCGCCGACGAGTTGCGCGGAGAGCATTACCTCGCCTGGCGGCGCGGCGAAGGCGCGGTGCGCCTGCTCGGCCGCGACGGCCACAGCATGCTGCTCGAATATGCCGGTGAAGCCCTGCTGGAGCAGATTCTCGACGAACAGGGCGACCACGCCGCCACTGAAATCGCGGCCGAGGTGATGGCGAAACTGTTTTCACCTGGGAAAGACCCCTTCCCGGCCGAACTTCAGCCGCAGAGGGAACGGTTTTCAAGCCTGTTCAAGAAGGCCGCAACAGACCGCGACGCGGGTCATGACAGCCTTTATGTCGAGGCCGCCGTCATCGCGGATCGACTGCTGGCCAATCCGCACGATATCAGGCCTCTGCATGGTGACCTGCATCACGAAAACATCCTGCATGGACCGCGCGGCTGGCTGGCCATCGATCCGAAGGGCGTTCTCGGCGACCCCGGCTTCGACGCCGCGAACATGTTCTACAACCCGCTCGACCGGGATGAGCTTTGCCTCGATCCGGAGCGAACAGCGCATATGGCCGAGATCTTTGCCAGAACACTGGGCCAGACACCGCCAACCATCCTTGATCATGCCATCGCCTATGGGTGCCTGTCGGCGTCCTGGCATCATGAGGATGACAATGCGGTCGAGGAGAATCGCGAATTGTCGATCGCCGAGGCGATCCGGGCGGTGCGGGCAAGCTTCTGATCGCACAGGCAACGGTGCGGTAACCGCCTGTTCACCACGATGGGCTACTGATTGGTCTCGGCTCCACTTCGGGATTAGTCATGGTCAGCGCGATTTCGGGTTCGTCACAGGCGACCCAGTATTCCTCGTCCAGTTCGTCGAGCAATGCAGCGCAGGAGGCCGCGCTCGAAAAGCAGATCCAGGATCTGGAAGACCAGGCCAAGGCGATCAAGGATCAGGTCCAGGCCACCCAGGTGCAGCAGGATATCGCTGTGGCCCAGGCCAAGCTTGATGCGCTCAAGGCCGCCGACAAGGCAGCCAAGGCTGATCAGGGCCAATCCACGCCATCCGCCGCGGCGTTGCGTCAGGCGGAATTCGACGGCGAGAAGACGACGCCGTCCAACGAATTCTGGATGTGACTGGCCGGTCGGCTCGGGATCACCCCCTGAGCGCGATTTCGTGAGGCAAGGGATAGGCGCCCTTGGTGCCGCGCCAATGCGCTGATGCAAAGCCCAACACGATGAGCGCAAATCCCTGGTGGGTCAGCGCCATATGTAGCGGCACATGCATCAGCAGCGTGCCGATGCCGATCGAGGCCTGCACCAGCACAGCCAAAAACAGCAGCGTCGCGCGACGCGCATGCGTTGAGCCTGGCAGCCGCCGGCGCGTGGCGATCATGTGCCACAAGGCCACGATGAACACCGTGTAGGCGCCGAGCCGATGGATGAACTGCACCGTCTTCGGGCTCTCGAAGAAGTTGCGCCATGCCGGCTCGAGGATCAGCAGATCGCCCGGAATGATCTTGCCATCCATCAGCGGCCAGGTGTTGTAGCTGAGGCCGGCATCAAGCCCGGCGACCAGGCCGCCGAGATAGATCTGGATCAGCGCCAGCAGCACTAGAAAACCGGCCAGCCTCTGCGTCGACCGATCGGCGGCAGGCTCGGAATGTGGCGCCAGCCCACGCGCGACCACCATGGTCGCGGTGAAGATCAGCGCGGCAAGCGTCAGATGCGTCGCCAGCCGGTATTGGCTGACGGAGACGCGGTCGACCAGCCCTGAGGCCACCATCCACCAGCCGATGGCGCCCTGCAGGCCGCCGAGCAGGAGAATGCCTACAAGTTTCGGGCCCAGGCCGCGCTCGATGCGGCGCGTCGCCCAGAAAAACAGCAGCGGCAAGGCAAAGACCAGGCCGACGCTGCGCGCCAGGATGCGGTGCGCCCATTCCCACCAGAAGATCGACTTGAACGCCTCGATGCTCATGTCCTTGTTGAGCTCGGCATATTGCGGGATCTGCTGGTAGAGCTGGAATTCCTCTTGCCACTCGGCGTCGTTGAGCGGCGGGATCACGCCGTGGATCGGCTTCCACTCAGTGATCGACAGGCCGGAATCGGTGAGCCTGGTGGCGCCGCCGACCAGAACCAGTGCAAACAGCACCAGAAGCACCACATAGAGCCAGCCGCGCAGCAGCGCCCGGTTGTGCAGGTCGCGGTCGCGGGCGACGTATGGCGCGGCAGCTGATATGGCAGCCATGATCTTGTCCCGGCAGGTTGGTTTGGCGGATTGGTGGACCATCGCACCCGTGCTGGCAAGGCCATGCGGCGCGGCACGCCGTCGCGCCGCGTCTCGCCGGTTGCACAGCTTCGCGCCAAGGCCTATGCGAAGCCAACACCCTGAGCCTGCCGGGCCGCTCGTCCGATTTACCGGCATCCTCGACCAGGAGACCAACCATGCCCGTGCGCCTGAAAAAGCTGATCGGAATGTTTCTGCTGGTGGCGCTGGTCATCATTTATGCTCTGGTCGCATCGATCTTCGCGGTCGCCCAACTCTCGGAGTCGGGTCCATGGGTGCATTTCCTGTTCTTCCTGCTGAGCGGCCTGCTCTGGGTGCTGCCGGCGATGGGTATCATCAAATGGCTGATGCTGGAGCCGCGGGCCAAACGCTAAGCGGAATCCGCCACCGTCAGATGGTAACGACCATCTTGCCGGCATTGGCGAGCGGCGTCGTCACGCCCGACAGCATGGTGCGGATGTGGGCGAGGCTCTGGTAGCGGCCGTTGACTGAAATGCGCGGCAAGGCGTGCAGGAACCCGGCATGTTCGGCGCGCAGCACACCATGGCGCGTCGTCACGGCGGAGGTATAGCCGGCCTCGCGGGCTAAGCCGACCTCGCGGCAGCCGACAGCGCTGGCATAGCCATAGGGGTAGGCGAAATGGCTGGGCTTTTCGCCCAATTCGGCCTGCAACATGCCGCGCACGGCGCCGATCTCGTGCCGGGCATCGGCTTCGGAAAGCCGCTTCAGATTGCTGTGGTTGATCGTATGGGCGCCGATTGTCACCAGCGGATGCGCGGCGATGCGGCGGATTTCGTCCCAGTTCATCAGTGTCCGCAGGCGCGGGCCATCGGCGTCGACGCCATTCGAGCGAGCCAGATCGCGCAACACCGCCTGCAGGTCCTCCTCGCGGACTTCGGAGGTGAGATAGGCGTGCAGGCGTGCATTGGCCTGCAGTTTCTTCGGAGGTGTCGAGCAATCGATCGTCAGGGGACCATTCGGTCGCGTCAGAGTAAGGCTGTCGCGCGCCTTGACGACATCCTCGACCACGTCCCACCACAGATCGGCGGTGCCGTTGATCAGCCCGGGCGCGACATAGATGGTGATTGGCGCGCCGTGCTTCTCCAGCACCGGCAACGCCTCGGTCATGTTGTCGCGATAGGCGTCGTCGGCGGTGATGGTGGCAAACTCGCCGCCCTTGCCGCCTGCCTTGATGCGCTCAACGGCTTCGTCCATGGAAACAAAGGCATAACCATGCGCCTTCATGTCGGCGATCATGGCATCGAGGAACCCGGGCGCAATGTTGAGATGCCGGTTGACGCTGTCGGGCCGTTCCGGAGTCGCGGTGACGCGGTGCAGCATCAATATGGCGCCAATGCCGCCGATGAACGGTTTGGCCAGCGGTGCGAGACCGGTATAGCGGGCGACGTTCAGCGCCAGTTTCCGGATTGCCTCCCCGCCGTCGATCATTCATTCACCTTTTGCGCCTAGGCTGATCCAAGCACGGAATGCGCCTACGCGAACCCCCAAATCGCGATCAATACGCCCTAAGGATTGAGGTATGGTTGACGCTACAGCGTCATTTGACGGCAATCGGCTTGCGGCGACCGAGGCGTCGTCGCGCGCCTTGCCACGGGAGCATACCGGCCTGTCGATTTCAGTGGTGTCCGCGGATGGACTGGCGGCCTATGCCGAGTTCTGCCGCTCGGCCCTGTTTGCACCACCGCAGAGTGCTGCCTGGATCCTGAACTGGGCGGCTCAGGTTGAACCGGATCTGCTCGTCGCGACGCTGACTGTCGAAGGCAAGCCGGTTTTTTCGCTGGCCCTGGAGGTCAGCGCCAGCGGTCCGTTCCGGGTCGCCCGCTTCATGGGTGGCCGCCACGCCAATGGCAACTTCGTCGCTGCGGATCCGCACTGGCTGGCCAGGGCGGATGTCGCGGCCGTCCGATCGATGCTGACGGCCATCGCCAAGGCACGTCGCGACATCGATCTCATCGCTCTTGAACGGTTGCTGCCCGATCTCGATGGCGTCGCCAATCCCCTCGCCTCGCTTGACCATTTTGCCAGCCCCAATCTGTCGCTGGCCGTCGACCTTGCCGGCGGCTTCGATGCGCTGCTTTCTCGCGCCAGCGGCAAACGCAAGCGCAAGAAGCATCGTTCGCAGATCCGGAAGTTCGAGGCCGTCGGCAGCCATCGGCGCATCGAGGCACGCACGGCCGACGAGGTGACCAGGCTGCTCGACGCCTTTTTCGAGATGAAGGAACTCCGCTTCCGCAAGATGGGTATCGCCAACGTCTTCGGCGACGGGCAGGTGCGCGGCTTCTTCCGCGCGCTGTTTTCGCAAGCGCTTGCCGAGGACAAACCGCCCTTCGTGCTGCACGGGCTCGAGGTTGCCGGCAAGCTGCGTGCCATCACCGGGTCGAGCCGCTCGGGCAAGCGCCTGATCTGCGAATTCGGAGCCATTGCGGAGGATGATCTCGGCCACACCAGCCCCGGCGATTTCCTGTTCTTCGACAACATCCAGGAAGCCTGCGAGACCGGCTTCGAGGTCTATGATTTCTCCGTCGGCGACGAGCCCTACAAACGGCTGTGGTGCGATATCGAAACCCAGCATTTCGAGGTGCTGATACCACTGACCCTGAAGGGTCGCGCACTAGGGCTGACGCTTAGGCAAGGCGCGCGGCTGAAAGCCTTCATCAAGAACAGCCCGACGATCTGGAAGCTGACCAAGATGCTGCGTCGCAAGGCAGCCGGACAGGCAGCGCCCGCCGAAGACGATAGTTAAGGCCATGATGCCTTCCATCCGCACACTGTCGCTACAGGAGCTGGCGGTTCTCGTCGACTGGGCGGCCGCGGAAGGCTGGAACCCCGGTCTTGAAGACGCGGCGATGTTCCAGGCTGCGGACCCTGAAGGCTTCATCGGCGCCTTTGTCGGCAACGAAATGGTCGCCGCGATCTCGGCAGTGGCCTATGGAAGCGAGTTCGGTTTCATTGGCCTCTACATCTGCCGGCCGGACAGACGCGGCAAGGGCTACGGCAAGGCGGTGTGGAACGCTGGAATGACGAGACTTACCGGCCGCACCATCGGCCTCGATGGCGTCGCCGAGCAGCAGGCGAATTACCGGCGCAAGGGCTTCAGCCCTGCCTACGAGACCATCCGCTATAGTGGGCGCAAGGCAGGACCGGCGGTCAGGGCCGACGGACTGAGGACGGTGACGACTGAGCTCGTGCCCGACATCATCGCCTATGACACGCTTTGCTTTCCCGCGCCGCGGCGGGCCTTCCTGCAACGATGGCTGCAGGCACCGCATCACGGGCTGGCGGCGATCAGTTCGCACGGCACCACCGGCTACGCCGTGGCGCGGCCGTGCCGCTCCGGCTTCAAGATCGGCCCGCTGTTTGCCGACGACATGGCAATCGCCCTGCAATTGCTGGATGGGCTGGCTGGTGCCTGCGAGGGCGGCGACCTGCACATCGACGTTCCAGCCACCAAACTGGACTTCATTGCAGCGCTCGATGCGGCCGGCTTTGCGCCGACCTTCACCACCACCCGCATGTACAAGGGCCTGGCTCCGAAGCTTGGGCTGCGGCGGCTGTTCGGCGTAACGACCCTGGAACTGGGATAGCGACCAGGCAGACCTCTGACCGCTTCGGCCAAGCGATCTGCGGCTCTCTCAGGCGGCGGCAGTGCGCCGTCCCGGCACCGGATTGCCGGGCGGTTCGTGGCCGAGCGGCGTCACCAGCGTCAGGTCGGGATAGCCGTTCTCGATCAGCTTGACCGCGGCCTGTGTCACTTCGTCGTCCGGCTCCAGCATGGAAAGGAACACCTCGGTGGCATCGCCGGCCAGACGGCTGATGCCTTGCGCGTCGGCCGGCCCGCACTCGACGACGACCAGGTCATAGGCTGTTGTCAGCGACTGCATGATGATCGGCAGCCGGTCGGCTGCGCGCATGGCGCGGACCGGATCGGCGGTGCCGACAGGAATGACGTGACAGTCCGAGTAGAGATCGGCGTGGATGACATCGCTGAACTGCGCTTCCGAAGCGAGCAGGTTGGTGATGCCGGGGAAAAGCCCGCTGTCCAGCATCGGCCGTGAGGCGGCCCCCGAAGCGGTGAGGTCCAGCAACAGCACGCGCAAGCCTGCGTCCGCGACCTCGCGGGCCACCAGGATCGCCGATGCGGCTGCCTCGTCGCCCTCCGGCGACACGAATATGGCGCGCGCGGCACCACTGGCAATCAGCTTTTCGGCAGCCTTCTCGATGTCGATCTCGCCCAGCGTCGAACGCACCGGTTCGGGCTCGACAGCCGTCTGCTCGGTTTTCGCCGCATCGGGCATCGCGACCCTGTCGGGCGCCTCGGCCAGATAGGGCATCACTGCAGCATAGGACCCTGCATCTGCTTCAGCTGAATGTTCCGGCACCTCTTGGCGAACGATGGGCTCCCTGAGGATGGGGGGCTCCGGGCGGACTACAGGCATAGGGACCATATCAGGCGCTTGCGCGACATGGGGCATCGCGACCTCATCGATCCGTTCGAAACGGGAACCGCTCGCCGGGCGCATCGCGCGGCCGGAAAACAGCTCCCGCAGCAGAGTCACGATGGCCATGATCAGCAACGATGCGGCGAAAGCCGCTCCCACGATCGGCCCGACCTTCGGGAAATAGGCCTCGGAAGGCACCGACGCTTTCGAGGCGATTCGGGCGTCGACCGGCAGATAGTTGCGATCCTGGCGCGAAGCCGCTTCGCGGTAGTTGGTCAGGTACAGTTCGAGTTGCTGCCGTTTGGCGGTCGCGTCGCGCTGCAGCGCGTCGAGATCGACCTGCTGTTCACCGGCCTGCGCCGACGCCGCCTTCAACGTGTTGACGTCGGCGACAAGCTGGTTCTCACGGGCTTTTGCCGTCTCGGCCTGCATCAACAGGCCCTTCATGATCTTCTGGGCCTCGCTGCGGATTTGCGCGTCGAGATCGGTCAGTTGCGATTTCAGCGCGCGAATACGCGGATGATTGCCTAGCAGTGTCGTCGACAGATCGGCGATGTTGGAGCGCAATTCGACCTGTCGCTCGCGCAAGCGCTGGATCAGGTCCGATGACAGAACCTCCGGCACGGCGTCCAGCGAACCGCCATTCTGCAACGCCCTGCGCACACCGTCAGCTGTCGCTTCGGCCGCGGCGCGGTTAGCGCGCACTTTCGACAGTTCGCTCGACAGCTCCGAAAGCTGCTGGGTGGCCAGCACCGAATTGTTGCCGCCCATCAGAAGATCGGACTGTGAGCGATAGGCGGCGACCTTCGCCTCGGCATCCTTGACCTGCTTCGACAGGTCGGCGATCTCCGGCGCCAGAAAGTCGGCGGCGGCGTTGTTCGATTCGAGCTTGGCCGCCCCTTGCCCGGCTATATAGGCGGCGGCAATGGCGTCAGGTATGGCGGCCGCGAGCTTGGGATCTTCCGATGAGAACTCGATGGCAATAATGCGGGTCTTCTCGACGCCATAGACGTTGAGCTTCTCGTGCATTTTCTTGAGGACGCGCTCTTCCGTCGGAATTTCCATCGGGTCGCTTTTCAAGCCGACCAGAACCAGAGCGCGGCTCACCGCCGACATGTCGAGCGCTTCATTGAACTCGGGCAGCTTCTCCAGACCAAGCTTTTGCGCGACCTGCTTGAGGATTTCGTTGGAGGAAATTATCTGGACCTGGGTGGCGACGCCTTGTTCGTCGAGAATTGGCTTGTCGGTGTCGTTGTTGTTGCTGGCCGGCCGCGTATAGACGGATTCACGCGGAGCGATCTCCACCTGCGTCTCGGCCTTGTAGTGCCGGGTTGCCAATGAGGCGAAGGCGAACGCCAGCCCTGTCACCAACAAGACGACGACGAATATGCGCAGCCAATTCCTCGCCAGGCTGGCGAAGAGCTGCCTGAGATCGACGTCGACATCTGCGGCCGCGGACTGAACGGACATGCATCCCTACTCCGATACTGGGTCAGCACGCACCGTAAACAACTATGGTAACTCAGCCGTTAAGATCGCGGTAAGTTTCCGTTAGGGTTTACTGGCAAGCGACAAACAAAACCGCCAAAAATCGTAAAACTCTTGCCGATGCGCCGCGTGTCGACCGCTCCCTTTACCGGCCATTAACCCTAACAGGATGATAACGGACCTCGATCTTAGAGTTTGCTGCGACGCTGCAGCGACCAGTCGAAGGTACCTGTCCGGCCATGAAAAGCACTGCTTCCCTGTTTCGCGCTCTGCTTGCCGTATCGATGCTTGCTGGCTGCTCCAGTTACCGGCCAACGCCGGCGGCCTTCCATGAGGTGCTCGATCAGCCCTATCGCCTTGGCGCCGGCGACCGCGTCCGCGTCACCGTGTTCGAGCAGGACGGGCTGACCAACACCTATAGCGTCGACCAATCCGGCTACCTCTCCTTCCCGCTTGTCGGCGCCATACCGGCGCGCGGCCACACCGCGCAGCAGATGGAAAAGGCAATCGCCGACAAATTGCGGCAAGGCTACCTGCGCGATCCCGACGTTTCGGTCGAGATCGACCGCTACCGGCCGATCTTCGTCATGGGCGAAGTCGGAGCCGCGGGCCAATACTCTTACGTCCCCGGCCTCACGGTGCAGAAGGCAATCGCCATTGCCGGCGGGTTCTCGCCGCGCGCCAATCAGGAAAGCGTCGACATCACCCGCGACATCAACGGCAAGGTGATGACCGGCCGCGTGGTCACCTCCGACCCGCTGCTGCCGGGCGATACCGTCTACGTCCGCGAACGTCTGTTCTGACAGATACCAAGTGGCGGACACACTCAGGATCGTCCATTGCTTTCGTTCACCCGTCGGAGGAATCTTCCGGCATGTGCGCGACCTGACCGAGGCGCAGGTCGCCGCCGGGCATTCCGTCGGCATCGTTTGCGATTCGACGACGGGCGGCGCATTCGAGGAACATCTGTTCGAGCAGATGAAGGACATGCTGGCGCTTGGCATCCATCGCACGCCGATGCAGCGCCATGTCGGCCCGGGCGATCTTGCCTCGGCCTGGCGCACCTACAGGATCATCAAGGAATTGCGGCCGGACGTGTTGCACGGGCACGGCGCCAAGGGTGGCGCCTATGCCCGTCTGTTCGGCTCATTGTTGCGGGTATCAAGGTCTCGCGTAGCCCGCCTTTATTCGCCGCATGGTGGCTCTCTCCACTATGACGAGAACACGACCACCGGAAGGCTGTTCTTCGCGCTCGAGCGCTTCATGGCCCGCTTCACCGATTGCCTGCTGTTTGTCTCCGACTATGAACGGCAAACATATCGCAGGAAGGTCGGCGAGCCGCCCATTCCCAACAGCCTGGTCTATAACGGCCTGCGCGCCATTGAATTCGAGCCGGTGATCACCGACCCCGATGCTGCCGATCTGCTTTATATCGGCATGATGCGCGATTTGAAGGGACCGGACATCTTTATCGATGCACTGGCCCTCGCCGGCCCCCAGTTCGACCGCGCGCTGACCGCTGTCATGGTCGGCGACGGCGACGACCTGCCGCGTTACCACGCTCAAGTGAAACGCCTCGGGATTGAGCGCCATGTCCGCTTCCTGCCGCCGATGCCGGCCAGAGAAGCCTTTGCGCTGGCGGCGCTCGTCATCGTTCCCTCGCGCGCCGAGGCCATGCCCTATATCGTCCTGGAAACGCTTGCCGCGGGAAAGCCGATGATCGCAACCGCGGTCGGCGGCATTCCAGAGATCTTCGGCACCGGTTCCCCTGCCCTGATCCGGCCCGACCCGGTCGAGCTTGCCGACAAGATGAGCCAGGCGCTGGCCGACCCCGCCGCCTATCGCAAGCTGATGCCCGATGGCGCCGACCTCAAGGCGCGCTTCGGCGCCGATGTGATGGCCGCCGACATCGAGAAGGTCTACTTCGCCGCGCTGGGCAAATAGACGCAAGGCCAAGCCGTTTCAAAGCCACGGGTTGTTTCAAGGGTTTCTTAGCTCTCTTTTGCTATTCACCGTAGGGAAGCTTGCGGAAAGCCCCATGAACGAGATCGACCCCGCGCGCCGCTTTTCAGTAGAGGCGGTGCGTAAATTCGACGGCCCGGCCGATGGCGACACGCCAAGCGGCATGAACGATGTCGCCCGCCAGGTCGCCTCGCAGTACAGGCGCGATACCATGTCGCCGATCATGGTCAGCGGCGTCCTGCGCATGGTCGAATTCGGCTTGCTGTTCCTGTCCGGGCTCGCCGTCTATTTCCACTATGTCGGGTTCTTCAATTATCTCGCCTGGCAGTATCCGGTGACGATCGCCGCCGCATCGTTCCTTGCCGTGGTGCTGCTCGACGTTACCGACTGCTATCAGATCGTCGCCCTGATGCGGCCGATCGCCAATTTCGGCCGCGTCCTGCTGGTCTGGGCCGGCACTTTCGCCCTCATGGCGCTGACAGCGTTCGTCATGAAGATGTCGGAAGACTATTCACGCCTTTTGCTCGGCAGCTGGTTCGTCATCGGCTTCGTTCTCATCTTCGGCCTCAGGCTGGTGATGTCGAAGCTGATCCGGGCCTGGGCGCGCGATGGCCGCATGGAGCGGCGCGCCGTCATCGTCGGCGGCGGCAAGGCGGCGGAAATCCTGATCCGTTCGGTCGAAAAGCAGCCTTACAACGACATCCGCATCTGCGGCATCTTCGACGATCGCGGCGACAAGCGCTCGCCGCCGATCGTCGCCGGCTACCCCAAGCTCGGCACCATTTCGGAACTGATCGAGTTCGCCCGCATCGCCCGCATCGACATGCTGATCGTATCGCTGCCGCTGACCGCCGAATCGCGCGTGCTGCAGTTGCTGAAGAAATTGTGGGTGCTGCCGGTCGACATCCGGCTGTCGGCGCATTCCAACGCGCTGCAGTTTCGCCCGCGCGCCTATTCCTACATCGGCGCGGTGCCGATGCTCGACATCTTCGACAAGCCGATCAACGATTGGGATTCGGTCGCCAAGCGCGCTTTCGATATCATCTTCAGTCTCATCGGCATCGTCGTGTTCTCGCCGGTGATGCTGGCGACCGCCATCGCCATCAAGCTCGACAGCAACGGTCCGGTGCTGTTTCACCAGAAGCGGCACGGTTTTAACAACGAGATCATCGAGGTCTACAAGTTCCGTTCGATGTATACGGACAAGGCCGACCCGACCGCCAAGCAGACGGTGACCAAGAACGATCCGCGCGTCACCCGCGTCGGCCGCTTCATCCGCAAGACCTCGATCGACGAACTGCCGCAGTTCTTCAACTCGCTGTTGGGTTCGCTGTCGCTGGTCGGCCCGCGCCCGCATGCCATCGCCGCGCAGTCGCACAACCTGCTCTACAACGAAGTGGTCGACGGCTATTTCGCGCGCCACAAGGTCAAGCCCGGCGTCACCGGCTGGGCACAGATCAATGGCTGGCGCGGCGAGATGGACACCAACGAGAAGATCCGCATGCGGACGGAGTATGATCTCTACTACATCGAGAACTGGTCGCTGCTGTTCGACTTGCGGATCCTGTTCCTGACGCCGCTCCGGCTGCTCAACACGGAAAACGCCTATTGAGCGCGATCGCCCATGACGTGCCGCAGGCTGCGGTCAACGCCAAGCTGATCGCGCTGATTTCCTCGGGCGCGGTTTTCCTCGGCATTCTGCTGTCGGGCTTCGTCATCAGCGAGCCGGCGCCCTACGAGCTATACATGGCCGGGCTGATCGCCATCTGGGCGCTTTTCGGCTTGAGGATTTCCCGCGCGGCAACGCCGCTGCTGGTGCTGCTGGTGACGATGAACATTGGCGGCATGATCTCCATGACGCAGATGGCGGACCTCGCCAACACGCCGCTCTATCTCGCCGTGTCGCTGTTTCTCGCCTTCAGCGCGGTGTTCTTCGCATCGATCACCGCCGTACAGCCGAACCTCTACCGACTGATCTTCATTGGCTACGTGGTTTCTGCCGTGGCAACCGCGCTGCTTGGCATTGCAGGCTATTTCCACGCCTTTCCGGGCGCGGAGATGTTCACCAAGTATGACCGCGCCGCCGGCGCCTTCCAGGACCCGAACGTGTTCGGGCCTTTCCTGGTGCTGCCCGGCATCTATCTGCTCTATCTGCTCCTGACCGGACCGGTCACGCGCATGCCGCTGCTGGCGGTGCCGCTGCTGATCATCACCGCCGGCATCTTCTTTTCGTTCTCGCGCGGCGCCTGGGGCATGTTCGCCGTCTCGGCTGTCCTGCTCACCGGTTGCCTGTTCCTGCAAAGCGCCAGCGGCATGTTCCGGCTGCGCGTGGTGGTGATTGCGATTGCCGCGCTGGCGCTGCTGGTCGTCGCCATGATCGTCATCCTGCAACTGCCCGGCGTGTCGGAGATGTTTTCCAACCGCGCCCATCTCGAGCAGAGCTACGACACCGCTCGCCTCGGCCGCTTCGCCCGCTACGGGATCGGCTTCCAGATGGCGATGGAGCATCCGTTCGGCATCGGCCCGCTGGTCTTCGGCACGATCTTCGGGGAAGACACCCACGACATCTGGCTGAAGATGCTGATGGACTATGGCTGGCTCGGCTTCGTGTCGTTTCTCGCGCTCGTCTTATGGACGATGGCAGCCGGATTCCGCATCCTGCTGCGCGACCGGCCGTGGCAGCCGTATCTGTTGTGCGCCTATGTCGCCTTCATCGGCAATATCGGGCTCGGCACGTTCATCGACATCGACCACTGGCGCCATGTCTACCTGCTGCTCGGGCTGATCTGGGGCGCCATCGCGCTGGAATACCGCCATCAGCGGCTGTTGCGGCCTGCCTTGCAGCGCTCATCCGCACCCGCAATGGCAGCGGGATAAAAGTCGCGGAATTCGGTTGACCCGAGCGGGGTTATCACGATACATCGCGACCGGTCCGGAGTGTAGCGCAGCCCGGTAGCGCACTTGACTGGGGGTCAAGGGGTCGTCGGTTCGAATCCGGCCACTCCGACCATTAAATCCTTGAAATCCCTAGTTCTTATCAAAGGCGCCATCTGGCGCCTTTTCTCTATTTCGGAACGAAAGGCGTTCAAATCGCCCGTTTAGGAACCCGGAGTCCCGAAAAAGTCCCGAACTAACCGCGCGAATGTTCTCCATCCGTGCCGAGTGGTAATTCTGGAATTCGCCTACCAAATCCCCTCAAAGGAACCCGAAATGCGTATCCTTTCTATCGTGCCCGCCAGTGATCCTGGCGATGGGCGCTTTCCGTGCGTCGCCAAATTTGACGCAGAGATAACAGCAGACATCCGGATGTACGGGCTGCGGCTCCTAAGATCCCCTACTGGCAAACACCTCTCATACTCGCCGTCATCTGGCGGGAAGAGGTGCGCGACGTTCTCACCGAACCTCGCAGAAGCAATTACGGCTGCAGCGATTGCGGCCTTCCACGGAGGCCGTGCAGCCAATGACGCATCCTAATTCGCATAAAATGACGCCCTTTGAACTGCCGGCCAGCTTTGGTGATGAAGCCCAGCCTACTGCGGATTTCATTGAAGTTGATCCGCGAGAGCACGCCTTGGACTGTCTGACCGACTATGCCGACCTACTATACGGCGACATCGTTCTGGTGCCGGTTGCGAACGGCGAGCCGGATTGGAAGAATACCACTCGCGACACCATCGAAAAGTTTGCGGGCGATTGGACCGAATTGAAGCCAGAAGATGTTCCGCGGCTCGGCGTTCTGACAGACAGTTTTGCCCGCTTCCTAGGCCATGGCGATGATGTGTCAGTAGTCACGTTGTGGCGGGGTGGCACGCCGGATGTTCGTCAGATCGGCGGCGACGATTGCCTCACTGCCCTGTGCCTGATCACGGAAGCGCTTATCGATGACGAACCGCTGAAGGTTCTTGGAGCGATGAAGCCCAAGGCGTCGCCGAAGGCGAACCTAACTAAGGCCGACAACGACAACCAAGAAGTTTTCTTGATCAATCCGGCAGACTGGCACGGCAAGCCTGTGCCCCGGCGCGAGTGGTTTATCGAGGATATGATTCCGATGCGCCAGGTCACCATTTTTCAACGTCAGAGCATGTCCCGCAGATACCATTGCTTGTGGAATTCGGCATGGTCTTCCATCTGCTTGCTGGCTACACCCAACCAGCCACCAGTCCAGGTTCCAAATGCCCGCTCGCCGTCGATGCGCTTAAGGTTCTCTGGCAGCGTCCGAATAACATAGACCGGGTTTTGCCAGTCGCGCTCCCGCGCTTTCATGGCGCATCTCTTAGGGCGGCGCGGTTCATCCCGCCTTTTTCCGCTCCGCGATCCGCTCGACAACACGCTGACCGACGAGAACATCGGAACGGGCGATGGCGAAACAACGGAATTCCAGATCACCAAGACCTATGCCGATGCCGATCGCCCATACAGGCGACCGCTGGCAATCGTGTCCAATCTCGTCGTCAAAGTCGGCGGGGTTACACAGGTCGAAACCGTGGATTTCAACCACGAGGACGGCTGGATCGCTTTCCGGGATGATCAACCTCCTGCGGCAGGGCTGGCGATCACGGTCAGTTGCGATTTTCTGATCCCGGTCAGGTACGAAGCGGATTCAAATTCGATCACGCTGCCGATCGGGCCTGACACCGCAAACCCATTTGCTTCGGCTGGACCATTTGTTTTGGTGGAACGGCACGTCCCCAAGCCAGAGCTTCTTGGGCCTCCCAGCGTCCTGGCCATTTCCGGCACGCCTGTTCTGGAGGCGGTAGAGGATTTTGCCTACGATGGTTTCACGGTCTCGGCGGTCGGTGGCGTGCTTCCGTATACGTTCACCGTTCACAGCGGCTCGCTGCCGGCAGGGATAACGCTCAATTCTTCAACAGGCGTTGTTTCCGGAACACCGACGACGGTTGGAACATCGTCAGGGATCGTCATTCGGGTGACCGACGATGTTGGCTCAACCGACGATCTTGATGCCTTCAGCATCGAGGTAGTGGCCGCAGATCCGTACATCACAAGATACGGCGCAAAAGAAGTTCGGGACGGCCTCGCTGCTGTTGGATGGAACTGGTGATCGCCTGAAATTGGCCGACAGTCTCGATTGGCAGTTGGGCTCCACAAATAGCTCGCCCTGGACGATCGAGGTTTGGGTGAGATGGAACGTTCTCGACGCCAACAATCGCGGGATCATCGGTCAGAACGCCTCCGCCGGATGGTTCTTCACAGGATCGTCCACGATCGGTGAGCTGTCCTTCGGCTCCGGGAACTTTACAACCATCGCCACAAGCGGCGCCGGCATGACAACGGGAGTCTGGTACCACGTTGCGGTCGATCATGATTCCAGCGGCAAGATTCGCCTCTACGTCGATGGCGTTATGCGCGGTAGCGCGACGCCGGCAAACTCGGCCCTTAGCAACTATGCCGCAGACCTGGCGATCGGCGCGCAGGGTCACGCCGGTCAAGTCGACATGAACGGCCATCTGGACGAACTGCGCATCACCAAGGGCGTGGCGCGCTGTGGCTCGGACAGCGGCTTCACGGCACCGACAGCGGCTTACCCGCGTTCCTAGCCGGCTATTGCCATTCCAAGGCCGACGCCAAGGCCAATAGCAAGGCCCATGAGCAGCTTGCCGCGAGGATCCTATGGCGATGGCGCGGACAGGGCTCCACACGTCGAAGCGGTCAAAGGTCCTACATAAAACCATAGGAAAAAGCCCGCCACCTGCGGCAGTTCGTTAAGCGTTAGCTAATATAGATGAGCCCGCGTCATCCAATCGAGGGATGGCGCGACTTAACCCCTGGCTCCACCTAATGGCAAGGCAAGGGCGGCAACCCGGTTTTGCTGACTCTAAGGGGCTAACTATGAGCAAGACGACTCTCATACTTGCTATCCTCGCGATCAGCATCGGTGATGCCGATGCCAAGGACCGTAAAGTGAACGTGCCGGTTTGCACCGCGTCAAACTCACTCGCCGAAGTCCTGGGTGACAAGTGTTTTCTCGTCAAAGGTTCGAAGATCTATGGCGACATCGCCGATCTTTCCCAGATAATCACTTGGGCTGGTGGCGGAGCTGGTGGTCTGTGAGGGGCGCTCTTAGACGCCGCCGACAGGCACAGGCTATATTTTAGCGATGTCTGAAAAGCCGGTAACGACCTACGTGGTGAGCGTGTTCGAGAAACCGCACTGGCGCACCGTGCTGACGACCAAAGACAAGGAAAAGGCGCTCGCGATGGTCAAAGAGATCGGCGACAAGGTGCGGGTCCAAGAGATCACGCCGAAGCTGAAGAAGCGCTAGCGGAACAGCAGGAAGGCGCCCATGCGCTGCGCTTGCGCCGTCATATACGATAAGCCTAATGTAATTCATGATCTGGCCATTGAGCGGGTGCGGCGGCGCATTCGGGTTGGCGCTACCATCGCCGCGGCCTGCGCTTTCGGAACTCCTTTGGCATCGGCACATGATGACTGGTACGAAAAACAGTGCTGCCATGACCAGCATTGCGAGCCGTTGGCAGACAGTGCCGTCCGCGAAACAAGCAAGGGCTTCAAGGTGCCGTCAGGCGAATTACTGCCTTACGCGGACGGCAGGGTGCGTCAATCACACGATATGCGTTTTCATTGGTGCCATGCCCAGAAAGCAACGGAAGGCCGGCATCGTGAGATACCATCTGGCAACCCTGACATTACGATCTGCCTGTACGTGCCGCCTAAGTCATTCTGACATTACCAATTGCAAGGCCGGTAGCGAGCTTGCCGGTCAAGTCGAGGGCAATGGCGCCAAGAAGCGCGCGAACGTCCCTACGGGGCTGCGAGAGAGGGCTCTGGAGAGTTCGTTTCGAAGCGGGCGGGGATGGATTCCCCCGCCCCTTTTTCCTCAGGGCCTTACCGGTTTTTTTCCGGCAGATCCGATATGGTCGGTGTCTCGCAACTGTTGCAGATGGTTTCGCCCTGCATCACTTGATGTCCTGAGGTCGTGAATTTTGGTGTCTTACTACTTCCTTGTCCGGTTGTCGTAACGGAGTCGAACCAATTAGCGGCCCCAGATGCCGCGGCCGGATTCGGGCGCAGTGGACTGGGTCTGCACCGTCGTGCTGACAGCGCTTTGCTCAGATGTGAACAGCTCGCCGATCGACGCCGTAAACGTGTTGTCGACGTCGGCGGAAGTGGCGACCGGCTGGTTGGAGACGTTCGAGTCATAGTTGTCGCTGCCGGCAAAAGCGCTGCCCGTGGCAACGAGGATGGCGGTGGTGGTAATGGCGATCCTGGTCATTTCCGCAGGGGATGACGCGCGTGCAAGCGCGATAGCTTTTGTGATCGCAGTGAGCTTTTTCATTGGATATTCCTCCCTAGACGTAATACGCCCCGGGCCTTTTGGAACTATAAGACTCTTAGCGTGGGCGGTCTATTCACGATTCGATATATAATCGAACGATATATCCTTCGGCCGGCGCCCCGCCAGGGCTGCGGGCTTTCGCGCCCGAGGGGAAGAGATGACCGACAAGCTCGCCACAACCTATATCGTCAGCGTGTTCGAAAAGCCGCACTGGCGAACGGTGTTGACCACCAAGGACAAGGACAAGGCGCTGGCGAGGATATAGGCGACAAGGTGCGGGTCCAAGAGATCAAGCCCGCCGTAGTCGACTGCGCGGTGGCAGCGAGCTTTTCGAGTCATTTGATATCCCGAAGTGCGGCTTTTGTTCGCTCGTCTTGAAGTTGGGCGTAGGTCTGCCGGTACTCGACAAAGAACCAGACCTCCTTTGCCGCTAGATAGACCGTTGAAAGAACGATGCAGAAGGCAGCTGCATTGATCAGCTTATGACTATGCTTCCCTCCATAAAAGGCAGTATCTGAGGCTTGACGTCTGCCGTCAGCAAACTACCCGCCGGACTTCAGGGTGCGACAGAGGCGATTGCACCCGCTAAGTATTCCTTCGCCGTAGATCGTAGGCGATCGGCGTAGTCAAAATTTATAGCCACATTGTAGCCAGCAAAAGAAAAACCCCACCTAAGCGGGGTTTCAGTTGATGTGGTCAAAAGGTCAGTAGCGCGAATTGCACTGCCGACGGGGACCGTAGTTCGGCTGGTACGTGTTGTCTGACGCCCGGTAGGGGATCTGTAGCGGTCGTAGCACCACTGTACATGGGCGTCGCCACCTCGATAGACTCGGTGCTGGTTGTTGGTGAGGGCACCGGTGGTGAGTACCCCCGCAATGAACGCGCCAGCAGGAAGAAGAGCATCGGCGTCCCGACCTCTATCCTAAGTGACGAATTGCCGGATATCCTGACCGATGTCCGGTGATGGAGGGAGCCGGACTCCGCGTGACGGCCCATCAAGTAAGAAAAAGGGAGATGGCACCTAATTCTTATGGAGATGACACATAATCCTTATTAGGTACTTGGCGCAAACGGCAGGAACAATCTCAGTAAGCGCAAGTTTCCCTTGGTGGACCAACTCGCCCCAGAAGCACTGTTATGCTGAAATTTTATCGCTGCAGCGGCGCCTCATTATTGGACTGAGCACGGCCGCAATAGCGCGATCGAGTTTCCTGAGAAGACCGTACTAGCGAGGATCGCAGGCGGTGACGTACAGAGATGAATCATCGTCGGAGTTCCAAGGCAAAATGCGCCCGGCCTGGGTTCACTTTACCATGCGCCACTGGAGGTGGAGCTCCGTTCCCGTATGCATGTTCTTGCTGCTACTGATATCTCCGGCAGACAATGGCGCCGAAATGGAGCAGAAACTCGTTGAGGCGCACCGCGAATTAGCGGCGGCAAAAGCGGAGCTTGACTTCATGCTGCGCACCGCACGGGACGCCATCGCGCAGGCACATGCAGTGGCCGACACCGTGGCTGAGCAAGGGCGAGCCCTGGAAGAGCAGCGCCAAAAAAGAGCCGAAGCGCTCACGCTCGATCTGGAAGCGGCGCAGCGCGCCATAGAGGGCTTTAAAGCGAAAGACATTCTCGCGGATGAAGCGCGCCATTCCATGGAAGCTTCTCTGGCTGAGGCGAACCGAGCGCTTGATGATGAGCGGCACAAGATCGAGGTCTTCGAACAGGAACTCACCACGGTCCGCCAAACTAGCGACGCTAATAAGACAAGCGCAAATCTGGCTGCGGTCGAGCGGGCCACTGCCGTAAAGGACCGACAGGTGGCCGAGGCCGCTTTAAAGCGAGCAGGCGACGCATTCGAACTGGAACGCGAAAGGGCAGATTCAGCCGCGCTTGATCTCGACAGTGCTCGCCAGGAACGCGACGCTGCGAACCATGTCTCCATAGAGTTGAGCGCCGCGTTGGAGCAAGAGCGCGAAAAGACTGTCAGTATGGCCGGTTTCCTCAGCGCTGCGCGTAAGGCAATTGACCTCGTCAAGGCCCAGAGTGAGCGCGCTGCGCGGACGGAGCGAGCGCCGAAAGCGAGTGCCGCCGCAAGTCCGCTTGCGAGCTCGGGTGGCAAACATGCCCGTCAAACGGGGTTGCAACACAATTTGAAGGTCCAAAAATCGTCGCCGGACCTCGTGGCGACCATCACTCTTCCCGACGCATTGCTCCCGACGCCCAGGCCGCTTAACCCTCGCTAGCGAAGAAAGGGAGAGCGCTTACGGGGAGAGTATACGTATGACGGAGGTTCGTATGTATAAATACTTCGTAGCCGCCTTGATGATCGGGATCGCCATTGGGCCTGCCGTGGCTCTTGACGTAGGTGCTGGCGGTAAGGTCGGCGGTCTCGGGGTCAGTGCTGGAGCGAGCGCCAGTCAGCAAGGCGCGTCTGTAGGGGTTGGCGGTAAGGTCGGCGGTCTCGGGGTCGGTGCTGGAGTGAGCGCCAGTCAGCAAGGCGCATCTGTAGGGGTGGGTGCGAGCGCCGACGGTGTGGGCGGAGCAAGCATTGGAGGATCGGCAAGCACGGGCAACGGGTCGCTCGGGGTAGGCGTTGATGCTGGTGGCAACCTGGGTGGTGCAACCGGAGGCCTATCGACAGGTATCGGCGATCCGTCCGCCGATCCTGCGGGCGTAGGTAGCCCGGCCGCGGACAACACTGCCATCGCTTCACCCAAGAGTGCGAGACAAACCATCAACCTGCCACGCCCCCTCAGGCCATCCAACGCTGATGGCGGCGAACGCGGGCGGGCTTCGGAGGGCTATCCCTTAAAACCCTTGGCATCAATGAGAGCGAAACCCGGGACGCCGCCTTCAGTCGTGAGCGCCTGCCGCGCGGCGATCTTGTCTGCTGCAAAGCCCCTTGGCGCTGTGCGTGTATACGCGGTAAGTGCTGGTACGCCGCGCCAACGTCAAGCTGGACTGACGGCGCCTATCGAGGTGCGAATAGACTACGCAAGACAGGGCGACATCGAAGTGCGGCAAGCGAAAGTCGACTGTCGCCTCGATGCGGCCGGAAGGGTCACCGCAGTAATATGATAGGGGCTGTCATCTGCAGATTGCGGTGTGTTTAGCACTGGCGTAGCTGTCCTGCCACCCGCCTGCGTAGCGGCGCCCAAATATGAAGTCTCAGCGCGGGCCACTCCGACCCGTTCAAAGCAGGACTTGCCCCCAAAAGTCCACGTCTCCAGATGCCCCGATCACACCGGCCAAATCTCGGATCGGGACAAAATCTCGGAACGTGTCCTCTACCGGCTTACTTAAACCCCGGGTTGGGTCCTAGCCTTGGCAGACATCGACCCATTCGGCGCCGGCAAGCTCCACCACACGCTGTGGCGCAATCCGCACGGCGGCGTTGGTGGCGCCTGCGGCGGGGACGACTTCGTCGAATTCGCGCAGCGACACGTCGCAGTAGACCGGCAGCGGAGCCGGGAGGCCGAACGGGCAGACACCGCCCACCGGATGGCTCGTCGCGTCGACGACCTCCGCGGCGTCGAGCATGCGCGGCTTGCCGCCGAACTGGTCCTTGAACTTGCGGTTGTCCAGCCTGGCTATGCCGCTGGTCACCACCAGCATGGTGCGGTCGCCGACGCGCAGGCAGATCGTCTTGGCGATCTGCGCGGGCAGCACGCCATGCGCCTCGGCCGCCAAGGTCACCGTCGCCGAGCTCGCTTGCGTGACGATGACGTCGATGTCGGGCGCGTGGGTGGCGAAGAAGGCACGAACGGAGTCCAGGCTCATATCGAAAAACCCATGGTTCAAAACTTGGTGGACGGCAGATTACGGGCCAGCAGCCCGCCGCGCGTATAAGCACGTGCAACATATAAATCGGCAAGTCCCAGGCTGAAGCAGAACGCTGCGGCAGGTACAAAGAGCCCGCCAAGGAGGCCTTGGCGGGCTCTCTAGAATGCCTGTGGTCCTGATTTATGCCAGGGATCGACCCTGCGCCGCCGGCGTCGGCGCAGCCGGGGTGATCAGAGCCTCCTGGGAAAGTCGAAGCGCGGACACAATACGACGCAGCTTCGACGGATCCGTTATCCTGCCGTTCTCGATATCCTCAATCTCGTCGACCGCCAGACCGCATGTCAGGGACAGCTTCTCCACGCTGTAGCCGCGGGTCTCCCGCATCGCTCTGAGGGTGCTGTAATCTGGCCCGCTCTCGTTGGTTGCCGGTTCGGAGAGGGCTTCGCTTTTTGCATTATGGGGCATTGGCAACTCCATGACTGAAAGAGTTTGATCAAATGAGGAGTGTTGCCTGAGACGATCGGGAAGATGCCCGCTCGACGGCGATTTGCCAAGAGCCAAACTGACCGTCACGGGATCGTGAACCACGGGATCGCGCACACGTCGCGATCAAGTTGTTTTGAAGGCCCGATTGGGCTTTTGCCGGCAGTTTCGCCCCGCTCGTTCGTTATCCCTAAGTCGCTGGCGTGAAAACCATCCGGTTCCGGCCAGCCATTCCCGGAAGGATCTCTGCAATGAACTTGAAGACAGTCATGGTCGTGCTCGGCACGATCTCCAGCCTTTCCGTTGCCGGTGTGGGCGGCGCTCAAGCGGCGGACGCGCAGCGCGTGCGCGGCACCGTGGTCAGTTTCGAGCCATCGCTGCTGACCGTGAAAACCCGCCAGGGCGACACTTCAGCAATCAATCTCAATGCCGACTGGAAGATCTCAGGCGTCGCCAACGCATCCGTAAAGGACATCAAGCAGGGCGATTTCCTCGGCATCGCCTCCGTGTCGAAAGCCGATGGCGGCAGTGGTGCCCTGGAGGTGGTGGTTTTCCCGGCCGCTTTGAAAGGCACTGGCGAAGGTGACCGTCCCTGGGATCTGCAGCCAAATAGCCGGATGACCAACGGCACCGTCGCCGACGTCACCGATATAAGCGGGCGAGCGGTCACGCTGACCTACGACAATGGCCAGACAAAGAAGATTTCGATCCCTGACAACACGCCTGTCGTCACCTTCGCGCCGGCCACGCCGACCGACCTCAAGCCGGGTGCTACGGTCTTCGTTACCGCTCAGCGGGAGGCTGACGGCACGCTGAGCAGCAGTCGCGTGGTGGTGGGAAACAATGGCGTCGTCCCGCCGATGTAGGCAAAACGGGCGGCAAAGGCACGGCGTTTTCGGCCCGGGTGGTGAATGGTGGCGGGAGGCTGGACTGCGCAGAAACAGTCCAGAAACAAAATTCTACAATCGGGAAATACTGACGAAAAAATTCAGGAGCGTAATTCCATTCGCGGCGGCCGGGCTATCGCCCCGATTCATAGACGCCGGCGAAGAAAAGGAAACGATCCATGAAGAAGTCCCTCCTCTCGGCCCTCGGGCTTGCAGTTGCACTTGCTTTCACGGTGCCGGTGATCGGCGCGACGAGTGCGGATGCAGCCCCGATGGCAAAGCATCATCGTCATCACCACCATCATCGCCACCACGTCCGCCACCACCACCATCACCACCACGTGAAGAAGGCGTAAGCATAGCAGACTGCCAACGAGAAGACCGGCCTTGGCTTCTTGTTCAAGGCTGGTCTTCTCTTGGTAATATTCGCCACGATTTGGGGCGCGAATTTCGTTGAATAACAGCGTCAGGATTTAAACGCAAATCCCAAGATAGCCCGCGAAAGCTTTTCAGCTTCGCCACAAGGCCAAAGGTATCTCGCTGTTCGAAGGACCGTTCGGACCTATTCTTCAGCGCCGGCTGAACAGCAGACTGGCAACAAGACCGAGCACCACAAGGCCGACCGCTGCGGCCGCCGCCGGATGGTCGCGGGCCGACTTCTCGATCACCCTGCCCTGTTTGCGGATTGCCGGCATGGCATCGCGCAGACGCCCTGCAAGATCGGAATAGGTGTCGAGCGCGGCATCGCGACCATCTTCGTAGTAGGCGCCGCCTCGCCTGGCCATAGCCCTCTTCAAGCTGGCCAATTCCTTGCTGAGAGCCGCGACCTGTCTGTCGAGATCGATGTCCGAGAGGGTCGAAAATGATGCCATGATGCGTTTCCTTCACTTCCAGAAGGAAGCGTAACGCCTCACCGGAAGACGGGTTCCGGTTTTCGAACTATCGACGTTGCGTCGGACTGTGGTCAGCGCACCTGGTCAAGCAGCCGCTTGCATTCCAGGAGGTCGAACAGTGCCTCCTGCAGCAAGGCCCGATTGTCGCGCGATAGCTTCGACGCGTCCGGCTGCACCGGACCGTCTTCGTCGCTTTTGCCCAGACCGAAAAAGCGGCGGCTGGGTTTAACGCGGGGCTGACCAACCAGTTCGTCGTCCATGCCGCGCGGCTGGGCCGCAGGCGTCAGCGGCACCTGATCGGCCTGCTTTCGCTGCGAGATCGCCTCTACGGCGGCCATGTCGCCGTTGCCGATGGCGACCAGGAAATGATTGCCGTTCTCGCGCAACAGCTTTTGCACGCCCTTGATGGTGTAGCCCTGATCATAGAGCATGTGGCGGATGCCCTTGATCAGCTCGACATCCTGCGGCCGGTAGTAACGACGGCCGCCGCCGCGCTTCATCGGCTTGATCTGGTTGAAACGCGTTTCCCAGAAGCGCAGCACATGCTGCGGCAGATCGAGATCTTCGGCGACCTCGCTGATGGTACGAAAGGCGTCTGGGCTCTTGTCCATGGGCGAATCCTCACGCTGGACGATGATCCGGCTTACCCCGCCGAATCGGGTCTTATTTCAGCGGTTTATGAAGCAATATTCAAGCCCGGCGTCATGGCGGCGGCAGTTTTCAACCGCGCAATGGGACTACTTGCCGCTTTTGGCCTTACCACTTTGGTGGGAGCGCAGGATCCGGCTCTTCAGCACATTCGACGATTTGAAGGTCATCACCCGGCGCGGCAGGATCGGCACTTCTTCGCCGGTCTTGGGGTTGCGGCCGATGCGCTCGTTCTTGGAGCGGACGTGGAATGTCGCGAAGGACGACAGCTTCACCGTCTCGCCACGGACGATTGCTTCGCAGATTTCGTCCAGCACCGCTTCGACGAGTTCGGCCGATTCAGTGCGCGACAGGCCGACCTTCCGGTAAACTGCCTCGGCAAGGTCGGCGCGCGTAAGTGTCTTTCCCCCCATGCGACCGTCCCATCAGCTCAAAACATAAAATTCGGCACAACAACGGCAGAGCCTAAGTAATTGATCCGGCAAGGTCAAGGACCGAAACCGGACCGTTCGGCACTTACCAGCGAACCAGAACAGCGCCCCAGGTGAAGCCGCCACCCATCGCTTCCAGAAGGACGAGATCGCCCTTCTTGATGCGGCCGTCGGCGACGGCTACCGAAAGCGCCAGCGGCACGGAAGCAGCCGAGGTATTACCGTGCAAATCGACAGTGACCACCACCTTTTGCTCAGCTATCCCGAGCTTCTTGGCGGAAGCGTCAATAATGCGTTTATTGGCCTGGTGCGGCACGAACCAGTCGAGATCATCGGCTGATATACCGGCTTGCGAGAACGTCGCCTCGATGACGTCGGTGATCATTCCGACCGCATGCTTGAAGACTTCGCGGCCCTCCATCCGGAGGTGGCCGACCGTGCCCGTGGTCGACGGCCCGCCATCGACAAAAAGCTTGTCCTTGTGGGTTCCGTCGGAGCGCAGGCTGGCCGCCAGAACACCGCGGTCGGCGATCGTGCCCGCGCCCTCGCCTGCTTCCAGGACTACGGCACCGGCGCCGTCGCCGAACAGCACGCAGGTCGAGCGGTCGCTCCAGTCGAGGATGCGCGAGAATGTCTCCGAGCCGATCACCAGGACGCGCTTGGCCAGGCCGCCGCGGATGTAGAGATCGGCGGTGGTTACCCCGTAGACGAAGCCCGAGCAGACCGCCTGCATGTCGAAGGCAAAGCCGTGATGCATGCCGAGCCGGTTCTGGATCTCGACGGCGGTGGCGGGAAATGTGTTGTTGGGCGTCGAGGTCGCCAGCACGATCAGATCGATGTCGGCGGGCGTGAGACCGGCATTGGCAAGTGCGGCGCGCGCCGCCGCCTCCCCCAGCGAAGCCGTCGTCTCGTCATCACCGGCAATATGGCGCTGGCGAATACCGGTGCGCTGGGCGATCCACTCGTCGGAGGTTTCGACCATGCCTTCGAAATCGGCATTCTTCATGATTCTGCGGGGCAGCGCGGCGCCCGTGCCGCGCACGACTGATCTGATCAAAGTTCTTTCCTATTCCTTTGCGTCGGTAACGACGTCGGATTTCCTAGATGTCAGGGCATGCGGGTTGCGCGCATGGAACAGGTCCAGGTCGGCCTCGATGCGGTCGAGCAGATTGTTGCGTACCATGTCGTAGCCAAGCTCGATCGCCGCGGCGAAACCGTCCGAATCAGCTCCACCATGGCTCTTTACCACGATGCCGTTCAGCCCCAGGAAGACACCGCCATTGGAGCGGCCGACATCCATCTTTTCGCGCAGGCGATCGAATGCGCCCTTGGCGAAGATATAGCCTATCCTGGCCATCAGAGTCCGGCTCATTGCCGCGCGCAGATAGCCACCGATCTGGCGCACCGTGCCTTCCGCCGTCTTCAGCGCGATGTTGCCGGCAAAGCCTTCGGTGACGACAACGTCGACCACGCCCTTGCCAATGTCGTCGCCTTCGACGAAACCATGATAGTTCATCGACGCCATGTTGGCTTCGCGCAGCATGCGCCCGGCCTCCTTGACCTCTTCCTGGCCCTTGATCTCCTCGACCCCGACATTGAGCAGACCGACGCTGGGCCGGGCGATGCCGAAGACCGAGCGCGCCATGCCGGTGCCGAGAATGGCAAAGTCGATCAGCTGGTGCGCATCGGCGCCGATGGTGGCGCCGACGTCCAGCACCACGCTTTCGCCGCGCAATGTCGGCCACAGCGCCGCGATCGCGGGGCGATCGATGGTGGCCATGGTACGCAGGCAGAATTTCGACATCGCCATCAGCGCGCCGGTGTTGCCGGCGGAAATGCAGGCGTCCGCCGTGCCGGTCTTGACCGCTTCGACGGCCTTCCACATCGACGACTTCCAGCGGCCGTGGCGCAGCGCCTGGCTCGGCTTGTCGTCCATCCTGACCGCTATCTCGCAATGGAAGAACTCGCTGACTTCGGCGAGTTTCGGAAACTTGGCGAGCTCGGGACGCACGACCTCTTCACGCCCGTAGATGACGAAGCGGATGTCGGGTCGGCGGGTCGCGACCGTCATGAGTGCCGGAATAACCACGGCTGGTCCGTGATCGCCGCCCATGGCATCGATGGAAATCCTGATCACGCGGTACTTATCTCACGGTTAGGCGGCAGGTCGCTTTAGCGACCGCGAAGGTTCGGCGAAAATAACGGTTTTGGGCTGCCGCACAACCGACTTTTCCGTCGCGGGCGAGGTTTTCAGGATTTTCCCAGCAGGGATCGCAGTTTTTGCTGAAATTCATTCTCCGCCGGTTCGGTCTCGCTGCCGGCGTTCAGCGAGGCGCCCTGCTTGCGTGGGTAGGGGTCGATGGCCAGTCCGAAATACTGTTCGGCAAGTGCCCCGACATCGATCGTGTCACCGGAAAATGTTTCGGGACTGTCAGGGCCTTCCGCGTCGAGCAGGATCTCGCCGCCACCATCGAAACCCTGCCGTCCAAGCTTGGAATCCTCAGGCAGCAACAGCGCTTCGACCGGTTCGTCGATATGCGCTTCGACAGGCTCGAGCGTAACGATGCAGGCCTGGGTGATGTCGGCTTCGACGCGACCGCTGATCTTCACGCCGTTGCGCTTCCATGACGCCACCAGAAGCTCGGCGCGATAGGATTCGACCGAGATCAGCCCATGCTCCTCGGCCAGCACTGCACGCTGTGCGGCATCGGCCTCGATAGCCACCGGCAGACCCTTCTGCGGCAGGCGAGTGACGTTTGCGCGGAAGGATACCGGGCTTTGCGGGTCAATGTGCTTCATTGTTCATCTCCCTTGGCGACGGGAAAGGCCAGCGTGCCGGAGACAATCGACTCGGGTGTCTGCGCGGCCAGCTGGTTGCGGGCGTCGGTGACATAGTTGGCCAGCAGCGATGCTTCCGGCCAGGCGCCGGCGTCGGGCCGGACATTGCGGGCAAGGGCTGCGGTGAGCCCGTCGAGATCGTTTCTCTCCAGCGCATCATCATAAGCGGCGGTTCGGCCATAAAACATCTTTGCCAGCTTTTTCATGCGTTTGGGCACGCCAACATCGCCAATGCCCAATTCCCGCAGCGAATGATCGACGTCGAGGAAGAACTCGTCGATCAGCACCTGAGCGACCTCTTGCGCCACGCCGTTCTCACGACGCAACCGATGCTGGAACAGGAACATGTGCAGCGACAGCATCTCGAAACGGCCGAGCGGCGTGTCTGGCACATTCCAGTGGGAATAAAACACGCTCTGCCGCGCCGCCGCCACGATTTGTGCGTAAAGCGCCTCGGTGATAGCGCGGTTGGCGTGGCGTTCGCGGCCAAAAAAGCGCTGGAACATTGGGGATGGTCTCCTGGGGACCGTTTGTTGAAGTGGCCTTGTTGCATCGGCAAGCAAGCTGGTTTACCGGTTTCGCGGCCCAGCGCAAGTTGCGGCCAGCTAATGGAGTTGTTGTTGCGCGCGCTGAATTTCAAGTCGACCTTCTCGTCCAGGCCCGCCGGCGCTATCTCGCTGCTGGTAATCATTTCGGCGCTGTCCGCCTGCCACACCTCCAAGATGGTCGGCGACCTCAGCCCGAGTGAGACGCTGACGCAGGGATATGTCATCGACCAGCAGGCAATCGATTCGGTGCCCGTCGGCTCGAGCCGCGAGCAAGTGCTTCTGGCGCTCGGCACCCCGTCGACGACGGCGACCTTCGACAACGAGGCCTTCTATTACATTTCGCAGACGCGCAAGCGCTACGTCGCCTTCGACAAGCCGCGGCTCATCGACCAGAAGGTGCTGGCGGTCTATTTCGGCGCCGACGGCCGCGTCACCCAGATTGCCAATTACGGGCTGAAGGACGGCAAGATGTTCGACTTCATCTCACGCACCACACCGACCGGCGGCAAGGACCAGAACTTCCTCAGCCAGATCATCAACGGCGCCAGCAAGCTGGCGCCCGGCATTCCCGGCGGCGGCACTCCCTGACCTTTCAGACCTGCCTTCCCCTTAATTCTCCCGGAAAGCAGCAACATCTCAGGCGACCAAAAACCCGCGGGAGCGATCCTGCGGGTTTTTGTTATGGCCACGATCAAGGCAAGGCCATGCCTGCCAGCGTATCACCGCACGCACGGCGAACAGGCGAAGAAAAGTGTTGAAGCGTCGACTTCGGCTTCGCTCAACAAAAAACCCGCGGGATCGCTCCCGCGGGTTGTTTTCGAGCCGATGCCTTGATCAACCGTGCGCGAGCACGGCCAGCAGCAAGAGCGCGACGATGTTGGTTATCTTGATCGCCGGGTTGACGGCCGGACCGGCGGTGTCCTTGTAGGGATCGCCGACCGTGTCGCCGGTCACCGAAGCCTTGTGCGCCTCGGAACCCTTGAGGTGCTTGACGCCATCCTTGTCGACAAAGCCGTCTTCGAAGGACTTTTTGGCGTTGTCCCAGGCGCCGCCGCCCGAGGTCATCGAGATGGCGACGAACAGGCCGTTGACGATGACGCCAAGCAGCGAGGCGCCAAGGGCGGCAAAGGCGGAGGCTTTCGAGCCCGAGATCAGCAGCACGCCGAAATAGACGACGAGCGGTGCCAGCACCGGCAGCAGCGACGGGATGATCATCTCGCGGATCGCCGCCTTGGTCAGCAAGTCGACCGCGCGGGCGTAATTCGGCTTCGAGGTGCCGGCCATGATGCCCGGATCCTCGCGGAACTGCTTGCGCACTTCCTCGACGATGGCGCCCGCCGCACGGCCGACGGCCGTCATGGCGATGCCGCCGAACAGATACGGGATGAGGCCGCCGAAGATCAGGCCGGCGACGACGTAAGGGTTGGAGAGATCGAAGGAGATCTCGCCCATGCCCTGGAAGTAGGGATATTTGTCGCCATTGGCGGCAAAGAACTTCAAGTCGTTCGAGTAGGCGGCAAACAGCACCAGTGCGCCGAGACCGGCCGAACCGATGGCGTAGCCCTTGGTCACCGCCTTGGTGGTGTTGCCGACCGCGTCAAGCGCATCGGTGGACTGGCGCACTTCCTTGGGCAGGCCGGCCATTTCGGCAATGCCGCCGGCATTGTCGGTGACCGGGCCGAAGGCGTCGAGCGCAACGATCATGCCGGCAAGACCGAGCATCGTCGTGACCGCGATCGCCGTGCCGAAGAGGCCGGCGAGCTGATAGGTCGAGATGATGCCGCCGACGATGACGATCGCCGGCAGCGCCGTCGATTCCAGCGAGACCGCAAGGCCCTGGATGACGTTGGTGCCGTGACCGGTGACCGACGCCTGGGCGATGGAGTTGACCGGGCGCTTGTTGGTGCCGGTGTAGTATTCGGTGATCACCACGATGAGACCGGTCACCACGAGGCCGATCAGGCCGCAGATGAACAGGTTCTTGCCGGTGATGGCCATGCCGGAAACGGTGCCGATCTCGCCCCAGCCGAGGGTGACCGAGGTGGCGACGCCAAGGCCTACGATGGACAGCAGGCCGGTGACGATCAGGCCCTTGTAGAGTGCGCCCATGATCGAGCCGTTGGAACCGAGCTTGACGAAGAAGGTGCCGACGATCGAGGTCAGGATGCAGGCGCCGCAGATGGCGAGCGGATAAAGCATGGCCGCACCCAGAACGGCGGTACCGCCAAAGAAGATGGCAGCCAGAACCATGGTGGCGACGACCGTCACCGCATAGGTTTCGAACAGGTCGGCGGCCATGCCGGCGCAATCGCCGACATTGTCGCCGACATTGTCGGCGATGGTGGCCGGGTTGCGCGGATCGTCTTCGGGAATACCGGCTTCGACCTTGCCGACGAGATCGCCGCCGACATCCGCACCCTTGGTGAAGATACCGCCGCCGAGACGCGCGAAGATCGAGATCAGCGATGCGCCGAAGCCGAGCGAGACCAGCGAGTCGATGACGATGCGGTCATTGGGTTGAAGGCCCATGAAGTGGGTCAGGACAAGGTAGTAGATCGAGACGCCGAGCAAGGCCAGGCCAGCAACCAGCATGCCGGTGATGGCGCCCGATTTGAACGCGATGTCGAGGCCGGCAGCGAGGCTGTTTGATGCGGCCTGCGCCGTGCGAACGTTGGCGCGAACGGAGACATGCATGCCGATGAAGCCGGCGGCGCCCGAAAGGACGGCACCGATCAGGAAGCCGATCGCGGCGGTGATGGATAGCAACCACCAGGCGAGCACGAGGACGACGACGCCAACGATGGCGATGGTGGTGTATTGACGCGCCAGATAGGCTTGTGCGCCCTCGCGGATGGCCGCGGAGATTTCCTGCATGCGTGCATTGCCTTGATCGGCCGCAAGGACCGAACGTGTCGCCCAGATGGCGTAAAGGATTGAAAGCAGGCCGCAGGCGATGACGGCGGAAATAATTGTCATTGCCGGATTTTCCTCGATTGATGGCCCAAAAGAACCCCTCCCTGGGCCGTTGAGACAAAGACCGGATTCCGTGCACGGAATCCGCCTCTTCGCAGCGGTGTATGCGAAACAGGGCTGCGAACGTCAAGATATTGTTCGGTTTTTGCCCGGCTTTCGCCTAAATGGTTTGGGCCAAGCAACGACTACCGTCAGCCCTCTCCTATTAGATCGATTGAAATTGGCCCTGACGCAGACGCGGCTACTCGGCCTCCCGGCCCATGCGGCGCGCCGTGTAGCGCTCGATCGCCGAGAGACCGTCATAGATCAGCACGGCAAGGGCTGCCACGATGAGGCCGCCCTGCAGGATGAAGGCGAGGTTGTTGGACAACAGCCCGGCGATTATCACTTCGCCAAGCGTCTTGGCGGCCACAGTCGAACCGATGGTGGCGGTGGCAAGGCTGATCACCACCGACAGCCTGATGCCGCCCAGGATGATCGGCGCGCTCAGCGGCAGCTCAACCTTGGTGAGCCTTTGCCAACCGGTCATGCCGGCCCCGCGCGCCGCCTCGACGACATTGGCCGGCAGCGTCGTTAGGCCGGTCAGCGCATTCTCGAAGATCGGCAGCAGGCCATAGAGAAACAGCGCGATCAGCGTCGGCTTCTCGCCGAAGCCGACGGCCGGCACCGCAAGCGCCAGCACCGCCACCGGCGGAAAGGTCTGGCCGATGTTGACCAGGCTGCGCGACAGCGGCAGGAATTCAACACCGACCGGCCTGGTGACCAGGATGGCAAGCGCCACCGCGACGATGGTTGCGGCGACGGTGGCGATCAGAACGGTGCGCAAATGCAGCAATGTCAGCGTCAGCAGGCTGCCCTGGTTGTAGATCACCGGCGCATTGTTCTTGGTCAGCGGCTTCAGCAGCGGCTCGAACCAGCCGGGATTGGTGACGAAGGCGACCAGCAGCAGCACCACTGCAAGCCTGAGCAGCGATGGAAGCCAGGCCTTCATGCCGGCCTCGCCGCGCGTTTCACCAGACCATCGACCGTGACGCGGCCAAGCGGCTTGCCGTCGGCGCCTTTGACCGGCAGAGCCGGCCGGCCCGACCATAGCAGTTCGGCCAGAGCGTCACGCTGGCTGGCGTCGCCGGGGATCGCCTCGCCTTCGGCGGAGCCCTTCTCCACGGCATCGCGAACCCGGCCGAGCGACAGCAACCGGAACGGCCGCTCGCTGGCGCCGACCAGGGTCTCGACAAAGGCGCTTGCCGGCTTCGCCAGGATCTCGGCGGGCTTGGCGTATTGCACCAGCTTGCCGGCATCCATCACCGCGATCTTGTCGCCCATATGCACGGCCTCTTCCATGTCGTGGGTGACGAGGATGATGGTGGTGCCGAAGCGCTTCTGGATCGCCAACAGATCCTCCTGAGCCTTGGTGCGGATGATCGGGTCTAGCGCGCCGAACGGTTCGTCCATCAACAGCACGTTGGGCTCGGCGGCGAGCGCGCGGGCAACGCCAACGCGCTGCTGCTGGCCGCCGGACAGTTCGTGCGGATAGCGCGGCCCGAACGCTTCGGGATCAAGCTGATAGAGGGTCATCAACTCATCGACCCGGGCCTTGATGCGGGCCTTGTCCCAGCCGAGCAGCACCGGCACGGTGGCAATGTTCTGCGCCACCGTGCGGTGCGGAAACAGGCCGTGGCCCTGGATGGCGTAGCCGATGCTGCGGCGCAGTTCGTAACCGGGCAGCGAACGATTGTCGGCGCCGTCGAGCTTGATGATGCCCGAGGTCGGCTCGACCAGCCGGTTGATCATGCGCAGCAGTGTCGTCTTGCCGGAACCGGACGTGCCGACAATGACAGCGATGGTGCGCGGCTCGATGACCATCGAAACGTCATCGACCACCGTTGTCGCGTCATAGCGCTTGGTAATGCCTTCGATCTCGATCATGCCGTTTCAACCCTGCGCTTGGTGGCAGTCATTTCGATCACCGCATCGAGGATGATGGCGGCGGCGAAGGCGAGCGCGACCGTCGGCACCGCGCCGAGCAGCACAAGGTCCATCGCCGTCTGGCCGACGCCCTGGAAAACGAACACGCCGAACCCGCCACCGCCGATCAGCGCCGCAATGGTGGCGAGGCCGATGTTCTGCACCAGCACGATGCGTATGCCGGTGAGGATGACAGGAAAAGCCAGCGGAAACTCGACGCCGAACAGGCGCTGCCTTTCGGTCATGCCCATGCCGCGCGCGGCGTCGTTGGCGGCGCGCGGCACGCCGGCGAGACCGACCACCGTGTTGGCCACCACCGGCAGCAGCGAATAGAGAAACAGCGCGACGAAGGCGGGCGCGGTGCCGATGCCGCGAATGCCAAGGGCAGCCGCCCCCGGCACATGCGTGGCAACCCAGCCTAGCGGCGCGATCAACAGGCCGAACAGCGCGATCGAGGGAATGGTCTGGATGATGTTGAGCACGTTGAGCACGCCGGCGCGCAGCCTTTCGATGCGATGGCACAGGATGCCGAGCGGCAGGCCGACGACCACCGCGGCAAGCAGCGACCCTAGCGCCAGCGTCACGTGCTTGGAGCCTTCGGCCCAGAAACTGTCGGCACGGTTGGCATATTCCTTGAGGATGGAAAGGTCGTTCCAGCTGCCCGAAATCAGCAAAAGACCGATCGTCAAAGCCGCGACAACAAGCACGCCAACCCGTGCCAATGGCGACAGGTTCAGCCGTGTCAGCACGTCGGCGAGCAAAAGCGTGAAAGCAAAGATCAGAATCCAGAAACCGGAGGCTGGCGAAACTCTCGCAAAGGTGTTGCCCGCCGGCGTGAGAAATGTTCCGGCGACGCCGATCAGCAGCGCGAGCGCGGCAAGCGTCACCACGCTGGCGGCAAGGCGCAGCGCAAGCGGTGTCCTGAACAGCGCAATGAGCGCGGCGGCGACAATGATGGCGAGCAGCAGCGTCCCGGTCGCTGCCGGCAGCGCCTCGAGAATCGAGCGCGCCTGGCCAGGGACGATGCGGTTGGCGCGGAACGTGGCAAAGGGCGCGGCAAAAGCCGCATAGGCTGATATCGCGGCGATGACCACGCCAAGCTTGTCGAAGCGGAGGGTCATTGGGCGCCCTCGGCGAGGAAGACCGATAATCGAGCCGGCCGCACCCTTTCAGCAAACTTGGAAATTGGCGAAGGCCTACGCGATATCCAATCTCCCCCCTTGCGGGGGAGATGTCCGGCAGGACAGAGGGGGGTGTGAAGGAACGCCATCTTCTAAGTAAGCGCTCGTAGGAAGCCAACCGTACCAGATGATGTAGATAAAATCGACTGAAACGCCGGCGGGACAGCACCCCCCTCTGTCCTGCCGGACATCTCCCCCGCAAGGGGGGAGATCGGCAGTTCGACCGGCAGCACCTTCTCACCTCGCACTGGCGTTGCGATCTCTGAACGCTACTTCAAAAACCCGTTCTTTTTCAAAAAGTCCTCGGCGACGCCCTTGACCGGCTCGCCGCCGACCTGCACGCGACCGTTCAGTTCCTGCAGCGTGACGAGGTCGAGCTTGGCGAAGACCGGCTTCAGCAGCGTCTCGATCTCGGGATGTTCCTTCAGCACCGCTTCGCGGATGATCGGCGCCGGCTGGTAGACCGGCTGCACGCCCTTGTCGTCGTCGAGCACGACAAGCCCGGACGGCGCGATGCCGCCATCGGTGCCGTAGACCATCGCGGCGTTGGCACCGTTGGTCTGGTTGGCGGCGGCGGCGATGGTTGCCGCGGTGTCGCCACCCGAGAGCGTGATCAATTGCTCAGGCTTCAGCGTGAAGCCATAGGTGGTCTGGAAGGCCGGCAGGGCGGCGGCCGAATTGACGAACTCGGCGGAAGCCGCCAGCACCACCTGACCGCCACCCGCGACATATTTGCCGAAGTCGGTGAGCGTGGCGAGCTTGTTGGTTTCGGCGACTTCCTTGCGCAGCGCGATCGCCCATGTGTTGTTGGCGGGCGACGGCGACAGCCAGACGATCTTGTTGGCGTCGTAGTCGAGCTTCTTGGCCGTCTCATAGGCCTTGGCGGCATCCTTCCAGACCGGGTCGTCGGCCTTCTCGAAGAAGAAGGCGGCGTTGCCGGTGTATTCGGGATAGATGTCGATCTCACCGGCGGTAATCGCCTTGCGCACCACCGGGGTGCCACCGAGCTGGATGCGGTCTGATGTCTTGATGTTGTTGGCGTTGAGCACGAGCTGGATGATGTTGCCAAGCACGCCGCCCTCTGTATCGATCTTCGAGGAGACAACCACCTGGGCATTGGCGGAAGCCGCCGTGATGCCGAGCGCCAATGCCGCGCTGGCCAGAACCTTGGCTGAAAACATTGTGAAAACCCCTTGCTATGAACCGAAATGCGGTGGCCGCATATGAGCATGGCTCAAACGCTCCGTCGGGGCATACGGTTTCATAACAATAGGCACAGACGCAATAATTTTGTTCCGGTGCGGTAGATTCGGCCGGGATCGTGCTGACAGCGCCGTGTCAGGTGCAGCGGCGGAGGGATCAGGCGACGGCTTTGCGCAAGCCCGTCAACTTAAGCGCGCCGAGCGCCACGAAGCACAGGACGGTGACCGGAAAGACTATCCAGTTCAGCATCTCCCAACCCCAGGCGTTGTAGACCATGCCCGACATCAGCGAGGCGCAGGCGACGGAGCCGAACAGGACGAAGTCGTGGAAGCCTTGCACCTTGCCCTTTTCCGAAGACCGGTAGGTGGCGGCCACCATCGCGGTGGCGCCGATGAAGCCGAAGTTCCAGCCAAGGCCAAGCAGGATCAGCGACGTCCAGAATTGCCACAGCGCCAGGCCCGACAGAGCGACAATGGCGCAAGCGATGAGCAGGACCAGGCCCACGGCCACGATGCGCTCGGCGCCGAAGCGATGGATCAGGGAGCCTGTGAAGAAACTCGGCGCAAACATCGCCATGACGTGCCAGGAGATGCCGAGCGTCGCGTCATTCTCAGACAGCCCGCAGCCGACCATGGCCAGCGGGGCGCCGGTCATGACAAAGCTCATCAGCGCGTAGCTGCCGACCGCGCAGAAAAGCGCGGCGACAAAACGCGGCTGCGTGACGATTTCGGCCAATGGTCTGGCGTCGCTGTCGGCGATCTCCACCTTGCCGGATGTCTTCGCCGGCAACCGCAGGAACGACAGGATGATGGCGCCGACCGCGGCCAGCGGCAGGATGGAAACGAACGAACCGGCAAACATCACCGGCGCCAACAATTCGCGGGTGAAGATGACGATCTGCGGCCCGAGGATGGCGGTGACGACGCCGCCGGCCAGCACGAAGGAGATGGCGCGCGCCTTGAATTCCGGCGGCGCGTTGTCGGCGGCGGCGAAACGGAACTGCTGGACGAAGGCGCCGCCGACACCGATCGTGAGCAAGCCAAAAGCAAACAGCCAGAAACTGCCTTGAAAAAGCGCAAGCGTGGCGACGAGGCCGCCAAGCGCCGTGACGATCGTTCCGGTCATGAAGCCGCCGCGCTGGCCCATGCTGCGGATGATGGCCGCTGCGGGCAGCGCGCCGAGCGCCACGCCGATGTTGAAGCCGGTGATCGGCGCCGTCGCCAGCGATTTGTCTGGACCAAGCAGATATTGCCCGGCCAGCGCCCCCATCGAGATGGCAATCGGCGCCGCGGAGCCGATGATCGCCTGCGAGGCGGCGAGAATCAAAGCGGTGCGGCGCGCCTCCTTGCCGGCCTCGATGGCGATGGCCGTCATGATGCGTCCTTGCCGCGCCCCTCGCCACGCACCCGGCGTGACACACGGTCGAGCACGGCATTGACCAGCTTCGGCTCGTCTTCCTCGTAGAAAGCCTTGGCGATGTCGACATATTCGGAGACGATGACCGCGACGGGGACATCCTCGCGCTTCATCAGCTCGTAGACGCCGGCGCGCAGAATGGCGCGCAGCGTCGAGTCGAGCCTCGACAGCGGCCAGTCCTCGGTCAGCGCCTGGCGGATGATCGGATCGATGGTCTTCTGGTTCTCGACGACACCCGCCAGGATGGCGCGAAACCATTGCGCATCGGCCTCACGATAGAGCGCGCCGTCGACTTCCTTGCCGAGACGAAACGCCTCGTATTCGGCGGTGATCTCGAAGACGCCGCTGCCGGCGACATCCATCTGATAGAGCGCCTGCACAGCTGCCAGACGGGCAGCGCCGCGCTTGTTGGCGTGGCGCACCGGTGGCTGGCCGGTCGAGGGGGGCTCGCTCACGATAGCGCTCCGAGCTGCTGTTTCAGCGCGATCATGGTCAGCGCCGCACGCGCCGCGAAACCACCCTTGTCGCCTTCCGAGCGCTTGGCGCGCGTCCAGGCCTGGGCGTCATTCTCGGTGGTGAGGATGCCGTTGCCGATGCAGACCGAGTCCTGCACGCTCAGGTCCATGAGCGCGCGGCTTGATTCATTGGCGACAATGTCGAAATGATAGGTGTCGCCGCGGATGATGGTGCCGAGCGCAACAAAGCCGTCATAATTTGTGCCGCCTTCCGTCGCGCCGTCCAGCGCGAAGGTAATCACCGCCGGAATCTCGAGCGAACCTGGAACGGTGACGACGTCGTAAGTCGCGCCCGCTTCATCGAGCGCGCTTGTCGCGCCTTCGAGCAGAGCATCGGCAAGGTCGTCGTGAAAGCGCGCTTCGACAATGAGCAGATGCGCCTTCGTCTTCGGACGAATGAAGGCTTTGCCGTGTTGGGATGTACCAGCCATAAAAGTCTCCGGGGATCGCCGGTGACTTAGGCCGAAGCCGGGTTGACCGCAAGCAGAAGATTGGAGAAGGCCAAGCCTGCCCTATCGATCCTCTCGCGTGTGCCATAGGCGCAGCACAGAAATCGTGTCATTTCGTATTTCGTAGCGTATTTCGTAGTTGCCTATCAAAATGCGGCGCACTTCGAGTGGCTCGAACTCTTCCAGTCTTTCACCGATGCGCGGATACTCGACTAGCCGTGCGGGCGCAGCGGTGAGTGCCTGCACAGCACGTGCGGCTGCCTGGCTATTTGTTGACGCGAGAAAATCATGAAGCCTGACCAGGTCGGACAAAGCCTTGCTGGTCCACTTCAACTCCATCAACGTGGCACAGGCAGCGGCTTTTCAGTGCCAAGACTGTCAGCCCACGCCTGCACTGCCTGATGATCGATAACTCGGCCGGCATCCACATCGGCCAGCGCTTCGAGTGTCAGCCGCCGGCGCTCTTCCTCCAAGTCGACCCAGGCAGAAAGAGCTTGTTTGACAATCCAACCACGCGGACGCTCAAGGCGAGCAGCTAGCTGATCAACCTTTTCTGCAAGTGGGAGCGGAACATGAGCGGTGATCACCTTTGTGTCCATTTGAGCCTCACAATCGGATTTAATCATAGTGATTAAAGCTGATTAAGTCGAGTTTCGATTGGCCAATAGCTCAAAGCCCCTCTTTAGCCGCCTCCACCAGCCGCGCCGCGTAGCGGGCCATGGTGTCGATCTCGAGATTGACGCGGTCGCCGACCTTGCGCTCGCCCCAGGTGGTGACGGTCAGCGAATGGTGGATCAGCAGCACGTCGAAGCGCGTGCTTTCGACCTTGTTGACGGTGAGCGAGGTGCCGTCGAGCGCGACGGAGCCCTTGGGCGCAATGAACTTCGCCAGGTCGCGCGGCGCCTCCAGCGTGAAGCGCACCGCGTCGCCCTCATCCTTGCGTTCGATGATCTCGGCCATGCCGTCCACATGGCCCGAAACAATGTGGCCGCCGAGTTCGTCGCCGATCTTCAGTGCGCGCTCCAGATTGATCCGCGTGCCCGATTTCCAGCCCATCGCCGTCGTCAGCCTCAGCGCCTCCTCCCAGGCCTCGACCTCGAACCAGCGTGCGTTCGAGCCGCTGTCGGGCAAGGCCGTGACCGTCAGGCAAACACCGCCGCAGGAGATCGAGGCACCGATGGCGATGGTCCCGGGGTCATAAGCGGTGTCGATGCGCAAACCCACCCCTTCCCTGAGCGGCTTGACGGACGCGACAGTGCCGACATCGGTGATAATTCCGGTAAACATCGGTGTTGATCCTAAATGTCTCTTATCCACTCGGCGTAGCTGTCTTCGCCGAAACGCATCTCGCGCAGCTTGCGAAAACCTGCCGGGATGTGGTCAGCGTCGATCGGCGATGCAATGCCGTCATCGCCGATCGCTTCCGGCCCCTGGAACAGCACGATGCGGTCGACCAGCCCATCGGCCAGGAAGGCGCTCGCCACCTTGGCGCCGCCCTCGACCAGCACGCTTGCCATGCCGAGCGCGGCCAGGTCCTCGAGCAGTTCCGGCAACGCGACGCCGCCTTCATGCGTCTCGGTGCCGATGAAGCGCACGCCGGCGCGTTCGAGTGCCGCCCGCCGCAGCGGATCGGCCTCCAGGCAAGCGGCGACATAGAGTGGCACCCGGTCCACGCCCGAAACCAGTTTCGAGGCCTCCGGCAACCTGATCTGGCGGTCGAGCACGATGCGTGCCGGCGAACGGTTCTCCAGCCCCGGCAAGCGCACCGTCAGGGCCGGATCATCCTCAAGGGCTGTGCCGATACCAACCAGTATGCCGTCGGCCTCGGCCCGCATCAGATACACTTCGCGGCGCGCGATATCGCCGGTGATCGACACCTGTCCCCCGCCTTCCCGGCCGATCTTGTCGTCGCTGGAAAGCGCAAGCTTGAGAATCACTTCGGGCCGTTTTCTCAACGATCGGATCAAATAGCCGGCCATCTGCTCGGCGGCTTCCGCCGCCAGCACCTTCTCGACCACCTCGACACCGGCGGCACGCAGGATTGCGTAGCCGTTTCCGGACACGCGCGAATCGGGGTCGCTGGCCGCACCGACGACGCGCGCGACGCCGGCATTGACCAGCGCATTGGCGCAAGGTGGCGTGCGGCCGTGATGGGCGCAAGGCTCCAGCGTGACATAGGCGGTAGCACCACGCGCGAGTTCGCCGGCCTCGGCCAGGGCCTCGGTCTCGGCATGCGGGCGGCCGCCGACAGCGGTGACGCCGGTGCCGACGATCATCGGGCCATTGCCGTCATCGCGCACGATCAGCGTGCCGACAGACGGGTTGGTCGCGGTGCGCCCGGCATTTTTTCGCGACAGTCTGAGTGCCGCCGCCATGAAGCGGCGATCAAGGGCGGCCTGTTCGCTTGCAGTCATGCTCAGCTGGCGTCCTCTTCACCCTTGATTTCGTCGCCCTTGAGCTCGCCCAGCAATTCATGGAAATCCTTGGCCTCGCGAAAATTGCGGTAGACCGAGGCAAAGCGGACATAGGCGACATCGTCGAGCGACTTCAGCGCTTCCATGACCAGCCGGCCGACTTCTCCCGAAGCAACCTCCGTCTCGCCGGAACTTTCGAGCTGGCGCACGATGCCGGTCACAGCGCGGTCGATGCGCTCGGGATCGACGTTGCGCTTGCGCACGGCGATCTCGACCGAGCGCAACAGCTTGTCGCGGTCGAACGGCACTTTGCGGCCCGATTTCTTGACCACCACGAGGTCGCGCAACTGCACGCGCTCGAAGGTGGTGAAGCGGCCGCCGCAATCGGGGCAGACGCGCCGCCTGCGAATCGCAGCGCCATCCTCGGCGGGGCGCGAATCCTTCACCTGCGTATCTTCTGACTGGCAATAGGGACAGCGCATGGAGAAGCCTTTGGTTGGCGAATCTGGTGAAGCGAAAGGCTTAGAGGTTTTTGCAGCGATGGCAAAGTATCGCCACCAGCCCTCAGAGATAGCGAGGCGCAAGCTAGATTGCCAGCTTCGCCAAACAGCCGGACAGCGTGCCGATGCCGTCAGGGAGCGACGTCGGCGGTCGGGAACCCACACGATGCGCCGAGACTGCGATAGGCCTTGGTGAAGCCGTCCATGGATATGCTTCCAACAGGTGCGTCGCCAAAGGAGACATCAAGCGCCGATGCCCGGCGCATGACGCGCAGGAGCGCCAGGCTGGTCTTGGCCTGATTGTCCACCGTCCAGCTGAGCCGGCCGTTGACGGCACCATCGGAATGGAGCTTTGCGGCGACGCGGCCCTTGTCATCGCCGAAAGTGGCGGCGACCGACTTGCCGGTCGGCAAGGCCTTGTTGTCGACGGCGATGGTTATGGACGGGTAGGCATCCGGCGGCAGTGCATCGCCGTTCGTGATAATGAGCGTCAGAATGCCGCTCTCGCCGCCAGCACCGATAAAGGCGGTCGAGGCAGCGCAGGTCTTGCGGAGATCCTCACCGGTGTCGACCTCGTCGACCAGGGTCGACCACCTGCCGAAGGTTTCCAGCTTGGGTGCCGCCGGCGCCGGCGCCGCGGGTGCGGCCTGAGTGGGTGCGGTTTGCGCCAAGGTGTTGCCTGACAACGGCAACACAGTCAAAGCGGCCAGGGCGCCAGCGAAGGCAGCGAGACGAACAATTCGCATCATCAAGGCTCCTGTCGGACGCATCGGCCCTACCGCGACGGCGTTTGTCGTCGCGGCAAGGCGGTGAAACCTCCTACCGCGTCAGCCGAGATAGGGGTAGAGCGGGAAGCGGTCGGTCAGCGCCACCACCTTGGCCTTGACCGCTGCTTCGACAGCGGCATTGCCCTCGTCGGAATTGGCAACCTTCAGACCATCCAGCACTTCGGCGATCAGCTTGCCGATCTCGCGGAATTCGGCCTGGCCGAAGCCGCGCGTGGTGCCGGCCGGGGTGCCGAGACGCACGCCCGAGGTGACGAATGGCTTTTCCGGGTCGAACGGAATGCCGTTCTTGTTGCAAGTGATGTTGGCGCGGCCAAGGGCTGCCTCGGCGCGCTTGCCGGTGGCATTCTTGGGCCTGAGATCGACCAGCATCAGATGGTTGTCGGTGCCGCCGGAAACGATGTCGAGACCGGTTTCCTTGAGACTGGAGGCGAGCGCCTTGGCGTTGGCGGCGACGCTCTCGGCATAGACCTTGAAGCTCGGCTTCAGCGCTTCGCCGAAGGCGACCGCCTTGGCGGCGATGACATGCATCAGCGGGCCGCCCTGCAGGCCGGGGAACACCGCCGAGTTCATCTTCTTGGCGATGTCCTCGTCATTGCACAGGATCATGCCGCCGCGCGGGCCGCGCAGCGACTTGTGCGTCGTCGTCGTCACGACATGGGCGTGCGGCAGCGGCGACGGATGCACGCCGCCGGCGACCAGGCCAGCGATGTGCGCCATGTCGACCATCAGATAGGCGCCGACCGCGTCGGCGATCTCGCGAAAACGCTTCCAGTCCCAGACGCGCGAATAGGCGGTGCCGCCGGCCAGGATCAGCTTCGGCCTGGTCTCATGCGCGGTCTTCTCGATGGCGTCCATGTCGAGCAGATGGTCGTCCTGGCGCACGCCATAAGACACGACCTTGAACCATTTGCCGCTCATGTTGACCGGCGAACCGTGCGTCAGATGGCCGCCGGAATTGAGGTCGAGGCCCATGAAAGTGTCGCCGGGCTGCAAGAGCGCCAGGAACACCGCCTGGTTCATCTGGCTGCCGGAATTCGGCTGGACGTTGGCGAAGTTGCAGCCGAACAGCTTCTTGGCGCGCTCGATGGCCAACTCCTCGGCCACGTCGACGAACTGGCAGCCGCCATAGTAGCGCTTGCCCGGATAGCCCTCGGCATATTTGTTGGTCATGATCGAGCCCTGCGCTTCAAGCACGGCGCGGGAAACAATGTTTTCCGAGGCGATCAGCTCGATCTCGTGGCGCTGGCGACCGAGTTCGTTGCGGATGGCGCCGAAAATCTCCGGATCGGCATCGGCCAGCGTGGTTTCGAAGAAGGATTCGAATTTGTTCGACACTGCCGCTGCTGTTGCCATGGCTTGAAATCCTCGGGGTTCGGGGGCTGCGAAGGTTCGCCGCGCCATTAACACAGTTGTTTTCGCCCCGCCACGTTTGCGGCGCGAAATTTGCTGGCCGGATTGCGCCAGCGAAGCCGCAGGTCGCTATTTCCTCGCCTTGCGGCCTTTTAGCAAGGCTTCGGTGAGCGTGATCTCGGTAAACAGCGCCTGCGACGTATGGTCGTTGATCTCGCCCCGGCGAAACATGGCGCGCACGGCCTCGCGCTCGGCAAGCTCTTGGCATAGAGCATCTCATTCTTGCCGTAGATGCCAAACACCGCATCACGCACCAGGTGCGTGGCCAGCGCCGTCAGGGTCAAGAGCCGTAGCTGCGGATAACTTGCAACAACCCCGGATGCATAGGCTTGCGCTCCAAAATGCGCGCGGTTCTCCACGCTGTCGGCGACACGCAATGTGCTGCCATCCACGGCATAGCGCGCAAGACCCCGCCAAGCTCGCCCGGGTTGGTGGCGCGCATCCCAACACGTCGCGCTCATCGCAAACAACTGCGCCAGCGGCGCATCACCTAAGCGCTGTCGGGCCTGCGTCAAAGCGCTCTTGGCAATGTCCGGGTTGATCTCATCGGGCAACACCAGATCAAGATGGGCCACCACCTCGGGCATCGACTGGTGACGGTACAACGAAAGCGCAATCACCAGCCAGACGACCTGCTCGGCCGGTAACTTGCGCTTGCGGATACTCGCCTTGCCGCTGCTGGCAAGCGCTTGGGCGATCCAGTCCGGATCAATTGCACCCGAAAGAGCCGACAAATCGGCTGTATGTCCTATGCGACCTGGCATCTCAAAACACGAAGAGGATGGAAACGAATCTCCATCCTCTTCGATAAATCTTACCAGATCAGCTTTCAGTCCAACCTAAGTGAACTGCATTAGCCCTGACAGGCGGCCTTTTCTGTAAAAAAATCAGCTATTTAAAGCGAAGACGTGATCTGCAGCTCGTTGGCACCGTCGAGCGCATAGACGTCGTCACGGAACTGCACGACGCCTGGGGCCGTCGACCAGGCCGAGAGATAGAGGAAGTGGACCGGCACCGGGTTGGTAATCTGGATCGGCGTGTTTTCGCCGGTCTTGATCGCCGCCTCGAAATGCTGACGGTCCCAGCCCGGCGTGTCGCGCAGGATCCAGGTGACGAGGTCGCGCACATTCTGCACGCGCACGCAGCCCGAGGAATCGAAACGCATCATCTTGCCGAACAGGCTCTGCTGTGGGGTATCGTGCATGTAGACGCCGTCGGGGCTCGGGAAATTGATCTTAACCGACGCCATCGCATTGCCCGCGCCCGGATCCTGGCGGAAGCGATACTTGGCGGCGTCGTCGGTCGACCAGTCGACGGTGAGCGGATCGACTTCGCTGCCGTCCGGCGCGAACAGGCGGATATGGCTGTCCTTAAGATAATCGGGATTCGTCCGCATCAGCGGAATGATGTCCTTGCGGACGATCGAGACCGGCGCATTCCAGTACGGATTGACGATGATCTCGTTGATCTTGGAATTGACGATCGGCGTCTGGCGATCGATCTTGCCGACGATCGCGGTATGGCGAAGCACGACGCGGTCGTTCTCGACCGCTTCGATCTGTGCTGCGGGAATGTCGACCAGCACATAACGGCTGCCCAGCGTGCCGGCCTTTTCGCGTAGCCGCTGCAGATTGGTCTGCAACTGGCCAAGCCGGATCTGCGCCGAAACATTCATCGCCGCGTAGGTGTATTTGCCCAATGCGCCGTCGGCAGGCAGGCCGTGGCGCAACTGGAAGCGCTTGACCGCCGAGTCGACATAGGAATCGAAAGCCGTCGAAATGCCGGCGCTCTGCGACAGGTCGCCAGAAACCATCAGCCGCTTGCGCAACGGCACGACGTCAGGATCATCGACACCGAGCTGCAGTTTCTTGGTCGCGGGAACCTCTACCCAACCGCCCTGCCCGGCGATGTTCTGATATTGCGCGACCGCCTGTTCCGTGAAGGCGACGGTCTGCGGGCTGAAGATCGGCAGCGTCGAGGCCACCTTGCCGCCCTCGCTGGCGCGGGCGTCGAACTGGTCGTCCCAATTGCCGCGCGCCGAGGATTTCAGGATATCACCGATCACGTCCTGCGCATTGGCGCCGCCGGCGACCACCGCGGCAGCGAGCGCGGAGGCTCCGGAAAGGAAAAAACGGCGGCTGGTTTTCATGGACGTTCCAGACATTTGTAGCAGTTCGATCACTTGCTGCGTTGATCACCGGGCGATCTCGCCCGCACTCTAAAATTGGCAATCTTAACAATTAGCCAACCATGGTCCGTATCAGCTTGGTGTGACAACGCACAGGCGCGATACGGGCTGCGGGTGAACGCATGGTCTTCACCACAGCATCACTGCCACTCTCGGTTCCATTGGAATATGGCGGCAACGTGGCTTCCGGCCGAATTTGGCTCGGCTGGCGCGGCGAAGTGAAAAGACCCGTGCTTTTTTGGCACCGATCGCGATCGCTGGCCGCAACATGATGGTCAGCTAAAAGACATGATGGCCAGCCAAAATCCAAAGAAAAGGCCGATGCCTTTCGGCACCGGCCCTGACTGAAGGTCGATATTTCGGCCGCGCTTCTATGGCGCGGGCCGGATCTGATGCCGCGCCTTACATCCGGTAGGCGATGGTGTCGTTCCAGAAGCGGTCGAGCCGCTGCAAAGCGCGGTTCATCTGCTTGAACTCGTCGGTGTTGATGCCGCCCACCTGCTCGATCGAGCCGACATGACGTTCGTAGAGGCCGGCGACGACCTCCGCCACCTCATTGCCCTTCGGCGTCAGCGAGACGCGGACCGAACGGCGGTCGATGCGCGAGCGCTGATGGTTGATGAAGCCGAGATCGACCAGCTTCTTCAGATTGTAGGAGACGTTCGAGCCGAGATAGTAGCCGCGCGAGCGCAGTTCGCCGGCGGTCAGCTCGGAATTGCCGATGTTGAACAGCAGCAGCGCCTGGATGGCATTGATGTCGGAACGGCCGTTGCGGTCGAATTCGTCTTTGATCACATCAAGCAGGCGGCGGTGCAGCCGCTCAACAAGCTGCAGCGATTCCATGTACAGCGAACGGATAGCCTCGCGGCGGTCGTCGGATACGTTGGCGGTCTTCGCCGCCGGACGCGAATTGATCATTGTCTTTGCCTCTCGTTTGTCGCCCTGGTGATTTTTTGTTTTTCACCTTGATCGCGACACTATCGAATACTCATAAAATTCGACTTAAACGCTAGGGCTAACAAGAGCTTACCGGTAAGAGGTTTCGAAAGAGGCTTAACGAACGGTCATCCGAGCAAGGATAATTAACCTAAAGATTTCGGCAACAATTGGGGGGCCGAATTCAGGCAGCCGCCAGGCCGCCAATGTGCTCAAGGGCTTAGTGGCGAACCGGGCGCTTCTGCAGGTAGATGACGACGCGAAAGACAATGTAGAGCACCGCCACCGCGGCATGCGAGACGACAATCAGCAGACGGTGGCCGAAAAGCTCGGGAAAGCCGGCATACATGACTGTCTCGGTCGCCGCGCAAATGAACCAGATCACCGGCCCCCAGGACGCCAGCATCCACAGGCCGGCAGCGGCGAAGGGAAAGAACACGGCGAGCACCACCGCCGCCACCTGCCAGTGCACGGGCATCAGGTCGAAGCGCCACAGCGAGCCCGGATAGAAGCCGATCAGCCTGATCCAGTAGAGAATGCCGAACAGCAGGCAGTAGCCTGATATGACACGCTGGAACCAGGCGAAGATCACCTCCACCCCGGAGGGCTGCAGCACGACGCGTCTTGAGGTCACTTCGCTCATATCAAGAGCTCCCGTTCCCCGAGCGGAGCGAAATAGGCGTCGACATCGGCCTCGCTGACCGCATCGAGGCTCGCCGGGCGCCATTGCGGCTTCGAGCCCTTGTCGATGATCGCGGCGCGGATGCCTTCGTAGAAATCATGGCCGGCCAGCATCCGGTTGAGGATGCGGAACTCCATCTTCATGCACGCTTCCATCGACAGGGTCAGCCCGGCGCCGATCTGGCGCCAGGCGACGCGCAGGCTGGTCGGCGAACGGGTGCGGATCGTCGCCAGCGTCTTTGCCGCGAACTCGTCGGCGTCCGCCGCACGCTCCAGGCTGTCGATGACGCGTTTCAGGGATGGTTGCGAAAAATGGCGGACGATCGCCTCCAGCGTCGGCCTGTCGGTCTCTCGCCTTGCCTGAACGAAGAAGCCGCGCAGCACCGATTCCGGATCGCCGGTCAGCGTCAGCCGGTCGAGGAAGCCGCCCTGGTCCTCGGCCTTGATGGTGTGGGTGGCCAGACCCGACCACAGCGCATCGCCATAGCGGATGCGATTGCCGGTCAGCGCCAGATACATGCCGAACGAGCCACCGAGATCGGGCAGCAGGTGGCTGGCGCCGACATCCGGGAAAAAGCCGATGCCGACCTCCGGCATGGCAAACTGGGCATTCTCGGTCATCACCCGGTGCGAGCCGTGGAAGGAGATACCGACGCCACCGCCCATGACGATGCCGTCGATCAGGGCGACATAGGGTTTCCTAGAGCTGTTGATGCGGGCGTTGAGCCGGTATTCGTCGGCGAAGAACTCGACCGGCGGTTTTCCCGCCCGGCCGGTCTCATAGACATGCAGGATGTCGCCGCCGGCCGAAAAGGCCCTGCCCTCGGCCTTGACGACGATGACGTCGATGCCTTGGTCGGTCTCCCAGGCGGAAAGAGCAGCGTCGAGCGCCCTGATCATGCGGTGCGTCAAGGCATTGAGCGCCTGCGGCCGCGTCAACGTGACGACGCCGGCCCGGCCCACATGTTCGAAGCGAATTTCGTCGCCTCCGCCAAAATCCATCGTGAAAGAATCCCTCCCCCGGCCGCCGGGACTGAAGTGCTAAAGCGTGGCGCATGGGTGCGTCAATGGCGAGCCCGGCCGTCGTGCGCCTGTTTGGATCTCGGGAGTGGAAGAGGCCATCCTTTGCGTCGCGGCCAAATGGATGCAAATTATCCGTCTGTGAGGCAAGGGCGAACGTATGATCCTTGCAGCCAGAGCGTCGGGAGGACAATTTGGCGGTGCCGCGAGAATTCAACCCAGACGATGCTCTAAGTCGTCCACTGATGGCGAATTTGGCGACCGTTAGCCCGGACGGCGCACCACGCAACGCACCAGTATGGTTCATCTGGGAAGACGGTGCGATCTGGCTTCTCGGGTCATCGGATGGAAGCGCGGTAAAGCATCTTGAAAGAGACCCACGCTGCGCGGTGGAAATTGTTCACTTCGACAACAATGCGGGCATCTTGCTGCACGTCGGGCTGCGCGGCATCGCCACCATCGAACCAATGTCGCCAGACCGCTTCAAACGGCTCCTTCACAAATATCTCGGTCCCGAAGCAGGGTGGAACGCGTGGTTCATCGACAACGTGGCCCAGATCGAGCATCCGGATGGGCGTATGATCAGGCTTGCACCGGCCAGCATTTTCACCAACAACGTATCGTTCTTCAGAACCGGCCCTGACCTTGCGTGGCCGCCATATGTCGATGACGGCTTTCGCAACGGACGGTGAGCCATGCCGCAGTTTTTGCGCCTTGCCCTTGTTCTGGGTGGCCTGCTGGCCATCTGCACCCCCAATGGTCCGGCCAGAGCGACTGATATCGACGACCTCTACAAATCCCAGACCATCGTCAACGGCAAGTACGAGAAGAACCGCCAGGCCGGCTTCAAGCGCTGTCTCGACGCGGTTCTGGTCCGGGTTTCCGGCGATCAGCGCCTGCCGGCGAAACCGGAGATGGCGGCACTGCGCGACAAGGCCGGCAGCTTCGTTGCCAGCTTTAGTTACCGCGACCGCATGGAAGGCATTCCCAACCATGACGATCAGGGCACGTACGATCGGCCTCATAATCTTTACTGCCAGTACAAGCCTGCTGACATCGACCCGGTGCTGGCGTCGCTCGGCAGCAGGCCGTGGCTGACCGAGCGGCCACGGCTGGCGGTGTTTTTGGCAACCGAACGCGGCACCCAGCATTTCGCGCTCGAAGCCGATGACGAGCGCGGCGTGTTGATGCGCGAATCGTTCAGCAATGCCGCAGTACCGCTGGCCATGCAGGTGACTTTTCCCACGGCAGCGCAGTTGTCGCAGGCCGGATTGGCCGATCAGGCGCTTCGTAACGCCGAGATGACGAAGCTCGACACCCTCGCGAAAAAGGCCGGCGCCGATCAGGCACTTTCCGGCAGCCTCGTCTGGAGCGACAAGGAACTGGGCTGGATCGCCGACTGGCGGCTGGCCACGGCAAGCAAGACCTACATCTGGCAGGTGCGCGGTGTCAGCTTCGATGAGGCTTTCCGCGTTGCTATCAAGGGCGCGGCGCAGATCCTGTCGGGCAATGAGCAACCCGAATAGGCCTCGACCGGATTGCTGGCACAAACGTGTCGCATTGGTCAGCGGCAAGGGCTCGTGGTAAAAGTCGCCGATCCGGAGTTTTGGCGATGAACAAATTCACCCTGACGAAGCCAGCCGGCGCGCGCAGCGTCGACGACATCACCGGCAGCCGCCGCTTGCGCCGCATGCGCAAGGCCGACTGGTCGCGCCGTCTCGTGCAGGAGAACCGGCTCTCGGTCGACGACCTGATCTGGCCGATCTTCGTCGTCGACGGCAAGAATGTCCGCGAGCCGATCGCCGCCATGCCGGGGGTCTTCCGCCTGTCAATCGATCTCGCGGTCAAGGAGGCCGAGCGCGCGGCAAAGCTCGGCATTCCCGCGCTCGCCACCTTCCCCAATGTCGACATCTCGCTGCGTGACCAGACCGGCTCGTACATCCTCGACCCCGACAACGTCATCAACCGCGCCACCCGCGCGATCAAGGACGCAGTGCCGGAGATCGGCATCATCACCGACGCCGCGCTCGACCCGTTCACCAGCCACGGCCATGACGGCATCCTGCGCGACGGCATCATCGTCAACGATGAGACGGTGGAACAGGTGACCACCGCGGCCGTCATCCAGGCGGCGGCCGGCGCCGACATCATTGCCCCGTCCGACATGATGGACGGCCGCATCGGCGCCATCCGCGACGCGCTCGACGCCAACGGTTTTCAGGACGTGGCGATCATGTCCTATGCGACCAAGTTCGCCTCGGCCTTCTACGGCCCCTATCGCGAGGCGGTGGGCACGGCCGGCCTGCTCAAGGGCGACAAGAAGACCTATTACATCGACCACGCCAATTCCGACGAGGCGGTGCGCGAGGCCGAGCAGGATATCGCCGAAGGCGCCGACATGCTGGTTGTCAAGCCGGGCCTGCCCTATCTCGACATCATCCGAAGGCTGAAGGACGAATTCCAGATGCCGACCTTCGCCTACCAGGTGTCGGGCGAGTATTCGATGATCAAGGCCGCGGGCGCCAATGGCTGGATCGATGGCGAGAAAGCGATGCTGGAGAGCCTGCTTGCCTTCAAGCGCGCCGGCTGCGACGGCATTTTGACCTATTTCGCGCCCGAAGTGGCGGAACTGCTGAAGGAAGGCCGCTAGGTCGTTTTGGAATTTTAACGCAATCCGCTAGAATGAATTCATGAGCAGGAATGAGGTCATAGAGCGATTGCAGAGAAATGCAGATGCCATCAAAGGCATGGGCGCGACTTCGCTTTATCTCTTCGGATCGACTTTGGGGGGCGGCGCAGGGCCAGACAGCGATCTCGACCTCTTCATCGATTATGATCCTGCAAGACGCTTTTCGCTGATAGATCTTGTCAGCATTAAGCAATTTCTTGAAGAGAAAATGTCAGCGGAGATCGATATCACCACCCGCGACAGCCTCAATCCCATGTTGAAGGCCGACATCGAACGATCTGCCGTGCGCATATTCTGATGGCAGTGCGCCGGCTCGAACCGATTCTAGCCGAAATCATGGAGGCCTTGGACGGCATCGCTGCTGCCGCCGTGGGCAAGACGCTGGATGACTTCAATAGCGACTGGCTGCTCCGACATGGCATCGAGCGCGGGATCGAAATCATTTCCGAAGCTGCCCGGCACATTCCGGATGATTTGGCAGCCCTTGCCTCCGAGATTCCATGGAAACAAGTTCGTGGGATAGGCAACATTTTGCGTCACGAATATCACAAGACCTCCGGTGCGATAGTATGGGCGGTGGTGACCGACAGCCTGCCGCCACTACGTCGTGCTATCGAACGTATGCTCGAAGCATCGCAGCGCCAATAATTGTGGCTGGCAGACAGCCTGCGGCCGCATCCTGTTTCGCCGGCGCGGCTACCGGCTTGTCTTCAGAACCGACAGTCCGATCGTTGCCTCGAAAATACCACTTGCAAATCGCAATCAGTTTGCTATCAAAACACCGCTTGCAAAATACAACTGGTTATCGAGGAGGCTCTCATGTCCAAACTTCGTGTCAACGCTTTCAGCCTGTCGCTCGACGGCTATGGCGCCGGTCCCGATCAGGATCTGCAAAATCCGCTCGGCGTCGGTGGGGAATCCTTGCACAAGTGGTTTGTCGACACCCGCACCTTCCGTGAGATGGTGCTCGGACAGGATGGCGGCACCACCGATATCAACGAGGCGTTCGCGGCGCGCAGTTTCGAAAATGTCGGCGCCTGGATTCTCGGCCGCAACATGTTCGGGCCGATCCGCGGCGAATGGCCTGACGACAGCTGGAAAGGCTGGTGGGGCGACAACCCGCCGTACCATGTGCCGGTTTTCGTGCTGACGCACCACGAGCGCGAACCGATCGTCATGGAGGGCGGCACAACCTTTTACTTCATCACCGACGGCATCCATTCGGCGCTTGAACAGGCGAAAGCAGCGGCTGACGGCAAGGATGTGCGGGTCGGCGGCGGCGTCGACACAATCCGGCAATACCTCCAGGAGAAGCTGATCGACGAGATGCATCTGGCGATCGCGCCGGTGCTGCTCGGCAAGGGGGAGAACCTTTTTGCCGGCCTCGACATGCTCAAGCTCGGTTATCTCTGCAGCGAGCAGGTGGCGACGCCGCTCGCCACGCACGTCACCATCAAGCGGGCATAGTTCTTTACCCTCCCCGCGTCGGGGAGGGTAAAGACGCTCAGTATTTCTCCGGCACGTAGAGCTCGCGCGGCAGCGTCTGGCGCTCGTATTCGGGATTGAAAACGCGCTCCGGCAGCGTGATCTCCTCGTGCGGGACCTCTTCATAGGGCATCTGCTTGAGCAGGTGGTCGATGCAGTTCAGCCGCGCCCGCTTCTTGTCGTTGCCTTCGACGATGAACCACGGGGCTTCCGGGATGTTGGTGCGGACGAAGGTCTCTTCCTTGGCCTTGGTGTACTGCTCCCAGCGCACGCGCGACTGCAGGTCCATCGGTGACAATTTCCACTGCTTCATCGGATCGTGGATGCGCATCAGGAAGCGCATCTGCTGCTCCTCGTCGGTGATCGAGAACCAGTATTTGACCACGGTGATGCCCGAGCGGACCAGCATGCGCTCGAACTCAGGCACGTCGCGGAAGAATTCTTCCACCTGATCGGGCTGGGCGAAGCCCATCACCCGCTCGACGCCCGAGCGGTTGTACCAGGAGCGGTCGAACAGCACGATCTCGCCGCCAGCCGGCAGATGCGGGACATAGCGCTGGAAATACCATTGCGACTTCTCGCGCTCGGTCGGTGCCGGCAGTGCCACGACACGGCAGATGCGCGGATTGAGCCGCTGGGTGATGCGCTTGATGACGCCGCCCTTGCCGGCCGAGTCGCGCCCCTCGAAGATCACCACCAGCTTCTTCTTGTGGTAGGCGACCCAGGACTGCAGCTTGATCAATTCGGACTGCAAGGTGATCAGGTCGCGAAAATACTGCATGCGATCGATCGAAGGCGGATGCGCGTTCTTGTAGATCTTGGCGATCTCCATCGACAGCGCCGGCTCCGACATTTCGAGCTCATAGTCCTCGTCGAGCGTGTCGGCGAGATCGGCTTCAAGCCAGTCCTTGGCAGGAGAATTCTGTTTTAGCTCGGTCATGTCAGTTGCTCCGCTTGCAAGCTCTGTCGATCCACGTTCGGTGCCCCCAAACTCCCGGCTTGCGGTCCGGAACGACAACACCCTGAGCCGACTTCAATATAGGCCGGCAATGACGGTTTTATTGCAGCCCGGGCGTGATCCAGGCCGCTGCAAATCCCGCCAGGCACGATCGATCCGTCGTCCTGGCATGGAGACAAGCCGCCCAAATTGTCCTACAAATAGCGGCCACATTCGGCGCGCGCCCTCCCCCAGCCCCCTTCCCAACGCAATCGCGAGGACTGACATGGAATACCGCACCCTCGGCCGTTCCGGCCTGAAAGTTTCGACACTGACCATGGGCACCATGACTTTCGGCGGCGCCGGCGCGTTTTCGGCGGTCGGCAAGACCGACCTCGACGAAGCGCGCCGGATGATCGATCTCTGCATCGATGCCGGCATCAACGTCATCGACACCGCCAATGTCTATTCGAACGGCATTTCGGAAGAGATCATCGGCGAAGCGCTCGGCGGCAAGCGCAAAGGCGACGTGCTGATCGCCTCCAAGGCACGGATGCGGATCGGTAACGGTCCGAACGATGAAGGCCTGTCGCGCCATCACCTGATCCGCGAATGCGAGAAGAGCCTGAAGCGGCTCAAGACCGACGTCATCGACATCTACTTCCTGCACGAATGGGATGGCGCAACACCGCTGGAGGAGACCATCGCGGCGCTCGATACTTTGGTTGCGCAAGGCAAGATCCGCTATGTCGGCTGCTCCAACTATTCCGGCTGGCAGGTGATGAAGGCGCTCGGCATCAGCGACAGCCATCACCAGCCGCGCTTCGTCACCCAGCAGATCCACTACACGCTGGAAGCGCGCGAGGCGGAGTATGAATTGCTGCCGATTTCCGTCGACCAGGGGCTGGGCGTGCTGGTCTGGAGCCCGCTTGCCGGCGGATTGCTGTCCGGCAAATACCGCCGCGACAGCCCCACCGCTCGGCAGCTCGCCGGCTGGTCCGAACCGCCGATCCGCGACGAGGACCGGCTGTGGCGGATCGTCGACGTGCTTGTCGAGATCGGCACGCAGCGCGGTGTGTCGGCAGCGCAGGTGGCACTGGCTTGGCTGCTTGGCCGGCCGGCCGTCAGTTCGCTGGTGATCGGCGGCAGGACCGAAACGCAGTTCAGGGACAACATCGCAGCGGCAAGCCTGGTGCTTGCCGGCGACGAGCGCGGTCGCCTCGACGCGGTCAGCCGGCCGCCCTTGCTCTATCCCTACTGGCACCAGCAACTGACGGCAAAAGACCGCTTCGGCCCCGCCGACCTGGTTCTGGACCGAAGCGGCATCTGAGCCGAGGCCCGCGGCGCGCTAACCTTGGATAAACCGCCAGACCTCTGGATCGGGCTCGATCTGGCCGCTGAGCACAAAATATTTGTACAGCACGAGCAGGGAGATCGCCCGCTCGTCCTGCTCGTTGGAGAATTGGCGGCAATAGGCATTGGCGGCGGCGATGATGCGTTCCGCCTCGGCCGGGTGTCGTTCGAAATAGCGTACCTTGTCCGTGACATCGGTGAAATCCGGGTCGAGCGGCACATAGTGGACACCGGCCTCGAGTTGCTTTTCCGCAAACCATGTCTCGTATGTCGGCAACGGCATCAGGCAGAGCGAATTGGAATTCAGGATCCATTTGAGATTGGTCGCCACGTCGTTGCCTTCGAGCGAGACGATGTAGCGGCAACGCAGCTGTTGGCTGATGCTGAGAAAAGGTTTGCTGTATTCGGCTGGCGCATACGGCTTGTGTGAGCCGGCGTCGCAGAACGGCAGATCGCGCACGGCGTCGATAAATCTCGTCCGTTTCGGATTGTTGAGATCGCCGCGCCAGACCACCACCGGGCGCTTGTCGGCGAAGGCAATTGCGTCGGCCGGCATGTGGAAGTGCCGGAACTTGTTGAATTTCATGATCACCGCATTGCCGTCGTCGGCGCAGATCGGCCGATCCTTGACGAGCGTCGGCACCTTCGGCACCTCGATGACGTCGCCGAATTCGATGTCGACGAGCAATGCCGGATCGAAATAGCGGGCGAACTCCCTGAGGTCGTAATAATACATGGTCGGCGTAGGGGGCAGCTTGTCGAGACGCACGGCAGCTGGGCTGGGCGAAAACGTATTCTGCAGCTTGTTGTAGTAATTCAGCCGCCGCCACACCGCCTCATCCGAGAGCCGGGCCTGTTCGAGGCGGCCCGCCAACCGTCGGCGGAAGAGTGCCTGCGGTGCGATATCGCGCAAGACGTTTCGCGCATAGTAGAAAACCCTTGCCGTCGTTCGTTGTATCGTGGCCATAATTCACTTGATCAAAACAAACGGGGCAGATCGCAGCTTGTTGATGCCCCGGCTCTCCCTACATCATTGTACCGAGCACGTTGCAAGCCCCGACCATCCTCGATGCGAACGGCCACTATCGCTTCAGCTGTTGTGTTTGACGGCTAATGCTCCTAGGCAGGACCATAGCCGCGAGGCAGTGAAAAAGGAGCCGATATGGCGCGACCACCAAACTACGATCAGGAACGCAAGGAACGCGACCGCCAGAAGGCGGCCAAGAAGGCCGAGAAGCTGGCAGCCAAGGTTGCCGCGCGCGAACGTTCGAAGCCCGAGGACGAGACCGAAACCGAAACCGAAACGGCAAAGTGACGGCAAAAGGCCCGCAGATGCGGGCCATGCCTCAATCCAGATTGTCGCCCGGACTACCGCCCTTGTATCAGGCAGGCGCCTTGTCGCTGATAAAGACGTCCACTTCGCGTGCTGCCGCGATGAAGGCGCGCCTGGCGTTCATCGCCGGCTTGTCGCCGGCCAGCGCGTCATGGCAAGCCTGCAGGGCAGCGCGATGCTTGGGGCTGCGCTTGCCGGGCCAGCTGTTGAGCAGGTAGTCGGAAGCCTCACGCGCAGTACGCAAGAGCTGAGTGCTTCCCGCCGCGACTGACTTCACAGTCACAGGTGTTTCAAATCGGTTGTTTTCCATCGCCGCTCCTTACGCCATCGGCGTCGGTGAAGCGAGGCCGAAAGTGCGCATACGTCCAGAGGCCGCCTTTTGCGCGGCGCGTACCCTGCCTGCACGGCGCCTCAAGCGGCGACGACGGCAAAGCCTCTGGCGCGAAGACCGCGGCGATCGTTGGCGAGCGATGTCACCAGCCGGTCGCGGCTGCCGACGATGTGGCCCGAAAGCAGGCGCGCGGCTTCATCGGCATCGCCAAGGCGTGCCGCTGCCAGAATGGCGCGATGTTCGGCCCAGGCGCGAGCAAGGGCGGCTTCATCGCGAACCTCGAGCCATCGCGCCCGCGACAGGCGCGTCATGGCATCGCGGACCGCCCGGAACAGGAATTCGTTGCCCGACAGACGCGCCAGTTCGATGTGAAAATCCATGCCGACACGATGCCATTCCTCGCGCGACGTGTCGTTGTCGCAGGACTCGAGCATCGCCTCGATGACATCGACGGCGCTCCGGTCCGCCATGCCGCATGTCAGGCGAAGTGCCGCAACCTCGACCGCCTCCCTGTAGACTGCGATCTGCTCAAGCTCGGCCAGGTTGATAGGCGACACCGTCCAGCCACGCCCGTCCCTGCCGACCAGGCCCTCGGTCTCAAGCCGCAGAAGTGCTGCCCTGACCGGGGTTCGCGACGCGCCGAAACGGCTTTCGATCCAGCGCTCGGTCAGCTTCTCGCCGGGACCGATCTCAAGACCCAGGATCATCTGCCGAAGCTGTTTTTCGACGCTCTGCATCTGCGACATTGTCGTTTCCATTTTTTGGTCGTTTGCTGGCGATCGTCTTGCCGGCCGCCTTTTCCGATCACGTTTGAGACGGTCGCATTGACAGCGGCTAAGCTTGCGTCCATCAGGGGCACCATCTTGGTATCCCAAATTGGTATCCGCAGCAACCATCGATAAAGAGTTGCTGGGACAGGACATATGACATGCAGCAGAGCACGCCCCCGGCGACCGACAGCACCTACAACATCCACTGGCGGCGCAATCTGTTCGTGTGTTTTGCCGGTTCGTTTTCGACGCTTGTCGCCATGACGCTGCTTCTGCCGTTCCTGCCGCTCTATATCGAGCAGCTCGGCGCCGAGGGCCACGCGGCGATCGTGCAATGGTCGGGGATCGCCTATGGGGCGACCTTCTTCGCGGCGGCGCTGGTGGCGCCGCTCTGGGGACGTCTCGGCGACCGCTATGGCCGCAAGGTGATGCTGGTTCGCGCCAGCTTCGGCATGGCCATATGCATGTCGCTGACCGGCATGGTGCAGACCGTCTGGCAGCTGGTGCTGCTGCGGCTGCTGATCGGTTTTGCCGGCGGCTATTCCTCGGGATCGACCATCCTCGTCGCCATGCAGACGCCAAAGGAGCGTTCCGGCTGGGCGCTGGGCGTGCTGTCGGCCGGTATCACGGGTGGGGCTCTGGTCGGCCCCCTGATTGGCGGCGCCCTGCCGCCGCTGATCGGCATCCGCGCCACCTTCCTCTTGTCCGGCGGCGTCATCTTCCTGGCGTTCCTGGCGACCACCTTTCTGATCAAGGAGAATCCCCGGCCGAAAACTGCAGACGCCGCGTCGAAGCAGAAGCCGAAAGGCGGCTGGGCACAAATCCCCGACAAACGGCCTGTTGTCGCCATGCTGGCGACCGGCATGCTGTTGAGTTTCGCCACCATGTCGATCGAGCCGATCATCACCGTATATGTGCAGCAGCTCATCGAAGACCAGAGCCGCGTCACGCTGATATCAGGCGTCGCCATGTCGGCGGCGGCCCTTGGCGCCATCCTGTCGGCTTCGCGCCTCGGCAAGCTCGCCGATCGCATCGGCCATTGGAACGTCATCATCGGCGCGCTCGCCGTCTCGGCGCTGCTGCTGATCCCGCAGGCCTTCGTCACGCAGAGCTGGCAGCTCATCGGCCTGCGCTTCCTGATGGGCCTGGCGCTTGGCGGGCTCTTGCCCTGCATCACCAGCGTCATCCGCCACAATGTTCCCGATGGCGTCGGCGGCAATGTGCTTGGGCTGTCGATCTCCGCCCAGTATATCGGGCAGGTCGCCGGCCCCTTGCTTGGCGGCTTTGCCGGCGGCCATTTCGGCATGCGTTCGGTGTTTCTGGGCACATCCGTCTTGATGGCCGGGGGCGCGGTGTATAACTGGCTGGCACAGTCACGCCGCGAGCAGGACATGCTCGCCAACCCCGGCAAACCCTGACCGGGTTAGGCATATCCCTCTGATATCACGGAGCCCCAGACATGAGCACGGCCGAGCAATTTTCCGACACCAGCGGCCGTATCCTCGTGCTGGCCGGTGGCCTCTGTGGCGCCGCCGGCGTGGCGCTGTCGGCCGCGGCGGCGCATCTGGGTGGCGCCTTCGTCGGCACCGCCGCATCCTTCCTGCTGATGCACGCGCCGGTCTTCCTCGCCGCCGGATTGCTTGGCACGAACCGGATCCTGCGCATCGGCAGCCTGGTGCTGCTGGTTGGGCTTCTGCTGTTTTGCGGTGATTTGCTGGCCCGCGATTTCATCGGGTCGCGGCTGTTCCCGCTGTCGGCGCCGATCGGTGGCACCTTGCTCATCGCCGGCTGGCTGGTGATCGCGGCCTCGGCGCTGGTGCGCGCGCGTTCCTGACGCCGCCAGCACCCTGCCCGATAACAGACCTCCGCCTGTCAAACGTCGTTTGCAGTGCCGTTAGTCCTGCCGGCGCTCGGGCTGGATAAGCGATTCGCGATTGCGCCGCCGCAGCCTCGCCAACCGACGCCGCTCCGGCCGTTCGGAAGCCTGCGCGATGCCCCAGTAGTTGCGGTAGATGTCTTCGAACAGATAGCTCACGGGATGCATGATGTGCACTCCTTTCATTTTTTGGTACTTGAATCGATCCAATCAACGGGCGCGAAAAAGCGAACCCGATCAGCTCCGCTTGCGCTCCACAAGGAACCGCAGCTCGCGAACCCATGGACGGGCCTTGCCGCGGCGCTTCTGCGTCGCGGCATTCGACGAGATGCTCCAATCATTGCGGTAGATGTCTTCGAACAGAAAATTGACAGGATGCATGGCACAACTCCCTGACTATGTTGAATCGATCCAATCTTGAGGGCTGCTTCCCTTGGATCGATTCAAACATATGCCTCTTCGATGCTTGAATCAAGTCAAAATTTGAACCGATCCAACGAAAGTGTTAGATGGGGTGGATTCAGGAGACGAAGATGGCGCCGTTGACCTCTGGAAAGACAAGACCGGTCCGCCTGGCGGACATTGCAAAAGCGGCCGGCGTGTCGCACGGCACCGCGTCCAACGTGTTCGCCCGCCCGGAAATCGTGCGCGAGGAGGTTCGCGAGCGGGTCAAGGCAGCAGCCGAGGCGATGGGATATGGCGGCCCCGACCCCAAAGGTCGGCTGCTGCGCGCCGGCAAGGTCAATGCCATCGGTGTCGCGACGGCGGAACCGTTGTCCTACTTCTTCGACGACCCCTTTGCCCGAGTGATGATGGCCAGCATTTCGCAGGCTTGCGACGCGACCGGTGCCGGGATTTCGCTGGTCTCCGCCGTCAACGGCGAGCAGCTCGCGTGGAACATCCAGAGTGCGCTGGTCGACGGCTTCATCGTCTTTTGCGTCGATGGCGGCTCAAGGCTGGTCGAACTGGCGCGTGAACGCAAACTCCCCTTTGTCGCGCTCGATCTCGATTCGGACGACGACGACGCCGTCGCAGCAATCGGCGTCGACAACATTGCCGGGGCTGGCCTTGCGGCCCGCCACCTGACCGAGCTCGGGCATCGTCGCTTTGCCGTGCTTACCCTGCCCTGTGCGGACGCCGGCTTCGGCCCCACCACAAGGGAGCAGGTGGAAATGGCCCTCTACTCCGCCACGCGCGACCGCCTGCGTGGCTACTTCACCGAACTCTCCCGCGTCGACATCGACGTCTCGCGTGTGCCGGTCTACGAAACCGTCAATGACGAGGAGAGCGTGTGGGCCGGCCTCGACCATATTTTCGCCGGCGCCGAGACGCCGACCGCAATCCTGGCCATGTCGGACAGGATTGCGCTCCATGCACTGGACTGGCTGCGGCAGCGTGACATCACGGTGCCGGGCGACGTTTCGATCGTCGGCTTCGACGGTGTCCCGGAAGGGGCGGTTTCCAAGCCGCCACTGACCACAATCGTCCAGCCGATCGCCGAGATGGGCCGCCTGGCCGTCAAGGCGATCCTTGAAAATGACGGCTCGCCCACCAGCCGGCAATTGCTGCCGGTAGAGCTCTTGGTGCGGGCCTCATCCGGCCCCTCGCCCACCGGAAACGCCTGACGCCTCAACGCCCCATTCTGGTCGCCATCGACGACATGCCGAAGGACGCATGGACGGGCGGGGCCGGATTGTGAGCCGGCCTGCTTTTCCCGGACCGGCCGAGGCCTGAAAGCCATTCGAGATAGTAGGCGACCGCGAACTGCATGACGATGCCGGCCGATATCAACAGGCTATCATAGGCGAACCCGCCGGGGTTGATCAGCTTCAGCACCTGCGCCGCCATTGCGAGCACCGTGCCGGCAATGAAAACCGGCAATGATCGTTTGCCCAATATGGCAAGCGGATGATCGCGCCTGGTGCGGAACAGGTTCGAGATGGCCGGGAATGCCACGATCAGATAGCTCACCGCCAATATATGCAGCAGCCTCGGCAGTGACAGGAACGTCTTGTCGAAGCCGGTCAGCACCGGAGGCAGGCCCAACCAGGAGATCTGCCCCCAGAGCGGGCTGTGCACCCAGACCACCGCCATGGCGGTGTAGGCCAAGGCCGCGCCAACCAGCCAGCGATTGACCGGGATGGTACCGCCGCGACGCACATGCAGCGTGCCTGCCAGGCCGATGTTGAAAAGGAACTGCCACGACAGCGGGTTGAGAAACCAGAAACCGGGTTCGGGATAGTTGGGCGGAGCAATCTGGTAGATCCCCGCGACCAGCCACAGTGCGCCGGACGCGACCAGTGCCGGTAGTGGCCGATAGCTAACGAAGAGCAGGAAGACCGGCGCCAGCAAGAGCAGCACTGCATAGACTGGCAGGATGTTGTTGTAGCCGAGCTGGTGGCCGAGCGTCACGATGCCGATCAGCACTTGCGGCGTATTCTTGATCAACGGCTCGATGTTGATCATCGTCAAAAGCTCCGGTCGCCTGGCGAACACTGCCGCCGCGCAGAAGATGGACATCACCACCATGGTGGTGACGATGTGGGCGGCATAGAGCACACCAGCGCGGCGCCACATCTTCAACGTTGCCAGCAGCCGGTTTCCAGGCTGGAACTTCTTCCCGTAAGCGAGCGCGACCGAGATGCCGGAGATCAGCACGAAGACCTCTGCCGCATCTGAAAAGCCGAAATTCTTGTAGGTCAGATACTCGAAGGCGGTACCCGGTACGTGGTCGACATAGATGGTCAGCAGAGCAAGAGCGCGGAACACATCGATACGCGTGTCGCGATCGGCGATGCGCGTATCGCGGTCTGGGACACGCGCATCGCGGTCCGAGACACGCGAATCGCGGTCTGGGGAAATCTGGGTGGTCATCGACAAAAAGGCCTCAAAGCTGGTTGTTCATACCGGCAATGCGACCCCCGGCGCACCGCTTCGATTCCTCCCGAAGGAATGTTATCGGCGAAGAAACGGACTGTAATGCGCCTGGTTCAATCAACTTTCGCGGAGCTTGAAAATATTGCGTTTTGAAGCCGGCAAACTGATGGGAATCATCATGAAATCAAAAGGATGAGGTCATGACCGAAAGGACCTCACAAGATGGTGCGCTGCTGCGTGATCTCGCCTTCAGCTACCGCCTTTACAGCCCCGCGGATTCAACCGGCGAATGCCTCTTCCTGCTGCATGGGTCGGGTGTCGACGAGACCACATTGGTGCCGCTGGCACGAGAGATCGCGCCGCGTGCCGTGCTGATCGCCGTGCGCGGCCGCATCGTCCAGGAGGATGGTTTCCGCTGGTTCGCGCGCATCACGCCGACGCGCTTCGAACAGGCAAGCATCCGCACTGAAACCGAGGCCTTTGCCGGCTTTGTCACTGACGCGGCCACGCGTCACAGGCTCGATCTCTCCCGCACCACGTTCCTCGGCTATTCGAACGGCGCCAATCTGGTCTCGAGCCTGACGCTGCTGCATCCCGGCCTTGTCGAACGCGCCGCGCTGTTGCGACCGATGCCGGTGCTCGATGACGTGCCGGCGACGGATCTGTCAAAGGTGCGAGCGCTGATCGTCGCCGGCGCCGCGGATCTCACCTATGCACCCTTCGCGCCGGCGTTGGTGACATTGCTCAGCCAGCACGGCGCGGAGATCGACGCCAGGATTGTTGCATCGGGTCATGAATTCGGCAACGCCGACGCGGCGATCGTCAGGCAATGGCTGGTCGGATCGGCGACGGTGGCGCAGGCTGATCAACGACACCGAAACCCATCATAGCAGCGAGATCACGCAACATGGCCCCGCTCTGCCACAGCTCGGTCTGTTCCGACCATAACGATATAGAGATCGTTCAACGATTGCGTCCCATATTATCAAGGCACGCGAGATCAAGAGCACGGAATACTGCTTGAGCACTTAATTTCAATGCCCGAAAATCAACCCACAGTTCATAGTGCGACGACCTGGGTTCAATCGAACCACCTTTCCCGTCGGGAAAGCGAAATACGGTCGCGTTCGGATCGATCTCAGAAAACTCTTGAAGAAACTGGCAAAGCCGTTCGACATCATAATGATGATAGTGCGCTTTGAGGTCGAGCCGTAATCTGTCGATCAAGGGGGCCAGCGCATGCCCGTTTTTGACGCGTATCGATGCCCAATCTGAAATAGCCGTCTTCGAGGGCATGACGGCACATGAACAAAGCAGGATGAGCGTTGTCCCACTGAACGCCTTCGGACAGCGCACGGTCAACAAGGTGCATGGCGACTGCAGAGTAGCTGCGAGCGGCTTCTAGCCATTCTATTTGGGGAAATTGGCCGATCCCAACAAGAAGCAACCCGTGCGTCCAGTCGGCGTCGAGTTCGTCCGGTGGCTCTTGGAACACCGGCAGAAACTGATGGTGTTGTTTGATCTGTTCTGTCACGCTGCATTCTCTATTTGATTTTTCGGCCCCTTCAAGACGGATTCAGCGGACACGAACCTAGTCCGAAACCTAGCCCCTCCCCATCCTGTTCCAGGCATCCAGCCCGGCGATCTTGTAGGCTTCGGCGAGCGTCGGATAATTGAAGGTGTTGTTGACGAAGAAGTCGACAGTGCCGCCGAGATTGATCACCGCCTGGCCGATGTGAATGAGCTCGGTGGCGCCTTCGCCGATGATATGCGCACCGAGCAGCCGGCGCGTTTCGATCGAGAACAACAGTTTTAGGAAGCCGGTGTTGACACCCATGATGTGGCCGCGCGAGGTCTCGCGAAAACGCGCCACGCCGACCTCGTAGGCCGCACCACTCTCCCGCACCTGTTCCTCGGACTGGCCGACCGTCGAGATTTCCGGCACCGCGTAGATGCCGTAGGGAAAGGTTTCCGGTGGCGGCGGCAATGGCACGCCGAAGGCATGGCAGGCCGCCACCCTGCCCTGCTCCATCGAAGTCGAGGCCAGGCTCGGAAAGCCGATGACGTCGCCTGCGGCATAGATGTTGGGCACGCTGGTCTGGAAGGATTGCGGATCGACCTTGATGCGGCCTCTGGAGTCGGCGTCGATGCCGACGACATCCAGGCCCAGGCTGCCGACATTGCCGGTGCGGCCGGCGGCGTAGAGCACGACCTCGGAACGGATGGTACGGCCATCGGCCAGTTCCACCTCGGCAGCGTCCGGCTTGGAGCGGATTTCCTTCACCGCGCTGCCCAGCCGGATGGTCATGCCGCGATCGCGCATCTGGTGGATGAAATCGTCGACGATCTCACGGTCGACGAAATCGAGGATGGTGTTGCGCGGCTCGACCAAGGTTACCGGCACGTCGAGCGCGGAAAAGATCGTCGCATACTCGACACCGATGACGCCGGCGCCGATCACGGTCAGCGTGCGCGGCAAGCGGTCAAGCTCCAGCATCTCGTCGCTGTCGAAGACGCGGGTCTTGTCGAAAGGCACATCGCGCGGCCGGTGCGGCCTTGTGCCGACCGCGATAAGCGCGTTGGCAAAACCAACCTCGCTGTAATCGCCGGTGTCGGTGGTCAGGCTGACCTTGTTGGAACCGAGAAATTTTACCGCCGCGCGGGCGCTCTTGACCGTGTTGCGCATGAACTGGTGCTGCAGCACCTCGACCTCGTGGTCGAGCGTCTTGTGCAGGCGCTCGACCAGATCGCCGACCGAGATATCCTGCTTGACCCGGTAACCGCGCCCGTAGAAGCCGCGCTCGCGCCAGCCCGAGAGGTTGAGCACAGTTTCGCGCAGCGTTTTCGATGGAATGGTGCCGGTATGCACGGAGACACCGCCCAGACGCCGGCCGCGGTCGACCACCAGCACCGATTTGCCGAGCTTGGCCGACTGCACCGCGGCACGGCGACCGGAAGGGCCGCTGCCGATGACCAGCATGTCGTAATCCATATTGCCCCGTCCCCTGCCCCTGGAGCGCTTTGTTGCGCCGCAGCAAGCTAATGCCATCCGCGTCGCAAATTCAACCGATTCAGATTGCGTCCCACGCCGTTCGAGCTTGCGCGCCGCAAGAAGCCCGATCTTGATTCCGCGACAGGCCCTCACCATTTCATTGCTGAGCGGCCCGCACCCTATGCAGGGCCCTGTTACGAGGAAATGACATGAACGCGCGCGTTCTCGACGGCGAAATCATCACCAGCAGGCTCGACGATGTCAGGGCCTATGACGGCGTGCGTACGAAGCGCATCCTGGCCTTCGTGGTCGACTATGTCATCGTCGCGCTGCTCACCATTCCGTTTGCCATTCTGGTGTTCTTCCTCGGGCTTTTGACCCTCGGCCTTGGCTGGATGCTGTTTGGCGTCCTGGTGCCGGCCGTTGCCATCCTCTACATCTGGAACACGCTGGGCAGCGCCGACCAGGCCACCACGGGCATGAAGATGATGGGCATCCGGCTCGACCGGCTCGACGGCAGGCCGATCGACGGTCTCACCGCTGTCGTCCATTCGGTGCTGTTCTGGGCCGGCAACGTCATCCTGTCGCCGCTCGTCCTGCTGGTGACGCTGTTTTCCGACCGCAAGCGCACCTTGCACGACCTTTTGCTTGGCACGGTCGTCAGCCGCACCGACCGCTGAAACGGCCCTCTGAAGAGCAGTCGCAACCGATTGAGCGCAAATGTGAAGGCGTCGAGTCGACCACGCCTCCACAATCCTGTTGAATTTTTCGTCGTCCGCGCCAAAGGTAGAGCGATTCGAAGGAGTGTTTCCAAGGCTCGATGACGCAGCATCCGACCCAGTCGCCGCAGTTCTTCCTGACCGCGCCGTCGCCGTGTCCCTATCTCGACGGCCAGTTCGAGCGCAAGGTGTTCACGCACCTGGTTGGCGACAAGGCGGCGGAGATGAACGACCTGTTGACGCAAGGCGGCTTCCGGCGCTCGCAGAACATCGCCTACAGGCCGGCATGCGAGACCTGCCGCGCTTGTGTTTCGGTACGCATCCTCGCCCAGGAATTCGGCGCCAGCCGCAACATGAAGCGCGTGCTGCAGCACAATTCCGACCTCGTCGGCCACATGCACAATGCCGAGCCCTCGACCGAACAATATTCCCTGTTCCGCAGCTACCTCGACGCCCGCCACCGCCGCGGCGGCATGTCCGACATGACGGTGCTCGACTATGCCATGATGGTCGAGGACACCCATGTCGACACCAAGGTGATCGAGTATCGGCGGCGCGGGCCTGACACCTTCATCACCGGCAAGGGACAGGGCGAACTGATCGCGGTGGCGCTCACCGACAAGATGGCCGACGGCCTGTCGATGGTCTATTCCTACTTCAATCCCGATTTCGAGGAGCGTTCGCTCGGCACGTTCATGATCCTCGACCACATCGCCCGCGCCAGGGCGATGGGCCTGCCCCATGTCTACCTCGGCTACTGGGTCAACGGCTCGCGCAAGATGAATTATAAGATGCGCTTCATGCCGCAGGAGCATCTCGGCCCGAAAGGCTGGGAGCGCTACACCAACGAAGCGGTCACGCGCTAATTATCCTTTCCCAAGTCCGGGCCTAAACATTTTCACCTGAGATGATGCCGGTCTTTCCGCTGGTTGGCGGAGAGTGTGCGATTGCGCCGATCCGCCATCCTCTCCCGAATTCATTGCGAAAGTCGCTGCATGTCTTCTCACGATACTCACACCAAAGGACTTCTGCTCACCGCATTTGGCGGACTGACGCTGACCGTGGACATCCCCCTGATCCGGCTCGCCCATGGCGAGGCATGGACGATCTTGCTGCTGCGCACCTCCTGCACCTTGGCTGCCGCATTGATCGTGTGGAGCGTCTGGCGCTCGTTCAGCAAAAATGCGCCGCAACTCATCCCGGGCTGGTCCGGCCTGATCGTGGCCGCGATCTATGGGCTTGGCGCGATTGCCTTCATCACCGGCGTCTACAACACCTCTACCGCCAACCTGGTTTTCATCCTGGCCTTCACCACCATGTTCGCCGCGCTGCTGTCATGGGTATTCCTGAAGGAGCGGCCGCGGCCGCTGACCCTTGCGGCATTGGCAATGATGATCGTCGGCGTCGCCATCATCGTCGGCGATTCCGTCGGCACCGGACATCTGTTCGGCGACCTGATGGCATTGTGCTCGGCCTTCCTGATCGCTTGCGCCATCACCATCTCGCGCGCCAGCGGCAAGGACATGGGTTTTACCGCGCTGATCGGCGTCATCCTGCCTTTCGGGCTGGCGGCATTCATGGTCTCCAGGACCGGCCTTCATGTGGAGGCGCCATGGTGGATCATCCTCAACGGCGCCGTCATCATGCCGATAGCGTTCTTCTGCCTCGCCAACGGGCCGAAATACATTTCAGGCCCTGAAGTGGCGATGTTCTACCTGCTCGAAACCGTGCTGGCGCCGGTCTGGGTGTGGATGATCTTTGCCGAAACGCCGACGCGCAACAGCCTGATCGGCGGCGCGATCCTGATCGTCACGCTGGTCGCGCATTCGCTGTGGCAACTGCACGAGGGACGCAAGCGCCGTAGCGACCTTGCGGTGCATTATCCGATGTAGCGCGAGCCGCCTTCGAATCAGGCGCTGGCCTTCTTCGCCACGTCAGGTTCCGGCAAGGCCTCGATTTGCGGACCGGCTTCGATTTCGGCTGGCGAGCCGGGGACGATTTCATCGGCCAGCTCCACCTCGCGCAGCCATTCGCGCCAGATCGCGACCAGCAGGGCCATCAGCACCGGGCCGATGAACAGGCCGAGAAACCCCATGGTCTTGACGCCACCGATCAGGCCGAAAAACGTCGGCAGGAAGGGCAGTTTTATCGGCCCACCGACGAGCTTCGGGCGCAATGTCTTGTCGACGATGAACAGCTCGACCGCGCCCCAGAGGAACAGCGCCAGCCCGGCCATCGGCGACCCGCTGGCGGCGAGGTAGATCGAGATCAGCGTGAAGGACAGTGGTGCACCGCCGGGGATCAGCGCCATGACGCCGGTCAGGGCGCCTAGTGTTACCGGCGATGGCACGCCGGCCAGCCAGTAGGCAATGCCTAGCACCAGCCCCTCGCCGATGGCGATGACGGTCATGCCGGTCACCGTCGAAGAGATCGTCGCCGGCACGACGCGCGAGATCCGTTCCCATCTGGCCGGCAGGATGCGTTCGCCAAGGCGGTCGACCTGGCCGGCAAAGTGCTCGCCGTCGCGATAGGCGAAGAACAGCGCGATCATCATGAACAGCAGCGTCAACAGCAGGCCGAAAGCGCTGCCGCCGGCGGCAAGGACGCCGCGATAGATACTGCCGATGTTGGCGCCGCTGACCAGCTGGATCAGCTCACCAATGCCGCCGGGATGGCCAAAATTGGTCGTCCACTGCTCGTTCAGCCACTCGCCCACGACAGGCATGGTGGCGATCCAGTGCGGTGTCACGGCACCGTGCCGGTTGGTCTCGATCGCCCAGGCGACCCACTCGCGAACCTCGTTGATCGCGTAGGTGCCGGCGAGCGCGATCGGTATCACCAGGAAGGCGAGGATGAAGAGGATGGCAAAAGTCGCGGCGATCGTGCGGTTGCCGCTGACTGCAACGAGCAGGCGGCGGTAGAGCGGCCAGCTGGCGAAAGCGATGACGAGCGCCGCCAGCACTGGAAACAGAAACCCGTGGAAGAAATAGACGCCAGCGGCGACGATCAGCACCAGCAGCCAGCGCGCCGCCGACAGCGGCGGAATGACGGCCGACCGCAGCGGCGTCGACAGGCCGAACAGGCGCTGCTGCCGTTCCGGTTTCTGGATTCTTGCTTCCTTCAAACGCCTGCCTCTCCCAAACACCCCTCCCGCTTATGCACTGATATAGTGCAGCAATCGTGACGATAGTCCAAATGGTGATCGTGAAGCTGTGATCTCCCCCCTTGAGGGGGAGATGGCCGGCAGGCCAGAGGGGGTCGCCGCGCGTGAAGCGCTAACCTTCTCTGTTCAAGGTAGGAGGCCGCGTCCAGTCGTACCGACCCCCTCTGTCGCCTTTGGCGACATCTCCCCCTCAAGGGGGGAGATTAGCAGCGTCACCCGAACTTGCCTGTCCTCGGGAAACCCTTCGGCACCATGCGGCCGGCCGAGGCACGCGCGCCGATCCACTCAGTCAGTTCTTCACGCGACCGGGTGAAGGTGCGGTCGGCTGAATCCTGCCAGGAGAGGCCGCTCTCCAGCGTGAACGGCTTGAGATCGAGAAGGCCGCCGTCCTTGTATTTCTGCAGCCGCACACCCTTGCCGCGGCCCATCTCCGGAATCTCGGAGAGCGCGAACACCAGCATCTTGCGATTCTCGCCGACGATGGCGAGATGATCGCCGGTGACCGGGATGCAGCGCTTGGCTTCGTCCGGCGCCTTGACGTTCATCACCTGCTTGCCCTTGCGGGTGTTGGCGACGACTTCCTCCTCCGACACGATGAAACCGTTAGCGTCGTGCGAGGCCAACAACAGCTTGCGCTTCGGATCGTGAACGAAGGCGGTGACGATGTCCTGGTCGTTGTCCATGTCGACGATGATGCGGATCGGCTCGCCATGGCCGCGCCCGCCGGGCAGCCGGTCGGCGCCGATGGTGTAGAACTTGCCGCCGGTGGTGAAGACCAGCACCTTGTCGGTGGTCTGGGCATGGAAGGCGAGCTTGAGGCTGTCGCCCTCCTTGAAGGTCAGCGTCGAGAGATCGGCCAGATGCCCCTTCATCGCCCGCAGCCAGCCCTTTTCCGAAACGACCACGGTGACCGGCTCGCGCTCGATCATGGCGTGGGCGATGTCGGTCAGATCATGCTCGGGCGCGTCGGCGAACTGCGTGCGGCGCTTGCCGAGCTCGGTCTCCGGGCCGAACTTGTCGCGGATGTTGGTGACTTCCCACTTGATCGTCGCCCACTGCTTCTCGTTCGAAGCAAGCAGCGCCTCGATCTGCTTCTTCTCGGCGCTCAGGCCGTCGAATTCCTTGCGGATCTCGAATTCTTCAAGCTTGCGCAAAGCGCGCAGCCGCATGTTGAGGATGGCTTCAGCCTGGGTGTCGGTGAGCGACCAGCGGGCCATCATCACCTGCTTGGGCTCATCCTCCTCGCGGATGATCCTGATCACCTCGTCGATGTTGAGGTAGGCGATCAGGTAGCCGGCAAGAATTTCCAGCCGTCTTTCGATCTCGCCAAGCCGGTGTTTCGAGCGGCGGACCAAAACCTCGCGGCGATGCTCGAGCCATTCCTGCAGCACGCCCTTCAGCGACAGCACGTTCGGCACCTTGCCGCGCGAAAGCACGTTCATGTTGAGCGGGAAGCGGCTTTCGAGCTCGGTCAGCTTGAACAGCGATTCCATCAGGATGCCGGGATCGACCGAACGACTCTTCGGCACCAGCACGACGCGAACGTCCTCGGCGCTCTCGTCCCTGATATCCTCGAGCAGCGGCAGCTTGCGTGCCATCAAGAGCTCGGCGATCTTCTCGATCAGCCGCGCCTTCTGCACGCCATAAGGAATTTCGGTGACGACGATGCTCCAGGTGCCCCTGCCCTGGTCCTCCTGGAACCACTTCGACCGCACGCGAAAGCCGCCGCGCCCGGTTTCATAGGCTTCGAGAATAGAGGCACGGCTGTCGACGATGATGCCGCCGGTCGGAAAATCCGGACCCTGGACGAAATCCATCAGCTTCGCCACCGGCGCGTCGCGATGCTCGATCAGATGCAGTGCCGCGTCGCACAGCTCGGCCGCGTTATGCGGCGGGATCGATGTCGCCATGCCCACCGCGATACCGGACGAGCCGTTGGCCAGCAGATTCGGAAAGGCGCCGGGCAAAACCACCGGCTCCTCGTCTTCTTCATTGTAGGTCGGCCGGTAGTCGACGGCGTCTTCGGTGATGCCGGACAGAAGTTCGGTTGCCACATCGGTCATGCGCGCTTCGGTGTAGCGCATGGCGGCTGCGTTATCGCCGTCGATGTTGCCGAAATTGCCTTGCCCGTCGACCAGCGGATAGCGCATCGAAAAATCCTGCGCCAGCCGCACCAGCGCGTCATAGATCGACTGGTCGCCATGCGGATGGAACTTGCCCATCACCTCGCCGACGATGCGGGCGCATTTGGCAAAGCCCTGGTCCGGATTGAGCCGCAGCAGACGCATGGCGTGCATGATGCGGCGATGGACCGGCTTCAGTCCGTCGCGCACGTCGGGCAGCGCCCGGTGCATGATGGTCGACAGCGCATAGGCAAGATAGCGCTCTTCCAGCGCCTTCTTCAGATCGACCGGCTCGATATGATCGCCACCGCCATTTTCAGGCGGCAAAAGCCTTTTTCCCATGGGCTGGGACTAGCCGAGCGGGTGATTCGCGGCAAGAGGCAGGCAACCATGCCGGCCCTTCGGCAACATGAAACCACACACTTGACGATGTCGACCAACATCAGCCTGTTACATGCGGGTTCTATGGCCAAGCGCGACGATATCAGGCAACCGGCTCTTCATGACAAATTCACCGGTTTGCGCAAAGACGGTGGGATCGGGTTTGCCTTTCACCGTGAATTTTGACCAATGTGCCGGGACACGCCTTTTTCCCGTCCAGTTCGTCACGGAATGGTGACGGCGCAAAGAATTGAAAAACAATTTCAGGACACTCTCAGGGACCTTGCGATGACAATCAAACGCTCAACTCTTAGGAAATTCGCCCTTTCGACCTTTTTGCTCACACTGCCGCTGAATGCCGCCCTCGCCCAGGATACTGCGGTTGCCGACCGGCTGAAGGCGGCACTTTCCGCCCAGGGTGTCGACATCACCTGGACCGGCGTGACCGGTGACAACACCAGCATGTTGCTGCAGGGCGTGGCCATCAAACCGGCGGCGGAAAAGGAAGCCCTTCCCATCGGCGATGTCAAACTTGAAGGCGTCACCGAGGCAAATGGCGGCTATGACATCGCCACCGTGTCGACCGCTGCCTTCACGCACAGCAAGGATGGCGTCACCCTCGATCTCAGCCCTTTCGTCATCCATGACATGACGGTTCCGGCCGATGGCGCCACCGGCCCGCTCGGCTCGCTGATGATGTACAAGTCGGCCGAACTGTCGAACATGACCGTCAAGGTCGCCGACAAGACCGCCTTCTCGATGGATGGGCTTGCCGTCGAGATCACGCCGCCGGCGGACGGCAAGGCGATGGAATTCACCGCCACCACGGAAAAGTTCAACGCCGACCTGACGCTGGTCGACGACCCCAAGTCCAAGGAAGTCATCAACGCGCTCGGCTACCAGAACATCGCGGGCAATCTCGAGATGGCCGGCACCTGGCAGCCTTCAGACGGCAAGATGGAACTGTCGAAATATGACATCTCCGTCGAGAATGCCGGCACGCTCGGCATGACCTTCGATCTCGGCGGCTACACCATGGACTTCATCAAGTCGCTGCAGGAAATGCAGAAGAAGATGGCGGCACAGCCTGAAGGCGCCGACAATTCGGCGCAAGGCATGGCCATGCTCGGCCTGTTGCAGCAGCTTTCGTTCAACAGCGCCTCGATCCGCTTCGACGACGATTCGCTGACCAACAAGGTGCTGGACTATGTCGGCAAGCAGCAAGGCATGTCCGGCAAGGACATCGCCAACCAGGCCAAGGCGATCGTGCCGTTCGGCATGGCGCAGCTCAACAATCCCGAGCTGACGGCGCAGGTCACGGCCGCGGTCAGCAAATATCTCGACGATCCGAAGAGCCTGGAGATTTCGGCCGAGCCGCCGGCATCGGTACCGTTCGCGCTGATCATGGCGGGCGCCATGTCCAACCCGCTCGACCTGCCGAAGACGCTCGGCGTCACCGTCAAGGCCAACGAAGACTGATCGAAGCGACCTCAAGATCAAGAAAAAGCCCGGCAGCGATGCCGGGCTTTTTCTTGGGATTAGCGAATCGAAAGAATCGGTTCGGGTGGTTCTTTAAAGCATCGCCCGAAGCGTTCGATCACGCGTCCTTCTTGGGCATCGCAACGCGTAGCGCCAGGTCGCGAAGCTGCTGCGGGCTCGCTTCCGAGGGCGCGCTCATCAACAAATCATAGGCCTGCTGGTTCATCGGGAACATGGTGATCTCGCGCAGGTTCTTCGCCCCGAGCAGCAGCATGACGACGCGGTCGACGCCGGCAGCCATGCCGCCATGCGGCGGCGCGCCATACTGGAAGGCGCGGTAGAGGCCGCCAAAGCGCTCCTCGACCGTGGCGCGATCCAGCCCGACCGTCTCGAACGCCTTGACCATGGTTTCGGGCAGATGGTTGCGGATGCCGCCGCTCGCGATCTCGAAACCGTTGCAGACCATGTCGTACTGGAACGCCTTGATGCCGAGCAGATCCTCGCCGTTCAGCGCGTCGATGCCGCCCTGCGGCATCGAGAACGGGTTGTGGGCGAAGTCGATCTTCTTCTCTTCCTCGTTCCACTCGAAGAACGGGAAGTCGACGATCCAGCACAGTTCGAAACGCTCGCGGTCGACAAGGTTCAGTTCCTCGCTGGCACGGGTGCGCGCAGCGCCTGCAAAGGAGACGAACTTCTTCGGGTCGCCGGCGACGAAGAAAGCGGCGTCGCCGTCGGCAAGGCCGAGCTGAAGGCGGATCGCCTCGGTGCGCTCCTCGCCGATATTCTTGGCCAGCGGGCCGGCGCCTTCGAGCTTGTCGCCCTCCTTGCGCCAGAAGATGTAGCCGAGGCCCGGCTGGCCCTCGCCCTGCGCCCAGGAATTCATGCGGTCGCAGAAGGCGCGGCTGCCGCCGGTCTTGGCCGGAATGCCCCACACCGCGGCCTTCGGATCGTTGGCCAGGATGTTGGCAAACACCTTGAAGCCGGAGTCGCGAAAATGGTCGGAGACAGCCTGCATCTCGATCGGGTTGCGCAGGTCCGGCTTGTCGGTACCGTATTTGCGCATGGCGACATCATAGGGGATGCGCTGGAAGTTCTGCGTCACCGGCTTGCCGTTGGCGAAGGTCTCGAAGACCCCGCGCATCACCGGTTCCATGGTCGACAGCACGTCGTCCTGCTCGACGAAGCTCATTTCGAGGTCGAGCTGGTAGAATTCGCCGGGCAGACGGTCGGCGCGCGGGTCCTCGTCGCGGAAGCAGGGGGCGATCTGGAAGTAGCGGTCGAAGCCCGACACCATGATCAGTTGCTTGTACTGCTGCGGCGCCTGCGGCAGCGCGTAGAAGGTGCCGGGGTGGATGCGCGACGGCACCAGGAAGTCGCGCGCGCCTTCCGGCGACGAGGCGGTGAGGATCGGCGTCGAGAATTCTGTGAAGCCGACATCGGTCATGCGCTTGCGCATCTCGGCGATGATTTTCGTGCGCGCCACGATGTTCTTGTGCAGCGTATCGCGGCGCAGGTCGAGGAAGCGGTATTTCAGGCGGATGTCCTCGGGATAGTCCGGCTCGCCGAACACCGGCAGCGGCAATTCCTTGGCCGCCGACAGCACTTCGATCTCGCGGGCGAAAATCTCGATCTCGCCGGTCGGCAAGTTGGCATTGGTGGTGTCGGGCAAGCGCGCCTTGACCTCGCCGTCGACACGGATGACCCATTCGCCGCGCACGGTCTCGGCGACCTTGAAGGCCGGCGAATCGGGGTCGGCGACGATCTGGGTCAGGCCATAATGGTCGCGCAGGTCGATAAAGAGCAGGCCGCCATGATCGCGCACGCGATGCACCCAACCCGACAGGCGAACGGTCGAGCCGACGTCGCTCTTCCTCAACTGGGCACAGGTATGGCTGCGGTAACGGTGCATTGTCATTGGCAAAGTCCGGGGTGCTGGGTTGCGGGCCGAAGCATTACAGCCCGGCCGGAAAATTTGCGCGAAAAGCGCATGAGAGGCCGGATTTGTCAAGGCAAGTGGACTTCCGTGTCCATGGTGTTCGCCGCCCGGTAGCCGCAGCGAGGCAGCGCGAGGATCAGCGCGGCGCTCAGCCTGTGAAGGAAACCACCACAGGGCCACAACCGTCAGGCTTGCTCTTCAGCTTCATCGTTGCCTTCCAGTTTTTTCCGCAGCGCCGTCATGATCCTGTGCGTGGTGTTGATGTCCTCGACCAGCAGTCCATCCGCGAGGTTTTCGATCCAGGGCGCCTGCAAATGCATCGCGGCATCGAAAGTCTGTCTTCCCTTGTCAGTCAAAACGACAAGCTGCGCACGCTGGTGATGCGGGTTGGCCTCGAAGGCGACGAGCCCCTCCCTATGCAGGTCGTTGACGATCCGCTGGACGTTCTGGCGGCTGGCTCCCAGATCGCGCGCCAGCCACGCGACCGGCTGAGGGCGTTCGGCGGTCACGACAGCGCCGAGAATCTGCCAGCGGGCGCTCGTCAAACCGAGGTCGGCGACCAGCCGGTCACCCGATGTGAGCATTCGGCTGTTGAGCCTGAACAGGTCGAGAACGAGATCAGTCAAGGCATCACCGGCAGGTGTCCGCTTGGAATCAGGCATATGACATCCTATATTGATATTGACATCATGTTGTCAAATACATATGTAATCAGCGTAACAGATTGACACCATAACACCATATTAAACGGAGCCTATCATGTCGCTCATGCGCCCACTGGACCCCGCTTTCCCGATTGACCGCCAGATCGCGATCGATGCCACCGCCATCGTGCTGGTCAACGTCTTCACGCTCGACAAGACCGACGAGCAGACCTTCCGGCGCAAGTCCGGCCTATTTCAATTATGCCATATGGGAATCGACCGCCGCCTTCCGGGCAGCATTCTCCAATCCGGAATTCCGGGCAAAACTCTCGGCCTATCCGTCCTCGGCCGTCGCCTCTCCGCATCTGTTCCAGAAGGTTGCGGTGCCGGGCATCTGCGTCGCATAGCCACGCGCAAGAACGGCGGAAAATCATGATCAAGATTATCCATCCAATCGCAGGCGCGCTCGCGTTTCTCACGATCGCAACCTTCTGGCTTTCGACCGCCGTGGCCGAACTCTTTGCCTCGGAGGCGACAGTCGTCGTCGTCAAGACGGCCATACCGTGGGGCTTCCTGCTGCTGATTCCGGCATTGGCGGCAGCGGGAGGCTCGGGCTTCGCATCGGCAAAGGGACGGCGGGCTGGCCTCGTGGGCACCAAGATCAAGCGCATGCCATGGATAGCCGCCAACGGCCTCCTTGTTCTCATCCCCTCCGCACTGTTCCTCGCATCCAAGGCGAAAGCCGGCGAGTTCGACACCAGCTTCTACGCCGTGCAGGCGCTCGAATTGGCCGCCGGCGCGACGAACATCACCCTGCTCGGCCTCAACATGCGCGACGGGTTCAAAATGAAGGGCCGGTTCCGCCGTCGGCCCGCTCGGCCCGTCAAAGCATCACCTCTATGAGCCAAGCGCCGACAGCCGGAGGCGATGGGCAAGGTGATCTACGACCAGTAGAGCGCTGGCGGAAGACGTCTCGGCCCGGTGAAGACGGATTTCTGCCCCGGGCAGCGACGGTACGTGTCGGCCTGGACGGATGCTGCGCAGGCCAGGCGCAAGCATGCTGCCTTTGACCACGGTGACCGCCAGGCCCTGTTCGACGATTGCCTCCGTGGCTGAAAGGCTCGGGCTGACATAGGCCAATCGCCATGGCCGGCCTGCTTTGTTGAGCGCCTCAATGGCCCAGGAACGAAACAAGCAATCGGGGCTCGACAGAGCGACGGGCAGAGGATCGAGTTCCTCGACAGCATGGGCCGCCGCCGCCGCCCAAATCGCCCTTTCGCGGCATATCAGATCACCCTCGACTGTGCCTTCCGGATGCATGGCGATGACAGCGTCGAACGACGACCCAAGTCGTTTGAGGAGTCGGGCAGTGAGACCGATCTCCATTTCGACCTGTACGAACGGAAATCGCTCAGCGATGTCTGCGAGGAGGCGCGGCAGGATCTTGGTGCCATAGTCTTCCATGACCCCGATGCGAACCTGTCCGGCCACCCGCTGACTGGAAACACGTGCAATCGCCTGCTCACCGAGAGCAAGAATGCGGCGGGCATCGATCAGAAAGCCCTCCCCGGCGGCCGTCAGTTCGACGCGCGCTGTCGAGCGTCGGAACAAGATGGTCTCGAGACGCCCCTCAAGACGTTTCACCTGCAAGCTGATGGCCGCCTGCGTTCTATTGAGCTGCTCGGCGGCTCGCGTGAACGAGAGGCGCTCGGCGACGACGACGAAGGCCCGCAGCAGGTCCGGATCGAGACTCGGGGTATTCATAGCGGAACATTATCAAACTCATTGAGCTTATTCGATTCCTTTTGACCCGCCTGCCCGATATCGCTGGCTCCAAGCCGGCAAGGTCAGGAACAATGGAAATTACAGGGGTGCTCGCCGCCATTCTCTCCAGCGCTTTTGGGGGCACCGCCGTTGGCGCAACGCGATATCTCGCGGGCACGCTCGATCCTCTCACTATCGGTGCGGTCCGGTTCGGCGGCGGCTTTCTGGTTTTGGCCGCCGTAGCTCTTTGGCGGCGAGACAGGTGGCCGCCGAAGAGCGACTGGCTCGGCACTGGTGCATTGGGTCAGCTGTTCTTCGGCCTGTTTCCCGTGCTCTTCAATGGAGCCCTTGTCTACACGACGGCAGCGCGAGGTGCGCTCGCGCTTTCGACACTACCTCTGCTCACCATGCTTGCCGGGGCAGTTCTGAGGATCGAGCCGCCGACCATCCGCAAGATCGTCGGTGTCCTGATCGCAATGGCAGGGGTGGCCGTCGCGCTCGGCACGAGCCTGACGACTGCTCCCCCAAATGCCTGGCGCGGAGATCTCCTCATGGTCGCGGCTGCCTTCTGCATGGCGCTCTACAACGTCTGGTCGCGACCATTTCTATCCCGCACCGCGCCGATCCCGTTCGTGGCGTTTGGCATGGGCGTGGGCGCAGTCTGCCTATCGGTCCTGGTGGTTTCGAACGGAGGCTTCGCGCGACTTGCCACTCTCAGCGCACCTCAGTGGATCGCGAGCGGATATCTGGCCATAATTTGCGGCGCCTTCATTTTCTTCCTCTGGGCATTCGCGCTCGAGCGCGCGTCGCCGACACTGGTTGCCGTCTCCGTTGCGGTAAATCCGGTGACGGCATCGATCTTCGGTGTCGTCTTCCTGGGCGAACAGGTAAGCGCGAACCTGATTGTCGGGCTGATGGCAGTCCTCGCCGGAATAGGTATCGCAACGGGAGCAGCCGAGCGGCTCGGCCTGTGGCCCGACGATCGGCAGTCACGTCGCCGGCAGCGCTGAGCGCAGACCAAAGCGAAATGCGCGAAACGAATCCAGGCGAACGCGGCGATCATCCCTGTTGGCGCAGGGAATTGCTGCTGGCGTTGGCGAAGGCGATGGTCCAATAAGGGATCACCGACACGTGATCGCCTCTTCATGTCCTCCATCCGTCCGCTGATCCCGCTCCTTCTCGCCGCAGGCATCCTGCTCGGCGGCAATGGGCTGCAGAGCACGCTGATTGCCTTGCGCGGCGCGCAGGAAGGGTTTTCGGCCTCCGACATCGGCCTGATGGGCACCTTCTATTTCGCCGGCTTCCTGCTCGGCTGCCTGGCCATTACCCGCATCATGAAGGCGGTCGGCCATATCAGGGCGTTTTCGGCGCTGGCGGCGATCGCCTCGGTCGGCACCTTGCTGCTGGTGCTTGTTCTCGATCCGGTGATGTGGTGCGCGGTGCGCTTTGCCGGCGGTTTCTGCTTCGCCGGGCTGTTCACCATCGTCGAAAGCTGGCTGAATTCCGGCGTCGCCAACAAGGATCGCGCCCGCGTGCTGGCGATCTACCGGATGGTCGACACCGGTTCCGTGACCGGCGCCCAGTTCCTGATCCCGGTCTTCGGCGCCGGCGGGTTCGCCATCTTCGCCATCATGTCGATCATGATCACGTTGTCGCTGGTGCCGGTTTCGCTCGGCGACCGCTCCAACCCGACGCCGCCCGAGGACGTCAAGCTCGACCTGGCGCGCGTCTGGCGGATTTCGCCGCTGGGCTGCTTCGGCTGCATCGCCGTCGGCGTCACCAACAGCGCCTTTCGCACCTTGTCGCCGGTTTATGCCGAGCAGATCGGCATGTCGGTCGCCGATGTCGTCACCTTCGTCAGCGTCGGCATCTTCGGCGGCGCCATCATCCAGTATCCGCTCGGTTACCTCTCTGACCGCTGGGACCGGCGCCGGGTGCTGTTGATCACGACCTGCTGCGCGATGTTTTCAGCATTGGCGCTGGTGTTCATTGCCGGCAGCAATCCAGCGCTCAACTTCATCCTCATCTTCATCTTCGGCTGTTTCGCCATGCCGCTCTATTCGCTGTCGGCGGCGCATTCCAACGACCGCGCCGACACCGGCGAGTTCGTGCTGATCAACGCGGCCTTGATGCTGTTCTATTCCTTCGGCGCCATTGGCGGGCCGTTCGCCGCCTCGACGGCGATGCAATATTTCGGACCGGGCGCCCTGTTTGTGTTCAGTGCCGTGGTCTATGCGATCTTCATCGCCGTCATTCTCTACCGGATGCAGGCCCGGTCAAGCGTGCCGGCAGGCAGGCGCAGCCGCTTCACCGCGCTCTTGCGCACCTCGACGGTTTTCGCACGGTTGGCCAAGAGAAACGGCGATTCCGACGGACCGACGGGGTCGTGACGATGGTGCCAAAGCTTGACGAAAGCCCCGCCTGCTGAAATCTAGGAAGACCTTACTCCTGCCAAAAGCGATTTGATGAACGTCATCACCACCCAGAAAGAACTCGAGACCGTTCTCGCCGCTTTCGAAAAGTCGGATTTCGTCACCGTCGACACCGAATTCATTCGGGAAACGACCTTTTGGCCGATCCTATGCCTGATCCAGATGGCCGCACCCGGCGTGACAGCGCTGATCGATCCGCTGTCGTCAGACATCGACCTGAAGCCGTTCTTCAAGCTGATGGCCAATGAAGCGGTGGTCAAAGTCTTCCACGCCGCGCGGCAGGACATCGAAATCATCGTCCACCTCGGCGATCTGGTTCCGCATCCGGTGTTCGACACGCAAGTGGCGGCAATGGTCTGCGGCTTCGGCGACAGTGTTTCCTACGATCAGCTCGTGCAGCGCATTACCGGCGCGCGGCTCGACAAGTCATCGCGCTTCACCGATTGGCGCCACCGGCCGCTTTCCGACAAGCAGCTCGACTACGCGCTGGCCGACGTCACCCATCTGATCGAGGTCTATCAGCACCTCAGCGCCGAACTGGAGCGGGAAAACCGCGCCCATTGGCTCAACGAGGAAATGGAGGTCCTGACCTCGCGCGAAACCTATGATCCGCATCCCGAGGACGCCTGGAAGCGCCTGAAGATGCGGCTACGCAAACCGCAGGAACTGGCGATCGTGCAGGGCGTGGCGGCATGGCGCGAGCGTGAAGCGCGCGAACGCGACGTGCCGCGCGGCCGCGTGCTCAAGGACGATGCGATCTACGAGGTGGCGCAGCAGGCGCCGCGCGACGCGGCAGCGCTTGGCAAGCTGCGCACGACGCCGAAGGGCTGGGAGCGCTCCTCGACGGCAACGGCGCTGCTTGGCGCGGTCAACACCGCGCTTGCCTTGCCCAAGGAGCAGATGCCGAAGCTGCCGAAGAATTTCCAGCCACCCGAGGGCTCGAGCGCCGCGGCGGAACTGTTGAAGGTGCTGCTCCGGATCGTCGCCGAAAAGGAAGGCGTCGCCTCGAAAGTGCTGGCCTCCAGCGACGACATCGACCGCATCGCCGCCGAGGGCGAGGAGGCCGACGTACCGGCCTTGCAGGGCTGGCGCCGCGCGGTGTTCGGCGAGGCAGCGCTCAAGCTGGTGCGCGGCGAGATCGGCATCAAGTTCGACAAGCGCAAGATCGCGCTGTTTGATCTGTAGACGAGCGTTCTTTCCTTCTCCCCTTGTGGGAGAAGGGAGAACTGCTCTGCTCAGACCACTGTGAGCAGATGCAGCGCGAACCAGATCCAGCCCAGCAAAAGAATCACCGCTCCGACGAAGAAAGAGCGGCTGCGCAGCAACAGATTGTTGCTGGTCAGGTGAACCCAGGCATGGAAATAGCGCGACGCGACAAAAATCCACATCAGCGCCAGGGTCAGATAGTTGACGCCGTTGGTCAGGTGCAGCGTCAGGCACAGCACATAGAAGAGCACCGGCAGTTCGAACTGGTTGGTGAGATTGGCGGCAACGGTGATGCTGGAGGCCGGCTCGGCCGAACGCACCTTGAACTGACCGGCCTTGGCTTCACCTGACTTGACTGCGCCGTATCTGCGACGACCCAGGACTGCGTAGACGATGTAGATCAGCAGCACATGCGCCAGAACAGGCCAGAAGATCGTGGTCTGGTTCATGAAGTGCCCTCTGCCCGGTTGGGTTTTGCTTGCGGCGTCAAGCCTGGCGTTTCTGGCCTGCCAGCCAGAAGGCGGCAATGACGATCACCGGAACAGCGAAAAGCGCGAATTTGGTGACGATCAGCGACGAGGCGAAAGACAGCGAGTCCGGGTTCGCCGACAGGAAATCGGACAGAAGCCGTGCCAGCGCGAGATTCTGGGCGTAGTCGGCAAGCGTGTAGGGCAGCACCAGGACCACCGCGAAGATCGACTGCATTTGTGCCGTCAGCCCGCGGAAAGCCTTCAATCGCCGGCCGGTGGCCAGGATCAGGCTGACCAGCGTCACCGACAGCAGCACCGGGAACAAGAGATCGAAGGTCAGATAGTGCCAGACGAGAATGATCTCGCCGCCGCGCCGGCCGAGCGCCGTCAGCCAGGCCATGCCTTCGTCGGGCGTAAACCCGAAAATACGCATGTCGAGTGATGGCAAGCCGCCGCTCAACTGGCGGAAGTAGAAGAATTCCAGCGCCGTCATGACGATGAAAACCACCGCCGACAGGAAACAGAGTGCGGCCGCGTGGCGCGACAGCCGCAGGATCGTTGCCGTCAGGTTCCGCCCGAGCCCGTACTGGTCAGGCTCCGCCGGGATAATTCGGGCTTTCGCGGGTAATCGTGACGTCATGGGCGTGGCTTTCACGAAGTCCGGCATTGGATATGCGCACAAAGGTGGCGCGCTCGCGGAAATCGGCAAGGTCGCGGCCACCAACATAACCCATAGCGGCTTTCAGGCCGCCTGCAAGCTGGTGCAGCACTCCAGACACAGGTCCCTTGTAGGGAACCTGGCCCTCAATGCCTTCCGGAACCAGTTTCAGCGTGTCGCGCACCTCGGCCTGGAAGTAGCGATCGGCGGAGCCGCGGGCCATGGCACCGACCGAACCCATGCCGCGATACGCCTTGAACGAGCGGCCCTGGTGCAGATAGACCTCGCCCGGGCTTTCGTCGGTTCCGGCCAGCAGCGAGCCGATCATGGCGGCACTTGCGCCGGCGGCGAGCGCCTTGGCGAGATCGCCGGAATATTTGATGCCGCCATCGGCGATCACCGAGACGCCTGATTTGTGCGCGGTCTCGACCGCCGACATGATGGCCGAGAGCTGCGGCACGCCGACGCCGGCAACGATGCGGGTGGTGCAGATGGAGCCCGGACCGATGCCGACCTTGACGGCGTCGGCACCGGCGTCGATCAGCGCCTGCGTGCCCGCGGCGGTGGCGACGTTGCCGGCCAGGATGCGAACCGAGTTGGAGAGCTTCTTGGCGCGCGTCACCGCGTCCAGCACGCGCTGCGAGTGGCCATGCGCGGTGTCGATCACCAGAAGGTCGACGCCGGCATCAATGAGACGTTCGGCGCGCTCATAGCCGTCATCACCGACGCTGGTGGCGGCGGCGGCGCGCAAGCGGCCCTGCGCGTCCTTGGTGGCGTGCGGGTTGAGCTGCGACTTCTCGATGTCCTTGACGGTGATCAGTCCGACGCAATTGCCCCTGATATCGACGACGACCAGCTTTTCGATGCGGTGCTGGTGCAGAAGCCGCTTGGCCTCGTCCTGGTCGACGTTCTCCTTGACCGTGATCAGGTTGTCGCGGGTCATCAGTTCATGGACCTTCTGCGCCGGATCGGACGCAAAGCGCACGTCGCGATTGGTCAGGATGCCGATCAGGCGTCCGATCTTGTGGCCACCGCTGCCGCCGTTCTCAACCACCGGAATGCCCGAGATCGAATAGCTGCGCATCAGGCCCAGCGCGTCGGCGAGCGTCGCGTCGGGGCCGATGGTGACGGGATTGACCACCATGCCGGATTCGAATTTCTTGACCTGCCGCACCTGCTCAGCCTGTTCGGCCGGCGAGAAATTGCGGTGGATGACGCCAATGCCACCGGCCTGGGCCATGGCGATGGCAAGCCGCGCCTCGGTGACGGTGTCCATCGCCGCCGACAGGATCGGCACGTTGAGGTCGATGTCGCCGGCGATGCGGGTGCGGACATCGGTTTCGCCGGGCATCACCTCGGAATGACCGGGCTGCAGCAGCACGTCGTCAAAGGTCAGCGCCAATGCGCCGGTGGACGTTTCTATGATTTTTGCCATGGCCAGTCCTCGGAATACAGAAAAAGCGCTTGACCAGAATGGACAGCGCCGACTCGTCTTCTTCCCTTTCAGGATTGGCGCTGGCTCGTAACACGTCCCGGCGCCAATGAAAAGCCGATGATTTCGCGCTCTCGGAAAGGTGACTTTTCGCCCAAGGAATGCCACCTGTGGTTGCCGGTCGCACAAAAGTGACAGCAAATTAATGCGACATCCAGGCAAAGGCATGATAACCGCCGCCTCAAGGCCGACATGCAATCGGCGACGCAACATTCAGTCTGGACGCGTTCCTTGAATCGCACCATCCCGCTCATACTGGCGGTCGCCCTTTTCATGGAAAACATGGATTCGACCGTCATCGCGACATCATTGCCGGCGATCGCCATCGACATCCACACCAGCCCGATCGCGCTGAAGCTGGCGCTGACTGCCTATCTGGTATCGCTGGCGATCTTCATTCCGATCAGCGGCTGGATGGCCGACCGTTTCGGCGCCAAGAATGTCTTTCGTGCCGCGATCGCGGTCTTCATCGTCGGTTCGATCGCCTGCGCGCTCTCCGGCTCGCTGCCTGCATTCGTGGTGTCGCGCTTCCTGCAAGGCATTGGCGGCGCCATGATGACGCCGGTCGGGCGGCTGGTGCTGGTGCGCGCTACGCCGAAAAGCGAACTCGTCGCGGCGATGTCCTGGCTGACCGTGCCTGCACTGGTCGGGCCGCTGGTCGGACCACCGGTCGGCGGCTTCATCACCACCTATTTCACCTGGCACTGGATCTTCCTGATCAATGTGCCGATCGGCGTGGTCGGCATCTGGCTGGCAACACGTTTCCTGCCGGAGACCGAACCCGCGCAGACCCCGCCACTTGATTTCATCGGCTTCGTGCTGAGCGGGCTGGCGGCATCCGGCGTGGTGTTCGGCCTGTCGGTGGTCAGCTTGCCCTATCTGCCGCCAATCGTCGGTGTCATCACAGTAGCGACTGGCCTCGTGTCGGGAGCGCTCTATCTGCTACACGCGCGCCACGCCAAAAACCCGCTGCTGGCGCTCGAACTGTTCCGCAACCAGGTGTTCCGCTCATCGGTCCTCGGCGGGGGATTGTTCCGCATCGGCATTGGCGCCGTGCCGTTCCTGCTGCCGCTGATGTTCCAGATCGGCTTTGGGCTGACGCCATTCCAGTCCGGCATGATCACCTTCGTCTCGGCGATCGGCGCCATCGGTATGAAATTCGTCACCGCACTGATCTTCCGCGTCGCCGGCTTCCGTCGCGTGCTGGTCGTCGGTTCGCTGGTCGCCGCGGCCTCGATCGCCATCAACGGCCTGTTCACACCCGACACACCCTATCTGCTGATGCTGGCCATGTTGCTGGTCGGCGGCTTCATCCGCTCGATGTTCTTCACCGGCGTCAATGCGCTCGCCTATGCCGAGGTTTCGGCTGAAGACACCAGCAAGGCGACGCCGATTACAGCGGTCTTCCAGCAGCTGTCGGTCGCGCTCGGCGTGGCGCTGGCCGGCGGAATCCTGGAAGTATCGACGTCAATCCATGGCGGCCCGCTGGCGCTGGACGACTTCCACATTGCCTTCTTCATCGTTGCAGCGGTCTCGGCGGCGGCATCGCTATCCTTCATCCGGCTGGCACCCGATGCCGGCAACGCCATCTCCGGCCACGGCCGGCTGACAACACCCAAGACGCTGGAAACGGTAAGCCCACCCGGCAATTGATGCGGCTTACGCTTCGGGCTCGTCCTCTGGACGTTCCGATCCGCCTGACGGCGGACCGGCGGTGGGTTGCCCTGTCAGTCGTCGGCGTCCCCCGGCCCTTCGCTATGGCTCCGGGCGCTCAAGGCCTTCGGAACGTCCACTGGACGTTCCGATCCGCCTGACGGCGGACCGGCCTCTCGCCCCTTGAAGTCCTTGGCCAGCAGGTAGAGCTCGACCGATTCATCCCGCGACGCCGGCGGCTTGACGTGATGGACGGAGCGGAAGTTCTTCTTGAGCATGGAGAGGAGCTCGTTTTCGGCGCCGCCCTGGAAGGTCTTGGCGAGGAAATGGCCGCCCGGCTTCAGCACCGACAGCGCAAAATCGGCCGCCACCTCGCACAGATGCATGGTGCGGATATGGTCGGTCCGCTTGTGGCCGGTGGTCGGTGCCGCCATGTCGGACAGCACGATATCCGGATCGCCACCCAGCGCCTCGGCCAGCTTTTGCGGCGCCAACGGATCGAGGAAATCCATCAACAGCACCGGTGCGCCGGGCACGGCGTCCATTTCGAGATAATCGATGCCGATGACATGCGGCTTGTCGGCCGTCGATTTCGTGCGCGCTGCCGCGACCTGGCACCAGCCGCCGGGGGCAGCGCCCAGATCGATCACCTTCATGCCAGGTTTCAGGAGATGATGCTTGTCGTCGATCTCAATCAGCTTGTAGGCCGAACGCGAGCGATAGCCGTCAGCCTTGGAGCGCTGGACATAGGGATCGTTGATGTGGCGCTGCAGCCAGCGGCGCGACGATTCCTTCAGGCCGCTCTTCTTCTTGATCCGTGTCTTCAGCACGCGAATGCTGGCTGATCCTGGTTTTTCCGGTTTCTTGGTCATTGTTTGATTTCTTGTCTGAGTTTTCTCGCTCGCCGGGTTGTGGCCGTTTTTCGGCGGCTACGCGTTTCATGAACGGCTTCCCCCACTCCGTCGCTGCTTCGCAGCGCCACCTCTCCCCCCTCCGGAGGGAGAGGAAGGGAGCCAAGGTCGGCGAACTCGCGCCTTTCCTCTCCCCGTCGATCGGGGAAGGTGTCGAGCGCAGCTCGACGGAGTGGGGGTCGACTGTTCACGGGATCATGCTCTGCCACGCCCATCATTGCGCCAGACGCCGTCATCGGCCATCAGCTCGCTCAATATGCCTTCGCGCAGGCCACGATCGGCGACACGCAGCCGCTCCGACGGCCACACCGCGCGGATCGCTTCGAGGATGGCGCAGCCGGCCAGCACCAGATCGGCACGATCGGCGCCGATACAAGGGTTGGCGCAGCGCTGCTGGAAATCCCAGCCGACCAGTCGTTCGACCATGCGGTCGACGCTGTCGCGGTCCATCCACAACCCATCGACGCGACGGCGGTCGTAGCGTTCGAGGTCAAGGTGGACGCCGGCCAGTGTCGTCACAGTGCCTGACGTGCCAAGCAGATGGAAATTCGGGCTGGCCTTGAGATGGCTCAGCCGGTCGCGACCGTCGAAGCTGGCCAGCCGGCCGGCGACATCATCGACCATGGCGGCGAAGATGTCGCGTGTCACCGTGCGGCCGCCAAAGCGCTCGGCCAGCGAGACAACGCCGACCGGCAGCGACGTCCACGACACGATGTGGTTGGCGAGCCTTGGCGAGCGGCGGCCGGCGAGGTCGATCAGCGCGATTTCCGACGAACCACCGCCGATATCGAACAGCACGACGCCTTGCGTATCGCGCTCGACCAGCGAGCCGCAGCCGGACACCGCCAGCCGCGCTTCGGTCTGGCGATCGATGATCTCTAGCTTCAGGCCGGCCTCGCGTTCGACGCGGTCGAGGAACTCGACGCCGTTGTCGGCGGTGCGGCAGGCTTCGGTGGCGATCAGCCGGGCTTTGCGGATTTTGCGGTTGCGCAGCTTGTCGCCGCAGATTTTCAGCGCCTCGACAGCGCGGTCCATCGCCGGCTGGCTAAGCCGGCCATTGGCGGTGAGCCCCTCGCCCAGCCGGACGATGCGCGAAAAGGCGTCGATGACGCGGAACTGGCCATGACGCGTCGGCACGGCAACCAGCAGCCGGCAATTGTTGGTACCGAGGTCGAGGGCCGCAAATACGGGAAGCTCGTGCACCGGCGGCCGACGGGTGCCTTGTTCGGGCCGCGCCAATGCAGCGGCGGGCGAGGCCACCGCTTCCGCCGGCCTGTGCACCTCCGCCGCCGGGGCACCGGTTTTGCCTGGCGCCGGCGCTCGATTCTCCGTGGGACGTGCTTCGTCGCGCGCAAAGACCTTGCGCCCGCGCCTTCGCTTGCGCCGCTTCTTGGGCTTGCCCTTCTGGGTCGTGTCGCCCGCCTGCCCGTGTGCGGAGTGGGGCTCCGTCGGGCGGCGTTGCTGCCAGCTTGCGGTCCCCGGGCCAGCTGGCCCCTGGGAAGCGCTGGACACGCCCACCTCCGGCGCGCCGGCGCCGGTGTCGTGGTCTTCCACTGTCGTTCCTTCCGGCGCCGCGCGAACCGATGATGGACGCAGCAGGCGCTTCAGTGTTTTAAGTTGCCGCCAGACTAACAGTGCCGCGCCCGATCACCAAGAGCCGCGTGCCGAATTTTGCCGGCTGGGCGCGCAAACAGCCGTTCCGGCGCCGCCGCGTAATGGATCCGCAAGCTCGGATTGGTAGGTGCAACACCGGTTGGCGTTCCGTTCGGCCGCTTGCAACGTGGACAATCCTGCTGGTTGCCACCGCGAAAAACGATCGCGGTTGAATAGCCGGCTTCAATGAGGCATTTCTGAAATGAGCGGAAGAATCCGGCGCGACCGGTCTCCTCCCATCACCAACAGAAAAGGAAGCGGACCCGCAACGCATGGCAGTCAGGCAATGAACTGGAGACGCTATTTCTGGCCGGTCGTCGGCATTGCGGCGGTGATCTTCTCGCTGCTGCTGCTCTGGCACGAACTGCGCGGCATTTCGCTCGACGATGTCTGGGACGGCATCGCCGCCATTCCGACCCGCGGCTGGATTCTTGCGGCCGTGAGTTCGGTCATCGCCTATGCCTCGCTCGCCGGCTACGACCACATCGCGCTTCTGCATATCGGCAAGCGCGTGTCGTGGCTGTTCGTCACGCTCTGCTCCTTCACCACTTATGCACTGTCGCACAACATCGGCGGTTCGGTGTTTTCCGGCGCCGTCATCCGCTACCGCGCCTACGGCACCAGAGGCCTGACCGGCCAGGATGTCGGCGTGCTGGTGGCTGTGTGCTGGATCACCTTCGTGCTGTCGACGATTCTCGCCTCGGGCCTCGTACTGGTCTTCGAGCCTGAGATACTCGACCGGTTTTCCGGCATCGCCCATCACGGCCTGTCGGAGGCAGCGGGTATCGCAATGCTGATCCTCGTCGCCGCCTATGTCTTCGGCAGTTGGCTTCATCTGCGCCCGCTGAAGATCGCCAGCTTCCAACTGCACTATCCGGCGCTGCCTATCGTCGCGCGGCAATTGCTGATCGGCCCGATCGAACTGCTGGCCGCCGCCGCTATCATCTTCTTCGCCCTGCCCGCAGCCCACAATCCCGGCTACTTCGTCATACTGGGCGTCTTCCTCGTCTCCTTCTCGATCGCGCAGATCTCGCACGCGCCGGGCGGCCTCGGCGTGTTCGAGGTGGTTTTTCTCGCCGGACTTTCCGACATGGACCCGGTCGGCGTGCTGGCGGCGCTGCTGGTGTTCCGGCTGTTCTACCTGATCATCCCGCTGATTCTGGGCTTGGGGGTGGTGCTGTTCTTCGAACGCTCGCAGTTCAGCCGGACGGAGCCTTGAGGCGTGAGATTGGACTTGGAGCCGCACGCCGCATCCGAAGCGTGGTGTCTGAAACCACCTGACGAAACGTGCCATTGAACCACAGAGCAGGCTTGACTATTTTCCGCTGGCGGCTACAAGGCAGCGCTCACAGCGGCTTGCCCGCTCGGCCCGCACGGTTTTCACGTTTGTCGTGATATTCAAGATCGTGCCTGCTGGGGAATAGGTTAACGGTAGACCCACGGACTCTGACTCCGTTAGTCCTGGTTCGAATCCAGGTTCCCCAGCCACACATCTTTTTTCCTTATTTTTCAGCCACTTAGTGAACATTAGAAAATGCTAAGTGTTACAGTCGAGTGGATGATCCACATGGCATTTCATCTGTTTAGATCGGACCGGGAGGCAGGATGAATCTTCGATGGCCAATAAACCTGCTTGAGGACGGCACTGTCGTCACTCAGGAAGGCGAATACCTCGGGACTTGGTGCACCGATGAATCGGACGCGATCTATGAATTCACGCCAGACGGTGCAGCCGAGCCGTTGCTGCGCTCCGGATTTATGAAGTTGCTATGTGACAGCATTAAAGAGTGGCACAGCCAGCAACCAGCCGAACGCGCCTAGCGCGATGATCACGACAAGCGCGAGTAACCTTCACTAACCTGCCAAGAGGTGCTGCGCCCACGTCGCAATTGATTCAGCAACGGCCATGAGATTCGCGTATACAACATCAGGGCCAGCAAGCATCCACGCCGCTCCTACAACAGGCACGGCCCATTTGATCGCACTATCGACTGCCGTGTCTGCCTTGCGCCCCAGCCACGCGAAGATGGAGCCCGCGACTGTTCTCAACGTCGATGCGTGGGCTTCCAGCTTTACTGGGTCCGGCAGCGGTTGCTGAGCTTCTGCCCGTATTTCAACGGTCGCTTCGACAACCACCCGCCATTCGCGCGGCGAAATCGGGTCAGGCTCCACAAGCTCAGGCGGATGGTTGTGGTTTCGAGGGGGCAGGTTTTCTTCGTAGGTCTGCAGTGCGGCCTCGAGCCTATCTAGCCGCGACAGCATCTCACGTCTTAAAGCATCGCCTTGAGCGGTTGCACTCGTTTCTCGTTCTGAGACAGGAATATCACCTATAAGGATGCGACCACCTTCGTCGGTGAGAATGCTGCCATCTTCGTTGGTCAAGTGTGGTTGCCCCGGCGGCAACTCCGGAAATGGATTCCCTACATCCTCATCTTCAAATGAATTCAGAGTATCGGGCAATGGCTCATCGATGGAGTATATCCCGTCATCCGGCTCATCATCCTGTTCGTAATCTTCTCGGCGCACCTTCGGCGCCCAATCGAACAGGCCATCGCTTGTCACTTCAGCAGATGCTGCTTCAACAATATCTTCGTCAGCAATGTCCGAAAACTCGTCTCCGATTTGCTCACGAGCGTCATAAGGCCCGCCCCAAATCCATTGATACCCGCCTTCTGCGCTTTCGTAAGGCGTTCTAACGGCGGGATCTTCGTAATTCTCATGAAACCACTGCACCATGGCCTCGACCTTCCGCTTGCGGGAAAGCCGGCGGAACTGAGAGGGTGTGAAGCGCTCATCATTGATGTAATAGCTGCGCCGGCCATCGTTCAACCGCTCAAGTGGTTCAACAAACTCGAAATCGTCTGGCTCTGGCTCCGGCTCATCAAACGCATTAACACTAAGCTGGCGGGAAAACTGGCCGGGGGTCACGCCAAGCTGCGCCAGAACCTCTGGCGCTGTCCCATCATCGAAGCGCACAATGTATCCATAAATCTCACCGTCATTGCCATCGATTGTCTCGACTACCCAATCAGTCTCTTCCAACAAGTCAACATCTACACCCCATTCGGCGGCAATGGGTTCCGCCTGCCGATCTTCTTCAATTTCCACAGCGCGCGATCCCCTCACCTCCCTCTCAGAATACACTCAACCCTAAAAACGGAAAGCCCGCCGTGGTGAGCGGCGGGCTTCTGGTCGGCTGGCGAGGAACGGGCGTCTATTACGTTTCCTGCACCGTGTCCACGATCATTTCGGCAAGCTCATGCACGCCGATAGCCGGGCCGGCGAGTGCTTCGCTAATCATGGTAGCAATTTCGTAGATCAGCACGTCACGCGGATCGATTTCAAGCGGCTCTAGAGGGGAATGATACCTCGCGCTAGCTGACTCTTTGGAGGCGCGGCGGTAAGGTGCGCAAGGCTCTTCTCGCGACTCATGCTGCACCGCGTATCTCAGTGATCGCGCCGCCCTTCCCGCTCTTGAAGCGCGGCCCAAAGCCGGCCCCAACGCCGACCAAGCAGGTGGGGTCTTCAATAGCCTCCAACGTGAAAGCGATTGCCGTCAGATCTGCTAGATAGTGATTGGTCGAGACGGGAACGAACCCGTCACCAATCCTTGCCTGATAATCGATGATGATCCTTGCAAACGCTTCGATCTGCGCCGCATCAAGGTTGTAAAAGACATTCCTGTAGCGCACCAGCGCGGGGTTGCTCTCTTTAAGGGACCGCAAGTCATTGGCGATACGTTCACACCTCTGCCTCGCGCGACCATAGCTGCGGGCAGCCTCACCAATTGCGTTGTGCTTTTCGGCGCAATGCTCAAGATAGCTGGCAGTCATCTCCAGTGATCTGGCAAGGGCGTCCGGCGCGGCAAACCTTCGGTAAAGGTCGGGTGTTGCCGCCCTGGTAGCGGCTGTAGTATTCCTAGAGCGCATTTGTTGATCTCCTATGGTTGACAATGTTGGCCCTGCCGGGCGGCTCGACGTCCAATCAACGCCGTCCGGTGGGGTATTCCCAAAAGCCTCTCAGCCTTTGATCCTTAGATACCTTTGACCTCATAGGTCGGGATCGAGACGCGTGCTGTCTTGTCGAGATGTTCAAGGATCTTGTGGAGACGAGCGCCTTCTTGAATTGCCACTTTGTGCTCCGGCCACCCTTTTGGCTCAGCTTTTGCCAAATTATCTAGAGCAGTCAGGACTGCTTCCCGCTTATAATCATTTATGATTGCGGCAAGCTCCTGAGCAGCATCGATCCATGCGGTAACCATCAATTCGGCCCGGCCAATAGATCCCTGATACTTGCCATAGTCGAGATACTCGCCCCTTTCGATCTCGCCGGTCGTAGACTGAGCGCCACGTTCGTCACTAAGATCTGGAAAGGGCAAGCCGCCTACGTCAAGCGCCATATGCACATTAAATTGGTTATGATGCCGTTGGACAAACTTAAAGAACGGCTCGGCCGGAAGGCTTCTGGTCGCTTCAGGCATCGCCTCAAGCGCTTCACGCTTGCGGTCTAGCGACTCCCTCTTTCTCTCTAAAGCCGTCTTAGCCATCGCTTTAATCCTCGTTTCGTGAATGTGAATATAGCTTTCACGTTCACGATTAGCAAGGGGCGTTCAAACTTTATTTTGGAGGTCTTCAGGTTGAATGCTAGCCGGCCATATCTCAGCCGCCATGAGCGCCTCGACCATCTGGTAGGGCTCGCGCTTGCCGCTGAAAGGGCAAGCCTCGATCTCGGCGAGTGCCAGGGCGAGCCGGTCGTGTCGGTCGTTCAGGATGTAGACGTTTTCCATGTGCGGGATCTCCGTTGGCTGGTTTGCCCGCAATGTATGAGTCATTGCGCAACGGCGCGCAAGACAAATATCATAATAATTTCAATTACTTAGACTAAGTCACCGATGACTTATCAGCAAAGAAAAACCGCCGGAGCAGAACCCCGACGGTTTGACGCTTGTCGTAGACCAGTGAAGAGGACCAGTCCCCACTTCTTACACTATAGCAGAATCCGAGCCGGAATGACAGGCCAAGAGGAAATAATTCCTATGAGCGATTTGGTAACGTGACCGGTTAGAACCGCCCGTAGTTCGGGTGATCCTCGGTTCTGGTCCGCTTCTTCGGCCCGGTGGCGTTCCCACGGGCTGCGAGTTCGGCGTCGATCATCGCCCGTGTAGTTTCGAGCCATTCGACAGACGCTGATCTGATCGTCAATGAGATATCGGTAACGTTACCCTCAGCCAAAGCCGACAGCTTCAGCTTTTGTCGATCGCGGTAACGTGCCTGCTTTTCTGCGGGTGTAAATGCCATAGCGTCCTATGGTCTTTGGTAACGTTACCGTCAAGGGGCAAACACGTCTACTCGGGCCTTCGGCCCTCCCTGCGCGGCCTTCGGCCTTGCTCGCGCTTCGCGCGACCTCTTCGTCTTCTTGAACCGGTTGTTGTTTCTTTGAAGACCCAAACCATGACACATCAGGAATAGGACTATCCCCCCCCGGTTGGACCTTAACGAAGGATAGGCGCTCAAGAGCGCTGTATGAATCATTCGAGAGAAAGACGGAAGATGTCTGTCTGGTCCAACCGGGGGAGATCGTCTGCTATCAGTCTACAGTTGGTGAAGACGACTGCCTTGCTCAAGGGCGACACGGCCACGTCCTAGCCATATCATCATCGTCCGAATCCAGCGGCCTTCGCCGCTACGTAAGGGTTGTCTGCCGAGGCAGATGCACAAGAGGGAACTTGCCTTCAATTCCGGGTCTTGTAGCAGGTTGAGGCAATTAGCTCAGCGCCTGCTTTAGAGGTCAAACTGGTGATGCCTTGTCGAAACTCCATCCGCAAACAAGCTTTGGTTTGTGTTTCGATATAACTATGTTGGCAACTATGGTCACGACAAGCGGGTCGGATCACAAAATTATACGCGCAACAGGACGAGTCACCTAACGAAATCGCGAAGATACATGCACATTTCTTCCACGAAAATTCGAAGCATTACATTATAGCAGTCTCGCGACCGTGGAGAGAAAGAAAGTTACGCCTGAAGCGAAAAGCTTTCGACCAGTGTAGCCGTCATTTGCCAAATGCCTTGATCGGTCTTCCGGTCCCACTCCTTACAAGTCCAGAGCCGAGCGGCGGCGTCACCGACAGGCGCGAACCAAAACGGTTCGCTGCCACGTCTCGCCCGGAAGAAATCATTGATCTCGACCATCTGCCAATCGGTCAGCCCGCCCCACGCCAATGTCAATGTCTCCCGGATATTGTTGAGACCCTTCGGCGTCGGCTGGGAGTAGCCGTCGCCAAAGTCAGCCTCGAGGATTTTGATAGTCGGCTTGAACGCGGTGCCTGGTGACGGGGCGACAGGCGGCGAGAACGTTGGAAGGCTCATGAGCGTCTACCCCTGTTGTTTGCGAGATTTCCTGGCCGGCTGGCGCGTTGCAATTCTGAATTTACAAGACCGCGTAGGCTTGATTCTACCTGCCGGCCAATCCTCTTTGACAAGTCGGCATTGTCGGCCGGTGTGCCGCCGCCGTTGGTGTTCACGGTAACCTGAGTGTTGATGGCGACGTGCTGGCCAGCGCGATTATCGTTGCCGGCGAACACTGGCGCACCTCCACCGACAAGCCCGCCGTCGGCGAAGCCCGGAAGTCGGTTGTCGTTGATGGCTTCAAGCAGCGCCCGGTTACGAGCCGTTGCGTGAGCATTCACGACAAACTCGCCGTCGCTAAGCCGGGCCGGAATGCTGTCTGACGTAGCCGTGCCGGGCCCGCGAACATGCCCTCCCCCTGCGAGCCGCATGCCGGTCCGGGCATCCGCCTTCGCAAGCCCTCCGCCGCTGAAGCCAAACAGCGAACCGACAATTCCCATGATGCCGCCGCCACCGGTCGTGCTGAAAATCGCGTTCAGGGCAATGTCGAGAAGCTTGTCCTCGATCTTGCCGAGGGCGTTGAACAGCATCTGAGATGCGGACGTGCCGGCCCGCAAATCTGAAATGAAGCCGCCTAGAACGTCCCGACCAAGGCCGGACATTTCTTGCGCCGTCGTGCGGGTTTGATCCTGACTGTCGGATAGCTTCTGTGCCTCTGTGGAGGCGCTGGCGTAGGACCGGGCTATTGCGTCGATCGTTGCCGCCAGTTCGGGCGTGATAGCCTTGCCGGCCTGCTGTGCGGCGCTGAGCAGGTCTTGCTTCGTGCGGGCGAAGGCGAGCGCATCGCCGTAGTCATCGACCAGCGGATTGAGGCTGGCTTGCGCGGCTGTCTCAGCCCGCAATAGCGCCGTGCGCCGTTGCGTCTGCGCCAACTCACGTTCGAAACCGTCTGGCGCAGTTGACTTGGCCTTTGCACCGCCGGCCTTGGTGGTGCTCTCGCCCGGAATGATGGTAGCCCGGTTCACGGCGTTGCCGTATCGGGCCTTCAGGTGCTCGACAATCTTGTTATCGGCCTTGGCGATCTCGCCGCCGAATGCCTGTGGATTCGAACGTCGATCGCGTCCGGCTTGTCGCCCTTGCCCGGCCCGGTCAGCACGTCACCGGGCTTGCCGACCAGCGAGCCCGCCATGTCGCCCATCTCGGCGGCCTGCCGGTTCTTCATGAAGTCCTGCATTCGGCCGTTGAGTTGATCCATGCCCTCCAGCGCGGTCAGGATGGCCGATTGCGAGCTTACGGTGAAGCGGTGCCAAGCAGCGTCCCAGCGGTCGCCCATCTCTTCAGCACGGCGCAATAGCTGCTCATCGATGACGCCACCGGCATCTTCGGCGGCCTTCTTCATGTTGAGGATGCCCTTCGCGCCGTCGTTCAGTCCGACGAGCATTGCGCCGCCACCACGGCCGAACGCTTCGGTGACGAGCAGCATCTTCTCTTGGTCGGAGGTGGCATTGCGGATCAACTCGGCGTAGCTGGCTAGCAGCTGTTCCGACGTGCGTATCTGCCCGTTGCTGTCACGAAGGGCGATGCCGTTCGCCTTCAGGATATCAGCAAGCCGCCCGCCCTTGGTCGCCGCCTCGCCGATGCGCTTCGAAAACTGCTCCATGCCGGTTTCAAATTCGGATTGCTCTACGCCAGCCTGCGCAAAGCCGAAGCCGAGTTCCTGCAACGCGGTTGTTGAAAGGCCGATGCGGTCGGCCGTGTCGACCAAGTGCGAAGCTATGTCGATTGTGTCGAGCGCCTTGTTGAAGAGCGCAAGCGGTGCCAGTGCAGCCGTTGCGGCTGCGCCTGCGCCCAGAAACATGCCGGCCAAGCCGCCCTTAAGCCCGCCGCCGATGTTCGCAAACGTCGCGTCCAGGCGCGATGTCATCGTCTTGGCGCGCGTTTCGATCTTGTCGAAATCCGACACGGCAGAAATGCGGGCGCGCTCGAAGCTTCGTCGGAAATCGCTGTCGCGGGCAATAAGGTCAACAGCTAAGATTTGGTCGTCTGCCATGGTCGTTCCTATGCAAAAAGCTCTTCGGGATCGTCGGAATCATAAATCGAGCGGGCGTTGTCGTTAGCAGCGGCCCGGCTGACTGCCATCGCGGTGGCGATAGCGCCGTCGATCCTGTTGCGGCTGGTCGCCTTGTGCATTCGGGTCAAGCCGGTGTCGCCGGTCGATGCCACGACGCTATCGAAGTGATGACGAAGGACAGGGTGGCCGCTATGCCGGATTTTGCGGCCGTTCACTGTGCGCTCTAGGTCGCCGATCGCCGGTGCCATCGTGAGCGGCCCTTGGCGCATCTCGATTGCCGGGAGCCCATCATTGTGAAGGCGCTGCATCATCATGCGCGCAAGATGTGGGTCGAAGGCGACTTCCTCGACACGGAAGCGCGCGCACAATTCGCGGACGTGCGCCTCCACCACTTCAGGCTCAATGATCGGCCCGTCGATCGCCGTGAGAAAGCCGTCTGCCTTCCACTGCTCATAGGGAACGCCGTCGCGGTCGGCACGGCCGCGCAAATCATCGCCGGGAACAAAGAACCATGGATAGACCGTGATCCGGCCATCGTCGTGCCGCCATGCCGCGACAACCGCCGTGAGGTCGCCATTGACCGACAGGTCGACGCCGACGAAGCAGGGCAAATCTTCAAGATCGGAAAGCTCGAACTCGAACCGGCCTTCGTCATAGACGGCCATGTCGAAAAGCGGTGTCCGGCTGTGAGCCTGCCAGATGTTGAGGTTGAATTGCTTGAAGGCGTGGCGTTCGGCCGGCCTGTGTTCCGCTTCCTTCGCCAGCGAACGCAAGCCGTCCAGATTCGGGAAGCCGTGTTTCAGGCCGGGGTTGACGCGATGCCAGAGGGCTTCGTCATTCCAAACGTTGTCATTGGCGGCTTCGAAGATGATCGGCAGGAACGCGGGGTTGTCGATGTTGCCGAGCGCGATCTTGCGGGCATAGTCGTATTGCTCGAAACCGATGTTCTCGGAACCACGGCCGGCGGTCGTAGCAATCACCATGAGCGTGCCGGGCGTCTTCACCAAGCCAGACTTCAGGGCCTCCCAAAGGTCACGGCCTTTCCAGACGTGGATCTCATCGACCAGGATGAAAGCTGGCGTCTTGCCGTGCTGCGATGCGCCGTCGCTCGAAATGGCCTGAAGCGATACGTCCTGCTTTTTGTAGACGATCTTTTTGACGCTGTTGTGCGCGTCGTAAATCTTGGTCGCGGCAATCAAGCGGCGATCCATGCGGATGATGTTTGCTGCCTCTTTGAAGCCGAGCCCGGCTTGCTCGCGATCGGAAGCGGCAAAAATCACCTGCCCGGCCGGGACTTTCTCGGGGCCGATCGTGTGAAGCAGCGCAAGAGCCGCGGCGAGACTGGTTTTGCGGTTACCGCGGGGAATCATCCAGAAGACAGTTTCGACAATGCGCCGACCATCGGCATGGCGCGGGCCATAGATGCGCCGAACAATGCGTTCCTGCCAGTCATGAAGCTGGAATGCACCACCGGGCGCGGTGCTGTTCGGATGCTTCAGGCTTCGCAGGAACCGCACGGCGCGGTCGCCACAGCCAAGCGGGTCGGCTATCGGCGAGCCGTCAAAAATCCATTCGGGATAGGTGCTGGCGGTCATCGGATATCCAGTGGGTTCGTGTCGTCGTGGTCATCGTCGCGACCACCGACACGCGTCCGCGACGTAGGCGACAGGCCATACTCGGCGGCAAGCTGGCGAGCCGTCTGCATGGCCTTGTCCTGTGCGCGCACAAGCTTCAGGTCGATCGCGCCGTCGGCGCTGCGCATGATGGCGTCGATCTCACGAACGAGACCGCGCGCCAGACAGAAATCTTCGACGCCGCCAAGATCGGCTTTGGTGATGATGCGATCATCAATGAGCCGGGGCATGACACGCGCCCATTCGGCCTTCGCGAACGCGCTGAAGTAGCGCGGCGGTGGCGGTGCCTTTGTGAGCGGGTCGCGATCGTAAGATAGGGCCGGCTTTACGCCGCGAAGATGCGTCACTAGCGAGCGCGCTCGCACCGCAGTTCAAGACCACGCCGCCGGCCGATCTCAGTGATGCCGACAAGGTCGAACGCCACGCCCTCATAGATCACGCGATCGGCCGTGGTGAGGTTGCCGACATAGCGGATGCGGAATGTCATGGAGATCGTCTCGGCCTCGCCGAACGTGCGCGCGGTTTCGTCGGCGGTCGCGTCGATCTTTTCAGCACGAAGGCCGGTGGCAAAATTCGTCCAGACGGACGTGACCGAACCGGTCGAAGATTTGGTTTCGACGTTGCGTTGAAGGTCGATCGACCGATCTAGCTTGCCTGCGCGCATCACAGTTTCCACCGAATAACGGCCTCGAGCGTGAATATGCCGTGCGCGAAATCAGGGTCAGGGTCGCGAGGCCAGCGGATATCTTTCGCCTCGAAGAAATCGAGATCGCAATCGGTCATTACGAGAGGGGCGCGAAGCGCTTGGTGCAGTGCGAACCCGATAGCCTTCGCCAAGTCGCCGCCGGCATCGAGCGCCCAGATGTGAAGGTCGAGCCAGACGCGGGCAAGATATTGGTTGCCCGACGCGTAGCCGAGATACTGAGTTTGTGAGCCTTGCATGATGACGGAAGGCAGTTGCTCGCGGCGCATGCTGCCGGTGCGGATTTGATCGGCCGCGACGAGTGCTGTGACGGCCGGTGTAGAACTCAGGCGGGTGTTGATGGCCGTCTGAAGGGCAAGCGAGGGCTCAATCATGGCCGCTGCCACGCGGCTTTGACCAGCTTGCCGAGCGCCAGCTTGATGGCGCGCTGCGCGCGTGGCCCATAGGTGCGAACCGAAGGCCAGAAATACGGCTGTGCCGCCATCTTGGAAGTGCCGTATTCGATGAGATGCGGGTAGCGAACAACGTGATTTCCGACGGTGATGATTGCTTCGTTGTTCGCAGCGATGCGCGAGCCACCCGGCTGAGAATAGGCAGGTGTCGATTGGCCGGGCGCGGTGACCGCGACGGAATCCTTCAGGTCGCCGCTATCTTCGGGCGCTGCGCGCTGTATACGGCCGGCGATCTTGTTCGCCTCGATGACAAGTTTCGGCTCAATGGCCTTCGCCACGGCTTCGGGAAGCTCCCGCATCACCTTGTCAAAGGCCTGAAGCTGCTTGGAATAGGCCATCAAAGCACCCATTCGCGGTAGGGTCGAATGAGATCGCGGACGCCGAAAGGCACTTCATTAGCGCCCATGCCGATCAACACGGCCTCGCGCTGCTCATACCAAGCGGCGGCAAGCTGAAGGACGGCTTCAGTGAGCGTCGCCGGCATCGGGTCGATCTCGGCAAGATCCTTTCCGATCTGGTCGGAAATCCACTGTTCGGCCGCCGCGATCTTGTGCAAGAGCAGGGCGTCGTCGTCGGTGCCAGTGAGGTTCATCTGTGATTTGAGAAGGTCGAGAGACACGCTCATTTTGAAAATCCTATATTCGTGCTCTCTTGCGCGGTGCTCCCCCCGCCGGTCCCAACGGACACCGTCAGGTCGCGAGGCACCCCCCGGTCATCGCTCTCCTCGACGTGGCTCTCCTCGACGTGGCTCTCCTCGACGTGGCTCTCCTCGACATTGGACGCACGCCTTCTCGGGCCACTCATGGCGACGGCTTCGGCGAGCGAGCGGCCCTTGTGAATGCGGGCAATGAGGGCTTGGTATTTGATGCCGGCATGAGCGGCCCATTCGCGTAGTGTCTTCGACACGCCGTCGATGGTGTGAAGTGTCTTAGGGCGGTCGCCGTGCTTGGCGGTTAGCGCCTGTTCAATGGTTGCGCCTTGCTTCATGCGACGAAGCAGGGTGGCGTATTGAATGCCGGTTTGGGTCGACCAATGACTCAATGATCTGGTCATGCCTTTGAAGCTGTAGAGCTTCACGGGACGAGGTTGACCGACCTTGAAATTAGATCTCCTGCTCTTCGGCAGGTTGCCCTTGCGAAGAACATCCTTCATCGGATGCCCGGCCTTGATGCGCGAGCGCATTGTCTCAGGCGATATGCCGGTGATTGCTGCCCATTCAGTGACTGTGAGGCTCTTGCCATCGTGACTGTGGCGATCGACAGCACGAGGCTTAACGACCTTGATGGTGCGCGGCCGTGCTACTATCGGCTCGGGCAACTGGTCGCCCGGTCGTGCAATCATCGGTTTAGTTATAGCAATCTCGACCGACGCGCCGGCATGAAGTCGCCTCATGATGGTTTGCGGTGTGACGCCGTAGTCCAACGCCCATTCATCAATTGACTGCGTGATGCCGTCGAAGGTGACAAGATCATCGCGTGTCATAGCTGGCGTTCCTGTCGCTGCTTACGGCTTGAATGGCACGGTGACGCGGCCATGGGTTGCCAGTTGGCGCGGTCCCAAAAGAGGCGCTTGTCGCCACGGTGCGGAATGATGTGATCGACCATGTTCGCGACACGGCCACAACCACACGCGCAATGGCGATGTTGGGGCATGGCGAGGAACGCCTTGCTTTCTTTCTCCCACTTGGAGTCATAGCCGCGTTCGCGGGCGCTAGGCCGGGTCTGGTCGAAGCGTGCTTTGCGGGCGCGGTCGCGGATGACCTGACAGGCGCAACGCTGGTCGGCAGGAACGATCTTGCCGCATGTGCAAAGGTGGGGCGGACGGGTTGCCATCACTGTGCCTGACGGGAAAGAGCGCGAAGTGTGGCGATGCCTTCTCTGACCTGTTGCGGGCTGACAGGTTCGCGCGGATCGTATTCGGGCTTGTCGTTGTCTTCAGCCGAGCCGTGAATGGCCTTCAGCTTGGTAACAAGGCCACGTTGCGCGACGATGATCTCGGCGGGTGTTGCCGCCCAGGTATCGGCCGGAGACCATCCTAGCCAACCGGTGCCGATCTCGAAAAACTGTTCAAGCCCGGCTTCGATAGAAAATTCCTTGCCCGCCTTTTCGCGGGTTTCGGCCGGGTGTTCCGCGTCGGCATCGATGCCGAAACAGATGGCCACGAACCGGGACAGGTCGTCGTAAAGCAACGGCAGATGACGAACGCCCTTTTCGGCGACGATCTCTAGGAAGATGCGATAAGCGGCCGGGTCGTCGGTCGCGGCCATGACGATATCGGCGATGATGCCGAAGTCACCATGTTCAAGTCCGCGAACGATGCCGCCGAGGCCGTGCTTGTGCTGAAGAGTGGTTGCGGCCCGCAATGACGGTCGCAGCCGCAAGGCGACGTTGCCGTGCCGAATAGCGATGATGTCAGATGCGAGCCGCATGATTGTTACACCGAAACCTTCAGCTTGGCGAAGCGGTCGGGGTTGGTGACGTCGCCACCCACGCGCTTGCGGCTGTGAAGAACAACAATGCCGTTCTTCGCCCTGGTGTAAGGGTCAGACAGGATGCTGAAGTCGGTGCGATCGACAATGCGGTAGCCGGACCAGTCGCCGAACACGATCGGGAACTTGCCAGCCGCCACGTCGGGGAAGTCGACCATTTCGATAACCGGACGGCCGAGCAGCGAAGACGGCTGACCAGCCTGTAGACCGGGCTGCCAGAGATAGTTGCCCTGGCTGTCCTTCCACTTGCGCACGATGCCGAGCGTGTTACGGTTCATCGCCCATGCGCCGTTCTGTGCGTGTGCGGTCGGAATTGCGCTCATAACGTCAATGAGCTTGTCGCCGGGGTTTGCAGCCGGGAAGTCGGCGGCAACACCGGTCTTCACTTCAGCGATGCCGGTAGCGACGAGAATGCCCTTCGGGCGATCGGTGCCGGTGCCGTCAACGAACGCCTTGCCTTCGGCGATAGCGAACGACTCGGCGAGGTCGCTGGAGACTTCGCCTTCGACATTGTAGGCGGCGTCTTCCAAAAGCTGGCGGCTGATCTCGACAAAGGTCGCCATCTCCCACGGCGTCAGCGTTACCTGTTCGTAGGACGGGCCGCTTTCGGTGCGGTCGGCGATTTCGCTTACCCAGGTCGCAGCGGTCGAGCCGATGCGGCGCGGAAACTTGATCTCGGAACCGGCGATGGTCACGACTTTCGCGTATTGGCGAAGCGGGCTGAAAAGGCGCAAGGCCTTCAAGATTTCCGAGCTGAATTCGGTCGGCGCGAGGAAGCCGGCGGTCGCGTCGGTTGCGACCGTGAGCGCCTTCATGTCGATGTCCTGAAGGCCACGATCGCCGCGACGAAGATACGTGCCGAACGCCTTGGCTTCGGGCGTCGGGTTGTCGTTGTCGGCGACGGGAACATTCGAGTTTGCAGCCGCCGGACGGTTCATCTTGGCTTCGAGCTTGTCGAAGCGTTCGGTGAGCTTGACGCTATCGCCGGACTTGGTTTCGACGGCCTTCAGCCGGTCATCGACCGTCTTTGTCAGGTCGGCGAGCGCCTTCGTGACGACGTTCTCAGCGTCGTCAGCTTCCTTCAGTTCAAGGGCGCTGGTCAGCGCCCGCTTATTTGCAGTCTTCATTTCAATGGCCTTTTCGTAAGAGCGCCGTGGCGCGGTTGAGCGCATCGGCGATGCCGAGAGCCTTGATTGCCGACTTCGCGCTTGTGACGCGCGCGCCGGGGTGCATGGGGAGAGAAACAAGGCTCGCCTCCAGCAATTCCAGTTTTGAGATTGTCCGGCCGCCGCCGACGCGGGGCATGGCCTTACGGGTGACGAAGCCGATGCTGATCCCGCGCACCGCGCCGGACTGCACCAGGGCGCGAACCTCTCGGGCGCGCACAACGTCATCGACCAGAAGCCGGCCTTTCAGGCGCAAGCCGTCGGCTGCTTCAGTCGCTTCCGTCCAAACGCCGATAGGTTCGTTCTGGTCGTGGCCAAAGAGCATGGTGAGCGGGAGTTTGACGCCAGCGAAAGCGCCCTTCTCGATGATGTCGCCGACACGATCGGCAGAGCCGAACGGCCATGCCAAGCCCTCGATGTCGCCGGTTTCATCGGTCGTGAATTTCGTTTCGAGATCGAGCTTATCCATTGGCGGGTGCCTGGCCTTCTGTCGGTGCCGGCGCGCCATTCCAGACCGCTTGCAAGACCGCTACCGCGATCGGGAATGATTCAGCGAGCGGACGCTTGGCCGCGTAGGTGTCGGTAAGCGCGGCCGCTTCCTTTGGCGTGGTGCCGCCGCCGACGAGCGAGAGCCGGATGATCTCGATAAGCTCAGCGTGACGAAAATTGCCTTCAGGGAAGCGAAGACAGAGCGAGCCGATGCCAGCGCCAGTCTTGCGTTCAAGTTCGATGATGAGGTCGGGCGTGAGCGCAAAAGAGCGTTCGCCGTCGCCGAAGAATGCGACATGACCCGTCATGCTGCTTCCTTGGCGGGCTTCGCGTTGTCATTGCTGCCGGCGTGCGGTGCCGGCGTGGTGAAGGGGCTGGCGAGCACGTTCCCATCGGCATGCGGCTCGCGGTTCAAGCCGGCGCGGACTTCGTTGGCAGTCAACACGCCCATGGCGCGATACTGCTGATACGTCGTCGCGCGGGTCGCCGAATTGGCGGTCATGAGGTCGTCAATGACGAACTCAACATAGTGGGTCTTACGCTCTTCTGGCGTAAGCAGGACACGGGCGTAAGCCCACTCCCATTCATCCAGCCATGAGCGCAGCGTGAGAGTGAGGAACGATTGAAACATCTCTTCCGCGTTCGACCATGTCGCGCGGGAGAGCTCGAAAAGCAGATGAGGCGGGACGCGGAAAACGCGCGCGATCTCATTGACCTGTTCGACGCGCATCTCTGCGAATTGAGCGTCCGCGCTGGTCAGCGCGATCTGTTCGTATTTCCAGCCGTCGTCCAGAACCATGGGTTCGGTGAAGCTGCCGGACGAAGTTGCGGCCCGGTAAGCGGCCTTGATCTTGGCGATGACTGTCGGGCCGCGCGCGCTGTCTTCACTGCCCTTTTTGTTGTCGTTATAGAAGAGCGCGGACGGCTTGGCGCCACCAGCAAAAAGCTGCGAGGCGTGACGTTCCAAGATGGTCGCCAGGGCGATGGCTTCGCGGCCGGCCTTGATGGGCGCGAGGCTGAGCGGGGACGAGACATGAAGAACGTCACGGAAATCATAGGTCCATTCGCGAGTGCCAACGCGCCGGACGTAGACAGGCTCGCCCGTCAGCTCGTTCGTTTTGATGGCGACGGTTCGCGGGTCGAGGCGGATGAACTCTTGCGGCTTGCCAGCGCCGACGCGGATGGCCAGCGCGTAGCCGTGATCATGCAAGAGCGCGTCGGCCGTGAGCGTGGCGCGAAGCTGTCCGGCCGAAGTCCATTCATTGGCTTCGTCATGCACAAGGCGATAGGCCGCATGATCCTTAGCGGTTCGCTTCCCGCCATCTGCCTCTGCTACAAAGATTTTGGCGGGAAGCGAACCAATCGTGCCGGAGATGAGCACGATAGCTGAATAGACTGCCGGGACGCGAAGCGCGGTAGCGGCATTGATCGAAGGTCCGGCAACTGTCGGGAATGCACCAAACAAGTTGAGCGCCAGAGGGTCAGTAAGCGATATCGATTTCTTCTCGATATCGCCACTGAAGAAATTCTTGAACAACTCAACGGGACGCTTGAACAACACAACCTCGAATTTGATTTCGAGGTTATTATCTCACGAGAAATTATATAATCAAAGTTTCTATATTTGTTCTTGTTGGGGTTTACTTCTGACGGCATTTATGATCTATCAATGCTGCGAGCGGGAGTGGCGTTCGATACACGTAAAAATTGAAGGCTTGGCCGAACCTATCGTAAAGGTGCCGGCTGTAATGTCGATGTTTTAGCCACGTGGGTCGAATATGAGCTTTCTAATCTCGATCTTTTTCGCTGTTCTCGCATCAATTGGACTCACTCTCGCGAAGGCGTTTTCAATCTACGGGCTAATCCGGGATCAACGCTATTCGTGGGTCAGTTTCATAGTATTTTCGTTCGTATGGATCGGCGCAACGGTGCTGAGTGCCTACTCGACGTGTGGTCAATTGGGGTGCAGCTGGGGCCTTCGCTTTAACTGGATTTCAGACATGTTGCCCCACGGCTACGTGACGAATGTTGCAACAGGTGAGACGTTGTTTGTGATTGCGTTTCTTACATATCTGGTGCTCTGCATTTATTTCTTCGGACATGTCATCGGCTGGTTGTTCTACGCAGTCGCTAGCGTTGGGAAGGTGTTCGCCAAGCGGGACAACACGCGCTAGTGGAATAGATGCTTTAGGTCCAGGCCGGGATAGGCAATGGAATTCACGAGCTCGACGCGCTGCTTCAGCATTCCCTGTGGCATGATCCCATAGCGGCCCGTCATGGTCGCGCCGGAGTGGCCCAGGACGATCGGCCCGAAAACATCATCCAGATAGCCCGCTCGCCGGAAGGCATCGGCCGCGCCGTGGCGGAAGCTGTAGAGTGAGAGGCCTCGCCCGGTCTTCATTCCAATGCGTGTGAGATAGCGGCCGAACTCGCGGCTGAATTCGGCAATCATCTGCCCGCGTGAATTGCGCTTCGCTTCGGGAAACAAGCGGGTGTGGCCGGCCGCTTCCATGCCGTCGCGATACCTGATGAAGCCGAGCCGGATAAGCTCTGGATACACTGGCACCACGCGCATAGAGCCTTCGGTCTTCACGCTCTTATCGTCGTCGCCTTCATCGGTGATATGCATGATCCAATGACCGTGCTCATGGCGAACATCGGTGATCGCGAGTTGCGCGATCTCTGCCGGGCGCGCGCCGGAATAGAGCATGACCAGCGGCACCCAATAGCGATGGTCGCGAATCATGACGTTGCCGGGCTTGGCGACGTTGCGCCATTCGTCGGCGCTCTGACATCCGGCGAACAGCGGCGACTTGAACAGGGTGTTCATCTGGTCAGACGTGAAAACAAGGGCCTTGTTGCCTTTTGTCTTCTTCAGGAACATGCCATCGGCCGGGTTGTGGTCGAGGTAGCCGTGATTGACCAGCCAGCTACAAAACGCGCTGAAGCCCGCGATGTAGCGGTTGACGGTGCGCACGGTGATCGCTGGCTTTCCGACCTTCTCATTGTGCCGGACGATTTGCGCAAGCTTCATGCCGGCAAAGACGCTGCTTTCAGTGGCCTTGACCGGATACTTCATCAAGAGCGCCTTCCACTCGCGGACGGCCTTCTTGTCCATCCGATGAACCGGGCAAGTGCTGCCGACATAATCGACAAAGCTGCCAACGTCGCGCCGAGCCTGCGCAATGGTGTCGGTGGCAATGCCCTTCGGGTTTTCGGCTGCGTATTGCTCGAATAGCTCCATGATCCCCTCGCCCGGCGCTGCTTGCTCGCGCCACGTGCCGCTGGCCGGCTTTACGATCGGGTCTTTCGGGGTGCCGCTGTAATCACCCTGGTCGCGCTCTATGGTGCGCTCCAAGCCTTCAATTTCGGATCGCATCATCTTCCGGGCAAGGTCGCTACGATCCGGGGATAGCGGGTCGATCAGAAGCTTGTTCCGGTCAATGTAGTCGTCAACTTCATCGGCGATCAGCGCGGCTTCGCCTTCGACAAGATGCTTGCGCATGGTGTCGAGCTTGGCGCGGCGGGCGTGTGCGTCGAGCGCACGGCGCTGCTTCAGCACCATTACCTCTAGGCCGGCGTCGAGCGCCGCAAGCGGGTCGTGCACGTCGATACCGTCGCGCTGGATACGTTCGACGGCCCGTTCGGTCGCTACCTCAATGTCGGCGGTAGCCGGCATCGATTGCCGGACCTGTTCATCACGCGCAAGGATGCCGGTGTAGTGCTGCCATACCGCGTCCGCCTTGTCGTCGGGCGTCAGCATCCGGCGCGAACGGAGGTCATCGAACTGCCGGTTCCAAGATTCGACCACCGGCCAGAGCCGGCGCTTAGCCTCCTGTTCATCCTTCGTGCCAAGGGCCTTCACAAGCTCATTCTTGCCGACGGCATCGACCAGATCGAGCGGAACGCGGGCGCGGGCGTAATAGGATGCGCCGCGTCGCAAGAGGTAGCTTAAACGTGCCATGACTGCTCCACATGGAAGGCCTGTGTGTTACAGCCATGCGTTACAACTACGGACAAAAAAGGTCAATAACTACAAATATTTATTTGTTTTCATACCCTTGAATAGAGTTGGATTTTGTTCCAGGTTCCCCAGCCAAACATTTCTCGAAAACAACCTGCAGCGTTTCAGGGCGCAGCTTTCGGTCGCCCGACAATTGACGCAGAGTTGCAGCGGAATGTGCTTTAACGCGGAAAACCCGCGCCTCTGGTGGCCTGGTCGGCCTTCTTCCTCGCCGCGCAGATGCTTCATGCGGGCTTCCCGGATTCCGGCCTGGTCGATCTGGCGCCTGGGAGCGGAACATGGTCCTTTAATTAAATTAGCAGTAATGCATAAAAAGGCTTATAATTCGGGACAGCCGGCATTCCCCTCCAAGCCGGTTAGGCTCGGCGCCAGTCCCCCCCTCGATACCCCCCCGACGCCGGGCCGCTGCTCCTAAGCCGCTGGTCAGGATGAGCGCGCGAGCGATATGACGCGTCATCGGTGTCTATGCGACGGAATCATGAAAGGCGAGATTGCCCGGTCGTTGCGTGCGCCTTAGCGAAGCTTCATGAAAGGTTCCTGCACGAGGCCGCGTAATGCTCACTGATAGCCAGTACATTCTCGAAAGCATCAAGCAGGGATGCGTGATGCTTTCCGATGACGAGTTCTTCATCGACAGGCTGGTGAAGTATTTCGGCAATGGCAGGATCCGCTGGCACGTCGAATTCCGTGGGCATCGCATCGAGCTGACGACAGGCCAGCTTAAGAAGCAGCCTACTTTCCGCCGGAAGATACTCGAACAGGCTGGTGTGCTACCGCCCCAGCGTGCTGGGGCCAACTACAGGCGATGGGCGATCGATCTGAGGAAGAATGCCATCGAGCTTCCTTGGCGGGATAGGCCGGTTGATGTCAGTTTCGCCATCGACAGGCTCGCCAGCCACGGGGATGAGCGCTGGACGGTTGAATACCAAGGCAAGGCGATCAAATTCACGACGACCAAGCTCCGCAGGCAAGTTAGTTTCCGCAAACGCATGCTGGCCAAGGCCAAGGTGCTGCCGCCTCAGTTGGACCCGGTTGCCTATCGGAAGTGGATGGACTGGCTCATTCAAAACGCCACCGAAGCTGCCCCGCAGGCCGGCGATGCCTTGATGACGGAAAAGAGTTGGCTGGACGACCTGCCTGAGCTGGCCGGCTGGCAACATGAAGCACCGCCCCAAGAGACCAGCTAAGGGGGGCGGAAGTATCTAAAAGCGAAGCAGCAGTGCTACTCGTTGCGTTTGCCTTGCCTGCCAGTTTCGGCACACATTGATGGCAAAGGAATCTGGCCAGAGCCTGGCTCGCTGGCAATCAGATTGAAATGAAAACACATGGATCGCTTCAACCTCGGCACCTACCGCCGCCGTATCTCCACCCGTTCAGCAGAAACCCAGCGCTGGTTCGATATCGGGCTGAACTGGTGCTACGGCTTCAACCATGAGGAAGGCATCAAGTGCTTTGAGAAGGCGCTCGAAACAGATCCTGACTGTCCGATGGTGCATTGGGGCATCGCCTATGCCGCCGGGCCTTTCTACAATCTGACCTGGAAGGAGCATGGCGTGGCCGAGGCCGACAGCGCGACCAAGCGCTGCTTCGAGCATGTCCAGCTTGCGCGGGCCAATGCGGCTGCCGCCAGCGAGATCGAAAGGCGCTTGATCGAGGCGCTGGCCTGCCGCTTCCAGAAACCGCACCGAGTGGCCCAGGAGGAGTTCGAGCAGTGGGATGACGCCTATGCCGCCGCGATGCGGCGTGTGTATGCCAGCTTTGCCGACGACCATGATGTGATGGCGCTGCTGGTCGAGGCGCTGATGATGCGCACGGTGCGGCGGCTTTGGAACCTCAAGACCGGCGCGCCGGCGCCGAATTCCGATGTCATCGAGGCGCTCGAGGTTTGCGAGCGGTCGATCCGGCTTGCCGATGAGGCCGGCATCGCGCAGCATCCGGCGATCGTTCACCTGCACATCCATCTGCTGGAAATGTCCACCATGCCGGAACGCGGCATGCGCTCGGCGGACTTGCTCGGCGAAATGTGCCCCGATGCCGGGCACATGAACCACATGCCGGGGCACATCTATGCGCTGTGCGGTGAGTACGAGAAGGCGAAGCTTGCCAGCGAGAAGGCGGTGAGCGCCAACGACCTCTATCTCGCCTATGCGGGCGAGCCGACCTACTACCTGCTCGGCTGCTGCCACGATCTGCATCTGATGATGTTCACCTGCATGTTGTCAGGCCAGTACCGGCCGGCACGGTGGGCCGCCGACAAGGTGCGCAGCCTGGTCGCGCGCGACGTGGTCGCCATCCAGGACCGGCCCAAGCTCACGCAGACGGTGGAAGGCTACCACGCGATGAAATCGCATGTGCAGGTGCGCTTCGGCCGCTGGCGGGAGATCATCGACGAACCGGTGGCCGCGGAGCCGGGTCTTTATGTGCTGACCGCGGCCATGCAGCACTACGCCAAGGGTGTCGCCCATGCGACGCTCGGGAACTTCGCCGAAGCGGAGCGCGAGCGCGACCGGTTCCACAGGCATCTGGAAGGCATTCCAGCCGAGCGGCGCTTCCTCAGCAACCCGACGCGGGCTTCGCTGGCTGTCGGTGCAACCCTGCTCGATGGCGAGCTTGCCTACCACCAGGGCCGCCATGACGAGGCCTACGGCCATTTGCGGCAAGCGGTCGAGTTCGACGACAATCTGTCCTACACCGAGCCATGGGCGTGGATGCACCCGCCGCGCCATGCGCTGGCGGCACTGCTTCTCGACCAGGGCCACGCGCAGGAAGCAGAACAGGTCTACCGCGACGATCTCGGCCTGAGCGGCAAGGTGCAGCGCTGCGCCCAGCATCCGAACAATGTCTGGGCGCTGCACGGGCTGGTGGAATGCCTGAAACGGCGCGGCGAGACCGATGAACTGCCGGCATTGCAGGCAAGGCTCGCCACGGCGATGGCCAAAGCGGACGTACCGATCTACTCATCCTGCCTGTGCAGGACGAGCGTACAGCCAGCGCCAGGCTGCTGTCATTGAAACCGGCTGGCCGGCACTGCCACCCCTGTCACCCCAGCCACTTCTCATAGTCGGACACCAGCAGGTGCACGGGGGCGACGTCCTCGTCGATGTTGGAGAAGCGGCCGATCGGCTCGCGAAAGACATTGTCGGTGAGATCGTCATTGACGGTCGACACCTCGCCGATCAGCACATCCTTGCCCTCGGCCCAGAAGGCATGCCAGACGCCGGGCAGCAGCGTGACGCTCTGGCCCGGGTCGAGTTTCAACAGCCCGCCTGCCGGCAGCCGGTGGATGGTTCCGTCGACCGGCACCGACACCTCGGCCTTGGGATCGATACCGCCGTCGCGATCATGCATGAACAGTTCCAGCACCAGCTTGCCGCCGCCACGGTTGATGATGTCCTCGGCCTTGATGTTGTGGCGGTGCATCGGCGACAGCTGGTCCTTGCGCGAGATCATGATCTTCTCGGCATAGAGCATGCCCATGCCCTTCTTCATGTCCTCGTAGCGGCCGTTGCGAACGGTGAACAGGAACAGGCCGAGTTCCTTGAATTTCTCCTGGCCGTAATCGGTGATGTCCCAGCCGAGCCGGGAGGTAAACACGGCCGCGGAGTCGGCCTGGCGCGCCTTCGCCTCCTCGGGCGACCAATAGGCGAAGGGCGGCATGATGTAGCCGAACGAGCGGATGAAAGCGTCGGCTTCGCGGATGATGTCGTTGATGGCGGAGCGTTTCATGATCATGGTCCTTCGTGTCGATTTGTCTGGCAAATCGCATAGCCGAACGCCGATGCGGTGTCGATCCTGCCTGGCCTGCCGCCTCGATCGCATGGACCACAGATCCGCTCCGCTGGCCGCGTGACATCATGCTCTTTCAGGGTCATAACCCCAGCGGATTTCCACAGAGTGACAGATGATGCCGACCGTCCATGACCTCGATACGCCATCGATCCTGATCGACGCCGCGCGCGCCGAAGCCAACATTGCCCGCGCCCAGGCGCATGCCGACAAGAACGGGCTGAAGCTCAGGCCGCATATCAAGACGCACAAATTGCCCTACTGGGCGAAGAAGCAGGTGGCGGCGGGTGCGGTGGGCATCACCTGCCAGAAGATCGGCGAGGCCGAGGTGATGGCCGACGCTGGGCTGGCCGACATTTTTCTGCCCTACAACATCCTTGGGCGCGCCAAGCTGGAGCGGCTTTTGGCGCTGCATCGCCGTGTGACGCTGTCGGTTACAGCTGACAGCACAGCGACGCTCGAAGGACTGGCCGCCTCCTTTGCCGATGGCGGCCATCCTCTGCCGGTGCTGGTCGAATGCGACACCGGCATGGGCCGCTGCGGTGTGCAGACGGCTGACGAAGCGGTTGCACTGGCAAGACAGATCGACAGAGCCGGTGGCCTCACCTTCGGCGGGCTGATGACCTACCCGGCCGCCGGTCGCGCGGCCGAGGCCGAAGCCTGGCTCGCCGGCGCCAGGCAGGCGCTGGTCGCATCAGGCCTCGCTTGCGAACGCATCTCCAGCGGCGGCACGCCGGATATGTGGCGCTCGAGCGAAGCATCTGTTGTCACGGAGTATCGTCCAGGCACCTACATCTATCTCGACCGCTATCAGGTCGCCAAAGGCGTCGGCACGCTCGACGATTGCGCGCTGACGGTGCTCGCCACGGTCGTCAGCCATCCGACGCCTGCCCGGGCCATTCTGGACAGCGGCAGCAAGGCTTTATCCAGCGACACCTTGGGATTGCCCGAGTTTGGCGAGTTGCTCGGCATGCCCGGCGCGCGCGTCACCGGCTTGAGCGAGGAGCACGGCACGGTCACGCTTGCGAACGGCGCAAGCCTGCGCATCGGCGAACGCGTGCGCGTGGTGCCGGACCATTGCTGCGTGGTGACCAACCTGTTCGACCAGGTGCATCTGATCGACGGCGACAAGGTGCTGGAGACGCTGCCGGTGGTGGCGCGTGGGCGGATGGGGTAAGGCTTTGGAGCGCGTGTGCGCTTCACCATAAATTTTGAACGCCGGCGGGACAGCACCCCCCTCTGTCCGGCAGGACAGAGGGGGGTGTGACGGAACTCGACCGACAAGATCAGCCGGGATCGACAACCGAACCCAGCGCCGCCTTCAGCGGATCCAGCGCGTCACCATACAGCTTCCAGCGCTCGACCGAGGACGAATAGATCGGCTGGCGCACCTGCCAGCGGCTCGGCGTCCGCACCGTGCGCTCGGTTTCGTTGAAACGCAGGCAGGCATCGTCCCACTCAACGCCGAGGAATCCGATCAATCCACGCGCACGGTTTTCAAAATCGGCCACCGTTTCTTCGTAGGGCATGTCGTGGATATCAAGCGGGATGACCTTGGCCCAATGGTGCATCAGGCGGTCATATTGCCGGTAATACTGCCCAAGCTTGGTCAGGTCGGCATTGTAGCCGTGCGCCTCGGAAAAATTATGCATGAAACAGGAGGCGCAATTGTCCATCGGGTCACGCTGGCAATGGATGATGCGGGCATTTGGCAGGATGAGGCTGATGAACGCCAGCAGTTCGAAATTATGCGGCATCTTGTCGACAACAAGCCGCGCCTTGCTGTTGCGCTTTTTGAGATCGTCGAGATATTTCGAGCCAAGCTCTTTCGCCTTGGCCGGAGTGAGCGCTGCCATGGCCTTGGTGAAGACAGTCGGATCGAGCTTGTCGAAGCCAAGTTCGCCGGCCAATGAACGAATAGTCGCCAACTCGCCGGCGCCATAGATATCGCGATGGCTGGCGCATATCTGCTCGGTCAGCGTTGTTCCCGACCGTGGCATGCCGACGATGAAGACGGGGCGCCTGGATGGATTTCCCAATTTCGGCCGCGCCGCGAAGAAGCCGGCGTCGAAAGTGTCGATGAAGCTGTCGTAAAGCTGGGTGTGCCGGTCAATGTCGAAATCGTTGCCGGAAATCGCCTTGGCCTGCGCGAAATGGCGGATAGCCGGGCGATACTCGCGCTGATCGTTGAGCATCTTGCCGGCGGCGTGGTGCAAAACCACCCGCTCGCGATCGGTGGTCATCGGCAATTCCAGGCGAGCTCGTATTAAAGGCAGCGCGGGATCGTCCTTGACCGCCCGGCGCGCCAGCGCCATTCCGGCCAGCGCCTCGACATGGCCCGGGTCGATGGCAAGGGCGCGGCTGAAGCATTCGACCGCCTCTGCCTGCCGGCCGATGTCGGTGAGCAGATCGCCCATGCCGGCAAGTGCTGTCACTGACTGGCCGTCGATAGCCAGCGCCCGGCGATAGAAGCCTTCGGCAATGTCGCCCTCGAGCTGGCTCCGGTAGGAGCGGCCGAGATTGCACAACGCTTCGATGAGCCCGCCATCGAGCTCGATCGCCTTTCTCAGATGTCTGCGCGCCTTGTCGATGTTGCCGGTGACATTGTAGGCGTTGCCGAGATTGTTGCGGAAGATGGCGTTGTCCGGTTCGAGCTTGACCGCTTTTTCCATATAGGCAATGGCGGCGTCATGATGCTCGGCCTCGATGGCCAGCGTGCCCATCAGGTTCAGCGCCATGGCATTTTTGGGCTGCGTGCGAAGCACCGTCTGGTAGCAGAACTCGGCCTCGCGAAAACGCTTGCGCCGTTGCAGGTCGATGCCGCGCTGCAATGTCTTTTCCGCCGGTTCACCGGCGGTCGGCAGCGAAGCTGGGATCATTGCCGGCAGACCCAGGGGTTGCCGGCGTGGCAAGAGCGGCATCCGTCAAATCCCGGTCGCGGCCTGCGACAGCCCCAACAAATCAGAACTTGTAGCTAACGCCAAGCTGCACATTGTGGGAATACAACTTGCCGTTTGCGTCTGTGCCGCCGGAAAATTTGTCGTCAAAGTCGACTTCGGAGACTGCCTTGAAGCGATAGCCGAAATCGAGGTCGACATTCTGCGTCACCGCGTAGGTGACACCGGCTCCCACCTGGCCAGCGAAACCCCAGCCGCCGTGCCCGTATCCAAACTCTGGAAGAAAGAAATTCGTGTCGGCCGTGACATAAGCGGCGCCGATGCCGCCGCCGACATAGAGTTTGGCACCGCCGATATGGGCGACATCGGCCCAGACGTTGGCGAGAAGATAGGTAGCCGACAAATTTCCAGAAGCCGGGTAATTACCGGAGCCGCTGTAGCTGTACTCGCTTGCCTTGTAGCGCGCGTAGGAGAGTTCGCCTTCGACACGGAACACGTCGTTGATACGCCGACCGAAAGCGCCGCCGATCACGAAGCCGGTGTCAAGATCGAGCGAAACCTCCCCACCAGGCAGCCCGCCCACACCATCGTTGAAATCCGTTTTCACATCGTTAGCGAAACTGGCGCCGCCAAACAGCGTGACATACCAGAGGTCTTCCGCCCTCGGAACGTCGACGAGCGCGTCGGCGGCATAGGCCGAACTCCAGCCAAGCGCCAGTGCCATTGTCGATACACCAGCCAGCAGACGCAGTTTCATCGCCGATTCCCCTCGCAACAACTACTGATTGATATCACTCTTGCTTGGCGGCCGAGCTGTCAAGAAAGCAAACGAGATCAAGGAGCAAAGTGAGGTCAGGAACAATCTTTTTAAAATTCTTGTTGCCGCACCGCAACATAGCAAGCCCATGCTAATGTTGCTGGCGGTAGGCGCATGGCTGTCGCTTCGGTTGCAAATCGCGCTAGTCGGCTTGCCTTGCCGCCACACGGCGCATGGCAATCACTCGCCGACGGCGGATTTCGGTGCGCATCGCCATCAGGTGCAGCGCAAAGAACAGCACGGTGAAGCCGAGCGCCATCACCAGCAGCGGCCATAGCAGGCTGGGGTCGATGGTCGAGCCGCCCATGCGGAACACCGAAGCCGGCTGATGCAGCGTGTTCCACCAGTCGACCGAGAATTTGATGATCGGAATGTTGATGAAGCCGACCAGCGTGATGATGGCGGCGGCCCAGGCGGCGCGGCTTGCGTCATCGAGCGCGCGGGTCAGCGCGATGATGCCGAGATACATCAGGAACAGGACAAAGACCGAGGTCAGCCGCGCGTCCCAGACCCACCAGGTGCCCCACATCGGCTTGCCCCAGATCGAACCGGTGATCAGTGCCAGCGCGGTGAAGACGGCGCCGATGGGGGCCGCGGATTTCAGCGCGACATCGGCCAGCGGATGCCGCCAGACCAGCGTGCCCAGCGCCGAGATCGCCATCAGCGTGTAGCACATCATGGCGAGCCAGGCGAAAGGCACGTGGATGTACATGATGCGGACGGTGATGCCTTGCTGGAAATCCTCAGGCGCGGCGAAGCTCATGTAGAGCCCGACGGCAAGGATCAGTGCTGCGATCGTCGCCAGCCACGGCACGACCCTGTCGGCCAGCCCGACGAAGCGCGTCGGGTTGGCAAGATCCATCCAGCCGGTCAGGCGTGAAGTCGTGTCGCTCATGCGGCCCTACATAAACCGCCGACGCGTTTGGGGCAATCGAGCGGTGGTGTCGCAGGGCTTGTCACCCTCCCCCTTGTGGGGAGGGTCGCTGCGAAGCAGCGGGGCGGCGGGGGCGCCTGTACCCCCCACCCGGACCTACGGTCCGACCTCCCCACAAGGGGAGGTAAAAGAAAGAAGCTCAGGCAGCCGCTTCCTGCTGTTGCTGCACGGTGCGGCTGAGGCGGCGGACCTCCTCGTCGTTGAGCAGGCCACCGGCGCGCAGCAGGCTGGCGAAGCGGCCGTTGCGCAGCGAGAGTTCGGCGAAGCCGCCCATCTCGACCACCCTGCCCTTGTCCATGAACACGACCAGATCGGCGTCGCGGACGGTGGTCAGGCGGTGGGCGATGATGAAGGTGGTGCGGTCGCGCCGCAACTCGTCGATCGCTTCCTTGACGCGGTCCTCGGTCTCGACGTCGAGCGCGCTGGTCGCCTCGTCGAGCACCAGGATCGGGGCATCCTTCAGCACGGCGCGGGCAATGGCGATGCGCTGACGCTCGCCACCCGAGAGCTGGCCGCCGCGTTCGCCGACCACCGTGTCGTAGCCATTGCTCTTGGACAGGATGAAGTCCCGCGCCGCAGCCGCGTGGGCGGCGGCATGGATCTCGTCATTGGTCGCATCGGCGCGGCCAACACGGATGTTGTCCTCGATCGAGCGGTTGAGCAGGCCGGCATCCTGAAACACGGTGGCGATCGAATGGCGCACCGACTTGCGGGTCACGGCGCGGGTATCGATGCCGTCGATCAGGATACGGCCATGCGACGGCGAGAAGACACGCTGCAGCAGATTGATGAGCGTGGTCTTGCCGGCGCCGGTCGGTCCGACGATGGCAACAGTCTGACCGGCCTGGACTTCGAACGACACGTCGTCGATGCCCTGGCCCGAATTGGCGAATTCGAAGCCGACATTCTCGAAGCGGACATGGCCGGTGACGTTAGTGAGATCGCGCAACCCATCCGGCTCGGCGGCGTCGGCCGCGGAGTCCTCGAGCTGGTAGAAATCTTCAAGCTTGGCGCGTGCCTCGGAAATCTGGTTGGCGAAAGCCGACATCTGGTCGAGGCGAGCGATCAGCATCGTGGCAAAACCGGTGAAGGCAATGACATCGCCGATACCCAACTGACCGTGAGTCACAAGATAGGAGCCGATCGACAACACGATCAGCATCGAGATCGCCGACGACAGACGGTGCAAGGCATTGGCCAGCGCCCACCAGTCGAGCACAGGGTTCTGCGCGTCGAGCAGGTTCTTGACGTAGCGGCGCAGCGTATCGGCCTCGTGGCCGAGGCGATTGTAGCTCTGCAGCACCGCAACGTTGCTGACCGAGTCGGTCACATGCGCGAACACCTTGTGGTAGTGGCGCTCGACCGCAGCCTGGCCCGCCTTGGTGCGGCGCATTACCATCCGACCGATGCCGACATAGAGCAGCCCGAGGCCAAGCAGCACCAGCGACATGCGCAGATCCATGCTGATCGCGGTTGGGACCAGCAGTACGAGGGCGACAGCCGTGGACAGATGCTGGCGCATGAATTCAAGCCAAAGGCTAAACAGGGTTTCGACGGCGCGCAGCATCGTGTGCAACGCATTGGAGGTGCCGTGCTGATGGTGCCAGGCGAGCGGCATGGTGATCACGCGCTCGAAGGACTGGCACAGAACTTCGCTGCGCCGCTTGTGAGCAAAGCGGTCAGCGCCGCGCGCCACCATGACGAAAGCAACGATGTTGAAGGCGCCGAGACCGGCCCACATGACCAGCGTGGTGAAGACAGAGCCGCGCTCGGAGATGGCGCCGATGACGCGACCGAACATAATCGGCTCGAGAAGCGCTACGATAGCGAGAGCCACGTTGGCCGAACAGATCAACGCGACGCGTTTCCTGTCCGCAGCCAGATATCCGAGTGCTCGCCAGTAGATTTGCAGAAGGGTCACCCCAGTTACTCCGCCATGCTGTTTATTGTGCACTGCATCATTTTATTCGTACCGGTTGATACGTCGCAAAACAATGGCCGTGTACCTCTTCAGTTCCCTCAGAGCGAACAAAAGATGGCGACGTTCCGAAATCTGCCGTGATCACCTAACGGTTTGAGAAGACAGGTAAAATGTCAGGCATGCGGCGAAATCATGGCAGCTGGCGCGCGCTGCCACAATTTTAATCAGCAACAATGTCGGGCGGATGACTAAGGCCGAAATCGCCTTCTGCACAGTATAGAGCAAAACTAAGTGGCCTGCGCCCCTCCGGGCGACGCGAGGCCACGTCTCGCGGCTCGACGCGACTTACATGGCTTGCCTCAAGCCTTTGATTTCACGTGTTTCTCAGTGACATGCCCTTCAGGCGGGCCGATGGCAACGCCAGGCGGGATGGCGCCGCTCATCCTGTCACGGTCCAAAAAACCGCGCCCCCGGGCTTAGCCCCGAGAGCACGCTTTTTGGGCACCATGCATCAGGCCGGTATCCTGATGACGAGGTCAGTCACTTCGCCGTCTTTCAGTTCGACTGCCGTAACCTTGGTCTTTGCCCCATTCAGCTCCAGCGAAACCGCCTTGGCCTTATTGTCGCGGATGACGCGAACCTTGAGTTCCGCCCCCAGCATCCTCAGGGTTGCCGAATAGCCGTCCCAGTGGCTGGGCAGTTTCGGCTTGAACTGGACACGCTTGCCGCGCCGTTCGATGCCGAGAATGCCTTCGACCGCCGCCCTGTAAAGCCAGCCGGCGGAGCCGGTGTACCAGGTCCAGCCGCCACGGCCGCCCTTGCTGTTGCCGGCATTATCGTCCCCGGCATAGATATCGGCCGCCACGACATAGGGCTCGACACGATAGTGCTCCGCCGAGGCCTCGTCGGTCGCATGGTTGACCGGGTTGAGCATCGAGAAACAGCGATAGGCCTCGTCGGTGCGCCCCATCTCGGCGAGCGCGATGACAAACCATGTGGCGGCATGGGTGTACTGGCCGCCATTCTCGCGCACACCGGGCGGATAGCTCTTGATGTAACCTGGATCCTTCTCCGTCTTCGAGAAGGGCGGCGTGAACAGCTTGACGATCTTGAGCTTGTCGTCGACGAGCAGTTTCGTCGCCTGCTCCATCGCCGTCGTCGACCGCGCCGGATCGCCCTCTCCCGAAAGCACGCTCCAGGACTGGGCGATCGAGTCGATCTTGCACTCCTGCTGGGATCGCGACCCCAGCGGAGTGCCGTCGTCGAAGCTGCCGCGCCGGTACCATTCGCCGTCCCATGCCGTGCTTTCCAGCGCCCGCTTCAGGACATCGGCATGCTTTGCCCAGGCCTGTGCACGCTTGGCATCGCCCTCGGTCTTGGCAACGGGGGCGAAGTCGCCCAGCGTCTTCAGCAGGAACCAGCCAAGCCAGACGCTCTCGCCCTTGCCGTGCTCGCCGACGCGGTTCATGCCGTCGTTCCAGTCGCCGCCGAGGATCAGCGGCAGGCCGGCAGGGCTGCTGCGCTTGATGGCTATGTCGAGCGCACGCGCGCAATGGTCGTAGAGCGACGCCGTCTTCTTCGAGATTTCCGGGGTGAAGAAGGCATCGTGCTCGCCCTCGCCCAGCGCCTGCCCATCGATGAAGGGTAATTGCTCCTTCAGGATGGTGGTGTCGCCGGTCACCAGCAGGTAGCGCGCCGTGGCGTGGGCCAGCCAGACCACGTCGTCCGAGATCAGCGTGCGCACGCCGGCGCCGGTGCGCGGCAGCCACCAATGCTGCACGTCGCCTTCGGGGAACTGCCGCCGCGCCGCGTTGAGGATCTGGTCGCGCGCCAGTTGCGGGTCATGCGCCAGCAACGCCAGCGTGTCCTGCAACTGGTCGCGGAAGCCGAAGGCACCGCTGGCCTGATAGAAGGCAGAGCGAGCACGGATGCGGCAGGCCAAGCTCTGATAGGGCAGCCAGTGATTGACCATGGCGTCAAGCGCCTTGTCCGGCGTCTCGACCTGGATGGTGTCGAGGAAGCCGCGCCACACGCGCTCATTGTCGGCCAGCCGCTGGTCGAAATCCTTGACCCGGTGTTTCTGCACCAGAGCGCTCGCCTCCTCGACGGACTCGGCGTCACCGAGCAGCCAGAGCAGCGTCACGTCGCCGCCGGCCGGAATCTCGATGTCGCGGGCGATCGCAGCGCAAGGATCGTCGCCGGCCTCGACACGGCCCGATAGTGCAGCACCACTCAGCACCGCCTGTGGAAGCTCGCTGGAGCCATGCCGGCCGAGGAATTCCGAACGGTCTGATGTCACCGAGTGCACGCCGCCGTCGGCGGCAAGGAAGGCCACCCGCTCGCTGAAATCGAGCCCGTAGGGGTTTTGCGCCAGCAACGCCCCGCTGGCAGCGTCCTGGGACGGGACGATGGTTGCCGCCGTGCGCGACCGATGCCCGCCCAGCACCCATTCGGCGTAGGCATAGACACGCAGCCGCGCCGGCACCGAGCCGGAATTCTGGATGCGCAGCCGCGAAATCTTCAGGGGATCAATCGGATCGACGACATGGGTAAGGTCCATCGACAACGGTCCGCGCTTCGAGCGGAAGGTCGAGAAACCCTGGCCATGCCAGGCCTCGTAGGTCATCGAGGGATCGCGCACCATGGCGGCGAGCGGCGAAAACGCCTTGCCGCTGGCCTGATCGTAGATGTAGAGGCCCTCGCCCGGCCGATTCGAAACCGGATCATTCGACCACGGCGTCAGCTGGTAGTCACGGCTGTTGCGGCTCCAGGTGAAGGCAGCCCCCTCGGCGGAGGTGTGGAAGCCGAACGAGGCGTTGGAGACGACGTTGATCCACGGCTGCGGCGTGGTGCGCCGGCCGGCCAGGCGCACGACGTAGTGCCGCCCGTCGCCGTCGAAACCGCCAAAGCCGTTCCACTGGCGGAGCCCGCTGCCATCGGCGCTGACATTCGCCACCGCCTGCGAGGCAGATGCATGCGTCATGGGCGTCGGCGGCGGCAGTTCACGCAGAACCGGCAATGCCGGCAGCAGGGCGTCGCGCGCCTGCAGGGCCGCCGCTTCGGCCCGCTCGATCTGGTCGAAGATGGTGCCGTTGCGCGTGTGCAGGACGACCCGGGCGACGGCCAGCAGCGTCTTGTACGTCGTCTCGTCCATGAGGTCGCGGCGCACCGCGAAAATGTGCTGGCGAGGTCCGAGTTCCTTGCCGCGCAAGCGGCTGTTTTCGCACAGCGTCTCGACTGCCCGCTGCAGGTCCTGGACATAGGAGGACGCCTGCTCGTTGACGACGACGAAGTCGATCATCATGCCGCGGGTGCGCATGTATTCCTGGAAACGCAGCGCCTGGGCGACGATTTCGAGATCGGCGACGTCGCCGATCCTGACCAGGAAGATCGGGAAATCGCCGGAAATGCTGGTCGGCCACAGGCTCGACTGCTTGCCCAGCCCCGTGGCGATGGACTCAGCGGGAAGACGCAGGAACGGGTCCGGATAGATTAGATAGCGCGCCAGCTTCTGCACATTGGCGGCATCGGTCAGGCTGAGGCCCATATGGCGGGTCTGCACCTGGCTGCGCGTCCAGGCAAGCATGGCCTGGCGGGCAAAGCTCTCCGGGTGGTCGAGGCGGGCGATGGCCTCGTCCAGCTCAGTGCGGCCGGCGCCGACAACGGTCCAGAAGGTCAGCGATATCTTCTTGTTGGCCGGCACGCGCACCTGCCGGCGCAGCGAGGCGACGGGATCGAGCGTGAAGCCTGAATGGCCGCCAAGCCTGGCGCCCGGGTCGAAGGCCGCCGCGTCGACAATGGTTCGGCCGCGGCCGATGAAGGCGCGCCTGTCGGTCTCGGCTTCGGCATCGCGCGCCGATCCGGACGGATCGGTGACGAAATGCACCATGGCGATATCGGGCTCGCTGGTCTCGCGCTTGCGCCGCGTGGCGAAGATCGCCGCGTTGTTCGACGCGATTTCGGTTTCGACGAACATCTTCGAGAAGGCGGGATGCGCGTTGTCGGACGCTTCCAGGCCGAGCACCAGTTCGGCAAAGGAGGTCACTTCGATGTGACGGTCGGATGGGCCATCATTGTAGAGCGTGACCCGACGGCCCTCGCCATTGCCTTCCGAAATGACGATACATTCGACCTCGGAGCGCAACGTGCCCACCGATTTGACGAAGCTCGCCTTGTCGTCGGAGAACAAGGTCTGCGCCTTTTCATCAGCCGCATGCTTCGGCTCAGCCGTCGCCGACCACCAGTCGCCGGTGCCGGCGTCTCGCAGGAAGATGTAGGAGCCGAGCCGGTCCTCGGTCGGATCCGGCTGCCAGCGGGTGACGGAGAGCTCGCCCCAGCGGCTGTAGCCCGAGCCGGTCGCGGTGACCATCACCGAATAGCGACCGTTCGACATGACGCTGGTCGATCGCAGCGACTGCAGCGGGTTGAGCACGATGCGGGTGTCGGGGCTGTCGACTTCGGTCTCGTCCTTGGCACGTTCGTCGGCCTCGGTCCTGACGGTCGCGGTCGGGATGTCGCGGGGTGCCCTCTCCTGCAGCAAAAGTTCGGCCGATTCGATGACCGGATCGCTGTGGAAGCGGTCGCGCATGCGGCCTTCGAAGATGGCGTCGGCAACCGCCACGATCGACATGCCCGAATGGTGCGCCATGTAGTTCTGCACGACGACATGGTCAGTGCCTTCCGGCACCCGCTGCGGCGTGAAGTCGACGGCGTCATAGTAACCGTGGCGGCCCAGTGCGCCGATCTCTCTGAGCCGGGCGAGGTTCTGCACAGCTTCGCGCGGGTTGAACTGGGCCGCCAATATGGTGGCGTAAGGCGCGATCACGGTGTTCTGGCCAAGGCCGCGCTTCAGCCCGAGCCCAGGCACGCCGAAATTGGTGTACTGGTAGGTCAATTCACGGTCGCGGGCGTTGTATGCCGCTTCCGAAATGCCCCACGGCACGTTCTTCTGGCGGCCATACTGGATCTGGCGCTTGATGATCAGCTTGCTGGTCTGGTTGAGGATCGAGCCCTGCGGCTCCTTCATCACCAGCGGCGGCATCAGATATTCGAACATCGATCCGGACCAGGACATCAGCGCGCCCTTAAAACCGATCTCGACGATCGGCCGGCCCAGCCGGAACCAGTGCTCGGTCGGCAGGTCACCCTTGGCGATGGCGAACAGGCTGGTCAGCCGCGCCTCGGACGCCAGAAGGTCGTAGCAGCTTTCATCGAGCTGATGTTCCTCGACCCGGTAGCCGATCGACAGCAGCTTGCGCTCCGGCCGCATCAGGAAGGAAAAATCCATCTCGAAGGCGAAGCGGCGCGTGCGCTCGCGCAAGGTGAGCAGCTTGGCGCGCAACGCCTCGACGGCATTGTCGTCGCTGTGCGCGTCATGCACATGCGCCTCGCAGGTGGCTTCGAGCCTTGCCGCCCAGTCGACAATCACGTCGCTCTGGGCCGATACCGCCTCGGTGTGGATGGCGGTGGCAAGCTTGCGGATCTCGCCGGCCAGAACGGCCAGATTGATGGTGCGGATCGACGCCATTTCGGGCTGCGCCTTGATGGTGTCGACCGCACGCCGCATGCCGTCGAGGCGGTCGGCGAGGCGCTGGCGCAGGGGGCGCAGCTGGCGGCGGTCATCGGGCAGCTCATCAAGGCTTTCGCTGAGGATAGTGACGGTGTCGAGAATGCCTTCGAAATCGCCCTGGAGGTGGACAGAGGGCGCCTCCGCCCATTCGGCGCAAGCTGCCGCCACCGCCACCAGATGGCCGGCGAGATTGCCGCTGTCGACAGCCGAGATGTAGAGGGGATAGAGCGGCTTCAGCGTCGTCGTGTCATACCAGTTGAAGAGGTGACCGCGATCACGCGGCATGCCCTCGATCGTCGACATGGTGGCGTCGATGCGGGTGATGGCATCGGACAGGCTGATCCAGCCGAAATCGCGGGCAGAGACGACGGACAGCAGGTAGACGCCGATATTGGTCGGCGAGGTGCGTGGGGCGACGACCGGCGCTGGGCTTTCCTGGAAATTGTCCGGCGGCAGATTGTGATGCTCTGATGTCACGAAGCTTTCGAAATAGTGCCATGTGCGCCGCGCCACGGTGCGCAACGTATGGATATCAGCTTGCGATATGCGCAAGCGATCCTCGGTTTCAGCCGAACGGCTGATCCAGCTGGCGATGGCGGGCGAGCCAATCCAGAACAGGGCGAAGAAGAAGGCAACGAAGGCGCCGGTCGAATCGGCCAGCACTGGTATGGCGAGGCCGACGAAGCCGATGATCACGGCGCCATACATCATGCCGTAATAGGAACCGACATCGTTGTCGCCCGCTTTGTGCGCCTGCGAGGCGGTGCGCCATTCCAAAAGGTTCTGGCGGCTGACGAACAGCCGGTAGAGCGTGCGGACGATGGCGTCGCCCATCATCCAGGCGTTGTGTGCCATTAGGACGATCTTCAGCGCCACCATGGCGGTGCCGAAGGCAACGTCGCGCGCCAGGGCTGAGAAATGGCCGCGCGGCGTCTGGTCGCCGCTCTTGGGCAGGATGGCGTTCACGATGTCGAATGTCGGCGCCATGAACAGGCTGAGGATCAGCAGAGCCTGCCATTGCGCGGCCTGCGTGAAGGGCAGCAGCGTCCAGCCGGCGATCGCCGCCATCACCCAGAAGATCGGAGTCAGCGAGCGGCGCAGATTGTCGACCATCTTCCAGCGCGACAGGGCCGGCACGCCGGAGCGCGGATCGAGCATGAAGCCGAGCAGCTGCCAGTCGCCGCGCGCCCAGCGATGGTGGCGCGAGGCGTCGACCGAGTAGCGCGTCGGATAATCCTCGACCAGTTCGACGTCGGTGACCAGCGCCGAGCGCGCCAGCGCGCCCTCCAGCAGATCGTGGCTGAGGATGGTGTTTTCCTCGATGCGGCCCTGAAGCGCGGCCTCGAAGGCGTCGACGTGATAGAGGCCCTTGCCGGTGAAGGACCCATCGCCGAAGACGTCCTGATAGAGATCGGACACGGCAAAGACGTAAGGGTCAAGGCCGCGATTGGCCGAGAAGACCCGCTGGAAAAACGACGCATCGTCGCCGCTGGTCAACGACGCGGTGATGCGCGGCTGCAGGATCGCATAGCCGGCGGTGACGACGCGCCTGGTGGCATCGAAATGCGGACGGTTGAGCGGGTGGCAAAGCTTGCCGACGAGGGTCGCGACCGCGTCACGGGTGGTGCGCGTGTCGGCATCGAGCGTCATCACATGGACGACGTTCTCCGGCAGCGGCACGTCGAGCGGCAGGAATGTGGTGTCGCTGTCGCCGTGCAGCAGAAGGTCGAGTTCATGCAGCTTGCCGCGCTTGCGCTCCCAGCCCATCCACGACCCCTGCGCCGCATTGAACAGTCGGCGCCGGTGCAGGATGTAGAAACGCGGCGCGCCTTCGGAGGGATAGCGGGCGTTGAGGCGAGCGATCTCGGCGCGGGCGAATTCGAGGATTTCGGTATCCGCCGCGTCGATCTCGGTCTTGCTGTCGGGCCAGTCCGACAGCAGCGCGAAATGGATTTCATCGGCCGTGTTGGCGAGATGATGCACCTCGATGTTGCGGATGTTCTCCTCGACGTCGTCGCGCGAGCCGATCAGCGACGGCACCACCACCAGCGTGCGAGCCTCGGGCGGTACGCCGTGCCTGTAATCGTAGCCGACGAGGCGTGTCGGCTTCAGGAACAGCGATACGACCGTGTTGAAGAAAGCGAGCGCACCCTCGCTGGCCGGCACGGCAAACAGCGCCAACATCAGGACAATCGAGGGCACCGACAGGCCGAGATTGGCCAGTGCATTGCCGGAGAGGACGAGAAGCAGGGCCGTCAGCGCAAACACCGGCACAACGATGCCAAGCCATCCGGTCTTGCGAAAGGTGCGTTTGACCGTCTGGCTGATGGTCGGCCGATAGCCGATCGCCTTCTCCAGCTCGAGCCGACGTGGGCCGACGAGAAAGAAGCCGACATCGGTATGGGCGGATCCAGCCGGAGCGGCATCGCCGGCCCCATCGCCCGACATGGTTTCGCCGGCGGCGTGGCCGGCCAGCTCGATGGCCTTTTCGGCCACACGATATTCCGACAGGTTCGAGCGACGCGCCAGTTCCTCGATCGCGGTCCGGTACTGGTCACGCGAGAAGAAGTCGAGCGCGGCGAAATCGGTGCGCTCGCGCAGCACGGTATCGATGCGGCTGACACCTTCGAACCACACGGTCCAGTCGACGTCGTTGATGAGGCGCAGGCCGCGGATGATGTTGCCCGTCGTCACATTGCCGCTGGACAGCGTGTGATGTTCGGAAATGATGATTTCCTCGGCATCGGAGCCGGTCTTTTCGAGCTCGCCTTCCAGCCATTCCAGGGCTTTGCCGGCATTCTGCGATCCATCGCGCAAGCGGTAGAGCAGCTGGGTGGCAAAGGTGGTGTCCTGCGCGTGGGCGCTGAAATTGGACAGGATCGCCTGCCGGTCGGCGCTGTCGTCGGTGGCCAGGACCTTGTCCGCCACATCGTTGGCGATCTGGCGCATCTGACGGGTGCGATTGACCCTGACCGCCAGCCGGCGGAGATTTTCGATCAGGACGAAGCGCAACAGCGAAGGCAGCGCCCAGAGTTCGCCGATCTTCAACGGCTCGACCGACTGGAAGCCTTGGACGATGGCCTTGAACATCGTCGCCGAGACGGAACTGTCCGAATGCGCCACATAGGTCCAGGCCAGCGCCAGCGCGCGCGGCACGTTGCCGCCATCGGGCAGTTTCAGGCTGGGCAGTTGGCGGTAGAAGCGGCGCGGAAGGTCGCGCTTGACCTGGAAAATGGTCTCTTCGACCAGATAATTGTTGTCGAGCAGCCATTGTGCCGCTGGCGTGATCGTCTCGCCCCTCGCCTGCGCCGCATTGGTCGACCGGTAGACTTCCAGGATCTTCTTGGCACTGTCGCGGACACGCGCCTGAAAATCGAAGGGTGTCAGGCCGAACAAATCGGTGAGATCGCCTTTTGCCAGGCTGTCCCCAAGCAGCCGAAGGCGCTCTTCGGGGAGGAAATTGGAACGGATCGGCTCTTCCGTAATGGCTGGGAAGCTCGCGCTTGTCTTCTCGATTTGGGCTGGGTTCGTCTGAATATTCATTGAAAATTCCGTAAGCGGCCAGTCCGCGGCGTCACCGCCACGGCAATGGCCCTAAAACCGATTCAAATGCAATTGGTTGCATAAACCCCCATTGCCGAAAGTTTGTTTGCGCACCACGACAGGGCGTCATCTCTCAGCGAAAAACAACGACGAGCGCCCCTCCTCCCGTCGGGATCGATCGACGGGGAGGATTCGGGCTTTTTCGTGATGCCCGCCATCAGCTTACGCTATAATTCGCCCGCATCGCGATCATGTTTGGAAACAAGCGTTAATCGTTGCCGGAGATGCCGCCGATCCGGATCATGAACAGCGTTGCCTCATGGATGGGCTGGACAAGCAGGCTGGCGTCGTCCGGATCAGCTACCAACGTGTCCAGCGCTCCGAGGCGAACCGGTTCGGCGGCGGGCACGATGACTTCGCCGTCCAGGCACAGGATCACGGTTGTGCCGGCTTCAGTCCGGATTTCCACAGGGGTCGAAATCGACAGGCGTTCGACCGAATGCGTCATCCGGCTTCGGCGGGTCATGACATTGAGATCGGTGATCGGCCCACCGATCAGCGTGGCCGAGGTCTGCACGTCGGCCGGGAAGGAAAACAGGGCGGTTGCCCTGTTTATGGATGTCGGCGGGTAGCCGGCAATCTCGAGGACGATGCCCTCGCCTTCGAGCACGGCAAGGGTGCGATCGATACCGGCAAATTGCGAGAACGGGCCGCTCAATTCGACGCGCGCCATCGAGACGCGCCAGTCGAAGTCGTCGAGCCCCGCACTTGCGGGCGAGACGGCGATCTCCGTCGTCACCCCGCCGCCGTTCTTCCACGGCATAGACCGGTAGTCGGCTGCCCGCAGGATGCGCATCGGTTCAGCCAATCAGCCGAGAATGCCGGGCAGGTTGAGCTGGTGTTCCCTGGCGCATTCGACGGCGATCTCGTAGCCGGCATCGGCGTGGCGCATGACACCGGTCGCCGGGTCGTTCCACAAAACCCGCTCCAGGCGCCTTGCTGCGTCCGGCGTACCGTCGGCGACGATGACCATGCCGGCGTGCTGCGAGAAGCCCATGCCGACGCCGCCGCCATGGTGCAGCGACACCCAGGTGGCGCCAGACGCCGTGTTGAGCAGCGCGTTGAGCAGCGGCCAGTCGGACACGGCGTCCGAACCGTCCTTCATGGATTCCGTTTCGCGGTTCGGCGAGGCGACCGAGCCGGAGTCGAGGTGATCGCGACCGATGACGACAGGGGCCTTCAACTCACCCTTGGCCACCATCTCGTTGAAGGCGAGCCCGAGCCGATGCCGGTCGCCAAGACCGACCCAGCAGATGCGCGCCGGCAACCCTTGAAAGGCGATGCGCTCGCGCGCCATGTCGAGCCAGTTGTGCAGATGGGTGTTGCCAGGCGTCAGTTCGCGCACCTTGGCGTCGGTCTTGTAGATATCCTCCGGATCGCCCGACAGAGCCGCCCAGCGGAACGGGCCGATGCCGCGGCAGAACAGCGGACGGATATAGGCCGGCACGAAACCGGGGAAGGCGAAGGCGTTCTCGAAGCCCTCCTCCTTGGCCACCTGGCGGATGTTGTTGCCGTAGTCGAGCGTCGGCACGCCGGCGTTCCAGAACGCCACCATCGCCTCGACATGTTCGCGCATCGAGGCGCGGGCAGCCTTTTCGACTGCCTTGGGGTCGGACGTCCGTTTCTCGCGCCATTCGGCCAGAGTCCAGCCTTTGGGTAGATAGCCGTTCAGCGGATCATGCGCCGAGGTCTGGTCGGTGACCATGTCCGGGCGCACGCCGCGCCGCACCAGTTCGGGCACGATATCGGCTGTGTTGCCGACCAGGCCGACCGACTTCGCCTCGCCGGCCTTGGTCCAGCGCTCGATCTTCTCCAGCGCCTCGTCAAGCGTGTCGGCGCGCTCGTCGACATAGCGGGTGCGCAGCCTGAAATCGATGCGGTCGGGATCGCATTCGATGGCCAGGCAGCAGGCGCCGGCCATGACGGCGGCGAGCGGCTGGGCGCCGCCCATGCCGCCGAGCCCGCCGGTCAGGATCCATTTTCCCCGGAGATTGCCGCCATAGTGCTGGCGGCCAGCCTCGACGAAGGTCTCGTAGGTGCCCTGCACGATGCCTTGCGTGCCGATGTAAATCCACGAGCCGGCCGTCATCTGGCCGTACATCATCAAGCCTTTCTTATCGAGCTCGTTGAACTTCTCCCAGGTCGCCCAGTGCGGCACCAGGTTGGAATTGGCGATCAGCACGCGCGGCGCGTCCGGATGGGTGCGGAACACACCGACCGGCTTGCCCGACTGCACCAGCAAAGTCTCGTCATCGGCCAGCGCCCTCAAGGAGGCGACGATACGGTCAAAGTCGTTCCAGGTCCGCGCCGCCCGGCCGATGCCGCCATAGACGACCAGTTCGTTGGGGTTTTCGGCAACGTCGGGATCGAGATTGTTCATCAGCATGCGCAACGGCGCTTCCGTCAGCCATGAGCGGGCGCTGATTTCCGTGCCCCGCGGGCTGCGGACTTCACGGATGTTGTGGCGAGGATTGTTCACGGGGTCACTCCATAAAAGGATCGAATGTCAGCCGAGCGCCCAGGATGTCGCGGCCTCGAGAATCTTCTTCAGCTTCGCGGCCATGGGTGCAGCGAACGCGGCATCGTAGGGCACCGGCCAGTTGTCCGGCTCACCCTTGCCCTCGGGTTCGCGCAGGTAGCCGCGATCGGCGAGTTCCATCTGCAGCGCGTGAAAGCCGCCTTGCGGGTTGCCGAAGTAGCGCGTGATCCAGCCACCCTTGAAACGGCCGTTGATGACGTAGCTGTCGCCGGTTTCGGCCATGATCTGGCCGACCAAGGCCTGCAGCGTCGGATCGGCGGTCTGGCCGTCATTGGTGCCGAGATTGAACACCGGCAGCGTGCCATAGAACAGACGCGGCAGCACCGAACGGATCGAGTGGCAATCATAGATGACGACCCTCTCATGCAGGCCGCGCAGCCTAGTGGCTTGGTATCCCAACATTTCATGGTAGGGCACGAAGTAGGACTGATGGCGCTGGCTGATTTCCGCCGGCGTCGGTTCCGCGCCCGGCAGGTAGAGCGGATCGCCGTCGAAAGTCTCTGTCGGACAAAGCGTCGTCGTCGTCTGCCCCGGATAGAGCGAGGCGCCGGACGGATCGCGGTTGACGTCGATGACGGTGCGCGAGATCGACGTATGCACAACCGTCGCGCCAAGGCCGGCAGCGAAATCGTAAAGCTTGTCGATCCACCAGTCGCAATCGCGGCGGCCGAGCCAGGGCGAGATCAGCCGGTTGTCGATGCCAGCGAGATCGATGCCGGTATGCGGGATCGACACCAGCAGAGGTGCCGTGCCTTCCGTTACTGTAAGCCAGTCGGTCATGTCTTAGGCTCCCGAGATCGACGGCAGTGGCACCGCGCCGGCTGCCTTGATGGTCGCACCACTGCGCACCATGGCGATGGCCTTTTCCATATCCGGGTGGAAATGCCGGTCATTGTCGAGATGCGGCACCTCGGCCCGGACCAGCTTGCGCACGGCCTCGAGTGCCGCGCTCGACGCCAGCGGTGCATGGAAGTCGCAGCCTTGCGCAGCGGCGAGCAATTCGATGCCGATGACCGCAGTGGCATTCTCGACCATGCCGATCAGCCGGCGCGCACCGTGCGCCGCCATGGAAACGTGGTCTTCCTGGTTGGCCGAGGTTGGAATCGAATCGACGCTGGCCGGATAGGCTTTCTGCTTGTTTTCGGAGACGAGCGCTGCTGCCGTCACCTGCGGGATCATGAAGCCGGAGTTCAATCCGGGCTTCGGCGTCAGGAAGGCCGGCATGCCGGACAGCGCGGGATCGACAAGCATGGCGATGCGGCGCTCCGACAAAGAACCGATTTCGCAGACGGCGAGCGCGATCATGTCGGCGGCGAAGGCCACCGGCTCGGCATGAAAATTGCCGCCGGACAGTGCGGTGTCATCCTCGGCGAAGATCAGCGGATTGTCGGTGACGCCGTTGGCCTCGGTGCCGAGCGTGTCGGCGGCTTGGCGCAGCACGGTGAGTACCGCGCCCATGACCTGCGGCTGGCAGCGCAAGCAGTACGGATCCTGCACGCGTTCGTCGCCAATCCGGTGCGATTCACGGATGGCGCTGCCGGCCATCAGATTGCGCAGCGCGTCCGCCGTCTCGATCTGGCCGCCATGCTTTCTCAGCGCATGGATGCGCGGATCGAAGGGTGCGTCCGAGCCTTTTGCCGCGTCGGTCGACAGAGCGCCGGCGACCAGCGCCGACTGGTAAAGCACTTCGGCCTCGAACAAAGCGGCCAGCGCGTAGGCCGTCGAAAACTGCGTGCCGTTGAGCAGTGCCAGGCCTTCCTTGGCGCCCAATGTGACCGGCTCCAGCCCGTGCGAGACAAAGGCGACCTTGGCCGGTACGCGGCCATGCGGGGTAAAGCATTCGCCAACGCCGATCATCACCGCTGTCATGTGCGACAACGGCGCCAGATCGCCGGAGGCGCCGACGGAGCCTTGCGCCGGCACAACCGGGATAACGTCGTTGGCCAGCATCGCTTCGAGCAGTTCGATGGTCTGCGGCCGCACGCCGGACGCGCCCTGCGCCAGGCTGGCGAGCTTCAGCGCCATCATCAGCCGGCAAACGGCTGATGGCATCGGCTTGCCGATGCCGGCGGCGTGCGACAGCACGATGTTGCGCTGCAAGGTCTCGAGATCTTCGGCCGGGATGCGAACGCTGGCCAGTTTGCCGAAGCCGGTGTTGATGCCATAGACCGGCTCACCCTTGGCGACGATCCTGGCGACGGCCTCGGCGCTCGCCTTGATTTTCGGCCGGCAGGCATCGTCCAGCCTCAGTGCGGCGCCACGATAGATGGCGCGCCAGTCGGCCAGCGTCGCATTGCCGGGCTTCAGGGTCAGTTCGGTCATTGTCCTCTCCAGATGCGGGCATGCAGCGGGTTGAAGCCCATGCGGTAGACGAGTTCGGCGGGGCGCTCGATGTCCCAGATCGCCAGGTCGGCGGATTTTCCGACCTCGAGCGTGCCGGTTTCACCCAGCAAACCAAGCGCGCGGGCGGCCTCGCGGGTGACGCCGGCAAGGCATTCATCGACCGTCAGGCCGAACAGGGTCGCCGCCATGTTCATGGTCAGAAGTAGCGAGGTCAGCGGCGAGGTGCCGGGGTTATTGTCGGTAGCGACAGCCATCTTGACGCCGTGCTGACGGAACAGGCTGATCGGCGGCTTTTTTGTCTCGCGAATGAAATAGTAGGCGCCGGGCAGGATCGTCGCCACGGTTCCCGCCTTTGCCATCGCCGCCGCACCCGCCTCATCGGTGTATTCGAGATGATCGGCCGACAGCGCGCCATAGCGAGCGGCAAGTTCGGCGCCATGCAGGTTGGACAGCTGGTCGGCATGGAGCTTGACCGGCAAGCCGGCCGCCTTGGCCGCGTCGAAGACGCGCGCCATCTGCTCCGGCGAAAAGGCAATGCCCTCGCAGAACCCGTCGACGGCATCGGCCAGCCCCTCAGCGGCAACCACCGGGAGAATTTCTTTGGCGACCAGATCGATAAAAGCGTCCTTGTCGCCCTTGGCTTCCGGCGGCAATGCATGGGCGCCGAGGAAGGTGGTGCGGATCGTCACCGGCCGCCGTTCACCCAGTTGGCGGGCCGCACGCAGCGATTTTTTCTCGTTTTCGAGGTCGAGGCCGTAGCCTGACTTTACCTCCACCGTGGTTACGCCTTCGGCGATCAGTGCATCGAGACGCGGCAGCGATTGGGTGATTAGCTCGCTCTCGCTGGCGGCGCGCAAGGATTTGACCGAGGAGACAATGCCGCCGCCGGCCCTGGCAACCTCTTCATAGGTGGCGCCGGCCAGCCGCATCTCGAACTCGTTGGCGCGGTTGCCGGCATGGACCAAATGCGTATGGCAGTCGATCAGGCCAGGCGTGATCCAGCGGCCCTTGCAATCGATTGTCTCGACGCCCTCGGCAAGCGTCGCGGGCATCTCGGATTCGGGGCCGGCATAGACGATGCGACCATCACGCGCAGCGACCACGCCGCGTTCGACGATGCCTAGTCCGTCAGAACCTTCGGCCATCGTCGCCAGGCGCGCATTGCGCCACAGACGAAGATCCCCTGCCCGGCTTTTGCTCTCTGCAGCCATCATCTTTTCCGTTTCAATTGGTGGCGATTATGTATATACATATTGAAACGCCCTGCAAGTGCCATCATCGCATGAGAGACAGAGAACTGGAGAGAAAAGTGGCAGCGATCTTTGCGGAACAGGCACTCCTTCCCAATGGTTGGCACAACAATGTGCGGATCACCTTTGCCAATGGACGCATCATAACCGTCGAGCCTGGAGCTACCGCGCTGGCCGGCGACGAACGTCACGCGATCCTGTTGCCCGGCATGCCCAACCTGCACTGCCACGCCTTCCAGCGCGGCATGGCCGGCCTTGCCGAGCTTCGCGGCCCCTCCGCCGACAGTTTCTGGAGCTGGCGCGAGGTGATGTACCGCTTCGCGCTGTCGATGACGCCCGATCAGGTCGAGGCGGTTGCAGCACAACTCTATATCGAGATGCTGGAGGCCGGCTTTTCACGCGTCGGCGAATTCCACTATCTGCATCACGACCGCGACGGAAAACCCTACGCCAACCCAGCCGAGATGGCCGAGCGCATTTCGGCCGCGGCCAGCGAGACGGGTATCGGCCTGACGCTGCTGCCGGTGTTTTATGCGCACTCATCTTTCGGCGGTGCCGCGCCAAACGAGGGCCAGCGACGATTCATCAACGATGTGAACCGGTTCTCGCGGCTTGTTGAGAAAAGCCGGGAATGCGTTCGCAGTTTGAATCAAGCGGTTGTCGGCGTTGCCCCGCACAGTTTGCGCGCGGCGACACCGGAAGAACTGATTGAGGTGGCCGAGATAATGCCGGATGGGCCGATCCACATCCACATTGCCGAGCAGGTGAAAGAAGTCGAGGATTGCCTTGCCTGGTCGGGCGCGCGGCCGGTCGAATTTCTGCTTGGCCATGCCAAGGTCGACAGGCGCTGGTGCCTGATCCACGCCACCCATATGACCGATGCGGAAACCGTCGCCATGGCAAAGAGCGGCGCCATCGCCGGTCTCTGCCCGATCACCGAGGCCAATCTCGGTGACGGCACTTTTGCAGCGCCGCTGTTCAGAGACCATGGCGGCCGCTTTGGCGTCGGCTCCGATTCAAACGTGCTGATCGGCCTGCCCGACGAGTTGCGCCAGCTCGAATATTCGCAGCGCCTCGCCCACCGCGCCCGCAATGTGCTGGCGGTCGCAGGCGGCTCGACCGGCCGGGCGCTGTTCGACGCCGCACTCGACGGTGGCAGCGTCGCCCTTGGCGCCGGCGCCTCCGCGATCGCCGCCGGCGCATCCGCCGATCTCGTCTCGCTCGACGCCGGCCATCCCTCGCTGGCCGGCAAGAGCGGCGACGCGATCCTCGACGCCTGGATTTTCGCCAATGGCAGCAAGGTCGACTGCGTTTGGGTGCATGGCCATAAACAGGTTAGCGCCGGCAGGCATGTGAAGCGCGAGGACATCGCCGAGCGGTTTCGCAGCGTGATGACGGCGCTTTCGGCATGAGCATGGCCGACACAGTGGTAGCGGAAGGTGGCGGCTCGCTGCACCAGCGCATCCTGACCGACATTAGCGAACGCATCATGTCCGGTGCCTGGGCACCCGGCCATCGCATTCCGTTCGAGCACGAACTGAGCACGCAATACAATTGCTCGCGCATGACGGTGAACAAGGCGCTGTCGCAGCTTGCCAAGGCTGGGCTGATCGAGCGGCGCCGCCGTTCCGGCAGCTTTGTGCGCCGGCCGCAGTCGCAAGCGGCGGTGCTAGAAATCCACGATATCCGGATCGAGGTCGAAGCGCTCGGCCTGCTTTACCGCTACGAGCGCATGGCGCGGCACAAAAGGCGCAGCAATACCGAGGATCGCGCCTTGCTGGAACTCGCCACTGCTGGCCCGGTGCTGGCGCTGGAGTGCCGGCATTTCGCCGGCGAGCGGCCGTTCGCGCATGAACAGCGGCTGATCAACCTGACCGCCGTGCCCGAGGCAGCAGACGAGGAATTCGTGGCCATAGCACCAGGACCATGGCTAATTGGCCGCGTGCCGTGGAGCGAAGCCGAGCACCGCATTCGCGCTGTCGCCGCCGACAGACATATCGCGGCCGCGCTCGATATCGCAGCCGGCGCGCCGTGCCTGGTGGTCGAGCGTCGGACATGGAGCGCCGATCACCCGGTCACCCATGTGCGCTTTACCTACGCGGCCGAGAGCCACACGCTGGTGGCAAGATTCAGGCCGTCGCAGGGGTAGTTGCCTTCTTCACCCTCCCCCTTGTGGGGAGGGTCGGCGAGCCGGCATTGCGGAGCAATGGTGGCGAGACGGGGTGGGGGTGCGGCGCCGACCCCCACCCGGACCTACGGTCCGACCTCCCCACAAGGGGGAGGTAGAAGGCCGCAGCCTCAAATCGCGGCCGTAATAATAATCTCGACCAGATATTCCGGGCCGGCGAGCTTTGCTTCGCCGGTGGCGCGGGCCGGCGTGTTGCCTTGCGGCACCCACTTGTCCCATTCCGCGTTCATCTCGGCAAAGGTGCTCATGTCGGCCAGCCAGATGATCGCCTGCAGGATCTTGGTCTTGTCCGAGCCGGCCTTGGCCAGCAGCTCATCGACAGCCGCCAGAATATCCCGGGTCTGCGAAGCGACGTTGCCGGTCGGCTGACCGACCTGACCGGCCAGATAGACGGTATCTCCGTGAATGACGATCTGACTCATGCGCGGGCCAACATCGATGCGACGAATGCTCATTGGATGGTTCCTTCTGTGGCGGTTGCGCCTCTTTAGAGTTGCGGCCGGCTTCGGGCAAGGTCGCCAAGTCGAATCCCCTTGGGCCAAGGGCATATGATATCCTCACACGGCAAGTTGACCCGCCAGCCGCAATTCCGCCGGATTGGCTTGTTGACTAATGTAATAACATCACATATCCAATCGGCCGCTGCCCGCAGCCGGATTTCGCCCCACGGATCGCAGAATGACAAATACCTGCCTGACATTCCGCGACCTGACGCTTGGCTACGGCAGCCATCCGGCAATCCATCATCTCGACGGCACCATCCGCAAGGGCTCGCTGACGGCTGTCGTCGGAGCCAACGGCTCCGGCAAATCGACGCTGATGAAAGGTATTGTCGGCGTCCTGAAGCCGATGGCCGGCGAGGTTATCCGCACACCCGGCGTTCGCGCTGCCTATCTGCCGCAGCAATCGGAACTCGACCGCTCTTTTCCGGCGCGGGTGGTGGATCTGGTTTCGCTCGGCCTGTGGCCACGGCGCGGCCTGCTTGGCCGCTACACCAAGGAAGATCGCGAAGACGTCAGCAAGGCGTTGATGGCGGTCGGCCTCGGCGGCTTCGAGAAGCGGCCGATAGACACGCTGTCGGGCGGCCAGTTGCAGCGCACGCTGTTTGCGCGTGTCCTGCTGCAGGACGCCGACCTCATCCTGCTCGACGAACCCTTCAATGCCGTCGACGCCAAGACAGTCGGCGACCTGATCGCATTGATCAAGCACTGGCATGGCGAGGAACGCACCATCATGGTGGTCGTCCACGACCTGGACCTGGTGCGTCAGAATTTCCCCGAAACATTGTTGCTGGCGCGCCAGCCGATTGCCTGGGGCGAGACCAGGGAAACGCTGAAGCCTGAAAATCTGCTGCGGGCCCGCCGCTTCCACGAAGCCTGGGAAGAGAATGCGCCCTGGTGCGAGCCAGACGAGCACCCTCATGATCATGGCCATGATCACGACCACCATGACCATCAACATGGCGTCGGACCGAGGGCTGCCTGATGGATACGCTTTACGGTCTTGTCATCGCGCCCTTCGCTGATTTCGGCTTCATGCAGCGGGCGTTGATCGGTTCGCTGATGCTGTCGCTCGGCGCCTGCCCGATCGGCGTTTTCCTGATGCTGCGGCGAATGAGCCTATCGGGCGACGCCATGGCGCACGCCATCCTGCCGGGTGCCGCCGCCGGCTTCCTGTTTTATGGGCTGGAAATCCTGCCGATGACCATCGGCGGCCTGATCGCCGGCGTCATCGTCGCGCTCGGCGCCGGCGCCGTCTCGCGCTTCACCATCCAGCGCGAGGACGCCTCGATGGCCGCCTTCTATCTGATTTCGCTCGCCATCGGCGTGCTGATGGTGTCGATCCGCGGCTCCAGCGTCGATCTCATGCATGTGCTGTTCGGCACCGTGCTGGCTCTCAACGATGAAGCGCTGACGCTGATCGGCGGCATCGTCGCGGTGACGCTCGTCAGCCTCGCCATCTTCTGGCGGGCGCTGGTTGCCGAATGCCTCGATCCGTTGTTCCTGCGTTCGGTCAGCCGGCTCGGCAGCCCGGTGCATTTCATCTTCCTCGGCCTTGTCGTGCTCAATCTCGTCGGCGGCTTCCAGGCGCTCGGTACCTTGCTGTCGGTCGGGCTGATGATGCTGCCGGCCGCCGCCGCCCGCTTCTGGACGGTGCGCGTCGAGCCGATGTGCGTGCTGGCGGTGCTGATCGGCTTTGCCTCCTGCGTCGCCGGGCTGCTTTTGTCCTATCACGCGTCGCTGCCGTCCGGCCCGGCCATCATCCTGTCGGCCGGCGTCGTTTATTTCGCCTCGATCCTGTTTGGCACGCGCGGCATTCTGCGCGCGCGCATCATCCACCACCGTCACAGAACGGCCTGATCCCCCGCCCCTAAAAGGAGACCCGCCTATGCTGAAATCGATCCATGCCGCCCTGGCGATGAGCGTTATAACATTAACCGCCTTTGGCGCATCGTCGGCCTTCGCGGCACCGCTGAAAGTGGTCGCCAGCTTCACTGTCATTGCCGATTTCGCCAAAAATGTCGGCGGCGACCGCATCGACGTCACCACCATCGTGGGGCCGGATGGCGACGCCCATGTCTACGAGCCGAGCCCGGCCGATGCTGTGGCCATGGCCAAGGCCGACATCGTGCTGGTCAACGGCCTGCATTTCGAAGGGTTTCTGCAGCGGCTGGTCGATGCCAGCGCCACCAAGGCGTCTATCATCACCTTGACCAAAGGCGTGACGCCGATCGATTTCAAACCTGAATTCGCCGACGCCGATGCGGCCGAAGGTGCCGGTACCGGTGGCGGCAAGACGGTCACCGATCCGCACGCCTTCCAGTCGATCGCCAATGCCAGGATCTATGTGAAGAACATCGCCGAAGCCTTCTGCGCGGCCGATTCCGATGGCTGCGTCAGCTATCAGACCAATGCCGCCGCCTACACCAAGAAGCTCGACGCGGTCGAAGGTGAAGTGAAAGCGGCGATCGCCTCGATCCCGGAAGAAAAGCGCGTCGTCATCACCTCGCATGACGCCTTCGGCTATTTCGAGCATGCCTACGGCCTGACTTTCCTGGCACCGCAAGGCATCTCTACCGATTCCGAACCGTCCGCCGCCGACGTCGCCAAGCTGGTTACCCAGGTGAAACAGGACAAGGCCGCGGCGATCTTCGTCGAGAACATCACCAACCCGCGCCTGATCGAGCAGATCGCCAGCGAAACCGGCATCAAGGTCGGCGGCACGCTCTATTCGGACGCGCTGTCGCAGCCCGACGGTCCGGCCGCGACCTATATCGACATGATGCACAATAACATCCGTCAGATCAAAGGCGCCATTCTCGGCAGCTGATTGGCCGGTGCCTACGATCCGGCCGGGCGGAGATAGCCCGGCCGGATTTTCCGCCGAAAATGTATATCTGCGCTATAGTCGGCTCACGCGGATCGACCCCAGTTCGAAAGCCGGCTCTCCATGACAGACTTCACGCCGTTCCAGTCGCTACTCGGAGGGGCCCTGATTGGCCTGTCGGCGGTGCTGCTGATGGCTTTTCATGGCCGCATCGCCGGGATGACCGGCATCCTGACCGGAATCCTCCCGCCGCTTGCATCTGACTGGCAATGGCGGGCCGCCTTTCTCGCTGGTGCCGTGGCCGCGCCGCTTCTGTTTATCGCCATCGGTGGGCAGATCGCCTTCAGCGTGCCGGTGCCAATGCTGGCACTTGTCGTCGGCGGGTTCCTGGTCGGCCTCGGCGTGCATTTCGGTGCCGGCTGCCCGAGCGGGCACGGCATTTGCGGCATAGCGCGTCTGTCGCCACGCTCGATCGTTGCGGTCGCGATCTTCATGGTCACTGCCTTCGCCACCGTCTTCATCATCCGCCACGTGATCGGAGGCTGAGTCGATGAACAAGCTCGTCTCTGCATTCCTGATCGGCGGGGTTTTCGGCCTTGGCATCGCCATTTCCGGCATGATCAATCCGGCCAAGGTGCTGAACTTCTTCGATGTGGCCGGAACCTGGGACCCGAGCCTGATCTTCGTCATGGCCGGCGGCCTTGCCGTCGCCTTCGTCGGCTATCGCCTCGTATTCGATCGGCGCAAGACGCCGGTGTTCGAGACCGCCTTCGCACTGCCGACAAAACAGGTCATCGACACGGAGCTGGTTGGCGGCGCCGCTGTCTTCGGCATCGGCTGGGGCATTGCCGGCTTCTGTCCCGGCGGAGCCATCCCTGCCCTTGGCCTTGGCTATTTGGCGACAGCGATCTTCGTTGCGGCAGTGATTGCCGGCATCGTCGTGGCGCGTTTCGCCAGGGCGCGGCTCGCTCAACCGGCTTCGGCATAGGATTCGAGTTGCCGACCACGTCAGGGAATGGCAAGACTCTCGCCAAATCAGATTGCGAGGACATCGTCATGGAATATCGTGAGATCAGCGAGGACTATTCGGTTTCGGGCCAGATCCAGCCGGAAGACGTCGCCGCCATCAAGGAAGCCGGCTTCAAGAGCGTCATCTGCAACCGGCCTGATGACGAGCAGCCCGGCCAGCCTTCGGCCGACACCGTCAAGGCAGCGGTCGAAGCCGCAGGCCTTGCCTTCCGCTACATCCCCGTCATCAGCGGCCAGATTACTGCCGAGAATGTCGAGGATCAGGCCGAAGCACTCGACGAACTCGACGGCCCGGTCTTCGCCTATTGCCGTTCTGGCGCCCGCTGCACCAATCTTTATGGGCTGATCCAGCAATCGAGGGGTTAGATCGGCCCAAGATTCAAATCGGCAGCGCGCCGGTTTCCTTGAGCGTCTCCAGCACGATCGCCGTCTTCACGTGCTGCACGGATTCGTGCGGCAGGAGAACGCCGTTGACGAATTCCGACAGTGATTTCAAGTCGGGCGTCACCACTTTCAGGATGTAGTCCATCTCGCCGGTCAGCGCGTGCGCTTCCTGCACCTCGGGCAGCCGCGCCACCAGTTCGCCGAAGCGCCGCGCATTGTCGCGGTTATGAGTGGCGAGCGTGACCGAGATGACGTTGACCAGGGAAAAACCGAGCTTGTCGCGGTCGAGAACGGCGCGATAGCCCTTGATAAAGCCGTCCTCCTCCAGCCGCTGGCGGCGACGCGAACATTGCGACGCCGACAGGTTCACGCGCTCTGACAGATCGTTGTTGGTCAGCCGCGCGTCACTCTGCAAGAGCGCCATTATCTTGCGGTCAAACTGATCAACGCGCGTCCCATCCATGGTTTTATCTCTCATTATGCACGCTTCACGCATGATGTGATCATTTCAAGCGTTTGAATGCAAGCACCATGCACCGGCTCCGCGCTATGATGGCGTCAGATGGCCTTTTCAGGCCAAGCCAGCTTTTGGAGGAATATCATGGGCCCCTTCCCGCACGACGCCCCGCCCGCCACGATCAGCAAGGACAACCCGGCCGGCACCGACGGTTTCGAGTTTGTCGAGTTCGCGCATGCGGAGCCGGAAAAACTGGCCGAACTGTTCGCCCGCATGGGCTATATCGCTGTGGCGAAGCACCGCACGAAAGACATCACCATCTGGCGCCAGGGCGACATCAACTATGTCGTCAATGCCGAGCCCGGCTCGCATGCGATGAAGTTCGTCGACAAGCACGGTCCCTGCGCCGCCTCGATGGCTTGGCGGGTGGTCGATGCCAAGCATGCCTTCGATCATGCCGTTGCCAAGGGCGCCACGCCTTACGAAGGCGCCGACAAGGCGCTCGACGTGCCGGCGATCGTCGGCATTGGCGGCTCGCTGCTCTATTTCATCGAGACCTATGGCAAGAAGGGTTCGGCCTATGATGCCGAGTTCGAGTGGCTGAGTGCGCGCGACCCGCGGCCGGAAGGCGTCGGCTTCTATTATCTCGATCACCTGACCCACAATGTCTATCGCGGCCAGATGGACAAATGGTGGGATTTCTACCGCAATCTGTTCGGCTTCAAGCAGATCCATTTCTTCGACATCGACGGCAAGATCACCGGCCTGGTCAGCCGCGCCATCACCTCGCCCTGCGGCAAGATCCGCATTCCGCTGAACGAGTCCAAGGACGAGACCAGCCAGATCGCCGAGTATCTGAAGAAGTACAATGGTGAAGGCATCCAGCACATCGCCGTCGGCACCGACGAGATCTACGCCGCTACCGACAAACTCGCCGACAACGGGCTGAAATTCATGCCCGACCCGCCGGAAACCTACTACGACATGTCGTACGATCGCGTGAACGGCCATGACGAACCGATCGAGCGGATGAAGAAGCACGGCATCCTGATCGACGGCGAAGGCGTCGTCGACGGCGGCATGACCAAGATCCTGCTGCAGATCTTTTCGAAGACCGTGATCGGCCCGATCTTCTTCGAGTTCATCCAGCGCAAGGGCGACGAAGGTTTTGGCGAGGGCAATTTCCGCGCGCTGTTCGAATCGATCGAGCAGGACCAGATCAAGCGTGGGGTGATCAAGGTGCAGGCTGCGGAGTAGACACCGCCATATATTCGCAGGCGTCTATTTGGCGAGGCCCACTGCCTTGCGCAGAATATCGTTGATCCGGCTCTGCCAACCGGGACCGCCGGCGCGAAACTGGGCGACCACATCGCTGTCCAGCCGGAGCGTCACCTGTTTCTTCGGATTATCGAGCGCCGGCCGCCCGCGCGAACGACGAATGCTCTCGGCGAGATCCGGAAACACTTCGGCGAAGGGGCTGGCATTTCTGAAATCCTCTTCGCTCCATTCGGGATTATCTGAAACAGCATCCCAGTCTTCCTTGCGGTAACCGTGCCCCGGTTCGAACTCTGTCTGCGGCTTACGCTTTGTCATTAAACAACCTCCTTTCAACGGGACTGGCCGGGCGCATTGAAATTATCGAAATGCCCTCCGAGCCAAGCTGGGCAAAGATCACGGCAACAACACCATCAATCATCCGGCCAATTGCCATGAAACGACCGGTTTTGGCCGTTCGGATCGTCGAGCCCAGGAAAAATTCGTCATCCAGTGCGGCAAAGTCCAAGCCGTGTTTTTCGATATTGGCCAATCGCTTTGGTTCGTCCCAGACGATCTTCATCTGAATTTATGCACCTACAATAATTGAGTCAAGAATTTTCGTAACTACAATAATTAATTGCCGTCCCCAATCGCAAGTCGCTCGACTTCCGCCTTTCTCAGCTTCGCATCATAATCGAGCAGGAACTCGTCCAACTGCGGCGGCTTGACCGAGGCGCCGGACAGCATCGCGTGCACCTGGCCGCGATGATGGATGTCGTGCAGGAAGAGGTGGGCGAGGATATCGCCGATGCGTTCCGGGATCATGCCGTCCTCGCGCCGGTCGGTGATGACGCGGCGATCGAGATCGTCGGCCGAGAGCCGATCGCAAAAGGCGATCAACCGCCGGTCGGCTACGACCTGGGCGGCAAACAACGCCCCCGGCTCGTCGAACGACACGAAGTCGTCATGGGCGGCAGCGCCGAGACCACCCTTCCTCGAGAAAATCGAGATAGAGAAGATCGACTGCCAGTATGTGGTTGAGCGTTGCCTTGATCGACGGAAAGAAGCTGGTGCGTTCGGCTTCGAACTCACCCGGCTGAAGCGACAGCACCGCCCGATAGAGCCGATCGTTCGACCAGAGATTGTTGCCGGCCATGCGGCGCAGGTGATCCAGCAGGTTCATGACGTCATCCGGTTGACCGCACCAGATACAAGCCCGCCCCCATAACGGCAAATCCGGCGAGAACGATCAGCAAAAGCCGGTTCATGTGTCGCCGCATGGCTTGCGTTTCCGGATCTCGCGCGACTTTCATGTTGGTGATGGTGTGGAACATCATCGCCTTGCGCGGAAAGCCGCTGCGGTTGGTCAGGTCAGGCGAGCGCGCCTCGATGCGGTAGCTCAGCCGGATCGCCTGGATGAAGACCGCCAGTATGGCGAGTGCCCAGACACCGGCCAGCAGATAGAATGTGTCCCCCATCATGCCCTTACCTCTCGTATTTCTCGACCTTCTGCTCGATGGCGCCGAAAATCGAATGCCCAGCTTTGTCCTTCATCTCGATGCGCACCGTGTCGCCGAAGCGCAGGAACGGCGTTTTGGGCTCGCCTGACACAATGGTCTCGATCATGCGCAGTTCGGCGATGCAGGAATAGCCGGCGCCACCGGCCGAGACAGGTTTGCCCGGCCCGCCGTCGAGCTTGTTGGAGACGGTACCGGAACCGATGATCGTGCCGGCGGCCAACGGCCTTGTCTTGGCGGCGTGAACGATCAGCGCCGGAAAGTCGAAGGTCATGTCGATACCAGCATTGGCCCGGCCGAACGGCTTGCCGTTGAGATCAGCGAGCAGCGGCAGGCTGACCTTGCCGCCGTCCCAGGCATTGCCCAGTTCGTCCGGCGTGACCGCGACAGGCGAAAACGCTGAGGACGGCTTTGACTGGAAGAAGCCGAATCCCTTCGCCAGCTCCGGCCCGGTCAGCGCGCGCAGCGTGACGTCGTTGACCAGCATGACGAGCCGGATCGCGGCGCGCGCTTCATCGAGGCTTGCACCCATCGGCACGTCATCGACAATGACAGCCACCTCCGCCTCCATGTCGATGCCGAAGGCTTCGTCGACCATGCGAATCGGGTCGCGTGGCGGAATGAAGGCGTCCGAGCCGCCCTGGTAGATCAGCGGATCGGTCCAGAAACTCGCCGGCATCTCGGCGCCGCGCGCTTTGCGCACCAGTTCGACATGGTTCACATAGGCCGAGCCGTCAGCCCATTGATAGGCGCGCGGCAGCGGCGAATGGGCGTCATGCTCGTGGAAGCGCTCCGCCGGCACCGCATTGTTCTCCAGCGATTCCGCTATTGTCGCGAGGTGCGGAGCGATGCGCCGCCAGTCGTCGAGCGCCGCCTGCAGCGTGCGCACCAGGAACGAGGCGTCGGTGAAGCGTGTCAGGTCGCGCGAGACGACGACGAGTTTGCCGTCGCGCGTCCCGTCCTTCAATGTGGCAAACTTCATACGGTTTCCTCTCCTTGTGCAGCTTTTCTGCCGCTTAATTCTACAACAAGGCCGTCGCGGGCGATCGTCAAGTCGCCGGCCCATGTTTTCCTGACGGCGGCGATCCAGTCCGCCTCGACAATCCCGGGATCGTCGGCCGGAATGAGGTGATTGAGCACCAGCCTCTTGACGCCGGCATCGCTGGCGATGCTGCCGGCCTCTTCGGCAAAGCTGTGGCTGGCGAGCAGATGCTCTTTCAGCCGCGCACCATTGCCGGTCTTGGCCACCAGCCGCTCGATGCCTTCCTCCAGCATGGCTTCGTGGACGAGGATATCGGCGCCTTTGGCGAAATCAGCCAATGGCGGAAAGAAGGCCGTATCGGCGGAGAACACCACGCTCTTCCCGCCATGCTCGAAACGCAGGGCAAAGCACTCGGTCACCGGCGGATGGTCGACGCGCAGCGCCGTCACCTTCAAGCCGCGCTGCTCGACCACCTGGCCTTCGCCGAATTCGACGATCGAAACCAGCTCGCGAATATCCGGCCTGCCCTCGTCAACAATGCGGATCTCGATGTCGAACTCCATCGCCTGACAGAAACGCCGCCAGTAGTGGCCGGTGCCCCGCGGACCGAACACGCTGACCTGGTTTGCCAGACCCGCCGTCCAGGCGGTGTGGATCAGCGGGCCCAGTTCCAGCACATGGTCGGAATGCAGATGCGTGATGAAGATCAGGTCGAGCGCCTTCAGGCTGATGCCGGCATCGACCAGACCCCGCGTCACGCCAAGTCCGCAGTCGACGACGATGCCGCGGCCGCCGATCTCAAGCAGCGACGAACTCGGCCACGGTCCGCCCGGCCGCAGTGCCGGGCCACCCTTCGAACCCAAAATCACCAGCCGGTCCGGCATTGGCTCGGTGCTCAAGACCAGTCGCCCTCCAGCGTGCCGTTGAAGCGCTTCTTCAGGTCGGCCCAGCAGTCGATGTAATTGTCTTGCCGGGTTTCGAGTTCGGCGCCGTAGCGGGTCAGCATCTGCGGAAAGCGGGTCTCGAACATGAAGGCCATGGTGTTGTCGAGCCTGACCGGTTTCAGCTCGACTTTCGAGGCCTTTTCGAAGCCAGGCGCATCCGGCCCATGGGCCAGCATCAGATTGTGCAGGCTGATGCCGCCGGGCACAAAACCCTCTTCCTTGGCATCGTACTGGCCGTGGATCAGGCCCATGAACTCGCTCATGATGTTACGGTGGTACCAGGGCGGCCGGAACGTATCTTCGGCCACCAGCCAGCGCGGCGGGAAGATGACGAAGTCGATGTTGGCCGTGCCCTCCTCGCCGCTCGGTGCCGTCAGCACCGTGAAGATCGACGGATCGGGATGGTCGAACAGCAGCGCTCCGACTGGCGAAAAGGTCGCCAGATCATATTTGTAGGGCGCGTAGTTGCCGTGCCAGGCAACGACATCCAGCGGCGAATGGCCGATCTCGGTGACATGGAAATTTCCGCACCATTTCACCGTCAGCCGGCACGGTGTTTCCTTTTCCTCGAACCAGGCGCAAGGCGTCTTGAAATCGCGCGGGTTGGCCAGGCAGTTGGCGCCGATCGGGCCACGGTCAGGCAGCGTAAGCTTGGCGCCGTAGTTCTCGCAGACATAGCCGCGCACTTCCTTGTCGACCAACTCGACCTTGAAGACCAGACCGCGCGGCAGCACGGCGATCTCGCCGGGCCTCAATTCGATGACGCCCATCTCGGTGACGAAGCGCAAAGCGCCGACCTGTGGCACGATCAGCAATTCGCCGTCGGCGTTGAAGAAATGATCGTCACCCATCGAGCGGTTGGCCACATAGACATGTGCCGCCATGCCCGTCTGGCCGAGCACGTCGCCGGCGGTGGTGATGCTGCGCATGCCGGCGATGAAATCGGTCGGTTCCTTCGGCATCGGCACCGGATTCCAGCGATACTGGCCGAGCGCCAGCTCATGATCGCCGACATTGGGCGCAGTCTTCCACAAGGGATAGCTCACAGCCTTGAAGCGGCCGGTATGCTTGACGCTCGGTCGGATGCGGTAGAGCCAGGAGCGCTCATTGGTGCCGCGCGGGGCGGTGAAGGGCGAGCCCGAAAGCTGCTCGGCATAGAGGCCGTAGGCCGGCCGCTGCGGCGAATTCCGCCCCTGCGGCAGCGATCCCGGCAAGGTTTCGGTTTCGAAGTCGTTGCCGAAACCCGGCATGTAGGAAAAGGCCATTGCTTCCTCCCGGAATGGATATCAATTGACCGAACTGGTTTCATTTGTAACGATCGAAAATGTAACCATCAATGGCGGCTTTGAAAAATGGCGATCAAGAGCGAAGCGTCCGACGCGCCTGAAATTCTCAATCTGGAAAATTTCCTGCCCTACCGGCTTTACAGGCTTGCCGACGCCGTCAGCCGCGAATTTTCGCGAATATACAAGGACAGCCATGGCCTGACGCGGCCGGAATGGCGCACCCTTTCGGGGCTGGGGCAGCATGGCACGATGACGGCGTCTGCGATCGGCGCGCAATCGGCCATGCACAAGACCAAGGTTTCGCGCGCCGTGGCTGAACTCGAACGGCGGCGCTGGCTCGTGCGGACACCTGATGAGAAAGACCGCCGGGTCGAACATCTGAACCTGACCAAAGCCGGGCTTGCCGCCTATCGCGAGATGGTGCCGCTGGCGAAGGCGTTCGAGCAGGAGTTGCTGGCGAGGTTTGGTGAGGAAGAGCGGGCGGCGATCGTCAGCGGGGTCGCGGCGCTGGAGGGGCGTTGTGTGCCCGGTAGTGATCCTTCACACCCCCCTCTGTCCTGCCGGACATCTCCCCCGCAAGGGGGGAGATTGGCAGCTTCGGCGTCCCCGCGATCTCAGCAACGCTGATGATCGGCGAAAGCAATGGTGACATCCGATCTCCCCCCTTGCGGGGGAGATGGCCGGCAGGCCAGAGGGGGGTGCTGTCCCACGGCATCCACGGAAAGGCGCCAACCAACGCCTACCAGTCCATCACCACCTTGCCCGAGCTGCCGCTGCGCATGGCATCGAAACCGATCTGAAAATCGTCGATGCCGATGCGGTGCGTGATAAGCCCGGAAACATCGAGCGGCCCCTGCACCAGCGCAATCATTTTGTACCAGGTCTCGAACATCTCGCGGCCGTAGATGCCCTTGAGATGCAGCATCTTGAAGATGACCTTGTTCCAGTCGATCTCGAAGCCGGTCGGCGCGATGCCCAGAATAGCGATCTTGCCGCCATTGTTCATGGTGTCGATCATGTCGCGGAAGGCGGGCGCGGCGCCCGACATTTCGAGGCCGACGTCGAAACCCTCGGTCATGCCGAGCGCCGGCATGACGTCGCGCAGCTTTTCCTTCGAGGCGTCGACGACATGCTGGACGCCGAGCTTTTTCGCCAGTGCCAGCCGCACCGGGTTGATGTCGGTGATGACAACTTTTCGCGCGCCGACGCATTGCGCGACGAGCGCGCCCATGATGCCGATCGGCCCGGCGCCGGTGACAAGCACATCCTCGCCGACCAGATCGAAGGACAATGCGGTGTGGACGGCATTGCCCAGGGGATCGAAGATGGCGGCGATCTCGTCCGGCACATCATCGGGGATCGGCACCACATTGTGCTGCGGGATTGCCAGATACTCGCCGAAAGCGCCCGGACGGTTGACCCCGACGCCGAGCGTGTTGCGGCACAGGTGCCCTCGCCCCGCACGGCAGTTGCGGCAATGGCCGCAGACGATGTGGCCTTCGCCCGACACGCGCTGGCCGACCTTATATTCGGTGACCGCCGCGCCGAAATCGGCAACGGTGCCGACGAATTCATGGCCGGTCACCATCGGCACCGGCACCGTCTTCTGTGCCCACTGATCCCAATTGTAGATATGCACATCGGTGCCGCAGATCGCCGTCTTCTTGATCTTGATCAGCACGTCGTTGGGGCCGATTTCCGGCACCGGCACCTCTTCCATCCAGATGCCCGGTTCGGCCTTGGCCTTCACCAGCGCCTTCATCATGTTCGACATATCTAGCTCCTTACCCTCCCCCTTGTGGGGAGGGTGGCCCGAAGGGCCGGGTGGGGGTCCAAAAGTTCGTCGGTGGAGATCTGTGCGCACCCCACCCCGTCTCCCGACCACTTGCCTTGCAAGCGGTCGCTCGTCGACCCTCCCCACAAGGGGGAGGGTAAAGCCTCATCCAATCACCCCGAGTTCGCGCCCGACGGCGGCAAACGCTTCCACCGCGCGGTCGATGTCGGCGCTGGAATGCGCCGCCGACATCTGCGTGCGGATGCGCGCCTGGCCTTTCGGCACCACCGGGAAGGAAAAGCCGATGACATAGATGCCGCGCTTCAGCATGCGCGCCGCCATCTCCTGTGCCAGCGTCGCATCGCCCAGCATCACCGGAATGATCGGATGGTCGGCGCCGGCCAATGTGAAACCGAGTTTGCCCATCTGCGACCGGAACCGCGCCGCATTGGCATAGAGGCGCTCACGCAAGGCGTCGCCATTGCGGATCAGTTCGAACACCTTGATCGAAGCGCCGGCGATCGCCGGCATCAGCGTGTTGGAAAAGAGATAGGGCCGCGAGCGCTGGCGCAGCCAGTCGACCACCTGGCTTTTGCCCGATGTGTATCCGCCGGACGCGCCGCCGAGCGCCTTGCCGAGCGTGCCGGTGATGATGTCGACCCTGCCCTCGACGCCGCAATGTTCGGCCGAGCCGCGGCCGTTCTGGCCGACGAAGCCGACCGCATGACTGTCGTCGACCATCACCATGGCGTCGTATTTCTCGGCAAGGTCGCAGACACCCCTGAGGTTGGCGATGATGCCATCCATCGAAAACACACCGTCGGTGGCGATCAGCCGGAAGCGGCAATCCTTGGCTTCCTTTAGGCGCGCTTCGAGGTCGGCCATGTCGTTGTTGGCGTAGCGAAAACGCTTTGCCTTCGACAGCCGCACGCCGTCGATGATCGAGGCGTGGTTCAGCGCGTCGGATATGATCGCATCGTCTTCGCCGAGCAGCGTCTCGAACAGGCCGCCATTGGCGTCGAAACAGGAGCCGTAAAGAATGGTGTCTTCCAGGCCGAGGAAGGATGAAATCGTCGCCTCGAGCTGCTTGTGCTCCTCCTGCGTGCCGCAGATGAAGCGCACCGATGCCATGCCGTAGCCATAGCGGTCGAGCGCCTGGCTGGCCGCCGCACGCAGGTCGGCGCTATCGGCGAGGCCGAGATAGTTGTTGGCGCAGAAATTAAGCACCTTCTGCCCACCGACCTCGATCTGCGCCGACTGGGTCGAAGAGATCACTCGCTCGGATTTGTAGAGGCCTGCCGATTTGAGCCCCGCGAGTTCGCTGTCGATGTGGGAGAGGAATGCTGCGGTCATGATCGAGCCTCGTTTGACGTGGGCCGACTGTCGTCTCGTCCGCGCGAAAAATCCATCGCAAAAACGACCGGATCGGTGGCAAGCGGCTCGACGTGACCCCGATGTTGATTGCCTCGCGGCCACGGAAGCGACGCCGCGACAAATCGCGTGGCCGATGACCGCTCAAATGCCGGTACAGCGCTAAACGGGCCGATAACCATTTCGCGATCTTTCCACGTCTCCCCCTTGCCGGCCGGCTGTCGATTTCCAGACCTGTTAACATTTGCAGGCCAATGGTCCTCGCAGCAAGAATCCGTTGGCGAGAGGGCCGCCCCCGAAAATGTCGCAGCAGCCGGTGCAAACCGTTTCAGGCAAGCTCATATTGCTGATCAAGGCTGGCTATTGGCTGGCCCTGCTGATCATTGCGGCCATGGTGATAGCCTCTTTCATCCTGCTGCAGCAGATGATGGCCACCCAACAGCACAACCACACCTTGCTCGACATTGTCAGCACGCAAAAGACGTTGTCGCAGCGCATCGTCTTCCTTGCCAGCGCAACGAGTGCTGGTTCGCGCGACAAGCAGCCGGCGCTGGTCAGCGCGCTCAAGCAGGCAACGGCTGAGTTCGAGACGAACTACGATCTGCTGCTCGAGCAGACGGGAGCCGATCCGCAATCGCCGGCCAAGCTCGACCCGAAGTCGATCGAGAGCGTCCTTTTCGCCAAGCCCTTTCACCTCGACTATTTCTCCGTCGGGCTGATCGCCAATGGCGACCGCCTGATCTCGGCCTATGAATCCCAGTTCACCGGCAATGGCGGCTACAAGGGCGGCGACGAACGCGTCAATCTCGATGCTTCTGTCGCCAACGCCACCTTGTCGGGCTACGCCGCGCTTGGCCAGCGCATCACTGCTGACGCCGACGAGCGCTCCGAGAAGCTGCTCGCCCTCCACCGCACGCTGTTCTACGCCACCCTCGGCGTCATCGTACTGGTAGCGCTCTTCATCTTCAGGCCGATGTCGAATGCTATCCTGCGCAAGACGCATGAGCTGATCGACGCGCGCAATTCCATGGCCTTCATCGCGGTGCATGACGGCCTCACCGGCCTGCACAACCGCACGTTCCTGACCGATCATTTCGACACGCTGATCAAGGGCACGCATCGGCGTCGCGAGCGCCTTGCCGTCGTCCAGCTCGACCTCGACCGATTCAAGCAGATCAACGATACGCTCGGCCACGCCGCCGGCGACTATGTGCTGGTCGTCACGGCGCAGCGCATGCGCGACTCCTGCCGGGCGTCGGATCTGTGCGTGCGCCTGGGCGGCGACGAGTTCGTCATGATCCTCGGCGGCGCAGGCGGCACCGAAGACATCAACATGCTGGCGCGGCGCATCCTGGCGCACATCAACGAGCCGATCGTCTTCCAGGGCACGACCATTCTCCCCGGAGCCAGCGCCGGCATCGCCGTCTACCCGATCGACGCCGACAATGCCCAGGACCTGCTGGTGCACGCCGATCTGGCGCTGTACTCCGCCAAGAAGCTGGGCGGCGGCAACTTCTCCTTCTTCTCCGAGGAGTTGCGCCGCGAGCTCGACTATCGCAAGCAGCTCGAGCACGACATCAAGGTCGCCATCGCCGAGCAGGCGTTCCAGGTCTATTTCCAGCCGCAGGTCTCGCTGAGCAACGGCACGATCAGCGGCATCGAGGCGCTGGTGCGCTGGAACCATGCCGAGCGCGGCATGATCCCACCCGGCGAATTCATTCCGGTCGCCGAGAAATGCGGCTTCATGCCCGAGATCGGCCGCATCGTCATCACCAAGGCGATCAACGAGGCCGCCGAATGGAACCGCGCCGGCATTGCCTTCGGGCGGCTTGCCGTCAATGTTTCCGGCACCGAACTGCGCGAGCACGATTTCGATGCGTTCTTGTTCGAGACGCTGGAAAAGGCCGGGCTGCCGCCACAGAAACTGTCGCTGGAAATCGTTGAATCCGTCATTCTCGATGACGAGAAGACGGGCATAGCCGCCAAGCTGCGCCACATCAGGGCAGCCGGGGTGCATCTCGAACTCGATGATTTCGGCACCGGCTATGCTTCGCTCAGCCATGTCAACCCGAACGAGATCGACCGGCTGAAGATCGACCGTCGCTTCGTCCAGAACATCCATGAGAATGGCGACAACTCGAAGATCGTGCGCGCCATCACCGAGCTGGCGCGCGGCCTCGGTATCTCGATCGTTGCCGAGGGCGCCGAAACCGAGGCCGAACTCGAATCGCTGATGGCGATCGGTTGCGACCAGGTGCAGGGCTATTCCATCGCCTTCCCGATGCCGCAGGACAAGGCGCTGGAATGGCTGACCGCCCGCATGCCGAAGAAGGCCAAGCTGACGGTGCTGCAAGGAAGCCTGGCGTAGGTGCTGCCAGGCCGCCTTGACAAGCCGTCGTGGACATGGCCGCCTACCGTGAATTGCAACCGGATATAGCGTAGGTGATGGCACCGTTTCGGTTTGTCCTGGCGGCACTGTTGATTTTCGCGGGCCCCGCCCATGGGCCGATCGCACCATCTATCTTACCTTCGACGATGGCCCGCTGAGCGGCACAAGCAACATCCTCGATGTGCTGGAAGCCGAGCAGGTTCCAGCAACCATGTTCATGGTCGGCATGCATGCGCAGGCGAGCGCCGGCAACCGGACGCTCGTCCAACGCGCCAAGCAGCTTGCGCTGGTGACGCTCGGCAACCACAGCTACAGCCACGCCAACAACCGCTACCAGCACTACTACGCCGACACCGAAGGCGTCGTCGCCGACATGATGCGGGCAAACGTTGTGCTTGGGCTCAAACCCGTGGTGCATGCGCGGCTGCCGGGGCGCGACGTGTTCAGACTGCCCTCAATGTCGAAGAACGACACCTCGCTTGGCCTCGCCCAGGAGGGGCGTGAAGAGCCCGACTACGAGTTTGTCGCGGCCTCAGGCTTCTATCTCTACGGCTGGGACCACGAATGGGTACACAAGGACAGCGGCGAACCGGTGCAGAGCGTCGACCATCTGGTCAGCGAGATCGATCACCTGTTCGGCTATGGCCGCTTCGTCAAGCCCGGCAAACTGATCCTGCTGATGCATGACGAGATGTTCCAGGACCGCTTCGACGGCAAGACGAAGCTGACCAACCTGATCACCGCGCTGAAGCTGCGCCATTACACCTTTGGGGCAATCCAGGGCTACGACGACTGAGCCGGCCGTCATGATTTGACTTTGCGAGCCGGTTTGCGGAAACGAGGCGGGATATCGTTCCTGTCACCGGGAAAAGTCGTCAGCAATTGCCCGAAGCTCGGCGCTTCGACATTGGCCCGCAACGCCGCCAGCACCTGCGCGAACTCCGCCAGCCGCTCGTCGGACAACCCCATCCGCAGCCGTTTGTCGAAGGACAACGCGGCCTTGCGCAATGTCTCGAACATTGCTTCCCCGGCCGCAGTCAATTCGACCAGATGAACCCGGCGGTTGACGGGGTCGCGGCGGCGCGTCAGCAGGCCCTGTGCCTCCATCGCGTTGAGATGGTGGGTCAGCGTCGCCCCCTGGATGCCGATCATGCCGGCGAGTTCGCGCTGATTGGCAAGCTTGCTCGACTTGACCGACAGCAGTGTGAGCCAGACCGGCAACGTACCGCCTGCCTCGACCAGGGCAGCGTCAAAGGCCTGGGCAACCAGCTTGGCGGTTCGACCGAGATTCATGCCAACTGGCGGGCGTTCGAAGGGCGTCATTGCAAGACACTAGAACAAGGGAACGGTTGATGGAACTGGCTCCGATTTATACATTGACACCTAACCGTTAGATATCTAACCATGTGAGGATGGCGGGTGCGAGAGGAGATCCGATCATGCAGTATGTCTACATCGTCGTTATCGGCCTTCACGTCATGGCCGGTGTTTTCTGGGCAGGCACCACGATCACGCTGGCGCGCGACCCCGACATCCGGGCCGAACGCTTCATCCAGCCGCAGATGGGCTCGGCTGGCATGGTTTTCCTGACCGGAGCGCTGCTCTGGTATTTCTTCCACGGCGCCTATTTCGGCTCGACGGAAATGGTGCTGGCGCTTGGCATCCTGGCCGCTTTCGCCGCCGCCGGTGTGCTCGGCGCCATGGTCAGGGCGCCCAGCAGACGACTTGCCGGTGCGAATGCGGAAACCGAAACGCAACTGCGCGCCAGAATGGCGACGGGCGAGCGCATTGCCGCCTGGTTGCTGGTCGTCACGGTGCTGTGCATGGCAGTCGCCAGGATGGTCTGAGACGCAGCACAACCTCACAGAATCGTACGTTGTCTGGCGACGAGCCAATGACGTGCGGGCGCGCGGCCAGACCGAAGTACACGGGCTCTCGTACGCAGGTCGGACCGCGCGCCACCTATCCTCGCGATACCTAATTTCAGATCCGCAAGCCGAATCTGATGCCGTCATAGATGGCGGCATGGATGTTACGCGAGGCGACCGCATCGCCGATGCGGAACATCACGAAGCGTGCTTCTGGATTGCGCTTGGGAAAGATGTCGCCACCACTCACCAGACGCTCATAGTCGACCGCGCCGCCATTCTTCGATAGCGGCTTCAAGGACAAATAGAGATCATCGAGCGGCAAGGTGCCGTGCTCGACCACCACCTGGTCGACCCTGCGCTCGCCGCGCCAGCCATCGGCGAAATCCGAGGCCAGTTCGGCGACCAGCTGGTTGCCCTCGCGCCGCACCGAACGCAGCCGTGTGTTGATGGTGATGGTGACGCCCTTTTCCTGGAACGCGCGCATGTATGGCACGTGGTTCAAGCCGCCCATTTCCGGAGCAAAGAAGCGCTCCGGCGAGATAAGTTCGAGTTTCGAGCCGGCATTGGCGATCAGTTCGGCCGCACCCATGCCCTGATGGCCGCCATTGTCGTCATAGAGCAGCACGTTTTCGGCCGGCTTGACGCTGCCGGCCATGATGTCCCAGCTCGAGGTGACCAGATTGTCGCCCGCCGTCAGCGGCGGGTTCTGCGGCAGACCGCCGGTGGCGACCACCACCACGTCGGGTGACAGCGCCAGAACATCGTCCTTCTCGGCCCAGGTGTCGTAGCGGATCTCGACACCGAGCCGATCGAGTTCGGCCAGCCGCCAGTCGATGATGCCGATCAATTCCTTGCGGCGCGGGTTCTGCGTGGCCAGCCGCACCTGGCCGCCGGCCTGGCTCGACGCTTCAAGCACCGTCACCTTGTGGCCTCTCTCGGCTGCAACCCGCGCCATCTCCAGCCCGCCGGCGCCGGCGCCGACCACGACAATTTTCTGCTTCGGCCCTTCGGTCTTGACGATGATGTGCGGAATATCAGCCTCGCGGCCGGTCGCCGCGTTGTGGATGCACAGCGCTTCGCCGCCCTCATAGATGCGATCGAGACAATAGGTTGCGCCCACACATGGGCGTATCTCGTGCTCGCGGCCCTCCATCACCTTTTTCATGATGTGCGGATCGGCGATGTGGGCGCGGGTCATGCCGACCATGTCGAGCTTGCCGGTGGCGATTGCGTGGCGCGCGGTGGCGACGTCGGAAATGCGCGCCGCATGGAAGGTTGGGAACTTTGTCGCCGCCCTCACCTCGCCGGCGAAATCGAGATGCGGCGAAGAACGCATGCCCGTCACCGGGATAACCTTGGTCAACGCCGCGTCGGTCTCGATCGAGCCGCGGATGATGTTGAGGAAATCGACCTTGCCGGAATTGGCCAGCCGCCTGGCGATCTCGATGCCCTCCGCCTTCGACAGGCCTTTTTCGAAATCTTCGTCGGCGACCATGCGGATGCCGACGACGAATGTGTCGCCGACCGCCGCCCGCACGGCATCGAGCACCATGTTGGTGAAGCGCAAGCGGTTGTCGAGCGAACCGCCGAACTCGTCGTCGCGATGGTTGGTGGCTGGCGACCAGAAGCCGTCGATCAGATGGCCGTAGGCCTCGAACTCGATGCCGTCGAGACCGGCGGCCTGGCAGCGCTGGGCGGCTGACGCATAGTCGGCAATGATGCGTTCGATGTCCCAGTCCTCGATGGTCTTGGGAAAAGCGCGATGCGCTGGCTCGCGCACCGGCGAGGCCGAGAGCACCGGCAGCCAGTCAGCCTTGTTCCAGCCGGTGCGGCGGCCGAGATGAGTGATCTGGATCATCACCTTGCAGTCGTGCTCGTGGCAGGCATCGGCGAGCTCGGCCAGCCACGGCACGATCCTGTCGTCATAGACGTGCAGATTGCCAAAGGCGGCCGGACTATCGCGCGAAACGATCGCCGAGCCGGCGGTCATGGTCAGCGCCATGCCGCCCTTGGCCTTCTCGGCATGGTAGAGCCGGTAGCGCTCTTTCGGCATGCCATCCTCGGAATAGGCCGGTTCATGGCTGGTCGACATGACCCGGTTCTTCAGCGTCAAATGTTTGAGCTGGTAAGGCTGGAGAAGCGGGTCGTTGCTGGTCATCGTCTTCCTGCGGTTTCAAATTGTGGTAATGAGCGGCGAAATTCGTTTTCAAGCATGTCGTCCCCACACGCACTTCCGGGCGACATGAGATAAGGATCCGCCATGATCGACACCAAAACCCTCACCCAACTCGGCGCGCACGTCGAGACGCCACAGAGCCCCGAAGCAGCGGTCCTGGAAACCGTGCCGTTTGCGCGCGGCGATGGGCCGCCGGCGATCGTGCGCTTCACCTGCCCGGAATTCACCTCGCTGTGCCCGGTCACCGGCCAGCCGGATTTCGCCCATATCGTCATGGACTACGCACCCGATACGCTGCTGGTGGAATCGAAATCGCTCAAGCTGTTCATGACCTCATTTCGCAACCACGGCGCCTTCCATGAAGAGTGCACCGTCATGATCGGCCGCCGTATTGTGGCGGCAACCAAGCCGCTGTGGTTGCGCATAGGCGGCTATTGGTATCCGCGCGGCGGCATTCCGATCGACGTGTTCTGGCAGACCGGCGCGCCGCCCGAAGGCGCATGGCTGCCGGACACCGGGGTGGCGCCCTATCGCGGGCGGGGTTAGTCTCCCGCTCATTCGCACTGATACTGGCTGAGTGCCCATTCGCCGGTCACCGACAGCAGGTCCGATATCTTCCAGTCGCCGTCGACCCTCTTGAATTTCCATTCCAGCCGGTGCGGATTGCCAGCGATAACGAAAGCGACGATGACCTTGGCCTGGTCGCCGTTGATCGCCTCGAGCGTCTTCAGGCTCTTGTCGATCTCGGCCTTGTCATAGTCCGCATTGTCCAGCGCCATGTTGGGGTCGAGGCACTCGCCCTGCCCGGACTTGCGCAAGGCGTCGCTCTTGTCGAGCACGGTTTTCGCCGGATCGATGAAATGGCCGCGCTCTGACGGATCGATCTCCAGTCCGACCTGATCGTAAAACGGCCGCACCACCGCCGTCGGCGAGCCCGGCAGGATCGGTGCGGCTGGCGCGGCTTCGGCTGGCGACCATCCAACCGGCGGCGTTGCCGGCTCCACAGCTCCGCCCGGCGCATTTGCAGGCGGCGCCCCGCTGTCGCCCGGCGCAGCGTCAGCCGGGGCGTTCGCCGGCGGCGCACCCAACAAACCTTGCGCGGCGGCGCCGCTCAGACCCACCGCCAGCAGGCACACACTCGATAGTGCCAGGAACGGACGATGGGCCATCGCATCACTCCGGTGTCTGGCCGGCCATGCATTCCAGCGCGCTGAGCTTCCAGTCGCTGGTCTTGGACGCAATGTCCGATATCTTCCATTTGCCGTCGATCTTCGTAAGCGACCAGACCATTTCCCGTTTGGAATCGTCGCCTTCCGAGAAAAGGCTGAAGGACGCCGTAACCTCCGCGTTGTCGCCATCCCGTTTCTCAGACAGTTTCAGCGTTTTCGAGACGGTCTTCTGATCGAAATCCTGGGCGTCGAGACCAGGATCGAAGTCGATGCACGCAACCTGGTCCGGGTTCTTTTTCGTTGCCTGGTCGTTCAGATCGAACAGTTTCGTCACCGGCTCGGTGAACCGATCCCGATATTGTTCGTCGGCCTCGAACTTGACCGCCGGCACATAGAAGAACTTCACGGCGTCGGACGCCGGTCCGGCGACGGCGGCAGTCGGCAAGACTATCGAAAGGGCGGCAACGAGCACTGTCAGTCTCATGCAGAATCTCCGGCTTTTGATGGCTTGAGCCTATCAACACCACGCATCCTGCATATCGGCTTTTTTGCGGCTCATGAAGTCCTGCAGCGCCAGCCCAAGGCGCGCCACCTGACGTTCTGGAAGTTCGCAAAAGCACTTCTGCGGTTAGCTGCCGACGATACCAGCCAGCTACAATTGCCATAAACATCACGGATCCTCATCCTCCGAAAGCCGCGACCGGCCCTTTGAGCCGGGAGCGCTCAGGTTTGACACCAAGCCCTGGCATCTGCGGGACGCGTATATGCCCGTTTTCGATAATGACGGGATTTACGGGGTCGATATGCCCTTCGATGTATTCCTGCGCGATCCAGGCGCCCTCGAAACGTCTCGGCTCGACGGTAGCTGCGAGATGCACGCATGCCGCGGCGATGACGTCCCCGCCCCAAGCATCGTCGCAGCTGTGCGGAAGAGATCGTATCGCACACAGGTCGCGGACCGTGACCATGTTGGTGAGGCCGCCAAGGCGGGTGACCTTCAATCCGAATCCGTCCGCGATACCTGAAGAAACTGCCCGTAGGACGGCATTCAAATCCTCGGCACTCTCATCGAGGTAGACCGGATGGGTAACGCGTCCCTTGAGGCTCGCGACTTCCTCCATGGTGTTGCAAGGTTGTTCGAACACAAACGGGATTGTCTGGCAAAGCCGGTCGATGTGCAGCGCCGCCGCGGCGGTGAGGCCACGATTGGCGTCGACGGCTATCCGGGCCGTGAAGCCAACCGCTTCCCATACCTTGTGCACGGTGGCGACGTCTTGCTCGAGATCCCGTCCGCCTATCTTGATCTGAAGCCGTGGGTAACCGGCCTTGACCTTGTCGACGGCAATGCGCGCCGTCTCGTCCGGTGCACCGACAATGGTCGAGTAGTAGGACGGCACACGATCGGTGAGCGCACCGCCCAGAAGTGTCGAAACCGGAACGCCCAGCCGCTGGCCGGCGAGGTCGAGGAGAGCTATATCCAGGGCCGCCTTGGCATAGTTGTGACCGTTCAACCGCTCGTCCATTCTTTTCGCCAGGCGGCGCATAGACGTAGTGTCCTCGCCGACGAGTCCAGGCGCTATTTCGGCAATTGCCGCTCTCGCACCCAGAGCATGTTGGGGCTGATAAACAGGGCCGACCGGGCAAGTCTCACCCCAGCCTGACAGCCCGTCCTCGGTGGTCACTTCAACGAGCGTGCTGTCCAGATCCTGCACGGTATCGCTGGCCATCCGGTAGGCACCGCCTTTGACAGGCAGATGCACCTGATAGACTTTGATCGACTCGATACGCATACAGACCTTAGCCCCCTTCGAGCCATGCGATTCTGGCCATCTTGCCATTCCAGTGCATGACGGCGCTCTCGGTCACAAACTTGGGCCGACTGCCGTGCTCAAGCCCGCACATTGTGCTTGCGCTTCATGAAGGCCTTGGCGGTCTCGACCGCCACCGCCGCGTCGCGGCAATAGGCATCGGCGCCGACGGCCTTGCCGAATTCCTCGTTCAGCGGCGCGCCGCCGACCAGCACGACATAGTCGTCGCGGATGCCCTTTTCCTTCATCGTGTCGATGACGACCTTCATGTAGGGCATGGTCGTGGTCAGCAGTGCCGACATGCCGATGATGTCGGGCTGGTGCTGCTCGATCGCATCGAGATATTTCTCGACCGCATTGTTGATGCCGAGGTCGATGACGTCGAAGCCAGCACCCTCCATCATCATGCCAACGAGGTTCTTGCCAATGTCGTGGATGTCGCCCTTGACGGTGCCGATGACCATCTTGCCCTGCTTGGGCGCGCCGGTGGCGGCGAGCAGCGGGCGCAAGATGAACATGCCGGCCTTCATCGCATTGGCCGAAAGCAGCACTTCGGGAACGAACAGGATGCCGTCGCGAAAGTCCTCGCCGACGATGCGCATGCCTTCGACCAGTGCCTCGGTCAGCACCTTGTAGGGCACCCAGCCGCGCTCGAGCAGAATGTTGGTACCTTCCTCGATCTCTTCCTTCAGCCCGTCATAGAGATCGTCGTGCATCTGCTGCACCAGCTCGTCGTCGGAAAGTTCGGAAAGGATGATCTCGTCGTCGGCCATTTTGCCTGCGCCAATTGCTTGTCAGTGGTTTACGGGCCGCCAGCACCTTTGTCAGAGGTGCCGGCGGCGGTTGCTTGCAAGTCTCGGGAATTAAATCAGGCGTCCAGCCAAACGCTCTGGAAGTCCATTTCGTAGGTCTGGTGCATCCCGTAGTTCTTCACCTTCTTGCTCATGTGGCAGTAAAGCTTCTGCCAGAACGGCTGGATGATGACGCCGGAATCCTGGAGGATCTGCTCGACGTCCTTCATCACCTCCTTGCGCTTGGCGGGATCGGCCAGCGAAAGCGCCTGCTTGAGCTTGGCGTCGAAATCCGGGTTGGCATAGGCCGTTTCGTTCCAGGCCTCGCCCGAGCGATAGCCGAGCGCCAGCACCTGGACGCCAAGCGGGCGCATGTACCAGATCGTCATGGAATAGGGATACTTCGTCCAGTCGTTCCAGAAGGTCGAACCCGGCAGCACCGTGCGCTTGACCTTGATGCCGGCATCGCGCAGCTGGCCGGCGATCGCATCGCCGGTGTTCTTCTGCCATTCGTCCTCGACGGTGATCAGCTCGTGCTCGAAGTCGGCTTGCCCGGCATCCGCCATCAGCTTCTTGGCGGCCGCGGCATCGCGTGTCTTCTTGGGCAGCGGATAATATTCGGGATGGATCGGGGCGACGTGGTGGTTCTCGCCGACCGTGCCGAGCCCGGCGTAGCCGAGTTGCATGACGGCATTGTTGTCAACGGCCATCTGCAGCGCATTGCGCACCCGCTGGTCGTCATAGGGCTTGTGGGTGATGTTGGTTCGGGCAACCAGCGTCGTCGCCGTCGCCACCTCCGATTTCACCAGATCCATCTTGTCAAGGGCGTCGATGAAGTCGGCCGGCGTTTCGAAATCGAGATCGATCTCGCCGGACTCGAAGGCATTCAGCGTGGCGTTGAAGTCGGTGCCGTAGTCGATGAACTCGACACCGTCGAGCGGCGTTTCACCACCCCACCACTTGCCGTTCTCGCGACGCTTGACGACCGCCTTCGTACCCACCGCATAGGACACCAGTTCGAAAGGTCCGGTGCCGATCGGCTTCTTGATCGGGTCGGCGCCATCCTTGTCGAAGTCGCGATGCACAACCAGCGCCGGATAGTCGGTGAATCCCGGTATGATCGCGATGTCGGGTTCGGACAGCTTCAGCTTGACCGTGTGGTCGTCGACCCTGGTGATGGCGCCATCCTTGGCCTTGCCGGTCGTTGTGTCGATCAGCGCACCGACGCGTGCTGCCATGGAATTGCCGGAAGCACCTTTTTCGCACCAGCGGTTCAGATTGGAGACCACGTCATCGGCATTGAAGGCATCGCCATTGTTCCAGGTGATGCCTTTGCGCAGATGCAGTGTGTATTCGGTGGCGTCGTCATTGACGTCCCAGCTTTCGAGCAGGACCGGCTCGAAAGTGAACTGGTGCGTGTAGCGGACGAGCGGCTCCAGCCAACAACGGGTGACGTTTGCCATCTCGGTCCAGTCATAGGTGCGCGGATCCTTCTGCGCCTTGACCGACATGGCGACACGCAGCGTTCCACCCTTTTTCGGTTCATCGGCCAGGGCTTTGGTCGGCGCGGCGAGGCCGATCATGCTGTAGGCGAAAGCCGTCGATGCACCGAATACGCTGGCCAGCGCCAGGAATTCGCGCCGGTCCATATGGCCCGCACGCGTCTCATTCGCCATTGCCTCGATAGCGCCCGGCACGCGGTCGCCATTGCTTCTGAAGAGTGTCATATTTTCCTCCCTTGGTGGTTCCATCAGGTCTTCGCCTGTCACATCAACTAACGCTGTCCGGCAGTTTTTCCTCACGCCGCGCAATGAAATCCGTCAGCCCCTCCGCGATGCCCTCATCGAGCTTCGGCTCCTGATAATCCGCCAGCATGTTGCGCGCTTTCTCGCGACCGCGCGTGTCGTGGTCCTTTGCACCCTCCGCCTTCCACTGTTCGTACGAATTGAAGTCCATGATGCTGGGTATGAAGAAGGCCGACTCGAAATGTTCGAGCGTGTGCTTGGTGCCGAGGAAATGGCCCTGAGGGCCGACCTCGCGGATTGCCGCCATGGCCTCCTTAAAATCGTCGAACGGGAGCCCGCCCGCATATTTGTACCAGCCGACAAGCTGTTCGCAGTCCGTTGCGAATTTTGAATAGCCGCAGCTCAGACCGGCCTCGAGCCATCCGGCGGAATGCCAGATGTAGTTGGCGCCGGAGAGGATGGCGGCATGCATCAGCATGTTCGCCTCGTAGCCCGCCTGGGCGTCGTTCAGCTTCGACCCGACATGGAAGCCCGAGGTGCGCCACGGCAGGCGGTATTTCCGCGCCAGTGCTCCCATCAGATACATCATCTGGGCTGCCTCCGGCGTGCCGCCCATGGGAGCACCGGTCTTCATGTCGACCGTAACCATGAACTGTCCGTAGAGCTGCGGCGAACCCGGACGCAGCAGCTGGGTGAACGCGACGCCTGCCAGCGCTTCCGCATTGACCTGCGCGACCGCTCCCACGGCAGAGGCCGAAGTCGAGGCGCCGCAGAGCGCGAAGGGCGCCAGGATCAGTGGCTGGTTGTGGCGCGCATAGACCTTCATCGCGTCCAGCATGGTGGCATCCCATACCAGCGGCGAATTGCAGTTGGTGATCGACACCAGCACCGGGTTGTCGCGGACATAGTCTTCACCAAACACGATGCCTGCCATCGCCATCGTGTCTTCGGCTCGTTCCTTGGACGTCACGATGCCCATGAAAGGCTTGTCCGAGTGCTTCAGCGCCGAATGGATGATGTGGAGGTGACGCTTCGGCACCGCAATTTCCATCGGCTCGCAGATGACCGAGCTCGACGAGTGCAGTGCTGGCGCCATGTAGGCGAGCTTATGGAAATTCTGAAGGTCGGCGAGCGTGCCATAGCGCCTGACGTTGTCGAGGTCGCGCACGTAAGGCGCCCCGTACATCGGCACGAAGATGGAGTTGTTTCCGCCCACGCGCACCGAACGGTGCGGATTCCTAGCATTGAGCGTAAACTCCGACGGGACCTTCGATACGAGCTCCATCAGGAGCGCGCGGTCGATCCGGACACGCGTCTCGGAGACATCGGCGCCCGCCGCCTTCCAGAGCGCAATGGCCTCGTCGTCGCGGAATTCGCATCCCACCTCTTCGAGGATGCTGAGTGATTCCTGGTGGATCAGCTCCACCGCCTCATCCGGGACCATCTGATACACCGGGATCTTGCGGACCAGGGTCGGAAACGACGCCATGGGAATTCCCCGCAGTGTCTTGCGCCCTACGCGGCCACCCGCTCGACGGTTGGCAGGTTCGGTCACTTCAACGGCCGGTGCATTCATGGCAACTTATCCTCCAACTGACCGTCAACTTAGCGAGACGAAATGTAGCTGTGACGCTGGAAAATCCTGATCTCTTGTATAAACTCTCCTTATGCGAAGCCTGCGCCATCTCCTGCCCTCCGCCGGCAGCCTGATCGTCTTCGAGGCGGCCGGGCGGCTGTCGAGCTTCACCGCTGCCGGGCGCGAGCTCGGCATGACGCAGGCCGCCGTCTCCTATGCGGTGCGCGGGCTGGAAGAACAGCTCGGCGCCAAGCTGTTCCAGCGCCGCCACCGCCAGGTCATCCTGACAGAGGCCGGCGAGCGCTTCCACGCCGACGTCTCACTCGGGCTGTCGCATATCCGCAAGTCGGCGGAAGATCTGCGCCTGCAGGCGACCGGCGGCCATGTCACGCTGGCCGCCTCGACCGCCTTCGGCTCGTTCTGGATGATGCCGCGCCTGCAGCAATTCCGCGACGAACTGCCGGGCGTTGATCTGCGCATCCAGACCGCCGACCGCGATCTCGACATCATCGCCGAAGGCATCCCGCTCGGCGTGCGCGGCGGCGTGCCGCGCGACTGGCCGGATTATCATTCGCTGTCGCTTGCCGACGAGGAGATCTTCCCGGTGGCGGGCCCCAGTTATCTGGCGAAGTTTGGGTTGCCGGAGACCGTCGCTGAACTTGCCATGCACCGGCTGATCCATCTCGAGGAGCCCTACCGCGAGGCGCCGAACTGGGACGAATGGTTCGCGGCGGCCGGAACCAGCCTCCGCAATGCCGAGCGCGGGTTGCGCATCAATGACTATGCCTTGGTGATTCAGGCGGTCATGGAGGGACAAGGCATCTCGCTCGGCTGGCGGCATCTCGTCGAGCGCCTCGTGGCATCAGGACTGTTGGTGCCGGTGACGGATCATGTGCTGAGGACCGGCATCGGATTCTACGTCATCTGGCCAAAGAACCGCGAGCTCAGCGACAATGCGCGGAAGGTGAGGGATTGGCTGGTGGCGCAGGCGTAATCCATGCCGCGAACTGATTCACCGCTTTCGTGACTATGCCTCTCCCGCACGACCCGAATCCGCCTATAGTGGTCGCATGCCCATCCGCCAGCTTTCAGAAACGATGATCAACCAGATCGCCGCCGGCGAAGTCATCGAGCGTCCGGCAAGCGTGGTCAAGGAACTGGTCGAGAATGCGCTGGATGCCGGTGCCGGCAGGGTGGAGATCGTCACCGCCGGTGGCGGGCTGAACCTGATCCGCGTCACCGATGACGGCTCCGGCATCCCCGAACAGGAACTGGCGCTGGCGATCGCGCGTCACTGCACCTCCAAGCTCACCGAGGATATCAACGACATCCGCTCCCTCGGCTTCCGCGGTGAAGCGCTGCCGTCGATCGGCTCGGTGTCGCGGCTGTCGATCCGTTCGCGTACGGCCGCCGGCGACAGTGCCGCCGAGATCGGCATCGAGGGTGGCCGCGTCTTGCCCGTCAGACCGGCGGCGGCCAATCGCGGCACGACGGTAGAGGTGCGCGACCTGTTCTTCGCAACGCCGGCCCGGCTGAAATTCATGAAAGGCGAACGCGCCGAAAGCTCCGCGACCAGTGACGTGATCAAGCGCATTGCCATCGCCTTCCCCACCGTGCGCTTCACGCTGGCCGGCTCGGACCGCTCGACGCTGGAACTGCCGGCGACCGACGACAGCGCGGCGGGCAGCCTGCGTCGCATCGCCCAGGTGATGGGCGCCGAATTTCCCGACAATTCCATTGCCATCGAGGCGATGCGCGAAGGCGTGCATCTGACCGGCCACGTCTCGATCCCCTCCGTCACCCGCGCCAATGCGCTGCAGCAATATGCCTATGTCAATGGCCGGCCGGTGCGCGACAAGCTGATCGCCGGCGCCATTCGCGGTGCCTATGCCGACGTCCTGCCGCGCGACCGCCATGCGGTCACGGTGCTGTTCCTGTCGCTCGATCCGGCCATCGTCGACGTCAATGTCCACCCGGCCAAGGCCGATGTGCGCTTCCGCGATCCCGGACTGGTGCGCGGGCTGATCGTCGGTTCCATCCGCCAGGCGCTGGCCGATTCCGGTATCCGCGCTGCCACCACGGGCGCTGCGGGCATGATGGCGGCGTTCCGGCCAGGTGCGGCATCCTATGGTCACGGCGGCCCGGCAAACGGCCACCGCAGCTACGACGCGGCCTACCGCGCGTCAGGTACGTCCAACTTCGATCCGGTCCGCTCGTCGCAGCGGCCGCTCGACATGGGATTTGAAAACACGGGGTTTGCCAAGGGCGGCTTCGGCGAAAACGAACAGGCAGCATTCGACGCCGGTGCGCAGCATAGCGCAGACGCGCGCGCCGGCCAGAGCGAGGCGGCCGAGACGCTGCTTGGCGCAGTGCTGGGTGCGGCGCGTGCGCAGGTGCATGAGAACTACATCGTCGCGCAAACCAGGGATTCGCTCGTCATCGTCGACCAGCATGCGGCGCATGAGCGTCTGGTCTACGAGGCGCTGAAGAATGCGCTGCATTCGCGCCCCGTGCCCTCGCAGATGCTGCTTTTACCGGAGATCATCGATCTGCCCGAGGAGGATGCCGAGCGGCTGGCGCTGCATTCGGAAACGCTGGCCCGCTTCGGCCTCGGCATCGAGCGCTTCGGCCCCGGTGCTGTCGCCGTGCGTGAGACGCCGTCGATGCTGGGCGAAACGAATGTCCAGCAGTTGGTGCGTGACCTCGCCGACGAGATCGCCGACAATGATACGGTCGACACGCTGAAAGAGCGGCTGGACAAGATCGCCGCGACCATGGCTTGCCACGGTTCGGTGCGCTCCGGCCGCCTGCTCAAGGCCGAGGAGATGAATGCATTGTTGCGGCAGATGGAGGCGACGCCCGGCTCCGGCACCTGCAACCACGGCCGCCCGACCTACATCGAGCTCAAGCTGGCGGATATCGAAAGGCTGTTCGGGCGGCGTTGAGGTCTTGCTATCGACGTCCCGCTTCATTTCCTCTGGCGGTACTTTTTGGTCTTGCGGTCAAAGGCATAGTCCATCGTATATCCGGCGCCGCCACCTCGAAAATTCACCGAAATGATGTCCTTGCCTCGCTCGGCCCACTTCTGGACGTTCGCATAGATGGACGTCATCAGCATGCCGGCGTTGCAGCCATCATCATCGAAGGCGATCTCCTGAACGACCTTCCTGCTGCTCTTTTTGATGACCTGCATTTTCGCCATGCAAGTGCCTGAGTCGGTGTTCGTATAAACACCGGCAAACCTGTCGGCGGCTGTTTCGGCCCAGAAGGGAATCTCGACGGTCCCGTCGATCTTTGGGTCGCCAGTATCGTCCAGACTCGCGACCTTCCTGAGCGTGACGGGATACGTGTCTGCCCCCTTGCTCCAGGTGCCTGTCGCGCCGCTTTCAGCCATGTCGAGGGAAAACGGGCATTCGGTGGTGTCGACGGGGACCTTTGATCCAACCACCAATATCCGGTCGAACTCCTTGTCGTTCGAGATCTCGCAGAGCGCGAGCCTGGTGCCGTTGAGCTTGCCGAACACCGCTATAGGGCTTTGTTTCGCGTCGTAGGAGTAACTTCCCTCAACGGTTATGCCGCTGCCGAAGCCGTCATATGTCTGAAGCGAGACATGAACGGGCTGGGAGCCGATGGACCCTTCGTAATTCTCTACGTGATACCAACCCGCGACGGCCTTCCCGCTCAGCAGCAGCGCACAAAAAATTGCGAATATGAACCCTCTTCCCATCCCGACCCCGCTGTGTTCCACAAAAGCGGCTCACCATAGCCGCCCGCCTGGCGCATGTCTGCATCACAGCGGGCACGGCTCGGGATTTGAGTCCGGAGACGGCTCCTGCCTTTTGTTTTACCTCTTCAAATTCACCACGATGACGCCGCCGAGCGCTAGCGCGCCGCCAAGGATGCCGAGCAGCGTCGGCACTTCGCCCAGCCAGAAGAAGCCGATGAGCGCCGACACCGGCGAGACCAGATACAGGAAATTCGAGGCGCGCGCCGCGGGCAGACGCGACAGCGCGGTCGCCCAGGCGGCATAGGCGATCAGGCTGGGCACGATGCCAAGAAAGATCACAGCGCCGAGGCCGGCGGCGTTGGCAACCGCTGCCTGCGCAAAGCCGCTCGGCAGGAACGGCGCCAGGCAGAGCGCGCCGAGCACCATGTTCGAAGCCGAAATGGTCAACGGATGGTGGCGGGCAAACAGCGGCTTCTGGACGATGGTGTTGACGGCCGAGCACAAGGCCGAACCAAGCACCAACAGAGCACCGGTGTTAAAAGACAGGCCCTGCCCGTCGGCCATGGCGATGACGCCGATGCCGGCGAAGGAAATCACCGTGCCGGCCCAGGCCATGCCCGAAAAACGTTCGCCGAGCAGCGCCATTGCCATGATGGCGGTGAAGATCGGGCTGACATTGATAATGAAGCCGGCGGCACCGGCCGAGACGGTCAGTTCGCCGAAATTGAGCATTACGGTGTAGAGCGCGACGAAGATAGCGCCGCCAAAGACGAGGCGCCACACTTCGTCCAGCCTGGGCAGCGCCGGGCGCTTGACGGCGAGGAAGATCGCCGCCGGGACCGCGGCGATGGCAAAGCGCAACGCGCCCAGTTCCAGCGGCCCGAAGGCGGCGAGGCCGGCGCGGATCGCCGGAAAGGCAGAGGCCCAGCCAACCACCGTCAGCGCCACCGCGATGGCTGCCGTCATGTCCATCCGCTGTGTCGAATTCAACGTGCCCGTCATTGCGTTCATCTCACTGCCCTCGTGTTCTTCGGTCCTGAAAGGCAGAAAACGCCTTTTCGGGCCGGTTGACAAACGACCAGATCGAGGATCAGCTGTGACTATGGATCACAGCTCAGACCCAATGGTGCCGCTCGAAACGCTGCGCGCCTTCGACGCCGCGGCGCGAACAGGCAGCTTTTCGGCGGCCGCCGAAAAGCTCAACATCACCCACGGCGCCGTCAGCCGGCAGATCGCCAAGCTCGAAGACTGGCTGGGACTGAAAGTCTTCGATCGCGGCGCGCGCGGCGTCTCGTTGACGATCGAGGGCAACAGGCTGCATCTGCGCACGGCGGAAGCCTTCGCGCTGATATCCACCCATTCCGACCGCTGGGTCGAGCCGCGCGGCACGGCGGTGGTGCGGCTGACCTCGATCCCCTCGGTCAGCGGACTGTGGCTGATGCCGCGCATGGCGGCACTGGAAAACGATCCCTCCAAGCTGCGCATCGTGCTCGACGTCGATATCCGCCAGGCCGACCTTGCCGATGAAGGCATTGATCTGTCGATCCGCTGCGGACGCGGCGGCATTCCGGGCCGTATCTCGGTGCAACTTTTCGAGGAACATGTCTTCCCCGTCGCGTCGCCCGAGCTTGCCCGCGAGATCGGGCGCGGCGACCCTGCCCGGCTGCTCAAATTTCCGCTGATCAACGATTCCGACGCGTCGGCCTGGCGCGCCTGGTTTGCCGAGCAAGGCATGGATTACCGCCCGCGCCCGCAGGATCGCCGCTTCGAGGACTACAATCTGGTGCTCGACGCCGCCGCCTATGGGCTCGGCATCGCGCTGGCGCGCCCGCCGCTGACCGGGCATCAATTGAAGTCGGGCCGCATCACTCCCGTCGACGAGCGCACCGCGCTCAATCCGGTGTCCTACTGGCTCGACCGGCCGATGGGACGGCCGCGTGCTGCAGCGGCAGAACTGGCGCGCCGTATCGCGGTGCAGGCAGGGCTGGCGCCGGAAAAGATGGAAGCCTTCATCGAGGCCGAGGGTTAGCGAACCACCAGCAACACAAAACCGATAATCGCCGCGGCCAGAAACCCGGCCGCGAGCGACATCAATCCGACGCTCATCTGTCTGTTTTCAGGCCGGGCCGCATCGCCTGACCGAGAAGCCAACTGCCCTTGCTCTCTCGCCGAACTGGCGATGGAAGCGCGTCGCGGCGGGAAAACCATGGGCGCGAGAAACGTCAGCCATGGCAGTGCTGCCGGCCTTGCAGTTGCACCCTCATCGGCCCTTGCCAGCGGTATCGCCAAGGCGCGTTGGGCAGTGTCGCCGTCCGCCGGTCTCCTTGCCGCAGTCGCCGCCTGCGCGGCATCGCCGGCTGTTTCGCCGTCCGGTTCCGCCACTGCCAGATAAGCCTGCATTATCTCGGCCGAGGCTGTCTGCTGCGCTTTTGCGGCTATTGCCGTCAACAACATCGGCAAGATCGGCGTCTCTGCCGGGCGAACAAGCGCGCCGGACGGAGCCGGCGGCGCCACCAGCGCCTTCACCAATGCCGTTTTGACCGGATCGGCCTTTGCCGACGGCACGGCCTGGGGCGTCATCGCTTCCCTAAGCAAGGCGGCAAGGCGAGCGGAGGAAATGTCCATTGTGCCCCGACAAGAGCGTTTTTCTGCCCAACAATAGGGGTTCAGCATTGTCTCAGGCTTGTCACGTGCTTGACCTCGCCGGGAATTTATGGCGATGAAATCCCCATGAACCTCGGCGTCCCTGCATGATGAACCGTTTCGAAGGCCCTGGCGGCAAGGAAGCCCGTATCCGCTATCTCGATGGCGACTTCCAGGTTACCAGCCCCGGCGCATTCGTGCGCTGCGCGGTAACAGGCGAAAGCATTCCGCTCGATGAGCTGAAATACTGGAGCGTCGCCAGGCAAGAGCCCTACATCAACGCCACCGCATCGTTGCGCCGCGAAATCGAGATGCACCCGGAGCTGCGTAAGCGCGGCTAGAGCGGGATGGGATTTGTAAGAGTCGTGGGATTCCCAAATCACCTTTGTTCTGATTCAACCTTCATACTGGAGGAGGCCAGTATGGATGGCAGGATATTCGATGGACCTTCGCGAGCGGGTTGTCGCCGCGGTTAAGACGGAAGGGCTCTCGCGGCGCGCCGCGGCGGCTCGATTTGGCGTCAGCTATAGCGCGGCCATTGCGTGGCTTAAGCGTGTTGAAGAGACTGGCAGTGCCGCGCCTCGCCAGGTGGGCGGCTACAAACCGAAGAAACTCTCGGGAGCGTGGCGCGACTGGCTGATCGAGCGCTGTCACGACGGGGACTTCACCTTGCGCGGCCTTGTGGCCGAGCTTGGTGAGCGTGGTCTGAAGGTCGACTACCGTTCGGTATGGGAGTTCGTGCATGCCGAGAAGCTCACTCACAAAAAAAGACGCTGATCGCCGCCGAACAGGATCGTCCCGATGTCGCGCGACGGCGGCTGCAGTGGACGAAGTATCGGGGCCGGATCGATCCCACGCGACTGGTCTTCATTGACGAGACCTGGACCAAGACCAACATGTCGCCGCTCAGGGGCTGGGCGCCGGTGGGCCAGCGCATCAAGGCCAAAGTGCCGCACGGCCACTGGAAGACCATGACCTTCCTGGCCGCGCTGCGCCACGATCGCGTCGATGCGCCTTGGCTGATCGATGGGCCGATCAACGGCGAGAGGTTCCTCCTCTATGTCGAGAAGGTTCTCGCGCCGACCCTCCAGCCGGGGGATATAGTCATCATGGACAATCTCGGCTCGCACAAAGGCAAGGCGGTGCGCCGCGCCATACGCGCCGCCGGCGCAAGGCTCTTCTTCCTGCCGAAATACTCGCCCGACCTCAATCCGATCGAGCAGCTCTTTTCAAAGCTCAAGCACTGGCTGAGAAAGGCCGCAAGCCGAACCGTCGAAGCCGTCTGCGACGCGATCGGCCAAACCCTCAATCGCGTCACACCGGCAGAGTGCTCACACTACTTCGAAAACTCCGGCTATGACCGAAACTAATCTCATCCCGCTCTAGAGCAGTTCCCCGTTTCACGGAGCGGCGAACCGCTCTAGCTCTTTGTCTGACGCAATTCCCAAGGGAAAGCGCTATGCGCTTTTCCCGGGAAAACCGTTTCACACTTTTCCTGGAATTGCTTTAGCCCTTCAGCTTGCGCTGGCGCCAGGCATCGAGCGTTTCGTTTATGATGCGCTCGGGAACATTGTCGAGCTCGAAGACCGTATCGATCTCCAGCACCTCGAGCCGGTCGAGAAAGTCTTGCGTCGCGCCATGGCGCAGCCGGGCGGCGTCCTTGGCGGTGGTGATGAGGCCAACGCCTTCGGCGCGTGCGGTCGCCGCCAGTTCGGCAAGCTCGTCCTCGGCATAGAAATGATGGTCCGGAAACGGCCGCGTCAATGCCAGCTCGCCGCCGGCCTCGCGCACTGTGTCGAAGAATTTATCGGGATGGCCGATACCGGCGAAGGCGAGGAACCGCTTGCCGGCAAGCCCTGCCTTACCGTTTGGCTTCGTATGGGCCTCGAAGATCGGCCGGCCGGCGCGCGCCGCCTGGCGAACCACGGCGTCGGCTGCGGTGCCCTCGCCCATCTTCAACAGCCCGCTGGTGAAAACCAGTTGGTCGACGACCTTGGCCCGGAGCGGACCGCCCGGAATGACGCGGCCATTGCCGATCCCGTAGCGCGCATCGACGACGACCAGCGCGTAGTCGATGTGGATGCGGGCGCTCTGGAACCCATCGTCCATGATCAGGAAATCGCAGCCATGCCGTTCCAGCAGCAGCCGGGCGCCGGCGGCGCGGTTCGGCGTCACCGCCACCGGCGCGTGTTCGGCGAGCAGCAGCGGTTCGTCGCCGACATGCCTGGCGCTGTCGTGATCGATATCGACGACATGCGGCTCGGCGAAGGAGCCGCCATGGCCGCGCGACAGGAAGCCAGGTTTCAGATGCATGCGCCTGGCCTGTTCGGCGAGCGCGATGGCCACGGGGGTCTTGCCGGTGCCGCCGACGGTGAAATTGCCGATGCACAGAACCGGTGCCTCGATCTTCTCGCGCTTGGCCCGCCGCATGCCGCGGCCGGCGGCGGCCGCGTAGATGGCCGACAGCGGCGACAGTGCCAGGACCCGCCAGTCCGGCTCTTCCCACCAGAATGGTGGTGCTTCGGAAGCCACGTTAGCGCCCGTTCGCGCCCTTCAGGCGCGACTTGACGACCAGCGGCTGGATGTAAGGCTCAAGCGATTTCAGCGTGCGCGCCAGCGCACCGCGCATCTCGTCGACGGTCGCCACTCCCGCCGCCATCATCTCGTGACGCGCCACTTCATTGGTCAGCAGGAAATTGACGGCGCCGGCCAGCATGTCGCGATCACGCACCAACTTGGCGCCACCGCTGTCGAGCAGGCGCTGGTAGGCCTCGCGAAAATTCTGCACATTGCGTCCGGCGAGAACCGCCGTGTCGAGCATGGCCGGCTCCAGCGGGTTCTGGCCACCCTCGGAGGTCAGCGAGCGGCCGACGAAGGCGATTTCCGTCAGCCTGAGATAGAGCCCCATCTCGCCGATCGTATCGCCAAGCAATATGTCGGTGTCGGCGGTGATCCTGTCACCCTTGCTGCGCCGCGCGACCTTCAGGCCCATGCCGGAAATCTGTGCCGCAAGCGCCTCGGCGCGATCGGGATGGCGCGGAACGACGATCGTCAGAAGACCATGGTGACGCTTGTGCAGTGTCGCGTGGACTTCGGCGGCGACCACCTCTTCGCCGTCATGGGTCGAGATCGCCGCCCAGGTGGGGCGCGCGCCGATCTGCCGCCGCAGCGTCGCCAGCACCCGTTCGTCGACAGGCGGCGGCGAGGTATCGACCTTGAGGTTGCCCGACACCGTCACCGGCCGCGCGCCGAGAGCCAGAAACCGCTCGCCATCGACATCCGATTGCGCCACGACATGAGCCAGGTTCTCGAACAACGCCTCGGCGATGTTGGCCCGTTTCTTCCACGACTTGAACGAGCGGTCGGACAGCCTGCCATTGACCAGCACCTGCGGCACGCGGCGTGCGCCAAGCTCGAGGATAGTCATCGGCCAGATCTCTGATTCGGCGATGATCGCCAGATCCGGCTGCCAGTGATCGAGGAACCGGCTGACCGCCGGCTTGAGGTCGAGCGGTACATACTGGTGGATGATGCGGTCACCGAGCCGCTCGTCGGCGACCTGCGCCGAAGTGACGGTGCCGGTCGTCAGCACGATGTTGACGCCATAGTCGAGAATGCTTTCGACCAGCGGAACGACGGCTATTGTCTCACCGACGCTCGCGGCATGGATCCAGATCACCGGCCCGTCGGGGCGCGCGCGGCCGGCGACGCCATAGCGCTCGCGGCGGCGGTTGCGGTCTTCCTTGCCCTGCGAGGTGCGCCAGGCGACATAGGGTCCGACCAGCGGATAGGCGGCGGCACCGGCAAAACGGTATGCCGACAGCATGGTTCGCGCCCAGAAACCGCTCATCGCGGAGCATCCACGAGACGGTAGGCCTCGGCGGTCGCGGCATTGAGCGCGACCGTCACTTCCTGGCGCTTGCGCTCCATTTCGGCTTCATCGGCGCCGGCCGCCACGAAGATCGGCGTGCCGATGACGATCGACGAGCGGCCGAACGGCAGGTTGATGGTGGTCTTGTCCCAGCTCTTCTCCAGCACCTTGCGGCGGCTGGTGGTGATGGCGACAGGCAGCAGTGGCCGACCGGAGAGCCGCGCCAGGAGAACGATACCAAGCCCTGCGTCTCGCGGCGTACCGTGCGGAATGTCTGCTATCATGGCGACGTTCTTGCCGGCGCTGAGCGACTTTTTCAGGGCGATAAGTGCTTTTGCCCCGCCCTTGTCGAGATGCCTGGCATTTTCACGCCCACCCGAACCGCGCACCGCCTCGATGCCGAATTTCTCCAGCATCAACGCATTGAGCTCGGCATCGGCGCTGCGTGAGACCATGGCGACCAGCGGCTTGCGCCTGGGATAGTAGGCTGGCGTCAGCAGATGCTGGCCGTGCCACAGGGCGATGATGCCCGGCTCGAACTCGGTATAGGCCCCGCCCGAAAACCGCGCCGATCCTTCGACGACGCGATTGGTGAGGCGCACGAACCGGACAAACTGGGCAAACAGGCTGGCGATGGCGTTCTTGACGAATCGCGACTGCGCCAGCGGATGGCGAATCTTGCGCCAGAAGGCCTTGGTCGTGCGGCTGCGTCCCCTGCCCGTTGGCGCGGCCTCGCTTGCTGGCCCTTTCGCCAGATCATGCTCCATCGAAGTCAACCGGCAGCCTTGTTGTCGGGGTCCAGCAGCCGGTGCAGATGAACGACGAAATAACGCATGTGGGCATTGTCCACGCTGGCTTGCGCCTTGGCTTTCCACGCCGTGTGCGCGGATTGATAGTCCGGATAGATGCCGACGATGTCGAGCCCGTCGAGATCGCGGAAATCGGTGCCGCCAAGCTTCTTCAGTTCGCCACCGAACACCAGATGCAAAAGCTGTTTCTTTCCGTCTTCCGCGGCCATGTCGGTCCTTCACATATCGTGAGTTTGTGACAGGTCTAGACCAAAGCCGCCGACTTTGGAACCTTTAGAGCGAGATGAATTCATCTCGCTCGGGAAAACGCTTTCACGCATCCAGCCCGGCGATGACGCCGGCGAGCACGGCCAGTAATTCACCGCTGCCGGCGGCAAGCGCGCCATGACGGGTCACCTCGCCGGCATAGAGCGGGGCGCGGCCATGCTGGTCGAGCAACTGACCGCCGGCCTCGCGCAAGATGAGATCGGCCGCGGCAATGTCCCAGTCATGCGCGTTCGGTTTGACGAAAGTGGCATCCAGCGCGCCATTGGCAATCATGGCCAGCCGATAGGCGAGCGAAGGGCTGTAGGGCGCCCGCTTCAGCCGCGCCTGCCACTCGGCCGGCATCAGGTCGGTCAACTGCTTCAGCCCGGAAATCTCGGCCGTATCCGACAGCTTGCGCACCGCAATGCGCTTGCCGTTGCGGAAGGCGCCCTGGCCGGGCAGTGCCCAATAGGTCTCTTCCATCGCCGGGCATTCCAGCACGCCGGCCAGCGTGCGGCCATGCTCGACGACGGCAACGCTGACGCACCAGGTGCGCTGGCCTTCCAGGAAACCGCGCGTGCCGTCGATCGGGTCGACGACGAAGGTGCGGCGTGCCGAAAGCCGAACCGGATCGTCGACCGTCTCTTCTGACAGCCAGCCATAGTCTGGCCGCGCCGCCAGCAGCGTTTCGCGCAGATAGGCGTCGGCGGCATGGTCGGCCTCGCTGACCGGCGATGTGCCGCCCTTCATCCAGACTTGCGGGCTGTTGCCGAAATAGCGCATGGCGATGATCCCCGCCTCGCGGGCGGCATCGCGCAGCAGCGACAAGTCTTCGGTGGCCCCGGCTGTGGTCAGGTCATGGTCCGGCAAGGGTCATGCCTTCGATCAGGAGCGTCGGGGCCGCGGTGCCGAAATTGCGGTCGAGGTCATTAGCCGGCACCATGTTGAGGAACATGGTCTTCAGGTTCGAGGCGATGGTGACCTCGGCGACCGGATAGGCAAGCTCGCCATTCTCGATCCAGAAGCCGGAGGCGCCACGGCTGTATTCGCCGGTGATCATGTCGACACCCTGGCCGAACACCTCGGTGACGTAGAATCCGGTCTTGAGCGATTTGATCAGCTCTTCCGGCGAGCGTTCGCCCGGCTCGACGGCGAGATTGGTCGAGGATGGCGTCACGGAAGAGCCCCCGCGCGCGCCGCGCCCATTGGTGGTCAGACCAAGCTCGCGCGCGGCCGATGTCGACAGGAACCAGTGGTTGAGCACGCCCTTTTCGACCATCAACAACTTTTCGCCCTCGACGCCTTCGCCGTCGAACGGACGCGAGGCCTGGCCACGCAGCCTGAGCGGCTCGTCGGTGACGGTGATGGCGGACGCGGCCACCTGCTTGCCCATCATGTCGCGCAGGAAGGACGTCTTGCGGGCGACCGAGGCACCGTTGATGGCGCCGGCAAGATGGCCGGCGATGCCGCGCGCGACGCGCGGGTCGAACACCACGTCGACCGGCCCGGTCGCCGCCTTGCGCGCGCCAATGCGGCGCACGGCGCGTTCACCGGCCTTGCGGCCGATTTCTTCGGGCGCATCGAGATCGGCAAAATGCTGGCGCGAGGAGAATTCATAGTCGCGCTCCATGCCGGTGCCCTCGCCGGCGATGACGCTGGCCGAGCGCGAGAAGCGCGAGCCGACATAGTGGCCGAGGAAACCGTGCGAGGTGGCCAGCACCAGGCCGCCAAGGCCGGCACCGGCGCTGGCGCCGGCCGAATTGGTCACGCCCTTGACGGCAAGGGCCGCTGCTTCCGCCGCAAGGGCTGCTTCCTTCAACTGGTCGGCCGACACTTCGGTGGCGTCGAACAGGTCGAGATCGCGCGTCTGTTTGGCGAGCAATGCCGGGTCGGCCAGCCCTTGATAGGGATCCTGGGGCGACACTTTCGCCATCGCCACGGCGCGCTCGGCCAGTGTTTTCGGGTCGGACGCTGCCGTCGCCGAGACACTCGCCACCCGACCGCCGACGAAAACGCGCAGCGCGACATCCTCGCTCTCGGACGATTCGGTACCCTCGACCTTGCCGAGACGGACCGACACCCCGGTCGAGCGGCCGCGCACGGCCACCGCGTCGGCAGCATCGGCGCCGGCCTTCTTGGCAGCCTCGACCAGAGCCGCGACACGGTCGGTCAATTTTGCTGCGTCTGATATATCGGTCATGCCTGAAATCCTGCTGGTGCGGCCGGCGTCTGGCCGTTGCCCACCCATCTATTGTTCCGGTCCGGCTTGTGCAATGGCATAGGCTTCAATCAAGATGCAGGGTTGACGGTTCAAATCGCGAAACCTGTGACGCAAATCAGTCCACAGTCTGCTCGAAACATTTCGATGACGCCGTTCCATCTCGCCTTCCCGGTCCGTGATCTCGATGAAACCCGCGTTTTCTATGGCCAAGTGCTGGGCTGCGCGATCGGCCGTTCGTCAACGACCTGGGTCGACTTCGACCTGTTCGGCCACCAGATGTCGGCGCATCTGCGGCCGCGGGCCGCACAGGCTCCCAGTGACGGCAAGGTCGACGGCATCACCGTGCCGATCCCGCATTTCGGCGCCGTGCTCTTGATGGACGATTGGCAGCGCCTGGCGACGCGGCTGGAGGCGCGCGACGACATCGACTGGCTGGAACGGCCGATGGTCCGCTTCAAGGGCGAGCCCGGCGAGCAGGCGACGCTGTTCATCCGCGACCCCTCGGGCAATGCTTTGGAATTCAAGGGCTTTCGCTCACTGGAGCAGATTTTCGCGCATTGAGCAGGCCGGCAGCGAGCCTCGAAGGGCAGATCAGGACGCCGCGACAGGCGTCCAGATCACATCGTCGATCTTTTGCGCGCCGGTCGCCAGCATCACCAGCCGGTCGAAGCCCAGCGCGATGCCGCTGGCCGGCGGCATGACGGCAAGGGCGGCGAGAAAATCCTCGTCCAGCGGATAGCGTTCGCCATAGATGCGTTGTTTCTCGTCCATCTCGATGACGAAGCGCCGGCGCTGCTCCTCGGCGTCGGTGAGTTCGCCAAAACCGTTGGCGAGCTCGACGCCGCAGCAATAAAGCTCGAAGCGCTCGGCGACGCGCGGGTCGCTCGGGCTCGGCCGCGCCAGTGCCGCTTCGGCCACCGGATATTCGCACAGGATGGTCGCCCGCCCTTGCCCAAGGAACGGTTCGATTTTTTCCACCATCACCCGGCTGAACAGGTCGGCCCAGCTGTCGTCGGGCGCGGTGCGCAGGCCGGCCCGGTTCAAAGCGGCGTACAGCGCGTCGCGGTCGGTGCTGCCGTCTGGGGCGACCGTGGCCAGCAGGTCGATGCCGGCATGGAGGGTGAAGGCGTCCGCCACCGTCAGCCGTTCCGGCTCGGCAAACGGATCGCAGTCGCGGCCCCGGAAGGAAAAACGCGTCGCCCCTGCCCTCGTCGCGGCCAGCGCCAGAAAGGCGGCGCAATCCAGCATCAGGCTCTCATAGGCCTCGCCCACCCGATACCATTCGAGCATGGTGAATTCGGGATGGTGCAAGGGGCCGCGCTCGCGGTTGCGGTAGACCGGACCGAAGCTGAAAATCCTGACTTCACCGGCGGCGAGCAGCTTCTTGCAGGCGAATTCCGGCGAGGTGTGGAGATAGAGCGGCGACCGCGCGCCATCCGGCCCGATCGCTTCCGTGGCGAAAGCCGCCAGATGCGCCTCATTGCCGGGCGAGACCTGCAGGGCTGCCGTTTCCACCTCGACGAAATCATGGGCGGCGAACCAGTCGCGCAGGCCGGCGGCGATGCCGTTGCGCAGCATCAGCCGCGGGCGGCGGTCGGCATGGACATGCGGTGTCCACCAGGGCGAAGCTTCGGTCATCGGGCTCGGATCATGGTGGAATGGGGCTGGCGGCGGCGGCCAAGATGCGGTAGGCCCCCATCCAGCGCCGCACTAGCCGGCAAACGCCAGTCAACTCTTCTTGCAGGATTTAAAACCGTGGTGAAAGTCATCGCCAGTTCGCTCCGCAAAGGCAATGTCGTCGACAAGGGCGGCAAGCTTTATGTGATCCTCTTTGCCGAAAACATCCACCCAGGCAAGGGCACGCCGGTGACGCAGCTCGACATGCGCCGCATCGGCGACGGGGTGAAGGTTTCGGAGCGCTACCGCACCACCGAACAGGTGGAGCGCGCCTATGTGGAAGAGCGCGAGCACACGTTCCTCTATCGCGACGGCGAAGGCTTTCATTTCATGAACCCGGAAAGCTACGACCAGGTGGCGGTGTCGGAAGCCGTCGTCGGCGACATGGCGCCTTACCTGCTGGAAGGCATGGCCGTGCAGGTGTCACAGTTCAATAACATTGCCATTTCCCTGGTGCTGCCGCAGCGCGCCACCTTCGAAGTGGTGGAAACCGAGCCGACGACCAAGGGACAGACGGCCTCGTCCTCCTACAAGCCGGCCGTGCTGTCCAACGGCGTGCGCACGCTGGTGCCGCCGCACATCGCGCCGGGCACCCGCGTGGTGGTGATGACGGCTGATGGCGCGTATGTGGAGCGGGCGAAGGACTGAGGGGGTTCTTCCCGCCCAAAGGAGGCCTGTAAGCAAAGCCTTCCCATGGACAGGCGGGCAGCTTCGAGACACCGTTTATTGCTTGAAACAGTGCTCGTTATTGCTTGAAACAGTGCTCGCGATGCCATTGCAAGAAATGAGGATGCGGGCGTTCGAGCTGTCGGCGAGGCGGAAGCGCGCGGCGCGTCTTGTTTATGAAGCCCTGCACGCTGTCGAAGTCATTGACCTGTCTGGAGATCAGGATTTCCAAATCGTCCGATAGGCTGATCAATCCACGGTCGAACATCCAATGCGCAGTGCCGGACAGTGCGATCCCATTGTTGACGACATCAGGCCCGTTCGCTTCAACCGGTCGAATATGTGCGGCAGAAACCTCGGCCCGGCCACCGCCATTTATCAGCTTGAGTCCGGTGATCGCGCAGCGCTCGTCATAGGCGCGTAAGACGATGCGACGAAAAATGCGGTCCCGCACGATTCGCGATCCGATGTAACTTACCCGATCACGACTCTGCTCTTCGAATGGCGCCTGCTCATCCTGAAAGCCGGCAAATGTGCCGACCTCATCAACGCGCGGCAGCAACAACTCATTCGTGTCCAGGCCCAGATCGATGATGCGGTTGAAGTCACTTGAGCTAAGTGGGCGGACGGCAGATTGGGCACGGCCGGAAATCCGCCCCTCATCGTTGAGCAACCCTCGCTCGACGAGACCATCAGATCCGCTAAATGGAACAGGATTGACGAAATCGAGGTAGGTTCCGGCCTCAATCAGAGCGAGGTACATGTCTGGTATCACAGGATCAGGAATGATCTGCTGGACTTTCGCTACAGCATAGTAGCCCCGGGTATCGTTTACCTTGCTGGGCTCATAGTAAATGATCCACTTGCCGACACATGCTTCAACGCGGCGCAGATACGGGCGAGGAAACTGGTATTGCTCTGCGGGGCGGTCGTTGTATCGCGAATCCGAGCGGTGAATGAAGACCCCGAATCCCATGATCTCGTGCAATGCCTTCTTGGGAACAACCGCCTCGGATGTAACACCAAAATCCGAACTTGGGGATTTTAGTCCAGGCCTGCCTCACTTTTCCCGCGGTATTGGTTCTCGCAAGTTCGCGCTGGAAGTCCATCCTCCAACGAAGTGAAGCTATATTTTTTCACTCAGCATGTCGCAAAGGGCCTGCGCAGGCCGTCCTTTGACGGAAAAAGGAGAGCATCATGCGAAAACTTATCGTCACCGAATTCATCAGCGTCGATGGCATTGCTGAGGTTGAGAAGCTGCCCAGCGTGACCTGGAACGACGAGATGAACAGGTTCAAGGAGGACGAACTTGCCGATAGCGGCGCCATGCTTTTGGAGCGCACGACCTATGAGATCTTTGCCGGCTCCTGGCCCACGGAAACCGGAGATTTTGCCGACCGGTTCAACACGCTGCCGAAATATGTCGCCTCGACCAGCCTGAAGGCGCTCGACTGGAAGCCGGCCGAATTGCTGAAGGGACCCCTGCCGGAAGCGGTCAGGGTCCTGAAGCAAGGCAGCGGCGGCAACATCTATGTGCATGGCAGCCTCAGCGTCGCACAGGAATTGCTGCGCCATGGCCTTGTCGACCGCGTAAGGCTGCTCAGCTATCCAGGCGCTGTCGGCCAGGGCAAGCCGCTGTTCTCAGCCGGCGAGCCGGTCTCACTCGAACTGATTTCCGCCAAGCCATTCAGCAACGGTGTGGTGGCGCTGGAGTATGCGCCGGTGGCGACGAAGTCGTAGTTGGCTTCCATGCGTGGTGGTGATGACGGCTGATGGCGTCTGTGTGGAGCGGGCTAAGGACTGAGGCCTCCGAACCTGCAGGCGTACCCCTCGCCGCTTGACCAATCCGTTTCGGACTGACCGGAGGTGGCGAAATCGCCTCATTGCCGGCTGAAGCGTTTTCAATTGCCGTTCTTCGCCAAAGCTCCTCAACTCGCCGCTTGAGATCGAACCTCCGCGGGGAAGCATGCGAACGACGGCCAGAGTGCGCAGGGTGCGCGACGGCAGACTGGAATTCTCCAGGGAATGGTTGCAACTGCGCAACCCGTATGCCCCGATCGAGGTGCTGACCGCGGAGCAGATCGAGACGATACACGACGCTTCGATGTCGGTGCTCGAGGATGTCGGCATGCGCATCCAGGACGAGGAAACGCGAAAACTCTTCGCCAGCGCCGGCTTTGCCGTCGACCACGCCACCGAACGCGTCGTCTTCGATCGCGAGGGCCTGCTGGCGCTGGTCGCCAAGGCGCCGCCGGTCGTCACCGTGCGTGGCCGCGATCCGGCCAAGAAGCTGTTCATGGGCCAGGGCCAGGTCGCCTTCACGGCGGTCAGCGGTCCGCCCTTCGTGTCCGATCTCGACCACGGACGCCGCGCCGGCACGTTTCGCGACCAGGAAAACTTCCTGAAGATGACGCATATGACCGACGTGCTGCAGATCGAGGGCGGCACCAGCGTCGAGGCCCAGGACCTGCCGGCCGACACACGCTATCTCGATTTCTACCTCGCCTGCTGCAAGCTTTCGGACAAGCCGTGGAAGCCGCTGACCATCGGCCGTCACCGCGCCCGCGACGCCATCGAGATGGCCAAGATCTGGTATGGCGAGGACGAAGACAGCCTCGCCGCCAATCCGGTGTTCTTCGTCAACACCAACACCAACACGCCGCTGGTGCTCGACGGCGAGATCGCGCAAGGCGTCATCGAATATGCGCGGCTCGGACAAGTCGTCTGCGTGACGCCCTTCGGCCTGGCCGGCGCGATGGCGCCGGCCACCGTCGCCGGCGCGCTGGTGATGCAGAATGCCGAGACGCTGGCCTGTTGCGCGCTGACCCAGATCATCCGCCCCGGTTGCCCCTACATCTATGGCGGCTTCATCTGCAATGCCGACATGAAGACCGGATCGCCGGCCTTCGGCACGCCCGAATTCACGCTCGGCGCACAGGCCACCGGCCAGATGGCGCGCCGCTACGGCTTGCCGTGGCGCTCGTCCAACGTCAACGCGTCGAACGCGCCGGACGCGCAGGCGGCTTACGAATCCATGATGTCGCTGTGGGGCGCGCTGACCGGCCACGCAAGCGTCTTCAACCATGGTGCCGGCTGGCTGGAGGGCGGCTTGGTCGGCTCCTACGAGAAGTTCATCCTCGACATCGAGATGGTGCGCATGATGTGCGCCTGGATGAAGCCGCTCACCGTCAACGCCGATACGATCGGCCTCGACTCGATCAAGGAGGTCGGCCCCGGCGGCCACTTCTTCGGCACCGCGCACACGCTGGCGCGCTACGAGAACGCCTTCTACAAGCCGCTGGTTTCCGACTGGTCGAACTTCGAAAACTGGCAGGACAAGGGCAGCCCCGACGCTGCCCGCCGCGCCAACGGCATCTGGAAGCAGATGGTCAACGAGTATGAGGCGCCCGCCATCGACCCGGCCGTGATCGAAGAGCTCGAGGACTATGTCGCGCGGCGCAAGATCGAACTCGACGCCCTGCGCTAGCACCCTGTGAAAACAGCAAAAGTGGATTTCTGACGGAATGGATACACATGCCCGCGTGGTGGTGATCGGCGGTGGGATAACCGGCTGCGCCATCCTCTATCACCTGGCCAAAAAGGGCTGGAAGGATGTGGTGCTGCTGGAGCGTTCGGAACTGACATCCGGCTCGACCTGGCACGCCGCAGGCAATCTGTTCTCGCTGACCAGGCCGTCAAACGCGCAGCGGCTGCAGGTCTACACGATCAATCTCTATCCGGAGATCGAACGCGAGAGCGGACAGGCTGTCGGCTACCATCCGACCGGCGGCATGCATCTGGCGGCATCGAACGACGAGGTCACGACGCTGGCGATTGCCCGGGCCCGCGCCCGCCGCAACGGCGTCGAGGCGGAATGGATCACCTTTGAAGAGGCCAAGGACCGAGCGCCGGTCCTCGACACCAAAAACCTCAAAGCGGTGCTGTGGGAGCCGATCAAGGGCCATGTCGATCCCTCCTCGGCGACCAATGCCTTTGCCGCTGCGGCGCGCAAGCTCGGCGCGAAGATCCACCGTCACACACCGGTGACCGCGACGACGCCGCGCGCCGATGGCGGCTGGGACGTCGAAACGCCTGATGGCACCATCCACGCCGAATTCGTCGTCAACGCTGCCGGCCTGTGGGCGCGCGAAGTCGGCGCACTGGCCGGCATCAAGCTGCCGCTGCTGCCGGTCGAACATCACTATCTGGTGACCGAAGCGATCCCCGAAATCGAAGCGATGGACCATGAGTTGCCGACCATCGGCGAGAGCGAAGCCGGCTATTATTCACGCCAGGAGGGCAAGGGCATCCTGCTCGGCGCCTATGAAAGCACCTGCCATCACTGGGCCTTCGACGGCACACCGCTCGACTTCGGCCACGAGCTGCTGCCCAACGATCTGGCCCGCATGGATCGCAATTTCGAGGTGGCGATGGACCGCATGCCGTGCCTCGGCGAGGCCGGCATCAAGCGCGTCATCAACGGACCGATGATCTTCTCGCCCGACCTTGGGCCACTGCTCGGACCGCATCCGGAACTGAAGAACTATTTCTGCGCCTGCGGCGTGATGAGCGGCCTGAACCAGGGCGCCGGCATCGGCAAGGTGATCTCGGAATGGATCGTCGACGGCGAGCCGGAGATGGATGTGAATTTCTGGGACGTCGCCCGCTTCGGCCGCTGGGCCGGCAAGCGCTTCACCTTCGAGCGGACCAAATATTACTACGAGAACCGGCAGGAGCGCCCCTACCCGCATCTCGAATGCGCCGCCGGCCGGCCGTTGCGGACATTTCCCGCCTACGCCGCACAGAAGGCCAGGGGCGCCGTCTTCGGCTTCAACAATGGCTGGGAGCAGCCGCTGTGGTTTGCGCGGCCTAGCGACGAGCAGCGCGACATCTTCGGCTATAGCAGGCAGAACTGGTGGAAGACCGTCGGCGAGGAATGCAAGGCGGTGCGACGCGCCGCCGGCCTGTTCGAGATATCGACCTTCGCCAAATACCGCATCTCGGGCGATGCCGCCTGCGGCTGGCTGCGGTGGCTGCTGGCGGGACGGATTCCAAAACGACCCGGCGCAGTCGCGCTGTCGCCGATGCTGTCGGAAAAAGGCCGGCTGATCGGCGACCTGACCGTGTCGAAGCTCGACGACGGCAGCTATCTCCTGCTTGGCGCCGGTACGATGCAGGGTCAGCATATGCGCTGGTTCGACGCGCACAAGACGCCGGGCATTTCGGTCGAGAACCTGTCCGACGGCTGGAGCGGGCTGATGCTCGCCGGGCCGAACGCGCGGCAGATTCTGGCCGGGATAACGCATAGCGATGTGTCGAACGATGCGTTTCCGTTCCTGTCGGTCAGGCGCGTGGAGCTCGAGGCGGCGACCGATGCGATCGTGCTCAGGGTCTCGTTTTCAGGCGAGCTCGGCTACGAGATCTACACACCCGCAATGTACCAGGCCGGCCTCTATGATGCGCTGTTGCGCGCCGGCGCCGGCCTTGGCCTGGTGCCGGCCGGCAGCCGGGCACTGGCCAGCCTGCGCGTCGAAAAAGCCTTCAAGAGCTGGGGGCTCGATCTGGCGCCGGACTACACGGTCATGGAGACCGGCATGGAGCGTTTCGTCGACTGGAAACGCTCCGGCTTCATCGGCGAGGAAGCCGCACGCAGACATCGTTCGCAGGGCGCCGCCGAGCGCTTCGTCACCTTGTCCGTCGATGCCGGCGACGCCGATTGCACCGGCGGCGAGCCGGTGTTCCGCGACGATGTCTATGTCGGCTACGTCACCTCGGGCGCCTATGGCTACACAACAAATGAAAGCCTGGCACTCGGCTATCTCAAATCGCAAATTGTCGATAGCGGCGCCGGCTTCGAGGTCGAGATCAACGGCAAACGCCGTGCCGCGTCGGTTTCGGACGGCCCGCGCTACGATCCGCAAGGCCTGCGCATGCGGGCGTGACGCTGCGGTTGGGCCTCCAATCTTCCACCGCCTCTTGAAAACCCCTATAGGTGCCGCGCTGGAGCACTGGGTTCCAGCGCGCGGAGGAGTTAGCGAAGATGGCAAGGCGGTTACCTCCCTTTGCCGCGTTGCGAGCCTTCGAGGCGGCGGCCCGGGCCGGCAGCCTGGCCGACGCCGCCGAAGAATTGCTGATTTCGAGTTCCGCCGTCAGTCACCAGATCAAGTCACTGGAGACCTTTGTCAGCGCCAGGCTTTTCCTGCGCGAGCAGACCGGCCTGAAGCTCACCGAGATCGGCGAGAAATATCTCGAAGGGCTGGGCGACGCGCTGGACCGCATCGAGGCGAGCACGCTGTCGGTGATGCAGGACACCAAGAATGGCGGGCTGACCATCCATCTGTTCCAGTCGCTGGCGCAGATGTGGCTGATCCCGCAGCTGGACGATTTCCTGTCGTCCAACCCCGAGATCATCGTCAAGCTGATCACCAAGCCGGACGAGATCGAATTCTCCGGCTCCAGCATCGACATCGACATTCGCTATGCCATGACGGCGCCGGCGGAACACATGTGCGAGAAGCTGATCGACGAGGTTGTCGCGCCGGTCGTCTCGCCCGACTATCTGCGCCACAACGGGCCTATCGAGACGCCGGAGGATTTGCTCGGGCGGCGGCTGATCGGCTGCGAATACGTGCCGCATGAATGGGATTTCTGGTTCGAGAGAATGGGCATTGCGGGCTCGAACCAGGTACCGAAACTGATGTTCGATTCCCGCTCCCACGCCTTGCTTGCCGCAAGCGAAGGCATGGGCGTGGCGATGAACCGCCGCCCCTATGGCGATCTCCTGCTGAAGCGCGGCTCGCTGATCGCCCCCTTTGCCGAGGACGTGCCAACCGGCGGCGCCTATTACTTCATCGCACCGAAGCGCTCGGCCGGTCTCGCCCGAGTCAAGCATTTCAAGGCCTGGCTGCTGTCGCTCAGCACCAGCCTTCGCAGCGACTGACGGGCTTTCGCCACCGGTCCGAAATCAATTCATCCGCAGCGAAATTTTATTCGATTGAGACGCTTTGGACGCGCCCCTAGGGTCGCCATGAAAAGCGGGGCGATCTTGCGAAACGGCGGTCAGATACTCATCAGCGCTCTGTTGCAAAACAGCTGCAAGGCCGTCTTCGGCGTGCCGGGCGAAAGCTATCTGACGGCACTTGATGCGCTGTGGCAGCGCGCCAATCTGATCCGCTACATCACCTGTCGCCACGAGGGCGGTGCCTGCTTCATGGCGACTGCCTACGCCGACGCCACCGGCGAGCCGGGCGTCTGTTTCGTCACCCGTGGTCCGGGCGCGATGAACGCCGCGATCGGCCTGCATGCGGCCTATCAGGGCTCGACGCCGCTCATCCTTCTGGTCGGACAGATTTCGACCGCGCACCGCGACCGCGAAGCCTTCCAGGAACTCGACTATCGCCGCGTCTTTGGTCCGATGTGCAAATGGGTGGCGGAAATCGATCATCCGTCGCGCATCCCCGAATACGTCAACCGGGCCTGGCGAACCGCGATTTCCGGCCGCCCCGGCCCCGTCGTTCTGGTCCTGCCGGAAGACATGCTCAAGGCCGAATGCGACACGCCGGACCTGAAACCGGCGATGGCGACGCCAGTCGCGCCGCTGGCCGCTGACATGGCCGCGGTCGAAACCATGCTGGCACGCGCCACGCGGCCGCTGCTGTTGCTTGGCGGCGCCAACTGGACGAGGGCCGGCCACGACGCCATCATCCAGGCCGCGGAAAACCTCGGTCTTCCCGTCGCTGTCGGCTTCCGCCGCCAGGGCCTGTTTCCCCACGATCATCCAAACTACATCGGCAATCTTGGTTTCGGTGGCGCGCCGATGCCCAACGACTATTGCCGCGAAGCCGACCTCATCCTTGCCGTCGGCTCCCGGCTGGGCGACGGCACGACGCTGAAATTCTCGCTGATCCCATCGCCTGTTCCGCACTGCCCGCTGGTGCACGTGCATCCCGGCGCCGAGGAGCTTGGCCGGCTCTACCAAGCTGACCTTCTGGTGCAGGCCGACCCGAATGCTTTTGCAGTTGCCCTGGCGGCCATCGCGGCACCCGGCGGCAATCCGGGGCGCGCCGCGATCCGTGCCTCGGCAAGGCAGCGCTACCTGGCCATGCTCGACCTTGCCGTACAGCCCGGTCCCGTCGACATGGGCGCGGTCATGCGGTTCCTGAGCCAGCGGCTGCCGGCCGATGCCTTCGTGACCACAGGTGCCGGCAATGCCTCCGACTGGCCAAACATCCACTTCCGCTATCGCCGGTTTCGTGGCGCGCTGGCGCCGGTGTGCGGCGCCATGGGCTTTGGCGTGCCGGCAGCGGTTGCCGCCAAGGTCGCCGATCCCGACGCGCCGGCCATCTATATCGGGGGTGACGGCGACTTCCTGATGAATGGCCAGGAGTTCGCCACCGCGATCCAGTACGGTCTCGACCCGATCTTCATCGTCGTCGACAACCGTTCCTACGGCACCATCCGCATGCACCAGGAACGCGCCTTTCCGGGCCGCAATTCCGGCACCGGACTTACCAATCCGGAGTTCGCAACCGTGGCGATCGGCTATGGCGGCCATGGTGAAACGGTGGAAGCGACCGACGATTTCGCGCCGGCGTTCGAACGCGCGCTGGCCAGCGGCAAGGCGGCGGTCATCCACGTCAAGGTCGGCGCCGATCACCTTGGCCCGAACATGACGGTGTCCGCCTTGAACAGCCGGCGCACCGTCAGGCAGCGCCTGTCGAATTGAATGTGGGAGGTTTTAACGTGACCAGCTTTTCCGAGTTTGCCGGCAGCCTGACATACGACGCCATTCCCGAAGAGATGCGCGCCGTGCTGAGGCGCAGTTTTGCCGACACGCTTGGCGTGGCGGCGGTGGGCTCGACGACGGAGATCTCGTCGATCACCAAGACAATCGCTGATCGGCTGTGGCGTTCGTCGCCCGAAATCGCGGCCCGGATGATCTTCGACGGGCGTCCGGTCAGCCCGGCAGGCGCGGCCTTTGCCGGCGCCTTCACCATCGATTCCATCGATGGGCACGACACCACCAGCCCCTGCAAGGGCCATGCAGGTTCGGCGGTTTTTCCGGCCCTGCTCGCCGTTGCGGATTCGCTCAGGGCCTCGGGCGCCGCACTCTCCGGCGAAGAGCTGATGGTTGCGCTGGCCGTCGCCTATGAGGTTTCCTACCGCGCTGGGCTGACCCTGCACGGCACCGTGCCCGATTATCACACCTCAGGGGCGTGGACCGCGGTCGGTGTGGCGGCCGGAGTGTCCCGCCTGCTTCGGCTCAGCCAGGAGCAGACGCGCCATGCCGCGGGCATTGCCGAATACCACGGTCCGCGCAGCCAGATGATGCGCTGCATCGATTTCCCGACCATGCTGCGCGACGGCGTCGGCTGGGGCGCGCCATCCGGGGTCATGGCAGCCTATATGGCCGAACTCGGCTTCACCGGGGCACCGGCGATCACAGCCGAAGGCGAAGCCGCCGCACCCTGGTGGAGCGATCTCGGACAAGCCTGGCGCGTCGTCGAGGATACGTCGTACAAACCGTATCCGGTATGCCGCTGGGCCCACCCATCGATCGATGCCGCACGCGACCTGATGCGTGACAACAAGCTTTCCAGCGGGGATGTCGCGCGGGTGCGCATCCAGACCTTCCACTATGCGGTGCGGCTTGCCGGCCACAATCCGAAGACGCTGGACGAGATGACCTATTCGATCGCGTTCCCGGTCGCAACGATGATCGTGCGCGGCAAAATCGGACCGCAGGAGTTGCTGCCGCAAGTTCTGCAGGACGAAGAGATCCGTCGTATTTCCAACGCCACCGAATTGGTCGAGACCGAGCACTACACTCGCATCAGCATCGGCAAGCGCTGGGCCGACGTGACGCTTTATCTGAAGGACGGACGCGAAATCATGTCGGAGCCGCGCACGCCGAAAGGCGATCGCGACAACCCGATGAGCGACGACGAGTTTCACCAGAAATATGCGACTTTTACCGATGGGCTGATCGGCAAGGACCGGGCCGACGAAATGGAAGCGATGGCGCTGTCCTTCGATGCCCTGGACAGCAAAGGACTTGGCCGGCTGATCGATCTGACCGTCGCGCCGCTCGATCGCTGAAGCCTGCCAAGGCACGGACAATCGCTATCGCAACGCCCGGCGGAATTATTCTCAGCCGGCGCTGAATCCTTTTCGATCCCATCGTGCCGGCCAATGTCTACGATGAACCAACAAGGCCGCTGCAATCAACAGCGCATCAGGGACTGAAACCAATGGGAGAACGCAATGACAATGCTCAAGAACAATGGCGGCCGCATTCCTGATTTCGTCGCGGCGATGGCCGAGAGCGCCAAGGCAGGCGCGGTCGACCGGCGCGAGTTCCTGGCGATCGCCAGCGCATTCGGCGCAACGACCGCAGCCGCCTACGCAATGCTCGGCCTCGCCGCGCCGACGGTCGCGCGGGCCGAGGAGCCGCGAAAGGGCGGCGTGCTGAAAGTCGCGACCAGCGTCAAGGAACAGAAGGATCCGCGGACCTATGACTGGTCGGAAATGGCCAACGTCACCCGGCAGACGCTGGAACCGCTGGTCAAATACACCAACGAATTCACCTTCAAGCCGATCCTGCTCGAAAGCTGGGAAATCAACGACGACGCCACCGAATACACGCTCAAGGTTCGCCAGGGCGTCAAATGGAACAATGGCGACGATTTCAACGCCGACGACGTGGTCTTCAACCTGACGCGCTGGTGCGACAAGTCGGCCGAGGGCAATTCGATGGCGGCACGCATGGGCGCTCTCATCGATGCCAAGACCGGCAAGCTGCTTGCCGGCGCCATCATCAAGGTCGACGACTACACGATCAAGCTGAAGCTGCCGGACTCCGACATTTCGATCATCGCCGGCTTCTCCGATTATCCGGCGCTGGTCGTGCACCGCGACTACGAGAAGATGGGCAGCAACTTCGTGAAGAATCCGATCGGCACCGGACCGTTCGAACTGGTGTCCTACGATGTCGGCTCGAAAGTCGTGCTGAAGCGCCGCGTCAACGGCAAATGGTGGGGCGGCGAGGCGCATCTCGACGGCATCGAGTTCATCGACTACGGCACCGAGGCCAACGCGATGATCAGCGCCTTCGAATCCGGCGAGGTCAACACCAACTACGAGACGACGGCGGACTATGTGTCCATCCTCGACAAGATGGGCCTGGTCAAGCACGAGGTGGTGACGGCCAACACCATCGTGGCGCGCACCAACGTCAACAACAAGCCGTACGACGACCAGAAGGTGCGCCAGGCGATCCAGCTTGCCGTCGACAATGCGACCGTGCTGAAGCTTGGCTATGGCGACGCCGGCACGCTCGGCGAAAACCATCACGTCTGCGCCATCCATCCCGAATATGCCGAACTGCCGAAAGTGTCGCGCGACATCGCCAAGGCCAAGGCATTGATGACCGAGGCAGGCCAGATGGAGTTCGAGCACGAACTGATCGGGCTCGACCAGGACTGGCACAAGAACACCGCCGATTCGATCGCAGCCCAGCTCCGCGAGGCCGGCTTCAAGGTCAAGCGCACGGTCCTGCCGGGGTCGACCTTCTGGAACGACTGGACGAAATACCCGTTCTCGATGACCAACTGGAACATGCGCCCGCTCGGCGTGCAGGTTATCGCACTCGCCTATCGCACCGGCGAGTCGTGGAATGAGTCCGCCTATTCCAACAAGGAGCTGGACGAGAAGATCGCCAAGGCGCTGACCGTCGCCGACGTCGACAAGCGGCGCGAACTGATGGCCGACATCGAGAAGATCCTGCAGAGCTCGGGTATCATCATCCAGCCCTACTGGCGCAAGATCTACAATCACTCGACGAAGTCGGTGAAAAATTACGGCATCCACCCGACCTTCGAACAGAATTTCGAGAATGTCTGGTTGGACGAAAGCGCCTGAACGAAGATCATGCGATGGTCGGGAGGCGACACGGGATCGTCTTCCGACCTGATTTTCCAAGTCATCTCAAGTGATTTGCAGGTATCGAACGACAGCTCAGCTGGCGATCTGCTTGCCGCTTTTGCGCTTGCCGCCCCGTGCCTCCAGCACCTTCTCCACCTGCCGTTTCAGCTCGTCCTTGATGTCGACCGTCTCGTTCATCAGGGCGTCGATCTTCAGGAAATCGAGGACGCGGTATTTCGACACGGCAGGGCGGACCAGGATGTCGGGGCGGCATTGTTTCAGCTTGTTGGCGATGATCGACTGCATCATCAGTTGGGTGGCGCCGAACATCAGGTCGACGGAGGTCGGCTGCTTGCGGTCGGCCTCTTCGGGCGCGCCGACCACGTCGACGCCGATGATGATGTCGGCGTCGTTCTCGATCAGGTCGAACGGCACAGGGTTGTAGATACCGCCGTCGATCAGCAGCCTTCCGTCGCGCATCACAGGGCGGAACACGGCTGGAATGGCCGCTGACGCTGCCAGCGCCGAATGCAGGTCACCGTCGTCGAACACGGCCAGCTTGTGGCCGAAATAGTCCGTCGCCGTCACCTTCAGCGGGATCTTCAACTCAGCAAAGGTTTCGGGAATGGCCTCGGGCAGAAAGGCTTTCAGGATGCGCTCGACATTGAACTGGCTGACGCGGATGCCGCCCTGCATGGCTTCGGCGATCGTGCCCGGCCGTGCCCGCCACATGCGGCTCGCCACTTCGGCGCGGCGGCCGAGGATCGAGCGGGCATAGTCGTGGATGTCCTTGCCGGTCATGCCGGCGGCCATGCCGGCGCCCATGATGGCGCCGATCGACGAGCCGGCTATGGCCACCGGCCTGATGCCCAGCTCGTCCAGCGCCTCGATGACATGGATATGCGCCAGCCCGCGCGCACCGCCGCCGCCAAAGGCGATGCCGAAGGTCGGGCTCATCCCTTGCCGGCTCCGGCCAGTTTCGGCCCGATGACCATGATCGTCGGCTCAGTCGACAGCAGCTTTTTGGCCGCCGCCTTGACCTGATCGAGCGTCACCGCGTTGATGTAGCCGGCGCGGCGCTGCATGTAGTCGATGCCGAGATCGTCGAGCTGCAGTTCGACCAGCGTCGCGGCAATCGCGCTCGACGAATCCAGATTGTTGATGGCGTAGGCGCCGATCATGTATTTCTTGGTCGCCGCCAGCTCGGCCTCGGTCGGGCCTTCCTCAGCCAGCTGCTTGACGACGTCGCGGATGATGGCCAGCGTCTCGGCCGCGCGGTCCGAGCGGGTGCCGGTGCTGACGATCAGCGCGTTGGCGTGGTCCTGGTTGATCAGCGAGGAGTTGACGCTGTAGGCCAGCCCGCGCTTTTCGCGCACTTCCTGGAACAGGCGCGAGGTGAAGGTGCCGCCGCCGAGGATCTCGTTCATCAGCACGGCCGGAAAGAAATCCGCCGCCTTGCGCTTCACGCCGGGATAGGCGAGCTGCAGCGAGGTCTGCGGCAGGTCGTAGTCGACCTCGACATGCTGGGCCAGCTTCGGATCGATATCGGCCACGGGGGCGAGCGCCTGGCTTTGCGGCAGGTCGCCGAACACCATGTCGAGCTTCTTCTTCAGCGTCTCGGGGTCGATGGCGCCGACCACGGCGACATGCAGGCCGCCGCGCGCGAACACTGCTCTGTGCAAGGCTTTCAGGTCGTCCGGCGTGATGGTGGCGATACTTTCCTTGGTGCCCTGGTCGGAGCGGGAATAAGGATGGTCGCCATAAAGTGCCCGCGCCCATTTGTTCTGCGCGACCGTGTCGGGATCGTTCTCGCCGGCGATGATGCCGGACAGGATCTGGGCGCGGATGCGGTCGATCGGCAGCTGGTCGAAGCGCGGCTCGTTGACCGCGAGCCGCAACAGCTCGAACGCTTCGTCGCGCTGCTCGGCCAGCATGCGCATCGAACCATAGATGCCGTCGCGGCTCTCGTCGAAGCTCATCTCGGCGCCGGCATCATCAAGCTTGATCTGGAAGTCTTCACTGTCGAGCGGGCCGGCGCCTTCGTCGAACAGGCCGGTCATCAGGTTGGCCAGGCCTTCCTTGCCGACTGGATCCTGCGTCGAGCCGCCGCCGAAGACGAAGCGGATAGCGACGATCGGCACGGAATAGTCCTCCACCAGCCAGGCAGTGATGCCTTTTGGCGAGGTGACGGACTGGATGTCCATGGCGCGCGCGGTGAGTGCCGGCAGGATCAGGAAGACGATGGAGAGGAAAACGGTTGCGAATGCACGCCATGCGGCAATCGTCGGCAGCGACCAATCGCGGAAGCCGGCGCTCCCCCTCACCCAGCCTCCGCTTCGCTCGGCTGACCTCTCCCCGTCGGGGAGAGGAGCTTGCCAGCGCTGGCGCCAGCCTCTTCTCCCCAGCGGGGAGAAGGTGGCCGCGAAGCGGCCGGATGAGGGGGCGGCCTCGCTCATGGGGATCGAATTCATCATCAATTCCCCGCCTGTTGCTGCGGCAAGAGATAGCCGGTCGTCGACCGGGCGAGCACCAGGTAGCGCGCGGCGACGGCCTTGACCTCGTCGGCGGTAACCTTGCGGATGCGGTCCGTCCATTGCTGGACGTCCTGCACATTGCCGCCGGTGGCCAGCGTCGAGCCGTAGATGTTGGCCATGGAATCCTGCTTGTCGCGGGCAAAGATCATCGACCTCACATAGCGGTCCTTGGCCTTTTCCAGCTCCGATGGCGTCACTCCATCCCTCACGATGCGTGCCACCTCGGCATCGACGGCCGCTTCGACGTCGGAAATCTTGGCATCGCCGCGCGGCGCGCCGTAGACGGTGAAATTGGTGTCGTCGAGCATGGTGCCCTGAAAATAGGCGCCCGCATTGGAAGCAATGCCTTGGTGGACGACGAGCGCCTGGTAGAGCCGGCTGCGGTTGCCGCCGCCTAGGATTTCCGCCAAAAGGTCGAGCGCTTCGGCCTCGCCCGGCTTGCCCGTATGATAGGACGGCACCACCCATTGCGTGGAAAAGCTCGGCACGCTGACGCGGGCATCGGAGAGCGTCACCGTGCGTTTGGTGTTCTGCTCCGGCTCGACCGGGCGGATGCGCGGCGGCAGATCGGGGCCGCGCGCCACCTTGCCATAGGTCTTTTCGGCGAGTGCCCGCACCGTGTCCGGCTCGACATCGCCGGCGACGATCAGCACGGCGTTGTTGGGCCGGTAGTATTTGTCATAGAAGGCGGTGGCGTCGGTGCGGTTCAGCTGCTGCATCTCCTGCATCCAGCCGATAACCGGAATGCGATAGGGCTGGTTCTGCCACAGCGTGGCGTCCACCTCCTCGTCCAGAACCGCCTCTGGATTGTTGTCGATGCGCGAGCGGCGCTCCTCGAGGATGACATCGCGCTCGGTCTTGATAACCTCGTCGGTGAGGATGAGGTTGCGCATGCGGTCGGCCTCGAAGCTCATCATCAGCTCGAGCGCCGATGGCGCCACCGTCTCGTGGAAAGCGGTGTAATCGTAAGATGTGAATGCGTTGTTGGAGCCGCCGATATCGGAGATGGCGCGGTCGAACTCGCCGGCAGCATGATGGCTCGTCGCCTTGAACATCAGATGCTCGAAGAAATGGGCGATACCGGATTTGCCGGGCGGCTCGTCGGCGCTGCCGATCTTGTACCATACCATATGGGTGACGATCGGCGCCCGGTGGTCGGGAATGACGACGACCTCCATGCCGTTGTCGAGCAGGAAATTCGTGACCTTGAACGCGTCCGGCGCGCTCTCGGCCAGCGCCGGGCTGGTGACAGTGAAAGCCAGCGACGTCGCCAGCAGCGTTGCGCGCAGCCATTCAGCCTTGGATGTCATCAATGGCTCCGGTTTTCTTGGCATGACGATAGGCAGGGTGTTGGCGACAAGCAAAGTGAATTGTTGGTCATGTTGCCGGCAAAGGCGGCGGCAAAGAGGCCGGCCGTGAATGCCTGGCTATGGATGGAGCGCGTATCAGGCCGCCTCGATGAAGCGGATGACGGTCTCGCCGTAGTTGCGTTCGTCCAGCACGGCAAAGCCGGGGCCCGGCTCGAACGGCGCCACCGCGGCCTCCTCGACCACGCACAGCGCGCCGGGGCGGAGCCAGCCGCCGGCCTTCGCCGACTGCAGGGCGCGCTCGCCAAGGCCCTTGCCATAGGGCGGGTCGGCGAAGACAAGGCCGAACGGCGACAGCGTGCCGGCCTCACCTAGGCCGGTAGCGTCGCGGCGAAAGATCTTGGTGCGGCCGGTCAGGCCGAAGGCCTCGACATTGTCGCGGATCAGGCCACGGCCTTCGGCCGATTCCTCGATGAAGACGCCGTAGGAGGCACCGCGCGACAGCGCTTCGAGCCCGAGAGCGCCGGTGCCGGCGAACAGGTCGAGCACGCGCGCGCCGTCTAATTGCTCCGCGAAGCGATGCGCCAGCACGTTGAAGACCGCCTCGCGGGTGCGATCGGTCGTCGGACGGATGGCGCTCGAGCGAGGCGTCGCCAAGGGACGCCCGCGAAACTCACCGCCGACGATCCTCATCTTGGTCCGGGCCTCATCTCGTTCTGGGGCCCTTGGGACCGCCGCGCGGCCGCTCGCCGCCGCCCGGGCGCTCGCCACGCGGCTTGTCGAAGGGTTTTGCACCGGCGGGTTTGCCATAAGACGGCTTGAACGACGCCTTGCGCGCCTTGGCGTCAGCCGCCTTGGCGGCGTCGGCCTCAGCCCTGCCCTTGCCGATCGGCCGCGCCCCCGGCGCCATCCAGACATTGGCCTTGCGCTGGCCGGGCGGTTCGATCGGCCGCTGCTCGCGCTCGGATTTCTTGCCGCCGGGCTTGCCGCCAAAACCGCCACGAGGCTTGTCGCCGAAGCCGCCGCGGGGTTTGTCGCCAAAATTGCCGCGTGGCTTGTCGCCAAAGCTGCGTTCGGGCCGCGGACCGCGCTCGCCAAAGCTCTTCTCTGACCCTGCGCTTCTGTCGGGGCTTGTCGACAGCTTGCCCAGCGCCTCGTCGCGGCTGCCTTCGCGGCGCTTGCGGTTCTTGATCAAGCCGCCCTCGCCGATCGGACGGCGCTCGCCGTCGCGGGTGAATTTCGGCCTTTCCGGCTCCGGCTCGCGGATTTCGGCGCGCCGCACCGGCTTGTTGGAAAACGGCTTGGTGACATCGGCGTCGAAATTGGCGCCGGATTCCTCGACCAGGCGCTCGCCAAGCTGGTCGCGCAGCACCCTGCCCTTGATTTCCAGCACTTGGCCCTCGGCAAGGTCATCGAGCTGGAACGGGCCGTAGGAAATGCGGATCAGCCGCGTCACGTCGAGGCCGAGCGAACCCAGGATGTTCCTGACTTCGCGGTTCTTGCCCTCGCGCAGGCCGATCGTCAGCCAGGCATTGGTGCCTTGCTCACGGTCGAGCGTCGCTTCGATGGCGCCATAAAAGACGCCGTCGACGGCAATGCCTTCACGCAGGCCGGCAAGCGCGCTCTCCTCGACCTTGCCGTGGACGCGCACGCGGTAGCGACGCAGCCAGCCGGTGGCCGGCAGTTCAAGCACGCGCGACAGGCCGCCATCATTGGTGAGCAGCAGCAGGCCTTCGGTGTTGATGTCGAGCCGGCCGATGGTCATCAGCCGCGGCAATTCAGCCGGCAGCACGTCGAAGACGGTCTTGCGGCCCTCGGGGTCGCGGTTGGTGGTGACGACGCCGGCCGGCTTGTGGAACAGGAACAGCCGGGTGCGCTCGATCGGCGGGATTTCCATGCCGTCGAGATGGATGATGTCATCAGGCATGACGTTGAAGGCCGGCGAGGTCAGGGCGCGGCCATTGACCTTGACGCGGCCGGCGGCGATCAGCTCCTCGGCATCGCGGCGCGAGGCGAGGCCGGCGCGGGCCAGCCGCTTGGCGATACGCTCGCCTGCCTCTTCCGCAGCTTCGGCCGGACGCGGGCGTGGCTTGAAGCTGCCGCCTGACGCGCCTTGCGGCCGATCGCCAAAGTCGCGCTTGGGACGGTCGAAGCGCTTTTCGCCGCCCGCTGCCGGCGTAGCCGGCCGGTCGCCACGGGGCGCATAAGGTTTGCGCGGCCCTTCACGCTTTTCATAGGGCTTGCGCTCACCTTCAGCGGCCACCGGGCGGTCGCCACGGGGAGCATAGGGTTTGCGCGGCCCTTCGCGCTTTTCATAAGGCTTGCGTTCGCCTTCGGCCGCCATCGGACGGTCGCCACGCGGCGCATAGGGTTTGCGCGGTCCTTCGCGCTTCTCATAGGGCTTGCGCTCGCCATCGGCGGCCATCGGGCGGTCGCCGCGCGGTGCGTAGGGCTTGCGCGGTCCTTCGCGCTTCTCATAGGGCTTGCGCTCGCCCTCGGTCGCCATCGGCCTGTCGCCGCGCGGTGCGTAGGGCTTGCGTGGGCCCTCACGCTTCTCAAAGGGCTTGCCTTCGGGACGCGGGCCTTTGCTGAATGGCTTGTCACCGCCCTTGAAGTCGCGCTTCGGCCGCTCGCCGTCAGCAGCCATCGGCCGATCGCCACGCGGTGCGTAAGGTTTCTTGGCGCCAAACGACGGCTTGCCGCCTTTGCCGGCGGCGCCATCACGGCTGCGCGGTCCCGCTGCCTTCGGGCCGCTTCTAGCCGGCCCCTTCTTGGGCCGGAATTTCTTGTCGTTGTCGTCCATGTGGCCTTTATCCGTTTGCGCTGCTACAGCGTGGCGCATCCTTTCGGGCGCGCAACGAACGCTGTAGCACTTTTGATGTGGCGCATGATCATTTCCGAAAACCGAGTCCCGATTTTCGAGGTCATGCGCTCAATAACAGGATCACCGTCAGGTGGCGAGGAGATAATCGGAATGGAAATCGCGTGAAGCGGCCCGATTTCATGGCGCTGGCGCTGAAGGAGGCTGAAGCTGCCGCCTTGCGAGGCGAAGTGCCGGTCGGCGCCGTCATCGCCAACGGCGATGGCGTTGTCGCCAGCGCCGGCAACCGCACACGCGAACTTGCCGACCCGACGGCGCATGCCGAGATGCTGGTCATCCGCGAAGCCTGCCGCAAGCTGTCGGCCGAGCGGCTCACCGGCCACGATCTCTATGTGACGTTGGAGCCTTGCGCCATGTGCGCCGGCGCCATTTCCTTCGCCCGGCTGCGCCGGCTCTATTTCGGCGCTGCCGACGACAAGGGCGGTGCGGTGGTCAATGGCGTGCGCTTCTTCGCCTCGCCGACCTGCCACCATACGCCCGACATCTATCCGGGCATGGGCGAGACCGAAGCGGCCCTGCTGCTCAAAGAATTTTTCCGGGAGCGGCGCGGCTGAACCGGGCGCCCTTCGGCAAGAAACAACAAAGAGGCGGTTTTTTACAGGGACGGCATCCAGTCGAACCAGCCGCTGCCCTTCTTGCCTTCCGCCTCTTTCTTGAGACGGCGTTCCTTCTTGTACTCGTCCTCGCCAAGCTGATCTTGCGGCGCCGTGCCGGCTGCGACACGATACTGCACCGGCGGTTCGCTCAGATATTTGCGGGTGTTCGGGTCGCCCTGCTTGCTATCGGCCAGGCGGCGCTGGATTTCCGCGGCGCGGCCCTTGTCGGAATCGGCGGGCGTCCACGCCGGCGGGTGGCTCGAGCCTGAATCCGCCATTGCCTTCTTCACCGAGGCCGGATCGGTCTGCACGTCGTCGACGATCTCCGACTGGTAGGCCGGATCGTTCTGATGGGCGGTGGCGTCGGCGCGCAGGCGCGCGCGGCGCTGCTCGGGCGATTCGGGCCATTCGGCGCTCGCCGTCTCGATGCTGTCCTGCGGCGCCGGCAGCGCTTCCTTCTGGCCTGGCGCGGGCTTCACCAGTGTCGGGCGCGGCTTGTAGTCGATCTGTTCCTTGCGCTTCGGCGCGAATGAAAAGGCGCCCGAAATATCGCCGGCCAGCTGTTCGCCGGCGGTCTTGTCGGTGCCATAGGTCGGAGACCCCATGCAGCCGGACAAAGCGAGGCCCGATGCGACAAGCGGCGCCAGCAGCGCCAGGCGCGCGTTATATCTCTCGGTCATGCCAAAAAGTCCCACTATAGACAGCCTCTCGATTGCCACCGGCCTTATGACCAGTCCCCATCGTCCAAGCACTTGCGACGGAAATCCGGCGACAATTTGTCTTCCGGAGTTTCGCGTGTTTACCTCAACCACTCGTTAAGGGCAACGCGCGGGCGGTTTTCGCCCGCCCGGCGTGGCATTTGTGCACCGATGGAAGCTTTCCGCCAGCGGATTAAAGCCGGCCAAGCGCCTTCAATTCGTGCAGCACCGCCGCATCGCGCGCCGAAACATCCGGGAATTCCGGATCCTGGCCGACATCGGCGGTGTAGCGCCAGGACCGTGCGCATTTCACCAGGCCCCGATCCTCGGCCTTTTCGACCACCACGGCGACACCCTTGACGTCGTCAAGCGTGAAGGCACCCGCAGGCGCTTCGCCATGAGCGATCACCAGATCGCTGGTGATCGCCATCTCGGCCATGTCGACATCGGCTATCGCCGCTTCGAGCGCTGCATCGTTAATGGTGACAACCGGCACCGCTTCCAGCGACGAGCCAATCACCTTCTGGACTCGCGCAATCTCCAGCGCGCCGGTGACGACACGCCGCACCTGCCGCACCTGGCGCCACTTTTCCGCCAGCGCCTCGTTCCTCCAGTCCGCCGGGATTTGCGGGAACTGGTCGAGATGCACCGAGACGGCGTCGGGATGACGATCGAGCCAGGCCTCTTCCATGGTGAAGGGCAGCATCGGCGCCAGCCATTTCACCAGGCAATTGAAGAGATGGCGTACCACCTGCACCGAAGCCTTGCGTTTCACGCTCGACGGCGCGTCGCAGTAGAGCCCGTCCTTGCGGATGTCGAAATAGAAGGCCGACAGTTCGACCACCATGAAATCGAGCAGCATGCGGGTGATGCGCTTGAATTCGAAGGCGTCGTAGCCCGAGCGCACGATTTCATCGAGCTCTGCGAGCCGGTGCAGCATCAGCCGCTCCAGCTCCGGCATCTTTTCCAGCGGCACCTCTTCGCCATCGTCATGGGCGAGCGTGCCCAGCATCCAACGGATGGTGTTGCGCAGCTTGCGGTAGGCGTCGATGTTGGTCTGCAGCACGTTCTTGCCGAGCCGCTGATCCTCCCAATAGTCGGTCGTCACCACCCAAAGCCGCAGGATGTCGGCGCCCGACTGCTTGATGACGTCCTGCGGCACAACGGTGTTGCCGAGCGACTTCGACATCTTGCGGCCATCCTCATCCATGGTGAAGCCATGGGTGACGACGGTATCGTAAGGCGCCCTGCCCCTGGTGCCGCAGCTTTCCAGCAGCGAGGAGTGGAACCAGCCGCGATGCTGGTCGGAGCCTTCGAGATAGACGTCAGCCGGCCATTTCAGGTCAGGACGATCCTCCAGCGTGAAGGCGTGCGTCGAGCCCGAATCGAACCAGACGTCAAGGATGTCCATCACCTGCTTCCATTTGGACGCATCGTGATTGCCAAGGAAACGCTCCTTGGCCCCAGTGGCGAACCAGGCGTCGGCACCCTCCTGTTCGAAGGCATCCATGATGCGCTGGTTGACAGCCTCGTCCTTCAGCACATTGCCGTCGGCATCGGCGAAGACGGCAATCGGCACGCCCCAGGCGCGCTGGCGCGACAGCACCCAGTCCGGGCGCTCCTCGATCATGGCGCGGATGCGGTTCTGGCCCGCCGCGGGCACGAAACGGGTGTCGTCGATCGCCTTCAATGCGCGGCTGCGCAGCGTCGAGCTGTCGCCGAGGTCCTTGTCCATATAGACGAACCATTGCGGCGTGTTGCGGAAGATGATCGGTTTTTTGGATCGCCATGAATGGGGATAGCTGTGCTTCAGCCGGCCCCGCGCAAACAGCGCGTCGCGCTTGATCAGTTCGTCGATGACGGCCTGGTTGGCGTTGCCCTTCTTGCCGTTGTCATCGATGACACGCGCGGCTCCACCCTCGCGGTCCGGACCGAAACCCGGGGCATCCTTGGTGAAGAAGCCGCCATCGTCGACGGTGAACGGGATGGCGCTGTCGATGCCGCGTGCGCGCAGGTCCACCGCCGCATCCATCCAGGCGTCGAAGTCCTCGCGGCCATGGCCGGGAGCTGTGTGAACGAAGCCGGTGCCGGCATCGTCGGTGACATGGTCGCCGGCGAGCATCGGAACGGCAAATTCATAGCCACCGCCAAAGCTCTTGAACGGATGCGAAAGCGTAAGGCTTCCAAGCTCTTGCGCCGAAACGCTGCGGAGACGATTCAAGGTGACCTTGGCCTTGGCCGAGGCGTCTTCGGCCAGTGCGTCGGCAAAGATCAGCTTTTCGCCTGGCTGCGGGCCGAACGCGTTGTCGGCCGCCGTGACCTCGTAGAGGCCGTAATTGATGCGCGGCGAATAGTTGACGGCGCGGTTGCCGGGGATGGTCCATGGCGTCGTCGTCCAGATGACGACGTGGGCCTGCAGCAGATCGAGCGCTCCCTCGGTCAGTTTGGTCTCGCCATCGTCGATGGGGTGGACCAGGCTGGCGACCGGAAACTTCGCCCAGATCGTGTCGCTTTCATAATCCTGGTACTCGACCTCGGCCTCGGCCAGTGCCGTGCGCTCGACCACGCTCCACATCACCGGCTTGGAGCCGCGATAGAGCTGGCCCGACATGGCGAATTTCAACAGCTCGCCGGCAATGCGCGCCTCGGCATGGAAAGCCATCGTCGTATAGGGATTCTTGAAGTCGCCGATGACGCCGAGCCGCTGGAACTCAGCCCCCTGCACCGTGATCCAATGTGCGGCGAACTCACGGCATTCCTTGCGGAATTCGTTGACCGGCACCTCGTCCTTGTTCTTGCCCTTGGCGCGGTACTGCTCCTCGATCTTCCATTCGATCGGCAGGCCATGGCAGTCCCAGCCGGGCACATAGTTCGAGTCATAGCCGCGCATCTGGAACGAGCGGGTGATGACGTCCTTGAGGATCTTGTTCAGCGCATGACCGATATGGATGTTGCCATTGGCGTAGGGCGGGCCGTCATGCAGCACGTATTTCGTGCGGCCGGCAGCGCTCTCGCGCAGCTTGCGGTAGAGGTCCATGTCCTGCCAGCGCTTGACCAGCAGCGGCTCCTTTTCGGGCAAGCCGGCGCGCATCGGAAAATCCGTCTGCGGCAGATAAAGCGTCTTGGAATAATCGATCGTTTCAGCGGTATCGGTCATTGGTCTGCCATGTGCATTGCCCGTTGGCAAAAGAGCCAGGGCGTTGAACTTTACTTTTTGCGCATGTCGTTTTCCCAAAACCGGGGCCACTTTTGGGCGACATGCCTGATGATCTGGAAAAAGCGCGAGAGGCCGCGCGCAAAATTCCCGGCGGCTCCGGCGACCCTCAGGCCGCCCGGAACACCGGGCCGGTAATTCGTATCGTCAGCGCGTGAAGGCGCGAAAAGCTCGTCATTGGTGGGCTTTTAGCGGAGATGGGCGCAGGAATAAAGCGTCTCTCGTTCGATTCACTTACATCGTGAAATCGAAGCGATAGGTAGTCGACACGCCGATCATGAACTGATTGCGGTCGCCGCGTTCCTTGACCAGGCTGGAATCGGCCGCCGGTCCCATCAGGCGGGAATATTCGCCAAACAGGCTGGCGGTCATCGGCTCGGTCACCTTCCAGGTTATGGCGCCGCCAAGGCCGGTCGATTTCAGCCCGCCACCGGGATGATATTCGCTCAAGCCCGAAGCCACGGCTTCCTGCGCGTTGACGCCGTAGTAAGCGTCGAAATAGTTGGCCGAGGCGAAGGAGACACGTGGTCCGCCCGAAATCCGCACGGTTGGCGTCACGTCGTAGAACGCGTCGGCTGCAATGTCGGCGACAAAGCCATTGTGAGCGCGAATGCCGTGGCGCAGCTCGGCGCGGGTGCGCAGCCAATCCGTCGGGTAGAATTCGAAGAAGCCGCCGACTTCCCCGCCCCAGCGCACCGGATCGAGGCCCTTCAGCTCATCGGCGTTGCCATCGTCACGGGAAAACAGGAATTTGCCGGTCAGGCCGGCGCGAATACCGCCGTCGTCGACCAGCGCCAGTGAGATGTTGTCGTTGCGCGAGGTGAAACGGGCCGCCGGTCCCGCCTTGCCCAGCGAGATGATCGGCGAAGCGCTGAGCAGGTACTTCTTGCCGCCCTCGAAATTCGGCGCCACCATGCCAGTGGCGCCAACGGTCAGATACCAGTCGCCGGACAACCAGCTGCCCTCGCCCGCATTGGCAGCGCCCGCCCCACCCAGCATCGCGGCGGCCAACACCAGAGAGATTCTTCCGACCGGACTCATGGCCACTCCACTAACACAACGCACACGGTTACCGACGACAGCTTTGACGGTCGTTTGGTAAAATTTGATTTAAACCCGAGACATCCGCTCGCGGTTTGCTGCGATGCCGCTGCCGGTCATCGACTGGACGTTGGCCGGCGCCGGGACTAACTTCCATCCGGCAGTATCCCGCAGCCCTTGATGGAGACCGCGACAATGACCCTGCACGGCGACGCCTTGAAGATCGCGATCGAACAGACACGGACAAAATGGGGGTGGTTTGTCGCGCTCGGCGTGCTGCTGCTCATCTTCGGCGGCATTGCTTTCGCCAATCTGTTCATCGCCACGGTGGCTTCCGTCTATGTCGTGGGATGGCTGATGCTGATGGCCGGCATCATCGAGATCGTGCATGCGTTCGGCGTCAAGACCTGGAGCCGCTTCTTCTACTGGTTGCTCAGCGGACTGCTCTACGCCGTTGCCGGCTTTTTCGCCTTCTACAATCCGCTGCTCGCTTCAGCGGTGCTGACGTTCCTGCTGGCGATCGCCCTGGTCGCGTCAGGGTGCTCCGGGCCTGGGTCGGCTACAGCCACCGGCCGCAACGCGGCTGGGGCTGGGTCGTCGCAGCCGGTGTCATCAGCGCCCTTGCCGGCCTGATCATCGCGATGGGCTGGCCGGTCAACAGCCTGTGGGTGCTCGGACTGTTCCTGGCGATCGACCTGATCTTCCAGGGTTGGACCTTCATCGCCGTCGGCCTGGCGCTGAAGAAGTGATTCTTGCCTGGGCATGATCTGATCCGAAAACCGGTTCCCACTTTTCGGGATCATGCTTTAACAGGCTGTTGAAGAAGTCCATCTGCGAGCGATGAAGTCTGCTTCATCGCCGTTGTGAAAGCAGATTTGGCCTACGATGGAGCCGTCCGGTTGGATTTCAGCCCAACCGTCTCCCTGAGCCTCGTCCATTTCGTCATTGCCTTGCCAGGAGAAGGCGACATGGTTGCCGTCGCCTCCGCCGAATATCTCTCCGGTGACGCAGCCGAAGGCGAATTCGCCGGAACCGTTGGCTTCAAAGAGAATGTGAGCGGGCTCGGCCATGTCGGGATAGTCCTCGACATAGTCGGGCATCTCAACGATCCGCCAGCGTCCCACGAGGCTCATGCTGGCGCCGCCAGCAGCTTGGGCAGGCGGATCAGGTTGTAGGCCGCCAGGCCCAAGGTGAAAGCCGCGCCCACACGGGCGCATCCTCGCAGCTTGACCTTGGCCATGCCGGCGGATGACTTGATCCAGCCGAACACCTCTTCGATCCGCTTGCGGCAGCGCTGGCTGGCTTCATAGCCCAGATGGCGCTTCGTGCGGCCATCGATTGCCGTTACGCGGGGCTTGCCCGTCTTGCTGAGATGGCCATCGACGGCAATATGCGGCGTAACCTTGCGCTCGCGCAGGTCCTTGATGAACTGACGCACGTCGTAGGCTTTGTCGGCGCCCAGCGTGATGCGCCGTCGCGATTGCCTGCGGTCCAACATGGCGAGCGTGGCCTCCCGCTCGGCCGTGCCCGTAGCCTGGGTGATGCCGCCGTCGACCGCCAGCCCATGGCGGTTCTCCATCAGCGCATGTCCCATATAGCAGAGCTTCGCCGGCCGGCCGTCGCCCTTCTTGTAGAGCCGCGCCTGCGGATCGCTCGTGCTCTGGTGCGTGTCGTTAGAGCGCTTCTCCTTATGAAAGCCGCGCTCGGCGTTGCGGCCAGCACCGTCCGGATCATTGTCGCCGCCATCCTTGCGCCGGAAGCTCTTGATCGAAGCCCAGGCGTCGATCAGCGTCCCATCCACCGAGAAGTGGTCCGAGGACAAAAGCCGCTTCACCTTCGGCTGTGCAAGAACCGCGCGCAGGAACTTCGCCGCGATCTCGCCTTCGAGCAGACGCTCCCTGTTCTTGGTGAAGCTCGAATGGTCCCAGGCCGGATCATCAATGCCAAGACCTACAAACCAGCGGAACAGAAGATCGAACTCCATCCGCTCCATCAACTGGCGCTCAGAGCGGATGCCGTAGAAGGCCTGTAACAGCATCGCACGCAGTAATCGCTCCGGCGCTATCGACGGGCGGCCGAGCCCAGGCGGATAAATCACCGCGAAATCGCCGTCCATCTCCGCTAGCGCCGCGTTGACGATTTCCCGGATCGTGCGAAGCGGATGATCACCCCGAACGCGCTCCTCAAGATCGACATACGAAAACAGCGACCCTGTCCGCTCGTCCAATCCGCGCATCCACGAATCCCCAATCGATCAAGGATCAGTGAATCACGCTCCCAACAACTGCGCTAGCACTTCTTCAACAGCTAAGGCTTGTTGAGATTCAGGATTCCCCCTGAGCTTGGATTGTGATTCAAGCTTTGGATGGAACGATTTGTGCTGACGGACGCCCAATGGGCGAAGATGGAACCGCATTGCCTGGGCAAACCAACCGATCCCGGACGAAGTGGGGGTGACAATCGCCGCTTCATCGAAGCCTTGCTTTGGATCGTGCGGACAGGAAGTCCGTGGCGCGACCTTCCAGCCTTCTTCGGGAGCTGGAACACCGTTTTCAAACGCTACCGCGATTGGGTCAAAGCCGATGTTTTCATTCGGCTTTTCGAGGCTTGTTCGGACCAGCCGGACATGGAGTACGCCATGGTTGATGCTACCATCGTCAAGGTCCACCGCCATGGACAGGGCGCAAAAGGGGGACTCAAAGCCAGGCCATAGGCCGCTCCAAGGGCGGCATGACCACCAAAATTCTGGCGCTCACTGATGCGCTTGGCAATCTTGTGCGCTTTGTTCTTTTGCCCGGCCAGCGGTTCGATACGGTGGGCGTCGCACCGCTCATCGATGGCGTCTGTTTTGGTGGCTTGATTGCCGACAAAGCGTTCGACAGCAACAGCATCATTGCCGACCTGAATGAGCGCGGCGCCAGGATCGTTATCTCACAGCACTCACGTCGTACTTTTCCCCTGCCACTCGACAAGGAACTCTACAAATGGCGCCACCTGATCGAGAACTTCTTCTGCAAACTCAAGGAATTCAAGCGTATCGCCATGCGAGCCGATAAAACCGATCAGAGCTTCGCTGCCTTCATCAATCTCGCAGCCGCCGTCATAAACTCACGCTGAATCTCAACAAGCCTTAAAACGCCATGGCCGCATCGAGATCGGAGAGCGGCTTGACGCCGGCAAGCAGCGCGCGCGCCTCGGCTTCATCGCGCTTCATCTGCGCGACCAGCGCATCGAGCCCTTCGAATTTCACCTCCGGGCGCAGGAAACCGAAGAAGGAAACCTGGCAGACCTCGCCATAGAGGTCGCCGGAGAAATCGAAGACGAAGGTTTCCAGCAGCGGCGCACCATTGTCGTCGACCGTCGGGCGACGGCCGAAGCTGGCGACACCGTCGTGAAGCGTGCCGTCGGCGCGACGAAAGCGGACGGCATAGATGCCCTCTTTCAGGGCAGCTTCCGCGGAAAGCCTCATATTCGCGGTTGGAAAGCCAAGCGTGCGGCCGAGCTGCTGTCCGCCGACCACCTCGCTTTCGACGGTGAAGCGATAGCCGAGCAGTCCGGCGGCCTCGGCCACCTCGCCCTCGCTCAGCAACCCGCGGATGCGGCTGGACGACACCACCTCGGCGCCCTCGTCACGGAAGGCGTCGACAAGCGTGACGCCGAAGCCGTGACGCTCGCCGGCCGCCATCAGGTAGGCCGGACCGCCTTGACGATCCTTGCCGAAATGGAAATCGAACCCGGTCACGGCGTGGGTAATGCCAAGGTTCCTCTCCAGCACATCGGTCACGAATGCTTCCGCCGACAGCGAGGCGAAGTCGCGCGTGAACGGCTGCTCGACGAGCGCGGCAAAGCCCAGCCGCGACAGGAGCCGCGCCTTCATCGGCGGCGGCGTCAGCACGAACAACGGGATATCAGGCCTGAAGATCTTGCGCGGATGCGGTTCGAATGTCAGCACCAGGGCCGGCACACCACGCCGCCCGGCTTCAGCCAATGCCCGCTCGAGCACCGCCTGATGACCGCGATGGACGCCATCGAAATTGCCGATCGCCACCACGCCGCCGCGCAGGTCGGCGGGCAGCGGCGCGGTTGCCGGAATGTGCTGGAAGCCTGCCATCGTCACCTACCGCAGTCTGGGAATGACGGCCACCGGACGATACCCATGTTTTTCCAGGAAGGTCGCCAACCTTGCCGGATCCGGTTGCAGTGCATCGCCATAGTCGCGGGCATGGATACCGCCGGAGACATAGAGAACATCGAAGCCATTGTCGGCGGCGCCCTTCACATCGGTCATCATGCCGTCGCCGATGGCCAGCACCTGACCGCGATCGACCGGCCGGCCAAGAATCTCGGCAACCTCCTTCATCGCGATGTTATAGATCGGCACGTAAGGTTTTCCGGCGATCAACGTGCGGCCACCGAGTTGGGCATAATCGCGTGCCAGCGCGCCTGCACACCAGATGATGCGTTCGCCACGCTCGACCACGATGTCGGGGTTTGCACAGATGAAGGGCAGGTTCCTGGCGCGCAACCGCCGCAGAAGCTCGGTGTAATCCTCTGGCTTCTCGACCTCGTCATCGAACAGGCCGGTGCAGACGACGCCGGATGCCTCGAACTCCTCGACAAGCTCGACGTCGAGACCGTCATAAAGGGTGAGGTCACGGTCGGCGCCAATATGAAAAATCTTGCGTGGGCCCTCGGCGATCAGGTCGCGGGTCACATCGCCTGACGTGACCACCCGGTCGTACGCTGACGATGGAACACCGATCGCGTTCATCTGCGCCACGACATCGGCACTGCGGCGTGGCGAATTGGTGATCAGGACGACGGGGATTTTCGCCTCTCGAGCCCTTGCCAGCGCCGAGGCCGCAACCGGAAAATGCCTCTCGCCATTATGCACCACACCCCAGACATCGCACAGGATTGCCGAATAGGCCTTCGACAGGTCTTCGAGCGAGCCGATGATTTCAGGCGAATCCGCCATGCCATTTCCTTCAGTCATGATCGTTGCGACCGCCGCGACCGACGGTTCCCCGCAGCCGCTTCGGATTAGCCGAACCGCCCCGACCTGTCACCAGCTTTCGCCTGACGCCTGCGCAGCGTCAGTTGATCGGCACCTCCCGATGCGAGATGCCCACCGGCCGGCGAGGATGATGAACGAGGGGGGCAATTGGTTAGCGGTTGGTGAAGCGCTCACCCGGCAGTCGAACGATTTCCCAAACGCGGCCTTCAGCGTTTTGTGGAAAGCTGGCGTCGATCGAGAATCCGCCGGCGGGGGCCGCTGCAAGACATGCATGAACTTTGGCGTCAGTTCTGCCGCGACAAACGCGGCAACTATGCTCTTATGACGGTCGTTGCGATGGTTCCGCTGATGGGCGCTCTGGCAATGGCGGTCGATTACACCGAGATGAGCCGCGAAAAACAGGCGGTGTCGAATGCGCTCGATGCCGCCAACTTCGCCACGGCGCGACGGCTGACGGAAGGCGCGACCGACGACCAGTTGAGAGCCTATGCGCTCGACTTCTTCAACGCCAACCTCAACAAGATCGATCCCGCCAACACGACGCTTAGCGTCACCTTGCCAAGCAACACCACCGGCGGAGGCTTGCTCAAGATGAGCGCCCGGCTTGACTACAAGCCCTATTTCTATCCTGTCTTCGGCCAGCTCGTCGGCAAATCCGAAACCGACGCAAACCAGAAAATCAGCTTCAACGTCACTTCGGAAGTGCGGCTGAAGAACACTCTGGAAGTCGCCCTGGTGCTCGACAATTCCGGATCGATGACCAAGACCGGAACAGGCTCGGGGCAAACGCGCATCGACCTTCTCAAGACCGCTGCCAAACAGCTGGTCGACACGCTGGCCAAGCAGGCGGTAATGATCAAGCAGGTCGACAGGCCGGTGCAGTTCGGCCTCGTGCCGTTTGCCGCCTCGGTCAATGTCGGACCCGGCAACGGCAATGCGTCCTGGATGGACACCGAAGGCCTGTCGCCGGTATCGAACGAGAATTTCGACTGGTCGACGCTGAACACGGCCGACAAATACGCCCAGCAGACCAACGGCATCTGGTACAAGCGCGGTTCGGGATGGGGTGCCGACGAGGGCCAGATGCTGACCCGGTTTTCGCTCTACCGCGATATGAAGGTCGTCACCAACCATGAGCGTGTCAAAGGCAGCAAGCGTGTTGTTTGCGACGAATACAACTCGAACAGCACCTGCAGCGACAGCCACGATGAATATGACTATATCGACACCTATGGCCCATTCGCCAGTTGGCAGGGCTGCGTCGAGGCCCGGCCCTATCCCTACAATGTCAACGACGCCGCGCCGTCCGGCGGCTCGGCCAACACCGGCATCGGGGTTGGCGATCCGGCAACGATGTTCGTGCCGATGTTCGCCCCGGACGAGCCCGGCAATCATTGGAGGCTCACCCAGGATCCCGACGAGGCCGAGCCGACGACCTATGGCGCGGTGAACAGCTGGTGGAATGACGACCTGACGAGCAGCACCGGCCAATCCCGGCTGCGCAACATGGCCAAATACTTCCAGCCGCGGCCGATCAATGCGCCGGCGCTGCCGGCCGGCAATGGGCCGAACTACAGCTGCTCCACCAACCCGATCACGCCGCTGACCGACGTCAGCGTCACCGATGGGCTCACCGCGATCAAGGCGGCGATCGACCTGATGCAGCCGGATGGCGGCACCAATGTTCCAGAGGGTATGGCCTGGGGCTGGCGGGTGGTTTCGAGCGGCGAGCCGTTCACCCAAGGGCGCCCGGAAACCGAGAGGGGCAACGACAAGGTCGTGATCGTGCTGACCGACGGCGCCAACACCTACTATACGCCGTCCTCGCTGGGTTATTCCGATCCTGCCGACTCGAAGTCGACCTATGCGTCCTTTGGCTATCTCCAGCCCGGCTACAACGGCACCTCGGTCGGTCGCCTGTTTTTGGGCACGTCGAGCGCCATCGGCCAATTCGACTATTCGAACGGCAATTATACCAACGCACTCAACGAGCAGATGGCGACGCTTTGCAACAACGCCAAGGCAGCCAACATCATGGTGATGACGGTGGCGCTCGACCTGTCCACGACCAAGACGGCCGACAAACTGGCGATCGACGCGCTGAAAGCCTGCTCGTCGAACTCGCGCTTCCGCAAGGATCCGACGGACGCGAGCAAGCCGGCGAAGCTGTTCTGGAACGCCACCGGTGCCACCTTGTCGAACGACTTCAAGGAAATCGGCAACGAATTGTCGAACCTGCGCGTCGTCGGTTGATCCGAAGGCACTAAAGCGCGTCGCGTTTGGACGGATTCAGGCGACGCGCTTTAGGTTTTTGTTTTATGCATGTCGTTCTCCCAAAACCGGGGCCACTTTTGGGCGACATGCATTGGCAGCCCTCTGGCGCAACGGCTGGCGCCGCCATGCTCTTGCACGCGCCTGCCGGCACAGGCACATATTGGCCGCCTGCTGGATCGTGCATCCATTCGCGGTGCGCTGGGGAACGAACAGATGCCCGAAACCGCCAATCATCTCGCCTTCGCGCTGGTCTGCCTCGGCATGGTGCTGACGCCTGGCCCCAACATGATCTATCTGATCTCGCGTTCCCTGTCGCAAGGGCCGAAGGCCGGGTTGATCTCACTTGGCGGCGTGGCACTCGGCTTCCTCTTCTATGTGCTGGCTGCGGCCTTCGGCATCACCGCGCTGCTGCTCGCCGTGCCCTACGCCTATGACGCGCTGCGCTTTGCCGGCGTGCTCTATCTCCTGTGGCTGGCCTGGCAGGCGGTGAAGCCGGGCGGGCGTTCGCCATTCCAGGTGCGCGAACTGCCGAGGGATCGGCCGCGCAAGCTCTTCGCGATGGGCCTGATGACCAATCTGCTCAATCCGAAGGTGGCAGTGCTCTATCTGTCGCTGCTGCCGCAGTTCATCAGCCTGGGCAAGGGCCATGTCCTGTCGCAGCTTCTGGTGCTGGGCGCCACGCAGATCACGATCAGCCTCAGCGTCAATGCCATCATCGCGGTGACGGCCGGTTCGATCGCCACCTTCCTTGCCGGACGGCCACTATGGCTGGTCATCCAGCGCTGGATGATGGGGACCGTACTGGCGGCACTGGCGCTGAAGATGGCGACCGACGCGCAACGCTGAGAGCGCTTTCGTTACATTGGCCGCCTTATCTGCTGCGCCCGCTCCGGTTCGACCACCTTGCGGTAGAGATGCCAGGTGGCATGGCCGAGCACCGGCATGACCACGGCGAGCCCGGCAAACAGCGGGATCGAACCGATGACCAGAAGCACGGCGACCAGCAATCCCCACAGCGCCATCTGCAGCGGGTTGGCCATCACCGCCCGCGCCGAGGTCTCGATGGCCGAAACGGCGCCGACGTCCCGGTCGAGCAGCAGCGGGAAGGCAATCACGGTGGTGGCCAGCACGACCGCGGCGAAGACAAAGCCTGCCGCATTGCCGGCGAGGATCAGCGTCCAGCCCTTGCCGGTCGTCAGCACCTCGCGCACGAAGCTGCCGATCGATGCCGGAGGCTGGTCGCCGAACAGGCCGGTGTAGATCGACTGCGCGGTGTACAGCCACAACAGGAACAGCGCGACCAGCATGATGCCGATCACCGCGATCGACGGAACCGCCGGCGAGCGGCGCACGTCGAGCGCATGCCGCCAGGAGGTATTCATGCCGAGTTCGCGCCGGCGGCTGATCTCATAGAGACCGATCGCGGCAAACGGCCCAACCAGCGCGAAACCCGACATCAGGGGGTAGATGAGCTGGATGGCGTTGGCGCCAGACGTCCACCGCGTCAGGATCAGGCCAACGATGGGATAGATCAGGCACAGGAACACGTAGTGCGAGGGTTTTGCCCAGAAATCCTCGAAGCCGAGGCGTAGCGCATCCCAAAGGTCCGATGTGGTGATGCGGCGCACCGTGGGCTGCACATGCATTCCACGTGCATCCGCCATGACATGAAAGCCGGCCATAACCTTCCTCCCGTGTGTCGGGGCGGTCACCGCCAGGATGGCCGCCAGAGCTGCCACTTCAAGAACGAAAGGCACGATAGCAGAGTTGGTGGCGATTGTCGCCGCGTCAATGGCTTGGAATAACTCCCCGTTGGGCTCGCCCCCTTGCCCGTCGCCTCTCATCTGGTCGCGCCTTGGGCAGGCTTCTTTTTTGGCCAACCATCGTGTCGCATTTTAGCATTATGCATTTTAGCATTTACTGAAATTGCTCGTAGAGACCCCTGGCGTATCACCTGAGCTTTGCAGGTTTTGGCGAGGGACGATGTTCGCATTGAAAGGCTTCTGGTCTTCGGAGCGGGGCAACATTGCCATGACGACCGCCATAGCGATGCTGCCGATGATAATTGGTGTGGCCGGCGCCATTGATCTGTTCGGCACGAGCCGTGATGCCGCGCAACTCCAGAACTCGCTGGACGCGGCGGGACTCGCCGTCGGCACGAAATTTTCTCCCGACATGGCGGCTGGCGATGTTCAGCAACTTGGGCTGCAATTCTTTGCCGCAAATTTGAGCGCGGCCGACCCGCAGGAATATTCGGGCAGCGTCTCGGCTTTCTCGGCAACGGCCAGTGGCAGTCCAAGCGCCTACTTTGTCTCGCTGTCGTCGAGCATAAGCCACCAAAGTTTCATCGCCGACTCGGCCCCCTGGCCGGCCTACCGCTCGACCTTGGTCAAGATAAAACCTGGCGCTCAAGCCTGCGTGCTGGCGCTCGATCCGCATGCCTCCGCCGCCGTGAACCTGCAGGGCTCGACCAATGTCTCGATGGATAGTTGTGTGATCGCGTCGAACTCGGACGCGTCCGATTCTGTCAATAGAGGCGGCTCTGCACTGGTTTCGGCGGGCTGTGTCTCAACCGTCGGCGGCACCAGCGGGCTGTTGCCGCCCGGCGCCAGTCTCGCCTGCGGAACGCCGCACGAACATCGGTACGCGTCTTTTGATCCACTGGCCGACGTCATTCCTCCCCCTTACACATTGTGTTTGCCGGTCCCGAACGGCAAAACCTACACGCTGTCGCCCGGCACTTATTGCGACAAGACATTGTCGGGGGACATCACGCTTGATCCGGGCGTCTACATCATGCGCGGCACCACCATAAAGCCAGGGGGAAACGGCAGCCTGACTGGCCAGGGCGTGACCATATTCCTCATGGAAAGCGCTCAGATATACATAAATGCCAATGAGAAGGTGAACCTTTCCCCGCCCGCCAGCGGCCCTTACGCTGGTATCACCATTTTTCAGGATCACGGCAATACGTCTGCCCTGACGTTGAATGGCGGCGCAAATTCCGTGCTCAGCGGTTTCATCTACGCGCCGGACGCGCCCATTTCCTACGCCGGCAACTCTGATATGAGCGCCCAGGGCGACTGTCTCAGGCTTGTCGGAAATACGGTACAGATGACCGGAAACTCGTCCGTCACGTCGGACTGCGCGGCTGCGCTTGGAAATCGCGCAATGTATGCTGACCGGATGATCACTCTCGTGAAATGAGAGACGGCTCCCAACGTTTGACCTGACGTCCGGAGGCGCCGGCGGTAGCGTTGAGAAGAATGGCGGTCGCGTTCAACAACGCCGGAGTGCGGCAACCGCACTCCGGCAGATAAGTGCCTTTCACAAAGGCACATCTAGTTGAAAATGAGCATCGCTACGGTTGCGCCGGTGCAGCGAAGCGATCGATCACTTCGGCCAGAGGGACGTGGCCAAGGCAGGCACCGGAACCGGCGGGCTGTTCGCCATCCTCGACAGCCAGGGCATATCGCACGACCGGATCGGCTTCGATGCGGCGACGCAAGCCGGCCAGCTTGGGATAGGCAGCACCCTCGATCGCCTGATGGAACTCCGCCCAGCGGGCCACACCAATCAGCGTGGTATCCGCCAGCGTCAGCCGATCGCCGACCAGAAAGTCCGTGTCGGCGATCATGGCCTCGAGCCGATCATGGCGTTCGGCAACGGCCTTGCGGCCGAAGTCGCGCAAGGTCGCCTTCAGCGCCGGTTCATCCGCTGCCATTTCCAATGCCACCCAGAGCGGGCTGAAAGCGGCTGTGAAACCGGTGTTCACGAAGGCCATCAACTGGTGCATGCGGTCGGCTTCCTGCGAGCGCGGATCGAAGCTGATGCGACGTTGCGTGTCGCGGGCCTCGAGCCACGCGGCAATGGCCATGGTCTCGGTGAGCACGGTGCCTTCGTCGGTGATCAAAACCGGCGTTTCCTGACGGCCATTGATGCTGGCGTAGGCGTCGTTCTTCATCTCGGTGAGCATATCGACACGGCACAGGCGATAGGGTTGTCCGACGCGTTCAAAGGCAGCGACGAGCCCCATCGAGCTTCCCGCCGGGAAGCCGTAAAGGAGGATAGGTTCCATTTGTTTTCTTCCATGGTTCAAGGGATCACGCCGCGCAGCGAAACTTGACCCTAAACGCTGGTCGCCCCATGTAAATTACGCACAATTCTGTAACCAGGGACCGCCCATGAAAGACGTCGTCTCACGCTGCCCGATCGAAGAGACCATGCGCGTGCTCAGCGGCCGCTGGCCCACACTGCTGCTCTATTATCTGAAGGACGGGACCAAGCGGTTCAACGAACTCAGGCGCGACAACCCGACGGTGTCGCACCGCATTCTGGCGCTGGAACTGCGCAAGCTGGAGGACGCCGGTATCGTGCGGCGAACGGCGCGCCCGGGCTATCCGCTGCGGGTCGACTACGATCTTACCGCGCCGGGCCGCAGGCTTGTACCGCTCATCGACGCGCTGGGCTCGTGGTGGGAACGGACCGAAGACGACCGGACTAGCCAAGTCTCACCGATGCCGGAAACCTATTCCCGCACGGCGGCAGGCTAATTCTGGTCGATTGAGACAACGTGATCGTTGGCCAGCCGTCCAAACATCCTGAAGTCGTGGTAGGCGCCCTTGAACCGCGCTTTCTGCCGTAGCGTCCCCTCGTAGCGGAACCCGGCTTTCTCCAGCACACGGTCCGATCCGGTATTGCCTGGCAGCGTCCACGCCTCGATGCGATTGAGTCCGAAAAACCGATGGCCGCAAAGAGCGACGGCAGCAGCAGCCTCGGTCATCAGACCTTTGCCCCAAAAATCCGGATGCAGTTCGTAGCCGATCTCGCCGCACTTCGATTTGTTGACGAACCAGTTGTACCGAATCGCACCGGCCATGGTCTTCGAAGCGCGATCCTCGATGATCCAGGCACACCCTTTGCCGGTGGGAAAGGCCTTGCACATCCATCTCATTGCCCGATCCGCCACCGCCTTGGACGGCGCATCCTGCCAGTTCGAGAACCGGGTGACATCGGGGATCGACAGGATGTCCCGGAAGGCGTCGGCATCTTCGGCGGTCGGGGCGCGCAGCAGCAGGCGGGTGGTGGAGAGCGTCGGGAAGGTACGGGCAGGTTTTGGCATCGGATTCTCCCGTCATAGGGGCCGTCTGGACTATGTTGCCCGAACGGGGGCACTTCAACACTTCAACATTATGCGATGCATTTTGCGAAAACCAACGCATGGGTTCTCACGCAATTTTCACCGCTTGCCCGTCAAAAGCCATGATCGCGACTATTCAGACAGGAATGGCCATTGATCATTCCCATTCCATCGAACCGCGTCCGATGCCGAGCAGGCGCATGGTGCTGACCGGCCTCGTCGCGCTGGCCGGTCTCGCCGCCTGTAGCACCGTTTCTCTGCCAACAGGCGAAGGCGCCGGGGTCTCCTCATCCGCCACCAGCACGCTGGTCAGCATCCGCGCCTCGGCCGGGCTGGCGCCGCTGGTCCCCGACCGGCAGCTCGAACAGGCCGCCCTGCAACAGGCCGGCTACATGGCGCAACGCCGTCGCATGAGCCACACCACCGGCTGGGGCAAGGATTTCGCCTCGCGCGTCAAAGGTAATGGTATTGCGGGTGCGGCCGCCGAGAACATCGCCGAGGGCCGCTTCGACCTGGAGAAGCTGTTCGACATCTGGGTGCATTCATCAGGCCATCGCCGCAACATGCTCGACCCGCGCTTCACCCGCTTCGGCCTTGCCTATGTGCGCGACGGCAGCGACAGAAATCTGCGTTACTGGAGCCTCGTGCTCGGGAAATAAGAGGCGTGCCGGTTGCGTGCGCCACCACCAACACGACCTGATGAGAGCTAGTCCATATGCGCGGCTGGTGCGCCACCGGCAGGCGCCTGCTTCGGCTTGCGCAGCAGGAAAACGAACGGGATGGCAAGCAGCGTCATCACCATGAGTATTTTGAAGTCATTGACGTAGGAGATCATCATCGCCTGGAGATTGACCATACGATCCACCTGCGAAAGCGCCATTGGATCGCCGCTTGCGGCTGCCGGTGAGACCGCCCAAAGATTGGGGTTGAACGGGTTGATGAAGGCCGAAAGCTCGGTGTGATTGATCTGCGTGTTGCGCACCATCAGGACCGTCACGACCGACACGCCGATGGACGAGCCGAGATTACGCACCAGGCTGAACAAGGCCGTGGCATCGGTGCGGAAGCGCACGTCAAGCGTGGCGAAGGCGACGGTCGACAGCGGCACGAACACCATTCCCATGCCCAGGCCCTGGATGACGCCGGAGCTGATGATCAGCCAGTTGTCCATCTGAGGCGTGAAGCTGGACATGGTGTAGAGCGACTGCGCGGTCAGCAGGAAGCCGATGACGACGAGGATCCTGGCGTCGACCTTGCTCATGATCCGGCCGACGACGAGCATCGAAATCATCGTACCGACACCGCGTGGCCCCATGACGACGCCGATGGTGACGGTCGGATAGCCGAAGATGGTCGACAGCATCGGCGGCAGCAGCGACATGCTCGCCAGGATGAGCACACCCATGACGAAGATGAACGCCAGCCCGGTGACGAAATTGCGGTCGAGGAAGATCTTGGGATCGATGAAGGGATGTTCGGCCGTCATCGTGTGAATGATGAACACCCAGAAGCCGGTAAGGGAAAGACCAAGCTCAATCCAGATCTCGACCGAGGAAAACCAGTCGACCTCACCGCCGCGGTCAAGCAGCAGCTGAAGCGCGCCGACGCCGAGCGATATCATGGCGAAGCCGAAGAAATCGAAGCCGCGCACGCGCCGGGCAACGGCCGGCAAATAGGCGGCCATGCCGAGAAAGGCGACGATGCCGACCGGCAGGTTGATGAAGAACACCCAGCGCCAGTTGAAATTCTCGGTCAGCCAGCCACCGAGCGTCGGGCCCAGAATCGGCCCCAGCATGATGCCGGCACCCCAGATGGCCATCGCCTGGCCATGGCGTTCCCTGGGATTGATGTCGAGCAGGAAGGTTTGCGACAGGGGCACGATCGCGGCGCCGAACACGCCCTGCATCAGCCGGAAGAACACCATGGTCTCCAGGCTCCAGGCGATGCCGCACAGCATCGAGAACACGGTGAAGCCGACCACCGCCGTCAGGAACAGTTCCTTGCGGCCGAAGCGGTCGGCCAGCCAGCCGGTGACCGGTGTCATGATGGCGGCGGCAACGATGTAGGAGGTCAGCACCCAGTTGATGTTGTCGGGCGAGGCGCCGAGATCGCCCGTCATTGTCGGCAGCGCGACGTTGGCGATCGTCGTGTCGAGCGCCTGCATGATCGTCGCCAGCATGAGCGCGACCGTGATCAGGCCGCGATGCGGCACTTCTTTGAAGGGTTCGGGCGTGCTCATGGCGTGGAACTTCCAGCAGGTAACAAAAACGTGTACAATGGGTTTCCGGGCGGCAAAGCCTTCCGTTGAGAGGCCGTCATCGCGGTGGGACGCGATTATCGATGTGGGGGTTACATCGACTGAAAGTCTCTGATGAGCGGATGCCTGCCGCCCGGAAACATGAGGACCGACGGGTCTGCGTCGAAGATTTCAGATTTCGGTCAAGCCGCGACGCGGCTTCGCCCAAACGCTGATCCTTCCAGCTCCTCCCATCAGACCAATCCTGCTATTCACCTCCACCCGCTGGTCCCCGCGGGATTCTGTTGACTTTTACTGCGCGGCCTCGCCAGCCGTGGCGTGACCGAAGATCGACGGCAGGCCACGCGCCACGCCGGTGTCGACGGTAACGGTGGCGCTCATGCCGGTGCGCAGCGCCATCTTGGCGTCGGCATCGGTCAGTTCGAGACGCACCGGAATGCGCTGAGTGACCTTGACCCAGTTGCCAGTGGCGTTCTGGGCCGGCAGCAGCGAGAACTCTGCTCCGGTGCCGGCGCCGATCGCCTTGACCGTCGCCTCGAAGGTGCGGCCCGGATAGGTGTCGACCACGATCTCGGCCTTCTGGCCGGACTTCATGTGTGTGAGCTGCGTTTCCTTGAAATTGGCGTCGATCCAGGTGTCGCCGGTCTCGACCAGCGAAAACAGCGGCGTGCCGGAACCGACATACTGACCGACCTTGAACGACGAAGCCTGGCTGACGACGCCGTCTGCCGGCGCCTTGACCGTGGTTTGCGCCAGATCGTAGGCCGCCTTGTCGCGCGCGGCCAGCGCGGCCATCACGGTCGGGTGCTTGTCGGTCTCGATATCGGGATTGCCGCCAAGGGCTGCCTTGGCGCTGATGATGCCTTGCTCGGCAACGGCCAGCTGCTGCTTGGCCTTGTCGAGATCGTTCTTGGCCTCGTCCAGAGACGACTTGGCGTTGATGCCCTTCTGGGCAAGGTCGGCGGCGCGGTCAAACTGCGACTGGGCGAAAGCGACCTGGCTGGCATCGGACTTTTGCTGAGCCATCGACTGGCCATAAGCCGCGCGCAGCTGCTCGACATTGAGACGCGCGCCCGCCACCGCCGCGTCGGCCTGGGCCAGCGCGATCCGATATGGCTCGGGGTCGATGGCAAACAGTTCGTCACCCTGTTTGACCAACTGGTTGTCGGCAATGTCGACCTGAACGATGCGGCCGGCCGTGTCGGACGCGATCGACACCTTGGCCTGCTGCAGATTGGCGTTCTCCGTCTCCTGGTAGCGGCCGCCGGTGACCCAGACGTAACCGCCGCCGACAGCCAGTGCCGCGGGCAGCGCGACCATCAGCAGGAAGCGGCCTAGCCGGCGCTTTTTCTTCACCGGCGCCGGGGCTGGCTGCACCTGGGGAGCGACCACCACCGGGGCCGCGGCCGGCTTCTCCGGCGCTTCCATTTCCAGCTCGGTCACTTTCTCGTCTATCTTGGCTACCGCGTTCATGCTGCTGCGCCCTCTGTATTCTTTACTTTTTCAATGGACGGCGTCTCATCGTCGGTCAGGTTCCGGACCATCGCCTCGAGCCCCTCGATGAGGACACGACGGGCTTCCGGCTTCACGCCGACAAGCGATTCCTCATAGACTTCCCCGGCAATGCTCTTGATCACGGCGTAGGCTTCGCTCGCCTTGGGCGTCAGGAAGATCATGCGGACGCGGCGATCGGTGGCGTCAGGACGGCGCTCGATCCAGCCGCCCTCCTCCATGCGATCGACCAGGCGTGAAACGCTGATCGGCTCGATTTCGAGAAGTTCGGCCAGCCGCGCCTGCGCGACACCGTCTTCCTTGGCAACACGGACCAGAAGCCGCCATTGCGCCGAAGAAAGCCCCAAGCCGCTGGCCCTAGCCTCGAAGCGCTTGCGCATCAAGCGCTGCACGTCGTGGATCAAGAAGCCCAATCTGTCGATACCATCGGAAACCATGAGCGGGATATATAATAAGCGTGCTTACTATTCAAGATGCCGCGTTGCACCAGGAGCCGGCAAACGTGCATGACAGCCGTGCCGAACCAATCATGGTTAGCGATTTGCGAACGCATGATGACCGCAGCCGCCTCTACTCTGGTCGTGTCTGACATATTGATGTACAGCCGCTGATCAGGATCGGGGGATCAACCGAAATGCCGACGCTTTATGCTCTCAAGCCGGCTTTCCAGGGCCTGCTGCGGCCGCTGGTCAATCGGCTGGCGGCAATCGGCGTGACCGCAAACAGCATAACCATCCTGGCGGCGCTGATGTCGGTCGCGGCCGGGACAGCCATCGCGATCTTGCATGAATGGCGCTGGCTGCTGTTGCTCATTCCCGCGGTGATGTTCGTGCGCATGGCGCTGAACGCCGTGGATGGCATGCTGGCGCGGGAACATGGCCAAGCCTCGACGCTCGGCATGTATCTGAACGAGTTTTGCGACGTCGTTTCGGACCTCGCGCTGATTCTCCCTTTTGCCGTCTTTCCGGAATTTGGCGCATGGGGCGTCGTCGCCTTCGCGATATCAGCCGTGCTGACCGAGTTCGCCGGCGTGCTCGGCATCGCCGCCAAGATCGGACGCAACTATGCCGGGCCATTCGGCAAGAGCTACAGGGCGCTGGCGCTCGGTGTGGTCGCCGTGCTGTGCGCCGCCGGGCTCTGGCCGGCATCCATCGCGCCGTTTGTGTTTCCGGCCATGGCAACGCTTTCGCTGCTGACCGCCATAAACCGGATACGCGCCGGCCTTATTGGCAGCGCCAGCTGAGCATCGAGGCTCGCCATGCCGCCAGAGGGGAAGACCACGATGCACGAACCGATCGCCGCCGCGGCCACGCAAAGCCTTGAGCGGCAAGCGCAGGAGCGGGTCTTCCGCAGCCATGACGGGACGGAGATCTTCTACCGCTTCTGGCCGGCAGCTTCCACTGACGCCAAGGGCGCGGTGGTGCTCTTCCACCGCGGCCATGAGCATGGCGGCCGCATGGCCCATCTCGTCGATGAATTGCAGATGCCGGACCACGCATTCTACGCCTGGGATGCCCGCGGCAATGGCCGCTCGTCCGGTGAGCGCGGCTATGCCCCTTCCTTCTCGGCCCTGGTGCGCGACATCGACTGCTTCATGCGCGAGATCGCCGGCAGGGATGGCTTCGCCACGCAGGATATCGCGCTGATCGCACAGTCCTTCGGCGCCGTGCTCACTGCTGCTTGGGTACACGACTATGCGCCGAAGCTGCGCGCCATGGTGCTGGCCTCACCCGCCTTTTCGGTGAAACTCTACGTGCCCTTCGCTAGGGAAGGCATCGCGTTCTGGCAGAAGATCAAGGGCCGCTTCTTCGTCAATTCCTACGTCAAGGCGAAATTCCTGACCCATGATCCCGTGCGCATCGCCTCCTTCGAGAGCGATCCGCTGATCACACGGCCGATCGCCTCCAACATCCTGGTCGAACTCTACCAGCACGCGGCGCGCATCGTTGCGGACGCCCGCGCCATCACCGTGCCGACGCAGCTTCTGCTCTCGGGCAGCGACTGGGTGGTGCGCCACGGCCCGCAGCACGCATTCTTCGTCAATCTCGGCAGCCGCGCCAAGGAACGCCATGTGTTGCCGGGTTTCTTCCACGACACGCTGGGCGAGCGCGACCGCGCGCAGGCCCTCGACCTGATCCGGCCATTCCTGGCGAAGCAGTTCGCAGCACCAGATGTGCCGGTCGACCTGAAGCAGGCGGACATCGCCGGCTACACGCGCGACGAGGCCGACAGGCTTGCCTCGCCGCTCGCGCTCTTGTCACCCAAAGGCCTCTATTGGGCATTCAGCCGCGCCTCGATCCGCATGGGCGCTTGGGTCTCCCGGGGTATGAAGACCGGCATCGCCACCGGCTTCGATTCCGGCTCGACGCTGGACTACGTCTACGAGAACGACGCGCGCGGTCTTACACCTGTTGGCCGCGTCGTCGACCGTGTCTTCCTGGAGGCCATCGGCTGGCGCGGCATCCGCCAGCGCAAATTGCACCTCGAAGAACTCATCGGCTCTTGCCTGGCGACGCTGAAGGCCACCGGGCGGCCAGCGCACATTCTCGACATCGCCGCCGGCCACGGCCGCTATGTTCTCGACGCCATCGTGAAGAGCCCCGACCAGCCGGCGAGCGTGCGCCTGCAGGATTATTCCGACCTCAACGTCGAGCTTGGCCGCAAGCTGATCACGGAGCGGCAATTGCCGGCTGATGTCTCGTTCCAGCGCGCCGACGCGTTCGATGCCGACATGCTCGCCGGCGCCGATCCGGCGCCTGACCTCGCCATCGTTTCCGGCCTCTACGAACTGTTCTCGGACAATGCGATGATCGCCCGCTCGCTCGGTGGATTGGCCCGCGCCATGCAGCCGGGCAGCCTGTTGCTCTACACCAACCAGCCCTGGCACCCGCAGCTCGAGATGATCGCCCGCAGCCTGACCTCGCATCGCGGCGGCGAAGCCTGGGTGATGCGCCGGCGCACGCAAGGCGAGATGGACCAGCTCGTCGAAGCCGCCGGTTTCGACAAGCTCGAGCAGCGCATCGACCAATGGGGCATCTTCACCGTCTCGGTCGCGCGGCGCCGCTGAGCAGCATGGTCTCATCGCTTGCATCCACCGCGCGCACTGAGCCTTATGGACGGGTGGTCGTCAGGGCAGCCCTCTGGCTGGCCTTCCTGGCGCCGTTCTTCTACCTCAGCTACGGCTTCGCCAACTGGCTGGCGTCGCGGCGCGACGATGTCGGCAGCATCGTGTTCTCCTGGGAACACAGCATTCCGTTCGTCGCCTGGACCATCGTGCCCTATTGGTCGATCAACCTGTTCTACGGCCTGTCGCTGCTGCTCAACAACGACAGGCAAGGGGTCGACCGCCTGGCCGGGCGTTATCTCACCGCGCAGATCGTCGCCGTTGCCTGCTTCATCCTGTTCCCGCTGACCGCGACCTTCGTGCGGCCGGCAACGACCGGCCTGCCCGGCTTCCTTTTTGCCGTGCTTGGCGGTTTCGACAAGCCGTTCAACCAGGCGCCCTCGCTGCACATCGCCCTGCTGGTGATCATCTGGGATCATTGGCGCCACCGGCTCAGCGGGTTTCTCCTGCCGCTCTGGCATGGCTGGTGCTTTCTGATCGGCGCCTCGGTGCTGACGACATGGCAGCATCACTTCATCGACATTCCGACCGGCGCGCTGCTCGGGTTCTTTGCGCTGTGGCTGTTTCCGCGCAACGGCGAGCTGCCGTTTTCAGGCGCGAGGCTGACCAGCGATGCGAAAGCGCGGCGGCTGGCGCTGTTCTATACGCTGGGTGCTGCGCTTGCGTTGGCGGGTGCCGCGCTCGGCTCTTTCTTTTGTGCTGTCGCGCTCTTCCTGCTTTGGCCGGCGCTGGCGCTGGCCATCGTCGCCTTCGCCTATGCCAGGGCAGGCGCAAAAGTGTTCCAGAAATCCGCCGATGGCAGCATCACGCTTGCAAGCCGTATCCTGCTCTTGCCTTACCGTCTCGGCGCCAGGGCAAACATATGGGCCTGGACGCGCAATCTTGCTCCTCAGGTGGCGATTGCCGACGGCGTCTTTCTCGGACGCTTTCCCACAGCACGCGAGGCCAACAGCTTCGGCACGGTCATCGACTTCGGCGCCGAACTTGAAAAGCCGGCGGCAGCAGATTGCCGCTGGATCAGCTTTCCGATGATCGACCTGTTGCCGCCGCCAGCGGCGATGCAGCAGCAGGCAGCCAGCGCGCTGGAGAATGCGCGCCGCGACGGCACCGTGCTGGTGTGCTGCGCGCTCGGCTTTCAACGCAGTGCCGGCGTCGTCGCCGAATGGCTGGTGGCGACCGGCAGAGCCAGGACGCCGACGCTCGCCCGCGAGATGCTGATGGCCGTTGGCCGTCCGGTTCATCTTGCCGGGACCACGGAGCGGGCGGCGTCATGACCGGCAATGCCTACCAGGACCGCACCGACCGCTTCGCCGGCATGCTGATGCGGCAGGCCGCATGGCCGGCCGCACTCGTGGTGGCCGCAAATATCCTTGCACCCCTGGCTGCTTCGGCGCGCGGCGGCTTCGAGACATTGCCTGCGGCCGTCGCCCTGTCGATCACCGCCGCGAGCGCTGTTGCCGTGCTGGCGCTGTCAGCGCTACTGGCATTCGACGCCCTGCTGTTCAGGGTGATGGCTGGCCATGACGACGAGGCTTCCGGTGGTGCCGCGGTGGATGACATGCTGGCGCGCATGCGGCTGAAACCAGCCCCGTCCACGACGCGTTCGCTCGAAGACCGCATGGCCGGCACAAGCCGCTTGCTGTTCAAGCAGCGCGCCGCCCTGGCCCTGTTTGCCACGGCACTTCTGGCGGCAGGGTTCTGGGCGCCGCGATGAACAAGCTTTCGCTCAATACCTTCACCTTGCTGCAGACGGTAACCTCCGTCGGCCTCTCGGCGCTGGCCCGGATGGTGACCGGCGTGCGTCCGATCTGGAACGGCAGCCTGCCCTCCGACCGGCAGCGCATCTATTTCGCCAATCACACCAGCCATGGCGACTTCATCCTGCTATCGGCGTGCCTCAGCGAAAGGGAGCGCGCGATCACCCATGCGGTCGCCGCCGGCGAGTATTGGGGAAAGTCACGGCTGCGCCGCTTCATCGCGCAGGACATGCTGTCGTCCGTGCTGATCAACCGGCAATGGACGAAACCTGAGGAAAACCCGATCGAGATCATGCTGTCGGTTCTCGATCAGGGCCACTCGCTGATCCTGTTTCCCGAGGGCACCCGCAACATGACCGAGGAGCCGCTGCTGGCCTTCCGATCGGGCCTCTACAATCTGTCGATGGCGCGGCCACAGGTCGAGCTGATCCCGTGCTGGATCGAGAACATGTCGCGTGTCCTGCCCAAAGGCCAGTTCCTGCCGGTGCCGCTGCTGTGCCGTGTCGTCTTCGGCGCCCCGGTGGCTGTTGGGCCGGGCGAGGAGCGCCGTGCCTTTCTGGAACGCGCCCACGCCACGCTTCTGGCGCTCAACCCGCGTCCCGAGAGAGACGATTGATGCGCCACGAAATCTCCATCCTGATCATCGGCCTGCTGGCGGTTTTGACCACCGCCAGCATCGTCGCCGCCATACTTTCGGCGCGAGCGCCGAAGCCGCTGAGTTCGACGCTGGTCAATCTTACCCAGCGCATCAACGCCTGGTGGGTGATGGTAGCGCTGATGACGGTCGCCTTCTTCTTCGGCCGCTACGGCATGACCATCCTGTTTGCGCTGATCTCCTTCGCGGCGCTGCGCGAATTCGTGACGCTGACGCACACCCGCCGCAGCGACCATTGGGTGCTGCTCGGCATGTTCGGCATCATCATACCGTTTCAATACTGGCTGGTGTGGACCGCCTGGTACGGGCTCTTCGTCATCTTCATTCCGGTCTACTGCTTCCTGTTGATGCCGGCCATCACGGCGCTGCATGGCGACACCGAACGCTTCCTCGAGCGGATCGCCGCGCAGCAATGGGCGGTGATGATCTCGGTCTATTGCGTCAGCCATGTCCCTGCCTTGCTGACGCTTGAGGTGCCAGGCTTCGAAGGCCGCACCCTGTTGCTGATCGCCTTCCTGATCATCGTCGTGCAAGGCAGCGACGTGCTGCAATACATCTTCGGCAAGCTCTTTGGAAAACACCGGTTTTCGCCGAACGTCTCGCCGTCGAAAACCTGGGAAGGCCTGATCGGCGGACTGGTGTCGGCGAGCCTGCTCGGCGCGCTGTTGTCGTTCGTGACGCCCTTCTCGCCGCTGCAGGCAGCAGCCGTGGCCTTCGTCGCCTGCTCGATGGGATTTCTCGGCGGGCTGGTCGCCTCTGCCATTAAGCGCGACCAGGGCGTCAAGGACTGGGGCCATCTGATCGAAGGCCATGGCGGCATGATGGACCGCACCGACAGCCTTGTCTTCGCCGCGCCGGTGTTCTTTCACCTCGTGCGCTATTTCTGGACGGTCTGAGAGCCCGTTTGGAAACTCTACTCCGGCGGCCATCTGATGGCGTTTTCTGCGCTTCCGTTGCTCACGGACCCAAATGTCCGCTCCGCTACGGTTCTCGAAACCACCACCATATGACTCGCCGGAGCGAATTTCGAAACAGGCTCTGGGCTGGCGGCCCGCCGCGATCAGAGCCGGTTGCGGATGAGCATGGTGACGACGAAGAACGCGCCGACTGAGCTGGTGATGATGCCGATCGGCAGTTCTTGCGGCGGCAGCAGCGTTCGCGCCAGAAGATCGCTGGCCAGCAAAAGCACCGCGCCGAAGACGGCACAGCTGGCAACAAGGCGCAGATGCAAGGGACCCGCCAGCGGCCGCGACAGATGCGGAATCATCAGCCCGACGAAGCCTATGACGCCGGCGACCGAAACAAGAATAGCCGTCGAGAAGGCGGCGACGAGAAAGGTCGTCCGGCGCATGCGTGCCACCGGCACGCCAAGGCTTTCGGCTGCATTTTCGCCGGCCAGGAAAGCGTCGAGCCGGCGGTGGTTCCACAGCGCGTAGGCCAGGATAGTGCCCGCACCCAGAGCGCCGAGCCAGATATTATCCCAGCGCGCCAGGCCAAGGCCGCCCATCGTCCAGAACAGCACCGAATGAGCCGCGCGCTGGTCGCCGGCAAAGACCAGGTAGTTGGTCAGGGCGGTGAACATGAACGAGACGGCAAGGCCGGCAAGGATCAGCCGCTCCGGGCCTTGCCCCCTCACCCGCGCGACCAGCAGCAGGACGACACCGGCAGCCAGTATGCCGCCGGTGAAGGCCGCGACCGGCAAGGTCCAGATGCCAAAACTGTCGCCGGAGACGGTGATGACGGAAACGGCGCCAGCGGCGGCTCCCGACGACAGGCCGAACAGGAACGGATCGGCAAGATCGTTGCGGGTCACCGTCTGCAGCAGCGCTCCGACGACGCCCAGACCGGCGCCGACGCAGATGGCCAGGATGGTGCGCGGCAGCCGCAGATCGACGACGATCTTGCCGACCGGCCCGGCCACGTCGTGCCCACTGAAGCCGATTGCGCGACCAAGCGCGGCAACGACGTCGGTCAACGGGATCAGCGTCGAGCCATAGGCGATCGACAGCAGAGCGAGAGCGGCGATCGCCGCCGCTCCCACCATCATGGCCAGTGCGAATGCCTTGTGCCGCAAGCTCAAAACGCTTCCGGGTGCATGGCCTTGGCGATCTTGTCGATCGCTTCGATGTTGGCCGGGCCGGGAGTCAGCTCGGCATAGCGAAGGGCGACGAAGCGCTCGTTCTTGACCGCGTCCGTCTCCTTCATGGCCGGATGCGCCTTCAGGAACTCGAGCAGCTTCTTGTAGCCGCCGCCGTCCTGGTAATCGAGCAGGATGAGGAATTGCGGATTGCGTGACGCCACCGTTTCCCAGTCCGTGTTGCCCCAGCTGGTGTCCATATCGGCCATGATGTTGTCGCCGCCGGCGGCTGATATCATGGCGCTGGGGATGGCGAACTTGCCCGCAGTGAACGGCTTGTCCTCGCCGGAATCATAGAGGAACACCCGCGTACCCTTACGGTCGCCGACCTTGGCGGTGATGTCCGCAAGCTGCGTCTTCCAGCCGGAGACGAGCTTCTCCGCCTCAACCTCCTTGCCAAAGATCTTGCCCAGTTTCTCGACATCGCCATAGAGCAGGTCCATCGAGGCGATAGGACGGTTCTTGTCGAGATGGACGCAGCTTTCCGTCAGCACCAGCGTCTTGATGCCGTGCGGGGCGAGCGTATCGGGCGTCACTTCGCCGCCAGGCTTCATGCCGTAGTACCAGCCGGCGAAGAAGAAATCAGGCTCGACCGCAACGAGGTTTTCGAGCGTCGGATATTTGGGCGCCAGTTCCGGAATCGAGCCCTGCTCGGCCTTGAATTCGGGACCGACCTTGTACCATCCGGTGATGCCGGTCAGGCCGACGATCGACGGCTGCAGTTTCAGCGCGAAAGCCATCTCGGCCATGTTGAGATCCTGGATGACCGCGCGCTTCGGCGGCGCGTCGAAGGTCAGCGGCTTGCCGCAGCTGTCGACGGTGACCGGAAAGGCCAGGGCGGTCGAGGCCAGCAGCGAGAAGGCAAGCGAAAAGGCAAGGCGTTTCACGGGTTTTGCTCCTTTGTGGATGGGATTGGGTCGAATACGGAACGGCTTCAATCAGGATGGCGGCGAGGCACGGTTCGGAACCTCGAACACCGTCAGTTCGCGGTCTTCGGTCGGATGGCGCAGGCGCAACACGTCGATGCCGAAAATCTCGCGGATCAGCTGTTGGGTCAGCGCTTCGCGCGGTGCGGCAAGCGCCTGCAGACGGGCATGGTTCATCACCGCCACCCGGGTGGCGAAAGGTGCCACCAGCGCCAGATCGTGCAGCACCGCGATCACCGTCATCTCGAAGCTGGCCACGAGTTCGAGCAGTTCGCCGCGGGCGCGCGGGTCGAGATGGTTGGTCGGCTCGTCGAGGAACAGGATCTTGGGCTGCTGGGCGATGGCGCGCGCCAGTTGGGCGCGTTGGCGCTCGCCGCCCGACAGCGAGCCGATGGTGCGGCCAAGCAGCGGCAGCAGGCCGGTCCGGCGCAGCGCGTCGACGACAATATCGCGTTCCTCGCTCCTGCGCCTCAGCCCGGCGTGCGGGACCCGGCCAAGCTCGACATAGTCGATCACCGCCAGCCGCGGATCGGGCTGGTCGGTCTGGCCGACCACGGCGATATGCAGTGCACGCTCGGCGGCCGAAATCCTGTCCAGACGACGCCCGGCGAGCTTCACCTCGCCTAAGCTCGGCCGCAGCATGCCCGACAGCATGCGCAGCAGCGTCGTCTTGCCGGCGCCGTTGGGACCAATGATGGCAAGGCGGTCGCCAGCGGCCACCGACAAGCTGACCGCTTGAACCAGATCCCGCCCATTGGCCATGGCACAGAGGTCACGTGCTTCGAGAAGCGCTACGGTCATCGGCTGCTGCCCGCCGGATCGCCGGGGATGCGGGCCAGCGTCTTGCCGGCCAATCCCGCCGGATGCTGACCGGAACTGCACCAGCCATCGGCGAGCGAGGCGTAGAGTTTGGCGAATCGCACGAGGTCGCCAACATCGGCGCGTGCGTCGATGGAGCCGAAGAGATAGGCAGTCTTGCCTTGCGCCTGGAAGGCGACCGTCAGCGGCCGTGAGCAACCTGCCATGCAGGCCACGCCTTCGACCGCGAAGCCCCGCGCCACCGCCGGCTCATGCTGGGCCGAGAGCCGGGAGTGCAAATCGGCACAAAGGTCTTCCCCGGACCTGACGCCAGTCACATGGTCACGGCAAAGCGTGCACACGATGATGCGATGGATGGGATCGATGGAGCCGTCCAACTTTCCGTCACTTTCCAAAACTGGCGACGGAAGGAAGCTGGCGAACCGGCCGACAAGACCGAGATTCGCGTTTCCTCCCGGCACACCCCGTCCGGTCAACTCATGCTGATGGCAGGTCTCCTGGCTCGCGGGTCGTTGCGCCATCCTGCCTTCCCAGCCTTGCCGGCCAGTGGCATTCACGGATTTTGCTCGCCGCTTACAGTTGCGGGGGCAGCCACGGCCTCGACCCCTGGGGATCTCACCGTGTTCCCTTTTCACCCCTCGCCTTTCGACTCGGGGACCATCACCGCCCCAGCGTAGATTTCCATCGATCGCATCACAACGACTTTTTGCGATACGTCCTTTCGAATTTCGCCGCCCTCACGCTCGTCCTAGAGACTTCATTCGTCGACGTGATCGGCAGCGACAAAGCTCAGCGTCGCGGTATAGCCAATCTCATCAGCCGCAGGATCGTCCCCGAGCACCACGGAGCGATCGACCGCAAGCACGTTGAGGCCGTCATTGCGCAGTTCGATCTCGACCTCACCATGGGCGTCGGTCTTTACGGATTTGAGGCTGGGCGCATTCACATAGTCGATCATCACCTCGACATCGGGCAACGGCGCGCCTTCGAACAGAACTTTCACCTTGAACGTGTCACCTGCTTTGAGTTCCTTCGGGTTGCTCAACGGGACGATCTGGAGGGTCTGCTTCGGGAGAACAGGCAGCGGCCCTTCGGCGTGGATGAGGCTGATGTTGTTCTTGATGTAGTGACCGCTCGACTTCGCACCGGGAACCTCGTGCCTGGGCCTGTTGACCCATTTGCCGTCTGCGCCCTGCGACCAGAAACCATTGTCGAACACCAGCCCGATCACGGCCGGCTCCGATGCTGCCGACAGGATGGCGTGGTTGCCCATCGGCTTGATTTCGACGGCGACTGGTTTGCCGTCTTGCCCGAGCGCGACGACCTCCGTCACCTTGGCAGGATCATAGGGATCGTCGCCGGCGCCATGGCCATAGATCACAGCAAGGTCGCCCCAGCGCTCGGCAATCCATGCGCCGTGTGCAAAAGCGGCGGTGGAGGTGGCCAGCAGTGCGGCGACGAGAGCGAACGGTCTTGCGAGAGAGGGGATCATGTTGTGCCTCATTTTGATATGTAATAACATTACCCTTGAAGAGATATTTCGCTGCGCTGTCAATCCCTCTTGTCGAGGCCAAGCCTGAGGCGCCGGAAAATATTGATTTCCCTCTCGCAGTGGTCTGGATTTTGTGCTCTGCGCAATTTCGATCAAACTGGCCGCGCGCGGAGACGGCAAGATGATCCGGCCAATGCGAAAAAGAGCCGTATGAACCCGACCGAAAAAGCGCTGTGGTTCGTCGAGAGCCATCTGCCGGAGGCGATCTCGCTCGACGATGTCGCCCAAAGCAGCGGCGTGTCGCGTTTTCATGTGACGCGGGCTTTCGGGGCTGCCACCGGCCGCTCGGTGATGGGCTACATGCGCTCACGCCGGCTGACCAAGGCGGCCCGCAAGCTGGCCAGCGGCGCGCCCGACATCCTCATCGTCGCGCTCGACGCCGGCTACAACTCGCATGAGGCGTTCACCCGTGCCTTCCGCGATCAGTTCGGCACGACGCCGGAACTGGTGCGCGCGCAAGGCACACTCGACAAGCTCGACCTCGTGGAGCCGATCCTGATGGACCAGTCCTTTCTTGCCAATCTCGAGGCGCCGCGTTTCGAGACCAGCCGGCCGTTTCTGATCGCTGGTCTCGGCGAACGCTACAGTTGCGAAACCAGCGCCGCCATCCCGATGCAGTGGCAGCGCTTTGGCCCCTATATCGGCAGCATTCCGGGCGAGACCGGCAACGTCGCCTATGGCGTCTGCGTCAACGGCGACGATGCCGGCAATTTCGACTACATCGCCGGCGTCGAAGTGTCTGATTTTTCCGACCTGCCCAGGGAATTCAGCCGGGTGCGGGTGCCGGCGCAGAAATATGCGGTCTTTGCCCACCGCGAACACATCTCGACCATCCGCCGTACGGTCAACACCATCTGGAACAAATGGCTGCCGGCCTCCGGCCACGAGATATCGGATGCGCCGGAATTCGAACGCTATGGCCCCGAATTCGACCCGCGCAGCGGCAATGGCGGGCTGGAGATCTGGATACCGGTGAAGGCGTAGCCGATCACGCCATCGGCAGTGCCGACCAGCGATCGGCGATCCTGCCGCCGGAAAACACCGCGATCGATCCGAACTGCTGCAGCACGGCCTCGCTCTGCGTCGGCCGCAGAAATGCATAGTCGCCTGGCCTTGCGGTCGCATCGGCCGGCAGGCTCATGAATTGCTGGTTGGAGGACAGGCCGAGCAGGCCGTTCGTCTGCATGCCTTCGGGAAAGACCGGTTCGGCCATCCATTTGCCGCCATAGAGGTAGCAACCCTTGCGCGGGAACCGGCCGAGCGCCTGCAGCGCGCGGGTGACGGCCGGCGGACCGGGCAACATCGACTCGACCACTTTCAGCATCGGCGTCGCGATAAAGGCCGCCGGCTGGAAACCGTCGAGGCCTGATGTATCGAAGTCGCTGGGCAGCACGAAGGCCGAGCCCATCGACACCTCGTTGGCGACGCCGCCATGATGGAGCAGCGCGGTCTTGCTGCCGCCGATGTTCAGGATGCGGCGCTGGTCGGCGCCGAGACAAGCGACGAACGCCGTGGCCTGCGCCGACGCCTTTGCCAAGGCTTTCGCCGGCCCGCCGAACAGACCCGGAATGAGCGGTGCATGCGCCTCGTAGGCCATGACGCCTTCGCAATGCAGCCGTTTATGGGGCTGGAGCGCATTCAATGCCCTCGACAGGGCTTCGGGATCAGCAAAGCCGCCGCGATGCAGCCCGACATCGATCTCGAAAGCGATGCGCAGCTCTGTGTCGAGATCGTCAGCGAGCGCGCCATATTCCGCCAGTCTCTCCTCGCTGTCGATCAGCCAGCAGACACGCGACCAGTCGACATCACCCTTCACCAGCGCCGCCCTTGCCGCATCGACGGGCATCGGCTTGCCATAGAGCAGATCGGCATCGGGAAACGCCTTCAGCACTGCCTCGCTGATCGGCGGATGGAAGGTCATGACGTGATTGGTGCCAAGCGCCTTGCCGATATGCGCAAGCAGCGGCAGGCAGGCGAGCGATTTGTCGACCAGCCGCACGGCAAGGCAGGGATCGAGTCTCTCCTTTACCAGGGCAATGTTGCTGTCCAGCCGGTCGCGATCGAGCAGCAGGCAGGGTTGAAAAATCCCGGCTTCTTTCAGCGCATCCGATAGGGTGGAAAAATAGGCGCTCATTTCTCGATGCCAAAAGGACTGGGTTCTATGCCGAACAGGCCGGCCATGTAGGGCGAGACGAAGCGGTTTTCCGGATCGATGTCGCGGCGCACCGCCATGGCATCGTCCCAGCGCGGGTAGAGCATTTTCAAATCCGCCGCTTTCAGGCTGTGCATCTTGCCCCAATGCGGCCTGCCGCCATATCTGCGGAAGATCGGCTCGGCCGCCCGCATGAACGGCAGCGGATCGTTCGCCGCGTCATGGTGGATGGCGATCGAGCAGGTCTGCCTCTTAAAGAATGGCGACAGCCAGAATTCGTCTGACGCGACCGAGCGCACCTCCATCGGGAAATAGACCTCGGGAAAACGCTTCTCCGTCAGCTCGATGATCTCGGCCAGCGCCTTCGGCCCCTCCTCGAAAGGCAGATGATATTCCATCTCGTTGAACTTGGTCTGCCGGTCGCTGGCATAGACGTTGAGCCAGTCCTGCACATAGTCCTCGGCTGGAAATTTGGCGACCGCCGAGCGGATCAGACGGCCGCGCAGCGACGGTAGCCAGGCAAGCGTGCTGCGCAGCCGGCGCAGCGTCCTCAACCCGGCCTCATCCGCTTCCGGTGGTCGCGCGGTGGGCGCGGCGTCGCTGAGATCGCTGGCGATGAACTGCGCGTAGCCGGAAAACGGAATGTAGTAGAATTCGGCCGAGCGATGCGCGGCCATCATCGTCTCGAAATCGCGCAGCATCTCAGTGATCGGCAGCACCCATTTGCGGCGGCGCAACCGGTAGGTCGCGATGTTGTTGAGCGTCACTTCACTGAGCACGCCGAAGGCGCCAAGCGCGACACCGATGGCGTGGATCATGTCCTGATCCCCTGCCCGCTTGAAGTCGCGGACCTTGCCAAGTCCGTCGACGATCTGCACCGTCTCCAGCTGCGTGTGATAGGCGCCGAGTGTCGGTCCCGAGCCATGGGTCGCCGTGCCCAGCGCGCCGCCGATCGCCTGGCGGTCGATGTCGCCCATGTTGGGCAGGCCCTGGCCGATGCCTTGCAGGATGTGCATCAGCGGGCCGAGCCGGGTCCCTGCCCGCACGCGAGCCTGATTTTTTTCGGCGTCGTGCGAGACCAGCCCTTCCAGTTTCTCCAGGGACAGGATCGTGCCCTGCGATTTTACCAGCGGGGTGAAGGAATGACCGGCGCCGGCGATGCGGACCGGGCCGGGTGCGGTACGCACCAACTCACCAAGTTCCCCGATATCGGCGGGGCTGGCGATCAGCTTCGGCTCGGCGCTAACAAAGCCCGACCAGTTGCTCCAGCTGTTCGACATGCGGCTCACGCAACGGCGCGGCGACGCCGCGTCACGAGGATGAACAGACCGAGCAATGCCACGCTGGCCACGGCGCTGGCGGCGGCGAATTCCGGCACCGGCCGGAAATCCTTGCCGTCGATGAGCAGCGACGCCGCGATCGGCCCGATCGCCAGGCCGAAAAGCTGGGCTGCCGGCACCAAGAGCACGGCGGTGCGTGTCTCGTCGGCGGTGATCGCCAGCCGGATCTGGTAGGGCACGATGAACAAGAGGATGAAGCCCATGACCAGAGCGGCAATCCAGAATGTGGTGAGGCCAGGCCCACTGGCGAGGATCAGGGAGCTGACAAGCGCCACGACACCGATGACGGCGATGGCAAGGCGATAATCGATGCGCGCCTCAAACACGGTGGCCGTCATCGCGCCCAGGACCTGCACGGCGAGGCTGGCCGAGACGATCAGGCCGACAGTGCGGCCATCGATGCCATACTGTGCGCCAAGCGGTTCCAGAAAGGCCCAGACCGCGCCGAAGAACATGAAGTAGCAGAAGACCGACAGCAGCGCGGTCAGCGAAGGGACCGTCAGCACATTGGCCAGGTTCTCTTCCTTGGGCAGGTCGGCATAGTCACCGGGTACGGTGAAGGCGACCGCCAGCGACGCGACGCAGACGACGGCCAGAACGATGAAGCCGCCCGCCGACCCGGCGGCCGGAATGACATAGAGCGCCAGCAACAGGGCAAGCGCGCATTGCGCCAGCGTCTGCATGGTGACAAAAAAGCCGCCGATGCGCTCGGCGCGCCGCGAACGGGCGATCAGTTCGGTGGCGACCGCGACGAGGCCGCCTTCGGCAAGCCCGGCCAGGGCGCGGGCCGCGATCAGTGTGTTGGCGCTTGCGGCATAGGCCGTCCACACATTGGCCAGCGCCAACAGCAGCAGAAGCACGGCACTTTTCCAGCGCATATTGTGCGCCGAGAGCAGCATCGCCACGACAGCCGAACCGATGGCAATGGCGATCATTTCGGCGGTGGCGACCAGCGCCAGTTCATCGCCGCTGACATGGCCCTCGGTGTAAAGGGCGCCAAGCAACACGGGCTGCAAGCCTAGAATGAGCAGGCCGACCGAACCGATCCACAGGGCCGAGGCTAGCTGCCGGCCGGTCGGATTGCCGACCAGCCAGTCGCCACTGCCTGCGTGCCCGGTATCTGTCGAAGCCAAAGGCGCCTCCCAACGTCCTTGCCGCGCGGCAAAAAAGCTGACAACCTGTCAGTATTTCAGAAACTGATACTTGATCATATTTCTTGTCAACCGGAATTTGGAAAACCCGTGCGAAAGATCGGTGCATGACGGACGTGAAGAGAATGGCGACCGAGCCCAGGCGCAGGCCCAAGCAGGAACGCAGCCGCGAGCGCATCGACGCGATCCTGTCGACGACCATGCGGCTGATCGGCGAAAAGGGCATCGACGCCGTCACCATGAAGGAGGTCGGCATGCTGGCGGGCGGGCCGATCGCCACCGTCTATCACTATTTTCCCAACAAATCGGCGATCCTGGCTATGCTTTATGAGCGGTTTTCAGAGGTCAGCCGCGCACGGCTGACGGCCATCATCGGCGACATCCGGGAGGCGAAGGACGTGATCGTGGCCGCCGACCGGCTGCTTGACGACTATCTCAGCCGCGTCGCCGGCGATCCGGCCATCCAGGATCTGCAGAACGCCATCCAGGCCGACAAGGCGCTCAAGAATCTCGACATCGCCGAAACCCGACATCAAGCCAAGATGTTCTGCGACCATGTCACCGCCCTGATCGAGCCTCAGAAGCGCGAGCAGTTCGAACGCATGGTTCTCCTGATCTTCCAGCTCGCCGGCGGTGTGGTCCGCCTGGCGCTTGCCGAGGGCGAAGCGGAAAGCCGCCAGACCATCGAGGATTACCGGTCGATCATCCACACCCAGCTGCGGCTGTTTTTCTAGAGCGTCGCGATGACGATCTCAGCCGCGCCTATTTCACCCGATGGATGAGGCCTTCGAAGCCATCGGCCAAATCGGAAGCGCCGGCCGCGAACATCTTGACGAGGTTTTGCGGACGGCCTGGAGTCTTGTTGGCATCGAGAAGGACGGCCCTGCCCTCATGGATGACGAAATCGAATTTTCCGTAGTCAAAGCCGAGTTCACGCCGCCGCTCACGCAATTCGTCGGGCACCGGGACGGGCTCGCGCCGGATCGTCTCTGATGCCTTGACCAGGCCATTTGGCGAGATGTAGCGGGTACAGCGCTCGCGCTCTCCGCAAAACACCCAGAAACGTACTGCAAAACCGTCGGGTTCTCTCTCCGGAATGAACTTTTCCACGACCAGATCATCGCAATCAAAGACACCATCTGGAACGTCGTCGAGAGATCCATGGATCTCATAGGGATGCAGGATTGGCAGATGCGGAAACGGCGGCTGTTTCCCCGCGCGCTTGGATCGCCGGTTCAGGAGTGTCTCCGGAATACCTCGATTGTTGAGATTGCTCTTGACGATGACCGGGCCTTGCCAGGCGGCGCCTTCTGACATCAGAGCCCCGCTCATCCGCCGTTTGGATATGTCTGTTGCCCCGACATTGAGGCAGAATGGAAAATTCCGGGCATAGTCGACATGGTCCGCAGGCGTGATTGTCGCATCGACATGCAGGACCGCGATATCGGCATCGTATGTCTTCGACAGACCTTGCTGAACCCGAACCGAATGGCCGCGCCTTTTCAATTCCGCAAGAATATCGAAAAGCATGTACGGGCTGCTCCTGCGCAGCAGGATGTCGCGCCTGCCCAGGAATCTGTCATGCTCATGCGTTATCACGACGATACGCGCCACTAATTACCTCTTGGTTTGTCTGTAAATCTCTTGGCTTATCCAGCAACCTCCATTAAGCCCCGATGGTATCTAAAGCTAGACGTCCCGGACCCGATCAGCTTGCATGAAAAATCACTGGGACAATTACCACCGCCATTGGAAACTTCTGGACGCGCCGCTCCGGCCAACAGCGGAAACCATCGGCATATTCGATCGTGAACTTGATCTGAAAAACGCCGATGTCCTCCTCCTTGGAGTGACGCCGGAACTGGCAATCCTGGGCAGATCGATGTTGGCGGTCGATCAATCGGCAACCATGATTTCCGGCGTATGGGCCGGCGACAATGCCTTGCGAAGGGCAATCGCCGGAAACTGGCTTGACCTGCCCGTGGATCGGGCAAGCATCGACGCCGTCATTGGCGACGGATGCCTGTCGGCAGTCGATTCCAAAGCCGCGCGCAGTTCGCTGTTTGGCGAAATCGCCAGGGTGCTGAAGCCCGGCAAGCGCGCTGCGATCCGCATCTTCGCGCGGCCGGAAACAGCGGATGACCTGCAGGGTATCGAAGCCCTGGTCCTGGCCGGTGGGGTCGAGAATTTCCACGCGCTCAAATGGCGCATCGCGATGGCGTGTACGACCGACGACTGCGATTTCGCAATCAAGGTGCGAACGATCCGCGACACCTTCGACAGCCTGTTCCCCAACCGCGAAGCTCTTGCCGCAAGGACGGGTTGGAGCATGGTGTCGATCAACACGATCGACGTCTATGCAGGCTCGGACATAAGCTACAGCTTCGCGACGCTGGCCATGCTGATCGACGAAGCGAGCAGGTGGTTCGGCGACATGCGCATCGTGCCGAGCGGCAGCTATCCCCTGGCGGAACGTTGCCCGCTTCTGGTGTTCGGTTCGGCCAAGCCCCGATAAGTTCATCATCATGGTGCCAAGAGGTGCTCCGAGCGCCTTGACTCCGGCAGGCCGGCGGCCTATTTCAGCGCCACGTTAGCACTCGCCTTTGGTGAGTGCTAACCATATGTCCGGCGCCGCCGGACGGAGGAACTGTTCTCACCGTTCTCATCGAGGAAGAAAAAATGGCAAAGTCGAAGTTCCGCCCGCTTCATGACCGCGTGGTCGTTCGCCGGGTCGAATCCGAATCCAAGACCGCCGGCGGGATCATCATCCCGGACACGGCAAAGGAAAAGCCGCAGGAAGGCGAGATCATCGCTGTCGGCTCCGGCGCCCGTGACGAAGCTGGCAAGCTGGTCCCGCTGGACGTCAAGGCTGGCGACCGCATCCTGTTCGGCAAGTGGTCGGGCACCGAAGTCAAGCTCAATGGCGAAGACCTTCTGATCATGAAGGAATCCGACATCATGGGCATCATCGGCTGATATCAGGCCTTTCCCTCAACTGAATTCCCGGGCTCGATCAAAGCCCCTGCCAGGAGCTAAAAATGGCTGCCAAAGACGTAAAATTCTCCCGTGATGCCCGCGAGCGCATGCTGCGCGGCGTCAACATCCTTGCCGACGCGGTGAAGGTCACCCTCGGTCCCAAGGGCCGCAACGTCGTCATCGACAAGTCGTTCGGCGCCCCGCGCATCACCAAGGACGGCGTCACCGTCGCCAAGGAAATCGAGCTTGAAGACAAGTTCGAGAACATGGGCGCGCAGATGGTCCGCGAAGTTGCTTCGAAGACCAACGACATCGCCGGCGACGGCACCACGACCGCGACCGTTCTGGCGCAGTCGATCGTCCAGGAAGGCCACAAGGCCGTTGCCGCCGGCATGAACCCGATGGACCTGAAGCGCGGCATCGATCTGGCCGTGACTGAAGTCGTCGCGGCGCTCGGCAAGGCTGCCAAGAAGATCAAGACCTCCGAGGAAGTTGCCCAGGTCGGCACGATCTCGGCCAATGGCGACGAGTCGGTCGGCAAGATGATCGCGGAAGCGATGCAGAAGGTCGGCAACGAAGGCGTCATCACGGTTGAGGAAGCCAAGACCGCCGAGACCGAACTGGAAGTCGTCGAAGGCATGCAGTTCGACCGCGGCTACCTCTCGCCCTACTTCGTCACCAACGCAGACAAGATGGTTGCCGAGCTCGAGGACGTCTACATCCTCCTGCACGAGAAGAAGCTCTCCAACCTCCAGGCCATGCTGCCGGTTCTCGAAGCCGTCGTGCAGACCTCGAAGCCGCTGCTCATCATCTCGGAAGACGTCGAAGGCGAGGCTCTGGCCACGCTGGTCGTCAACAAGCTGCGTGGCGGCCTGAAGATCGCCGCCGTCAAGGCGCCGGGCTTCGGTGATCGCCGCAAGGCCATGCTGGAAGACATCGCCATCCTCACCGGTGGCCAGGTCATCTCGGAAGACCTCGGCATCAAGCTCGAGAACGTCGGCCTCAACATGCTCGGCCGCGCCAAGAAGGTGTCGATCTCCAAGGAGAACACCACCATCGTCGACGGTGCCGGCAAGAAGGCCGAGATCCAGGGCCGCGTTGCCCAGATCAAGCAGCAGATCGAAGAGACCACCTCGGATTACGACAAGGAGAAGCTGCAGGAACGTCTCGCGAAGCTCGCGGGCGGCGTTGCGGTGATCCGCGTCGGCGGTGCGACGGAAGTCGAAGTCAAGGAAAAGAAGGACCGCGTCGATGACGCCCTCAACGCGACCCGCGCGGCCGTCGAAGAAGGCATCGTTGCAGGCGGCGGCGTAGCCCTGCTGCGCGCTTCGGCCAACATCAAGGCCACCGGCGTCAACGCCGACCAGGCTGCCGGCATCAACATCGTTCGTCGTGCGCTGCAGGCTCCGGCCCGCCAGATCGCGGCCAACGCCGGTGCGGAAGCATCGATCGTTGCCGGCAAGATCCTTGAGAACAAGGGCGCGACCTTCGGCTACAACGCCCAGACCGGCGAATATGGCGACATGATCGCCATGGGTATCGTCGATCCGGTCAAGGTTGTCCGTACGGCTCTCCAGGACGCGGCCTCGGTCGCCGGCCTGCTGGTCACCACCGAAGCCATGATCGCGGAGGCTCCGAAGAAGGAGTCGGCTGGCGGCGGCATGCCTGGCGGCATGGGCGGCGGCGGCATGGGCGGCATGGGCGGCATGGACTTCTAATCCAGCCAATCTGGCTAAGCTTACGGAAAGGGCGCCGAAAGGCGCCCTTTTTTGTTCTGCCAGGACGTTTACTTCACTAATAGCACTGCCGGGACTTGAATTGGGGCGACACACCGCGCGGAACGCTTGGCGCGACATTGAACTAATGTTTCCGCTGGCGTCAGAATGGGTGTTGGCTGATGTCTACAGGGCACGGCACTCGTGAATGTTGATTTCAGTGGGCGTGTGTATTATCTTACACGGAGAATGCAGCTGTGGAACGCGATAGCCGCGCCCTGATCAAATTGTTGGAGGCTGATGGCTGGTTCAGAATTGGCGCGACCGGTTCTCACCACCATTTCAAACACCCAATTAAGCCGGGCAAGGTTACAATTCCGCATCCGCGCAAGGACATGCCTACAGGAACCGTTCGCGTTTTGTTGAAGCAGGCGGGCCTTCTGAACCATAAGTGAGAAGCTTGCGTTACATCGCCTTCATCCACAAGGATCCGGATAGCATCTACGGCGTGAGCTTCCCCGACATGCCTGGCTGCATCTCGGCAGGAGATACGATCGACGAAGCCGTGCGCAACGCCGTAGAGGCGCTGTCCGGTCATGTCCGCATGCTGGAAGCGGACGACGATCCAGTTCCCCCGCCGCGCGACTTCGACGCCATCATGAGTGATCCCGAACTTGCGGAGGATCGCGACGGCGCCATGACGACTGTCATTCCGCTGATACGTGATCGCGGATCAACGACGCGGATCAACGTATCGTTCGATCTGGGCCTGCTCGAAGCCATCGATGCGACGGCTCGTGAACGCGGACAGACACGCTCGGCCTTCCTTGCCTCAGCCGCTCGCAAAGACATTGTAGATTAGCTGCGCAAGAAAGCCCGCTGCCTCCGGTGCATGGCCGGAATTACGCTGGTCCTTGCCGCGTTGACCACACAGGCGCGTCGCGATATCAGGACCCCGGCGATGATGGTATCTCGGCCGTAGAAACCGACGCGTCGCGATTGCGGCCTCCTCCGGCAAGCACCGCGGCTTCGATCAGTGCCGCCACCTCGTCGGCCACGGCCTGTACCGGGGCGCGGTCGCGGGTGGCGCGGGCGATCACCATCAGCCCTTCCAGCGACGATTCGACCAGCAGCGCCAATGCATGCGCGCGGCGCTCGGGCACCCCTGCCCTGACGAAGGCGTCCCGCAGCAGGGCTATCCACTGTTCGAAGGCCGAGCGGCACAACTCCGCCAGTTCCGGCACGTCGGTCGGCGAGTCCAGCACGACAGGCGCGATCGGACAGCCGAGCGAAAACTGGTTGTCCTCCAGCATGCGCCCCACCGACTGGTAGATATGATGGACGGCCACCGCCGGATCCTTTTCGGCAGCCAGCGCTTCGCCCAGCCTCTCCGTCACGTCGGCAACGCTGCCGCGCGTCACCTCGATGACCAGCTGGTCCTTGCCGCCGGGAAAGTGGAAGTAGAGCGAGCCCCGCGGTGCGCCGCTGGCGCTCAATATGTCATTGAGCGAAGTGCCGTGATAGCCGCGCTGCCTGAGCAGCAGCCCAGTCGTCTCGAGTATGCGGGTGCGGGTGTCGTTGGCCATGTCAACCTCTGTCAGCAGGAATCACTATAGGCCTTGCATCGAGTATGACAATCGGTCTACATAATATGTAGATCAGTCTACATATTTGAGGAGCCAGCATGCGAAGCTACCGTCTTGAAGGATCCGGCGGGACCGAATGCCTGGTGCTGCGCGACGCGGCGCAGCCGGAACCCAAACCGCATGAGATCGTGGTGCACGTTCGCGCCACCTCGCTCAACCGGCGCGACACGCTAATCCTCAACGGCACCTATCCGCTGCCGCCGCGCCAAGGCGTTGTTCCGCTGAGCGACGGGGCCGGTGACATTGTCGCCATCGGCGATGCCGTCACCCGCTTTGCCGTCGGCGATCGCGTGACAGGCAGCTATTTTGCCCGCTGGATCGACGGCCGCATCAATGCCGGGCTCATCGACCAGCTCGGCTGCACGCTGGACGGCATGCTGGCCGAATGCACTGTCCTCGACGAACAATGGGCGGTGCGGCTGCCCGATCATCTCGACTGGCACGAGGCGGCGACGCTGACCTGCGCTGGCCTGACCGCCTGGAATGCGGTGACGGGCGCCGGAATTCCGAAGCCAGGCCAATGGGTTCTGGTCATCGGCTCGGGCGGCGTCTCGCTGTTTGCGCTGCAGTTCGCCAAGCTGCTCGGCTGCCGTGTCGTTGCCGTCACCTCGCGCGGCGAGAAAGCCGACAGGCTGCGGGCGCTGGGCGCCGACCTGGTCATCTCGACATCGGATATGCCGCAATGGGGTGCGACCGTTCGCGACCAGACCGGCGGCATCGATCTCGTCGTCGAGACCGGTGGCCCGGCGACCTTCGCGCAGTCGCTGATTGCCAGCACGCTTTACGGGCACATCGTGCTGCTGACGCTGCAGGATGCGAAAGGCGGATCGATCCAGATGCCCGCGGCACTCTACCAGCGCAGCCTGGCCACCATCAGCCGCCTCTTCGTCGGCAGCCGGACCAATCTCGAAGCCATGCTGCGCGCCGTCTCGCAGCACCGCCTGCGTCCTGTCATCGACAAGGTCTTTGCCTTCACCGAGGCCGGCGAGGCCTACCGCTATTTCCAGGAGGGCGACGTCTTCGGGAAGGTGGTCATCGACGGCGCCTGACCCATCAATGTCTCAAACCAAAGGAGGAACGACAATGACAATTCGTGAAGCATCGGCCAAGTGGCAAGGGACGCTGAAGGAAGGTTCCGGGCGGCTGCGGCTCGGCAGCGGCGTGTTCGAAGGCGCCTATTCCTTCCCGTCGCGTTTCGAAAACGGTCCGGGCACCAATCCGGAGGAACTGATCGCCGCAGCGCATGCGGGCTGCTTCTCGATGGCGCTGAGCGCCATATTGGGCAACGCCAATCATGTCCCGACAAGCATCAGCACCGTCGCCAAGGTGCATCTCGGCGCAACCGCTGCGGGACCGACAATCACCCGCATCGAGCTCGAAACCGAGGTAGAGGTCGCGGGACTCGCCGACGATGAATTCGAGCGCCTTGCACAGTCCGCCAAGGTAGGCTGCCTCGTCTCACGGGCCCTTGCCGGCGTGTCTCAGATCACCCTCAAGGCCACGCTCGTCGAAGCCGCCAAAGGCCCATGAAGCCGGGAGAAGGACGATGACACAGGAACTTATCATGGACGCAGCCGCAAGCGATCTGTCCCGGCAGACGGCCGAGATCATGCGGCGCTACAACGACGTGTTCCAACGCCATGATCCCTCCGCACTTGCCGAACTGGTGGCTGAGGATTGCGTGATCGAGAACACCGTGCCGGCGCCGGACGGGGCACGCCATGCCGGCAAGGCGGCGTGCGTTGGGCTTTGGACGGCGATCGCAACCCAGGCCGGCACGCGCTTCGATATCGAGGAAACCTTCATCGCCGGCGAGCGGGCGACGATCCGCTGGCGCTATTTCATGGCCGACGGCAATTCGCTGCGCGGCGTCAACCTCATGCGCGTCGCCGACGGGCGGATCGTCGAAGCAATGGGCTACGTCAAGGGGTAGCGCCGGCCGGCGCTACCGATCCGCCAGCGCCAGCTTGGCGCCGAGGGGTGCGACGCACCAAGTCAATGCGACGGGCCGACAGACCTTCCGCTAGTCCATATTGACGCACGAGGACGCCCGACCGCAGCCATATGAGTTACTCCTAATACAAATCAATCTGTGCTAGAATTTAGTGCGACCGCCATTCGACGATCGAGAAAGACCATTAGGGAGGACTCGTGTGATGAACATCAGAACCGCCTGCTTTGGAGTACTCGCATTGGCTGTCTTCAGCGGCACGGCGTTTGCCGGGGCGCTCGACTCGCCCAAGATGATGGAACCGTTTTTCACCGATTCGGGCATGAAGACGATGAAATCCGACGATGAAATGAAGGCGGCCTGGGCAGCGATGTCCGCGGACGATCAGGCCATGATGATGAAGGAATGCCAAGACGCTGCGATGAGCAAACCATACGCACCGTTCTGCGAAAAATTGAAGGCCCTCGGCGGCGCAAACAAATGATCGCCCGGAGTTGAAGAGCAGATGAAGGCGGGCTCTAGGCTCGCCTTCTGACTATCTGGGCAGGGATTTTGCGCAGAGACCACAGGACCCGCGAACCGGTTTCTACCGATCAGCCAGCGCCAGCTTTGCGCTAAGCATGACGAAGGCACCGGCGAAGGTTCGGCGCATCCAGGTCAACACCATTGGCCGCGACACGACATGGCTGCGGATCGAAGCGGCGAAGACGCCGTAGCCGACGAAAACCACGAAGGTCAAAAGCATGAAGACGGAGCTGAGTTCCAGCATCTTCGACAACGCGTTGGGCTCGGTGGTGCTGACGAATTGCGGCAGGAAGGCGAAGAAGAAGATCGACAGTTTCGGGTTGAGCACGTTGACGAGGATACCGGTGGCGATCACCTTGCCGGCCGAGCGCGGCGTCACATCCTGCTCGACGCTCAGACCACCCTTTTCCTTCAGCGTGTTCCAGGCCATGTAGAGCAGATAGGCGACGCCGAGATACTTCAGCGTCTCGAAGGCGATCGCGCTGGTGTGCAGCAGCGCCGCCAGGCCGGTGATGGCGGCGGCCATATGCGGGATGATGCCGAGCGTACAGCCGAAGGCGGCAATGATCGAGGCCCGCGCCCCGCGCGAGAGGCCCGCGCTCAGCGTGTAGAGAACGCCGGTGCCGGGCGAAGCCACGACGATCAGCGACGTCAACAGAAATTCGATGCTCATGAAATCCTCCGCTGCCCTGCCCGGCGAGGAAGGTATCGGGACAGACAATGACGCACAAGCGGCGGTGAGCTTGATCTCCCCCCTCGAGGGGGAGATGTCGCCGAAGGCGACAGAGGGGGTCGCTTCGCATGAAGCGCCAGCGCCTCTTACGACGAGAGGACGCCAGCGCTCTATATGGGGCGACCCCCTCTGACCGCTTCGCGGCCATCTCCCCCTCGAGGGGGGAGATTGGCAGTTACACCGGCAATCCGTGCGCGCGGCGGGCCATCAGGCAATCGTCGTCGCCAGGCATGCAGGCGTGGCAGACATCCGGGCGGAGTTCATAAATGCCGCAACCGGTCGACTTGCCGATTTCGCCGGACAGCGCCGAGCAACGCACGCCCTCGCAGCGCATGCCGGACAGATTGGCCGCTACATATTTTGCCGGGATCCGGTCGAGCTGCGCATCATCCTCGGTGGAAAAGCGCGGCCACTCGGCCGAATAGGAACAGCAGGCGCCGCAGCTCTGGCAGTCGAACAGAGCAGCGGTGCTGCGTTGCGACGCCAAAAGGCTTGCAGCGGCTACCGGGGCAGACGGCCCCGGCGCGGCAGGATTGCGATCGGCGTCTTGCGGCAAGGCGCTATTTCTTCTTGCCTGTCATTTCTTCTTGCCCGTCTTGCGCGACGACGCTTCGGCCGGCGACTTGAACAGATCGGTCGCAGTCTCGGCGGGCCCGTCACCTTTCGGCGCGGCAGCCGGCTTGGCCGACTTTGCGGCGGCGGCCGGGGCTGCCGGCTGGTCCTTGGTGGAGAATTTTATGGCCATGTCAGTCCTCGTCGACGAAGCGCGATGATGGTGCGCGCGGATTGCGCAGGCGGCCGATCAGCGCCGAAACCGCCGTGATGTTCATTTCCTCGGGCGACCAGTTTCTGACTTCCGCGATGTGGTGCACTGCCAGCTCACGATGCGTGCTGCCGCTGTAGGCGGCATCCTGATGGGTCACGCGCTCATGCGTCTTGGCATCTTCGCGGACATATTCGATCAGGTAGTTCGGGCATTCGGCGCGACCGCGCACACCGAGCCGCACCTGGGCATCGCCATGGGCGCGTTTGCAGCGCTCCAGCTTTTCCAGAACCCGGCGCACATATTCGACCGGCTTGTTGAGGCCTTCGACCACGTCGGCGATGGTCGAGTCGGCGGCGATCAGTTTCGGAGGCACGCGCTTGGTAGCCATCAGCGTCTTCCGGCTCGCTTCGGCAAAGCGGCCAGCGCCGCGGCGGCGGCCAACTCGTCGGCCTCCTTCTCCAGACGCTGTTCGCGCAGGCGCGCAGTCTTGGCTTCCCGCGCCTCGCTGACGGCATCGCGTTCGGAATTGATGCGGTTGAGTGACATCGACTGGGTTTGCGTCTTGCTGAACAAGGACACGGCCTGTTCGACTGTCTTCGAATGAGCGGTCAAAATCTTTCTCCTGTCAGGAGCCTGTGCCGATGGAGCGAAACCGGGTCTTCGGTCAGGACCACGCACAAAGCAATACGGCAGCGGATTCAAATTGCTGGAGCGTCCCTTAGCACGTCCAGGCCGGCGCGCAGCGCACTTTCGGCGGCAAGACGCGCAAAATGAAAAAGGCCAGGCACCGCCTGACCTTCCGTAAGAGAACGCCGTACATCCAGACGGATGCACAAGGCACGCTCCTCTCATGCGCATGACATGCCGTGGAAACTCAGGTCTCCGCGGCCATGCGCCCGAATTCGCCACTCACCGGTGCCAGTACATCCGTGGTCACCGGGAGAGCTGAATTCTTTTTTCAGGCCGCCTTCAACTGGTCGGCGGACATCTTGCCCGACTTGTTGTCGCGGACCATCTCGTAGCCGAGCTTCTGGCCCTCGACGATGTCGCGCATGCCGGCGCGCTCTACGGCCGAGATGTGGACAAAAACGTCGGCCGAGCCGTCGTCAGGCTGAATAAAACCAAAACCTTTGGTGGCGTTGAACCATTTAACTGTGCCGGTGCTCATGACGAACCCTTTCCATGGCAAATATTCGTTCGACGCCATGCGGATGCACAACGTCGTTTGTCCCGATTTTTGATGTGGGAAGTTCGTCAAAGGCGCGCTCGAAAGCGCGGATAACAAAAGTCAGTCAAACAAATATCGACGAAATGCTTGTAGGCTTCTTTTGGCGCGCTGTCAAATCTGCATCCCCCACACCTGCGGAATTCTCCCAAAACACCTGGCCAAAACACCTGGCATGACGGCAAACCGGACGCCAAACAGCGCGCTTCCGCCAGCTCGAAAAAAAATTCGCGGCAGCCGGGAACCATCTGCGCAGACGCGCATTTATTCCGTGTCATCAGCAGTTCATGAGAGCAATCGAAAGAAAGGTTGATGGCAAAGACGCCCCCCGCACGATAAAAGGTGCGAGGGGCGTTTTCGTTTGGATCCACCTATTCGTCCGGGCCGGGTTCCGGCCACGTCTCCCTGGCCGCTTCCGCATACCAATGGCGCATCGCCGGCGTCGATAACACGGCATCGACATAGGCGCGCGTATCTGGCGCAAGCGTGCCGCCATAGGTGTCGAAGCGGGTCACGACCGGCGCATACATGGCGTCGGCGGCGGTGAAATGGCCGAACAGGAAGGGGCCGCCCTTGCCGTATTTTTCCCGGCACTCGCGCCACAACGCCTCGATGCGCTCGCGCTGCGCCTCGCCTTCGGCGTCGAGCGGCTTTTGACCCTTCGGCCGGCGCAAATTCATCGGCCAGCCGTAGCGGACTTCGCGAAAACCGGAATGCATCTCGGTCGCGGCCGAGCGCGCCAGTGCGCGGGCATCGATGTCGGCCGGCCAGAGATTTTTGTCCGGAAACAGGTCCGCCAGATATTCAAGGATGGCAAGGGTTTCCCAGACGATTTTGCCATTGTGATTCAAGACGGGTACCTGGCCGGTCGGCGACACTTTCGCCAGATTGGCAAAGGTCTCGGGCGTGCGCAGCCGCACGAAACCCTCCTCGAACGGGATTTCCAGATGCCTCATCGCCACCCATGGCCGGAGCGACCATGAGGAGAAGCACTTGTTGCCGATGAAGAGTGTGAATTCAGCCATTTGTCTCCCCGCACGCACGATCACCCAAAATCCTTTGGTCGGCGCGTGTGCGCAGCCTAGCCCGCCAACCTTGCCGCGGGAGGCGGTTGCGCGACCTGATCTGCTGCCCGGGCGACGCCTGGAACCTAACCGACGCCGGCTCGTTAGCCTCCCGCGGATGAATTCCCCCGAATTCAAAACTCCCAGGAGATGCAAAAAATGGTGAACAAGGATCAGGTCGCGGGCGTGGCCAAGCAGGTCAAGGGCTCGGTCAAGGAAGCCGCCGGCAAGGCAACCGGCAACAGGCAGACCCAGGCTGAAGGCACGGCTGATAGGATCGCCGGCAAGGTGCAAAAGGCCTATGGCGACGTGAAAGACAAGGTCAAGAAGGCGCTCTGACCCGACATCGAGGAACGCTCTTTAATCGGGGAAAGGCGGTCGCGAGGGCCGCCTTTTTCATGTGCTCCAGCCTTTGCTGAAAGCATTGGTGAAGGCGACCTCGCCATGATCGCCGGTCGCCTCGCCCAGCACCACGTCCATGCCGTCGCTGGTCACCCTGGCGAGCGCGAAACCTCCCATATAGGCAGCCTTCGGCTTGAACAGGTCGAGCCCATCCCGGCGATAGATCAGCGGCGTTTCGTGCTGGTGGCCATGGAAAATGCCGACAACATTGTAGCCCTTCAGCGCCGCCAGCAGCGCCTGCCGATCGGCCTCGCCCCACCAGTGCGGTGCACCGGCACCGTCATCGTCGTAGTGCCTTTTGGCGGCATCCCAGCGTTCTATCGAGAAAATGTCCCAGCCATAGTGCTGGAACAGAATGACCGGACGACCGTCCGCCGCATAGGTCGCCAGATCCTGCTTCAGCCATGGCAGGCTGCTCTCGGCGCCGTGACCGGTGTCGCCGGCGAAACGATGCGTCTGGACGAGATGCAGGCCGCCCCAGTCCCAGGAATAGCAATCGGTGTCGATATCATAATCGGTCGCCGGCACCGGCGGCTTGAAGAAGACGCCGGCGCGATGGTTGACCTCGACATAGTCGCGCAGTTCGCGCCGGTACCAGTCAACATGGTGCGGTGGGCCGTTCTGGTCGAGATCATGATTGCCGAGCCCGACATAGACCGGCATGTGCACGCGATCCGGGCCGACGCCCTGCTGGTAGCGCTGGCTGAACTGGAGCAGCTGGGTGCCCTCGTTCGGCTGGGTGACCTGGCCGCCGCCGTCGTCGGTCATGTCACCGCCGACGACGAGGCCGAGCGGCGTGCCGATCCTGCCCGTCGAGCGCAGGCCGGTGGCGACGCCGTTGATCGCGGCCGGCCAGTCCTTGTCGCCGAGACCGTTCAGCGCTGCAACGTCGCGCAGCAGCGCGGCGTCGGTCTTGCCTTCCTGCAGGCAGTTGGGGCTCAAGCCGCTCGCCATGCGGCAGGCATGGACATCGGCGATAAACAGGAATGTGGCATCGATGGACTGGACGCGTTGGCCGGTCTGGCTGAAGGCGGGGCGCGACAATGCGCCGGCCGCGGCAAATCCTGCAGCCTGTACCAGAAGGCTGCGTCGAGAAAACAATCCAGTCGAACGGCGATTCATCATGCGCTGAATTTCAGCATGGAGAGCGGCCGGCCGTCCAGCGCCTCTCCACGCCGCCATCCATCGACATGGTGCCACGGGTCTGGCATGTCTTTACCCTTCAACTTGTGCGAGCAGAGGAGGACGACATGAAAGCTGCACCTATCTTCATGATATTGGCCGCGTTGCTGCCCGCGAGCACCGCGCATGCCGCCGGTTGCGTCGATGCGAAGTCCGCCAAGAATGGTTTCGTTCTGGCGAGGCCCGGCATCCAAAGCAAGTTTCGGCCCGTGGCGGGCGGAATGATGTCGGTCGCCAACACCTACGAGTCGCAATCGCCCCAGACCCAATACCTGTTCGCCGGCCTGATCGAGGTGTTTCGCGACAGCGACACTGGTCGGCAGGCGATGATCCCGTTTTCCGATCTGCGAAAACTGTTCCCGCTGAAGGCAGGGGCAAAGGGCACGATAGAGTTCGTCGAGCTGTCGCCGAACAAGCAGCCGAAGAGCACCAAGACGTTGAGCCTTGTCGTCAAGGGCAAGGAGACCTTCAGCCTGGGCGACTGCAAATACAATGTTCTGGCGGTCAAGGAGACCTTCAAGAACGGCGCCGGCGAGACGCTGGATACATTCACCGCCCTCTATGCCCCCGATCTGCAAGCCGCGCTTGCGCGGCGCTATGATGAAGGCACCAGCTCGGAATCGGTCAATGGCTACGAGACAATCAAGCCGCTGGCGGAGTAGCTAGAGCCGGGGCGTTCCCCACTTCTTCGGGCATCCGCCAAGAACGTAGCGCCGCAAAGTTGACGGCTGCGTCGAGATCCTTTCCCCCTGTCGTCCGACATCAAAGGGTTCTCGGCCGTTGCAGCACCCTGCGACGTCGCCTGCTTGCCACTCCGCTCTGTGATTGCGAGGCCTCGATCTTCTCTAGGCCCGCCAGACAATCCCGCAGCACGCTCGCATCCTGCGCCGTCTTGGCCATCGACATCGCCCCGGAATAGGCTGCGACCGCCAGCGTGGCAAAGCGTTCGGGATCCGTGCCCTCGTCCCTGCCCGCCTGCTGGTCGGCTCGCATCTTGTCGGAAATCGCCTGCCGCCACCCGGCAAAAATACCGGCAAGGGCAAGGCGGAAATCCGGATCGGCGAGCGACAGTTCGTGCGCCAGATTGTTGAGCGGGCAGCCGCGCACGAAACCCTGCTGCTCCAGTTCCGCCGCCACGGCCTCGAACACCGCGCGCACGCCTTCGCGTGCAGTGCTCGCCGCCAGCACCGGTGCGATCCATGTCTCTTCGACCGCTGCAGCCACACGCTCGTCGATCACCGCCAGCGCCAGCGCCTTCTTGGTCGGGAAATGGTGATGCAGCGCGCCGCCGCTGACGCCCGCCGCCGCCATCAGGTCGCCGATGCTGGAGGCGTGATAGCCGCGCGCCTGGAACGCAACCTCGGCGACATCGAGCACTTTTTTGCGCATGCCTTCAGGGTCGTTGATGCGTTTGCGTGAGCGCAGTTTTGGTCGAACGGTCATCTCTGCTGACATTGCCGGACTTTAGCATATTGACAAAACAGGACAACCGATCTGTTTATAAACAGGATGAATGCCCTGTTTTTAGGAGAGACAGATGAACATGCCCCTGAATGCCACGCTGAAATCCGCCGTGCGCGCCTCGCCGGTCGTCGAGCTGCGGCAATACACACTGAAGCCCGGCCAGCGCGACACGCTCATCGACATCTTCGACGGCAAACTGATCGAGGGCCAGGAGGACGCCGGAATGACCATCATCGGCCAGTTCCGGGATCTCGATCGGCCGGACATGTTCGTCTGGATGCGCGGCTTCGATGGCATGGTCGCGCGGAAAAATGCTCTCGCCGATTTCTATGGCGGGCCGGTCTGGGCGGCGCACAGCCATGCGGCCAACGCAACGATGATCGATTCCGACGACGTGCTGCTGCTCAAGCCGGCGTGGCCGGGTGCAGGCTTCGACCTCACGGGCGCGCGGCGGCCAAGCCTGGCCACCGACGGAAAGCCCCTTCAAAACAAGCCGCTGACTGGCATCGTTGTCATCGAGATTCATCATTTGCAGCCCGGCACGGAGGCAGATTTCGCCAATCGCTTCGAGACTGAGACGGTGCCGCTGATGACGGCACAAGGCGCACGCCTGCTCGCGGCTTTCGCTACGGAGCATGCCGAAAACAGTTTTCCGCGCCTGCCGGTACGGGCTGATGAAAACGTCTTCATGTCCGTCACCGGCTTCGACAGCGCCGAGGCGCATGCCCGCCACAAAGCCGCCCTCGCCGTCTCGCCGGCATGGCGGGATTTTTGGCAGGCCGCGCAGCCTGGCCTGACCAAACCAACTGAGACTTTGCGGCTGTCGCCCACTTCGCAATCGCTGGTCGGGCGCGTTAGACTTCAAATGCCTTGATGATGGCTTTTGCAACAAGGGCCGGATCTTCCCAATGCGGGTTGTGGCCACAGGTCTCGGCGCAAACGAAGACGGCTTCGGGAAGGGCGGACTGCAACGCCTGCTGGTGCGCCGCGCCGAACAGCGGGTCGCACGCGCCGGCGATGATCAGAGTCCGGGCTTGCACGGCTCGCGCCGCATCAGTCAGATCGGCGCGGCGGATTTCCTCCAGGATCGCGCGCCAGCGTGGCGCCGGCATCGCCGAGGCGTCTTTCGCCAGGCCGGCGAGAAAGGCTGGGGGCACGCCGGGCCGACAGGCATGCCACCAGGCGTAGAATGGATCGGCCGGCGAGATCGGGTCGCGCAGCGCCTGAACGCCCGCGATCAGCGGATGATCCGGCGCGAAATCGGGCTTCAACGTGCCGGCCAGGACCACCAGGCCGCCGATGAGTTCCTTGTGTCGCCCAGCCAATGCGATCGCCACCATGGCGCCCAGCGAATGGCCGACGACAACCGGCCGGTCGAGCCGCAAGCGTCGGATCAGCTCGGCAATGTCGTCGGCGAAATCGGCGATGCCGCAGCCCTTGCCGGCTTGCGAGCCGCCATGGCCGCGCAGATCCGGCATGATCAGCCGGCGGCCGGCCAGATGCGGCGCTAGCAGCGAGAAACTGCGGCTGGTGTCGGTGAAGCCGTGCACCAACAGCAACGCCGGCTCGGCGCCTGATATCTCGACATAGGCAATGTCGAGATCGCCGGCAGCGACGAATTGCTTGCGGCCGGCCCAGGTGTCCTGTTCCGCGCAGGCATTCGGCCCGGCATCCAGGGGTCTCACAGGCCGAGCTTTTCCTTGACGGCGGCGAGGCCGGGTTGGCCGTCGAATGTGGTGACGCCGGCGAGCCAGGCGTCGAGGCGGTTCTTGTTAAGCGTGATTGCCTTCAGCGCCCCGTCCTCCGGCTTCATGCCGTCATTGATCAGATAGCCCATGCCGACATTCTCGAAATCGATGTCGAAGGCGAGATTCCTGAGGAACTGCGCGACGTTCGGGCATTGCTCGAGATAACCCTTGCGCACCTGCGTCGTCACCGTCGCGGCGCCGAAGTTCGGGCCGAAGAACTTGTCGCCGCCGGTCAGGTATTTGAAGTCGTACATCGTGTTCATCGGATGCGGCGCCCAGCCCTGGAAGACGATGAACTGCTTTTCCTTGATCTCGTAGCCGACCTCGGACAGCATGCCGGCTTCGCTGGACTCGACTACTTGCCAGCCGTCCAGGCCAAAGGTGGGATCGGCGATGGCGTCCATCATCAACTGGTTGGAGCCGGGCTCGATGCCGTACATTTTCTTGCCGAACTTGTCAGCGAACTTGTGCAGGTCGGAGATGTCCTTGACGCCGGCCTCCCAGACATAGGTCGGCACGGCGAATGTGTATTTGGCGCCTTCGAGATTGACGCGCACATTCTCGATCGAGCCGTCCTTCTTGTAAGGCTCGTAATAGGTGACCATCGCCGGATCCCAGTAGCCCAGGAACAGGTCGAGATCCCTGTTCTTCATGCCTTCGTAGATGACGTTGATGCCAAGCACCTGGCTTTGCGGCTGATAACCGAGCGCCTCCAACAGGACATTGGCGACCCCCGTGGTGAAGGCAAGGTCGTTCCAGCCGGGTTCAGCCATGCGGACCGTGCTGCACTGTTCGACCTCGGCCGCCTGGACCGCATGAGAAGCCAAAACCAGGGCGGCAAGACAGACACCATTTGCAAGGATGCGGAACATTTCGGTTCTCCCTCATTGTCGCTAAATTGACCAACTGGTCTTTTTATTGTCCTATGGGTCAACTCTTGATCTGAGCGGACGAAAATGTCAACGTGGATTCGCAATGCATGGACTAATCCCGTGAAACTCAAGCGCCTCAGTGAGATACGCCGCAAGGAGTTGCGGCAGGCTGCCTTCGCGGTGCTGGAGCGCGAAGGCATTGCCGGCGCGACACTGGAAAAGGTGGCAGCCCATGCCGGCGCCTCCAAGGGCATCGTGCTGCACTATTTCCGCAACAAGCAGGAATTGTTCGAGCACGCGATGCGCGAGGCCAATGCCGTCCTGTGCCAGGCGGTGATCGCGCGGCTTCGCCGGGCGCATACCCCCATGGAGCGCATGGATGCGGTGATCGAGGGCAATTTCGAGGAGCATCTGTTCCAGCCGCCTCTCTGCCATGCCTGGCTGTCGCTCTGCGCCGAGGTGCCGCGCGACGAGAAGATGGCCCGTATCCAGAGGGTGATCCATGCGCGCATGCGCTCGAACCTGTTGTCGGGCCTGCGTGGCCTCGCCTCGCCGGCGGATGCCGACGACATCGCGCTTGGCGTCACCGCGCTGATCGACGGGCTTTGGCTGCGGCTTGGCCTGCAGCCGGGCAGCGTCTCGCGCGAACAGGCGGTCCGCCAGGTCAAGAATTATGTCGCGGGCCGATTGGCCCTGCGGGAGCTTGCGACCGCCGGCGCGTAAACCGGCCTCGGCTGGCCTGCGCCGGCAGCGGTCGAAGTTCATACCGGGGGATAGGCCGACGGCTTGACCGCGGCCGCCAATGTACGGTGCTCTCGAAGCGGCAAAGATACTCGGAGCGCCGAATGAGACTTCACAACAAGCGCGCGCTGGTCACCGGCGGGTCGGACGGTATCGGCCTGGCGATCGCCGAGGCCTTTTTGCGCGAGGGTGCGGACGTCCTGATCGTCGGCCGCGACACCAAGAAGCTCGACGCCGCCCGCAAGCAACTCGGCGGCAATGTCGAGACGCTGTCGGCCGATCTCGCCACATCGGCCGGCATCGCAGCCGTCGTCGAGCATAAGAAAAAATCCGCCGGGCCGCTCGATATCCTCGTCAACAATGCCGGGGTGGCTTTCCTGGTGCCGTTCGAGACCGTCAGCGAGGCGCAGTTCCAGCAATCCTTCGCGCTCAATGTGACGGCGGTGTTTTTCCTCACCCAGGGCCTGCTGCCGCATCTCGCGGCCGGCGCATCGGTGATCAACATCTCGTCCTATTTCGCCAACAAGATGATCCCGAAGCGGCCGTCGAGCCTCTATTCGCTGTCGAAGGGCGCGTTGAACTCGCTGACCAAATCGCAGGCCTTCGAACTCGGCCCGCGCGGCATTCGCGTCAACGCCATCGCGCCCGGCACGGTGGACACAGCCATGCGGCGCAAGACCGTCGACAATTTGCCGGCCGAGGCGAAGGCGGAACTGAAGGCCTATGTCGAGCGCAGCTATCCACTCGGCAGAATCGGCCGCCCCGAAGATCTGGCCGGCATCGCGGTCTATCTGGCCAGCGACGAGGCCGCCTGGACCAGCGGTGGCATCTTCTCCGTCGACGGTGGCTACACGGCGGGGTAAGCTAGTTTCCCCCTTGAGGGGGAGATGGCCGGCAGGCCAGAGGGGGTCGCTTCGCGTGGAGCGCCAGCCTCTTCCGGCGGCGATAGGAGGTCGCGCCCGGTCGAACCGACCCCCTCTGTCGCCTTCGGCGACATCTCCCCCTCAAGGGCATATGCGCTAAGATAGCTTCGGCATGGACTGAAATTTGCGCTTTCGTGGTGGCTCACGCCATCGATGTCGCAAGGCATGGAGATTTTGGCGCAGGGCTGCCAAGGGAGGTTGAGCAAAGATCGCTGCGATCAGAGAGGCGACGATCTGGCGGGTGGCGCGCCACAGCAGCGGGCGCCCGTCGCTCAAGGGGGAGAGACACCCAACTCCTGCGAAAGGGGTTCGGTCACAAGCGCGATGAGGAAGTGGGCAAGAATCCAAGGCTTTGCGATCCTTGGGTCTTTGGCTGGAGGCGCGCGCAGTCCGATCAGGCTCTTCAGACGCTTGAAGGCGAGCTCGATGCGCCAGCGCATGCGATAGAGCTTGAGAACTGTGCCGGAGGGAAACTCCTCCTGGTCAAGCGAGGTCACAAGGATGACAAAGCCGGCGGCAATCAGCGTCTCCGGTTGAACCTGCTTGCCCTTGGCCTTGGCTTCCTTGTTGATTTTGCGCCGCGCTTCTTGTGTCGCAGCCTCGGATTTGCGCAAGGCGATCAGGCGCATCTTCAGGGGCTCGCCCTTCTTGAGGCCCAGCCAGACAGGCGTTTCGATGACCTCCTCCCGGCAGCTCTTCAGGTGGCCGATGAGATCGAACGCCTTGCCGTTGGCGTCGAGCCATCGCACATTCTTCCACGGCGCGCGCACGACAACGTCGCCGTCTTGCGCCATGACCTTTGCGATCCGCTCGGCCTGCAGATAGGCGCGGTCGCCGATGCGGATCTCGCCCGGCACCACCGGCACGCGGTCGATCAGCTCGGCCTCGCTCTGGTCGGTGATCTCGAGGAAATCGAACTGCTCGCGCTCAAGATCGAAGGCGCAGTGCATACGCCAAAGGCCATTGTTCTTCTTCTCATGCACACCCGCCTTGGCAACCGATGTCGCATCGAGGATGCGGATCAGCCGGCCCTTAGGCAAGCCTTCCTCCTCGCGCTTCAAAAGGTGCCCGATCAACTGCTGCAGCCACGGCCCTGCATTGCGCAGCCGGCCGAGCAACGCCACGTCCGAGATGTCGGCGATCCCGCTTGCCGCCGCCCAGGCCACGACGCCCCGCATGCCCACCTTGCCAAGGCAGTAAGCCAGTGTCAGGCGCAACAGATCAGTAGCCGACCTGACGCCCCGCGGCCGCAGAAACGCCTTCGTCTCGCGGGCACTCCCTGCAATCAACTCTTCACCGCCGAGGAGCTCAATCGTCTCGGCCCAGCCGTCATCTACAAGCGATTCGTGAGTCATCGCAGCGTAGAATCACAACCGATTCCCCACTGCAACACCTATCTTAGCGCATATGCCCTCAAGGGGGGAGATCAACCAGTGCCTTCAACCGATTTGCATCAATCCCGCCCGCAATCTCCGCTTGAAGCCGTTTGTGCAACGCGATACGCCGTTGCCGACTTCGACAAGGAGAGATCTGTGAGCACGCCAAAGACCAGAACCGAAACCGACACGTTCGGCCCGATCGAAGTCGCCGCCGATCGCTATTGGGGCGCGCAGGCGCAGCGTTCGCTCGGCAATTTCAAGATCGGCTGGGAAAAGCAGCCGGCGTCGATCGTGCGCGCGCTGGGTATCGTCAAGCGGGCGGCAGCCGAAGCCAATATGGACCTTCAGCGGCTCGACCCGGCGATCGGCAAGACGATTGTCGAAGCGGCGCAAGAGGTCATCGACGGCAAGCTCAACGAGCATTTCCCGCTGGTGGTCTGGCAGACCGGTTCGGGCACGCAGTCCAACATGAACGCCAATGAGGTGATCTCCAACCGAGCGATCGAGATGCTGGGCGGCGTCATGGGTTCCAAGAAGCCGGTGCATCCCAACGACCACGTCAATATGAGCCAGTCGTCGAACGACACCTATCCGACGGCCATGCACATCGCCTGCGCCGAGCGCATCGTGCACGACCTGTTGCCGGCACTGAAACATCTGCACAAGGCACTTGAAGCCAAGACCAAGGCCTTTGCGCACATCATCAAGATCGGCCGCACGCACACGCAGGATGCCACTCCCCTTACGCTTGGCCAGGAATTTTCGGGCTATGCCGCACAGGTCGCCTCGTCGATCAAGCGCATCGAGCTGACGTTGCCGGGCCTGCAGGAACTGGCGCAGGGCGGCACCGCCGTCGGCACCGGCCTCAACGCGCCCGTCGGCTTTGCCGAACGGGTAGCGGATCGTATCGCTGCCATCACCGGCATCGCCTTCGTCACCGCGCCGAACAAGTTCGAGGCGCTGGCAGCCCATGATTCCATGGTGTTTTCGCACGGCGCCATCAACGCGGCGGCCGCGGCGCTGTTCAAGATCGCCAACGATATCCGCTTCCTCGGTTCCGGCCCGCGTTCGGGCCTCGGCGAACTGTCGCTGCCGGAGAACGAGCCGGGCTCATCGATCATGCCGGGCAAGGTCAATCCGACCCAGTGCGAGGCGATGACGCAGGTCTGCGTGCAGGTGTTCGGCAACAATGCGGCCCTCACCTTCGCCGGCAGCCAGGGTCATTTCGAGCTCAACGTCTACAACCCGCTGATGGCCTACAACTTCCTGCAGTCGGTGCAGCTGCTCGCCGACGCCTCGGTCTCCTTCACCGACAATTGCGTCGTCGGCATCGAAGCGCGGGAAGACAACATCAAGGCGGCACTCGACCGCTCGCTGATGCTGGTGACGGCGCTGGCGCCGACCATAGGCTACGACAATGCCGCCAAGATCGCCAAGACCGCGCACAAGAAGGGCACCACGCTGCGCGAGGAAGCGCTCGCCACCGGGCTGGTCAGCGAGGCCGATTATGATCGCTTGGTGCGGCCGGAGGATATGACGCATCCGGGGTAGGACATTTGGCGACGGGAAAATTTACTCCCGTCGCAACCCGACCCGACGTGAATTTTGCGCAGGCCGCCCGATCACGGAAATGTAAGCGCTGTGAACAATGTGTCGCCAGTCTGGCGGCTTTGGTGAACAGTCGGCTTGCTCTATCTCACCGGTATCAACCCCTCCCGGAGAGAGAAAACCATGTCCATAAACACTTCAGTCGCCGGTTCCGGCGCTTCCAATGCCTCGACCACCATCCTCCTCGGTCGCGTCCTGCTTGCGGTCATCTTCCTGCTTTCAGGTTTCGGCAAGCTCACCGCCATCGCCGGCACAGCCGGCTATTTCGGCAGCCTCGGCCTGCCCTTGCCGACCGTAACGGCCATTGTCGTCGGCTTGATCGAGCTTCTCGGTGGTCTCGCCATCCTCGTCGGCTTCCAGACCCGGGCCGTGGCCTGGGTGCTCGCGATCTTCACGGTCGCTACCGGCTTGGTCGCCCACACCGGTTGGGCCGACCAGATGCAGATGATCCAGTTTCTCAAGAACCTCGCCATCGCTGGCGGCTTCCTCCTGCTGGCTTCCTCGGGCGCCGGCTCCTATTCGGTCGACGCCAAGCGCGGCTGAGCCAAGCCTGACCACAGCTGAACAAAAAAAGCGGCGCGGAATTTTCCGCGCCGCTTTTTCGTTGTCGGTGTATGCCCGCCGATCTGCCGGCCGCAATTTCTGCTAGGATCAGGAGCATCGGGACGAGGCCAACCGGCGGCCGACAACGGAGGTGAACGCATGCCCCGCAACGCGCTGCTTCTGCTTTCCCGGCTGCTGCTCGCCGCCCTGTTCGTGCCCTCCGGTTTCCAGGCGTTGAGCGATATTGCCGCCACGACAGGCTATTTCGCCGGCCTCGGCCTGCCGCTGCCGACGCTTGCCGCCTGGGGCACGGGACTGTTCGAACTGATCGCCGGGCTGTTCATCCTGGTCGGTTTCCAGACCCGGATCACGGCGCTGCTGCTCGCCGCCTTCTGCATTGCCGCAGGTTTCATCGGCCATTACGGCCAGGGCGGCGGCGACGCGACGCTCGCCTTCATGCACCAGCAGATGCTGATGAAGGACATCGCCATATCAGGCGGCTTCCTGGCACTGGCGATGGCCGGCGCCGGCGCATGGTCGGCGGATGAGCGCGGCGCGGTTTAATATCGTCTTAAATCCAAGGGCAGGCCCGGAACCAACCAGGCATATTGCCCCGGGTTGAACTCTCGACGCCCGAGACAGGTCGACCCCCACTCCGTCTCGGCTTCGCCGAGCCACCTCTCCCCCGATCGACGGGGTAGAGGAAGGGCACGAACTTATTCTAACCAACGCTCCCCACGCTAGGCTCCCTTCCTCTCCCTCCGGAGGGGGGAGAGGTGGCGCTGCGAAGCAGCGACGGAGTGGGGGAAGCCGGTCTTCAAACGCGAAGCCGCTGACAAGTGGCGCGATTGAGTTGACCTAATATCCGCGTGGGTCAGATAAATCACGCTCTGGTAGGCCGTGTTCATTTCACCGACACACTCGGCCCACCCTCGACGGCCAGCACCAGCCGGCGGTTGCTGATCCTTGCCAACTGCGCCAGGCGTCCTGCCGGCCGTTCGCCATAGAGATCGGCCAGCGACGCGGGCAGCACCAACGCCAGTACGCCGTTGGTGCGCTGTTCCCATTTCAGCCTTGGCATGATGCCAGGCATCGACGCCGTCAGCAGGTAGACGACGCGCATCATCGCGGCCAGCACTCGTGCCCGCTCCAGATAACGCGGCGGCGCCAGCGCCTTGATTTCGGGGGCGATGGCTTCGTTGAAGATGCCGTCGTGACGATAGGCGTTGGCCATCGCCAGGAAGGCACGGCCGGGGTGGTCGACGCCGAAGAAGGACGCGTGCGCGATGATGTTGAGCGACTGCTTGCCGCGATATTCGGGATGCGCGCGCCAGCCGATGTCGGCCAGCAATGCGGCTGCATGGCGGTAGCGCGCCTCGTCCTCGGTCTCGTCGATGCCGAAAGCGGCAAAAGTCCTGGCGGTCCAGTCGACAAGTTCATGCGCATGGGTGACGGAGCGTGAGCGCAGGCGGGCGAGTTCCTCCGAGGCCGAGATCAAGGGATCGGCCTTCTGCTCGGCAGCGTCGAGCAGCGAATAGAGAAAGCCTTCGCGCACACCGAGCGCCGAGACGATGATCTTCGACGGCTGCATCGCCGCCATGATCTCCTGCAGCACGATGGCGCCATAAGGCAGCAGCGAACGGCGGTTCTTCGAAACGCCTTCGATCCCCTTGACCTTCTCGATCTCGGCCTTCGCCACCTGCTTGAGAAAGTTCGTCGCGCTTTCGGCTGATATCTCGTAATGGTGCATGACGCCGAGCGGATAGTTGGTCATCTCCATGTGCAGCCGGGCGAGATTTCGCCAGGTGCCGCCGACGGCGTAAAAGGGCCTGCCCTGCCCGCCTTTCAACAGCTTCGCCTTTGCCAGTTCGTCACGGGTGATCTTCGCCGCCTGGGTCAGCGAGTTTTTCGCCATGTCCTGCAGGCGCAGGCCACCCAGCGGCAGCGTTATGCCGTCACCGATCGCTTCGCCGCTGACGTCGACCAGTTCGAGACTGCCGCCGCCCAGATCGCCGGCGATGCCATCGGCCGGGTGGAAGCCGGAAATGACGCCGAGCGCCGAATAATAGGCTTCCTGACGGCCGCTGATCACACGGATCTCGGTCTTCAGCACATCCTCGGCACGGCGAATGAAATCGGGACCGTTGACCGCCTCGCGGGCGGCGGCGGTGGCCAGCACATACATATGCTCGGCACCGGCCTGGTCGGAGAGCGCGCGAAAGCGGCGGAACTCTTCCATCGAGCGCGTCACCGCTTCCGGGTCGAGCTTGCCGGTCGAGACGATGCCACGGCCGAGACCGGCCAGCATCTTTTCGTTGAACAGCATGGTCGGCGAGCGCGCCAGTCCCTCATAGACGACGAGACGGATCGAATTCGATCCGATGTCGATGATGGACAGCGGTCGGCGGTCCTGCAACCGGCCCTGGGAATCAGACAGCATCAGCCGGACGCTGCGGCGTTCTTCTTGCGGCGCTTGAACTGCGCAATGCGCTTGGGCGCATGCGACTTCAGCGCGTCACCCCGTCCCGACAGGCTCGGATTGGTCATGAAATATTCCTGCGCGTTGAACGGTTCCTCGCCCTCCTCCAGCACCACGCGCCGGGAGGTCCCGTCAGCCAATACGTCGAAACTTTGCTGATTGTCCATGATGTTGCCCAGCATGATCTGGCCAAGGATCTGTTCATGCACAGTTGGATTGGTGATCGGCACCATGGTCTCGACGCGGCGGTCGAGATTGCGCGGCATGAGATCGGCCGAAGAAATGTAGACGATGGCCTCGTCCGACGGCAGGCCGTGACCGTTGCCGAAACAATAGATGCGGCTGTGCTCGAGAAAGCGGCCGACGATCGATTTTACACGGATGTTTTCCGACAGGCCCGGAACCTGCGGCCTCAGGCAGCAGATGCCGCGCACGACGAGGTCGATCTCGACGCCGGCTCGGCCGGCGTCATAAAGCGCGTCGATGATGATCGGATCGACGAGCGCGTTCATCTTCATCCAGATACGCGCCGGTTTCCCCTGCACGGCATGGGCAATCTCATCGGCAATGTGCTTCAAGATACGGTTTCTCAGCGTGAACGGCGAGATTGCCAACCGCATTTCGTCGGTCGGTTCGGCATAGCCCGTGATGAAATTGAAGAGCTGGGCGACGTCGCGGGCGATCGTCGGATCAGTGGTGAAGAAGGACAGGTCGGTGTAGATGCGCGCGGTGACCGGATGGTAGTTGCCGGTGCCAAGATGCACATAGTTGCGCAGCTTGCCGTCCTCGCGCCGCACCACCAGCGACATTTTCGAATGGGTTTTCAATTCGAGGAAGCCGAACACGACCTGCACGCCGGCACGCTCCAGATCGCGCGCCCAGCGGATGTTGGCTTCCTCGTCGAAGCGCGCCTTGAGCTCGACCAGCGCGGTGACCGACTTGCCGGCCTCGGCCGCGTCGACGAGCGCGCGCACGATCGGGCTGTCATTGGAGGTGCGGTAAAGCGTCTGCTTGATCGCCACCACTTCGGGGTCGGCCATCGCCTGGCGCAGGAACTGAACCACCACATCGAAGGATTCGTAGGGGTGATGGACGACGATGTCCTTCTCGCGGATGGCGGCGAAACAGTCGCCGCCATGTTCGCGGATGCGCTCGGGAAAGCGCGGATTGTAGGGCGTGAATTTCAGATCGTCGCGGGGGACGGCGACGATTTCGGAAATCTGGCTGAGCGCCAGCGGCCCGGTGAGCACGCTGATGCGGCTCGACGAGATACCGAGTTCGCCGGCGACGAAGTCGCGCAGTTCGCCAGGCATCAGTCTGTCGAATTCGATGCGGATCACCGACCCGCGGCGCCGCCGCTTCAGCGCCGTTTCGAACAGGCGCACCAGATCCTCGGACTCCTCCTCGACCTCGATATCGCTGTCACGAATGATGCGGAACGTACCTGATCCCTTGACCTCGTAGCCGGGGAAGAGCTTGCCGATGTAAAGGCCGACCGCCTCTTCCAGCGGAATGAAGCGGACATGATGCTTGCGGTCCGGCAGACGGATGAAGCGCTTCAGCGCCACCGGCAGGCGCAGCAGCGCGCTCATCTCTTCGCCGTTCTTGCGATGGCGCAATTGCAGCGCCATCGAGAAACCGAGATTGGGAATGAACGGGAACGGATGCGCCGGGTCGATCGACAGCGGCGTGAGCACCGGGAACACCTGCTCCTGGAAATGGTCTTCCAGCCAGATCTTCTCGTCCTTGGTCAACACGTCGCGGGTGATGGTCTCGATGCCTTCCTTGTTGAGCAGCACGGTCAGCGCCGAAAGGCTCTTCTGCTGGTCTTCCTGCAGCCGCTCGACCTCGCGCAGCAGCTGTTCGAGCTGCTGTTCGGGGGTGCGCCCGTCAGGGCTCTTCAACGTGATGCCCTCGCGCACCTGGCCGGCAAGACCGGCGACGCGGACCATGAAGAATTCGTCGAGATTGGCGGCCGAGATCGACAGGAAGCGGACGCGCTCCAACAGCGGATGATTGAGGTTCAGCGATTCTTCGAGAACGCGCCGGTTGAACTGCAGCCAGGAAAACTCTCGGTTGACAAAGCGATCGGGGTTGCCGCCTTCCGGACGGGCCACCTCGACGTTCACGAATTCGCTCTGCACCGGCTTCAGTTCGTTCATGGTTCCTGCTCTTCCCACCCGCTCAAGCCGGTTAACCGGCTTAACTTATCCTCTGACAGGCTTTTGCGACAGTTTCATTTCATCGATCTTGCAAAGAGGCCTGTTATGATCCAGATGCAGAAGCGACTGCGTTAAGGAGACGACGATGGCAGGCGGTTCCATTCCCCATTTTCAGAACGATGCGGGCCATCCGGCAATCGACATCGGCGTCAAGGAATTCATGTGCACGGGCGCCAACCCGCCTTTCGATCACCCGCATGTGTTTCTCGACATGGGCGACGACAATGAAAAAGTCTGCCCCTATTGCTCGACGCTCTACCGCTATTCGCCCAAGCTGAAGGCGACGGAAACGCTGCCGGCCGGTTGCATCTACATCGACCAGGCCGCCTGATTCCTTCGCGACAAGCCCGATGGATGACACGCGCTCCCGGCAAGTCGTCATCGCCGGGGCGGGAGTCGCCGGGCTAACCGCAGCGCTGGCTTTCGCCGAACGCGGCTACCCTGTGCAAGTGTTCGAACAGGCGCAGCGCCTGGAAGCGGCAGGCGCCGGCATCCAGCTTTCTCCCAATGCGACACGCATCCTTCGCCAACTTGGTGTGCTCGACAGGCTGCTGCCGGCAGCGGTGCGGCCGGAAGCGGTGGTCCTGAAGGACGCCGCGACGTTGCGCGAACTGGCGCGAGTGCCGTTGGGGCAAGCCGCCGAAACGCGCTGGCAGGCGCCCTATCTCGTCGCTCACAGGGCTGATCTGCAGAGCGCGCTGATGGCACGGGTTTCCGAGATGCCGGATATCCATCTTACCACCGGCGCCCGCGTCAGCAGCGTTGCCACCGGCCCGCATGGCATCACCGCGACGGCCGAGATCGACGGCAAAACCATCGAGGCCGAGGGCTTCCTGCTGGTTGGTGCCGATGGCGTCTGGTCGTCGATGCGCGCACTTGCCGATTCGGCAAGAAGGGTCGCCTCGCCGAGAAGCCACTTTTCAGGCGAACTGGCCTGGCGTGTCACCATTCCCGCCGAAAGCGCTGCCGGACAAGCCTTTGCCGCGATCGGTGCAACCAATTGCGTCACCACCTTCCTGCATCCCGGCTTCCATATGGTCGCCTATCCCGTCAGCAAGGGTGCTGCCTTCAATCTCGCCGCCTTCACCAAGGGGGACCGCATCGCCGAGGGCTGGTCCGGCAACGCCGATGCCGGGATCCTGACCCATGCCCTGCGCGGCACGGCGGCAGCACTTGCCCATCTGGTCGAGCAGGCCGGCCCGTGGACGGCGTGGCCGATCCATACGGTCGACAGCAAACAACCTTGGACGACCGGCAACATGGCGCTGATCGGCGATGCCGCGCATGCGATGACCCCGTTCGCGGCGCAAGGTGCGGCGATGGCGATCGAGGATGCAGCGATGCTTGCTGATATCATCGCCGACTTCCCTGCCGATCCGGCACGAAGTCTTCAAATCTGGGAGAACCTGCGGCGGCCGCGCGTCGCCAGGGTCGCTCGTCGCGGCGCCATCAACCGCCTTGCCTGGCATGCCACGGGCCCAGTGGCTATCGCCCGCAATCTGTTCCTGAAAATGCGCACGTCGGAGAAACTCGCAGCGGATCTGGACTGGCTCTACGGCTGGCAGGCACTCTGATCGTCGTATTTGACCAGCCTTGACGTAATGGCAATTTGTAGTTACATTTTTGTAGTCAACGAGGCTCAAATTGCGATTTGAATGGGACGCAGAGAAGGCGAAATCCAATTTCCGCAAGCATGGCGTGAGTTTTGACACCGCCGTTCGCGTTTTCTCCGATCCTTTCGCGCTAACGGAGCAGGACCGAATTGAAGAAGGCGAATATCGTTGGCAGACAACCGGCTTGGTTGACACCCTATTGGTATTGCTGGTTGCACACGCTGATCGAGAGGAAGATGAGGGCGAGGTGATCCGCATTATTTCAGCGCGGCGAGCCACGCCCAAGGAGAAACGGCACTATGCGCAAAATCGTTCGATATGAATTCGATCCGGCAAATCCACCTCCTCTGACGGAAGCCCAGAATGCGGAGATCGCGGCGTTGCGAGCGCGACCGGAGAGCGATGTCGATACCAGCGATATTCCCGAATTGACCGAAAAGTTCTGGCAGAACGCGGTCCCAAATCCCTACTTCAAACCGATCAAGCAACAGCTGACCCTTCGTCTCGATTCCGATCTCGTTGCTTGGTTCAAGAGACGCGAGCCGGATGGTCGCGGCTACCAGAGCGCGATCAACAAGGCGCTTCGCGAATATGTGGCAAAGCAGGAACGCAAGACCGGCTGACCCGTTTGGCGACATCTCTGGCCGTCTAATTGTACAAGCTCATCGACAGGCCAAGCGACACAGGCAGCGGGTTCCACCAGCCGGTGCGCAGGCCGGCGGTGCGCAAGGCCGCCGCCGCCCAGGTGTTGCAACCAACCAGCGCGTTGAAATGGCCATTGGCTTCGTAGAAGCCGTCGAACCTGGAATAGGCCGCATCCGGGACCAGGATCGGACCCATCGGACCCCGCTGGAAACTCGCATCTATGAAATCGAGCAGCGCCGCGAACCGATCCTCAGCGATGTCGAACCCCGCAACGTCCGGGCGCGATTCGACGATGTCACCGGCGACATCGACATGCATGACCGACGCGTCAAGGGTCAGTGCCTTCATCACCGGCACCGCCTTCAACTCAGACCATGTCGGCGTCTCCAGGTAGAAAGCGCGGCCGCCCCAGCCGAAGACGATGTAGCGGACCTCCGGGCTGCCGGCGGGTATGCCGGCGTCGACCAGGAAGTGGAAGCGCTGGCGCACGGCATCATCGACCGGGATGGCGATGTCGGTGTGGATCGGGTTCTTCAGCACCAGGATGTGGCGGGGCGCGGCGGGCGCGGCGGCGGCCGGCGGCCACAGCGGTCGCGGTACGAGAGTACCCAGCCCGACGGCGAGCGCAGCCACGATCGAAACAAGGCCAAGAAAACGTCCCAGTCTTTTCATGAATAGCGGCCCTGCAAACGCATTCCGGCGTGACAGCAACCGCCCGCCTCCTGCTCGTCCATACGCAAAAAAGCCCGGCACTGTTTCAGCCGGGCTTCTCGCAAACATCGAAAGGCTAGTGCAGGATCTGCGACAGGAACAGCTTTGTGCGCTCGTGGCGGGGATGGTCGAAGAACTCGGCCGGCGTGTTCTGCTCGACGATCTGGCCCTGATCCATGAAGATCACGCGGTTGGCGACCTTGCGGGCAAAGCCCATCTCGTGGGTGACGCACAGCATGGTCATGCCTTCTTCGGCAAGGCCAACCATGGTCTCCAGCACTTCCTTGATCATCTCCGGATCGAGCGCCGAGGTCGGCTCGTCGAACAGCATGATGCGCGGGTTCATGCACAGCGAGCGGGCGATCGCCACGCGCTGCTGCTGGCCGCCGGACAGCTGGCCGGGATATTTGTGGGCCTGTTCCGGGATCTTGACGCGCTTGAGGAAATGCATGGCGATTTCCTCGGCCTGCTTCTTCGGCGTCTTGCGCACCCAGATCGGCGCCAGCGTGCAGTTCTCCAGGATGGTCAGATGCGGGAACAGGTTGAAGTGCTGGAACACCATGCCGACCTCGCGGCGCACCTCATCGATCTTCTTGAGATCGTTGGTCAGTTCCTTGCCGTCGACGATGATCTTGCCCTTCTGGTGCTCTTCCAGACGGTTGATGCAGCGGATCATCGTCGATTTGCCGGAGCCCGAAGGGCCGCAGATGACGATGCGCTCGCCGCGCATCACTTTCAGATTGATGTCCTTCAGCACATGGAATTCGCCATACCATTTGTGCATGGCGATGATGTCGATGGCGACATCGGTGGTGGAAATCTGCATCTTGGCGGCATTGACCTTGATCTCTTCCGCGCTGACGGCATTTTCGGTGGCCATGACAGGGTCCCCTTGTTCTTTTGTTTAGCGTTTGTGGCCGGTGTCGAGCCGGCGTTCGGTGAACATTGAATAGCGCGACATGCCGAAGCAGAACAGCCAGAAGACGAAGGCCGCGAAGATCAGGCCGGACCTGGCCGTCTGCGCCGTTGCCCAGCTGGGGTCGGAGAAGTTCTGCTTCACAATGCCGAGCAGGTCGAACATCGAGATGATGATGACCAGGCTGGTGTCCTTGAACATGCCGATGAAGGTGTTGACGATGCCCGGGATGACCAGCTTCAGCGCCTGCGGCATGACGATGAAATACATCTTCTGCCAGTAGCCGAGACCGAGCGAGTCCGCCCCTTCATACTGGCCCTTGGGGATCGCCTGCAGGCCGCCGCGCACCACTTCAGCCATATAGGCGGCGGCAAACAGCGACACGCCGATCAGCGCGCGCAGGAACTTGTCGAAGCTGACGCCGGCCGGCAGGAACAGCGGCAGCAGGACGCTGGCAAAGAACAACACGGTGATCAGCGGGATGCCGCGAACCGTCTCGATGAAGACGACGCACAGCGTCTTGATGATCGGCATCCTGGAACGGCGGCCGAGCGCCAGCAAGATGCCCAGCGGCAGCGACACGGCAATACCGACGAAAGACAGGCTGAGTGTTACCAGCAGCCCGCCCCACAGCTGGGTCTCGACATGTGGCAGGCCAAACATGCCGCCGACCAGCAGGACGAAGGCGACGATCGGCAGCACAAAGAACAGCAGAATGGCATTCAGCCCTTTGCGAGGCACCTTCGGGATGAGCATCGGCACCAGCAGTGCCACGAACAGGATGGCGACCAGGATCGGCCGCCAGCGCTCCTCGATCGGATAGCGCCCGACCATGAACTGGCCGAACTTGGCATTGACGAAAGCCCAACAAGCGCCGGTCCAGCCATCCGGCTGGATGCCGCCTTGCGCCACGGTGGCGCATACGGTCCGGTCCGGTCCGGTCCACACGGCGTTGATGAACGCCCAGTTGATGATTTGCGGCAGGATCATCGCCACCAGCGCGATGCCGACGATGGTCAAAATGGTGTCGCCGGCGGAAGCGATCAGGTTCCTGCGCACCCACGCACTGAAACCCGTGACGCCGGCTGGCGCCGGCTGCGCCAGCGCCATTTCGGTGCGTACCCAGGACATATCATGTTCTTGCATGTCCTTACCTCACCTCTCCACCAGCGCCATCTTGGCGTTGAACCAGTTCATCACAAGCGAGGTCAGAAGGCTGATGGCCAGATAGATCACCATCATGATCACCACGCCCTCGACGGCCTGGCCGGTCTGGTTCAGCACCGTACCGGCGGTCGCCGTCAGGTCCGGATAGCCGATGGCGATGGCGAGTGACGAGTTCTTGGTCAGGTTGAGATATTGGCTGGTCAGCGGCGGAATGACGATGCGCATGGCCTGCGGCACGACGACCAGCCGCAGGATCGATCCGGACCGCAACCCCAACGCACCGGCAGCTTCCGTCTGGCCCGTGCTGACACCCCTGATGCCGGCGCGCACGATCTCGGCAATGAAGGCGGCGGTATAGCAGGACAGCGCCAGATAAAGCGAAAGGAACTCCGGCCTGACCTGGAAGCCGCCGGTCAGGTTGAAAGTCGACTGCTTTGGGTAATCGAAACTCAAGGGGAAACCGCTCAGCGCATAGGCAAGCACTGGCAGCCCGACGATCAGCGCCAGGGCTGTCCAGAGCACCGGAAATTGCTGGCCGGTCGCCATCTGCCGTTGCCGCGCCTTGCGCGCGACGAACCACGCCATGGCGATGCCGACAAGCAGAGCGACGAAGATCAGCCAGGAGCCGTCGCCCCAGATGGCGCGTGGAAAATAAAAGCCGCGCTGGTTGAGAAAGGAATCGAACGGCAGATTGATGCTGTCGCGCGGTGCCGGCAGCACGGCCAGCACGCCGGAATACCAGAAGAAGATGACCAGCAGCGGCGGGATGTTGCGGAACACCTCGACATAAACCGTGCAGATCTTCCTGATCAGCCAGTTCTGCGAAAGCCGGCCGATGCCGATGATGAAGCCGATGATTGTCGCGGTGATGATGCCGACGATGGCGACGATCAAGGTATTGATGAGGCCGACCAAAATGGCGCGGCCATAGGTCGAATCCGATGAATAAGCGATCGCGCTCTCGCTAATGTCGAAGCCGGCGCGGCCCTTGAGGAAGCCGAAGCCTGAAGCGATGTGCAGGCGCGTCAGGTTGGCGATGACGTTGTGGGCAATCCACCAGACGCCAGCCACGAGCACGACGATGACCAACGCCTGGAAGAATATGCCCCGGACCTTCGGATCATTGATGAAGGAACCGCGGCTGGGCTCCTCGCGAAGAACTTCCTGCGATGCCATTCAACCGTCCCCTGGAAAGAGAAACCGGGAAGCAGACGACCTGCCTCCCGGATCACATTTCGATCAGCGGATCGGCGGCGCGTATTGCAGGCCGCCCTTGGTCCACAGCGCGTTGATGCCGCGAGCGATCTTCAGCGGGCTGCCCGAACCGACATTGCGTTCGAACATTTCGCCATAATTGCCGACAGCCTTGACGATGTTGACGACCCAGTCATTGGAGACGCCGAGATCGGTACCGATCTTGGTATCGGCTTCCTGGCCGAGCACGCGCTTGATTTCCGGGCTGGGCGAGTTCTTCATCTCTTCGACATTGGCCTGGGTGATGCCCAGTTCCTCAGCCTGCAACAGCGCGAAGTAGGTCCACTTTACGATGTGGTACCACTGGTCGTCACCCTGGCGGACGGCCGGGCCGAGCGGTTCCTTGGAGATGATCTCGGGCAGCACGACATGATCGGCCGGTGCGCTGAGCGTCAGGCGAATGCCGTAGAGGCCCGACTGGTCGGTGGTGTAGACGTCGCAGCGGCCGGCGTCATAGGCGGCGTTGACCTCGTCCAGCTTTTCGAAGACGACCGGGTTGTACTCCATCTTGTTCGCCTTGAAGTAGTCGGCGAGGTTGAGCTCGGTGGTGGTGCCGCTCTGCACGCAGACCGCCGCGCCCGAAAGCTGCAGCGCCGAATTGACGCCCGGCAACTTCTTGGCGTTGATCATGAAGCCCTGGCCGTCATAATAGGTGACGCCAACGAAGTTCAGGCCAAGTGCCGTATCGCGATTGATGGTCCAGGTGGTGTTGCGCGACAGGACGTCGACTTCGCCCGACTGCAGTGCGGTGAAGCGCTCCTTGGCGCTGAGCGGGGTGAACTTGACCTTGGTGCCGTCACCGAAGACGGCGGCCGCGACCGCGCGGCAGAAATCCACATCGATACCTTTCCATTCACCCTTGTCGTCAGGCGCCGCGAAGCCAGCCAGACCGGTGTTGGTGCCGCACTGGATGAAGCCCTTCGCCTTGACGGTGTCGAGCGTGCCTGCCGATGCGGCCGACGCCATCACCCCAAGCGTGGCGGCGCCAAGAATGCCGATAGCAATTTGTTTCATGACCCACAGACCCTTTTCTCTGTTTTCAGGGCAAACCCTGATCTTTTTTCTCCCGCGTGAACGCAGCTCCCATCCCGGCCCATTCCCGGAACCCCACATCGTAACCGACGCGCCGTCTCCCATTCACGAATGTCATCGAAGGCGATAATTCCCGTGAGGTCAAGGGAAATGACCGAAACCGAAAGAGTTTGAAAACCGATTGCCGCAAATGCCTGATTTACAGACAAACGCGCCCGCGATTTGGTCAGCAACGCGAATAAAGCCGGCAAAGCTCATTCAACGCAAATGCGGGGCCAATGCGGACCGCAGCAGCGAAATCCATCCCAGGCAGCACCTCGGCGTTATTGACCTCAATGCGCAATGACTTGCCATGTCCAAAGACAGTCATCTGTTGGTTGCCGGGTGGTTGCAGGCCAATACCGGCCGGAGACAAGGACTGTTCTCAAAGGGCTCGAAAGACGAGCCAGGCGCCGATCGCAGCCATCAACGCGCCGGAGACGCGCGGAAACAACTGCCCGGTCGGGACGGTCTTCTCCAGGAGAACAAGGATGGCGATGCCGGCGATCCACAGCACGTTCATGACGCCGCCGACGAACAGCAGAGCCATCAGCGCCCAGCAGCAACCCAGACAATAGGCGCCGTGATCGATGCCGAGCCGAAGCGCGCCGAGCGGAGCCGAGCGGAACCCGCCATGACTGGCCAGGAACGCGATCGGCGCCTGACATTGGCGCAGGCAGACGCCCTTCATCGGCGTCCATTGATAGAGACCGGCGGCGATCAGGACGAGGCCACCGAGGATCGCGCTGTCGGTCGCCATCGAGGGATCGAGCAAGGCGAGACGGGCGAGCATCCATTGTGCACCGGTCGCCACAATGCTGAACACAACCCAGACGGCGAGATAGCCGGCAAAAAACCATCCCGTCGAAGCGATAGGCCGGCCATCCGTCCGCGCCTTGCGGCCGACGCCGGCATAGAGCAGCAACATCGGTGCGACCGAAGGCGTCATCATGCCGACCATCATCACCGCCCACATTGTGAAGATGAAAGCGAAATCGGCCGATGCCCAGGTCCGGAAACCGGGCGCCATAGTGGCGCCCATATCCATGCCGCCCATGTCCATGCCGGCCATGTCGCCGCCTGTGCTGCCCGGTACGGGGGAACCGGGCATGACCATGTCGGCGGTGAGCCACAGCACATAGGCCCAGGCGAGCACGGCAATCACGACGAGCGCGGCCGTTACGACCGCGCGGTCGCGCCGCAGCACTGCCTCGAGGGCCGTGTCGCCCATTGAATCAGGTCAATGCACGATGCCGCTCTGCGTGAGATGCAGATCGGCGAAATGGCTGTGCGTGTCGGCCAGTTCGAACTTGATCGGGCCGGTCACCTTGCTCCAGCCACGCCCAACTTCGGCGATCGCGTATTCGAAGCCGTGCGGCAGATCGATGCGTGCCTGGTGCTCAGCGCCGGTGACCGGATTCTTGATCGGCTCGCCATGGCCGTCGGTTACGCCGTTGACGTGTAGCCGCCCGGTTCGCGCGTCGACGTCGACCTTGAATTCGATCGGGGCAAAGATCGGATCGTGGAATTTCTCCAGCGTGGTCGAAAAGACCTGGAATATCGTTGCGCCCGGTTCGGTATCCAGACCGCCCAATATGCGAAGCAGCGCGCCACGCTGGGCTTCGGTCGCCCTCTCGTCGATAACCACCGCGGCTTCACCCCTGCCCTCGTGTATCGCGCCGGGCCAGCTGAAAATCCCGACGAACCGCAATCCGTCGAGATTGGTGTCGCCGTGATGGCCGCTCTCGATTTCCATGCCGGCAACCGCCTGGCAGAAACCGTGTGTCGGCATGGCGTTGAACTGGCACGGGCAGCCATAGGCGCAGTTGCAGTTGAGGAATTCGCGCGCCTTCATTGTCCATTTGACGTCGGGCATGGCATTCTCCCCTTGCAGCGCTCACGCTTCGTGAGCGCGATCCGGAATCGTGGGGGACCAGAAGGTCAACCGGCAACAACCATCCGGCAGCATCTGATCGAAGCAATCCGGCGATTAATATTAGCAGCCGACTATATATCTTTCGCGGCCGCCCACAATTGGCCGATCGGCGTAGACTGAGGTAGCTGCCGACAATGCACGCCGGGGTCACGCCGCCCCAATCGCCACCTTTTGCCGCGACGAATTGGCATATTCGAAGTCCATCCCCTGGCGGGCGGTGGCTGTTGCACGGTCCATGACGCCGCACTATGGCTAGCGGCTTGGCAAACAAGGCGACGCAGAATGGCGAAAGACGGCAGCGAGCACTCCAGCAGGATGGGCATCAACACGCGGCTTGCCCATTCGGGCAACAATCCGCATGACTATTTCGGCTTCGTCAATCCGCCGGTGGTGCATGCCTCGACCGTGCTCTTTCGTGACGCGGCTTCGATGGCGGCACGCAGCCAGAAATACACTTACGGCACGCGCGGCACACCGACGACCGATGCGCTTGCCCACGCCATAGACGCGCTGGAAGGCTCGGCCGGCACGATCGTGGTGCCATCTGGCCTTGCAGCGGTAACCGTGCCGCTGCTCGCCTTCGTGTCGGCCGGCGACCATCTGCTGATCGTCGATACCGTCTATCACCCGACCCGCAACTTCGCCGACACGATGCTGAAGCGGCTGGGTGTCGAGGTCGAGTACTACGCCCCCGATCTCGGCGCCAGCATCGCGGCGTTGATCAAGCCCAACACCAAGGTGGTGTTCACGGAATCGCCAGCCTCCAACACGTTCGAGGTGCAGGACATTCCGGCCATCGTCAAGGCGGCGCACGCCGCTGGCGCCATCGTCATGATGGACAATACCTGGGCGACGCCGCTGTATTTCCGTCCGCTCGACCATGGCGTCGACATTTCGATCCATGCGGCGACGAAATACCCGGCCGGCCATTCCGACGTGCTGCTTGGCACGGTGTCGGCCAATGAAACCTGCTGGAAGCATCTCTACGAAAGCTTCTGCACGCTTGGCTGTTGCGCCGGGCCCGACGACGTCTACCAGGTGCTGCGCGGCCTACGCACCATGGGCGTGCGCCTCGAACACCATCAGCGCAGCACGCTTGCCATCGCCTCCTGGCTCGAGGGCCAGAAGGGCGTGGCGCGCGTGCTCCACCCGGCCCTTCCCAGCCACCCGGACCATGATCTGTGGAAGCGGGATTTCTCCGGCTCGAGCGGCATCTTTTCCATCGTGCTTGCCGGTGGCGGCCAGAAGCAGCAGCACGCCTTCCTCGACGCGCTGCAGATTTTCGGCCTCGGCTATTCCTGGGGCGGCTATGAGAGCCTTGCCGTGCCGGTGTGGCTCGGCGACCGCGTTGTTGCAAAAGCTCCCTATGAGGGCCCGTTGATCCGCCTGCAGATCGGCCTCGAGGACGTCGACGACCTGAAGGCCGACATTTCGCGCGGCCTGACCGCCGCGGCGGCTGCGTAGCGGAATTCTATTCCCTCAAATTGCAGTTTCTCGGATCAGTTTGGCTTTCAAATTCAACGATGCCGCGTCATTGCGGTGCGATCAGCACACTTTCGACTTCCCCTGGAATACCGGCAGAGTTCCCAACCCTATGGCCTTCCGCCTCTTTGTTCCCATTCTTGCCGGCGCGACGCTGCGTGAGCGTCTCGTTGCCTGTATCGGCGCGACGATCGGCATTGCGCTCACCGGTGTGATCGCCAGCCTTGTGCTCGGCAACGGCCCGCACGTGCCGCTGCTGGTGGCGCCGATGGGGGCGTCGGCGGTGCTCCTGTTCGCCGTGCCGGCCAGTCCGCTGGCACAGCCATGGTCGATCATCGGCGGCAACACGATATCGGCCCTGGTTGGCGTGATCGTGGCGCATTTCATCCACGAAACCGCCCTTGCCAGTGGCATCGCGGTGGCGCTGGCCATCGCCGCCATGTCGTTCACGCGCTGCCTGCATCCGCCGGGCGGGGCGGCTGCCTTGACGGCGGTGCTGGGTGGGCCTGCGGTCATCAGCGCGGGCTTCCTGTTTCCGTTCGTGCCGGTGGCGCTGAACTCGATCCTGCTGGTGGCGCTCGGCTACGGCTTCCACAGGCTGGCCCGGCGCAACTACCCGCACGTGCCGGTTCCAGCACCGGCGAACAGCCACGGCACCGTCGATCCGCCGGCACAGTCGCGCGTCGGCTTTCGGTCCGAAGACATCGATGCCGCGCTTGGTGCGCTCGACGAGACGTTCGATATCGATCGCAACGATCTCGACCGATTGCTGCGGCAAGTCGAATTGCAGGCGATGGTGCGCGCGCACAAGACCCTTCTGTGCGAGGACATCATGTCGCGCGATGTGATCTCGGTCGACGCACACACCTCCACTGATGCGGCGCGCCAATTGCTGCTTGACCACAACATCCGTACCTTGCCGGTCGTCAACGCAGAGGCAAGGCTGGCAGGCACCGTGGGATTGCGGGAACTGACCCTGGCCTCCGGCACGGTTGGATCCGTGATATCGCCCGCGGCGACAGCCGCCGCCGGTTTCGCCGCCATGGGTCTGCTGCCGGTGCTCACCGACGGCCACAGCCATGCGGTGATCATCGTCGACGACGACGAGCGGATTCTCGGGCTGATCACCCAGACCGATCTCTTGGCGGCCACGGCGCGCCTGCAGGTTGCTGACAAGCCTTCACTGGGCGCGGTAGGGTAGCCGCCGCCGGACCCGGCGACTAATCTTCGGGAACCTTTTGCCGGCAACAGCGTCCAATCTCTCAATCGAGGTTCCGGTTCGGAGATCGGGTTGAGGAAACTGGTCATGCCTGCTGTCTTGACGGCCGTGCCTTCTGCTGCGTCAGGCGACATGCAGCTCGTGCGGCGGGCGCTGGCGCGCGACGGCGATGCCTTCCGCACCATCATCAAGACACACAATCAGCGGCTCTACCGGATCGCGCGCGGCGTCGTGCGCAATGACAGCGAGGCCGAGGACATCGTCCAGGAAGCCTATGTCAAGGCCTTCGCCCATCTCGATGCGTTTCGCGGCGACTCCTCGCTCTCCACATGGCTGTCGCGCATCGTCATCAACGAGGCGCTCGGCCGCCTGCGCAAAAGGCGCAGAACGGTGGCCATGCCGGAAAATCCGCAAGCCCAGATCATCCGGTTCCCCCTCAACCCCAGCGACGATCCGGAGCGGACGATGGCGCAACGGCAGATCCTCCAGCTGGTCGAACAAGCCACCGACAGCCTTCCCGATGTCTACCGGACGGTGTTCGTGGCGCGGGTGATCGAGGGGTTGAGCATCGAAGAGACCGCCGAACTTCTCGGCGTGCGGCCACAAACCATCAAGACAAGGCTGCACCGTGCCCGCGCCCTGGTGCGCAAGGCACTGGACGACCAGATCGGGCCGGTTCTGCTCGATGCCTTCCCCTTCGCCGGCCGGCGTTGCGAAAGGCTGACCAGCGCGGTCATGCGGCGGCTCGGGCTGGAAAGCTGACCCTCGCCGGATTCAGTTGATTTTGGCGGGAACGTTTGCCGCTGCACCGCATCCAATGACCGTCAACCGAAAAACACTGTCCGGCGCGAATTCAGCGTCCGGGCGAAGGAGATGCCATGTCTATCCGACACACTGCCGCGCTCGCCGCCCTGCTGCTGCTTGGCACTGCCCCGTTCGCACAGGCCGCCGACAAGCCGACCGATCCGCAGATCGCCCACATCGCCTACACAGCCGGGGTCATCGATGTTGAAGCGGCCAAGCTGGCGATCGAGAAATCGAAGACCAAGGAGGTCGTGGATTTCGCCAACGACATGGTGCGCGACCATGAAGCGGTGAATGTGCAGGCGCTCGACCTGGTGAAGAAACTCAAGGTCACGCCGGAAGACAACGCCACCAGCCAGGCGCTGAGCAAGGCGGCCGCCGAGGAGAGGGCCAAGCTCGTCAAGCTCGACGGTGCTGCCTTCGACAAGGCCTATGTCGACAACGAGGTCGCCTATCACAAGCAGGTCAATGGCGCGCTCGAAACCCTTTTGATCCCGTCGGCGCAGAATGCCGAGCTGAAGAGCCTGCTGGAAACCGGCCTGAAGATATTCCAGGGCCATGAGCAGCATGCCGAACACGTCGCCGGCATGCTGAAGTAAGGACCGGGAGCATGCCGAAACGCCATCTGTGGATTGCCTTGATCCTGGCCGCCGGTATCGTTCCGGCGCAAGCTGAAACCATCCAGGTCACCATCGACAGGCTGGTGTTCTCGCCAGCCACCGTCGAGGCGAAGGTCGGCGACACGATCGAGTGGGTGAACAAGGATGTGTTCGCCCACACGGCCACCGTGAAGGGTGGCTGGGAGGTGATGATCCCGCCAAAGAAATCCGCAAGCCTGACATTGAAGGCCGCGGGACCGGTCGACTATTTCTGCCGCTTCCACCCCAACATGAAGGGCCGATTGGTGGTAGCGCCCTGATCCAGCGCCGACGAGGCCCGCCTGGCCTCGTCAGGGCGCGCGATATGCGTCCATGAGCCGTCGTAGCTCGGCTTGCGCCGCTCGATCCAGGCATCGAGCCCTTCACGCAGATCGGCTGTCGGGGCCATGCGGGCGAACTGCTCGGCCTCGACCAGCAGCCCTTCGGCAATGCTCTGGTTGAGGCCCCTCGCCACCGCCGTGAGAATGCTGGCGACCGCCAGATCGGAGTGCCGCAGGATACGCTTGGCCAGATCAAATGCTGCCGGCATCAGCTCGGCATGCGGCACAACCTCGTTGACGAGACCCAGCTCAAGCGCCCGCGGCGGCGGAAACCAGTCGCCCGTCAACAGCAGTTCGAGCGCCCGCTTGCGCCCGGCAAGCCTGGGCAGGCGTTGCGTTCCGCCAAAGGTCGGCGGCATTGCAAGGTTGATTTCCGGCTTGGCGAACAGGGCACGGTCACTGGCGATGGCGAGCGGCACGGCCTCGGTGATTTCACAGCCGCCGCCAAAAGCAATGCCGTTGACGGCAGCGATGATGGGCTTGCGAAATGCTTCCAGCCTCGCCGTCAGCCGCTGCCCACGCATGACGAAGTCACGCATCGCGACGTCGACGCCAAGCGCCACGCTGGCTGAGAATTCATGGATGTCGCCCCCCGCCGAAAACGCCCGCTCCCCTGCTCCGGTAAGGATGACAGCACGGACGCTGCCATCGACCTCAATGTCATCAAGGATCGCAAGCAGGCAATCGATCAGGGCATAGTTCAACGCGTTGAGTTTTTCGGGACGATTGAGGGTGAGGACGGTTACCCCGTCACGTGTCTCGCCTAGGACAAGATCGGTCATTTGGCTTCCTTTCCAGCATGCGTTGACCGGAAAGGATCAGGTTTTCGATTGCTTGTATATTCACTAGTCGGTATACTTGAGGCCATGCCTGAAGCATCCAGCCCCACCCGCAAACGCATCGTCGATGCCGCGACGAAGCTCTTCTATGCCGAAGGGATTGGCCGCGTCAGCGTCGATGCCATCGCCGAAAAAGCCGGGCTGACCAAGCGGACGCTGTACTATCACTTCAAGAGCAAGGACGATCTGATCGCCGCCTATCTCGATGGCCGCGACCAGCCCAATCTGAAGCAGATGGCCGGCTGGTTCGATGCCGCTGAAGGTGGTGCCGACCGCAAGGTCGAAGCGATTTTCACCAATCTGGCGCGTGTCGCCCGCCATCCCAAATGGAAAGGATGCGGGTTTCTGCGCACGGCCGCGGAGCTTGCCTCGATGCCTGGACACCCGGCAGTCAAGGCCGGATCGCGGCACAAGACAAATTTCGAAAAATGGCTCGCCGCCGAACTGTCGGCCCGCGGCGTCACCGCGCCGCATATGCTGGCGCGCGAGATCGTTCTGCTCATGGACGGCGCCTTCTCGAGCATGCTGATCCACCACAACCCCGACTATATCGGGGCGGCAGGGCACGCCGCCGCAACGCTTGTGCGGGCGCGCGCTTCAAGCAGCCAGGTCTAAAGGTCTTTGGTTTTTATGCATGTCGTTGCCCCAAAATCGGGGCCACTCTTGAGCGACATGCATTAGAACCCAAACGCCAGCCATGCCGTGCCGGCCGCCAGTGTTGTCAGCGTCAACGGCAAGCCGACCCTAGAGAAGGCGCCGAATGACAGCGGCGTGCCGGCGGCCCTTGCCTGTTCGGCGACGATCAGATTGGCGACGGAACCCAGCAGCGTGAAATTGCCGGCCAGCGTAGAGCTCATGGCGACGACCAGCCAGGCGCGCTCGGGGTTTTCGAGGCCGGGTATGAAAGGCCGCAGCGCCAGCACGGCCGGGACATTGCTCATGATGTTGGAGAGCACCGCGGTGAAGCCGGACAGCCGCCAGACATCGTCCAGCCCGAGGTTCTTTGCCGAGGCGATCATGTCTGGTGTCAGAAGCGTTTTTTCGGCGCCGGCGACCACCACGAACAGACCGGCGAACATGAACAGCAGCGGACCGTCGATCTCGCGGTAGATGCGTTCCGGCTTGATGGCGCGGGTGAGCAGGAGGATGGCGCCGCCGATAAGCGCTGCCTTGGCGACCGGCACGCCGGCGAAGAAGGCGATTGCCAGCCCGATGCAGACCACCACCGCCTTCAGCACCTGCCCCTTATGCATGCGGCCACGCGAGACCTCGGGCGTCAGTTGGACCGTGCGGGCGAATTCGGCCCGGTAGACGATGCGGATGATGACAACGACCGCGACGAGGCCGAACAGGGCGACCGGAGCGAGCGCTGCCGAAAAGGCAGGATAGGAAATGCCCGACAGCGCGCCAATGACCATGTTTTGCGGATTGCCGGTGATGGTGGCGACGCTGCCGCAATTCGACGCGGCGGCAGTGGCGATCAGATAGGGGATCGGGTTGCGCTTGATGATGCGGGTGACGTGGACGACGATCGGCGCCATGACAAGGCAGATGGCGTCGTTGACCAGGAAGGCCGACAGCACGCCGGTCAACAGCGTCACCATCACCAAAAGCATGAAGGGTGCGTGCGCGTGCTCGATGGCGATGGCGCCAAGGCCGCGAAAGGCGCCTGACACTTTCAGATGCGCCACCACGATCATCATGCCGAGCAGAAGTGTGATGGTGTCGAAATTGATCGCCCGGTAGGCATCCTCCATGCTGAGCGCGCCGATGGCGATCATCGCAGCCCCGCCGAGCAGCGCGATCCCTGCCCTGTCGAGGCGCAGGCCAGGGATGCGGCCAATGGCGACACCGGCGTAAGTCAGGACCAGGATCAGCAGTGCCGCCGCGCCCATCAATGTCATCGGTAAGAAGTCCTGCTCAATCTGTTGGCCGCCGACACTGTCCGCCCGACCGGTCGCTTGCATGCCACCTTTAGCGCGATGTCGAGATCGATGCCAAACAGGCTGGGCACTGTGTGCGCCGAGGGTGCCCGAAAGAGCCGGACGACGGGGTGCCTCTAACGCAGATAGAAATCCAGCCGCTGTCGTAGCGCCTGCGGCGAAAACAACTGCTCGACCGTCTGCCGTGCCTTGTGGCCCACCGTCGCCCGCAGCCCCGGATCGGCTTTGAGATCCGCCAGGATCCGCGCCGCTTGTTGTGTCGTCTCGAACAGAAAACCGTTTTCGCCATGCCTGATATGGTCGGCGTAGCCGCCATGCGAATGACAGACAACGGGCAAACCACAGGCCATCGCTTCGAACACTACGCGGCCGAACGTCTCCACCACATGCGAACTGGTGCGATAATAGAACACGTCGAGCGTCCGCAGGAACTCTTCAGCCGCAAACCGGCCTTGCGGAATGAGTTCGAGCTGCGAATGCGGCCTGAGCCTGTCCTTGAGCGGCATCCCGCCCTGAATCCGTATCGCGGTGCCATCCGCCAGCAATGCCTCATAGAGCGGCGCATCGTCGGCATGATGCTTGTCCGGCCTATCGCCGCTCAGCCGACCCACCGTGAACGGGCCATCCGGCCTGGTCAGCCGTGGTGAAAAACGTCCGATCTCGATCGGCGACGGATGCACAACACCGTCGATTTGCTGCATGCGCCGTTGAAAGTCGGAAATCAGCACCAGTTCGGCGGCGGGCCAGCCCAGCATACGTGGCATGCGCGTGGTCAGCGCAATGACTTTGGGATGAAGGGTGTTGAAGACATAGATGAGCCGACGCGGTCGCGGGATCAGATAAGGCCACGCCTTGTTGCGCCAGTGCGCTCCGAGAAAGACATAAGTGCCGCCGTCCGGCACGTTCCGCTTCAGCGGCGAGATGCGGCGAATTGGAAAGCGTTGCATTAGCTCGCCGGACACCCTGGAGGAGGTTGCCCAGAGACGCACCTCCGCGTCTGCGCTCAACAGCCGATATAGTTCCAGGGTTTCGAGGTCACTGCCGCCAAAGGGGGTCTGGAAGCCATTGAACAGATGAATCATAGTTGCCGCGCTGATCTCTTGTCTGAACCGTTACCTTGCGGTTTGAGCAGCCTCTACGGCAGCAGAAGAATATCGTTCTCCCCGCCAGGCAAATTGCGAATGTCCATCTCTCTTTCTGACTTCCCACTGAAGACGACGCAGCGCCCATAGTGTTGAGATAGGTATGCGGTCGTCTCATTTGCTTCTGATGGCCGGTACCGAGACGGCACATACTCCATCAAGATGGGAATGCGACGGTCAACCAGTTCCCTCATGGACTTCAACGCCTCCAGTTCGGCTCCCTCGATGTCCATCCAAACAAGACCGATGTCGTCAGGGCTAACGTCCACTCCACGCAGAATGTCGTCCACCCTGCGAAGTGGCACTCGGGTTGAGCGCGCTTCGCCCCTGGGCTTGGTCATACTGCTTGCGCCGTAATTGCTTTCGTCGAAATAGAAGTCAACGACGCCGTTATGATCGCCCGCCGCACATTCAACAACGATTGTCTTATCCGTCAAATCGTTGAGAAACAGATTTTGCTTCAGGAGATTGACGTTCCTTGGCTCCGGTTCGACGCAAATTAACCGATCGAACCGCCCGCTACGTGTCAAATATATACTATGCGTTCCGATATTTGCACCAATTTCCAGAAGGGTTTTACCTTTTGTCTCGCCAACAATTTCGAGCACCCTATCTGCCAAGCCACGCTGGAAATGACCATTCTTGAATAAACTCTTTCCTATCATTTCATGCGGAGAGAAGGTGAGCTTATGATCCGCAAACTGCCTGGTAACCAGGACTATATCATTGTTGATCGTCAGCAGGCTGATTTGACGAAATTGATCAAAGGATCGAAGCCGCGCAAACATCCTGTCACGCGAGCGCCGAAGCGCTTTTTCAATTGAAGGAAATATTTTCATATGTGCATTCTTGAATGACTCTTATGGGCCAGAATTAGAAAGCAATACATACATCGCAGGGCACTGAAAAGATCTCAATGCGCTGCGCAAGCCGAATTAAAGCCGAGCCGTTGTCAGGGGGAACGCGTCGATCTGTTCGCTTGAAGCCCAAGCGCGGTGAGGCCAGAATGAATCATCGGATCGGACGCTGTTTTCGCAGGCGATCTGGATTGATTGCGATGGCCACTGTTGTTGTCAATGTACCGTGGCGACGCTGGGCGGAGGCACCGGAGCGGCGCCCGCCGGATCGAAGCTGACTTGATCGCGCCCGTTCGACTTGGCCGTGTAAAGCCTTCTGTCGGCGGCGGAGAAGATCTCCTCATAGGTGATCGGGCCAGTAAAGCTCGTGCCGCCGATGCTGACGGAAAGCGGGCAAGGCCTGCCACCGGGCGAAAAGTCCATCTCCCTGATACGCCGGCGGATGCTTTCGGCAACCACCCAGGATTGCGAGGGATCCACGCCGGGAAGAAACACGCCGAATTCTTCGCCGCCGATGCGGCCGACAATATCGCCGCCACGCAGTTGCCCTTTGATCGCCTGCGCTATCAGCTTGAGCGCCTGGTCGCCGCAATCATGGCCCAAGCGGTCATTGATCAACTTGAAGTGGTCGGCGTCGATGATCAGCAGCGCGCCCGAACGGGTTTGCTCCTGCTTGCGGGTCTGCTCGAGATAGGCTTCGACCAGCATCGAAAAGGCACCGCGGTTCAGCACCGCCGTCAGGCTGTCGGTGGCGGCAATGACGCTAAGGTCGCGCTGCGCGATGGCCAGCTGGCGAATCTTCCACATGAGAAAAAACAGAAACGAGCCGCCCAGCACCAAAGGCAGCATCAGATCGGTCATCTGCGCCCGCCACACGGCCTCGGGTGAAAGATAGGGGAAATTGAAGGAATCGACGAAGAACGCCACGGCAATGAAGAATGCCGTACCGGCTATCGTGACAGCGATCACCCTGCCCCAACTCGTCGGCGACAGATCGAGCTTCATCGCGTTCAACTCCGTTAGCCGCCGCTACTATGACGCACCAACGCAAACAAATTGATAAGACTTTTCCTCCAATTCGATGTCGGGCGGCATAGCGCGGAGCGCAGGCACCGCCGCCCACGATAGATGCTTGCGCGCGGACGCTACAGGACGGCCGCCGAAAAAGCGGCCATCCTGATTCCAGCTTGAAGACTTGGACCAAGCTGCTTGCAGAGCAAAGGCAGGCGGCACTCGAAGCCAGACCGCCCGCCGTCAGTTGAGCGTTGGTTCACCCAGCGCGTCGACGACAAAGGAGGCCGCGATCAGGTCGTCGGCATCAAGGCGGAGGGAGCCTTCGCCGCCGCCCATGACGGAAGCCACTTTCTGAAAGGTCTTCATTTCGTATTCCGTGATCCGGGCGGCCTGCATCCTGACCTTGAGATCGGCGATGCGCCGATCCAGGGCCGCAGACATTCCTATTTCTCGGTTCGACATTGCAACACTCCTCCCCACCCGTGTTTGCCTCCCACCGATCCGCATTTTGTATGAGGCTTTGCGAATACAGGCGCCGAAACGCGCCGTGCGCGGGAAAGGTTCCGAAAAGGCCGAGTCACGAAATAATACGACAGCGCTGGCGGCGGCGCGATCCACGCCAATCCGACCCTCATCACACACTAGCCCTTGAAATTATTGGCGATCCCGACAGGATTCGAACCTGTGACCATCGGCTTAGAAGGCCGGTGCTCTATCCAGCTGAGCTACGGGACCGCTGGCCGGCCCTTGGGCCGGCTGGATATTTTTGCGCTGGCCGCCGTTCAATGCGTCCAGGGCGTCCTGCGGTCATAGCGGAAATTCTCCGCATAGGAAATCTGGCGGCGCTTGGTCTCTTTCGGCTCCTCGACGCGGTAGGCGAGCACTTCCTTTTCGGCGTAGGCCACCGCCTCTTCCCTGGTGTCGAAGGTGAGCCTGATCTGGCTTTTCATGTCTCCCGACGTCGTGTAGCCCATCAGCGGGTCGATCTTCTTGCGCATCTCAGGATCGAATTCCAGCACCCAGTAGCCGGTCTTGGCCTTGCCGGACTGCATCGCGGTTTTGGCTGGGCTGAAAATGCGCGCGGACATGGCCACCTCGTTATTGTGCAAGGCAGCATCGCCACCCTTTGCCCGTCATTACTGCGCAATGCGCACGGCGGCAAGGTTTTTGCACTTGCCATGCCACACCGAAATGAATAGGCAACAGACCGTTCGGAGTGTAGCGCAGCCTGGTAGCGCATCTGGTTTGGGACCAGAGGGTCGGGAGTTCGAATCTCTCCACTCCGACCATCCTCTCATTTTCCACGAGATCTAGGCACCTGTGCCCGCGACGAGAGCCACAATCACGGTCGCCGCACTTGCCGTGCCCTTGATCGTCTCGCTTCGTCAGGGAATGCGATCCAGCCCTCATTGACGCAGGCGCGGTCGCGGGTTCTTCATGCCTTGCGAACGGAAAGGTTGCAGCGGCGATCGGCGGTTCGGTCGGCAATGCCACGATACAGCTGGCGCGCTTTTGGCCATGGCTACCGTCCCGCCGGGAACCTGCCGTATCGCTGCGCCGCAACGGCAGAGTGACCTCGTCGCGCGCCTCCTCACCAGCCGGCCGGCATTTGGCGGCAACTACCAATACTGTTGCCGTCCAAGGCGCTTGATTTACCAATCTGAATGCGTAAAACGCCTCCATGAAAACCTTTCCGAACGATGTCTTTGTCCGGGTATGCCATGTAAAGGAGGGATACGAGGACCGAGAGCGGCACATTTTGAAAGAGCTCGGCAGCCGGGGCGTTCCCGTCAACTGGTTCCTGGATTACGATGTCTCGGACATCCAAGAAAAAATTCAAGAAGAGTTTTCTGAAACGGCGCTTTCTGCGCCGCAAATATCGTGCAGTTTAAAACATATTGGCGCCTGGCAGGAATTTTTGGCCTCCGGCCTGCCCTATTGTCTCGTATTGGAAGACGACGTTTTTCTCACCCCGGATTTTGTCGACAAGCTGAAGCAAGGAATTGCCGAACTTGGGGATCCCACTAGGAAAGTGGCGATATATCTTGGCAACGCAGGTAACTACTACCTGCCAATCTGGAAGATATCGAAGCGCCAGAAGCTGTATCCTGCCCCTCATAGCCGCGCGACGGATTCATATCTCATCACGAGACCGACTGCGGAAGCGCGTTGTGATTGGTTTTCCAAAAACAAGATGACAGCAACGATAGGCCACCAGTTGGATGGGATTGACCCGCTACTGGGCGTGGAAGTCCTTTGGTTTGAAAGGCCTATCGTTGAACAGGGGACCCACAACGGCGCTTTCCCAACCTCCATACCCGGTCAAAAAAAGTGGCGCCCCTTGTGGTACAAGCGACTTGAGTGGAATTGGAAAAAGGTTCGTCGCAGAATATTTGGGCACATCTAATTTTCCCCACTCTCCACAACGGTATCCATCATCATCGCATATGGCACCGATCTGGACCGTCAGGAGTTGGCCGTCCTCGCCCAATTCTAGATCTCGAACTCGCCCTGCCCCTCATCCATGGCGTTGACGGTTTCAGCGGCGAGCGTGCGCGTGATCGCCATCTTGCGCTCGAGTGCGGTGCGGTCCAGCCTTTCCACCACGCGCATCGCTGTCGCCAGCGAGCGCTCGATGCGGCGGACGAGATACTGCACGACATGAGGCTCGACCTCGACCTGGCGGTCGGCGAACAGTTTGGTGATGACGCCGGCGAGCAGGAGATCGTCGGGCTCATGGATCTCGACTGTCGCCGCCGCTTTCAGCCGTGAGGCGAGATCAGGCAGCCTGACGCCCCAAGCCGATGGGAAGCGGCGCGCCGTCAGGAGTAGCGTCGAGCCGGCACCACGCACCGCATTGATCAGATGGAACAGGCCTTGTTCATCGACCGCGCCGGTATCGACATCGTCGATCAGTGCCGGCCGGGCGCCGAGATTAGCGATGCTGTCACCAATGCGCCTGGCGTCGACCGCCACCGCGTTGGCGCGCGCGCGCCAGATCGAAGCCAGATGCGTCTTGCCGGAGCCGGCGGGACCGGCCAGCACCACCACAGGCGAAGGCCAGTCAGGCCAGCGGTCGACCAAGGCCACAGCCTGATTGTTGGTGCCGGAAACGACCAGGTCGTCACGCGAATAGCCGGTGCCATGGCCGAGATCGAGCGGCAACTGGCGCGGCGGGTCGGCTTTCTGGTCGCTCATGCGGCTCAACCGTGCGGACCGGCAAGGCACCTGGTCATCGGCCAGATCATGGGCCAGATCATGGCTTGACGGCCTTGCGACGACCGGCCGGGGTTTCCGGCTCAACGCCGTGGCCCCTGTAGAGCGGCGATTCGAGATAGCGGGCTATGGCAAACCGTACCAGCACGGCAACGGCGGCGGAAGCTGGCACCGCAATCAGCAAACCGACGAAGCCGAACAGCGCGCCGAAGGCGAACAGCGAAAACATCAGCCATACCGGGTGCAGGCCGACGCTTTTGCCGACCAGCCGCGGCTGCAGGATGTTGCCTTCGATGAACTGGCCGATGAAGAACACGACCGCGACGGCGACGATCATGGTCCAGTCCGGCCAGAACTGGACGAAGGCAACGCCGACGGCCAGCACCAGCCCGGTCAGCGATCCGACATAGGGAATGAACGAGATGAGCCCGGCGAACAGGCCGATGAGGATGGCAAAATTCAAGCCGGTCAGCGTCAGCCCGATGGCGTACATGGCGCCCAGCACCAGGCACAGCGTGCCCTGGCCGCGCACGAAGCCGGCTGTTGCGGTGTTGATGTCACGCGCGATGGCGCGCACGGTCGCGACGTTGTCGCGCGGCACCCAGCTGTCGATGACAGCCACCATGCGGTCCCAGTCGAGCAGCATGTAGAAGGCGACCACCGGCGTCACCACGAACAGGCTGACCACCGAGACCAGCGCCATGCCGGAACTCCACAGCGAGGTGAAGACGGTGGTGATCAGGCCGAAGCCGGAAGTCAGCAGCGAATTCAACCCGTCGCGCAGGCCATTGGCGTTGACGCCGAATTTCTGTTCCAGCCATTTCGGATCGAACGACGTGATCAGGCTCTGCAGCCGGGTCAGATACTCCGGCAATTTGCCAGCGAAATCGGCCATCTGCGTGGCCAGAACGGGGATGAGGATGACGAAGGCCAGCACCAGCACGATGAGAAAGGTGATGAGAATGACCACCGTCGCCATGAAACGGGACAGGCCGAGCCGCTGCAGCCGGTCGGCGACGGGATCGAGGAAATAGGCGAGCACCATGCCGGCGACGAAGGGCAGCAGGATGGCGCTGAAGACGTAGAGAAAAAGCGCCAGGATGGCCGCGCCGGCCAGCCAGAAGAAGATCTGGCGGCGAAAGGTCGCGGACGCGGCAATGTCGGCGGCCGCAGCCTCTATCGCCGCCGCTTCTGTCTCAGATGTCCGGAGTGGAGCCTTCGCCATAGCCGCTCATGTGCCTCAGCCAAGCCACGAGATAGGCCGCGGCCGAAGCCACGGTCAAGACCCCGGACAGCAATATGAGGGCTGGCCTGAGCGGGTCGAGGTGAACGACAAGGGCGAGTTCGCCCAGCACAACCGCGGCTAGCACGATCTGGATGGCGGTGTTGGCCTTCGACACGAAAAGCGGTTTCATCTCGACCGGATGCGCCATGACGGTGGACAACACAACCGCGCAGACGATCAGCGCGTCGCGCGACACCATGGTGACGACCAGCCACAGCGGCAGTTGCCCGATGAAGCCCATGACGACGAACACCGAAACCAGCAACAGCTTGTCGGCCACCGGGTCGAGATAGGCGCCGAGCGTGGACTGCTGGTTGAAACGGCGGGCGATGAAGCCGTCGACGCCATCGGAAATGCCGGCGACGAGGAACCCGGCAAAGGCCCAGTCCCAGCGCGCCTGCAGCATCGCCAGCACCACCGCTGGCACCAGAACAAGGCGCAGGATGGTGATCAGATTGGGGATGGTCAACGCAATGTCCCGTTGCTTCTGTTCTGCTGATACATGATGGAGACTGGGGCCGGGTGCAACAGAGACGCGCCAACAGCCGGCCATCTCAGGCCGCGGACGCCTCAAGGATGGAAATGGGTCCTCGGGTCTGAATCACCCGTTCAAGGCGCAGCCCAGCGGCTTCGAACAAGTTTGCATATTGGACCTGCGTTCTCTCCAGACCGCCGGTAACGGCGAGCATGACCACGTCGATACCCTTGATCAGGTTCGGCTCGTCACCCGGCGGCACGAGCGTCTCGGCCACAAGCACCTTCCCGTTCGGCAGCATTGCCTTGCGGCAGTTTCGCAATATCACCACGGCACGCCCATCATCCCAATCGTGAACGACCTTCTTGATGACGTAGGCATCACCGGTGGGAACGCTTTCAAAAAAATCGCCGGCGACAAATTCGGTGCGCGGCAGGTCGCCCCCGGCACCCTGGCGTGCCGCCCCAACGCCCGAAGGCAGATCGAAAAGCACGCCGCTCAAATGAGGGTTGCTGGCCAGAATCGCCGAGAGAAGCTGACCATGCCCGCCGCCAACGTCGACGACACGCGTGAACGGCTTGAAATCATAAGCTTCGGCAACAGCCTCGTTGCTGCCTTGGCTCAAGGCGACCATGGCACGCTGAAACAAGGCAGCCTGCACCGGGTGTTCCGACAGCCAGTCAAACCTTGGGCTCCCGAACACCTTGTCGAAGGCCGGCTTTCCGGTGCGCACAGAATGCAGCAGCTGCTCGAAGGCAAGATAGGCCTCGCTGTTGATCATACGGACGAAGTCGCGGGGACCCGGCCGATCGGAGCGCAGCACGGCGCCAACCTCCGTCAACTCAAAATGACGGGGCAGTACTTCCCTAAAGACCCCTTCAGGCGCGAGAAGTCGCATTACACGATAAAGCGAGTCAGCATCAGATTGAGTGGCAGCCGCTAGTTCATCTACCGACCGCTCGCTGGCAGCCAGGAGATCGGGGATGCCGAGTTCGATAATGACGCGCAGTGCCTGTGACACGGCGAATCCGAATCCCAGCCTCATGATCTGTTGCGACGGATTGAGCATGGCTTGTCCCCCGATGCCTGATGCGTGGCAGCAGAGCACCAACAACAGCTAGACACAAGGATGCAAAGGATGAGAGCGAAGATGGAGGCGCGAGGTTTCGCCTCCGGTAAAAGTGAGGACAGGGGTTTGCACAAGGGGCGCCACCGCCGCCGAAAAACCACCGCCCACGCTTTTATCGGGGGCAAAAGCCCACCATTCCGCCGTTATCCTTGCGAGGCGAGGCCGTTCATGCGAAGAGCCCGCAAACGAGTGGAAACAGCGATGAGCAAGCGCCAGAAATGAGCAAGCGCAAGAACGGGCTCACCTATGCCGAAGCCGGCGTCGATATCGATGCCGGCAATCTCATGGTCGAGAAGATCAAGCCGCTGGTGCGCGCGACGCGCCGGCCGGGCGCCGATGGCGAGATCGGCGGTTTCGGCGGCCTGTTCGACCTCAAGGCCGCCGGTTTCACCGATCCGGTGCTCGTCGCGGCCAATGACGGCGTCGGGACCAAGCTCAAGATCGCCATCGATGCCGGCAAGCACGACACGATCGGCATCGATCTCGTCGCCATGTGCGTCAACGACCTCGTCGTGCAGGGTGCCGAGCCGCTGTTCTTCCTCGACTATTTCGCCACCGGCAAGCTCGATCCCGACCAGGGTGCCGCGATCGTCGGCGGCATTGCCGAGGGCTGCCGCCAGGCCGGCTGCGCGCTGATCGGCGGCGAAACGGCCGAAATGCCCGGCATGTATCACGGCAACGACTACGACCTTGCCGGCTTTGCGGTGGGCGCAGCCGAACGCGGCCAGCTCTTGCCCACCGACGACATCGTCGAAGGCGATGTGCTGCTGGGCCTGGCTTCCTCGGGCCTGCATTCGAACGGATTTTCACTGGTGCGCCGCATCGTCGCCGTCAGCGGCCTGGCGTGGGGCGATCCGGCGCCGTTCAACGACGAGGCGACGCTCGCTGAGGCGCTGCTCGAGCCGACCCGCATCTACGTCAAGTCGATCCTCAAGGCTATCCGCAACACGCATGGCATCAAGGCGCTGGCCCACATCACCGGCGGCGGCTTCCCGGAAAACATTCCGCGCGTGCTGCCCAAGGATTTTTCGGCCGAACTCGACCTCGAGGCGATCGACGTCCCTCCCGTGTTCTCGTGGCTGGCCAAGACCGGCGGTGTCGCGCCAGAAGAGATGATGCGCACCTTCAATTGCGGCATCGGCATGATTTTGGTGGTCGCGTCCGGCCAGGCAGCGCAGGTCGCCGCCGTGCTGCAAGAAGCCGGCGAGACGGTGACGCCGATCGGCCGCATCGTGCCGCGCCGCGACGCCGGCGTCATCTATCGGGGCTCGATCGGCCTATGAGCACGCAGAGGAAACGCACCGTCGTCCTGATCTCGGGGCGCGGCTCCAACATGACCGCGCTGATCGCGGCGGCCAGCGACCCGGCTTTCCCGGCCGAGATCGTCGGCGTCATTTCCGACAAGGCCGACGCCGCCGGCCTCGGCATAGCCAAGGCGCGCGGCATCGCCACACAGGTCATCTCGCGCGCCGACCATGGCAGCAAGCAGGCACATGACGCCGCGATCGACGCAGCGCTCGTGGCGTTCAAGGCCGAGATCGTGGCGCTGGCCGGCTATATGCGTATCCTCACCCCCGGCTTTGTCCAGAAATGGCAGGGCCGCATGATCAACATCCACCCTGCCCTGCTGCCGGCGTTCAAGGGGCTCGACACGCATGCACGCGCGCTTGCCGCCGGCATCCGCATCCACGGCTGCACCGTGCATTTCGTCACCTCCGAGATGGATGACGGCCCGATCATCGCCCAGGCGGCCGTGCCGGTGATGGTCGGTGATAATGCGGATGCATTGGCTGCCCGTGTGCTGAAGACCGAACACCGGCTCTATCCGTTGGCGCTGGGGCTGGTCGCCGAAGGCAAGGCGCGCATGGAGGCCGGCCGCACCGTGCTTGCCCACTTTGCCGACGATGCCGACAACAGCACATCGGTGGTGATGGCGCCCGATCCGCTGCGCGAGGAAACCGACCTCGAGCACTTGGCGCGCATCACACCGTGAGCCTTGCCATTGAAAACGGTAGCAATATTTGCTACCGTTTTGGTAAGGAGACAGGTCGATGGCAACAGTCGAGAAAGTCAGCGTGGCGCTTTCCCCGGAACTGCTTGATATGGTCAAGGGAGCCGTGGCTAGCGGGCAATACGGATCGGCGAGCGAAGTGATCCGCGAAGCCTTGCGAGAGTGGCGGCTGCGGCAGCCCTTGCGCGAAGCCGAAGCGGAACGGCTGCGGAAAGCCTGGACGGAAGGCATGGAGAGTGGCCCGTTCGCGCCTTTCGACATCGAGGCCATCAAGCGGAAGGCCCGTAATCGACTCGGCGGCGCAAAGTAGCGGTGGATGGCCGGCATCCCGATTGTCCGCAGTCCGGCGGCCGAGAACGACCTGATCGACATATGGCTCGCTATCGCCAACGACAGCCCGCTCGCGGCAGACCGATTTCTGGGGGCTATTGCCGATCGTATCCTGCAATTGGCGGCCTTCCCCGAATCCGGCGCGCGAAGGCCAGACATCGCCACCGAGGCACGAGCGCTAACGATGGGCAACTATCTCGCGATCTATCGTGTCACCGAGAAGCATGTCGAGATCATCCGTGTCGTGCACGGCGCGCGCGACGTGTCGACATTGTTTTGATGCTTGTCGATCTCCTGGCACGACATTCCCTTGGATTGAATAAGCCGATGAAACAGCTGTTTCTCCTGCGCCACGCCAAATCGAGCTGGGATGACCCTGGTCTCGATGATTTCGACCGTCCCTTGTCCGAACGCGGATTGAAGGCAGCGCGTTTGATGGGTCGCGAGCTTGTAGCGCGCGACTGGCTGCCGGACCTGGTGCTGGTGTCGTCGGCGCTGCGCACCCGCGACACCTGGCGGCTGGTGGCAGCGGAGCTGCCCACGCATCCCCGGGTCGCGCTCACCGAGGCGCTCTATGATGCTTCAGCGGCGGATATTCTGAGCCAGATACGTCAGGCCGACGCTTCGAGTGGCAGCTTGCTGGTGGTCGGCCACAATCCCGGCCTGGAAGATCTGGCCAAACAGCTTGCCGGGCCAAGCTCGGAGGCCAAGGCGCACAAGAGGCTCGAGGAAAAGTTCCCGACGGCAGCCCTTGCGCGTTTCGTCTTCGAGGGCGATTGGTCGGGCGTGTCTTCAGCCCGGCTGACGCATTGTCTGCGGCCGAAGGATCTGGGCTAGAATCCAGGTGCGACAGGCCCGCGCCCTCCGATTTTGTTCCTGGACGCGGAGTGTTTTTTGCCGACTGCGAAGATCGTGGCTCAAGCCGACGGCGCCGGCTGGTGCCTATTCCTCTGCGCAAAAAACAAGAGCGGCGGGCCAAGCCCACCGCTCTTTGTAATGTAATCAAGGCCTGTGTTGATCAGCGGCCCCAGATGCCCTGGCCCGACTGAGCCGGCACCTTGGCATTGGCGTCGCCCTGTGCCTTCGAGGACTTCAGGATCGAGCCGGTGTGCGAGGTGTCGAGGTTGAAAGTCGACTGGCTCGTAACCGACTGGTTCGGAACCGGCTGGTTGGCATTGTAAGAGCCATAGTTGTCGCTGCCGGCAAAGGCGCTGCCCGTGGCAACGAGGATGGCGGCGGCGGTGAGTGCGATCTTGGTCATTTTAAGTACTCCTGAATTCAAGATTGGGTCGGCAGTCGCGATTAACGGCCGAAGAGATTGCGGTCAGCACCCTGCGAAGCGGGGGCCTGGACGGTCTGCGTCGACTTCGAGGTCGAAGCGGTGACCGACTGGTCGACAGCCGCGGCGGGCTGATTGGCGTTGGCCGAGCCATAGTTGTCGCTGCCGGCAAAAGCAGTGCCCGTGGCGACGAGGATGGCGGCGGCGGTAAGAGCGATCTTGGTCATTTTATTTACTCCAGTGTTTGTTCTGTCCGTCTAGTGGCGTGCCCTTGGGAGGAATTTCGCGTCGCTCGGACCACCCCGAGATGGGTTTGCCCTGCCGTGGTACGAAGATGTTCCTCCGCAGCCCGAATCCAGGCCTTGAAATTTGCCGCAGGGCCTCGGCGGTAAGATTTTTATTAGTCAAAATCAGATGGTTATAAGAAACCGCCCAGTGCATGACGCCGTCAGTCATTGAGCCGACGTTCACCAAACATGGACGGTCCGTCAATCATAATCGAACCGAACGGTTCGGTTTTATCGAACGTGGGCGAATTCAGGCTGCTCAAAGGCGGTGGCAGCAGGCTAGTCCGCTATTTGCCTTGCGGCTGGATCGATACTATCGGTTGTTCCTGAGTATGCATTTGTACGCTGCTAGCCGCATCCTCCATGCGAGATGGCAGCCTCCCAGGACAGCGATAGAAATGCGGCTGCTGCTCGTCGAAGACAATCGCGAACTGGCCGACTGGCTGGGCAAGACCTTGCGCCAGGCGAACTATGTCGTCGACATCGTCCATGACGGCGAAGATGTGGAGCATGCACTGGCGGCCGGCGACCACGCGCTTGTCATACTCGACCTGGCGCTGCCGCGCATGGGCGGGTTGGAAGTGTTGCGCATGCTGCGGGCGCGCGGCAATGCGGTGCCGGTGATCGTATTGACCGCAAATGCCAGCCTCGATGGCCGGGTCAAGGGCCTCAATGAAGGCGCCGACGACTATCTGGCAAAGCCGTTCCAGATCGAGGAACTGGAGGCGCGCATCCGCGTGCAACTGCGCCGCGCCAATGACCGCACGCGCCTGTCGTTGCCTGCGGCGACCTCGTCTTCGACACCAACACGCGGCTGTTTTCGCTCGCCGGCGAAACGCTGGCGCTGACACCGCGCGAGCATGCCGTGCTTGAACAATTAATGGTCAAGGCCGGACGCACTGTGAGCAAGGCGGCACTGTCGGCGGCAATCTACGATTTCGAGACCGACGCCGACCCCAGCGCCATCGAGATCTATGTACACCGTGTGCGCAAGAAGCTCGAAGGGTCGCGGGTCCAGATCGCCACCTTGCGTGGTCTTGGCTATCTCTTGCGCCATGAGGATTAGCAGCCTCCGCCTGCAGTTGCTGGCCTGGGTGGTGTTGCCGCTTGCCGGGCTCGCCACCATCAACCTGTGGACCAGCCACCGCAGCGCGCAGGCGACCGCCGATCTGGTCACCGACCGGATGCTGCTGGGTTCGGCACGCGCGATTGCCGAACATGTCGCCATAGTGGATGGCGTGCTCGATGCCACGGTGCCACCGGCGGCTATCGAGATGTTCGACACCGGTGATCGCGACAGCGTCTATTATCATGTCGAGACGGCTGGCGGGCGTTTGCTGACCGGCTACCCCGACCTACCCGAGGGTCCGAGGCAGCCGAGCATGGAAGCGGTCTATCGCGACCAAGCGCTGCGGCTGCTTACATTCAGTCATGCGGTGGTCGGCGCCGGTAGCGACTCGCCAATATCCGTCACCGTTGGTGTCACGCTGGCCGGGCATGATGCGATGGTGAAACGGCTGTGGCTCAGCGCCTTTGCCCAGCAACTGGCGCTGGTGGCCATTGCCGGCATCTTCGTGCTGCTCGGCCTGCGTCGCGGCCTGGCACCGCTGATCCGGCTGCGCGACGCGGTGCGCTCGCCAAGCCGCAGTGACCTCGATCCCGTCGAAGTGCCGGGGGCGCAAAGCGAGATCCAGCCGCTGATCGATGCGCTGAACGCCTATATTGAGCGGGTGCGAGCGCAGATGGCGGCGCAGCGCCGTTTCATCGCCAATGCGGCGCACCAGTTGCGCACACCGCTGGCGCTGCTGTCGACACAGGCAAGCTACGCGCTTCGCGAAAATGCTGCCGAGGCGCGCCAGGAAGCCCTCGTGGCGCTGCAGGCAAGTACCGGCAAGCTGGCAAGGCTGGCCGAACAGCTGCTAACCCTATCGCGAGCCGAACCCGGCAGCCGGCGGCCGCGCGCCGACCGCATCGACCTGACTGACGCCGCCCGTCATGTGCTGGAGGCCCAGGCGCCGGCGGCACTCTCGCGCAATATCGATCTCGGTCTCGACGAAGCCGGCCCCGTGCCGGTCATCGGCGACGGCACCATGCTGCGCGAGATGATCGTCAACCTTGTCGACAATGCGCTTCGCTATTCCCGGGCCGGCGGCAGCGTCACGGTGAAGCTGGCGGCCATCGACGGCGAAGCCGTGCTGACAGTCGCCGATGATGGGCCCGGCATTCCGGCGGACGAGCGGGACCATGTGTTCGAGCGCTTCTACCGCATTGCCGGTTCGACCGAGGAAGGCAGCGGGCTTGGCCTCGCCATCGTGCGCGAGGTCGTCGAAAATGCCGGCGGCCGCGTCACCCTTGGAGATGGCGCGACCGGTGGTCTGATGGTTGAGGTAAGATTGCCTCTGGCCTGATCGCAGCTTGCCGAATCAGAAGCAGGAGTCACGTCCCCTGCTCGTTGAACGGCGCCGGCCGCCATTTGACGACATAGTTCTCGAAGCGAGTGATGATGAACTCCACCACCAGCGCCATCACCGCCAGGATGATCATGGCGGCAAAGACGCCATTGGCGTTGAAGGCGCCCTGCGCGGTCGAGATCAGCAAGCCCATGCCTTGCTTGGCGCCAAGGAATTCGCCGACCACCGCGCCAACCAGGGCAAAGCCGAAGCTGACATGCAGGCTGGCCAGGATCCAGCTCATCGCCGACGGGATGATGACGGTGCGTGTGATCTGGAACGGCGAAGCACCGAGAATCTGGGCGTTGGCGATCATCGCCCGGTCGGCTTCGCGCACGCCCTGGAAGGCATTGGCGAAGACGACGAAGAACACCATCACCACGGCGAGCGCCACCTTGGAAGCCATGCCGAGGCCAAGTGCGATGATGAACACGGAACCCAGCACGACACGCGGCACCGAATTGGCGATCTTGATGTAGATGGAAAAGACGTCCGCCAGCAGCCGGTTGCGGCCGAGGATGATGCCTGCGGCGATGCCGCCGACGGCGCCGATGACGAAGCCGAGGAATGTTTCCTCGAGCGTCACATAGATCTGCACCCAAAGCGGACCTTGCGACGTGCCTTCGGTGATCCACACCCAGATCTGGTCCCAGATGCCGGACGGGCTGGCGAAGAAGAACGGATCGATGATGTTGTAGTCAGCACCGAGTTCCCATAGGCCGAGGAAGACGACCAGGATAGCCAGGCGCAGGCCCGATGACCAGCGCATGACGGCGGCGCAGCCGCGCCTTCGCCCGGCCTTCGGCAACGGCGATGGAGGCATCGCGGACGGCGGCCTGGGAAGTGGTGGCGGGAGAGATGGCAGTCATGGCGGCGTCTCCTCTCAATGGCCGGTTTGCAAGGTGCGGCTTTGGCCGAGCTTCACTTCCTCGCGCAGGTCGTTCCAGATCACCTTGGCGATCTCGACGAATTTCGGGTCGTAGCGAATGTCGGCCATGACGCGCGGACGCGACAGGTCGATGCGGTAGACGCTCTTGACCGTGCCCGGTCCCGCCGTCAGCACATAGACCTTGTCGGCCAGCGCCACCGCCTCCTCCAGGTCGTGGGTGACGAAGACGACGGAAGACTTCTGCTCCGACCACAGACCCAGCAGCTCGTCCTGCATGGCGGTGCGCGTCTGCATGTCGAGCGCACTGAACGGCTCGTCCATCAGCAGGATCTTGGGCTGGTTGATGAAGGTCTGGGCGAGCGCGACGCGCTTGCGCATGCCGCCGGAGAGCTGATGCGGATAGTGCTTTTCGAAGCGCCCCAGGCCGACGCGGCCGATCCAGTCACGCGCCCGCTCATAGGCCTGCGCCTTGGGCGTGCCGCGATAGAGCGGACCGGCGGCGACATTGTCGATGACGCTGCGCCACGAAAACAGCGCGTCGGCCTGAAAGACGAAGCCGATGTCGCGGCTGATGTCGGTGACCGGATTGCCCATGACCCGGACATTGCCTGTCGTCGGCCGCAACAGGCCGGTGACGAGGTTGAGCGTCGTCGACTTGCCGCAGCCGGTCGGCCCGACGACGCAAGCGAATTCGCCACGCGCCACGGTCATGGTGAAATCGCGGATCGCCGTCATCACGTGGCCGTCCGGCGTGACGAAGCGCAGTGTCACATCGTCGATGGCGATTGCGGCATCGGCTGGCGGCGCGGCCTGAGACAGTCTCTCGGCCGCCATGGGTTGCAGTTGCATGGCACACTCCTGTCGCAATGGGGCAAGGGAGCCCACAGCGCGGCCGCGGGTCTCCAGGTGGTTCGGCAAGGGCTGTGCCGCTGCCGGTTTGATTCAAGCAAGCGGCGTAAGCCGTTGTTCTTCGATGGGCGAAGACGGGAAGCCTGTACCCATCGGGGCGAGGCTATTTGGCGGCGTCGACGAACGCCGTCGTGTAGGTCTTCGATAGGTCGATCTGCTTGCCCTGCAGGCTCTTGGAGAATGTCGAGAGGACCTTGAGCACGGTCGGTGGGCCGTCGGCCGGCATGCGGCCGTCCGGCGTGAACATCGCCTTGCCGCCGGCCAAACCCTGCACGTAGAGATCCCTGTTGCCGGCGTAATAGTCCTTCGGCATCTTGTCGGCGATCTCCTCGGCCGAGTGGGTGGCGATGAACTTCATCGTCATGACGAAGGCATTGGCGAGCTTCTGTGCCTCGTCCTTGTGGTCTTCGAGCCAGGCGGACTGGACGTAGAAGGACGCCGCCGGATAGGGGCCGCCCAGCGCTTCCTTGGTCTTTTCAGGGGTGCGCATGTCGACCAGGACACTGGCCTCGCCGGTCTTGAGCAGTTGGGCAATCGTCGGCTCGGTGGTCATGCCGGCCTGGATCTGATCCTGCTTGACGGCGGCGATGAAGGTGTTGCCGGCGCCGACTGGCAGCAGCGTATAGTCGCCGGGCTTCAGGCCGTTGCGCACGGCCAGATATTGGCTGAGGAAATCGGTCGACGAGCCGAGGCCGGTGACGCCAAGCGTGGCGCCCTTGAAGTCGGCTGGCGACTTGATTTCGGGATGCTTGGCGGAGACCAGTTCGACCTCGCCCGGCGCCTGGCTGAACTGGACGATCGACTGGATGTATTTGCCTTTCGACTGCAGGTCGACGGTGTGGTCGTAAAAACCGACGACGCCCTGCACGGCGCCGGCCAGCAGTTCATTCTCGGCCTCGACGCCGGCGCGCGAGTTGACCAGTTCGACATCGAGCCCCTGGTCCTTGAAGTAGCCGAGCTGCTGGGTGAGCACGGCCGGCAGATAGATCTGCTTTTCCATACCGCCGACGATGATGGTGATCTTGTCGGCCGCCGATGCCGCAGTGGCACCCGTTGCGGCGATAGCCAACGCCAGCGCCGCCGAGCGCAAGGCGCACTTCGAGATGATACCTGTCATGAAACTTCCTCCACCTGGGGCGGCGCGCCGACAGGCTGCGCCGCATTTCCTCCTCACCGGCCACCAAGGACCGGTCACGCGGTGAACACCGCGGCACCGTCATGGCATGCCCAAGCTTTCAGCTGGCTTTCAGCCGTTCGATGAGAGGAATAGCCGAAATCAGGCGGGATTGCGCATCACGAGGCGTTGAACCCCAGCACGTCGCGCATGTCGTATTCGCCGGGCGGGCGTCCCGCCACCCAGAGTGCGGCGGCAATGGCGCCGCGGGCGAACATGACGCGGTCGCCGGCTGCATGCGACAAGGTCACGGTCTCGCCCTCGGCGCAGAAGCTGACGCTGTGTTCGCCGATGATGCTGCCGCCGCGCACCACAGCAAAGCCGATCTCGCCGGCCGGCCGCGCGCCGATGACGCCGTCGCGTGCACGCCTTGCGACCGTGTCCAGGTCGATGCCGCGCCCGCCGGCTGCGGCTTGCCCCAGCATCAGCGCCGTCCCCGACGGCGCGTCGATCTTGTGGCTATGATGCGCCTCGACAATCTCGACATCCCAGTCGTCGGGATCAAGCGCTCTCGCCGCCTGCTCGACCAATCCGACCAACATGTTGAGCCCCAGCGAAAAGCTGCCGGAGCGCACGATGGGAACCGTTTTCGCGGCGTCGGCGATAGCAGCCAACTCGGCGGCATCGAAGCCGGTCGAGCCTATAACCAGGGCTGGACCGCCGCGTTCGGCGCAAACCCTGGCCAGGTCAGTCGATGCTGCCGGCGTGGTAAAGTCGATGATCACGTCGGCCATGGCAAGCGCCTGGTCGCGGCTCACCAGACCTTCGCCTACGATGCCCGGCCGATGGAAGCGGGCGGTGAGCGCCAGCCGCGCATCGGCCTGCACGGCGTCCGCCATCTGGCGGCCCATGCGGCCCAGCGCGCCCGAGAGGCCGATCCTGATCGGTGGTTGGGGCATTGCGCCGACCCCTGAGACTATTTCCACATGCCGCGCATGCGCGCACCGATGTCGACGCGCACCTCCGGCCGGGCCGCCCTGCCCTGTGCCGCCTGCGCGCTTGGCCACGACACCTGCTGGAACGCGGCGAGGATCGAGGCCGGGATGAAGCGGGTGCGCGAGGCATAGAGATGGCGGTCGCCGCGCGCCGCCTGGCCGTGCGGAAAGAAGCGCTGCGGCATGACCAGGTTGAGATTGTCCTTGGCCCGCGTCATCGCCACGTAGAGCAGCCGGCGCTCCTCATCGATGTCCTCCTTGGTGCCGACGCCGAGATCGGCCGGGATGCAGCCGTCGACCGTGTTGAGCACGAAGACATTCTTCCATTCCTGGCCCTTGGCCGAGTGGATGGTCGACAGGATCAGATAATCCTCGTCACGATGTGGCGGCCCGGCCTGGTCGCTGGTGGCGTCCGGCGGATCGAGCGTCAGTTCGGTGAGGAAGCGCTCGCGCGAAGCATAGCCCGAGCCGATCTGCTCGAGCTGCAAAAGGTCGGCTCGGCGCGTCGTCGCATCCTCGTGGATGCGTTCCAGATGCGGCTCGTACCACAGCCTGATCTGTTCGAGATCGGCCGGCCATTTGGCGCCGGCCCGCAGACCGGAATAGAGCGAGACGAAGCCCGGCCAGTCATCCGCCGCGCGTTGCGGCGGGCGCCAGCCGGCCAGCCCCATGGCCTCGTCCAGCGCCGTCGTCATCGTCTCGACAATCTGCGCGGCGGCCGAAGGGCCGATACCCGGCATCAGTTGCAGCACGCGGAATCCCGCGACACGGTCGCGCGGGTTTTGGGCAAAACGCAGCACCGCCAGCACGTCCTTGACATGAGCGGCATCGAGAAACTTCAGGCCACCGAACTTGACGAAGGGAATATTGCGCCGCGTGAGCTCGATCTCCAGCGGGCCGCTATGATGCGAGGCGCGAAACAGCACCGCCTGGGATTTCAGTGCCGTGCCGGCCTCGCGCTCGGCCAGGATGGTATCGCAGACGAAATTGGCCTGCTCGACCTCGTCGCGCACGGTCACCAGCCTTGGCTTGTCGGTGGATTTGCGCTCCGACCACAGGTCCTTGGTGAAGCGCTCCGAGGCTTCGCCGATCACCGCATTGGCGGCGGCAAGAATGGTTTCGGTCGAGCGATAATTGCGCTCCAGCATCACCACATCGGCGGCTTGCGCGAACTGGTTTGGAAAGTCGAGGATGTTGCGCACCTCGGCGGCGCGGAACGAATAGATCGACTGCGCGTCGTCGCCGACGACCGTCAGCCCGGCGCCGTCGGGTTTCAGCGCCAGCAGGATCGAGGACTGCAAGCGGTTTGTGTCCTGGTATTCATCGACCAGCACATGGTCGAAACGCCCACCCAAGTGCTCAGCTATTTCAGGCTCGGCCGCCATCTGCGCCCAATAGAGCAGCAAATCGTCGTAATCGAGCACGTTTTGCGCCTGCTTCGCTTCGACGTAACCGGCGAACAATTGCTTCAATTGCTCGGCCCAGCCGGCGCACCAGGGAAAGGCAGAACCCAATACCTCGTTAAGCGGCGCCTGTGCGTTGACGGCGCGCGAATAGATGGCAAGGCAGGTTCCCTTGGTGGGGAAACGCGCTTCCGTCTTCGAGAAGCCGAACTCGTGGCGGACCAGGTTCATCAGGTCGGCGGAATCCTCACGGTCATGGATGGTGAAGGCCGGGTCGAGGCCGATCTCCAGCGCATAGTCGCGCAACAGCCGCGCGCCGATGCCGTGAAAGGTACCGGCCCAGGTCAGCGCATCGGTGATCACAGCGGCATCGCGGCCGAGCACTTCGCCGGCGATGCGCTCGACGCGCCTCGCCATTTCGGCCGCGGCACGCCGAGAAAAAGTCATCAGCAGGATGCGGCGCGGGTCAGCCCCCTTGACGATCAGATGGGCGACGCGATGCGCCAGCGTGTTGGTCTTGCCCGAACCGGCGCCGGCAATGACCAGCAGCGGGCCGGCAATTTGGCCGTCGCCATGTTCGACGGCCTGACGTTGGGCGTCGTTCAGCCGGGCGAGATAGGCAGGCTGGGCGGTCGGGTCCCGAAAGGTCGAATCAGCGGTGGCGAGGTTCATCGCCCATCAAGCATCGTTTCTGCTTTGTTCGCAACGCCGATGCGAGGCAGACTTAGCCTTCCGCAGACCTAGGGGGCAAAACGAGGGAACGGATCGCGCCTAGTGTTGCGGATCGACACCCATGGCGGCTGACTGCCGGCGCAAGGTCTCACGATCATATTGCGAAGGCGGCAGCTGCAGCGGGTCGACTGAATCAGGCACGTTATCGATCATCTGCCGGGCCATGCGGTACGTGACATAGGCCAAAGCGCCGGCGATAAGCAGACGGAACATGGTTGCATACTCCATTGGAGCAGAACCAACCCGAGGGGACGGCATTTGGTTCCCTCCCCGACTATCAGGGTATGTGATCGAGAGCCGCGATCGCTTCCGCTAGCGCTCAGCCCGCTCCGGTATTTCGGCGATGCATTCCTCGAGACGCTCCAGGCGGAACTTGGCATTGCGGAGTTCGTGTCCTGCCTCATGCCGCCTATGGCGGCCCTGCGGAGAGGTCGCCATCAGGTCGCGCTCCAGTTCAGCAATGTGCGCACGCACCTGCCGGGCCTCGTCCTGACGCAACGCCTTGATCCATCCACGCCCGCGCATCGGTCTTCCTGCCAGCACCCCGAAAGGCACGCCAGACCTATGCCGGAAAGACCCTAATTCCAGGCAAGCCCGAACGCTCTAAATTTAACTTTCGCTAATTTAGCATCGGCAGGGAGGGCGATTGGAGAAGAAGGCCGGCGCCGCTTGGGAGGAGGAATGAAGCGCCGGCCAAGCGGATAATTAGGTCCGCCGCACAGCAGAACTTAGCTGAGTCTTTCCCTCGCGTCATCGGGCGATTGTCTTCGTTAAAAGCGTACCCTCGCCGCCCGTCACCCATGTGTCTTGACCATCATCCCGGCAATCTCCTTGAGGAGTTTTGCCGCCACGCCGGCGGTCAGGTTGGCGATGTCACGAGAGGGATTTAACTCAACGATATCAGCCGCCACGATCGGCTGGTTGACCGACTGAATCAGGTTGATGACCTGACGGGTGGTCAGGCCGCCGGGTTCGCGGTGTGAGACCCCTGGCGCAAAAGCCGGGTCGATCCCACCGAGATCCATCGAGATATAGACCGGCGTCGTGAGGTCGAGCCGCAGATCATCGCTGAACCGCGCGGCCTCGATGACCTCGACGCCGAACCGCTCGAACTGGTCACGATGATGGTCGTTGACTGTGCGCAATCCGACCTGGATCAGGCGGTCGGCAAGCCGCTCTTCCATGATGCGGGCAAAGGGCGAGGTGTGGGAGCGCGGATTGCCCTGATAGGCATCATACATGTCGGGATGCGCGTCGATGTGCAGAATGGTCAGGCTGGAGTGCCGGCGGCGCACCGCGCGCAGCACCGGCCAGGAGATGGCATGGTCGCCGCCGAGGCAGATCAGCGGATCGCCGGTTTCCAGCACGCGTCCAACCTCGCCTTCGATCAGATCCCATGGATCAGTGGCGGCGTCGAAACGGATGTCGCCATGATCGACCAGCCTGTCGGTCAGGTCGAAACCGGTTTCGCTCCACATGCTGTAGGCATCGCAGAACAATTCGGGACGGATATGGGCGGGTGCTTGCGCCGGCCCCTTGGCGAAGGACGAATTGTCGTCGTTGGGAATTCCCAGAAGCGAAATCCTGATCATCGGCGTGCGATCTCCGTCAATGGGAGTTCAACAAAAACTGGGGGAATTCAATAAACCCCGGTGCTGGCTGGCAATAGCAGCGGTGTTTGGGCCAGCGGCGAGCGCGGTCCGGCGATCAAAACGCGATCATCTTCCCGCCTCGCCACCCAGTCTTTGCCTGACCACGGCGACATGGAAATTCGTGCCGAACAACAGCCCGTCATCGTTGAAGTCGTAGCTGGAATTGTGCAGCGGCGCGGAAGCTTCGCCGTTGCCGAGGAAGACGAAGCAGCCTGGCACGTGATCGAGGAAGCGAGCGAAATCCTCCGAGGCGGTCATCGGCTCGCGGGCGACAGCGATGTTGCCGGGCTCGAAGACGCCTCTCGCGGCAGCGAACGCGGCATCGACCAGTTCGGCATCGTTGCGCAGCGGCACGAACTCCCTGCTGTAATTGACCTCGGCGGTGACATTGTAGGCGGCAGCTGTGCCCTCGGCGATGATGCGCATCTGCCGCTCGATCTCCGCGCTAACCTCGGGGCGGAAGCTGCGCGCATCGCCGAGAATGCGGGCAAGGCCTGGCAGTGCGTTGCGGGTGCCGTCGGTGATCAGCTCGGTCACCGAAACCACCGATATGTCGGCCGGGCTCAGCCGGCGCGAGACGATGGTCTGCAGATTGGTGACCAGCGCACAGGCGGCGACCAGCGTCTCATTTCCCGCATGCGGCCGCGCGGCATGGCCACCGAGCCCTTTAAGCACGATCTCGAAGATATCCTCGGCCGACATGACCGGGCCGGCGCGGGTCTCGAAATGCCCGATGGGCAGGCCGGGCATGTTGTGCAGGCCAAATATCTCATCGAAGGGAAAGCGCTGCAGCAGCCCATCGTCGAGCATGGCGAGCGCGCCCCTGCCCCATTCCTCGGCCGGCTGGAAGACGAAGCGCACGGTGCCGTCGAAACCACCCTCGCCGGCCAGCAGCTTTGCCGCGGCGAGCAGCATGGTGGTGTGGCCGTCATGGCCGCAGGCATGCATGATGCCGGGATTGCCTGAACGATAGGGTGCGTCCGACTGCTCGGTGATGCGCAACGCATCCATGTCGGCCCTGAGCGCAATGGCCCGGTTGCCGCGGCCGCGCTTCAGCGTGCCAACGACGCCGGTGCCGCCGACGCCCTCGGTGACATCGTCGAGGCCGAACTCACGCAATTTGGCGGCGACGAAGGCGGCTGTACGCTTCTCCTCGAAGCCGAATTCGGGGTGCGCATGCAAATCGCGCCGCCAGAGAATCATTTCCTGCTTCAGCGCCTCGCGATCGAGTTCAGACATTCTTCTGCCCCTCCTGACCTACTTTGCCAGTTGCGCGGCCACATCAAGCAGGATGTTGGCGCCGGCAACAAGCTCGGCATCGTCGGTGTGCTCGCGCGGATTGTGGCTGATGCCGTCGGCGCTCGGCACGAAGATCATCGCTGCCGGGGCAATACGCGCCAGCATCTGTGCGTCATGGCCGGCGCCTGATGTCATGCGCCTGACGCCGAGACCACGGGTCCTCGCGGCGGCCTCGATTCGTTCGACGATGCCGAGGTCGAAGATCACCGGCTCGAAGCGGGCCAGCTGCTCGACCGAGATCGTCACGTTCTCGGTGGCGGCAAGCTCGAGATAGGCGGCAAGTGCCGCCTCCGCTGCCTGCAGGCGCCGTTCGTCGGGATCGCGCAGATCGATGGTGAAGACGGCGCGCGAGGGAATGACGTTGATGGCATTCGGCTCGAAGCGGATCGTGCCGACGGTGGCGACGGTCGGCGCGTTCGAGGCTTTGGTCCGGTCGAGCAGAAAGGTGATGACCCGGGCGGCGGCGTGGCCGGCATCGTTGCGCATCGACATCGGCGTGGTGCCGGCATGGTTGGCGACGCCGTCGATGGTGACGCGTTGCCAGGAGATGCCTTGCAGATTCTCCACCGCGCCGATCGGCAAACCTTCGCGTTCCAGCACCGGCCCCTGTTCGATATGCAGTTCGAGATAGGCATGCGGCTTGAGGAAGCCGGGTTCCCGGTCGCCGGCATAGCCGATGCGGGCGAGTTCTTGCCCCAGCACGCTGCCGTCGGTGCCGACAGCCGCCAGCACCGTTTCGGCACTGACCCCGCCGGCATGGACCAGCGAGCCCATCATGTCGGGGGTGTAGCGCACGCCCTCCTCATTGGTGAAAGCGGCGACCGCGACCGGGCGCGACGGCGAAAAGCCGGATGCCTTGAGCGTCTCGATCACTTCCAGCCCGGCAAGCACGCCGTAGCAGCCGTCATAAATGCCGGCATCGATGACGGTGTCGATATGCGAACCGATGAGCAGCGGCGCCTGCCCGGTATTTTCCGGGCTTTGCCAGATGCCGAATATGTTGCCGACCCGGTCGATGGCAACATCGAGCGCGGCCTGTCGCAGCCAGCCGACGAAGAGATCGCGGCCCTGCCTGTCGGTGTCGGAGGCGGCCAGCCGGATCAGCCTGCCCTCGCTGTCCCGGCCAACAGCACCGAGTTCGCGGATACGGCCAAGCAGGCGCTGCCCATCGATGGCGATCATGCCGTTGCCTCGGCTGTCATCTTGCCGGCCAGCACATCGGCCGGGCTCATGCCAACCAGTTCGGCATAGCGATGCGGATCGGTGGCGCCTTCGGTGTTGATCACCAGCACCCGCGATTTGCCATCGAGTTGAAGCTCGGCCCGGTTGTCGGCCATCGCCCTGATCAGGCCAGCAAGGCCGACGCCACCGCTTTCGCCGGCAACGATCACAGGATCGCCGGCGGCCGGCCGCGCCAGCCGCCGCATCACCGCGACGGCGTCGGCCTCATCCACCGTCATGAAGGCGTCGGCGGCGCGTGCCAGCACCCGCCAGGCGACCGGCGAGGCCTCGTAGCATTCGAGCATGGCCATCACCGTCGGCTGGCCATGCGCGACCTTGACCGGGCGCCCGACCTGGGCGGCTGCAAAAACACAGGCGGCACGCGCCGGCTCGACCACGGTGAAGGTCGGCCTGGCATCACCGAGGACGATGGCCAGATGGCCGGCCAGCGCGGCGGCAATACCACCGACACCGGCCTGCACGAAGACATGGGTTGGCGTCCGAGGGAGCTGATTCAAGGCTTCGCGCGCGATCGCCGTATAGCCCTGCATGACCAGGCCGGGAATGCGTTCGTAGCCCGGCCACGAGGTATCGGACACGACGGTCCAGCCCTTCTCGGCCGAAACCTGGGCAGCTTGCCTGACAGAATCATCATAATTGCCGTCGACGCGGATCATCTCGGAGCCATAGCGGGCTATTGCCGCTATGCGCTCCTCGCTGACGCCGGCGTGGACGAAGATCGCCGCCCGCGCACCGACGAGTTGCGCGCCTTGCGCGACCGAGCGGCCATGATTGCCGTCGGTCGCACAGGCAAATGTCATCGCCGCGGCGACAGCCCGCACATCAGGCTGATCGAGATCGGCCACATCGACGGGTCGGCCAAGCCGGCTGCCTGCCTCCTCCAGCACCAGGCGAAAGACGGCATAGGCGCCGCCAAGCGCCTTGAAGCTGCCTAAGCCGAGGCGAAAGCCTTCATCCTTGATGTGGGTGGCGCCAAGTCCGAATTCGCTGGCGAGCGCCGGCAGCGCATGCAGCGGCGTCATCCGGTGATTGTCGCGGTGGGCAAGAAAACGCTCGACCGTGTCGGCGCCGGCCACGCCAAGGGTATCGGCGTCGGCCGGATCGAGTGGCAGGCGATGCAAGGCATTACGGTTGAGCAGGAACACTGGCGGCCTCCTTCAGCGAGAATATATTGCAGGATCGGCGCAAGGGGCGCTGTAATATGGCCTCCCAAATGCAAGTTTGTTTCGCCAGGGATATCTCCATTGCCTGTATTGCCATCCTCGCTCGACAGTTTCGATCTCGCCATCCTTGCCATCCTGCAGCGGGACAACACGACGCCGCAGCGGCTGATCGGCGAAGCGGTGAACCTGTCGGCGCCAGCGGTGCAGCGCCGCATCAAGCGCATGGAGCAGACCGGCGTCATTGCCGGCAATGTCGCGGTCGTCGAGCCGACGGCGGTCGGCCAGCCCATCACCATCTTCGTCGAGGTGGAACTCGAGAGCGAACGCGCCGAACTGATCGACGCGGCCAAGCGGCAATTCTCGGCAACCCCTGAAGTCCAGCAATGCTATTATGTCACCGGCGAGGCCGATTTCATCCTGGTCATCACGGTAGCCGACATGGGCGCGTATGAGGCGCTGACGCGAAGACTGTTCTTCGACAGCAACAATGTTCGGAAGTTCCGAACTTTTGTAGCCATGGACCGGGTCAAGGTCGGACTGACGGTGCCCTTGCCCGGCTGAGCGTTGCTGGCGGCCGAAATCCTGCACGGCCTGATCTGGCGCGAGACGAGCGGAGTTCTCGCCGGCCTCAACCTGCCGCGCGCAGCCAGACCTTGTTGTCGTGGAAGGCAGCACCGCCATAGGGCGCCGGCGCATCGGCGCCGGTCAGAACGTTGATGCCTTCGCCGCGTTCATGCGCGCTGTTTGGCCAGATGCCCTCGGCGATGACGACGCCGCGCTTGATCCCGTCAAACAGCTTTGCATGCAGCACGACTTCGCCGCGCGTGTTGCCGACCTCGACACGATCGCCGTCGGCCAGGCCAAGTGCCGCGGCATCATCGGGATGCAACAGGAGTTCCGGCCGGCCCTCCCTGGCCTTCGACACCGGCGTCTCGGAAAAGGTCGAGTTGAGGAAATTGCGCGCCGGCGATGTCGTCAGCCGGAACGGGTGCGCCTCGTCGGCGACCTCGATCAAGTCGACATGGTCGGGGAATTCCGGCAGCCGCGCCACCGGCCCGAACAGGCCCATGCTTTTCGGCGGCCGGTTGGGCGCCGCCTGCCCGGTCCAGTCGGCGCGGAAGCGGAATTTTCCATCCGCATGGCCAAATCCCTTGATGAAATGCGCGCTATCGAAATCCGGCTGCAGGTCGACCCACTTGTCTTCCTTCAAGCTGTCGAAGCTGCCCAACCCGCGCTTGCCCAGGATGATGTCGATATGCTGCTGCTCGGTCAGACCAAAACCCGGGCGGTCGGCAACGCCGAGGCGCTCAGCCAATTCCTCGATGACGAAATGGTTGGTGCGCGGCCCTTCCGGCGGCTCGATCAGCTTCGGGCCAAGCGTTATGTGCTGGTTGCCGCCGCCCTTGTAGACGTCGTCGTGTTCCAGGAACATCGTCGCCGGCAGCACGACATCGGCAAGCTTGGCCGTGTCGGTCATGAACTGCTCATGCACGCAGGTGAACAGATCGTCGCGCAGGAAGCCCTGGGTGACCAGCCGCTGCTCCGGCGCGACATTCACCGGGTTGGTGTTCTGGATCAGCATCGCCGTCACCGGCGGGCCGCCATAGAGCGCGTCGCTGGCTCCGGTCAGCACCGGGCCGATGCGCGAATGGTCGAGATGGCGGATCGAGGGATCGCGCATCTTGGTGCCTTCCAGCACATCCTGGTTGAGCTTGAAGATGCCGGAATTGGAATGGAAGGCGCCACCACCCTCATATTGCCAGCTGCCGGTGACAGCCGCGATGCAAGATGCGGCGTGCATGTTGACGGCGCCATTGCGCTGGCGCGCGAAACCATAGCCGAGGCGGAAATAGGTCTTCTTGGTCGTGCCGACGAGCCGGGCGAAAGCCTCGATCTCGGCGACCGTCAGGCCGGTGATCCCAGCTGCCCACTCCGGCGTGCGCGTCACGAGATGCGCTTCAAGCCCTTTCGGGTCGTCGGAGTATTTTTCGAGATAGGCGCGGTCGGCCATGCCTTCCCTGAACAACACATGCATAACCGCGCAGGCCAGCGCGCCGTCAGTGCCCGGCATCAGCACCAGGCCGAGATCGGCCTGCTTCATCGTCGCGTTCTCGTAAACGTCGATGACCACGATCCTGGCGCCGCGCTCCTTGCGCGCCTTGATGGCGTGGGTCATGACGTTGACCTGGGTGACCACCGCATTGGTGCCCCAGATCACCACGCAATCGGATTTCGCCATCTCGCGCGGATCGGGACCGCGCAAGGCGCCGGCGCCCATCATCCAGCCGGTCCAGGCCAGATTGGTGCAGATCGAACCGAAGAAGCCCGAATATTTCTTGGCATGGCGCAGCCGGTCGATGCCGTCACGCTGCACCAGCCCCATCGTTCCGGCATAGTAGTAGGGCCAGACCGTCTCCGAGCCGTATTTCACTTCAGCCGCAATGAATTTTTCGGCGACGAGGTCAAGCGCGGCCTCCCAACTCGCTTCCTTCCAGGCGCCGTCGCCCTTGGCACCGGCGCGGATCAGCGGCTTCAGCAAACGGTCGGGGTGGTGGACGCGGTCGGCATAACGCGCGACCTTGGCGCAGACGACACCGGCCGTATAGCTGTTGGCCTTGGCGCCATGGACGCGGCCGATGCGATTGCCGTCGAGCAACTCGACCTCAAGCGCGCAGGTCGACGGGCAATCATGCGGACAGGCCGAATGGCCGATTCTGAGGTTCGCGTGCTGGTTCATGGGGCGACACTAACGGGTTCAGAACACCGCGTGTAGGGCCAGATGTGGCGCACCGCTTTACCTCGGTGAGCAAGGCCCTTGCCTTCTCCTCTGTGGAAGAAGGCGGGGCACTGCAAAGCCGATCGGCCACTCCACACTGAGGCAGTCATTGCTTCAGGAGGCTTCCGCCCGGGGCACGCCTTCCAGGCAGAGCCATTTGTGCTTCCTGTTGGGCCAATGGAGAATTGCCGGAGCCGGGAATTCCAGGTCCTCCAGACAGCCGACAGATACCGACAGCGCTTCCGTCAGGCCCTCTGCACGCATGAAGACGATCGACCCGCATGAGGTACAAAATGTCTGCTCTAGCCATTGCCCTGACGAGCCGTTTCGTCGCCAGGATTTCGTCTCGCCTTTCTGGGCGACTATGGCGGAGTCGGCATAGATGGCTCGGTATGAGAACGCTGCCCCGGTGCATCTCTGGCATTCCAGGCAACTGCAGGCATAGACGCGCCGAGGCTCCCCGGTAAGAACCAGTTCCACGCCGCGACACGAGCAGGTCGCCCTTCGCTCGGTCTTGCCATCACGCATTCTCAGGCTCCCTGCCCTGAAGCGGCGAGCCATTTCTAAACAGGGGGAAGAGAGATGCAAAATCATCATCCGCGCGCCCGCGAGAAAGCGCCTGCTTAAAAATCCCGTCCATTGCGCGCGGCATAGCCGCGTCAAGACCTCGCTCCTGGCATGCTTCGAGCAGATGCCGGAAGGCGCTGTAATGGGCTCCCAATGAGGCGAGCGTTGCGTCGTCGCCGGCAAAACGGCGCGCCTTCGTCCGGTCAACCGCATCAAACAAGGCAGCATCCACAACCGGCTTGAATGCGGACAGATGGCTCCTGAACGTCTCCAGATCGAGCCCCTCGGCCTCCGCGACAGCCATGCCCTGGAGCGCGCCAAACAGCCCGCCCCACATCTGGGTGAGCAGCGCGGTGTCAAGCGCGGAGGCCTGGCCAGGCACCTCGCCGACATAACTCGTGCCGCCACCAAGGGCAAAAAGCAGAGTCTTGTTCGCTTCGTAGACGGCGCGGGATCCAGAATAGAGCAATGCGGTGTCCGGCTTGCCAATAAAATCCGGAGTCGCCAGGATCGCGCCGTCCAGATAGCCGGCGCCTTGCGCTTCTATCCAGCGCGCCTCCTCCCGCGCCAAACGCGCTGAGCCGGAGGTGAGTTGTATGACGGCTTTGCCGGCCAGCGCCGAAGCGACGTTGCCCTGTTTGAGCAGCGCATCGCTGGCGGCATAATCCAGAACGTTTATGATCAAGACATCGGCTGACCGGATCCCGGCCTCTACTGAAGAGACCAACCTCGCGCCAAGAGCAGCCAGGGGCTGGCACTTGGCGGCAGTACGATTCCACACGGATGTTGGATAATTCCGGTCGAGCAACGTTCGAACGATAGACGAGCCCATGCGGCCCGCGCCGAGCACGCAGACATTGGATTTCATGGTGATTTCTCCGATAGCCCTCTCGACGAGGGATTGGTTTGTGTTTGGCGCGCTTATCCAAAGATATATATTCTTGCTGCGTTGAGAAGTACGCACCTTGAGGTAAGCTATTGGAATCATGTCAGGAGTTGTCACATGAGGAGCAAGGAACCAGACAGTTGCGGCTTTGCCGCCGCGATGCAGGCAATCGGCGGAAAGTGGAAAACCTCGCTATTGTGGGAATTGCACCTGCGGCCGCACCGCTTCGCCGAACTGCACCGGCGGTTACCTGGAATCAGTGAGAAGATGCTTGCGCAACAATTGCGACAAATGGAGGCCGACGGACTCGTCAGCCGGCGCGCCTATGACGAGGTACCGCCACGCGTGGAATACTCGGTCACGACCCTGGGTATTAGTCTGAACGATGCGGTGACCGCGATGTCGGCATGGGGGAAGCGGCACGAGACATGGAAAGTTGAGCGAAAAGCCGCGTGAAAAAAGCAGGAACTCGTGCATGGTCGCGGAAGGGTTTGTGATCCGCTCCAGCCGGATCGCGGTCCGCTTCTAAACGCGGAAGGCGGCAATAGATGCCGGGCAGCGTCGTCCGGTCGAGTAAGACAAGCCGCAGCAAGTGCATCTGTGCCACAGGCCTTCAGCCATCTGCCGGATCCGCCGCTGCTCTGCACCGTCCCGGCGTTCGCAGGCAATTCATCGTGCGGCTGGCACGGTGAATTCGCTTGCGCATAGCCGGCTGCTTACTCCGCCGTGCCTTCCTCATATTCGGCCGACATGGTCAGCCACTTTTCCTCGTGGCCGGCCAGCGTCTGGGCCAGTTGCGAACGCTCCTTGGCCAGCCGTGTCGCGGTCGAGGGATCCTTCTCGTAGACCGCCGGATTGGACAGTTCGTCCTCGATGCCGTCGATGCGCTTGCGGATGCGGTCCATCAGCGCTTCAGTGGCGCGGATCTCCTTGGCCAGCGGCTCGAAGGCGGCGCGGCGTGCCGCCGCATCCCGGCGGCGATCGGCCTTTGAGGCCTTGTCGGCCTCGCGCTTGCCGCGGCGGTCGCCGGACACGCCGGTGACCAGCGTCTTGTAATCTTCCAGGTCGCCATCATACGGGTTGACCGCGCCGTCCTTGACCAGCCACAGCCGGTCGGCGGTCGCCTCGAGGAGATGGCGATCGTGCGAGATCAGGATGACGGCGCCAGGGAATTCGTTCAGCGCATGGATCAGCGACTCGCGGCTGTCGATGTCGAGATGGTTGGTCGGTTCGTCGAGGATGAACAGGTTTGGGCCCTCGAAGGCCGACAGGCCCATCAACAGCCGCGCCTTCTCGCCACCCGACAGATCCTTGGCGGCGGTGTTCATCTTCTCGGTCGTGAGACCGAATTGGGCGACGCGGCCGCGCACCTTCGATTCCGGCGCCTCGGGCATCAGCCGGCGGACATGCTCATAGGCGTTCTCCTCCGGCCGGAGATCATCGAGCTGATGCTGGGCGAAGATCGCTACCTTCAACCCGGGCGCCACCGTCATGGTGCCATTCTCCTGCTTGAGCCGGCCGGACAGCAATTTGGCGAAGGTCGACTTGCCGTTGCCGTTGGCGCCAAGCAGCGCGATGCGGTCGTCGGCGTCGATGCGCAACGTCATCTTCTTGAGGATCGGCTGCCCGTCGGTGTAGCCGACATTGACGTTGTTCAGCGCCACGATCGGCGAGGCCACCGTCTTCACCGGTTCGGGGAACGAGAACGGCCGCACCGAATCGTTCACGATGGCCGCGATCGGCTTCATCTTCTCCAGCGCCTTGATGCGCGACTGTGCCTGTCTCGCCTTGGAGGCCTTGGCGCGGAAGCGTTCGACAAAGGATTCCATATGCTTGCGGGCGGCGTCCTGCTTGACCCGGCCCTTCTCCTGCAATTCCTTCTGCTCGGTATATTGACGCTCGAACTGGTCGTAGCCGCCGCGCCAGAAGGTCAGCTTCTTCTGGTCGAGGTGAACGATCGAGTTGACGGCACGGTTGAGCAGGTCGCGATCGTGCGAGATCAAGAGCACTGTGTGGGGGTACTTCGACACATAGTTTTCCAGCCACAGCGTGCCTTCGAGATCGAGATAGTTGGTCGGCTCGTCGAGCAGCAGGAGGTCGGGCTCGGCAAACAGCACCGCGGCGAGCGCCACGCGCATGCGCCAGCCGCCGGAGAAGGACGAGGCCGGACGCCGCTGCGCAGCATCATCGAAGCCGAGGCCGGCGAGAATGGTGGCGGCGCGGGATTCGGCTGAGTGCGCGTCGATGTCGGCCAGCCGCATGTGGATATCGGCAATGCGGTGCGGATCGGTCGCCGTCTTTTCCTCTTCGAGCAGCGCCGTGCGTTCGAGATCAGCCTTGAGCACGATCTCGATCAGCGGGTCCTCGGTGCCTGGCGCTTCCTGCGCCACCTGGCCGATGCGGGTGCTCTTCGGCAGACTGATCGAGCCTGTCTCGGACGGGAAATCGCCGGTGATGGCCTTGAACAGCGTCGTTTTGCCGGTGCCGTTGCGGCCGACAAGGCCGGCCTTGGTGCCGGCCGGCAAGGTCAGCGAGGCATGGTCGAGAAGCAGGCGTCCGGCCATGCGGAGCGATAGGTCGTTGATGATCAGCATGGCCGCGCTTTTGCACCGGACATCAACGCTTCGCAAGACCTTGTGAGCCAGTTGGCCGCACAAGGTCTCGAAACGACGCCCGCGAGGGCGTCGTCAAAGCAGCCGATCAGCGGCTTGCCTACCGGCCGGCAGCGCTCAGGCAGTCGCCTTGCGCTTCGTCGCCTTGGCCACTGCGGCCGGCGCTGCTGCCGGCTTGCGGCCAAGTCCTGTCGACTTTGCCAGCGCCGATCGTGTCGCCGAGTAGTTTGGCGCAACCATCGGATAGTCCGGCGGCAAGCCCCACTTGGCCCGGTAGTCGTCCGGGCTCAGGCCATAGTCGGTCCGCAGGTGCCGCTTGAGCGACTTGAACTTCTTCCCGTCGTCAAGGCAGATGATGTAGTCGGGAAACACCGACTTCTTCGGATTGACTGCCGGAACCAGGTTTGGGGTTTCCGCGACAACTGCACCAGCGAGCTTGCGAACCGAAGCGCTGACGCTGGCAATCAACTCGGGCAGACCGGAAGCCGGAAGCGGATTGTTGCCTACATAGGCCGAGACAATATCGGCAGTCAGCTCGATAACGGTCTTATCATCGATATTTGACAATTCTTTCACCTTATTTGCGATAAAGTCATCCACCCCAGCGAAGACTTATATCGATGTATCTCTTTAACCGCGTCCCCCAACGGACTGCCAAGTCTCAAAAAGAATCAAGACTCGCCACAAATATTTGGCATGGAAAATCGACACCGTGCAAATTAGAAAATCTAATACTTTGAACTAGCAGACTTCACGGCATGGCTATCGGCTAATATCTCCAGAATACGTTTCCAGCGGGCACAACGCCCGAAATCCTTCTGCTCTATCGCCTTTTCGGCCTTCATCGCGGCGTAAAGCGGCGCCTCGGCGCCAAATTCCTTGATCAGCCAATGCGCTTCCTGAATGGCCAGACGTTCATTTTCGTCAAACATGGTTTTCGGCCTCCGAACGTTCCACCCCGACCGCGGCGCAACTGCCGATGACGAGGACAGCTCCGGCAATGGCCGTCATCGTCAGCCGCTCGCCGGACAGGGTCAACAGCAGGGTCGAAGCGATTGGCGTGAGATAGGCGACGACCGCGACCTTGCCACTGCCTTCCAGCTTCAGGGCGCGCGACCAGAAATAGTAGCCCAACCCCATCGGGCCGGCGCCGAGATAGAGGCCGAGAGCCAGGTCCATACCGACGGGCCAGGCGCCGCCATCGCGAGCGCACCACAGAAACGTCAAAGCGACGCCGATCAACGACGACGGCAGCAACAGGCGATCCGGAGAGGTGGCAACCCGTCCCACCATGATCGAATAGAAAGCCATGCACAGCGCAGAGCCGAATGCGGCGAGATAGCCGACGAGATCGCCCTGGAGCCAGGATTGGTTACGCCCTCCCGAAATCACCAGTGCAACGCCGACGAAGCCCACTACCGCGGCGAGGCCCAATAGTGCCGGGCGCCGCGGATTTTCCAAGGCGATGACCGCCGCCGCGACCATCAACGGCCACGTGTAGGCCATCAGATTGGCCTCGATCACCGGCATCGATGCGAAGGCGATGTATTGCAGCACCATGGTGCCGACCAGACCGATGAAGCCGACCGCAAGAGAGATTAGCGCGGCCCCGGCCATGACAGGTGCTACTCTTTCGCGGCTCATCAGCCGGATGACGGCAAAGACGAGCGCAGCGCCTGTGAATTGCAGGAACTGCACCTGCGACACCGGGTGGCTGGCCAACAGGGATTTGCCGACCAGCGCATTGGTCGACCACAATGCAACCGCGCCGGCAGCGAAAACCATCGCGGTCATCGAGCCTGATCCATGCCGAAACAACCGGCGTGGAGCTCTATTTTGCTGTTCGACCATGATCCTGTCCGAAAGCCGGTTCCCACTTTTCGGGATCATGGTTCATTACCATGATTCCCTGGCTCCGCCCGGAACCGGCGCATCGACGGGGGTGGGCACCGGATGCTCTGCCTCGAACCGGCGATAGGCCGGCAGCTGGTTGGCCCAGACATCTTCGGCCAGTTCGTTGACCCATTCGCGGTCATGGTCGTTGTCGGCGGCGAGATAGAACATGCGGTTGTCGTCGACATAGGGTTTTGCCACCGAGCGCTGGTTGAGCACCAGCGTGACGCGCTCGCCGAACCGGATCGGGGCGGTGCGATGCAGGACGCCCAGGAACTGCCCCAGCGTCGCGTAGTTCATCTTGTGATCGATGCGCATGACTTGGTTGCGCGGAATCTCGCGGCCGGATTCGAGGATGGCGCGGCCGGTTTCCGAATCGTCGCAGTAGATTTCGAGATGGCCGCCGACCAGCGGATTGCTGATTGATAGCGGAATGAGCTCGGTGACCGGAACGCCATCGCAATGCCATTCCACGGCGCCATCCTTGGGGTTCATGAAAGTCACTGTCGAGCCGACGATCGACAGGGGATAGGGCTCCAGCTTTGTGCCCATCATGTCCGACAGCCGCTCCAGGCGCAGCTTGTCATGCAGCAATTCCTTGATCTCGGGGATGAAGCGGTCGGCCCCGGTGATGAAAGTCAGGTCGAGGTGCTTGTGCACGGCGTGGCTGGCCTTGAGCTTCAGAGCAGCCTCCTCGATCGCGGCAAGCAGAGCCGGGTCATAGCCGTGCAGATACTGGGCGACGCCGAAACTGGACACTTTCCAGGCTGTCTCATGGCCGATGATGGCTTCACGGCTCATCGCATAGCGCAGTTCGGGAATGGTATGGGCGTTCATTGTACTTCTCCAGGATGGGGGCAACACTTGGTAAACAGTCGATTAATTCACCCACCCCTGTAAAATTAGGAATGCTGGTGCTAGTGTAAGCCCAGCTTAAGGTCGAAACCGTGCGTCTGCTCAGTCAGGTCAACCTCAATTCGCTGAAAATCGTGGAGAGTGCTGCGAGGCACGGGAATTTCACGCGCGCCGGCGAAGAACAGTTTATCACCGCTTCAGCGGTCAGCCAGCGCGTGAAAAGCTTGGAGGATCAGCTGCGCTTCAAGATCTTCCAACGCGGGGGCAATGCGGTGTCGCTGACGCCGGAGGGCGAGACCTATGTCTCGCGCGTTCGCGAGGCGCTGGAGCGAATCGTCGCCGCCAGCATGGAAGCGACCGGGCAATCGCAGGAACACGTGTTGAAGATATCGGTGCTGCCGACCTTTGCGGCACGCTGGCTGTTTCCGCGCCTGCCGCTGTTCCAGCAGCAATATCCCGATATCGTGATGCGGGTCTCGACGTCCTATGCGACGCATGAGTTCACGACTTCCGAGTTCGATCTCGAAATCCGCTATGGCGACGGTCACTTTCACGGACTGCAAGCCAATCTGCTGTTTCGGGAAGACCTGACGCCGGTGTGCAGCCGCAAGCTGTTCCATGAAGTTCTCGGCGATAGGCCACTATCGAAGGTGACACCGGACGACCTCAAGCTCTTCACCCTGCTGCATTCCGATACCTGCACCCAGAACTGGCAGTCCTGGCTTGGTTTCGCCGGCGCCAGCTTCGTGCTCAGCGAGACCAAGAGCATCTATTTCGACTCGTGCATGATGTCCTACGAGGCAGCCAATTCCGGGATGGGTTTTGCGGTGGCCAACCGTGCCTATATGGCGAGCGACATCCGCGCCGAAAGGCTGGTGGCTCCATTCGCCGTCCACCATCCGAATACGGCGGGGTGGTATTTTGTCTCTCCCCCAAAGAGCCTTGCCGCACGCAAGGTGCTGCTGTTCAAGCAATGGGTGATGGCGGAAGCGGCTCTGACGCAGTGCCAGCTGGACAGCGAAATCAGGAGCGAGGCTTCGGCCGCCGTCTGAATTTCGGGCAAGCATTTGGTTGTCTGCCGATGAGGTTCGACCGGCACGTAGCAAGTTGAGGGCCACCGGTTAATGGACGTCCAATCCATGCAGCCCGCCTTGGTCGGAGAGATCGTTGAGCTCACGCCGCTTCAGCAGGAACATTCGTCGGGGCTTCTGGGCGCGGCGGCGGATGGCGAGTTGTGGAACTTGAAGGCTACCGTGGTCCCCGGGCCGGGTACGATCGATGGATATATAGCCAGCGCCCTGGCCGGACGACAGGCCGGCAGTGTCATGCCTTATGCAATCGTCACGCGCAGCACGGGACTGATCTGCGGAAGTACGCGGTTTTGGAAGATCGATCGAACGAATAGAAAGTTGGAGATTGGGCATACCTGGCTCAGCAGTTCGGCTCAGCGCTCTGGCGTCAATACCGAGGCGAAATATCTCCTCCTGACCCATGCCTTCGAGGTGATGGGGTGTGTTCGTGTTCAATTCACCACGGACTAACTGAACGACGCGTCAAGGGCAGCCATTCTGCGAATAGGGGCAAAGCAAGAGGGGATCGTTCGCAACGAGCGGATCATGCCGGACGGCCGGAAGCGCAATTCCGTCCGGTTCAGCATCATCGATTCCGAGTGGCTGGACGTAAAGGCGATGCTGCAGCACAAAATGCAGCGATAGTCCGCGCTGGCCCCTCAATCTTCGGGCTTACAACGGCAAAACGTCACGGATCAGGCGAAAGCCCTGCCTTCCTCGGTGCGCTGGAAGAGCATCAGATCCAACCCCAGGCTTGGCCGTCCCAGGATGGTCAGAATCGTATGCGCCTGGCCACGATGGTGAGTCTGGTGGTTGAAGACATGATCCAGCGCCGGCGCCAGCCTTTGCGAGACCGTGCGCATGTCCGAGACGGTCATGTAGGTGAAGCGACCCGTCAAAGCCTTGTCGCTGAGGCCGCCGACCCAATCGATGATCCTCCTGTCCTCGGCCTCACGCGCCATCCGCAGGCCGGGCAAGCCCCGATGCAGGATGGCGTCCAGTGTCGTCGGCGCGTCGCCCTCGCTGGTGAAGCGCTTCATCCAGATGCGGTCGGCCGTCAGCAGGTGGTTAAGCGTGCCCATCATCGAGCTGAAGAAGGCACCGACGTTGCGGTTGAATTCCTCTTCGTCGAGCTCGGCGGCGGCATCATAGATGCGGCCATTGGCCCATTGATTATAGGCCGCAAACATCATGAAATGCTGTCTCATGGTTTCCCCTCGGCTCGCGTCGATGCGAGGCCTACCTAACCCGCAGGAACGCCGCCGCCAATGACCATTCTGCTCTATGACCTCGTCGGACGCGACACCACACGTCCATTCAGCCCGCACTGCTGGAAGGTGGCGATGGCGCTTGCCCACAAGGGGCTCGACACATCTACCGCGCCGACGCGCTTTCTCGAGGTGCCCGCTGTCGAGGGCGGCGTTTCGAAAACCGTTCCGGTGATCCGGGACGGTGAGAGGGTCATCGCGGATTCCTTCGCCATCGCGCTTTATCTGGATGAAGCCTATCCGGACCGGTCGACACTGTTTGGCGGTGAAGGCGGCAAGGCGATGGCGCGCTTCATCGAACGCTGGTCGCAACTAACCATCCATCCCTATGTGACCACCGCGGCGATCATGGACCTTCATGCCATGCAGGACGCGGAAAACGCCGCCTATTTCCGCCAGAACCGGGAGCAGCGTCTGGGCAAGCAGCTGGAAGACGTGATGGCCGCCCGAGAGGCCGGGCTCGGCACCTTCAGGGCCTCGCTGGAACCATTGCGTTCAATGCTCTTCTATCAGCCATTCATTGGCGGCGCGTCGCCGCTGTTTGCCGACTATATCGTCTTCGGCGCGCTGCAGTGGGCACGCATAGCCTCGCCTTACCAACTGCTGGACGACGGCGACGTGGTGGCGCAGTGGTTTGCCCGCTGCCTCGACCTGCATGGCGGGCTGGGACGAAAGGTGGCCGCGGCAGCGTGACGCCGCAACGCCTGCCCTTGCCGCAAGGCAGCATGAGGGCCGTCAATGTCCTGCGAAAAAGGTCAGCAGCGAGGAGATAGCTGGGCCTTACTTGGCCGCCGCCTTCTTTGGCTTGCTGGCCTTCGTGGCAGCCTTTGCTTCCTTGGGGGCGGCTTTTGCCTTGCCGGCGCCAGATGCCTTCGTGGTTGGCTTTTTGGCTGCCGACTTGCCCGCAGCATCCTCCTGGTCGACATCGGCTGCCGCCTGATGCCAATGGCGCTCATGGTGTCCAGCCGGCTGTCCCTCTTGCAGCCAGATCTGATGCGCGCGGTTGCGAATGCGTTCCTGACGATCGTCTGCCATGGTCGTGTTGTCTCCATGCGGGCCGACATCAGCGCGGCGCCGACACGCGAGTATAGCAAGCAATGCGTTGCTGTGTAGCCGTCTGATCTCGGCTGGTGCTCTACCTCATCAGCGCCGGCTCTCGGCGCAGAAACGCACACTGATCCGGCCCTTCGCTCTCGCTCCCTGCCCTTCGGGCGTTCAAACCCTTTGAAAGGTCCACTGGACCTTTCAATCCGCTCGAAGGCGGACCGGGCTTTCACCGTTCGTCACTCGGAAAGCCAAGCAATTGGCTTTCCGTCCGCTTCGCGGACCGTTCCTCACCTCTGTCGTTCCTCACCTCTGTCGTTCCTCACCTCTTGGCAATGGGCCGGGCGGCTTGTATAGAGCCCGCCACTCTCAATTCCATTCTCAGACAAGGACGACCCATGGCGCTCGAACGCACATTTTCCATGATCAAGCCGGACGCAACCCGGCGCAATCTCACCGGCGCAATCACCGGGATGCTGGAAGAGGCCGGCCTGCGCGTCATCGCCTCGCGCCGGGTCTGGATGAGCCGCCGCGAAGCTGAAGGCTTTTATGCCGTCCACAAGGACCGCCCGTTCTTCGGCGAGCTGGTGGAATTCATGTCGTCGGCACCGACAATCGTGCAGGTGCTGGAAGGCGAGAACGCCATTGCGCGCAACCGCGAAGTGATGGGCGCCACCAACCCGGCCAACGCCGCCGAAGGCACCATCCGCAAGGTGCATGCGCTGTCGATCGGCGAAAACTCGGTGCACGGCTCCGATGCGCCGGAGACCGCCGCAGAAGAGATCAAGTACTGGTTCTCGGACACCGAGATCGTCGGCTGAGCCGATAGTCCAAACCTTTGGATCACGTAAAAAAGGCCGGCGTTTTGCCGGCCTTTTTCATGGCCGAACTATCGGGCCTCGCGTGCGAACCGCATGTACTAGGGTGAGATATGGAGCGTATATAGCCGACAATGGAGCCTCCGCATGACCAGTGCCATTCCGGGTTTCTTCCAAGGCACAGAGATGCCGAACAGCGGCTGGTGGGAGGCGCTGTGGCCCGACCCCGCCGCCGTGCTTTCGGCAACGGGGATCAAGCCAGGCATGGAGGTGATCGATCTCTGCTGCGGCGACGGCTGGTTCACGCTGCCGATCGCCAGGGTGGCTCGTCATGTCGTGGCCATCGATATCGATGCCGATCTGCTCGAAGCCGCCAGACACAGGTTGGTCGAAAGTGGCGCGACGAATTGCGACTTTGTCGCGGGCGACGCCTATGAGCTTGCAGGACTGGTGACTCAACCCGCCGACTTCATCTTCATGGCCAACGCCTTTCACGGCGTTCCGGACCGGCCGCGTTTAGCGCGCGCGGTGCGGGCGGCACTCGGTCCGGGCGGGCGTTTCGCCATCGTCAACTGGCACCAGCGTCCGCGCGAAACAACGATCGTCCAGGGCGAGCCTCGCGGACCGAAGACCGAATTGAGGCTGTCGCCGGAACAGACCACGGCGGACGCCGAGGCGGGTGGCCTCAGGCTTGCCGAACTGGTCGAGGTGCCGCCCTATCACTACGGCGCCGTGTTCGAACAGGCCGAATGAGAGCGTCTGTTTCGGTCCGGCACCAGCGTGCCGAGATCCATGGTCAGGCCATGCGCCCAACCATCAGAATGCCTCAGCTTGCAGCGCTCAAGCGCAGGATCTCGCGGCCGTCCTTGTCTGATATGACGAGCTTGCCGGCATCGACACTGTATGACGCAGCCTTGGCCAATGCATCGAACAGCGCCTTTTCCTCGGCCATCACCTCGGGCGCGCAGGCCTTGTAGGTCGAGCCTATGTCGCTGATCGCGATCGCCTGGCCATCGACCTTGGCGGTGGCGAAATAGGTGTTGCAGGGGCCGCTGCCGCCTGCCTTGCCGGCCTCGCTGACCCTGAACGTCGCTTGCGGGGCGGTGATGGCGCCGATGCCGTCGACAAAGTCGACCAGCCAGAGCTGGTCAAAGACGGAAACCGTCGGCTCGGCGCTCGGCGTGACCATCTTCAGCACGATGGTCTGCGGCACGTCGGTCAGCGGATCGACCTGATGGCGCATGTCGGAGATGAACAGAAGCTTGTTATCAACGGTAATGCGGGCTTGCAACGCGTAAGTCATCTGCGACCGGATGACGGAGGGGTCGAACTTGATCTCGAAGCTGATCGGCACCTGGCCGGCCGGCTTCACTTTCTGCTCGCCGATGATGGTGGCCGGCGCATCGGCCAGCGACACATCGGCAAGCTGGACAGAGAGCACGGCACTGGGCGGCAAGGCGATGCGCTCGCGATAGATCACCTCGCCTCTCACGGAATTTTCGGCGGCAACAGACAGCTCCGGCACGGCCAATATGCCGACGACCAGAGGCACTAAACCGAAGACGAAGAACTCCGCGATCCTGTCCAGCATGACCATCTCCCTCGCCCTGGGCTGCCAATGCCCAAGCTGACCAACCGCGGTCAGTTGGCCAAAGGATTGCGGTCAATGCATGGCTGCGGCAGAATTTTATTCGGACGGTTTCCAGCGTTGTGCGGCCTGGTCGTCAGCCTCCTTGGCCTCGACCCAGCCGCCCTCGGAGCCGTCGATGCGATGCTCCTTCTTCCAGAAGGGTGCGCGCGATTTGAGATAGTCCATGAGAAAGTTCGCCGCCTCGAACGCAGCCTGGCGATGCGCCGAGGCGGCCACCACCAGCACGATGTTGTCGCCGGGTGCGATCTTGCCATGGCGGTGGATGGCCGTGAGACCTTGCAACGGCCAGCGCTCGACCGCCTCAGCAGCGATACGGGCGATTTCTGCTTCGGCCATGCCGGGATAGTGCTCGAGCTCAAGCGCCGACAAGGTGCCCTGCTCGTCCCGGCAAAGGCCGGAGAAAGAAACCACGGCGCCGATATCGGCGCGGCCTTGCGTCAGTCTGGCGATCTCGGCGGCGACGTCGAAATCCTGCGCCTGAATGCGCACGACAGGTACGACGGCGCCGGTCATGTCAGCCCCCGGTCATCGGCGGGAACAGTGCAATCTCGCGCGCGCCTGCGATCTTCTCGCGGTGCTCGACATGTTCCTGGTTGATGGCGACGCGGATCACGTCGGGATATTGCAGCGCGTGCTCGTAGCCCTCGCCGCGCGATTTCAACCAACGCAGGAGATCAGCCACCGTCTCGATGCCAGCAGGCAGGTTGACGTCTTCCTCAGGCACGCCGATGCGTTCACGCACCCAGGCAAAATAGATGAGCCGGGTTGTCATCTCACTCGTCCATGATGTGCTTGAGGCCGGCGCGGAAATAATCGTAGCCGGTGTAGAGCGTAACCAACGCCGCGATCCATAGCAGCACCAGCCCGGTCTGCGTCGTCAGCGGGAAGATCTTGTCGCCGGCCGGCCCGGCCAGCAGGAAGGCGATGGCGACCATCTGGATGGCGGTCTTCCATTTTGCCAGCTGCGTCACCGGCACCGAAACCTTGAGCGCCGCCAGATACTCGCGCAGTCCCGAGACGAGGATTTCGCGGCACAGGATGATGATCGCCGCCCACAGTGACCATCCGGCGATGCCGGCATGACGGTCGGTGTCTGCGGCCAGCAGCAGCAGGCAGGTGGCGACCAGCAATTTGTCGGCGATCGGATCGAGCATCTTGCCGATGTTGGAGGTCTGCTGCCAGGCGCGCGCCAAATAGCCGTCCAGATAGTCGGTGATCGAGGCGAGCAGGAAGATGATCAGCGCCGACCAGCGGGCGAAGTCGCTCGACTTCAGATGTCCTTCGAGAAAAAAGCACAGCACCACCAGCGGCACCGCGACGATGCGGGCGTAGGTGAGCATGTTGGGCAGGTTGAACGCGCGCTTGGCCATATCCGGGGGACTCTTTCTGCCTGCCTACTCAAATCAGATACGAATGTGGGGGGTCAACAGGCCAGAATCGATTGGCCAGCCGAAAATACCCGAATCCATCAGCTCTCATGGAAATGATTGTAGACCAGTTTGGCGACCTGTTCGGAAATGCCGTCGACTTTCCTCAAATCCTCGATTGCGGCACGGCTGACCGCCTTGGCGGTGCCGAAATGCATGAGCAGCGCCCGTTTGCGGCCGGGACCGATACCGCTGATCTCGTCGAGCGGGCTCTTGACCATCTCCTTCTTGCGGCGCGCACGGTGCGAACCGATGGCGAAACGGTGGACCTCGTCGCGCAGGCGCTGGACGAAATAGAGCACGGGATCGCGAACCGGCAGCGAAAACGAGTCCCTGCCCTTGACGAAAAAACGCTCGCGGCCGGCGTCGCGGTCCTGGCCCTTGGCGATGCCGATGGCCACCACGCGATCCTCGATGCCGAGATCCGAGAGGATCTTGCGCACCGCCGTCATCTGGCCCTGGCCACCGTCGATCAAGATGACGTCGGGCCAGGCCGGGAAGCTGCCGGAGATGTCGTCCTCGATATCATCGCCCGCCTGAGCTGCCACCGCATCGTCGGCCACGGCAACATCGCCATGTTCCCTGAGCAGCCGCGAAAACCGCCGCTCCATCACCTCGCGCATCATGCCGAAATCGTCGCCCGGCGTGATATCGGTCGAGCGGATGTTGAATTTTCTGTACTGGTTCTTCACAAAACCTTCCGGCCCGGCGACGACCATGGCGCCGACGGCATTGGTGCCCATGATGTGCGAGTTGTCATAGACCTCGATGCGCACCGGCGGCTTCGACAAGCCGAAGGTCTCGGCGAAACCGGTGAGCAGCCGGCCTTGCGTCGAGGTTTCGGCCAGCCGGCGGCCGAGCGCCTCACGGGCGTTCTGCAGGGCGTTGTCGGTCAGGTCTTTCTTTTCGCCGCGCTGCGGCACAGAGATCGCGACCTTGCGGCCGGCGCGGGTGGAGAGCGCCTCGGCCAGCAGTTCCTGATCCTCGACGCCATGCGACAGAAGAATGTTCCGCGGCGTCGGCTTGTCGTCATAGAACTGCGCCAGGAACGAACCCAACACCTCCGCCGCTTCCAACGCCGGATCGGCTTTGGGGAAATAAGCGCGGTTGCCCCAGTTCTGGCCGGTGCGAAAGAAGAACACCTGGATACAGACCTGGCCGCCTTCCTGATGGATGGCAAAAACATCAGCCTCGTCGACGGTCGCCGGATTGATGCCCTGGTGGCTCTGCACATGCGACAGGGCCGCAAGTCGATCGCGATAGATGGCGGCGCGCTCGAAATCGAGAGCTTCAGACGCTTGCTGCATGGCGGCCGAGATTTCCGTCTTCACCTTCTGGCTGCGGCCGGACAAAAAGTCCTTCGCTTCGCCGACCAGCTCGGCATAGTCCTGGTGCGATACCTCTCCGGTGCAGGGGCCGGCGCAGCGCTTGATCTGATAAAGCAGACACGGCCGTGTGCGGTTCTCGTAAAAAGAGTTGGTGCAACTGCGTAGCAGGAAGGCGCGCTGCAGCGAGTTGATGGTGCGGCCGACGGCACCGGCCGAAGCGAAGGGGCCGAAATAATCGCCTTTGCGCGAGCGCGCGCCGCGATGTTTGTAGATGCCCGGTGAGACATGGTCGCCGGTCAAGAGGATATAGGGAAACGACTTGTCGTCGCGCATCAGCACATTGAATCGCGGCCGCAAGCGCTTGATAAGATTGGCTTCGAGCAGCAGCGCTTCGATCTCGGTGCGGGTGACGACGAACTCCATCGTCGATGTCTCGCGCACCATGCGGCCGATGCGGGTGGTGTGGAAGCGGCCTTGCGCATAGTTGGTGACGCGCTTCTTCAGGCTGCGCGCCTTGCCGACATAAAGCACATCGCCGGCAGCGTTCATCATGCGGTAGACGCCGGGCGCGTTAGGCAGCCGCTTGACCAGCGTCTGGATCACCTCGGCGCCGACCATGCCTTCGGCGTCGCCGGCATGCGGCGTCCAATCGATAGCGGTGAAGGCGACGTCGGGACCGGCAGGTGTGACGATCTCCTCGACCGCCTCGTCCTCGAGGTCGATATCGGGGGGCAGATCGTCGGCGCCGCCGCGCGGCTTGTTTTTGTGATCCAAAGGACTCATTCCGCCATGCCTGTCACATCGGGCGTCTGCCATGCAAGATGCTGGCCGCCATCGAGCGCGATCATCTGGCCGGTGACCGAGCGCGCTTCCCAGAGATAGCGGATCGTGGCGCCGAATTCCGGCAATTCCGGGCCGCGCTTGAGGATCAAGCCATCGACCTGGGCGGCAAAATCGCTGTCGTCCTGGCGCGCGTTCTTCAGGGTAGGTCCCGGGCCGATGGCATTGACGCGGATGCGAGGGCCGAGCGATTGCGCCATCATCTGGGTGGCCGTCCACAGTGTCGACTTGGACAGAGCGTAGGAGAAATAGCGCGGCGTCGGTCGCCAGACGCGCTGATCGATCATATTGACGATTAGGCCCTCCTGCCCTTCCGGCAACGCCCGGGCGAAGTTCTGCACCAGCAGCGCCGGCGCCTTCACATGAACGGCAAAGTGCCGATCCCAGGCCCGCCAGTCGAAATCCAGAACCGAATCGTCCTCGAACAGCGACGCATTGTTGACCAGCAGCGAGACCGGTCCTAGCGCTGCTTGCGCCTGGCCGACGAGGTCGCTGACGGCGTCCATATCGGTCAGGTCGGCGACAACCACGGCGGCGCGACCACCGCTGGCGATGATTGCGGCGGCCAACGCCTCGGCCGCGACATGCGAGCGGTGGCAATGGATGGCGACGGCAAAACCGTGGGCGACGAGATCCTCGACGATTGCCCGACCGATCCGTTTCGCCCCGCCCGTCACCAGCGCCGTGGCGGTGGCCTTGCTCATGGTGTCAATCCTCTATTTCGGCCCCGAAAACATGACGCCGGCGAAATATGGCCGGGCAGGCGTTAAATGGCGTTCGCACCTTAGGCAGCATTGTGGCGAAACAGCCTTTCGGCGTCCCGACTCGCCTTTGACTCGAAGCCGCCCGAGCGGAATATAGGACGCTGGACTCCTTGCACCAAGCGGTGTGCAGCGCAGCATGGAACGGCTCCTGCCATTTCGCTGTTGCGAAGATGCAACGTCAAGGTTCCGCCTCATTCGCGCCGGGGAATGACCCAAGTTCAGGTTCGCTTCAGCCGCATTTTGACACGACATTTGGAACCGACGAACGCCAGATCCGTTTCACCCCCCGGACGGGTAGATGGCGATCGTGAGAAACAAGCCTGTGTCCTGTGGCTTAAGGAGTAACGAACAATGCAAGCCAATCTCAAATTCGCACGGCCGCTGGCCGTGGCGCTCGGGCTCTTCGCCCTCAGCGGAACTGCCTATGCTGCTGACGTGGTTTCGGAAGAGCCGCCGGCACCTGCGCCGATCGCTGAACTTCCGGTCGCTTCGTGGGCCGGCCCGTACGCCGGTCTCAACGTCGGCTATGGCTTCAGCGGCCGGACCAAGGAAAAGGATTTCGACGTTGAAACCGATACCAAAGGTTTCGTCGGCAGTGTCTTCGGCGGCTATCAGTGGCAGCAGGAGAACTTCGTCTACGGCGCTGAAGCCGAGCTCGGCTACAACGGCGTCAAGGGTGACGACAACGGCATCCACTCCAAGGGCGGCTTCGAAGGCTCGCTGCGTGCTCGTCTCGGCTATGCTGTGACCCCGGAAATCCTGCTCTATGGCACCGGCGGTCTCGCCGGCAGAAGCCTGAAGGTGGAGGACTCTGTCATTCCCGCCAGCGATACCGCAACGATGCTCGGCTGGACCGCCGGTCTCGGCACCGACATCAAGCTGACCGACAATGTCTTCGGCCGTGTCGAGTACCGCTACACCGACTTCGGCAGCAAGAGCTTCGATGGTATCGGCAAGGTCAAGGCCACCGACAACCGCGTCACCTTCGGCGTCGGTATGAAGTTCTAAGTCGTTCAAGCCACGACACGAAAGAGCCGGGCCTCGTGCCCGGCTTTTTTATGCCCGAGGGATCACGCGAGAGATCGACTCGATCAACCGGGTTAATCGGGCCGATCAACCGGGAATGCACGGCCTCAACTCTGGAAACTTCTCGTCGAAGCGCGCTGCCCACCGCGTCAGCCGGGCGCGACCCTTCTCCCATTTTCCGGCAAAGCGAAGTGAGAGATAACCAAGGCAGGCGCGCAGTGCCATTTGGCCGGCGGTGATCTTCTTCGGCAGCTTCGGCGGGTTGGCGTTGAGCAGATCAAGTGCCGCCGTGATCTTTCCCCATTGGCGATCTAGCCAGGGTTGGTAGACCATCTCCTCAGGCCGCGTGCGCCGTTCGTAGACCATCGACAGCGCGCAGTCGCAAATGCCGTCCGCCAACGCTTCCAGCACTTCCGCCTCGAGCCGCTTGTCGGGATTGCGCGGGAAAAGCGCGCTCTTCGACACCCGGTTGAGGTGCTGGGTAATGGCGCGGCTGTCATGGATGGAGCGGCCGTCGTCGAGCACCAGAACCGGGATCTTGCCGAGCGGGTTGGCGATCATCAAATCGGCTGGCTTTTCCTCGGTCTTGATCGGCACCAGATCGACGGCGATGCCGGCATAGGCGGCTGCCATGCGCACTTTGGAACTGTAGGGAGAAGACGACGCATAGAGCAGTCTGGGCATGGCAGGGTTCCTGTTTTGCAGGCGGGCAGTGTTGACCGATCAGGCGCAATCGAGCAATGGCCAGAAGCGGAAAACCCAGCCGCCAGCGAGCGACTGGTTCGGCAAGTCGGCGCCTGCATCAGCGTCGTTGACCGGGGCCGTTTAGCGAGCGCTCCATGATGACGGTGCGTTCATCGCCATGGTAGCTGACACCGCCCGCATGCGCCGCTTCCTCGACCTCTGCCATAAGTCGTTTGCCGATACCACGACCTTGCAGTTCAGGATCCACAAAGACGGATCGAACAACACTTCCATCGAGGCTGGCTGTCCAACGACCCTGCCACGCACAACCGCGACAGAAACCCTCCGCTTCCTCAAAAGCGCAGAGACAGCGGATGGGCTGAAGCTCTGCTCCACACGAGCGATGATGTCTTGCGAATAGTCTTTCGCATTGGTCTGTCGCAGAGCTGCCAGGATCACGCGGCTCACGGCTTGCGCATCGTCCTCGTTTGCTCTGCGAATCGTGAGCTCCAAAGTCACTTCACCACCAAGCAGCCGACCCGAATTCCTTGCGGCGCAGACAGCGGCGGCACGCGGATCACCGGTCGACACCAAGACTGAAAAAGCTTCGCGCCGAGATTTGATCCGCCATCGTTGACGCGGACGAAGCCCCACCGGACTTCGCCCTATGGCGAAGTCCTGGGAGCTGCGAAAAGATATCCTCCGTCCGCCTCTGTTCTCGCCCTCCAAGTGACCAAGCAGCAAGTGGGGCGCCTGTCAGGCACCCGCCCTTGACTGTCTCGGCACGGCCCCCGGCGAGGGAAGACGCGATTACTTCTTGCCGGCCTTCGCGGGTGCTGCCTTCGGCTTGGCCGCGGGTGCCGCTTTCTTCACCGGTGCTGAAGACTTCGCTGCCGCCGCCTTCTTTGCCGGTGCAGCCTTCGCTGCCGGTTTCTTGGCAGGTGCAGCTTTCGCAGCCGGCTTCTTGGCCGATGCCGCCTTCGCAGCCGGCTTTGCAGCTGCCTTGGCAGGTGCTGCCTTCTTCACTGCCGGTTTTGCCGCAGCCTTTGCAGCCGGCTTCTTGGCCGGTGCCGCCTTCGCAGCCGGCTTTGCAGGTGCTGCCTTCTTCACTGCCGGTTTTGCCGCGGCCTTTGCTGCCGGCTTCTTGGCCGGCGCTGCTTTTGCCTTGGCCGCTGCGGCCTTCGGCTTGGCAGCAGGTGCTGCTTTCTTCACTGCAGCTGCGACCTTCGCCGTCGCTGCTTTTACGGGTGCTTTCTTTGCCGGTGCCTTGGACGCCGGCGCTTTGGATGACTGCTTAGCCATGCGATGCCCCTTCCGTTGTGCCGATGGCCGTAATGACCCGGCGCGCTCATGCATATCTGACTCGCGGCTTGCTAGCCAGCGAAGCAACAGACTGATTTCTGCAGCTTAAATTTTGGTTACGGATCGCACACGATCGTGCCGATCGTCGCAAAAATCCGCTGCTGATCTTCAACCATTGCCTAGAGTGTACCGTCGACATTCTCTACATCCTGCGAGACCGTTCCTCTCGTGAAGCTCTGAAGATCAGTCAGCAGCTTGCGCATCGATCTTCGGTCTCTGACATCATGACCCGCTACCTCAGCGGTGCGATCATCTCGTGCAAGCAGACGATCTACACTGCAATGGGATGGCCGATCGCTGCATAACCTTGTCAAGCATGATCGCGCCGCCCGCTTGCGCGTAGATTGACAGACGACTCTACAACACAGAGTATTCTGCGTGGGAAAGGGAACGCTTCAATGTCGATCGCACAGGAGCAAGCGGCGCTGTCGCTGTTCGAGATTGCCGAGCCCCACGGCGGCGGCCTTGGCCGCATCGGAGCTGACCGATGAGTGCCGATGAAATCATCCACCAGAGCACACGGCTCAGGATCATGGCCGCCCTGAATATGCTGGAAAGGCGGCAAACGCTGGACTTCAGCCAGTTGAAGGCCATCATGGACGTCACCGACGGCAATCTCGGCGCGCATCTCGATACGCTGGACAGGGCCGGCTATGTCGAGATCGAAAAGCTGTTCGTCGGGCGCCGGCCGCAGACGCGCGTCAGGGCGACGACGAGCGGACGGCGCGCGTTCCGCGGCCACGCCGCGTTCCTGCGCAAAATCCTCGATCAGGCTGAGGCGGCGCCGCGCGGAAAATAGCGCGGGCGATCGGGCGAAATCTCAGCGCGTGGCGAACCGGCGCTGTTGGTGTGCCTGCTGCCCGTGCCGGCGGGTGACGCGCATTTTCGTCACGACTGATAGCCGAGGCAGATGGCGCCGAGCGCGACAATGGCGCAGGCGCCGACCCGCCGCGGCGTCAGCATCTCGCCCAGGAACAGGCGTCCGATGAAGGCCGCGAAGACGACGCTGGTTTCGCGGATCGCGGTGATCGGACCGGCCGGTCCAAGCGCGAAGGCCGCGACCACGACGCCGTAGGCCAAAAGTGCGAACAGGCCGCCGCCCAGCGCCTTCCAGGTTTCCGGCGCCCGCAGGTCGACGATGAGCCGGCCACGACAGACGACGAAGGTCGCCGGCAGCAAGGCGCCGTAGATCAGCAGGACCCAGGCGGTGTAGGCGCCGGCATTACCCGCCGCGCGAACGCCGATCGCATCGACGGTCGCATAGGCGGCGATGATCGCTCCCGTTGCCAGCGCATAGAGTATCGATGTCGTGGCGGCCCTTCCCCTTCCGAGCGAGAGACCCATGATGCCACCGGCGACCAGCGCGACACCGACGGTCTGCGGCAGGGTGAGCTGCTGGTTGGCCAGGAAAAATCCACCGAGCGTGACCAGCAGCGGCACGCTGCCGCGAACGATCGGATAGACCTGTCCCAGTTCGCCATATCTGTAGGCGGCCACCAGAAACACGCTATAGCCGACCTGCAGGCATGCCGAGAGCCCGATATAGAACCAGGCCGGCGCGGCCGGAAGGGCGTGGAAGACGGCGAACGAAATGGCAAGCGCCGTGCTGGAAAAGCTCATGACGGTGACGGTCCACAACCTGTCGGTCCCGGTTCGCAGAAAGGCGTTCCAGGTCGCATGCAGGATCGCGGCAAACAGCGCGAGCCCGATGACCAACGGGCTCATTGCGGCCTGCGCGAAGCAGCGACGATGCCCAGGGCCGCCTTGCGGGCGTCGCGAATGGCGGTGTCCGCCTGCCCCATCTGCGCCAGCAAGGTCGCACCTTCGATCAGCATGAGCAGTGCCGCCGCGACACTCCCGGCACGGCCGCGCGGCATCACCTCTTCGAGAATCGACTGCATGCGCCGCTTGAGGCCGTTCTTCTGCCTGGCGGCAGCCTTGAACACCGAATGCTCCGGATTGCCAAACTCGGCCAGCGCATGCGCGAACAGGCAGCCATGGAAATCCGGGCTGCGGAACCAGCGTTCATGCCAATCGAAGATTTTTCCGATTTTCTGCTCTGGCGTGATGCCCTCTTCGGCGAGGTGGTCGAGCTGGCCTTCAAAACGCCTGGCGCGATAGTCGAGCACCTCGACGATCAGTTCGTCCTTGCTGGGGAAGTGGCGATACATCGTCATCTTGGCCACCTCGGCCTCGGCGATGATCCGGTCGATGCCGGTGGCATGGAAACCGGCGCGCTTGAACAGCGCGTAGGCCGTTTCAACGACGTGCTGGCGTTTGTCGAAAGCAGGCGATGATGTCATGACACTACCAGTGGTGAGATAGGTCTGTATCATAGCTATGCGACAGACCGCACCTTCTGTCAACGCGGTACAGAAAAGCGCCCGCAGCCGATCAAGCCGCAGGCGCGAAAAGAGATAGGAACGGAAGCCGGGTTTAGCGCAGGACGCGGCAGCGGCCGTTGTAGACCATCCAGCGGTCGAAGCCCGAGACGCAGAATTCGACATTGTCGCCGATCGAGGCAAAACCCTGGCCTTCCTCGATCAGGTACCAGATGGTGCGGTCACGGCCGTCGGAAAGACTGACTGTGGCGCCGCAATAGCGGCGGCCGATCGGCCAGGTGTCGTTGGCCGGCAGATAGCGGTGCTGGTGGATGCGCTGGAAATCGGTGATCTGAACGTCCGGCAGATGCGGCACGTGATGCACCTGGTAGGAGAAGCGGCTGGTGATCTTGTTCAGCACCCAGGCTTCGCCGCAGACGCCGCTGTCCTCATCGGAATAGACTGTAAGATCGGCCGCCTGCACGGCCTGGGTGACGCCGAGAGGCGCGGCAAGCGGAGTGCAAAGCGAAATCAGGGCGGCAAGTGCGGATTTGGCGAAGCGAGTCATGGCAGCCTCTCAAGGTCGATTGCGCGCACTGTGCGGATTCGCTTGGCGGCGGTCAAGCGGTTGCGTCAACGATGGTTTCCCAGTTGGGAACTGCGTTGGCCAAAGCCGGTCTTGCGCGAGCCCCTGGTCGCTAAAAAGCCCGCTTTCCTCACCCTTCCGGAACGCGGGCTTTTCGCGCCTGGCGCCGAACGGCGAGATCCGAAGTCCTCCCCGTCAAGCCTATTCCCCGGCCAGCCATTCCAGCGACCAGTGGGCCGGCCTCCCCACCGCAAGCAATCTGTGCAAAGCCGGCAGCAATGCGCGCAGTTCGCCTTCCAGCGTGAAAGGCGGATTGACCACCAGCAGGCCGCTGCCGTCGAGGCTGGGCTCCGAAGAGGCCGGCCTGATCTCGAATTCTATGTCGAGCAACTTCGGGATGCCGGATTGCTTCAGCGCCTTGCGGAAGGCGATGATCGCCTTGCGGTCCTTGATCGGATACCACAGCGCATAGATGCCGCCGGGCCACCGCTTGTGCGCCCTCATGAGCCCGTCGACGAGGCGCTCGAACTCGCCCGCTTCCTCGAATGGCGGATCGATGAGAACCAGGCCGCGCTTTTCCTTCGGCGGCAGATGCGCGCCGAGCGCCAGCCAGCCATCGAGTTCGATGATCCTGGCCTGGAAATCACCGGCAAAGAGCGTCCTCAGCTTCGCGACATCCTTGGAGTGCAGCTCGATCGCTGTCAGCCGGTCCTGCTTGCGCATCAGATGACGCGCGATCAGCGGTGAGCCCGGATATTTCTGGATGCCACCCTCGGGGTTGAGTGAGCGCACCGTGTCCAGATAAGGCGCAAGCAGTGCCGCCACCGGTGCTGCAAACGGGGCATCGATCAGCCTGCCGATGCCGCCTTGCCACTCACCGGTCTTCTGCGCTTCGATCGACGACAGATCGTAGCGGCCGATGCCGGCATGCGTGTCGATGACGCGAAACGCCTTGTCCTTCTGCTTCAGATACTCGAGCAATCGCGTCAGCACGACATGCTTGACGACGTCGGCGAAATTCCCGGCATGATAGGCGTGGCGGTAGTTCACGTGGAGCCCCTGCCCCAACGCGGCGGTGGCGGCTGCGAGTTCGGATTCTCCGGCCGGCCGCCGCCAGAGCGTAGGCTCAGCAAAAACCCGATCAAGCCGATCGCCATCAGCGAGAAGCCGACCGGCCGTGCACGGCTGTCGATCTCGCCGACACCGGAGCGCAAGATGAGATCGACCGCTCGCATCGGTATGTCGTCGGCATCACCCGGTCCGACGGTGAAGATATAGGGGCCCGGGCTGACGGTCGCGATCACGCCGGCCTCATCGCGAAAAATCTTGTCGGGCAGCTGCGGGCTGGCCTGGCGCGGGTTGTCGGAATGGTTGAACTGCAGCGTCGAGGCGAGCACCGTGCGGCCATTGCTGGCGGCGGTCAGCGTCAGCACGGTGCGCTGCTGCGAGACGATGCGCTCGGCTCTTGCGGTCAGGTCGAGCAACACCCGCACCGGTGCGTCGCGGGCGGCGAGCGGTACCGTGACCGGCTTGAAGCGGCCCTGCTCATAGGCCCGCCAGGTGCCAATCTCATGGCCGGAGAAATTGCTCATCGCCCAGGGATAGATGACACCGATGCCGGTGCCGGCGAGCAAGATCAGGACAAACAGAAAGCGCATTCAGATCACCACAGCGTATCGTGACCTTGCCAATAGCGCCCTGACGATCAAAAGGCGATGGCCAGTTGCCGCAGCTACCCAGGAGGTGGATCATGCGGGTGCGGGAGCAACCAGATTGGTGACGCGGCCGCCCGACAATGCAGACAAGGTTCTACCTATGCGCTCAAAAGCCATCGCTAAAATGAGCGGTATTCCACTAAGAAATGAACGTCCATGTGCGCGTTCCGACGAAATGGGACCATTGACTTGCGCCTTGCAAATGAGTGGCCTTGATGTACAAATATTACGGTCAGCATCATGAAGAGAAGATGAAATAAAAATTGGCAATTGCAAACCAATTTGTCTACAAATCTTTGCCAATTAGCTTTCTCCCCATGCTGCCGAGCTGCGGTGCGACTGCTGTAGGCCAAGCCATCTCGTATGAATACTCATATCCGGATGTTTATATCTGCAACCCGAGCGGGTTTTGGTAACAATCTCATTGCGTTCTGAAAATTTGACTGTCACTCAGATCGTAAAATTCCGTTTTTCGGCTGAATGTTCCCAGGCTGGTGCCCCGAATTGCGCCACATGCTCATTCTTAGCGCCTCCTCGCCTCCAGCTTTGATTCTGCCTTGAGAACAGCTTGTAGCGTCCGACTACATATTTTCGAGGGCCGAGCCAATACGCTGATTCATAACGAGGATCGGCCTGGGCCACCCGCAGCTCAGCCTTGAGGAGCCGACGCGATCACATGATTAACATTCGCAAACGGATGTAGTTAAGAAAATGCTAATTTAGTTGACTATAATTTCCACAGGTATATTTTCGATGCGTTGGGATGTGCAATTTGGGCGAGCAATCGACGATGATGGCATCAGGCGTATGATCGCGGTTTCGGGGCGCAGAAAAGTGCTGAACGGCTACACATAGGTCGTGTCGTAGCACCAATTCCGCGAACCCAAAGAACAATTAACGCACATCAGTGATGGCGATTCCGCAGATGCGGAGGTTTGCCACGTTCTCAAGGACGTGGCCGGGCGATGCTTTGTCCCGGCCCGGCGGTGGCGTGTGCGTGCGAGGTAAGCATGGGTAAGCTTGTCAAGGTTCTGAAACTGGAATCCGGCAGCCAAAGGGGCGCCAACCAAAACCGAAGCCGCGCCCTGGTCGCCGGAGGCGCGGGATTTTTAGGATCGCATCTGTGCGAACGTCTTTTGCGGGACGGATACGAGGTTGTCGTGCTCGACAATTTCCACACCGGCAAGAGATACAATCTCAATGCCCTTCTGCGTAATCCGAGATTCACGTGCATCGAGCACGATATCGTCGATGGACTGCCTTCGGGCCTTCAGTGCGATGAGATCTACAATCTCGCCTGCCCAGCCTCTCCGCCGCACTACCAGGCAGACCCGATCCATACCTTCAAGACAAGCGTGCTTGGTTCGCTGAACCTTCTGGAGCTCGCGCGACAGAACAAGGCCAAGATATTCCAGGCCTCGACGTCCGAAGTCTATGGCGACCCCTTCGTGCACCCACAGCCTGAGAGCTACTTCGGCAACGTCAATACGCACGGACCGCGGTCCTGCTACGATGAAGGCAAGCGCTCGGCCGAAACCCTGTTCTTCGACTATTCGAGAACCTATGGCCTCGATATCCGCGTCGCGCGCATTTTCAACACCTACGGCCGCCGCATGCAGCCCGATGACGGGCGCGTGGTTTCGAACTTCATCGTCCAGGCGTTGCGCGGCAAAGACCTGACCGTCTACGGCAGCGGCCTGCAGACGCGCTCCTTCTGCTATGCCGACGACCTGATCGAGGGCTTTATCCGGCTGATGAACGCGCCGAGCACGCCCGCGCACCCGGTTAACCTCGGCAACCCTGCCGAGTTCACCATCATGGAACTGGCGACGCTGGTCGTCGATTACACCAACGCCCGATCGAAGATCGTGCATCGGCCGCTGCCGGTCGACGACCCCAGACAGCGCAAGCCGGACATTTCCTTTGCCAAGGCCAATCTCGGCTGGGAGCCGAAAGTCAGCCTGCGCCAGGGGCTCGCGCGTACCGTCGAGTATTTTGACACCCTGCTCTACGGAGGTCAGAGCGCCAAAGGAGCCGCGGCTTCATGACCCAGCCGGCAATCCTGGTGACGGGAGGGGCCGGCTTCATCGGCAGCCACACCTGCAAGCTGCTGGCCGCGGCCGGCTATTTGCCGGTGGTTTTCGACAATCTGAGCCGCGGCAACGAGAAGTCCGTCGCCTGGGGCCCGCTTGTCGTCGGCGATACCCGGAACCAGAATGCGCTGCAGGCGGCGATGAAGACGTATCGACCGACGGCAGTCATCCACTTTGCGGCGCTGGCCTATGTTGGCGAGTCCGTTCGCGAGCCGGCCGAATATTACTCGACCAATGTAACAGGCACCATCGCGGTGCTCGACGCGGCGCGCGCGAGTTCCATCGAGAACATCATCTTCTCCAGCAGCTGCGCAACCTACGGCGTGCCGGAAGCGTTGCCCGTGCGCGAGACCTCCGCGCAAAATCCGATCAGCCCTTACGGGCGCACCAAGCTGATGGGCGAACAGATCATCGGCGACTATGCGTCCGCATATGGAATGAAATTCGCGATCCTGCGCTATTTCAACGCTTGCGGCGCCGATCCCGACGGCGAGCTAGGTGAGTGGCATTCGCCGGAGACGCACCTGGTTCCCAGAGTGCTCATGGCCGCATCAGGCATCATCGACGAGATCGAGGTTTTCGGCACGGACTACGATACGTCGGACGGCACCTGCGTACGCGACTATATCCATGTCAGCGATCTGGCCCGCGCCCATCTGAAAGCCCTCATGCATCTTGAGGGCGGCGGACAAAGCCTGGCGGTCAACCTTGGCACCGGGCGGGGCATATCCATCAAGGAGATTGTCCAGGCGGTCAGCCGAATGACGTCAAGATCGGTTCCGGCCGTCTTCAGGAGCCGGCGCCCGGGCGACCCGGCGGCACTCTACGCCGATCCGGGAAGCGCACGCGAACAGCTTGGCTTTGTGCCGGAGCTTTCCGACATCGACACGATCGTCAGGACGGCTGCCCCATTCTTTGGGCTGGCGACGAAGCCGACGAAACTGCCGCCAACCGAGGCGGCAGCGTCTGTCGCCGCTCGACAGATCAGAGATAGCGGGGGCGGCAGCTCGCGCGTTGGCCAAACCCGCTAGGGCTGCAGATATAAGGCGAACCGCCCAGGGACGTGCCGCCATCGCCCGGATTGAAAGAGACTTTCACCGGCGCCGGCGTGCGGACTTTGATCCGCTGCGGCGATGCAAAGGCGTAATCTCTTTCAGCTTCAGCCGTGCGCACTGTGCTGGTCATCTGGATCGTCGGCTCGGCTCTGAGCGAACGCACGAAGAATCCAGCTTGTACCGGCTGGACCGCGGGCCGGCTGCGGACCGCGTGGACCACAGGCTTGATGAGGACCGAATTGGTTTCGGTCGCATCCATACCCTGACAGCCTGCAACCGCAGAGATCATCGCTACAGCACCAACAATAGATATGATATTTTTGCTTGAGCGAAATGCGCCCATTGCGGAATTATTCATCATGTGTCCCTTGTTATCAAGTATAAGCCATGGGCGCGTTGCGACATACTATGCTTTCGTCGCTTTCACGCCGCATGAGTAACCACTCGCACATCACGCGGGAACATTAGACATCACTAATTATTAAATTTCATGAAAACCTGTGGGAGGCCCACCGTCTCGTCGTTCTGTCAGATACATCTCGTCGTTCTGTCAGATACATCTCGTCGTTCTGTCAGATACAATTGAATGCGATCAATCGGCGGCCGGCGCGCGGACCGCTCCAGCCGAACCGCTTGATGCTTCACCATAAGCGATTCGCCGGTTCCTTGACAGGCGTCCGGAGGGGGATCGCGAAAATCGCTGGCTGTGTCATGGCTCATGCCGGCAATGCTTGCTGAAACACGGCCTAGATCTTGGAATCGACCAGCTTGCGGGTTTCCTCGAACTGCGCGCGCTTTGTGTCGCCTGTTTCGAATTTCCTGTGTTCGTCGGAAGTATCCTCGGGAGATCGCTTGAAACTGTACCATTCCCCGTCCGGGTCCTTGCGTTGCTCGATGTTCCCGCCCTGGATGCGATGGCTGTAGCAGGTGCGATGCTGCTCGCCGGTGTAGCTCTTCGACCGCCAGGCGAGTTCCATGCACATCTTGCCGTCCTTGGTCACCAGCCATCTGCCCTCCGCGACAGACGCCGTGTCCTGCCCCGACGTCCAGGCCTCGAGGCGTCGATTGGCCTGCGCGAAATAAGCCGCTCCGTTTTTCCATACCCATGTGCGGTCGGCATAAAGAAGCTGCAACTCGTAGGCAGTTGGAACAGGAGCGGTATCCGCTTTCGCAGGTCCGCTGTCTTTGGCGGCGGCCGCGTGCGCCGTTCCCGAAAGGGCCGTCTGACCGCAGAGGGCCAGGAGAAACATAAGCTGCGTGCAACTTGCGAACCGACGTTCCTTGCGTTGCCGACAGTCGACACCAAGCGGTGGCAATCTGGTCAGAGCTGTCGGTACAATTGGCGTTCGCATGCCTGGTTGGCCCAAGGTAGCACTATCAGCGCTCTGACAGCCGTACGTACTATTTAACAGTCGCGAGAACAGTGATGTCAACCTTTGCGAAGCGGACGGACAACAACTATTCGAGACGCGCGCGCGGCCTGCAATCGTCAAAATTAAGAATTGCGTCGTATAGTCCTCCACCTCTGACAATCGCGCACAAAAGCAACATCCGCAGACGTCAGGGAGGACGCGGTTTCAAATGACGGACGACCCGGAGTTGAATCAAGCCGAAGGTCAGCAATACCTGCAGCAGTCGACCGACCGGGGCATGGCTGCTCGCAACTACCTGAGCCCCAACACGGCGATCTTGCTGGGAATCCTGTCCATTGCAGTCGTGTTCAGGTTCCACAACATCACCTTGCCGCTGGTCGATGCCTTCAGCTGGCGCGAGACAAGCACGGCCATGATGGCCGACAATTTCCAGCAGCGCAGCTGGAACATCTTCTTCCCCGAGGTCAGCTGGACCGGACCAGGGCCAAGCTATCAGGGCCGCGAGTTCCAGATCGTCAGCTATCTGACCGCCCTGCTCTATCAACTCTTCGGCTGGCACGACTGGTTCGGCCGTATGGTTGCGGCCTTCTTCGGTCTGGTGACGGTCTTTTCGCTGCACCGGCTGACAGCCCTGTGCTGGGGCGAAACACACGCGCATGTCGCAGCTCTGGCCTACGCGCTGATGCCCGCGACAATCATGATCGACAGTTCGTTTCTTCCCGACCCCTCGATGCTGGCTCTGGTAACCTTGGGCGTCTGGCTTTTCACGAAATACTGGGTGGGAGGCAGTGAGTGGCTACTCCCTCTCGCCACAGCCAGCTTTTCCCTTGGCGTGCTTGCAAAACCACCGGGTTTGGCTGCCGGAGGTGTCATATTCTATCTGATGGTTTGCTGGCTTCTACAAAATCGGCGGAGGCAGACGGCCAAAGTATTCATAAGCGGACTGGTCAGCCTGGCCGTCATCGCTGCTTACTACAGCTGGGCCATTTATCTCGGGCGCACCTATCCGCCGTTTCATGTCGCGGGCAGCGGATACATCTGGGATTCCGGATTCTGGGCGTTTTTCAAGAACGATTTCTATTTCAAATCCGTTTGGAATACGTCGGTCTGGTGGTTTTACGGCTATCCGTTCATGATTTTGATGGCGGTAGGATTCTGGATGCCACCCCAGCCCGTCGCGGAACCGAAAGAGCGCTTGCTTTCGGCGATACCTTTCGTGTGGCTAGCTGCGGCTTTCGTGGTTTATCTCGCAGCGGCACGTGAGATCACGAACAATCCGTGGAACTACCATATATTCCACGTGCCATTTGCGATGTTTTGCGGCCGTGGCGCGCTCGTCCTGGCTACGCTTGGAGCCAAAACCATTTTGTCTCCTGGGGTCGTTGTTCGATCAGTTTGCATCGTCGCCGCTACGCTTATCTGGTCTACTTTTCCTCTTGTCGAGACGATGAAGACGCCCTTCGCCATGAATGGAAAGTTGCTTGGCGACGAGTTGGCGCGCAGGGCCCGGCCTGGCGATCTTGTCGTGGCCATCGCTCCGGAGGTGGGAGATCCTGTCGCTGTCTATTACAGCAGGGCGCGCGGGTGGGTATTTCCGCCCGGTGGCGGCGATGTCGAGTGGTCCAGGTTCGTCGAGGACGATGCCATCGCGATAGCACAACTTGAGGAACTTCGCACGCAAGGCGCGGATTGGTTTGGTGTGGCAAAGGATGCCGAAGACAGCCAAAAACGGCCGTTCCTCGAGCATCATGACGGGGTGATCGACTATCTCAACAAGATCGGGACCAAGCAGGTGGATTCAGACAACCTCCTGATTTATGAAATCAGCCGGCCTTGATCTGGTCAGGCCGTTGGGCTTATGGGCTGGGGATCAGGCAAACGTTGGAAATTCGGCGACGGTCAGTGACCTTGCGAATCCGCCCTCGCCTGCCCAATGCAGCCAGCTAAGCGAGACAAGCCGGCCAGCAAGGTCCAAGATCTCTACGCGGCTGGCGGAATTCGACGGTTGCGACCGGAGGAATTGTTGAAACGAGCGATTTCGATCATTGTGACACTGGCTTTGCTGGCCTGGCTGGCCAGCGACTCGCGCTGGCGGATGGTCGGCGACGCCTTCGACCGCGTCACGCTCGGCACGTTCGCGGTGGCGACGATCGCGTTCTTCGTCACCTATGTCTTGCGTGCGCTGCGCGTCTGCGACGAGTTCCGCGACGAGGTGCATGGCCGTTTCGGCGCCTGCCTGCGCGTCATTCTGATCCACAATGCGATGATCAACGTCGTACCCTTCCGCGGCGGCGAGACGGCCTTTCCCCTGCTCCTGCGTCAGGTCTTCGGCGTACCGATCATGCGCGCCAGCGCCTCGCTGCTGTGGTTCAGGCTGCAGGACGCCTTCGTCGTCGGCGTGCTGGCCTTGGCGGTGTGGCCGGGGCTGCATCCGGCGATAAGGGTCGCTGGCGTGGCCGCCTTGATCGCCGCCGCCTGGTACCTGCCGCGCTGGGCGCGCGCTCCGCATGACTGGGCCGGGCGCAGCAGGATCGTGGCGAAGCTCGGCCTGCTTCGCGATATCTTCACCGAGGCGACCGGGCGCTCGCGCTACGGCTGGTGGTGGACGATCGCCAACTGGTCACTGAAGCTCGCCGTGCAGGGATGGCTGCTGGCGCTGATGCTGGGGACATCGTTCACCACCGCCTTTCCAGGCGTCGTCGGGGCCGAAGGCGCCGCAATACTGCCGGTGCAAGGCGTCGCTGGCTTCGGCACCTATGAAGCGGGAGCGGCGGCGGCGCTGCTCACCTCCGGCATCGCGATGAAGAGTGGCCTGCAGGCGGCGCTGGCGCTGCATCTGTTCATCTTCTGCTCGGCTATCGCCACGGGCGCGATCGCCTGGCTGTTTCCCTCGAAATCGACGCTGCCGGGGAACCCGGCTGTCGGACCTGCAAGGAAGCCATCCCAATGAACATATTGCCGATCCCTGCTTCGGGACTGCCTGACGGCGCGGTGATGCCGAACCATACGCTGTCCATCGTCGTACCCATGTACAACGAAGCCGAAAACGTCGAGCCGCTGCTGGCGCGGATTCACCAGGCGATGGAACGCTACAGCCAGCCGTGGGAGGTCGTGCTGGTCGATGACGGCAGCACCGACGCGACGGTGAGCGAGATCAGGCGCCTGGCAGCGCATTACGGCCCGCATGTGCATGCGGTCGAGCTCGTGCGTAACTACAAGCAGACCGCCGCGATGCAGGCCGGCATCGACGCCGCGCGCGGCGACGTCATCGCCACGATCGACGGCGACCTGCAGAATGATCCCTTCGACATCCCGCGCATGGTCTACCGCCTGCTGAGCGAGGATCTCGACCTCGTGGTCGGCTGGCGCAAGGACCGCCAGGAAGGTTTTTTCATGCGCAGACTCCCCTCGCGTATCGCCAACGCGCTGATCGCGCGCGTCACCGGCGTCCGCCTCAAGGACTATGGCTGCAGCCTCAAGGTCTATCGCGGCGACGTCATCCGCAGCGTCAAGCTCTATGGCGAGATGCACCGCTTCATCCCTGCATGGCTGGCCACGGTGACGACCCCGAGACGCATCGCGCAGGAGGTGGTGACGCATCATGCCCGCATCCACGGCCAGTCCAAATACGGCATTTCGCGCACCTTCAGGGTCGTGCTCGATCTGGTGTTCATGTATTTCTTCATGCGCTATCGCACCCGGCCCGGGCATTTCTTCGGCGGCATCGGTATCGTGCTTGGGGCGCTGGGTTCGCTGATCCTTGCCTACCTGCTTTGCCTGAAGCTGTTTTTCGAAGAAGACATCGGAACACGCCCGATGCTGTTCACCGGCTTCTTCCTGCTCATCGCCGGGGTGCAGATGGTGACGTCGGGCGTGCTGGCGGAAATGCTGGCACGCGTCTATCACGAGGCGAACGGAGCATCGGCCTATGTCGCGCGGCCGCGGCCGGCGCCCGGTGACAATGACGGCTGGCACCGCCTCAGCCAGCCATCGTGACCTGACTGGAACGCCATGGAGGTTCTGCGCCCATGGTGACTGAGCAGCAGGCTTCATCGGCAGCGCACTGGAGAGGGATTTCGGTTTCAGGCGGAAGGTGCCAATCGAGGGCAAGGTTCGTCGACTGGTATCGCCAGGAATGGCGGCCGGAGGGCAAGAGGTAAGGCGCAACGTCTGCGCCAACCTCTCGCCCTCGACTCGCGCCCCCGGCGAAGACCAGAGCGGCGGACTCTTCAGTCAAATCGCGCCGCCCTTTTGGGTCTGATGTTCTAGTAACGCGAACGGCAGCTGGCGCGCTGGCCGAAACCGCTCGGGCCACAAATCCAGGGCGAACGACCCAGGAACGGGCCGCCATTGCCCAGGCGGTAGGAAACTTTCACCGGCGCCGGCCTGCCGACACGCTGCGGCCGCACGAAGGCCGCATAGGCCTCCTCCCTCGTGCGCGTCACGCTGGTCATCTGCGTGAGCGGTTTGCGGTTGATCAGATGCAGCCGCTTCTTCTTGACGTAGTGCACCTTCTTGCCGAGCGTATGCACCGCGGACTTTGTGCCGATCGAGCTGGTCTTGGTCGCGTCCATGCTCTGGCAACCGGACACTATCGAGATCAATGCAACAGCGGCAAATGCACATGCATATTTCTTGCCAATCCTTGCCCCTCGTTCCATAATTTTGTTCATCGCCATCCCCTGCCACGAATACAAGTCGCTGGAGCGCGGAGATCTATTTGCTCTTGTTTGCTTTCCGCGCCACGCGAGTAGCCCATCGCCACTCACATCATGGATTGTATATTAGGGGGGACTTATTAAAGATCATGCAAACGACATGATGAGCGCGGTCTTTCGGCGCTCGATCGGATATTATTAAAATTTGATCTTTTGAACTCGTGCCTGGCGTTGCCGCGGGTTGCCGGCCGGCTATCAAGGCAAATGCAGTTCAGGGAGCTGTTTGCGCACGGACGCCTTTTCGGCGTCAGCGTGGCGAATCCCAGCCGGGGTCAAAATGGAATGTGCGGGTTCCGATCCCGCCACGGCCGGCCCCAGAAACCGGATAGGCCACGCTGACGATGCGCACACTGCCTGCACCCTGCTGCAGCCCATATATGCCTTCCAGGCCGCGGTCATAAAACGCAGCGCCCGGGACGGAGAGCGCGACACCGGCGAGCGAGGCCTGCAAGGCGAGTTTCGCAACATTGCGCCGCAACGAAATTCTGTTCTCCATGAGGTGTCTGGCGATGATCACGACCACAAGCAACCCGTAGACGAACGCATTGAAGGCAGCGAGCCAGTAGAAGCCGGTGGCGTCCGAGGCGTGATCCACAAGAAGGACCGGCAGCGAAGCTCCGATTGCAAGCGCCACATAGGGAACGATGACGCGGGCAGGCAGCAGGTTTTTCGGGCCGCTGCCCTTGGGGGTAACGCGAAAATCGACGAACGACTTGGTCAGATAATCACGGATCGACGACAGCGTGCCCGCCAGCACCCACGGCCAACGCGCGAAGAACGAAAACAGCATTCCTTCCCAACTGATCGTCTTGGCGGTAAGCGGGCGCGACAGGCCGAAGGCCTTCAACAGCATCACCAGCATAATCAGGGAAATAGAGTTTGGCGCATAGTATAAAATGAAGTTGATATACGTCACATTGGCAAAGTTCTGCCCCATAAGAAGCGCGTATATCGGCATGGCGTACATGAAAAGCGAGAATACGGCGAACAGCGGATACCAGAGCTGGCGAAACAGGAACTGGAATTTCAGCCGTGGCGATACCTTGGAAAGGTATATGGGCGAGTATTCGAGCATGATCGTCATCAGGCTCCGCGACCATTGGAACTCCTGCGTGACGAGATCGGCGAAGGTTTGCGGGCCGTCGCCATGGGCAATGGCGTCTATCGCATGCACGCCGCGCCATCCAGCCGCAATGAACAGCATGGACGTCGAGTGATCTTCGGCCAATTCGGGGCCAAGGCCGCCGACTTGCTTCAGCGCGGCGGTTCGCACAGCATAATGCGAGCCGATGCAGAGCGGCGTTCCGTCGCCCGTGTGGCCGGACTGTAAGGGTCCGTGGAACATCCCTTCCGGAAACAGCCGGCCGCGCGCCGACCAGCTTTCCGCGGCATTGTTGTCGCAAATGCTCGGCGCCGAGACATAGCCAACCGCTGGGTCGGCAAAGGCAGCCAGGATTTCCCTGAGATAGGTTGGTGTCGGGACGTGGTCCGCATCCATCTGAGCGACGAAGTGGTAGCGTTCATAACCATAGTGGTCGTAGAAGAACGCCAGGTTCCCCTCCTTGCAGCGCGTCCGGCGCGGCCACACCTTGCGGTGATAGTCTTCCCGCCCGCGCCGCGTCGAAATCATGACGTTGTGGGCATCGCACCAGGCAACCGTTTCCTCGGAGGGGTCCTCGTCGGCCAGCCAGGTATCATGCGGATAGTCCTGCGCCAGCATTGCCTCGAGGGTTCGCGCAACCACGGAAAACGGCTCGGACGGGGCCTTGGTCACCACCATCGCGACCCGCGAATGCTTTGCGATCGCGTGAAGCCTGGACGGCTTTTTCATCGCATGCACGTTCAAGAGAAAATACATCGGCATGAACGTCAGCCATACGAGCGTGAGTGTTGCCAACATGTATGGAACGACGTGTTCGATGTGCTCGGGCTGCAGCCACCAGAACCAGAAAAATCCGAAGGTGACTGACCAGCAAGCAAGTCCCAGCCTCCAGATCTGCTGCTGGGTGGCCGACAGGACGGGCACCAGAAAAGGTGCCTTCTCCGCCGCCTTGCCCAGAGCCGCCCCATGCCGCCGTGTCGGCCTGGTCTTACTGCTGATGATTCTTACGTCCGCGGAAACACTCATACCGTACCGCCGCCATCCTGAGCAGCCGAACGACGGCTGACAAGCCTTCGAAACCCGGCCGTAGAATCCACTTACCTTTTCTTAGAGTCAACTAAATTAAGCGTTGCTTAACTATGCTTCTTAAGAGCTGGTTAACCCAACACCTTGAATCGCGAGGGCAATTCCGTGGAACATCGCCACCGACCAGCGCACTGGAATGACGAGCCGGCAAATTTTCAGCGTTGAAGAATTCGCCGATTGGGGCCAAGGCTGTCCTGTGGGGATCCGGCTCGAGGCAGCGTTACCATGTTGCGGGTGTCAGGGTTAATCAACCGTTAATTGTACTTGACTCTTGGCCGCGACAGGCTCTTAAATTAGCTAGGGATGATATATCGGAATGTTGGCGCGAATTTGTGAGTATCGCGGCGATACTTCTCTCTGTAGCTCCTCGGTGTTGGTGCCTTGAGAGATAATTTTGGGTGGGCTCCGTGCGAACGCTCGCATACCCGCCAATGGTCGCTCCGAAATCCCCGCAGATTCCGCCAATAGGGCCGATTGGTTTTGGACAGTCGTGTCGATCGAACATCGATGCGTACGGGCGAAGCTTTAACTTCCACAGGGAAGTTTAGGCCATGGGAGGTCGACATGAAGCACTCTGCAGCAAATGCACTTGCAATCGCGCTGGTATTGGGCGGGAGCGCCGCGTTCCCCACTGCAGGAGGCGCTGGCTCCGTAACCGCGACGGACCCCGTTCAGACGAGCAGCGCCGCTTCAGCGTTCGGATCCTATGATCCCTACGGGGACTTCAGCGCCGACAAGACTGCCAGTATCGAAGAGTTGTTCCTGCCTTGGGAAGACGTCGATCTGGCGACGCTGCCACTGGCCGACGCCTATGCGCTGCAACGCGGCCGTTCGCTGCTGATCACGGTCGAGCCGTGGACCTGGTCGAAGGACTGGCGCATCACCCCGCCCGAATTGCGCGACGGCATATTGAGCGGCAAATATGACGCCAACATGCAGGCAATCTGCGACCTGGTGGGACAGATGAAGAGCCCGGTGACCATTCGCTGGGCGCAGGAAATGGAGGACGACAACGGCCGCTTCACCTGGGCCAACTGGGCTCCCAAGGACTGGATCTCCGCTTACAAGCGCGAAGTCGATATCTGCCGCAAGGCTGCCCCCGCTGCCAAGTACATGTGGTCGCCCAAAGGCGAAGAGGGTCTGGAAAAATATTACCCCGGCGACGACTACGTCGACGTCATCGGCCTGTCTGTATTCGGTCTGCAAAAAAAGGATAATGACGAGGCCGGTCGTGACCGCACGTTCGCTGAGATGCTGAAGCCCGGCTATGACCGCGTCGCGGGTTTCAACAAGCCGATCGTGGTGGCGGAGCTCGGCTATGTCGGAAAGCAGGACTATGTGTCGAAGTGGCAGGACGATACCCGCAAGTCCTATGCGGAGTTCCCGGCGCTGACTTCGGTCGTCTATTTCAACCAGAAGGAAGTGTGGCCGTGGCTGGGTGGCTATGGTCTGCCCGACTGGAGGGTGACCCAGAACGTGCTGCCGTAGACGCATCGTGCTGATCCATCCCGAAGCGATCGGGATGGATCTCCAATCTCCTTGTGTGATCGTGGCCCATCCCGAACCAGTGGTCCGGGATGATGGCTGAGGCGTGGCGTAGATCAGTCTGTGGAGGAGTTTCGTGAAACGCGTAGTGGGAAATTGTCTCGGAGCGGCATTCGCCTGCTCCGTTCTTGTTCTTGCCTTCCAGGACCCTGCGACAGCCAAGGCGGTAACGAAAGTCGCCGAGCAGGCGCAAAAGGCCGCCGTGGTTCCTGACGACGGAGTCTACCAGATCTATCAGAACCATTCGTGGCTGTGGGGCAAGAAGGGCGCCGGGTTCTTTGCCGTCAAGCAGCGGCAGTTCGACGCCTGGACCCACGACAAAGGCAAGTCGGGCTATGGCGACGGCATGTGGTTCATTCCCGGCGGCGGCAAGCTGTGCTGGCGCGCGCAATGGCACGGCTCCTGGGGTGTGAAGGGCTCGATGACCTGCTTCGAGCATCGCCAGGTGGGAAAGGTTATCTACAAGCGTAAATCGCCTGATGGCGAATGGTACGTTTTCAAGAGCTCGCATCGCAACCGGTCGGACGAGTCGATGAAATTGAAATACGGCGACTACGTCACAAGGAAAATGAACCGCATCAAGGCAAAGCAGTAGATACTGTCTTCTGTGACAAGCCACTCGTCTAAAGCGGGTCGACTGAACGGTTCAGGCGACCTGCTTTAGATTTTTGTTTTTATGATTCCGTTCTCCCAAAACCGAGGTCACTTTGGGCGACATGCATTAGGCCTTGCGCTCCCAGCGGCGGTCTTGTGTCTGCTGCCAGTAGGTGACGGCATGGCCGGCGTCCTTCATCACCTTCCAGTGTCCCCGCGCCGCTTCGACCTGCGCGGCGTCGTGGCCGTCGAACAGGAACACGGCACGCTCGTAACCGCCAAGGTCGGGCGGCACCGCGCCGTCAACGAGGAACCTTATTTTAGCCTGGTTGGGATTACCGTCACCGGTGGTCAAGAGGATCGGCTGTTCGCCGGGATGAGCTTCACGATCGGTCGCGTGCGCGAGGAACGAATCGTCGCGGAAGGTCCAAAGATGCTGGTCGAGCGCATCGCGGCGTTCCTCGGTGCCGGTCTGCACCACGGCGCGCCAGCCACGGTCGACGCTGCGCTCCAGGAGGCCTGGCAGCGCATCCTCCAGCGTCGATTCGGTCAGGTGGTAGAACAGGACGTCGGCCATCGCTTCAGTCTATAGTAATTGAATTCGGTCACTGCTCATAATTGTCGCGCACCAGCCGGTCGAGCAGCCTGACGCCGAAACCCGATCCCCAGGACTGGTTGATCTCGTTCGACGGCGAGCCCATTGCCGTGCCGGCAATGTCGAGATGCGCCCAAGGCGTCTCCTTGACGAAGCGCAGCAGGAACTGCGCTGCGATGATGGCGCCGCCATAGCGGCCGCCGATGTTCTTCATGTCGGCGTTCTTGGAATCGATCAGCTTGTCGTATTCGGCACCGAGCGGCATGCGCCACAGCCGCTCCTGCGTTGCCTGCCCCGCCGCCGTCAGCTTTTCGGCCAATTCGTCATTGTTGGAAAACAGCCCGGCATAATGCTGGCCGAGCGCGACCATGACGGCGCCGGTCAGCGTCGCCAGGTTGACCATGAATTTCGGCTGGAAGCGGTCGTTACAGTACCACAGTGCATCGGCCAGCACGAGGCGGCCCTCCGCGTCGGTGTTGAGCACCTCGATGGTCTGGCCCGACATCGAGGTGACGATGTCGCCGGGACGCTGGGCATGGCCATCGACGGCGTTCTCGACCAGACCGATGATGCCGACGACATTGGCCTTTGCCTTGCGCGCGGCCAGCGCATGCATCAGGCCGGTGACCGCGGCGGCACCACCCATGTCGCCCTTCATGTCCTCCATGCCAGAGGCCGGCTTTATCGAATTACCGCCGGTGTCAAAAGTAACGCCCTTGCCGACGAAGGCGATCGGGCTGTCCTTTGGCTTGCCGCCGTTCCACTGCATGATCGCCATGCGGGCGCCGCGCGGCGAGCCTTGCGCGACACCGAGCAGCGAGCCCATGCCGAGCTTCTTCATCTCCTTCTCGGCGAGGATCTCGACCTTGACGCCGAGCGTCTCGAGTTCCTTGGCTCGGGCGGCGAATTCGACCGGCCCGAGCACGTTTGCCGGTTCGTTGACGAGGTCGCGCGCCAGAAGCACGCCATCGATCACCGCCTCGGCATCCGTGAAGGCTTTTTTGGCGGCAGCCGGATCGGCGGTGTGGATGGTCACCTTGACCGGCTTTTTCGGCTCGGCCTTGCCGTCGTCCTTGTCCTTCCTGGTCTTGTATTTGTCGAAGGAATAGCTGCGCAGAAGAATGCCCGCGGCAAGGCTTGCCGCATCCTTGCCGCTTGGTGACGCGCCGGCGAGATCGAGCACCACCGCGACATCGGTCGCCTTGCGCAGCGACGCGGCAATGGTGCCGCCAAGCTTCAGCCACCCATAGTCGTCGAGCCCCGACACCTTGCCTGCGCCTATCGCCACCAGCCTGTCGAGCGACGCGCCCTGCGGCGCCAGAACTTCCACTGTGCTGGCGAACTTGCCCGTGAACTCGACCACCGGAAAGGCCCGCTCCAGTGTCTTGCCGGGATCACAAGCTTTGGCAGCGTCGCTCAGACCGCCTTCATCCGCCAACAACACGAAGACTGTGCCCTTCTTGTTCGCCGCGGTCTGGGTTGCGGAAAATTTGGCGAAGGCGATCGACGGTCTTGGATTCATCATGTCCTGCTTTCAGAGAATGCGCAGCTTTTGGGGAAGCGGTTCGAAACGATGCGCGACATTTGGTCGTTTTCCGGCATTTGGCAAGACTTTGCCAAATTCACACCCCATATACCGATGGAATCGATGATGATTCTTCGCGGCACGGCCCCGCTTTTTTGCCGCAACCTGTTGTTAACCATCGATGTTCTCCCTTTCTTATCCATTCCCGCCGACACTCCGACCCGCCGGGGGGCGTGATGTGGGACGGAACCCGGATCGACCATCTGATGGAGCCAGTTGTGCAGGCGCTGCCGGACAGCTACCTTGTTCGGTGGCATGATGCCGTTCGAGAAAATCGAGAAAAGCCTTCATGAAGGTCGTTGAACGCTACATCATGCGCCGCGCGTTCGTGGTCTTCTTGGCAGCGCTCGTCTGGACGCTGGCCATCGTGTGGACGACGCAGGTGCTGGCAAAGATCGACCTGGTCACCGACAGCGGCCAGTCGGCGCTGACCTTCTTCGAAGTCGCTGCCCTCATTCTTCCGTCCATCATCCCGATCGTCGTGCCTTTTGCTCTTGTGGTGGCGGTCGCACAGACGCTCAGTGTCATGAATTCGGATTCCGAGCTCGCCGTCGTCAACGCCGCGGGCGCCTCGCGCTGGACGATCGTGCGGCCAATCATGCTTCTTGCGCTCGCAGCCGCCGTCTTTTCCTTTGCCGTCGACAACGGCATCGACCCTTATGCGCGGCAGAAAAACCGGGCCCTGGTGGCGTCATCGCGCGCGGATCTGTTGTCGCTGATCATCCAGGAAGGCACCTTCCGCAAGATCGAGGACGGGCTGTTCCTGCAGATCGGCGAGCGGCTTCCCGACAACCGGCTGGGCGGCATCTTCGTCGCCGATTCGCGCGAAGAAGGCGTCAACCTCGTCTACTACGCCAAGACCGGCAGCATCGTCGAACGCGGCGGCGAAAAGGTGCTGATGATGAATGACGGCGTCATCCATCGCAAAACGCTGACCGGCGATCTCTCCGTCATCCGGTTCACCTCGTATGCCTTCGACATGTCGGCCTTCATGGCGGCGGCTTCGGAGGTGACGCTCCTGCCGAAGGACCAGACGACCCAATACCTGCTCAACCCAAGCGCCAACGACAAGAATTATCAACAGACCCCCTATCAATACAAGGCCGAGGTCGACCAGCGGTTTTCGGAATGGACGTATTCCATGGTCTTCGCGCTCATCGCACTGGCGGTCGCCGGAGACGCGCGGTCGCACCGCGAGGCGCGCGTCAATCCGCTGATCACGGCCATCGCGATATCGCTGTTCGTGCGTTGGCTGGGCTTCTTTGCCGCCAGCAAGGCCGATGAGGTCCCGCAATATGCCTATATGGTCTATGGCGTGCCGATCGTGGCTTCCGCGGTGGCGATCTGGTTCATCGTCTCCAACCGGACCATGGAACTCCCGGTGGCCTGGGCCGACTGGATGACAAACTTCGCCACGCGCATCGGTGACAGCTGGAACGCTCTCAAACTGCGTTTCTCGAGACGCGGCACTTCAGGGCAAGGGGTCAGCTGATGGGCTGGACGCTGGGCCGCTATTTCTTCTTTCGCTATGTGACGATCACCATCTGGTTCTTCATTGGCCTTCTTGCGCTGGTGTTCCTGATCGATTTCACCGAACTATCCGGCCGCACCACCGGCCTGCCCGGCTTCACCTACGGAACGGCAGTGGCCATTTCGGGGCTCCGAATGCCGATGATCATGCTGCAGACGGTGCCGTTTGTCGGTCTGTTCTCTGCGATGGCGACGCTGGTGTCGCTCAACCGGCGCTACGAACTGGTCATCGCGCGTTCCGCGGGCGTTTCCGCCTGGCAGTTCCTGTTGCCCTGCTGCATCGGAGCCTTGCTGTTCGGCGTCCTGTCGGTTGGCGTCATCAATCCGCTCGCCGCCCACGCATTCTCCTGGTCCGAGCAGATCGAAACCCAGCTGCGTTCCGGCAAATCGAACACGGTTTCGGCCGACGCCGCGCCCTGGATTCGGCAGAAAACCAGTTCGGGGGACACCATCATCGGTGCACGGGCCATCCTGAACCAGGGCCTGGAGATGGCCGATGTCGTCTTTTTCATTCTCGACCCGCAAGGCAACATCGTCGAGCGCAAGGACGCAGCGCGCGCCTTCCTGCGCGACGGCTATTGGGAATTGCAGGACGTCAAGACGTTCCAGAACGGCACGATCCAGGCATCGGCAAGCGATCGCGTGCCGACCAATCTGAAGCCCGAATTCGTGCAAGAGCGGCTGGCGCGCCCCGAAACCATCCCTTTCTATGACCTGCCCGGAAAGATCGAGGTTGCCCGCTCTTTCGGCCTCAAGGCAAATGCCTTTGCCATGCAGTTTGATTCGCTGGTGGCGTTGCCGTTCCTTCTCGTCGCCATGACGCTGATTGCGGCAACGGTTTCAATGCGATTTGCTAGGATGGGGCAGTCGGCAACGATGATTCTGGGTGGCATCATCGCTGGCTTTCTGCTTTATGTCGTTTCGGTGCTGGTGAAGGCATTCGGCGTGGCGGGATTCGTGCCGACTGTCGTAGCCGCATGGGTGCCGGTCGTAGTGGCTATGTTCTTCGGGGTGACTTTCCTGCTATACAAGGAAGACGGCTAGTGAGGGAGGCGTTTTTGCCCAGCAACAGGCAGGCTCGTTTGGCGCGCCTCTATGCGGCGACCGCCTTGGCATGCGTGCTTGCCTGCGCCGTCCCGATGCCGGCGTTCGCGCAGGATGTCGGCGACATGGCGACATCGGTTCCGTCCGGCTCGCAGATGCTGCTGGCGGCCGATACGCTGGTCTACAACAATGACAACCAGACGGTGACCGCAGTCGGTGGTGTGCAGATCGATTATGGTGGCAATCGCCTTGTCGCCCAGCGGGTCGAATATAACCGCAACACCAAGCGGATGGTCGCGAGCGGCAACGTCGAAGTTATCAACAGCGACGGCACCAAGATCAATTCGGAACATATCGACATCACCGATGATTTCGCCGACGGTTTCGTCAACGCGTTGCGCGTCGAAACCATCGACAAGGCTTATTTCGCCGCCGAAAGTGCCGAGCGCATGGGCGGCGTGCTGACCACGTTCCACAATGGCGTCTACACCGCCTGCGAACCGTGCGAGGACAAGCCCGACAAAGCGCCGACCTGGCGCGTCAAGGCCAAGAAGATCATCTGGAACGGCGAGAAGAAGACGGTTCGCTTCGAGAATGCGAATTTCGAGTTCTTCGGTTTCCCGCTCGCCTATCTGCCTGCATTCGAAATTGCCGACCCGACGGTGAAGCGCAAGAGCGGCTTCCTGATTCCCAGCATCGTCTACAACGACGATCTCGGCGTCGGCGTGAAAATTCCCTATTATTTCGCATTGTCGCCGACCTATGACCTGACCGTCACCGGCACCGGCTACACCAAGCAGGGCTTCCTCGGTGAGGCCGAGTGGCGCCAGCGCTTCAACAACGGCCAGTACAGTTTGAAGATCGCCGGAATCCATCAGCAGGATCCCGATGCCTTCCTCGACACGACTGCTTTCCCCAGCACCGGTGGCCACAATGTCAATTCGGGTTCGGCGGGCGATCCCAACAAATTCCGCGGCATGATGGGAACCCAAGGCCAGTTCGCCATCAATCCGCGCTGGAATTTCGGCTGGGATGTGCTGCTGCAGACCGACAAGAACTTCTCGAACACCTACAACATCGACAAGTACAATAGCAGCGTCCACCAGTCGTCGGTCTATTTGACGGGCCTCAACGGCCGCAACTATTTCGACGTGCGTGCCATGCACTTCGATGTGCAGGAAGATACACCCGACGACAACATCTCCGCGCGAAGCGGACAACAGCCCTGGGTGCTGCCGTCGCTCGACTACGCCTATATTCCCGACGTATCGGTGGCCGGCGGCCAGCTGTCGCTCAATGTCAACGCGCGGGTCATCCGCCGCGAGGATCTCGATCAGGCTTTCTCAACCCCCTACGACTCAAGCACACTAACTCAGCGTGTCAGAGGTATAGAAGGCGAATCGGGGCGTCTCACCGCCGAGGCGGAGTGGAAGCGGAGCTTCGTCACCGATAGCGGGCTGGTGCTGACGCCGTTGCTCGCACTACAGGGCGACGTGGATTATCTCAGAGCTTCGTCGGCTTCGCTTGCCGCCATCCAAGAAATGGCAACGAATCCTGAGATAAACGCCAACGATGATATGCGCTCGTCATTTGCCCGGTACATGGCAACCGCGGGCCTCGAGATGCGTTGGCCGGTGCTGTTTTCCATGGCGAGCGGATCCAGCCACGTGATCGAGCCGATGGCGCAGGTTTTCATGCGGCCGAACGAGCAGTATGTCGGCGGTCTGGCCGTTCCCAACGAAGACGCCCAAAGCATGGTCTTCGACGCGACCACATTGTTCGAACGCGACAAGTTCTCCGGTTATGACCGCGTCGAAGGCGGTTCGCGCGCCAATGTCGGCTTCCGCTATTCCGGCTCGTACAACAATGGCTGGGGCACCAATGCGATCTTCGGCCAGTCCTATCAGATCGGCGGCGAGAACTCCTTCGCCGCGCCGGATCTGGTCAATGTCGGCGCCTATTCCGGTCTCGACACGACCAAGTCCGACTATGTCGGTCTGTTCGGCGTCAGCAGCCCCAACGGCTTCGCGGCCTCGGTCAGCGGCCGTTTCGACGAACAGAGCTTTGAAATCCGCCGCGCCGAGGTGAAGGCCGCCTATTCCGGCCTGCCGGTGTCGCTGAGCGCCAAGTATGCCTTCATCCAGGCGCAGCCACTGTACGGTTTCACGACCGACCGCCACGAGGTCACACTTGGTGCATCGACGCATCTCGCCGAGAACTGGCGCGTCTTCGGCACCGGAACCTACGACCTCGAGGAAAGCCTGCTGGTCAAGGATGGTGTCGGCTTCGCCTACAACGATTCCTGCTTCACCTATTTGATGACCTACTCGCAGTCGCGCGACATAAACACCAGGGAAGTGTCGCAGACCATCGGCTTCAATCTGTCGTTCCGCACCCTTGGCGATTTCGGCTCGTCGAGCAGTGCCATCGACACGATCCAGTAACAATCGGCGACATCGTTTCGCCGCATAGGGCTGGCACGGATTTCGCGCACCTGAAAAGATAAAAATTGGGCGGAGCCGGGATAGAATTGGGATGCCAACGATGAGGAAATACCTCTTTTCAGCAGGTTTTGCGCTGCTTGTGGCGGCGACGTGCGTGTCGATCACCGTGATGACGCCACCGGCTTTCGCCAGCGAGATCAAATACGTCGTCAACGACATTCCAGTCACCACCGGCGACATCGCCCATCGCGCCGCTTTCTTGAAGCTGCAGCGCAAGAAGGGTGATGCCGGCCAGGAAATGATCGACCAGACGTTGCGCATGGCCGAGGCCAAGCGGCTTGGTATCCGCATCAGCGACGCGCAGGTCGAGGCGGCGTATCAGCGCTTTGCGTCGAGCAACAAGATGCAGCTCAGCCAGCTCGATGGCGTCATGGAGAAGTCTGGCGTCAGCAAGGCTCACTTCAAGGAATTCATCCGCGCCCAGATGGCCTGGAACCAGGCCTTGAGCGCGCGCTACCGTTCCGGCGACGGCACCGGTGTCGTCAGCGAACAGGATCTTGTCAGGAAGATGCTCGAAAAGGGCGGCTCCAAGCCGAGCGCCACCGAGTACATGCTGCAGCAGGTCATCTTCGTGGTGCCAGCCGCCGAACGCAGCGCAACGCTGGGCAAGCGCAAGCGTGAGGCTGACGCCATGCGTGCCCGCTTCGCCGGCTGCAACACGACGCGCGAATTCGCCAAGGGCCTGATCGACGTCACCGTTCGCGATCTGGGCCGGGTGCTGGCGCCGCAACTGCCGCCGGACTGGGCCGAGCAGATCAAGGCTACCAAGGTCGGCGGCGCCACCGTCACGCGCGAGACCGAACGCGGTGTCGAATTCATCGGCATCTGCTCGTCGCGCGAAGTGTCCGACGACAAGGTCGCCCAGATGGTGTTCCAGAACGAAGGCTCCGGCGACAAGAACGCCGACGAGCTCAGCAAGAAATACGTCGATGAGCTGAAGGCGAAAGCCCGCATCGTCAAGCGCTGACGTGGACAGCAAAGTGATTGCGCTCGCGTTGAGCGCCGGCGATCCATCCGGCATCGGGCCGGAGATCGCCATCGCCGCCTTCATGGCGCGCGAGGCTGCCGCTTTGCCTCCCTTCTATCTGCTCGCCGACCCGGCGCTGATCATCTCCCGGGCGCGTCTCCTCGGCATTTCGCTGCCGGTCGTCGAAACGACACCGGCACAAGCGGCGCAAGTCTTTGCCCACGCCTTGCCGATCGTTCCGCTGGCCGCCAGCTGCATCGACAGCCCCGGCCGACCGGACCCGGCCAATGCGGCCGCCACCATCGAGGCCATCGACCGCGCCGTCGCCGCCTGCCTTGCCGGCGATGCTTCGGCTGTCGTCACCTGCCCCATCGCCAAGAAGCCGCTCTACGATGCCGGCTTTCGCTTTCCCGGCCACACCGAATATCTGGCCCATCTGGCGGCTCGGCACAGCGGCGTCGAGGCGATGCCGGTGATGATGCTGGCAGGCCCCGACCTGCGCACCGTTCCCGTCACCATCCATATCGCACTGGCGGAGGTGCCGAAGGCACTGACCACCGAACTGATCGTCGCCACCGCGCGCATCACCGCCGCTGATCTCACCGGCCGCTTCGGCATCGACAGGCCACGGCTCGCCATTGCCGGGCTCAATCCACATGCGGGCGAAGGCGGCGCCATGGGCCTCGAGGACGAGCGGATCGTGCGCCCGGCGGTGGACATCCTGCGTGCCGAAGGCATCGATGCTTTCGGCCCGCTGCCGGCCGACACGTTGTTCCATGCCCGGGCGCGGGCCGGCTACGACGTGGCCCTTTGCATGTATCATGACCAAGCGCTGATCCCGGCCAAGGCGCTGGCTTTCGACGAGGCGGTCAATGTCACGCTCGGCCTGCCCTTCATCCGCACCTCGCCCGACCACGGCACCGCCTTCGACATCGCCGGCAAGGGCGTGGCGCGGCCCGACAGCTTGATGGCGGCATTGAAGCTTGCCCGGCGGCTGGCCGACACAGACACGAGGCCGGTTGCCGCATGAGACCGCAGGCATGAGCATCGACGGGCTGCCGCCGCTGCGCGAGGTGATCGAGCGTCATGGGCTGCAGGCAAAGAAGGCGCTCGGCCAGAATTTTCTGCTCGACCTCAACCTCACCGGCAAGATCGCCCGCACCGCTGGCGACTTGTCGAATGCGACCGTGATCGAGGTCGGTCCCGGCCCCGGCGGGCTGACCCGCGCCTTGCTCGCCAACGGAGCGCGTCACGTCATTGCCATCGAGCGTGACGAACGCTGCCTGGCTGCCCTTGCCGAAGTCTCCGATCACTATCCCGGCCGGCTGGAAATTGTGTCAGGCGATGCGCTGAAGACGGATTTCACAGCCCTTGCCAGTCGAGCGGCCGGGGGCTCGGTAAAGATCGTGGCCAACCTGCCCTACAACATCGGCACGGAGCTGCTGGTGCGCTGGTTGACGGTCGGCGATTGGCCACCCTTCTACACCTCGATGACTTTGATGTTCCAGCGCGAGGTGGCCGAGCGCATCGTCGCGCCCGCCGGCAGCGACAGCTACGGCCGGCTGGGGGTTCTTGCCGGCTGGCGGACGGAGGCGAGGATCGCCTTCGATGTGCCGCCACAGGCATTCACGCCGCCGCCAAAGGTCACCTCCTCGGTGGTACATCTGGTGCCGCGCCTGACGCCCCTGCCCGCCGAGGTGAAAAAACTCGGCCGCGTCACCGAAGCCGCCTTCGGCCAACGTCGCAAGATGCTGAGGCAGAGCGTCAAAAGCCTGGGCGGCGAAGCCCTGCTGACCCGCGCCGGCATCGATCCGACAAGGCGCGCGGAAACCTTGAGCGTCGAGGAGTTCGTGCGGCTGACCAACGCAGTGTGATGCCCCAGCCGTGTCAGGCAGGGCTGCCACGCCCCGACCTCACCGCGTGGACGAGGCTGAGCATAGTCTCTATCGATTCCTCTTCTGACAGCTCCTGAGTCTCGACGAGCGATTGCCACGTCGTGAAGTCCAACGCGTGACCGATCGCGGCGACAAGGAGCCGGTCGGTTTTGACATCCGCTCCAGGCCAGGCCTCCGCAAGGATGGCAATCCCCTTGGCCAGGACTTCCCGACGGCGGACGAGTGCCGCGGCCACCACGGGCACCTCGGCGTCACGATAGAGATTGGCGAGAAGCTGCCGCTTGCGGCTGTAGTAACCGTAGAGCTGGAGCAACGCCGTCTGCAGCCGGGGCTCCGGTTCGGCGACTGAGCGCCAGGCCTCCGGGTTGGGAGGCGGGTCCTCGGCGAAGGAGTAAGCTGTGCAGGCCGAGAAGATTGCATCCTGGTCGGGAAAGTGCCTGTAGACCGTCAGCCGCTGCACGCCCGCCTTCTCGGCGATGGCGCTGACAGTCGTTCGCGCCGGGCCGATCGAACTGTGCAGGTCGAAAGCCGCGCGAGCGAGGACGAGATGGGTCTCGGCCTGCCTCGCGGCGCGGCGCTGCAATCGATAGGGGCGTTTTTTCTCTTTCAATGAACTCATGTGATCACCGATATTGACATGGGTCTCGACATCATCTAGAAATGAATGAACGTCTGTGTACACTCATTTCCGGGAGGATGAAATGGTACGCGCATTGTCCAGTTCGACTGTTGGAGCCACCAACGTTGGCGAGGTGAATGTCGCCACCATCCTGCCGCCTTCGACGCCAGCCCCGTATTCCGCTCCGGTGGTCATTCCACCCGGGGCCGGCGTCCGCGCCAACCTCGGCGGTTTCGGCATCAACTGGAAGATAGATGGCGTCCATACGGACCGGCGCTTCTCCGTCATCCAGCATCCATTGGCACCGCGCGCACTGGCGGCGCCGTTGCACCGTCACCACCTCGAGGATGAGTATTCCTTCGTGCTGACCGGAACACTCGGCGCGTTGCTCGGCGACGACGTCGTTATCGCCGAACCGGGCACATGGGTGTTCAAACCGCGCGGCCAGTGGCACACCTATTGGAACGCGGGCGACGTGCCATGCGAAATCATCGAGGTGTATTCGCCGGCCGGTTTCGAGGATTACTTCCGCGAATTGGCTCCGATCTGGCCGGACAGTACGAAATCCGCCGAGCTGCTGCGGAAATACCAGCTGGACCTGGACTTCGACAGCGTCCCTGGCCTCTGCGCACGTTTTGGCCTGACCTCCGCCCGTCCTAACTAGGTCGTGAACCCATAAACCGGAAACGGTCTAGATGGGTGGTTTGCGGTCGTTGGATTGGCTGGATCGGCCTCCGTAGGTCGGGCAGAGCTTCACCCCAAGGTCGGGGAATAAGGCGCGAGGTTTCGATCTTGATGTCCACGCGCCTGTGGCTCCGCGCTTATGAGTTTACGGCCCAGAGTATCGACGCCAAAGGCCGCTTGTCGCGTCCTGCAATCCCCGGACGAATGCTTCAATCCGTCTTCTCATCCAACAGTCCCGAGACGAAATCGAACAGGCCGGGCCGGCGATCGCGTCTTAACCGCTCGGCGACGACGATGCCGCGCACTTCGGCGAAGGCACGGTCGAGGTCGTCATTGATGATGACGAAATCATATTCCTTCCAGTGCTCGATCTCGTTGCGGGCGTTTTTCAGCCGCGTCTCGATCACCGCCTCCTGGTCTTCGGCGCGGCGCTTCAGCCGCGCCTTCAATTCCTTCATCGACGGCGGCAGGATGAAGATCGAGACGATGTCGGCGCGCATCTTCTCCTTGAGCTGCTGGGCGCCTTGCCAGTCGATGTCGAACAGCATGTCGCGCCCTTGAGCCAACGCCAGTTCGGCCGGTTCGCGCGGTGTCGCGTAGCAATTGCCGTGCACCTCGGCCCATTCGAGCAGCGAGTCGGAATCGCGCAGCCGCTCGAACTCGCGCATCGTCCGAAAATGGTAGTGGACGCCCTCGATCTCGCTGCCACGGCGCGGTCTGGTGGTGACCGAGACCGACAGTTCGAGGCTGGAATCGCTTTCCAGAAGATTGCGCGCGATCGTCGACTTGCCGGCGCCGGATGGCGACGACAGGACGAGCATCAGGCCCCGGCGGCGAATGCGGGACCCCAAATCCTTGGCAACCATCGGCTACTCCAGATTCTGGATCTGTTCACGAAACTGGTCGACCACCGCCTTCAGCTCCAGCCCGATCGCGGTGATGGCGGCGGCATTCGACTTCGAACACAGCGTATTCGATTCGCGGTTAAATTCCTGTGCCAGAAAATCGAGCTTGCGGCCGACCGCGCCGCCGCCCTCGAGCAGTGCCCGACCGGATGCGACATGCGTTTTCAGCCGGTCGATCTCTTCGCGAATATCGGCCTTGGTGGCCAGGAATGCCGCCTCCATGTGCAGCCGGGTGGCGTCGAGATTGGCGGAAGCATCCATCAGAAGCCTGACCTGCTCGGCGATGCGTTCGCGGATCGCCACCGTCTCGCGTGACGGATCCGCCTCTGCCCGCAGCGTCAGCGCCTCGATTATGTCGATATGACCCGACAGCAGCATAGCCAGCGCGCCACCCTCGCTTTGTCGTGCCTGTTCGAGCCCTTTCAAGGCCACCTCGAGCGCGGCCATGATCGCGGCATCGAGCGCGGCCCTCGCCTCTTCGGTTTCGACAGTTTCGGGAATGTCGAGCACGCCGCGCAGCGAAAGCAATCCGTCTGATGTCGCGGGCGCAACGCCGAATTGCTCCTGCAGCCGCTTGGCGAGCCCGGCCAGGTCCTTCAGGAAAGCTTCGTTGACGACCGGCTGCGCCTGCGCTCCGGCGGCACGGCCGATGGTCAGCGTCGCTTGGAAATTGCCGCGCGCAAAACGCTTCTGGAGTATCTGCCTGACGGCTGGCTCCAGCCGCTCGAAGCCTTGCGGCAGTCGCAGCCGTACCTCGACGCTCTTGCCGTTGACGGATTTGACCTCCCAGGCGATCGAGGTGCCCTCATGCTCGGCGACGGCACGTGCAAAACCGGTCATGCTCTGCAAATTCATATTGCCCACACGTCCCTGGCGCATCACCCCGAAGCCGGCTTTCCGGAGAGGAGCAAGTGCGGCTTGAAAATGACTGCGCCCCCCAGGCGCGTCGAAATCGGACACGCGGCGCTCTTCCAAATCTCAGGCGTCGCCTGGTGGGCAACGCATTTCTTCTATTCTACTGGGCAGCGCCTGCATCGCCGCCGCTGTCGTCGCCACCGTCAGCCGGCCCACCCTCAACTGGCCCACTGTCAGCCGGCCCAGTGTCAGCCGGTTTGTCGGCATTGCTGTCGCTGGCGCCAGTGGTATTGCCGGCCTTGGCAGCCTTGGCGGCGTCATCGGCCTGCTTCTTCTGCAAGGCGCGATAGCGGGCGACATTCTCATTGTGCTCGTCCAGCGTCGCGGCAAAGACGTGCCCACCGGTGCCGTCGGCGACGAAATAGAGGTCGTCGGTCTTCGACGGATTGGCCACCGCCTCCAGCGCTGCGCGACCCGGATTGGCGATCGGCGTTGGTGGCAGGCCGCTGATCACATAGGTGTTGTAGGGCGTCTGCTTCTGGATGTCCGACTGGTAGATCGGCCGGTCCGCCGGCTTGCCCTTGCCGCCGAACAGACCGTAGATAATGGTTGGATCGGATTGCAGACGCATGCCCTTGGCGAGTCGGTTCAGGAAGACGGCGGCGACCCGTGAACGCTCGTCACCCTTACCCGTTTCCTTCTCGACGATCGAGGCCAGCGTGACGAACTCTTCGACGTCGGCCAGCGGCAGGTCCGGCGCACGCCGCTGCCAGACATCCTCGACCAGCTTCCTCTGATCCGCCAGCAGCTTGTCGACCATCTGCTGGCGCGTCGCGCCACGCGTGAAACGCAGTGTGTCGGTGGCGAGGCTACCCTCTGGAGGCGTGGTCGTCGGCATGTCGCCGCTCAACGCAGGCTCCTCGGCGATGCGCTGCAGCGCCTGCTCGACCGTCAGCCCTTCGGGAACGGTCAGCGAATACATCACCGACTTGCCGCTCTTCAAAAGCTCCATGATGTCGCGCATGGAAGCCCTGGGCTTGATCTCGTACTCGCCGGCCTTCAGCGCCGAATCATTGCCGAAGGCGCGAACGCCAAGGCGGAACACCCGGGCATCGCTGATCAGTCCGCGGCGTTCGAGCTGGTCGGCAATGTCCTGGACGCCGGTGTTCGGCTTGACCAGGAAGGTGTCGCCATTGGCCGAGGGGCCGGCTTCGGTGAATTCCTGCTTGCCGAAATAGACCGCGACGCCGGCCGCCAGAACCATCAGCATCACCGAGGAGATGACGAAGTTCATGAACACGACGACCTGGCTGCGTGACGCACGCGAGCGCTTCGGCGGCGGCGTGCCGGCCTCCGGCCGCAACGCCTCGCTGGCCGTTTTCGGCACGATCGGACCCGGCCGTTGCCCGAATTCTCCGTTGCCTGCCGGATTTGTGTTCATTTCGCCCTACCGTTTGATCGCCCAACGAATCCCCAGCGGCAGAGTAGGCGCGAATATGGCAAAATTGACGGCACGCCAAAGCGTCGCCCGGCAGCCGGACGATCAGCCATTGTAGCGCTGGAAGACCAGCGACGCGTTGGTACCGCCAAAGCCGAAGGAATTGGACAGCGCCACGTCGATCTGGCGGGCACGCGGCTTGTTCGGTACCAGGTCGATCGCGGTTTCGCGCTCCGGGTTGTCGAGGTTGATGGTCGCCGGCGCGACATTGTCTCTGATAGCAAGGATCGAAAAGATCGCTTCGGCAGCACCCGCCGCCCCCAGCAGATGGCCGATCGACGACTTGGTCGACGACATCGAAATCTTCGACGCGGCATTGCCGACAAGCCGCTCGACGGCGCCGAGCTCAATCGTGTCGGCCATGGTCGAGGTGCCGTGGGCGTTGATGTAGTCAACATCGGCAGGCGTCAGCTTGGCCCGATTCAGTGCCGCCGTCATGCAACGGAAGGCACCGTCGCCATCCTCGGCGGGAGCTGTGATGTGATAGGCGTCGCCGGTGAGGCCGTAACCGGTCACCTCTGCGTAGATCTTGGCGCCGCGCGCCTTGGCGTGTTCGAGTTCTTCAAGCACGACGACACCGGCACCCTCGCCCATGACGAAGCCGTCGCGGTCGCGGTCATAGGGGCGCGACGCCGTTTGCGGCGCATCGTTGCGATCGGTCGACAGCGCCCGGCATGCGGCGAAGCCGGCGATCGACAGCCGCGTCACCGGCGCTTCGGCGCCACCGGCGACCATCACGTCGGCATCGCCCCATATGATCAAACGGGCAGCATCGCCAATGGCGTGCGCGCCGGTCGAACAGGCCGTGACGACGGCATGGTTCGGGCCTTTCAGCCCGTGCCGGATCGAAACCTGCCCGGAGACGAGATTGATGATCTGGCCCGGGATGAAGAAAGGACTGATGCGGCGCGGGCCGCGTTCCTTGAGGATCAGCGCGTTCTCGGCGATGCCTTCAATACCGCCAATGCCGGAGCCGATCATGACGCCGGTGGCGCATTGCTCGGCATGCGTCTTTGGTTCCCAGCCGGAATCCTTCAGCGCCTCGTCGGCGGCGGCAATCCCGTACAGGATGAAGTCGCCGATCTTGCGCAATTCCTTCGGCTCGAGCACGGCCTCGGGATTGAAGGTGGCATTGCTGCCATCGCCACGCGGAATGACGTGGGCGATCTTGCAAGCAAGATCCTCCACCTCGAACTCGGTGATGCGCTTGGCAGCGCTGCGGCCGGTCAGAAGTTCCTTCCAGCTGTGCTCGAAGCCCATGCCGAACGGCGACAGCAACCCAAGGCCCGTGACGACGACACGTCTCATCGCAGGTCCTCCCCGGTGGTGACTGCGGAAAGCGTCAGGCCGAAGCCTTGTCGATGTACTTCACGGCATCGCCGACCGTCAGGATGGTCTCGGCCGCATCATCGGGAATCTCGACGCCGAATTCTTCTTCGAACGCCATGACGAGTTCGACCGTGTCGAGGCTGTCGGCGCCCAGATCATCGATGAAGCTCGCCTGCTCCGTCACTTTGTCGGCATCGACGCCAAGGTGCTCGATGACGATCTTCTTGACGCGCTCTGCGGTGTCACTCATTTGGGCATCCTCGTCTTTTGTTTGTCTGTCTTCGTTAGCGGGCAGAATGCCGCTAATCAAGCTGAAAGATGGTCCTGCCGGAAACGCAACGGCTACGGACCGGTTTTTGCCCGAACCGCCGGGTTGCGGGCCGCATTACACGAAAAATAGCTGAGGTCCAAGCCGAAATGGTCTCTTTTCACAACCCTCCGGACCTTGTTCAGAATTCGCCCTGCCGAGTTATATGGTGCGGTTTTCGAGAACCGGAGCGGAGCGTACTTTCAGTTCGCGTGCGCCGGAAGCGCAGATAACCGCGGCAGATAGCCGGCGGGTAGAATTATCAACAAGGTCCGTCAGATCATCGCCATGCCGCCATTCACATGGATGGTCTGGCCGGTGACATAGGCGGCTTCGTTGGAGGCGAGATAGGCAGCAGCGGATGCGACTTCAACGGTGGTACCCATGCGGCGTGTCGGGATCGCCGCCATGATCGCCTCTTTCTGCTTGTCGTTGAGCTTGTCGGTCATCGCCGATTCGATGAAGCCCGGAGCGACGCAGTTGACGGTGATGTTGCGGGTGGCGATCTCCTGTGCCAGCGACTTGGAAAAGCCGATCATGCCGGCCTTGGAGGCGCAGTAATTGGTCTGGCCGGGATTGCCGGTGACGCCGACCACCGAGGTGATGTTGATGATGCGGCCGTGGCGGCGGCGCATCATCGGATGGGTGAGTTCGCGGGTCAGCCTGAACACGGCGGTCAGGTTGACCTCGAGCACGGTGTCCCAGTCGGCATCCGACATGCGCACGAACAGCCCGTCCTTGGTGATGCCAGCATTGTTGACCAGGATGTCGACGCCTTCGAGATCGGCCTCCGCCTTCTGGCCGAGCGCCTTGACCTCGTCGCGGCTCGACAAATTGGCCGGGAACAGCTTGACCCGGTCGCCAAGCTCGGTGGCCAGCGCTTCCAGTTTCTCGACGCGGGTGCCGTGCAGGCCGACGATCGCGCCTTGCGCATGCAGCATCCGGGCGATTGCCTCGCCGATGCCCCCCGATGCGCCGGTGACGAGTGCCTTGCGGCCAGTCAATTCGAACATGTCTTAATCCTCTTCTCAAATCGGACAGCCCGCGAATTGGCTATCTGTAAACGTCGCCGCGATGGCCTATCGTCACCACCAGAATTACGAGCCGGCTGTCCTGCACATCACAGATAATTCGGTAATCCCCAACCCGATACCTCCAAAAGGTCGCAAGTGGACCCTTCAGCGACTTGCCAGCCTCCCGTGGATTGTCGAGAGCGGCGATACGGTTCTCGATGAAGTCGCGAATTCGATTGCGTGTCTGCGGATCCAGCTTTTCGACGAATTTGCGCGCCGAGCGGGCATATTCAAGCGTCCAGGCCACGCCAGAAGTCCTCGGGCTTCACGACATCCTCCTCACCGCTTCTGATCCGCTCCAGGACCTCGGCCGCGAGATAATAGTCCTCCATGTCCTCAAGACCGCGTTCGATAAGCTCACGCAGATAGTAAGCTTTGCTCCGGCCGGTCTTGGTCGCGAGGAAATCCAGGCGTTCTTCGATTTCGGGAGCAAGTCGGATCGAGGTCGGCATACCACTCTCCTTGTGAATACATGTATTCATGTATCGTGATGATGTCGGGATTTCAAGCCCGGTGCGCGTAGGTCAACCCAACGCCGCCAATGCCGCCTCAACCTCAGCCGCGGAGCCGACCGACGCGGTAGCGATGTCGCGGTTGATACGCCGTGCCAATCCCGAAAGCACCTTGCCGGCGCCGATTTCGTAAAGCGTGGTGACGCCGTTTGCACCGAACCATTCCACCGTCTCGCGCCAGCGCACGCGGCCGATCACCTGCTCAACCAGACGCCGCGCAATCTCGTCCGGATCGCTCGAAGGCGCCACCGACACGTTGGAGACGACCGGGACGACCGGTGCGTTCTTTGTCACACCGGCGAGGGCTTCGCGCATGACGTTTGCTGCCGGCGCCATAAGCGCCGAATGGAAGGGCGCCGACACCTGCAGCATCAGGGCGCGCTTGGCGCCTTTTTCCGTGCAAAGCTTTGCCGCCAATTCGACCGCTGCTTTGGCGCCGGAAATGACCAACTGGCCGCCACCATTGTCGTTGGCGATCTGGCAGACCGAGCCTTTACCAACCTCTTGGGCAGCCTCGGCGCAGGCGGCTTCGACATCGGCCTGCTCCAGTCCGATGATCGCCGCCATCGCGCCCTCGCCAGCCGGCACCGCCGCCTGCATGGCATTGCCACGGATGCGCAGCAGCCGGGCGGCATCGGCGACCGAAATAAATCCGGCGGCCGCGAGCGCCGAATACTCGCCCAGCGAATGACCGGCGACATAGGCGACCTTGTCCTTCAGCGAGAAGCCGCGCGCTTCCAGCGCCCGGATCGCGGCCAGCGACACCGCCATCAGCGCCGGCTGCGCGTTGGCGGTCAGCGTCAACGTCTCTTCCGGACCTTCCCAGATCAGCTTCGACAGGTTTTCGCCCAGCGCGTCGTCGACCTCCTGGAAGATCCTGCGCGCCTCGGGAAAGGCGTCGGCGAGATCCTTGCCCATGCCGACTGCCTGGCTGCCTTGTCCAGGAAAGGTGAATGCAACGGCCATGCGAGGGCTCCCAAGGGCTGGTTTTGCTTGCCTGATAGACGAGTTTTTCTTGCCTGTGACGCAAGGCAGGCCGCCAAGTCAAGCCCGGTTCGACCTTACCCGGCGGCGACTGTGTCTGCCGAGTGCCTGTTCCGAAAGGCTTTTTGGCGATCACTCCTGATGAAAACCGCTCACGATTCGTTTGCTGGCTCTTCTTATTTTCGCTACAGGCGCTAGCTTTGCGTGACAATTCTATGACAATCGAGTGACGTGTTGTCGCTGGGTGGGGAAGTTAAAGTGGCAAAGAGTTACAAACGCGCCGGCAAGGCCGCGCCACAGTTCCTGGAAGACGACCCCTCCACCGGCTATCTGCCGGGCAGGAGATGGCCGGTCGTGCGCTATGGGCTGATCAGCCTAGCGATCGCTGCCGTTCTGGTGTTTGCCATCGAACTGATCGTGCGGGGCGACTTTGCCGGCACGGTCTCCTTCTTCCTGCAGCCGCTCAAGCCGGGCTGGACCACCATCGTGGTGTTTGCGCTGATCCTGATCGGCCTCGATGCGGTGCTCGGCCGCAGCCATCAGAGCCTGATGATCGTCGCGCCGCTGACGCTTTCCCTTGCCTTCGTCGGCCACCAGAAGTCGCACTATCTCGGCGATCCGCTCTATCCGACCGATTTCCTCTATGCCCGGCAGATCTTCGCGCTGCTGCCGCTCCTGGTGCGCGAGCGGCCTATGACCGCTCTGGCCATGGTCGTCGGTATCGTCGGGGGCCTGTCGCTGCTCGTCTATGGCTGGCGGCTGTGGCGCCGCAAGGTTCCCGCGCTCAGCCGCAAGGGCCGGCTTGCCCGGCTGACGCTGGCGGTGCCGCTGCTCGCCTTCTTCGTTTCGATCATGGACTATGCCACCTTCTCCTGGACCAGGGACCGGCTGCAGATCATCCCGATCATGTGGGACCAGAAGGAAAACTATGCCTCCAACGGCTTTGCGCTGGCATTTGCCCTGAACGTGCCGATGGCGCATGTCTCGGCGCCGCCCGGATATTCGGACAAGGCAATCGCTGCGATCGGCAGGCCGGATGTGACCGCCTCGGTGCCGGCCGAGAAGCCTGACATCATCATCGTCATGAGCGAATCCTTCTGGGATCCGACCAAGCTGCCAGGCGTCACCATCACGCCCGATCCGATCCCCAATGTGCGAGCGCTGCGCTCGGGCTCAATGTTCTCGCCGGAGTTCGGCGGCATGACCGCCAACATCGAGTTCGAGGCGCTGACCGGCTTTTCCAACGCGTTCCTGCCGGTCGGCAGCATCCCCTATCAGCAATATGTGCGCACGCCGACGCCTTCGCTGGCAACCTTCCTCAAGAGCCAGGGTTACCGGGCGCGCGCCATCCATCCCGGCACCAACTGGTTCTGGAACCGTGGCGCGGTCTACGCCGATTTCGGCTTCAACGACTTCAAGTCGGAAGAAACGCTGCCGCCCATGCAAAAGCGCGGGCCGCTGGCATCGGATGCGGCGATGACCGACGAGATCATCAGCGAGGCCGACGCCAGCGATGAGCCGGTGTTCTTCTTTGCGGTCAGCCTGCAAAACCACGGTCCCTACGAGCCGAACCGCTATTACAATCCGACGCACACGGTGCAGGCGCCGATCAGCCAGTGGGCGCGCGAATCTCTGCTTAGCTACGCCGAGGGCTCAGCCGATGCCGATCGTGGCCTTGAACGCCTCGTCGAATGGGCGAAGAAACGCTCCCGCCCCACCGTGATCGCCTTCTTCGGCGACCATCTGCCGCCGCTTGGGCCGGTCTATGTCGAAACCGGTTTCCTGAAGGACAATGTCGCGCCACGCAAGGAAGCGTCGCCCGAGGCTGCCCTCGAACACCACGAGACGCCGCTGGTCATCTGGTCGAACCGCACCGGACCGGCTGAAGACATGGGCGCCGTCAGCCCGGCCTTCCTGCCCTATCATATCCTGAAGACGGCCGGCATCAGCCATCCCTACTACACCGGATTTCTGGGCGAGATGAGCGAACGCTACCGCGTCGTCGACCGCAACCTGTTGCTGACGCCGGCGGGCGAGGCCACGCCCGATTGGGCGCGGCAGAAAGACATCGACCCGGCGATCCGCGATTTCCGTCTGTTGCAGTACGACATGATGTTCGGCAAACGCCACGCGGCGCCCGACTTCTTCCCCGAAACGGTCGACAAGGTTGTCGCCCATACGAGTTGAACAGACTGGTCTATCCGGATCCCGGTTCGACATCTCGGGTCGCGCGTTCAATTCGTCAATTGCAGCTTCGTGAACTTGTTGGCGATCTGCAGGAACACGTTGGGCAGTTTGGTCGGATCGTTGACGGCATAATAGTCGCTCGGATTCGAAGCGCAGGCGCTGTAAAGCGCGCGGTTGGCGGCGGTGTCGGACTGCAGCACCATGGTGTAGATTTGCACACCCTCGTCCTTTAACTGCGTACAAACGCTTTTGGTCCAGCCGTCGACATTGCGCGCCGCGGTCGTCTGGTTGTCCGATCCGAAACGGCCGCCGGCCAGGTAGCCATACGATGTGTAGTCGGACTTCGTCGGCTGGTTACTGGCGCCATAGACGACGTTTTCGCCATCGGTGAGCAACAGGACGATCTTGGTGATGCCGGGCGTCTTCCATGGCGCGCCGCCAGTGTAGGGCGCGCCTGGCGATAGTACACGCATGCCCCACGACAGGCCTTCGGAGACATTGGTGCCAGAGCCGTTCCACTCGGTCATCTCGCTGGCCGCCTTGCGCAGCTTGTCGAAATCGTCGGTCAGGGGAACGACGGGAGTCGGGCAGGACCGATTGGGGCCAACAGTGATGGGGGTGGCGGTCTCGGTGATCAGCTTGTTGGCGGGCGCGACATATTTGGCGATCTTTTCGAGGTCTGCCCCGAGCAGCAGGCTGACGACCGATTCAAGCAGCCCGCTCAGGTCAATGCCGAGAATATTGACGCCCGACTGGGCAAGCTTGGTCTTGTCGCTGATGTCGTCGAGATAGGAATTGTTGTAACCGGTGGCGGAGTTGCCGTAGGAGCCCGACGGCTTCGTGGCGTTCGCCGGATCGTCGGGCGCGAAGTATGGCACGAACAGCGTGTCGGGCCTGGTCGGATCGGGCGGCGTGTCCGAAATGTTGTAGGTGCCCGGCCGCGCTTCGACGCAGCCTTTCCATCCAGTGCCATTCCAGCCTGTCCGTTTGCCGACGGAAACATCCTGCTGAAGCTGTTTGAACAGCGCCATGTGGTTCGGCCGCTTGCCGTCGATGACAGGGAAATTGATGCCGTTGGTGGACGACTTGCCGTCCATATCGATCCAGGACGGGTCGAATTCGTCACCGTCGACATTGACGGCCGTAACGAATGGAACCAGCGAGGCGCGGATCTGGCGCGTCGGCGACTTTGTCGATTCGAGCGTGTCGAGCAATGATTTGGTCGCTGTCCTTAGCGCCGTCATGCGGGCGCCCGCCATCGAGCCGGTGTTGTCCAGCACCAGCACGACTTCGAGCTGGTTGTTCGATTCAACGGCGGAGGCATCGACCTCGATGTGCTTGTCCTTGCCGAACAGAAAGGCGAAGTTGAGATTGACGTCCGCCGAGGCAACCGCCTTTGTCTTGACGAAGTTGACGCCCTTGTCGACGGTCAACGTCGCCTTGGCATTGCTGAGTTCGCCATGGCCGACGAGGTTGGCTTGGAAATAACGGTCGAAGGCGTCATTGCGGGTGATCTCGAGATCGCCAAGATGTGAAGAGGCAAGGTTTGCCGCGTCGAGGGCATTCTGCAGATTTGTCTTTGCCCGCATGAGGGTGGAGACATCGGTTGCGAAAGCGACGGCCGTCAGGATGGCCGGCAAGGCCAGTCCCAGCACGAGTGCGAAATTGCCGCTCGTCGAGCGCCAGAATTTGTTGAGAAGCATCCTTACCCCCAGAAATGCTTTGGCGCGTTATGTGCGCGGATTATCCTGGCTTCTGCGCCTCCCATGATGAATCGACCGTTGACGGAGGGGCCTCAACCCCACACAACCTGACATTGTAGTTAAGGCCTGGTTTCGGGAAACCCCAAAGCATGGCCGTTGTTGCCGCTTGATTTTTCCGCCGCCCGCGACACAGAGAACGTCGTCTGCGCTTGCTTTGCAGTCGGATTGCTGTATAGACGCCCGCAATCTGCCGGTCCCAGCTGGGGGCTGAACGGAGGGCCGGAGGTTTTTTCGAAAACTTTCGTGTGAAGCCAGAAGTGCTTCCGCCTCCCGTGTCTCCGCTCTCGACCGTCTCGTCATGCTCCTTTCTTCCCCGTGCCCTTCGAGGTTTGCGGGTCAGAGAAGTTGCAGAGGCTTTTGCCGCCGGGAACCGGGAGAGAAACGAAGAAAGGCACTGAACCATAATGGCTCTTTACGAACATGTGTTTCTTGCCCGGCAGGACCTCTCGCAGCAGCAGGTCGATGCGCTTGTCGAACAGTACAAGGGTGTCATCTCCGCGAATGGCGGGTCCGTCGGCCGGGTCGAGAACTGGGGACTGAAGTCCCTCACCTACCGGGTCAACAAGAACCGGAAGGCTTACTACACGCTGATGGATCTGAACTGCCCGGCGGCCGCGCTCAACGAGATGGAGCGCCAGATGGGCCTGTCCGAAGACGTGCTGCGTTTCCTGACTATCAAGGTCGAGGCGCATGAGGAAGGCCCGTCGGCCATGATGCAGAAGCGCGAAGAGCGCTCGGAACGCGGCGGCTTCGGCGACCGCGACCGTGGCGATCGTGGTCCGCGCTCGTTCGGCGACCGTGATCGTGGCGACCGTGGCGATCGTCCGCCGCGCTCGTTCGGCGACGCCGGTGCCGATCGTGGTCCGCGCCGTCCGCGCGAAGGCTTTGAAGGGGGTGCAGAATAATGGTCGACATCAATCAGATCCCGACCCGGCGCCCGTTCCATCGCCGCCGCAAGACCTGCCCGTTCTCCGGTGCCAACGCGCCCAAGATCGACTACAAGGACGTGCGTCTCCTGCAGCGCTACATTTCAGAGCGCGGCAAGATCGTGCCGTCGCGCATCACCGCCGTCAGCCAGAAGAAGCAGCGCGAACTCGCCAAGGCGATCAAGCGCGCCCGCTTCCTCGGCCTGCTGCCCTACGTGGTTCGCTAAGGCCTTTTGATTTGACCATGATCTTTTCCGAAAACCGGTATCCACTTTTCGAGATCATGGTCTAGCGGGCGGTTCGCCGCCCGCTCATCTCCCACGGCGACGGGCGCCGCAGGGTTGAACATCAAATCCCGGGTTGAGGTCAAAAACCTCTAACTGCCGCGACAGGCAGGACAGCGACACCAGCGCCCCAGGCGCTCAAGCTTCCTGACCTGTTCCAGAGACATTCGGCGTCGATCTCATCCAATGATTGGCGCGCAACCGAAGGAACAAAACCATGGAAGTCATTCTTCTCGAACGCGTTTCCCGCCTCGGCCAGATGGGCGATACCGTCAAGGTCAAGGACGGCTTTGCCCGTAACTTCCTGCTGCCGCAGGGCAAGGCGCTGCGCGCCAACGAAGCCAACAAGAAGAAGTTCGAAGGCCAGCGCGCCCAGCTTGAAGCCCGCAACCTCGAGCGCAAGTCGGAAGCCAGCCAGGTCGCCGAAAAGCTCGACGGCAAGAGCTTCATCGCCGTTCGCTCCGCCGGTGAAACCGGGCAGCTCTACGGTTCCGTTTCGACCCGCGACATCGCCGATCTGCTGACGGCGGAAGGTTTTTCGATCAACCGCAACCAGATCCTGCTCAACCAGCCGATCAAGACCATCGGCGTCACTAATGTGGCGATCGCGCTGCATCCGGAAGTCGAGGTCACCGTCACGCTCAATATCGCCCGCACGGCCGACGAAGCCGAACGTCAGGCCAAGGGCGAGACGCTGACCACTGCCGAAGCCATCTATGGCGACGACATCAACGACAATGCCCGGCCGGAAAACTTCTTCGACCCGAACACCGAGTTCGAGGGCGGCGAAGACAACGCCTGATCATACGCCGCAAGGCGATTGGAGCTACGCTTCGATCACGATTAGAGCTGTGCTCTGATCTCGATTGGAGCTGTGCTCCGATCACTTTGCCGGCATCCAGCCATACTGGACCAATGCCCGGGCCTCTCGCCCGGGCTTTTTTATGCCAAATGGAACTTTTCGAACCCCTATATATTGTTGCAGACTACAGCGTCGCGCGGCCTTCGGCCGCGCAAATGACGCTGTGGAGCTTTGGTTCGGCCGATGAAAATCGATTCCGATTTTCGGGTCACGCGCCAAGACAGCCTGTCTGGCCGAGAGGGGACATTTGGTCATGAATATTCTGTTGAAGCGCGTTCTCGACCGCCTGGTGCGCACCGGCAATCTCAAGGTGACCGGTCCCAAGGGCGCGACAGTGGTTTTCGGCGATGGCAGCGGCGAACCGGTGCACATGCACATCAAGACCGCGCATGCCGAGCGCGCCATCACCTTCGATCCGATGCTGGCGGTTCCGGAATCCTACATGGACGGCGAACTCGACATCCTCGAAGGTGGCGTGCTGGGCGTGATGCGCATCGCCTTCCAGAACATGGGCAGCGGCGGCATCGACGCCACCTGGTCGAAGGCCATCGAAGGGCTGCGCCACGCCTTCCGCCGCTTGCAGCAGATCAACACCGCCTCGCGCTCGCGCCGCAACGTGCAGCGCCACTACGACCTGTCGGGTGATCTCTACCGGCTCTTCCTCGACGAGGACATGCAATATTCCTGCGCCTATTTCGAGCAGCCGGATATGACGCTCGACGAAGCGCAGGCCGCCAAGAAGCGCCACATCGCCGCCAAGCTCCGGCTGAAGGCCGGCCAGACGGTGCTCGACATCGGCTCCGGCTGGGGCGGGCTCGGCCTCTATCTCGCCAAGGCGTTCGATGTCGACGTGCAGGGCGTGACATTGTCGACCGAGCAGCACGGGGTCGCCACCGACCGTGCGCACGCGCAAGGGCTGGAAAGCCGCGTGCATTTCGAGCTCAAGGACTACCGCGAACTCAACGAGCGTTTCGACCGCATCGTATCGGTCGGCATGTTCGAACATGTCGGCGTCAACCATTACCGCACCTTCTTCGACAAGAGCGCGACGCTGCTCAAGCCGGACGGCGTCATGCTGTTGCACACGATCGGCCGCTCCGGCGTGCCGTGGGCAACCAGCGCCTTCATCCGCAAATACATCTTCCCGGGCGGCTACATCCCCGCGCTCTCGGAAGTCATGCCGGCAATCGAGAAGTCGGGTCTGGTCGTCACCGACGTCGAGATTCTCAGGCTCCACTACGCCGACACGCTGAAGCACTGGGGCGAGCGCTTCGCCGCCAACCGTGACAAGGCCAAGGCGATCTATGACGAACGCTTCTGCCGCATGTGGGAATTCTACCTGGCCGCCTCGGAAGCCGCCTTCCGCTGGCAGGACCTGGTCATCTTCCAGATCCAGATCGCCAAGAAGAACGACACGCTGCCCATGTCGCGCGACTACATGGCCAAGTGCGAAAAGGCGCTTGAGATGCGCGATATGGGGCATCGTGAAACGGCTCCGGTCAAAAAGAGCCCTGCGGCCAGGCCAGCCCGCCGCCGCAAAGTTGCGGACCAGGAATAAGCATTGCCACTTGCCATTGCCGGCTCCTGCACTGAAAAAGGTCCCGTGATCGTCTCGGGACCTTTTTCATGACGTACGTGCTCTATGCCGCTGCCGCCCTGGCCGAGATTGCCGGTTGCTTTTCGTTCTGGGCCTGGTGGCGGCTGGAGAAGTCGCTGCTGTGGCTACTCCCCGGCCTCGCCTCGCTCGCCCTGTTCGGCTTCTTGCTGGCGCTGGTCGACACAAGCGCCGCCGGACGCGCCTACGCAGCCTATGGCGGCATCTACATCGTGGCGTCGCTTGGCTGGCTGTGGCTGGTGGAGGACGTGCGCCCCGACCGCTGGGATTTTGCCGGCGCCGCGCTCTGCATTGCCGGCGCTTCGGTGATCCTTCTCGTCCCGCGGGGCGCGTGAGATGGAGTTGCCAGCGTCCCTTCGCCAAGGTGTCGAGCGCGTGCTCGAAAACGTTCCGCTGGCGACGCTGAAGCAAGCGGCAAAAACGCTGTCCGACCGTTACCGTGCCGAGTTGCGCGACGGCCGTTTGCACATGGCCGAGGACCTGGCGGTGAAGGCCTATCTGGCGACGCGGCTGCCGGCGACCTATGCCGCGATCCGAGCTAGCCTCGACGCGCTGAGCGATGCCAAGCCCGCCTTCCAACCCAAGAGCCTGCTCGATGTCGGCGCCGGCCCTGGTACGGTGCTTTGGGCCACGACCGACCTGTGGCCCTATCTCGAACAGGCGGTGTTGTTCGAAGCCAGTGCGGCAGTACGCAAGGTCGGCGAGACACTTGCCGCCGGCGCGATTGCCGCCCAGACCAGATGGCTGGCGGGTGATGCCACCGTCGACCTCGCCGACCTCAAGTCGGCCGATCTGGTCACTTGCGCCTATGTGCTGGACGAAATTGCCCCGGCGTCTCTGCCGAAGCTCATCGACCGGCTCTGGCAACTCACTGGCGACACGCTGCTGATCGTCGAGCCGGGTACGCCGGCCGGCTGGCAGCGCATCCTTGCCGTGCGACGGCAGCTGATCGAGGCGGGCGCGCATGTGCTTGCGCCTTGCCCGCATCACGCGCCCTGCCCGCTCACCGCGCCCGACTGGTGCCATTTTTCCCGCCGCGTCGCCCGCTCGCGCCTGCACCGGCTGGCCAAGGACGCCGACGTGCCGTGGGAAGACGAGAAGTTCATCTATGTCGCAGCGTCCCGAGAACTGCCCACTTCGCACCAGGCACGGGTTCTTGCGCCGCCGAAATCCGGTTCCGGCAAGGTTCTGCTCAAGCTTTGCAGGGAAGACGGCACTGCCGCCGAGCGCTTGTTCACCAAGCGCGACGGCGCCGACTTCAAGCTCGCCCGGCGGCTGGACTGGGGCGACAGGCTGGCTTCCGAATAGGCCTCAGCGGCGGTTCGGACCGCACCGAAGAAAAATTTCGGAGCGATGTCGAATCCAGGCCGTGCCGTTCGACCATTGGCGTTCTCGGACCTTTCGAGACGCCAAGAGTGTCAAACGGCATCAGCCAACAGGAGAAACGCAATGAGCTATATCGCAGGATTTGTCGCCGCGGTACCCGCCGCCAACAAGGAAGCCTATCGCAGGCATGTCGCCAAGGCGGCAGCGGTGCTGAGGGAGTTCGGCACCACCCGCATGGTCGAAGGATGGGGCGACGACGTGCCCGGCGGCAACATCACCGACTTCAGAGGCGCCGTGAAGGCAAAGCCGGATGAAGTCATCACCTTTTCGTGGCACGAATATGCGGACAAGGCGGCGGCGGATAGCGCCTACCAGACGATGATGAGCGATCCCCGCATGGCGGATATCGGCGCGTCCATGCCCTTTGACGGCAAGCGCATGATCATCGGCGGCTTCACGCCGTTCATCGACCTGAACACGACCGGCAAAACCGGCTATATCGATGGCTCGCTGGTGCCGGTGCCGGCCGCCAACAAGCAAGCCTACCTTGCCGTAGCGACGAAGCAGGCTGCGGTGATCAAGGAACACGGCGCAACCCGCGTCGTCGAAGCGTGGGGCGACGATGTTCCCGACGGCGAGGTCACCGACTACCGTGGCGCCGTGAAAGCGACAGGCGACGAGGTTGTCGTCTACGCCTGGGTCGAATGGCCGTCGAAGCAGGTGCGCGACGAAGCCTGGAAGAAGGTGATTGCCGATCCGCGCATGTATGCCGACACCATGCCCTACGACAACCAGCGCCGGGTCCATGGCGGCTTCGCGCCGATCCTCGACGCCTGATCCCAAGAATCAAGATCAAGATAAGGAACCCACCATGCGTTATGCCTGTCTCATCTACTACCACCCCAAGACGCTGTTCGGCGGCAGCCCGCAAGCCAACGCCGTGCTGGCCGAATGCGCCGGATATGACGAGGTGCTCAAAGCCAGCGGCCACTTCGTAACCGCCGAGGCCTTGGTGTTGCCGGAAGAGGCGATGACCGTGCAGGTCCGCGACGGCAAGATGTCGTCGGTCGACGGTCCATTCATGGAGACCAAGGAGATCCTGGGCGGCATCATCGTCATCGAAGCCCGCGATCTCAATGAAGCGGTGCGGGTGGCGAGCGGCCATCCGCTGGCAACGATCGGCTTTATCGAAGTCCGTCCGGTCGTCGACTTCAGCCAGCCGCCGCCGGTCCTGTGAGCACCGCCGGCCCGCGCGATGCCCTGGAGGCGGCCTACCGCACCGAGGCGCGGCGCGTGCTGGCGACGTTGATCCGCCTGCTCGGCGGTTTCGACGCGGCGGAGGAGGCCTTGCATGAGGCCTTCACTGCTGCCGCCGAACAATGGCCGCGCCAGGGTGTGCCGGCCAATCCCTATTCCTGGCTGGTCTCGGCCGGCCGCTTCAGGACCATCGACCGCTGGCGCCGGGAAGCACGGCTGGCCGGGGCTCTGCCCGAGCTCACGGCTCTGGCCGAGCCGACACCGGAGCCGGCCATGCCGGAGGACATCCAGGACGATGAATTGCGGCTCATCTTCGTCTGCTGCCATCCGGCGCTGGCGCCGGATGCACGCATCGCCCTGACCCTGCGCGAAGTGGGTGGTCTGACCACCGAAGAGATCGCCCGCGCCTATCTGACGCCGGCACCGACCATTGCGCAACGCATCGTGCGGGCCAAGGCGAAGATCCGGGACGAGGCCATCCCCTACGAAGTGCCCGACCGCGGCGACCTGCCGGCGCGTCTCGAGAGTGCGCTGCAGGTGATCTACCTGATCTTCAACGAGGGTTATGCGGCAACCGAGGGGCCAAATCTGACGCGGGCCGATCTGTGCGCCGAGGCGATCCGGCTCGGCCGGCTGATGGTCGAGTTGCTCGACCAGCCGGAGGCGCAAGGGCTGCTTGCCCTGATGCTTCTGCACGAGGCGCGGCGCGCGACGCGGGTCGATGCCAGCGGCGACCTTGTCCTGCTGGAGGATCAGGACCGCACGCTGTGGGACCGTTCGCTGATCGCCGAGGCCGACGGCCTGATCGGTCGGGCGATCGCCTCGCGCCGCATCGGACCGTATATCCTGCAGGCGGCGATTGCTTCCGTCCACGCCGAGGCGGCAGGCACGGCGGAGACCGACTGGGTACAGATCGTCGCGCTTTACGATGTGCTCGGCCGCGTCGACCCCTCGCCGGTCGTGGCACTCAACCGCGCCGCGGCCATAGGCATGCGCGACGGCCCGCAGGCCGGACTGGCGGCAATCGAGGCGGTCATGGGACAGGGCGGGCTGGACGGCTACCATCTGGCCCATGCCGCGCGGGCAGACATGCAACGCAGGCTTGGCTTGACCGAAGCGGCAAGGACCTCCTACCGGCGGGCGCTCGAGTTGACCCGGCAACCGGCGGAACGCCGGTTCATCAAGGGGCGACTCGGTCAGCTTTGAGCGGGATGGCTGCACAGGGCACCATTCTTGTTTTCCCGTTTTGTTCTCCCTATAGATGCGCTACATTCGTTCTTTCGATTCGAGTCAATTGTGATTCTTTCCACCGAAAAAACTCGGCTGTGAATCGCGGGTATCAAAGCTGATTGGACAGGCACTGGTGCAGATAAGTCAGCATGGACTTGTCACGTTCTGATATCGAGAAGCCGGGATCGCAATCGGGGACATCATGGCAGAAGCAGCGCGTAAATTCGGCGTGGCGGAAACACCGCTTTATCGTGAAGCGCCAAATAACATCGAGGCCGAGCAGGCGCTGCTCGGCGCCATCCTCGTCAACAACGACGCCTTCTACCGCGTCTCGGATTTCCTCAAGGCCAGCCATTTCTACGAGCCGCTGCATCGCAAGATCTTTGAGGTGGCGTCCGAGTTCATACGCATGGGCAAGGTCGCGACGCCGATAACGCTAAAAACCTTCCTGCCGGCCGACGAGAAGGTCGGCGACATGACGATGGCGCAATATGTCGTGCGGTTGGCGGTGGAGGCCGTGACCGTCGTCAACGCCACCGACTATGGCCGCGCCATCTATGACCTCGCCACGCGCCGCGCGCTGATCACCGTCGGCGAGGACATGGTCAACATCGCCTATGATGCGCCGGTCGACATGGCGCCCGGCGAACAGATCGAGGATGCCGAGCGGCGGCTGTTCGAGCTGGCCGAAAACGGCCGCTACGATGGCGGTTTCGAGAGTTTTTCCGATGCGTTGAAGAACGCCGTCGACATGGCCAGTGCCGCCTATATGCGCGATGGCCACCTGTCCGGCATTGCCACCGGCCTGCGCGATCTCGACCACCGCATGGGCGGCCTGCAGCCGTCGGATTTGATCATCATCGCCGGCCGCCCGGGCATGGGCAAGACCTCGCTGGCCACCAACATCGCCTACAACATCGCTGCCGCCTATGAGCCTGCCCAACAGGCCGACGGCTCCGTCAAGGCGGCCAATGGCGGCGTCGTCGGCTTCTTCTCGCTCGAAATGTCGTCCGAGCAGCTGGCCACCCGCATCATCTCCGAGCAGACCGAGATCCCATCGTCGAAAATCAGGCGTGGCGACCTGACCGAAGCCGATTTCGGCAAGCTCGTCGCGTACACGCAGGAGAACCACAAGCGGCCGCTGTACATCGACCAGACGGGCGGTATTTCGATTGCCCAGCTCGCGGCTCGCGCCCGCCGCCTCAAGCGCCAGCGCGGGCTGGACCTGATGGTCATCGACTATATCCAGCTGATGCAGGGTTCATCCGCCAAGGCGTCGCAGAACCGCGTCCAGGAAATCACCGAAATCACCACCGGACTGAAGGCGCTCGGCAAGGAACTTGGCGTGCCGATCATCGCGCTCTCACAGCTCTCGCGCCAAGTCGAAAGCCGCGACGACAAACATCCGCAGCTGTCCGACCTGCGCGAATCGGGTTCGATCGAGCAGGACGCCGACGTCGTGCTGTTCGTGTACCGCGAGGAATATTACATCAAGAACAAGGAGCCGGAGAAAGGCACGCCCGAGCACCTTGCCTGGGAGACAAAGATGGTCGAGGTCCAGGGCAAGGCCGAAGTGATCATAGCCAAGCAGCGCCATGGACCGACCGGCACCGTCAGCCTTGCCTTCCAGGGCGAGTTCACCCGCTTCTCCGACCTTGCCGAGGAGCATCACCTGCCGGAAAGGTTCGAGTGACCTATTGAGACAGGTCTCGTTCCTTGGCGCCCCCCTCTGTCCTGCCGGACATCTCCCCCTCCAGGGGGGAGATCGGATGTCATCGACCCTTTCGCCAATTTTTGGCGCTGAAAGGAAGGCGCAAGCGCTGAAGCTGCAAATCTCCCCCCTTGAGGGGGAGATGGCCGGCAGGCCAGAGGGGGGCGCTGCCCCGCTGACCTGTCACCACGTGGCGTTCCTCTGATGGCCAAGTCGCGCGTTCAATTCATCTGCCAGAGTTGCGGATCGGTGCATCAGCGCTGGGCCGGCAAATGCGATGCCTGCGGCGAGTGGAACACGCTGGTCGAGGAAGGCACATCCGGCGGCATCGGCTCGGGTCCGGCCAACACGCGCAACGCCCGCAAGGGCCGCGCGGTGGTGCTGACCACGCTGTCCGGCGATATCGAGGATGCGCCGCGCATCATCTCGGGCATCGGCGAACTCGATCGCGCCACCGGCGGTGGTTTCGTGCGCGGCTCGGCGCTACTGGTCGGCGGTGATCCCGGTATCGGCAAATCGACGCTGCTTACCCAGGCGGCCGCGGCACTGGCGTCAAAAGGCCACCGCATCGTCTATGTCTCGGGCGAAGAGGCGGTCGCGCAGATCAGGCTGCGCGCGCAGCGGCTTGGCGTCGCCTCCTCTCCGGTGGAACTTGCCGCCGAGACCAATGTCGAGGACATCCTTGCCACGATAGCCGACGGCAAGCGGCCAGACCTCGTCATCCTCGATTCGATCCAGACGCTGTGGACCGACCTTGCCGATTCGGCGCCGGGCACCGTCACCCAGGTGCGAGCCGCCGCCCAGGCGATGATCCGTTATGCGAAATCCACAGGGGCGGCGATCGTGCTGGTCGGCCATGTCACCAAGGAAGGCCAGATCGCCGGGCCGCGCGTCGTCGAGCATATGGTCGACGCCGTACTCTACTTCGAAGGCGAAGGCGGCCATCACTATCGCATCCTGCGCACGGTTAAGAACCGTTTTGGTCCGACAGACGAGATCGGCGTCTTCGAAATGTCGGACAAGGGCCTGCGCGAGGTTGCCAATCCGTCCGAGCTTTTCCTTGGCGAGCGACATGCGAAATCGCCAGGCGCCGCGGTTTTCGCCGGCATGGAAGGGACAAGGCCGGTGCTGGTCGAGATCCAGGCGCTGGTCGCGCCGTCGTCGCTCGGCACGCCACGCCGCGCCGTCGTCGGCTGGGACGGCGCCCGGCTGTCGATGATCCTGGCGGTTCTCGAAGCCCATTGCGGCGTGCGCTTCGGCAGCCACGATGTCTATCTCAACGTCGCCGGCGGCTACCGCATCTCGGAGCCCGCGGCCGATCTGGCGGTAGCGGCGGCCCTGGTTTCCTCGCTCACCGGTCTTGCCCTTCCCGCCGATTGCGTCTATTTCGGCGAAATCAGCCTTTCGGGCGCCGTGAGGCCGGTTGCGCATGCGCAACAGCGCCTCAAAGAAGCCGAAAAGCTGGGTTTTGGAAGTGCGGTTCTGCCCTCGGGCAGCGGGGAACTGGCCGGCGGGATCGGGGCCGGTTCTTTCCAGCCGACCGAGCTTGCCGACCTCGTGGCACGCATAGCCGGCTCACGCCGAAGCCGCGTGGACGTAGAAGACTAGAGCATCGGATCCTAAAGGCGGGAACCGGTTTTGGGAAAACCCGATGCTCCGCGCTATAATGCGGCTCATGGAGTGGGGCGAAAGACATGCCGATTACGCTGCTTGACGGAATTCTCGTCGGCTTCACTCTGGTCTCGGCGATGCTCGCCATGGTTCGCGGCTTCTCGCGCGAAGTCCTGTCCGTCGTCTCCTGGGCAGCGGCGGCAGCGGCGGCGTTCTTCTTCTACAAGCCGGTTGTGCCTTACCTCGCGCCCTACATCGAGAATGAAAAGGTCGCCATGGCGGCCGCCGCCGGCGTCGTCTTCATCGTCGCGCTGATCGTCGTCTCGGTCATCACCATGAAGCTCGCCGACTGGATCATCGATTCCCGGATCGGCGCGCTCGACCGTACGCTGGGTTTCCTCTACGGCGCCGCGCGCGGCATCCTGGTCGTTGCCGTCGCACTGCTGTTCTTCAACTGGCTGGCTGGCGCCAAGGCACCGGCCTGGGTCACGGAGGCCAAGTCGCGGCCGCTGCTCGAACAGATCGGCGCCAAGCTCGAAAGCCTGCTGCCCGAGGATCCGGAAAACGCCATCCTCAAGAAGCTCAATCCGAATCAGCCGGCCGCAGAGACCCCCGCGGCTCCGGACGCCCCGGCGGCGGATGCTCCCGCGGGTGGCGACGATGCCAACACGCCGGCGCCCGACGACAATGACGCCGCGACACCGCCGGCGGACAATGCCCCGGCCAATCCGGCGCCCGCGGCACCGGCAAACTGAGTAGTGGTGGGAGGCGATAGGTCCAGAACGTCGGATCAAGCTCCCGACTGGTCCTCAGGATCGTCGTCCCAGACGTCGTCGTCGTCATCAGCCCAATCGAGGAGCGTCCCTGCTCTAGACGCAAGCAGGGGCGCTATCGTTGCGGCATCCGCGGGGCCGCCGATCGTGAACTCCTCGTGTTCCTCGCCTCGGACCATTGCCGCAGCCACTTCCTTCCAACGCAAGCCAAAAGCACGGGCGGCGGCACGCGGCGTGCGGTCCGATCCGTACGGTATGTAATCGCTTGGGAGATCACCAGAGATCGCCCACCAACCGATCCACTCAGGTCGACTGACGCTCTCGATGGCCCAAATGGCAACATACGGATAGACGTGCCAAGCGGGCCATTCTCCAACCCTTCCGTGTTGCAAGTGCTCGCGGGCCAGATAGTCAATCACATACTGCCGTTGTGATTCGCACCAAGCCTCTTCTTCGGCTTCGGTGGGCTCTTCGGCTTGGTCGGGTATACTGCCCATCCGCAACGTCCTCTTTTGGAGCGAAACGCTACCGGACAGTTGATACTGCTCGCAAGCCGGCGTTCTGATTTCCAGTGGCATTGCAGGCTCGACTGCACTATATGACGCCTTTCCGCAGCGAGGCTCGAACAGATGGCAGACGCAAACGACGTGCTTTCCGCCGAGGCCGACGACCATTTCCACGACGAATGTGGCGTGTTCGGCATTTTCGGCCGGCAGGACGCGGCAGCCATCGTCACACTGGGCCTGCATGCGCTGCAGCATCGCGGCCAGGAAGCGGCCGGCATCGTTTCCTATGACGGCACCCAGTTCCATGTCGAACGCCATGTCGGCTTGATCGGCGACACCTTCACCAAGCAGCGCGTCATCGACAGCCTGCAAGGCAACCGCGCCATTGGCCACACCCGCTACGCCACGACTGGCGGTGCCGGCATGCGCAACATCCAGCCGTTTTTCGCCGAACTCGCCGATGGCGGCTTCGCCGTCGCCCACAACGGCAATCTGACCAACGCCATGACCGTGCAGCGCGCGCTGCAGAAGCAAGGCGCGATCTTCTCCTCCACCTCCGATACCGAGACGCTTTTGCACCTTGTCGCCACCAGCAAGGAGCGCGATTTGAACTCGCGTTTCATCGATGCGGTACGGCAGGTCGAGGGTGCCTTCTCGCTGGTGGCGATGACGGCCAAGAAGATGATCGGCTGCCGCGACCCGCTTGGCATCCGCCCGCTGGTGCTCGGCGATCTCGACGGCGCCTGGATCCTGGCCTCCGAGACCTGCGCGCTCGACATTATCGGTGCGCGTTTCGTGCGTGACCTGAAGCCCGGCGAGATGGTCGTCGTCACGTCCAAGGGCATTGAAAGCCTGTTCCCCTTCGAGCCGCAGAAGACCCGCTTCTGCATCTTCGAGTATGTCTATTTCGCGCGGCCGGATTCTTCGGTCGAAGGCCGCAACGTCTATGAGGTGCGCAAGCGCATCGGCGCCGAGTTGGCGGTCGAAAGCCCAGTCGAGGCCGACATCGTCGTGCCGGTGCCCGATTCGGGCACGCCGGCGGCGCTCGGCTTCAGCCAGGCGGCCGGCATTCCCTTCGAGCTCGGCATCATCCGCAACCATTATGTCGGCCGTACCTTCATCCAGCCCGGCGATTCGATCCGCCACATGGGCGTCAAACTGAAGCACAATGCCAACCGCCGCATGATCGAAGGCAAGCGCGTGGTGCTGGTCGACGACAGTATCGTGCGCGGCACCACCAGCCAGAAGATCGTGCAGATGGTGCGCGACGCCGGTGCCAAGGAAGTGCATATGCGCATCGCCTCGCCACCGACACGCGCCTCCTGCTTCTACGGCGTCGACACGCCGGAGAAGTCGAAGCTTCTGGCATCGCGCATGTCGGTGGAAGAAATGGCCGAGTTCATCCGTGTCGATTCGCTCGGCTTCCTCTCCATCGACGGGCTCTACCGCGCCGTCGGCGAGGCCAGCCGCGACAACGACCAACCGCAATTTTGCGACGCCTGCTTCACCGGCCAGTACCCGACCCGACTGCTCGACTTCGAAGGCCACGACAATGTGCGCACGCTGTCGCTGCTGGCGACGAGCGGGGCGTAGGATTGCCGGTTTATCATTTGCCTTCGCCAGTTTACCCCCCTCTGTCCTGCCGGACATCTCCCCCTCAAGGGGGGAGATCGGCTGAACTTCCGACTTTCGCCAATCGCCAAGGCTGCGAAGCCAGAGCCAACTTCGGCGGAGTCCAATCTCCCCCCTTGAGGGGGAGATGCCCGGCAGGGCAGAGGGGGGTGTTTCACGCCGACCTTACGGAAATTCTCGCATGACCCTCGACCTTACCGGCCGCGTTGCGGTCGTTACCGGCGCCTCGCGCGGCATCGGCTACTTTATCGCCAAGGAATTGGCTGCCGCCGGCGCGCATGTCGTCGCGGTGGCGCGCACCGTCGGCGGCCTGGAAGAGCTTGACGACCAGATCAAGGCAGCTGGCGGCCAGGCGACACTGGTGCCGCTCGACCTCGCCGACATGGCCGGCATCGACCGGCTGGGCGGCGCCATCCACGACCGCTGGGGCAAGCTCGACATCCTCGTCGCCAATGCAGGCGTGCTTGGCGTCATCTCGCCGATCGGCCATGTGGAAGCAAAAACCTTCGAGAAGGTGATGACCATCAACGTCACCTCGACATGGCGGCTGATCCGCTCGGTCGACCCGTTGCTGCGGCTCTCCGACGCCGGCCGCGCGATCATCCTGTCTTCCAACGCAGCGCATTCAGCGCGCGCCTTCTGGGCGCCCTATGCGGCATCCAAGGCGGCGGTGGAGACCATGATGCGCTCCTGGGCACATGAGACGCAGAGCCTGCCGTTGCGCGTCAACGCCGCCGACCCCGGCGCCACCCGCACCGCCATGCGTGCCCAGGCGGTGCCTGGCGAGGATCCCGAGACGCTGCCGCACCCCTCGGAGATCGCCAAACGCATCGTGCCGCTGGCCAGCCCGGAGCTGAAAGAAACCGGATTGATCTTCCAGGCTAAGCACAATCGCTTCGTCGCCTACAGGCAACCGGAATAAAACTTGACTGCGAGACGGATTAAATAGGCCTCCGGAAACGTTTCTTCTGACGTAACCATTCGAACCGGAGGATCGACATGCGCAGACTTCTTCTCGTTGCCGCCACCGCCATCACGGCCGCCTTCGCCGCCACCGCCGGCGCAGCCCTCTCGCAAGAGGCCACGATGAGCTTCTTCGTCACCAGTGCCGGTTCCGGCAAGGGCGCCGATCTCGGCGGCCTCAAGGGTGCCGACGCGCATTGCGCCTCGCTGGCGGAAGCCGCCGGCGTCACCGGCAAGACCTGGGCCGCCTATCTCTCGACCAGCGACACCGACGCGCGCGACCGCATCGGCAAGGGACCTTGGGTGAACGCCAAGGGCGTCAAGATCGCCGACGACGTCGCCTCCTTGCACAGTGACGCCAACGGCATCACAAAGCAGACCGCTCTGAACGAGAAGGGGGAAGAGGTGAACGGCCGCGGCGACACGCCCAACCGCCACGACGTGCTGACCGGCTCCAAGCCCGACGGCACCAAGATCGCCGACCAGACCTGCGGCGACTGGACGATGAGCGGGGCCGAGGGGGCCGCGATGACGGGTCATCACGACCGTACCGGCCTCGACGAATCGGCTGCCGCCAAATCCTGGAACTCCTCGCATGCCTCGCGCGGCGGCTGCAGTCAGGAGGCGCTGAAGGGCACCGGCGGCGACGGCCTGTTCTATTGTTTTGCCACCAACTGAGGCGATTAGGCTTCAAGAATTGGGGCTAGAACCCACCGTCACATCACACGGCTGTGATGTGACGGTGGGAGGGGGTCATGCTTTCGTCAATTCCGCGGAGTTCATAGGACCGCAGCGACTCCCCACAACAAGCGCCCAACTGGCAGAACAAGGAAATCCCCATGGCAACGACCGCAGCGCTGGTCTGGTATCTGGTAATCGCCGGCCCCCAGGGCGGCATGGTCGTGCTGCCAAGCACCTTCGACAAGCGTGAACAGTGCACCGCCGCGATCACCGAATATCAGAAGCAGCCGACACCAGCCGGCTGGTCGGTGCAATGCGTACCGAGCGCCTCTCCCTTTGCCGACGAGGGCGATGCCGAAGAACCGGCGGCACAGTAATGGGCGTGGATCTCCCCCTTTGAGTGGAGATGTCGCCGAAGGCGACAGAGGGGGTCGGCACGACGGGACGCCAGCCTTCATCTGCCGCAGGAGGCCGCATCCGGTCGAACCGACCCCCTCTGGCCTGCCGGCCATCTCCCCCTCGAGGGGGGAGATCGTCAGCGCCGAGCGCTCACCGTCAGCTCCGGCTTCTGGCTGATGGTCTGGAACACAACGCAATAGCGCTCGGTCAGCTTCAGCAGCGAATCTATCCGCTCCTGCGGCTCGTCGGTGTCGAGGTTGAAATTGAGCCGGATGGCGCGAAAGCCGACCGGCGCATCCTTGGCGACACCGAGTGTGCCGCGAAAATCGAGATCGCCTTCGGCTTCAACCGTGGCGGCGCCAAGCTTGAACTCGAGCGCCGTCGCCACCGCCTTCAGCGTCACCCCGGCGCAGGCCACCAAGGCCTCGAGCAGCATGTCGCCCGAGCAGAGCTCAAGGCCTGAGCCGCCTGTTGCCGGATGCAACCCGGCGATGGCAAGCGCCCTGCCCGTCTCCACTTTGCAGGCAACCGACTGATCGTCGATCGAGCCCTTGGCGCGAAGCGTGATTAGAGCCTGCGAAGCGTCATCGCGATAGGCCTGCTTCAGCGGCGCCTGCATGGCCTTCAATTCGGTCGCATCCATCCGCTGTCCCCTTTCGTCGGCTGTTTCCGCCACCGGCCTGACGCCGTCCGGCCGAGATTTGCGCCGATCGCCATGGAAGGCAATGCCATTCCGCAATACGGGCCAGCCGCCGCCGGCGCACAAAAACCTATATCCCAAATGGGACATTGACGGACAAGGCCCCAAAAACGTCTGATCCGGGCAAGTCGTCACTCCATTTCCGGTGATCCCCAGATGCCCCTTACCCTTTCGACAACGCCGAAACAGGATGGGTTTCGCGCGCCTGGCGAATTCGAACCCAAATCAGGCTGCTGGCTGATCTGGCCGGAGCGACCGGACACCTGGCGTCTCGGCGCCAAGCCCGCGCAGAAACTGTTCGTCGATGTTGCCGCGGCGATCGCGCAAAGCGAGCCGGTGACCGTGGCGGCATCCGCTCGCCAATGGCAGAATGCCAGAGCGCGTTTGCCTGGCCATGTGCGCGTCGTGGAGATGTCCACCAATGATTCCTGGCTGCGCGACAGCGGCCCCAATTTCGTCGTCAACGATCAAGGCGGCGTGCGTGGCGTCGATTGGATCTTCAACGCCTATGGCGGTTTCGACGGCGGCCTCTATTCGCCATGGGACCTGGATGATTTGGCGGCGCAGAAAGTGCTCGAAATCGAGAACATGGATCGCTACCGCGCGCCGCTGATCGCCGAGGGCGGCGGGTTGCAATGCGACGGTCAGGGCACGCTCATCACGACGGAGCAATGCCTGCTCAACCGAAATCGCAACGCCCATCTCGGCAAGGCCGAGGTGGAACGCCAGCTTGGCGACTATCTCGGTGTCGACACCGTCATCTGGCTGCCACGCGGCTTTGCCTTCGACGAGACCGACGGCCATATCGACGACGTCTGCTGCTTCGTGCGTCCCGGCGTGGTCGTGCTGAGCTGGACCGACAATCGGGAAGACCCGCAATACGAGATCGTGCGGGAAGCCGAGGAGTTGCTGCGTTCGGCCCGTGATGCGCGTGGCCGCGCGCTTGAGGTCCACCGGCTGCCGCATCCCTTGCCGATCGAGATGACGCTTGAAGAAAGCGACAGCGTGGACCGGCTCGCTTCGACCTGGGCGCGACCGGCCGGGAATCGGATCGCGGCGAGCTACATCAACTACTATCCGGGCAACAGCATCGTGGTCGTGCCGCAGTTCGGCTGCGATCTCGACGTGACGGCCAAGCAAAAGCTGGCCGCGCTGTTTCCCGATCACCGAATAATCGGCATCGAAAACTCGCGCGAGATCCTGCTGGGCGGCGGCAATGTCGCCTGCATCACCTTGCCGGTCTATGCCCCGCAACGGCGTTGAGGGTCGACGCATCCCGAAAACCGGCAACAGTAGCGAAAACGGAGGACACTCATGCGCGATCTGATCTTCTCAACCCTGCTTGCCGGGCTTGCCTGCGGCATCTGCGCCAGCACGGCCTCGGCGGACGAGGAAAAAGTCGTCAACGTCTACAACTGGTCCGACTACATCGCACCGGACACGGCCGAGAAATTCGAGAAGGAGACGGGCATCAAGGTTCGCTACGATGTCTATGACGGCAACGAGGTGCTCGAAACGAAGCTGCTCACCGGCGGCTCGGGATATGACGTGGTCTATCCTTCAGCCTATCCGTTCCTGAAGAACCAGGTGAAGGCGGGGGCTTTCCTGGAACTCGACAAGGCGAAGCTTGCGAACCATTCGAAGATCGATCCGCAAGCCCTGGCGCTGATCGCGGGCGCCGACCCGCAGAACCTGCATGCCGTGCCCTATATGGCGGTCACCGACGGCATTGGCTACAACGTCGCCGCGATCAAGCAGCGGCTACCGGACGCGCCCACGGATTCCTTCGCCATGGTCTTCGACGTCGAAATGGTCAAGAAGCTCTCCGATTGCGGCGTGGCCATGATCGATGCGCCGGCTGAAGTCATCCCGATGGCGATGAACTATCTTCACATCAACCCCAAATCGACCAGTCCCGACGATCTCGCCAAGGTCGAGGACCTGATGGGCAAGGTGCGACCCTACATCCGCTATTTCCACTCGTCGAAATACATCAACGACCTCGCCAACGGCGACATCTGTGTGGTGCTGGGCTGGTCGGGCGACATCCTCCAGGCAAGAACCCGCGCGGCGGAATCCACGAGCAAGCTGGAGATCGCCTATTCCATCCCGAAAGAAGGCACGCTCATCAACTTCGATACGATGGCGGTGCCGAAGGATGCACCGCATCCCGACAACGCCCAGGCCTGGATCAACTTCAATCTGCGGCCCGATATCGCCGCAGCCAATTCCAGCTATGTCTCCTACGCCAATGCGATACCGGAGTCCCTACCGCTGATGGACAAGGCGATAGCCAGCGATCCGGGCGTCTTCCCGCCCGATGCCGTGAAGGCCAGGCTGTTCGTGGTCGACAACAACGACGCGAAGCTGCTGCGATCGCAAAACCGCATGTGGACGCGCATCGTGACGGGACAATAGAGCAATTCCAGGAAAAGTGCGCAGCGGTTTTCCGTCCGGAATTGCGTCAAAACAAAAAGATAGAGCCGCGCGGAGACCGTCAATCCCGAGCGACGTCGCGGAGGGTCGCCAGCAGCTCGACCTGGGAGTGCACGCCGAGCTTGCGATAGATCTGCTTGATGTGGTTGCGGACGGTGCCGGGCGAGATGGCGAGGCTTCGCGAAATGGTCTTGGCATTGCCCCCATCGACCAGGTGCCGTGCGATCTCGGTCTCGCGCCTGCTCAACCGCGAGCGGGCGTCACCGATTGCGGCGCCCTTGTCCCGGGAGCGGCACAGATGAAGCAATCTTTGCAGAATGAGCCTTGTGGCGCTGCTTGCCGCGCAAGCCATCGCCAGATCCTGATCGCCAAAGGCCGGTGCCCCGTTTCGCCGCAGGAAGGTGACATAGCCGGCGGTCAGCCTGTCGAGATTGAACACGCCGGTTATCTCGTCGAAGCTGTCGGAGGGGCCATAGAAGTCGCGATAATAGGGTGTGCGCCGGAAGTCGCCATTGCGCAGAGCCGATAGCGGCAACAGGAAATCCTGCCTTGTGCTGGCGAACCTCTGGAAGAAGGGATCCTGGCGATAGATGTGGGCGTCGTAGTCGCGGTTCCAGCGATCGGGGCCTGCATCGTCGATGGTCAGGGACGTGATATCGCGGTGGTAGAAGCCGACATAGACGCGGTCGGAGCCAAGCAGCCCGCTCGCCGCCACCGTGAAGCGAGCCGACAATTCTTCGGGTGTCGCAGCCACCGCCGCAGCGGCGACACCACCGCTCCAGCGCCCAAACTGATCAAGGGAAACGTTCGACTGCATTCCGGCTCACACTAGCGCAAGCCGTTGCAAGTTCAAAACAGCCATTTCCTTTGACTTCGATCATCTCGGCCATACCTATGCGGGAGTCGTTCTCGCGGAGTCATCATGCCGGTCAAGCTGAAACTGATCTTCCTTATCCTGCCGATGCTTGCCGCCCTGGCGCAGCCCGTCCTGGCTGAAACGGCGGAGCGGCCGGCCCCCTCGGGCGGCGTGTTGTCCCTGCTGCCGCCGCCGCAGACCACCAATCATTCGATCACGCTGGCCGGGCGCAAGCTGGATTATCAGGCAAAGGCCGCCACCCTGTCGCTGCTTTCCGGCAAGGGCGACGTCACGGCGGAGATCTTCTATGTCGCTTACACGCTGGAGCCACCGGCAAGCGTGGCCAAAGACCCGCAGCGGCCGATCACCTTCGTGTTCAATGGCGGCCCTGGAGCAGCGTCCGCCTATCTGCATATCGGCGCGCTCGGTCCGCGTATAATCGCAACGGGAGCCGACGGCGAATTCCTACCCTCACCGCAAAGACTCATCGACAATCCGGACAGCTGGCTCGACATGACCGATCTCGTCTTCGTCGATCCGGTCGGAACCGGATATAGCCGCGAGGCACCGGGCCAGGACACGCGCGACTTCTGGGGCGTCAACCAGGATGCCAGCTCGATAGGCGCCTTCATCCGGCTCTACCTCGCGCAGAACGGCCGCACCGGGTCGCCACTGTTCCTCGCCGGCGAAAGCTATGGCGGGTTCCGCGCGGCGCTGCTCGCCAGGACATTGCAGGAAGATATCGGCATCAGTCCGAACGGCATCGTGCTGATCTCGCCGGCGCTGGAATTCACGCTGGTGCAGCCCGACGAATTCGAGCCGCTGCATTGGGCACTCGAACTGCCTTCACTGGCGGCGGTGCGCCTACGCACCGAAGGCGTCAGCGGCGATGCGTTGCGGGAGAAGCTGGCCGAAGTCGAACATTATGCGCTGGGCGATTACCTTACCGCGCTCACCAGCGGACTGGAGCAAGGCAAGCGACTGGCGAGCCAACGCGTGGCTGACATCACCGGCCTGCCGCTCGACCTCGTGCAGCGGAACTCCGCCCGCATCCCGACCGGCCTGTTCGCAAGGGAGTTCGCCCGTGCCAGCGGCAAAGTGCTCAGCCCGTATGACGCCATGATCGGCACGGCCGACATCGCGCCCGAGAGCGCCCGCATCGCCGGCCCGGATCCAGTGCTCGACCGCAGCGTGCCGGCGTTGACGTCGGCTTTCGTCGGCTATATCAGTGACGAACTGAATTTCCGCACCGATGTCAGCTATCGGCTGCTCAATGGCGAAATCAGCCACAATTGGGATTACGGGACCAGCGCCTCACGACAAGGCTATGCCGGGGTGATGGACGATCTGCAGCGCGCACGCTCGCTGAACCCTTCGCTCGGCGTCGTGATCGTCAACGGCTACACCGATCTGGTCACGCCTTACCTGGCCTCGCGCTACCTGGTGAACCAGGTCCCGTCGCTCGCCAATGCCAAACCTATCCGTCTCGATGTCGTCGAGGGCGGGCACATGATGTATTTCCGATCCGATGGCCGGCGCGCCCTGAAAGAGGCCGCTTCGGAGCTTTACCAGGCGACGCAGTAAGCGTTGCGACAGTGCGGCCCGCCACGGAACCCTGCCTCAACATAAGCACGGGGCTGGCGCTGCGCTGTACCGACTTTCGCCCGTATAGCTTGGTGCCGAGGGAGCTGAATTCCCAGGTCCCTCGTGTCGCTCCTCGCAGCATTTCTGCCGCTCCGGCAATTTTGGTCCCACGCGCCTTATGGCCGATATCGCCATTCTCGAAACACGCGAGCGGGTTCTTGCCGGCATCCTGCTGACCGGTGCGGCCTATCTCCTGTTTTCGACGCAGGATGCTTCGATCAAGCTGCTGGTCGTTGGCATGAGCGTCTGGCAGATCATGTTCTTCCGCAGCATCACCATTCTCGGTGCCTGCGCAGCGATCGGCGGGCGACAGCTGTTTGCCGACACGGTGCGCTCGCCGATCGTGCGGCCGATGCTGGTGCGCAGCGCCTTCACGCTTGCCGCCTGGCTCTGTTACTACAATGCCGCGCGCAGCCTGCAGCTCGCCGAACTGACCACCGTCTATTATGCGGCGCCAATCATCGTTACCGTGCTTTCGGTGGTGATGTTCGGCGAAAAGGTGCCGATGCTGCGCTGGCTGGCGGTGCTGATCGGCTTTGCCGGCGTGTTCGTCGCTGGCGACCCGACCCATCTCGGCCTGTCCGTACCGGTGCTGCTGGTGCTGGCGGCCGCCTTTTTGTGGGGCATCGCCATCGTGCTCTTGCGCAAGACCGCCCTTGCCGAGCGCTCGATGATCCAGCTCCTGCTCAACAATTTCTATTTTCTGCTGTTTTCGGCGGTGCCGGCGTTGCTCTGGTGGCGGACACCGGACGGGGTTCAGTTGCTACTCCTTGCCAGCGTCGGCGCGCTCGGCGGCCTCGCGCAATACCTCCTCTTCGAAGGCATGAAGCGCACACCGGCCTCGGTCCTGGCGCCGCTGGAATACACCTCGCTGTTGTGGGCATTCGCGCTCGGCTTTGCGATCTGGGGCGACGTGCCGCGCCGCGAAGTCTTCCTGGGTGCTGCGCTTATCGTCGCCGCCGGCCTGTTGATCGTCGGCACCGAGCATTTCCGCAAACGGCTATGATGTGGATTACCGTCACTGCTGACACTACGATGTCAGCACGGAACGACGTAGGCTGGTGGCATGACTGAGATTGCAGCCGCCATCGACACCGCCGCAGAGCGTACACTCGGCATCATCCTGGTGTCGTCCTCGGCGGCTGTGTTTGGCCTGACCGGCGTTCTTACCAAGTCGATCCATGCCGACCCGCTGACCATCATCTGCTGGCGCGGCTTTGTCGGGGCGATCCTGATCAGCCTGTATGTGCTGTGGCGGCGTCACCGTTCCGGGAAGCGCGAAACGCTGCGGCTTGGCTGGCGCGGCTGGCTGCTGGCGCTAGAAGGCGCGCTGGCCAGCATCGCCTTCATCTCGGCGTTCAAGTTCACCTTCGTCGCCAATGTCGCCGTCATCTACGCCACCGCGCCCTTCGTTACCGCGCTGCTGGCTTGGGTTCTGACGCGCGAACCGTTCCGACTGCAGACCATGGTCGCCGCCGCCGTGTCGCTGTGCGGCGTGGCGATCATGGTCTGGTCCGGCTTCGGCACCGGCAATCTGTTCGGCGACGGACTGGCACTGCTGATGACCATCGGCAGTGGCCTCTACATGATCATGGTGCGCGCCTTCCGCGACACGCCCGTAGTGTGGGCCGGTGCGGTTTCGGCCTTCCTGTTGTTCGTGCTCGGCTGGTTCGTCACCGATCCGCTGGCGGTTTCGCCAAGGGATGCCGTTCTGCTCGCCACGTTCGGCGCGTCCTTCGCACTGTCCTCGATCCTGTGGACGGAGGGCGCGCGGCTCATCCCGCCGGCCGAATCCGGGCTGCTTGGCTCGGCGGAAGTGCCGTTCGCGATCCTGTTTGCCTTCCTGTTCCTGGGCGAGATTGCACCGGTCGCCAGCATGATCGGCGGCGCCATCGTGTTGTGTGCGGTGTTTGCCCATGCGGGGCGGGATTGGCTGATGACCCGCTCGCAACGCATGGCGTCAAATATTTCTTAAAAAAGCGACACAGTCACGGAACCATCATCCGGGTCAGGCATTATTGGTGCGACGGGCCATCCCCAAGTCCCCCCAAACCCCTCGGCCCGTCCTACCTCCAAGCCGACCGCAAGGTCGGCTTTTTCTTTGCCACCCAGCCGACCGGAAGGTCGGCTTTGCCTTTGCCACGCGGCGACCACAAGGTCGGCTTTTTCTTTGGGCATTCAGCCGGCCGACAAGGCAAGGTTGCCGCTGAGCAGGGTTGCCAGGTCGGCTGCCGAACCATCGGCACCGGCACGCAGCCGGATGGCGAACTCAGCCATCGGAACCTGCGGCAGGCCAAGCTCGCGCGGCGCCTCGACAATGCCGGAATGGGCAAAGCGGGCCGTTCGCAGCGTCAGCGCGACACCGGCGTTCACCGCGGTGCGCACGCCGGCCAGACTGGCACTGCCGGCAGCGATGCGGTAGCGGCGGCCGGCGGCATCGAGTGCGGCAAGTGCTGCTTCGCGAAACCCGCAATACGGATCGAGCAGCGCCAGCGGCAATTCCTCTTGCCGCGAGGCCAGCCCTTTTTGTGAGCAAAGCCATATCATCGGCTCGCGCAGCACGCCCACTTCGTCCGTCGCTGCCGCCTGGCGCATGACGATCGCCAGATCGAGGCCGCCAGATTGCAGCGCCTGCGCCAGTTCGGCGGAACGGCCGACCCGCAATTCGATCCTGACGCGCGGATGACTGACGGCGAAGGCCCGCAGCAGTTCCGGCAGGCCTCTGTCGGCGAAATCCTGTGTCGTGCCGATGGCGACGCGTCCGGCAGCGCGCGCGCCCTTCAACGCCAGCCAGGCCTCGCGATGGGCGGCAAGGATGCGCCTGGCATGGCCGACGAGGTCCTCACCCGCCGGCGTGAGGCCGCGCCCCCGCCCTTGCGGTGCCAGCAGCGGCTCGCCGACGATTTCCTCCAGCCGCTGCATCTGGGTCGTCACCGCCGAGGGCGAACGGCCGACGCTTGCAGCCGCCTGGGCCAGCGAGCCGCTGTCGACGAAAGCGAGGAAGGTCCTGAGCAGATCGGGATCGAGCGTTTCCATACTTCGATAATATCGAACCTTAAGTTAAAAACAATTCGATTTTTTTGTTTCGACGACGATGACATGGTTCTTCCAACGGCGATCAGACGCCGCTCGAACCAAGGAGAAGAGAAATGCCCATCATCACCGTCAGCGTCACCGGCAAGCCTGACGCGGCTCTTTCCGCCAGCATCGCAAAGGAGGTCACTGAAATCACCGCGACGCAGCTGCGCAAGGATCCGACGATCACAGCCGTTGCCGTGTCCTATATCGATCCGCAGCACTGGTTCGCCGGTGGCAAGTCTTTGGCCGAGCATGGCACCAACACGTTCTGGCTGGACATCAAAGTGGTCGACGGCACCAACACCAAAATTGAGCTGGAAGCCTATCTGAAGGCGATCTTTACAGCCTTCGGCCGCCTGCTGGGTGGTGTGCACGAGGAAAGCTACGCCTTCGTGCATGAAGTGCCGGCCGCTGCTTACGGCTATGGCGGCAAGACGCAGGAGTTCCGTTTCATCAGCGGACGGTTGAAGGCGGCGTGAACAGTGGTCTTTGCCTCCCCCGCGAGGGGAAGCAGAAGCTCCGCATTGACCTTGCTCCCACATCGTCTAGGTTCTGGCCGAAGCGGCCGCAAGAGCCGATATGCTAAGAACGTTGGGAGAGACGCGGCATGATCCTGACACTGGCGCTGCTTGCGGGTCTTGTTCTGGCCTGGCTGCTGATCGGCGTGGTGGAAAAATTCCGCCTCGGCCTGCGCTTCACACAGGCGCTGCTCTATGTGCCGTTCAAGCTCGCCTACCGGATCGCCGACAACCGTATCAGGATCGCCCGCAAGGCGCAGGCTCCGGTCATCTACGTCGTCTCGCATCAATCGCGCTTCGAGCCGGCGCTGATGCTGTCGCTCCTGCCGGACGACACACTGCATATTCTCGACGAGGTCTCGGCGCGGTCGCCATGGCTCGAACCGTGGCGAGAGCTTGGCCGCACCATCGCGTTCAATGCCGAACATGTCTTCGTCAGCCGCCGGCTGGTGCGCGTGCTGAAGGGCAAGGGCCGGCTCGCCGTCTATCTGCCGGATGCGGTCGAGCCTGACGTCAAGACGTTCCGGCTGTTTCGCGCCGTCACCCGCATCGCCATGCAGGCCGACGCCAGCATCGTGCCGATCTTCGTCGGCGGCGCGCGCAGCCTGCCGGTGTCGTTGGCGCCGGCGGACAAGGCACCACGGCACTGGTTTCCGCAGTTGTCGATCAGCGTGCTGGAGCCGATGACCATCGCCGAACTGGTGGCGCGCAACCCCGACCAGGCCTCGAACACCAATGCGCTGTTCGACCGTGTCGCCGAGGCCCGGCTTTTCGGCACCGACCTCGATCGTGGCCTGTTCCTGGCCATGCGCGATGCCGCTGACCGCGTCGGCGCTTCGCACACGATCATCGAGGACGTCATCTCGGGTGCGTTGAGCTACCGCAAGATGTTCATCGGCGCCCGCGTCCTGGGCAGGCGCTTCGAGGCCGTCACGGCGCCGGGCGAAGCGGTCGGTGTGATGCTGCCCAACGCCAATGGCGTCGTGCTGTCGCTCACTGGCCTTCTGTCGGCCGGCCGGGTGGCGGCGATGATCAACTACACGGCCGGGCCGGCGAGCGTCACCGCGGCCGTGCGCACGGCGGTGATAAGGACCGTGATTTCCTCCCGCGCGTTCGTCGAGAAGGCCGATCTCGCCGATATCGTCGCGGCGGTCGAAAAGGGCGGCGCCAAGCTGCTGTGGCTGGAGGATGTGCGGGAGAGCGTCACCGCGCTGGACAAGCTTGCCGCCGCCTTGCTGTGGCGCTGGCCGCTGCAGCGGCAGGATGCGGCCAAGCCCGCGGTGATCCTGTTCACCTCCGGCTCGGAAGGCACGCCGAAGGCGGTCGTTCTGTCGCACAAGAACCTGCTTGCCAATGCCATGCAGGCCGAGGCGCGCATCACCATCTCGCCCGCCGACATCCTGCTCAACGTGCTGCCGGTGTTCCATTCCTTCGGCCTGACGGGTGGCACCATCCTGCCGCTGGTTACCGGGGTAAAACTGTTCCTCTACCCCTCGCCGCTACACTACAAGCTCATCCCCGAAGTCGCGCGCAAGGTGAAACCGACCGTCATGTTCGGCACCGACACGTTCCTCGCCAACTATGCGCGCACCGCCAAGGACGGCGATTTTTCCAGCCTGCGCTTCGTCGTCGCCGGCGCCGAGGCGGTAAAGCCGGAAACCCGCCGCGTCTATCGCGAGCGCTTCCAGGCCGAGATCATCGAAGGTTTCGGGCTGACCGAGGCGGCACCGGTGGTTGCCGTCAATACGGCAATCCATGGCCGCGATGGCACGGTCGGCCGGCTGCTGCCGGCCATGCGCATGAAGCTGGAGCCGGTCGAGGGCATCTCCGACGCCGGCCAACTGTGGCTCGACGGACCGAACCTGATGATGGGCTACATGACATCAGACCGCCCCGGTGAGTTGCAGCCGCTGACCGGCTGGCACGATACCGGCGACATCGTCGCCGTCGACCGCGAGGGCTTCATCACCATTCGCGGCCGCGCCAAGCGCTTCGCCAAGATCGCCGGCGAGATGGTGTCGCTGGGGGCGGTCGAGATGCTGGTGCAGTCGCTGTGGCCGGAAGAGCGCCACGCCGCGGTGGCGGTGCCGGACAAGAGACGCGGCGAGCGCATCGTGCTGGTCACCACCGCCGACGATGCCAATCCCGACGAGCTGCGCAAGTTCGGCAAACAAGCGGGTGCCGCCGAACTGATGGTGCCGAACGACATCGTCAAGGTCGAGGAAATCCCGGTGCTGGGTTCCGGCAAGACCGACTACGTTTCGACGAGGAAACTGGCGATCGACAGGCTGGGGCTCGGCGTCGCGGCATAGCGTAATCTCCCTCCTTGAGGGGGAGATGGCCGCGAAGCGGCCAGAGGGGGTCCCGCGCGTGAAGTGCCAGCCTCCATATGTAAGGAGGTCGAGCCTGGTCGTACCGACCCCCTCTGTCGCCTTTGGCGACATCTCCCCCTCAAGGGGGGAGATAACCCCCTACCCTATATCGGAGGGCGGCACCTTCTCACCCTCGCGCTTGGCGCGCTTGGAGTAGGCGCGCACGCTGAATGGCAGGAAGATCAGGTAGCCGGCGACCGAAGCGGTCAGCGTGTACCAGGGATAGGTCATCAGCAGGAGCACGTAGAGCACGACACCAAGGATGATCGGCAACACCCTGTCGCCCGGGATTCTCAGACTCTTGCCGGAATAGACCGGCAGCCGGCTGACCAGCAGGAAGGCGACCAGGATGGTGAAGCCGGTGGCGACGAAGGCCGCTGGACGACTGGGCTCCAGCCCTGTGCGCAGGAAATAGAGATAGAGCGGCAGCATCACCAGCACGGCGCCCGCCGGAGCCGGCACGCCGACGAAATATTCGGACTGCCATATGGGGCGATCGCCCTTCTCGTCGTCGAGCACGTTGAAACGGGCGAGGCGCAGCCCACAGGCGATCGCAAACAGGAGTGCTGCGATCCAGCCCGGCGAGCCGGCACGGTCGAGCAGGAAGGCATAGAGAACCAAAGCCGGGGCCACGCCGAAATTGACGATGTCGGCCAGCGAATCCATCTGAGCGCCGAATTTGGAGGTCGCCTTCAGCATCCGTGCCAGGCGGCCGTCAATGCCGTCGAGGAAAGCCGCGAGCAGCACCATCACCACCGCCGGCTCGAAACGGCCTTCGAAGCCGAAGCGGATGCCGGACAGGCCGGCGCAGATGGCAAGCACGGTCACGAGGTTGGGCAGCACCATGCGCATAGGGATCTCGCGGATACGCGGACCGCCGCTGGCATGAGCCTCGAATTTTTTGTATTGCGTGCCCACCGGTCAGGAAATCCGCACGAGGGGGGTGCCGGCGACACCGCCGAATTCGGCCAGCACGGTTTCGCCGCCGACCGCCGTCTGGCCAACGGCGACACGCGGCGTGGCGGTCAGCGGCAGGAAGACATCGACACGCGAACCGAAGCGGATCAGGCCGAAACGCTCGCCGATGGCGATCGAGCCGCCGGCCTCGGCCCAGCAGACGATGCGCCGCGCCACCAGGCCGGCGATCTGGACAGCGGCGACCGTGCCGTTGGGGCTGTCGATGACCAGGCCGTTGCGCTCGTTCTCGGTGCTTGCCTTGTCGAGTTCGGCATTGAGGAATTTCCCCGGCCGATGTTCGATTTTCGCAATACGGCCGCGCACCGGGGCGCGGTTCATATGGCAGGAAAAGACGTTCATGAACACCGAGATACGCGTCATCTCGACATTGCCGAGGCCAAGTTCGCGCGGCGGCACGGCGGGTCCGACCGCCGAGATGATGCCGTCGGCAGGGCTGACCACCAGGCGGTCGTCGACCGGCGTGACGCGCTCGGGATCACGGAAGAAATAGACGCACCAGGCGGTCAGGATAAGGCCGATCCAGAACAGGATCGAAGAGAAATAGCCAAGGAAAAGCGTTGCCGCGCCAAAGGCCGCAATGAAGGGATAGCCTTCGCGATGGATCGGTACGAACGCGTTCTTGACCGTATCGACAAGGCTCATCTGCTGTAAACGGGCTCCGTTTCAAGTCCGGCCTCAATAGCCGAAAGCCCCCCTCGCCGCAACGCAACAATCGGCAGGGCCACATTGACCGCACTGGCAAGAGTGGCGATGTGCTTGCCTGTCGGCATCATTCTCGCCAGAATTCGGGGCACCTCCGGTTCAAAGCGGGGAAAAGGCCGATTGTCCATGATCCGGAACCCGAGCAAGGCGAACCTCAACGCCAGACGATGGGCAGTCTCGGGTATCGCTCTGGTCGCATTACTGGCCTCGAACGGCAGCGCATTCGCGCAAGCCAAGCCGTCCTTCGACTGCGCCAAGGCCGCCAGCGTGGCGGAAAAGGCCATCTGCGCCGATCCTGCCCTGGCGCAAGCCGATGCCGATGTGGCGAAGACCTATGATGCATTGCTGAAGAGGCTCGATCCCCGTGCCGGCAAGGCATTGCGGGACGACCAAGGCGATTTCATTGGATATCGCGACCAGATCGCCGGCTTCAACGAGAACACGCCCAAGGACCAGCAGACTTTCGATCTCGGTGAGTTCCTGCGCGACCGCGCCACCTTCCTCGCCAGCATCCGCAAGCCGGCTGACAGCGGTTTCGTCGGCACCTGGAGCAGCAGCCGCGGCTCGGTCGAGATCAAGGCCGCAGGCGCCGGCAGGCTCGAGGTTTCAGAAGAGGTTGCCAACCCCGTCTCGGGCAGCGGCTCGTGCGAGATCGGTGGCACAGTCAAGATCGGCAAGGAATTGCGGTTGGTCGATACCGACGATAACGACAAGCCGACCGGATTTGTCTTCACCTTTCGCCGCAATGGTGATGCGCTCGTTGTCGAACAAAGCGGCACCGGCAAGGACGGCCGTTCGGAACCGCCATCATGCGGCGCCAACGGCCATGCCGATGGAACGTTCTTCCTGAGCGAAAGGCAATAAAGCTGCTGTCGGGAAACCTCCCCCTCGCCCGTCCTTGGTGAGACAGCGCTTCGATACGCCGCCAGGGGCAGATGAAGCGCGCAACGCGGAGGTGCCCGATCATGCAGACATCATCAGGCAACAAAGCTCGCGTCGTCACGGAAGGTCTCGCCTTCGGGGAATCGCCGCGCTGGCATGACGGACGCCTGTGGCTCTGCAACTGGGGCACGGGCGAGATCGTCGCCGTCGATGCCGACGGCAACAAGGAGATCGTGCTCACGGTGCCGGCTGTCCTGCCCTACTCCATCGACTGGCTGCCGGATGGCCGGTTGCTTGTCGTCTCGGGCCGCGAAGGCTTGTTGCTAAGGCAGGAAGCCGATGGGCGGCTCGTCACCCACACCGATCTGCGCAGCCTCTCGAAAAGCCCTTGGAACGAGATCGTCGTCGACGGGCGCGGCAACATCTATGTCAATGGCGGCGGCCCGGCGCCGGCGCCGGGCGAGCATTTCGGCCCCGGCACCATCGTGCTGGTCACGCCGGACAGTGCGATCCGGCAAGTGGCCGAGGACATAGCCTTTGCCAATGGCATGGCGGTGAGTCCCGACAACAAGACGCTGATCGTCGCGGAATCCCATGCCAACCGGCTGACGGTCTTCGACATCGCCGCCGACGGCAGCCTTGCCAACCGACGGGTCTGGGCCGATCTCGACGGCTATCCCGACGGCATTTGCCTCGATGCCGAGGGGGCGGTCTGGTACGCGGATGTGCCCAACAAGCACTGCGTGCGGGTGCGCGAAGGCGGTGAGGTGTTGCAGACGGTCACTGTCGATCGCGGCTGCTTTGCCTGCATGCTGGGCGGCACCGACAGGAAAACGCTTCATCCTCGCCGCCGAATGGCGTGGGTTCGAGCACATGGTCAGCGACGCCCACACCGGCCAGGTGTTCAGCGTGGAAGCGCCGGCACCTGGCGTCGGCTGGCCGTAGCAGCCTTTACCCGGGGACCCGCTGATAATTGGCGATGTCGGCGCGCACGCCGAGCCGGGCTATCGTCTCCTGCGGGTTGAAGGCGATGCGCTCGTGCGCGGCCTTGACGATCGGCACGACGTTGTCGACGGCCGCCTGGCTTTCCCATTCGACGATCGTCACAAGGTTGAATTCGCCCGGCCCCGAGAATTGCTCGAGCAGGAAATCCTGCACGAAGCCTTGTTGCAGGCGTAGCAATTCATGCGTTGTCCGGACCTTGGTAAGTATCTCCTCGCGAGCGGCGGCCGGGACCACGAATTTGTCCACCCTGAACACGCTACCACCGTTAACATTCTGATTTATGTCGTTCATTTCAATTGTTCCGTTCCTGCATGGTGTTGTGGGCTCCAGGAACGGCCTACAATCTCAACTTAAGTTGAGGTCAAGCGGAACTTCGATTGATTTGTAGAAGGGCTCGGATGGCGACGTTGCCAATCTCCCCCCTCGTGGGGGAGATTGGCACTCCATCGCCTATGACACCTCCGAGGTCCGCCGGCGAACGACGACGCCGAGCTCGTCGCCCTCGCGGGCGATGCGCAGCCGTTCCTCGGCTTCGGTCGCCTCGCGCTGGCGGTCCCACATCGAGGCGTAGAGGCCATGCTTGCGCATCAACTCGGCATGGGTGCCGCGCTCGGCGATCTGGCCGTCCTGCAGCACGATGATCTCATCGGCCGTAATCACCGTCGACAGGCGGTGGGCGATGACGATGGTGGTGCGGCCGCGGCTGACCAGATCGAGTGCCGCCTGGATCTCCTGCTCGGTATGGCTGTCGAGCGCCGAAGTCGCTTCGTCGAGCATCAGGATCGGCGGCGCCTTCAAGATGGTGCGGGCGATCGCCACGCGCTGCTTTTCGCCGCCCGAAAGCTTCAGCCCGCGCTCGCCGACCATCGACTTGTAGCCGTCGGGCAACCGCTCGATGAAGGGGCCGATCTGGGCGAGTTCGGCAGCCTTCTGCATATCCTCCTCGCTGGCGCCGATGCGGCCGTAGCGGATGTTGTAGGCGATGGTGTCGTTGAACAGCACTGTGTCCTGCGGCACCATGCCGATTGCCCCGCGCAGGCTCTCCTGCGTCACGTCCCTGATATCCTGGCCGTCGATCAGCACCTGGCCGCCCTGCACGTCGTAAAAGCGGAACAGAAGCCGCGAGATGGTCGACTTGCCGGCGCCCGAGGGCCCGACAATGGCGACGGTCTTGCCGGCCGGCACCTCGAAGCTGATGCCTTTCAGGATCTTGCGGTTCGGGTCATAGGAAAAATGCACGTCGCGGAACTCGTCCTTGCCGGCGCTGACCGCGAGCGGCTTGGCATCCGGCTTGTCGACGATCTCCTGTGGAACATCCAGCAGATCGAACATCTGCTCGATATCGGTCAGCCCCTGGCGGATTTCGCGGTAGATGAAGCCGATGAAATTGAGCGGCACCGACAGCTGCATCAGCATGGCGTTGATGAAGACGAAATCGCCGACCGTCTGCGTGCCGGCCTGCACTTCTAGCGCCGACATGCACATGACGATGACGGTGCCGAGACCGAAGATGATGCCCTGGCCGAAATTCAGCCAGCCGAGCGAGGTCCAGATCCGGGTCGCGGCGACCTCGTAGCGCGCCATCGAGCGGTCGAAGCGCTCGGCCTCCATGCCTTCATTGTTGAAATATTTGACCGTTTCGTAATTGAGCAGCGAGTCGATCGCCTTGGTGTTGGCGTCGGTGTCGCTGTCGTTCATGTCGCGGCGGATCGAGATGCGCCAGTCGCTCGCCCGCACCGTGAACCAGACATAGACCCAGACGGTGACCGCGACGACGACCACGTACTTCCAGCCATAGGTGTAGGCGAAGATGCCGGTTGTCAGCGCGAATTCGAGAATGGTCGGCGCCGTGTTGAGCATGATGAAGCGCACGATCGTCTCGATGCCCTTGGTGCCGCGCTCGATGATGCGAGACAGGCCGCCGGTGCGGCGCTCCAAGTGAAAGCGCAGCGACAGTTGGTGCATGTGAACGAAAGTGCGGAAAGCGAGCTGGCGTACCGCGTACTGACCGACGCGGGCAAACAGCGCATCGCGCAGCTGATTGAAGCCAAGCTGCACCAGCCGCACGACATTGTAGGCGACGACCAGCATCACGGGGGCCAGCAGAAAGGTCGGCAGAGGCGGCACCGATTTGGCGTCACCGGCCAGCGCGTCGGTCGCCCATTTGAAGAAATAGGGACCGGCGACCAGCGTCAGCTTGGCGACGACCAGCAACAGCGTCGCCCACGTGACCCGGGCCCTGAGATCGGCGCGGTCCGCCGGCCACATGTAGGGCCACAGGTTGAGCAGCGTCTTGAAGGTCGAGGAGTCGGAGACGGTTTTTTCGGCCATTTTTGTGCCCTTCTTTTTATCTTTCAGCGGCCGGAGCAGCAGGAATCGACGAGCGCGGTCAGCGACGCCGAGACGTCGGCGAGCGCGGCGTGGTCGATCGCGTAGCGCGAGCGCTGGCGATCAGGCTCGAATCGGACCAGCCCGGCTTCGACCAGTATCTTCAGGTGTTGTGACACGGTGGACTGCGCCAGATCGAAACGATCGACGACTTCGCGGCAGCAACAGGAGTTGCTGGCCGACAGGTGTTTCAGGATTTCGATCCGTGCCGGATGCGAAAGCGCGGCAAGCCTGGCGGCAACGGCGCGGCTGTCCGGGCTGCAGCCGGGTGCGTTTGTTTCCATGAGGGATTCTGTCATCGTTCATCGGCGATAGACGATGAGCGTGCACGGGGCAAGCTACCCCGATGGGTAGAGCGACCTAATCTCCCCCCTTGAGGGGGAGATGTCACCAAAGGTGACAGAGGGGGTCGGTACGTCCTGACGCGACGTCGATTGGAGAAAAGAGAAGGTCGGCGCTTCACGCGCGACGACCCCCTCTGGCCTGCCGGCCATCTCCCCCTCGAGGGGGGAGATCGGCGCTCAAACCCTACTTCGCCTTGGCTGGCGCCGTCGTCGCCTGCTCGCCCATCGCCTTGAGGTCGGCTGCCTCGCCTTCCTTCGACCTTTCCGGGACCTTGAACACCTGCCCCGGCCAGATGCGATCGGGATCGCTGATCTGGTCCTGGTTGGCGAGGTAGATGGTCGAGAAGCGCACGCCATGGCCGTAGACGCGCCGCGAGATCCGCCACAGCGTGTCGTTGCGGCGGATGATGACGGCGCCGTCGGCATGCTCGAGTTTGGGCGCCACCGTCTCGGGCACATCGCCTGGCGGCGTTGCCGCTGCAACGGCCGGACCCTCGGTGGCGGGAGCAGTCGTCGTGGGCGGTGCCGTCTCGGCCGGTGCCGCGGCAACGGCCGGCGCCTCGGCAGCCGGGGGCGCTTCGGCGGCAGCAGGTGCGGCCGGCTTCGGTTCGGCCGGTTTTGCTTCGGCGGGCTTGGGCTCGGCAGGCGCCACGGCGGCGATCGCTTCGCCCGGCTCGCGTTCGAACGGCACGGCGGCGCGGGCCACCACTTTCACGCCGTCGGCATCGAGACCGTCGACATGGATGGTGTAGCTGCCGACCGGAATGTCGCGCGTCGCCTCGACGAGGAAGTGGCCGTCCGGCGACGTCTGCGCGTCCCCGAGCAGGATGTCGTTGGCGTAGGCGCGCACCTTGCGGCCGGCATCGGCGAGGCCGGCGACGAAGATCTTGTTGCCGTCGATCTCGACCGCCTCGACGACGATCTTGGGTTCGGCCATGGGCGCGGCGGGCGGCGTTGCCGGTGCCGCCGGTGCCGGTGCTGCTTCGACGACGGCCGGTGCCGCCGGTGCGGCTGGTGCCGGAGCTGTGGCCGCAGGAGCAGCCGGAGCGGCAGCCTGGTCGCCGGCAGCCGGTGCGGCCGGCTTTGTCTCGGGCGCGGGAACGGTGAGCAATTCAGCCGGCTTGCCCGGCTCCTCGACCATGGCCAGCACCTGGCCGGTCGCATCCTTGGGAACCGAGACGACAGCGGTCTGCACCGAAGGCGTTACGACATCACCGGTGGTCGCGCGCAGCGCAATTGTATAGTCGCCAGGCTTCAGCGGGTCGTCGAGAATGATGACAAAGGCGCCATCGGGACCAGCGACCGTCGAGCCAAGCACAGTCGTGCCGTTGAGGATCTCGACCTTCGCGTTGGGTGCCGCATTGCCGGCAATGACGATAGAGCCATTGCTCTCGACGCGCACGACATCGAAGGACGGTGCGATCGGACCGGCCGCAGCCGGCGCTGCCGGCGCTGCCGGAGTCGCCGCATCCGTTGCCGGTGCGGCCGGGGCTGTTGCCTGGGGCACCGCGGCGGGAGCGGCCGGGACCTCCGCTGGAGGCAGCCGCGCTTCCGTGCCGGGATCAGCCGGTTTCGGCGCAGCGGGCGGCGTCAGCGCCGCCACTTCCGCCGGCGGCGTGGGATTGAGATACGGGTCAAGTGCGCCCGATACATAGGCGGTTCCCGCGGCCGCAACGGTCCCACCCGCCACGAACAGGAACGCCTTCAATGGATTAATCGCCATATTTCCCTACCCCTTAGCCACCTAACGCCGGTCTAGCCTGTTTTGCCAATACCGACAAGAAAAAGCCCGGGTTTGTTAACCCTTGGGGCTTGACCGCGCTTTCAGACCCAATCACCAATCATCGGCATGAACACGATTCGATCCGTCTGCGTCTATTGCGGCTCGTCTCCGGGCCGCGATGAAATCTATATCAAGGCCGGACACCTGCTCGGGCGCTCGATTGCCAAAGCGGGACTGCGGCTGGTCTATGGTGGCGGCACCAAAGGCATCATGGGCGCCGTCGCCGAAGGCGCGCTCAAGGCCGGCGGCAAGGTGACGGGCATCATTCCGCGCTTCCTGATCAACAAGGAGGCGACCGAAACCGCGCTTGACCGGCTCGATGAACTCTTGATCACCGACAACATGCACGAGCGCAAACACAAGATGTTCGAGAAATCCGACGCCTTTGTGGCGCTGCCGGGCGGCATCGGTACGGTCGAGGAGATCGTCGAGGTCATGACCTGGGGACAACTCGGCCATCACCGCAAGCCGATTGTCTTCGGCAATGTCGGAGGATTCTGGGATCCTATGCTGGCATTGCTCGATCACATGGCCGCCGAGGGCTTCATCCACACCGCGCAGCGGGTCAAGCCGCTGGTCGTCGACGACCCCGAAGCGATCGTCGCCGCCATCATGGTCGCTGGATCCTCCGTCGACGCCCCGACCGAAGGGGTGCAGTCGGTGATCGACAAGCTATAGGGGAATAAGGGAGTAGGGCAGTAAGGCAGTATGTGAATTGCCTGGAGTGCCTTGCCCTACTGCCCTACTGCCCTACTGCCCTACTGCCCTACTGCCCTACTGCCCTACTGCCCTACTGCCCTACTGCCCTACTGCCCTACTGCCCTACTGCGGTCTTATGTAGCAAAAGCACCAAACCTCGACGACAGGAGGGGACCGTGAGCTAGGCGGCGCGCCGTGTGGGCGCGGGCGGCGTTGGCCGCAATCATCCTAGTGGCGTTGGGTTCAAGTTGTAACGCCACCAGAAACTGGAAAATTCTCGAACACGAGATGACTGGGCGGGATTGGCTGACTGTCTACAGGCAGAGCACCACCCGGCCCGATGTTTCCCTTCAGGAGCACCGTATAGACGCGCATGGTCTGTGCGAGCTGGTGAGTGAACGGTATCTGATAGTCGATGCAGACAATCAACACGGGGACCATGATCGGAATAACGGGAAGACCTCCTCCCGGGACGACGCCTTTCAGTTGACTCCGATCGATCTTGAACGAACGCCGTTCGATTTTTTCCTCTCCGGGGAGTTGCGTAGCTTCTATAAACTTATGGTTGTTACGCATTTCAAGGACCCTGGAAATTTCTTCGAGAATGGCCCCAGAGCCAAGACTGTTCACCAATACGGCCTTAACATAAACGCCCTGTGCCGGCGTTTTGCCGATATTACTAATGTCCAGCGCGATCTCCGTTTTTACGCCTTTTTGATCGAAGGTTATTGGCGCAACGAAGGTTGGCACCACGAGAAGCCAAGGGCGCTGGTCGGCAATCAGTTGTTGTCTGGCGGTCTCGACAGCCTCATGGGAAGCAAGCAGCGATTTGCGGACGTAGAAAATACCAATGCCGGTTACTATCAAGCTGCCGCAAGAAGCGAGGAACGTGCAAAGAGCCCAAAAGCCCATATCCTTTTGAGCTTGCAGATCTTGATTGGTGGCTTGCTGTCGGTCGTAGGTTTCAAGCTTGTCGGACACGCATTTCGTGAAGGCAGGCAGATCCATCCCGAAGCAGGACTCGGCTATTACCTTCTGGGTATTGTGGCGATCCTGCTCGGCCTTTTCCTGATATCTGGAATAGGCCTCATGTACCTTGGCGTATTGGTCTAAGGTGATGGCGGATACAATCCCGACCATAAAAATCAGGACGGTTGCTGCCGCCAGCGTGAGCATAACATTCGCGTCGCGCAAAAATCGCACTGCAATCCCCCCAGAATGCACAGGCATTCATCTTGCGGGAGAAGTGGCGACTCCACAACCTGAAGGATTCCTGCTTACCTGCCGCCTATGGGGAGCATCGTCTTTAAACGACTTGCGAGTTTTGTCGTCGCAGCTGGCGGGTGGATGCTCCTTGGCGTTCGGACTGCGCTTGATTTGGTTGGCTGGTCAACTGCTCCCGATGACGTTGGCGTGGCGATGACCAGGCTAGATCAAATCCTCTCTTGGATTATCGGTCTGCCGTGGGGAGTGCCGTGGGGCTTCGCATTGATCTCGACAATGTGGTTGATGTGGGTTTCGTGGCCACGTGCAGCGCCAGCCGTAGGAACAAAGAGAGGGGCTAGCAATCAACCGACTATTGAGCCAGCGTCACGCCAATATAACGAAGACGGGTCTTATCCGAACTATTTCTTTGATCACGCCGCGCATGAGAGCCTTACTAATTTCGCCGTCGAAAAGGTGATCCCCGCGGGCTATGCGCAGGAATTGTTGCAGCGGACGATTATTGAAAAGCTTACAGACAATCCAGTCCTACAAGATTATGCTGCGCGCGGTCTATTGTATCATTATTCCTACGAGCGGACCCAGTTTCGCGACGGGTTTTCCGAGCTATCGGCCCGCCTAGCTGGCAGTCCCATGGAGTATGTCCCGTTTCAAGAACTGGTGGATTGCGTCGATCAGATCGAAAAAGGCTATAAGGACTTTTGTCGCCAAACGGTTGAGTTGGCGAAATCTTCAAAGATAAATTTGCTGGAAGATCAGTCAGTGTCTGACCCGAAAAGAAGTTGGGTGATATCAGCGGCTTGTGATTCAGTCGGTGTTGCGAAGCATCGACGGAGAATCCCATGTGGACCGATATCACCCGAGCCAAGCATGCCCGCAAAGGGCTGCGGTATTCAAGCGATTTGACGGATATGGAGTGGGCGGTTCTTGATCCGGTGATTCCGCCCCGGTCCCGACTTGGGCGCCCGCCGAAATGGTCGCGGCGCGAGATCATGAATGGACTGTTCTACGTGCTGCGCAGTGGCTTGCCATGGCGGATGCTGCCCAGGGACTTGCCGCCGGTGTCGACGCTGCAGCGCTACTTCTACGCTTGGCGCGACTGCGGCCTTTGGAGCACCATCAATCATCTGCTGCTGATGAGCGTGCGTCTGGCCACCGGTCGCCAAGCCTCACCCAGCGCCGGCGTGATCGACAGTCAAAGCGTGAAAACCACGGAGAGCGGCGGGCCTTGCGGTTACGATGCCGGCAAGAAGATCAAAGGCCGCAAGCGCCATATCCTCACCGACACCCTGGGTTTGCTCGTCGGCGCGGTCATCCATACCGCCGATATCCAGGACCGCGACGGCGCTCCCGACGTTCTGGCCTCCATTCGAGCCAGCTTTCCTTGGCTGCGCCACGTCTTCGCCGACGGCGCTTACGCCGGTGAGAAGCTTGAGACCGCCCTTCATGGGAAAGGCGACTGGACGCTCGAAATCATCAAACGATCCGACACCGCCAAGGGCTTCGAAGTGCTTCCACGTCGATGGGTCGTCGAGCGCACCTTTGCATGGTTCGGACGAAACCGACGCCTGGCCAAGGACTTCGAGGCCACGATCGAAAGTTCCACCGCATGGCTCTTGCTGGCCTCCGCTCAGCTCATGACGCGCAGGCTGGCAAACCATTGATCCGCTTCAAAAACATTATGAGTCAGACTCTCAGTTCGTGAAGCGTGGGAAGAATGGCGCGATGCGCACAACACGCTTGTTAGTGAATATGATCAAGTCAAGCGTGAATCGAAATACGGCAGGCTATATAGGCCGCAAAAACCCAGCCGATGGGGCGGTATAATCAATCTGTCTCCGAAAGATGAACCGTTGCCGTTCCTATTGCCGCCAGACATTGCAGAAGAAAAGCAGCGGTAAACCCGCCACGGCTGATTTTGTTATTCAGATTCCGTTCCGTCTCTTGGATGCCGATAATGGACAACCTATCGGCGAGTTGGCCGTAGGTAACTCCCTTCCGCTTCAATTCGGCTTTCAAGAGGTTCTTGGCCTTCGTCTCATATTCGACCGTTGCCGGGTCGTCCTTACGTGCCATCGGGTAGCCTCAAAATATCATCACATTCGATGATATAGGCCCTTGTATTTGGCGATACAAGTCCGCATATACGGTGAACAATATCACCGGATATGATGACAATGGCACAGCACTTCCTCCTTTCCGCCGAAAGCCGCACCCTCTCCCTCAAGGAGATTTACAAGGGTGGCGAGGAAAAGGCTTACGACACGTTCAAGCGCCTTCGCTGGGCTTCGACCCAAGGCGAGCCTGTTTGCCCGAAATGCGGGTGCCTGGATCATTACGACATTCCGACCCGTCGCAAGTTCAAGTGCGCCGCTTGCGGTGCGCAGTTCTCCGTCACGTCCGACTCCATCTTCGCTTCGCGCAAGCTGTCGTTCACCGATTTGCTGGCCGCGATCTGCCTGTTCGTCAACGGCTCTAAGGGCATGTCGTCGGTCCAGTTCTCCCGCGATCTGGACGTGCAGTACAAGACCGCCTTCGTGTTGTCGCACAAGCTGCGCGAAGCCCTGTCGGCTGAAACCAAGAACGAAATGCTGGAAGGCGAGGTGGAGATTGACGGCGCGTACTTCGGTGGCGTGGTGCGCCCTGAGAACCGTGTAGAGGACCGCAAGGACCGTCGCATGAAGGAACACCAGTCAGACCGCCGCCGCGTTGTCATCGCCCTGCGCGAGCGCGCTGGCCGCACTCTGACTTTCATCCGCCATAGTGAAGCCGAAGGCGTCGAAATCGCCCGCGCTCGCATGTTGGCCGGTTCCAAGCTGTTCGCTGACGAGGCGAGCCATTGGGACGCGCTAGAAGCCGATTACGCTTCTACCCGCATCAACCATTCGGAAAGCTACAGCGACGGCCACGGCAAGCATACGAACATTTCAGCCGCTTGCGTCGCATGGTCGTCGGCCAGCATCACCACGTGTCACACAAGTACCTGTACCAGTATGCTAACCACGCTGCATGGCTTGAAGACCACCGTCGCCGCTCGAATGGTGGCAACGCTTATGCGATCCTTGGCGGCGCCCTCAATCATTCCGTGAGCCGCGTTTGGGCAGGATACTGGCAGAGGGCGCTTGTGGTTTAGAGTGAGTTTAGGTAGTTATAGCGGATTCTTGCTATAAATGGATAAATTGCGAATATGGATCCCGTCCGAAATCCCTACGCGCCCGGTGCCGGTAGCCCCCCGCCGGAATTGGCTGGAAGGAAAGATGTTATTGAGAACGCGCAAATTGCGCTGCGCCGAGTGGCAATCGGTCGTCCATCACAAAGCCCGATCCTCGTGGGTTTGAGAGGGGTCGGCAAGACGGTTCTTCTAGTCCGCATCAAGCATCTTGCGGAAGCAGATAAAATCAGGACAATTTATATTGAAGCACATGAAGGCAAAACCCTTCCTGAGTTGCTTGTCCCAGGTATACGTCAAACACTTTTCGCTCTGAGCGCAATTGCCAATGCCAAAGATAAGGCGCGTCGAGGCTTAATGGTACTCAAAAGCTTCATGAGCGGACTCAAAGTGACTATTAATGACATCGAGATTGGAATCGACGCTGAAGCTGGCACGGCAGACAGCGGGGATATCGAGGCCGACCTACCAGAATTGATGTTGGCCTTGGCGGAAGCGGCGTCAGCGTCAAAGACGACTGTTGCGATTTTGATCGATGAGATGCAGTACCTCTCCGAGAAGGAATTTAGTTCCTTAATCATGTCGATACACAGGATCAACCAAAACGCTCTCCCTATAATCATGATCGGAGCAGGGTTGCCGCAGATACTTGGGCTTGCGGGGAACTCAAAATCCTACGCAGAGCGACTATTTACCTACCCTAAAATTGGAGCTTTGTCGGAGAGGGATGCAATCAACGCGATAGTCAATCCCGCTAAGTCAGAGGGGGTGCGTTTTGAAATAGGTGCCGTAAATCAAATCCTAAAGGTGACAAAAAGCTACCCGTACTTCCTTCAGCAATGGGCGTACGAGGCGTGGAATATTGCGGAAAATGACATCATAAAAGCGAGAGACGTGTTCGCTGCGCACAATAACGCTTTATCTACGCTGGACGAAAGCTTCTTTAAGGTTCGATTTGAACGTTGCACACCATCCGAGAAGAAGTATATGCGCGCTCTTGCAGAGCTTGGAAGTGGATCATTCCGGTCGGGCGATATCGCTGAGGTCTTAGGAGTGAAAACCACAAGCGTTGCCCCAACGCGTGGAAATCTCATAAAGAAGGGAATGATCTATTCTCCCGCTCACGGGGACACCGAATTCACCGTCCCGATGTTTGATGAATATATGAAGCGGGCAATGCCGAACTACAAGTTTCGTGATTAGCGGTCTGCTTCGGCCCCTCCGTGCCACCTCTTCGCGCCTTTGACACTATCCGTCACCTTGTCGGCCAGTTCGCGGTCGGCGGCATTCCAGCCCTTCACGGCCATCAGGCGTAGGGCGATTTCCCGGTTCGCGCCTTGGCCACCGTCCCTGCGCAGTAGCCTCGCCAGTTCGTTGCGCTTGAACAGCCTGTTGGCCGCCCGCCTGGGCTTGATGTCGTCCGGCGAGCGCGCATAGCCGAAGATCGCCAGCGCTTCGTCAATGGTCTGTAGCTGCGCCTTCAGGACGGCTTTCTGCCGGTCCAAGTCGAGAACCTGGCCGGCGAGTTCCGCCCGCTTGGCGACCAATGCGTGAATGACGATAGGCTCTCCCATGCACCGGATTTTATGGGAACCCACCCAAAAGGGCGCGCGGGAAGTTGGTGCGTTTGCTACATAAGACCGCCCTACTGCCCTACTGCCCTACTGCCCTACCCTCTTTCCCAGCAGCTTGCCGCAAGCCGGCGATCACCGCGCGGCGGTCATGACGCCGCCAGGTGAGATAGATGGAAACCGTGCGTTCGAACCACGGCAGGTCGCGAAACACGATCCGCGGCGGCGCGGCGGCACGCAGGCTGGCCTGCACCGTCGCCAGGCCAAGACCGGCGCTGACCAGGCCGAGCGAGGTCAACGGGTCGGCCGTCTCATAGGCAATGTCGGGCAGAAAGCCGGCTTTGGCGCATGCCGCAAGGAACTGCCCGCGATTGGTGTCGTCGGGCTGGCGCACGACCGTGATCCAGGTGCGACCGTCGAGGTGATGCGGTCCGATCTCTGATAGCTGGACAAGCGGATCATCTTCGGGGATCGCCAGCACCAGCGGTTCATGCCGCAGCGCCATGGCGGCGACATCCGGGTCGTCGTCGGCTGGCGGCGAATAGACAAAGCCCAGATCGAGCGCCCGTTGCCGTAGCCCTTCCAACTGCGCCGCCGAACGCAGGCTTCGCAATTGGAGGTGAAAATCCGGCCGCTCGCGGCGGAACTGGCGCAGCATCCCGGCGACAAGCCCGGCATGCACGGCCCCTTCGACATAGCCGATGGCGAGACGGCCGACGGCGCCGCTGGCCAGGTTGCGGCCGAACTCCTCCAGTCGTCGCGCATTGGACAGTAGCGAGCGGGCCTCGGTGAGGAAGGCGCGACCCTCGGCGTTGAGGTGGACCCGCTGTTTTGCCCGTTCGAACAGAGCGACGCCAAGCTGCTCCTCGAGCTGCATGATCTGCCGGCTGAGCGGCGACTGCGAAATATGCAGCATTTCGGCGGCGCGCCCGACATTGCCGGTTTCGGCAACGGTGACGAAATACCTGATCTGGCGCAGGTCGAACATTTTGTCTCCGGGGCTCCAAGTCCTTCCAGGTCTCAACTTTAGCCTAATCAGTCTTGGACAGTCTGACCAGCCAAGAGCGATAATCGGCCATCCCAACCAAAGGAGACCGCCATGCAGTTCTTTGCCCTTCTCACCCGCAACACCGCTGAGTTTACCGATGCCGATTTCGCCCCGCTTCTGCCCGGCGAAGCCGAGCAGCGGCGCACACTCTACGCCGAGGGCGCGGTGCGTCAGGTCTGGAACCGAGGCGACATCCCGGGCAGCGGCATGATGTTCGAGGCAGCCGATGATACAGAGGTTCGCGACCATCTCGCCACCTTGCCGCTGGTCAAGGCCGGCATGATGGACATTGCTGCAATCGTGCCGCTCAACCCCTACCCAGGCTTCGGCCCGAAGCACTGACAGGGCACAATCCGGGGGTGGCTAAGGCGTCACCACCGGATTGACGTGGGTGGTCGACAGACTGTGATCGGATGTCAAGAAACCGTCACACGAAATCGGGTTCGCTCGTGCTAGAAATCAAGCTCAGGCGGCCGCTATGCGGCGCCATGTTCGAAATCTGCATCTGGCACCGCGTCCATGGATATCGCTCTCGCCCCGGAAGGCACCGACCTGTCGCCTTACCTGCCCGACGAGCACGGGTTGTTTTTCATCTACCACTTTACCACCGAAGGCGTGAGAACTAGGGACGCTGCCGCCGCGCACTGGACATGGCGCAGCTACCAGCTCTCCGACATGCGCGCTCGCCATGAGATCGGCGCCGATCAAGCGTTGCCGGCACCGGTACGCGAAGCCTTTCTGTCCGCCAGCCATGGCTGCCACATCGACCTCGAGGATGACTGGCTCTTTGGCGACCTGCCGGATCTGCGCCACGACTATTCGGCGGAAGCAGGCGGCCTTGGCCATTTCCGCTTCGCTCTCAACGACACGATGCTGGTCGGCGCCCGCAAGCAGCCGCTGCAGTCGGTCGACAACATCCGCAAGGCGATCGAGAACGGATCGCGCAAGTTCCGCTCGCCGGCCGAACTGATCGAGGCTGTCGTCGGCCAGTCGTTCGACGGCATGGTGGCGGAACTTGCGGCACTCGGTGACAGTCTCGACGGCATCGAGGATCGCATCGTCTGCGACGCATGGCACAATGAGCGGCAATCCCTCGTCGATGCGCGCCGGCATCTGGTGGTGATCCACAGGCAGATGGCGACGCTGACCAATCTGTTTCGCCATCTCGACCACTCGCACCGCAACGACCTGCCCGATTCGATCAACGACATGGCGGCACGGCTGTCGCACCGGGCGCAGACGCTGCACTATGATGGCGAGCAATTGCAGGCACGCGCCCGGCTGTTGCAGGACGAGCTGATGGCCAAGCTGACGACGCAGTCGAACCGGCTGCTGTACGTGCTGTCGGTGATGACAGCGGTGCTGTTGCCGATGACCATCATCTCCGGCCTGTTCGGCATGAATGTAGGCGGCCTGCCGCTGGTCGACACGCCAATGGGTTTTTGGGTAGTGACGGCGGTGTCGATGGTGATCGCGGGAGCGACCTATTTCTTTGTCAGGCGGCTCGGACAGATGTAGCGGCTGCCTGGCGACTTTTATGCCGAGGCGCGAAAATCCTCGATGATCGTGCCGGCGGCGGCGATTTCCGCTTCGTGGTCGGGATCGCGCCAGGTCTCGGCAAGGCCCGCAGCGTACCATTCGCGCATCGCCGGCAAGGCAAGCAGTTGGTCCGGATAGGCGCCCGCTGCTCCTTCGAAAGAGAGCCCATAGGACTGCGCCCGAAACGCCACCGGGGCAAAGAAAGCGTCGACGGCGGTGAAATGAGCACCGGCCAGAAACGGCCCGCCGAAACGGGCAAGGCCATCATTCCAGAGATCGCCGAGGCGAAAGAGGTCCTGTTTCAGCGCGTCGGACATTGGGAACGGCTTCACCCGAACGCCGCAACTCATCGGACATGCCCCGCGCAGTGCGGTGAAGCTCGAATGCATTTCGGAGGCGGCCGAGCGCGCCCAGGCGCGCGCCCTGGCCTCGACAGGCCACACGCCATGGTGGCGCTCCGCCAGATATTCGGTGATCGCGAGCGAGTCCCAGACCGCCCAACCGTCGTCGATCAGGCATGGCACCCGGCCGTTGGGCGAGAACTGCCGGTAGAGGCTCCAACTCGATCCGGGCGGGAACGGCGTCAGCCGCTCCTCGAATGGGATATCCAGCGCGCGCATCAGCAGCCAGGGCCGCAGCGACCATGAGGAATAATTCTTGTTGGCGATATGCAGCAGGTACATCCGAAATCCCTTACCGTGTGGGCGCGGCCCTACGCGCTGTCGTCAACATCGACCAGGAATAGATCGCCAGGGCCGCCCAGATCAGCGCGAACGCAACCGCCTGGGTGGTGCCGAAAGGCTCGTCGAAGATCAAAACGGCGATCAGGAACACCATGGTCGGCGCGATATATTGCATGATGCCGATGGTTGACAGACGCAGCAGTTTGGCGCCGAAGGCGAACAGCAACAACGGCACCGATGTGACCGGACCGCAGCCGATCAGCAGCGCCGTATCGGCACCGCTGCTGGATACGATGTGATCCTGCCCGGTTGCGATGAGATAGACGATGTAGCCAAGCGCCGGCACCGACAGCAGAAGGACTTCGAGCAGAAAGCCCTGGCTCGGTCCGATCGGCAGCGTCTTGCGGAAGAAGCCGTAGGCAGCGAAGGAAAAGGCCAACGCCAGCGACACCCAGGGCAGCTTGCCGCCCTCTATGGTCAGCACGGCGACTGCGACGGCCGCCAGCACCACCGCCGCGATCTGCAGCCGGTCGAGCCGCTCGCCAAGCAGCAGCGCGCCGACGACGACGCTGACCAGCGGGTTGATATAATAGCCGAGCGCTGTTTCGACCGTGCGGTCGACGGCGATCGCCCAGACATAGATGCCCCAATTGACCGAGATCAGCGCCGCCGTCAGCGCGGCCATGGCGATGGTGCGCGGCGAACGCAGTGCCGCCTTGAAATCCGCCGTGCGGCCGGCCCAGACCAGAACGGCGGCGGCGATCGGCACCGACCAGACGATGCGATGGGCAATGACTTCGGCGAGCGGCAGATGAGCGACCGCCTTCATGTAGAAGGGCAGCAGCCCCCATAGCAGATAGGCGCCGAGTGCCAGCAGGAAGCCGCGACGGGCCTTTGAATCGGCATCCGGGATAATTGCTTCAGTGGCCATGGGCGATGCTATGGCCCACCAATCCTGGCAAGACCATCGCAAACTTCTGATGGATCAATGGACTTTCGCTGATGGTTCAAGGGGCTTGAAGAGGTTCAGAGCAACAAACGTCTCGTTTCTTCACACCCCCCTCTGTCCTGCCGGACATCTCCCCCGCAAGGGGGGAGATCGGATATCCCTTCGGCTTTCGCCAATCTTCAACGTTAATAAAAAGCGCCGTCAACGAAGCTGCCAATCTCCCCCCTTGCGGGGGAGATGTCCGGCAGGACAGAGGGGGGTGGGCGGGAACTCAGCCTCCGCTATTTCTCGCCCTACTCCGCCGCGACCAGCCCCGCCATTTCGCGGTTCTTCATCAGCTTGTAGACGATGGAATCCATCAGCGCCTGGAACGAGGCGTCGATGATGTTTTCGGAAACGCCGACCGTCCACCAGCGCGCGCCGGTGCCATCGTGCGATTCGATCAGAACGCGGGTGATCGCCTCAGTGCCACCATTGAGGATACGCACCTTGAAGTCGGCCAACTCCATGTCGGCGATCTCGCCCTGGAATTTGCCGAGGTCCTTGCGCAGCGCGATGTCGAGTGCGTTGACCGGGCCATGCCCCTCGGCGACCGACATCTTCTCCTCGCCGTCGACCACGACCTTGACGATCGCTTCGGACACCGTCTTCAGCTGGCCGTTGGCGTCGAAGCGGCGCTCGACCATGCAGCGGAACGAGGTGACGTTGAAGAATTCCGGCAGGCCGTGCAGCATCTTGCGCGCCAGGAGTTCGAAGCTGGCATCGGCGCCCTCATAGGCGTAGCCCTCGGCCTCGCGCTCCTTGACCACTGATATCAGCGCGTCGAGCCGATGATCGTCCTTCGGCACGTCGATGCCGCGCCGCTTCAGTTCGGCGAGGAAATTGGCCTTGCCGCCCTGGTCGGAAACCATGACGCGGCGGCGGTTGCCGACCGTTTCCGGAGGCACATGCTCATAGGTCGCCGGCTCCTTGGCCAGTGCAGAGGCATGGATGCCGGCCTTGGTGGCGAAGGCGGAAGCGCCGACATAGGGCGCCTGCGCTTCCGGCGCACGGTTCAAGAGTTCATCGAAAGCGCGCGACAGGCGCGAAATGCCGGTCAGCGCTTCAGTCGAAATGCCCGTCTCGAAACGATCGGCGAAGGCCGGCTTCAGCGCCAGGGTCGGCACGATCGAGATCAGGTTGGCGTTGCCGCAGCGCTCGCCGATGCCGTTGAGCGTGCCCTGGATCTGGCGCACGCCGGCCTCGACAGCGGCCAGCGAATTGGCGACCGCCTGGCCGGTGTCGTCATGGGCATGGATGCCGAGATGATCGCCTGAAATACCGGACGAAATAACCTTTTCGACGATGGCGCGGACTTCCGACGGCTGCGTGCCGCCATTGGTGTCGCACAGCACCACCCAGCGCGCGCCGGCATCATAGGCGGTCCTGGCGCAGGCCAGCGCATAGTCGGGATTGGCTTTGAAGCCGTCGAAGAAATGCTCGCAGTCGACCAATGCCTCCTTGCCGGCACCAATCGCCGCCTCGACGGAGGCCTTGATGGCGTCGAGGTTCTCTTCGTTGGTGCAGCCGAGCGCGACACGGACGTGATAGTCCCAGCTCTTGGCGACGAAACAGATGGCATCCGACCTCGATTGCACGAGTGACGCAAGACCGGGATCGTTGGACGCCGATACCCCTGCCCGCTTGGTCATGCCGAAGGCGACGAATTTGGCGCGCGCCGTTCGCTTTTCCTGGAAGAAGGCGGTGTCGGTCGGATTGGCGCCGGGATAGCCGCCTTCGACATAGTCGAGGCCGAAAGCATCGAGCAGCTTCGCGATGGCGATCTTGTCCTCGACGGAAAAGTCGATGCCCGGCGTCTGCTGGCCATCGCGCAATGTGGTGTCGAAGAGATAAAGGCGCTGTTTTGTCATTGTTGTGTGGGCGCTTGAACACCCCCCTCTGGCCTGCCGGCCATCTCCCCCTCAAGGGGGAGATTGGCAGTTCGGGGGCCCCGCCATCTCTTGCGAGGCCGAAATTATGCGAAAGCCAAGATGAAGGCCAATCTCCCCCCTTGAGGGGGAGATGTCCGGCAGGACAGAGGGGGGTGGGACTTGGCATCATTGTTTCCCCGCAAATCCATCCGTCGCGCGGATCAGCCGGTCCAAAATCCCCGGCTCCGAATAGGCGTGGCCGGCACCCTCGATCAGGTGGAAATCCGCCTTTGGCCAAGCCTTGTGCAGCGCCCAGGCATAGCGCGCCGGGCACGGCATGTCGTAGCGGCCATGGACGATGGTGCCGGGAATGTCACTCAGCTTGTGCGCGTCGCGCAGCAGCTGCCTTTCCTCAAGCCAGCCGGCATGGACGAAATAGTGGTTCTCGATGCGGGCAAAGGCGATGGCATAGTCGTCCTGCCCGAAAGGTCCGCTGGTTTCGGGCTCAGGCAAAAGCGTGATCGTCTCGCCTTCCCACAGGCTCCAGGCGCGAGCGGCCTCGATCTGCGCCTTGCGATCCGTGCCGACCAGCCGCTTGCGGTAGGCGGCCATCATGTCGCCGCGCTCGGCCTCCGGGATTGGCGCCAGGAACCGCTCCCATTTGTCCGGAAACATTTCCGAGACGCCGAACTGATAGTACCATTCGAGTTCCGCACGCGTCAGCGTGTAGATGCCACGCACCACCAGCTCACTGACGCGCTCAGGATGCGTCTCGGCATAGGCGAGCGCCAGCGTGGAGCCCCAGGAGCCGCCGAATACCAGCCATTGGTCGAAGCCGGCCATTTCGCGCAGGCGTTCGATGTCGGCGACCAGGTGCCAGGTGGTGTTGGCTTCGAGCGAGGCATTGGGCGTCGATTTTCCGCAGCCGCGCTGATCGAACAGGATGACGTCGTAGAGCTTCGGGTCGAACAGCCGCCGGTGTTTTGGCGAAATGGTGCCGCCCGGCCCGCCATGCAGAAACACCGCCGGTTTGGCGCCTTTGGTGCCGGAGCGTTCCCAATAGACCTGATGGCCGTCGCCGACATCGAGCATGCCGGAATCGAACGCCTCGATCTCGGGATAGAGCGTACGCAATTGACTGCTCATAGTTGCAAACCTTTGGTCGGCCAGTCCGCTGTTTCGTGGTCAGGGTGCTGGAAGGAGATGATGGATTCCTGCCTGTTATAGTAGTCGGGATCCTGGTGGACGGGCTGATCGAAGATCGTCTCCACCCAGGGCAACCGCGCGGCGTAGTTGACCTGGATCTGTGGGGCGAGATCGGAGCGGTCGTCGAAGGCCCCGATAGCGATCTCAAGTCCTCCGGGCTGCCGGTAGGTCAGCGGCGTCCCACAGCGGGCGCAGAAACCACGATCGATGTTGACAGACGACTGGAAATAGCTCGGCTCTTCATGGGTCCACTCGACGCCGTCCCTGGGCACCGTGACCAGCGCACCGAAGAACGAGCCGAACTGTTTCTGGCACATGCGGCAATGGCAGATGGATGGACGGCCGAGCGCCCCATGAATGCGGAAGCGCACGGCGCCACACTGGCAGCCGCCGGTTCTTACCTGATCGGTCATGATTTTTCCTTTGGCGGCCATTGTTCGGTGTCGTGGTCCGGATGCTGGTAGGAGACGAGATCGGCCAGATAGGAGGCCGACGACATGTCGGCCATCGTCTCCTCGCCCGGCAATTGCGGAATGGTGTCGACGTAGGGAAGTTTTGCCTCCGTGCCCCACTGGATCAGCGGCACGATCTCCGCCGGATTGTCGAACGCACCGATCGCGAGGCCGACACCATCCGGCGCAGTGAAGGTCAGCGGCGTGCCGCAATCCGGGCAGAAGCCGCGATCGACATGGTTGGACGAGCGGAAGTATTTCGGCTCACCACGCGTCCAGTCGAGCCTGGCGCCGCGCACCGACACCAGCGGCGCGTAGAATGCGCCGAACGCCTTCTGGCACATGCGGCAATGGCAGATCGAGGCGTCGCCGAGCGCGCCTTCGACACGAAAGCGCACTGCGCCGCACTGGCAGCCGCCGGTGTAGACGGGCCGGTTGTCGAGGCTCATCGCTGGTCACTCCGGGGCATGGCAGACGGCCTCGACATTGTTGCCGTCGGGATCGAAGACGAAGGCGGCGTAATAGTCCGGGTGATAGTGCGGGCGCAGGCCCGGCCCGCCATTGTCTTTGCCGCCGGCGGCAAGCGCCGCAGCATAAAAGGCATCGACCTCGGCGCGGCTGCGCGCGGTGAAGGCAACGTGCTGGTGATCCCTGGGCTTGTCCTTGCCCGAACTCAGCCAGAACACCGGCCGGTCACGGCCATAGCCACCGACCTTGGCGCCGCCGGTATATTCCAGCGGCACCATGTAAAGCAGCGCGGCACCCAGCGGCGCCATCGCCTTGTCATAGAAAGCCTTCGAAGCGTCGAAATCGGCAACGGTGATGCCGAGATGATCGATCATGAAATTGCCTCCCTTGCTGGTTCACGTGCCGGCCTCGCCGCGTCAGCCAAACCGGCCACGATCACGATATGCTGGCAGACATTGTCGATATCGCGAATGACGTCGTCGTTCCAGAAGCGCAGGATGGTCCAGCCGCTCGCCTTCAGATAGGCGCTTCGTTCTGCATCGCGCTCGACGTGCTCGGTGTCTGCATGCTGGCTGCCATCAACTTCAATGATCAGCTTTTTGTCCGAGCAGCCAAAATCAACAATGTATGGGCCGATTGGCACCTGCCGGCGAAAGCTTAAGCCCATTAGCCGATGCGCGCGAAGCTCGTTCCAGAGCTTCAACTCGGCGTCGGTCATCATACGACGCATGGATTTTGCGTTCTTGCGCTGGCGTGGTGAGACGAGGTCGTGACCCATCAGGCACCTTCGTACGAGAAGGTTGGCAAAGTTGCCGATCTCCCCCCTTGCGGGGGAGATGCCCGGCAGGGCAGAGGGGGGTGCTGTCCCGCCGACCTCTCAACCAATCGCAGCCACGATCTTCGGATGGTTTCCGGTGAGACTATTTGCAAGGTTGGCGTTCCTTCACACCCCCCTCTGTCCTGCCGGACATCTCCCCCGCAAGGGGGGAGATCGGCTGTCTCTAGCGCCTTCGCCAATCTTGCAAAGGTGTTTCGCGCCAACCTCACCGCTTGACCTCCCACGTCGTCACACGCTCCCCGGTGACCGGATCCTTGCCGTCCTTCAACTGTATACCTTGCGCCAGCAGTTCGTCGCGGATGCGGTCGGCCTCGGCCCAGTTCTTGGCGGCGATGAATGCCAAGCGTTCCTCGACTCGGCGATTGATGGGAGCGTCAAGTTGTGACACCAAAAGATCATAGCGCCCCATTAAGTCGGCGTCGAAGAGCCCAATTAGCTCTAACGCCTCCCCCAGTTGCCGATGTTGGCTGCCTCTTGCGAATTGTCTAACTAGGGCGAGTGCCTCAGACAAATTCAAGTCGTCCGCTAGCGCCTGCACTACTTCAGGCACATTGTCGTAGCCGAGGCCTGGCCGGAAACTGATCTCTTTCAGCTTTTCGTGCCATTCTATGACTTCTGTACGTGCGAGCTCAAAACGCGATGACGTCCAATCAATTGGGCTTCGGTAGTGGGTCTGGAGCATAGCAAGTCTCATACCCAGCCCATTCCATCTACGAACCACCTCCTGTTGCGCCATGGAAGTTTCGAGTTCGAACATCGCAAAGCGTAGTTCCGAACTCAGAATCTGATCTATCGTCAAGAAATTGCCGAGGCTCTTTGACATTTTCTGCCCTTCGACCTGCAGGAAGCCGTTGTGCATCCAGATGTTGGCCATCACGTCCGTGCCGTGGGCGCAGCGCGACTGGGCGATCTCGTTCTCATGGTGCGGAAAGATCAGGTCGAGGCCGCCGCCATGGATGTCGAACACTTCGCCGAGATAGGCGGCCGACATCGCCGAGCATTCGATGTGCCAGCCCGGCCGACCCCTGCCCCATGGGCTGTTCCAGCCCGGCTCCTCCGGTGACGACAGCTTCCAGAGGACAAAATCACCAGGATTTTTCTTGTGCGCATCGACAGCGACGCGGGCACCAGCCTGTTGCTCGTCGAGATTGCGCTTCGACAACTGGCCGTAGTCGGGCATCGACGCCGTGTCGAACAGGACTTCGCCCGCGGCAACATAGGCATGGCCGCGTTCGATCAGGCTTTGAATCAAGGTGATCATGTCGACCTTGCCGTCGGCGCGGGGCTCGACGAATTCGGTGGCGCGCGGCTCGACCGTCGGCTCCAGGCAGCCGAGAACCGCCACATCCCTGTGGAACTGATCGGCGGTCTTTTCGGTGACCCGCCTGATCGCCTCGTTGAGCGAGAGCGTGCCGGAAGCGATCTCGCCGCCGAAATCACGCAGCGCGCGGGCGTTGATCTTGTCGTCGACGTCGGTGATGTTGCGCACATAGGTGACGTGCGTCTGCCCATAGCGATGGCGCAACAAACGGAACAGCACGTCGAAGACGATCACCGGCCTGGCATTGCCGATATGGGCAAAGTCGTAGACGGTCGGGCCGCAGACATACATGCGCACATTGTCTGGATCGATCGGGACGAAATCCTCTTTCGTCCGCGTCAGCGTGTTGTAGAGGCGCAGGCCCTGCGATGCGTCAGACATTCGTGCCTTCCCGATTCAGAACTCTATTTGAATGGAGCCAGCCCTGCGCGAGACGCAAATCAGGCTCCAGCCTGCTGGCCGGGGCGTTTGTCCAATCTGGGGAAAGATGAGGCGAAAACGTCCGGACCAGCGCGAGGCTAGCCAATAATGCAAATGCCACAAATGGCGAAAGACGTTTTCATGGGCGGCTTTATCGCCTTGGCTTGTGTTGCCGTCAAGTCGCAAGTTTCGGCAAAAACGTCGCTGGATCACAGGTAATGATGCACTGAAACATTTTATTAAACATGTCGGCACAGTCATGAAACATTCGTCGGCTAGATCAGCAGGCGTCACGATTTGGTCAGAATCGGCCATCAAACGCAGACACGAAAATGTTACCTGGGAAGAGAGACATGCCCCGAAGCAAGCAGGAATCCAACCGCGCCAAGCAACCGGCGCTGGCCAACCACTATCGCGCAATCGGTCCGGCCGCGATCGTCGCCGCCCTTCTCCACACCGCGAAGAAGAAGAAGCCGGCACAGAAGATCGTATCGCCCCGCGCCGCCTGAAGCGGCATGCGGCCGGCGCCAAAGGCGCCTGGCATGAGGGCGCTGACATGCGCCTTTGAAGAACAGCTGAGCTAGAACAACGTCATCTGACTGTCGTCCGCGCCGGGTTTCTGGCGCTTGACCTTCTCGGGCTCCGGCCCGATCTCGCCCCGCTCCTGTATCTCCGGCCCGGTGTTGGCGACCTTGTTGACGAGGTCGGAGACCGGAATTGCCTCGAAGAAATCGAGCTGTGCCGGCCGTAACAGGTCGGCGACATCGCGCGGCTCTAGCGTGCGGCAATCCAGCCAACGAGCGAAATCCCTGGGATCGATCACCACCGGCATGCGGTCGTGGATATGGGCGATGTCGGCATTGGCGTTGATAGTCAGGATGGCTCCGGTGTCCATTTCCGAACCGCCCGGCTCGGCATAGGTCTCGATCAGGCCGGCGAAGGCGACCAACCCGCCATGCCTTGGGCGTATCCAGTAGGGTTGCCCTTTCTTGCCACCGGTTTGCCGCCATTCGTAAAAGCCGGAGGCCGGCACCAAAGCACGGCGATGGCGCATGGCGGCCTTGAACGAGGCCTTTTCGGCGGCGCCCTCCGAGCGCGCGTTGAACAGCAGTGGAAACTCCCTGGTGTCCTTCACCCAGGTCGGGATCAGCCCCCAGCGTACCAGCATCGGCTGCCGGTCCGGCAGGTTCGAGCCCGGAGCCCGCGGGGGGCCGGCGATCGCCGTCAGAATCGGCTGCGTCGGCGCGATGTTGTAGCGCGCCGGGAAATCCTCCAGTTCGGCCAAGCCCAGCAGGGCGGCAGTCTGGTCCGGCGTCGCGGTCAAGGCAAAACGTCCGCACATGGTCGATTGGTGCCCTTCGAATGGTTCGGTTTGAAAGTGGCGATGGAACCGGCGTTGCGCAACCGCTAAAGCTTGCCCATGCTGGGCGGTCCACAACAGACCTGCCTTCACGCCTGATCGGGAACCCATGAACGAAGCGCGCAAGACACTTCCGGCAGTCTCGGTCGCCGTCGTGCGGGCAGACACCGTGCTTCTGGTCAAGCGAGCCTGGCAACCCTCGCAAGGGCTCTATGCCTTCCCGGGCGGCAAGGTCGAACCCGGTGAGACGCTGGAGGCAGCGGCAGAGCGCGAACTTCTGGAAGAAACCGGTTTACGCGCCACCGATTATCGCCCGCTGCGGGAAATCCACATCGACGGCAGGGACGACAGCCACCCCGTCGATTATCGCCTCACGGTCTTCGGAGCCGCCTATGCCGGCGGCGAGGCGGTGGCCAGCGACGACGCCGAGACGGCCGCCTTCTATACGCTCAGTGAGATGGTGGCACTGCCGCTCGCAGGCTCCGTGTTCGCCGTGGCCGAAGACTTGTTGAAGCCCGGTGAAGACGCCGGGCCGCAGCCCTGAAAATCGCCTTGCGGGCGACAAATTGTTTCGCCACAAAGACTTATGCTGTTGGCAGAGCCAGAACGGCTTATGCCGTTCGGCAGACCACAACGGCTGACGCCGGTAGGTAGACCACAACGGCTTTCGCCGTTGGATAGAGAAGGCTTATGAATCGTCCGTCCCTGCTCCTCGCCATATCTCTTGCCGTCAGCGCGGCCGTTTCGATACGGCCCGCGCTCAGCGCCGGGTCGCCGTTCGAGCCGGGGCTGATGCGATTGGCGGAGGTTCTGGGGTCGCTGCATTTCCTGCGCAATTTGTGCGGAGAGAAGGGCGACCAGTGGCGTGTCGAGATGCAGAAGCTGCTTGATTCGGAAAATCCGGACACCGAGCGGCGCGCCCGCTTCATCGCCAGCTTCAATCGTGGCTACCGCTCGTTCGGCGGCACCTATACGCAGTGCACCCCCTCTGCGACCGAAGCCATCAGCCGTTACATGAAGGAAGGCGAGACGCTGTCGCGCGACATCGCCTCGCGTTACGGAAACTAGCATTCCGGCTGCTCGTCAACAACTATCAGGACCGTTGCTGGCGACGACTGCTACATCCGGCTTGTGCCAGGCGATATCTTGGTGCAATCCTCATGTTGCACTTCTGCAACAGTATTAACGAAACCTTACCGCGCGAAAGCGGAATTAACTCAAACTGAAGGTTTTCGCCCCGCAGGCCGCCCCAATCGGCTAAGTTTGACTCGAGCTGAACGCAGCTTCGCACAAGGCAATCGGGCTTTGTAAACGACGATCAAAAAAATGTCGTATTTACAAATACTTAATTGTCCCTGCGTGTGAAATGAACAGATCAGGCCTGATCCACGTCGACGGATCGCTGCTTGAAAGGGTGGACATTCGCTTATGGAACATGGTGTCAACGACATCGACGCGCTGGTCAGGGAAGAAAAACGCCTGACCGCCGTGGAAAGCCACAGCGAGGCCTGGGCGGAAGGTCTCTCCGCCGGCATAGAGCCCGAAATCATTGCCGAAGCAGCGCTCGAAACCGCCTTCGGCGAGATGTTGCGTGCCAATGGCGAGACCTCGGCCCTTGCCCTGCTCGACCGTATGCGTGAAAAGGTAATTGCTGGCGCCTTCGAACCTGAACGGCTGCGGCACTGAACCGACGTCCGGTTCTTTGACGGCAAAATGCCGCTCGGGCGTCATGCCCGGAAGCAGGGAGAAACGGGCAGTGAGTTTTTCGATGTCAGGCAAGCCGCGTGGCTTGGCCCTTCGCATCTGCTTCGCTGCCTGCTGCGCCGCGATTCTCCTGGTTGTGTGTCTCGCGACCAGTCCCGCCTATGCGCTGAGCGAGATCAAGCGCGAAGAGCTCCCCCCAACAGTCACGCCGCCATCGGACGACGGCATGTCACCCCCGGGAAGCACCGTACCAATGCCCAACCCGGTCGGAACGCCGCCTCCGGCCAGCCAGCCGGCTGCTCCTGAAGCCGAGCCGGACAGTCCGGCCGATGGCGGCGTGACCAGACCGCGCGTCGATCCTGACACGCCGGTACCCGAGGTTGTCTACGATCTCGGCAAGCTGCCGGAACCGGTACGGCGCATGCACGATCTGATCGTCGAAGCCTGCAAGGGCGGCGACATCGAAAAGCTGCGGCCTTTGATCGGGAAGGGCGACAGCATGACGCAGATATCGCTGACCGACATAAACGGCGACGCCATCGCCTTCCTCAAGGGTCTCTCCGGTGATCCGGACGGCCAGGAGATCCTGGCCATCCTGGAGGAGGTGCTCAATGCCGGCTACGTCCACCTCGATGCCGGCACACCACAAGAGCTCTATGTGTGGCCGTATTTCTTCGCCTTGCCTCTGGACAAGCTGGACGCCAAGCAACGGGTCGAACTGTTCAAGATCGTCACCGCCGGTGATTTCAATGACATGAAGCAGTTCGGCGCCTATATCTTCTACCGTGTCGGCATCACGCCCACTGGGCAGTGGACCTTCTTCGTCGCCGGCGATTGAACTCCGCCAGCTATCGACGGGGTCCCTCGTCGATTCCGGCATCCGGCCATTTGCGAGCGCCCTCCTCTCGAAGAAGCGAAATGGCATCGGCTGCCACGCCGGCGTCCATCTGCAGGATGTCGGCTGCGTTGCGTAGCTCGTCCTTGTCCTGAAGCTTGTTCACCACCCATGCGACCTTGTGCTGAATGTCTGGCCCGTAAGCGGTTTGCGCCTTGCCGCGCGCCTCGATCGGGATTTCGCCATAGGCGCCAATCAACATTCCAAGATCGATAGCATCACGATATGCGGTTGCGCGGTCCTGGCATCGATCGGCATTGGCCAGCAACTTCTCGGCGAACATATCTGCGGAAACAAGGGTAGATACATTCAGATCGTGGTCGAAATGGCCCTGCAGTTTGATGCGGCCCTCTCGGATAATCTCGAATCTGATCGTTTGCCCCTTCAATCGGACAACCGTCCTCAATCCATATTGGTCGATCTGGAAATCCCGAACGGCCTCAACAGGGTCGGGAAAGAACGCCTTGACGCCATGTTCGGTCGCACAGGTCCGCAGCTCGCGATAGCCGTCGGCGTCAGCACACAGAAAGTCTACATCCAGCGACCGCCGGTATTCACCGAATTTCATGACAATCGCCGTTCCGCCGCCGAACCAACACTGGTTTGCGGTCAGGAAACGGTGATCCATCAACTCGAGGGCTTCGGCAATGATCCGATGTTCAAGCTTCTTGAATTTCGTCATGATTACCGCTCGCCGTGTGTCCTGTTGATGTTCCAGCTGCGAGGTAAGGATCAGAAGAGCGAAAGGAACTTCAGACAGTGGTCAAAAGGATGCCATGACCGAACTTGTCTGCCAGAGCCTGGATAAGCAGCTTTTCACGCGTCGTAAGGCGCTTTTGATCAACAAAACGCCAATTCCGCTCGTATAGCGCAAATGCCTCCTCGGCGGGGATCGGGCGTGCAGCATCGCGGTTCCAAGCAAGCGCTTGGAGTTCCGGGAACTCAGCAGGGACAATCATGGGCGCGATATCGGCGTTCATATCCCAATTAACTTAATGGATTGTCCTTAAAAAATCCAACGCCGTGGCAACAGCTACCCCGCCAAAGCCTCGGAAAACTCCACCGCCCTGCCCTGGCTCGGCGTGACGATCTCGCCTTCCCACATCACGCGGCGGCCGCGTACAACCGTGCCAACCGGCCAGCCGGTCACTTCCTTGCTGTCATAGGGCGTCCAGCCGGCTTTCGAGCCGGCCTGCGCATTGGTGATGGTCTGGCGCCGTTTCATATCGACAATGGTAAAGTCGGCGTCGTAGCCGGCGGCGATGCGGCCTTTTCTGGCCATGCCGAAGATGCGTTGCGGGCCGTGGCTGGACAGGTCGACAAAACGTTGCAGCGTAAGCCGGCCGGCATTGACGTGGTCGAGCATGATCGGCACCAGCGTCTGCACGCCGGTCATCCCCGACGGCGAGGCCGGATAGGGCTTGGCCTTCTCGGCCAGCGTGTGCGGCGCGTGGTCGGAGCCGAGCACGTCGACGATGCCTTGCGCAATGCCGTGCCAGACGCCGTCGCGATGGCGCGCGGCGCGCACCGGCGGGTTCATCTGGATCAGCGTGCCAAGCCGCGCATAGTCGTCAGCGCTCAGCGTCAAATGATGCGGCGTCGCCTCGCAGGTCGCGACATCCTTGTGCTGTTCGAGGAACAAAATCTCCTCGGCCGTCGAGATGTGCAGGACATGGATGCGGGCGCGAGCTTGCTGAGCGATGCGCACCAGCCGTTCGGTGCAGCGCAAGGCGGCGATCTCGTCGCGCCAGACCGGGTGCGATGAAGGATCGCCCTCGATGCGTTCACCCAGACGCTCGCGCAGCCGGAATTCGTCTTCCGAATGAAAGGCGGCACGGCGGCGCGTGTTTCGGAGGATGGATGCGACGCCCTCGTCATCCTCCACCAGCAGATCGCCGGTCGACGAGCCCATGAAAACCTTGATCCCGGCCGCGCCCGGCAACCGTTCAAGCTCGCCGACATCCCCGGCGTTTTCGCGGGTGCCGCCGACCCAGAAGGCAAAATCGCAATGCATGCGACCCGTGCCGCGCCGAACCTTGTCAGCAAGCGCTGCCTCGCTGGTGGTCAAAGGGTTGGTGTTGGGCATCTCGAACACGGCGGTGACGCCGCCAAGCACGGCCGCGCGCGAACCCGTTTCCAAATCTTCCTTGTGCTCCAGTCCCGGCTCACGAAAGTGCACCTGGCTATCGACGACACCTGGCAGGATATGCAGGCCGCGGCAGTCGATCGTCTCGCCGGCCGACGCCTGGCGGAGATCGCCGATGGCAGCGATGCGCCCGTCCTTCACGCCGATGTCGCGAGCCCCTTCGCCGTCATGGTTGACCACGGTGCCGCCTGTCAGGATGAGGTCGTAGATCATGGCCATGCTCTCTTGCGGGGGGAGTGCCAGCGGCTTACGTAAAGGCCGACCGTTTTGCAAGATCAGGCTGCTTTTCCGCCCATGCCCTTTGCCCAGCTCAAAGACCGTGCCCTCATTTCCGTGTCAGGCCCGGATGCCGAGCATTTTCTGCAGAACATCCTGACCACCGATCTCGACATATTGGCTCCCGGCGAAGCCAAACCCGGTGCGCTGCTGACGCCGCAAGGCAAGATCTTGTTCGATTTCCTGATCTCGCGCGACGGTGAGAATGCATTCCGGCTCGAATGCCGGGCCGACATATCGGACGGCTTCGTACGCCGGCTGACGCTCTACAAACTGCGCGCCAAGGTCGAGATTTCCAAGGCAGATCAGGCGTTTGTCACCGTCGCGTGGGGACATGAATCAACACCCTCACAATCTGATTCAGCGGCGGCAGCCGACACGCGCTTTCCGAAGGGCGCCGTCACGCGTTTGTATGGCGAAACAGATGAGCGGAGCGACCTTGCCGCATGGCAAGCCTTCCGCATTGCCGGCGGCATTGCCGAAAGCGGCAGCGACTACCAACTTGGAGACGCCTTCCCCCACGACGTGCTGCTCGACGAAACCGGCGGCGTCGGCTTCAAGAAGGGGTGCTACGTCGGCCAGGAGGTCGTCTCGCGCATGCAGCATCGCGGCACAGCCAGGCGGCGCGTGCTGATTGCATCGGCCGACAGGCCCCTGCCCGCACCGGGCACCGAGCTAACCGTCGATGGCAGGCCGGTCGGCACGCTCGGCTCGACCGTCGGCACGACCGGCCTGGCCATTGCCCGCATCGACAGGATCAAGGCGGCGCTCGACGCGGGCCATTCGATCCTGGCGGGAGACGTGCCGGTTATGCTGGCCATTCCTTCCTGGGCCAAATTTAGCTTCCCGCAGGAAGCCGTCAGCACGGAGGGGGGCTGATGGCCGCCGACCGCGTCGGCGCGCCGGCACGCGCCTGGCAGCGCATGCTGTCGGGCCGCCGGCTTGACCTGCTCGACCCCTCGCCGCTCGATATCGAGATTTCGGATATTGCGCACGGGCTCGCCCGCGTAGCCCGCTGGAACGGCCAGACCAGCGGCGAGCATGCCTTTTCGGTTGCCCAGCACTCGCTGCTGGTCGAGGCGCTATTCTGCGACCTGGTGCCTGAGGCTTCGGCCGACGCCAGGCTGGCGGCGTTGCTGCACGATGCCCCAGAATATGTCATCGGCGACATGATCTCGCCGTTCAAATCGGTGATGGGCGGCAGCTACAAGGACTGCGAGTTGCGGTTGCAGCGCGCCATCCATCTGCGCTTCTCGCTGTCGCCGGAACCAACTGCTGCGCTGCGCAAGGAGATCAAGCGCGCCGACCAGATCGCCGCCTATTTCGAGGCGACACTGCTTGCCGGTTTTTCGACCGCCGAGGCGACCGAGTTCTTCGGCCGCCCGCGCGGCTTCGATGCCGACCGCTTCGATTTCACGCCACGCTCGGTGACCTGGGCGCAGAATGCGTTTCTGAAGCGGTTTTCCGCGATCGAGAAGTCGCGGCATCAGGTTTCGGCACCCGCAATCGGCTAAAAAACGCTAAATTAACCGGAACGGGCAACAGTGCGGTGTTCGATCACGATCCGCAGGCGCCTCATGCCCGTCGCTGATGCCAAGGATGGTTCGGCCGTCCCGGAACGGGAGGCCGAAGGCATGAATCGCTCACGCCATATGGAGGACGAGCTGCGCGAGCAGAATGAACGCTTCTCGGCCGCTGTCGAGAACATGTCGCATGGCCTGTGCATGTTCGACGCCGACGAGCGGATGATCATCTGCAACGGCAACTACATCAATATCTTCTGTCTCGACGACAAGGTGATACGACCCGGCATCCGGTTCCTCGACATCCTGCGGCACAGCGTCGACATCGGCATCGCCTCGCAAAGCGCCGATGAACTCTACGCGATCCGCAAGCCCTATATCGACCAGGCGAAACCCTCGACCTACGAGGAGACGCTGTCGGATGGCCGCATCATCAACATCTCGCATCGCCCGTTGGCTCTGGGCGGCTGGGTCTCGATCTACGAGGACATCACCGAACAGCGCCGTGCCCAACAGGATCTCAAGGAGCAGCACCGTCGCTTCGACGCGGCACTTGCCAACATGTCGCAAGGCTTGCTGATGTACGACGCCGACGGCAAGATGATCGTGCGCAACGGGCGTTTTCTGGAACTCTACAACGTCACCGCGGCGGACTTCCCGCTTGGAACGACGCACCGCGACGCGCTCGGACGTTTGCTGGAACTCGGCATCTATACGAAGATCGACGTCGACAGTGAAGTCGTCAGAACCGCAGCCTGCCTGGTGGCGGCAAAAATGCATTCGACATATCGGCATCTCACCGACGGCCGGACGGTTCTGGTCACACGCCAGCCGATGAGCGGCGGCGGTTGGGTGGCGACCTTTGACGATGTCACCGAGCGCCGCCGTACCGAAGAGCGCATGACCCATCTTGCGCATCACGATATGCTGACCGGACTGCCCAACCGCTCGATGTTTCGCGAACGGCTCGACCTTGCGCTGGAGGACGCGGCGGCCACGCCGTTGGCGATTTTCTCGCTCGATCTCGATCGCTTCAAGGTGGTCAACGACACCTGGGGGCATCCGGCCGGCGACTGGCTGTTGAAGGGCGTGGCCGAGCGGCTGCAGCGTTGCCTGCGCGGTGAAACGGACGTCGTCGCTCGCTTCGGCGGCGACGAATTCGTCATCATCCAGTTCAATTTTAAGGGCATTGCCGATGCCGAAAAACTGGCGAAGCGTATCATCGAGGCGATCGCAAAACCGTTTCGCGACAAGAGCCGCGACATACATGTCGGCATCAGCCTGGGCATCGCCGTTTTCCCCGACGATGGCGGCGACGCCGATACGCTGCTGAAAAACGCCGATACGGCGCTCTATCGGGCGAAGAGCGAAGGGCGCAACCTGTATCGCTTCTTCGAACCCGGAATGGACGCCATGGTACAGGCACGGCGCGCACTCGAGATCGACCTCGAGACAGCGCTGTCGCGCCAGGAATTCGATCTCGATTTCCAGCCCATCATGAACATAGCATCCGGCGAGATCGTCGGCGCCGAAGCCCTGATGCGCTGGCATTCGCCGACACGCGGCACCGTGGCGCCGGACAACTTCATTCCGGTTGCCGAAGAAACCGGAATGATCGTGCCGCTTGGCGAGTGGGCGCTGAGGAAGGCTTGCACGGCGGCGGCAAGCTGGCCTGCCGGCCTGCGCATCGCGGTCAATGTCTCGGCCGTGCAGCTCAAAAGCGGCAGCTTTGCCCGCAACGTCATCTCGGCTCTCGCCTTTTCCGGAGTACCCGCCGGCCGGCTGGAACTGGAAATCACCGAAACCGTGCTGATGGACGAGAGTGAAGCCGTGCTGAGGACACTGCGCCAGTTGCGCGGACTCGGCATCCGTATCGCACTGGACGATTTCGGCACCGGCTATTCCTCGCTCGGTTATCTCAGGCGTTTTCCCGTCGACAAGATCAAGATCGACCGTTCGTTCATCCACGACCTTGGCAATCGCGACACCGCGGCGATCGTTCGCACCGTCATTGGGCTGGGTGCCGAGCTTGGCATTACAGTCACCGCCGAGGGCGTCGAAACCGAGGCGCAGCTCGACATCCTGCGAGGCAATGGCTGTACCGAGGCGCAGGGCTATCTGATCGGCGTGCCATCAAAGGTGGCAGATTTCCAGCGTCTGCTGAAATCCCGCGCGTTGCACAGCCAGACCGGCTGAGGTCGGCCATCATCAATGCAGCGTCTCGATGTACTTTTCGTGGAAGCTGACATAGCCCGGCTCGATCACCTTCAAATGCCGCTCGATCAGCGCATGAAACTGCGGCAGTTGATGAAACGGTACGCCGGGATAGGCATGATGCTCGGCATGGAACGGCATGTTCCACGCCAGCTTGCGGACCAGCCAGTTGGTCAGCGTGGTCCTGGTGTTCTCCAGCATGTTGGCGACGAACGGACAACGACCGTGCTCGGCCAGCAGGTAGAGCCGCAGAAACGGCTGGCCGAGCAGTGCCGGCAGGATCCAGACATAGAGAAGCACTGAGAGCCGGAAATAAACGGCCAGCAAAATGATCACGGCATAAAAGGCAATCATGGCGCGCGCCTCGATGCGCACCTTGTCATAGCCTTTGGGCGGAACGTAGCTTTCCCGGCCGCGGTCCATCGCATTGCCATAAAGCGTCTTGAGGTGCCCCCACCACAACGGGATACCGGAGACATGGACGAGATATTGCCGCCATGTCTCCGGTTTGGGGAAAGCCAGTTCCGGGTCGTTCTGCGGGTCCTGGGTGAACCGGTGGTGGGCGAAATGGAAGTAGCGGAACCAGTCCGCCGGCAGCGCGATCGCCAGGCTGCACACCCGTGCCACGGCATCGTTCAGCCTTTGCGTTTCGAAAGCCGTTCGATGAACCGTTTCGTGCAGCAGCGTGAACAGGAACACGATGAGGATGCCTTGCGGCAGCATCAGCAGCGGCCAGAACGGCACCTTGGCGGCGATCAGCGATCCGATGATCACGATCGCACCCCAATGAGCGGCAAGCTGAACGAGGCCCGCGATGTCTGACTTGGCGGTCAGGCGGTTGCGCTCTTCCTGCGTCAACGATGAAATTATGTCGCGATGATCCACGGGATTCGATCCAGGCTGGGATTTGATGAAATCGACTGTAGCCAATGAAAAACCTTTCCAAAAACGACGATTTCTGCAATTTAGATAAGCTAAGCTTATCTATCTGGTGGTCATGGTCACACTTCCATCTCTCAAAGGACTTCAGGCCTTCGAGGCTGCGGCGCGAACGGGCAGTTTTGTTGCGGCGGCGGAAGAGCTTTCGGTCTCGGCCGCCGCCGTCAGCCAGCTCATCCGCGCCGTCGAGGAGCAGATGGGCCGCAAGCTGTTCCACCGCGTCAACCGGCGCGTCGTCCTCACCGAGGCCGGCGTCGAGATGCTGCCCAGGCTGACCATGGCGTTCCAGGAGATCGGCAGCGTCTCGCGCGAGCTGGGCGGCGATGCATTCCGCCCGCGTCTGGTGGTATCGGTACCGCCATCCATGGCCATGGGTTGGCTTTCGCAGCGTCTCGCCGGTTTTGTCGCAAGCCATGGCGCCGTCGACATATCGCTCAGAGGCGACGACGACCCGGTGCCGTTCGACCGTGAGCTGATCGACATCAGGCTCACTTATGGCCCGCATTATCGCGAGCACCCGACCGAGGACATCGTCCAGGACGCAGTCTATCCCGTGTGTGCGCCCGGGCTGGCCGATACGATCAAACCCGAAGGCCTCGCCAGCCTGCCGCTCATCCACACCGGCTGGGGACCGACCGGTGCGTCCTTTCCGTCCTGGCACAACTGGTTCGAGGCGGCCGGCATCGCGCTCGGTCGGGCAGCCCAGCGCGGCCTCTCGGCCAACTCATCGCGGGCAGCACTCGACCTTGCCATTTCGGGATTGGGCGTGGCGTTGGCGCAAGGGATCTACTGCGCCACGGCGGTGGAAGACGGTAGGTTGGTCCGGCCCGTCACCCGCGCGCTGGAGCTGCGCCAGCCCTATTGCCTGACGATCCCGGAGCGCAGCGTGAGGCGCGATGTCGTGGCGGCGTTTCGCGATTGGCTGATCGACGAATGCCGGCGCGCAGTGAATTCGCGCGCGCTCCGTTGACCTGACAGGTGGTCAGAGGTGACCGCTCAATGCCTCTACCATGTCCTTGCTTGTCGCCACGGGAACGATCTCGAATTCCACAAGATCCGCCCATTCGATGATCCAACGCTGTAGCAGCGTGACGTCATCGGCCTCCACCAGCAGGAAGCAGCGGCTCATGTCCGCCGCGATCCAGCTGTGGTGCACGAGAAGCTCGTCCGGCTTCAAGCGACCCCGGTCGCGAAAGCGGCGGTAGATCTCCTTGCGATCGCAGCCGGTAAAATCCTCGATCACGATGAACAGCATCTTTTACCCCGATCAAATTACCGCCCCGGCCGGTCCAGCCGCTCCAGGAACCACTGCGTGAGCCGCACCCAGACCTCGTCCTTCTCGCCGGAATCCTCCCAACCATGGTCGAGGTTGGGATTGTCATTCACCTCGATGACGAAGACGCCGTCCTTGGTCTCCTTGAGGTCGACGCCATAGAGCCCGTCACCGATGCAGCGCGCCGCCTTCACAGCCGTCTCGACGACATGAGCCGGGGTTTCCTTCAGCGTGAAGGTCTTGATGCCGCCCTGGTCGGGCTTGCCGTTGGCCTTGTGGTTGACGATCTGCCAGTGCTTCTTGGCCATCAGATAGTGCACGGCAAACAATGGCTGGCCGCCGAGCACGCCGACGCGCCAGTCATATTCGGTCGGAATGAATTTTTGCGCGATCAGAAGGTCGGAATCCTCCAGCCATTCGGTGGCGAGCGTCTTCAGTTCCGCGAAATTGGCGCATTTCTTGACGCCGCGCGAGAACGACGAATCCGGGATCTTCAGCACCAGCGGAAAGCCCAGGGTCTGCGCCGCCAGTTCGAGATCCGAGGTGCCGGCGATCATCACCGTCGGCGGCACCGGGACCTTGTTGTAGGCCATCAGCTCGTTGAGATAGACCTTGTTGGTGCAGCGGATCATCGACAGCGGATCGTCGATGACCGGCATGCCTTCCTGCTGGGCGCGGCGCGCGAAACGATAGGTGTGATTGGAGATCGAGGTGGTCTCGCGGATGAACAGCGCGTCGTAATTGGCAAGCTTGGCCAGGTCCCGCTTGGTGATCGGCTCGATTTCGACGCCCATCTTCTCGGCGATCTTGGCCCAGTAGCGCAGCGACGAGATCTCCGACGGCGGCAATTCCTCATGCGGATCGACCAGCGTGGCGAAGGTGTAGCGTGCCGGCGTGCGGCCCTTGGTGTCGCGCCACTCGCGGTTGGTGTAGGTCTCCAGGCACTGGATGAAGCTTTTCTCTTCGTCCTCGGTCATACGCGCCAGCGGATGGAAGCCGATCTTGCGGATCGAGGCCCATTCGGCGCTGTCCTTGATGTGGACTTCGAGCGCCGGTGCGCGGAACCAGTCGAACAGCAGCTTGGCGAAACGGTCCCAGATTTTCGACGGGCCGATGCCGAAGAAGATGCAGACCTTTTGCGGAAAGGCGCCGCCAAGATCCTTGCGGCATTTGTTGAGCGCCAGTTCCAGTTCCGGCAGCGCGTGCTCATAGAGCTTGCGCTCCGACAGGTCGATCATCGTCTCGACGGTCGGGATCACCTTGTGGCCACGCGAGCTTGCCAGCAGCGAGGCATAGTAGCCGCGGCTCTGGTAGCCGTAATTGTTGGACAGGTTGATGACCTTCGGCCGCTGGCCGCGAAACAGCGACGGATGCGCGAGATAGTCGCGATTGGTGATGATCTTGTGTGGTGTCGCCACCTGGTCGAGATCGCTCTGCCTGCCTGTAAGAATAACCCAGGTCATTGTTATCAGCGCTTTCCCAGAGTGATGGCGGCACGCAGTCCGTCGCGGCCGAACTGCGCCATATTCATGAAGATGCCGTAAGGCACGGGAATGTTGGCGGCATCAAGGATGGTCTCCTGCCTTTCGTCCTCGACCCAGGGGTCGTGGATCAGGATATGGTCGCCGTCGTCGCCGATCGCCAGCACCCAGTGCGGCACCTTCTTGCCGAACATCAGGAAGCCGCTGATCAGCACCAGCACCAGTTTTCCCCCAGCGATCGCAGCCCTGATATCATCGATGGTGAACGGACGGTAATTCACCGGGATGCCGTAAAGTTCCGCGCGCCGGCGAAAGTCGACCTGGGCGAGTTCCATCACCCGGCGCTTGTCCTCGCTGCGCACCGACTGCAGGAACAACGCGCCGTAGAAGGAAACGTAGACCTCCGCCGCAAGCCCGCTTTCGTACCCCGAGACAGCAAGACCGAACGGTTCGCATCCGCCAGGACCCGACATCATGAACACGGTCGTCGCTTCACGCCACAGACGGATTTCCATGACCGGATCCGGCACGAAGCCGCGGTCGAAATTGGCCATCGCCATCATCAGGCAGCACGGACCGCAGGTGAATTCGCAGGTCTGCTGATAGAACGGCACCTTGGTGGCGATCGGAATGTCGCCGCGCAAGGTCTTTTCGTAGCGAAGTGCTGTCCCGCCATCCTCATAGTAGCCGGGTTCACGACCGATCTTGCGATAGCCGGCCTGTTCGTAGATGCGGATCGCGCGGCTGTTGTCCTCGCGCACCTCGAGACGCAGCATCATGCGGTCATGCTCGAAGGCGGCATCTTCCGCGGATCCGAGCAGCATGCGGCCAACACCCAGCCCACCGAAAAACGGACCGGTCGCAATCGAGTAGAGGCGCGCCACGCCGCTGCCCTTGCGAAACAGCACGATCGCATAGCCGGCCACGCGGCCATCGACTTCGGCGACCAGGGTCTCGGCGGTTTCACGCTCGATGAACAGGCGGAAGGAGCGGCGGGAAATCCGGTCGCTCGAAAATACAGCTTTCTCGATGGCGGCGAGATCATCGACGTCAGACGCGCGGGCCGTGCGGATCTCGGCAGGCATGCGGGTTGAGAAAACCTCGATTGGTGGTGGGAAATGCCCTACTGAAAAACGTTCAGGACATCAGCCGAAATACTGATGGCCACAAAGCGCTATCGCACCTTGAATAGGGCCGAATTGTGACAGATTCGGCAGCAGCCCGGGCGATACAAAACGCTTTGAACAGGATCGCTATTTACAGACTGGCGTCACCACCAAAAGCGGCACCTTTCAACTGGCCAGACCGGCCAGAAGCTGGCCATAGGCGCTCTTTGCCACGACGGCCAATTGCTCGCGCGGCAGCGAGCCGACGACGGCGCAGCCATAACCCTTGTCCAGCCAATAGACGGCCCGGGGACCGTCCTGCGTCGATGCATAGGTGCCCTTGGCATTCTCCGCCGATTCCGCCGTGACGAACAGGGATATACGCTCGCCCTTGTCGTCCTCGTAGAGCAGCATCGCGGCCTTGCTCTCGCCGGCCGGAAGCAACCGGCCGCCGACCAGTTGGAAACCGTTCGCGGTCAGGTCGGGCGCCACCAGCTTCAGCCCTACCCGGTTGGACAGCCAGGTCTGCAGATGATCCTTGTCGCTGGCCGGCACTTCGACCGCATGCCGCTTTTCGGCGGCATAGATGACATGGGCCGCGATTGCCTGCTCGGCCAGCCGATCTTCCGCCGGGTCCTCCCGCCCGATGCCGTCGACGCCGGCAAGGTAGCCACCAAGCCCACCGGCGACCAGAAGCACGGCAGCAGCAGCGGCAAGCCACCAGCGTGAGCGTGGCACAGCTGCCTTGACCGGCGTCTCGCCGAGCACGCCCTTGCGCAACCGCGCCGGGACGGCTTCGTCCAGCACGCCGGCGAAGGCGGCCCGCAAGGCTGTCCGGTCGGCAGTGAAGCGGGCGCCCTTGGCCTTCATCTCGGGATTGGCGTCGAGCCAGGCATCGTAAGCGGCGCGCTCGTCGCTGGGCAGCTCGCCGTCGAGCGCCATGTGGATGTCACGTTCGGAAAAGTCGCGGCGGATCATTTCTCGACGATCCTTATGGCGCGGCGACGCGCCGTGTCGTCCAGCAACCCGCGCAATTCCTCACGCCCGCGCGCAATGCGCGACATCAGCGTGCCCGCAGGCACGCCCAGAATGTTGGCCGCTTCGGCATAGGAAAAACCTTCGATGGCAACCATGACAAGGGCTGCGCGACGGTCGGGGCTGATCGCCTGCAATGCGTCGATGATCTCGCGCGAGGCAATGCTCTCCACCTGCTCGGCCGGCCGGGCAACGGCCTCGCCCGCCTCCAGCGGCAACATCGCCGCCTCGCCGCGGCGGTTCACCTTGCGCATCTGGTCGATGAACAAATGATGCATGATCGTAAACAGCCACCTCCGGGGGCTTTCTCCTGTCTGCCAGTTGTCGAGCCGCACAAGCGCCCGCTCGAGGCAGTCCTGAACGAGATCGTCGGCAGCGTCGCGGTCGCGCAAAAGCGAGCGTGCGTAGCGGCGCAGGCGCGGTATTTCGCCAAGGATTGCTGCCTTCTTTTCGTCCATGACCGCTGGTTTTCGAGGTTGATCCCGATTGAACGCGCCTTCCGGGCGCGGCGCAAGCGGCCAGCGCGAAGCGGTCCGCCGCTCCGGTCACCCAAGCAATGAGATAACGATGGCTAATGCCGGTTTATTCCCGGCTATCGCTCTTTGCCGAAAACCGCAACGATCACCGGTGCATCAACGAACATCAGTCTTCCCACGCCTCGTCCATGAACGCCTTCATGTTGAAATTGGGATCGGACGGCCCCAGCGCAGCTGCCTGGGCCTGGAAAACGGCAATCCTCTCGCGCAGTGGTTTGCGGGCGCGGTTGCGCTCAAGCTCGTGCAGAAGCGCGATCCGCACCGCTTCCGTTTTGCTTGAGGCATTGGTCTCGCGCTGCAGTTGCGTCGCGAGCGCGTCCACCTTGTCATCACGGATATAAAGCGGCATTTCGAATATCTCCTGTGGAATATTCAAATATTCCATTTTGAGTATTCTGACACTCCAAACCCTCAAGTCTCTTTCGCCGCCCGCGTCAAAAGCCGCTGGTAGAATAGGCCAATACCGATCAGCACGGCGCCGAGGCCGATGAACGACAGCGCCCGCAGTACGCCTTCCAGCTCCGACATGTCGAAGATGAAGACCTTCAGCACGGCGATCGCGATCAGCGCGGCCGAAGCGATGCGCAGCACCTGCGATTTCAGCCAGACGCCGGCGGTGAGCAGGACCACACCGATGATCAGCCAGAGTGCCGAGTAAGTGTAGGTTTCCAACTGACCGAGGCCGCTCCACAAGCCGATGAACTCGCCCTTGAACAGGCGCCTCACCGACAGCGTGGCATAGGCGAAGGCAAGCACGGCAGCCACCACGGCCAGCATCTGCGCATACCATTTTGGCCGCTTGTCCCTCGTATAGAGCGCTAACCCGCCAACGGCGACCGCCGGCAGGAGATAGGCGAGGAACAACAGGTTGAACACCGGGATCCGGCCTGTCGATTCGTCTGACAACAGCGGATTCAGCACCACGAAATGCCGGATGACGATGAAGGCGACCGAGGCCACACCGGCGGCCATCGAACCATAGTGCAGCACCGAGCTGGGCGAGCGCATGTCGATGGCGACCAGGATGGCACCGGCGCCGATGGCGATCAGCGTGTAGATCGCCTGTTCAGCGAGCGTCATGGCACCCGTGTCGATGACGCCGCCATGCATGGCATGGCGCACCAGCATGGCGAGCGTGAGCAGCGCAAACAGCGCCGCCGCCGCTTCCATGGCGAGGCGTGGCCGACCATTGGTGGTGCGGGCGAGTTGCCAGGCGGCAAAGCCGAAGGCCAGCGCCGGTACGCCGTAGCCCGGCAGCAGCCAGTTGAAGACCGGTGTCGTCGACAGGAACTCGGCGCCGACGATGGTCGGGTCGAAGGCGACGCGGCCAAGCACCGCGATCACCGCGCCAACCGAAATCCAGCCGAGCACCGGATAGGAGCGCCAGCGCGTGGCCAGCGCCGGCACGATGGCCGCCGCACCGAGCAGGATGGTGGTCCAGCCGGAATCGAAAGCCATATGCATCAGCAGCAGGCCGGCGATCGCCGCACCGCCGAGGGCAAACGACACTGCAACGCCACCTTTGAGCGGCGGCTCTTCGGCCCGCGCGATCCACTCGCCGCCGGCAGCGAAAACGGCGACCAGCAGTGCCGCGACGGCGGCGTAGACAAGGTCACGGTCGAGATTGCCGAAGGTGAACCAGAGTGCCAGCAGGATGACCAGCGGCACGATGACGCCCCACGCTGCCCATGAGGCCGCGCGGATCTGCGTCCCGGCGGCGAACCTGCGGGCAGCCCAGAAGCCGGCGCCGATGAAGACCAGACCAAGTACGATGCCGATGCGCAATGTCAGCGCATTGGACGTGGCCACAGGCAGTCCGTCGACGCCTAGGGCACCGCCCGCAAAATCGGAAGCGATCGAGGTCGGCGGGATGATGCCGAGATAGATCAGCACCGTGACCAGTCCGGCCGCATAGAGGAGCGGCAGTGCCAGCCGTCGATAGAGCGCGACGGCCACCATTGCGACGAGGATCACGGCGCCCGGCAAGGCGTAGCCGGCGGCGGCAAAGGTCGGGTCGACCGACAGGCCCAGCGCCGAAAATGCGACGAATAGGCCAGGTACAATGGAGGGCCAGTCGAAAATCCTGGCTGGCCCGGTCTCATCGCCACGGCGAGCGAGCCAGACAAGGGCGAGCACGGCCAGCGTGACGGCGTCGATGAACAGGATGGCGGAGAGGTTCGCCCCCGGCGCATCGGTCATGTAGAGGATGGTCCAGACCCCGGTGCCGAAAAAGGCCGCCGCCATCAGCGACTTCCAGTCGCGCATGCGGGCGATGACGCCGGTGGCGGCGAGCACGATCGCGAGATAGCCGAACAGCGCCCAGGGATTGGGTGCCTGCGAGGCAATCAGCACCGGCGTCACCATGGCGCCGACGAGGCCGATGCCGGCCAGCGCCTGGCCATGGACAAGGGCGGCCGCGATCGTCGCCACGCCGATGGCGCCGAGCAGCGTGAAGGCGAGCGCCGGGCCGATGAAGCCGTAAATGCCATGCGCGGCATAGACGGTGCCGAACAGGATGAAGGCACCGGCTGCCATCAGGATTGCCGGAATATAGGCACCGGCGGCGCCTTGCACCGGCACTTTGAAGCCGGTGCGGCGGATGAACTCGCCGCCGGCGACCAGTATCAGGCCGAGAACCGCAGCCATGGTTAGTCGCACGCCGGGGCCGAAAATGCCGGCCTCGATGGTGTAGCGGATCAGGAACAGGCCGCCCAGCGCCAGTGCGATGCCGCCGACCCAGACCGCCCAGCGGGTGCCGAGCGCGGTTTCGACATCGGACTGGCGGGCGGCTTTCGCCGCTGCGGGAGCCTCCGCAGGGTTCGCTGCCTTCGGGGACGATTCTGCGGCAGCCCACGGCCCGGACACGACCTCGCCGGTTAAGTCTTCCGTTTCCGTGGCTGGTGCCTGCGCGGTGACCGGCTCGCTCACCGCTGGCGGGGCGACATCGGCCGCTGCCGCAACGGCTGGCGCCACATCGACGAGCTGTTCGAACGGCTTGGCCGTGGGCGGCACGGCGCCGGAAAGGACAAGGCTGCGCAGCGCGCCAAGTTCGCGCTCGACAAGGCCGATGCGGCTCTGCTGGCGCGAAATGATGACGAACAAGGCGATGATGGCGACAAGCCCGATCAGGCTTTCAAACATGGCGGTTCCCCCAAACCAGGCCGGTTTTCACTGACGTTCAGTCTCACTGACATTCAAATGCGGCGGCCAAACGGCCAGAAAATTCACGGTTAGAAAACTCAACGCGCCGCCAGATTGGCGGCCGGAAAGATCGAGCATGTTTCGGTGCCGAAAGCCAGCAGCTTGCCGCCGGCATCCTTCAACGTCGCCTCCGACACGGCCAATGTGGAAGAAGATGTTGTCCGACTTAACCATTAGTGGTCTTGTGGCGTCATGAAAAAACAGAAAATCAGTGAGGCACTGAGCGCCCGGGCAGCGCGTCTGCGGGAAATTTCTGAGCAGCTGTCTTTATTGGCGGATCGAATTGATCGCTCTGCACGAGACTGCACTTTCAGCTCGATTGAGCGGACAAGAAACGAAATGTCAGAAGTAGCCGCCATGATAGACGGGTTAGGCTTGGAAGAATTTGCACGACAACTAAACAGCATGGTCGCGGATATGCACCCTAACACCGACATGCTCACGAACTCGACTTACAATCGGAATTACTCTTAGCGGGTTTTCGTCCCTTGCAGAGTCGCCAATGCGGAATGGTGCCGAGGCCGAGAGGCGAGACCTGGCCTGGGTGAAGTTCGACCTCACTCATGCGGCATCCTCTCCGGCTATGGTCTTGCCGCGCGCGTGGTGCTTGCGCAAGGCGGCAAGGAAGCCGGCGCGAGCGTCAGGCGGCTCGATGCCGCGCGGCTCATAGACGTGACGGGTGAAGAAGAAGCCGGTCAGCCGGAAGGCGTCGTCGACCGCCGCCGGATCCGCGCGCAGGCCGGAGCCGCGCTGCAGGAAGGCCGGCAGAGCCAGCATCTTGTCGCGCCATGGCAAACCTGCTTCGCGCGATACCGCACGACCCGATTTTGGCGAGACATAGGCCAGGTCCTGCCGCGTTCCGGTGGCGGCGCATTGACTGAGATCGAGGCCAAAGCCGAGTTCGTCCAGCACCAGAAGCTCGAAGCGCGCCACCAGTTCGCCGGCGGCGTCGGCATCGTCGAGATGGACGATCATCACGGCAAGCGTTTCGTAGAGACCTTCATGGGCGTCGCGCTCGGGCAACAGGCGCAGATGCGCGGCCATGGTCTGCAGTCCATAGACGGCGACGGCGCTGTCCATCAGCCGGGCCGCGTTCATCTCGATCGCCTCGGCCTGGAACGTACCGAGATGCTCGTCAAGCCGCGCCCGCCACAACAGGTCGACGCGATTGCCGGGTTGGAGGACAGGCTGCTGCTTGCGCGAACGGCCGCCACGAACAAGGCCGAGATGACGGCCATGCGCGCGCGTCATCACCTCGAGAATGGCGCTGGTTTCGCCATGCTTGCGGGTGCCGAGAATGATTCCCTCGTCGCGCCATTCCATCCCCAAAGCTTTTCACCGGTTGGATGGCAAAATCAAGGGTTGGGTTTGGCGCCCGGCAGGCCGTCACCTCGCATCAGCATACAAAAAGCCGCCCGCAGCGACGTGCTGCGGGCGGTCTGGTAAGGTCAGTCGATCCGTCAGAACGAGCGCTGGAAGCGAACGATGCCGCCGACGCCATCCTCGAACTTGTCGTCGAAATTTTTGAAGTAATCGACTTCGGCCGTGATCGTGTAGCCGGGGACGATGGTGTAGGCGACGTTCGCGGCAACCGCGAAGTCCTGGAAGTCAGTGTAGGAGACCTGGGCGTTGAGCTGGACCTTCTTGTTGACGGTGTAGGTGCCGCCGCCCCAGACGGCGAAGTTGCCGGTCCACGGCTTGTAGAAGTTCGTCGCCTTGTTGTCGTCGGTGCCGTAGCCCACCATGGCGAACAGGGTCAGGTCCGAGGTCGCCTTGATGTCGAGGCGAGCCTTGCCGGCCCATTCTTCCCAGTTGCTGTTGTAAGCGCCGACCGCAGTGATCGCGCCCCAGTCGCCCTTGTACTTCACACCGCCCACGACGTGCGGAACGTAGCTGTCGATGGTCTCGGCGCCCGAACCTTCTTCAAGCGAGGCCACCGCCGAGAAGCCGTTACCGGCGTCGAAGTAGTAGCTGATCAGGTTGGTGTCCTTGAGGCCGTAAGGAATGATCGTGTCCTGGACGACGTTGCCGGCATAGCCGATGAAGGAGTCATAGGCCGTCTCGTCCTTACCGACGCGCAGCCCGCCAAGCTGGATCCAGGCGAAATGCAGATCGGCAGCCTTGTTGCCGGCTTCGCTGTCGATCGCGAAGCCATCGGCTCCCTTGGCCGTGGTTACGCTGCCGAAGTTGAAGCGCGTCTCGGTGTAGGTCTTCAACGTGCCGAGTTCGGTTTCCTGGCCGGTCCAGGTCTTCAGCGTGAAGCGCGCGTTCTTGTTCCAGGTGTCGTTGATGCCGCCATCCTGGGAATCGATGGCCTTGGTGCCGTCCAGCACGCGATTGCCGTCGCCGAAGCTGGCGTCGTAGCGGATGTAGCCGCCGATGCGCAGGCAGGTCTCGGTGCCCGGGATGTAGAAGTAGCCGGCGCCGTAGACGTCGCAGATCTTGACGTATTCGGCCGGTTCCGGTTCGGCGACGACGACAGCGTCAGCCGCGCGTGCGCCGCTGACCGCGATCAGTGCCGCGGCTGAGCCGAGAAGGAGGCTCTTGATGTTCATTTTCTGACCTCTCCAGTCAAAGTTTTAAATGGCTTCGGATTTGTGGCTGGCGGCAATGTTTTCCCGCCTCACCCCCACAACGAAAAAGGCTCGCACCGCGTCCCCTTTTCGAGGGCGAACATACCCATCGATCTTCTGCCTTCAATGACGATTTCTGAAATAACACCAATTATCTAGACAGATTAATGTTGTGTTGCACAAATAACACTTATGCATATGGCGAATGGCACAATCGGAACATCGTCATATATTCAATATATATATCCATATACTTTCGCGGCAAACTATACTTTAAACGCATCATTTTTCTACCATGACGGTCAAGATGCGAAATATCCACCCGGTTTTCCCCGAAAATGAACTGATTCCTGCCGGCCCTGCCCATCGCCGGATGACGTCCAACCGCCAATCGCACGCTGTCGTTGAGGCGAAACGCGGGGTGAGGCCTGCCAAGCCTGTCTGCCTCTTCCAAGGCGATCGAAACTCACTGGAGCGCTGTCGTGTTGCTGATTGTGAGCAACCGTTGAAGACGATTCCTCCGTGACGCCTCTCAGTCGACCTGAACGACGCAGGCGATGTGGTCCCCGCCTCGATCAGGCGGATCGGCACGCATAGGTCCGGGAAAGCATCGCTTCGGTCAGAATGTCCTTGGTCGCGTCATGCGATGGCGGATGGTTCGGCGACAGGATTTGGATCTGGTGGGCGAGAGCGGCTTAATCATTTGGCGATCACGCCCGCTGCGCGTGATCGGCAAGCACTTCGTCGATCACATGACGGGATTTTTCAACCTCGACCGGGTTGACGTCTATCTGCCCGGCGACCGTGATCAGCGCCTTCCACAGCGTCCAACCACGACCCCGCGCCCACATCGCCTCGTCTGCGGTGAGGCCGGCGCGAAACGCTTCCCGGCTTTTGCCTTCAAACAGCGTCCACGCAATCGCCAGATCGCAGGCGGGATCGCCGACGCCCGAGGTTCCGAAGTCGATCACCGCGCTCAACCGCCCTTGCCTGACCAGCAGGTTTCCCCAACTGACGTCACCGTGGAACCAGACCGGCGCACCGTGCCATGGTGCGGCAAGTGCTGCCTCCCACACCGCACTGGCTGCGTCCGTATCGATCTTGCCGTCGAGGACGGCAATCGCTTGCCGGGCCTCGCCATCGTAGACGCCGAGTGGTCCGCCGCGAAAGAAATTGTGCTGTCCCGGCGCCGGTCCGTCGGTGGCATCGGTCCGCTGCAAGGCGACCAGGAACGTGGCAAGGTCGGTCGCGAATCGTGGCAGGCTGGCGATACGCTCGCGCTTTGCGGTCTCGCCTTCGATCCAGCGGTAGACGGACCAATGCCAGGGATAATTTTCGGCCGGAACCCCCATCGCCAGCGGCACCGGGATCGGCAGCGGCAGCAGCGGTGCCAGCCTCGGCAGCCAGCGATGCTCCTTTTCCACTTGCAGGGAATAGGCCGCGGCGCTCGGCAGCCGCACGGTCCTCTCGTCGCCCAGATGGAAGGTTCTGTTGTCCCAGCCGCCTGATGCAACCGGCCTGACCGCAAGGTCCTTCCAGCGGGGAAACTGCGTGGCGATCAATCGGCTGACAAGCGCTATGTCGATGTTCGGCTTGCTGTCCATTGATCCTAGCGCGGAAACTCGAGCCCCATCTCGCGGTAGCGCTCGGGGTCGTCGCCCCAGTTCTCGCGCACCTTGACGAACAGGAACAGGTGCACCTTCTGTTCGAGGATGCCTGCTATCTCCATGCGCGCCGCCTGGCCGATGGCGCGGATGGTCTCGCCCTTGTGGCCGAGCACGATCTTCTTCTGGCTGTCGCGTTCGACATAGATGGTCTGGTCGATGCGCACCGAGCCATCCGGCTTCTCTTCCCATTTCTCGGTCTCGATATGCGAGGAATAGGGCAGTTCCTGATGCAGCCTGAGATAGAGCTTCTCGCGGGTGATCTCGGCCGCGAGCTGGCGCATCGGCAGGTCGGAGATCTGATCTTCCGGATAGTACCATGGGCCGGGCGGCAGAGCCTCAGCCAGATAATCGAGCACGTCCTTGCAGCCGGAACCAGTCAGCGCCGAAACCATGAAGGTGCGCTTGAACGGCACCCTTTCGTTCGCTGCCGCCGACAAAGCGAGCAGTGCTTCGTGCTTGACCCGGTCGACCTTGTTGAGGATCAAAACCATCGGCTGGCGCACATCCTTCAGCCGTTCGAGGATAGCGTCGGCGTCACCCCTGATGCCGCGCTCCGCATCGATCAAAAGCAGCACGATATCGGCGTCCTTGGCCCCGCCCCAGGCGGTGGTCACCATTGCCGTGTCGAGCCTCCGCTTCGGCTTGAAGATGCCGGGCGTGTCGACGAAAACGATCTGCGCATTGTCGTGCGTGGCGATGCCGCGCACGATGGCGCGCGTCGTCTGCACCTTGTGCGTGACGATCGACACCTTGGCGCCGACCAGCTGGTTGACCAGCGTTGACTTGCCCGCATTGGGCGCACCGATCAGCGCGACGAAGCCGGAATGCGTGGGGGCAGCTTCCGCTGCCGGCTCTTCGGTGGCGGTCATGCCGCGCTCCCTTCATTAGAGCGCCGCGCATCCTCTTGGACGCGCAAAGGACACTCTGGAACTTTGAAACTACGCATCGTGCTTTCCAAAAATCGAGTCCGATTTTTGGGCCGGTGCGGTGGCCCAAACGCCTTCGCGCAGAAGAAATGCCGAAGCCGCCGCTTCCTCGGCAACCCTGCGGGAGCCGCCGGTGCCGCTTATCGGCGCAAAGCCGCGAACCTGCAAGGACACAGTGAAGACGGGCTGGTGGTCAGGCCCTTCGCGCTTTTCGATCACATATTCGGGGCGCGCATCGCTGGTCTTCGCAATCCATTCCTGCAAATCGGACTTCGGATTGAGCGGCTTTGCCACGACGGTGCGCGAGCGCGGTTCCCAGTAACGCAGGACAAACCGCCGTGCGGCGTCGATGCCGCCGTCAACATAAACCGCCGCGATCAGCGCTTCGACCGCATCCGCCAGATAGTTTCCGCCCGAGCCACGCGACCGCATCTTCAACGCAGCGTCGGCCCGAACCAGATCCTCGAGCTGCATTTCGATGCCGATCTCGGAGCATGTCCGCGCATCCACCAGCGCATTGAAGCGTGGCGCGATTTCACCTTCCGGCGCGTCAGGAAACTTTTCGAAAAGCATATCGGCGACGATAAGCCCAAGCACGCGGTCGCCAAGGAATTCGAGACGCTGGTTGTTGCTGGCCGCCTTGACCGCACTGGAATGCGTCAAAGCGGTCTCAAGCAAGCGGACGTCTTGAAAGACATGGCCGGTCTTGGCCTTGACCACACCGGCCAGCATTTCGCCTGTCGGGCGCTTCAGAGCCATCAATTGACGAAGTGGAACAGGCGCGAAGCGCGCATCAGCGACGGCCATTTCCAGATTTCGAGTGGGCTCGCCTTGCCGGCGATCGAGAAGAAGACAAGGTTGGCGCGGCCAACCAGATTTTCCTCGGGAACGTAGCCGACGGTGAAACGGCTGTCGGCGGAATTGTCCCTGTTGTCGCCCATCATGAAATAATGGCCAGGCGGCACGTCGAATTCGCGCGTGTTGTCGCCAATCGAGTTCGAATTCAAGTCGAGCGTGTCGTAGCTGACGCCGTTGGGCAAGGTCTCGCGATAGACATCGATAGGGCGCGATTCCTCGGTGATGTCGGGATTATCGATCTGGCCGGTTTTCACGCGAGGCACGCCGACGCCATTGATGAACAATTGGCCGTCCTTGACCTGGATCTTGTCGCCCGGCAGACCGACAACGCGCTTGATGTAGTCGACAGACGGATCAGGCGGGAACTTGAACACGGCCACGTCGCCGCGCTTGGGCTCGGAGCCCCAGATGCGGCCCGAAAAAATGTCTGGGCCAAAAGGCAGCGAGTAGCGTGAGTAGCCGTAGGACCATTTGGTGACGAACAGATAGTCGCCTTCCAGAAGAGTCGGCCGCATTGATCCCGACGGGATCGAAAAAGGCTGGAACAAAAGCGTACGAATGACCAGGGCGAGCAAAAGCGCCTGGACGATGACGCTGACGGTCTCGCCAAGCCCGCCGGATTTCTTCTCGGATTTTTCAGCCACGCTCATGTCGTCCTCGATTGTGCGTTGGATGGTATAGAGTCTCGGCGCGCGCTGGGCAACGTCATGCCGGTCGTCAGATGCAATCAATGTGGCGCTTCTTCGACGGGCAACGCCTCGATGATCACAAAGGCTTGAGCGAGCGGGAAATCATCGGTGATGGTGAGGTGGATTGACGCCCGATGGCCCTTTGGCAGGATTTTGTCCAGCCTGGCCTGCGCCCCTCCAGTCAGCGCCATGGTCGGCGCGCCACTGGGCAGATTGACGACACCCATGTCGCGCCAGAACACGCCCTGCGCCAGACCCGTGCCCAGCGCCTTGGCGCAGGCCTCCTTGGCGGCGAAGCGTTTGGCATAAGAGGCCGCGCGGGCGCGTCGATTGTCCGAACGCGCCTGCTCGAGATCGGTGTAGATTCTCTGGATGAAGCGCTGGCCGTGACGCTCCAGCGACTTTTCGATGCGTCTGATATCGATCAGGTCACTGCCGATGCCGATGATCATCGTGCAGTGGAACCGATGCTTGCGCTGGGATGGGACGATTGCGCATGACGGACCGCGCGCTCGGCCAGGCGCTTGCGCCGCTGCTCGCGGAAAGCGTTCATACCCCAGCGCGTGACACCATAGAACAAGAGGCCGAACACCAGCCCGAGCGGCGCCGCGCCGATCAGCATCGGCTCAAGCACGGGCTTCCACAATTGCGCGAAGGAGAGGTTGTGCAGCATCTCGCCCAGATGCGCCGGCGGGCCGTGCGCCGGCAACCGGTCATGCAAGATGAGCTTGCCGGTTTCCCAGGATGCGCCCCACAGCAACGGGAAGGTCAGCGGGTTGCCGAAAAAAACCGCGCCCAGGGCCGCCGCCACCAGATTGCCGGCGATCACCCAGCACAGCACAGCGGCAATGATGAAATGAAACCCGACGGGAAAGAAAGAGGCGAAGACGCCGGCCGCAACGCCGGCCGCCACCGCATGCGGTGTGGCTTTCAGCCGCAGGATACGCTTGGAAAAATACTGAAGCGAGCGCGAAAACGAGCGGCGCGGCCAAAGGTAGGTGCGCACCCGCTCGAAAAGACCATCAGGCTTGCGGCGTCGAAAAAGCACTCTGTTCCCGTTCCACAGCTTCCGCGCCGGCAGCCTAAGCCGGACGTGACAGCCACATCTTGCGCTTGACGATCACCCAATGGCAATCGCAACCTTATATAACGACGCGCTGGCGCAAGAACAACCAAACACCGTCTGTGCGGCGCGCTCGTTGCCGCCCTTCGGGGTGGCAGGTCTTGCTTCGAACATTGGACAATCGCGGCGAATTTAAGGAACCGGCAGTCGCATCACCGAAAGGCGTAGCGTCGCCGGCGGTTAGGACAGATACACGCTGACCTCGACAAGATTGCCGTCCGGGTCGCGGAAATAGACCGACATCATCGGACCTCGGGCCCCGACACGTTCGACCGGACCGAGTTCCACCACCACACCGTTGGCCGCCAGGCTGGCGCATATCTCGGCGAGCGGCCGGGCAGCGATGAGGCAGAAATCACCTGATCCCGGCGTCGGCGACTTAGCCTTCGGCTCGAAGGTGCGGTCGACCTCATGCACATTGATCTTCTGGGTGCCGAAAGCCAACGCCGTCGGTCGGCCCGGCGTATCGATGCGCTCAAAGCCCAGCACGCGCTGGTAAAAGGCGCAGGTCGCTTCCAGCGAAGCAACCGTCAGCACAAAATGATCGATGCCGGCGATCATTTCCAATTTGTTTTCATGCATGTCGTTACCCCAAAACCGCCGCACACTTTTGGGCGACGTGCATGGTCAGATGTTGCGGCTGCCGGGCTTGATCGCCGGGATGGCGGCCAGCTCCGGCGGCAAGCGATCGGCCGGATAGGCCGGAACCTCATATTCGGCGAGCGCGATCAGCGGCACGCCGACATCCGTCTTGCCGGCCGAACGGTCGATGATGCAGGCGGCGGCAACCACTTCGGCGCCAAGCTCGCGCAGGCACTCGATGGTCTCACGGATCGACAGGCCGGTGGTGACGATGTCCTCGACGATGACGACGCGCGCTCCCCTGGCGATCTCGAAGCGGCGCAGTCGGAACTCGCCCCCTTCCCGCTCGACCCAGATCGCCGGCACGCCGAGATGGCGCGAGGTCTCGTAAGCCGGGATCAGCCCGCCAATCGCCGGGCCGACGACGTAGTCGATCTTGCCAGGCACCGCCGCTCGGATCTTCTCGGCCAGCGCCTTGCACAGCCGCTCGGTCTTGTCGGCATGCATAAACACGCGTGCCTTCTGCAGGAAGACCGGACTGCGCAGGCCCGAGGTCAAAATGAAATGCCCTTCCAGAACAGCACCCGCCTCGCGGAAAATGCCCAGCACTTCATCGGTGTTCATCTGCGCCTCTTTTTGATTGATCATGATCTTTTCCGAAAACCGGTTCCCACTTTTCGGGATCATGGTCTAGCCATTCACACGCCTTGCATCGCTGACGCTCGAATTGTCCTTGAGCTGCGACAGCAGCCGGTTGAGGTGCTTCAGATCCCAAACTTCGAGATCGATCAGCATTTCGGTGAAGTCGGGCGCGGTGCGCACCATCGACAGCGTGTGGATGTTGGCGTCGTTCGACGCAACCACCTGAGCGATATCGGCGAGCGAACCCGGCGCATTGATAGCGGTGACCGAGACACGTGCCGGAAAGCGTTCCTTGGTGCGCTCGTCAATGTCCCAGCGCACGTCGATCCAGCGCTCGGGCTGATCGTCGAACGCCTGCAGGGCCGGCGACTGGATCGGATAGATGGTGATGCCGGTGCCCGGCTGGACGATGCCGACGATGCGGTCGCCAGGTACCGCCCCTTCCGGCGCGAAACGCACCGGCAGGTCGCCACGCACACCGCGGATCGGCACGGCGCCGTCGCGCGGCAGGTCCTTATCCTTGCGCGCGGCGCGGCCCGGAATCTGGAACAGCATGCCGGCGGCGTTGCGGATCTTCGACCAGCCCTCCTCGCGCGGCTTAGGGGCGGCCGTGGTGACGCGCTCGTCCTTGTAGTCGGGGAACACCGCCTTCATGACGTCGGTGGAGGCTAGCTCGCCACGCCCAACCGAGGCCAGCACATCCTCGATGTCCTTGCGCGCCAGCCGGTGCAGCACCTGCTTCAGGCTCTCCTTGGTGAAAGTCTTGCCGGCGCGTTCGAAGGCACGTTCCAGGATACGGATGCCGAGACCCGAATACTGCTTGCGGATGGCATTCTTGGTGGCACGGCGGATCGCCGAGCGTGCCTTGCCGGTGACGACGACCGATTCCCACGCAGCTGGCGGCACCTGCGCCTTGGAGCGGATGATCTCGACCTCGTCACCGTTCTTCAGTTCCGTCATCAGCGGCATGATGCGGCCGTTGACCTTGGCACCGACGCAGGTGTCGCCGACATCGGTGTGCACCGCATAGGCAAAATCGATCGGTGTCGCGCCGCGCGGCAGCGCAATCAGCATGCCTTTCGGGGTGAAGCAGAACACCTGGTCCTGAAACAGCTCCAGCTTGGTGTTCTCGAGGAAATCCTCGGGATTGTCGCCCTCGGCAAGCTGCTCGATGGTGCGCCGCAGCCAGGCATAGGCGTTGGTCTCCTTCGATATGGCGTGGGCAGTACCATTCGTCTTGCCGCCGGTGTCCTTGTAGATCGAATGGGCTGCAACGCCGTATTCGGCGATCTTGTTCATCTGGGAGGTGCGGATCTGCAACTCGACGCGCTGGCGTGACGGCCCGACGATGGTAGTGTGGATCGAACGATAGTCGTTCTGCTTCGGCGTCGAGATGTAGTCCTTGAAGCGGCCCGGAACCATCGACCATGTCGTGTGAATGGCGCCAAGCGCCCGGTAGCAATCCTCGACCGTCTCGACAACGACGCGGAAGCCGAAAATATCGGACAGCTGCTCGAAGGACAGCGCCTTGGCCTCCATCTTGCGGAACACCGACCACGGCTTCTTCTGGCGGCTCTTCACACCTGCCTTGATCTCATGCTTTTCGAACAGCGTGGACAGCGCCTTCTCGATATCGGACAGCACATCCTTGTTGCGCTCGAAGATTTCGGCGAGCCGAGCGGTGACGGCGCGATAGGCTTCCGGATTGATGTAGCGGAAGGCGAGCTCCTCCAGCTCCTCGCGCATGCCTTGCATGCCCATGCGCCCGGCCAGCGGCGCATAGATGTCCATCGTCTCCTCGGCGATGCGCAGGCGCTTGGCCTCCGGCATATGGTCGAGGGTGCGCATATTGTGCAGACGGTCGGCGAGCTTGACCAGAAGCACGCGGACGTCTTCCGAAATCGCCAGCAGAAGCTTGCGCAGGTTTTCCGCCTGCTCGGCCTTCTTCGACACCAGGTCGAGCTTCTTCAGCTTGGTCAGCCCTTCGACCAGCTTGCCCATTTCGGGGCCGAACAGCTCGTCGATCTCGGCCCGCGTCGCGGTGGTGTCCTCGATGGTGTCGTGCAGCAGGGCGACCGCGATCGTCGCCTCGTCCATGTGCATTTCGGTGAGGATTGCGGCGACTTCGAGCGGGTGCGAGAAATAGGGGTCGCCGGAAGCGCGCTTCTGGTGGCCATGCTTCTGCATGGCATAGACGTAGGCCTTGTTGAGCAACGCCTCGTTGACGTCAGGCTTGTAGCGCTGGACGCGCTCGACAAGCTCATACTGACGCATCATGGGCGGGATCTCGCGGTGGTGAAATGAATCATGCGCCGCACTGTTGTACGGCGCATGTCCGGTACCAACTGTCGCAAATACCAGATTCATGCATTATGCCAAACGTGGCCAAAACTGCATCTGGTATTTGCGACAGTTGGTACTAGATGGCCACGAAACTGCCGATACGGAAGTGCGGAAGATTGTTCCAGCGACCTCCGCGACAATGGCTTGCTTAGTAGTCGTCGCTCTTTTCCGGCGGCACAAGGCCTTCGATGCCGGCCAGGAGGTCTTCCTCGGTCATCCGGTCGAAGGTGATGGTCTCCTCGGCGTCATCGGCGTCGGTGGCCGCAACGGCTGCGCCGGTCTGATCGGCAATCGCCTCGCCATCGGCTTCGGGCTCGTCGACCTCGACATGCTTCTGCAGCGAATGGATCAGATCTTCCTTGAGGTCGTCTGGCGACAGCGTCTCATCGGCGATCTCGCGCAGCGCTACGACGGGGTTCTTGTCGTTGTCACGCGGCACGGTGATCGGCGCGCCCTGGCTGATCTGCCGGGCGCGGTGGCCGGCCAAGAGCACCAGCTCGAAGCGGTTGTCGACCTTGTCGATGCAATCTTCAACGGTTACGCGGGCCATGGATGCCCCTTTCATGCGATGGATTTGATGGAAAACAGGCGCGGTCCATAACCCGAACGCCGCCAAAATACAAGCATCATGGCAATGGCCGGGCCGCAGGGCGCCCAATCCTTCGTTCGAACGCCCCGATTCGGCAAAACCTGTCTGTACTTATGCGTTCGGTGTCCCGATCACAATTGCTTGCAGTGCGCCAAGACGCCCTTGGATTGCCGCGAAACTGGCGCTATCTCGGATGGCGTAGAGGTCAGCCGGTTTATTATGAGCCTGACCGAACGTCGCTTTCGCATTTCGTTTAGACGGCCGTTTATTTCGAGAAGGAATATTTTCCATGTTCGACCCTCGTGAAAAAATCGCCCTATTCATCGACGGCGCCAATCTCTACGCGACGTCGCGCGCGCTCGGCTTCGACATCGACTATCGCAAGCTTCTGTCGAGCTTCCAGAAGCGTGGCTATCTGCTGCGCGCCTATTATTACACGGCACTGGTCGAGGATCAGGAATACTCCTCGATCCGTCCGTTGATCGACTGGCTCGACTATAACGGCTTCAAGGTGGTCACCAAGCCAGCCAAGGAATTCACCGACTCGACCGGCCGCCGCAAGATCAAGGGCAATATGGACATCGAGCTCACGGTCGATGCGCTGGAACTCGCCGATGTCGTCGACCACTATGTCATCTTTTCCGGCGACGGCGACTTCCGCACGCTGGTCGAGGCGCTGCAACGGCGCGGCCGCAAGGTATCGATCGTCTCGACCATGGCCTCGCAGCCGCCGATGATCTCCGACGATCTGCGCCGCCAGGCCGACCATTTCATCGATCTGACGACGCTGAAGAACGAGGTTGGCCGCGATCCATCCGAGCGGCCGGTGCGCAGGCCCGAGCCGGCCGAGGTCGATGAGGACGACTATTGAGGCCGGTCCCCTTGACCGCCCTTTCCGTCTCCGAACCCGGCCGCGACTGCCCGCTCTGCCCACGGCTGCATGACTTCATCGCCGAGTGGCGGCAGCGCGAACCATCCTGGTTCAATGCGCCGGTGCCGACTTTTTTGCCGCCCGAAGGTGACGCCGCGGTTCAGTTGCTTATCGTTGGGCTGGCGCCCGGGCTGCGTGGGGCCAATCGAACGGGACGTCCCTTCACCGGCGACTACGCCGGCGACCTGCTCTACTCGACGCTGATTTCGCACGGTTTTGCGCGCGGTGAATTCAAGGCCAGACCCGATGACGGATTGGAGCTTGTCGGAACCGCGATCACCAATGCGGTGCGCTGCGTGCCGCCGGAGAACAAGCCGGTGGGCGCCGAGATTGCCACGTGCCGGACATTCCTGGTGCCAACGATCGCCCGGTTCCCCAATTTGCGCGCCGTGCTGGCACTGGGATCGATCGCGCACCAGTCGACCGTGCGGGCACTGGGTGGGCGCGTCGCCGCCTACCCGTTCAAGCATGGCGGACAGTTGCCGGCCGGCGGCATCACGCTGTTTTCGAGCTATCACTGCTCACGCTACAACACCAACACCGGCGTGCTGACCGAAGCGATGTTCGTTAGTGTGTTCAGCCAGATAGCGGCGTTCCTGCGGACATAGCGCCGCTCCGTCTTTGTTTTTACGCAATTCCGGACGGAAAACCGTTTCACACTTTTCCTGGAATTGCTTCAGAACCCTTCAAGCACGATCTTGCCCTTGGCCTTGCCAGTCTCGATCAGCGCGTGAGCGCGCTTCAGATTGGCGGCATTGATACGACCGAACGTCTCGCCCAACGTCGTGCAGATGGTGCCTGCATCGACAAGCCGCGCCAGTTCGTTCAGATGCTCGCCCTGTGCGGCCATGTCCGGCGTCTCGAACAGCGAGCGGGTGAACATCAGTTCCCAATGGACCGAAACGCTCTTGCGCATGAACGGATTGATGTCGAGCGTCGGGGGATTGTCGATCAACCCGAAACGTCCCTGCGGTGCGATCAATTCGGCGATCTCAGCCAGGTGTTTGTCGGTGTTGGTGGTCGAGAAGACGAAGGCTGGTGCGCCGATGCGGAGTGCTGCGACTTCGGCAGCGAGCGGCTTGGAATGGTCGACAACATGATGGGCGCCAAGCCCAAGCACCCAGTCGCGCGTTTCGGGCCTCGATGCGGTGGCGATCACAGTCAGATCGGTCAGTTGGCGCGCAAGCTGGACCGCGATCGAGCCGACGCCGCCGGCGCCGCCGATGATCAGGATGGCGTTTGCGGCGGCCGTGACAGGCTTCTTCACGTCAAGCCGGTCGAACAGCGCCTCAAAGGCGGTGACCGCCGTCAGCGGTAACGCCGCCGCCTGCGCATAGTCGAGCGTGCCGGGCTTGCGGCCGACAAGGCGCTCATCGACGAGGTGGAACTCGGCATTGGTGCCTTGCGGCGCCAGCGCCCCGGAATAGAAGACATCGTCTCCGGGCTTGAACAGGCTGGCGTCCGAACCCGTGGCGACCACCCGGCCGGCAGCGTCCCAACCAAGCACGCGCCAGCTGCCGGCTTCAGGCTTGGCGCTTTTCCGTATCTTGGTGTCGGCCGGATTGACCGAGATCGCCTTCACTTCGACCAGCAGCTGACGGCCTTTAGGCTCTGGCTTGGGCAAGTCGATATCAACAAGGGACGCCTCATCGGTGATGGGGGCTGGGATCTGATAGCCGACGGCGCGCATCTCGTTCTCCGCGATTGCTGTTGAGCGTTTTCTGGAGCAGAGATGCAAACTATGTGCGATGAACGCAAGAATGCACATATTGAGCACATAGTGTCGAAAAGGATACCGTCATGCCGCGCATCCGCCATGAGCGATTCGATTGCAGCCCCGGCTGCACCGTGGAGGGCACGCTCCGCTTCATCGACGGAAAGTGGAAAGGCGTCGTGCTCTACCATCTGTTCGAGGGCACGATGCGCTTCAACGAGATACGCCGGCGGATCCCGAACTGCACGCAGCGCATGCTGACCAACCAGCTCCGCGATCTGGAAGCCGACGGGCTCATTGCCCGCAAAATTTATGCGCAGGTGCCACCGAAGGTGGAATACAGCCTGACGCCGCGCGGCAGAAGCCTGGAACCGGTGATTACCGCCCTGAAAGTCTGGGGCGATGCAAATGTGACGCTGGCGCCGGAGGTTTCCCAAGCTGCGGCATGAATAACTTCGCCGGGTTCAGGGGGATAATGGAGCCTCGGGAGCGAGCGATCCCGCCGCAGACAGCGCAGCCAGCACGGCCGGCCCACCCTGCAGAACATTCAGATCGACATCGCCGTTGATGCCGTCGACGCGCCCCCTGTTGTGATACTGCCAGTAGATCCAGTCGTCGCGATCCGGCTCCAGAAGCAAGGAGCGAAGCCAGAGCGGACGGGCAGCAATGCGCCCGGAATAGGCTTCTGCTGCATCGTCGGTCAGATAGACAATCGCAGGCTTGCCGAACGCCGCCTCGACAGGGGCAAGGAACGCCGCAAGTTCCGCGCTCAGTTGCTCGGGCGTTGGCCGCTGTGGGCAATTGCCGCCAAATTCGATGTCGACGACCGGCGGCAGCAGTGGCTGATCGTGCGGCACCACCGAGATGAAATTCTTCGCCTGGTCTGCGCCGGGCCGGCAAAAGGTGAAAAAGTGATAGGCGCCGACGGCAAGACCGGCGGCGCGGGCCTCTTCCAGATTCCTGGAGAAGGCATCGTCGACATGATCGCCGCCTTCGGTCGCCTTGATGACGGCGAAGGCGACATCGTCGGCCGCAACACGCCGCCAATCGATCTGGCCCTGATGATGGGAGACATCGATGCCCCTGACCGGATATTTATCGCGGTCCGGCGAGTATGTGCGGAAATAGAGATAGCCGCCTGCTGCGACGAAACATACCAAGACCAGGCTAGCCAAACCCAAGAGGACAATCCGGTTCTTCAAAGCCTATCCTCTTCGGCTTGCCGGCCCTCCGCTATGGCTTCGGGCGTTCGCTTTTCGTCCGCTTCGCGGACCGCTCCTCACCCACGCTCTTTTAACAGCCGGCCCTTCTCGCGCGACCAGTCGCGCTGCTTCTCGGATTCGCGTTTGTCGTGCAGTTTCTTGCCGCGGCCGACGGCGAGCAGCAGCTTGGCGCGGCCCTGGTCGTTGAAATAGATTTTCAGCGGCACCAGCGTCATGCCCTCGCGGTCGACACTCTGCGACAGTTTCGCCATCTCGCGCTTGTTGAGCAGCAGCTTGCGGCGGCGCCGCGGCTCGTGGTTGAATCGGTTGGCCTGCAGATATTCCGGCAGATAGGAGTTTATCAGCCAGATCTCGCCGCCCTCGACCGAGGCGTAGCTGTCCTGGATGTTGGCTTGGCCCTGGCGCAGCGATTTGACCTCGGTGCCGGTCAGCACCAGGCCGGCCTCGACCGTGTCGAGCACCTCGTAGGAAAACCGCGCCTTGCGGTTTTCCGAAACGGTCTTGTTGTTGGGATCGGCTTTTCTGACTTGATTCATGATGTGGAGAGGTGGCGCCTCATCCCTAATTAATCAAGCCGGCGTGCTTCATCGCCGCATCGATCTTGTCGGCGGTCGACTGTTCGACCGTCACTAGTGGTGAACGCAGCACATTTTCGACTTTGCCCAACTTCGACAGCGCATATTTCGCCCCGGAAACGCCAGGCTCGATGAAGATCGCCTTGTGCAGCGGCAGCAGACGGTCCTGCAATTCCAGCGCCTTGGCGCTGTCGCCGGACAGCGTCGCCTCCTGAAATTCCGCGCAGAGCCGCGGCGCGACATTCGAGGTCACCGAGATGCAGCCGACGCCGCCATGCGCGTTGAAACCAAGCGCTGAAGCATCCTCGCCCGAAAGCTGGATGAAATCCTTGCCGCAAGTGGCGCGCTGCTCGGAGACCCGCTCGACCTTGCCGGTGGCATCCTTGACGCCGACGATGTTCTTGAAGTCGTGCACGAGCCGGCCCATCGTCTCCGGCATCATGTCGATGACCGAACGCGGCGGGATGTTGTAGATGATGATCGGCAGCTTGGTCGCCCTGGCGACAGCTGCGAAGTGCTCGTACAGGCCGCGTTGTGTCGGCCTGTTGTAGTAGGGCGTGACCACCAGAGCGGCATCAGCACCGGCCTTCTCGGCATATTGCACCAAGCCAACGGCTTCCTCGGTGTTGTTGGAACCGGCGCCGGCAACGACCGGAACGCGGCCCTTGGCGACCTCGATGCACACCTTGACGACTTGGCGGTGCTCGTCATGCGACAGCGTCGGCGACTCGCCGGTCGTGCCCACGGGGACCAGTCCTGTCGTGCCCTCCGCGAGTTGCCATTCGACGAACGCGCGAAAGGCTTTCTCGTCGAAACGTCCGCTCTTTTCGAACGGTGTCACGAGCGCAGTAAGCGAGCCTCTCAGCATATCGTCCAACTCCTTGGGGTTTCTGGCATTTTGTGGTGCGCGCCTTCTAACCGAAAGCGAAGCGGCGCACCATAGTCTCGACATTGTTGCGCGGCAAGCATTGCCATGGTGCCAGCAAGCGCAATTCGAACGGCCTCGCTAACTCTTTGTTTACGGGCTCTTCACGACCTAAGTTTAGGCTTCGAGGCCTCTCGGCCTGCTGGTAAAATGCCAAGAAAAGGAAAGACTCAGAGATCATGCCGGGCAGTCGGCCTCACTTTCTCGCGCTGCTTGGCGCCACGCTCGCGCTGATGCCGGGCATGGCGATCGGCGGTAGCGTCGATGTGCAGGTCACCTCGGCTATTCCCATGCCAGGCTTGGCCATCCCGATGCTGCCAGGCTCGGCCATCCCGATGCCAGGCCTGCAGGACAGGGCGCAACAGGCACCCTCGCCCGGCGTCACCCTCTTGAAGAGCGGGCTGGATGCGCTGGCGGCTGGCGACATTTCCGGCGCCCGTGGCGTGCGCGAGGCCCTTCCCGCTCATTCGCTAGACCAGCATATCCTCGCCTGGGCGATCGCGCTTTATGGCGGCGACAAGGTTCCGAGCGGCGACATTGCCGCTGCCGCGAAGATGCTGCCCAACTGGCCGGGCACTGTCGCCCTGCGCAAGAACAGCGAGCGCGCGCTCTATCGCGAAAACCCTGCCCCCGACATTGCTATCAGGGCGTTCGATGGCAGCCAGCCGCAGACATTCGAAGGCGTGATGGTTCTTGCCCGCGCCTATGTGGCGTCTGGCAGCGTCAAGGCGGCGCGTTCGGTGCTGTCGCCATTCTGGCGCACCGCGATTCTGGAAGCCAAGGACGAGACGGCGTTGATCAAGGAGTTCGGCAGCCTGATCCCGGCTGCCGATCACCGTTTTCGCATGGAGCGCATGTTTTATGCCGACCGCGCGAATTCCGCGCTGCGCGTCGCCGGTCTCGCCGGTGCCCAGCAGCTCGCCGATGCCTGGGCAGCGGCGGACAAAGGTGACAAAAATGCCGCCAAACTGCTGAAGGCAGTGCCGGCGGCACAGCGTTCGGCCGGCTATTTCTTCGCGCAGGCCGAATATCTGCGCAAGCAAGAGGATTTTGCCGGCGCCGCAGCCATTGTGATGCAGGCACCCGCCGATCGCGACGCTCTCGTCGATCCGGATGCCTGGTGGGTCGAGCGCCGGGTGTTGTCGCGCGAACTGGTCGACCAGGGCGACATGAAGACGGCCTACCGGATCGTCGCCACCCATGCCGCCGAAAGTGCCGCCAATGCGGCAGACGCCGAATTCCATGCCGGCTGGTATGCGCTGCGCGGCCTGAACGACCCCAAGCTTGCCGCAACGCATTTCGCCCGCATCGCCGACCTCGCCCAGGGGCCGATGACGCTGTCGCGTGCCTATTACTGGCTCGGCCGTGCCGCTGAAGTCGGTGGCCCGGGCAGCGCCAAGGACTATTTTGCGCGCGCCGCTGCCTATGGCACGACATTTTACGGCCAGCTTGCCGCCGAACGCGTCGGCCGGCAGGCGCTGAACATTGTCTATCCGCAGCCCAGTGCCGCCGACCGGCAGAATTTTGCCGGCCGCGAAGCAGTCAGCGCCATCAAGCGGCTGCAGGAGGCGGGCTACGACCGCTATGCCGAGACACTCTATCGCGACCTTGCCGGGCAGTTGACCAGTCCGGGGGAACTCGCGCTGCTCGCTGTCCTTGCGGAAAAGCAGGGCAATCATTTCATGGCGCTGAAAGTCGGCAAGATCGCCGGGGCGCGCGGCATCGATGTCGGCGCGTTGTCGCATCCGCTCGGCGTCATTCCTGATTCGGCTGACATTTCCGGCTCGGGCAAGGCGCTGGCCTATGCGATCGCCCGCCAGGAGAGCGAATTCAACATCGGCGCAGTGTCCAGCGCAGGCGCGCGCGGCCTGCTGCAGTTGATGCCGGGAACCGCCAGGCAATTGGCGAAGAAGGCCGGGCTGCAGTTTTCGCAGACACGGCTGACCACCGACGCCGGGTACAATGCGACGCTTGGTTCGGCCTTCCTCGGCCAACAGCTTGATCGCTTCAACGGCTCCTACGTGCTGACCTTTGCCGGCTACAATGCCGGCCCCAACCGTGCCAGTCAGTGGGTGGCCAGATATGGCGATCCGCGTGGCAAGGACATCGATGCCGTCGTCGACTGGATCGAGCGGATTCCCTACACGGAAACAAGAAGTTACGTTCAGCGCGTGATAGAGAATTACGAAGTTTACAAGATGCGCATTTCCGGCAAATACGACATCGTCGGAGATCTGGTGAACGGACGGAGCTGAGGCACATGATAGGCGTGGCCGCCTTCTTGTGGCGGTATTTGCACAGCGCACAACATCTTTGAATCGAGCTCCCTCACACCCCCCTCTGCCCTGCCGGGCATCTCCCCCGCAAGGGGGGAGATCGAATGTCACGTCGGCCTTCGCCAATCTCCAACGCGACAGGATGGATTGAGCGCCGAAGCTGCCAATCTCCCTCCTTGCGGGGGAGATGGCCGGCAGGCCAGAGGGGGGTGCTGGCCCTCCAACGTACCGTCTTCGTTTGACCCTGCCCGCCCTCGCCTGTAGCAGTCGGGAGAAAACGGCAGTGGAAGGAACAGCGTTCAAATGTCGAACAGCCCCGGCTTTTCCGACTTTTTCTACAGCGCACCGGATGGGCTAAAACTTCATGCGCGCGTCTATGGCGAAGCAAATTCCGGACCATGGCCGGTCGTCTGCCTGCCAGGTCTGACCCGCAATGCCCGGGACTTTCATGAGCTCGCACTGCACCTTTCGGCGCGATCTGCAACTCCGCGCAAGGTGATTGCCTTCGACTACCGTGGACGCGGGCGGTCAGCGTATGATCCCGAGGTCAAAAACTACAATGTCGGCGTCGAGGCCGGCGACGTTCTTGCCGGGCTGGCGGCGCTGAGCATCGGGGAAGCGGCCTTCATCGGCACGTCGCGCGGCGGGCTGATCATCCATGTGCTCGGCATGATGCGGCCAGCTGTCCTGAAAGCCATTGTTTTCAACGACATCGGACCGGTGATCGAAGCGGCTGGGCTTGCTCACATCCAGTCCTATCTTGAACGCGCGCCGAAGCCCAGGACCTTCGCCGAGGCCGTGGATGCCCAGCGCAGCGTTCACGGCCAGGACTTTTCCGCGCTCACCGAAGCCGATTGGGCACGGATGGTACGGGCGCTCAACCGCGAGACGGATCAAGGCCTGTTGCCGGATTTCGACCCGAAGCTGGTCGACACCGTTGCGGGTCTTGATCTGAAGCAGCCCTTGCCGTCGCTATGGCCGCAATTCGACGCGTTGGGCGCGATCCCATTGCTCACCATACGCGGCGCCGATTCGAGATTGCTATCGACGGACACGCTACAGCAGATGCGGGAGCATCATTCCATGATGAAAACGATCACCGTCGAGGGCCAGGGCCACGCCCCTTTCCTCGAAACCGGTGACTTGCCGAGCGCCATCGCGGCTTTTCTCGATCGGGCCGAGCGACAGTACATGTAAAAGTAAACCCCAAGACCAAACAAGGTCCTGGGGTCGTTACAACAGTATAGGCTAGCTTGCCAGCCTACTTGGCTTTTGAACTTTTCCGAGGCGCTTTCGGCGAGGCCGCGGCCGGTTCGCCCTTCTGTTTCCGTGCCGCCACCGGGGACGAAGGCGTGGTCACGGGCGATGAAAACACGGACCCCTCCCCACTGCTTGCCGGCTGGTCGCGAGGTTTCTCCAGGACAACCACGCAGCCATCGAGATCGTTCGTGGCCAGATGCGCGTAGCGCATGGTCATCGACAGCGTCTGGTGGCCGAGCCACATCTGCACACGGCGGATGTCGATGCCGCCCTGAACAAGACGCGACGCGCAGGTGTGGCGCAAGATGTGCGGCACCACCTGGTCGTCGGCACCAAGGCCGACTTCGGCCTTCGCGTCGTTCCAGATGGCACGGAACTGTGCCTGGCTGAGTTTGGTGAATGGGCCTTTGGGCCGGCGGCCTTCGGTGGCTGGCAGCCTGATCACCTCCTTGACCCGCTCGGTCATCGGAATGGTGCGGCTGCGGCCGGATTTGGTGATCCAGAAACTGACACGGTGCTCCTGGATGTCATTCCAGATCAGCCCAAGCGCTTCACCGAGACGGCATCCGCTATCGACCAGGAAGACTGAAAGCCTGTACGCATCCTCGCTGCGGCTCTTGATGGCGGCGAACAGCCGTGCCTCTTCGTCCCTCTCCAGGAAACGAATCCGTCCCGCCCGCTCCTTCTGGCGGCGGAACTCGGGCAGGCTGTGGATATCTCCCATCTTATGAGCCTTGCGCAGCAGTTTGCTGAGGGCAGCCATCTTTCGATTGATGGTTGCGTTGCTGTTGCCGCGCTGGCGCAAGGTGCCGATAAGGTTATCCAGGATACTCTGGTCAAAGGCGCTGAATCGCTCCCCCAGGAGAAGCTCATCTATCTCGCCGATGAAAGAGCTGACATTGTATTTATGCCGCCCATCATCCCACAATATGTCCCGGTATGCTAAAAAAAGCTCTCCGACCCTGTACGACTTTACTTCTCTGATCTTGTTGTAACTGTATCGTATCGTCGAATTTTGAGAAGAAAACATCGAAAAATGATCAGAGGGCTCACCCTCTTGAATCGCTTCGTTCGTCATCATTTGCCACACCCCCGAGTGGGATAGATCAGCCCTATCCGCTTGGAGGCGCCCTTTCAAGAGATTTGAATCACGCAGTTGTGATTTCATCCGCCCATCAGCGGATCCCACGAAATCATTCCACGGACCCTATTCAGCTACCGTTACCCCCTGTTCCTTCTGTTTGCCTTGATCCAGTCACGAAACAAAAACAGCCCGGGCGTTGCGCGCCCGGGCTGGATTTCACCTGTAAGGAACCAGCCCTTAGAACGAGCGCTGGAAGCGGAGCATGCCGCCGATGTTGCTCTTCTTGTCGGCGTTGGTCCAGTTGGAGAAGTCGGCGTCGTCGAACTTGCCTGCATTGAGGTAGTCGACTTCGGCAGTGACCGTGAAGCCGGGAACCACATCGTAGGCGATGTTCGCGGCGATGCCGAGGTTCTTCCATTCGTCATACGAGATCTGGGCGTTGAACGAGGTCTTCTCGTTGAACTTGTAGGTGCCACCGCCCCAGACTGCCCAGTTGCCGCCCCACTGCTTGTAGAAGCCGCGGCCGCCGGCATCGAAGGCATAGGTCGGATCCGACAGATTGTCGTCGGAGCCGTAGCCGCCGATGATGAACAGCGAAATCTGGTCGGTGGCGTTCACGTCCAGGCGAACCTTGCCGGCGACTTCTTCGTAGTTGCTGTCATAAGCAACGACACCGGTGATAGCGCCCCAGCCCTGCGTCCACTTCACGCCGCCGACGACATGCGGAACGTAGCTGTCGATCGTACCCTTGCCGTAGAAACCATCAGTGCCGCCGCCCGCGCCTTCTTCGAGCGAGAGTACGGCCGAGAAGCCGTTGCCGGCATCGAAGTAGTACTGGATGACGTTGGTGTCGAAATCACCGTAAGGAACCAGCGTATCCTGGATGACGTTGCCGGCGTAGCCGATGAACGTATTGAACGCCGATTCGTCCTTACCGACGCGCAGACCACCGAGCTGGATCCAGGCGAAGTTCAGCGAGACGCCCGAGTTGCCAGCAGTATTGTCAATTGTCGGCAGTGGCGCGGCATAGTCGTTGCGGTTGCCGAAATTCCAGCGAGTCTCGGTGTAGGTCTTCAAGGTGCCGAGTTCGGTTTCCTGGCCGGTCCAGGTCTTCAGCGTGAAGCGGGCCTTCTTGCGCCAGGTATCGTTCTCGGAGCCATCCTTCACGTCGAGGGTCTTGGCACCATCGAACGAGCCGACATCGCCACCGCTGATGTCGTAACGCACATAGCCGCCGATGCGCAGGCAGGTTTCGGTGCCGGGGATGTAGAAGTAGCCAGCGCCATAGACGTCGCAAATCTTGACGTATTCAGCGGGTTCCGGCTCGGCGACGACGACGGCGTCGGCGGCGCGCGCACCGGAAACTGCGATCAGGGCCGCAGCGGAGCCGAGAAGAAGGCTCTTGATGTTCATTTTCTGACCTCCAGTCAAAAGTTAAAAAACGGGTCTGGGTATTCTTTGCTGAAGGACAGCGTTCCCTGCCCCATCCCCACTACCGAAAAAGATGCGCACCGCGCCGCTTCCTCGAAACCGACATTACCCATGAGGCGGCGGCGTTCAACCACGATCGTACCGGCGAAAGGGCTGTTCGGCTGCTATCCCCTGGCGTTGTTGCACAAATGACACGATTTGGCCTCACTCAGAAAGCTCTCGTTAACCATCCGCCCGTCCGCAACCCCTTGTTTGCCGCCGAATCCGGCGATCGGCTGACGGAATCATGGCAAGGCCCCGAGTCGCCGGCCAGGGAATCGCCGCGGAACCACCGCATCGCCGAAGGCCCGCGGTTCGATGCCTTGTTATTTTTCCATATAATGAAGCGGGCTTGTTGATTGTGCCGGCGCTTTTCTTTATCCAGCGGCGCAACGGAGAGGTGGCCGAGTGGTCGAAGGCGCTCCCCTGCTAAGGGAGTAGAGGTCAAAAGCTTCTCGTGGGTTCGAATCCCATCCTCTCCGCCATCCTGCTGCGCGCTGCGCGCTTCGCAGGACCAATCCTTTCTTTCCCATGAGCAGGATGCCCTCCGAAGCCTCGGCGAAGGAGGGCCGCAAGTACCTACGATTCCTTGCTAAAAACAGGGTTGGCGATCGTCCTTCGGCGAAGCAGGATAGCCTCGCTTTGATAAGGAGGGCGGTTCGTGTGGTACGTATATTTGCTGGAAAGCAAGGCTGCGGAAGGTGAACGCTATACCGGCGTGACTTCCGACCTGAGGCGGCGGATTGCCGAACATAACGCCGGAAAATCCAGTCATACTTCCAAGTTCCTGCCATGGCGGATCGTCACGTATATCGCCTTCTCGAATCGCGCCAAGGCGACTTCATTCGAGCGTTATCTCAAATCCGGTTCCGGGCATGCCTTCGCCAACAAACGTCTGTGGTGATGTCTGCATTGCGTTCTTCGTGACGGCGAAAAATCCAGCCAGTTTCCGTTAAAATGCAGCAATAGCAAATACTTACTTCGTAGAAATCCACTGAGGAAGGTCAGTTTTCGTTCGATTCTGACTGGAGGTCAGAAAATGAACATCAAGAGCCTTCTTCTCGGCTCCGCTGCGGCCCTGATCGCAGTTTCCGGTGCGCGCGCCGCCGACGCCGTCGTCGTCGCCGAGCCGGAACCCGCTGAATACGTCAAGATTTGCGACGTCTATGGCGCTGGCTACTTCTACATCCCCGGCACCGAAACCTGCCTGCGCATCGGCGGCTATATCCGTTATGACATCGGCGGCGGCGACGTCGGCTCGTTCGACGGTGCTCGCAGCAACGACGTGCAGGACGGCAAGAACCAGGGAACTTGGGAGAAAAACGCTCGCTTCACGCTGAAGACCTGGACTGGCCAGGAAACCGAACTCGGCACCTTGAAGACCTACACCGAGACCCGCTTCAACTTCGGCAACTCCAACGCTGATCCTGACTTTGGCTCGAACGACGCCCACAACAAGGACGTCTCACTGAACTTCGCCTGGATCCAGCTCGGTGGTCTGCGCGTCGGTAAGGACGAATCGGCCTTCGATACGTTCATCGGCTACGCCGGCAACGTCATCCAGGATACGCTGGTTCCCTATGGCGATTTCGACACCAACGTCGTGCAGTATTATTTCGACGCCGGCAACGGCTTCTCGGCCGTTCTCTCGCTCGAAGAAGGCTCGGGTGCTGGCTCTGTCGACGCGTTGGGTAACGGCAGGTACGGTGTTGGCACGATCGACAGCTATGTTCCGCATGTTGTCGGCGGCGTGAAGTGGACGCAGGGCTGGGGTGCGATCACCGGTGTCGTTGCCTATGACAGCAACTACGAAGAAGTCGCTGGCAAGGTTCGCTTGGATGTGAACGTTTCCAACGAGCTGTCGCTGTTCTTGATGGGCGGCTACGGCACGGATGACAACCTCACCGATCCGACCTACGATCAGCCTGCGGGCGGTCGCGGCTTCTACAAGCAGTGGGGCGGCAACTGGGCAGTGTGGGGCGGTGGCACCTACAAGTTCAACGAGAAGACCTCGTTCAACCTTCAAGCGTCTGCTGACGACTGGAAGAACGTCGGCGTTGCGGCGAACGTTGCTTACGACATCGTCCCCGGCTTCACCGTCACGGCCGAAGTCGACTATCTTCATGCCGGCAAGTTCGACGACGTCAGCACGGATAACGTCGCCTGGACCCCGGCCGACAAGAAGAACAGCGTCGGCGGCCTGCTCCGCTTCCAGCGCTCGTTCTAATACATTTCGACAAGTCGAGATCGAAACCCGGCGGGCAACCGCCGGGTTTTTTTCGTCGTAGCGCAGTTCGATCGGCAACTTGCACCGGCCCACCCGGCGCGTTAGCAAGAAGGCCCCTTTCAACTGAGCTTTTGCCATGCGCCAGCGCCCTCCCCTCACGCCGCTTGTCGGCGCGCTTCCCTCGACAGTGCCGTTTGTCGGTCCGGAGGCGCAGGAGCGCGACCGTGGCCGGCCTTTTCGCGCCCGCATCGGCGCCAATGAGAGCAGTTTCGGGCCTTCGCCGCGCGTTATCGCCCGCATGGAGAGCGTCGCGCGTGACCAGTGGATGTATTGCGACCCCGACAATTACGATCTGAAGCAGGCAGCAGCCCGCCATCTCGGGGTCGGCACTGAGAACGTGGTTGTCGGCGAAGGCATAGACGGGCTGCTCAGCCTGGTGGCGCGCATGTATGCAGCACCGGGTGACGCGGTGGTGACCTCGCTCGGCGCCTATCCGACCTTCAACTTCCATATTGCCGGTGTCGGCGGGCGGCTGGTCACCGTCCCCTATGAGAGCGACAGGGAAAGCCTGGACGGCCTGCTGGCGGCGGTGCGCAAGGACAAGGCGCCGCTGGTCTATCTGTCCAACCCGGACAATCCGATGGGCAGCTGGTGGGAGGCGAACGAGCTCATCCGCTTCATCGAGGCGTTGCCGGAAACCACCATGCTGGTGCTCGACGAGGCCTATGGCGAACTCGGACCTTCGGCGCTGCCGCCGATCGATATCTCGCGGCCAAACGTCATCCGCATGCGCACCTTTTCGAAGGCATATGGGCTGGCCGGCATACGCTGCGGCTATGCGGTGGCCGAAGCCCAGGTGATCCGCGACTTCGAGAAGATCCGCAACCATTACGGCGTCAGCCGCATGGCGCAGATCGCCGGCGTCGAAGCGCTCGCCGATCAGGACTATCTCAGGAGCGTGGTGGCGCGGGTCGCTGCCGGCCGGCGACGCATAGCCGGGATAGCCGAGGCGAACGGGTTGAAGCCGCTTCCGTCAGCGACCAACTTCGTCACCATCGATTGCGGTGACGATGGCGCCTTCGCACTGAAAGTGCTGCAAGGCCTGCTGTCACGCGACGTGTTCATCCGCAAGCCGATGGTGCCGGTGCTCGACCGCTGCATCCGCGTCAGCGTGGGGCTGGATCACGAACTCGACATCTTTGCCGAAGAATTGCCTGGCGCGCTGGCAGCGGCGCGGGGGAACTAGGATACCGCTCGCGCGCAAACCAGCTGCTTACAAATCCATCTCCCAGGTCTGGCCGGTCAAATCCTTGCCGAAACTGTGGTGATGCTCCTGCGAGACCAGCTTGAAGCCGGCACGTTCGTAGATCGCGCGGGCCGCGACGAGGATGTCGTTGGTCCACAACACCAGCCTGATGTAGCCGCAGGCTCGGGCCTGGTTCACGCACTCCGCAACCAGGCGTTTGCCGATGCCGAGGCCTCGCGCCGCCGCCTCGACATGCAGCAGCCTCAGCTTTGCCACCTCGTCGTCCTGATGAACCAGGAACACAGCGCCGACAGGCTGGCCACCGCGCTCGGCGATCCAGCAAAAATCGCGGCCGGGCACGAAATTGCGGATGAAATCGGCGCCGATCTCGGCGAGCATGGCCTCGAACTCGATCGTCCAGCCATATTCCTCGGCATAGAGTTGGGCCTGCCGCTGCACGACCCAGCCAACGTCGCCGACGCGGTGCGGCCGCAGCGTCACCTGGCTGTTCTCGCGGGCGGGATCGCCCAGCAATTCCCCCGTCTTGCGCAAGGCGCTGCCCAGTTCCTGCAGTTTGTCGTCGGGCACGCTTTCGATCAACCGCGCCGTATCCCGATCGGCCGCAGCCTGGAGCCCTGAAAGGGCTGCCTCGCCTCTTGCCGTGAGCGACAGAATCCGCCGGCGCTTGTCAGCCGGATCGGTCCGGGTCTCGGTCAGGCCCTCGGCGGCGAATTTACGCAGAATTCGTGTCAGATAGGCTGCATCGACACGCAATTGCCTGGCGATGTCGGAAGCAATGGGACCCATCTCCAGATGAAAACCCTTGGCGAGAAAACCCCGCTCCCCAGCAGTTTCAGAAGCCGTCGGACGATCAAGGTGGCCGAGTTCGAACAGCACGCGCGCCTCGGTCAAAGTGAATGCACTTTGTGTCAGCGTCTCGTCGAGAAGGCCAACGGTGCGCGTGTAGAAGCGATTGAAGCGCCTGATATCGGCCACCAATGCGTTTCGTTCGTCCAACATCTGCGTCCAACTCCCAACAAAGGCAGCTCCACTTTCCAAAAATTAGTGGACTGAGTCAATTAAATTTCAAAGCCAGAGAGCCCCAGCTATTGCGACGTGCGCGCAATTCTCGGGTTGCATTCCCTGGGCCATGCGTCAGATTCCAGAGAGACAGGCTTGGAGAGATTCATGGCTGGCGATCGCAGGAACGTGCGGGCGCGCGTCTACGGCAATGTGCAAGGCGTCGGCTTCCGAATCTGGGTTCGGGGCGAGGCCACAGGTCTTGGTCTTGCGGGCTGGGTTCGCAATGAAGCGGACGGGTCAGTAACGACCCAAATTGCAGGCCTCGATGAAGCGGTCTCGACAATGATCGAGCGCCTCTGGAAAGGGCCGTCCGGGGCTTCGGTTTCCAGGGTCGACGTCGAGGAGTTGGCAGCCGAAAACGCTTTTGTTGGGTTCAGGATCGTTGCATGAAGGCGGATTTAGTTCGAGCACCTTGAATTAATTGAACGTTCGTTTTATTATCTCCGCAGAGGAGCTGACATGGCACGCACCACCGGATCCGATGGCGAAAAGACCGAAGCGACCATCCGTGAGGCAGCGGTCAACCTCATCGCGCGCCTCGGCTACGAAGCGATGTCAATGCGCCAGCTTGCCGCCGAGGTCGGCGTGCAGGCAGCCGCGCTCTACCGCTACTTTCCAACCAAGGAAGAGCTTCTGTTCACGCTGATGCGCGAGCACATGGAAGGTCTGACCGATGCGTGGGAAGCAGCCCGCCCTGTCAGTGCAGATCCCGGGCAGCGGCTCTCGGCCTATGTCGAAAACCACATCGCCTTTCATATCGAGCGACGGCATGCCACGCATGTGTCGAACATGGAATTGCGCAGCCTGTCGCCCGAACGGCTGACGCAGATCCTGCGCATGCGCACGGCTTACGAAAAGGAGCTGCGCGCCATCCTGCGTGATGGCGCCGAGACGGGCGCCTTCAGCATCGACGACACCGGGCTGACGGCGATGGCGCTGATTCAGATGATGACCGGCGTCATCGTCTGGTTTCGGCCGGGCGAACGGCTGTCGGTCGCCGAAGTGACGGCGACATATCTTTCAATGACAATGCGGCTCGTCGGCGCGAAGATCGACGCCTACAGCGCCGCGCGTCCCTTCGGACGCGCAAAGGACGCTGTAGCATTTTGATTTCGCGCACGATCCCTTTCCGAAAATCAAAGTCGATTTTCGGGGTCATGCGCAGGGAGGAACGACATGTACACGAACACGCTCAGCTTCGGGCATGACGAGGAGATCGAGGCGCTGCGCGACATGGTGCGGCGCTTCGCCCAGGACAGGATCGCACCGATCGCCGCCGACATCGATCGCTCGAACGAATTCCCGGCGCATCTGTGGGGCGAACTCGGCGCACTCGGCCTGCTCGGCATCACAGCCGACCCCGATTTCGGCGGCAGCGGCATGGGCTATCTTGCGCATGTGATCGCGGTGGAAGAGATCTCGCGCGCCTCGGCTTCCGTCGGCCTCTCCTACGGCGCCCATTCCAACCTCTGCGTCAACCAGATCAACCGCTGGGCGACGCCGGCGCAGAAGGAAAAATTCCTGCCGCCGCTGTGTTCGGGCGAGCGTGTCGGCGCGCTGGCGATGTCGGAGTCCGGCGCCGGCTCGGATGTCGTCTCGCTCAAGCTACGCGCCGAAAAGCGCAACGACCGCTACGTGCTCAACGGCACCAAGATGTGGATCACCAACGGGCCGGACGCCGAAACGCTGGTCGTCTATGCGAAGACCGATCCGGACCAAAAATCGCGCGGCATCACCGCTTTCATCGTCGAGAAGGCGATGGCCGGGTTTTCCGTGGCGCAAAAGCTCGACAAGCTCGGCATGCGTGGCTCCAACACCGGTGAACTGGTGTTCGAGGATGTCGAGGTGCCCTTCGACAACGTGCTGCATGAGGAAGGGCGCGGTGTCGAAGTGCTGATGTCGGGCCTCGACTATGAGCGCACGGTGCTTGCCGGCGGCCCGATCGGCCTGATGGCGGCGTGTCTCGACGTGGCAATCCCCTATGTGCATGAGCGCAAGCAGTTCGGCCAGGCGATCGGCGAGTTCCAGCTGGTGCAAGGCAAACTGGCCGACATGTACACGACGATGAGCGCCGCGCGCGCCTACGTCTATGCCGTCGCCGCCGCTTGCGATCGCGGCCAGACGACCCGCAAGGATGCCGCCGGCTGCGTGCTGTTTGCCGCCGAGAAGGCGACGCTGATGGCGCTGGACGCCATCCAGTTGCTGGGCGGCAATGGCTACATCAACGACTATCCGACCGGCCGCCTGCTGCGCGACGCCAAGCTCTACGAGATCGGCGCCGGGACCAGTGAAATCCGCCGCTGGCTGATCGGCCGCGAGATCATGGCGGAGGGGATTTAATGCGCGCGGGTCCGCACCTTTGTCGAGCTTTCATCGACCCGTTTACGGGCAGCTTCGGCGAGCGTGTCCGACACCCATTGATTGATCGATTTGCCGTCGCTGGCGGCCGCCTTGCCCAGCAACGCGTGGATTTCAGGCGTCGTCCGCAAGGCCAGTTTGCCGGAATAGGGCCTTTGCGACTCCATGCCGCCCTCCTTGCAAAAAGCAAGATAGTCGTCGACACTTTCCTGAAATGCCTTCACCAAATCGTCCGCGTTCGCGGCCTCGAAGGTGACGATATCGCGGATGCCAAGGACACGGCCGTGGAAGACCATATCCTCGTCATCGAACTCGATCGATCCGGCGTAGCCCTTGTAAAGCTTCATGGCCTTATTCCAACGTTTGTCAAAAATTCTCGGATGTCCCGAATTGCCCATCGCTTGGTGTCGGGCGACGGATGGGGGCGATGGAGGAACAGTGTCTGGCCGGCGATGGTGAACCGGACCCGAGAACCACTTCCTTCGGACATCTCCGCCCCAAGAGCGATTAGCAACGCCTCGACATCCCGCCATTTGATCGAGCCGCTCACTGGATTCGAGAAAATCGCTTCCAGTGTCTGCCCGTGCTTTCCGCGCATGACGACCTCCATGGAAAATGATCTGGCTGGGAAGGCCGCGATCACCGTTGGCGGTCGCACGTCATGCGCGACAAGGGTTATTTTTGATAGCAAAATATGATATCAGTTCGGATTTGTCAATGACAACTCTCACCTCACAGATCTCCCCCTCCTCCGAAACCTTCCGCGCCAATGCCGAGCGCATGCGGGCGCTGGTCGCCGACATCGCGGAGAAGGCCGCAACCGTCGAGCGCGGCGGCTCGGACGAGGCGCGTGAGCGGCATGTTTCGCGCGGCAAGCTGTTGCCGCGCGAGCGCCTCGCCCAATTGCTCGACATCGGCTCGCCTTTCCTCGAGATCGGCCAGTTCGCGGCATGGTCGATGTATGGTGAGGAGATTTCTTCGGCCGGCATAATCGCAGGTATCGGCCGCGTCGAAGGCGCCGAAGTCATGGTCGTTGTCAACGACGCCACGGTGAAGGGCGGCACCTATTATCCGCTGACGGTGAAGAAGCATCTGCGCGCGCAGGAGATCGCGCTGCAGAACAATCTGCCCTGCATCTATCTGGTCGACAGCGGCGGCGCCAACCTGCCCAACCAGGACGAGGTGTTTCCCGATCGCGAGCATTTCGGCCGCATCTTCTACAACCAGGCCAACATGTCGGCGGCCGGCATTCCGCAGATCGCCTGCGTCATGGGTTCCTGCACGGCGGGCGGCGCCTATGTGCCGGCGATGTCGGACGAGACGATCATGGTGCGCAACCAGGCGACCATCTTCCTCGGCGGCCCACCGCTGGTGAAGGCGGCCACCGGCGAGGACGTCAGTGCCGAGGATCTCGGCGGTGCCGATGTGCACACCAGGCTTTCCGGCGTCGCCGACCACTACGCACTGGACGACGACCACGCGCTCGCCATCTGTCGGCGCATCGTCAAAAACCTGAATCGGAACAAGACCGTAAGCCTGACCTTACAGAGATCGATTCCGCCGCTTCATCCGGCGGATGAACTCTACGGCATCGTGCCGACCGACCTGCGCCAGCCCTATGACGTTCGCGAGGTGATCGCCCGCATCGTCGACGGTTCCGAGTTCGATGAGTTCAAGCAGAACTACGGCACCACCTTGATCACCGGATTTGCCCATCTCCATGGCATGCCGGTCGGCATCATCGCCAACAACGGCGTGCTGTTTTCCGAAAGCGCGCTGAAGGGCGCGCACTTCATCGAACTCTGTTGCCAGCGCAAGATCCCGCTTGTCTTCCTGCAGAACATCACCGGCTTCATGGTCGGCAGAAAATACGAAGCGGGCGGCATCGCCAAGGACGGCGCCAAGCTGGTGATGGCCGTTGCCACGGCACGAGTGCCGAAGGTGACGATCATCATCGGCGGCTCGTTCGGCGCCGGCAATTACGGCATGTGCGGCCGCGCCTATTCACCGCGCTTCCTGTGGATGTGGCCGAATGCCCGCATCTCGGTGATGGGCGGCGAACAGGCGGCAACCGTGCTTGCCATGGTCAAGCGCGAAGGCATCGAGCGTAAGGGCGGGGAATGGAGCACGGAGGAGGAAGCGAAATTCAAGAAGCCGATCCTGATGAAATACGAGCATGAGGGCCATCCGCTCTACTCGTCCGCACGCCTTTGGGACGACGGCATCATCGACCCGGCGAAGACGCGCGACGTGCTGGCGCTCAGCCTGTCCGCCGCGCTCAACGCCGAGATCGAGGAAACGCGCTTCGGCGTGTTCAGGATGTGACATGAACGATAGTCCGCGGATTCAGGTTCATATCGACGACATCACTAAGCTGGCGGTCGATGCCATCGTCAACGCCGCCAACACCTCGCTTCTCGGTGGTGGCGGGGTCGACGGCGCCATCCACCGCGCGGCCGGCCGTGAGCTCGAGTTCGAATGCCGCATGCTGAATGGATGCAAGATCGGCGAAGCCAAGATCACCAAGGGTTATAAACTGCCGGCGCGACACATCATCCACACGGTCGGCCCGGTCTGGCAAGGTGGCGGCAAAGGCGAAGCCGAACTGCTGGCCTCCTGCTATACCAGTTCGCTCGAGCTGGCCGCCGCCAATGACTGCCGCACGGTGGCGTTCCCGGCAATATCGACCGGTGTCTACCGCTACCCGAAAGATGAGGCGACGCGGATCGCTGTCGACACGGTCAGCAGGTTCATCGGAGAGAAAAAATTGCCGGAAACCATCATTTTCTGCTGCTTCGACGACCAAACGGCGGAAATATACCGGCAGGCCGTTGCTGCCCTGCGAAAAGGCTGAACTGTATGGACCAACCGATTCATCAGCATAGGCAGCGTCGAATCTCCGCTGGCGAACTGGCGTCGAGGCAAAATATTCGCTACCGCTCATCCTGCACAGTGCAATGGGGACAGGGCGGAAATGAAACTGAAATATTGCCGGAAGACGGCTGCTTCAATACTTTCGGGATTTCTAATATTAACGACGAGCGGCATCAGTTCGGCGGAATCGCTCGCAGGAAGCAAGGGAGACGTGCGTTTTCCGCCGACCCTAGGCTCGGGCGAATGCAACGTGGCCTACAAGGCCTACGTCGCGGCGAGCGGTCATTCGGCCTACGCCACGACCTTTTATTCACGCGTTGTCGACCTCTACATTGTCTGCGGGACGAAGCTCAACGCGCCGTCCCAGAAGGCGGCGGAGGAGATGGCGCTGCGCAACTGCCAGTCCGGCTTGACACGGTGGAAGCTCAAGACCGCGAGTGGCGGCTGCGCAATCTCGGCATCGAAATAGGCAAATGCACTTCGCGCGTAGAGCAATCCCTTGGTAAGGGAGTGCTCTACATCAAGTGCCGAACTGCAAGGCAGTATCCGGCGAAGAGAAAGCCTACCCATATAGGTTTGCGGGAGAGCGTGAAGGAACGCCTGCGTCGCTTTCAGCAAACCCTGGTTGCGGAGGCTCCATGTTCGCCAAGATCCTGATCGCCAATCGCGGCGAGATCGCCTGTCGTGTCATCCGCACGGCCCAGAAGCTGGGCGTGCGCACTGTCGCCGTCTATTCGGATGCAGACGCGAAGTCCCTGCATATCGAGATGGCCGACGAGGCGGTGCATATCGGCGCTTCGCCTGTCGGCGAAAGCTATCTGCGTGGCGACAAGATGATCGCGGCGACCCTGGCAACGGGCGCTGAAGCCATTCATCCCGGCTACGGCTTCCTGTCGGAAAACCCTGATTTCGTCGATCAAGTGGTGGCGGCGGGGCTCATCTTCATCGGACCGTCGGCCGCCTCGATCCGTGCCATGGGGCTGAAGGATGCCGCCAAAAGGCTGATGGAAAAGGCCGGCGTGCCGGTCGTGCCGGGCTACCATGGCGAGGCACAGGAGATCGTGCTGCTTGCGTCCAAAGCACGCGAGATCGGCTACCCGGTGCTGATCAAGGCGCGTGCCGGCGGCGGCGGCAAGGGCATGCGCCGGGTCGAGCATCCCGACGGGTTTTCCGAAGCGCTGTCCAGCGCACGGCGCGAGGCAAAAGCCGCTTTCGGCGACGACCGCGTGCTGGTCGAAAAATATGTCGACAAGCCGCGCCATATCGAAGTGCAGGTGTTCGGCGACAATTTCGGCAATGCGGTGCATCTCTACGAGCGCGACTGCTCGGCACAACGCCGCCACCAGAAGGTGATCGAGGAAGCGCCCGCCCCCGGCATGACGCCGGCTCTGCGCAAGGCGATGACGGAGGCGGCGGTAAAGGCCGCCAAGGCGATCAATTATTCGGGCGCAGGCACCATCGAGTTCATCGTCGATGCCTCGCAGGGCCTGAAGGCCGACCGCTTCTGGTTCATGGAAATGAACACCCGCCTGCAGGTCGAGCACCCGGTCACCGAGATGGTCACGGGCACAGATCTGGTCGAGTGGCAGTTGCGCGTGGCCAGCGGCGAAAAGCTGCCGAAGACGCAAAGCGAGATCGCGCTCACCGGCCACGCCTTCGAGGCGCGCATCTATGCCGAGGACGCGGCCAAAGGCTTCCTGCCGGCGACTGGCACGCTACATCATCTGAAATTTCCGGATGCAGCCCCCGAAGGCGCCACGATGCGCATCGAGACCGGCGTGCGTGCGGGTGACGCCATCTCGCCCTATTACGACCCGATGATCGCCAAGCTGGTCGTCCACGCAAAGGACAGGCAGGCGGCTCTGGAGGCGCTTGGCGCGGCGCTGGCGCGAATCGAGATTGCCGGCTCGACGGTCAACACCGCCTTTCTTGCCGCTCTTGCCGCCGATCCGGATTTTGCCGCAGGCGATGTCGACACCAGCCTGATCGGCAGACACCAGGAGACCTTGACGATCGCCCCGCCGCCGAGCGGCGAAACCATTGCTGCCGCCGCCCTTGCGGCCTCCGGTGCCGGCGCATCGCCGCCATCCGACGATCCGTGGTCGTCGCTTGCCGGCTATGCGCATTTCCACAGCGTGGCGCGACGCTCACGGCTGAAGTTCGGCGAAGACGATATCGTGGCGAAGGTCTCGGTGCGGCCGGACGGGCGCTTCCAGGTCGCGCTGGACAAGCCCTATGACGACACCAATTCGCATGATTTTCGCGCCACGCCGCGCCTCGCCTGCTGGCCAGGCCACATCACCGTGTTCGAAGGCGCCGTCGGCTACACTTTCGCCGTGCCGGACCCGTTGGCACGGGCCGATGAGGCGGCGGCGGGCGCGGGTAGCCTGCGCGCGCCGATGCCGGGACTGGTCAAGCTGGTGCGCGCGGCAAAAGGCGATGCGGTGATCAAGGGCCAGCCGCTGCTGATCCTCGAGGCGATGAAGATGGAGCACACCATCGCCGCGCCGCATGACGGTGTGATCGCCGAGATCGCCACCGAGGGCGCGCAGGTTACCGACGGGACCGTTCTAGTGCGGTTCGTCGAGGAGCATAACGCCGCGACCACAGCAGTGAGCTGACGGTTCGGAAGGCCAACGACAGGGCAAACAAGAAAATGGCCGGGACGAGCCCGGCCATTTCTCTATGCTATCCAGCCGCCAGGGCGGCGATTACTGCGCGATCGGCGCGTATTTGCCGTCATGCCACTGGTTGATGTCGTAGCTGGCATTCTTGAGGTCGCCCTTCTCGTCGAAAGTGACGTCACCGACAACGGTGCTGATCGGCGTACCGTTCTTCAACGCTTCGGCCACCTTGGCCGGATCGTCGCTGCCGGCGCGCTTGATGCCTTCAGCGAAAGCCTGGATGGTGGCGTAAGAGAACAGCGTGAAGCCCTCCGGCACGAAACCGCCGGCCTTGATCTTCTCGACGGCTGCCTTGGCTTCCGGCTTTGCCTGGGGATCCGACGGGAACACGAACATGGTGCCCTCGCCGGCCGGGCCAGCAACCTGCCAGAATTCGGGCGAGGCGATGGAGTCCGGCATGATCAGCTGGAACTTCAGGTTCTGTTCCGCCGACTGACGCAGGATCAGGCCGGCTTCAGGATGGTAGCCGCCGAAATAAACGACGTCGGCTTTCAAGTCCTTGAGCTTGGTGACGAGAGCCGAATAGTCCTTCTCGCCAGCGTTGATGCCGTCATAATAGACCTCCTTGAGGCCGCCGGCATTCATCGTTGCCCTGACGGCGTCAGCGACGCCCTGTCCGTAGGCGCTCTTGTCATGCAGGACGACGACGTTCTTGCCGGCAAACTTCTTGGCGATCCATGGGCCGATGAAGGCGCCCTGCGCATCGTCACGCGTATAAAGGCGCATGATCGTCGGCCAGCCGGCCTTGGCCGCCGCGTCGGTCAGCACCGGGTTTGACGAAGCCGGGCTCATCATCAGAGCGCCGGCTTCAGCATAGACGGCGGAGGCCGGAATGCTCGAACCCGAGCAGGCATGGCCGTCGATGAACTTGACGCCATCGGCGACGATGCGGTTGGCAACCGACACTGCCTGCTTGGGATCGCACTGGTCGTCTTCGATACTCAGCTTGATCTGACGACCGTCGACACCGCCCGCGGCATTGATCGCGTCGGCAGCGGCCTGTGCGCCCTGCTTGAACTGATCGCCGATGGTGGCGAGCTGTCCGGTCATCGGGCCGACCACCGCAAAGGTGATGTCGTCGGCGAATGCGACCGGCGTGCTCAACATCAGGCCGAATATGGCCGCGTTCAAAATACTCAATTTTTTCATGATGGTAGAACTCCTCCACTCACGCGCGGCCGCCCCGGCCGCGCTTCTTCCAGAGAGGCCGGACAATTTCACCCTTCATTGGGCCTGTCTAGGCGCATTGGCGCCGCTCGATTGGGCCTGCAAGACGTCATCCACGCAAAAAGCCACGCCAGCCTTGTTCCGGCTGGTCGTGGCTTTTTTGTCCGTCGAGCAATTTTCAAGCGCCCCCGCGCCTAAAAACCCCGCTCGCCTTCCCCGTATCGTGCACGACTGGGCCTTGCGGCCTACCGCGTTCTCTTTCTTCTGAGCATCATGCTCTTGGTCGTCGACCGTCTTGCGCGGCCTTCTATTCCGCCGGGTCTGGCCGTCTGTGCGGTCATGATCCCGGAGCTTCCCTGTCTTCGATAGGCCTATCTGCGATTGGCAGATCTCAGTGCATGGTCATCCATTCGCGGGCTTCGCGGAGCGCCTTGGCGATCTCGACCTTCGACATGGCCGCCGATAGTTCCGAGCGCAGTTCCGCGGCGCGGGCCGAGCCCTTGATGGCGGCGATGTTGAACCATTTGTGGGCGGCAACGACATCCGTCTCGCAATCGCGGCCGGTCGCATACATCATGCCCAGTTCGAAAAGAATGTCGGCCTGGGCAGTTGCCCCCATGGCGCCGAAACCAGCTTCAAGCATTTCAAAACGTGCCATTTCAGTCCCCTGTTTGTGGCCCCTGTCAGGCTCCCGAGAGCTGCCTTCTTTCGTCCTTGCCGGCTGCTCTTCCGATGCTTTCGAGAATGCCGTGCAGGCTTGAATCCGTCGTTAAATGGCGTGCTTAATTTGAGGAAAACAAAGCTAAAACAAGAGGTAAATGCCGAAATTCGTTAAGGATACAAAGCCAGCAATTCAGCCTGCTTGCGTCAAATTTGACGAAAATTTTGTGACGCCAAGTCAAGACTTCGCTAACCACGGGAGACAAAGGCGAAGCGCCGATCGTTTCATTTCCTTGGCCAGCAGGCGCATTCAGGCCCCTGCAAAATCGCAAAGTCTTCCGTTGCGGCACCGCTTTTGTTTTGCCGGGAGCTGGATTAGCTTACGTTTGCGTAAGCGGCAGACCGGCGAGGCGGAGCATCCGGCCGGACATCCAAAGGGAGGAAGACATGTTTCGAAAAGTGAGCCTGGCCCTCGCGGCAACAATGATCATGGCGGGTGCGGCATGGGCCGATCCGATCGAAGGTAACTGGAAGACGCAGGCCGGCGACACCGCAGCCATCGCTGGCGGCGGCTCGTTTTCCATCACGCTCAAGTCCGGCAAATATGCCGGCAAGACCATCGGCTCGCTCAAGGCGGCAGGCGGCAACAAATATGCCGGCAACATCACCGATCCGGCAAACGACAAGACCTATTCGGGCAAGGCGACCCTTTCGGGCACCTCGCTGAAGATGAGCGGCTGCGTGCTCGGCGGACTGATCTGCAAGAGCCAAACCTGGCACAAGCTCTGATTGACCGCATCATTCTGACATGAAGACGGGGCCCCGATGGGCCCCGTTTTCGTTTGTCGAGGCGCCCGCGCCTCGTTGGCCTCACGCAGCGCCTGCCGAAACCAACGCCGCCGCGCCCAAAATCCCGTCAATCATTTTGAACCGCAGATGAACGCCGGCATCAGAGCCGGTTCAGTTGCATCAGGGCATTCTCCGGCGTGTTGAAGGAGACCCGACCCAATGCTTGCTCGCCGCTTCACCATCGTCTGCCTACTGGTGAGCCTGTTTGGAATGTTCTTCGCCATCCTCGTCGCCGAAGCGGGCCGTCCGGCCCGCGCCTGGGACGAAGCCAGTTCCAGAACCTGCCGCCTCGCATGCCCCACCCATCTTCGCAACTGAACAAAGAAACCAAGACCTCGAAAAGAAAAGCTGGAAACATTATGAACCGCATCGCCGCCAACGCTCTCAAGACCCTTCGGCTTCTGCCGCGGGCGGCGCTTATCCTGACGGTTCTGGCCGCGCCGGTGCTGGCCGTGCCGATGATGCGCGCCGATACCGGCTCGACGATCGACGCGCCGGCTCTGAAGAAGTCCGGCGTCGGCTTTGTGCTCCTGGTCAGCCTGCAGCGCGGTTGAAGAAAAACGACGCTTTGGCCGCCTTCGGTCGCGACACCCCTCCCAAGTGCCGATCCAAGTCTCTATATTGAGCCATGGAAAAGCGAATCTACCCCCAAGCTATCGAATCTGTCGTCATGCCGGAGCCTTTTGGCCGGCAAAGCTTTGATAGCGCCGAAAAGGCCGTCGCGGCACTGCAGGTACTTTACGACCGCAACACCAAGTTCCTGCGCGACTCCTTTGCAGAACTGGCGGCGGCGGGCGGTGACAATGGCAAGCGCTACCGGGCCTTTTATCCGGAGATCGGCGTCACCACCAACTCGTTCACCCAGATCGACTCGCGCCAAGCCTATGGCCATATGCCGACGCCGGGGCATTTTGCCACCACGATCACCCAGCCGGACCTGTTCGAAAGGTACCTCGTCGAACAGCTGCGCCTGATTATGCGCAATCATGGGGTTGCGGTCACCGTATCGGAATCGACCACACCCATCCCGCTGCATTTCGCCTTTCTCGAAGGCACCCATGTCGACGGCGCCGCGGCCGAGCGCATCAAGCGGCCGATCCGCGACCTGTTCGATGTGCCGGATCTCGACGGTACCGACGACCAGATCGCCAACGGCACCTTCGAAGTGGCTTTCGGCGAGCCGAGGCCGTTGGCGCCCTTCACGGCGCAGCGCATCGACTATTCGTTGCATCGCCTGTCGCACTATACGGCGACCACGCCGCAGCATTTCCAGAACTTCGTGCTGTTCACCAACTACCAGTTCTACATCGACGAATTCGTCGCCCGCGCCCGCGACCTGATGGCCAATGGCGGCGGCGGATACACCGAGTTCGTCGAGCCCGGCAATGTCATCACCTTGGCCGGACAAAGCGCGCCCGGTCCCGGAGTCGCGCCGCCGCGCCTGCCGCAGATGCCGGCCTATCATCTGAAGAAGCCGAACCATGGCGGCATCACCATGGTCAATATCGGCGTCGGGCCCTCCAACGCCAAGACGATCACCGACCACATCGCCGTGCTGAGGCCGCATGCCTGGGTGATGCTTGGCCACTGCGCCGGCCTGCGCAACACCCAGGCGCTGGGCGACTATGTGCTGGCGCATGCCTATGTGCGTGAGGACCACGTCCTTGACGACGATCTTCCGGTCTGGGTGCCGATCCCACCGCTGGCGGAGATCCAGGTGGCGCTGCAGGAAGCCGTCGCCGAAGTCACCGGCCTGTCGGGCTATGACTTGAAACGCATCATGCGCACCGGCACCGTCGCCACCATCGACAACCGCAACTGGGAGCTGCGCGACCAGCGCGGCCCGGTGCAGCGGCTGTCGCAGTCACGCGCCATCGCGCTCGACATGGAATCGGCGACCATCGCCGCCAACGGCTTTCGCTTCCGCGTTCCCTACGGCACGCTGTTGTGCGTTTCGGACAAACCACTGCATGGTGAGTTGAAATTGCCCGGCATGGCGACCGAATTCTACAAGCGCCAGGTGGCGCAGCACCTGACCATCGGCATCAGGGCTATGGAGAAGCTTGCGGAAATGCCGATGGACCGGCTGCATTCGCGCAAGCTCAGAAGTTTTTCGGAGACAGCGTTCCAGTAGGCCGGTTCCATGGATCGCGTGGGCATTTCGTCATCTTGATTGGGCCGCATTTCTGCCGATAAGCAGGCGGCATGGAGAGAGCGAGCTTCGGGACATTGCTGATGTCGGTTGCATTCCTGGCAATGCTGGCCTGTTCGATCACGCTAGTGGCCGGGTTTTTCGGAACGTTGCATCCGGCCTTCGATTCCTTTTCGCATTTCCGCGTCCACCTTGCCGTGCTGATGGCGCTTTGCGCGCTGCCGTTGCTGGCCACGACATTTCGCCTGCAAGCGGTTGTGGCACTGCTTTTTGCCGTGGCGGCCTTTGCCACGACCTTGAACACTTTGCCCAGCCTATGGCCGGTTCAGGCTGCCTATGAAGCCAAGAACGAAGATCGTGCGATCTATAAGCTGCTGCAAATGAATCTGCGCTACGACAACCCTACACCGAAGAAGGTGCTGTCGCTGATCGGCCGGACCAATCCCGACGTGATCACTCTCGACGAGGTGTCGGCGATGTGGGCGACCGAGCTTGGCTATATCTCCAGCGCCTATCCCTACCGGATCCTCTGTCCTTATCCCAACGGCATATTCGGCGTCGCGCTGCTCTCGCGGCGTCCCTTTGCCGCCGGCACCGAGGCGCATTGCGAACGGCGCGGCGCCATGGCGACAGCGGCCGTCGACTTCGGCGGCATTGACGTCGATGTCGCCGCGATCCATCTCAGCTGGCCGTGGCCACGCGAGCAGTACTGGCAGATCGGCGAACTCAGGGAGCAGCTCTCCGCGCTTGGCGAGACGGCCATCATGGCGGGCGACTGCAACGCCGTACCTTGGAGTGCCGCGGTGCGGCGCGTCGCCTCGCTCGGCGGGCTGACCGTCATGCCATCCGCCGGACCGACCTGGATCCACATCAAGCTGCCGGATTTCCTGCGGCGTTTCGCCGGCCTGCCGATCGACCAGGTTTTCAGCAAGGGCGGCGTGACCATCCATTCCGCGACACGGCTGGAGGACACCGGCTCGGACCACCTGCCGGTCATGGTGGAATTTTCGCTCAGGCTGGCACAACAGAAGCCGGTCGATGGGCATGAAACCGCGACCGCGGCAATAGCCCGGACCGGCAGGACGCCAGGCTAAAAGATCAAGGTTTGATCAAAGCGGTGACGAGATGCTCGACATGGCCACCGTGGCGATGCTCGCGGGCATCGAAAGCGATCTGCTTCGCCTCATATGCGGCATAGGTGGCCTTGATACGCCGCTGCGCCTCGCGGCGTGTCTTGTAGCAGGACCGGTCGTCGGCAATCCTGAGGCCGGAGATCGATCTTTCGGTGGCGCGCATCATCTCCTTGGCGATGCGACCATGGGTTTCTTCGTGAGCGCGGACGCCGGCAAAAAACCGCGTCCAGCGCTTCTGGAGCGCCGGCGTGGTGGTCGAGGCGACACGCGGAAACGTATAGAAGAGATTGAGCGTGCCGTTGGCGCGCCGCAGGCGGCAGACGCCATTGTCCTGGCCGGCGTCAAGGTCCCAATCCACGGTGTAGCCGGTCTGCGCGATGGCGCGCGTCGTGAAGCCATGCTTCGGCCCCTTGCGGTCCATCGACTGCATCAGCGCCAGGCCCGTGGTCCCGGTGATTTCATAGGTCCGCGTCTTGACCAGCACCCTGGTGCCGGCCGAGGCCGCCGAAGCGGAACCGCACACCGCGCCGATCGTCACAAGGCATGCCAGAACCGCCACGCGCATTGGCCATCTCCGTATCGTCAGGGAATGGAACCATAAGCGCGCGGCAGTTTCAACAGTTCTAATATGTCACATGCCCCGGCGACCAGGGCCATGGCCGCCATTTTGCTCGCGACGGCCGAGACGGCCCGGTCGGCGCGTGGCTTACATACCCTGGTAGACCGGGCCTTCGCCGCCTTGTGGCGGCACCCAGTTGATGTTCTGGTTCGGATCCTTGATGTCGCATGTCTTGCAGTGGACGCAGTTCTGCGCGTTGATGACGAAGCGCACGTCCTTGGCCGCGGGATCGGCGGCGGCATTGCCGTCCTTGTCGACCCACTCGTAGACACCAGCCGGACAGTAGCGTGTCGAGGGTCCGGCGAAGACATCGTGCTCGGATCGTTTCTGCAACTCCATGTCGCCGACGAGCAGATGGACCGGCTCATTTTCCTCGTGGTTGGTGTTGGACAGGAACACCGAGGACAACCGGTCGAAGGTCAGCACGCCATCGGGCTTCGGATAGGCGATCTTCTTGTGCTGGCTGGCAGGCTCGAGCGTTGCATAGTCGGCCTTGCCATGCTTCAGCGTGCCGAAGGGCGAGACACCGAACAGCGTGTTCAGCCACATGTCGAGGCCGCCGAGACCGACACCGACGATGGTGCCGAAGCGCGACCATAGCGGCTTGACGTTGCGCACCCTCTTCAGGTCCTTGCCGATGTCGGTCGCCCGCCAGGCCGCCTCGTAGGAGGAAAGCTCGTCATTGGCGCGACCGGCACCGATCGCCGCGGCGACATGCTCGGCCGCCAGCATGCCGGACAGCACGGCGTTGTGCGAACCCTTGATGCGTGGCACGTTGACGAAGCCCGCCGCGCAACCCATTAGCGCACCACCGGGGAAGGACAGTTTCGGCACCGACTGCCAGCCGCCCTCGGTGATGGCGCGTGCGCCGTAGCCCAGCCGCTTGGCGCCCTCGAAGGTGCGGCTGATTGCCGGATGGGTCTTGAAGCGCTGGAATTCCTCGAACGGCGACAGATACGGGTTCTTGTAATTGAGGTGGAGGACGAAGCCGACCGCCACCTGATTGTCCTCGAGATGGTAGAGGAAGGAGCCGCCGCCGGTCTTCATGTCGAGCGGCCAGCCGAAGGAATGCTGGACCAGGCCGGGCCGGTGGTTCTCCGGCTTGACCTGCCAGAGCTCCTTGAGGCCGATGCCGTATTTGCCGGGCTCGCGGCCATCGGAAAGCTTGTATCTGGCGATCAATTGCTTGGCGAGCGAGCCGCGCGCGCCCTCGCCGATCAGCACATATTTGCCCATCAGCGCCATGCCGGGCGCGAAACCCGGGCCGTGCGTGCCATCTTTCTCGATGCCCATGTCGCCGGTGACGACGCCGGTGACGGCGCCTTCCTCATTGTAGAGCAGGCCGGCCGCGGCAAAGCCCGGATAGATTTCAACGCCAAGCGCCTCGGCCTTGGTCGCCAGCCAGCGGCAGACATTGCCGAGCGAGACGATGTAATTGCCGTGATTGTTCATCAGCGGCGGCATCAGGATGTTGGGCAGACGGAACGAGCCTGCAGGGCCAAGGACGAGGAAATGGTCTGATGTGACCGGCGTCTTGAAAGGATGGCCTTCCTCGTCGCGCCAGCCCGGCAAGAGCCGGTCGATGCCGATCGGATCGACGACAGCGCCGGAGAGGATATGGGCGCCGACTTCGCCGCCCTTTTCCAGGACGACAACCGAAAGTTCGGGATTGACCTGCTTGAGGCGGATAGCGGCGGCGAGGCCGGCCGGACCGGCGCCGACGATAACCACGTCGAATTCCATGCTTTCGCGTTCGATGTCGCTCATCAACCCCTCCGCACTGGCTTATCCCATTCGGGCATCTTGCTGGCTCCTGCGCTGCATAGCGCATCAATTGGCGACAGGAAACCGGCGCATACGTGACAATGCGGTTTTGGCCAAAAAGTCGCGCATTGCGAGGCTGGGCGGCCGCTTTTCGACTGGCATTCCCGCCGGCGCTTGCGTTTTTAATTGTTCGACGGCTTGCTTATCGGCCATACTTCACACCATGCGCATTCCTGGGCCAGCCGGCTTTTCATCGACGCGCGTTCTTTTCCCGCCCGGCCAGGCCTTCCGGGCGCTCCTTTTGGCCCTTCTGGTGCTTGCGCCGGGTCACGCCGCCGCGGACGAAGTGAAAGTCTGGGCGGCGGGCGCCTACTCCTTCTCAGACGAGCTTGGCGGCTTCCGCATCACCGGCGCTTCAGGCATCGGAACGAAGGACGATCCGCTGGTCATCACCGAAGAGCTGAATTCGTCAACGCCGGTCACGCTCACCATCCGCACGACAAAGCCGATCCAGGCTTTTGGCGCGGCCGGCGAATTCGCCAACGGCATCATGTATATGCGCATCGACGTGCTCAACCACAGCGGCCAGGCCTGGATCGAATTCCAGTTCGAGCTGCAGGAAATCCTGAACCGGCCAAGCGTTTTCGGCGACGGGCTTTCCTTCGACCAGCGCAACAAGACACCCGACAATATCTGGTCGAGCAATTTTGCCGATTTCGATCGCGATTTCGAACCCTATGACCGGCTGCTGTTCAGGAACGGCAAGGTCGACCCGCTGAAAACCGCCAGGTTCGAATTTTTGATGACCGACTACACGCCCAGATGGACCTTCTATCTGGTGCAGGATCCGCGCATACCAACGGGGTAGAGAAGCGGCCAGCCTTGCAAATTGCCGCCACGCGGACGAATGTGCCGGCATGACTGCCGCTTCCCCAGACAACAGACCCGATATCGCCGACCTGCTGGCCTTTTATGCCAGCGTGGGCGTCGACGAGGCGCTTGAAGACCAGCCGGTGAACCGATTCGCCGAGGTTGCGCCAAAGCCCATGGAGCGCGCGGTGGCGCCTTCGGGCGATACAGCCGCACCGCAACGTTCGACGAATATGTCTCGCCCCGAACCAAGTGACAGATCAAGTGCGCCGCCGGTTGCGCGCCCAACGTCGGCCACCGTTCCCGACGAGGCGCAAGCAGCACTTGCCCGCCAGCTGGCGACGACTGCAGTGACGCTGGACGAGCTTCGCCAGCACATGGCGGCGTTCGACGGCTGCAATCTCAAGGCCACTGCCAAGAGCCTGGTGTTCGCCGACGGCAACCCGGAAGCAGCCGTCATGCTGGTCGGCGAGGCGCCCGGCCGCGACGAGGATATCGAGGGCCTGCCCTTCGTCGGCCGCTCCGGCCGGCTGCTCGACCGCATGCTGGCGGCGATCGGGCTCGACCGCACTTCAGTCTATATCGCCAATGTCATCCCCTGGCGGCCGCCGGGCAATCGCACGCCGACGCCGCACGAAACCGGGATTTGCCGGCCATTCATCGAGCGGCAGATCGAACTGGTCAATCCTAAGGTGCTGATCAATCTCGGCGGTCCGTCGGCCAAGACCTTGCTCAACACCTCGGAAGGCATCCTGCGGCTGCGCGGCAACTGGCGCGTCCACACGACGGCGTCCGGCATCGCCATTCCGGCCATGCCGACGCTGCATCCGGCCTATTTGCTCCGGACGCCTGCGCACAAGAAGCTGGCGTGGCGAGATTTTCTCGAGGTGAAGGCGAAGCTGCGTGGGCTTAGGGAAGAGCCATAACCTCGCAGGTAATTGAAATGCGCCTTCCTCCGGCTTAGTCCTACCCCATGACATCTACCCAAACCTCCGCCGGCAGCCTCATTCGCGAATGGCGTACGCGCCGCCGCATGAGCCAACTCGACCTCGCCATGGAGGCCGAGATATCGCAGCGGCATCTGAGCTTCGTCGAAAGCGGCCGCGCCGCGCCCTCGCGGGACATGGTGCTGCATCTGGCCGAGCAATTGTCGATCCCGCTCAGGCAACGCAACCAGCTGCTGCTCGCCGCCGGCTTTGCCCCCAGCTTCGGCGAGCGCTCGCTTGGCGACGCGACATTGGCGCCGGCGATGGCGGCGGTCGAAATCGTGCTCAAGGGGCACGAGCCTTTCCCGGCGCTTGCCGTCGACCGCCATTGGAACCTGGTTTCGGCCAACGCCGCGATTGCACCATTCCTCGCCGATGTCAGCGAGGCTTCGCTGCTGACGCCGCCGGTCAACGTGCTGCGCCTCAGCCTGCATCCCGGCGGCGTCGCACCACGCATCGTCAATCTCGCGGAGTGGCGGACGCATCTCCTTGAGCGCCTGAAACACCAGAACGATGCCAGCGGCGACCCGGTACTGATCGACCTGGAGCGCGAACTGCGCAGCTACCCGTCCGGTTTGAAAGGCAGCCGGCCGGCGCCGGTCGAGCCGAATGCCATCGTGCACCCGCTCAGGCTGGCGCATGGCGATCAGGTGCTGTCGTTCATCAGCACCATCACCGTGTTCGGCACCCCGCTCGACGTGACGCTGTCGGAACTGGCGATCGAATCGTTTTTCCCGGCCGACGAGCAGACGAGGACGGTGCTGGTGCGATTGGCGAAGGAGCGGGCTGAGCTGTCGTAGTCACCCTTCAGGCAAAGATGCCTTGCGCGTGCGGGTGCGCTCCAGGCCAAGCTGACGTTCGCGCCAGATGATGAATATCCCGGCGGCAACGACGATCAGGCCGCCGACGAGCATGTGAATCGTGGCGACGTCGCCAAAGACGAGATAGCCGACGACGACACCGAGGATCATCGACGTGTATTCGAACGGCGCCACCACCGAGGCCTCGGCATGGCGATAGGCCGCCGTCATCAGGATTTGGCCGAGGCCGCCGCAGAAGCCGGCGGCAATCAGAAGAGCGGCCTGGAGCGGCGTCAGTGCCTGCCAGCCGAACGGCAGCGACAGCAAAGACATGACGCTCGCCGTCACCGAAAACCACAGCACGATGGTCGCGGTGCGTTCGCTTTGCACGAGATTGCGCACCAAAAGCATGGCAACGGCCGAGATCGCCGCGGCGACAAGAGCGGCGATGACGCCAAGCACCTCCTGATCGCCGAGCGCCTCGTCGGAACTCAACAGCGTCAATTCCGGCCACGAGATGATCAACACGCCGACCAGTCCGACCGCGACCGCACTCCAGCGATAGACGCGGATGGCTTCGCCAAGGAAGATCGAGCTGAACACCACCACAAGCAAAGGCTGCGCATAGTTCAGCGTGATCGCTTCGGGCAACGGCAGCCGGGTCAGCGCGAAAAAGCCGAGCCCCATGGCGCAGACGCCGACAACGCCGCGGGCGATGTGGTTGAGCGGACGCTTGGTCGAAAAGGCAGTGCCGAGCTTTCCCTTGAAAGCCAGAAACGCGATGATCGGGAAGATGGCGAAGAAGGAGCGGAAGAAGACGATCTCGCCCGCCGGAACGGTACCTGCCGCCTTGATGCAGGTCTGCATCCCGACGAACACCGCCACCGAGATGATCTTGAGCATGATGCCGGTGAGTGTGTTGTGCCCGCCGGCGTGCTCACTGGCTGTAACTGCTTCCGGAGCCGGCTTGGCTTTCACGCTCCCACAGCTTCCCGGATCGTTGCCCAGATGCGCGCCGGCGTTGCCGGCATGTCGATGTGCCTGACGCCATAGGCGCGCCAGAGCGCGTCGGTCACCGCGTTGAGTGCCGCCGGCGTCGAGCCGATGGTGCCAGCCTCGCCTGCCCCCTTGATGCCGAGTGCATTGGTGGTCGACGGCACGTTGCGGGTCTCGAAATGGAAGAACGGGAAATTGTCGGCGCGCGGCATGGCATAGTCCATGAAGCTGGCCGTCAGCAGCTGTCCGTCCTCGCCATAGATGGTGTCCTCGATCAGCGCCTGGCCGATGCCTTGCACGACGCCGCCATGCACCTGGCCGGCGAGCAGGATCGGGTTCACGGTGACGCCGAAATCATCGACAATGGTGTAGCGGACGATCTCGGTCGCGCCGGTGTCGGGGTCGATCTCGACCTCGCAGATATGGGTGCCATTCGGATAGGTGCACTCGTCCTGCACGAACTCGCCGAAGCCTTTGAGATCATCGGGCGTCTTGGCGGCCTTGGCGATGGCGGAAAAATCGATCGTGCGATCGGTGCCGACGATACGGGCAACACCATCAGACAATTCGATGTCGCCGGCAGAGGCTTCAAGCTCGTCGGCGGCGATGCGCCTGATCTTGTTGGCCAGATCCTCGCCCGCGCGGGAAGCTGATACACCCCCCAGCGGAATGGAGCGTGAGCCGCCGGTGCCGCCGCCGGCCTTCAATTCGTCGGTGTCGCCCTGGCGGACATGGATCTTGTCGATGTCGAGATTGAGCTTTTCCGACAGGAACTGCGCATAGGCGGTGGCGTGCCCCTGCCCGTTGGTCTGGGTGCCGATCTTCAGCGTCACCGTGCCGTCGCCATTGAGTTCGACAAAGGCCGGTTCGGAGCCCGGAAAGGCGCAGGCCTCGATATAGGTCGCCATGCCGAGGCCGCGGATCTTTCCGCCAGCTTTCGACCGCGCCAGCCGCGCTGGGAACGCTTTCCATTCGGACCGTTCAATGGCGCGCTCCATATGGCCTTCGAATTCACCATTGTCGTAGAGGCGGCCGGTCTGCGTTCGGTAGGGAAACTGCTCCGGCCGGATGAAGTTGCGGCGGCGGATCTCCTCCACCGGCAGGCCGAGATCGTGGGCGCAGGCATCGACCAGCTTTTCCAGCAGGAACGCTGCTTCCGGCCGGCCGGCGCCGCGATAGGCATCGACCGGGCAGGTGTTGGTGTAGAGGCCGGTGACCGAGACATCAAGCGCCTGGATATCATAGACACCAGTAGACATGGTGACGCCGATATAGGGAATGAACGGACCGTATTGCGAGATATAGGCGCCGATGTTGGCGAGCAGGTCCACCTTCATGCCAAGGAAGCGGCCATCCTTGTCCAGCGCCATCTCGGCCGTCACGAAATTGTCGCGCCCTTGCGCGTCGGTCAGGAAGTGCTCCGTGCGGTCGCCGGCCCACTTGACCGGACGGCCAAGCCGCTTTGCCGCCTCCAGCACCAGCGGATACTCGCGGTAGACAAAACTTTTCGGTCCGAAACCGCCGCCGACATCCGGCGTGATGACGCGCAGCTGATTCTTCTTGATCTTGAACAGACCGGCCAGGATGTACTGCATGGAATGCACGCCCTGCGACCCCGTGGTCAGCACGAAGCGGTTCTCTTCACCATTCCACTCGCCGATCGCCGAGCGCGGCTCCATGTAGTTGCAGACCAGCCGATTGTTGACGAATTCGATGCGGCTGACATGGGCGGCCTTGGCGAAAGCAGCCTTGGTCTTTGCCTTGTCGCCCATGTGGTAGGTGAAGGCGCGGTTGGAACCAAGCTCCGGCCAGACCAGCGGCGTGCCTTTGGCAAGTGCCGTTGCGGTCCCGGAGGCCGCATCTTCGCTGTCATAGTCGACGTCGATCAGTTCGGCGGCATCCTGCGCCAAGGCGCGGCTGTCGGCGACGACGAAGGCAACGGCATCGCCGACATAGTTGACCCGGTCGCGGCACAGGATGGGAATGTCGCGCGTCGGCGCCTTGGTGCCGTCCGGCTGGTCCTGCATGACGCCGGACTTGAGATCGCCGAGATGGGCAAGGTCCTTGCCGGTCAGCACCAGATGCACACCAGGTGCGGCCTTCGCCGCCTCGGTCGACCCGATGGTGAAGCTGGCCTTGGCGACCGGCGAGCGCAGGATATAGCCATGCAGGACGCCAGCCGGCTGGATGTCGTCGGTATAGCGGCCCTGCCCCTGGATGAAGGCGGCATCCTCGCGCCGCAGCACAGATGCGCCCATGCCGAATTTCGGTGTGACGACGGTCATGGATGCCTCGTGATGATGACGGGAGAAGGAACGCCTGAAATAGGCATTGCCTCAGTTTTGTCGAGGGGCCGTTTCGTGTAAAGAGCGCGGACTTCAAATTTCTTGGACCAGCGGACACAATCCGCCTCCAAGGCAATCGACAGGAAAACCCACGGAATGCGCACGGACACCGGCCAGGTCTTCAAGCTCGAAGACTATCGCCCCAACGATTACCTCATTCCGCAAACCAACCTCACCTTCCGCCTATCGCCAGACGCAACGCGCGTCACCGCCGTGCTCACGGTCGAGCGCCGTGACGGCGCCTCCGTGTCGGCACCCTTGGTGCTCGATGGCGACGGGCTGACGCTCAAGCGCATCGAGATCGACGGCAAGAAGGTAAAACCGGCGGATCTGCTGGCGACGCCTGACCAGCTGACCATTCTCAAGCCACCGGCGGCACGCCGCTTCCAGTTGCTGATCGAGACCGAGGTGGCGCCGGCGGGCAACGAAGCGCTGATGGGGCTCTACCGCTCGAGCCATGTCTACTGCACGCAATGCGAGGCCGAAGGTTTCCGCCGCATCACCTATTTCCTTGATCGACCCGACATCCTGTCGGTCTACACGGTACGGATAGAGGCCCTGCGTGATGAGGCGCCGCTGCTCCTGTCCAACGGCAACCCGGTCGACAAGGGCGACCTCGGCGACGGCTGGCACTACGCGATGTGGCACGATCCTTTTCCCAAGCCGTCCTATCTGTTCGCATTGGTGGCCGGCAATCTCGGCCAGCTCGCCGACAGTTTCGTCACCCTGTCGGGCCGCACGGTCGAGCTCGGCATCTATGTCGAGCCCGGCAAGGAGAAGCTGGCCGGCTACGCGATGGACGCCCTGAAGCGATCGATGAAATGGGACGAGGAGGCGTTTGGCCGGGAATACGATCTCGACGTCTTCAACATCGTCGCCGTGTCCGACTTCAACATGGGCGCGATGGAGAACAAGGGCCTCAACATCTTCAACGACAAATATGTGCTGGCCGACCGGGAGACCGCGACGGACGCCGATTTCGCCAATATCGAGGCGATCATCGCGCATGAGTATTTCCACAATTGGACAGGCAACAGAATCACTTGCCGCGACTGGTTCCAGCTCTGCCTGAAGGAAGGCCTGACCGTCTTCCGCGACCACGAATTCTCCGCCGATCAGCGCTCGCGCGCCGTCAAGCGCATCGCCGAGGTGCGCACCTTGCGCGCCCACCAGTTTCCCGAGGACCAGGGTCCGCTGGCGCATCCGGTGCGGCCGCGCCGCTACCGCGAGATCAACAATTTCTACACGGCGACGGTCTACGAGAAGGGCTCCGAAGTGGTGCGGATGATCCGCACAATTCTCGGGGCCGATGTCTTTCGGGCCGGCATGGACCTCTATTTCGAGCGGCACGACGGCGACGCGGCGACGATCGAGGATTTCATCAAGGTGTTCGAGGATGCGTCCGGCCGCGACCTGTCGCAGTTCGCGCTCTGGTACCATCAGGCAGGCACGCCGAACCTGACGATCAGTTCGACGCACAATCCGGCCGCGCAAGAATTCACGCTCGAAATCGAGCAGTCGGTGCCGCCGACGCCATCCGAAAGCCGCAAGCGACTGATGCACATCCCGCTCGCTTTCGGCCTGATCGGCGCCGGCGGCAAGCCCGTGGAGTATAGCGGTGTCGAGGGCGCCAGCGTCGAGGACGGCGTCATCCATGTCCGCAAGCGCCGCCACGTGGTGCGGTTTTCCGGCGTGACTGAGCGCCCGGCCGTGTCGCTCAACCGCGGCTTTTCGGCGCCGGTGACACTGTCGGTCGAGCAGAAGGCCGACGACCAGTTCTTCCTCGCCCGCCACGACAGCGACGCCTTCTCGCGCTGGCAGGCCTTCAACACATTGCTGACCGATGCATTGATCGCCGCCTTCCGCGAGATCCTCGGCGGCAAGCAGCCGGCCTTTGCGGCGCGGCTGACCGAGCTCGCCGGCAGCATTGCCGGCGACGAGATGCTGGAGCCGGCCTATCGGGCGCTGGCGCTGGCACTGCCAGGCGAAGCCGACATTGCGCGCGACATCGGCAGAAATATCGACCCCGATGCCATCTATGCGGCTCGCGAGGCGCTGGCGCTGGCGATCGGCACCGCGAACCGGGACGCTTTTTCGGGCCTCTACGGCGGCCTTGCCGACAAGGCCGCGTTCAGCCCTGACGCGGCGAGCGCCGGACGACGCGCCTTGCGCAACACGCTGCTGGATTGTCTGGCGCTGCAGCCGGGCGGAGCGGCACTCGCCGCCGGGCATTTCCAGTCGGCGACCAACATGACCGACCGCGCAGCCGCGCTTGCCGTGCTTGCGCATCGTCATCACGGTTCGCCCGAGGCGATCAAGGCGCTGGCGGCTTTCGAGACGATCTATGGGTCCGACCCGCTGGTCATGGACAAATGGTTCCAGATCCAGGCCAGCGTTCCGGGGCCGCAGACCGTCGACACAGTGCGGGCCCTGACCAGCCACCCGGCCTTCTCGATGGGCAATCCGAACCGGGTGCGCTCGTTGATCGGCACCTTCTCCAGTGCCAACCAGACCGGCTTCCATCGGGCTGACGGCGAAGGCTACTGGTTCTTTGCTCAGACTGTGCTCGAGGTCGAAAAACGCAACCCACAGGTGGCGGCAAGGCTGGCGACGGCGCTCAGATCGTGGCGTTCGCTTGAACCTTTGCGGCAGGCCAAGGCCAGGGAAGCGCTGCTTTCGATCGCCGGCGCCGAAAACCTGTCAGCGGATTTGCGGGATATTGTCGAGCGCACTCTGGCGTGAGTTCCCTCCTCAAGTCGAGCACTGCCGCAATGACCCACCCGTCCATCCGCCTTCGGCGGCTGTCCACCCTCCCCTCAAGGGGGAGGGATAAGGCAGTTTCGGCGTTATTTTAGTCGATTTTTAATCTTTTTTCGCCGGACCACTGGACAAGGCGAATCACCTTTGATTCTTTACTGACGATTCGGATGTGCGGCGTTTGCCGGATCACCAAGCAGCATAGGCAAATTCGGGGAGTGCCATTTATGGCGAAGGCGGACGCGTGGGGCGCGCCCGGAGGGACGGCTTTTGCGCATCGCGAGACGCGCAGCGACGGCCTTGCCGGGAATACGCGGCTCATCGCCGAACCGGCCTACCGGCGGCTTCTGGCCGCCGAGCCGCTGCTGCGCCGATCGATACCGGCCCTGATCATCACCTTCCTGATCGTCATCGCGGCGCTGCGCGTGCTGTCGCTGATGAACGAGCGCGACGATGTCGAGCGCAATGCCAAGGCGATCCTGACGCTGGCGGCGGGCCAGCTGGCCAGTTCGCTCGCCACCACCTCGGATACGGTGCCCGGCGCCATCCAGGATCTTCTGGAGACCACCAGCCGTCAGGGCGCGATGGGCCGCAGCCATGTGCTCGTCATCACCGACAGTGCTTTCAAGATCGTCGCGGTGACACCGCGCTCGATGCCATGGCAAGGCCATTCGCTCGACGGCCTCGTCGAGGGCGGCCAACCATTGTTCATGTTCGGCGATCGCGCCGGCGTCATGGACGTCAACATCGACGGACGGGACTGGTATGCCGCGGTCAGCCTGGCAAATGGCCGAAAGGGTGCGTCGGCGGCGCTGGTGCCGCAGGACGCGGTTTTCGATGCCTGGCGCAAGACTGTCTCGCTGAACGTCACCCTGTTCGTGCTGACGGCCGGCGTGCTGATCATCATCCTCTATGCCTATTTCGGCCAGGCGGCACGAGCGCAGGCGGCTGACCGCATCTACCTCGAGGCGCATCAGCGCATCGACATGGCCCTGGTTCGCGGCCGCTGCGGCCTGTGGGACTGGGACATGGTGCGCGGCAAGATGTACTGGTCGCGCTCGATGTACGACATGCTCGGCTACAAACCCTGCGACACGATGCTGTCCTTCGGCGAGGTCGATCAGATCATCCATCCCGAGGACGGCGACCTGTTCGAGCTCGCCAACAGAATTGTCGCACGCGAGATCGACCATATCGACCAAGTGTTCCGGATGCGGCATTCCGACGGTCAATGGATCTGGATGCGCGCGCGGGCACAAGTCATCGATCCGGAAGCCCCGGAGATCCAGTTGATCGGGATCGCCGTCGATGTCACCGAACAGCGTCATCTGGCGCTGCGTTCCGAGGCGGCCGACCTTCGCCTCAGAACGGCGATCGAGAACATCAACGAATCCTTCGTGCTGTGGGATTCGGCGCAGCGCCTGATCATGTGCAATTCCAAATACCAGCAGGACAACGGGCTTTCGGACCGCGACGTGATGCCGGGTGTCACGCGTGCGGCATTGGAAGAACGCATGCTGGCCTTTGCTTCCGAACGGCGGCTTGCCAACACCAGCGGACTGCAAGGCGGCGCCACTTTCGAGCGCCAGCTGGCCGATGGCCGCTGGCTGCAGGTCAATGAACTGACGACCCGGGACGGCGGCATCGTCTCGGTGGGTTCCGACATCACCCAGATCAAGCTGCACCAGGAGAAGCTGGTCGACAGCGAGCGCCGGCTGATGGCGACGATCCATGATCTCAGCCTCGCCCGCCGGGCGGAAGAGGAGCGCTCGCGCGAACTGGTCGATCTCAACCGCAAATACATGAAGGAGACCGAACGGGCCGAAGCGGCGAACCGGGCCAAATCCGAGTTCCTGGCCAACATGTCGCATGAATTGCGCACGCCGCTGAACGCCATCATCGGCTTCTCCGAACTGATGGAACAAGGCCTATTCGGTCCGCTCGGATCGGAGCGCTATGAGGAATATGCCACCGACATCAACAGCAGCGGCAAATATCTGCTGGGCGTCATCAACGACATTCTCGACATGTCCAAGATCGAGGCCGGCCAGTTCTCGCTGGACCGGGAAGAGATCGACCTCGGCCCGCTGATCAGCGAAACGGTTCGCGTCGTCTCGCTGCAAGCGGCGCAAAAGGCCATCACCGTGGAAACGCGCATCGCCGATGCGCTGACGCTGGTCGCCGATCGCCGCGCGATCAAGCAGATCGTCATCAACCTTTTGTCCAATGCGGTGAAATTCACCGGCCAGGGCGGCCACATATCGGTCAGGGCCCGCAACACATCCGGCGCGCTCGTGCTGACGATCGAGGACAATGGCTGCGGCATCCCCAAGGATGCGCTGGGCAAGCTCGGGCGGCCCTTCGAACAGGTGCAGAACCAGTTCTCCAAGAGCCACGCCGGGTCCGGCCTCGGCCTCGCCATCTCGCGCTCGCTGGCTGAGCTGCAGGGCGGCGCGCTGAAGATCCGTTCGACCGAAGGTGCCGGCACGATCGTATCGGTGCGCATTCCGGTGAAGAAGGCCGCGCCGGCCATCAGGGTCGCGGCCTGAGGCGTTCCGCCGGTTGACCGGGGCATTTCTCCGGCGGCAGTTTTCCGCCGGAGTTCAACGTTTGGATATTGGGGCGTTCGGTGAGGTCCGCAGCAGGTGGCCCGCCTCTGCTTACTGCACATCGCCGCCATTGCCGTCGCCGCCCCATCGATGGTGGCGACCAAAGCGGCCGCCTTTGGGCAGTTCGCGTTTCTCGATCTTGCCGTCATTGTTCTTGTCGAGCATGGCAAAGACCTTCTTCTCGCGACCGGTGATGTCGTCCGACGTCAGCGTGCCGTCGCCCTTCGAGTCGTAGCGGGCGATAATGCGTTTGGCCATCCGCTCGAAACGCGCCTTCTCAAGCGCATCGGCAAGCTGAGCGACGGTCAGCTTGCCGCCATTGTCGGCGACGAGCTTTTTCAGCCGCGCGTTCATGGCGCCGGAAAACTGGTCGAAGGTGATGGTGCCGCCGGAATCGCTCATCGCCTTGTCGAGGCGCATCATCGTGCCCTCGCGCATTTTTTCACTGGCGTTGTTTTCGGCATAGGCCGTGGTGCCGACGGCGCCGGCAAGGGCTACGAAGGCAAGGGCAAGTTTCGTTGACTTTCTCATGGTCTTCTCCTGTTGCATCGTCACCCCCGATGCGACCTGACAACCGCTTCACGGTCGTCCGGCACGAAGCAAAAGATCAAAGTCCTTCCTGACCTTTTGCGACGTCTCTTTGAGGTGTGCTTCCAACACACCGAAATCCGGCAGGTCAGTCACCGCCAGAAGCAGATCCGAAAGCCCCGGCGGAACATCGTCACGCTCAAAGGCCCCGGTTAAGCAAAGCCGCGTCATCTGGGTCAGTGCCAGATAGAGCGCGTAGGCGTCGCCAAGCTCCTGCCTTATCCCGGCAGCGGCGAAGCGCGGCGCCAGGCGCGACAGGATCTCGGCCGTGCCGGTGGCACGTGCAATTTGCACGGCCGGGGCACGTGCAATTGGCACGGCCGGGGCACGTGCAATTGGCACGGCCGGGGCACGCGGCCCGGCCTCGACCTGCCCGGTGATGACAGCCACCTGGGCGATGAATTCGAGATCGATGAGGCCGCCGGGGATCAGCTTGATGTCCCACAGATCGCGCGACGGCTTTTCTTTTTCGATCATGGCGCGCATGTCCGAGGCCTCGGCCATCACCTTGGCGGCGTCGCGCGGCTGTCCAAGCACCGCCGCCACTTCCGCTTCAACCTCGCCGCACAGGCTGGCGTCACCGGCTATGGCGCGTGCGCGCGCCAGCGCCATGTGCTCCCAGGTCCAAGCCTCCTGGCGCTGGTATTTCTTGAAGGCATCGATATGGGTGGCAACAGGACCCTTGTTGCCGGATGGCCGCAGGCGCAGGTCGAGTTCGTAGAGCACCCCCTCCGCCGTCGGCGCGGACACGGCCGCGATCAGCCGCTGCGTCATGCGGGTGTAGTAATGCGAAGGCGCCAGCGGCTTGTCGCCATCGGACTCTTCGGCATCCGGCGCGTGGTCATAGAGCAGGATCAGGTCGACATCCGATCCGGCGGTCAGCTCGCGGCTGCCGAGCTTGCCCATGCCGAGCAGCGAAACCACGCCGCCGGCAATCGTGCCGTGGCGCGCCGCGAATTCGGCCGTCACCGCCTGCAACGCCGCCTCGATGGTGAGATCCGCCAGATCGGAAAAGGCACGGCCGGCCCGCGCCGGATCGATCGAGCCGGCGAGCAGCCGGACGCCGATCAGGAATTTCTGCTCGGAGGCAAAAATGCGCAGCCGGTCGAGCACGTCCTCATAAAGCCGGTCGCCCTCGACAAAGGCGGAAAGCCGCGCCGACAGATAGGCGCGGTCCGGCAATTCGGTCAGCAAGGCCGGGTCGAGCAAGCCGTCGAAGACATGCGGCCGGCGCGTGATGATCGCCGCCAGCCGGGGTGCAGCACCCATGATCGTCGCCAGAAGCTTGAGCAGGGCCGGATTGGACTGCAGCAGGGAAAACAGCTGGATGCCGGCCGGCAGGCCGGCGAGAAACTCGTCGAAGCGCATCAGGGCCTCGTCGGCCCGGCGCGTCTGGCCGAAGGAACGCAGCAGCGCCGGCGTCAGTTCCGTCAGCCGCTCGCGCGCCTCTGCCGACTGGGTGACGCGATAGCGGCCGAAATGCCAGCCGCGGATGACGCGGCAGATGTCGCTTGGCCGCTGAAAGCCGAGACCGTGCAGGGTCTGCAAGGTATCTGGATCGTCGACATCGCCGGTGAAGACCAGATTGCCGATACCGGTCGACAGTTCCGGTGCGGTTTCGAAAAGTGCCGCGTAGTGGCGTTCGACCTGCTGCAGCGAGGCGCGGAACGCCATGGCAAAGGCAGCCCCATCGGCAAAGCCGAGCATGCGGGCGATGCGCTCCAGCCCCTCATCGTCTTCCGGCAGCGTGTGCGTCTGCTCGTCGGCAACCATCTGCACGGCATGTTCGACGCGGCGCAGGAACCAGTACTGGCGGGCCAGCGCGTCGCGCGCGTCGGCGGTGATCCAGCTGCGTGCGGCGAGCTGACCGAGCATCGGCACGGTCTCGCGGCCACGCAGTTCCGGGAAGCGGCCGCCGGCGATGAGCTGCTGTGTCTGGACGAAGAACTCGATCTCACGAATGCCGCCGCGCCCGAGCTTGACGTTGTGGCCCTTGACCGCGATCTCGCCATGGCCCTTGTGGGCGTGGATTTGGCGCTTGATCGAATGGACGTCGGCAATCGCCGCGTAGTCCATGTATTTGCGCCAGATATAGGGCTGCAACTCCTTGAGGAAGGCAGCACCCGCGGCCAGATCGCCGGCCACCGGACGCGCCTTGATCATGGCGGCGCGTTCCCAGTTCTGGCCGCGCGCCTCATAGTAGCGCAGCGCGGCCTCGACCGGGATTGCCAGCGGGGTCGAACCGGGATCGGGACGGAGTCTCAGATCGGTGCGGAAGGCATAACCATGCTCGGTGCGGTCCTGCAGGATGCGCACCAGGCGGCGCGTCAGCCGTGAAAAAAGTTCGGTGGCGTCGAGCGGATCGACGACGGCGGGCGCTTCCGGATCGAAGAAAACCACAAGATCGATGTCGGAGGAGAAATTCAGTTCATGCGCGCCGAGCTTGCCCATGCCGAGCAGGATCCAGCCCGATTGCTTCGATGGATTGTCGAGATCCGGCAGTTTGAGCTTGCCCTGGCCATGCGCGTCGCGCAGCAGGAAGTCGACGGCGGCGCGCGTGCAGGCATCGGCGAGGTCGCTCAACCGCCGTACCGTCAGCACCGTTTCGGCTTCGCCGGCAAGATCGGCCAGTGCGATCAGGAAATGCGCTTCGGCTTTCCACTGGCGCAGGTCCATCATCAGGCCGGATTCCGAGACCGCCTCGGCCAAATAGGCCCGGTCGATGGCAGCGCCGATCGCTTTCAGCCGAGCCTCGACCGTCTGGTCGAAGAGGCCGTCCAGAATCCCCGGCCGGCGGCGTGCCGTATCGCGCAGGAACGGCGACAGATCGAAGACGGCGGCGAGGAAATCCTGGCCCTCCCCCTTGCCGGCCAAAAACTTGGTCAGCCGTGTCAGCCCTCCTTCGCGTGCGACGGAAGCGATCTCGGCCAGTTCCTGCCGCGCACGGTTTTCGTCCAGCGGAGCCAGGCTGGTCGCCGGCTTCAGCAACCAATCCGTCGCCCTCGCAGCCTCGCTCATCAGTGATCCTCCCTTGCAGGGAAACTCATGACCACGGATAATCCAGGATTGCCAGGCAAGAGATCAAGCCGGCCATTGTGGAATGTCATGACGGCCTTGGCGAGGCTGAGGCCAAGGCCGGAACCCGGCTGCGAACGGCTCTTCTCCAGCCGCACGAAACGTTCCGTCGCGCGGGCACGGTCGCCATCATCGGGAATGCCGTGGCCATTGTCGGCAACCGACAGCCGAACGTCCGCACCGGCTCGCTCAACGGCCACGCGCACGGCCGGCTGGGCGGTGGCATCGGTCGAATATTTGATGGCGTTGTCGACGATGTTCGACAGGGCCTGGCCGATCAGTTCGCGGTTGCCGTTGACGAAGACCGCCTCTCGGACATCCGCGTTGAGCGACACCCCCGCCTCCTCCGCCACCGGCTCGTAGAGTTCGACGACATCGCGCACGGCTTCCGCAAGATCGACACGGTTCGTGTTCTCCGAGGAGTAGCCAGCCTCCAGCCGGGAGATCATCAGGATGGCGTTGAAGGTTTTTATCAGCTGGTCGGACTCGGCGATGGTGCCTTCCAGCGCCTGCCGGTAGTCTGATGTCTTGTGCTTGCCCGAAAGCGTCGCTTCTGCCCGGTTGCGCAAACGGGTCAGCGGCGTCTTCAGATCATGCGCGATGTTGTCGGAAACCTGCTTCAAACCTTCGTTGAGCGTCGCGATCCTGGCCAGCATGGCGTTGAGATTTTCGGAGAGCCGGTCGAACTCGTCACCGGCGCCGGTCACCGGCAGCCGGCCCGACAGGTCGCCGCCCATGATGCGGCGGCTGGCTTCCGACACGCTGTCGATGCGCTTCAGCGCGGCGCGGCCGACAAAGAACCAGATCAGCAATCCGCCAAGCCCCATCATGCCGAGCGCCAGCATCAGCGCGCGGCGTATGACGGCGCGAAACCGTTCCGGCTCGCCCAGATCGCGGCCGACCAGCATGATCATCTGGTTCGGCAGCCGCAGCACCAGCGCAATGGCGTTGTGACCCTTTTCGCCCTGCGCCTGCGCGTCGCTCTGCTCGGGTTGGGTGGTGGTACCCTGCTCGGCGGGCAGATTGCGCAGACGCTCGAGTTCTCCTTCGCCAAAGCGCTGGTAGGAGAAAGGGCTGCTGGTCCAACCTTCGGTTTCGAGAACGCCCGGTTCCAGGCTCTGCACATTGCCGGTCAGAATCTGGCCGTTGGCGTCGGCGATCAGATAGAGGTTTGCGCCGGGCTGGCGCGAGCGCGCCTCGACCACACGGACCAACACCGGCAGGCCGCCGCGTTGATAGGCGCGAGCCAGGCCGAGCACCTCGTCATTGATGGTGTCCTGGGTCTGCGCCGTCAGCATGCGCGCCGACAGGGAGGTCATGTAGAAGACGAGCGCCACCGCGCAGAGCGCGAAGAGCAGGAGGTAGAGCGCCGAAAGCCGCGCTGCCGTCGTCTTCATGATGGCTGGCACGGAAAGAGCCATGCTGCCGCTAGCCGCTCTTCAGCATATAGCCGGCGCCGCGAACCGTGTGCAGGATGGGCTTATCGAAGCCCTTCTCGATCTTACCGCGCAGCCGCGAGACATGGACGTCGATGACATTGGTCTGCGGATCGAAATGATAGTCCCAGACATTTTCGAGCAGCATGGTGCGCGTCACCACCTGGCCGGCATGCCGCATGAGATATTCGAGCAAACGGAATTCACGCGGCTGCAGCGTGATCTCGCGCGCCGCGCGGCGGACCGAATGCGACAGCCTGTCGAGTTCGAGATCGCCGACGCGGTAGACGGTTTCCGCTTCCTTGGCGCTGGCGCGGCGGTTCAGCACCTCGACGCGGGCCAGAAGCTCGGAGAAGGCATAAGGCTTGGTCAGATAGTCGTCGCCGCCGGCGCGCAGGCCGGTGACCCGGTCATCGACCTCGCCGAGCGCCGACAGGATCAGCACCGGCGTCGTGTTGCCCCTGGATCTCAGACCGGCAATGACCGACAGGCCGTCGCGGCGCGGCATCATCCGGTCGATGACCATCACGTCGTAATCGCCGGCATCGGCGAGCGCGAAGCCGGTTTCGCCGTCACCGGCGACATGCGCGGTGTGACCAGCCTCGGTGAAGGCTTTCTGCAAGTAATCCGCAGCCTCGCGATCGTCTTCTATGACGAGAATCTTCATAGGACTGTTATACGCGATTTCGCCGGAAGGTTGAGTGGCAGACATCTGCATTGTGGCCTTTGCCAAAGCGCATCGCGATCAAGATCATCCGAAGCCGTGCGCGATAAAAGTCCTTGTCCCCGATGTCGTTGGATCAGACTGCTGAAGCGCTTTGAATTGTGCGGCAGCGGGCGATGGGAGGCCCGCTGCCGCCGGGGGAAGGCGCGATGACTGACTAACGCGCGCTCCTCCATGCTTTCCCGTGCGGCGGCTCGGGGGTGTTTGAAACGGCCGCACTGGAAAAGTCGAACAGCTCCGGTTCCGGAGCCGACGTCAGCCCTTGGCGACAGGCAGCGCTACGAAACGATTGGTGTCGTCGCGGGTGATCTGCATCAGCACCGCCTTGCGGCCGGATTTGACTGCATCGGTCATCGCCTTGGTGACGTCGTCGGTGCCGTTCACCTCGGTCGAATTGACCGATGTAATGACGTCGCCCGGCTGGATGCCGCGATCGGCGGCGTCGCTGTCGGGGTCGACGTCGGTCACCACCAGCCCCTTGCCGTTTTCGGACTTGGTGACGGTCAGGCCGAGGTCGGCCAACGTGTCTGGCTTGGCCGGAGCGGCTGGCTGCTGCTGGTCGACAGACGCCTGCTTGTCACTCGAGGGCAGTTTGCCGAGATCGACCTTGACCGTCTGGCTCTTGCCGTCGCGCCACACGGTGACGTCGACCGACTTGCCAGGCGAGAAGGCGCCGATCAGCCGGGCAAGTTCCTTCGGCGAAGCAACGTCCTTGCCGTCGACCTGGGTGATCACGTCACCGGCCGTGATGCCGGCCTTCTTGCCGGGACCATCGTCCTGGGCGCTGGAAACCAGCGCGCCATTGTTGGACTTCAGACCGAGCGACTCAGCGATGTCGGAAGTGACCGGCTGGATTTCGACACCGAGCCAGCCACGCTGCACGGAGCCGCTCTTCATCAGGTCCTGAACGACCTGCTTGGCGGTCGAAGCGGGAATGTCGAAGGCGATGCCGACGCTGCCGCCGGACGGCGAGAAGATCGCGGTGTTGATGCCGACGACCTGGCCGTTGAGGTTGAAGGTCGGACCGCCCGAATTGCCGCGATTGACCGAGGCATCGATCTGGATGAAGTCGTCGTACGGGCCGGCGCCGATGTCGCGGCCACGGGCCGAGACGATGCCGGCGGTGACGGTGCCGCCGAGGCCGAACGGATTGCCGACGGCCACCACCCAGTCACCGACGCGAACCTTGGAATCGTCGGCGAAGTCGACATAGGTGAACTTGCCGACGCCGTCGACCTTGAGCACGGCGAGATCGGTGCGCGGGTCGGTGCCGATCAGCTTGGCGTCGAGTTCCTTGCCGTCATTCATCACCACGGTGAAGGCCGAGCCTTCCGAAACGACGTGGTTGTTGGTGACGAGATAGCCGTCATCGGAGATGAAGAAGCCGGACCCTTGAGCAACCGGCCGCGGCTGGTCGTTGTTGTGGTCGCGGTGGCTGAAACGTCTGTTGCCGCCACCCTGGCCGTCCTGGTCGCCAAAGCCGCGGAATTCCTTGAAGAAGCGGCGCAGCTGCGGATTGTCGGGCAGGTTGTTCATGCCATCCGGATCGTCGGACTGGTCGGAGCCGTCGTCCGCCGCCGGGCTGATCTTGGCCTTGACCTTGACGCTGACGACGGCGGGAGAAACGCGCTCGACGACATCGGCGAAGCCCGGCACCTGCGGTGCCTCGACGCGCACGGCGTCAGCCAGAACAGGGCTGGTTCCACTGGTTAGTGCGCCAATACCGATCGCACCGGCAACGGCAATGGACGCGACGGCAGCCATGAGACGCTTGCGGGTGACGGAATATGAATTGGGGGCAATATTCATGGATTTCTTATCCTCTTCAAACGGACGCTGCTTGATCGGCATCCTCGGGAAAGAGAATTAGAGAGGCGCACATTACAGCGCCATTTCCGACACATGAAACTTTGGTAATGTTTGGGGGTGACGGCGGTCGTCAGTCGCGGCGCAATATGGCGTCCAACGATGCCTGTTCTTCCGCGGACAGGGATTTTGTTGCCAGGGTGCGGCGCGACCGCGCGGTCAGCACGATGAAAACGCCGCCCACCAGCAACAGCAGGACAGGTGTGCCCCACAGCAATGCATTGCGCAGGTCGAAACGCGGCTTCAGCAGCACGAACTCGCCGTAACGCGAAACCACGTAGTCCATGACCTGCTGGTCGGTATCGCCGGCGACGAGGCGCTGGCGCACAAGGACGCGCAGGTCGCGGGCGAGATCGGCGTCGGATTCATCGATCGACTGGTTCTGGCAGACCATGCAGCGCAAGCCTTCCGACAGCGCCCGCGCCCGCGCCTCGAGCGCCGGATCGGCCAGCATCTCGTCAGGTTTCACAGCCTGTGCCGCACCGGCAAAAAAAAGCGCCAGCAGCAGGACAATCGACGTCAGAGAAAGGCGTGCGTTCATGGCAGGCTCGCGGACGTCACCGCACTCGCCTGCTTGCGCCGGCGCGACGGCGCACCGACGCGCAGGCGCCTGTCCATCAGCGACATCGCCGCGCCCGTCATCATCATCAGGCCGCCGCCCCAGATCAACGTCACCAGCGGTTTCCACCACAGGCGCACCACAACCGAGCCGTCATTGCCCTCGTCGCCGAGCGAAATGTAGAGCTGGGAGAGGCCCATCGTCCTGATGCCGGACTCCGTCGTCGTCATCTGCCGCACCGGATAAAATCGCTTGGCCGAGCTGATTTCGCCGACAGGACTGCCGCTGACGCCGATCAGTTCGAAGCGGCCGCGGTCCTCGGCGTAGTTCGGTCCCTGGGCCGGATAAAGCCCGACGAAACGCAGCGTATGGCCGGAGAGTTCGACGGTCTCGCCGGCATGCATCGACAGGATCTTCTCGGTGCCGAAGCAAAGCGTCCCGACGATGCCGAGCGTGGTCAGGCCAAGGCCAAGGTGGGCGAAGGCGGTGCCGAAAACCGAGCGCGGCAAGCCAAGCAGGCGCCTGACCATGATCCCCGCTGCAACATTGCCAAATCCCGATTTGACGGCGAGGTCGGTGAGCGCACCGAGGATCAACCAGACGGCGAGGCCGACGCCCAGGGCTGCGAATACCGAGGCGCCGTCGATGAACAGGACGGTGACCAGCGTCGCCAGGAGGGCTGCGGCGAACGCCACCATCAGGCGCTGCGCGACGGCGAAGACATCGCCGCGCTTCCAGGCCAGCAGCGGCCCGAACGGAACCACCAGCAGCAGCGGCACCATCAGCGGCCCGAAGGTGAGGTTGAAGAACGGCGCTCCGACCGAGATCTTGTCGGCTGAAAAGGCTTCGACGGCCAGCGGATAGAGCGTGCCGACGAGCACGGTCGCGGTTGCCGTGGTCAGGAACAGATTGTTGAGCACGAGCGCGCCTTCACGCGAAATCGGATGGAACAGGCCACCGGCCGTCAGCCGGGAGGCGCGCAGCGCAAACAGCGCCAGCGAGCCGCCGATGAACAGCGTCAGGATGCACAGGATGAAGACGCCGCGCGTCGGATCGGTGGCGAAGGCGTGCACTGAGGTCAGCACGCCCGAGCGCACCAGGAAGGTGCCGAGCAGCGACAGCGAAAAGGTGAGGATGGCGAGCAGCAGCGTCCAGATCTTCAGCGCCGAACGCTTTTCCATGACGATGGCCGAATGGAGCAGCGCGGTGCCGGCCAGCCACGGCATGAAGGAGGCGTTCTCGACCGGATCCCAGAACCAGAAGCCGCCCCAACCGAGCTCGTAATAGGCCCAGTAGGATCCCATGGCGATGCCGCCGGTCAGGAACATCCAGGCGACTAGCGTCCACGGCCGCACCCAGCGCGCCCAGGACGCGTCGATGCGCCCTTCGATGAGGGCCGCGACCGAGAAGGAAAAGCAGATCGAGAAGCCGACATAGCCGAGATAGAGGAACGGCGGATGAATGGCGAGGCCGAGGTCCTGCAGGATCGGGTTGAGATCGCGGCCTTCGATCGGCGCCGGGTTGAGCCGGATGAACGGATTGGACGTCACCAGGATGAACAGGAAGAAGGCGGCGCCGATGGCGCCCTGCACGGCAAGCACATTGGCGCGCAGCGTCGCCGGCAGGTTTGAGCCGAAAGCAGCGACAAGCGCGCCGAAGAAGGTCAGGATCAGCACCCAGAGCAGCATCGAGCCTTCGTGATTGCCCCAGGTTCCGGTGATCTTGTAGATCAGCGGCTGCAGCGAATGCGAGTTTTCCCACACGCTCGCCACCGAGAAGTCGGAGCTTGCATAGGCGCTCGCCAGTGCTGCGAAGGACAGCGCCGTCAGGGCAAAGCCTGTGACCGCGACCGGCCCGCCGACGGCCATCAGCCGCTGGTTGTTCAGGCGCGCGCCAAACAGCGGCACAAGCGTCTGCACCAGCGAAAGCGCGAACGCCAGAACCAGGGCGAAATGTCCGGTTTCAACCATGGACTCTTGCTCTCCTGCCGGAGCTATTCACTCTTGCTCTCCTGCCAGACGCCCTTGGCCTTCAGGCCGTCGGCCACTTCCTTGGGCATGTAGCGCTCATCATGCTTGGCGAGCACGCTGTCGGCGACAAAGACACCGTCCGGGCCGAAGGTGCCTTCGGTGATGACGCCCTGCTCTTCGCGGAAAAGGTCGGGCAGGATGCCGGTATAGGTGACCTTGACCGATTTGTGCGTGTCCGTCACCGAAAAGCCGACCGTCGCCCCCTGCCCGCGCTGGATCGTGCCTTTTTCAACCAATCCGCCCAGCCTGATGCGCTGGCCAGGCATGACACTGGCGGTGGAAAGATCGGCCGGCATGTAGAAATAGGATGCCTTCTGGCCAAGCGCATAGAAGGTCAGCCCGGTGGCCGCGCCCAGGAAAGCCAGACCACCCGCGATCACCGACAATCGTTTCTGCTTGCGCGTCATGTCTGCTTCTACTCCGTCGCCGTCAGGCCAAGCGAGGCGGCAAAGGCGGTGAATCTCTTCGCCTCGTCACTGTCGGCTCCAAAGACGGCAATGGCGCGACCGAGCGCCTCACGCGCCTGATCGGCCTTGCCCAGCACAGCATAGGAACGAACAAGCCGCATCCATCCTTCCGCGTCACGCGGATTTTGTCGCAGTTTGTCGTCGAGACCGGCGACCATGGTGTTGATCATGGCTTCCCTGTCCTGCGGCGACATCGAGGATGCGGCGTCGATATCGCCGGCATCGGGACCGTTGGTGGTGGTGCCACCGGATGCGACTTCGGGGCTGCCGGACTTGGCCAGCGCCTGCTCGACCGCACCGCGCCACGGCGAGTCCGGCGGCAAACTGCCCAGCATCGCCTGCCAGGCCGTAACGGCCTCCTTGGCGCGCCCCTCCTGCGCCAGCGCCATGGCCAGGTAGAAACCGGCCTTCGCATTGGCCGGGTCGAGCTTCAAAGCCGCCTCGAAGGCATCCTGTGCATCGGCCGAGACAATGCCGCCTGCCGCATTGGCGATCGCCTCGCCGAGACCGGCCTGGCGAACAGCGCTGTCGCCATCGAGGCGAATGGCATTGCGATAGGCGGCGGCCGCGTCGGAAAAGCGCTGCATGCGCAGATAGACCGGTGCGAGCACATCCCAACCCCTGCCATCGGCAGGATTGGCGGCCAGATGGGCTTCGGCCCGCGCCACAAGTTCGTCGACCGAACTGTCGGCCGGATTCTTGGCCAACCGCTCGCTGAGCGGTTGCGACGGCAAATCGGGTGAGCCGAGCTGACTGTAAAGGCCCCAGCTGACCAGCGGGACAGCCAGCACGGCTGCGGTGGCCACCAGCCTTGCCGCGACCGAGGCTCGGCCAACGGACGCCTTGCCGGCCGAACTATCGATGCGAAGGATGCGGCGAGCGATCTCGGCACGGGCCTCGGCGGCTTCCGCCGGCTGGATCAAGCCACGCGCGGCGTCGCGGTCAAGCTCGGACAACTGGTCGCGATAGACTTCGAGATCGTGATCGCCGCTTGACGACGCGCCCTTCGAGCTGGCGGCCAGCGGCAGCAGCACCGCCAGGCTTGCACCCAGCGTGAGAATTGCGGCTATGACCCAGAACAGCATGGTTCTTCCAATAACGGCATAGCCTTGCCCTGCCAACAGATGCATCCTGCGACGCTTTGACGGGACCGGCGCCAGGCGCCGACCGCCGGCAGACGACCGTCAGGTCAGCGGCGTCCAGCTGCCGTCGGCGTTTCGGCAAGCAGTTCCACGCGCCGTGACCCCGGCCCCACCGGTGAACACCGTCTGGGTATACTGGCGGCAGTCCTGCGAACCGACGCGATAGGGCTGTGCCGGAACCACCTCGCCGTAGCGCGAAGCCTGGGCTCCCTTCCACGTTACTTTCTGGCCACTGGCCGTGTATTCGAGCGCCTTGTATTCAGCCTCGAGCGCGCTGCGCTTCTCGGTCTCGCTGAGGCCGGTGCCGACCGACCCACCGATGAGGCCGCCGCCCATCGCCGAAATGATCGTCGTGGTGACCTTGCCGCCGGAAGGAGGCGTCGAGGCCGGTGTCGGCGCGACGGTTGGACCCTTGCCGCTCAAGGTGGTGCAGCCGGAAACGGCCAGAAGTGCGGAAACAAGCGCGACGCGAATCTTCATGCCAACAACCGGTTTTCTTGAGTTGGAGCCTGTTATGGATGCGCCGGGGGCCGCGTCATCGGAGAAGTCAGCGTGGCCATAGTGTTGATATTTGTCGGAAATTTGGCCGCTGCCGACCACTGCGGGACCAATCGACATGCCGCCAATAACATCCCACGTCGCTCGATCTCGATTGGCCCTGGTAAGCATTATTGAAGGCTCCGCAATCGCACCACCGCCTTCAATCCGCCCATGCCGGACCGTTCGAGCGCCAGGACGCCTCCATACTCGTTGACGAGGTCGGCGACAATGGCCAGCCCCAGACCTGTTCCCGGCTTTGTCTCGTCCAGACGCCGTCCGCGCTTCAGCGCCTCGCGCGCCTTGTCCTCGGGAATGCCCGGGCCGTCATCCTCGATGCCGATCTCGAACAGGCCGGCCGGATCGTCCTTGCCGGTCAAAGGCACGACCGAGACCAACACCGAACTCTTGGCCCATTTCATCGCGTTTTCGAGAAGATTGCCCAACAATTCCTCAAGGTCCTCGCGCTCGCCGGCAAAGACGATCTCCGTCGCCGGCAGCGACAGCGACAGGTTTGTCTGCGGATTGAGCTTCTGCAGAACCCGCACCATGCGCTGCACCAGCGGCGTCACCGGCGTGCGGTAGACGACACTGTCGCGTTGCGCCGCGACGCGGGCGCGCTGCAGATAGTGCTCGACCTGCTTCTGCATGGAAGCGGCCTGTTCGGCTATCAGCTGTCCCTTGGCGCCGCCAAGCGCGCGGCCCTCGTTCAGCAGCACGGCGAGCGGCGTCTTCAGCGAATGGGCGAGATTGCCGACCTGGGTTCGCGACCGCTCGACGATGCGCCTGTTGTTTTCGATCAACGCATTGGTTTCGTTGGCGAGCGGTTCGATCTCGGCCGGGAACCGGCCGTCGAGCCTCTGGGCGGTGCCTTCGCGCACCATGGCAAGCGCGTTCCTGACACGGCGCAGCGGCTGCAGGCCGAGCAGGATGGCGATGGCATTGATGGCGATCATGCCGACGCCGAACAGGCTGAGATAGGTCAGCAGGCGGCGCTGGAAGATGGAGATTTCCTGTTCGAGTTCGCTCTGGTTGCCCATGACGCGGAAACGCGCGGCGCGGTTCTTGGCATCGAGAACGAATTCGCTCTCGAACACTTCGAGTTGCTCGCCGTCGATGCCTTCGGCTGCATAGCTACGCTGGAAGCTGGAATTGAAAGGCACCTCGGCGACACTTGGCGACGGGATCGTCGTGGTCATCGACGACGAGTGGAGATCGCCATGCACGCCTTCCGAAGCGGGCTCCACCGACCAGTACCAGCCGGAATTCGGCTCCGAGAACCGGAGGTCGCCGAGGTCGGGCGCGCCGGTCAGCGCACCGTTGTCGGAAATACCGATGGAGCCGATCAGGTTGAACAGATGCGCCGAAAGCAGGCTGTCGAAGCCACGCTCACTGGCCTGGCGGTAGAGGGTGGTGATCAGGGTGAAGATGACAACGAGCGTCACGATCGCCCAGACCGTGGAAAAGGCGATGACGCGGAACGTCAGCGAACGCGGCCACAAACGCAGCGAAAGCGGCGTCCTTGCGGTTGGTTTGAGCGGTTCCGAGTTACGCCTCCGGCTCACGCATGCGGTAGCCCATGCCGCGCACGGTTTCGATCATGTCGATGCCCATCTTCTTGCGCAGCCGCCCGACAAAGACCTCGATGGTGTTGGAATCGCGGTCGAAATCCTGGTCGTAGAGATGCTCGACCAGTTCAGTCCGCGAGACGACCTCGCCCATATGGTGCATCAGATAGGCAAGCAGGCGGAATTCGTGCGACGTCAGTTTCAGCGGCACGCCGTCGACATCGGCCTTGGAGGCCTTGGTGTCGAGGCGCAGCGGCCCGCAGGTCAGTTCGGACGACGCATGGCCGGCAGCGCGCCGGATCAGGGCCCGTAGCCTCGCCAGAACCTCCTCGATGTGGAACGGCTTGGTGACATAGTCGTCGGCGCCGGCATCGATGCCGGAGACCTTGTCGCTCCAGCGGTCGCGCGCCGTCAGGATCAACACCGGCATCTTGCGGCCGCCGCGGCGCCAGCGCTCGACCACGCTGATGCCGTCCATCTGCGGCAGGCCGATGTCGAGCACGACGGCGTCGTAGGGCTCGGTGTCGCCGAGGAAATGGCCTTCCTCGCCGTCGAAGGCGCGGTCTACGACATAGCCGGCATCGACCAGCGCATCCGATATCTGCCGATTGAGATCCTTGTCATCTTCGACGACGAGTACGCGCATGCGGAGTTCGATACCTGTTGAAGAGCTATGGTCAGATATAGGCCGATTCCGGCGGCCTGGGAAACGGAGGTCTGTAAGATGGAAGATTGGGTCAGTTCAGCGGAACGACGATCTCGGAGCGACGCGGACGCTGTCCGTCCTTGCCCGGCACGAGCACGACGATGACGCAGACAGGCTGGCCGCCGCGTGTCGATTGCGAGGCCTTGGCCAGCGTTCCGCCATTCTGTTCGGCCACCTGCTGGCCGATCGCGTAGCAATCGGACGCCGCCAGCAGGATCGGGCTGGCCTGGTCGGGCGCGACGACCGGCATCGCCATTGCCTGCGACGCAAACAGCCCGGCAGCACAGAGCGCCACTGTCGCGGTTCGGAAGTGGGAGCGAAGCGTTTTCATGGTCGGCGTTGTAACGCATCGGTGCTGAACGTGAAATGAACGGTGAACGCCGCTGAAAACATCCTCGCCACACCCCTGAAACGCGAGACAACCGATCGGGATTTCGCCGCCCAACCAGGCGAAATCCGGGAAACGCCAGTCTAGACCCCGTTTCGACCATATTGAAAGCACATCAGGCATTTTCCTGCGTTATCGCGCGAAAGCGCAGCAGTCCGTGATGGACGAGGAGGTCCTCGTCATGACGGGCCTCGGCGAATTCAAGCACGAGGCGTGTCTGTCCGCGTGGGCCGATGACCAGTACCGCGTCGGCGAGGCGCGCCTTTATGCTGTCCATGATCGCATGCGTCTCGGCGTCGCCATGGGCTTTCGACCAGACATGCAGCGTGACCAGCTGATCGGCATCATTCTGGACGCCAGTGTCCCAATCGAAGGCACTTGTCTGGCCGCAAGTCACGTTGGGAAAGGCGGCATTGTCGGCTGGCTGTTCGAGCAATCCGGCGCCACCGAGCAGCGCCGACAGCGATGCATCGCTTCTCAATCTCTGGAACAATGCCTGCTGCAAATCGCCGGACGCGGTCATCGTTTCTTCCTCCCTGTCGCGGCCTTGCGGATCATTGCCACGCCAGAACCGCCGCTTAGGCGTATCCGGCTTCTGCCCGGCTTAGCCAATCAGCGGGCGCCGCGCAGCCTAACGATGAAGCTGCGAAGCGCAAGCACTCAACTACCCTGATGATGACGGCACTGCGGCCTGACAGAGCTAGGCCAGCCATGATTGGCAAGCGGGGCATGAATGTGGACACTCGGTTCCTGGTCACCTAACCTTGCCGCATATGGGCGGGTCCACATGACGGAATGTTTCTTGCCGGCTTTTGATCCACGAAGCGGTGGGCAGCGAGCGTCTCTTTTGATTTCCGGGGCTGATGATGCTTGATCCAGAAAAGGCCAGGGCTGCGTCGCAGTTGTTGGTAAGCCATTGGGACAGGGGCACCCGTCTCGACGCCATACCCCAGGAGTTACGGCCACAAACGCGGAGCGAAGGTTATGCCATCCAGTCGCATGTGATGGATCGCTCAGTGGCTCCGCTTTTCGGCTGGAAGATTGCTGCAACCAGTCTGGCCGGACAAAGGCACATCAACGTCGACGGTCCGATGGCCGGGCGTCTCCTGGCCGAAAAAGCGGTCGAGGTTGGCGGTGCCGTGTCCCTGGCGACGAGCAAGATGCGCGTGGCCGAGATCGAATTCGCTTTCCGTTTCGGCCGCCAGTTGCCGGCGCGTCCGGCACCCTACGAGATCGCCGAGGTGATGGATGCCGTGGCCACCTTGCACCCGGCGATCGAAATTCCGGACTCACGGTATGACGATTTCTGCGCCGTCGGGGCGCCGCAGCTCATAGCGGACAACGCCTGTGCCAATCTGTTTGTCATCGGCGACGCTGTGGAAGACGATTGGCGCGATGTGGACCTTGCGAAGCACCCGGTGGTCGCTTTCGTTTCAGGAAAGTCGCAGCATCAGGGAACCGGAGCAGCCGTGTTGGGCGATCCTCGCATCGCGCTCACATGGATCGTCAACGAACTGTCGGGCCTGGGCATAGCACTGCAGCCGGGACAGGTGGTGATAACCGGCACCTGCGTGACGCCGATAAGCGTCGAGGCCGGCGACGAAGTCACTGGCGATTTGGGCAGGTTTGGCCGCGTCTCTGTGCGGTTTGTCTAGTTCACCCGACATTACCTGGCCACGCGTCCGCACGTCAGTTTCCGGATAGCGGGCTTGTTCCGGCCGCATTCGAAGGGCAACATCGGACATGCCTTCAAAGCGTCCGCTTCGGTTCCACTGTGACCGAACGCGACACCATTTCCGTCGCGCTTGGTCTATGGCCGGGAGCGTCGGAGCTTTTGCTGGCCGGCGACACACTTGACCCAATCGGCCACCGCGATCCTCGAAGGCGATGGCGGCTTTGCATGAAGTCGCGAAAGAGAAACGTGATCCGTCTCCCGACGAAAGGCGGAGGCTTTCCTTGGGAAACTCGCGGAGCGAGCTTGAAGAGGAGGCAGCCCACGAGCGGATTTTGCCGAAACCAAAGCAAGATGCGAGGTCGAATGCGATGCATATCCCCCACAAAATCCCGGTTTCCATCATTATTCCGAACTACAATTACGCGCGTTTCCTTGAGCGTAGCATCGACAGCGCCCTGGAACAGGACCACGACGATGTCGAAGTCATCGTCGTGGACGATGCATCGCAGGACAATTCCACGACCATCATGGAATCCTACGGCGACAGGATCCTCGCTTGTCCGCGACGAAAGAATGGCGGGCATGCGGCCGCTTTCAACACCGGCTTTGCCGCGAGCTCGGGCAGCATCATCCTCTTCCTCGACGCCGACGATTATCTTTATCCGGAAGCCGTCTCCACAATCGTCGACACCTGGGACGCAGCAACCGCCCAGGTGCAATCCAGACTGCACATTGTCGATGACCGGCAACGCATCAAGGACGTCTTTCCGCGGCCGGAACTGCCCTTCGACAGCGGCGATGTCATGCCGAAACTGCTACACAAGGGGCGCTACCAGACGACCGTGACCAGCGGGCTGGCCTTTGACCGGACGACCCTGGAATCGATCATGCCGATTCCGGAACCGGATTTCCGCCAGGGCGCCGACGGCTATCTTGCGACGCTGGCGCCGCTCTATGGCCACGTCCAGTCCATCGATGAATGTGTCGGCGCTTACTGTATCCACGGCGCCAACCATTCGGTTTTCGGTGAAAAGCTCGCCGAGCGGGCACGCTGGCGGGTAGAGCACGATTTCCACCGCATGGAGGCGCTGTCGGACCAGGCATCGCAGGCCGGCCTGACCGTCGTGCCGGCAGACGTTGTTCGCCATGATCCGGTCCACCTGGAAGAACGGCTGGCGTCGCTGTGCGCGGACAGGCACCGGCACCCCGTGGCCGACGATTCCCGGCTGGGGCTCGCCGCGGCGGGCGCTGTCGCCAGCCTCGAAATGACGGCGTCCCTGCGCCGTCGCGCCGTGCTTGCCGCCTGGTTCCTGTCGGTCGGCATGCTGCCGCGGCAAATGGCCATGACGGTACTGTCGTGGAAGCTCGACGCATCGTCCCGGCCGACATTCCTTGCCCGCCTGTCCAGGACAATCCGCCGCGCGATGGGGTAGCCCGAAGCCCTCGTGGGCGAGATGTCCGGCGGAACGGGAGGGGAGCGCCGTCCCCGAAGGTCAAGCGGGCCTGCGTTACACTTTGCCTTCTCACTGCGCCCCGCGCTGCCTTGCCAAGAAACTGCGCATCGCCAGCACCAGCACCGTGATGATGATCAGGATCACCGACAGAGCCGCGATCGCCGGGTCGATGTTGTCGCGCAGGCCCATCCACATCAGCCTGGGCAGTGTGATGGCGTTGACCGAGGTGATGAACAGGGTGACGCCGATTTCTTCCCAGGACAGCACGAACGACAGCAACGCCGCGGTGATGATGCCGAACTTAATGTTGGGCATGATGATGCGGGTGGCGCGCTCCCAGACAGTTGCACCAAGGCCTCGCGCGGCAAGGTCGATGCGGCGGTCGAGCTGGCTGAGCGAGACCAGCATCAGCACCGTGGCGAAGGGCACCGTCATCACCGAATGAGCCATGACGACACCAAGCCAGGTGTCATAGCCGAAGAACGAGCTGAAACCCGAGATCGAGGTCAACAGGAAGTAGAGCGTGATCGCCGAGACCACAGGCGGCACCACCATCGGCAGCAGCACGAAGCCGACAAGGGCCGCGGTGAATCGCGGCTGAAACATCCACACGCCGAGGCTGAAGCAGAGCGCCAGCACGGTGGAAAAGGCGCTGCTGACAATGCCGATCCTGATGCTGAGCAGGATCGATTGGAGCCAGCGCGGATCCTCGATCAGCGCCCGGTAATGGCGCAGCGACAGTTCGCCGGATGGCATCGCCAGCATGCGGCTCGGTGTCAGCGACACCGGGATGACGGCGAGCAACGGCATCAGCAGGAACAGCGCCACGAAGGCGGCGATGATCAGCGAGACAGGACCGGGGCGATAGGTCGGCATCAGATCAACTGCTTCGGTCTGACATAGCGGAACAAAAGCGCCATCAGCGCGCCGACGAACAGCACCAGCACGACGCTGATCGCAGCACCCAGACCCCAGTCCGGACTCTGGAAGATCCTGAGATAGATCAGCTCGGCAATCATGACGCTGCGGCCGCCGCCGAGGATCGCCGGCGTGACGAAGAAGCCGAGCGAGAAGACGAACACGATCATCGCCGCGCCGATAATGCCGGAGCGCGTCATCGGCACGAACACCGTCCAGAAGGTGCGCATGCGGCTGGAACCGAGCCCGCGCGCCGCCAGCAGCACACGGTCGTCGAGGCTGCGCATGGCCGATGCCAGCGGGAAGACGGCGAACGGAATAAGGAAATGCGTCATGCCGACGATGACGCCGAATTCGTTGCGCACCAGCGCCAGCGGTTCGGAAATGAAGCCGATCGCCTGCAGCCAGGTGTTGACCAGGCCGCGATTGGACAGCAGCGCCACCCAGCCGAAGGCACGGGTCAGCACGGAAATCCAGAAGGGAACGAGAATGCAGAACTCGGCGATCAGGCGCTGTGCCGGGGTGCCGCGCACCCAGACGACGGTGATGGCGTAGGCAGCGGCCACCGAAACCACGGTGACGACCGCCGCGATGCGCAGCGTGCGGATGAACACCGACTGTACCAGATCGTCGGTGAGCAGCGCCTCATACTGGCCGAGCCCCGGCGTCGGCAGCGTAAAGCTCCATTTGACGACGCCAAGGAACGGCCAGGCATAGGCCAGGACAAGAAACAGGAGCAGCGGCGCCATCAACAGCGCCGCGCCCATCCTGTCGGAGAGATAGGATCTCATTTCGACCCGACTATCCCGGCCCTGGTCAGGCCGAGATGATCTTGGTGTATTCGTCGAGCGCCGGCCCGTAATTCTTGGCGTACCAGTCCATGTCGAGCGCGATCTGCTTCTTCATGTTCTCGGGATCGACCGGGTTGATGCGCTTCTTGTCGGCGGGGATCAGCGCGTCGGCGGCCGGGTTTGCAGGACCCTGGCCAAGCTTGTCGAACATGACCAGCTGCTTTTGCGGATCCTGGGCGCTGGCGATGAACTTCATCGCCGCGTCCTTGCCGCCGGGGTTGCCCTTGAGCACGGCGAGCGCACCGGGCGAGATCAGGCCCTGGTCCCAGATGAACTTGACCTTGCCGCCCGAGTCCTGCTCGATCAGCGAGGCGCGCGTCGACCAGACGATCGCCATCGAGGCCTCGCCATTGAGCAGCACGCTCTGGCTTTCGGCGCCGCCGCCCCAATAGGCAACGACGTTCTCCTTGAAGGCGGCGATCTTGTCATGCGCGCGCTTCAGGTCGAGCGGATAGAGCGAGGCCGGCGCGATGCCGTCGGCCAGCAGTGCGGCCTCCCAGCTCGACACGCCCCATTTGTAGAGCGAGCGCTTGCCGGGGAATTTCTTCACGTCGAAGAAATCGGCCATGCCGGTCGGCGCGTCCTTGCCATACTTCTCGGAGTCGTAAGCGATGACATAGGAGAAGAAATAGGTCGAGGCGGCGTATTCCCAGCCAAAGCCCTCGCGCATCTTCTTCTTGTCGACGATCGCATAGTCGATCGGCTCGAGAGCCCCTTGGGCGCCGAGCGTGATGGCCGAGAACGGGTCGACGTCGACGAGGTCCCAGGTCGGCGCGCCGCTCTTGAACTGCGCGGCGATGGCGCCTTCGGTCGGACCCGAACCGTCCATCTTGACGGTGATGCCGGTTTCCTTGGTGAAGGCTTGGCCGTAGGCGGCATCGTAAGCCGTGATGGCGTCGCCGCCCCAGTTGACCAGCACCAGTTCCTTGGCCTGCGCAAAGGCACCGGTTGAGCGCAGCAGCATCGGTGTGCCGGCCAGCACGAGTGCCGCCAGCTGCGTGAATTGCCGGCGCGAGATCTCGCCGCGACCTGCCCTGGCGGACAGGTTCTCGATGGCTTGTTTCTTGGTGTCATGTGTCATGTCAGTTCCCCTTTTTTTGTCATTGATAGTACCGGAAAGCGGTAAGCGCGTGTCTCCACACCGTTCGTCATTGTCCTCCACGCGGAAGGAGGAAACCCTTTTCCGCCGGCCAGGTGAGCCAGACGGAATTGCCCTTGCTAAGGGCGGCGGCGGCCACCTCGTTGGGCACCGAGACCGTGACCTTGGCGCCTTGCCGTGTCGTCAGGTCAAGCCGCGTTGCCGCGCCGAGATAGGTGGAGTTTGTCGCTGTCGCAGCGATGCCGTTTTCGCCGGCTGCCGCTTCGCCTGATATCGACATGTATTCAGGCCGGATCGCCAGGATTGCATCTCCGCGCACCGCCTCGGCCTTGCAGCGCATGGAGACCGTGCGGTCTTCGCAGAGGCCGGTCGAGCCATTGTCGGCGGGCTCGACGCCCTTCAGCGGCAACATGTTGATCTCGCCGAGGAACTCGGCGACGAAGCGGTTGTCCGGCCGGTCGTAGACCTCGTCGGGCGCTCCGACCTGCAGCAGTTTGCCATGGTTGAAGATGGCGACGCGCGACGACAGCGCCAGTGCCTCGCTCTGGTCATGGGTGACGAAGACGAAGGTGGTGCCGGTCTCCTGGTGCAGCCGCTTCATCTCGGCCTGCATCTGGCCGCGCAGGCCCTTGTCGAGCGCGGAGAACGGCTCATCGAGCAACAGAACGCCCGGTTCGAACACCAGCGCGCGCGCCAGCGCCACGCGCTGCTGCTGACCGCCTGACAGCTGCGCCGGCAGTTTTTTCTCGTGGCCCTTGAGGCCTACGCGCTCGATCATCTCGCCGACACGGCGCTTGATGTCGGCGGTCGATTTCTTGCGCACCTTGAGTGGAAAGGCGATGTTGGCTTCGACGCTCATATGCGGGAACAGCGCGTAGCCCTGGAACACCATGCCGGCGGCGCGCTGCTCGGCCGGCCGGTCGGTGATGTCGACGCCGTCGCTGAACAGCCGGCCTTCGGTCGGCTGCACGAAGCCGGCAAGGATCATCAGGAAGGTGGTCTTGCCCGAACCGGATGGCCCGAGCAGGGTCAGGAACTCGCCACGGCCGATATCGAGCGACAGATTGTCCAGCGCACGGAACGAGCCGAAGCTCTTGCCGATCCCGATTGCCTTGATCTCTGCGGCACGGCCGGGTTGCTGCATACTGCCCTTTCCCTAACGCTTGTCGAAATCGTAGGCAGGGTGCCGGCTCACCGCAACCGAATAGTTTTCGCGTGATCGGCAAATTTGATTCACGTCTGGGAGTTAATCTCCCCCCTTGAGGGGGAGATGTCGCCGAAGGCGACAGAGGGGGTCGTCTCGCGTGAAGCGCCAACTTCCTCTTTCTTTGAAAAGTCAGACAAGGCCGAGCCCAGTCGAAGCGACCCCCTCTGGCCTGCCGGCCATCTCCCCCTCGAGGGGGGAGATCAGCTGACCTCCGAGAGTTTCGACCGCAGCCATCCTGCGAACGCTTCCAGCACTGGATGCGAAGCCTTGGCGTGTTCGGAGACCAGGAAATAGGAGCGCGGCGACTTGATCGCGATGTCGAACGGCCTGACCAGCCGGCCCTCGCTCAGCGCCCGGCGGCTGGTCAATTCGTCGCCCATGGCGATGCCCTGGCCGGCAATCGCCGCCGAAAAGACCAGGTTCATGTCCGAAAAGAAGATGCCGCCCTCCGGATCAGGGTTCTCGACCTTCGATAGCGCCAGCCAGCGCGCCCAATCCTCGGTGTCGCCAAGATGCAGGAGGTTGGCGCGCAAAACATCGACTGGCTTCGAGAATCCACCAACCTTGTTGAGCAGCGTCGGACTGCACAACGGCGTGAACGAAATCTCGCACAGAAGCTCGACCGCCCGGTTCGGCCAGTTGCCTACACCAAAGGCGATGAAGGCATCGGCCTCGGCATTGCTTACATCGTCGAGCCGCCGCGGCGTCAGGATGCGCAGCGCGACATCGGGGTACATCTGCCGGAACTCGCCGATATGGGTGCACAGGAACAACGAGGCGAAGCCCGGCGTGCAGCTGACGCTGAACGAGCCGCCAACGCCGGTGCCGGCATGGCGCGTCACAGCGTCGCCCAGCACCGTCAACGCCTTGCGTACGTCACTCGCGTAGCGCTGGCCGCGCGGCGTCAGCGCCACGCCCTTGCCGATGCGTTCGAGCAGGTCGAAGCCGAGGTCGCGCTCGAGCAGGCGAAGCTGGTGGCTGACAGCGCTGCGGGTCAGGTGCAACTCATCGGCGGCGCGCCAGACGCTGCCGTGGCGGGCAAAGCTGTCGAGCGCGCGCAGCGCTTGTGTCGATGGTATGCGCAAGAAGCCTCAGGTGAACCGAATTTGCACGAACCGGGAAAACATATCACTTTTTGGCGAGCCGCTTCACTGCTTTCTTCTCCGGCCATGGAGAAAGCGGCCACCACCTCCGCGCAAGCAACCGCGCTTGCCTGCCTCGACGGCATCCAGCCGTTGCTGTCGGCGTGGACGCGCACCATTTTCGACTTCGGCGAGACCGCATGGCGCGAGTATCAATCCGCCGCCTGGTACGTGGAGCGGCTGAAGCGCGAAGGCTTCTCCGTCGAAGAAGGTTCCGGCGGCATGCCTACCGCCTTCTGTGCTCATTGGACCAACGGTCCCGGCCCGACCATCGGCATGTACGCCGAATACGACGCGGTACCGGGCAATTGCCAGGATGCTGCGACGGTCAAGCGTCCGCGCCCAGGCCTCTCCGAACATGCCGGTGGTCATACCGACCCGCATTCCGGGCTGGGCATTTCGAGCCTCGGCGGGCTGCTGGCGACCAAAGCGGCTATGCAGCGCCACGGCATATCAGGCACGCTGCGCTTCACCGGCGAGCCGGCGGAAAAGGTGCGCGGGTCAAAGCCGATCCATGCCGCCAAGGGCTATTATGACGGCCTTGCCGGCATGATCTCCTTCCATCCCTTCTACATGCTGCCGCTCTGCAACACGGCGCGCTGGGACACGCATTGCGGCGCGGCTTACGCGATGATCTATCGCTTCATCTGCGACCAACCGGAACGCTGGGCGCGGGCGGCGGGTGCAGCACCCATTCCGCAAGCGCATTCGGCGGCGCGCGCGCCCGGCGCCAACGACGCGCTGTTGATGATGTACATGGCCTCCAAGGCTCTGCGTGATTCCATGCTGCCGCATCAGGGCGGCTGGTCAATCAGCGAGGCGATCCTCACCGCCGGTCAGGCGACCGCCGACAATTTGCCGGCGGGGCTGACCGAGATCCAGTACATGATCCGCGTGCCTACGCTGGCGATGGCCGAGCAGGTCACCGCGGTGCTCGATCGCAATGCCGAGGCGGCAGCAGCGATGAGTGGTTGCCGCACCGAGCGGCATTGGGTGTCGAAGTCACGACCGGGACTTGCCAACCATGCCATGGCCGAGATCGCCTATGAAGCGCTGTCGACCGTCGGGCCGCCGCGCTGGGACGAGGACGCCAAGGCAGTCGCGCGCGAGATCCAGGTGAATGCCGGGCGCATGGCGAGCGACGAGCCGTTCATCGACGAGCTTGAGCGGCTGATCGAACCACAGGCGGCGGAAGCGATCCTGCGCCGCGATCTGCCGCCCTCGCAGGTCAATTCGACCTCCGACGATTACACCGACATGAGCTGGCATACGCCGACGGCGCGCTTCTATGTCGCCCGCCCGGCGCTGCGTTCGGAGACCGGCTATCCCTATCCAGCCTGGGTGATGAACGCGCTGGGCGGCATTCCCGCCACCATCGACCCGATGGTGGCCTGCGCCTCCCGCACGATCGCGCTCGCCGCGCTCCGCCTGCTGGAAGACCAGACCGCCCGCGATGCGGCGATGAATGAATTCGTCGCCCGCACCGGCGGCGGAATCGGCGGCTCGAACTGGATCGCGCCGCTCTGCGACTACGAGCCGCCTATCCATTTTCGCTGGCCTGAATATGTCACCACCCCGCGCGGACGCGATTGGTGGATACCGAGCATTCCCCAAGCCAAATGACCGCCGATCTGATCACGAGGAGAACCCCATGACCGTTCATGACCGCATTGTCGCCGAGCCGTTTTCGCTGCAGCGCCGCAACCCGGCCGGCGGCACCAAGCCGCTGACCGCCTGGGGCTTCGCCAACGAGACCGACGTCCTGACCGACGTCCTGCTCGGCTCGCCCAATTTCCTGCGTCATCTGTCGACCAGTTCGCTGTCGCGAAAGCATCTGCGCGAGGCGCCCTGCAACGTCCAGATCGCGCAGGCGCAGCACAAGGACCTAGTCGCCGCCTACGAGCATTTCGGCGTCAACATCCACTGGCATGAGCCGGCGCCGGAACTGCCGATGCAGGTCTATTCCCGTGATTCCAGCGTCATGACGCCCTATGGCGCCTTCATCACCGCAATGGCCAACTGGTGGCGGCGCGGCGAGAACTACGCCGCAATCCGCACCTACGAAAAACTCGGCATCCCTATCTACGACATGGTCACGGCGGGTACGTTCGAGGGCGGCGACTTCAACGTCATCGAGGATGGCGTCGTGCTGATCGGCTGCGGCGGCGCCCGTACGCAGGAGGAAGGTGCCCGCCAGGTGCAGGCCTGGTTCGACAAGGAAGGTTGGGAAACCCGCATCGCCTTCATCGACGAGTACTATGTCCATATCGACCTGATGGTGGTGCCGATCGCCGAAAAACTGACCGCCGTCTGCCTCGCCTGCACCGAACCCGGCATCGTCGACTGGCTGAAGGGCAAAGGCCACGAAATCATCGACGTGCCGTTCCAGGACACGATGGCGCTCGGCTGCAACTTCATGTCGCTCGGCAAGGACCGGGTGATCGCGCCGACCTCCAGCCAGACGCTGATCGGCCAGCTCAAGGCGCGCGGTTTCGAGGTCGCGGCCGTCGATATGAGCGAGATTTCGAAGACTGGTGGCGGCATCCACTGCATGGCACAGGCACTGAAGCGCGAACCGGCCTGAGGGGCGAAGCCCATTCGCGAGTATTGAATTGCGGGCGCGGCGCTTGCCATGGACGGGTTCTTGATTCCGATCCAGCGCATTCCTCCATTTTTCACAGGATGGACAACGCCCAGGATCGGTTTTACGAGTCAGCCCAACCAGCGGAGATGTTCGCGCGCCCCAATGAACAAGATCGATACCCACAACAACAAGGGAAGCGACGAGCGCTCGGCCGCCACCAGCCTTTTGCGGCTCGGCACAAGGTTGAAGCTCTCGCGGCAGACTCACGGCCTGACCTTGAAGGCGCTCGCTGCCGCCGCCAACTGCTCTGAAAGCCTGCTTTCCAAGGTCGAGAACGGCAAGGTCTCGCCCTCGCTTCCCATGCTTCACCGGCTTGTCGAGGTGCTTGGCACGAATATTGGCTGGATGTTTGAGGAGTCCGATGGCGAGGAAGGCATCGTCTTTCGAGCCGGATCGCGGCCGCTGATCGCGCTCGATCCGCTTCGGCGCGGCGAAGGTATTTCGCTCGAGCGTGTCATACCGTATTCGCCCGGCCATCTCCTGCAGTGCAACATCCATCATATCGAGGCGGGCGGTGAGAGCGCCGGCCCGATCCAGCATGCCGGCGAGGAAGTCGGCTATCTCCTGGAAGGCGCGATCGAATTGATGGTCGGCGAAAAAACGTTTCGCCTGTCCGCCGGTGATTCCTTCGTCTTCAACTCTGAACTGCCGCACTGGTACCGCAATGTCGGCAATGAACGTGCCAGCATTTTCTGGGTGAACACCCCGGCAACATTCTGATCCGGCGCATCCCCATTTCCTTTCGTTGGCGCTAATTCAAGTCACTTGACAAGAAATCAAGTATCTTGAATTATACCCCTGCGCTCAGGCGCCAGGTGAGCCCGATCAAGGGCCTTTTCCGCAAAACCAAGGGGAACCGGAATGCGTCTTACCAAGATCCTTTCAGGCTGCGCCGCAGCCGTCGCCATGACCCTCGCCCTCGGCTCCGCCTCCGCAATGGCCGAGACCTATGCGCTCGTCACCATCAACCAGCAGGCGCTCTTTTTCAACCAGATCAATGACGGTGCAACGGCGGCTGCAAAGGCTGCCGGCGTCGACCTCGTCATCTTCAACGCCAACAATGTACCGAGCGCGCAGAATGACGCGATCGAGAACTACATCACCCAGAAGGTCGACGGCATCATTCTTGTCGCCATCGATGTCAACGGTGTGAAGCCGGCGATCACCGCGGCCAAGGCCGCGGGCATTCCGGTCATCGCCATCGATGCGCAGATCCCGAATGGCGACAACGTCGCTTTCGTCGGCGTCGACAACACCAAGGCCGGCGAGGATATCGGCAAGTTCTACGCCGAATACGTCAAGACAAAGCTGAACGGCACCGCCAAGATCGGCGTCGTCGGCGCGCTCAATTCGTTCATCCAGAACCAGCGCCTCGACGGCTTCAAGAAGGCCGTTACCGACAGCGGCCAGAAGGTCACCTTCCTCGACACGGTCGACGGCCAGAACGTGCAGGACGTAGCCCTGTCCGCCTCCGAGAACCTTATGACCGCCAATGCCGACATGACGACGCTTTATGCGACCGGCGAGCCGGCTCTGCTCGGCGCGGTTTCCGCCGTCACCAGCCAGGGTCGCACCGGCGACGTCAAGGTGTTCGGCTGGGATCTGACCAAGTCGGCTGTGCAAGGTCTCGAAGAGGGCTGGGTGATCGCCGTCGTCCAGCAGGACCCGGCTGGTGAAGGCAAGGCCGCTATCGAAGCCTTCGGCAAGCTCAAGAAGGGTGAGAAGATCGATCCGATCATCAATGTTCCAATCACCATCGTGACCAAGGAAAATGTCGACCAGTTCAAGGACATGTTCAAGTAGTATCCTCCCCAGACCGCCGGGCCGCGCAATGATCTGATGGTCGTCTGCACGGCCCGGCGACCGATTGAACTTGTTGCCTTCAGAACTGGAACCATGATGAGCGATGGCGAGACCTACCGCGTCAGGATGACCGGTATTTCCAAACGGTACGGCCCTATCCAGACGCTGGACGATGTTTCGCTGAACCTGAAGCCTGGCGAGGTGCTCGGCTTGGTCGGCGATAATGGCGCCGGCAAATCCACCCTGAGCAAGGTTCTGTCCGGTGCGGTCATTCCGGATTCCGGCAGCATCGAGATCGACGGCGAGGCTGTCTTTTTTTCCTCACCGGCCGATGCCCGCGCCGCACGTGTGGAGATGGTCTATCAGGACCTTTCGCTCTGCGACACGGTGGATGTGGCAGGCAATCTGTTCCTCGGCCGCGAGCCGCGCCGCCGCGTTCTCGGCGTCCCCTTTCTTGACAACAAGCGCATGCATGACCAGACGCGTGAGATGCTCGAGCGGCTCGGCATCGTCATCACCGATACCAGGCTGAAGGTCGAAAACCTCTCCGGTGGGCAGCGCCAGTCGATTGCCATCGGCCGCGCCGCCTCCTTCGATCCGTCGGTGCTGATCATGGACGAACCGACGGCGGCCCTTGCTGTGGCGGAGGTCGAGGCGGTTCTGGAGCTCATCCGAGCCGTCAGCGCCCGCGGCGTGGGCGTCATCCTCATCACCCATCGGCTGCAGGATCTGTTCCTGGTCTGCGACCGCATCCAGGTCATGTATGAGGGCCGCAATGTTGCCGAACGCAAGATCGGGGACACCAGCATCGAAGAGGTCGTCAACCTCATAGTCGGCCGTAAATTCACGGCGCGTTCCGCCCGCGCCAGCCGTGATGAGGCAGCGCAGCCATGAACGTGACGTCATCGCCTAAGGATATCAGCGCCTCTCCGCCCAAACGCGCCCACAACGGCACATGGAAGGATGTGGCGACAGCCAATGGCAGTGTCGTCTCGATTGCGCTGTTCTTCCTCGTCGTATGCGTGGTCTTCTCGCTGACCACCGGCTCCTTCCTAACGACACCCAATCTGCTCAACATCGTGCGCCAGTCGGCGCCGCTGCTGATCGTGGCGGCAGCCATGACCTTCGTCATCACCACTGGCGGCATCGACCTTTCGGTCGGATCCGTGCTGGCGCTGACGGCGACGCTGTCGGCTGTCTTGCTACAGTCCGGCCTGCCGTGGCCGCTCGTCGTCCTGGCCATGCTGGCGCTCGGCGCGGCGATCGGTGCTTTGCAGGGCTTCTTCATCGCCTATGAGCGGATACCGGCCTTCATTGTCACACTTGCCGGGCTGTCCATCATCCGCGGCGTGGCGTTGCTGATCACCGGCGGCTATTCGATCCCGGTTGAGCCGACCAGCTTCTTCGTCAACATCGGCAGGGCCTGGTTTCTCGGTGTGCCGGTACCGGCACTGCTCGCCCTTGTCGTCCTGATAGTCGCCTATCTCGCGTTCAACCAGACCCCGTTCGGCCGCTATGTCACCGGCATCGGGGCCAATGCTGAAGCCGTGCGCCGCGCCGGTGTGGATACGCGCTTCATGACGTTGTTCGTCTATGTCCTGTCGGGCACGGCGGCGGCAGTGGCCGGCATTGTTCTTGCCGCCCGGCTCGGTTCCGGCTCGTCGAATTCCGGCCAGGGTTTCGAGCTCGATGTCATTGCCGCCGTGGTGCTTGGCGGCACCAGCCTGTTCGGCGGGCGCGGCACGATCATCGGCACCGTGCTCGGCGCGTTGACCGTTGCGGTTATCGGCAACGGCCTGATCCTGGCGCACATGTCGCCCTTCCTGACGCCGATCGTCACCGGCACAATCATCCTCGTTGCCATCTGGCTGAATTTCCGCCTGTTCAAGGGCGCAACGCGGAGCCGCTGACATGAATCATCTGTTCGACGAGAAGCCAAGGGAACGGGCGCCGATCGGTGTTCGCTCCGGCACCGTGATGACCGTTGCCGGCCCGGTCGCGATCGCCGACATGGGCGTGACGCTGATGCACGAGCATATCCTGCTTGATGGCGCGACATCGTGGAAATGCCCCTGTCATCCCGGCGAGAAGAAGATCGCCGAGCAGCCGGTCAGCATGGAGATCATCGGTGAGTTGCGGATGAACCCTTACATGAATCGCGACAACGTCTCGCTCGACGACAGCGACCTGGCGCTTTCGGAGCTGGCGAAATACCGGGCGCTCGGCGGGCATACCGTGGTCGATGCGACCAATATCGGCATTGGCCGCGATCCGGTGAAGCTGGCGCGCATCGCGCGCGCCTCGGGATTGCGGATCGTCATGGGCACGGGCTTCTACCTGCAGCACACCCACCCCGGCTGGCTGAAGGCGATGGACGTCGACGAAGTCACCGAATTCCTCGTCAACGATGTCGGCGGCGGGTCAACGCAGCCCGAAATCATGGCCGGCATCATCGGCGAGGTCGGTGTCAGCAAGGATTTCACCGACGAGGAACGCAAGTCACTGCGGGCTTCGGCTCGCGCGGCCAAGATCACCGGCGTGCCGCTGACCATTCATCTCCCCGGCTGGGAGCGGCTGGCGCATGACGTGCTCGACGTGGTCGAGGCGGAAGGCGCCGATCTCCGACACACGGTGCTTTGCCACATGAACCCGAGCCACAACGACCTTGCCTACCAGAAAAGCCTCGCCGCGCGCGGCGCCTTCCTGGAATATGACATGATCGGCATGGATTTCTATTATGCCGACCAGGATGCGCAGTCGCCGTCCGACGAGCAGAACGCACGGGCGATCCGCTCGTTGATCGACATGGGGCTGCTCGACCGGATTCTGCTGTCGCAGGACGTCTTTCTCAAGATCATGCTGACCCGCTTCGGCGGGTTCGGCTACGGCTTCATTCTCAAGCATTTCGTGCCGAGACTGAAACGCCATGGTGTCGAGCAGTCGGCAATCGACACGATGCTCGTCGACAATCCAAAGACTGTGTTCGCCGAGGGCCTCTGAGCAGCGGCTCCAAACAAGATAGGAAGACTACATGTCCAGGAAGAAGGTTCTTCTCGCAGGCGAGTCCTGGGTCTCGACCGCGACCCACATCAAGGGCTTCGACCAGTTTCCGACCGTGACTTATCACACCGGAGCCGATGAACTGCTGGCGGCGCTGAAGGACAGTCCGTTCGACGTCACCTTCATGCCGGCGCATGAGGCGCAGCGGAATTTCCCGCAAACCATGGAAACGCTTTCGGCTTATGACGCGGTCGTGCTTTCCGATCTTGGTGCCAACACGCTGTTGCTCCACCCGGACACCTGGATCCACTCCAAACCGACGCCGAACCGGCTGCGCCTGTTGCGCGACTATGTCGGCAATGGCGGCGGCCTGTTGATGTTCGGCGGCTATTATAGCTTCCAGGGCATCAATGGCGGCGCGCGCTATCACAAGACGCCGGTCGAGGACGTTCTGCCGGTCACCTGCCTGCCCGTGGACGACCGTGTCGAGGTTCCGGAAGGCTATGCGCCGGTCGTTGTCGGCCCGCAGAACCACCCGATCCTCAAGGGCCTCGGCAAGGATTGGCCGATCTTGCTCGGCTTCAACGAAGTCACGGTCAAGGACGGCGCGGAAGTTCTCGCCACGGTGTCTTCCGACTACCGTTCGCTGCCGCTGCTGGTGACCGGCAAATATGGTCAGGGCCGCACCGTCGCCTGGACCTCGGATGTCGGCCCGCATTGGCTGCCGGCGGGCTTCATCGCCTGGAATGGCTACAAGACACTGTTCGAACAGATGCTGGGCTGGGCAACGGCCAGGGATTAGCGATGCGCGTCCATGTCGTCGGCAATGTCTGCGTCGATACGACGTTTCGGCTGGACCGGTTTCCGGCAGCGGGCGAGACGCTGAACGCATCGGATCATGCCGACGGACTTGGCGGCAAGGGTGCGAACCAGGCGGTGGCCGCGGTCCGCACGGGAGCCGATGTCCGCTTCCATGCGGCGATCGGCAACGATGCCGCCGGAGCCTGGATCACAGACCAGTTGAGCCGCGATCTCGATGCCAGCCATCTGACGATGCTGCCACTGCCCAGCGACCGGTCGACGATCCTGGTCGACGCGCGGGGCGAGAACCTCATCGTCACCGGCGCCAGTTGCGCCGCCGCCTTCGATCCCCTGGCCGCCAGCGGTTTTATCCGATCGGTCGAACGCGGCGACATCGTGGTGGTTCAGGGTAATCTGGATCCGGATGTAACGACCGCTTGCCTAAAGCTGGCGCGCAGCGCGGGAGCGATGACGGTCTTCAATCCAAGCCCGCTTGCGGCCGGCCATACACCGAGTTTGAGCGACGTCAGCCTGGCCATCGCCAACGCAGGCGAAGCGGAGCAACTGACTGGAATAAGCGATCCTGACGCGGCAGCCCGCGAACTAATCCGTCAAGGCGCAGACACCGCTATCGTGACGCTTGGCGCGGTTGGCTGCCTAGTCGCCGATGGCAAAGGACGGGTCGACCGGCTCGTGGCGCCGAGGGTGGCTGTGGTGGATACCAGCGGCGCGGGCGATGTCTTTTGCGGTTGCCTCGCCGGCTGCCTTGCGGCCGGCATGGACCTCGCCGCGGCAGCGCGGATCGCGGTTCGCGCCGCGGCCATCTCGGTTGGATGCGCCGGGACGCTCGGCTCGTGCCCTGACAGGCGCGAGATGAAACTGCTCATGGAAACGACGGAAGCGCAAACCGCATGACAAAATCCCCCAAACCGGTCGGCCAAGTGACGAGTGATGCGCTGCAGTCGATCTTTGGCAGAAGCAAGGTGGTGATCGGCGTCATTCATCTGGCACCTCTACCAGGTGCGCCGCGCTACAATGGCGAAGCGGTCGAGGCTATCTATCAACGTGGCCTCGACGACGCAAAAGCCTATTTGCATGGCGGTTGCGATGGCGTGATCGTCGAGAACCATGGCGACGTTCCGTTTGCCAAGCCCGATGATATCGGGCCCGAGACTTCCGCCTACATGTCCGTCGTCTCAGACCGGATCCGAAGGGAACTCGGCCGGCCGATCGGAATCAATGTGCTTGCCAATGCTTCCATTCCCGCGCTGTCGATCGCAAGTGCCTCCGGTGCTTCCTTCGTCCGCGTCAATCAATGGGCCAACGCCTATGTCGCCAATGAGGGCTTTATCGAAGGCGAAGCGGCGCGTGCCATGCGCTTCCGCGCCAGGCTTCGGGCCAACGGCATCCGCATCTTCGCTGATGCGCATGTCAAGCATGGCGCCCATGCGATTGTTGGCGACCGGCCGGTCGAGGAACAGGTCAAGGACCTGGTGTTCTTCGATGCCGACGTGGTGATCGCCACCGGCCAACGCACCGGCCACGCCGCCGATCTCGGTTATATAAGGATGATCAAGGACGCCGCCGGACTGCCGACCCTTGTCGGCAGCGGGGTGACGCCCGACAACGCCAACGATATCCTCCACATCGTCGACGGCGTCATTGTCGCCAGTTCGCTTAAGCACGATGGCGTGTGGTGGAACCAGGTCGACCCTCAACGAGTGAGCGCCTTTATCCGAGGCCTCAAGCGGTGACTTTGGTGCCGGAGATCGACGGCGAGCGGCTGCTGGGCCGACTCGATGCCTTCGCCCGGATCGGCGCGACGCCAGCCGGTGGCGTAAACCGACAGGCGTTCAGCCTTGAGGATCGCAGCGCCCGGCGCCTGCTGGCGGAATTGGCTATCGAGCGCGGTTTCGCGGTCTTTCAGGATGCCATGGCGAACCTCTTCATCCGCCGCGAGGGCACGGATGCCACGCTGCCGCCGCTGCTAATCGGCAGCCACCTCGACAGCCAGCCGACCGGGGGGCGCTTCGACGGAGCGCTCGGCACGCTTTCCGCCTTCGAGACACTCGAAGCCGTGGAGGACGCGAAGGCCGAAACTCGAATGCCGATCGAGGTCGTCGCCTGGGCCAATGAAGAGGGCAGCCGGTTCGCGCCGGGTGTTATGGGCTCCATGGCCTTCACTGGAGCCGATATTTCCGCATGGCAGTCCATAGTCGGCAGCGACGGTGCGTCCCTCGCAGGGGAGCTTGGGGCAACGATCTCCGCCTTGCCGGAGGCAACCCTTCGCCCCCTGGGCATGCCGATCTCCGGCTATATCGAGCTCCATATCGAACAGGGCCCATCGCTGGAAAAGGAGCGGTTGCCGATCGGTATCGTCACCGCCGTGCAAGGCACGCGCTGGCTGGAAATTTCCATCGAGGGCGCTGCCGGTCACGCCGGTACAACCGGCCTTGCCTACCGCAGGGATCCAATGGTCGCCGCCGTTGCCGCAATGCACAGGCTGCAGACGACGATCATGCCGTTCGACAGCAGCGCAAGGCTGACGGTAGGCCGGGTCACCGCCAAGCCTGGATCGATCAACGCCATACCGCAGTCCGTGGTCTTCGCCGTCGACATCAGACATCCGCAGGTAGAGCGGCTCGATGCCATCGAAGCCGAGTTGCGCCAGGTCTGCGCAGCGGAGGCAGAGGCTCAGCATTGCACTGTAATGATCAGGCGGTCGTTCGACATGCCCGGGGCGGCATTCTCTCCCGATATGGTCAAAACCCTTGAGGAGGCCGTCAATTCCCTGCGGCTGCCGCACAAGCAGATGATATCGGGCGCATTCCATGACGCGCTGTTCCTCGCACGGGTGGCGCCCGCCGCGATGATTTTTGTGCCGTGCCGTGACGGGCTGAGCCACAACGAGGCGGAATATGTGGAGCCTGCCTACGCCGTTACCGGCGCGCGGGTACTGCTGCAGGCGGCCATCGCGGCAGCCTCGCCACGATGATCATTCAAGGTACTGCTCTAACGGGCTGATCGCGCCAATCTCGGGCCGGCCAGTTCGAGGCGCGGATCCGAGGTCGCGGCCGTCGACATGAGCGAGATTTCGAAGACGGGCGGCGGCATCCACTGCCTGGCGCAGGCGCTGAAGCGCGAACCGGCCCGAGAAGTGGTAGCGCTAGCTGCTTCGTCACATTCGCATCAGCTGATCAGCATCCTGGCGGCCAGGGGTACAAGGTCGGGCGTGCAAACCGGCTGAGATCGCCGGCTGGCGGAAACATGTGCCCCGCCAATGCGAAACTTGCACGACACCTAATATAAGAGCACACTAAAATGTCTTTGGGAGAGGGACAGCTCATCTGCAACTCGGGAGGAAACCATGAATTCCATGAGCCTCACCACGCTTGAACGCGGCAAAACGACAATCGACGCCGCGGCCCTGGAAGCATTTTCGGCACAATTGCGCGGCACTTTGCTGAGCGAAGGCGACGCCGCTTACGACGAAGCACGAACTGTCTGGAATGCCACGGTCGACCGACGGCCCGGGCTGATCGTGTGCTGCGTCGGCGCTTCCGACGTCATCAGTGCCGTGAATTTCGCCAGGGAGAACAGGCTTCTCGTCTCCGTGCGCGGCGGCGGTCACAACATTGCCGGAAGTGCGGTCTGCGATGGTGGTCTGATGATCGATCTGTCGTTGATGAAGTCGGTGCGGGTCGATGTCGCTGCGCGGCGGGCATGGGTCGGGCCTGGTGCGACGCTTGCCGATGTCGACAAGGAAACGCAGGCCTTCGGGCTGGTGGTGCCGACCGGCATCAACTCGACCACCGGCATATCCGGCCTGACACTGGGGGGCGGCTTCGGCTGGATCACCCGCAAATTCGGCCTCACCATCGACAATCTTGCCTCCGCCGATGTGGTCACCGCCGACGGCAAACTGCTCCGGGCCAGCCAGACCGAAAATCCGGACTTGTTCTGGGCGCTGCGCGGCGGCGGCGGCAATTTCGGCGTCGTCACGGCATTCGAGTTCCAGCTCCATGAGTTTGGACCGCAAGTGCTGGCGGGGCTTGTCGTCCATCCCTTCGCCGATGCCGAAAAGGTGCTGCAGGAGTATCGCAAGGCGCTCGAAACCGCTCCTGACGAGTTGACCTGCTGGGTGGTCATGCGGCAGGCGCCGCCGCTGCCCTTCCTGCCGGCGGAGTGGCATGGCAAGGAGGTGCTGGTTCTGGCCATGTGCTATTGCGGCGACATCGACGCAGGCGAAAAGGCGACGCATAAGCTTCGAGCCATCGGCACGCCGATTGCCGATGTCGTGGGCCGCAACCCGTTCACCGGCTGGCAGCAGGCATTCGACCCGCTGCTTACGCCTGGCGCCCGCAACTACTGGAAGAGCCATGACTTCACCGAGTTTTCCGAGGAGGCGGCTGCGGTCGTCACGGGGGCAATAGCCAAGCTGCCGGGACCCGAATGCGAGATATTTATCGGCCATGTCGGCGGCGCGGCAGGTCGCGTCAAGGCGGACGCAACGGCGTTTCCACAGCGCAGTTCGCATTTCGTCATGAACGTTCACGCCCGCTGGCGCGAACCGGCGATGGACAAAGCCTGCACCGACTGGGCTCGTGCTATCTACGAGGCGGCCAAGCCTTATGCCGCCGGCACCGTCTATGTGAACTTCATGCCGGAAGACGAGGTCGACCGGGTCGAAGCGGCCTATGGTGGCAACCATCAACGGCTTCTGGAAATCAAGCAGCGCTACGACCCACTGAACCTGTTCCGGATGAACCAGAATTTGCGCCCGAAAGAAAGCCTGCAAGCCGCTTGAGGCGCCCATGCTGCAGTGACAAGAAAGCTCACGTCTCCGCTGGGGGCGCGGGTTTTTTGCGTTCACGTGCTGTTGGTCATCGGGCTTTGATTGGCAGGTCGGCAGTGTTTTGTCGCTCGCGGTTCAGACAGGCTTCACCGACGCCATCGCCTCAGGATGCACATCCACTGCATGGAACAGGCGCTGAAGCGCGAACCGGCCTGAGGCGGCAAAACTAGACGCGGCGGATTCAGGCTCTATTCCCCGGCCCGCCTTCAGCAACAAACCCGCCACTGTGTCTTCACCGCCCTTGTGAGCGCTGGAAAAATGGAGGAATAGTCTCCGGAATGCATCGCCCTGAAATTGCCGGTTTGCGGTTCTCAGGTCGCGCAGTCGCTAGCCGGATTTCCGAATGGCCAGTCCTGAACCACGCAAGAGAAGAGGTCCGATCGCCGCCCGGCTGCTGGCGCTCGACGCGTGGATCGATTCCTCGCTCTATGAGATCGGTTTCAAGGCGCGCCAGTTCTGGGAATCCGCGACGATCTTCTCGCGGCGCTTCCGCGTCAGCGGCTGGCGCCGCGGCATCATCGAACTGTTGAGCGAAGGGTTTACGCTGGGCGCTGGCGGCATCGTCGTGATGCTGGCGCTGGCCATTCCGGCTTTCCAGGATACGGCCGGCGACTGGCGCGCCCAGGGCGACTTCGCCGTCACCTTCCTTGACCGCTATGGCAACGAGATCGGCCAGCGCGGCATCATCCAGCGCGATTCCGTGCCGGTCGACGAGATGCCCGATCACGTCATCAAGGCGGTGCTTGCCACCGAGGATCGCCGCTTCTTCGATCACTACGGCATCGATGTACTGGGCCTTTCGCGTGCGATATTCGAGAATGTGCGGGCGAACTCCGTCGTGCAGGGCGGCTCGAGCATCACCCAGCAGTTGGCCAAGAACCTGTTCCTCACCAATGAGCGCACGCTGGAGCGCAAGATCAAGGAAGCCTTCCTGTCGCTGTGGCTCGAGGCCAATCTGTCGAAGAAGGAAATCCTGCAGCTCTATCTCGACCGCGCCTATATGGGCGGCGGCACGTTCGGCATCGAGGCGGCCGCCGACTTCTATTTCGGCAAGAGCGTCAAGGACCTGAACCTTGCCGAGGCGGCGATGCTGGCCGGCCTGTTCAAGGCGCCGACCAAATATGCGCCGCACATCAACCTGCCGGCGGCGCGTGCGCGTGCCAATGTGGTGCTGTCCAACCTTGTCGATGCCGGTTTCATGACCGAGGGCCAGGTCCTGCAGGCCAGGTTGCATCCGGCCGATGTCGTTGACCGAGGCGAACAGAAGAGTCCGGATTATTACCTCGACTGGGCGTTCGACGAGGTCAAGAAGATCGCCAAACCGGGCCAGCACTCGCTCGTTGCCCACACCACCTTCGACGCCAACATCCAGAAAGCGGCGGAAGAATCGGTGGAGTTCCACCTGCGCCAGTTCGGTAAGGAGTATAACGTCACCGAAGGCGCTGTCGTCGTCATAGAGACCAACGGCGCCGTGCGCGCCATCGTCGGCGGCCGCGACTATGGTGCCAGCCAGTTCAACCGCGCCACCAAGGCGTTGCGCCAAACCGGCTCGTCATTCAAACCCTATGTCTACGCAACGGCGATGGAACACGGCTTCACCCCGAACTCCATCATTTCCGGCGGCCCGATCAGCTGGGGCAGCTGGTCGCCGCACAATTACAGCGGCGGATCGGCGGGCAACGTCACGCTGATCATGGCAATGGCCAAGTCGATCAACACCGTGCCGGTGCGGCTGGCCAAGGACCATCTCGGCATCGGCCCGATCAAGGCCATGGCCGAGGCGATGGGTGTGGAATCGCCGATCGAAGCGCATAAGACGATGGTGCTCGGCACCTCGGGCATGACAGTGATGGACCAGGCGACGGGCTACAGCGTGTTCGCCGACAACGGCTTCGTCGGCTCCCGGCACGGCATCAGCCAACTGGTGACCCGCACCGGCGAGGTGGTTTATGATTTCGCCAAGGACGCGCCGCCGCCACACCGGGTGCTGTCCGAGCAGGCGCTCAAATCGATGAACACCATGCTGGCGGCAGTACCCGTGATGGGTACGGCGCGGCGAGCCCAACTTCCCAACATCGTCGTCGCCGGCAAGACCGGCACCACGCAGTCCTACCGCGACGCCTGGTTTGTCGGCTTCACCGGGAACTACACGGCGGCGGTATGGATGGGCAACGACGACTTCACGCCGACCAAGAACATGACAGGTGGCTCACTGCCGGCGATGGTGTGGCAGCGACTGATGGTCTACGCGCACCAGAATATCGACCTCAAGCCGATCCCGGGCATCGACAAGCCCTTCGTCGACGAGGAGATCGCGGCCAAGGCCGAGGAAGCGCAGAAGAAGAACGCGGAGCAGGCGGCGGCCGACGTAGCTGCCGAACGGCCGCCGGTGCTGTCCAGCCGGACGACGCAGACATTGAGGGACATGACCAGGCTGTTCCAGTCGGCGCCCGTTCTCGATGCGCCTAAACCGCCGGAGACGCTGTCGGCGCTGTGATTTTCCGACTGGGCGAGTCTTTCCGACTGGCTTGGGCGGGCAAATCCATCGGCCCGCTTGCCACAAGGCCCCACGCCGCGATATCCCGAGCGGCAACTCTTCGTGTCCCCGGCCCTTCATGCTCAAAAATGCTTTCCTGACGCTGCTTTCGCTTGCCATAGCCATCGTCGGCGGTGGCGGCAGCGTCTGGTATGCGCTGAAAGTCCAGGATGGCGTCGGCGCCATTCGGATCGGCCAATGGACAGCCTTTCCCGATATCGGCACGCCGTCCGCCGATCCTTATTCCAAAGCCCGTGTGGCGCGCGAGGGCGTGCTTGCGCTCGGCCGCGCCGAAGGGCTGTCCTTCGTCGCCGAGCGCGACGCGGGCGGCGCCGAGCTCAAGCGCGAATGCACCTACACAATCGAGGGTGGATTTCCGACGGCACGGTTCTGGACGCTCTATGCCGCCGACCAGTCGCTCGGCGTGGTCGAAACCGGTAAGCCGCGGCTAGCAGCGCTGCAATCCTATGGGGTGGTGCGCCAGCCCGACAATTCGGTCATCATTTCCGCCGGCCATCATCCAATGCCGGGCAACTGGCTGCTGACCGACGGCTTCGGCAGGATGTATTTCGTGCTGACCTTCTACGACACGCCGATCGCCAGCAGCACCGGCCTGTCGGACGTCTCGCTGCCGCATATCGTCAAGGTCGGCTGCGATGCGTAGTTTTAATGCGGCGATGCGCAGACTTCTGCATGCCGTCCTGCTCGGCTTGCTCGGCGCCGGCATCGTGCACATCGCCGTGCTGCTTCTGGTGCCTGAGTTTTCCGAACGCGACGCCTGGTCGCGGCTGTCCATGGCGTCGGATCTCTACAGGATGACGCGGCTCGATGCCGAGGCCGGTGGTGCGCCCGTGGTGAAATCCGTCGATCCGCTGTTTTATGCAACGGCGTGCCGGTTCGACCTCGGCGAAGGCATGGTCCGGATCAAGGCGCCGGGACATGTCCCGTTCTGGTCGGTGTCGGTCTACGACCGCAGCGGCCACAACATCTATTCCTTCAACGACCACACCGCGACCGGCGGCGTGCTGGATGCCGTCGTGCTGACGCCGGCGCAAATGATCGACGTGCGCAAGGACCTTCCCGAAGACCTTCAGGGAGCGATCTTTGTCGAAGCACCGATCGAGGAAGGCATCTTCGTCATCCGCGCCTTTGTGCCCGATGACAGCTGGAAGCCGATCGTATCGCGCTTCTTCGAGCAGAGTTCCTGCGAGTTGCAGGATTTCTAGAGCCTGTTCCATCCCGATGGAATCGGGATGGGCTCTATCTTATTGTTTGAGCATGATCTTTTCCGAAAACCGGATTCCACTTTTCGGGATCATGCTCTAGTGATGCGGGATCGGCTTCGTCCCTGGCGACCCCGGCTTGTCGGGATCGACCGGCCGCACTTCGCCGGCATGAGACCGCTCGTAGCGGATGCCGGGAAAGATGATCACCGCCGCCGGAATTTCGGCGGTCTGCTTTGTCCGATTGCTTGGTGCCGTACGCGGCACGAAAGACAGTACCATGCCCATGGTTCGCGCATTCCTCTCGGTTTCCCCGGAGCACAACGCAACGCCTCCAAATATCATTAAGGCCGGCAGAGGGTTAACGGAGCGCTAACGGATCGTCGCTAACTTGATCTTTGTCTTGAGGTCAGGACGTCCTGACCGAGGCACTCGCGAAACCGACACAGTCCCGGTTGAGCGTGGCCAAAGTTGTGTCGAGTACGGGCGTATCCTTCGTGTCATCTTCGGACTTCAGGCAAATCGCGGTACGGAAAGACTCGGGAAAGGCCGAAAGGCTGTTCCGCGCCGCGGTGTCGGCGTTCTGCTCGCTCACCCGCCCTTCACGCCGTGAGATCGGCCAGCTCGAAGACCTGACGCTGCCGCTGTTCGACAACGTATCCGTCGAATCTCGCCGCTATGTGGCGGCCGCCCTTTCCGAATGCGAATATGCCCCCACCGCGTTGGTGCGCCGTCTCTGCGAGGAACCGGTCGACATCGCGGCCCCGCTGCTCATCCGCTCACGCGCCGTCAGCGACATCGATCTCATCGCGCTGATCGGGCGGCACGGACTGCCGCATGCGCGTGCCATTGCGCGCCGCAAGGACCTGAACCCGACCATCGCCGATCTGATCAGGGCGCTCGAAAGGCCAACCCTGGTGCGGGTGCGGGAGCCGGAAGCGAACGCCATCGCAGCAGACGAGATCGTGCCGCTGAGCACGGAAACTACTTCCGACGAGCCCGCCCGAGAACAGGCGCTCGGCATCGCCGCCGAAAATGCACGGCGCAGGCTGCGTTCGATGATGCGCACCGGCGACGAGGCGGCAGCGACGAACGCCGATCCTTTCACGGGCGCTGACACCTATGTGAAATTGCGCGAGACAGCGCTGACAGGAAACGCCGCATTCTTCCAGACCGCGCTCGCCGATGCGCTCGATATCGATTTCTCGACCGCACGCTCGCTCACCGCCAACCAGAACTATGCGTCGCTGCTTGCGGCACTGCGTTCGCTCGACCTCAGCGAGGATCGGGCCTTCCTGATCACCGTTGCCGTCTACCCCAGCCAATTCCCACATCCGCAGGCTATCCGCACCTTCCTCGACCGCTACCGCCTGCTGCATCGCGATGTCGCCCTGGGCAGGGTACGCGACTGGAAAGCCGAAACCCTCTCAAAGGTGGTTCGCGACGCAGCACCCGCAAATAGCGATAGCCGCACCGCATCGAACAGCGACGATGGGGCGGCTTCCTCCGGCCTCAAGGCGTCCTCACGGAAATAAGCTCTTCGACAGGAACGGCACCGGCCTCGATCTCGACCACCCAGATGTCGGGGTCGAATTTTTTCTCCCTTTCCAGCCTGGCATCGAGCACTGCGGCATCGTCACCGGCCCCGAGCAGACTGAAAAACCGGTCGTCGGGCTTGGCCGAATCGTAGCTCGTCTGCGGTGCCGGGCCGAACAGGGCAACCTCGCCCAGCCTGCCCCGCGCCAGCACGAAAACAGCGCCGGCTTCGGTTGCGCCGCGCTTGACCACGGCGGCAAATCCGCCGGCGCCGAAAACCCGGCGCAACAGGGCCGAGACCCACAGATCCGATGTGACGCGCATGAGAGAACTCCGCTAATGCATGTCGCTCCCGGTTTCTGGGACAACAACATGCACGCAAACAAGGCAAGCGGGTTCTCTACCGATATTTTCGCCGCTCGGCGAGCCGTCGTGTCAGCCGTCAGTTGGTCAGGCCGATCTCGCGCATCTTGACGTAGACGATCTCATCGGGTTCGCCCGTCTGCGGCAGCCCGAACAGCGACTGGAATTCCTTGATCGCCGCCTTGGTCCGTGCGCCGACGACGCCGTCCAGTTGCATGTCGTCATTGCCGAACGCCTTGAGCCCGGCCTGGATCTTGACGATGCGGGCATCGGGCGCTTGCGTGGCAGCACTCGTCAGGGCGGCATTCGTCTGCCCTGAATTCGTTTGCCCGGAATTTGTCTGCCCCGAATTTGTCTGCAAAGACACAGGAACGGCGACCGGCGTATCCGGGCGCGGCTGCGGTCTGGGTACGACGGAAGCGGTTTTCGGCGTCGCGCCCAGTTGATCGAGCAAAAGAGCGTCGATCTCGCCGGACGCACTGAGCCCGACTTTCTGCTGATAGGCCTGGATGGCCTTGCGCGTGTTGGGTCCGGAAATGCCGTCGACCGTTCCGGAATAGAAATCGAGATCCTTCAGGATGCCCTGCACCTGCTCGACCACGGGATCGCCCTTGATCGGTGCCGGCGCGCCGGATGGCCGCACGATGTTGAATGTCGTCTCCGGCTCGTCGGACGCCGCGTGTGGAAAGCCCTCGATGCTGCGAGTAGCGAAGAACGCGCCCGCATGCGGGAAAGGCTGATACCACAAGGCATTGGCGGAAACGTAGAACAGCGTCACCAGGAATGCCGTCGAGCCGCCCACCAGGACAGGATTGCGCGAGATCATGCCGCCGACGGCGACGGCGCCGTCCTGAAAGGCATTGCTGCGGCGCTTGACCGCTTTAGGCTGTTTTGCGGAGCGAGCCATTTCTGTCCCCTTTCGCCATGGCCACAGGCAAGGTCAGCACACCGGCCTTCTCCGCCTGATGCCCCTTCGGTCCGTTCACCGGCAGGCTGATGGTCACCGTGGTGCCCTCGCCCGGCATGCTTTCGATGGACATCGTGCCTTCGTGCAGCGCCACCAGGCCCTTGACCAGCGACAGGCCGAGACCGGTCCCCTCGAAACGGCGGGTATAGTCGTTCTGTATCTGCATGAAGGGCTTGCCGAGATTGGCAAAATCCTCCTCGGCGATGCCTATGCCGGTGTCCCTGACCCAGAAATGCAGACGCGAACCGATCCGCTTGGCGCCGACGACGACATCGCCGCCATCGGGGGTGAACTTGATCGCATTGGAGACGAGGTTGATGAGCATCTGCTGCACGGCGCGCCGATCGGCATTGATGTCGCCGGCGTCCGGCGCGATCTGCGCCTGCAGATCGATGTTCTTGGCCTGCGCCTGCAGCCGCATCATCGACTGGCACATGTCGACCGCTTCCGCGAACCGGAACGGTTCCGGTTCGGTCGCATAGACGCCCGATTCGATCCTGGACACGTCGAGTATCGAGGTCACGACGGCAAGCAGATGCTGGCCCGAATCCCGCACCAGGCCGACATATTCCTTCTGGCGCGGATCCTTGAAGGCGCCGAACATCTCATGCAGCAGCATGTCCGAGAAGCCGATGATGGCATTCAACGGCGTGCGCAGTTCGTGGCTGACCACAGCCAGGAAGCGCCCTTTCGCTACCTCGGCGGACGCGGCCGCCTCATTGGCCGCCGCGAGATCCTCGCGCAGCCGGGCAATCTCGTCATTCTCGCGCAGGACAAGCGTGAAGACGTCGCCCTGTTCTTCACCGCGCACCAGATCGAGCGAGAACGGCCGATAATTATCGGCGGCCAGGCCATTGCCGTTCTGAGGCAGCCTGATGCGCAATTCGAGCCGGCGTGACAGCGCGCCGTCGCGCATGTCGGCCAGTGCGCTGAGATAGGAGACGCGATCCGACAGATGGACGCGATCGAAGAAGCCGTTTCCGGACAGCAGTTCGGCCGGCAATTTCAAAAGCGTGCGCGCCTTTGGCGAAGCGTCCAGAACCTCGCCATGACGGGCGACGCGCAAGATCACCGCATCGATGATGTCTTCGAGCCGGTTGGCCGTGTCGGCGACATCAGCCGCATCGGCCGTGTTTCGGAACACCGACGCGCGCGGGATCAGTGTGAGCGCCCACGCCAACGGCACCAACCAGTGCCACGCGGCAATCTGCGCTCCTGTGAATGGGAACAGAATTCCGGCCAGAGGTTGAGCCAGGACGGCGACAGCGGCCGACACCGCTCCCCAAAGTGCTGCACGCCGCGAGGCACCGATCCACCAAGCTTCGAATGGCAGCGCCACGACAAGCATGGCGACAGGCGAACTCAGCCCGCCCGCGGCGGCAATGAGACTGCCGAGAGAAATGCCCGCCACTACCAGGGCGACCTGACTTGCTATCGCCATCTTGCCGGTCGCCGCCACCAGCAAGGCGACGAACCAGCACAGGCCAAAGGCCGCGAAGATAGCGGCCATGGTGACGGCGGCGCCCATGCCCGAAGTGACCAGCGTGACCGCGGCACCAGCGGCAAAGAAGGGAGCGGCGAGCATGACGCCGATGAAGCGGCGCTGGCGCTCGCGGTCGCTCTGCCCAAGGATGGACGGATGAACCATACGTTCGCAACCGGCGGCAATCGCGCCAGGCAATTCAACGTATCTGGCCTTGATTGAACTCAACTCAACGCACTCGCACTCGTCGTGGACAGCTCTGCTTTGCAGATCGTTCTGGTTGGCTCTGAAACTCGCATCCAGCGTTTAAGGAATGGATAAGGCGGGGCTGACCAAGGCCCCGGCCTGCGGCAAATATCGGGATGCCGGCAGCCGAAAGCCCGAGCAAATGCAGCCATAGTAAACGGAGGGTTATTCGGCGACGGCACCCATCGGGTGGCTGCACGCAGCGCCCGGACCCCCGGCTCTCAGGAAAAATGCAGGAAAAGCAGACAGATAGATGGTTATCTCGTGTTAAGAAAAAACATTCGGATTTGAGACAAGTCGATTGCAGAACGGTTCGTTTCGAATTTGCCTAAAATTTGAGGAAAATTTTCGGCTAACCTGCAAGCCGTCCTTTGCGCCTGTGTGCCAACATCCTGCCCATAAAAGAGGTCATGCCATATGGATGCATGATCCGGTCACGACGAGAGGGCAAGGGTATGGTCTTCCTGATAAGAATGGCTTTCTGGTTTTCGCTGGTGCTGCTGGCGCTGCCGCTGACTGTCGGCCCCGACGAATCGGGCCGCGAAAGCGTCGGGCCGATCCAGGCCTTGTTTGCGGCACGCGAAGCGGTTGGCGACATCGCCGGCATTTGCGAACGCAAGCCCGATGTCTGCGAGACCGGCAAGTCGGCGATGCACACCATCACCGCCCGCGCCAAGGAGACTGCCAAGATCGCGGCAGCGATGCTGGACGACAAGTCCGCCGCGGGACCTGACACATTGACGACGACCGGCAGCCTGCCGGAGGAAATCGTCTTGCCCGAGACAGTCAACCTGCCGGCGCAGAATTAAGCCGTTTCGACGGCGCACCGCGGGCTGTCTGCCCTCTCGACGCCCGCGGTGTCCTTGTTTTTTCCGTGACGCGGAGCCGCCGCGTGACTATATCCGGCATTATGACCACCACGATCCAGACGATCCGCGACGACTTCTCGTTCCTTGAGGAATGGGAAGACCGCTATCGTTACGTCATCGAACTCGGCGAGGCGCTGCCGCCGTTTCCCGACGAGCAGCGCAGCGCCGCCAACAAGGTGCCGGGCTGCGTCAGCCAGGTCTGGCTGACCACTGAACGCGGAGCTGGGGCCGATCCGGTCATCACCTTCACCGGCGATTCGGACGCTCATATCGTGCGTGGGCTGGTCGCCATCATGCTGGCGCTGTTTTCCGACAGGACCGCCAGCGAGATTCAGAAGACCGATGCGGACGCAACGTTGAAAGAACTCGGCCTCGACGAACATCTGTCACCGCAGCGCGCCAACGGCCTTCGCTCGATGGTCAAGCGCATCAAGCGCGATGCCGAAGCGGCACTCAAGCAGACCGCCTGACACTCCTCGATCATCGCGCAGCAGCCGCAAAATCAAAACGGCGCCCGAAGGCGCCGTTTTTTCGATTCGATCAGGCTAGCAGCGATTACCGCGCCTTGCGCTTGCGGCCGAGACCCATCTTCTTGGCGAGCTGGGACCGGGCAGCGGCATAGTTGGGTGCAACCATCGGATAGGTCGGGTCGAGGTTCCACTTTTCGCGATACTGATCTGGCGTCAGGTCATAGTGGGTCATCAGATGGCGCTTCAGCGACTTGAACTTCTTGCCATCTTCAAGGCAGACAATGTAGTCGTCATGAACCGAGCGCTTCGGGTTGACCGCCGGCTTTTGCTTGTCGGCAGGCGGCTGTTCGGCGGTTCCGCCCACACGCCCGAGCGCGGCATGGACATCGGATATCAGGTTCGGCAATTCGCCGACCGGCACGGGATTGTTGCTGACATAGGCGGCCACCACGTCGGCGGTCAACTCGATCAGCGCATCGCTGTTTCTGGAAGGTGTTTCGGCAATATCCATGGTCTTCAGGCCCCAACAAGAGTTACTTCGATCTGCGCCCTTTTTTACAGGCAGGGCATTGCACGAATTCTGTGCAGGTAGAGCTTCTACGATTCGTGTCGCGCGCACATCAATGAGCCTACAGACCAAGTAAGTCAATTCGTCCCTTGCGCTATATTGAACGATGTTGGTCAATTATTCCCGGATTAGCTTCAATCTTTCGTGCATTGTGTAATTTATCGATATTTCGCGCGCGAACCAGCCGCGGCTGACGTAGCGTCAGATCGCCGTTACATTCGTGGTAACTCACAAAGCAGGTTTCAATGCTTGATTTTGCTTGGCTATTGCAAGCGCAAGCTTGGTTGTTCACATCTGTCCACAAAACCACAGGTTGCCGCACGTCTGTCATGCGTGAGCAAGCTGGCGACATGCCTGTCACCCGACCGGCTCGGACCATCGCTGGCGCACCAATCAATGCGGGGCGATGTATTTGCCATAGGCCCATCCGGTGACGAAGTTGCCGTTCTGGCCCGGGTCATGCCAGACTTCGCACCAGCGGTAGCGAACTGTCTGTTCCTGCTTCCACGCCGGCTGATTGGCGATGTCGAGCAGGTTTATCCCGCCGGTGCATCGTCCGGTCATCTGCAGAACGGTCCCGTTCGGGTATGCCGCCTGCTTTTGGGATCCGCCCGAAGGGTATTTGCGCACATTGAGCGTGTCACCGAACGGCACATTGGCCACTTGCCAAGCCGCGAATACGGTCGCATGAGACTGACCGGCAAAGGCCAGAGTTAGCGAAGCAACGGCGAAAGCCGCAGCAGTCCGAGAACAAATAGTCATCATCTCTCCTCCCGGCTCATCTCCTGGAGCCGACACGACCCATACACTGCGGCTCTTGAACCCGCCCTGATCGGCGTGTTCATTCGCCATTCAAGATACTTCTAAAGCGAGACGCAATGACCAAGACTTCCACATTTCCGATCGTCAGCCCGCCAACGCCCGAGAAGCGACCGGTTTCCGACACGCATCACGGCATCACACGAACCGACGACTATGCCTGGCTGCGGGCCGACAACTGGCAGGAGATGTTCCGGGATCCGTCATTGCTCGATGCCGGAATCCGCGCTGAGCTCGAGGCAGAGAACGCCTACCAGTCAAAGCTGATGGCCGACACGACCGAGCTGCAAAAGCAGCTTTTCAAGGAGATGAAGGGCCGTATCAAGGAAGACGATTCTTCCGTGCCGATGAAGGATGGACGCTATGCCTATGGTTCATCCTTCAAGCTCGGCGGCGAGCAGCCGCGCTATTTCCGCATGCCCCGCGACGGCGGCGCCGAGCATATCCTGCTCGACGGCGACGCGGAGGCCGCGGGCAAGGCCTATTTCCGTCTCGGCGGCGTCGATCATTCGGCCGATCATGCCAAGCTGCTGTGGGCATTCGACGACAAGGGCTCCGAATTCTACACGCTTCGCGTGCGCGACCTTGCCGATGGCAAGGAGCTGGCCGACCAGATCCCCGACACCGGCGGTTCAGGCGTCTGGAACGCCGGCAATGACGGCTTCTTCTACACGCGTCTCGATCCCAACCACCGCCCGTCCAAGGTGCTGTTCCATGCTCTGGGCGACAGCCCGGAAAGCGACCGGCTGATCTATGAGGAAACCGATCCCGGCTTCTTCATGAATGTCGACGGCACCCGCAACAACGAATGGATCATGATCGGCATCAACGATCACGAGACTTCGGAATATCGGCTCTTGAGCGCCAGCGATCCGTTTGCCGAACCGAAACTGGTATCACCACGCGAGGTTGGCCTTCAGTATGACCTGGAAGAAGGCGGCGACATCTTCTTCATCCTGACCAATGCCGACGGCGCCAAGGACTTCAAGATCATGACGGCGCCGGCGAGCGATCCAGTCCGTGCCAACTGGCAGGAACTGGTGCCGCACGAGCCGGGCCGGCTGATCCTTTCGGTGATCGGCTTCAGGGACCACATGGTTCGGCTCGAACGCAAGGAAGGCCTGCCGCGCATCGTCGTGCACGACCGCACCAGCGGCGAGGAGCATCTTTTGTCCCTCGACGAGGAGGCTTTCTCGCTCGGCCTGTCGGGTTCCTATGAGTACGACACCGAGATCATGCGCTTTTCCTACTCGTCGATGACGACGCCGGCCCAGGTGTTCGACTACAATATGCGCACCCGCGAGCGGGTGCTGCTCAAGACCCAGGAAGTGCCGTCCGGCCATGATGCGGACCACTATGTCACGCGGCGGCTGATGGCGCCGGCCAGCGATGGCGAACTGGTGCCGATCTCGCTTTTGCACCATCGCGACACGCCGCTGGATGGATCCGCACCTTGCCTGCTTTATGGCTATGGCTCCTATGGCATCACCGTGCCGGCCGCCTTCAACACCAACTGGTTCTCGCTGGTCGACCGCGGCTTCGTCTTCGCCATCGCTCACGTCCGCGGCGGCAAGGACAAGGGCTATGGCTGGTACGACGATGGCAAGCGGGAGAACAAGATGAATACGTTCACCGATTTCATCGCCGTCGCGCGCCATCTGGTGACCGAGCGCTACACGGCGCATGACCGGATCGTCGCGCAAGGCAGTTCGGCCGGCGGCATGCTGATGGGCGCCATCGCCAACATGGCGCCGGATTGTTTCGGCGGCATCGTCGCCGAGGTTCCGTTCGTCGATGTGCTCACCACCATGCTCGACGCCAGCCTGCCGCTGACGCCGCCGGAATGGCCGGAATGGGGCAATCCGATCGCGTCGGTAGACGATTATCGAACTATCGCCGCCTACTCGCCCTATGACAATGTCGCAGCGCTCGACTATCCGCCGATCCTGGCGCTGGCCGGTCTCACCGATCCGCGTGTCACCTATTGGGAGCCGGCCAAATGGGTGGCGCGGCTGCGCGAGCGCAAGAGCGGCGACAATCCGGTGCTGTTCAAGATCAACATGGATTCCGGCCATGCCGGTGCCTCCGGCCGGTTTTCGCGGCTTGAGGAGATCGCCTACACCTATTCGTTTGCACTGAAGGTGATGGGTAAGGCGCAGCCTACGGGAGAAATCGACCGATGATCGATCTCGCCACATTGATCGCTTATGTCGCGGTTGTGCTCGGCTTCGTCTTTATTGCGGGCCCAGCCACGCTCCTTACCATAGCGCGGGCAACGAGTTCCGGAACCAAGGTTGGCATCGCGACCGGAGCCGGGATCGCGGCTGGTGACGTGTTTCACACGGTCATGGCGATGGTTGGCATCTCGGCGATCATCGCCACGTCGGCGACGCTCTTCAGCATCATAAAGTACATCGGCGCGGCCTACCTGGTTTATCTCGGCATTCGCGCGATCATCGAGAAAACACCGGCCAACCCGGCAGCCGGTGCGCTTGCGATCTCCGCCAGCAAGGCGTTTCGACAGGCTATCCTGACCGAAGTGCTCAACCCCAAGACCGCGCTGTTCTTCCTCGCTTTTCTGCCTCAGTTCGTGCGGCCTGAAAACGGATCGGTGATGCTTCAGTTGACCACATTGGGGGTCATCTTCGTCCTACTCGGCTTTTTCAGCACGGTCGTCTTTGCGGTGAGCGCCGGCCGGCTCGGGGCGTTCCTGCGCCGAAATCCGACAGTGTTGAGGTGGCAGGGCAAGGTTGTTGGCGGCATCTACTGTGCTCTGGGTATTCGGCTCGCGCTGCAGCAGCGCTGACCTTTTCATCCCTATTCAAGCAACCTCGCCGTCGGTCAGCGGAACGGGTGGCGAACCGACCGCCGCTGTTCCTCGACGGATTTCCAAGGTCATGAATTCTTGATTTGCGTATGATCTTTTCCGAGGCTTCATTTCGCGGTCATGCGCCGCGATTTTCTGCTCGCAATTGCCACCATCGCGCGCTACCCAATGCTCGGCTTTTTCAAAGCCGCGACTGCCAGTACTATCTCGCAAGGGCCCGCCATGCTGCTCGTTGACGTCTATCTCGACAAATCGTCCATCCAGGGCATCGGTGTGTTTGCCAGGGCCCACATTCCGCGCGGCACGCTGATCTGGAAGCTGGACCCGAGATTCGATCGGATCATCGACGTGGAAACTTATGAGAGCGAAAGCGGATCGGTGAAGAGCTATCTCGACCGCTATTCCTACCCCGACCGGCGCGACCCGAACTACATCGTCTTCGAAGCCGACGACGCGCGCTTCATGAACCATGCGGATGAGCCGAATTGCGACGTCTCCTCACCTGAGGAAACATACGCCTTGCGCGATATCGCGCCTGGCGAGGAGCTGACCTGCGACTACAATCATTTCTTTGAAACCGGCTTCGATTTCCTCGGCGACCGCCACCTGTCGCCGGAAAACTAGCTCGCCGGCTTTTTGCGCGGCGGATAGCCGTTTGGATGCGGCGGTACCGCCTTGAGATACGCGGCGATGGCCGCACGATCTTCCGGCGTTAGCTCGGTCATGTTCTTCTGCACGTCGACCATGGCGCCGCCGACGGAATCGAAATCAGGCGTAAAACCGGTTTCGAGGTAGTTGGCGATGTCGGACTCCGACCAATCACTGAGCCCGCCCTCGCCCGATGTGATGTTCGGCACGACGCCTTTGCCTTCGGCGGCCAGGGCGCCCGCCAGCCACGCGTTCTTTCTCGTACCGCCCGCAAGATCGCGCGGCGTGTGGCATTCGCCGCAATGGCCTGGCCCTTCGACCAGATAGCGGCCGGCCCTCACCGGATCAGACGTGCCATCGGGGAACGCAACGACCGGCTGGTCAGCGAGGTAGAGCAATTTCCACAGGCCGATGCCGCGGCGAATGTTGAAGGGGAAGCTGAGCGAGTTGCCCGGGGCCTTGCCGGCGACGGCTGGCAGCGTCTTCAGGAAGGCGTAGAGATCGGCAATGTCGGCCGGATTCATGCGCGCGTAGGACGCATAGGGAAACGCCGGATAGAAATGTTCGCCCGAGGGCGAGACGCCCTTCAGCATGGCATTGGCGAGATCCTCGACCGACCAGGCGCCGATGCCATCCTTGGGATCTTGCGAAATGTTGGGCGGCACGAAGGTTCCAAACGGCGTCTTGAGTTCGAGGCCACCCGCGAGTTGAAGCCGCGCATCGCCCTGCGAGCCCGGCTTTGCATGGCAAGAGGTGCAGCCGCCGGCATAGAAAATGCGCTTTCCCTTGACCGCATCACCAGGCCTGAGCTTGGCCGGGGTCTGACTGTCGAGCCGCACCGGCGCCGACAGGACCCACCCTGTAACCGCGCCGACGCCGCCCAGAACGAGGGCCACGCCGACGAGCTTCTTCAGCCATGCCATGGCTGAAATCAGCCTTTCTTGACCCTGTAGCCCTGATGGCAGGTGCCGCAATCCGAGCCTATGGCGCCGACTTGCGCCTTCAGCGCGTCAACGTCGGCGGGAGCCGCCGCGACCGCGGCCTTGACGTCGGCAACATATTTGTCATTGGCGGCCTTGAAGCCGGCCATGTCTTCCCAGATCTTCGGTGCCGCTGTCGTGTCGCCTGTATCGCTGCCCGCCGGGAATAGCGCATCGACATCGATTTTCTCGGCATTCGCCTGCAGCGCCTGGAGCTGCGTCAGCACAGCAGCGGCATCAAAAGGCTCCTCGCCCTTGGCCACTTTCGAAATGCCGCCGACGATCTTTCCACGTTCCTTCATCAGTGCCTGCCGATCGAGGATCGGGTCGGCAAGGGCCGCCGAAGCGGCGAGTGCAAGCATTGAGATGGCGATAACAAGCTTTCTCATTCATTGGCTCCATGATGAAGGCATTTCGGGACAGGACGTTAACGGATGCTACAGGGGGAAAATTCCCTTCCCCCGGATGATTTTTGCCGAACCTTTGCTGTAACGGGAACCTCTACACAGAAAAAGAAAAGCCCCGGGTATGCCGGGGCTTCTCTGAAAATCGATCAGGCTTTCGCTTTTTCGTACAGTTCCAGCACGTGATCCCAGTTGATCAGGCTGTCGACGAACGCTTCGAGATATTTCGGCCGGGCGTTGCGATAGTCGATGTAATAGGAGTGCTCCCAGACATCGACGCCGAGGATCGGCGACGCGCCATGAACGAGCGGGTTTTCGCCATTCGGCGTCTTCGAGATCGCCAGCTTGCCATCCTTGACCGAGACCCAGGCCCAGCCTGAGCCGAACTGTGTCGTGCCGGCCGCAATGAGGTCTGCCTTGAACTTGTCGTAGCCACCGAGATCGCTGTCGACCGCCTTCTGCAGGGCGCCCGGCAGCTTGTTGCCGCCGCCGCCCTTCTTCATCCACTTCCAGAAATGGATGTGGTTGTAGTGCTGGGCGGCATTGTTGAAGAGGCCGGCATTCTTGCCGAACGACTGCTTGACCACCTCTTCGACCGACAGATCGCCCATGCCGGCCTCGGCGGCGAGCTTGTTGCCGTTGTCGACATACGCCTTGTGGTGCTTATCGTGGTGATATTCCAGCGTCTCTTTCGACATGTAAGGCTGCAAGGCCTCATAGTCGTAAGGCAGAGCGGGCAATTCAAAGGCCATGGATGGTACTCCCTCGTGGAAAAATCCGGTGTCGATACCGGACTAAGATAGGTCTGGAATGGGTTGGGGCAACTCCGGAATGAAGCGCCGACCGCCTTTTTATCCGCTCAGGCGGCGGAAGTCGAATGCGCCCAATCCCAATAGAGTTCGCGCGCCTTCTTGGCCACCGGCCCGGGTTGCAGGTTGCGGTCTTCGATACGGGTGATCGGCACCACCTTGGAATGGTTTCCGGTCGAGAAAATCTCGTCAGCTTCGAGGAAATCGCGCACCGACAGCGTCTTTTCCGTGGTCTTGAAGCCATACTCGCCAAGCAGCGTTATCGTGCGCGAGCGGGTGATGCCGGACAGGAACGTGCCGTTCGGCGCCGGTGTAAAGACATGACCGTCCTTGACCAGGAAGATGTTCGAGGTTCCGGTCTCGGCGACGTTGCCCAGCATGTCGAGCACCATTGCGTTGTCGAAGCCGCGCATCTTGGCTTCGAGAATGGCACGGCCATTGTTGGGGTAGAGGCACCCGGCCTTGGCGTTGGTCGGCATGGTTTCGATGGTCGGCCGCCGGAACGGCGACACGGTCACCGAAAAGCCGGTCGGCGGGATCATCGGCGATTCATAGAGGCAAAGGCAGAAGCGGGTCGACGCGGGATCGGCCGGCACGCCCATATAGCCGCCATGCTCGGCCCAGTACATCGGCCTAATATAGACCGCCGTCTTGCCGTCGAATTTCTTCAACCCATCCCATGTCAGCCCAACGATCTTGTCGGCGGTCATCGACGGCTTGAGGCCAAGTGCGATCGCCGAGGAATTCACCCTGGCGGCGTGGAGCTCGAGGTCAGGAGCGACGCCTTCGAACCAGCGGCCGCCGTCGAACACGCTGGTGCCGAGCCACATGGCGTGGCTGCGCGGTCCCAAAATGGCGACATTTCCCTCGTGCCAATCACCATCGACGAAAGTCCATGTCGCGGATTGTGCCGCAGCCGCCAGTGTCATCGTGTTGTCCCGTCTCAATCGGTCTCGTGTGACAGCCATTGGAAGATGCTTTGGCGGGCGCCGTCAACCGGCATCGAGGAGTTTTGTTGAGGCCAGCGACGGGGCGCAATGCAATCAAGGCTTGCACCTTGTCGCGCCTGCCCTCAAAACTGTTGTCATGCAATACGCCGCCTATGTTTTCGACGCCTATGGCACGCTGTTCGACGTGCATGCCGCCGTGCGCCGTCATGCCGATCAGATTGGGCCGGACGGCCAATTGTTGTCCGAGATCTGGCGCGCCAAGCAGCTCGAATATTCATGGGTGCGCACGCTGATGGGCGCCTATGCCGATTTCTGGCAGCTGACCGAACAGGCGCTCGATTTCGCCTTGCGCAAGGTTCCCTCGGCCGATCCCGGTCTCAAGGCGACATTGCTGGACGCCTACTGGCGGCTGGACTGCTATCCGGAAGTGCCGGCCGTGCTCAAGGCGCTCAAGGCTTCGGGAGCGAGGCTGGCGATCCTGTCCAACGGCTCGCCCGAAATGCTGCAGGCGGCGGTCAAGTCCGCCGCGCTCGACCAGGTTCTGGACGATATCTATTCCGTCGATACGGTGCGGCGCTTCAAGACCGATCCGGCTGTCTACGACATGGTTGCCACCGGCTGGCGCCTTTACCCCGGCGCGGTTTCCTTCCAGTCCTCCAATCGCTGGGACATTGCAGGCGCCACCAAATTCGGTTTTCGCACGGTCTGGATCAACCGCTCAAACCAGCCCGAGGAATACCGGGACTTTCCACCGAGCCTGATCCTGCCGTCGCTCGAAGCGCTAGTGCCCGGCAGCTAAGACGCGCACATGTGTCTCTGGCGCCACAGTGGCGGCGCAGTCACAGCTTCGCCTTTGTTTGTCCACCTTCAGGCCAGAATCGGAACCGCCTATCGCCCCAGGTGTTGTCAGGCACCCGCGCAGCGGTCGGCGCATTGACGCTTTGTTGCGATTTGAGACTTAAAGAAGGCAACCATGTCCATAACCGAAATCGAATCCTATCGCCTGAGCCGTCGCGGCTTTCTCAACGCCGCTGCATTGGGCGCCGCCTCGATCGCGGTTTCCGCATGCGCCACCACCGGGCCGGGGCCGATTGAACCCCCACCGCCAACCTATGTCGAGCCGCCCCTCGCCGATTATGTGACGATGTACGCGGCCGTCAGCGATGGCGGCTTCGATTTGCCGGCCATCCCCGTCGACAAGATCGATCCGCAGTTCCTGCGCCAGATCGTTCCCGACCCGACGGGGCAGAAGCCGGGAACCATAATCGTCGATACCACCGGCCACTTCCTCTATCTGGTTCGTCCGGGCGGTCAGGCGATCCGCTATGGTGTCGGCCTCGGCCGCGCCGGCTTCGAATGGTCCGGCGACGCCGTGGTCCAGTGGAAGCAGAAATGGCCGAAGTGGACGCCGCCGGATGAAATGATCGCCCGTCAGCCGGAATTGAAGCCCTATAGCGCCGACAATGGCGGCATGCCCGGCGGCCTGAAGAACCCGCTTGGCGCGCGCGCGCTCTATCTCTTCCAGGGCAACGTCGACACGCTCTACCGTCTGCACGGCTCGCCGGAATGGCGGTCGATCGGCAAGTCGGTCTCGTCAGGCTGCGTGCGGCTGATGAACCAGGACATTATCGACCTCTATGACCGCGTGCCTTCGAAGACCCCGGTCGTCGTGACCAGCGACGCCAGCCAGCCGATGGTGGCGACGGCGAACCGCAGAGCCATTCCGATCGATGCCGGCGTGCCGGACGGATCGGTGCTGCTTGGACCGGTCAAAGAGATCACCAACTCGATCTTCTGAACCGACGAGGCAGCGGCAACGCCGCTGCCTCAAGTGTTACCGCCCCCTGGACAGACTGCCCAGTATCCCGCGCACGATTGCCCGGCCGACCGACGAACCGACCGAGCGCACCACCGACTTGATCGCCGCCTCGGCCACGGTCTGGCGATTGGACGGGCGCGGCGCAGGCGCGCGCCTGCCACCGGATTGCGGCGCGGGATCGTCGTTGCCGAAACCGGGAATGGTCCAGCGCGAGCCGCCGCTGCCGGCCTGCTGCGCCTGCTCTTCGGCGTCCTGCGCCTCCTTGGTCTTCTTCTGCAGCATCTCGAAGGCCGATTCGCGATCGACGGCCTGATCGTACTGGCCGACGACCGGGCTTTCCTGGATCAACTTTTGCCGCTCGGCCGCCGTTATAGGTCCCAGCCGCGAGGATGGCGGGCGGATCAGTGTCCGCTGCACCATGGACGGAACACCCTTGGCCTCCAGCGTCGAGACCAGCGCCTCGCCAGTGGCAAGTTGGGTAATGGCGGTCATGCAGTCGAAATCGGGATTTGGCCGGAACGTTTCGGCCGCCGTCCTCACTGCCTGCTGCTCACGCGGCGTATAGGCGCGCAGCGCGTGCTGGACGCGATTGCCGAGCTGGGCCAGGACCTTTTCAGGGATATCCAAAGGGTTCTGCGTGACGAAATAGACGCCGACGCCTTTCGAACGGATCAGGCGGACCACTTGTTCGACGCGATCGATCAGCACTTTGGGTGCTTCGTCGAACAGAAGATGCGCCTCGTCGAAGAAGAACACCAGCTTCGGCTTGTCGGGGTCGCCGACTTCCGGCAGCACCTCGAACAGTTCCGACATCAGCCACAGCAGGAAGGTCGCGTAGAGACGCGGATTCATCATCAGCTTGTCGGCGGCAAGCACACTGATGGCGCCGCGTCCGTCGCGGGTGGTGCGCATGATGTCGGCGATGCGCAGTGCCGGCTCGCCGAAGAAGTTTGCCGCGCCCTGCTGCTCCAGGACCAGCAGCGTGCGCTGGATCGCCCCGACCGAGGGCTTCGTTACATTGCCGTAGCGCGAGCCGATCTCGTCGGCGCGCTCGGCGATGTTGGCGAGCAGCGCCTGCAAATCCTTCATGTCGAGCAGCAGCAGGCCTTCCTCGTCCGCCAGGCGGAAGGCGATGTTCATGATGCCTTCCTGTGCCTCGGTCAGGTTCATCAGGCGCGACAGCAACAACGGCCCCATTTCGGAAACGGTGGCGCGGATCGGATGGCCCTGCTCGCCGAACAGATCCCAGAAGATGACCGGAAATTCCTGGAAGTCATAAGGGTCGAGCTTGATCTGCTCGGCCCGCTTGACCAGGAAATCCTGTGCCGTGCCCATCATGGCGATGCCGGACAGATCGCCCTTGATGTCGGCGCAGAAGACCGGCACGCCGGCGTTGGAAAAACCTTCGGCCAGGATCTGCAAGGTGACGGTCTTGCCGGTACCGGTGGCGCCGGTCACCAGGCCGTGGCGATTCCCATATTGCAGCAGGAGTTGCTCGGCACGCTGATAGCTGTCGTCAGGCTTGCGGCTGGCGCCGATAAAAATACTGGTGTCGTCAGCCATATGTCCGCTCTCCGCAAACTGATGTGTTTAAAGCCAGTGGCCTTGCCGCAGGTATAGTGAGGCCGTTGCACAGCGACAATGCCATTCGTTCAAATCGGTTTTTTGGAGCTTGCGGATTTTGCCGCTGTTTGGCAATCGTTCATGGTTCGTCCACGCGGACTGACCTATATCTGATGGATCGAATCCGGGCTCTGAAAGCGCATTGCAATTGCGATATCGGACCTGGGACCGTAGACTGAACCGCTCCCGGCTGGTGCGGCCGCATGAAACGAGGAGGACGGATGGGCGCCGGAGCCTTGATCGAGGACGTTGAACCCGAGAACGCCGAGCGCCAGCGCTGGCTGGCCTTGGCGGAAAAAGCGCTGGCCGGCGCATCCTTCGAGGAGAAACTGGTCTCGCATAGCGATGACAACATCCGCATCGAACCGCTCTACGACCGCAGCACCGCAGCGGAACCGATCGTGCGTGCAAATCCGAAATTGCCCTGGATCGTCAGCCAGCGCATCGACGATCCGGACATCGACCGTGCCAGTACCCAGGCACTGGAGGACGTAGCACAAGGCGCTACGGGATTGTCACTTGTCTTCGAAGGGGCACCGAACGCGTTCGGCTACGGCCTGCCGAGAACGACGAAGGCGTTGGAGACGGTGCTGGACGACGTACCGCTCAACCGCGTCCAGGTTCGCATCGACGCACATCCCTGGAGCCGCGCCGTCGCTGACTGGCTGGTGGCGTTCCTGAGCAAGCGCCGGTCGGACCCGGCAAAGCTCAACCTTTCCTTCGGCATCGACCCGGCGGCGATCTTTGCCGGAACCGGCCGGTTGCGCATGTCGATCGAGGCGCTGCAGGCCTCGATGCCGCAGTCGCTGGCACATTTCTTCTCGATGGGCGTTCCGGGCGTGCTGCTGGAGGCAGACGGGCGTGTGTTCCACAACGCCGGTGCGACAGAGGCGCAGGAGCTTGGCATCATGCTGGCTTCGGCTGTCTCCTATCTCAGAATGTTCGAAACGGCGCGGCAGCCGCTTGTCTATGCCGCACCCCATATCGGCTTTGCGCTCAGCGTCGACCAGGACCAGTTGCTGTCGATGGCCAAGGTGCGGGCCCTGCGCAGACTCTGGGCACGGGTGCAGGAAGCCTGCTCGATCCCGACATCCACCGCCAACATCCATGCCGAGACGTCGTTTCGCATGATGACGGCGATGGACCCGGAGACCAACATCCTGCGCACCACCATTGCCTGCTTTGCCGCGGCGTCCGGCGGCGCCGATTCGATCTCCATCCTGCCGCACACGATCGCGCATGGCCTGCCGGCGGGGTTTGCCCGTCGCGTTGCCCGCAACGCGCAGCTGATCATGGCCAATGAAAGCCATATCGATCATGTCGCCGACCCAGCCTATGGCTCCGGCGCGGTCGAGGCACTGACCTCGGAACTGTGCGAGCTGGCCTGGGCGGAGTTGCAGACAATCGAGGCCGAGGGCGGCGTCTTGTCCAGCCTTCAGGACGGACATATCCAGAAACGCGTCCACACGGCGGCAGCACAGCGCAACGCGGCCTATCGGGCAGGCGAGCGGACCATTATCGGCACCACGCTCTATCCCTTGAAAAACGAACGTCCGGTCGAGACGCTGGCAGCGGAACGCCGGCCGGCCTTCACCGAAGGCGTTGCCGTCTGCGAGCCCCTGTTTCCGGTCCGCATCGACCAATCGATCGGAGCCGCCTCTTGATCCCTGATTTCAGCCAGATCGGCTGGGTCCCGCCACGCCGCGCACCCGTCGAGGTCAAAGGCCAGCGGACGACGCCGGAAGGTCTTGTCGCCAAGCATCTGTACAATCAAAGCGATCTCAAGGGATTGCCGTATCTCGACACCTATCCGGGCCTGCCGCCCTTCGTGCGCGGCCCCTACCCGACCATGTATGTCCAGCAGCCCTGGACGATCCGGCAATATGCCGGCTTCTCGACAGCCGAAGAATCCAACGCCTTCTACCGGCGCAATCTTGCCGCCGGCCAGAAAGGGCTGTCGGTCGCCTTCGATCTTGCCACGCATCGCGGCTATGACAGCGACCATCCACGCGTCGCCGGCGATGTCGGCATGGCGGGCGTCGCCATCGATTCCATTCTCGATATGCGGCAGCTCTTCGACGGCATTCCGCTCGGCGAGATGACAGTATCGATGACGATGAACGGCGCGGTGCTGCCGATCATGGCGCTCTATATCGTCGCGGCGGAAGAACAGGGCGTTGCGCAGAAGGATCTTGCCGGCACCATTCAGAACGACATTCTGAAGGAGTTTATGGTCCGCAATACCTACATCTATCCACCCAAACCCTCGATGCGGATTGTTTCGGACATCTTCTCCTATATGTCGAAGAACATGCCGAAGTTCAATTCGATATCGATCTCCGGCTATCACATACAGGAGGCCGGTGCGACGGCCGACCTGGAACTCGCCTATACGATCGCCGACGGCATCGAATATGCCCGCGCCGGCGTCGCGGCGGGCCTCGATATCGACCGCTTCGCGCCGCGCCTGTCCTTCTTCTGGGCGGTCGGCATGAATTTCTTCATGGAAGTCGCCAAGCTCAGGGCCGCGCGCCTGTTGTGGGCGACGTTGATGAAGAAGAATTTTGCGCCGAAGGACGAGCGCTCGCTGTCGCTGCGCACCCACTGCCAGACCTCAGGCTGGTCGCTGACGGCGCAGGACCCCTACAACAACATCATCCGCACCATGATCGAGGCGATGGCGGCGACGCAGGGACACACGCAGTCGCTGCACACCAATTCCTTCGACGAGGCGATGGCGCTGCCGACCGACCACTCGGCGCGCATCGCCCGCAACACCCAGCTCATCCTGCAGATGGAATCCGGCACCACGCGCGTCATCGACCCGTGGGGCGGTTCGGCCTATCTCGAACGGCTGACGCACGACCTGGCAGCGCGTGCTCTTGCCCATATCGAGGAGGTCGAGGCGCTCGGCGGCATGGCCGCGGCGACCGAGCAAGGCATTCCCAAGCTGCGCATCGAGGAAGCCGCCGCGCGCACGCAGGCGCGCATCGATTCCGGCGAACAGATGCTGGTCGGTGTCAACGCGCATCGTCCCGAGACCGACATCGAGGTCGACGTGCTGAAGATCGACAATGCCGAAGTCAGGGCCCGACAATTGTCGAAGCTGCAACGGCTGAAGGGCACACGCGACGTCGGCGACGTCGAGAGCGCACTCGATGCGCTGACCCGTGCCGCGCAAGGCAATGAAAACCTGCTGGAGTTCGCCATCCGCGCCGCGCGCGCCAATGCCACGGTCGGTGAAATCTCATTTGCGTTGGAGAAAGCCTTTGGCCGCCACGTCGCCACGGTGCAGACCATTTCCGGCGTTTATCGCAAGGCCCTCGGCGATAATTCAGTGGTCGACGGACTGCAGGACAAACTTGACGCCTTCGAGAAGAAATCCGGCGGCAAGCCGCGCATCCTCGTCGCCAAGATGGGACAGGACGGCCACGACCGTGGCCAGAAGGTGATCGCCACGGCCTTCGCCGATCTCGGCTTCGATGTCACCGTCGGCGCGATGTTCCAGACACCCGATGAGATCGCCAGGCTGGCGGTGGCGCAGGATGTCCATATCGTCGGTGCTTCATCGTTGGCGGCGGGACACCTGACGCTGATCCCCGAGTTGCGCGATGCGCTGAAAAAGCTCGGCCGCGGCGACATGCTGATCGTCGCCGGTGGCGTCATTCCACCGCAGGACTATGATGCCGTGCTGCAAGCCGGCGCGGCGGAAATCTTCCCGCCGGGCACCGTCATTCCGGAAGCGGCGGATCGTTTGCTGGACCGGCTGCTGGCCACAGACTAGAGCGGGATGAGATTAGTTTCGGTCATAGCCGGAGTTTTCGAAGTAGTGTGAGCACTCTGCCGGTGTGACGCGATTGAGGGTTTGGCCGATCGCGTCGCAGACGGCTTCGACGGTTCGGCTTGCGGCCTTTCTCAGCCAGTGCTTGAGCTTTGAAAAGAGCTGCTCGATCGGATTGAGGTCGGGCGAGTATTTCGGCAGGAAGAAGAGCCTTGCGCCGGCGGCGCGTATGGCGCGGCGCACCGCCTTGCCTTTGTGCGAGCCGAGATTGTCCATGATGACTATATCCCCCGGCTGGAGGGTCGGCGCGAGAACCTTCTCGACATAGAGGAGGAACCTCTCGCCGTTGATCGGCCCATCGATCAGCCAAGGCGCATCGACGCGATCGTGGCGCAGCGCGGCCAGGAAGGTCATGGTCTTCCAGTGGCCGTGCGGCACTTTGGCCTTGATGCGCTGGCCCACCGGCGCCCAGCCCCTGAGCGGCGACATGTTGGTCTTGGTCCAGGTCTCGTCAATGAAGACCAGTCGCGTGGGATCGATCCGGCCCCGATACTTCGTCCACTGCAGCCGCCGTCGCGCGACATCGGGACGATCCTGTTCGGCGGCGATCAGCGTCTTTTTTTGTGAGTGAGCTTCTCGGCATGCACGAACTCCCATACCGAACGGTAGTCGACCTTCAGACCACGCTCACCAAGCTCGGCCACAAGGCCGCGCAAGGTGAAGTCCCCGTCGTGACAGCGCTCGATCAGCCAGTCGCGCCACGCTCCCGAGAGTTTCTTCGGTTTGTAGCCGCCCACCTGGCGAGGCGCGGCACTGCCAGTCTCTTCAACACGCTTAAGCCACGCAATGGCCGCGCTATAGCTGACGCCAAATCGAGCCGCCGCGGCGCGCCGCGAGAGCCCTTCCGTCTTAACCGCGGCGACAACCCGCTCGCGAAGGTCCATCGAATATCCTGCCATCCATACTGGCCTCCTCCAGTATGAAGGTTGAATCAGAACAAAGGTGATTTGGGAATCCCACGACTCTTACAAATCCCATCCCGCTCTAGGGCTGCTGCATCCCTGAAAAGGTTGTGCTAGACTGACACTGCAACCAAGGTGCAGTAACCGTGAAGACGACCATTCACAAGCTCGACGACGGATCAGAAGCCCTAATCTTGCCGCGGGAAGTGCTCGATAATTTGAATCTGCAAGTAGGCGATCAGCTCCAGATCGTCGAAACTGATGACGGCATCATTTTAAGACCGGTGGCCGACAGCTTCGAACGACAGATGAAGGCCGCCCGTGAAGTTATGGACAAATACAAGGCTGGACTTCAGAAGCTGGCCGAATGATCGGAGCCGATCGGCGCACCTGAGATGAAACGCGCTAGCTATCCGAGAGCTTGACGATTTCCCATTCATTGCCGTTGACGCTGGCCACGTCGCCGACCTTCTTGCCGAACAGAGCAAGCGCCATCGGGGAGACATGGGAAATGGTGCCCTTGGCCGGGTCAGCTTCATCCTCGCCGACAATCTTCCAATGCACCTTCCTGCCGTCATCGCCCTCAAGCGTGGCGCCCATGCCGAAGCGCACCAGGTCGCTGCCCGGCTCCGGCACGGAGAGCTCGGCGCTTTCGCGCCGGGCGGTCCAGTAGCGCAGATCGCGTGACACCACCGCGATGCGCTCGCGGTCCGCCTTCCTTTCGGCTTTCGCCAATATGTCGCGCAGCTCAGCCAGATTCTCCTCGATCTGTGCCAGGCCATGCTCCGTCACCAGATTGCGGTGCTGACTGATCGGCCGCTCGCCGATGCCGGCGATGGCATTTTCGCTGTCTTCCTCGCGAGTGAAAGCTCTGCTCATTCCCTGAACTTAGGCGCGGAAAGGCTGCTCGACAAGCCATTGTCGTTGCCCTCGACGGGAGAGGCAAACCGTCTGGCACGAATCCTGCGCTATCAGGGTTGAACACTGGGATCCTGTGCCGATGTTGAACAGACGAACGCTGCTGACCGGAACCGCCGGCTTTGCCGTCATGGGCCTTGCGCTTGGCAAGGCGGCGGCCGCGAGCCTGACCGACATCGAGAAAGCCTCGATGCGCGGCTCGATCAATGCCACCGAACTCGGCGTGCAGCCCGGCACCTTCGACGATCAGAGCAAGGCCTTCGCCAAGCTGCTGCGCGACGCCAACGACCGCGACATGCCAGTTTTCCTGCCGCCCGGCACCTATGTGGTGTCCAACCTCTCGCTGCCCGGCCGCGTGCGTCTTTCCGGAGTGCCGGGCGCAACGCGGATCGTCTATGGCGGCGACGGTCATCTGTTCATGGCCGAACAGGCCGGCCATATCGAACTCAGCGGGCTGGTCTTCGACGGTGCAAACCGCTCGATGGGCGATTATGCGCAAGGGCTGCTCGATCTGCGCCGGGTCGCGCATCTGGTCGTCGACAATTGCCAGATCACCGGCAGCGGCAAGAACGGACTGGCGCTGGAACACGCGACGGGCCGGGTCGAGCGCTCGGAGATATCGGGGGCTGCCGATGCCGGCATCTATTCGGTCGAGGCCGGCGGACTGGCGATATCAGGCAACACCGTCTCCGATTGTGCCAATGGCGGCATCCTCGTGCACCGCTGGCAGGCGGCGGAAGACGGCACCATGGTCACCGGCAACCGCGTCGAACGCATCCAGGCGCGCAGTGGCGGGACGGGACAGAACGGCAATGGCATCAACGCCTTTCGCGCCGGCAATGTTGTTATTTCGGGCAATATCGTCTCGGACTGCGCCTTTTCGGCGATCCGCGCCAACAGCGCCAGCAACCTGCAGATATCGGGCAACACCTGCTCGCGCTCCGGCGAAACGGCGGTCTATTCCGAATTCTCGTTCGAAGGCGCCATCATCAGCAACAACATCGTCGACGGCGCCGCCAACGGCATCTCGATCGTCAACTTCAACGAAGGCGGCCGCATGGGTGTCTGCTCGGGCAACATCGTGCGCAATCTGTCGACCAGCGGCCCCTACCCCGCCGACCCGCCAGGGTTTGGCGTCGGCATCGGTGTCGAAGCCGACACCACCGTTTCCAACAACGTCATCGAGAACGCACCGCTCTACGGCATGCAGATCGGCTGGGGTCCCTACCTGCGCAATGTCGTCGCTACGGGCAACATCATCCGCAAGGCCGGAACCGGCATCGTCGTGTCCGTGGTCGAGGGTGCCGGCACGGCGGTCATTTCAGACAATGTCATCGATGGCGCGCTCAACGGTGCGGTTGTCGGCCAGCGCTGGGCCGAGCCGGCAACGGGCGATCTCGCCTCGTCAAACGATACCGGTTATCCGCATCTGACCGTCGAGCGCAATCACGTCAGTTGAGGGCTGCGGTGGGCCTCAGCGCCCCGACCTTGGCACCGTTCCGGCTTTCTATCGGCGCGTTTGCCAGTTCGCTCAGCTTTGACGCCAAGGCCTCGTCGGCGCGGAACAGTTTGGCAAGGACGGCGGCAACCATAGCTTCGCCGGCGCGGCCGGCGCCATCATCGCATTTGAGCGCAATGCCGAGACCAAGTTCCGGAATTGCGGCACAATGGACGCCTTCGGCGCCGCCTTTCGTAAAGATCCGCCCTGGTACGGCCTCCATCAGCGCGACGTCTTCGCGACCGGTGCCGGCCACGAAGAAGGGCTCGGCCATGCAGGCGGCCAGCAACCGCCTTGCGGCCTTGGCTCGCTCGGGGCCAAAACCGTTTGTCGTGGCCATGCGGGCAAAGCCGAGCGCGAAGCTCCTGAGCGGCACCGCATAGGTCGGGATCGAGCAGCCATCGATGGCCCGCTCGTCCGCGCCATGGGCGGCGCCGGTCACCGACTGCATGGCGTCGCGCACCATCTCCTGCAGGCTATGCCCCGGCTTGACATAGCCGCGATGCGCAATGCCGGCGTGGACGCAGGTGCAGAGGAAGCCGGAATGCTTGCCGGAGCAATTGTTGTGCAATGCATTCGGCAAACCGCCGGCGCGGGCGAGCGCAATCTCGGCATTATGACTGGACGGCCAATGCGTGCCGCATTCGAGTGCCGATCCGTCCAGCCCGGCCTTGGCCAGCATGGCGCGCGCCAGTTCGACATGCGCCGGCTCGCCCGAATGGGACGCACAGGCTAGTGCCAACTCGCGGCTGCCGAAGCCATAGGCATCGGCCGCGCCGCTTTCGACCAGCGGCAACGCCTGGATCGCCTTGACCGCCGAGCGGGGGAACACCGGCTTCGACGTGTCCCCGATCTCCCAGACCGGCTTGCCGTCGGCATCGAAGACCGCAACCGCACCGCGGTGGGCGCTCTCGACGATCGCGCCGCGCAAGACTTCGATCAGAACCGGATTTGTCATGGCTACCCCGTAAAAATACGGGCTGCTTCTACCTGATCCGGTCCAATATGGAAACGTAGTTGGCGACCGCCGCACCGCCCATATTGAAGATGCCGCCGAGTTTTGCACCGGGCACCTGAATGCCGCCGGCCTCGCCGACAAGCTGCATGGCGGTCAGGACATGCATGGAGACGCCAGTGGCGCCGATCGGATGGCCCTTGGCCTTCAACCCACCGGACGGATTGACCGGCAGGCGGCCATCCTTGGCCGTCGTGCCATCCAGCGCCAGCTTTGCTCCCTCGCCCGGCTTGGCCAAGCCCATCGCCTCATACTCGATCAGTTCGGCAATGGTGAAGCAGTCATGTGTTTCGACGAAGGAGAGATCGTCGAGCGTCACGCCGGCGTTTTTCAGCGCCCGGGTCCAGGCCTGCTCGCAACCTTCGAAGGTCAGGATGTCACGCTTCGACATTGGCAGGAAATCCTGCACGTGCTCGTTAGCGCGGAAGGCCACGGCACGGCGCATCCTCAGTGCCGTCGCGGTATCGGCAAGAATGAGGGCAGCGGCACCGTCGGAGACCAGCGAGCAGTCGGTGCGCTTCAGGGGACCGGCAACGAACGGGTTCTTCTCGCTCTCCTGGCGGCAGAACTCATAGCCGAAATCCTTGCGCATCTGCGCATAGGGGTTGTCGACGCCGTTCTTGTGGTTTTTGGCGGCGATCATCGCCAGCGCGTCCGACTGGTCGCCATAGCGCTGGAAATAGGCCTGCGCGATCTTGCCGAAGACGCCGGCGAAACCCGCAGGCGTATCGCCATCCTCGGGCAGATAGGACGCCTTGAGCAGGTTCTTGCCGATCTCCGGCCCCGGCGTCGTCGTCATCTGCTCGGCGCCGACCACCAGCACGATGCGGGCGGCATTGGCGTCGATGGCACGGATGCCTTGCCGGACCGCCGCCGATCCGGTGGCGCAAGCGTTTTCGACGCGCGTCGCCGGCTTGAAGCGCAGCCGGTCGTCGGCCTGAAGCACCAGACTGGCGGTGAAATCCTGCGCCGAAAAGCCGGCGTTGAAGTGGCCGAGCACGATCTCATCGACCTCGTCGGGACCGATGCCAGCATGGTCGAGCGCGTCCGTTGCCACTTTGACGATCAGGTTTTCGAGCGTTTCGCCCTCAAGCTTGCCGAAGCGCGAATGCGCCCAGCCAACGATGCATGCGGTCATGGCGGTCTCCATCCTTGGCGCCAGCCTAGCATGTGGGCTCATGGCGCACCTCGCATTTATTGTTCAAATGTAAACAATCCTGTCCGCTTCGTGAAGGGCTGGAAGCAGACAATCGCTTGGTGCAGACGAAGCCAGTGCCGATTTTTTTGTTGATTGACCCGTCAATAAAAAATAATCCTGCTTCAAAGGACCTAGCGAGATGCCGAAAATCGGGATGGAACCGCTGCGCCGCAAGGCGCTCATCGACGCGACGATCTCGGCGATCGGCGAGCGCGGTTCGCTCGACGTCACCATGTCCGAGATCGCTGGGCGCGCCGGCGTGTCGTCAGCCCTTGCCCATCACTATTTCGGCGTCAAGGATGAGCTGATGCTGGCGACGATGCGGCATATCCTGGCCGAACTGACCATCGACATGCGGCGCGCCCTTCAATCCGCTGCCACCCCGCGCGAACGCGTTTCGGCCGTGGTTGCCGTCAACTTTTCCGACATCCAGTTCCAGCCTGAAACCATCGCCGCCTGGCTCGCCTTCTATGTCGAAGCGCAGAAATCGTCGGCCTTGCGCCGACTGCTCAGGGTCTATGCGCGGCGACTGCATTCGAACCTGATGAGCGGGCTGACCGGCATCTTGCCCAGAGCCGAAGCCGACCGCGCCGCCGAAGCGACAGCGGCGATGATCGATGGGCTCTATATCAGGCGGGCGCTGAAGGACGGCGTGCCCGACGCCGCGACCGCGATCGCGCTGGTCGAGGACTATCTCGGAACCAAACTCGGTGAGCGGTGCAAACAGTGACAATGAAGCAACCCAACTTCCTGATCGTCATGGTCGACCAGCTCAACGGCACCTTGTTTCCGGACGGTCCGGCGGAGTTTCTGCACGTACCACATCTGAAAGCGTTGGCCGCACGATCGGCGCGCTTTGCCAACAACTACACCGCCTCGCCGCTCTGCGCGCCGGGCCGCGCCTCGTTCATGAGCGGGCAATTGCCGTCGCGCACCGGCGTCTATGACAACGCCGCCGAGTTCGCCTCATCGATCCCGACCTTCGCCCATCATTTGCGCGCCGCCGGCTATTACACCTGCCTGTCGGGCAAGATGCATTTCGTCGGGCCGGATCAGCTGCACGGTTTCGAGGAACGGCTGACGACCGACATCTACCCGGCCGATTTCGGCTGGACGCCGGACTACCGCAAGCCCGGCGAGCGTATCGACTGGTGGTATCACAATCTGGGCTCGGTAACCGGCGCCGGCGTCGCCGAGATCACCAACCAGATGGAGTATGACGACGAGGTCGTGTTCCTCGCAACGCAGAAGCTCTATCAGCTTTCGCGCGAACAGGACGATGCGAACCATAGGCCGTGGTGCCTCACCGTTTCGCTGTCGCACCCGCACGATCCCTATGTCGCGCGCAAGCAGTATTGGGATCTCTATGAGCATTGCCAGGCGCTGGACCCGGAAACCGGGTTCATCGCGCATGACGAGCAGGATACGCATTCCCGGCGGCTTTACCACGCCAGCGACTATCCCTCTTTCGAGATCACGCCAGAGCAGGTGCGTCGTTCGCGGCGCGGCTATTTCGCCAACATCTCCTATGTCGACGACAAGCTCGGCGAGCTTCTGGGCGTTCTCGAGCGCACTCGCATGGCCGACGACACCATAATCCTGTTCTGCTCGGACCACGGCGACATGCTCGGCGAGCGCGGCCTGTGGTTCAAGATGAGCTTCTTCGAGGGTTCGGCGCGGGTGCCGTTGATGATTGCCGGCAAAGGCGTTCGCGCCGGGCTGATCAAGACGCCGGTCTCCAATCTCGACGTGGCACCGACGCTTTGCGACCTCGCCAGCATCGACATCGCTGCGATCGCACCGTGGACGGACGGCCAGTCGCTGCTGCCGCTCACCGCGGGCATTGAGCGCACCGCGCCTGTGTTGATGGAGTATGCAGCGGAGGGCTCCTGCGCGCCACTCGTTGCAATCCGCGACGGCAAATACAAATTCGTCCATTGCGAGCTCGACCCGCCGCAACTGTTCGATCTCGAAGCCGATCCGCTCGAGCGAAACAATTTGGCCGACGACCCGGCCAATGCTGTCTTGGTGGCGGCCTTCATGGACAAGGTCCAGGCGCGCTGGGACATGGCCCGCTTCGACGCCGCCGTGCGCGAAAGCCAGGCGCGCCGCTGGGTCGTCTATCCGGCGCTACGCAACGGCTCTTATTACCCCTGGGATTTCCAGCCCCTGCAAAAAGCGTCCGAGCGTTACATGCGCAATCACATGAACCTCGACAATCTGGAAGAGAGCAAGCGGTATCCGCGAGGCGAATGATGTCAGACCTTCTAGTCCCCTCCCTCGACCATCTCAAGCGGGCCTATGCAGTCACATCCAGGGCGACACAGATCACGCCGCTGCTGGAATCGACCGCACTGGCCCGCGAGACGGGTGCGGCCCGCGTCTTCATCAAGCCGGAATCGCTGCAATGGGCAGGCTCGTTCAAGGTGCGCGGCGCCTATTGGCGCCTGAAGCAGCTTTCGGCTGACGAGGCCAGGAAAGGCGTCGTCGCCTACTCCTCCGGCAATTTCGCGCAAGGGCTGGCGGCCGCCGGCCAGGCGCTCGGCATTCCTGTCACCATCGTCATGCCGATCGACGCACCGGCCGCCAAGCGTGACGCCACGGCGGGCTATGGCGCTCGCGTCGTGCTGACCGACCATGGCGAGCGCGCGCGGGAAGAAGTCGCGGCCGCCATGGCACGCGAGATCGCCGAGACAGAGGGGCTGGCGCTGCTGCATCCGTTCGACGATCCGGAGATCGTCGCCGGCCAGGCGGGCGCCGGCCTCGAAGCGCTCGACCAGCTTGCCGCCAAGGACGCCAGCGCTGACCTTTTGTTCTGTTCGGTCGGTGGCGGTGGGCTGATCGGCGGCGTTTCGCTCGCCTTCCACTATCTGTCGCCGGCCACTGAAATCATCGGCGTCGAGCCGGAAGGTTTCAATGGCATGGGCTCCTCACTCGCGCATGGCAGCATCGAGACGATGCCGATCGGCCCGAAGTCGATCTGCGACGGACTGATGTCGCGACGGCCGGGCGACGCGCCGTTCGCCGCGGTCAAGACCGCCGGCGTTCGCGGCATCACCGTCGACGATCAATCGGTGCGGCGCGCCATGCGGATCGCTTTCGAACGGATGAAGCTGGTGCTGGAGCCGTCTGGTGCTGCCTCGCTCGCGGCACTGCTTGGCGGCAAGGTGGACGTGCAAGGCAAGACAGTCCTTGTGGTGGCAACTGGCGGCAACGTTTCGCTCGCCGATTTCATCACGCATATGAACGATGGGCGCATATGAACCATGCTTGAAGCAGATTTCGTCATCATCGGCTCCGGCTCGGCCGGCTCGGCCATGGCCTATCGCCTGTCGGAAGACGGCAAGCATTCGGTCATCGTCATTGAATTCGGCGGCAGCGACATCGGGCCGCTGATCCAGATGCCGTCGGCGCTGTCGATCCCACTCAACATGAGCCTCTACGACTGGGGTTTTGCCAGCGAGCCGGAACCGCATCTCGGCGGCCGCGTGCTGGCGACACCGCGCGGCAAGGTTATCGGTGGCTCGTCCTCGATCAACGGCATGGTCTATGTGCGCGGCCACGCCCGCGACTTCGACCATTGGGCCGAAGAGGGTGCGGCCGGTTGGGGCTTCGCTGACGTGCTTCCCTATTTCAAACGTATGGAAGACTCGGACGGTGGCGAGGATGGATGGCGCGGTCACGGTGGTCCGCTGCATGTACAGCGCGGCTCGCGCCGCAATCCGCTCTACGGCGCCTTCGTCGAGGCTGGCCGCCAGGCCGGGTTCGAGCTGACCGACGACTATAACGGTTCCAAGCAGGAAGGTTTTGGGCCGATGGAGCAGACCATCAGCGGCGGCCGCCGCTGGTCGGCGGCATCAGCCTACCTCAAGCCGGCACTCGGGCGCAAAAATGTGAGTCTGGTCAAGGGCTTTGCGCGGCGGGTGATCATCGAGAATCAACGCGCCATCGGCGTCGAGATCGAAGCTCACAAACAGATTCAGGTCGTTAAGGCGCGACGTGAGGTGATCGTCGCCGCATCGTCGATCAATTCGCCCAAGATACTGATGCTGTCCGGCATCGGCCCGGCCGAGCATTTGCGCGAAAACGGCATTCCGGTGGTGGTCGACCGACCCGGTGTCGGCCGCAATTTGCAAGACCATATGGAGCTCTACATCCAGCAGGAATCATTGCTGCCGATCACGCTCAATTCGGTGCTGAACCCGTTCTCGAAAGCACTCATCGGGGCGCAGTGGCTGTTCCTCAAGACCGGGCTTGGCGCCACCAACCATTTCGAAGCGGCGGCCTTCGTGCGCTCGCGCGCCGGCGTCGACTACCCCGATATTCAGTACCACTTCATCCCCGCGGCAGTCCGCTATGACGGCAAGGCGGCTGCGAAGTCGCACGGCTTCCAGGCGCATGTCGGGCCAATGCGCTCGAAGTCACGCGGTTCGGTGACGCTGCGTTCGCCGGACCCGAAATCCAAGCCGGTGATCCGCTTCAACTACATGTCGCATCCAGACGACTGGACGGAGTTCCGCCACTGCATCAGGCTGACGCGCGAGATCTTCGGGCAGTCGGCGTTCGATCCCTATCGGGGCAAGGAAATATCGCCGGGCAGCCACATGCAGTCAGACGACGATCTCGACATATTCATCCGGGATCATGCCGAGAGCGCCTACCATCCTTGCGGCACCTGCAAGATGGGCCGCGCCGACGACATGATGAGCGTCGTCGATCCGGAATGCCGGGTCATCGGCATCGAGGGACTGCGGGTTGCCGATTCCTCGATCTTCCCGCGCGTTACCAACGGCAACCTCAACGCGCCGTCGATCATGACCGGCGAGAAGGCATCCGACCACATCCTTGGCCGCACGCCGCTGGCGCCGTCCAACCAGGAGCCATGGATCAATCCGCGCTGGCAGGTATCAGACAGATAGAGCATGATCCGTCGAACGTTCCGCTGGCGCATGATCCCGAAATCGGATTCGATTTTCGGAAAGATCATGCGCAAAATTGGGGTGCTGCAGCGTCCTTTGCGCGTCCAAGAGGACGCGCGGCGCTGCAGCGAAGACGATTTGGAGACCTCCCATGCGCGCCCAGCCCACGGCATCGCACTATGTCAACGGACGCTACATCGAGGACGAAGGCGGCGCGCCGCTGCCGGTCATCTATCCGGCAACCGGTGAGACCATCGCCATGCTGCGTTCGGCGACGCCGAACGTGCTGGAACTCGCCGTCGAAGCAGCGCGGGCAGCGCAGCCCGCCTGGGCGCGGCTGAAGCCGGTCGAGCGCGGGCGCATCCTGCGCCGCGCCGCCGACATATTGCGCGCCCGCAATGCCGACCTCGCCCGCATCGAGACGCTGGATACGGGCAAGGCTATCCAGGAAACGCTGGTGGCGGACGCCCTCTCGGCGGCGGATTGCCTCGAATACTTCGGCGGCGCGGTCGCCGCCTACAATGGCGAGGCGATAGATCTCGGCGGGCCGTTCGCCTATACAAGACGCGAAGCGCTCGGCGTCTGTGTCGGCATCGGCGCCTGGAACTACCCCATCCAGATAGCCGGCTGGAAATCGGCGCCGGCGCTCGCCATGGGCAACGCCATGGTGTTCAAGCCGTCGGAGAACACGCCGCTTTCGGCGTTGGCACTGGCCGAGATCTACAGCGAGGCCGGGCTGCCCGATGGGCTGTTCAACGTGGTGCAAGGCTATGGCGATGTCGGCGCCGGGCTCGTCGGACACGATGTAGTCGCCAAGGTCTCGGTGACCGGCTCGGTGCCGACCGGCCGCAAGGTGCTGTCACTCGCCGGCTCAAAAATGAAGCACGCAACGATGGAGCTCGGCGGCAAGTCGCCGTTGATCGTCTTCGACGATGCCGACATCGAGAACGCCATTGGCGGCGCCATGCTCGGCAATTTCTATTCGACCGGGCAGATCTGCTCCAACGGCACGCGGGTCTTTGTGCAGAGCGGCATCCACGACCGCTTCGTCGACCGTCTGATAGAGCGGACCAAGAAAATCCGCATCGGCGACCCGCTCGACCCCGAAACCCAGATGGGGCCGCTGGTCTCCAAGGCGCAGCACGACAAGGTGGTCGGCTATATCGAGATCGGCAAGCAGGACGGAGCGACGCTTGCTTGCGGTGGCAACGTGCCTTCGCTGCAGGGTTTCCAGGGCGGATTCTTTGTCGAGCCGACGGTGTTCACCGGCGTCACCGACACAATGCGCATCGCCCGCGAGGAGATTTTCGGGCCTGTCATGAGCGTGCTGAAATTCGACGGTGAGGACGAGGTGATCGACCGCGCCAACGACACCGAATTCGGCCTTGCTGCCGGCGTCTTCACGCGCGACCTGCCGCGCGCCCACCGGGTCATCGCCGAGTTGCTGGCCGGCACCTGCTGGATCAATGCCTACAATCTGACGCCGGTGGAAATCCCGTTCGGCGGCTTCAAGCAGTCAGGCATTGGCCGCGAGAACTCGCTGGCGGCGCTGGCGCTCTATTCGCAGCTGAAGTCGATCTATGTCGAGACCGGGGACGTGGCGAGCCCGTACTGATCCAGCCCTACGCCTTCGGGTCCGCCGTCCCATCCAGATACTGGGTCAACGCACAGACCAGATGATAGAAGATGCTGGCAGGGACGTCTGTCGCCAGCGAACGGCCGCGCTCGTCGATGCGGTCGATCCACAGGCCGAGCGGTGCGGGGTCGATATGCCAGCGGAACAGCCTGCCGACGCGCGCCTCGATCTCAGGCTTCAGGTCCGGCCCGCCTGAGCCGTCCAACGCAATCGCCGCCTTGATCGCTTCGGCCTGCGGCCAGCTGCGTGATATCAGGTCGAGCGGCAGGCCCTGCCGCGAGACGGCGCCATAGGCAAGGCCGGTGGCGCGGTTGAGGCCATTGGCGATGGCCGAGGCGTAGAGTTTCCTGGCAAAGCCGCTCAGCTCGGCCTGGCCGCTGCGCCCGGCGAAATCGACCAGCAATGAGGCCCATTCGAAATGGTGGCCGGGCTCGGTCCATGAGCCTTTCTCGCCGGCGGAAGGTTTCCATTCGGCATCGAAATACTCGCCAAGCGTCCAGCTTTCCGGATCGAAGAAATGGCTGCGGAAGAGGTCGATGATGCGCGCCGCGCGGCGCAGATGGGCGCGCTCGCCGGTCGCCTGATACCAGGCAAGAAATGCCTCGAGCAGATGCATGTGCGGGTTGGAGCGGCGCTCGCCCTCCCCGTCCGACGTTTCGAGGAAGCCGGTCATGCGGCTGTCTTCGAGATGCGCGTCGAGAAAGGCGAAGGTTTCCTCGCCAAGCCGCAAGGCGTCGGGATTGCCCGACATATGCGCGTGCGCCAGCGCCAAAAGCACGCAGGAATGATCGTAAGCATCCTCGGTGGCGTCATAGACCGAACCGTCGACATTCAGCGTGCGAACCCAGCCGCCCTTGTCGGTGCGACCTTTCCCGGCCATGAAGGCGATGCCGTGGCTGATCAGCCGGTCGGCCGGACCGTCCCAACCGCGCGCGCCGGCGACGGCGAAGGCATAGACCTGCCTTGCCATGGTGCGCATGCGCTTGGGCTTCATCAGCGGCGAGGCGTCAAGGCCGAGCGCTTCGTGAAAACCGCCATGGCGCTCGTCGACGCCTGATGTCGACCACAGCGGCAAGGTCTCCTGAAACAGCCAGTGATGCACGCGCCGGCGCCAGGCGCCGCTTTCGATGACGCGGTCATGCGCCGGCGTGAACCGGGTTTCCAGCCGGCCTGATTTTTCGAGCTGCTCGACGATCTTCTTGACGTGCTGGCTATGGCTGACCGGAGCGACGAAGGTGGCGTCCGATGTCGAGACGATGGCGACATCCTTCATGCCTATCGCCGACAGCAGGCGGCCGTCACTGCGGATGTAGGAGTTCTCGCAATCGATGGCGACGACATCGCCGATGATGACATTGCCCTTGTCGTCGGCAGGGCCAACATCGAGCAGCGACTGCCACGAGCCGAGATCGTTCCAGCGGAAGCCGGCCGGCACCATGGCGATGTCTCTTGCCCGCTCCATGATGGCGTAGTCGATCGAGTTCGACGGGATGGCGGCGTAGAGCTCAAGCGGCATATAGAGGCCGGACAGATCCGATGTCGCCGCCTTGTAGGCTGCTTCGGTGGCCTGCCAGATGTCCGGCTGGAGCGCCATAAAGGCGTCGCGCATGGCGCCGGCGCGAAACAGGAAGATGCCGGTGTTCCAGTAGAAAGTTCCGGCCTTGAGATAACTCTGCGCAGTCACAAGATCGGGCTTTTCGACAAAGCGTGAGACATCGAAGGTGCCGCCGCTTTCGGCCGCGACCTCGATATAGCCGTAGCCGGTCTCGGGCTGTGTCGGCTTGATGCCGAACACCACCAGCCTGCCCTCGCGTGCCGCCACGGAACCCGCTTCGACGCTTTGCCAGAACTGGCTTGCGGTTGATATCTCGTGATCCGACGGCACCACCAGCACCAGGCTGTCGCCGAATTCGGAGAGCGTGCGCAGCGTCGCCAGCGCGACGGCAGCGGCCGTGTTCCGGCCGATCGGCTCGAACAGCGGACCGCCGCCGGCGAGGTCGAGGCCGGCAAGGTCGGCATGGACACGGTCGGCGTGACGCTCCGCGGCGATCAGGAAGATCGGCGTTTCGCCTTGCGGCCGGGCCGTCAGTCGGCGCAAGGTCTTGGCCAGCATCGAGCCATCGCCCGACAGGTCGTGGAACTGCTTGGGATTGTCCTCGCGCGACAGCGGCCACAACCGCGAGCCGACGCCGCCGCTCATGACAAAACTGACGATCCGCTCGGTCATTCAATTACCATTCAAAAGGTCTGGTTGTAGGCGCCGACTTCGGAGCTGCGGCGCAGCACCGCGTCGACGGCGTCGAACATCTGCCGGCGACGCTGCGACGATACCGGGCTTTCGACGACCACCACGAGCTCCGGCTTGTTCGACGAGGCGCGCACCAGCCCCCAGGTGCCGTCCTCGGCTACGACACGCACGCCGTTGACGGTGATGAGATCCGCGATCTTCTGGCCGGCGAAAACCATTCCATCCCGCTTCATGGCCTGAAAGTCGGCAACCACCCGCTCGACCACGCCATACTTCACATCGTCCGCGCAGTGCGGCGACATGGTCGGTGTGCCGAAGGTCAGCGGCAGCGCGCGGTAGAGATCGGCCATCGAACTGCCGGGGTTGCGATCCAGCATCTGGCAGATGGCGATGGCGGTGACCAGCCCATCGTCGTAACCACGGCCGATCGGCGGGTTGAAGAAGAAATGGCCCGACTTTTCGAAACCGGCGACGGCGCCGAGTTCGGCGACCCGGCGCTTGATGTAGGAGTGGCCGGTCTTCCAGTAGTCGGTGACGGCGCCGTTGGCGCGCAGCACGCTGTCGGTGTTGAACAGGCCGGTCGACTTGACGTCGACGACGAAGGTCGAGCCCGGATGCTGGCTGGAAATATCCCGCGCCAGCATCACCCCGACCTTGTCGGCAAAAATCTCATTGCCTTCATTGTCGACGACGCCGCAGCGGTCGCCGTCACCGTCGAAGCCAAGGCCGACATCGGCACCTGATACCAGCACCTTGTCCCTGATGGCATGCAGCATCTGCATGTCCTCAGGATTGGGATTGTAGCGTGGGAAAGTGTGGTCGAGTTCGACATCGAGCGGGATGACCTCACAGCCGATGCGTTCCAATGCTTGCGGGGCAAAGGCGCCAGCGGTGCCGTTGCCGCACGCGGCGACCACTTTCAGCTTTCGCGTGATGCGCTTGTCGCGGGTCACATCGTCGAGATAGGTCGCGCGAAAATCGCGGACGAAATCATAGGAGCCGCCGCCGGCGAGGTCGAAATCGCCGGCCAGCACGATCGCCTTCAGCGCACTCATCTCTTCGGGGCCAAAGGTCAGCGGCCGCGCCGCGCCCATCTTGACGCCGGTCCAGCCATTCTCGTTGTGCGAAGCGGTCACCATGGCGACCGAGGGCGTATCCAAGGCGAACTGGGCGAAATAGGCCATCGGCGACAACGCCAGGCCGATGTCCCGCACGCGGGCGCCGGCGGCCATCAGGCCGGACACCAGCGCCAGCTTGATCGACAGCGAATAGGAGCGGAAATCATGTCCGGTGACGATATCTGGACCGGCGCCGAGACGGCGAATCAGCGTGCCAAGCCCCATGCCGAGCGCCTGGACGCCGATCAGATTGAGCTCCGGTAGTTGCGCGGAGCCGGGATGGCCGAACCACCAGCGCGCATCATATTCGCGAAAGCCGGACGCCTTGATCAGCGCTTCGGTTTCGAACTCGAAACTGTTGGGCCGGGCGTCGCCAACGATTTTTGGGGGCAAGACAGCAGAACTCCAGGCGGCAGAAAATACGATCTATCGAGGGCTGCTGCTTAACACACAAGGCTTTAAGCCACGTTTATCCCGGACCGAAATCCGGGCTTGGCGGAAATGCCCGATGAAAGCGGACGAAATGCGACAGAAGCGCTGCCATTGCCGCTTGCAGGAACGAAGTGTGGCGGCTATAAGCCCGCGGTCTGGTCACGGAGTGTAGCGCAGCCTGGTAGCGCACCTCGTTCGGGACGAGGGGGTCGCAGGTTCAAATCCTGCCACTCCGACCAGAAAAAACAAAGTGTTAGTTGCCTTCCCGAAAATCCACGGCAACGAATGCGGCAATGATTGAAAATCACTGCCTAACCCGCCCGGCCCTGCCGCTTGTGAATGCATCGCCGACCTCTCCTTGATGGTCCGGATGGTGGTGGCCGTAGGTCTTTTCTAACGTTTCTTTTGTCATGCCGAGATATCCGGCTGCCTGCCACATATCGACGCCGCCTTGCATTAGCCAAGTGGCCGCGGTGTGTCTCATTGTGTGGCGGACGATGCCCTTGCCTTCTTCGCCTAGCACGTCGTCCACCAAGTTGCGGAATGCGCGCTTAGGGTCTGCAGGCCGCCCGTGGTATTCAACCACGTACTTGGCGCCGAGCCGGTGCCAGCGGCGCAGGTGGGCCAGAAGGCGCCCGGGTAGGCGCACAGGAGGCGCCTGCTTATTTACGGCAACGTCCTCATCCTCCGCCGCGCGATAGTACACTCCCGCCTCAAGGTCTACGTAAGGCCGCCCTGCTTGGCGTGTAAACGAAGCCTGCCACACCCTGGCCGATCGACTGCCGGTATAGAGCGAGGTGATTAGAAACCTGGCGACATGCAGGGTTGCCTTCTTGGTCGTTGGGACGCTGCGCTGAACCTCGCGTTTGCGATAGGCAGACCAGATGAGCTTTGCCATATGGCCGCGGTCAAGATGGCGGATACGTCCTTTCGGCTTTGCAGGTAGCGTCACCGTCACGGCGTGCCGCGTCACCTTGTCTGCGATCGCCATGCGGCACGCGGCGCGCAGATCCTCAAGTTCACGCCTGGCCATCGTCTGTGACGAACGTTGCTTGGCGTATGCGGCGCAGGTGCCAGTGGTGATGTCGTCTAGGGTCTTGTCACCCCAGAAGGCGACCAGCGCACGCGCACGCGCTGCCAGTTCCTTGGGCCGACGCGCGCCGTCTTCCTTCACGAGGAGGTAGTGCGCAATCACCTCTGCGACCGACACTTCGGAAGCGGCCCTATGTTTCTCGGCCGGCTTCTCTAAGAAGCGCTTGGCGATGTGCTGGGCGAGCGCTTGCTCAGCCTGTCCGCGATCATGTTGACCGCAGCCAGTGCTATATTGTTTGCCGTCGAGGATGATCCAGACGGCCTCTCGGTCTTTGCCGCCCGGCCTGAGCCATAGCCTGGCAGGTTTGCGGGCACGAGACATTTTTGTTTCATCTCCTCGATGGCGGCCAGTGTGGTGAAATCCTTGTTGGCAATGCGCATGATTGTCAGGCGCCCTCGTCCCGCTTCTAGTCGAAGCCCACTGACCGTCATTCCGCCGTACGGAAAGGCCAGCGGTAGAGCGTCGGCAAGGCGCAGCGGGGCGGCTGATGGCTGGTTATCGTTCGCGGCTACTGTGGTCATTTCCCCCCCCTTCAAATAGCGCGTCTGTCAGGCGGCCAGCGTCCCGTTTATTTCGGAATACGATGCCGCCGCCAATATTCTCACCGATGCTGATGTGAGAAGGTCAGCCAGTTCATGCAGGTCTGTCGCCAACGTTCCGGCGCTCTCGACAAGGTCCAGCATCGGCTCGACCCTGTCAGCATGGGTGAACGATTCCCGCAATTGGTCACGCGTCTTTGTGAGCATCGCTAATGCGCTAGCCGCGATGTGGAATTCGGCGCCGGCAAGCGTCTGCGCGGCGCCCATGATCGCTATCGAAGCAGGCTCGAACTGCGCAGTTGCATAGTCTTCGGCGGTTGCCAGGTCTGTGGCATTATTAAGCATGTGGCGTTCTCCTCGTTGCGTTGCAATGACGAACGTTGTAAAACGATGTTCAGCAATCGTCAATAACTAAGTTCAACATTGTTAAACATCCTTGGAGTCAGCATGGTACGAGCGACAAGCATAGGAATTCGGCTGTCCGATGAGGTCAAGGCAGCGTTGGAAAATGCGGCTAAGTCCGACCGCAGGACGATATCCTCATACGTTGAGATCCTGATAGTCGCCGACTTGGAAGCCAAGGGCTTCCTGCCGAAGGGCGCGGCAGAATAAAAGCCGCCGCCCGAAGGCGGCGACCCTTGCCGTGCGTTATGTCCAGTAAACCTCTTGCGAGGCGCCAAAAGCCACTCGGCAATAGAAAACGCCAGTGTGTCATGTTTGGTTGCATCGATGGCGGGCCAGGCGTTCGGTTGCGAGGTTGACTCCCCTCCCGCCCGCGCGCACGTTGTGGTGGGATATACAGGGAGGGAACTATGAGTGTCGAAGAAAAACTTCGCGTTCTTGCCGAGCGTATCAAAACGCACTCAAGCGCAATGCTTACCGAGGAAGCGCTAAAGACCGCAATCGTTCTGCCCTTTCTGGCCGCCTTAGACTATGACGTTTTCAATCCGGACGAAGTCATCCCCGAGTTCTGCGCCGATGCCGTGGGAAAGAAAGGTGAGAAAGTAGACTACGCAATCAAGATTGACGGCGAGATCAGAATTCTTGTCGAGTGCAAGCCAATCACTACCGTTCTCGATCGGGTGCATCTTGCTCAATTGTATCGATATTTCTCGGTCACGAATGCCAAGTTCGCAATTCTGACAAACGGTCGCTCCTTCCACTTCCACACCGATCTAGTTGCGCCGAACAAGCTTGATGATCGACCTTTCCTCACGTTCGACCTATCCGACCTTCAGGGCCAGTTGACGTCCGAACTGAAGAAATTCGCAAAGGCCGACTTCAACGTGGATGGAATTCTCCAGTCTGCCCATCGCCTGAAGTATACGTCTGCCATCAAGAAGGAAATTGGAGGCGTGATGGAGAACCCGCCCGAAGACTTTGTCCGAATGGTCACGGTTGGACTTTACCAGGGTCGATTTACGGCGCAGGTCAAAGAGCAGTTCACACCTATGGTAAAGGCCGCATTTCGGGAGGTCGTGCGGGAGTCTGTGCAGTCTCGTCTTTCTACTGCGTTGGCTGAGACCGAAGTATCGGAGATCGGTGCAGACGGAATTGACCCCGAAGAAGAGGTTGTTACGACCGAAGAGGAACGCGAGGGGTTTATGGTCGTGCGCGCAATCGTTCGCGACTTGCTGAAACCCGCAAGGGTAGTAATGCGCGACCAGAAAAGCTATTGCGGCATCCTTGTTGACAACAACAACCGTAAGCCGCTTGCTCGGCTTTGGTTTAATAGGTCAGTCAAATACCTAGGGCTTTTTGACGGTGAGAAGGAAGATAAGGTCAAGATCGACTCTCTAGACGAAATCTACGACCATGCCGATCGGTTGCGGGCTACCGCGAAGGAATATCTTGCCGGTGTTATCGCCGCGACCTAGCGAGTTCATAAACTGCGCGGCGTCAAATCAAGCCGCGGACTTCAGCCATTTGATACATATTGCGCGAGAGCCCCGCCTGCGCAATGCTAAGGCGTGGGAGGGGATACCATTATGGAATTCTTCATTGTCTGGCTGATTTGCGCCGCCGTGACTGCAGCAATTTTGGCTCATCCAAAGGACGGAGCGGAGTCGGCTGGTTTTTCATAGGCGCCATTCTCGGCATCTTTGGGATTATTCTTGTTTGCCTGCTTGCCATCCCTTGTAGCGAGGCCGTCCGGTAGGTCGACCTACTACGATCCCGCTTCCGGAGTAAAAACGATACCCCCATCAATCGTGAAAAAATGTCCAGACTGCGCGGATGACGTGAAGGCCGACGCAAAGATTTGTCGCTTCTGCCGTCACGATTTCACTTCCGCTCGTCGTTGAAGCTTCTTCTGGCAAAGGAGCCGGCGTTCGTCGCGCCGGCTCCTTTTTGATCATACGAACGATTGATGGCCGGCTGGCGCGACGAAGACAACGCGGCGAGATCGTGACGCGCAATGCGGCGGGCGTCCGTCGCTAGGTGAAAACATTGATTGATCGCCTCCGACGCCCACCGAAACTGGCATCATAGCGATAGACAGCCGTCACGTAGAACTTGTCGAACAGAACCTCGTTGATGAAGCCCGCCGACGTATTGCGATAGACCGCTGTCACATGGAGCTTTTCCATCATGACGTTGTTGATCTGACTGGCGGCGGTCGTGTCACGGTAGGTCGACGTGACGTGAACTTTGTCGAGACTGTTACCCATGGCGGATTAGGTCCTCGACCGGACGCCCGGCTCGGACGCATTCAGTTCGGTGGGGGTCCAGTACGACGCGGTGTCCGGCGATGCCGTCCACGTATGGAAGTAGTTGGCGGCAGAGAGGGTCAACGACTGATCGCTGTCGTCCGTGTCCGTGCTGTTGACCCGGTAGAAGAGATTGAGCTTCTGCGGGCCGCTGGCGTCGCGCAAGGCATTGGCGACGACCTTGACGCTCTCTACGCGTTCATTGGCCCCGAGCGCCGGGAAGTTCCCTAGAGATACGGAGATGCGCTGATTGGCCGTGCCGCTGGTCATGTAAGTTGCGGCCGGGGTCAATTCGTTCAAGGCCGTGTAGCCCGCGCCAGTCCAAGCCGTGTAGTTGCCGTTGGCGTCCGGAACGCCCGTTACGAGCTTGCTGCCAACAGTATTCCAACTGGCGCAGATAACTTCAGAGAAGCGCACCCCGGCCCCCGATGTGACCGCAGGGCGGGCGATACGAACCGCGTCGAAGCTCGTGATGCCACCCCACGAGAGGTCCAGAGTGCTGTCGTTGAAAATGGGCACGCCATCCAGATAGACGGCGACGGTGCCGGGGTTGCCGATGACTATGTGAACATCCAGTTTGTAGAGAGTGCTTAGGGCCAGCACGTTAGCCGTGCAGGTCCCTAGAGTGCTCCAAGCACCAGCAGAATATTTGCCTACCTCCAGCGTAGCCGGAGCCGACCCTGCGGATAGACGAAGACCCAAGAGACGAGTGCCGCCCGACAGCCACATCAAAAAACGGTTCGTAGTGCTGAAGACGGTGGCCAGATAGACGTACGAATGAGTCCAGAAGTCAGTCGCGGTCGCGGAGAAGTTCCCATCCCCCACATCGTTTGTTTCGGTCGTTCCCGAGGTCGTTCCCGTGGTGGAGCCCAAGCAGACAGAGCCGCGTGTGTTGGAGGCATTGAAATGCCCGCTCGTGGTGACGTGAACTGCATTGCCCGTAACGGCGAAGTCCTGAATTTCATTGCCCTGAAAATATACGGTATCGGTCATGTCAGAGGCTCCCCAATAATGAAAGTGAAACGTTCGCCAGGGTGGCGTCAGGCGTGGCGGGTGCCACAATCGTCAGGATGTCCCCTATGGCGAAGTTGGTCAGCGATGCCATGGCGAGCGTCGGCGTGGTCCCGGCGACGGCCCATGTCGCCGTACCGACCGAGCTACCGTTCTTCTTGATGGTCAAGACCGTGCTCGCGGTCGCGGCGGCGATGGCTACGCCATGCGATCCGGTGAGCCCGGCCGGCAGACTGAACGCTCGACTGACGATGTGCTGTGCCAGAACCTCGTTGGCAAGGAACGTACTGGCGAAGAAAAGAGAGAACTCGATTGTCGTCGGTGCTGTGACGACAAGCTGTGTGAAATTGATCGCTGTCGTGTTGAGCGTGCCACCTTCGTTCGACCCGCAAACCCAGAGCGTGTTGTCGTTGACGGTGCCTTCCTCTACGATCATCAGCGACCCAGGATGCTCGTTGTAAGTATCGAATTCTGAGGATCGGGCCGGACTTGGGCCGACGACATAAATGCCGTTCTGTTCGGCTGCAGACTGGTTCTTCACCAGCACCAGGTCGCCAGTCGCGAGCGTGACGCCATCAAGCGAGTCGCCGTTGTTGAGCGCGGTCGAGATCGTGATTGTCGCGGTGGTCGCGACCCTGACCCGACCACGCTTGCCAAGGTTGAGAGCTAGCCCGTCGATATAGGTCTTTACGCCCTTCTCCGTCGTGATCTTCGCGTCGGAATTGGACGCCAGCGTGCCGTCAGTCGAAATGGCGACACCGCTGTCCTTGAGCAGCTTGCCGGTCGTGGTGTCGAACAGGGCGATGTTGCTGTTGACAGCGCTGCCGGGGCCGACCACGTCACCAGCACCGCCACCACCCGCTAGCAACGACCATGTCGATGTATCGAAGAAATAATATGCGTTGGCGTCCTGGGCGTAGGCGAGAGCGCCCTCGATCGCCGGAAGGAAGAGCCATGCAGCGTTGTAATACACAGCCACTTTGGTTGCTTGACCAGACCATGCGCCAGTTGGCGCGGCGCCAAGGCAATACGCGTCACCCTCTGCCGGCGATCCTGGCGGCGACGTATCGCCAATAGAGACAGCCGGGAAACAAAACGCACCAGCCTCGAGTTTGGCAATCGCCTCATTGACCGTGACGGAACGATTGTTCTGCGTCTCAGCAAGTTCGGTAATGCCAAGCCTGTTTGAAGTCGTCATGCCGGCACCTCGCTATCAATCGTCGCCAGGAGCAGAGTCGGCCCCAATTTGGTGACCGATGCGATTGCGGCGTCTGAGTAACCGAGAGTCCGGCATCTCGACCGAAAATCGAGGAACTGAACAATTAGTTTTCCGTCGACCATGCGCGGCTTCGCCGCGCCATAGAGCGCTGTCATTCTAGTGGATTGATTCCAACGTTTGGTGCCCGCGCCTGACGGCGGCGATGATTTTGTGTGGGTCGGCTCTCCAGACGAACGGTCGGGATTGCTGATTGTGCTCGGTGATGAAGCGATTGATGGCGGCCTGGAGATCGACGACGGAGTAGAAGACACCGTGCTTCAGCCGGCGGCGTGTGAGCTTGGCGAAGAAGCCCTCGACAGCATTGAGCCATGAGCAGGATGTCGGCACAAAATGGAAGGTCCAGCGCGAATGCCTGGCCAGCCAAGCGCGTACTTTGGGCTGCTTGTGAGTGGCATAGTTGTCGAGGATCACATGGACGGCCTTGTCGGGCGGAAGTTCAGCCTCGACGGCGTTGAGGAAGCGGATGAACTCCTGATGGCGATGGCGCTGCATATTACGGCCGATCACCGAGCCATCGAGGACGTTGAGCGCGGCGAACAGGGTCGTCGTGCCGTTGCGCTTGTAGTCGTGCGTCATTGTCGCCCCGCGACCGCGCTTCAGCGGCAACCCCGGCTGAGTGCGGTCGAGCGCCTGGATTTGGCTCTTTTCGTCGACCGACAGCACGATGGCATGAGCGGGGGGCGAGACGTAGAGCCCGACCACATCGTGAAGCTTCTCGGCAAACGCCTTGTCGTTGGACAGCTTGAAGCTGCGCCAGCGGTGAGGCGCAAGGCCATGGTCGTGCCAGATCTTCACCACCGAAGACGCCGCGATGCCGACCGCCTTCGCCATCGCGCGGACCGTCCAGTGCGTCGCCTCGTGGTCTGGCGGATCGAGTGTCAGCGCCACGACCCTGTCGACCAGCACAGACTGAAGCGGTGCAATGCCCGGTGGCCGCGTCTTGTCGCGCAGCAGGCCGTCGACGCCTTCGTTCATGAAGCGCTCCTGCCAGCGCCACACGCAGGTCTTCGACTTGGCTGTCATCGTCATGATCGCGGCGGTCCCCAGGCCATCACCGCTCAACAGAATGATCCGCGCTCGCCAGACATGCTTCTGAGGCGAACTCCGTGCTGCGACGATCCCTTCAAGCCGAATTCTGTCCGAAGCCGTGATGTCGATGCTGATACCAGTGCGCATCCCGCAATGTCGCATGCCGAAGCGATCCGGGGAATCCCAAAAAGGACTCTTCTGTCCCGATCAATCCACTAGTTTTCTCCTGAGATGTAGTGGTTTGTGGCTTACCGCCGCCTAGCGCGTGCGCATGGTTCTCTCCAGATGCGCGGCGGTTCTTGCCGCGATCTGGTTTTGCGATTCGACAAACGAATGCGCGTCCGGCGTATTGACCGTGATGGCCACGCTTATCGGTCGGCCACCCTGCGCGCCGGCTGCGTTAGCAGCGCCCATGTTGCCGTTGCGACCGCCGCCCCTTGCCCCCGCCAGTCGCTTTACAAAGCCACCGGATGCGTAGCCTGGCACGCCGGCATTCATAGCCTCGAGTAGCGGCCGGTTTTTCTTGGTCGCCTGAGCGTTGACTACGAACTCCTGCCCGTGAACAACGCCTGCGGGCTGCTGTGTGCCACCGTTGCCGGTGTAGCCGCCTTCGGCGAAGCCAAACAGTTTGCCGATCAGCCCACCGCCACCGCCACCGCCACCGAACAGATTGTCCAGAGCGATATCAAGCAGGCGGTCAGCCAGCTTGCTCACGGCATCACGCAACGCGTCAGTCAGCGACTTGCCGTGCGCCAGATCGGAGATGAACCCCTTCAGCGCGCCGGAGAATGCGTCGTTGATTTCTTCCTGCTGTGCCGCAAGGTCTTCTTGTGACTGCTTCAGCCTGTCGGCCGCCGCGGCCGCTTCGTCGTAGGCCGCAACCTGGCCGTAACGCGCATTCGCCTCCGCCTCTACGGCAGCGCGAACCTCGTCCGTAATCGTGATGCCTTGCTTCTCAAGTTCGTTCAGTGCTTCACGAATGACTCGCGCGCGCTCACGCTCGGCGTTCGACATACTCATGGCTTGTGTTTCAAAGCCGATGGTTGCCGTCTCTGCGGAAAGCGCCGCGATAGTGTCGTGGATGGCTTTCGCCTGATCCTCACGAAGCTTTATGTCCGCCTGGTCGATAGAACTCGAACCGGACAGAAACATATCGGCTTCTTGGCCGCGGCGGGTCTTGTTGATGCCGCCATTGTCGCTGCCAAGGCCCTTGATAGCCTCATAGACGGTCTGCGTATTTCCGGTCTTGATGGCCTCAACGATGCGGTCAGGAAGCGAGCCGTAATTGTACGCAATAGACGTAAGCGCGGCCTGTTGCTGTTCCGACATGCCGCGGAACGTGTCCGCTCCGATCTTGCCTTCAATGCCCGCCTGAAACTCTCCAATTCGGCGAGACAGGTCTGCATTGGCTTGCGCCAACGTGGTCGTCATGCCCTGCGTGACTTTTATGATCGAGCCGTCCGAAAGCGTGACGGTATCCGACCCATAACCGACACGATAGGCGTTGACGTCGAACTTCGCCGTCGTAATGAACCCCTCAAACTTCTTGATGAGGTCCATAGCGCTTGACGCGCTGGCGTCATTTGCCTTTACCGTCGTTTCAGCAGCAATCTCAGACTGTGCCTGAATGCGCGCAGCGGCTTCGGTTAGAGATACGCCAACGTCGTCAGCCGCCTTTAGAATGGCCGCAGTGCGGTCATCTATCTGCTTTTCGAGTTCTGCGCGGCTGGCGTCGGCATTCCTATCCCCGATGAACTTATCCCGCTCGGCGTTCATACCGCCTAGCGCGTCCATCGATGCGTTTTCGGATTGCCGGAACGATTGGCTAACGGCCGCACCGGTAACGCCGGCCTGCTTTTGGATATCAATCAGTTTGTCTAGAAGCGGATTGAGCCGTTCGGCGAGGGCTATGAATTCCGGATTGGACTTTGCAAGTTCCTCAAGCTTCCGCTTAACGTCCGCAGCCCCTTCGCCACTCTCGCCAAACTTGGCCACCAGTGCGTCCAGTGACGCAATCGCCGCGGGAGAGATCATATCCCTCGGGATATCCGCAACCGCTTCCTTGATGCCGTCCGCTAGTTTTTTTGCAGCCGGCTCGCCGTCTTTCAGGGAAGCAACAAGCTTATCAACGTTCTGTGCTGCGGCAACAATGTGGGGATTTGTCAGCTCGAGCATTTTAACAAACGTCTCGAAAGACGGTTGTTCTGTGAAGTCCTTAACTCCCTTTGTGAGACGCGCAATTTCCGTTGCCGCATCAACAAGAGACGGCGCTAGATTGATAAGCGCCTGATTGAGATTGGTTTGGATGGCGAACTGCAGAACGTCTAGTTTGTCGCTCAGTGCGTCAACATTGCTCAGCATCTCACCGGAGATGATGACGCCCATGTCGTGTCCGCGCTTGATAAATTCGTCTATGCCCTTTGACCCTTGGGCGAAAATGTCGACAAGCTTTACGCCGGCTTTTCCAAATACAGTTGCAGAGATTGCGGCTCGCTCTGCCGCGTCGCCCGTACTTCCGAGCGCGTCAGCCACTAGGCGCAGCCGTTCGTCTTGGGTTTTGGCGCTTTGGATTGCCTTGAGGAGTTCAGGATTTAGCTTCTGGAGACCGCTAACAAGCGGTCCAGCGCCAACCGCTGCAAGACCGGCGTTCTTGGCAAAGACGTTCAAAGCGGCGTTTAGTTGGTCCTGCTCAACGCCGGCTTCCCGCGCACCAAGGCCCAAGCCCTGATAGATTTCGGGTGACAAACCCGTTGGCTTAATATCGTCAGCCAACTTGCCAAAATCAGCGAGAGCTTTTTTGGCGCCGCCTATGGCCGCCGTGACCAATGCCACTGGCGCAACTATCGTCAGAAGCTGACTTTGAAGTCCACTAAAGGCGCTAGCGAAAGACGACTTGCCAAATCCGCCCATGTTAAGCGTCAGCTTCTTATTGGTGGCAGTGAACTGCCCCTCAATTTTCTTCAGCTGCGTCTGAGCCGTACGGTTGGCCTTATTAAGCGCGTTTTCGAAGCCGCGTACCTTGGCTTCCAATGAAACGACTAATTTCTCGACATCGGTTGCCATTAGCGCGCCTCGTTACGGTCGGCGATCTCGCGCAACCAAGCAGACGTTTTGGTGCGATCGGTCGCTGCGTTTGACAGGGCGGCGGCCTGCACTGCGAACGCCGCGGCAATTTCCGATGCATCGCCGCCAGCTTTAAGGAGGCGGCGCGCAAGCGCGTTCGCGCGGCGTTCGGCCACGGCAAAATCGGTCATTTGGATGTTCCTTGAAATGGAAAGGCCGCCGCGTGGGCTGGCTTGGCGCTATTGTGGTGGGCGGTGCTGCTCGGCAAGAAGTTGCCGAAGCAGCACCAGGTCATGCATGTTGTGGGTTGCCCAAGGGGGGACAGATGAACGCGGCTGAACGCTATGGTGCGATTGCGCGCCTGATAGAAGCACAACCCAACACTGGCGATATCCATGACGTCCTGCGGTGGATGGGACGGGCTCAGGCGCTCGTTGAGGGGGTCTCGCAGCGTAATGCGTCTGGCATTGCCAACGCCGGAACGTTCATGGGGAGTAACGGCACTCAAAAAACAGTCCAAAACGTCAACATGCATTTATACGCAGCACTGGCGATAGCTGAAATGGAGGCACCGCACTCGTCGCAAGGTTCATTCGTAGTCGCGGGCAAGCCATTCGACGCGATGATGGCGGTTGGAAAGGTGCTGTCTGCAGCCAAGAGCAAAGTCCGGATCGTGGACCCATACATGGACGAAAAAGCACTTACCGAATTTGCCCTCTTGGCTAACGAAGGCGTCAATATCGAACTGCTTGGCAGTCCTATGTACAAGACTGCATTGCTCCCTGCCGCTCAGAAGTTCATCCAGCAGTACGGAAGCAACAGGCCGCTAGAGGTCAGGTTGGCCGGCAAGCACGAACTGCATGATCGCTTGATCTTGGTTGACGGAAGTCAGGTATACACACTCAGCCAATCCCTCAGGAATTTCGCCGAGCGTTCTCCCGCACTCATCAGCAGGGTAGATGACCCAGATATCATCGTCTTGAAGATTGCCGCATACGATGCCTTCTGGAATGGCGCAAGCGCGATTTAACCGAACACCGGATACCCTCCCGAATACCGCGCGGTCCTAGGCGGAAACGCCCCAGAGAACCCGATAGGGGGGGCTACCGTTCCAGCCGCAATAGCACGGCCGCTACCACATCCTTGAACAACGAACCGCTATCGCGAAACAGCAACCTACCGGCGCCCTTGCGAACAGTCGGTGCCCATATCTGCCATTTCCCATCCTGCCGTTGTGCAATCTGCGCACCCGACACAACGATGTCGTCGGTATAGAAATCAAACGCAGCGTGGACGAGAGAGCCGCCTGGCCGGCGTGACCGCTCCGGCCTGACGGCGGTTATGGTAGCGCTCATCGCTCCCACGATGCTAACGGTCGGCCCGTGCTGGCATTCAGCGGCGTCACCCGCTTCGGCTCGGCCTCGGCATTGAGTGCCTCGGCAGTCTCCAGGATGCGTTTGGCCGAGCTAACCAATTCGTTTCCAAGGGCAACGGTGCGCAGGGTCCCATTCCGAACCTCGGCCTCAAGCGGCTGAGCCTGGGCGAGATCGACAATGCGTACATGTGACTGCTTCACAGCTCCGTCAGCGCAGATGCTGATCTCTTCTAGACCCGCCGCTACGATCAATTTGATATCGACGCCGCGTAAGCTTTTTGCGACGATCGTTGGTTGCCGGGCGCCGACACTCACATCGGTCCTTCCGCCCGATGCAACCATACTGGTCACCACGGCGCCGCTCTGCGTCTTCGGCAGTTCGTATTCAAACGCCAAGAAGTCCCCGGAATCGATAAAGCGAAGTCCCGCCGCGGTCAATCCGAAGTCTGTGCCCTCCATATGGTCGATGCGAATAGCAATCTCGCCCTTCAGCGCCTCGGTGAAACAGCCCGCTACGAAGGCATACAATTCGCCATCCTTCTCGAAGGTCTCGCCGTACTGGACGGCGATCCCCCGCACAGCCGGCCGCACCATCACCGACTGTGGATGGTTCGCGTACATATGGCCGGATATACCGGCACGTTTGCCGTTGGCCATTCCTGCCATTCCTGCCATTTTTGCAGCAATTTCCGCTCGAGCCGCGTGGCGGCTGAGGTCGGGGATTTCGATGATTGAATGGGCGGTCATGCAAGTTCCTTCGGAATGTCGTTTGGCTTGAGGTGGCCGGCTGTTTTGATCTCGTTGAGAAGGATGCCGATGGGGCCGTTACGCCCGCCCTCCAGAATGCGCGAAAAGTGCACGCTCATCCAACCCGACGAATAGCCCGCATCGGCCACGCTTGTGCTCATCTCGCGGCAAGACCTTGCCGCTGCATCGAGCGCGATCAGAGTCTCGGTCAGCACACCGATACGCTTTCGATATTCCGGTTTCAGCCGCTCCTGCAGAAGCGCGCTGGCGCGTGAGGTTTCTGTCTGGATGTCGCGATCAACAATCTCTCTCGCGTCGGCTAGGTCGCGGAGACGTTGGGAGATTTCGCGATGACGAGTCGATCGCATTGGCCTGCGTGGCGCAGGTTTCGTGCCTAGAATTTCGGCCAGCCGCGCTGCGCGGTTCTCGTCCGGATCGTCCGGCCCATGCGCCTGCGCAAGTGCAAAATCTTCGGCACGTAGCAGGGCGGATTCCTCGCCGATCGCCACCTTTTTGTCGTTCAAGGTCGCTAGGGTTGGGTTGAGATCGAGAATCGGCGGCACATCGTCGTCGTTCTCAGTCGGTGTCTTGGTTCGATTGAACATTGTGGTTGTCCTATTTGTTGAGCAGTTCACCGCCGATGACGACGATGGCTGCAATGGGGATGATGAAAACCGACACGAAGCCGCCACATGGCGAGCCGAACGTCCGTACGCCGTCAAGCGTACGGATCTCGACAAACCGTCCATCTTGGCTGACGGCGATCTGGCCTTCGGTGGCGTCGGCGGAGAGCAAAGCCGCTATTGCGCTTTCGACAGTTAAGCCGTCCGGTGACACAAGCCGACCAGTCGCCTTCTCGTGTTCGACCGCCCGACTCGGCGAAGGTGCCGACAGTGCGAGCAACATCCGCGCGATGTCGCGCTCCGTGATGGGCGGCGCGAATGGGCGGCCGGAGCCGATGCGGCCCGCCTCTTTTTCGCGGCGAAGTGTTTGCACCACCCGGGGGCGCGGTATTCTGGAGTTCCTTACGATGCAGTCGGGAAGCATCGCGCCGTGTATTTGAACCATCTGACCTCCGGCGCATTGCGCGGTTTACATTTTGAAGGAACTAAAAACAGCACCGCGACCGGCCGAAAAGAGCAAACGGAGGTCGCGGGCGATCAGCGCTGGCGGGATGCAAACAGCGCGATCGGATTGCCGTTCTGTACATCCGAGATACGGCAATTGAGAAGGGTGCCGTCACGTCTGGCGCCGTGAGCGGCTGCGAATAAAGAAGGGCCGCTTTCCTTTTACAGCAGCGGCCCAATTGGGAAGGCGAGCACCTTGTGGCCTTCCGATAATGTATAGTAGCAGGAAGTTCAGATACCCCTCGCTCGAACCAAGAAACGCTAACAAAATCAAGCGGCGGCGAGCATCCTATAATTGTCGTTTGCAGGCCTCAAAACGCGCATTCTTCGAGTTGCTTCGAGTTTGGAGCATTGCGAGCATGCCGCCTGCGCTATCTCGGTTACTTCCCAACGCGGTAACCAATCGACTTCTCGCTCTGCCATGCGGGCGCATATTTCCAACGCGGCCCGTAATCTGATGCGGCCGGCATCGGCTTTGTTCCGTTGCGAGAAATTCCAGGCGGGCGCGAGATCCCGCATCTCGCCGCCCTGTAGTGCTGCGACCACGACATTAGCCAGGCGTCCGAGCGTGCGGAACCGCAGACGAATGCGAAGGGATGCGTCCGCGGCGGCTTCAGCCGGCCAGAGGGCAAGGGGGTCGCGACTGCCAGAAGGTGCCATGCTGCCCGAGGAGTTGCGGCGCATCACCCCCTCGCCAGTTACCGATGCATTGGCCTCTATGTCGGCTGAAAACCAGTCGGCAGCGGTTATGTGGCGCGCGGACAGGCGACCCGACGAGTGTTCCTCGGCGAGTGGCGTGCGGTGCACTACGGGTGCCTTTACAGCGGCTGTGATTGACTCCGAAGCCATGTAGAATCGCGCCTTCGACAGGGCCGACAATGGACGTAGAAGCTCCAGCATAGTGTATGTGTCCGCCGCAGGAGATTTGGGCTTCCAACCGCGCCAATGCCGTGATGGATCGGTGTACCTCTTTGCGAAAAGACAAAGCCGGCCTAGCCAAAATTGGTCGATGGGCCGAGGTTCGTGGCGCGGTTTCGGCAGATCGGGGCGAAGGAATGCGCCGTCAGGGATTGAGCGCTTTCCGGAAGTGGGGGCTTCGTCAACAACGTAGCTGGCAGCCGGTATCGGGTCCGGTGGCGGCACCGCCGTCACGAACTCGAAAGGGCGCACCTCCACCATCGTCCGCCGATTACTCGGCTGGCCCTTGGCGTCGGCGAGCGCTATGAACGCCGGCCAACTAATGCGTTTACCGAGACGCGCGCTGAAGTTCCCGGCCGGCCGGCCGGTTAGATCCAAGATTAGCATAAAGGTGCTCTCGTTTTTGGCCGCTCTTCGTCGGCTTTATCAACGTGTGCCGGCATTGCCGGCGTGCCTTGCCGCCCTGACGACGGTCTTGGTCTTCTACTGAGAATATAGGTTTCGGAGCCAAAAACGTTAAGTCTTGGCGCACAGGTCTAACGCTGTGTGTGTCTTCTGCGCCACATGGCCAAAGGGTTATCCCCACAATCCCCAGACGACACAGCGCGGGCCATGCCAGAACTACATATGGTATTCAGTTCCGCAAATGTTCTGTTATAATGCACAAATTGTAGTCGGACATCTTCCGGCGGAAAGGAGGTGATTCGAAATGAGCAAGAACCAGAAGATTGGACGCAACGCAGGAAACGGGCAGTTCACGACCGTTAAGGCCGCCACGAACAAACCCGCCACCCACATCGTTGAGACGATTAAGCGCAAGTAGGTAGGCTATGCCAACCTAAGAGCCGGGCGGATCACTTGCCGGTTTCCCGCCCGGTTTTCTTTTCCTCCCTAGCGAAGCGAACGTCAAATCACGAATAGGCTTAGACCCTCGCGCGCTTGCGCGCACGCGAGGGAATTCCTGTATTAGCGCTATCGCTGAGTTGCGCGACCGGTCCTATGATCGGACGGCAGGCAGGACTGAACCACCCCTCTACTTTGCCGCGAGGCTTCGATTGTCGCGCAGCACCTGATAGATATGCGGCTCGCCCTGTTCCGGCCACATATAAAACGGCGATCGCGGATCCTTCCACTCGGCCTCCAGCTCATCGGCGAAATCGTCCCAAATTGCTAACATCGTTTCGTCTTCGATTAGACCTGGCCGCGGCGCAGGATCGAAGCCATATCCCCCAAGGCACTCGAAATAGTCGCGGCCGGCGCGCATAAGCAGGTCCGCGTCTTCAATCGGGATTTCACACCTTCTGACGCGTCTCTGCTTCAATCGTCTAACCATTACCGATACTCCCGCGTACGCGGCGGTCTGCTCTCGGTTGGCGCGTCGACGTCCAAAGCCAACTCGCGGACCAATCGCGCGAAGGCGATTCTTGCCGCATTCAGGATCGCAACTTCTGGCCGTTCCTTCGGCTGGCCGAAGCGATCATTGAACGTCTGGCCGTCCTTATCGAGTACGGCACGCGCTATCTGTGCTTGGTCCCAGGCCTCCGCGGCCAGAGTGAGCAACCGAACGTGGTGCCCCTCCAGAGCATAGTTTTCGGTAACGGATTTGAACCACTTTCTTGTGGCTGGCTGCAGGTGGGCGGGCGGTTTTGCCCGCTGAATCGTATCTGTTTTCATGCGATTTTACCTATGGTTTTGGCCGCAATGCCTTGCGCGGCAAGCGAGGCCGAATTTATTTTGAACCGGTCCCTTCCCAATGTGCGCGATGGGTGGGACGGCGGTATGTGGAGTCGACCCCTCTGGAGATCGAGGCTACCCCGGTGCACTGCACCACAGCCCATTGTGCACTGCATTATCGCCTCACGCCGATCGAACCTGCAGCCGCTACACAGCGAAACGAACGGACCTGCCCAGAAGGCGGCCACGTCGCCGTTGTGGTGGCCGCTGGCGAGGCATACGGCCACGGCTGGCGAGACTACCTCGGTTTCAAGACACCGCTCGCACAGCGGCTGCGCTTCGATGTAGTTGCGCCTCATACGGCGCCACCTCGTCGTCTGATAAGGGTTGCCGTTCGTTGTCATTGTCGGCCGTCAATTTCCTGAACTCGGCCCAACTCATGCGGCGGCCGCGGTGTGGGCAATCGGTTTCGGTTGGTGCTAGCGATGTCATCGGTGTTCCTCATGAGTGGGGTGCGGGCTGCCTAAGCGCGCCCTCCGTCTCCAGCCAGACGTCGCCAAGTTTTCTGCATTCGATGACGTAGACCGGCTCTCCGTCGACTGTCGTGATTCCGATCGCGCGACACGGTTGCCATTCGGACTTCATGCCGCCGTCTGAGGTCTTGTAAACCTGGCGTTCCGCGGCGAAGGGGGTAATTGCAAACATGCGTGTTCCATTCCTTGGTGTTCTCCTCTGGTTTTCGTGATGCCCATTGGGCGGGTTTTGAGTGTCCGTTCCAATATTCCAAGATTCCAAACATGCTTTCTGCGCACCATAAAAAGGGGCAGAAAAGCAGATTCAAAAGCATATTTGGAATATTGGAACGAGAGTATTTTTTATATATATCTTATTGATTATATTATCTTATTCCGTTCCAACGTGTTTGGAACGGTTTTGGAACGTTGGAATGAAAACGTCCTTTTGGCCTAGATACGTTCCAAGGATTCCAACGCCGTTCCAAGACTATTCCAAATCGGCAAGCTTGATTTTGCTCCCTCTACCTGGCTTCGTCTTACCGTTGAGATCGATGGCCGTTCCGCTATCAACGAGCCATTGTAGCGCGCTCTCAACTTCCCAAATGTCGGCTCCCGAGACGCCCCGTTTGGTCAACAACTTGGAATAGGCGATGGTCTGCCCAGACGAGTCCTCGAGCACGGCAACAATTGCTTTCCGTAGAGCCTCGGCGGGGCTGGCCGACATATGCCGCCGCAGACCATCCCTTATCAGCGCAACCGACGAATGGACGATTGCCCAAGCCCATTCCACGTCATCGAGATTGACGACGGGTTCGGCAGGGTTTCGGCTGATTGCCCGGATGGTTGCAAGGCGCACTGTATTCTCCGCGGCGCGGCCGGCCAGGTCGGTTCCTGCCGATTGCTGCCATACGAATACCTCGCCCCAGCGGTGGTAAGCTTCGCCTGCTTCGCCTCCTTCGAACGGCACGACATACTTCGGCGCGAACGGCATTGTGCTGGCCGGAAACACCGTGCGGGCGGCCTTGGCGGCGTCCACCAAGTCGGCGGGCGGTGCGGCGTCATGGTCAAGCTTCGGCGGCTTGACCGTGCCCTTGTGCGGCGCGGCGGTTACGAACAGGAACCGGTTAAGGAATCCGTCCGCGATGCTCGCCTCTGAAAGGCCGGCATAGAGGGTGTCGACGGTCGTCATCCCGAGCACGGTCAGCGCTGGGCCGGTGATAGGGGAGTCATCCTTCTTAGTCTCGGCGGAGGCATAGATACGGCCGTCAAAAACGCTGTTGGATTGGTCGTAAACGGCAAGCAGGAACTTGCGGATGCCGGCTGCAACAGAGTTCTTGTGCTTCGCGTTTACATCCTGCAGCGTAATGCCAAATTCGTCCATCACCACCACGGTGGAGGAGTTCTTTCGAAGGATGCGCTCCATCGCCGCGTATGACGTCGGGTCGCCATTGGTCACGGCGCCGACTGCACCGGCCTTGTCGCCGATTGCACGGATGGCTTTTGGCGGATGGCCTTTGCCGCTTGCCGTGCCTAGCAATGTCGTCACGTAGATATTGACGCCGGCCTTGGTGGGCGTGAGTGCTACCTTGCCGAACATTCCCGCCAGCAGGGCGATTGAAGCCATAAGAGAAAGCTCCGGCACCGGGATTATGGCGGTGGTCGTTATCCATCGGGAGATATCTGCAAGGATCCCGCCTGCGGCTTCCGGTGTGAACGGAGCGGGGTGCATGGCGGGTGCTGGAACGATGGATTTGTTGTCGTTATCGGCGAGTGCGAGAAAAGCGGCGAGGATGCGTTTTTCGCCGACCTTCGGGAATTGGACGGTAACTTTGTCGCCGTCTATGTCTGCGATTCTTCCATCGCCAAAACCCTTATGGGTTACGGTCTGGCCGATGTGGAGTTCAGGCTGCACGTTTGTCATTCGGCTTTTGCTCCTCAAGCGCGGCGAGTGCAGCGCGGGCCATTTGATCAACCAATTCATATGAAAATGTCACGATGCGCCCGCCGTGAGCGTTCGGCCCGTAAATCGAATATCCGCCAGCGGTGCGCTGGGTGATGCGCAGTCCGAATAGCCTGAGATCATCGTTGAGCGCGATATCAAACCGCGCAAGGGTATTTCCCGAGCCGCCCGGCGGCTCGCGGGTAATTCGCAGTATCTGCAAAGTCGTGATTCCTGTTGCGAGTGTTGGTTGCGGCGCCGTTCGGCCGGCGTCTTTTATGGTTACGGCAACGATTGGCAATGAATGAACGGAACAAACCGTGTTTTTCGTTGCCGAACGCCATCTCTATCTAATTGTTTTACAACGTTTTTTGTCTTAGCAACGTTGTTCGGGACGAGGGGGTCGCAGGTTCAAATCCTGCCACTCCGACCAGAAAAAACAAAGTGTTAGCGCATCCCGACTTTGGCGCTCAAACTCATATCCCGCCTGAAAATAGAGCGAGATGGCTCGCTCCTGGTGAGACAAGCTGAGAGTGTTGTCTTTCGTGTCAGCACGGCGCGTCGGTGAGCCCTCGATCTTCGGCCGATCGTCGGCGAAGCTTTCGCAGTGTCAGCTTCGGCTGATCACATTCCGCTAGAGGGTCGATGGACATCGCTCGCATCGCGCTTAGCGAAGGCCGAAAAAGCTCAATATCGCTATGACGATGACCACCGCTCCAACGAGCCAAATGATGTTGTTCATGATCTCTCTCCTGTTGCCTGGGAAAGCCCGCGCCTCTGGCGGAGAACGCGGGCCGACCAGCCTTTGCCGGCTGATCTGCAGCAGACACCTAGCCGTGGTGCCGGCTGCGAGAAATAGAACCATTAGACACACCTAATGTTCCACCGGCGAGATCGAGCGATGGGCTGGGCTGGCCGTGGGAAGACCGGAACCAAAGCGATCAGAGGCGGTTATCCAACGAAGGGCTAATTAAGAAAGTGGAGAAACTGCAATGAAAACAATGATTATGTGCGCGTTGGCGCTTTCCATGGGATTGCCCGTTATGGCTTCGGCAGCCGAGGCCGATGTGGTTATCAGAACCCACCATCGTCACCACAACAGCGTCAAGATCATCAACGAAGACGGCCAGCGCTTGCACCACCGCCGCCACGGTGCGGATGCGTTCTATGACGATGGGCGCCGGCATCATCGTCGAGACACCGTCGTCGTGACAGGTTCCGTCTCCACTCACCGCCACCATCGGCACCACCACGTCGTGATCGAAAACGACGGTTACTGATCGCCGACCCTCCGGCCCGGCTCTTGGGAGTCGGGCCATAAGAGGCCTTTAGCGCGCATACGCGATCAGTAGATAGGCTTTGGACTTCTTGAACCAAATCTGAAACGTCGGTTGCGTGTTTGGCTGGAGCCAGCATGCCTTTTTGCCATCCGGGCGCCTGTGGAAATGAGGGTTCGCCCGCCATACTCAAGGTACAGTGCCGGCGAGCGAACCCTATCGGCGCAGGAAGGGACGTAGCTGCGCCGATATGCCAAACTTTTCGCAGGCGATTCTCCTGGATGGTCAGCCAAGGGCTATTCCAATCACCAGGAAGGTAATGGCCCCGCGAAGGCAGTTGCGAGCAACCAGCGCGCTTGGCCAACACTCCGCGGCATCAGCCTTCTCCCACAACTGCAGCGGACAACGACCGCAAACGGTGGCCGTTCCGAACGGCGTACTCGGTAAGACCATTGCGTTTTGCGACCAGACTTAGGTCCAGCGCCCTGCCCTACTGAAGTCCGGCCATGGAACGTTTGCGCTTGCCCCCAGTTCGGTTGGTTGGGGTGCAGAGACAATCAAATGAAATGGATAAACATCACAATGTCGAACCGTGACACTGCACAATCCCAAGCGCTGGGGATGCGCGTGGCTGACCTCAAGGCCAAGATGCAGGACGCCCAGGTCACCGAGAGCGAAATGAAGAGCTTCCAGAAGGTCGCGGCCATCATGGAGGACCGCGCGGGCCGGATTCAGGGCGACGACCTGATCGCCGCATCTTTCGTCACCGATATGCTGCCGAGCAGCCAAAAGCCCTGAGTGACCATGCCGACAATCAGCAGACTTTTTGATTCCCATGCCCAAGCGGCCCGGGTCGCCGGCAACCTGATGGCGGCCGGAATTCCTCGGGTACAGATTGCCGTCATTGGACCTTATCGTGACGAAGCGGGATCCCTATGGGCTCCCGCTCTGGGGTCCATCCTTGGCGCTGTAGTCGGCGGGTTGGCCTGCCTGAGCGCTGTTGCAGTTCACGGCATCAATTCTCTAGCTGCGGAACTATCGGCAACAGCGGTGGCAGGCGCGGTCTTTGGCGGCGTTGCCGGCGGCCTGCTCGGAACATTCACCACGACTGCCGTGAAGACGGATGATCGCAGTCGTGCCGAGGGGATCGTTTTGGTGACGGCGTATGTCAATGAAAACGAGACCGACATCGCTCAGGCAGTGCTCGGCGGTTGCGCCCCCCCGACATTCGTCGCCGAAGCAGCGTGAGAATTTCCAGGGAAATTGAACGGATGGCCCGACAGCCGTTGTGGAAGGGACGGACGCGGTGCGAAGGTGGCTTACCGCGACCAGCTCGAGCCGCCGAAGTCGCACCATCGACCAGGGGACCGGAGCGAATCCCTGAACGACCTTCTCCAAGTGGGAGATCATCGAAATGCGCGAAATGCCCGCCCCGGCATCAGCCGAGACGGGCTCTCTTCGTTTACCAGTGATTGAACTAAAACACCCGACCGGTACTAACTTCGAGTGACCGAGAGTGTTCCTGCATTGGCCGGAAGACTCAGCGCAGTGACAGGGTCCTTCGCCATCGCAAACTTTGACGAAATGGCCCTCGGCCCTAGGTTGTTCGATGGATATGATGGGGCGATGAAACGGCGAGCCGGATGCGACATGAATTTGAATTCCACGACAGCCTCGCCACCGGCCTTGATGATTGCGCTGTTTCTTGTCGCCGGCTGTTCGTCGATCGCCAGAACCGTCGATCCGGCGAAATACGATTCGATGACCTGCACCGAACTCAACAGCACCTTGGGAGATGTCGCTCGTGATATCTCCCAAACCGCGATCACCCGCGGCAAGGTCGCGAACACCAATCTTCCGCGCTGGCTGCTGGGCGGCTCGCGCGTGAAGACCGCGGTCGCCAACCGTGAGACGGCCAGGATCGACCGGCTGAAGCAGCAACAAGACGCCATCGTTGCGGCCCGGGCAAACAAGTGCCCGAGTTCGACGGACTGAGTGAGCAGGGCGCTGTCTTGGTGCTTTGCGCCACCTGGCGGCTACTGTCTCAGGCGCTCAGGCGAAACCGCGTGACGTCGATCGCCGCGGCCATCAGCGTCTGTGTGTAAGCGTGCTGCGGATTGCTGAAGATCGCCTCGGTCGGCCCCTCCTCGACGATCTTGCCCTGCTTCATGACGATGATGTAGTCGGCCATGGCGCGCACGACCGACAGATCGTGGCTGATGAAGAGGTAGGACAGTTCGTGGTCGGCCTGCAGCTTGCGCAGCAGTTCGACGATCTGTTTCTGCACCGAGCGGTCGAGCGCCGAGGTCGGCTCGTCCAACACCACCAGCTTGGGCTTCAGGATCATGGCCCGGGCAATGGCGATGCGCTGCCGTTGGCCGCCGGAGAATTCGTGCGGATAGCGGTTGCGGGCGTTGGGATCGAGGCCGACTTCGCGCAAGGCCTCGACCGCACGCAGGTCGCGTTGCTTGCCCGAAAGGTTCGGCTCATGCACCAGCAGCCCTTCGGTGACGACCTGGCCGACGGTCATGCGCGGCGACAACGAGCCGAACGGGTCCTGGAAGACGAGCTGCATCTGGCGTCGCAGCGGCCGCATCGCCTGCCGGTCCGCCTGGGAAATGTCGCGATCGCCGAAACGGATGAGCCCGTCACTTGGCAACAGCCGCAGCAAGGCGCGGCCGAGCGTCGATTTGCCCGAGCCGGATTCGCCGACGATGCCGATGGTCTGGTTGCGTTGCAGCCGGATCGAGATGTGGTCGACGGCCCGCAGCATCAGTGGCTCGCCGGCCAGAAAGCCGCCACCGATCCTGAACGTCACTTCGACATTCCTGCCTTCGAGCAGCACCGGGGCATTGGCGGGTGGTGGCGCCTTGCTGCCGGTCGGCTCGGCCGCCAGCAGCATTTTCGTATAGGCATGCCGCGGGTTGATGAAGATGGCTTCCGCCTCGCCCTCCTCCACAACCTCGCCCTGGCGCATGACATAGACCCGGTCGGCAAAGCGACGAACGATGCCGAGATCATGGGTGATAAAAACGATCGCCATGCCGAGCTTGCGTTGCAACTCGGCCAAAAGCACCAGGATCTGCGCCTGGATCGTTACGTCGAGCGCCGTCGTCGGCTCGTCGGCGATCAATATATCGGGGTCGTTGGCGAGCGCCATGGCGATCATGACGCGCTGGCGCTGGCCGCCGGACATTTCGTGCGGATAGGATTTCATCCGCCGCTCGGGATCTGGAATATGCACCAGCCGCAGCAGCTTGAGCGCCTCTTCGTGCGCCTCGGCGGCTTTTAGGCCCCGATGGCGGCGGATCGGTTCGATCAGCTGGTTGCCGATCGAATAGAGCGGATCGAGCGAGGTCATCGGCTCCTGGAAAATCATGCTGATCTTGCGGCCACGGACCTTGTTGAGCTCGGATTTGCTCAGTGTCAGAAGGTTGCGGCCGCGATAGTCGACACTGCCTGTCGCTTCGCCGTTCGATGCCAGCAGGCTCATCGCCGCCATCATCGTCTGGCTCTTGCCGGATCCGGATTCGCCAACCACGGCAACGGTTTCGCCCGCGTTGACGTGGATGTTGATGCCCTTCACCGCCTCGACCGCGCCGTCGAGCGTGCGGAAGCGGACGCGCAAGTCCTTGACGCTGAGGATCGTTTCGGAAGCAGCCATTTCAGCGATCCCCATCTTTATCGATCCCCATCTTAGCGATCCCTTGGGTCGAGCGCGTCGCGCAGGCCGTCGCCGACGAAATTCAGGGCGAACAGCGTCGTGACGAGGAAGAAAGCGGGAAACAGGAGCAGCCAGTTGGCGGTGCCGATATTCTTGGCGCCGACCGAAATCAGCACGCCCCAGCTGGTCATCGGCTCCTGCACGCCGAGCCCAAGGAACGACAGGAAGCTTTCCAGGATGATGACCTGCGGCACCAGCAGCGTCATGTAGATCACCACCGGACCAAGCAAGTTAGGAATGACGTGGCGCAGCAGGATGCCGCGCTGGCCGACGCCCATGGCTTCCGCCGCCTGGACATATTCCTGCCGGCGGATCGACAGCGCCTGGCCGCGCACGATGCGCGCCATGTCGAGCCAAAGCACCGCGCCAACCGCCAGGAACATCAGCACGAAGTTGCGGCCGAAGAACACCACCAGCATGATGACAAAGAAGATGAAGGGTAAGGAATAGAGCACATCGACGATGCGCATCATCACCTCGTCGACCTTGCCGCCGGCGAAACCGGCCGCGGCACCGTAGACGACGCCGATGACCACCGCCACGACGCCGGCGAGCAGTCCGATGGCCAGCGATATGCGCCCGGCCATCAGCGTGCGCGAGAGAAGATCGCGACCGGTATTGTCGGTGCCGAACAGGAAATATTGTTGCTTGATCGAGGCGCTCATCGTCACTTCGAGCCCGTCAGGCGACTTGCTTTCGATCTTGGTGCCGTCAAAGGCATCGGAACGGTCGAGATAGCGGATGTTGCGGTCGTCGATCGGCTTGGTCGACTTGATGGTCACGAAGACCTGGTTGCCTTCCTGCCGCCACTCCTTGATGTCGACCCGCATGCGCTTGATCGCTTCGGTGAGCGCCGTCTCGATCATGTCGGCCTTCGGATAGGCCGACAGGCTCGGCGGCGTGCGCACATAGTCACCATAGATGGTCGTGTATTGATGCGGCACGAGTGAGGGTCCGAACACGCTGATGACCGCAATCAAAGCGAGATAAAAGAGGCTGAACATGGCGGCGCGATTGGCCTTCAGGCGCGCCCAGGCATCGCCCCAGAGCGAGCGGCCGATGACGGTGGGGGCCGTGGCTGCGATGTCAGTCATAGCGCACCCTCGGGTCGACGACCGCGTACATGACGTCGACGATCAGATTGAAGACGATGGTGAAGATGGCGATCACCACCACCGTTCCCATCACCAGCGTGTAGTCGCGGTTGAGCGCGGCATCGACGAAATAGCGGCCGACGCCTGGAATGGAGAAAATCGTTTCGACGATGACCGAGCCGGTCAGCAGCGCCGCGGCTGGGCCGGTGAAGGAGACGATCGGCAGGATGGCACCGCGCAGCGCGTGCTTGACCACCACCGACCAGTCGGAGAGGCCGAGCGCGCGTGCCGTGCGGATATGGTGGGATCGCAAGGATTCGATCATCGAGCCACGCATCAACCGGGCGACGATGGCGATCTGCGGCAGGGCGAGCGTCAGCACCGGGCCGACCTTGTTGATGAAAGCGCCATCGCCCCATCCACCGATCGGCAGCAGGCGCCAGGTCAGCCCGAACAGGAGCTGGATCACCGGCGCGATGACGAAGGTGGGGATGGTGCTGCCGGCGGTCGCCAGTGCAATCACCGTATAGTCGCCAAGCTTGTTCTGGTTGAGCGCGGCAATGGTGCCAAGCACGGAACCGAACAGAAGTGCCAGGACGAGCGCCGAGGCGCCAAGCTGGACCGAAATGGGCAGGCCCTTGGCAAACAGTTCGGTGACAGTGAAATCCGGCATGTTGTAGCTCGGGCCGAAATTGCCGCGCAGCAGATTGCCGAGATAGTGGACGTATTGCAGCCAGAGCGGATCGTTGAGGCCGAACTGGGCTTCAAGGTTGGCCCTGATCTCGGGGCTCAGCCCCCGCTCCTGGTTGAATGGACCGCCTGGCGCGACGCGCATCAGGAAAAACGCCATGGTCACGATGACGAACAGCGTCGGAATGGCAGTCAAAAGCCGCCTTAATACATATCGCAGCATCGGTGCCCCGCTTGATCCAGAGCAACGCGCGTCCAACTGGACGATTGCACTCTAGTCTTCAAATCTCGCACCGACATTGTCGAAAATCGAATCCGGTTCCCGGGCCGATGCGATGGCAAACCAGAGCCGCCGCGCATTGAGCTGCGCGGCGGCCCAGCCAAGGGATCAGTCCTTGCTGATGAAGCGGGACGGATGGATGTCCATCACATTGTCGTCGAAGCCATGCAGCTTCGAGGAAACGATGTCGTGGTAGCTGTAGTAGAGAAGCGGGATCTGGCCGACGTCATCGACGAGGATGCGCTCCGCCTCGGCGAGTTCCTTCATGCGCTGTTCGGGCTTGCCGCCGGCGGCGGCGGCCTTGTCCATGGCCGCTTCATAGGCCGGGCTGTTGTAGCTCGAATAATTGTTGCCGCTGGCCTTACGCGAGATGCCGAGGAAGGTTTCCGGGTCCTTGTAGTCGGCGATCCAGGCGGCACGCGCCACGTCGTAATCGCCCTTCTGCTCGAGGAAACCGTAATGGGTCTTGGTGTCGGTGTTGAGCAGCGTGATTTCGACGCCGAGCGGCTTCAACTGCTCCTGGATGGCGACAGCGGTATTCTTGTGGTTTTCCGAGGTGTTGTAGCGGATCTCCATCTTCAACGGATGCTCGGGGGTATAGCCGAGTTTCTCGAGGACCTTCTTGGCAGCGTCCTCGCGGTCGATCTGCGGCATGTCAGCGTATTTGGCCAGTGCCGGCGTATAGCCCTCGATGCCCGGAGGTACCATCGAATAGCCGGGCAGCATCGAATTCTGCCAGACTTTTTCGGCGAGGAAGTCGCGGTCGATCGCCATCGAGATGGCGTTGCGTAGCTCGACATTGTCCCACGGCGCCTTGTCGGTCTTGATCGCATAATAATAGGTGCCGAGATACGGCCCGACACGGATCTGGTCGCCGAATTTGGTCTTGAGATCGGCGAGCTGTTCCGTCGGCAGGTCGCCGTAGCTGTCGAGTTCGCCGGCCTCGAAGCGCTTCATCGCCGATGAGCGGTCTTCGGTCGGGATATAGTTGACGACGTCCATCTTGACGGTCGCGGCGTCCCAGAATTTCGGATTCTTGACCAGCTTCATGTGGTCGTTGGGAATCCACTCGGCCAGTGTATAGGCGCCGTTCGAAACGAGATTGCCCGCCTTGATCCAGTCGGCGCCGAGCTTGTCGATCGAGGCCTTGTTAACTGGATAAGTGGCCTGGTGAGTCAGCATCTCGAGGAAGTATGGCGTCGGCGCCTTAAGCGTCACTTCCAGGGTGTTGGCGTCGATCGCCTTGACGCCCATATCCTCGGGCTTGCCTTTCTTGGTGTTGACTTCCTCGGCGTTCTTCACGGGATAGAGCATGGAAGCGTATTCGGCGGCGGTCGCCGGATCCTCCAGCCTACGGAAGGAGTAGACGAAGTCGTCCGCCGTCACCGGGCTTCCATCCGACCACAAGCCGTCCTTGCGCAGCTTGAAGGTGTAGACGGTGCCGTCATCCGATACCGTCCAGCTTTCGGCGGCGCCCGGAATGAGGTTCGTCTTCTGATCGTGCATGACCAGACCCTGGAACAGGTCGCGTATGATATCGGCTTCGTAGACGGTCGAGGTCTTGTGCGGATCGACCGTCTCCGCTTCGGCGGCGGATCCCCTGTTATAGACCGTCTCGGCGAAAGCCGGCGTGTAGAACGCGCCGGTGGCCAGCGCCATGGTCGTGGCGAACACCGTCGCCTTCAGCATGTTTTTCAGCATGAAGTTCTCCCTGTCGGCGCTGCCGTCGGCGCGCCTTTAAGTGTTGACGCCCCGGAGCCGATATCTGACCCCTTTGAGCGCGCCGCCGGTTCCCTTCCCGCGGCTGGTGCCCAAACACTAACGCGGAGAATTTTTATTTCAACAGACTCTCTGGGTCACCCAAAGTAAGGCGGGACGAAAGCTATACCGTGGCAACCGAAACACCAGCCGAAACCAGAAGCTTGACTTGGTTTCCTCACCTCGACGCCATTTTTCACAGGCAATCCATCGCCGCGTCCGTTTGACGGAATGTGTTAATGCGTTCTTAAGCAACCGGAGGTTACATTACGGATACCTTTTATATGGTTCGATCTCGGACACGCGGCGACCATGAGCAACAGAGCAAGTAAATTGCCGAAAATTCGCCAGATAACGCGAAATTTTCAAGAAGAGTCTGGAACTTCGGCGGTTGAATTCGCCTTGCTCTCACCGATCTTCATCCTCCTTCTGCTCGGAATGGTTGCATACGGTATATATTTCGGCGCCGCCAACTCGATCCAGCAGATCGCGGCGGATGCGGCCCGCACGGCAATTGCGGGACTGAACCAGACCGAGCGCCAGACGCTCGTAGCCAGCTTCGTCACCAACAATGCCGGCGGATATCCGTTCGTGGATGCCAGCAAGTTGACCTACCAGGCCAACGACAGCACGGCCGACGGAAGCCAGTTCGTGGTGTCCATCCAGTACGATGCCCGCAACCTGCCGATCTGGAACCTCTTCCGGGCATAGCCATGCCCGGGACCACGATCAGGCGCCAGTCAACGATAAGGGTCGGGGGCATCTGAATGCTGCTGCGGACGTGCAATAGGGTCGGCCGGCTTGCCCGGTTGATGCTGGGCGACAGGAAAGCGAACTTCACCGTCATGGCGGCCCTAAGCGCGCCGGTCGCGCTGGCGCTGGCCGCGGTGGCCATCGACGAAGCCTCGATCTACACCGAGCGCCGCGAAGCACAGGCAATGGTGGATCTGGCGGCAATCACCGCCGCCTCGAACATCACCAACATCGACACCGCGGTCGTGACCACGCTGACCGACAACGGCATGCCGGGGGTTGTCGTTCAAGGCTCGGGACAGACGATCGCGGCGGCCGTCGGCAAAACCGTGGTGTCGGCCACGCCCGGGCGATACGCGGCATCCGGCGCCAATGTGAGCCAGCGCTTCCAGGCCGGCGTAACACCCTACAATGCCGTCCGTGTCACCCTGAAGAAGATCCCCGCCCGTTATTTCGCGAGTTCGCTGATCCCTACTCCCGTCATCGGCACCGAAGCCACCGCCAGCATGACACCACAAGCGATGTTCTCGGTCGGGTCGAGGCTCGCCAGCGTCAATGGCGGCATCCTCAACGCACTTCTCGGCAGTCTTCTGGGCGGCAACATTTCGCTCAGCGTCATGGACTACAACGGATTGATCTCGGCCGACGTCAGTGTCCTCTCCTTCATAAGTGCCCTTGCCACACAAGTGAACGTGACCGGCGGCACCTATTCGGATGTGCTGGCCTCCAAGGCCACTGTCGGCCAGATCGCTACCGCCATGGCCAACGTGCCCGGACTTGGCAACACGGCCAAGGTCGCCCTGCAGACGATCGCGTCCAAGTCGACCAGCACGGTCAAGATCCCGCTCAGCAGCCTTGTCGACCTCGGCCCTGTGGGCAGCCTGGGACTGGGACAATCCCCGACAGGCCTTGGGGTCGATGCAAGCGCCATGGGAATGTTGACCGCCGCCGCCGTGCTGGCGAACGGCACCAACCAGGCTCAGGTCAATCTCGGAGCCACCGTCCCCGGCCTTTTGTCCACCACGCTTACCATTGCCATTGGCGAGCCGGCGCAATCCTCGCCCTGGCTCGCTATCGGTGGAATCGGCACCACGGTGCGCACAGCCCAGACGCGTATCAAACTGGTGGCCACCGTCGGGGTCGGCACCCCCGGTCTCGGTGGCGGCATCAGCTTGCTGGCCGTCAATCTGCCGCTCAATGTGGAAGTTGCTTATGCCGAAGCCAGACTGACCGACATCACCTGTCCGACGGCGCCTTCCAGCATCAAGGTTTCCATCGCCGCGCATCCAGGCATTGCCTCGCTGCATTTGGCCAACAGCAACACCTCGGGCTTTGGCGATTTCAGCCAACCTCAGACATTCACCGACGCGGAAATCGCGGATGTGAGCCTCAAACTGCTGCTGATCAACCTTCCGCTGATAAAGGTGATGGGCTCCGCCGCCACCGCGGTCACCAACAACAACCCGACAACGCTGACCTTCGATGCGACCGACATCACCAACAAGACGATCAAGACCGTTTCGACGCGAAACATCACGCAGTCGCTCACCACGTCTCTGGTCAGCAACCTGTCGCTCTCGGTCAATGCGCTTGGCCTGGGGATTGACCTGACCGCCCTGCTCGGAACGGTCAAGCCGGCGGTGGTGGCCGTGCTGAACGGTGTAACGGCACCAGTCGACGATCTGCTCTACAATGTGCTTTCAGCGCTCGGTGTCGGTGTCGGCCAGGCCGATGTGCGCGTCACCGGCGCGACGTGCGGACGCTCGGTGCTCGTCCAGTAAACACGGCCGAGGCATCAATCGAGGCGACCAAGGAAGTATCCGAGCGCGGGCAACGAAAGCCCGGCCTCCTCGACGACCGCTGTATCGCCGTCAAGCCCTGAAACCGTTCCGATATCAGGCGGCAACGGCCAATTGCCTGGTTCGCCCGCGAAATTGAAGACACAGAGCAGTCTTTCGCCACTGCCTTCGCGGATGAACGCAAGCATGTCATCCTCAGCGTCCAGAAAGCGGATCGAGCCTGTCGTCAGCGCCTCATGCTCCTTGCGCAACGCCAGAGCGGCCCGATAGGACGTCAGAACCGAGGCCGTGTCGGCATTCTGGACGTCGACCGCGCGGGCGCGATGGCTGGCGGGTATCGGCAGCCAGGGCCTGGCCGTCGAGAAGCCTGCATTGTCGGCGCCGGCCTCCCAGACCATCGGCGTGCGGCACCCATCCCTGCCCTTGACGCCCGGCCAGAAGCGGATGCCAAAGGGGTCGCGCAGATCCTCATAGGCAAGCTCCGCCTCTTCCAGGCCGAGTTCCTCGCCCTCGTAGAGGCAGATCGAACCGCGCAGGCAGGAGAGCAGCGTGATCGAAAATCTGGCCACCGCGTCGGGGTCGCCGCCCGGCCTTGTCCAGCGGCTGACATGGCGCACCACGTCATGGTTGGAGAACGCCCAGCAGACCCAGCCATCGGAAACGGCTGCCTCGAAGGCTTCGACGCAGCCGCGTACATGCGCCGCCGAGAACTGTGGCCCCAGCAGGTCGAAGGTGTAGCTCATATGAAGCTTGTCGCCGCCGGAAGTGTATGCGGCGAGCGTCTGCAATGAGCGGCCTTCATCGCCGATTTCACCGACAGCGGCACGGTCCTCGTATTCGTCGAGCAGTGCCCTGAAACGGCGAAGGAATGCCAGGTTTTCCGGCTGCGTCTTGTCGAAAAGGTGTTCCTGGTAGAGGTAGGTGTTGGTCCCGCTGTTGGTGCCGGCGACGCTCGACGCAAGGGGTGGATTGCTGCGCAGCCAGCGGTCGTGGACATAGTAGTTGACCGTGTCGAGCCGGAAGCCGTCGACGCCACGCTCCAGCCAGAACCGTACCGTGTCCAGAAGCGCGTCCTGAACGTCCGGATTGTGGAAATTCAGGTCCGGCTGCGAGGCGAGGAAATTGTGCATGTAATATTGCCGGCGGGTCGAATCCCATTCCCAGGCCGGCCCTCCGAAGACGGACAACCAGTTGTTGGGCGCGCCGCCATCGGGCTTCGTATCGGCCCAGACATACCAGTCGGCCTTGGGATTGTCGCGGCTGGCCCGGCTTTCGACGAACCAGTCGTGCTTGTCGGATGAATGCGACAGCACCTGGTCGATGATGATCTTCAGACCCAGCCGATGCGCCTCGGCCACCAGCGCGTCGAAATCCTCCAGGCTGCCGAACATCGGATCGACATCGCGATAGTCCGACACGTCGTAGCCCATATCGGCCATCGGCGACTTGAAGAAGGGCGACAGCCAGATTGCGTCGACACCAAGCGAGGCGACATGAGCCAGCCTCGACATAATGCCGGCGAGATCGCCACTGCCGTCGCCGGTGGTGTCCTGGAAGGAGCGCGGATAGATCTGGTAGACGACGCAGCCGCGCCACCATCCGGCCTTGTCATCTGCCGCCATTGCGCTTCTCCCTTGTGCCGGCCCGCGCTCGTTCGATCATGAAGATCACCGTCCGCCCCGGTACCGGCCGCGAGATGTCCGCCGCATCGATGGCGGCTGTCCAGGAAAACCCGTCGCGCTCGGGCAGCGTGACCATACAAGCCCGCCGATCGCCGTTGATGATGACGGCAAGGCGGGGTTCGTCATCGTTGGTGCCACCCAGGATCATGACAAGGCGATGGCGCTGCGGGTCCTGCCAGCTCTGTTCGTCAAGCGGCGCGCCTGTTTCGGTCAGCCATGCGACGTCCGGTATCTCCGAGCCTGCCGGTGGCTGGCCAGCGAGGAAGCTCGTATCGGAAAACGCGGGCACCGCGCGGCGCAGCGCCGCGAGCAACGCCGTGTAGCGCTCCAGCGCCCGGTCGCGCCCGGCCCAATCGAGCCAGATGATCTCGTTGTCCTGTGCATAGGCATTGTTGTTGCCCTGCTGGGTGCGGCCGAATTCGTCGCCAGCTGTCAGCATGATGGTGCCGCGCGAGGCAAACAGCGTGGCGAGCAACGCGTGCTGGTCGTTCCGACGAGCCACAGCCACGGCCGGGTCGTCCGCATCCCCCTCCACGCCGTTGTTCCAAGACAGGTTCTCATTGTGGCCGTCGCGGTTCTGCTCGCCATTGGCTTCGTTGTGCTTGCGCTCGTAGCGCACGATGTCGGCCAGCGTCATGCCGTCATGGGCGGCGATGAAATTGACCGTGCGGCTGGCGCCTTTCCCGTTCGTGGCAAACACATCGGACGACCCGGCAAGCCGGGTCGCCAGTGCGCCGACCATGCCGGCGTCGCCGCGCCAGAAGCGTCTGACATCGTCACGGTACTTGTCGTTCCATTCGAGGAAAGACGGCGGGAAATTGCCGAGCTGATAGCCGTCCGGACCGATATCCCAGGGTTCTGCGATCAGCACGCGATCGGCCAGCAGCGCGTCGTCGCGCATCGCTCTCAGCAGCGGCGCCTCGGCATCGAATATTCCTTCAACCCGGCCCAGAATGGGCGCCAGGTCGAAGCGGAAGCCGTCGACGCCGGCATCCCTGACGAAATGGCGAAGCGCGTCGAGGATCATTTCCTGGACGACAGGATGATCGCAGGCGACCGTGTTGCCTGTGCCGGTGTCATTGGCCAGCCTGCCGTCAGACGTGTGCCGGTAGTAGGCCTGGTTGTCGAAGCCGCGCAGCGACAGCGTGGGGCCAAGCCTGTCGCTCTCGCCGGTGTGGTTGAAGACGAGATCGAGGATGACGCCGATGCCGGCCTGGCGCAGCACGGCGACAGTGCTGCGCAACTCAGCAAGACCGCCCGGCGCCAGGCGCGGATCGAGTGCCATGAACGTCACAGGATTGTAGCCCCAGGCGTTGCGCAGCCCGAGCGGCGGCAAATGCCGCTCATCGATCGACGCGGTCACCGGCATCAGTTCGACCGCACCAACGCCGAGTTTTTTCAGGTGCTCGACAACCACCGGGTGGGCCAGCGCCGCGACCGTACCGCGCAGCTTTTCCGGAATGTCCGGATGCAGCATGGTGAAGGCGCGCACCGGAATTTCGTAGATCAGGCCGCCGGGCTGGAATAGCGGCGGCGCAGCCTGCAAGGGTTTCAGCAAGGCACCGGCAATCGCCTTCGGCATCAGCGGCGCGGTATCGGCCCCCTCGCCCCGGCGCTGGGCCAGCCGCCAGTCATAGGCGTAAGACCTGTCGATCTCGACGGCGTAAGGATCGGTCAGGAGCTTGGCGGGGTCGAACCACAGCGCGCGCTCCGGTGCATAGTCGCCATCGGCGCGAAGTCCGTAGCGGGTGCCGGGGCCAAGGCCCGCGACGAACAGGGCGTGCACGCCCTCGCCTTCCGATCGCAGCTCAAGCCGTTCGATTTCCCGGTTGCCCTGGTCGTCGAAGATCGACACCCAGAGCCGACGAGCGGCTTGCGACCATGCGGCAAAGCGGATGCCGCCCTCCGAAACAAGTCCGCCAAATCGCGGCCGCTGATCGGCCGGCATCGCAGATTTCATTAAGTGATGACGCTCGGCTCGGCGCGGCCGGTATGGCTGCGAATCCCGGCAATATCATCGGCCGCGGCAATCAGATCGGCAAGGGCGGCCTGGGTGTCGAGATCGTGCCGCGACTTGTCTGGCTCATAGCGTTCGATGTAGACGCGCAACGTCGCGCCCGACGTGCCGGTGCCGGACAGCCGGAAGACGACACGCGAACCGCCTTCGAACAGAACCCTGATGCCCTGGTGCTCGCTGGTCGAGCCGTCGACCGGGTCGTGATAGGCAAAATCGTCGGCGCTGGTGATTGTCATGCCGCGCACGCTGGTGCCCGGCAATGAGCCTAGTTTGGCGCGGAGTTCATCGACCAGCGCATTGGCGCGGTCGCTCTCGACCTCCTCATAATCGTGCCGCGAATAGTAGTTGCGCCCGTAAGTTGCCCAGTGCTCAGTGACGATCTGCTTGCAGCTCTCGCCGCGCGCGGCAAGGATGTTGAGCCACAAGAGCACCGCCCACAGGCCGTCCTTTTCGCGGACATGGTTGGAGCCGGTGCCGGCACTCTCCTCGCCGCAGATCGTCGCCATGTCGGCGTCCAGCAGATTGCCGAAGAACTTCCAGCCGGTCGGCGTCTCATAGATGCCGACACCGAGTTTTTCAGCGACACGATCAGCAGCACCACTGGTCGGCATCGAGCGGGCAATACCTTTCAAACCGGCCTTGTAGCCGGGCGCCAGGCGTGCATTGGCGGCGAGCATGGCGACGGAATCCGACGGGGTGACGAAAATGCCCTTGCCGATGATCAAATTGCGATCGCCGTCGCCATCCGAGGCGGCGCCGAAATCCGGCGCGTCAGGTCCCATCATCTCGTCATAGAGGTGTTTGGCATGGACAAGGTTCGGGTCGGGGTGGTGGCCGCCGAAATCCGGCAGCGGCTTGAAATTGCGGCAGGTGCCGTTTGGCGCGCCAAGCCGGTTTTCCAGGATCTCCTTGGCGTAGGGGCCGGTCACCGCGTGCATGGCATCGAAGCGCATGCGGAAGCCAGATTTGAACAGTTTGCGCAGGGCCTCGAAATCGAACAGGCTTTCCATCAGCTCGGCATAGTCGGCGACCGGATCGATGATCTCGACCGTCATGCCGGCGGCCTTGACCGCGCCTGTTGTGTCGATGTCGATCGGCTCGATGTCGGCGATCTTGAAGCTTGAGATCGCCCTGGTCTTTTCGAAGATCGCGTCGGTCAGCTTTTCCGGTGCCGGGCCGCCATTGCCGGCATTGTACTTGACGCCGAAATCCTCATGCGGGCCGCCCGGATTGTGGCTGGCCGACAGGATGATGCCGCCAAAGGTCTTGTATTTGCGGATGACATGCGAGGCGGCCGGCGTCGACAGGATGCCGCCCTGCCCGACCATCACCTTGCCGAAGCCGTTGGCGGCGGCCATGGCGATGGCCTTCTGGATGATCTCGCGGTTGTAGAAGCGGCCATCGCCGCCAATCACCAGGGTCTTGCCCTTGAAACCGTCGAGCGCGTCGAAAATCGACTGGATGAAATTCTCGGCATAGTGCTCCTGCTGGAACACCGGCACCTTCTTGCGCAGGCCCGACGTGCCAGGCTTCTGATCGGAATAGGGTTTGGTGGGGACGGTCCGTATCATGCTTCAGGCAACCCTTTTCGAAAGCAGCGAGCGATAGAGTTCAACATATTTGTCCGCGCTCTTGTCCCACGACACATCGGCCTTCATGCCCTGGCGCTGCAGCGATTCCCAGACCGCCGGACTGGCATGTGCGTCGACGAGGCGGCGCATGGTGTGCAGAAAGGCGCCGCCATTGTTGGGTGCGAACTGGAAGCCGGTGGCGACGCCGGCCGAAACGGCAGCCTCATTGGCGTCGATGACCGTATCGGCCAGGCCGCCGGTGCGGGCGACCACCGGCACGCAGCCATAACGCAGGCCGTAAAGCTGGGTCAGCCCGCACGGTTCGAAGCGCGAGGGAATGACGATGGCGTCGCAACCACCCTGCATGATGTGCGAAAGCCCCTCGTCGTAGCCGACGACGACCCCGATGCGGCCGCGATGTCTGGCGGCGGCGGCAAGCAGCGCGCCTTCGAGACCGGCATCGCCCGAGCCCAGGATGGCCAGCCGCGCGCCCGTCGCGACAATGCCGTCGACCACCAGCGCCAATATGTCCATGCCCTTTTGCCAGGTCAGGCGGCTGACGACGCAGACGATCGGGCTGTCGTCGCGGTCAAGGCTGAAGCGCTCCTCGACGGCAGCCCTGTTGGGGGCGCGCGCCTTCAGCGTCCCGGCGGTGTAGGTGGAGACCAGATGCTTGTCGGTTTCCGGGTTCCAGATCCCGGTGTCGATGCCATTGACGATGCCATAGAGATCGCTGGAGCGCATGTTGATGAGGCCGTCGAGGCCCATGCCGAATTCCGCCGAGCGGATTTCCTGCGCATAGGTCGGGCTGACCGTGGTGATCGCCCAAGCGGCCTGCAGGCCGGCCTTGAGGAAGCCGACGCCGCCATAATATTCGACGCCGTCGAGCGCCATCGCCGCCGCCGGCAAGCCAAGCTCGCCGAAGATGCCGGCGCCGAACTGGCCCTGGAAGGCGAGATTGTGAACGGTCATCATCGACGGTATGCCGACCGCCTTGCCATAGCGCATATAGGCCAGCGTCATCGCCGACTGCCAGTCGTGGGCATGGACGATGTCGGGTTGGTAGCCCGAGATGGCGCCACCGGCAATGTCGCCGCCGACCTGGCTTAGTGCTGCGAAGCGCCGCCAGTTGTCGGGCCAGTCGACGCCAGTCGCATTGCCATAGGGGCCGCCCGGACGGTCGAACAGATGCGGCGCGTCGAGCACGAACAGCTCGAGCCCGGCGAGTTGGATAGAGTGGACAGCAGCCTTGCCGCCCTGCAGCAAGGGATATTGCATAACCGCCTTCTTTTTCTTGAAGGCGGCCATGACGGTCGGAAAGCCGGGAATGAGCGTGCGCATGGTCACGCCCTTAGCGGCGAGCGCGATGGGCAGCGCGCCGGTCACGTCGGCAAGCCCGCCGGTCTTGATCAGCGGGAAAATCTCGGGCGTGACCGACAGAACCTGCATGCACTACAACCCTAGTTTGTCGATCATGTCCTGAGTGACCAGGCAGATGCCTTTCTCGGAGACGCGGAAACGCTTGGCATCGAGAACGGGATCTTCGCCGACCACCAGCCCTTCCGGTATCCTAACACCATGGTCGATGACCACGCGCTTCAACTTTGCGTTCCGGCCGACATGAACGTCGGGCAGCATGACGACTTCTTCCAGGGTCGAATAGGAATTGATGCGCGCGCCGGTGAAGATCAGGCTTCTTTTCAACGACGCGCCTGAGACGATGCAGTCGCCCGAGACAAGTGAGGAAATGGCCGAACCGCGACGGCCATCCTCGTCATGCACGAACTTTGCCGGCGGCTTCAACTCGGCATAGGTCCAGATCGGCCAGTCGCGGTCGTAGAGATCGAGCTCCGGCGTGATATCGGTCAGGTCGATATTGGCTTCCCAATAGGCATCGACCGTTCCGACGTCGCGCCAGTAAGCCTCGTTCTCGGCGGTCGAGCGGACGCAGGACTTGGCGAAGCGGTGCGCAATCGCCTTACCGTGCTGGACGATATAGGGAATGATGTCCTTGCCGAAGTCGCGGCTCGAGCCCGGCTCGGCCGCATCGCGGCGCAACTGCTCCATCAGGAACTTGGTCTTGAAGACATAGATGCCCATCGAGGCCAGGGCAAACTCCGGCTTGTCGGGAATGCCGGGCGGATCGGCGGGCTTTTCGACGAAGGCGATGATGTTGTCCTTGCCATCGACATGCATGACGCCGAAGCCGGTGGCTTCCATGCGCGGCACTTCGAGGCAGCCGACGGTGACGTCGGCATTGGCGTCGACGTGCTGGCGAAGCATCATCTCGTAGTCCATTTTGTAGATGTGGTCGCCGGCCAGGATGACCATGTATTCGGGCCCGTAGGCCTCGATGATGTCGATGTTCTGGTAGACGGCGTCGGCGGTGCCTTCATACCACTGCGTTTCCGAGACGCGCTGGCTGGCCGGCAGGATGTCAAAACTCTCGTTTCGCTCGGGCCGCAGGAAGTTCCAGCCGCGCTGCAGATGGCGGATCAGCGAATGCGCCTTGTACTGGGTGGCAACGCCGAGGCGGCGAATGCCGGAATTCAGAGCATTGGAGAGCGCGAAGTCGATGATGCGCGTCTTGCCGCCGAAATAGACGGCCGGTTTGGCGCGCCGATCGGTCAGTTCCTTGAGGCGGCTGCCACGGCCGCCGGCCAATACATAGGCCATGGCATCGCGCGCCAGCGGCTGGGTCCGTTTCAAGTCTGCCATTTCTACCCTCCCAAGTTACTCGATCTCGACTTACTCGATGTCGACATGGCTCAGTCCCCGACGAGTTCAAGCATGATCGTCGACAGCGGCGGCAAAAGCATTGTCGCAGAGATGCTTCCTCCCTCCGCGCGCGCCTCGATCATGCCGCCATTGCCCTTGCCGGACCCGCCATATTCCGAAGCGTCGGTGTTGATGATTTCGCGCCATTTGCCGGCCGTCGGCAACGGCACGCGATAACTGTCGCGCGGCACCGGCGTGAAATTGGAAATGACGGCCACCGGGCTACCGCCCGGTGCGCTGCGCAGCCAGGCGAAAACCGAATTCTGGCTGTCATCGACGATCAGCCAGGAAAACCCTTCCGGCTCGCAATCGCGGCCGTGCAGCGCCGGGCGTGAACGGTAGAGATAGTTGAGATCGCGCACCGTCTGCCAGACGCCCCGATGCGGCCGGAATTCCAGCAGGTTCCAATCGAGCGCGCGTGTCTCGCTCCATTCGCGGCGCTGGGCGAACTCCTGCCCCATGAACAGCAGTTTCTTGCCGGGATAACCCCACATGAAGGCATAGTAGGCGCGTAGCGTCGCAAACTTCTGCCAGTCGTCGCCGGCCATCTTGCCAAGCAACGTGCCTTTGCCGTGCACGACCTCGTCGTGCGAGAGCGGCAGCACGAAATTCTCCGAAAAGGCGTAGGTCAGGCCGAAGGTGAGGTCATTGTGGTGGTGCTTGCGGAAGATCGGCTCCTTGGAGAAATACTCCAGCGTGTCGTGCATGAAACCCATGTTCCACTTGAAGCCGAAGCCCAGCCCGCCTTCATGCACCGGTGCCGAGACCTTCGGCCATGAGGTCGATTCCTCGGCGATGGTCATCACGCCCGGATGGTGGCCGTAGACCTCCTTGTTCATCTTCTGCAGGAAGCTGACCGCCTCGAGGTTCTCGCGGCCGCCTTTCTCGTTGGGGATCCATTCGCCAGCCTTGCGCGAATAGTCGAGGTAGAGCATCGAGGCGACCGCATCGACGCGAAGTCCGTCGACATGGTATTTCTCGGCCCAGAACAACGCATTGTTGACGAGGAACGACACCACCTCGCGGCGGCCGAAATTGTAGATCGCGGTGTTCCAGTCGGGATGGAAACCCTTGCGCGGATCGGCATGTTCATAGAGCGCGGTGCCATCGAAATTGGCCAGGCCATGCGCGTCGACCGGGAAATGCGCCGGCACCCAGTCGAGGATGACACCGACGCCGGCGCGGTGGGCGCCATCGACGAAACGGGCAAAGCCGTCCGGGTCGCCAAAGCGGGCCGATGGCGCGTAGAGGCCGGTCGTCTGGTAGCCCCAGGACGGGTCATAGGGGTGTTCGGAGATCGGCATGAATTCGATATGGGTGAAACCGGTCTCGACCACATAGGGGATCAACCGGTCGGCCAGTTCGTCCCATGACAGGAACGTACCGTCGTCGCGAAGCTGCCAGGACCCGGCATGGACCTCGTAGATCGAGATGGCTTCGCGCCGGGGATCGGCATTGCGCCAGAAACTGCGATGCGCCTCGTCGCCCCATGGATGCGCCGGCGGCACGGCCACGACTGAAGCAGTCGCCGGCCGCAGTTCGGATTTGAAGGCGAACGGATCGGCCTTCAGCGGCAGCCTGACGCCGTCGGGGCCGATGATCTCGTATTTGTAGGGCCGGCCGGCACCGATATCGGGAATGAACACCTCCCAGATGCCGGTGTCGCGGCGGTCGCGCATCGAGTGCCGGCGGCCGTCCCATTCGTTGAAATCGCCGACCACCGAGACACGCCGCGCATTGGGAGCCCAAACGGCGAAATGCACGCCCGTGGCGCCTTCGTGCTCGATGACATGGGCACCGAGCTTGTCGAACAGCCTGAGATGCGAGCCTTGCGCGATGTAGTAGTCGTCCATCGGGCCAAGCACTGGACCGAACGAATAGGGATCGGTCAGCCACCAGTCGCCGCCGGCATTGCGCGCGTGATAGCGAAGCGGCTGCCGCTTCTTGATCGAGAGCTTGCCTTCGAAAAAGCCGCCATCGTCACGCCTGGACAGTTCACCCGCGATGGTGCCGGTCAGCGTATAAGCGGTGACGAATTCGGCATTCGGAACAAAGCAGCGGGCCACAAAACCCTTCCCAGCCTCCTGAACACCGAGAACGGCAAACGGATCGCCATGCGTGCCGGCAACAATCGCCGCAACATCGCTGGCTGCCGCCAGTCCGTCCGGCCCGCTTGTCGCAGCGGTCGCGCGCGGCTTCTTCATCAGGCAGTGTCCCTCCCCGGGCACCGAGTGTTTGTTTCTAGTGGCGTGATCCGACTTTCAAATTCACACCACCGGGACCACATTGTTCGCGGCCTCATGCAATCATATCAGACAGGCACGTTCCAGATTTCTTTCGCATATTGGCGGATCGTGCGATCGGAGGAGAACCAGCCGACACGCGCCACGTTGCGGATTGCCCTGGCGTACCAGTCGGGACTGTTGCGCCAGACCGCATCGACCTCGCGCTGGGCGGCGGCATAGGCATCGAAATCGGCGGCAACCATGAACCAGTCGCTGTTGTAGAGGCCGTTGATGAGGTCGCGGTAACGCTCCGGATCGTCCGGCGAGAAGACGCCCGACGAGACGGCAGCGACCGCTTGCGCCAGTTCAGATGATCCTTCGATGACGGCGCGAGGGTTGTAGCCATTGTTGCGTCGCTCGGCGACCTCGGCGGTGGTCAGGCCGAAGATGAAGATGTTGTCGTCGCCGACGCATTCCTTGATCTCGACATTGGCACCGTCGAGCGTGCCGATGGTCAGCGCGCCGTTGAGCGCGAACTTCATGTTGCCGGTGCCCGACGCTTCCATGCCGGCAGTCGAGATCTGCTCGGAAAGGTCGGCCGCCGGCATCATGATCTCGGCCAGGCTGACATTGTAGTTCGGCAGGAACACCATCTTCAGCAAACCGCGCACGGCCGGATCGCGATTGATGACCTTGGCGACGTCGTTGGCGAGTTTGATGATCAGCTTGGCATTGTGGTAGCTGGGCGCCGCCTTGCCACCGAAGAATTTCACGCGCGGCATCCAGTCGCGCTCGGGATGCGAACGGATTTGGTCGTAGAGCGCGATCGCCTCGAGAATGTTCAGAAGCTGGCGCTTGTATTCATGGATGCGCTTGATCTGGATATCGAACAGCGCCGAGGGATCGACTTTGATGCCGAGCCGGTCGGCGACGACATTGGCCAGCCGCACCTTGTTGGCGCGCTTGACAGCGGCGAACTTGTCGCGAAAGGCGGCATCATCGGCAAAGGCATCGAGCCCCTTGATGGCGTCGATATCATCGAGAAAGCGGTCGCCGATCGCCTCGCGGGCGAGCGCCGTCAGTCCGGGGTTGCACTGGATCAGCCAGCGCCGCGGCGTGATACCGTTGGTCTTGTTGTTGATGCGATCGGGATAGAGCTTGTGCAGATCGGCGAACACCGTCTCCTTCATCAGGTCGGTGTGAAGAGCCGAAACGCCGTTGATCGAGTGCGAGCCGACAAAGGCCAGATTGCCCATGCGCACGCGGCGGTCGCCATTTTCCTGGATCAGCGAGATGCGGCCGATCTGCTCTTCCGAGAACTGGTTGGAGGCACGCGCCTCCAGAAGCACTTCAGCGTTGATGGCATAGACGATCTGCATGTGGCGCGGCAAAAGCCGCTCGAACAGCGGCACCGGCCAGCTTTCCAGCGCCTCGGGCAGCAGCGTGTGGTTGGTGTAGCCGAAGGTGCGCTTGGTGATATCCCAGGCATGATCGAAATCCATGCCGTGGACATCCATCAACAGGCGCATCAGTTCGGGCACCGCGATGGCCGGGTGGGTGTCGTTGAGGTGGATCGCAGCCTTGTCGGGCAGCGACTTGAGGTCGCCATACTGGCTGAGATGGCGCTGGACGATGTCCTGCAGCGAGGCGGTGGAGAAGAAATACTCTTGCCTGAGCCGCAGTTCCTGCCCGGCCTTGTGAGAATCCGCGGGATAAAGCACGCGCGACAAGGCATCGGCCTTGTTGCTTTCGGCAAGCGCGCCGATGTGGTCGCCGGCATTGAACTTGTCGAGCAGGATCGGATCGACCGGCATGCCCGACCAGAGCCGCAGCGTGTTGACGCGATTGGCCCGCCAACCAACGACGGGCGTGTCATAGGCGACGGCCAGCACATGCTCGGTCGGCTTCCAGACATGGCGTTCGAGCCGGCCGTCCTTCGAGGTGATCGATTCCACCGAACCGCCGAAACCGACCTCGAACGAGCGTTCGCGGCGTTCGAACTCCCAGGGGTTGCCGTGATCGAGCCAGGTCTCAGGCAGTTCGACTTGCCAGCCGTCGTGAATCTCCTGGCGGAACATGCCGTTGGCGTAGCGGATGCCATAGCCATGCGCGGGAATGTCGACAGTTGCCATGCTTTCCATGAAGCAGGCGGCTAGCCGGCCGAGGCCGCCATTGCCGAGCGCCGCATCCGGTTCGAGTGCGGCGATCAGATCGAGATCGACACCGAGGGACTTCAACGCCTCGCGCATATTGTCCATCAGGCCGAGATTGGAGAAGGCATCGCGCATCAGGCGGCCGATGAGGAACTCCAGCGACAGATAATAGACGCGCTTTTCCTGCTGGGCGTAGGCCTCCTGCGTCGCCTGCATCCAGTGATCGACGATGCGGTCGCGCACAACTTTGATCGAGGCGGTCAGCCAATCATGTTGCGTGGCGACATTGGTACCCTTGCCGACCCGGTATTTGAGGGCCACCAAGACTTCCCGTGCGAGTGTCTTTGGATCAGGATTTTCGAGCAGTGGCGGGAGGGGTTCGGATGTCATCGCGCTCGTCATGATGCCTCTCGTGCGGTTGCCATGATCATACCGGCTTTCATCGTTCCTCCCAGCCCATGCTAGCCGATACCGCCGCACATTCAATCGATTTAGATCAGCCCATGCTTGCTTACCCTGCGGCAATTTGACAGTTCAAGCCGCCAGCGCCACCTCCGGCGGAACCTTGGCACCCGTCATGAAGGCGACGGCATCGGACATCGTATATTGCTTGGGATCGATGACGCAGAGGCGACGGCCGAGCCGATGGATGTGAATGCGGTCGGCCACTTCGAAGACATGCGGCATGTTGTGCGAGATGAGCACGATAGGCAGGCCGCGCTTCTTGACGTCGAGGATCAGTTCGAGCACGCGGCGGCTTTCCTTGACGCCAAGGGCGGCCGTCGGTTCGTCCATGATCACCACACGACTGCCGAATGCGGCGGCGCGCGCCACCGCCACGCCCTGGCGCTGGCCGCCAGAGAGCGTTTCGACCGCTTGGGAGATGTTCTGGATGGTCATCAGGCCAAGCTCGGTGAGCTTGTCGCGAGCGCGCTTTTCCATCGCCGGACGGTCGAGCATACGAAGCCAGTCGCCCAGAAAACCCGGTTTGCGGATTTCGCGGCCAAGGAACATGTTGTCGGCGATCGACAGCGCCGGCGACAGCGCCAGATTCTGATAGACGGTCTCGATGCCGGCTTCGCGGGCCTCCATCGGCGATTTGAAGGCGACGGGTTTGCCTTCAAGCCGGATCTCGCCTTCGTCGGGCACGGCCGCGCCGGAAATCGCCTTGATAAGCGACGACTTGCCGGCGCCGTTGTCGCCGATAACGGCAAGGATTTCGCCCGGGTAAAGATCGAAGTCGGCATTGTCGAGGGCGGTGACGCGGCCATAGCGCTTGACCAGGCCACGAGCGGTGAGAATGGGGTCCTGGGTCATGGTCATGCCGAAACCTTTCTGATCCATTGGTCGACTGCCACGGCGCCGATGATCAGCACACCGGTGAGCAGCACTTTCCATTGCGGATCGGCGCCCAGCATGTTGAGGCCCATGGAGACGACGCCGACGATCATTGCGCCGAACAGCGTGCCCAGGATCGAGCCGCGTCCGCCGAACAGAGAAATACCGCCGATCACCGTCGCGGTGATCGCCTGCAGATTGTAATCGGTGACGGCGGCTGACGGCGAGATCGAGCCGTTGCGACCGATGGAGACCCAGGCAGCGAAAGCGGCGATCAGCCCGGCAAGGGTGTAGACCGTCATCAGCACCTTCTTGGTCTGAATGCCCGACAGCTTCGCCGCCTCCTGATCATCGCCAACGGCGTAGACATGGCGGCCCCATGCCGTGTGATTGAGCACGTACCAGAGGATCATCACGAGAACGACCGTGGCAATGACGCCGAGCGTCAGTACCGCCGTGCCGACCTTGAAGCTCAATGCAAACAGATGCAGCAGTGGCGCCTGGGTGTCGACGTCGGTGTCGCGGATCGTCTCATTGGCCGAATAGATGAAGTTCGTGGCCATGACGATATTCCAGGTGCCAAGGGTCACGATGAAAGGCGGCAGTTTCATGTAGGCGACAAGTACCCCGTTGAGCAGCCCGCAGGCCGCACCGGCGGCAAGGCCAATCGCCACGGCGAGCACACTCGGCATCCCGTAGCTAACCGCGCAATTGCCCATGATCACCGCTGAAATCACCATGATCACGCCAATCGACAGGTCGATGCCGGCGGTCAAGATGACCAGAGTCTGCGCGGCACCCAGAATGCCAATGATGGCGATCTGTTGCAGGATCAGCGTCAGCGTGTAGGACGAAAAGAAACGCCCTCCAATGGTGATGCCGAAGACGATGATCGCCAGAACCAGCACGATCAGCGGCACCGCGGCCGGCGTCGAATGCAGGAAATGCTGGATGCGCTTGACGACCGATTTGTGCTCGTCAAAAGCGGCAACGCTTGTGTCGCTGCTCGAGAGAACCTTCTCGAATTCCTGAGCTTGAGCCATGTTTCCTCCCCGTTGGGTGCCAGCCACGCGCCAACATCCGTCCACGCTCTTCCGGTCTATTGCCGGGATTGTTCGCGGTCACGCGAGCCATCGTCCACCCGAAGCGGCCGGGGATCAAGCCCCGACCGCTCAGGTTCGTTGTTGCCGGTCAGGCTGGCATCAGCCCCAGCACTTAGCGAGGCCTTCCTTGGTGTCGATGGACTTCACGCCAGTGGCCGGCTTGTCGGTCACCAGGTTGACGCCGGTATCGAAGAAGTCCTTGCCTTCGGTCGGCTTCGGCTTGGTTCCGTCCTTGGCGAAGGCGGCGATCGCCTCGATGCCGAGCGCCGCCATCTGCAGCGGATATTGCTGCGACGTGGCGCCGATGACACCTTCGGCCACCGACTTCACGCCGGGGCAGCCGCCGTCGACGGAAACGATCAGCACCTGGCTTTCGAGGCCGACAGCCTTGAGCGCCTGGTAGGCGCCGACAGCGGCGGGCTCGTTGATGGTGTGGATGACGTTGATGGTGTTGTCCTTCTGCAGAAGGTTCTCCATCGCCTTACGGCCGCCCTCTTCGTTGCCGTTGGTGACGTCGTGGCCGACGATGCGCGGATCGTCCTCGTCGCCGATCTTGTTGGGATCCTTCACATCGATGCCGTAGCCCATCATGAAGCCCTGGTCGCGCAGCACGTCGACGGTCGGCTGCGACGGGGTCAGGTCGAGGAAGCCGATCTTGGCGTCCTTGGCCTTGTCGCCGAGCGTGGCGGCGGCCCAGGCGCCGATCAGCTTGCCAGCTTCGAGATTGTCCGTCGCAAAGGTTGCGTCGGCCGCATCGATGGGATCAAGCGGCGTGTCGAGCGCGATCACCAGCAGGCCGGCATCACGCGCCTTCTTCACGGTCGGCACGATGCCCTTGGTGTCGGATGCGGTGATCAGGATACCCTTGGCGCCGTCGGCGATGCAGCTTTCGATCGCCGCGACCTGGCTCTCGCTGTCGCCGTCGATCTTGCCGGCGTAGGTCTTGAGGTCGACGCCGAGTTCCTTGGCCTTCGCGGTGGCGCCTTCCTTCATCTTAACGAAGAAGGGATTGGTGTCGGTCTTGGTGATCAGGCAGGCACCGACACCGGCCGCGGATGCGGACGACGCAAACGCCACCAGCCCCAGAGCCGCGGCGGCAAATACGGTCGATTTCAATAGTTTTGTATTGGTCACGATTTTCCTCCCAGTGGAACCATTCCGATGCCGGCCAACCGGCACCTGCAGCGCATCCAACGAAATTCTCCCAGCGTGGACGCTGCCTCAACAGACACTAGGCCGAAGCCTCTGTCAATAATTAAATCACTCTTATTTATTATTGACAGCCTTGCTTCATTCACCCATTCTGGCCCAAAAGCATTGAGGGGAAACGACGGGAGGAACAGGGTGGAAACCGCCATTGCGAGGCACGGTTCGCCCGAGGTGAATGACAGCCTTATTCACCGCGGCACCAACCAGAGCGGCATGCGCGACCACAACGAGCGGTTGGTGCTCTCGCTGGTGCGCCAGCACGGCAGCCTGGCGAAATCCGACATCGCCCGCATGACCGGGCTTTCGGCGCAGACGGTTTCGGTCATCATGCGCGAGCTGGAGGAAGAAAGCCTTCTGCTGCGCCAGGCGCCGTTGCGCGGCAAGATCGGCCAGCCCTCCATCCCGATGGCGCTCAATCCCGAAGGCGCTTTCTTCATCGGCCTGAAGATCGGCCGCCGCAGCGCGGAGCTGGTGCTGATCGATTTCCTTGGCCATGTCCGTTCGATGCTGCAGCATTCCTATCGTTACCCGGCCCCGCGTGAGACGGTGGACTTCGTCAGCAACGGCATGCGGCAGATGCGCGGCGAGCTGACTCCCGCACAGGACAAGCGCATCGCCGGGCTCGGCATCGCCATGCCGTTCGAATTGTGGAACTGGGCCGATACCGCTGGCGCCCCGCGCGACGTCATGGACGAATGGCGCCACCGCGACATCAGGGCCGACATCCAGGCGCAATGCGATTTTCCGGTCTACCTGCAGAACGATGCCACGTCGGCCTGCGGCGCCGAGCTCGTCTTCGGCCAGGCGGGTGCCGCGCGTGACTTCGTCTATTTCTACATCGGCGCCTTTGCCGGCGGTGGCATCGTGCTGAATGGCCGGCTGTTTGGTGGCCCGACCGGCAATGCCGGCGCGCTGGGTTCGATGCCCGTACCCGGACCGGACGGCAAACCGGCCCAGCTGATCGACGTGGCGTCCATCGCCATGCTCGAAAAGGCGCTCAATGCGCGCGGCGTCGAGGCCTCGCATCTGTGGACCTCGCCGGAAGACTGGGGCGAGATCGGACCCGAGCTCGACGATTGGATCGCCAGCGCCTCGCAAGCGCTCGCCTACGCCATCGTCGCGGCATCCTCGGTCATCGATTTCGAAGCGGCGGTGATCGACGGCTGGATGCCGAAGGCGGTGCGCCGCCGGCTGGTCGACGCCATCGTCGCGGCCATCGCCACGATCGACGGCGAAGGCTTGAAGCTACCCGCCGTTCGCGAGGGAACCGTCGGCATTCACGCCAGGGCGCTCGGCGGCGCCAGCCTGCCCCTTTCCGAACGCTTCCTGATCAGCTCGACGACGATTTCCAGGAGCGCGTGATGCTGATCGGAATCCCGGCGCTGCTCGGTCCAGAGCTTCTAGCGACATTGCGCGCCATGGGCCATGGCGACGAAATCGCCCTTGTCGACGGGAACTATCCGGCGGAACAACAGGCAACCCGGCTGGTACGAGCCGATGGTCACCACCTCATCCCGGTGCTCGACGCGATCTTGAGCGTCTTGCCGGTGGATGACGCCGTGCCGGAAGCGCTGTTTCGCGCCTCGGTCAAAGGCGACCCCTCGCTTGCCGATCCTGTCCATCATGAGATCGAGGCGATCTGCGCCAAACGTGCGCCGGGCCGCAAGGTGGTTGCGCTGGCCGGCGCCGACTTCTATGCACGGGTCAAATCGGCGCATGCCATCGTCGCGACAAGCGAGCCGCGGCTCTACGCCAACATCATCATCCGCAAGGGCGTGATCCATCCGCCGGAGACCCGAAAACCATGATCCTCTGCTGCGGCGAAGCCCTGATCGACATGCTGCCGCGCACGACGACAGCGGGTGAGCCGGCCTTTGCGCCTTATGTCGGCGGCGCCGTGTTCAACACGGCGATCGCGCTTGGCCGGCTCGGCGCGCCGGCCGGCTTCTTTTCCGGCCTGTCGTCTGATCTGTTCGGCGGTCAGTTCCGGGATGCGCTTGGGGCGAGCAAAGTCAGTTCCACCTATGCGCACACCTCGCCTCGGCCAACGACGCTGGCCTTCGTCAAACTCACCAACGGCCAGGCGACCTACACCTTCTATGACGAGAACACCGCCGGCCGCATGCTGACCATCGACGACCTGCCGCAGCTCGGCGGCGAGATCGAGGCCATGCTGTTCGGCGCCATCAGCCTGATCTCGGAACCCGCCGGCAGCGCCTATGAAGAGTTCATGCGCCGCGAGCAGGCAAGCCGCGTCATGATGCTCGATCCCAACATCCGGCCGAACTTCATCCCCGACAAGGCCAAGCACCTCAGGCGCATCCGCGCCATGATGGCGATGGCCGACGTCGTGAAACTCTCGGACGAGGACCTGAACTGGTTCGGCGAAGCCGGCTCGCACGAGGATGTCATCCGCAACTGGCTGGACCGCGGCCCGAAGCTGATCGTCGTCACCCATGGCAGCGAAGGCGCTGTCGGCTACAGCAAGGAGCACGCCGTCACGGTGATGCCGGAAAAGGTCGAGGTGGTCGACACGGTCGGCGCCGGCGACACGTTCAACGCCGGCATCCTCGCCTCCTTGCATGAGCAGGGCCTGCTCACGAAGGCGGCAATTTCCGACCTGTCAAAAGACGCCATCCACAAGGCGCTGGCGCTCGGCGCCAAGGCGGCAGCGATAACGGTGTCACGAGCCGGCGCCAATCCACCCTGGCGGCACGAGATCGCCTGAACGGGCCGCAACATGCTCAGGATTGGTTGAGCGTGTCGATCACTTTATGTTTCGCAGGGCCGATGCCAGGGACTATAAGGGCAGGATCGAGCCTGACGAAGCCCGGATTTCCGGCATCTCTCGAAGACACGCCGGAAAATTCAGGTAACAGACTGCGACACCTAGGCAATTCGCGGCTCTGCCTGCCCGGCTTTCTCGGCAGGCGCAACTCTGGTACCAGCGGCCGGTTATCTGGCTAACCCGTTTTGAGGCCGACATGCAGTTCATCGATCTTGGCGCGCAGCGCGAACGAATCCGCGACCGGCTGAAGGCCGCGATCGACCGTGTCGTCGACGAGGGCCGCTATATCCTCGGCCCGCAAGTCACCGAATTCGAGAACAAGCTCGCCGCCTATATCGGCACCAAGCATGTCGTGGCTTGCGCCAACGGCACCGATGCACTGCTGTTGCCGCTGTTTGCGGCTGGCGTCGGCCCGGGCGACGCGGTGTTCGTGCCGAGCTTCACTTTCGCCGCCACTGCCGAAGTGGTGGCGCTGGCCAAGGCCGAGCCGGTGTTCGTCGATGTCGACCCGCATACCTACAACATCGACATTGCCAGCCTCGAAGCGGCCATCGTTATGATCAAGAAGGAAGGCCGACTGAAGCCGAAGGCAATCATTCCCGTCGACTTGTTTGGCCTTGCCGCCGACTACGAGGCGATCATGGCGATAGCCAACCGCGAGGGGCTGATGGTGATCGAGGATGCCGCCCAGTCGATGGGCGGTTCGCTCGACGGCAAGATGTGCGGCGTGTTCGGAACGGTCGGCTCGACCAGCTTCTATCCGGCCAAGCCGCTTGGCTGCTACGGCGACGGCGGTGCGATGTTCACCAATGACGACGCGCTAGCCGAGCAGCTCAGATCCTTCGCCTTCCACGGCAAGGGCGAAACGCAATACGACAATGTCCGCGTCGGCATCAATTCGCGGCTCGACACGCTGCAAGCCGCGATCCTGATCGAGAAGCTGGCCATTCTCGAAGACGAGATGGTTGCCCGCCAGGTGGTGGCAAAGCGCTATGCCGACGGGCTTGGCGACGTGGTTACCGCCACCCGCAATCTGGACGGCAGCCGTTCGGCCTGGGCGCAGTATGCGATCGAGACGCCGAAGCGCGACGGGCTGAAGGCGCATCTCGGTGAAAAGGGCATTCCATCGGTCATCTATTATGTAAAGCCGCTGCATGCCCAGGTCGCTTATCGTGACTACCCGCGCACGCCGACCGGCCTTACCGTGTCGGAAGACCTGCCGAAGCGGATCCTCTGTCTGCCGATGCACCCTTATCTCAGCGAAGCCGACCAGGACCGGATCATCGAGACGATCCGCAACTATATCGGCTCGAATTCAGCGCATGTAGCGGCGGCGTAGAGGCGCCTAATCTCCCCCCTTGAGGGGGAGATGGCCGGCAGGCCAGAGGGGGTCGCCGCGCGTGGAGCGCCAACCTCCTCTTTCGCAGCAGATGGCGTCGCACCAGGACGTACCGACCCCCTCTGTCGCCTTCGGCGACATCTCCCCCTCAAGGGGGGAGATTAGGCACTGGCAATGAAATGCGGATTGGCGAAGTCCTCGTCGTCGCTTTGCCTGCGCTTGCCATAAACCAGAGGCTGGCCATCGAGCGTGCGCGTCATGCCACCGGCCGCGCGCAGCACAGCGTCGCCCGCCGCCGTGTCCCACTCCATCGTGCGGCCGAAGCGCGGATAGACATCCGCCTCGGCACTGGCGAGAAGGCAGAACTTCAAGGACGAACCGACCGAGACGATTTCGGCGGCGCCGAGGTTGCGAATATAGGCCTCGGTTTCCGGCGTGTTGTGCGACCGACTGGCGACGACGGCCAGCGGCGCCACGGCCGTTCTCACCGAGATCGGCCGGCGGCCGACGATCTTGTAATCGCCATCGATTTCGAGAGATTCCGCCCTGCCCGGCAGGCCAGAAAAGAAGCGGCCAGTGCAGGGCGCAAAGACGACGCCGACTTCCGGCACGCCGTGACGGATAAGCGCAATGTTGACGGTGAAATCGGTGCGGCGGTTGACGAATTCCTTGGTGCCGTCGAGCGGATCGATCAGAAAGAAAGCCCCGTCCAGGTCGGGTGGCACGATGCCGGCGGATGCTTCTTCCTCAGCCACGCAGGGAATGTCGGGAAATGCAGCGCGCAGTCCGGCGAGAATGATCTTTTCGCTCTCGCGGTCCGCCTCGGTCACTGGCGAGGAGTCGGATTTGCGGTCGACCGCACAACCGGCATGGAACACACGCATCACCTCGCGCCCGGCCGCCAGGGCCAGCCGCTCGAAGATTTCGAGCATCAGCCTGTCGTCAGATGCCGCCGCCGCTGTCGTATTGGTCTTCGGCAATGTCGCGCTCGTTCAGCCAGTGTTCCAGGGCGTCTACCATCTCTTCGGCCGATTTGCCGAGCGTCTTGAGATGGATTTCCGGGTTTTCCGGCGCTTCGTAAGGGGAATCGACGCCGGTGAAATTCTTGATCTCGCCATTCAGTGCACGCGCATAGAGGCCCTTCGGATCGCGCCTGGCGCATTCCTCGAAGGGCGTATCGACAAACACCTCGATGAACTCGCCGTCGGCCATCAATTCGCGCGCCATGCGCCGCTCGGCGCTGAACGGCGAAATGAACGAAACAATGACGATCAACCCGGCATCGGCCATCAAACGCGCCACTTCGGCGACGCGGCGGATGTTCTCGACGCGATCGGCGTCGGTGAAACCAAGATCGCGGTTGAGACCGTGACGGACGTTGTCGCCGTCCAGGATATAGGTATGGCGGCCGGTGGCGAACAGCTTCTTTTCAAACAGGTTGGCGATGGTCGACTTGCCGGAGCCCGACAGGCCGGTGAACCAGAACACCGCGGGCCGCTGGTTCTTCATGTCGGCGCGGACGCGCTTGCCGACATCGAGCGACTGCCAATGGATGTTTTCGGCGCGGCGCAGCGAGTGCAGGATCATGCCGGCGCCGACCGTGGCGTTGGAGATGCGGTCGATCAGGATGAAGGCGCCGGTGGTGCGGTTCTCGGCGAAGGGATCGAAGGCGATCGGCGTCCGCGTCGAGATGTTGCAGATGCCGACTTCGTTCATATCGAGCGACTTGGCAGCTTCATGGGCAAAGTCGTTGACGTTGATGCGGTATTTCAGGTCGGTGACGGTGGCACTGCTCTGGTCGGTCTCGGTGCGCAGGATGTAGGAGCGGCCGGGCAGCAGCGCATGTTCGTCGAACCAGACGATGTTGGCGGCGAACTGGTCTGCGACCTGCGGCCGTGCGGCAGGCGAAACCAGCATGTTGCCGCGTGAGATCTCGACCTCATCGTCAAGGACGAGGGTGACAGCCTGGCCCGCAGCCGCCTGGGTGAGGTCGCCACCATACGAGACGATCCGCTTGACGCGCGAGGATTTGCCGGACTTGGCGACGACGACCTCGTCGCCTGACGCAACCGAGCCGGATGCGATCGTGCCAGCAAAGCCGCGAAAATCGAGATTGGGGCGATTGACATACTGGACCGGAAAACGGAACGGCAGCTCGACCGTCGCTTCGTCGACCGACACGGTTTCGAGATGCTCGATCAGCGTCGGGCCGGAATACCATTCCATGCTTTCCGATCGGCGGCTCACATTGTCGCCATAACGGGCCGACATCGGGATCGGCACAATGGTCTGGAAGCCGAGATCGCGCGAGAATTGCCGGTAGTCTTCGACGATACGGTCGAAAACCGCCTGGTCGAAATCGACAAGATCGATCTTGTTGACGGCCAGCACGACGTGGCGGATGCCGAGCAGTGAGGCGATGATCGAATGACGCCTGGTCTGGCGAAGCACACCCTGCCGGGCATCGATCAGCACGATCGCCAGGTCGGCGGTCGAGGCACCGGTCGCCATGTTGCGGGTGTATTGCTCGTGACCGGGCGTATCCGCAACGATGAACTTGCGCTTCGGCGTGGCGAAGAAGCGGTAGGCGACATCGATGGTGATGCCTTGCTCACGCTCGGCCTCGAGACCGTCGACCAGCAGCGCGAAATCGATGTCGTCGCCGGTGGTGCCGTGCTTGCGCGAATCGCGTTCGAGCGCGGCGAGCTGGTCCTCGAAAATCTGCTTGGTGTCGGACAGCAGGCGCCCGATCAGCGTCGACTTGCCGTCATCGACGGAACCGCAGGTGAGGAAGCGCAGCAGCGACTTCTTCTCCTGCGCCGCCAGATAGTCGCGGACGCCGTCGGTGGGTGCGAGGCTCTTTGCCATGATGTGGCGCATGGTCAAAAGTATCCCTCGCGCTTCTTCTTTTCCATCGAGCCAGCTTCATCGCGGTCGATCAGGCGACCCTGCCGTTCGGAGGTGCGCGCCGTCAGCATTTCACCGACGATGGCCTCCAGCGTGTCGGCATCCGATTCGATGGCGCCGGTCAACGGATAGCAGCCGAGCGTGCGGAACCGCACCAGCCGGTTCTCCACCGTCTCGCCGGGACGCAGTTTCATGCGCTCGTCGTCCCGCAGGATCAGCATGCCGTCGCGTTCCACCACCGGCCGCTCCTTGGCGAAATAGAGCGGCACGATCGGGATACTTTCCTGCAGGATGTACTGCCAGATATCGAGTTCGGTCCAGTTCGACAGCGGAAAGACGCGGATCGATTCACCCGAAGCAATCCGGGTGTTGAATATCTTCCACATTTCGGGGCGTTGGTTCTTCGGGTCCCACACGTGCTGGGCGTTGCGGAAGGAAAAGATGCGCTCCTTGGCGCGCGATTTCTCCTCATCGCGACGAGCGCCGCCAAAGGCCGCGTCGAAACCGTATTTGTCGAGCGCCTGGCGCAGCGCCACGGTCTTCATCACATGGGTATGGGTGTTCGAACCATGATCGAAAGGATTGATGTTGTCGCGCACGCCGTCTTCGTTGACATGAACCAGGAGATCGAAGCCGAGTTTCTGTGCCATCTGATCGCGAAAGGCGATCATCTCGCGGAACTTCCATGTCGTGTCGACATGAAGAAAGGGGAATGGCGGCTTGGCGGGATAAAACGCCTTCATCGCCAGATGCATCAGCACGGATGAATCCTTGCCCACCGAATAGAGCATGACCGGCTTGGCAAAGGCAGCCGCAACCTCGCGGAATATGTGGATGGACTCGGCTTCAAGCCGCTGAAGATGCGTAAGCGCTGTTGTCATGGACTGTGGGCGTTCTTTCGTACCTTCCGACAGAAGACCTTGCCTCAAATCATCGAGCTTTTTGTGCCCGGTTCAAGTCCTGCTTCCGGACAATCTTTCGTGCCGGCGTTCTAGCAGATCGCCATTGTCAAGAACAATGCTGGACTGACCCGGCGACACATGGTTCGGGAATGAATTTTCCATAGATCCCGCAAAACCCGGAAATTCCTGCTCTCAAGCCCGATGGCTGAGAAAACACCGGAAAAATATTGCTTGAATAGGCTGGCTGCGGACCTTCCGGGGACGCCCTCAGATCGGCCGGCGCCGTCTACCGATTTTTCGGTAGCAAATCGGTCCCGACACACTATCGAAAAGAGAGCCCAGCCGTTATACAGCGTCGGGAAGCGGGCAATGCATGATGAGCTATGGGGAATTTCGAGGCGAGCGCATTCTACTTCGCCAACAAGATCCGCTGCATGAAACTGGCCGAAAATAGCGAGCCCGAAAATTGAGCCGGCTTTCATCCCTGAGACAGCAATTCACGCCTTCGCAGGTGAATATCTACTTCTCCATTCTTTGCTTCTTTTTTCCACCGGTTCTGGGATCGGTGGTCAGCTTTGTGTTCAACGGCGGAGGGCTTTGGTCCGCCCTGCTGATTGCTTTGAAGAAAAGGCGCTTCAACGCCGACCGGCCCATGATCTGGCTTACGGTCGCGATCTATGCCTACTGCGCGGCCAATCTCCTGGCTTCCATCGTCAACAACTCGTTCGTCCGCGATGCGCCGCATCTTATCCCGCTCGTGACCTTCCTGTTTTTCCCCGTCTCCTATTCGACCTGGAGCATCACGCAGAAAGCCACGCTTGCCCGCATCGTCGTGCTCAGCAGCATGGCCGCCTGTTTTGTCGCGCTGCTCATGGCCGTCATCCAGCAATATTGGATTGGGGTCAGGGCCGAGGGTGGGGCCGGAAATCCAATCGTCTTCGCAACCGTCGTCTGCCTTGCCGTGGTGATCTGTGTAGCCGGCGCCTTGTCTGACATAGAGCGAGCCCGCAACCCCCTCTTCTACGCCACGCTGGCCGGGACGATCGCCATCATCTATTCCGGTTCGCGTATTGTCTGGTTGGCACTGCTGATCGCTGGCGTCGCCGTTATGCTGATCAACCGGCACAGGCTCAGAGGCAGGAATGCCGTTCGCCTGCTGCTGCTGCTGACGGCGGTCGGCGTCGTGATCGCCGCTTCCAGCTTCCAGGCGATATCCGGGCGCGTCGACTTTTTGCGCTCCGATTGGGGTGCGCTTGGAGCTAGCGGCAACTACGACACCTCGTTGGGAATACGTGTTGCGCTTTGGGAGATCGGCCTCAAAGCATTCCATGACATGCCGGTGTTCGGGCACGGTGTGGGTGCAAGCCAGCTTTTGATCAAGCAGGGCTTTCATGACCAGTTCGCGATGGACACAGGCTTCAACCATTTCCACAACGGCTTCCTGACCGCCTTGGTGCAAGCAGGAATTCTGGGCGCCGTGACGCTGGCGGCGATCTTTGTCGTTGCCGCTGGAAATGCCGCCTGGGTCTTGCGAAACAGCAGCGATCCTGTCGAGCGGTTCGGCGCGACCATGATTGTCATCGTCGTGATCACTTATCTCACGGCCGGCATGACGGGCATCCTGATCGGCCATGACATTCTGGACTCGGTGCTGATGGTCTTCCTGGTGTGCGGGACCTACCTTGCCTCCGGACGTCGGGTTGCGTTGGTGCAAGAGCCGGCGCCTCCACCGCTCATGGAAGAGCGGCTCTTCCATCAGCCAGCCAATAGCCGGGCCAAGCAATGAAGGTCCTTGTTACGGGTCCGACGGGTTTCATCGGGCGGCTGGTCGTGCATCACCTTCGCCAAACCGGTGCTGAGCTTCGCCTTGCCTCCCGCCATCCGGAGAGATTTGGGCTGGGGGATGGCGCGGTGCCGATGCCCAATTTCGATGCGCCGGCCGCGGCTTTCCTGGCACTCACCAGGGATGTGACCCATGTCGTCCATTGTGCCGGCCTCAACAATGATCAGGGCGATGCCACCGAAGCCGATTACCAGGCGGCCAATGTGGAATTGAGCGCGCGGCTGGCACATGCCGCGGCCGCCCAGGCAAGCGGACGCTTCATCCATCTCTCCTCGATCAGGGCCGTGATCGGCGCTCGCATCAGCGCGACGATCGACGAGAACACGCCCCCTGCCCCGCAATGCGCCTATGGACGCTCGAAGCGCGAGGGCGAGATCAAGGTTTTGGACGCCTATGCGTCGCATGGCCGCTCCGACGCCGCCGTGTTGCGCCTGCCCCCGGTCTATGGAAGCGGCATGAAGGGAAATCTGGCGACACTAATGCGCCTGGCCGATACGGCGCTGCCGCTGCCGACGGGCGCCTTGACGGGAATCCGCTCGCTGATGTCCTGCGAGGCAGCAGTGCGAGCAGTGTCGCACCTGCTGGGCCATTCGCGGTCACTTCGCCCGATCTATGTTGGCGCCGATGTGCCGCCGGTCGCCGTCGAAGCCATCATCGCCGCCTTTCGCAGAGGTTTCGGACGGCCGATGCGCCTGATGACCGTGCCGGCCGGCCTGATGCGGCCGGCAGCAAGCGTGCTGGGCAGGCAGGCGTTTTGGGATAGCCTGACCGCGACACAGATATGCGATCCTGCCCTGCTGATATCGCAGGGGTGGACGCCTGAAGCCAGCACGCTGGAGCGGCTGGCCGAGCTAGCGCGGCTTGGTAAATCCTGACTTCGTGTTGTTTGTCCATGATGGCCTATCAGCTTCGGTAGAGCGTTCCAAACAGGATCCGAAGGTCGAGCCAGAACGACGCTGTGCGGAGATAAGCGGCATCCGTTTCGGCCAGAAGTTTCGGGTTCGACATGTCGATGCCCTTGATCTGGGCCAGGCCGGTTATGCCCGGAAGCGCTGCCAAAACGCCCAGTCGCCTGCGACACTCGATCAATTCCGTTTGGGTCGGCAGGCAGGGGCGCGGCCCGACCAGGCTCATCTCGCCCTTCAAAACGTTCCAGAACTGCGGCAGCTCATCGAGCTTGAACTTCCGCAAGACCTTTCCAACCGATGTCACGGAACTCGCGGGCGCCTCATGCGAGGGCAATGACGGCGTGCCGACATACATCGTGCGCAACTTGTGACAGCGAAAAAGCCGGCCGTCGCGGCCGACCCGAATCTGCGAAAAAATAGCCGGACCAGGCGACGATGCCCGAACGGCAAGGACGGTGAGCGCCAAAACAGGAGATGTGGCCAGCAGCAGCAGAGCCGCACCGGCAAGATCGAAGATTTGCTTGGCTGCCTTCATGAATGGCCGATAGTGCTCCCTGCCAAAGTCCCGAGGCAACGCCGCAGGCCAAGCCCGTCAATCCGGTCGACGTAGCATGAGCTCATCTCTTGACCAAGCGCGCCACGCAGCCGTTCGATGCTCAGATGCGCCCCAGGATGAAAGCGAGATAGAGCCCCAGGGTCCCGGAGAAAGTCTGCCGATAGACACCGCTTTTGCGCAAGGCTGCCAAGCGGCGGAAAAGACCGCCCTGCCGCCCGCTGGTGAACAGGTCGAGGCATGCCGCCGCATCCTCGGTCAGGAGGTCGCGATTGACGGCAAGGCCGTCAAGATTGAGATCCGTCCAGCCGGCGAACTCGCCCTTGAACAGGCGGCCAAGCCGGGAAACCCTTGCCCTCCACGATACGTTGGCGCCAACCAGGTTTGCCGCGTGCTGCCGGTAGCGCACCAGCGGCCGCGGATCGTAGCGGACGATGCCGCCGGCGGCGGTCACGATGAGATAGGCCCACCAGTCGTGGCTGACGAACCCGGTGCGCGTGGAGGCCCTGGCCAGCATGTCTCGGGCCGCGGCGTTGAGCAGGATGGTGTTGCCGCCGGCGATGCTTTGCACAAGCGCGTTGCGAAAGGATGGCGGCCGGGCAAACAGCGGCGAATGGCTGACAACGGTTCCCGTTTCCGTCATGGTCGCGGTTCGCGAGCAGAACATCAGCGGCGTTTTTGCGTCATGGGCCCGCATCCAGCCGATAGCGCTCTCTAGCTTGTCGGACTCCCAGATATCGTCCTGGTCGCAGAAGGCATAGCAGTCCGCATCGATGCGTCGATCGAGGATCATCGATCGGAAATTGGCGGCGAAGCCTTGCCGCGGCCCCTCCATCAGGGTCATTCGCCCCTTGGGCCAGCGGGATTTCCATGTCTCGATGATGGCGGTCGTGCCATCGATGGAGCCATCGTCGGATATCCACAGGTCGACCAGAGGGTGCGACTGCGCGAGCAGCGATTGAAGCTGCTCATCGATGAAGGCGGCGCCGTCTTTCGTACCCATCAGGACTGCGATGCGCAGATATGCTTCATCCACGAACGTCAAACACCTTGCATATGCCCGAGATTTTCAGATCCCCGAATCATGATCGCGTCGGCAGAAGAGCCGAGGCCTAGCTCGCCTGCCCGATCGTTTTCGGGAGCGCGTCCTGATGAAGGCTTCCCCTGGCCTTCTTGGCGTGGTCAAGGCCTGCCAACACGGCGAGCGCGGCAGCCTTGTCCTGGTTTTTCGCCGTATGCTGCAGCGCCGTGAGAGCGATCTGGACATCCGACCATTCCACGACGTCCGTGCTGAGGCCAAAAATCTTCGAAATGCCGAGTTCGACGAGTTCCTCATCTTCGCCATGCAGCGTTTCGTGGAGTTTTTCGCCCGGCCTTATGCCGGTGAACCGGATTGCGATGTCCTTGTATGGGCTCTTTCCCGACAAGCGGATCATCGTTTCGGCCACTTCAAGAATCGGCACCGGCTTGCCCATGTCGAGCATATAGACGGCATAATCTTCCCCGCTCTGCCGCGACGCCGCATCGGCCGCCGACATGATGACGAGATCGACGGCTTCGGCCACTGTCATGAAATAGCGTGTCATGCGCCGGTCGGTGATGGTGACCGGTCCCCCAGCCTCGATCTGCGCCTGGAATATGGTCGCTACCGAACCGTTGCTGCCAAAGACATTGCCGAACCGCACGGCTATGAACTTGGTGGCGGAGCGACGTCCGCCCGGCTCGCCCGAGGGCATCCCATGCAAGGCGCTGACGATCTGTTCGGCGGCCCGCTTCGTCATGCCAAGCACCGATGTCGGATCCACCGCCTTGTCGCTCGATATCAGGACAAATTGCGCAACCCCGCATTTGGCGGCAACCTCGGCGCAGACGAGCGTACCGAAAATATTGGTCTGGATGGCCGAATCCCAGTTTTCCTCGAGCAGCGGAACGTGCTTGAGCGCCGCGGCATGAAAGATGATGTCCGGCCGGAATTCGGTAACGACACGCGTTATCTGGCGCCGGTCCGCGACATCGACGATGCGGACCTTGAGACGGTCGTGGTCCTTCTCGTCGATGTACTGGCTCAGCTGGAAAATGCCGAACTCGGAGTTGTCAGCGACTAGCACCGCTTCCGCTCCCAGCTCCAGCGACCGTTTGACCAGCGTTTGGCCGATCGAGCCGGCGCCGCCCGTCACCAGAACGCGTTTGCCGCCCACAAAGGCGCTGATGTGCTCGATATCGGACGCGACTGTTGGACGGCGCAGGATCGTTTCCATCTCGACGGTGTCGAGAACCAGCTTTCCGTGCCGTTCCAGCTCCGAAAGACCGGAGAACTGCACGACATTTATGTCACCGTGCCGGGCGACGCGGACGAGTTCCGAATACTCCTCGATCTCGTGCTCGGCGCCGCTACCGAAAATCAGCAAGTCCAGGCTTTTGGTGCCGCTCGCGTAGTCTTCCAGGACGTCGATCAGGCGCGGCGGGGTCGCCACCACGGGAACACCCTGGATTCGCGTGCCCAACGGCGCGCCGCGTTCGGTCGCCATGATGCCTGCGATGGAATAGTCCGCCGGCTGCGCCGTGCGCGTGAAGCGAATGATCAGGTCGGCCTCGCCGAGCCGGCCAACGAACAACGCTCGCTTAGCCTGAATCTTGTCGGTCTTGCGGGTCAGAATGCCCCAGCTCGCGCCATCACGCAGGAAGCGGTAGAACAGCCGGGGCGCCGATATGATCGTGAAGGACACGAGGAAGAAGACGATGAATTGACGCTCGTTGAGCCCCTGCACAGGCTGGAAAGAACGAACCAGCATCGAAGCGGCATACAGGGCGATCGTCAAAATCGCGCAGCTCTTCAGGATATTGAAAAAGTCCGGCGTCGAGGCAAAGCGCCAGACGGTCGTGTAGAGGCCACAATATCTGAATAGCAAATGGCTGATGATAACAATGCCCGCCCAGGTTGCCAGCCCCTGGTTGGAGAGCGCTTCGAACGAAAGATTCGACCGCGAAAGCACGAGGCTGAGCGCCACGGCGACCAGGACCATGACCACGTCCTGGACCATGATGAAGGCGCGCCGCATCTGTGGCCTGAGCCCGAATACTGCTTCGAGGTAAGAATTCATTGGACGGCACTAGACTCCAGGCTCAAGGGTATGATGGACACCGCAAAGTGCGAACACGAAGATACTTCGTGGCCGATCACCTTTCTCAAGGCGCCATCCCCGGTCCCCCCGTCCTGTATCGCATACTGCGGGGCGCGAGGCATAGCCAGATGTTTTTTGGGAATAAGCCTGGCTGAGCGTTGCTCGATCGATTGGAGGGCGTGTGCCCTAGGATGAAACTACGCTGCGGCGGTACCGAAGCCGAAGTCGGTAAAATTATGGACTATCTGAACTATTGTATCCTGCCCATCGCCAGCGATGGGCTATCAGACTGTTAAAAAGTCGCTTGTTCACCGAACCCTTCAGGCGAGGCCAATGCTCGCAAATTTCGCAACCTCCGGGCGAAGGGGCCCAAGATAAATTATGTCAAAGGACGGCTGAACGTATCCGCGTTGGAAAATTGAACGGTACTCCGCATCGAACGTGGAAAACTGGACCTTCCCTGACGTTGCGATACCACCGTGGACCTGATGAAATGTCATGTCTGACAGCAAGCATACGTTTTTAGCATCCGGACGCTGAACGTATCGTGCAAAAATCTCGAGATTGGCCAAGCCTCCGCCTGGAGAAATAAAGCCCACATGATATCCGCCTATGGCATCGAGGAGATGGCGCGGCAGCGAAAACGCGTTGCTCTCCTGAATCGGGTTCCAGAAGCCGTTACTGGAAGAGCCCGCAAACACGGAAATATCATAGAGAGCGTATGGCTTCGAAGGCCAGCCGCTTTCTGCAATAAGCCGATCTTCCACTTCTTCGTTGTAGCCTTGGGTGGTCGAAACCATCTGCACGCTCGGCCCGAGGTGACAACCGAGGGTATAGACAAATGCATCGGGACACATCGAGTGTGCCCTCAGCGTATTCGCGATCAATTGATCCGAGAAGATTCGAGCCCCATCGATCGCAAACAGAATATGAGTGCCTCTGGCCACGTGCGTTGCCGCCCAATTGAGTGCAAAGACAGGTGAAGGTTGCGGGTTAGGCATTCTTACAATCTGGGGCCGCGGCAAGAAATCAGAGCTATCGAGCGAGGTAAAGGGAAGCGCTGAACCATTGTCGACGACAATGACCTCATAGTCGTCCGGCGAGACATTTTTTTGATAAGGGCAGCAAGCAGACAGAATTGTACGCGGAGCCTCTCGCTCCATGTCGTAGATGCAGATGATCACCGACAGGAAAGGGCGTCGCTGTTGGGGGAAAGAGCTCATATTTTTCGCAGATAGCCGTTGGGATTGTAGGTCATATTCTGACCGAACATATCGCAGTAAGCGACGTCGATCTCAAAAGACTGCGGCTTTCTCGCAAGAAACTCTGCAATCGCTCTGTTGGGGCCACCCTGATAACGTCCCGACAACCCAAGTTCATCCAGCACTCCGTCCTCCATAACAAGATACTCGCCAAAGCAGAGATGCTCTTCGAAAAACTCCAAGACCGAAGTGCATACAGCATAGCTATGAGCTGAATCCTCGATAACCAGCCAAGGTCGAGGCAAATCGAAAAGTCCGTGCTGACGAAATGGAATCTCAAGACTTGCCGCGTCGCCCTGAAGGAAACTAATACCTTCTGAAGCAGACAAGGCTGGGGGGGCTAGATCGATCGAGACGATCTGGGTTTGGATATCCATCGCGCGACACATGTCGCGGAATAGCAGGGCACTCCCTCCGTGTTTCGATCCGATCTCGATGATTGACGCCGGCCGCCGTTCGCCAAACAATCTCAAGTATATTGCAATATCGACGGCACTTTTTAGACACGGAATATCGCGATATCGATAATTCATCACCCCATCTTGATATTTAGCGAGATTGGGATGAGTGAAGCCTGTTTCATAATTTCGCTTTGAGCGGAGTTCGTCTAATCGCACGAGCTCAGCGCCCAACGACGTTGTCGGGTGCGGCGCAACAACGCGCGCGATCTCCTCAATCGTTTCCGGTTGGTAGTCACCACGTAAAATGCTCGCTTCGATATCAGGATAAGCGTCCATCAACGTTGTGTCTCCTGGCCGCAATCCGGAGACGACGCATATCCCCTTGATCTCGACATCGTATGTTTCTACGATCAGGTCAGGTCGAAACTTCCGCAAGATCGCAACCAACTTATAGACATCGCCGGTCCACACTTGAGTATTCCTGACACGGCTCGCGTGAGCAATGTCGCGCGGCAAAACATCATCGATCACGATGACGCCCTCAGCGTGGCTGGTGCGTTCACAATTGATGAAATCGCGGAGCGCGAATTCCGCATTGTGCATCCCATCAATAAAGGCAAGATCGATCGGGCCCCCCATCAACGATGCGACGTCACGCTGGAAGAATATATCGCTTGTCTCAGCGAATAGCCGAGTCGGCGCCCGAAGTGGCACTCTGATTTCATAATCCGGATCGACCCCGATCGACGGCGCTTCTGACAAAGCAAGACTATGGCCGAAGCGACATCCAATTTCGAGATAATTCCTCGGTCGCAATATCTTGTGAATCAATGAGAGAGCTTCAAGATATTCCATGTCACGCTGCCTTACGAAACCAGACGCCAGTCCAATCGACCCCATGCATCTGCGGAAGGTCGCAAGACTTTCGCGCAAAGTATTCTGCGACTGCCAGACGGCATTGTTCTATTGCGTAATCATCGATAATTACGATTCCACCTGGTGAAACTTTTTCGTAGAGCGCCTCAAGGGAGTCCATTGTCGATTCGTAAAGGTCGCCGTCCAGGCGCAGCAGCGCAATTTCACGCGTCTGGAGCAGAGGGAGCGTATCCTTAAACCAACCCTTTACAAACACGACAACCTCAGAATCCAGTCCGTAAACTCTAAAGTTCTCACGAACAGTTTCGTCGTCGACCGCAAGCTCAGGGTATATCTCTTTGCTCAGGTCCAGCCCCATATCCTGCGCAAGGCTCGGTGGAGGCAACCCTTCGAAACTATCCGCGACAAATACTCGGCTCTTTCTGCCTGGATTTATTTTGAGATACCCCGCCATAAAAATACAACTACCGCCGCGCCAAACACCGCACTCGACAAAATCTCCGGGAATGTCATCGCCCACCACTTTGTCAAGACAGCTGTGGAGCATGTCCAAACGCGCTCGTCCGATCATTGTATGGGAATATCCCGCATTGCGGATGTCGCGACCAAAGAATCTGCCGTCAGAACGCCCCGCCGTCATCTCAGCATAAGCGTCGGACCGCTCACGGCGGATATCGTGCAGGACCCGGGTATCGAACAGTTCGGACCCCGCGATACAATTTCGCAGATAGATGATGCGAAGCTCGTTGTCGAGATACACGTAGTTAAGCAGCGAACGCTTCAAGAGATCGAGATAAAGGTCGCCATGGTCCGTCACGTAGAAAACTCCTGCACATCTTCATTGAAGGCTTCCATAGTGATCGATTGCATCAGAATGCTGACCAACCCTTGACCACGTGCGATGAACAACGTGGAAGAAAATGGCATCTTCAGCGCGATGCTGCTTGGTGTGTTCAGTTTGGGCTTCCGACCCGCGACCCTGTCGCGTTTTTCAACCCTGCGGAAATGATCGACCCAGACCGGGTGCGGTGGCGCCAGCCTTCTGCACGCCCGCAACGATTAAGCCCAACTGAGGCTGGTTCGACGCATCTGCTCGCATGCCAGGGGCTACTTCTTTGTCACGACTGTCTCTTCCTCCAGCGGGCGAAAGCGCCCGGCAGTGACACTAGATACCTGGCAGGGTACGTCAACCTCCACCAAGAGCTGCTTCTGATTTGATGAATCTCGACCCTCAAGCGTTCATACTCTATCTTCAGGCGTCCAGACTCTACCTTCAAGCGCTCAGACTCTTCGATCAGATCTCGAACCCGCTTTTCCGCGCCATCGGCGCGTCGCGCTTCATAGTTGGCCTGAGCTACCAGATCAACTTCGCGAGCCGCATTCTCGACGGCCAGAAGCTGGAGATTTCCCAGCTGGTACGTCAGTTGAGTTTCTCGCGTGTCAGCTTCGATACAGGTCTCTTCCAACTCCATCACACGCTGATCCGCCGCCTGCCGCTGCTGCTCGAATCGCTCGGCCGCTGCGCTTTCGCGTGCCGACATTTCCGAAAAGAACGCATCTCCGAAAACTGTGCTGAGGCTGTCGAAAGAACCGCGCACCGTATCAAGTTGCAGCATGGCTGCTCCATCAGCCGGATCTTTTTCCAGCGCCTTCATGGCGCGATAGGCCTGCTTGATCCAGTCATTGATGTCCGGATCCGCTTCCAGCTGATATGCGCTGGCTACATGGTGCCGGTGATTTTCCGAAAAATGATTGGAAAGTGTCGCCTGCCATTCCATTTCGGAACGCGGCCAATTAATGCCGAGGGCACTGGTGATTGCCTCGATCCCATCCTGCCAGTCATCGAGCATGTCCTCATAGGACAGAAAGACGCGTGGCCGCCCCCGTGTCGCACGCTCCGCCTCCAGCCCATGGCGCAACCAAAGAAGCGCACTGAAGCACATGGTGAACCTGTCGCGCTTGGCAAGCGAAGCGATCACGGCCAGCGGGTTGCGCTCGATCAAGACATAGCGAACATCGACGTGCATTCGTTCCATGATGTCCGCGTACAGCGGCACGAAACGCGAGATGCGCGGATCTTTGAGAACGAAAAGTGGGGCGCTGCCATACTCCTCGTCGATCAACCGCTCGATCTCGGCGGTGTAGAAGTGCAAGCGGGATGCGCCGAGATCGGACGGCTCGAAAGGTCGCCAGTCATCCCATCGGCTGCTGGCCTCGGCAAGCATGCGGTCATGAAGCTCCATCAGCCGCAGGGGCTCCCAGTGGCCCGTTTCGTTGGTCGGGTTGGCGCCAAGCATGTTCTTAGGCAGCTCAGCACCGAGCAGGCTGATTGCCCTGGTCAGGGCGCTGGTGCCCGAGCGGTGCATGCCGAGCACCACGATGCAGGTGCGCCGGACCGCAGTCGGCATCACTTCGCGAGCTGTCGGCGGCACCTCATCGCGCATATTTTCCGATGATGGATGCTTGATCATGCGGTCAAAGCTCGTCGAGGCCAACCGCCACTGCGCCCATGACGATCCCCAATCATGACATTTGTAAGCGGCATCCTCGGGCGAAGGCCGGACCGGGTGGGCACTCCAGGCGCAAAACATGGGTACCGACTGGGCACCAGAACGATCATCCGCTCACCGGTTACATTTTTGATATGTCAATCCCCAGCCCCCGCTATGTGTATCGAATATCCCGGAGTTGAGGCCATCGCCAGAGATTTTTTGGAATCACCTGTGGTTAAGCGGCCGCGCACTTGGTATGAGCGAGCGTTCCAGAATGGCACGATGAATTCCCAACCAGGCCAACTCTTCGGTGCAATGCCCAGATCTCCAATCGATCGCCGCCCCCTCCAGCTTTGAGAATCGCTGGAAGCTTCACTACGACGCAGGGTCATGTCATATGACCGCCCCAATGACTATGAAGAGGTTATTGGCGGTTCATAGTAGCGGCCAGAATCCATGAAGTCCCGGAAACAGCAGATGCGATATAATCAACTATGATTGCGGCACTAAGCGGCGCTGTCGACGACATCAGCAAAGCCCTGAAGCTGCATCGGGTCTGGATCGCGCTTGCCCATGAGGACATTGGCGACCAGCACAGGCGCACGACGCTCGGCCCGCTTTGGATGCTGGTCAATTATCTGGCATTCATCGGCACTTTCATTTTCGTTTTCAAGACCAAAGACACGGACTCGGCCGGGTACACGGCCTATGCATCGATCGGCCTCGTTGTCTGGTTCTACCTCATGGAAATGATCAGCCTGAGCGTGCCCCTGTTCTCGCGCGAAGCCAGTTTCATTCAAGGCACGAGGCTGCCGCTCTTCGTGTATGTGATGCGGCTGACGGTGCAATGTATCATCCGAGCGACCTATTCAGTGGCGGGTTGCATCGTCATCCTGCTGCTGAGCGGCTTGGGGATCAGCGCAGAGTGGCTTTTGTCGATCCGGGGTTGTTGCTGATTGTGCTCGCGACGCCTGCAATCGTAACGGTCTTCGCGTTCCTGGGCGCTTTCTTTCCCGACGCTCAGTTCATCGTCGGCAACATCATGCGAGTCGGTACATTTCTTACGCCCGTCTTCTGGGCCTATCATGGGCAAGGCGGCATACAGAACTATGCCTATCATTGGAATCCGTTCACATATTTCCTGGAAGTCGTACGCGCGCCAATCGCGAGCGGCGAATTCCCAATGCATCCCTTTGTTGTGACAGCGTACATCTCCTTGGCTTTCTGGGCGATTGCATTGCTGCTGCTGGGCAGATATCGCAAGCGCGTCGTTTTCCTGATCTGAGTTCGAAATGATTTCCGTCAAGCTGGACAATGTCGGCCTCGCCTATCGCCTCTACGAGAAGTTGACGCTTACGGCGCCTGATCGGCGCTTAGGTGGTCTTGGGGGCAAAATCGGACGCTCCGGAGGCAAGCAGGTCGTGCAAGCGCTCGAAGATGTCAGCTTTGAACTCAAAGCGGGCGACCGGTTGGGCTTGGTCGGCCCAAACGGCGCAGGCAAGACGACACTGCTCAAGGTATTGTACGGCATCTATCAGCCGTCGGCCGGCACGGTATCCATCGAAGGTAAAGTCGACGCCTTGTTCAACATCAACATAGGATTTCGCCCCGAAGCGACGGGACGGCGAAATATTGTTCTGAGAGGTTTGATCAGCGGGTGGACGGAGGCCGAGATCCAGGAAAAAATGCCGGAGATCATCGCCTTCAGCGAACTTGGAGACTTTATCGATGTTCCGTTCAAAACCTACAGCCAGGGTATGGCCGCGCGCCTTGCTTTCTCGGCGGCGACAGCCCTTGACCCCGAAATTCTGCTGATGGACGAGTGGATCGGTGCTGGCGACGCCCAATTTCAGGAAAAAGCCAAACGACGCATGGATGAACTGGCAGAGAAGGCGGGCATCATCGTCCTGGCGACCCACAATGAGAGCCTGCTCGAAAGCGTATGCACGAAGAGAATGACGCTTAAGAACGGAAAGGTGGAATCCTTCATCACGAAGCCTACAAAGAAGGTTGGAACGCGAGCCAAGACTTAAAGGCAATCTTCCGGAATCCATCTCTCACTTACTGTTAAGGCGGAGCGCATCCTGCACAGCCTAGCAAAAGTCCGTTGCAGTGATGTCAGAACCCCAATACATGGGCCGGTGCTTCTACACGCTCGCAATTCAGATTCCCAATTCGCCGCACCTGCTGTAGTTGAGCACGCCATGCGTTACGCCCTGCGGACGTTCCTAAAATGAAATTAAGCTCGAGCCGTTGAGTTACCGATGACGAGACAAGAATCTGTTCCGATGAATGATCTGAAGCGTCTCTATCAACGCTATCAGGTCGAAATCGAGCATGCAGTAACCAGCACTTTACGTTCGGGATGGTGGCTCAATGGCGCGGTGGGCAAAAAATTTGCGGCAAATTTTTCCAGGTTCATAGGTGTCTCGGAATGCGTCCTCGTGGCCAATGGGACGGATGCGCTCGAACTTGCATTGGCTGTAGTGACCAAGCGCAACGGTATACGCGGGCGTGAAGTCATCGTTGCGGCGAATGCCGGAGGCTATGCCAGTTGCGCCTGCTGGCACAACGACCTCATTCCGCACTATGTCGACATCGAACCAGCCAGCCAACTCGTAGGCTTTCAATCGGTACTAAAGGCAGCCAGCGCAAACACCGCTGCGATCGTCGCCACCCATCTCTATGGCGGCGTGGTCGACGTCCGTGCCATCAGGCATGGACTGGCCGAGGCTGGCCTCTCGCACATCCCGATTGTGGAGGATTGCGCGCAGGCGCATGGAGCAACGATCGGAAGCGACGTTGCAGGCTCGCTGGGAGATATCTCCACGTTTAGCTTTTACCCAACCAAGAATTTAGGGGCCATGGGGGACGGGGGCGCTGTTCTTACCTCCGACACGGCAACAGCCGCGCATGTACGGCAACTGCAACAATATGGCTGGAGTTCAAAATATCATGTCGGCGTGCCCAACGGCCGCAACTCTCGCATGGATGAGGTTCAAGCCGCGATACTCGACGTTTTGCTGGGCGATGTGGATAGCCGCAACCAGCAGCGGCGTGGCATCCTAAACCAGTACAAGTCGGTTGCCGGGCGTCGATTGCAGTTCCTGGAAGGTAGCGACGGCGCTGTCGCGCACCTCGCCGTCGCACTTTGTGACGACCGGGACGCCTTCAGGGCATTCATGAAAGAGCGCGGCATCGACACCGACATTCACTATCCGGTGCTGGATTGCGACCAGGTCGGCTGGGCAGATCTGCCAATGAAAGGGACAGAAAACCTCGCTGTTTCAAGAGCCAGCGTCGGCCGTCTCTGCTCGGTCCCCTGCTATCCCGATATGAGGGAAGACGAGGTAGAGCAGGTTTGCCTGGCCCTCCGCGAATGGGAGGCAATGTGACAACACGCTCGATCGTTTTCCCGATCTATCGAAATCAAGCGAACATCCCTTCCCTTTTGCAAGCAGTCGCCGATTTCCAGTCCAGATATCTAGGCGACATCGAATTCATCTTCGTTGTCGACGGATCGCCGGACGAATCCGGCCCGCTGCTGGTCAAGGAATTGAAGGGCTCGGGCTACGACTACAAGATTATCTTTCATAGCCGGAACTTTGGCTCGTTCACCGCCATTCGAACCGGGCTCGAACACGCGTCGGGTGACCAGATCGCGGCCATGGCCGCCGACCTGCAGGAGCCGCCTGAACTGATCGTCGAATTCTTTTCGAAGCTGGAAAAGGATGAGGCTGACGTCGTGTTTGGGCAGCGAACCGGGCGTAGCGATCCGCCCTTGACCAAACTTCTGTCGAGGGCTTTCTGGACGGCCTACCGCAGGCTCGTTCTGCCCAGCATGCCGAGTGGCGGGGTGGATATCTTCGCCTGTAATCGCCAGGTTCTGGAAGCGATCCTGTCGATCGAGGAGCCGAACAGCTCACTGGTCATACAGCTGTTCTGGGTCGGCTTCAGGCGGGAATTCGTGCCTTATCGGCGGCGCGAACGACAACACGGGACAAGCGCCTGGGGCATGGCGCGGCGATTCCGATACATGATGGACAGCATTTTCTCGTTCTCCGACTTTCCGATCATGCTCACACTCTGGGTGGGTTTTGCGGGCTGTGTCCTAAGTCTTCTATTTGCAGTCATTACCGTGATTGCGCGGCTGCTTGGCAACATCGATCCCGCTGGCTATACGACACTGGTGCTGCTGATAACGGGCTTCGGTTCAGCCGGTCTTCTGGTTCAGGGGATTCTTGGTTGCTATCTCTGGCGGGCTGTTGAAAACACCAAGTCGCGCCCACTCAGGATCATCAGCCGCGTCATTGACGGAACTGCCAAATGACCGACAAGCCCTTTTTCGTCCATGAGCGTGGCATTTGCGAAAGCACCCATATCGGCGACGGGACACGCATCTGGGCCTTCGCGCACGTCCTTCCTGGCGCTGTGATCGGCTCGAGCTGCAACATCTGCGATCACGTCTTCATTGAGAACGACGTGATCGTCGGCGATGACGTGACCATCAAGAGCGGCGTCCAACTGTGGGATGGGGTACGCCTGGGCAATCGTGTGTTTGTCGGCCCGAATGCGACCTTCACCAACGATCGCTTCCCGCGCTCCAAGGAATATCCCGAGACGTTTCTGCTGACGACGGTCGAGGACGGCGCGTCCATCGGCGCTAACGCGACAATCCTGCCGGGCATTGTCGTCGGCCGCCAGGCGATGGTCGGCGCCGGCGCCGTGGTGACCAAGAATGTCCCTGCCAACGCCGTTGTGGTCGGAAATCCCGCCGTCATTATCGGCTACCAGACAGGTCCGCAGATCGTGCCCGCGGTTACCCAGACCTTCCCAGGCACGGTAGGCGAGAAAATGTCGCTTGGGGTCGGCGGCAGCGAACTCTGGCGGCTGCCGCATTTTGGCGACCTGCGGGGCGAACTCGCCCCGCTTGAATTCGGTTCGAATCTCCCGTTCAAGCCGGCCCGGTCCTTCCTGGTTTATGGCGTGCCGTCCGACAAGGTCAGAGGGGAGCATGCGCATCGCGAGTGCCATCAATTCCTCATCGCGGCCCATGGCCGCCTTTCGGTTGTGGTCGACGACGGCCATGACAGAAAAGAGGTTTCGTTGACCGAACCGTCGATCGGCCTCTACATGCCGCCGGGCATTTGGGGAATTCAGTATAAATTCCAGCCAGATACCGCGTTGCTTGTGATGGCTTCGCACAATTATGATGCTGGCGATTACATCAGGGACTATGCGGATTTCCTGGATACGGTCAGGCAGGATGGCCGCTGACCGCATTGGCGGGGACGCCGTCCGGTTCCTTGTAGCCGGCGGCCTGAACACCGCCCTCACCAGCCTCGTCTATTTTGCCGGTCTCTTCGTGCTCCCTTCGACTTGGTCTTACGCGCTCGCCTGGCTGGCAGGCTTGGTGTTTGTGATGGTGTTCTATCCCGATCGAGTCTTTCCCGGTGGCCGCACAGGCATCGCCGATCGACTGGCGATCGGCGCCTCCATTGCCGTCGTATTCGTGCTCGGACTGGCAACCCTTAAAACCCTCGAAAGCGTGCTGCAAAACACTGCAGCGGCCTTCTTCGTCACCCTTGCCATCACGACCGTCCTCAACTTCGTGATTTCTCGATGGATACTCCGCAGATCATGCTGACGCGCCAAACCACAATACGACCCGCCATCAATCTCTTTGCGATTTTCGTCGCGATGTATTTTTCTGAATTGGCTTCCTTTCCGCTGTCAATCGATGAAGAAGTGACTGCCTTTAGAACGGACGCGTCGGTCTGGATCATTCAAGGACGCTGGGGCGCGTATCTGATCGAGAGGTTCCTTATTCCTCATCCGGTCATGCCTTTCTTGTCTCCGGCAGTCTTTGGTGCCGGTTGCGTAGCCGCCTACCTCCTCGTCATGGATGTCATCAACAAACAAGAGCTCTCCATCGCGGAGTACGCATGTTTTGCGATTTTCTGTGCCTTCCCGACCTGGTTCTTCATCGTCGAGTTCTATTCGAACATTGCCGCGATCGGGATCGGCCTGTTCGCCACCGCCCTTGCGCTTTGGCTGATCGCCAAGGAGGACGTTTCACCGCTCAGCCCACGCTTTCTCGGAGCTGTAGCAGTCGGCGCCTTCGCAATCTCGATCTACCAGAGTTTCGCGCCAGCAATTCTGGTCCTGGGCATTGCGATCTCAATTCTGCAAGTACGGGCCGGCAGCAGCAAATCGTTGCCCAAAGACCTGCTTCGGACCGGTATTCTGCTGGCTGGTGCCATCTTGCTCTATGTCATCGGCGATGCCATTTTCAGATCGTTCGCCCCCGCTAGAAACGAGTATTTCGACTCGCTTTCCCAGCCAGGCTTTCTGCTTCAACATCCTGTTACAGTTATTGAGCGCGTGCTAGGTGCGATAGGCGGGATCTACGGTCTGGACAAGCGCACATATGACGTTGCATTGTGGGCAATCCCGCTCTTGCTGGTCCTGGGCGGCTGGGCGCTCTTGAAGGAATTGCCCCGCACAAAATTGCTGGTGACGGCAGTTGCCCTTGTTTCGTTGCTTGTTCCCTTCGGCTTTCACTTCCTCGCCGCGGGCAGCATGCCTGTCAGGAGCCTCGTCGGGGTGCCGATCGCCGTATGGCTGTTTGCCTATGTCGCGGTGACGAGCGGAGAAACGAGAACCCGCGTGGCCTCGGCCATCGTCCTGGCCGTGGCAATTTTCCAGATCCTGGTGGTCCAGAACTATCGTCAGGCGTCCAACTATCTGGTCGACAAGCATGATACCTTAATGGCGGGAGCCATATTCGACAGGCTGTCGGCCGCGCCCAGTTTTGATGCAAAGCGCAGCTATGCGTTAAGCGTGTTTGGCGCCCTGCCATTTGTGACCAACTACCCCAAGCCGCCCGGTTCGACTGTCGGTTACTCCTTCTTCGAATGGGACGGGGGCAACGCCTGGCGAATCGCCTACTACATGAAATTGCTCGGCTATTCCAATTTAAGTGGTTCTAGCCAAGAACAGGTGCTTCAGACGATCGTCCATCTTTCGACCATGCCTGTCTGGCCGGCTCTCGGTAGCCTGGAGCTCAAAGATGACATTGTCCTGATAAGGCTCGGTGAGACGCCTAGCTACGCAAATCAGCAAGCCCTTAAGGGGGTGGCTAGCCGTTGAGTATCGCGAAGCACCGGAAGCAAGACCGCAAGGCAGTCGAGGGCAGGATGAACGTCGAGAGCGAGAGGACGCACGTACTAGAGGATGCCCATTCGCGAATTGAGCTCCCGGGACTCCTAGCAATGCGCTGCTACGCGGCGATATCGATTGTCCTTGTTCATCTGATTGCACTGCCAAAACTGCAGATCCCCGGCTACCTATGGTTCGTGCCCACGCATTTTGGCAACGGAGTGCCACTGTTTTACATAGTCAGCGCATTCGGTCTCTTTGTCGGGTATAGTGGCAGGATCGGAACGCGGCAAGAATTGCGCGAATTTTACCTTCGGCGTTTCCTGCGCATTGCGCCGCTATTCTACTTCATAATGCTGTTCTATATCCCGTTCTGCCGGGCGATGTGGGGGACGACGATCCCTCTTTCCCAGTTCGTCAGCTCGGCACTGTTCGTCTTCAACTTTGTGCCGAACCACGTCACCGGATTCGTTATGGCATCATGGTCCATCGGCGTCGAAATGGCGTTCTATGCCATCCTGCCGCTGCTGGTTTTCGCTATCACGGGACTTGCTCGTTCTCTGGTGTTTCTTGCGGTAGCAGTTTTCTTGGCGGCCAACTGGGGGTTGGCATTCCAAGGAACTGAGGGCGCATTAGCGCTCTTTGCCCACTTCTCTCTGATGGCGTATCTGTTCTACTTCGCGGCAGGGATAGCGGGATACTACGTTTGGCTGAGGATTCGTCGCACTTCGCCTCGGATTGGCCGAATAGTCTTTGCCGCCAGCCTTCTGGCAATCGTTGGCCTGATCTTTTTTGCAAGCCAGATCGCAGCATTCTTCGGAACGATACTGGGGCAAGGCGGCAGCTCCGGCGTCAAAACCGCTTGGGCGGTAACATTGGCAAGCGCAGTCGTGGGGGTTTCCCTGCACCCGCAAAGATGGTTCGTAAACCCTGCAGCGAAACTACTTGGCAATGCCAGTTTCAGCATTTACCTATGGCATCCGGTCGTTATCATGATCCTGGATCGCTTGGGCCTGTACCGGGTGATCTACGCATGCTTCGATGGAGCGTCCCTGCCGTTCCTTGCCTCAGTGATAGCAACCTTTGTGGCGTTGATACCATTGTCGTTACTTAGCTATCGGTATATCGAGCGACCTGGCATGGCTTTGGGTGCTCGCTTCAGCGTTCTCCGGCCAGCCTGATGGCTTTTGCATAAAGGTCGTCGCTACCGCATGGTTCTCCAAGCTCAAGCAGTTCCGCCGCGTAGCAATCCGCTTCGAGAAATCACTCGCAACTACCGAGCCGTTGTCCCTCTCGCCGCAATCGCCCTATGGCTGCGGTAAATGTCCACACGACCTAGCAGGCTGTTGAAAAAGGATCGGAGATACCCGGTTTGACTCTGATTTGTGCTTGGTCTGATTCTGATACGTTCCGTGAACAAAACAGTTTTTCAACAGCCTGCTAGAGGTATCTTCACCAGTCCAAGCGACTTCGCGGCGTCAAACTGTTGCCGGCTATTACTTCGGCACGTTCACAGCCTTACACGCTTGCATGGTAGCGGTCATTGCCGCATGTCGCTGGGGTAGACGACTTCCGAAGATCGTTGGCAGGGTGCGTCTGTCCGATACCAGCCTCCAATCCGGGCCACCCTCCCCGACCAAACGCGAGAAATTACTTAAACCGCAGATTATAATCTCAATTAGGCAGAAAATACTCTAGCGGGTGCGCTTGTGCGCCAAATATACTTCGGTGAATTCGCCTATTATGCCGTGCCAGTGATCCTGAAAACGGCACACCTCGACATCCATTCCTGACCACCGGTGGATCAGTTCGGGAAGGTCATAGCCATAGTGAAATGTTACCAGCGAGCCAGCGTCGCTCACTGGATTCCCATGATATTCCGGCTCGCCGGTGTGCTGGATCGTTCCGTCCGGCCTATAGAGAGCACGGCGCTCACTGTCGGTCTTGCCCTTGTAGGTGGGAACGGTGAAAAGATAAGCGCCGCCAGGTTTCAGGGTCCGGGCAACCTCCTTTGTCACCCGCTCCGGCATATTCACATGCTCCATGACATCAAGTGTTACCACGACATCGAAAGTCGCATCGCCAAACGTCTGCGCTTCCAGATTTTCGTTTCGGAAGCCCTTGATGGACGAGCCCAAACGCTCTCCCGGAAAGTACTGAGATTCAACATAACCCGCACATTCCCGCTTCAACTTCGGAGAAATCCCCCGAGGGGTGGGAGACGATTCATGAATAGCAAGGTTTCGCCAATGAGGGATATATCGCGTAAGCGTAAGAGCCAAAGCGCGCTCGCGCGGGATCGATCCGCATCTGGAACAGAGCAGGTGATCGCGATACCAATCATAATTGGCAGTAAACTCAACGTTAGCTTCACAAATCGGACAGTAACCGGCCCGACGGTAAACTGGACGAGACTCAGGATTCATAGAGCACCATTAGGATTTTCCAAAACGAAGCCGCAAAAAGGATGCTGCTCTTGTTACGACGTCGGACAACGGCGAAACAGCACCATCTCCGTGGTGCTGCTCCAGCCTGTGGCTGATCCCATTCTCCGAAAGGAACTGGGCAAAACGATCATATAGAACGGTGTACTTGCGCTGAAACCCATCATAGTCGCTAGCCCGCACAAGATAGTGGACGTCCAGTTGTCGTACTTTACCGACCGGGACGTGCGGGATGCTCATAAGTTCCGCCATTTCCGTCGTCCTTGAGTCATGGGAAATTATGGTCGCAGGAACTCCGTTGGTTAACGCGATCAGATTTCCGTGAAAACGCGTCCCTACCGAATAGTCAAACTTTGATATGTACGCATCCCACTCCGCCAAATCGAAGAACATTTTTGCGTTCTCTTTAATATGCTTTACATAGAGCGACGGATCCATGTCCATGCCCATCTGCGCGAGCACTGCCTGGGCGACCTCCAAATCATTTTCGCGCCCATCTCTGGCAAGCAGCATTTTCATTTCAGGTTCTTCGTTCTGAAGAACATACGGATACTGTTTATGGACCGATAACTTCAAAAGGTCAGCTTCAACGCGGCGGGCAGCTTCGGGATCGGCCGAATGCAAAAATACATTTCGTGATCCGTTCACTGCAACTCTCAGCCCGTCGCCTCTTCTCAGCTTCTTTATCTCCAAGCTGCGACGCAATTTGCGAAACAGACTTGGGCATCCAACCTCTCTGACATTTTTTATCCCGAAGTCATTCATGACCTCAGCCGTAAAATGGCCACGTACGCCCACGGTCTTGCTGCGCTCGGATATGATACGAAGGAAGCGCTTACTACCCTCGGGAATGTCAGTGACCTTGTCACCAATGGCAGGCGCTTGCGCACCGAGGCCTGCGACCACGCATGGCAGTTTGGTCGGTTCGATAAAGTCAGCCAAGTAGGACAAATCAAAATCTTTGTAAATGAAGTTTGCCGCGGCGATGGCTATGATATCGAAACGTTCGTTTGCCTCTTGCGGGGAATAGCTCAATCCTTGCCCGAATTCTTCAAAGCGAAGCTCCTCGAATAGAGACTGCCCTATCAGAAGGTTTCCTGTGTTACGTCCGATAACTTCGAATTTCTTTTCAAAGGCAATCTGCGGCTCAGGATGCGAAGCTATTGGTGCTCCGAGAAAAAGTATCCTCACTAAAATTCTCCTCGACGCTCTAACCACATTTAATATTTGACAGTGGCTAGCGTCGTTATTCGTGAATTGGGATGCCAAATCGTTTACTGAGTTCACGTTCATAGATGCTTGCCCGCTTAAGCGCGGCAGGTCCAAGGTCATGGCTGCGTATTGTCTCAGCCTGCACCCGTCTAATCTCCTGGAGATGCCTGAGATCGAAATTTCCTATGGTTACGCTCGACTGATGCCGGCGGTGAGAATTGAGCGAACGCGGCGAAAAAGCGATCGATCCATTCTCAAGTAGACGCAAATATGTCACCCAATCCCCGGCGTTACGCAGCGACATGATCTCTTCGCCATGTCTGGCCAACGCATTCTTGAGCGCATTCCTTCGAAACAAGACGCCACTGACGTTTGGAATGGTGTTCTTGAGGTAAAGCGCCTCGGCGATTTCCTGGCGGCCGTCCACGACGTAGGGCCTCGTCCAGCGAGACCGGTCAATATCGGACACGTAGTCGAGATAGTGCTCGGACAAGATGCGGCCCGCGCCATCTATCTGGCGCGACTGGCAATAGCTCATCACCACTTCCTTGCGCTCGAAGGCGGGCAGAAGTTCGGCCAGAAAATCGGGATCTGCGAGATCGTCGGCTTCGGCGATCCAGACGTAATCGCCGCGCGCCATTTCGACCCCACGCATCCATTGGCGGAATACCGAGCCCGAATTTTCGGCGTTCACGACCAACCTGCACGGAATGTCGCAACCGGCCAGAAATTTCTCGATGACTTCGACACTTTCGTCGGTCGAAGCATCGTCAAGCACGATCAACTCGTAGGGCCTTGTCGTCTGCTCGACGATCGAGCTCAGGCGCGCACCCAGATATCGGGCGTAGTTGTAGTTCGGCACGACGACCGACACCCGCGGCAGCGGCTTTTCGGCGTAAATCAGCAGGTCGTGCAGGTAGTGGCTGAAGCTGAATTCCTGGCGGACAATATCACGGCCAACGCTGGCCAGACGCCGGGCTTCACCTGGATTGTCGAGCAGATTGCCGATGACCCTGGCCATCTCATCGGTGTCGAAGGCTGGCACAAGGATTCCGCAATCACGATTCAGCAGATCCTGAAAGCCGCCAGCACCTTCGAAGGCAACGACCGGCACTGTGGCATCCAGCGCCTCAAGCACTACCGAGGGGAACGGGTCCTCACGCGAGGTCAAGGCGTAGATATCCGCGGCGAAATAATATTCCTGCGGATTTTCCACCAAGCCGACAAAGACGAAGCGGTCCTCTAGTCCCGCTTCTTTCACTCGTCGCATTTGCTTGGCGTGAAAGACACGATCGACGTGGCCGACCCAGACTGCAACCGCATCCAGCCTGGAGCCCATAACCTTGAGGCAAGCATCAACGAAAAGGTCAACGCCCTTCCGATGATCGGCGTAGCCCGCACACAAAATGATGCTGGCATTTTTCGATAGCTGCAATTTCGCGCGGACCGCCTCGCGGACCCGCTGGCGATCGTCAGCGTGGTAGGGCATGCGCAAATAGAGGCCTTGCGGTCTGACCACCGACTGGCTAACCGGCCGGCCAACAAACTCTTCGAATCCGGCCTTGACGATCCCGGCTGGGAAAACGACGCTGTCGGCGCTCTCGACAATGGCCGCGGCGGCGTCAGCGAGGCCATAGGACGCCAATATTCCGGGCAGTTCGTGGACGAGGCAAACCGTGCGGAACCCCGCCTGCTTCAAAAGCGGGACGAGCTTGCCGGATACGGTGGTGTTCACGACGGCAACCTCGGCGCCGGCGTTCCTGATGGCGGTCAGGCGATTCAACGCATCGGCGTCGCCCCGTCCGGGTACGTCGATCCTGTGCACGGTTGCGGCGTCGGCGAAACGGCCGAGCAGCGGCCCATCACCCAGCACAATGAGATCGGGATCAAAACCAAGCTGCTTGAATCCCTTGGCCAGATTGAGAGCCAGCAATTGTGCTCCATGCGGATGGGCGTCGTGGGAAACGATCACTATCCGGGGCTTGGATTTCCTGTTAGCCGCCTCCAAAGCATCGCGGGTCGCTTGCAGGTAGGCGTGGCCGTTTACACTATCGGGCTCCAGATGAGCGCCTTCCGCCCACTCGTTCCAGGCATTGACGAAAACCAGCCGCTCGGATGGCTCACTGACATGGGCCAAGGTGTCTTCAATGGCGTTGTCCAGCCATCGGCGGTAGAGCGCAGGGGTGTTGTTGATGAACACGGTGCCGCCGCGCTTGCGGCGTGCGGTGTTGTCCCAGCCTGGGCAAACCGAGCGGAAGAGCTTGTATTTGCGGGATGAATAGGTCTCGCTGCGTTGCGGAAAAACCGACCAGTCATAGACGATCGAGGCAAAATCCTGGTGCAGCGGCGTCACTGTATGCGTGACATTTGGCGGCGCGGAATTGTTTGGCGGAAATTCCACGGCGGCATCAAACCCGTAGCGGTCGGGGGGCACGGATTCGAACGATTGGGTGTAGGCCAGGAAAATCTCGCCAATGCCGTTCTCCCGGCACCAGGTCCGCCAGCGCCGGGCCGTCTCGGCTGCCGCCGGCAGCAGGCTTGGGCGATAGACCAGCAGCAGCGGCTTGCCGTCGATGCGGATGTAGCGAGGGTCGCGAAGATAAGGCGCGACCTCGGCGATAAAGGCGAGATCGTCCTGGGGGGAGTGATCCTGGGCGATGAGGATCTCCTGGTCCATCCCGTCCCAGCGGCGCGACCAGTTCTCGTTGGCCCAGCAGACGCAGAACGGCATGTCGAGGCTCTTGTCCTCGAGCCAGTTCTCGAGCGGCTTTTCCAACAGCCGCTTGCCCGCGAACCAATAAAAATAGAAGCAGAAGCCCTCCACGCCATAGAGTCTTGCCAGTTCGATCTGGCGGTGCTGCACGGCGGTATCGCGCAAGTCGTAGTAGCCGAGCGCATCCGGCACATGCGGCTGTTGGTGGCCGACAAATTGCGGCTCTGTGGGCCTGACATTGGTCCATTCGGTGAAGCCCTGCCCCCACCATTCATCATTTTCAGGGATCGTGTGGAATTGTGGCAGGTAGAACGCGATGACGCGCACCGGCTTCTGTAGCAGCGGCGGCGCCTCGAGAAGCGGCACATAGACGGGTTCGGGCGCGAAGATCGGGCCGGAGCTGACCAGTGCCCTACGCAAGACCATTCCATTGTCGCCGATAGGCGCGTCGGGCGCTTCCAGGCTTCTCCAGGCGCGGTAAGCATTCGTAACGCCAAACAGCGAGGGGAACGTCGAAAACACCGCTCTCTTCATCTTTCGCTTGACGTCGATAGGCAGCGGCAGATTGTGCCAGCAAGCGTAAGCGCCGCGAGCCAACAGGTTGCGAGCCAACATGGGTGTTTTGCCGATGGCGCGGGCGCGGTTCCTGGTCCCGCGCAGAGGTCCGGTCAGTCGCCAGGACGTGCTGTCATAAACGGCATCGAGAACACCATGCAACCGGGTTTCCTCAGAGCGCGCATTCTCGCGGTCCGCAAGCAGCGCGCTCCTCGCCGTGTGCGCCATCGACAGTTCTTCTTGCAAGGCCTGGATCTCTTCGCCCATCGCGATGGCCTGGGCATTTGTCCGCGCGACCTCTTCGGCTCCAGCGGCAATCTGTGCCCTTATCCGCACGATCTCTTCGTCTTTCGCGATGACCTGTGCCCTTGTCCGGACGATCTCGTCCTCGTTGACCCGGATTTGCTCGCGTATTTCGATTATCTCGCTGGAGAAGGCCTCGATGCGCATTCCATGGAGTTTTATCAGCTCTCTGTTCGTTGGAATCTCCTCTTCCATTGTCATCGACTTCAACGACCATGGGTTTCCGGCTTGATTGGCCGCTTTGCTCTCCGTGCCGTCGAGGGGAACCACGCTCTCCTCAGCGAGCGCAACCTGGCCATGCACGCTGCGAGGTCCCAGTACATTTTCCTGGGTCGGTCGCTTCGTCACAACGCAGAGCGAATTCAGAAACTCAATGGAATGGACCGACGCGAGAGAAGCTTCCTCGAATGCGATCTCATACTCTTTGGCAAAAGTGACTAAAGCATCGGATTGAGGACGGTCCAGTCCCCAGTGCTCATGGTTGACCACGTCGAGCAGACGCTTGAAGAATGACATGGAGGAGAGAGGATCGTAGAGACCCCCGCCAAATTCCCGCCAGTAGCTGCAATGCAAATCCTCGGCTATGTATACCCCATCTTCGGAAAGATGAGGAAAATAACGAGCGAACGATCGTATTATATCCGACGAACTATGTGATCCGTCGTCAATTATAATATCGAATTTCTCGGATCTCGCAGCAATACTTCGTTCAACCTCATCCGTATTGGCATCACCGACGACAACGGCGATCTTCTCATCGTCGAAAATCAAATTACCGCACGCTAAATTGATATCACAGCCGAGAACAAGCTCCGCCTTGGCAAAATATCGTCGCCAGATTTCCAGCGAACCGCCGTTCTGAACTCCAATTTCCAGAATTCGAACCGGCTTGTTCCGATACTCTGAAAAAATTCGGTCATATGCGCTGAGATAGATCGACCATTTGTCCGACACCTTGCCGCTATGCGCATTGTAAAGATCACGCAGTGAAACGTCGTGTTCTCCAAGCGGCGCGATTTTCGCCCGTACCCGCTTTTTCGGCGCCGCCTCGTCAACAACCTGCGAGCCAGGTTTCGCATCGCGCATGTTTTCGGGTGACGGATGCTTGCTCATGCGGTCAATGCCTGTTTCGTCCTACCGACGAGAAGCTTGTGCACCACGGCTTCCGTCGATTGCCGCCAGTCCGGCGCATTCCAGTTGAAGACGGCGGCGAATTTCGCGCTCGAAAGCCGCGAATTGGCGGGGCGTCGCGCCTTGGTCGGATAGTCCGCCGTGGCAATGTCGCGCACCCGCGCGTGTGGACCACCAAACGCGCGGCTTGTGTCGAGGATATGACGGGCAAAGCCGCTCCAGCTGGCCTCACCGGTTCCGGCCAGATGATAAATGCCGGACGCACCAAAGCTCTTGTTGCCATGCAGCTGTGCTGCCGCATGCAGGATCGCGTCGGCGATATCAAGCGCTGAGGTGGGATTTCCCCACTGATCGGCCACCACCGCGATCTCGTCGCGGTCGGCGGCGAGCCGCAGCATGGTTTTGACGAAATTCTTGCCGAACGGGCTGTAGACCCATGCGGTGCGCAGGATCAGATGGCGCGGATTGGCTGATGCAACCGCCTGCTCGCCAGCAAGCTTGGAGGCGCCGTAGACGCTGCGCGGCGCGGTTGCGTCGGTCTCGACATAGGCACCAGGAGCGCTGCCGTCGAAGACATAGTCGGTCGACAGATGGATGACGGGAACGCCAAGCCGCGTTGCGGCTTCCGCCACCTTGCCGGCGCCGACGGCGTTCACCGCAAATGCCAGATCGGGCTCATCCTCCGCCTGATCCACCGCCGTGTAAGCGGCAGCCGACACGACGATGTCCGGCTTCGCGGCCGCAATGGCTTCGATGACGGTATCGGGTTTTGCCAGGTCTAGTTCCGGACGGCCAATGGCGATGACCTCAACGCCGGCGCGCGCCTGGCCGGCCTCCAGAAGGCTTGCCGCGACCTGGCCCTCGCGTCCGGTAACAACGAGCCTCACACGACCTCCTTGCGTGCTTCGCCCAACCGCTCACCGGCATAGCGCTGCTCGCGGATCGGCCCCCACCACCATTTGTTGTCGAGAAACCAGTCCACGGTTCTCGCCAGGCCACTATCGAAATTCTCCTTCGGCGCCCAGCCCAGGTCTCGGCTGATCTTCGATGCGTCGATGGCATAGCGACGGTCATGGCCGGGACGGTCGGTAACGAAAGAGATCAGGCCGCGATAGCTCTTGCCGCCTGCCCGCGGACGCCTGATGTCGAGCAGATCGCAGATCGTTTCGACGACGCCCAGGTTCGTGCGTTCCGAATTGCCGCCGACATTGTAGCTTTCGCCCGGCTGTCCCCTGGTTGCGACAAGTTCGAGCGCGCGCGCATGATCCTCGACGAACAGCCAGTCGCGCACATTGGCGCCGACGCCGTAGACCGGCAGCGGCTTTTCGTCGAGCGCGTTGAGGATGACCAGCGGGATCAGCTTTTCGGGAAAGTGATAGGGTCCGTAATTGTTCGAGCAATTGGAAAGCACGACCGGCAGGCCATAGGTTTCGTGCCAAGCCCGCACCAGATGGTCCGAGGCCGCCTTCGAGGCTGAATAGGGTGACGACGGCGCATAGGGCGTTTCCTCGACGAACATGCCGCCATCGAAAGGCAGATCGCCGAACACCTCATCGGTCGAGACATGATGGAAGCGGAAGCGGCTCTTCCTGTCCTCGGACAGTCCGCGCCAATATTCCAGGGCGGAATTGAGGATCTTGTAGGTGCCGACGATGTTGGTCTCGATAAAGGTGCCTGGCCCATCGATCGAGCGGTCGACATGGCTCTCGGCGGCAAGGTTCATGACGATGTCGATATCGTCCCGGTGGAGGATGTCCAGCACCGCCCTCTCGTCGCAGATATCGGCCTGAGCGAAGCGGTAATTGTGGGCATTCTCGATCGGCCGCAGCGAGGCGAGGTTTCCCGCATAGGTGAGCTTGTCGAGATTGGTCACCCGATAGGCCGGGTTGGCGCACAGATGCCGGCACACCGCCGAACCGATGAAGCCAGCACCGCCTGTCACCAGAAAATTCATACCGCTGTCCTCGTGCAATCCATCAGGCAAACACCTCGGCGGCAGCCAGCAGCGGCGCCTTGAGGTCCTTGTCAGAAAGTTGGAACCCGCCAGCCAATGACGGCCATTCGATGCCGATGGCGGGGTCGTCGAAGCGGATCGACCGGTCATGCTCCTGTGAATAGGTGTCAGTGACCTTATACAGGACCTCGGTGTCGGGCACGAGCGTCACGAAGCCGTGCGCGAAGCCTTTCGGCACCAGAATCTGGTTGCCCCTTTCGGCCGATACTTCGATCGCGACCCATTTTCCGAAGGTTTTCGAGCCGCGGCGAATGTCGACCGCGACGTCGAGGATGCTGCCACGGATGACGCGCAACAGCTTGTCCTGGGCTCGCGGCGCAAGCTGATAATGAAGCCCTCGCAAGACACCCGCCGCCGCGGAGTAGGAATGATTGTCCTGCACGAAAGCCAAGTCTATGCCAGCCTGCGAAAAGCGCTCGGCATTGTAGGTTTCCACGAAAAAACCGCGCGCATCACCGTGCCGCTTCGGAACGATTTCCAGCACGCCATCGATACCAAGGAGCCGAACCTCCAACACCTAGCTCTCCGACAGATCGACGACACGTCGGCGCAGATAAGCGGCATATTCGTTCTTGCCCAGGCGGTCGGCGCGCCGCAGAACCTGATCCACCGTCAGCCAACCCTGTTCCAAGGCGATCTCTTCGGGGCAGGCAACCTTGATGCCCTGGCGATGCTCGATCGTGCGCACGAACGAAGAGGCCTCATGCAGGCTGTCATGCGTGCCGGTGTCGAGCCAGGCATAACCGCGCCCCAACCTGTGCACATGCAACTGGCCACGCTCCAGGTAGACATTGTTGACCGCCGTAATCTCAAGCTCGCCGCGCGCCGAGGGCCGGATAGCGGGGGCGATGTCGACGACGTCGTTGTCATAGAAATAGAGACCGGTGACAGCCCAGTTGGATTTCGGGTTCTGCGGCTTTTCTTCGATCGTCAGCGCCGTTCCGGTGGCCTTGTCGAAGGATACGACACCATAACGCTGGGGATCCTCGACATGATAGGCGAACACCGAAGCGCCCTTTTCGCGCGAGGCTGCGGCGCGGCAAAGCTGCGACAGCCCATCGCCGAAATAGATGTTGTCGCCGAGGATCATCGACACGCTGTCCTTGCCGATGAAATCGCGGCCGATGATGAAGGCCTCCGCAAGCCCGTTGGGTTGCGGTTGCTCGGCATAGGACAGGTCGAGCCCGAACTCCGATCCATCACCAAGCAGATCGCGAAAAACCGGCAGGTCGCGCGGCGTTGAAATGACCAGAATCTCGCGAATACCCGCGAGCATCAAAACGCTCAGCGGATAATAGATCATCGGCTTGTCGTATATCGGCAGAATCTGCTTAGAGATTGCTAATGTTAGCGGATAAAGACGCGTTCCACTGCCTCCAGCAAGGATAATTCCTTTCAAGAAGCTCTCCTTGACATGCCCAGGCCCCCCGGCCCTTGCCGCCCGTGCTTAGGTTCCAAGCAATGGCTTGTCAATCTCGGCTCTCGACAAACGATCGAACATGCCCCGGCATCGATCCCATAGCCAAACTTACTGCTCTCATCTTACCAAAGCCGGCCTGACGGGAACAAGCAGATCGTCATCATGGTGACGACCCTCGGTGGACTCGCCTCTTTGGCTCAACCGTTCAGCAAAGCCTCTGTGGAAGATGATCCCATTCATGTAGGCAAAAGTCATCGCAAGCGCTGCTGTTCGCAAGGGATAATCAACCAAGGAATGAACGAGAAGAAACAATACCGAGAGAAACGCCGCTTTCTGCAGCGGATCCCGTCGACCCCCAACAGACGACGCAAGAAGCAACATCAGATAAATCGCCATCAGAAAAACAACAGGCGCGCCACCCTCAATTGCCAGTTCCAGATAATCATTATGAGCGTGATTCACGTAGGGCTTGAAGATCATCTCGCCCTTTTCGTAAATCTGATAGACCTTCGGAAAACTGCCGAAACCCACTCCTGTCGCCCAGTTCTCTTCAATTCCCGCGATCGTCGTGCGTGCAAACTCGGCTCGTCCAAAGGCCGGATCGACCACCTCTGCATCGATCTTTGTCCACGCGCCTATCGTGTAGAGCGAAAGACCGATGAAGACTGCGGGGATGCCATATCCGCCCAGCCTCGAGCGAGCAGACAGGAAGACAACCGATATTATGGTGATCGCCAGCCCTATCAGAATACCGGCGCGCGAACCGGCGGCCAGAAGCAGCAGCAACAGCACTATCAAACCCAGCGATCCAGACAGAAGGTGCCCCCGGAACAGACCGTAGTAGACAACGAAGGGGATGGAGACGAAGAGCAAAGCTGAAAAATGGTTCTGGTTGGCAAACAGTCCCGCATTGATCGTGAACGGCAACAACCCCTCTATGGCAACCGTGTCGGTGAGTGAATACTGGATCGCCGCGGCCAGTCCGTTACAGATGACACCCATGAAAAAGAAGGGCAGAAGACCGTAGACCTGATCCGGGCGCAAGCGGGTGACGCCCAGGAAAAATGCTGCCGCCGCCGCGAAATACAACAGACACTCTATCGTGCGCCCGACGCCGACGCTGACGAAGCGCAGCCCGGTTTCGCCGATCAGCCATGGACTTGCGAGCAGCACCTCAGGCCGCAACCCGCTCAACAACGCTGCAGGCAGCGGCATGATTTGAAAACAGAACACGGCAAGGGCTATCGCAAGCAGCCATAGAGCCGAATGAGGGATCCTCTGCCCCGATGACCTCGACAAGACGACTGCGGCCGAGACAATCGCTGCAATTTCGATCAGCGTTTCGGTGTATAGGCCGCTCGCCGTGCCGCCACCAATCAGCAGCGACAGGAAAAGAACTGACCCAAGCAGATACTTTTCCCACTCCGTGGACCGGGTTGACCGCTCTCTCAAGATGAAACTCTTTCGATGCTCAGCTTGTGCATGACCAATGTGCCGACGTATCGAAATCGCCAACTCTCGGCGATGGCGGCTGTTTCCAGCCGCAACAACTGCATGGGACATGCGCTTGGCCCGATGGCGAAATCCAGGCTCAAATCCTGCCGGTTGAATGTGCCTTCCGGAATGTTGAACCGGGCTATTTCGGCTGCCGGATCTGCGCATCTGATGGACCAGAACAATTGCTTTGGCAGCTTGAGGTTTCTCGCCGAGGCGATCAGGGAAATCCTGTAGGAGCCGGGAGGCAGTTCAACATATTGCTGGAGCGCAGCGTTCTTCACCGGCGTATTCAGAAATCGAATAGTCGCTCCGCTGTCGCTTTCGCCGACATCGCCCGACCCGGCAAAGGTAATTTCCAGACCGGACCGATCGTGAAGCTGCCAATCGAATGGCTTGCCGCTGCGGACCGGCTCAAAGCCGCCGTTGAAAATGTATCCGCCGAGCGTCCGCTCCTGATCGGACAGGCTGAAAAGGAACAGCCTATAGGCCGCCTCGTATTCCTTTTGCCTGATGTAGCCGTTGATCACGGCAGACAATTCCTTCGATGTCGGTGGTGAACCCGATCCGGCAAGGTCGAGCAGCAGCTGATTTGCGGCCCGCAGGCCCCGCGGATCCTGGCCGAGAGCAGAGAAAAGATTGGCTCTCCACGGTGCCCCGGCTTTTGTGGCTGCCAGGACAGCCTGATACCCGTTTGGATCTGAAAGAATGGCCGGCATGCCCGCCGCGATGACTGGAAACCGCTCCGGCCACCGGCGCAGTAAGGTGTCGATCTCGCCGACAGCCTTTGACAGATCGCCCATTCGATCGAGCGGTCGATCGACCGCTGAAGCGCATGGATCTCGGTCTTGGACAGCCTTCGAGCCTGATCGAAGAGTTCAAAAGCCTCGTCTTTCTCGCCTTGCCGGTACTCGATCTCACCGATCAGGCTGTAGAGCCGGGCGTCTGCGACATCGAAGCGAAGCGCGCCCCTCGCCTTGGCAGCCAAAACGCCGAGATCAGCACCGTTGCCTGTTTCGTTCAGCTGACCGGTAATTTCACCTATCAAGGCCTCTATGTTCAACGGGTCGAGCGCAAGGGATACGGTCGGCGTTTCGCTCTCAAGAAGCCGACTTAGCCCGATCGACGAAGCCGCCAACACCAGAACGAAGGCGACGAACCAGACGCCTGAACGCCGGAGATTTTGCGTGAGCGGGCTGGCCTGCTCCGTCATCGACTTTGCCCTCAATTTTCGGGGTACTCGCGCCGTAGTCGTAGTACTGGTAGTTCATGTATTTGTAGGCGTAGTTGTAGTCGAACTTGTTCACCGCAAATTTCGACATCGCCGCTCCGATCACATTCGCACCGGCTGCGCGCAGACGCTTGAGCGCCGTCTTGGCTGATTTGCGTGTGACCTGGTTGGTGGAAACGACCATCAACGTGCCTTCGGCAAGCCGGCTGAGGATTGGGGCGTCGGAAAGACCGACGACCGGCGGGGCGTCGATGATGACCAAATCGAAGCGTTTGCCGAGATTGGCCAAGATCAACGCCATCTTCGGCGAAGAGAGCAGGTCGGCCGGATTCGGCGGAATCGTTCCGGATGTCAGCACGGTTACATTGGGGTATTTTGTCGTCCTGAAAATGCCCGCCAGATCGTCCTTGTGAACGGTATTTGTCAGCAGGTTGCTCAATCCGATCGCATTGTCGAGACCGAACAGCCGATGCAGGTTGGGTTTGCGAAGATCGCCATCGACAAGCAGAACCCTGGCGCCCAGCGCGGCGAAATCCTGACCAAGCTTGAACGAGGTGGTCGACTTGCCTTCCGAGGGTTCCGAACTGGTCACCAGCAACGATCGAGGCGCGCCTTCGGCGCCGGAGAACTGCAGCGATGTTCGCAGTGAACGATAGGCCTCGGAGAGCCCGGATTTCTGATCGGCGATGCTGGCAATGAGCTCGCGGTCATCGACAAGCGGCAGGATACCGAGCATCACCAGCCCCAGCTCTTTCTCGACCTGCTCCGGATTGGTGAAGGTGTTGTTCAGCAACTCGATGATGTAGATGATCGACGCAGCCAAAGCCATGAAAAGCGCCAGAGCGATTGCAAGATTGATGCTCAGCCGCGGAGAATAAGGGGCCACAGGCAACGAGGCGAAGTCGACAATCGCAGCAGTTTGCGTCTTCAGTTCGGAGCTAACCCCAACCTCGTTCAGCTTGGTGATAAGGCTGTCATACTGCGATCGGTTGGAATCGACTTCGCGCTTTAGGATCGTGTATTTGATATTCTTGTCGTTGAAGACGACCTGCTGTCTCTCCATCTCCGCGAGCTTGGACTTGAGGTCGGTCTCCTTGTTCTGCGCTTCCTGGTATTTCAGCCGCAACGAATCGGTTATCGCCAGCACGCCGTTATTGTAGAGTCGCTGCAGTTCCTTGATCTGCGCTTGCAATTGCTGCATTTCCGGAAAACCAGGCTTCAGGATGCCCAGTTTCTGCTGATACTGGCTGGTCAGATCCGCGAGCTTTTCGCTGAGCTTCTGCAAACCTACGCTTTCCAGAACCGGACCGAGGCTCGACCCGCGGCCCTTTTCTATCTGATCCACCACCCGCCCCGCATCAAGGCGCTCCTGGATTGCCGTAGCCAGGGCGGTATTCAGGGCTTCGATATTCGAGCCGATCAGCGATTTGTCGTCGGCGGTAACCGTGATGCCGGCATCTTTTGCATAGGTGACCAATTCCTCCTCGGAGGTCTGCAGCTTTTGCTTCACCTGCAAAACCTGTTCCTGGATGAACTGCCTTGCCAGATCAGAGGTCTCGCTGGTCTGGTCGAGGCGCTGATCGATAAAACTCTGCGCGACCTGGTTGGCTACGTCGCTTGCATATTTCGGCTTCTGATCGACAAAGGTGATCGACAGCAGGCTTGTGTTGGTGACCAGATTGACAGTCAGGTCTTCCTGGACGCGCTTGATGGCAATTGCCTCACGCTCTTCGGGACTCTTCTCCTCGATTGAAGGCGACTTGGACATCCCGAACGCCCGGTAGACAATATTGCTCAGCGAAAAGCTCGGCGTCGGAAACAGGAAGTCCGGCTTTTCGCCAAGCCCCAGCTGGAACACCACGCGCTGAGCGAGCGCCCGGCTCCTCAGCTTCTCACGCGCGGTCAGGAAGGCCCTGACGTCGCTGGTTTCGGAAACAACCTCAATGTCCTGAAAAACCTTCGCCGAAGGGACTAGAACTTCGAGCTGCGTCGTTGCCTGATATTTTGGTGTCTGCATCATCGTCACGATGACGCCGGCAACAAGCCCGGCCGCCGCCATCATGACGATCAGCCAGCGGTATTGGACAATGTAGAAAAGCAGCTTGAGCGGGTTGAACCCCTCGTCCTGGCCGGCATAGTCGCGACCATAAGGACCGTAGTTTTGCGGCACGTCGTAATAGAGGTCCGCAGACAGGGCCTGGCCATGTCCGGCAAGTTGAGGCTGTCTGTTACGATCGAGCATGCGCGAGGATCCTAGGGTTGTCCGTATCGTGACCTGTCCTACGGAATGACCGCAATGCGGGCCGCGCTAGAGGCGAGGCCCAGGGCATCCTTCAAATTGTTCATCGCGATTTTCGATTTCGAAGCAAAAATGACGATCACGTCACCACCGTAGATGCGGGGGTTGCGATTCTTACCGGCGCGGATTTCCTCGACATTGTAGTTTGCGACCAGCTTGTTTTGGCCGATATCGCGATAGACGAAGACCTTGCCGGCATCACCGACCGCATTGAAGCCTCCCGCAAGGGCGATCGCATCCAATAGGGAAGCGCTGCTGGACACCGGATAAATGCCGGCCTTGTTGACTTCACCATCGACCGTGATGCGCTGGCCAATCGATTCCTTGACGAAAATCGTCACATCCGGCGATTGCAGGTATTTTTCACCATAGGCGGTCTCGATTTCCTTCTCGAGTTGGCGAACGGTCTTGCCGGCCGCGGTCATCGTCCCAATCAGCGGGAGCGAAATCTGCCCGCCCGCGTCGACCTGAACAGTCCTGTTCAAATTGTCGACCTGGAACACGCTGACCTCGAGCACATCGTTGGCGGACAGGGGCTGCTCGCTGCCATTGTGGGTATTCTGCGGCGCAGGCAAATCCTTCAGCATCTGCAGCGTGCCACCGCCAGCAAGGGCCGTCGAGGACGACACCGGTTGAAACGCACTGACAGGGCTCGTGGACGATGTCGACGCAGTGTTGGCGCAAGCCGATATCGCAAGCGAAACAAGCAACGCAGGCATGGTGCCGGCATGATGTCTTGCGAGATCGAAAATGCCCATCACAGAGATCCGCCCTTGAACAGCCGGCCAAATCCGCCGAAACGGCCCACGCTGCCGACAGCAGGTGTCGGCTCTCGACTACCGGCTGACGGCGTCATCGTCATCCTGCATGCCGATAGCAAGTGCCGCGGCACCACCAACCGCGGCGCCCCCCAGGAGAACCGGCAACATGCCAGGCTCCGAGGTGGCCGGCACGACCGTCGCAGCTGGCGTATAGAGCGAAACACACATGCCGCCTTCGACAGGATCGACCTTGATCGTGGCATTGGCCGGAATATCGAATGCGCAATTGGTGCCGATAGCCAGTGAAGCGGACGCCTGCGTCCCGGTCATGATGCGCGCGCCTGAGTAGACCGGCGCCTCCGAGCCCACCCCCGCATAGCCGCCGGCCTGGGACATCTGGACATCACCATGAACCTGCGTAAGACGACCAATCGCACCGGCGGACGCAGGCATGGTCGCTAGACAGGAACAGGTTTGCTGAGCGAAAGCCTCGGGTGTGGCAAACAGGACGCCCCCTGCAGCGAGTACAACAAAAGAGAAAGCAGCCCCGAACCGACGACGATTCGTCATTTTTTACCCCACCAACCTGCAACTCACCCTCCTGGGACGAATTACACCCGTTCCACCCTAAGAAATCCCCAGCCCGCTGCCGGTCAATTCAGTCCGGGCAAACCCACCACCATAGCGTCAAACGCCGCTGCCTCTCCGTCAGCGGCTGACGCCGCTGTCGTCCTGCGTCGCCGAAAGTACGCCATTCGTCAGAAGCACCCCGTCGAAAATCGCCTCCGGCGGACCGAATCCACCGCCACCACCGGACAGCTGAACGGCGGCTGTCTGTTCGGAGCCAACGAGGTTGAGGCAAATGCTATTTCCGGCGCGGGAAATATCGAGACTCGAATTGGCCGGCACATCCAGGCCGCAGCCGCCGATCGGATTTGCCGGGCCTTGATAGGTCGCGCAGCTGCACGAGGCGTCCTGGGCGAAGGATGAGACCGGATCAAAACCGATTGACGCCACAAATAAGGCAAGCGTGGTTTTAATCATAAGGTTCATCTGTCTTTGATCCCCTCTTGCTGCATCACCTTCGGACGCACCAATTCAAAGATAGTAAATCAGCGCGTATCAGTTTTTTGCCACAATTCCAACTCGTTTCGCGCGATCGAGGCAATTTAATCTGATTCGTGCCTGTCCGAGCGCAGTACTTTAGCCAAACCGCATGTATAATTTTCGACTGCCTGTCACAGGTTTCTTATTCTCGGGTAGAAAATTGCGATGTCCCGTCCCCCGTGACTGAGTCGATATGATTTGCTCAAAGTCAGCGTGCCAAGCCATTTTCGCCAAAATCGCCTAATTTGTTGATTTATCAATACATTTTTTCTCTAGATCTTCCCTCGATGGCAGCCGCGCGATTTCGACCATTGGTCGTGCTGACAGCCTGTAATTCGAGATCGACTCGATACTGACCGCGGCTAACGGGTATGCCAACTAAGCCACCCGTTCCGAGCTTCGGACAGGGATCGTTTTTTGCAAGGAACCGATCTTCAATGTCATACCCAAAACTCAAGACCCAGCGTTACCCAATAGAAGACCCATAAATACCCAAATGCCGGAAACTGGTCTGGTCGGCGTCAGGAACAGATCCACTCATTTCGCCGCAAGGGCACTCAGTCTCTCTATCTGCCGTATGTACTTCTCGATAACGATCGTTTCCGAAAATTGCCGCTCGACCTTGTTTCTGCTCTGCGCCCCCATCCTGGCCCTGGATGCATCATCCATCATCGCAAACTCGATCATCTTGCTTGCCAGATCATCGGGGTCCCTCACCTTGCACAGGAAGCCGTTGACGGCGTGGTCCACCACCTCCCTGCATCCGGGCACGTCGGTCGCGATCAGCGGCTTGCCCATGGCAGCCGCCTCGAGTAGCGAGCGCGGCGTTCCCTCCCTGTAGGAGGGCAAGACGACACAATCGGCAGCACGCAGGAAAGGCCGCACATCGTCGGTGGAGCCGAGATACTCGACCAATCCCTCACCGACCCATTGCTCGACGTTCTGCCGGCTGACCGCGGTTCGATTCTCGACATCAAGAAAGCCGAGCAGCTGGAAACGCACACCGGGCAGCTCCTGGCGAACCAGACGGGCCGCCTCGATGAACTCGCCGACGCCCTTGTCCCAGAGAAGCCGGGCCACGAGAAGAAACACAATCGCATCAGACCGGGTGCGCACTTCGGACGACGGGGCAAAACGCACGAGGTCGATGCCGGAGCCAGGCAAAAGCCCGGTCTGCTCCTTGCGAACCAGATGCCCATCGACGAACAGAATCCGGTCATCGTCATTCTGAAAGAAAACCATTTTGGAACGGGCCAGCGCCACCCGATACAGGGCCTTGGCAGTTCTGAGCAGGAGGCCACCGCGGACGAATGCCGTCCCCAGCCCGGAAATGTTGTTTATGACTGGAACACCGCTCAAATTGGCCGCGATGGAGCCGAACACATTGGGCTTGATCGTGAAGCCGACGAACGCCAACGGTCTCTCCCGCCGCAATAGACGCCAGTAGCGCCACAGAAGAACCATATCCCGCAACAGCGACGTGCCGGAATTGTCCATGTCAAGTTCGACATGGCGGCAGCCCATGGCCGCTATCAGCGAAGAATACTCGTCTCTCGGCGCGACGATGACGACGTCGTAGCCACGGCTCCGCAACGCCTCGATCAGACCCTTGCGGAAATTGACGACGTTCCAGGACGTGTTTATCGAGATGATTATCTTGTTGCGAACTGCGGGCATCATCTCCGCCCACCCGGATATGACGAAGGCGCTCCCAACAGCATATCCGCAAATCGCCCGGGCGACCTTTCCGACAAGGTCTTTGCATATAAGGTCGACCGATCGCCGCCGTGAACGACCTTCAACAGTGCATCCGCAATTTCGAACGCACCAAAGCCGGCCGAAATCTCCAGACCAGACAGCATGTCCAGATCTCCCGCACAGGGCGTGGTGGCGATGCCGGGAACCCGGCACGCCATCATTTCCAGAAGGACGTTTGGAAATCCCTCCGTCGCCGACGTGAGCAGGCCGGCGCGCGACGCGCGAAACAGCGGAAATGGATTGTCTCTCTGACCGAGCAGATTTACGCGCGAGGCCAGATCGAGCTTGCCGGCGTAGGCCCTCAGCTCCGCTTCCATGGGCCCGGAGCCAACCATGGTAAGCTCATAATCTTCGCCGGTCCTTCGTCTGACCTCGGCAAGCACATCAACCGCGATCGTTGGGCGTTTCACTTCAATCAGCCGGCCGCACCAGACTATCTGTGGACGGCGGGAAAATATCTTGGCGTCATGCTCAGACAATGTCTCCTTGGACATTCTGATGATGAGATCTTCATCGACCGGATTTGGCAAAGTACACAGTTTATCGATTGCCCGCCGGGGCAATACGTCACGCAGGCGTTCATTCATGTAGCTCGTTTGCGCGACAACCATGTCCTGGCTGCCATAGGCAGCGTAGAGCGCCCTGTAAGCCAGTGCGCGAGCGCCTTTGAAGCGATCCAGAAGTACGGTGGACTCGCGAGTGACCAGCCTGCGGCTTCGAAGAACTCCAACACTTCGGGCGGCAGCCAGGAACGAATTCACGCGCGCATGGCTCGACAATACCAAATCGTACCGATGCCGGATCAGCTGCGGGACAAGCAAAAGCTCGCTCATCGCCTTGCCGCCGCCAAAGCCGTAGCTGGGTCGAATTCCATCCTGATATGATCCAACGGCTTCCCCCGCTGCCTGGCCACCCAAGAAGCCGATTTCGACGTCCCAGTCGGGTCGGCTCGCAAGTGCACGCGCAACCAGTTTCAGGAGGGTTTCGGCCCCACCACTGATGTCGAGCGGAATGGCGATCAGCGCGAGCTTCGTTTTCATTGAGCTGCGGGGGGTCACTGTTTTCGCCGAAAGACGTAGGCGTAGGTTTCGGCAGCATCCTTGCCGAGAAACAGGGCTGAAACGCCTAGCCAGATGCGCCAGGCGAGAAAGGCCGGCACGAAAAAATAGAAATAAGAACTCTTCCAGAACAGACGGCGCTCGATGAGTTCCAGGCCGTTCCGCCTTGCGATCGCTTCGACGTCACTGGGCAGGCACTTGTCGTAGAAAGCCGGGAACCCGTCATGACCCATGCCTTTTTCGGGATAGACCGCAAAAAGCAGCCGTCGTTTCAGCCTCTCCGGCAGAACCCGGTTGAGCCTGGCGAAAACAGCGTTGCGCGAGGGCGAGAAAATGGCAACCACGCCTCCCGGCTTCACGCAACTGGCAATGCCACGCAAGGCACCCTCACCGTCGTGGACGTGTTCGAGCGTCGCTTGACAAATCACAACGTCAGCATCGCCCCTTCCCTCAAACGAGGTAAGGTCCGCTTCAATCTCCTCGTCGTATATTCCGCGCGGCGCTTTCGACAACTCTTCCGCGTCCAGGTCGAGCCCAACGACAAAAAGCCTCAGGCGCCGCTTCTCCGAGAAGCCCACGAACGGCCTGGCACCCCCGCCAAGATCGTAAACCCGCGCGTTTGAGGTAAGTAAGGGAGGTGCTATCTCCGTTGCAAAGGTCCGATTGCCGTCGATGCGAAGGCGCAATGGCAGAGCCCGGTCCAGGAACTCGGAAACGGCCACGTTAGCGCGAACAAACTTTCGCAATATCGACACTGCTTCACCATCGATTTCGTTCGCCGATCCGTGCCCATTCGCACTCGACATCCGCGCTATATCCTATGGAACACATAGAGCCGCGTATGATGCGAAAATGGGCCGAGCAACCGATCGGCAGCAGCCCGCAAACCCCTCAGGACGCCGTTGCTGCTGTCGTACCAGGCCTGCATTGGCTTGGCGAAAAATGTCTCGTCCTTCAACCCCTTGAAGCCGCCCCTTGGCCGCGACTCCAGAAGCTTGAAGCCGTGCTGTTCGAACCTGGAAACAATTGAGGATGGCTCAAGGACGAACTGGTAAAATCCGGCCCGTTCACCCGAAAACCTGGGATAAAGACCCATTCTGATCTTCGATCTTCTGAGAGGAGAAATGCTCGGCACCGTCACGAAAGCAATTCCTCCGGACCGGATGATACGCCTCATCTCCAAGACGATCTCGTCATAGCCGTCGAAGAAGTGCTCGATCACACCGAGAGACCACACCCCATCGAAGAATTCGTCCGCGAAGCCTGTTGCCCGAACATCCCCAACCGTCACTTGCAAATGCGGTGCAGCGCGGTTCACCATCCCTACGGTCCTCTGCGCAAAGTCGATTCCATAGGCGGAAAAGCCTGCCTGATGCAGGCCATAGACCGTGTTGGCCAGGCCACATCCGGCGTCCAGGACCTTGGCCGAGCCTGTCAGGTATCGCTTGGTCGTTTCGACGACAAAGCGATCCGGCCTCAAGACAATCCCTTCGGCCCAGTGGGAATCCCAATAGTCGTCGTCGGCTATCGTGCCGACGTGGACGAGGCGGCTATTCTTCTCGTCATAGAATGCTTTCTTCTCATTCATTCACGGCATCCGACCCAGCCATCAAGAAGGCTCGCTGTGTTGCATCAGGCCCATTGTCTGCAATCGCCTTCCTCAACGCGAAAAACGAACAGGCAGCGGCAATGAGATACCCGAACAGAAATGCCATTTCACTGCCAAGCGGCAGGCGCCACCACAAGCTCAATGCCGCCAAGCAACAGCAAGCCAATGCTCCTGCCAGGTAAGAATAGGTCAGCGTCATCGCGTTGTTCGAGCGGAGAGCAAACGGATCTATGATCACCTTTTTCGTTCTGTTTATCAGAACAGCACAAGAAACGATCGCAAACACAGCGGGATCAAATGACCTTCCCAGCCATCCGGATGCATAGCCGGAAAAAAACAGACCAATTATTCCGGCCGCAGACGCAATCGCAAAAAACAGCGCAATGGCCGCCCCCTCAAACAATCCGCGCCGAAACTCCCCAACGTTTCCATTTGCGGCACTGAGAAACGCCCTTGGCACAAACACGAAACTGGCCGCGTTCATGAAGAAGCCGACGGCGCGTTGCGAAAGATCGACACAAAACGAGAAGACGCCGAGATGGGTCGGGGAGCCAAAGATCAAGATAACGTACCGAATGCCGACAAAGATGCCGCTCTCGGCCAGATTGCTCAACACCAATCCCCAGCCCGTGGTCAGCGACCCGCCAAGATAGGAAAGGCGAGGCCGCCTCAGATTCATTGGCCCCAGGAAGGCCAGCGAAATCAGCGCGCCGGCGAAGTAGCTGAGCGAAAAGGCCGTAAGGGCGGAGCCTATTTTCGCATCTCCGACAAGCAAGGCTACAGCTCCCGCCTGGTATGCGACAGCCTGGCCAATCGCCGACCAACCGTATGCCCACAAACGCAGTCGTGACCTCAGGATCTCTTGAAGTGCGGTGTGCAAGCCGAATGAAACGATGATGGTTGCGGCAACGGCGTTGCCAAACCCGAACCACGCCAGGGCCAATCCGACCAGGATGACAAACAACGCCACAATAGAAAGAGCAGCCAAAATAGACGATACGTACTCTCTACCCAATCCCGCGGCATGCATTTTCGCAGAAACCGGCATTATGGAATAAGTTGCAACTCCAAAGACAAGCGTCGAAATAAATGAAACCGTCGCAATCGTTGTGCTGAAAATCCCGTATTGCCCGATTTCCAGATGCCTGCCAATGTATAGCAAAGTCACTATATTGAGCAGACCAGGCACAATTCGTATTACGATGGACTCCACGAATTTCCACAGGCTGTCTCTTTTCATGAGGTCACCTGTGCGAATGACCTCTTGAGCAAGAATGGGAAACTCAAGACACCAAAGCTCAGGCAGGCAAGGGCCGCCTTGCCTAGTGGATTGATCGGGACAGAAGAGTCCTTTTTGGGATTCCCCGGATCGCTTCGGCATGCGACATTGCGGGATGCGCACTGGTATCAGCATCGACATCACGGCTTCGGACAGAATTCGGCTTGAAGGGATCGTCGCAGCACGGAGTTCGCCTCAGAAGCATGTCTGGCGAGCGCGGATCATTCTGTTGAGCGGTGATGGCCTGGGGACCGCCGCGATCATGACGATGACAGCCAAGTCGAAGACCTGCGTGTGGCGCTGGCAGGAGCGCTTCATGAACGAAGGCGTCGACGGCCTGCTGCGCGACAAGACGCGGCCACCGGGCATTGCACCGCTTCAGTCTGTGCTGGTCGACAGGGTCGTGGCGCTGACACTCGATCCGCCAGACCACGAGGCGACGCACTGGACGGTCCGCGCGATGGCGAAGGCGGTCGGCATCGCGGCGTCTTCGGTGGTGAAGATCTGGCACGACCATGGCCTTGCGCCTCACCGCTGGCGCAGCTTCAAGCTGTCCAACGACAAGGCGTTTGCCGAGAAGCTTCACGATGTGGTCGGGCTCTACGTCTCGCCCCCCGCTCATGCCATCGTGCTGTCGGTCGACGAAAAGAGCCAAATCCAGGCGCTCGACCGCACTCAGCCGGGGTTGCCGCTGAAGCGCGGTCGCGGGGCGACAATGACGCACGACTACAAGCGCAACGGCACGACGACCCTGTTCGCCGCGCTCAACGTCCTCGATGGCTCGGTGATCGGCCGTAATATGCAGCGCCATCGCCATCAGGAGTTCATCCGCTTCCTCAACGCCGTCGAGGCTGAACTTCCGCCCGACAAGGCCGTCCATGTGATCCTCGACAACTATGCCACTCACAAGCAGCCCAAAGTACGCGCTTGGCTGGCCAGGCATTCGCGCTGGACCTTCCATTTTGTGCCGACATCCTGCTCATGGCTCAATGCTGTCGAGGGCTTCTTCGCCAAGCTCACACGCCGCCGGCTGAAGCACGGTGTCTTCTACTCCGTCGTCGATCTCCAGGCCGCCATCAATCGCTTCATCACCGAGCACAATCAGCAATCCCGACCGTTCGTCTGGAGAGCCGACCCACACAAAATCATCGCCGCCGTCAGGCGCGGGCACCAAACGTTGGAATCAATCCACTAGGAACCGAACCGACCGATACCGTCCAATCCAGAATGCTCTGATGTAATTCAAGTTCAGCAACAACATCGGATACGCATTTTGCCGCTGAAGAAACCGAATTTTTGCTGTCATCCCCTCCGGCAAATACCTCTTTCGCCCGATATCGACGTTGACACAGATAACGTCGTATTCGATCGCCAATCTGGACCAGAGAAGAGATGTTGGAACACGGCGGAACCGCCCTGCGGGTGGCACAGCAACCCGTTTCAGCAACGGAGTTCTGATGATCTCCTTCTTGTCGCCGACCACACCTTCGTCAGCCCGCATCTTGATCAGGTTTGTGCGCTCTGATGGAAACTGGTTTGCTCTCACATCCGATTCACTCAGAACCATCGAGAACACAAAACCGGCAATCCTCTCGTCGGTACTTTGCTCGGAGAGACGCTCACAAATCTCGGGCAAGCGATCGGTGAAGAGATCGTCGTCATCATCGAAAATCATGCAATAGTCGCCAGTGGCGGAAGCGATCGCCGAAAACATTGCGACCCCTCTGCCGCCATTTGGACCAGTGGTGACCACCAATCTGGCATCGCGCGACGCGATTCCCGCTAGCGCATCGCTTGTCCCGTCGGTCGAGCCGTCGACATGGACACATATTTGCAACGGGCATTCCGCGCGCAGCAGCTCCTGAACCAGCGCGGTAACGCGATCCCGCCGATTGAACGTGGGGATGCAAACGCTCAACAGTGCCTGGGACTGCAATGGATTGCAGGCTGCCTGCTGTTTGCGAGCCGTATCGATTCCATCTCCTCCTGGTTGCGTGGTCATGGAACAGGGCTATGCGCGGATCAGCCGGGAATCGCCAAGAGCAGGCCTATCCCCGTCCAAAATACGCCTGGTACCACTCGACAAATCGCCCGACGCCCTCGGTCACCGTCGTCGTTGGGCGGTAGCCGACCGCCTGCTCCAGCGCCGACGTGTCCGCGAAGGTGTCGGGCACGTCGCCGGGCTGCAGCGGCAGCAGTTCGACGATGGCTTTCCTACCCAGCGCGTTTTCCAGCGCCTCGACATAGGCGGTCAGCTTCACCGGATTGTTGTTGCCGATGTTGAAGATGCGCCACGGGGCGTTGCTCGTCGCCGGATCCGGACGGCTGGAGTCCCAGGCGGCATTGCCCGTGGCCGGGCTGTCGCTGGCCCGGACGACGCCTTCGGCGATGTCCTCGACATAGGTGAAGTCGCGCGTGTGGTTGCCGTTGTTGAACAGCTTGATCGGCTCACCAGCCAGGATGTTTTTGGTGAACAGGAACAGCGCCATGTCCGGGCGCCCCCACGGGCCATACACGGTGAAGAAGCGAAGCCCGGTCGTCGGCAGCCCGAACAAATGGCTGTAGCTGTGCGCCATCAGTTCGTTGGCGCGCTTGGTCGCGGCGTAGAATTGCAGCGGATGGTCGGCCGGCCGGTGCTCGGAAAACGGCATATCGGTGTTGGCGCCGTAGACGCTCGAGGTGCTGGCATAGGTCAGGTGCGCCACGGAGTTGTTGCGGCAGGCCTCCAGCATGTTGGTGTAGGCGATGATGTTGCTTTCAACATAGGCGTGCGGGTTTTCCAGGCTGTAGCGAACCCCGGCCTGCGCGGCGAGATGGATCACCCGGTCGAATGCGTGGTCGGCAAAGCAGGCATCGACCACGCTTTTGTCGGCGAGATTGCCGCGGATGAAATGATAGCCCGCATTGGTCTTGCGGCTCGCCTCGTCCAGCAGCCGCAGCCTCGCCTCCTTGATCTGCGGATCGTAGTAGTCGTTGACGTTGTCGATGCCGACGACCTCGTCGCCGCGCTCCAGCAGCCGCTTCGACACGTGATAGCCTATGAAGCCGGCAGCGCCGGTGACCAGAACCTTCATCAGAAGCGCCCATCCGTAACATGCCTGGGGAACAGACCCTTGATGTCGTAGATGACGCCCGGGGTCTTGCAAAGCGCCTGCAGGCCATCGACGCCCAGCGCGCGGAACTGCCTGTGGCCGACGGCCACGATGACGCCGTCATAGCGCTCGTCGGGAATGTTCTTCATGCTCGCCACACCGAAGGCGCGCGCGCATTCCTGCGCGTCGACCCAAGGGTCCCAGATGTCGATGCCGGCATTATATTCCTTCAGCTGGGCGATGATATCGGCGACCTTGGAATTTCTCAGGTCCGGACAATTTTCCTTGAAAGCCGCGCCCATCACCAGAATCCGGCTGCCGACGACAGGTATCCCCTTGCGCATCATCAGGCGGGCCGTCTGATCCGCCGCGTGCTGACCCATGCCATCATTGATACGGCGGCCGGCAAGAATCACCTCCGGATGATAGCCGAGTTCCTGGGCCTTGTGGGTGAGATAGTAGGGATCGACGCCAATACAGTGACCGCCGACGAGACCCGGCGTGAAGCGGAGGAAATTCCATTTGGTGCCGGCGGCTTCCAGCACTTCGGACGTGTCGATGCCCAGCTTGCCGAAGATCAGCGACAGCTCGTTCATCAGCGCGATGTTGAGGTCCCTCTGGGTGTTCTCGATGACCTTGGCCGCTTCGGCGACCGCAATACTCGAGGTACGGTGCGTGCCCGCCGGCACGATCGACGCGTAGAGCGCATCGATGGCTTCCGCCGCTTCCGGCGTGGAGCCGCTGGTGACCTTGACGATCGTCTGCAGCCGATGCTCGCGGTCACCCGGGTTGATGCGCTCGGGGCTGTAGCCGAGGAAGAACCCCTCATTGTAACGCAGACCCGAATGTTTCTCGATCAGCGGCGCGCACACCTCTTCCGTACAGCCGGGATAGACGGTCGATTCGAAGATCACCACCGCGCCTGGCGAGATGACCTCACCGACCAATGTCGATGCCATGATCAGCGGTTTCAGATCCGGCCGATTGGCCCTGTCGATCGGCGTCGGCACCGTGACGATGAAAATCCCGCAATCGCGCAGATCGGCCTTGTCGGTGGTGAAGCTCAACCGCGACGCAGCAGCAATCTCATCGCTGCTGGCTTCTAGCGTATGGTCGTCGCCACGCTTCAGCGCGTCCACCCTCGACTGGTTGATGTCGAAGCCGACGACATCCCTGGTGGCGCCGAAGGCGACCGCCAGCGGCAGGCCAACATAGCCAAGCCCGATGATCGCTATTTTCCGGGAGGCGAGATCCATCAGCTTCCTGCGCTTATCCAGAGTCATGCTTCGCTTTGGCTATCGGGCGCCAAAGCCGGTAAGCATCGTTTTCATCGTCTTGAGAGTTATCAAGACATCCAGCCAAGGCAAAAAGTTCTTTATGTAATAGAAATCATAGTGCAATTTTTCCATGACATCGTCGACGGCCGCCACATGCCCCTGATTTACCTGCGCCCACCCGCTTATACCTGGCCTGACAATATGCCTGTAGCGGTAGAATGGCAGCTCGGCCTCGTACCACTGCGACAGCACGACAGCTTCCGGCCGCGGTCCGATCCAACTCATTTCGCCACGCAGGATGTTGATGACCTGCGGCAGTTCGTCGATCCTGAACTTTCGCAGGAAACGCCCGACGCGGGTGATGCGATCGTCGTCGCGCTTGGTTATCGCCCTCTCCTTGTCGCTGCCGGCGCCAGCGTGCTGCCGCATCGAGCGAAACTTGTAGACCGTGCAGATCTCGCCCCGGTAGCCCATGCGTTGCTGCCGAAACAGCACGGGGCCTTCGGAATCCAGCCGGATCAGCAGCGCTATCAACGCCAGAACAGGGGAAAGAACGATAATCAAGACAAGCGCGGAGACCCAGTCGGCTGCCTGCTTGATCTTGAGATAGGCCTGGTTCGGATTGAGCGAACCAAGCGTGTTTTCCGACAGATGCTCGATCTCGACCTGACCCGTCAGCGACTCCCTGACCTGCTTGACGTGGTATACGGGCGTTCCCGAAAGGGCCCGATCCGCGATATATCGTTCCCACTCCGCGCCAAGATCGGCACGCAGGTCAACGACCACGCCGCTGGCTCTCTCAATGATGGTGTTGGTCGACTTGATCCAGAACCAGTGCACCCCCGGCAGCGTCTTGAGGCGCTCGACATCTCCGCCGGGAACCACGGCGAGCCGGTATGGGTCGAGACGGCGCGTCAACAGGCTCAGGCCGAAATACCAGAGCGTGGACTGCGTGAAACTGGCGGCGGCTTGAAACCGGCTGTACTCGAACCGGAAAAAGAAAATGGTCAGGAAAACGGCCCCGTAGGACAGGGCAAATGTCGGCAAGATGTAACTTGCCGCGGCCACGCCCGGGAAGTTTCCGATGCGCCGATAGGAGAGAAAACCCGCAAGATGCGCAATCGCAGCGGCGGTCACCGTCACCTGAAGGTTGGCCGAATAGATAAACTCAGGATTGAAGGCTATCCGGATAATCGCCGGCGCAAAAATCGCGAATGTCAGTCCGCCAAGCAACTGAAATCGAATCCGGAACAGGAAATGCCGGCTTCCGACAATAGTTGACGCTGCGACATTCAACGCCTTGCCCTTCCCCCGAAGTTGCCGTGCAGGCGATGGGCCATTTGCGATGATGCGCTTGGCTTGCCCGTTCGTTTGCAAAGCGAATCAGGCATCTCGCTTTCGGCGATTCGACACAGTCGAAGATCAAGGGCTACGACAGTGCGGCGGCACCAGCAAGCATCTATTTCACGTCAATGGTTGGTGGAAGTTTTGATCAACCGCATTGTTGGATTCTGTAGAAAAGCCGCGGTGCGCGCAGCGCCGATGCTGGGATGATTGCTGACGCGCTGCAGTTTTTCAGCACCGCTTCGGCGATCGCATCCCTTAGCGAGTCGCGCGCGAGCTTGGACCGATAGATTTCGAGAGCAGGATTTTGTGTTCCCGAAGCCGCTGGATTTTGCGGCGTCGTTGTCCCATCTTATCCCACGATCGTCGAAGTTCGGCCAAAGGATCGGCCAAATATTCCGGGCGACCGCGGCTTTGTGCATGGTTTATCAGCGCGTTAGGCATGCCGAACATCGGCCACCATGATCATCATCGGCATCGGCAACATCGCTGAATGCCCAATACCTGCAGCGGTGACAGATGCCTATGGCCGGCGGAAACCGACAGGGTGCCCGATGATCGGCCAGAAGATCGGCCAAATATCCTAGCGAATTCGAAATATATCTTTATAATTACGTATTTAGCGAAAGCCAAGATCGGCCAGCCATGGAAGAAAGCGTACAGCGCATCGAACCGGCACGCCTGACGGATGTATCTGAAATTATATCGGATGCGCTGGCGGAGCTATCGGCCACGTCGGCCATTTTGGGCCAAAGCCTGCACCCACGTACCGCTGCCAACCTCGCCGATCTGGTACGCATCATGAACACCTACTACAGCAACCTGATCGAGGGCCATGATACGCGCCCGCGCGACATCGAACGGGCGCTGGCCGGAAATTTCGATCGAGACGAGAACCGCCGCAACCTGCAGCTAGAGGCGGCCGCCCATGTTCGCCTGCAAGCCGAGATCGATCGTATGGCCGCCGAGAAGCGGTTGCCTGAGCCTGCATCCACCGAGTTTCTGCGATGGCTGCATGCGGAATTCTACCGCGATGCAGAAGCGCCCATGCTGACCATCAAGGGTGCCGGCCGCGAATTCGTCATGGCGCCAGGCGAGTGGCGATCGAAGCCAGTGCATGACGTCGCCGTCGGCCGGCATGAGCCGCCTTCGAGCGAGCGCGTCGACGACTTCATGCAGTATTTTGCCATGCGCTATCGCTTCGGTGGGCTGGGCAAAGCCGGACGGATCCTGGCCATTCCTGCCGCGCATCACCGTTTCAACTACATTCACCCGTTCCCCGACGGCAATGGCCGCGTCAGCCGTTTGATGAGCCACGCCATGGCCCATGAGGCCGGGATCGCCGCGCATGGGCTGTGGTCGATCTCACGCGGTCTGGCGCGCGGCGTGAAAAGCCGCACGGACTACAAGCGCATGATGGATCATGCCGATATGCCCCGCCAGGGTGATCTCGACGGACGGGGCAACCTCTCCGAGCGCGCACTCGGCGACTTTACGCTATGGTTCATGCTGGTGTGCATCGATCAGGTGAACTTTATGACCGGTTTGTTTGATCTCGACACGCTCGCGAAGCGGCTGCGTCGCTACGTCGAGCGCAGCGGCCTGAAACCCGAAGCCGGCCGCTTCCTAGAGGAAGCGCTAATGCGCGGTGAATTTGAACGCGGCGAAGCATCACGCATTAGCGGACTGCCCGAGCGCACGGCGCGTCGCGTATTCAATGAGGTGATCGCGCTCGGTCTGTTGGCGTCGGAAACACCCAAAGGTCCGGTGTCGCTACGCTTCCCGGCCGACGCATTGGATTCACTGTTTCCGAAGCTGTTTCCAGAAACCTAAGTGAGATTACTTGGCGGACGCCACGCCGAAATCCGCCAATCACGCCATGCCAGCCAAGGCTTGATTGCTCAAGTCTTTGGCCCTGCTCGCGCTTCAGCCGCGCTTCAGCAACGTCCAAACGGCCGGCACCAGGCTTGCCGCCAGAGCAACCTTGATCAGGTCGCCGACGATGAACGGCACGACGCCGAACTGCCACGACTTTTCCGGGCCGATCAGCAGCGCCAGCCAGGCGAAGCCCATCGCCATCATGACGACCTCGGCAACCAGCATGGCGTTGAAAAGCTTGATCGGATGGCGATCCCAGCCGCGATCGGCGGCCCAGCCGACGATTGCCGCCATGACCACGAAGCCGGCGAGATAACCGCCGGTCGAGCCGAGCATGTAGGCAATGCCGAGACCCTTTTCCGGGGTGCTCTGGAAGACGGGCAAGCCCATGGCGCCCTCCGCCATGTAGAGCAGCAGAGTGGCGACGCCGAGCCGCATGCCGAAGGCGGCGGCGATCAGCAGCACGGCCAGCGTCTGCATCGAAATGTCGACCGGCCCGAGCATCACCTTGGTCTTAGCCGACAGGGTCAGCACCAGCGTTCCGGCGATGGCCAGGAAAAGCTGCGTTACCAGCCGCGCCGCGGCATTTTGCGGTAAAGCCAGAGAAACAAGCGGACGCATCGTAGTTGCAATTGCCATGGTATTTCCCCAATCCGATTGCCGCTATCAGATGTTCGCGGCCTCACATCCTCCTATATTGGCTTGCGTGTTATGCGGCAATCGGTTTTGCCGTTTCCTGAAACAAGGCACCGATGCATCCGCCATGGCACTCAAATTCGATACCGGCTTCGACCCCTTCTATGGCCAGGGGGTAAATGTCGCGCCCGATATCCAGCGCATCACGGCCCGCAATCCGAGCCCCTTCACCTTTCACGGCACCAACAGCTACATCGTTGGCCGCGATACGCTGGCGGTGATCGATCCGGGGCCGGATGACGAGGCGCATCTGCAGACCCTGCTCAAGGTGATCGCAGGCCGGCCGGTCAGCCATATTTTCGTCAGCCACACGCATCGTGACCATTCTCCGCTGGCGGCCCGGCTGAAAGAGCGCACCGGCGCCGCCGTGCTGGCGGAGGGGCCGCACCGACCGGCAAGGCCTTTGCATATCGGCGAAACCAATGCGCTCGACGCCAGCGCCGACATGGCTTTCGTCCCCGATATTACCCTTTCCGACGGCGAGGTGGTCGACGGCGACGGCTGGTCGATCAGGACGGTTCTAACCCCGGGTCACACCGCCAATCACGCGGCATTCGCGCTTGAGGGAACCGGCATCCTGTTTTCTGCCGACCATGTCATGGCCTGGGCAACCTCCATCGTCGCCCCGCCGGATGGAGCGATGGCCGACTATATGGCCTCGCTGGACCGGCTGATCGAACGTGGGGACCGCTTGCTGTTGCCAGGACATGGCGGGCCGGTGACAGCGCCGCGCGCATTCATGCGCGGGTTGAAGACACACCGCAAGATGCGCGAGCGCGCCATCCTGCAGCGGGTCAGAGAGGGCGACCGGACGATCGTGGACATGGTCAGGGCGATCTACAGGGACACCGACCCACGGCTGCATGGCGCCGCCGGATTGTCGGTGCTTGCCCATCTCGAGGACCTAGTGGCGCGCGATCTGGTCATGACAGACGCCGCGCCGGCTATTGACGGCATTTTCACGCCGGCTGGCTAAAGCCTTCGGCGCCATCCGCTCTAGAAACGGCTGGAGCGCTCTGCTGGCTGAGGCGACTTCAAACCCTGGCAAGAGCATTCGGGATCAGTTGGAAGTCGTGCCGCGGTCTCCAGAGCAACCCGCGAGGCTATCATAGAGAGCTTCGGCAGCACGTCCTTTTGCAACAATTCCTGGCGGTTGCGGTCCATATAATCGTTGAAACCCGCGGTCACGAACGCACATGGCACGAAGCACGCGCCGATCTCGCGCGACAGGGTCGCCTCAGGGGCGATCGAATGATTGAGCACATCCGCTCCCATGCTTCGATACGCCAAAGCCTCGGCTGGGGTTGTCAGTCGAGGCCCATAACAATGGGCAGCCACCAACTGCTGTTCGATGCCATGAACGCGGCATTCGGCTGGCCAATGACGGCGGGCCGTCTCAACCAGAACCGCCGCACATCTTGGACATACGATCTGCTTGCCCGAGCAGTCGAAGCTCTGGCGGTCTGGAAGCAGTGAAAAAGGCGTCTGCGTCAGTTCGATGATATCGGCAGTCACCACCATGTCGCCGGGTTGGATCGCCTTGTTGACGGCGCCAACAGTCGAGCAGGCCAGGACTTGCTTTACGCCTGCGTTCATCAACACCCAGAACGCGCGGCGATGGCAGGAATGGTCGATATGGTCGCGCGGATTGCCGTGCGAATACATGCACAACGCACGTTTCGTTCTGCCTTCCGCGGTAATTGAGGCATCGAACTCGATCAGCTTCCAGTTGTCGCTGCGGCCGAAAGGCGTTTCAAAACTCATGTCACGCCGCAACGTACGCACACCATCGAATTCGACATCTTCCGGAAAGGCCAGTCCCCAGTTCGCCGACCCGGTGATGATGGCCAGTCCTACCTGAGGTATGTCCGCTGAATGATCCGCCGGCGCACCGGCTGCGTGCAGATTTGTGAGCATGTTTCCAATCTCGGTCAGGATTTTTGGCGTAACGTCACGATCAAGACGACGACCACGACGATAGCGGTCCACACCGTTGAGATCGCCGCAATGGTCGGATCGATCTGATCGCGCAGAGATATGAACATGAGCTTCGGCAGCGTGCTGTTTTGACCACTCGAGACGAAGATCGAAATGACGGACTCGTCGAGTGACGTCAGGAAGGCCATCAATATGGCCGACAGCAGACTGATCTGAAGTTGCGGGACAATTATGCCCCCAATGGCTCTCGCCCAGTTCGCGCCGAGGCTGCGCGCCGCCTGAACCTGGTTCCAGTCAAAGCGGGCCAGAGCGGGCAACAGCACAATGCACACGACAGGAATGGCCAGCACCACATGCCCGACCAGCACACCGAACAGCGTTCCGACCAGATGTTGCGCCGCCAGCACAAAGAAGAGACCGATCGCAAGCAGGATTCCTGGGACGATGGACGGGCTGAGCAGAATGCCCTGAATGGCAACAGCGGCCTTTCCGCCGAGCCGATTTATCGAAATGCAGGCCAGCAGCCCCAAGGGCACCGCGAGCATCGCCGTCAATGTCCCAAGGATCAGGCTCGTCCTGAGCGCCGCCATCCACGTCGCCGAACCGAAGAAATGCTCGTACCAGCGCAATGAATATGCGCGTGGCGGGAACTCGAGAAGGTCGGACGCCGAAAAGGACAGCGGCACGACCACGAGCGTTGGCAGCATCAAAAACGCCATTACGAGTGCGGAAAAGCCCCACAGAAAAATGCGGGACAGCCTGTTGTCCGGATAGGCCTCAAGCATGGGCCGCACCGTTGCGCGTCAGCAGTCGCCGTGCCGCCAGGAACATCACACCGATCAGCGCCATGACAACGAGGAGCAGAATGCCCAGGACGCTCGCCGAACCCCAATCCTGAAAGGTCGATAGCGTGCGCTCGATCCGGGTGGAGAGAGGATTTACCTTGCCGCCGCCCAGCACGGCCGGCGTGATGAAGAAGCCTAGCGTATAGATGAAGACGATGATCGACCCCGAGAAGATGCCGCCGGCCGAAAGCGGCAGAATGACCGTGCGGATTGTTTGGCCGAGAGTGGCGCCCATGCTCGCCCCCGCGCGAACGAGGTTTGCGTCGATATCGCGCATCGCGGCATAAACCGGCAGCAGAAAGAGCGGCAGCATGTAGTGAACCATGCCGATGAGCGTTCCCGTGAAGTTGTAGACCAGCGGCAATGGCTCAGCTGTCAGGCCTGAACCCGTCAACGCCGCGTTGATCAGGCCATCGCGCCGCAAGAGCACGAGCCAGCCATAGGTGCGCACCAGAATGGAGGTCCACAACGGCAGCATGACGAAGGCCATCAGCAAATTGGCCACTCTTGGTCTGGCGCTGGCCAGAGCGAGCGCCAGGGGGGTACCGAGAAGAATGCAGATCGCCAGCGTGCCCAGGGACAATTCGAGGGTTGTGACGAGTGCCGACCATGTCAGCCCGCTCGAAAGCACCTTCTCGTAGTTGCCGACGGTGTACTCGCTCCCCGTGGTCAGGAAGGATTGCCGGATGATCCACAGGATAGGCAGTATCGCCGCCAGCCCAACGATGAACAGCGCTGGCAGCGAAAGTGAGAGGAAGAACCGCCGCTCTCGTCGTGCGTCTGCCGCGAGCGCGGGATCCGCCATGACGGTCACGCTCTTGCTCCCGGTATCGCGTGAACTTTCGCGGCTGGCGCATAGGCGGTCATCCGCTGACCTGTGGCAAGCTCGCCGCAGCCGCTGGCCAGGGCTGCCGGAATGCAGACAAGAACCTCTTGGCCGCCGTCAAGCGCCAGCGTCAGAAGCCAGTTCTCGCCGCGAAACGCCTTGGCGTGCAGTGTTCCTTCGAGCGCGACGCCATCTCGCCCCACGAGCTTCTGATCAAGATGGAAGCTTTCCGCGCGGATCATCAGGGCTTCGGGCGATGCATCGGCGCCGTCGATTCTGCGCACCAAGCCTGGGGCTATAATGTTGGCCTCGCCCATGAATTCCGCGACGAAGCGGGTCGATGGATGATTATAAATACGCTGTGGCGTATCGATCTGCTGGATGCGGCCGGAATTCATCACGGCGATCCTGTCAGACATGATCAGCGCTTCTCGCTGATCATGCGTCACATAGATGGTGGTGATGCCAAGATCATCGTGCAGACGCCTGATTTCATACTGCATGGTTTCGCGCAGGTTCTTGTCGAGCGCCGACAGAGGCTCGTCCATCAACATCACGCGTGGCTCGAAGACGATCGCCCGCGCCAGTGCTACCCGCTGGCGCTGTCCGCCGGATAGCGCGGCAATGTTGCGCTCCGACAGACCTTCCAGCTTCACGCGGGCCAAGGCCTCAAACGCCCGCTTTCGGACCTCCGCTCTCGGCGTCTTGCGCAGCACCAACGGATATTCGACATTCGACAGGACGTTCATGTGGGGAAACAGGGCATAGTTCTGAAACACGATGCCGATGTCCCGCTTGTTGGGCGCCAGGCGGGTGATGTCCCGATCCCCCAACAAGAGCTTACCGCCGTCGGGCCGGACAAATCCGGCCAGGGCCATGAGCAACGTGGTCTTGCCCGATCCGGATGGCCCCAGCAGGGTCAGGAATTCGCCAGCCTTGATGTCGAGCGAAACATCGTCCAGCGCGACGTAGGACCCATAGGTTTTGCGAACGCTGTCGATGGTGATCGCGAGCGACTTCATCATGTGCTCCAGCCTTAGAGCTGATGTGTTCGAGACTCAGCGGCTCATCATCTCATCGAAGGCCTTTTGGGCAGCCTCGCCGTTCTTGACCCACCAGTCTGCTTTCGAAAACACCGAAGTACCGGCGTTTTCAGGCGCGGTCGCAAGGGTCTTCAGACGGTCTTCGGGGATGAGGCCACCCTCATATGCCGCAGGATTGACTGGGCCGTAGGCAATAAAATCGGTCAGCTTGGCCACGCGCGCAGGCTGTGTCATCGCTGCTATCAGCTTCATGGCCGCTTCCTTGTTGGGCGCCCCCTTCGGCACTCCGAGACAGTCGGTGCCAATGACGGAACCCTTGAACGTGTAGTCGGCCGCGCCGCCATCTTTTTTCACAGTCTCTGCCCGTCCGTTCCAGGTAATGATCAAATCCGCCTCACCGTCTTTCAGCAACTGCGCCGACTGAGCGCCCGAGGTCCACCACACCGAGACATTTGGTTTGATCGCTTCGAGCCGCTTGATGGCGCGATCCAGACCCTCCGGCGTGCTGAGCACGGGATAAATGTCCGCCGGTGCCACGCCGTCGGAGAGCAGCGCGATCTCGATCGAGTCTTGTGCATTGGCGCGCAGAGCGCGACGGCCCGGGAATTTGGCAACATCCCAGAAATCCGCCCAGCTCTTGGGCGGGTTCTCGCCATAGGTCTTGGTGTTCCACGACATGACGGTGCCATAAGAGTCGAAGGGATAGCAGTAGTCGGACTTTGCGCCGTCCGGCACAGACTTGGGATCGATGATCTTGTAGTCAAGCGGCTCCAGCAGCGACTGTGCGGCCGCCTGCGCGCCTTCCGGTGAGCCAAGGTGAATGACGTCGGTCGTGATGGCCCCAGAGGTGACCTGCATCTTCAAGGCGGCCAGGCCGTCGCTCAGGGTCTCTTCTCGGACATCGTAGCCAAGCTCTTTTGCAGCAGGGGCCCACATGGCTTCCTTCATGGCGTTACCATAGTCGCCGCCAGCGGTCGTGATGGTGACCGTCTGGGCATGGACGGGCAAGGCAGCTGAGATTGCGAATGCTGTTAAGGAAATGCGCAGCCAAGACATAGGTCTCCTCCCCAATCTTTATCAAATGTCGCCGAAAAGGCCCATTTATTTGTAATCGTAACGTTACGATTTCATCTTAACACAACGGAGTCAAGCTGCTTTCCTGGTGAGGTCGGATTGACCGGAATGTCGAATCCGGTAACGTCGCGGCGGTCAGCAAAATCAGCCGGCGCTTTCGCAATGAAGTCGGGCGAACAATGGCCAATCTAAAGCAGATCGCGGCTGAACTTTCCCTCTCGGTGACCACGGTGTCGCGCGCTCTGAAGGATGGGCCGGAAGTACAGCCCTCGACCATAGCCCGCGTCAAGGAGGCGGCTAAGCGGGTTGGCTATGTGCCAGATCATCATGGTCGTGCGCTCAAAACCGGTCGAACGCTGACTCTGACGGCAGTGCTTCCAATGGAGACACGAGACCATCTGTCCGATCTGTTGAAGCTCCCCTTGATCGAAGGCATGACGCTGGCAGCGCGGCAAGCCGGTTACAGTCTGTCCATCTATTCCACCACTCCCGACGACGATCCCGTCGAGAGTGTGCAGCGGCAGCTTCAGGCCCGCAGCACAGACGGACTGATCATCACGCGCTTGGTGTCGGGCGATCCGCGCGTCAAGCTGCTGCTGGATCGACGCATGCCATTCGTCGCATTTGGAAGAACCGACCTGGACATCGCATACCCCTATGTCGATGTCGACAACGAACAGATTGCCTACGAAGCGACCCGACGGCTGATGGATAAGGGCTGTCGACGCATCGCGCTGCAACTTCTCGTTCCGGAAGATCAGGCGAGTGCCATGCGTCTTTCCGGGTATGGAAGGGCAATGGCCGAGGCCGGTATTCCGATCGACCAATCGCTGATCGGTCATGGCATGTTCACGATGGAATCGAGCGCAGGCTGGTTTGATCGCTTACTGGCGTCGTCACATCCGCCGACAGGCTTGGCATGCGCCAACGAACTGGGCCTTCTCGGGGCGTTACATGCTCTTGGCAGAAGAGGTCTCGTGCCAGGAAGCGACGTCCACATTGTCACTCGTGACAGCACGCGGCTGGCACGCTTCCTGCCGGCAAAAATCGGAGTTCATTTCGTGGATATGGCGGCGGTTGGACGCAAACTTATCGAAGTCCTGGAGAGCCGGATCATCGATCCGCTTGGGCCGGTCGCGACGATCTTGCTGCAGGGCAGATTCGAGCCCTCCGAATAGTCTGACGCAGACTCAAGCTGCATTCTGCGGCGACATGCGGATCCGCCTACAACAAGTTCTGAACATCACTCGGCCGGCGCCGCGCCAACCTGGCCGGCGACTTCCTGGTCGAGTTCCGCCAGGAATTCGGTGATGCGCGCGGCATTGTCGCCGAGGTCGTAGCGGCCGTAGCGGGAGGCCGACCGCATGTCGACAATGATCGTGTCGCCATCGTCGGTCACGCGGATCGCCACATCGGCTGGAAGACCGATCACGAAACCCCTGGCCAGCGCGGTGATGGTCACCTCGCTTTGCCCGCTGAGGTCGGGATAGGGTTCGGTAAGGTCCCAATCGCGCCGGTCGAGTACGGTTTCGACGGCATTGACGACGGTCTCGAACGGCAGGTCGTAGCTGCGTGCACTGACCAGCGGATAGCTGTCGGTCTGCAGCCGCTGTTCGCCCGGCGTCGACAGGGAGAGCACGTTCATATTCTTCGTCCGATCGCTCACGTCGAGCGCCGGCGGTTCCTCGAAATCCGTCGAGATATCCCTGAGCGGCGGATAGATTGTCGCCCAGTAGGCGGCAACCCCATAGGGCGCGAGCACCAGCAGCGCCAGCAGCGCGCCGACCGTCAGGTCGCGACCGCCGCGGTCGCCGAAATTCCACAGCCGCGAAAAGGCAAACCCGGCAAACAACAGCGCCATGGCCGCCAGCAGCGCGACAATGCCCAGCACCCACAGAAAAGCAGGGGTTTCAACGAGACCGAAGCGATGGCCGACGAAGACCGTCAGCAGCAACACCAACGAAAAAGCGGCCGTGCGCCGCGACCAGCCGGCCGCCCTCGACGTTTGCCGTTCAGGAATACTTGCCATCGATTGCCGCACCACCCCAACCCGAACGGAGACTTGGAGCGGTTCACCGTTTCACGGAAACGCGGAACCGCTCCATCTCTTTGTTTGTCGCAATTCCGGACGGAAAACCGTTTCACACTTTTCCTGGAATTGCTCTAGAACCTTTTTGCGATGGCATGAAGCCGAAACACGCACCATCGCGTCAATCCGTCGGCAAGCGATAGTCCTTGAACTGCTGGCGCAAGGTGATCTTCTGGATCTTGCCGGTGGCGGTGTGCGGAATTTCGCCGACGAAGGCGACATCGTCCGGCATCCACCATTTGGCCACCTTGCCATCCATGAAGTCGAGAATATCAGCCTTGGTCGGTTCCTTGCCTGGCTTGCGGACGACGACCAGCAAAGGCCGCTCGCCCCATTTCGAATGATGGACGCCGATTGCGGCCGCCTCCGCGACATCGGGGTGGCCGACGGCCAGGTTCTCGAGGTCGATGGTCGAAATCCATTCACCGCCGGACTTGATGACGTCCTTGGCGCGATCGGTGATCTGCATATAGCCGCCGGCGTCGATGTGGGCGACGTCGCCGGTGTCGAACCAGCCATCCTCGTCGAACTGTTCCGGGCCGGCGCCGCCATAATAGGTGCGGGCAACGGCCGGTCCGCGCACTTTCAGGCGGCCAAATGTCTTGCCATCCCAGGGCTGTGCGTTGTTGTCGTCGTCGGTCACCTTCATTTCGACGCCGAAGGGCGGGTAGCCCTGTTTCTGCTGGATATCGAGCCGGGCTTCCCCCTCAAGACCGGCATAGTCCGGCTTCAAGGTGCACAGCGTGCCGAGCGGCGACATTTCGGTCATGCCCCAGGCATGGATGACCTGGACATCGTAGTTCTGCTGAAACTTGGTCATGATCGCGCGCGGGCAGGACGAGCCGCCGATGACGACCTTGTGGAGATAGGGAAGCTTCTTGCCGGTCTCCTCCAGATGCTGCAGCAGCATCATCCAGACGGTCGGCACGGCAGCGCTGAAGGTCACCTTCTCGGTGTCGAGCAGTTCGTAGATCGAGGCGCCGTCCATCTTGCAGCCAGGCATGACCAGCTTGGCGCCGATCATCGGCCCGCTCTGGGCAAGGCCCCAGGCATTGGCGTGGAACATCGGCACCACCGGCAAGATCGTATCGCGCGACGACAGGCCCATGGCATCGGGCATGGCGGCGATCATGGCGTGCAGCACGTTCGAACGGTGGCTGTAGACGACGCCTTTGGGATCACCGGTGGTCCCGGACGTGTAGCACATGCCGGCGGCGGTGCCTTCGTCGAAGGTCTTCCAGGCGAAGTCGCCATCGGCCTCATCAAGCCAGTCTTCATAGGCGACCACGTTGGGCAATGTCGTCTGCGGCATGTGCGCCTTGTCGGTCAGCACGATCACCTGTTTCAGCGACTTGACGGCGCCGGCGATCTTCTCGAGCAGCGGCATGAAAGTCAGGTCGACGAAGACAGCCTTGTCCTCGGCATGGTTCATGATCCAGACGATCTGCTCGGGAAACAGCCGCGGGTTGAGCGTATGGTAGATGGCGCCGATGCCCATGATGCCATACCAGGCCTCAATGTGACGCGCGGTGTTCCAGGCCAGTGTGGCGATGCGATCGCCCAACCCATAGCCGTCACGCTCCAGCCGCTGGGCGACCTTCAGGGCGCGACGATGGATGTCCGCATAGGTGGTGCGCACGATCGGCCCCTCGATCGAGCGCGACACGATCTCGCGCACGCCATGCTGCCGCTCGGCATTGTCGATGAGCTTGTGGCAAAGCAGCGGCCATTCCTGCATCAGTCCTAGCATTCGGTCCTCCCTCACGCTTTTGCGTTATGATTTTTGTGCCATTGTGGAGCGAACCGCCGGATTGTCCAGCCGCCAGCACGGCCGAGTGCTGCATTGGTGGAAAACCGCCACAATCCGGCCATCGTCGGCGTTAAGTTTCGTTAACGGGCAAAGGGGTGCGATTGGCGACTGAAAGAGGTTCGCATGGACGCGCAGCTCGACGACAAGGCTCTCGAGAGTACGCTTGCCGAAAGTCTGGCCGATCTGGTGCCGGATACAAAGACTGTTTCCGAAGACGAATTTGTTGAAGTTGTCGGCGGCGCGCTGGAAGCGGTCGGCGGCACACTGCTGTTCAAGATGTGCGTCCAGAACCAGGGCGAAGGCCAACACGTCGCGGCCGCATCCGTCGGCGACGGCGGCAACCGCCAGTTCCTGCTGCTCACCTTGCCGACCGGCGGCGGCTCGTTGAAGGTCGAAACCGCGTCGAGAAGCAGCAACCCGGTGGCCGGCATTGCTGCCGCTTATGCCGGGCTCATGGATGCGTTCAAGACCGCAGCCTGACTGCTTTGTTTGACGCAATTCCCAAGGGAAAGCGCGTCTTTCCCTGGAAAATCGTTTCACACTTTTCCCGGAATTGCTCCAAGCGGAGAAGTATTTCGGAGGTACGATCCGTTGGTATCGGCCTAGGTAGGGCTTGCGTGTTGCATGGTGACAGCAGGCCTTGAACAACGCCCTTGCGCGACACATTTGGAAGTCGAAGCAAGGAGAACCCGTCTTGGATCAGATCGCCAATCCCGCCCCCGGTTTTCAACGCAATCCCGACAAGATCATCACCATCGAGCCCTATGCCGGCACCGTCACCGTGCGCGCCGGAGACGTGGTCATCGCTTCATCGATGACGGCCAAGGTGCTGACCGAGGCCCCTTATCCCGCGGCGTTCTACATTCCGTTCGCCGACATTGATTTCGGCAAGCTCAGCAGCACCGAACACTCGACCCATTGCCCCTACAAGGGCGACGCAAGCTATTGGAGCGTGCTGCCTGCCGGCGAGACCGGCCACAACGCTATGTGGGCCTATGAACGGCCTTTCGACGAAATGGCTGAAATCCGCAACCACGGCGCATTCTACGCCAGCAAGGTCGCGATCGAAGCCACGCCGGCCTAAGCAAAACCGCCTTCGTACTGGAAGCATGATCTTTCCTGGCCGTACCCATGCTCCAAGGTATGTTGAGATTCAGGTCAGGCCGCGCCGAGAATGGTGGTTTGCGAGAACCGGAGCGGAGCGTGCTTAAAGTACGTAAGTACCGGCCTACGCCGGCCATAGCCTTAACGGCCACGCCCACTCATGAGTGCTTCGGTCGGCGAAAGCCGGAAGCGCAGGAAGCCGCCGTTCGCAGGCCGGCTGAATATCGATATGCCTTAGTCGGTGGTGCCGTTATTGCCGACGCCCTCGGCATCGTCGAGCCGCACAAAGGTCAAGCCCTTGGCCTTGAGCGCCAGCAGCCCCTGCACCACGCCTTCGCCGGCGGCATGGGTCGGCTGGTTGATGTGCGAGATAATCACGTCACCGTCCTTGGCCGCTGCAATGCGCCGCGCGGTTTCCTTGGCGCCAAGCAATGAGCCGCCGTCGCCGTTTATCGAGAATCCCGCGATCTTGAAGCCAAGCTTGCGGATCATGGCGATTGCCGACGGGCTGTATTCGGCGGTTGCGCCACGAAACCATTTCGGCGCCGGCTCGCCGGTCCCGGCAAGAGCGGCGGCACCCGACTGGACCTCGGCCAGCACCGCGTCCGGGCTGCCGGCGCTGCGGATGCCGTAGATTTTCTGCGGCGTATCGACCGCCGGGATATGATGGCCGCCGTGATTTTCCAGTTCGAACAGCTCGGGATGGGCCCGCATGATCTCGACGGCGGCGGCGTTTCGCTTCAGCCAGATGCCGGTCACGAAAATGGTGGCGGGGATCTTGTTTTCCACCAGCGCCGAGAGGATCCGATTGTCGGTCTGTCCGCCGCAGGCATCGAGCGTGAGCGCAACGCGGCCGGCTCCGCTCGCCTCCGGCCTGATGTGCAGCGTCGGCTCGACGAGCGGCGCGGCACGGGCGGCGGATACCATCGCCAACGACATGGCGATCATGCAGAGATTTTTTTGCGGGCGCATCAAACCGAATTCCTGACGGGTTATTTCAAGCAGGCATCCCAAGACCCGCATGAAGGCGGAAATCGGGATGGCGCATAGCGGAAAAGCGCCCGGCGCGACAATTTGACCGTTCGTGTTGACCGTTCGTGGTGAGCCGGCCATTCCACGACGGCGGCAGCGCTTGCCCGCGCGGCGCATGATCTCAGACGGCGCGTTCCCGCTTCATTTCGGTACGCGAAAGAATCTCGCGCACCGCGTCGACGACAGGCTTGACCTCCAGGCCCCAGACGCAGCAGGCCTTGCTGGGATCCGGCGCGCGGCAGAGGTCCTTGGCCACGCAGGCGCAAGGCATCGGCGGCCGGAGCGAGATGCTGGGCACGCCAACGGGACCCCAGCGCGCCGGATCCGTCAGACCGAACAGCCCGACAACCGGGGTTCCGGTGGCAGCGGCCATATGCATCGGGCCGCTCTCATTGCCGAGAAACAGCCGGGCCTGTTTCAGCACCGCCAGCAGGCTTTCAAGCGACAGATCCCCGACCAGATTGACGACCGACGGCGCGGTCCTGGCGACGATACGTTCGGCAATCTCCCGCTCGTCCGGCCCGCCCACCAGGACGACGTCCAGGCCGGTTTCACCGGTAATTTCGACGATCGCCGCGGCAAACCGCTCCGGCTGCCAACGTCGCCCCTCGAAGCTTGCACCGGCATGCACGGCGATGAAAGCGTTTGGCCGCAGATGGTGCTTGCCCAGCAGCGCCAATGCTTTCGCCGTCTCCAGCGGCAGCGGCTGAAGGCTCGGAATCACCGTGCGAAGTTCGATGCCGAGCGCTTCGAGCGGCGAGAGGTAGCGGTACAGGAAATGCTGGCCATCAAAGCCGTAAGGCATGGCAAAGACATTGGCGGGCTGCCGCTCCAGCATACGCAAGGGTCTTTCGGAAGGATTGTAGCCGACGCGGGTCTTTGCGTTGACGAGCCCGCTGACGATGCGCGACGTCTTTGAATCGGTGATGTCGATCGTCAGGTCGAAGCGGTAGCGGCGCAACGCCCGTATCATGGCGTAAAGCTCTTTCCCGCGCTCGAGGTTGGTGCCGCGCATGCGGGCGCGCCTGAACGTGACCACCTCGGAAGCGATGCCATGGGCGATCACGAAGCTCTCGAAGCGGGCCTCGCAGAGAAACACAATTCTGGCGCCGGGGAATTCGAGCCGCAGGTTTTTGGCAAGCACCGAGGCGAGAACGAGATCTCCTATGAACTTCGTTTGAATGACCAGGATCGAGTGGAACGGTGCGGGTGAGGTCTGCAACATCTGTTTCCGGGCGCAATTGTCGGGACGTCGCAAATTGGGCGGAAACATTGTCGAGATTATGCAAACCCGTCAGCACGTTCGCGTGACTTGTTTTACAAAACGGTAAGCTCGGCCTGGATAGGCCTAACCGCGGTCTGCCTTCGCGACCAGCACCGCTGCCTGCGCGGCCGCCAGCCTGGCGATCGGCACGCGATAGGGCGAGCAGGACACGTAGTCGAGGCCAACCTCTTCGCAAAAGCGGATCGAGGCCGGGTCGCCGCCATGTTCGCCGCAAATGCCGAGCTTGATGTCAGGCCGCGTCGCCCTGCCCTTTTCGACAGCCATGCGCACCAGCTCGCCGACGCCGTCGATGTCGAGCGAGACGAACGGATCCTGATCGATAATGCCCTTCTGGCGGTAGGTCTCCAGGAACGAGGCCGCATCGTCGCGCGAAATGCCGAATGTCGTCTGGGTCAGGTCGTTAGTGCCGAACGAGAAGAATTCGGCTGACTCTGCAATGACATGCGCCCGGATCGCCGCGCGCGGCAGTTCGATCATGGTGCCGGTGAGATAGTCGATCTTGACGCCGGTTTCCTCCATGACGCTCTTGGCGACGGCATCGATGCGCGCTTTGACGTAGTCGAGTTCCTTCGCCAGTCCGACCAGCGGCACCATGATTTCGGGGACAACCAGCGCACCGGCCTTCTTGCCGGCCTCGACGGCCGCCTCGAAAATGGCGCGCGCCTGCATCTCGGCGATTTCGGGATAGGAGACGGCCAGCCGGCAGCCGCGATGGCCGAGCATCGGGTTGATCTCGTGCAGCGCCTCGGTGCGCTGCCTGAGCTTGTCCGGCGACACCTTCATGGCGGCGGCAACCTCGGCCACCTCCTCCTCGGTCTTGGGCAGGAATTCGTGCAGCGGCGGATCGAGCAGGCGGATCGTCACCGGCAGGCCGGCCATGATCTCGAACAGTTCGAGGAAGTCCGAACGCTGCATCGGCAAAAGCTTGGCGAGTGCGGTACGCCGGTCCTTTTCGGTGTCGGCCAGGATCATCTCGCGCATGGCGACGATGCGGTCGCCATCGAAGAACATGTGCTCGGTGCGGCAAAGGCCGATGCCTTCGGCGCCGAAGGAGCGCGCCATGCGCGCGTCGAGCGGCGTTTCGGCATTGGTGCGCACCTTCATGCGGCGTACCGCGTCCGCCCACTCCATGATGGCGGCGAAATCGCCGGAAAGTTCCGGCTGCAGCATCGGCACGGCGCCCTTCAGCACCTGGCCATTGCCGCCATCGATGGTGATGATGTCGCCTTTGCGGAAGGTCGAGCCCATCGCCATCAGCGTGCCGGCCTTGTAGTCGACACGCAGCGAGCCGGCGCCAGACACGCAAGGCTTGCCCATGCCGCGCGCCACCACCGCGGCGTGGCTGGTCATGCCGCCGCGCGTGGTCAGGATGCCTTCCGCCGCATGCATGCCGTGAATGTCTTCGGGGCTGGTTTCGATGCGCACCAGGATCGCCTTGCGGCCTTGCGTCTTCAACTCCTCGGCGTCGCCAGAAGAAAAGACGATCTCGCCGGTGGCAGCACCTGGAGAAGCCGGCAGGCCAATGCCGATGACGTCGCGCGCTGCCTTGGGGTCGATGGTCGGATGCAGCAGCTGGTCGAGCGAGGTCGGGTCGATGCGGGCGACCGCCTCTTCTTTCGTGATCAGTCTGTCCCGCGCCATCTCGACGGCGATTTTCAGCGCCGCCTTGGCGGTGCGCTTGCCGGAGCGGGTCTGCAGCATCCACAATTTGCCGCGCTCGATGGTGAATTCGAGATCCTGCATGTCGCGGTAGTGCTTTTCCAGGCTGTCGGAGATGGTGACGAAGGACTGGAACGCGTCCGGCATCAGCTTCTGCAGCGACGGCTTGTCCGAGCCCGCCGCAATGCGCGCCGCCTCGGTGATGTTCTGCGGCGTGCGGATGCCGGCGACGACGTCCTCGCCCTGTGCGTTCACCAGGAACTCGCCATAGAGCATCTTTTCGCCGGTCGACGGGTTGCGGGTGAAGGCAACGCCGGTGGCCGAGGTTTCGCCCATATTGCCGAACACCATGGCCTGGACATTGACCGCCGTGCCCCAGCTTTCGGGAATGTCGTGCAGGCGCCGGTAGGTGATGGCGCGGTTGTTCATCCAGCTCGAGAACACGGCGCCGATCGCGCCCCAGAGTTGCTCGTGCGGATCCTGCGGGAACGGCTTGCCGAGTTCTTCCTCGACCTTGGCCTTGTAGAGCGCGATGACACCCTGCCATTCGAGCGCCGTCAGTTCGGTGTCGAGCTCATGCCCAAGCCCGCCCTTCTGGTCCTCCAGGATTTCCTCGAACACCTCGTGGTCGAGGCCCATGACGACATCGGAATACATCTGGATGAAGCGTCGGTAGCTGTCATAGGCAAAGCGTGCATCGCCGGAATCGGCGGCGAGCGCCTCGACCGTCTCGTCGTTCAGCCCGAGATTGAGCACGGTGTCCATCATGCCGGGCATCGAGGCGCGAGCCCCCGAACGCACCGACACCAGCAGCAGTTTCGACGGGTCGCCGAACCGACGGCCGGTCAGGTGTCCGATATGATCGAGCGCAACCGCGACATCGGCTTCCAGTCCCTCCGGATAGGTACGGCCATTGGCATAATAGGCGTTGCAGACCTCTGTGGTGATGGTGAAGCCCGGCGGCACCGGCAGCCCCAGGCTGCACATCTCGGCCAGGTTGGCGCCCTTGCCACCCAGCAGATTCCTGTCGCCGGCACGGCCTTCCGCCGCACCATCGCCAAAGGTGAAAACCCACTTGGTCATGCTCTGCCTCTCCGGTTGCAGGAGATTGGAAAGATTGGCGAAACGGAAAGTTCCGCCGTGTGCCGACTTTGGAGCGATATGATGCTGCAGTGCGAAAGGCAAGGCGTCGGCAAAGCCGCGCGGCCCCTACAATCGATTAAGCAAAAGCTGTGTCCAAAGATGCGGCAAAAAGACTTGCTATGCGGGGGAATTTGGCATAGAACATAAAGGGAACAAATAGGTGGTCCATGAAACTGCCCGGAAAACTCGACTATCTGGAAATGCCGGCAACCGGTGGAACGCTGGACCGGCTCAAAGCTTTCTACAGCGCTGCTTTTGCCTGGTCGTTCACCGATTATGGGCCGACCTATTCGGCCTTTGCCGAGGGCCTGGATGGGGGTTTTCAAGCCGATGCCGCCGAAGCGCCATCAAAGCCGCTGCCTGTGCTCTACAGCAGGGATCTGGAGCAAACCCTCGACGCCGTCGAAAGCGCCGGCGGCACGATCGTCAAGCCGATCTTCGCGTTCCCCGGCGGCCGCCGCTTCCACTTCGTCGATCCGGCCGGCAACGAGATGGCGGTGTGGTCCGAATAGCCCGCTGCATATCATTTGGCAGCGCTGCATTGCCTGCCCAATTCGAGCGTTCCCACCGTCACTCATAAGGATTGTGCTTTTCGGCTGCTCTGCTAATAACGCGCCGCGCAAGCGACTCTGACGGCAATTGGGGCGTCGCCAAGTGGTAAGGCATCGGTTTTTGGTACCGACATTCCCAGGTTCGAATCCTGGCGCCCCAGCCATTCCGTTCTGGTCCGTTCCGGACTCGTAGGGTCGGGAATAGCGTTGCGATCTTCCCATGGTGGCTAGTAATTCTACTGTTTCATAAGTTCGGGAGAACCCACCCAAATCGCGGCGAATCGGGGACGTCACTTTGCGCATGATCTGGACAGTGTCGCCTTGAACATCTCCCTCTTTCCATACATAGGTCGACCGGGAGGGTGGCGGCTTAACATGGAACTTCAATGAACCTCCCTATCTTCGCCATCAACCTCGATCGCGAGACCGGTCGCTGGAGCGAATTGTGCGCCAGTGCCGAGGCGGCCGGCCTGACCTTGCAGCGCATTGCCGCCATCGACGGCCGTGCGCTTGCCAAAGAGGACTGGACGGAGATCGATCTTCCAGCCGCGCGAAAGCTGAGCGGGCGCGACATCTTGCCCGGCGAATATGCCTGTTACCGCAGCCATATCCAGGCGCTGGAGGCATTCCTCGCGGGTGGCGGCGCCTATGGCCTGATTGTCGAGGACGACGTCCTCTTCAGCGAAAACACCATACGGCGCATCGAGGCCATCATCGCGGCGGTGCCGGATTTCGATGCCATCAAGCTGACCAACCATCGCATGAGCTTCTTCATGCGCGCCGTCGAGACGACGGAAGGCGACGAGATCGGTCGCGCGCTGCATGGCCCGCAAGGCTCGGCGGCCGCCTATCTGGTGACGCGGGAGGGGGCGCAGGGGCTGTTGTCGGCGCTCGCCGTAATGAAAATGCCATGGGACGTCGCACTCGAACGATTTTGGGATACCGGCCTGAAAGTCTATTCGGTCCGCCAAAACGTGCTTGGCTTCGCCGCCAGCAGCAAGATTTCCGGCATAGCCGGTCCCTCGGGAAGCTACAAATTCGCAAGGCTTGGCGGGCCGAGCCGGCTAAGTGCCGGGGCGTTGCGGGCCGGCGACGAGCTGCGCCGCCTGCATCACGTCCTGCTGCGGCCCCCCTTGCCGCGAGAAACCCCGGACTACGCCAGGGACGATGCGCCGCGCAACAACCTGCTTCTGTTGCTTGCGGCGCTCGCCATTCTCGCTTTGGTCTCCGCGGTCTGGCGCGAGGCCGACACCTACCGCTATGCAGGCCTGGCGCTGGCCTTGGTCGCAGTCATCCGGTGGTTCAGGGTGGATTTGTGGACCTACAGCAAACCGCTGATCGGTTGGGTCGGCGGTCTGTGCGTGGGTTGGTCGCTCTATGTCTTCATCCGACTGGCGATCGTCTATTTCGGTACCCACCAGTTGGGTGGCGCCGAAGGCATTTACCTGTTTCCGCTGTTCTACGCGACAACCGGCTTCGCGTTTCTGCTGTTTGTCAGGCAGCCCGCGCGGCTCGTGCTCTGGTTCATGATCCTCAGTCTTGTCTTCCTGGCGGCGGACACCTTCTATTCGGACATGTTTCAAGGCATCCAACCGACCCCGCGGCTTTTCAACAATCCCATCCACGCGTCGGTGGCGGCCGGTTTCATCTTCCTTTGCGCACTGCAATTCACGGCTTACACGGCCCAAAGAACGGACCTGAGGAAAGCAACCAAGAACCTGCATTGGGCGCTGTCGGCAGCTGTCCTGCTGTTTGCCCTCGTCAACATCATCGAGATGCGGTCAAAGGGTGTCTGGCTTGCGCTTGCGCTCGTCCTGCTCTTGTTGGCGGTCATGACCCTGGCGAGAGGCCATCGCCGCGAACTGTTGGTTTCGTGTGGCGTGCTGGCGATCGTGGCGGCCGGCGTTGGTGCAACACACAACATCTTCTCGTCCACCGCCGGCGACACCATGACCTTCGCCAAGGCCTTGGTTCCGGATGTCTTGAGGCATGGCGTCCTCCCGGCCTTCGACCGCGCCATCGCGAGCGATACGGTCCCGCTTGCAGCCAAGGAACGGCTGATGCTGTGGGCGGATGCGCTCGAGATCTGGAAACGCCACCCGATCTTCGGAGCCAGCTCAAGCTGGCTGACCGAATGGCAGCACAGAACCTATCATCCCATGATCTTCAACGTCTTCCACAACGGTTATCTGGAGATTGCCGTGCGTTATGGTGTGGTTGGACTGGCGTTCTTTGCCTTTCTCTACACCTGGTCGGCCAGGCAGGTTCTCCTGGCCATGCGCGCCAAGCTTATCGCTCCGGCCGCATGGTCCTGCTACATCTCAACACTGGTCTTCTTCGCCCTAACCATCCTTACCAATTCAAACAACCGGCTGGCTATGGGTGAGGCCTTCATGTGGTTCGCTGCAGCGTTCGGCTTCTATTGTTTTTATATTCGCCAGCAGAAGAACCTTGTCGCGCCGCGAACCTATTTTTAGGGCCGGCATGTCGCGCAACCGCGTGGCACCGGTGACGGTACAGGCGACAAGGTGCTCCGTGCTCAAATCCGATCGAACTCAATCGGCCGGTCTCAGCCTCGAAACTCGGAATTGCAGCTGCCTCTAACTAGCCGAATGGTTTGGAAGTGTCGGCACATGTTCAAGCTGGCCGAGCATGACGCGAATCTCAGAGGGCGAAAGGGATCGATCCTTCGGAACGAAGGTCGCGATCGAGGCCGGTCCAACATCGTCGGCCTGATTGGGAACCTTCTCGCCGTGCAGGATCGCGAACGGAACAATTTGGGTCGTCCTGCTACGCGACGAAACGGACCACGCCGCCATCCACCCGTAAAGCCGCGCCGGTTGTCGCCGAAGCCTGCTCCGAGCATGCATAGATGATCATGTTGGCCACCTCATCGGTGGTCGCGAAACGTTGGATGAGGGTGGTCGGACGCATCGCCTTCAGGAAGCCCTGCTCGGCTTCCTGCTGCGTGATCCCGTTTGCGTCAGCCTGCTTCGCCATGAAGTCGCCCAGGATCTCAGAGCGGGTAGGTCCCGGCAAGACGGCGTTGACGGTGACGCCCGTGCCCGCGACCGCCTCGGCAAGCCCGCGCGAGATCGCGAGTTGAGCTGTCTTAGTCATGCCGTAGTCAAGCATTTCCTTGGGGATGTTGACTGCGGACTCGCTACTTACAAACACGACACGGCCCCAGCCTTTCGCCACCATCCGCGGCAGGTAATGACGGGTCACCCGCACGCCACTCATTACGTTCAACTGGAAGAGGCCAAGCCAGTCCTCGTCGGGGATCTTCGCGATGTCCTCGACGCCACTGTAGTCCCGGATGTGAGCCGTGCCCACGTTGTTCACAAGGATATCGGCGTCTGGCGCCTGCGCGATCAAGGTCTCGGCACCCTCCGATGTCGCAAGATCGGCGGCGATGCCCGAGATGTCGCTTCCGGGAAAGGCCTGCCGCATCTGCCGCACCGCCTCGTCAATCCGGGCTTCTCCACGGCCGTTGATGACGACCGATGCGCCGGCACGGGCCAGTCCCTCCGCGGTAGCACGGCCGATGCCTGCCGTTGACCCCGTAACGATCGCCTTGCGGCCCTTGAGTTCGATATTCATGTTATTTCATCTCCAAATTATAGGTGAACAAGGCGATCGATCCACTCATCCAGGCTGGAACAGATCGTCGCCCGTCGAGTACCGGCAGCATCCGGACGAAGGCAGCATTGCGAAGCGTTGAAGCGTGGACAGCGCCAGGACAGGGGCGTCAGCTCGCTTTCTTTGCTGCTTCGGCCTCCGCTGCGCGGGCGAGGCTTTCGACCCACTCCTGGTGATAGCGGTAGAGCGCGCCGGGATGCTTGTGCCCGAGCAAGTCCAGAAACCAGGCCCCTGTTGCGTCTCCTCGGTCAGGACATGGCAGCCATCGTAGGTCGGCGTGATAACCCAGCCGTGATATGCGCTCGAGCCGGTCGCATCGTCGTCGACTGTCGTCGCCCAAGCGAGCCGGCGCAAGGGCTCGAACTCGGTCACTATAAGGCTCATCGGGAATCCGACAGTGACTCGACTGTACCTGGTTCCGAGCGCCAGTTCCGCCTCACCTGTCAGGATCTTGACCTGATCCTCGGCAGGAAAGTAGCTCAGCCAATTCTCGGCATCGACGAGCAGCTTCCAGACCACTTCAGGCGGCGCCTTAATGTCGATGTCGTTCAGCGCATAGATGGCCGACGTTCTGGGGTCATACCGCTCCGGCCAGATTACATGGTCGTACATGGTTCATTTGTCCTTTTTGAACAGGTCCTGGAAGATCAATGGTGCCCAGCTCTTGTCCCGCGCCTGCACGAGCTGACCGCCTTCCGCGATCTTGCCGAGGCTAACCGGCGCGTAGCCGAGCCGCTCGACCAGGGCGGCGACTGTGGCAGTCGTGCTCTCGTCATCGCTCGATAGGAATACGACCCGTCGTCCGCCCGTGATGGCCGGATCTTCCGCGAGGACGCCTGCGGGCAGGTGGTTGAAGCCCTTCACGAACTGAGCACCGGGGAAGGCCTTGGCGATGACGGCGGAGGATGGAAGACCGTCCAAGTCTTCAACGGGAACGCCAAACGCGTTCGTTGCGTCGATGACTGTCTTGCCCCGCCAACTCGCAAAGGCCTTCGCGACCTTCCGGTGTTCCCAGAACGGGACCGCCAAGATGATGGCGTCAGCCTTGATTGCATCTTGCAGCGCCTTGGGGAGGACCGTGGGTCCGATCGCCCGCGCCTGCGGCGCGAGCGCGTCGGGTGCCCGCCGGCTGGCGACAGCCACTTCGATGTTCTTACGGGCGAAGGCGCGGGCGAGGGCTTGGCCCACCGCGCCGAAACCTACAATTGCATAACTCATGCTGGTTCTCCGATCTGCGTTGATGTTGATTGTCCCGGGCAGTTACCGGCTCGGACCCTTATCGCGTGGGAGACTCGCCGCCCTGTGTGGCGACCTTCGCGAGATCTTCCAAAAGCGTTTGATGCGTGCGCCAAAAGATGTCGGGAGCCTGCTTCGCCAGCTCGATCCACAGCGGTCCCTGCATCGTTTCTTCGGTCCAGAGGTGGGTCCCATTCGGCGTGGGCGTGATGATCCAGGCGTGATAGGCCTTGGACTCGAGCGACGCCTTGGGGCCGCCGGCCCAGGCGATGCGCGTCATCGGCTCAAATTCCTGCACGGACGCATAGACGTCCTGGCCGGCCAGATTGGTCTCGAAGCGCGTGCCGAGGCGCAACGACTCATGCCCGCCCAGCAATTCGACATGTTCGACACCCGGGTAGAAGCTCGGCCAGGCGGCGGTATCCACGAGCAGCGACCAGATCGTTTCAGGAGATACTGCGACCTCCAGCTCGTTTGTGAAATGAATCGGCGATCGGCTGGGAGTCATGTCCTGCGGCCATCTGATTGCTTCGTACATTTCTACCTCTATTTCTCGCTTGATCTTGGTAAGGAGGCTGCCTGACCGCGAAGCACTACGCAGGCCACCTCCTCATCGTGGAGTTATTTGGGGGAGTGCACGACCGAGCGGTACCGCAGAATCCTCGACATCGGTTGTGCATATATGCACCGCCTGTACGGCGCCGCTTATCGAGCCAAGCGGATAGCCGCTATCGCAAGCTTGTCCATCGATCCGCTTTCGACCGCGGAGTCGTTCGTTAGGGGGTAAAGATGCCGTCCGTTAGTCGCTGGAAACTGCAAGACCCGCGAGAAGTGGCTAAAGCGTGTCGTGCCTGAACGGATTCACGCGACCGCTTAAGGTCTTTGTTTTATGCATGTCGTTCTCCCAAAACCGGGGTCATTTTAGGCGACATGCATTAGCCCGGATCGATCAGCTCGCTTCACGCATCGCTTCGGCCGCCTGCAGGTCGACCGACACCAGCTGGCTGACGCCCTGCTCGGCCATGGTCACGCCGAACAGCCGGTTCATGCGCGCCATGGTGATCGGGTTGTGGGTGATGATGACGAAGCGCGTCTCGGTGGTGGCGGCCATTTCGTCCATCAGGTTGCAGAAGCGCTCGACATTGTGATCGTCGAGCGGCGCGTCGACTTCGTCGAGCACGCAGATCGGCGCCGGATTGGTCAGGAACACAGCGAAGATCAGCGACATCGCCGTCAGCGCCTGCTCGCCGCCGGACAGCAGCGTCATGGTCTGCGGCTTCTTGCCGGGCGGGCGGGCGAGGATTTCGAGGCCGGCCTCGAGCGGATCGTCGGACTCGATCAGCTGCAATTCCGCCGTACCGCCGCCGAACAGATGTGAGAACAGCCGCTGGAAATGGCCGTTGACGACATCGAAGGCGGCCAGCAACCGCTCACGGCCTTCGCGGTTGAGGCTCTGGATCGCCTGCCGCAACTTGCGGATCGCCTCGATGATGTCCTCGCGCTCCGACACGATCGCCTCCAGCCGGTCGGAAAGCTCCTTCTGCTCCTCCTCGGCGCGCAGATTGACGGCGCCCAGCCGTTCGCGCTCGATCTTCAGCCGGTCGAGCTGACGCTCGATCTCGGCCATTTCCGGCATCGGGCTGTCAGCCTCCAGACCGGTATGGCGGATGACCAGATGCGGCGGCGTGTTCAGCGTCTCCTGGATGCGCGCCTCGACCTCCAGCCTGCGTTCGTCGGCCGCCGTCAGCCGCTCTTCGGCGCGAACGCGGGTCTCGCGCGCCTCGGCCAGGAACTGGATGGCGCCGGTGGCGGCCTTGTCCAGTTCGGATTGCCGGTTTTCCGCCTCCTGCAAGCGGTCGGCCGCCGCCTTGCGCAAGGTCTCGGCCTCGGTGAGCTGCGACAGCAGCGCGCGCCGCTTGGCGTCGATTTCATCGGGCGCATCCGCCAGCCGCTCGCGTTCGGCCTCCGCCTCGGCCTTGCGTTCGCCAAGCGAGGCGATCTGCGTCGAGGCGTTTTCGGCCCGCTCCAGCCAATTGCTGCGCTCGGCGCCAATGGCATCGAGCCGGCGCGCGCGCGCCTCGGCTTCGCGGCGCAGCCCCTCATGCACGGCACGCGCATCGGCAAGCGTGGCGCGGTCGCGGGCGACATTGGCGGAGGACTGTTCGAGCTGCAATTGCAGATCGCCAAGATCGGGCGCGTCCTGCAGCAGCATTTCCGCCTCGGCGAAGGCCGCCGAAATCTCCTCATGGCTGTCGACGATGCGGGCGCGTGCCTCATCGAGTGCGGCGCGCCGGCTCTGCAATTCGCCGCCGGCCCTTTCGGCCTCGGCCAGCGCATTGCGGGCAGCGTCCAGCCGATGCTGGGCGTCGCGACCGGCCTGGCGCGCGTTGCGCTCTGCCTCGCTTGTGAGGCGAAGCGCCTGTTCGGCCTCTCCCAGCGCCTCCTCGGCCTGGCGCAGGATGAACGTCGCCTGTATCGCCTCGGCATCGAGCTCGGCCAGCCGGTTCTTCTGCGCCAGCCGTTGTGCTGCGGCGGTCGGCGCGTCGGCACTGGCGGTAAAGCCATCCCAGCGCCAGAGCGCGCCCTCGTGGCTGACCAGCCGCTGGCCGGGAGCAAGCAGTGCCTGCAGCCGGCGGCCGTCGCCAGATTCGACGATCCCGATCTGCGCCAGACGGCGGGCGAGCTGTGCCGGCGCATGGACCACGCTGGCAAGGCTCTTGACGCCTTCCGGCAGAGCCGCGTCGCCGGGCTGGATTCCGCTTTCGCCCCAATGCACCGGCGCGCTGCGATCGAGCGGCACGTCGAGGTCTTCGCCAAGGGCCGCACCCAGCGCCGTCTCGAAACCGCGATCAACACTGATCTGTTCCAGCACGGCCGGGAAAAGATCGCCGCTGGCGGCGTTCAGGATTTTTGCCAGCGTGCGCGCTTCCGTCTCGATCCGCGCCAGCTCGGCCCTGGCATCCTGAAGCGGTGGCCGGGCAGCACTTTCCGTGGCGCGGGCATCGATGACCGACTGCTCCGCATCCGATACGGCAGCCTCGGCCTCCTCCAGCAGCGCCACGGCCTGTTCGACCAGCACCCGCTTCTCGGCGGGATCCGGCAGGCCGGCGACCTTGGAGAGTATCTCCGACAATTCGCGGTCGACATCGGCAAGCTGACGGGCGAAGCGGTCGCGGCGCTCGGCCGTGTCGCGCAGCGTCCGTTCGATCTGGTTGCGCGAGGCGGCAGCCTCCGCCCGCTCGGCGGTCAGCGCGGCGAGCTTGGCTTCGCTTTGTGAAAGCGTCGATGCAGCCTGCTCGAACGCAGCGCGGGTGGTGGCCTCGCGCTCGGCAGCACCGGCATTTTCGGAATTCAGCGTGGCTTCTTCGGTGCGAAGGCGCTCAAGGATGTCCGCATTGTCGCGGACCATGCGCTCCTCACGCGCGATATCGCCATCGAGCTGCTGCAGCCGGCGCTCGAGTTCGCTCTGACGGGCGCGGATGCGGCCGGCTTCCTCCTCGATCTGCGACTTGGCGATCGACAGGCGCTGGAAGGCAGCGGCAGCGGCGGCTTCCGCGTCGCGCAGGTCCGGCAGGCGATGTGCGCCGATGCCTTGTTCCCTGGCGGCGGCCATCTGGGCGGCGGCGCGGTCGCCCACCAGCGCCGTGGCAACCGCCAGCGCCGAGCGTGCCTCGCCTTCCTGGGTCTTGGCCAGCGACCAGCGCAGATGCAACAGCGTCGCTTCGGCCTTGCGGATATCGGCGGACAGGTTCTTGAAGCGGGAGGCCTGGCGCGCCTGGCGCTTGAGGCTTTCGATCTGGCTTTCCAGTTCGCCGACGACGTCGTCCAGCCGTTCGAGGTTCTGCTCGGCCGCTTTCAGCCGCAGTTCCGCCTCGTGGCGGCGGGTATGCAGGCCGGAAATGCCGGCCGCCTCTTCGAGCAGGGCGCGGCGTGCCTGCGGCTTGGCCTGGATCAGTTCGCCGATACGGCCCTGACCGACCATCGACGGCGAACGGGCGCCGGTCGACTGGTCGGCGAACAGAAGCTGCACGTCCTTGGCGCGGGCCTCCTTGCCGTTGATGCGGTAGAGCGAGCCCGCCTCGCGCTCGATGCGGCGCGACACCTGCAGTTCGTCGGCATCGTTGAAGGCAGCGGGCGCCGAGCGATCGCTGTTGTCGAGGAAAAGCGTGACTTCGGCGGTGTTGCGTGCCGGGCGCGTGCCCGAGCCGGAAAAGATGACGTCGTCCATGCCGGATGCGCGCATGTTCTTGTAGGAGCTTTCGCCCATCACCCAGCGCAGCGCCTCGACAAGGTTCGACTTGCCGCAGCCGTTCGGCCCGACAATGCCGGTCAGTCCGCGTTCGATGACGAACTCGCCGGGCTCGACGAAGGACTTGAAACCGAGGAGGCGAAGGCGCGAAAACTTCATTCGCGCCGCCCACTAAGCGGATTTCCGCGGTCTCGCGAAAGCAATTCGCGGCGCGACCAGAAGCCGCGCGCGCCGAAGCGCGGCAGTCTCAGTGCTGCCCGAACGTCAGAGCAGAGGGTCGATGATGGCCGATATTTCCTCAATCGACATCGCCCCTTTGTAGGTCTTACCGTTGATGAAGAAGGTCGGCGTCGAGTCGACCTTGAATTCATTGGCGCCGCGCTTCTGGACCGATCTCACATCGTCCAGAAGTTTCTGGTCCGTCAAGCAGGCCTCGAAGGACTCCTGTGTAAAACCGGCGAGCTTCGAGATTTGCAGCAGTGCATCCTTGGTGTTCTGAACGCCAGCCCAGTTCGCCTGCTGCCTGAACAGGACGTCGACCATAGGGTAGTAGTTGTCCTTGGCGCAGCGCGCCAGCATGAAACCGGCTTCGGCACTCGGATCGAACGGGAATTCGCGCAGGATGTAGCGCGCCTTGCCGGTGTCGATGTATTTCGTCTTCAGATCCGGAAAGGTGGTCTCGGCAAAATGCGCGCAGTGCGGGCAGGTCATCGAGGCGTATTCGACGATGGTGACCTTGGCGTCGTCCTTGCCGAGCTGCTTGTCTGGCAGCGCACCCGGCTTCATCAGTTCCGCCATATCCACGGTGCCCTGGGCTTCCGGCGCGGTAGCGGCGGCCGGCGTGGCGGGCTTCGCGGGAGCGGCCGGGTTCGCGGGCTTCACATCCGCGGCCTTCGCCTCCTCGCCAGAGTCGCTGCAGGCGGCGAGCAGGGCAACCGCAGGAATGGCGGCCAGCGAAGACAGGATGTTTCTGCGAGAAAAGCTTTGGCCGAACGGGGGACGGTTCATACGAATCACCTGACAAGGGTTGGATTTTGCAATGCAAAGGCACGAAAAGGCGAGAGTTGGCGCGAATTAAGGCATCTCGATCCCCAATCCAATCGCGAAACCTGACAAGAGCGATCACGAATGCGAGATATTGACGACAAATCCATGATTCTCTTCGAGAGACCTATGACTTTCTCTCCCCGATAATGGTCGCGCCAAGTTTTTCCAGCGAGGCGCGCAACTCATCATTGTCGACCAAGCCGACGGTTCCGGACAATTTCGTCTTCTCGGCCGCCGTCAGCGGCCTGAGGGCCGGTCTGCGCCTTCCTTTGGCGGCTGTCACCGGCTTCTGCAGTATCCTGATGCGGCTGATGGCGGTGAAACCGAGGAAGGCATTGACCCGGTTGATGATCTCGCCGGTCTCGTGCTGCAGATGAAGTGCAGCCATGCCTTCGCAGGCAATGACCAGGATCGCCGGCTCGAACGGGTCGTCCTCATGCATGCGGCGCGGCCACTGGATTTTTTCAGGGCGCGAGTGGCTGGCCAGCCGTGGGCCGGCAATCTCTTCCCATGACTGGACGAGGCCGATCGAAATGCCGGCCCGCTTGCGCAGCACCGGGTCGAGGATCTTGGTCGCAAGATCGCTGACCGGGACGGGATTGCCGTAGTGCGTTCTCCCTGCCATGTACGTTCTCCAGCCACGACCCCAGCAGATACCGGCCAGGCCAATACAAGATCAATGGCATCAGCAGACCAGACCCGCAAGACCGCATCCTGGGATAGTGGCAAAGCCACATCCGGGGATATCGCGTCCCGCCTGCTCGACTGGTACGACGTGCATCATCGCGAACTGCCGTGGCGGATCACGCCGCGCGAACATGCGAGGGGGGCAAGGCCTGATCCCTACCGCATCTGGCTGTCCGAAGTCATGCTGCAGCAGACCACCGTCGAAGCGGTGAAGGCCTATTTCCGGGTTTTTGTTGAGAAATGGCCCGATGTCGAGGCATTGGCCGCGGCGTCCCCCGAAGACGTGATGAAGGCCTGGGCCGGGCTCGGCTACTACTCCCGCGCCCGCAATCTCAAGGCCTGTGCCGATCTGGTGGCCCAGCGCGGCGGCCGGTTTCCCGACACGGAGACGGGTTTGAGAGAATTGCCCGGCATCGGCGCCTATACGTCGGCGGCGATCACGGCGATCGCCTTCGATCGCCCCGCCGCCGTTGTCGACGGCAATGTCGAACGCGTCATCTCCCGGCTGTTTTCGATCACAACGCCGCTAAGCGAGGCCAAGCCAGAAATCCGCGCCCATGTCGAGCGCATGGTGCCAAGCAAAAGGCCGGGCGACTTCGCCCAGGCGATGATGGATCTCGGCGCCACCATCTGCACGCCGCGCCGGCCGCGCTGCATGCTGTGCCCGTTGCGTGAAGACTGCAGTGCCGTCGTTTCAGGCGATCCCGAGCACTTCCCGGTGCGCCTGCCCAAGGCCGACAAGCCGCTGCGGCGCGGCGCTGCCTTCGTCGCGGTCAGAAGCGACGGTGCTATCCTTCTACGCAAACGCGCGGAAAAAGGACTGCTTGGCGGCATGACAGAAGTGCCGACGACAGGCTGGACCGCGCGGATCGATGGGGCGACCACGGAAGCAGCCGCGCCCTTGCCCGCCGACTGGCGGCATGCAGGCCGCATTGCGCATATCTTCACGCATTTCGCTCTCGAACTCGAAGTCTTTCACGCCCACATCAAAGGTGATGCGCCGGCGGGACATTTCTGGTCGCTGGTCCATGAAATTTCCGGGGAAGCGCTACCGACCGTCATGAAAAAGGCAATTGAAGTGGCGATACCCGGCGCGACGAAAAAACCGTCGCCACACAGTGCAAAGAGGCCCCATGACTGAAATACGCCACATCGTTTTCGACATCGGCAGAGTGTTGATCCACTACGATCCCAACATTCCGTTCGGCCGCCTCATTCCGGATGCCGAAGAGAGAAAGTGGTTCTTCGACAATGTCTGCACGCATGACTGGAACATCGAGCAGGATCGCGGCCGGACCTGGGAAGAGGCCGAGGCGCTGCTGATAGCAGACCATCCCGATCACGCGGAAAACATCCGCAGTTTCCGCCGCCACTGGCACGAAATGGTGCCACATGCCTATGAAGACAGCGTCGCCATCATGGTCGGCCTGATCGAAAGCGGCCACGACGTGACCATGCTGACCAATTTTGCCAGCGACACGCTGGCCGAAGCCCGCGAGCGCTTCGATTTCCTCGAACGGCCGCGCGGCGTCACCATCTCGGGCGAGATCGGCCTGATCAAGCCGGATCGCGGCATTTATGATCATCACGTCGCTGCCTTCGGCCTCGAACCGGCCGCGACGCTGTTCATCGATGACAGCCAGAAGAATGTCGACGGCGCCAAGGCGGCAGGCTGGCAGTCGGTGCTGTTCACCGACGCAAAGACGCTTCAAGCAGACCTTGAACGCCTCGGAATCAAGGCGTGATTTGAATCGCTTCGAGCGATCTGTTGAACCTTTGAATCAACGGAATTCGAAGCCATTGGCAGGGGCTCAGGCCCCTGCCCGCTCCATGCCAAGCCGTGCAATGCGGCGAAGCTCGTCGATCGGGGTCAGGCCGCCGCTGCGCTCATAATGCCAGAAGGTCCAGCCGTTGCAGGCATCCAGCCCCTGCACTTCGGCGCCGATCTTGTGGATCGAGCCGGCGCTGTCGCCGATCGCCACCGTACCGTCGGCGCGTACCTTGGCCGCCCAGCGCTTCTTGGCGTCGTAGAGTGTCGCACCCGGCATCATCAGCCCGGTGTCGATCAGACTGACGAAGGCAACGCGCGGCTCGGCGCGCTTGCCGGTGAGCACGGTGAGATCGGCACCATCCAGCGGCCGCACCGCATCGATGCGCTCGTTGGCGGCGTCGATATAGGCCTGCTCGCGTTCGATGCCGACGAAATGGCGGCCGAGGCGCTTGGCCACCGCTCCGGTGGTGCCGGAACCGAAGAAGGGATCGAGCACGATGTCGCCCGGTTTGGTCGAGGCCATCATGATGCGGGCAAGCAGTGCTTCCGGCTTCTGCGTCGGATGCAGCTTGTCGCCATTGTCGTTCTTCAGCCGCTCACCGCCGGTGCAGATCGGAAACAGCCAGTCGGAGCGCATCTGGATGTCGTCGTTGGACGCCTTCATCGCTTCGTAGTTGAAGGTATAGCCCTTGCCCTTCTGGTCGCGCGTGGCCCAGATCATCGTCTCATGCGCGTTCTGGAAGCGGCGGCCGCGGAAATTCGGCATCGGGTTGGTCTTGCGCCAGACCACGTCGTTGAGGATCCAGAAGCCGAGATCCTGCATCTTGGCGCCGACCCGGAAGATGTTGTGGTATGAGCCGATGACCCAGATGGTGCCATTGGGCTTCAAGACCCGGCGCGCCGCTAGAAGCCAGGCACGGGTGAAGGCGTCATAGGCCTCGAAACTCTCGAACTGGTCCCAGTCGTCGTCGACGGCGTCGACCTTCGACTGGTCGGGCCGGTGCAGGTCGCCGTCGAGCTGCAGATTGTAGGGCGGATCGGCGAAGATGACGTCGATCGACTTTTCTGGCAGCCGGTCGAGCGCGGCGACGCAGTCGCCCTTGAGGATCGTGTCCAGCCACTCGGATTGCTGGGGAGCGTGGGATAGCTCGTCGAGAAGACGCACGGCAGACATTCTGACACCCTAGGCACGCGTTACTGTTTTACTCTCTGTTATGGTTACCGATCAGCGTAAATATTCGGTGAAGGCCAAGGGATGGGTCTGCCGAATTTGCGAAGGTGGCCCCGTTGGTGTATGCCGCGCCGCCTGAGCCTTCCGAGGCCACTTCATCCTCCCATTGTCCGGATCACCATGCCCCAGCCAGACCTTGTCATCTTCGATTGCGACGGCGTGCTCGTCGATTCCGAAATCATCGCCGCACGCATCGAGGCGGAACTGCTGACCTTGGCGGGATACGAAATATCGGCCGAGGAACTTGCGGAAACCTATGCCGGACTGACCTTCAAGGACATCATGATGCGGGTCGAGGAGAAATCCAGCATCCCGTTCCAGGCCTCGCTGATCGACCGCGCCGAAGAGCTGGTCGACCGCAAACTGCGCAGCGACGTCCGCGCCATCGACGGCGTGCGCGAGGCGGTCGCCGCGGTGACGGTGCCGCGCTGCGTGTGCTCGAATTCACGCTCCGAGCGGATCGAATTCATGCTGGAGAAGGTGCATCTTTTGCCGTTCTTCGCCGGTCGGATTTTCTCGGCGATGGAAACACCGACCGGGAAAACAAAGCCCGCCCCCGACGTGTTCCTGTTCGCGGCGGAGAAACTCAACGCCAACCCGGCGAACACGTTCGTCATCGAGGATTCCGTGCACGGCGTGCACGGCGCCAGGGCGGCAGGCATGCGCGTGATCGGCTTCACCGGCGCGGGACACAGCTATCCCGGCCACGCCGACGCCCTGACCGAGGCCGGCGCCGAGACGGTGATCCGCCGCTGGGCGGAGCTGAAAAGCGTGATCGCGGCGCTGTCGGAGTGGTCGGACGCCTGAGAAGCGTGCGCCGCGACGCACGCCTCGTGCAAATGCCGCGAGATCTAGTTCGTCGCGGCGGCTCTCTTCCTCTGCTTCTTCTTCGGCTTGTCCGTCGTTGCCTTCGGCGCGTTTTCATCATAGCCGGCAAAGGCCTGATAGTCCTGCGCCGTCGGCTCGGGCACAACGACATTGGAATCGGTGAAGACGAACTGCGTCGCGACCGAGGGGTCGGTGACCTGGATCTGATAGGGGTGGATCTGCGAATAGAGAACATCGGTGCCATGCATCACCGCGACGCGGATCGGCATGGTGATGGTGCCTGGAGAAAACTTCGGTCCGGGCACGACCTTGCCGGCGACCGCGATCTTCATCGTCAGCTGCCCGTTGGCGCGGCTGCAGTCGCGTGTCACGTCGCTGATCGATGCCTGGTAGATGATGTTCGCCGACTCGTCGGGCGGAGTAGCAGCGGCGGCGTCAGCCGCAGCCTGGGCCGCGGCATCTTCCGCGGCGTCGCCGGTCTTCTTGAGCTTGGGCTTGGGCTTCTGGGTGTCCTTGGCGTAGGTGTTGAAGAAGGCCGTGCCATCGCGCACCGTCACTCTGGGACAATAGGCCTGCAACTGGCTGGCCAGTATCTTGGGATCCTGCGGCGGCGGCGGCGCCGTCGGGTCCTTCTTGCCGATGCCGAGGTTCAGGATGCCGTTGTCGCCCGATTGGCAGCCGGCGGCGGCAAGCATAAAGCCGGTGAGCGCAAGACCCGCCAAAAAGCGACCACTGAATGTACGAAACGCCATGAAACTGCACTTCCCTCTCGCAAAGCTGGTGACGTATATCAACCGCGCGGCAAAAATGCGACTGAGCCTGCGCAGAAATTAACCACCTTGCGGTGGACCGAAAAGCCAAGCAGTAACGGATTTGTGACATGCAATATGTGAGCACCCGCGGGGAAGCCCCCATTCTTGGATTTTCCGACGCCGTGCTGGCTGGGCTGGCGCGCGACGGCGGGCTCTATGTGCCGCGCGAGTGGCCGCAGTTTTCCGCAGCCGAGATCCGCGCCATGCGCGGCCTTGCCTATCCCGATCTTGCCATCCGCATCCTGACGCCATTCCTCGGAGGCGAAATCGCAGCACCCGTCTTCGAACGGCTGGTGCGCGAAGCCTATGCCACCTTCCGCCACGAGGCCGTCTGCCCGCTGGTGCAGACCGGCCCCAACACCTTCATCCTGGAGCTTTTCCACGGGCCGACGCTCGCCTTCAAGGATGTGGCGATGCAGCTTCTGGCCCGGCTGATGGACCATGTGCTTGCCGAACGCGATCAGCACGCCACCATCGTCGGCGCCACCTCGGGCGACACCGGCGGGGCGGCAATCGATGCCTTTGCCGGGCGCAGCCGCACCGACATCTTCATCCTTTTCCCGCACGGCCGCGTCTCGCCGGTGCAGCAGCGGCAGATGACAACATCGACGGCTGAAAACGTCCATGCGCTGGCGATCGAAGGCAATTTCGACGATTGCCAAGGCCTGCTCAAGGACATGTTCAACGATCACGGCTTTCGCGACCGGGTTGCGCTTTCGGGCGTCAATTCGATCAACTGGGCCCGCATCATGGCCCAGATCGTCTATTATTTCTCCTCGGCGCTGTCGCTCGGCGCGCCGGACAGGCCGGTCTCCTTCACGGTGCCGACCGGCAATTTCGGCGATATCTTCGCCGGCTACGCCGCCAAGAAGATGGGCCTGCCGATCGAACGGCTGGTCATCGCCACCAACGACAACGACATCCTGGCGCGGACCTTCGCGACCGGCGAATACCGCACCAAGGGCGTCTTTGCGACCACCTCGCCGTCGATGGATATCCAGGTGTCGTCCAACTTCGAACGCTTGCTGTTCGAGGCCTCCGGCCGTGACGCCGCGACCGTGCGGCGCTACATGGACGGTCTGAAGCAGTCCGGCGCTTTCACCATCGAAACCCCGCAAATCGCCGGCATGCGGTCCGAATTCGACGCCGGCAGGGCTGATATGGACGAGGTTGCCGCCACCATCCGCTCGACGCTCTCGACCAGCAACTATCTGCTTGATCCGCACACCGCGGCAGCCGTGCATGTCGCGGCGGGCAAGGCGGCGGGCGCCGTGCCGATGGTGGTGCTGGGCACCGCGCACCCGGCAAAATTTCCGGCCGCCGTCGAAGCCGCCAGCGGCGTCTCGCCCGCCCTGCCTGCATGGCTAGGCGGGTTGATGACAGCGGAGGAAAAATACACGGTACTTCCATCCGACCTGAAAATGGTGGAAGATTATGTCGGCCGCCACACACGGGCGGCGCGTTAGGGAGTACTAGCCATATGGGTGTTGAGGTAAGCCGTCTGTCGAACGGCCTGACAGTCGCCACCGAAACCCTTCAAAGCATCGAATCGGTTGCCCTTGGTGCCTGGGTCAAGTCGGGTGCCCGCAATGAACGCGAAGACGAGCATGGCATGGCCCATCTGCTCGAGCATATGGCGTTCAAGGGCACGAAAAGGCGAAGCGCCTTCGAAATCGCCTCGGAAATCGAGGACGTCGGCGGCGAGATCAACGCCGCCACCAGCGTCGAGACCACCTCCTACTATGCCAGGGTGCTCTCCGACGACGTGCCACTGGCCGTCGACATTCTTGCCGACATCCTGCAGGAGTCCGAATTCGACCCGCAGGAACTCGAACGCGAGCAGCATGTGATCCTGCAGGAGATCGGCGCCGCGCACGATACGCCCGACGACATCGTGTTCGACCGTTTCACCGAGACGGCGTTTCGCCACCAGACCATCGGCCGCTCGATCCTGGGCACGCCGGAAACCGTCAAATCCTTCACCTCGAAGCAGTTGCACGATTTCATCGAACGGCAATATGGCGCCGAGCGCATGGTGATTGTCGCTGCCGGCGACATCAAGCACGACAATTTCGTGCGCGAGGTCGAAAAGCAACTCGGCGGCTTCCGCAGCAAGGCCGACAGCACCATCCCGCAATATGCGCAATATGTCGGCGGCGACTTCCGCGAGGACCGCGACCTGATGGACGCGCAGATCGTGCTGGGGTTCGAGGGCCGCGCCTATCATGTGCGGGATTTCTATGCCTCGCAGGTGCTGTCGATGATCCTCGGCGGCGGCATGTCGTCGCGCCTGTTCCAGGAGGTCCGCGAGAAGCGCGGCCTGTGCTATTCGGTCTATGCCTTCCATTGGGGCTTTTCCGACACCGGCGTCTTCGGCGTCCATGCCGCCACCGGCCAGAGCGACATCGCCGAACTGGTGCCTGTCATCATCGACGAACTGCAGAAGGCCGGCGAGAAGATCCTGCAGGAGGAACTCGATCGCGCGCGCGCCCAATATCGTGCTGGGCTGATCATGTCCGCCGAAAGCCCGGCCAGCCGCGCTTCGCAGATCGCACGGCAACTGCTTCTGTTTGGCCGGCCGATCGCCAAGGAGGAACTGATGGAACGGCTGTCGGCGCTGACGATCGAGCGGCTGACCGATCTGTCGTCGCGATTGTTCTCGACCAAGCCGACGCTTACCGCTGTCGGGCCTGTGGGTACACTGGCGCCATACGAGGCGATCCTCGAATCGCTCGCGGGCACGCAGACCACGGCTCGCAAGCTCGCCGTCTAAGCCCCTCAAAGCGCCATGTTCGCGCTCCCTTTCTTTCGCCGTGACCTGCCGGCACTGAAAGGTGACCGCGTCACGCTGCGCGTACCGTTCACCAACGACTACCGCGAGTGGGCGACGGTGCGCGGCGAAAGCCGGGCGTTCCTCGAACCATGGGAGCCGCGCTGGACGCCGGATGAACTCGACCGCAACGCATGGCGGCTGCGCATCAGCCGCTACCGCGAAGATTATGCGCAAGGGACCGCGATCGCCTTCTTCATCTTCGAGAGGAGCAGCGGCAAGCTGGCAGGCGGCATAACGCTCGGCAACATACGCCACGGGGTCTCTCAAAGCGGCCATATCGGCTACTGGATCGGCGAGCGCTTCGGCGGTCGCGGCCTGATGACCGACGCGGTCAAGGTGGTGACCCGCTTCGCCTTCGATACGCTGAGGTTGCACCGGATCGAAGCGGCCTGTATTCCCGACAATATCCGGTCGATCCGCGTGCTTGAAAAAGCCGGATTCCGGCGCGAAGGACTTCTTCGATCCTATCTCAGGATCAACGGCATCTGGCAGGACCACTATCTCTACGCCCGGATCGCGGACGATCCGCCGGGCGTTGGAACGAAGGACTGATTTTTGACGAATTTCCTGCGCAACGGGCCGCTGTTCGCCTTTGTCCTCGCGATAATCCTGACGCTGGGCGCGGCATCGTCGGCCTTCGCCGTCGAACCGATCAAGATTGCCCGCGACGACGTCGCGCTCGACCTTTCCGGCGCCGTCGAGATCTACCGGAACCAGGGCGAGAATTTCCAGGTATCGACGGCGCCCGGGCCGGACGGCATCGTGCGGCGCATCGAGGTCGAGGCCAATGATGCGCGTTCGACCGGCGATTGGGCGGTGTTCGCGCTCGCCAACACCACCGACCAGCAGCTCGACAGGCTGATCGTCGCACCGCATTTCCGCCTGGTGAATTCCGGTATCTTCTGGCCGGATCTCGGCTCGACCCGCATCGCCGCCATCACGCCCAGCGAAGGCTTCGCGCTCGACCGCCAGACCAGCCCCGACGCCGACGTGTTCCGGGTGACGCTGAACCCCGGTACGGTGATCACCTTCATCGCCGAGCTCGCCTCGCCTAAGCTGCCGCAGGTCTATCTGTGGGATCCTGAATCCTACAAGGACTCGGTCAATTCCTACACGCTGTTTCGCGGCATCGTCATCGGCATCGCCGGCCTGCTGGCGCTGTTTTTGACCATCCTTTTCGTGGTCAAGGGAACCTCGATGTTCCCGGCGACCGCGGCACTTGCCTGGGCGGTGCTGGCCTATATCTGCGTCGATTTCGGCTTCCTCAACAAGATCATCGAGATCTCGCCCGGCAATGAGCAGATGTGGCGAGCGGGAACGGAGGTGGCGCTGGCGGGAACCTTCGTGGTGTTCCTGTTCGCCTATCTCAACCTCAACCGGTGGCACGGCCATTTCAGCTATGGCGCGCTGGTCTGGATTCTCGGACTGCTGCTGATCGCCGGCGTCGCCATCGTCGATCCGGCGGTCGCCGCCGGTATCGCCAGGCTGTCCTTCGCCGCCACCGCGCTGACCGGGCTCGGCCTGATCATCTTCCTCGGCATACGTGGCTATGACCGCGCCATCATGCTGGTGCCCAGTTGGGTCATGGTGCTGTTGTGGCTATGCGGATCGTGGATGGCGATCACCGGCATGCTCGACAACGATATCGCCCAGCCGGCGCTGGGTGGCGGGTTGATCCTGATCATCCTTTTGATCGGCTTCACCGTCATGCAGCATGCCTTTGCCGGCGGCGCGCTGCATCAGGGCCTGTTTTCCGACCTCGAGCGGCAGGCGCTGGCGGTGGCCGGATCTGGCGACACGGTGTGGGACTGGGACGTGCTGCGCGACCGCGTCGTCACCAAGCCCGATGTCAGCATCCAGCTCGGCCTGGCGCCCAACAGCCTTGGCGGTGCGGCGCGCAACTGGCTGCCGGTGCTGCATGCCGACGACCGCGATACGTTCCGCACGACGCTCGACGTCGTGCTCGAACACCGGCGCGGCCGGGTGTCGCAGAACTTCCGCCTGCGCGGCGCCGACGGCCATTATCACTGGTTCTCGCTACGCGCGCGCCCGGTCATCGGGTCTGACGGCGAGGTCATTCGCTGCGTTGGCACCATGGTCGACGTGACCGAGCAGAAGAAGTCCGAAGAGCGGCTGCTGCACGATGCCGTGCACGACAATCTGACCGGCCTGCCGAACCGCGAATTGTTGATGAACCGGCTGGAAGCGATCATCTCGATCGCCCGCACCGAAGAGAAGGTGCGGCCAACCGTCTTCGTCATCGACATCGACCGTTTCAAGCAAGTCAATGACGGGCTCGGCATCTCGGCCGGCGACACCATCCTTTTGACCATTGCGCGCCGCCTGCATCGGCTGCTCAAGCCGAAGGATTCGCTGTCGCGCTTTGCTGGCGACCAGTTCGCGCTGATGCTGTTGTCCGAACAGGACCCGGCCCGCATCGCCGCCGTGGCGGACGCCATCAAGCATGCCATCAACAACCCCATTACCTTCGCCAAGCGCGAGATCGTGCTGACGGCCTCGATCGGACTGATCACCTGGAACTCGCCGCAAATGTCGGCCGAGGACATGGTCAAGGATGCCGAGCTTGCCATGCATCAGGCCAAGCGCTTCGGCGGCGACAGGATCGAGCCGTTCCGCCCGGCTTTCCGCACCGTCGGCACCGACAGGCTGCAGTTCGAATCCGACCTGCGCCGCGCCATCGAACGGCGCGAATTCACGCTCGCTTACCAGCCGATCGTGCGGCTTGAGGATGGCAGCGTCGCCGGCTTCGAGGCGCTGCTGCGCTGGGACCACCCGCGCCGCGGCATGATCCCGCCGGCGGATTTCATTCCGGTCGCGGAAAGCTGCGGGCTGATCGTGCAACTCGGCCTGTTCGCCATGCAACAGGCAGCGGAAGACCTGGCCGGCTGGCAAAAGCAGATCGGCGACGCGCCGCTGTCGGTCTCGGTCAACCTGTCCAGCCGCCAGCTCATCCGCCGCGACCTGGTCAGCGACGTCCGCTCCGTCATCGCGCGAGCCAACCTCAAGCCACGCTGCTTCCGGCTCGAACTCACCGAATCGCTTGTCATGGACAATCCCGAGCAGACCGCCCATGTGCTGACCAAGCTGAAGCAGCTCGGCATCGGCCTGTCGCTCGACGATTTCGGCACCGGCTATTCCTCATTGGCCTATCTGACGCGTTTCCCCTTCGACACTATCAAGATCGACAAGAGCTTCGTCGACGACAACACGCCGAAGCGCGCGGTGCTGCTCAAATCCATGGTCAACATGGCGCATGAGCTCGGCCTGTCTGTCGTCGCCGAGGGCATTTCGGACGAAAGCGATGCGCTGGAATTGCGCCAGATGGGCTGCGAATATGTGCAGAGCTTCATGTTCGGCGCGCCGATGCCGGGTGACCAGGTGCTGAAGACGCTGAAGGAACAGTATCCGCTGACGCAGGCGTGAGAGCCCGCTTGGAAACCCGCTCCGATACGGGGCTCAGGCGTGTCCGGCGGCGAGGCTGAGATGCGCGAGATCGATGCCGATCGAGGCCAAGATCCTGTCGTATTTGCGCTCGATGTCGGTGTCGAACAGAAGCTCGGCATTGGCCGGGCAGGTCAGCCAGCCATTCTCGGCGATCTCGGTCTCCAATTGGCCGGCGCCCCAGCCGGAATAGCCGAGCGCCATCAGCGCGTGACGAGGCCCGCGGCCGGACGAGATGGCGCGCAATATGTCGACGGTCGCCGTCAGGCAGATGTCGTCCGAAACGGTCAGCGACGATTCCACCCGGTAGTCGCCCGAATGCAGGACAAAGCCCCGGCTGCGATCCACAGGCCCGCCATTGCGCACGACGAAGTCGCGGGCTTGCGCCGGCAAGCGGATCGCCTCCTGTTCGTTCATGATGCCCAGTTGCACGAGCAGGTCCGGAAACAGCATCTGCTGCGTCTGGTTGATGATCAGGCCCATGGCGCCTTCATCCGAGTGCGCGCAGACATAGATGACCGAGCGCGTGAAACGGTCGTCCTTCATGCCGGGCATGGCAATCAGGAACTGATCGTCGAGAAAGCCGCGGCTGGCGACCGTCTTCTTGTGGCGCAACAAGTCCATGAAAGGGAGCGTAACGCGTTTCCAAAGCGCCGAAAAGATGCGCCGTGCGGGATTCGACGAAAGCCTATGCCGCCGGCTCGAGCATTCTTCTCCCTCGAGGTCACGCAAATATGATACCGGCAAGGCCATGAAATCATTGCGCGGCCACGAACGGACGATCAAATCACCGCTATGCAAAGCTTGAAAATCCTGCTGCTCAGCGCGGCCATCGGATCGGCAACCGCTCTTCCCGCCGCCGCCTCCTCATCGGCGTGGTACAACAGCGAAGGCGGCAAGGTCCGGCTGGTGACATCAGGCAAAGCCGATGACGCCGGCCGCATCCAGGGCGTTCTCGACATCGCGCTCAAGCCCGGCTGGAAGACCTACTGGCGCGATCCGGGCGACGCGGGCGTGCCGCCGCAGCTCGACATTTCAGCCAGCACCAACATCGCCGACGCCGCTCTGTCGTTTCCTGCCCCCCAACGCCATGACGACGGCTATGGCAAATGGGCTGGCTATAACTATCCGGTTTCGCTGCCGGTGACATTCACGCTGGCGACACCGAACCAGCCGGCGGTCATCGATGCCGACATCTTTCTCGGCATCTGCGAAACGATCTGCATTCCGGTGCAGACGCGGCTGACCGTCGACCCCGCCTCCGATCCGGACAATGCCGAGGACGCGGCGCTGGTGAAGGCGAGCTTCACGGCACTGCCGGCGCCCGCGAGGTCCGACTTCGGCATCAATGTGCTGCCGGGCGATCACGAGACGCTGATTGTCGAGGCGAGCTTTCCCGGCGATTCGGAGGCGGCGGATTTCTTCGTTGCCGGCGAGCGGGATTACATGTTCGGCACCCCTGCGCGCAGCGAAAAGGACGGCAAGCTGATCTTCACCGTGCCGATCCTCGATCGCCCGTCGACGACGCCGACGGATGGCGGACTTCACTACACCCTGACGAGTTCGGCGGGCGCGGTCGAAGGGGTTCTGCCTTTCCCTTGATCCAGCCTGCCCGAACGGTTGCGGGAAGCCGTTGAGTTCGCTACGCAAAGACACGTCCTTCCCCATTTTCCCAAGCGAGGAATTCATGACCATTTCCGTTGGCGACAAGCTGCCTGACGTGACCTTCAAGACGATGACCGCCGATGGCGCCAAGCCGATCACCGGGGCTGAGATTTTTTCGGGAAAGAAGGTTGTGCTGTTTGGAGTTCCCGGCGCCTTCACGCCCACCTGCAGCAACAACCATTTGCCGGGTTATCTCGAGAACCATGACGCCATCCTGGCGCGCGGCGTCGACACAATAGCCGTGGTTTCGGTCAATGACGTCCACGTCATGGGCGCCTGGGCGCGCTTCACCGGCGGTGAGGGCAAGATCCTGTTCCTCGCCGACGGCGGTGGCGATTTCGCCAAGGCGACCGGCCTCGACTACATCAGCAACGATATGGGACTGCGTTCGAGGCGCTTCTCGATGGTCGTCGACGACGGCAAGGTCACTGCGGTCAATGTCGAGACCAAGCCCGGTGTCGACGAGTCCGGCGCGGCTCATATTCTCGGACAGCTTTGAACTTCAGCGACTGCGTCGGGCGTGGGCCTGCAACGATCACGCTTGCAGTCCAAGGCTTGTCTTTGGGGGGACCCTATCGATGTTTGACATCTTCTGGCGCGCTATCGCGATCGGCATCGGCGCCACCGTGCTGATGGATCTCTGGGCCATCTTCCTGCACAAGACGTTCGGCCAGCCACGGCCGAACTGGGGGCCGGTCGGTCGCTGGGTTTGGCACCTGCGCAACAAGGTCTTTCACGACGATATCGGCGATGCGGCGCCTTACGCGCATGAAAAGGCGCTGGGTTGGGCCTTTCACTATTTTGTCGGCATCGTCTACGGCATCGTCCTGGTCGTGCTGGCCGGAGCGGGCTGGCTTGCAGCGCCGACATTCCTGCCGGCCTTCATCCTCGGCATCGTCACGGTTGGTGCCGGCTGGTTCCTGCTGGCGCCCGGCATGGGCGCCGGCTGGGCAGCATCGAGGCGCCCCAATCCGATGCAGATCCGGGCGCTGAACCTGGTATCGCACACGGTGTTCGCACTCGGGCTCTACGGCACGGCGCTGCTGATCCGCTAGACTAGACTAGGTGCCCTGTCTGCCTGCCCTATCCGCCAACAACGGCAAGCCGGGCTGGGGCTGACCGGCGACAACTCGCGATTCGGTCATGCGCGCGCTCGCGTCTATGAGTCGCCAAGTCTTCCCCCGCGATGCCCCATCATCATCCGGGAAGCATACATCGTGGGTGAGCGCTTACCCGGCAGATTGGCATCGAGAACGATCTGTTCGACGAACCCCTGGTTCGTTTCGAATTCAATGCACTCATCAAGCTTGTCGACTATCCAAAGCATGTATCTATCCTCGACACTCGTATCTTGGCTGTTTTTCTTGTCATAGCCGCAATCGTCGAGTGGAATTTCTTCAGGAAAGGCTGGGACCAACATTATTTTCGGTTTTGGTAGATCATAGCAATGTCCCTCATAAGAATAACTTACAATAATACCACAAGAAAGCAATTTTCCTTCCCCTATCGCCTCTTCGATTGTTATCAATGTTGATAAAGCAATTTTTCCAAACTTTCGCGTGTCGAGTGCAATTTGGTACGACATTCCTATAGGCCACGGAAACGACGGCAGAGTAATAAGTTTTTTGAAAATTTCTTCGTCAGATAATTTATCTTTTCCTTTACCTCTTAATTCTTCTACCATCTTTTTTAGTTTTTCGTTTGCCTCCTCATCTTTTTTTGGATCAGCTGTAGATATATTTGAAGAAATACTTGTGTTTTTTGTGCCAACGGCCTTTGAACTTCCTGGGAACACGAGACCCCTACTCCGGGAATGCCGTAGAGCCTTACTTGGCTGGCGTTATATACGCCACCGGGAAAAGTCAGTGTCGGTCGGTGAAAATCGTCGCTCATGTTGTTACTCCTCCGTTGCAATCACCAGTTCATAAAATTTCCCGCCATCTGAAGTTCTCTTCGAAGCTTGCCGCTAGCGCCGGGCGGATGCGGTCGGACACTTCGATGATGGTGGAGGCCGCGACTGCGAATGTGAGATGATCGGCATCGAGGCGCGTCCACGCGCGCGCGAGCGCGAGCGCGACATCGTCGCGCGCCTTGATTAGCTCGGTCTTGAAAAGGAACGGACGGGCTCGGAATGCATCGCCCGTGAAGTTAGAAATGCGCCGCATGTCGGCTTCGCCAACCTGCCTGATGTCGAAACCAAGCAGGCGCTCGTCGGCCAGGCCCTGTCGCACCAAGCCGGCGTGATAGAGATCGACCAGTGTATCGAACACAGCTCCCGTGAATGGGCGAGACCTGTCATGAATCTCTTCGGTCACTTCCGACATCTTGCGCGAGTTGCTGGCGATGCGGATCTGGCTGTCGCCCGTCAGCTCGGCGATGCGGTTGAGCTCGTTGAGGACAAGCAGGTTTGCCTGGCTGTGCCGTAACAATCGATCCATCCCGCTGTCGAAATGCAGGAACGAAAGCAGCGAAATCAGATCGGCGTTGGCTTCGTGGAACGGCCCAAAGTCGCTGTCCTGCAGGCCTTCCGTAGGCACTCCGAAGAGAGAAAAGAGTATGGCGTGACCCATTTCATGCGCGATCACGTCGAAGTTCAGGGCGTACGGATGGCCGCGCCCGTCGGCTCCACGCTCGCGGCCAAGCTCCAGATATCCAAACCCCGATTGTGCATTCTCCCAGTCAACCCAGGGAATGATCTCAAGCCGCTCGTATGTTTCGGCGAAGTACCAGACAATCGGCTTGCCCAGATAGCTTTCCCAGATGTCCAGCACCCGACTCGCAGCCGCGAACGCATGCGCTGCCAGGAACTGGCGCGACTGAGGAGAGAGGTGGTCGAAATGACCATCAAAGCCGGGTTCGGCTGGTGGGAAACAGGCGCCAACGAAGGGCGGCAGGTAGGGATACTCGTACGGCTGCTTGTCCAGCACGGGATCAAGCACGTATATGCGATGATCTTCCGGGCCCGGATGGATCAAACCGGGCGATGTTGAAATCCAGACCGCCTCGGGTTTTTCGTACCCGGAAAGGTGAGGCGCTTGTGGGTATAGCAGGAAGCGTGTTCCGACCGACATCGCCGCCCGACCGGCGACATCGAGCGCGTCCAATTGCCCGGCCCCTCTCATGGTCCGCGACACTAGCACGAGGCTTGTACTTCGTAAATTGCACCAAGTATCACCAGCAACGCTGTCGTCAGATTGCCAAGCCGGCGTCCTCCAAATCTTGAAGAAACGCGATCGTCATTTTGAAATTCGTCAATTCCGCCGGCACCAATGCATTTTCGCGCATAAGCTGCAGAGCTGACAGTGCGTCGCGTTTCTTTTGCTGAACGAAAGCTCCTGCGAGGATTTGCCGGCAGACTTCGATATCATGGTCACCGGCTTCCGGTGATGCCTCGCGGACCATTCGCGACAGCGTACGTTCCCGAAAATTGAGGTTCCGGGCCGCATTCTCAAGCTTTCCTGACAAGTCGGCGGAGATCAGGTTCCGCCTCCAGGCGGCGCGGACTGTCATTCGCAAATCAACCAAAGCGTGGGTCAGTGGCGAAAAATTCACCACCTTCGGACCATACAGCACTGCCACTGCGTCATCAGGCAGGAAAGCAAAGCGGCGGTACCATCGATAGATAAGGCCAACGCCGTGCATGTATGGGTAAAGCTCGGCGGCTCGCAAGGCTCCCATGCTTCCAGCACCAATCACCGGGATGGCCTGGCTGATCGCCCACAGTATCTCCTTGTGCCTCACTGCCGGCTCAGCCTGGAAGGCGCCGTCGATAATGATGATGGCAGCCGGGTCGTAGCGTTGCACGGCGGCTATGATCGATCCCTGCACGGCGGGCGCCAGGCAGATCACGTCGGCCACCTGCAGTGCCTCCGCATGCGATAGCGTGGGTCCTGCGAAAAGAAGCCAGGGCCGCATCCGGTCACTCCACCAGCGGGTACAATTGGGGGATAATTATCCTGACGGCCGACAGCCGGTTCCAAGGGCTGGTGTTAAGGCGGACTAGGTACACAGCGCAAATTCCGCTTTCCTCCAGCCTGGTGAGAAGGCTGCACAACAAGGTCTCGCCGCCCGCCGCTCGATAGGCAGGCTGGCTGGCGAAACTCACATCCTTGCGGCCGCCGGTGATCAGCTGCCGGTGTGCCGCGATAAGCTGCCAGTCCGGATATTTCGGATAAAACGCCCGGGTAATGTCATCGCGCGCACCCGATATCGCCGCAAGCCTTGCCTGCGCCGCCTCATGGATCGCTTGGACGACAGCTGCCGCCGGATCGAATGCAGCGGCCGAACCATCGGCTGGCAGATTGAGCAGTGCCGTTTCGCGAGGATTGCTTTCCATCAGATGGCACCAGATCACTGGCAGGCCGACAGGCGACGGCGCGAGCCAAAGGCCGACGATTATGTCTTTTCGTGCAAGTTCATCCAACAGCGTCAGGACCCTTGCGTCATCGATGGTCGCCGGATCGATTCGCTCATGTTGCAGAAAGCCATGCGTCTTGAGGGCGCGGGCGATCGCATCCCGTTCGACGCATTCCAGTATGCCGTGCGTGACGGCGTCTGTTTCATCAAGCGCGGCCGCCAGTCCGGTTGTCGTTGGCGTGAAAATTCCGTCACAGGGGCTGGGCGGTACGAGATAGGCCGTGTGCACCAATTCCAGCGGAACGAACTCGCAGCTGCCGCTTAGCAGGTTCTCCGCTGAGACCCAGGCCGTTTCCTTGTCTCGCCAATCAGCAAGTGCGGGCTCTCGCAGCCAAGTTTCATATCGCCCGGAGGGTATCTCGAGCGACTTGGCCGAACCGTGGACGACGTCAAAATATTCGATGCGCTCGGCGAAAAACCCTTCAGCGGATTCCAAAATGGCCGATATCGCGGCGCGAGCCAGGCTGGCGCCCTTTCCCTGCGCAACTGCGTTTGAAAACGAGAACGGCCTCGTTGCCTGCACGACCGGGATGCCAACGCGGTCCAAGCCGGTAATATCTGCAATACGGGTGATGCCCAACGCTTGTCGCATCGACATCAGATACGTCAGCGCCTCGTCTGCAGGAGGACCAATGCGCTCATACTGTTCCACTATCGGCTGGCCCGCAGTTCCGGTTCGGGGTTCACGATCAGCGGTTCGCCGGGCTCGGCTGACTTCCTTGCCGTTTCGACACGATCGCTGTAGCGACGGAGCAGTTCGGGCGAGACATTCGATGATCTGAGCGTCTCATAGGTTCCGATCAGGATGGGTACGGCGTTTTGCTCGGCTGCAGTGGTGAGGCTCCTCTCAAAGGCGGCTGCCGCCTGGCTGGCTTCCGCCTTGACGAGGACGAGAAGTTGCGCGATTCGCCGGTGCAGTTCCGCCAGCCAGTAGCGACTGCCGCCCGCCTCGGCCTCGGCTACAGCTGAATGAAGCAGCGCGAGCGCCTGGTCAGTCTCACCCGAGCGCGCTAGAAGTTCCGCCAACATACCGCAATAGACGGGCTCGTCCTCCGGCGTCTGCACCTTTCCATGCAGGCCGAGGCCCTCGCGCATCTTGTCCTTGCCTTGCTCGAGATGGCCAGCGTTGCCATCGCACCAGCCCTCGAAGATTTGCGCCGAGACGGCGAGCGAAGGCAGGTGATAACGCGCGGTCAGCTGTCGTAGATCCGCAATCACGTGACGCAGCGCTGCGAAGTCGCGGCGATAGCAACTGAGCATGGCGTCATTGATGCAGGCATGCGTAATGCTGCTGACATGGCCGGTCTGCTGCGCCCAGCGCCGGGCCTCGGACATGGACCGGAGAGCGCTTGTTGCACGCCCCGAGAACCATAGCGACAATGCACGATGCGCCAAGCCGCACACACGCGCGTCATGCCCCCCGAAACGGGTGGCATTCGCGTGCCCCTGGCCCACGTCATAGAGCGGCAATCCGGCATCAATCGCAGCTATGCATCCGCTATGGTCTCCGCGATTGAAATCGACCGCCCACAAGCAGTGCCTGGCCTGCAACTGGATCTCTGGGTCATTGACCTCCTTCAGGTCGCTGACGACGGCCTGCGCCCGCTCGCCATCGACGATCGAGCCAGTGAACCACCAACCCCAATAGATCGGGAACCACTTGGCGCGCTCCGCCATCGGCCGCCGCCGTGCGATCTTTACGCCGTCGTCATAGAGCTTGCGGGCGTGCTCGGAATTCGGCCCTTCGACGGCCGTCAGTATCGGCCCGAGCGCCACCATCGCCGAGAGCCGTAGCGCGTCCTGTCTGTCATGATCGGAAATCTGCTCGCAAAGTCCAATGGCGTGCTCGAGCAGCTGCCTCGCCTCGGTCATGGCCGAACGGGACGAGCTTTCCATGCCGGCATTGACGAACTCGCCGATCGCCTCCTCCAGCAGGCCTCCTCGCTCGGCATGGTCGGCAAGTGCTGCCGTCGTCAGCCATCTGGCGAGGCTGCGGTTGCCGTTAACCGCCGCATAGAGACGCTGATGTAGAGTCTGCCGTCGCTTCCGCAGCGTTCCATTGTAGATCGTCTCTTGGATGAGTGCATGCCGGAACGCGTACAGCGAAACGCCTGCGTGCCTGGCGCGAACGAAGCCTGCCTCGCCCAGGGCATCGAGCGCCGCGGAGATTGTGCCCTGGTCAAATTCCGGCAAGAGCGCCGACAGCAAGTCCAGGCTGGACCTGCCGCCGGCGACGGCGGCCGCTCGCGCTACCTCGCGGGCGCGGCCGAGAGGCTCCAGCCGGGCATCCAGCACAGTTTCCAACACCGACGCGCGGCCGAGCGAAGCGCCTTGTGGCAGGTGCTCCGTGCGGTTGGCGATATCCTCCGCCATCCATTGGCAAACCTCTTCGATGAACAGTGGCACACCGCCGGTTACGCGCTCGACCAACTCTATCAGCTCAGGCTCAGGCGCGAGCGCTCGCTTGCCCTGAGGCCACATCGTCGCGATTGCCTGCAAGGTGTCGGCATGCTCGAGGGGCGCGAGCAGGACATGTTTGCTTCTTCCGTCCAACCAGTCGCCAAATCCAGGCCTCGTCGTCACGATCAAGAGCACAGGACAACTGGGAACCAGCTTTGCAAGCTCGCCGAGCAACTGCTTCGACGTCAGGTCGATCCAGTGAATATCTTCAACGAATAAGACCAGCGGGCCACCGGCGCACATTGCTTGTAGCGCTCGGCGCGCGGCCCAGTCAGCCTTCTCTCGGATTACGTCCGGATCCATCTCCTGGAACCCGGAACTTGCGCCTTCCGCACCCAGCAGAAAAGAAAAGATGTCGACGACTTCACCGTCGTGAACGTCATGCGCGGCGAACACCTCGGCCACAAGCGTCGAAGTCAATGCAGGCTCGCCGGCGTCGAAATTTCCCACCATCGCCTGCCGTAGTGGATACAGCGTCGAGCGCGAGTCGCCTGGCATACATTGGAAGAGGAGCAACTTGTCGCGCTGGAAGCGCGTTCGCCGACGCACCTCGTGCAGGATGCGCGACTTGCCAATGCCGGCTTCGCCCTCGATCAGGATGACCTGGCCCCGTCCCGAAACGGCTTCGGTCCAACATTGATGTATCAGCTTGGCCTCATCCGTACGGTCGATCAAGGGGCTGGCGAGGCGTCCGAACGCGAAGAAGCGGTCTACCTTCCGCTTGTGGCTCAGCGCCTGCCAGACCTGCTCGGGTTGCGCGAAACCTTTGATCAGGTGAGCGCCGCAGAAGCTGAATACGTGTGAGCGGCGTGTCAGATTGCGTGTATCGTTGGAAACGAGGACGGTGTCTGACCGGGCGATTGCCTGCAGCCTGGCTGCCAGCGCAAACGCAGGGCCGGTGACGGTGTCCTGCGCTGCGGCGGTGTCGCCCTTCAGGATCAGCGCCATTGAGGTCGCCACGCCGACCCTTACATGCAGGTCGCTCCTCCCTTTCTCCGCCGCGAGGCGCTTGCACGCCTTGACGATCGCAAGCCCGGCGCTGATTGCCAGCGATGCCGAATCCTTCGCGCCCAGATCGACTGGGAACATTGCGACGCCGCCATCGCCGACCTCGACCCTCACGGTGCCGGAGCAGGATGCGATCGCTTCCTTGGAAGCCAGCTGAAACGCCAGGATCAGTTCCTCGAAATCCTCGATACCAAGCAGTCCGAGCAACTCGGTGGAGCCGACGAGATCGTAGCACAGCGCGGTCAGGACACGCCGCTCGTGACGGGCTTCAGCACCATCGTCGATCAAGCCCGCACCGACCGGAAGGCGCGAACCGGTGCCGGCCCTCGGAACATCAACTCGGCTCCTATCCGACATGTCACCCTCGCTGACAGGGCATACTATCAAAAGTACGACAGAGCACAAATTACAGAGCGGCGATCGCCGAAACGTGCGACGGCTGCCCAGGACCTCTCGCCTGTGGGTTGGCGGGGGGCTGGATCATGGGAGTGCAGACAACCATGCGCGTCGTCTTCACACTCGACTACATCCCCCTGTCTGAGAGACCTATATCACTGACGCGCATCTAGTCTGGTCTGAGCGTTTACGGCTGCGCCGGCCCGTCGATCGGCCGCCATCCGTCGACGACACGGCCTGCGCCGATATCGTAGGCGAAGCAGTTGCCGCCGCCGGCCGGCTGATCCGCTTCGCGGCTGATCTCCCGACCACTGAGGGACAGCAGCAGCAGCGTTCCCACGCCGCCATGGCCGACGAAGGCAATGTCGTCGTCACCATTGGCGCGGAGCACGGTGTCGACCTCGCTCATGATACGCTGCTGGGCATCGATGGCTCTTTCCCATCCGCGAATGCTTTCGTGTGGATTTGCGAAGAACTGGTCCGCGACCGCTTCGAACTCCGGCGGCGGCAGGAAACCTGTTGCCGATCGGTCGTTCTCATGCATCCGTTCCCTCACCTCGATGGCAAGACGCAGGTGCGTTGCGAGGATCTCGGCGGTTTCCATCGCCTTGCGTTCAGCCGACGACACGATACGCCGGATCGACCCGACAAAGGGCTGATCGAGCATTGCAAACGCTCTCGCGCGTCCGATGTCGGATAGTCCCCATTCCGGCACGGGAACTTTGGCATCGACCTGAACCTGGGGATGCGTGACGTAGTAGAGGATCGGCACGATAGAAATCCCCTGCCTGAGATCCGTCCGACTCCCGGAATCAATAGCTCTGGGTCGACCGCCGCACCTTCGCGATTGCCGGCTGTTTTGCCTGCGCAGCCGGCTTTGGCGCTGCTGCGGGCTTGAACGGGCCTTTCTTGAACGGCGCCATGCCTTCGCGCGCGAGTTCGTCGGCGCGCTCGTTTTCGGTATGGCCGGCATGGCCCTTGACCCAGTTCCAGGTGACCTTGTGGCGCTTGTTGGCTTCGTCGAGCGCCTGCCAGAGTTCACCGTTCTTCACAGGTTTCTTGTCGGCGGTCTTCCAGCCGTTCTTCTTCCAGCCGTGGATCCACTTGGAGATGCCATCCATGACATATTTGCTGTCGGTGTGAAGCTCGACCGTGCAAGGTTCCTTCAGCGCATTCAGCGCCGAGATGGCGGCGAGAAGTTCCATGCGGTTGTTGGTCGTCTCAGCCTCGCCGCCGGAAAGCTCCTTGGTGGTGCCGTTGAAGCGCAGGATCGCGCCCCAGCCACCCGGGCCGGGATTGCCCGAACAGGCGCCGTCGGTGAAGATCTCAACCTGTTTGCTCATGATACCCCATATCAGGCCAATCCATATTCCGAAGGAGATCCGATCGCCCGGTGGAACCGCATCCTGCGGATATACTCGGTCGGATCGCGTTTCATCACCAGCCCGCCATCGGGAACGGTAAGCCAGTCGTACAGCCGGGTCAGCATGAAGCGCAACGCCGAGCCGCGCGCCAGCATCGGCAGCGCCGCCTTCTCCTGGCCGCTCAGCGGACGCACGCTCTGATAGCCGGCAAGCAACGCCTTGCCCTTGGTGAGGTTGAAGGAAAAATCCTTCTCGAAGCACCAGGCGTTGAGGCAGGTGGCGACATCGTAAGCGTAGAGGTCGTCGCAGGCAAAATAGAAGTCGATCAGACCGGAAAGCTTCTCGCCGAGGAAGAAGACGTTGTCCGGGAAAAGATCGGCATGGATGATGCCTTGCGGCAGGTTCTTCGGCCAATTCCGCTCGAAATCGGCGAAATCGGCATCGACCTCGGCCGCCAGGCCCGGCTCGACCTCGTCGGCGCGATTGCGCGCTGCGCCCCAAAGCTTGCGCCAGCCGTCGATGGCCAGTGCATTCGGACGCGTCATCGAAAAATCGGCGCCGGCCAGATGCAACTGCGCCAACGCCTTGCCGACCTCGGCGCAATGCGTTGCCGCTGGCCGCCGTAGCGAAAGCCCTTCGAGGAAGGTGATGATGACCGCCGGTCGGCCGGCGAGCGTGCCGATGACGCTGCCGTCATGCGCGGTCACCGGCAGCGGGCAGGACACGCCTTTGTTGGCAAGATGGCCCATCAGGCCGAGGAAAAACGGCAGATCCGCCTTCTCGACCCGTTTTTCATAGAGCGTCAGGATGTAGGAGCCGCTGGAGGTGTGCAGCAGGAAGTTCGAGTTCTCGGTGCCTTCGGCGATGCCCTTGTAGGACAGGAGATCGCCGACCGGATAGTGCTTCAGGAACGCGCCGAGTTCGCCTTCCGCAACGTCGGTGTAGACCGCCATGTGCCTTACGCGGCTCCATTGACGAAGGCCATGTCGGCCCGCGTCAGTTCGACATCGCGCAGTACCCGCATGACCGGAAAATCCTCCGTTTCCGTGGCCGTGATGGCCAGGTCGATCGTGACATCGAAGCGTTGCCGGAACGCGTCGATGATCTCGTCGACGATGATTTCGGGCGCCGACGCGCCGGCCGACAGGCCGAGCGTCGAGATGTTGCCGATGTCATTCCACGGAATCTCGGCGGCGCGCTGCACGAGAAGCGACATCGTGGCGCCAGCCCGTTCCGCCACTTCGACAAGGCGCCGCGAATTGGAGGAATTGGGCGCGCCGACGATCAAATAGAGATCGGCGCCCGGAGCGGTGTCCTTGACCGCCTCCTGGCGGTTGGTGGTGGCGTAGCAGATCGATTCCGCCGCCGGAGCCTGCAGGGCTGGAAAGCGATCCTGCAAGGCGCGGATGATGCCGGCGGTGTCCTCGACCGACAGCGTGGTCTGGGTAACGAAGCCGAGCGCCTGCGGATCGGCGGGCGCAAGCTTGGCGGCATCGGCTTCGGTTTCGATCAGCGTCACCGCTCCGTCCGGCAGCTGGCCCATGGTGCCGATCACCTCGGGATGGCCGGCATGACCGATCAAGAGCACATGGCGGCCGAGCCGCTGATGGCGCATCGCCTGCTTGTGGACTTTCGACACCAGCGGACAAGTGGCGTCGAGATAGAAGAGGTTGCGCGCCCGGGCATCCGCCGGCACCGACTTCGGTACGCCATGCGCCGAGAACACGACCGGGCTCTGGCGGTGTTCGGCCGGGATCTCGGAGAGTTCCTCGATGAAGACGGCGCCAAGGCTTTGCAGCCCCTCGACGACGTAACGGTTGTGCACGATCTCATGGCGGACATAGACCGGCGCGCCATATTTCTTCAGCGCCAGCACGACAATCTGGATGGCACGGTCGACACCGGCGCAAAAACCGCGCGGCTGGCAGAGCCGGATCGTCAGAGGTGGCTTGGTCTTTGTTTGAAGCATGAATCCGGGCCGGTTGATCAGAGCCGAAATGAGGTGCCTACCCCCGTCCTGTCAAGGGCGATGGCCCTGTCAAGGGTGTCGGTCGCGTTCACTCCTCTTTCGCGGGGCGGCGAAGCCGCAAGATGAGCACGGCGGCGAGCGCTGCAGCAAGGCCATACCAGGTCATCGCATATTGCAGATGGCTGTTCGGCAGGTCGATGATGGTGACGCCGCCTACCGGCAATCCGCCTGGATTGAGCGTCTTGTCGGCGTCGATGAAGATCGGCACCAGCGCAGCACCAGCCGGCAGCCCGGCGCTCGCCGCCATCACGTCGCGGTCCTTCCAGTAGAAGATGTTCTTCGCCACGTCGTTGTCGGGAAGCATCATCGACGGCTTTGCCGGCAGCGGATTGCGGGCAAGTCCGGTGACCGTCACCTTGCCTGTCACCTGTCCCTTGGCGCGCTTGGCGGCATCCTTCAGATCGTAAGGCACGAAGCCGCGATTGATCAGGACGAAGCGGCCATCGTCGAGCGCCAGCGGCGTGTAGACGTTGAAGCCCGCGTCGCCTTCCCAGGTCGCGTAGAAATGCCGCTCGCCTTGATGCAGGAAAGTGCCGGTGACGGTGACCGGCGTGTAGTCGACGTCCCCGGTGGCGGCGAATTCTTTCTCGACCTCGGCCAGCGGCCGTGGCGCTGAATGGGTGCGCCGGTCGATGGTCTCAAGAAGACCTTCCTTCCAGTACAGGCGCTGGACCTGCCAGCTGCCGAGCGCCAGCAGGATCAGGAACAGCACCAGGCCAAGGCTGAAAAGCAATGCCGTCCGTGGCCGCGAACGGCCATCGGCCTTGACGGATGCCTCGCTCATTCGCCGCGATCCAGCCGGCCCTCAGCCGCCTTGTTGCGGTATTGCAAGGTGAGCAGCACGCCCTTGATCAGCCGCAGCGCCGTCAGGCACAACACGACAGCCAGCGGGATCCAGATCAGCAGATGCAGCCAGAGCGGTGGGCTCAGCGTAACTTCAACCCAGAGCGCCAGACCGACAATGATGAAACCGATGATCAGGATGACGAAGACCGCCGGTCCGTCGCCGGCATCGGCGTAGGAATAATCGAGGCCGCAATTGACGCAGCGCTTGCCGACGGTGAGGAAACCGGCAAACAGCCGCCCCTCGCCGCAGCGCGGACAACGGCCGTGCAGGCCGGCCGAAATCGGTTCGATCGGCGGCCAGATCGCCTTATCTTCACTCATGGAAGCGTCGTCGCTCATTGCTTACCGCTCGATCTCGATCGGTGTCCCATCGGCCACCAGTGCCCAGATTTCGTCCATGTCGGTGTCCGTAACCGCAATGCAGCCGTCGGTCCAGTCGACCAATTGTAGCAGCCAGCCCCACCAGCCATAACCATTTGGCTGGCCATGGATCATAATCATGCCGCCTGCGTCGACATTGCGCGCCTTCGCGGCCGCCAGGTCGTCGGCATCGGGGTACGAAATATGGATCGATCTGTGCGCGATGCTGTTCGGGTTGCGCCAGTCGAGGACATAGTTGCCCTCGGGCGTGCGTTGATCGCCCTCCTGGTGCTTGTGTCCGACAGGATCGCCGCCCAGCGCGATGCCATAGCTTCGCAAGACCTTGCCGTCGCCGATCAGTTCCAGCCGCCGTTCCGACTTGTCGACACGCACAAGATCGACCCTTGCCGCGGCAAGGGCCGGGAATGCCGCGATCATGAATACGCAAATCGCCCAGGGAATTGTCAGCCGCATGGGCTATCGATCGGCAATCATTGCGCCGAAAAGAAGAAGGCGGCCACGTCGCCGCGGCCGCCCCTCCCCAAATCGATACCCTCAGTCCGGGATCAGTGGCCTTCGATCACCGCGCCGACCGATCCCCAGACGTAGATCGATGCGAACAGGAACAGCCAGACCACGTCGACGAAGTGCCAATACCAGGCGGCCGCCTCGAAGCCGAAATGCTGCTTGGGGGTGAAATCACCCTTCATAGCCCGGAGCAGGCAGACAGCCAGGAAGATGGTGCCGATGATGACATGGAAGCCGTGGAAGCCGGTCGCCATGAAGAAGGTGGCGCCGTAGATGGAATCCTTGAAGCCGAACGGAGCGTGCATGTACTCATAGGCCTGCACCATGGTGAACAGCATGCCGAGGCCGACGGTCAGCACCAGGCCGTTGATCAGCCCCTTGCGATCGCCATGGATGAGCGAATGGTGCGCCCAGGTGACCGTGGTGCCCGACAGGAGCAGGATGACGGTGTTGTAGAGCGGCAAATGGAAGGGATCGAGAACTTCCATGCCCTTCGGCGGCCAGACACCGCCGGTGAACGCGGTGCGGGCATATTGCTGCACTTCGCTCGGAAACAGGCTGGCGTCGAAATAGGCCCAGAACCAGGCAACGAAGAACATTACCTCCGAGGCGATGAACATGATCATGCCGTAGCGCAGATGGAGCGACACAACACGCGTGTGATGGCCCTCATGCGCTTCCTTGATCGTGTCCGACCACCAGGCGAACATGGTGTAGAGGACGATCACCAGGCCGATGAAGAACAGCCACGGATTGGCGATGTTGAAGCCGAAGATCGGGAAGCTGCCGCCCTTCAGGTACTCCATAAAGCAGACGCCGCCAAAGGCGGTGACGAGCGCGCCTACCGATCCCAGGAAAGGCCACGGGCTCGGGTCGACGAGATGATAGTCATGCTGTGGTTTTGCGTGCGCGTCTGCCATATCAACCCCCGAGATTTGCTTCGGTATTCGAAATTGTCTTGCTGTTGCCCTTGGCCGGCTCCGAGGAGGCGACCGGCTTGGTCTTCTCGACCGGGAACATCGTATAGGACAGGGTGATCGTCTTCACGTCCTTCAGTTCCGGCACGTTGACGATATCGGGGTCCACATAGAAGAGGACCGGCATGTCCAACGTCTCGCCAGGCTTCAGCGTCGTGTCGGTGAAGCAGAAGCACTCGACCTTGTTGAAGTAGGGCCCTGCCAGTTCCGGCTGCACATTGAAGGTGGCGCGGCCGGTCACGGGGCGATCGAACTTGTTGGTGGCCTTGTAGTGGGCCTGCACCGTCTCGCCGATCTTCATGGTCATCGAGCGTTGGACCGGCTGGAAGTCCCACGGCACGCCGGCGATGTTGGCATCGAAGCGAACGGTGACCTCACGGTCGAGCACGCGGCCGGCATACTGCTTCTCGGCACGCTGCGTCGTGCCGCCATAGCCTGTCGCCTGGCAGAACATCTTGTAAAGCGGCACCGCGGCATAGGCCATGCCGATCATGCCGGTGAAAAAGGCAAGGCAGACAGCCGCAACGATGACGTTGCTGTTCTTGCCCGTCGTTTTCTTGGACGTCTCGACGCTCATCACATCGTGCCCAAATTGTGGCCGAACTTCACGATCGTCGCGATGTAGAAAATGACGACCAGCAGCGCCAGCGCCACGCCAATGGCGATGGAACGGCTACGCTGGGCCTTCTTCTGACGCTCGGTCAACGTGATAGTCTCGAGCTTTTCCTCGATCATAGTCATGCTCCACCCATGGCAAGCGCGCGTTCGACAACGCTATCGGCCAGATAGGCAGCGAAGATGGCGAAGAGATAAAGCAGCGAATAGGCAAACAAGGCCTTTGCCGGTTTCATGACGCGGTCGTCATCGGCCATGCCAAGCACTTTCCATGCGTACCAGACAAAACCAACTCCGAGCAGTACGGCGGCCACGCCATAGACCGGCGTGGTGTAGCCAAGCAGCCATGGCAGCACGCCGACCGGCGCCAGCACCAGCGCGTAGGCGAAGATCTGACGGCGAGTCGAAGCGTGTCCAGCGACGTTCGGCATCATCGGGATGCCGGCCTTGGCGTAGTCCTCGGACTTGAACAGCGCCAGCGCCCAGAAATGCGGCGGCGTCCACAGGAAGATGATCAGGAACAGGATCAGGCTTTCAAGGCTGACCGATCCGGTCACCGCGGCCCAGCCGATCACGGGAGGAATGGCGCCGGCAGCACCACCGATGACGATGTTCTGCGGCGTCCAGCGCTTCAGCCACATCGTGTAGACGACGGCATAGAAGAAGATGGTGAAGGCCAGCAGCGTCGCCGACAGCCAGTTGACCAGCACGCCGAGCGTCATCACCGACAGCACCGACAGCACCAGCCCGAAGGTCAGCGCCTCATGCGGCTGGATGCGACCGGCCGGGACCGGACGGCTGGCGGTCCTGGTCATCACGGCATCGATGTCGGCGTCGTACCACATGTTGAGCGCGCCGGAGGCGCCAGCACCAATCGCGATCGCCAGGATGGCGATCACCGCCAGCAGCGGGTTGATCGTCACCGGTGCGGCGACGAGACCGACAAAGGCAGTGAACACCACCAGCGACATGACGCGCGGCTTCAAGAGGGCGAAGAAATCGCCCGCCGTCGCTTCCGACATGCGAAAGCCCGCTTCGTCAATCAATGGGTCGTCGACAAGGGCCATGCGTACTTAAGTCCATCATTCCGTTGGCCAAAACCGCCGGCGAACCGGCGGTTTCGTATTCGAGCGGGCAGCCGCCTTACTTGATCTTCGGCAGCTGTTCCCACTGGTGGAACGGCGGCGGCGAAGGCAGCTGCCATTCTAGCGTCGTTGCGCCCTCGCCCCACGGGTTGGCACCGGCAATCCGCTTCTTCTGGAAGGCTTCGAACACGCAGTAGAGGAAGATCAGGACGCCGACGGCCGAGATATAGGAGCCGATGGACGACACATAGTTCCAGCCGGCAAACGCATCCGGATAGTCGATGGTGCGGCGCGGCATGCCGGCGAGGCCGAGGAAGTGCTGCGGGAAGAAGATCAGGTTGACGCCGACGAAGGTAACCCAGAAGTGGGTGTTGGCGATGACGGGCGAATACATGTAGCCGGTCATCTTCGGGAACCAGTAGTACCAACCGGCGAAGATGGCGAACACGGCGCCCAGCGACAGCACGTAGTGGAAGTGCGCGATGACGAAATAGGTGTCATGCAGCGAGCGGTCGAGGCCAGCATTGGCCAGCTGGACGCCGGTGACGCCACCGATGGTGAACAGGAAGATGAAGCCCAGCGCCCACAGCATCGGCGTCTTGAACGAGATCGACCCGCCCCACATCGTCGCGATCCAGGAGAAGATCTTCACGCCGGTCGGCACCGCGATGACCATGGTGGCGAAGACGAAATAGCGCTGCGTGTCGAGCGACAGGCCGGTCGTGTACATGTGGTGCGCCCAGACGATGAAGCCGACGGCGCCGATCGCCACCATGGCGTAGGCCATGCCAAGATAACCGAACACCGGCTTCTTCGAAAAGGTCGAGATGACGTGGCTGATGATGCCGAAGCCCGGCAGGATCAGGATGTACACTTCCGGGTGACCGAAGAACCAGAAAAGGTGCTGGAACAGGATCGGATCGCCGCCACCGTCAGGCGCAAAGAAGGTGGTGCCGAAATTGCGGTCGGTGAGCAGCATGGTGATGCCGCCGGCCAGAACCGGCAACGACAACAGCAGCAGGAAGGCGGTGACCAGCACCGACCAGGCAAACAGCGGCATCTTGTGCAGCGTCATGCCAGGCGCGCGCATGTTGAAGATGGTGGTGATGAAGTTGATGGCGCCAAGGATCGACGACGCACCGGCAATGTGGATCGACAGGATCGCCAGATCCATCGCCGGTCCGGGCTGGCCCGAGGTCGACAGCGGCGGATAAAGCGTCCAGCCGCCACCGACGCCAAAGGCGCCCGGCGCGCTGGGCATGAACATCGAGGTGAGCAGCAGGATGAAGGCCGGCGGCAGCAGCCAGAAGGAGATGTTGTTCATGCGCGGGAACGCCATGTCTGGCGCGCCGATCATGATCGGCACCATCCAGTTGGCAAAACCGCCGATCAGCGCCGGCATGACCATGAAGAAGATCATGATCAGGGCGTGCGCGGTGGCGAAGGCATTGTACATGCTCTTGCCGCCATCGATCGCGGCGTCACCGTTCATGCCGTAGACCATCTGCGCCAGACCGCTGAATATCTGGATGCCGGGCTCCTGCAGCTCCATGCGGATGGCGACCGACAAGGCACCGCCGATGATGCCGGCCATGATCGCGAAGATCAGGTAGAGCGTGCCGATGTCCTTGTGGTTGGTCGAATAAACCCAGCGCACCCAGCCGTGATACGGCTTGTGGTCGTGCCCGTCGTGAGCTGCAGCGTCTGCCATATTCCGCTCCGTTCCCTAAATCTTGCTAGCCCGCGGCATCAGTTGCCGGCGGCCGCTACCTTGTTCTGGCCATCGACCTCGGCCATCAGCGTCTTGTTGGCGCCGGGCAGATCGGTCTTGGCCGCCGCCAGCCAGGTCTTGAACTGCGCGTCGGAGACGACGCGGATGGCGATCGGCATGAAGGCATGGTCCTTGCCGCAGAGCTGCGAGCACTGGCCGTAGTAGAGGCCTTCCTTCTCCGCCTTGAACCAGGTCTCGTTGGTGCGGCCCGGAATGGCGTCGATCTTGATGCCGAACGACGGCATGGCAAAGGAATGGATCACGTCGGTTGCGGTGACGAGCACGCGGGTCATGGTGTTGACCGGCACCACCAGTTCGTTGTCGACGGCGAGCAGGCGCGGATATTCCTTGCGGTCCTCCTTCCCGGCGGCGGTGCGGTCGGTGTCCTGGAGGATCGCGGAATTGAAGGAGAGCGTGTTCTCGGTCTGGTACTCGTAATCCCAGTTCCACTGGTTGCCGGTCGCTTTGACGGTCAGCTTTGCTTCTTCCGGCGGCGTGTATTGCGCGGTCAGCAGTTGGAACGAGGGAATGGCGAGGCAAAGCAGGATGACGACCGGGCCGACAGTCCAGATCACCTCGATCAGCGTGTTGTGGCTGGTCTTGGACGGAACCGGGTTCGCACTCGCGCGGAATCTCACCATGCAATAGGCGAGAAGAAGCATTACCAGGATGGTGATCGGGACGATGAACCACATCGTGTAGTTTCCGAACCACTCGATCTGCCGCATCATGTCGGTCGCCGGCGCCTGGAAGGTTGTCTCCCAGTCCTTGGGCTGGTCGGCATGGGCGGATGTGCCGGCGAAAAACGTGATAGCGGCACAAGCACTTAGAAACTTGGCACTTGCTGGAACCTTGGCGTTTGCCAGGAAATTTCTCATCGCCCTCATCGTCTCCCAGTTCCTCGCGGCTGTGCCCACGAGAATAACGAACAATGCCGGGACGGGAATCCCGACAGTCTCAGGGTGGTTCAAACCATACTCTTTTTCCCTCCGCAAGAAAGGAGCGGGCGAAACCGTGCGGCATTTTTGCGCGCAAGACCGGATGTGCCTTTGAAGGCAGCGGCGGCGACCCCGAATCGCCTATGCTGGGCCAACGGTGACATTCCTGCGGGCCGCGCGGGCCGAACGTCGCAATTCGGGCGAAATTGGCAGGGAAAAGCGCCGTATTGGCTTTTTCGGGGCAGACCGGTAGCGGTCTTGTCCTTTACTTGGCTTTGGCGCGGCTTAAAGTGCCGTGATTCGCAATGGAGCCGTCATGATCCCTTGGCTTTCGAGAACCTTGGCGAAGGTCATCTTTCTCGCCGCCCTGTCTGGTATCGGCTTGTCCGCGATCGGCCTGTCTACAATCGGTTTGTCCGGCACGGCCAACGCCGCGCAACCGAGTGGCACGGTGCGCTCGACGCATGGCGCGTGGTCGATCATCTGCGACACGCCGGCCGGCGCCACCTCGGAACAATGCGTGATGATGCAGAACGTCGTTGCCGAGGACCGTCCGGAGATGGGGCTGTCAGTCGTCGTGCTACGCACTGCCGACAACAAGGCTGAGATCCTGCGCGTGCTGGCGCCGCTTGGCGTGCTTTTGCCCAACGGGCTTGGCCTCAATGTCGACGGCAAGGACATCGGCCGCGCCTATTTCGTGCGCTGCTTCCAGGACGGCTGCTATGCCGAAGTCATTCTCGAAAAGCCGCTGCTCGACACGTTGAAGACCGGCACGTCGGCCACCTTCATCGTCTTCCAGACTCCGGAAGAAGGCATCGGCATCCCGGTCGATCTCAAAGGCTTCGCCGACGGGTTCGCCGCCCTCCCCTGACAGTCGCCCTCCCCCGACAGAAGTGACGTCGACGACCTGTCGGCGGAGCGCATTTGTCTTCGGAATGCGACGGGACGATTGTCTCGACGCGCCTTCGCGCCTACATCGTGGCAAAGACCCATTCCTCCTGTGAACGGACGCGCCATGAACAGCCTGATCGGCCAATTCGACATTTCAGACGATCGCATCAAGCAGATCGTCGCCGAGACCATCAACGGCGCCGACGACGGCGAGCTGTTTCTCGAATACAGCGAGAGCGAAGCGCTGATGTTCGACAATGGCCGGCTGAAGACCGCCAACTTCAACACCGACCAGGGGTTTGGCCTGCGTGCCGTTGCCGGCGAAGCCAGCGGCTATGCCCATTCCAGCGATCTTTCCGAGGCCTCGCTGCTGCGCGCGGCCGACGCCGTTTCAACCGTCAAGGGCGGTTATTCCGGCACGCTTGCCGCGGCGCCTGCCCGCACCAACCGCCATCTCTATGGCGACGAGAACCCGATCCCCTCGCCTTCCTTCGAGGCCAAGGCAAAGCTGCTGCAGGAAATCGACGCCTGGCTGCGCGCCGAGGATCCGCGCGTGCGGCAGGTTTCGGCATCGCTTGCCGCCTCCTGGCAGCATGTCGAGATCGTGCGCGCCGACGGCCAGGTGGTGCGCGACATCCGCCCGCTGGTCCGCATCAACGTCTCCGTCGTGGTCGGCAATGGCGACCGCCAGGAGAGCGGCTCCTACGGCATGGGTGGCCGCAAGGCGTTTGGCGAATTCCTGGTCGAGGACAGCTGGAAGCACGCCGCCAAGGAGGCGCTCCGGCAAGCCCTGGTCAATCTCGAGGCCATACCGGCGCCGGCCGGCACCTTCGACATAGTGCTGTCGAGCGGCTGGCCAGGCGTCATGCTGCACGAGGCCGTCGGCCATGGGCTGGAAGGCGATTTCAACCGCAAGAAGACCTCGGCCTTCGCCGGCCTGCTGGGCCAACAGGTCGCCGCCAAGGGGGTCACCGTCGTTGACGACGGCACCATGCCCGAGCGGCGCGGCTCGCTCACCGTCGATGACGAAGGCACGCCTTCGGCCCGCAATGTGCTGATCGAGGACGGCAAGCTGGTCGGATACATGCAGGACCGACAGAACGCCCGGCTGATGGGCATGAAGGCGACCGGCAACGGCAGGCGCGAAGGCTACGCCCACCAGCCGATGCCGCGCATGACCAACACCTACATGACATCTGGCGATATGGAGCCGGACGAAATCATCGCCTCGGTCAAGAACGGCATCTATGCCGTCTCCTTCGGCGGAGGCCAGGTCGACATCACCTCTGGCAAATTCGTCTTCGGCTGCACCGAGGCCTACATGATCGAGAACGGCAAGGTGACGCAGCCGATCAAGGGCGCGATGCTGATCGGCAACGGGCCGGATGCCATGCACCGCGTTTCGATGATCGGCAACGACATGAAGCTCGACACCGGCATCGGCATGTGCGGCAAGGCCGGACAGGGCGTGCCGGTCGGCGTCGGCCAGCCGCATTTGCGCATGAACCAGATGACGGTGGGCGGTACGAGGGTTTAACCAAGGTGAACCGAAGGCTCGCCTCGGTTACACCGCTTGCTACTGCCTTAGCGCCTCTTCTTCGGCTTCTCCAGCAGCGCCACCGCCTCGACATGCGGCGACCACAGGAACTGGTCGATCGGCGTCACGCTTTTTAGGGTGTAGCCGCCGTCGATGAGGATGCGCAGGTCGCGCGCGAGCGTCACTGGATTGCAGGACACCGCGGCAACATACGGAACATCCGAGCGGGCAATCTGCTTCGACTGGTCCTCGGCGCCGGCGCGCGGCGGGTCGAACACCACACCGTCGAAGGCATTCAGCTCCTTGAACGTTAGCGGCCGGCGGAACAGGTCGCGGCGTTCGCCCGTCACCCGCTTCAGGCCGGTGGCGAAGCGTGATCCCCGGTCCAGCGCCGAAAGCGCTGCCGCGTCACCCTCCACCGCATGGACTTCCGACCTTGCCGCAAGCCGCAAGGCAAAACTGCCGCAACCGGCGAAAAGATCAGCCACCTTCTTGGCACGCTTCAGATGTCCGCCGACGATGTCGGCCATCGCCTGTTCGGCGGCCTCGGTTGCCTGCAGGAAGGCGCCCGGCGGAATGGCAACGGCAACGCCGCCGAACGTGACCACCGGCTTTCTGGGTTCGATGATGATCTCATCGTCGATCGAAAGCCGGGCAAATCCCTGGGCCATGACGAAATTAGAGGCGACCCGACGCTGGTTGTCGCCCAGTTTGCCTGACTCATAGACCGCGATATCAAGACCCGAACCGGTCACGGTGACCGCCAGCCGGAACGATTTGGTGGTGGCGCAAACCAGTTCAGCGAGTGCCTTGAGGCGATCGAGCGCGGCAACGATCTCCGGCAGCGAGATCGGGCATTCCTCGATGGAGATGATCTCCGGCGACAGATGTCGATGGAAGCCCAGCAGCATGCCTGTATCGGCGCGCCGGGCGGCAAGCACGACACGGCGGCGCGTGTGCGGCGCGCAGGCGACCAGTTCGCCGATCTCGCAATCGATGCCTTTACCCTTCAGGGTGTGCGCCACCTTTTCGCGTTTCCACTGGCGATAGGCTTCGGCTTCGAAATGCTGGAGCGCGCAACCGCCGCATTCGGTGAAATGGCGGCAGGCGGGATCGATGCGCAGCGGCGAGGCTTCCAGCACCGCCATCAACATCGCGCGATCCCGTTCGCGCGCGGCGGTGACCGTTTCGCCGGGCAGTGTGAAGGGAATGAACAGATCGCCTGTCTCGGTCTCGGCGATGCCGTCGCCCTGGGCGCCAAGTTTCCTGATGCTGAAGCGCGCGCTCATCGGTCCTTGATCCCACCGAGCAGGAATTCGCGATTGCCGTCGCCGCCCTCGATCGGCGACAAATGCAGCCCGAGCGAGCGCCAGCCGGGAACGGCATCCAGCCAATCCTGCAGCAGACCGGCGACACGGGAGGCGTCGTAGGGATCTTTCAAGAGACCACCCTTGCCGATAGCTTCGCGACCAGCCTCGAATTGCGGTTTGACCAGAAACATGGCCTTGGCGCCAGGCTTCGCAAGGCCAAGCGCCGGCGGCATCGCCAGTTTCAGCGAAATGAAGCTGACGTCGGACACAATGAAATCCGGAATACGACCGCCAAGATCGGCGGCTGTGAGATCGCGGGCGTTCAGGCCCTCGATCACCGTCACACGCGGATCTCCTCCGACATCAGGGTGCACTTGATCATGCCCGACATCGATCGCGGTGACATGAGCCGCGCCACGCTCCAGCAGAACCTGGGTAAAGCCGCCGGTCGAGGCGCCGACGTCGAGCGCCTCGCAGCCAGCTGGATCGAGGCCGAAATGGTCGAGCCCACCGATCAGCTTGAGTGCTGCGCGCGACACATAGCCTTGCGCCGGATCATCGATGGTAACAAGGCATTGCGGCAAAACACTCTGGCCGGGCTTGCGGGCGAGGACACCGTCAACCGTCACCGTGCCGCGTTCGACCGCGTCGCGGGCACGCGAGCGACTGGCAAACAGCCCGCGCTGGACGAGCAGGTCGTCGAGCCGCTGGCGTGTGCTGGCTGGCAGAGGCGAATTCATCGGCCTTCATGGCGAAAGCCGACGACGATGGCAAGGGCGCCAGCCGGGCATTGAGGAGAGGCATTCGTCTCCCACTCCAACCATCATCCCAGCAATATTGGGCTTTGAGACGATGGCGGTTAGTTCTGTCACGCCCCCATCCTTTGAAAATCCGTGCGTTACGCTCGTTGAAACGGGTGGTTGCCGAAGCACGAGGCGTCGCCGTTTGCGGATCACTTTCCCGAATTCCAGAAAGACTCATGAATTGTTAACCAATTTTCGTCGCATTTGCTTGAGGACTAACTGTTATGACTGCGACAGCCCGCAAAACGGGATGAAGAGGCGGCAATCTTGGAAATGGCCAGCGACATCGTCTACAAGGTTCTTGACCGGATTTCCGGCGCAGGTCTGCTGGCGACCGGACTTCTGTTGCTGACCGCTTTGGTCAGCGCCCTCGTCGCCTATTGGCGCACGGTCGAGAAAAAGAGCTGGAAAGAATTCTTCGAGTTCGCGGTCCCGCACGAGGTGATCAGTCATCCCTCGGCGAGGGCCGACCTTTTGTTCTGGGTGACGAGGAAAGCCCTCATGCCATTCCTCATGCTGCCTGCCGGCATCGTCTTCGTCAGCGCCGTCGGCTATGCGACGAACTGGCTGCTCTCGACGCTCCTGGCGATCCAGCCGCCCCTGATCGAGGGTCCGGCAGGGCCGGTGACCGTGACGATCTTCACCGTCACGATGCTGCTCGCCTACGACATTTCGTATTATCTCTATCACGTCGCCCAGCACCGCTATCCGGTGCTCTGGGAACTGCACAAGGTCCACCATTCGGCCGAGGTGATGGTCGGCATCACCAAGGATCGCGTCCACCCGCTCGACGAACTGATGAACCGGGCCTGGGACGGCGTCATTCCCGGCATCTGCTTCGGTATCTGGTCGCTGGTGTCGCTGAACCTCGTCGAGCTGACGGTCTTCGGCGTCAACGTCTACATCATACGCAACATCCTGATGATGGATTTCGTCAGGCACACGCATTTCAAGATCTCGTTTGGGCCGCTGAACAACCTGATCTTGTGCCCGCACTGGCATCAGTTGCACCACAGCACGGACCCGCGCCATTACGACAAGAACTTCGGGCTGCTCTTCCCGTTCTGGGATCGGCTGTTCGGAACCCTATGCGTTCCGAGACCCGACGAGGACTTCAAATTCGGGTTGATCGAACGCAATGTGCGCGACTATCAGTCGCTCGCGGGGCTCTACATCCTGCCGCTGAAGCGGATGTGGTGGCAGATCGCCAGACACTTCCGAACCGACAAGCCCGAGCCACAGCAATCCTCGCAAAGGGCCAAGCCTTGAACGGGCCTGTCGTGTGCCGGCTGCCGCGAACGCACCGGATCGAAGTCGCAACTTCGGATGCGCGCCTGGCAGAAATCGCGCCCGCCTGGGCGGCGCTCTGGCAACGCGCCGGCGGCCTCGTCTTCCAGCATCCGGACTGGATCTCGGCCTGGTGGCGCACGACACCGTATCAGGATCGGCGCGGCCTCAGGATCGGGTTGGTCTGGAGCGACGAGCGGCTCGTGGCCGTCATTGCGCTCGCGACCTTCAGGCGCTCAGGCATCCGCGTCCTGGAATGGGCGGCGAAGGATCACTGCGATTATGGCGATGTCCTGCTTGCCCCCGATTGCGACCTGCAGATCCTGCGGCAGCTCTGGCAACGCATTCTCGACGATGGCGGCTTCGATCTTGTCTATTTGAATCGTCTTTTGCCCGATGCCCGATTCCCCGCACTGCTCGGCCCCGCCGCCCCAGGCGGCGGCACGATCTTGCAGCCAAACCACCGCAGCGAGGTCAGCTATCGTGTCGCTGGCGCCTGGCAAGGCGGCGCGCAATGGTTCGAAAGCCAATCGAAAAAAGCCCGGCAAAACTATCGCCGTGGCCGCAAATTCATGGAGGAAGGCGGCGCGCTACGCTTCCGCCTGATGGAAGCGCACGAAGCCCGCGAGCCAGTGCTCGAGCGCGTCGCGGCGCTGAAGCGGCTATGGCTGGCAAAGCACGGCCGCGTTTCGGACCTCTTCGACGAAGGTTCCGCCGCTCTGGCGGCGCTGGTCTCCGCGCTGGCCGGGCTAGGATTGCTGCGCATCTTCGTGCTCGAACGCGAAAACGAGATCATCGCCATCTCGATCAATTTCGAGCAGCATGGAACGATGATGGCTTTCGTCACGACCTATGATCCGGCCTTCGAGCGAGCCTCGCCGGGCATGGTCCTGATGATGGATTACATCCAGTGGTCGCTTGACCGGGGCTTGACCACGGTCGACTTTCTCTGCGGCGGCGAGGATTTCAAGCGCCGCTTTGCGACGCATTCGGTGATCTTGTCGTCGGTGATGGGTGGGCGAAGCCTGCGCGGACGCCTCGCCGTCTTGGCCGACCGAGCTCGCCACGCCACGAAATCCTGGCGCTCCGAGAAAACCTCGAAACAAGCGGAGCCGGCGGAGGAGTAACCTTTTCAGATCGCCGAATGGCGGCATGAACAAAGGCATCGGCCGGTAGACCGACTCCGATCATACCCTCTCAAGCAGCTCTAGGCCTACTGACCTGTAGTTTAGAAAATGGTTCGCGAAACCTGCCGTTCCACAGCGGGCGACAGACCGTCGTCCGGCTTGCCCGTGGCTTCGTCACGTGGGCGTTCGGTCACGACCGCCGGCGCTGCTACCGGCACAACCACAAGCTGCGGCACCTGCTTGTAGGAAAAGCCGCCGCGGATGCCGCCCATCTTGCCGGCGACGATGCCCATGGCCGCCTTTTCAAGGCTGCGGTCATAGCGCGTTTCGGCGGCGACCGGCGCGGCGATGAGGGCGCAAAGCGCTACGCCGCACAGAAGCGTTTTCATTGTTGTTGTCTCCCTGCCTGGTTCTGATCTAGCAGGGCGCCATTGAAAAACGGCCAAGAGACAGGGTAAGCGAAAAGCCAAACGGCAGCGTAAACAATGCGTTAAGATCGTTGGCCGGCAAACTGATTCAAGTCTTTGAGACTTTGATTCAGGCGCGCTGGGCGCGGACTGTGTGCCCGAGTGCCACGAACACGGTGCGCACGATGCCGGCGGCATCGAGCCCGGCATCGGCATACATCTTTTCCGGCTTGGCGTGGTCGGTGAACGCGTCGGGCAGCACCAGCGGGCGCACCTTCAGGCCACTTTCCAGCAGACCTTCGTGGGCGAGGAACTGCAGCACATGGCTGGCGAAGCCGCCGACGGCGCCCTCCTCCACCGTCACCAGAACCTCATGCGAGCGGGCCAGCCGCCGGATCAGATCCTCGTCGAGCGGCTTGGCGAAACGGGCATCGGCGACCGTGGTGGAAAGCCCGGCAGCGCCAAGCTCCTCGGCGGCGATCAGACAATCCTGCAGCCGCGTACCGAAGGACAGCAGCGCTACCTTGGTGCCCTCCTTGACGATGCGGCCCTTGCCGATTTCGAGAACCGAGCCGCGCTCCGGCATGTCGACGCCGACGCCGTTGCCACGCGGATAGCGGAAGGCGATCGGGCCCTCATCATAGCTCGCCGCGGTGCGCACCATGTGGCGCAGCTCCGCCTCGTCGGCCGCCGCCATGACGACGAAACCCGGCAGTGTCGCCAGGAAGGTGGTGTCGAAGGCGCCGCAATGGGTCGCACCATCGGCGCCGACGAAGCCGGCGCGGTCGATGGGAAACCGCACCGGCAATTTCTGAATGGCGACGTCGTGGACGACCTGGTCGTAGGCACGCTGCAGGAAGGTCGAATAGATCGCCGCGAATGGCTTGTAACCTTCGGTGGCAAGGCCGGCGGCAAAGGTCACCGCGTGCTGTTCGGCAATGCCGACATCGAAGATCCGCGACGGAAACGCTTCGCCGAACAAATCGAGGCCGGTGCCGCTCGGCATGGCGGCGGTGACGGCGACGATGCGGTCGTCCTCACGGCCCTCCTGAACCAGGCTTTCGGCGAACACCTTGGTATAGGCAGGTGCGTTGGCCGGCGCCTTGGCCTGCGCGCCGGTGATGACGTCGAACTTGTTGACGCCGTGATATTTGTCGACGGCGGCTTCCGCCGGCGCGTAGCCCTTGCCCTTCTGGGTGACGACATGGATCAGCACCGGGCCTTCGCCATTGTCGCGGACGTTCTTCAGAACCGGGATCAGATGTTCCAGATTGTGCCCGTCGATCGGGCCGATGTGATAGAAGCCGAGCTCTTCGAACAGCGTGCCGCCGGTGACATAGCCGCGTGCATGCTCGACCGCCCTTGTGATCGCACGATCCGCCCGCTTGCCGAGATAAGACGTCAGTTTCTTGCCGAAATCGCGCAGGCCGACATAGGCCTTGCCCGAGGCCAAACGCGCCAGATAGGCGCTCATCGCACCGGTCGGCGGGGCGATCGACATGTCATTGTCGTTGAGGATGACGATCAGCCGCGCATCGAGCGCGCCGGCATTGTTCATCGCCTCGTAGGCCATGCCGGCAGACATCGCGCCGTCGCCGATCACGGCGATGACATTGTTGCGGCCGCCGGAGAGGTCGCGAGCGGCGGCCATGCCGAGGCCGGCCGATATCGAAGTCGAAGAGTGAGCGGCGCCGAAGGGATCGTACTCGCTCTCAGCGCGGCGGGTGAAGCCCGACAGGCCGCCCTCCTGGCGCAGTGTGCGGATGCGGTCGCGGCGCCCGGTCAGGATCTTGTGAGGATAGGCCTGATGGCCGACATCCCAGATCAGCCGATCATCGGGAGTGTTGAAGACATAATGCAGCGCAACCGTCAGCTCGACCACGCCAAGGCCGGCGCCAAGGTGGCCGCCGGTGTGGGAGACGGCGTCGATCAGCTCGGCGCGAAGCTCGGATGCCAGTTGCGGCAGTTCGCTCTCGGCAAGCGTGCGCAGGTCGGCCGGGATGCGGACCTTGTCGAGAAGCGGCGTATGCGGCGTTGCGTTCACGGGTGCTCAGGCTTTCGGTTGATGGGCGAAATAAGCCGCCGGCCGGCGAAAGTAAATGCGTGTCAGTGACGCGGATCAGGCTGTGATGCTAGCTTTCCGGCAGCGGAATGAATTCTTCCTCATCTCCGGGAACGATATCGAAGCGGCCCGTCTTCCATTCCTGCTTGGCCTGTTCGATGCGTTCCTTCGACGATGAGACGAAATTCCACCAGATGTACCGTTTCGAGCCGAGCGAGGCGCCGCCAAACAGCATGAAATGTGCACCGGTCTGCGACGATACGACGATCTCGTCACCCGGTCGAAACACGAGCAGCCGTTCCGCCGGAAAGACGTCACCTGATATCGAGACCTCGCCTTCCAGCGTGTAGATAGCTCGTTCTTCCGCATCAGCCGGGATTTTCACGCTGGCGCCGGGCGCCAGACGCAGGTCGGCATAGAGCGTCTCGGAGTCGGCCCTGACCGGGGACCGCAATCCCTGGAAGTCACCAATGACGACGCGCCCGCTGACGCCCTCCGCGTCGATCTCGGGAAGCCGAAGCACTGCGGTGTTCTCAAACACCGGAGCCACTTCTTCCTTGCCATCCGGCAGCGCCAGCCACGTCTGCAGGCCGGAGATCGACATCGGCGCGCCGCGCAACTCTTCGGGCGTGCGCTCCGAATGGACGATGCCGCGGCCAGCGGTCATCAGGTTCACGTCGCCGGGCTGGATGACCATTTCAGTGCCGAGTGAATCGCGATGTCGGATCTTACCGTCGAACAGATAGGTGACCGTCGACAGGCCGATATGCGGATGGGGACGCACATCGAGCGTCTGGCCGGCGCGCAGAATCGCCGGGCCCATGCGGTCGAAGAAGATGAAAGGCCCGACCAGCCGCCTCTTGGCGGTCGGCAGAGCGCGGCGCACCTGGAAACCGCCAATATCCTTGGCGTTGGGGATGACCATCAATTCGACCTGGTCGCTGGCGAAGGCATCACCGGCCTGTGGGTCGTTTCCGGGAAAGAAGCTCACGAGATCTCCTTGTCAGCGGGCAATGCCCGCTTGGCCGCGTCAGGCAAAGCGGATCGCCGCCTTGGCCCGTAGCTTGGCCGCCACATCTTCGCGATTGCGCGGATGCTGATGGGTTTCCAAGGAATCGAGCAGTTCGCGCGCCGAGGCGGCGATGGCTTCGACGGCGTGGTCGAAGGCATGCTGGTTCTGCTTCGAGGGCCGCGTCGTTCCGCTCAGCTTGCGGACAAACTGAAGCGCTGCGTCGCGGACTTCGTCGCTGGTTGCGGGCGGGTCAAAATTGAACAGGGTCTTGATGTTTCTGCACATCGCTTGCGTATCTCCTCTTGTCCTGGAGCGCTTTCAATCGGGACGAACCTATTCTCGATCACGATCATGTCCAAAAGTCGGTGAGACTGCACCGCGCCTCAATCCGCGTCGAGCGGCTCCGTTCCGACAGGCTTGCCGTCGCGCGACAGCCTGATCTTCTCGACCTTGTCCTCGGCCGCCTTCAGCAGCCGGTCGCAATGCACCTTCAGCGCCTCGCCGCGCTCGTAGATCTTGATCGACTGGTCGAGCGGCACGTCGCCGCGCTCCAGATCATCGACGATCTTCTCCAGCGCGTCGAGTGCCTGTTCGAAGCTCATCGCCTTGACGTCTTCGTTGATCTCATCAGCCATCATTCATCCTTTCATCAGTCGCCCGACATGGGCGGCGACCGAAAATGCCAGTCCCTGCAGATCGTAGCCACCCTCGAGCAGGCTGACGAGCCGGTTGCCGCTGTGGCGCGCGGCGCGCTGCATCAGTTGGCCGGTCACCCAGTCGAAATCGTCCTCGGTCAGGTTGATCTCGGCCAGCGGATCGCGATGGTGTGCGTCGAACCCGGCCGAAACGATGATCAGGTCGGGAGCGAAATTGTCGAGCGCCGGCAAAACGCGCGACAGGAAGGCATCGCGAAAGACCTCGCTGCCGGTCTGCGGCGCCAACGGCGCGTTGACGATGTTGCCGGCGCCGGTTTCGCTCTTAGCCCCGGTGCCGGGATACAGCGGCATCTGGTGTGTCGAACAATAGAGCACCGACGGATCGTCCCAGAAAATATCCTGCGTGCCGTTGCCGTGATGCACGTCCCAGTCGACGACGGCGACGCGCTCGACACCGTGTTTCTTCTGCGCATAACGCGCCGCGACCGCCGCCGTGTTGAACAGGCAGAAGCCCATGGCCGTGGTCTTTTCAGCATGGTGGCCGGGCGGCCGGGCGGCGACGAAGGCATTGTCGGCGCGGCCCGAAAAGACGTCGTCGACGGCGGCGTTGGCAGCGCCGATCGCGGTGATCGCCGCCTGCCAGCTCTTCGGGCTGGCGGTGGTGTCGGCATCGATGCGGGCGATGCCTTCTTCGGGAATAGCGGCGCGGACACGGGCGACGAAATCGGCGGGATGAGCGTAGAGGATGGTGGCCTCGTCGCCTTCCGGCGCCTGGACACGATCAAGCCCGGCAAACGCCTCGTCATCGAGCACGCGCTCGATGGCGCGCAAGCGATCCGGCCGCTCCGGGTGGCCGGGCGGCGTGAGGTGTTCGAGGAAGATCGGATGCGTGTAGAGACGAGTGGTCATGTTTACCTATCTAGTGCCCCGACGGCGCGATGGCCATGCGTTGCGGCTTGATGGCTGGGGAAAATCACGCCTGCGTCCATTCGTGTCGCCGCAGGCATTGGCGTCGTCAGCGCTTCGGGGTAAGGTCGTGGCCACTGCCTGGTGCCCGTCGCAAGCGGGAGAATCGGGAACACGGTTGAATTCCGTGGCGTGCCCAACGCTGTAAGGGGGACCGCGCCGGTAAATGCCACTGTCGATGACGGGAAGGCACCGGAAGCGGGTTGATCCCGAGCCAGAAGACCGGCCTGGCAGGCATCGTCATCCGCATGGTCAGGCGGGCGACATTGATTGCAATCGCAAGGGGACAAGCGATGCCGGAACACATGACCGCTCCTGTTGGCGACGGATTTGACCAGAGTGCGCGCGATGCGGTCTATCGCGCCATGTTCACGCGGCGTGACGTGCGCAGCCATTTCCTGCCCACCCCAATTGATGACGACGTGCTGGCGCGGCTGCTGCTTGCCGCACACCATGCGCCGTCGGTTGGCTTCATGCAGCCTTGGAACTTCATCGTCATTCGCGACGCCGCACGAAGGGAAAAGGTACGCGACCTGTTCCTGGCGGCGCGCGAGCAGGAGTTGCCGGCGATCGACGAAGAGCGGCAGGCGCTCTACCGCAAACTCAAGTTGGAAGGCATCTGCGAAAGCGCGCTCAACATCTGCATCACCTGCGACCGGCAGCGCTCGAAGGGTTCGCCGCTGGGCCGCTGGCACAATCCGGAGATGGATCTCTACAGCACGGTTTGCGCGGTGCAGAATTTCTGGCTGGCGGCGCGCACTGAGGGCGTCGGTGTCGGTTGGGTCAGCATCCTTGACGCGCAAGCGCTGAAAAGCCTGCTGTCGATTCCCGAGCATGTGACGCCGGTCGCCTACCTCTGCGTCGGCCGCGTCTCGGAATTCGCGCCAAAACCGGACCTTGAAACGCATGGCTGGGGACGGCGGCTGCCGCTGCCGGAGCTGATCATGAGCGAAACTTTTTCCGGGCAAGGTGAGGTGCCGCTGAAATCAACCGTGGCGCGCCTCAACGCCGTCGATGCCGTATCGGATCAGCGCGTCGCGCCGGCCGTGCCCCAGCGCGAGCCGCCAAAGGAGGCCAGCGCCTTGTCCTTGAGTTCCCTGAATTTCGACGATGCCTCGGCCAGCCGGGTGTCCCAGGCCGGATCTGGCACCTGGCCCTCAATGGTCTTGAAATAGACCTGCATCAGGCAGGCGATGGCGAAGGGCTCGATGAACGCCGCCTTGAAGGCCCAGGCGAAGACGATGGCGAGCACGAAGGCCCAGCCGGCGAGTTGACCGGGCATCAGGAAGAGAATGGCGCCGGCGGGCGCCAGCATCAGCAGGAAGATGATGAACGACACGCCCCACATGATGACCGCCAGCCAGACGGCGTTCTTGACCATGACCTTGCCGTTCTGGGCATAGAGCACGACGCCTTGCCGCGCCGTCTCGAACGGCGAGGGCGAATTGATGCGGATGTTGTAGCCGAGGATGATCTCGTCGACATAGGTCAGCGACAGGCGGATCACCGTGTTGATGAAGGAGACCAGGCCGCTCAGGCCCGGAATTGGCAGGAAGGCGGCGATGCCGCCGAGCAGGCCGGTGATGGCGCGGATGGCGCCCTTGACCAGTTGGTCGACGACGAAAAGGATGTTGGCCTCGGCAAAACGCTGGGTCACGATGTCCCTGGCGTAGGCGATCTGGTTCTGACCATCGGGAATGTCGCGGCCATCGATCAGATGGACCATGACGGCGATGTGGCCGGCCTTGACGACATAAAGGATGTATTCGCGGATCCAGTAGACGGCAATCGAAACAATGCCGAAACCGACAACGCCGCCCCACAGGGCAAAGGACAACGGGCCGTCGGGATCGGTGGAAATATGGCCGACGCCATAGCCAACGGAGGCGCCGGTGCCGGTCGCCATGATGTAGGCCAGCGTGATGCCGAAATAGACGATCATGCGAAAGACAATGAACGGCCAGGTCCGCATCATGATGGACACCGACCTGCCGATATCGAAATCCCACATGCCCCGAATCTCCCCCTCAGAGATGGTCGGAGAGGATGAACTCAACCCCGGGATTGTCAATTGCCGGCCGTGGCGCCGGGCCACCGATGGGACTTCAGTTCGGTTGCGGACCCGGCGTTTTGAGCAGGCCTTCGAGCAGTTGCTTGAACGCCGTCACCACCTTCTTCGACGTCGCTTCGGGGTCGTTCGAATTGGCGATCCGTTGCGCCGCCTGACTGCTCGCCCCGTTGATCAGCCGCGAGGCAGTCTCAGGGTCGAGGCTGGAGACGACAACACCCTCCTCCTGCAGTGTCGTCAGATGGCCGGTCATTGAAGCGATGCACGCATTGGCATTCGGCCATTGTGCCGGATCCCCCAATACGGCCGGACCATCCCGGAACATGATGCGCTGGATTTCCGGCTCCAACGCCATCTCGATATAGGTCGAGCATTCGTCGACGAAATGCTGCCAGCGGGTCGGCGCTCTCGACGCGACTTCATTGATGCGCGCCGCCATCTCGCCGTCGATTTCGGCGATAACCGCCTGCAGCAGGCCCTTCTTGTCGCCGAAATGATGATAGAGCGCGCCGCGCGTCAGCCCGGCTGAGGCGGTGAAATCATCCATTGAAGCTTCGGCATAGCCGATCGTGCCGAAGGCATGGCGCGCCGCCGCGATCAGCTTGGCGCGCGTCTCGGCGATCATCTCTTTGCGAGGTCTGTGCATGGCTCCTGGCCCTATTCACATACGTTGCGTATGCTAATTGACATACGTGGCGTATGCTCCTATCTAATGATCATACGCTTCGTATGTAATTGTCCAAACGCCCTTTGTCGAGGAACCACCCATGCAAAATCCCTATTCGGAAATTTTTCGCGCCCCCGGAGCCAAGGGCTTTGCCGCAGCGGGCTTCATGGCGCGCCTGCCGATTGCCATGGCGCCGATCGGCATCGTGGCAATGTTGTCGCAGACACGTGGCGAATACTGGCTGGCGGGTGCCGTCTCCGCGACATACGCGCTGGCCAACGCCTTCGTTGCGCCGCAGATATCGAGACTAGTGGATCGCCTGGGCCAGACGCGGATCGTGGTGCCCACCACCATCATCTCCGTGCTGGCTTTCGCCGTCCTGATAGCGGCAGCCAACCAGGACTGGCCGGTATGGACGTTGTTCGTGTCGGCACTGGCGGCCGCCGCCATGCCCAGCATCCCGGCAATGGTGCGTGCGCGCTGGACCGAGATTTTCCGCGGGCGGCCGCAGATGAACACCGCCTTCGCCTTCGAGTCGGCCGCCGACGAGCTGGTCTATATCGCCGGGGCCTCGCTGTCGGTGGGCCTGAGTGCCGCCCTGTTCCCGGAAGCTGGTGTTCTGGTGAGCACGCTGTTCCTTGCCCTTGGTTCGGCAGCCTTCATCCTGCAACGCTCGACCGAGCCGCAGGTGCGGCCGGTCGGCCATGCCTCGAGCGGCTCGGCAATACGCCTGCGGCCGGTCCAGATCATCACCTTTGCCCTGATCTTCATCGGCGCGACCTTCGCGACGACCGAAGTGAGCACCGTGGCGATCACCAAGGAGCTTGGCCAACCGGAGGCTGCGAGCCTGGTCATCGGCGTCTATGCGCTGGGATCGTTCGTACTCGGCCTCGTCGTCGGAGCGCTCAGCCTGAAGGCGCCGCTGCAACGCCAGCTGGCCATCGCTGTCGCCCTCGTCGCGCTCGGCACGCTGCTGCCGCTCGCCGCCGACACCGTGCCTCTGCTGGCGTTGACCGTATTCATCAGCGGTGTGGCGATCTCGCCGACCTTCATCACCGCCTTCGGCCTGATCGAGCGGCACGTGCCGGAGGCGATGCTGACCGAAGGCATCACCTGGGTCATGACCGGCATCGGCATCGGCATGGCGCTCGGCTCGTTTGCTGCCGGCGCGGTGGTGGATGCATTCGGCGCTCAGAACGGGTTCTGGGTCTCGGTTGCAGCAGGCACAATCGCCCTGGTCGCCGTGCTGCTTGGTCAGCGCAGCCTTGCCACGACTGAGTGCGAGATGGACGGATGCGAAGCAGCTGCGATTGCTGCGGAATAATCAGATAGCGCCCGGTTTCGAGCCGGGCGCTATCTGCCTGCTCAGAGAATCTCGGTCTTGGCGATATGGATGCCAAAACCTTCGAGGCCGACATAGTGGCGTTCGCGCGAGGCGATCAGGTTGATCGAGGAGATGCCGAGATCCTTGAGTATCTGCGCGCCGAGCCCGATCTCGCGCCATTCGTTCTCGCGGCGGCGCGCCTCTTCGTGATCCTCGCGTTCGCCGCTCGCCGGCCGCTTGCGTTCCTGGTGGGCGACACCGACGGAGCCTTCGCGCAGATAGACGATGACGCCCCGCCTGCGCTCGCCCATCGATTTCATGATGGCGTCGAGCCGATGGCTGGTGCCGAACACGTCGGTCACCACATCCTCGGAATGCAGACGCACCGGCACATCCTCGCCGTCGCGGATGTCGCCGAAGACGATCGCGACGTGATGCATGGAGTCCCAGGGCAGCGTGTAGGTGAAGACCTGCGCCTTGCCGCCGAGCGTGTCGATGTCCGAGCAAGCCACACGTTCGACCAGCGTTTCCTTGCGCTGCCGGTAGGCAATGAGGTCGGCGACCGATACCTGCTTCAGGCCATGCTCCTCGGCGAAAGCCTGCACCTGCGGACCGCGCTTAACCGTGCCGTCGTCGTTGACCAACTCGGAAATGACGCCGACCGGCGGCAGGCCGGCGAGCTTGCACAGATCGACCGCGGCTTCGGTATGGCCAGAGCGCATCAGCACGCCGCCCTCGCGCGCGATCAGCGGGAAGATGTGGCCGGGGCGGACGAAATCCGAACCGCCGACATTGCCGTTGGCAAGATTGCGAACGGTCAGCGTCCGGTCCTCGGCCGAAATGCCGGTGGTGGTGCCATGCTTGAAATCGACGCTGACGGTGAAAGCCGTGGTGTGGGCGGAGTCGTTGTCGGCGACCATCGGCGCAAGGTTAAGCCGCTTGGCTTCTTCGCGCGGCATCGGCGTGCAGACGATGCCGGAGGTGTGGCGGACGATGAACGCCATCTTTTCGGACGTGCAGTGGACGGCGGCAACGATCAGGTCGCCCTCGTTCTCGCGCCCGTCATCATCCATGACGACGACGATCTCGCCGCGTTCGAAAGCACGCAGGGCTTCGACGATTTTCTTCTGGTCGTAAGGCATGAACGCTCGCTTCGCTCGCAGGGAATAGGGAGTAGGCAGTAAGGCAGTAGGGCAAGGCCTATTCCCTACTGCCTATTCCCTTCCCTGTCTGTCCTCGATGACGCAGATAGTGATCGGCAATCGCGCAGGCAACCATTGCCTCGCCGATCGGCACGGCGCGAATGCCGACGCATGGATCGTGGCGGCCCTTGGTCATGATCTCGACGTCTTTGCCATCCTTGTCGATCGATTTTCGCGGCGTCAGGATCGAGGAGGTCGGCTTGACGGCGAAACGGGCGATTATCGCCTGGCCGGTCGAGATGCCGCCCAGGATGCCGCCGGCATTGTTGGACAGGAACACCGGCTTGCCGTCATTGCCGATGCGCATCTCGTCGGCATTCTGCTCGCCGGTGATGCGGGCGGCCTCGAAGCCGTTGCCGATCTCGACGCCCTTGACGGCGTTGATCGACATCAGGCCGGACGCGATGTCCTGGTCGAGCTTGGCATAGATCGGCGCGCCGAGGCCTGCCGGAACGCCGTCGGCGACGATCTCGATCACCGCACCGACCGAGGAACCCGCCTTGCGGATGCCGTCGAGATACTGCGTGAAGACGGGTACGGAAGCCGGATCGGGGGTGAAGAATGGATTTTCCGCGTCGCCGATGAAATTCCAGTTCCAGTTGGCGCGGTCTATCGCTTTTTCGCCCATCGACACCAGCGCGCCGCGCACCACCACGCCGGGCACCACCTTGCGCGCCAAGGCACCGGCTGCCACCCGCGCGGCCGTCTCGCGGGCCGACGAGCGGCCGCCGCCACGATAATCGCGCACGCCGTATTTGACGTCATAGGTGTAGTCGGCATGGCCCGGCCGGTATTGGCGGGCGATCTCGCCATAATCCTTTGAACGCTGGTCGACATTCTCGATCAGCATCGACACCGGCGTGCCGGTGGTGATCATCGTCTCGCCGTCCTCGTCGAGGATAAAGCCGGACAGGATCTTGACCTCGTCAGGTTCGCGACGCTGCGTCACGAAACGTGACTGGCCCGGCCGGCGCTTGTCGAGCTCGGCCTGGATGTCGTCGCGCGTAAAGCGGATGCCGGGCGGACAGCCATCGACCACGCAGCCGAGCGACGGGCCATGGCTTTCGCCCCAAGTGGTGACGCGGAAAAGGTGGCCGAACGTGTTGTGAGACATGAAATGACCCTGCCCGGCAGCGGAGCCGGCTCAAGGTTGCCTTCTATTGGCGTTTTTCACAGGGGTCAAACTGTGATCTGGCGGATTTAGTTTTGACACATTCGGTTGGTTTCTGCTCTGCTCCATCCGCAGTTGAACGCCCGCCGCCATGCCGGTGCAATGATAAAGAGGAACGATTATGCGTACCCTGATTGGCGCCGTTGCCGCCACACTGCTGCTTTCCACCGCCGCTTTCGCCGGCCAGACCGAAGGCCTGATCAAGAAGGTCGACAAGGACGCGCTGACGCTGACGCTGGATGACGGCAAGTCCTATAAGCTGAACGCCGAGACCGATCTCGACGCGCTGAAGCCGGGCATGGACATCGTCATCGCCTACGATGTGACCAATGGCGAAAACGTCATCACCGACATGGAACTGCCGGACAGCTCGGCCAATTAGAGCTTCCGACCTCAACTGAATGCAGTTTTGCGGTTCAGCTTTCGCTGAGCCGCTCTAATCAATTGTTTTAATGGTCTAAAGCCACTCGAGGCTCTTGCCTTCGAGCTTGAGCAGGCGATCGTGTGGTATTTCCAGGTTCGCTGCCTCGTACTCAGTTAGTCCCAGAACGAAGCGAAACAAGGTGCGCATGACGCCGCCATGCGTCACGCAGATCGTCTGGCGTTCGATTGCGTCGAAGCATGGCCTCACCCGTTCGAGCAGCATCTGGTAACTCTCCGCGCCTTCGCCGGGCGGCTGAAAGTTCCATTTGTCCCGAGCGCGTGTCTTGCGCGCTCCGGGATACCGTGTCTCGAGCTCGGGAAAGGTAAATCCCTGCCAATCGCCGAAATTGACTTCGACGAGGCGCGGATCGGTTCGATAGGCACCCGGATCGAGCTTCATCGCGGCGCGGATGCGCTGCATCGTTTCGCGCGTCCGTTTCATCGGGCTGGCGACGAAATCGAAATCCTCGGGATTTTGGACCAACTCGGCCAACTGGCGGCCGTTGCCGGTCGCCTGTTCGCGGCCAAGCGCATTGATGTCCGTATCAGCCTGTCCCTGAAGCCGGGCTTCGGCGTTCCACGCAGTCTGGCCGTGGCGCACGATATAAACCAGCGGGTACATCAGGTCTTCCGGATGGAGCGGGACAGACGACGGTTGGTGGATGTTATTCCTTGACCGTCGAAATGTCCGGCGCGTCGACCGCCTTCATGCCGACGACGTGGTAGCCCGAATCGACGTGATGTACTTCACCGGTGACGCCGCGCGACAGGTCGGACAGGAAATAGACGCCGGAATCGCCGACTTCCTCCTGCGTCACCGTCTGCTTCAGCGGCGAATTGTACTCGTTCCACTTCAGGATGTAGCGGAAGTCACCGATGCCGGAGGCGGCCAGCGTCTTGATCGGGCCGGCCGAGATGGCGTTGACGCGGATCTTCTTGGCGCCGAGGTCGACGGCCAGGTACCGCACGCTGGCTTCGAGCGCCGCCTTGGCGACACCCATGACGTTGTAGTGCGGCATCACCTTTTCGGCGCCGTAATAGGTCAAGGTCAGTAGCGAGCCGCCATTGGTCATCAGCGCCTCGGCGCGCTTGGCAATGGTGGTGAAGGAATAGACCGAAATGTCCATGGTGCGCAGGAAATTGTCACGCGTCGTCTCGACATAGCGGCCGGTCAGTTCGTCCTTGTCGGAGAAGGCGATGGCATGGACGAGGAAATCAAGCTTGCCCCAGTGCCTGGCGACATTGGCGAAAACTTCGTCCAGGCTCGCCGGATCGGTGACGTCGCAATGGCCGGCGACAAAGGCGCCCAGTTCCGCCGCCAGCGGCTCGACGCGCTTCTTGAACGCCTCACCCTGATAGGTCAGCGCGATCTCGGCGCCGTGGTCAACGCACGACTTGGCGATGCCATAGGCGATCGATCTGTTGTTGGCGACGCCAAGAATAAGGCCGCGCTTGCCGGCCATTAGGCCCTGTCCACCCGCCATGTGAGCGCTCTCCGCAAGATTTCTGCTTTGTGGAGTGCCCTATCGCACAGGCACAGAGCCCCTTCAAGCGCTCAAACCGGACAGTTCGGGGGACAAAAGCCGTCGATCAGTCTTTTTGGCCGCGCAACGCCGCTTCGAGCGCGCTGTCGCCGCCTTCCGGCAGCATGATCCGCACATGGGCGTAGAGATCGCCGTGGCCGCCGGCCTTTTCCGGCAGGCCCCTGCCCTTCAGCCGCAGGACCTTGTCCGAGCTCGACCAGGCTGGAATGTTGACTGCAAGCCTGCCGGTCGGCGTATCGACCGGCACCTTGGCGCCGAGCACCGCATCCGCCAGCGCCACCGGCAGATCGGCGTGCAGGTCACGGCCCTCGATGCGGTAGCGCGGATGCCGGCGCAGATGGATCTTGACCAGCGCGTCGCCCGGCTGGCCCGGCCCTTGCTCGCCTTGCCCTTTCAGGCGGATGGTCTGGCCATCCTCGACATAGGCCGGCAGCTTGACCGCCACCTTGCGGCCGTCGGGGAACATCGCCGTCACTTTTTCGGCGGTCGCCGCTTCCTCGATGGTGACATCGAGCGTCACGTTCAGATCGGCTGATGTCGCCGGCTGGCGGCGGTCGCCGGAGCCTGCGCCACGCGCGCCCGAAAAGGCGTCGCCGAAAATCTGGCTGAAGATGTCGCTGTTGCCGTCGAACGGATCGCCGCCCGGGCGGCCGGAGCGGAATTCGAATCGCGAGCCGCCCGGACCTTGCTGCCGGCGGAATCCGCCGAAAGGATCGCCGCCACCGGCCGCGCCCTCAAAGCCCTGGAATCGCGGCTTGCCGTCGGCGTCAATCTCGCCGCGATCGAAAGCGGCACGATTCTTCTCGTCGCCGACGATCTCGTAGGCCTGGTTGGCCGCGGCAAAACGGTCCTTCGCCTTGGGATCATTCGGATTCTGATCCGGATGATGCGTCTTGGCGAGTTTCCGATACGCCGATTTTATGTCCTTGGCCGATGCGTTCTTGGCAACGCCCAGCACCTCATAGGGGTCGCGCATGCTTACTGCCCTGGAGAAGAGTTGAGTCTCTGGTTGCCTCCTATATGCGCTCGCATAGGAAGAAATTCCAGTGCTGGAGCCGTATATCAAAAGCGGAAAATCAGAGCCTGATCCGAAAGTCGGCGGCTGAGGATTGATGAGGGATTTTTGTCGATCCGGAAGGAGCCGATATCGGGATATCGGCAGATTGGCGACGTACCGGGCGGCGAAAAGACCGCCAAGCCGACCCGATCGACTATCGGATCAGGCTCAGAGCGCCTTGAAGTCCTGCATGCGCCAGCCGCCGGCGCTGGCCAGGCACAGTTCGCCTTCGAACATGGCAACGCCATCAAAGCTTTCGCGCGAGGCCTTGAAGCGACGGCATGTCTGGCCATTGTCCTTCATTTCCGCCAGCCCGGTGATGGAGCCGCGTGACCCGGTACCGGCATTCGCCCATGGCACAGACTGTCCGCCGAGCTGCTCGATGTCGGCCGAGGAGACCGCGTTGCCGATCGTCGTCTGGTCGGAGTCGCGATCCGGATTGGCCGGCGCGGCTGAGGCCGACGTGCTGCTGGTCAGGATCGAGCGGTCGACTTCGGCCTTTTCCAGGCTGAAGCCGCCCGCGCCACAGGCGGCAAGCGGCAAAGCGACTGCCACGATCGCGGCTTTCGTGCTGGCCGAAGCGATAACGCCCCATTGCCTGCTGTCAAAAGCTTGCGCGATACGCGACAATCGGCAACCTCCCCCTGCTTCGTGGCAATCTTTGGCTTCGTGACAATTTGAGAAAAACTATGAGTGACACAGAGTTAACAAGCGGTGACTTTACCGAGGCTGCCGAGCCGTTTCGCCTCTTTGCCGCATGGCTGGAGGACGCCACGAAAAGCGAGATGAACGACCCCAACGGCGTGGCGCTGGCGACCGTCGATGCCGACGGCATGCCGGATGTGCGTATGGTGTTGCTCAAGGGGTTCGATGAAGGCGGGTTTGTGTTCTACACGAATTTCGAGAGCGCCAAGGGCCAGGAAATTCTTGGCAGCATGAAGGCGGCGATGTGCTTCCATTGGAAATCGCTGCGCCGGCAAGTGCGCATTCGCGGGCCGGTGGAGATCGTCAGTGACGCCGAAGCCGACGCCTATTACGCAACGCGGCCGCGCGGCAGCCGCATCGGCGCCTGGGCCTCGAAACAGTCGCGCCCGCTGGAAAGCCGCTTTGCGCTGGAGAAGGCGGTGGCGGAATACACGGCACGCTATCCGATCGGCGAGATCCCGCGGCCAAAGCACTGGTCGGGCTTCCGCATCGTGCCCAGCACCATCGAGTTCTGGCACGACAGGCCGTTCCGTCTGCACGACCGGCTCGTCTTCAGCCGCGACGCGAAAGGCGTCTGGGACAAGACGAGGCTTTATCCCTGAAGAAGAGGCTCAGGCCTTCTTTCTCGTCATGAACGCTGTGAGTGCGGCGCGGGCCTCATTCGACTTCAGCCGCTCTCGGAAATGCTCGCTTTCCTCGCCGATGCGGGCGACGAGATCGTCACGCGAGCCGCGCATCAGGTCGCGCGCGATCTTCAGCGCCTGCGGTGGCTTGGCCGCGATCTGGCCGGCTGCCGCCAGTACCGAGGCCTCCAGCGCTGCTTCTTCGACCACCTCGTAGATCAGGCCGGCGGTCTTCGCCCGTTCGGCCGAAAAGCCCTCACCGAGGCCAAGCAGTGCGAAAGCCCCCTGCTGCCCCAGGATCCGCGGCGCCAGAAGGCTGGAACCCGCCTCGGGCACAAGGCCAAGGTCGACGAAAGGCGTCCTGAACATGGTGCGTGGTGTGGCGAAAGTCAGGTCGCAATGCAGGTTGAGCGTCGTGCCGATGCCGACCGCGATGCCGTCGACGCCGGACACGATGGGCTTTTCGACCCTGGCCAGCGCCATCAGGAAATCCCAGACCTCGGTGCCGCCATCGCCGCCGGTGGCGACGACCATGAAGTCAGCGAGGTCGTTGCCGGAGGAGAAGGCGCCGGGCACGCCGAGAAAGACATGGACGCGGATCGCCGGGTCGGCGTCACCCTCGGCAAGAGCAGCCGACATTTTCGCATACATGGCGCGCGTCAGCGCGTTCTTCTTGTCCGGCCGGTTCATACGGATGATCTGGATGGCGCCCTGGCGCTCGACGAGGATGTGGTCTGTCACGGTCTTTTCCTTGTGAACGTCAGGCAGAAATCAGCGTTTTGCCGGCAACGGCAAGACTGTCGGCGCCATCGACAACGCGCTCCTTCAAGGCACGCGCCTCGCCGAGCAGGTTTTCGGCGAAGAAGCGGCAAAGGGCGATGCGGTTGTGATCGGCAAGCGCGCCTTGCGCCAGATAGGCGCCGCCGGCGGCAAGCGAGATCAGCCTGAGATAGGGCGTAGCACCCGCCAGAGCCTCGTCCGGCCGGCCGGCGGCCGCCAGTTTTTGCAGGAAGCGGGTCGCTTGCGTCAGATCGCCCAACGCTGCGTCGAGAGCATCGGCGGTGCGACCGAAACCCTCGAGATTCGATGTCCGTACGGCATTGGCGACCGCGGCAAGTTCGGCGATATAGCCATGCACATGGTCGCCGCCGCCGAGCGGCAGCTTGCGCATCACCAGATCGATCGCCTGGATGCCGTTGGTGCCTTCGTAGATCGGCGCGATGCGCGCATCGCGATAGAAAGCCGCCGCACCCGTCTCCTCGATGAAGCCCATGCCGCCATGCACTTGGAGGCCGAGCGAGGCGACTTCGACACCGATATCGGTCGAAAACGCCTTGGCCAGCGGCGTCAGCAGATTGGCGCGGTCACGCCAATGCGCCGCCTCGTCACCCTCCGAGACGCGCGCCAGGTCGATGGCGTGGGCACAGGAATAGCTGATCGCCCGCGCGGTCTGCGTCAGCACCTTCATAGTCAGGAGATTGCGCTGCACGTCGGGGTGATGGACGATGGGCGCCATGCCGGCACCAGCGTAGCTTGCCGCCTTGCCCTGCCGGCGATCGTTGGCATAGGCAATCGCCTTCTGCGTTGCGGCCTCGGCGACCGCGACCCCCTGCATGCCGACACAAAGCCGCGCATTGTTCATCATCGTGAACATGCAAGCGAGGCCCTTGTTCTCCTCGCCGATCAGCCAGCCGATGGCGCCCGGTTTGGCGCCCTGGAAGCCGTCGCCATAGATCATGGTGCAGGTCGGCGAGGCATGGATGCCGAGCTTGTGCTCCAGGCCGGAACAGAAGACATCGTTGCGCGCGCCCAGCGAGCCATCGTCGCCGACCAGGAATTTCGGCACCAGGAACAGCGAAATGCCGCGCGTGCCGGCCGGCGCATCGGGCAGCCGCGCCAGAACCAGGTGGATGATGTTGTCGGTAAAATCGTGCTCGCCATAGGTGATGAAGATTTTTTGGCCGAAGATACGGTAGCTGCCGTCACCGGCGGGCTCGGCGCGGGCGCGCAAGGCGGCGAGGTCCGAACCGGCCTGCGGCTCGGTCAGGTTCATCGTGCCCATCCACTCGCCGGAGACGAGCTTTTCGAGATATTTCGCCTTGAGGTCTTCGGAAGCGTGTTTGTCCAGCGCTTCAACCGCGCCCATGGTCAGCGTAGGGCCGATGCCGAAGGCCATGGCGGCGGAGTTCCACATTTCGAGCGTGGCAACGCCAAGCATAGTCGGCAGCGCCTGGCCGCCATAGGCTTCAGGCCCGGACAGCGCGTTCCAGCCGCCATCGATCCAGCGGCGATAGAGCTCCTTCCAGCCAGGCGGCGTGGTGACGGCGGCGTCCTTCAGCACGGCACCTTGCTGATCGCCGATCTTGTAGAGCGGTGCGACCTCTTCGGTGGCGAAGCGGCCGGCCTCGCCCAGAACGGCATCGACCAGATCCTCGCCGAGATCGCCGAACCTGCCGGCATCAAGCGCCGATTTCATGCCGGCCACGTGCTTGAGCGTGAAAGCGATATCCTCGACGGGTGCCCGATACATGCCGCTCACTCCTCCTGATGCATCGGCCCCGCCAACCCTAGAGCCGGCGCCGCTGCAAAACCATCCGTTCTTTGGCCGGTCTCCCATCTTCTTTTTACGTAAACGTCAAATTTTGTCACGCGGATTTTGCGTTGCGACTGCGTTGACCGGCGAGGATGCAAACTTACCGAGGCTGCCCGAGACGATGCCAAGCATTGCGCGCCTCGATCATCTCGAAATCTGATCCGGGGGTATAATAGCGACGGTGTAGCCAGAAGAGCCGCTGGTGTTCAGGTTTCCCTGATCGGACACCCGGATCGCGTCCCATGCGATCGCGAATCTCTCCTAACGAAATTACATAGCACACCGGTTCTGGGCTAAGCGCAAACGCTATAAAGACCCACCACGGCGTAGTATAGCTCTCCGGCTCAAGTCCCAAATGTGTATCCTGTGGTTTGTTTGCATGAGCCTTAACCTGAATCGGATGCATGACACGCTCGTCTGCCGAGATAGCAAACAAGTCAGCACCTTTGGCGTTGCGCACTGTAAGCATGACGTTCCAACCAGACCTCGACAATTCACTGGCTGCATGAAAAATTCCAATATTACCGGTTATTTGTTTATCATTGCTCAATTACGTTCCCTCCTCCACGAATCAATTCAAGTATGCTTTTCATACTATTTGACAAATTGCCAAACCGTCATTGGCCGAGAGTAGCGACGGTCTAGCCCTACCGCTTGCGCAAGTGCGGCGTTCAAAAAAATGCTTTGAAGATCGCAACAGCTTGATTGCAGCCTGCAGCACCGATCCGCAACCGGCAGCGATCTAGGAAGCATTCCTTAACCATGACGGTTCAGGATTTGCCTTTGATCAACGGGGATTCCCTGTTTTGAAAAGGACGATGCGCCTTCTTCGCCGCACAGAGCTTCTCGCCTTGGCGGCGACGATGGCGCTGTCGATGGCGGCAAAGGCCTCGGATTTTTCCGAGCCCTGGAAGAACGCCGACCGCGCCCTGGTCGTCGACGCCTACGAATACAATTCCATCGACTGGGCCCAAATCGCCACCGACAAGCGGGTGGTCGGCTTCATAAACAAGGCGTCCGACGGTATGCCGCCACCCTATTTCTGTTTGGGCGACGACACCGAGGTGAAGCTCTGCAAGGCGCTGTGGAAACGCCATGCGGTGACGCGCGAACTGTTCCAGACGCGCCGGGTGGTCGCCAAGGCACTCGGCCTGAAATGGGGCGCCTATCATCTCGCCCGCCCCGGCAATCCGGTCGAGCAGGCCAATAATTTCCTCGATTTCGCCGAGCCCGCACCGGACGACCTGCTGGCTCTCGACATCGAGGGCAATGATCCTTCGCAATGGATGTCGCTCGACGATGCCGAGGAGTTCGTGCGCCAGGTGCATCGGCGCATCGGCCGTTTCCCGGTGCTCTACGCCAACGGCAAGACCGCCCAGTACATTGCCGACAACAGCTACCGATACCGGCTCCTGTCGCGGCTGCCGCTCTGGTATGCGCGCTACATCAACGACATCGACGTGCATTTTCCGATGGGCAACTGGCAGGGCTACGCGCTGTGGCAGTTTTCGGCGCAAGCCAATTGCGGCAGGTTCCGCTGCCCTTACAGGGTCGCCGGTACGCCCAACGACATCGACGTCAATGTCGCGCCGACGGATGCCGCCACGCTGCGCGCGCAATGGCCGTTCGGCGGGCTTATCGACGTGCCGCCCGACTATCTCGCCTCGATACCGCTTCCGATCTCACGCGAGGCCGGCCTCGCCGGCAATGTCACCATCACCTACGCGTCTGTGGCCGCGCCGCCGACTTTCGAGGAGATGGTTGCAGCGTTGGGCACACGCTGGTCGCGTTTCCGCGACGGCTTCCGCATGCCAGTGGTGAAGACGGTGCCGCGACGGCCGGGCTTCGGCATTGTCCAATATGTCGCGTGGAAGCGGACCGAACAGCGTTCGCCCGCGCAACTCGACGCCGCCTTTGCCGCGGCGGCCGATCCGCTCAGCACCGCTTCGACAGAACTCGATCGCGGCCAGCGGTAGACTGCCGTCTCTCCTTCAGCCAGCCTGCTCGCGCGCCACGGCCTGCCAGCCGATGTCGCGGCGGCAGAACCCATCCGGCCAGTCGATGCGGTCGAGCGCGGCATAGGCTCGTCTCTGCGCCTCGCCGACAGTGCTTCCCGTCGCCGTGACATTGAGGACGCGGCCGCCATTGGCAACCAGCGCGCCGCCATTGATGGCCGTGCCAGCGTGGAAGATCTGGACACCGTCGCTCGCCGCGTCTTCGACGCCGCGGATGACCGATCCCTTTTCCGGCGTGCCGGGATAGCCCCTGGCCGCCATCACCACGGTGAGTGCGGCCTCGTCGCGCCAGCGCACGGACATATGCGCAAGCTGGCCGTCGGTTGCCGCGTTGAGCAGGACCAGCAGATCGTCCTTCAGCCGCATCATCAGCACCTGGCATTCCGGGTCGCCGAAACGGGTGTTGTATTCGATCAGCTTCGGCCCCTTGTCCGTGATCATCAGCCCGGCGAACAGCACGCCGGAGAAGGGCGCGCCAAGTTCTGCCATGCCGCGCATGGTTGGCTCGATGATCTCGCGCATGGTGCGCTCGACCAGTTCCGGCGTCATCACCGGGGCCGGCGAATAGGCGCCCATGCCGCCGGTGTTAGGACCGGTGTCGCCATCGCCGACGCGCTTGTGGTCCTGCGCGGTGCCGAAGGGAAGTGCTGTGGTGCCGTCGCAGAGGCAGAAGAAACTCGCCTCCTCGCCGTTCATGAACTCCTCGACCACAACTTCCGCGCCGGCGGCGCCGAATGAACCGTCGAAACAGGCATCGAGTGCGGTCTGTGCTTCGCCGAGCGTCATGGCAACGGTGACACCCTTGCCGGCAGCCAGCCCGTCGGCCTTGATGACGATCGGCGCGCCCATCTTTTCGACATAGGCTTTGGCCGAGGCCAGATCGCTGAAGCGGCCATAGGCGGCGGTCGGAATGTTGTACCGGGCGCAGAGGTCCTTGGTGAAACCCTTCGAGCCCTCCAGCTGCGCGGCGGCCTTGGATGGCCCGAAGACGCGGATGCCTTGGGCCCGCAGATCGTCGGCAATGCCGGCGACCAGCGGCCCCTCCGGCCCAACCACGACGAGGTCGATTTTGTTCTCGTGGCAGAACGTGGCCACCGCTGCATGGTCGGCTATATCCAGCTTTACCAGTTCGGCCTCGCTGCCGATACCAGGATTGCCGGGAGCGGCATAAAGCCTGGTCAGCAGCGGCGACGCGGCGATCTTCCAGGCGAGCGCATGTTCGCGGCCGCCGGAGCCGAGAAGAAGAACGTTCATGGCCACCTCTTGATGCCGACTATCCCTTAGAGCACCCGCTATTGCTCTCTGGGCGACGGGTCAAGGCATCCGGGCGCATTGATGGGAATTGCGCACGGGAACGTTACCCCTGCCGAAAATCGGCGGCGCACATCGGCGCCGATTTTCTGGCAATTCGCTTCAGCCCTGGAAGACGACCGGAAACCAGTCCTCGCGCAATTTCTGTCCCGGCTGCATGCCATGGCCATGATAGGGCGGCGAGGTGCGTCCCGGCCGCTCGACATAGCGCGCATCGTCGCCGACCCAGCGCAGCGACAGCGCCCGGCGCCGTGCCGCGGTCATGTTGCCGCGCGCGCCGTGCGCGGTCCTGAAGTCGAACAGGATGGCGTCGCCCGGCTCCATTTCCCACTCGAGCACCTTCAGCGACGGATCGTTGTCGGGATCGGGCACCGGCAGATAGTCGCCCTCGCCAGCGTAGAAATTGCTGTCGTCGAGCCAGCGCACCGGCAGGATCATCTTGTCCCATTTGTGCGAACCGGCGATCAGGCGCAGCGTCGCTTCCTTCACCGGGTCGATGGGTATCCAGAAGCTCACGGTCTGCTGGCCATCGACGAAGTAGTAGGGGATGTCCTGATGCCAGGGCGTCGGCTTCTGCGTGCCGGGTTCCTTGACCAGCACATGATCGTGGAAGAACTGCGCGGTGCGCGACTGCATCACCGCCGCCGCCAGTTCGGCGGCGGGCGAGTCCCGCACCACGCTGACGAATTCGGGAATGCGCTCCCAGTTGCAGTAGTCGTCGAAGAAACTGCCGCGACCGTTGGCTATGTCGGATGCGGTGGCGCTGCGGTTCTGCATGTTGCGCTCGATGCCGGCGGCAATCGTGTCGACCCAGCCCTTGAAGGCGCCGCGGATGCAGACAGCACCGTCACGCTGATAGTCGGCAATCGTGGCTGCGTCGATCATGGTTGCGTCGGGAGTGGCAGCTTGGGAAGCCATGGCGTTCTCCTCTTGGAATGAACCGACTATCGCAACCCTCATTCATTCAGTAAAATAATAACTTCTCATTTGATGCATAGGATATGCCTATGAACGTAACCCTCACGCAGTTGCGTTATCTTGTCGCCGTAGCGCGTCACGGCAGCGTCACCGGCGCGGCCAAGGTGCTGAACGTTTCGCAGCCTTCGATTTCGGTGGCCATCGATGCGGTCGAAAAGAATTTCGGCCAGAAGCTGTTCGTCCGCCAGCGGGGAAGCGGCGTGTCGCCGACGTCGTTCGGCCGCGCCGTCGTGGCCAAGGCAAGACAGGTTCTCACCGAAACGGACGAACTCATCGGCCTGGGTTCAAGCAAATCGGCTGTCAGCGGAGAACTGGTGCTGGGATGCTTCGAGGACCTGGCACCGTTCTTCGCGCCGGCCCTGCTCCGCGCCTTCTCCGAACGCTATCCAGCGGTCAAGGTCGTCGTTCGCGACGAGACGTTCGAGACGCTCGGCCGGCGGCTCGGCGATGCGGCCATCGATCTCGGCCTCACCTATGACCTCAGCCTGCCGACGCATTTCGCCCGCATCCTGCTGCGCGAACTTCGCCCGCATGCTCTGTTGCCGGTAGGCCATGCCCTGGCGGACCGGCCAACGGTCAGCCTGGCCGATCTGGCCGCCTATCCGCTGATCACCACGGACCAGCCGCACAGCTGGCAGCACATGCTCGACCTGTTCCGCAGCCGCGGCCTTTCGCCAGTCGCCGACACGACGACAAGCTCGTTCGAACTGCAGCGCTCCATGGTCGCCAACGGCTTCGGCGTTGCGGTCAGCTACACCCGCCCGCACGGTGACCGCAGCTATGACGGGCTGCCGCTCATCTGCAAGCCGCTGTCGGATCCGCTGCCCATGCAGCGGATCCTGCTCACCTATGACACGCATCAGCGAGTGTCGAATGCGGCGCTGTCCTTCATCGACGTGGCCAAGGGTTGGTTCGCCACCCGCGACATCTTTGCCTCGTGAAAGGCTGACGGCAGCCGCTTCTCCGCTTGCCGCTTGACGGTTTCCACCGCTGCTGCCACTCCATGGAGATGGAAACTATCCAGTCGAAAGCGGCCCAGGGCCGTGTCGCCGATGCGCCGAACGGCCACTGGGTCTATCGCGTGCTGCCGCGCTCGATATGGCCCTATGCGCAGCTTGCCCGGTGGGACAGGCCGATCGGCTGGCAGTTGCTGCTGTGGCCGTGCTGGTGGTCGGCGGCACTTGCGGCAAGCGCCTATCCGCGCCCCGGCGACCCGCTGCTCTCGCTGCTGCCGGCGCCTTGGTATCTCGTGCTGTTCCTGGTCGGCGCCATCGCCATGCGCGGCGCCGGCTGCACCTACAACGACCTCGTCGATCAGGACATCGACAACCAGGTCGAGCGCACGCGCTCGCGACCGCTGCCGTCCGGCAAGGCGACGCGCCGGCGAGCATGGCTGTTCATTGCCCTGCAGGCCCTGGTCGGCCTCGTGGTGCTCATCCAGTTCAACAGCTTCGCCATCCTACTCGGCATCTGCTCACTGGCGATCATCGCCATCTATCCGTTCATGAAGCGGATAACCAACTGGCCGCAACTGGTGCTCGGCCTTGCCTTTTCCTGGGGCGCGCTGATGGGATGGGCGGTCGAGTTCGGCGATCTCGATGGGCCTGCAATCATGCTTTATATCGGCTCGATCCTTTGGGTGATCGGCTATGACACGATCTACGCGCATCAGGACAAGGAAGATGACGCCATTGTAGGCGTGCGCTCGACGGCACGCCTGTTCGGCGACAACACCAAGGCGTGGCTGGCAGGGCTCTATGGCGGCGCGCTGGTCTGCTTCGCCATCGCCTTTGCGTCGGCGCAGGCACCGGTGGTGGCGCTGGCCGGACTGATCGCCGCCGGCGCCCATATGGCGCGGCAGATCGCCGTGCTGGATATCGATAATCCGGACCAATGCCTGCGGCTGTTCAGGTCGAACAACCAGGTCGGCTGGCTGATCTTCCTCGGCCTGATCGGCGGCGCTGTATGGGTGGCGCTGAAGCCGCTGGTTTAGCGGCTTCGCTTTCCCTGCATCTTCCCTACGGGATCATGCTCACTCGCGCGAAATAATCTCCTGGCCGTCGATGACCAGCCTGAGACCGAGGTCGCCGGCCCTGCGGCGAGCGAGAAAACGCGGGCGGCGGGTGTTGGACACACGGCCCTTGCGGCGATCCTGCGGCGGCAGCGTCTTGATGGCGGCGCCAAGCGATTCTTCCAGGGTGCGGGCAACGCCGTCCGATTCGATCAGCAGCATCGGCAGACGATAGGCGTCGGCCCAGGCGCGCCAGTCGGCGGCGACATCGTCGAGATCGTCGGCAACCAGCAGCGGCACCGATAGCATCGGATCGTTGTGCAGGAGTTCCAGGGTCACCGTGACATTGCCGTCAGGGTCCTCCATGGCGCGGGCGGCAACGCCGCGGAACGCATTGGCGGGCAGAGCGATGATCGCCGGCACGCCGCTCATCTCGAGCAGGCGGCGGATCACGGCGCCGCGCTGGTCGATGGTGAAGGTCACATCGCCGTAGTCGTCGCGTGTCGCGTAGCTCACCACTTGCGGCAGGCGAAATGGGTCGAGACGCATGTTGCGTCCCGCCCAGACTGGCTTCAGTCCGGTGTTCATAGAGTGGCCTTCCTGTCTGTCTCCTGAGAGCCGGTGTCCGGTTCTCTCCGAGCCGGTTTTTCCAGCCTCGTTTGTATGGAGACAGTAGCGCGGGCTCCTTACCGCCCCGCTTAAGAAAGTCGGTTAAATTTTGCTGATCTCAGTGATGGTTATCGGAATGCCACCAGCCACAAGACGTTGAAAGGATCAGATAACCTTACCGGGATTCATGATGCCGGCCGGATCGAAGGCAGCCTTCACCCGGCGCATCAGATCGATCGCCATCGGCGGTGCGGTGGCGATCAGTTCGTCCCGCTTCAACTGGCCGATGCCGTGCTCGGCCGAGATCGAACCGTGCAGGCTGCGCACGACGTCGTGCACCGCCTTGTTCATGGTGTGATAGAGGGCGAGAAACGCCTCGTCGTCGCCATCGACGGGCCGCGAGATGTTATAGTGGAGGTTGCCGTCGCCCATATGGCCGAAGCAGACGACGCGGGCACCGGCACTCACCGACGCCACCGCGCCGGCGGCTTCTTCGATGAAACGCGGGATCATTGCCACAGGCACCGAAATGTCGTGCTTGATCGAGGCACCTTCCGGCTTCTGCGCCTCGGGCAGCAGCTCGCGGAAATTCCAGAAGGCATCCCCTTGCCCAAGACTTGCCGCGATGACGGCGTCGCCGACGAATTCCTGTTCGAGGCCGGCCGAGAGCACGTCCTCGATCAACGCTCTCGAATCCTCCGATGAACGGCCGGACGAAATCTGCATCAGCACATACCACGGCCAGTCGTCGATCAACGGCCGCACGACGCCCTGGGCATGCGCCAGCGTGAAGTCGTATGGCCGCTTGCCGATCAGTTCGAAGGCGGTAAGCGCGGCACCTGCACGGTCCATGGCCAGGCTGAACAGGGAAAGGGCGGCCTCAGGCGACGACAGGCCGACGAAGGCGACCTCGCGACCTTTCGGCTTCGGAAACAGCTTGAGCACGGCTGCGGTGATGACGCCGAGCGTGCCTTCGGCGCCGACGAACAGGTTTTTCAGGTCGTAACCGGTGTTGTCCTTCTTCAGCTTGCGCAGATCGTCGAACACTTCGCCCGTGGGCAGCACCACCTCGACACCGAGGCAGAGTTCGCGCGCATTGCCGTAGGCAAGCACGCCGGTGCCGCCGGCATTGGACGACAGGTTGCCGCCGATCTGGCAGGAGCCTTGCGCGGCCAGCGACAACGGAAACAGCCGGTCGGCGGCGTCGGCCGCCTCCTGCAGCGTCTGCAGGATGACGCCGGCCTCTACCGTCACCGTGTTGGACAGCACATCGATCTCGCGGATGCGGTTCAGCCGTGACAGCGACAGGATGATCTCGCGCCCGGAGGTGTCCGGCACCTGGGCGCCGACCAGGCCGGTGTTGCCGCTTTGCGGCACGATTGGCGTGCCCGTCTCGGTCGCCAGCCGCATGATCCGGCTGACCTCGTCGACGCTGCCCGGCCGCAGCACCAGCGATGTCGCGCCGTGCCAGAGCCCACGCCGCTCAATGAGATAAGGCGCGATGTCGCGCTCGGCACGCAGCGCATATTTGTCGCCGACGATCGCGGCGAAGCGATCGATGAGAGCAGGGTCGAGGGTCTCTGAAATTTCGGTCATTGGGGAAAACTATGGTGTGGGCTGTGTGTTGTCACGAGGGGCAGCGGCACGCGAGAGCCGATCGTTGATCGCCTCTCCGAGACCGTCGAAGGGAACCGGCTCGACGGCGATGGTCCGCGCGCCGCTGCGGTCGAGTTCCTGCATGTAGGCGAACAGATTGCTCGCCGCTTCGCGCAGGTCCCCGGCTTCGGATAAATTGAGGAAAGCGGCGGCGCGGCGCCAGCCGTCCGCCCGTTGGCTGCCGAAGCCGAGCAAGGCCTCGCCCTCGCCGACCGTGCCGGCGTTGAGCCGCATCGCAGCGCCCGGCGCATAGTGCGAGGCAAGCATGCCGGGCGCCTCGATGCCAGCGGCACCGCCGCGCAACAGCTCCATACCGATGGCCGCCTCGATCTCCTCGGCGGCAATGCCACCGGGCCTCAACAGCCGCAATCTGTCCCCTTCGGCCTTGACGATGGTCGATTCCAGCCCGACCGGCGTCGCCCCTCCATCGACCACCAGCTTTATGCGTGCGCCGAGATCGGCCGCCACCGCTTGCGCGGTCGTTGCACTGATCTTGCCGGATGAATTGGCGCTGGGTGCTGCAAGCGGACGGCCCAGCCTGGCGATCAGGTCGCCGCCAAAGCCCCTCGGCATGCGCAAGGCAATCGTATCGAGCCCGGCCGTGACCAGCGGATGGATGCCGTTGCCGGGCCGTTGTGGCAGCACCAGCGTCAGCGGGCCGGGCCAGAATGCAAGCGCCAGTTTCTTCGACAGCGGATCGAACAGCGCGAGGCGCTCGGCCATCGCCATGTCGGCGACATGGGCGATCAGCGGGTTGAAGCGCGGCCGCCCCTTGGCTTCGAAGATGCGCGCCACGCCGATGCCGTTGGTGGCGTCGCCGGCAAGCCCGTAGACGGTTTCCGTCGGGATGGCGACGACATCGCCGGCCCGGAGCAGCGCCAGCGCCCGCTCCAGCGCCTCGCCCGAGCTAAGTATTTCAGCCACTCTCGTCACCTCACAGATGCGGCGTGCGTAGTACGATGGCGGCCGTTGGGCAAGTCGGCTGTTGGGTAAGTCGGTGTTGGACAAGTCGGGGCATTGGCGATTTATCAATTCCTAAAATGCTACGTTTCCGCGAAAGCCGGCATCAATTCCGGCCCGCTATTGTGCGGCTTCTGGGCAAAGGGGAGCGGTCATCGTGTCTGTGCGTATCCTGCTGGGTATCATTCTTGCGGCGGCAACCGGCGGGGCCCAGGCCTCGTCTCTCATTTTCCCGGGCGCGTCGTCCTCGACACCGTCGATCATCAGGCTCGGTGCACCTAAGGCCAGTGATATGACATCGGTGGTGGCGGTCGGCGAAACTCAGCCCGACGTCACCTATGAAAAGGTGGCGGCGATCCCGGACAAGCCCGAGGCCAGGCATGGCTTCCAGCCAGGCCCGATGGTCATTCGTGGCGGCGTTACCGGTCCCGATTTCCCAGCACCGACGCCAACCGCTGCACCAGCGACAGGTGCCGCGCCGGCCACAGGCACCGCGCCGGCGGCAGGCACCGCGCCAGCAACGGCCTCCGCGGCCCCCTCGGGGAACGCCGAGAACCAACCCGCCCCGCCGAGCGCCCCTGCGCAGGCAGCAGGTCAGCGCATGCCTCCTAACGGCTACACCAAGTAGCCCCGGCTCAAAGACAGGCTGACATTGATGGCGTGGCTTGACTGCGGTCTGGCGCCCGGCGCACCATTGCCAGGCAAACCCCGTCCCGGTTTATTTCGTCCGCGAGGCGCCATCGGCTAGATTTCGTCAGGCGGCTCTGGCAGACGGGATTTCATCGCTAGGGGCAAAGGGGGTTGATCATGAGAAAATCTGGAATCGTCATCGCGGCCGGGCTTCTGCTGGCGTCACTGCTGGGCGCCGGCGCGGCTCATGCCGACGACATGCTGGGATCTTATGTCGCGCGCATTTCCGATCGCGATCATCAGGCGAGTGACGGCTATGCGCTGGACAATGCCGCGCAAATGGTGCGGCAGGACCGCGCCAACTGGCACAAATTCCGACGCCGCGACAGCGACGACGAGGGCGATGGCTGGTTCAGGACCAACGACCAGCGCGCCGACCTGCAACGCATGCTGGAGCGCGGCGGCGCGATGAGTTCCTCGACCAAGCGCGCCATCGTCAATGGCGAACCGCTGATCCAGGTCGACGTCTACGAAAACAGCGTGCGCGTCAGCATCCTTGAGAACTGACCGGGCCGTCGCCCGGGACGACTGACAAGTCGGTATCGGGGACGACTGATGGAAAAGGGCGGCGCGTCAGCGCCGCCCTGCCATCGATAGAACCGGCAGCTGAAAAATCAGGCGGCTTCTTCCTTGTCGTCGTCCTCTTCGGACTCGCCGTCTTCAGCTTCTTCTTCGGACTTTTCGTCGTCGCCTTCAGCCTTCACGCTGTCCTCGGCGTCGTCTTCGTCCTCATCTTCGTCTTCTTCATCTTCGTCGTCCGAGAGCGTGGCAGCTTCGGCGGACTCTTCGCCTTCTTCATCGTCGCCGTCTTCGTCGTCATCCGACAGGTCAGCGGCTTCGACCGCGGCGGCGGCGGCATGATCGAGGATGGTTTCGGAAGCGGATTCAAGCGCCTCGGCGGGAGCCGGGGTTTCTTCTGTCACTTCGATTTCGTGATCGGAATTCATGGAAGCCTCCGTGGGGATGGGGAACATGTCCCTTTTGCCACGGAGAGATCATCGTCATATGACTGTAAGCCGGCTCGAACGGCCGGCGGCAAAGAATATTTTCTTCGCCTTAACCTGCGATCTTGGAGAAATCCGCGACCTGACCGGTGGCCGCGCGGATGCGGGCGAGCAGCGCCAGGCGGTTGGCGCGCACGGACAGGTCCTCATCATTTACGAGGACATGCTCAAAGAATGAATCAACCGGTTCACGCAACACGCTAAGCGCCAGCAGGGCGCCGGAAAAGTCATCGTTTTGAATCGCTTCGCCGGCTTGCTTCTCAGCCTGATTCACCGCCGCGAACAACGACTTCTCGGTATCCTCGCGAAACAGCGCCGGTTCAACGGTCTCGGCGACCGCCGTTTTCTTCTTCTCCTCGGCGGCCAGGATGTTGGCCGCACGCTTGGTGCCGGCGAGCAGGTTTTTGCCGTCCTCTGTGTCGAGGAAAGAGCCCAACGCCTCAACGCGGCGGACGATCTGCAGCAGGTCGTCATTCGGCGATTGGCCGATCTCCCCCCTTGTGGGGGAGATGGCCGGCAGGCCAGAGGGGGGCGCTTCGCGCTGAGAGGTCGGCGGGACAGCGCCCCCCTCTGTCGGCTTCGCCGACATCTCCCCCACAAGGGGGGAGATTGGGCGCGAACCTGCCGCCAGCACAGCATCGATCAAATCGTGTCGCGCACCTTGATCTCGCAGATAGACCTTCAGGCGGTCGTGAAAGAACCCGAGGAGGTCCGACGCATCTTCTGCGGCAACTACCTCAACTGCCCTGTACACAAAGTGCCTGTCCCAACCGATTTCGAATTGGGTATAGAGTTCTTCCTCGTCAGCTAAATGAGACAGAGCATCGGCTAGCGCCGTTGAAAGTCTGAGATTGTAGTCAAGCTCTTTTGAGCTGTTTAGATCGAGATAGAGGCCAATCGGGCGATAGGCATTCATCACCGCCGAAAAAAGGCCCAAACTCACTCCATTCTCGATCAAAATCCTAACCACTCCCAGCGCTGCGCGACGCAGTGCGTACGGATCCTTCGAACCCGTCGGCTTTTCATCGATGGCCCAGAAGCCAACGAGTGTATCCAGCTTGTCGGCGAGCGCGACAGTGACCGAAACCGGATCGCTCGGCACATAGTCGGACGGGCCTTGCGGCTTGTAGTGTTCTTCCGCCGCTGCAGCGACACTCGCATGCTCGCCTTGCAACAACGCATATTTTCGGCCCATGGCGCCCTGCAGTTCCGGGAACTCTCCAACCACTTCGGTGGTGAGGTCGGCCTTAGCCAACACGGCAGCGCGACGCGCCAATGCGGGATCGGCGCCGACGATCGGCGCCAACTCTTCGGCAAGCCGCGCAATCCGCTCCACCCGCTCGCCCTGCGTGCCAAGCTTGGCGTGGAAGGTGACGCCGAGATGGTCGAGGCGGGCCATGCGCTGGTCGAGTGGCTTGCCCAGATCGAGCCCGAACTTTTCCGCCGATGCCTCTAGCTGGTCGAGATCAGGCAGGTCGCCCTGGTCGGTCGTCCAGAAATAGAGCGCGTCGGACAGGCGGGCGCGCACAACCTTACCGTTGCCGTGGGCGATCTCCTTGCCACCGTCCTTCGCCTCGATGTTGGCGGTGAGGATGAAGCGATTGGAAAGTTGGCTGATCTCCCCCCTTGAGGGGGAGATGGCCGGCAGGCCAGAGGGGGTCAGTCCGACCGGGCTCGGCACAGATGGCGCCAGCGCTTCACGCGAGCCGCCCCCCTCTGTCGGCTTCGCCGACATCTCCCCCTCTAGGGGGGAGATCAGGCGTGTCGTCACAAAGCACTTCTGGTTGGCGCGGATGGTCAGCCGGATCACCTCGGCCGGAATGGCCAGGAAAGCCTCTTCGAACTCGCCCATCAGCACGACCGGCCATTCGACCAGCCCGGACACCTCTTCCAGCAGCCCGTCATCCTCGACTAGGTCGAGCCCGTTGGCGAAAGCGAGATTGCGGGCGTCGGCAAGGATGATCTCCTTGCGCCGGTCGGCATCGAGCACGACCTTCGCCGCTTCCAGCTTGGAAACATAGTCGTCGAAGCGGCGCACCGTGATGGCATCAGGCGCATGGAAGCGGTGGCCGTAGGTGACGTTGCCGGCGCGGATGCCGTCCATCTCGAAATCGACCACCACCGGCTCCTCGGTCTCGGGGCCGAAGGTGCACAGGATCGATTGCAGCGGGCGGACCCAGCGCAACGAACCGGGCTTGGCCGAGGCCGGCCCCCAGCGCATCGATTTCGGCCACGGGAAACTGCGGATGATGCCCGGCACCAGTTCGGCGATGATCTCTTCCGCCGCCCTGCCCGGCTTCGCAATGTGGGCGACATAGAAGTCGCCGTTCTTCGGATCGGAATGGACATGCGCCTCGGCGACCGAAGAAAGCCCGGCCTTGCGCAGGAAACCCTGGACCGCCTGATCGGGCGCTGATGTCGAAGGCCCCTTGATTTCCTCACGGATATCCTTCGAGCGCGCGGTCAGGCCTCTGATATCGAGCGTCAGCCGGCGTGGCGTCCAGTACTCGCGCGCCGCCTCATAGGTCAGCCCCGCCTCGACCAGACCGTCGGTCAGCATCTTCCTGAGATCGCCAGCCGCCTTGCGCTGCATGCGGGCGGGAATCTCTTCCGAGCGGAGTTCTAAAAGCAGGTCAGGCATAGATGGGGCTCACGCGGCAAAATGGTCCGGGCGGGGCATAGCAACTCGGCTGGCCGCTGTCACCCTTTCCGCGCGGCGATCGCCGACTTCGGCTGATTTCCAGAAATTTTGGCCGCCCTGTCGGGACGAGACCATGCCACCCGTCCTTGGATCAAAGATTTCCATGAACCGAACGCAGCGCTGAAGCGACCTACGCTCAGGCAGGGAACATTTGGCTCAACGACCATGAAAACGGCATCCAGACTTCTGCAGATCCTCGCGCTCAGCGCCTGCTTCACCGCGCAGGCTCATGGCGCCTTCTCGATGCCGGGCGTTCGGCAGGCATTGCGCACGATCGACGGTGCCAGCAGTCAGACCGTGCTGCCGATCCACGCTTCCTTCGAGATGATGGAGCGTGCCTGAAGCTCAGGCCGCCAAGCCACCCGCCTGCGTCTTCAAAAATGCCTCGCCGCAGGCCTTCGCCAGATTGCGCACCCGCAGGATGTAGCTCTGCCGTTCGGTGACCGAAATCACACCACGCGCATCGAGCAGATTGAAGACATGGCTGGCCTTGATGCACTGATCATAGGCCGGGAAAACCATGCGGTGCATCGGCAGATTGTCGTTGGACGCCGGCGCGCCGGCGTCGAGCAGCGCCTTGCACTCGGCCTCGGCGTCCTCGAAGTGGCGCAGCAGCATCGCCGTGTTGGCGTATTCGAAATTGTGGCGCGAATATTCCTGCTCAGCCTGCAGGAAGACATCGCCATAGGTGACCTTGTCGGCGCCTTCGCGACCGTTGAAGTTGAGGTCGTAGACATTGTCGACGCCCTGCACATACATGGCCAGCCGTTCAAGCCCGTAGGTCAGTTCGCCGGCCACCGGCGCGCATTCGATGCCGCAGACCTGCTGGAAATAGGTGAACTGCGACACTTCCATGCCGTCACACCAGCATTCCCAACCGAGGCCCCAGGCGCCCAGCGTCGGGCTTTCCCAATCGTCCTCGACGAAGCGGATGTCGTGCAGCAGCGGATCGACGCCGATCGCCGCCAGCGAGCCGAGATAGAGCTCCTGCAGGTTGGGCGGGTTCGGCTTCAGGATCACCTGATACTGGTAATAATGCTGCAGCCGATTCGGGTTCTCGCCATAGCGCCCATCCTTGGGGCGGCGCGAGGGCTGGACATAGGCGGCGTTCCAGCGTTTTGGCCCAAGCGCGCGCAGCGTCGTTGCCGGATGAAACGTGCCGGCGCCGACCTCCATGTCGTAGGGCTGCAGGATGACGCAGCCATAGGCCGCCCAGTAGTTGTGCAAGGTCAGGATCAGCCCCTGGAACGAGCGGCTGGGATGCATATGGGCGGGGATTTCAATTGTCGGGATTTCAATTGTCACGGGGGCCTCGACAGCACAGGCTAGCTTGCCGGCACGTCCTAGAGACACGGCGGCGAAGCGTCAAGCAAGGCGCGCCGGTGCGGATCGCCGGGAACGTGCGGGACGATGTTGAATGCATTGCGAGGGACTGGCCCATTGCCGGCCACGAGAGCCTGAGGTCTGTTCGATGCGACGTCCATGTCAATGACAACAGGTTCAGCCATGCCCAGCCCGATCGTCATCCGCCCCATTGCGCGACAGGATTTCGACCAGTGGCTGCCGCTGTGGGACGGCTACAACGCATTCTACGGCCGCTCGGGCGAAACGGCCCTGGCGAGCGAGATCACCGCGATGACGTGGTCGCGCTTTTTCGATGTCTATGAGCCGGTGCATGCGCTGGTCGCCGAAAGCGAGGGACAGCTTCTCGGCCTCGTGCACTACCTCTTTCATCGCAGCACCACGGCGATCGCACCGAATTGCTATCTGCAGGACCTTTTCACCACGCAGGCCTCGCGCGGCAAAGGCATCGGCCGGGCGCTGATCGAGAGCGTCTATGAGCGTGCCCAGGCCGCCGGCTCGGGCCGGGTGTACTGGCTGACGCACGAGACCAATCAAACGGCGATGAAGCTCTATGACAAGGTCGCCGAGCACTCCGGGTTCGTCGTCTATCGGAAGCTGTTCTGAGGCGTCTCCGCAAATCGGCGGGCGTCTGGACGAGCGCATGTGGCCCAAACGAAAACGGGGCTCCGAAAAGAGCCCCGTTCGTATTCAAAATAGTCGACTTCACCCCTTCGGGGCGGGCACCAGCTCTGGCTTGACCTTCGGGGTTTCCTGCGCCGTATTGGATTCGATCGGCGGCAGGCCCTTCATCAGCTTCTGCTGCAAGGTGGCCAGCACATCGGGATCCGGCTTCAGGTCGCGGGCCTGGTTCCACTGGAAGGTGGCTTCCAGCTTGCGGCCGACGCGCCAGTAGGCATCGCCGAGATGGTCGTTGAGAACCGGATCTTCCGGCTTCAGCGACACGGCGCGTTCCATTTCGCGCACAGCATCATCGAACCTGCCGAGGCGGAAATAGGCCCAACCCAGCGAATCGACGATGTAACCGTCGCTCGGCCTGAGATCGACGGCCTTCTGGATCATCGCCAGGCCTTCCTTAAGGTTGGTGTTCATGTCGACCCAGGAATAGCCGAGATAGTTCAGCACCTGCGGCTGGTCCGGGAACAGTTCCAGCGCCTTGCGGAAGTTCGGCTCGGCCTTGGGCCAATCCTTCAGCCGCTCATAGGCGATGCCGCGCTGGTAGAAGATGTTCCAGTTGGCCGCGGTCGGCGTCTTCAGCGCGTCGACTGCCTTGTCGTAGAGATTGGCCGCCGAGCGAAAATCATCCTTCGAGGAATAGACGCCGCCAAGCGCCAGATAGGCGCGCATGTCTTCGGGATGGGCGTCGACGAAGGCCTTCAGATGGGTGATCGCTTCTTGGTGACGGTCGAGATCGGCGAGGTTGAGGCCGAGCTGCAGATCCGAAAGCTCCTTTAGCGGCGAACCGGCGGGGATCCGGCGATAGAGCGCGATGGCGCCCTCGCCGTCCTTCAGCTGCTCGGACACGGCAGCGAGCTGCACGAGGGCGGCATCGCTGTCAGGCTTCAGGGCCAGCGCATATTGCAGATAGAGGCGGACGAACGGCTCGCCGCCGCCACGGTTGAGCGCGGTGGCAAGGTCGAGCAAAATCTCGGAAGCACCGTCCGACGGGCCAGCAGCGAAGGGCGCAATCTTGTCGCCCTTGGCGATCCTGTCGCGCAAGGCGACGATTTCCAGCTTTCCGGGTGAAAACGCCTCGGCCTGGTCGAGCACCGACAGCGCCTTGGTCTTGTCGCCCTTGCGGGCCAGGAACGAGGCGTAGGCCTGCGCGTTGCGCATCCAGGTTTCGGGAGCCGCGCCGCCGGCGGCGGTGTCCTGCATGGTCGCCGCGTAGATCGCTTCGGCCTTCTCGGGCATACCGGATGCATCGGCGATCAGTGCGCGATGGAACGACTTGAACAGGCCGAACCAATCCGGACCCTGCAGCTTGTCGATGGACGCCATCGCATCGGCAGGCTCGCCGGCGCCCTGCTGCGCCCAGCCGGACATCACCCCGGAGATCAGCCGGTCGAGATCGGATTCCAGCGACAGCTTGAGCCAGTACTGCGCCTTGGTGAAATCCTTCTTGTGGAAGGAATCAACGGCGAGTGCCAGGCGCGAGAAGCGCTCGACATCTGGAACTTCCTTGAGCTTGTCGGCATAGACCAGGGATTCGTCGAAGCGACCTTGCGCGATCAGCGACAGCATCAGGCTCTGCTGCAGGCCGGTGTCGCTCGGGTCGAAGGCCAGTGCCTGCTTGTAGTAGGCGATGGCGCTATCGAGGTCGTTGTCGCCTTCGGCGATCCGGGCGGCCAGATAGGCGCCCGAGAACGACGTGATCTTGACCGGTTCGCTGGTTTGCTTGGCATAGGCCGGCAAAGCCGAGATCGCCATGCCTGTCACAATTGCCAGCCTTGTCAGCCAGCGTGCACGTCCTTGCCGCATCGTATTCCTTTCAGCCAGGCGCCATCTCCGCGTCAGCGGGATCGACGTAGACTCGATCATCCCGATAAAGCATGGCCTTTTTGGGGTCGCGCTTCAATCCGCCTCGAATTCACAATCCGGGCACCCGATTAACAAACCATGGCGACAGGCACCAGTTTCCCGATCTTGAATTTCGGCCATGGCCCTGTGCGGGGCCGAATATATCACAGATTAGACCGCTGAGGCTCGGCGCCAATATCAGCGCTCACCTGGAGCAGCAGACCGCTGCACCAGCGTGTCGCTATATCCGCCGGCTGCGATCGTGCTGCACAGCCCGTTCCACTCACAGCCGCCGCAACCCTTGCGCACGCGGTCGGTCGAAAACGCCTGCCGCATCCGGGCCAGCATCGCCGCATCGAGATCGAGGCGGGCGCCGACGCGGATCGGCCGCGCCAGCAATTCCTCCAAATCCTGCGCCGCGAGCCGGTCCCGCTCGACGACGCTCTCGTTGAGACAATGCGGTTCCGGCTCGTCGAGCAAGGGAGCGCAGACATCGTCGGGGCCGGAAACGAGGAGGACGTCCTCGCCCCGGCTCAGCCGCTCCGCGATCCCGTCATAATTGGCGGTGAAGGCGGGACTGTATCCCTTGCCCACATAGGTGAGCAGGCAAAGGAGGTGATGGGCGCGCAGCCTGATCGTCACGGCCTGATCGTCACGGATTGGCCGGCTTCGCCTTGCCGCCGGGAAGGGCCATGAGGGTCGCGGCACCGAGTGCCGATTTGAGCAGTCCGCCGAGGAGAAAAGGAAGGAACCCAAAGGTAACGGCCTGTTCGGCGCCGATCATGGCGGCCAGCCACATGGTGCCGAGAACCAGGCAGGCCAGGTTGCCGAGCAGCATGGCGACAAAGGCCAGCACCACTCTGTTGCCGTTCCAGCCGCGTTCGGCCAGCCAGCCGACCAGGGCGCCGACAAGCGGGAAGGCAAAGAGATAGCCACCCGTCGGCCCGACGAAATGCGACGCACCCGCCGCCCCTCCGGACAGAACCGGAAAGCCTACAGCGCCCTCGACCAGCCAGGCGGCAATGGTGATGGCGCCAAGCCGCCAACCATAGAGCGCGCCGATCAATGTCACGGCGAAGGTCTGCATGGTCACCGGAACCGGCACCATCGGCACTTCGATGTAGGACGACAGCGCCAGGAACAGCGTGCCAAGCACGACGGCTCCAACCTGCCAGGCGAGAGAGCGATCCTGAAGCCGAAGCGGGCTGAACGACGGCTTGCTGGATGAGAATGCGACGTCTGTCATCGGGATTCCTTCGATCGATTGCGAATTATAGATAATTTCTGTTTTCGATCTATTATCGAATCCACAATTCCTGCGGGATAGCAAGCCTTGGCTTTTGCAGAAGTCGTTTAACCCACGATGGCAAAGGCTTCGCGCGTCGTCCCGGAGGCCGTCCTGACCGGCTTGCGGCCAATCCACTGGACATGCCGCCCCAGTGTCACGGCCGCCGATTCGGTGTTCCCCTGCCGCAAGGCGGTGAGTATCGCGCGGTGATCCTGATCGGTGCGGATCTCCCACTCCGAGCGCCATGCCGCGAATAGGAAACGAGCACTTGCCGCATGCAGATCATCGATGGTGGCGAGCAGGCGCGGCATGCCGCATGGCGCCAGGATCAAGCGGTGAAAGGCGCGATTGGCTTCCTCCCAAGACCTGACATCGCGGGACTTGTCGCCGGCCTTGGTCGCCTCCTCTGCGAGATCGAGAATGGCTGATGTCAGGTGTGGCGCGGCGTGGCGCAGCGCCAGCACTTCGAGTGCTGCCCGCATTTCGGCGACTTCCTTGACCTCGCCCAGATCAAAAGACGCCACACGCACGCCACGGCGCGGCTCGCCGATAGCCAGCCCTTGCGCCTCGAGACGGCGGAAGGCCTCGCGCACGGGAACATGGCTGGTGTGGAATTCCTCGGCGATATGATCCTGCCGAAGCCTGGCCCCCGGCTCGATCGCGCCGGAGATGATGCGATCCGCCAGCACCTTGCTGATGCGCACCGCGATGGTGTCGTCTGTGCCCTTTGCCATGTTTTATAGATAATTTGCGGCGGGGCGGCTTGTCGAGCCAATCGCACCCGAAATCGCGCGTACTCGAAATCGCGAAGGCGCCAGCCGCAAGACTCAAGGTTGCAAGACGAAACCGTCGAGCGCAGGCATCGCCACGGTGATCAGATCATGCAGCCGCTTCTTCGGCACCCCGTCGCGCGCCTGCACGGAGAGGCCAAACAACAGCGTGGTGTAGTAGTCGCCAAGCGCTTCCGGATCAGTATCCGGCTTGAGGTCGCCGTCGCGAACACCCTTTTTCAAGCGCTCCACAATCAAAACATTGCGCGCCAGTCGGCGCTCGGCCAGCCAGTGCAGCACGCCGTCATTTTCGGTGGCGCAGTTGGTGGCGGCCGAGACAACCATGCAGCCCTTTGGCAGATCCGGCCTTGTGTAGATTTCGATCGCATCGCGCAGCAGCCGCTCGACAAACCGCTTTGCGGTCGGCTCCTCGGCAAGCGCACTGGTGGCGAAGCTTCCTTCGCTGGTTTCGTAGAGAACAACGGCCTCGCGAAACAGATCCTCCTTCGAGCCAAAGGCGGCATAGATGCGCGCCGAGGCCAGGCCAAGCATGGACACGAGGTCGGCCATCGAGGTGCCCTCGTAGCCGCGCGTCCAGAAGGCATCGCGCGCTTTCTGCAGAGCCTGGGCTCTGTCGAACTCCCTTGGCCGTCCCGCCATCGCAGCCTCCATTTCTTTATCGATCAACAAATAATCCGCTTGACTCAAGATTGCAAATTCAATTCTTTGTCGATCGATAAAGAATCAAAAGGAGACTGGCATGAGTTCACTCGATCAAGGGCTGCCGTTCGGCGCCACGGCGACACAGGGAGGGGTTGGCGCGAAGCGCGGCGCCATGTTGGCATTGCTCGCCTTCGCCCAGCTTATCATCGCTCTCGACATCAACATCGTCTTCGTGGCGCTGCCCGAAATCGGGGCTGGGCTCGGCTTTTCCGGCCAGACCTTGCAATGGGTGGTGAGCGCCTACACCGTATTTACCGGCGGTTTTCTGCTGTTCGGCGGCCGCGCCGCCGACCTTATCGGTCAGCGCCGCATTTTCATCTTCGCGCTCTGGCTCTATGCGCTTTCGTCGCTGGTCGGCGGCCTCGCCTGGTCGCCGGAAATCATCATCGCCGCCCGCGCTGTGCAAGGCATCGGCGGCGCTTTCCTGTTCCCGGCGACGCTCTCGCTGATCAACCGCCTGTTTGCCGAAGGACCGGAACGCAACCGGGCGCTGGCGGTGTGGGGCGGTGCCGGCGCTAGCGGCCTCACCCTTGGCTCGTTGGCCGGCGGATTCCTGACAGGCGCCTTCGGCTGGTCGTCGGTCTTCTACGTCAATGTGCTGCTGGCTGGCATCGCCATCATCGCCGCCTTTGCCATCATTCCGCGCGATCCCAAGCGGCACGAGCGCCGCAACTTCGATCTGCCGGGCGCGCTGACCGTCACCGCAGGCGCCACGTTGCTGGTCTTCACGCTGGTCCAGGGACCTGAATATGGCTGGGGTTCGCCAGCGATCATTGCCAGCGCCGCGCTGGCAGCGATCTTCATCATCGCCTTCGCGCTGATTGAGGCAAAGAGCGCCGACCCGCTGATGCCGCTGCGGCTGTTCCGCAATCGCAGCCTCGTCGCCGGCATGACGATCACCTTTCTGTTCATGGGAACGTTCGGGGCCCTGCCCTATTTCCTCACCGTCCTGTTGCAGACCGTGCATGGCTTTACCGCGCTGGAAACCGGCCTTGCGTTCCTGGTGCCGTCGATCGCCATCGCCGCCGGCACGCAGTTCGGTGAACGCCTGGCGACGCGCTTTTCGACCCGCTCGACCCTGGTCGGCGGCATGGTCATAGGGGCGGCCGGCACAGCACTGATGGTCCTTGGAGCATCAGCCGACAGCAGCTATCTGGCTCTCGTTCCAGGGCTGATCATCTCCGGTGTCGGACAGGGCATCGTCTGGACCGCCATGTGGATCGCGGCCGCGTCGGGCGTGGCTCACGACGAACAGGGCGTTGCCTCGGGGATGGCCTGCACGACGCTCAATATCGGAAACGCGATCGGCATGGCGGCGTTGATCGCGATCGCCAACAGCCATGTGGGCGGATTGGCAGGCAATGCACTGAAGGCCGCGATCGCCGACGGCATACAGATCGCCTTCTGGCTGGCGGCGGCGGGCATCGTCGTCAGCCTGCTTGCCGCAATCGCTTTGCCGGGAAAGGGGAAGTAGCGGGCAGCAACCGGGTGACGCCGCTCAGTTCACCCGGCTGATGCAGAAATCGATGACGTCGATCAGCGCCGATTTCTGCGGCGTCGCTTCCAGCGGTGCCAGCGCGTCACGGGCGATCTCGCCGAAATGGCGGGCGCGCCCGATCGTGTCGGCAATGGCGCCGTGGCGGGTCATCAGCCCGGTCGCCTTTTCCAGGCCGGCGTCATCGGTGACATTGTCCTCGATGGCACGCTTCCAGAAGGTGCGCTCGGCCTTGGTGCCGCGCCGATAGGCGAGGATGACCGGCAAGGTCACCTTGCCCTCGCGGAAATCGTCGCCGACATTCTTGCCCAGATCCTTGCTGGTGCCGCCATAGTCCAGCGCGTCATCGATCAGCTGGAAGGCAAGGCCGAGGTTCATGCCATAGGAGCGCAGTGCGGCACGGTCGTTGCGGGTCGCCTGGGCAATGACGGGGCCGACTTCGGCGGCGGCCGAAAACAGCGCCGCGGTCTTGGCCTTGATGACGGCGAAGTGCTCGTCCTCGGTGGTTTCGAGATTCTTGGCGGCGGCAAGCTGCATCACCTCGCCCTCGGCGATGATCGAGGCAGCACTCGACAGAATGTCGAGCGCCTCCAGCGAGCCGACATCGACCATCATGCGGAAGGCCTGGCCGAGCAGGAAGTCGCCGACCAGAACGCTCGCCTGGTTGCCCCAGATCATGCGGGCGGTCTTCTTGCCGCGGCGCATGCCGCTTTCATCGACGACGTCGTCGTGCAAAAGTGTCGCCGTATGCATGAATTCGACTGCTGTTGCGAGCTTGACGTGGCCCTCGCCGGCATAGCCGAACATCTGCGCGGCAGCGAGCGTCAGCATTGGCCGCAGCCGTTTGCCGCCGGACGAGATCAGATGGTTGGCAATTTCGGGGATCATCTCGACGTCGGAGCCGGCCTTGGACAGGATCAATTCATTGACGCGCCCCATATCGGCCGCCGTCAGATCGATCAGATCCTTGATGGAGGCGGGCTCCCGCTTCCCGTTTTCGATGTTGAGAACGACACCCACGACAATCACTCCCGTCTTGGTATAACGCGTGCGACGGCACCCTTAGTCCCTGCATGGGACTCTAGGGCGGCAGACACGGCCACGGCAAGTGGCGAATTGGCGCGGCGGCGATGACAGAATGTCAACCGACGCCGAAACGGAATTCTGCTTTGCCCGCCTGCCCGTTTACATATGCACTGCAAACTGAGAGTTTCGCCCGATGATAGAGCTCATTCGCACCAACGACGCCGTCATCATCTCCTTTGTCGAATCGCTGATGCGCGATGCCGGCATCGGCTGCTTCGTCGCCGATCAGAACATGAGCGTGCTCGACGGCTCGCTCGGTATCCTGCCGCGGCGTGTCATGGTCGACGCCGCTAAGGCCGACGCGGCGCGGCGCATCCTGACGGATGCCGGTATCGCCAACGAGATTCGCGGAAAATAATGTCCGCCGCGCCAGCCGCCCTTGTCCCGGACACGCCGGCCCATACGGTCGATGCTTTCCATCGCGGCCGGTTCTGGCTCGTGCAGCCCAAGCAAGGCGGCCATCGCGCCGGCATGGATGCGATGATGCTGGCGGCGTCCGTGCCGTCCTCCTTCGGCGGGCGTCTGGCCGATTTCGGCGCCGGAGCCGGGGCTGCCGGCCTGGCTGTGCTGTCGCGCTGCCCGGCTGCCCAGGCAGTGCTTGTCGAACGCGCGCCGGAAATGGCGGCTTTCGCGGCGGCCACCCTTGCCCACCCCGGCAATGCCCATCTCAGCGATCGCGCCTCCGTGCTCGTCGCTGATGTCACCGTATCGGGTCTGGCGCGGGCAGCCGCCGGCCTCGCCGACAACAACTTCGACTTCGTCATCATGAACCCGCCTTTCAACGCCGCACGGGACCGCGCCACACCCGATCGCCTGAGAAAGGAAGCCCATGTCATGGAGGACGGGCTGTTCGAGAACTGGATCCGAAGTGCTGCCGCGGTGGTCAGGCCGCGCGGCGGGCTTGCCGTGATCGCGCGACCCGAACAGCTCAGCGCCATTCTCGATGCGATCACCGGCCGCTTCGGCGATGCCGAGATGCTTGCCGTTCACCCTCGCCCCGACGCGGCGGCGATCCGCATCGTCGTCAGGGCGGCGCTCGGCGCACGGGGGAAGCTTGCCATCCGCCCGCCCCTGATGCTGCACGCGCAATCAGGCCACGACCCCGATGAGCGCAGTGAAATGATCACCAACGGCCTCGCCTCGCTGTTCGGAGATTGAGCTATTCTTGGCCTCCACATTGCCGTTGGCCGGGGAATCCCTACATGCCTGCAACCCATCGACCGGAGACCGCGCCCTCGTGAAACGACTTATCAACCGCCTGCTGCCGAAATCCTGGCGCTCCACCGTCGTCACCATTCCGGTCATCCGGCTGCATGGCACCATCATGGCCGGCGGCGGCCCGTTCCGCCCGAGCCTGTCGCTGGCCTCCACCGCCGGCCTCATCGAGAAGGCGTTTTCCTACGACGCGCCGGCGGTCGCCATCTCGATCAATTCGCCCGGCGGCTCGCCGGTGCAGTCGCGGCTGATCTTCAAGCGTATCCGCGACCTGGCAACGGAAAAGAATAAAAAGGTGCTGGTCTTCGTCGAAGACGTCGCGGCATCGGGCGGCTACATGATCGCGGTCGCCGGTGACGAGATCTTCGCCGACCCCTCCTCCATCGTCGGTTCGATCGGCGTGGTGTCGGCCTCGTTCGGCTTCCCGGAACTGATGAAGAAGATCGGTGTCGAGCGCCGTGTCCACACCGCCGGCCAGAACAAGGCGGTGCTCGACCCGTTCAAGCCCGAGAAGAAGGAAGACGTCGAGCGCCTGAAGGCGCTGCAGCTCGAGGTGCACGGCACGTTCATCGACCTCGTCAAGGAGCGGCGCGGCACCAAGCTGAAAGACGATCCGGAGCTGTTCACCGGCCTGTTCTGGACCGGCATCAAGGGCCTCGAACTCGGCCTGGTCGATGCGCTCGGCGATATGCGCACGGTGCTCAAGACCCGTTTCGGGGCAAAAACCCAGCTCAGGCTGGTCACGGCGCCGCGCGGTTTCCTCAGCCGCTTCGGCCTGTTCGGTTCGAGTTTTTCGGTGCCCGATATCGCAGCCGCGGCTGCCAGCGGCGTGATCGATGCGGCGGAAGAGCGCGCGTTGTGGTCTCGGTTCGGGCTTTGAAAACCCGGCGAAACCGTCTAGCATGAGAGTTAGAAGTCTCATGCATGTCGTTTTCCCAAATCCGGATCCATTTTTGGGCGACATGCATCAACCGACCCGACCGGCCGCCTTCGCCGGCCCAGCGTGGGAGGAGTTTTGGCATGCCGCAGATCATTTTCTTCGCCGTCGTTGGCGTCGCCGCCTATTTCGGCTACCGCACCTTCATTAGGGAAGCCGAGCGCGTGACCGCCAAGGTGCGGCGCACCGAAAAGCAGGCGGCCAACGGCGCGATCGGAACGCTGGTCAAGGATCCGAAGACCGGCGAATACCGGCTGGCCAAGGACTGAGCATCATTTCGCAGACCATTGTGAACATCGGGTCGCGTAGCTGGCACGCGCACGCCAAGATCAATCTGGCGCTGCATGTCACCGGCAGGCGCCCTGACGGCTATCATCTGATCGAAAGCCTGGCGGTGTTCACGCGGTTTGGCGACAGGGTCGAGATCGCCCTCGCCGACAATGACGATTTTGTTGTGTCCGGCCGCTACGCGCCGGAAGTTCCTCTCGGCGCCAGCAATCTGGTGCTTAGGGCGCGCGACGCCCTGCGACAGGCGGTCGGGCAAGAGCGCACACCGCCGGTCGCCATCCGGCTCGAAAAGAATCTGCCGGTCGCCTCCGGCGTCGGCGGCGGTTCGAGCGACGCGGCAGCCGTGCTGCGCGGGCTGGCGGAGATATGGACCTTGGACATCGATGGCACCGCGCTGGCGCGGATCGGCCTCTCGCTTGGCGCCGATGTGCCGATGTGCCTGGCGGCAAAGCCGCTGGTCGCGCGCGGCATCGGTGACGAGCTGTCGATGGTGCCGGATTTTTCGGCGCTTGGGCTGGTGCTGGTCAATCCGGGCACGCCGGTCTCGACGGCCGAGGTGTTCGCAGCGCTTTCGCGTCGTGACAACGAAGCCTTGCCGCCGCTGCCACGCAGCATCGATTTCCACAGCCTGCGCAACTGGCTGGAGATTACTCGCAACGATCTTGAGCCGGCAGCGCTGGCGATGCAGCCCGCCATCGGCAGGGCGCTGTCCTGGCTTAACAAGGCTGGATCGGGTTTTTCACGAATGTCCGGGTCCGGCGCCACCTGCTTCGGCCTGTTCGAGACCGGCAATGTCGCCAAGCGCGCGGCCGCCGAGATCCGCGGCCGCCAGCCCGACTGGTTCGTCGCCGCGACGCGCAGCATCGCATCGGAGGGCGCTGATGGCCAGAGCTGACGAGAGCCGTTCCTTCATTCCCGTACGCATTGCGGTGCTGACCGTTTCCGACACGCGCAGCCTCGCCGACGACAAATCCGGCCAGACGCTGGCCGACCGCATTACCGAGGCCGGCCACATCCTGGCCGCCCGCGATATCGTCACCGATGACCGCGAGAAAATCCGCGACAAGGTGCTCGGCTGGTCGCGGGACAAAGATATCGATGTCGTCATCACCACCGGCGGCACCGGCTTCACCGGCCGCGACGTGACGCCGGAAGCGCTGGAGCCGATCTTTGAAAAGCGCATGGACGGCTTTTCGGAAGTGTTCCACCGCATCTCCTACGACAAGATCGGCACCTCGACGATCCAGAGCCGGGCGACCGGCGGCGTCGTCAACGCCACCTTCGTCTTCGTGCTGCCGGGTTCGCCAGGCGCCTGCAAGGACGCGTGGGACGGCATCCTGAAGGCGCAGCTCGACTACCGGCACATGCCGTGCAACTTCGTCGAGATCATGCCGCGCCTGGACGAGCATTTGCGGCGCGGCAAATCGGCTCCGTAAAAGCCGAGGCAAAGCGCCCGTTCCACGCCGCGTTTGCCAGGCAAAACAGCACCGGCGCCTTCGAAACCCCATTCCAAACCGGACCTCGGAAAAGTACCTTGCCTGCCTGAAGGCGATCATAGCCGTTCACGACAAGGCAGCTACGATGACCGTGCATACCGGTGGATGCCATTGCGGCAACATACGCCTTGGATTTTCAACCGAGCTCGACCCGCCGCAAATCGAAGTTCGCGCATGCCAATGCTCGTTCTGTGTCAGACATGGTTCGCGCGCCGTTGCCGATCCGAATGGCAGACTGATCATCTCGGTCAAGGACGAGACGCAATTGCGGAGATATCAATTCGGGCTGAGGACGGCCGACTATTTGATCTGCCGGGAGTGCGGTGTCTACGCCGCCGCAATCGCCAGAGATGACGATGCAAGGGCGATCGTCATCATCAACGCCCTGGACGACCGGGAGCGGTTCAGTCAGGAGCCGGTCCGTGTCGACTTCGATACGGAAAATAGGGCGCAGCGCCAAGCCAGACGCCGCACACACTGGACGCCTGTCGAGATAAGCTTCGGATAGTTTCCTCTCAGCGGATGACCGGCTCGCCATGAAACCGCCGGCGCGACGGCGGCGATACGCCGAAGCCGACTTCCATCATCAGCCGCGGCGTGCGCGCCGGCACAGTGCCCATGTGGAAGCCAAAGGGGTCCTCGACGAAGCCCATGCCTGCTTCTCCAGTCAGCGTCACCGGGCTCTGTTGGCCATAGACATCCAGAACCTGTTGCGCGGGGTGGCCGACCAGCAAGGTGAGCTGATGCTTGAGGCTGCGGCGCTTGTGGCTGCCCCTGACATAGACATGTGGGCCGGTGTCGGCATCGACAGGCCTGAGATAGAAGAAGAATTTCAGCATGCGCCAGTCGTCGAGGTCGAAATGATATTTGCCGAGCGAGGCGAGGTTCTTGTCGGCGTCCGAAGCCGCACCTGTAGGAAAGCTCCACCAGACCCGCGTCGTGATCAGTTTGGCCTGGCCGCCGAGATAATGCTTGGCAACATCCAGAAGCAGCGGATCGCGCTGGATGGCGAGCGCCGCCTGGCAGTCTAGGGTGCGCTCGAAAAAATGCCCGCTGAGCAGCGAGCGGCCGAAGTGCTTCTCAGCCTCGGCATGTTCACCCGGCATGAATTCGAGGCGGCGGTCGAAATTGCCGAAGCAAGGCGTGCGCTGGGCGAAGTCAGCGATCTCTTCATGGATCGCCGGCGGCAGGACCAGGCCCGAAAACAGCCCGTCGGAGCGCAAAGCTTCGACCACCGCTTCACGCTCGACGCCGGCAAACATCGTATCCCCCGCATTGGCGGCTGGGCGGGCGCGTTTTGCGCCCAGCCAATGCATGCGGCGCCCAGGCATGGTGCGCGCCAGCACGAACATCGGCAGCCAGGCAGGGTTTTCGCGAAGATCCTTGAGATAGGTCGGAATGCGCACGGCGATGCGCCGCAGCAGACTGCCGTTGCGCGCAATGGCCTCGAGACTGGCCGTACCGGGATTGTCGGGGGGTGAAAGGTGCATTGGATCCTCGGCTATGAGAGGGCCACCGATGCCGTATCGGTGCTCACACTCTGCATGACCCAAACCCAAATCACCCACTTGGACGGAAGCTAATCTCACGTCAGGTTTTGTGCAATGCACAATGGAGTGAGCATCTGCAAAAAGATCACGTCGGGGGGCGGTGCTTCTGCTTTGCCGACGCCACCCAAATTTCGGCGTCGAGCCGCTTCGTCGCGAGGCCCCGCGCGATGGCCTCGGCGCTGCCGGCACTCTTCGCCGAGGCCGCGGCCTGACGCTTGCTGATCAGCAATCCGTCGGCCAAGGCGCGGTTTCCGGAAAAGACCCGGGCCAGGAATGGCGTGCGGCTGCCACGCGCCCGCGAAAACCGTGCCGCCATGGTTTGCCTGGCCGTATGGGCAACAACCTCATCGATCCAGCCCTCCATCAGCCGCGCGCCGGGCTCCACCAACAGTAGCCAGTCTCCTTTTGCCTGCCGGATACCGGCAGCGACACCGCCCGTCACATACTGACAGCCGGCGTGCTCGGCCACACGATGCGTCTGGTCGGTGGAGCCCGTGTCGCAGACGATGACTTCGCGCACCACCCCCTCGACCGCGCCGCCAATCAGCGAGGCGAGCGTGCGGGCAAGGCCCTCCTCGTCATTGCGGGTTTCGATGAGAACACTGAGCATCCTTAGCCGAATAGCGGAAAGCGCGGCACAGCGCCAGTTATTGCGGCGCACCATAAAAAGTTCTTGCTTTGTTCTCATCGACAAAATAGGAATAATTTCATGAACAGAGCGATTCGACACAACATGGACAGTCCCTGGGAGCGGGCCAAGATGGAACAGATCGTGCGCGCCGACATTGCAGCTTTCGGAGCAGGAAGGGCCGAGATGGCCAATGCGATGATCGAGCAGAGCGGTGTGCGTGTCCGTCCGGACCGCAACCGCGGCAGGTCGGCGGGCATCAATCCGTCCGGCCGGTTCGAGCCGGTCAGCCGGCATGTGTTCGACGATGGCTGGAATTCGCTGGAGGAACTGCCGCCCTTCAAGACCGAAGTGCAGGTCGAGAAGCCGCGCACCATCATCACCCGCAACGAATCGCCCGACATTTCCTTCGACCGTTCGATCAATCCCTATCGCGGCTGCGAGCACGGCTGCGTCTATTGCTTTGCCCGGCCAACGCACTCGTTCATGGGCCTGTCGCCGGGTCTGGATTTCGAATCGAAGCTGTTCGCCAAGCCGGATGCGGCGCGCTTGCTCGACAAGGAGCTTTCGAAGGACGGCTACCAGCCGCGCACCATCGCCATAGGCACCAACACGGACCCCTACCAGCCGATCGAGAAGCAATACCGGATCATGCGCGAGATCCTCGAAGTGCTGGAGGCGCGCGGCCACCCGGTCGGCATCGTGACAAAATCCGCTTTGGTGACGCGCGACATCGATATCCTGTCGCGCATGGCCGAACGGGGGCTCGCCAAGGTGGCGCTGTCGGTGACGACATTGGACCGGATGCTGGCCAGAACGATGGAGCCGCGCGCGTCGACGCCGACCAAGCGGCTGGAGGCGATCCGGCAGCTTTCGGATGCCGGCATCCCGGCTTCGGTCATGGTCGCGCCGATCATCCCGGGCCTGACCGACCAGGAGATGGAACGTATCCTCGATTCGGCACGCGCGGCTGGTGCCCGCGAGGCGGGTTATGTCGTGCTGCGCCTGCCGCTGGAGGTCAGCCCGATCTTCAAGGACTGGCTGCTGCGCCATTATCCCGACCGCTACCGCCATGTGATGTCGCTGATCCGGTCGATGCGCGACGGCAAGGATTACGATTCGGAGTGGGGCAAGCGCATGAAGGGTGCGGGTCCCTACGCCTGGCAGATCGGCCGGCGATTCGAGATCACCGCCAAGCGGCTCGGCCTCAATGCCGAGCGGCGGACGCTGCGGACGCTGCGGACCGACCAGTTCGTTGCCGCCGGAAAAGACCAGGTGCAGTTGACGCTGCTTTGAAAAGACAATTCGTCGCGGTGGTTTGATCCGTCGCAGTACCAAGAATCCCGTCCGGCCTGCCCCGGCCTGCAGACGGTGCCCTCCCGGTCCGGCGCCCCACCCGACCGGAGGGACTTGCGGAGAATCGGAACCGATGCGAACCTCGCCGCAACATGGCTCGCGCGCGTTCTGATTCTCCGCCTCTCTTTGAAATCATCGAGAAGCCCGACTTCTCCTTCGAGACGAAGGCAATGGCCGAAGGTCTGTGGCCCGTCGCCGGAATGGACGAGGCAGGCCGCGGTCCCTTGGCCGGGCCGGTGATCGCTGCTGCGGTGGTGCTCGATCCCGCCAACATTCCGGACGGGCTCGACGATTCCAAACGTCTCAGCCATTTGCAGCGTGAAGCCCTGTTCCTGCGAATTCTCGGCTCTGCGCAGGCGGTTTCAATGGCCTCCATCAGTGCCGAGGGCATCGACGGCAGTAACATCCTCAAGGCAAGCCTCGAAGCCATGCGCCGCGCGCTGGTCGGCCTGTCGGTTCAACCGAAGCTTGCCCTTGCCGACGGACGCGACGTGCCGCCGGGCCTGCCTTGTGCCGGGCGGGCGCTGATCAAGGGCGACCAGCGTTCGCAATCGATCGCCGCCGCCTCGATCATCGCCAAGGTTATGCGTGACCGCATGATGTGCGGCTGCGGCAACCATCACGACCGCTACGGGTTCGAAGTCCATATGGGCTACGCCACGGTCCGCCATCGCACGGCGATCGAGGCGCACGGCCCGGTCGCGCGGCTGCATCGCGTGTCGTTTGCGCCGTTCAGGTTGGGTGGGGTGGAAGTGGTTGAGGAAGAGAGCTTCGGCGGATTGGATAGCTGATCTCCCCCCTCGAGGGGGAGATGGCCGGCAGGCCAGAGGGGGTCGCCGCGCGTGAAGCGCCGACCTTTTCTTCGCTGCAAAATGACGTCGCGCCCGGTCAAGCCGACCCCCTCTGTCGCCTTCGGCGACATCTCCCCCTCGAGGGCATATGCGCTAAGATAGGTGTTGCAGTGGGGAATCGGTTGTGATTCTACGCTGCGATGACTCACGAATCGCTTGTAGATGACGGCTGGGCCGAGACGATTGAGCTCCTCGGCGGTGAAGAGTTGATTGCAGGGAGTGCCCGCGAGACGAAGGCGTTTCTGCGGCCGCGGGGCGTCAGGTCGGCTACTGATCTGTTGCGCCTGACACTGGCTTACTGCCTTGGCAAGGTGGGCATGCGGGGCGTCGTGGCCTGGGCGGCGGCAAGCGGGATCGCCGACATCTCGGACGTGGCGTTGCTCGGCCGGCTGCGCAATGCAGGGCCGTGGCTGCAGCAGTTGATCGGGCACCTTTTGAAGCGCGAGGAGGAAGGCTTGCCTAAGGGCCGGCTGATCCGCATCCTCGATGCGACATCGGTTGCCAAGGCGGGTGTGCATGAGAAGAAGAACAATGGCCTTTGGCGTATGCACTGCGCCTTCGATCTTGAGCGCGAGCAGTTCGATTTCCTCGAGATCACCGACCAGAGCGAGGCCGAGCTGATCGACCGCGTGCCGGTGGTGCCGGGCGAGATCCGCATCGGCGACCGCGCCTATCTGCAGGCCGAGCGGATCGCAAAGGTCATGGCGCAAGACGGCGACGTTGTCGTGCGCGCGCCGTGGAAGAATGTGCGATGGCTCGACGCCAACGGCAAGGCGTTCGATCTCATCGGCCACCTGAAGAGCTGCCGGGAGGAGGTCATCGAAACGCCTGTCTGGCTGGGCCTCAAGAAGGGCGAGCCCCTGAAGATGCGCCTGATCGCCTTGCGCAAATCCGAGGCTGCGACACAAGAAGCGCGGCGCAAAATCAACAAGGAAGCCAAGGCCAAGGGCAAGCAGGTTCAACCGGAGACGCTGATTGCCGCCGGCTTTGTCATCCTTGTGACCTCGCTTGACCAGGAGGAGTTTCCCTCCGGCACAGTTCTCAAGCTCTATCGCATGCGCTGGCGCATCGAGCTCGCCTTCAAGCGTCTGAAGAGCCTGATCGGACTGCGCGCGCCTCCAGCCAAAGACCCAAGGATCGCAAAGCCTTGGATTCTTGCCCACTTCCTCATCGCGCTTGTGACCGAACCCCTTTCGCAGGAGTTGGGTGTCTCTCCCCCTTGAGCGACGGGCGCCCGCTGCTGTGGCGCGCCACCCGCCAGATCGTCGCCTCTCTGATCGCAGCGATCTTTGCTCAACCTCCCTTGGCAGCCCTGCGCCAAAATCTCCATGCCTTGCGACATCGATGGCGTGAGCCACCACGAAAGCGCAAATTTCAGTCCATGCCGAAGCTATCTTAGCGCATATGCCCTCGAGGGGGGAGATTATCCCCGCCCACAACAAAAAAGCCGCCAGGTTGCCCAGGCGGCTTTCGATCATCAGGTCGGTTGAACCGCCTAGTTCAGCTTCGACTTCACGTCCGCAAGCGAAGCCTTGAACAGATCGGCACCTGCCTTGGCGTCGATCTTGCCAGCGAGCAGCGCGCGCGCTGCTTCGACGGCGATATCGACGGCGCTGGCGCGGACTTCGCTGATGGCGTCACGCTCGGCCTGGCCGATCTTCTGCTCGGCAAGCGCGGTGCGCCTGACAACATAGTCCTCGGTCTTCTTGTGCGCTTCGGCTGCAAGCAAGTCGGCTTCGCGCTTGGCGGCGGCGACGATATCGGCGGCCTCCTGCTCGGCTTCCTTGCGTTTGCGCTGATACTGGCCAAGCAGCTGCTGGGCCTCTTCGCGCAGCCGGCGCGCTTCGTCGAGCTCGTTGCTGATCCTGGCGGCGCGGGCGTCGAGCGCCTTGGCGATCAGGCGAGGCACCTTGATGTAGACGGCAATGCCCAGGAAGATGACCAGGGCAACCGTGGCCCAGAGCGTTGCGAGAGATGTGGCGTCCATGATGCGCTCCTCACCGGGCCACGGATTTGACCGCGGCCGCGATCTCGGCCTTGCTGGCCTTGCCGCCGACCAGGGCTTCGACGATCGCCGAAGCGGTGTCCTCGGCGATGCTGCCGACTTCCTTCATGGCATTGGCCTTGATGGAAGAAATGCGGGCTTCGGCCTCGCCAAGCTTCGCGTCGAGCGCGGCCTCGACCTTCTTGCGTGCGGTCTCGGCCTCGGCCTTGGCCGCATCGTTGGCCTGCTGGCCGATCGCGTTGGCCTTGGTCTTGGCTTCCGCCAGTTCCTGCTCGTAGGCAGCAACGGCGGCGTCGGCCTCGCCCTTCAACTTGGCTGCCTGATCGAGATCCTGCGTGATGCGATCGTTGCGGACATCGATGATGCCCCCGACGCGCGGCATCACGACCCGCTTCAGGAAGAGATAGAACAGCCCGAAGGTGATCGCCAGCCAAAGAAGCTGCGACGGGAACGTCGCCGGATCGAATGGCGGAAACGTGCCATGCGCTTCGGCAGGCACGCCGGTGCCGGAATGCGTGTCGCCTTCCGTCGCAGCGTGGCTGGTATCGGCTGATGGCGCGGACTCTTGCGCGAAGGCAGATGTCACGAACATGGACTATCCCCGAAATTCAGGCCCGCCGCTTGCGCGGCCGGCCTGTCCAATCCTCTCATGGCTTAGCCAAAGAGGGGCTCAGCCGAACAGGGCCAGAAGCGCGATGAGAAGCGAGAAGATGCCCAGAGCTTCGGTCACGGCGAAGCCGAAGATCAGACGGCCGAACTGGCCATCAGCAGCCGACGGGTTGCGCAGCGCGCCCGCCAGGTAGCTGCCGAAGATGTTGCCGAGGCCAATGCCCGCGCCACCCATGCCCAGGCAAGCGATGCCGGCGCCGATGTACTTTGCTGCTTCTGCGTCCATTTGTTCAACTCCTTTGGATCTAAAATTCCGTTGCGATTCCATCCGGCGCCAATGTTGGAAAACTCTTGGGCCGGAAACTCTTTGATCAGTGCCCGGGGTGCAGGGCGTCGTTGAGGTACATGCAGGTCAACACGGCAAAGACGTAGGCCTGCAGGAAGGCGACCAGCAGTTCCAGTGCCGTCAGCGCCACCGCCATTGCCAGCGGCAGGATCGAGCCGGCGACGCCGACGGCGCCGAGTGCGCTCAGGCTGACGACGAAGCCGGAGAACACCTTCAGCGTGATATGGCCGGCGAGCATGTTGGCGAACAGACGAACCGAGAGGCTGACCGGGCGCGACACGAAGGAGATCACCTCGATCAGCACCACCAGCGGCAGCAGGAAGACCGGCACGCCATGCGGTACGAACAGCTTCAGGAAACCGAAACCATGCTTCATGAAGCCGTAGACGACCACGGTTGCGATCACCAGCACGGCAAGGCCGAAGGTGACGATGATGTGGCTCGTGATGGTGAAGAAATAGGGGAAGAGGCCGAGCAGGTTGGCGACCAGCACGAACATGAACAGCGAGAACACAAGAGGGAAGAACTTCATGCCTTGCGTGCCGGCGGCGTCGCGCAACATGTTGCCGACAAACTCATAGGCCATCTCGGAGACCGACTGAAGCCGGCCGGGAACGAGGCTGCGGCTCGAAGTCGTCAGAAACAGAAAGGCAGCCGCGACGACCACGGTTGTGACCATGAACAGCGCCGAATTGGTGAAAGACAGGTCGTAGCCGCCGATGTCGATCGGAATCAGCTTGTTGATATGGAACTGGTGGATCGGATCGACCTTGTCAGCTGCCACGTTCAAACCCCGTCAATGCCGCGTACGGCCTCGTTAGCATTACCGCACATGAAGCGCGGTCATTTCTTGTCGTCTTGGTCACGGCGCGATTTATCGCCCTGTCCGAATTCTGCCACAACGCCTGCGGAACGCATCACATTGAGCACTCCGGCGCCAAAACCAAGCAGCAAAAACACGATCAGACCCCATGGCGATGTCCCCGCCAGACGGTCGATGATCCAGCCGATGCCGGCACCCACCACGACCCCGGCGATAAACTCGCTGGAGAGTTTGAGCGCCTGGCCATAACCGGCCACACTGCCCGCTTTCGCGTCGTCTTTCCCCTCGAGCCGGTCCGGCCGCCTTGTCGCAAGCGATGCTTCAAGATCACGCCGGCGGCGCTCAAGATCGTCGTCGCGGATGTCGGGCTCATGCTGCTTGCCGCGGCCGGTTTCTCCGGTTCCGTGTGGCCCATTCTTGTCGGCCATCGCAACCCCCCTTGCCCGGTCAGACCGTCACCGTCCGTCCGCTTCTAAAGTCGCCGGCAACATAGTTAGAGGGTTTGCGCCCGTCAAGCCACGGGCGGAAGTTCATTGCCATGTATTTTAGGCAACAAAATCAATGGATTAGAAAGGTGCGACATCGTGCCCGCCGCGATGACGGGGATGCATGGCGCGAATCCCCCGAGCAATGGCTGTTTGATCGACTGCGCGCCGCGCCGGAGATCAGCGGCTGTTGCGCGCTCAGCTCCAGCCGCCGCCATAGGTACGATAGAAGATATGCAGGCCGATCTTGGTCATCTTCTGCATCGTGCGCGCCCAGCCGGGATGGACATATTGGGCGTAGTAGTGGGTCGACGATCCGACCTCCGGGATGAAGATCTTGCCGGCGGTGACGGCCATGGCGATATCCTGGGCGGTCTTGTAGGCGACAGGGCTGTCAATGCGCTTCTTCCTGCCGTCGCAGGCGAAGGAGAACTGGCAACGGTTGAACCAGCTGTCATTCTGGTAGACGACCCCGCAGATCGAATTCGGATAGGTCGGGTTGCGGACGCGATTGAGGATGACCTGGGCGACTGCGGCCTGACCGCGCACGGATTCGCTCCTCGCCTCGAAATAGATGCCGTTGGCAAGGCAGGCCTGCTCCTTCTTGGAGAAGACACTCGCGGGCAGCGGGTTCTGGATCCACGAATGATCGCCCTTGGTCATCGGCGGAATGAAGCGACCGTCGTTGGGCTGCTCGTCCTGAAGCAGGGCTTCGAAGGGCGATGCCTTGGCATAGTCGGGCTCGGACTGAGCATAGGCGGTCGCCAGCACATCCGGATGGTCATTGTTGACCAGCGAAGCGAGCATGGCCGGCACGCCGGGATCCGGCTTCTTGTCCTCGCGCGCATGGAATGCCGCGGCGATCTGGATTTCCTTGCCTTTGATCTGCGGCTTGGCGAAAGCCATCTTCAGGTCGCTGTCCATGCTGGGCCGCAGCAAGGAGGAAGTACGCTCGAAGATCGAGCCGGCATTGAAGTTCTTCGGCGGCGCCACGGGCGACATCTGGACGATGCGGCCTTTCTTCTCCGCGCGCACGACGCGATCCTCATCGGGCGTGCCGCTGACCTTGCCGCCCTTGCCGCGAAACGACACGTTGCCGACACCGGCCAGGTGGACACCCGATCCGGAAATAGAGCCGGTCACATCGGAATCGACAAAGGGCATCTCGGCCGCATGGGTCGAGCCGGCGATGGATTTCTCGACATAGGAATTCCAGCGCGTGCTCGATGCTTCGAGGCCGGAAACGAGGCTCGTCATGTCCTGGTAGGCGGCGACGGTCGGAAAGCCGATCCAGATGCCAAGACCGATGACGAACGGAGCCAGAAAGCCACGTTTTCTCCCACCGGCGGCGGCAGCCAGCCGCTTCAACACGCGTCGATGCACGGAACTCTCTCCAGGAACGCTACAGACCCCACTGGAGAGCAAAATGATGCATTAACCTTGATGGGACGTTAACAGGTTCGATCGGGTTTTCCCGGTCGGCCCGAGGTCGTGGTTCCGAAGTCGGGCGATTTTGCGGCCGACCACTCAGGCCGGACGCAGGAAGATCGGCCAGGCGATCTGCGCGCAGATGGCGGCCGCCAGCCAGACGCCGGACCATGACCAGAGGTGCAAGAGCCCCGGAATGGCCACCGGCACCAGGAAGAAGCCGACGAAAACGAAGCTGTTGGCAAGGCTTAGCGCGGTTCCGACGTGTCCCGTACCGGCAAGCGTGGCAAGCTCGGTATAGGCGACGCCATGCCAGGCGGAGACCGAGATGCCTGCGACAATCAGCACCACGGGAAGGACAGCGATCAGGAAAAGCTGCCCGCCTGCGGGATTGATCAGGACCAGCAACCAAAGCACGGCGAAGGCAAGCGCGCTGAGCGCACTGCACAAGCGAAGGAACTGGCGGCGGTTACTGTGGCGGTCGGTGAAGCGACCGCTCCAGACGCGCATGACCATGGCGCCGATCTGGACGGCGGCGAGGCTGGCGCTGATCGCTGCCGTTCCCAGCCCAACAAAATCATGCAGGAACACCGAGGCGAAGGTGAGCACCGCCACCTGTGGAAAGCAGAGCAGGCCGATGGCGGTCGCGATGCGCCAGACGTCCGGATTGCGCAGCGGCGCCGGTCCAGCCACCGCCGCTGCAGCGAGATGGCCCTCGCCCGCCGTCGGCGGCTCGTGCAGCCAGCGCCAGGCGAACAGGGCAGAGAGCGCGGATGCACCCGCCAGAACCCCGAACACCGCGCCAAAGCCGAAAGTCAGGGCAAGCGAGGGCAGGACGAGCGCGCCAAGGCCGCCGCCGAGCGGTACCGCCGTCTGCCTGATGCTCATGGCAAAGCCGCGCTCGTTTTCCCGGAACCAGCCCATGATGGCGCGGCCGCTCGAACCGTTGACGCTGCCGCCGAGCAGTCCGGTGACGAGCAGGCTCGCGGAGAGCAGCGTGACGCCGGGAATACCGCTCCTTGTCGGCACAACCAGCATCGCCATGACCAGGAGCCACGCCGCCGTCGCCCCGAGCCCGATCAAAAGCACGCGGCGATCACCCCAACGATCGGTGAGCAAGCCCCAGGGCAGTTCGCTGAGCGCGACCCCCAGCCCGAGAAGACCGAGTGCCAGGCCGAGCTCGGCGTTGCCCAAATGATAGCCCTGACGAAGCACGACTGCCGTTGCCGGTATGCCGGCGAAAGTGGCTGAGAAGCTGGCATTGGCGGCGACGCCGATGCCCAGGACCTTCCAGCGATGGCCAGGCTTGAATGCCTTCCCGGCGGAACCGGTATCTTCCAGGAGTTCCGGCGATTGTCGGTCGGTGCAATTGACGATGGCGGACATGATTTCATTCCCGTGCTTGGCCAGCGGTCTGGGCCTTGACGGTCTGTCTCTAGCGCCATAGCTTCATCCTTAAAATCAGGAAGTTATTAACTTACAATCCTGAAAAACAGGACTAACAATATGCGACGCGTGACATTCGACCTCGACGTCCTCCGCAGTTTCGTCACCGGCATGGAGTTGGGCAGCTTTGCCAAGGCGGCCGACCGGCTTGGCCGGTCGACGTCGGCGGTCAGCGCACAATTGAAGAAACTGGAGGAACAGGCAGCGACGCCGATCTTCCGCAAATCGGGGCGCGGCCTCGCCTTGACCGAGGCCGGCGAGACCATGCTCGGCTATGCGCGCCGGCTGATCGAATTGAATGACGAAGCGGCATCCGCCGTCCACGATGTCGAGCTTGAGGGCTGGGTAAGGCTCGGCCTGCAGGAGGATTTTGGCGAGGCGGTGTTGCCGGATGTGCTCGGCCGCTTCGCCCGCGCCCACCCCAAGGTCAAGATCGAAGCCAGGATCGCGCGCAGCCACGACCTTGCCGAACGGATCATGTCAGGCAGTCTCGACATCGCGCTCTCCTGGCACAGTAGCGAGACGCTGCCCTACAGCCAGCATGTCGCCGATGTGCAGATGCGCTGGATCGGACCGGCAAAGCGCATCGAGACCAGCCTGCGCCACGGTGAGCCGCTGCCGCTGGTGGCGCTCGAAGCACCATGTCTTTTGCGCACGGTGGCAACCGAGACGCTCGACCGCGCCGGCCTGTCGTGGCGGATGGCCTTTTCCAGCCCGAGTCTTGGCGGCATCTGGGCAGCCGTTGCGGCGGGGCTGGGGCTGACGATCCGCACCGACATCGGCCTGCCGGCCAGCGTCAGCGCGATGACGCCAGAGATCGCCGGATTGCCCGCGCTGCCCAAGATGGCGCTGTTCCTGCACCGCAAGGACGCCGAAGCCGAGCCGGTGGCCGCCCGCCTCGCCGACATCCTGCTGGACGCCGCGCGGCAAGCACTGCCTGAAAATGCGCGAGCCAGCGGCCTGCGCAACGTGGCGTGATCATGGTGCGCCAGGTGGGGCGCCGATAATCAGCTGCGTTTCTTGGCCCTGCCGGCGAACGGATTGTCCGACGTGCGCAGCGCAATGCGGATCGGCACGCCAGGCATGTCGAAGGCTTCACGCAGGCTGTTGGAGAGATAGCGGACGTAGGATTGCGGCATCGCATCGGGCCGCGAGCACTGGACGACGAAACCCGGCGGCCGGGTCTTGGCCTGGGTGACGTATTTGACCTTGAGCCGCGCCCGGCCACGGCGGGCGGCGGATGGTGGGCGAGGATGCTTTCCAGCCAGCGGTTGAGCTTGCCGGTCGAGACGCGGCTGTTCCACACCTTGTGGGTCTTCAGCACCGCATCCATCAGCTTGTCGAGGCCGCGCCCGGTCTCGGCCGAAACCGGTACGGCCTGCATGCCGCGCGCCTGGGGCAGAAGCCGCTCCGTCTTCTCGCGCAATTCGGCCAGAAGCTCCTGGGGATGATCGATCAGGTCCCATTTGTTGAAAGCGATCACCGGCGCCCGGCCCTCGCGGATAATCAGGTCGGCGATCTGCAGGTCCTGCTTCTCGAAAGGAATGGTGGCGTCGAGCACGATGATGACGATCTCGGCAAAGCGGATGGCGCGCAAGCCATCCTGCACCGACATCACTTCCAGCTTTTCGTGGATCCTGGCCTTGCGGCGCATGCCGGCCGTGTCGAAGAGTTTCAGGCGACGGCCATGCCAATCCCAGTCGACGGAGATGGAATCGCGGGTGATGCCGGCTTCCGGCCCGGTGAGCAGGCGTTCCTCACCGATCAATGCGTTGATCAGCGTCGACTTGCCGGCGTTCGGGCGGCCGACGACGGCGATGCGCATCGGCTTGGTGTCGTCATAGCTCGGCTCGGCGTCGGGATCGGTGATGTCCTCGCCGATCAGCACCTCGCCGGCGGCGGCTTCTTCGTCTTCGCCGTCTTCCTCTTCACCGAAGGCGCGCGCCTGGCCAAGCGCTTCGATCACGGCGTCGCGCAGGTCCGGCATGCCTTGGCCGTGCTCGGCCGAAACCGGGATCGGCTCGCCCAGGCCAAGTTCCCAGGCCTCCAGCATGCCACCCTGGGCGCCCTTGGCCTCGGCCTTGTTGGCGACCAGCACGACCGGCTTGCCGGACTTGCGCACGATCTCGGCGAAGGTCCTGTCGTCAGGCAACAGGCCGGACTTGGCGTCGATGGTGAAGAAGATCAGATCGGCCTCGCGGATGGCGATCTCGGTCTGCGCGCGCATGCGGCCGGGCAAGGTCGAGGCGGCGGCATCCTCGAAACCGGCGGTGTCGATGACATCGAAATGCAGGTCGTAAAGCTTGGCGGCATGGACGCGACGGTCGCGGGTGACGCCCGGCGTGTCGTCGACAAGCGCCAGCTTCCTTCCCACCAGCCGATTGAAAAGAGTCGATTTGCCGACGTTAGGTCTGCCGATGATGGCGACTTTAAAGGTCACGACGCACTGCCCGACCCGCGGATCAGCTCGGACATCAACGTTGCGCGCTCGCGAGTGTTGCGCGGGGCGCCGTCATCGGCGGCGATCTGGTCGAACAGCTTCAGTGCGTCCTGGGTCTTGCCTTCCTTCCAGGCGGAAAGGCCGAGCGCCTCGCGCGCCGTATGGCGCAGCGTGTTGGTGTCGGAGGTGAGTGCCTCGACACGGCTGGAGACGTCGGCGAAGGAGCCATGGTCGACAAGCAGGAGCGCTGCCCGCAGGCGCGCCATGTCGCGAATGCCTTGGGGAATGGCGGTGTCGGCGGCGACATCGTCGAAATCCTTGACGGCGGCGGCAACGTCGCCCTTGTCGGCCTTGACGGTCGCGCCGCGCATGCGGGCGAGCAGCGGATAGGCGCCGTAGCCATTCTTCTCCAGCTGATTGAGGGCGGCCAGCGCTTCGTCGCTCTTGCCGTCATTGGCCAGCTTCAGCGCCTGCGAGAACGCATCGCCCGAGCGGTTGGCGCGCGTCTCGTCCCAATAGCGATAGCCGACGAAGGCGGCGGTGCCGAGCACCACGAGGATCGCAATGACAATCAGGGCCGGACCAAAACGGTCCCACAGCGCGTGCGCCTGTTCGCGACGCATCTCTTCGTTGACTTCGCGGATAAAACTGTCGTCGGACATCGATCAAAACCATTCCTGCCCTCTCGGGCCTTTGTCAGCCCGCGTTTTAGCGAAATTTTGTCGGCATGGAAGGGGCTCAGCCGGAAAATCGCCCTTTCCCACGGCAAGCAGCCGAAAAGGCCAATCGCACCCACGCCACATTTAAGCGATAGCCGGCTTCCAGACGTCCCCCCAGAGCGCCGCTCAGAAGAGTGCAGCTCAGAAGAGTGCAGATCAGATTGCCGATGCTTCGTCCGTTCCGCGTTGTTGCGTTTTCCCTCGCCTCGCTCGCTACCGCCGGCGTGGCCTTGGCCGATCCGCCCGCACCACCCGCGCCGGCAAAGCCCAAGCAGGTCGTCATCATCTCATTCGACAGCGCGCGCGACATTTCGCAATGGAAGCGCAGCCGGGCACTGGCGCAGCGCACCGGCGCGCATTTCACCTATTTTCTCTCGTGCGTCTTCCTGCTGTCGCCGGAAACACGCAAGGAATACACGGCGCCCGGCAAGACATCAGGCAAATCCAACATCGGCTTTGCCGCCTCGAAGCAGGAGGTGAGCGAGCGGCTCGAGCAGATTGGCCTTGCCGCCCATGAAGGCCACGACATTGCCAGCCACGGCTGTGGCCATTTTGACGGCAAGGACTGGAGCAAGGTGGACTGGCTGAAGGAATTCGCCTCGTTCGAGCACATCCTCGAGAACGCCTATGCGATCAACGGCATCGAGCCTGAACCGAAGGGCTGGCGCGATTTCGCGCGGCATGGGGTCGTTGGCTTCCGCGCGCCATACCTGTCGACCGGCAAGGCGCTTTACGAGGCGTTGCCCGCGGCCGGCTATCAGTTCGACGCCAGCGGCGTCTCGCAGGGCCCTGTCCGGCCGACGGCCAGCAACGGCCTCATGCACTTTTCACTGCCGCAGATCCCGGAGGGACCGAAATCGAGGCCGGTGATCGCCATGGACTACAATCTCTATGTCAGGCATTCCGGCGGCTTCGAGCGGCCGAGCCAGGCGGACGCGTTCGCCAACCGGACCTATGACGCCTTCCGCGCCGCCTTCGACAAGCAGTACGCCGGCAAGCGCATTCCGCTGGAACTCGGCTTCCACTTCGCGCTGATGAATGACGGCGCTTACTGGAACGCGCTGGAGCGCTTTGCGGGCGACGTCTGCGTCAAGGCCGATGTCGAATGCATCAGTTTTCGCGACTATGTCTCGCGCCAGGATGCTGCCCAGAAGCAGGCTTCGGTCGGCGGCTGAGCCGCCAACCCGTTTCGATTTCCAAAACCTCGGTTTTTAGGCTGGGTCCTCGGCGCTCTGTCTTGCCAGATAGCGCTGGTCGATTTCAGGCAACGGCTCGCCTTGCAGCGTCGCTTCGAAGGCACGCAGGCGCTTGTGGACCGATTGCAGCTCGACGATGGTCGACCAGGACGTGAGCAGAAACTGCAGCGACCCCGTCACCTTGCCAAACGCGTTCGATATCTGGTTCAGCGCACCGAAGGTTATCTTGTGCGCCACCAGCGAGGGACCGAGGATCAGCAGCGAGAAGATGTTGTCAGCCTGCAGGTAGGTGTAACGAACGACGTTGAAATAGATGTAGTGGAAATAGAGCCTGAAATAATTGTGGCGAACATTCTCGAACAGCTCGGCAGTGGTGGCTGGCTGGGCCCGGTCCGCGTGATCCTCGCCGTAGACGAGTTCCTTGCGGTAGGCGGCTTCGACACGCTGGTTGCGGAACTGCAGCCCTGGAAGTTTCAGACCGGCAACCATGACCGAGATCGTTCCGAACAGACACCAGGCAAGGGCTGCGACAACCAATGGCTGCGGGATCGCGCCGATAATCGGCAGCTCGGTGATATGGGCCTGCAACTGGATCATGACCGGCAGGAATGCGATCAAGGTCATGATCGACTGGACGAAGCTGGAGCCGAGATCTTCCATGATCTGCGAGAACCGCATCGTGTCTTCCTGGATACGCTGCGAGGCACCCTCGATATGGCGTAGCCTGCTCCAGTTCTCGACGAAATAATTGTTCATCGCCGTGCGCCAGCGGAAAATCCAGTGGCTGACGATGAAGGCATTGACCACCTGCACATTCATGCCGACCAGCGCGAGCCATGAAAAATCGGCCAATCCGACATAAAATTCGCTGTTGGTCGACTTTCCAGTCCCCGACATCAGTCCCTGTACGTAGTCGAAGAAAGGCCCGTACCAGGCGTTGACGGCGACACTGACCTGCACATTGAAATAGATGAAGAACAGGATGACCGAGGTCATCAGGATCGACCAGCGCTGCCACGGATGCGGCGAATACCAGCTCCAGAATGCGTAGAAGACGGCCACGCAGAACGCGAAATAGAGATAAAACCATAGAAACGGCGGCGACATGAGGATCGCGATGCCGATGATGGGCGGCGCGCCGGCCACGGCCGGCGGCAATCCCAAAACCGCGCCCAATTGTTCACCACCGAAAAACCAGAACAAGATCGCCGCAAGGCTCCAGACGGCGGCCGAAGTGAAGAAGAGCTTCGGCTGCGGGAAAAAGGATACGAACACTGTGGCGAATTCCTCGATCTAGGCGCAAATCAGCTGACGGCAGCGGGCATAAAGTCACACATTAGTCGGAAAGAAAATGCCTGTGCCCGATGCCCGGCACAGCAAGCCCACAATCATGGCGATTTTGGCGCAGCCGACCATGTGATGGCGCCGGAGACGACCAGCGCGACCGCCGCGGTGATCGAGGCGAGGAAGAAATCGCCGGACATTTGCGCCAGAAATCCGGCGGCGACCGGACCGATGATCTGGCCAAGGCCGAACGCAGCCGTCATCAGGGCAAAGACCCGGCGCGGCGCCTGCGGTGCCAACTGTCTGGCTGCCTGCAGGCCAAAGGCGGTAATGGCAATGAAGGTGCCGCCGAGCAGCACGCCGCCAAGCAGCGGCCCGGTGCGCCCGCCAATGGCGACGCTGGCGGTGACGCCGACAACTTCGATGAAGCATGCCAACGCATAGGCGGCATAGAGCCCGATCCGAGCGGCGATCTTCTGCCACAGCCAGACCGAGGGAAAGCCGGCAAGACCGGCGACCATCCACACGATGGCCTCGAAGACGCGGCTGCCGCCGCCTTGCCGAACGATGGCGACCAGGAATGTCGCCGTCACCACGTAGCCGAAGCCGAACAGGCCATAGGCAATGATGACCTTGACCAACGACCGGTCCATCCGCAAGGCCGGCTCGCGGACGACTTCGCCATTGCTGAGCGGACCCTCGCTGACCAACAACACCACGAGGACGAAGCCGCAAGCCGAAATTGCCGCCGACCACAGCCAGCCCGCCGCCCAGCCTGCATGTTCGGTGACGAGCACCGCCATCATCGCGGCGGACACCGCGATGCCGAGACCGACACCGCCGAAATGCCACGCTTGCAGGTCGCTGCGACCGGCAGCGTTTATGTGGCTGAAAACGATGCTGGCCATGAACACCATGACGAAGGCGCTCGCCAGACCGGCGAGAAAGCGGATGACGAGAAAGGCGGCCATGGCATCGGTCAGCCCCATCAGCGCGGCAAGGACCGCACTGGCGCCAAGCCCCGCCAGCATCAGCAGGCGCTCGCGTCCATGCGCCCATCCGCCCGCCGCGGCAAACGCGCCGACGAGGTAGCCGAGATAGTTGGCCGAGGCGATCCATCCGGCAGCGGCCGGCGACAGATGCAGGTCCTCCATCATGCCGGGCAGGATCGGCGTGTAGACGAAACGGCCGATGCCCATGGCAACAGCCATGGCAACCATACCGGCGAAAGCGAAACGCAGCGCTGTTGAGGCGACGGATGTCATTGCAGTGCACAATAAGTGCGCGAGCCGGTGAAACAATCCGCCTTTTGTTGGGCCAGGGCAGCCGCAGGGCGCCGTGATCGCCTGGACTTGTGCTTAAATCGGAAGGCGCGTCATCCGCTCAGCAGCGCCCGCCGAAACCGGCATGCAATGAAGCCGTCTCGTGCACTGTCCGCCGCGCCGTCAGCCTGAACGGCACGTCGCCAAGTTCGCGCTCCGACATGGTGTTCAGCACGGGATGCGAAAGCGGATCGGTCAGCCATCTCTGCGCCTCGCTCTCCCGGCCCGGATCATGCGGCCTGCCCGCAGCGAAAAAGACCTTCAGCGACGACGACAAGGTCCTTAGCATTTCCGGCTCCACAGGTCTGTCTCCCTGATAAAGTCTGCCGTTTCGATATCTCTTTCAATTGAGATTTCAGCCGGATCGGTTTAGAAAAACTCAAATGGCCATGCTCAACCGCGTTCATCTCAACGGCCTTCGCGCCGTCGAAACCGTTGCCCGTCTCGGTTCGCTGGCGGCGGCCGCCGGTGAACTCAACGTTTCCGTCAGCGCCGTCAGCCAGCAGATAAGCCGCACCGAAAAGCAGCTTGGCCAGGCGCTGTTCGAACGAACGGCGAGCGGTCTCGTTCTGACCGAATTCGGCGCCGTCTTCGCGGCCCGCCTTGGTACTGGATTTCGCGAGCTTGCCCAGGCCGTGGCGCTGGCCGACGAGGCGACGCAGTGCACATTGGTGGTTTCGGTGGCGCCGGCCTTTGCCTCGAAGTGGCTTTTGCCGCGACTGTCGCGCCACTTCGACCGGCATCCCAACGTGCTGCTGCGCATCGACGCATCAGTGCGGCTGGCCAATCTCGATCACTCGGACATCGACATCGCCATCCGGCTCGGCGACGGCAAATGGCCGGGCGGGCGCACGGAACTGCTCTTGGCGCAGGAAGTCTTCCCGGTCTGCGCGCCGGCGATCGCCAAGAAACTGAAGTCGATCGAAGACCTTGCCCAGACCTGCGCGATTACCGACGAGCGGGCAATGATCAACTGGGAAAGCTGGTTCGAGACAGCCGGCGTTCCACCCGTCACCTTCCTGAAGGGGGCGCGTTTCACCGACCCGATGCTGTGTCTGGAATCGGCGATTGCCGGCCACGGCGTGATGCTGGGCTGGCAATTGCTCGCCGCCGATGCGCTGGCCGATGGGCGGCTGGTGGCGCCTTTCGGAATCCGCGCCCAGAGCGGGCTCGGCTATTGGCTGGTGACCTCCAGCACCAAGGCCGAAAGCGGCAAGGTCCGGGATTTCAAGGCCTGGATCAAGGAAGAGATCGAGGCAACCATGGTGCAGTTCGGATCGGCAACCACGGGACCCGCCGGCGCGATCGCGGTGGAAAGCGCCGTGGCGCCGCTCTATGGTGAGTCGGACATCAAACTACGACAGGCAGGATCATGACCACACATTCGCGCGGCGTTTCCGCATCGATCGACCCGGTGAAGCTCGACAGGCTGGCGGAAGTCGCCATCAAGGTCGGGCTGCAATTGCAGCCAGGACAGGATCTGGTGCTGACATCCTCCATCGCGGCACTGCCGCTGACCAGGCGGATCGTCGAGCACGCCTACAAGGCCGGTGCCGGCCTGGTGACGCCGATCTTCAACGACGACGAGATGACGCTGGCGCGCTATCGCTTCGGCGCCGATGCGAGCTTCGACCATGCCGCCGGCTGGCTCTATGAAGGCATGGCGAAAGCCTTTTCCAACAATGCGGCAAGGCTGGCCGTGCGCGGCGAGGATCCGTCGCTGTTGTCGGCGCAGGACCCGGCGAAAGTGGCGCGCGCCAACAAGGCCAATTCGATGGCTTATCAGCCGGCGCTGGAAAAGATCACCGGCTTCGACATCAACTGGAACATCGTCGCCTATCCGGACCTCGCCTGGGCCAGGCAGGTTTTTCCGGAAGACAGCGACGACGTAGCCGTAGCCAAGCTTGCCGACGCCATCTTCGCCGCGTCGCGGGTGGATGTTGAGGATCCGATCGGCAACTGGAAAGCGCACAACGCAGCGCTGCGCAGCCGCACCGAATGGCTCAACGGCCATAATTTCCATGCGCTGCACTTCACCGGGCCTGGCACCGACCTGACGGTTGGGCTGGCGGACGGCCATGAATGGATGGGCGGCGCCTCGACTGCCAAGAACGGCATCACCTGCAATCCCAACATCCCGACGGAGGAGGTCTTCACCACGCCGCATGCAAGGCGGGTCGAGGGTCATGTCTGCTCGACCAAGCCGTTGTCCTACCAGGGCACGCTGATCGATGAGATCTCGGTGCGTTTCGAGGAAGGCAGGATCGTCGAGGCCAAGGCTTCGAAGGGCGAGGATGTGCTGAAGAAGGTGCTCGATACAGATGAGGGCGCGCGCCGCCTCGGCGAGGTGGCGCTGGTGCCGCATTCCTCGCCGATCTCGGCGAGCGGGCTGTTGTTCTTCAACACGCTGTTCGACGAGAACGCCGCCTGCCACATCGCACTCGGCCAGTGCTATTCGAAGTGCTTCGTCGACGGCGCCTCGCTCAGCCAGGACGAGATCGCGGCGCGCGGCGGCAACAAGAGCTTGATCCACATCGACTGGATGATCGGTTCGGACAGGATCGACATTGACGGCGTTCACAAGGACGGCGCCCGCGTGCCTGTCATGCGCAAGGGCGAGTGGGCCTGACCTGCATACGGAGGGTCCGATGGCCTTCGACCTGAAGGTCAAGCGTATCTACGAGCCACCCGCGCCCGATGACGGGCAGCGGGTTCTGGTCGACCGCATCTGGCCACGCGGCATCAGCAAGAAGGACGCCGCGCTGGCGCTGTGGTTGAAGGACATCGCGCCGAGCGACGAGTTGCGCAAATGGTTCGGCCACGAGCCGGCGCGCTGGGCGGAGTTTCAGGAGCGGTATGGTGTCGAGCTGGATGGGAATGGCGAGGCGGTGAGTGAATTGCGAGGCTTGATCAGCCACGGCAAGGTGACGCTGCTCTATGGCGCGCATGATGAAGCGCATAACAATGCGGTGGCGCTGGCGGGGTATCTCGTCGAAAGGGGTTGAGGTGCGCCTACGTTCTGCAACGTTGGCCATTGGCGAAAGCCGCGGCGACATCTGATCTCCCCCCTTGCGGGGGAGATGTCCGGCAGGGCAGAGGGGGGTGCTGTCCCTCAGACCTGCCATCTATTCGCAGCGACTTGAGACAGGTTTGCGCCGGAACGAAATTCGTTAGAGGCCGGCGATCCTTCACACCCCCCTCTGGCCTGCCGGCCATCTCCCCCGCAAGGGGGGAGATTGGCAGCGTCAATGTCTCGCTACGCTACTTCACCGCCGCTTCATAAACATCGGCCTTGAATCCAACCAGAACCCGGTCGCCGACCTCCAGCACCGGCCGCTTGATCATGGTCGGTTTGGCCAGCATCAGCGCCTTGGCCCTCTTTTCGTCGAGGCCCTGCTTGTCCTTGTCCGCCAGTTCGCGGAACGTCGTGCTCGCCTTGTTGAGCAGCTTTTCCCAGCCGACCTTGCCGACCCAGCCATCCAGCCGCTTGGCGTTCAGCCCCTCTACCCTGAAATCGTGAAACCGGTAGGCAACGTCATGGCCCTCCAGCCAGACGCGCGCCTTCTTGACCGTGTCGCAGGTGGTGATGCCGTAGATGGTGATCGTCAAAACAGTGGCCCTTCCGATTTCGAATCTGACCGCAGATTAAGGACGCTCCGCGCGCTTTGCCAGCGCTCCCCGGCATGCCTTCGGTTTTGCCCTTGCCAACACTAAGGAATTTTCCTAAGTGTTTTGACAGCGCCTCGGGACCAACCAATGACAAGCCTCCAGACCACAACTCCGAGCCCTCCACCGATCGACGGCATCTTTCGCGCTCTTGCCGACCCGACGCGACGCCGCGTTGTCGAGCGGTTGAACCGCAGCCCCGCTTCGGTCAGCGAACTCGCAGAACCTTTCGAGATGGCGCTGCCGTCCTTCATCGAGCATCTCAAGGTGCTTGAGGTCTGCGGGCTGGTGCGCTCGCAAAAGACCGGCCGGGTCAGGACCTATGAACTGGCGCCCGAGCCGCTGAAGCTTGCCGAAAACTGGCTGGCCGAACAGCGCACGCTTTGGGAGCGCCGCCTCGACCAGTTCGACGCCTATGTGATGACCCTCAAGGAGACAGAAAAATGAGCTATCCCCTCAAGCCGGATCCCAGACTGGACCTCGTGCTGGAGCGCGTCATCGATGCGCCGCGCGAATTGCTGTGGCGCGCCTGGACGACGCCGGAGCATGTCAAGCAATGGTTCACGCCGAAGCCCTGGATGATCACCGACTGCGAGATCGACCTCAGGCCGGGCGGGCTGTTCCGCACGCGCATGCAGTCGCCAGACGGCAAGGAGGTCAACGACCGCCATTGTTGCTATCTCGAAATCGTGCCGAACGAGCGGCTGGTGTGGACGGACGCGCTGCTGCCGGGCTACCGGCCGTCCGGAGAGCCGTTCATCACCGCGGTCATTTCCCTGCAGCCGGACGGTAAAGGAACACGATACACCGCCACCGCCATCCACCGCGACGAGGCGACCCGCAACAACCATGAAGAGATGGGTTTCTTCGACGGCTGGGGCACGGTGGCCGATCAGCTTGCGCAGTATGTGAAGACGATTTGAGCATCCCACATGGCGGCCAGGACATCGTCCCGACCGCCATGTCTATTTTCGACCCTGCAACGAGGAGAGCAAGCTCCCGGAAGCCGGTGGCACCGCGGCCTCAATAATAGAAGCGCTCTTCGGCGATCCTGCCGTTCTTGACCGTGTAGAGGCCGACTTCATCCATGGTGACACGCTCGCCGGTAGCCTTGGGCGTTATGTCGAACTTGAAGCGCACCGCGAACTGGTCGCCGTTGACATAGGGACCCTCGACCGAGCCGCCATGCACTTCATTGTTCTCCTGCCACCACTGGCCCTTCTGCCTGAGAGCCTCCTTGCCACGGGCGATAGCCATTGGCCCCTCCATGGCTTCGTAGCTGACGATATCGTCGGCGTTGTACTTCTCAGCGGCACTCTCGTTGTCGCCCTGCTTGAGCAGCTCGGTGAAATCCTTGGCAATTTCTGCGATGGTCATTTGTGTTCCTCCTGTTCAGACGCACTGCAAATAGGGAACGGCCTGCTGGCCTGCCATCGTCGGACCGTGCGGTAGCTGACAATCCGTGTCAGGACGGATCGACCAGCTTGCGAACTACGATGCCAACGCTAAAGGCCAACGATCCAGGAAGAGGTACTTTCTCAGACCGCGCAAGCTGTGAACAAAGGTAAAGTCATGGGCAACGAAGCTGATCGGTTCGATGGGCTGCCGAGGGATGAACTTTTGATCGTAAGCAAGTGTCAGATGCGGAACGAAACGATCCGATGCTTTGAGCCCATTCCTGAGCGTCTCGACACCAAGCAATTTGTGGAGTTCGAAAACCGGTCCATCATCGGCTAGAAGCACAAACGGGCGATGAGGTGGCCTGCCCCTGGTCGCTGGGCGACCTGGAAAGCTGCCGACATGGCCAAACGTGACCTCGAAAGCAGGCATGCGGACACGCTGGCCCGATCGTAACCCGGCAAAGACGGTCTTCGACCGCAGCCGCCTGTAGTCGCCAGCATGCTGCAGACTCAGATGGAACCGTTCAACCGACAGCAGCGACCCAACTATTCCGTGTTGATGACAAAGCTGGGTCCGCAGATCGGCGAACGGACCATAGTACTCAGGCTGCAAAAACAATCCGAAGAAGGCACGATCCGGCCGCTTTGGTTGCCACGGCGGCACTGGTATGCCGAAATCGAATTCACCTTGCCAATACATATGCACACGCCCGGCGAAGAACGCTCCTATTTTCCTCTATCTCTAGAACAAAACAGGAACAATTCTTGGAGTCAAGCGTGGATTTGATCCGATGAGACTAGCTTGGAAGCATCGGGCAATTGGCGCCACGGCGCAGGCTGATATGCGCCACGTCGCCGGCGCTGAATTGAAAACCCTCGGCCTGGCGCGGTGCATCGATGACAACAGGTGCGCCCTCCCCGAGTTCGGCATGCAGGCGCAGCGTGCGGCCATGAAAGACGATGCTGTTGACGCGTGCCGGTGCGGTGCCGGGCGCGGCCTCGGTCATCGCCAGCAAATCCTCCGGGCGCACGCCAATGGTCCGCACCTCGCCTTCGCCGGGTGACTGGCCGGTTTCAGAAATAGCCTCCAGCGGCAGGGTGCCGGCGGTGAACCGCAAGCGATCGCCATCGCGGCCGATAAACCGTGATTGCAGGAGATTCATGGTGCCGATGAAGCTCGCCACAAACTTCGTGGCGGGCCGGTCGTAGAGCGTGGCCGGCGGTGCGATCTGCTCGATGCGGCCCTTGTTCATGACGACGATGCGGTCGGAGATCGACAGCGCTTCGGTCTGGTCGTGGGTAACCATGACGAAGGTGGTGCCGAGCCGCGACTGCAGCCGCTTCAGTTCGACCTGCATCTGTTCGCGCAGATGCGCATCGAGCGCCGACAGCGGCTCGTCGAGCAGCAGGACGCGCGGCTCGCAGACGATGGCGCGCGCCAGTGCGACACGCTGGCGCTGGCCGCCCGACAGTTCGGAGACGCGGGCGCCGATCTTGTCGGCGAGGCCGACCATGTCGAGCGCTTCGCCGGTGCGCTTTGCCTGCTCTGCACCAGATAGTTTGCGCAGCGAGAGGCCGAAGCCGACATTTTCGGCGACATTCATGTGCGGGAACAGCGCGTAGTCCTGGAAAACGGTGTTGACCGGCCGGTCGAAGGGCCGAAGGGCCGTGATATCGCGACCATCGAGCAGCACCTTGCCGCTCGACGGGCTTTCGAAGCCGGCGATGACGCGCAGGCTGGTGGTCTTGCCGCAGCCGGACGGGCCGAGCAGCGTGATGAATTCGCCGCTGATAATGTCGAGATCGACGGCGTCGAGCCCGATGATGCCGCCGGGAAAGATTTTTGAGACCGCCTGCAGCCGCACAAGTGGATCAGGCGCCATCGCGAACCTCGGACGGCTTCGTGGTGTTGACCCAGAGGATCTGGCAGCGCTCGGCACCCGGATTGCGGAAGGCATGCAAAAGCGTGCTCTTGAACGCAAAACTATCGCCGGCCTTCAGCACGTAATTTGTCGAATCCACCACCAGTTCGACCTCGCCGGCCAGCACGAAGCCGAATTCATGGCCGGCATGGGCATAGGCCTCGGCCGTGCCGCCGCGGGCTTCCACCGTCACCAGCATGCCGGTCAGTGTCGCGCCCGGCGGCGACAGCAGCGCCTTGGCAATGCCTTCCGATTTCACCGGGATGGCACGGCGGCTGTTGGCACGCACGCAATAGAGGTCGTTGACGGCATCGTTGCCGTCGGCGATCAGCGCCGACGGCTCGATATCGAGGGCGGCGGCGAGCGGCCAGATCACCTTGACGCGCAGCGAGGACATGCCGCGCTCGATCTGGCTGAGCGCACCGATCGACACACCGGCTTTTGCAGCAAGATCGGCCAATGACAGGTTGCGCTCGAGCCGCAGCGCCCGCACGCGCCGGCCGACCCGCACATCGGCATCGTCCTTCGGCTTTTTAACCGCTTCATCCAGCATGTCCATCGGTCGGTCCTCGTCTTGTTCCCTTCTCCCCTTGTGGGGTGAGAAGCGGTTCGCGCAGCGAATGAAAAGCCAATTGCTTGGCTTTTCGAGCTTCGAACGCCCTGAGCCTGCGAAGGGCCGGGCGTGGTTAGTCGATCCACCCTGCCGGGTCCCCGCTGCTTCGCAGCGTCCCGGCGTTCGCCGGCCTTTCATCGTGCCACTGGCACGATGAATTCGCTTACGCGAACCGGCTGCTCACCCCACAAGGGGAGAAGGAAGACTTCAACTTACCCGCCTGCCTTGACCTTTTCGAACATCTTGGCGAGGTCGTCATTCTGTTTCATCGGTCCGGTGAAGATGGTGGTCTTCAGCATCACCTCGGGATCGGACGGCAGTTGCAACTTCTCCAGTTCCTCCTTCGGAACCGTGGCAAAGGCGGAGCTCAGCGAGCTGCCATAACCATAGGCCTCGATCAGGTATTTGCCGGAGTCGGCGTCCAGCCGGCTGTTGATGAAATCATAGGCGAGATCGACATTCTTGGCGTCCTTGAGCATGACGAAACCGCAGGCCCAGGTCAGCATGCCTTCCTTCGGCTTCATGAACTCGACCGGCACGCCTTGCTTTTTCAGCGAGGTGGCCGACGCGTTCCAGGTCATGGCGGCGACCAATTGGCCGCTGGCCAGCGCCTGTTCTACCGAGGTCATGTCGGTGGTGTAGTTGGAGAGCAGCGGCCGCTGCTCTCGCAGCTTCTCGGCCACCTTGTCCATTTGCTCCGGCGTCATGTCGAACGGATTGACGCCGGCGAGCAGCGCCGCCACCACAGGCGTGTCATGCACGGCGTCGATCGTCGCCATACGGCCTGCATACTGCTTGTCCCATAGAAGGTTCCAGCTCGCTTCCGGGTTCTTCACCAGATCGGTGCGGTAGAGGATCGAGGTGTTGCCCCAGTCCCACGGCACCATCCAGACCTTGCCGTCACCGGCCTGCAGGTCGGGCAGGTTCTTGAACACCGGGAAGATCGAATCCCAGTTCTTGATGCGTTTGGTGTCGATCGGTTGCAGCAGGCCTTCCTTGTTCCAGCGCGCCACCTTGTCATAGCAGGGATGCGCAATGTCGGGGCGGAAGCCGGCCTTGACCTTGGTGAAGGCGTCGTCGTCGTCACCGAAGATGGAGGCCTCGACGCCATCGGGATGTGCGGCGAGGAAGCTCTTGTTGAAGTCGGGCAGTTCGTAGCCCGACCAGGTGAAATATTGCAGCTTGTCGCCGGCGAAAGCGACGGTCGACGACAGCGCCAATGCCAGGGCGGCCAGGCCAGCCCGGACCGTCTTTCCAGATTTCAGGTGGCCAGATTTCAGGTCGCCAGATTTCAGGTCGAATGCCATTGCAGTTCTCCTCTCTTGGTTTGTTTTGGTTGTGATGGATCGGCGGGCGCCGGTGCGGACAGGCCGCGATGGCGCAGGATTTCGGCTGCTGCAGCAATGACAAAGGACACAGCCAGGATCGATGTGCCCAGCGCCATGACCGTCGGCAGCGACTTTGGAAAACGCAGCTGGCTCCAGATGTACAGCGGCAGCGTCGGCTCGGTGCCGGCCAGGAAGAAGACGACGATGAATTCGTCGAACGAGATCAGGAAGGCCAGCATGAAGGCCGAGACGATCGCCGGCAGGCTGAGCGGCAGCATGACCCGCCGGAATGTGGTCCAGTCGGAGGCACCGAGATCGAGAGCCGCCTCGCGAATGGTTTTCGGGATGGCGGCGAAGCGGCTGCGCATGATCACCACCGTCGTCGGCAGCGCGACCAATATGTGGCCGAGAACGATGGCGATGCGCGATGGCCCCAGACCGATGAGGTTGATGAGGATCAGCAGCGATATGCCGACGATGACGCCCGGGATCAGGATCGGCAGCCGGGCGATGGCGCTGATGGTGGTGGCCAGCGGCGAGCGGCCATAGAGGTCCATGTAGGACACGGTGATGCCGCACAGCGTCGCACCCGTGGCGGCAATGGCACCGATGACGAGGCTGTTCAAGAGCGCGCCGGTCAGCGCCGAATTGCCGAACAAAGTCGCGTACCATTGCAAGGTAAAGCCTTGCAGCGGAAACGCCACCTGGATCGAGTTGTTGAAGGAAAACAGCGGGATCAGCAGGACCGGCAGATAGAGAAAGACCAGATAGGCGACGACGTAGACGCCAAGCCAGCCGCCGCCTCGCTGTGTGTGCCGCCCCTCGCTCATGTGCGGCTGCCAAATCTGCGGTCGGCGAAGCGCGCGACCAGCACCACGCAGAGGATGACCAGCATCACGGCAACGGAGAGTGCAGCGCCAAACGGCCAGTCATTGGCCTTGCCGAATTGCGCCTGGATCAACGTGCCGATCATGGTGCTGGCCGGACCGCCGACGAGCGCCGGCGTGACATAGTCGCCGACCGTCGGCACGAAGACGACAAGGGCTGCCGCCAGCACGCCTGGCATCGAATTGGGCAGCACGACACGGCGGAAAGAGGTGAATGGCCGCGCGCCGAGATCGGAAGCGGCCTCGATCAGCGATTTCGGGATCGTGTCCAGTGCCACATAGATCGGCAGGATGGCAAACGGCGCATAGGCGTGCGCGAGCGTGACGACGACGGCGGCCGGCGTGTTGAGAAAGGCCAATGTCGGCTCGGACCAGATGCCGCTTTCGATCAGCGCCGAGTTCAGCACGCCGTTATAGGCCAGCACGATCTTCCAGGCGAAGACGCGCAGGAGATAACTGGTCCAGAACGGCAGCGTCACCAGGAACAGCAGCAGGCCGCGCCGCCGTCCGGCGTGGAAGGCAAGGTAGTAGGCGACGGGATAGGCGGTGACGACCGTCGCCAGCGTGACCAGAGCGGCAATGACCAGCGAGCGCAGCGTCACCGTCCAGTACAGCGGATCGGACACCACGGTGACAAAATTCGCCACGGTGAAGCCGGCGCCGAGCAGCGAACCGTCATTGTTGCGGAAGGCCAGGAAAAGCACGAGGCCAAGCGCAAACAAGATCAGCAGCAAGGTGACCAGCGCGCCCGGCAGCAACATGGCGAACCGGAAGCCCGATGAAGACCGGGCCTCTGGCGCTGATGTTGCAACTAGGGTCGACATCGACCTGCCTATCGGAAATTTGAAATTAGCCTAGAGTTTTTCATATTCATGAAACTGTCAAGCAGAATCCCCTAACGGAATCCCATGGAGATGAATTGCCCTGGTCAGCGCTCCAGCGCATCGAGCAGGCGATACCAGGCGATGGTTGCGGCGACGCCGACCTGGCGGAAGGCGTGGAGCGGGATCGGCCGGATCGGCGAGACCGGGAATGGCAACTGCCTGGCGTCGCCACTTTGGAGGTAGCCAGCGATGCGCTCGCCAAGCGCGGTCATTAGGCCGACACCACGGCCCTGGCAGCCGACCACGGCCAACAGGCCTTGCTCAGGCTCGTGGATGTGCGGCAGATGGTCCGGCGTCATCGCCACCCGGCCGAACCAGCGCCTCTCGATGGCGACGTCTGATAGCATGGGATAGAGCCGCCGCAACGCCCGCTCGAGATGCGCCCAGTCACTAGTGCTCGTCGGCAAGGCCATGCGACCCCGCCCACCAAGCACAAGCCGGCCATCGGCGCTCTTGCGGTAATAGACAAGGATGCGACGGGAGTCCGACACCGCCTGCCCTTCCGGCAGGATCGTGGCCGCTAGGTTGGGCGGCAACGGCGCTGTGGCGATCTGGAAGGAATGCAGCGGAACGATCGTCTCCGCGAGCCCAGGGATCAGTCCGTCCGTATAGGCGTTGGTCGCCAGCACGACTGCCTTCGCCTGCAATTCCAGGCCATTTTCGGTCGAAATACGCCAAACACCTGCGGCATTGGCGAGCCGCACGACCTTTTCGCGCTCAGCTATCCTCACTCCAGCCGCGGCCGCGACACGGGCGAGTTCCGACGTATAGGCAAGCGGATCGATCACACCGGCGCGGCGGTCGAGCCAGCCGCCGAGATAGCCCTGGGCACCGGTCATCGCCGCGATCTCAGCTGCGCTCAAAAGCCTAACATCGGCGCCGCGCGCCCGCCATTGCCGGTCGCGGGTCGCCGCCGCCTTCAGCGCGACCTCGGTGTGCGCCGCCTGGATCCAGCCATTGCGAACGAACGGCACCGCCAGCTTCTCGTCGCGGATCAGTTCGAAGACCGCATCAGCCGTCGACGCCGCGAAATTGACGAGCGCCTCGCCGCGCTCCGGACCAAAATGCTCCAGCAACCATTCAGGATCGTATTTCAGACCGGGAATGACCTGGCCGCCATTCAGGCCCGATGCGCCCTGGCCGATCTCGCCAGCCTCCAGCACCTGCACCGACATGCCAAGCCCGGCGGCATGCAAAGCCGTCGACAGACCCATGATACCGCCGCCGACAATGACGACATCGGCCTTTTCGCCGCTGGGAAAAAGCGATTGAAACCTGGAAGCCGCTTGCGGCTTGCGCCAGATCGGATCGGAGAATGGTATGGGCAAGGGTCACCTGAAGCGCTGCGTCGAGTGAAAATTCTAGTCAGAATTTCACAATTTTGAAAGAGCGCTTCAGTTTTCCGATTGCCAGCGACGGGATAGACCTTTGACGGGAATCCGGTGAAAGTGCCGCGCCGATCCAGCCAGCCGCATTGTCGATCATTTCAGAGGACGAACGCCATGACGAACCAGACGCATCTGCCCACTGATGGCCTTTTTGTCGGCCGCGTCAGCAGCGCCTCGCATCCGCTGGTGGTCACGGTGCGCGATGGCACCGTCTTCGACATCACGTCGCGTGCGGCACCGACTGTGCGCGACATCTGCGAGATGCCGGATCCCGCCGCTCATGTGTTATCGGCCAAGGGCAGAGCGATCGGATCGCTCGATGACATCGCCGCCAACAGTTTTGAGACCAAGCGCGATCCGGCAAGGCCGTACCTGCTCTCCCCGGTCGACCTGCAGGCCGTCAAGGCGTCGGGCGTCACCTTCGTCGTCAGCCTGCTGGAACGGGTCATCGAGGAACAGGCGCGCGGTTCGGCGGAGAAAGCCGACGCCATCCGCGCCGACATTGCCGGACTGATCGGCCACGATCTGTCGAAGCTGAAGCCCGGCTCGCCCGAAGCGATGGAGATCAAGGCCAAGCTCATCGCGCGCGGCGCCTGGTCGCAATATCTGGAAGTGGGCATCGGCCCCGATGCCGAGATCTTTACCAAATGCCAGCCGATGGCCTCGGTCGGCTTCGGCGCCGATGTCGGCCTGCATCCAGTGTCGACCTGGAACAATCCGGAACCGGAGATCGCCATGATCGCCGCCAGCAGCGGCAGGATCGTCGGCGCCACAATCGGCAACGACGTCAATCTGCGCGACGTCGAAGGGCGTTCGGCGCTGCTGCTCGGCAAGGCCAAGGACAACAATGCCTCGGCCGCCCTTGGTCCCTTCATCCGCCTGTTCGACGACAAATTCTCGATCGACGACGTCAAGCGGGCCGTCGTGCGCCTGAAGGTCGAGGGCGAGGACGGGTTTTCGCTGGAGGGCGCAAGCTCGATGGCCGAGATCAGCCGCTCGCCGGAAGAGCTGGTTGCCGCCGCCATGGGGCCGCACCACCAGTATCCGGACGGGCTGGCGCTCTATCTCGGCACTATGTTCGTGCCGTCGAAGGATCGCGGCGAGAAGGGCAAGGGGTTTACCCACAAGGTCGGCGACATCGTCACCATCTCGTCCGAGAAATTCGGCGCGCTGGTCAACCGGGTGCGGCTGTCGCCCGACTGCCCACACTGGACCTACGGCGCCAGCCATCTCATGCGGGATCTGGCGAAGGCCGATCTGATCTAGGGCTTGCCGATCTTCAGGTGATGCCGGCCTGCGAATGGCGGTTTCCTGCGCTTCCGGTACTCACGTACCCAAATGTACGCTCCGTTCCGGTTCTCGGAACCCACCATTCTCGACTCGGCCTGACCTGAATCTCGACAAACCCTAACCGGCTTTCGCCCCGGATCACCATCAACACAATTTTATGCGAAAGCCGGGTGACTGCGGATGCAATCCGCTCCAAGATCGCGACGCGGTCGGGGGGCCGTCCGTATGTCCGATTCGCCGATACTGTTGGTGCGCACTATCGCCAAGCGCTTTGGCGGCACGGTCGTGCTCGAAGACATGACCCTTGCGGTCGAGCGCGGCTCGATCCACGCGGTGGTTGGCGAAAGCGGCGCCGGCAAATCGACGCTGATCAAGGTGCTGGCGGGCATCGTCCGGACAGACAGCGGCACTATCGAGTTTGACGGCAAGAAGGCAACGATCAGCAGCCCCAATGCGGCGCGAAAGCTTGGCATCGGCGTCGTCCTGCAGCAGGCCGGGCTGTTTGCGGAGCGCCCGGTGCTGGCCAATCTGTTCGTCAACCGCGAACCGCTGCACAACGGACTGATCTCGCGGCGCGAAATGGAGGCGCGCAGCCGTGACTTGCTTCGCCAGCTTGGTCTCGTTGTCGATGTCCACGCCCGGCTCGGCGAGTTCGGGCCGGGTGAGCGGCAACTCATCGCGATCGCCCGCGCTCTGCTGGAAAACCCGAGACTGCTCATCCTCGACGATCCTCATTCGGCGCTCGACCGGCGTGAGACAGATCGGCTGTTCGCGGTGCTGCGGGGGCTGAAAGCCAAGGGCATGAGCATGCTCTACGCCTCGAACCGGCTGGAGGATGCGCTGGCCATTGCCGACCAGCTGACGGTCATGCGCAACGGCCGCGACGTGCTGTCAAAGGCGCGACAGGAGCTGACGACGTCGGAGGAAGCGATGATCGGCCAGTTGCGCCAGTCGCTGTTCCCGCTGCCGCTCCGAGCCATGCCGACGCTTGCCGGCACGCTGCGGCCGCAACTCGCGGTTTCGGGGCTTGGCGGCGGCAGATTGTCCGACGTCAGCTTCACGGCGCGCGCGGGCGAGATCGTCGGCCTTGCCGGGCTTGCCGGCTCCGGCGTGTCGGACCTGCTTGCCCTGTTGTTCGGACAGCAAAAGGCACGCGCGGGCAGAGTGCGCTTCCCGGACGGGGACGGCTTACCGAAGACCCGCACCGAAGCGGCGCGGCGCAACATCTGCATGATTTCAGGCGAGCGCGGCAACGGGCTGATGCAAGACAAGTCCATCGCCTTCAACCTGGCGAACGTCGTCGTCGGCGCACGCGACTGGGGGTCGCGCTGGTATTCACCCGTGATGGCGCTCGGCCGCGCCGCGCGGCAGATCGAGGCGCTGCGCATCAGGTCCACTCCGGAGACGCCGGCGGGCTCGCTGTCGGCCGGCGGCCAGCAGAAGGTGATCATCGCCAAATGGCTGGAAATCGGCCCGCAAGTGGTGCTGCTCGACGAGCCGGCGCGCGGCATCGATATCGGCAGCAAGCAGGAAATCTATGCGTTGATCCGGCAGATGGCGGCCAGCGGCTGTATCGTGCTGCTGCATTCGAGAGAGTTGTCCGAGCTGACCGGTTTGAGCGATCGCATCCTTGCCTTCCACCAGGGCCGGCTCGCGGGCGAGATCGCCGGCGCCGACATGGATGGCGGGAGGCTGCTGCAGCTGATTGCGGCAGGCGAGGCAGAGGGCGAAGGCCGACAGACCAGTCGCGAGGGCGTTGCATGACCAGAACCGATACCGCACCGCCGCTAGCCGGGTCGGCGAACCGTAAGCCGAGACGTAGCATTCGGCTGCCGGCAGAGACCGGTGCCGCTGTCGGGCTCGCCGCCCTGCCCGGCCTGCTGGCGATCGGCATGGTGTTCGTGCTCACCATGCGCGACATCGACCTTTCGGCGGGCGCGGTGTTCCATCTCGCGGCGGTTGTCGCCAGCCTTTTGATGGTTTCCGGCATCGACCCGTGGCTTGCCGCCCTGGTCGGGATCGCGCTCGGCGCCGCCCTCGGCCTCATCAACGGGCTGCTGGTAATCACGCTGCGCCTGCCGGCCATGGTGGTGACGCTCGGCACCTGGTGGATGATCGAGGGCCTGTCGCTGGTGGCCGGCAAGGGACAGACGATAGCACCGCCCGGCGCAGACAGCGGTTTCTTCACGACGCTCTCCGGCAAGGCCTTCGCGGTCGTGCCGGCGGCTTGCATCGTTTTCGTCGTGCTGGCATTGGCGATGCACGTCGTGCTCCACCGCACCCGCTTTGGCTACCGGGTCCAGGCCGTCGGCAGCAACCGCCAGGCCGCTGCCTATGCCGGCATTCCGACGCCCGAGGTGCGACTGCTGACGCTGGTGCTGATGGGTGCGATGGCCGCGCTGGCCGGCGTGATCCATGTCGGCGCCCAGGGCGCCATCGCCCCCGGCTACGGCAGCGGCTTCGCGCTGCTGGCGATTGCGGCGGCCATCATCGGCGGCACATCGCTTTCGGGAGGGCATGGCAGCGTCGTCGGTGCGGCGATCGGTGTCCTGATCGTCCAGATGATCCTAAGCGCGGTGACGTTGCTTGGCGTCGATGCCGCATGGAGCACCTTCGCCACCGGCGCCCTGACCGTGCTCGCGCTGGCGTTCGACCGGCTGTTCAGGCTGTGGCGCAACCGGCACGCCGGACACGGCGAAGACAATCTGCTCGGCTGAGCCTCGACACCAATTATCCGACAGTCGGAAAATCACCTGAACTGATGCAATCTGATGGGAGCGTTGATGGCGCCTCGTCAGACGACAACTACATCTGCAGATGGAGGCTTGCCATCCGTCGAAAAAGGGAATGCTCTGACGCATCCAACCGGCGCTGGCAAAAGACGCAATCCGGCGGTCGCCGGAATACAAGGGACGGATTTTGAACTGACCATCTACAAACGGGAGGAAATCAAATGCTGACACGGCTAAGACTCGTTCTATACGGCCTGTTGGTGGCGCTGACGATTGTTCCGGCGGCGGCACAGGCCAAGACGTTCTACTGGATTTCGCATGGCGGGCCGGCCGATCCGGTATGGACCTACTTCCTCGCCGGCGCCAAGCAATGGGCCAAGGACACCGGCAACACCGTCAACACCTCGTTCCACAATGGCGATGTGGCCTCGCAGCAGGAAGCGGTTCGCGCCGCCCTCGCCGCCAAGGCCGATGGCATCGTCACCACGAGCCCCGATCCGGGCAGCCTGATCGAGATCGTCAAGGAAGCGCGGGCGGCCAAAATCCCGATCATCAATTTCAACACGCCCGATCCGAAAGCCGACTTCAACGCCTATGTCGGCGGCGACAACGTCACCTTCGGCAAGCACTGGGCGCAGTATCTGGTCGACAAGGGCCTGGTGAAGAAGGGCGATTTCGTCTGGATGCCGGTCGAGATCCCGGGCGCCACCTATGGCGTGCAGGAAGAAGAAGGCATCAAGAGCGTCTTCGAGCCGCTCGGCGTCACCTATGAAATCACCGAAGCGACGCTCGACCAGGCCGAAGCCATCAACCGTATGGTCGACTACCTCACCGCCAACAAGGCCAAGGTCAAGGCAATCATCGGTCTCGGCGACCTGGTGACCGGCTCGATCAAGCGGGTGTTCGACCAGGCCGGCATCAAGCCGGGCGAAATCCCGGTGGTCGGCTGGGGCAACTCACTCGACACCACGCAGGAAGTGCTGACCGGCTACGTGAATGCCGGCCAGTGGCAGGACCCGCAGGCGACCAGCTATGTCGCGCTTTCGCTTGCCAATATGGCTGCCAGCGGCATTCCTCCGGGCTTCAACGTGATCACCGGCGCGCTCTACGAAAAGGACACCGCGCAGGTCTACGACGACATCCTGTCCGGCAAGTAACATCCCAACCCTAGCAGTCGCGATCGCCCCGGCGGTCGCGGCTGGCTTCCCATTTCGCCGAGCCCTTCGCACGCGGATGTGCAAGGCTCAGCCTTTCCACTCATGTCGCGGGTTGCTCGTGGAAAATCGTTCGCTCATCCAACGCCTGATCGCGCGGCCTGAATTCGGCCCCTTCGTGCTGCTCGTCGTCGAGATTGCCGTTTTCTGGGGCTTCAATCACGACTTCCTGTCGCCGCAGAACATCTCCAACACGCTGGCCTTCACGGTCGAACTCGGCCTGATCGCGCTGGCGATGACGCTGTTGATGACGTCGGGCGAATTCGACCTCTCGGTCGGCTCGCTGTTCGGTTTCTCGCCGGTGCTGATGTGGACGCTGTTCAACAGTGGCCTCACCTCGCTGGAGGCCGGCTTTGGCGCCGCGCTGCTGGTCGCTGCCTGCATCGGACTGGTCAATGGCTGGTTCGTGACGCAGCTCAAGATTCCATCCTTCCTGGTGACGCTGGGCATGCTGCTGGTGGTGCGCGGCACCGCCCTTTTCGTCACCGATGGTTTTCCGCAGCGCACCTGGAGCGCCGAAGGCAGCTGGCTGGCGGAGGCGCTGGTCGGCGACTTCTTCATCGGGCCATTCCGCATCTACATGTCGCTGTTCTGGTTCATCGCCGCGGCCATCGCGCTTGGCTACGTGCTGACGCAAAGCCGAACCGGCAACTGGATTCAGGCGGCCGGCGGCAACCCCAGTGCGGCGCGCGCCCGCGGCGTCAATGTCAGCGGCGTCAAGATCGGCCTGTTCGTGCTGTCGTCGGTCATGGCGTCGCTCGCCGGCGTCATCTCTTCTCTGCGCACCTCGGCCGCCAACCCCAACAGCGGCACCGGCTATGAACTCGAAGTCATCGCCATGGTGGTGATCGGCGGTACAGCACTAACCGGCGGGCGCGGCACCATCATCGGCACCGTGCTCGGCATCCTGATCCTGCGCGTGATGCGCAACGGCATCGTGCTCATCGGCGTGCCAGGCCTTGCCTACAACATCTTCATCGGCGCGATCATCCTTGGCATGATGGCGCTCCATTCATGGCTGGAACGCCGGCATCAGGCGGGGACTTGAACCATGGCCGAGCCGCTGATCCGCATGCAAAACATCCGCAAGTCCTATGGCCGCGTGCAAGCGCTGGAGGACGCCAATTTCCACGTCAATGAACGCGAGATCGTCGGCCTGCTCGGCGACAATGGCGCCGGCAAGTCGACGCTGATCAAGGTGCTTTCGGGCGCCGTGCCACTGACCAGCGGCGATATTTTCATCCGCGGCAAGAAGGTGAATTTGCGCAGCACCAGCGACGCCATCGCCCAGGGTATCGAGACGATCTACCAGGACTCGGCGCTGGTCACGCAACTGTCGATCGCCCGCAATCTGTTCCTCGGACGCGAGCCGATCAAGCCGCCGCGCTTCCTCAACCAGATGGACCAGGACGCCATGAACGTGGTCGCCCGCGATCTGCTCAAGCAGGTCGGCATCTCGAAGAACATCCCGCCGACGACGCCAATCGGCTCGCTCTCCGGGGGCGAGCGCCAGGCGGTGGCGATTGCGCGCGCCATGCATTTCGACAGCGACCTGATCATCCTCGACGAGCCGACAAACAATCTTGGCGTCGCCGAGACACAGGGTGTGCTGAGTTTCGTACGCAACGCCCGCGATTCCGGCCATTCCTGCATTTTCATCGCGCACAACATCCACCATGTCTTCCAGGTGGTCGACCGCATCGTCGTCATGCGCCGGGGCAAGGTGGTCGCCGACGACATCGACCCGAAGAAAACCAGCGTGGCGGAGGTCGAACGGATCATCACCGGCATGTCGGACAAGGAAATCCGCGATGCCATCGCCGATGGCAAGCCATCGCACTGACGATCGGGTGATGGGCGGCAATCATCCATCACCTCAAATCGCATCGCTTGTCTGGCGCGGCATCGCATCGGCGCATAGGGTTGCGGCATGAAAGCCACCGTCTCGGATATCGCCCGCAATTGCGGGCTATCGACCGCAACGGTCGACAGGGTGCTCAACAACCGGCCGGGCGCCAGTGCCGCCAACCGGCAGCGCGTCATGGAGGCGGCCAAGCAGCTCGGCTATCTGCCGGTCGCCGACCAGGTGACGCTGCCCTCGCGGCCCGCCCATCTCGAATTCCTGCTGCCGATCGGCAGCAATGCCTTCATGCGCGACCTCGCCGGGCATATCGAGGACTATGCGGCGCGCCTACCTCTCGTCGCCTCGTGCCGAATCCATAACCTTGCCGGGATCTCGCCGAGCGCGCTGCAGACAGCCGTCGAAAACCTCTCGCTCAGGGCCAACGGCGTCGGTGTGATTGCCGTCGATCATCCGCGCACGCGCAACATCCTGCGCGACATCGTCGACGCCGGGATGCGCCTGGTGACGCTGGTGTCCGATGTTCCCGCGGCACCGCGCTCAGCCTATGTCGGCATCGACAACCGGGTGGCTGGACGAACGGCGGCACTGTTGATGGGACGCTTCCTTGGCGGCCGCACCGGCCATCTGGCGATGGTCGTCGGCTCGCGCTCCTATCGCGGCCACGAAGAACGCGAAATGGGTTTCCGCTCGGTGCTCAATGAGGAGTTTCCCAACCTGACCGTCAGCAGCGCCGTCGAGATCAACGACGAGCCCGACGTCAGCTATACCGAGACCATGAAAGCGCTGCACAACGAGCCGGAGCTGCTCGGCATCTATTGCGTCGGAGCCGGACACTCGGGCGTTGCAAGGGCGATCCGGGAGGCCAGGCCCAACCGCAAGCCGGTATTCATCTGCCACGACCTCACCAAGGACACGCGCGGCCATCTCGTCGACGACCTGCTCGATGTCGTCATCGACCAGAATGCCAGGCTGATCGCGGAACAGTCGGTCATCCGCCTGCTCGGCTCGATTGCGTCCTCGGCGCCCTATCTGACGCGGAAGTTCATCGAACCGCGATTGATCTTCAGGGAAAACGTCCCAGTTCAGTGAAGCGGGCGGCCTGGTAAAGCCTGTTTCCGGATTTGTATGATAATTGACACGGCAAATCTGCACAGCAGCTATGCAAGTTTCATTGTTGCCGAATCATTGGGCAAATCGTAGGTTCTGGTTGTCGGCCATCTACTCCTCCCAGATGCGATGCCGACGCTGAGTGGGGTGCACCTCCTCCCGCGCCACATTCGAAATCGAGCCCGCTGCCACCTCCTCCCGGCAGCGGGCTTTTTTCGTTCCGGATCAAGCGGCAGGTGAAAACGCGGGAATTTTCCGGCGTCAGGGGCACGCCATGGTCGCCCGCTGTGGCATACGGCGGCACAAAGCGTCGCACCGGGAAAATCAGCCGGCAGCAGTGCCCCTGAAGGAAACAATCAGCCCTTCCGCCATGCGGACGAACTGTGCGCTTGGGCCTTCCGTGCCGACACTCTGAACACTGACACGGGCGCCCTCAAGCAGAAGCGACAGCGTATCGGCGAGCAGCTCGGCCTGGCCGATGCCGGCATCCCTGCACAGCGTCACCAGGCGATCGCGCTGCGCCTCCTTCAATTCCTTGATCACGCGCCTGGCAGGATGATCGGTCTCGCTGAGCTCGATGGCAGCGTTGGCCATATCGCAGCCGCGGCCATCAGCTGTCAGGCAATCGGCGGCCATACGAACCCAGGAATGCAATTGCGCCAGCTTGTCGCCGGGATGCTCGGTTTCAAACTTTTCCCACATTGCACCAGCCTTACAGGCGGTGGCACGCAGGCACTGGATGATGAGGTCGTCCTTTGAATCGAAATGACGATAGAGCGTCATCTTGTTGGTTCCGGCGGCCTCAGTGATCGCGTCGATGCCGACGCCCTTGATGCCGTGCTTGTGAAACATGTCCTGCGCCGTCTCCAGGATCCTGTCCCGGGGGCGAGCGCGTTCCACAGTGCCGTCTTCCATCAAAACCTCCTTGGTTTCCCAAAAATCCCTCGGTACGCCTCTTGACTAGGGTGTTACCGATCTGTAACTTCCAGAATGTTACTTACTGGTAACACCTATGTCGCCTTCCGTCAATAACAAGGCCGTGATCTGGTCCTGCCAGACGAGAGGGACGGGAAACTGCCAATCATGCGGCCTCGGCCGGTGAAGAGATGAAAACGGTTCGCGAGCATGGGCTGCGAATCGACAGACAAGGAGCCGGCCAATGCCACAGCGCCGCGATCTTACCATAGATGAAGCCGTCCGGGATCCGATGATCCGGCTGGTCATGAAAGCGGATGGCGTCGACCCGCGCGCCTTCGAAAAGATGCTGCGCTTGCTTGCCGATGCGCAACGCCGCGAGGTGCCGTTGCTGCGTTCGCGGGACGACCTTGGTGACAAGCGCGGCCAAAGGCTGTCGAGAGTTGCCAACGCCTTCGGGCGGGCAACAGCAGCCGGAGAGGCGTGCGTGTCGTGGTAAATTTTTTCATTCACCGTCCGATCTTCGCCTCGGCGATCGCCATCATCATGGTGCTCGCCGGGTCGATTTGTTATTTCCTGCTGCCCGTCTCGCAGTTTCCCGACATCACACCGCCGCAGGTCGTGGTCAGCGCCCATTATCCCGGCGCCAGCGCGCAAGTGGTGGCAGACACGGTGACGACGCCACTGGAGCAGCAGATCAACGGCGTGCAAGGCATGACCTACATGTCGTCGACGAGCTCCAATGACGGCTCCTCGACCATCACCATCACATTCGATGTCGGTTACTCGCTCAGCACCGCCGCCGTCGACGTCCAGAACCGCGTTTCGCAGGCTGCTTCGTCGCTGCCGGCGATCGTCAACCAGGGTGGCGTGACGATCAAGAAGCAGAACCCGAATTTCGTCCTCATCGTCAACCTGACCTCGCCCGACAGTTCGGTCGATCCGGTGGCACTGAGCAACCTTGCCTATCTGCAGGTGGTCGATCCGCTGAAGCGGCTGCCCGGCGTCGGCGACGTACAGATCTTCGGCGAGCGGCGCTATTCGATGCGCGTCTGGCTCGATCCTGACAAGCTCGCCAATCTCGGCATCACCGCGGTCGACGTGCAAAACGCCATCGCCGAACAGAACGTTCAAGTGGCGGCCGGCAAGATCGGCCAGTCGCCGGCCCCGGCCGGCACCGCCTTCGAGATGCAGGTCAACGCCGTCGGCCGGTTGAGCGACCCGAAGGAATTCGGCGACATCGTCGTGCGCGCCAACACGGTCACCGGCTCGCTGGTGCGGCTGCGCGACGTCGCCCGCATCGAACTCGGTGCGCTGCAATATTCGTCGTCAGCCTTCTTCGGCAAGGACCCGACCGTGGTGCTCGCCGTCTACCAGATGCCCGGCTCCAATGCGCTCGATCTGCAGCAGCGGGTCAAGGATAAGATGCAGGAGCTTTCGGGCCGGTTCCCGAAGGGCGTCTCCTATGCGATGCACTATGACACCACCCGCTTCGTCTCGGCGTCGATGCATGATGTGCTGATCACACTCGGCGAAGCGCTGGTGCTGGTCGTCGCCGTGGTGTTCCTGTTCCTGCAGAGCTGGCGCACGACGATCATCCCGACCATCGCCATTCCGGTGTCGCTGGTGGCGACACTGGTCGTCATGGAGATGCTCGGCTTCTCGCTCAACATGCTCTCCCTGCTCGGCATGGTGCTGGCGATCGGCCTCGTCGTCGACGATGCCATCGTCGTCGTCGAGAATGTCGAACGACAGCTGGAGGCCGGGCTCAAACCGCTGGCGGCGACCAAGGCCGCGATGGGCGAGGTCACCGGTCCGATCATCGCCACCACCGCCGTGCTGATGGCGGTGTTCGTGCCGGTTGCCTTCATTCCGGGCGTCTCCGGGAAGCTCTACAACCAGTTCGCACTGACGGTGGCGATCTCCGTCGGCATCTCCGCCTTCAACTCGCTGACGCTGAGCCCTGCGCTCAGTGCCGCCTTCCTGCGGCATCGCGAGCCAACGCAGTTCGCGCTGTTCCGCTGGTTCAACACGGGCTTCGACAGGCTGTCGCATGCCTATGCCAACGGCGTGCGCATTCTCATCCGCTTGCGCTGGATCATGCTCGGCCTGTTCGCGGCCGGACTGGTCGCCACCTACTTCGTCTGGCAGCGGCTGCCCTCGACCTTCCTACCGGTCGAGGACCAGGGCTACTTCTTCGTCGTCATCCAGCTGCCCGACGGCGCGTCGCTGGAACGCACCGACGCCGTGGCGCAGAAGGCGCGCGACATCCTGCAGGCGACGCCCGGCGTCGAGATCGTCGGCTCGATCAGCGGCCTGAACTTCCTGACCAGTGCCGCGCAGTCGAACTCGGCGGTCGAATTCGCTATCCTGAAGCCCTGGGAGGAACGTGGTCCCGACCAGAGCGCATCGAAGCTCGTCGCCGACGTGCGCGGCAAGCTGATGCAGATTCCGGAAGCCTTTGCGCTGAGCTTCGATCCGCCGTCGATACCGGGCATCGGCACGACAGGCGGCTTCGAATTCGTCGTCGAGGATCTCACCGGCCGCGGCAGTTCCGCGCTCAACGACGCGACGCAAGCCGTGATCGCCGAGGCGCGCAAGCAGCCGGAGATCAACCCGCAGCAGCTGTTCTCGCCGTTCTCGACCTCGACGCCGCAGTTCAACTACGACCTCGACCGCAGCAAGGCCAAGCTGCTCGGCCTCAACCTGCCCGATGTGTTCAACACGCTGCAGATCTATCTCGGCTCGCTCTACGTGAATGACTTCAACCTGTTTGGCCGCACCTTCCGGGTGACCATCCAGGCTGACAAGGATGCGCGTGCGGGTGCCGCCGACATTTCGCGGCTCTATGTGCGCAATGCCTCCGGCGGCATGGTGCCGCTCAGCACGTTGGGCAAGCTGGTGCCCTTCGTCGGCCCGGAAACCGTGCCGCACTACAACAACAATGCCTCGGCCACGATCAATGGCGGTGCCGCGCCCGGCTTCTCCTCGGGCCAGGCGGTTGCCGCGATGGAACGGGCCGCCGCCACCGCGCTGCCCAGGGATTTCGGTTTCGAATGGACCGGCATCACCTTCCAGGAGCTCAAGGCAGGATCGATCGCGTCCGTCGTCTTCGGCCTCGCCATCGTCTTCGTCTTCCTGATCCTGGCGATGCAGTATGAGAGCTGGGCGATGCCGTTCATGGTGCTGCTGGCGGTGCCATTGGCCCTGTTCGGCGCCTTCGCAGCTTTGTTGCTGCGTGGCATGCAGATCGACGTCTACTCGCAGATCGGCTTCGTCATGCTGATCGGCCTGGCGGCGAAGAATGCGATCCTGATCGTCGAATTCGCCCGGCGACGGCGCGAGGAAGGCCTCAGCATCGTCGACGCGGCGATGGAAGCGGCACGGCTCCGGCTGCGGCCGATCCTGATGACGGCCTTCGCCTTCATCCTCGGCGTGCTGCCGCTGATGTTTGCGACAGGCGCCGGTGCGGCGAGCCGTCAATCGATCGGCACCACCGTGTTTGGCGGCATGGTCGCCGCGACCATCCTGTCGCTGGTGTTCGTGCCGGTCTTCTACGCGGTCATCGAACAGCTGCGCGAACGCCGCGGCAATGACGAGCCGGCATCTCAAGACAATGAACCAACGACTGAGCCCGCCTTGCGCCCCCTGGCGGAAGCGGCCGAATAAGATTGGAGACTGATCATGCGTAAATGGAAAATCGCGTTGGGAACGGCCGTCGCACTGGGAGCGATCTCGGTGGCCAGCGTCCACCTGCTCGACATGGGCAACCTCAGCCTCAATGCCGGAACGGCCGCAGCGACGCCTGCACCGGCGGCATTCGTCATGCCGGTGCCGGTCGTCAGCGTCGTCAAGAAGACGATCCCGATCTACCTGGACTACGCCGCGCGGACGGAGCCTATCCGCAGCATCACCTTGCAGGCCAGGATTCCAGGCTATCTGCAGGAGCAGGCCGCCGACGACGGTGTCGATGTCCGGCAAGGCGACCTTCTCTACAAGATCTCACCTGACGACTTCCAGGCGGCTCTTGACCAAGCGAAGGCCCAGGTACAGCGCGACACGGCGACGCTCGACTATGCCCGCTCCAACCTCGGCCGCGGCACCGAGCTTGCCAAGAGCGGCTACCTCGCCAAGGACGGCTTCGACCAGCGCACCAGCACCTTGCGCGAAGCGCAGGCGTCGCTGGCGCTCAACCAGGCGGCGGTCCGCACGGCCGAGCTCAATTTGAGCTATGCCGAAATCCGCGCGCCGTTTGGCGGACGCTTGGGCCGCAACCAGGCCTCGGTCGGAACGCTGGTCAGCGTCGCCGGCACGGTGCTCAACACGCTGGTGCAGCTCGATCCGATCTACGTCACCTTCAATCCGAGCGAGACGGATCTGGCCGAGATCGAGCAGGCCCGTGCGAACGGCCCTATCGAGGTCGAGGTCCTGCTTCCCGGCGAGACCGAGGCCAGCCAGAAGGGCGAGCTTACCTTCATCGACAATTCGGTCGACCGTTCGACCGGCACCATCACGGCACGGGCGACGATCGGCAACGGCAAGTTCACGCTGCTGCCCGGCCAATATGTTCGGGTCCGGCTGCATGTGAGAGAGCAGGCCGACGCGCTGATGGTCCCGCAGACGGCGCTGGGCTCGAGCCAGCTCGGCAAATACCTCTTTGTCGTCGGCAAGGGCAACACGGTCGACCAGCGGCTGGTTTCGCTCGGACCGACGAGCGGCGATCAGGTCGCCATCCTGAGCGGCGTTGCCGAGGGCGACCAGGTGATCACGGGCAATCTGCAGAAGATCGGACCCGGAGCGCCTGTATCGCCGATACCGGAAAAGCCGGCCACCTGAACACCCCCGTCAGGACCCGGCTTCAGCGCGGCGCCCCGGCCTTCCCACAGGTCGCGGGCGCCGCTCGACTGAGAGTTCACAATCAATGTGACTTGAGTGGGTTTTCGATCAGGCACGCTTTTTGCCGCGCTCTACGCCCTTTGCCGCCAGGATGTCATCGACGGCTGTCGACATCAGAAATTCCGACAGGTGCTTGGTAGCTTCTGCGTCCACTGGATCGGCGCTGATGCCAATGGCGAAGTCAACGTAACTTTGGAGCTCTGCCGGAAACTGACCGACAAGCATCACCTCGGGAGCGGCTGCAAGAATCGAAGTCACGGGAACGACCCCCAACTCGGCTTCACCACGGCCCACGGCCGGCGCTGTCAGCCCTCCTGGTACGGCCACCAGCTTGGGCTTCACCTCATCCGCTATTCCCAAGCGTTCCAGCAAACTGCAGAAGTAGGCGCCGCTGGTTCCTTCGCTGGCGTAGGCGATTGATCTGGCACTCTTCAATGCATGTTCGAATGCTTCTACGGACCCTATGTCGAGCGGTCGACTGCCTGCCTTGGCCGCCACCCCCATAGCTATCCGTCCAAACGCTATCTGGCTTCCCGCCTGGACCTTTCCCGAGGCGATCAGATCTTGAACCAGGTTCGGATTGGTGATGACGAGGTCAAACGGTTCTCCCGCCTCGATCTGCTTCTTTATCGTCGGATTGAGTTCCCACTTGGCGGCAACGGTCAATCCTGTGTCCGTTTCGAACCGAGAAATCACGGCAAGGACGGCGGGGCGGACCGCAATAGCGCCAAAAAGCCGGATGTCGTGATTCATGGCGTAACCTGAAATCGGTCGAAACGAGCTTCCTTATGATACGCTGCGGGCGCCATTTTGGTAAGCAGTTCCACCAGGCCGGCGACATCGGCACGGTCGGCTTTGGCCGGCGGCATGAAAGCGCAGTAGCGATGCCCGAGGCGGACCGATACTGATGACAGCGCGATGAGCCGGCCGGTCTCCAGATCGGCGCGCGCCATGACCCGCTGACCAAGGGCGATGCCCAGGCCCAGCCTCGCCGAGGCGATCGCCAGGCTGGACAGGCCGACGCGCCGCCCGTGCGACGGGTCGGGTGAGCGGCTGCCGCCGGAGGCCGCGAACCAATCCGCCCAGGTCGGGTGCGAGGCATAGTTCGGCCCCCAATTGGTGTGGATGAACTGGCTCTCATGCAGATCGGCGAGGCTGGGATCGCCATCGCCGTGCCGGTGCCAGAACTCCGGCGCGCAGACCGGCAGGACGTCATCATGGACGAGACGAACGAGTTTCAATCCGGGATAGTGATAATCGCCATAGCTGATGCGCAGATCGATGTTCTGGCGCATCAGGTCGACCGGGTCGTCCTCGACCCGGACGTCGATCGCCATCTGCGGGAAGGCATCGAGAAGCACCGCCAGCTTCGGCGCCAGCCACAGTTCGGCCAACGAGAACGGCACGCTGACGACCAGACGCGTCCGCACGCCGCCCTCCAGCATGCGCCGGCCTATGGCGGCGATGTCGCCCAAAGCCTTCGCCGTCTGCGGGTAGATGGCGTGGCCGGCGTCGGTCAGCGCGATGCGGTTGCCGCTGCGCACGAACAATTGCTTGCCGAACCAGCTCTCGAGATTGCGGATCTGCTGGCTCACCGCCGCCGACGAGACCCCAAGTTCTGTGGCGGCCAGGGTGAAGCTGCCGGCGCGCGCAGCGACCTCGAAGGCCTTGATCGCATTCAGCGGAGGCAACCGTTCCACACAAGGCTCCATAAGTTTTTCTTGCTCAATCCTAATTATTTTCGGCGTTGAGAGAAAGATTTTTTTGCCATCTCATAGGCTCGAACCCTCGGAGCCCATGACCATGAAAGACATTCTCGATTTCGACCGCTATCCGCTCGACCGCGAAGGCAGCGCCGAATGGCAGCAACTCGTCGAGCAATCCATTGCCGCGCTCGAAGTCGACGGCATGTTCAATCTCGAAGGGTTTTTGCGACCTGGCGTCGCCGAAAAAGCCGTGCGGGAAATCCGGCCGGTGATGGCCGCGCGCTCGCATGTGCACAAGCGGATGCACAACATCTACTTCAAGCCTGACATTCCCGAGCTTGCGCCCGACCACCCGGCGCTGCGCAAGGTGGAGACCATCAGCCACACCGTCTGTGCCGATCAGATTCCGGGCAGCGTCGTGCTCGCCATCTACGAATACGAACCGCTGCTGCGCTTCCTGGCAGCGACGATGGGTAAGACCAGGCTGCATGTCATGCAGGATCCGTTGGCGCGAACCAATGTCATGGCCTATCGCGCCGGCGAGGCTTTGAACTGGCATTTCGATCGTTCTGAATTCACGACGACGCTGCTGTTGCAGGCAGCGGAGCGTGGCGGCGACCTCGAATACCGCACCGATCTGCGGTCGGACGACAATCCCAACTATGACGGCGTCGCAAGACTGCTTGAAGGGCGTGACCCCGAGGCAAAAATCCTGCGCATGAAGCCGGGCACGCTGAATGTCTTCCGCGGCAAGAACACCGCGCATCGCGTCACTACGGTCGAAGGCGAGCGCGAGCGCATGATCGCGGTGTTTTCCTACTATGAGAAGCCCGGCGTGATGTTCAGCGCCGAGGAGCGGGTCGGCTTCTACGGCCGCGCCGCTTAAGGTCGAGGAGGCAGACATGCCAACAGTCCCCAAGAATCCGAAATGACCTCTTGTTAGATTGTCGACAATCTGCTTGTCTTGCTTTCGGTTTCCTTGGGAGTGGCCGAATGGGGAAAGCGGATTTCAGTCCGATCGCGGACACGACGCGCCGCGCCGAGATCGTGGCGCTGCTGCGGCGCGCGATCCTGACCGGCCAGCTCGAGCCCGGCCAGAAGCTCAACGAGCTCCGTATCTCCGAACAGATGCGCGTCAGCCGCGCGCCGCTGCGCGAGGCAATGCGCGAGCTGGTCCAGGAAGGCATCCTGACCAGCATTCCCTATGCCGGCACTTTCGTCATCGAGGTCACAGCCAAGGACATCGACGATGCCTATTCGTTCAACAAGGTGATGGACGAGCTGGCCATCGAGCGGGCGTGGCCGCTGCGCGACCAGCGCTTCTTCGACGAGCTCGATCGGCGCCACGAAGCAGTGAAGCAGGCGACCCGCGAGTTGGACACGACACGCCAGATCGAAACCGCGCTGCAACTGCATGGCCTGATCTACGAATGGGCCGACAATTCGGTGCTGCTGGAAACCTGGCAACGGCTGACCAGCCGGCTGCAGATGTATTTTGCGCTCCACCAGCATGCCCGCAATGAGCTGGTGCCGGCCGAAGACGTTCACGAAACCTATGTGCGGTTGCTGAAGGGCAAGGACATGCGTGCAGCCCAGCGTCATGCCAGGGAGCACATAGATCTCGATTTCGAGGAGTTGCTTTCCTACGCGCGCGGCCTCGAACAACGCCCGTCCAGGGGCGCCTGACCCGTCCCCATCATCGCTGACAACGGACAAGACACGTGCAGATCGAAACCATCAAAGCCTACCATGTCGTGCAGCCCTTCGTGGACGGGCCCTATCGCATGTCGAAGGGGCGCGAGGCCGACGCCTTCGACGCGGTCATCGTGTCCATTACATCAGACAGCGGCATCACCGGCTGGGGCGAGATGGCGCCGCTCGGCAATTTCTACTCGGCGGCCTTCCCGGCCGGCACCCGCGCCGGCGTGCCGGAGATCGCGCCGCACCTTATCGGCCACGATCCGCGCGGGCTGGCCAGCATCGGCCGGCTGATGGACACGGTGTTCAAGGGTCATCCCTACATCAAGTCGGCGCTCGACATGGCCTGCTGGGATCTGGCGGCGCGCGCCGCCGACGTGCCGCTGGTCACGCTGCTGGGCGGCCGGGAGAGCGAGACGGCCGAACTCTACAAGGTCGTCACCCATGGCAGCGTCGACGCCATGGCCGCACTGGCCAAGCGCATCGTCAAGGACGGCTTTCACCGGCTGCAGGTCAAGGTCGGCGGCAATATCCATGACGACATCGAACGCGTCACCGCGGTCGCCGCCTCGGTGCCGAAAGGCACGGTCATCTTCTGTGACGCCAATGCCGGCTGGACACCCTATCAGGCGCGCCAGTTCGCCGACGCGACGCGCAGCATCGACTACACGTTCGAGCAGCCCTGCACGACGATCGACGAATGCATGTCGGTGCGCCGCTCGCTGGACAAACCGATGGTGCTCGACGAGTCCGTCGCCTCGCTGGACGACATGCTCGACATCCACCGCAAGGGTGCGGCCGACGGGCTGACGCTGAAGATCTCGCGGCTCGGCGGCGTCAGCAAGACCCGCCAGATCCGCGACCTCGCCGTCGACCTCGGCTTCATGATCACCGTCGAGGACACTGGCGGCGCCGAGATCGACACCGCGGCGATGGCGCATCTGTCGCTGTCGACGCCGGAGGAGCGCCGGCTGCACGCCATCGCCTTCCATGAATGGGTGACGGTGCGCACGGCGTCAAACATGCCGCCGGTGACCGGCAGCCGCATGGGCATTCCGGACGGGCCGGGCCTTGGCATCGATGTCGTTCCTGACCTGCTCGGCGCGCCCTTCTTTGAAATCGGCCGCTGAGATGAAAATCCGCGGCATCAAAGCCACGCCAATCAATCTGCGCCTCGAAGCGCCTTACGCCTGGGTGTTCGGCGAGCTCGACGGATTTTCGCCGACCATCGTCGAGGTCGAGACCGAGGATGGCTTGATCGGCCTTGGCGAAGCACCGACCCCGGCGGCGGCCGCAATCATCAATGACGGTCTCGCCCCACGCCTGATCGGCCGCGATGCCTTCGACATCGCCGGCGCCGAGAACGTTTGTCTGCCCTACTGGACCGGCGTGCAGTCGATCAACGACCGCACCCGCATCATGGCCTTCGGCGCCATCGAAATGGCGCTGTGGGATCTGCGCGGCAAGGCGTGGAACCAGCCGCTCTACCAGTTGCTCGGCGGCGCCGTGCGCAAGGATATCCCGTTCACCGACTATTTTTCGCTGCGCGGCGACGGGCCAAAGGTGAAGGGCGAGACGACGCCGGAAGAAGTCGCCGACTATTGCGTTGAGTTGCACGAGACGCACGGGACGACCTTCTTCGAAGGCAAGTTCTCGACGCAGGACCCGAAAGTCTCGCTCAGGATGGTCGAGTTGATCCGCCGTAAACTCGGCGACGATGCGATGATCCGCATCGATTCCAACCAGGCCTATTCGCTCAGCACCGCGCGTCGGCTGGCGCGGCCGTTGGAAGAGCTCGGGGTGCGCAACTGGGAGGACCCGGTGGCGACCATCGAGGAGATGCGCGAATTGCGGCGCCATTGCTCGATCCCGTTCTCGACCCATAACATCGACGTTGCGCGCGCCATGGAAACCAGGGTGCCGGACGCTTTCGTCGGCAACCCGACGACGCATGGCGGCATCGGCCGGCTCATCCGTTTCGTCGGCGCCTGCGAGCACGCCGGCATCGATTTCTGGTGCTACAGCGGCGAGAGCGGCATCGGCAGTGCAGCCTATCTGCATCTGTGCGCGGCACTCGGCTGGATCAGGGAACCGAACCAGTCGCTGTTTCGCATGCTGCCGATGGACGTCACCGAGGAAGGGCCGTTCTCGCCGAAGAACAATTTCGTGCGCGTACCGGAAGGCCCCGGCCTTGGCGTCACCTTGTCGCGCGAAAACCTCGCGGCCTGTCACAGAGACTTTACCGAGAAAGGACCGTGCAACAAGTATCATGACCCGGCAAAGCCCGGAACCTATCGCCGTTTGCCGCTGAACTAGATGACGGCAAATGGTCAGACAGGCGGCCAAGAGACGAGAAGCCAACCACCGCGACTTCGGTTCGGAAAGGTCGGGCAAGACGGCGGAAGCAGTGCAGCCAGGAATCCGGCGCGTCCACGCCGCGACTGGATGGACCGGACAAAACCGCATGCTAAAGTTTCGGTCGACAGACCTCTCTGGCGGCCGAAAAATGGAGCAATCCACGAAATTTCGTCAACCATAAGAAATAGGGGAAAGGGTAAAAACCCATGAGCAAGAACTACAGCATCCTCGACCTGATCCGGCGCAATCGTTCGCCGCTTGAAAATCACCTCATCGACGGCCTCGTCGACGGCAGGGTCAGCCGCCGCGACTTCGTCCGCCACGGCAGCCTGCTTGGCCTGTCGCTGCCGTTGCTCGGCCGTATCGGCATGGCCGCCGGCCTCGGCGGCATGCCGTCGCTGGCGCGCGCCCAGGGTGCGCCCGGCGCCACCATCCGTGTCGCCAGCAGCGTGCCGGCAGCAACGATCGACCCGGTCACCATTGCGGACGCCGGCGGCCTGCTGGTCATGCAGCAGGTTGCGGAATTCCTTTGTGTCGACGGCCCCGACCTGGTGCTGCAACCGGCGCTGGCCGAAAGCTGGAAGCCGAACGACAACGGCACGGTGTGGACCTTTAAGCTGCGCAAGGGCGTAAAATTCCACAGCGGCGGCGAGATGAAGGCCGACGATGTCGTGGCCAGCATCGACCGCCTTGCCGACCCGGCCAACTCGTCGAACGCGCTGTCGGTGTTCACCGGCATCCTGCAGAAGGGCGCGTCAAAGAAGGTCGACGACTACACGGTGGAATTCCACCTCGACGCCCCGAACGGCAATTTCCCCTACATGCTGTCGTCCGACAACTACAACGCCGTCATCATTCCGGCGAGCTACAAGGGCGACTACGAAAAGAGCTTCGACGGCACCGGGCCGTTCAGAATAGAGAAATACACGGCAAAGGTCGGCGCTTCCTTCGTCCGCAACGAGGACTATTGGGGGCCGAAGGCCTTGCCCGAGCGCACCGAATTCACCTTCTTCACCGACACGCAGCCGCAGATCCTGGCGCTGCAGGGCGGACAGGTCGACATCATCAACCAACTGCCGGTGCTGGCCGGCGTCGCTTTGCTCAACGATCCGAACGTCGACATCATCAGCCTGAAGTCGTCGGCCCATCAGCAACTGCACATGCGCTGCGACGAGGGCCCGTTGAAGGATGCGCGCGTGCGTCGTGCCATTGCGCTCTGCCTCGATCGCGACAAGCTGGCCGCCGGCCTGATGAAGGGACGCTCCGCACTGGGCAATGACAGCCCGTTCGCCGCCGTATACCCTTCGACCGATACGAGCGTGCCGCAACGCAAGCAGGATATCGCGCAGGCCAAGCAGCTCATGGAAGCAGCCGGCCTTGGCCAGGGCTTCAAGATAACGCTGACCACCGAACGCTATCTGGAAATCCCCGAATACGCCCAGCTCATCCAGAACTGGGTCAAGGAGATCGGCGTCGAGCTCGACCTCAACATCCTCGACCAGAGCGGCTATTACGGAGACGCGGTGTTCGGCAAATCGAACTGGCTGGATTCGGTGATGGGCATCACCGACTACGGCCACCGCGGCGTGCCGAATGTCTATCTTGCGGCACCGCTGAAGAGCGAAGGCACCTGGAACGCGGCGCACTTCAAGAACAAGGACTATGACGCGCTGGCGACCAGCTACATCGCTGCCCTCGATCTCGAGGCGCAGAAGGCCGACGCCGGCAAGATCCAGAAGCTGCTGCTCGAGGAAACGCCGGTCATCTTCGGCTATTTCTACGACTATCTGACGGCGACGGCGAAAGGCGTGGCCGGCGTGCAGCCGACCGCGATGTCGCAGCTGTTCCTCGACAAGGCATCGAAGGCCTGAACGGAAAGGGAAAGCCAATCCTCTAACAGCCAGCTCCCGCATGGGGGCTGGCTTCACAAGGAGTCTTAGCCATTCTCTCCTTCCTTGTCCGGCGTGTCTCGCTGTCGCTCGTCACGCTGTTCCTGCTCAGCATCATGGTGTTCCTGGGCGGCCAGGTGCTGCCCGGCAATGTCGGGCGCGCCATATTGGGTCCGTTCGCCGACCAGCGCGCGGTCGATGCGCTCAATCACACGCTCGGCGTCGATCGCCCGCTGCTGGCGCAGTACTGGGGCTGGATCTCCAGCTTCGTCCAGGGCGACATGGGCACGTCCTACATCTTCCGCTCGCCGGTCGCGCCCTTCGTCATCGATGCGCTGGGCAATTCGATGAAGCTGGCGGCGGTCGCCTTCGTGCTGGTGGTGCCGATCGGTATCCTCGGCGGGGTCGTTGCCGCACTCAATCTCAACCGCCCGCTCGACCGCATCATCAGCCTTGGCGGCCTGTCGGTGACGGTGCTGCCCGAGTTCGTCACCGGCATCATCCTGATCCTGATCTTCGGGGTGTGGCTGCGCTGGCTGCCGATATCGGCCGCATGGCCGCGCGATGCCGGCTTCTTCACGCAGCTTTATTATCTGATCCTGCCCTCGCTGCCACTGTTCCTGGTGCTGTTCGGCTATATCGCCCGCATGGCGCGCTCCGGCATGATCGAAGCGCTCGATTCCGACTATACCAGAACCGCGGTGCTCAAAGGCCTGCCCTGGCGCACGGTGATTTGGCGCCATGTGCTGCGCAACGCGCTGTTGCCGACCATCACCGTGATCGCGACGCAGACCGGCTACCTCATCGGCGGCCTGGTCGTCATCGAAACGCTGTTTCGCTACCAGGGCATCGGCTCGCTGATCTTCACCGCGGCGCGCGGCAAGGATTTCCCGATGCTTGAATCGGGCATTCTCACCATCGGCATCGTCTATGCCGTGGCCACCCTTGTCGCCGACTTCCTCTATTCCGTGCTCAATCCGCGCATCCGGCTGGGGTCAGATCAATGAGCGCCGTCCAGACCAGCTCCCCGACACCAGACGACACGCGACGGCGCGGCCCGCTGGCGGAGGTCTTTTTCTCCCTGCTGCGCTCCCGAACATTCCTTGTTGGTTTCGCCATCGTGCTGTTCTGGGTGGCCTGCGCGCTGTTCGGTGAGCATTTCGCGCCCTACGATCCGCTCGCCGACGACATCATCAATGCGCTGGCGCCGCCTTCGGCCGAACACTGGTTCGGTACCGACCAGATCGGCCGCGACGTCTTCTCGCGCGTCATCGTCGGTTCGCGCGACATCCTGACCGTCGCACCGCTGGCAACCTTGCTGGCGACGGTGGCCGGCACGGCGCTCGGCCTCATCACCGGCTATTTTCGCGGCCTCGTCGACGATGTCGTCAGCCGCATCCTCGAAGCCTTCATGGCGATCCCGGTGGTCATCGTCGCGCTGCTGGCAATCGTTGCGCTCGGCACCTCCAAGACGACTGTGATCGTCGTCATTGGCCTCAGCTTCGCGCCGATCATCGCGCGCACCGTGCGCTCGGCGGTGCTGGCCGAGCGCGAACTCGACTATGTCGCCGCCGCACAGCTCAGGCACGAAAGCGCTTTGCATACGATGTTCGTCGAGATCCTGCCCAACGTCATTCCGCCAATCCTGGTCGAAACCACCGTGCGGCTCGGCTATGCCATTTTCGCCGTCGCCACGCTCTCCTTCATGGGCTTCGGCATCCAGCCGCCCTCGCCCGACTGGGGGCTCTCGATTTCCAACAATTACGGCATGATCGGCGGCGGCTTCTGGTGGACGGTGCTGTTCGATGCGCTCGCCATCGCCTCGCTGGTGATCGGCGTCAACCTGGCGGCCGACGGCGTTCACGGAGCGCTCAATGACTAGTTCCGCCAAGGCCAAAAACGCACTCGAACTCACCGACCTGTCGGTTGCCTACCGCGTCGCCGGGCGCAACCGCGCGGTGCTGCGCAACCTCAGCCTCACCATCGGCCAGGGCGAAGCCTATGGGCTGGTCGGCGAGTCCGGCTGCGGCAAATCCACCGTGGCGCTCACCGTGGTGCGCTATCTGCCGCGCAACGGCTCGATCACCGGCGGTGCGATCTCGCTCGATGGCCAGGATGTGATGAAGCTGGACGCCGAAGCGCTCAGGCGCGCTCGCGCCGAAAGCGTCTCGATGGTCTATCAGGACCCGGGCAAGGCGCTGAACCCGTCGATCCGCGTCGGCCGCCAACTGACCGAGATTTTTGAACTTGGCGGCATAACGGGTCAGGCGGCCACCGACCGGGCGATTGCGATGCTGAACCGCGTGCGCATCTCCGATCCTACAAGCGTCATGCAGCGCTATCCGCATCAGCTTTCCGGGGGGATGCAGCAGCGCGTGGCGATTGCCATGGCGCTGGCCAACGATCCGTCGATGCTGATCCTCGACGAGCCGACGACCGGCCTCGATGCGACGGTGGAAGCCGAAGTGCTCGACCTGATCGCGCAGCTCAGGCAGGAACTGTCGGCCTCGATCCTGTTCATCAGCCACAACCTCGCCGTCGTTTCCAACATGTGCGACCGGGTCGGCGTGCTCTATGCCGGCATGCTGGTCGAGGAAGGGCCGACGGAGGTCGTGTTCAACGATCCGCGCCACCCCTACACCGTAGCCCTGCTGCGCTGTTTGCCACGCGGAGGCCAGCGCAAGGATCAAGGCCGCCTCGACACCATTCCGGGTTTTCTGCCCGGCATCGGGGCCGACATCAGGGGCTGCGCCTTCGCCGATCGCTGCGCATTGGCAGACGACCGCTGCCGCAGCGAATTGCCACCGCTCTACGATCTGGGCGGCCGGCTGTCGCGCTGCTTCCATCACGACAAGGCGCAAGCGCTGCCGCGTGCGACACCGAGCGATGTGGCGCCCGCCCCAAAGCCGGCGGCAGCACCGGTGCTGCGCGTCGCCGGGTTGAACAAGACCTATTCCAGCCACGGTCACGCACTGCGCGCCGTCAAGGACGTCTCGCTCGACCTGCGGCCCGGCGAGACACTCGGGCTGGTCGGTGAGTCCGGCAGCGGCAAGACGACCTTCGCCAGGCTGCTGCTCGGCCTGGTGCCGCCTGACGCGGGCGGCACCATCGAGCTCGAGGGCAAAGCGCTGGCGCCACGGCTGGAAAACCGCAGCGACGACCAGGTCAAGGCGATGCAGATCGTCTTCCAGAATCCGGACTCCGCGCTCAACCGATCGCATTCGATCCGCCACCTGATCGGCCGGGCTCTGAAGCGGCTGGCCGGCCTTTCCGGCAAGGCGCTGGAAGCGCGCCTCAACGACCTCGTTCGCTCGGTACGGCTCACCGACCGGCATCTGGCCGTCAAGCCACGCCAGCTTTCCGGCGGCCTGAAGCAGCGTGTCGCCATCGCCCGCGCCTTTGCCGGCGATCCGCGCATCGTGGTCTGCGACGAGCCGACCTCGGCTCTCGACGTCTCGGTGCAGGCGGCAATCCTCAATCTGCTCGCCGACCTGCAGTCCAAGGAGGACGTCAGCTACATCTTCATCTCGCACGACCTCGGTGTGGTGCGTTACCTCTCCGACAAGATCGCCGTGCTCTATCTCGGCCGCATCATGGAGCTTGGACCGTCGGAAGACGTCTTTTCCGGTCCGCATCATCCCTATACCGAGGCGCTTTTGTCGGCCGTGCCCAAACTCGATCAGACCGAGACGGCGCGCATTCGTCTCGACGGCGAAATCCCCAGCGCCACCAACCCACCGTCGGGCTGCGTGTTCCACACGCGCTGCCCGCGCAAGATCGGTCCGATCTGTGAGCAGCAGGAGCCGCCGCTCAGCGAGGCCCAGCCCGGCCATTCGATCCGCTGCCACATTCCTTACGCCGAACTGGCGAGGTTGCAGAAAGCGGTCGTGACAGAGCCGGCATAGCGAGCATCACCGTCTCTCGAGCGGCTTGGCCAGTCAGATCTGGCTGGCCATGCTGAGGGAACGGTCGCCTTCCGAAAAGCCCTGGCCTTCGGCCCAGTCTGTGGCCAGATTGCGCAGGCCGGTGAGCGCGACATCCAGAACATCAGACGAGACGGGGTTCGAGGGATAGGCGAGGTAGATCGGCCGCTGGAAAACCGGCGCGTTGTCGATGCGCCGCATCTCACCACGTTCGATATGACCGCTGACGGCGCTGAGCGGCAGATAGGCGGCAGCCTGCTGCGACAGCACGTGCTGCAGGCCGATGAAGACCAATCCGGCCGATATGGCCGGCTTGACCATGCCGGCGAAAGCGCGGTCGTGCTCGATGCGGAATTCCAGTCCCCAGTCCATCAGAATGTAGTTTTCGGTCCACGGCTTGGTCTGCGCGGCATGCTGGACAAGCACGACCTGATCGACCGCCAGCGTCTCGTAGACGATGCCGGGATGCGGCCGCGGCAGATAGAGGATGCAGATGTCGAGCAGGCCTTCCGCCAGCTGGTCGATCGCCGAGTCCGGAAAGCTGCCCTCCAGCCGCAGCGCCACGTTCGGCCGCCTGGCGCGCATCCACTCGACCCATGGCGAGGTGATGCGGTCCCACAGATAGGCAGGCGCGGTCAGCCGCAGCAAGGTCTCGTAGCCATCGGGAACAGCGATGTCCTGCCTCGATTGCTCCCATGTGCGGGTGATGGAAGAAGCATGTGGCAGGAACTGCCGGCCGGCCGGCGTCAGCGTGACGCCATCGCGGTCGCGCACGAAAAGCCGGCGTCCTAACTGCTCCTCCAGCCCCCTGATCCGCGCACTGACGGTGGACTGGGCAAGGTTGAGCCGGCTGGCCGCGACGGTGAAGCTGCCATGGGTGGCGACTTCGAGAAAGCTGCGCAGATTTTCAGTGTCCATGCCCACCTCTTGCATCGAAAATTTCGATGGCCCCTATCAAAAAATATCGCTTTCCGGCGGCAGTCAACAATGAACTAGATGGCCGAGCCCCAAGACAAGCGAGGAATCCAGCCATGCCCGAGCATTTCAGGATGATCGACAACGCTCGCAGAACGCTCACTGCAATCGAAAATTCCGCTGTCGACGAAATGCTGGCCGGCAGGATCGGCCGCCGCGACTTCCTGCGCCATGGCAGCGTGCTTGGGCTGTCCCTGCCCTTCCTCGGTAGCCTCGTCGCGGCAGCTGGCTTTGGCACGCAGCCGGCTCGCGCCGAGGGCAAGCCGGGCGGCACGGTGCGCGCCGGCGTGGCGACGCCGGGCGGCGCCATCGATCCCGTCACCTACTATGACAGCGGCAGCTACCAGCTGGTTTTCCAGACCGCCGAGTTTCTCTGCATCACGCAGCCGGACCTCACCTTGAAGCCGGTGCTGGCAGAGAGCTGGTCGCCGAACGAGGACGGCAGTGTTTGGACCTTCAAGCTGCGCAAGGGCGTGAAATTCCACAATGGCGAGGACTTCAAGGCCGACGACGTCGTCGCGACCTTCGACCGGCTGGCCGACCCCAACGGTGCTTCCAACGCGCTGTCGGTGTTCAAAGGCCTGCTGTCGAAGGGCGGCACCCGGAAGGTCGACGACCACACCGTCGCCTTCCATCTCGATGCGCCGAATGGCAGCTTTCCCTATTCGGTGTCGATCGACAATTACAACGCCGTCATCCTGCCGGCGAGCTATAAGGGTGATTACGAAAAGACGTTCGAAGGCACCGGGCCGTTCCGGATGGAGACCTACACTCCAAAGGTTGGCGCGACCTTCATCCGCAACCCCGACTATTGGAGCGAGAAGGCGCTGCCCGACCGGCTCGAATTCAAGTTCTACGGTGACGTGCAGCCGCGTATCCTGGCGCTGCAGGCCGGCGAGGTCGACATTCTCGATGCGGTTCCGCTCGATGTCAGCCAGGTGGTGCTCAACAGCCCTGATATCACCGTGTTGCGTGTCGCTTCGACCGCGCACCGCCAGCTTCACATGCGCTGCGACACCGGCCCCTTCACCGACAAGCGCGTGCGCCAGGCGCTGGCGCTGTGCATCGATCGCTCCAAGCTGGTCGACGGCCTGTGCCGCGGCATGGCGGCGACCGGCAATGACAGCCCCTTCGCGCCGGCCTTCCCCGCGACCGACAAGTCGGTGCCGCAGCGCGTCCAGGACATAGCCAAGGCCAAGCAATTGCTTGAAGCGGCAGGACTGGCTAGCGGCTTCGACATCACGCTGACCACGCTGCGCTATTCCGACATTCCCGGCTACGCGCAATTGTTCCAGAATTTCGCCAAGGAGATTGGCGCCCGCATTGCGCTCAACATCGAGGACCAGGACAAATATTACGGCAAGGCGGTGTTCGGCCAGTCGGACTGGCTGGACAGCCCGCTCGGCATCACCGACTACGCGCATCGCAGCGTGCCGAACGTGTTCCTCAAGAGCCCGCTGGTCAGCGACGGTCCGTGGAACGCGGCGCACTTCAAGAGCCCGGCCTATGACGGCATGGTCACCAGCTATCTCAAGGCGCTGGATGTCGGCGCGCAGCGCGCTGCCGCCTCCGACATCCAGAAACTGCTGCTCGACGAGACGCCTGTCATCTTCAGCTATTTCCCCGACCTGCTGGTGCCGGTGCGCAAGAATGTCAGCGGCCTGCCGCCGATCGCCGCCGGCCTGCTGCTCGATCGCGTATCATTGAATTGATCGCGCGCCAGCGCCCGATGATAAAAGAAGAGAAACGGGAGACTACCATTCGCAAGCCCCATCTGCGCGGCCGTGGGCCGCATTTTCCCTTGCTCGACACCATCGTGCAGTACGAATTCGAGCCGGGCTATGTAGCCTTCACCATGCCCACGCAGAAGCGCCTGCGTGTGCAGGTAGGGTCAATGACGGTCGCAGACACGGTCAACGCGCTGGTGTTCTACGAATCCGATCACCTGCCGGTCTACTACTTCCCGATCAGCGACGTTCGCGAGGAGTTCCTGCTGCCGAGCAAGACGACGACAGAGGACCCATTCAAGGGCATAGCCACCCACTATTCGCTCAACACCGGCATCACGCTGGTCGAGGACGCGGCCTGGCGCTATCTCGATCCGGTCAAGGGCTGTCCGCCAATATCGGACTATATGTCGTTCACCTGGAGCAAGATGGGGCACTGGTTCGAGGAGGACGAGGAGATCTTCGTCCACGCCCGCGATCCGTTCCGCCGGGTCGACTGCCTGCCGTCCTCGCGGCGCGTGCAGGTCATCCTCGACGGCGAGCAGGTCGCCGATTCATGCCGTGGCGTGTTCCTGTTCGAAACCGGCCATCCGGTGCGCCACTATCTGCCGATCGCCGACACGCGGCTCGATATGTTCGCGCCCAGCCGCTACATCTCGCGTTGCCCCTACAAGGGCATCTCCAACTATTATCACGTGACGACGAAGGCCAAACGTCACGAGAACCTCGTCTGGTACTATCCTGAACCCGTGCACGAGGCGGAGCGCATCAAGGGGCTGGTCTGCTTCCACCACGAACTGGTCGACAAGATCCTGGTCGACGGCGTCGAAATCCCGAAGGAAGCCACGGCCGCGTCGAGCGGTTATTTCTGAGCATCGACGCCAGTTACGCGCGGGCGCTTGATCGAAGCACGGTTCAGCGCATACCCTCCCCGAGGCAGGGAGGACAATCGATGGATCTTTTCAAGCTGGACGGCGATGTCGCGCTGGTCACCGGCGCCGGCAGCGGCATCGGCCAGGCAATCGCGATCGGACTGGCAGAGGCTGGCGCCGACGTCGCCTGTTTCGGCCATGCATCGAAAGGTGGGCTGGACGAAACCGCCCACCGGATCACGGCGCTCGGCCGCAAGGCGCTGGTGCTGACCGGCACGGTGACGTCGCAGAGCGATCTCGCGGCGGCGATCGATCGCGTCGAGAGCGAACTCGGTGCGCTGACCGTCGCCGTCAACAATGCCGGCATTGCCGGCTCTGAACCTGCCGAGACGCTGTCGTTGGACACATGGCAGAAGGTGCACGAAGTCAATGTCGCCGGCGTCTTCCTGTCCTGTCAGGCCGAAGCGCGCAAGATGCTGGCGCGAGGCAAGGGCTCGATCATCAACATCGCCTCGATGTCCGGCACCATCGTCAACCGCGGCCTGACGCAGGCGCACTACAATTCCTCGAAGGCCGCCGTCATCCACATGTCGAAGAGCCTCGCCATGGAGTGGGCGGATCGCGGGCTGCGCGTCAACGTCATCAGCCCGGGCTACACGCTGACACCAATGAACAAGCGGCCGGAGGTGGCGGAGGAGGTGAAGATCTTCAAGCGCGACACGCCGATGGGGCGCATGGCGGCGCCGGAGGAAATGATCGGGCCGACCGTGTTCCTGGCCAGCCGCGCAGCGAGTTTCGTCACCGGCCTCGACCTGATTGTCGATGGCGGCTACGTCTGCTGGTAGGGGTTCGACTTTGCCTGCAGTCTGAATTTATAAACCCGCGAGGCGTTAGTCGTTGCGCGGCATGACCCTTGGTATATATAATTTCATCCTATGAAACGGCCTTGGCGAGATGGGGCTTGCCGGGCCGACAGCCGAGAGCAATTCCAGCAAAAGTGCAAAGCGGTTTTGCGTCCGGAATTGCGTAAAACAAACGGATAGAGCATTGCAGGCGATCGTGCTTCGCCGGAAATGCTCTGGATCATGGGACCTTGATGGCTCACACCTTGCAGGGCGCCGCAGGACTGGCAATTGATCCGCAGATGACCGCTCCCGCAGCGGTCCGTCGGCAACCATGACCCCGGCACTCCCAGCACACTCCACCATCACCAGAATTGAGCACCATCTTGCCTGCCTTGGCCAAAGCCAGGGCAACAATTTGGCGCCGACGGCCTTGCGCAAAGACCAGCCTTTCCAACACAATCAAGAAAAGCCGCAAGAAGGGAACGACCGATAACTGTCACAGCTTGAAGGAGAACAAGCATGTCATTTCGCAGCCAGATCTCGAAACTATCGATGGGCGCCGTCGCGCTCGCGACGTTAAGCCTGCTGACACCTTCCGCCCAAGCCGCCGCACCCGAATCCAACGACCCGATCAAGATCGCGCTGTTCGACTGGACCAGCGTCAATCTCAACGCCAAGATCCTCGGCGGCATCCTCGAAAAGCTCGGCTACACCGTCGAATATCCGACCGCCGACTATCTCTCCAGCCTGACCACGGGTCTCACCAATGGCGATCTCGATGTCGGCATGGAATTCTGGGACACGACCGCCGGCGAAGCCATGAAAGCCTCCGATGCGACCGGCCAGACCGAACGGCTCGGCAAGCTCGGCCCCAAGGCCAAGGAAGAATGGTGGTTTCCCGAATACATGAAGGAGAAATGCCCGGGCCTGCCCAATTGGGAAGCGCTGAAGGATCCGAAATGCGCCGAAGCCTTCTCGACGGCGGAGACCGCACCAAAGGGCCGTTATCTCGGCGGCCCGGTGACATGGGAAGGCTTTGACGACGAGCGCGTCGAGGCGCTGAAACTGCCCTTCACCGTCATCCATGCCGGCACCGACGCGGCGATGTTCGCGGAACTGGACTCGGCCTATCAGCGCAAGGCGCCGATCATGCTGTGGATTTACTCGCCGCACTGGGCGCCGGCCAAGTACAAGGGCGAGTGGGTTGAATTCCCCGAATACACGCCCGAGTGCTACAGCGACCCGAAATGGGGCACCAATCCCGACGCCAAATATGATTGCGGCAAGCCGCATGGCGAGATCTGGAAATACTCCTGGTCCGGCATGAAGGACAAATGGCCGGTCGCCTACAAGGTGGCGAAGGCCTATACGGTCGACACCGATGAACTCAACAAGATGAGCGGCGAGATCGACCTCGGCGGCAAGACGCCGGAAGACGTCGCCGCCGCCTGGATCGCCGCCCACGAGGCCGACTGGAAAGCCTGGGCGCAGTGATTGTTCCAACTGGAAAAATGAGACCCGGCTGTTGACCAGCCGGGCCTCACTTCTTGATGTTCCAGAAGGACGATTGAATGACGGATACGACTGAACAGGAGCCAAACGCGGCGGGCGCGCCAAAAGATGTCCGTCCGATAAAGCTTGCCTGCCGCAATGTCTGGAAATTGTTCGGATCGAACGCGGCCAATTTCATCCGCGAACGCGATGGCAAGGCCAGCATGGCCGACGTCACCGCTGCCGGGCTGGTCGGCGCGGTGCGCGCCGTCGACCTCGAAATCCGCCAGGGCGAGATCTTCATCATCATGGGCTTGTCGGGCTCCGGCAAGTCGACGCTGGTGCGCTGCATGTCGCGGCTGGTCGAGCCGACCCACGGCAAGGTCGAATTCGAGGGCAATGACCTCCTGAAAATCTCGGATGCAGCACTCATCGAATTGCGACGACACCGCATGGGCATGGTGTTCCAGAACTTTGCCCTGCTGCCGCATCTCAACGTGCTGGAGAACATCGCCTTCCCGCTCAGCATTCAAGGGCAGGACCGGGCGACACGCGAAGTGCGGGCCCGCGAGGTGATCGAGCTAGTCGGCCTGCGCGGGCGCGAGCATTTCTATCCGCGCGAGCTGTCCGGCGGCCAGCAGCAGCGTGTCGGCATCGCCCGCAGCCTGGCGACAAAGCCGGAAATCTGGTTCCTCGACGAGCCGTTCTCGGCACTCGATCCGCTGATCCGCCGCGAAATGCAGGATGAGCTGATGCGGCTGCAGACCATGCTGCACAAGACCATCGTCTTCATCACCCATGATTTCGATGAGGCCATCCGACTTGCCGATCGCATCGCCATCATGAAGGATGGCGAGGTCATCCAGATCGGCACGCCGGAAGAGCTGGTGGTCAATCCGGCGACCGACTATGTCGCCGAGTTCACGCGCGACGTCGACCGCGCCAAGGTGATCTCGGCACGCAGCCTGATGCGCGCCTGCGACGGCTCGGAGCACGGCGGCACGGTGGCGCCGGAGGCCAAGATATCGAGCTTTTCCGCCAGCATCGTTGCGGCCAACAAACCGTTCGCGGTGGTCAACGGCACCGGCAAGCCGATCGGCGAGGTGACGCCGCAAGCGGTGATCGATCTGCTGGCCGGCGTCGATCGCTCAAGGGCCGGCGCATGACGGTGACGGCAAGCGCCAGCGAGGCAAGGTCACGGCCGATTCAGATCTGGCTGCTGATCTGGGCCGCAGCGCTTGCCGCCGTGCTTGTCGTGTTCCTGCTGCAGGACAGGCTGCCCTGGGCCGTCAACTATCCGGCAAGCGCCGTCGTGCCGGTCGCCGACTGGGTCAGCGCGCTGATGCGCTGGATCAAGTCGAACCTGTCCTGGCTCACCCGCTCGATCACGGCGGTGCTCGGTGTTCCCCTTGATTTCGCGCTCAATCTGCTGGCCAAGAATTTCAAGATCGGTCATGGCACTGAGGCCTATGTCCTGCCGCGCCTGTCCTGGGTCGGCGTCTGCGCTGCCGCCTTCCTCGCCGGACATGCCGTTGGCGGCAGAAAGCTCAGCCTGCTGGTCGGTGGCTGCTTCCTCTACATCGCCCTGTTTGGCCAATGGACCAGCGCCATGCTGACGCTGGCGCTGATCTCCATCGCGGTTCCGTTCTGCATCGTCACCGGGCTGTTCGCCGGCATCTGGGCGTGGCGCAAGCCGTGGGCCGAAAGGCTCATCGTCTCCCCTGCCCTTGACCTGATGCAGACCATCCCGACCTTCGCCTATCTGATCCCGATGCTGCTGCTGTTCGGCAACAGCCCGGTCTCGGCGATGATCGCGACCGCCATCTTCGCCACCCCGCCGATGGTACGGGCGACGATGCTGGGGCTGTCGCGCGTACCCTCCGAGATCGACGATTTCAGCGAGATGGCTGGCTGCACGGCGCGGCAGAAATTGTGGCGAGTACTTTTACCCTCGGCGCGGCCGACACTGATGGTCGGCGTCAACCAGGTCATCATGCTGGCGCTGAACATGGTCATCATCGCCTCGATGATCGGCGCCGGCGGACTCGGCTACGATGTGCTGCTCGCACTGCGCGCGCTGAAGGTCGGCGAGGCGATGGAAGCCGGCCTCGCCATCGTGGCGCTGGCCATCGCGCTCGATCGGCTGAGCCAGGCCATCGCGCACAAGCAGGCAAAGGGCCACGTTCACCAAGCCATCAATCCGAGCTTCTGGCGGCGCTACCCCAATCTGACGCTGGCCATCGCTATCCTTATTGTGACAACGCTGCTCGGCCTGTTCGTGCCGGCCTTCGCAGCGGTGCCGAAAGCGATCACCTTCACCACGGCTCCACTGTGGAAAGCGGCAGTGAACTGGGTGACGATCAATTTCTTCGACACGATCGAAGCGTTTCGCGTGGCGCTGATCCTCAATTTGCTGAACCCGCTGCGTGCCTTCTGCGAGGGGTTTCCGTGGCTCGGTGCGGTGTTCCTGCTCGGCCTTGCCGGCTATCAGCTCGCCGGCCTGCGGCTGGCCGTTCTAGTGGCAGCGCTGACCGCCTTCTGCGCCGTCACCGGCCTGTGGGAAAAGACCATGGCAACGGTCTATCTCTGCGGCATCTCGGCTTTCATCGCCTGCCTGATCGGCATCCCCATCGGCCTGATGGCCGCGCGCAGCGACCGCTTCGAGAAGATCGTCACACCTATCATCGACACGCTGCAGGTGCTGCCGTCCTTCTGCTTCATCATCCCGGTGGTGATGCTGTTCCGTGTCGGCGACGTCACCGCGATGATCGCAACGATAGCCTTCGCCGTGGTGCCGGCCATCCGCTACACCAATCACGGCATCCGGCAGGTGCCGCCGGCGCTGATCGAAGCGGCCAAGGTGTCGGGCTGCACGCCGCGCCAGACCTTCTTTCGCGTGCAACTGCCGCTGGCGCTGCCGGAGATCATGCTTGGCGTCAACCAGACGATCCTGATGGCGCTGGCGATGATCATCATCTGCGCCATGGTCGGCACCCGCGATCTCGGCCAGGAAGTATTCATCGCGCTGTCCAAGGCCGATTCCGGCCGTGGCATCGTCGCGGGTCTCGCCATAGCCTTCATCGGCATCGTCGCCGACCGGCTGTTCAGCGCCTGGACGGCGAAGGCCAGGGCAAGGCTGGGGTAGGGATTCTGTAGCCCGGACACAGGAGAGAATGATGACTGGCCGGATCGCCCACTGCACCTGCGGTCAATTGCAGATCCGATGTCCGCAAGAGCCGGCCAAGGTCTCGCTTTGCCATTGCCTGGACTGTCAGCGGCGGACCGGCAGTCCGTTCGGGATCGCTGCTTTCTTCAATGCGGCCGATACCGAGACCACCGGCTCATTCCAGACTTATCAACGCGATTCCGACAGCGGCTTTCCCGTCACTTTCCATTTCTGCGGAACGTGCGGCTCGACGGTCTTCTGGTACCCATCACGAAAATCGGCGGCGGTGGCCGTTGCCGTCGGCTGTTTCGGAGACCCGTCATTCCCGGCGCCGACGCAGTCTGTCTATGGCGAGAGTCGCCACGGCTGGGTCGAGGCGCCGGCCTGACGGCAGGCCCACCCCGTTATTCCGCCGCGACGCCCTTCACCTCGAGATAGCTCTCCATCGAATCGTCCAGCGCCTGCAGCCATGGCGTGTGGTGCAGCGGTGCCATGGTGCCGGTCATCAGCGAGCGGTAGGCGTGGTCGCGGAAGCTCATAATGTCTTCGCCCTTGTGGTGCTCCCACTCCATGAAGGTCTGGTTGATCGCCTCGACGTCGAAGCCGGGATAGTCGGTCTGGTCCATCAATTCCTTGGTGTAGTCGCCCTGGAACCAGATCATCTGCTCGGCGTCTTCCAGCGTCTCCTCGCGTGCACGCCATTTCGCGCCGTGTTCCGCCATCGCCTCGGCCGAGGGCAGCTTGATGCGGCCCATGATGACGTCGCGGGCGAACCAGGCCTGCGCATCGAACATGTTGAAGGTGTAGAACTGGTCCTGCATGCCGATGTAGGAGAGCTGCGGGTTCTTCTCCCAGACGACGCCTTCATAGAGGTCGAGCGGCCACATGCGGTTGACGGTCTTGAGCTTCAAATCGTCGGTCAGGAAGGGGAAGGAATGCAGATAGCCGGTGCACAGGATGATGGCGTCGACATCCCTAGTGGTGCCATCCTTGAAATGCGCGGTCTTGCCGACGACCTTCTGCAGCAGCGGCACTTCCTTCCAATTCTCCGGCCATTTGAAGCCCATCGGCTTCGAGCGGTAGCTGGAGGTGATCGATTTGGCGCCGTATTTGTAGCATTGCGAGCCGATGTCCTCAGCCGAATAGGAGCGGCCGATGATCAATATGTCCTTGCCCTTGAACTCCATCGCGTCGCGAAAATCATGGCTGTGCAGGATGCGGCCGTTGAAGGTCGAGAAACCCTCGAAGTATGGCACGTTGGGCACCGAGAAATGGCCGGAGGCGACGACGACATTGTCGAACTCTTCCGAGTAGGTGACGTCGTTGGTGCGGTCATGCGCGGTGACGGTGAACTTCTTTGTCTCGTCCGAAAACGTGACCATGCGCACCGGGCTGTTGAAGCGCACCCATTTGCGCAGGCCTGATTTTTCGACGCGTCCCTTGATGTAGTCCCACAGCACGGCGCGCGGCGGATAGGAGCCGATCGGCCGGCCGAAATGCTCCTCGAATGTGTAGTCGGCGAATTCCAGGCATTCCTTCGGGCCGTTCGACCAGAGGTAGCGGTACATCGAGCCGTGCACCGGGTCGCCGTGCTCGTCGAGGCCGGTGCGCCAGGTGTAGTTCCACAGGCCGCCCCAGTCCGACTGCTTTTCGAAGCAGACGATCTCGGGAATGTCGGCGCCCTTGTCGGCCGCCGACTTGAAAGCCCTGAGCTGTGCCAGGCCGGACGGTCCGGCTCCGATGACGGCAACGCGACTTTTCATGGCAGGCCTCCCCGATCTGAATTGCTCTTACGAAACAAATTTCACTCACAGGGACAGTAATTGGCCCTTTCGTGCTGTCAACAGCCCCGTGCGGAAACAAGGTTCCGCCGTGGTGGATTTCCTGAGAAAAACCGGACGCGGCCAAACGCAGGATCGTGCGCATGCGCTTTCAGGCGACTTGCCGTCGCAGTTGCGCTGCTGTATCGGCACCTGACATGTTCACCTAGAGTGAAATAAATCCGCAGAGTCCCGGGGGGCGACATGGCGAACAAAACTTCCGATTCCAAGGCTGGTCCCGGCGGTGCGAAGGCCAAGCCGCTGCCAAAGGTCTCGGCCGACAAGAAAACCATACGCGCGCCGCTGACGCAGAACCCGCATGCCATTCGCGACACCCGCGAGAAGGTGCTGGAGGTCGCGATCGGCCGAGAGGTGCGGGCCTTCCGCAAGAAGCTCGGCATCACCGTCGCCGACCTGGCGGTCGCCACCGACATTTCGCTGGGCATGCTGTCGAAGATCGAGAACGGCATTACCTCGCCATCGCTAACCACCTTGCAGGCGCTGTCACGCGCGCTCGGCGTCCCGGTGACAGCCTTCTTCCGCCGCTTCGAGGAAGAGCGCAGCGCCGTCTTCGTCAAGGCCGGCCAAGGCCTCGATGTCGAGCGCCGCGGCACGCGCGCCGGCCACCAGTACAATCTGCTCGGCCATATCGGCTCCAACACCAGCGGCGTCGTCGTCGAGCCCTATCTGATCACGCTGACCGAGGATTCCGATGTGTTTCCGACTTTCCAGCATGAGGGCATGGAGTTCCTCTACATGCTCGAAGGCGAGGTCGTTTACCGGCACGGCAGCAACCTCTACCCGATGAAGCCCGGCGACAGCCTGTTCTTCGACGCCGACGCGCCGCATGGGCCGGAGCAACTGACGAAACTGCCGATGCGCTATCTCTCGATCATCTGCTATCCGCAGAGCGCGGGGTGAACAGAAGGTCGATCTCCCCTTGGTCTCCTCCTGAGGGAGATCGACGGCTTCGCGACGGCCTCCTCTTTTGCAGCACTGGCGATTGGCGAAAGCCGAAGTGACATTCGATCTCCCCCCTTGAGGGGGAGATGTCCGGCAGGACAGAGGGGGGCGAACCGCGATGACGCATAATCTAGTATCCGCCAATAACCGCAACAATGCGCGCAGGATGCGCAAGGTGATGACCGATGCCGAACTCAAGCTTTGGAATGAGATCAGAGCACACAGGCTGATGGGACTGGGGTTTCGGCGTCAGATGCCTATCGCCGGCCATGTCGTCGATTTTGCATGCCCGGACAAAAAGCTGATCGTCGAGCTTGATGGTTCCCAGCATGGCCAGGCCGAAACGTCGGAATCGGACACTGCAAGAACCGCCAAGTTTGAAGCGCTGGGCTGGACGGTCCTGCGCTTCTGGAATGACGATGTCATTCGCGATATCGACAATGTCTGCCAGCATGTCGTGATTATGGCCGGGCTGGGCGACGCGTCGTGAGCTTCGCGGAAGCGCTGGGGTGGACATTGGGCAAGGCCGGCGCTCCACGGCGCGCCCCTCTGCCCTGCCGGGCATCTCCCCCTCTTTGGGGGAGATTGGCTGCTTCAGGGGCAGCCCCAACATCAGCTATTCAATCCGGCCCAAACCCCGGTGATGTCGCGCTCCCATCATCCAGCTTCGACAGCCACTCGACCAGCGCCGGCCGGTAACGCGTCAGGCCCTTATAGTTGGCGAGTTCGTCGGGCAGGTCGCGGATGACGCGATGCAGGCGCCGTGCCCATTTCGGCTGCGTCACCAGCTCATCCATCTTGATCAGATAGCAGCGGATCGGGAAGACGATGCCGTTGGAGCGCGGCAGGCGCCAGAAGCTCTGCAGTTCGACCCGCAGATGCACCTTGTCGCCGACATTCTCCGGCGTCACCGTCGCCCGGTCCGGTCCCCATTTGTGGTAGTTCTCGGGGCTGGTGTCGAGGCGTGGATTGATCGTCATCGTCCAGTTCAGCCGCCGGGCCGGCTTGCCTTGCTGGATGTTGGTGAGGAACTTCAGCGCCCTGACGAAAATCCCCTTCTCATGCGCCAGCGGCACCGGTGCGTGCCATTCGAAGAAGTTCATGCCGATGTCGAAATCGAGCGACCAGTCGGCCTGGGTGGTGACCATGCCGGCATCCATCCACAGATTGCCGTCGCGCTGGTCGAGGATGCAGAAATCGCCCTGGCTCTGCCGGGTGATGTATTCCATCGGTCCATAGGGCAGCGTCGAGGTATCGCCGAAAGTGAAGGTGTCATCGATGCCGAGCGGCCGGTTGATCCAGCGCCAGCGATCGCCGTCGCGGGTCAGCGTGAAATGCTCGGGATAGCCCAACGCCTGCTGCTCCATCAGCAGTTCCAGCAGGTCCCAGCCGGCCAGCGTCATGTGCGGCAGCGACTGGCAGCGCAGCGGATCCTCTGCCAGCACCAGGGCGCGATCCTGCATCTCGGCGACATAGTGCTCGTCGACGTCGATCAGGTTTTCCAGCACGCTGCCCTTCGGCCCCACGACATGCGGCTCGATGTTGACCGCATACATGTAGGCGTCTTCGTGGAACGGAAACGGAAAGCGCCTGATGTGCTCCGGGCTGTTTTTGAAGGTGAAATCGTCGCGGAACGTTTCCTTGCGAAAGGTGATGCCCATGATTTCCTCCTAGCGCTCCAGGACCAGCGACCGGCCCTCGAAGCGCGACACGCAGGGCATGATCTTGCAGCCGGAACGGTGATCTTCCTCGCTCAGCCAATGGTCGTTGTGGATGAATTTGCCGTCATGCGAAATGACATTGGTCTCGCACTGGCCGCAGACGCCGCCACGGCAGAGATAGGGCGGATCGACGCCAGCCGCCTCGATTGCTTCCAGGAGGCTCTGCTGCTCGCCGACGCGGATCGTCTTGCCGCTGACGGCCAGCGTCACGTCGAAGGGCAGCCCAGGCTGAGGGGCTGCGAAATGCTCGAAATGCACGGTCTCCGGGGGCCAACCCAAGGCCGTGGCGCGCTCGCGCACCCAGTTGATCATGCCGGCCGGGCCGCAGACATAGAGATGCGTGCCGAGCGGCTGCGACGACAAGAGCCGGTCGAGCTCGATGCGCTCGTCGCGGTCGTCATGATAGAGCCTGACCCGGCGGTCGTAGCGCTCGCTCAGCACATCGGCATAGGTGCCGAGCGATGCTGTGCGGCAGGTGTAATGCAGTTCGAAATTACCGCCCTCTCCCGCCAGTTGCGCGGTCTGCGCCATGAACGGCGTGATGCCGATGCCGCCCGCCAGCATCAGGTGCTTTTTGGCGCGCAGGTCGAGCGAGAACAAATTGACCGGATAGCTGATCACCATCTCCAGCCCAGGCCGGACGTTCCTGTGCATGAACAGCGAGCCGCCACGGCCGACATCGTCGCGGCGCACCGAGATCGTGTATTCGCGCGTGTCGAGCGGCGAGCCCATCAGCGAATAGGGATTGAGCCGTGTCCGCTCGCCGTCGCGCATCTCGACCACGACATGGGCGCCGCCGGAAAAGGTCGGTAAGAGCTGCCCGTCGCGGCGGCGGAAATGAAAGCGGGTGACCAGGTCGTTGACAGGGACGACATCGCTGACGACGACGTCGAGCTTGGTGGTGCCGGTGCTCATCGGAAGATCTCCTCCAACGGAGGAATCTCCGTGCGATCCTCGGCATTGATGCAGACGCCCTGGAAGGCGGCTATGCGCCTGGAATAGTGATCGCGTACCAGAAGCAGCAGACCGCAATGCGCGCAGGTCGCCGGCTGCGTCGTCACGTTTTCGGTGATGCCCTTGCAGTGGACACACTGCATGCGCCGCGCCAGCGAGCCGCGGTGCTCGGTCTGGATCGAGGTGTGGTCGATGCCGGCTTCAAGCGCCACCTGCATCGCCTGGCCGATCAGGCCTTCGGTGCCGGCGAGATAGAGGCGCAAGCCCATATGCGCGTTGGCTAGTGTCTGCCTGAGCCGTGGCAGCAGGCTGGCGAAGGACGGCGCCTGATGAAACTGTGCCGGTTTCAGCGCTTCGAGAGCGGCGATGTGTTTGCCATCAGGCCCCGGAATGAAGACGATTTCGGCGTCGTCGAAAAAACCGGCCGGCGCCCTCTCGGCCATCTCCCCGATCGCGAGCGCCCCTTCTGCATCCGCGATAAAAAGGTGATGCTTGCCAGGCTGCGGAGACAAGGTTCCGTAGACGGGCCGGCTGATGATGCTTTTGGCTGCCATTTATGTCTTCGCGCCTCGAACCCCTCGCTGTTGACTATGCCTCAACCTTTCGCCGTGCGCTTAGTCTTCTTGGGATCATCAAAGGGAAGCGGCTGCGCCGTCGCCTTGATGGCGCCGCTCTTGTTGCGGATTTCGAGCTTGGTGTCCTCGACCGCGCAGTCGACGTCGAGGCGGGCGATGCCCATCGATTTCTCGACCAGCGGCGAATACATGGCACAGGTCACCACGCCCACTTGTCTGCCGTCGCGATAGACCGGCGCACCCTCGTCGGCCGGCTCCTGGCCGTCGAGCAGAACGCCATAGATCTTGAAGCGTTCCTTGCCTTTCAGGCGGTAATGCTCCTCGGCGCCGCGAAAGCCGGTCTTGCCGGGGCTGACGGTGAAGTCGAGGCCGAGTTCCCACAGCGTGTCGCCGGGGCCTTCATTGTCGAACGGGTACTTCTGCGAATTGTCGTAGGGGTAGAAGAGCAGATAACTTTCGACGCGCAGCATGTCGAGCGTGGTGAAACGGCATGGAATGATGCCGGCGCTCTTGCCCTCGTCGAGGATCCTGTCCCAGATCGTGCCGACATCCTGACCACGGCAGAAGATCTCGTAGCCGCGCTCGCCGGTATAGCCGGTGCGCGAAATCATGACGGGCAAGCCGAACAGCTGCGTCTGCATGTGATGGAAATAGTTGAGGTCGCGAATACCAGGCACGTGCTTGGCCAGATAGTCGACGGCGGTTGGCCCCTGCAGCGAAAGATCGTGCAGATTGTCGTCGAAGCGCAGCGAGACGTCGCGTCCTACCGAAGCACGCTGCAACTCCTCATGGCCGGTGCCCGAACCATGCACGACCATCCATGCATTGGGGCCGGTGCGGTAGAGGATGCAATCGTCGGTGAATTTTCCCGCTTCGTTCAGCATGCAGGCATAGGCCGACTTGCCGGGATAGATCTTTTCGACATCGCGTGTGGTGGCGAGGTCGATGAGATGCGAGGCATGCGGCCCGGTGATGTGGACCTTCTTGAGGCCGGAGACATCCATCAGGCCGGCCTTGGTGCGGATGGCGATGTACTCCTCGTCGGCATCCTTGTCGTAGGTCCAGGCGGTTCCCATGCCGCTCCAGTCTTCGAGCTTCGAACCGAGCGCGCGATGGCGATCCGCCAAGGTCGAAAATCTCCAGGATGCCGTCATCCGCTCGTCCTCCGTTTCGAAAAATCTCTTGCTGTTCCCTGCCCCCTGCGCAGCGGCGGGAGCTTTGGCCGAATATTGACCGCAAACGTCAGGGCGCCGCAATACCCATAAGCAATTAATTTCATTGTCAGGCAAAATCCGTCGCGCAAAGCAAACGGTTAACCTGACGTAAATCGCGCTTGACAATTGCGGGATTCAGACAGAACTTATGAAAAAAATTTCACTCTGTTGAAAGAGGACGGCGGACGGGAGATTCGGAACCGGACGGCGGAAAAAGGGGAGAAACCGATGTCAGACATGCAGCAGCGCATCGAAGCGCTGTACCGTTCCGACGTGCGCGGATCCGCGCTCCTGATCGTCTGCCTGTGGGCGACGATCCTCTTCGTCCTCCTCATGACATGGCCCTACATCCCGCACGGCGGCATCAAGGCCGTCGTCGCAATCGCCGCTGGCGCCGTGCTGATCTTCAACACGGCCGCGATCCTGGCGATGGTCAAGCACTACAAGGAAGACAAGGAATTCATCTACGGGCTCGATATCAAGAACGCCGACGCGTTCCGCAACCGCAAGTCCTGAGGGGTAAGAAGAGATGTCCCGCTACACACCACCGGAGCAAAGCAAGGCCGGGCAGGTTTTCGACATCGCCGTCGTCGTGGTCGCCATTTTCGTGGCACTGTGGCTGCCACTCAAGCTGGGCCTTGCCGGTGCGGCGAAATCCATCGATGCGCTCGACGCCAAGACCTGGGAAGCGCTTGGCCAGAACCCGACCATGGCCTCGATCTGGGAAAAGCTCGGCTATACGCCCGAGACCGCGCACGACATCATCCAGAACCGCTTTCACTATGTCATCGACTGGCCGACGCTGGTCATCATGGCCGCGGTGCTGATTGGCTATTTCGTCTTCCTGTTTCGCGCATCCGACCGCGAATATCGCGACGTCATCAACGAAAAATTCGACGACAAGTAATGTTTTGACGACAAGTAGTTGGGGGACACGATCATGTGGGTAGCACTCTCTTACGCATGCTGGGGCATCTCGATCGTGCTCGCTTTGTGGATGCTCTACGACTGGTTCAAGGTCGACACGACCTTCTCCGAAGAGGTGCTGACCTCGTCGCGCGAAGGCGAGTTGGAAGCCGTTTCCGAAAAACACCGGATTTGAGTGGGGATTAAACAATGACGATCACACTTGAACCGGCAGTCCACGGGGACAGGGTTTCCCTGCTGCGCGTGCTTGGCCCGGCCCATGTCTGGGCGCTCGGCGTCGGCATCGTTCTGGTCGGCGAATTCACCGGCTGGAATTTTGCCGCCGACAAGGGCGGCGCGCTGGCAGCACTTATCGTCTGCTGGGTCGTCGGATTGCTCTACACCTCGGTCGCGATGATCGATTCCGAGGTGACATCGACCGTCGCCGCCGCCGGCGGCCAGTATGCGCAGGCCAAGCACATCGTCGGACCGCTGATGGCGTTCAATGTCGCGCTGTTCCTGGTCTTTGCCTACACCATGCTCGAAGTGTCCGACGCCATCCTGCTCGGCGACACCATCGTCGCCAAGGCGGGAGTCGAAGGACTCACCCACAATTCCTTCATCGCCGCCACCATCGTCGTGCTGGCGTGGCTGAACTATCGCGGCGTGCTGATGACGCTCAACGTCAACTTCGTCATCACAGCAGTCGCCTATATCTCAATCGTCATCCTGTTCTTTTCGGTCAGCCCGTGGACGCAAGGCGCCGTGCTGAAGCTGAACGAGCTGGTCACTCCCGGCAATGCGCTCCCCTATGGCTGGATCGGCGTCATCGCCGCCTTCCAGTTCGGTATCTGGTACTATCTCGGCATCGAGGGCACCACGCAGGCCGCCGAGGAAGTGCGCTCGCCCGCCCGCTCGCTGCCTTACGGCACCATGGCCGGCATGATCACGCTTTTGATCGCCGCCGCCATGACCTGGTATGTCTGCGCCTCGATGATGCCGTGGGAATATCTGGGCATCACCTATTATCCGCTCTGGGACGCGGGCAAACTGACCGGCAGTCCGCTGCTCGAGAACCTGTTGTTCGTCGCCACGCTGCTTGCCGCAATGGCCTCCGCCAATGGCTGCATCAACGATGCGGCGCGCGCCTGGTTCTCGCTCGGCCGCGACCGCTATCTGCCGACATGGTTCTCGGCGGTGCATCCGAGATATCGCACGCCCTATCGCTCGATCCTGTTCCTGCTGCCGATCGCGCTGGCCTTCGCCTTCATCGCCGATCTCAACCAGGCGATCACCTTCTCGATCCTGTCAGGGGTGCTGCAATACACGTTCATGAGCATCAACATCATCATGTTCCGCAAGAAGTGGCCGCTCGGCTCGATCCGCCGCGGCTACACGCACCCTTTCCACCCGATCCCGGCCATCGTGCTGTTCTGCCTGTGCGTGGTGACCTTCTTCGCCATCTTCCTCGGCTTCGGCTCGCAGCTGATCGCCATGGTCGCCTTCTACTTCCTGATCTCGCTGTGGTTCCATTTCTATCGCTACAAATTCGTGCGGCGCGGCGATCAGTTCACCATGCCGTGGCCGAAGCCGCAGGGTTATTGATGGGAGAAGGCCCGTCCATAACCTGGGCGGGCCTGGCATGAGAAAATGTCCGAGGTGACATCAGCGCTGCTGGCCGGGGCCATTGTCCTGGCTCTCGTCCTCCACCTTGCCTGGCAGGCGCGTGCCAGCCGCAACAGGGCATCGACGGCGCTCGCCGTCGAGCAGGACCGCATCCGCACAGTCATCGCCGACGCAGCCAATGTCTCGGACGGCACCGCCGGCGTCATCACCTGGGAAGGGTCATGGAGCGGGCTGCGAGTACAGCTGCGCACGATCGTCGACACACTGGCGACGCGGAAACTCCCGGCACGCTGGCTCAGCATCTCGATCACCGAGCCGGTGGCCGTGCCCGGCACCTTCGATATGATGATGCGGCCGGGGTCGCCGACGACCTTCTCCAATTTCGATCATCTCGACCACACGCTGCCGAAGAGTTCCGCATTTCCGACCGAGGCCGTGTTGCGGACGGATCGCAGGGGCGTCCACTTCCCACTGGAGACCATCGCCGGTCACCTCGGGATTTTTTCCGAAGGGCGCGCCAAGGAACTGCTGATCACCCCGAAAGGGGTACGCATCGTGTGGCTGCTGGCCGAAGCCGAGCGGGCGCGCTACGGCGTCTTCCGGCAGGCCGAATTTGGCGACGCCACACTCGATCCAGCGCTGATCGAAAGATTGCTGGTGTCGGTGTCGGCGCTTCGCGACGCCATCAACAAAAGCGAACGGCAGGCCGCATGACCAGTTCCGCCACGGCACCCACCAACCCCTATCTGGTTCTCGGCGCCGCAATCGTGCTGCCGGGAAGCGGGCATGTCATTCTCGGCGTGCCGGTGCGCGGCCTTCAGTTCCTTTTCTTCATGGTGATCCTGGCATGGGTGACGGCCAAGATCGCGCCGTCGGATGCCAGCTTTGTCGGCCGTCACGCCGGCGGCTTTCTGATCTATGCCTTGTCGATCCTCGACGCCTACAAGATCGCCCGCATTCGCACCGCCAAATGGGTTCACAATGCCCAGCGAGACGGCGACAGTGCGCAGAGCGGCATTGAGCCGCATACGTAACTAGAGGAATATTTTTTTCATACGATTGAATTTATGAAACTCATTCGATACATCATCTCAGAGCTGCAAACGATCTCTTAGCTACAAAACGTCGGGAGGCTGACATGTGTGGAATTGTCGGACTGTTTTTGAAGGACAAGACGCTGGAGCCCCAGCTCGGTGCGATGCTGTCGCAGATGCTGATCTCGCTCAGCGATCGCGGCCCCGACAGCGCCGGCATCGCCATCTATGGCGCGCCTTCGAAAAATGAGGCCAAGATCACCATCCAATCAGCCAAGCCCGACCGCGATTTCCGCGGCCTCGAGGTGGAGCTCGCCAAGGCCATCGGCACGCCGGTGACGATCGCGGTGAAATCCACCCATGCGGTCGTCAGGACCACGCCCGCCAAGATCGATGAAGCGCGCGGAACCATCCAGGCGCTGCGCCCCGACATCCGCATCATGGGCGCCGGCGACGTTGTCGAAATCTACAAGGAAGTCGGCCTGCCCGAGGCGGTCGTCGATCGCTTCGATGTCCGCAAGATGACCGGCACGCATGGCATCGGGCACACCCGGATGGCGACGGAATCGGCGGTGACGACAATGGGCGCGCATCCGTTTTCGACCGGCGCCGACCAGTGCCTGGTACACAATGGCTCGCTGTCCAACCACAACAATGTCCGCCGTGAGCTGATCCGCGAAGGCATGACCTTCGAGACCGAAAACGACACCGAGGTCGCAGCAGCCTATCTCTCGTCGCAGATGGCGCATGGCAAGAATCTCGGCGAAGCGCTGGAAGGCACGCTGAGCGATCTCGATGGCTTCTTCACCTTCGTCGTCGGTACCAAGAACGGCTTTGGCGTGGTGCGCGACCCGATCGCCTGCAAGCCCGCCGTGATGGCCGAGACCGACCAGTATGTCGCCTTCGGCTCGGAGTATCGTGCGCTGACCAAACTGCCCGGCATAGACAATGCGAGGGTCTGGGAACCGGAGCCCGCAACCGTCTATTTCTGGGAGCATTGAGTTCATGCCGGCAACCACGCTTTCAAAGACTGCGGCGCACGACCCTCGGGTCTTCGATCTCGACCAGCTGTCGCTGCGCGAACTCAACCAGGCGCTGCACAATCTGGCGCCCGGCTCGAACGAAACGGCATGGGAAGTTCTGAACCCGAAAGGCAGCCACTCGGTCGCCGTCGGCGTCGACCAGCCTGTTGCCATCGATGTGCGAGGCAGCGTCGGCTATTACTGCGGCGGCATGAATTCCGGCAGCACGATCACCGTGCATGGTTCGGCCGGCCCCGGCGTCGGCGAGAACATGATGTCGGGCTCGATCACCATCAAAGGCGACGCCAGCCAGTATGCCGGCGCCACCGGCAAGGGCGGCCTGCTGGTCATCGAAGGCAATGCCTCGTCGCGCTGCGGCATCTCGATGAAGGGCATCGACATCGTCGTGCACGGCAATATCGGCCACATGTCGGCCTTCATGGCGCAGTCGGGCAATCTGGTGGTGCTGGGCGATGCCGGAGACGCGCTGGGCGATTCCATCTACGAGGCGCGGCTCTTCGTGCGCGGCAAGGTCGACAGCCTGGGTGCCGACTGCATCGCCAAGGAGATGCGGGCCGAACATCTGGAATTGCTGCAGGGCCTGCTCGACCGCGCCGGCGTCACCGGCGTCAAGCCGTCGGAGTTCAAGCGCTACGGCTCGGCGCGCACGCTCTACAATTTCAATATCGACAACGCCGACGCGTATTGAGGCAGCATGACCTACAGGAATCCGCCGACGACGCCGCGCAAATCCGCGACCTTCGACGATTACACGCTTTCCGAGATCCGCCGTGCCGCGGCGACCGGCATCTATGACATCCGTGGCGCCGGCGCCAAGCGCAAGCTGCCCCATTTCGACGACCTTCTGTTCCTCGGCGCCTCGATCTCGCGTTACCCGCTCGAAGGCTATCGCGAGCGCTGCGACACCAGCGTCGTGCTCGGTTCGCGCCACGCCAAGAAGCCCATCGAGCTGAAGATCCCGATCACCATCGCCGGCATGAGCTTTGGCTCGTTGTCCGGTCCTGCCAAGGAGGCGCTCGGGCGCGGCGCGACGCTGTCGGGCACCTCGACCACCACCGGCGATGGCGGCATGACCGAGGAAGAGCGCGGCCATTCCAAGCAGTTGGTTTATCAATATCTACCGTCGCGCTACGGCATGAACCTGCGCGATTTGCGCCGGGCGGATGCGATCGAAGTCGTCGTCGGCCAGGGCGCCAAGCCGGGCGGCGGCGGCATGCTGCTTGGCCAGAAGATCTCCGACCGCGTCGCCGAAATGCGCACGCTGCCGAAAGGCATCGACCAGCGCTCGGCCTCGCGCCACCCCGACTGGACCGGACCGGATGATCTCGAGATCAAAATCCTCGAACTGCGCGAGATCACCGACTGGGAAAAGCCGATCTACGTCAAGGTCGGCGGCGCCCGCCCTTACTATGACACCGCACTTGCCGTGAAGGCCGGCGCCGATGTCGTCGTCGTCGACGGCATGCAGGGCGGCACCGCCGCGACCCAGGAAGTGTTCATCGAAAATGTCGGCCAGCCGACGCTTGCCTGCATCAGGCCGGCGGTGCAGGCGCTGCAGGATCTCGGCATGCACCGCAAGGTGCAGCTGATCGTCTCCGGCGGCATCCGCAACGGTGCCGATGTCGCCAAGGCGCTGGCGCTCGGCGTCGACGCGGTCTCGATCGGCACGGCTGCCCTTGTCGCGCTCGGCGACAACGATCCCCGCTGGGAGGCGGAATACAACGAGCTCGGCACCACGGCCGGCGCCTACGACGACTGGCACGAGGGGCGCGACCCCGCAGGCATCACCACGCAGGATCCCGAACTGATGAAGCGGGTCGACCCGGTCGCTGCCGGACGCCGGCTGGCGAACTACCTCAAGGTGATGACGCTGGAAGCGCAAACCATAGCGCGTGCATGCGGCAAGAACAGCCTGCACAATCTCGAACCCGAGGACCTCGTCGCGCTGACGATCGAGGCAGCCGCCATGGCCGGCGTGCCGCTGGCCGGCACCAACTGGATACCGGGGAAGAACGGCTTCTGATCAACGAAGGGCCGATTCCCGCATACTCGGGGAACAACAATCGACAAAATGGGGAACTGCCGTGGCAACTGATCTTGCAGAATTCGCAAGGGCGAAAAACGTCAAATATTTCATGATTTCCTACACTGACCTGTTCAGTGGCCAGCGTGCCAAGCTGGTGCCGGCACAGGCGATCGCCGACATGCAGAAGGACGGCGCCGGCTTTGCCGGCTTCGCCACCTGGCTTGATCTGACGCCGGCACATCCCGACATGCTGGCGGTGCCGGATCCGGATTCGGTCATCCAGCTGCCGTGGAAGCCGGAAGTCGCCTGGGTCGCCGCCAACTGCATCATGGACGACAAGGAGGTCGACCAGGCGCCGCGCAATACGCTGAAGCGGCTGATCGCGGAAGCAGCCAGCGACGGCATGCACGTCAAGACCGGCGTCGAGGCCGAGTTCTTCCTGATCTCGCCGGACGGCAAGACGATTTCCGACGAATACGACACGGCCTCAAAACCCTGCTACGACCAGCAAGCGGTGATGCGCCGCTATGACGTCATCGCCGAGATCTGCGACCATATGCTGGCGCTCGGCTGGGGCGCCTACCAGAACGACCACGAGGACGCCAATGGCCAGTTCGAGATGAACTGGGCCTTTGACGACGCGCTGGCGACCGCTGACAAGCACTCGTTCTTCAAGTTCATGGTCAAGTCGATCGCCGAAAAGCATGGCCTGCGTGCGACTTTCATGCCCAAACCCTTCCAGGGCCTGACCGGCAATGGTTGCCATGCCCATATCTCGGTCTGGGACAAGGCCGGCAAGACCAACGTCTTCGCCGACAATGCGATGGAACTCGGCCTCTCGGCCAAGGGGAGGAATTTCCTCGGCGGTATCATGAAGCATGCCTCGGCACTTGCCGCCATCACCAATCCGACGGTCAATTCCTACAAACGCATCAATGCGCCGCGCACTATTTCGGGCGCGACCTGGGCGCCGAACACGGTGACCTGGACCGGCAACAACCGCACCCACATGGTGCGCGTGCCCGGCCCCGGCCGCTTCGAGCTGCGCCTGCCGGATGGGGCGGCCAACCCCTATCTCCTGCAGGCTGTGATCATCGCGGCCGGCCTCGACGGCATCCGCTCGAAGGCCGACCCGGGCAAGCGCTACGACATCGACATGTACCAGCACGGCCATACCGTGAAGGGCGCGCCGAAGCTGCCGCTCAACCTGCTCGACGCCTTGCGCGAGTTCGACAAGGACAAATCGCTCAAGGCGGCGCTGGGTGAGGAATTCTCGTCGGCCTATCTAAAGCTGAAGCACCAGGAATGGAATTCCTATGCTTCGCACTTCACGCAATGGGAGCGCGACCACACGCTGGATATTTAACAGCCTGCGTGGTGCGAGCGGCCTCGGAATGAACGTATGAAATATTCGATCTTCTCGCTCGCCCGTGCCGCCCTGTCCGGCCACAAGAACTGGCAACGCACCTGGCGCGACGCCACGCCGAAGGACCGCTACGACGTGGTTATCATCGGCGGTGGCGGCCATGGCCTGGCCACCGCATGGTTCCTCGCCAGCGAGTACGGCATCAAAAATGTCGCCGTGCTCGAAAAGGGCTGGATCGGCTCCGGCAATGCCGGCCGCAACACCACCATTATCCGCTCCAATTACGGCCTGCCCGGCAACACCGGCTTCTACGAATTGTCGATGAAGCTGTGGGAGCGGATGGAGCAGGACCTCAACTACAACACGATGGTCAGCCAGCGCGGCGTCATCAATCTCTACCACTCCGACGCGCAGCGTGACGCCTATGCGCGGCGCGGCAACACCATGCGCATCAACGGCATCGACGCCGAACTGCTCGACCTTGCCGCGGTCAGGAAGATGATGCCGTTCCTGAACTTCGACAATGCGCGCTTTCCCGTGCAAGGCGGGCTCTTGCAGCGCCGTGGCGGCACGGCACGTCACGACGCCGTGGTCTGGGGTTATGCCCATGCGGCGAGCGTGCTCGGCGTCGACATCATCCAGAACTGCGAGGTCACTGGGTTCACCCGCGATCCCAACAGCAAGGTGACCGGCGTCGAGACCTCGCGTGGCAAGATCGGCGCCGGCAAGGTTGGCATGGCGGTCGCCGGCTCCTCCTCGCGCGTCGCGGCAATGGCCGGTCTGCGCCTGCCGATCGAAAGCCATGTGCTGCAGGCCTTCGTTTCCGAGGCGATCAAGCCGCTTATCCCTGGTGTCATGACCTTCGGCGCCGGCCATTTCTATGTCAGCCAGTCGGACAAGGGCGGGCTGGTCTTCGGCGGCGATATAGACGGCTACAACTCCTACGCCCAGCGCGGCAACATGCCTGTGATGGAGGACGTCTGCGAGGGCGGCATGGCGCTGATGCCGATGATCGGCCGCGTGCGTCTTTTGCGCCAGTGGGGCGGCATCATGGACATGTCGATGGACGGCTCGCCGATCATCGACAAGAGCCCGGTCGACGGGCTCTATATCAACGCCGGTTGGTGCTATGGCGGCTTCAAGGCTACGCCGGGCTCCGGCTTTGTCTTTGCCCATCTGCTGGCGCGCGATGTATCGCACGAAGAAGCCGCGCGGTTCCGCCTCGACCGGTTCCGAACTGGCGCCATGATCGACGAAAAGGGCCAGGGCGCCCAACCGAACCTGCATTGAAGGCGGTCTAGAGCAGCATGCGCATTGTCTGTCCCTTCTGCGGTGAACGCGAACTCGGTGAGTTCACCTATCTCGGCGACGCCAAGCCTGTGCGGCCGGTGGCCGGCGCCTCGGAAGACGAGGTCTTCGACTATGTCTATCTGCGCGACAATGTCGCCGGCGCGACCAGCGAATACTGGTACCATGGCGGCGGCTGCCGGGCCTGGCTGAAGGTCACCCGCAACACGCTGACGCACGAGATTTCCGCCGTTGAGCCGGCGGCGGGTGCGGGTGCGAGGCAGGTTGCGAAATGAAATATTTTCGCCAGGTCAGCGCCGCCCCTCACCTGCCTGCCGGCATCCTCTCCCCGTATAGGGACGGGGAGAGGGACGCTGGCCGCGACCTCGCCACCCTTTCTGCAACGTTGATGATTCGCGAAATCGTGGGCGACAGCGTCCTTCTCCCCGTCACTATACGGGGAGAAGTGCCCGGCAGGGCGATGAGGGGCAGCGCAACCGCCCCGCATTTTGTCAAGTTCACGGAAGGCCGGCAATCGTGAGTTCCAGCCAATCCCATCGTCTCACATCCGGCGGTCTCATCGACCGCTCGGCGTCGCTGACCTTCCGTTTCGACGGCAAGCTGTTCTCCGGCTTCCAGGGCGACACGCTCGCCTCGGCGCTGATCGCCAATGGCGTCAAGCTGGTCGGCCGCTCGTTCAAATACCATCGCCCGCGCGGCATCCTGACATCAGGTTCGGAAGAGCCAAACGCTCTGGTCGAGTTGCGCACAGGCGCACGGCGCGAGCCGAACACCAAGGCGACGACGACCGAACTCTATGACGGGCTCGCGGCCGCCAGCCAGAACCGCTGGCCGTCGCTGCGGCACGACGTGATGTCGGTCAACCAGCTGTTCGCGCCGATCTTCGTCGCCGGCTTCTACTACAAGACCTTCATGTGGCCGGCGAAATTCTGGGAAGCGATCTACGAGCCGGCGATTCGCCGTGCCGCCGGCCTTGGCCGTGCCGCAGGCATCGCCGATCCCGACCACTACGACAAGGCATGGGCGCATTGCGATGTGCTGATCGCCGGTTCAGGCCCGGCCGGTCTGGCAGCGGCATTGGCAGCCGGCCGCGCAGGCGCCCGCGTCATCCTGTGCGAAGAGGATTTTGTCCCCGGCGGCCGCCTGCTGTCGGATGGTGGCACGATTGATGGCGTTCCAGCCGCCGAATGGCTGTCGCTGACGCTGGCCGAACTGGCTGATATGCCCGACGTCCGCATCATGGCCCGCACGACATTGTTCGGCGTCTATGATGGCGGCACCTATGGCGCGATCGAGCGGGTCAATGACCACCTGCCCTCGCCGCCCGAGCACCAGGTGCGCCAGCGCCTGTGGCGGATCGTGGCGAAGCGCTGCGTCGTTGCGGCCGGCGCCATCGAACGGCCGATCGTCTTTGCCGGCAACGACACGCCCGGCGTGATGATGGCGTCCGCCATGCGGACCTATGTCGCGCGCTACGCGGCAACGCCGGCGAAACGCATCGCGCTGTTCACCAACAATGAGGATGGCTGGCGCACGGTCGAGACCGCACTCGATGCCGGCCTGCAGATCGCGGCGGTCATCGATGCGCGGTCCGAAGTATCGCCGGCGCATCGTTCGCTGGCGTCCAAGGGCGGCTTCCCGGTGCTGCACGGTTCCGTCACAGGCGTCGATGGCGGCAAGGACGGTGTCAGGAAAATCGCGGTGTCGCTCACCGGCGGCGCACGCGCCGAGGTTGAAGCCGACGGGCTTGCCGTTTCCGGTGGCTGGAATCCGGCGGTCGGATTGACCTCCTTCCACCGCGGCCGACCGACATGGCGCGACGACATCGCCGCCTTCGTGCCGAATGGCGCCCCTCCCGGCATGGTCGCCGCCGGTGCCGCCAACGGCGCCTTTGGGCTCGGCGCCTGCCTGGCCGAAGGCTTTGCCGCCGGTGCAACCGCGGCGCGTGACGCAGGGCGGAACGGCACGGCGGGCACGGCGCCTGCCGCCGACGACGAAGCCTTTTCGCTGACCCCGCTCTGGCATGTCGCCGGTAAGGGCAAGGCCTTTGTCGATTACCAGCACGACGTCACCGCTTCCGACATCGAACTGGCGCAGCGCGAGGGTTTTGAGTCGGTCGAGCACCTGAAGCGCTACACGACGCTCGGCATGGCCACCGACCAGGGCAAGACCTCGAATGTCGCCGGCCTCGCCATCATGGCGGCAGTGAGCGGCCGCTCCATTCCAGAAACCGGCACGACAATCTACCGGCCGCCCTATGTGCCTGTCGCCATCGGCGCCTTCGCCGGCCATCATCGCGACGAGACTTTCCACGCGACGCGGCTGACGCCGTCGCATCACTGGGCGGCGGAACAAGGTGCCGTGTTCGTCGACACCGGCCTGTGGAAGCGCGCGCAATGGTATCCGCGCGCCGGCGAGAAGGACTGGCTGGAATCGGTGACCCGCGAGGTCAAGGCAGTGCGCTCGGGCGTCGGCTTCTGCGATGTCTCGACGCTCGGCAAGATCGACGTGCACGGCCCGGATGCAGGCGCCTTCCTCGACCGCGTCTACATCAACACCTTCTCCAATCTAGCGGTGGGAAAAGCACGTTACGGGCTGATGCTGCGCGAGGACGGCATCGTCTATGACGACGGCACGACATCGCGGCTGGCCGAGGACCATTATTTCCTGACCACCACCACCGCCAAGGCCGGGCTGGTGATGCAGCACCTCGAATTCTGCCGGCAGGTGCTGTTTCCGGAACTCGATGTGCAACTCACGTCGGTCTCTGACCAGTGGGCGCAATTCTCGATCGCCGGGCCGAAGACCCGTGACCTGCTCAGGGAAATCGTCGACCCGTCGGAAGACCTGTCGAATGAAGGCTTTCCGTTCATGGGCGCACGAGAGGTCGGTTTGCGCGGCGGCCTCAAGGCGCGGCTGTTCCGCATCTCGTTTTCCGGCGAAATGGCCTTCGAGATCTCGGTGCCGGCCCGCTACGGCGATGCCATGGCGCGCAATCTAATGCTGGCCGGCGCGCCCTTCGGCGTAACGCCCTACGGCACCGAGGCGCTTGGCGTCATGCGCGTCGAAAAGGGCCACATCGCCGGACCGGAACTGAGCGGCACGACGACGGCCGCCGATCTTGGCTTGGGCAAAATGATGTCGACCAAGAAGGACTATATCGGCCGCGTCATGGCCGGCCGCGAAGCGCTGGTCGCGCCGGACCGGCAAGTCGTTGTCGGCATCAAGCCGGTCGATAAGGGTCGCCGTCTGCGCTCCGGCGCGCACATCATCCCGAAAGGCCAGACACCCGGACCCGGCAACGATCAGGGCTATGTCACCTCGGTCTGCTTTTCGCCGATGCTCGATCAGTGGATCGGGCTTGGGCTTGTCGAGCGCGGCCGCGAGCGCTTCGGCGAAATCGTCCATGCGCACGACCCGCTGCGCGGCGAGGACTATGATGTCGAGCTGTGCAATCCCGTCTTCTACGATCCCGATGGAGGGCGCCAGCGTGGCTGAATTTTCCTGGGAAGCCCGCGGTCCGCTGGAGCATGCGCTTGTCGCCGGGCCTTATGGCGCGGCTGGCGAAGCCGGCATCGCGCTGACCGAGATCCGTAATTTCGACCTCGTGCAGGTGATGGCGCGGCGCGGCAAGGCCAGCGGGATGGCTGAGGCCGCGTGGGCACGCTTCGGCGTCACCGCCCCGGAAACGCCAAGGGCTGTCACTACTGTCGATGCGACGCTGATCTGGTGCGGACCGGACCAGTTTTTTGCGATATCGAAAGGCGGCAAGCATTCGATCGAGGCGCTTGGCTCCGGCTTTGCCGGTTCGGCCTCACTCTCCGACCAATCGCATGCGCGGGCGCTTATCAGCGTCTCCGGCGGCAAGGCGCGCGCGATGCTGGCCAAGCTGTCGTCGATCGATCTGCACCTCGATGTCTTCGCGGTCGGGGCGGCGGCGGCGACCTCGATGGATCATACCAGCGTCACGCTGTGGCGCGGCGCGGATCGCGACGGACAGGCGGTGTTCAATTTGCTGGTGTTCGCGACCTTTGCCGAGAGCCTGTGGCGCACCGTGCTGGATTCCGCCGCGGAGTATGGCGCCGCTATCGGGCATTCCGAAGAATTGTAGCTGAATAATTTCGGGGCTCGGCGTGACAGGCACTTTGCCGTAAACGGCCCAGCGCGACTTCCCCATGGTCAAGTTACGTTCAGACATTGGGTAATATCCTCTTAAAACTACCAGGGACGACTAACGCAGTGGTTCGGGCGGTACGAAGTCGCGACTGCGTCGATGGCTTTACTGTACTCGGAAAAGCTTGGAATGAGCCCTAATTTGATGGCTTGGGCGACACATCTGTCGCCCGAAGCCGAGGAATTTGCCTGAGAAAGGCAATTCTCCAACTCAGTCATTGAAACCGGAGGGGGAGCCTTGATTGCGCTATAACTGATCTGGCCGGAGCGAATGGTTACAACCATTACATCGCCCTTCCTCCATCTAGCGGGGTCAAAGATGTAGTGAAGATTGCGCTTGTCAGGATGTTTTGACGCTGTCGCACCGTAGATCGTCATGACAAGCACATTGGCAAATGACTTATCTCCCGGATCGACGTTCATATCCGAATCCGAGGCAGGTATCTCGAGCCTTCCCCCAAGTTCAAAGGCAAGCTCTGAAAGCGCTTCGCCATCGCCTTCTCGCGCCATTGGCCAAAGCAGCGCCCACTGCTTTTCACATTGGTTATTGAAGTAGGCGTCTGCGGCAACCCTCAGACGCTCCTCACGGGTCAAAGTCGACGCGGCACTTGATTTACCTATGAGATCGCATCCGCAGACAAGGGAAAAGACCAGAAGACCGCCACATACTTTCACTATGAACCGGGTCGATACGCTCATGAAAAGCCTCATCCGTCATCTCCATCAACGGACCGAGCATAACTTCGGCACCCGCCGGTTGTATCAGCACCTTGTCGTTGAGTGTATTGTCGTGTGTGACCGCGAAAGCCTCCGATGAGGGGCAGCGCCGACGTTCGGGGATCAGGTTGCTCGGCAAGAACTTACCTTAACGATAGCACCAATGACGGCACCGCAGCCTTGCTAAATCCATCTCCGCTGCTATTCTCTCAGCGAAAATAATTTTACACACAGGCAAACTTATTTCTCGAACCGCAAGGCTGAGATGAGCCAGTCGCCCTACCCCGCAATCGCCGCCGGCCCTCCGCGCCCCAGCCGCATCCTGAGGCCCGGTCAGATCGCGCTGCCGCCCGGCATGGAGCGTTATACCATCCAGGGCAATGGCGCGGTGCTCATCGAGGTCGAGGCCGGCGATACACTCACGGTGCGCAATGTCGAAGGCGGCCAGGCCTGCGAACTCTTGGCCTGGGACAAGACCGGCGCCACCGACCCCGGCATTTTCGGCGAGATATCGAACAGCAATGCCGCCGGCTTCAAGGCATTGCTGGCGGACGGCGATGACAGTCTCGCATCCCTGCGCCTCGGGCTCGCGCGGCGGCAGGTGCGGTTGGACCAGGCGAAAGCCGTGCGCGTGTTCGGCGGCACCACGCCGGCCGGCACAGAGCAAGCTTTCACCGTTGCCCGCGACGGCGCGATGGTCATTGCCGCGCCGGGTGGGCCGATGCTGGTCGACGGCCACGACACGGCGACGCCGCTCACGGTCATCGTGCGGCGCGCCACGATCCGGCCGGCGGCGAGATCGCAGCTTGCCGATCCGCTGGCCGATCCGGTGCTCGACCTGCGGGTGCATTCGGCGACGGCGGAAGCCTATTTCGTCAAGGCGGGCGACTATCTGCAGATCATCGATGTCGACGGCCGCCAGTGCACCGACTTCCAGTGTTTTTCGGCGCGCAAGCTCGACAAAGGCTTTGACCACCCGCTCGACGTGACGACGACCCGCACGCTGATGGGGGCGAGCTACCCGATGCCCGGCCTGCATTCGAAATACTACGACCAGGACATGGAGCCGCTGGTCGAGGTGGTGCAGGACACATGCGGCCGGCACGATGCCTTCGCGCTCGCCTGCGCGGCGAAATACTATGACGACATCGGCTATCCCGGCCACACCAACTGCTCGGAAAACTTCAACCGCGCGCTTTCCGACAAAGGCGTCAATCCTCGTGCCGGCTGGATGGCGATCAACTTCTTCTTCAACACCGCGATCGACGCGCATGGCGTGATGGTGTCCGACGAGCCGTGGTCGCGGCCGGGCGACTATGTGCTGCTGCGGGCGCTGACCGATATCGTCTGCGTTTCCTCCGCCTGCCCCGACGACACGACCCCGGCCAATGGCTGGAATCTCACCGACATCCATGTGCGGACCTATTCCGGCCAGCACAAATTCTCGCGAGCGATCGCCAGACGCATGACGCCCGATTCGGAACCGAAAATGACCCGCGAGACATCTTTTCATTCGAGCTTTGCCAAGCACACCCGCGACTTCGTCGAATACAGGGGCTATTGGCTGGCCAATTCCTTCGCCAAGGACGGTCCGATCGCCGAATACTGGGCCTGCCGACAGGATGCCGTGATCATGGACCTGTCGCCGCTGCGCAAGTTTGAGATCACCGGCCCGGATTCGGAAGCGCTGCTGCAATACACGCTGACCCGCGACGTCAAGAAACTCGGCGTCGGCCAGGTCGTCTATTCCGCCATGTGCTACGAGCATGGCGGCATGATCGACGACGGCACGCTGCTGCGGCTCGGCAAGGATAATTTCCGCTGGGTCGGCGGCGACGATCTGTCCGGCGAATGGCTGCGCGAGACGGCCAAGAAGCTCGGCCTCAACGTGCTGGTGCGCTCGTCGACCGACCAGATGCACAATGTCGCCGTGCAAGGGCCGAAGAGCCGCGACATCCTCAGGGAGGTGATCTGGACGTCGCCGCTGCAGCCGTCGATCGACGAGCTCGAATGGTTCCGTTTCGCCGTCGCCCGCATCGGCGGCGGCAACGGCATTCCCGTCGTCGTCTCGCGCACCGGCTACACCGGCGAACTCGGCTACGAGATCTGGTGCCATCCGCGCGACGCCGAAAAAGTGTTCGACGCCATCTGGGAGTCCGGTCAGCCGCACGGGCTGAAGCCAATGGGGCTGCAGGCACTCGACATGGTGCGCATCGAGGCCGGGCTGATCTTCGCCGGTTACGAATTTTCCGACCAGACCGATCCGTTCGAGGCGGGTATCGGCTTCACCGTGCCGCTGAAGAGCAAGACCGACGATTTCATCGGCCGTGAGGCACTGATCCGTCGCAAGGAGCACCCGCAGACAAAACTGGTCGGCCTCGACATCGATGCCAATGTTGCTGTCGGCCATGGTGATTGCGTGCATGTCGGCCGCGCCCAGATCGGCGTGGTCACTTCGAGCACGCGCTCGCCAGTGCTGAACAAGAACATCGCGCTGGCGAGGCTCGACGTCACCCATGCCGCTGTCGGTACCGAGGTCGAGATCGGCAAGCTCGACGGCCATGCCAAGCGACTGCCGGCGCGCGTCGTTGCCTTTGCGCATTACGATCCGCAGAAGACCAAACCGCGCTCCTGACGGCCACTTTCGCGACGAACAGGCCGGTCGGTCGGCGATGCCGCCGGGCGCGTGAGTCGGTGCGTTCGCAAGCGTGATGTGCACGGCTTCACAAAACGCTTGACCTGAAAGCGCGCCGGATCAATCTTCACTGTTAAGAAAAAAATGCGACTGATAGGAAACACCTGCAGCCGCTCAGTGCATGCGTCGATGATGAAGCCTCGCGAAGTCGGGGCCGTCACGAACGGGGAACATCAAAATGGGGAACAAACACACATGAGCACGATGACGACTGTCCTGGAGCCGCTTGCCGAAGGCAAGTTGCACCGAAATATCGACTGGCGCGGCGCCTTCTGGGTGGCGAGCGGCGTGCCGGCGCTTGTCCTGTTTTCGATCGGCGGTATTGCCGGCACGACGGGCACGCTGGCCTTCGGGATCTGGATCGCCTCCATGATCATGGGCTTCCTGCAATCCTTCACCTATGCCGAGATCGCCGGCCTGTTCCCGAACAAGTCGGGCGGCGCTTCGATCTACGGCGCCACCGCCTGGCTGCGCTACTCCAAGTTCATCGCGCCGCTGTCGGTCTGGTGCAACTGGTTCGCCTGGTCGCCGGTGCTGTCGCTCGGCTGCTCGATCGCTGCCGCCTATATCCTCAACGCATTGGCGCCGGTGCCGCTGTTCACCGATGCCTCGCCCGAAGTCGTCGCCTATATTGCGGCGCATGCCGGCACCAGCGCCGCCGACGCCATCACGGCGGTGACCGCCGCGGCAACGCCGGTGATCCGCAACTGGACGCTTTACAGCCACACGCTGGGACCGGTCTCGTTCACCCTCAACGCGACCTTCTTCATCGGCGCGGTGCTGATGCTGATCATCTTCGCCATCCAGCATCGCGGCATTCTGGGCACGGCCAATGTGCAGAAATATATCGGCCTGCTGGTCATCATCCCGATGCTGATCGTCGGCGTCGTGCCGATCATCACCGGCCAGATCAACTGGGCGAATTTCTCGCCGCTGGTGCCGCTCGCCGCCGCCTATGCGCCTGAACCCGGCGCCTGGAACATCGCCGGCTGGACGCTGGTGCTCGGCGGCATGTTCATCGCCGCCTGGTCGACCTACGGCTTCGAGACTGCCGTCTGCTACACCTCCGAGTTCAAGAATCCCGGTACCGACACGTTCAAGGCCATCTTTTATTCCGGCCTTCTGTGCATGCTGCTGTTCATCCTGGTGCCCTTCACCTTCCAGGGCGTACTCGGCCTGAACGGCATGCTGGCGACACCGATCGTCGACGGCTCCGGCGTCGCTGATGCCTTGGCCGGCATGGTCGGCGGCGGCGCGCTGATCCACAGCCTGCTGGTGATGCTGATGATCTTGGCCTTGGTTCTGTGCATCATGACCGCGATGGCCGGCTCCTCGCGCACGCTCTACCAGGGCTCGGTCGACGGCTGGCTGCCGCGCTATCTCAGCCATGTCAACGAACATGGCGCGCCGACGCGGGCCATGTGGACCGATCTCGTCTTCAACCTGATCGTGCTGGCCATCGCTTCAGCCGATGCGACGAGCTTCTTCTTCATCCTCGCCGTGTCGAACTGCGGCTACATCATCTTCAACTTCCTCAACCTCAACGCCGGCTGGATCCACCGCATGGACAACGGCCACATCGCGCGGCCGTGGAAGGCACCAAGCTGGTTGCTCGGCGTCGGCGCGATCTTCGCCTATGTCAACGCGATCTTCATGGGCGCCGGGGCCAAGGTGTGGAACCCGATGGCGCTGTGGGCCGGACTGATCACGGCGGCCCTGATCATCCCGGTGTTCTGCTTCCGCCACTACATCCAGGATAAGGGCAAGTTCCCCGACCACATGCTGGCCGATCTCGGCATGAACTCTTCCGATCTGGCGGTCAAGAAGGCGGGCATCCTGCCCTACCTGACGCTGGTCGCCGGCGTGGTGGTGATGCTGCTCGCCAACTGGTTCTTCGTTATCTGACGGCAAACTGAAGGGGTCGAGCGCGTATCGTCGCGCTCGACCCGAGCCTCCCGGCTGAAGCCCACTCCGATACTATCGGGGTGGGCTTTTTCGTTGCGGCCGGTGATAGGTCCATTGCGTTCCGTCAGTCGTGCGAATATGCTTGTTGTACGATCGTTCAACAAGCATATTCGCGAAGCTCCGATGACCTGCAATCCTCGCTACGAAATCCTGTTCGAGCCGATGCGGATCGGACCTGTCACCGCGCCGAACCGCTTCTATCAAGTGCCGCACGCCAGCGGCATGACCAACGCCCTGCCGCGGGTGCGCGCCGCCTTTCGCGAAGCCAAGGCCGAGGGCGGATGGGGCGTGATCTGTACCGGCGCCTGTTCGATCGACCCCAGTTCGGACGACGCGCCGCTGCCCTTCGCCACAATGTGGGACGACAACGACATCCGCGCCCATGCGCTGATGACGGAGGCTGTGCACCGCCATGGCGCGCTTGCCGGCGTGGAATTGTGGCACGGCGGCGCCTCGGTGATGAACCGGACAAGCCGCCTGCCGCCATTGTCGCCGTCGGGAATTCCGTGGATGGCCACCCATGTCGGCTTCATGGGCAATCTGCGGCCGAAGACGATGGACAAGGCCGATATACGCGACGTCTTGAAATGCCAGGCCGAGGCGGCGCGCAAGGCGCGCACGGCCGGCTTCGACATCGTCTATGTCTATGCCGGTATGGGCTATCTCGGCTACGAATTCCTGCTGCCGGAATACAATCATCGCGTCGATGAGTACGGCGGATCGATCGAGAACCGGGTGCGCTTCGTGCGCGAGATGATCGAGGTCACCAAGGATGCCGTCGGCAAGGATTGCGGTGTCGCGTTACGCGTCAGCCTTGAGGAACTGCGCGGCAGGCCCGGCCGCAACCAGCCTTCGGAAGCGCATGAGCTGATCGAACTGCTGGCTGACCTGCCCGACCTGTTCGACGTCAAGATGGATTCCAGTCCGACCGATTGTTCGGCGTCGCGCTTTACCGGCGAAGGCAGCCATGAGCCGGTGATTGATTTCGTCAAGTCGCTGACCACGAAGCCGGTGGTCGGCGTCGGGCGCTTCACCTCGCCCGACACGATGGTGTCGCAGATCCGGCGCGGTGTGCTCGATTTCATCGGCGGCGCGCGTCCCTCGATCGCCGACCCCTTCCTGCCCAACAAGATCCGCGAGGGCCGCGAGGCCGAGATCCGTGAATGCATCGGCTGCAACATCTGCATTTCGAGCTGGCATGACGGCGTGCCGGTACGCTGTACCCAGAACCCGACCGCCGGCGAGGAATGGCGGCGCGGCTGGCACCCCGAACGCGTCGAGCGTACTGATGCGCCTGAGCGAATCCTGATTGTCGGCGGCGGACCGGCTGGGCTCGAATGCGCGTTGACGCTAGGCCGTCGCGGCCATGAGGTGATGCTGGCCGACAGCAATCGCACCTTCGGCGGGCGGCTGACCTTCGAGAAGACGCTGCCCGGCCTCTCCGCCTGGAACCGCGTCGTCGACTACCGGTTCGGGCGTCTCAGCGAGATGAGCAACGTCTCGCTCTATCCCGAGAGTGTTTTGGGCGCGGACGAGATCATCGACCTGGCGCCGGACCGCGTGGTGCTGGCGACCGGCGCACGCTGGACGGATATGCTCTATTCCTCGCTGGAGATTCCGGTCGGCCGGCTTGATCATCCTGATGTGTTCACCCCGGACGACATCGCCGGCGGCCGGCTTCCCAAGGGGCCGATGCTGGTCTTCGATTTCGACAACTACTATATGGGCGGCGTTCTGACCGAGCATCTGGCCGCGCAGGGCATTCCGGTCAGCTACGTGACGCCGGCGGGCCAGGCTTCCGCCTGGACGATCATGACCAACGAGCTACCGCTGGTGCATCGCGCGCTGGCGCGGCGCAAGGTGCCAGTGACGACACTGCATCTCCTAAAATCCTTCGATGGCGAGACGGCGACGCTGGCGCATCTGTTCACCGGCGAGGAAACCCGAATGGCCTGCCGCTCGGTGCTGATCGTCGGGCTGAGATTGCCGCGCGGCGAGCTGTTCGAGGCGCTGACGCAACGGGCGGACGCGCTTGCTGATGCCGGCATCCGCAGCGTCGATCGCATCGGCGACACGCTGGCCCCGGGCGCCATAGCGCACGCGGTGCACAGCGGCCATAAGCTGGCTCAGGAGATCGGCGCAAAAATCCGCTGGCGGCCATACCGCCGCGACACGCCGATCGTCGATGCGGTGGCGGATTTCGATATGCGCACAGCTGCTGAATAGAGCAATTCCAGGAAAAGTGTGAAACGGTTTTCCGTCCGGAATTGCGTCAAACAAGGAGTTCTAGAGAGCCATGGAGCGCATCACGGCACGTCGCAGACCCGGCCGCCCGCAGCGCGAGATCGGCGGCATCGAACAGCGGCCGTGGAAGCAGCTGACGCGGCCTTATGCGCCGATCGAGATCCTGTCGGCCGACCAGGTACAGACGATCCACGAAATGGGCCTGACCATTCTCGAAGAGATCGGCATGCGCGTGCTGCAGCCGCAGGCGCGGCAATTCTACCGCTCGGCCGGCTGCGATGTCGACGACGGCGAGATGCGGGTACGCTTCGACCGTGCCATGGTCATGGAACGTGTCGCCATGGCGCCATCATCCTTCGAACTGCGCGCCCGCAATCCGGCGAAGAACGTCAAGGTCGGCGGACGACACTGCATCCTGTCATCGGTCGGCGGGCCGGCCTATGTCATGGACAATGATCGCGGCCGCCGGCCCGGCACCTATGCCGAGATGTGCGACTATCTCAAGCTGATCCAGTCATTCAACGTGCTGCACCAGGAAGGCGGCGGGCCGTTCGAGCCGCTCGACCTGCACCAGAACACGCGTCATCTCGACCTCTACTATGCCGAGATCACGCTGCTCGACAAGAACTGGCAACCGCAGGCGCTCGGCCGCGGACGCGCCATCGACGCGCTGGAGATGGTGGCAATTTCGCTCGGCACGACGCGCGAAAACCTGGCGCAAGAGATGCCCGTCTTCACCGGCATCATCAACACCAATTCGCCGCTGCAGCTCGACGAGCCGATGGCTGAGGGCCTGATCGCGCTGGCCGAGCATGGCCAGGTCAATGTCATCACGCCGTTCACGCTGGCCGGCGCGATGAGCCCGGTGACGCTGGCCGGTGCGCTGTCGCAACAGCATGCCGAGGCGCTGGCCGGCATCGTGCTGACCCAGATCGTGCGCCCCGGCGTGCCGGTGATGTATGGCGGCTTCACCTCGAATGTCGACATGAAGACCGGTGCGCCGGCCTTCGGCACGCCGGAATACACGCAAGCCGCGCAGATCACCGGCCAGCTCTGCCGGCTGATCGGCGTGCCGTTCCGCTCCAGCAACGTCACCGCCGCCAATTCGGTCGATGCGCAGGCGGCCTATGAAAGCGCCATGTCGCTGTGGGGCTGCCTGATGGGCGGCGCCAACCTGGTTCTGCATGCGGCCGGCTGGCTCGGCGGCGGGCTGACGGCATCGTTTGAGAAACTCGTCATCGATGCCGAGATGCTGCAGATGATGTGCGCCTATTTCGACCCGCCGGTGGTCGATATCGACACGCTGGCGCTGGAAGCCGTGCGCGAGGTCGGGCCGGCCGGGCATTTCTTCGGCGCCGCGCACACGATGCAGCGCTACGAACGCGCGTTCTATTCGCCGCTGGTCTCCAACTGGGACAATTACGACACCTGGATGGAGCGCGGCCAGATCACCGCGCGCGAGCGGGCTAATGTGGTCTGGAAGCGGATGGTCGCCGAATATGAGCAGCCGCCGATCGATCCCGGCATCGATGAGGCGCTGCGGGATTATATGGAGCGCCGCAAGCGCGAAGGTGGTTCGCCGCTGAATTGAGGTTTTGGGGCGCAAAGTTGATTTTAGGGCGCCGATTTGAAATCGTTATGCGTCCCGCAAAGGCCCGACCTGCCCCTCAAGCATCTCAAACCCCGCAGCCTCCGCCGCCTGTGGCGTCACGACGCTTTCATCAAGACACCATTCGAGCCACAGCCCGTCGACCAGGGCGATGAAATTGCGCGCCAATGTCGGGGCATCGACATCCCGGCCGCGCGGCACAGCGACCGCGGCGATGTCCTCGGCGAGTTCCGCCCGATAGGCGTCATAGAGTTCGCGATGCGCCGCCTTGAGGCGCGGGTTGACGGCGATTTCCCCCCACAGCGACAGCCAGATCAAGAGATTGTCACGGCTGAAATAGTCGGGCGAAAAATTGGAGTGCACCAGCGCGGCAAGTGCTGCCTGCGGCGACCAGTCGGATGTCTCGGCGCGGCGGCGTTTGGCTTCAGCGATCTGGTTGTTGACGCTGGCATAGAGCGAGGATTTGTAGACCTCGACCAGCAAGCCATCGAGGCTTTCGAAGTGATGGTTGATCAGGCCGCGCGAGACGCCGGCCTCCTTGCAGATGCGATCGATGGTGAAGGCGCCGATGCCGCCGACCGACAGGCATCGCGTCGCCGCCTCGACCAGCATGGAACGGCGGACATCCGCCTGCTCGCGGCTGAAGCGCGGCGGCGATTTCTTGGCGCCGCGCTTGCGTCTTTCGGGTGCTGGTCCTGCTTCCGTCATGGCTCCAGCTAATCGATCGCGGCTTTTCTGTCTACGAAGCGATTAGGCCTTCCTCTTGAACAGAACGGGATTGGGGTGCCCGTCAGGGTAGATGACCGGCTCGAAACTGGTCTTGTGGATGACGACCAGCGGCTGGTGGCAGATGAAGACGAATCCGCCGGACTGCTCCATCAGGTCCTCCATGCGGTTGGACAATGCGATGCGCTTGGGCTCATCGCTTTCCGCCACCAGCTGCTGGTAGCTGGTCTCGAATTCGGGGCTGTCGAAGCCGGACCAGTTGTAGGCGCCGATCTGGTCGGGGCGGAACCAAACCAGGTTTTCGGAAGGATCGATGCCACCGGCGAAATCCATCAGCGCCAGATCGATGTTCTTGTAGCCCTCGCCTTGCGTCTTGTCGCCGACGCCCCAAAATGCAGCCTCGTCATAAGGCTGGATCTCGACCTTGATGCCAGCCTGTTCGAGACTGGCCTGGATGATCTGCGCGGTCGCGGTGCGGATGGAATCGTTCATCACCGTCAAGGTCAGCGACAGGTCGCTGACGCCGGCCTCGGTCAGCAGCGCGGCGGACTTTTCATAGTCAGGTGCGGCGATCAGATTGCTGGCGCGCGCGAATTTGGTGCCGGGCTGGACGACGCCGGTGGAGCGCTTGGTCAGGTCGTCATAGACGCCGGTCAGGATCTGCCCGACATCGACGCCATGTTGCACGGCCTGGCGGACTTTCAGGTCCTTGAGGCGCGGGCTCAGCATGTTGATGGTCAGCCAGACATAACGGGTCGACTGGGCCTCGATCAGGTTCGTGTCGGCGGGTGGGCTCGCCTTGACCGCCTTGGTCGCCGAAATGGCGATCTTGGTGTAGTCGAAAGCGTCGGCCTCATAGGCCAGCTGTGCTGCCTGATCGTCGGCGACGACATAGATCTCGACCTTGCCGAAATCCGGCTTCGGCCCCGGCCAGTCAGGGTTGGCGGTCAGTGTCACCTTCTGCTTCTGCTGCCAGTCGGAGAAGATATAGGGACCGCATGTCGCCGGCGGCTCGGTGGTGAACTTGCCGCCCGCCTTCTCGGTGCCGGCGCGGCTGATGATGTGTCCGCCATAGTAAGGCAGGCTGGTGACGAAGATCGGCTGGTAGGGCTCCTTCAGGTGGATGATGCCGTTGCGGGCATCGACAACCTCAACGCGATCGAGTTTTTCGAACTGATAGGCCCAGGGCGACGACAGGCTCTTGTCGGCGATGCGCTCGAACGAGAACTTCACGTCATCGGCGGTGACCGCGCCAAAGCCATTTGACCATTTCAGCCCGTCGATCAAGGTGAAGGCGATGGTCTTCGGATCTTTCTGTTCGAGCTTTTCGGCGCCCCACAGGGACCAGGGCGAGCCTTTCCTGATATCGTCGAAATGGTTCAGCGAGACATAGATGCCGCGCATCATGACATCCTCGATGCCGCCATTCATGAAGGCGGGATCGAGGCACTGAAGATCGCCCTCCATGCGGATGCGCAACGTGTCGCCGGCGGCCGACCAGGCGAAGCCCGGCTTCATTGCGAGGCCAGCGCCGAGTGCACCGGCCGCTTTCAGGAATGCACGTCTGTCCATGTTCCATTGCGTCATGTCAGTTTCCCCTGTGGTTTGCGGAAGCGCGTGAGAAGGCTTCCCGTTCTTGCCCGCCTGTCACCAGCGGGAAATGGCAGCGCACCATCCGGTCAGCACCCATCGGTCGATAGGCCGGTGCCTCGGTCTTGCAACGATCACGGGCGATCGGGCAGCGTGTGTGGAATTCGCAGCCAGAGGGTCGGCGAAACACACTCGGGATTTCGCCGGTGACGGCCGGATTCTGGCTGCGCCCGGCGCGGGTCGGGTATCGGTTCGGACTGGATCAGCGTCGCGGTGTAGGGATGCATCGGTGCCGAAAACACGTCCTGCGTCGGTCCCGTCTCGACCAGCCGGCCGAGATACATGATGGCTAGGCGATCGCTGACATGGCGGATCATCGCCAGATTGTGGGTGACGATCATGGCGGCGAAACCGAGTTCGCGCTTCAATTCGCCGATCAGGTTGAGCACGTCACCTTGCACCGAGACATCGAGCCCGGCGGTCGGCTCGTCGGCGAGCAGCAGATGCGGTTTCATCGCCAGCGCACGAGCGACGCCAACCCGGCGCGCCTGCCCGCCCGACAGCTCATGCGGAAAACGGTCGACGAAGGAGGCCGGCAGCCCGACCAGCGCCAGCAGCGCTTTTGCCGCGGCGCGGCGGTCCGGCATCGGCACGCCTTGAATGATCTGCGGCTCGGTGAGCAGCGTGCCTATGCGCAGGCGCGGGCTGAGCGAGGCGACCGGATCCTGGAACATCATCGCCGAACGCCTTCGCATGGCGCGGAAATCGGCGGGTGTCGCCACGTCCCTGCCCTCGAAGGTGATGCGGCCGGCGGCCGCGCGCACAAGGCCAAGGATGGTGCGGGCAAGCGTCGTCTTGCCGGAGCCGGACTCGCCGACCAGGCCAAGCGTCTCGCCCGGCATCAGCGACAGCGTCACGCCGTCGATGACGTTGAAGCTCGGCAAGGGGAACGGGTTGATCAGGCGGCTGAGCAAGCCGCCGCGGGCGAAGGTCACCGACAGATCGTCGATGGCGAGCAGCGGGCTCATGGCGTCACCGCATGGCAGCGCGCGACATGCAAGGCGGACAGCTTCACCAGCGGCGGCGCGACCGAAGCGCATGGCGCGAAGGCGCGGTCGCAGCGCGGCGCGTAGACGCATCCCGATGGCGGCTGTGTCAGGTTGGGCAGCGAGCCGGGAATGGTCGGCAGCCTGTCCAGCCTTTCGTGGAAGCGGGCCGGATCGCAGGCGAGCAGCGCTTGCGTATAGGGATGCCGTGCATCGTGGAAGATCGCGTCGACCTCGCCGCCCTCGACCACCTCGCCTGCATACATGACATAGACGCGGTCGCAGAGCTCGGCGATGACGCCGAGATGATGCGAGACGACGATGATGATGCCGTTGTAGTCGCATCGGAGTTCGCGCAGCAGATGGATGATCTGCGCCTCCATGGTGACATCGAGCGCCGTCGTCGGCTCGTCGGCGATGAGCAGGCCGGGATCGGTCAGCAAGGCGGCCGCGATCGCCACGCGCTGGCGCATGCCGCCGGAGAGTTCGTGCGGATAGCTGTTCATCCGTCGTTCGGCATCGGCGATGCCGACGCGGCCAAGCATGGCGGCGATGCGGGCCCGCTTCTGCGCCCGGCCGAGATCCCTGCGGTGGTGCTGGAAGTCGACGAGCTGGTCGCCGATGGTCAGCACCGGGTTGAACGCCGTCTTCGGATCCTGGCTGACCAGCGCGATCTCGTCGCCGCGCAGCAGGCGCTGGTGGTGTGCGTCAAGCTTTGCCAGGTCGACGCCGTTGTAGCTGATCGACCCGTCGATGCGGGCGTTGGCCGGCAACAGGTTGGCGAGCGCGGTGACCAATGTGGACTTACCGCAGCCGCTTTCGCCGACGATGCCGATCACCTCGCCGGGATGCGCCTCGATGTCGACATGGCGCAATGCATGCACGCTACCATGCGGCGTCTCGTAGCGGACGCTGAGGTTGCTGGCGGCGAGCGAGCCGGTCATGCCGGCCTCCGCAACTGCAGGCGCGGGTCGAGATAGTCGCGCAGGCCCTCACCGAGGAAGGTGAAGCCAAGTGTCGCCAGCACCAGCGGCAGGCCGCCGAAGATGACCATGAAGGGTGCCGAGCGGATGCTGGTGTAGCCGTCATAGAGGATCGAGCCCCAGGACGGCGTCGGCGGCCGCACACCAAGACCGAGGAAACTGAGACCGGCCTCGACCATGATGACGACCGGAATGTCCATCGACAAAAGGATGATCAGCGGACCGACGACATTGGGCAGAAGGTGGATGAAAATGATGCGCGCGGCGCTGGCGTCGAGCAGGCGCTCGGCCAGGATGTAGTCACTGTTCTTCAGCGCCAGCGTCTGCGCCCGGATCAGCCTGGCATAGCTCGGGAACGAGGTCGCCGCGATGACGACGATCAGCGTGCCGGTGCCGGCGCCGAGCACGGTGATGATGGCGAGCGCGAACATGATCATCGGCAGCGAGTTCAGGCTGTCGAAGCTCAGCACCAGAATGGCGTCGAGCCAGCGCGGCCCGTAGCCAGCGATCAGCCCGAGCAAAAGGCCGATGGCGCCGGCGATGGCCACCGAGACCATGGCGATGGTCAGCGCCGTGCGCGCACCAAAAATGACGCGCGACAGGAGATCACGACCGAGATGGTCGGTGCCGAACCCGTGCGCGAGCGATGGCGGCTGCAATTTGTGCAGCACATCGATCTTGAGCGGCGAATAGGGCGCCAGCCACGGCGCGAGGACAGCGGTGATGAGGAAGCCGGTGACCAGGATCAGCGCCACGCAGGTGAACGGATCGGCGAGCAGCGCCCGCAGCAGTGGCAGCCTTTGTCGGTCCAGCATCGAGAGCGAGGCGTCAGCCACGGAAGACATCGCGCACCCTCGGGTCGAGCCGCGCGATCAACAGATCGGCGGCGATGGTGATGGAGACGTAGATGGCGGTCATGATCAGCACGGTGCCCATGACGACGGGATAGTTGCGGGTGTTGACGGCGTCGGTGATCAGTTTGCCGATGCCGGGCCGAGCGAACACCGCCTCGACGAAGACGGCGCTCGACAGGATGCTGCCGAGGCCGACGGCGACCAGCGAGATGGTCGGGATGATGGCGATGCGCAGCGCGTATTTGGAGACGATCTTCCACTCCGGCAGGCCGAAGGAGCGCGCGGTGCGGATGTGCGGTTCGCCCATCACCTCCATCATCGAGGCGCGTACCATGCGGGCGATGTAGCCGATCCAGCCGAGCGCGATGGCCACCGCCGGCATGACCAGCGCCTTGGCCTGGCTGACGAAGTCACCGGTCTCGCCGGCGCCGATGGCCGGCAGCCAGCGCAGCGTCACGGCAAAAAGCAGCAGCGAATAGATGGCAACGACGAAGGACGGCACGGCGATGACGCCGACCGAGAGCACGCCGATGATGGCATCGGCTGTTGTGCCGCGTCGCATCACCGACAGGCAGCCGAGCGGAACGCCGATGAGAAGCGCGACCGTGAGCGCGGTCAGCCCGAGGATCAGCGTGTTCGGCAGCGCTTCCAGCACCAGGGTGGAGACGGGCCGGTTCGACCAGACGTCGTAACCGAGATTGCCGGTCAGCGCGTTGCGGAAGAATTCGACGATCTGCCACCAGACCGGCTGGTCGAGGCCCATGCGCTCGATCAGCAGCCGCTTCAGTTCCGGCGTGGCGCGCGGGCCGAGCGCCACGGTTGCAGGATCGCCCGGCACCAGGAAGACGGCCGCATACATGGCAACCATGACAAGCACGAGGATCAGGAGTCCGAGACCGATGCGCTTCACTGCATATGCAAGCATGGTCTCCTCTTCGCTCCTGTCAGGCGAAATCGCGCCTGATGCGCCGCGTCGCCGAGGCGCTGTGGACGAGCCTGCCCCGTTCTCGGGCCTCGAGCCGCCAGCTCAGGTTGAAATGGGTTTCATCCGATGTCAGTTCGGTGACTGCCTTGGCTTCGATGTCGGCATCGCCGCTGGCGATCGCCCAGCGGTATTCGGTGACGAGCTTGGCCGACAGCGGATCGTCGGCGCGGATGCTCATCGTATCGCTGTTGGCCGAGGATACGGTGATGGCGCGGTCGTCATAGCGCCGACGTCCATGGTCGGAACTGAGCGCGATGGTCTGCACACCTGAGCCGACATCGTCGGTGACGATGCGACGATCGAAGCCCTCGTCCAGCGTCGTCGTCGGCACCGACGGCGCCGTTTCGGCGGGTTCAAAGCGCACGTCGCGGTCGCGAGCCGACGGCGGCCGCACCGGCAGCATCACCGTGCTGTCGCCGCTCGCCATCGACAGCGTCGACAGTTTCGGCTGCGGCCACAGGATCGGCCAATGCTGGTTGGCCAGCGCCAGCCGGATGCGATGGCCCTTGGGCACAAGACGGGCGAAATCGTTGAGTTTCAGCCGCACACGGAACGGTGTGCCAACCGGACAGGGAGTCGGATGCTCATGGCTGTCGCGATGGCTGAGATTGAGCACGCCATAGGTCATCAGCGCCGAGGTGCCGTCGGGATAGACATCGCACAGCCGGGCGGCGAGGTTGACATGCGGCTGGTCGACGGTGACGAGCAGGTCCAGCTCTGGCGCGCCGAGCAAGGTCAGGTCGTTGTCGAGCGGGGGCGTGTCGAAGCACAGCGCCAGACCGTCCTCACGACGCTGGTCGATGGCCATGTCCGGGCAGGAACCGCCATAGCCGCCCCAGCGGCCGCAGTCGCGCCCGGCGGTGGCCGGCGAGCACACGGAGAGCGCCGCGCCGCCGGCAGCTTCGCCGCCGAGACCCGAGGCATTCAGATGCAGCAAGCGGCGCTCGATGCGCGGCGACGGCCATTGGTCCTCGGCGGCCCAGTTGCCGGCATGATCGGGGAGATAAAAGGGTTGCGGTCGTTCCTCGCCGGTGATCCAGACGCGGTAGAGCGGTTCGTCCATGATGCCGGTGTTTTCGACACACAGCCAATGCCGCCACCAGCGCAGCGCCTCCTGGAGATAACCGATCAGCGGCCCCGGCGCGCCACGGCAGGGATAGGCATGTGACCACGGCCCGACGATGCCGAGCTTCGGCCCCGGCAGATGTTCGAGCAGACGCGGCACGAAGTTGGAGTAGCTGTCCTCCCAGCCGCAGACAGCCATGACCGCGCATTCGACGCCGCATGATCCTCGCAGACGGAGCCCTGCCGCCAATAGTCGTCGCGGCGCTGGTGCGCCAGCCAGACCTCCGACAGCGAGCTTGTCGCCGCAAGGCGGCTCGCCCACATGGCGCGCCAGGTGTCGCCGACGATCTGCGGGTCGGGCGCCATCGCCTTCTTCACCAGCATGAAGTTCGACCACATCTCCTGCTCGGTCAGCAGCGCGCCGCCCATATAGTGGATGTCGTCGGCGTAGCGGTCGTCGGTGGCGCAATTGGCGATGATGGCCTTCAAGGCCGGCGGCCGGCGCGCCGCCACCTGCAGCGCGTTGAAGCCGCCCCAGGAAATGCCGGTCATGCCGACACTGCCGTTGCACCAGGGAAGTGCTGCCAGATGGGCGATGATCTCGCAGGCATCCTGCTGCTCGCGCGGCAGATATTCGTCGGCCAGATCACCGTCGGAATCGCCCGAGCCCCTGATATCGATGCGGGCGCAGGCGATGCCGTGGCCGGCAAGCCAGGTATGGATATCGATGTCGCGGGCCACTGTGCCGTCGCGGCGGCGATAGGGCACCATTTCGGCGACGACGGGCACCTTGGCCTCGGTGCGCGGACACCACAAAGTGGCGGTGATGCGCGTGCCGTCGGCCAGCGTGATCCAGAGCGGATCGACGGTTTCGACGGCAAAGGGGAACTCGGTCCGTACCACGGCAGGTACTCGTTAAATCGCCTTGTTGAACGTTCGTACAACAAGGCGATTCAAGGCGCAATCCCGCTTGGCGTTTTTTGGCGCCAAATGCCGTTTATGCCCAGCACAGACGGGCACAGACCGGCGAGAGACCGGGATGTTGGGGGTGGAAAAAACCGCCGACCGGGCGGCATCGCCCGGCCGGCAGGGTTTATTCGGCGGCCAGCGCCAGTTGCGGTCTGTCGGCTTCCTGGCTCAGCTCCAGCTCGTCCGTCCGCCCCTCGGCCCCACGCTTCTTCGGCTCCCGACCAAAGAACAGGGCGTAGCCTGCCGGCAGCACCAGGATGGTCAGCACGGTGGCAACGAGGATGCCGCCCATCATGGCGTAGGCGAGCGGTCCCCAGAAGACGCCGCGCGAGATCGGGATCAATGCCAGCACTGCCGTCAGCGCCGTCAGCGTGATCGGCCGGAAACGGCGCACGGCCGAACCGATAATCGCCTCGTAGCGGTCCATACCCGCAGCGATGTCCTGGTCGATCTGGTCGACCAGGATGATCGAGTTGCGCATGATGATGCCGAGCAATGCAATGACGCCAAGGATGGCGACGAACCCGAACGGCGCGCCGCTGATCAAGAGTGCCGCGGCGGCGCCGATGATGCCGAGCGGGCCAGTCGCCAGCACCAGCATCGCCTTGCCGAAATGCTGCAGCTGGATCATCAAGAGCACGACGATGACGGCCAGCATGATCGGCGCCTTGTCGGCGATCGAGGCCTGGCTTTCCGCCGAATCCTCGGCACCGCCCTGGATTTCGACCTTGTAGCCGGGCGCCAACCCGTCACGCAGGCCCTGCATATCCTTGTACAGCTTGGTGACGACGTCGTTGGACTGAATACCGTCCGGCAACGTCGCCCGCACGCTGATGGTCGGCAGGCGGTCGCGGCGCCACTCGATGCCTTGCTCCAGCACCGGCACCACCTTGGCCACTTGCGACAGCGGCACGAAACCGCCGAAGTCGGTCGGGATGTAGACGGAATCGACCGAGGACAGCAGGCTGCGGCTGGCATCCGGCTCGCGGGCAACGATGGACACCGTCTCCTCGCCGTCGCGGAAGTCGTCGAGCGGCGCGCCGGACATCGTCGCCTGCAGCATCTGGCGGATGCGCTGCGAGGTGACGCCGAGCGCACGGGCGCGATCCTGGTCGATGACCAGCTTCATCGCCGGCACCGGCTCGAGCCAGTCGTCGTGAACGGCCCCCAGCAGCGGATCCTCGCGGAACTTCGCCTTCACCTGGTCGGCAATGCGGCGTACTTCCTGGCGATCCGGCCCCATGACGCGCATCTGCACCGGCCAGCCGGTCGGCGGCCCCAGGAACAGGCGATCGACCTTGGCGCGGACGGACGGGAAGTCTTGCGCCAGGACGGTGCGCAGCTTGACGATCAACCGTTCGCGCGCCGGCTCGTCATTGGCCATCACCAGCATCTGGGCGAAGTTCGGATTGCTCAACTGCTGGTCGAGCGGCAGGAAGAAGCGCGGCGCACCTTCGCCGATATAGGTGGCGATGAAACGCTTGTCCTTGTCGTCCATCATTTTGGTTTCAAGCGCCTTGGCCTGCGCCTCGACTTCCTTGATGCTGGTGCCTTCCGGCAGCCAGAGATCGACGAGGATTTCCGGCCGCGACGATTGCGGGAAGAAATTCTGCGGGATGAACTGGAACGCCCACAGGCTGGTGCCGAAGGTGACCAGCGTCATCACCAGGACGATGATGCGATGGCGCACGGCCCAGCTGACGGTCGCGCGAAGCCTGCGGTAGAAGCGCGTGTCGAAGACATCGTGATGGCTGCCGGCATGCTTGCGCTGCTTGAGGATCATGTTGCCGAGCCACGGCGTGAAATAGACCGCGACGAACCAGGAGACGATCAGCGCGATGCCGACGACGTAGAAGAGCGTGCGCACATATTCGCCGGCCGTCGAGGCGGCGAAGCCGACCGGGATGAAGCCGGCGGTGGTGATCAGCGTGCCGGTCAGCATCGGGAAGGCGGTCGAGGAATAGGCAAAGCTCGCCGCCTCGACCTTGACCATCCCCTCCTCCAGCTTTCGCTCCATCATCTCGACGACGATCATGGCGTCGTCGACGAGCAGCCCGAGCGCGATGATCAGCGCGCCGAGAGAGATGCGCTGCAGGTCGATGCCGATCTCGTACATGATGGCAAAGGTGGCGGCGAGCACCAGCGGAATGGCGATGGCGATGACCAGGCCCGAGCGCCAGCCGATCGACAGGAACGAGACGACGAGCACGATCAGCAGCGCTTCGCCGAGCGCATGCATGAATTCGGCGACCGCATCCGTGACGACGCCCGGCTGGTCGGAAATCTGGTCGACCGAAACGCCATAGGGCAGCGCCTCCTCGAAGCGCTTGTATGTGGCCTCGACATCCTTGCCGACATCGGTGACCTTGAAGCCCTTGGCCATGACGACGCCGAGCTGCACGCTGTCGTGGCCGTTGAAGCGGTATTTGCGCTGGAACGGATCTTCCAGCCCCGACGTCACCGTGGCGATGTCGCCCAGCCTGGTGACCTGGCCGCCGGCGCGCAGGCGCAGGTTCCTGATGTCCTCGACCTTGCCGACATCGCCTTCGACGGAAATGCGCACCGAGTTGGTGCCGGTGTCGACGGAGCCGGCCGGATCGACATTGTTCTGGCCCTTGATCGCATTCTGCAGATCGGTCAGCGTCAGGCCGCGTTCGGCCAGAGCCTTGGACGAGACGTCGATATAGAGTTTTTCCGGCTGGTCACCGATGATGACGGCCTTCTCGACGCCGGGCGTCGTCAAAAGCATGTCGCGTGCCTGGATGGCGAATTTCTTCAGCTCGGGATAGCTGAAGCCGTCGCCGCTTATCGAATGCAGGGTGATGAAGGTGTCGCCGAATTCGTCGTTGAAGTAGGGGCCGAGCAGGCCTTGCGGCAGATCGCCCTGGATATCGCCGACCTTCTTGCGCACCTGGTAGAAGGCGTCCGTCACCTCGGCGGCATTGGTGTCGCCCTTGATCTGCACCGTGATGATGGCGCTGCCGGCGCGGGTGAAGGAACGGACGAAGTCGAGATGCGGCGTCTCCTGCAGCTTGCGCTCGATCTTGTTGACGACCTGGTCCTCCATCTCCTTGATCGAGGAGCCCGGCCAGATCGCCTGTACGACCATGACCCGAAAGGTGAAATCGGGATCTTCCTTCTGGCCCATGCGCATCAGGCCGAGCGCGCCGGAAATGATGATCAGGCCGAACAGGAACCGCGCAATGGCGGGGTGGCCGATTGCCCAACGCGACAGGTTGAAGGGTCGCTTTTCTTCCGTGGAATTGGTCATGGATGCAGATCCATCTGTTCAGCAATCGAGGTTCGGTAGTGGCTTCCGGGCGGCGAGGCTTTCCGAGCGGAGAGACACTCATCGCGGTGGGACGCGGATCGATGTGGGGGTTACATCGGCCTGACGTCTCGACCTTCGGGCCACGCCGCCCGGAAACCAGCGGCTGCGGGAACGCGCAGCCGGTTGTCTGTCGTCAGCGCACCTGCTTGGCGTCGCCGTCTGCCGCAGATGCGGACTGCAGTGCCGCATCGCCGGCGAGTTTCACCTTGAGGTTCTCGGTCATGAACTGCGTGCCGGCAGCGACCACGACGTCGCCGGGCTTCAGTCCCTCGGCAACACGCACGCCATCGGCGGCGAACGCGGCGACTTTGACCGGACGGGCGTGAACGGTGTCGGCGCCCCGATCGACGGTCCAGACGATGGACTGGGTACCTTGCTCGGCCAGTGCGCTCAGCGGGATCGACACGAGCTGCCGCTCATTGGCCGCCGAGGCTTCGATGCTGGCGGTCATGCCGAGCAGCACGCGCGGATCGTTGGGCAGGCTGACCCGAACGGCGAAGGTGCGCGACTGCGGATCGGCGCTGCCGGCGACCTCTCGGACCTTGCCGTCGAGCGCCAGCGCGTCGTCGGACCAGAAGCCCGCCTTGACGATCTTGCCCGGCTTGAATTCGGCGATCTCCATCTCCGGCACGGCGATCAGCACTTCCTTTTCGCCGTCGACGGCAACGGTGACTACCGGCGCGCCGGAACCGACCACCTGGCCGACATCGGCACTGACTGTGGTGACGATGCCGTCCCTGTCGGCCTTGAGGTCGGTATAGCCGACCTGGTTCTTCGCCTGAGCAAGTGTCGAAAGGGCGGAATCACGGGTGGCGACCGCTTGGTCATAGGTCAAGGTTGCCTGTTCGAGCTGCGACTTCGGCGCGAAGTTCTTGGCAAAAAGCTGCTCGGCGCGCTTGCGGGCAAGCTCCACAGTCTCGACCTGCCGCTCGGCGGCATCAAGGGCTGCCTGCGCACTCTTGAGCGACAGGTCGTAGTCGATCGGATCGATGCGGGCGAGCACATCACCCGAGGCCACATGCTGGCCAATGTCGACAAGGCGCTCGGTGATCTTGCCGTTGACGCGGAAAGCCAGGGCGCTTTCGGTGCGCGCCCTCACCGAGCCGGAATAGGAGAGCGTGCGGGTGTCATGCGCCTGGGCGATCTCGACGACCTTGACCGGGCGGATGATGTCCTTGACCTCGGCTTTTTCCTGGCTGCAGCCGGCAAGCCCGAGAGTGGCGGCGACAAGCAGCACCGGGCCGACTGCCGGTAGCCTGTTGATGATCGAACTGAACGAAGACACGCGCGTACTCCCGAAATGGAGATGAATCGTCGAAACCGGCGCCCGGCGGGCGGAGGCTATTTCAAGGCCTTGATTGCATAGTCGATGAGGTCGTCAGGCATTGCCCGGTTGGTCTTGGCAAGGCACTGCGCCACCATCTGCGGATGGCACAGGATGACGGTCGCGGCGCCAAAGCAGCGCGACGCGATCACCGGATCCTGTTGCCTGAACTCACCGGCCTCGATGCCGTCGCGAATGATTTCCGCAAACAGGTCGTGAATGCTGTCGATATGCTTGTCGATCACGCCCCAATCCCGTTCGAGCGCAACGACTACCATCTCGTGGACCTTCTGGTCGTCGAGCATGACCTCCATCGTCATCTTGTATTGCGCATGCACGTAGCGCCGAAGCCGCTCCTCGGCGCTGATCGGCAGGCGCGAAATCTCGTAGGCCATCTTGTAGCTGGCGCCGAGCATCCGGCCGCAAACAGCCTGGTGGATTTCGACCTTGGAGGCAAAGAAACGATAGATGTTGGCCGGCGACATGCCCAGTTCGCGCGCGATGTCGGCGACATTGGTCTTGCCGTAGCCATAGTGCCGGAACAGGCGCTCTGCGCAGTCGAGAATGCGCGTCACATTTTCCTGTCGGGCGGCTTCGGCGACTATGGTGGCGGCTTCGGACATGATCCTCTGTCAATTTACGAGTGACGAATTTCGATTTTCATCAGTCGTAAATGGAAAGGCGCGCCCTGTCAACACGGATTCGGTGTACGTGTACGATTGGTGACAAATGGTGACATGGGATCGAGGTTGGCCGCCTCGCGCTTCGTCGCGGAGTTGAGGCTAACCGCGAAAGTTGCACTGGGAGGAGCGCACCGGCAGATCCGGCTTACGGCCCTTTGGCCATCTCGCGCAGCCGGAACTTCTGGATCTTGCCGGTCGAGGTCTTTGGGATTTCGGCGAAGATCACCGCCTTCGGCACCTTGAAGCGGGCGAGCAGCGCGCGGCAGTGCTCGATGATCTCGGCCTCGGTCGCGACCTTGCCGGGCTTCAGTTCGACATAGGCAACGGGCACCTCGCCCCATTTGTCGTCAGGCCTGGCGACGACGCCGCAAGAGGCAACGGACGGGTGCTTGTAGAGTGCGTCCTCGACCTCGATCGAGGAAATGTTCTCGCCACCGGAGATGATGATGTCCTTGGAACGGTCCTTGAGCTGGATATAACCGTCGGGGTGCATGACGCCGAGATCGCCTGAATGGAACCAGCCGCCGGCAAAGGCCTCGTCGCTCGCCTTGCGGTTCTTCAAATAACCTTTCATGACGATGTTGCCGCGGAACATGACCTCGCCGATGGTCTCGCCGTCGGCCGGTGTCGTCCGCATCGTCTCGGGATCCATGACGGTCAGGCCTTCGAGCGCTGCATAGCGCACGCCCTGTCGCGCCTTCTTGGCGCTGCGCTCGCTCTTTTCGAGGTCGTCCCAGGCGCCATGCCATTCGTTGACGACCGCCGGGCCATAGGTCTCGGTCAGGCCGTAGAGATGGGTGACGGCAAAGCCGGCATCGGCCATGCCCGACAGCACGGCCTCCGGCGGAGGTGCCGCCGCGGTGTTGAAAGTGACCGTCTGCGGAAATGCGCGCTTGTCCTCGTCCCTGGCATTGATCAGCACCGACATGACGACCGGTGCGCCGCACAGATGGGTGACGCCGTGATCGGCAATCGCATCGTAGATCGGCTTCGGCCGCACCCAGCGCAGGCAGACATGGGTGCCGGCCTGGACCGCGAGCGTCCAGGGAAAGCACCAGCCATTGCAGTGGAACATCGGCAGCGTCCACAGATAGACCGCGTGCTTGGCCATGCCGGCATGGATGGTGTTGGTGTAGGCCATCAGGGCCGCACCGCGATGGTGGTAGACGACGCCCTTCGGGTTGCCTGTCGTTCCGGAGGTGTAGTTGAGCGAGATGGCGTCCCATTCATCGTCGGGCATCGCCCAGGCGAAGTCCTCGTCGCCGCCAGCGACGAAGTCCTCATAATCCAGAGTGCCAATCCGCTCGCCTTTCGGATAAGGCGCGTCGGCGGCGTATTCGGGATCGTCGCAGTCGATGATCAGCGGCTTGACCTTGGCCAGCGCCAGCGCGTCTCTGACGACGTTTGCGAACTCGCGGTCGACGATCAGCACCTTGGTCTCGGCATGGTCGAGCTGGAAAGCGACGACCGCGGCATCGAGGCGGGTGTTGAGCGAATGCAGCACCGCCTTGGTCATCGGCACGCCGAAATGCGCCTCCAGCATCGGCGGCGTGTTGGACAGCATGACGGTGACGGTGTCGCCCTTGCCGATGCCGCGCTTGTCGAGCGCCGAGGCAAGCTTCAGCGACCGGCGCCAGAAGGTGCGATAATCGATGCGCTGGCCGCCATGGATGATGGCGATATGGTCGGGATAGGTCTTGGCCGCGCGCTCCAGATAGGTGAGCGGCGTCAGCGGCTGATGGTTGGCCGCGTTCTTGTCGAGATCCTGTTCGTAAGGATTGCCCATCCCATGCTCCCCGCGTTTATCTTTTAGACTTCTAATCACAGGCTGGGGCCGCGTCACCATCAACGATGCCACGATAGAGCGCATTTGGCACAATGATGATCCAGATTTGACGGGCGAAAGGGCATCGCATACCCCAGCCCAGTTTGACTTTTGTCGAAGGTCGTGAATAATGTCAGCCGAGGAGACGGCATGGCGATCCGACCGGCAGAACAGCTCATCCACAAGGCCGCCTGGCTCTATTATGCGCATGGCCTGCGGCAGGATCAGGTGGCGAGCCAGCTTAACATTTCCCGTGCCTCGGTCGCCATGTATCTGCGCAAGGCGCGCGAGACCGGCATCGTCAACATCTCGACCTCGACCCAGCTTTTCACCGACGACGTGCTGGCGCGCAAGCTCGAGGATGCGTTGGGCCTCGACGCCGTCTGGATCGCGCCGGAAAATGACCATATTGCCGACCCGTCGACGGAAATCGCCGTGCTGGCGGCAAGCGTCTTCCTCGAACTGGTGAAGAAGGGCGACCGCATCGGCGTCGCCTGGGGCCGCACCGTCTACATGATCGCCGACATCATGTCCTATGCCGACCTGCAGGATGTCACGGTGGTGCAGCTCTGCGGCAATCTCGGCGCGCCCTATTCCTACCGACCCGACCAGTGCACCATGGAGATCGCGCGGCGGCTCAACGCCAAGGGGCTCAACTTCTACGCGCCGCTGGTGCTGTCGACGGAAGAGCTGGCGCGGGCGCTGCGTGCCGAGCCGGTGATCCGCGAACAGTTGTCAGGGGTCGGCGAATGCGATCTGGCGCTGTACTCGGTCGGCGCGGTAGACGCCGACAGCCATCTGGTCAAATGCGGCGCACTGACTTCAGGCGAAATGGCTGGCTTGCGCCAGCAAGGTGCTGCCGGCGTCATCGCCGGGCAGATCATCGATGCCGAGGGCAAGGTGCTCGACTGCAGCTACAACCGCCGCGTCATCTCCGCCGAACTTGCCTCGCTGCGCGCCATCGCCAGGCGGCTGATGGTGGTGCAGGAGGATAGCAAGTTCGAACCGCTGCTCGCAGCGATCGCGGGCGGCCTTTGCACGCATCTTGTGGTCGGCGCGCGCATGGCGCAGCGGCTCCTGGATCATGCGGCTGCCCCGACAGAAAAGGCCTCCTAGGAAATCACCATCTCCGCCGCCGGCGCATTGTCATCAAAGCGTCGCGGCATTCCTGTTTCACCATCAAAGAGAGCAACCGGACGAAGCGAACATGAAGAATTTGTGGAATGACGACGCGGCCGAAAAGCTCGTTGCCGACTATGCAAAGAAGGGTGTCGGCCGCGACCTGGCGCTGCGCGTCTACACGACCCGGCTGCTGGGCGGCGAACCACGGCTGGTCCTGCATGGCGGCGGCAACACCTCCTGCAAGACGACGGCGACCGATCTTGTCGGCGACGAGTGGGACGTGCTGTGCGTCAAGGGCAGCGGCTGGGACATGGGCGTCATCGAGCCGCAGGGCCTGCCGGCGGTCAAGCTCAAGCCGCTGCTCAAGGCGCGCGCGCTGAGCAAACTGGCCGACGAGGACATGGTCGCGCTGCAGCGTGTCAACCTCATCGATCCGTCGTCGCCCAACCCCTCGGTCGAGACGCTGCTGCACGCCTTCCTGCCGCACAAATTCGTCGACCACACGCACTCGACCGCCATCCTGGCCATCGTCGACCAGGAAGATTCGAAGCCGCTGGTGAAGACGGTATTCGGGAGCAAGATGGGTTATGTGCCCTACATCATGCCCGGCTTCGACCTCGCCAAGGCGGCGGCCGACATCTTCGACGCGGATCCTGATGTCGAGGGCCTGATCCTCGACAAGCATGGCATCTTCACCTTCGGCGACGACGCCAAACAGGCCTATGACCGGATGATCCATTATGTGAATGTCGCCGAGGACTACATTGCCAATCACGGCAAGCCTCAGGCTGCAAAGGCAGCCTTGCCGGCAAAGCTCGCGACACCCGCGTCCATCGCACCAACGCTGCGCGGCGCGGTGGCGGTAGCACGCGGCGAAGGCCGCTTCGACCGCATGATCTCTGACTTCCGCACCTCCGACGCCATCGTTGATTTCATCAGTTCATCCGAGATCGCCGACTATGCCGGGCGCGGCGTGTCGACACCCGATTTGTCGATCCGCATCAAGACCGGGCCGATGGCGCTGCCGGCGCCCGATGCCGACAAGGCCAGCGACTACAGATCCGTGATCAAGGACCACGTCGACGCCTTCGCCAGGGATTACCGCGCCTATTTCGAGACCAATGATGCGCTCGATGACGTCAAGCGCACCATGCTCGACCAAATGCCGCGGCTGACATTGGTGCCGGGCCTCGGCATGTTCGGCCACGGCCGCACGCTGAAGGATGCGAAGATCGCGTCGGATGTCGGCGAGATGTGGATCGAGGCGGTGCGCGGCGCCGAGGCGGTCGGCCGTTTCCATCCACTCTCCAAGGCGGACCTGTTTCCGCTCGAATACTGGTCGCTGGAACAGGCCAAGCTCGCGTCCAACAAGCCGAAGCCGCTGACCGGCCAGGTAGTGCTGGTCACCGGCGGCGCCGGTGCGATCGGTGCGGCGACAGCAAAGCTGTTCGCCGACAATGGCGCCCATGCCGTCGTCGTCGATCTCGATGCCGAAAAGGCTACCGAGGCCGCCAAGAAAGCCGGCAACAATTCGATCGGTGTTGCCGCCGACATCACCGACCCGGCACAGGTGCGTGCCGCCTTCGACAGAGCAGTCGCCGTGTTCGGCGGTGTCGACATCCTGGTCTCCAATGCAGGGGCGGCCTGGGAAGGCCGCATCGGCGAGCTCGACGACGCGCTTTTGCGCAAAAGCTTCGAGCTCAATTTCTTCGCCCACCAATCGGTGGCGCAGAACGCGGTGCGCATCATGCTCGAACAGGGCACCGGCGGCGTGCTTCTGTTCAACACCTCCAAGCAAGCGGTCAATCCAGGGCCGAAGTTCGGCGCCTATGGCGTGCCGAAGGCAGCGACACTGTTCCTGTCCAGGCAATACGCGCTCGACTACGGCGCGCACGGCATCCGTTCGAACGCCGTCAACGCCGACCGCATCCGCTCAGGGCTTCTGACCGACGCCATGATCGCCAGCCGTTCGGGCGCGCGCGGCGTATCGGAGAAGGACTACATGTCCGGCAATTTGCTCGGCCAGGAAGTGACGGCACAGGACGTGGCGCAGGCCTTCCTGCATCACGCGCTGGCTGATCGCACCACCGCCGATGTGACGACGGTCGACGGCGGCAATATCGCGGCGGCGTTGCGGTAGGTTGCGAAAGGATCGACGGGCTTGCGCATCCGGAGGTCTGTAGCTACATTGTGGCTCTCAGAGGAGTCTTAACATGGCAACGGATAGTGTGGTTCGCGCCCGGATCGATACGGCGACAAAGGATCAGGCAACGGAAGCCCTGGCGGCAATGGGATTGTCCGTTTCCGACGCTATCCGCCTGCTGCTGGTCCGCGTCGCTGCTGACAAGGAATTTCCCTTTCCGGTGAAGGTGCCAAACGCAACCACTCGAAAGGCCATGGCCGAATTGGAAAAAGGCAAGGGCAAGCGTTTCGCCACGGCCGACGAGTTGTTCAAGGATTTGGGTATCTGACATGCTGGCTCCTGTTCGCTCCGGGCAATTCCGCCGGGATGTGAAACGTATGGAGAAGCGTGGCAAAGACCTCGGTAAATTGCGCGAGCTGTTAGGCCTCCTGATCGCCGGAGATGAGCTACCGGCGAGTTACAAGGATCACCCTCTGAAAGGCGACTGGAAAGGATATCGTGACGCGCACATAGAACCGGACTGGCTCTTGGTCTATCGCGTTGCCGACGATGAACTACAGCTTGCTCGCACCGGTTCCCATTCCGACCTGTTCAATGAGTGAAGACAACCTGCCGTCAAATGCGCAGACAATCCTGAACTGCAGCTACAGCAGTCTCCGGATGTGTTTCCAAGCCTTTCTGCCCAGCTCTGAATCAGCCTCGTCATTGCCGCCATGTGCATGCAGTGCCGAGCGTGGTGTGTTCTCGCCTGGCAAGAGAATGCGGTGGCCCGCATCGGGCGACGAAACGAGATGTGTGACCTTGGCGGTGTTGTCTCGCCGCCGGACTATCTCCGTCGCGAACCAGAGGGAGGGCCACAACGTGTCGTCGCCACCTGCAACCAGCAGAATCTCGGCCGATGCGGTCTCGACGGGGATGATTGCCGCCTTTGCCTCACATTCGAAGGCTCTCAAACAATGCTCAAAGAGTCCTCGGTAGGACACAAGGCCATCCACGTACTCCGGTGTCCAATTCGTATCCGTCGGTACAAACGGCAATGCGACACCATCGAGCGACCATGAGGATCGTTCAGGCCAACTGACACCATCCCGGCCCGCACCGATATTCCCCCAAACCACCGATGACGGGCTGATTGCGACCACGGCGTTGATGCGTGGGTCATGGACCGCCGCGAGCAATGCGGCCTCGGCACCCTTGGATGTGCCTACATAGACGATGCGGCGGCATCCTGTTTCAAGGAGGCAATCGGTTGCCGCAAAGAAGGTCTCGAGGGGAATTTCGCATATTCCGGGAGCCTGGCCCTCACCGCCGAACCACTGCAGGGCCAGGGCCGACGAGCCCTCGTTTGCAAACAGCCGCGCCCGCCCGACATCGACACGGCCACTCGATCCACCCAACACCACGACGCCGGTGGTAGCCTGCCGGCATCGAAACAATGTTCCGGCGACGGCGCCGGACAGGTTTTCTTCGATTGCCGCCTGGACTTCCATACCGAACCTCGGGCCGGACCTGCGAGCCGGTTCTGTAAATATTCGGCAAAAAAAGGCCGCCTGCAGCAAGCTGCTGCAGGCGGCCTTCGATAGCGAAACCTACTTCGCGTTCGGGTTCGGCATCCAGGCCGGCATGGCGACATCGGCATGGGCGAACTGCGGCAGCTTGGCCGACAGGTCTTCCATGTTCTTGATGTCCTTGTCGATCAGGTCCTTCTGGGTGATCAGTGTCGGCGGCACGACGACGTTGTGGCCGGGATCTTCACCGGCCAGCAGCTGCGCCAGCGCACGCACCGAGACCTGGCCGACGACAGCCGGGTTGGTGGCGGCTGTTGCAGCCCAGGCACTGTCGGGCTCGCGCATCGCTGATATATCCGAGGTCGAAATATCAGCCGAATAGATCTTGATGCCCTTGTTCAGGCCGGCTTCGTCGACGGCGATCTTCACGCCCTTGGCGAATTCGTCATAGGGAGCGAACATCACCTTGATGTCGGGATGGGCCGACAGCACCGAACGCGCCTGGTTGGCGACGGAGTTGGCGATCGGATTGTCGAGCGTGCCGAACATCGCGACTTCCTTGATGCCGGCATATTTCTTCTTCACGTCGACCCAGGTCTCGTTGCGGCGGTCGAGCGGCGCGATGCCGGCGACATAGACATAGCCGGCATTCCAGCCCTCGCCATTGTCCTTGACCGCCTGCTCGAGCGCGAGGCGGGCCAGGTCACGGTCGGACTGTTCGACCTGCGGGATCTTGGGGTTTTCGACATTGACGTCGAAAGCCACCACCTTGATGCCGGCGTCGACCGCACGCTGGGCGGCGTCCTTCATCGATTCCGTCAGGCCGTGCTGGATGATGATGCCCTGCACCCCGAGCGCGATGGCCTGGTCGACCATGTCGGACTGAAGGGCGGCATCCTGGCGGCTGTCGAGCACGCGCAGGTCGATGCCGAGCGCCTTCGACTGTGCTTCGACGCCCGAGAGATAGGCCTGGAAGAAGTCACCGGTCGAGAGATAACGCACCAGCGCGATCTTGACGCCGGGCTTGTCGAAAGGCGCCGGCTTGTCCGCGGCAAAAGCCGGGACCTGCATCAGCATGGTTGCGCCGGCCAATCCGAGCGCCACCTTCCCCAGAAGTCTTCTTGTAATGCTCACTTTGTTTTCCTCCACTCTTGTTGAACCCAAAATCCTGTTCCGGTCGAAAGCTACCTCCTGCCTCTGCCTGAAAGCGCAAAGGTGAAGACAAGGGCGACGACCAGAACCATGCCCTTGACGAAATCCTGCGTGTAGTAAGGCGCGTTCATCATCGTCAGGCCTTGCAGCAAGATGCCGACGAACAGCGCACCGATGGCAGTGCCGAAAGCGTTCGGCTTGGCGGCGCCAAGCACCGCGTAGCCGATCAGCGCCGCCGCAACTGCATCGAGCAGCAGATTATTACCCGAGGCGATGTCGCCGCGTCCAAGCCGGGCAGCGAGCAAAATGCCGCCGATCGAGGCAAAAACTCCTGAAATAACGTAGGCCCAGATCTTGTATGCCTTGACAGGCGCACCGGCGAGTTCGGCGGCGCGCTCGTTGCTGCCGACGGCGTACATCATGCGGCCGAAGCGGGTGTATTCGAGGAAGAACCAGATCAGAACGGCGAGCACGAGCAGCACCACCACCGACACCGGAATGAGATTCGGGATGAAGAAGTCGAAGCGGTGGCGGCCGAGCGCCAGGAAGGCGTCGGAGAATTTTCCGTTTGAGACCGAACCGTCCGGCATCGTCATGCCGGTGGCGATCGAACGGCCTTCGGTCGGAATGCGCTGTAGGCCGACCAGCAGAAACATCATGCCGAGCGTCGCCAGAAGATCGGGCACGCGCATATAGACGATCAGCCAGCCGTTGATCAGGCCGACAATGGCGCCGATGAGCAGGCAGACGACGACCGCGACGAAAGCGTTCTGCTCCAGCACCACCATCACATAGGCCGCCGCCATCATGGCTGATGTGGCGACAGAGCCGATCGAGAGATCAAAGCCACCGACGACAAGCGTGGCGGTGACGCCGAGTGCCAGCACGCCGGTGATGGCGACCGACTGGAAGATGAAGACGGCACTTTGAGGCGAAACGAAACCGTCGGCGGCGATCGCGAAATAAGCGACGAGCCCGAACAGGAGCACGATGAACCCATAGCGGATGGCGTGGTCGCGCACCGTCATTCCGCGCTCCCGCGCGTTGCTGCCGTCTTTACCCAACTCGAACCCATGCTCTCCATTCCAATTCCTATTGTCCGCGCTCCTCAGGCGGCGCTGTGCAGCGGTCCGCCGGCCACCTCGGCCAGCAGGCGATCGAGATCGACCTCGGCGTTGCGGTGCTCGCCGACGATGGTCTGCTCCGACATCACCAGGATGCGGTCGGCGGTCTCCAGCGCCTCGTCGAGTTCGGTGACGAACAACAGCGTGGCGCGGCCGTTTGCGCTGGCCCTGAGCTTGGCGGCGATGTCGCGCCTGGCCGAGATGTCGACGCCCTGAAACGGCTCATCCAGAATGAACAATCTCGCATCCTGCGCCATCCAGCGCGCGACCATCACCTTCTGCTGGTTGCCGCCCGACAGCTCCGACATGTCGTCCTTCTCGGACCGACAGACGATGCCCAATTCTTCGATCTGCCGGCGCGCGGTGGCGCGTTCCAGACGGCGCCTGAGAACAGCGAAACGTGACATGCGCTTGTGAAACGGCAGGCTGATGTTTTCCTGGATGTTGAAGCCGCCGACGATGCCGTTTTCGCCGCGATCCTTGGCCACGAGGAACACGCCGGCGGCAATCGCCTCGCCGGCCGATCGCGGCGAATAGGGCTTGCCGTTCATCGTCATGGTGCCGGCGAGCGGCCTGCGCACACCAAACAGCGTCTCGGCCAGCGCCGTCTTGCCGACGCCGACGAGGCCGGTGATGGCAACAACCTCGCCGTCGCCGAGCGTCAGCGAAATCGGCCGGGCGCCTGGAGCAATTCGCAGGCCTTCTATCTTTAGAACGGCCTTGGCTGAGTTCCTGACAACGATCTGGTCGAGATGGATCTTGCGGCCGAGCATGGCGTTGACCGCGCCTTCATAGTCGAGCGGTTTCTTGTCGAAAATGCCCGAGATGACCCCGTCGCGCATCGAGACGATGCGGTCGGCAAGCCGCCTGATGTCCGACATACGGTGCGAGATGTAGAGGATCGCCACGCTCTGCTCGCGCAGCCTGTCGATCAGCGCAAACAGCCGATCAGCCTCGGCGCTGGAGAGCGATGAGGTCGGCTCGTCGAGGATCAGCACTTTCGGCTGGTGCGCCAGCGCGCGGGCAATCGCCACCATCTGGCGATCGGCCAGCGAAAGATCGCTCACCCGCGCCTTCAAATCGATGGCCAGCCCCATGCGGTCGGCGACCGCCTTGGCCTCTCGGCGCACGCGGACCGGATTGAACAGGGTCGGCGCGCCGCTGCCGCTCAGCCGGTCCAGCGTCAGGTTGGTGGCGACGTCGAGATCGGCGACGACACCGTCATTGATATTCTGGTGAACGGTGACCACGCCGGCGCGGATCGCCTCAGCCGGGGTTTTCGGTGCGAAATCCTGGTCGGCGAGAGCCATCGTGCCGCCGCCGCGCTCATAGACGCCAGAGATGATCTTGACGAGGGTGGATTTGCCCGCGCCGTTGGCACCCATCAGCACAGTGACTTCGCCGGCATGCAATTCGAGCGAGACGCCGCCGAGCACCTCGTTATGGCCAAAGGATTTCCTCAGCCCCTCTACGCGGAACACGGCATTGCCGACCATGCGTTCCTCCCTGACATGACGCTATGGGCTGTATCGGCAATTGTCAACACGATTGACAATTGCCAGATCGCTTCCTAGCTTGGCCCGGCCGCCACGCCTCCATTATGTTCGGAGCGCATATGCGGGAGGATGACGATGACTGAAGAATTGCCGTTCGAAGCCCTGTCGGTCGAGACCCTGGCTGCACGCCTTGGCGGCAACGAGGCGCTGTGTGCGAAGATCGGCAAGGACACTGGCGCCTGGAAGGTCCGCGAGGTCGGTGACGGCAATCTCAACCTGGTGTTCATCGTCGAGGGCGCCAGCGGGGCGGCGGTGGTCAAGCAGGCCCTGCCCTATGTCCGCCTGGTCGGCGACAGCTGGCCGCTGCCGCTGAAGCGATCCTTCTTCGAATATCACGCGCTGACAAGGCAAGAGGCCCGCGCGCCGGGCTCAGTGCCGGCGATCCATTACTTCGATGAAGGCCAGGCGCTGATTATCATGGAATATCTTGCGCCGCCGCACATCATCCTGCGCCGCGCCCTGATCGACGGCCGCCAGCTGCCGAACATTGCACGGGACATCGGCCTGTTCATGGCCCGCACGCTGTTTCGCGGCTCCGATCTGCACATGGCTGCCAAGGACCGCAAGGCCGATCTGGCGCTGTTCGCCGACAATGTCGAACTTTGCGACATCACCGAGAGCCTGGTGTTTTCCGACCCCTATTTCGACGCCAAGATGAACCGGCATACGAGCCCACAGCTCGACGGCCTCGTCGCCGAACTGCGCGCCGACCGCGACCTCAAGGTCGAGGCGCAGCGGCTGAAGCACATCTTCGCCGCCAACGCCGAAACGCTGCTGCATGGCGATCTACATTCCGGCTCGATCATGGTCACCGACACGGAAACCCGGATGATCGATCCGGAATTCGCCTTCTACGGTCCGATGGCCTTCGATGTCGGCATGCTGCTCGCCAATTTCTGGATGTCGTTCTTCTCGCAGCGCGGCCACGAGCAGAAGGGTGAGCGCGACGCGATGCGCGCCTATCTGCTCGAGGTGACGGTTGAAACCTGGTCGGTGTTCCGCACCGAGTTCTCGCATCTGTGGCGCACCGAGCGCACCGGCATGCTCTACCAGAAGAGCCTGTTCGAGGATCAGGGCGACATCCTTGCCTCAGAGCAGGCGCTCGACCATGTGCTCCACCAGATGTGGACCGATCTGCTCGGCTTTGCCGGCATCGAGGTGCACAGGCGCATCCTCGGCCTCGCCCACAATGCCGATTTCGAGACCATTGCCGACGAGGATTTGCGCGCCAGTTGTGAAGCAAAGGCGCTGAAATTCGGCCGCCACCTCGCTGTCAACCGGCGCCAGATCCACAGCATCGACGAGGTCAACCAACTGGCCGCGCTGATCGAACAGGAGAGCAGCATTTGAACGTCGGCGACCGCCACTATCGCACCATCTGGCTGAGCGACGACGGCCGTTCGGTTGATATCATCGACCAGCGCTGGCTGCCGCATGATTTCCGCATCGAGACGATCGGCACGGTCGACGGCATCGCCACCGCCATCCGCGACATGTGGGTGCGCGGCGCACCTCTCATTGGTGTTACCGCTGCCTATGGCGTCGCCATGCAGATGGCGCACGATCCGTCGGACGCAGCGCTCGATGCCGTGTGGGAAACCCTGCACGAAACGCGCCCGACCGCGATCAATCTGCGCTGGGCGCTGGATGAAATGCGGCGCTTCCTGCGGCCCCTGCCGACAAAACAACGCGCCGTAGCCGCCTACCAGCGTGCCAGTGAAATCGCCGACGAAGATGTCGGCCTCAACCGCGCCATCGGCGAGAATGGTCTCGCCATCATCAAGGCGATCGCGGCGCGCAAGCAGAAGGGCGAGCCGGTCAACATCCTGACCCACTGCAATGCCGGCTGGCTGGCCACCGTCGACTACGGCACCGCCACAGCGCCGATCTACCTGGCGACGGAAGCCGGCATTCCGGTCCACGTCTATGTCGATGAGACACGGCCGCGCAACCAAGGCGCCCAGCTGACCGCCTGGGAGATGGCCGGGCACGGCGTGCCGCACACGCTGATCGTCGACAATGCCGGCGGCCATCTGATGCAGCGTGGCGAGATCGACATGGTCATCGTCGGCACCGACCGCACCACCGCCGACGGCGATGTCTGCAACAAGATCGGCACCTATCTCAAGGCGCTCGCCGCCGCCGACAATGATGTGCCGTTCTATGTCGCGCTGCCCTCACCGACCATCGACTGGACGGTGCATGACGGACTGGCCGAGATCCCGATCGAGCAGCGCTCGGCCGACGAGGTCTCGCTGGTCTGGGGCAAGACCGCTGCCGGTGAGATTGCCCAGGTGCGCATTTCGCCGGAGACTACGCCGGCGGCGAACCCGGCCTTCGATGTGACGCCGGCGCGGCTGGTCACCGGCCTGATCACCGAACGCGGTGTCGCCAATGCATCGCGCGAGGGCCTGAAAGCGATGTTCCCCGAGCGCGGGTAAGATCGGGCTTCGAGATCAACCCTAATACAGCGGCTTGGCCATATGCTTCGGCGTCGGCCATGTCTCGGTAATGCCGGGTTGCACCGGCCGCTCCAGATAGGTCGATAGAACCACATAGCTGCGCGTCGAGGTGACCCCCGGCGTCTCGTACAGGCGTGCCAAAAGGCCTTCGAGTGCTCTGGTGTCTTCCGTGCGGACCTTCAGCAGCATGCAGGTATCACCGGCGACGGTATGGATCTCCTCGACTTCGGGATATTGCGAGACCGCCATCAGTTCCGGCGTCTTTCCCCAGCCCCTGGTGTCGATATGGACAAAGGCAAGCAAAGGCTTTTTCACCGCCCGGGGATCGATGATGGCGACTGTGTTGCGGATGGCGCCGCTGCGCCGGAGCCGTTTGACCCGCTCATGCGCTGCGGGTGGCGACAAGCCCACGCGATCGCCGAGTTCGGCGTAGCTGATCGTGGCATCATCGACCAGGACGCCTAATATTCTTCGGTCTATCGCGTCGAGATCGCGGGCCGCAGGCCTGTTCTGCAGAATGCCATCTGTTTCTTCATCCATGTCGAAATTCCTGGTTCTCCGCTGAATAGAATACGGCCATTATGCTGATATGTCGAACATTGATCAAGTTGCACCATTGACCGCCCGAGCGCCGATCCCGGCGCTTGCTTACCTGCTGACCGGATGCATCGCCGTCATCGGCTCGAACTCGCTTGTGCTGGGTCCGATTGCACCGGCCGTCGCCTCGTCGTTCGGAACCAGCGTGCCGGCCGTGATGATTGCGGCGGCCGCGTTCGGCCTCGGCACCTCCGCAAGCGCCCTGTTCCTGGCCCGCTACATCGACCGGCTCGGCGCACGCCGGATGCTGCAGGGCGCTCTGTTGCTACTGGCGCTGGCGCTGGTCGCCAGTGCCGCGGCTCCCACGGTGATCATGCTGGTCGCGGCACAGCTGCTCGCCGGCATTGCTGCCGGCATCGCCATGCCGGCGATCTATGCGAGCGCCGCGGCCATCGCGCCGCCGGGCAGGGAGAGCGGCACGATCGGCGTCGTACTGACCGGATGGACGCTCAGCATGGTGGCGGGTGTTTCGCTTTCGGCCGTGCTTGCCGATCTTGTGCATTGGCGCGCCGTTTTCGCAGCGGTCGCGGTGCTGGCAATGCTTGCATTGACCGGCCTTACATTGTCGTCACTGAGCGACGTCAGGAAGAGCGGCCCGGCGCCGACACCGCTGGCCGCGCTCAGCATTCCCGGCATCGTCCCGCTTCTCATTGCCTGCGCCGCCTTCATGACCGCCTTCTACGGTGTCTATGGCTATCTCGGCGACCACCTTCACGTTGGGCTTGGGCAGCCGGTCAGCGCCAATGGGCTGGCGGCACTCGCCTATGGCATCGGCTTCGGCACGGCTGCTCTCCTCGACGGCGTCATCGATCGGCTTGGCGCACGGCGCGTCATGCCATTCGCCTATCTTCTGGTCGCCGTCGTCTATGTGGCCATGGCCGCAACGAGCGGCAGTTTCGGGCTGACCCTGACCATGGTGGCAATCTGGGGACTGGCCAATCATTTCGGCCTGAATGTCCTGGTCATGCGCCTGTCGGCACTCGATCCGTCGCGGCGCGGCACGATCATGGGCCTGAACAGCGCTGTGACCTACCTCGCGGTCTTTGTCGGCACCACCAGCTTCGGCCCGCTTTACTCCAGCTTCGGCTTTGCCACTTGCGCGGCTGTTGCGGCATTGCTGATGCTGGTTGCCGCTGCTGCGGCGGCCTGGCGCACGAGGTAGTCGAACGTGCTTGGCCCAACCTTCTCACGGTTGACAGCAGCGCCCTGCCCTTCCATACAAAACCGTTAATGTTCTCAGGGCGGGGTGAAAGTCCCCACCGGCGGTAAAGGTTTCGGCCTGAGCCCGCGAGCGCCCTCCGATGGTCGGAGGGGTCAGCAGATCCGGTGTGATTCCGGGGCCGACGGTTACAGTCCGGATGGAAGAGAACGAAACGGAAGCCGGCCCGCTTTTCGCGGGCCTAATCCGTATCGTGCGTCCTGATTCTGGTTCGAAACGGAAGGATGGACCCATGAATCAGCATTCCCATAAAGACTATGAAACGACCCGCATCGCGGTCATTCGCGCGCGCTGGCACGCCGACATCGTCGACCAGTGCGTGCAGGCCTTCGAAGCGGAGCTGGCTGACATCGGAGGCGAGCGCTTCACCGTCGACGTCTTCGACGTGCCGGGCGCCTATGAAATCCCGCTGCACGCCAAGACCCTGGCCGGGACCGGCCGCTATGGCGCGATCCTCGGCACCGCCTTCGTCGTCAATGGCGGCATCTACCGGCATGAGTTCGTCGCCAGCGCGGTGATCGACGGCATGATGAACGTGCAGCTGTCGACCGGCGTGCCGGTGCTTTCGGCGGTGCTGACCCCGCACAACTACCACGACAGCGCCGAGCACCACCGCTTCTTCTTCGAGCACTTCACCGTCAAGGGCAAGGAAGCGGCCAATGCCTGCGTGCAGATCCTGGCGGCGCGGGAATTGGTCGCGGCCTGAGGTCGTCAAACAGGCCGGATTTCAGCCCTGCAACAAGAATTGCGATCGAGAAGACCTCTGAAGGTTGCGGTTCCGGTGAAATCCGGCCAGAAGCATCAAGGGCCGACCGGCAACCGGCCGGCCCGCGACGTTGCGCTTGAAACCAGATACGGGAGACTATTGGGTGGCTCGCATAACACTGAGACAATTGCTCGACCACGCCGCCGAATACGGCTACGGCGTGCCCGCTTTCAACATGAACAACATGGAACAGGGCCTCGCCATCATGGAGGCCGCCGAGGAGACCAAGTCGCCGGTCATCCTGCAGGCAAGCCGCGGCGCACGCGCCTACGCCAATGACGTGGTGCTGGCCAAGCTGATCGACGCGCTGGTCGAAATTCATCCCGACATTCCGGTCTGCATGCATCTCGACCATGGCAACAACGAAGCCACCTGCGTCACCGCGATCCAGTACGGCTTCACTTCTGTGATGATGGACGGGTCGCTGAAGGAAGACGGCAAGACGCCGGCCGACTACGCCTACAATTCCGGCATCACCAAGCGCGTCGTCGACATGGCGCATTGGGGCGGCGTGTCGGTCGAAGGCGAGATCGGCGTGCTCGGTTCGCTGGAGAGCGGCGGCGGCGAGCAGGAAGACGGCCATGGCGTCGAGGGTGCGATCAGCCACGACCAGTTGCTGACCGATCCGGAACAGGCGGTGGAATTCGCTAGGGATACCCATGTCGATGCGCTGGCGGTTGCCATGGGCACCAGCCACGGCGCCTACAAATTCTCGCGCAAGCCCGATGGCGCGGTGCTGGCCATGAACGTCATCGAGGAAATCCACCGCCGCCTGCCGAACATGCATCTGGTCATGCACGGCTCGTCCTCGGTGCCGGAGGATCTGCAGGAGATCATCAACAAATATGGCGGCCAGATGAAACCGACCTGGGGCGTGCCGGTCGAAGAAATCCAGCGCGGCATCAAGCACGGCGTGCGCAAGATCAACATCGACACCGACAACCGCATGGCGCTGACCGGCGCGATCCGCAAGGTGCTGACCGAGAACCCCTCGGAGTTCGACCCGCGCAAGTACCTGACGCCGGCCATGGCCGCGATGCGCAAGCTCTGCAAGGAGCGCTTCGAACAGTTCGGCACCGCCGGCAACGCGCAGAAGATCAAGCCCCTGCCGGTCGCCGAAATGGCCAAGCGCTACAAGTCGGGCAGTCTCGACCCGAAGTTCGGATAGCCTGCCAATCTCCCCCCTTGCGGGGGAGATCAGCTCTCACGTTCCGCGCAAAAATTCGATCACCATCGCCGCCGTCCAGGTGAAGCGGCCGCCGCCGAGCGGCTCGCCGGTGAGCGGGTCGTAATATTCGGCAAAGCCGCTTTCCCGGATCAGATCCAGGCTGGATTGCGTGATGCGCCGTGCCGCTTCGTTGTAGCCGGCGGCGGCGAGGCCGTCTGATATCATGTAGTTGACCACCAGCCAGACCGGGCCACGCCAGTAGCGCTTGGCGTCGAAGCGTGGATCGTCGGGATCGTGCGACGGCACGACGTAACGCGCCTTGGCGGCAAGACGCCCGACGGTGGCGGCCAGTGCGGCGGCGCGAGCCCGGGGATGGCCGCGAAGGCCGGCAGGATGCCGCCGACGGAGGCGCTGTCGATCAGCTTGCCGGTGACGCGGTCGAGGCAGAGATACTGGCCGTGCGCGTCGCTCCACAGCCGCTCCATCGCCGCCAGGCCTTTTGCGGCGCGAGCACGATTGGCCTCGGCTATCTCCCTCTCGCCCAGCGCTTCAGCAAGATCGGCAAGGTCAGTGGAGGCGCGGATCAGGATGGCGTTGAAGCCGGGATCGACGACCTGGAACGGCGAGGCGTCATGCAATTTGGTGTTGTCCCAGCCAAGCCCGCGAAAATGCTGCAGCAGCCAGATGTAGCGATCGTACTGGCCTTGTGTCGGACGGTGCGCCGGATCGGCGTGCAGGATGTCGCGGCGTGTGTAGGGCTCGACACCCTCGGTCGGCACACGCTCGAAGGCATCATCCCAGTCGATGGAATTGTCGCGGCCGGACTCCCAGGGGTGGATGATGGCGACCAGCCCCTCGCCCCTGGGGTCGCGGTTTTCGTAGAACCAGCGGTGCCAGGCGTCGATCTTCGGCAGCAGCGCGCGAGCCCGCTCCGCAGCCAGCTTCTTGTCCTTGGCGCGGTCGAACAGGCGGCGCACGGCAAAGCCGGCGACGGCCGGCTGGGTGATGCCGGAGGTCTCCGTCGGCCTGCCGGTGCGCCAAACATCGGGCCCGGGAAAATAGCCGTCATTCCCTACATGAAAGACGATGTGCGGCACCATGCCGTCCGGCCACTGGTGTGCGAACAGCGTCTCGATCTCGGTCCAGGCGCGCGCCTCGTCGTAGTGGGCGAGGCCGAGCGCGGTGAGACAGGAATCCCAGTTCCACTGGAACGGATAAAGGCCTTTCGTCGGGATGGTGTAGGCGCCCTGGTCGTTCTCTTTCAGCACCTCGACGGCGCGGGCGATGATGTCACTGGTGGCAGAAGCAGTCATGGATGTTCGCAAGCTTTCGGTATCAAAGGGCATTGGTGGTTTCGGGATCGAACCAGCGGATGCGGTCGGGTTTGGGCGCCAGCCGCAGATGATCGCCGATCTGGACGCCGGCGTTCGAGTCCAGGATGGCGCGGAACAGGCCGCCCTCGACATCGCAGGTGACCAGCGTGTGCGGTCCCAGCGGCTCGATGACGCGCACGGTGGCGTGTAGCCCTTCGCTGCCGGCATCGACATCCTCGGGGCGGATGGCAAATTCGATCTTCTGCTTTTCTGATTTAGGGCCCGGCAGCGTCAGCCCGGCAACGGTCCAGCCTCCATTCGCGGCCTTGGCCGCCGGGATAAAATTCATCGGCGGATTGCCGATGAAGGAGCCGACGAAGCGCGCGGCCGGATTGCGGTAGACCTCGACCGGCGACGCCGCCTGGACGATGCGCCCCTGATGCATGACGGCGATGCGGTCGGCGAGGCTCATCGCCTCGACCTGATCGTGGGTGACATAGATGGTGGTGGTCTTCGAGGCGGCGAGCACACCCTTGAGCTCGGCGCGCATTTCCAGCCGCAGCAGCGCGTCTAGGTTCGACAGCGGCTCGTCCATCAGGATGACGTCTGGCTCCATGGCGAGCGCCCGGGCGACGGCAACACGCTGGCGCTGGCCGCCGGACAGCTGGCCCGAATAGCGCTTCAAAAGCTGCTCGATATGCATGAGTTCGGCGGTGCGGGTGACGCGGCGCTCGACGTCAGCCTGCGGCAATTTCTTCATGCGCAGGCCGAAGGCGATGTTCTCGAACACGGTCAGGTGCGGAAAGACGGCATAGTTCTGGAACACCATGGCGATGCCGCGGTCACGCGGCGGCAGATGGTCGACGCGGCGGCCGCCGATCCACACCTCGCCCTGGCTTGGCGTCTCCAGCCCGGCGACGATCCTGAGCAGCGTGGTCTTGCCGCAGCCGGATGCGCCGAGCAGCACCATGAATTCCTGGTCTGATATGGTGAGGTCGACCTGATGCAGGGCGGTGAAGCCGCCGAAGCGTTTTGCCACCCCCTTGATCGCAATTTCAGCCATGAGCGGTCTCCGTGCCCTGCGTCATCGGTTGGCGATCCCCCACATGGCGAACAGGTATTTTCTTACGGCGAAGATGAAGATCAGCGCCGGCACGACCAATGCCGCGCCACCGGCGAATTTGAGATAGAGCGGCGATTCACCGAGGCTCTGCAGCAGGAAGGCGGTCAGCGTGCGGTTCTCGATGGTGAGCACGGCGGCGGCAAACACCTCGTTCCAGGAGATGGTGAAGGCAAACACCGCCGAGGCGGCAATTCCGGGCAGCGCCAGCGGCAGGATGACCTTGCGAAACGCCTGCCATCGTGTGCAGCCGAGCGTCCAGGCCGCCTCCTCGAGTTCGACGGGAATGCCGGAGAACAGCGAGAAGGTGATCAGCACGGCGAACGGCAGCGCCAGCGTGGTGTGGACCAGCGCCAGCCCGATCGCGGTGTCGTCGAGACCGGTGCGGATGAACATCACCGCCAGCGGCAATGCCAGCAGCGGCAACGGGAAGGCGCGCGTCATCAGCACCAGGAAGCGGAAGGTCTCCTTGCCTGGAAAGTCGAAGCGCGACAGCGCGTAGCCGGCCGGCGCGCCGAAGCCGATGGCGAGCACCATCGTCAGGCTGGCAACCAGGACCGAGTTCCACAACGCCTTGGCGACGCCGGCGAATTCGATGAAGAAGGACAGGCTGCCAAAATCAAAGGACGGAAAGAAGCGCTTGGGAAAGGCGGTGACCTCACCCGGCGACGACAGCGCGTTGACGATCAACAGGTAGATCGGCAGCAGCACCCAAACGCAAAGCAGGATGGCGGTGGCGATCAGCAGCCAGTCGCCGGCCTTGCGCGCATCGGCGACTGCTGCGGCCGGCGCTTCGGTGACTGCGCTCATATCCGCGCCTCCTTGGGCACGCGCAGCACACGCAGGAAAAACAGCGTGAAGCCGATCGAGATGGCGAGGATGAGCAGCGCCGAAGCGGCGGCGACATTGCGGTCCTGCAGCGTGAATTGCCAATTGTAGGTCTCGCCCATCAGCACCGGCAGGTTGGTGCCGCCAAGCGCTGCGACGACGGCAAAGACCTCGAAGGCGAGGATGACGCGCAGGATGATCGCGGTTTGCAGGCTGGGGCGCAGCAATGGCAGCGTGATGCGCAGGAAGCGCTGCCACGGGCTTGCCCCGAACACTTCCGCCGCCTCGTAATATTCCTTGGGGATCAGGCCCATGCCGGCGACGAGGATGACCATCATGATCGCGGTGGCCCGCCAGATCTCGGCCAGAGCCACGGCAATGAAGATGGTCAGCTTGCTCTGGTAGCCGAGGAACATGACCGGCTTGTCGATGACGCCAAGGCTGGAAAGCAGCGTGTTGAGGAAGCCGGATTGGTCGAAGATGGCGAGCCAGATCAGGCCGGCGGCGAGGTCGGAAATGCCGAGCGGAATGGCAAAGACGTAGAGCGCGGCACTGCGCCCGGTCTCGAGCCGCGACACCACGCTCGCCATCAGCAGCGCCATGACCAGTTGGATCGGCACGACGATGGCCGCCAGCAGTAGCGTGTTGCGGACGGTGAACGGGAATTTCCAGCTGCCGGCCATGGTGCGGAAATTGTCGAGGGTGAAGGCGCCATCGCGGGTGACCGCTTCGAAGGCGACCAGCGCGAACGGATAGAGGAAGAAGATGCACAGGAACAGCGTCGCCGGCATCAGAAGCAGATAGGGCAGAGCCTTGCCGTGCATGGCGTGTCCTTTGAGGTGGTGCGGCCAAGTGGTGCGGTTTGGGCGCCCGGAGTGCAACAAACTCCGGGCGCCCCCTCGGGAGGATTCCTACTTTTGTTTGACCATGATCTTTTCCGAAAACCGGTTTCCCACTTTCGGGATCACGGTCTGACTATTCTACCGGGCAAGCGCCGTCGGATGGCTTGTCGGGCGCCCAGCACGGTGCCTTGGCCTGGTCGATGATGGCCTTGAGCGCCGTCGCTTGTTCCGCGAGCACGCCGTGCACGTCCTCGCCGCCGAGCACGATGCGCTCGAAACTGTCGGTGTAGACCTGGTTGAACTTGCCGCCGAGATCGCCAAGCCCCATCGGCAACAGCGCCGGCAGTGCATCGGGCGCACCGGTCATGGTGGCGATCGCCGGGCCGAAAGCCTTGACCGAGGCCGGCATGTCGTCGGGCAGCTTGACGTCCACGACCGGGAAGAAATTGGTTGCCTTGAGCGTCGCGATCTGGGTTTCCGGCTTCAGCATATAGGCGACCAGCGCCTTGGCCTTGTCGATGTCAGGCGAGGTCTTCGGAATGGCGACCCCGGCCACGACAGGCATGAAGCCGCGACCGGCAGGACCGGCCGGCGCCGGGAAGGCAACGAATTCGTCCGGCTTCTTGTTGAAGGCATCGGCAAGCCGCGCGACATGGTCGAACGCCACCCAGACTTCACCGCTCAGCAATGGCTCCTGCATGAAGGCGTAGTTGGTCGAGTTCGGATTGGTGTACTGCCACAACTCCTTGAACTTGTTCCAGGCGGTCTCGGCTTCCGGCGAACGGAACTTGGTCACCATCGAACCGGTGTAGGACGGATAGAGGAAACCTTCGAAGAAGCGGTGCTTGAGCCCCTTGGGACCGGCAGGAAAGCCGAATTTCGGCGAGCCGGTCTTCTCGGCGATGTTCTTCGACCATTCGATCAGCTGGTCGTAGGTGATGGTGTTGAGATCGACGCCCGCCGGCAGATACTGCAAGGCCTGCTTGTTGGCCGCCATCAAATAGGTGGCCTGCATCCATGGCAGGTATTTCTGCTCACTGGAGCCGAGCATGCCGAGCTTCTTGTAGGCCTCGTTGACCTTGACGCCGCCGACATCGACGCCGGACAGATCGACAAGGTTCGCGCCGACAGTGGAGAAATCGCCGTGCAGGCCACCCAGCAGGCCGATCGTGCCGGAGCCGGCCTGCAATTCGGCCTGCAGGCGGGTGAGCCAGGGACCATCCTCGGCGACCTGATAATCGACGGGGCCGTCAAAGCCTTTCAGCACATCGTCGCGCATCTTCTGGGTTTCCTCGACCGGGCGCGCCTGCGTCGACCAGAACAGCACCTGCTGGGCCTGCACGCCACCTGAGGCCAGCGACAGTGCAAGTGCTGCACCTGCCAGTGTCTTCAATGCTTTCATCATGATCTTCCTCCCTGGATAGGCGCCGTCATGGCGGCGTCAGCTTCTTGTCTGCGGTGCGGGTCCATGGCTGGCGCGCGCAACCAGCGTCGGCCGGATCAGCCGCGTCAGCGGTGCGGCAGGCCTGTCGGCGATCACCGTGAGCAGCATGTCGGCGATCTCGCGCGCGCATTGGCGGATCGAGGCATCGAATGTGGTGAGGCCCGGCGGCGCGTAGGCCGACGCGGCAATGTTGTCGAAACCGATGACGGAGAGTTCGCCCGGCACGCTGAGGCCGGCGCGGGCGGCCTCCTCCATCACGGTCAGCGCCAGTTCGTCGAACAGGGCGACGATGGCCGTCGGCCTGTCAGGCCCCTGCAACATTCGGTTGACGGCGTGGATGCGGGCTTCGTGATCGAAGCGGGGCGCCGTCACCACATCAAGCCGCACCGACGGATCGCCGCAACGGGCGATGGCGGCGGCGAGACCATCCTGCCGCAAGTGGCGGAAGGTCATCGGCTCGGAGATCGTCACCAGGCCGAAATGGCGGTGGCCGAGATCGTAGAGCATATCGAAAGCCTCGCCGAAGGCATGCGCGCCGTCGGTGTCGAGCCAGTTGTAGCCGAATTCGCTGTCGAGCAGCCGGCCATGGGCAACGAAGGGAAAGCCACGCTCGCGCAGATAGGCGAGCCGTTCGTCTACCTCGGCGATACGCGTGACGACGACGCCATCGGCGCGTCCGGATTCGACGACATGGCGCAGCACCGACAGTTCCGAATGGCCAAAGGCCGCGGTGGCCAGGATCAGGTCGGCGCCGTGCGACACCAGCCCTTCGCCTAGCCCGGTGACGAATTCGCCAAGGAAAGAATCGACAAGGTTCGGCCCGCGGATCGGCAACACCAGGCCGACGAAGCCACTGCGGCCGGAGACAAGCGTGCGCGCCGCGGTGTTGGGCACGTAGCCGGCCTGACGCGCCGCTTGCGCGACACGTTCGCGCGTCTTCAGCGCGATCTGTTCATGGCCGGCAAGCGCGCGCGACACCGTCGTGATCGACAGGTCAAGGCTAGCCGCAAGCTCCTTGAGCGTGATGACGCGGGTCGTCATCATTCCTCCCTCGAACGAGTTTGAAACGTTTGTAATTGTCTTTTGCAAAATTGCAAACGTTTTAAATTTCTATTCAAAGCGGACGGACAAGCGATCCAACCATCGGTGCGGTGGAGTTTGGGCGTGCCCTGGCGATTGGCGAAAACACCCGTCGCTTCGTCATTGGGGAGTGCTGATGGTAGTTTATCGAAACGAGCGATGAAACCTTGACTGCCAACAGGCCTCCCGCCCGTCAAATCCTCTGGGCAGCGCTACGAGGGCTCCGCAAGCAGTCCGACCAACGAGTATCGGGCAGATCCTATTGAAGCGTCCGCGCCGGCTGGCCGGCGTGGTCGCGGGCGATGCCGGCATCGGCTTCCTCTGCTCCGAACGCACGGTCGAGACCCGTCGCCACCACCGAGACCCTGAAGCGGCCTTCCATGCCCTTGTCGAAGATCGCGCCGACGATGATGTCGGCGTCCTCGTAGACTTCTTCGCGGATGCGGGTGGCGGCCTCGTCGACCTCGAACAGGGTCATGTCCCTGCCGCCCGATATCGAAACCAGCATGCCCTTGGCGCCCTTCATCGACACTTCGTCGAGCAACGGATTGGCGATCGCGGCTTCCGCCGCCTTCATCGCCCGGCCCTCGCCGGACGCCTCGCCGGTACCCATCATGGCGCGGCCCATGTCGCGCATCACCGATTTGACATCGGCGAAGTCGAGATTGATCAGGCCTTCCTTGACGATGAGATCGGTGATGCAGCTGACGCCGGCATAGAGCACCCGGTCGGCGATGACGAACGCATCGGCGAAGGTGGTCTTGGCATCGGCGATCCTGAACAGGTTCTGGTTCGGGATGACGATGACCGTGTCGGCGCTCTCGCGCAGCCGCTCGATGCCCTCTTCGGCCATCTGCATTCGGCGCCTGCCCTCGAAGGCGAAAGGCTTGGTGACGACGCCCACCGTCAGGATGCCGGCCTTGCGCGCCGCCTGGGCGATGATTGGAGCAGCACCGGTTCCCGTGCCGCCGCCCATGCCGGCGGTGACGAAACACATATGCGTGCCGGCCAGATGATCCATGATCTCGTCGAGCGATTCCTCGGCCGCGGCGCGGCCGATCTCGGGAAGCGATCCGGCGCCCAATCCTTCGGTGACGTGCGCGCCAAGCTGGATCAGCCGCGTCGCCTTCGACATGGTCAGCGCCTGCGCGTCGGTGTTGGCGGCGATGAACTCGGTGCCCTGAAGCTGCTCCGCGATCATGTTGTTGACGGCATTGCCGCCACCACCACCAACGCCGATGACGGTGATCTTGGGTCTCATCTCGGAGATTTCGGGCTTCTTGAACTCGGTCATGCCTGTTTCTCCTTCGCCAAATTGCGCGCGCTTCACGATCCACCCGCAGACTGCCTTGGGGACATTGCAATCGAGCGGCGTGACGCGAATCAGTCCGTTCGGATGGGTACCCCAAAAAGCCAGAGAGCGGCCAGAGGTGCAAGTGCGCGCAAGGTCAAGATTTGTGATGACGGTTTTGCACAGCGTGGCGCAGACGCCGCGTGCCTGAGTGCCAGGCCGCGAGACCCGGCAATGCTGGCGTCACGGCGAGCGCGGCGGTGAGGCGAATTCCGACGCCTGGCGCAGATGCTGGCGAAGCAGCGCCTCGGCCCACTCGACCTCGCCAGCCTCGACGGCGTCGAGAATGGCGAGGTGCTCGCGGCAGGACTGCTCGAGCCGTTCACCCGGCAATTGCTCGAACCCGGCCGATTCCTGCAAGCGGCGCAGATTGTTCTGCTGGCGCACGGCGTCGGCCAGGAACCGGTTGCCGGAACAGGCCGCAAGCCCTTCGTGGAACGACGCATTGACCCGGAACCATTCATCGCCGCCGGTCAGCGTCTTGCCGTCGAGGATGGTCGACAGGATTCGCTCATGCGCGCGCCGCACCGGCGCCAGTTGCTGCGGATCGGCGCGGAACATCGGCGAGCGCAGCGCGGCACACTCGACGGCGATGCGGAATTCGTAGCTCTCCCGATAGGCGTCATCGCCGACCAGCGACTCGGCGAAGCGCCAGCCATGCCCCGGCAGGCGCTGCACCAGCCCCTCCGCGGCAAAGCGCAGCAGCAGCTTTCTGATCACGCCGCGCGACACCTGGTAGCGCGGCATCAATTCCGCTTCGGAGACATCCTGGGGCAATTCGCCCAGCGAACGATCCTTCATCATCCGGCGGTAGAGATCCTCGAGCGGCGAACTTGGCAGGATGGTTTCCGGGTCCAGTTCGGTGACGTCGCGCGCCAGCTGCAGCCCCCTCGTCTCGAACCCGCTCAGAATGCCTTGCGCCACCAGAAGCTCGAGTGCGGCACTGATGGGAGAGCGCGAAACTCCAAACGTACGGGCAAGATCCGGCACCGAAATACGGGTTCCGACCGCCCAGCCGGAATCGCGGATGCGTTCGAGTATCCGGCGCGCCAGATCTATCTGCAGCGGACTTGCCGCTCCCGCCGATATTGGTGGCGCGATGGTATCCTGGCTCATGCGTCTTCTCCGTGGTGTTCGCATTATAGATAGGCCGAACGACTGTTCGAAAGGGCTATTTCCAGAAAATTTCTGCTTTTCATTTGCATAAAATGCACTATGGTCGATCTTATCTGTAAATTCGAGGCCTCTTTCCATGATTGCAGTCGCGCCCTTTCCGCTTGTCGATGTGAGCGGAGCACCCACCGAGCGCGGCAAGGCCTATGGTGAACAGGCGCGAGAACGCATCGGCGCTTCGGTGGCTTTGTATGCCGCGCAGCTCGATAAGTTTGGCTTCGGCGAGGATGACGTCGGACGCTTCTGCGGCATATTCCTGCCGCGCCTGCGGCAATGGGCGCCCGATCTCGTCGAAGAAATGGACGGGATCGCCGCCGGCGCGAATCTCGGCCTGTCCTCTATCCTGCTGGTCAATGCCCGCACCGAAATCCTGCAGCTGGCCAAGCGCGAAAAAGGTATTTCCGACGACGAGCCGGACGGCTGCACGGGCGCCGTGATCCTGCCGGCGGCGACCAAGGCTGGCCGCTTGATCCATGGCCAGAACTGGGACTGGCGGGCCGAATGTGCCGAGACCTCGATCGTCCTGCTTGTGCGGCGCGAGGACGGCCCGGATCTCCTCACCTTCACCGAGGCCGGCGGACTGGCGCGCAGCGGCTTCAATTCGGCCGGCATCGGCATCACCGCCAACTATCTGGAATCCGATCGTGACTATCGCGAGATCGGCATCCCCCTGCCCTTCATCCGCCGCCGCGCACTGGAGGCGCAGCATTTCGCCCATGCCATCAAGGTGGTGGCGACGACGCCGAAATCCGGCTCCAACAACATGATCCTGAGCACCGCCGAGGGTTTCGCGGTCGACCTCGAATGCGCGCCGGACGAGGCCTTCCCGATCTACCCCGACAAGGAGCTGATCGTGCACGCCAATCACTGGCAGAGCCCGGTCGCCTTGTCGAAGCTGCGCGAGACCGGCCTCAACGACGTGCCGGACAGCCTCTACCGCGACTATCGCGTGCGCCGGCACCTCACTGCGCGGCATGGCGACATCACCGTCGAAGACCTCAAGCAGGCGCTGTTCGACGATTTCGCGGCACCTCTCAGCGTCTGCCGCCCGGCAATCCGCAAGGAAGGCGGCAACCTTTCGGCGACGGTGGCGATGATCGTTTTCGAGCCGGCCAGCGGCGTCATGGAAATCGCACCGCTGCCGGCCGAAAACCGCGACTTCACCCGTTATGAACTGACGATGGACGATGCGATGCTGGAAAGGCTGGCCGGGCAGCAGCCGATGGAGCAGTCTTCAACAATCGTGCGGGAGAAAAGATGGTCCGCTTCATCCTGACCCGTTTGGCCAGCGCTGTCCCGACGCTCATTCTGGTGTCGGTGGCGGTGTTCGTCATGATGCGCTTCATCCCGGGCGATCCCGCGGCGCTGATGCTGGGGGACCTGGCAAAGCCCGGGCAGGTCGAGGCGATGCGGCGGCAGATGGGCCTCGATCAGCCGCTGGTGATGCAGTATTTGATCTGGATCGGCAATGTGCTGACCGGCGACTTCGGCCAGTCGATCGCCAATGGTCAGAAGGTGCTGCCGCTGATCCTCGACCGCTTCGCGGTCTCCTCCGTCATCGTGCTTCTAGCTGTACTCGTCGCCTCGGTGATCGCGGTGCCCGCCGGCATGCTCGCCGCCTGGAAACAGGACAGTCTCAGCGACATCAGCGTCGTCGCCACCTCGACCATCCTGCTTTCCATCCCGAGCTTCTGGCTCGGGCTGATGCTGATGATGATCTTCGGCCTTTACCTCGGCTGGCTGCCGATCGTCGGCTATGTGCCCTTCAGCCGCGATTTCGGCCATGCGGCCCTGTATGTGATCCTGCCGGTCGTCACCCTGGTGCTGGTCGAATCCGGCCCCATCGCGCGCATGGCGCGGGCGAGCACCATCGAGGTGTCGCGGCTGGAATACATCACCCATGCCCGCGCCAAGGGCTTGTCCGAAGGTGCGGTCATCTGGCGTCATGCGTTCAAGAACGCTTTCGCGCCGACCCTCACCTTGATCGGCTTCGTGCTCGGCAGCCTGCTTTCCGGCATTGCCGTCATCGAGACGGTGTTCACCATTCCGGGCCTTGGCCGCCTTCTGGTCGATGCCATCTATGCCCGCGACTACCCCATCGTTCAGGGAACGATGCTGTTCGTCGCCTTCATCTATGTCGTGGTGAACCTGATCGTCGACCTCGTCTATCCGCTGCTCGATCCGAGAGTCACCGCATGATCGCCCGCGCGCTCCGCCGGCCCGGCATGAAGTTCAATGCCGTGTTCGGCATTATCGTCACCGGCGCCCTGATCGTCCTGGCGGTGATCGGGCCGTGGATCGCGCCTTACGACCCGCTCAAGCTCGACCTGCCGGCACGCCTTTCCGGACCGTCGGCCATGCATCTGCTTGGTGCCGATGAATTCGGCCGCGATGTGCTGAGCCGTCTCGCCAGCGGCGCGCGGACCAGCGCCTGGATCGCCTTCGCGACCGTCATCTTCGCACTGGCCGTCGGAACGGTGTTCGGCGTGCTGGCCGGCTTCCTGCGCGGCTGGGTCGATCGCATCATCATGATGGTCAACGATGCCTTCCTCGCCTTTCCGGGCCTGCTGCTGGCGCTCGGCCTGATGGCGGTGATCGGCGCCAGCCGAGAGGGGATCATCGTCGCGCTCGGCCTTGCCTACATGCCGATCGTCGTGCGCGTGGTGCGGGCAGCGGTCATGTCCATCCGCGAGCGCGAATATGTCGAGGCGTCGCGCGTGATGGGCAACAGCGAGATCATCACCATGGCGCGGCATGTGCTGCCCAACTGCGTGGCGCCGATCATCGTCTTGGCCACGACCATGTTCGGCTGGATCATCCTGTCGGAAAGCGCGCTGAGCTTCCTTGGGCTCGGTGTGCCGCCTCCCGCTCCCAGCTGGGGCAACATGCTGTCGACGGCCAGGCCCTATATCAGCCAGGCCCCGCATCTGATCATCCTGCCAGGCCTGTGCATCTCGATCACCTTGCTCGGCATCAACATGCTGGGCGATGCGGTGCGCGACTGGCTCGACCCGAAAATGTGAGACGCTGGAAACATGCTCGTGGCGACCGGGGACAAGAACACGATGCTTTCAGTGCGAAGCCTGTCGATCTCGGCCGGGCCAGCCGGAAAGCGCATCGTCGACGAGCTCAGCTTCGACCTCGCGCCCGGTGACATGCTGGCGCTGGTCGGCGAATCCGGATCCGGCAAGACGATGGCCGCCCGTTCGATCCTCGGCCTGCTGCCTGCCCCGCTGGTGACGACGCCGGACAGCGAAATCCGCTTCGACGGGTATGACCTGACCCGCCTCGAACCGAAGACATTGCGGGCGATCCGCGGCGCGCAGGTCGGCATGGTGTTCCAGGAGCCGATGGTCTCGCTCAATCCCGCCATCACCATCGGCGAGCAGATGGCCGAAGGGCTGCGCCTGCATCGCCGGATGCCGCGCGCCGAGATCAGGGATCGCTCGCTGGCGATGCTGGAGCGAATCCAGATCAAGGATCCCGGCAAGTGCCTCGTCGCCTATCCGCATGAATTCTCGGGCGGCATGCGCCAGCGCATCATGCTTGCCTCGGTCATGCTGTTGAAGCCGCGCCTGTTGATCGCCGACGAGCCGACCACCGCGCTCGACACGCTGGTGCAGCGCGACGTGCTCGACCTGATGACCGAGCTGACACGTGAGAACAGGACGGCCGTCCTGTTGATCAGCCACGACCTCGGCATGGTGTCGCATTATGTGGACAACGTCGTGGTGATGCGCGAGGGCAAGGCCGTCGAACAAGGCAACAGCGCTGAAGTGCTGCACTCGCCGCGGCATGAGTACACCAGGCGGCTGGTGGATGCCTTGCCCAAACGCAGCGCCGGCGGATCGAGAGCGGCTTCGTCAGGCGACCCGCTTATCGAGATCAGCAACGTCGTCATCGACTATCCGGGCCGCCGCCGGCTGTTTACCCGCACCGAACCGAAGCGCGCCGTCGACGGCGTCGGCCTGACGATCCGGCGCGGCGAGACGCTGGCCCTGGTCGGCGCGTCGGGCTCAGGCAAGACGACGCTCGGGCGGGCGATCGTCGGCCTGGTCAAACCGTCCTCGGGCACGATCACGTTTCTCGGCAAGACGATTGCGAATGGCCGTTCGGTCGATGCCCGCGCCCAGCGCCGCGACATGCAGATCGTTTTCCAGGATCCCTATTCGTCGCTCGATCCACGCCAGCGGATCGCCGACATCGTCGCCGAGCCGTTGAAGCTCGATGCGGGCATGGACGGCAGGAAGCGCACTATTCGCGTCGACGAAATCTTCGATGAAGTCGGCCTGACGCGCGAGCTTCTCCAACGCTTCCCGCACGAACTGTCGGGCGGCCAGCGCCAGCGTGTCGCGATCGCGCGCGCCATCGCCAGGCGGCCAGCTTTCGTTGTCGCGGACGAGCCGGTCTCGGCGCTCGACATGACCGTGCAGAAGCAGATCCTGCTTTTGATCCGGTCGCTGCAGGAACGCTATGGCTTCGCCTGCCTGTTCGTCTCGCATGATCTCGGTGCCGTCGAACAGGTCGCCGACCGCGTTGCCGTCATGCAGGACGGGCGGATCGTCGAGATCGGTGACCGCGACGACGTCTTCGACAACCCGCAGCACCCCTACACGCGCTCCCTGCTCGACGCGGCGATGCTGATCGACCGCCGCTTCGCCGATGGCGCCGGCGCCAAGCGGGCGGCGGTGCAATGATGACACCCTTTGGCCTGATACCGGAGATCTGACGCTATCCGTCAGTTTCGATGGGTGGCGAACGGCTTGACGAGGCTCAGTTCGCATCTGGCGCCATTGCCGGCGACCCCATCTGGGGCAACGTCCGTCGCTTCGTCATCCACCGGGCGGAGCGGACGCGCAGACCCGAGGATCCATGCTGCGACCTGCGAGTGTCGCTTGCGGTGATGAATTTGCCCGATGTCGGCGGACCCCCCTCTGTCCTGCCGGACATCTCCCCCGCAAGGAGGGAGATGTCCGGCAGGACAGAGGGGGGTGCTGTCCCGCCAGCGTCCCGCAGAGGCTCTGCACCGTGGCGGCGCTTTGAAGTCGCGGCAGGATCCTCGGGTCTCCGCGACGGAGCTTCGCTCCTGCTTCGCCAGGGATGACGAAGTCGGAGAGGCTTCGGCCAATCTCCACGGAGTGCGATAGTCCGCTGAAATGCGCGATGGATGTTGCCCGCCGGCAGACCTCAACTCGGTCAAAATCACCGTGTCGAGGAACTGGTTATCGCGCCGACAAACGAAAGGCCGGAGGCAACGCGCCTCCGGCCTTTTCCAATCACGAGCGAGATCGCTTGTACTTACTCGCTTTTCCAGACACCCCAAGTCCGCGTGTTCTCAGCCGGCCATACGGTATATCCCTTCACCTTCGGTGAGACGGCGTCGATCGAGGGCTCGTAGTAGAGGCCGAGGATCGGCACGTCCTTGATCATCAGCGCGTGAAGCTGCTTGAACAGCGTCTTGCGTTGCTCCGGGTCGGTGGTGCCCATCGATTTCATGTAGAGCTCGAAGGCCTCCTTGTTGTCCCACTGCGCCGTCGGGTCGGTGGCCTTGTCGCCAAGGATGACGCCGTACATCAGCGATGGATCGAGGCGCGCGGAATAGCCGAACGACTGGACCTGGAACTTGCCGGCCAGGTAGTTGTCGAGCTGTGCCGCCCAGTCCAGCACTTCAAGCTGGGCATTGAAGCCGGCAGCCGTCAGCATCGCCTGCATGAGCACGGCATTCTCATACATGCCCTGGTAGCGGGTGTTGGTCTGGATCTTGATCGGCTCGCCCTTGTAGCCGGCTTCATCGAGCAGCGCCTTCGCCTTGGCCGGGTCGTATTCGGGCCATTTGAGGAAGTCGTTGTCGAAGAACGAGCTTGCCTGGGCGACGGCGGAGGGGTCGCCGGTGGCGACGCCGTTGGTGCGGGCGGCGGCGATCTGGTTGATGTCGACAGCGTGCGCGAGCGCCTCACGTATCCTAGCGTTCGACAGCAGCGGATCCTTGGTCTGCAGCAGGATCGCCGTCCACGACAGGCCCGGCGTCGACAGCACCGTCATGCCGCGCGACTTAGCTTCCTCGACACGCGCCGATTCAAGGCCGGGCAGCACGTCGATCTCACCGGCGAACAGCGCGGTCTCCGCCGCTGCCGTGTCGGGAATGACCATGAAGCGGACGTCGTCGACATAGGCCTGGCGGCTGCCGGCCAGGGCGCTCGACGCCTCCTTCAACGGCTTATAGGCGTCGAAGCGTTGCAGGTCGATATACTGGCCCTTGACCCATTCCTTCAGCTTGAAGGGACCGCTGCCGATGGCGGAATCGGCGATCCATTTGCCGTCGGCGCCTGCATTCTTCGGACTGGCAACCCAGCTATCGCATTGGACATTGGCGAGTTGCGCCAGGAACAGCGCATTGGGCGCATTGAGCTTGAAGGCCACGGTGCGCGTATCCGGCGTGTCAATCGCCTCTATCTTGAGCCCCTGGCTGCCGTTGAAGAGCGGAATGCAGAGCCACTGGTTGGCCGGATCCAGGCGGCGGGTCCAGTTCCATTTGACATCGGCCGACGTTACCGCATCGCCATTGTGGAAGACGGCGCCGTCACGCAGCGTGAATGTATAGGTCTTGCCGTCATCCGATATCTTCCAGGATTCAGCGAGAGCCGGCCCTGTGGTGAGATCGGCACGATAGGCGACCAGCGTTTCGAATATCTGGTGCAGCACCGTGTCGGTGTTCGCGTCGCGATTAATCCCGTCGGTGGCGCGAATGTCGGCATTGATGCGGACCTTGAGCGTGCCGCCCGTTTTCGGCTGCTCCTGCGCCATTGCCGGCAGTGCGCAGGCCATCATGGCGATCGCGGCAACCACCCCTACCAATCGTCTTCCCATTACCAAACCTGTTCCCATTTTTTATCTCCAGCATTGTTGACTGCAGTTTTTTCAGAAGTCTTTTTTCAGACTGGCGCGGCGTCCCCATTCAACGTCCGCGCGAAGAATTCCTTGACCTTGCCTATGAGGTCGCGGTCGTCATGTTTGATCCCAGGCACGACATCCAGCTGCACGGCCACGCCGTGCTTCTCCAGGCTGCCCTTCAACGACCGCATCCTGTCGTTGCGGTTGGCGCCGGCGAGATCCGCACCCGGCATCCACCAGGCGTCCTGCGGCGTGATGGTGATTTCCCAGGTCTCTTTATCGTCGCCGCCGATCACCATCTGCACGGCGACCTTGCGCATCGCATCGAGATCGACCTTCTTGCCGAACACACCCTCGAAATCGCGCACGCCGACCCAGAAATCGTAATCGAAGTCGAGCAAGGTGACGACGCCCGGCGCGCCGATCGATGCGGCCAGCAGGCGTTCGGGATGCAGGAACAGGAAACGGTGGGTGAAATGGCCGCCGCCGGAGAAGCCGTACATCATCACGCGGTCGCCGCGGATCCGGTAGCGCTCGCGCATCTCCTCGATCATGTCGAGCATGACGGCGTCGTAGTGGAGGTCGCCCTCGCGCAGCATCTTGTAGGAAGAGAGATCGCCGGGAAAACAGATGTTGGCCGGGAAAAGCGGGGCGAGCACGATGACGCCATTGGCTTCGGCAAAATCCGCAAAGGCGTCGCGATAGGCGAGCATACCGCGCTCGGTGCCGTGGACGATCACCGCCAGCGGATAGGTCTTGTCGCCGTCCTCGGCATAGTCGTCGGGAACATAGGCACAATAGGGGAAGCGCTGGTCGAAGCGGGACGCATAAACCGTCGTATGCCCGAAGTCGTAATAGGACAGCCGCTTGCCATGCCCGCTGACATTGCGCATTCATTCACTCCCATTCCCTCGACGCAACCATTTCATCATTTTGTGTGACTGAAAAGCATTAATTCTCATAGCCAATGCTTTTTATTCGCATTTTAGATAGACAATGCCGAGCCCTGGGGAGGCTCCGTGCACGCACCCGGAAGACTCGAAACCGTCGGTGGAAAAGTTTGCCTGATACAACAGTCGGCAGGTGACGCGTTGGCTTGCCGCGCAATAATCGAAGCGTCTATCATGTGCTTGATAAATCGCTGACTTCGGCGTTCTCGTCGGGCTCGGCCACGCAGAATCCCAGCGGCGAAACCAGCCTGCTGCACAGATTTCAGAACGAATGAAGTAGCACCCCCGCCAATGGCCGACAAAACACAATTCGGGTTAACCGCCGTCGACAGCGTTCCCTTGCATGAAAAAGTCTATCTGGAACTCGTGCGGGCGCTGATGTCCGGCCAGTTCGTGCCGGGCCAGAAGCTGACGTCGCGAAAACTCGCCAAGGAACTCGGCACCAGCGACATGCCGGTGCGCAGCGCCTTCATGCGGCTGCAGGCACTGCGGGCGCTCAGCCCGATGCCGAACGGCAGCGTCGAGGTGCCGATCATTTCGGCCGAACGGTTTTCGCAACTGACCGCCGTGCGGACGATCCTCGAAGGCTCGGCGACCGAGCTTGCTACAAAACGCATCAACGGCAACAATCTGCGGACGATCCGACGCCACTGCACCGACTTGACCCTGGCCGCCCGCAAGGGCGATATCGACGATTATCTGCGCAAGAACCACGACTTCAAATTCTCGATCTATCGCCATTGCGGCAACGAGCAGATGATCTTCCTGATCGAGACCGTATGGATGCAGGTCGGCCCTTTCCTCAGGAACCTCGCCATGGGGTTCGAGGATGACCTCGCCTCCATTCTCGACATCGACTTTCACGAGGAAGTCGTCGCGGCGATCGAGGCCCAGGACGGGGAGCGCGCCCGCGCTGCCATCATGCGCGATATCGACGAAGGCGCCGCGCACATCCTGCAGCAGGCGAGATTTCTGAAGGCGAGAGGTTAGAATGGACCCCTCAAAAGGCGCCGCCTATCGTTCCTTTCAGCGGACTATCGCAAAACCTCCGAGATTGGCTGAAGCCTCCCCAACGTCGTCATCCCTGGGCGAAGCAGGAGCGAAGCTCCGTCGCGGAGACCCTGGGATCCATGCCGCGACCTTGGTCGAAGAATGCAACGGCGCAGAATTCTGCACCGCAGCAACGCTCAGACATCGCGGCATGGATCCTCGGGTCTGCACCGCGTCGCTACGCTCCTTGCTCCGCCCGTGGATGACGAAGTGATCGATATTTCCGCCAATCGCCAAGGCATGCGGTTCGTCAACGTCAAGACTTTCTCGTCGAAGAAGCAGGCATCGGCCCAAGCGCTGGGGGCCGACATCACTGCCCGAATGCCCCTTGGCTTTCCGTCCTCTTGCCTCTATGTTGCGATCGCAGATCGCGCAATTGGTTTTGAAATGCCTCCCGACATCCCAGCTAGTGACTTGAAAAAATAAGGAAAAGCCCTTGGCGACAGCCGGGTCTGTTTCTCGAAAACTCACAAGCTATCTTTACCAGGGACAGTGCAGCCGATCAGGCTTGCGGGACCTTCAAAACCAGAGGTTATAAATTGAGCGATGCAATTGCGGACGTTTTGAACTGGCTTGAAAGCAGAACCGACATCCAGAGCCTGAGGGCCGCGGTGTGCGACCTCAACGGCATCATGCGCGGCAAGCGCATTCCCGTCGAGCAGGCAAGGAAGGCGTTGGAAGGCAAGCTGCGCATGCCTTTTTCGCTGATCGGGCTCGATGTCTGGGGCGAGGATATCGAAGGCAACAGCCTGGTATTCTCGACCGGCGATGCCGACGGACTGTGCCAGTGGACCGGGCGCGGCATTCTGCCGGTGGCGTGGACGGCGCATCCGACGGCGCTCGTCCCGCTCTGGCTTGCCGACGAAAGCGGAGCTCCCTATCTCGGCGACCCGCGACGGGCGCTGGCCCGCATCCTCGATCGCTACAAGGCCTTGGGCCTGACCCCGGTCGCGGCAACGGAACTCGAATTCTACCTTGTCGATCCGCAATCGCAGCGGCCGGTCGGGCCTGTCTCACCGGTGACCGGGCGCCGCCTCGATTCCGATGCGGCGCTGTCGATCGACGAGATCGACGACTTCGAATCCTTCATCCATGACGTCTACGAGGCCTGCCGGACGCAAGGCATTCCGGTCGATACGGCCATCGCCGAAAACGGTGTCGGTCAGTTCGAGATCAATCTGAACCATGTCGCGGACGCCTTGCGGGCTGCCGACGATGCGGTGCTGTTCAAGCGCACGGTGAAGGGCATTGCCCGCAAGCACGGCTTTGCCGCCTGTTTCATGGCCAAGCCCTATGGCGACCGGGCCGGCAATGGCTTTCACGTTCATTTCAGCCTGGTCGACGGCGAGGGGCGCAATGTCTTCGACGACGGCACCGATCAGGGCTCGGAGATCATGCGCCATGCGGTCGGCGGTCTGCTTGCGGCGATGGCCGAGAGCACGCTGGTGTTCGCACCACACTTCAATTCCTACCGCAGGCTGCGTCCAAGGTCCTATGCGCCGACCGCGGTCGCCTGGGGTTATGAGAACCGCATGGTCGCGATCCGCATTCCCGGCGGACCGACCGCTGCACGCCGCATAGAGCATCGCGTTTCGGGAGCGGACGCCAATCCCTATCTGGTGCTCGCGGCCATATTGGGCGCCGCACTGACAGGCATCGAAAGACAAATATCGCCAGGTGATCCGATCGGCACTGACGGCCAGGGACTGCCACCGGCAAAGCTTCCGCCGGACTGGGCGTCCGCGATCGCCGCCTTCGAAGGCGGGACCCATGTGGCGGAGATCTTCCCGGCAATCCTGCGCGACTCTTTCGTTGCCTGCAAACGCCAAGAGCTGAACACGTTCGCGCTCAATGTCAGCGATTTCGAGATCGAGACCTATCTCGAAAGCGTTTGAGGCCCTACTGCCCGAGCGGCATTGGTTCCGGCCGACCTTCGAGCAGCCGCAAAGCAAGGGCTTGCGATGCGGTCGCCAACCGGGCATAAACATGATGCTTTTTATCATGTATTATGACTGGGATCACAGGACTTGACCTTCGTTGCGCGCATGGAAAGCCGGATTGAGGGCTTTTCAGTCATCGGCGACCTGAAATGGCATGTCTGGGACGGCGTGGTCGCCGACCTCTGGGATGTCTCATGCGGTGACAAGGCCGAAGGCTATTACGTCTCTCCCGACCCCCGGCTGTTTGTCGCGCTCGATGTGGATGGCGATGGCGCCTTTTTCGTCGAAGGCGCCAAGGGCGAGTTGCGCCGCCACGACCAGGCTTTTTCCATGGCTTACATACCGGCCGGCGTGCCGATCCGCGGCCGGGTCGAGGGCCTGCGCCGGATCCGGCATCTCGACCTGCATTTCGGCGCCGCAGCGCTGACGCGCCGCTTCGGCCGCAGCCTTGACCATGAGGCCTTGCGGATGTCGCGCTTCCAGTTTCGCGACGACCGGATCGCCATGCTTGCCGGCCTGATCGCCGCCGAATGCGGCAGCGACCAGCCTCTGCATGATCTCTATGGCGAGGGCCTGCTCAATGCGTTGTTCGCAAGCCTGTTCCAGATAGACCAGCCTGATACCGCCAGGCGGCGGTCGCCACTGTCGCGCCGCAAGCTGCGCCTCGTCACCGACTACATAGATGCGCATTGCCTGGGCAGGATCCGGCTTGCCGATCTCGCCGCGCTGGCCGGCCTGTCCGAAACCGCGATGAGTCATGCCTTCAAGGCGGCGACGGGCGTGCCGCCGCATCGCTGGCAAATGCAGGCGCGGGTCGACAGGGCCAAGGCGATGATGGCGCGTGACGCCGCTTCACTTGGCGACATCGCCGAGGCAACGGGGTTTTTCGACCAGGCGCATCTGACGCGTGTGTTCAAGTCGATTGTCGGCGTGACGCCCGGCGCCTGGATGAGGAGCACCAGTCGCCAGTGACATTTCCGCAACATCGCACCGCGATGTCCCTCGTTTGGACAAGAATGGACAAACCGTCCAATTCCATCCAATGACCCGCAGATAAGTTGAGATAAATGATCAAGTATCTCAATGTCGACAGGCGGGGACTTTCCTGATGAGCAGAATTTACCGGATGAAGGCGCTTCTGGCGGCCAGTGTCGCCGCAGTCGCGATGTTCCCGCCAATGGCCGCGTTCGCGCAGGCTGTGCAAACCAGCACCCAGCTTGAACCGGTGGTGGTCGAGGGCGAGGCCGGCGACGGCGCGACCGGACCGGTCAAAGGCGTCGTCGCCAAGAAAAGCAGGACCGGCTCCAAGACGGCGACCGACATCAAGGACATCCCGCAATCCGTCTCGGTGGTCGGCCGTCAAGAGATCGACGACCAGGGCGCACAGAAAGCCGACGAAGCACTCCGCTATACGGCCGGCGTCTTCGCGCAGCCCTTCGGCCCCGACAGCGACACCAACTGGCTGTACATCCGTGGCTTCGATGCGACGGCCACCGGAACCTACATGGATGGGTTGCAACTGTTCAGCTATGCCTTCGGCGGCTTCTATGTCGATAGCTTCGGGCTTGAGCGCATCGAGGTGCTGAAGGGCCCGGCCTCCGTACTCTATGGCGGCAGCAATCCCGGTGGCCTGGTCAACTATGTCGGCAAGCGGCCGGAGTTCGAACGCAAGCGCTACGTCGAAACCGGCGTCAACGATGCCGGCAATGTCTATCTCGGCTTCGACATTGGCGACGTGGCCAACAATGGCGTGGTCAGCTACCGCATGACGGGCAAGGTCGCCGGCGGCGACACCTATAGCGACCTGCAAAATGGCTGGCGCGGCTTCATCTCGCCCAGCATTACCTGGAAGCCGGACGAAGCGACCACGCTGACCATCCTGGCCAATTACAGCCACATCGACGAGAACCACAACGGCGGCAGTTTCCTGCCTTACAGTGGCACGGTCACAGACCGGATTATTGGCGGTGTAAACTACGGACGCATCGACCCCGATGCCAATTTCACCGAGCCGTCCGTCGACCTCTACAGGCGTGAACAGGGCTCGATCGGCTATGAGTTCGAGCACATTTTCGACAATGACTGGACGGTGCGCTCCAACACGCGCTTCAGCGCTGCCGATATCGACGAGGTCAGCGTCTATCCCAACGGCTGGGTGAGCCCGACATCGACGCAACTGAACCGCATCAATTTCGGTCACGATACCGATGCGATGACATTCCTGTCGGACCTGCAGATCGAGGGCAAGGTGGAGACCGGTCCGATCGAACACACGCTGCTGGCCGGCATCGACTACAAATATTACAACATCGACCAGGTGCAGTCGTCGGCGATCTTCGGAACAACCCCGCCGATCGATGCTTTCGACCCCATCTACGGTGCACCTTTGACGCCACGCGTCAGCTACCTCAACCAGGATCTGACCCAGAAGCAGCTCGGCTTCTATGCCCAGGACCAATTGCGTTTTGGCGATGGCTGGCTGGTGACGCTGAACGGCCGCTACGACCGTGGCTGGCTCGAAGCCGATTACCGTCCGACCTTCTACTCCAGCAGCTCCAGCTCCCTGAGCCAAACCGTCGGCGATTTCTCCGGCCGCGCAGGGCTGGCCTACGAATTCGACAATGGCGTCACCCCCTATGTCAGCTTCGCCACCTTCTTCAACCCGATTATCGGCACCACTGTAACCGGCGACCTGTTCAAGCCGGAAACGGGCCAGCAATACGAGGTTGGCATCAAATATGTGCCGACCTTCATCGACGGCCTGTTCACCGTGTCGCTCTTCGACCTCACCCGTCAGAATGTGGCTTCGAACGTCAGCGCGTTCGCGCAGGTCCAGACAGGCGAAGTGCGCTCGCGAGGCATCGAACTCGAAGGCAAGGTCAACATCACCGACGACTTCCGGGTAACGGGCGCATTCACCGCCTATGACATCAAGATCACCAAGGACGATGACTTTAACCACAGGGAGAACGGCGGTATCTCGGTGATCGGCAAGACGCCCTTCATCGTGCCCGAGGTTATGGCCTCCGCCTCGGTCGACTACACCTTCCGTGGCGACTGGTATGACGGCATCTCGATCGGCGGCGGCGTTCGCTATATCGGCTCCTCATGGGCCGACAATGAGAACACGGCGAAGGTGCCGGCCGTCGCTCTGGCCGACCTGAAACTCGGCTACGAGAAAGAGAACTGGGGTATCGACCTCAACATCACCAATCTCCTCGACAAGACCTATGTGTCGAGCTGCCAGACGACGCTGACCTGCTCCTACGGCGAAGGCCGTTCGTTCAAGCTGAAGGCGCACACGACTTGGTAGCCATGTGCAAAACCCGCCGGCGATGATCCATCTGCCCAACAGGCGGGAGGTGCTTGTGCTGGCGGCCGCGGCCCTGCTGCCGCCGGTCGCCGCCAAGGCGGCGGCGATGCGCCTTGCCGCGATCGACTGGGGCATGCTGGAGACGTTGCTGGCACTCGGCATCGAGCCGGTGGCGGCGACCGAACTGATCCAGTTTCGCAAGATCGCCGTGGAGCCTGCTGTCTCTCAAACTGTGACCGACCTCGGCCTGCGCGGCGCGCCCAACTACGAGCTGCTGCGCATCGTCGCTCCTGATCTCATCGTGATCTCCAATTTCTACGAATACCAGCGCCCGATGCTCGAACGCATCGCGCCGGTGTTTGCGCAAACGGTCTACGAGGCCGGCGTGCCGCCTTATGCGCTCGCCGAGGCAGCGACACTGGTCCTGGGCGAAAAGCTGGGACGGCAGGCCGAGGCGAAGCGCTACGTCGATGAGGCGGCGGTCGAGATCACGCAGCTTCGCGCCACCTTGCCCCCCTCCCCCGCGCGGGCCTTCGTCATCAGCCTCGGCGACTCGCGCCACTTCCGCGCCTTCGGTCGTGATTCCATGTTCGGCGACGTGCTGTCTCGCCTTGGCCTGGTCAATGCCTGGACCGACGAGACAAGTTACAGTGCCGCCGCGCCTGTCGGATTGGAGGCGCTTGCGCGCGTGCCCGAGGCGTCGATCCTGATCGTCTCGCCACTGCCGGCGGATGTCGGGCGCTCGCTTCCGACAAATGCCTTGTGGAACGCTCTGCCGGCTGTGCGCCAGAACCGCGTTGCCGTACTGGAGCCGGTCAACCATTTCGGCTGCTTGCCGTCGGCGCGTCGCTTCGCACGCCTGGCGACGGCAGCTTTTGCCGGGCAGAGCCATGGCTGAGCGCGCAATCCATCATCGCGCCATGTCTGGGGTCACGCTGTCGCCAATCGCCCTGTGGAGCTTCCTGGCGATAGTGGCAGCACTCCTATTTGCATGGCGCGTCGGTGTGCAGTGGCCGGCCGCGCCGCCAGGCGGCGGCGTTGATCTCGATCGGATCATCCTGGTCTACAGCACGTTGCCGCGCGCCGCGGTGGCGGTGCTGGCCGGCGCCGTGCTCGGCCTCTCCGGCCTGCTGCTGCAGCATGTGCTGCGCAACCCGCTGGCCGAACCGTCGACGCTCGGCATTTCGGCCGGCGCGCAACTGGCCATGACGATCGCCTCGCTTTACGCACCGCTGCTGATGGAGCGGTCGCAGGGCCTGGTCGCCTTTGCCGGGGGCGCCGCCGCGGTGCTGCTGGTGCTGGCGTTGACCTGGCGGCGCGGGCTGGAGCCGGTGTCGGTCATGCTCGCCGGAATGATGGTGGCGCTGACCGCGAGTTCTCTCAGCGCCGCCCTGATCCTCGCCAATGGCGACTATCTGTTCTCGCTGTTCATCTGGGGCGGCGGATCGCTGGTCCAGCAGGACTGGGAGCCGACCATCGCGCTGACGATCAGGCTGGCGGCCGGCACTGTCGCGGCGCTGATGCTGCTGCGGCCGCTGACCATTCTTGGCCTCGACGATGCCTCGGCACGCGGCCTGGGCGTCGCCCGTCACTCAAGCCGCTTTCTCATCATCGCGCTTGCCGTGTGGATGGCGACCACCGTCGCGGCAGAGGTTGGCGTCATCGGGTTCGTCGGCCTTGCGGCGCCGGCGCTGGCCACGCTTTCGGGCGCCCGCACACTGCGGCAAAAGCTGATCGCCGCGCCGCTGATCGGCGCCGTGCTGCTGTGGCTGACGGACGGGCTGGTACAGCTGGCCGCCGGTTCCGGTGGCGAACGCATTCCGACCGGTGCCGGCACCGCCCTGCTCGGCGGTCCGCTGCTGCTGTGGCTGTTGCCGCGGCTGCGCCTTTTCGAATGGCCGCATCTCGGCTCCAACGGGGCAGGACCGCGCAAGGCCAGCCGGCCCTGGCTCATCATCCTGCTTCTATTTGCGCTGGCGCTTGTCGCTGCCACCGTGGCGCTTGTCGTCGGGCGTGGTCCGGACGGCTGGTCTATTGCTGGGGGAGACCTGTTAACCGATCTCGCCGCCTGGCGTGCGCCGCGGATCGGCGTGGCGGCCGCCGCCGGCGCCATGCTCGCGGCTGCCGGCGTCGTCATCCAGCGGGTCACCGGCAACCCGCTGGCAAGCCCCGAAGTGCTGGGAGTCGGCACCGGCGCCGGTGCCGGCCTGACAGCCGTGCTGATGATCAGCGCCACGGCCGGTCTCGGCTGGCAACTCGCCGGTTCGGCCTTAGGCTCACTGGCGGCCTTGATTGCCATGCTGGCCCTTGCCGCACGATCAAAGTTCGGTGCCGAGCGGCTGCTGCTTGCCGGTATCGCCATGAGCGCGCTGTGCAGCGCTGCGATCACCGCGACGATCGCCATGGGCAACGCCCAGTCCTACATTCTGTTGCGCTGGCTGAGCGGCTCGACCGGCCAGGCGACGGCGCTTGATGCAGGGCTAGCACTCGCCTGTCTGTTGCCGCTGACGCTGCCGCTGTTCCTCGCCGCCCGCTGGCTCGACATCCTCCCGCTCGGGTCCGACAGCGCGCGCGGGCTGGGCGTGCCGGTCGCCGGCGGGCGATTGTTGCTGATCGTCGTTGCCGCGCTGCTGACCGCGCTGGCTGCCATGGTCGTCGGCCCGTTGAGCTTCGTCGGCCTGATCGCGCCGCACCTTGCCCGGCTGGTCGGCTTTTCCCGCGCCCGCGTCCATCTTGCCGGGGCGATGCTTCTGGGCGCCCTGCTGATGATCGTCTCGGACTGGCTGTCGCGCATGGCGGCCTTTCCCTACGAACTGCCCGCCGGCCTGTTCGCTTCGCTGCTTGGCGGGCCGTATCTCGTCTACCTGCTTGCCAAGGGCGTGCCGCGCCAAGGCTAACGGGTTCCGAAATGCTATGAGGTTCTATCCATAGGGCTGGGCCAGTGCGACCGAGCTGGCCCGCATCGGCCGGTCATGTCTCCGCGGCCGCGATACGGTCGGCAGGCCTCGGGCTTCCTGCGCACCGAACCCCAATCGTGTCAGGCAGGCGCGCGCCAGAGCCGCATTGCTGTCGATGACAACCAATCCATTCACATCGGCGAGGCTGGCGGCCACCACCGACAGTTCGGTGCAGCCGAGCAGGGCGGCATCGGCACCGGCCGCTTGCGCGATATCGAGCGCACGCTCGGTTTCGACCGCCGCATCCGCGATCGAACCTGCCTTGACGAGGCTGATTGCGCTGTCGACGCGTTCCTGAAACTCGGCTCTCGCGGGAAGGCAGAGCTCAAATCCCGCCGCCGATATCCTGTCCTGATAGAAGCCGGAGACCAGCGTGCCTTGGGTGGCGAGAACAGCAACCCGGCCCCGGTCCAGGCTACGACGCGTTTCCGCCACCACCGCGTCGCCGATATGGATGATCTCCGCGTGCGAATTTGCCGTCAGTTGGCCGTACCAATGATGGGCGGTGTTGCACGGCATCGCGATACAGGCGACGCCGAGCGCATTGAGCGTCGCGACCGCGGCTTTCAAAGGCGCCAGCGGCCCGTCATGGCCGGCAAGGATCGCAGCGGTCCTGTCGGGCAGCTGCGGGACGCTGAGGATGACGGCAGGCACATGTTCGTTGTCTCTGAACGCCTGGGTCATTCGGGTCAGCTTGAAGTAGAAGTCAGCCGATGCAAGCGGCCCGAGGCCGCCGATAATGCCGAGCTGGGGACGGATGCTGTCGTCGATCATCGCACGGGCTCGGGTTCGAGCTGTTCCGAGACGGTTTCAGGTTGCGTCGCCTCCCTGTGGCTGGGAGCGATCATTGCCGTGCTCGCCGCGACGGTGCAGACGCTGGCCAGCGTCATGAACGTGTCCACGGCCGCATCCACCGCGACGAACAGGGCGAACGCCGCCTCGAAGGGAAGCTTCAGGTAGCCGCACACGATGGACATCTGGGACAGGATGAGCAGGCTGCCCATGCCGCCGGTAGTGAGCGCGAGAAGCGCTGAGATGATGCCGACAAGCACCAGGTCGGGGACTGTAAGCTGGTGCCCATAGAGCTGAGCGATGAACAGCGCACCCGAAGTGTAGAGCAGCGCCGGGCCAGTGCGCAGCAATGCCGCCTGCAGCGGCACCAGCAGTTCGACGACCACCAGGCTGAACCGCAGGCGCTCGCTCAAAAGGTTGATGACCCACGGCAGAGAGGCGACCGTAGAGCGTGTGGTGATGGCCACCATGAGAAGGGGCTGGCAGGTCTTGATCGTGGCCCAGTAGCTTCGGCGCGACCGGATGGCGATAATGGCGAAGGCGCCGGCAACGAATGTGAGGCAGGAAAGACCCATCACCAGCAGGTAACCGCCCATCAGCGTGAGTGGCTTGGTTCCGGTCGACGCGGTCTGGTCCGCGATCAGGATGAAGGTTGCAAAGGGCAACCCCCAGATGAACCAGTTGGTGAGGACCGTGCAGGCCCGGTAGACCGCGTTGAGCGCCTGCGTCAGGCTCATGGACGAGGGTTGGGGAATCTTCCCCATAGCGAGCCCGAAAAGCAGGCAGAACAGCAGGACCTGGATGGTCTGGCCCGAGGCCAATGCATTGAAGACGTTGTTCGGCACCAGGTCGAGCAGGATCGAATGCCCGCCGCTGGGATCCCCATTGGAGGGCGGCGGCTGGAACGGGAAGGCGAGATCGGTGGATACGCTGCCTTGCGAATTGATGAACTCGCCAAGCTCGATGCGCGACTGGGGATTCTCGATCTGGCCGGGCTGCAGGATCAACGACAATGTGCCACTCACCAGCACGCTCAGGAACGACACGACCAGCACGGCCATACCCACCTTGCCGAGGTAGCGGACCGATTTCGGGTCCTGGACCATCGCCGTGATGGAGAAGATGACCGACGAGACCAGGTAGGGCAGAACGACCATCTTGAGGAAATTCAGGTAGAGCTGTGCGACCGGGCTGATCGCATGGGCAAAGTCTGGATAGTAGAGGCCGCACAGGATCCCTGCTGCGATCATCGCTATCGTCGTCGCGGGCGAGCGCAATATGCGCCTTGCCGCGAGGCGCCAATCGAAAGGCAGGGGTCCGGCTACGTCGGAGATGGCCATGTCAGGCTTTGCTCCCCTGGCGATAGCGGGCGATGATCTCGTCAGTGTTGAGAACCTGCTGACCCCGCGCGAGATCGAGATAAAGGTCGACAAAGGCCGCGAGATGCGGATCGTCCGGCCGCACGCCGATTGCGATCGTGTCGACCTTGTCCGTCAGCGTGATCGAGCGCGCGACGACCGTCATCGACGGATCGTCGACCATCAGCTTCTTGATCTCGAAATCGTCGCGATAGGCCATGTCGATCGTCCCGTTTCGGATCGCATCGATGATCAGATCCCAGCTTGCCAAGCGGCGGATTTGTGCGTGCGGGAAGGTTGTGGTCGCGTAGGTGGCGAATGACGAGCCTTCGATGACGCCGAGATCGCCTGAGAAATCGCGGATGATCTGTTCGGGCGGCTTGCCCTGCGCAATACGCGCCAGGTTGAGGCGGTTGGCGATCAGCCCTTGGCGCAGCATGGCGTAGGGCCGGGAATAGACGATCGATCGACCGCGCTGAAGGGTCCGGCTGAGTTTGCCAATCGCCATGTCGGCCTGACCGGAACTCACCTGTTTCACGATATCGTCGAACGTTGCGGCGGATCGGTCGAATACCGGCTCGACGCCAAGCGCCGCGGCGATGCCGTGGGCCAGTTCCAAGTCTATGCCATTGTCGCCCGATCCGTCGGCCGGGAAGAACGGATTGGAAGCGAAGGCCGGCATTGCAATGCGCAATACATTGCCGCTCGCGATAGGCTTTGAGGCGTTCTCCGCCTGCTGTCCCGGAGTGCTGGCTGCCTGGGCTTGCGAGATCAGCAACCCAGCGCTTCCGGCCGCAAGCAGTGTACGACGTGTGACCGGCATGCGCGTTCTCAATTAGCCCGGGAAAGCCAGCAACATGCACAACCGACGTTAAACAAACGTGTATATTACACTGTGCTTTTTTATGTATTGGATAAGCAGCTTAGCACTACAAAATGTGAGAATTGCCTAATGTATATAAGGAGCAGCGGAAGGATCGCGTTACTTCCCCCTGGGCGGTCAGCTGGCCCTTAGGCGATCAGCTGGATTGTCAAAACGTCTCGACCCAGGGCCGCAGCTCAAGCTCCGAGCTCCAGGCGCTGCGATGCTGGCGATGGGCCGTGAGATAGGCCTCGGCGATGGCGTCCGGCGACAGCCGGCGATCCGGCCGATCGGGATCGGCTGCCTGTCCGGGTGGCTCGATCTGGCCGTCGATGATGAAGTGGGCGACGTGGATGTTCTTCGGGGCGAGTTCGCGGGCCATGGACTGCGCCAGGCCGCGCAGAGCGAATTTCGGCATGGCAAAGCCGGCCGAGCCGGAAAATCCCTTCACACTGGCGGTGGCGCCGGTGAACAGGATCGATCCGGACCCCCGGACAAGCAGCCGGCGCGCCGCCTGCTGGCCGACCAGGAAGCCGCCATAGGCGCCGACCAGCAACGCCTGTTTGACCGCTTCGGCATCGAGCTCGGCGATCGGGCCGCGCGTGCGCGCGCTGGCATTGAACACCACAAGCGCCAGCGGGCCGGCCTTGTCGGCGGCGTCGAACAGCTTGGCGACGGACGCAGCGTCGGCAACATCCGTCTCGACGGCCAGCGCACCGGTCTCATCGACCAGAGCGCCCAGCTTCTCGACGTTGCGGGCGGCCAGAACCACGCGAAAGCCTTCCCGCGTGAGAAGGCGCGCAAGCGAGGCACTCAGACCAGCGCCTGCGCCTGCAATGACGGCCACTTCGGATGTCATGATTTTCTCTCCTTGCGGATTTCGGCGGAAGCGTTTCGCCAGATCAGGCAGGGTCGCGCCTTCGCGGGTGACAGGCAAGAGGTGGCATCGCTGCGGTTGTTGAGCCAGGCGGCCGCGGAACCGGCGTTGCGCGGTCCAGTATCGCCTGTGGCGCTAAGAAGATCGCTCGGCCTTCAGCACCGAAACCGCCACTTCGCTGTTGTGGACATACTCGTTGGCATCCGGCTGCTTCTGCACCAGCAGGATGAACAGCAGGTCGGTCAGCGTCAGCTGCGCGTCGCGCGCGGTGATGGAGGACGAGCGCGCACGCTCCTCGTCGGCGATGGTGTAGAGGCAGATGTCGGCGACCCGGCTCAGCGGATTGTCGTGCAGGCCGGTGACGGCGATCACCATGGTGCCGCGCTTGCGGGCAAGCTCGGCGATGCGCAAGGTTTCGATGCTGGCGCCGGAGTAGGACAGCGCGAACAGCACATCGCCCGGCCCGAGCGTCGAGACATTGGCCATCTGGATGTGGCTGTCGCTGTCGTGCAGGACATTGCGGCCGAGCTTCATCAGCTTGTAGGAGAAATCGCGCGCCACCAGCGAAGAAGCGCCGACGCCGACCAGATGGATGCGGCGCGCCTTGTCCAGCAGTTCCAAAGTCCTGGAGATGATGCGCTCGCTGTTGGCCTCGGCGGTCCGCTGCATCGACAGAAGCTTGCTGCCGATCAGCTTCTTCAAGATGACCTGGTAGCTGTCGCCGACCTCGATCGACCCGTGGATCATGCCGGCCGGCACCTGCCATTCCTGCGCCTTGGCCTCGCTGACGGCAAGCTTGAGCTCCTGATAGCTGGCATAGCCGAGCTTCTGGCTGAACTTGACGACGCTCGACTGGCTGCGCCCGATCTCGGCCGCGAGAGCCGCCGTCGACAAGCGCAGCATCTGGTCGGGATTGTCGACGATATAGCGGCCGATCTCACGATCACCGGGCGCCATGCCTTCGAGCTTCACATTGATCCTGTTCAGGACGGACACGGGATTTCCTCGCGCTTCTCAAGTGCCTAGCTAAGGAATAAATTATTCCAATTCCGATTGACAGCCAAGAACGCGCAATTAATTCTCCAACTGGACCAGGCCAAATCCGGGATTCGGAGCAGCATCTCCAGAGAGAGCCGCCCGAGCGTGGCCGGCTTTCGTCGCACGAGGTTTCAGCTCATGGACAGATTACGGATCGTCGGCGGACAGAGACTGGAAGGCGCGGTCACCATATCCGGCGCCAAGAACGCTGCCTTGCCGCAGATCGCGGCGGCGCTGCTCAGCCCCTACCCGCTCGAACTGACCAACCTGCCTGATGTGACCGATGTCGAAAACATGCTCGGCGTGGTGCAGCTGCATGGCGCCGAGGTGACGAGATCGGCGCATTCCGCGACGATCGACACCAGTGCGGCCGTTTCCAAGGAGACGTCCTACGACACGGTCAGAAAGATGCGGGCGACGGTGCTCGTGCTGGCGCCGCTGCTCGCCCGTTTCGGCCATGCCAGGGTTTCGCTGCCGGGCGGCTGCGCGATCGGCGCGCGGCCGGTCGACATGCATGTCGCGGCGCTCGCGGCACTGGGCGCCAGGATCGCCATCGAGAACGGATCGATCGTCGCGTCGGCACCCGACGGACTGATCGGGACCCGCATCGTCTTGAGCTCGCCATCGGTCGGCGCGACGGAAACCGCCATGATGGCGGCGACCACGGCCAAGGGCGAAACCGAGATCCTCAACGCCGCGCGCGAGCCGGAGGTGGCGGATCTCGCCGCTTGTCTCACCGCCATGGGCGCGCGCATCGAGGGTGCCGGCACGCACCGCATCCTGATCGCGGGCGACACCAGCTGGCATGCCGCCACCCACGACATCATTCCGGACCGGATCGAGGCCGGCACCTATGCCATCGCCGCTGCGATCACCGGCGGCCAGCTCGAGCTGACGCATGCCCGGCTCGAGCACATGGCTTCGGTGGTGCAATTGCTTGAGGCCACCGGCGTCAGCGTCTGGCCCGGTGACCGTGGGCTTATCGTGTCACGCGACCGGCCGCTGAAAGCCGCAGACCTGACGACGGAACCCTATCCCGGGTTTCCGACCGACCTGCAGGCGCAGTTCATGGCGCTGATGTGCTGCACCGACGGCGCATCGCTGCTGCGCGAAACCATCTTCGAGAACCGCTTCATGCATGTGCCCGAACTGATGCGGCTCGGCGCCAACATCAAGCTGCAAGGCACCACGGCGCTGGTGCGCGGCGGCGAGAAACTGCATGGCGCGCCGGTGATGGCCACCGATTTGCGCGCCTCGGTGTCGCTGGTGCTGGCGGCGCTGGTCGCCGAGGGCGAAACGACCATCAATCGCGTCTATCACCTCGACCGTGGCTATGAGCAATTGGACCGCAAGCTGCGCCTGTGCGGCGCCGACATCGAGCGGCTGAGCGCATGAGCGCGGATCGTTATTTTCTCGGTGTCGACGGCGGCGGCACCGGCTGCCGGGCTCGTATCGAGGATGCTGACGGGACGGTACTGGGACAAGGCCTGTCAGGTCCGGCGACGACACGGCTCGGCATCGATGCCGCCTGGGCGTCGGTCGCGAAAGCGTTTGGCACGGCGATCGAGGAGGCAGGTTTTGAACCAGCCAAGATCGCCCGGATCCACACCGGCATCAGCCTTGCCGGCATCGGCCGCAAGGGCGCGCTGGAGGCGTTGCGGGCGATCGCGCATCCCTTTGCCAGCATCGATTTCGTCAGCGACGGCGTCGGCGCCTGCCTGGGCGCGCATTCCGGTCTGGACGGCGCCGTCGTGATCGCCGGTACGGGCTCGATCGGCCTCGGCTTTGTCGACGGCCGCGACCTGCGCGTTGGCGGCTATGGGTTTCCGATCTCCGACGAGGGCAGCGGTGCCGATCTCGGCCTGAAAGCCGTGCAACTGGCGTTGCGCGCCCATGACGGCCGCCACGAGCGGACAGCACTTCTGGCGGAGGTGATGCAGCGCTTCGAGGGTGACCCAATGGAAGCGGTCGCCTGGATGGACCGCGCCAGCGCCACCGACTATGCCGCGCTCGCGCCGATGGTGATGCGCCATGCCGACCAGGGCGATCCGGTCGGACGGCGGATCGTGCAAAGTGCGGCCGAGCAGATCGATACGCTGGTGCGGGTGCTGTTCGAGAAAGGCGCGCCACGCGTGACCTTGCTGGGCGGTCTGTCCAGCCCGCTCGAACCCTGGCTCTCCCCCGATGTCCGGCGCCGGCTGAAGCCGGCTGACGGCGATGCCGTGTCGGGCGCAATCATCCTTGCCAAAAGGTCCTGCGGCAGCGATAGAGCCCTGCCTAACAAGGAATAAAATATTCCAAATTTGTGTTGACGACATGAATATCAAATTCTAAAAAGTTAACGAGAGAAAACAGGATAGCGACGACGGACCCTTGGTCCGTTTGTGCTGGTGCCGGTCGGCGAGCCCCGCTCTTCCGGCTGTGCCGCATGGTCTTTGAAAGCAAGCGAATGACCGAACAAGGGTTGATGTCCGAGCTGGACCGGCTGGTTTCCGAGGGCCGTAATCCGAGGACGATGGACATCGACCTGCTGCCGACCATCGACGTGCTGCGCAAGATCAACGATGAGGACACGGCCGTGCCGGCGGCCGTCGAAAAGGTCGTGCCGGACATCGCAGCCGCAGTGGATCGGATCGTGCTTGCCTTCCAGAAAGGCGCGCGTCTGATCTACATGGGCGCCGGCACCAGCGGCCGACTTGGGGTTCTCGATGCCTCGGAGTGTCCGCCCACCTTCGGTGTGCCCGAAGGCATGGTGGTCGGTCTGATCGCTGGTGGCCCCGACGCCCTGGTGCGGTCGACGGAAGGCGCCGAGGACGATCCGAAAATGGGCGCCAAGGCGTTGCAGGAGATCGGGCTGACCGCCAACGACGTTGTGGTCGGCATCGCGGTCAGCGGCCGCACGCCCTATGTCATCGGCGGGCTGAACTATGCGAAGCAGGTGGGCGCAACGACGGTTGCCCTGTCCTGCAACCCGGCGTCGACCATTGCCGGCATCGCCGACATTGCCATCTCGCCGGTGGTCGGCCCGGAAGTGCTCACCGGCTCGACCCGGCTGAAATCGGGAACCGCGCAGAAGCTGGTGCTTAACATGCTGACCACCGCCTCGATGATCCGCATCGGCAAGAGCTATGAGAATCTGATGGTCGACCTTAACCCGTCCAACAAGAAGCTCGTCGCCAGGGCGATCAGGATCGTCATGCAGACGACCGGCTGCGCCGCGCAACAGGCCAAGCAGGCGCTTGCCCAGACCGGCAATGATGTGAAGCTGGCGATCCTGGTGACGATCACCGGACTCGGCGTCGAGGAGGCGCGAGCGGCTCTCGGCAAGGCCGGAGGCTTCCTGCGAAAGGCAATCAGCGACACGACGGCATGAAGCCACATGAGACAAGACGGCGTGAAGCCGCATAGACTGGGCCGATACTCCAAACCATGTGTGTCTTGGAAGCGGTCGGCAGAAACTGCAAGGCATCAAGTCAAATCACAATGGGAGATGAAAATGGCAAGGCACCTCACAAGAACACTGTTGTCCGGTATCACGCTGGCCGCGATGCTCGGCTTGGCTGCGGTTTCGACCCAGGCGAATGCGGCGACGCTGCATATGGCCTGGTCGCAGGACGCCACCGGGCTTGATCCGCACAAGCAGACGGCTTTTTCGTCGCTGCGGCTGCTGGAGCTGATCTATGAGCCGCTGGTGCGGGTCGACGCCAGTCTGCAGATCATCCCCGCCATTGCCACCTCCTGGGAGTTCTCCAAGGACGGCAAGGAACTGACCTTCAAGCTCGATCCCAAGGCGAAATTCCAGGACGGCACCGCCGTGACCTCGGCCGACGTCAAGGCATCGTTCGAGCGCATCCTCGACGAGAAGACCGGGGCTGCCGCTCGCGCCAACTTCCTGTCGATCGCCAGCATCGACACGCCGGATGCGGCGACCGTCGTGTTTCATCTGTCGCAGCCGGATGCGCCGATCCTGACGGCGATGAGCGACGTCAACGCGGCCATCGTTCCGGCAAGCGAAATCAAGGCCGGCTCGATCGGCACCAAGGCGGTTGGCTCCGGTCCCTTCAAGCTCGACAAATGGGACCCCAACGCCAAGGAAGTGCTGAGCGCCAACAAGGATTGGGCCGGCGGTGCTACCGGCGTCGACGGCATCGAGATCAGCGTGCTTCCGGATGAAGCCGCGATCCTTGCCGCCATGCGCACCAAGCAGATCGATTTCGCGCTGCTCAACGACCCGCTGGTCGCCACGCTGGTGCCGAAGGAGGCCAGCCTGCAGCTGAACCGCGTACCGGTGCTCTCCTATCACGTGCTGCAGCTCAATCCGTCGCGCAAGCCGATGACCGAGCTCAAGGTGCGCCAGGCCATCTCCTGCGCCATCGACCGGCAGGAGGTGCTGGACACCGCTTCGCTCGGCGAAGGCAAGGTCACCGGACCGCTGACCATCCCGGCGCTCGCGACCGATCCGAGCCAGCTATTCTGCTACAAGCGCGACGTCGAGAAGGCCAAGAAGCTGATGGCAGAAGCCGGCTTTGCCGACGGCTTTTCCGCGACCGTGATCGGTGCCACCGGCGAACCGCCGACGGCGGCGGCGGAGGCCCAGGTCATCCAGTCGCAACTGGCCGAAATCGGTGTCAAGCTCGACATCAAGATGATGGAGCTCAACGTCTATGTCGACGCCTGGCTGAAGGGCGATTTCGACATGGCGATCGCACTCAATGGCGGCCGCGCCGACCCCTACACAATGTACAACCGTTACTGGACCAAGGCGGGCAATCTGCAGAAGGTGGCAAACTACATCGACGACACGCTCGACAGCCAGATGCAGAAGGGCCGCGCCGAGACCGACCCGGCGGCGCGCAAGGCGATCTTCGCCGAATTCGAGAAGCATCTCGCCGAGGTATCGCCGTGGATCTGGCTCTACACCTCCTACAGCTACACGGCTCAGCAGAAGAACATTGCCGGGTTCGTGCCGACGCCGACGGGCACGCTGTTCAGCCTGAGCAAGGTTACCATCCAGCAGTAGCTGCCGCAGGCATTGGACGGGAGGACTTCTTCGCGTGAACTATCTGATGCGACGACTGGCGACGTTTCCTCTCGTCCTGCTTGGCGTGTCCATCCTGGTCTTCGTTGCGATCCGGATGGTGCCGGGCGATTCGATCACGGCCATGCTGGGCACCGAAGCCGGCCTGCTGACGCCGGCACAACGTGACTCGCTCGCCGCTTATTTCGGCATCGACCAACCCTGGTTCATCCAGTACTGGCGCTGGATCGGCGGCATCCTGCACGGCAATCTCGGCATCTCCGTCACCTATGGCCGGGCGGTGCTCGATGTCATCCTCGAGCGCTTCCCGCTGACGCTCGAACTGGCCGTCCTGTCAATGATCATCGCGCTCGCGGTCGGCATGCCGGCCGGGATCTTTGCCGCCACCCACAATGAAAAACTGTCCGATCTGGGCGTGCGCATCGTCGCCATGATCGGCCAGTCGACGCCGAGCTTCGTGCTTGGCCTGCTGATCATCTACACGCTGTCGGCCGGCTTCGGCGTGCTGCCGGCGATGGGCGAATTCGCGCCGCTCTGGCAGGATCCCTTGCGCAATCTCAGCCAGATGGTCCTGCCCGCGATCACGCTCGGCTTTGCCTTCGCCGCTTCCGTCACCCGCATCTCGCGCTCGGCCATGCTCGACGTGTTGAGCGACGACTATGTCCGCACCGCGCGCAGCAAGGGCGCGTCGGCGCGCAGCGTCATCTGGCGGCACGCTCTGCCGAATGCGCTGATCCCGGTCGTCACCTTGAGCGGCATCGAATTCGGCTATCTGCTGGGCGGTGCCGTCATCGTCGAACAGATTTACGCGCTGCCGGGACTTGGCCGCATGGTGCTGGATGCGATCCAGCAACGCGACTACGCGCTGGTGCAGGGCAGTGTGCTGTTCATCGCCTTCAACTTCATGATCGTCAATCTCCTGGTCGACCTCGCCTATGTCGCGCTCGATCCGCGCATCCGGCTGGGGGAACCCTGATGCGCATCCTGCGCGCAATCTTCAGCCACGGCAGCGGCCGCATCGGCGGCGTCATCGTCGGCATCTATCTGCTGGTCGCCGTCCTCGGCATGCTGGGGCTGACGCCACACAACCCCATCACGCAATACCGGGTCGACCGGCTGCATGCGCCCAATGGCGCCTACTGGATGGGCACCGATTTGTTCGGCCGCGACGTGGCGAGCCGGCTGATGGCGGGCATCGGCCAGTCGTTCACGGTTGCTTTCTTCTCCGTTGCCTTCGCGACCCTTGCCGGCACCGTGCTCGGGCTGGCCGCAGCCTGGTTCGGACGCCGCTGGGACGGTGTCGTGATGCGGATCATGGATGTGCTGCTGGCCTTCCCAGCCATCCTTCTGGCATTGCTCATCGTCACCGTTGCCGGGCCTGGCACCTGGACCAGCATCGTTGCCATCGGCATCGTCTACACGCCGATCTTCACTCGCGTGGTGCGCGGCCCTGCTCTGTCGCTCAAGGCGCGTGAATTCGTCGACGCCGCCCGCACCTTCGGCAGCAGTTCGTTCTACATCGTGACCCGGCATCTGCTGCTCAATCTGGTGGCACCGCTGACCGTCCAGGTGACGCTGGCGCTGGCGTGGTCGCTTTTGACCGAAGCCGGTCTTAGCTTCCTTGGCCTCGGCACGCAGCCGCCGGCGGCCTCGCTCGGCCTGATGCTGAGCGACAGCCGCAATTTGATGGAGACGGCGCCCTGGCTGATGATCTTCCCGGGTCTGGCGATCATGATCAGCATCCTCGGCTTCAACCTGCTTGGCGACGCCTTGCGCGACATCCTCGACCCGAAGATGCGCAGGGCGCCGGCATGACCCCGCTGTTGTCCGTCTCGGACCTGCGCGTCGGCTTCGGCCGCAATCCACAGGCCAATGAGGTGGTGCGCGGCGTCAGCTTCGACCTGGCCGACGGCGAGACGCTGGCCATCGTCGGCGAAAGCGGCTCGGGCAAGTCCGTCACCGCTTTGTCGATCAACCGGCTCATCGATTTTGGCGGCGGGCGCATCACCGGCGGCGCCATCAAGCTGAAACGCGCCGACGGCAGCCTCTTCGACCTGATGACCGCGACTGAGCCGCAACTGACCGGCATTCGCGGCGCCGAGATCGGCATGATCTTCCAGGAGCCGATGACCTCGCTCAATCCGGTGCTGACCATTGGCACGCAGATCGAGGAATCGTTTCGCCTGCACCGTGGCCTGACCGGAAGGCAAGCCACGGCGGCGGCCAAGGATGCGCTCGATCGCGTGCGCATTCCCGATGCCGCGCGGCGGCTGAAATACACGCCCAACCAGCTGTCCGGCGGCATGCTGCAGCGGGTGATGATCGCCATCGCGCTGGCCTGCAATCCGCGCCTGCTCATCGCCGACGAGCCGACGACGGCGCTCGACGTCACGGTGCAGGCGCAGATCATGGCGCTGCTGGCCGAGCTGAAGCGGGAAACCGGCATGTCGATGATCTTCATCACGCATGACATCGGCCTGGTTGCCGGCATCGCCGACAAGGTGATGGTGATGCAGAACGGACAGGCCGTGGAGCAAGGCGAGCTGAACCAGATCCTCGACAATGCGCAGCACCCCTACACGCAGCATCTGCTGCAGGACGTGCCGCATTTCACCAACGGCAGCACGACACGCGAAGACGGTCGGCGCGACAAGGATGCAAGCACGGAACCGGCCTTGAGGGTCGACGGCCTCGTGGTTCGGTTTCCCCTGAAAAGCAGTTTCTTCAGCCGCGCCACCGGCGCGGTGCATGCCGTCGACGGCGTCGATTTCGACCTGATGCCCGGCGAGACGCTGGCCATCGTCGGCGAGAGCGGTTCGGGCAAATCGACCACCGCGCGCGCCGTGCTGGGACTGGTGCGGTCGACGCGCGGCAGCTTCTCGGTCGGCGCCCGAAAGGCTTCGACCGAGCAGAGCGCCCTGCCCGTGCAGATGGTGTTCCAGAACCCCTATGCCTCGCTCAACCCGAGGCTCAGCATCGAGAGCATCCTGGCCGAACCTGTGATCGCCACTGGTGGTCGGGTGGATGCCGGAACGCGGGCCAGGATGGCGAGCCTGCTGGAACGCGTCGGCCTGCCGAAAAACAGTCTGGAGCGCTACCCCCATGAATTCTCGGGCGGCCAGCGGCAAAGGCTGTGCATTGCCCGCGCGCTGATGCTCAACCCTTCGGTGGTCGTTCTCGATGAGGCGGTGTCAGCGCTGGACGTCTCGGTGCAGGCCAAGGTGCTGGAACTGCTGGTCGACCTGCAGCGCGAGTTTGGGCTCGCCTACCTATTTATCTCGCATGACATGGCGGTCGTCGAGCGGATCGCTCACCGCATCGCCGTCATCTATGCCGGCCAGATCGTCGAGATCGGCGATGCGACCTCGGTGCTGTCGAAGCCGAAGCATTCCTATACGAAGAAGCTCATAGCCGCCGTTCCGACCATCGACCGTCGTCACGAGCATTTCGAGATCGACACGCGGCAGGTTCCCTCGCTGGTGCGCCCGCAAGGGTTCGAGCCGGCGGCGGCGCGGTGGGAGCAGTTTGGGCGGGATCATATGGCGAGGGCGGAAGCGTGAGCGCAGCAGCACCCCCCTCTGGCCTGCCGGCCATCTCCCCCTCAAGGGGGGAGATTGGATGTCACCTTGGCTTTCGCCAACTTCCAGCGTCGAAGAATAAGACGCGGGGCGTGAAGCTGCCAATCTCCCCCCTAGAGGGGGAGATGCCCGGCAGGGCAGAGGGGGGCGCGAAGGATCGCCAACTTTCGAGCGGAGGCCGGCATTGAGCGACCTCGCCCAGCTCTTCGACCATGCCTTCCAACCGCTCGCCACGGCAGTTTCCACAAAACGCATTCCCGGCGGCGTGCTCGGCATTGTCGACCGTAACGGCGACCGCATCGTCAGGTCGATCGGCTCGGCCCAACTCGTGCCGAAGCCGCGCCCCATGCAGGACAACACCTGGTTCGACCTGGCATCCCTAACCAAGGTCATCTTCACGACGCCGCGCATCCTGGCGCTGGCGGAAGACGGCGCCATCGATCTCGATGCGCCGCTGGTCTCTGCCCTGCCGGACCTTCGCCAGTATGATGCCGAGGCCTGGGAACGGAAGGTGACGTTCCGCCAATGTCTCGGCCACCAGACGCCTTTTCCGGCCGTCGAGCCGATCTACACTTACGGGCGCGATCCCGAACTGCTGCGCGCCTTCATCCTGCAGCGCGAATGGCAGGCCCGCGACCCGGTCTACTCCGACATCAACTTCATCCTGCTCGGCTTCGCGCTCGAGCGGCTCTCGGGAAAGACCATCCGCGACATGGAGCCCGGTCCGGGCTTTGCCTGGTCCACGGAGCCCAATGTCGCCGCTGCGACAGAGGACTGCACCTGGCGGCACCGCGTGCTGTCCGGCGAGGTCCACGACGACAATTGCTCGGCGCTGCAAGGTGCGGGGCATGCCGGTCTGTTCGGAACGGCCGCTTCCGTCCTCGATTTTGCGCAAGGGCTGCTGACCGGCGCCTCTGGACGCTCGATTGCGCTGATGCGCACGCCCTTGTCCGCCACCCGCACCCATGGCTGGGAGCGTCCCTATGAGGGCTGGTCCGGCGGGACGCTGTGCAGCCCGGGAACCATTGGCCACACCGGCTTTACCGGCACCGGACTGTGGATCGACTTCGACAGAGGCAAGGCCTGGGCCTTGCTCACCAACCGGATCCATCCGACACGTCATTTCGACAGCGGAATCGTTCAGCTTCGGCAAGCGGTCGGTGATCTCATGAATGGAGCGCAATAATGGAACCAATCTGGGCCGTCGGCCTGATGACCGGCACCGTGCTTGACGGCAACATCGACGTCGCGCTGATCAAGACCGATGGCGAACGGATCGACGATTTCGGCACCTATCGGCTGATGCCCTATCCCCCGTCGATCCGCACCCTGCTGGAAGAGACGCTGACGGAGGCACGGGCCTGGAATTTTGTCGGGCCGGAGCCGGCGATTTTTCGCACCGCGGAGGAAGCCCTGACGCGTGCCCAGTCGGCGGCGGTCAGGGAATTGGTCGAAGCCTATGGGATGACTATAGCCGATATCGGCGTCGTCGGTTTTCACGGCCAGACCGTGCTGCATCGTGCACCGCAAGTCGGACGTCTCGGCCAGACCCGGCAGCTCGGCGACGGCGAGCTGATGCATGCCCTCTTGGGCACCAAGGTCGCCTACGATTTCCGCTCGGCCGACATGCGCGCCGGCGGGCAAGGCGCGCCATTGGCTGCTGCCTATCACACCGCGCTGATGCGCAGCGCCGGCGCCAGCGGCGAGGTGGCCGTGCTCAATCTCGGTGGCGTCGCCAACATCACCTGGTGGGACGGCGCCGACAATGTCATTGCCTTCGACACCGGCCCCGCCAACGCGCCGCTGAACGATTTCATCAAGTCGAAGGGGCTTGGCGAAATGGACCGCGACGGCGCGCTTGGCCGAGCGGGAACGGTCGACGAGGCCCGGCTCGCCAAGCTGTTGCAGCACCCCTATCTGACCAAGCCCTATCCCAAATCGCTGGACCGTTTCGACTTCGGTGCCGCGATGGCGGACGGCCTGAGCGCCGAGGACGGTGCGGCCCTGTTGACCGCCTTCACCGCCGGCGCCGTCGGCAAGGCCCTCGACCTTCTGCCACACCGGCCTAGAAAATTGGTGGTCAGCGGCGGCGGCCGCCACAACCCGACAATGATGGCGATGCTGGCAACCCGTGCCGGTGTCGAAGTGGTGCAGGCCGAGAGCCTCGGCTGGAGCGGCGACGCGGTCGAGGCGGAGTGTTTTGCCTTCCTCGCGGTGCGCGTGCTGCGCGGCCTGCCGATCAGCTTTCCGAGCACGACCGGCGCGCCGCAACCGATGCGCGGCGGAAAGCTCGCCGGATAAAAACAAGAGCCGGATTCGGCTTTGAAGCGATCCGGCCTTTTATCCGGATTTTTGCAGCTGGAAGCTTTCTCGGTACAGCCGAAAAGCTTTTCCCGGCACGACCTCTGTCATCCAATCGTTAAGAAAAATTAATACAAGACAAGAGCGATCTTGTTTTTGGCCAGCGCCTCATTTCATCGGCGTCTGACTGTTGATGTGCGCCCATAATGGCGTGGCGGTACAATCAGGATTCTATTTATGTTTTCAATGATTTTGGCGTCATTGCGCGGTGCAAGGCCGACGGTCTCGGGATTGGCGGCTACGCTCGCCTTTGCCATCATCGGGGCCATGATCGGGTCCGCTGCGCAGGCCGAGCCTATTCGCGGCGCCGGATCGACCCTGGCCGCGCCGATCATCGGCAAGTGGGCAACAGCCTACAAGGATGCGCGCGCCGACGGCGGCGACTTCTTCACGCTGGACTGGACCGTCGACTATGAGCCGGTCGGCTCCCTTGCCGGCCTCATGCGGCTTGCGCAGCCCGAGCTGGATTTCGCCGCCACGGATGTTCCTGTGCCGCCAAGCGATCTCGCCAGGAACGGCCAGCGGCAATTTCCGATCGTCATGGGCGGCATAGCGGTGGTCACCAATCTCGATGGCCTGCCTGAACAAGGCCTGCGCCTCTCCGGCGCGGTGATCGCCGACATCTATCTCGGCAAGATCAAGTCCTGGTCCGATCCCGCGATCCAGGCGCTCAACCCCGACATAGCCCTTCCCGATCTCGCCATCGGCGTCATCCATCGGCAGGACGGTTCGGGCTCGACCTACGTCTTCACCGAGTTTCTGTCGTCGACAAGCGAAGAATGGAAGACGAAGCTCGGGACCGACACGCTGATCGACTGGCCGCTCGGGACAGGTGCTGAAGGCACGCAGGCGCTTCTTCGTGCCGTTGCAGCCACCAAAGGGGCGATCGCCTATGCCGAATACGGCCAGGTGCTTCGCGCCGGCCTCCCCTTCGCGGCGGTCCAGAACAAATCCGGCCGTTTCGTCAAACCGGACCCGCAGGGCGTGCAAGCAGCGGCCACCTCCGTCGCCTGGGAGGAAACGACCGACTTCTTCGCCTCCCTCACCAATCGCAGCGGAGATGGTGCGTACCCGATCAGCACGGCGGTGTTCGCCGTCGTCCAGGTCTCGGGCCGTACGGAACATCGCTATCGCCGCGTGCATGATCTTTTCCGGCTCGCCTTCGCACAAGGCGCCGGCGACGCCACCGCACTCGGCTATGTGCCGCTGCCGAAAGCACTCGTTGACCAGATCGAACAGTATTGGGCAAGGCAATTGCCGGTCGGAAACTGAACCCGAGCGAAAGCTGCCTTGTGCAGCAACTGAACTCATACCGCGTCGTCGTGGCGACTTGTTGGGGGACTGCCTGAAATGGACATAGATATCTTCAAGGACATCCTCGTGCCGGTGATCGGCGGCTTGGGCATCTTCATGCTCGGTCTGGATTTCATGGCAAACGGCATCCAGGCGCTGTCGGTCAACCGGATGCGCGACTTTCTCGCCAAGGCAGCCGGAACGCCGATCAAGGGCGTTCTGGCGGGAACGCTGATCACAGGCGTCATCCAGTCGTCGACGGCGATGAGCGTCATGGTCGTCGGCCTGGTCAATGCCGGTGTCATCGCCCTGCGGCCGGCGATCAGCGTGATCATGGGCGCCAACGTCGGCACCACGCTCGGCAACGGGCTGATCGCCCTGCCGCTCGGTCCGCTCGGATTGATCCTGGCCGGCGTGTTTTCGCTGGTCTACTGCTTCGCCAAAAGCGAAAAGGTGAAGAACATAGCGCTCGCCTGCATGGGTTTCGCGCTGATCTTCTACGGCCTCAATCTGATGACCGGCGGCCTGCGCCCGCTTCGCAACCTGCCCGAAGTCATGGCGCTGCTGCAGACCCTCACCGCCGACTCCTACCTCAACCTGCTCAAATGTGTGTTCATCGCCGCCGGCGTGACCGCGATGATCCACTCGTCCTCGGCGACGATCGGCATTGTCATGGGCCTTGGCGCAGCGGGCATTCTCGACTGGACGACCGCCGTCGCCTTCTCGCTCGGCGCCGATCTCGGCACCACGATCACGTCGTGGATGGCTTCGCTCAATCTTTCGAAGAATGCCAAGCGGACCGCCTATGCGCACATCTCGTTCAACATCATCGGCGTGTGCATCACCATCCCGCTGTTCTTCGTCTCCATCCAGGTGCTGGAATGGGCCATGCAGTTCTTCGGCGGCGATCCGGCCATTCCGGTGATCGTCGACGGCAAGGAAACCTTCCCTCTGGTGCCGATCGCGGTCGGCCTCTACTCGACCTTCTTCAACGTCTTCAACACAGTGCTGCTGTTCCCGTTCATCGGCGTGTTCGAGCGGGTTCTGTCGCGTGTCGGCCGCACGGATGCTGAAGACGCGGAGGATTACTCGACACCAAAATTCCTCGACCGCAAACTGGCCAGCGATTTTGCCCAGGCCGTTCCCGCCGTGCAGCAGGAGACGGCTCGTCACCTGCAGGCCGGGGCCATGTTCCTCGACATCGCACGCTCTTCCAAGAAGGCGCCGTCGGATCCGGGCGAACACTATCTCGCCACCGACATCCTCAGCCGCGACATCCGTTCCTACACGGCCGCGCTGATGAAGGAGGACTTGCCTTACGAACAGCTCGATCTGATCGCCAGCCTGATCGAGGAAGCCGATTTCACGGCCGCCCTGACGGAATCGATGCACCAGGTGGCGCGCCGCGTCAGGCGCGAGAAGTTCAGCAACCCGGCGCAAGCGATCGTCGACGTCGCGCTGAACAAGCTCGATACCTCGCTGCGTGAGATCTTGCCGACTTATGGCATCTCCCACCCGCAGATGCCGGCCGGCCATGTCGATCTGCCGGAGGTCGAGGAACTGCGTGCCCGCACGCTGGCACTCGGACCGAATGCCGGTGCCGCCGAACGCGGCACGATCCTGGCCCTGCTCGGGTCGATCGAGCGTGCGGAAATCCTGATCCATCGCATCGATGCCGAGCGCAGATCCGTCAACCGCCAAAGCGTGCTCGCCCGCGCATCGGCACGCAAGGAAACCAGATCAAGCCCGATGGGAGACCCAGGCCTGGTTCCGGCCGAGTAACGGGTCGCCGGATCTTGAACCTTCGGTTTGGCAGGGATCAGGTCAAACACGAGGACAACTCCATCCCGATTCAATCGGGATGGATCAGGCGTCAACCAGCGCCTTGCGCAGGAAGATGCGGCTGCGGCCGACAGGGAAATCGGCAAGCGTTCCAAAGGGCTGATAACCCTGGCGCTGATAGACCTTGGCGGCGTTCGGGTTGAAGGTGTCGATCCAGGCATTTTGACAGCCCCGCGCCACCGCTTCCTTTTCGGCCGCCTCGAGCATCTTGCCGGCCGTATGCCGGCCGCGCAGCCGTTCATCGACCCACAGCCACTGCACGTAGAGCCAGCCCCAGGCCGTGTATCCCGAAATGCCGGCGACGACCGCGCCGTCCTCGTCGCGCACGAACACGGCAAGCGCCTTCCTTTCGGAAGCGCCGACATCGCCGTCGTTGAACGCCGCCAGGCGTTCGCTGAGAAAGGTGAGTTCTTCAGGACGGGGATTGGCCGTCGTTTCAAGTGTCGTCTTCATGGCTCTTTCCGACATGCGCTGCTGGATGAATTCAGCGTTACGAAGGTCAGCACGCTTGCGCAACGTCTATATCTGGCCCCGAAATGGTTGCGTATCCGGGTCGCCACCATTGCGGAATTCGGACGCGGCAATGCCGTAGCGCTTGAGCTTGTCGTAGAAGGTCTTGCGCGGTACGCCGAGCGCGTCGATGGCGCCGCGCACATCGCCGCCATGCTCGCGCAATGCGTCGCGGATCAGTTGCGCCTCGTAGTGGCCGACCCGTTCGGGCAGCGTTGCCGCAGGCTCCGGCGAGTGCGCGGAGACCGCCCTCACCTCATCCTCCGGACCGAGGCCGAGCGCGACACGGTCGGCAAAATGGGCAAGCTCGCGCACATTGCCTGGCCAGGCATGCGACTGGAGGTGGTCGCTGACCGCCGCGTTCACCTTGGCGACAGGCCGGCCGAACCGTTCCGCCGCCTTGCCGAGGAAATGTCCGAACAGCATCGGGATGTCGCCGCGCCGCTCGCGCAGCGGCGGGATGCGCAGCGTCACCACGTTGAGGCGGAAATAGAGATCCTCGCGAAAATCGCCGCGCTGATCCTGCCGGCCGAGATCCACCTTGGTCGCCGCGACGACCCTGAGGTCGACGCGGCGGGTCTCGTTCGAGCCAAGCGGCGTGACGCTGCGCGTTTCGAGCACGCGCAGCAACTTGACCTGGAGGGCCGGCGGCATGGATTCGATCTCGTCGAGGAACAGCGTGCCGCCGCTGGAATGCTCGATGCGACCGATGCGTCGCCGCTGCGCGCCGGTGAACGCGCCCGCCTCGTGGCCGAACAGTTCGCTTTCGATGACGGTCTCCGGCAGCGCGCCGCAGTTCAGCGCCACGAAGGGTTTTGCGCGCCGCCGCCCCCATCTGTGCAGGAGGTCCGCCACCACTTCCTTACCGGTTCCCGTCTCCCCCTCGACCAGCACGTCGACATCCATGTCGGCGATCTGGCGCAAGGTCTCGCGCAGACGCCGTATGGCGAGCGCCTCGCCGATCAGCGGCAGTCCGTCGGCGGCCTGCGCCGCGGCTTCGCGCAACCGTCGGTTCTCCATCACCAGCCGCCGTTTCTCCGATGCCCGTTTCAGCGCCTCGACAAGGCGATCGCCGGCATAGGGTTTCGGGATGAAATCGTAGACGCCGTCCTTGAGCGCCGCCACCGCGAGATCGACATCGCCATGCCCGGTGACCAGGATCACCGGTATGTCGGAGTCGATCGCCTTGATGCGATCGAACAGTTGCAGCCCGTTCATGCCCGGCATGCGGATGTCGCTGACCACTACGCCCTCGAAATTCCTGTCGACGACGGCAAGTGCTGCCTCGGCGGCGTCGAGCGCGACCACCGTGAAGCCGGCAAGTTCGAGCAATTGCGTGGTGGCGTGCAGCAGGTCCGCATCATCGTCGACGAGCGCGACCAGCCCTGATCCGTCTGTCATTCTATTCGCCTCAAGTCGATGGTGAAGGAGGCGCCGCCGGTGCGGCCGGGGGCGCTGGCGCTGCTGGGATCGAGCCGCAGCGTGCCGCCCAATTCCTGGGCGATCTCCTGCGAGATCACCAGCCCGAGACCGAGCCCCTTCTCCTTGGTGGTCTGGAACGGCATGAACAGATTGCCGGCCGCTTCGGGTCCGAGACCGGGACCGTTGTCGCGCACCGAAATCAGCACCCGGTCGTCGCGCTCGGCAAGCTCGATCTCGATGCGGGGATCGGGTTGGTCCTTCATCGCGTCCAGCGCATTCTGCAGCAAATTGACCAGGATCTGCTCCAGCCGGATGCGGCTGGCCATGACCACTGGCGAGGCGTTGCCGCGCGGCTTGACGATGGTCACGCCAGAGTCGCGGATGCGGCCCGACAGCAGCGACAGCGCGCCGTCGATCGCCTCGCGCACCGGCAGCGGCGAAGCGGCGACGCCCGGCCGGCGGGCGAAGGTGCGCAAGGTGCTGGTGATCGCGCCGATGCGTTCGGTCATCGAAACAATCGACGTCAGATTGCCGCTGGCCGGTTCGGTCTTGCCGCCGTCGAGAAAGCGGCCGGCATTCTCGGCATAGGTGCGGATCGCGGCGACCGGCTGGTTGATTTCATGCGCCACGCCGGCGGCGATCTGGCCGAGAATGGAAAGCCGGTTGGCCTGGGCGAGATCGTCGCGCAGCCGTCGGACCTTGGCTTCGGCATTCTCGCGCTCGGCGATTTCGCCTGCGAGTGCGGTGTTGGAGCGCGTCAGTTCGGCCGTTCGCGTGCTGACCCGGCTCTCCAGTTCGGCATTCATCCGCGCCAGCGCTTCCTGCCTCAGCTTGCGCGTTCGCCGGCGCCGGGTGAGCACGAAGCCAATCAAGCCCAAAAGCAGCAGACCTAGCAGCGTGGTCAGGCGCGCCGTGTTGGCGGCCGACGAAAGAGCAGCGTCGGCGGGCGTCAGCAGCCAGAGACGCCAGCCAGGGACCGCACCGGGCAGATCCTGCACCACTTCGACGAACTGGCGCGGCTTGCCGGCGCTGTCGATCGTCGCCAGGCCGTCGCCGGCGCCGCGCCGTATCGGCAGGGGTTCGAAACCGGCATCGGCCAGCTGAAGCTGGTCCTGGGCGGCGGCGGCATCTTCGGCGGAGAGTGGCGCGAGGGCATGAAACCGCCAGTCGGCCTGGCTGGTGGCCAGCACTACGCCGCGTTCGTCGGTGACGAAAACAAGAAAGCCGCTGGAACGCCAATTGGCTTCGACGCCGTCGAGTTCGACTTTCAACACCGCAACGCCAAGCGGCTTGCCGCCATCGTCGACCCGGCTGGCCAGGTAAAGGCCGGGTCTGCCGCTGATCGTGCCGAGGCCATATTGGCTGGCGGCACCCTTCGCCATGGCCTCCTGGAAATAGTGGCGAAAATTATAGTCGATGCCGACAAAGCTGGCCGGTTCGCCGGCATTGCTGGCTGCTATGGCGATGCCGGCCATGTCGATGACATAGATGGCGGAGGCCGAGGCATCGCCGGCAATCGCCTTGAGCTTGTCGTTCAGGGCCGCCTCTTGCATCTTTCCGGCCCGGCGCAGGGCGCCGCGCACCGCATCGTCGCGCGCCAGCACCAAGGGAACCAGGCGTTGCTTTTCGATTTCGCCGGTCAGGGTTCCCGCCGCCAGCGGCAGAGCGGCAAGCGCTGTGTCGCGCAGATTGTCGGCCGCCTGGCCGGAGGCGATGCGCCCGGCGATGGCGATCGCGCCGGCCAGGAAGGCAAGGGCGACGAGCACGAGAAGCCAGCGGCCATCGCGCAGCCGGGCCACAGCCTCGCGCAGCAACTCACGCCCGGCAAACCCTTGGGATTCGCTATCTGTGCCTGCCTGCGGCGTCTGCCTCTCCCTTTTTGCTCGCGGCTTTTCGGCCAGTGTAATGCGAAAATCCGCCCAGGCAAACGCTGCCTGTGCGGAAATCCGCACAGGCATTGCCCGCATGGCCTCGAACAATGGCCGAAATGCCGGGATTCCGGCCTTTCCGCGAACTGGCACAGCGCTTGCAAAAGTCCTTGCAGCGGCGTGCGACCGGAGCGCCGCGATGGGAGAAGTCACGCAGGGCGATCCGTTTTCGCCCATCCGGCCAGGGAGAGTTCGATGCACATCGCAGACCAATCAGGCGCGCTTGCCGCGCAGCGCAAACCTTTCTATGCCCAACTCTACGTGCAGGTGCTCGTCGCGATCACCGTCGGTATCCTGCTCGGCCATTTCTATCCGTCGGTCGGCGAGAGCATGAAGCCGCTCGGCGACGCCTTCATCAAGCTGGTCAAGATGATCATCGCCCCGGTCATCTTCCTGACCGTGACGACGGGCATTGCCGGCATGAGCGACCTACAGAAGGTCGGACGCGTCGCCGGCAAGGCGATGCTCTACTTCCTCACCTTCTCGACGTTGGCGCTGATCATCGGCCTTGTCGTCGCCAATGTCGTGCAGCCGGGCGCCGGCTTCAACATCGATCCGGCAACGCTCGACGCCTCGACCATCAGCACCTACGCCGCCAAGGCGCACGACCAGTCGGTCACCGGCTTCCTGATGAACATCATCCCGTCGACGATCGTCGGCGCCTTCGCCGACGGCGACATCCTGCAGGTGCTGTTCTTCTCGGTGCTGTTCGGCATTGCGCTGGCGCTGGTCGGCGACAAGGGCACGCCCGTGCTCAACTTCCTGCAGGCGCTGACGACGCCGATCTTCAAGCTGGTCAGCGTGCTGATGAAGGCCGCCCCCATCGGCGCCTTCGGCGCCATGGCCTTCACCATCGGCAAATACGGCATCGGCGCGGTCATCAATCTCGCCATGCTGGTCGGCACCTTCTACGTGACGTCGTTTCTGTTCGTGTTCGTCGTGTTGGGCGCCGTTTGCCGCTACAACGGCTTCTCCATCCTGTCGCTGATCCGCTACATCAAGGAAGAGCTGCTGCTGGTGCTGGGCACCTCGTCGTCGGAAGCCGCCCTGCCCTCGCTGATGGAAAAGATGGAGAAGGCCGGCGCCAAGCGCTCGGTGGTCGGGCTGGTCATCCCGACCGGCTATTCCTTCAACCTCGACGGCACCAACATCTACATGACGCTGGCAGCGCTGTTCATCGCGCAGGCGACCAACATCCACCTGTCGATCGGCGACCAGATCCTGCTGCTGCTGGTCGCCATGCTCTCGTCCAAGGGCGCCGCCGGCATCACCGGAGCAGGCTTCATCACCCTTGCCGCCACGCTTTCGGTGGTTCCGGCGGTGCCCGTCGCCGGCATGGCGCTGATCCTCGGCGTCGATCGCTTCATGTCGGAGTGCCGGGCGCTGACCAACTTCGTCGGCAATGCCGTCGCCACGCTGGTGGTGGCGCGCTGGGAAGGCGAACTCGACGAGGCCAAGCTGGCGAAAGCGCTGGCGGGCACGGCAGACGAAAGCCTGCCGGCGGACGTCGTTCCCGCTGAGTAAGCGGCGCGGTTCAATACGGACAACGGCCGGAGGTATGTCGCCTCCGGCCGACGAAGACGACGAATTCGCGATCGCCGACATCGAGGTCGACGCCCTTGATCACCTCGGCATTGCCGTAGGACTTGCGCACGCCGCGCAGCTTGAGCTCAGCCATTGAAGTCCCTCCTCGCGTCAGGATATGTGCTTGGGCCGACGGGCATACGGGCCGCCAACGTGCCTGCATCATCGAACAGGACAAGGCTGGCGGCGCCGACCAGCCCGGCGTGGCGGCCAAGCTGGGCCTGAACGACCGGCACGTCGCGATAGGCGCGCATGGCCCGCTGCCTGATCGTCGCCTCGATGGTCGGCAGCATCAGGTCGAGCCCATTGGCAATGCCGCCGCCGACGACCAGCACATCGGGCGAATAGAGATGCAAGAGGTTGGTGAAGCCAACGCCGAGCCAGCGCGCTTCTTCCTCCAGCAAGGCTAAGGCAAGACCGTCCTGCAGCCGTGCCGCCTCGACGACATGACGGCCGGTCACCTCCGCGTCCACCGAGAGGCGCCGCAAGGTCGAGCCGTCGCTGGCGGCCGTGGCGGCGGTGGCGCGGCGGCCGAGCGCTGTTCCCGAGGCGATGGCCTCGAAGCAGCCGACGACGCCGCACACGCAGCGTTCGCCTTCATTGGTGATGGTCATATGGCCGATCTCGGCGGCAAGGCCGCGACGGCCATGCAGGATGCGCCCATCGACGACGACACCGCCGCCAATGCCGGTCGAAACCGTGACGAAGACCAGCGAGCGTGCGCCATGGCCGGCGCCGAAGCGCCATTCGCCGAGCGCCGCGGCATTGGCGTCGTTCTCCAGCCGCACTGGCAGGCCGAGCCGGCGTTCGAGGATGTCGGCAAGCGGCACGTCCAGCCAGCCGGCGAGTGTCGGCGGGCCGACGGCGATGCCGGCCAGCGGATCGAGCGGTCCCGGCGCACCGACGCCGACGCCGACGATCGAGAGCCCCGGCGCCTCGGCATGGACGGTCGCCGCCAGCGCCTCGATCTGGCCGATCACCGCGTCCGGACCTGCCTGTGCCTGCGTTGGCACCGCCGCGAATGCCAGGATCTTGCCGTCGCGGTCGACCAGGGCGGCACGAAGCTCCGTCCCGCCAAGATCGATCGCAAGGGCGGCTTCTATTGTCATGCCGCTACCTTCAATCCGTGCAGCCAGCCGATGCGGCCGGCGAGGTCCTTGTCGCCGAAGGCGAGCGAACCGAGAACCACCGTCTCGGCTCCGGCGGCACGCAGCAACGGCACGGTCTCGTGGCGAATGCCGCCGTCGGCCGCCAAGACCACTTCCGCTTCGCGGCCAGCCTTTCTCAGGATGGCGCGGGCAGCGCCCAACCTGTCGCAGGCCTTGTCCGACAGGCTCTGGCCCTTGACGCCGATTGCCGTTCCCAGAAGCGTGACGAAAGCGACCTCGGAGACAAAAGGCGTCACCGTCTCGACCGGCGTCTCCAGCCTGAGCACGATTCCGGCCTCGGCGCCGAGTTCACGCGCCAGCCGAACGGCGCGCAATCCCGCCTCGCCATTCTCGGCATGGACGCTGATCATGTCGGCGCCTGCCTCGATGAACTGGCGCGTCTGCGCCTCGACGATGCCGGCATCGACCATCAGATGGACATGGATGGGCTTGGCCGTCAGCCCAGCGATGCGGGCGACGAGATCGGGAAAGAACAGGAAGGACGGGGCAAAATGCCCGTCAGCCACGTCGATGTGATGAAGGTCGACATAGGGCTCGATGCGCTTCAGGTCACTTTCGAAATTGGCGAGATTGGCCGACCAGAGCGAGAATTCGGCGATCATGCGGTCACGCGGCAATGCGGCGATGGCGGCTGGGCCGGAGAGAGATTTCGAGATCATGATTAGTCCTGGTTGTTGAAACGATCTTCGAGGAAGCCGCCGATGGCGGCGCGGATTTCGGCGAAATGGCGATCCTTGTCGGTGGCCTTCGGCGTCACCTCGGCAGAGGCCGCGTTGGGGATGGCGTCGGCAAGGCTGTGAGCGGTCGCCAGCGGATGGACGAGATCGACACCGCTGCCGATGACGAGCGTGGGGAGCGCGAGGCCGGCGGCCGCTGCCCGCGTGACGCCGAGCCCATCGTTTGCGATCGCCTGCATCACCTCGGCGAAGACGGCCGCGTTTTCGCGCGCGAAGAAGCCGAGCAGCGAGGCGAGATTGTCCGGCGCTTCGGTGCGAAGGCGTGCGGCAGTCGCGGAAGCGGCAAAGATATCCCGCGCCTCATCCAGTGGACGGCTGCGGATAAGCTCCGCTGCTTCCGCGTAGGGACGCATGTTTTGCGGCGCCGCGGCGAAAGCCCAGGCCGGACGCACAAGCACCAGACCGGTGACCCGGTCCGGGTGCCGGGCGGCAAGCTGCAAGGCGATGGCCGCGCCCATCGAAATGCCGCCGGCGACGAAACGGTCGAGGCCGGCCGCGTCGGCGGCGGCCAGCACGTCGTCGGCGAACATCGCGATCGAAAAGGGCCGGCTGCTACCGGCGCCGGAGCCGCCCTGTGCACGGCATTCGACGGTCAGCCGGCGGTATGACGGGCCGTCGGGAAAGTTCTGCGCGACCTGCGCAGCGTCACCGCCGAGGCCATGCTGAAAGACGACGGGAAGCCTGCCGTGCGCCGTATCGAAGACACGAAGAGCTGCATCGTCGCGAAGCAGGATCGCCGGCGCGACGCCCATCAGAGGAGCCCTCGCAGGAAGGCGGCGACGCCGGGAGCTTCGTCGGCGGACAGGCCGTGGGTGACGAGCGATCCCTCGAAGCCCGCTGCCTTCAGCCGCGTGACGAAATCCGGGAAGTCGACGATGCCTTGCCCTGATGTGGCAAAGCGGCCATCTCCATGGCGGTCCTTGGCATGCGCCATGGAGATGTGGCCGGCGGCCTCGTCGATCGCTGCGGCAATGATGGCGCGGGCCTCGTCAGGCGTCGCGTGTTCGAACAGGTTTGCCGGATCAAGCACGATCTTCAGATGCTTCGATCCCATCTCGGCGATCAGCCTGGTCGCATCCTTGGCCGAGGTGACGATGTTGGCTTGTTCGGGCTCGATGCCGATATCGACGCCGGCCTCTTCGGCAAGCGCCAGCGCCTTCTCCATTTCGGCGGCCATGTCGGACCAAGCGGCCGGCGTGGCGTTGTCGGGGTGATACGCCCATTGATCGGCGGCGTTGCGCGAGCCGGTGCAGAGCGTGACCAGCGGGATGTCCAGGGCAGCAGCAACCTCGATGACGGTGGCCAGGCGCCGAAGACCGTCGTCGCGCACGGCCTTGTCGGGATGCGCCATGTTGTAGGTGCCCGAAAGTGCTGCGAGCGAAACACCGGTCGATTGCGCCGCAGTGCGGATGGAAGCGACCGCATCTGCCGGCACGACATCCGGCATCGACGGCAGGCCGGCGCAGGCGAGGTTGAACTGCGTCGTCTCATATCCGGCCTGCTTCACCGCAGCCAGCACGGCTGCCGGGTCGGGGCCCGGAAAAGTCTTGGCAAAGATGCCGAGACGCATCAGACCGCTCCCGAAACCGAGGCGAGTTCGACCCGCTCGCCGGTCTCCACCGAGCGAGCAATGGCAACCATGGCGCGGATGGAGGCGATGCCGTCCTCGACACTGGCGCCGCGCATCGGCACGCCCTCCAGCACCGTCTGGGCAAGGCCCTCCAATTGGCGGCGGAAGAAATGACCATCGGCACCGAGCGGCTTGTGGGCCGTGGCGGTCTTCTCGTGAAAGATTTCGACTTCGCTGGCGCGGAAGTACCAGGGGTTGAAGGTTTTCGCCATGACGGAACCGTTCTCGCCATAGAGCTGAAAACCTTCGTGCCAGTCCATCCGTACGGCGACGGTCAGGTCGAGATGGCCGAGCGCGCCGCTGGCGAACTCGGTCTCGACGAACCAGCAATAGGCGCCGAATTTCTCATTGAGCCGGGCGCGCACGGCGACGATTTCGCCGCACAGGAAACGCGCCGTGTCGACGAGATGCGAGCCGTGCGCCAGCATGAAATACTGCCTGAGATCCGCCTTGGGATTGGCCGCTGGCTTCCTCGCCAGCTTGCTGGTGACAGGCAGCGGCTGCACGGCATCGGTGTTGGTGTAGCGGTGAGTGGAATCGCAGTACCAGGCCTTCAGCGCCAGCACCTCGCCCATCTCGTCGCGGACGAAGTCGCGGGCCGCCTCCAGCGCCGGGTCGAAGCGCTTCATGTGGCCGACCTGCAGCACCTTGCCCGAACGCTTCACCGCCTCGGCCAGTGCCTCGCCTTCCTCGACGGAGGTGCCGATCGGCTTTTCGCACAGCACATGCTTGCCGGCGTCGAGCGCCTTGATCGACATCGGCACGTGATAGGCATCCGAGGTGGCGACGATCACCGCTTCCAATTCGGGATCGACGAGCATCGCGTCATAGTCGGCGTACATCTTCTGCGGCTCGTAGGTGGCGCCCATGCGGGCAAGCAGATCGGGTGCCGCATCGCAGATGGCGTAGAGATCGGCATTGCCGGCCTTCACGCAGGATTCCAGATGCGCGAACTGCGCGATGGGGCCGCAGCCGAGCACACCGACCCTGAGGCGTCTGTCCTGTTTCTTGATCATCGTCTCGTTCTTCAGGCGCCGTAGCTGCGCATTGTCTGGCGGTTGGTCTTGACCGCGCCGGCGGGATCGGCGGCGGCCGTTTCGGATTCCTCCTCCAGCACCAGCCAGCCGTTGAAGCGCGGCGCGGTGCTGGCGATCTCGATCACATCAGGAGTATCGCAGACGCCCTTGCCGAGCATGGCCCAGGTGCCGTTGGCGTCGACGTCCTTCAAGTGGATGTAACGGATGCGGTCGCGGTAGGTGCGCAGCGTGTCGGCCATGTCCTTGTGGCCGCGTAGGATGTGGCCGGTATCCGGCACCCAGCCGACCAGATCGGGGTCGAGCAAGGCAAAGATCGTGTCGTAATCGGCGCGGTCGAACAGCAGCGTGTTGTGGTGCGAGCTTGGATGCACGGCAACCTGGACGCCAGCCTTGCGGCCGAGTTCGCCGGCCTTGTTGTAGACCTCGGCGGCGATGGCGAACTTATCCTCGCGCGGGCCGTCGGATACCACCGTGGCCGAGCCCATCGACACCAGCGCATTCGGGAAGGCGGCGGCGAAATCGATCCAGCGTTTGGCGGTCTCGAGATCGGCGCCGATCTTCTCCTTCAGCGTAAAACCACTGTTCGAGCCGAAGGCGAAGGAGACCAGCGTCAGCCCGGACGCCTTCAGCGCAGTGGCGAATTCGGCCGGCTTGCCGGCATAGCGGCCAATCATGGTGTCGGTGATCTCGATGCCGGCATAGCCGCCATCGGCGATCGCCTTCAACAGATCGTCGGGGCCGCCGGTCCAGGCCTTGCCAAGCATTTCCCAGGTGAAGGTCTGGCAGCCGACCTTGAGGTCTTTCACGTTCATACTTTCATTCCTTGATACCGGCTATTCCTTGATGCGCCCTGCGTCAGCCGTTCGATGATGTGGCGCGGGAAGAGCAGCACGAGCACGATCGGCGGAACGGTGACGACGGCCGCGGCGATGTCGCCTGCCAGCAGACAGGCCCAATCATCGATTGCGATACGCGGGGGCCTGCTCCTTCGGTTCTCCTTGGGATGGACATCCTACTTGACCGAGCCCGCGGTCATGCCGGCGAGGAAGTACCTCTGGGCAACGAGGTAGATGAGCAAGAGCGGTAGCGAGCCGAGCACGCTCATCGCCATCATCTGGTTCCATTCGAAGGCGTGCTGCCCCATCAACAGCTGGATGCCGATCGGGACGGTGCGCATGGACGTTGACTTCGTCAGCGTCAGCGCAAAGAGAAATTCGTTCCAGCACAACAGGAAGGTGTAGACCGACGTCGCCACGATGCCAGGCAGTGAAATCGGGACGATCACCCGCCAAAGCGCTGTCCAACTGCTGCCGCCATCGACAGCCACGGCTTCATCGAGATCGCGGGGCAAGGTGTTCAGATATCCCGTCATCAGCAGGATCGCGTACGGCAATGTAAACACCAGGTAAGTCAGGATCAGTGCGACGTAGGTATCGAAGATACCGTATGAGACGACAAGCCCGAAGAAGGGGATCAAAAGTGTGATCGGCGGAATCGTCTGCGTGCTGATGATGATTGTGTTCAGGATGCCCTTGCCGCGGAAGTTGAAGCGGCTGAACCCGTAGGCCGCCAGCAAGGCGATCAACACCGTTAGCACGGTCACCGCTCCCGCCACGAAATAGCTGTTGACGAAGAACCGCAGCTTTACCGGGTCGCCAAGGATGGCTGCATACGCTTCCAGCGTGAAGGCCTTTGGCAGGATGGTTGGTGGCAGGGCAAAGATTTCGGTATTCGATTTGAACGAACTGCTCAGCATCCAGTAGATCGGGAATGCCGCGAAAAAGAGCCCCGCTGCAAGCGCTACATGGAGCGCGACGGTGATCAGCCTGTCTTTCGGCGTATGTCTTTTCCTCATGGTGACTACCGAGCCTTTTGATAGCGAATATAGAACAGCGTCAGGCCGAGAGAGATCAACAAGATGACCACAGCGCTCGCCGAAGCCTGCGACAGGTTGTAGCTCGAAAACGCCAGCTTGTACGTGTAGGTGCTGAGGACCTCGGTCGAGTAGATCGGGCCACCGCCCGTCGTTATCCAGATTAACGGGAAGACCTGCATGGTCCAGATGAAGTCTAGCAGCGAGATGCTGATGATGATCGGCATTAGCTGCGGGATGGTGATGAAGATCAGCTTCTGGTAGGCTTTCGCCCCGTCGATATCGGCGGCCTCGTAGAAATCCTTGGGAATGCCCTGCAAACCCGCGAGCAGGCTGACCATGAAGAGCGGATAGCCCGCCCAGATATTGGCAAAGGTGACGGCGTGCAGCGCGGTCTCAGGCGAGGAAAACCATTCGACCTTGGAACCGATGATGCCGATTTGCATGAGAATGCTATTCACGACACCGTTCGGCTCAAGCAGGAGGCGCCAGATCACGGCGATAATCACCGCGGTGAACAGCCAGGGCAGTATGTAGAGCACGCGCAGAATATTGCGCAGCGTCGGATTGATGCGGTCGCTGTTCAGCATGAGCGCGAAGACCATGCCGATGGTCATGTGGAAAATGACACTCATGCATGTGAAGTAGAGCGTGTGCCACAGCGAAGCCCAGAACACGGGGTCGTCGAAGATCGCCTGGTAGTGTTTCAGTCCGGCAAAGGATGGGTCACGACGCAGCACCGCGCTGTTCTGGAACGAGTAGCCAATCACCGTCACCATCGGCAGCAGCATCAGAAGCCCGATTATGAGCAGCGAGGGCGACAGATAGAGGTAGGGTGCGACCGCTCGTTTCAGCTTGTGGTGGGAGCGCTTTTGCCGGGTCATGTGCCAACCTTGGGATACGCCTTCAAGAGAAGGTAAGCTTTCAAAAACAGGTCCATCTCAAATTGCCGATCCGTTGTTGCCGGGTGGCCTGCCCGAAGTCAGGCCACCCGGTCGAAGATAGCAAACGGGAACAGGCCGATCAGAATTTCGCCATCCAGCCCTTCTGAGCGGTGGCTGCGGCTTGTTCCGGAGACTGCTCGCCGGCGAGCATCTTCTGGGCTTGCACGTCGAACTGGGTCATCAGGTCTTCAGCCACCGGCAGGCCTGTGAACTCATTGGCGAGATAACCGGTCTTGAAGATTTCAAAAGCCTTGCCGAAAGCCTTGTCCGAGGTCACGAAATCGGGCTTGGCGTTGACGTTGCCCGGGAAGGCGTTCGCAAGCGACACGAGCTTGGCGTTCACCTTTTCACTCATCAGATATTGGACGAGTTTCCAGGCCTCTTCCTGATGTTTCGAGGCAGCAGAGATGCCGATGCCCCAGGAGGCATAGGGAAGGCCGCGCTTGCCGGTATAGTTTTCCACGACCGGGACCGGGATGAGGTCGAAGTTCAGCTTGGGATTGCGCTTGCGGATGAGGTTCACATGCGCGAGCGAGTCGATCATCATCCCGACGCGGTTGTTGACGAACTCCTCGACCTTTTCCTGCTCGGTCTTGGTGGCGATGCCGGGCGAGATGGTGCCGGCGTCGTTGAGTGATTTGACGAAGGTGAGCATATCCACCACCGGTTTGCCCTCAAGGTCCGGCTTGCCGTTCGCCATCATCGACTGACCCGAAGCCCAAACCCACGACATCATGTCGTTCTGGACGCCGGATGGCGTTTGCAGCGACAGGGGCAGCACCCAGCCATACTGGTTCTTGTCGGCGTTCGTCATCTTCTTGGCCGCTTCGAGAAACTCCGCACGGGTCGACGGCAGCTTGGTCACGCCTGCCTGGGCGGCGAGGTCCAAATTCACGAAGACCGGATAGACGAAGGAAGCCACGGGAAACATCACCGCCTTGCCGTCCACCTTGACGATGTCGGCGACCTGGCTCTTGTCGAAACCGCTCGCATCCATCATCGGGTTCATGTCGGCGAGTGCGTTCTGCGCATTCAGATTGTTCACCCAGGCACCGTCGAGACCGACGACGTCGCTGAGCGTTCCGGTTGCAGCACCAACCGAGATCTGGTCTCGCGTGGTCGCGTAGGGGCCGCTGACCAGCGTCACCTTGATTCCGGGGTTTGCGGCCTCGAAGTCATCCATGATTGCCCTGAGCGAGCCAGCCGGCAATTCGGGCTCCCACCATTGGGTGAATTCCAGCGCCGTATCCGCCATTGCGCCGGTTGCGCCAAGCAACCATGCGGCCGCGGCTATTTTCAGCATCGCGGGTTTTATATGAAACGTCATCTTCTCCTCCTTCTTTAGGATCGACCGCACAATGCGGCCGATCGTCTGGTTATTCAGAAGTCTTCTTATGCAGGCGCCTCACCCTCACCCGCGGGTCTTGTCGTGGATATTCAGATCGCCAGATGCGTCTCGGGATCGAAGAAATGGAGCTTGGTATCATCCAGGGCCAACCTGATTTCCGAGCCGGAGCGGACTGTGCTGACCGGTTCGAATTTCGCCACCGCATTCGACGCCAGGCCGAAATCCTGCACGGCGTCAGGGTCGCCGGAGTCCACCCGGACCGCGTCGATGTTGAGATGGACGATTTGTTCGGATCCGAGTTCTTCGATCGAGGTCACCTTTGCCGGTATCGTCTGATACTTGCGGCCGGATTCGAGGCTGCTGTCATAGAGATCCTCCGGTCGTATCCCGAACACGACCTTGCGCCCCGCATACGACCTCAAGCCCGGCCTGCGCACGAAGGCTGCATCCTGCAGCCGGATGGCTAAGGCGCCGGACATCAGTTCGTCGCCCGTCAGGATCGCCTCGAAAAGGTTCATCGAAGGAGACCCGATGAAGCCGGCAACGAAGGCGTTCACCGGCGATTCATAGAGCCTCTTGGGTGTGTCGACCTGCTGCAGCACGCCGCCTTTCAACACCGCGACCCTGTCGCCCATTGTCATGGCTTCGGTTTGGTCGTGGGTCACATATATGGTCGTTACGCCGAGCTGCTTTTGCAGACTGGTGATTTCGGCGCGCATTTGAACACGCAGTTTCGCGTCCAGATTGGAAAGGGGTTCGTCCATGAGAAAGGCTGCCGGCTCGCGCACCATGGCGCGACCCATGGCAACCCTTTGACGCTGTCCGCCTGAAAGGTTCGCGGGTTTGCTGTCCAGCAGAGACGTCAGTTGAAGGGTTTTGGCGATCTCGTCCACGCGCTTTTTGCGCTCGGCCTTCGGCTTGCCTGCCAGCCGCATCGAAAAGCCGATGTTTTCGAACACCGTCATATGCGGGTAGAGGGCGTAGCTCTGGAAGACCATCGCGATGTCGCGGTCCTTGGGCGGCATGTCGACGACGTCGACTCCGCCGATCCGAAGGCTGCCGCTGGTGACGTCCTCCAATCCCGCGATCATCCGCAACGCGGTGGATTTGCCACAGCCGGACGGCCCGACGAGAATCAAAAACTCGCCGTCCTCGACCGACAGGTTCAATTGGTCGATCGCGTGAAAATTGTTCCCGTATGTCTTGCAGATATTCTCAAGAACGACTTCTGCCATATTCCTCCCTCCACAAGTCTAAGCCACTGATTTTTATGATTGCCCTCGGCTTATGTTCACCTGCGAAATATTCCTCGGATAGTTCGGGCTATGTTCCGGTATCGAGCCGCGCATATTTCAGTTCGACTGCCGACGGCGCGTTCGTCGATGCCAGGAGTTCCGTGACCTGGTCGTCGGTCGGTAGCGCCTCGCGCCCGCCCCGCCCCGTTATCGAAAGGGCCGCCGCCGCGGCCGCGAATGCGACCCGGCCTGCGGTGTCGGCCCCGCGCGTCAATGCAAGGGCATAGGCGCCATGAAAGCAGTCACCGGCGCCGGTCGAGTCGACGACGGCAACCCGGTGCGGAGGCAGGTGCCAGAGCCCTGTCTCGTCGCGTCCGCGATAGAAGACACCCCTGCCGCCATCCGTCAGAACCACGGCGGACCGCGACGGCAACCACAATGCATCGAGTATCTCGGCCGGCGACCGGCGGCCCGTGGCGGTCCGCGCAAAGCCGAGCGGAAGAATGAGATGGTCGCAGAGCCCGATCAGTCTCTCGGTGGCTGGGCCGCGGCTCCATTCGACATCGCCGAGGATCGCAAGGCCGAGATCGCGAGCCCGAGCCACGACATCCAGCGACCCGATCCCGTAACTATCGACGATCAGGACGGTCGCGCGGCTGAGAACCTCGTCCGGAAAGTCCGGCGCGGTGCCCAGCATCGCTTCGTCGTCATACGCGATGAACCGCTCCCCATCCGAACCGACGGTGATCCGCGAGCGCACCGGGCGCGCGTGCGGGTGGCGCGGCGCGAACGCGGTTTCAACGCCGCTCGCAACGAGATCGCACAACACGGCGTCGTCGGCGGCACTGCCCAGCCATCCGACGAACCCGGCGGTTCCGCCGAGCCGCGCGACGGCGGCAAGTGCCGTCGCGACATTTCCCCCGAAAGCTCGGGCACTTTGCAGAACCTTCCCCTTGCCCGCCGACAACGGCTGATCGACATAGACGATGTCGTCGATCGCAATAGCTCCGAAGCCGAGGATTGAAGGGACGGTGGGCATCGTTCAGACACCCGCCTTCGCCAAGGCGTCTTGCGCCGAAAGGCCGTCATGGATGACGCCCCGAAAGGCAATCGCTGCCTTTTCCGGATCGCCATGCCCCCAGAGATTGCGGCCCACCACGGCACCGCGCGCGCCGGCACGGATGGCGTCCGCCGTCTGCTGAAGGGCGCCGAGCAGCGTGTCGGTCTTCGGACCACCGGCGATCACAACCGGCACCGGGCAGGTCCGAACGGTCTCTCGAAACGACTCGAAATCGCCCGTGTAACCGATCTTGATCACGTCGACGCCGGACTCGTAGCCGATGCGTGCAGCATACGCGATCTCGTCGGGGGTGAAGACGATTTTTGCCCCGTCGGTGAAATCGCGAGGGTAGATATGCGCCACCACCGGCATGCCGTAACGGGCCGCCGCATTCACCGAATCGGTCAGCCAGCGTATGTATTTGCCCTCGGTCGCGCCGCGCACCGGAATGGCCACGGCCAACGCATCGGCGCCAGCGCGCACCGCATCCTCGGGCGTTGCAATGAGTTCACTGATGCGATCGTCTGGGGTGAAGCAGCCGGCCTGGATCACCAGGGAAGCCTTGCCCGCGTATTGCGGCCACAGATGGCGCGCGGTGCCAGGCTGGATGCTGACGTAGTCGGGTTTGCCTACCATGACGCGTGCAAGCGCGCCCGGCAGGTCGGCAAGACCTCCTTTGCGCACGTCGCCATAGCCGACAAAGTGGTCGACCGCGCCGCCAAAAAGATTCCCCGATGGATGTGAGAAGAGGCGCGCTAGGCGCACCTTGGTTCCGAGGCTCATGAGTCCAAAACTCTCCAATCGATTGATTTCAATATCCTGGACCCAGTGTTTTCGAAAGAAAGGACAAATGCAATCTTTCGAAAGCTTTCGAATTCGCGTATTTTTGGTAGAGTGACCCGAGGCCAGGGCGATCGCTTGGCGCATGGAGGCAAGGACAGGGCAATGTTGTCAGAGCAGAGACGCCAATCGATCCTGGGTGAAGTGCAACGCAGCGGACAGGTTCGCATCAAGGACCTGTCAGACGATTTTGGCGTGTCGGAAGTCACGGTGCGCTCCGACCTCGAGATACTGGACCGCAAGGGACTGCTGACCAAAACCCGTGGAGGCGCGGTGACCCGGACCACAGATTCGACCACGGCCGCGTTCGCCCGGCGGATGCAAACGAACCTCGATGCAAAGAAACGCATCGCCCGGGCAGCGGTAGAACTGTTCGAGGACAACCAGTCGGTCATCTTCGACGGCGGCTCGACATTGATGCAGGTTGCCATGCTGTTACCGCCGCTCAGCAATGTCGTGGTCGCGGCCACGGCGATGAATATCGTGCAGCATCTGATGCATCGGCCCGGGCTCGACGTTCATATGATCGGTGGCCGGGTCTATCCAGACACGGTGAGCACGCTGATCACCGATGCCGACACGGCTCTCGGCGGCTTGGTAGCGCATCAGGTCTTTGTTGGAGCGCATGCGATTGACTCGTCACTGGATGTGGTCGACGTGAACGAAGACATGGCGCGAACGAAGCGAAACCTCGTGCGCATGGCCCGGCGCGTTGTCCTCCTTGCGGATTCGAGCAAATGGGGCGTCAGCGGGACCTCCAAGGCCTTTTCGCTGTCGAGCGTCGATGTTGTGATCACCGACGATGGCCTGTCCGGCCCGATACGCAGCCAGCTTGATAGGACCGGGGCCAAGGTGATCTATGCCTGACCCCGTCGCGGTCCCTGGCCGCGACGGAAATATCCAATGCGCTCATAACCCACGGGATTCGCATCGGCAGTCGGCCGTTTTTTCATGTCTGTCATTTTCTCCTCCTAGGCTGGCAGCCTCCCGATATCGCGCCAGCATTTTCGCATGTTGTATAAAAATTTTACGCGCGTCAATATTTAAAATGTTGTATAGCCGTTTGCGAAGGCAATCCGTTCCGCTGGCCGGATTCGGCAGACGATGACCGCATTGGGAGATACGATCGAAAATGCACGGGATATCAAAGACGAAACTCGGGATCGGCGTCATCGGATGCGGCAATATCTCGATGACCTATCTGCGCAATGCCGGCCTCTTCGGCGGCATTGAATTGCGCGCCTGCGCCGATATTTCGGCCGACATGGCGGCGGTGCGGGCGAAGGAATATGGCATCCGGGCACTCGGCGTCGATGCGCTGCTGGCCGACCCCGAGATCGATCTCGTCCTCAACCTGACCATTCCGGCGGCGCATTTCGACATTTCGTTTGCCGCGCTTTCGGCCGGCAAACACGTCTTCACCGAAAAGCCGCTCGCCACCTCGGCCGCCGATGGGCAGCGCCTGGTCAACGAGGCGCGGTCACGCGGCCTGCTGCTCGGCTCTGCGCCTGACACTTTTCTCGGCGCCGCCGGACGCCGGGCGCGCCGGCTGATGGACGACAGCGCTATCGGCCGCCCGGTCACCGGCACGGCCTTCATGATGGGGCGCGGCATGGAGCATTGGCACCCCAACCCGCAATTCTACTACCAGCCGGGTGGCGGCCCGGTGTTCGACATGGGGCCTTACTATCTGACCATGCTGGTCAACCTGCTCGGCTCGGTGGAGCGTGTCATGGCTATGGCGACACGTGGCCAAGAGGAGCGGTTGATATCAGCCGAAGGGCCGTTCAAGAACACCACATTCAAGGTCGGCACGCCAACCAACGTTTTGTCGCTGCTTGAATTCCGCTCCGGCGCGACCGTCACCTTCGGCGCCTCGTGGGATGTCTTTCGCCATTCCAACCACCCGATCGAACTGCACGGCACGGAAGGGTCGCTGCGCCTGCCCGACCCCGACACGTTCGGCGGCACGGTGTCGCTGTCGGAACGCGGTGCCGACTGGAAGGATTTCGCCAGCGAGAGCGAGCTCTACGGCGCCCGCAACTGGCCCTACGCGGCACCTGATCGCGCCAATTACCGCATGCTCGGTGTCGCCGATCTGCTGCGCTCGCTTCAAACCGGCAACACGCCACGCGCCTCCGGCAGCCTTGCGCTGCATGTGCTGGAGATCATGGAGGCGATCCTGCTTTCCGGCGAAACACAGGGTCCGGTTGTCATCGCAGGCGATGTCGTCCAGCCGGCACTGCTGACAGAGGAAGAGGCAAGCGACCTGCTGATCTGAGGATATGATGATGACGGTCGATCCGGATGCACTGCGCGTCCTCGAAATCGGCCGCGCGGCCGGCGGCGAGCCGTTCGAGACCGGCAGCGTGGCGGCGGCACGCGCAGCTTACAACGCCTCGTTCCCAACGCTGCAGGGCGGGCACGAACCAGTCGCAACGACCCTGGAACAGCAGATCGACGGACCGAACGGTCCTATTGCGATCCGCATTCATCGCGGCATCGGCGCACCGCAAAGCGGGGCGCCGGCGCTGCTCTATCTGCATGGCGGCGGCTGGGTCATCGGCAACCTCGATTCGCATGACGAGATCTGCCGCTTAATGGCCAATCTCGGCAACGCCGTCATTGTCTGTCCTGATTATCGCCTGGCGCCGGAACACAAATTTCCCGCCGGGGTCGAGGATTGTCTGGCAACCCTTCGTTTCATGACGGAGAGCGCCGCCGATCTCGGCATCGACAAGGCGCGCATCGGCGTGGCCGGGGACAGCGCCGGCGGCAATCTCGCCGCCGTCCTGGCGCTGCTCGCCCGCGATGGGCTGGCACCATCGCTCGCCGCGCAGATCCTGATCTACCCCAACACCGATGCTCGGCAGACGGCCGACAGCTACCGGCGTTTCGGCGACGGCTTCGGCCTCACCGCAACCACCATGGCCTGGTTCCGCGACCATTATGTGCGAACGCCCGACGACATGCTGGACTGGCGCGTCTCGACGAAGGAGCAGCCTATGCGGCGCGCCTACAAGCCGCGGGCGTACCGCTCATCCTGCGGCAATGGCCGGGCCAGATCCACGGCTTCGTCTCGATGGGACGCCATATCCCCGCTGCTCGGCATGCGGTGGCCGAGGCGGTGGCTGCCTGGCGTCAGTTCGAGAAAAGCTGACGCCGGAGGATCAGGCTGATTGACGCATCACCAGGGTGGCGCCGAGCTTGACCGTGCGAGCCAGGCTTTGCTTCGGCGGGTCGGCCTCGTCCAGCAAGGCCAGCAGGATCTCGACACTGCGGCCGGCCATGGCGGTGAAATCCTGCGCCATGGTGGTCAGCGCCGGACAGGTGTAGCGGCTCAGCGGATGATCGTCGTGTGCTGCAACGCGCAGATCGCAATCGGGCCTGCGGCCGACCTTCAGGCCGCGCGAGTACGCGGCTGCCATCACGCCAAAGGCGAGACGATCATTGGCGCACAGGATGGTGCGGCCAGGCAAGGTGCCTTTTTCGAGCGTCCTGTCCATCCATTCATGGCCGATGCGCTCGAAGTCCCAGCTATAGTCGCGCGCCGCATTGATGATAACGGGTTCCAAGCCGGCGGCCTGCATCGTCTCGATATAGCTCTGCAGGCGTTCGCCCGAATTGTGGTTGACGTGCGGAATGTCGACATAGACCGGTGGTTCGCCGGACCGGCACAGATAATCCACTATGGTCGACGTGCTCTGGTGGTTGTCGTTGCCAACGAATGGCGTGTTACCTTCGATGTAGGTGTCGAAATAGACGATCGGAATGTTTTCACCCATCCGCTCGAAGACGCCCGGTTCCGAGACCGAACCCAGCGGAGCGATGATGGCGCCCGCAACCTTCAGCGACATCAGCGTTCTGACCGATTCCGCCTCCAGCTTCGGCGAACCGTGCGAGGATATGACGATCGGCCAAAAGCCCTCGTCGCGGCAGCGCAACTCGATGCGGCTGACCATCTCCGCGTAGAACGGATCGGTGACCGTCGGCACGACGATGCCGACATTGCGGGTGCGCTTGCGGTTGAGATTGCGCGCGAAAAGGTTCGGCTCATAGTCCGAGGATCGGAGCGCGGCTTCGATGCGAGCCCGCGTCGCCGGCTTCACGCTCGCCGGATCGTCGAAATACTTCGACAGCGTCGGGCGTGACACGCCACATGCCTGGGCGAAGTCATCCATCGTGCGGTGCGTCTTCTCCGCCATCGATATTTCAGGTCCCCTTGCCGACCGAAACGATCGGCCCGTCACCAGTCATGCGGCCGTTGACCGGAAGCGGCAATGCTTGACCGAACTTATTCAGTCAATTTTTCACAGTTCCCAATACAATGCAAAAACATTACGTACGTCAAATAATTTATTGACGCCCTGAAATCGACGACCCACGAATGCAAGCGCTTGGCGATCGCGACAGGGGATATCGCGCCAAAGGCCAGGGGAACCTGCTGATTGGCGGAGACAGACGTGCTCGACATCTATGCCAGCGCAACAGGTGGACACGCGAGATGATCCGCGCCGCCGCGAAGAAGCGGTTGACGTGCAGCGCGAGCTTCTCAGGTGGGGTGTGGTTGGGTCGTGAAATGGCGCGCAAAGCAGTCGGGGATCGGGAGGCGTCATGCGCCTCCCGATCCCAGTATCATTCGCCGCGCATCGTCGCCTGGAAGGTCGGCAGGTGCTTCTTCTGCGCTTCCAGCATGCGCTCGCGATAGACGCCATAGATGACGTCGGTGTCGTGCAATGTCACCCCGGCGATCGTCGGCGAGGCGAAGACCGGCAGTTCGATGCCACGCTTCGACAGCGCCTCCGCCGTGCGGGCGATCAGTTCATGCGCCAGGATCATGGCGAGCACGGTCGACGAGCCGGAGACCGGCCGGCTCCAGCCCTCGATCGGCACGATCGCGTCCTCGATCGGCGAGCAGGTGTCGATGACGAGGTCGGCCGCGTCCGCAAGCCGCTTGCCGGAGGAGTGCGTCGCCGGCTTGTCGAGGTTGTTCTTGCTGGTCACCGCGACGACGAAGATGCCGCGCTTCTTGGCATAGAGCGCGGTGTCGATACCGGACGAATTGCGGCCGCTGTGGCCGAAGATGATGATCGAGTCACCCTTGTTGAGCGGCTGGTGGTCGAGGAATTTTTCGGCGTATTTCTCGGTCCGCTCCAGCCACAGCAGTTCGCGCACGCCGCCGGCGCCGAGCACGTTGTGCCACATCACGCGCGGGTCGGTCAGCGGGTTGAAGCCGACAAAGCTGCCGTAGCGCGGGAACACTTCCTGCACCGGCAGCACCGAATGCCCCGACCCGTAGAGATGGACCAGCCCGCCACCCTCGAGCGTGTCGGCAAAACGGCCGGCGGCCTGGCCAAAGGCCTCTTCGTTGGTTTTCGCTGCCTGGTCGATGAGGGCTGCGAGACGGTGGATGTAGAGATCGGACACGTGGGTACTCCTGTTTAAGTGTCGGCTTGGGATGGATCAGCTTCTCGGGGTTGACGGGATGCGCCCGGCGCGCAGCGTCGAGCGGATTTCGTAGCGGTCGCCCCGCATGATGGAGACGGTGAATTCGAACGGGCCGCGCTCGTCGGTGGTGATGCGCTCGACCACGAAGGCCGGACTTCCAACCGGAAGATCAAGCAGTTCGGCATCCGCAGCACCGACCGCGCCGACGCGATAATTCTCGCGCGCCGCCACCGGCACGATGCCGTAATGGCGCTCCAGCGCCTCGTAGAGCGATCCCTGCAGCAGGCCGGCGTCGAGGAAACCCGGCACGCGCACGGCCGAAAGCTGTGCCGTCTGGATGCCGATCGGCTCGCTGTTGCCAAGCCGCAGGCGGCGGATGCGCACCACCGGATCGCCCTCCTCGATCTCCAGCGCACCGGCCGCCGCCGCATTGGCCGTCGTCAAGCTGCAATCGAGCAGGCGCGAGCCGGCGATCACGCCCATATTGCCCATTTCCTGGGTGAAGCTGGTCAGTTCGCGGGTGCCGGCAACGAGCGTGGTGGAGCGCACGAAGGTTCCGCGGCCGTGCTCGCGCCGCAGCAGCCCACCTTCCTCCAGGTTGCGCAAGGCGTGGCGCAGCGTGATGCGGCTGACTCCGAACAGGGCGCACAGCCTGTCTTCGGCCGGGATCTGGTCGCCCGTTGCCCATTCGCCGCTCTTGACGATGGCGCGGATCGCCTCCTCGACCTGATACCAGAGCGGCTCCGGCCTTCGGCGATCCGGCTGCTGAAAACTCGCTTCGCTCATCGCACCTGCCTCCACTCTCTTCCCGCAAGCCCGGCCAGCGCCGCCCCGACAAGACCCGCTCGGGAACCGAATTGACCGGGCCGCAGGACGATGTCGCGTAGATGCGGCGGCAGTTGCCGCCGCATGGCGTCAAGCAGCGGCGGCCGGATCATGTCCAGCGCCTCAGCCAGGCCGCCGGAAATCAGCACCGCCTGCGGGTCGAGCAGCGCGACGGCGCCGGCCAGCGCGGTGCCGAGCCGACGCGCAGGCGCCTCCAATGCGGCGAGTGCCGCTTTCTCGCCGGCCCGCGCGGCGTCGATCAGCCTGCCGCCGTCCGCCAGGCCGATCTCGCGCGCCAGGGCATCGAGGGCCCGGCCGGAGGCGACGCGCTCCAGCCAGCCGCTGCGCTCCTCACCCTCGTCCACCATGTCGGCGCAGGCCCAGCCGAAGGAGCAGGCGCCGCCACGGGCGCCTGCGACGATGCGGCTGTTGGCCAGCACGGCGGAGCCGATGCCGGTGCCGATCGCCAGCAGGATCGCGTCGGACATGCCTTTCGCACTGCCTTCGACCGCTTCCGCGAGCATGGCGATCTGAGCGTCATTGCCGAGCGCGATGCGCAGGCCCGGAAACAGTCTCGCCACGTCGACGCCGTCGAGCCAGGGCAGGTTTGGAACCCAGCGGCAGATCGAACCTTCGACCAGGCCGGGCACCGCGATGCCCAGCGCCTCCACCGCACCCGCCTCGGCGCACAGCGCGCGGATACGGACGACAAAGGCGTCGAGGCTTGCCGGCGCCGGCTCACGGCTCAGCACCTCCAGCATGCGCACATCGCCGGTATGGATGGCGGCGCGCAGATTGGTGCCGCCGAGATCGATGGCCAGAACCCGCGTCATCGGCCAGGCTCCTTGCCGAACGGCGGCGAGAACAGGCCGCTGCCGGCATTCCACGAATGCGACGCCGCCGCAAAGGCCTGGGCATGGCGCGTGCCGCGCAGGCAGCCGCGCAGCCGGTAGAGCGCGCTGTAGTAGTCGACATAGGGAAAGCTGCTCAGGCCGCGCGCCAGCTCGTATTCCTTGACCGCTTCGCTCCAGGTCTCGAAGCCATCGCTGACATCGACGAGATGCTCGGGGCGGAAACCGTCGTCGTCCTCCCAGTTCTCGCCGAACAGTAGCAATTGCGGTGTATGTGCCGCATGGTCGCTGGCAACAGTCGGCAGTGCGGCGAAGAAGAGGCCGGTCTGCGTCAGATGCGCGGCGGCGCGATGGTCCTTGTGCCAGCTGCCGTGCCAATGAGTGATGACGACTTCTGGTCTGAGCTCGCGAATGACGTCGCACACCTCAAGCGCCGTCTGGTCATCTGAAGGCAGGAAGGCGTCGCGCAGGCCAAGGCTGCGCACCTTGACTCCAAGGCGCGTAGCCGCCCTGCCCGCTTCCTCTTCCTTCTGCACGCAATAGTGCTCGGGGATGAGGCAGGGATGACCCTGTTCGCCCATGGTCAGGTGCAGGAAGGTCACGGTCGCACCGCGCTTGACGGCGGCGGCCGCCAGCGGCCCGGCGATGACCTCGGCATCGAAGGCGTGTGCGCCGACCACCAGGATGGAGCTTGCGGCGTAGATCCGGTCTTCGATCATTTCATGCCTCCCCCGGTGCCGACGCCTTCGCGAATCTGGCGGGCGAGCAGACAATACATGATCAGGATGGGCGCCATGGAGATCGCCAGCGAGGCGAACACCAGGCCCCAGTCGGTGCGGAACTGGCCAACAAAGACGCTGATGGCCAGCGGTACGGTTTTGTAGCGGTCGTCGAAGATGAAGATCAGCGGGAAGAAGAAATCGTTCCACACCGCGATCGCAGTGAAGATGGCGACGATCGACACCGCCGGCTTCACCATCGGCAGGATGATCTGGAACAGGATGCGGACCTCGCCGGCGCCGTCCATGCGCGCCGCCTCGTCGAGTTCGGAGGGCAGCACGCGCATGAAATTGGCGAAGATGAAGACCGCGAAGGGAATGCGGATCGCCGAATAGACGAGGATCAGGCCGGTCAGCGAATCGAGCAGGTCGAGATTGCGCATCAGCGTGAACAGCTCGACCGAAGCGAGCCGGATCGGCAGCATGATGCCGGCCAGGAACAGGCCGAGCATGATGCCGTTCCAGCCCAGCCGATAGCGGCTGAGCGGATAGGCGGCCATGGCCGAGACGAGGATGGTGAGCACCACCGCTCCACCGGTGACGATCAGGCTGTTGATAAAATTCTGGCCGAGATCGGCGCGCGTCCAGGCGTTGACGAAATTGTCGAAGGCAAAGCTTTTGGGCAGGCCGAGCCGGTTGTCGTAGATCTCCGCCGTGGTCTTGAAGCAGGAGACGACGAGGATGTAGAGCGGCAGCAGCACGGCCGCCGTCCACACAACCAGCACGGTCCAGCCGGGCAGCCGCGCCAGCCGTGGCAAGATCACAAGCCTCTGCGCGTTCACCAGCGCGCTCATAGCTGCACCGTGCGGCGGTCGAAGAAGCGCAGCATCATGAGCGTGCCGATGCTGAGGATCAGGAACAGCATGGTGCCCAGCGCCAGCGCCAGGCCGATATCGGTGATGCCGACCGCGCCCTCGGCGCCGAAGGCCAGCCGATAGAAATAGGTCACCAGCGTGTCGGTCGAATAGCTCGGATTGCCCTGCACGCCCTGCATCACATAGACGATGTCGAACTGGTTGAAGGTGTTGATGAACGACAGCGTCGTCAGCGTGCCGATGGCCGGCATCAGCAGCGGCAGTGCGATCGAAAACAGCATGCGCGCATTGCCGGCGCCGTCGAGTTTTGCTGCTTCGAAAATCTGGCCGGAAATCTGTCGCAAGCCCGCGGTGTAGATCAGTACCGGCAGTCCCATCCAGTTCCAGGCATCGACGGCGATCAGCATGGTGAGCGCGGTATGGCTGTTGCCGAGCACGGTCAGGCTGCCCTGATGCAGGCCGAGCCCGTTGAGCGCCCATTCGACGACGCCGCCGGGAGCCAGCAGCAGGCGCCACAGCGCACCGACGATGACCGGGCTGAGCACCGCCGGGAAGAAGAAGACCGACTGGAAGAAAGCAGCTCCCCTGTCGCGCAGGAACAGCAGCCAGGCGAACAGCAGGCCGATGCCGTTCTGGAAGACCATGATGCCGAAGAACCAGGCGGTGTTGTGCCACAGCGCGCCGTAGAGCCGGGCGCCGCTCGGGAAGACGAACAAGCGCGAGAAATTCGACAGGCCGGCGAATTCGACCATGCGCAGCCCCTTCCAGAGGAAGAAGCTGCCCCATAGCGACATCGCCAGCGGATAAAGAACGAACAGCGCATAGACCGCCAGCGCCGGCAGGATGAAAAGCACGGCCATGCGCTGCTGCGTGCGCTTAAGGCTGCTTTTGCGGCGAGGGTTGATCATGCGATGTCTGTCCGGACGAGAGGTCGGCCGCGATGCGACCGGCCCGGCTCCTCACTGTTTCGGCTTGAACCAGGTGGCGACAGCAGCCTGCATGTCGGCCGCCAGCTTCTCCGGCGCGATGTTGCCTTCGACCATGTCTATGATCTCCGCCTGCAGCACCGAGGAGGCCGTCGGCGACTGCCAGCGGAAGCCGACCAGCGTCAAATAAGGCGTCGAGTTCTTCGACATCTCCATCATCTGCGCCAGCACCGGGTCCTTCACCGTGACATCGGTGCGGGCCGGCGGCCAGCCGAGCTCATCGGCGAACATCTGCGCGAATTCGGCCGAAGCCATGAAGCCCAGCACCTTGGTCGCGGCTTCCTTGTTGGCGCTTTCGGAGACCAGGCCGTAGGAGCCGTCGGAGAAGGCCGAGGTATAGAGCTTTGCCCCGGCATCATCGGCGGGGAACGGGAAGATCGAGAATTTCAGCTTTGGGTTCTGCGCCTTGAAGCTGCCATTCTCGAACGAACCGCCGAGGAACATCGCCGCCTTGCCGCCAATGAACTGCTGCGTCGCGGTGGTGTAGTCGATGCCGGCGAAGCCATCGGGGAAATAAGGCTTCAGCTCGGCGAAACGCTTTAGTGCCGCGACATAGCGCGGATCCTCGAAGGTCGCCTTGCCGGTCATCATCTCGTCGTAGAAGCCCGGACCGTACACCGTCGGGCCGACGACACCGACGCCGATCTCCAGTTCCCAGGCCGAGCCGTTGGCGCCGCCGGTGGCAATCGGGGTGATGCCGGCCGCCTTCAGCTTGTCGCAAGCGGCGACGAAATCCTTGTAGGTCTTGGGTATCTCGATGCCCTGCGCGGCAAAGATGTCCTGGTTGTAGAACACGCCCATCATCGGCACCGAATAGGGCACGCCATAAACCTTGCCGTCGGTGCGGCCGCGCGCGCCGCCAAGGGCTGCGTCCGCCATGTTCTTCAGCTCCGGCACGCTGTCGTCGAGCGCATCGAGATAACCGGCATCGACGAAGGGCTGCAATTCGCCATAGGCCTTGAGCTGGGCGATATCGGGTCCGCGGCCGCCGCGCAGCGCCGTGCTCAGCCGGTTCTGGTAATCGGCATCCGGCGTGAACTGGATGTTGACCTTGATGCCTGGATTCTTGGCCTCGAAGGCGTCGAAGATGCGGCGCATCGCGGCTTCGTCCTCGGTGCGCCAACTCCACAGCGTCACGGTGCTGTCGGCCCTGGCCGGAAGTGTGGTGAAGGCGCCGGCGCAAGCGGCGGCAAGGCCGCCGATCAGGCCAAGTGCGGCGCGTCGGTCAATAGAAAGCATGCTCATTGCCAGTCTCCCATTGTTCTCAGTCCTTGGCGTTTCGCAGCACTTCGGCACCACGAAAGAGTCGATCGCTCGGAAAGTCATTATAACGACATAGCGCCATTCGCAAGAGGTCTGCCGCGTCTGCGAAACGGCGACCGTAGGCTCTTTTGCTCAAGGATTCTGCATAATATACTGTTAAACATACATAAATTTCCCACCGAAGCAGCCGCCAAGAAATTCCGCCCAATGTCATCCGTAGCTTTTTCACAAACAGGCACTTGCGCCATCGCCTCCTGTTGTCATAACGTCATTGTGATCGATATGCCAAGTGGAGGATGAGGAATGTCTGTTGCCTGGACTTCGAAACTGGCCCTGGCCGCGAGCCTGGCGCTCCTGCCCGTCACCGGCTGGGCGCAATCGGTCAACCTCTCCTATCTGACGCATTGGTCGCCCGAGACCGTCGCGCTGCTGGAAGCGGCGGCCAAGGACTATGCGAAGACCAATCCGGACGTCAGCGTCACCGTACGCGCCGTTCCGTTCGGCGATCTCCTGACCACGCTGCGCTCCCAGGGTGGCGGCTCGGACGGCCCGACCATCGGCGGCATCTACGATCTGTGGCTGCCCGAACTCGCCCGCGACAAGCTTGTCGCGCCTGCCCCCGACGCGGTCGCCGGCGAGGTCAAGGACGCCTGGCCGGCGGGCGTCGTCAGCGCCGCCTCGGTCGGCGGCAAGCTCTACGGCATTCCCAACGAGATCGACGTCTACGCGCTGAATTACAACAAGGCGCTGTTCAAGCAGGCCGGCATCGCTGCTGCCCCGAAAACCTGGGACGAGTTCAAGGACGCGGCCAAGAAGCTGACCAACAAGGATGCCGGCCAGCAGGGTTTTGGCATGATCAATTCCTGGGCGGCGGGCGTCGTCCACCCCTTCGGCTCGCTGCTGGTCTCCAATGGCGGCGAGCTGGTCAAGGACGGCAAGCCGGTGCTCGACAGCCCGCAGGCCACCGAGACCTTCCAGCTCTACGAGGACCTGATCAAGTCGGGCGCCAGCGTGCCCGCCATGGCGACGGCCGACGCCAACACCACCGGCCCGTTCCTCGACAATTTCGTCTCCGGCAAGACCGGCATGATCATCATGGCCAATTGGTGGGAGAGCGCGCTGAAGGGCGGCATGGGCGACAAGTTCGCCGACATCGCCACCGCGCCGATCCCGGTCGGTCCAAGCGGCGACAAGCCGCATTCGATCTCCTATTCCTGGATGACCGTGGTCAACGCCAATGCCGGCGCGGCCGAGCAGAAGGCGGCCTGGGATTTCCTGGCCTGGCTGAACAATCCGAAGTCCGGCAAAAACGGCGCTTCGGCGATGTCCGACATCTTGATGTCGATGGGCATCCTGCCGTCGCGCCTGTCCGACATCGAGGCGCACAAGGACAAGCTCGGCTCCGAATTCCTGTCCGGCTATGTCAGCGTGCTGGCCGATGCAAAGCCGTTCCCGGTGGTGCCGGGCGGTCAGGAGTTCAGCGAATCCCTGCAGCAGACACTTGAGGCGTTGCAGTATGGCCAGGTCTCGGCCAAGGATGCGCAGGCGACGGCGCAGGCCGACGCCACCTCTATCCTGGAGCGCGCCGCCAAGTAGACTGGGGCCATGATCAACAGATACCGTGCCTCGGCGGGCATCATGCTGGCGCCCGCCGTGACGCTGATCGGCGTCTTTGTTCTCTTGCCGATGCTGCTCACCGTCTGGCTGTCCTTCCAGGACTGGTCGACGCAGACACCGTTTTCCAGCGCCAGCTTCATCGGCCTCGACAATTTCCGCGAGATCTTTGGTCCGACCTCGGTCGGCCGCGACTTCAAGGGCGCGCTCGCCAACACCGCGATCTACACCGCGCTTTCGGTCATCCTCATCCTGCCGCTTTCCGTTGTGTTCGGACTGATGGTCTACCAGCGCGAAATTGCTGGCGGCACGGCGCTCAGAACCGTGCTGTTTGCCACCTACATGGTGCCGATGATCGCCGTGGCGCTGGTTTGGTCGAAGCTCTATTCGCCGAGCGAAGGCCCGCTCAACCAGATGCTCGGCATGGTCGGCATCAGCCCGCAGCCGTGGCTGTCCTCGCCGCGCTCGGCACTGATTTCGATCGTCTTCCTCAATGTCTGGCAGCAGGTCGGTTATTTCACCGTGCTGGCGATCGCCGGGCTGACGCAGATCCCCGGCAGCCTCTATGAAGCGGCAAAGCTGGACGGCGCCAACCGGCGCGAGCAGTTCCGCTTCATCACGCTGCCGCTGATGCGGCGCACGCTGTTGTTCAGCGCCGTCATTGCCATCATCAACGCGGTGCAGGTGTTCGAGCCGGTCGCGCTCATCACGCAGGGCGGGCCGGTCGGCTCGACCAACGTGCTGACCTACCACATCCGCCGCGTCGGCATCGAACGCGCGCAAGGCGGGCTGGGTTCGGCGATGGCGGTCATGCTGATGCTGTCGCTGATCGTCGTGGTCTGCGCGCTGTTTGCCTTTGCCAACCGGAAGAACGACGAATGACGGCGCAGGTATTTTCCGGATCGTCGAGCAGGCTGCCGCGCAGACGCCCGTCGGGCCGCAAGGCGCTGCTGGCAACGCTGATGCTGCTCGTCGCCGTCGCCTCGGCCTTCCCGCTGATGTGGATGGTGCTGTCGAGTCTCAAAACCCCGGCCGAGAGCATGCAGGTCCCGCCGGTGTGGATTCCCGGCACGCCGAGCCTCGACGCCTATGAGAAGGTTTCGGGCGTGGTCAATGTCGGCCGCTCGATGTGGAATTCTTTGGTCATCGCCTCGATCACCACCGCCGGCATTCTGCTCACCAGCATGATGGCCGGCTATGCCTTCGCCAAATACCACTTCCCCGCCAAGTCGTTGCTGTTTTCCCTGCTGATCGCCACCATGTTCCTGCCGCCGATCGTGACGCTGATCCCGCTCTACCGCCTCGTCGGCTCGATCGGACTCAACGCCAGCCTGGCCGGCATCATCGTGCCCAATCTTGCCAACGCCTTCGGCATCTTCCTGATGCGCCAGTTCATATCAGGCGTGCCGGACGATCTGATCGACGCCGCGCGCATGGACGGCGCCTCGGAGCTGCTGATCCTGTTCAAGATCGTTGCGCCCAGTGTGGCGCCGGCGATCGCGGCACTGGCGCTGTTCGCCTTCGTCTATCACTGGAACAGCTATTTGTGGCCGCTGACCGTGCTGCAGGGCAATGCGGACGCCTATCCCATCGTCATCAGCCTCAGCCGCCTGCTCAGCTACAACCGTGGCGCCGTCAACACCGGTCTGGTGATGGCTGGCGCTACGCTTGCCGTGCTGCCGCCGCTGCTGCTGTTCGTCTTCCTGCAGCGCTTTTTCGTCGATTCCATCGTCGGCTCGGCGATCAAGGGATAGGCTGCGGAAGCTTGCCGCTCGGCTACGGCCCGCTTGCCAAATGTCGCCATGCCGCCCATACAGCTGGGCAATCGCCCGCCCGAGGTCGTGGTCCGCCTCTCCTTCGATTTTGCCAGGGATACTGTCCAATGTCCGCGACGCCGTGGTCAAAGCCGTGACGGATCACTCCACGCCATCGCTCGCCAGCCTGGGCTGGACGGAATTTTTTGGCGAGCAGCTTGAGCCCGGCGAAGCCAATCTTATCCCGACGCGTATCGCGACGGTCCATCGCGACCGTTTGACCGGCCTGTCCCAGGCAGGGCCAGTCGATCTGACACTGCCGGCGCAGGCGAACACCGGCGACTATGCCGTCGGCGACTGGGTGCTTGTCGATGCGCATGCGCACCTTGTGCAGCGCCGCCTGACCCGCAAGACGGTGCTGGAACGCCGCACCCAGGGCGGCAGGGTGCCGCAGCTTGCCGCGGCCAATGTCGACACGCTGTTCATCGTCACCTCGTGCAATGCCGACTTCAATCCCGCGCGGCTCGAGCGCTATCTGGCGCTGGCCAACGAGGCCGGAACGACGCCGGTGATCCTGCTGACCAAGGCCGATACTGCTGAAGACGCCGAAGCGTATGAAAGGCAGGCCGCCGCGTTGCAGCGTGGATTGCCGGTTGTGATGCTGAACCCCCGCACATCGGATGCGGCAACCGTCCTGGCTGCCTGGTGCGGTGCTGGCCAGACGGTGGCGCTGATCGGTTCCTCCGGCGTCGGCAAATCGACGCTGGTCAACACGCTGGCCGGATCGGCGCAGCAATCGCCGCAACAGACCGGAACCATTCGCGAGCACGATTCCAAGGGACGTCACACCACCACGTCGCGATCGCTGCACGCGATTGCCGGTGGCGGCTGGGTGATCGACACGCCGGGAATGCGGACGCTGCAGGTCAGCGACGTCGGCTACGGCATCGACACACTGTTTGCCGAAATCACCGAGCTTGCGCCGCTGTGCAAGTTCCGCGATTGCACGCATGTACATGAACCGGGTTGCGCGGTGCAGGCTGCCTTGAAGGCCGGGACGCTCGATCCCGAGCGCCTTGCCCGCTGGCGCAAGCTGTCCGACGAAAACCAGAACAACACGCCGGTTCAGAGCGGCCCTCGCGGCGCCAAGTCACTCGGGGGTCGCGGCAAACGGCGTTGAACGGCCGAGGCTGAACTGGCTTCAGAGCCGCGCCGTACCGAAGACCCGATCCCAAAGTGCCGACGTAACACCGAAATTGGCCGATTCGTCGATGTGATGATGCACGGCGTGGCGGCGCTTGAGCGTGTAGAGATAGCTCGGATGACTGGGATGCCAGTGATGAATCATGTGGTGGATGCTGATGTACCAGAGGTACCCCAGCATCAGCCCGCAGTTGACCGCGCTCGCGGTTGCGAAGTCCGAGACCATCCAAACGGGCACAAACGCCACCAGCGCATGCACCCCGAGGCTGAGCCAGGTCGGCGTGCCCACCGAACTGCGCTCCTCGACATGGTGACGATCATGCAGGTCCTTGATGTAGGGAATGTGGTGAAGGGCGAACCTGTGCAGGAGGTATTCGATCAGCGTCCAGAGGCCGAGACAGGCGAGGACCGTGCCTATCCAGCCTGGTGCACTCTCTTCGCCGGCCTCGAGCAGTCCGGCCACCGCCAGCACGGCGATCACCAGCGGATACACCGCGAAGTCGCTATAGTAGCCAATAAGACCGAGTTGCATCGTCACCTAGCCTTCGTGCCGCCAAATAAGCGATGGTATCAGATTGCCGGACTCGCGGGTGAGGTGCAATGCAGACGCGCCTGACATAGCGTCGCAATCCCTTGGTGCAAGGTTCGCGTCAACTATTCAAGGACCATCGGCAGGCTGCCGGCTTCGCAGACGGACGTATAAAATGGCAAAACGCAGTGCGGGATTGCTGATCTATCGCCGCGGTGATGGCGATCTCAAGGTGTTGCTGGTTCACCCAGGTGGACCGTTCTGGGCGAAGAAGGACGATGGTGCCTGGTCGATACCGAAGGGTCTTGTCGACGAGAACGAGGACGAGTTGACGGCAGCGCAACGCGAGACCGGGGAAGAGCTCGGCGTCAGGGTCGATGGCACCTTCGCGCGGCTTGGCGACTACAGGCAACCGGGCGGCAAGATCGTCTCGGCCTGGTCTGTCGAGGCGACCACCGACATCGACGTGGCCGCCATCAAGAGCAACAGCTTCACCATGGAATGGCCGCCAAGGTCGGGATCCCTGAAGGAGTTCCCGGAGGTCGACAGAGCAGGCTGGTTCACCTTGCCCGAGGCCGAAGCGAAGATCCTCAAGGGGCAGCGCCCGATGCTTTTGGATTTTGCCAGCCAGCAAGGCGCCGGATGATCCGCAGCCCTCAGTAGGGCAAGCCGACATAGTTCTCGGCGAGCGCGGTCGATGCGGCACGCGACTGCACGAGGTAGTCGAGTTCGGCCTCCTGGATGCGCTGGCCGAACTCGCCCGTGTCGGGAAAACGGTGCAGCATCGTCGTCATCCACCAGGAAAACCGCACCGCCTTCCAGACCCGCGCCAGCGCCTTGCTGGAATAGGCATCGATGCCTTCGTGTGACTTCTCGACGTAGAAGTCGCGAAAACCTGCGAAGAGATAGCGCACGTCGCTGGCGGCGAGGTTGAGGCCCTTGGCGCCGGTGGGCGGCACGATATGGGCGGCGTCGCCGACCAGGAACAGCCTGCCGAAACGCAGCGGCTCGGCAACGAAAGAGCGCAGCGGCGCGATCGATTTCTCGAAGGATGGCCCGGTGACGACATTTGCCGCCGTCTGCTCCGGCAAGCGGCGGCGCAACTCGTCCCAGAAACGCTCATCCGACCACGCCTCGACGCGGTCGTCCTGCGGGCATTGCACATAGTAGCGGCTGCGATGCGTCGAGCGCATCGAGCACAGCGCAAAACCCCGCTCATGATTGGCATAGACCAGCTCGTGATCGGCCGGCGGCACTTCGGCCAGCACGCCGAGCCAGCCGAACGGATACTGCCGCTCGAAGGTCTTCAGCGCACGCTCAGGCGCCGATTTGCGGCTGACGCCGTGATAGCCGTCGCAGCCGGCAATGAAGTCGCAATCGATCCGATGCGTGACCCCGTCCCGGTCATAGGTGGCGAAAGGCGCTGCGCCGTCGAAATCGTGCAGCGTGACATTTGCCGCCTCGTAGATCGTGGTCAGTCCTGCCGCGTCGCGCTTGTCCATCAAATCGTGCGTCACTTCGGTCTGGCCATAGACGGTGACATGCCTGCCGCCGGTCAATGCCTCGAGGTCGATACGGTGCAAGCGTCCGTCGAAGGCGAGCGAGATGCCGGAATGCGGCAGCCCTTCGGCATGCAGCCGTGCCGCCGCGCCGGCCTGTTCCAGCAGTTCGACCGTGCCCTGTTCGAGCACCCCTGCCCGTACGCGGCCAAGCACGTGCTCGCGGCTCGCGCGTTCCAGAATGACCGTCTCGACACCGATGCCGGCCAGCAACTGCCCAAGCAGCAGGCCGGATGGTCCGGACCCGACGATGACGATTTGTGTGCGCATCAGTGGCCGAGACTTTCGACCTGTGCGGCCAGTTCGGCGGCAAGGCGCAGCGACGCGGCTGTGGCGACGGCCATTTGCGGCAGCAGCAGCCACTCCAGCGTCCAGGCCGCACCCGAGCGCTCCTGCTCATGCACGAGCGCCTGATGCATGCCTGAAAGCTGCGTGGCGTTGAAGCGGGCAAGCGCCACCAGCGCTTCGGCCTTCACCGGGTTCTGCTTGTGCGGCATGGCCGACGAGCCGCCGCCACCGGAAAGCTCGATCTCGGTTCCACCCTGCGCCATCAGCGCGATGTCCTGGCCGAATTTGCCGAGGCTGCCGGTCACCAGCGACATCAGGCCGGCAAAGTCGGCGAGCCCGTCACGCTGGCTATGCCATTGCGGTGCGTTGGCAAGACCGAGCCTGGTGGCTAGGGCCGCGCGCACCGCCGGCCCCTTGTCATCAAGCTTTTCCAGCGTGCCTGCGGCACCGCCGAACTGCACCACCAGCAGGCGCCTCGACTGCTCCGACAGCCTCTCCTGGTGCCGTTGCAGCGGCGCCCGCCACGCCCTGACGCGATCGGCCACTTTGATCGGAATCGCCGGTTGCATGCGCGTCATTCCGGTCAGCGCCCTGCCGCCAAAACGCTCTTCGAGCGAAGCGAGGCGCATGACGGTTTCGGTCAACAGCAGATCGAGATGCTCGACGACGGATTTCAGCCGAAGCATCAGGCCGGTGTCGATGACATCCTGGCTGGTCGCGCCGAAATGCACTTTCTGGCCATGCGGTTCGCCGACCGTCGCCCTGATCTGCCGCACCAGTTCCGGCACGATGACGCCGTCCTTGGCGACACCGGCGCGCAGCAAGGCCGTGTCCGGCCGGAACGTGCCAAGCGCCGCCACGATCGCTGCCCCCGCATCCCTGGTGATGATCCCGTTTTCAGCCTCCGCTTGCGCCAGCGCACGCTCGAAGGCCAGCATCGCCTCGATTTCCGCCTCGACGGAAAAATGCCGGCTCGCTTCCCCGTCTCCGAGAAGAGCGGAGAGCAGTGGATGGTCGAAGGGCGATACGGTCATATCGGAAGGCTCCTGAGCATCAGCTGTCGAAGAAGACCGTTTCCTTCTCCCCCTGGAGATGGACGTCGAAGACATAGATATCGCCGTTGCGCTCGGCGATCAGTGTCGGCACGCGAATGCGGTGCTCGATGCGCGTCAGGATCGGATCTTCGGCATTGGCCTTTTCCTCATCGGAAAAATACAGCCTTGTGTGCAGGCCGAGATTGATGCCGCGGGCGACGATCCAGAGCGTGATATGCGGCGCCATCAGGCGCCCATCCCTGAACGGCACGCGCCCCGGCTTGATCGTCTCGAACGCGCACAGGCCGGTGTCCATGTCGGTCGGGCAACGGCCCCAGCCGAAAAAATTCGGATCGGCGGCGCCGCGCAGTTCTGCCGGCGAATTGTAGAGCCCGTCCGCATCCGCCTGCCAGATCTCGATCAGCGCGTCCTTGAGCGGCGTGCCGGTGCCGTCGAGCACCCGGATGCGCAAGCCGATGGGCGCGCCCTTGGTCTTGTCGTTGACCATGGTGGCGCCGAGATCACTGGGATAGACGCCGCCGATGCCGCAGAAATTGGGCGTCAGCCCGATATGGACGTAAGGTCCCGCGGTCTGCGAAGGGCTTTCCCTGAGCCGGTCGAGCGATTGGGCCATCAATTGCCCTCCAGCCTGTTTTCGAACAGCGACGCGCGGCGCCCACGCAGCACAATATCGAACTTGTAGGCGCGCGCGTCGAATGGGATCGTCGCCTGCATATCGAGTATGGCGATCAGCGTTTCGATGGCCGCCTTGTCGGGGATGCCGCGCACGATCGGGCATTGCCAGATCAGCGGGTCGCCCTCGAAATACATCTGTGTGATCAGCCGCTGCGCAAAGCCGTGGCCGAAAACCGAGAAATGGATATGCGAGGGCCGCCAGTCGTTCGGCCCGTTCGGCCAGGGATAGGGACCGGGCTTGACGGTGCGAAAGGCATAGCCGCCATCGTCGCCTGATATGGCGCGGCCGCAGCCGCCGAAATTCGGATCGAGCGGCGCCAGATAGCCGTCCTTCTTGTGGCGGTAGCGGCCGCCGGCATTGGCCTGCCAGAATTCGAGCAGCGCGCCCGGCACGCCAACGCCGCGTTCGTCGAGCACCCGGCCATAGACGATGATCCGCTCGCCGAGCGCGCTCTCGCCGGGCCTGGCGAAATTGTGGATCAGGTCGGCGTCGAGTTCGCCCAGCATGGCGTGACCGAAGACCGGGCCTGCAATCTCCGACAGCGTGTTGTCGAACGACAGCGGCGCCTTCTGCGGCGAGCGCAGCACGGAGGTCTTGTAATTCGGCGTCAGCGCCGGCGGATGCCATGTCCGGTCGCGCCGGAAGAAGGCGCCGGTCTCGGGCCTCCGGTTCGATCCGGACTCAGCAGGCATTCTGGCTTCCGTCCATTTCCGAAAACACGTCCTTGGCGATCTTGAAGGCGCGGTTGGCGGCCGGCACGCCGGCATAGATGGCGACATGCAGGAACGCCTCGCAGATATCATCGCGCGAGGCACCGGTGCTGACGGTGGCGCGCACATGCATGGCGACCTCCTCATCATGGCCGAGTGCGGCCAGCAGCGCCAGCGTGACGATCGAACGCTCACGCTTGGTGAAGCCCGGCCGCGCCCACACGGTTCCCCAGGCGGCCTCGGTGATCAGCTCCTGGAAAGGCTGGTCGAAATCGGTGGCGGCGACCTCGGCCCGGTCGACATGGCGGTCGCCGAGCACCGAGCGCCGCACCGCGAGGCCGGTGCGATATCTGGCTGCGTTGCCGGGGACTTCATCCATGGGTTTCTGCTCCAGGGGCAAGCGATGCGATAAAATCGCGGATCAGGGCAATCAGCGCTTCAGGCTGTTCGACGCAAGGAATGTGCCCGGCGTCGCGAATGATTTCGAAGCGCGCGCCGGGTATCAGGTCGGCCAGCGAGCGGACAAGATCGGGAGGCGTCGAGCCATCCTGGTCGCCGGCGACGCAGAGCGTCGGCACCGCGATGCGGCGCGCGCTGTCGGTGAAATCCGCATCGCGAACGGCCACGCAAGTCCCGATGTAACCGGCGAGCGCTTGCCGGGTCATCATGTTCCAATAGCCGTCGAGCTCGGCCAGACGCGCCGCGTGGAAGGCGGGGGTGAACCACACTTTGAGCACGCCATCCGCAATGGCCTGGATGCCCTTGCTTTCGACCGTTGCGATGCGTGTGTTCCAGCTCTCCGTCGTGCCGATCTTGTGGGCCGTGTCGCAAAGGATCATCGCCTCTACGATATCGGGGCGCCTGGCATAGAGCCCCTGCGCGATCATGCCGCCGACCGACAGGCCGCACAGCACGACCTTGCCAAGAGCGAAGTGATCGATGAGAGCGCAGAGGTCATCGACATGATCGTCGATCGACCTGATGTCGCCGATGTCGGAGAGCCCATGGCCGCGTTTGTCGTAGACCAGCAGCGGCATTTCACCATCGAGCGCCGAGACAATTTCGTCCCAGATCCGGAAGTCGGTGCCGAGCGAATTGATGAACACGATTGGGCGCGCATTGCTGTTCGCCTCGATGCGACGGTGGTGCAGCGTGATGCCGCCGATGGTGACGAATGGCACGATCTCGGTCCTCCATCCCCACATTGCACAAGGCGTTTGGTTCGGTAAAATGATATTTTGCGCCGTTTCATTAACTCAGGGGTTATCAAATCCATGTCCGAGAGCCGCATCCGGTTCCGTCACCTGCAGGCATTCCTGGAAGTTGCGCGGCAAGGAAGCGTGGCGCGAGCGGCTGACTTGCTGCATGTCAGCCAGCCGGCGGTGACCAAGACATTGCGCGAGTTGGAAGAGGCGCTGGGGGTGGCGGTGGTCGAGCGCGACGGCCGCGGCATCCGACTGACGCGCATCGGCGAGATCTTCCTTCGCCATGCCGGCACGGCGATCACGGCACTCAAGCAAGGCGTCGATTCCGTCCGCCAGGACGGAGCGGTCAACCGGCACCCGATCCGCATCGGCGCGCTGCCGACGGTGTCGGCGCGGGTGATGCCGCTCGCCATGAGCCTGTTCCTTAGGGAGAGCACAGGAGCGGCGATCAAGATCGTCACCGGCGAGAATGCGGTGCTGCTCGAGCAGTTGCGCACCGGCGCGCTCGATCTCGTCGTCGGACGGCTGGCGGCGCCGGAAAACATGACCGGCTTCTTCTTCGAGCACCTCTACTCCGAACCGGTGCTGTTCGTGGTGCGGGCGGGACATCCGCTGCTCGATCCGGGACAGGATGTGTTCGCACGGCTCGACGAATTCCCGATGCTGATGCCGACGCGGGAATCGGTCATCCGTCCCTTCGTCGACCGCCTGTTCATCACCAACGGCATGACGGCGCCGGCAACCGAGATCGAAACCGTCTCGGATTCCTTCGGCCGCGCCTTCCTACGGCAGAGCAATGCCGTCTGGATCATTTCGGCCGGCGTCGTCGCCAACGAACTCGGCAGCGGCGCCTTCGTCGCCCTGCCGGTCAACACCGAGGAAACCAAGGGACCGGTCGGCCTGACGATGCGCACCGACACCGCGCCCTCGCCGGCCTTTTCCATCCTGCTGCAGACCATCCGCGAAGCGGCAAGGCAAGGCAGCTGACGCGTCAGGCTGTGCGGGCAATCGTCATCGGCAGAAGGCAGTCGGGTCGAGGTCGAAGACCCGTCCCGGATTGAGGATGTTTTTCGGATCAAGCGCTGTCTTCAGCCGCCGCATCGTGGCGATCTCGGCGTCGCTGCGAACCAGATGCAGCCACTTCTTCTTGTCGAGGCCGATGCCATGTTCGGCCGAAACGCCGCCTCCGGCTGCCGCCACGCCGCGATAGACGATGTCATGTGCCGCCGCCGGATCCCTCGTCAGGACCTGGTAGTGCAGATTGCCGTCGCCGAGATGGCCGAAGACATAGATGTCGGCGCCGGGGTCGACGGCATGGATGGCAGCGTCCGCTCCCCGCAGGAATGCTCCCATGCGGGCCAGCGGAATGCTGATGTCGACGCCGATCAGACCCTTGATCGAAAACAGGACGCGATTGGCGTCCTCGCGCACATCCCACAACGCGCGGAATTCGCGCGGTGACTGCGAGACCACCACATCGTCGATGACACCGTCTTCGACCGCCTGCATCAATACCTCGGCGAAGCGCTCGCCGTCACGTTGGGGCTCGCTGCCCTGGATCTCGGCCAGCACATAGACAGGCGAGCCCGCCGGCAGCGGCGCCGGCATGGCCATGCTGGCGACCATGAGGTCATAGAGCGGTGCGAAGTTGACCTCATAGGCGGACAGGAGCGGGCCGAGCTTTTGCCGCAGCAGCCCAAGCAGCGCGATCGCCGCATCGAGCGAGGAGAGCGCGCAGAAGGCGTTCACCTCGGACACCGGCTTGGGATGCAGCCTGAGCGCGGCGCGGGTGACGACGCCGAGCGTTCCTTCCGTGCCGATGAAGAGCTGGCTGAGGTCGTAGCCGGAATTGTCCTTGGGCAGGCCCTTGAGCGACGTCAGCACGCTGCCATCGGCAAGCACGGCTTCCAGTCCCAGAACCTGAGCCCGGTACATGCCGTAGCGCAGCACACGGATGCCGCCGGCATTGGTGGCGACATTGCCGCCGATGGTGGCCGAGCCACGCGCGCCGATATCGACGCCGAACATCAGCCCGGCGCCGTCGGCTGCCTCCTGCACCGCCTGCAGCGTCGCGCCCGCTTCGGCAACGATGCTGGCAGCCTGGCGATCCGGTGTATCGAGGCTGGTCATGCGCTCCAGCGACAGCACGACCTCGCCCGGCCGGACACGCGCGGCACCTGTCAGACCCGTGCGTCCGCCCTGCACGACAACAGGCTGGCCGAGATCGTTGCATGCGGCGAGTGCCGCCGCCACACCCTCGGTGTCGCGCGGGCGCAGCACGGCTTCGGGGAGCGCGCCGAGCTTGCCGTCAGGATCGTCGCGATAGCGCTGGTCCACGCCGGAACCGGCGAGCACACCGCCCGCGCCCAGCCGGTCGCCGAGCGCAGATAGGAGCTGTTGGATTTCAGGCGACATCGGCCGATCCTATCCATGATCGCCTGCCGGTCAAACGCTCGTCCACGCAAAGCGACGTCGTCCATGTCCGTGGGTAATGCAGAACAGGATAACCGTCCGGTATCGATCACGATGGGATCGTGATCGATACCGGAGAATAAGTCGTCTTATTGAAGCTTCGCTTGCAGCGCGTTGACGTCGTCGGTGGTCATTTCGCCGTCGGTGGTCACCTTGCCGTCGACGATCTTCCACAGCCGGAACGGGCCGGTGATGTCGCCATATTTGTCGAAGGCGACCGGGCCGATGACACCTTCATAGCGGATCGGCTTGCCGTCCTTGATCAGGCCGAGTGCCTTGGCGAACTCTTCCTTGCCGGCAAAGATCGGCGTGCCGGCCGGATCGACCGCCTTGTACATGGCGTCCTTGATCTTGGCCGGATCCTCCGAGCCGGCGATGGCGATGGCCAAGCCAACGATGGCGCCGGCATCATAGGAACGGTCGGCCGCCGGATTGGACGGTTCGATGCCGGAGAATTCCTTGTAGTTCTTGGTGAAATACTCCGTCGAGGCGGTCGGGCTGGTGCCGGACGACGTGCCGTAAGCTTCCTTCAGATAATCGGCGCCGACGGATTCGATGAAATCCGGGCTGTTCATGCCGTCATTGAGCAGGAATTTCTGCACGCCGCCTTGCGAAATCCAGGTGCGGGCGACCGTCGCACCGTCGACCGGCGTGCTGACGAGATAGAGCCCGTCCGGCTCGCCGGCCATCGCCGCCGTGACTTCCGAGGCATAGCTCGACTGCTTCTCGTTGTAGGGCGTGTCGGAGACGATGGTGCCACCGAGCGCTTTGTAGGCACGCGAGAATTCAGCCACCATGTTGACGCCGAAATCGTTGTTGACGTGGATGATCGACAGCTTCTTGAAACCCTTGTCGATGGCGTATTTGGCGGCGGCGACGCCCTGCAGCGCATCCGAGGTGATGGTGCGGAAGAAGATGCCGTTGGTCTTGCCGTCGCGGCCGAGGGCGGTCAGCGTCGGCGAGGACGAGGCTGGCGAGACCTGGACGATCTTGGCGGGTGCCGTGACCGAGGTCAGGATCGGTATCGACACCGACGAGATGATGCCGCCGATGATGACAGGCACTTTCTTGACCTGAACCAGCTGGGTGGCGGCGTCGACCGCGATGTTGCCCTGGCTCTGGCTGTCGCGCGTGTCGGTGACGAGATCGCAGCCGCGCACGCCGCCGGCAGCGTTGATGTCACGGAAGGCCATCTCGACCGACTTGGCGCCGGCCTGGCCGTACTCGCCGGCCGGGCCGGTCAGCTCCATGACGAGGCCGACAGTGATCTTGCAATCGGCGGCTTGCGCAGCACCTGCCATCGTGACGAGGGCGAGCGCGGTGGTGAGTTGGAGTATCGTCTTTGTCATTGTTGTTCCCCTTTCGTTACTCAACTGTATCTGATCTCTGGAGCCTGTTCAGCGTTCCGGCACCTGCAGCCAGGTTTCATGCAGATGTCGCCATTCGACACCGTTGGGCGCCGATGAACTGGTGGTGAAGACGGCGCTCGACTGGCGGCGACTGTGCTTGCCTGCGCGCAGCTGCGCTTCGACATAAAGGACGACGATGGTATCGGCGTCCTGCCAGCCGGGCCGAATGTCCTCGATCGAAATGGCAAAACCGTCGTCGCAAGAGGCGCGGCTTGAGCGGACATGGTCGACGACCGCTTCGCGATCGAGGACCTGCCCGTCCGGTGCCACCATGCTGAGGTCTTTCCCCATGGCGCGTTCGAAGCGGCCGAAGTCCACCGTATTGGCTCGCGCGGCGACGAACCAGTCGACGAAGAAGCGATGCAGGTCGATGACCTCGGCGCTGGCGCGTGAAAACAGGGAAGGATCGCCGCTCATTTCTTCCCCGCATTGAGGTTGTAGTGCATGATCGAGCCGTGACGGCCGTGACGGTCGCGCTCCAGCGTGTAGACGTCGCCCTCGAGGCCGGCGCCTTGCGCGATGACGGCAGCAATCCGCGCCCGGTCATCGGCGTCGAGCGCAACATCCATGATGCCCGCATTGGCCAGCGCATGCGCCTGATTGCGGGCGCCAACGATGACGGCCGCCACTTGCGGCTGCTCGAGCACCCAGGCGCTGGCGATGGTGGCGATGTCGACGCCATGGCGGTCGCCAACGGCCTTCAGCGCCTGAAGCAGGTGTTGGAACAGGTCCCAGCCCCCAAAATCATCGATGATCAGCTTGTATTTGACCAGCGAGCGGTTTTCGAGCGGCGTGGTGGGTTCGGCCGCACCGAGCCATTTGTCGCTGAGAAAGCCGCCGGCAACGGAGCCGTAGCAGAGGAAGCTGACGCCGTTCTGTTTTGCCAGTGCCGCCAGGCTGTTGCCCGGCCGCTGGTCGAGCACAGAATATTGCAGCTGCTGGCTGACCAGCGGGATGCCGGCGGCGAGGATTTCGGCCAGCCGCGGCGTGTCGAAATTGGTGGTGCCGAGATTGCGCACCTTGCCTTCCAGCCGGAGTTCATCGAGCCAGCCCATCGCATCGACGTAGCGGGGCTGGTCATAATCCCACCAATGGAACTGGACGAGATCGAGCCGCTCGGTCTTCAGCCGCCGCAGCGACTGGTCGACGATGCCCCTGATATAGTCGCGGCTGATGGTGGCCAGCCGTTCGAGGTCGGGCACCAGCTTGGTGTGCACCTTCATCCGGGCGGCGACGTCGAGGCCGCGCTCGCTGGCCAGCCGCAGGCGCGCCGCGCCGATGAGCTCCTCGACACCGGTGTAGATGTCGGCGCAGTCATAGGTCCAGATGCCGGCATCGAAAGTGGCGATCAGATCGGCAACCGCTTGGCTGCGGTCGATGGCACCGTGGCCGCCGGCCAGCTGCCAGCCGCCGCGAATGACGCGCGAGATGGTATAGCCGGGGCCGAGTTCGAAGGTCTTGGCGGTCATGTCAGGTCATCCTCCTTCGGCAGCGGCACCGCCGTGGTTTCGGCGTGGCTGAACCGTCGCTTGGCCACCCTGACGATCCGCAGCCGGCTGGCGCAATTGGGATCGGGACAGGCGATTTCGGCGTCTGAGGTCATCCAGTCGTTCCGGTCGGTCGGGCGCTGCTTGGCCGCCAGCAGCGGCAGCACGGCGGCGAGCGAATAGATCGAAAAACCCTGCCCCGCCGGCATCGACAGCATCTCGCCCTTGAGTTCGAAATAGTCGCCGGCCTTGGCGCCGCAGTAGATCGGCCTGCCCTCGGGGATGACCGCCTCGACGCGCAGATCGAACAGCTCGAAACTGTCGTCAGCCATTTTCAAGCCTCCACCAGGCTGAAGGTGACGTCGCAGGCGCCGTTGCGGCGGATGACACCGCAAGCGGCGGCGAACTGCTCGCGCTCTTCGACACGTACCTGCGCCACCACGCTGCCGGCCAACCAGCCGATCGGGAACAAGAGCCGCGCGCCCTGCCCGTAATACAGGCCGATGTCGAAGATCGCATTGGGGTTGCCGCCCCACATGCGTGGCGGCACGTAGGAAAGCACGATGTCGCCCGGCTGCGGCGTCAGCGTCGCGTTCTCGGCCGGCAACGGTTTCGCATAGGCCTGGCCCTCGAGATCGGCCGCGGGAACCGGACAGGAGATTTCCGGCCCCGTCCACATCGCATGGATGCCAGGGACGACGCGTGGCGTGCCGAGATATGCCGAGAGGAAGGCGGCGTTTTCCGGCGCCTTTTCGGGCAGCAGGAGTGCCGTGACGGAAAGCTTCGAACGCGGCTCGGTGATCCTGATGGCGGTCATGTCTGGTCTTTCGCGGCGGCAGCTTGCAGCTTGCTGCGCAGGAAGGTGAAGGGTCGGCTGATGTCGGCGACCAGCGACTCGCGCGCTGCCTGCGCATCCTGCGTGGACAGCGCCGTGACGATGCGGCGGTGATACTGGGCGGTGTCGACCTCGCCGGCTTCCGAGAAGGCATAGATGGCGACACGAATGCAGGGCCCCGATTGCAGCCACAGGCTCTCGATCATCGGGATCAGCACGGCCGAGCCGCAGGAGCGGTAGATTTCGAAGTGAAAACTCTGGTTGAGCGTCACTTCGCGATCGACGTCCTTCTTGTGTTTCAGCGCCCGCATCTCGTCCCATTCGCCGAGAATGGTCTCGATGGTGGCGATCTGGCGCGGGCCCATGCGGGCGGCGGCCAGCGCTATCGCCTCCCCCTCGATCAGGATGCGCGCACGCAACAGATCATCGAGGCGTTCGAGCGTGATCGGCGGCACGCGCACCGAACGGTTGGGCAGCGCCTCCAGCGCCTTTTCCGTGATCAGCCGGCCGAGCGCCTCGCGCACCGGCATGGTCGAGGTGACCAACGCATCGGCCAGGCCACGGATGGTCAGCACCTGGCTCGGCTCGAACAGGCCGCCGATCAAAGCGCGGCGCAATTCGGAATAGACACGGTCCTGCACGGTCTCGCGGCCGACCGGCGCAAGCTGGGCCGCGATCGCCTCGTTGTTCTTTTCGATGGCAGCCTTTTGCATGGAATTCCGTTCTTGGCCGGTTTTCGGCTTGCGGATGAAATTAAAGCCGAATAGCGTGATCAAAGCAAGTGTGATCACAAATCAATAATCAGGAGACGGCAACGATCGTCTTCGGCCAGAGGGTTTGATGAGCGAGGCAACCAAACGGCAAGGGGAAACCCGCGCCCCGGTTCTGACGGCAACGAATGTCGTCAGGCGGTTCGGCGGCCTTGTCGCTGTCAACGACGTCTCGTTTGACGTCAAAAAGGGAGAAATCCTCGGCCTGATCGGCCCCAACGGCGCCGGCAAGACGACGATGTTCGACCTGCTTGCCGGCAGCATCCTGCCGACCAGCGGCGAGATCCTGCTCAACGGCACGCCTGTCTCGGGCGAAGCCGCGCATTTGCGTATCGGCCGTGGCCTTGGCCGCACCTTCCAGATCCCGCGCCCGCTGCCCAATCTGACGCTCATCGAAAACATCATGCTGGCGGCACAGGGCCAGGCCGGCGAAAAGCTGCTCGCCAATTTCGTGACGCCATGGCGCGTCGCTGCTCAGGAAAGAGCCGCCAGGACAAAGGCGCTCGAACTGCTGCAACTGGTCACCCTCACCCACCTCGCGCACCAGCCGGCGCGTGTGCTTTCCGGCGGCCAGCGCAAGCTGCTCGAACTCGCCCGCGTCATGATGGCCGACCCGGCGATCATCCTGCTCGACGAACCGGCGGCCGGCGTCAACGCGACGCTGCTCGAAGTCATCATCGACCGCATCCGCGACATCAACGCGCGCGGCATCACCTTCCTGCTGATCGAGCACAACATCGACATGGTAACGCGGCTCTGCCATCGCGTCCTCGTCATGGCGAGCGGCCAGTTGCTCAGTGAAGGCACGGCGGAAGAGGTCGCTCGCGACCCACGTGTCATCGAGGCCTATCTCGGAGGAGCGGCATGAGCGAGATCGTCCTCGATGTCCGCGACCTCGAAGCCGGCTACGAGCCCGGCGTGCCGATCGTGCGCGGCGCCTCGATCACCGTCAGAAAGGGCGAGATCGTCGTCGTGCTCGGCCCCAACGGCGCCGGCAAGTCGAGCTTCATCAAGGCCATCGCCGGCCTCGTCCCGATCACCGGCGGCACGGTGTTTCTGGACGGCAAGGACATCACCGCCGCGCCTGCGCACACGATGGTGCGGCTTGGACTGGCCTTCGTGCCGCAGACCGAAAACATCTTTCCGCTGATGTCGGTCGAGGACAATCTCAGGGTTGCCTGCGGCATCCTTGAACGGCGCGAAATCCCCGACCGCATCGAGGAGATGTATGCGGCTTTCCCCGACCTCGTCCGTCAGCGTCGCACCGCCGCCGGCAATCTGTCGGGCGGGCAGCGGCAGATGCTTGCCGTCGCACGGGCGCTGATCGTCCACCCCAAGGTGCTGGTGCTCGACGAGCCGTCGGCCGGCCTGTCGCCGAAATTCGTCTCGATGGTGTTCGAGATGCTGGCCGGCATCCGCAAGTCCGGCGTCACCATCCTGCTGGTCGAACAGAATGCCAAGGCTGCACTTGCCATCGGCGACCGCGCCTATGTGCTGGTCGAGGGCAAGGACCGGCACGAGGGCATCGCCGCCGAACTGTGGAACGACCCGGTCGTGGCCGAGCTCTATCTCGGCCAGCGCCCGCTCAGCGCAGAGAAGACGGGGCACGCCGGCAAAGGAGGCACGGCATGAGCCTGCAATTTGTCGTCGACGGGTTGCTGACGGGTTCGATGATCGGCCTTGGCGCCATCGGCGTGACGCTCACCTATTCGATCCTGCGCTTCTCGAACTTTGCCCATGGCGACTTCATGGCCTGGGGCACCTATGCGACGCTGGCCGTCGTCAGCGCCATCGGCGCGACATTCGGCAAGGTGGCGCCGATCGCGCCGCTGTCCTTCGGCTGGCCGCTCATTGCTGCCCTGGTCGTCGGCATGGCGTTCACTGCGCTCTTGGCGCTGCTGCTCGACAAAGTGCTGTTCGCGCGGCTGCGCTCGCAAGGCCAGGCGATCATCGTGGTGATGGCGAGCTTCGGCGCCTCGATGGCGCTCCGAAGCCTGCTCGAATTCACCTTCACCTCGCGGCCGACCTATTTCAGCCGCGCGATCCAGATCGCCATGCCGGTCGGCTTCGGCATCCGCATCACGCCCGACCAGATCGCCCTGCTGCTGCTGACCGCGGTGCTGGTGTTCGGCGTGCATCTGTTGATGACGCGCACGCAGACCGGCCGCTCGATGCAAGCCCTGAGCCAGAATGCGGCGCTGGCCCGCATCGTCGGCATCGATGTCGCCAGCGTGGTGCGCGTCACCTGGGTCATCGGCGGGGCGCTCGCCTGCGTGGCCGGCGTGATGATCGGCATTCTGGTGCAGATCCGCCCGTTCATGGGCTTCGACATGCTGCTGCCGATGTTTGCCGCTGCCATCCTCGGCGGCATTGGCAGCATTCCCGGCGCGGTGCTCGGCGGCCTGATCATCGGGTTGGCCGAGGCCGGTGCCGTGCAATTGATCGGCGCCGAATGGCGCGCCGCCGTCTCCTTCATCATCCTGATGGCGGTGCTGTTCGTGCGGCCGATCGGCCTGTTTGGTGTGAGGGAACGCTGATGGACCTGCTCGGCTACGGCGCCTTCTTCCTGACCACCGCGCTGATCTTCTCGCTGGTCACGCTGGGGCTCAATTTGCAATGGGGCCTGACCGGGCTGTTCAATGTCGGCCTCGCCGGCTTCGTCGCCATCGGCGCCTACACCTCGGCGCTGCTGACGACACCGGACGATGCCGCGCGGCTTGGCGGCTTCGGCCTGCCGATCCTTGTCGGCTGGCTGGGCGCCATGGTCGCCGGCGGCATCGCCGCGGCGCTGACCGGCATGGCCACGTTGCGTCTGCGGTCCGACTATCTTGCGATCACTACCTTCGGCGTCGCCGTCGTGGTGCAACTGGTCGCGCTCAACGCGCAGAGATTGACCGGCGGCCCGTTCGGCATCGGCTTCATCCCGCGCCCATTCGGCAGCCTCGCCGAGACGCCGCTGCTCTTCAACCTGTCCAACCTTGCCGTCGTCTGCGCGGTGACACTGATCGCCTATCTCGCCTTGGAGCATTTGGCGCGCAGCCCATGGGGGCGGGTCTTGAAGGCGCTGCGCGAGGACGAGCGGGCGGCGATCTCGCTTGGCAAAAGCGCGCGCTTCTATCGCGTCCAGGCCTTTGCCGTCGGCGGCGCGATCATGGCGCTGGCCGGCGCGCTGCAGGCTCATTTCACCGGCTTCATCGCGCCGGACAATTACTTGCCGATCCTGACCTTCCAGGTTTGGGTGATGCTGATCGTCGGCGGCTCGGGCAGCAATCTCGGCGCCGTCATCGGCAGCATCCTGGTGTGGGCGATATGGGCCGGATCGGGCACGCTGACCAGCATTCTGTTCCCGCCGGAACAGCAGGCTCGCGCCGCCGCGCTGCAGATCGCCGCCATCGGCGTCATGCTCTGCGTCATCCTGCTGATCCGGCCCACCGGCCTGTTCGGCGACAGGCCGCGGCGGCCGCGGTTTGGCAAGCGGGCGAAGGTGGTTACGACCAAGAGCAGTTCCGGCTCATGAATGCCGTGATCCGGCAGGAGGCACGAGGCGCGTCGCTGTGGCATGCCGTCAGCCGCAACCGCCGCGAGCGACCGGCGCTGCAAGGCGGGCTCGATGTCGACCTGGCCATCGTCGGCGGCGGCTTTTCCGGCCTTTCAACCGCGCTGCACGCCGCGGGCAAAGGCCTTTCCGTCGCCGTTCTCGAAGCCGAATTCGTCGCCTGGGGCGCGACCGGCAGGAATGCCGGCTTCGTCGTGCCGAATTTCGCCAAGATGGACCCGGTCGACGTACTGGCCCATCTAGGGCCTTCGCGCGGCGAAAGGCTGATCGATTTCGCCGCCGGCAGCGCCGACCTGGTCTTCCGCCTGATCCGGCAGCACGGCATCGACTGCGACGCCGTGCAGAACGGATGGATCCAGCCGGCGCATTCGCCAGCCGCCTTCGAGAAGGTCAAGTCACGTGCCGGGCAATGGGCACAGCTTGGCCGGCCGGCAGTCACATTGTATCGGCAGGAAGTCGATGCCCTGACGGGCGTGCCGGGCTATGTCGGCGGCTGGATGGATCGTTCCGGCGGCGTGCTCAATCCGGTCGCCTATGCGCGGGGGCTCGCCGATGCGGCGGAGAAGGCCGGCGCGAAGATCTTCGAGCAGACGCGCGTCACCTCGGTTGATCGCATGGCCGATGGTTGGATGCTGAAAACGCCGGTGGGATCGGTACGCGCCGGCAAGGTGCTGATCGCCACCAACGCCTATGGCTGGTCCCTCAACCCGTCATTGCAGCAAACCTATTTCCCGCTGAAAGTCTTCCAGATCGCGACAGCGCCACTGCCTCGTGAAATACGCAGCCGGTTGCTTCCCGGCGGGCAAGGTGTCGGCGACACTAGGCGCAATCTCTTCACCTTCCGCTTCGATGCCGACAACCGTCTGATCAGCGGCGGCATGCATATTCTCGGCGCCGGTGCTGATACGCGCGTACCGCAGATGATCTGGCGGCGGCTTGGCCGGCATCTCGACCTGCCTGAGTTGCCGCCGCTTACCTACAGCTGGTCGGGGATGGCTGCCGTCGAACCGGATTTCCTGCCGCACCTGATCGACCTCGGTTCCGGCCTGATCGCCGGTCGTGCCTGCAACGGGCGCGGCATCGCCATGACCACGGCGATGGGCAAGGTGCTGGCCGATTGGGCCGCCGGAACAGACGCCCGCGACCTGCCGCTGCCCTTCGCGCCGCCGGCACCGATCCCGTTCCATGCCTTGCTGCGGCACGCGCCCAACATGCTGCTCGGCTGGAGCATGCTGCGCGATCGGCTGGACAGGACGAGCTAGGCAGTCACTTCACCTTGCCAAGGTTTGCCGACAGAACCGCGGCCGCCATCGCGATGTCCTCTTCTATGAAGACCCGCACAGTGGGGCCGCTGCGCTGCTCCAGTGCGGCGACGATCTTGCGATGCGCGTCGTTGGAGTGCGGGATGTAGCGATCGGCCTGCATCAGCAGCTTGAGATAGGGCCCAACCCGCCCCCAGAGGTCGCGGATCATGTTCAACAGGATCGGTGCACCGGCATGCTGGTAGATGGCAAAGTGGAACGCCTCGTTCAGCGTCAGATAGGCCTGGGCGTCACCGGCCTCGATGGCACGCTGCATGCCGGCGAGCGTGGCCTGGATGTCAACGAGCGCGCTCTCCGTCATCCTGGTCGCCGCCATCTCGCCCGCCAGTCCCTCGACGGCGATGCGGATGCGCGTCAGTTCCTCGAAGGCAGGCGCGGACAGCAACGGCACGATGACCGATCGGTTGTTCTGCATCTCGAGCAGCCGCTCGGCGACAAGCCTCTGCAGCGCCTCGCGGATCGGCGTCGTCGAGATGCCGAACGTCTCGGCGAGCTTGCGGATGACCAGCGTTTGGCCCGGGCTGAAGCCCCCGGAAATCAATTCCTGCTTGAGCGCGCCATAGGCGCGGTCATTCAGGGTTTGATGTTCGAGCTTCAGCATGCGTTCGGCCCGCTCACCAGTTCGACAGAGCGCGATCGAGCGTCTCGGCCAGTTGCTCGGCATTGTCCCTGGCAAACGGCAGTGGCGGCCTGATCTTCAGCACATTGCCGCGCGGACCGCAGGATGAGATCAGCACGCCGTCCTCGCGCATGGCTTCGACGACCGCCGATGTCTTGGTGACGGCCAGCGCCTCGTCGCCGTCCGCCATCAGCTCGACGCCGAAATAGAGGCCGTTGTGCCTGATGTCGGTGACCGCGCCATGCCGGCTCTGCAGGGCGCGCAGCAGTTCACTCGTATAGGCGCCGACGTTGCGTGCATTCTCGATCAGCCCCTCGCCTTCGATGATCTCCAGAACGGCGAGGCCGACGGCGGCCGCGACGGGATTGCCGCCGAAGGTGTTGAAGTAGCCGGTGTTCGAGCCGAACGAGGCGACAAGCTGCGGCCGCACCAGCACCGCACCCATCGGATGCCCGTCGCCGATCGGCTTGCCCATCGTCACGATATCCGGCTCGATGCCATAATTGGCGAAGCCCCACATGCCCTGGCCAAGCCGGCCGAAGCCGGACTGGACCTCGTCTGCGATGACGATACCACCGGCCTTTTTCACATGGTCCGCCGCCTCGCGCATCACCGCCGCATCCGGAAAGAAGATGCCGTCGCTGGAAAAGGCCGAGTCGAGAAGCAATGCCGCCGGCCGGACATTTTTTGCGCGCATATCCTCGATGGCGGCCGCGACATTTTTCGCGAAATCATGTGCGGCCCGGCCATGGTCGCGGAACGTGTCCGGCGCTGCCACGGTGCGATGGTGTGCGGGCACGCCCTTAGCCCCGACCGCCGCCGGCGACAGCTGCGCCGTCGCGATGGTGGCGCCGTGATAGGCGAAATCGGTGATGATCACCCCCGTGCCGCCACTGGAATGCTGGGCGATACGGATGGCGAGGTCGTTGGCCTCGCTGCCGGTGCAGGTGAACATGGCGTGGCCGAGATGGGCCGGAACGGTGCCGAGTAGTTTCTCCGCGTAGTCGAGGATGATCTCGCTGAGATAGCGCGTGTGGGTGTTGAGCGTGGCGGCCTGCCCCGATAGCGCCTCGACAACACGCGGGTGGCAGTGGCCGACCGAGGCGACGTTGTTGTAGGCGTCGAGGAACTTGCGGCCCTGGGCATCGTAGAGCCAGACGCCGCTGCCACGCACCAGATGGATGGGGTTGCGGTAGAAGGCGCGGTAGGTCGGCCCGAGCAGCCTGGCGCGGCGCTCGAGCAGCGCGCGCTCCGATGCCGCGTCGGCATTTGCAGGGTATAGCGAGGACTGGGACACGAGCATCTACTCCGGATTGGAATGGTCGAGAAAATAGCGGCGGGCATCAGCGGACGACAAGCCGTCCAGCCGTTCGAGCGAAGCCCAGACCTCGGTGGCGAGGCGCAGCACATAGTCGCGCTTGGCCGGGAAGCGCTCGGCCTGCCAACTGGCGATGTTGACGATGAGCGCAAGGCGAGCACGGATCAGATTGAAGAGAATGCCGATCTCTTCCTCCTCCAGTGGCTGGACCGATTGATAGCCGGCGACAAAACGTGCTGCCGGCGCCAGCGGATGGCCTTCCGCCGGCCAGCGGTAGACGGCACCGATGGCGAGGTCGCAGATCAGCGGCGAGTGGATCATGTCGCCGAAATCGAGAATGCCGCTCACCACCTCGGGCCGCGAAGCGTCCATCACCACATTGTAGGAGTTCATGTCGTTGTGGACGATCTGGGCGCGCAGTTTCGGAATGACCGGCGCCGCATGCTCCTCGAAGGAGCCGATCGCGCGTTCGACCATGGCCCGCCGGCCAGCGTCAGCGATATGCGCCATCATCGGCCGCGTCTTGGCGACCTTGCGGATATCCCAGAGCAGGTCGCTGCCGGCGGCCGGGTGGAAGAAACCGCGCAGCGCCCGGCCAAGACGGGCGAGGAAGATGCCAAGATTGCGATCCTGCGCCTCAGAAGTCGGCGAGCGCGACAGCAACTGGCCGGGTAGATAGGTGACCAGCCGGATGATGCGCGGCGCCGATCCACCAACACTGGCCGCGAATTGCGCCTCGCCCTCAAGACTTTTGCGCACCGAGGGAACCGGCAAGGTGGGGTCGACTGCAAGGATGTGGTCGAGCGCCTTGTTCTGGAAATCGGTGAAGCCGGCCTCTTCCGCCGGATGGGAGATCTTCAGAACGAACTCACGCTCGCCGTCGGCCTGGATGTGGAAATTGTGGTCGCGTTCGCCAGGCAGCGGACGCGCGGTGCCCGTGAGCCCGTAGTACCGGCGCAGGATGGCAAGCGCTTCGGCGGTCGAGACATCAGGCGCGTCCTCGGCGAGTGTTTCGCCGAAAGCATCGGGCACCCCGGCATTCATGGCTTGGCCTCGGGAGCGATCGGTTCAAGACCGCACCAGTCGGCAATGAACAGCGCGATCGTCTGGGTGACCTTGCGCACAGAGTCGAGATCGACCGCCTCGTCATAACCATGCGGCATGCGGCAGATCGGGCCATAGACGATCGCCGGCGTGTCGGCATAGAGGCCGAAGAACCGCGCATCGGTGGTAGCCGAAGTGACGTGTTCCGTCAGTGGCTCGCCCCAGACGGCGGTGTGGCTGCGGCGCAGCACGGCTTCCATCTCGTCTGCACCCTCCAGCACATAGCCTTCGGCCATGAAGCCATTGTAGGTGAGGCTCGGCGGGCGATTGGCCAGGAAGGGGTCGGCGCGGGCCGCATCGGCGATGCAGGCTTCGAGCTCGGCTCTCGCATCCTCGAGCTTCTGGCCGGGGTAGGTGGCGACGCGCATCTCGAAGACACAGCGCGCCGGAACGCTCGATGTCCACTCGCCGCCTTCGATCTTGCCGAGGTTGAAGCGGATCGGGTGCGGGTGATCGTGGAAATGCTTGTCGTCGACCTTGCGCGCATTCCAGACGATTTCGAGCTGCTTCAACGCCTGGATGATGACGAATGCCTTTTCGATGGCATTGGCGCCGGCCGAGAATGCACCCGAGGCGTGCTGCGGGTCGCCGTCGACCTCGACCCGGAACCAGATCGGCCCGACCTGCGCCCGCATCAGTCTCGGCTCCAGCGGTTCGGGAATGAAAGCGGCATCGGCGCGGTAGCCGCGCTGCAAGCAGGCGAGCGCGCCATTGCCGGTGCACTCTTCCTCGACCACCGACTGGAGGTAGACGTTCGCGGCCGGCTGATAGCCGAGACTGCGCAAGGCGGTCAGCGCATAGAGGCAGGCGGACAGGCCGGCCTTCATGTCGCCGGCGCCGCGGCCATGCATCCAGCCGTCCTGGACCACCGAATCGTAGGGATCGCGCACCCAGCGGTCGAGCGGTCCGGTCGGAACGACATCGATATGGCCGTTGAGGATCAGCGAGCGGCCGGTCGCGTTTCGCGGCGTATGCGTGGCAACGACATTGAAGGCATCGTCATAGGAAACCGCCACGGGCGAAAAACCCGGCAGGTCGCGAATCGCATCGACATCGACGCGCCACATGTCGACCGCGTAGCCATCCGCCTCGTAGGCAGCCGCCATGAACGACTGCGCGGCGTGTTCCTCGCCACGCTGCGAGGGAAAACGCACGAGGTCTTGCAGAAACGCGACCTGCCGCGCGAAGCCGTCATCGACCGCGCTGAGAACAGCCTCGTCCGCAATCCGCTCAGGCATCATATTTCACTTTCATCCGAATGGTGTATCATATCTCATATGCCATTCTTGTGAAATGCAAGAGGCATACGCGTCAAACTTTCAGTCCAGGACTTGCCGTTCGATGCTGCCATGATTTTGGGGAGTTGGCATCGGATGCAGCAAGCCGATACTGCTATCTCTGGAAGACATGACGAGGAATGCGTTGATCAGCGAAGACACGATGCCGGCCGAAATCACCGATCTCGCCATTGGCTACCATCGCCTGCCGGCGGGCAAGCTTGCCAATGCGGTGACGTGGATGGAGGCGCGCTCGCCGCAGCCCGGTCTCGCGCACCCCTTGGCCATGACACGGATCACGACGCCCGACTGCGCTTCCTACCGAGCGATCTTCCTTGAGATCGGCGCTCCCTGGCTGTGGGATCGCGTTTCCGAAATGTCCGACGCCGAGATCGCGGCGCATTTCGCCGACCCGCGCCAGCATCTCTACTACGGCCATGACGAAACCGGTGCTCATCTCGGCATGGTCGAATTCTTCGTCGCCGACAGCAGCGAGATCGAGATCACCTATTTCGGCCTGTTCCCGTCCCTGACCGGCCGAGGTTTCGGCAAGCGGCTGATGGCCGGCGCACTGGATCTCGCATGGCGACTCAACCCGAACCGTATCTGGCTGCATACAAGCAGCTTCGATCATCACAGCGTCATCGGTTTCTACAGTGCCTGCGGGTTTGTGCCCTTCGCGACCGGGTTTGAGATCGTCGACGATCCCCGGATCAAGGGAACCTTGCCGCGCCATGTTGCACCGCAGATTCCCCTGATCGAAGCGGAGTGGAGCGGCTGCAGCAATGGCAAGGGAACCCCCGCCTCCCCAGAGAACCGGCAGGTTGCGCGGACCTAGATGAGAACAGCTCCGCAATCCGTCAGCCAAGCGTCGCCGCACCATCGCCGATGGGTGCGCCGCGAGACCATCCTGTCGACGCTGGAGCGCCATATCGACACGCGCATCGTGCTGTTCGCCGCGCCGGCGGGCTTCGGCAAATCGACGACGATGGCGCAATGGGCCACGGAAGTCGCGCGCCACGGCCGGCTGACCGCATGGCTGTCCTGCGAGGCAACCGACAATGACGAGGGCGCCTTCCTGTCGCATCTGGTGGGCGCGCTGCGCCATCTCGTCCAGAGCCCTGCGGAACTCGATCTTGCCTTCCAGTCGAGCCCAATCCCGCAGCTGGATGTCGTGCTCGCAGCACTTGTGGCGGGTCTGGCGGCGCGCGAGGCCGACATCACCTTGTTCTTCGACGACTACCACGCCATCGAGGCGCCGGCGGTGAAGCGGTTCATGGAGCGCCTGACCCGGCAGGCGCCGGCAAACGTCGCCTTCGTCATCGGCTCGCGCAGCCTGCCCGACCTGCAGCTCGGTAAGCTCCGGGTGCTTGGCGACGTTTTCGAGATCGGTCCCGACGATCTGCGTTTCGCCTCGTCCGAAGCCGAAGCTTTCTTCAACGAGAAGCTGGGCCTGAGCGTCAGCAGCGGCACGGTGGAAACCTTGTGTTCACGGACAGAAGGATGGGCCGCCGGCCTGCAACTGGCCTCGCTGTCGCTGAGTGCCGCACATGCACCCGAAACCGTCATCGGCAATTTCACCGGCGCCAACCGCAACGTCGCCGACTTCCTGATGGGTGAAGTGTTCCTGGAATTGCCGCAGGCGATCGCGAAGTTCCTGCTCTACAGCTCGATTTTCGAACGCTTCAGCGCCGAAGCCTGCCGGGCGGTGATGCGCGCGGCGGATGCAGAGACAGCGATCACCGAAATCGAGACGCGCAACCTGTTCCTGGTGCCGCTCGACGAGGAGCGGCGCTGGTACCGCTACCATCATCTGTTCCGCGATTTCCTCAGCCGCGAAATGGAACGGCGCGAACCGGAGATGATCGCGCCGCTGCATCTGGCGGCCGCCGAATGGTTCGGCGAGCGCAAGATGCTGACCGAGGCGATCGGGCACGCGCTCGCAGCCGGCGACCAGGCTCGCGCGGCGGTGTTCGTCGAAAACAACGCGCTCGACCTCATCGCCCAGTGCCAGCTTCTTTACGTACGCCAGTTGCTGGCACTGCTGCCGAGGAAGCTGATCGACCAGCGCATCCGGCTGCAGCTGGTCGTGCTGTGGCTGGCGGTGCACAGCAGCCAACCCGAGATTGCCCAACAGACGCTGAGCAATGCGCGCAAGCTGGTCGAGACCGGACCGGCTGACAGCAATGATCCAGGCACGATGACCGGCACAACGATCGAGGCCGAGCTCGTGGTTCTCGCCGCTGCCGTCCACAGCACGCTGGAGCAGTTCGATCAAGCGCGCGACACAGCACTTGCGGCCCTGCGTGTCATCGCGCCCGATGCCTGGTTCATGGAAGGCGCGACCGCCAATGTCATTGGCTACAACCTCTATGCGCTGGGCGACCTCGAAGGTGCGCGCGCCGCGATCGATGCGGCTAGACGGGCGCACGAGCGAAGCGGCAGCCTGCTCGGCGTCACCATCGCCAATTGCTACATGGCCGTTGTCGAGCGTTCGGCCGGCCGCTTGCCCGCCGCCGAGCGGCTGCTGCGCAACGCCATCATAGAGGCAAGGGCGCGGATCGGTGCAAATTCCTATGCCGAGGCCTTGGCCGGAACGCTGCTTGCCGAGCTTGCCTACGAAACCAATGCGTCAGGCGAAGCGCTGACCCTGGTCGAGAATCTCGGACCGCAGATCGAGGGTGCGGCGGTGATCGTCTATCCCTTGGCCAGCGTGCCGACCTATGCCCGCGTGCTGCAGCTGACCGGTCGCACCGAAGCGGCACTGGATATGCTTGAGCGCGTCTATCAACGCGTGCGCGGCACGGTGTATCGCCGCCTGGCATCGATGATCATGCATGACCGCATACGCGTGCTGCTCGACCAGAACCGAATTGATGAGGCCCGGGCGCTGCTGGCCGAGCATCGCGGCGAAGGGACCGAGGCTTCAACCGTCATCACCACAGCAAACGAGTTCGAGTTCTTTGCCGAAGGCCGCTTGCTGACGGCCGAGAAATCCTATGCCGCTGCCACGCGGGTTTTCGACGCGCTTCTGGAGCGAACGCGAAACAGCGGGCGCATGCGCCGCCATATATTGGCGTTGATCCTGAGCGCCAAGGCAGCCAGCGCTGCCCACGATCAACGCGAGGCAGACCGCTGTCTGCTCGAAGCGTTGCGTCTTGCCCAGCCGTCAGGCTTCATCCGTTCCTTCGTCGACGAGGGAAGGTCTGTCGTCGAAGGGTTGATGCGGCTGCGTGCGGCTCAGGCGAAGACCGACCCCGCGCTGTCAGCCTATGCAACGCGCATCATCGATGCCGCGCAGACAATGCCCGCGGCGACGCGCAAGCTGGCCGCACCAGCCGCTGAGAAGGAACAGCTCACTCAGCGCGAGGCCGAACTGCTGCGCTATCTCGCCGAGGGCATGTCCAATCGCGATATCGCCTTTGCGCTGTCGGTGAGCGAAACCACGGTGAAGTGGCATCTGAAGAACATTTTCGGCAAGCTGGCGGTGACCAACCGGGTCCAGGCGGTGCGCGCCGCGCAAGGGTCCGTTGGCGCCCATACCCCTCCGAAAGGAGGGGCATAGATAACAGGCACAACCCCTCTTTCGGGTCGGGCCACATGATCGTTAGCCTGCTAGCGTCACCTGGTTTTTAGAGGACGCTGCGGATGGCGACAGGCTACGTTTTTCACGAACAGCTGATGTGGCATGACACCGGCTCCAGCGCGGACATGATGCCTCCCGGCCGCTTCGTGGAACCCGGCCGCCATCTGGAATCCCCCGGCTCGAAGCGCCGGCTGAACAACCTCATCCAGGTCAGCGGCCTGTCGCGGCATCTGGTGCCGATCATTCCCGAGCCGGTCTCGGTCGAGGACCTTCTGCGCGTCCATACGCAACGCCATGTCGATGATATCCGCACGCTCAGCGAGCGTGGTTCCGGGTTCGCCGGGCCGCAGGCGCCGATCGGTCTCAACAGTTTCGACATCGCGCTGCTGTCGGCCGGCACCACCTATGCCGCGATGCGCGCCGTGCTGACCGGCCGCGTCGACAATGCCTATGCGCTGGCGCGGCCGCCGGGGCATCATGCCGAACCCGACCAGGCGATGGGCAACTGCCTGTTCTCCAACATCGGCGTCTCCGTGCGCCGGCTGCAGCATGAAGGCCTGCTTGGCCGCGCCGCCGTGGTCGACTGGGATGTGCATCACGGCAACGGCACCGAGACGGTCTTCTATTCCGACTCGTCGGTGCTGACCATTTCCCTGCATCAGGACAATCTCTACCCGACCGGGCGCGGTGCGCTGGCCGACAACGGGAAAGATGCTGGCGAAGGCTACAACATCAACATCCCGCTGCCGGCCGGCAGCGGGACCGGCGCCTATGAAGCGACCTTCGACCGCGTCGTCGCGCCGGCGCTGCGCGCCTACAGGCCGGACCTCGTCATCGTCGCCTCCGGTTTCGACGCGTCCGGCTTCGATCCGCTCGGCCGCATGATGCTCAACAGCGAATGCTTCCGGCGCCTGGCCGCGCGGATGGTGGCGCTGGCCGCCGAGACCTCGCAAGGACGCCTGATCATGACCCATGAAGGCGGCTATTCCGAAGGCTACGTGCCGTTCTGCGGCCATGCCGTCATCGAGACGCTTGCCAATCATCGCACCGAGGTGGTCGACCCGCTGTCGGAGCATATCGACGAATGGGCCGGGCAGGATCTGCAGCCGCACCAGGCCGCGGTGATCGATGCCGCAGAGGGGCTGCTCGCCGGCCTGCGCCAACGCCTCGCCAGTGCGGCCTGACGCGATGGATTTTTTTGTCACCACGCTTCTCAATGCGCTAACGCTGATCAGCATCCTGATGCTGGTCGGGCTCGGGCTGGCGATCAGCTTCGGCCTGATGAACGTCACCAACCTGGCGCATGGCGAGTTCGTAACCGTCGGCGCCTTTGCGGTCTATTTCGTCCAGAGCATGGGCGGCTCTTTCTGGCTGGGATTGGCCGCGGCGCCCATCGCCGGCGCGGTGGTCGGCTGTATCCTCGAATTCGTCATCATCCGCCATCTCTATTCCAGGCCGGTCTCGACCGTGCTCGCCACCTGGGGCGTCAGCCTGATCCTGCAGCAAGGGCTGGAACTGACCTTCGGTCTCGGCGCCAAGCCGGTGACGCCGCCGATCGAGGGCACACTCGACCTCATCTTCACAGTCTATCCGGCCTATCGGCTGATCCTGATCGGCATCGCCATGCTGACCCTGCTCGGCGTCATCCTGCTGATCAGCCGGACGTCCTTCGGTCTCGACATCCGCACCGTCATCCAGAACCGTGAAATGGCCGAGGGCGTCGGCATCAACACCCGGCGCACCTACGCCATCGCCTTCACCTTCGGTGCGGCCATCGCCGGACTGGCCGGCGGACTAGTCGCGCCGCTGGCGATCGTGCTGCCGCAGATGGGGGTGAACTATCTCGCCAACGCCTTCTTCGTCGTCATTGTCGGCGGCGTCGGCTCGATCGGCGGCCTTGTCGCCGGCAGCGTCTTTGTCGGCGGGCTGACCAGCATCCTCAACTACCAGATCTCGCCATCACTGGCCCAGGCGATCGTGCTGCTCGCGGCCATCGTCGCTGTCCGTCTGCGGCCCAACGGCCTGTTCAACGGAGCGTCGCGATGATCGCCCGGGATCGCAACTGGCTGCTGATCTTCGCCGTCTGCGTGGCACTCGCCATCGTCTATCCCCTCTTCGCCGATGGCTACCAGCTGACGGTGATCCGCGATGCGCTGATCTTCGGCCTGTTCGCGGCGAGCCTCGACTTCTTCTGGGGCCGCACCGGAATCCTGTGTTTCGGTCACGCTGCCTTTTTCGGCATTGGCGGCTACATCATGGCGCTGGTCACGCTGAATGACGCCATCCCCTTCGGAAGCCTGCTCGGCATCATCGGTGCGGTGGCGGGTGCAGCCTTCGTCGCCGCGATCATCGGCTACTTCCTGTTCTTCGGCGGCATTCGTGGCAGCTATTTCACCATCGTTACGCTGGCGATGGGCGTCATTTGCCAGCAGGCTGCCGTCTCCTGGAGTTCGGTCACCGGCGGCGACAGCGGCCTGATCGGCATCCCGCCGATCGAGTTCGATCTCGGCGGGCTTCATGTCGACCTCAGCCAGGACCTGCCCAGCTACATCTTCGTCTCGGCCATCGTCGCGATGACCGTGCTGGCGCTGTGGTCGATCAGCCGTGGCCGCTGGGGCACCGTGTTGACCGCCATACAGGACAATGAAGTCAGGGCGGCAGCGCTCGGCCACAATGCGCCGTTGCGGCTGCTCGTGACTTTCGTCCTGTCGGCGGCGATCGCCGGGCTTGCCGGCGCGCTTTACGTCTGCATGGCAGGGCTGGTGGCGCCCGATCTGTCCGGTCTGCTTCTGTCGACGGAGGTCATCGTCTGGGTGGCGGTCGGCGGCCGCGGCACGCTGCTTGGGCCTGTGCTCGGCGCCATCTTCATCCAGCGGGCGCAGCAGACGATCAGCAGCTTCAATCCGAGCCTGTGGCCGCTGCTGCTCGGCGGCGTCTTCGTCATCATCGTCTTCGTGCTGCCGGATGGCATCCTGTCGATCTACGCGCGGCTGAAGAGCCTGTTCAAGGGCAGGAGGCGCGCACAATGAGCGACATCCTGCTCCAGGCCGAGAATGTGGGCATCCGCTTTGGCGGGCTGCAGGCGCTGGAGGCGCTTGATCTCACCGTGCGCGACAAGGAGCTTTGCTGCATCATCGGGCCGAACGGCGCCGGCAAGAGCACCTTCCTCAATGTGCTGACCGGCACGCTTCGGCCGACCAGCGGCAGCGTGCGCTTTCTCGGCCACGACATTGCCGGCCTGCCGTTGCATCGCATCGCCCGGCTCGGCATCGCCCGCAAGTTCCAGATCCCCTCGGTCTTCCCGAGCCTCTCGGTGGAAGACAATCTGAAAGTCGCGCGCTGGGGCGCGCCCTCGCCTGTGCGCTCGGTTGGCGAACTGCTGGAGCTGGTCGCGCTGACCAACCGTGCCGCCACGCTGGCCGGTGAACTCGCGCACGGCCAGAAGCAATGGCTCGAGATCGGCATGGCGCTGGCGATCGAGCCACGCCTTCTGTTGCTGGATGAGCCGACCGCCGGGATGACGCCGCAGGAGACGCTGGCGACGGCGCAGATGCTGCTGCGGCTCAAGGGCGAGTTCTCGATCGTCGCCGTCGAGCACGACATCCGCTTCGTGCGTGCGCTGAATTGCGAGACGCTGGTCCTGCATCAGGGACGCCGGCTGCGCAGTGGACCTTTCCACGACATCGAGACCGACGAGATGGTCCGCGACGTCTATCTGGGGAGGCGCTGACCATGCTGCGGACAATGGCGGTCTCGGCCGGCTACGGCCTGCTCCCGGTGCTGAACGGCATCGACCTCAGCGTCGCGCCGGGCGAAGTGGTCGGCTTGCTCGGCCGCAACGGCGCCGGCAAGACGACGCTGCTGCGCGTCATCGCCGGCGGCTTGCGGGCGAGCGGTGGCGCGATAATCCTCGGCGACCAGAACCTAACCAACGCGCCGGCCTTCCGCCGCGCGCGGGCGGGCATCGCGCATGTGCCGCAAGGGCGCGGTATCTTCAACCAGCTGACGGTGCGACAGAATCTGGAAGTCGGCACCCGTGCCGCCAGGGACCGTGGCGACGGCGGCATTCCGGCCGACATCTTCGGCTATTTTCCGATCCTGCGCGAACGCGAAGCGCAGGTCGCCGGCACCCTCTCAGGTGGCCAGCAGCAGATGCTGGCGATCGGCCGCGCGCTCTGCGGCCTACCGTCGGTGCTGCTGCTCGACGAGCCCTCGGAAGGCATCCAGCCGAACATCGTGCAGTCGATCGCCGAGCTGGTGCCGCGCATCGCCCGCGAGCGCGGCATCGCGATCGTTCTTGTCGAGCAGAATCTCGATCTCGTTCTCAAGGCATCGAACCGCTGCCTGGTGATGGAGAAGGGCAGGATCGTCCATGAGGGTGCGCCGGAGGCGTTCGCCGACGAGACCCTGCTCAAGGATTTGTTGGCTTTATAGGGCGCGCCTGAAGCGCGCCTGGACCTGTTGGCTTTGTAAGGCGTGCATGGGGCGCGCCTGGGACTGGAAGGGAACACAACAATGATAAGCAGAAGAACTGTCTTGAAATCGGGCGGCGCCGCAGCCGCCTTCGCCATCGTCGGCGCGCCGGCGATCCTGCGCGCCGCCGACACCGTCAAGGTCGGCCTGTCGATCCCGATCACCGGGCTGCAAGCGATCCTCGGCGAGACGCTGCTCAATTGCTACAAGCTCGCCGCCGCCGAACTCAACGCCGCCAACGGCATTGGCGGGCGCCAGGTCGAGCTCATCATCGAAGACAACCAGACCACGACCAAGGGCTCCATCGACAAGGCGCGCAAGCTCATCAACGAAGACAAGGTCGACGTGATCATGGGCACGATCATTTCGCCCGAGCGCAGTGCCACGCTGTCGGTCACCTCAAAGGCCAAGAAGCTGTTCTTCTATCCGACCAATTTCGAAGGCGGCGAGTGCAACCGCTATTTTGTCGCCACCGGCCCGATCCCGATGCAGCAGGTCGACCCGATGATGCCATGGGTGGCTGAGAACCTCGGCAAGACGATCTATGTCATGGCCTCCGACTATGCCTGGCCGCAGAAGATGACCGAGGCGATCACGGCGGCCTATGAAAAGGCCGGCGGCAAGATTATCGGCGCCGACTACTATCCGTTCGGTACCACGGATTTCGGCCCGGCCTTCCAGAAGATCAAGTCGCTGAAGCCCGATGTCGTCTGGTCGATGGTGGTCGGCAACGACGCCGTCACCCAGCTCAAGCAGTATCGCAGCTTCGACATCAAGCAGCCACTGATCGCGCCGCTCGACGAGGTCTTCAATAAGGACGCGTTGCCGCCGGGCGTCGCGGCCGGCACCTACGCCCCGCAGCCCTACTGGATGGCGCTCGACAATCCGGTCAACAAGAAGTTCATCTCCAGCTTTCGCGAAAAGTTCGGCCAGGAGAAGATGGTCAACGGCATCGGCGAGGCCGGCTACAACGGCCTGCATCTCTACGCGCTAGCCGCAGAGAAGGCCGGATCGCTGAAGGACGACGATGTGCTGGCGGCGCTGCCGTCGATCGAGTTCGACGCGCCGCAAGGCAAGATCCGCGTCGACGCCACCAACAACCACACGCTGTGCCATTCCTATGTCGGCAAGGCGGCGGCCGACGGCATCGGCTACGAGATCGCTAAGGATTTCGGCACCATCGCGCCGGTGACGCCCTACTGCAAGGTGTAGGAGCTTCGGCAGCGGCTCTCCAAGGCAATCCTGACGGCAGCTTTGCCGCTGCCGTCAGGGCGTCTGCGGCGCAGGCAGCCGCTCGCGCAATTCGTCGACGAGCACCCTGGTGTTTTCGGAATAGTCGATAGGCACGACGACGAGATGCACGCCGCCGCCGGTGAAGGCCTGTTCCAGCGCCGGCCGCAAGTCGGCGATCTCTGCAACCCTGGTCCCCCTCGCGCCATAGGCCTCGGCATATCTAACGAAATCGGGATTGCCGAAGGTCATGCCGAAATCCGGAAATCCGTCAACCGCCTGCTTCCAGCGGATCATGCCGTAGGCATGGTCTTCGAGCAGCAGGACGACGAGGTTGAGCTTGAGCCTGACGGCGGTCTCCAGTTCCTGGCTGTTCATCATGAAGCCGCCGTCGCCACAGATCGCCATGACACGGCGCTGGGGATAGAGCAGTGCCGCCATCATCGCCGACGGCAGGCCCGCGCCCATGGTGGCCAGCGCATTGTCGAGCAGCAACGTGTTTGCCATGCGCGTACGGTAATTGCGCGCGAACCAGATCTTGTACATGCCGTTGTCGAGAGCCAGGATTCCGTCAGGCGGCATCACGGCGCGCACGTCATGCACGATGCGCTGCGGCGTGAAACGGTCTTCGGTGGCGCGCGCGGCGATCCGGCTCAGAATGCCTTCCCGCAGCGGCAGCAAGGCCTGTGCGTTGGGGATCTTGCCCTCGATGCGGTCGGCCAGCAGCGCCAGCGAAGGACCGAGGTCGCCGACGATTTCGGCTTGCGGGAAATAGACCTGCTCGACATCGGCTGAATGGTAGCCAACATGAATGACCTTCGGCCCCTTCGCCCCCATGATGAAGGGCGGCTTCTCGACCGTGTCGTGGCCGATGGTGATGATCAGATCGGCCTGTTCTATGGCCTCGTGCACATAGTCGCGCTCCGAAAGTGCTGCCGTTCCCATGTAGAGCTCGGTTCCGCCAGGCACGGTGCCCTTGCCCATCTGCGTGGTGAAGTAGGGAATTTGCGTGCGCAACACGAACTGGGCGAGATCGGAGGTCGAGCGCGGCCGCGACGCCGCCGCGCCAAACATCAACAGCGGACGTTTGGCCTCTATGATCATCCGGGCGGCGCGATCGAGCGCGACCGCACTGGCCACGGGCAGTTCGACCGGATGCGTCGGCACGAGCGCGACAGCTTCGCACTCTGCCGCTGCAATGTCTTCCGGCAGTTCCAGATGCACGGGCCCCGGTCGCTCTTCCTGGGCGACGCGAAAAGCCTCGCGCACCAGCGACGGGATCATCTTCGGCGAGACGATCTGGCGCGACAGCTTGGTCAGCGGCTTCATCGCCGCGACGATGTCGACGATCTGAAAGCGCGCCTGCCGGGATGACAGGATGCCCTTCTGGCCGGTGATCATGATCATCGGCATCGCGCCGAGCAGCGCATAGGCCGAACCGGTCGAAAGATTGAGCGCGCCTGGGCCAAGCGTGGTGATGCACACACCTGGCTTGCCGGTGAGCCTGCCATAGGTGGCGGCCATGAAAGCGGCTGCTTGCTCGTGGCGGGTCAGGATCAGCTGGATCGAGGAGCGGCGGATGGATTCGACGATATCGAGATTTTCTTCGCCCGGAATGCCGAAAATCCGTTCGACCCCTTCGTTCTCGAGAGCCGCGACGAACAAATCCGAACCTTTGGTCATAAACTGTCTCTCCCGCAACATTCCGTCGGCCACCTTCATATGGCATCGGAACGCGACGCCTCAAAGAGGCATCTTCGGCCCCGGGTCAGAGGCGCGTGTTGCAGCTCGCCGCTTTCGGCGATGCGAAAAGTTCCTTTGGCGCAGACCACTGGCTGACGGTCGCGCCGCGCGTGCCGGTGATCAGCGAACGCAGTTCCGACAAATAGGTCTGCACGAAGAACGAGGTCTGGCTTTCCAGCGGCGTATAAGGGCCCGGCCGGTAGGCGCGCGACATGATGCCGTCGGCATTGTCCTCGGTGATCTTCTTGTCCTGCAGCGTGGTGATGTCCCACATCCAGCTGACGGCATCGGCGTCGATGTCGCCGTCGGCATCCTTGTCGACAAGCCAGGTCAGGATGACATCAGTTTCCGTGGCGCTGCGCGGTATCATCTGGAACAGCGTGACATAGTCATTGGCAGCACTCGCGAAGGACAGGCGTCCGAGGCGGAAGCCGCTTTCGCCACCATCATAGGCGTGACGACCACCCATCAGGCACGAGACCCCCTCGCCCGTATTGGACAGCGTGTTACGGCCGGAGCCGATCGGCTTGCGGTGCATGGCAAACGGCATCGTGTCGAGGTCGCCTGCCTGCCACGCACCCTTGTGGAATTCGGCATCGCCGATGACGCTGTGCCAGGCCTCGATTTCGTTCTGCCACTCGACTGCCTTGTCGGCGTCGCGGGTCGCGGTCACTTTGACATGGCCGTTGACGCGGTAATATTCGGGATGAGCCGGCCGGCAGTGATAGCATTCGAGGAAGTTCTCGAGCACCAGCTTCCAGTTCGCCTTGGTCAGATAGTTCTTGCGGGCGACGATGCGTGCACGGTCGAGGCCGTTTTCGCGCAAGCCGCCCGTCAGCCCGTCCGCGACAGGCTGGATGTCGGGCAGCGAACTGGCATCGAGGCCGCAGAAGACGAGGCCGCCGAAACTCTTGCAGGGCACGCGGTGCAGTCCCAGCGCTTCCGGATCGACGCTTGCCGGCAGATCCTGCCGTGACTGCAGTTCGCCGGTCAGCCTGAACGACCAGGCATGATAGGGGCAGACCAGAAGCTTGCCGCGACCATCCTTGGCGCAGAGCCGCGAGCCGCGATGGGTGCAGACATTGTAGTAGGCCGCGATGTCGTCCTCGGCGTCGCCGAAGCGCACGACGATGATCTCCTCGTCGAACAGCTGGCGCACGATGTAGCGGCCCTTTTCAGGCACCTCGCTGGAATGGGCGACAAGCATCCATTGGCGGGGAAACCACAAGTCCCGTTCCAGCGCGAAGATCGCCGGGTCCGCATAGAAGGCCTGTTCCATCGACCAGTCCGGACGTTGCCGGTCGATCAGCCTGACGGTCTCACTTCTGTCGATAGGCTGGCTGTTCGGTGTGTAGGCCTGCACGGCAAACACCTTTCTGCTCGCTGGCGTTAGGATGATGTTTCGATAGAGTGTGCGATGCGGAAAGGCTTGCAGCAAATACAGGTATGATAGGCCTTCATATCGAAAAGGCATGAAAGAAGGTCCGGATCGTGAAAACCCTCAAGACATCGCTTCCCCTGCTGAACGCCATGGTCGTCTTCGAGGCTGCCGCCAGGCATGGCGGGCTGACGCTGGCCGCCCAGGAGCTCAACATCGCACAATCGGCGGTCAGCAGGCATGTCGCCAATCTCGAGCGCCAGCTGTCGGTCGAGCTGTTCACGCGCAAAGGCAACCGCGTCGCCGTAACCGGGGCCGGCAACACGCTGGCCGAAGCGATCCGCGAGGGTCTCGGCACCATCAGGCGAGCGGTTGAGGATTTGACCGCGCACGACAGCGACACGTTCGTGGTCGGCTGCAGCCACGACTTCGCGCAGGCATGGCTGATGCCGCGCTTCGGCCTCATCACATCGCAGGTTGCCGATGGCCGGGTGCTGCTGCAGACATCCACCGACTACAGGGATTTCGACCAGCCTGAAGTGGCGCTGTCGATCCGTTTCGGCGAAGCCGGGCAATGGCCCGAATTCGTGACCGAAAAACTGCTCGACGGTGAATGGTTCCCGGTTTGTGCGCCGGCGTTCCTGGCGCGATACCCGGCGCTGGCCTCGGAAGACCCCGAGGCTTTCATGGCGGTGCCGCTGCTGCATCAGGTGACGCCGCCCGGCGCGATCGACAGTTGGCAATCATGGATCGGAACCGACCGGAAACTCGACGGACCTCGGTTCACCGGCTACATGTCGATGATACACGAAACCATCGCCGGGCGCGGCGCGGCACTCGCCTGGGCCGGGTTCGCCGACGAGCATCTTCGCCGCGGCCAGCTCGTCCGGCTGACGAAGACCTCGCGTCGCCACGCCGGCTCCTTCCACATCGTCATGAGGAAGAATGCCGGCCCGACGGTCAGGGGAGTGGCGCAGGCGCTACTGGATAGCGTCGGGGACAGCTGAGAGATCAGCGTCGGGGACAGCTGACAATCAGCGTCGGGGACAGCTCCGATCAGGCCTCGCGACCAAATCGCGACGCTTCATGACGCGCGCCCCAGGCAGGCATGGCTGCCTCGATCTCGGCTTCCGACTTGAAGGCGTCGGAGGCGTAGCGATCGACACGGAACCGCTCGGCGGAAACGAACGGGGTCTGCCCGAGGACCAGTTCGCAGGAGAGCCGGCCAAGACCCGGTCCATGGGTGACGCCGCTCTCATTGTCGCCGCCGACAACCACGACGTTGTCGCTGCCGGGGACCTTGCCGACGACGAGACTGTTGTCGGGCGTGTAGCACGGCACGCCTTGCGCCCAGCTCGCGATCGTCGAACCGCGCAGCGGCGGGAACACCGTCTGCAGTTCGGCAAGCTCTTGCTCGGAGGTCTCCTGCATCAGCTCGATATTGTGCGGCTGGCCGGGCTCGATTTCGCTGTCATTCGTCTTGTACAGGGGTTTGTAGTGCCGGCCGGTTCCCCACATGACGGCGCCGAATGTTTCGCGCAGCCACAGCCGCAATTCGCGGCACTGGACGGTGGGAATGGTCGACGGCAGCCCACGGTCGTTGGTGACGATGCGCGTTGCGACGACCCGCAGCAGCGGCAACTGCCAGCCGAGGCCTGATATGACCTGGTTGTTCCAGGCGCCGGCGGCAACGATCACACCATCGGCCTCAAGGCTGCCCTGATCGGTCTCGATCGTCACCCGGTCGCCCGCATCATGGACGGCCGTCACGCGTGTCTTGCTGCGGAAGACGCCGCCAAGCTCGCTGATCTGGCCGCTCAGCACACCCATCGCCAGCTTGGTGTCGAGCTGGATGCCATGCGGATTGTAGGCCGCCGAATGGACCCGGGCCGGATCGATGAGGCCTTGCATCTTCCGCCCGATCTGCGCGGCGTTCAGATCCTGCATTTCCGGCGGCGCATAGGCCGAGTCCAGCACCGGCCGAACGAAACGTTCGCGCCCGTCCTCGGTCAGCGCCATGATCAAGGTGCCGTTCGGCCGATAGCCGATCTCGACGCCGACCTCGTGCAGCCGGCGATAGAAATCGAGGCCATATTGCTGCAGCTGAAGGCCCTCTTCGCCAAGCGGAATCATGCCGGCGGACCAATGGGAAACGAATCCCGCGCCGGCGCTGGTGGTCGCGGCACCCGGCTGGCCCGCATCGATGACCGTCACCTGGCGCACGCCGGACCGCAGCAGATGGAAAGCCGCGCTGCAGCCGATGATGCCGCCGCCGATCACGGCGATATGCCTGTTATGTCCCCCGCCATGGCTGCCGTTTGAACTCATCTTTGTTCTCCCTTTTGCCGATGGTCCGGTCGGAGCGACATGCAGCGACGGCGACCATACAGGCTCGTTCCGGACTGTCTAGACACATGTGTCTGTGGCCTGATACTTGATGCGCACTGCATCTGGATCACACGTCCGGAACGCCGCTTGATCCGGCCTTCCGTCGTGTTGGTGTTGCGAGAGAGTGAGGAAAAAGTGAGCGTTTCGACTGCCGCCCGGGCCATTTTCGACAGTGAAATCATATGGGACGCGCATTCCGGCTTTATGCCGGACCCGGCGGCGGACCTGAACAATCTGCAGATCTGGCGCGACGCCGGCATCGACTATCTGTCGATCGATGTCGGCTTCGACCTGTTGCCCTGGGAGCAGACAGTGCGGACCCTGGCGAATTTCCGCCAATGGATCCTTGCCAATCCTGAGCACTACACGCTGGTCTCCTCCGTCGCGGAAATCCGCAAGGCCAAGCTTGAGGGCAAACTGGCGATCACCTTCGACATCGAGGGCATGAACGCGCTCGACGGCCGCATCGAGATGGTCGAGTTCTATCACCATCTGGGCGTGCGCCAGATCCTGTTTGCCTATAACAGGAACAACCTGGCCGGCGGCGGTTGCCACGATGTCGAGACCAGCCTGACGGCGTTCGGCCGCGAGGTCATCGACGAGATGAACCGTCTCGGCATGTTCGTCGACGTCACCCACACCGGCTACCGCACCTCGATGGAGGTGATGGAATACTCCAACCGCCCTGTGATCTTCTCGCACTCCAACGCCAAGGCCTTGTGCGGCCATGGCCGCAACATCACCGACGAGCAGATCAAGGCCTGCGCGCGCACCGGCGGCATCGTCGCGATTGTCGGGCTCAATCGTTTCCTGGGAGAAGGGCGGACGGACTCGGACAGGCTGGCTGACCACATTGAATATCTCGTCGATCTGGTTGACCCAGAGCATGTTGGCATCGGACTGGACTACGCCTTTCCGGTAGACTTCAAAGGCATTGACCGCATCATTTCCGACAATCCGCAATTCTGGCCCAAGAGCGAATATCCGGAGGGGGCGACGACCTACGCGGCTCCAGGTCAGATGCGCGAACTGACCGAGGTTCTTCTGCGCCGCGGCCAGTCCGAGCAGACCGTGCGCGATGTCCTGGGCGGCAATTTCATGCGCCTGGCGGCTGAAATCTGGAAGTGAACGACAGCGGAGACGTGCATCTCCGTTCCAGCACTTGATCCAGGTCCCACCGAATGGCGGGCCAGGCCGCGCCGTGTGGGCGAGCACATTTCGCCCTCCTGCTTGTCCAAGTCGACGCGCCGGCGGGGTCGGAACAGATGTCGATATTTTCCGCAAGATCGTCCGTATCCAAGATTCGGACGTGCCGGCAAAATTTTAGCTAGACATGTGTGTCTATTATTAGCAGTTTTAGCGGGCCGAGACATTCGGCGCGGCCTGGAATGGCTCGCCGCTTAAGAACACGACAAAACAGCAGAGGGGTAGACATGTCCATCCTAGCCAACACCAAGGTTTCGCGCCGCAGCCTGCTTGCCGGAGCCGGCGCCCTTGGCCTTGCCTCAATGGTCAATCCACGGGTTTCCTGGTCGAGCGACGGTCCGATCCTGAAGGTGCGCTCCTATGCTGACATCCAGACGCTTGACCCTTGCTTCCGGCTGGCGGCACCCGAAGGCGACATCACCAGCGTCATCTTTGCCGGCCTCGTCGTCACCACGCCGGGCGACAGCTGGGGCTGGCGGCCGATGGCGGCGGAGACGATCAAGCAGCTCGATCCGCTGACCGTCGCCTTCCAGCTGCGCGACAATATCGGCTTCACCGATGGCTACGGCCAGATGACGGCCGAAGACGTCAAGTTTTCGATCGAACGCATCGCCGATCCCGCCAACAAGAGCCCCTACTCCGGCGACTGGGCGACGCTCAAAGAGGTCGAAGTAAAGGACAAGCTGTCGGGGCTGATCCACCTGAAGCAGGCCTTCGCGCCGCTGTGGACGTCGACCTTGCCGACGCCGTCCGGAACCATCCTGTCGAAGCGCGCCATCACCGAGCTCGGTGGCAAGATGGGTGTCAAGCCGGTGGCCCAGTCGGGTCCCTACATCCTGAAGGAATGGCTGCCCAAGCAGCGCACGGTGCTGGTCCGCAATCCCGACTGGAAGTACGAGCAAGGTGCCTTCGCGGAGATCCACATCCATCCGATCGAGGATGAGAAGACCGCCGAACTCGGCTACGAAGCCGGCGACCTGGATTACACCTGGACCGCGGTCTCCTCGATCTCGCGCCTGAAGCAGACGCCGCCGCCAAAGACGACAGTGGTCGAGAAGCCTTCGCTGGCCTTTGTCTGGCTTGGCATGAACCAGGATGTCGCCCCCTTCAACAATCCCAACATGCGCCGCGCGGTACAGTACGCCGTGGACCGCAAGGCGGTGGTCGATGCCGCCTATTTCGGCGCCGCCGCCACCGCCACCGGCATCATCGCGCCCGGCCTGCCCGGCCATCGCGAGAAGAACCTCTTCGATTTCGATCCGGACCGCGCCCGCGACATGATCGCCAAGGAGGGGCTGGCCGGCACGACGATCACGCTCGACATCCTCAACAAGACCGAGCGCCTCACCGCAGCCCAGATCGTGCAGTCGAACCTGCAGGACGTCGGCCTCAACGTGGAGATCAAGCAGAACGACAGCGGCACCTTCTGGACGCTTGGCGCCAAGGAAGGCGACTACTGGAAAAAGCTGCAGATGATCATCAGCCGCTTCTCCATGCAGCCGGACCCGAGCTGGGCCACCGCCTGGTTCACGCGCGACCAGATCGGCGTCTGGAACTGGGAGCGTTTTTCCAGCGAGGAATTCGACAAGCTCAACGCCGAAGGCATGGTCGAACTCGATCCGGCAAAACGCGATGTCATTTACAAGAAGCTGCAGGACCTCATGGAGGAGAACGGCAACTACGTTTTCCTGACCCACGAGGTCACCGGCATCATGAATCGAGACACGCTTGTGGCCGGCCTGAAGCCGAATGGCGAACCCGTGTTCACCGATTTCAAACCGGCATGATATCGGCGGGCGGGGCTCGTCCCCGCCAAAGACCGTCCGACAGGTACCGAAAATGATCCGCTACGCCCTCAAGCGTCTGTGGCTTGGCGCCATCATCATCAGCGTGGCCATGATGATGATGTTCGCCATGGTTTACCTCATTCCGGGCGACCCGGCCTCCGTCGCGCTGGGGCCGCGCGCGACGCCGGAGATGATGGAGGCGCTGCGCGTGCGCATGGGCCTCGACCAGCCGGTGTGGCGGCAGTTCCTGCATTTCTACGGGGCGGTCCTGCGCGGCGACCTTGGCACCGAGGTGCTGTCGAACCGACCGGTGCTGGATGTGGTGATGGAACAGCTTCCGTTCACGCTGGCGCTGGTGGTGGGCGGCATCACCTGGTCGGTGGCGCTCGGCATCCCGCTTGGCTGCATCGCGGCGGTGCGGCGCGGCGGCTTTGTCGATCAGGTGATCGGGGTCCTGTCGGTGGCGATGATCGCCGTGCCGTCCTTCGTCGTCGCCATCTATTCGCTGCTGGTGTTTGCGGTCGCCCTGCAATGGCTGCCGGCGATCGGCGCCGGCGAACCGGGCGACCTCGCCAGCCGGCTCCAGCACCTCATCCTGCCGTCGCTGGCGGTTGGTCTTGGCTGGATCGGCTACATCTCGCGCATGGTGCGCGCCTCGATGCTGGAGACGCTGGAGGCGAGCCATATCCGCACGGCGCGCGCCTTCGGCCTGACCGAGCACCGGATCGTCTACACCTACGCGCTGCGCATCGCAGTGCTGCCGACGATCACCTTGCTCGGCGTCGGCATCGGCCACATGCTGTCGTCTTCCGTCTTCGCCGAAATCGTCTTCGCCCGACCCGGCATTGGCAAGCTGGTCTATGAGGCGATTTCGGTACGCAACTATCCCATCGTCTCCGGAGCCGTGCTGGTCACCACGGTCTTCTTCGTCCTCGTCAACGTAGCGGCCGACATCCTGGTCGGCCTATTGGATCCCCGTGTCAGATCAAGTTTCAACTGAGCTGCCATCCCGCAGCAGCCGTCTCGGCATGATGTGGCGCACCGTGCGCCGCATCATGCGCGAGCCGCTGGGCGCCATCGGCCTGACGCTGGTGACGGTGGTGGTGCTGTCGGCGGTGTTTGCCAGCGGCCTGACCAGCTATGCGCCGAGCAAGATATCGCCGGCCGAACGCTTCGCCCCGCCGAGCCTGCTGCATCTGCTCGGTACCGACCATCTCGGCCGCGATCTTCTCACCCGCGTCCTATACGGCGGACGTGTTGCATTGCTGATTGCGCTCGGCGCGACGGCGGTGTCGCTGATCGTTGGCGTGGTGCTGGGGCTGATCGCCGGCTATGGGCCGCGCTGGCTCGACAATGTGCTGCTGCTGATCTTCGACGCGGTGAAGAGCTTTCCCACCGTCATGCTGGCGCTGACGCTGGTCACCCTGTTCGGCCCCTCGCTGTACGCGGTGGTGCTGGTGGTGATGCTGGTCAATGTGCCGGGCTATGCCCGCATCATCAGAACCCAGACGCTGGTGCTCAAATCAGCCGAACATGTCATGGCGGCGCGCTCGATGGGCGCCAGTGCGGGCCGCATCCTGCGCGTCCACATCCTGCCCAACATCATCGGCCCGATCCTGATCCTGATATCGATGGACATTCCCGTGGTGGTGGCGATCGAGGCCGGAATGAGCTTCCTTGGGCTCGGCGTGCGGCCGCCGACGCCAAGCTGGGGCGCGATCCTCAATGACGGCTTCGCCAACATCCGCGATTCCTACTGGATCGTGATTGCCGGCGGCCTGCCGATCGTGCTGACCACGCTCGGCTTCACCTTCTTCGGCGAGACGCTGCGCGACCTCTTTGATCCCAGGCTGAAGGGACGCTCATGACGGTTCTCGAGGTCAAGGATCTGAGCGTTGCCTTCCACACCGAGAGCGGGCGACTGCAGGCGCTGAAGCAGGTGAGTTTTTCCGTGCCGTCCAACCGCAGCGTCGGCGTGGTCGGCGAGTCGGGTTGCGGGAAATCGACGCTCATCAACGCCATTCTCGGCCTGCTCGCCGACAATGGTGAAATCACATCGGGCGAGATCATCTTCGAGGGTGACAAGGACCTCGCCCGGCTCGACCCAACGGCGATGCGTGGCCTGCGCGGCCAAAGGATCGCCACCGTTTTCCAGGACCCGATGGGCGCGCTCAACCCGGTGCTGTCGGTGGGGCGGCAGATGCGCGACATTCAGTATCGCTCGGGTCTGTCGAAGCGGGACAAGGATGCGCGCTCGGTCGCCATGCTGCGCAAGGTTCGCATTCCCGATCCTGAAAGCCGGCTGACGCAGTTTCCGCACGAATTCTCCGGCGGCATGAAGCAGCGCATCGCCATCGCCATGGCGCTGATGATGGAACCGGCGCTGCTGATCGCCGACGAGCCGACGACGGCGCTCGATGCGACGCTGGAGGTGGCCACCATCGAACTGCTCAAGGATTTGCAGCGCGACATCGGCTGCTCGGTGCTGTTCATCTCGCATCATCTGGGCGTGATCGCCGAGCTCTGCGACGAGATGATCGTGATGTATGCCGGCGAGGTGGTGGAGAGCGGCACGACCCGCGAGATCTTCCACGATGCGCGTCATCCCTACACGCAAAAGCTGTTGGCTTGCGATCCCGCGCGGCTGTCGCAGCGGGTTGCTCGCCTGCCGACTATTGCCGGGACCTTGCCGGATTTGCGCCGCCGGCCGAGCGGCTGCGTCTTCCAGCCGCGCTGCGATCGCGCCGACGCGCAGTGCCTGACCGTGCCTCCCAGCTCAGTCATCGGCGGGTCTCACATCGCCCGCTGCTGGCATGCGGACATTCCCTTGGGAGCGATGAACGCATGAGCTCCGACGACCTGCTCCGTGTCAGCGACCTGCGCGTCTCGTTCCGGGTTGGCGGCCTGTCCGCCAGACTTGCCGGGCGAGCCACCGAGATCGAGGCCGTCTCCGGCGTCAGCTTCACCCTTCAACGAGGCAGCACCTTCGCATTGGTCGGCGAATCCGGCTCGGGCAAGACGACGCTGGCGCGCACGCTCAACGGTCTTCAGCCCGTGAGGGCGGGCACGATCCTGTTTGAAGGGCAGGAACTGCAGGGTCTGTCCAACGCCGCCCTGAAGCCGGTGCGGCGGCGCATGCCGATGATGTTCCAGGATCCGGTCGGATCGCTGTCGCCGCGGCTCAGCGTGCGGTCGCTGCTGTCGGAGCCTTTCGTCATTCACGGCTTGTCGGATCGCGATCTCAACGCCGAAGTCACACGGCTTCTAGCGCTGGTCGGGCTGCCGCGCGATTTCGCCGACCGCTACCCGCACCAGCTTTCGGGCGGCCAGGCGCGCCGCGTCGGCGTCGCGCGGGCGATCGCGCTGGACCCGGTTCTGGTCGTCGCCGACGAGCCGACCGCCGGCCTCGACGTCTCGGTGCAGGGAGAGGTGCTGAACCTGCTCAACGACCTGCGTGACCGCATGGGCCTGTCGATGCTGATCATCACCCACAATCTGCATGTCGTGCGCCAAATCGCCGACCGCATGGCGGTGATGTATCTCGGACGCTTCGTCGAGCAGGGCGAAACCGAAGCGATCTTCCGCGCGCCGCACCATCCCTATACGGCGGCACTTCTGTCTGCCAATCCCGAGCCGGATCCCGACAGGGTGCACCAGCGCATCACGCTGCCGGCTGACGTTCCGTCCTTGCTGGCGCGCCCTTTAGGCTGCGAGTTTCACACACGCTGTCCGCAGGCCCAGGGCCGTTGCGTGGTCGATGTCCCCGTCCCGGCCTCGGTCGGCAACAGCCGCCTGACCTGCCATTTCCCGCTGAACACATAAGGATCGTCACCGGCGCAAGTGTCGGCCGGGGCGTTGAGAGGAGCCGCCATGCAAGATATCCGCGTCGTCACCGATTTCCCGCGCAAAGTCCGCGAGATCGGGAACCTGTGGATCCCGATGCCGGATGGCATCAAGCTGGCGGCGCGTGTCTGGCTGCCGGAAGACGCGGAGGCCGATCCGGTGCCGGCGATCCTCGAATACCTACCCTATCGCAAGCGTGACGGAACGGTGGAGCGCGATGCGCTGACGCATCCCTATTTCGCCGGTCACGGCTATGCCGGCGTGCGGGTCGACATGCGCGGCTCGGGCGACAGCGAGGGGCTGTGCAAGGGTGAATATCTGAAGCAGGAGCAGGACGATTGCCTGGCGGTCATCGAATGGTTGGCCCGGCAATCCTGGTGCTCGGGAAGCGTCGGCATGATCGGCATCAGCTGGGGCGGATTCAACGGGCTGCAGGTCGCCGCCCGCCGCCCGCCGGCGCTGAAAGCCGTCGTTTCGCTGTGCTCGACCGACGACCGCTATAATGACGACGTGCATTATCTCGGCGGTGCCATGATGTGCGACAATCTGATGTGGGGAACCACCGCCTGGGCCATCGCCATGACGCCACCGGATCCGCTGATCGTCGGCGACCGCTGGCGCGATCTCTGGGAGCAACGGCTGAACGGCAACGGCATCTGGATGCAGGACTGGTTCGAACACCAGCGCCGCGACGATTTCTACAAGCACGGTTCGATCTGCGAGGATTATTCCGATGTCGAGATCCCGGTCTATGCCGTCGGCGGCTGGGCCGACGGCTATCCCAATCCGATCTTCCGGATGCTGGAGAAGCTCGGCGGTCCCCGCAAGGGGCTGATCGGACCCTGGGGGCACAAATATCCGCACTTCGCCATGCCCGGGCCGCGCATCGGCTTCCTGCAGGAGTGCCTGCGCTGGTGGGATCAATATCTCAAGGGCATCGACACCGGCATTGCCGACGAGCCGATGCTGCGCGCCTGGATTCAGGATCCCGCACGGCCGGCGGCGATCTATGACGAGCGGCCCGGCCGCTGGGTGGCGGAGCCGGCGTGGCCGGGGCCCGGCGTCGGCGAAAAGGTGCTGAACCTTGCGCCGCATGTGCTGAGCGAAGGCAAGGGCGAAGACGCGATCCTGGAGATTTCGTCGCCGCAGACGGCCGGCCTGTCGTCCGGCGCCTGGTGCGGTTATGGCGTCATGCCGACCTTGCCGGTCGACCAGCGCACGGAGGAAGGCAATGTCCTGATCTTCGAGACCGCGCCGTTGACCGAAGCGATCGAGATCCTTGGTTTCCCCGAATTCGAGGTCAGGCTCTCCTCCGACAAGCCGGTAGCGCTTCTCTCCGCCACGCTGTCGCAAGTGTTCCCTGAAGGTGCTGCCTCGCGTATCAGCTACGGCATCCTCAACTTGAGCCATCGCAACGATGATCTGGACATCGAGCCGATGGTGCCGGGCCAGGCGGAAACCGTCCGCATCAAGCTGCGCTGCTGCGGGCAGCGTTTCGAGGTCGGCGAGCGTATCCGGCTGGCGCTGGCGACATCGCATTGGCCGATCGTCTTCCCGACGGCCGAGCAGGCGACGTTGTCGATCCATTGCGGCGACAGCCGGCTGATCCTGCCGGTGCGCCCACCGCAGCCGCTGGACGACACGCTGGGGGCTTTCTTGGGCGCGGAAAGCGCCACGCCGATGGAGCAAGAGGTGCTGGCCAAGGGCGACGGCTTCCAGCGCACGGTGTCGACGGACCAGGCCACCGGCGAGACCGTCTATCAGGTCGTCAATGATGGCGGCACAGTGCGGCATCCACATACGCAGATGACTGTCGCGGCGAGACATGTCGACCGCTTCACCATCCACCCGGACGATCCGAACTCGGCGGTCGGCACCTGCACCTGGGAAAAATCCTATGACCGTGGCGACTGGCAGGCGCGTCTTTCGGTGAAGGCGACGGTAAGGGCACTGCGAAAAGTCTGGCGGATCGAGACCCACATCACCGCCCATGATGGCGATGAACTGATCGTCGACCGCAGCGAGGTCAAGGAGTATCCGCGCGATCTCAACTGAGACCGTCGGCAAAGATCGGTATCAGGCCATCAATTTCGGCAAGGCAGCCGCCAGCGCATCGACGGCCAGCCGCACCTTTAGCGGCAGATGCGGTGTCTGCAGCCAAAGGGCATGGCAGTCGTAGAGATATCGCGGCTGATCCGGCAGCAGCGCCACCAGCGCGCCGGCTTCAATGCGCTCGCGCACCAGCCACCAGGGCAACCAGGCAAGCCCCATCCCGTCGGCGGCCGCGTCGGCGATGGCATCGAGATCGTCGAGCCGCAGCCGGCCGGCTGGCATGATCTCCAGAGCTGGCTGCATTTCGCGCGCAAACAACCACGGCTGAACGATCTGGCCGAGCCGGCGGTAGATAATCGCCTGATGGTCGGCGAGATCCTCGATCCGCCGCGGCTCTCCGTGGTGTTGGAGATAGCAAGGCGCGGCGCAGACGAGCATGCCCTGGCGCGCGACGCGGCGTGCGATCACCCCCGCCTTGTCGCCCAGAGCACCGGTCCGAATGGCAAGATCGTAGCCGTCCTCGGCAAGGTCGGCGAAGCGGTCGGTGAGCGACAGATCGAGCTCCAGCATCGGATATTGCCGCGCCAGCCGCAGCAGCACGGGGGTGACGCAATGGCGTCCGAAATGCGCCGGCATGGTGACGCGCAGTTTGCCACGCGGTTCGGAGAACTGATCGGCGGCGAGGGCATCGGCGGCCTCGGCCTCGACCAGCACCACCCGGCAACGTTCATAGTAGGCGCGTCCGAAATCGGTCAGGCTCTGCCGGCGCGTGGTCCGGTTGAGCAGGCGCACGCCCAGCCGTTCTTCGAGAAACCGGACATGCTTGCCAACCATCGGTCCCGAGACATCCAGGGCGACCGCTGCTGCCGCGAACGAGCCGAGATCGACGGCCTTGACGAACACGGCCATGCTTTCGAGCCGATCCATATTCGGAACTCCTGGTTTCTACTGTTCTTCTCTTGCAGCCATTTATCCCCGAAAAGCTTGGCTGCATAGCTCATTCAGTTCAGATGATTTGGAGTATCCCGAATGACACGCGTAGTTCGCTTTCACCAGCATGGTGGCCCTGAGGTTCTGCGCATCGAGGATGTCGAGCTTCCCCCACCGGGTCCGGGCGAAGTTCAAATCCGCATCAGGGCGCTCGGCCTCAATCGCGCCGAAACGCTGCTGCGCGCAGGTACTTATATCGAGACGCCGAAGCTGCCCTCGGGGCTTGGTCTCGAAGCGGCGGGTGTCATCGAGGCTATAGGCGACGGCGTGAAGGATTTCGCGCCGGGCGACAGCGTCAGTGTCATCCCGCCGCAATCGATGATCCGCTGGCCGGCCTATGGGGAGCTTGCCACCTATCCCGCGGAACTTATCGTCAAGCACCCGCCATCACTCGACTGGCAGACAGCGGCGGCAGTCTGGATGCAATATCTCACCGCTTATGGCGCGCTGATCGATATCGCCAGGCTTGGAAGTGGCGATGCCGTCGTCATCACCGCGGCCTCAAGCAGCGTCGGGCTTGCGGCGATCCAGACCGCCAACAGGGTCGGCGCGACGACGATTGCGGTGACGCGAACATCGGCCAAGAAGCAGGCTCTGCTCGACGCTGGCGCGGCACATGTCATTGCCTCGGCGGAAGAGGATCTGGTCGCACGACTGAATGAAATCACCGGACCGCAAGGCGTGCGCGTGGTGCTGGATGCAATCGGCGGCCCGATCTTCGAGCCATTGACAGCGGCGATGTCACGTGGCGGCATTCTCATCGAATATGGCGGCCTCAGCCCCGAGCCGACGCCGTTCCCGCTGTCAGCCGTGCTGGCCAAGACGCTGACGCTGCGCGGCTACCTCGTCCACGAGATCACCGGCGACCTGGCGAAACTGGAGGCGGCCAAGGCGTTCATCCTCGACGGACTCGGGACTGGGACTCTAAAGCCTATCATCGACCGGACCTTTGCGTTCGAGCAGATCGTCAAGGCGCACCGCTACCTGGAGTCGAACGAGCAATTCGGCAAGATCGTGGTGACGATTTGAAATCGTGGTGACGGTTTGAGCAGAGATGGCGAACAAATCACTCCTGCAGGCAATATCGCCCTTGAAGGCGCGGCGCTGCATTCCTAACTGTCGCCTGCGGGCCGGGCCCCTCTGACTGTCGCTTTTGGCGATTGTGATGTCGGACCGCTGTAGCGGGCCCGTTTCCATTCTTTTCGGTCAAGCGGGCTCATTCGTTTTTGGTTTGGAGCCCCACATGACATCTACTTCCCTCCTTGGTATGGTTTGCCCTTCCTGCCGCGTCGCGCTCGTCATGAGCGAACGCCAGGGTATCGAGATCGACTACTGTCCGCAGTGCCGCGGCGTCTGGCTTGATCGAGGGGAACTCGACAAGATCATCGAGCGTTCCGGCAGGGATGCGTCGCCCGCGCCGCAGCCGCAGCCGGCAGCATTCTCCCAGCCGCAACACGGCCAGGGCCGCGATGACGATTATTCCCGCTCGCAGGGCCACCGCTATCCGAAGCGGAAGAAATCATTCTTCGAAGAGTTGTTCGATTGACCGCACGCCCGGCGCCCGTTGCGGCGTTTGCTGAAAAACTTCTGAAACCGCATCGATAGAGGCTAATCTCCGATGATCTCCCGCACAAGCCGATTTGCAGCCCTCTTTGCCGGGCTGTTCCTCGCATTCTCCATGGTCGCGATGGATCACGCCGAGGCGCGTCGTGGCGGCAGTTTCGGCAGTCGTGGCATGCGTACGTTCCAATCGGCACCGCCGACCAGGACCGCGCCAGCGCCGACCGCTCCGGTCGAGCGTTCGATGACGCCCAACACCGGTGTGAACAACGCGGCCCGGCAGCCGCAGGCCGGCCTGCAGAGGCCCGGCTTCATGAGCGGCTTCGGTGGAACGATGATGCGCGGCCTGCTGCTCGGCGGCCTGATCGGCCTGCTCGTGGGCCAAGGCTTCGGCGGCCTAGCCGGCATGTTCGGTTTCCTGCTTCAGGCCCTGCTCATCGGCGGCGCGATCATGCTGGCCATCAGGTTCTTCCGGTCGCAATCCGCGCGTGGTCCCGCCCCGGCGCTTGCTGGTGCCGGCAATGCCCAGGCTTCGAGATTTGAGAACCGCGCAACGGCACAGCAGCAGACTGCAGGCTCCTTCACAATTCCCGGCTTTGGCGGTGGTTCGGGCGGAGGCTCTCCGGCCACCGGTTCTGATGAGATCACGCTGGCCCAGACCGACCTCGACGCATTCCAGCAGCTGTTGACCGATGTCCAGGAGGCATTCGGGCGCGAAGACCATGCCGCTCTGCGCCGGGCGACGACGCCGGAAATGGTGTCCTATCTGTCCGAAGAGCTGGCCGACAATGCCCAGAAAGGCCTCAGGAACGAGGTAACGGACGTCACTTTGCTGCAGGCCGACATCGCGGAAAGCTGGCGCGAGGATGACCGCGACTACGCCACGGCCGCATTGCGCTACGAGTCTCGTGACGTGACGCGCGAACGGGCCAGCGGCAAGATCGTCGAAGGCGGCGATGAACATCCGACAGAGACGACCGAACTGTGGACATTCGTGCGTGAGAATGGCTCGAACTGGAAGCTCTCGGCAATACAACAGGCTTGAGCCCCCGCCGGTTTTGCCCGAGGCTTCGATGCGGATGTGGTTGCGGTCGTTCAGCGCACGATCTTGACGCACATCGGCGTGCCGATCTCGATGGCGCGCCCGGTGTCGCTGAGCATGCCGGTCTCGGCGTCGCGGGCGAAGATCGAGATGCGGTCGGCATTCTGGTTGGCGGAAAACAGATGACCGCCTGACGGCGTCAGCGCCAGATTGCGCGGCGTCGCACCGCCGCAGGGGATATAACCTACGAGGGCCAGCGCACCGGTCTGCTGGTCGACCGCCATGATGACGACGCTGTCGTGGCCGCGGTTGGAACCGTAGACAAAGCGGCCATCCGGCGAAATCTGGATATCGGCGCAATGATTGCTGTCGCGCGCCTCGGCCGGCACCGCCGGCTTTGCGTCGACAATTGACAGCTTGCCGCTGGCTTCGTCCAGCGCCATCGACACGACGGTCGAATCCAGCTCGTTCATGACGAAGACGAAGCGTCCGTTCGGATGCAACGCAAGATGGCGCGGACCGGCGCCCGGCGGCAGAGCGGATTCGGCTGATTTGCTCAGGCTGCCATCGCGCCCGATGCGGTAGGACACCAGCCGGTCGATGCCGAGATCGGCGACGATAGCCATACCACCGGCAATGGTTTCGGTGACGCTGTGGGCATGCGAGCGTTCCTGCCGCGCCGCATTCGGGCCGGTGCCGGAATGCGAAACGCTGGCCAGTGGCGCCGACAAGGCACCGTTCTCCTTGAAGCCATAGACAGCCACCGCGCGATCCGGGCCGCCCTCGCCCATGCCGTAGTTGGCAACCAGCAGCTTTGTCCCGTCGCGGCTGATGGTGTTGTGGGCGGTGATGCTGCCGAGTGATGGTTGCTTGTTCAGATAGGTGAGCGCGCCCGAGGCACGATCGAAGCTGTAGGCGGAGACGGTTCCCTCGCGCCAGGTGAAGACTTCCGAATTGGCGTAGATGTGCGAGCCGTCCGGCGTCACCGAGAGGAAGGTCGGATTGTCGACGTCGTTGGTCTCGGCCAGTTTTCGTGTTTCCAACGTCGCTTCGTCAAAGCTGTAGACGCCGAGACCGACGCCGCGCGCGCCCTGAAAATATGGCGCTTCCCGGTTCAGGCTGCCGACAAAGACCAGACAATCCTTGCGCATGATTTCCTCCCCTGCCCGCCAGCGCTTCGGCGCGCGGGAGCAGCCAAAATTTCGCCTGTTCACGCTTGCAACGCAACCCCATATGTGAAAATACTATTTACAAAAGAAGATTGACGGGAGGAAACGTCTTGCATTTCGACGCCTTGATGCGTTTTCAAATGGTTGCGCGGTGCCTCCAGCAGGGCTGGTGGAGCCGACCATGAACGATTTTGCGCCCACCGTCGGCGTCGCCTCGACGCACCCGAAAAATATGCCCGAGGACCACGCCGCGCTGCCGGTGTGGAATGCCGAGAACTGGTTCTACGAGGACTGGCCGGTCGGCCAGAAGATCCGCTCATTGCGGCGCACGATGGCGGAAGGCGACAGCCACCTTTTCAATACGCTGGTGCTCGATATCCACCCCTATGTGCAGGACCAGATGTTTGCCGAGAGCGAAGGGATTTTCGGCAAGCGGCTGATTGCCGGCGCCTTCGTCTTTTCGGCCGGCCTTGGGCTGGTCGCCACCAACTGCGTCAACGCCTTTTCCTACGGCTACGACAGACTGCGTTTCATAAAGCCTGTCTTCATTGGCGATACGATCTATTCGATCCGCTCCAACCTCGACAAGACGCCCCACTACAAGGAGATGGGGTTGATCCGCGCCAGCTATGAGGTGTTCAAGGGCGAAGGCGAGCTCGTTCTCTATTGCGAGCATCTGCAGACGGTGAAGTACCGCAACCCTGCCGATTTCGTCGGCAAGACGGAGAAATAGAAATGCCGGCAGTAGCCGAATTGCCGCTCGCCGGTCTCGTGGTCGTCGACCTGAGCCAGTTCCTGTCCGGGCCTTATTGCTCGCTCAGGCTGCTCGATCTCGGCGCCCGCGTGATCAAGATCGAGCGTCCGGATGGCGGCGACCTGTCGCGCCGGCTCTATCTCAGCGACACCGAGATCGGCGGCGATTCCACAATCTTCCATGCCATCAACCGGGCCAAGGAAAGTCTTGCCATCGACCTCAAGAACGAGGCCGATCTCACGGCATTGCGCGGGCTTCTGGCCAAGGCCGATGTGCTGATCCAGAATTTCCGGCCGGGCGTCATCGAACGGCTCGGCTTGGACTACGAAGCCGTCCGCAAGATCAACCCACGGCTGGTCTATGCCTCGATCAGCGGCTATGGCGAGGACGGCCCATGGGTCAAACGCCCGGGCCAGGATCTCCTGGCGCAGGCGCGTTCCGGCGTGATGTGGCTGAACGGCGACGAGGACCAGGGGCCGGTGCCGTTCGGCCTCGCCATCGGCGACATGCTGGCCGGTGCGGCCAGCGCGCAAGGCATTCTGGCCGCACTGGTAAGGCGCGGCATCACCGGCCAGGGAAGCCATATCGAAACCAGCCTGCTGGAAGCGCTGGTCGATTTCCAGTTCGAGGTGCTGACCACGCATCTCAATGACGGCCGCCGGCTGCCCAGGCGCTCAAGCTTCCGCAGCGCGCATGCCTATCTGTCGGCGCCTTACGGTGTCTACCCGGCCAAGGACGGCTATCTCGCCATCGCCATGACCCCGATCCCCAAGCTGGCCGATCTGCTGTCGCTTGGCGAACTCGCATCCTATCGCGACAAGCCCGCATCCTGGTTCACCGCGCGCGATGACATCAAGGCGATCATCGCGCAGAGGATCGCCACCAAAACCATCGACGAATGGCTTGCCATTCTCGAGCCCGCCGACATCTGGTGCGCCAAGGTGCTGACCTGGCCGGAAATGCTGGCAAGCGAGGGCTTCCAGTCGCTCGACATGCTGCAGACGGTGACGCGCGAGGACGATGTCTCGATCCTCACCACCAGTTCGCCGCTCAGGGTCGATGGTATCAGAGCCAAGGTCGATCGGGCGGCACCGCGCATCGGCGAGCACAGTGCGGCAATCCGCGAGGAGTTCGGCCTGTGAGTTCGCCCAAGCTCAAAGGCATGACCTGGAGCCATCCGCGTGGCTACGATCCGATGGTCGCCTGCTCGGCGCTGTGGCAGCAGAAGACCGGCATTGCCATCGAATGGGACAAGCGCTCGCTGCAGGATTTCGAATCCTTCCCGGTCGAAGAACTGGCGCGCGCCTATGACCTGATCGTCATCGACCATCCGCATGTCGGCCAGATCACGGCGGAGCGTTGCCTCGAGCCGCTGGATGTTGCCGGCCGCGAGGCCGAACGCGCCGCCCTCGCCTCAGGCAGCGTCGGCCGGTCCTATCCAAGCTACACCTGGCAGGGACGGCAATGGGCGTTTCCGATCGATGCTGCGGCCCAAGTCCAGGCCTGGCGGCCGGATGCGCTCGATGCGCCGCCGGCGCGCTGGAGCGAAGTGCTCGACCTCGCCCGGCAAGGCCGTGTGCTGCTGCCGTTGCGCCCGCCCCACGTGCTGATGGTGTTCTACACGCTTGCCGGCAATCTCGGGCATCCCTGCGCGACTGATCCGTCCGGCGACCTTATCGACGCCGACGCCGGCAGCGAAGTCTTCGAGACAATGCGCGAGATCGCGGCACTCGTCGACCCGGCCTGCCTCGAGATGGATCCGATTGCCGTCTCGGAGCGCATGGCAGAGGCCGGTTCACGGATCGTCTGCGCGCCGCTCATCTATGGCTATGTCTCCTATGCGATGGCCGGGTTTCGCGCGAACCGGCTGGCCTTTGCCGACATCCCGGTCATAGGTTCGAATGGCCCGATCGGTTCAGCGCTCGGCGGCACCGGTATAGCGGTTTCAGCCTTTTCCAAAGCCAGAGATGCCGCGATCGATTTCGCCTATCGGGTCGCCAGCGGCGATGTCCAGCGCGGCCCCTATGCCGCTGCCGGCGGTCAGCCCGGCCATGCCGCGGCCTGGGAGGACCAGACGGTCAATGAAGCGACCGGCAATTTTTATCGGGACACGCGCGCGACGCTGGAGGGCGCATGGGTGCGACCACGCCATGACGGCTACATGGCGTTCCAGCAAGCGGCATCCGACCGCATCCTTTCCGGCATGACCTCCCGGCACAAAGCCGCCGAGGTCGTTGCCGATCTCAATCGCCTGTTTCGGGAAAGTTCTCCGGCGCAGGTGTCCGGCGCTGCCGGTGGAGGAGCCTGAACGAAACCGAACGGAGGAGAACAAGATGACAGGAATGATCCGCGGCCTGCTGGCCGCAACGGCGCTTGCCTCGCTTGCAACGACCGCCTTCGCGCAAGATGTGCAAGGCGTCATCGGCGGACTGCCGACCGAACTCAAGGCGCAGTATGACGGCGCGCCGCAGAAGGTGCTGCCTTCGGCCTGGGAAAATTTCACCGCGCCGCCGAAGCCGTGGAAATGGTGCCACTCGGAATCCTACCAGGGCAATCCGTGGCGGGTTACGGTGACCAAGGAACTGAAGCGCCTTGTCGACGGGCTGATCGCCGACGGCACCGTCTCCAGCTTCGAGGTGTCGGACTCCAACAACGACGCCAGCCAGCAGATCAACCAGATCCGAGCCTTCATCGACAAGAAGTGCTCGATCATCACGTCGATCCCTGGCTCGGCGACGGCGCTCGACGATGCGATCGATGCTGCCGCCAAGGCCGGTATTCCGTTCATCACCGCGGCCGGTTCGGTGACCAGCCCGAACGCGATCAATGTCGATTCCAACTATGCGCGCTGGGGCTATGACATGATGACGGCGATCGGCAAGGCGCAGCCGGACGGTGCCAGCATCCTGCTCGTCGAAGGCATTGCCGGCCACCCGATCGTGGTGCAGGAACGCCAGGGCGCGGACAAGGCGCTGGCCGAAAATCCGAAGCTGAAGATCTCGCGCAACGTCAACGGCAACTGGACGGCCAATGTCACCAAGACGGTGGTGCTGCAGGCGATCGCCACCAACCCGGCGCCGATCGATGCGGTGTGGACGACAGGCAGCGAAAGCCGCGTCGTCGCCGAAGCCTTCGCCGAGGCAGGCAGGCCGGCGCCATTGATCACCGGCTCGATCACTGGCGACGCGTTGGGCTACTGGAAGGCCAATCCCGACAAGTACCGCTTTGAAGGCCATGCGGTTCTGCCGCACTGGACCGCGCAAACGCTGTTCCGCGTCGGCGAGCGCATGCTGGACGGCCAGAAGCCGAAGCTGAATACGCTGCTGATCCCGATCCCGCCTGTCCACACCGCCGATCTCGGCGCCTGGTACAAGGACTGCATGACGGCGGATGCGGTGTCGATCTTCCCCATCCCGCCGACGGACCCGATGCCGGAGGAATGGCTCGACGCCTATTTCTCGAACCCGGCGCCGACCAAGGGTTGGGATTACTCGAAGGTGCCCGACGCCTGCGCAAAGTGACGCCTGCGCAAAGTGACGCCTGCACCAACTAGCATCTCAGCAGGCCGGCTCCTTTCGGGGAGCCGGCCTGCCAGCATCGAAACGCGACATGCTTGAAATCACAAACATATCCAAACGCTACGGCGAGACGGTCGCGCTCGCGGACGCGTCGATCGCGTTCCGGGCGGGGACGATCCACACGATCCTGGGCGAGAACGGTTCGGGCAAGAGCACCATGGTCAAGCTGTTGTCCGGCATCGTCCAGCCGGACAGCGGCGCGATCCTGCTGCAGGGCAAACCGTTTTCGGGTGGCAACCCCTCGGCCTTTCAGGCGCAAAGCTTCGCCACGGTGTTCCAGGAGGTGCTGATCGCACCGGACCGCAGCGTGACCGACAACGTCCTGCTCGGCCTCGACGGGCTGATCCGGCGCACCGTTCCCCGCAATGAGCGCCGCGACCGGGCGGCGGCGGCGCTGAAGCGCTTCGCCATCACCGACGTGCCGCTCGACACACGCGCCGGCCTGTTGCCGCTCGCAGCACAACAGCTTGTCGTTCTCGCGCGTGCGGTCATCCGCAATCCAAAGATCCTGATCCTCGACGAGGTCACCGCCGCGCTCGACTTCGCCGATCGCGAATCCGTGTTTTCGCTGATGCGCGCGCTTGCCGGCGAAGGTTGCCTGATCCTGTTCATCACCCACCGCATGGACGAGGTGATGTCGCTTTCGGATCGCATCTCGATCCTGCGTGGCGGCAGCGTCGTGCGCACCGAAGAGCGCGGCGCCTCGACGCCAGCTGAGCTCCTCAAGGCCATGGCGCCACGCACCGCGGCGGAGCTGGCGCATGGCTGATCGCATCGCTTCCAACTTTCGTGGCCTCACCGTTCGCGACCTCGCCATCGCACCCGGCGCCAGTCCGATCACGCAGGCGATTGCTCCGGGCGAGATCGTCGGCCTTGCCGGCCTCGACGGCCATGGCCAGGAGCTGTTCCTCAAGATGCTCGCCGGCCTGGCATCGCCGTATGGGGGCTCGATCGTGCTCGACCTGCCCAGCGAGCCCCGCAAGATCACCGGCTTCCGCAAGGCCGTCTCCAGCGGCATCGCCTATCTGCCGCGCGACCGGCGTGCGAACGGCATTTTTCCGACGCAGTCGGTGCTCGACAATTTCGCCGTCTCGACACTGTCGCGCGATACGCGCCTCGGCCTGATCAGCCCGGCGGCACGCAAGGCGCGCTACGACATCTATCGCGAAAAACTGTCGATCGTGGCACCCCGACCCGATGCGCCGATCACCACCCTGTCCGGCGGCAACCAGCAGAAAGTGCTGCTGGCACGCGCGCTGGCGCTCGAGCCTGCGATCCTGCTTCTCAACGACCCGACCCGTGGCGTCGACGTGGCGACACGGCACGTGCTCTACGACGTCTTTCGCGGATTGGCTGCGGACGGCATGGGGCTGGTCATCCTGTCCAGCGAGATCGAGGAAATTCTTCTCCTGTGCCAGCGCGTGCTGGTGTTCCGCGAAAATGAAGTCGCGGCTGAAATCGCCGGCGATGCGCTGACCACAGACAGCGTGATCTCAGCCATGTTCGGACGTGCGGCATGAACCCTGTTGCGCGTCTCCTGTCCCTTGGGCGAAACGTCGGCTTCGCGGTCGTGCTGCTGATCGTCCTGCTTGCGGTCAATCTCATCCTCAGCCCGGGACGGTTCCAGCCGGGATCGTGGGGGGCACTAGTCGGATTGGCCGCGCCCTTGATCGGCGCGGCCATCGCCTCGACGCCGGTCATCCTCGCCGGTCGCGGCGGCATCGACATCTCGGTCGGGCCGCTGATGGGCTTCGTCAACGCTGTTGCGATCCAGTTGCTGTTCCTCGGCGCCGGCATCTCATCGCCCTTGGTGCTCGTTCCGGCGGCCCTGCTCGTCGGCGCGCTGGTAGGGGCTGCGAACGGCTTTCTGGCGACAATCGTGCGCATCCAGCCGATCGTCGCCACGCTCGGCACCTATCTGATCCTGACCGGTGTGACGCTGACGATCCTGCCCGCACCGATCGGCCCGGCGCCGGCCTGGCTCAAGGCACTGTCCGGTCCGCTGTCGATGCTGCCGCTGGCACTGATGTTCATTGCCTGGTGGCTGGTGCGGCGCACGCCCTACTACGACCAGCTGATGGCGGTCGGCAGCGACGACCGTGCCGCCTACACCGCCGGCGTCGATGTCACGCGCGTGCGCTTCATCGCCTATGTCATGACCGGGCTCGTCAGCGGATGCGCCGGGCTGATGCTGACCGCGCTGATCGGCTCCGCCGACCCCAATATCGGCCCAACCTACACGCTGATCGCCATCGCTGCCGTCGCGCTCGGCGGCGTCAGCCTGGCCGGCGGTCGAGGTGGCGTCGCTGGTGCCGCCATCGGCGCCATCGACATCTTTCTGCTGCAGAGTGTACTGACGACGTTCAACGTCTCGACCTTCGTGCTGCAGATCGCCTATGGCGCCATACTGGTGCTGGCCGTGATGCTGACCGCGCTGCAGGAACGTCTTGCCATGAGGAGTCGCTGACATGGTTTTGCGCCGAAACCTGTTCACGACAACCAACGCCCGCGTCGTCGGCGCCTTCTGTGTCGCCGCTCTTCTGCACCTTGCCGGCACAGTTCTCATTCCCGGCTACTCGGCACCGTTTGCGATACGCGCCATGCTGGTTCTCGCCTCGCTGCTTGCCGTCGCCTCGATCGGCCAGACGCTGGTCGTCATCATGGGTGGCATCGACCTGTCGATCCCCTTCGTCATCGGTTTTGCCAATGTCGTGGCGGCGCAGCTTTATGGCGATGGCTGGAATTTTGTCCTGGTCTGCGGCCTCGTCGGCGTACTGGCGATCATCATCGGCGGGCTGAACGGTCTGATCTCGCGCAGCCTCGACATCCAGCCGCTGATCGTCACGCTCGGCATCGGCATGGTGGTGCAAGGGCTGGTGCTGCTGTGGACTGCCGGCTTCCCGTCAGGCTCCGCGCCGCAAGCGGTTTCCAGCTTCGTGTCGATCGGCGGATCGGCCGGACCGCTGCCGGTTCCGTGGCTGGTGCCGAGCCTGGTCGTGCTGGCCGCACTCGTCGTGCTGGTGCTGGAGCGGACGCCCTATGGGCGGCGGCTCTATGCACTCGGCAGCAATCCGGGTGCGGCACCGCTGGCGCTGATCGATCCGGTTCGCATGTGGGTCATCACCTATGCGGCAAGCGCCTTCTTCGCCGCCGTGGCGGGGGTGCTGCTGCTCGGCTTCACCGGCTCGGCCTATGGCGATGTCGGCCAGCCCTATCTGTTCCAGACCATCGCGGCCGTGGTCGTTGGTGGCGCGGCGCTGGTTGGCGGCCGCGGTAGCTATCTCGGCACCATCGCCGGCGTGCTGGTGCTGACCGAGATCAACACGCTGCTGATCGGCCTCGGCTTCCAGCCCTCGGCGGTACAGGCAGCACTGGGCCTTATCATCGTGCTGCTGGTCTCGCTCTACGGCCGCGAACGGCACGTCTCGACGACGATCTGAGGGAGCCAGTCAGTCGAGCCGCCACAGCTTGCGGGCATTCCCGGATAGCAGCCTGTCGCGCTCCGAAATGCTACAACCGACAAGCAGCGCATGGGTCGCCGCGACCCAGGTCGAGAGGCCGCCGCCAAGCGTGCAGACCGGCCAGTCGCTGCCCCAGACGACGCGGTCCCAGCCGAACGCACCGATTGTGTGTTCGACATAGGGCCGCAGCGTCTCAGCCGTCCAGCTGCCCGCATCGGCATAGGCGACGACGCCTGAAATCTTGGCCATGACATTCGGGCGCCCCGCGATCTCGCTCATATGCTCGCGCCACGGATGCTCGCTGTTGCCCTTGATGTCGGGCACGCCGCAATGGTCGAGGACGAACGTCACATCGGGCGCCAGGTCGGCAAGCGCAATCGCCTTCGGGATCTGGTGCGGCAGCACGACGAGATCGAAGGTCAGGCCCGTACCGCCAAGCCGCTTGATGTTGTCGCCAAACAGCGCGCCTTCCGAGAGATCGTCCGGCATGACGTGGAGAACACGGCGGAAACCTTTGACGAATGGGTTTGCTCGCTGCCTTTCGAGATAGGCGGGAAAATCCACCTCTTCGGGCCGGCAGGACGCGATCACCCCGGCCAGCATGCTGCCGGGTTGCCGCGACAGGCCTTCGACACGAGCGGTCTCGGCCTCGATGTCGGCTGGGTCGACATCGACCTCCATATGCAGCACGCGCCCGACGCCGACACGCTGCGCCTCCACGGCGTAATCCTCATAGGAGAAATCACGGTTAAGCGCCGGCACGCCGGCGAGCCAGGGGTAGCGCAAGACCGAACGGTCAATGAGATGCAGATGGGTGTCGATGATCATGGCGAGGCTCCTCCGTCCGGCTTTTTCAAATCATCTCACGGGGGAATTCATCATTCAAATAAGAATTCATGCCGATGAGCCGACCGCCGACCCGGCAAGGTGCGACAGCTTTTCGCACGTGACCAGCAGCAGCTCGATCGTCCTGGTGATGTCGGGCGCGGAAGGCGCATTGACCACGGTGATGTAGGGTATCGACAATGCGGCGATCGCCTTGCCGTCGGAACTGCGCACCGGCGCGGAGAGATTGAAGACGCCGGCAGTCTGCATTGAGGCCATCATCTCGTAGCCGCGGTCGCGTATCTGGTCGAGACGGGAAAAGAACTCGGTCGATTGCGCCGTCTTGTCGGTGCTGCGGACGTGTTCCGATATCATCATCTGCCGCTCTTCCGGCGAGCGGAAGGCGAGCAGCACATGCCCCGAACCGGTGTCGAACAGGCTGATGTGCGAGCCGACCCGGATCGAGATGCCCCAATAATTCGGCGCCTCCTGCTGACCGATGACGACGGCGGAACCGCGATCAAAAACAACGAGTTGGTTGGCCTGCTGCGATGTCTCGGCCAGTTCGCGCATCAGCGGCGTCGCGTAGGAGACCAGCCGCCGCACCGGAGCGTGCAACTGCGCCAGGCCGAACAGCTTGAGCGTCAGCGAATAGCGGTCGCCGTCGAGCCTGGTGACGTAGCCGCGCCGCACCAGCCGGTCGAGCATGCGGTAAAATTCGTTGGGGCTGCGGTCGAGCTTCTTGGCGATTTCGGCTTGCGTCAGGCCACCGTCGACGCCCGCCAACAGTTCGAGGATATCGAGCCCCTTGTCGAGCGCCGGCGCGCGATAGCGCTCGTCTTCGCTGTCGTCCATGGCTCATCCCTCCAGTGAATTTCACCCTTCATATACGCATGAACACGCCTGACGGAAACAAAATTTCGCCTTGACGTATCCGTGAATGTTTTGTTTGTATATGAATGTAGCACTTCTTGTCACCAGACGAGTTGCGGTCGCCGCGGAGGCGGCACCAAGGGAGGATACCAATGAACAGACTGCTTTCCGGCGTGTGCGCCGGCGCATTGTTGCTTGCGTCAGGTGGAGGCGCTGCCCTTGCCGGCGACCTGCCCGGCAAGTTCGAAGGCGTGACCGTCGACGTGAAGCTGATCGGCGGCCAGCAATATGAAAAACTCTACGAGCGCATTCCAGAATGGGAGAAGGCGACCGGGGCCAAGGTCAACATCCTGACCAAGAAGAACGGCTTCGACATCGACAAGGAACTCAAGTCCGACATCGCCTCGGGCAGCACCAACTGGTGCGTCGGCTGGAACCATTCGTCCTTCGCGCCGCAATATACGAGCCTCTACACAGACCTCAGCAAATTGCTGCCCAAGGCAGAGATCGACGCCTTCGTGCCGTCGACGATCACGTCGGCGACCATCGACGGCAAGCTGGAGATGCTGCCGCGCGCCCAATTCGACGTTTCAGCGCTCTACTACCAGAAGAGCCTGTACGAGAACGCCGACAACAAGACCCAGTTCAAGGCGAAATACGGCTATGATCTGGTGCCGCCGGACACTTGGAAGGAAGTCACCGACCAGGCCGAGTTCTTCGCCAACCCGCCCAATTTCTACGGCACGCAATTCGCCGGCAAGGAAGAGGCGATCAACGGCCGCTTCTACGAGATGGTCGTTGCCGAAGGCGGCGAGTATCTCGACAAGGACGGTAAGCCGGTCTTCAATTCCGAGGCCGGAATCCGGGCGCTCGACTGGTTCGTCAACCTCTACAAGGCCAAGGCCGTGCCGGCCGGAACCACCAACTATCTCTGGGACGATCTCGGCCAGGGCTTTGCTTCGGGCACCGTCGCCATCAACCTCGACTGGCCGGGCTGGGCAGGCTTCTTCAACGATCCGAAGTCGTCGAAGGTCGCCGGCAATGTCGGCGTCAAGGTCGCGCCGAAGGGCTCGTCTGGCAAGCGCACCGGCTGGTCCGGTTTCCATGGCTTCTCGGTGACCGAGAACTGCCCGAACAAGGAGGCCGCGGCTTCTCTGGTGTGGTGGCTGACCAACGAAGACAGCCAGAAGCTTGAGGCCGCCGCAGGTCCGCTGCCGACCCGCACCGCGGTCTGGGACTGGGACCTGAAGCAGGCCGAAAACGATCCCTACAAGAAGGAGGTTCTTACCGCCTTCCAGGAAGAGGCGAAGCACGCCTTCGCCGTGCCGCAGACGCCTGAGTGGATCGAGATCTCGAACGCAGTCTATCCCGAACTGCAGGCGGCGATCCTCGGCGACAAGACCTCCAAGCAGGCACTGGATGATGCGGCCGCCAAGGCGACGCAGATCCTCCAGGACGCCGGCAAGCTCTAGCAACGGCTCTCAAGGAGCTGCCTCCCCCATCAGCATGGGGGAGGCGATCGCGTTTCGCGGGATGCCAGCGGTTTACGCTAACCCTTCGCCCCGGCCCACGCACCGCCGTCCAAATGCAAACACCTCAAGGATTCTGATGAAGGGCTTCAAGCCATCCGCGCCATTCCTCCTGCTGCTTCCTGCTGGCATCGTGCTGGCGGCGGTTGTCGTGGTACCGCTGCTGTTGTCGCTCTACTCCAGCTTCACGCCGTTCCGCCTGACGCGGCCCGAAACGTTCTACGTCTTCATCGGCATCCGGAATTATCTTTCGATCCTGTCCAACACCGATTTCTGGTGGGCCTTCGGCCGCACGGTTCTGCTGCTGACCATCGCGCTCAATCTCGAAATGCTGCTCGGCCTTGGCCTCGCCATGCTGGTCGAGAAGGCGACGCGCGGCCAGCGCATCCTGCGCACGCTGATGATGTTCCCGATGATGTTCTCGCCGATCCTGGTCGGCTTCCAGTTCAAGTTCATGTTCAACGACAATATCGGCCTGGTGAACAATGCCCTGCAGTCGCTCGGCATCACGCAAGACGCCATACCGTGGCTGATCGAGGGCCATCTCGCCTTCATCGCCATTTCGATTGCCGAGATCTGGTCGTCGACAGCGATCTTCGCCATCCTGATCCTCGCCGGTCTGCTCGCCATGCCCAAGGAGCCGATCGAGGCGGCGCGCGTCGACGGCTGCACGCCGTGGCAGACATTCCGCTATGTGACGTGGCCGTTCGTCATGCCCTTCGCCTACATCGCCATGACCATCCGCTCACTCGACGTGGCGCGCGCCTATGACATCGTCAAGATCATGACCGATGGCGGACCGGCGGGCCGCACGGAACTACTATGGACCCTGGTGGCCCGCACCGCCTACAGCGACGGGCGCATGGGCATGGCCAACGCCATGGCCTATTTCTCGATCCTGCTGTCGATCGCCTTCACCGTCTACTTCTTCAACAAGCTCGCCGCGGCGCGCACGCAGATCGGTGCGGAGTGGTGAGAATGGACGAGAATTCTTCCGCCCGCCTGAAGCGCCGGCTGCTGGGCATCGTCTATCGCATCGGCCTGTTCCTGGCGATGCTGACGATCTGCCTGCCGGGTCTCTGGATCGTCATCTCGTCGCTGCGGCCGACCGTCGAGATCATGGCCAAGCCGCCGGTGTGGATCCCGCAGGAGATTTCGTTCGACGCCTATGTCGCCATGTTCTCGGGCATCGGCAAGGGCGGCATCCCGGTCATTGAATATTTCCGCAACTCGCTGATCATCTCGGTGACCTCGACGGTCATTGCGGTAGCCATCGGCATGGCCGGCGGCTATGCCTTCGCGCGCTACCGCTTCCGCGGCAAATCGAGCGTGTTCCTTGGCCTGATGCTGACGCGCACGGTGCCGGGCATCGCGCTGTCGCTGCCGCTGTTCTTCCTCTATGTGCGGCTCGGCATCATCGACACGCATTTCGGACTGATCCTTGCCTATGTCGCGCTCAACGTGCCGTTCACGATCTGGCTGATCGACGGCTTCTTCCGCCAGGTGCCCAAGGACCTCGCGGAGGCGGCGCAGATCGATGGCTGCACGCGCTGGCAGGCTTTCTGGCAGGTCGAGTTCCCGCTCGCAGGGCCGGGCATCGCGTCGGCCGCGATCTTCGCCTTCCTGACCTGCTGGAACGAATTCGCGCTGGCCTCGCAGCTGACCCGCTCGGTGAGCGCCAAGACGCTGCCGGTCGGCCTGCTCGACTACACCGCCGAGTTCACCATCGACTGGCGCGGCATGTGTGCGCTCGCCGTTGTGATGATCATTCCGGCGCTCACCCTCACCTACATCGTCCAGAAACACCTTGTCGGCGGCCTGACCTCCGGCGCGGTGAAAGGCTGATCTTATGGCAACCGTTACCCTCACCAAGCTGACCAAGCGCTACGGCAATATCGGGATCGTGCACGGCATCGACCTCGATATTGCCGACCGCGAGTTCATCGCGCTGGTTGGCCCCTCCGGCTGCGGCAAGTCGACGACACTGCGGATGATCGCCGGGCTGGAAGAGATCAGCGCCGGCTCGATCGAAATCGGCGGGCGTGTCGTCAACGATCTGCCGCCACGCTCGCGCAACATCTCGATGGTGTTCCAGTCCTACGCGCTCTATCCGCACATGACGGTGCGCGAGAATCTTGGCTTCTCCCTGAAGATCGCAGGGGCCGCCAAGGAGGACATGGAGCGCCGCGTCGCCGAGGCCTCGGCCATCCTCGGCCTCGACACGCTGCTGGACCGCCGCCCGTCGCAACTGTCGGGCGGCCAGCGCCAGCGCGTCGCCATGGGCCGCGCCATCGTGCGCGACCCCGATGTGTTCCTGTTCGACGAGCCGCTTTCCAATCTCGACGCCAAATTGCGCACGCAGATGCGCACCGAGATCAAGAAACTGCATGCCAAGGTGCAGTCGACGGTGATCTATGTCACCCACGACCAGGTCGAGGCGATGACGCTGGCTGACCGCATCGTCATCATGCGCGACGGCCATATTGAACAGGTCGGCACGCCCGACGAGGTTTTCCGGCGGCCGGCAACGCGCTTCGTCGCCGGCTTCATCGGCTCGCCGCCGATGAACCTGCACGAGGCCACGATCGATGACGGCCAGATGGTTTTCGCCAGCGGCGAAAGACTGCCGCTGCCCGGCCAGTTCAAGGCCAATGTCGCGACCGGCGACAAGGTCGTATTCGGATTGCGGCCCGACGACATCTATCCGACCGGCCATGGCATCAGTTCCGGCGGGGCGGCCGATGTCCACCAGATCGAACTGCCGATCACGGTCACCGAACCGCTCGGCAACGAGACACTGGTGTTCGTCGAATTCAACCGCGAAGACTGGGTAACGCGCATGCTGAACCCGAGGCCACTGCGGCCAGGCGAGCGGGTCGCCATGAGCCTCGACATGTCGCAGGCGCATCTGTTTGCCACTGAGACCGGAAAGACACTGCGGAGCTGATCGGCATGGCCAGAATCGAGAAAGTCGAACTGCGGATGGTGGACCTTGTGCCGAAGGTCAAGCGCACCGACGCGATCCAGAGCTTCGTCAGCCAGGAAACGCCGATCCTGACGATCACCGATTCCGACGGCGCGGTCGGCACCGGCTACAGCTACACGATCGGCACCGGCGGCTCGTCGGTGATGCGGCTCCTGTCCGACCATCTGGTGCCGCGCCTGATCGGCCGTGACCCCGACATGATCGAGGCGATCTGGCACGATCTCGAATTCGCCACCCATGCCACGACAATCGGTGCGATCACAGCCATCGCCATCGCGGCGATCGACACGGCGCTGTGGGATCTGCGGGCCAAGAAGCAGAACCTGCCGCTGTGGAAGCTCGCCGGCGGCGCCAAGGACCGCTGCCCGCTCTACACGACCGAAGGCGGCTGGCTGCACATCGAGACGCAAGCGCTGGTCGACGACGCGCTGGCCGCCAAGGCTAGGGGATTTCGCGGATCGAAAGTGAAGATCGGCAGGCCGCACGGCTCGGAAGATCTTGCCCGCCTGTCGGCGGTGCGCAAGGCGGTCGGCGACGGCTACGAGATCATGACCGACGCCAATCAAGGTTTTTCGATCGACGAGGCGATCCGGCGCGCCGCAAGATTGCGCGAACTCGACCTCGCCTGGATCGAGGAGCCGCTGCCGGCCGACGACATTGACGGGCATGTGCGGCTGTCGAACTCGACGCCGACGCCGATCGCCATCGGCGAGTCGCTCTACTCCATCCGCCATTTCCGTGAATATATGCAGAAAGGCGCCTGCTCGATCGTGCAGGTCGATGTCGGCCGCATCGGCGGCATCACGCCCTGGCTCAAGATTGCGCACGCGGCGGAGGCCTTCGACATTCCGGTCTGCCCGCATTTCCTGATGGAACTGCATGTCAGCCTCACCTGCGCTGTTCAGAACGGCAGATATGTCGAGTACATTCCGCAACTCGACCAGTTGACCGGCAAGCACATGCGCATCGAGGATGGCCAGGCGCTGGCGCCGGATGAACCGGGCATCGGCATCGACTGGGACTGGGACGCGGTCAAGGCCATGAGCATCGCCGAATTCACCACGGCGATCACAAAATAGGAGACGGACATGCAGCGGATGGGGATGGTTCTGGGGCTGAAGCCGGAAAAGGTCGAGGAATATGTCCGCCTGCATGCCGCCGTCTGGCCTGACGTGCTGACCATGATCTCGGCCTGCAACATCAAGAACTACTCGATCTACCTGAAGCGGCCGGAGAACCTGCTGTTCAGCACCTTCGAATACCACGGCAGCGACTATTTGGCAGACATGGCCAAGATGGCGGCTGACCCCAGGACACAGGAATGGTGGGCGGTCTGCATGCCTTGCCAGGAGCCGCTGGCGACGCGCAAGGAGGGCGAATGGTGGGCCGAAATGGACGAGGTCTTCCATCATGATTGAAGGCGGTTTCGACCCTGCCTCACTCGTCCAGTCCTGGCCCGAACCTTCGACGCCTCGGCCAATCGTCACCTTCGGTGCCGGATCGATCGTCGGCGACGCACATTTCCCGGCCTACAGGAAGGCCGGCTTTCCGGTCGCGGGACTTTACGATCCCGATCACGCCAGAGCCGCAAAGCTGGCGGATCAATGGGGAGTGACCGCCTTCCGCTCGGCGGAGGAAGCCGCCGCCATCGAGGGCGCGATCTTCGACCTCGCCACGCCGCCCTCCCGCCATGCCGATGTGCTGAAGTCCTTGCCCGATGGCGCGGTGGCGCTGATCCAGAAGCCGATGGGCAGCAACCTTGCCGAGGCGACCACGATCCTCGAGATCTGCCGTGCCAGGAAGCTCCGTGCGGCGGTGAACTTCCAGCTGCGCTTCGCGCCAATGATGCTGGCGCTCAAGGATGCCATCGCCAAGGGCTGGCTCGGCGAGGTCATCGACTTCGACGCCTGGCTGGCGCTGGCGACACCGTGGGAGCTTTGGGAATTCCTGCTCAAGGCGCCACGCGTCGAAATCGCCATGCATTCGATCCACTATCTCGATCTGATCCGGCAGTTGCTCGGCGATCCGCAAGGCGTCCACGCCAAGACGCTTGGCCATCCCAACCATAAGGTGGCGCAGACGCGCACCAGCGCCATTCTCGACTATGGCGACACCGTGCGCTGCGCCCTGTCGATCAATCACGACCATAAGTTCGGCCGGCGGCATCAGGCCTGCGAGTTCCGTATCTGCGGCACCGAGGGCGCTGCTTACCTCAAGCTCGGCCTCAATCTTGACTATCCGCGCGGCGAACCGGATGTGCTGGAGATCCATCCGAAAGGCGGAACGGACTGGGTCGCGGTGCCCTTAGCCGGTGAGTGGTTTCCCGACGCCTTTGTCGGCCGCATGGCCAATGTCCAGCGTTTCGCGACCGGAGAAGATGCTACGCTGATCAGTCCGGTCGAGGATGCGTGGAGCACGATGGCGCTGGTCGAGGCGGCCTACCAGTCGAGTGCGGCACCGGCGACGCCTATCGCGGAAAGGCCCTGATGGAACAGATCCAGTATTTCGAAGACTACGAGATTGGTGCGTCACGCCTTACCAGCGGCCGCACCATCACCGAAACCGACTTCATCGTCCATGCCGGCCACACCGGTGATTTCTTTCCGCACCACATGGACGCCGAATACATGAAGACGACGCCGTTCGGCCAGCGCATTGCCCATGGCACGCTGGTGTTCTCGGTCGGCATCGGCCTGACGGCAACCGTCGTCAACCCTGTCGCCTTTTCCTATGGCTATGACCGGCTGCGCTTCATCAAGCCGGTGTTCATAGGCGACACGATCCGCACACGCACCACCATCGCGGCCAAGGAAGACGATCCGAAGCGGCCGGGTTCAGGACGGGTGATCGAGCGCTGCGAGGTGATCAACCAGCGCGGCGAAGTGGTGCTGGCGGCCGACCACATCTACATCGTCGAACGCAGGCCAGTGCAGAGCTGAGACTCAGCGCAATGCCTATGAGCCGGCCTAGGATTTTCTCGACAGGCCATCTTCGCTGATCGCGCTGACCAGCGTCTCGCTTCCTTCGCGAAGATGCTGCCTCAGAATGCTTATGGCCTTGTCGCTGTCGCGCCGCCGGCAGGCGGCCAGCAGGTCGCGGTGCTCCGTCTGCGAGCGGTTGCGATAGTCCAGGTTCGACAGCAGGATACGCACGTAGCGATCGGCCGCATTGTGGTGGGCCTCGATCAGGCCGAGCAATCGATTGTTGCCGCAAGCATCGTAGAGAGCCAGATGAAAGGCCCGGTTCAGCGCGCCCCATCGGCCGACATTGCGCTCCGCGTCGATCTGATCGAGCACCTGTTCCGCCTCATCGAGCTTCGCGGCAGCGAGGCTGGGTACAGAGAGCCTGAGCGCCTCGCTTTCGAGCAGCTCGCGCAAAGCGTAGATTTCACTGATCTCGGCGCTGTCCATCCGGGCGACCTGCGCGCCCTTTGTCGGGTGGATGGAAACAATACCCTCGGCTTCCAGCTGGCGAAGGGCATCACGAATGGGCATGCGGCTGAAGCCGAATTGCTCGGCCAGCTCGTCCTGGCGCAGCGGAGTGCCTGCCTTGATGGTTCCATTGGCAATCGCCTCGCGCAGGACATTCGCGACCTGCTCGGCCACGGTCCGTGGCCCCTGCATCAAGCTTTCCGCAAATCCTCGCAATCGATGCTCCCGTTCATGTTGCACCAGCCTAAAGGAACCTTCTCCGAATGGATATACGTACGCCCGTATACGCCCGCCCGGCATCATTTGCCGAGAATCGCCCGATCTCCAATGCTGTGGCCAATTCCGTCATGCAGGCGACTTATGCTTCAGCCAAAAATAGTGCATTCAACTTCACGGGCACGATCGCCTCATCTGCCGCCAGTCGAGACGACCCGTCACAAGGCCTGCCTTATGGTCCGCCGAAAAGCTGTGCTCTTTCTACCGGGGCCGAAGTCAACAAATCCTGATTACAGGCGGCAGCGTCGCAGACCGCAGTCTCGCCGCGCCGCGCTGACGCTTCTCACGCAAGCCACTCTTTCACCGGCGGGCGGGCGAGAACCGCGCGCATCCGGTCCTCGGCATCGGCGACAGCCAGCGCCATCGGGGCGCGGGTCGGGCCGCAATCGACGCCGATGACGCGGAAGGCGGCCTTCATGCCCGGCAGCACGCCGGTTTCCAGCAGCACCTCGACGAAGTCCTGCGACACCATCTGCAGTGTTTTCGCCCGGGCCAGATCGCCGGCGCGGATCGCCTGATCCACCGCAACATAAAGCCTGCCGAGCAGGTTGTAGGTGGTGCCGATGCCGCCATCGGTGCCGAGCATGCCGGCGGCGGCATAGATTTCGTCGAAACCGTAGTAAAACAGCTTTTCCGGCTGCCGCTTGCGCAGCAGCGAATATTTGAACAGGTCGGTGGAGGTGTATTTGATGCCGACGACATTGCGCAGATCGAGCAGCCGGACCAGCAGGTTGAGCGGCAATGGCCGACCGGTGCGCAAGGGGATTTCGTAGACGATCAGTGGCAGGGCCGTCGCCGCCGCCAGCGCCTGATAGTAGCCGAAAACCTCCTCGTCGGAGAACGGATAGGAGTGCGGCGGCAGTGCCGACAACGCGTGGTAGCCGAGCTTTTGCGCCTGCCGCGCCAGGCGGATGGAATCGCGCAGGTTCGGCATGCCGACATGGGCGATCAGCTTTGTACCGGTGCTTGCGGCGCCAGCGAACACCACCTCTTGCTGCGCCAGCAATTCGTCCACCGTCAGCAGGCCGGATTCGCCACTGCTGCCGCCGACATAGAGCCCGGTCAGGCCCTGGCGCAGGGCATAGTCGTTGATGTTGCGCTGGCGCTGCGGATCGAACTCGCCGGCATCGCTCAGTCCGGTCATCAAGGCGGCGTACATGCCCGCCAATTGCTTGGTCATTCAGGTATCCTCAGTCTTTCCAGGAGTGTCATGGGGTGGCTTCGCCGGCGTGGTGGCAGGCGACGAGATGCTGTTCCGAGGCGGATGAGCCGAAGTCGCGAACCTGCGGCTCAACCTTGGTGCACATGTCCGTCGCCAGGGGACAGCGCGGATGGAAATGGCAGCCGGGCGGCGGTTTTGACGGATCGGGCACGCCACCGCCCAGCACGATGCGCCGGCGCGTTCCGCCGGCCTTGGGATCGGGCACCGGGATCGCTGATAAAAGCGCTCGGGTATAGGGATGCAGCGGGCCGCCGAACACCGCTGCCGTGGTACCGATCTCGACGATCCGGCCCAGATACATGACCGCGACGCGGTCGCTGAGATAGCGGATCATCGACAAGTCGTGGCCGATGAACAGATAGGTCAGCCCCAGGCGTGCCTTGAGGTCGTCGAGCAGGTTGACGATCTGCGCCTGGATGGAGACGTCGAGCGCCGAGATCGGCTCGTCGGCAATGATGAACTTCGGATCGGCTGCCAGCGCGCGGGCAATGCCGACGCGCTGGCGCTGGCCGCCGGAGAGCTCGAACGGGTAGCGGTTGCGCAGCGCTTCCCGCAAGCCGACCAGCGCCAGCAACTCGCTGACACGGGCATCGCGCGTTGCGCGGGTGCCGATCTTCTGGGCGCGTAGCCCCTCGCCGATGATGCGGCCGACGGTCATGCGCGGGTTGAGCGAGCCGAACGGGTTCTGGAAAACCATCTGCATGTCGCGGCGGCGCTGCTTAAGCTGCTCGCCTGTCGCGCCCGCATAGTCCCTGCCCTCGAAGACGATGCTGCCGGCGCTCGGGCGCTCAAGACCGAGCACGGCGCGGCCGGTCGTCGACTTGCCGCAGCCGCTTTCACCGACCAGCGCCAGCGTCTCGCCGCGCAGCACCTCGAAGCTCACCCCGTCGACCGCGTGCACAGCGCCGACCTGCCGCCTGAGCACACCGCGCCGGATCGGGAAATGAACCTTGAGGTCGGAGACGACAAGCAGCGGTTCCTGCCTGGGCGCCGCTGCCGGTGCCGCGCTTGATGCGGCTGCCTTCGCACGCGGCAGTCGCGCCACCTGCCGCCAGCGCCAGCACGCGGTGGCATGGCCGGCGCTGACCGCTTCCAGCGACGGCTTCTGCTCGCGGCAGAGCGCCTCGGCATAGTCGCAGCGCGGCGCGAAGGCGCAGAAGGTCGGCGGCAGGGTGACATTGGGCGGCGCGCCCTTGATCGGCACCAGCCTGGTGTTTGCCGCCGTCAGCGACGGAATCGAGTTCAACAGGCCAATCGTGTAGGGGTGTGTCGTTGCCGAAAACAGCTCATCGACCGGCGCCTGTTCGACGATCGAGCCCGCATACATCACCGCAACGCGGTCGACGAAGCCGGCAACCAAGCTGAGATCATGGCTGATCCAGATGATCGCCATGCCGAGCTGTTTTTGCAGGCGCACGACGAGTTCGACGATCTGCGCCTGGATGGTGACATCGAGTGCAGTGGTCGGCTCGTCGGCGATCAGGATCGACGGCTTGCAGACCAGCGCCATGGCGATGCCGATGCGCTGCAATTGGCCGCCCGAGAACTGGTGCGGAAAGGCGCGCATGCGTTGCGGCGCGTTGGCAATGCCGACCAGCGCCAGCATGTCGAGCGCCTGGCGTTCGGCTTGCGGCTGGCTCAGGCCCTGATGTTCGCGCAGCGCCTCGGTCAGTTGCAGGCCGATGGTCAGCACCGGATTCAGCGACGACATCGGATCCTGAAAGATCATGGCGATGTCGCGGCCACGGATATGGCGTAACTCGCTGTCGGGCATGGCCAGAAGATCGCGGCCACGAAACAGCGCGCGACCCGCCGTGACGCGGCCGGGCGGCTTGCGGATCAGCCCCATCAGCGTCTGCACGGTGACCGACTTGCCTGAGCCGCTTTCACCGACAATGGCCAGCGACTCGCCTTCGGCAAGGTCGAAGGAGACATCGTTGACGGCATAGACGGAACGGCCCCGGGGACCAAACTCGACGCTCAGCCCTTGCACGGAAAGCACAGCTTGCTGCCCGGTCCCCTTTGCGGCCCTGTCGACGGTAAGCGTGTCGGCGCCCATCATTTCGCGCCCCCGCCCATGATGTGCTGCGGGTCGAGCGCGTCACGCAGGCCGTCGCCGACGAAATTGATGCTGAGCACCGCCATCGCGATCATCGCCCCGGGCGGGATCCACATCCAGGGCTGGCTTTCGAGGATCGACAGCGTGCGCGCATCGCGCAGCATGTTGCCCCAGCTGGCCGCCGGCGCCTGCGCGCCGAGGCCGAGGAAGGACAGCGACGCCTCGAGCAGGATCACCGTGGCGACGTCGAGCGTAATCGCCACCAGGATCGGGCTCAGCACGTTGGGCAGGATGTGTTCGAGGATGATGACCGATGGCGAGGTGCCGAGCGAGCGCGCGGCAAGGACGAATTCCTGGTTGCGCAGCGCCAAAATCTCGCCGCGCGTCAGCCGGGCGATGGACGGCCAGCTAAGCAGCCCGATCACCACCATGGTGTTGAAGATGCTGGGGCCGACCACGGCGACGAAGGCGATGATGATGACCAGGCGCGGAAAGGTCAGCACCATGTCGATCAGGCCCATCAGCAAGAGGTCGACCTTGCCGCCGAAATAGCCGGCAACGCAGCCGATGAAGATGCCGATTGCCGCCGAGATGGCCACGGCGACAAAGCCGACCGTCAGCGAGATACGGCCGCCATAGAGGATGCGGGCAAAGATATCGCGGCCGGTGCCGTCGGTGCCCAGCCAATGCATGCCGCCAGGCGGCTGGTTGCGCCCTCTTAGGTCGATCTCGTTCGGCCCGTAGTGCGCGATCAGCGGCGCCAGCACGCAGGCGAGCACGATTATGGCGAGCATGATCAGGCCGAGCGTCGCCAGCCGGTGATTGAGGAAGCGGCGTGCCGCCTCGCCCCACAGGCCCCGCGAGGCGCCGGCGGCAATCGTCATGTCGGCGGCGGTGGCGTCAGTCATAGCTCACCCTTGGGTCGAGCACGCTGTAGGCAAGGTCGGTCGCAAGGTTGGCCAGCATGACGATGATGGCGGTGATCAGCACATAGCCCATGATGACCGGGCTATCCCTGTTCACCACCGCGTCGATGAACATCAGGCCGATGCCCGGCCACTGGAAAATGGTCTCGATCACCACCGAGCCGCCGAACAGCGTCGGCAAAGTGAGGCCGAAGACAGTGACCAGCGGGATCAGCGCGTTGCGCAGACCGTGGCGCAGCGTGATCGTGCTGGGCCGCAAGCCCTTGGCCTTGGCGGTGCGCATATAGTCCTGGTTCAGCACTTCGAGCATGCCGGCCCGGGCATAGCGCATGAAGATCGCGGCGCGGAACAAAGCGAGTGCGGCGGCCGGCAGGATCAGATGCTTGAGATTGTCCACGAGCGAGAAGCCGTCGCCCGCCGTCGAGATGCCCGATGACGGCAGCCAGCGCAGTTCCAGCGCAAAGACATAGACGAGCAGCAACCCCATGAAGAAATCCGGGATCGACACGCCGACGAAGCCGCCCAGCGTCAGCGAATAGTCGGTCAACTTATATTGCCTGAGCGCCGAGATTACCCCCAGCGTGGTGCCGATGATGAAGGCGACGAGCAGTGCCACCCCCATCAACTCCAGCGTCATCGGCAGGCGCTCGCCGATGATCTCGCCGACGCTGCGGCCATTGACGAAGGAGCGGCCGAGATTGCCGTGCAGGATCTGGCCGATCCAGTTGAGGTATTGGACGTAGAGCGGCTGGTCGAGACCGAGCTCGCCGCGCCGCATCGCGATCAGCGCCTCGCTCGACGGCGCCTCCGCCGTGATCATCGCCAGCACGGCATCGCCCGGCATGGCATGCGCGATGGCGAAGACGATCACGGTGACGCCGAACAGCACCGGGATGCTGAGCAGCAGTTTTCGCAGGAGATAGCTGAGCATCGGCCTCTCCTATCGCTGAAGGCGGCTCTTGAGGCGATGGGTCATGAGGTTCCAGAGCCTCATGACCCACCGATGAGGACATTGACGCAGCAGCCTATTTGGCCACTTCCCACTTCTCGACTTCGTTGTAGACGGGGTGGTTGAAGATCACGAGCGGCTGCTCCTTGAAGTGCTGCGCAAGGCCGACGATGCGGTTGTTGAAAGCCAGCGGCCGCACCTCGTTCCACAGCCAGGCCTTTGGCAGGTCCTTGTTGAGGATGCGCGAGGCTTCCTGATAGGCTTCGGCGCGCACGGCGCGGTCGGCCGATTCCAGCCCCTTGTTGAACAGTTCATCGACCTTGGGATTGCAATAGCCCATGCTGAGCGGCTTGGCGCCGCAGACGACGACCGGCGAGCCGAGCGAGGGATCGAGCCCCATGCCATTGGCGAAAAAGCCCATCTGGAAGCTGCCGTCGGCATAGGTCTGGTTGATCGCCGCTGGATCGAGCAGGCGCGGCTGGATGTTGACGCCGACGGCGGCCAGATAGCTTTGGATGGCGGTGACGGTGTCGACGTTCATCTGGTCGGAATAATAGTAGATGAAATCGATCGGCTGGCTGCCGTCCCAGCCCGCTTCGGCAAGCAATTGTTTGGCCTTGTCGGGATTGTAGTCATAGGGCTCGAGGTCCTTGGCGCGCGCCCAGTCCTGCGGAAACAGCGTGTTCGACAGTTCGCCTGCGCCCTGCTTGACCGTCTCGATGATGGCCTTGCGGTCGATGGCGTAGAGCATCGCCTGGCGAACACGCACGTCGGCGAAGCGCTTGTTCTCCAGGTTGAACTGCAGGTAGGTCGGCAGGCCGGCGGAGAATTTCGGCAGCACCGTCAGATAGTCGAGCTTCTGCAGGCGGGCGAGTTCGGAGATCGGCACGCCGCCGCCCTCATAAGACATGGCGTCGACCTCCTGCGTCTCGAGGGCCGCGATGATCGGCGGCACATCCTTGTAGATCTGGTAGATGATGCGGTCGAGTTTCGGCGCGCCTAGGAAATAATCGGGATTGCGATCGACCTCGACATACTGGTCGCTCTCGTATTTCTTCCAGACGAACGGGCCGGTGCCGACGCGGTTGACCCAGAAGGCGTTGCCCTTGATATCGCCGGGCGCGACCTTGCCGAGGATGTGTTCGGGAAAGATGCTGATGGCGATAAGCTGCAGCTCGACCCAGAGCGGCTTGGCGCTGTCGAGTTCGATCTGGACGGTCATGTCGTCAATCGCCTTGACCCCGGCAAGCGAGGAGGCCGAGCCATCCTGGAAAGCCTTGTATCCGGCGACAGCGCCGAGCTTCTGCGCCCAGGGCGAGCCAACCTTGGGATTGGCGTAGAGGTTAAGGCTGAACACCACGTCCTTGGCGGTGAAGGGCGTGCCGTCATGCCATTTGACGCCGTGGCGCAGGCTGAAGACATAGGTCTTGCCGCCGTCGGGCGTCTTCCAGCTTTCGGCCAGCATCGGCTGCACGCCGTCGCCAGTCCATTTGATGTGGACGAGGCCTTGCAGCACCGTCTCGTCGAGCCGGTGGCCGCAGGTGGTGTGCAGCGTGCCCATCTCGATGCAGCCGGTGCGCATGGCGGAACGGAACGTGCCGCCTCCTTCGGCCTTGGCGGTCACGGCGGCAAACATCAACGCCAGCGCCGGCACAAGGCTCATCAACAGTCGTCTCATGGAATTCTCCTCCCGTTGCTTTCCGCCGACCGAAATCGGGGCGATGCCCCTGCTCCAGGCCTGCTCCTGCGTCAGACCTTCGCCTGTCACGCCGACCGCCGCGTCATCAGCCCGCGGCGGCCTCCTCCAACCCTTCGGTCCCGCAAGTCCTCGCTTGCGGCGACTGGTCTAATAGCTTAAAAGGTAGACCATGCACAATATGCCGGTTCGAAAAAAATTGTCCGACGAAGTCCGCCTCCGCCTGGAGGAGATGATCCGCGACGAGGTCTATCCGGTCGGCGCCTCGCTGCCGTCTGAGCGCGACCTGATGTCGATGTTCGATGTCGGCCGCCCCTCGGTGCGCGAAGCGCTGTTTGCGCTGGAGAAAATGGGACTGGTGCGCATCAACAGCGGCGAGCGGCCAAAGGTGACACGGCCAACGCCGAAGAACATGCTGGAGCAACTGACCGGCACGGCACATCTGTTGATGGACCAGCCCGACGGCATCGGCCATTTCGAGCAGCTGCGGCTGTTTCTGGAAGTCTCGATCGCGCGCCATGCCGCCGAGGTGGCGACGCGCGAACAGGTCGAGGCGCTTGCCACGGCACTTGCCGAGAACGAACGCGCCATTCCCCGCGCCCGGGCCTTCGCCGTCACCGATGTGGCGTTTCACCGGGTGCTGACAGCAATTCCCGGCAACCCGATCTTCCTCGCGGCGCACGAAGCGCTGGTGGAGTGGCTGATCAACCAGCGCATCCACATGGCCAACACCGAGGTCGAAAACCGCCGGAGTTTTGCCGGCCACAAGAACGTGTTTGAAGCCATAGAGCGGCACGATCCGGAAGCGGCCGGCCGAGCAATGCGCGAGCATCTGGAAAACGCCCGCCGCAAGTTCAATTCGGGCCTGGCGAAACCGGACTAGAGCGGGATGGGATTTGTAAGAGTCGTGGGATTCCCAAATCACCTTTGTTCTGATTCAACCTTCATACTGGAGGAGGCCAGTATGGATGGCAGGATATTCGATGGACCTTCGCGAGCGGGTTGTCGCCGCGGTTAAGACGGAAGGGCTCTCGCGGCGCGCCGCGGCGGCTCGATTTGGCGTCAGCTATAGCGCGGCCATTGCGTGGCTTAAGCGTGTTGAAGAGACTGGCAGTGCCGCGCCTCGCCAGGTGGGCGGCTACAAACCGAAGAAACTCTCGGGAGCGTGGCGCGACTGGCTGATCGAGCGCTGTCACGACGGGGACTTCACCTTGCGCGGCCTTGTGGCCGAGCTTGGTGAGCGTGGTCTGAAGGTCGACTACCGTTCGGTATGGGAGTTCGTGCATGCCGAGAAGCTCACTCACAAAAAAAGACGCTGATCGCCGCCGAACAGGATCGTCCCGATGTCGCGCGACGGCGGCTGCAGTGGACGAAGTATCGGGGCCGGATCGATCCCACGCGACTGGTCTTCATTGACGAGACCTGGACCAAGACCAACATGTCGCCGCTCAGGGGCTGGGCGCCGGTGGGCCAGCGCATCAAGGCCAAAGTGCCGCACGGCCACTGGAAGACCATGACCTTCCTGGCCGCGCTGCGCCACGATCGCGTCGATGCGCCTTGGCTGATCGATGGGCCGATCAACGGCGAGAGGTTCCTCCTCTATGTCGAGAAGGTTCTCGCGCCGACCCTCCAGCCGGGGGATATAGTCATCATGGACAATCTCGGCTCGCACAAAGGCAAGGCGGTGCGCCGCGCCATACGCGCCGCCGGCGCAAGGCTCTTCTTCCTGCCGAAATACTCGCCCGACCTCAATCCGATCGAGCAGCTCTTTTCAAAGCTCAAGCACTGGCTGAGAAAGGCCGCAAGCCGAACCGTCGAAGCCGTCTGCGACGCGATCGGCCAAACCCTCAATCGCGTCACACCGGCAGAGTGCTCACACTACTTCGAAAACTCCGGCTATGACCGAAACTAATCTCATCCCGCTCTAGGCGCGCCCGTCTTTACGCTCGGCCAGCGTCTCTCGAACTCAAATCAGCAGCACGAAACCGTGCTTTGCCGCTGCGGCCAATCCTTCCTCCCGTCAACCGCCGAAGCGCGGTTCCGCGACGCCCTGGATGCCAAGACCGGTGATGGCGAACAGGCTGCCGCGCAGGACGCCGTCGCCGGGAAAACGGGGCAGCGGCGGCTTGGCCATCGAGGTGACGTAGAGAGTGTCGAGCTTCGGTCCGCCGAACATGACGCTGGTGATCTTCTTGACCGGCATGTCGATGACGCGGTCGATGCTGCCATCCGGCGCGTAGCGCACCAGCCTTCCGTCATAGACCAGCGCGTTCCACACATAGCCCTCGGCATCGACGGTCGAGCCGTCAGCCGCACCGCCCCGGCTGGTGTCGACGCGCACGAAGGTGCGCCGGTTGGTGGCGGCGCCGGTGGTGATATCATAGTCGTAGGCCCAGATCTCGCCGGTCCAGGTGTCGGCGAAATAGAAGGTGCGGTCGTCGGGGCTCCAGCACGGACCGTTGGAGCAGATGATGCCGGAATCGATGCGGGTGACGGAGAAATCCGGATCGAGCCTGTAGAGACCGCCGGACGGCCCCTCTTCCATCGTATCCATGGAGCCGGCGAAGAAGCGGCCGCGCCGGTCGACCTTGCCGTCGTTGAGCCGGTTCATCGGCTTGTCCGGCTCGGGATCGTGGATCAGAGTCACATCGCCGGTGGCGAAATCGAGCAGATGGAAGCCGCGCTGCAGCGACACCACGGCACCGCTGCCATCCTTGCGCAGCGCCATCGAGCCAATCTTCATCGGCACGTCCCACGACCGGATCTCGCGCCCGTCGGCGGTGGCTCGAAACACCCGCCCGTCGAAACTATCGATCCAGTACAAGCGCTCCTGTTCGACGTCCCAAAGCGGCCCTTCGCCCAGTGTGGTCTTCACATCCACCACAACTTCGATCTTCATGCCGTCCTCCCTCGGAATTGGCGCCACGCAGCGATTGGTCAGGCGGCGTCAGAAAGCGACCTTGTCGCCGCCCTTCAATGACAGGATCTCGCGCGCCTCGTCGGGCGTCGCCACCTCCATGCCGAGCCCTTCGATGATCTTGCGGGCAAGCAGCACCTGTTCGGCGTTCGATTTGGCAAGCTTGCCCTTGCCCGCCCACAGACTGTCCTCCAGCCCGACGCGAATATTGCCGCCGAGTGCGGCCGATTGTGCAGCGATGCGCAGCTGGCTGGCGCCGGCGCCCAGCACCGACCAGCGGAACTGGTCGCCGAACAGCCGGTCGGCGGTGCGCTTCATATGGGCGACGTCTTCTGGATGGGTGCCGATGCCGCCCAGCAGCCCGAACACCGACTGCACAAAGAAAGGCGGCTTCACCAGCCCACGGTCGGCGAAGTGGGAAAGATTGTAGAGATGGGCGATGTCGTAGCACTCGAACTCGAAGCGCGTGCCATTGTCGTAACAAGTCGCCAAGATGTACTCGATATCCTTGAACGAGTTGCGGAAGACGAGGTCGCGCGTCGCTTCCAGATGCGGCTTTTCCCAGTCGAACTTGAAGGTCTCGTATTTGTCGGCCAGGTGATAGAGCCCGAAATTGATCGAACCCATGTTGAGCGAGGCGACTTCCGGCTTGAACTGGGCAGCCGGGCGCACGCGCTCCTCGACCTTCATGTAGGGGCTGCCGCCGGTGGTGATGTTGATGGCGGCGTTGGTGCCTTGCTTGACGCGCGGCAGGAAGCGGGCGAAGGCCTCCGGCGTCTGGTCAGGCTTGCCGGTTTCCGGGTCGCGGGCGTGCAGATGCAGGATCGCAGCACCGGCTTCGGCAGCCGCGATCGCCTCCGAAGCGATCTGGTCGGGCGTGATCGGCAGATAGGGCGACATGGTCGGCGTGTGGATGGCGCCCGTCACCGCGCAGGTGATGATGACCTTGCCCCTGGTTGCGGTGGCCCCGGTTTTGCGGCTGGTTTCGCTCATCGTCCGTACTCCTGATCCGATTTTTTCTTGTGCGCCGCCAGCGCCATCAGCCGGCGGTCGCGCCACACCTGCCGCTCGCCGAGGCTCTCGCGCGGCAGGCGCTCGCGGCGATCGGCTTCGACGGTTTTCATGACCTCACCCGCCCAGTCGACGCGGCGCAGCATCTGCGGGAAAATGTTCGAATAGATCGACTGATAGCGCTCGACATAGTCGCGCACGCCGCCGGGCGCATTGAGATCGATGGTCTCGAACGGACCCATGAACGACCAGCGCAGCGCCAGCCCGTCGCGGATACCGATATCCACATCCTCGACGCTGGCGTAGCCGTCGGCGACAAGCCGGAAAGCTTCCTCCAGCAGCGCGCCTTGCAGGCGGTTCATGATGAAGCCGTCGAGTTCGCGCTGCATCACCAACGGCGCATGACCGGCGTCGATGAGGAAGGCGCGGGTTCTCTCAACCGTCTCGGCGGACGTCCACGGCGCCGGCACAACTTCGGCCGCCGGAATGAGATAGGGCGGATTGATCGGATGCACGACCAGACAGCGATACCGCCCTTGCAGATGGTCGGTGAATTTCGACGGCAACAGCGCCGAGGTGGAACTGGCGATGACTGTCTGCGGATCGGCAAGCCTGTCGATCAGGGAGAACACCTCCCGCTTCACCTCGAGGTTTTCAGGCGTGTTCTCCTGGATATGGACCGCACCAGCCAGCGCCTCTACCAGCTCGGCGACAACGGTGATCCGGCCGAGCACGGCATCGATCGCCTGTCCTCGCAGCAGGTCGTTCGCAGCGGGATCGCCAAGCACGCCGGCAATGTAGTCGCGGGCGCCGCCCGTCGCGGCGGGCGACTGGTCCCACATCCGCACATCATGGCCGGCGCGGGCGAAGCTGATCGCCCAGGCCCGCCCGATGAACCCGCTTCCGACGATCGCGACATTGGCCATGGATTGCTCCTCAAAGTGTTTCAACGTTGCCGTCGACGCCAAGAGACTGGCCGGAGATGTTGATGCCCGCATCGGAGAGCAGGAAGGCGACCATCGACGCAACATCATAGGGGCTGGTCATGCGGCGCAGCGAGATGTTCTGGAGATAGCGGCCGGTCATCTCCTCGTGGCTGATGCCGACCTGCTTGGCGCGGGCCGAGATGACACCTTCGATGCGCGGTCCCTCGATGATGCCGGGCAGGATGGCATTGACCCTGATGCCATGCGGACCGAGCTCCTTGGCGAGACTCTGCGTGAAACCGATGACGCCGAACTTGGCCGCAGAATAGGGCGTGCGGTAGGCGTAGCCATGGCGGCCGGCCGCCGACGACATCGACACGATAGAGCCGCCACCCGCCGCCTTGATCAGCGGCACGGCGCGCCGGGCGCACAGGAACTGGCCGGTCAGGCAGATGTCGATGCAGCGCCGCCAGTCGGCCGGATCGATCTCGTCGACGCCGCCGGTCGGCCCGGCGATGCCGGCATTGTTGATCAGCGCGTCGAGCCCGCCGAGTTGTTTCTCGACCGCCTCGAACAGGCGGTCGACGTCCTCGTCGCGCGAGACATCGGCCTTGACCGCGGCAACCAGATCGATCTTGCCGGGAGCAGCGGCCAGCGCGTCGTCGGAAACGTCACAGACGACGATGCGCGCGCCGAGCCGCGACAGCGTGTCGGCTATGGCAAAACCGATGCCGCCGGCGCCTGCCGTCACCAGCACGCGCTGGCCTTTCAGCCCGGTCAGAAAGTCGTCCGCCGATGCCGGCGCCCTTGTGCTCATCGTCTTGTCCTTCTCATTGCAGCCGCCGTTCGCGCAGCGCCATGACAGCGCCCAGAACGACCAGCCCGTAAAGAATTGCCCTTGTGGCGTAGGGAAGCGTGGTGCCGGCCAGCAGCATCTGTAATGCCGTCAGCAGCAATACGCCGCCGAGCATGCCGAGATAGTGGCCGCGCCCGCCGGTGATCAGCGCGCCGCCGACCACCACGACGGCGATCGACGGCAAGAGATAGTCGTCGCCCATGCCAAGGCTCGCCTGGCCGGAAAAGCCGGTCAGCATGATGCCGACAACAGCCGCGCAGACGGCCGACAGCATGTAGACCAGGATCAGCGTGCGCTCGACGCCGATGCCCGACAGGCGCGCCGCGCGCAGCCCGTTGCCGATGCCATAGACGCGTCGTCCGAACGGGGTGCGGCCGAGCAGCAGCACCGCCGCCACGACAAAGACGACCATCAGCAGCACGATCGGCGTCAGCAGGCCGGCGAGCCTGGCCGTCATGAACCAGCGCAGCATCGGCGAGGAAAACCCGGCCGGCGTTCCCTGCGAATAGAGCAGCGCGCAGCCTTGCAGGATGCCGTTGGTGGCGAGCGTCATGACTATGGGCGAGATGCCGAGATAGACGATGCCGAAACCATTGGCGAAGCCGATGGCGCAAGCCATCAACAGCACGACCGGCAGGGCGTAGACAAGCGCCGCGTCGGAGCCGTTGACCATGCCGGCCAGGATGATGCCTGAAATGCCGATCGTCCACGGCACGGAGAGGTCGAGACCGCCAGTCAGGATGACGGTTCCTTGCCCGAGCGCCAGGACGGCGAGGAAGGACGACAGCACCAGCAGGGAATTCCAGTAGCTCGGATTGAAGATGGCGCGGCCGAGCCAGATCTGCGTGACGATCACGATGAGCAGCAGGCAGACATAGGCCGGCAGCGCATAGCGCAGCGTCTCCGCATTGCGCAGATGGAAGGCCGGGCGCGGCGCTGCTTTGCCTTGGCCATGCGATGGTTCGGCGATCTTGAGTCGCCGGTCCACGGGCTCGAGTTGCGAGGGCAATATGCCGGCGCGCCAGGCGGCGAGGCGGGCGCGCGCGGCGCGCAGCTGCACGGCAAGCACCGATGCGTGCGAGATCGAGCCGGCAAGTGCCGCCAGCACCAGAATGGTGCCTTCGGCGATCGTCGAATAATAGGCCGACACATTGAGCACCAGCAGGATGTTCACCACGATCATCAGGATGTACGCGCCGAAGACAGAACCCACCGGGCCGCCCTGCCCGCCGCCGAGACGCGTGCCGCCGACAACGACCGCCGCGAACATCGACAAAAGCAGCGGATTGCCGACCAGCGGATCGCCGCTGCCGGTCTGGGCGCTGATGAACACACCGGCAAGGCCATAACAGCCGCCGGCGATGACATAGACGGCAAAGCGGACCAGCACGACATTGACGCCGACGGAAGCGGCCGACTCCGTATCGCTGCCGACCGCATAAAGTGCTGTGCCGAAGCGGGTGCCCTTCAGCCAGAACCAGGCGAGCAGGACGACAACGATCACCACCAGCGGCATCGGCAGCCAGCCGGTGATCGCGTCGCCGAGATAGAACGTGCCGAGATCGGGCGACACGAAGCCACCGGGCTTGTCCATCACCAACAGCGTCACGCCTTGCAGGATGAACATGGTGGACAGTGTCACCACGATGGGCTGCATGCGCAGCACCGCGATGAAGAAACCGTTGAAGGCACCGACGGCCATGCCGACGCCGATGCCGACGGCGGTCCACAGGATGATGTTGGCGCCTGGCGCCATCGGGTCCATGCTCGATGCCAGCACAGCATTGACCAGCGATATCACTGCGCCGGCGGACAGGTCGAAGCCGCCCGACAGGATCACGATGGTCTGACCGATCGCCGCGAGCGCAGAGGTGGCGCCGCCGCTCGACAGGAACGATACATCGAAATAGGTCAGCGGCCCGGCGCTGATCCAGTCGACGATGAAAAGCAGGATCGCAAGGACAGCGGCGGCAATCAACGCGCCGCGATTGCGCATCAGCGCGCGACGCAGACCGAAGCCGCCGAAAACAGGCGATGAGATTGCTGCGCTGCTCATGCGGCGGCTTCCCCGGCATGGCCAAGCGCCGGGCGCATGATGGCCGGCTCGGTGATGGCGTCGCCTTCGAGCTCGGCTGCGATGCGCCCGTCATAGAGAACCAGGACCCGGTCGCATTGGTGGACGAGTTCGGGAATCTCCGTCGAGTGCAGCAGGATTGAACCGCCTGAAGCCACGTAGTTTCGCATCATCACATAAAGCTCATGCTTGGTGCCGACATCGATGCCGCGGGTGGGATCGAACAACAGCAGGATGCGGCTCTGCGCCACCAGCCATTTGGCGATGGCGATCTTCTGCTGGTTGCCGCCGGAAAACGCGCCGGCCCGCGTCCACAGCGCGCGGCGGTCGACCTCGACGGTGGCGAATGCCGCCTCGACGGAGCGGGTCTCGGCTTGCGCGCCGACAAGGCCGAAGCTGGTGAAGCGCGAAATCACAGGCAGCGTGGCGTTCTGGCTGCCCGACAGTTTCAGGAACAGGCCTTCGGATTTGCGATCTTCCGGCACCAGGCCGATCGCCATGTTGGGCAGCAAGGCATCGGCGGGCGAACCGAGCCAGACCTTGCGGCCGTCGACGAGGATGTGGCCGCGAATGATTTCGGCCATGCCGAAGCAGGCCAGGAACAAATCCTGCTGGCCCATGCCCTGCAATCCGGCAACACCGAGGATCTCGCCTTTGCGCAGGTCGAAGCCGGCGCCGTCGAGCTTGCGTCCGACCTTGAGGTCGCGCACGCCCAGAACCGGCGGGCCGAAAGCCTGGGCGCTGTCGGGCTTGGGCGGGAAGGTCTGCTCTATGCTGCGGCCGATGATCTTTTCGATGACGTCGGCATCCGAGACGTCGGCAACCGGCGCGGTGACGATGTGGCGGCCGTTTCTCAGGATCGTCAGCGTCTCGCAAAAGGCGCGGACCTCGCGCATGCGGTGGGTGATGAAGACGACGGTGGTGCCCGCGGCCTTCAGTCTGGCGATGATATCGCCCAGCCAGTCAACGTCGCGGCCGGCGAGCGCCGAGGTCGGTTCGTCGAGCAGCAGGATGCGCGGCTTGCGGTAGACGGCACGCGCGATCTCGATCTTCTGGCGCACCGAAAGCTCGAGCTCGCTTACCTCGGCATCGAGATCGACGGAAAAACCGAGATCGTCGATGTGGCGGCGGACTGCCTTGCGGGCGGCGCTGCGCCGGATCAGGCCGGAGATGCCGACGGGAGCATAGGGCAGCAGCATGTTGTCGAGGACGGAGAGATCGCGCACCAGGGTCATCTCCTGGAACGCTGTCTGCACGCCCAGCGCATGGGCTGCGCGCGGTGCGCCGTAAGCGATCTCCTTGCCGAAGACACGGACATGGCCTTCGCTTGGCCGGACCAGTCCGGACAGCAGCTTGACCAGCGTCGACTTGCCGGCTCCGTTTTCACCGAGCAGTGCATGAACGCTGCTGGGCGCGATCTCGAACGACACGCTGTCCAGCGCGACGGTCGGGCCGAACGCCTTGCTGATGCCGTCAATCTCGATGGCGGGAAGCTCGGAGTGTTCTGTCATTGTCCTCGACGCCGCGCGTGGCATGGATTGACGATGCACGGACAGGACTATCCGCGCATCGTCACAATCGCCTTGGGAGGACTTAAAGCGCGTGACGCGCTTTAAGTCTTTTGTTTTTATGCATGTCGTTGTCCCAAAACCGCTAAGCACTTTTGGGCGACAGGCATTAGTTCTCCGGCTGTCCGACGAGGGCAGCGGCCAGGCCGACCTCGGGTGTCTGGTCCGAGAAGATCGAGGCGAACCAGCCGGGATTGGAGACCAGCGACGGCTTGAAGGCGTTGCAGCCGGCCTTCATCTCCGCCCATGTGCCTTCGTCGCACAGCTTGATCGTCTCATTGGTGACGAGCGGCAGCGGCAGGATGGTGGTCTTCGGCACGTCCTTGCCTTCGATCGCCTCGACGGCAAGCTTCAGCGCCAGCGCGCCAGAATAGGGTGGCGAGGCATAGGAGATGCGTTGCGCGCCCACCGGTGCATAGGGCGACGCCGCGCCTTCGACCTCTGTCCCCTCCGGCAGCATCTGGATGCGGCCGCCATTGGAGCCTTCGCCGGCGCAAGGCAGGAGTTCGCTGGTCTTCTTGCCGGCCTCGAGCTGCATCGAGTTGGCGGTGAAGCAGCCGACCTGCATCCACAGCCCGTTGATGTCGTCCCAATTGCGGGTGGCCAGGATCTTCGAAAGCTCGGTGCGGGCGACAGCCTGGCTCCACATACCGACAGCCTCGCCGACGATCTTGATGTCAGGATACTTGGCGAAGACTTCCTTGGCGGCCTTTGTCCGTTGATCGTCAACGGATGTTCCTGGAACACCCGTGATGGCGATGATGTTGCCCTTGCCGTTGAGCTTCTTGACCAGCCATTCGGCGGTCACCCTGCCCGCTTCCAGCTGGTCGATGTGGACGTTGTAGGCGCAAGGCTCGGTGATCTCAGCGTCGTAGGCAAAGACCTTCACACCCTTGTCGCAGGCATTCTTGACGACCTGGTTGAGCGCGGTCGGCGAGATCGGGTACACGACGATCGCCTCGGCGCCGCTTTGCACCATTGCGTTGATCTGCTGAATTTGGCGTTGTGCGTTAGGACCGGCGACCTGGACCTGCAGGTCGACCTTGTCGGCCAGGCTCTTGTGAGCGGCCATGGCCTTGACCATGTTGGCCGCCTCCGCCTGCCAGTCATTGCCGATGTAGCTCATGCTGAGAAAGACCTTGTGCTTCTCGGCTGCCTGCGCGGCCGACAGCCCAATAGCGCATACAGCCATGCCGGCCAGCAGCGCGAGCCGCCGGACTTTCAATCCGATACCCATGTGAAACTCCTCCCAATTCGAACGACCGAATGCCTCCCAAGGGCACGAAAACGTGCCCCTTGTCATTCGATGCCAGCGACCTTAACATGATTTGATCAAAGATCAATGATGAAATCTCCTAATATCAAAACCGGAGGTCGTGAGCGCTTGACGCGGCACCTTGAACCTTGCATTCCGGAGACAGGAGTGGTTCAGCGTTTCGAGGAAACGCTGAACCACTCCATCTCTTTGCTTTGGCGCAATTCAGGACGGAAAACCGTTTCCCACTTTTCCTGGAATTGCTCTGGCGATAGCGCCGCCCTTGGGCGGGAAGGTTGACGGGAGATGGCTGGATCGGCGTACAGAAAGCCGGGGGTCGAGATCACACCCCTGTCCAGGGAAACCCTGCAGGACAGGGTCTATCGCCATGTCACCGAACTGATCCTCGACGGCTCCATCGTGCCGGGCGAGATGGTCACGGTTCAGAGCCTTGCCGATGCTTTTGGCGTCAGCCCGATGCCGGTCAGGGAAGCGCTGCGGCGCCTGACGGCGGCCAACGCGCTGATGGTGGTTTCAGGCCGGTCGATCGGTATTCCGGCGCTCAGCCGCGCGCGCCTCATCGACCTCAGGAATGTCCGGTTCGAGATCGAGGCGATCGCGGCCGCATGGGCGGCGGAGCGCATGGACGACCAGGCCGTAGCGCAGTTGCGCCGGCATCTGGATGCGCTCGAACAGGCCAATGCCGCCGGCGACGTCAAATCCTATCTGCGCGCCAACTACGCCTTTCATTTCTCGATCTATCGGGCGGCCGGTTCGGAGAACATGCTCAACATCATCGAGAACCTTTGGCTGCAGATCAGCCCCTACTTCAACATGCTGCACGATTCGGGAAACTACTCGACCGCCAACGAACACCACCAGGAGATGTTCGCGGCATTGAAAAACCGGGACGCGGAAGCCGTCAGGGCCGCGGTCCGCGCCGACATCGACGCCGCTTTCGACGTGCTGGTCGATCTTTTGAAGTAGCGCTCGGCCCTCCCCGGTCTCCCACGGCTTCTGTCAAAAGAGCGGCTTGTAAGCCGCCGCAAAAAGCGTTCACGAATTACCATTCCATCGAGGTGGCGGCCGCAACAACAGGCGATGCACGGCAACGTCATTGCTGACGCTTGCCTATTTGGTATGCTGGTATAATATGTACCTGACATAGCGTGTCCTTGGAGGGTATGCGCTGTGCTCGAGTGGCAAGCCAAGCCGAGCGTGTTTTTGGGAGGAAATACCATGAGATTTGCAACTGTGGCGGCGCTCGCCGGCGCTGCAATGGTGAGTGTTACTGCGGTGCCGGCAATGGCATCACCGGACGCGCCGGTCATCGCGCTCGCCAACGCCTATTACGGCAACACCTGGCGGCACCAGATGGTGGAAGCTTTCGAAGCCTCTGCCAAGGAAGCCAAGGCCGCCGGGCAGATCGCCGACTATATCGTCATGAACGGCGATGGCTCGGTGGCACAGCAGAACAGCCAGATCGCCGAGCTGATCCTGAAGAAGGTCGACGTGCTCGCCGTCGATGCCGCCTCGGAAACGGCGGTCAATGGAATCATCGAAAAAGCCTGCAAAGCCGGCATCATCGTCATCTCTTTCGATTCGGTGGCCTCGGCGCCCTGCAACTACCAGCTCAATTTCGACTTCAAGGGTTACAAGGCGACCCAGGCCGAGGCCGTCTTCAAGATGCTCGGCGGCAAGGGCAACGTCCTGCAGGTGCGCGGTGTGAAGGGCTCGGCGCCCGACAACGACATGTTCAACGCGCAGCAGTCGGTGCTGGCGAAGTATCCAGACATCAAGGTTGTCGCGACCGTCTATGGCCAGGCGACCGCCTCGGTCGCGCAGGCGGCGATCGCCAATGTGCTGCCCTCGCTGCCGCATGTCGACGCCGTGCTCGGCCAGGGCGGTAGCGACGATGTCGGCATCGCGCAGGCCTTCGTACAGTATGGCGGCGACTACGCCGGCAAGATGCCGATCATCGAGGGTGGCGGCGGCACCGACTTCGTCAAATGGTGGGCCGAGGAGAACGCCAAGAACGGCTACCAGACGGTGTCCATGAACACCACACCGGGCATCGGCGGTGCTGCCTTCTGGCTCGGCCTGTCGCTGCTGAAGGGCGCCCAGGCGCCCAAGCTGATGATCATGCCGGTGGCGACGGTCGATGCCGGCAACCTCAAGGAATACGCCAAGCTGCCAGGCGGCCAGATCATCAGCCCCAGCTATTCGCTGGACTGGGTCAAGCAGAATCTGCTGAGCAAGTAACGCGACCCCAGCGCTACGGATCGGGCGGTGCCGGAGCACCGCCCGATCGTCGCTGTCGAAGAAACGGAGGACGAATGTCCCAGTCTGCCGTCGCCGATCAGGACAGGGCCGCGTTGGCGGCGCTTGCCGCCCCCGCCCAGCAAAGTGTCATTTCGCTCACCGGGATCACCAAGAGCTTTGGACCGACGCTCGCCAATGCAGGGATCGACCTCTGCGTCGGCGCCGGCGACGTGATCGGCCTGGTCGGCGGCAACGGCGCTGGCAAATCGACGCTGATGCGTATCCTGTGCGGCGCGATGTGGCCTACGCTGGGCTCGATTTCCTTCGCCGACGAACAGGTGAACTTCGCCGACTACGGCACCGCCGAGGCGCAGCAGCGCGGCATCCGCATGGTGCATCAGGAGCTTTCGCTCTGCGCCAATCTGTCGGTCGCCGAGAACTTCTTTCTGGAGACGCCCGGCGACGCTGCGAGCCGGCCCGGCTGGCGCACACTCTATCGCGCCCGCGCTCGCGCAGCGCTCGACGCTGTCTTTCCAGGCAACGGCATCGATGCCGACGCCGAAGTCGGCCACCTCTCCATCGCCGAACGGCAAATGGTGGAGATCGCGCGTGCCGCGGCAACGCCCGGCGTCAGGCTGATCGTGCTCGACGAACCAACCTCGTCGCTCGATCTCGACCGCTCGAAACAGCTGAGAGCCTTCGTGCGCGAGCGGGCAAAGGCAGGGCTTGCCTTCATCTTCATCAGCCACAAGCTGCAGGAGATCATCGACATCGCCACCGAGATCGTGGTGCTGCGCAACGGCCGCACGGCATGGCAGGGCCAGGTCGCGGACGCCTCGATCGGCAGGCTGGTGCAGCTGATGGGCGGCGATGCCAATCCGGTGCACCAGCACGCCGTCTCCACCAGCTCCGCCCAGGACGTGCTGGTGCGGCTCTCCGGCCCGCTGACGGCTGAACTCGGCCGCGACATCGAGATCGTTCGCGGCGAGATCGTCGGGCTGGCCGGCCTCGAAGGCAGCGGCCAGAAGGAGCTGCTGCATAGGATCTTCGGCCCCGACGCCAAGCAAAACGGCGCGGTCACAAGACATGCGCAGGCCAGCTTCATCGCTGGAGACCGGCAGAAGGAAGGCGTGTTCCCGCTATGGAGCGTGCTGGGAAACATCAGCATAGGCGCGCTGGCCCGCCGGCCTGTGCTGGGGCTGGTTTCCGATCGCGCTAACCGCGAGATGGCCACCGGCACCGCCGGCAAGCTGCGGCTGGACGACAGCCGCTTCCAGTCGAACATCACCGAGCTCAGCGGCGGCAATCAGCAAAAGGCGCTGGTCGCGAGGGCGCTGGTCGCCGACACGCCGATCATCCTGCTCGACGACCCGACGCGCGGCGTCGACATCGCCACCAAGCAGGATTTCTACCGGCTGTGCAACGAGATTGCGCGCAGCGGCCGCGCCCTGGTCTGGCATACGACAGAGGATGCCGAACTGCTGGCCTGCGATCGCGTGCTGGTCTTTGCCGGCGGACGCATCGTCAGGGAACTCACCGGCGACGCGATCACGGAATCGGCTGTTGTCGGCGCCTCCTTCGCCCAGCCGGCGGACAGACTCGCAACTGCCCGAGACAGGGATGCGCCAGCGACAAGGCTTGGCCGCAGGCTGGTGGATGCGGCTCCCTTCATCGGGCTTGCCGCCGTGCTGGCCGTGATGATCTCAGCCAACCCCGCCGTCGCCTCGATCTTCGGGCTCGATCTGCTGCTGATGCCGGCGCTGTCGCTGGTGCTGGTGACGGCGGCACAAATGTTCATCGTCGGCGGCAGCGAGATCGACCTTGGTGTCGGCGCCTTCGCGGGCCTCGTCAGCGTGCTCAGCGCCACGCTGCTTTACGAGCAGCCGTGGCTCGGCGCCCTGGCACTGGTGGGAGCGCTCGCCGCCTATGCCGGGCTTGGCGGCGTGATCCAGGCGCGCAAGATCCCGGCCATCGTCGTCACGCTCGGCGCCTCCTTCATCTGGGTCGGGCTGGGCTATGCACTGCAGCCGACGCCCGGCGGCGCCAGCCCGGAATGGCTGTCGGCGCTCTTCAGCTGGTCGCTCGGCTTCGTGCCCACCTCCATCATCCTCATCGCGGCCGTTGCGCTGGTCGTCTTCGTCATCGACCGGTTGCCGCTTGGCGTGGTGCTGCGCGGCTTCGGCAACAACCCGACGGCGATGATCCGTTCGGGATGGTCGCCGACGCGCTATGCGCTGGTGCGCTATCTCATCGCCGGGTTGTTTGCGGGTGCGGCCGGCCTGTCGCTGACGGCGATCAACACGGCGAGCGACATCAACTCCGGCAATTCGTTCACGCTGCTCAGCGTCGCCGCCGTGGTGATGGGCGGCTGCTCGCTGCTGGGCGGCATCATCTCGCCGGTCGGCGCCGTTGCCGGGGCGGTGACGCTGTCATTGATCGGCGCGCTGCTCGGCACGCTGAACGTCAGCAGCGATTTCAACGCCGCGACACAGGGCCTGATCCTGATCGCCCTTTTGACGCTGCGCAGCCTGACCGCCGACCGCAGGAGCGAACAATGAACGCCCTGACCGCCTTCAGCCTCTGGTTGCAGAGAAACCGCTGGATCTGGGCGGCGATCGGCGTGCTGCTTCTGTGGCTGGTGCTGTCGATCGTCACCAACCGCTTCAGCCTGTCCAGCCTGTCGGGCATCATCCTGTCGGCGTCCTTCCTGACGATCGTCGGCATCGGCCAGATGTTCGTGGTGACGACCGGGCGCGGCAACATCGACCTCTCGGTCGCCTCGGTGATCACGCTTAGCGCCTTCGTCGCGCTGCTCACCATCAAGGGCCAGGATGCCAATCTCGCCATCGGCGTTGCCGCCGCGATCCTGCTCGGCCTGGCTGTCGGTGCGCTCAATTCGCTGCTAGTCGTCGGGCTCGGCATCCCGGCCATCATCGCCACGCTGGCGGCCGGCTACGTGCTGGCCACCGCAACGCTGCTGTCGAACCGGGCGATCTCGGGATTCACCGTCAGCCCGGCACTGAAATACCTGGCATCGGGCCGCATTTCCGGCGTCCCGATCATGGCGGTCATTGCCATCCTTGGCGTGGCAGCAACCTCCCTCGTGCTGCGCTACACCGTGTTCGGCCAGCTGTTGTCGGCGGTCGGCCAGAACCGGGCCGCAGCGCGGCTCTCAGGCATCCGCAACGGGCCGGTGATCGCATCGGCCTTCATCATCTCATCGGTGCTGGCATCGCTCAACGGACTGCTGCTCGGCGCCTATATCGGTGGCGCCTTCCTCGAAATGGGCCAGCCCTACCTGTTGCAGTCGATCGCCGCGGTGGTGCTCGGCGGAACGCTGATCTTCGGCGGCTCGGCTACCGCTGTCGGCACCTTGTTCGCCAGCATCCTGCTGATCCTGATCGTCACCACCATGCAGATCATCGGCCTGCCTCCGGGCGCCCAGGACATCGTGCAGGGCATCGTCGTCATCTTCGTGCTCGCGCTTGCCGGACGACAGGCGATGACGCGGCGAGCATCGGCCGAGCCGACAGGCGGCGACGACGGCGAGGCCGCAGTGCCGGCGGGAGACCGGCAGTCATGACTTGCACCGCATTTCCCATTATCAGATTGCCAAAATCTGGTAGTGTGATTATACCAGTTGATAAGTTGACGACGGGCGATACCGTCGGCTGAGATCAGGAGTAGTGACCAGATGACAACGATTGCGCTGTTCGGTGCCGGCGGAAAAATGGGCTACCGCCTGTCGACCAATTTTCGCGGATCGCCCTACACGATACGCCATGTCGAGGTCAGCGATGCCGGCCGCGAACGGCTGAAGACCGGACTGGGTTTCGATACGGTCAGCGCCGACGAGGCGCTCAAGGGCGCCGATGTGGTGATCCTGGCCGTTCCGGACACGCATATCGGCAAGGTGGCGACCAGCATCGAGAGCAAGCTGGTATCAGGCACTATGGTGGTGGTGCTCGACGCGGCGGCACCCTTCGCCGGCCATCTGCCGAAACGGCCGGACCTCACCTATTTCGTCACCCATCCCTGCCATCCGCCGATCTTCAATGACGAGACGGACATGGCGGCCAAGAAGGACTATTTCGGCGGCGTCAAGGCCAAGCAGCATATGGTCAGCGCCTTGATGCAGGGACCGGAAGAGGATTACGCCAAGGGCGAGGCCATCGCGAAAATCATCTGGGCGCCGGTCATGCGCTCGCACCGCGTCACCGTCGACCAGATGGCGCTGCTGGAGCCTGGCCTTTCGGAGACCGTGTGCGCCTCGCTGCTGGTGGTCATGAAGGAAGCTGTCGACGAGGTCGTGGCACGCGGCGTCGATCAGCAGGCGGCGCTCGACTTCCTGCTCGGCCATATGAACGTGCTCGGCGCCGTCATCTTTGGCGAGACCAAGGGCGTTTTCTCGGACGCCTGCAACAAGGCGATCGAATTCGGCAAGCCGGTGCTGATGCGTGACGACTGGAAACGCGTGTTCGAGCCGGAAGAGATCGCCGCCAGCATTCAGCGCATCACCTGAAAGAGGACAGGCGCTTGCCGCAGCGCCTCGATGCGTCGGCGTACCGTTGCCGACGCTCGATTTTCACCACTCATCAGGTACATATCACCTGAATTTGTGGTTGACTCATCATACCAGTTGGCTTAGCTGTTCATGGCTCGGATCGACAGGGTTTCGCAGGGAGTTCGAAGCCTGGGCGATTGGGGGATGGCTGGGGAGCAACGATCCGTGGAGGGGAAGCCGGCAAACGGCTCTTTAGCCCGAAAGCGATCCACCGCCCGCGCCGCCTGACGAATTCGCATGCCGACAGAGGCCTTGGTTGACCAAGGCAATTTTTCAAACGGGAGGACTTCATGAAACTCACACGCAGAATGACGCTTGCGGCTTTCGCCGGCATGCTGGCGCTTGGCACGGCCGTTCCCGCCTACGCGGCGGATCTCATCGCCATCATCACGCCCTCGCACGACAATCCGTTCTTCAAGGCGGAAGCCGTCGGCGCCGAAGCCAAGGCCAAAGAACTCGGGTACGAGGCGCTGGTGCTCGTCCATGACGACGACGCCAACAAGCAGTCCGAGCTGATCGACACTGCGATCGGCCGCGGCGCCAAGGCGATCATCCTCGACAATGCAGGCGCCGACGCCACCGTCGCCGCCGTGCAGAAGGCCAAGGACGCAGGCATTCCGTCCTTCCTGATCGACCGCGAGATCAACGCCACCGGCGTCGCCGTGGCGCAGATCGTTTCCAACAACTACCAGGGCGCCCAGCTCGGCGCGCAGGAATTCGTCAAGCTGATGGGCGAGAAGGGCAATTTCGTCGAGCTGGTCGGCAAGGAATCCGACACCAATGCCGGGATTCGCTCCAAGGGTTATCACGACGTCATCGACGACTATCCGGACCTGAAGATGGTCGCGCAACAGTCGGCCAACTGGAGCCAGACGGAAGCCTATTCCAAGATGGAATCGATCCTGCAGGCCAACCCCGACATCAAGGGCGTCATCTCCGGCAACGATACGATGGCGATGGGCGCCTATGCAGCACTTGCCGCCGCGAACCGCAAGGATGTCATCGTCGTCGGCTTCGACGGATCGAATGACGTACGCGACTCCATCACCTCGGGCGGCATCAAGGCAACCGTGCTGCAGCCCGCCTTCGCGCAGGCGCAGATGGCGGTCGAGCAGGCCAACGACTTCATCAAGAACAAGAAGTCGCCGGCCAAGGAAAAGCAGCTGATGGACTGCGTTCTGGTCAATGGCGACAATGCCGCCAAGCTGGAGACCTTCGCGCTGACGAACTGAGTCCGCGCGAGATGAATAGCGAGGGGCGAATCCCAGGGTCGCCCCTCGCCGCCATTTTCCGTGGGCCGCCCACGATGCTGAACAACAGGCCGCCATGCTGAACACCAAGCCGAACTGGCCGATCCTTGCCGTGATGGCCGGCATCAGCCTGACCGCCTGCAAGATCCTGCCGACGAAATCGGCAGACGCTGGCAATGCTCCCGCCTTCAAACCGGACAAGATGGTCGAAGAGATCTGGGCGGCAAAGGTCGTGCCCTATCTCCAGCAGAAAGCCGGACCGTTTCCAGAGGTTCACACCCTGGCAACAACCGATGCGGCCGCTGCCGGCGCCAAATATGGCAATCCGAACAAACAGGCGAACTCGCCGTGGACCTTCGCGGTTCACCTGGAAGGCAAGATCGTTGCGGCGAACACGCAGTCCCGCGCGGCGACGGTCGATGTCGATGTCGACGGCGACGGCAAGGCCGATGCGCGGGTGCAGATCGGACCGGCGGTGCGCGGCACCGCGCTGCGCGACAGCCTGGACTTCATCCAGTTCAACGACTTCACCAACCAGATCGACTTCGCCCAGTTCGGCAAGGCGTTCAACGCGTATGCCGACAAGACGGTGCTGTCCAAACTGCCGCGCGATGCGCTGGAAGGCCGCAGCGCCAAGGTGCTGGGCGCCTATACGCTGGGCAGTGGCCAGGACCTGCCGCTGGTGACGCCAGCGGAGGCAGAGATCGGGCCGAAGCCATGAGCGCGACCGCAGAGCGCGAAATCATCCTGAAGCTCGAGGATGTCTCCAAGGTCTATTCCGGCACCGTTGCGGTCAAGCGCGCCAATTTCGAGGTGCGCAAGGGCGCGGTCAACGTGCTGGTCGGCGAAAACGGCGCCGGCAAATCGACCCTGATGAAGATCATCGCCGGTGTCGAACGACCGACAGCCGGCCGCATCCTGCTGGAGGGCGAAGAGGTTTCCTTCGCGTCATCCGCGGATGCGGTGAGCCGTGGCATCGGCATGGTGTTCCAGGAGCTGAACCTGTTCGGCAACATGAGCGTCGCCGAGAACATTTTCGCCACCCGGGAGATCACCAACCGCTTTGGCAAGATCGACCGCAAAGAACAAGAAAACCGCGCGGCGGAATTTCTGGAACGCCTGCAAGCAGGCATCCGGCCCGACATGCTGGTCGAGGATCTGCGCATCGGCCAGCAGCAGCTGGTGGAGATCGCCAAGGCGGTTTCGCTCGACGCGCGCATCCTGATCATGGACGAACCGACCTCGGCGCTGAGCACGGCGGAAGTCGAGATCCTTTTCAAGGTGATTGCCGACCTCAAGGCGCGCGGCGTGGCCATCGTCTACATCTCGCACCGGCTCGAGGAACTGATCCGCATTGGCGACTACATCACCGTGCTGCGCGACGGCCGCATAACCGGCCAGGAAGAGATGAAGAACGTCGACACGCAGTGGATCGTTCGTCAGATGATCGGCTCCGACGCCAAGGACTTCGCCAAGGCCGACGGCCATCTTCCGGGCGAAGAGATCTTCCGCGCCGAGGACATCTGCCTGCCGCGCGCCACTGGCGGGCTTGCCGTCGACCATGTCTCGCTGTCGCTGCGCGCCGGCGAGATCCTCGGCATATACGGCCTGATGGGCGCCGGCCGCAGCGAGTTGTTCGATTGCATCATGGGCCGCCACGGCCATTCGACGGGCGCGATCTTCATTGGCGGCAAACAGGTCAAGGAGCGCGACACGACGCGGCGCATCCGGCGCGGGCTGGCACTGATCCCCGAAGACCGCCAGCGCGAAGGGCTGGTGTCGATCCTCTCGGTCGCAAGCAACCTGACGCTGGCCAGCCTGTCGCGATTTGCCCGCCTGTTCCATATCCGTGGCGCCGACGAAAGGCAGGCGGTGACGCAGATGGTGCGGGAACTGGCGATCAAGGTTGCCGACCCGGCGCAGGAAGTGTCGTCGCTGTCGGGCGGCAACCAGCAGAAGGTGGTGATCGGCAAGGCGCTGCTCACCGAACCCAAGGTGCTGTTGATGGACGAGCCCAGCCGAGGCATCGATGTCGGCGCCAAGGCAGACGTCTTCCGCACCATGCGCAAACTGTCTCGCGACGGATTGGGGATTTTGTTCGCCACCTCGGATCTCGATGAGGTGATGGCGCTGTCCGACCGCATCGCGGTGATGAGCAACGGAAAACTGACCGGCATGTTCGATCGCGCCGAGGCGACAGAGGCGGCACTCGTCGCCGCCTCGGCGCTTGGCCACGGACCGGTCCCACACACGGAGAGCACCGCCCATGACTGACATTCCAGCCAAGGCGGCCGCTCCCTCCGCTTCCAGCGGCTCGGTGCTGCTGACACTGATGAAGCTCAGGACCTTCATCGCGCTTATCGCCGTCCTGATCTTCTTCTCGATCGCGGCGCCGAATTTCCTGTCGACCGCCAATTTGATCCTGATGTCGAAGCACGTGGCGCTGAACGCGTTCCTGGCGATGGGCATGACCTTCGTCATCATCACCGGCGGCATCGACCTTTCGGTCGGCTCGATCGTCGGCCTGTGCGGCATGGTGGCCGGCTATCTCGTGCTCAACGGCATCGACCTGCAGATCGGCTACACCATCTATTTCAACGTCTTCGAGATCGCGCTGATCACGCTGGCGGTCGGCATCCTGATCGGCGCCGTCAACGGATTGCTGATCACCAAGCTGAACGTCGCGCCGTTCATCGCCACGCTCGGCGTGCTCTATGTCGCGCGCGGCCTGGCGCTGCTGTCGTCGGACGGCCGCACCTTCCCCAACCTCGTCGGCAAGCCGGAACTCGGCACCACCGGCTTCGGTTTCCTCGGTGCCGGCCGGCTGCTCGGCCTGCCGGTGGCGATCTGGATCCTGATCGTCGTTGCCCTGGGAGCCGCCTATCTCGCCAAATACACGCCGCTTGGCCGCCACATCTTCGCCGTCGGCGGCAATGAGCGAGCGTCGCGGATTTCGGGCGTCCGTGTCAACATGGTGAAGATGTTCGTCTATATGTTCTCCGGTTTCTGCGCGGCGATCGTCGGCCTGATCATCTCGTCCGAGCTGATGGCCTCGCATCCGGCGACGGGCGAAAGTTTCGAGCTCAACGCCATTGCGGCGGCAGTGCTCGGTGGCACCTCGATGTCGGGCGGCCGCGGCACGATCGGCGGCACCATCGTCGGCGCCTTCGTCATCGGCATTCTTTCGGACGGGTTGGTGATGATGGGTGTGAGTTCGTTCTGGCAAATGGTGATCAAGGGGCTCGTCATCATCGTCGCCGTCGTCGTCGACCAGGCGCAGCGCCGGCTGCAAAGCCGTGTGACGCTGATGCAGATGGCAAAGGCAGGCTGATCATGGCGGAGTTGCGTGGAGCGCTGATCGGCTGCGGCTTCTTTGCCGTCAACCAGATGCATGCCTGGCGCGACATCGCAGGCGCCTCGATCGTCGCCATCTGCGACCGTGATCCGGAGCGGCTCAAGATCGTCGGCGACCAGTTCGGCATTGCGAAGCGCTATACCGATGCGGCGGAACTTTTTGCCGGCGAGAGTCTCGACTTCGTCGACATCGCCACCACCGCGCCCAGCCATCGTCCGCTTGTCGAGATGGCGGCCGCCCATCGCGTTCCGGTTATCTGCCAAAAGCCGTTCGCGCCGACGCTCGCCGACGCCAAGGCGATGGTCGGGGCGTGCGCTCAAGCCGGCGTACCGCTGATGGTGCATGAGAATTTTCGCTGGCAGTCGCCGATCCAGGCGGTGCGCGCCGTGCTCGACAGCGGCGAGATCGGCACGCCCTTCTTCGGGCGCATCTCCTTCCGCTCCGCCTATGACGTGTTTTCCGGCCAGCCCTATCTGGCGACGGGAAAGCGCTTCATCATCGAGGACCTCGGTATCCATATCCTCGACATCGCCCGTTTCCTGCTGGGCGACGTGTCTGTCATCACCACGCGAACGGTGCGCATCAACCCCGGCATATCAGGCGAGGACGTAGCAACGATGCTGATGGATCACGACAGCGGTGCCATCTCGGTGGTCGATTGCAGCTACGCGACGAAGCTCGCCACGGAGCCGTTTCCCGAGACGCTGATCGAGATCGACGGCAGCGACGGCACGATCCGGCTGGCGCAGGGATACCGGCTCACCGTCACCGGCAAGAGCGGCACGGCCATCACCGACGTCTCGCCGCCGCTGCTGCCATGGGCCTCGCGTCCCTGGCACAACATCCAGGAAAGCGTCGTCGCCATCCAGCAGCACTGGGTCGACTGCCTCGCAAAGGGGATCGAACCGGCGACCTCGGGCGCGGACAATCTCAAGACGTTCGCGCTGGTCGAGGCGGCTTACGCCGGTGCCGCGAGCCGGCAACCGGTGCAGCTCGACACCTTGCTGAAATGACCGCCGACGCCTTCCTGCTTTACGGCACGCGTGCGGTCGAGGCCGAGCCGGTCAGGCTCAGCGCAGGCGCGCTGAGCGCGGACTTCGTCAACGGCAATCTGCGCACCATCCGGCATAGCGGCACCGAAGTGCTGCGCGCCATCGCCTATATCGTGCGCGACCGCGACTGGGGCACTTACGAGCCGGCGTTGACGGACCTGATCATCAACCAGGACGCCGACGCTTTTTCGGTCAGCTATTCGGCCAGCTGTGTAGCCCTCGACGGAAGCCGGCTCGGCTTCCGCGCCACCATCAAAGGCTCCGCCGATGGCCGGCTGGTCTTCGACGTCAGCGCCTTTCCCGAAAGCGATTTCGAAACCAATCGCTGCGGCTTCTGCATCCTGCACCCGATCGCCGGCCTCGCCGGCAGCCCGGTCACTGTCGAGCATACGGACGGTAGTATCGTCGCAACGAAACTTCCCGAGCTGATCGACCCCTGGCAGCCTTTCAAGGATATCCGCGCCATCACCCATCAGGTTCGGCCTGGCGTCACCGCCGAATGCCGGATGGAAGGTGACGTGTTCGAAATGGAGGACCAGCGCAACTGGTCCGATGCATCCTACAAGACCTATGTGCGGCCGCTGGCGCTGCCATGGCCCTATGTGCTGCCTGCCGGCCTGCCCCTGCGCCAAACGATCAGCCTGCGCATCGCAGGCGAAGGCAAAGCGCCGGCTGCCACCGTGGCCAGCGAACCGGTCCGCGTCGAACTCGGCGAGGTCGGACCAAGGCTGCCCGATGTCGGCGTGGTCATCTATCCCGAGGATGTCGAGACGGCGCTGGCGAACCTCTCCACGCTGGCGGCACTCGGCCCACAACAGCTGCTGTTTCACTACGATCCAACGCGCGGCCACGGGCTCGACGCCTTGCGTGCTTTCGCCCGGCTCGCAACTGCCTACCCAGCTGAAACGACCCTCGAATGCGTCGTTGCCTGTGCTGGCGATCTTGACGCCGAGCTGTCAGGCGTCGCCGACCTAGTGCGCCAGGCCGGGCTGAAACTCTCGGCCGTTGCCGTCTCGCCTTCGGTCGACCGGCAGTCGACACCGCCGGGCAGCGCGTGGCCTGAGTGTCCGCCGCTCGAAGAAGTCTATGCGGCGGCGCGGTGCGCCTTCTCCGATATCCGCCTCGGCGGCGGCATGTTCAGCTATTTCACCGAACTCAACCGCAAACGCGTGCCGGCGGACCAGCTCGATTTCGTCACCCATTGCACCTGCCCGATCGTGCATGCCGCCGACGATCTCAGCATCATGCAATCGCTGGAGGCGCTGCCTTTCATCACCCAGTCGGCATGGGCGATCTTCGGGGCAAAGCCCTACCGGATCGGTCCGTCGACGATTGCCATGCGCAAGAACCCCTATGGCGGAGCGACCAAACCCAATCCCGGCGGACAGCGCACCGCCATGGCCGACAGCGATCCTCGCCATGCCGGCCTGTTTGCGGCGGCATGGACGATCGGCTATGCCGCGCGCGTCGCTCCCGCCGGACTGGAACAGCTCACGCTCTCCAGCTTCACCGGACCGTTCGGCGTGCTGGCGTTATCCGGAGAACCCGTTGCGGAAGGATCGCCCCGGCCGATCTTCAGGGCTATCAAGGGGCTTTGCGAACTGGCTGGCCTTGCGCATGTGGCGGCAAGGACGAGCGATCAGACCAAGGTGCTGGCGCTGGCTGGACGCTCGGCCTCGGGCAAGACTGTCGTGTGGCTGGCGAACCTGACGGCGGACGATGTGCCGGTCAACATTTCAGTGCTTGGCCGAGGCCATCTCGTGATGACGCCTTACGCCATCACCCGGCTCGGCTGATCCGCCGAGATCACTTTTCGGAATTCATCACATAGAGCGCGCGCGAGCGTTCAAGATGCTTGATCATCGCCTTCTCGGCGCCGTCGGCATCCTTCTTCTCGATGCGGCCGATGATCTCTTCGTGCTCGGTCAGCGTGAACTTTTCCTTGCCGGTCCAGATCAGCATTTCGGTGTGATATTCCTTCAACCAGCCCAGCATCGCCTCGCTGACTGCGACATAGATCGGGTTGCCGGAGATCGCGGCGATCTGGGTATGGAATTTCATGTCGGCGGATATGAAGGCCTCGGAATCGCCACGGAAGCCGCGCTGTTCGGCAACGGTGGCCCTGAGCCGCTGCACATCCTCGGCGGTGGCCTTTTCAGCGGCTTCCCTGACCATGCCGCGCTCGAAGAAGATGCGCGCGGTCTTCAGGTGCTCGAGCGTGTCCTTCGACGACGACAGGATGATCTTGGCGGCGCCATCGACCTGCTTGATGATCGACTTTGCCGTGAGCTGCAGCACCTTGGCGCGTTCGCCATGCGAGATCGCGACCAGGCCCATATTGCTCAGCGCCTGCATCGCCTCGCGAATCGCCGGCCTGCCGACCTCGAAGCGCTCCATCAGTTCGCGCTCCGACGGCATGTCGTCGCCCGGCATCAATTCGCCGCTGCTGATGAGGCGCTTCAGCCGCAAGAAGACCTCGTCGGAAAGCTTGCGCCGGACAATCGGTTCCGAACGGTTCATCGTCGCGAATCACTCCCTTGACCGGCCCCTATTTAGCATTGCTGCCGCGATTCCCGGAATGATTGTCCGTCAACCAGCGTGTGTCTGGCGAGCAGGATATCGCTTGCAATACTTATGTACTCATTATACCAGATTTCGTGGATCGGGGAACTTTTTTCGAATGCATTCGGCCTGAGACAGCAGACCATGATCACCCTCACTTATCGCATCGAAACGCCTGGAAGCATCGAAGCGCTGGCAGCCAAGATCGCCAGCGACCAGTCGACCGGCACCTTCGTCGCGCTGCCCGGCGAGACCGAGGAGCTGAAGGCCCGGGTGGCGGCGCGCGTGCTGGCGATCCGGCCTCTGCCCGATGCCGAGCGGCCGTCGCTGCCCGACGCAGGCGACGGGCCATTCAGACGCGCCGATGTCGACATTGCCTTTCCGTTCGATGCCATCGGCACCGACCTTTCGGCGCTGATGACGATTGCCATCGGCGGCACCTATTCGATCAAGGGCCTCACCGGAATTCGCGTCGTCGACATGAAGCTGCCGGAGGATTTTCGCGGCGCGCATCCCGGCCCACAGTTCGGTGTCGCCGGCAGCCGCCGACTGACCGGAGTGACGGACCGCCCGATCATCGGCACGATCGTCAAGCCGGCGCTCGGATTGCGACCGCACGAGACGGCGGCAATGGTGGCGGAACTGATCGCCGCCGACATCGACTTCATCAAGGACGATGAGAAACTGATGAGCCCCGCCTATTCGCCGCTTGCCGAGCGGGTGAAGGCGATCATGCCGCTCATCCTCGGCCACGAGCAGAAGACCGGCAAGAAGGTGATGTATGCCTTTGGCATCTCGCATGCGGACCCCGATGAGATGATGCGCAACCACGATCTGGTGGCGAAGGCCGGCGGCAATTGCGCGGTGATCAACATCAATTCGATCGGTTTCGGTGGCATGGCGTTCCTGAGAAAACGCTCCAGCCTGGTGCTGCACGCCCATCGCAACGGCTGGGACATCCTCACCCGCCACCCCGGGCTTGGCATGGACTTCAAGGTCTGGCAGCAGTTCTGGCGGCTGCTCGGCGTCGACCAGTTCCAGATCAACGGCATCGCCTCGAAATACTGGGAGCCGGATGACTCTTTCGTCGACTCCTTCAAGGCGGTGACGACGCCGATCTTTTCACCTGAGGACTGCGCGTTGCCGGTCGCCGGTTCCGGCCAGTGGGGCGGCCAGGCGCCTGAGACATATGCGCGGACCGGACGAACGGTCGATCTTCTCTATCTCTGCGGCGGTGGCATCGTCAGCCATCCGGACGGGCCGGGCGCCGGCGTGCGCGCCGTGCAGCAGGCCTGGCAAGCGGCGGTCGACGGCATTCCGCTTGCCGACTTCGCCCTCAGCCATCCCGAACTGGCGCGGTCGATCGAAAAATTCGGCGACGGCAAGGCAGCCTGAAGCCATGCAAGACCTGCTTCTCAGCTATTATGGCGACGACCTGACCGGCTCGACCGATGTCATGGAGGCGCTCGAACTCGGCGGCGTGCCGACAGTGCTGTTCATGCGCAAGCCGGACGCGGCCCTGCTGTCGCGATTCGCGCATTGCCAAGCGATCGGACTGGCTGGCACCAGCCGCAGCGAGACGCCGCAATGGATGGACACGCATCTGCGCGAAGCCTTTGCCTGGCTGAAAACCTTCAATGCCGAGATCTGCCACTACAAGGTCTGCTCGACCTTCGATTCCAGCCCGACGATCGGCAGCATAGGCCGGGCCATCGAGATCGGCCGCTCGGTGTTCGCGCAAGACAGCGTGCCGCTGCTGGTCGGCGCGCCGCAGCTCAAGCGCTACACCGCCTTCGGCCATCTGTTCGCCGCCTATCGCGACCAATATTTTCGCATCGACCGCCACCCTGTGATGAGCCGTCACCCGACGACGCCGATGGATGAGTCCGATCTGCTGATCCATCTGTCGCGGCAGACGGCGCTGAGCTCCGGGCTGATCGACCTTGCGACGCTGCAGTCCGCGTCGCGGTCGGCGGCGTTCGATCGCCTGATCGGAAACGGCACCGCCATCGTGCTTGTCGATGTCGACAATCTAGAGACGCAGGCTCTGGCCGGCAAGGAGCTGTGGCGCGTTCGCAAGCCCGGCGGCTCTTTTGTCGTCGGCTCGTCCGGGGTCGAGTATGCGTTGCTGGCCGAATGGGCGTCGAATGGCATCGTCAGCGCCGGACAAAGCTTCACGCCACCGGGCGCAGCCGAGCGGATAGCCGTCGTGTCGGGCAGTTGCTCTCCGACCACCGAACGGCAGATCCGGCATGGCCTGACCGACGGTTTCGACGGCATCGAAATCGATCCCGTCGAGCTGGTTTCGCAGGTTTCAGAGCAGGCGATCACACGCGCCACGACAAGCGGCCGTGCCAGTCTGCAAGCCGGGCGCAGTGTCATCCTCTACACCGCGCTCGGTCCCACTGCCGACAGGGGCACCGAAATCGACCGGCAGGAAGGCGCCCGCCACAAGCTTGGCCGCGGCCTCGGAGAAATCCTTCGCAGCCTGACGGTTGAACAGGGCCTGCGGCGCGCGGTCATTGCCGGCGGTGACACGTCGAGCCACGCCCTCGGCGAGATGGGCGTCGATGCCCTGACAATTCGCATGCCGCTGCCCGCTTCGCCGGGTTCGCCGCTTTGCGTTGCCCATTCGCGCGTCAAGGCGATCGACGGACTGGAGGTTGCGCTCAAGGGCGGCCAGGTCGGAACCGATCGCTATTTCTCGGCCATCCGCGACGGCCTCGGCGATTGAAACAGCCAACGCTTGCGTCCAGGTGCTGGCCTGCGGAAACACCTCAACGCGCGAAATGCTCCTTGCCGGGTGGAAATCCCGGTAACACCCGGTATTATCTGCGAAAATACCGAAGCCGGGAGGATGCGGGTGCAGACCAAGAAGATCATCAACGACGGCAACCGCGCCGTCGACGAGATGCTGGAAGGCATTCTCGCCGCGCATCCCCGCCATCTCAAAAGCGTGGACGGCAGTCCACGTTCCATCATCGCCCGCGACGGACCGCGCCAAGGCAAGGTAGGCCTTGTGATTGGCGGCGGCTCGGGCCACGAGCCGAGCTTTCTCGGCTTCGTCGGCAAGGGGTTGGCCGACGCGGCGGCCATCGGCAATGTCTTTGCCTCACCGCCGCCAGACCCGATCCTCGAATGCGCCAAGGCGGTCAGCGGTGGCGCCGGCGTGCTCTTCATGTACGGCAACTATGCCGGCGACGTGATGAATTTCGACATGGCCGCCGAGATGGCTGCCATGGACGACATCGAGGTGCGCACGGTGCTGAGCACCGACGACGTCGCCTCGGCGCCCCTTGGCGACAGGCACAAGCGCCGCGGCGTCGCCGGCAACTTCTTCATCTTCAAGGCTGCCGGTGCTGCCTGCGACCGGATGCTGTCGTTCGACGAATGCGAGCGTATCGCTGGCAAAGCCAACGACCACACCTTCACCATGGGCGTGGCGCTGTCGCCCTGCTCGCTGCCGCAGACCCGCCGGCCGAATTTCGAGATCGGGCCGGACGAGATGGAAATCGGCATGGGCATCCATGGCGAGCCGGGCATCGCGCGCGAAAAGTTGAAGACAGCCGACGAGATCACCGACGAGATGCTGGACAGGATCCTCGACGAGATGGCGCCGACGCGCGGCGACAAGGTCGCCGTGCTCGTCAACTCGCTCGGCTCGACGCCGCTGATGGAACTCTACATCATGAACCGGCGCGTGAAGCAGAGACTTGACGAAATCGGTGTGTCCATCCACGCAAGCTGGGTCGGCAATTACTGCACCTCGCTCGAAATGGCCGGGGCCTCGATCACTTTGCATCGGCTGGACGACGAGTTGCAGACGATGCTGGACCACCCTTGCGACTGCGCCATGTTTCGCGCCGGCTAAACCTGCTCCTCGTCAAGGGACAATAACATGACCACAATCGACACCGCCCGCCTTGCCCGCATGTTCGCAACGATCGCAACCGCCATGTCAGCCGACAGAGACCGGCTGTGCGCGCTAGACGGGGTTATCGGCGACGCCGACCACGGCATTGCGATGGAGCTTGGATTTTCCGCGGCACGCGATGCGGTAGCCGCACTGGATGCCGGGGCGACCGATCCGACCACTTTGCTGAACACGGCGGCAAAGTCGTTCCTGAACGCCGTCGGCGCCTCCTCGGGCCCACTCTACGCCACCGCGTTCATGCGTGGCGCGGCAGCCGTCAAGGGCAAGACGACGCTTGACGATTCGGACGTGGTCTCCCTGTTTCAGGCCATGGCCAAGGGCATTCAGGATCGCGGCAAGGCGGAGCCTGGCGAAAAAACGATGATCGATGCATGGGCGCCCGCAGCGCAGGCGGCGGGCGAAGCGATGGCCTCCGGCAAGGATCTGGCGGGTAGTCTCGAGGCCGCAGCGCAGGCGGCAAAGGCAGGCGCGGAAGCGACCAAGGCGATGATCGCGACCAAGGGCCGAGCCTCACGCCTTGGCGAACGCTCGCTTGGCCATATGGATCCAGGCGCGGCATCCGCCGTGACCGTGATCGAGGCGATGCGGACCGCCCTAACCGACTGATCAGCAGCGGACCCGCCACATATTTCAGCGCTTGGCGTCGAGCTTGTCGACGGCCTGCACATTTGCGGCTGAGGGGCCATTCGGATCGAACTCCGAGGCCAGCCACGCGTCGGCGATCGACTTCGCCAACTCCGGGCCGATGACGCGGGCGCCCATGGTGATGATCTGGGCGTTGTTGGACTTGGCGGCGCGCTCCGCGGAATAGGTGTCGTGGGTCAATGCGGCACGAATGCCCGGCACTTTGTTGGCGGAGATGCTGACGCCGATACCGGTACCGCAGAACAGGATGGCCCGGTCGTAGTTGCCGTCCAGAATTTCGTGGCCGACCTTGGCGGCGATATCGGCGTAGAATCCGGCCTGGCTGAGGTCGACGACCTGCAGTTCCGGCTTGGTGGCGAGATGCTTGGCAATGACGTCGAGCAGCGGCTTGCCGGCGCTATCGGCTCCGAGTGCGATCTTCATGATGATGAACTCCTTTGCTTCGTTGGCAGTCAGCGCGCGATGGCGGCCGACGCTCTTTTCAGAATGTCGATATAGCCTTCCGCTTGCCACGCCGAGCGTCCGATGAACAGGCCGTCGACATGCGGCTGGCCGATCAATTCGGCCGCGTTGCCGGGATTGACGCTGCCGCCGTAAAGCACAGGCGGGGCAGCCGGCAGCCGGTCGGCGGCAACCTTCTTGATGAGCGCCTGCTGCTTGTCGGCATAATCGGCGCTTGCCGGAATGCCCTTCTCGCCGATCGCCCAGACGGGCTCATAGGCAAAGAGAATTTCCGCCTTCAGTTGATCGCCGCTCAGCTCTTGCAGCGCGCCGAGAACCTGTGCCGTCAACACCGCCTCGGCGCGGCCGGATTCACGCTCAGCCAGCGTCTCGCCGACACAAATCAGCGGCACGAAACCGTGCCTGACAGCAGCCGCCATCTTCAGCCCGACAGTCGTATCCGTTTCGCCGAAATGTTCGCGACGCTCGCTGTGGCCGAGTTCGATTACATCCAGCCCGCAGTCTTTCAACATCACTGGCGAAATCTCTCCCGTCCAGGCGCCGGCGTCGGCCCAATGCATGTTCTGTGCGCCGACCTTTACGCGGGTGTTGGCCAGCGCCGCCTTGACCTGGCGCGCGGCGGTGAACGGCGGAATGACGAAAGGCTGTATTGCCTCATCGAAACCCGGCTCGAAGGCCGCCAGCGCATCGGCGAACTGCAACGCCTCCGCCAGCGTCTTGTTCATCTTCCAGCTCGTGCCGACCCAATATGGGGCCATTCTTTTTCTCCTTCGATACTTTGCGGCCGAAGCCGGCTTTCGGGCGGCGCATTCGCTCAGGCTCGAGGCTTGAGACTGTCGCGGCCGCTGTCGATATGAGGCGCCCAGAAATCCACCGACTCGCGGATCATCTCGATAACCTGATGATCCACCGGTTCCCTCTCCCTGAAGGAAAGTTCAAGGCAAATTTCATTGTCGGTACCGCCGCCTTGCCGAACCGCGTCCAGCAGCTTTTGCGGAAGTATGCGGCCGTCCTTGTTGTAGGCGGCCGTGAACGGCCAGTGGCCGCCCTTGTTCATCGACGACTGCTTGATGTGGATGATCGGCGATTGCAAGGGAAACGCTTTCGCCCAGGCATAGGGATCGGTATCGGCAGGATCGGGCGAGGTCACGTCGCCATGGTCGATATCCACCATCATCTTCATCGGTATGGGCAGCTTCGCCGCATCGATTGCGCCTTGCAGCGTGACGCAGCTTTCGATCGTGTGGCCGAACTCGCGGCCGACCGACATCGGCTCCCAGAACAGGTATGTCAGGCCCGCCGCCTTGGCGTGCTCGGCCACTTCGCGCCAGCATTCGAGCGCGATATCGAGCAGTGCCGCCCGCCGTTGCGGATCGTCAAAGTCCTTGTAGGTGAAGATGGCGAACTGCGTGCCCATGCCCGGCGCGCCAAGTTCGGCGGAAATGTCGGCAAACGTCTTGAACCAGTCGACATAATAGCGCCGGACATCCGCATCCGGGTGGCCGAAATGGTTGAGCCGGCCATAGGGCCCGGTCATGCCGGAGGTGATCCTGACACCGGTCCGCGAAAGCGCGCTGTTGAACAGGCGCAGGAATTTGGCAATCGTGGCCGCCGGCCAGCCCGGATTGACGAATTCATGCGTCAGCTGCACGTCGCGGATGCCGATGCCATAGGCGATCGCATCGATCAAATCGTCTGGATCGGCGAAGCGATTGACCAGAGGATTGGTGTTGAGTGAAAGCGTGAAGGCCATCAGTCTACCGTCGCCATGATGTTACCGAACCAGTCTTCGAATGCTTTCCGTTCGGCCGCATCGATATGCAGGCCATGTTTGGTGCGGCGTTCCAGTATATCGGCTGATGTGCCGGCCCATTCGGTTTCGACCAGGAACTTTGCCTCCCGTTCATAGAGATCGGGCCCGAAGCGGCGGCCGAGATCTGCCTCGCCATGCGTACCGGCGAGCAATTGTCTGGCGCGGGTGCCATAGGTTCGAGCGTAGTGCTTCACCAGCGAAGGGCTGAGCCACGAAAATTCTGCATGCAGATCGCTCAGGAACTGCTCGAAGTCCGCATTGGGAAGGTCACCTCCCGGCAAGGGAACTTTGGCCGTCCAGGCTTTCTTCATCGCCGGAAAGAACGGCTGGATCTTTTCCAGCGCATGTTCGGACAGCTTGCGGAAGGTGGTGATCTTGCCGCCGAATACCGAAAGCAGCGGCGCGTTGCCATCGGAGGCGTCGAGTTCGAAAATATAGTCGCGCGTCACCGCACTTGGATTGTCGGCATTGTCGTCATAGAGCGGACGCACGCCGGAAAAGCTGTGGACCACGTCCTGCGGCCTCAGCTGCCGCTTGAAATAGCGATTGACCACCTTGATCAGGTAATCGACTTCGCTGGCCTCGGGGGCCACTTCCTCAGGCCTGCCTTCGTAAGGAATGTCAGTCGTACCGATCAGCGCCAGATCATTCTCGTACGGGTTGACGAAGATCACCCGCTTGTCGTTGTTCTGGATGAGATAGGCCTGACGCCCCTCCCAGAATTTGGGCACGACGATGTGGCTGCCTTTCACCAGGCGAACATTGCGCGTCGAATTCTGCCCGGCGACGCGGCTAACAATGTCGTTGACCCATGGCCCGGCCGCGTTGATCAGCGCCCGCGCGCGGACTTTCGTCACAGCACCCGTGCGGCCATCCTGCATGTCGATCGACCACAGTCCGTTTTCGCGGCGGGCCGCGACACAGGCGGTGCGCGTGAGCACTCTGGCGCCGCGCTGCCTAGCGTCCAAGGCGTTGAGCAGCACCAGACGCGCATCGTCGACCCAGCAATCGGAATATTCGAAACCGCGCTTGAATTCGTCCTTGATCGGTGCCCCTTCCGGCGCTGTCCTCAGGTTCAGCGTTCTTGTCCCCGGCAACCGCTTGCGGCCGCCAAGGTGGTCGTAGAGAAACAGCCCAAGCCGGACCAGCCATGCCGGCCTGTCCTGCGGGCTGTGCGGAAGAACGAAGCGCATGGGCCAGATGATGTGCGGCGCCGCCTCGAGCAGCACCTCGCGTTCGATCAGCGCTTCGCGAACCAGCCGGAATTCATAATACTCGAGATAGCGCAGGCCGCCATGCACCAGCTTGCCGGAGCGCGAACTGGTGCCTTGGGCGAGATCGTCCTTTTCGCACAGGATGACGGACAGCCTGCGACCTGCCGCGTCACGCGCTATGCCGGCCCCATTGACGCCGCCGCCGATCACGAAGAGATCGACGACATCTGTTGTATTGCTCAAGATCTTGCTCCTGTGCGGTGCGCCATGCCCTTCCACACCGGCCGAAGCGCCTGACGCGCCGCAACGAAGGAAGGGAAGAGCGCATCGTAGGTTTGCGACAGCGCCTCGTCATAGGCATCGCAGTCGCCGAGAAGCGGCGTCACCCACTCGGCGGCACAGTCTTCCATGGAGCCATAGACGTTGAGGCCGACCGCAGCCATCATCGCGGCACCCGCCGCGCCGGCTTCCTGGCGGCTGCTGGTGCGCACTTGCGCCCGGGTCGCCGCCGCGATGATGCGGCGTAGCGACGGGCTGCGCGCGGCGCCGCCCGACAGGCGGATCTCGCTCGGCACGGCGCCCATCGCCTGGTAGCAATCACGCGCCGCGAAGGCCAACCCTTCGAGGACGGCGCGCGCCAGATCGCCAAAGCCGTGCTTGACCGAAAGGCCGATGAAGCCCGCGCGTGCGTCAGGGTCGACGAACGGCCCTCGTTCGCCGGCCAGCGATATGTAAGGCTGGTAGATCAGCGATCCCGGCTCCGATCCTTCCACCCAGACATCGAGTGCTTTCAGCAACTCGTCATGAGAAGGTTTGCCGCCAGCCGTGGCGAGCACGTCGCGCGCAAGGCCAAGCAGCCAGTCTATGTTGAGCGTTGCCGCCATATTGGACTGCAATTGTGCAAAGCCACCTGGAACAGGCATGGCGATCGTGTAGCCGGACCCGTCGTCATTCAGCACGACATCATCGGGAGTGGCGGCGAAGCGCGTGTGTATGCCGGTCGAGCCGATGACCGTGCAGCCGACATTGCCTGAGGGATCATAGAGGCCGGCTCCGAGAGCCGTCATGACCATATCCACGTAACCCAGCACCACCGGCGTGCCTTCGAGCAGGCCGGTCTCTCCCGCCGCCGATCGCGACAGCGGATGATGGTCGGTGGTGCCTTCGAGCATGGGAGGCAACAGGCGGCGATGCGTCGCCAGATCCAGACTGTCGAGCACCTCGTCGGAATAGGTCCGCGACCGAAAATCGCCGAAGGTGAATGTTCCTTCGGACGGATCCGTGGCGCGTTCGCCCGTCATCTTGAAGTAGAGCCAATCCTTGCAATGCAGTGCGGTCGCCGCCCGCTCCAGCATGTCCGGATTGTTCCTTTTCATGAAGGCGAGCTGGGCGCCTTGCTGGCAGGAATTAAGCCCCGTGCCGGTCAGCTCGAACCGCCTGCGATCCAGGGGATCGGCGCGCATCTCGTCGACCAGGTGTCCGGCACGGGCGTCGAGCCACAGCCAGGCGCGCGAGACAGGCAAGCCCTCGCCATCGATCAGCCAAGTTCCGTCGCCCTGCCCGGTGATGGCAACCGCCGCGGTTCGTTGCGCGAGGTCGGGGACTTTGGCTGCGAGATCGCGAACGGTCCGCGCCATGTCGCGCCAGGTCTGATCGAGGTCCTGCTCGGCGCCGCCGCCTTCCAGCGTGACGAAGCTGTTGGGCACCGACGTCATGGCGAGCTGCCGCCCGGACAGATCGAAAGCGACCGATTTGATCACCGACGTTCCCGCGTCGATGCCGATCAGCAGGTCTTTCATGCCGCAAATTCCGGTTGGTTACGAAGGCAGTTCACAAGGAGGTCCTTGTCGTCTCAAGCCGTAGAAGAGGCAGGGAGTGTCCGCAAGGACACCCCCTGTGCACGTTTTACTCAGACAACACGAAGGGTGCCGTGTACTTGTCGACATTGTCCTTGGTGATGAGAAGGCAATCGAACAGCTGCTTCTCTGTCGCCGCACCGGTGGCACCCGTCTTGATGAACGAGTCCGCCTGCTGCACGGCCTTGGCCGAGAAGATGGCGACTGGCTGAAGCACGGTGTACTGCAGTTCGCCGGACTTGATCGCCGCAACCGCGTCCGGGGAACCGTCGAAGCCGCCGACCTTGATGCCGGCAAGCTTGCCGGCTTCCTTCAGCGCCGCAACCGCGCCGAGCGCCATTTCGTCATTGCCGCTGATCACGGCGATGATGTCGGGATTGGCCTGCAGCATGCTCTGCATCTTGTCGTGGCCCTGGGTACGATCCCAGTTGGCGACCTGCGAAGCAGCCTTTTCGAGATCCGGATACTGGCTCAGCACAGTCGCGTAACCGTTCGAGCGCGTGGCGGCGTTGTTGTCCGACGGGGCGCCGAGCAGTTCGACATATTTGCCCTTTTCACCGACTGCCTGCACCCACTGCTGGGCACCGAGAGCAGCACCCTGCGCGTTGTTGGAGACGAGCTGACCCTTGGCGAGGCCTTCCTGGTTGATCTCGGCGTTGACGAGGAAGACCGGGATGTTGGCGGCAATCGCCTTCTTCACCGCGCCGACCGAACCATCGGCGTTGGCCGGGTCAAGGATGATCGCCACCGACTTGTTGGTGATGGCGGTGTCGATCAGGTTGCTTTCCGTGTTGGTATCGCCCTTGTGGGCGCCGACATTGGCCGTATAGCCGAGCTTCTCGGCCTCGGCCTTGGCGACATTGCCCTCGGTCAGCCAGTAGGGGTTAGCCGGATCGTTGACGATGATCGAGATCAGGCCAGCGGCCGACGCGGCGGCCGTGAACCCTACCACCATCGCGGCGGCAAGCAGACTTTTCAGCATGGTTTTCATGTACATTCCTCCAATGATTACGCGGTGTTGCTGCCAGTTCACCTGGCAGTCTTCCCTTGGGCAGGATTGGCCGCTTCGGCCTTCCCCCGTTTCTGAGAAGTCGGTTGGCCACCTGTCGAAGCTGGGAGCTTGCTACGGCGGCGATACTGAACGGCATTGAGCAGCACGGCGAGCACGATGACCGCGCCCGTGAACACTGTCTGCCAGTAGGACGAGATGCCGATGATCACCAGACCATCGGACAGGAACCCGATGACGAAGGCCCCGAGCAGGGTTCCGCGGATGTTGCCGCGGCCGCCGGTCAGCGCCGCGCCGCCGATGACGACGGCCGCGATGGCCGTCAGTTCGTAGGTGGTGCCCGCGGTCGGTCCCGCCGACGTCAGCTGCGAGGACAGAATAAGGCCGGCAATGGCGGCACAGACGCCTGACAGCACATAGACGGAAATCTGCACGGACTTGACCGGAACGCCGGACAGTTCGGCCGCGCGCTCATTGCCGCCTGATGCGTAGAGCCAGCGCCCGAAGGCGGTGCGATTCAAGACGATGCTGCCGATGAGCGCGATGACCGCGAGAACCACCACGCCGGTCGGCACGCCGAATAGGCGGTTGAAGCCAAGCGCATCGAAACCGGTGTTTCCGAGCTCCGGCTTGCCGCCGAGATTGTTGTAGGTCAGACCGCTGGTCATCAGCAGCGCCAGGCCGCGCGCCATGTACATGACGCCGAGCGTCGCCACGAAGGCTGGAACCTTGAAGCGCGCGATGAGCACGCCGTTGATCAGCCCGACGCCGGCGCCCAGCATGCAGGCAATCACCGCGACCACCCAGACCGGCGGATAGAGAACGACGCCCAGCCAGGTCAGCGTCACGCCTTGCATCAGGAAGCCGGCGACGACGCCGGCCAAGCCCAGCGTCGACCCCACCGACAGGTCGATGCCGCCATTGAGAATGACGAGAAGCATGCCGACCGCGAGAATTCCGAAGATGGCGACATGCGAGGCCATGGTGAGGAAATTCGCGACCGAAAGGTAGTAAGGCGACAGGATCGAAAAGACGACAATGATGACGATCAGGGCAAAGAAAGCGCGGCCCTCAAGCAGCAGCTTGGCGAGATCAAAGCCTTCGCCGCCCGCGCTTGGACTGGACTGTTTTCTGGCCTGGCTGACGTCGGTCATGGGTCTGGGCTCCGAAACTCTGGTGATCAGGCGACCACGGCTTCGCCGGAGGCGGCCATGATCTGCTCTTTGGTGGCGTTGGCGCCGAATTCAGCTGAAATCCTGCCGCGTCGCATGACGACGATGCGGTGCGCGATGCTGAGGCACTCGTTGACCTCAGAGGTCGAGAAGACGACCGCAAGGCCCTGCGCGGCGCGTTCGCTCAGCAAGCGGAAGACCTCGGCCTTGGCGCCGACATCGATGCCACGGCTCGGCTCGTCGAGGAGGATGACCTTGGGGTTGGTCGTCAGCATCTTGCCGATGACGACCTTCTGCTGATTGCCGCCCGACAGCGATCCGATCATGGCGTTGCCGCCAGCGGTCTTGATGGTCACCTTGCGGATCGAATCTTCGATCAGCCCACGCTCCCTGGAACGGGATAGAAACAGCCCCTTGGCGAACGCCTCGATGCTGGCAAGCGAGAGATTGCGGCCAACAGTCATCGTTTGCACCAGCCCGTCGCGCTGGCGGTCCTCGGGGACCAGCACAAGACCTCTGGAGATGCGCTGGGCAATGCTCAGTCCGGAGACGTCCTCGCCTTCCAGAAGCGCGCGGCCGCCTGCCATCGGCACCCGTCCGGCGACGGCTTCCAGCAATTCCGTGCGCCCGGCGCCCATCAGCCCATAGATGCAGACGATCTCGCCTGCCCGGACGTCCAGCGACAGGTGGTCGACGACGGAATAACCCGAGCCCGAAGTGTCGACGACGCTGACATCCTCGATCGACAGGGCGACCTCGCCAAACGCATGACCGGTCGGCGGCGAGCCGAGATCGAAATTCTCGCCGACCATGTTGCGGACGATCCACTCGAGGTCGATGTCGCTGGCTTCGGCCGTCGCCGTTATCGCGCCGTCGCGCAGGACAACGGCGTAGTCGGTGATCTGCAAGGCTTCTTCGAGATGATGTGAAATGTAGACGATGGAGACGCCGCGGCTGGTCAGGTCGCGGATCACCTTGAACAGCACCTCCACCTCTGTCGCGCTGAGCGCCGAGGTTGGCTCGTCCATGATCAGGATGCGCGAATCGACCGACAGCGCCCGTGCGATCTCGACGATCTGCTGCTGGCCCAGGCGCAGATCCTCGACCAGCGTCATCGGGTCGATATCCTCTTCGAGATCGGCCATCAGGGCGCGCGCCTGGCGCGACTCCTCGGCGAAGTCGAGGCCGGTCCTGGTGCGCAGTTCGCGCCCCATGAAGATGTTGTCGCGAACGCTGAGGTTGGGCGCCAGGCTGAGTTCCTGGTGGATGATCGAGATGCCGCGATCGCGCGCGTCCGAGGACGAGGAAAAGCTGACGAGATTGCCGTCGAGCACGATGTCGCCGGATGTCGGCGTGAACACACCGGACAGGATCTTCATCAGCGTCGACTTGCCGGCGCCATTCTCTCCAAACAGCGTGGTGACCTTGCCGCGATGGATGTCGAAATTGACGCCCTTGAGCGCATGAACGCCGCCATACGACATGACGATGTTGCGCGCCGAAAGCACGGCGTCGCCAGTCGCGGGTCCGGTGTCGGCAGCCAGATTCATTTGACGTCCAGCCTCACCGGAGTGACGAGCCAGCTCTTCGGATTGACCAGCTTGAACGCGCCGACCACCGATATCGTCTTGCCGGTCAAGGCGCTCGTATCGAGCTTTGCCAAGACTTCCTTCTTCATCTCGTTGTTCAGCGCCGAGCCGGCGTCCTGGTACTCGATCTGATTGGTGAACTGGCCGAATGTGATCTTGCCCGTGGCGTCACGAAGCTCGGTGCCGTTGATCGCCGGCCCGGTCTGCACGCGGATCATCAACGTGTCCGGCACACCTTCGACGGCGACCTTGTAGATGCCCGATTTTCCCTCGCCGACGACGCCGCTGAACTTCACCGAGATGACCGGTCCGACGCCGGCCGGGACGCCGTATTCCTTCTCGGCCGTCGCCCTGTCCTTGGCGATCGCCGTCGCCACCGTCACCGCGTCTGCGGCACGCGTCTCGACGTCGGCCTGCACCTTGGGAAATTCCGACTTGCCGTAGTCTGCTGCGGAAAAGACGGCGCTGCGAACGTCACCGGCGGATCCGATCCTGACCATTTTGGTGTCGAGCGCCATGGCGCCGAGCAGGACGACAACCGCGGCGCCGGCAAGTGCCCGGCGCAGGCCGGGCGAGGTCTGCCGGGTCGATGCGGCGGTGGCCTTCGCGCTCATGACGCAACCGCCAGCAAGGCAGATCTGCCGTTGTCACGCATTTGACGATCCTCCGTTCACATGGCGCTTCGCACCATTGGATTGGTTCTGTTCGACAAGGGCACGGGCGGTGGACTCGTCGGTGATCAGGCCGCTCAGATATCGGCTTTCGAGCACCGCTTTGATGGCGCGTATTTTCACCTTGCCGCCGGCAACGGCGACGATCCTGCGGCCTTTCAACTGGTCCCGCGGCAGTGCCAGAATTCTGTCCGACAGTGCCGTTTCCACCGGGCGTCCCTTGTCGTCGAAGAAGTGGGCGAGCAGCTCGCCGACGCCGCCATCGCGTTTGACTTCATCGATTTCGGAATGTTCGATCATGCCGGTAGCGACCAGCGAAGCCTCCCGCTCGGCAGTGCCTATACCGACGAACATCAGATCGGACCGGCTTGCCAAATCGAAGACATCACTGATGCCGCGCTGGCCAAGCAGCACTTCGCGGTCCTCGGCGGTGTTGGCGACGAAAGGCACCGGCATCACATAGGCCTGCGCGCCGGTCCGTTCAGCCAGACGATGCATGACGTCGTGCGGGTTGGCCGCGAATTTGCGCGTCACACCGCCAAGCAGCGAGACGAAACGGATATGGGCGGCGGCGGTGCGCGTCAGATATTCGACGCTTGCCGCAAGGGTGCGGCCGTGGCCGACGCCGATCAGCATATCCTCGCCGCGATCGATCTCGCGCTTCAGAAACTGCGCGCCGGCGATGCCAAGCGCCTTCAACGGCAATTCGTCCTGATCGAGATCAGGAACGACCTCGCAGTAATCGAGTCCATAAGCATCGATCAGCCGCTGCTCGAGATCGATGCATTCGCCGACATCGCCGTCGATGATCACCCTGACAAGGCCATCCTGGGTGGCCCGGGTGATGAGCCGATGCGCCTTGAGGCTGGTCAGACCGAGCCGCTTGGCCACCTGGGCCTGCGTGAGACCCCCGGCATAGTGAAGCCAAGCCGCGCGCGTGGCGAGGCTGGATTCGTGGTCGCGGTTAGCGGTTCCGCCGGATTTCAAGCCATCTCCTCCCCAGGATGATATTATTATCTTTGTGTGCAAAAATTTTCACATCCCGGCATCGCTGTCAATCCCTCGCCGAATTTGGCGCATGCGCATGCGGGGAATTCACAGTCTCGCTTCTTCCCGAAACGCCGGTCTGCCGGCGTTTCGGCAGGCAACGTTGGCCTATTAGGAGGCCCGCATGTTGCCTGATCATAGTGTGGTGTTAATTTAACGTCAATCTGTGTTATTTCCTGCTGCTATCAGCGGGAATGCGCAACTCATCGCTGCCATAATCTGTATCAACTATCTGTTTCTGATCAGTTATATTCAAGGATTGGAAAATCCCAATCCGGCTGTGAGTTAGATAGCTTGCGCATGGCGCATCCTTGGGCAAACCGATCGGATTGCCTTGGGGAAAGGGTACCGGCGACGGCCCCGATCAGTCCAACCGCATCAGGTTCCGGCCCTCGAGCTCCACAATTGCGGCCTCGACTTCCTCTGCAAGGCGCCCGGCGCTCCAGCCCAGCGCCCGTCCGGCGATCGTCGCAATCTCCTGCAGGTCCCGGCCTGTGAGCGAACCTGATATCGCCAGGGTGCTTCGGCGCATGACGATATCGGCCAGATGTTCGACGAACTCGTTGCGGACGATGTAGTCAATTTCCGATTTGCTGTAGCCGCCAGAGTCCAGCAGATAACCCTCGCCGTCCGGCAGATGACCCTCACCGTTCGGTTCGTACCCCGCAATCTCCAGGGCTCTGGTCCCGTAGCGCGACAGCAATTGGTCGAGACGTCGTTCTTCGATGCCTGTTTCCGACCGCGCCAGCGCCAGCCAGGTTGCTCGCGCTGCAGCATCGGCCGGGAAATCCTTGCCGCCGCCGATCGGCATGGCTTGCGTCGTCACCTTGCGGCTGCGCTGCAGACGGCCGAGCACGGTGTCGGCGACTTCCTCGGCGAAGCCGCGGAAGGTCGTCCACTTGCCGCCGACCAGCGAGATGACTGCGAAAGGTCTGTTCCGGTCCGGTTCGGCGATCGGCGCCGAGTGATCGCGGCTGATCAATCCAGGCAGCGATGCATCCGAGGCCGGCAGCGGCCTGATGCCGCTATAGGCATAGACGATCTGGTCGCGCTCGAACGCCATCCCCGGCAGCAGCGTCCGCACGCTGTCGAGCAGGTAATAGACTTCGTCAGGCTCGCAGCGCACCTCGTCGGGATTGTCGGCCTTGATGTCGGTGGAACCGACCAGCGCCAGGCCGAGGTAGTCGTAGACAAGGCAGATACGGCCGTCATCAGCTTCGAAATACAGCATGCGTCCGGCAAGGCTTCTGACCAGTTCGTCATGCTTCAACAGGATGTGCGAGCCCTTGGTGCCGCCGATCATCTTCGACGGCGCGCCAAGCAATTCGTTGACATCGTCGATCCAGGGACCGGCGGCATTGACCACCAGCTTCGGCCGCACCGAAAAGACCGCCCCGTTCTCCGGCTGAAAGGTCAGCACGCCATCGGCGGACTTCGCCAGCGCCGTGTAGTTCGCGCTGGCCGAGGCCGCGTTTGCCTGCAGCCCATCGAGGATCAGTTCGAGCACCAGCCTTTCGGGGTGGCTTATCTTGGCGTCGTAATAGGTGCCTGTAGCCACGATCGAGGGATTGAGTGCTGGCATCTCACTGAGCGCCTGGCGCCGCCCGACCATGCGGTGGCGCGGCATGACCTGGTTTCGCGAGCCATAGAAATCATAGATCATCAAGCCGATCTTGATCAGGATGGCGCCGCGGCTGCGCGGCGCGCTGGTCGAGCCGAACAGCGTCCGCAGCGCCGCCAGCATGCCTTTGCTCCAGGAAAAGATCGGGATGACGGTCGGCAGCGGGCTGACATAGTGCGGCGCGTTTTTTAGAAGCAAATTGCGTTCGAGCGTCGACTGCGCCACCAGCCCGAACTCGCCGGTTTCGAGATATTTCAGACCGCCATGAATGAGCCGCGATGGCGCGGCGCTGGTGCCGGAGCCGAAATCCGCTTTGTCGACAATCAGGCAGCTGACGCCTTGCGCGCACAGATCGCGAAACAGCCCTGCTCCGTTGATGCCGGCGCCAAGGATGACGACGTCGACCTCGCCGGTCCCGGCCATGGCGGCCAAACACCCGGCGGGATCTTCCGTACGTGTTCCTTCGCTTGAGCTCATGGCGCTTTCGTCTTGACGATGCGCAGCTTCACGCCGGCCCGTTCGAGGGCTTGCGCCCGCGCATCGCCCAGGCCTTCGGTCGCCAGCACGACATCGAAGCTGGTCAGATCGTCGAAGACGTGCAGTGCGATCCTGTCGAACTTGGCATGGTCGATCAAAAGGATGCGCTTGACCGATGCGGCCATCATCGCCTGCTTGACCCGCACGACATTGGGATCCTGGATGAAGGCCGTGGTTCCGGTGATGGCCGAAGCCGAACAGATCAGCACGTTGGCGCGCAGCTGCGCCACGGCGTTCTCGCAGACGATACCGATATAGGCGTTGTAGGTGTTGTGGTACTGGCCGCCGAGACAAATGAAGTCGAGTTCGTCGACATTGGTCAGCAGTGACGCCGTCGCCACGGAGTTGGTGATGACGGTCAGCGGCTTGACGTCGAGCAGCAGTGTCGCGACGGCGTTTGCCGTCGAGGAATCGTCCAGCATCACCACCTGGCCGGCTTCGACATAATCGAGTGCCGCCCGCGCCAGCGCGTCCTTCTCGGCCCGGTTGACCGTCACCCGGTAACGGAAGGCGCTTTCGTAGAGGCCGGAAGGCTGAACCGTCACCGCACCGTGCAGCTTGCGCAGCACGCCCTGCTGCGCCAGCCGGTCGATGTGCCGATGGATGGTCATGCGCGATACGCCGAAATGCTCGACCAGATCGTCGATGCGTACCTGGCCGAGCTTGATCACATAGTCGGCGATCTCTTCGCGTCGTTCGTCGGCCTTGATCATGCGGTCCCCCCAGTGTCTGGCCGCGCCAGCTTCTCGATCTCCGGCCAATGCGGTTCGAGCGCACCGGCTATGCGGCCATAGAGGGAAAAGCGCTCGTTGAACACAGCACTTGAGGCCGGCACCGGCTCGTATTGGCGTGCCGTCATGCCGACCTGTCTGGCGCCTTGTTGCGGCGTCGCGAAGATGCCAACCGCGGCACCCGCGCAAAGGGCAGCGCCAAAGGCCGCGGCCTCGTCGGTCGAGGTGATGGTGACCGGGGCGTTCAGCACATCGGCAAACATCTGGACGAAGGCCGGATTGCGCGAGCCGCCGCCGGTCAGGCGGATCTCGCTGATAGCAAAGCCCTCGCGCAAGGCTTCGACATGGGTGCGGTGATTGAAAGCAATGCCCTCCAGAACCGCCTTCAGCATATCGCCGCGATTGTGCCAGCCATGAAGGCCGACAAAGCTGCCGCTGGCGACATCGCCAAAGGGGGAGCCGAACAGATAGGGATGAAACAGGATGGTCGAGGGCTTCTTCAGCGCCGCGTCGATCTCCGCGGCCAGCAAGTCGTGAATGGAGCCTCCATCGGCACCTGTCTTGTCCTGCTCAGAACGGCAGAACGTGTCCAGAAACCAGTCGTAGTTTGCGGTCGAGGCGGGCGAGATCGCCATGTTGTTCCAGCGGCCTGCGTCGATGGCGTTGCGGCAGAACCAGCGCGGGTCGACGCGCGGCTCTGACGAAACGACTTCGTTGATGGAATAAGTCCCGGCGACGATCGCGAGCACGCCCTCCTCATGGCCGCCCATGCCAAGCGCCGAGGCGGTCACGTCATGCAGTCCGCATGCGACCGGAGTTCCCTTGGACAAACCCGTCATTTCAGCGGCTTCGGCAGTGACATGCCCGACGATCTCGGCAGAGTGCGCCATCGGCGGCAACGCGTCGAACAGATCGTCCAGTCCGAAGATGCGCATCGCTTCCGGCGCGAAGGCTTGCGTGCGGAAATCCGTGAATGACGTGCTGGCCTCTGTACGATCGGTACCGATCGTGCCCGACAGGCAAAAGCGCAGCCAGTCCTTGCAGGCCAGTATATGCCCGATGCGCCCATAGCGGTCGGGTTGGTTCTTCCTGATCCAGGCCAGCAGCGCCGACGGCGCCGAGACATGCGGCGCCTGGCCGGTGCGCGCCAACGCTTCTTCGAAGACCCGCTCCGCCGACCATCGTTCGACAATCTCGCCACTGCGGCTGTCGAGTGACAGGATTCCAGGCCCCAGCGGTCGACGATCCTTGTCGAGCAAATAGAGACCGTCGCCATGCGCGGTCGCTGCCACCGCCCTGATGTCGTCTGCCGGGCGGCCACAAAGGGCGATCGCCTCCTTGATTGCGTCGGCGGTCGCTTGCCAGAGGCCAGCCATGTCGCGCTCCACCCAGCGCGCATGGGGCATCGATTGCGGCACCCGCCGACGCGCCACGGACAACTGCGTGCCATCGGCATCGAAGATCACCGCCTTGGTGACAGTGAGACCGTTATCGATTCCGAGCAGACTGGGCATGGTCACCGCCTCTTTCAGCGACTGGCGATGCGCACTGCAAGGCAATCCTGCAGGCGGGGGCAAGGGCGACGGATATAGCGACGATCGACGAGCAACGGTGATACAAAAGCAATGAGCACCTAACGGATCAAACGAACCATATCGTGATGTTAATTTAACGTCAATATGTGAGACAACGATGTTGGCGCTGACGAGAATTTGGCGACCATCGGAGATATTGCGCCATCAAACTAGCTGATTTTATTAATGTTTTTCGCGCTGAAAATATCCCACTCCGACCGTTCATTCGGTCTGCGAACACGGTAGATTAACCAGCTCGATCTTGGAAGCAAAGTCAGGGCGGCCCTTCGGACCGTGTCGGGAGTCGGACAGAAAGGCAAGGGCGGCGGGCATCCCCCGCATCCCGTCAAAGGTCAGTTACGCGTATGGAAATGGCTGAGGAAGGTGCGGGTCGCCTCTCGCTCGGACTGCACCTGCCGGGCCGGGTCCTCTTCAACAATGACGCCGTCGCGCATGAAAACCACGGCATCCGCGACATCGCGCGCGAAGGCGATTTCGTGGATCACGATGATCATCGTCATGCCTTCCGCCGCAAGGTCTGGCTGACCTACGGCGTAGCAAATAGGCGTCGATCCCGTCTTCACTCCTCCCGGAAGGCCCGCTGGATCTGATCGGCCAGCGGCTTTACCAGGTAGGATAGCATGGTGCGGTTGCCGGTCGAAAAGAACGCTTCGACGGGCATGCCCGGCGCCAGGGTCAGACCTTTCAGTTTTTTCAGCTCCGTGCGCGGCAGGCTGACGCGAACCGTGTAAAAAGCCGCGCCGCTTCGCTCGTCGACGCTGAGATCGGCGGAGATTTCGCTGACGCTGCCATTCAGTTCCTGTGTCACGCGCTGATTGAACGCCGAGAGCTTCAGTGCCACGTCCTGACCGAGCGAGAGCTGATCGATGTCCTGCGGCGCGATGCGGGCCTCGACGGTCAGATCGTCGGCCACCGGCACCACGAGCATGATCACCTCGCCCGGCGAAATGACACCGCCGACCGTATGAACGGCAAGCTGGTGAACCACGCCATTCTGCGGACTGCGAATATCGATGCGTTTGAGCTGGTCTTCGGCTGACACCTTGCGTTCGACGAATTCGGATATTTTCCCCTGGACATCGCGAAGCTCGGTTGCAACCTCGCTGCGCAGATCCTGGTCGACCTGGATGATCTGCAGCCGGGTCTCGGCGATCCGGCCTTTCGCCTGTGCAATCGATGCGGTCAGTTGCCCGTGTTCGCCGTCGAGCCGAACCGCGTCGCGCTCCAGCGCCGTCATGCGGTCGATCGAGACAAGCTTCTTGAGCCAGAGTTTGCGGATGCTGTCGAGTTCGGTGCCGATCAGTTTTATTTCCTGGCTCTTGGCCTCCCGTTGTTCGGTGAGCCCCGAGGCCTCTTCGGCAAGCTGCGCGATGCGTTCTTCCAATTGAGCTTTCTGCCCGGCGCGAGCCTGCCGGCGAAACTCGAACAGCGACTGTTCGCCAGCCATGGCGCGCGCAACGGCGGTGTCATCCCGCCTCGAGGTCAGCGAGGTTGGGAAGGCGATGCCGGCATGGTCATCACGTTCGGCTTCGAGACGGGCCAGGCGCGCGTCGAATTCGTCGAGGCCCTTGGTGACGATCGCCAGGTTGGCGCGGGTGACGGTTTCGTCGAGTCGGATCAGGACCTGGCCGGATTCCACGGCATCGCCTTCGCGCGCCAGAATGGTGCCGACCACGCCACCGGTGGGATGCTGAACCTTCTTGACGCTGGAATCGACGACCATCTTTCCCGACGCGATCACCGCACCGGAAAGCTCGGTGACCGCCGCCAGACTGCCTGCGCCGCCTACGAGAAGGATGCAGGCCGCCACGCCACCAAGCAGATAGCGCCGGATGGTCCGATCGATGGTTGGGGTGACGGCCATCAGGATACATTCTCTTCAGATGCGGACACGACCTTCAAGGGAACGCCGGCCGGCCGTGTGACCTTGTTCAAGACTTCATTCTTCGGGCCAAACGCCTGGACGCGGCCATTGGCCATCACCAGAACCTGGTCGAGGCTTGCGAGCGCGCTCGGGCGGTGCGCTACGACCACGGCTATGCCGCCGCGCGCACGAACGCCCTGGATGGCTTCCGTCAACGCAGCCTCGCCTTCGGCATCGAGGTTCGAATTGGGCTCATCGAGAATGACCAGGAAGGGGTCGCCATAAAGAGCGCGCGCCAGCGCCACCCTTTGCCGCTGGCCTGCCGACAGCGCCGACCCGGCCTCGCCGATCCGTGTCTCGTAGCCCTCCGGCAAATGCACGACGAGGTCGTGAACGCCCGCCGCCCGGGCCGCCGCCAATATCTTGTCCGAAGCGGCTTGAGGTTCGAAACGTGCAATGTTTTCGGCGATGGTGCCGTCGAAAAGCTGCACATCCTGCGGCAGATAGCCGACATGACTGCCGAGTTCTTCCGGCGACCACTGGTCGAGCGTCGCTCCATCCAGCCTCACGGTTCCACGCATGGGAAGCCATATTCCGGCAATCGCGCGGACCAACGACGACTTGCCCGAGGCGCTCGGACCGACGATGCCGAGCCCAGCACCCTTCTCAAGCGCAAAGCTGGCATCCTGGACGACAACGCGGCGTTCCCCCGGCGGCGTGACGCTGATGGCTTCGACCTTAAGGGTGGAGGTCGGCGCCGGCAGGTCGACACTGGTTGCGGTTTCGGGAAGCAGTGCCAACAACTGGGTCAGCCGGGCCCAGGCCTGGCGGGCATTGACGAAGCCTTTCCAATGCGCGATCGCTAGTTCGATCGGCGCCAGCGCCCGGCCCATCATGATCGAGCTGGCGATCATGATGCCGCCCGTCGCTTCCTGATGGATGACGAGCCAGGCGCCGATCGCCAGTATGCCCGACTGCAGCATCATGCGCAGGATCTTCGAGACCGTTCCAAGCGTGCCGGCCAGATCGCTGGCTTTCGCGTTGGTGCTGAGATAGTTGGCGTTGATGCCCGACCAGCGCTCGGCAATGCGCGAGCCGAAGCCCATCGCCTGCAGCACCTCGACATTGCGGCGCGTGGCCTCCGCAAGCGTGTTGCGGGCGGCCGCCTGGCTGTTGGCTCTTTTGGCGGGCTCGCGCGTACGGGCCTCTGCAAACAAGGTCAGGCCGAACAGAATGACGGCGCCGGCCAGTGCCGTCATGCCGATCCAGAAATGGAAGAGGAAACATATGCCGAGGTAGAGCGGCATCCACGGCAGGTCGAAAAGGGCCGTTGGGCCAACGCTCGACAGAAATGACCGGACCTGATCGAGATCGCGCAGGGACTGCAAGCCATCGCCCGCCAGCTTGGTGCGCAAAGGCAGGCGCATGAGCGCGGTGTAGACCTGGCCGCTCAACTGTGCGTCCAGACCCATGCCGATGCGCACCAGCAGGCGCGACCGGATGAGTTCAAGCACGCCCTGGAAAACAAACAGCGTGCCGGCAAACACCGCCAGCCCGACAAGCGTCGGCACGCTGCGGCCAGGGATGACGCGATCATAGACCTGCAGCATGAAGAACGAGCCGGTCAACGCCAATATGTTCACGACACCGCTCATCAGCGCAATGCCGGCAAACGCACGGCGGAAAGAAGCCAGAACCGCTGCGAGAGTTGTTCGCGACGGTTCTGACGGGCGGGACTGCGGCATCGCGTTCAAGTGCATTCCAGTTCAGGCATCAGGCGGCGATGAACTGGAAATCGTCCTGATGGAGGTTCGCCAAGGCGACGTTCTTCAAGGTCAGGACATTGCCGGGGTCGTGCGTGATCACCGTGTCGGCGCCGACCTGGGTAGCTGCGGCGAGGACGGAAGCGAAGTCGTCGAAGACGGTGTCGGCGAACTGGACGGTGTCATCGGATCCCATGCCTGTGACGAAGTCCGTGATGTTGTCGAGACCAAAGTTGGATCGGAAGATGAACGTGTCGTTGCCAGCCCCACCGGACAGGAGATCCTGGCCGCCGCGCCCCTCTATTACATCATTTCCGTAGCCACCGAGAAGCGTGTTGGCAGACGCATTTCCCAGAAGAGTATCGTCGGAAGCGGTGCCTGTGACGTGTTTGATGTTCGTCAGCGTCTCCGTTTCGCTCAGCGCGAACACGGTATCGCTCAAGGGGAAGGTGCCGGTATAGTGCACCACCTGAGCACCAGGCTGTGAGATCGCGTCTTGCAGCGTTGCAGTCGACGACAGCTCCTGGTTGGTAACGACCACGTCAAAATCGCCGAGCCGGTTCGAGTAATCCGCTCTATTGAAAATGACAATCTGGTCGATGGTGGCGGCTCGGCCGAGGTCGACTTGCCACCATTCGCCGACATTGGGCGTTCCGGTGTGGGTCACCGAGTTGTGGTTGAAATTTCCATCCGTATTCCCATCGATAGCGCGGCTGGCATCGCCTCCCCAGCCGGTGGTCTTCTGGCTGGCCGTGCCGGTCAGGGCAACATTTTGCCCGCTTTCGAATACCTGCACTTCCGCCAGAGAAAGATAGTTCCCATTGGTCTGGTAGAGCCGAACGAATTGGCCAACCATGGCAGGATTGTTCACGACCGCAGTTTGAAGTGCCAGGTCGACGGACACTGACCCCGAATTGGAGGAATAACTGACAGTCGTACTAACCTGTTCAAGCAAATCCGCCCTCGTCCAGATCGTTCCATCGGCGAAGACGACCTTGTCTACACCCTGGCCATAATAGTCATTGAGGCTCTCTTTGAGCAGGACCGAACCGCCGTCACCGGCACCCGGTGTGCTTTCGGCGATCACCACCGTCACGTCATTCCCGCTGCGAACCAGGCTCACGGCCGAAGGATTGATGTCGCTGAATACCAATTGGTCGTTAGAGCCGCCGTTGGTTCCCTCGGTGATGGTATCTTTGCCATCGCCACGGGCGTAGACATAGGTGTCGTCACCGCCAGCGCCGCTGAGTGTGTCGTTACCTGCTTTGCCTACCAAGCGATCATTGCCGGAAGTGCCGGAAATCGTTTCGGCATTGGCCGTGCCATAGATCGAAGCGAGACCTGTAAGGATGCCGTCCAGGCTCCAGTCGTTGCCACCCAGGACAGAGCCGTCGTCAAAGACGATCTTCTCGACGCCGCCTTCCTGATCGAACTGATTGTCCAGCGTAATTGTCTGACCGGTCGCCAGAACGCGCATCACCACACCGGATAAATCATTATACGGACGCTCGAATCGGACATCGGTCTGGTTGATGCCGTCCAGAATGAGTGTGTCGACGTCAGTACCGGTGGCAACCTCGTTGATCACATCGTTACCGTCACCCAATATGTAGGTGTAGCTGTCGTTGCCCGCTTGGCCGACCAGCAGATCGTCGCCAAGGCCAGCGCGCATATCGTCGTTACCGGCGGTTCCGGTGATCGTCTCATTGCCGGCCGTGCCACCGACATAACTGATATGGGCATTCATATCGGCGCGGGTCCAGATCGTTCCGTCGGCGAAGACGATGTTTTCGACACCCTGACCGTAGTAGTCAGCAAGCGTGTCCTTGAGCAGCACCGAGCCACCGTCGCCGGCGGCCGGCGCACTCTCGGCAATCACCACTCTCACATCATTGCCGTTTCGAACCAACGTCACCGCTGCCGAGTTGATATCGCTGAATGCCAGCCGGTCATTGCCACCGCCGCTTGTGTTCTCAACGATGGCGTCGTTTCCATCGCCCCGAGCATAAACGTAGCTGTCGTCACCTGTCCCGCCACTGAGGCTGTCATTGCCCTTCCCTCCATGCATTATCCCTGAGGCAGGCGATCCCACCAGAACGTCATCGCCATCCGTTGCGGAGTCGGACACCGACATCTGCCGCAGGAAGTCCGCGTTCCAGATGACACCGTTGTCGAACTCGATGGTTTCGACGCCATACTGGTCATAGTGGTAGATGCCATTTTGAGGTCCGGTGACCGTGAGGCTGCTTGCGTCACCAGCGCCCGGAGCGCTCTCTGCTATTTCAAGGACAAGGCCGCCGTTGAGGCGTGAGACGCTGACTTTCGCAGGATCGACATTATGCAAGCGGATCCGATCGTTCGAGCCGGTTTCCGCGATCGTCTCGAAGATGGCGTCATTGCCATCGCCGCGCGTGTAGTCATACAGGTCGTTGCCGAGACCACCAGTCAATGCGTCGTCGCCCGCACCTCCGACCAGGGTGTCATTGCCCAAATAGCCGTCGAGCGTGTCGTTACCCAATCCTCCCGACAATGCGTCATTGCCCGATCGCCCGTCGAGAAAATCGTCGCCGGCGCCGCCAACGAGTTGGTTGTCAGCGCTGTCGCCATGGATCTCGTCGTTGAACGCCGTTCCGATGATGTTTTCGAGACCTCGCAAAGTAGCCACGAGCCGCAAGCTTCCGACCTGCAACGATGGACCATCGCTTGTCTTCGCCTCGCCCTGGTTCTCGACGAGGTCGACATGGATGGCTGCGCCAAAATTCTGGAATGTCGCGGTATCGGTACCTGCTCCGCCGTCGAGAGCGTCGACATCGCCAGGATCGGCAATGGTCAACGCAAGCGTGTCATTGCCGATGTCGCCGAAGATGAGGTCGCTACCACCCTTCCCGTCGATGAAATCGTTGCCGCGACCACCTTCGATCCGCTGATCCAGATATGAACCGATGAGCGTCTCGTCACCGGTGCCCCCTGCAAAGAAGGCGGAGCCCTCCTGAGCCCAGAAGCGGATGTCTTCCCGGTTCCAGACGGTACCGTCAGCGAACACCAGGCGCTCAAGACCTCGCCCCACATCTGGCCGGCCCCAGAAAGCCCCTTCATCGGTAATCCTCTGCCCTGTGGGCACAATCGTAATGTAAAGATTGTATCCGTCCGTGGAGAGCGCGACATCTTCTGGATTGATTCCGTTCAATACCAGCGTGTCGGTTTCCTGGAGCGAACGCGATCCATCCACAATCAGATCGTTTCCGTCACCCAAATTGTAGATATAGGTGTCATTTCCGTTCATGCCCCCTGGATTATAAGCTTGCCAATTTTGAGGAGCGGAAACGTGAATGTCGTCACCGATACCGCCAATAAAGGTATCGTCCATGGTATCTTGGCCGCTTTGGAGCGTGTCGTTCGTATTGGTTCCGCGGTACCAGGCTTTTGCCAGCATCGCTGCCCGGTCCCAGACGACGCCATCCGCAAATTCGATACGGTCGATGCTGTGATTGGTGCTGGAAAAACTCCAGTAAAACCGTGCGTTCGTGATGATCTGGCCAGTGACCAGGTCTTTGACAAGAAGATCGTCGCCAACTCTTGAGAGTTCGACGTCGTCCGAATCAATGTCGATCAATCGCAGCGTGTCGACCTCAGTGGTCGAGTGAGAACCATCGACTATGAAATCGTTTCCGTCACCGTGGCGGTAGATGAATGTATCGTTGCCATTGCTGAGGCCCCGATCCCACACTTGCCAATACGAAGCGGCGGAAGCAATGACATCATCCCCCTGCCCGCCGTCGAAGGTCTGGTTCCACATATTGTCGTTTTGGAGAAAATCTCGCGAACTAGTGCCGCGCAGCCAGCTCGCCTCGGCATGCGACCGCATCTGCGCCCTGTTCCAGGCAACACCGTTGGCGAATTCGATCCGATCGATGCCGGAGCCCGTCGTCCCATCAATATAAATAAAGTCCACGCCGGTGATCGTTTCGTTCGTCTGAAGCATCCGTATGACAAGGCTGGTGCCGCCGAAGGACAACTCCACCTCGTCAGAATTTATGTCGGACAATACCAGCCGGTCTATTTCCGTGAGAGATACAGCGGAGTCGGAAATGACATCGTTTCCATCCCCCAAGGCGTAAAGGAAAGTATCGTCTCCGTTATCGCTGCTGTTAACCCCCGACTGTATGAAGTCGTCGCCCTTGCCGCCGTCGAATGTATCATTCTCGACACCTGAGTCCATCAAAGTGTCCGAGCCGTCGCCGCCAATCAACTGATCGGTTCCGGCTCCGCCCATCAGCGTATCGTTTCCATTGCCGCCGTAGAGCAGGTCGTCGCCGGCACCGCCGTCGAGGTAATCATTGCCGGCTGCGTCCGGAGTTACCGAGCTTCCATACCCAGCTAACGGTGCGTCACCGAACAGGATATCGTTGCCGCCACGGCTCACCAAGGAATCGTTACCGGCGCCGCCCGTGAAAAAATCATCACCGCTGCCGCCGGTTACAGAATTGTGCCCCGCTACTTCGTGGAATACGTTGTTGTAGTTGTCGTTGCCTTGGGCATCGACATAGCCCGAAAACACGTCATTGTCGCCAACGCCAATTGGTCCTGAGCCAACTATGTGCCCGGAGTTGCCGAACTCATCCGTGAAGTAGGCCCATTGCAGATTTCCATTGACGTACTCGGACCATGTCCAGAAATCTCGACCCAGGTAATCTTCCCCCGTCTTATCGAAGATTTGCTGCCTGTTCAGCGTCGTCCCGCCAGCGAACGTGATCTGATCGACCCCGTAAGCCGTCGCTGCCCAATCCTCGACAAGATTGTCCGTGTACGCAAAAAAGTCGCCGACGGAGATGACTTCTCCGGAGGATCCGACAGTTATCTGAAGGCTGTCTCCATTATACGAAAATTTTACATCACTCACATATACATCTGCAAGAATAAGCCTGTCGGCATCGGAAAGATTGTTGATGTTGTCAGATATATAGTCGCTACCATCCCCTTTTTTCCACACGTATATGTCAGCTCCGACACCGCCATCCATCGTATCGTTGCCGTGACCGCTGGTGAAAGTATCATTGAAAGCTGAACCGTAGAGACCGTTCGCATTGTCGTTCCCGCGAATCCAGGCCTCCTTGACGATCGTCTGCCGGTCCCACACGGCACCGCTTGCAAACTGGATCCTGTCGATACCCCAGCCATGATCGCTCCAGTCGTTCAGCTGGTTCGGTGCGCCGCTCTGGTAGAAGAACATCTGGTCGGTGATGAACTCACCCGTCGCCAGGATCTTGATGGTCAGCGCGTTGCCGACACGTGACAGCTCGACATCGGACGGCATCATGTTGGCCAGGACAAGCCTGTCGATCTCCGTCTTGATACCGCTGGTGTCGTTGATGACGTCGAAACCGTCACCCGCGGCATAGAGGATCGTGTCGCTGCCGGTACCGATCCTGATTTCGTCGTCGCCCTTGCCCCCCTGCAGAACGTCGTTGAGTGCCGTATCCTGAACGAGGTTGTCGCGGCCGTCGCCGACTGTGGTCGTGTGACTGCGGATCGTCTCGCGGTCCATCAGCGAACCGTCGGCAAAGCGTATCTGGTCGATGCCGAGATTCTTCGCGCCCCAATTGGCGAAGAAATCTTCCGAGACGATCTTCTCGATCGAGCCCGAAATCTTCAAGATCAGGTCGTTGCCGATCCGCTCGAAGGTGAGATCCGTCGCCGCCAGATTGGTGAGGAACAGAGTGTCTTTTTCAACCAGCGACATCGAGCTGTCGCGGATGTAGTCGGTACCGTCGCCGCGCGTATAGACGAACAGGTCACTGCCGGCTCCGGAGACCAGCAAATCGTCGCCCTTGCCGCCGACAAACACATTGTCGCCATCGGTACGCACCATGCCATCCGCGCCGTCCGTTCCAAGCGCTGCCGTTCCGCCGGCGATTTCGGTGGCGATCAGCCGCAGATCGTGATCGGCAATGGTCGAGAGCACGGTGTTGGCCGTCGTCAGATAGGCAGTGCGATCACCCTCGAACGCAACTGGCACCACCCCTTCTAGCCCCGAGATCGTCTTGACGAGGTAGCTCGCCGCTGCCCCAGTCGCTTCCGGCATCATCCCCTTAATGAGGTCTAACACCATGCCGACATTGCCGGGTGTTTCCGGCGGCTCGGTGCCAGCCGGCCATTCATGCCGGAAGTCGAGCAAGGCATAGAAGAAGTAAGGGCTTTCCAGCGCGCCCAGCAAATCTCCGCCTCTGGCGATCGTGCTTCCCGCCGTCTGAGCCAGGAAGGCCGTCAGCATGACATCGACGATCTGGTCGAAGCTGGCTTCGATGTTGGCGCCGAACTGTTGCGTCGTCGGCGAGGTCGAGAGCTGCTGGCCTGTATAGATTTCCTTGTACGCGACGCCGAAGAATTTTTCGACGAAGGCCAGATGCTGGGCGTCGACATACTGCCCACGCGTCCCTTCGGCAATGCCACCCACGGACGCCCAGCGCAGCAGCAGATCCTCGAAGGCGGAACGCAACTGCTCCGGCGACAGTGTCGCCGCTGCATCGGTCAGCGCGGTCCAGTCCGCCTTGAACGCGGCATCCTGCGTCGCCATCCAGGCGATCGAATTGATCTGGCCGGACCCCGGCAATTGCGGCAGCTTGTCGACACCTTCAGCCAGCGTGAAGTTGGGCGTGTTGTCGGCGCGCGTATCCTGCCGGTCGGTCTGAAAATAGATGGTCTGGGCGGTACCGGTCGTGCCGTTCGCCCGCGTGAACAAGGCTTCGTAGCCGAGGTCATGGCCGGCGTTGGCGCCAGTGACATCGGTTCGCGTCAGCGCGATCGAGACGATGCCGGCCTCGGCCAGCGTCATCATCTCGCCGGCATCGGACACACCATCCTGGTCGAGGTCCTGCCAGACCCTGAGCGTGCTGAACACCGAATCGGACGCATCGATCCTGCCGTCGCCATTGGTGTCGAAAGTCTCCAGAACGGCGAACCCGTCCTGCGTGGACGAACCGAAGAGTTCGGACACGCCGTCGACGACGCCGTTTCCATTGGCATCGACAACCAGAATCCCGTCATCGGCTGATACCCAGCCGGTGCGTTCGGCAAAGCCGTCACCGTCATAGTCGAAGTGGACTGGGGAGCCGGCAAGCGGCGAAAGGTGGATGCCGTCACCGCCGAGGTCGAGGATAAGGGGATCATGAAAGATATTCAAAAGCGGCGCGACCAAAGCAGCCGGACCGAAAAGCAGGCCGAATGACAAAAAAGTAAAATCAACAATCGGAGAATCTAAATTGATCAGTTGAAAGAACTTAAAAAAAGCAAATGCATCAGTAATTCCAATTGGAATATACTGCCCGACATCTTTCAGAATATACAATATACCATCTATGTTTACAAGAGATTCATTGGAGTAGTCGATACCGTTATAGTGAATATAGTCGCCAGAAAACTCAACCTCCAAAAGACTCTGGCCGAAGGCCTTTATCATGGTGAGCAAATCCCCAAACGAAATCGAAGCTCCAGGCACGTCCTCCCCGATAAACCAGGCGAGTACATTTCCCGCATACGAACTCGGAGGCAGCCCCAAAGCTTGCCAACTGCCAATCTCCAACTCCATTGTTTTGGATGTGTCTGGCAAGTAAGTAATGCTCACCATCGAACGTATCATTTATGTACGACAGTTCATCATTAGCGATTTGTGCAGATATGTTAGTTTGCAAGGCATAGAACTGTGAAGCAGATCCAATCTGGCTAATAGTATATTCATGAGATAGCGTACCAAATACACCCTGACCTGTTGGGCCAGGTATATATAGCGCCGAAATCGTTGAGCCATACGTATATTTCAGATAATGAAACTGCGTATAATTCCCCGCTAAGCGCAGCATCCCGTAGACCTTGAAGCTGCGACGCAGTAATCGCTATCCGATTATCTTCCGGCATCATTTCCCCCGCACATGGCAAGCCGCCACCAAGGCAGGTTTCAACTTTTCAAATAAAATGGACGATATTTTCGAAACGTCGTCCCTGACAATACTTATGTTGTTCTCAGATGGAGGATTGTCAAACCTTGCTATAATTTGTACCTTACAGAAATCCCACTGAGAGTCTTCGTTAAATAGCGCGACATCCTGATATACACTGCATTTACGGTCAAAACCTTCATTGCAACGAATCCAAATTCCTTCGCCCTCAGTCAAAAATAGATATGAGGAAATTCCGAGCGGAGAGGCTGTTATCTTATTATCTATATCCACTGCAGATATTCTATATAAATTTTTGGACTCGAGACGATCGAACTTATATGAATAAGATGGAAAATTTTCGAAATAATCTCCAATTTTTGAGCTAGTTAGAGGATTGTGCTTCATAGTTGAACGCGATACAAAAAATTCAACGGTATCTGAAGCGATGGTGAGATCGCATAACTTCTCTGAAGTATGGCTTGATGAAAGCGTTTCCAGCGGATTCGCCCGAACACAAGCGCTGACCATCTCATCTGCAGAAGCAGTAGCAAGCAAACACCCAACAGAAAAAGATAATAGCGACAGCAATACAACGCCAGTGTTTATCCAGTTCGGCATCCGTCACATTCATTTCATTTCGACCTCGTTAGTCGGGCCGCATTCGACCCGACGGGCATGAAGATGGCGGAATTCCTTTCGAACCCCATGACCGACCCTTGGGCCTGCCGAGAGGTGCAGTCGATCGTCGGCCGTAAACATGCTTGGGTGATTTGACTTCTCGCCTCTGAATGCCAGGCGTGGCGCCCGACACCATGAAATTCCCCGCCGCTTTTCTGGGTTGAGGCGAACACCGCACTACCCCGCAAGCAAAATCGGTAACACATCCGTGATGGACTGTTAAGAGCCCGTGAAGAAACGGGTTAAGAAACTCTTCGTTCTATTCATAAGAAGAATCTAATTTACACTTTTATGTATTGTACATGTATGGATAGGACTCATTTCGGCACGATGGAGCCAGATAATTCCCAACCGAGCCAAGTATTTATGCGGCAATCGGCAGCCTTGGGCGTCGATCCGGTACACTCACGGTTTGCACCGACCGGGCAGGTGTCGGCCGGCCTGCAGAAGCGCTGGCCGTCCGACTTGACTGGCTCTATTCGGCTGCCTGTAGGTTGATCTTGCTTTCCGCCATCTCGGTGAGCTTGCGGTCGGTCGCATCGTCAATCAGCAGCGCGCCCGATTTGTCGACGGCCAGTCCCACGCGCGCCAAGGTTCGCCACACCAGTGCACGTGTTGGATACACTTGGACGCGATCAGCCGACCGATGGGAATGGCTGAAGTTGCCGCCGGCGACGGAGCGTTTCCGACGTGCAGGGTGCGTGGCGTCTCCGCGAACAGGAAATCGTGCACGGCCTCGCCAGCTGCCGTAACCGCTTGTGCGCGGATGCCGGCCGGGTAAGGCGTCAGATCCGTGAGTTCGAGTGTCGGGCAATATTTTCTGCACTCTTCCAGATAACCACGAAAGCGAATTGGCAAGCTCGTGCACCGCATGGCGGCGATGCCGCATCACCAGCTTCCAGAATCCCGGAAAGCCTATCATGTCGGCCGCGTCGCGGGCATTGATGGAAAATCTGGGATAGCCCTCCCGCGACAGGCCGAGCACCGCATTGGGGCCGAGCGTCACCGATCCGTCGATCATGCGCGTAAGATGGATTCCGAGGAACGGCAGGTCGGGGTCCGGCACGGTGGGAAAACTTTTTCAGAAACCGGATATCCCTGAATCGCTTTTTCTATCTTCCAAAGAAGGAGGCAAGCATATTTTAGTGCCTCATGCACACCATAGAGTGGCGTCGCATTCCAGCAGCGGCAGTGCTGTCAAACAGGAGTTTTCGGTGACCATCCAGAGCAAATTCGGCCGCCTTGGCACTGACGCAGCGCCCGGACAAGAAGTCCGCCAGATGTCCGGCGGGATCGACGCAGTGCTGCTAGGCGACGCGATCACCGGCCGGCCGGTGGATTTTTCGCATGGCGACGTCGACGCGTTCACCCCGACACCCGGCTCATTCGAGGTCTTCTCGGTGGGTGTCGAAGCCGGCGGCAAGCAGGCTTACACCGAATATCGCGGCGATCTGGGCATCCGCGAAGATCTCGCCGGGCGGCTGGCCAGTTTCACCGGAGCGCCTGTCGATGCGCGCGATGGCATGATCATTACCCCCGGCACCCAGGGCGCCCTGTTCCTGGCCGTCGCCTCGACCGTATCGCGAGGTGACAAGGTGGCGATCGTCCAGCCCGATTACTTTGCCAACCGCAAACTGGTGGAATTCTGCGAAGGCGAAATGATGCCCGTCCGCATGGACTACGCAACAACCGAAGGCCGTTCGGGCCTCGACCTCAGCCAGTTGGAAGACGCGTTCAAGTCGGGCGCAAAGCTGTTCCTGTTCTCGAACCCCAACAATCCAGCAGGCGTCGTCTACTCCCGCGACGAGATTGAAGCGATTGCCGCTCTGGCAAGCCGATACAACGCAACCGTGATCGTCGATCAGCTTTACTCGCGCCTCCTGTACGCGGGCGTGGATTACACCCACTTGCGCGCGCAGCAGCTGGATTCCGAAAACGTCGTGACCATCATGGGGCCGTCAAAGACGGAATCGCTCAGCGGTTATCGACTGGGAGTAGCCTTCGGCTCCAAGGAAATCATCTCCCGCATGGAGAAACTGCAGGCGATCGTTTCCTTGCGTGCCGGTGGCTATAGCCAGGCCGTATTGCGCACCTGGTTCAACGAACCGGCTGGGTGGATGGACCAGCGCGTTCGCGAGCACCAGGCGATCCGCGACGATCTGCTGAAGGTCTTCCGTGCGACTTCAGGCATTCAAGTTCGTACGACCGAAGCCGGCAGCTACATTTTTCCGGCACTGCCTCCTCTGTCCGTGGCAGGCAATGATTTTGTCCGCATTCTGCGCCTGCAGGCAGGCATCATCGTGACACCTGGAACGGAGTTCAGTCCGTTTTCCGAAAGCAGCGTGCGCCTGAACTTTTCGCAGGATCACGCCGCTGCCGTTGCAGCCTGCGAACGTCTCGTCGCCCTCGTCGACCGGTACCGCGCATGACCGGTAACATTTCAGATCAACAGACACCGGTGCCGCAGGGACTGTACCTCCCTGCGACACGGCACGGTAGCATGATATTCACGGCGGGATGACCCACGCAGGAATGGGGTGCTGCAATTTACCGGACCAGTGCCGGCCAATGCGGACCCTGCCCTGCAGAAGGACGCGATGATCCTGGCCTGCAGCAATGCGCTGGCGGCGGCCGAAGCGCTGCTAGCCGAAGGTGAAAGTCTTTCCGCCATCCTGACCCACGGTCTACATCGCTGCCGAGCCAGGCATCACGGCACACTCGAAGCTGGCGGACTTCGCCTCCGAGTTCCTGGAATCCAGACTTGGCCGGCGCGCAATAGGCAGCCGCGCGGCCGTCGGCGTCGCGACGCTGCCGGGCAATTCGCCCGTGGAGGTGCAGCTGGTCGCGGCTGTATAGGCCGCGATCCGTGGTGCGGCGCCAGGCGCGTAGCGACGGCCCCTACCCCATCCGCTCGGACGCATAGGATCCGGGCGACGCCGGGAAAACGACGGTTCGGTCCCCATTGAGGAAAACCCGGCGATGAATATGCGCATGGATCGCCCGCGCCAACACCTGGCTTTCCACATCGCGACCAAGTGAAACGTAGTCGTTCGGGCTCTGGGCATGCGTCACGCGGACGGTGTCCTGATCGATGATCGGGCCCTCATCGAGATCGGCGGTGACGTAATGCGACGTCGCGCCGATCAGCTTTACGCCCCGATCGTAAGCCTGCTTGTAGGGGTTGGCACCTTTGAAGCTCGGCAGGAAGGAATGGTGGATGTTGATGATCCGCCCCGACATCTTCCGGCACATCTCATCCGACAGCACCTGCATATAACGCGCCAGCACGATCAATTCGGCGCCGGCTTCCTCGACGATGCGCATCTGCATCGTCTCGGCCTCGGCCTTGTTGGCCTTCGTCACCTTGATGCAGTGAAACGGAATGTCATGGTTCACAACCACTTTCTGATAGTCCATGTGATTGGAGATCACCGCCACGATGTCGATCGGCAGCGCACCGATCCGCCAGCGGTAGAGCAGGTCGTTCAGGCAATGGCCGAAGCGCGATACCATGATGACGACTTTCATCCTCTCGGTCTCGTCATGGAAAGCGTAGGTCATGCCGAAGGGCTTGGCGGTCCCTGCAAATCCGGCACGCAGCCCGGGGAGATCGGCACCGGTCTCTGACCTGAAGCTGATCCGCATGAAGAAATTGCCGCTCTGGCTGTCGTCGAATTGCGAGCTGTCGGTGATGTTGCAACCATTCTCAGCCAGATAGGTGGTGATGGCGGCAACGATCCCGCGTGTGGACGGGCACGTCACGGTCAAGGCAAACTGCTGGCTCATGGAAATCTCCTGGAGGGTCTTCAGGCACGTCTCGGGACGGCCGTAGTGCGTGTGTACAGGTGGTGAGGATGTCCGGCTCACCGAGGCCGTGGGCACGGCACCCGCTGTCTAAGGCAACATCGCCAGCTTCGGCTTTCCATAGCGCTCTATGTTGTTGATAGCTACATCCCGGTGCGATCCAGCTTCTGCGGCCAGGACCAGGCGAGGATCGGACTATTCAGCGGCGTGAAGAGCCGCCAATTGAAAGTCGGCATTCGTTCCTGCCGCGGTCTCGGTCAGGACATCCAGTGCAAACGCCGCCGAGGCGATGTCGATGAGCACCCCGAGCTGCTATTCTCACGCGACCCTGACCGGCCCCAGGCCAGGATGTTAACGGCAGCATGGTTGGGCGGATTTCTTGATCGAGATCGAGGCGACAGCGGCGATCGACTGACCGCGGGGAATGGTTGCTTTACTCATTGCCTGATGAATACGCCCGTGTAGGTCTGGCCGGCAAGCGCAACGGTTCCGGCCAGGGTTCCGTCGGGCAGCATCATGAAACTGACGTCCGCACCATTCGGGAGGCGCCCAAGCTTCAACGTAGTCCCTACAATTTTTCCTGTTCCGGCGGCCTCTCCCGGATTGTTATCGCCCAGAATCCCCCACGCAAAGGTGACCGTCACTTTGCCGTTCGGAGAAATCGTCTGCACAGCGACTTTGGCTTCATCCGTCCCCTCCAATCGTCCAACCCACATGCCCGAAAATGCGGCGTACTTTGTTGGAACGCCCTTCGCAGGAGGAGTGATTGTCACGGATTGATCCATGATTGCCGAGCCAGGAGGAACTGCGGCGGGATCCAAGGCAAGTTGAGGAGGAACAGCAACAGGATTTGACGCAGGTTCGAGAGCGGCTGATTGCGGCGCTTCAGGAGCCGATTGACACGCGGCCAGGGCAAGTGCCGCGAAGCCCAGCATCGTGTTCCGCATCAAATTCTCCACCTCGTTTGCAAGCTGTCGGTGGGCAGCAGACCCGCCGAATTGTACGTCATTCTATGCCGCCGCCCTGTGCAATGTGCATAACTCTTTACATCTGCGCCAACTGCGTTTCCAGATCGGTCGACCTCCCTAGGCAGGTGTCCGAGGGCCGAAAGTCCACCGAGGTGGATATAGGACGGGGGGAATACCCCGCCGAGTTCTTTGTTATTGCTCGCCTACTCCCACTCGATTATTTAATCAACATATAACCCGTTGAAATCGCTAGCAAATACCCTCTGACTACGCTCAAACTCCGACGATTGAGCCGTCAAAAAGTTACGCTCTTGATTTTAAATAGAAAATCGCCGGAAATTTATTCCGGGGTTTCGCCAACTATCAGGCCCGGTCGGACGATTTTTGCGTGTCGATAACCTCGGCGGCGTACCTGACTCGCCTCAAAAAAAATCCGTCACCAAGTCATATCACCGCTAGCACCCCGATGCCATCGGGCCACAGAGCGGAGAGCCGCAGGTCCTCGACAGATCGCTGATCTGATATCGGAGAGCGAAGAACCGTAGCGGGGCGGCCGCGACAGGGCGCCTGTTCCTGCCATGGAATGGCGTTGTGATCGTGGGCCAACACCTCGACCAGCAGGGGAGCAAAGACGAAATGCCCCGCTATGCCTGAGTGGGACTAGACGACAACTCGGCCCAAGGGAGCCGCATATTCCTGAGACTTGCTATCGCGACGGGAACCGCTATGAGCGCGTGTGCACTTCAGGTGGGAAAGTGATGGCGCCTTGGCATGGCCGCTCTGAATCTTTAGACCGTATCCGCAAGCACACAACGAAGGATTGAGGGACTTGGTCGATCTCAACACCCACATTGCAAATGCTGCGCGTGATCGAAGTTCCCCGCGAGTCGTCGCGGTTCTTGCAACACGGAACGAAGAACGGTTCGTCGCCGGATGTCTTGAGAACCTCTTTCGTCAAGGCGTGCAGGTCTACATCTGCGACAATCAGTCGACGGACCGAACGCTTGAGATTGCCCAGCGCTACCGCGGGGCCGGATTGATAGGATTCGAAAGCATCCCGTATAGCGGCTGGTATTGCTGGGAGCACCTTCTTCGTCGCAAAGAGGAACTATTTCAGTCGCTCGAAGCAGACTGGTTCATGCATCTTGATGCTGACGAGATCCACCTTCCGCCGACTTCGTATTCATCGTTGGTCTCCGCCATTGCGGCAGCCGACGCACTCGGCTTCAATGCGATCGAGTCTTCCGAGTTCACGTTCATTCCTACCAGGGAAGCCCCAGATCACGACAACCCCAATTATCAACACACGCTGCGCACCTATTACCCATTCCGACCGTGCTCCCCACACTGCGTCCGTGCGTACAAGAAACAGGACGGCCCCATGGAGATTGCGTGGTCCGGCGGCCATCGCGTACGCTTCGGGGGTCCAGTGAAGCTCTACCCCGAGCGTTTTCGCATGAAGCATTATCTGTTCCTGAGCGCAGAGCATGCCGCGCGCAAGTATGCTGGCCGCCGGTACCTGAGCGAGGAGGTCATCGGTCTTGGCTGGCACGGATGGCGACCCCGCTTGCGACCAGAGGATATCCAACTGCCGGACGCTACCCAGGTGCGCGCCACCGCGACGGACGACGATCTGGACGAGGCCAATCCATGGTTGGCGCACTGGCTTGAGCGGTACGCCTCGTGAGCGATATACACCTCCCCCGCATCCTGGCGATCGCGGACCGACCCGGCTGGGCGATCGATCGCAAGACCCAGAATCTCCGGCGCGTGCTGGAAAGAAGGTTCGAGATCGTCCAACGATTTCAGCATGATGTGACTGAGTCCGACGTGAACGCGGCGGACATCGTGCTCATCTACTATTGGCTCCAATTCTCGAAGCTGCCCCTGCCGGAATCGGTCTTCGCCCGGCGGTCTGACAGGCTGCTCATCGGGATCTGCGGCCACAGAGAGCTGGAGGGCGAGTTCCGCGAGCCCGGGCTCGCCACCCTGCGCCGGCTGGCACGCGCTGTCTTTGTCAATAATCGGCGGCTCGAGCACGAATACCGTCCTCTACTGCGTGTTCCGGTCCACTACACGCCCAATGGAGTCGACACGACATTCTTTTGCCCCCCACAAGAGCCACAACCCTATTCTGGCGAACTCCGCGTCGGATGGGCGGGAAGTCTCAGCAACCATGGTCCAGCACATCGCGGCTTCCACGAAGTCATCGAGCCCGCGGTCGCTGCCGTGCCGGGCGTGCGACTACTGACTGCGATTCGGGAGCAACGCTGGCGTAACGGTGACGAGATGCTCGACTTCTATCGGGATCTCGACGTTTATGTCTGCGCCAGTCTCAGCGAAGGCGCTCCCAATCCTTGCTTGGAGGCGGCGGCGTGCGGTGTCCCCTTGGTGACGACCCGTGTGGGAAACATGCCAGAGCTGATTCGGGATGGCGACAACGGGCTGTTCTTCGATGGAACTGCGGAGGGGCTTGCGAACAAGCTCGCCCTGTTGCGGGACACGCCATCGCTCCGGTCGCGGATGGCCGCCCGCATGATCGAGACGATCCGAGAGTGGGATTGGGGCGTTCTGGCCGAGAACTACGCGCACATGTTTGCCTCGTTGCTTACTGCAGGCGAGCGGTCGGGCCGGTGAGATGTGCGGCTTCAGATGTGCCCTGCCAAACCTGACCTTTGTAGCGCCATTCGAGATTTCCCGGACCCTTGCTCTTCCATACCTCGCTCAGCAAGGATGACGAGGCGGCGCTGCCTCGCGTAAACTCCGACATCAAAACCGTCAAAAAGTTACGCTTTTGATTTCAAAGGAAAATCGCCGCAAAGCACGGACACCCGCGCACCGAGCTTGTCGGCCACTCAGGAGCTCTGTCTCAAATCACGGCTTCTTCCAGGAACGGCTCATTGCGCTCTATGCGCTCGTAGCAAAACGGCGACAGGTCGAGCGTCCGGAAAGACCCGTGAACGATGAGTTCTGAAACGGCCCGACCCACGGCTGGCGACTGTTGCAGGCCGTGCCCCGAGAAGCCGTTGGCAAACATGAAATTGGTCACCTGCGGGTGGAAGCCAACGATGCCGTTGTGGTCGAGCATGTTGTACTCGTAGTGACCAGTCCAGTTCGTCTGAACCTTGAGTGCATCGAAGGATGGAATGCGGTGCCAGAGTGCTGGCCAGATGTAGTCGTCGAACTCTTCATGGTGCATTTCAAAGTCGTCGTAGCCGGCCGGCCCATCGTCTTGCGGCGTGTTGCCGGTGAGAAAAAGTTCGCCTTCGGGGCGCACAAATGTACCGGACAGGTCGATGACATTGGGCATCCGGCCTGGGATCGGGTTGGCGCTGGCGAAGACGAAGCTGTAGCGCTTGTAGGGCGCGACGGGGATCGACAGGCCGGCCATGGCGGCGACCTGTTGCGCGCGCGGGCCGGCGGCGTTGACCAGGGTTCCGCAACGAACCGTCTGTCCGGTCGCGAGGCGCACCGAGATGACCCGCCCCTTGGCGATATCCAGCCCTGTCACGGCATTGTCGATATACTCGACACCGCTGGCGCGGGCGGCCCGGCGGAAACCGTTCATCATGCCCATGGAATCGAACCAGCCCTCTTCCCGGGCTCCCCAGGAGCCGCCGCCGAGATCCTCCACATTGAGCCAGGGAAAGCGATCCTTCAGCGGACCCGGCTCTAGGAACACCGTGTGGGCTCCGAGACTGCGCTGCAGGTCGACGCGCTCGCGCGCCGCGTCGATGCCATCAGGTGAGCAGCAGTACAGGTATCCATGCTCCTTAAAGCCGAGGTCTGGCGCCGGTTCGTCCTTGTAGAAGGGTGCCATCCGCTCCTGGAACCCGCGGATGATCTCGATGCCGAACTGGCTGATCTTCACATTGATCGGATTGGAATATTGCTGCCGGATCGCACTGGTGGAGAGCGCCGTCGACGAGAACTCGTAGCTCGAGTCGCGTTCGACCACGAGGATCGAGGCGCCGCTGCCCAGCGCCTGGCTCAGCCAGTATGCCGTTGACGAACCGACGACGGCGCCGCCGACGATGACGATGTCGTAGGCCGAACGCGACGGCGCTTTGTAAGGGGGGATCGGCATGGCTGTATCTCCGGTCTACTGATTGAACGAAGCGACCAAGGCATCCGAGCCCCGCGCAAGCAGGCCGAGGTCGGAACCAACAGCCACCATGGTGAAGCCGTCGGCGAGATAGCGGTCGGCGTCGGTCTTTGCAGGCGCCAGGATTCCGCTGGCCTTGCCTGCCGCTGTTGCTGCCTTGCGCACCGAGGCGATCGCTTCTTGAACGTGCGCCGCACCGGGATTGCCCATCGCGCCCATATTTGTGGACAGGTCGCCGGGCCCGACGAAGAGAACGTCGACGCCGTCCACCGCCGCAATCTCGGCGGCGTTCGCCACGCCCGTCTCGCATTCGATCTGCACGGCCAGCAGCTGCTGCTCGCGCGCCCTGATGTGATAGCCGGCGATGCGGCCGAATGCGTTGGCGCGGTGGGCGACCGAGAAGCCGCGGACGCCGCCCGGAGCATAGGTCATCGCGGCAACGACGCTGCGCGCCTGATCCGCCGTACGCACATTGGGGATCATCAGGCTGCGTGCTCCGATGTCCATCGCCTGCTTGATCAGATTGGGGTCGTCGGAAGGCAGCCTGACGACTGGTTCGCTGTCGAAGCCGCCCATGACCTGCAGTTGCGCCATGATGCTGCGCAGATGGTTGGGACTGTGTTCGCCATCGATCAGCAGCCAGCCGGCGCCGGAGCCTGCGACAACTTCCGTCGTGAGGGCGGAAGCCAGCGAACACCAGATGCCGATATGGGCTCGGCCGGCCGTCACGGCAGCCTTCAGCGTGTTGGGGCGCTCTTGCATTTTGCGGTCAGTCTCCGATGTGCGAAAGGATGTTGAAATTTGTATGATGTCCTATATCATACGGCAATAATTCGCTGCAAGTGCTGTGCATGCCGACCTTGGTGCAGAACTGCCAAAAGAAGAGGAGTGAACCGATGCGCGGAACCGGCAAGGCCGACATCTTCGTGATGCTGGCCCATCCAGTGGCACACGCCAAAAGCCCCGGCATATTCAACGAGATCTTCGAGCAAAAGGGGCTGGACAGCCTTATGGTGCCGTTGAGCTGCCGCCCGGAGGATTTCGAGGCCTTCTGGGCCGGCATCACGGCGGCCGAGAACATAAGGGGCGTCATCATCTCGGTGCCGTACAAGGTCGCGGTCTATCACAAATGCTCTGCTGCCCATGACCGCGCCGCGCGGGTGCAGAGCGCCAATTCCGTGCGCCGGCTGCCCGATGGCAGCTGGTACGCCGACAATTTCGACGGCGTCGGCTTCATCGATGGGCTCAACGCAGGCGGACATGAGATTGCCGGCCGCCGCATTCTCCAGGTCGGCGCCGGTGGCGCCGGTGCGTCCCTGGCCTATTGTCTCGCGGAAGCCGGCGCGGAGGAGATCCGTCTCGCCGACATCGACGCCGGGCGCGCCGAAAAACTGGCGGCGCTGGTTCGCCTCGCATTCCCGAAATGCCGCATCCAGGTCGGCGAGGCCGAGCCTTCCGGCATGCATATGGCCATCAACGCCACGCCGGTCGGCATGCATGCGGGCGACCCGCTGCCGCTGGACGTGAGCCGGCTGACCCCGGACATGACGGTCGTGGATATCATCATGGAGCCCGCCGAGACCGCCCTGCTAAAGGCGGCGAAAGAGATTGGCTGCCGCATTCAGCCGGGGCGCCCGATGATGGATTTCCAGGTCCGGGCCATGTCCGAATTCTTCGACATCGAAGGCAAGGACCGCGGCAATGGCTGAGACGGCAACGGCCGTCGTCATCGGCGGCACTTCCGGCATCGGACGCGCAATCGCGCTGCGCTTTGCCGAGGACGGCTACCATGTGGTGGTCGCCGGTAGGAATGCGGCTCGGGGTAATGAGGCGGTTGAGGCCTGCGAGGCGGCGGGCGCACCGCGCGCCCTGTTCGTCCAGACCGATGTTGCCGATCCCCTCTCGGTTGAAGCGCTGGCGCAGGCCGTCAGCGATGCGTTCGGTACGCCTCAAATCGCCGTCAATTGCGCCGGCATCCTGCAGAGCGGCAAGCACGTCCTGGACCAGGATCTGGATGAGGACGAGAGGATGTGGAGGGTGAATTATCGCGGCACCCTGCTGGGTTGCCAGGTGTTCGGCAGGCTGATGTCGGCTGCCGGGCGTGGCGCGATCCTGAACGTCGGCTCGCTTGCCTCCTTCGCGCCACTGTCCCTGCCTGCCTACACGCCCGGAAAGCATGCCGTTCTGGCCTTGACCCAGATCCTGGCCGCCGAACTCGGTCCGCACGGGGTGCGGGTGAATGCGGTGGCACCTGGCTACACACTTTCGGACGGGCTGAAAGCCAGGATAGCCAAGGGAGAGCGCAACCCCGAAGCCATCCTGGCGACCACCGCGCTGCGCCGTTTCGTCGAGCCGCGCGACGTTGCCGAGGCGGCACTGTTCCTCTGCTCCGACCGGGCCGCGTCGATAACCGGCGTCACCCTGCCCGTCGACGCCGGCTGGCTCGTTCAGGCGCCCTACGCGCAATATTTGCAGGGAAACCCAATCCGCCAGACGCCGGCAATCTGACCCCATCCGGCGGAGGCCGGAAATCTGACCCCATCCGGCGGAGGCCGGAAATCTGACGAGGACAATCCAGTGAGTGACATCAAGCGCTTCGACTTCGACACCCGCATCCACCACGGGGTCATCCACAATGGCACCCTCTACCTCACCGGCCAGGTCGCAAGACCGGGTCAGTCCGCGGCCGACCAGATGCGCGAGGCGCTCGGCAAGGTCGACGCGCTGCTTGCCAAGGCTGGTACGGACAAGACCCGCATCCTTCACGTGCAGATGTGGCTGGACGACATCAGGGATTTCGACGAAGTCAACACGGTCTGGGACGCATGGATGCCGAAGGAGCACGCACCGGCGCGCTCGTCCGGCGAAGGACGCATGGCCAGGCCCGGAATGCTGGTCGAGCTGATCGTCACCGCGGCGGTTTGAATGGCCTTGCCGGTTCGGGCATCATCCTGCATCTGGCATCGGACTGGGGAACACTGATGACGAAGCGCAAGCCACTTTCCACCGTCGTGGCCGAGAGCCTGTCCGAAAAGATACGGTCCGGACAGTTGCTGCCCGGCGCGCAATTGCCGACAGAAGCCGAGCTTTGCGCCGAATACGACGTCAGCCGGACGGTGGTGCGGGAAGCGGTGGCGCGATTGCGCTCCGAGGGCATGGTGGTGCCGCAGCAAGGACGCGGCATGTTCGTCAGTGAAACGCCGGCGCCGCGCAACTTCTCGATACCGGACGAGGCTCTCAGGACCTTACCGGAAACCATCGCCCTGCTCGAACTGAGACTGAGTGTCGAAGTCGAGTCCGCCGGGCTGTGCGCGGAACGGCGCACCGACGCGGAGGTGAATGCAATCCGCGCCCTGATGGAACAGGTCGACGCACAGCAAGCGGATCCCGCTGTCGTCCAGATCCATTACGACTACGATTTCCATCTGGCGATCGCCAAAGCCGCGCGCAACGAATTCATCCACGGCTTCCTGAGCTATCTCAGGCCGATGATCGTTCCACGCTTTCAACTGGGCTACGTGGTCACATCAGAGCGCAAGGACAGCTACTACGCACGCATTCACAGCGAACACAAAACCATCGTCGACGCCATCGAAAGGCAGGACGGTCGCGCTGCTCGCCAGGCCATGCGCAAGCATCTGCACAACAGCCTCGGACGCGTGCGCGCTTTGGCCCGGGCTTCAGGCGTCGCGGCAACAGAGGCCGAGCAGAAGGCAGCTGCGGCCTCGCTCTTTACCGATATGAAGAGGCCTGCTCCGACAGGCGGGTAAGGCCGGCGATTTCGCTTCGCATGCACAGGCGCGTGGACCAGATCAGCCACGCATTGCGAAAGCCTTGTTTTTGTTCTGCCGGCCAGCGGCACCCGTTTTCCGACGCGTTGAAAGCGCCGTTCTCCCGTCGTTTCCTTGGGTTTTCGGCTTCCGTGATCGCACGGACACCCCAGGAGGTTTCGCAGGCTGAAAGGGCTTTCGAAAGTTTATCTTTCCTTTTTGCTGGTTTTCTTGGTTTCGCGGCATCGGCCCAGGCCGCAAACTGAAACCAGGCAATCAGGGAAGCCCCACGTGACGACAGCCTTCATCACAGGTGCAACGAGCGGCATAGGGCGGGCCATGGCGATCGCACTGAGCGACGCCGGCTATGACGTCTATGCGGTCGGGCGCAGCCAGTCCGCGCTCAAGGGGTTGCAGGCCGAGCGGCCCGGCATCGTGCCCATCGCCGTCGACGTCACCGATCGCGAGGCGCTGGAGGCTGTTCTGGCGGATCTGACCATCGACGTGCTGATCAACAATGCCGGGATCATGCCGCCGCTAGGCAATTTCGCCGACATGAAGATCGCCGACATCGACGCCACGCTGGAGGTGAACCTCAGCGCTGCAATCATGCTCACCCGCCTCGTCGTCCCGCAGATGCGCGAGCGGCAGTCCGGCCACATCTTGTTCACCGGCTCCACCGCGGGCCACGCGGCATATTCCAACATTGCCGTCTATTCAGCCACCAAGGCGGCGATCTCCGGCTTTGCCGCCGCGTTGCGCGCCGACCTCTCCCCATCAGGCATACGCGTCACCGAGATCGTCGCCGGCCGTGTCGAGACACAGCTCTATCAGGACATCCTCGACGCCAAGGCGCGCGCGGCCATGTACGCCAGCAAAGTGGTGCAGCCGGATGACGTGGCCGGAATAGTGGTCGCGGTACTCGGCCTGCCCGCATGGGCCGACGTTACCCGTTTCGACATCATGCCGACCTGGCCGACCTCGCCAAGCGGCACCAAGTAAGGAAAACTGGAATGAAGGATCTTTCCGTTCTCATCGTCGGCGGCGGCGCTGGCCTCGGCGCGCTTTTGGCCCGGATGGCTGTGGAGGCCGGCGCGGCGAAGATCGGCATCATCGACATCAACCAGGACGCTGCCGAAGCCGCTCTCGCACCGGCAAAGGCCAACGGCCTGCCGACCGCGACCGCCCTATGCGACATCCAGATCGGCCCTCAGTGCCACGCCGCCTTCGACGCCATCGTTTCGAAGCTCGGGCGCATCGACACTTTGATCAATTGCGCCGCGATCTACCCTCGCCGCCCGCTCCTCGAGATCAGCGATGCCGATTGGGATGCCTCCAACGGCATCAACATCAAGGGCACCTACCACATGATGGTGGCGGCCGTCCGCCATATGCAGTCGCAGGAGCCGAAGAGCCATGTGCGCGGGCGGATCGTGAACCTGACATCTGTCGACGCTTTCAAGGCGCATCCGCAGAACGCCCACTATGCGGCAACCAAGGCCGCCGTGGTCAGCCTGACGCGCTCCTTTGCCCATGACGTTGCAAAACACGGAATCCTGGTCAATTCGGTAGCCCCTGCAGGCATGGCCACGGAGCGGGCCAAGGCCCTCGGCTTCCTGGAGGAACTGGCCAAGGCAAGCCCGCTGGGTCGTGGTGCCGAGCCCACGGAGATTGCCGAGTGGGTGCTTATGACGGGCGGTCCCAAGAACACCTATATGACCGGTGAAAACGTAATTGTTTCAGGCGGTTACATATACGCCTGACAACAACTGAATTGCGACAGCGCATGGTCAACTGAACCTCAAGCGAGAAGGAGCGGAATTAACAATGACCGGCAAACTGCGCCTTCCGTCTCTGAATGCGCTTCGCGTCTTCCACGCCGTCGCGCAGCACAAGAGCTTTCGGCAGGCGGCGGATGAGTTGCTGGTCACGCCGCAGGCCGTCGGACAGCAGATCAAGCTTCTGGAAGACACGCTTCAGGTGACGCTGTTCGAGCGTAAGGGTCGGTCGGTCGAATTGACTGAGTCGGCCATCCTTCTCTCGCACTATGTCAAAGCCGGGTTCGACGAGTTTTCCGAAGGCGTTCGCCGCGTCACCAAGTCGAACTATCGGGACCGCATCAACCTGAATGCGAGCCCCTACTTCGCGACCCACTATCTGCTGCCTCGGCTATCCCTGTTCCGGGAGATATTGCCGGGTGCGGATCTGCGCCTGACGACGATGGTCGACCTGCCCGATTTCGGACGCGACGACATCGATATGACCGTCCAGTGGGGCTACGGCAATTGGCCGGACTACGAGACCATCCTGCTGGTGCCGGATCCGAAGGTCATCTGCTGCACCCCGGCCATCGGCGAAAGCATCAAGTCGGCGCAGGATCTGACGCTGTTCACGTTGCTGGATACCGTCAAATCGAAGCGCCTTTGGCCAGACATTTTACGGCACCTTGCCATCGAGCAGACGGATGGCAACCGAAGCATCAGCTTCGACGATGCCGCAACCATGCGCCGTGCAACCCTGCAAGGCATCGGCGTCGGTCTCGTCTCCGTCATCGACGCCGAGGAAGATTTGAGGTCGGGGGCTCTGGTCGCGCCGGTTGGCCGCGACGCCCTTGCCGATATGCGGCCGGAGGAAGTCCCTGGATTCTACCTGATCGTCCCGCGCGGGCACCTGCGCGTGAAGGCGGTCGCCGCCCTTCATCGATGGCTCGCCCAGCAGGACTGGGCAGCGATCTGAAGATTTCCTCCGTGCCGAAACCGACCCCGCTTTCCGACTAGGAGCGGCTTTGAGACCGAGCTCCGACAGAAAACATTCGGACCTCCAACAACAAGAAACCAAACAACCTCAACAGTGGAGACGGAACATGAAAACGATGAAATGGGGGGCCGCAGCCATGGCCCTTGGACTTGTGCATTTTGCGGCGCCGGCAGAAGCCGCCGGCGGCAAGACGCTGGAGACCGTCAAGGCGCGCGGCGTGCTCAATTGCACCGGCCATGACGGATCCTATCTCGGCTTCGCCGAAGTCGACGACAAGGGCAACTGGAAGGGCATGGACATCGATCTCTGCCGGGCGGTGGCCACGGCCGTGCTCGGCGATCCGGCAAAGCTGAAGATCGTTCCGATCAGCTGGGCGCAGCGCTGGCCGTCCCTGCAGTCGGGCGATGTCGACATCATCATCAAGGCATCGGGCGGCACGCTCAGCCGAGACACCGAGCTCGGGCTGCAATTTTCCATGTCCTATTACCTAGGAACCACCAAGGTGATGGCGCACAAGGAACTCAACCTCAAGTCGCTCAAGGATGCCGCTGGCGGCACGATCTGCATTCCCGCCGGCACGTCGCAGGAACAGCAGGTCGCGGCCTATACGGCCAAGCTTGGCATCAAGCTCGAGCCCGTGCTCATCGAAAAGACCGAGGAGCTCGAGCAGGCCTATTTCTCGGGACGCTGCGATCTCTATGCGCAGTGGGGTCCGACACTGGCCATTGCGCGCATCGCCAAGAGTAAGGTCGACGACCATGTCATCCTGCCCGACGTGCTCGCCGTCGAGCCTGAAGTCATGATCATGCGGCAAGGCGACGACAATTGGGTCGACATCGCCAACTGGACGCTGAGCACCCTGATCTTCGCCGAACAGGAAGGCATCACCTCCAAGAACGTCGACGAGATCAAGGCCAAGCCAACGTCGCCGCAAGTCGCCAAGTTCCTCGGCGTCACGCCAGGCATGGGCAAAGGTCTCGGTCTCGATGACGACTGGGCCTACAAGGTGATCAAGAACGTCGGCAATTACGGCGAAATCTTCGAGCGCGACCTCGGCAAGGACTCGCCCTACAAGATGGACCGCGAACTGACCAACCTTTGGAACAATGGCGGTGTCCTGTTCCCGCTGGTGATCGACTGATCCGCTCTTAACGCATCCCGCTTTAGGCCCCGCCCGGCACCTGCCGGGCGGGGCCGGCGACAATTCGGCAAGGATCTTTGGATGGTCAGCCTGCTGAGAAATCAAAAGGTCCGCAACGCATCGTTGCAGGTCCTGTATGTCGGCTCGATCGCCGCGATGGTGCTTGCCGGTATCGTAATCGCCCGCCGCAACCTAGCTGACCAGGGGATCACCTCCGGATTCGACTTTCTGTTCAAGTCGACGGGCTGGGACGTGAATTTCTCGCTGCTGCCCGCCACGGCCAATGATCCCTATTGGTGGTACTTCCTCATCGGCATCATCAACACGCTGTTTCTGGGCAGCGTCGGCCTGATACTGGCGACGATCGTCGGAACGATCGTCGGTCTGGCGCGGACGTCTTCGAACGATTTGGCGCGGCTGCTCGGCCGCACCTATGTGGACATCTTCCGAAACATCCCGCTGATCCTCCAGGTCTTCTTCTGGTACGCGATCATCACGCACCTGCCGACGCCGCGCAGCGCGCACGAAGCCTGGGGCTTCCTGCTCACCAGCCGGGGGCTCTACATTCCATTCCCGAACGTCAGCACTGCGGCGTTTGCCGCAGCCACGGTGGCTGTCATCGCGGCAATCGTGCTGCCGGCCTGGCTGGGCAGGACGTCGCGCCTTGCCCAGCCGATCGGCGAGCGGCGCGCCATCCAGTTCGCCGCCGCCGCGGCTGCGCTGGTTTGCGCGGCCATCATTCTGACCGTCGGACGTCTGCCGGATACGCCGCTGCTGGACTTCCCTGCCCTGCAAGGCCTCAATCTGAGAGGCGGCCTGCGCATTCCACCCGAGTTCGCCACCCTCGCCATCGCCATCGCGATCTATGGCGGCTCCTACATCGCGGAGATCGTACGCGGAGGCTTCAAATCTGTCGGCATCGGCCAGGTCGAGGCAGCGCTTTCCCTGGGCCTCAGTCCCTGGCGGGTGTTCACGCTGGTACGGCTGCCGCTGGCGCTGCGCGCCATGCTGCCGATCCTTGCCAACCAGTATGTCTGGCTGATGAAGGCGACGACGATGGGCATCGCGGTGGGCTTCACCGACTTCTTCATGATTGTGGCGCTGACGATCAACCATTCCGGGCAAACCCTCGAAGCGATCGGCATCCTGATGGCAGGCTTCCTCGCCATCAATCTCAGCCTTGCCGCCGTCTTCAATCGCATCAACAAGGCAATTGCCCTCAAGGGCAATCAACTGAGAGGCTGAGAGATGGAGATGGTCCTTGTCGCTCCACCCGCTCCCGGCAGGCTCGAGGATCTGAAGCGACGCTTCTTCGCAACGCCGCTTCAGGCCGTGTTGTCGCTGGCTTGCCTGACGATCATGGTCTTCCTGGTCTGGAAGCTCTTGAATTGGGCGGTTTTCTCGGCTGTCTTCACCACAAGTGGCGGGCCGGAAGCCTGCCAAGCGGCAGCGGGAGCCTGCTGGTCGGTCATCGCAGCGAGATGGCGGATCATCTTCTTCGGCCTCTATCCCTACGAAGAACAATGGCGCTCGGCCCTGGCCTGCGTCGCCGTGGTGGTTGATGAAAGGCGGCGTGCTTGGTCTTGCCCATGTCGGCGAGGAAGCCTGGGGCGGGCTGGCATTGACCCTGTTCATCTTCGTCACCACCTGCCTGATCGGCTTCCCGCTGGCCATCTGCCTGGCCTTGCTGCGCCGGTCGGAGCTACCCTGGATTTCCCGCACCACCGGCCTCATCATCGACGGGGTCCGGTCGCTTCCGCTGATATCGATCCTCTTCACATTTGCCGTGGTTCTGCCGTTCGCGCTGCCGCAATGGCTGCAGGGCGACAAGCTTTACCGCGTGATCCTCGGCTCCGCTTTGTTCTTCTCCGCCTATCAGGCGGAGATCGTGCGAGGCGGCATGCAGGGCGTTGCGACAGGACAGGAGGAGGCTGCCATGGCGCTTGGCATGCGCTATTGGCAACGCGTCAGTCGAATCCTCCTGCCCCAGGCCATGCGCAACGCGATGCCCGCGACGATCAACCAGTTCGTCATCTCGTTCAAGGAGACCTCGCTGGTGATCATCGTCGGCTTCTTCGAGATCCTGGCTTCCGGCAATGCCGCCTATGGCACCGGTGAATGGCGCTTCGCCTATGTCGAAGTCTATGCCTTCATCGCCTTCATCTACTTCATCTTCGTCTTCAGCCTGTCCCGCTATGGCGCCTTTCTCGAGCGCCGCATGTCGGTCAGCGAACGGTAAGGAGGCGTACAGGTGATCTCAACCAATTCGACCGGTGGGCCGGCGCTCCGCATCGAAAACCTCGATAAGTATTACGGCACATTCCACGCGTTGCGGAAAGTGAGCCTTTCCGTGGAGCGGGGCGAAAAAATCGTCGTCTGCGGCCCCTCAGGCTCCGGCAAGTCGACCATGATCCGCTGCATCAACCGCCTCGAGCAGCACAATGGCGGCCGCATCGAGGTGCTCGGCACCGAGCTCAACGACGATGTCGGCAACATCGACGAGATCAGGCGCGAGGTCGGCATGGTGTTCCAGCACTTCAACCTGTTTCCGCACATGACGGTGCTGGAGAACTGCATGCTCTCCCCGATGATCGTGCGCAAGCAGGCGCGAGCGCAAGCCGAGGCAACCGCCCGGCGCTATCTGGAAAAGGTGCGCATTCCCGAGCAGGCCATGAAATATCCCAGCCAATTGTCCGGCGGTCAGCAGCAACGGGTCGCGATTGCGCGTGCTCTTTGCATGCAGCCGCAGATCATGCTGTTCGACGAGCCGACCTCGGCGCTCGATCCGGAAATGGTCTCCGAAGTGCTCGACGTGATGGTTACGCTCGCCTCCGAGGGCATGACGATGATCTGCGTGACCCATGAGATGGGCTTTGCGCGCCGGGTCGCCGATCGGGTGATTTTCATGGATGGAGGCGAGATCCTCGAAGAGGCGCCACCGGATGAGTTCTTCACCTCTTCCCGCAACGAGCGCACCCGAGAATTCCTGTCGCAGGTGATGGGTCATTGATTGGAAGCAACGATCCGAATGCGTCACGCCGCATACCCTCAGGCATCTCCATGATTGATCCCGCCACCGCGTTGCACGAGCTTCTCGGGCCGAAAGGCTGGCTTTCGGGCAGAGATGCCGAGCCTTACCAGCGCGATTGGCTCAATCGCTATGGCGTCGCACCTCTGGGCGTTGCCAGGCCCGCGGATACGTCGCAGGTTGCCAGTGTCGTCAAGCTATGTCGCGAGGCCGGACTGGCAGTCGTCCCGCAAGGTGGAAACACCGGGCTTTGCGGTGCCGCCGTCGCCCAGCAGTCGAATGCGGTGGTCGTTTCGCTTTCACGCATGACGGCGATCGGGAATCCGGATCTGGACAGCGGATCGATCGCCGTCGAAGCCGGCGTCGTGCTGGCCGCGCTGCACGAGAAGCTTGAACCAAATGGCCTGATGTTTCCAATGCATCTCGGCGCGGAAGGCAGCGCCAGGATCGGCGGCCTGATTGGCACCAATGCCGGCGGCAGCCAGGCTTTCCGCTATGGCATGATGCAAGATCTCGTTCTGGGTCTCGAAGTCGTGACGCCTGACGGCAGGGTTTGGGACGGACTGCGCGCGGTGCAGAAGGACAATGCCGGCTATCAACTACGCAAGCTGTTCTGTGGCGCGGAAGGCACGCTGGGGATCGTGACGCGCGCGATCCTGCGGCTGTACCCCAAGCCTCGGCAGCAGGCGAGCGCCCTTCTGGTCCTGCCCGACTTTGCCGCCGCCGTTTCGTTCGGCGCCTTCCTGCGCGGCGAGGCCGGGGAGTTCCTGACTGGCCTCGAGTTCTTCTCCGATTTGGGCCTGCAGCTGGCGCTCAAGCACTTGCCCGACCTTGCCTACCAACTGGAGACACGGGGCGACGTCTATCTGCTGGTCGAACTGGCATCGGGATCGCTACGTGTTCCCTTGGACGAGATCCTGGCTTCGGCGCTGGAATGGGGCATGGAACAGGGCCTGGTCTGCGACGGCGCGCTGGCGGCGACGGGTGCGCATCGCGCACAATTCTGGCGGCTGCGCGAGGAGCAACCGGAGGGACAGAGGCTGGAAGGCGAGCAGCTCAAGCACGACATCTCCGTGCCTCCAGGTGCAATCGCCCGTTTCGTCGAGGCAAGTGCGAAAATCTGCGGCGGCATTCTTCCCGGCGTGCGGATAAACCCGTTCGGGCACCTCGGCGACGGAAACATCCACTACAATTTGTCTCCGCCGGAAGGTCGAGCCGATTTCGACGGCAAGGCCGAGCTGTTCGCCGAGGCGCTGTCATCTCTTGTCACGGAGATGGGCGGCAGCTTTGCAGCCGAGCATGGGCTTGGCCGGGCAAAGGTTGTGATGGCCGACCGCAATCGCGGCTTGGTGGAGCGAGACCTCATGGCGCGGCTCAAGGGTGCGTTCGATCCGCTGGGCACGATGAACCCCGACGTCCTGGTGCGCGTCTCTCGGTAAAGAAAAACTTTCGAATAGACGGCATTTCTTGGTTTCGTCTCGATCCGCCAGCGTGCACGTATAAATCCGAAGGGCAGGCTCGGTCCGCTTGCCGCCTGAATGAAGGATGTCGCAGCATGATCCGCAATGGCGGTCGCCTCCTTGTCGAGTGCCTGATCGCGCTCGGCGCGACCAAGAGTTTCGGTGTGCCGGGCGAAAGCTACCTGGCCGTGCTGGACGCGCTGCACGACACTCGTGGAAAGCTGGACTACGTGCTGTGCCGCAACGAAGGCGGTGCGGCATTCATGGCCTCTGCCTATGGCAAGCTGACGGGCTCCCCGGGCATCTGCTTCGTGACGCGCGGACCGGGCGTTGCCAATGCGTCCATCGGGGTGCACACGGCGATGCAGGACAGTTCGCCGATGATCCTGTTCGTCGGCCAGGTCGGCACCGACATGCGCGGCCGCGAAGCGTTTCAGGAGATCGACTACCGCGCCGTGTTCGGCACGATGGCGAAATGGGCTGTAGAGATCGACGATGTCGAGCGCCTGCCGGAAATCATTGCCCGTGCGTGGACCACGGCGCTCACCGGGCGGCCCGGCCCGGTGGTGATCGCCCTGCCCGAGGACATGTTGACGACGCTGACCGATGTCGCGGCACTCAGCGGGCCTGCCAAGGTGTTCGAGGCCGCCGCCGATGCCGATGCACTGGCCGGGGCCCGCTCCATGCTGGCTGCCTCCCGCAGGCCGGTCCTCCTGATCGGCGGCGCCAACTGGTCGGCGCAAGGGCGTGCCGCGCTCCAGACTTTCGCCGAAACCTCCGACATTCCGGTGGTCGCGGCGTTCCGCTTTCAGGATCAGTTCGACAATGGCTCGCCGGTCTTCGTCGGCGAGGCGGGTGTCGGCATGGTCCCGCATGTCAAGAAGCTGATCCGCGACGCCGACGTGATCCTGGCGATCAATGTGCGCTTTGGCGAGATGACCACGGATGGCTACACGCTGCTGTCCGTGCCCGAGCCGAAGCAGAAGCTGATCCATGTCCACGGTTCGGATCGCGAGATCGGCAAGATCTATGTGCCCTCGCTTGGCATCCATGCCGGGCCGAACGCCTTCGCCAAGGCGCTCTCGCCAGTCAAGGGCGACTGGGCCGCGTGGCGGTCGCAGGCGCGCGAAAGCTATGAGGGCACGTTCGAGGCGCCGGCCCAACCGGGTCCGGTCGACATGGCCGAAGTCAGCCGCTGGCTGCGCGAGGCGCTGCCAGACGACGTGATCCTGACCAACGGCGCCGGTAATTTCACCGTCTGGCCAAACAAGTTCTTCAAGTTCGGACCGAAGGCACGGCTGCTTGCGCCGCAATCCGGCGCCATGGGCTACGGCCTGCCAGCGGCCATCGCGGCCAAGGTGGCCTTTCCCGGCCGCACGGTGGTCTGTTTTGCCGGCGATGGCGATTTCCAGATGAACTGCCAGGAGTTGGGGACGGCGATGCAGGCCGGGGCACAGCCGATCGTTCTCATCCTGAACAATGGCATCTACGGCACCATCCGCGCGCATCAGGAGCGGCATTATCCGGCGCGCGTATCGGGAACCAACATCGAGAACCCGGATTTCGTCGGCATCGCCCGGGCCTATGGCTTCCATGCCGAGCGGATCGGCGCGACCGGGGATTTCGCCGGTGCTTTCGGCAGGGCGCTGGCGTCCGCGACCGGCGCGGTGCTGGAGCTGGATATTTCCCCGGAGGCGATCACGCCGCGTCAGACCCTTTCCCAAATGCGCGACGCAGCGCTCGCTTCGCAGAAGGCCAACGCATGACCAGTACGGCAAATGACATCCGTCTCGGCGCGGATATCGGCGGCACATTCACCGATATCGTGGTCGATGTGCGCGGCACGATCTTTTCGACCAAGATCCTGACCAACTATGCCGCGCCTGAGCAGGCTATCCTCGACGGCATCGAGATCGTCGTGCGCGACGCCGGCATCACGCTGGCGGACCTCGACATCGTCATCCACGGCACCACGCTGGCGACCAACGCGCTCATCGAACGGCGCGGCGCCAAGACGACGCTGGTCACCACCGAAGGGTTTCGCGATGTCATCGAGATGCGCACGGAAAACCGGTTCGAACAGTATGATCTGAACCTGAAACTGCCGCCGCCGCTGATCCCGCGCGAGCATCGCTATACGGTCAAGGGGCGCATCGGCGCGGATGGCCAGGAATTGCAGCCGCTGGACGAAGCCGCGCTCGACGAGATCGCCGACAGCATCGCTGCAGGCGGCTTCGGCGCCGTCGCCATCGGCTTCATCCACTCCTACATGGACCCGGTGCATGAACGGCGGGCGCGCGAGATCCTGGCCAGAAAGCTGGACATACCGATCTCCATAAGCGCCGAGGTCTCGCCGCAGATGCGCGAGTTCGAACGCTTCAACACGGTTTGCGCCAATGCCTATGTCCGGCCGCAGATGGCGGACTATCTGGTGCGCCTCCAGGTGCGGCTGAAGGAGATGGGGGCGAACTGCCCGGTGTTCATGATCCACTCGGGCGGCGGCCTGATCTCGGTGGAAACCGCGTCCGAATTTCCGGTGCGCCTGGTCGAGTCCGGTCCGGCCGGCGGCGCGATCTTCGCGGCCGACGTGGCGCGGCGCTTCGACCTGGCGTCCGTCGTCTCCTATGACATGGGCGGAACGACCGCGAAGATCTGCCTGATCGAGGATCATTCGCCACGCACGGCGCGGACCTTCGAGGTCGCCCGCACCTATCGTTTCTGCAAGGGCTCCGGCATGCCGATCTCAATCCCTGTCATCGAGATGATCGAGATCGGCGCCGGTGGCGGCTCGATCGCCTGGGTCGACGCCATGGGGCGCATCCAGACTGGCCCGGAAAGTGCCGGATCCGAACCCGGCCCCGCCTGCTACGGGCGCGGCGGCAGCCGCCCGGCCATCACCGATGCCGATCTGGTGCTGGGTAAGCTTGATCCCGACAATTTCGCCGGCGGCGCCATCAGGCTCGACACGCCGGCATCCGAGCAGGCGATCACCCGCGATGTCGGCACCCGGCTTTCGCTCGATTCCGTCTCGGCCGCCTTCGGCATCTGCGAGGTCGTCGACGAGAACATGGCCAATGCCGCCCGCGTCCATGCGGTGGAAAACGGCAAGAACATCTCCGACAATGTGATGATCGCCTTCGGCGGCGCCGCGCCCCTGCATGCGGCGCGGCTGTGCGAAAAGCTTGGCGTCGAACAGTGCCTTGTTCCGCAAGGTGCCGGCGTCGGCTCGGCCATCGGCTTCCTCAAGGCGCCGTTCGGCTATGAGGCGCTGGCTTCCAAGCTGATGCGGCTGTCTCGCTTCGATGCAAGCGAGGTGAATGCGCTGCTCGACGGGCTGAAGACGACCGCCGAGAGCTTCGTGCGGGCCGGCACCGACGGTGCCATCATCCGCGAAATCACCGCCTTCATGCGCTATGCCGGCCAGGGTTGGGAAATCCCGGTGCCGCTGCCCGACAGGGCGTTCAAACCCGGCGATGAGGTCGGCGTCAAGGACGCCTTCCGGGACAATTACGCGCGCTTCTTCGGCCGTGCCATCGATGGCCTCGACGGGTTGGAAATCGAAATCGTCACCTGGTCGGTCAAGGCGCAGGACGTGCGACCGGCTCCCGCCAGGCACGCTATCACCATGGGGACACGAACCGTTGCTGCTTCGCAGACGCGCGGAGTTTTCGACCCGACGACCGGAACGGTGCAGATTTCGGCTATCATCGAACGCGCCGACCTCTCGCCGGGGGATCGCATCAGCGGCCCGGCGGTGATCGTCGAGCGTGAGACGTCGACGGTCGTCACCACTCTCTTCGATGCCGTGCTGCAGAGCGACGGTTCGATCCTCCTGACCCGCAAAGGGGTCCAGGCATGAGCGACATCTTGGAAATCCGCATGCAGGTGATGTGGAATCGCCTGATCTCGGTGGTCGAGGAGCAGGCGCTGACCCTGTTGCGCACGGCCTTCTCCACATCGGTGCGTGAATCGGGCGACCTGTCGGCCGGCGTGTTCAATCCGCGCGGCGAGATGCTGGCGCAGGCCGTGACCGGCACGCCCGGGCATGTGAACACCATGGCCGAGGCCGTGCTGCAGTTCATGAACGAGATCCCGCGCGAGGAGATGTATGAAGGCGACACCTATGTCACCAATGATCCCTGGAAAGGCACCGGCCACCTGCACGACATCACCATGGTCTCGCCGTCGTTTCTGAATGGCGAGCTGGTGGCGTTCTTTGCCTGTACCGCCCATGTGGTCGATGTCGGCGGACGCGGCTTCGGCGCCGACGGCAAGTCGGTCTACGAGGAAGGCATCCAGATCCCGATCATGAAGTTCGCCGAGCGCGGCAAGGTGAACCTCGATCTGGTGAAGATCCTGCGCGCCAATGTGCGCGAGCCGAACCAGGTTGTCGGCGACTTCTATTCGCTGGCCGCCTGCAACGAGGTCGGCCACCGCCGCCTGGTCGACATGATGAAGGAGATCGGCCTGGCATCGCTGGACAGGCTGGGAGAGTTCATCTTCACGCGCACGCATGACGCGACGCTGGAGCGCATCAAGGCGCTGCCGAAAGGCACCTGGTCGAACGAACTGGTGACCGACGGCTACGATACGCCGGTCAAGCTGGCCGCCGCCGTCACGATTTGCGACGACCATCTGAATGTCGATTTCTCCGGCACCGATCCGATGAGCCGCTGGGGCATCAACGTGCCGATCATCTACAGCAAGGCCTATGCCTGCTACGCCCTGAAATGCGTGGTGGCGCCGGAGATCCCGAACAATGCGGCGTCGCTTGCTCTGTTCACCATATCGTCACCAACCAACATCCTGAACGCCGCGCGACCGGCGCCGGTATCGCTGCGGCACGTCATCGGCCACATGGTGCCCGATTTGGTGCTGGGCGCGCTGGCCAAGGCGCTGCCGGGCCAGATCCTGGCCGAAGGCGCGGCGGCACTGTGGAACATCCACATCTCGGTCAGGCCGGTCGCCGGCGGCGATGGGCGCCGCGCCGAGGTGCTGATGTTCAATTCAGGCGGCATGGGCGCGCGCCCGACGCTGGACGGGCTTTCCGCCACCGCCTTTCCGTCCGGTGTCCATACGATGCCGATCGAAGCGACCGAGCATACCGGGCCGATCGTCATCTGGCGCAAGGAACTGCGCCCCGATTCCGGCGGCGACGGCGAATTTCGCGGCGGCCTCGGCCAGATCCTCGAAATCGCCGCCACCGAAGGCCACGAGTTCGATTTCTCCGCAATGTTCGACCGGGTCAAACATCCGGCCAAGGGCCGCGATGGCGGCAAGGACGGGATCGCCGGCATCGTCAGGCTCGACGATGGCACGCTGATGCGCCCCAAGGGCTGGCAGCACGTTCCAGAAGGGCGTCGGCTGGTTCTGGAACTTCCCGGCGGTGGCGGCTATGGCGATCCCGCCAGGCGCAGTACGGAGGCGCGGGCACAGGACGTGTCCAGGGGCTATATTTCGGAGAAAAGCCGATGAGCTACATTTCCTCGCGCCTGTCCGTGGTCAAGCCGTCGGCTTCGATGGCGGCCTCCCAGGCCGCCAAGGCGCTGAGGGCCAAAGGCGTCGACGTCATCGACCTTGGCCTTGGCGAACCTGATTTTCCGACGCCTGCCCACATCATCGAAGCGGCGCACGCGGCCGCCAAGGCGGGCCAGACCCTCTACACCGCCGCGGCCGGCTCGCCGGAAGTGCGCGAGGCCGTGGCCGGGAAGTTCAGGCGCGAAAACGGGCTGAACTACACGGCCGACGACATTGTCGTGGCCAACGGCGCCAAGCAGATCATTTTCAACGCGCTGATGGCGACGCTGGAACCCGGCGACGAGGCCATCCTGCCCGCACCCTATTTCGTGTCCTATCCCGAGATGGTGAAGCTGCTTGGCGGCACGCCGGTCACGGTCGAATGCAGGGAAAGCGGTGGCTTCAGGCTGACGCCCGAACTCCTGGAGAAGGCGATTACACCGAGGACCAAATGGCTCTTCCTGAACATGCCCGGCAATCCGTCCGGCGCGGTCTACTCGGCCGACGACCTCAAGGCGCTGGGTGCTGTCCTTGCCAGGCATCCGCAGGTGCTCATCCTGTCGGACGAGATCTATGAGCACATCATCTTCGACGGTCGCGAATTCATATCCTTCGGCAAGGCCTGCCCGGACCTTCGGGACCGCAGCCTCATCGTCAACGGCGTGGCCAAGGCCTACGCGATGACCGGCTGGCGTGTCGGTTATGCCGCTGGCCCGGCGCCACTGGTCAAGGCGATGTCGACCATCCAGAGCCAGTCGGTCACCTCGGTCTGCTCGATTGCCCAGGCGGCGACGGTCGCCGCGCTGAACGGCCCGCAGGACGAGGTGGCTCGTTTCCGCAATGCATTCGAGGCGCGCAGGAATTTGGTGGTCGATGGCATAAGACGCATCAACGGCCTGACGCTTCCGCCGCCGGAAGGCGCCTTCTATGCCTATATCGGCTGCGCCAGCCTGATCGGCCGCAAGACACCCAAAGGCGTCGTGCTGGAGGACGATACGGCAGTGGCGGCCTATCTCCTGAACGAAGGCCGCGTGGCCTCGGTGCCGGGTGCTGCTTACGGACTTTCACCCTATTTCCGCATCTCCACCGCCACCAGCGAGGAGGTGCTTGCCGAGGCGATCGCGCGGATCAATGCCGCCGTCGCGCAAGTGGAGTAGATCATGCCCCATTACGAACGCATCCTGATCACCGGCGCAGCCGGCCGGCTCGGCTCGGAACTGCGAAAGGGGCTGGTGCCGCTGGCAAGAACGATCCGCCTGGCGGGTCGCGAACCGTTCGGTGATCTTGCTCCCCACGAGGAAGAGGCGGTCTTCGACCTCGCTGACATGGAAGCGACCATCGCGGCCACCAAGGACTGCGACGCGATCGTGCATTTCGGCGGCGCGCCGCTTGAATGCGAATGGCAAACGATCCTGGATTCCAGCATCCGTGGCTCGTATCACATCTACGAAGGAGCCCGGAAACACGGCGTGAAGCGGGTCATCTATGCTTCCTCGGTGCATGCCATCGGCTACCATGAGGTGGAAGCCCATATCGGCGTCGACGCGCCGGTGCGCCCCGACAGCCTCTACGGCGTCTCGAAGAATTTCGTCGAAAGCCTGAGCCGGCTCTACTGGGACAAGTTCGGCATTGAGACGGCTTGCCTGCGCATCTTCTCGTCCTTCCCCGAACCGGCCGACCGACGCATGCTGTGGTCGTATCTTTCCTTCGCCGACTGCGTGCGCCTAGTCGAGGCAGCACTGACGGCGCCGCGCGTCGGGCATACGATCTCTTTTGGCATATCCGACAACAAGCTGAAGATGGTCGACAACAGTGGCGCCAACCATCTGGGGTTCATCCCGCAAGACAGTGCCGAGCCATTCCGCGCTGCCGTCGAGGCGAAAACACCCGTTCTCGATCCGACAAAGCCATCGGTGAAGTATCTGGGAGGCTGGTTCTGCGAACTCGGCCACCCGGATGACAAATCGGCATGACGGTCAGGTAGCGCGACAGCCAACTCGCGACCCGTCTCGTAAACTCCGGCACAATGCCGGTTCGGTTCGCGTATCAGTTTGGATCAAACCATCCCATCTCACGTCGTTGCCGCCGCCTGAAGCTACTCGAAGGAATAGGTGAAGCCCTCCCTGGAGGCGCCGACGGTCACCTTCGTCATCTTTTCGCCCCCGAGCGAGCGGTTCAGCACGCCGCGGCTCAATTCCGGCAGAAGCGTGTTGGTCAAAATGGCGTCGATCATCCGCCCGCCGGATTCGATCTCGGTGCAGCGAGCCTTGACCAGATCCATGACACCGTCGCCGATTACCAATTCGGCATCGTTGCTTACACGCAGCCGGCGAGCGATCTTGGCAAACTGGTGACGGGTGATCGCTTCGATCATCGAATCCGAGAGCGGATAGTAAGGAATGGTCACCACCCGGCCGAGAAAGGCCGCGGGGAAGACCTTCAGCAACGGGCTGCGCAAGGCGGTGTCCAGATCGTCGAGCCCTGCCCGTATCGTGCCATTCCTGGTTCGATCCATGATGACTTCGGAGCCAACATTCGAGGTGAGCAGGATCAGCGTGTTCTTGAAATCGATCCGCCGGCCCTCGCTGTCGTCCATCATCCCCTTGTCGAAAACCTGGAAGAAGATTTCGTGCACGTCCGGATGCGCCTTCTCGACCTCGTCGAGCAGGATCACCGAATAGGGTTTGCGGCGGACTGCCTCGGTCAGGATTCCGCCCTTGCCGTAGCCGACATATCCGGGCGGAGCGCCCTTCAAGGTAGAGACCGTATGTGCCTCCTGGAACTCGGACATGTTGATCGAGATCAGGTTCTGCTCGCCGCCGTAGAGGGTTTCGGCTAAGGCCAAGGCAGTTTCGGTCTTGCCGACACCCGAGGGGCCGCAGAGCAGGAATACGCCCACTGGCTTTTCCGGCGCACCTAACCCGGCGCGGCTGGTCTGCACACGCTTGGCGATCATCTCCATGGCGTGATCCTGGCCTACCACGCGTTCGGACAGGGTCGCGGCTAGCCGCAGCGCCTTTTCGGTCTGGCTCGACAGCATCCGCCCCGTCGGGATTCCCGTCCAGTCCTGAACGACCGCCGCCACGGCGTTGCGGTCGACTGACGGCAAGATCAGCGGCGTTTCACCTTGCGCCTCGGCCAGTTCGGCCATCAGTTCGCGCAGCCTGGCGAGAACGACTGCCGGATCGGATGAAGGGGCATCGGCAGCAGCCGGTGCCTCCATTTCGGTCTTGGCTGTTTTGGTTCTGGGCGTTTTGGTCTTGGGCGTTTCGGTCTTGGGCAGCTCAGTCTCAACTGCGTCCGTACTTGCTGTTTCGGCATTGGTCTCCGGCGTCTCCACCGCATCGAGCGGCACACCTTCGCCTCGCAGCTTGGCGCGCAATTCGAGTATCTCGGCAACGAGCGCCTTTTCCCGATCCCAACGTTGCTGCGCGGCGGCCAGCATGGCCTCGCTTTCGGATAGTCCGGTCTCGACCCGAGACTGCCGCTCGGTCACCTCGATGCCAATCGCGGCTTCGCGACCGATGATGCCGCGCTCGACCTCCAGCGCCTGGCGGCGGCGCATGATATCCTCGACCTCCGCCGGCGTGGCGTGCTGCGATATGGCGACACGGGCGCAAGCGGTGTCGAGAAGGCTCACCGCCTTGTCAGGCAGTTGCCGCGCCGGGATGTAGCGATGCGACAGGCCGACCGCCGCCTCGATCGCCTCGTCGAGTATCTGCACCCTATGGTGCTGCTCCAGGACGCCGGCGACACCGCGCAACATGAGAACGGCCACCGCCTCCGACGGCTCGTCGATCTTCACCACCTGGAAGCGGCGGGTCAGCGCCGGATCTTTCTCGATGTGCTGCTTGTATTCGGCCCAGGTCGTTGCCGCGATCGTGCGAAGTTCACCGCGCGCCAGCGCGGGTTTCAGCAGATTGGCCGCGTCGCCGGTTCCAGCAGCGCCGCCGGCGCCGATCAAGGTGTGGGCCTCATCGATGAAGAGGATGACCGGCGTCTCGGACGACTGCACCTCATCAATGACAGCTTTCAGCCGTTTTTCGAACTCACCCTTTACGCTTGCCCCCGCCTGCATCAATCCGACATCAAGCATGCGCACACTGACTCCTTGCAGCGTGGGCGGCACATCATCCTGGGCGATGCGCAAGGCAAAACCTTCGACGACCGCGGTCTTGCCGACTCCAGCCTCGCCAGTCAGGATCGGGTTGTTTTGCCGCCGTCGCATCAGGATATCGACGATCTGCCTGATCTCCGGATCGCGGCCGACGACCGGATCGATCTTGCCGTCGCGGGCGCGCTGGGTCAGGTCGGTGGCGTATTTCGCCAGCGCCGAATCCCCGCCCGAAGCCCGCCGCGGTGCCTCCGCGGCGGAGACCGCAGTCGAGGCGCCGGCTTCGAGTGAGCCCTCCATCACATCGGCAAACCGCGCGATGACCGCGTCGACGTCGATCTTGTCGAACTCGCCGCTGATCTTCGACAGAAGGCCTTCCAGCACCGGCGTCTTCAGGCAAGCAAGAAGAATATGTGCGCTGCGGACTTCCTCGACGCCGAACTCAAGCGTTGCAAGGTTCCAGGCTTCCTGGATGGCGTGGAAGATATGGTCGGAAAATTCCTCGATCGACGTTGCGCCATAAGGCAGCTTATCCACCGCGCGGGTCATATCGGCTGTAAGCCGGCTCGCATCCACCCCCGCATCGGCGATTATCATTTGCATATCCGAGCGGTCGGAAAGCACCAGTTGCTCGATGAAGTGGACGAGTTCGACGTAAGGATTGCCGCGCAGTTTGGCGGTGTCTGCTGCAGCCTTGAAGGCGCGCACGCCAACAGGATTGAGCTTGCCGACCAGTTCCTTGCGTTTGAAGGTCTGCGATGACCGGCGCTGTTCCATCGAACGTGCTCCTGCAATCTGCCAGTCGATAACCTGCCACATAAGCCGTCACTTGACAAAGCGCGTGATGGAAGGGGGCTCGATACGCGGCTCAGCCGGCACCCCCCGTTTGTGGAAAATCCCGCACCACCGGCTGCAAATGACCACGGAATTGCCGGCCTCCATGCATTGCATTTCACATTCAGGGTTCGGCAATCACGCCTCAAGAGGCGGCGGCATTTAGCTTCTGTTAATTTTTAAGCAGTCGTTGAATTGTGGTAAAGTACAACGGTGTGATAACGTTGGGTCACGTACGGTTTGAGGGCCGGTCGCTGGGGGTTGGTGTGATTGATGTCGCACTCTGGCTTACTCCGCTCGATGGTGAAAATCCGTCAGGGGAGGATTTGCGCAACGACCCGGCTTTTCATGAGCTGTTGCGCCTGACGGAACCCGAGATCAAGGTCGTCCACGACGGCCAAAACAAACCCTCCTCGCAAAACACCATTCCGGTCGACTGGCCTGCGGTACTCGCCAAGGCAGACGAATTGCGCGCGCATGGCCGAGACCTGCGCCTGCTCGTCATTATCACGCGCGCGCTGGCCAATGAAGAACGGCTGGCCGGGCTAGCGCAGGGTCTGACCCTCATTGCGCAGACCTTCGATCAACATTGGGAAACCATGCATCCAGCACTGCGGCCCAACGCTTCGCCACGCGACGCCGCCTTGCGCCGGATCAACGCGCTGCTCGACCTCCAGAATGGTCAGGACGGGTTGTTGGCGAACCTGCGGCAAATGGCGTTCTTTGCGCCACGCGCGATCGGGCCAATCAGTGGACGCGATCTGGAACAAGGCGCGCTCGACGACCGTGTCATGCTCCAGGAAGCCGCCTCGGGATTGAATACAGCAGAAAAGGCCGCACTGGTCAGTGCCCACGGACAACTCTTGAACCGGGTGCGTGCCGGATGTGCGGCACAGATAGATCAAGCCAACACTGAGATGGTCTCACTGGTAGCCGACGCCCGGGCAGCGATCGCGGCCCTTGATACGGTCGAGACCGCCCTCAACGCTCGTCTCGACAGCGGCGGCGCTCCCGTTCCGGAATTAAAGCGGTTTCTGCAGCGTTTGCTGACGACCCTCGAACGGAATTCGGCAGCCGGCGCCGTGGCGAATGGCGCGGCCAAGCCGCCCACGCCGACAGAACCGGCAACGCCTGCGAGAAACGGTCGTGGAGCCGATACTATGGCAAGTGTGGCAAGCTACGCGGACTCGAGCACGGGGCTTCCCGACCGGATTTCCTCGCGCGACGACGTGGTGAAATGCCTCGACCTCGTCGTCGCCTTCTATGACCGCACCGAACCGTCGAGCCCTATTCCGCACCTGGCGCGGCGTGTGCGCCGGATGGTGCATATGGATTTCGTTGAACTGATGGAAGATCTCGCCCCTTCGGGGCTGAAGGAATTCCGGCTCCTTGCCGGCGTTCCCGATGTCAAGAAGACGGCTCAGAAGGATGAAAGGTAACAGCACATGCCAGCCGAAAGCAAAGCGAAGGTCATCGAACGAAATCGGGCGCCGCGGGTGCAGATCGCCTACGATGTGGAGACTTACGGCAGCCCGACGACGATCGAACTACCGTTTGTCATGGGCGTGATGGCCGACCTTTCCGGCGCCTCGCAGACCAAGGAAGCGTCAAAGTCGGTGCTGGACCGCTCCTTTGTCGAGACTGATGCGAACCGCTTCCCCAAGTTCATGGAGGCGCTTGGGCCCCGCGTCAAAGCCCGGGTGAAGAACACGCTGCCGCAGGCCGAAGGTCAGGAGCGCGACGAGGAACTGGCGCTCGATCTTACATTTTCCAAAATGGGCGATTTCGCTCCGGACAAGATCGCCGAGCAGGTGCCTCAACTGGCCGAGATCCTCAAGATGCGTCGTCAGCTCGAGGAGTTGCTCGGCTTCATGGATGGCCGCGTCGACGCCGAAAAACGCATTGCGCAGCTTCTGAACAACGAGCCGCTGCTTGGCAAGATCGCCAGCCAGGCACTGACCGACGACGACAAGGTAGGGGAGTAAGTCATGGCCGAACAGCAAAAGACTGCCACCGTCGCCGCCGAGGCCGAAGCCATCGACCTCGGAGAATTCAGCGGGCTGCTCGAGAAGGATTTCAAGGTCAAGAAGGACGACAGCGAGAAGCTGCAGCAACTCGTCCGCAATCTCGCACTCGCGGCACAGTCGCGTTCCGATACCACCACCATCTCGTCCAATGCGATCAAGTCGATCAAGTCGCTGATCGCGGGCATCGACAAGATGCTGACGACACAGGTCAACGAGATACTGCACGCGCCTGAAGTGCGCGAAATGGAAGGCACATGGCGCGGCCTCTGGTATCTCATCAACAACACCGAGACGGATCAGAAGCTGAAGATCCGGGTGATGAACATTTCCAAGGAGCAACTGGCCGACACGCTCGAAGACTATGAAGGCCAGATGTGGGATCAGAGCCCGATCTTCAAGAAAGTCTATACAGACGAGTATTCGATGCTAGGCGGCGAGCCTATCGGCTGTGTGATTGGCGCCTACGAATTCTCGAACCACCCGCGCGACGTCGGCTTGCTGCGCAACATCTCCGGCATCTGTGCTTCGGCGCACACGCCGTTTATCGCAGCCGCCTCGCCGCGCCTGTTCCGCATGGACAGCTGGCAGGAATTGCCGAACCCGCAAGATCTGCAGCAGATCGTCTCCAACCCGGCCTATGCCTCGTGGCAGTCGCTGCGCGAGAGCGAGGACGCTCGCTACATCGGCCTGACCATGCCGCGCGTTCTGGCGCGGCTGCCATATGGCACGGATACCGTTCCGGTGAAGGGCTTCACCTTCGAGGAAGAGGTGCACGGCGATCACAACAAATATGTCTGGATGAACGCCGCCTTCCCGATGGGCGTAAACATAAATCGCAGCCACAAGCTCTATGGCTGGGGCACGCAGATCCGCGGCGTCGAGAATGGCGGCACGGTCCTCAACCTGCCGGTGCACAGCTTCCCGACCGATGACGGGTCGATAGCGATGAAATGTCCGACGGAAGTCGCCATCGACGACCGACGCGAAGCGGAACTGGCCAAGCTTGGCCTGATGCCGATCCTGCATCGAAAGAACACCGATCTGGCGGCCTTCATCGGGGCACACTCCCTGCAGGATGACGAGACGCGGGCGGGACGGCTGGTCGACCCCGACGCGCAGTCCAATGAGCGGCTAAGCGCCAACCTGCCCTATCTTTTCCCGGTTTCGCGCTTCGCGCACTACCTCAAGGCCATTGCGCGCGACAAGGTCGGCTCCTTCAAGGAGCGCTCAGACATGCAGATATGGCTGACCGAATGGATCAACCGATACGTGCTGGCCAACCCGGCCTTTGCCGACGACAAGGCGCGCGCCAAGCGCCCACTTGCCGCGGCCGAGGTTCAGGTGGACAGCGTCGAGGGGCGGCCGGGCTATTACAACGCTCGTTTCTATCTGCGCCCGCATTACCAACTCGAGGGCATCAATGCCTCGCTTCGACTGGTCTCGGAACTACCGTCCGTGAAGACTTGATCTGCAGCAACAACATCTTGGTTTTTGAAAGCGGTGGAGAAAGACAATGCCCACAGGTACCAAAATTGATGGCTTTCTGAAAGTTCCGGATATCAAAGGCCCAAGCGTTCGAGACGGGCATGAGGACGAGATCGAAATCCATGGGGTCGATTACAAAATAGTCGCACCATACGATCCGAATTCGCTCTCGCGCCGCGGACGTGTCTCCTTGGGAATGATCAAGTTCACCAAGCACTATGACAAGTCCTCGCCCTATCTGAAAAAAGCGCTGTTCGAGAACAAGGCGCTGGACGAAGTGGTGTTCTCGGCACGACGGACCATTGATGGCGAGACCAAGGATTACCTCGTTGTTACGCTCACCGAAGCCTCGATCATGGAATACGACATGTCTCAGGCCGAAGATGAGGAAGACCTGATCGAGGAAGAAGTCAGCTTCGCCTACAAGAAGATCAAGTTCGTCTACGACGACAATGACGAAATCGAAATGGATGTCTATGTCGGCAAGTGAGGCCCGGCGTCCCGGCGCGGACAAACTACAGGGTAGCGGCAGTTCGCGAGCAAAACGCGAAGCGGTCCAGCCATCTCTGTGGGACCGCCTCGTCAATGACCTGCCGGGCGTCACCTCCGAGATAGACGGGCTGCACCAGGCCTTGCAGGACGAACTCGGCCCGGAGCGTCTTGACGCTCTCGCCGCGGGCAGTGCGCGGCTCATCGACGCCGACGCCGAACTGACACCCGACCAGAAACGGCGCCTGCACCGATTGGCTTTTCAGAGCCAACATCGCGTCGAAATCGAAAGCCGCGGCGTGGTCGTCTCGGCGCGCGTGCTGAGGGAGGCCGTGCGACGCGACATCGAGGCTTTGTTCAATACCGAGCGCTTCGAGGCCGTTCCGCTGCTTTCCGATTTGGAAAGCGAACAGGCGGCGGACAATCCGCCGTCTCTCGCCGATTTTCCGGAGGTGCGACGAAGCGTGGTCAACTACGGCGTGCCCTCCTTCTCCGGCCGATCATCCCGCGACTTCGATCGCGAGGCGCTCGCCCGCGAGATCCGGTCGGTGCTTGCCACCTTCGAGCCGCGTCTCAAGGAAAGCGCAACAAAGGTTACGGTGACCCTTGGCGACAAGAGCATGGGCCTAAAGATCGAGATAGACGCGGTGCTGATCATGACGCCGACGCCGGAACGCATGCGCCTGCGCACCACGATCAATCTCGACAACGGCTTGGCTCGGACCGAATTTAGGGAAGCCTGAGATGGATCGGGTCTTCGTAGAATATTACGAGGAGGAACTGACCCATATCCGTGCACTCGCGGCGGAATTTGCCGACATGCATCCGGCGGTGGCGCGCAACCTTTCGCTCGACACGGTCCCCTGTCCGGATCCCTATGTCGAGCGGCTGCTTGACGGCGTTGCTTTCCTGGCCGCGCGCACCCGGCTGAAAGTCGACGCGGAACGCTCGCGGTTCTCGCGCAGCGTCCTTGACGTTCTTTATCCCGATCTGGTCACGCCGGCGCCGGCAACGGCGATGGCAGTGCTCAAACCCGGCCAACAGGTCCAATCGATGATTGCCGGCCATGTCGTCAAGCGCGGCACGCGGCTGGTCTCCAGTCTTCACTCCGGCCTGTCGACACGTTGCACGTTCACGACCGCGCAGGACATGACGCTGTGGCCAATAGCGATCACTTCGGTCAGCTATTTCCAGGATCGCAGCGCGCTGGCGGCAGCCGGCATAACGCCGATCGGCGGCGTGCGTGGCGAGGCAGCACTTAGTATCGCACTGGCTCGGACCGGAAAAGGCAAGCTCGACGAGCTGGCACTCGACCGGCTGGATCTCTATTTTGCCGGACGCACCAAAGCGCCACTGCTGTTTGACGCGATCTTCGGCGCCTGCTCGGGCCTGGGCGCGCGCGCGGAAGGCAAGGCCAACCCGATATCGCCCCTGCCTGGACCCGAAATGGTCGGCATCAGTGACAACGAGTCCCTGATGCCTCGTACGCGTGCGACATTCGAAGGCTACCGTCTGCTGCGCGAATATTTCATGATGCCGGAGCGCTTCCACTACGTGCGGGTGTCAGGGCTGCAGCCTGTTGTGCGCAAATGCGGGGCCGGGCTCGAGATCATCTTCATGTTCCGGCGTCCGGTGCCTGAGCTTGCCGACCTGACATCAGCCGATTTCGAGCTTTTCGCAACGCCGATCATCAATCTCTTCGAGCGCGAGTGCAACGTCATCGAGCTTGATCCCCGCAAGACGCGGCAAGTAGTACATGCCGATCGAACGCGAGCGCGCGACTTCGAAATCTACCGGATCATCCGCGTCGAAGACGCCGATACCGAGGGGACCGACGCCGAAATCCCGGAGCTGTTCAGCCTGGGACAGAACCGCGGCAGTGGCTGGGTCTATTCCACCGAACGACGCCCTCGCCGTGCCACCGAAGACGAACGGCGCGATGGTCTGACGCGCACCTCGTATACCGGCGACGACGTTTTCCTGGCGATTTCACGCCCGGCTGAAAGCCCGGCGAACCGCCCGTTGAAGCGTGTCGACATCATGGCGCTTTGCACCAACCGCGATCTGCCGATCCTCGACGACAACCCCACCTTGACACTGGAGACAGGCGATCCAGTCGAAGCGGTCCGGCTGCTTGGCGCATTGCGCCCGCCGCAGCCGGCCATCCCAGCGGCGTTGCCAGCGGGCGCCGAGGGTGAATCCCGGGCCGACAATCTTGCCTGGCGGCTCGTGGCGCAGCTCGCGCTCAACTTTCTCAGCCTTGCCAAGGAGGGTCGCGGTGTCGATCCGCTCCATGCACTGCTTGATCTTTATGCCGACCGGGGAGATCCGAGCCTCGCCCGCAACGTACACTCGATCGTTCGTATCGACTCGCGATCGGTTATCGAACGACTGCAGATCGACGGGCCGATGTGCTTTGGACGCGGCACGGAAGTGACGTTGCATGTGGACCAGTCGGTCCTGGCAGGGCAAAGCACGTTGCTGCTTTCGGCCTTGCTTGCACGCCTGTTTGCCCGCCACGCCGGGATAAACGGCTTTGTGCGGACCCGCACGCGGCTGCTGCAGAGACAGGAGGATGTGCCATGGCCGATGACGCCCGGCAATCGCTACCTGATCTAGACAAGTTCGACCTGGACGGGGCCGAAGGACTGTCTGAAACGTTCGACTTTTTCGAGCTGTTGCGCCGGCTCGAACGGAGGGGCGGGCTGTTCGGCTATTCCGGCCAGCCGGATCGCGAGCCGGCAAGGCTCGGCCAGCATGTGCGTCTCAGTTTCTCGGCCAGGGACGTGGTTGAATTCCGCGAAGCGAGGGACAAGGTGCCGGGCAAGGACGCAGCCCCGGCCCGGGTCACGATTGCAAATCTCGGGTTGATGGGACCGGAAGGCCCCATGCCACTCCATCTGACACGCTGGGTCCTCGATCGCCTGTCGCAGCGCTGGTTCACTGGCGCCGAGGCGCAGCAGACCAGCGACACGACGTTTGTGGACTTCGTCAACATTCTGCAGCATCGCATGATCGCCCTGTACTATCGGGCCTGGGCGGATGCGCACCCGGCGGTGCAGGCCGAACGCGCGGTCGGCGGCCGCGTCCGCGCCATGCTTGAAGCCATGGCGGGGATCGGACTTCCCGGCACTCAGAATCCCGATCTCGACGCCGTCAAGCTTCGCCAGGCGGCTTCGCTCGCCAGCCAGGTCGACGGTCCGGAGCGGCTGACGCTGTTCCTGGCGGAAGCGTTCAAGGTGCCGGTCCAGATCAAGGAATTCATCGCCGCGTGGGTAACCATACCAACCGCGCTTCAGACCGGCCTTGCCAAAGCCCACGCAGTCCTAGGTCGTGGGGCGACGATCGGCCCGCGGGTTTTCAGCCGCCAAAGCCGGATCGAACTCCGCGTCGGCCCGCTGGGCTACGAGGACTTCAAGGCGTTCCTGCCGGGCGGCCAGCGTCTGAAAGTGTTCAAGCAGGCCGTTAGCGATATGGTCGGGGAATCGCTCGACGTCGATCTGCGCATTGTGCTCGCACGCGAAGCTGTACCGCCGCCCCATATCGGAGCGGTACAGCTCGGCCGGACCGCCTGGCTTGCGCGGCCACATGAAAGGGGCGATGCTGACGATATGCGGCTGCGGACAATTGTCGGATGGCGGCCGGAAATGGCGGGGGTCGCGGCATGAGTTTGCTGCTGACGCTGGAGCAAGGGCCACGCACCCAGGTGGTACGGCAGACCCGACTGGACGAAGGCGAGCTGGTGATCGGCCGCAGCGCCGACGCGGGCTGGCAGATCGACGATCCCGACATGTTCGTTTCACGCGCCCATTGCAAGATCACCGGCGGCCGAGACGGATATTTCGTCACCGACACGTCGAGCAGCGGGTTATTCATAAACGACTCCGACAGCCCGCTCGGCGCAGGCAAGTCGGCGCGTCTTCAAAGCGGCATGCGGCTGAGGCTGGGCGACTACACAGTATGCGTCGATCTGCAAGCACCGGCCGCTCAGGCACCGGCAGCCAGTCAATCGGTCCCGGAACGGTCGCCGCCCGCGTCTCGAGCGCCGGTGAGCATTGGCCGCGATGATTTCTTTTCCGCCACGGTCGAAGAGGAGCCGCGACGGCCGCGTCCTGCCGATCTGCCGAACCCGTTCGAGCAGCCGGTTCCCGGGGCGTTCGAGCGGGCAAACTCCAGCCAGCGCAGTTCGCCGGCCTTCGACGATCCGTTCAGCCTCGACCCGGTCCCAACGCCGGCACCGAAAGGTGCCGCGCCCTATCCAGAACCACGCGCGCCGAACCTCACGGACCCATTCAGCCTTGACCCGGTGCCTTCCCGCAACGGCGCAACCGAGCCCGTTCCACCAAAGCCGTCCGAACTCGATGAGGATTTTGGTTTCGGACCAGCCGCGGCGCCCGTGACAAATGGCGCCGGCCCGACCGGGCCGCGCGAGCGTGTCGCCGAAAGACCGCAATCGGCCAATCCCTGGGATTTGCCGGTGCAAGGCGCAGACGCCCCTCCTTCACGGGGTGCGGGTGCCGTTCCTAAACCCGTACCTTCGCCGATACCGACGCAGCAGGCAGCGATGGCGCTTCGCACCGCGTTCCTGCACGGCATGGGCGTCGAGGAGGCCGATTTCCCCGGACGTGACGCGATCACGGAAATGGAGAAATTCGGCCGCGAATACCGGCTTATGATGGAAGGCCTGATGCAGCTTCTGCGCAAGCGAGCCGAGGAAAAGGGAAACGCCCGCGTTGCCCAGACCATGGTCGGGGCCTCCGACGTCAATCCGCTCAAGTTTCTACCGACTGTCGACGACGCCATCGTGACCATCATCGCGGAGCGCAGCCCCGGATTTCTCGCCGGCGAAGCGGCAATCGCGGATGCGGTCCGCGATCTAGCGCAACATCACGTGCGCGCCTGGCGAGGCGTGCAGTCCGCCTTGCGGAGAATGATTGACCGTTTTGACCCGGCAGCGATCGAAGAGGAGCTGAAATCGAGTTCCGCGATCGGCACCCTGCTCTCGGGCGGGCGCAGCGCCAAGCTGTGGGAGCTTTACCAGAAACGCCATCGTGACATCGCCCAGAGCGCGGAATCAAGCTTCCTTGGCGAAATCGGCGCTGATTTTCGGGATGCATATGAGGAGGAGTGAGACATGATCGATCGACGCGAATTTATCGTTGCCATTGGCGCGACCGGGCTGCTTACGGCTTGCCAGAGCGGCCCGCCAAAACCATCCGTGATCACGGTCAAACTGACCGGCGCAGCCGGCATGAACCCGGGACCAGGTGGCGGCGACCGGCCAGTGACGGTCCTCGTGATGCGGCTGCGCAGCACCGGGAAATTCAGTTCCGCCGATTATTTTGCATTGCAGGGGGATGCCGGCTCGGCACTCGCAGGCGACCTCATCGGGTCCGACCAGATCGCTGTCGGGCCGGGAAAGACCGCGTCCAAGACCATCACGGTCGAGCCGGACGCGACGGCGCTGGGCTTCGTTGCGCTGATCCGCGAGCCCGGCGGCCGGAACTGGCGGACAACCAAGTCAGTGTCGGCGGGATCACAATTTACGGTCAACGTCACGCTTGGCAGCGGCGGCATTTCCGCCTAGCGGCCAGGACAAGGGGTGCTCGATGCAGAGAGTAGCGGCATGAGCGATGCAAACAGGGTGTTGTGGTCCGAAGGTCTGTTTCTCCGGACCCAGCATTTCCAGCAGCAGGATCGTTTTTTCGAGGCGACTGTGCGCGGCGCGTTGCGGGCCGGGCAGCTCCATACGTTCGGCTTTCAGCAGCTGACGCTGGATCAGGCGTTGCTCGATGCCGGCCAGGTCTCGATCCTCTCCGCACGGGGCATCTTCCCGGACGGGACCCCGTTCTCCATCCCCGACATGATGGACGCGCCGCGACCGCTGCCGATCACCCCCGATACCGGCGCCGGACCGGTGCTGGTCGCGCTGCCGCTCGAGCCTGCCGGCGGTGTCGGCTTCGATCCGGCACACGCCGCATCGACCGGCGCACGCTACCACGGGCGGATCGTTTCGATCTCCGATGCCGTCCAGGGTGGTTCAGACCCTGAAGAGATCGAAATTGCCCGCCCACAGGCGCTGCTGCTTGCACCCGGAAAATCGGTTGGCGGCTACACCGCCCTGCCCATAGCCGACATAAAAGGGGTTCGAGCCGATGGCGGCGTCTCGCTGGATGAGACCTTTCTGCCACCGACACTCGTTACCGGCGCGGTGGCCTGGTACAGGCAATTGCTTCTGGAGGTTGTCACGGGCCTAGACCAGATCGCCGAGGCACATGGCAAGATGGTCATGGGCGGGCCAGGGCGCAGTGTCGAAGACCTGCTGATGCTCAATCTCGCCAATGCTGCGCGCCCGCGACTGGCCCACATGCTGGCGCAGGATGTTTTCCATCCGGCCGAACTCTATCTGGAGTTGGCCGGTCTCGCCGGTTCGATGGCGACCTACGGCTCGAGCGCGCGGCGGCTGGGCGAGTTGCCCGCCTACGATCACATGGCGCCCGGCCCTGCCTATTCGGCACTGGCGGATGCGCTGCGCTCGCTCATCCTCAGCCTGCGTTACATCGAACCGAAATCGCGCGCGCTGCCTGTCATGCGGCATTCGACCAATGTCTGGAAAATCCGCATCGACAACCCGAAGCTGCTGGTGGCCAGCCGGATCGTTATCCGGGTCGGTTCGGAGCTGTCGGAGGACGCGCTGCGCAAGATATTCGTCAATCAGGCGACTGTCGGCTCGGCCGACCAGTTCGAGGGCCTGTGGAAGTCCCGCCTGCCCGGCATTCCACTCAAGCCGCTTCATTCGCAGCCTCGCGAAATCCCGTACGATGGCGACCGGCTCTGCCTCGAGCTGGACCAGAAAAGCGAGCACTGGGCGTCGCTGCTCGATGCTCCCGGCTTCGTCATCGGCGTTTCGGGTGTGTTGCCGAGCGAGCCGCAGGTGGACTGCTATTCGGTGAACAGGTGAGATCATGAGCCGCGATGATCCTTTCGGACTGTCGGAGGATCGTGAACGTACCCGCATACGACTGTCCGGCACGCCGACGCCGCGACCGATGACGCCGCTCCTGTCGGGCGCACCGGTGAAACGGTCGCGTTCGCACCCGAACGCACTTGTCAACGCATTCGCCCCTTTGCTCGAATTCGCGCCCGAGCTTGAAAGCGCGCTGCCACCGGAGAATCCGGAAGCGTTGCGAACCCGGTTGCTCGAGGAACTGGTTCGTGCACGCGATACGGCGATGGCGACCGGATCCTCGATGGAACGGGCCGATCAGGCTGCGTGGGCGGTGGCCGCGTTGCTCGACGATCTGGCCCTTAACACGCCCTGGGGCGGCGCCAGCGCATGGCCGCGCCAGCCGCTTGTGGTCATGCTGCGCGGCGATGTCGATGCAGGCACGCAGTTCTTCACCCGCCTCGACGAACTGGAGCGCCACCCGAACCGCGATCGCGAATTGCTGGAACTGCAATATGATTGCCTGGCACTCGGTTTTCGCGGCAAATATCGCGTACCCGGCCGCTCCGGCGACCGCTCGCTCAATGCCGTGCGCGTGGCGGCGGCACGCTTCCTGCGCGATGCCGACGCCGAAGGCGCGCCGCTGTCGCCAAACTGGAAGGGCGTGACCGCGTCCGACGAGCCGCAGCGCTTCATCGTTCCGATCTGGGTGATGGCGCTCGGCGCGGCAGTTGTCGCCACAGCAGTCCATATCGGGCTGTCGATGGGGCTGAGCAGCCAGGCAGTCGAGCTTTCTGCGCTGGTTCGCGCTCTGCCTCCCCCCACGCGCGGCGATATCAGCCGCACTTCGCCCAAGGTCGATGCCCCGCCGCCAGAGGCCGTGGATTTCGCGTTGTTGCCGGAATTTCAAGCCGGCGCCCCGGCCGATCTCAGAAAGGCCCTCAGCGGCACCGAGAGCGTTTCGCTGGCCAAGCTGGTCATCCAAGCCTCCAGCCCCGAACTGTTCCAGTCATCGCGGCCACAACTGACGGAAGGCTTCGAACCCCTGATCGGCTCGATCGCCAAGGTGATCCTCGCCAATCAGGAGCTGATCGGAAACATCACGGTGGTCGGCCATACCGACGGTATTCCGCTGCAAAGATCCAACCCGCTTTCCACGAACCAACGACTATCCGAGGCGCGCGCACGGACCATTGCGGACATGCTGGTCCAGAATGGGGTGCCAGAAGATCGTGTTCATTCCGAGGGCCGCGCGGCCACTGATCCAGTGGCAGCCGACAGCACGCGCGAGGGCCGGGCCTTGAACCGCCGCGTCGAGGTGCTGGTCGAAAAGAGGCTGTAGATGTTCATCCTGCGCTTCTTCTGGGCGGTCCTGACATCGCGCTGGCTCTGGACGCTGATCGGCATCACGCTGCTTTCGCTGGTTATCTGGGTGTTCGGTCCGATCGTCAGGGTCGGTGCCTATGAACCTTTCGCGTCGGAGAATGTACGCATCGTCATCGTCGCGCTGCTGGTCATCTTCTGGCTGATCTGGCTGATCGTCGCCCAGCGCCGGGCAATCCGCGCCAACCGGATGTTCGTCGCCGAAATCGCCGCACCCGCGGTGGAAAAGCCGCTGAGCCCCGGCGAAGAGAACGTCGCCGCCGTCGGTGCCAAGTTCGCCGATGTGATGGCCGAACTGAAGCGCCGCAAACTGGGCGGACGCAAGTTCCTGCGCGAAATGCCCTGGTATGTGATCGTCGGGCCACCGGCCACCGGCAAGACCACCGCCTTGCGGCAGTCCGGGCTGAATTTTCCGATCGATCTCACCGACGACCTGCAGGGTGTTGGCGGCACGCGCAATTGCGACTGGTTCTTCTCGGAACACGCGGTCCTGATCGACACTGCGGGGCGCTATGTCCAGCAGGAGAGCCAACCAGACGTCGATGCGGCGGAGTGGCTGGGCTTCCTCGAACTCTTGAAGAAGCACCGGGGCCGCCGCGCCCTAAATGGCGTGATCGTCGCGCTTTCGATCGATGCGCTTTCAGAGGGTGACGAAGCGATCAAGGCGCATGGCCGCAAGATCCGCCGTCGGCTGGCCGAGCTCAATGACCGGCTCGAAATCCGACTTCCGGTCTATCTGATGCTGACCAAGGCCGATCTGATCAAGGGTTTCGAGGCTTTCTTCGGCGGCTTGTCGACAGCGTCGCGCGAGCAGGTCTGGGGAACGACCTTCGCGCTGGATGCGCGCGTCGACGCAAAGACCATCGAGCGGGAAATCACGACCCTGGCAACAGAACTCGAGCGGCGGCTGGTGCCGCGCATGGAGGACGAGGACAAGCTCGCCGCACGCGCCGAGATCTTCAGATTTCCGGCCCAACTGGCGAGCCTGTCCGAACCGATCCAGGTGCTGATCGAGGCGATGTTCGGTGAAAGCCGATATGAAGAGGCCGCCTGGTTGCGGGGTCTCTATCTGACATCGGCGACCCAGGAGGGGACCCCCATCGACCGGCTAACGGCGGCGCTATCCTCCTCCTTCGGCCTTCCGCCGCGACGGGCGATGCCCGCGCCGCGCGTGGAAAAACGCAGCTTCTTCCTGAAGAACCTGCTGACCAATGTCATCTTCAGGGAAGCCGGGCTGGGGACGTTCGATCCGCTGGCGCAACGCCGTCGCGCCTGGATCTGGCGTGGCGCCGCCGCCGCCTGTGCCGCCATAGCCGTGCTGGCCGGCGGCCTATTTACCTGGTCCTACTACGACAACCGCAATGCGATCACGGCCCAGGCAGGTCAGTTCGAGGCGCTGCAGACGCCGCTGACCTCGGTCGCCGCCAACCCGGCATCGGTGGAGCAGCCTGCCATCGACAGCGCTCTCAGCGCGATGGCAGAGGTCGCGAATGCCCGCACCGCTCCGCCAGCAGCAGCCCAGGACCTGCTTGGACCATCAGCCTCGGCGGAACTGGTGCGGGCGCAGGCCGACACCTACGACCACGCTTTGCGCAACGTTCTCGAGCCGCACATGGTCGCCCTGCTCGAGGCAACCATGTGGCGGCAGATCCGCGATCCGGATTTCATGCTCGGGGCGCTGAAGACCTACCGCATGATGACGGGCCTGTCGCAGATGGATCCCGATTTCGCCCAGAACTGGTGGGTGAAGGACTTGCCGGAATTCGCGCCGGCGCCACCCTTTCCGACCGCCGACGCGGAAGAGCATCAGCTTGCCGCGATCCGTCGCATGGCGGTCGACGACAGTTATATCGCCCCGGATCAGGCTCTGGTTGCCGAGGCGCTGAAAACGGTTTGCACGATCTCATTGCCGGCGCGTGCCTATAGGCAGTTGCTGGCCGACCCGGCGGTGGCCGGGCTCAAGGAATGGATCCCGGCGAATTTCGCCGGTCCCAACGGCGCCAAGGTTTTTGCGCGTCGCTCCGACAAGACGCTTCGCGTCGGCATTTCGGGAGCGTTCACCTATGCAGGCTTCCATGACGCCGTTCTCGACCGGATCGAGGATGTGGCAGCACAAGCGGCGCTGGATCGGGCGGTCTTCGCCGGCGGCTGCTCCGAGAACTCCGAGACCTCCGTGTCGGCGCTGTCCGAGGATATCCTGAAGCTCTATTACGACGACTATATCGCGCAGTGGGACAGCTTCCTGCGCGATATGAGGCTGGCGCCATTGAGCGACCTCAATGTCGCCAGTGAGAATCTGAAGGATCTTTCCAGCGCCGATTCAGCACTGAAACGCCTGCTCACGGCGGTCGTTCAGGAGACCGAGCTCACCCGATCCGATGAAGCGCCGACCGACGACAAGGCAGCGGCCAAGGGCGGCTCGAAACTGCTCGGCAAACTCGGCAAGCTCGGCAAGATCGTGAAAACGGGAGCAAAGCTGCTTCCACGCGCGGGCTCAGCTGACGAGGTGGATCTTACCGGCAACCTGGTGGCGGAACACTTCAAGCCGCTCAAGGGTGCGATCGCCGAGGTCGACGGCCAGCCGCCGGCACTCGACGCCGCGGTGGTGGCTCTGACGGCGCTGTCCAACGTGTTGCAGACGGTCACGGCCAATCCCGACCCCCAGGATGCCATCAAGAAGCAAGGCGGCCTCGCCGAGCTGACGGGAGCGGTCGCCAGGCAAGCGCAAATCCTGCCCGACCCGATCGACGACTGGCTCGGCGGCGTCGCCGGCGACACCAGCGGGTTGACGCAAAAGGCGGTGACCTCGGAGCTCAACGCCATCTGGCGCGCCGACATCCTGCCCTTTTGCCAGGCGGCGCTCAACGACCGCTATCCATTCAGTCCGGAAAGCGCGGTGGACGTCAATGTCCGCGATTTCGCCCGCCTGTTCGGACCCGCCGGCCTGATCGATGCCTTCATCAACGACCATTTGATCAGTTACGTAGACACCGCCAGCCAGCCCTGGAAATGGCGTGCCGACTTTGGCCTGGACCCTTCGGCGCTGGCGGCGTTCGAACAGGCCAGGCGGATACGCGACGATCTCTTTCCCGGCGGTACGGGTCCGGTGATGAGCTTCACGCTTGAACCGAAGGACCTGTCTCCGAACGTCACGCGCGTGACGCTCAATCTCGATGGCCAGAACCTCGTCTACTTCAACAACGCGACGCGACCGCAACCGATGACCTGGCCCGGCAAGGACGGCACCGGGGTCATTTCGCTCGCCTTCCAGCCGATCGACGGCTCACCCGAAATCATGCTCAACGAAACCGGCAGCTGGGCGTGGCTGAGGATGCTGCGCAGCGGCCGATTCACCGGGACCTCGCTGTCCGATGTCTACAGCCTGCGGCTAGGGACGAAAGGCATGTACGCCGACTTCGAACTCAAGGCTGCCAGCGTCGAAAACCCCTACAACCTGCAGATGTTCAAGAAATTCTCATGTCCACCGCAGATATGAGCACCGGCTTCTTCGGCAAGATTCCGGCGACCGGAGATTTTGTCGCCGCGAACCTGCCGCGGGCGTTCATCGACCGCTGGGACCGATGGATGTCGATGGAATTGCGCGCCCGGCCCGATGAAGGCGAGCTCGATCCGCGGGCCTGGCGCTTCATCGTCCAGGCCGGCATTTTCGGCGACCAGCCCTGCGCCGGCGTCTGGCGCATGAGCGAGGATCGCGTCGGCCGGCGTTATCCTTTCGCCATTGTGCGGCTGGGTCCGCCGCCAGACCTCGTCGATCCGTGGTTCGATGCGGTCGCGGGCTTTATCAAGGGCGTTGTCGAGGATTCCTGGACGATGGCAAGAATGAGCGAAAAGCTTGCCGCACTTGCGCCGCCAGCATCACAAAGCGAGGCGCAGTTGATCGCCTTCTGGTGCGACGACTGGGAGATCTACGAATTCAGCTTTGTCGACATCCATGATCTTGCCGCGAACGGCTTGCCGGCGATGCGGGCCGCAAGAGCCGTGACAGAGGTGTCGGAGCAATGAGCTGCACGGTCTTTGCAGAAGGCAACGGTTTCTTCCACAAAGGTAGCGGGGGCACGGGGACTGCCCCGATTGACGTTTGTCTGTCTCCGCCGCCACCGCCAACGGGGCCGGTGCCTGTACCCTATGTGAACAACATGTCGGCTGGCGATCTGACCAAGGGAAGCAAGAGCGTCAAGATCGACGGCAATCCGACCGCGCTGGAAAACGTTTCCGAGGTATCGACCAGCTCGGGCAACGAGGCCGGCACGCAGGGCGGAGGCGTCGTGACACACAAGACGAAGGGTAAGGCATCGTGCACGCTTTGGTCTTTCACGGTGAAGGTCGAGGGCAAGGGTGTGGGGCGCCACAGCGATCTTGCCATCCAGAACTGCATGTCGACTCCGCCCAACATTATCTGCACTTATGTCAAAGTCATCGAGAACCTGCAGCGGCCGGAATTTGCCACGATGCTAGCCGACGCGGGCAAGGGATGCCCGCCGGGCAAGGAAGATCCTCCCGAAACGAAGACCACGAAGAAGCAGCGGGCGCATGTACGCGGACGCGCGGCCTGTTGGTCGTGCCAGAAATCGATCAATACCGGCTTCTTCAAGAGCAGCGGTCGCCGCTATAACCGTGGCAAACGTTGGGTTGCCGACCATCAGCCCCCGCAGTCCGTCGTTTGGAAGGAACTGGGCGGCTGCCGCAACCCGGCGATTTTCGAGAAATGGAAAAAAGACAACAAGTCCGTTCAGCCGCAATGCGCTGCGTGCTCAAACACCCAAGGCGGCAGCGTCAGCACGGCGGATACGACGGCACTGCTCACGAAGCTTGGAATATAGCGATGACATCAGGTGGCGACTTCGATCGGATTTTCGAGGAGTATGTCGCGGACGTGGAGGCCGCACTACCTGCTGTAGTGCAGTGGTTCGAGCGGTTGAAAGCAAGCCGGAAATACACTGCAAAGGGCTTCAGCGTCGATGATATCTGGCCGAGCCAGACAGGGTCGCATCCAGTGATGATCCAGATCTTCCGGAAGCATTTCCTCAAGCTTGCCATCCTCATTGAACGCCTGGATCGCGAGGAGGAACTGGAAGATGAGCAGGAACCCTCCGAGGAAGATTGGGGAACGGACGACGACGATGTCGGTGACGATGACGATGACGATGACGATGAGTACGACGAGCGGCCATCGGAGCCATACCAAGTCCTGATCGAACGGCTGCGGGAGGAGCGTCCAGACCTCTACGCACATTTCCGTCAGTTCATGTTCATTCCCGTGGGGCTGGAGGACTATCTCCTGGTCGAGAGAGAGGTCGGAAATGGATGACACCGATTTCATCTTGCACGATGTCGAGCGCGGCTGGCGGCGGCTGCACCATGCGCCGAAGGATGTACGCGGCACCATGCCGGACTATGTCGATACGCCCGTGCACCTTGCTTGCCAGCCTGATCTTATTCCATTGCACAAGCTCTACCTCGACGAACTAGTAGGCATGACTGAGCAGGCCATCGAATGGTGGCGCGACATCGTCGACAATCACGCGGAGGACGGCGAGAATCTGCGGGACGCGGCACGCAAGGCCTATGCCGGCTGGCCGGCCGGTCCCGCAGCGCACGAGACCGTCGTGTCGGTCGTGCGCACCTATTGGCTCGCCTGCGCTCAAGAAGCCGCCAAGCTGCCGCCGGAAGCGGCGATGCTTCCTGAAGACTTCCTGCTGGCGACGCTCGACAGGGCCAGGCACAAGCGCGCCATTCTCGTGCTGACCGCCATGCCCTATTGGCCAATTGGCTTGGATGAGAAAGGTAGTTGGTGCTGAACGATGCCGCGCGCCGTCTGGCTCGAAAACCGCACGCCTTTTGCTGCAGCGATCCACGTGCAACCCGATGCCGAGGGTCAGGAGGTGCTGGTGGCAATGTTTTCGGCGAGCTTCGAGACGCCGAAGCAAGATAGGGAGCTTCGCCCCGCGGACGAACAGATGCCCGTTGCGTTCGGCGACGTGCCGTTTGGCGACCCGGTCCGTTCGTCGAATCGATACGAGGCCGACATCGCTCCGGTCAAGCCAGCCGCGGAAGTGATCGTCAACGGTACAGCCTATGCTCCGAACGGCAAACCGGTGCGCGAGATGCAAGTTGGCCTGAATATCGGCAGTATCCGCAAAGTGCTGAACGTTGCCGGCGACCGCATCTACGATTCCGGCAGCTACAGCCCGCCACATCCTTTCAGGACCATGCCAGTCATCTACGAGCGCGCCTATGGCGGCACCGCGCCTGATGGTAGGGTTGAACAACGCAATCCGGTCGGCGTGGGCTTCCATCACGCGGTTTCCGCCGATCCCGCCGTCAAGACACAGGCTCCCAACATTACCTATCCGGGCGAACCATATCTCAGCCCCGGCGATCGGCCGAAGCCGGCGGGGTTTGGAGCGATCGGGCGTGGCTGGCAGCCAAGGATCGCCTATGCAGGCACTTACGACCAGGCATGGATCGAAACACAATGGCCTTTGCCGACAAGGGACTTCGATCCACGACATCATCTTTGCACGCCCGCCGACCAGCACCTGCCACGGCTTGCCGGCGGTGAAGAGGTGTCGTTGGTCGGCCTCACGCCAACGGCGCGTTGGAGCTTCCGCTTGCCACGGATAATCGCACCCGTGAGGTTGATCTATGACGACAGGGTAGAAGAGCGCGCCTTCGCACCAGACACTGTGATCATCGAACCGGACCTTTGGCGAATAACGCTGAAAGCACGACTGTCCTTCGTGACGCGCCGGAATGCCCCGGCTTTGCGTGAAATAGTATTCGGTCATGTCACGCCAGCACTTCTGCTGGCCAGACGAAAGGGTAAGCAATATTATTCTCCGCTCGGGGGCGACGGCACGTTGCGCGACCGCCCCGTGTGGCTCCCTTGAAGCGGCCGCTCTATATCGCAGGGTCCGGAGCGGTGACGCCCGCCGGACTTAATGCGCCACAAACGGTCGCAGCCATCAGGGCAGGTCTCTCCGCCTTCGAGGAAATGATACTCAACGAACCCTTGGGCGCAACACAGATCGTTGCACGAGTCCGTGCTCACTCCCGATTGCGGCGCAGCGATGGCCAATGGCTGGTCAATATGGCCGCGCGTGCTATTGGCGAGGCGCTGCGTAGCGGGACGTGCCTGTCCGACACAACCGCAATCCTGCTAACCCCGCCCGAAAGCTTTCGCAATCATCCGGCCTATGGAGACATTGCGCCGCCAGATTTCTTGACGGCGGTGATGTCGGCGACCGGGCAGAAATTCCATGTTGCGTCACGCGCGATTGACGGCGGCGCGGCAGCAAGCATCGGCCTACTTGAACGCGCCGTGGAAATGATGGAGCAGCAAGGTATCGGGCAGGTTCTGCTCGGTGGGGTCGACAGCCTCGTCAATGACACGGATTTCGCTCGGCTGGGGCGCGCGGGGCGCCTCAAGGGAACAGACAACGCACAAGGCCTTGTTCCGGGCGAGGCAGCAGCCTTTGTCCGCCTGACCCAAAATCCGGAAGGGAAGGCACGCGTCCATGCGGCAATCCATGGCGTGGGGTTGGCCCAGGAGCAAGACAGTGTTCTCTCCGAACGTTACAGCCAGGGACGCGCCTTGCTCGGGGCCCTGCGCGATGCGGTGAACGGATCGGGCCCCTCCGAACCCGATATCGACTTCGTCATCAGCAACGGCAACGGCGAGCGCTATAGTGGCTGGGAGCAGTTGATCGCACGGCCGCGTTTCTACCGCACGCGCCGTGAGATCCTTCCTACCGCCTATCCGGCCATGACCATCGGCGACATAGGATCAGCCGCTGGCGCACTGGCGCTGATGCTGGCGGCCGACAGCTTGCTCAAAGACTATGCACCCGGTCCGACCGTCGTCTGTGAACTCGCCTCGGAGAACGGCCTGCGCGCCGCGGCGGTGATGGCCCGCATGACCCGGCGTTGAAATTCACATCCAGGCCGGAAAGCGGCGCGTGGCTCGCCAGTCGGCGAGTGGCGCGTCGGCCGTCGCGAATGCCGCGCGCAATGCGTCGAGCCGCAAGCGGCGCATCGACCGGAAAGGACGCTGATGGCGCCCGCCCCGCCCCTCGTCCCACCATGCCTCGACGCGTTCGGCCGCTGGAAGCGAAGTGTCGTCCAGATCGGCGAACTCCTTGCCAAGAACGGCCGGATCGGCAACAAAAAGGTCGGTGTCACCGAAATCGACCTCGAACAGATCGCGAAGTGCCGCACCGGCAGCGCCGGCAAGTTCCGGTTCACGCATTTTCTCGATCAGCCAGGGCATCACCGCGCGGTCGCCGAACAGACCGATCGAAGCTGTTGCCAGACCGCGAAGCGCAGGCTGTTCCAAATGCTTCTGCAGCCAGCCCTTGCCGGCCTTCGTCGCAGTCGTCAGCAAGCGTATCTCGATCGCTGCCTCGGCAAGCCCTGGTTCCGTCAGTACGATCTTGTCGACCACAGGGTGGGCGGACCGCGTCTCGCCAAGCAGGCAACATGCCAGGGCCGCCGTCAAACGCTCCTTGGACGTCTCGCCATCCAGGCCGGCCAGCACTGCGGGAAGAAGGTCGCGTCGCTTGAGCGCGCCGGCGAGCCTGACGGCTCGGCTGCGCACTCTTGCATCGGAATGGTTCGCCAAATCATGAAGACGCGGCCCCGGATCGACGCGATGGTGCCAGAGCGCAGAGAGCCCAAGGCAACGCTGCGGCGCATCGCGGGTGTCCAGCCATTTCGCCACGAACGGCCGCAGTTTTTCACGCGGTGTGCGCGCGACTGCGGCGGACAAGCTCGACAGGCCGGCCTCACCGAGGCTCGCCGCGGCGTCGATCGCGACCGCTATCAGCTCGGCATCGCCCCAATGCAATGCCAGCGTGCCAAGCGCGAAAAGCTCCCCCGGCTCGGCATAGTCTGTGAAACGGGCCTGGGCCGCATCCCAGCCGGCCTTGCCGGCAGCCATGAGCCCTTCGATGTTCGCGTCGAGACGCTGGTCAATGCGGCCGATGTCCGTCTCATCGAGAATTGAACCATCGATTTCCCGGCGGCGGCGAAGCCAGAGGAAAGCGGCATCTTCGGCATGCTGATCCACGATGGCGGCGATGGTCGCGACGCGGTGCATAGGCAACGCCTCAATTGAGATGCACGGCCCCGCCGCGAATACGGTTGGTCCCGCTGGCCTGGCTCGTCAACTGGCTGCCGCGAATGGTCACGCGGCCATTCTTTTCCAGAATGATCGACGCCAGGCCGCAGCGCAGTTCTATGCGCTCGTCTCCGGTGATGACGACACGGTCGCCTTCGCGAGCGACTTTCAGCTCTCTGTTCTTGTGCGCCGGATCGACGATGCGTCCAACGACCAGCGGTCGCGTGGGATCACCCTCCTCGAACAGAAGGGCCAGTTCTGAACCGATCGCCGAAATGTCCAGTTCAGTCAGGCTGCGCGCCGCAATTGCCGTCTCGCGCGGATTGCCGACGAAGACAACAAGCGGCGCCCCGCCCTCGAAACCGATCAGCAGGCCGATCACGACGCCGTCGATACGATCCAGCACTTCCATGATGACGCCCTCAGTTGTTGTTGATGGTGCTTCCCTTGACGATCACGTCGCCGTCGGCCTTGACGGTAATCTTGCCGCTGCCCTTGAGCGTTATGTCCTTGCCGTCGGCAACAATGGTGCCGTCCTTTTTCATCGTGATCGACGCCGAGCCGCATTTGAGTGTGATCGAGTCACCCGCCTCGATCACCAGGTTCTTGCCGACCTTGATCGAACTGTCGTCCGCAATCTGGATTCCGCTGCCCTTGCCGACCTTGAGCGCGTGCCCGCCTCCGACATCGGTTGCGTCGTCAGCGCCGATTTTTGCCGACCTGCCTTTGCCGATTTGCGACGACTGCGCGCCGCCGATGGCGAAACTCTGGTCCGCGCCGATTTTCACGCTCTGCGCGGCGGCGATTGTCCAATTGTCCGCCGCTCCGATGGTGTGAGTCTGTCCGGCTCCCACCGTCATCGAGCGCGATGCGCCGATCTGATTCGTCTGGACAGCGCCAACGCTTCGGGTTTCCGCTGCGCCCACTGAATCCACTCGCGCCGCGCCCACGGTGATCGTCTGGATCAACCCGACGGTCTGCGTGTGATTGGACCCGATCGTCTCCGTCGAGTTCGCCCCGATGCCGATCGTCTCGTTCGAGCCAACCGTCAGCGAGCGGTTGACGCCCACCGTCTCGGTATCGTTCTTGCCGATGTCGGTTGTCTGGTCGACGCCGACCTTGACTGTCTTGTTGTTGCCGACGTCCTCGTCGAGGTTGTGGCCGACGGAGTGCTTGGCGTTGTGGTCGATGCGGTCGGACTGGTCATGTTGCACCAGCTTTGTGCGGTCGTGCTTGATCAGAAGGTTATGATCCTTCTGCGCCTGGAAGTTGACCAGTTCGGAACCGGCCTTGTCCTCGAACATCAGTTCGTTGTAGCCGCCTCCGCCGAGCGAGGAGTCCGACTTCCAGCCGGACTGCGTTGCGTGCCCAGGCAGCGCATAGGGCGGCATCTGGGAGGCGTTGTAGACCCTGCCGGTGATGATCGGCAGATCGGGATCGCCTTCGATGAAATCGACGATGACCTCCTGGCCGATGCGCGGTATCTGGATGAAGCCCCAGCCGCTGCCGGCCCATGTCTGCGAGACACGCACGAAGCAAGAGCTGTTCTGGTCCTTCTTGCCCAGGCGATCCCAGTGGAACTGCACCTTCACCCGCGCATACTTGTCCGTGAATATCTCCTCGCCGGACGGGCCAACCACCGTCGCCGTCTGGGGGCCGCGCATGATCGGCCGTGGCGTGATCCGTGGCGGACGATAGGTCAAGGCAGTCGGCGCCACGCCGAGAATCACCTTGAAGTTCTCGCTCTCGGCGTCGGCATGGGCTCTATATCCCGGATCAAACAGCCTGTATTCGGCGCTGAGCACGAGATATTCCTGGTTCTGATCTTCGCGCGGGAAGCCGTCCAACGTGAACGTGCAGCCAGAAAACAGGCCACGCACGGTTCCGACGGCGGCGATGCGCTGGTGTACGGCCTGGATTTCCTCGCGCCGGATCGCGGCGAGGCTGTCGCCTCGCCCCACTTCGAGATGCGCGCCGGGCTGACGGTAGTTCTCGCCCGCAGCCAGCTTGTGACCGAAAGGCTGGGCCGATTTGGCCATGAGGTCGGCGCCCGGCTTCTTGAAATCATAGTCGGTGTGGGCATAGGCGCCCGGCCGCACCGAGCTGCCCGGAATCCATTCGGTGATGTATTCGACATCGCGCCGGGAGCCCTGCCCTTCAAAATGATAAGGCACTTTTTCATAACCCGGCGCCGGCTTCAGCTTGGTCATGGCATCGGCCAGGACAAGTGTGTGCTTGCCCTCATCATGCTCGAAGAAATACAGAATACCCTCGTGCTCGAGCAGCCGCTGCACGAAATCCAGATCGGTCTCGTCGTACTGCACGCAGTATTCGCGCGGCGGATAAGACCCTTGCAGGCGCTTCTCGAATTTTGCCGTGCTGTATTTCGAGAAAACCTTTTCGACGATTTCGATGACGTTCATGTTCTGGAAAATACGGCAGTCGGTGGTATTTCCGAGAAACCACAGCCATGGCCTGATGATCGCTTCGTAATATGCCAACCGATCCTCGATCCGGGTGAGCCGAAACTCGGACACCAGGCCGCTGAACCAGCGCTTCGGATCGGATTCACCTTCGATCGATACGGCGCCGCCCAGCATCTTCAGTGGGTCGACGTCGGAGCTGGTGCTGACGAACCCGACCGTGTAGGCCAAACAACGACTGATCTCATCGCGCCCGACGAGATGCGTGAAGGTCAACAACTCGGCGCCAACCGGTGTTTGGACAACCGTGGCACGCTCGTTCGGCATGGGTCGTGCCCTCCTGGACGCGGCCGCCAGTGTGGTGGATTTGAAGTCCCGCTATATCAACGGCATCGCATTTGGGAACTTTTTCGCCACAACAAGCTGCGTTGAGCCTACCACAAGTTTTCGTGCCGTCCAAAATGGACGATAGCGACTGGAATCTATCGATTAACCGGCTTGAAACGCTGCTGTCCCGCTGTACCCGCAAGCTGCTAGAATGGCACAGTATCGATCAGCGATCGACAGGCGATTCCGGATGTTCATCAGTCTGCAGATCAACAATGTCGACTCCCTGCCGGCTGGTATCTCGACCAGTTACGCGGCCCGTGATCGCAGCTTCGAAATCGGACGGGAGGCTTGTAGCTGGACCTTGCCCGACCCCGACAAGTTCATCTCCGGCCGGCACTGCGAGGTCCGCTACGAGGCTGGCGCGTTTTGGCTGCACGACGTCTCGCGCAATGGGACCTTCATCAACGGATCGAGCCAGCGCATGGCCGGCCCGCATCGGCTCGATCATGGGGACCGAGTGCTGATCGGCCGCTATGTCATCTTCGTATCGATCGACGATGAGCACACCGCTACAGGTCATCCCGGGAGCAGCCATGGTTCGACGCAACGAGAAATGCCGGCCGCGACAGGCCAGCCGCTGGAATTCGCAGATGAGCCTTTCTTCAATGCGGCGCAGCACCGGCCCGGGCAACGAGCGCCGGCATCGACGCCTTCGTCGCCGCAGGCCCCGCCTCTCTCCTCAGCCGGTCAGCGCCCTGACTCAGGCGAGGTTCTGCGGGACATCGCGATCGGAGCCGGCCTCCCACCGGAATTGCTGCAATCGCGTGACCCGCATGAGGTCGCTGCCGAGATCGGCGCGGTGCTGCGGACCGTGGTCGAAGAACTGACCTTGCTGCTGAAAGCACGCGCGGCTGCGAAAATGTTGGCCAAGAGCACACACCGAACGATGATCAGCGCCGCGGACAACAATCCGCTGAAGTTCGTCCCGGGAACCGACGACATCCTCGAAGTCATGTTCGCGCGGCGCAGAACCGGCTATCTCGATGCCAGGCACAGCATCGAAGACGCATTCCACGACCTCAAGACGCACGAATTCGCCACCTATGCCGCCATGCAAGCCGCGCTCTCCCGGCTGCTCGACGACCTGTCACCCGAGGCGATCGGCAAGAAAATTCCACCCGCGTCGTTCAGCTCGAAGAAAAGCCAGGCTTGGGACGCCTTCGTTGCGACATGGCGGACCATGGAGGAAGCACACGAAAACGGCATGCTGGACATATTCCTTGCCTATTTCAGCGAGGCCTATGCCAAAGCCGACAAGCAAAAATAGGCGGGCAAAAACAGGCGGGCAAAAAGGATTAGGAAGAACTGCAGCTGGCGCATGGCCCGGAAAAGATCGGTTTGCCGGGCTGATCTCCACTTCCGAGTGGATCATTCGCCAACTGGAAGTTCTATGACGGCCTTGCGCGTCCAAGTAGCGCGCGGCGGTAGTCGGCGAAGAAAAATCCTTTCGACGCGCGGCACCCCGTTCCAATCGGCAACTTCTGAGATTACGATCACATACGACAGTTCGCCAAGCGGGTAAGCCTGATTGACCTGGGGGTCTGCGGCAAATGTCATGTTACGGCGCGATAGCGTTTGGTAGCCGATTTTCCTCCGGACACTGTCCTCGTCAGCGGGGTCTGCATTTCCTGCATCCTGCCAGGAACTGTTTTGCGACTGTCCGGCGCAAAAGCGGACACGCCGTGTGGACGGAAGACCGGCTATGAGCTCGAAGGACGATCCTTTCGGCCCGGCAGGCAAGACGGTCATTCGCGCAAATCCGCGACGCGAGCAAAAGCCGGCGCCGGTTCAGCAATCGGTCCCGGATAGCGGCCAGCCCTCGCGGGTCAAGGATTCAACGGTTTTCGATCCTGGCGGTGGCCGGCATACGCCGCCGGGCTGGACATCCGGAACGGTGATTTATCAAGGCGCGGCTCCCGTCGCTGCGACGGGGGCCGGTTCTGCGTCTGCGCCGAGGCCAGCCATCGAGCAGGAAGCCCTGCTCAATGCTGCCGAGAGCGTCAGATACTCCGCGACAAACCCGATCCTCGCCGCGGCGGCGCCGTTGCTGATGCTATTTGGCCAGCTCAGGCTGATCCCCGTCGAAAGGCAGGCGCAACCACTGGCAGAGCATGTCGCCGATGCGATCGAAAAGTTCGACCGGATGCTGGAAAAGACCGGTGTTCCCGAAGAGGACGCGCGGATCGCAAAATTTGCCCTGTGCGAAACCGCCGACGATCTCATCGGCAACCTGCCTTGGCCCAAGGGAGACGCTTGGGCGCGACACAGCATGCTATCGCGCTTTTTTCACATCGAACCCGCCGGCACAGGCTTCTACGAAGCGTTGAACAAGCTACTGGCCAAACCGCTGGCCCATTGCGATCTCATCGAACTGATGCATGCCTGCCTGTCGCTTGGGTTCGAGGGCCAATACCGAGGGATGGCGCACGAGGACACCAATCTCGAACGCGTACGGCGCGACGTCTACGAGACGCTTCGCTACTTCAGGCCGCGTGTCGGCTACGAGATTTCGCCTCAATGGCGGGGATTGGCGGCGACAATGACGCGGCCATCTGTCCGGCTGCCGCTCTGGGCCGTTGCGGCCGCTACGGCGGCGCTGTTGACTGCGGCATTCTTCGCGTTGCGGGTGTTCATCACCAATGAAGGCGATGCCGTCGCCGGCGAATTGCTGGCGCTCAATCCATCGACGCCGATCGCTATCGAACGCGCCAGTGCGGAGCCGCTGGCCGAGCCGGTGAAGATCACCACGCCTGCCGCCAAACAGATCGATCGCATCCGCTCGGCACTGGCCAAGGAAGTCGCGGGCGGCGGGCTGAGCATTGGCACGAAGGGGGACTTCATCGTGGTCGAGATAAACAATCTCCTGTTGTTCCAGTCCGGGAAGGCCGACGTGAAGGCGGAGTTTCAACCGATCGCCGCAGACATCGCCGCGGCCCTGGAACCCGAGCCGGGACCAATCAGGATCATCGGCCATACGGACAATGTGAAGCCGCGTAAATCGAGCGCATTCAAATCCAACTTCGATCTTTCCGTCGCCAGGGCGAAGGCCGTCGAAACAATGATGGCACCGCAATTCAGCGACCCCTCGCGAATTACGATCGACGGCAAGGGTGAAGACGAACCGATCGCCGATAACGCGACCCCGGAAGGTCGTGCCAAGAACCGCCGTGTCGATGTGATGATCCCCAAGGAGGAGACGCTGTGAGCACGGCCAATTGGAAGCGCCTATGACGCGTTGGCCGTTGCGAATATTCAGCGCAATCGCGTTGGCCGCGTTCTCGGCAGCCGTCTGGTTTGCCGGACCATTGATCCGCTTTGCAGATACCCGCCCACTGGCGCCAGTCTGGCTGCGTGTCGCGATCATCGGCGTGGTCGTGGCGATTATCGCGTTCTTCTACGGCTATCGTTTCTGGCAAATGCGAAAGGCGCAGAAGGCGCTCGAAACAGCGGTCGTCCACAACGACGAAAAGGATAGCGACTCGCAGGTGCTCGAGACGAACATGACTGAGGCCATCGCTGCGCTCAAACGGTCGAGCGGCAAACGCAATTTCCTCTATGAGATTCCATGGTACATCGTCATCGGTCCGCCCGGCGCAGGCAAAACAACGGCGCTGGTGAATTCGGGGTTGAATTTTCCGCTTGCCGGTTCGGGTGAAGCCCAGCCGGTGGCCGGCGTTGGCGGCACACGCTCCTGCGACTGGTGGTTCACCGACGAGGCCGTGCTGATCGACACCGCCGGACGCTATACGACCCAGGATTCCGATGTGCAGCGCGACAAGAAGAGCTGGCTCGCCTTTTTGTCGCTGCTCAAGCGGTTCCGCAACAGGCAACCGATAAACGGCGTCATCCTGGCCATCAGCCTGGCCGATCTCATCAGCCTCGACGACCAGCAGCTTGACGCGCACGTCGTCGAAATACGCAGCCGTCTGCGTGAAATCCACGAGACGCTGAAAATCCAGTTTCCAGTCTACCTGCTCTTCACCAAGGCTGATCTTGTATCCGGATTCATGGACTATTTCGGCAGCTTCGATGAACAGCGCAGGCGCAAGGTATGGGGCGCGACATTTCAGACGGCGGATCGCAGCAGGAACATGGCCGGTGAGGCTCCGGCCGAATTCGACGCACTGGCAAAACGCCTGGCGGAGGAGATGGCAGACCGCCTTCAGGAAGAGGCTGATCCGGTTGCGCGCATATCCATTTTTGGCTTTCCGGCACAGTTTGGCGCGCTGCGGGGCCGAATTGCCGGCTTCGTCGCCAGCCTGTTCGATCCGACCCGCAGCCAGGTGAACGTCAGCCTGCGTGGACTCTATTTTTCGTCAGGCACGCAGGAAGGAACGCCGATCGACCAGGTGTTGGGCGCGATCGGTCGCAGTTTCGGGAGCAATTCCCGCGCCCACCTTTCCGGCACCGGCAAGAGCTTCTTTTTGCACGATCTTCTGACTGACGTCATTTTCGCGGAGTCCGGATGGGTTTCATACGACAAATCGGCTGAGCGGCGTGCAGCGATCGCCAGATTTGGGAGCCTTGGCGCCATCGCGTTGATCGCTGCGGCCGCCCTCGGCACCCTGGCGCTGAGCTTCACAGCCAACAGATCACTGATCGCATCCACGATGCAGGCCGCGAGCCAGTATCGCGAGACGGCGGACGCGCTGCTCAAAAGCACGGAGGTCACCGACGTCGACCTCGAAAACGTCATTGGCCCACTCGACCAGTTGCGCAATCTGCCGGCTGGCTTCGAGACCAGTCACATGCCGACACCAATCGAGGAGACATTCGGCCTCAGCCAGCGGGAAAGACTTCTTTCGGCATCCAAAACGGCTTACCGGCAAGCGCTGGAGCGGACATTCCGCTCACGGCTGCTGATTCAGGCCGAGCGGACGATCCAGGCCAAGATGGCCGACCCCGCCGCGCTCTACGAACCGTTGAAGATTTATCTGATGCTTGGCGGCAAGGCGCCGAAGGTCGATGACGCGTTGATTGTCTCCTGGATGAGGCAGGATTGGGAGCAGAACCGGTACCCGGGCGAGAACAACCGTGAGGGACGGGTACAGCTCGAAAAACACCTGCGCGCCATGCTTGCATTGGACGACGCCTACGATCCGGTTTTTGAACTCAATCAGCCGCTTGTCGAATCCGCTCAGCGCTCGCTTGGACGCATGAGCCTCGCCGATCGCGCCTCCGCGTTGATCAAGTCTGCGGTATACGCGGCGGCGCTGGACGATTTTTCTGTTTCCGCAAAAGGCGGCCCGGAGGCGCAACTCCTGTTCGAGCGCGCCGATGGCAGCGATCTGTCGGGACTTCGCGTTCCCGGCCTCTACACCCATGCCGGCTTCAACGGCTTTTATCTCGGACAACTCTCCGGCATTGCGCAGATGCTGGTCGACGACCGGTGGGTTCTCGGCGGGGGCGGCGAGCAAGGCGGCGTCGATCAGGAACTGCTCAAGCTCGGCCCCGAACTGCTCGACCGCTATGGCAAGGAGTTCGCCGCGGCCTGGAACGGCATTCTCGATCAGTTGCGGTTCAAGGCGATGCTCAAGGACAAGCCGCAATATGTTGCGCTTTCGGCCGCCGCTTCCGCAAATTCGCCGGTCGATCAGCTGTTCACGGCGATTGCCGATGAAACCGCTCTGACCCGGGAAGGCTCAGGCACGGGGAGCGCGACTCAAAGCCAGCAAGACACAGCAAATATCGCCAGAGGCCTAGCCCGGATCGGTATTCAGTTCGCCGCCGGCAAATCCCAGAGCCGGGCCGGCACGGGGGCCGCGACTGTGCAAAGCCAGAACCCCGGGGCGAACATCGAAGCGCAGTTCAGATCATTCCAGGCCCTGGTGAGCGGTCCCGCCGGACACCGCCCGATCGATGCCTTGACCCAGAATTTCCGCGATATCTACCAGAGCCTGCAACTGGCGGCCGACGTCCCTTCGCAGACGGAACGCGTCAACATGAATCTGCAGCTTCAGGTAGCCACGCTTCGCGCAAATATCTCGCGTCTGCCCAAGCAACTCGCCCGAATGGCCAACGCGGCCGCCGATGAGTTTGAAGGCAACGTCGCCGAGACCTCGGTAGCGAATTTGAACCAGACGCTCGACCAAACGGTGGCGCGCGCCTGCGAGGAGGCAGTCAGCGGCCGCTATCCTTTCGCCGGAGACAGCACCGAGGACATCACGATGGCGGATTTCGCCAAACTGTTCGCCCCAGGCGGACTTATGGACCGGTTCTTCGCCCAAAATCTCGCGTCACTGATCGACATGACCGGCCAGGACTGGAGCTGGAAACAGGACGCCCGCTTCGGGCGCGACCTCTCGAAATCGACCTTGAGGAACTTCCAGCTGGCTGCGGAAATCCGCAATGCCTTTTTTCCCTCCGGTGGGTCAGTCCCGTCGGTCAGCGTCACCTTTACGCCCTTTTCCCTGCATGGCGATGCCGATAGCGCTACGCTCGACGTCGATGGCCAGATCGTCCAAAGCAACCAGGCGGGTAACGCGCCGAACACAGTGACCTGGCCAAACGGCACGGCTTCCGCATCCGCCAGCCTGAGCCTCGCGCCAGAGATGCCGGGCCGCGAGTCCGCCATCAAGTTCGACGGTCCGTGGGCGCTGAAGCGGCTTCTGGACAAAGCGGCCATCTCCGGCAACGACGGCAACATGGAAGCGCGCTTTGTCATCGGCGGACGCGATGTCGCCTATACGATCCAGACCGGTTCGGCCCCGAACCCGTTCTTTCTTCCGGCACTTTCCGGCTTCAGCTGTCCGAAGGCGTTTTGAGATGGCCTTCGAGCTTTTCCGTTGGTGAGGCTATCTGCAGGCCCCAGGAGCCGAGGCCCTGATTTCGATACTCTAATGTTCAAGCCTGTGGCAAAGTGGCTCGAGCGGGCGCCGGTAGTGCGCCGCAGAGGGCGCTTGAGACGCGCTTGGTGGCAAATTGAACGATGTCGCCCTTCCCTATGAAAGCTTCGGCGTAAGCCACAAAGGCTGTATCCGCGAGCTCAATGAGGACAGCTATCTGGTCGAGCCACAAACTGGCCTCTGGGTGGTGGCCGATGGAATGGGTGGACATGATGCCGGAGAGGTCGCGTCAGCCAGCATCGTCGATCACTTGTCGACGATCGGCATTGCAAGCTCTGCGCCGGATCTTCGCGCGCGCTTCGAGGACCGGCTGAGCCGGGCCAACGCCGAGATCCGCAGCATCTCCGAATCTCGCGGCACAACCATCGGCTCCACCGTCGCTGCGCTGCTGGCTATGGATGGGCGGTTTGCCTGCCTGTGGGCAGGCGACAGCCGCGTCTACCTGATCCGCAACGCCTCGATCTCGCAGATATCGAAAGACCACACAGAAGTTCAGGAACTTCTCGACCGGGGCATGATCAGCGCCGCCGAAGCGCTTGCCTGGCCGCGCCGCAATGTCATCACGCATGCCGTCGGCGTCAGTGACGAGATCGTCATCGATTTCCAGCAAGGCGAAATCATGCCGGGAGACATTTTTGTTTTGAGCACCGATGGGCTGACGGCGCATGTCACCGACGCCGAGATCGAAGCAGCGGCGGTGTCGGCGACACCTCAGGCAGCGTGCGAAAACCTGCTGGAAATGGTTCTGGCACGCGGCGGGACGGACAATGTCACTATTGTGCTCGTCAAGATCGGTGATGGTCGTAATGGACAATCGTTCCGCCCGGATCTGCCCGGAACGGAGAGTTTAGGCTGATGGGCGCCGACGACAAGACGCGAATATCGCACGACGTGGCCAACACCACCGTAGGAACGCAGCTTAGCGGCATCTACGAACTTGACGAGCGGATCGCATTCGGCGGCATGGGCGAGGTCTATCGCGGCCACAACATCCAAACCGGCGACCACGTCGCGATCAAGATCGTCCTGCCCGAGTTCGCCCGTGACCAGACGATCTTGTCGCTGTTCCGCAAGGAGGCGTCGATCCTCAATCATCTGTCGCATGACGCGGTCGTGCGATATCACGTCTTCACGATCGATCCCGGGATCGGCCGCCCCTATCTTGCCATGGAGTTTGTCGACGGCGAGTCGCTCTACGATGTGATGCGGCGTGGCGCGATGCCGCCGGAAGAGGTGCGCAAACTCTGCCATCGCCTGGCATCCGGCTTGAGCGCCGTGCACCAGGCCGGAGCTATACACCGCGACCTCTCCCCGGACAACATCATCTTGCCGGGGGGACGGGTGGATCGCGCAAAGATCATCGATTTCGGCATCGCGCGCTCGGCGACTGTGGGTGGGGAGACGCTGATCGGCGGAAAGTTCGCGGGCAAATACAACTACGTCTCTCCCGAACAGCTTGGGTTGTACAGCGGCGACGTCAGCGAGCAGTCTGACATCTACAGTCTGGGATTGGTGCTGGCCGCTGCCCTGCGCGGGAAACCGATCGACATGGGCGGATCCCAGTTCGAGATCGTGGAAAAGCGCCGAACCGTGCCTGATCTCTCCGATATCGATGCCGATTTTCGTGGCATTGTTGAAGCGATGCTGCAACCGGACCCGCGAGACCGGCCGATAAGCATGGCGGAAATCGCCAGGATGACGCGCGACGAAGACGAAGGAACAACGCCGCCGACATCCATCACACCCCGCGACCGGCCGGGTTTGCCTCGAGCCGGGCAAACCCTTTCTCCTGATCCCAAGGCCCAGCCCCACCCATCCAATATTGCGGGGCACGACGCGCCGATAGCAACGGGTTCGGGTGAGCAGCGCTTCGTCCCGCATGTCCGGCCCGCGCTTTTGTCCGAACCGCGGCCTTCACCGGCCGCCGGTCCGCCACGCGCGGTCGCGCATAGTGCCTCCGGAAAATCCGCAAAGACCCGATCCATCGTCATCGCTGCCTTGGCGACGTTGGCTCTCGCCTCAGGTGCCGGCCTTTATCTGGGCGGCTTCATGACGCCTGCCACGCCGACTGCCGGCAAGACATCGCTTTCCGCGCCATCAAAGCCGGCCCTGACCGACGAAGTTGTGAACGCCCCTGAGCCGGCAAAGGCAGTTCCACCCGCCCAGCCGCAAAGAGAGGCCGGCGCGTCGGCTGAAAATCAGGCAGATGAGGCGGCTCAAAAGCCGCAGCCTGCCGAGCCCGCCGAAGTCCCCTCGCAAACGGTGGAAACCCCGAAGCCGTCGGCAACGCAAGCGCAGCCGTCCAAAAAGACGTCGCCAGCAATCCAGCCGGATACGATGGCCAGCGACGGTCAAATGTCGGCTCCGGCGCCCGACACGACCGCTCCAGCCCCGCCAGCCGAGAAGATCTCAACGCCGCCGCCAGCCCAGCCAGAGGTTGTGGAGAGCCCGAAGCCCGAGCCGCAGATCAGCCAGCCGGCAGCGCCCAAGGCGACCGTACCGGCGTCCAAACCTACTGCAAGCCAGACGGATGTCGCGAACGCCGAGAGCCAAAAGGCGGTGTCATCGGCAGCCAAACAGCCGGACCAACCTGTCGTCGCCTTGAACGTGCCCAAACCAGCGATCCCCCCGGTCGTCGACGACATCGCGCAACGAGTCTCCTGGATTCGGGACTTCGGCGGCGGCGACTGCTTCTATGCGACCATGACGTCGTCAACCGACAAGGCCGCCGCGATCGAAGGATTTGGAACGGCGGTCCAGCCATTCGAACGAATGCTTGGCGATTTCCAGGCAAAATTCCATGTCGAACCCGACATCAGCGTCCGCGTCATTGAATCAAGCCAATGCGAAGTCACCAATTTTCTGCGCTTTCTGGGGCAGACCGCGGCCGACAAGCCGCAGCTTGTTCTCGACCGGACATCGGTGCCGAACGGTACGCCGATCAGCGGCACGCTGGTGACACGTGGCGGGCTCATTTCCAGCGTGCTGCTGATCGATCATAAAGGCATGGTGTTCAATCTCGACGACCGCATCGTCGCACAATCGGACAAGGCTACCTTCAGCATCCCGATTGGCCTCGGCGCCGCCGACAAGGCGGCCGGAAAGGCTGTGCCGCAGATCATAATGGTGATCACGGGACCCCAGGATATTGAGGCGGCCGCATTCTCCGCGCCGACGCCAGCCTCGGCGCTGCTACCCAAAATTCTCGAGGAAATCGAGACCAACGGATCTCAGTTCTCAGCCACTGCCAAGTATTTCCGGCTCGGCGGATAGCATGGGCGCCCGATGGAACGCTGCTCGTGTTTGCCCCACTCGTCTGCCGACCTGCCCATAAAGCAGTGTGAACCGGTTCGAGCCCTGCTTGCCTTGGCGGGCCACATGAAGCTTGCGGTCATCGCGGGCGCCGCGCTGCTGGCTGTGCTGTCATCCGGCGAAGCGCGAGCTGAATTCACGGTCTGCAATCAGACACTCGACGTCGTCAATCTCGCAGTCGGCCAGAAGGTCGACAATGCCGACCAGACAGACGGCTGGTGGACCATCGGCGCCAATCAGTGCGTGAATGTCATTCGCGAGGAACTGACCAACCGCTACATCTACATCTACGCAACGGACGTCTTCGGCCACGCGATCCTGACGGGATCGACCGAAATGTGCATCGAGCGAAGGCGTTTCTCGACCCGCGGCATCGACGAATGCTGGCAGCGCGGCCATATCGCGGCGCAATTTCTCGAAGTCGATACGCTCGAACAGGCGCGGTGGACGTTCTTCCTGACCGGAAACAGCCCGTGACGCACATTATCGACACGAGCTTCAGGCAGAAGAAGCAGGCGCGCCTTGCGCTTCGCAGACGCAAGCTTTGGCGCCGGCTGCTTGCCGGTCTTGCCGCGATTGTCATTCTGTCGATCGCCGTGGGCTTCTACCTCACCGCCGATTATTGGTCGTTCGGCGACGAAGACGAAGAGCTTCACGCGGTCGAAGGGGTGGACGACGTGCCTGCCGATGCATCGGTCTATGTGCCTGCCATTATCGACCTTGCCGGGGACCCGATGTGGATCACCCTTGCCCCTGACGCCGACGCCACGTCGAGGGGCCGTTCGATCGCGAAGCCGGCGGATCTCGATCAGGCCGGGATTTCTCCGCAGATCGAAATCCTGTCGGATGTGATGCTCAGCGCCAGCGAAAAATTCATGACGACGATACCGTCGACGCAGGAGGACTTCGCATTCTTCCAGGCGCAACGGCAGACCGCCCAGCCGCCGTCCAACGATCTGCAGGACGATCTTCAGCCGCCGGCGGGGGATCTGCAGAACGATCTTCAGCCCTCGCCTGCCCCCAACGAGGCTCCGGCAGTTTCGGGACAGCAGATGGGTACCGACGATCCCGAAGCCGGCTGGGGTGAAACAATCGATGCAGGCGAGGCAGCTCTGCCCGCATTCCAGAAGACACAGATCGAAAACAACACGAGTGTCGCAACCGTCACGAATGAGTATCAGCGGTTCGAGGCGACCGAAGACACCTTCGTCAAGATCCTCAACGACCGCAGTTTGGACAGTGTTGCGCTCGATGCGCATTTCTCCGCCGAGGACGCCAAGCTGGCAGGCGAAGCGCTGAAGGCGCTTTTCAACCGGGAAAGCCTGGAGCCGGGTTATGTCGTCGCCATGCGTGGTTTCAGGCCGACGCGCGAGACGACAACAATGTCGCTCATGCAGGTTTCGATCTACGCCAAGAACGTCTTTGTCGGCACGCTGACGCGCAGCGCCGCGGGCTCATTCGTATCGGGTGTCGATCCCTGGGTGCGCGAGGATCTGTTCAACTATTCGGGCGCGCCGGAGGGAGGCACGCACAAGCGGCAGTATCGCCTGCTCGATGCGATCTATTCGACGGCCGCGCGCAACAAGGTTCCGACCGGCGTGATCGGCGAAGCGATCATGTACCTATCGAGAGGACGGGACCTGGACGCCTTCGCCAGCGAGGACCAGCGCCTTGTCCTGATCTATTCACAAACGCCGCGCGGCAAGGACGAGACCGACGGACGCGTGCTGTATGTCGGCGTGCAGGGTGCTGAAAAGAGCTTCGAATGCTTCGTCTTCCAGCAGAGCGACGGTCAGTTTGCATGCGTTACCGGCGATGATCAGGTTCGCTCGCTGACGGTCACCAACGGCATGGTCACGCCGGTCAACGGGGTCATGACGTCCACCTTCGGTCCACGCAAGCACCCAATTCTGGGCGTGGTTCGCATCCACAAGGGCGTCGATTGGGCGGCTCCGGTGGGTACGCCGATCGCTGCCGCTTTCGACGGCGAGATCACCTTCCAGGGCGACGGCGGCGGTTACGGCAACCTGGTGAAGATTGCCCATGCCAACGGACGCGAGACGCGCTACGCGCATATGCAGAAATTCGCCATCGCAAGCGGTGTCGGCACAAAGGTGAAGGCGGGCGACATCATTGGCTATATCGGCACCACCGGTCTGTCGACCGGGCCGCATCTGCATTTCGAACTCTATCAGAATGGCGGTGCGATCGATCCGCTGGGCACGGTGACCGCCGCGGTCGCAACCAACGATCCTGCTGTCGAGACGCTGACCGACCGTATCGTTCATGTCGAAAGTGGCGGCAGCGCCCGCGCCAAGAACCCGCTTTCTTCAGCAACCGGCGCCGGCCAATTCATATCGAAGACCTGGATCAGGATGATGAACACCTACCGTCCCGAACTGGCGCGCACACTTTCAAATGCGGATCTGCTTGCTCTGCGCTACGACTACACGATCTCGCGCGAGATGGTGCGCAATCTGGCGCGAGAGGGTGAAGCCTATCTTCGGGCGCGCGGCCACCAGATCACAGCTGGCCGGCTCTATCTCTGCCATTTCCTGGGCATGGAAGGCGCGCATCAGGTGTTGTCGGCGTCGGGTTCGGCGCAATTGAGCGCCGTGCTCGGGTCGGCCGTCATTCAAGCCAACCCGTTCCTCACTGGCAAGACCGCCAGCTATGTCGTGGACTGGGCCGAAAGGAAAATGGGCCGAAAGCTGAGCCCCGCGGCGACTGGCGCAGGCCAACCGGTATCGACCACGACGGAAGTGCGCCAGACGTCGCCAGAGTTCGAAGAATACAAGCAAGCCATCACGGCCGTCATAAGCTCGCTTCAGAATACCCTTTGAACCTGCCCTCGCGGTTCATGAGTTCGCCGTCGGACCATTGGTGTTCCGGCTGCAAAGTGTTACTATAGACAACTTTTTTCGGGTCCTTTGTGAACCAAGACCGTGGTCAAGATCACATACGCCCAAGAGCCATTTGGCATAAGCGACATTGTCGCTGACGAAATTGAGCATGCGCAGACATCAACAGTGCGCCCTGCTGGGCGGAGGGCTGGTCCATGAAAGCGTTCATCGTATTTCTGAGCGGATTTCTCCTTTTTATCCTTGCCGCGTTCAGCGCTGAGGCAGCCGGGCCCGACGCCAAGCGCGTCGCACTGGTCATCGGCAACAGCAAGTATGTTCATGCTGTCGCCTTGCCCAACCCCGCCAACGACGCGCACCTCATCGCCTCCACGCTGCGCAATGCCGGCTTCGAGGTGATCGAGGGGATGGATCAGGACAATGCCGGCATGCACAGCCTCATCAGCCAGTTCACAGAGCAGTCTTACGATGCCGACCTCGCCGTCATCTTTTATGCCGGGCACGGCATGCAGGTCGACGGCAAGAATTTCCTGATACCGGTCGACGCCGAGTTGACGTCGCCGGCCTATCTCAAGACCCGCACCATTCAGGTCGACGACTTCTTGGCGGCGCTGCCGCCCGATCCGGCGGTCGGCGTCATCATACTCGATGCCTGCCGCGACAATCCGCTCGCCAGGACGCTGGCCGCCTCGCTGCCGAAGTCGCGCTCGTTGGGGTCCGGTCTGGCACCGATCGAAGCAAGATCGGACGGCGTAGGCACGGGCGGCATCCTGATCGCCTATGCAACCGATCCGGGCGCCATCGCTTTCGACGGCAACGGCGTCAACAGCCCTTACTCCACGGCGCTCGCCAGGCACCTGACCGAACCCGGCATTGAGATCCAGAGCGCGCTGACGCGCGTGCGCGGCGAAGTGACCGAGACGACGCAAGGTCGCCAGAGGCCTTGGCACAACGCGTCGCTGGGGCGCGAGGTCTTCATTGGAAAACCCGTTGTCGTGGCGGCGCCTGAAGCAAAGCCTGCCAATGCCGGGGCGGCAACCGCTCCCACGCTGGTGGTTGGTGACCCGCCTTCCTGGGAAGTCGAGCAGCGGCTCTGGGATGAAGCCTCCAAGCGCAACTCGGTGCCGTTCTACGAGGCCTATCTCGAGCAGTTCCCAAACGGCCGCTTCGCGACGGTGGCGCGGCTGAACATCGACGAATTGAACGACCCGGAAGCCCAGAACCGGCAGGTCGCGGCACTCGATACGGACCAAGCGAACGCCAGTTCCGGCTCCGCAGTGCGCACCTCGGTTGGCGTCCCCGACGAGGTGAAGCAAACACCGGGCACCGAGTTGACGGAAAATGCCATTGGCCTCGACCGCCAGGGTCGCATCGACCTGCAATTGCGCATCGAAGCGTTAGGCAACGAGCTTGGCCGCGTCGATGGAAACATAGGCCCACAGACCCGCCAGGCGATCGGCATCTGGCAAGTGGAGAACGGCCTGCCGCAGACCACCTATCTGACACGCGAGCAACTTGCATTCCTCGTGATCCAGACTGATCCGATGATGGAAACCGTGCGCGCCAGATATGCTGCCGATCAGGCCCGTGCGACGCAGCCGAAAAAACAGGTGGTAAAGAAGGTCCGCACGCAGAGACCGGTGGCACAGAAACCCCGCAAACAACAGCAGGTCGTTCAGAAGCGGCGCAACCGGGACACCGTGGTGCGGCAGGATGATGATCTTCCGCCGCCCCGGGATAACAACGACTTCCTCACCAAGGCGCTGATCTTCGGCACCGGTGTGGCTGTGGGCGGCGTGCTCAAGAACTGACCGCCGGCGTTCCTCGAACAGTGGCACGCGGCAGCGTGCTATTGCGTCTTTATCCGCATTTCCACGCGGCGGTTAACCGGATCGTACGGATTCGGGCTGCGCGAATTCTTTTCACCCATGCCGATCGCGTTGATGCGGGCAGCCTCAACGCCGCTGGCTGTCAGGAAGGCTGCCACCGATTGCGCTCGTCGTTGCGACAGGCCCTCGTTGTAGTGGACCGTGCCGGTGGCATCGGTGTAGCCTTCGACAACGAAGTTGAATGTGCTCAGCCGCCTGTCCTTCAGGGCCTTGGCGAACTCGTCGAGTTCACTGCGCGCTGTCGCGTCGAGTTCGGCCGAATCCAACCCGAAATTGATCAGCATATCGAGGCTGGATTTTTCGGCCGGCGTGTCTTTTGCCTTGGTCTTGCTCTTGCACTCTTCCTCGGTTCCTACACAAATTCCTCGCGACTTGCCGAGGTCGGCGGCGCCAGCAAAAAACTTCACGATGTCTTCTGATTTCTGAACAGGGTCGGCGGAAGCGTGAGTCGAGAAAAACACGACTGCCAACACAAAGGCTGAACTGCCCCACTGCATAGCGGTTACTCCTGTTTGAGCATCCGATTTCGATGGTGGTGATCATACCAAATTCCGGGGCAATTGTCTGTCGATAAACGCCAGGGGATGCGGCGATGCCGGCAGTTGTTGCAGCGTCACCGGTTGAGACTTGACCCGCGCCGCGCCTGGGGCTTGAGTGGTTAGAGCTTCTCGATGAAAGCGTGGCGGTCATGGCCAATGAGCTCCGATTCAAAACGGCACAGGATCTCTTCATGGCTTGTCCCGCTATTGCCCGGGACATGAGAACCCTTCCGACCGAACAGCAGTCGATCGAGTTTTGCCGCGACCTGCTCGCCGGGCGCGTTCCCGAAGAGGCGATCACGTTCTGTGCCTACCTGCTTCCCGATCGGGCTGCGGTCTGGTGGGCGCATGAATGCCTGAGCCATCTGAGCGAGTTGCTCGATGGGACTGATCACGAGTTGCTCGCCAATGTTCGCGACTGGGTTGGTGAACCGGACAGCCCCCACCACCGCGCGGCAGTGAGCCAGACAGAGGCAACGCCGCCAACAACGCCGGGCGCCTGGATTGCCCGGGCGGCGGGATGGCGTGACAATGGTTCTTTTATTGTCGGATCTGTTGTCGGCACAGAAGCACCATCGGCCTTGCAGCCGTTTCCTGCCGCCCATGCAGTCAATGCGGGTGTTCTGGCCGGGCTGGCGCGTGTCGCACTGGCGGACCGCTTTGCCGTTCTTTCCGCGTTTGTCGAAATGGGCATCCAGATGGCCGAGATCGAGGCGCTGCGCCAATCGGCGGATGCCTACTTGCAGCCACCTTGAGCCCATTTGGCAAGCGCCACCTTGAAGCGCGTTCCAAGTGGATGTTGCAGGCGCAAAACAGAAGCATCGTTGGTGGCGAAATTTTTCGCCTGTTCGCACAGCCGTGCCTCGTCCCATTCATGGCAGCCGTCGCAGTGTTTGTCCTCCCATACCGACTTGTCCAATCCCTCCACCGGGCTGAACAGGGGTTTGCCCTTGATCAGCTGGGCGATGCTCTTGCCGTCGATTGCCGGATCGCCGAAATCGATCGGATGGTCGAAAAAGATCGGGGCGTCCGACGCCAGCCTGGGGATCTTCTGACGCAGCACATCGAGCGCAAGCTGGTCGTCGCTTTGGCCTGATGCGCTTGCAGCGCCGGTGTTGCGCGCGTCGGATCCGCCTTCGGTCTGAGGCGCGCTCGCCTCGCCCACGATCAATGGCGCATTGAGATCGACCTTGTGCAGAACGACCTCCGTGGTCAGCGACACGTTGATCCAGGGACGCTGCTTGCCGGCGGTTGCCTTCAAGACGTCGCTGGTGACCCCGTTCATGGCCTCGGTGATAGAGACGTTGGGTGCGCCGATATGCTTGAGGAGCGCCGAGGTGAAAGGCGTATGTTCGCCCGACCCGTCATAGGCGAGTTGATTGGGACTGGCGGCGAAAGCGACGAGCGTGCCGGCGCCACCTTTCTCTATCGGGATTTCGGCAAGACCGCTGCTTGCGCCTTTGCCGCCGGCGGTCTTGGCCAGCATCTCCGCGAGGTCGCGGCAAGCGTCGAGAAACACCAGCCTGATGCTGGTCTCTCGCGACATCTGGCGCAAAACGAAATCAACTGACACGGCCTCGAAGTCGAGGGAGGTTTCGTCCTCAAGCGCCGCGTCGACTGGAAGTAGGTAGTTCTTGCCCGAAACCTGCAAGCCGTGGCCGGCGTAGAAGAACAGGGCGATGTCGGCACCGCGCCCCTGCTTTGCGAACTGGGCGATCGTTGCCTGTGTCTGCAGCTTGGTCAGGTCGAAGCCGGAAAAGACCTCGAAGTCGAGTTTCTTCAAGCGTTCGGCCATGGCCTGGGCGTCGCGCACCGGATTGGCGAGCGGCGCCGCGTGCTGGTACTGGGAATTGCCCAGGACCAGCGCGACGCGGCGCTCGGCACTGGCGGCCGTTACAGTCAAAAGCAAGGCAAGCGCGGCAAGCCCGGCGGCACGAAAGAGGCCACCGCAACAGGCGATCAGATCGGACCTCACCGGACCCTCAGTTCACGAGCTTGGTGGCGGAAAACTCGATCCGCCGATTGAGCGCCTTGTTCTTCGGCGTATCGTTGGCGGCAACCGGCCGATCTTCGCCATAGCCGGCGGCTCTGATCTGATTGCGCGGAATGCCCTCGGCAATCAGGGCGTCGGCAACCGCCTGGGCCCGCCGCTCCGAGAGCAGCTTGTTCGCGTCCGGCGACCCGTCGGAATCGGTATAGCCGGAGACCTCGACCTTCAAGCTCGGGCATTTGCCGACGACACCTTCGACCTCCGTCAGCAACGGGCGGCTTTTCGCATCGAGCCGCGTACTGGCGGGACGGAAGTAGATGGCGCCGGTGCGCGAGAGCACGGTAAACCTGTTCAGGCATTCCTCATCGCTGAAATTCGCCTTCGCGGCATCGGTGGCAACGGGGCCGACGTCGGCCGTGCTTGCCGCGACCGTCTGGGCGGCGGCGGGCTTGCTGCCGTCGGCGGTGAAGACGAAATCGAAGGACACCGACGCAGTCGGAACGATGTTGGTCACATTGGCCGCCTGCTGAAGCTTGTCGACATTTGGCAGCAGTCCGAAATCCTCGACATGGACAGCGACCGGAGTCTCCGAAGCGACGGAGACCATGTTGTCACTGATCATGGTGACGACGATGCTGGCCTCGAGGTCCTTGTCGACGCCGTGCAGATTGAGACGGAAAGGCAGCGTTGACTTCACCCTGCGCTTTGTCGCGAGATCGGCGAATGCGGCGGGATCCACCTTGGCCGTCAGCTCGGCCGTCGGGTACTTGAATGTCTCGAAGAACAGGAAGCGCATGCGGACGTTGCGCAAGTCGACGCCGGTATCGACCGAATTGAGGTCGAATGTGACCTTGGCATCACCCGCCGAACTAAGCGTGCCGGTGATGTTCCTGATCTTGTTGGTCTCGACGATCGTGTTCTTCTTGACCGACTGGTAGGTGATGACTGAGGCGGACGGATCGAGCGTCCAGTTCGGCGCGGCGTTGGCGGCTTGCGATCCGAGAAGCAGCAAGCCGGAAAGCGCGACGATCAGGCAAAGACTTCGTGTCGCGGGGCCTTTCAGCCTTGTCATCCACCAGAATGCGACGACTTCGAACATGGAACGCCCCTGCCCAGGACCACCGTATCGACACGACACCTGGCGGGAGCATAGAGCAGTTGCACCCGCTTGGCGAGCAGGTGCGCCGGTCGTCGCGAAAGCGTGAAAATGTCGCTCGCGCTCGAGTTGCGGGATGGCGCACAAAGGCAGGTATAGGGACGCGAAGGCTGCATCCTGGGTAGCAGCGCTTGTTGGCGGATCGGGGTGATTTGGCGTCTGGATTTACTGATTGCGGCGGAAACGCCTCCCCCTTTTACACGTACTGGTCAACCTCCTCCCCAGCCGCCGCCACCGCCGCTGCTTCCGCCTCCACCCGCAGTGGGAAAGACAGGCGGCTTTACAGGGGCTTCTTCAACCGGCTGGACCTCCTCAACCGGTTGGACCACTTTCTTGGCGATCTTCTTCTTGACGACCTTTCGCGGCGGCGCCGTGCGAACGACCTTCGGCTGGGGCTTCGCCACAAGCGGCGTCGGTTCAAGCTGGGGCACCAAGGACGTGCAGCCCATGAGCCCCGCCAGGACGCCGGACAGAATTGTTCCGATGATTGCTTGCTTCGATATCCTGCCCACCTTTGCCTCCCAATTGATCAGAACAAGTCCCGACGCGGATTGGCTTCTTCCCAGACTCGCCTGGCCACGCTGACCAGTTGTGCGTCCAGCGAACCGGACGCGGGAAGCTTCGACTTGAGTTCCTGGCGCAGCGCTTTCAACGCCGCCGTTTTCGGCTTCGCCCCGAATTGTGCCAGTATCTTCTGGGCGTCCGGCAGTTCCTTGCGAAAATCGAGCGCGACCGCGAATGCAAGGAAACGCACGGCGACGGCCTGGTCGGCCTTGTCGGCCTTTTGCATTTCGAGGGCCGCGCGGTCATAGGCACTCGACTGGTCGCCCCGCGCGGTCGCCAGTTCGAACAGCCTTTGCGCTTCGGCGACGTTCTGCTCCACCCCGACGCCGTCCCGGTACATGCGCGCAAGGCTGCCCGGAGCGTAGGGCTGGCCGAGGTCCATGGCCTTCTGGAAGAGCCCCAGCGCCGTCTTCGGATCCTTCTCAACGCCCTGACCGTTGAGATAATTGCGCCCGAGCAGGTTCATCGAATACATGTCCTGCCGCTGCACGCCGGCCTCGAGGAAAGCAAAGGCCCGGGTCGCATCGGCGGGCACGCCGTTGCGGCCCTCGGTGAAGATCGCGGCGAGATCGTTCATGGCATAGGTGTGCCCCATCGCCGCCGCCTTGAGCAGCAGGTCCAGGCCCTTGGCGGTATCGGGCTTGACGCCCCTGCCGTTGAACAAGATACGGCCCCAGGACGTCATGCCGTAGGGATCGCCCTTGTCGGCCGCCGCCTTGTAGAGGGCGTTGGCCTGCGTGCGGTCAATCGCCATTCCGGTTCCGGTCGCATACAGGTAGCCGAGTTCGAAGACGGCGCGGACATGCCCTTTCTTGGCGGCCTGCTCGATGGCCGCCTTGGCTTCCTCGACCTTGCCGGCTGCAAGCAGCGCGCGCCCCAGTTCGTAGCGGAAGCGTGGGACATCGGGATAAGCCTTCACAGCGGCTTCGCAAACCTCCACGGCGCTGGCGCCAATTTCGTTCGGCAGCAGGCCGGGAACGACGCCCTGCAGGTCCAGAGGCTCGCCGGCGGCGGAGTCGCACGGATCGACGGTTGGCGACAGTTTCATCGTGGCGGGCTTGGACGAACTGCTGTCCGCACGGATTTCGAAGCCGACCTCGACCGGCGCGGCTATGCCGATCTGAGGTTCGTAGCGCAGCCGGTCGACCTCACTGGCCATCAGGCTCGATTCCGGCGACAGGGTTCGATCCGGCAACGAGAGGGTTCCCGTCGCCGGATATCCCGAGACCTTCAGGCTGACCACGGGATCGTCAGTCGGGAAATCCAGGTTCAGCGCAACCGGGCCCACGCCCACGAGAACATCGATGTCGCGGTTTTCGATCGCCTCGGCGGCACCGATGATATGAATGCCGCGCTCCAGCACCTGTTGCTTCTGTTCGGCCTCGAGCGAGGCCATGATCTGTTCGCCATGGGCGCCTTCGCCGCTTTTGACGCGGAACACCAGGATGCCCTGGGTTTGGCCACCCCAATTGTCATGCGTGGCGTAGGCCAGCATATCCACCTCGTCCTGCACGGCGACCCCCTTGGGCACATCCATCTGCAAACGCGGCAGGTCCTTGCCCTGGATCGGTTCGCCCACCTCGACAGGTTTGCCGTCCAGCATCAGGCGGCCGAGCGCCGGTGGTCTCTCGATGCTCACGGTGATCGTTCCGCCGTCGACATCGACCGGTTCCGGCAGGCCGAGATCGACCGGGCCGACCCCCGACAACACGACCTTTTCAAGCACCGGCGGCAGCGAGGGGCGGTTGCTGCGGCGCATCAGCACGACTTCGTCGATCAGCGACGAATTCTCCCAGGGGACCTGCAGGCCGTTCGTTGCCTCCACCACATCCCGGCGCACCGCCGCCATGACCGTGCGGATCTCCTGGTTCGGGGCCAGCGCACGACGGGAAAACGCCGCCGAAAACGGGCTGAGATCGCCGTTGCCGTCATAGGCCGCCGCCCCGGGCTCGGTGGCGAAGGCAATCAGGGTGTTCAGCGAGCTTCTGACCTGCGCGAGGCCGGCGTTGCCGGCGGTGATAAGCTGATCTCTCAGCCAGTAATTCTTGCGCGGGAACGGATTGTTGCGGCAGGCATCGAGGACGATCACCTGGATCTTCGATTTCGAACGCATCTGTTCCAGCACGTCGTTGAGCTTGATGGCCTGGACCTCGATGTCCGCCGCCTGCTTCAACGAAGCATCGACCGGGATCAGGAAATTTTCGCCGCCGATCTGGAAACCGTGACCGGAATAGTAGACGACGGCCAGATCGGCGCCGTCGACGGCGGCAAGATAGTTGCGGAACTGCTCTTCGAACTGCAGCTTGGTGAGATTGCTTGCAACGAAAACCTCGAACCCAGCCAGTCGAAACGTCTTGGAGACGTCCTCGGCATCCTTGACCGGGTTCTTCAGCGCCGGGAATTGCCGGTAGTCGGAATTGCCGATCACCAGGGCGACCCTTCGATCGGCCGACGCATCGAAGGTCGTAAAGGCCGCCAGGAGGAAGACTGCGATGAATCCGCAAAGCCGGAGCATGGCAAATCCCTTAACCGCTGCTACCTGGCGACCACAAGAACGCAGCTTGCGGCATCAGGGGCTGTTAATCAGCTCACAATCTGCCGAGACAGGAATAGAACAAAGCACCGTCGCGACAGCAGGCATCTTTCCCATCCGGGTCTAAATTACCTCAGAGCCGAACCATCCGCAATGAGTGTCAAGACTGCACCGGCGTGCCCGTCCGGATCTGACCCGTCCGCCAAGCTTCAATCCGGCAGACGCCGGTCTCGCCATGAAAATGACCAGTCGTAGGACGAGCGGCAGTTCCGTGCCGAACTGCCGGCTCGGTTCAGCGGAGGCGCACCGGCGGACCGGTTCGTGCGATCTTGATAGTCGCCATGCGTCCCGGTTCCTAGCCGTGCATCGCTGTCTGACCATAGCGCCAGACGCCCACCACAAAGCGCGCCGCGTACTGGGCAGCAACATGCGCCTTCACGCTGGATGCGCAAGTCGGCTTAGGAGCCATGCGCACCCCCCTGTACGGCTTACTGCCCGCGCGCAACCAGCCAAACAGATGCTAGCCGGGTGAGTGGGCCGACGATCACGCCAGCCCAGGTGGTGGCGTGCTGTCGGCGGTCTTTGCATTCTTGGCGGATCATATTTTGGACATCGGAGTAACCAAGTGGGGTCAATATCCAGCTGTTAAGCTGGGACGATCTTCTCCACATTGGGCTGTTGTCGTCCTCACAGCTAATCGGAATATTGAGACGATCCGCCTTCCGGAGCAGTCGCCGCGTTTTTATCTCCGCAATCTGTTCATAGTATAGGAACGTTTCCCAATAATGTCGGTACTCAGCCTTTTCCCGCTCCGCGGGCGTGCAAGCATTTGCCAGGTCGACGTCATAGGCGTGGTCGAGCGTCCTGATGGTTCGCCGGTACGCGTCAATTTCCAACAACTCTTTGATTTGTAGGGGTATCATACGGCTCCCCAGCCTGCGCGCCCAAAAGAGAACGCTACAAGCTCATATGGCGTTCAGTCCATTCCACTACTTGGATGAGCTCACAACGCAAAAGAACTAGGCGGCGAGCAGCACCAGGCGATCTGGTTCCGAAAAGCTCCGGCTCGCAAAAAGCCGCCACGAACCGGCGCTGGCAAAGGCAAAGGGGTCTGGGCAGCAAGGCTGGTAGGACAGTATTCCGACCGTGCGTTCGGACCAATTGCGTTTGAAAGTCCGGCTTCTGGTCCGGACTTCCAGGTGCCCGCTGTAAAAGGCAGCAGTTGCCGCCGCTGATCGGGAAGTGTGGATTGGTCGGTCGCCCGCGCCTGCCGATCGGCGCGGACCATGTCACCGGATTGGACATGACAAAAATTGTTCTCGAAAAGAAAGCTCGCCAAGGCGGATGGCGGCCGAACTATCCCGATATCAGCACTCCCCTATACCGGGAACAACCGATAGGCTTAATTGCGCGGTTGCTAATGTGCCTGTAAATTGACAAATGCGGGTGCGTAACCCCAAGCCCGCCGTAGTGGCCGGTGCGGTCCTCACGTCCCCCGGAGGGTTACCCACCCGCACCGGCCATTTCTCTTACGCTCTGGGTAGCGCTTACGGCTCGGTGCGTTACCGACCGGACAAAGCGCGAGAGGGTGGCGTTGACCACGCAGGGGACCGATCTGATGACTGACGCGCAACGAAGCCCACCTGATGGGGCTAACGGCATCGGCAGCGGCTTGCTAACATGGCAACCTGGCTGTCTTCGATAGCATCCACCCGGCAATGGGATGCATTATGTGCTCGAACCTAGCTGCCGACCTCGGGGCGAAGGTTGATGTGCTGGGGAACCTTGTCTCCGACTCGCATCAGCGAACCGCCATCGCAGCCTTTACGCCGCTGGAGACGTCGTCAACGAGATCCGGTCAGATCGCCGTCGCATTCGGTCACGCGGCAGTTGCTGCGACCGACATCCACAATTACCTGAGCAAGACCGACTGCGAGCACCGGTTGCGCGGCGGCATCAACTCGAAATGTAAGACCGATCAAATCCGGCTGTTTTGATAAGTCCAGCATGATCATGCAACTCGACCACACCATTGCGGAATGAAGCCAATCCGCTTTCTCGCAAATCCTTCAACACGCGACTTACATGCACAGCTGAAAGCCCCAACGCGTCGGCCAGCTCGGCCTGCGTCAGCGGGCATTCAAAGCGGTCCGGATAGGTCGTTGCTGATCGATGTGCGCGGCAGGCCAGTTCAAGAAGAAAATGAGCCGTGCGTTCCACAGGATCCCTTCTACTGACTCCTGCCAGATGTTCCGCAACCCTGGAGTACCGCCTTGCCTCAGCCAGCAGGATAGCCTCGCAAATGGACTGCGGATAGCGCGATAAACAAGTACGGACAGGACCGATCAACTCGATCGCGGTCACATCGGAGAGAGCCGTTACCGTCTCGCCCCCTTCTCCGCTGAACTCGATCGAGGCAATTTCACGAGGAAGTGCAAAATCGACGATGAGTCGCGAGCCATTCGGCAACGTCTTGGCGAATGCGGCCCACCCCGCAGTCACTACCAGGATAAGGGATCTAGCCTGATGCTCGCGTGCAATCGTCGTGTTCGCTGGATAGAGGCGGCGCACAGCTCCCGGCAGTACAGAGAATTCCTTTTCCCAACTCGCGTCAGCAAGCGTAGGTTCCCTCGCCAATCCAAGAGCCTGTTTTGATAAGCTCATTTCGTCCTGATAACCCCACCCCGTGATCGCCCCTTCGATCAACCTGAAGCTGCAAACCATCAACTAGACAAAAAGTTCCCTCTATCCTTTCAGCCGAATGGCATCGCAGTGTACCACGGTTGGGTATAGCCTTACCACTTTGGGTGGATCCGGACGTTCATCAGGCAGGTCGGCTTGAAGACCGCCTTGCCTCTTGAACAATCGTCACCATGCAGCGCCGGCATTAGGCGCAATGACGTCGTGGCGCGCTGGTACGAAATCGACATGCTGGAGGATCGCGGCACTTTCGTCGCGCTCACAGCGACTGTGTGAACCATTGGCAAGGATTTTTCCGAGGGAAACTGGGATGAAGGTCGAACCAAGCGCCGGTCATCTCGGTCGAAGCCGGCTCCTATAATCCACCTACCGGATCGGCTTCGGCAAGTTGCCGTGGGCCTGCCCGCAGCCAACGCCCGCGGTCGAACTTGTCCTTTGGGCTGCGCCCGGCGGGACCGTCACCGCTACTTTTGCGGGTCGCTTCAGCTGGTTAAAACCTCGCCAGACAGAACTGCTCAACTTGAAAGCAGCCTTGTTCGACGCTCTTCTGAAAGCACGTCGGGTCCTGCTGGTCGCGTTGATGCCGGAAGCGCGGATCCCACTGGCGGATCGGGCGGTTGCAACTCTTGCCAAGGCGGACCAGGGATCACCTGCGTCTCACATTCGAGACTCTCCGTTGCGCCTGCCGAAACGATTTGCTCCATTGTTCTGGCTGCCGGTTTTCGGCGCGGGTGAAGCAGCGAGGGACGCCGGGCGTTGTAAGTCTGCCGTCTTTCTTCGGCAACTTCCAGGTCATCGAGTGCCGATATGACCGATGCAAGGCGATCCTCGATTTGGCTAAGACGCTTCCGGGTGGAAAGCAGTGCAACTGAAACCAGCAAACTGTAGGCAAGTACCACAACGACTGCTCCTACGGGGGTTTCGATGCCGAACACAATCAAAGTGCCAGCCCCAATAAAAACGGCAGGGGCCCCATAGCCCAGCAACCTGTCTTTCTTCAGAAGAAGGATCAGCGGCCAGGTTGCGGACAGCATCAGAATGGCTGCCGGTCTGTTGACCACCCAATCTAAAAGCCCCGGAACAATGTCGCTGTAAGTATCCATTTCAACCTCAGACTAGACGAGGCCGGCCGCTTTCTTGTCGTCTGGGAGCGCAGGCTCTCCTGCGCGCGCCTGATCGATGATAGCGTTTAGGCCTCCCGGATAGATGCCCCGGCGAATGTCCTAAGGTCTGAAAGGCTTGTCGGGTAGACCAGATCGACCTTTAGCCGATTTACTACTCAATAATGGTAATGGCGGCGATGTACGCGAAGCTGTTATGTTTCCGGCTGACCGGCGACGCGATCGGTCTTTGGGCGGGAGCGATTTGGACATGCCGGATGGCGGGGCGCGAACCCTGTCATGCGCTTTCAGCGCGCTTAACAGGCAACTGCCCGAACTATTTTGAAGTGAAGCACATTCAGCCGACGCTGAAGGGGTGGGAGTTGTTCTGCTGATCGCTAAGGATTCGGAAATGGCAAGTCCAACTGACAATCCGATCATAACCCGAGAGTTGCTGCCGCTCGACGTCAGAGAAATCCTTGATTTCTTTCTCCGGCGATGGAAGCTGGTGTGCAGCATTGCAGCGCTCACCTTCGGCGTTTTTGTGGTCGCTGCCTATGTCCTCCCACCATCGTACACGGGGACCGCACAAGTCTTACTCGATTCCCCGATCGATTATATGACTCCACAAGATTATCCCAATTCTGATTTTACCGACAAATCAACATTTATCGAAAGTCAGATTGCAGTTCTGAGATCCACTTCGCTCCTTCGTAAGGTCGTCGACAGTGAAAAGCTGACGGAAGATCCAAAGATCGGGTTGGGGGCATTGGAATGGCTGAAGGGCGCGCTGGGAGTCTCGCGCGTCGGGATGGCGGACGTTATTGAGATTTCCGTGACCGCTTACGACCCGGGAAAAGCAGCATCCCTGGCGAACGCGATTTCCCAAACCTACCTCGCTGATCGAGTAAAGTCCCGCTACGAAGGGGCCAGGAAAGCGTCCACATGGCTCAGTGAGCGGGCCGCATCTCTGCGAGAGGAACTGAGCCGTTCGGAACAAGTTGTCCAGAAGTTTCGGATCGATCACAATTTATTGGCGACGCCAGCAGGAAGTTTGACTGACCAGCAGCTGTCCGAATTGAATATCGCGTTAATTAACGCGCGCGCCGAATTGTCGGAGAAACGGGCACAATTTCAGCAAGTTGACAAATTGCTGACCAGCGGAGGCGACATCCAGTCGATACCGGACGTGTTGCAGTCCGTGGTGATCAGCGCACTTCGGGCTCAGGTCTCTGGAGTGACACGGCGGGAAGCCGACCTTAAATTGAAATATGGCGAACGGCATCCGGATGTCATGACGGCCCAGGCCGAACGCCGCGACATCGAGGGACAGATTGCCGCCGAAGTCCAGCGTCTCATCGGCAACCTGAAGAATGAAGTCGACGCCGCCGAAGCCCGGGAGGCTTCTTTGGCTCGGGCTTTGGATTCGGTATCCAACCGGTCCGAAATCGAAGGTCAGGTTGGCGTCCAGTTGCGTGATCTGGAGAGGATTGCCGCCGCCAACAAGGAACTGTTTGAGACATTCCTGTCACGCGCCAAGCTCACCGAGGAGAAGGCCACCCTCCTCAACAGCGGCGCACGTGTGATCACCGATGCGGGCGTTCCGGACTCACCAAGCTTCCCGAACAGGCCTCTTTTTGCGGCCCTGGGACTTGTCCTCGGCCTCTTCGTCGGGGGCGCTGGCGCCGTTCTTCGCGAACTTTTCGCTTCCGGCTTCATGGCAAAGAAACAGATAGAAGACGAGCTGGCAGTCCCAGTTCTTGCGTCCATGCCAAGGATGTCCGGCTGGTCGAGAGATGCTCAGTCCCACGCCCAGCCTGTGGCCTATCTCGAACGCAGACCACTATCCAGGTATAGCGAAGCCGTGCGGCGGCTCCGCCTGGGTCTCGATGCGACACCGGAGCTGGTCCGTTCGCCGCGCCTCATGCTGGTGACATCGGCGATGCCCGGCGAAGGGAAGACAACCCTGGTATTGAGCCTGGCCTGCTCCGCCGCGGCCGACGGCGAACGGGTTCTGGTCGTCGATGCTGACTTGCGGCTTTCGGCGACCACGGCCTTCTTCGGCATGGCGGACAAGGTCGGGTTGGTCGACCTTCTGACTTTGCCGGTAAAGGCCGCAAACGCGATTCATCTGGACGAACGCTCGGGGATTTCCCTGCTCCCTGCCGGCGCAAGGACCCGGAACCCGCCTGCCCTTCTTGCTTCGGCGCGAATGCGCTCGGTCCTCGACGAGCTTCGCGGAAAATTCGACACGGTGATCATTGACGCACCACCTGTTGGACCTGCGGCAGATGCCTCGATCCTAGCGAGGTATGTCGACAAAGTCCTCTTTGTCGTGAAGTGGCGTGAAACCTCGCGCGAGGCCGTTGCCGAAGGAATTCGACATCTTGGCGGCCGGTCCAAGATTGCCGGCATCGCCTTGACAATGGTGGACGAACCAAAGCTGCCGAAATATGGCCGCTACACGTCCCTCGAAAGTAGTGTTTCGGACAGTTACTATCTTAACTAGAGAAATATTCCGCCATGCAGCGCGTTGACTTATACCATAATCGCTCTCCAGAGCCGGTAGGAAAAACTCACGACGGGGACCCTGCGCGTTGGTGCGTGGTGCAGACGCACCAACATTCCGAGAGCTTGGCAGAGCGGCACCTGCTATCGCAAAACTTCCGAACCTACCTGCCCAAACGGAGGCGAACCGTCCGGCACGCTCGCATTGTCAGAACCGTCTCCGGTGCGTATTTCGACTGCTATCTGTTCGTCTCGCTGGCTGTTCAACAGCAGAGCTGGTACCCGATCAACTCAACCGTTGGCGTCCGGAAACTTGTCATGAGCAAAGGAATGCCGATACCAGCACCATACGGTGTGGTTGAGTCTTTGATATCAGCAACCGACGACGACGGAATCTTGCACCCGGATATTCTATTGAGGCCAGGTCAAAGAATTAGGATCATAGACGGGCCGTTTTCTGAGCAGCTTGGCGTTCTTGATCATGTTGGGAGTGCTGGAGCAGTCAGAATTCTTCTTGATATTATGAACCGTTCGATACCAATTACGATCGATCGGGATAAATTTTCGGTAATTTCCTGATTCTATGCGTTAGTTTTCATTTAATACTTTTTGCACGGAAGATGCCGAAACCACCCGGCAAGGAGGGATGAGTTGGCACCCAATTCACCCTCGATGCGGCAGCTTGCAAAGGCGACATCCGAGCCTGCAGGCCGGCATTGAGAACATTGGGTGCTGCGTTCCAACGAAGTCAGCCGCCAATGGGTTGGCTAGGCCAATTCGACGATCTTCCGGCGACGATGACCGAATGACCCTCGACGCGATCAACTAGGGGAAACCCCTTGCAACCTTCACGCAAATCCAAACCCGGAAGCTGCCGTCCCGCGGACCCTGGAGAGCCTCGGGATGGCCTGCAGCCGCAACAGTATCGTCGCTGGGCTCCAGAGGCCAAGGCAAGCATGCTGGCCGAAGCGTTGACGCCGGGGGTGAATGTTCCAGCGCCAGCCAGGGTGGTTGGGGCAAGCCCGTCGAGCAGCAAAGCAGATGCGGGTCTTTCTCAAATTGACGCAAGCGCCCCCTTCCTGGCCCTCGAAACGGTACCGCCCCTGGCGATCGCCATCGAACTGTTTCGAGCATTCAATGAGGGCGGCCTGAAGTACGGAATAATTCAGGATCTCGCATCCCTGCAAAACGGACTTGCGGGCCGGGACGATCTGGACGTTCTTTTGGACAAACACGACTACCCGGTCTTCTGCTCGATCGTGAGCAAGCTGCACGGCTGTCGCGGCGTGAGCCTGTCCTGCTACGACAATGTCTGCGCTGGCCGAGAGGACTGGTTCCTGCCCGACTTTTCGCGTGGCTGCTATCTCCATCTCGACATGCATATCGGGGTCCGGGTCGGCTGGGAGTTTCGCAAGCGATATCCGGTATTCGACTATGCGGCGATTACACGATGGGAGTCGGTTTGTGTGGACGGCGTATCGATTCCGGTCGTCTCTCCCGAAGACGAGATCCGGATAGCGATTGCCCGCTTCGCCTTTAGGGCCTGGGCACTGCCTTGGAGACAATGGACCACGGTCGGTGATGGGTGGAGGGACCAATTTGCACGCCTGCCACTTCCGTCAGGCGAGCAAGGCTTGCATGTCGTGGAATACTCGCTTGGCGGCGAGAGGACGGCGAGCTGCAGGTTTCTGCAAAGCGCCGACGGTTTGGTCGCGCACCGCAGAGATCTTGCCAGGCTTCGGCGTTCAATCCGAGAAATGTGTGGTTTCACGGGACGTTACGGAGTCGCCGATGCCGGCGTTCATCTGGCCCGCAAAACCTCGTATCTCGCGTTGAGGTTCCTTCAGCGCTTGATGCCCGGCAGATTTCCACCAAAGAGACGGCCTGCTGCTGGTGGCATTGTGGTGGCGCTCATAGGCCCTGATGGCATGGGGAAGAGCACTCAGGTTGATCGGCTGACACGGATATTTCGATGGAAATTCGGGTGTGCGCAAGCATATGTCGGAATCGGAGACGGCAATGGGTGGTGGCTTCGCAAGGCGTTGCAGTCTCTGGTTTTTCCCCATAGACGCCGCCTTAAGTCCTTGGCCCAGCGCGATAGCAACAATTCCCTCAGCCGAAATTGGTCGAAGGGGGGAGTTGTCGCCGCCGCGTTGGCATTGTGGGCAGTTTTGATCGCGTTTGAGCGATATGCTGTCGTGAAACGTGCACATCGATGGGCGACGCGCGGCCTGATCGTCATTTGTGACAGGTGGCCGCAGGCGCTCTGTAGAGGATATCTGGATGGGCCAACCATCCCGCCGCACCTGTTCTCCGTCCCAGGCCTGTCAGTTCTCGCCCGCCTCGAGCAAAGGCTCTATCAGAAGATGGCAGAATGCCGGCCACAACTCACTTTGCATCTCGTATCGGATTTTGCCGTCTCCGAGCAGCGAAAGCCGGGAGAAATCAGGAAAGAAGCGTTCGATGCGCGGCTATCGCTGATGGCGGAGCTGCGAGCCAAGGACAAGAACATCCGAACCATTGACGCGAGCGCCGGCATAGAGGCGGTCGGCCAGGAACTGTTCAGGCATATCTGGTTGTCTCTGTAGAGACAGAGCTGGCGCCTCAACCGCCGACATTCAACACCATAGCAGACGCGAACAGGCAGCCTTGCCACGATCGCGCCAAGCGACAGTCGATCCCGCCGAAGGAGCTGCCGAACGCTCCCGCTCGATGCGCGCGATCTTTCACACGGGATGCACTGCCCCGGATTTCCTGTCCCCTGAGGTATAAGCTAATGAAGATCGTTCATGTGCTCACCCGACTGCTTCGGGCAGGCTCCGAAGAGAACACATTGGCCTGCTGTCTCGCTCAGGCCCGGCACGGCCACGAAGTGCTTTTGGTCCACGGCGAGGAGTATGATCCGAGTTTACGGGCGTCCGCTGCCGAAGCCATTCAAGTTGTGACCCTTGAAAAACTCATCAACTCGATTTCGCCATCCCGTGACATTTCTGCATTTGGGCAACTCACTCGCCTTATGCGCGATTGGCGGCCTGACATCGTGCACACACATCAAAGCAAGGCCGGCATCGTCGGCCGCCTTGCCGCCAAGGAAGCCAATATCCCTTGCATCATCCATGGCGTGCACATTTTGCCTTTCATGCATGTGGGAAACGCACAGAGGCTGATATTTCTGGGTGCCGAACGCCTGGCCGCGAAGTTCACACGCGCATTCATCGATGTCAGCCAGGCTATGCGCGACATTTGCGTCGCCAACCATTTGGGCAACCCCGATCAGCACCACGTCGTCCACTCCGGCTTCGATCTGACCCGCTTCGCGAACGCGCAATGGCCGCAAGAACCGCATCTGCTCCTGGGGACGGCTGTCGGAGAGCCAAAGCCACCGGTGGTCCTGATGCTGGCTGCACTGGAGTCGAGAAAACGCCATGTCGAGTTCATTGAAGCGTTTGGGCAAGTGGTCGACCGAATTCCGAACGTACGACTGCTCCTGGCCGGTGAAGGGCCGGCTCGAGCCGCTGTTGAATCGGCGATTGAACGATCCCCGTTCGCAAACAACGTGCGCATGATCGGCTACCATTGCCAGCCTGAACGACTGATCAGCCTGGCGGATGTGTGTGTGCTGACATCGATGCGAGAAGGATTGCCTCGGGTCATGATGCAGTATCTGGCGGGTGGTCGAGCCAGTGTGGTCTCGCACTTGCCGGGAGTGGAAGAGGTCGTCAAGCATGGCGTGAATGGAATTGTGACGCCTGCAGAGGACGTGGGCGCCGCAGCGGGAGCGGTCGCCGATCTTCTCCAAAACGAGCACTACCGCGCTCGACTGGCTGACAGCGCGAAACTCACCGACCTTTCGTCCTGGGGACTGGATGCCATGTGCGACAGGGTCGAGCTGATTTATCAGTCCGTTCTTGAGTCGGCCCTTTCAGCCGCAAGGCCAAACGACGTTCGAATCCGCGATGGCCTCGCCAAGCAAACCTTGGGACTGCACGGATTCTGATCCCTTTTGCTCGTTCGACCGAGAGCGGATTTCCAAGGCTTACTTCTCGAACCCACCGAATACCCTGCTGTCACGTTCCAGCCGACGAATGTCGATTGGTCCTCACGGCAAGCAAGACAACCGGAGTACAACGATGCGTACTGACCAGCAATTTCCTTCCCAGCCTTTGCGAATGAAGGATTGGGGCCGACGGCTATTTCCCAGATCCGAACCCGCGGCCGGCCGTATGCTCGCAATGATTGGGGGCCTCGCCATTGCCTTTGTCCTGCTCACGGCAGACGCAACCCGTGCCGATGGATATACATTCGACACCGGCGACGTCCTGCGGGTGACCGTGATTGGCGAGGAATCCTATCCGCTGGAAGTCGTGGTCGATGATCGGGGCTCGATATCACTTCCCATGTTGGGCGATATCCAGGCGCGCGCCCTCACCACCGTTGCCCTTTCGCAGGCCATTCAGCGTGCATTTCAGCAGCAGAAGCTCATCCTCGAGCCCTTCGTGAAAGTGGAGATCGGTCAGTACCGGCCATTCTTTATTTCCGGGACGGTGGCTCATCCCGGATCGTACCCGTTTCAACCCGGAATAACGGTTCGCCATGCACTCGCCATAGCAGGTGGCTTTCGGGCTACCGCCGTGGGAAACATGGAGCCCGCCCTGCAAATAGCAGATCTGCGCAGCGCGCGCGCAGGTCTGGCGATCGAAGAATATCGTCTGAAGATTCGGCTCGCCCGGCTCCAGGCGGAAAGCCGGGGGGACAAATCCTTCGTTGCTCCGGCGGATCCGCCGGTCGAGTTTGGCGGGCACTTGATCGCCGACATCATAGCGTCCGAACAAGCGCAACTGGACGCCCGGCTTGCCGCATATCGGGATGACATTTCCTTCCTCGAAATCTCGGTGGATCGGGCCAGGAAGGAAGCAGATATGGTCGCTGCCACGCGAAAGGAACGCGAAAAGACTGCGAACATTCAACTCGAGGAACTGCAGTCTGCCCGGTCGCTGCGGGAAAAAGGTCTGATAACCAACTCGAATGTCATGACGGCGGAAAGAGCCCATACGAGCTATCGCGCCGAACTTGCGCAGACTGAACTGCAGCAGGAGCAGGCGCAGCAGGCGATGCTGAACTCGGAGAGCGAGCTGAGAAAAAAGAAGCAGAGTTATGAAATGGACTTGATCTCGCAAACCCAGGACACGCAGGTCGATCTGGGAAAAATTCAAAGTCAAATAAGGTACGTTGCCGACAAACTGCTCTTTATCTTTACATATGGCGAACAGAGGACCTTCGACGACTTGCAAGGTTCCGTGAAGATTTCGATTTTCAGGCGAGACCAGAAAGCCGCTCACGACATCGTCGCCGATGAAAACACGGAAGTCCGAGCTGGCGATGTCCTCGAGGTTTCGATTGTGGCCAACAAAGGGTTCTACGCACCAGACACTTCGGGAACAATAGTGGCCCCAAATGCGGAAGGCCCCGCCCTCCAGCCAAGCATTATCGGCCAATAGCACGAACACGTGCCCGCTTCCTCGGGACAAGGCTTTGCTTCAGGGCTACGGTCGTCGCTTCGCAACGCTCCTGCGTTCGTTGTGCCTTGGGCTAGCGATCGCAGCCTGGGCTTGCTGCCCATGGTAGCCGCCCGCAAGGCAAGGCGAAGGGGCGGGTTGCCAGGTGCCTTCGCGAACGCCGGCGCAAAGCCCTCGATAAGAGACATCCAGCCACGCACTGGCGACCGCAGGGTGCTCTCCTACCTGATGAAGCCTTTGACGGACCAGATGATGCGTGCGTTCAGGGACCAATAGCCGCGCGGCGCAGCTTGTCGTGCGGACCAGTGCAGTTCTGGCTCACCTTTAGCGACGGAGACTTGTCATGACAGCAACACAGCTGAAACCTCCGATTTTTCTGATCGGCAACTATCGGTCAGGCACTACAATTGCGCAAAAATTGATCGGGCTGCACCCCGACATCGTTACCTGGTACGAGCCAAAAACATTGTGGCTATATGCCGACCCGGCGCGGCGCCATGACGAATTTGGCGAAACCGATGCCACCGAAAGAGTCGCTCGTTACATTCGTGGCCGGTTCCTTGAATACCAGTCGCGGCACGGCGACCGACAAATCATGGAAAACACGCCTGCCAACGTCTTGCGCGTGCCGTTTGTCCACGAGATTTTTCCGGACGCCATATTTCTCTATATTACGAGGAATCCGTTTTCATACATAAGCTCTATGGAGCTTAAGTGGCAGAGAGCAAAGTCTTTCAAAGGTCTAATACGCCTCTTAAAAATCACTCCCGTGACGCAGATCCATTATTATGTAAAAGATATTATAAAACAGGTGGTCACAAAAAGGCTGTTGGGGCGAAAATACACATCGATCTATGGGCCGCGCTACAACGGAATAGATCGGGATTTGAAAGAGAATGAAAAATTGACGGTGATCGCGCGCCAGTGGGCACGCGGCAATCGAAAGGCTCGAGAAGATCTCGCCAGGCTGGGCAACGGCCGCGTGCTGTCCTTTCGTTATGAGGATTTGATACAGGATCCCGAGTTGGTCTTGCGCCGCGTCTATGAGCATTGCGGGCTGAACTGCACCGACGATATCGCTCGCCAGGCCAAGGAGATGATCGACCCCGGCCGCCAGCAGAAATGGCTCCGCCTCGAACGGAAGGATCTAACCGCGATCATACCGGAGGTCCGGGATGAGATGGAGTTCTATCGCTACGAAATTCCCTCGCTTCTTCAGTAGGTAAGGCGCGCCAGGACGGGCGGCACCACAGCCGGGGCCCTTCGTGACCAATGCGATCGTGACGTCGTGCGGCTGCGGGCGCGTCGCCGAGCATCACCCAATCTAGTCGTGTCGCTCGGCGAACCCCAGGAAGACGCAATTGCCGCCTGTTTGGGTCGGCCGAGGATTGGAGAAAAGCGTGAGCAAAAACCGGGGGCTGGCAAAACAAAGTGTCGTGGGCATGTTCTGGACGTCCCTGTCCATGGGCGCCCTCGCGGTCGCGGAGCTTGTCGCTCTTCTCATCCTGGCCCGGCTTCTCTCGCCCAATGAGTTCGGCCTTTACTCCGCGGCGCTGATCGTCATCAAGTTTTCGGCGATCTTCCAGGGGCTTGGCATTACCCCCGCGATCGTCCAGCGACCTGTGCTGGAAGAGCGGCATCTTCGGGTCGGGTTCACCTTGTCGTGCCTCCTCGGCCTCGTTGTGTTCGCGTTGGTCTGGGCGATGGCACCGGCAATTGCCGGCTTGCTTCGACTCGCCGATCTGGCTCCGGTCGTTCGTGCCATCTGCTTCGTGTTTCTTTTCCAAGGGGCTTCCATGGTGGCATTGGCCGCGGCTCAGCGCGCGCTGCGATTCCGCTGGCTGGCGCTCGTCGATGCCTGCGCCTTCGCGACGGGCTACGTCGTTGCCGGTCCGGTCCTGGCTTGGCTTGGCTTCGGCATCTGGGCCCTTGTCGGCGCGCTCCTGATCCAGCAATTCATCCGCATGGTTGTGCTGCTCGCTGGCCAGCCGCATCCGATGCGGCCTTTGCTGGAGCGGCGCGCCATCAGCGAACTGCTCTATTTCGGAAGCGGTTTCACCATTGCCCGGCTATGCAATTACCTCGCCACCCAGGCGGACAAGCTTGTCGTGGGCCGCTGGCTCGGCGCCGATGCGCTTGGCCTGTACGGCCTGTCGTCACAGCTGATGACGACGCCCGCGGTCATCGTCGGTCAGGTTCTCGATCGGGTGCTGTTCCCGACCATGGCGCTGGTCCAGGAGCAGCCCGCGCGGCTTGCTCGTGCCTATCGCAGCGCAGTCGCGGGTTGCGCTCTGCTTGTCCTGCCGGCCAGTGTGGTCGTGGCGATCGTCGCGCCGGAGTTGGTTGCGGTCATTCTCGGGCGGGGATGGGTAGGGGTTGTCGCCCCGCTCCAGATCCTGGCGTTCAGCATGCTGTTCCGCACGAGCTACAAGCTTAGCGATTCCGTCTCGCGCGCAACAGGAACGGTCTACGCTCGCGCCTGGCGCCAGGCGGTTTTCACCATCGGCGTCTTCGCCGGCTCCCTCATAGGGCAATTCTGGGGCATAGAGGGCGTGGCGTTCGGCGTCGGCGCGGCCTTCGGGATCAACTTCTTCCTGATGGCACAGTTGAGCCTCCGCGTGACCGGGATGACATGGGGGGACTTCCTTGTGGCACACCTGCCCGGGCTCGCGCTCGCGGGCGTTGTCGGAACCGGCGTCTGGGCACTCGTGGAATGGCTGCGCGAGTTCCATCTATCTCCGCTTCCCCTGCTCATCGATACGGCATTGCTGGCATCTGCCGGCGGCTTGCTGCTGTGCTGGATCCTGCCGTCAATGTTCCTTGGGCGGGACGGGCTATCACTGCTGCGCCTGCTCGCCTCGGTAGCGCCCGGCTGGCCCAGGATGAAGAAGGCAACAGACTGATCAACGCAGACATTTGACCGCGGCTTTCGTGCGCTGCGTTGCCGTCGCCATGCTCGATCTGGGTGTCGGAACTGACGCCCTGTCGGGCACGTCGCGATTCCGGTCTTAGTCGAGAAAAATGCGGAAAGGAAATCCAACATGGCTAAACTGGCCGAGCTTCCCTGGGGTGCCGCGAAACTCTTGATGACGGAGTTCGGCATCGACGCCTGGATCAAAGGCGACTGGCTGAACATCGACAATTGGACCCAGCCGAGCGGAGCAGCGAGCGGTAGCGAGCCGGCTCGCGTGCTCTCCGATCTTGGCGATGGGCTCGCTGCCGAAACCGGCAAGGGCAGTCACACTACCAGCTTGGATTCCGCCGCGAACCAGCTCGATCTCGTCTCCGCGCATGGGATCACGCCGACATGGGGGAGCGACGGCGGATTGAAACTGACTGGCCTCACCGAGGCGGCAGCCAGACTTGGCATTCATCTGGACAGCACCTTTCTGGATAGGCTAACGGCGAAGGTCTCTGGCTTATGGCACAATGTGGAAATGGGTCACGCCGACCGCTTTCTGACCTCCACCTCCACTACCTCCCCTGAGGCAGTTGCTGACATCGGCACGGTCTCGACGCACGCCGCGGTCACCAGCAGCCTCCTCGCCGCCAGCTCTAGTGCGATCGACCCGATCTTCGAGACAAGGGTGGCGGCCGCCGGCGACGATGTCGAGGAGAAGGGCTCGGGCTCGATCTCGAGCAACATCAACGACCTGGAGCTGGGCTATGACAGCAGCACCCGCCAGACGGTAGGCATCCGCTTCACCGGCATCGACATCCCGCAAGGCGCCATCATCACCAGCGCCTACATCCAGTTCCAGGCCAATGAGGTGAAGACCGGTGCGACCTCGCTGCTGATCAAGGGCGAAGATGCCGACGACGCGAGCGCCTTCACCAGTGTCAGCTTCAACGTGTCCTCACGCGCGACGACGGACGCCTCCACCGCCTGGACGCCGGACCCGTGGACCACGGTGGGCGCCCACGGCTTGGCCGAGCGCTCGCCGGACCTGTCGGCGATCGTGCAGGAGATTGTCAACCGCTCGGGCTGGGCGGCGCTCAACGACATGGCATTTATGGTCAGCGGCACCGGCACGCGCACGGCCGATTCCTACGAATATTCGCCGACCAGCGCTCCGCTGCTGCACATCGAATATCTGCTGCCTGTATCCGGCAATCCGGTGGCCTTCAACACCCCGGCCGACGCCGACGCCGACGCCAACCAGATCGCCGAGCTTGCCGCGGCAGGTGCACCCACCGGGATCACCGCCTCGGCCACGGATCCCGATGCCGGCTCGACCGTCACCTACAGCATCAATGACTCGCGCTTCGCCATCAATTCCAGCAGCGGCGTCATCACGCGCTCAGCCACCGGCGCGCTCGACTTTGAGACCCAGTCGTCGATCAATCTGACAGTGACGGCAACCTCGTCCGACGGAAGCACCGCCAACCGGGCCTTCAGCCTCGCCGTCCTCAACAGCGCTGAGCCGGTCGTCTTCAACTCCTCGCCGGATGCCGACACCGCCGTCAACCAGATTACCCAGAACGCCGCCGCCGGCACGGCGATCGGCATCACCGCCTCGGCGACGGATCCCGACGCCGGATCGACCGTCACCTACAGCCTCAACGACTCGCGCTTCGCCATCAACGCAAGCAGCGGCGTCATCACGCGCTCGGCCACCGGCACGCTCAATGCTGCAACCGAGCCGATGGTGGTGCTCACCGTCACGGCCACCTCGTCCGATGGCAGCATCGATACCCATGCCTTCAACGTCGACGTCACGGCCAACCAGCTGCCAGTGGCCTTCAACACGCCGCCCGACGCCGACCCCATTACCAACCAGATCGCCGAGCTTGCCGCGGCAGGGGCACCCACCGGGATCACCGCCTCGGCGACGGATCCCGATGCCGGTTCGACCGTCACCTACAGCCTCAATGATGCGCGTTTCGCCATCGACGCCAGCAGCGGCGTCATCACGCGCTCGGCCACCGGCGCGCTCGACTTCGAGACGCAGTCGTCGATCAATCTGACGGTGACGGCAACCTCCTCCGACGGAAGCACCGCCAACCAGGCCTTCACCCTCGCCGTCCTCAACAGCCCTGAGCCGGTCGCTTTCAACTCCTCGCCGGATGCCAACCCCGCCGCCAACCAGATCGCCGAGCTTGCCGCGGCAGGTGCACCCACCGGGATCACCGCCTCGGCCACGGATCCCGATGCCGGCTCGACCGTCACCTACAGCATCAATGACTCGCGCTTCGCCATCAATTCCAGCAGCGGCGTCATCACGCGCTCAGCCACCGGCGCGCTCGACTTTGAGACCCAGTCGTCGATCAATCTGACAGTGACGGCAACCTCGTCCGACGGAAGCACCGCCAACCGGGCCTTCAGCCTCGCCGTCCTCAACAGCGCTGAGCCGGTCGTCTTCAACTCCTCGCCGGATGCCGACACCGCCGTCAACCAGATTACCCAGAACGCCGCCGCCGGCACGGTGATCGGGATCACCGCCTCGGCGACGGATCCCGATGCCGGCTCGACGGTCACCTACAGCATCGGCGACCCGCGCTTCGCCATCAATTCCAGCACCGGTGTCATCACGCGCTCGAGTACCGGCACGCTCAACGCCCAGTCCGAGCCGTCGGTCGCCCTCACCGTCACGGCCACCTCGTCCGACGGCAGCATCGATACCCATGCCTTCAACCTCAACGTCACGGCCAACCAGCTGCCGACGTCGGTGACCCTGGCACATACTATCCTGACTTCGCTGTGGTCGCCGCCGAGCCCCGACCCCACTGATATCGTCTATATCTCCCACCTGGGCACGCTGCTGGTTGCCGACAGCGAAGTCGAGGAGATGTCCATTTTTACCGGCAAGAATCTCTACCAAACGACTCTGAGCGGCAATCTGGTGGGAACGCTCACATCCATCAAATTCTCCGACGAGCCCGCCGGGATCGCTTATAATCCTGCTAACCACCATCTCTTCTTCGCGGACGATACCGGCACGAAGAGCGTGTACGAACTGAACCCCGGCAATGATGGACTTTACAACACGTCCGACGACATCGTGACCTCGTTCAAGACGTCGGCATTCGGCAGCACGGATCCGGAAAGCATTGCCTATGATACCAACCGTGGCGTCCTGTATGTCGCGGATGGCTCGACACAGACGATCTACACCGTCGCACCGGGTCAAAACGGCAAATTCGACGGCGTCGCGAGTACCGGCGGCGATGACATCGTGACGAGTTTTTCTGCTCGTGCGCTGGGAACTCCCTCGGACGAAAGCATCGCATACGACCCGGTCCACGACCTCCTTTACATCATTCAGTCGCGCAACTCGGTGGCAATGGTGACAACGACAGGCGAGCTGTTGGATACGCTCGATATCTCCTCGGCCGACGCGAAAAAACCGGCGGGATTGGCGCTGGCGCCGAGCAGCGATGATCCGAGCCATACGAGCCTCTATATCGTCGATCGGGGCGTGGACAATGACTCGAATCCAACCGAGAACGACGGCAAGATCTATGAATTCCATTTCAATGATTGGTTGATCGTCTGAACCCCGGCGCGGCGCGATGGTTCAATTGCTCGGCGCGCGTCACGCCGGCCGAAAGGTTGAGTGGGTACCGAAGCGATGATGCTCAATGCAACGTGAGGCGCGTCGGCGCGGGCGAACAAATGCCCGAGCCGCTCGCGGCACTCTGGGTGCGACGAGCGATCCGGGCTTGCTCCTGAAAGATTAAGGCTCTTCGTCCTTCGCAACTATTTATTTTTACCCACCTGGCCGGGAGGGCCGACGTGAATATGGTTCTTGTCTCCCCAACCGTTGCCCGGGCGCGATCCGCCCGATTTGGCAATCGCCCTGGAGTTCAAGCTTGTGCCGAGCAAAAGCGTCACAGCCGGCGGCGTAACCGCCGCAAAACGCCCCGCCCTCTTGAGAAAGTCACGGCGCGCTTGAGCCTCCGAGACCAGGGTCTCCTGAATCCGTTCCGAGCGTTTTGTGCTTTCAGTTGACATGTCAAACCTCTCCACAACTGTCTCAAGTTCAGAGATTGAGTTTATGCTTTGTGATACTGGGGCTCTAGTTCTCCAAAAGGCTTAGATTTTCGTGCGAGGGTTGAAAAGCGTGCGGGCGATGCGACGCAAGAGGTCGGACGGTCCACGTCGCGCCAAACCGTAGGCACGTGAAAACCGCCATGTCCCCCACACCAAATTGCCGGCCAGGCGCAGCGGGGCACCGATGATGGGGTGGGTCGCCGTGAAGATGCGCCTCCAGTGCTGGAAACGGACCATCCGGCTTTGTCCAGACTTTGCCGGGATTCTGGTTCCAAAGAAATGGTGCAGGGCCAGCAGCTGGGTGTCGAGCGCATTGCGGGCGCTTCGATCCGACATGGATGCCTGCAGTGCCGTCCAGTCCACGTCTTCGCTTTCCGCCAGGCGTGCCAGATCGTGAAGGTGTCTGAGATCTATCCTTCCGCGCCAATAATCTCCCTCCTTGAGAAGGTCGTGCACCACCCAGTGCAGGGCGCGAGACTGAGCGGGAGGAATTTTCACCCGAAGGCCGTCCCGGCGGACGAGCTTGGGGGGGGCAAAGCCGTTCGCCCGGCTCGTCCGGAGTTCCAGCATTCCGGCGTCCTGGTGGCGGGCCATGCCTCGAGCGCCCGCCACATCGACGTAGCCAAGCTCTTCAAGACAGGCTCGGGCGATCGTCTCTTCGGGCAATTCCACGGCTAGATCGAGATCACTCGTCATCCTGCTGGGAACCCGGCCGGCCGGCGAAAGGAACAGGGGAATGGCCCCCTTGAGCAGGAACGGAACGACGCCGCGGCTGTTGAGGGCCGCAACAGCTTCACGCAGTTGGGTACGCAAGCGCAGGTTCCGTTCCCGATTGCAGTCGTGAACGAACTGAAGGTACTCGCGCACGTCCTGCGGAAGATGGTGGATCTGTCCGGCGCGCGCGAGCGACGAGAACAAATCGGGGGTGAGCAGAGTGTGATTCGCCAGAGCAATCACGGCCCGCCAATCGGTCCGGTTGGTCGGACTACCGCGCAGTCCAGCGATCAACGCCTCAAGCGCGTTGCCCCTGCTGATCATCGGCACGCTTTCGTGATCAGTTGTACTGCATCATCAAGCCTCGAATAGGTCAGGCGATAGGTTTCCGCCGATGCGATGAGTTGGATCAGGACGTCGAACGCGGTGCCGCTCAGCTCTCCGCCGGGTGCAAGCGCGCCATTGAGAAGACCGCGCAATGCATGAGTTGGATCGACCGGCTCCAGGCTAGCTTTCGAGTCGCGACCTCGACGGAGCAGGACCACACAGCCGATAGGTAGGGGAGCGGGAGGCAAGGGCACGAACGCCTCGGGCACAGCAAACCGTACACGCCTGCGATCTGGGCGGCGACAGACTGGGACGGCATCGAGGTCGGGGCAGTATTCGGCCAGCAGCGGCCATGCTCCTGCCTTGACTGCTGGGGCGAACGGAAGACCGACGCCATGCCCCCTAGAGTCCAGCAGCGTCACATCATCGGCGACAAAGCCGAATCCTGCATGGACCAATGCCAAGGTCAGCGTTGTCTTGCCCGCGCCCGGATTGCCACAAAGAAGGACGATACGTTCATTTCTGAAAAGCGCTGCCGCATGGAGAGCAAGTTCATAGGCGCCGTAATCCAGAACCTCGGTCAGCAATTGCCCCTTCAGCATGACGGGTAGTTCGTCGAGAGAGCACGACAAAATCCATTCGCCATCCCGCAACAGATGGACCCTCCCCCCTTGCTCGACCACTTCGAGCAGAACGTCGGCAGTCTCTCTTTGGACCTCAAGGTGCCGAAATACGGTGACCGCGGGATAGGCGCAGGCTGCCGGATAGACGATGCGTATGTTGAGGCCCGCAACGGCGACCACCTGGCTCACAGGCTTTTGAGCTGATGAAGTAGACAAAGGCGCGCAGGGCCGTATCAGGTTCAGCCGCTGCCAATCCCCAAGCGCAGCCTCGACATGCCTGTTAGCCTCAAGCCTATCAATGCCATTGCGCATCATCTCGACCGAGATGGCTTGCGGTGGCATGCCTTCTTCCAGAGAGCGCCAGATGTCGGCAGCAGTATCGTTGACGGCGAAAATGGCCTGCTGGGATGGGCTGAACAGGATGTTTTGTCCTCTGACGCGTACCAACCGCCCCTGGATCACAAACGTCCCAGGACTGTGATCGGCGGGGCCTGATGCCACGTTTCTGTCAATCGTCTCGTGCTGGTTCATCGCGGTGACGGTCCAAGCTGTTGTTGCAAAGCAGGTGCATTCAAAGGGCGAGAGCCACTGCCTTCGCAGTTCGGATAATCATTGCCGACGGCTGCTACTTCTCACAGCACTTCGTCGGAGAACCGGACCACGTCCTGATGCGCCGAGATCCACTGGCGATGCGCCTTGTTCCAATATTCGCGGGCGTTGGCGCCCGTCAGCAATCTGAAACCAGACGGCGGCAGCGGCAATGCGGAAGGGATTGGATCGTCGGGCAGCCACAGCAACACGTTGTCCCGGCTTTCAATCGTCAGCCTCCATGTTCGTTCCAGGCGACGAAATCCACGCATGTTAGCCGCAGCCAATGCAAAAACCGATTCCGTGATCCTCAACCTGGGTGACTGATCGACAGCCTTGATCGGCGCCTGATGTGTGATTTCGCCCTTGGAGAGAAAGGCGTGCATACGGATGAGGGATCCATCGATCCGCACCGTTTCCCCTGTTCCGTCCCGTTCGTTAGACGCAGGATCCAGGCTGATCCCCGAGAAACATCCGTCGAACAGGCAATCTTCGATGATACCGCTGAGGAGATAGTCGTTCTCCACCGCATCATCCCTGATTTCGCTGAGCCAGCACCCTTTTAGGCGAAAGCCGTCGGCGTGCTCGGCAAAACGAATACCATCCCAGCAGCGACGCGCACGCACACCCTCTATTGTCGCGTCGGTGGTTCCGTCCCTGACAAGCAGAGCCGCGCTGTTGCAGTAGGTGTCCCGCCAATCAGACGTTAGCGGCACCTGGCCGTCGAAGCGGCCGCCGATAAAGCGAACGCCGGGGCAGTTGCGGATGACGACGGGATAGCGATTGACCGGCAACGACCCCTCGTCGCAGCCCATCATCGCGCTGGGATCGCTGTTTCTGCTGTTGGCAACTGTGAAGGCAGCATTGCGAGCGTTGATAATTGCTCCCGGCTGGAGATTCCGGATCGATTGCTGTTCGAAGCCATACTCACCTGCCAGAACGAACTCCTTGCCTTCCGGCGTTTGTCCACCTTGGGCTTGGCACAAGCCCGGCAACAGGACGATTACAGGATACAAGCCGGCGACGCCCATGAATGAACGGCGGTCCATTCTCGTGCTCATTGACCTACCGAATCGCACAGCCGATGCCGTTCGAGGCAGGCCAGAAGCACAGCATCGAGAACCCTTTCGGCGACGTCTTCGGGTGATGCAAACCTTTCCACGACGACCGCCGCCAGTACGCCGGCGTGATCTTCCGTCCCCATCCCCCCCTCAAGATCGGCCGCAATCTCGCGGCAAGCACGGTCCGCCGTCGACCAGAGATCAAAGTCGCGGTCAGGAGATGCCCTTTGCATCCGCGAGGACCGATCGCCCCTTTTCTGAAGTCGATCTCGTGCCACGCCGACCTCGCCGCGCAGATGGACAAAAGCTATGTCGTGCACGCCAATGGCGAACAGAATATCAAGCCACTTCTCGGATGTTGCCCGATGCCGGCTCTTGAGCAAGATGGACAAGAACCCCTGCAACAGACCCTGATCCATGATAGTAATAGTATTTTTTTCTGGTCTCTCGCTTTGGACATAGGCAACCAGAAACGAAAGGTTCCAGATGACTTTGGCTGCATCGACAATTGATGATTGCCCGCTTTCGATGACAAAGCGTGCAATTCGCGCGAACAGGGAGCGAAACTCACGATCCTTAAATCTTGGTGCAACAATACCGATCCTATAGATCTGGCGGCCGATGAAATTTCTTGTCTCCCACGCTATTCGCACATCACCGACCAACGGACCGCACCGACGCAAGCCGTTCGCTAACAGGGTGGATGCGGTTGTCTTTCCAATCCCGGGAAGACCAAAGAATTCCACAAATCGAATGTCTGTTTGAAGCGCGCATGGTTCGGCGCTTGTCGGCAAGCCTGCCGTCAGGTCACGAACTGTGTGCGTAATCATTGGATTCAGGTGGTAAAGTTGATTTCTCGGAAGATTGAAAAAACAGCTCAATGTTGAAATAGCTGGGACCCGGTCACCGCGTACAACTTTGGACGCTCAAGATCGGTCTGCAGTGATCGTTGCATGCCGCGGTAGAAGATGAGCAAAGCCAACGGCAGCCAGAAGAAAGCCGCCGTTGACGGACCGAAAGAGTCGCTCATCTGGTTTGCGAGGATGTAGTTCCACACGGAAACCGATGTTCCGAGCACCATCACATTCACCTCCGTCGCGTGGTCGCCCCTGTCATTGCCAAGCAATGTGCTGAGGACGGCGCTGACCAGATATGCCATGACCAAGAGAACCATCATCGACACCAACGCGACGCCGGGCACTCCCAGTGTTCTAAAGAAGTCGATGAACAAATTATGGCTATGGGGAGCGATATCACCCACCGGCTGCCCTGCCCCCACTCCCATGAACGGATGCGACAGGCCGAGATCCATCGATATAGACCACAGTCGCTGCCGCGATACCACCGAATGCGCCTCGCCTCCGGAAAGTTGAAGGGCCAGGAGGTTGTAAGCCCGTGGGTTCAGGGACTGCAATGCCACCAGGCTCACTTGGAGCAATATCGGAGCGGCAACGGTCCCCACGATTACTTTTATTGGGCTCTGCTTTCGTCTTATCAGATATATACTGTATAGCCCAAAGAAAGCACCGAGTCCTGCCACGCCGAGAACGAAGTTTGTCTTTGAACCCGATTTCACCAAACCCAAGAGCACCGCAACGAGGCAGCCTAAGAGGAGAACTCGATGCTTGCGAGATGAGACCATCTTCGCGGCGATAAGCGGCAGACCAGCCGATAAGGCGATCCCGAGTTGGTTCGAGTGCTTGAAATAGCCTTCCGCCCGATCGGCGAATCTGGCATCGCCCAGCCCGATTGCGACAAGACAGGATGTTACAACACTCATGATGACTATCGTCATCACAACCCTGTCGATTGCCACGAGACCCTTTGGTCTCGTGGAGATCGCTGCGACTGCTGGAATAATAGCGAAACCAAACACTTGTGCGAAAACCGCGCGCATCGTCCTGATCGGATTGTCTGCGTAGAGCATCGACAGTAGGGACAGAATGATGATGAAAGCAGATATCGTCAGCACCGCAGTCGCCAAGGCCGCTTCGGCCCGATGCAGGCGTCTTGCCGTTTCGGCATAGGCAACGATACTTACGAGGGCGCAGAACAGAGCCAGCAAGAAGGAAAGCGAGCCATCCGTTCCGGCAATCCGCGTTGCGCCAGGGAACCAGATGGACACGATCAGCAAAAGAACGGATGCCTGCAGCATAGATGGGATGTCACACCGAAAGCTTTATGCTTCGCGCCGACGCAGCCGTGCCCCGATGCGCACCGTCCAGCGCCTTGTTGTCCTGAATAGCAACACTGATAAACACAGGCTCAGCGTCCCTTCCCGGATTATGATTCATTTACATGCTGCCGCACGGCGGGTGAATCTCCGCATTACCTATTTACGAGCAGCGTAGGCTCGGCGGGTGGACAAGGAAATGAGCGAAAAGGGGGCATTGGGACAGGGTGCCCTACGCCTTTTGTGCAAAGCGGCGGCGTTGCAGCGATTTCCCGCCACTTGATCGAGCGTCAGCGAGGTGCAGCCGGATTGAGTGTTGGTACCGATTCGCAGATGTGGGAGACTTAGGCATGGCACACTGAGTCTTCCACCCATAGGAGATCGCCGTGCTTTGGGGCCTTGTCGCCGTCGGTGTGATCGGCATTTTGCTGGGATTTCGTTTTCGAGCAGCTGCGCTCATCATCATGACCGCGGTGACTGTCGTTGGCGGCGTCGTTGCAGGCGGCATCGGCAGTGTATTTAATTGGCACCATCTGCTTTCAATCCTGCTTCTCGTTGTCGTTCTGCAGTGCGCCTACTTGCTTGGCCTCTTCCTTGGCGTCATCTGGCACCGTGGCATGTCACGTGAGCAGTGACGGTCCACGGCTGCCATTTCGCCGCGCCCGGCGCCGCAACCTGTTCGCCATTGCGGTCGCGAAAGCACGCTGCGGTTTTGGGGCAAAGACATGCATGAGGGCAAGAATTTGCGATGCGCTTTAATCACGACGCACGGTCGAATTTCATCACGGCGAAGACAGTCCGGACGAGAATGACGACATCGGCCCATAGAGACCATTCCCGCACATAGCGGCTGTCGATAGAGACACGACTGGGATAATCCATTGCGTCTCTGCCCGTCACCTGCCACAGGCCGGTTAGCCCAGGCCGGGTTTTTAGATAGTCGATCGCACAGGAGCCGTAACGTTGTAGCTCGTCGGGAACGACCGGACGAGGGCCGACGCAACTCATCTCGCCGCGTAGCACGTTGATGAGTTGAGGCAGCTCATCCAGGCTCGACTTCCTGAGAATGTGCCCCAGGAATGTGATGCGCGGGTCCTTCTTGAATTTCCAATTCTGCTCCCACTCCTTGGCGGCTTCGGGATTGCTCGCGAGATAGTCGGCCAGAACCCGCTCCGAGTTGGCCATCATGGTCCTGAACTTGTAGCAGGCGAAGCGCTTGCCGTTGAACCCGACCCGGGTGTGGGAGAATACCGCCGGTCCCCCGTCGGTTACCAATATCAACAGGGCAACCGCCAGCATGACCGGAGCAGCGAGGATAAGCGCGACCAACGCGATAGTCATGTCCATCATCCTCTTGGGCCGGCCTCCAAGCGGATGGACGTCTTGGCCGATGCGGATGCCGCGCCTGCGGCGCTTTAAGTCAAATGCGCTGATTGTCACGGGTTTCACCAAGAAACGCTGCTGGTATTGCTGCCCAACTTCACAGCGGCTTGTCATTCTCGGCAAGAGAAGCAAAGGAGGTAGCGCCATACCCTGCGCTCGTTACCCCCTTAGCCTGATAAGCGCGTCGCTGGCGTAGCGTCGGTAAGCCTTCTGATCAAACGGCGTATACCTGCATCCATTTGCTGCGGTAGCAGATCGGGCAGGTTCGGCTGTATTGCCGGAGCCTGCATTCTAATTCGTTCGGCGACCATGAGGTCGGAGTGCCAACCAAATTCAGGCCGTCACGCTCCTGGCGAGGATAGAATATACAGGGATCACGTCTGCTAAATGCGCAGGGCCGCTAAGGCGTCCGTCAATGCAATGCAGGAAGTGCACATGCATGCACTGAGACGAGACCCGGCAGGCAGTTGATCCGCTCAAAGGACATCGCCGGCCTATCTGATAGTGGGAGCGCGCAACGTGGTGCCCAGCTTGATGCCTTCATCACGTGATTTTCCCGCAAGGTCGTTTGCTGGTGATGTCGCGGAAATCGACATTGCCGGAGTGCTTGCTATCGTGCGCAAGCAGATAGCCTTGCTTGATCTCGATCTCTCTGGCCTCACCGTTGTCGTTGGCGCTACGACAGGGTACCAAGCAGTGACTGCCACGGTGGCGGCGCTCGCCAATGCCAGCCGTGTCGTTGCGCTCACCCGCATATCCTCCAGACATCCGAGCCTGGCGGCAATTGCAGACGCGACGTTGGCATTCGCCAAATACGCCAAGGTCTCCGAACGCGTTGAAGTGACGAACCACATCGACAGCCGCAAATGGCAGGACGTCGACCTCGTTACCTACTGTCTCCAGGTCGGGCCGATTTCGAGATCGCTCATCGAACTCTTACCCTCGCATGCGGTTGTTTCGCTAATGGCTGAACCATGGGAGCTTCGGCCGGGCGTCGTGGACTTCGACGCCTGTGACGAGGCCGGCATCAAAGTTGCGGCTCCCAATCTCAGTCACCCAGCCATAAACCTGCTGCCTGAATTCGCGCGGTTATGCTGCATCTTGCTCGGCGATGCCGGTGTCGATCAACGTGCCGCGAGGATCGCCATCGTCTGCGACACGCCCTGTGCACCATCGCTTGAGCATGCGCTACGCGAGGGTGGGGCGAGAGTAAGTGTTTTTTCGCACCCCGTGCTCCTGACCGACGATGCATGGGATGTGATCGTGGTCGCGATGAGGCCCTCCGAAAAACCACCAATGGACATCAACAGCCTAGGCCGTATTGCCCGGACCTCGCGCCAAGCGCTGCTGGTGCAGTTCAGCGGCGGGATCGATCGCTCGGCCGCCAGCTATTTCGGCCTCGGGGTCTGGCCACCGAAGCGACCCACCCGCGGTCAGTTAGGCCTTCCACTTGATATACTCGGATCGGCTCCACTGGTCCGCAGACTGACGGGAGGGCTGAAGGCCGCCGAAGCCGCATATCGGGGCGCGGAGCTCGGAGGGGACAGCGTTGGATTTCTGGTGAAGGCAGGGTCCGCGACGGTTGGCCGGGAGCGTGCCTAAACACCCGCCAAGCGTGCCTCTTTCGCGAAAAGGCTTGGACGAGACGATCGACCTTCGGAATCTTAGATCAGAACGGCGAACCTGTGGTCCCGCCTTTTACGCATCCAGCAGTTGTATTGCCAGAGCGTCAGGGCAACGACCGATCGAGGCAGCCGTCAAAGCAACATCTGTCTAAGCTTGTACGCTACCTCCGTGCGGTTCGTAGCCTTCAGTTTTTTCATGATATTGCGGATGTGGACCTTGACGGTGCTCTCGCAGAGGTTGAGCTCGTAGGCAATTATCTTGTTCGCCTTGCCTTTCCTGAGCGCCTCCACGACCGCAGCCTCTCGTATGGTGAACATGCCGGCGAGCGGGCGGGCACCGTTTGCGGCCGAGTGGATGATCTCTCGAAGCGCCAGCACGCAGCTGGCGGGTACAAAGATCCCTCCGGCGCGAGCGAGACCAATGGCCTCGGCAGCGACCTTCACCTTCACGCTTGTGGGAATGTAGCCTCGGGCGCCGCATTCGAGTGCGGCGAGAACCTCCCCCGGCTCGTCGGAATCCACCACGACGATTACGGGTACGGCGCCAATCTTAGCAATGAAATGCGCAAGTTCCACCTGAACACTCTGGTCGGAGACCTTTCTGGCGCCAAGAATGACGAGGATCGCGGACGGCTCCGCTTCCCCGGCAATATGCTGGATCTCGTCGAGCGATCCTACCGCGCTAACGCGCAAAGTGGGATTGTGTTCGATAAGACCACGAGCAAGGCATTCACGTTCAAGTGCTCGCTTGTCGACAATCATGACAAGGCCTTCGGTTCGATGTCCTTCTTCGAGATCGGACCTGCTAAGGCCATTCGCGTCCGGCATATGCCCGTTGTGTAGCGGTCTTGTCGCGTCATTCGAAAAATCGGAAGTTTGGAGGTGTCCCATTGACTTACCTGCTCCTCTCCGCCGCTGACTTTGCCTTCTCTCTCTTGGTTTGGCTCCCTCGCAAAGCTTGTCAGGGCGTGAACTGATACGCTCGTTTATCGTGTGTCAGGGCTGTTTAGATCTTAGGAATGGATTCAAGGAGTAGGGCATACGCCGCCCCAACGCACGGACGTATGGCTTCCCTGCCCTTTAGAGGTAACCCAACCTGGACGGCATACTACGATGCTGTGGAAAAGACGCATTAATCCTGGTTAACAATTTGTAATTATATCTTAGCTAGCTAATATACCAGGCCCTATAACAACCTGGAATTGCGTAAGCCTGATTTAACACCAAAAAGTGTATGCGGAATTGTCTCGACCTAAGAGCGCAAACTTGCGATTCGAAGGAATCGGACCGCGATTTTAGAACCGCACTGACCGCTGCCGGTGCCACACTCCCGTCGCGAGCGCGTCCCCATGCTGCTCGACCCTAATTCGTCGTACGCCAAAAGGAGATTGCGCGGAGGACCAGAAAAACGCTCGTAACCCATGCCGGCCGGAAGACCGCCACGTCCCGGCCTTCCCCTCGTCGGGCACGTGTACAACGCCAAACACATTGCCTAAGGCAAAAGCCGGTCGTCGGCTGCTTCCGCCTCGCTGAGATTCAGATGGAAGATGCAACGCAGTCCGGATTTCTCGAAATCCAGGACGACTCCGCCGGCGGAGTCGTAGGCAAAAACCCGTTTCAGCAACTGTGTGCCAAATCCCTTGCGCACAACCCGGGCGACGGGGGGACCTCCTTCCTCACGCCATTCAAGCTCGAGATGGCGAACGCGGTCATCGCCGACAATGTTCCAGGCAACTGAAACCGTCCCGGTTGAATTCGACAGCGCCCCGTATTTTATGGCGTTGGTGGCAAGCTCGTGAAGAGCCAACGCGAACGACAAGGCCACGTTTGGCGGAAGCCAGACGTCCTCTCCGCTAATCTGGAAACGGTCAAGCGCTGCGTGCGGCTTGATCGAGTTCATGATCAGATCGGCAAGATCGGCGCCGCTCCAATTCTCGCGGGTAAGAATATCATGCGCCTTTGCCAGCGAGACGAGCCGACTGGACAGGTTCAGTCCTGCCTCGGTGAGGTCGGAGGCGTTGCGAATCGTCTGGTTGGCGATGGATTGAACGACAGCCAGCGTGTTCTTCACACGGTGGTTGAGTTCATTGACCAGCAACTGGCGCTGCTCTTCGCCGCGCTTGCGTTCGGAAATGTCCAAACTGATCTGCACGGCGCCTATGATGGAACCACCCGGATCGCGAATGGGACGCGCGCTGGAGAGCAAATGGCGCTGCACGCCCGATGGAAGCGTATAGGCGAATTCCTGATTGTCGATAGTCTCGCCGCGCATTGCCCTGCTCAAGGGACGGTCTTCACGAGTAACCGTGTGACCATCCTTGACTGCAACGGTGTCAATGACGCGGTCGGGCGTGCCGAACGACTTGCGGGTCAGCAGCCCCATGAGCTCCGCTGCAAAGCGGTTGCGAATAACCTGGCGAGCCTGAGGGTCATAGGTGAACCAAACTGCCGCTGGCACCGTTTCCAAAACAGTCTCCAGTTCGCGCGTTCGCTTCGCGATTGCTCGCTCTGCATCGACCATCGCCTTTGCAACGGTGGCGAACTCGGCGACCGAGGTGGACATCGGTTCCACCTCACGGCCAAGGCCAAGTGCCTCGGCGCGACCAGCCAGATCGATGGTGGCTTCGGTCAGTCGTTTTCCAACGACGTAGGCAAGAGCAAGGGATAGCAGCAGCGCTGCAAGGCCTATTCCACAAATCGCCGCGAGCGAGCGCCAAAGCGGCGCCTGTACATCCGAAAGCGGCACATTGGCCGCGTAGAACCAACCGGAGTAGGTTGACCGATAATAACCCGCCAGCAGCGTCGCGCCCTCGAAATTGCGAGACTTGAAGCTGCCGGCCGAGCCGACGATTTTGTCCACATATTCGGGCAGTCCTGGCTTGCCGGTCACCTTCTCGTGCTGGGTGGACCGCGTAATGTAATTGCCGCCGCGATCGCCGATCCCGACCGTCCAGCCCTCTGGCACGGCAGGCAGCATGACATCGCGAATGCGGGTAGTCGGAACCGAGATCGAAAGAAGCCACTGTTCACCCTTGGGTCCGAGTACTCGCCGTGAGACAGCAACGCGATAGCCGCCCGAGCCCCGGTCCGCAAAGACATTGCTTACCAAGACACCAGCGGACTTCAGCTTTTCACTCTCTTCAGCCGTTGCCGGTTCGACGAGGAGCAAATTCTCACCTTGCGCGATGTCGGTGTTGGTCAGCTGATTGCCACCGGCATCATTCAAGGTGAGGACCTGATCCGTGCCTTGCACAAGGCGACTCGTCTCATCGTGAAACGCTTTCAGATCGCCGTTGGCGAGAGTGGCCGATTTAGAGAGACCGTCAAGAATGGTCTGCAGGTTGACAAGCTCTGCCTCGACCACCAGCGAGACTTGTCGTGCCGTCCGCAACGCGTCCTGTTCGAAGCGAGTTTGCTGTTGCAGTGCATACTGGACGAGCAGATATGCCGCGAACAGCCAGACCGGCAGAACTGCCGCGGCGATAAGACCAAGCAGATGGGCTCGAGCCGATCGACGAAGCACGCCCGTACCCTCTTATTTTTGAATTCGCTAAAGCATAGCGGCAAGCGGCGAAACGACAAGCGCTAGCTATGGCGAACCGAAGGCGGTCGGCGACGGGATTTACTTCCGAAGCAGCGATGTGCCAGATCAGCAAAACAGTCAGGAAGCAGCACAAAAGCGGTGGGGCTCTAGCGCGCCGTGAAAAACGGAAAGCGAGAGGCCCCATTCCTACGCTGTCGCCGCCGTTCCCCTACTCCCCCTCTGTTTTAGTCAGCGCCAGTGTGGCTTCTCGAATATGCTCCCGACGTCGGTCGTCACCGGCTTATTCTCCATCGGTTGACCCCCGAATTGTTGCTCTCATACTTCGTTCGTATGCTTTGCGCATATTTAGCATGATCGCATATAGTCCCCCAGCCCCCGGCGCCGTTTCTCACAAACTGCCCGTCGGTTAGGCCCGGTGTCCTAGCCCCATCCCAACAAGGGGTGCCGGGCCGCTCCATCCAAACCCTCGTTGACTAAAGACCCGCCGCCCCATTTGCGAGGCGACGGGCCCTCGCCCCAGCCCACACCTATCAACGCAATTGCGGTGCCAAGCGTACTGACCCATAACGGGTCACGTTTGGCCCAGCGGCGGATGGGTTTCACATCAGGGCTGGCAGCAACGACAGCTCAACCTGATTGGCATGTTTGGTCGCGATTTTCAGCAGAGTTTTAGCCGTTTCACTGGGATCCACCCCTGCGCTTTTTAGGCAGTCACCAAGGTTGCGGAGGCGGCTCCAAGGTTACCTCGCAGTTGACCTCTCTATCTGTCTATTCTCTGGCAAGAATGGGGGTTCAACCGTCTGGGACATTGCGCAGCAAGTGGCTCGCGGACAGGTTGCAAATGCATTGTGGCGCAACGCCTGCCAAGAAAGCCCGCGCCTCTGGCGGAGAGCGCGGGCCGATCAGGGGGTTATTGCCCCGATCTTCGGCAGGTGATGGAGGGCATCCCCTGCTGCAAGCACAACATTTTAGAAGTCACTAATGTTCCATCAGGCCGATTCTTTACGCTTCCCCTCGTCGCAAGTCGCGTTCCAGTCTGGGTGGGGCCCCCCACTGCAGGCCTTCGTAGTCGGGAAGCATCTGAAGAACACCGGCCGGCGATCGCGGTCCCGCGGCCTTGCAATCCGAGCCAAAGCCCGAGTGCATCTTAAGGCAACCCGACTAAACCGATATTACTCTTGGACGGATTGCAGGCGAGTTCTCCGGCTTGTTCCGCGGAAGGAAAACCTCCGTGCCGCTATCGCGGGTTGCTCCGGTCTTCGCGCTTACTTCAATGGTCGTCATGACCATCAGGCAAACCTCAGGCGCCGGTTTGCGCCATGCTAGCGCGCCGGGCGATCGCCGTCATGGCGGCGCCACTGCTCCACGATGGCGTCGTTGCCAGACTGCTTGGTGACGTCCAGTTCCTGGTACGGACCGCCGCCACTGGCCTGACCCACGCTGGCGATCTGCTTGAGCTTGTCGGTGCGGCGAGCCCCGAGCACGACCTTGGCGCCCTTGCTGGCCAGCAGCTTAGCCGTAGCCTCGCCAACGCCGAAGTATGCGCCGGTGCTGATAGCGACTTTGTCCTTGCTCATGATGATCCTGTTGCAGCTTCAGGCGGACCTGACCCATTGATTGACCATTTCATGGACGCCCCCATGCGGTATAATGATAAGTCTTCTTGCCTGATCTTCCGGAAGCGCAGATCTTGGGAAGACAGCGGCGGGCAGGAGGGTTATGAAGAGCCCGTGATAGGCTTGGAGATGACTATGTCCATCAGGGACCAGATCGGATCGCCTGGTACATTGCAGGCCGCCTTTCGGATTGCATCATTGTTCCGCCGCGAGAAGCGCTATTCGCCAAGGAACGGCCGGTGGTGGAACGCGGCGACATGCTGATCCTCAAGGATGACGAGCGCATGAAACTGCGCCCCGGCGAGAAGCGCGAGGGGTACTTTTGACCATGCGCCACATGGCAAAGAACCTCGCACCCACCGACGGCGTCCGCGACTATCTGGCGGCGCAGGAGAAGAAGTCGCTGCTGCGCTTCCTGACCTGCGGTTCCGTCGATGACGGCAAGTCGACGCTGATCGGGCGCCTGCTGTCCGACACCAAGCAGATTTTCGAGGACCAGCTCGCCGCGCTCGAACGCGATTCGCGCAAGCATGGCACGACCGGCGACGACATCGATTTCGCGCTGCTGGTCGACGGCCTCGAGGCCGAGCGTGAGCAAGGCATCACCATCGATGTCGCCTACCGCTTCTTCGCCACGCCGAAGCGCAAGTTCATCGTTGCCGACACGCCCGGCCACGAGCAATACACCCGCAACATGGCGACCGGCGCCTCGACCGCCGACCTGGCGATCGTGCTGATCGATGCCCGGCAGGGTGTGCTTCGCCAGACCAGACGCCATTCGATCATCGCCTCGCTGCTCGGCATCCGCCACGTCGTGATGGCCGTCAACAAGATCGATCTCGTCGGGTTCGACCAGACGGTCTTCGACCGCATCGTCGAAGACTACCGGCAATTCTCGCGCGATCTCGGTTTCCAGACCATCGTGCCGATCCCGATGTCGGCCCGCTATGGCGACAATGTCAGCCGCCGCTCCGAAAGCATGGAATGGTATTCCGGCCCGACGCTGATCGAGCATCTCGAAACCGTGTCGGTCGACGAAACGGTGGTCGAGCTGCCGTTCCGTTTTCCGGTTCAGTATGTCAATCGCCCCAATCTCGACTTTCGCGGTTTTGCCGGTACGATCGCCTCAGGCTCGGTTGCGTCAGGCGACGAGGTCGTCGTTGCCAAGTCCGGCAAATCCTCGCGCGTCAAGCGGATCGTCTCCTATGGCGGCGACCTCGCCCAGGCGGCGGCCGGCCAGGCGGTCACCCTCGTCCTTGACGATGAGGTCGAGATCTCACGCGGCAACATGCTGGTTTCGCCTGCCGCACGGCCGCAGGTCGCCGACCAGTTCGCCGCCAACATCGTCTGGTTCGACGAGCATGCCCTGTTGCCCGGCCGCTCCTACATCCTGCGCACCGAGACCGACCAGACCAGCGCCACCGTCACCGACCTGAAATACCGGATCAACGTCAACAATTTTGCGCATGAGGCGGCCAAGTCGCTCGACATGAACGAAGTCGGCATCTGCAACATCTCGACGCGGACGCCGATCGCCTTCGATCCCTTCGCCGAAAACCGCACCACCGGCGCCTTCATCCTGATCGACCGCATTTCCAACGCCACGGTCGGCGCCGGCATGATCCTGCACGCGCTGCGCCGCGCCGAAAACATCCATTGGCAATCGCTCGATGTCGGCAAACACGTCCGCGCCGACATGAAGAACCAGCGGCCCGCGGTGTTCTGGTTCACCGGGCTGTCGGGCTCCGGCAAGTCGACCATCGCCAACCTGTTTGAAAAGAAGCTGTTCGCCACCGGCCGCCATACCTATATCCTGGACGGCGACAACGTCCGTCACGGTCTCAACCGCGATCTTGGTTTCACCGACGCCGATCGCGTCGAGAACATCCGCCGCGTCGCCGAAGTGGCGCGTTTGATGGCCGATGCCGGGTTGATCGTCATTGTTTCGTTCATTTCGCCGTTCAGCGCCGAGCGGCGCATGGCGCGCGAATTGATGGCCGACGGCGAGTTCATCGAGGTGTTTGTCGATACGCCCTTCGAGGAATGCGCCAGGCGCGACCCGAAGGGCCTCTATGCCCGCGCCCTGAATGGCGAGATCAAGAATTTCACCGGCGTCGATTCCCCTTACGAAGCGCCGGAAAACCCGGAAATCCATCTCAAGACGATCGGCAAATCGGCCGAAGAGATGGTAGACGCCCTGGAACACTGGCTGATCGAGCGCGACATTGCCGAAGACTACGACAGTGACGGCATCTGACGATGAACCGACGGGCGCGAGGTGATGCGTGTGTTCCACAGCCGGCTGTCCGGTCGACCGCGGAAGGAACCGTGTGTCATCGGCTCTTGCTGATGCAGCATATAGCAATGGCCATGTGTCATTTTTCCAGCGTAAGATCGCGAGTTGGCTTTCTACGCTCGATACTTCGCGCATTTCGTCGCGCGACTCTGAGTTCGACAAGCGTCGGCTGCCACCAACCCCTAGAATATTCGCTCGATCCGGCCGCATGACGGGCTGGCCATGTCTCGATGAGCTCCGCCAGCGTCGCTGAGCGCCAGGCGCCCCAGACGTAGTCGAGGCCCGCTCTCACATGCGGATAGACAGCGGATAATTCAGATGGCTCCACGAGTTCGCCCGATACCTCAGCGAAGACCACAACACCGTATTGCTCCGTGGCAACGGCGCGGCCGACCGGCGGCAGGTCTACGGCCAGCACCGGATAGCGATGGCGGCGCCGTTCGGCAGCCCGCGAGTGAGCTGCCCTCCCCGCTTCGGAGATGCTCTCCTCCGCTCGTCGCCGCTGCCTTGCTTCAGGTTCGGCTTGTTGGGCGGCCTGTTCAATTTTCGGCCAGTGCTGCCGCAATTCCTCGTAGGATCGAAACGGTACACGCCACGCGCGTAGTTCATCGTCCCACCTGGCCCAAGGAATTTCGCGCAGTTCCTTCAGGACGGTCCTCGAGTAAGGCGTGCGAATGCGCAGGTCTTGGGCAACTTCGAGATATGGGCTTGAAATCGGATCGAATGTGAAGGCGTCACGCCCCTTGCTGTCTGCGTGGATCGAAACCCGCTCGGCTTCGCGCGCCAGCCAGCGGGCGATGCGCCGGGCGGCCGTCTTTCCCGGTACAAACCAGCTCTTGCGCTCATCGCTCCACCGCGCTCCCGGAAAGGCCTGGCGGAAACGTTCGACCGTCATTCGATCATAAGCAAAGTCAGCAATGGCACCTGGGGCGTCTTGCTCCTGCGGCGCGGAATGGGTCTCAGATACTTTCATTGTCATGCGTCAATCATGTCGACTTGCGCAGGAAACGTCTGATCGGGTGCAATGGTTCACGCGCAAGCATGAAGCGAATTCGATCAAGGTCGCGACAGCCTGCGTGGCTCCCTTCTCCTCTTGAGACGACTGGGGTGCACCCTCTAAGTGTCTGACCCGAAAAGAAGTTGGGTGATATCAGCGGCTTGTGATTCAGTCGGTGTTGCGAAGCATCGACGGAGAATCCCATGTGGACCGATATCACCCGAGCCAAGCATGCCCGCAAAGGGCTGCGGTATTCAAGCGATTTGACGGATATGGAGTGGGCGGTTCTTGATCCGGTGATTCCGCCCCGGTCCCGACTTGGGCGCCCGCCGAAATGGTCGCGGCGCGAGATCATGAATGGACTGTTCTACGTGCTGCGCAGTGGCTTGCCATGGCGGATGCTGCCCAGGGACTTGCCGCCGGTGTCGACGCTGCAGCGCTACTTCTACGCTTGGCGCGACTGCGGCCTTTGGAGCACCATCAATCATCTGCTGCTGATGAGCGTGCGTCTGGCCACCGGTCGCCAAGCCTCACCCAGCGCCGGCGTGATCGACAGTCAAAGCGTGAAAACCACGGAGAGCGGCGGGCCTTGCGGTTACGATGCCGGCAAGAAGATCAAAGGCCGCAAGCGCCATATCCTCACCGACACCCTGGGTTTGCTCGTCGGCGCGGTCATCCATACCGCCGATATCCAGGACCGCGACGGCGCTCCCGACGTTCTGGCCTCCATTCGAGCCAGCTTTCCTTGGCTGCGCCACGTCTTCGCCGACGGCGCTTACGCCGGTGAGAAGCTTGAGACCGCCCTTCATGGGAAAGGCGACTGGACGCTCGAAATCATCAAACGATCCGACACCGCCAAGGGCTTCGAAGTGCTTCCACGTCGATGGGTCGTCGAGCGCACCTTTGCATGGTTCGGACGAAACCGACGCCTGGCCAAGGACTTCGAGGCCACGATCGAAAGTTCCACCGCATGGCTCTTGCTGGCCTCCGCTCAGCTCATGACGCGCAGGCTGGCAAACCATTGATCCGCTTCAAAAACATTATGAGTCAGACTCTAAGGTCGGGTTTCCTTCACTTACGCAGGAAACATGATGGACCAGGAGGCCGCAAGGACCCTGTCCGGGCTCGGCGCTGGGCATTGCGTTGACCGAACAGAAAAGCGTCACCGGGAGCCCTCTTCTGATGCTGTATTTTCGGCCGTTAACTGTTCCTCCTTTTGGATGTTGACGCTTACTCTTCATTAGCGTTAAGAATGTGCTAATATAAGCATCACCTAAAAAACCTGACCGGCAAATCAGGGAAATGGGCGACGCCAAAGGGAACGCAGCGCGGCCAGGAAAACTCGTCGCAGCTACCGTCGTTGAGATAAGACCCGTCTGTGGACGGCCATGTTGATACATGGCCGATCGCGGAATTGCGACGACGCCTGCAATTCCTGTGGATTGTGCGCTGACAATAAACGTCGGTCAAAACCAGCATGTCGATCATCCTACAAGTTTAAATGGAGAGTAGATAGCCGACCGATGCGGCACTCAAATAGATGATGGGGCATCTTTTTTGTGCTGATGTAAGAGTAAAAAAGGGGTGGGGATAAATGGCTTCTTGTCAAAGCACAGATGCCGACGGAACTGCGACATCGTTTCCAAATACTCCGCCGACCGGAGACGGCGCCTGCAGCTTTGCCGAAAATACGACCATCCTCATTTCCACAGCCCTGACCGTTATTTCCCTCGATGTGTTGAGCAACGATTTAGCCGGAATCGCACTTTGCTCCCTCGATGATGGGTTTCCTGCCTCGACCGATACGAAGAGACCCGGGGGCGCCGATTGCGAAGATCCAGCCGACATCAGGTATTCGGCGGACTCGCGAGCGGGGGCGTTTGGCGGCGGTGCAAATGTCAGTGGTCTGAACGCGAACTCATTGGTCCTGGCGCTCTCGCCCAGGATCAAGCCGTTTGTTGGCGAAGGCGAACTTGCTTGCATAGATTCGCAATTTTTGAGCGACCCCGCCGCAAGCGGCAGGTCGACATCGGCAATTCTTGACCGACAAGAACAACTGGCGAGATAGGGGACGGGACATGGCAACGACCATTGGCACAAGCAGCAACGACAATCTGGTCGGCGGCAGCGGAGACGACCTGCTTTTGGGGGGCGCCGGAAGCGATCGCCTGAATGGCGGATCAGGCGCCGATACGCTCGATGGAGGCAGTGGTTTCGATACGGTCCTGGGCGGATCGGGGGCGGACACGCTTATCTATCGTGCGTGGGAGAATCAGTACAAGATTGGCAGCCAAATCTACGGCACTGGGGCAACGGTCGGACAAACAACCTTTTCCGGCAACGACGTCTACGACGGCGGTAGCGGCAATGCTGCGAAAGGCACTGCCGAGATCGATACGCTCGTTATCCATCTAAGCAATGACCAACTAGCCAATGCGTCATTTATGACGGCGTTTAACGCTGAAATTGCTCAGTTTCGTGCCTTCATTGCTGCGAACTCGAACTCGAATACCGGTCAAGCAGGTCAAGCGGAATTTACATTCACCAGCATCAATCTGAAAGTCTCCGCGATCGAGCAAGTTATGGTTCTCGACAGCGCCGGACATGTCCCTGTATCCGTAAATATTGTCGACTCCTCCTTAAATGATAATGACAACAACTCTGTCGTGACGTTCACTTTTCTTGGCCCGGTGACAGGCTTCACTTCAGCCGACGTTACGGCGACCCACGGCACGCTGACTGATTTTGTGGTGATCGATGCTTCGCATTACACGGCGAAGTTCACGGCAGCAGACGGTTTCGATGGCCTTGGCTCCGTTTCGGTGACAGCCGGCGGTTACACCGACACTGCCGGCAACGCCGGCGCTGCGGGCGGCGATACGGTCAGCATCGACACATCGGCGGATCTGGGCCCGGCCCTGGCGCTGACCATCGATGCGGCGAACCTCGTCACCAACAACGCCGAGAAGACCGCGGTCGGCTTCACCGTCGCCGGCCTCGATGCCGACGCCACCGGCGTCGTCACCTTCACCGACGCTTCCAGCAACACCGTCACGGTCAACGTTTCGGCCAACGGCTCCTACAGCGCCAACCTGTCCGCGCTCACCGACGGCCCGATCAGCTCGGTCCTCAACGTCACCGACGACGCCGCCAACACGGCCAGCGCCAACGGCGCCGCCATCGACCTCGACACATCGGCGGATCTGGGCCCGGCCCTGGCGCTGACCATCGATGCGGCGAACCTCGTCACCAACAACGCCGAGAAGACCGCGGTCGGCTTCACCGTCGCCGGCCTCGATGCCGACGCCACCGGCGTCGTCACCTTCACCGACGCTTCCAGCAACACCGTCACGGTCAACGTTTCGGCCAACGGCTCCTACAGCGCCAACCTGTCCGCGCTCACCGACGGCCCGATCAGCTCGGTCCTCAACGTCACCGACGACGCCGCCAACACGGCCAGCGCCAACGGCGCCGCCATCGACCTCGACACATCGGCGGATCTGGGCCCGGCCCTGGCGCTGACCATCGATGCGGCGAACCTCGTCACCAACAACGCCGAGAAGACCGCGGTCGGCTTCACCGTCGCCGGCCTCGATGCCGACGCCACCGGCGTCGTCACCTTCACCGACGCTTCCAGCAACACCGTCACGGTCAACGTTTCGGCCAACGGCTCCTACAGCGCCAACCTGTCCGCGCTCACCGACGGCCCGATCAGCTCGGTCCTCAACGTCACCGACGACGCCGCCAACACGGCCAGCGCCAACGGCGCCGCCATCGACCTCGACACATCGGCGGATCTGGGCCCGGCCCTGGCGCTGACCATCGATGCGGCGAACCTCGTCACCAACAACGCCGAGAAGACCGCGGTCGGCTTCACCGTCGCCGGCCTCGATGCCGACGCCACCGGCGTCGTCACCTTCACCGACGCTTCCAGCAACACCGTCACGGTCAACGTTTCGGCCAACGGCTCCTACAGCGCCAACCTGTCCGCGCTCACCGACGGCCCGATCAGCTCGGTCCTCAACGTCACCGACGACGCCGCCAACACGGCCAGCGCCAACGGCGCCGCCATCGACCTCGACACATCGGCGGATCTGGGCCCGGCCCTGGCGCTGACCATCGATGCGGCGAACCTCGTCACCAACAACGCCGAGAAGACCGCGGTCGGCTTCACCGTCGCCGGCCTCGATGCCGACGCCACCGGCGTCGTCACCTTCACCGACGCTTCCAGCAACACCGTCACGGTCAACGTTTCGGCCAACGGCTCCTACAGCGCCAACCTGTCCGCGCTCACCGACGGCCCGATCAGCTCGGTCCTCAACGTCACCGACGACGCCGCCAACACGGCCAGCGCCAACGGCGCCGCCATCGACCTCGACACATCGGCGGATCTGGGCCCGGCCCTGGCGCTGACCATCGATGCGGCGAACCTCGTCACCAACAACGCCGAGAAGACCGCGGTCGGCTTCACCGTCGCCGGCCTCGATGCCGACGCCACCGGCGTCGTCACCTTCACCGACGCTTCCAGCAACACCGTCACGGTCAACGTTTCGGCCAACGGCTCCTACAGCGCCAACCTGTCCGCGCTCACCGACGGCCCGATCAGCTCGGTCCTCAACGTCACCGACGACGCCGCCAACACGGCCAGCGCCAACGGCGCCGCCATCGACCTCGACACATCGGCGGATCTGGGCCCGGCCCTGGCGCTGACCATCGATGCGGCGAACCTCGTCACCAACAACGCCGAGAAGACCGCGGTCGGCTTCACCGTCGCCGGCCTCGATGCCGACGCCACCGGCGTCGTCACCTTCACCGACGCTTCCAGCAACACCGTCACGGTCAACGTTTCGGCCAACGGCTCCTACAGCGCCAACCTGTCCGCGCTCACCGACGGCCCGATCAGCTCGGTCCTCAACGTCACCGACGACGCCGCCAACACGGCCAGCGCCAACGGCGCCGCCATCGACCTCGACACATCGGCGGATCTGGGCCCGGCCCTGGCGCTGACCATCGATGCGGCGAACCTCGTCACCAACAACGCCGAGAAGACCGCGGTCGGCTTCACCGTCGCCGGCCTCGATGCCGACGCCACCGGCGTCGTCACCTTCACCGACGCTTCCAGCAACACCGTCACGGTCAACGTTTCGGCCAACGGCTCCTACAGCGCCAACCTGTCCGCGCTCACCGACGGCCCGATCAGCTCGGTCCTCAACGTCACCGACGACGCCGCCAACACGGCCAGCGCCAACGGCGCCGCCATCGACCTCGACACATCGGCGGATCTGGGCCCGGCCCTGGCGCTGACCATCGATGCGGCGAACCTCGTCACCAACAACGCCGAGAAGACCGCGGTCGGCTTCACCGTCGCCGGCCTCGATGCCGACGCCACCGGCGTCGTCACCTTCACCGACGCTTCCAGCAACACCGTCACGGTCAACGTTTCGGCCAACGGCTCCTACAGCGCCAACCTGTCCGCGCTCACCGACGGCCCGATCAGCTCGGTCCTCAACGTCACCGACGACGCCGCCAACACGGCCAGCGCCAACGGCGCCGCCATCGACCTCGACACATCGGCGGATCTGGGCCCGGCCCTGGCGCTGACCATCGATGCGGCGAACCTCGTCACCAACAACGCCGAGAAGACCGCGGTCGGCTTCACCGTCGCCGGCCTCGATGCCGACGCCACCGGCGTCGTCACCTTCACCGACGCTTCCAGCAACACCGTCACGGTCAACGTTTCGGCCAACGGCTCCTACAGCGCCAACCTGTCCGCGCTCACCGACGGCCCGATCAGCTCGGTCCTCAACGTCACCGACGACGCCGCCAACACGGCCAGCGCCAACGGCGCCGCCATCGACCTCGACACATCGGCGGATCTGGGCCCGGCCCTGGCGCTGACCATCGATGCGGCGAACCTCGTCACCAACAACGCCGAGAAGACCGCGGTCGGCTTCACCGTCGCCGGCCTCGATGCCGACGCCACCGGCGTCGTCACCTTCACCGACGCTTCCAGCAACACCGTCACGGTCAACGTTTCGGCCAACGGCTCCTACAGCGCCAACCTGTCCGCGCTCACCGACGGCCCGATCAGCTCGGTCCTCAACGTCACCGACGACGCCGCCAACACGGCCAGCGCCAACGGCGCCGCCATCGACCTCGACACATCGGCGGATCTGGGCCCGGCCCTGGCGCTGACCATCGATGCGGCGAACCTCGTCACCAACAACGCCGAGAAGACCGCGGTCGGCTTCACCGTCGCCGGCCTCGATGCCGACGCCACCGGCGTCGTCACCTTCACCGACGCTTCCAGCAACACCGTCACGGTCAACGTTTCGGCCAACGGCTCCTACAGCGCCAACCTGTCCGCGCTCACCGACGGCCCGATCAGCTCGGTCCTCAACGTCACCGACGACGCCGCCAACACGGCCAGCGCCAACGGCGCCGCCATCGACCTCGACACATCGGCGGATCTGGGCCCGGCCCTGGCGCTGACCATCGATGCGGCGAACCTCGTCACCAACAACGCCGAGAAGACCGCGGTCGGCTTCACCGTCGCCGGCCTCGATGCCGACGCCACCGGCGTCGTCACCTTCACCGACGCTTCCAGCAACACCGTCACGGTCAACGTTTCGGCCAACGGCTCCTACAGCGCCAACCTGTCCGCGCTCACCGACGGCCCGATCAGCTCGGTCCTCAACGTCACCGACGACGCCGCCAACACGGCCAGCGCCAACGGCGCCGCCATCGACCTCGACACATCGGCGGATCTGGGCCCGGCCCTGGCGCTGACCATCGATGCGGCGAACCTCGTCACCAACAACGCCGAGAAGACCGCGGTCGGCTTCACCGTCGCCGGCCTCGATGCCGACGCCACCGGCGTCGTCACCTTCACCGACGCTTCCAGCAACACCGTCACGGTCAACGTTTCGGCCAACGGCTCCTACAGCGCCAACCTGTCCGCGCTCACCGACGGCCCGATCAGCTCGGTCCTCAACGTCACCGACGACGCCGCCAACACGGCCAGCGCCAACGGCGCCGCCATCGACCTCGACACATCGGCGGATCTGGGCCCGGCCCTGGCGCTGACCATCGATGCGGCGAACCTCGTCACCAACAACGCCGAGAAGACCGCGGTCGGCTTCACCGTCGCCGGCCTCGATGCCGACGCCACCGGCGTCGTCACCTTCACCGACGCTTCCAGCAACACCGTCACGGTCAACGTTTCGGCCAACGGCTCCTACAGCGCCAACCTGTCCGCGCTCACCGACGGCCCGATCAGCTCGGTCCTCAACGTCACCGACGACGCCGCCAACACGGCCAGCGCCAACGGCGCCGCCATCGACCTCGACACATCGGCGGATCTGGGCCCGGCCCTGGCGCTGACCATCGATGCGGCGAACCTCGTCACCAACAACGCCGAGAAGACCGCGGTCGGCTTCACCGTCGCCGGCCTCGATGCCGACGCCACCGGCGTCGTCACCTTCACCGACGCTTCCAGCAACACCGTCACGGTCAACGTTTCGGCCAACGGCTCCTACAGCGCCAACCTGTCCGCGCTCACCGACGGCCCGATCAGCTCGGTCCTCAACGTCACCGACGACGCCGCCAACACGGCCAGCGCCAACGGCGCCGCCATCGACCTCGACACATCGGCGGATCTGGGCCCGGCCCTGGCGCTGACCATCGATGCGGCGAACCTCGTCACCAACAACGCCGAGAAGACCGCGGTCGGCTTCACCGTCGCCGGCCTCGATGCCGACGCCACCGGCGTCGTCACCTTCACCGACGCTTCCAGCAACACCGTCACGGTCAACGTTTCGGCCAACGGCTCCTACAGCGCCAACCTGTCCGCGCTCACCGACGGCCCGATCAGCTCGGTCCTCAACGTCACCGACGACGCCGCCAACACGGCCAGCGCCAACGGCGCCGCCATCGACCTCGACACATCGGCGGATCTGGGCCCGGCCCTGGCGCTGACCATCGATGCGGCGAACCTCGTCACCAACAACGCCGAGAAGACCGCGGTCGGCTTCACCGTCGCCGGCCTCGATGCCGACGCCACCGGCGTCGTCACCTTCACCGACGCTTCCAGCAACACCGTCACGGTCAACGTTTCGGCCAACGGCTCCTACAGCGCCAACCTGTCCGCGCTCACCGACGGCCCGATCAGCTCGGTCCTCAACGTCACCGACGACGCCGCCAACACGGCCAGCGCCAACGGCGCCGCCATCGACCTCGACACATCGGCGGATCTGGGCCCGGCCCTGGCGCTGACCATCGATGCGGCGAACCTCGTCACCAACAACGCCGAGAAGACCGCGGTCGGCTTCACCGTCGCCGGCCTCGATGCCGACGCCACCGGCGTCGTCACCTTCACCGACGCTTCCAGCAACACCGTCACGGTCAACGTTTCGGCCAACGGCTCCTACAGCGCCAACCTGTCCGCGCTCACCGACGGCCCGATCAGCTCGGTCCTCAACGTCACCGACGACGCCGCCAACACGGCCAGCGCCAACGGCGCCGCCATCGACCTCGACACATCGGCGGATCTGGGCCCGGCCCTGGCGCTGACCATCGATGCGGCGAACCTCGTCACCAACAACGCCGAGAAGACCGCGGTCGGCTTCACCGTCGCCGGCCTCGATGCCGACGCCACCGGCGTCGTCACCTTCACCGACGCTTCCAGCAACACCGTCACGGTCAACGTTTCGGCCAACGGCTCCTACAGCGCCAACCTGTCCGCGCTCACCGACGGCCCGATCAGCTCGGTCCTCAACGTCACCGACGACGCCGCCAACACGGCCAGCGCCAACGGCGCCGCCATCGACCTCGACACATCGGCGGATCTGGGCCCGGCCCTGGCGCTGACCATCGATGCGGCGAACCTCGTCACCAACAACGCCGAGAAGACCGCGGTCGGCTTCACCGTCGCCGGCCTCGATGCCGACGCCACCGGCGTCGTCACCTTCACCGACGCTTCCAGCAACACCGTCACGGTCAACGTTTCGGCCAACGGCTCCTACAGCGCCAACCTGTCCGCGCTCACCGACGGCCCGATCAGCTCGGTCCTCAACGTCACCGACGACGCCGCCAACACGGCCAGCGCCAACGGCGCCGCCATCGACCTCGACACATCGGCGGATCTGGGCCCGGCCCTGGCGCTGACCATCGATGCGGCGAACCTCGTCACCAACAACGCCGAGAAGACCGCGGTCGGCTTCACCGTCGCCGGCCTCGATGCCGACGCCACCGGCGTCGTCACCTTCACCGACGCTTCCAGCAACACCGTCACGGTCAACGTTTCGGCCAACGGCTCCTACAGCGCCAACCTGTCCGCGCTCACCGACGGCCCGATCAGCTCGGTCCTCAACGTCACCGACGACGCCGCCAACACGGCCAGCGCCAACGGCGCCGCCATCGACCTCGACACATCGGCGGATCTGGGCCCGGCCCTGGCGCTGACCATCGATGCGGCGAACCTCGTCACCAACAACGCCGAGAAGACCGCGGTCGGCTTCACCGTCGCCGGCCTCGATGCCGACGCCACCGGCGTCGTCACCTTCACCGACGCTTCCAGCAACACCGTCACGGTCAACGTTTCGGCCAACGGCTCCTACAGCGCCAACCTGTCCGCGCTCACCGACGGCCCGATCAGCTCGGTCCTCAACGTCACCGACGACGCCGCCAACACGGCCAGCGCCAACGGCGCCGCCATCGACCTCGACACATCGGCGGATCTGGGCCCGGCCCTGGCGCTGACCATCGATGCGGCGAACCTCGTCACCAACAACGCCGAGAAGACCGCGGTCGGCTTCACCGTCGCCGGCCTCGATGCCGACGCCACCGGCGTCGTCACCTTCACCGACGCTTCCAGCAACACCGTCACGGTCAACGTTTCGGCCAACGGCTCCTACAGCGCCAACCTGTCCGCGCTCACCGACGGCCCGATCAGCTCGGTCCTCAACGTCACCGACGACGCCGCCAACACGGCCAGCGCCAACGGCGCCGCCATCGACCTCGACACATCGGCGGATCTGGGCCCGGCCCTGGCGCTGACCATCGATGCGGCGAACCTCGTCACCAACAACGCCGAGAAGACCGCGGTCGGCTTCACCGTCGCCGGCCTCGATGCCGACGCCACCGGCGTCGTCACCTTCACCGACGCTTCCAGCAACACCGTCACGGTCAACGTTTCGGCCAACGGCTCCTACAGCGCCAACCTGTCCGCGCTCACCGACGGCCCGATCAGCTCGGTCCTCAACGTCACCGACGACGCCGCCAACACGGCCAGCGCCAACGGCGCCGCCATCGACCTCGACACATCGGCGGATCTGGGCCCGGCCCTGGCGCTGACCATCGATGCGGCGAACCTCGTCACCAACAACGCCGAGAAGACCGCGGTCGGCTTCACCGTCGCCGGCCTCGATGCCGACGCCACCGGCGTCGTCACCTTCACCGACGCTTCCAGCAACACCGTCACGGTCAACGTTTCGGCCAACGGCTCCTACAGCGCCAACCTGTCCGCGCTCACCGACGGCCCGATCAGCTCGGTCCTCAACGTCACCGACGACGCCGCCAACACGGCCAGCGCCAACGGCGCCGCCATCGACCTCGACACATCGGCGGATCTGGGCCCGGCCCTGGCGCTGACCATCGATGCGGCGAACCTCGTCACCAACAACGCCGAGAAGACCGCGGTCGGCTTCACCGTCGCCGGCCTCGATGCCGACGCCACCGGCGTCGTCACCTTCACCGACGCTTCCAGCAACACCGTCACGGTCAACGTTTCGGCCAACGGCTCCTACAGCGCCAACCTGTCCGCGCTCACCGACGGCCCGATCAGCTCGGTCCTCAACGTCACCGACGACGCCGCCAACACGGCCAGCGCCAACGGCGCCGCCATCGACCTCGACACATCGGCGGATCTGGGCCCGGCCCTGGCGCTGACCATCGATGCGGCGAACCTCGTCACCAACAACGCCGAGAAGACCGCGGTCGGCTTCACCGTCGCCGGCCTCGATGCCGACGCCACCGGCGTCGTCACCTTCACCGACGCTTCCAGCAACACCGTCACGGTCAACGTTTCGGCCAACGGCTCCTACAGCGCCAACCTGTCCGCGCTCACCGACGGCCCGATCAGCTCGGTCCTCAACGTCACCGACGACGCCGCCAACACGGCCAGCGCCAACGGCGCCGCCATCGACCTCGACACATCGGCGGATCTGGGCCCGGCCCTGGCGCTGACCATCGATGCGGCGAACCTCGTCACCAACAACGCCGAGAAGACCGCGGTCGGCTTCACCGTCGCCGGCCTCGATGCCGACGCCACCGGCGTCGTCACCTTCACCGACGCTTCCAGCAACACCGTCACGGTCAACGTTTCGGCCAACGGCTCCTACAGCGCCAACCTGTCCGCGCTCACCGACGGCCCGATCAGCTCGGTCCTCAACGTCACCGACGACGCCGCCAACACGGCCAGCGCCAACGGCGCCGCCATCGACCTCGACACATCGGCGGATCTGGGCCCGGCCCTGGCGCTGACCATCGATGCGGCGAACCTCGTCACCAACAACGCCGAGAAGACCGCGGTCGGCTTCACCGTCGCCGGCCTCGATGCCGACGCCACCGGCGTCGTCACCTTCACCGACGCTTCCAGCAACACCGTCACGGTCAACGTTTCGGCCAACGGCTCCTACAGCGCCAACCTGTCCGCGCTCACCGACGGCCCGATCAGCTCGGTCCTCAACGTCACCGACGACGCCGCCAACACGGCCAGCGCCAACGGCGCCGCCATCGACCTCGACACATCGGCGGATCTGGGCCCGGCCCTGGCGCTGACCATCGATGCGGCGAACCTCGTCACCAACAACGCCGAGAAGACCGCGGTCGGCTTCACCGTCGCCGGCCTCGATGCCGACGCCACCGGCGTCGTCACCTTCACCGACGCTTCCAGCAACACCGTCACGGTCAACGTTTCGGCCAACGGCTCCTACAGCGCCAACCTGTCCGCGCTCACCGACGGCCCGATCAGCTCGGTCCTCAACGTCACCGACGACGCCGCCAACACGGCCAGCGCCAACGGCGCCGCCATCGACCTCGACACATCGGCGCCATCAGTTGTGATCACGGACGACGAGCCTAACACAGCCAACATTGCGGGCGGCAACGTTGTCTACACCTTCCAGTTCAGCGAGGCGGTAACCGGCTTTGATGCCAGCGACGTCACAGTCGCAAACGCCACCAAAGGCCTGTTCACCGCAATCGATGCCGACACCTACACGCTAGCGGTGACGCCGAGCGCGGGTTTCGTAGGCAATATGACCGTCGATGTGGCGGCGGCTGCCGCTCTCGACGCGGCCGGTAACGATAGCACGGCAGCGGCGCAGTCGGTGCAGGCGGTCGACACCTTCGCGCCGACGGTGTCGATCGGCACCGATGACAGCGCCCTGAAGATCGGCGATGTCGCGCACCTGACCTTCACCTTGAGCGAGCCATCGACCACCTTCGCCAGCGGCGATGTCGCCGTCACCGGTGGCACGCTGAGCAATTTTGCTGGCAGCGGCACCAGCTACACCGCTGACTTCACGCCCACCCTGGCTAGCACCACCACCGCCACCATCAATGTGGCTGGCAGCACCTTCACCGACGCAGCGGGCAACAACAACACCGCCGCCACGCAGCTAAGCATGACGGTCGACACCGTCGTGCCGACGGTCTCCATTGGGATCAATGATACCGCGCTCACGGTCGGCGATGTCGCGACGGTGACCTTTACCTTCAGTGAGGTACCGTCGAACTTCACCGCTGCGGACGTGAGCTATGACACCACGAGCGCAACCTTGGGCGCAATCACGCCCACGGGCGATTCGAAGGTCTTCACCGCCACTCTAACGCCGATCGCGTCGATCAATGACCCTACCAACGTCATCACCGTCGGTACTTCCTGGCAAGACCCGGCAGGCAACGCCCCGACTTCTTCAAGCAACTCTGTCAACTATACTGTTAACACCGCTGACTCGACACCGCCGACTGTAACAATAACTGGTACGTCCTTGGGCGGTACAGTTGGCTCTACCTCAACAGTAACATTCCAATTTAGTGAAACCGTGACTGGTTTCGACCCCAGCAGTGCGACCGATGTTACATTGACACGCGGCACGCTGAGCAACATTATTCACGTAGACGGTGATACTTGGACAGCGACTTTAACTAGAACAGCTAACGGCTCTGTAAAGGTTGACGTGCTAGCAGGTAGCTATACGGACTCGGCGCTTAACCCGGGCGCTGCAGGGAGTCTAGGACCCCTCAACCCCGCCGGCATCGCCGGCGAGCCTATCAATCTGGCCCTGACCGATCCATCCCATGAAGGCGCGCTCATCACCGTCACGGTGAAGGACGTGCCTTCGGGCTGGACCATCGACGGCGCAACCCACAACGCCGACGGAAGCTGGACGATACAGACCAACGGCCTGCAAGCCCTGACGGTCACCACACCGTCAGAATTCACCGGTGCAGCAGTGCTTGATGTCTCGATGACCTGGATCAACGCGGACGGCACGACGGGAAGCATGTCGGTTGCCGACAATGTCGAGGCCTATACTCAGGGTTCGCCGATCTTTGCCTGGTCCGGCGACGACGTGCTGACCGGGTCGAGCGGCAACGATCTCTTTGTCTTCTCGCAGCCGATCGGCTTCGACACGGTGCATAATTTCGACGCCGCGGCCGACCAGATCGACCTTATCGGCTACAACGGATTGGCAAGCTTCTCCGATCTCCAGACCCATATAGCCGACGATGCCAACGGCAACGCGGTGATTGCGCTCGGCGACGGGCAGTCGATCACGCTGGATGGCGTGCACTCGGGCGCGCTGACGGCAAGCAATTTCGTCTTCGACCAGACACCCGTGGTCAACAATTCAGGCACCATGACGATCGGCGACGGCGCCTTGCTGCCGCTGAGCGGCACGATCAACAATACGGGCCTCATCTCGCTCAATTCAACGGGAAGCGAAACGCTGCTTCAGGTCATCCAGCATGGCGTGACGCTGCAGGGCGGCGGACAGATCCTGTTGTCCGACAGTGCCGCCAACGTCATCTCCGGCACGGGGCCGGACGTCACTCTGGTCAATGTCGACAACACGATATCGGGCGCCGGCCAGTTGGGCGGCGGGATGCTGAGCCTCGACAACAGGGGGACCATCATCGCCACCGGCTCGAATGCGCTCGTCATCGATACCGGGGGCAGCGTCGTCAGCAACTCCGGAACATTGGAGGCGACCGGTTCAGGTGGCCTGACGATCACCGGCGGGTTGGCGAATTCCGGCATGCTGTTGGCCAATGGCGGCGACATCGTCATCCACGGCCAGGTTACCGGCGACGGCGATGCCATCATCGGAAACATGTCGCAGCTGGAGTTTCACGCCGCCTCTTCCGCAGACGTCATTTTCGGAGCGGATGCAGCTGGCACATTGCGGCTGGACGATTCATTTGATTTCAGCGGCAGCATCGCCGGCATGACCAATGACGACAAGATAGACCTCGGAGATATCTGGTTCAGCACCGGAACATCCGCTGTCTATCAGGCAAACCAGGATGGAAGTGCAGGAACGTTGACCGTTTCGGACGGCACCCATGATGCTACGCTCCACATCCTTGGCACTTACGATGCGGGCAGCTTCACCGTAGCCGACGACGGCACTGGGCGGACAGTGGTTGGATATAACCCGGCGGACGACTTCCACTTCGTCTGACGTTGAAGGCCGCAGGCTCCAATGTGATAGCGGGCGCCTGATTAATCCGGCGCCCGCTTCACATCGGAGCCTCCGATATCTAGCAGGCGGGGCGGGCCTATCTCTCCCGGAAGGCGCGTTGGAACGAATCCATCAGGGGCTTGGCCAGGTAGGCCAGAAACGTCCGTTCGCCGGTTGAGATGAACGTTTCGACCGGCATGCCTGGATAGATCTGTTCGGGCTTGATCTGCGGCGGCAGCTTGTCGGCCATTTTAAGCCGGACGGTGAAGTAAGGCAGTCCCGTGCTGGGTGTGATCAGCCGGTCCGCCGAAATGTAAAACACCTTTCCGGGCACTTTCGGCGTCGTGCGCGCGTTGAGCGCCGTGAACATCATGTTTGCGTCCTGCCCCACCCGGATTGAGTCTATATCTTCGGGCTTGATCCTGGCCTCGACAATGAACTCGTTGGTGGTCGGCAGAAGCTCCATCGCCACCTCTCCTGGACGGATGACGCTGCCTTGGGAATTGTAGAGCGATCTAACGATGATGCCGTCCACCGGCGCCCGGATGGTCGTCCGGTCCAGGACCGATCGACCAGCGTTGATTTGTTCCTCGAGATCAGCGACCTGCGCCCGTGCTTTGTTCAATTCCGTAACGGCATCCTCGACCCGGCTGGTTGTAAGTCGTTCAATCTGCTGACGCGCTTCCACAGTTTGCGTCGCCGAGCTGGCAATCTGCGCCTCCAGAGACCCCGCCTGGCCTACCAGCTCGGCGGTGCTGCGCAGAAGATCGGTGTATTCAGAACGATTTGTGAGTCCTTTTTCCAGCAGGTCTTTTTTTCGCTCCGTCTCCCCGGTGACGATCGCAATTTGATTTTCCGCTGCCTTCTTTTGAGCCCTTAGCCCAACAATCGCGTCCTGGAGAGCCGTTACCCTTTGCTTCAGAATCCCCTGTTCCGCGGCATAGCGCGCCAACCGAGCCTGAAATTCCTTGTTTTGCTCTCCGAAGACATCGCTATATTCGGAAGCGCCTGAATAGGCTCCGAGGTCGCTGGACAAGACAATTTTCTCGAGGCCGTCCCGCTCTGCCTCGAGCCGCGAGATTTCAGCTTTTTGTGCAACCCACTGCTTGAGAACGCGGTTGAGCTGGGACTGCGCCACCGTCGGATCGAGCACAATCAGGGCCTGGCCTCTTGAGACCCTGTCGCCCTCCCGGACCTTGATCATGTTGACCACGCCTCCTTCGAGGTGCTGGATCATGACATTTTGCCCTGCTGCTGCTACCACCCCTGGCGCGATCGTTGCTCCTGCAATCGGTGCAGTGGCTGCCCAGAATCCGAAGCCGAGCAAGAAAACGGCCACGCTTCCATACCCCGCCAGCGTGATCCGATCGGTGCGTGTATCGACGTCGCGTTGCCAGCGATACGTCTTGGCGCCCGCCTGAATGGTTTGGCTAGGAACCGTCATTGGCGACCTTTATCTCCACGCGTGTCGGTGACGGGAAAGGCACCACTCCTACGTTGTCACGTGACTGGGAGGTTGCGGGCGATGTGGCTTGGCCCTGTCGCTCGGCAAGTTTGTCGAGCACGTCCTTGGTCGAACCGTAGATCTCGACCTGACCATTGCGCAGCATAAGTATGCGATCGCATTTGGCTGCGAGGGAGGGTCGGTGGGTGATGACAAGCACGGTGGTTTTTCGTGAACGCGCCTGGATGATCGCGCGCACGAGCGCGGCTTCGCCATAAGTATCAAGATTTGCATTGGGCTCGTCGAGCATCAGGATCTTGGGATCGCCGTAAAAAGCGCGCGCAAGGCCAATACGCTGACGCTCACCGCCGGAGAGACGAACGCCAGCGGGGCCGATCACCGTCGAGTACCCGTTCCTCTGCCCCAAGATGAGCTCATGCACCTGCGCCTGCTGGGCCGCCCGGACTAACTTTTCGTCGGCTGCATCCGGCTCAAAACGCGAAATGTTCTGGGCGATTGTTCCTGGGAAGAGTTCCACATCCTGCGGAAGGTAGCCAATGTGACGGCCGAGCTCCTCGGGATCCCAGTTTCGAATATCGCCGCCATCGATGCGGATCGCGCCAGAACGAGGTTGAATGGCACCGACGATAAGCCGCGCCAGCGTCGATTTTCCGGCCTGGCTCGGACCGACGATAGCGACGGTTTCGCCAGCGGGGACCTCGAAGGTCACCCGTTTTATGAGCGGCAGCGCGCCGTCGGTCGATCCGGGAAGCTGATAGACTATCTGATCCGCGCTCAACGCTCCTTCAGGGGCCGGCAATGCTATGTTTTCCTGCTTGTCCGGTCCAGATCGGGAAGCCGAAAGCCTCTTCCATGCGAGATTGGCGTCGGTGATCTGCCGCCAGCTTCCAACGATCTGATCAAGAGGTTGCAAAGCGCGCGCGGAAATCATCGAGGACGCAAATATCATACCGGCGGTCATCTCGTTGTGCAGAACCAGATAGGCGCCGACACCTAATATCGCGATTTGCAGTACCGATCGCGTGGTGCGGGACACACCGCCATAAAATGCGTTGATGCGAGCGAGCCCATCCGAGGCGTGCAGCGAGCCGGAAAAACGGGCACCCCAGAACTCTATGGCGTTGGACACCATGCCGAGTGCACGGACCGTTTCGAAGTTTCGCGCGAAGGCCTGCGCCGAATTCATTGAGGCACTGAGATTCTCCGCCGCCTCCTTGCCAGGTCGCGAACTCGCGACCTGGTTCAGCACCGCGATGGCAACCATGAGAACCGCTCCGACGACCGTTACAAGGAAGAGCAACGGGTGGATAAAATAGAGGAGGCCCACGAAAATGGGCCCGAAAGGAAGGTCGAAGAGAAAGAAAATGGTTCGTGAAGCGATGAACCCCCGCAGGGTGGCCAAGTCGCGCAAGGCCTGGATATCGCCGAGCCCAGCGCGGGGGCCGCTCATTGCGGCGAGAAAAGACGATGTGCCCAAAGAGACATCCAGTCGCGCGGCCAGTCGGCTCGCATATACCCCCCGTACGATTTCGAGCACGCCGAAGAGCAAGAGCGACGAAAGCGCAAGAAGGGTCAGGTAGGTGAGAGTATCCAGATTGGCCGCGGGCAAGACGCGATCATACACCTGCAACATGTAGAGAGGCAGAATTAACACCAGGGTGTTCATCACCGCGGAGAAGAGGCCCATTTCGACCACGCTCCTCGATAGCACCCTTCTGTTCGTAAAGCTGGGCATCCAATCCCTTCTGTTCGTAAAGCTGGGCATCCAATCCCTTCTGTTCGTAAAGCTGGGCATCCAAAATTGCCCCCCGGACAAGCGATCACATTAGACAGTCTTTATATATCATACGGTGTCGTGATGCCACCGATTCAGATTCTTAGTAAAGCGCCGAAGCGGGCTGAGGCGCTCCGACAGGTAGGCCTGCTGCGGTTTTGAATACTGGATGACTCTGTTGGCTTGGTGCAGACAAAGACATTGCCTGTGCCTTCGTCCCACAGGCACGCCGAGCAAGACAGAAGGCGATTAGCCCGCTGAAACTGCGCTATTGACGTCTTCCCCGTACTCCACTCGACTGTTCAAAATATTGTATAACCAATTGAAATCGCTGTTAAATATTTTTCAACGCCGCGCAAATGCAGACATCAAGACCGTCATGAAGTTGGTCGGTGTCGCAGTTCAGCGGACATACGCATATTCCGCAGGGCACAGGCGCAGTTCGAACACTTGATCAGGGGGGAGCATCCGGCGGTCGATGAGACATTTCCGCCGGGCTACCGCGTGATCTTAGAAGCCTGATGAGATGACGGCACGCTCCATCTGCCCGATTTCGACTGGTCGCGGCTCTCGCGCTTTCGCGGGCGAGTTAAGCACTGCTCAAGTTTGGAAGTGCTGCCAAATCAATTTCCGTGATGTGCCAGCGACCAAGATTAGCGGTGTAGAGTTTGTCGCCCTTGAAGGCGATGTTGGTGGGGTGAGCCAGGGTGGTCGCCGTTGGATCCTCGATCAGCACTTCGAGACCTCGGTCTTTTCGCCAGCGATAGATCCGGCTTGGCTCGTAGCATGAGATGAACAGCGAGCCGTCAGGCGCGAAGGCGACGCCATCTGGAACATTGTGCACGCCTTCAACGACAAGTTTGCGCGCCCCTGCCGTGCCGTCGGTGCGGATCGGTACATAACTGATGCAAGGCGCGTTGCTCTCCACGACATAGAGGCCGTTGCCGTCCGGCGCCATGGCCATGCCATTGGCGAACGACATCGCCTCCTGGCACCACAGACCGCCCTCGCCCGTCTTGAGATCGTAGCGGAAGATGCCCGAGCGATTGTCCTCGCCGACACTGTCGGACACGTAAAGCCAGCCTCTCGCCTCGTCGACGATCGGATAGTTCGGCACACGGATGCCAGACGACGCGAAGTGCTCCATGCGCGCTGTCGCGGCATCCCAACGAAAGATCGCAGCATGCTTCAGGTCGCAGGCAAAACAGTTGCCGGCGCTGTCGAAGGCAATGCCCAGCAGAAAGCCATCCGTGCCGCCGATGCGCTCGACCGAGCTACCATCGGCGGTCAGCCGCAGGAGATCGCCGGTTTCAGTGCCGCACCAGATGGACCCATCGCTGTGGATGGCCACGCCCTCCGGATGCGCGACGCGTGGGCTGGTGAAGATGCCGTCGAAGAAGACGCGCGCGGCGGACATGTCGAGCAGCGGCTTTGCCATGAATCAGCTCCTTACGGTGCGCGCGCTTTGCTGTGCGGCGATACAGTGCTCGACCATGGCGCGGTCGGCGGCCAGAATCTCGGCGATGAGTGCACCACGCTCCTTCGCGCTGACGAATTCCAGGCGACGCAGGCCGAGCGGGTCGATCCGATTTCGCAGGACGGCGAGCGTGTCGTTGGAAGGCTGCGATATTTCCCGGCACCCGGCATCGAACGTCACCGCAAATCCTGTGGTGTCGCGGATCTGCTGATGCGTGATGCCAGGCATGGTTTCGATGACGGTCAATTCCCTGGATGTCGGATCGAGCCGAAAGACGCAGAGATCGGTGAAGACCAATGCCTTGCCGGTGCGATAGCCCATCGGCTCGCGCTCAGCCGGCGTCAGCAGCCCGCGAGCCGAACTGACGATCTCGACGTTGTCCACTAGTGACTGAACCGAATGTCGGGGGACGTAGAGAAGGTAATCGCGATGCATGTTGGCGACGTCGGCCATGCCGCCTTGCCCAGGCAGCCGGATGAGGCCACCATCACGCTTGCGCAGCGCGATGGTGTTGACGCGGCCGCGCCGGTCGACCTGTGCCGCGCCGACAATTTCATGCGTCACGGCACCTGCCTGATAATAGGTCGAGTAGGTGTCGTCGCCGCCGGCATGCGCCACCGCCGTCTCGCAGTCCAGACTTTCGATCAGCGAGAGGATCATCGGGCTCGGCGCGATGTCGAGATGGCCGCAGCTCATCGTCGCGATGATCATATCAGGCGCGTGCGTCGCCTTGGCCAGTCGGTAGGCGACGTTGGCCAGCGGCGACACCGCGCCAGCGCTGGCAAAGCTTTCATTGTCAAGTTCGGCGGCGATGCGTGCGGCAATGATCTCGTCAACGGAGGACGTTAGTTCGCTGCGCGCGAGTGCTGGCATGGCAAGGATCGTCTCAGCGCCGACCTTTGCAGCTTCTTGAAGCAGAGCCGGCACGCCTCCGGAAGGTTGGCGCAGATTGTCCGACAAAGGTGCTTCCCTGGTCGCGAATGCCTCCGACAATGCCTGATAATCGGTGACATAGAACGGTAGGCAAGACGCCGGATAGGCGCCGCCCGGCGCCAGCGCTATGGCCGAGACCTGATTGCGGGTGAGGATGCTCTGGCGCCCGTCCTGCCGCAGTGCCCCAACCGGGACGATTTCCTCGACCGTGACCAGCACCTGCCGCGCCGCGCCCGCCATTGCGAAGTCCAGTGCGCGTGGCCCGATGATCTGGACGTTGCCGCTTTCGTCCGCGCGCTGCGTGTGGACGACGAATGTATCGAGCCGCAGCGGAGGGATAAATCCGGTAGCGCTCCCTGAAATCGGATCGGGCCTGCCGCTCGCACCCGGCACGCGCGCCAACATGTCCGATCCCAGCGGAATCTGGAACGGCATGGAAGGCAAGTTCTGCTGCGCCGCCCGCAGCGCCTGAATCATCGCCAGCGCTGTCCAATCGCGGACTGGAATTGCCCCGGTCTCGGCAGCGGCACGGAACCGCGGTGGAAGGCCAAAAACATCCAAGCTGGAAAAGCAGAGGTCGATCTCGGCCACCGCATCCGCCTCGAGCAGCAGTTCAAGCGGCAAGCCGCCGGCCCAGCAAACATAACGCAAGTCCTTGGTGCCGGACCGGGCGATCGCGCGCAGCAATGCGATCGGCAGGCGGGCAAAATGGTGACCACCGACGCCGAAGGAGTCGCCTTGGCTGACCATCGCGGCCAGTCCCTCGACATCGGTGAAGCGCGGCCGGTTCGACTTAACCAGAGAGACTGCCGTACGATCTTTCACAGCGCGGATGCCTCGATGCGATAGCGGGTCACGAACGGTCTTTCGGGCGAGAATTCCAGCGCCGTCGCAATGCCGGCTTGCGCGATCGGATTGTCGGCCAGTGCGGTCGCCGGGCCGAGCCCGAAGGGCGAGCAGATCGGCTCGATGCCGATGGCGACATGGCGCCCATTCCATGGCGCAGCCTTGCGGCCGCGATTGGAGTACCAGAGCAGAAGGCTCGGAAAATGCTCCTTCTGCCAGGAGAGTTTTACCCTGTAGCCGTCCTCGTGGTTGGCGAGCGCGGCCGTGCCGTCGAGGCCTTCGATCTGCAGCAGTTCCTCCGTGTCGGCAGCCAGAGGCAGCAGTGAGGCATCGATCGCACCCCCGGTGCGCGATGGCACGGCGATCAGTTCGAAGAAGGTTTTGTTCCTGGCAAACAGCGCCGCGCCGGGCTCCACATCGTGTGGATAGGTACGGCCCTCATCGAAGCCGCCGAGTTCGAGCGTGGCAGCGCCGGTCTCTGCCGGCAACCGGAACACCGGGTGCAGGCCGATCGGCAAGCGGCAGGCACGGCGGACGACGATCTTGAATTCAATGTCGATGGCCGGCGCCGATGGATCGGGCGTCACTGTACGCTCTACGCGCTCGACCGGGCTTTCCTGGGGATAGGCCAACACCAGGGACAACGACCCGCTGTCGCTGTCGCGCCAGGTCCAGTCATGATTGGAGCCATGGCCGTGGACTTCTTCGTCCGGCTCCGGCGGCCCCATCACGCGCGCCCAGTCCTCGGGCCATCCGTCGGCAGGCACCGAATAGCCGAACGGCACGCAAGGCCACTCGCCGCGCAACCGGCGCAGAATGCCCGGCAGCGCTTCCGCTCCCGGTTCGTTCGACCAGGGTGCGATATGCATCGGCGATATCTGACGGCCGCCCGCCAGCACGAACGTGACCGGCGCCAGCATCGCGCCGAGCCGCTGGACCGTCAGCGCGCCGTGCGCCCAGCCCAGTCCGCGATGGTCGTCGCCGGCCTTCATGGGCCGGCCTTCTTCACTCGCGCGGCGCTCTTGTCGGCGAACTCCTTGACGCGCTGCTGGCCGATCTCGCTGCGATAGAGGTCGCCCAATTTGACACGTTCCATGGCGAGACCTTCGGCCAGATCACCAGACACGGCATGCGCCGTCAGGGCTTTCAACCCTTCGATCGCGTCGCCGGGCTCGGCGGCGATCATCTCAGCCAGTTCCAGCGCGCGCGGCATCAGCCTGTCGACATCGACGATCTCGTTGACCAGGCCGGCAGCGACGAATTCGGAGGTCGGTACGATGGCGCCGGTCATCAGCAGAAGATTGGCGCGGTTGCGGCCGAGCTTGGCGACGCTGCGCTGCGTGCCGCCTCCGCCAGGAGCCAGCCCGAGCTTGATCTCCGGCAGGCCGAGTTTTGCAAACTGGTTCGCGATCACGATGTCACAGCACAACACCAGTTCCATGCCGCCGCCCAGGGCGAAGCCGTTGACCGCCGCGATCACCGGCTTGCGGTTGTTCTCGATCGCCGCATACATGCGCGTGCCGGCAGCCTGGAACGTGTCAAACTCGGAGGCGGTCTGGGCGGCATATTCCTTGATGTCGGCGCCGGCCATGAAGCCGCGTCCTTCGCCGGTCACCACGATCGCGCCGACGCCCGAGTCGTCCGACAACGCCTCGAAGGCCTCGGTGATCTCACCTTGCATCACCCGGTTCATGGCGTTGAGCTGGTCGGCGCGCCGGAAGGTGACGATCGCAACGCGGCCCGAAGTTTCGACCGTAAGTGTCTGATAGGTTCGCATCGTCAGGCCGCGTCCACGGTCATGTCGCCGGACGCTTCCAATGCGGCAATCTCGTCCTTGGACAGGCCGAACTCGGCCAGGATCTCGCGGCCATGCTGGCCGACCAGCGGCGCTGGCCGCTCGATGGTTGCGGGCGTCTCGCTCATCTTGACTGCGGGTGCCACCACTCGCACCTTGCCGCCGCGCGGATGATCATAGCTGGTGATCATCCCCATATGCTTGACCTGCGGGTCCTCCGCCGCGCGGCGGATATCCTTCACTTCGGCGCACCAGATGTCGACTGCCAGCAGCCGCGCCAACAGATCCTGCGTGGCGAACTTCTTGGTCTCGGCGTTGACCTTGTCGAACACCTCGTCGCGCTTGTCGAACAGGGTTTTCAGGTCGTCGTAGACGGCAAGCTGCGGCGCCTCCAGCACCTCGTAGAGCGTCTTGAACGGGCTCATGGCGATAGATATGTAGCCGCCGTCCTTCGTCTCGTAGATGCCGAACGGCGCCTGCATGCCGGGATGGCCGATGCCGGAATTCGGTCGCGCGAAGTCCTCGCCGAGATTGAGAACGGCGACATATTCCTGGTTGAGATGCGCCAGCAGACCAGCCAGCAGGTTGACCTCGATCTTCTGGCCCTTGCCGGTCTTCTCGCGATAGTAGAGGGCCGAGAGGATACCATAGACCATGTTCATGGCGCCGATCTGGTCAGCGAGACCGGCGCCGGCGGGAACCGGGGCCTGGTCTCCGCGGCCGGTATTGGCAATCAGCCCGGCAAGCCCCTGGATCAGCATGTCCTGGCCGGGGCGCTCGACATAAGGGCCTTCCTCGCCATAGCCGGAGCCCGAGCAGTAGATGATGCGCGGATTGACGGCCTTGAAGTCCTCATAGCCATAGCCGAGCTTGGCCAGCACGCCGGGACGGAAATTCTGCACCACCACGTCGGCGCTCTTGGCCATCTCCATGAGGATGGCGTGCACCTTGCGGCTCTTCAGGTTGAGCGCGATAGAACGCTTGTTGCGGTTCCAGGCGAGGAAGTTCGGGCTCTCCGAACCACCCACCCATTTGGCGAAGAAGGTCATGCCGCGGAACATGTCGCCGGCGCCGGCGCGCTCGACCTTGATGACGTCGGCGCCCATGTCGCCCAGCAATTGCGTGGCGAACGGCCCCTGCAGCAGATGGCTGAAATCGAGGATGCGGACGCCTTCGAGGGCCTTGTTCATTTCATGTCTCGTTTCGTGTTTTCAAAGCAGTTCAGGAACGTAGCGCGGGGCGGCGGTCAGGCCTCCGTCGACGCGCAGGTCGGTGCCGGTGGTGAAGCCAGCAGCGTCGGAGGCGAGATAGACAGCGGCCTCGGCCACTTCGGAAGGCTCGCCGATGCGGCCGAGCGGATGCATCTTGACCCACGCCTTGGCGAGGTTGCCGCCGATCTCCTTGATCAGCCTGTCGTTCATCGGCGTGTTGATGGTGCCGGGCGAAATTGAATTGACGCGGACGTTCATCGGACCAAACTCGACCGCCATCTGGCGTGTCATCGCCATCACCGCGCCCTTGGCGCCGGCATAGGCGGTCCAGCCGTCGAGGCCGATATGGCCCTGCGCCGAGGCCATGTTGATGATCGAGCCCGATCTTTGCGCGATCATGTGCGGCAGCGCGTATTTGCAGCCGCGAAACACGCTGGTCAGGTTGACCGCGATCAGCCGGTGCCACTGCTCGTCTGTCATCTCGTGCACCGGCATGCCGCCAATGGCGATGGCCGCGTTGTTGACCATCACGTCGAGGCGTCCGGTCTTCTTGACGGCGCTGTCGATGAGGCTGACGATATCGGCCTCCTTCGACACGTCGCAATGCACATAGTCGGCACGGTAGCCGGCCGCGCGCAGCGCCGCCGCAAAATCCTCGCCCGCCTTGTCGGCGATGTCGCCCAGGAAGACATGTGCGCCCTCCCGCGCCATTGCCTCGGTGATCGCGTGGCCGATGCCGTCGGCGGCGCCGGTGATGACGGCGATCTTTGCTTCGAGTCGAGCCATATCAGTCTCCTTGCGCCCGGCGTCGCTTCGCCTCGTCGAAGGCGACGGCGGCGATGATGATCATGCCGGTGATGACCAGTTGCCATTCGGTCGGCAGGCCAAGCCCGCGCAGTCCGTTGGACAGGAACTGCAAGATCAGCACGCCGAGCGCCATGCCGGTCAGGCTGCCGATGCCGCCGGCAAGGCTCACCCCGCCAAGCACGGTTGCGGCGACGACCTGGAATTCAAAGTTCAGTCCGGCCGTATGCTGTGCCGAGCCGACGCGTGCTGCCAGGATGATGCCGGCAACCGTTGCCAGCAGCGAGCTGATGATGAAGCAGATGAACTTGACGCGCCGCACGTCGTAGCCGGCCAGCCGCGCCACTTCCGGATTGCCGCCGACGGCGTAGATCTGACGCCCGAACGGCCGGTGCCGCATCATGTAGGCGAAGACGGCAAGCAGGACGATGGCGATGACAGCCGAATACGGGATGATGTTGAACAGGCGGCCGTCCGACAGTGCGATGAAGCTGTCGAGGGAAGCATCGTCCGGGATCGCACGCTGGCCGGTGTAGAGATAGACGCCGCCACGCATGATGAACATCGTGCCCAGGGTCACTATCAGCGAGTTGATGCCGGCATAGGCGGTGAGATAGCCGTTGACCGCACCGATGATCAGACCGAACAGCAGCGCGCCGCTGACGCCGAGCAGCAGCGAATTGGTGTCGTTCATGAATGATCAGAGGCAGGGCGATGGTCGCCAGCAACGATCCGATCGAGATGTCGACCTCGCCGGAAATGAAGACGATGGCGCAGCCAATGCCGGCGGTGAGCGCGAGCGAAGCCTGCCCGAGGACGTTGGTCATATTGCGCACGGAAAAGAAATTCTCGACCGTGAAGGAAAAGAACGCCAGCACCAGGATGAGGCAGGCGAGCAGCGCCAGTTCCTGGCGGGCTAAGAGCCGCGCCAGCATAGATGGCTGAGCTTTCACGGCACCGGTGCTTGCAAGGCTCATCGCCTGCTCCCTTCGAAGACGTGATCTGGACCGCAGGGAGTGCTGCCACAAAACATCATGGTCTTATCCGATCGCCGCATTGAGGATTTTCTCCTGCGTGGCTTCGTCGCGCGACATGATCGCGGTCAAACGGCCTTCGCACATCACAGCGACCCGGTCGGCAAGGCCCAGCAGCTCCGGCATCTCGGACGTCATCATGACGACCGCCAGGCCTTCACCGGCGAGCCGGTCGATCAGCGCGAATATCTCCGACTTGGCGCCGACATCGATGCCGCGGGTCGGCTCGTCGACGACGATCACCTTCAGCCCCCGCATCAGCCAGCGCGAAATCAACACCTTCTGCTGATTGCCGCCGGACAGATTCTTCACTTGCTGGAACAAGCTGGGGGTCTTGATGCGGAAGCGGTCGACATAGTCCTGCACCGCCCTGTGTTCTTTCGTCTCGTCGATGAAACCCATGCGGGCGAAGGAGCCAAGCGAGGCGAGGCTGGCATTCTGGTAGACGGGCAGCTCGCCCATCAGCCCTTCGCTCTTGCGGTCCTCGGTGAGCAGGCCGATGCCGAGCCTGACGCCGGTGCGCGTGTCGTGTGGCGCAAGCCGCTGCCCCTCGACGACGATCGTGCCGGAGGTAATCGGGTCGTAACCGACCATTGCCTTGGCGAGCTCGGTTCGGCCCGCACCCATCAATCCGAAGAAGCCGAGGACCTCGCCGGCGCGTGCCTCGAACGATACATCCTTGAGCTTCCTGGCGGTGCTGAGCCCCGCGACCGAAAGAGCGACCTTGGTTCCAGGCTCGCCACGCTTGCGCGGAAACAGATTGTCGATGCGCCGGCCGATCATGTCCTGGATCAGCGTGTCGTTGGTGTGCTCGCCGATCGGCTTGGTCGAGATGTGGCGTCCGTCGCGCAGCACCGTCACCGTGTCGGCGATCTCGAAGACCTCGTCGAGTTTGTGGCTGACATAGACAACCGCGATGCCGAGTGCGGCCAGCCGGCGAATGACGGTGAAGAGCAACGAGACTTCATTCGGGGTCAATGAAGACGTCGGCTCGTCCATCACCACGACACGGGCTTCATGGGCGAGTGCACGGGCGATCTCGACCATCTGCTGCTGGCTGACCGGCAGCGATCCCGTCCGCGCCGCCGGATCGACGTTGAAGCCGATGCGGTTGAAGAGTGCTGCTGAATCGGCGCGGATCTTCTTCCAGTCGATCGAGCCGGATTTGCCGGTCGGATAGCCTTCGAGGAAGATGTTCTCGGCGACGGTGAATTCGGAGATCAGCGCGATCTCCTGGAACACGACCTTGATGCCCTCTTTCAGGCTGTCGCGCGGCGACTTGATGTCGACCTCGCGTCCGCGCAGGCGCATGGTCCCGGCATCCTTGCCGTAGACGCCGGCCATGATCTTGATCAGCGTCGACTTGCCGGCGCCGTTTTCGCCCATCAGGGCATGGATCTTGCCGGGTTCCAGGGTGAAGTCGACATTGTCCAGCGCCACGACGCCCGGAAAGCGCTTGTCGATGCCACGCAGTTCCAGCGCCGGCACGTTTGTGTCGATGGCCGCGCCTTCGCCGGGGTGGAGGAAATCAACGGACATTGGCTCTGTTCCGGATGATGTCGAGATAAGTTGCCAGGATGATGACGACGCCCGGCACCACCATTTGCAGGTCCTGGTTCCAGCCGAGAATAATGATGCCGTTGTCGATCACCTTCAGCACCAGCACGCCGAGCAAGGTGCCGAACAGCGAGCCGCGGCCGCCGAGCAGGCTGGTGCCGCCGAGGATGACGGCCGCGATAACCGTCAGCTCGAAACCGCGCCCGGCGGTCGGCTGCCCGGCGTTCATCAGCGACGACAGGATCATGCCGGCAACGCCGACACACAGGCCCGTGACGACGAAGGCAAACAGCTTGAGGCGTTCCGAGCGCACACCGGACAGGCGCACCGCCTTTTCATTGGCGCCGACCGCATAGAGGTAACGGCCAAGCGTGGTGAAGCGCAAAGTGACATAAGCAACCACGAAGATCAGGGCTGCCAGGATGACGGGCACCGGCACCGCGCCGACATAGCCAGCGCCGAGATCTGTAAAGCTGGTCAGCCGATTGTGGTTCTGCACCGCCTCGCGTGTGAACAGATAGACGCCGCCCTGCAGCATCATCATCGTGCCGATGGTGGCGATCAGCGAATTGACCCTCAGCCTGGTGACGACCAGCCCGTTGAACAGGCCAACCCCGCCAGCAAAGGCAAGTGCCGCCAGCATGCCGAGCGCGAAGCTGTGCGTCGAATTGAGCACGGCCATCCCGATACAGCCGACAAAGGCGAGCGAGGCGCCGACCGACAGGTCGACCTCGGCGGTGATGATAAGCATGGTCATGCCCGAGGCGACGATCAGCACCAGCGCGCATTGGCGCAGGATGGCGATGATATTGGCCTCCGAATAGAACTGTGGCGCCGCGATCGAGATGGCGATGCACAGCACCGCCAGGATGACGCCCAGCACAAGCTGGCTGCTGCCCAGAAGCTGGCCGCCGATAAAACGCCTGGGCGCGGAGGCGTGTGTGAGTTCGCTCATTTCAGTTCGTTCCCGAGCAGGCGCTGAATCCCGACGCTTTGTCCATGCCGCCAGCAGCACCTGGCGCAGGCCCTCCCGCGACGCGGGAAGGGCAATGTCGACCAGCCTTATTTCTTAAGGTCGGCCGAAGTCTTCATGCACTTTGCCGGCGGCTGCAGCGCATTGACGGCATCCCATTTGATGGTGCGGGTGGTGCCGTCGTAATCGTAGAACTTCTTCCAGTCCTCTCCGTTCATCGGCGCGGTCGGGCTGACGATGTGCTCCGGCACTTCCTCGTTGTTGAAGAGCTTGACCGCGGCATCGATTGCCGTGAAGCCTTCCTTCTCCGGGAACATCGCGGCCTCGATCCGATAGGAGGGCTCGTTCTGCATCGCGTTGATGAAGGCAAGCCCCTCGCCGCCGGTGCCCACTGTCAACAGGCCATCCTGCGACTTGCCGGCCGCCTTCCAAGCCTGCAGGCCGCCCAGCGACGATGAATCGTTGATGCCGTAGATGATGTTGACGTCGGCGTTCTTGGCGAGCGCCGCCGAAGACACTTCGAGCGCGCGGTCCGGATTGCCGCCGCCGTCGAGGTCGTGGACCATGACCGCATCCGGCACGATGGTCTTCAGGCCGTCCATGAAGCCCTGCGAGCGCAGCACTGTGGCGGAGAGCAGAGGCAGGCCGACATTCATCACCTTGGCAGTGCCGCCCAGCTTCTCCTTGGCGTATTTGCCGGCTTCGACACCGGAGAAATAGCCGGTGTCATAGTCGCAGATGGCAACCATTGTGGTCATGCCCTTGACCGGGTTGCCCTCAAGCACCACGGGGATGTTGGCAGCTTTGGCTTGACGCAGCAGCGGCACCACACCTTCTTCATTCACCGGGGTGATGATCAGCACGTCAACGCCCTTGGCGATGAAGTCTTCGGCCGCGGCGACCTGCTTGGATATGTCGAGATTGGCGTCCTGTACCTCGACCTCGATCCCGAGTTCCTTGCCGTGAGCCTTCATGCCCTTGATGACGTTCTGGTACCACTCATGGGTGGCGTAATTGGTGACGTAGCCGATGCGCTTGGGCATGTTCTCGGCATGCGCGGCTGCCGCGCCCATGGCAAGCACAGCCGCGGATGCAAACAGGATTGACTTGGACCAATGCATTTTTCTTCTCCCAGGTTTGTCGCTTTTTGTTAATCGCTGAACGGGTAGTCCCGCCGTTCCGGGTCGGCACGTAACGCAGAGGTGGCTTCGCCCCAGCCGAGTGTTGCCGATATTTTCTCGGCGGCAGCACGGGTGCGTTCGAAGACGGTTTCGCGATCAAACCGCGCCGCCTTCTGCGGCAGCAGTGGCACGGTGAGCGCGGCGATGACGGCGCCGGTGTGATCGCGCACCGGCATGGAAATATTGGTGCAGGCCTCGACGGCCAATGAGGCGCGCATCTCGTAGCCAAGGCTGGCAACCTCGTTCAGCCGTGCTTCGATCTCGGCCCGCGTCCCCTGCCCTTCGCCGGCGGCCATGATGCGTTCGACGATACGGTCGCGTTCGGCCGGGTTCGAATGAGCGAGCAGCACCGCGCCAGAACTGGTTTCGAGCATCGGAAAATGCGACCCCAGCGCAACCGAGTAGCGCATCGGCAACGGCGAATCGATTTGCAACACCACCAGCGCGTTCTGTCCTTCGCGCACCACCAGGTGGCAGCTTTGATCGGCATTGGCGGTCAATTCGCGCATCACCGGCAGCGCGCATTCCACAAGCCGGTTTACCGGCGGATGCATGTGCGCCAGTTCGAACAGCTTCAGCGACAGCCGGAAGCGGTCCGATTGGGTGCGGAAGATGTAGCCGCGCTTCTCCAGGAGAAGCAGGATGCGGTAGATTTCGTGGATCGAGCGGCCCAGGCCGGCCGCGATCTCTGTCTGGGTCAGCGTTTCGGCGCTGGCAGCCATGAACTCCAGAACGTCGAGCGCCTTATCCACCGCCGGCACGCGGTAGCCGTTGCGGCCGCTTTCTTCGTCGAGTGTTTCGGCAATGCTGGTGGCCATCACGCAACGCTCCGTTCCGGCTGACCCTGCCTGGTTTCGTGGTAGAGGCCATTGACGTGGTCGGCGAGTTCGGCCGCCGACATGTCACCGGCGATGGCAGCGGCCGCATGCGGAGCGCATTCGCGGAAGAAGGCGATAAATCCCGGATGCGTCGGACGCAGATAGGACGAGCCGATCGTCCGCAGCGTCGAGGTGAAGAAATCGCCGGAAAGCTTGTTGACCTCGGCATCCTTCCAGGCCGCCAGAGATCCCGGCTGTCCGCCTGCCTTCACATAGTCGCCCCGCTGATAGGCGGACGAGCACAGGAACAGCGCGTAATCGACGGCCGCCTGCTTGTGCTTCGACTGGGCGCTGACCCCAATGCCGGCACCGCCGAGCAAGGCGCCGGCGCAGCGCGGTGTCGGCACGTCGGCGAAGCGCAGATTTGGCCTCTCGGGCTTCGAGGCGTAGTTTACATAGCCGAAGGCGAACGGCACATAGACAACATCGTCATGCGCGATCATGTGGTCATAGCAGCGGATCGGATTCCATTTCGATGAGTTCGGATGCGACAGCGCGGCGAGCTGGCGCAACTGCGCGATGGCCTGCTCAACCGCCTCCCTTGCCATGAACTGCTCGCCGTTTTCCTGCGGATGGCCGAGCGTCAAAAGCATGCACATGGCATCCGTAGGTACGAAGGGAAGTCCGAGCCACTTCCCGTCCTTGCGCGCCTGCCGGCCAAGTTCGACCACCTCGTCATGCGTATGCGGCACTGGTCCATAGCGCTCCAGAAGATCCGGGCGGTAGGAGGCGACCTGGCAAGGCGCCCGTTCTTTTCGTAGGAACGCCAGGATGCACCAACTGAATCCTGTTCGAAGAGGCGTATCTGCTCCGCCGACAAATAGGCGTCGAATGGCACCATCAACTCGTCATGCGCGATGTCGCCGATGAAGGGGTGGTCGAACACCACGAGATCGTAGGTGCCGAGCACCGGACCAAGCGCGCCCTCGCCGAATTCATAGAGGCTTCGGCGATCCCATTCGATTTCCAGGCCGCCATTGCCAGCGCAATACGGCCCGACACTGGCGTCGAGCGGACCCCAGCAGCGTCGATGATCCCACGCAAGACCGCGCAGTCTTGTCATATCCGGCAATTCCTCCCTGAACCGAGCACGCGCCCGGCCCGCCGACTCCTAGCAGGTATTTTCACATAGACAAGTAACTTTTACATATGCAAATTGATCGCGCGACCGCTTGATAGAATCAAGCCAACCCGAACTGCTCGACGGCGCGCATGATGCCGCGCAACTCGGCGAGGCCTTTCAGCCGGCCGATCAGCGAGTAGCCGGGATTGATCCTGGTCTTGCCGATGTCGTCGGCGAGCAGATGGCCATGGTCCGGCCGCATCGGGATACGCCAGTCGGCACGGCCTTCCCTGCGGCGGCGCGCCTCTTCCTGCATCAGAGCCAGGATGACATGCGCCATATCGGTGCCGCCCTCGAGATGCTCGGCCTCATAGAACGAGCCGTCATCCTCGATGGTGATGTTGCGCAGATGAGCAAAATGGATGCGGCCGGCGAATTCCTTGACCATGGCGACGATGTCGTTGTCGGCGCGTGTCCCGTAGGAGCCGGTGCAGAACGTCAGGCCATTGGCCGGACTGTCGACGGCGTTGAGGATGAAACGTGCATCCTCGGCGGTCGAAACGATGCGTGGCAGGCCATAGAGCGAGAAGGGTGGGTCGTCGGGATGGATGCACATGCGCACCCCCTCCTCTTCGGCCACCGGAATGATCTCGCGCAGGAACCAGGCAAGGTTGTCGCGCAACTCCTTCGGTCCGATCGCATGGTATTCCGCCAGGGCCTCGCGAAAACTGTCCCTGTTATAGCTGCGCTCGGTCGCCGGCAGGCCGGCGATCAGGTTGCGCTCGATCCTGTCGATCGCCTCGCTGCTCAACTCCTTCAGCCGCGCTTCCGCCTCGGCGATGCGGGCGGCACTGTAGCTGGCCTCGGCATTGCTGCGCTTCAGCACGAACAGATCGTAGGCCGCGAAATCGATCGCATCGAAACGCAACGCATAACCTGTCGTCGGAAGCCGATAGGCCAGATCCGTGCGGGTCCAGTCGACCACAGGCATGAAATTGTAGCAGATCGTCGCAATGCCGGCCTTGGCAAGCGCGCGGATTGAGTCGCGATAGTAGCCGGCGTAGCGCTCGCGTTCCGGTGCGCCGATCTTGAAAGAGTTATGGACCGGGATGCTCTCGACAACCGACCAGGTCAGGCCAGCGGCCTCGATGATCCGCTTGCGCTCCAGAATGCTCTCGAGCGGCCAGGCGCGCCCGTCATAGATATCGTGCAGGGCCGAAACCACGCCCGTCGCACCTGCCTGCCTGACATGATCGAGTGTTACCGGATCGTTCGGTCCATACCAGCGCCAGCACTGTTCCATAAAGCCTCCTAAACGTCAGAAGGCAACCTTATTTGTTGGACCACAGACCTGTCAACAAGCAAAAATTTGGCTCTATCCAGACCAATCTAACTTTTTCTAGCACTTTCTGTTGATTTCTTATCTGCTCGGCCTTAGCCTTGGTCCAACAAATACCCAGGAGGCAATCCCTTGGAGCAGGCTGATCACGACCCGGCGGAAGCGACGGACGATGCTGGGCCGAGCAGTTCGGCCGTCGACCAGACGGTGCGGCAGATTCTCGACCTTATTCGCAATCGCGCCATGTCCGTCGGCGACGTCCTGCCTACTGAAAGGGAGCTCTGCGAACTGTTTGGCACCAGCCGCAATACGATACGCGAAGCGCTGCGCACCATCCGCACCTATGGCCTGATCGACCCCAAGCCGCGTGTCGGCGCGGTGCTGGCCGATCGCCAGAATGTCGCGATCCAGAACTTCTTTGCCGCGCAGATGGACATCTCGAGGACGTCCTTCAACGATATCCAGGGGTTTCGCCGCATCATCGAAGTGAGCATCGGCGACCACATCATTCTCAATGCCAGCGCCGCCGAACTCGACGCCCTGGACGAGGTCAACGGCCTTATCGAAACCAGCAAGGATGTCCAGGAGGCGGCGCAGCGCGATTTCGATTTCCACCTGGCGCTGATGAAGCTCGCCGGCAACCGCATGCTGGTGCAGACCTATCAGTTCCTGTCGCCGGTTATCCAGCACATCATGACCGTCGGGAAATCCATCCGGCCGGTGCTCAGCGAAACACGCCGCGCACATGGCGAGATCATTGCGGCGCTGCGCGCGCGCGATCGCATCGCCTATTGTTACCTGATGAGCCGGCATCTCGATTTCGGCTTGCGCTTCGTTCCCGACGACCTCGAAAACGCGCGGACCTCGCCGGCGCAGCCGGACCAGATACCTTCCAAGGATTTGCACCATGTCTGATTTTGAGAACAAGGTTGCGCTGATTACCGGCACGACCGGCATCGCGCTCGCAACCGCAAGGCGCTTGGCGCAAGGCGGCGCCGCGATTGTCGCCTGCGGCATCGACCGGGCGGCCAATGCCGCCATGCAGGAAAGCCTGGTCAAAGCCGGAGCAAATGCGCTGGTGCAGACAGTGGATGTCTCCGTTTCCGATCAGGTGCGCGCCGCAGTCGAGGCCGGCGTTGCGACGTTCGGCGGCATCGATATCATCGTCAATTCCGCGGCGATCCATCCGTACGGGACCGCGACAACGACCGACTGGGAAACCTGGAACCGGGCGATGACGGTCAATATCGGCTCGATCTATCTGACCGCGCATTTCGGCATCCCTGAAATGATCAAGCGAGGCGGCGGCGCCATCGTCAATGTCGCCTCGGTGCAGGGTTTCGCCTGCCAGCAAAACGTCGCCGCCTATGCCACGACCAAAGGCGCCATCCACACGCTGACGCGCTCGCTGGCGCTCGACTACGCGGCGGCCGGCATCCGGGTCAATTCGGTCAGCCCGGGCTCGATCCGCACGCCGATCCTCGAGAAGGCCGCGCGCGGCGACAATGGCAGCGACGCCGATGTCGATGAGGCCTACAGGCGCTTCGGCGCGGCCCATCCGCTTGGCCGCATCGGCGAACCCGAGGAAGTGGCGGAGCTCATTGCTTTCCTGTGCTCGTCGAAAGCCGGCTTCTGCACCGGCGCCGACTACAAGATCGATGGCGGCCTGACCGCCGGCATTGGCGTGAAATGATCATGAAGATCGGTCTTGGCCTTTACCGGGAGTCGCTGACATCAGGCAATTTCCGTTTCGCCCGTCAGGCTGGCGCCACCCACATCGTTGCCCACCTCACCAACTATTTTCGCGGTCGCGACCCATCGCTGTCGGCCGGCAGCGAAACGGAAGGCTGGGGCGACTGCTCCACCGATGAACTCTGGAGCTACGAGGACTTCGCTGGCCTGGTGAAGACCGTGCGCGACAATGGACTGGAGATCGCGGCGATCGAGAATTTTTCACCCCGCTTCTGGTCCGACGTGCTGCTCGGCGGGCCCGATCGCCCGGCGCAGATAGAAGGGTTGAAGCGCCTTGTTCGCGATGCCGGGCGCGCCGGCATTCCATGCATCGGCTACAACTTCTCGATTGCCGGTGTCTGGGGCTGGTCGCGTGGCCCGTTCGCGCGCGGTGAGGCCATGTCGGTAGGGCTGGACCTTGCCGCCATTGATCCCGATCTGCCCATCCCCGACGGCGTCGTCTGGAACATGCGCTACCGCCCCGGTCGGCCGAATGCCGAGCCGGTGAAGGTCAGCACCGATGAGCTTTGGCAGCGGCTCGGTGTCTTCCTGCGCGAGATCGTACCGGTGGCCGAAGAGGCCGGCGTCGTGATGGCGGCGCACCCCGACGATCCGCCGGCCGAGGCGCTGCGCGGTGCTGCGCGGCTCGTCAACCGGCCGGAAAAATACGACCGGCTGATGGATATAGTCGACTCGCCGTCCAATGGACTGGAACTCTGTCTCGGTTCGCTGCAGGAAATGCCTGATACCGATGACATTTACGAGCACGTCCGGCGCTTCGCCCGACGCCAGCGCATCGGCTACATCCACTTCCGCAACGTGCGCGGCAAGGTGCCTAGTTACCACGAGACCTTCGTCGATGACGGCGATATCAACATGGCCGAGATCGTCCGCATCCTTCGCGATGAAAACTATGACGGCGTGATCATCCCCGATCATACGCCGGAAATGTCCTGCGACGCACCGTGGCACGCCGGAAAGGCTTTTGCCCTGGGCTATATGCGCGCGCTGGTTCAGAACGCCGCGGCGCTGGGACCTTCCCGCACCGCCAATTCCACGAGCACCCAAAGGCAAGGTTCATGACAAGATCGACGCGCCTCTATGCCGACGACGCTGAAATGTATCGTTTGTTCGAAAAAGAACTCTTCGTCGCAGTGGTCGGGGACGTGATGGATACGCTGGGGCTGCAGCATCAGTTCCTTCCGCCGGTGTTCAAGCCGGTCGACGAAAAGACACGCTTGCTTGGTCGGGCCATGCCGGTGCTCGAATCCGACATCTTTCTGTCCAACGAACCGACCCGCAATCCGCTGATGACCAAGCCGTTCGGGCTGATGTTCGAAGCGCTGGATGATCTGAAGCCCGGCGAAATCTACGTCGCCAGTGGCGCTTCACCGCGCTACGCACTGTGGGGCGAGCTTATGTCGACCCGTGCGAAGATCCTCGGCGCGCATGGCGCGCTGGTCGACGGCTTTGCTCGCGACACGGACGGCATCAAGGCGCTGGAATTCCCGTGCTTCTGCACCGGTTACTATGCACAAGACCAGGGCGTTCGCGGCAAGGTCATAGACTATCGCTGCGCACTCGAGATCGGTGGTGTGCGGATCGAGCCGGGCACGCTCCTGTTCGGTGACAAGGAAGGGGTCCTCGTTATTCCACGGCAAGTGGAGGAAGACGTTGTCCAGCTGGCCCTCGAAAAAGTACGTGGCGAAAGGCTCGTCGCCAACGCGATCCGCGAGGGCATGAGCGCGGTACAAGCCTACAGAACCTTCGGCATCATGTGACACGGTGGTTGATCGACCTGCGCAAGACGGTCGACACCGTTTGCCGAAGCAACCATACGAAATGATCCCGAAGCTGCTCAGATTGTGTTTGATGACCAAACTGGATCTCGCGACCCTTGCCAGATGGTCTGCAAAATTCGGTGGCTTACTCGCGTCCCGGCAGCGCCTCTCGTCAGCAGCGGCACCTGGAATTCGGCGCACTTCAAAAACGCCGAATATGACAACGTGGTGAAAGGCTATGTCGCCGCTTTGGACCTCGAATCCCAACGCTGGCCGCCCATCGAGGCGGCCTTTTCATTAATTTTCATTGACATGCATGGTTCACCAGGTCGGGTCGGCCCGATTTACGAAGCTCCGCAAGCAACTTCGCTGCCACCCTGCCGTAACTAACACAAACCTGCTCGGCCATCGGCAGCGAAGTCCATGCGGTTAGTTCGGCAACCAGGGCGGCGTTGTCTCCGTTTATCGGCGCGGAAATAAGCTGTTCGTTCTTATCCATCATGATTGCGACGGTGCCGTCTACACCAAACCCAATGGCCGCCATTCTCTGAATTCGAATGTCATTCTCTACGCGAACATCGAACAAGACAGATCCGCCAGTTTTCTCCGCAACGTCACCCAATCGATCCGAAAACGGCCGATACATGCCGTCTGTGTTGGCGAGCGACTGCTCCAGTAAGACCAGCTCAACATACTCCGCCTGCATGCCGTGAGAGTGCCCGGCGGGCCGCGCGGGACCAATAGGCCATGGATGGCTATCCACACAAAACGGCCGCCTTTGGTATATGGCCTGTCCGTTGGGGTCACGCCTTCTTCACGAACTCGGTTTTAAGCACGAGGCCCTTCACCTGCTTGGTGTTGACCTCGATCTCACCGGGATTTCCATTGAGGCGGATACCGTCAGTCGCGCGTTACGGACAGTCCCGCGAGAAGCGGAGCGTACGCGGCGAGCCTGCGGGATACGAATTCCGTGAAGAGCCGCACGCGCTTCGTCTTGCGTGTCTCCCCCTGTGTGAGAAGCCAGAGCGTTCCGTACATGTGCAGGTCGGTGCCCGGCACCCTCACCAGTAGGGGGTCGGCATCGCCAATGAAGCACGGCAGTGTCGTGATCCCGAGCCCTTGCCGTACAGCAACGATCTGCGCCTCGCCGTCCGTGATCCTGAATGGAACCCCCGTGGTGCGAACCTCACCCTCGCTGGCCCAGTCCGGGATGCCATGAATGCTTATGACGATCCACCGGATGGGATCAGACGCGCCCGCACGCCACGCGGCTAGTCGATCGCGAGACATGTAGACGCTGCCGAACAGCTCCGGTCCCTTCAGGCCGTGAAGATTGAGCGGCAGGGTTTTGCGGTCGTAGACGACGCGGATCGCCACGTCGGCCTCTCGGTTGGTCAGATTTGCCAGCTCGCCGGACGACAAGATTTCCATCTCGATGTCCGGATGCAGACGCGCGAAATCGGCGAAGTCCGGCATGAGCAGGTGTGTCGCGAGGGTCGGAGCCAACGTCACCCGCAGAAGCCCGCGCACGCTCTGGTCGCGCCCGAAGACGCGCGTCTCCAGTTGGTGCGACGACGCTTCCATCTGGTTCGCGAACTCGAGGACCTCCTCGCCCGCAGCCGTCAGGCGGTAGCCCGAAGGCAGCTTTTCGAACATCTGCGCCCCGAGGCGTTCCTCGAGCTGTGCGATGCGTCGCAGCACGGTCGAGTGATACACCCCGAGGCCCTCGGCGGCACCCCGCACTGAGCCTCCGCGCGCGACGGCAAGAAAGTAGCGAATATCATCCCAGTCGATCATGGTGCAATCCGGCACCGCGCGGTGCGCCTTCCAAAGCCCGTATCTAACACATCGTACGGCAGTACGGGCGGTCATCATAGCTTACGTCGACGAGCGCGGCCTAATTCCGAACGGCGGACACCGATCGTCGCGGCTGGCGTCAGTCGTCCAGCCGGATCGATTTTGCACCACCGATGTGCGCGCTTCCGCACTCAACAACTGACGGCGGCGGACCCATTTCGAGGTTCTCGGAGGCAGATGCTGTCTCGACACCACGAAAGGAAAAGTCATGGGAAAGCTTGAGGGTAAGGTTGCAGTCATCACGGGTGGATCGAGCGGCATGGCGCTGGCGAGCGCCAAGCGGTTCGTTGAAGAAGGCGCCTATGTTTTCATCACGGGCCGGAAACAGGAGGCGCTCGATGAGGCCGTCAAGCTGATCGGCCGGAACGTGACCGGCGTGCGCGGCGACGCGTCCAATCTCAACGACCTCGACCGCCTGTTCGATACAGTCAAGCGGGAAAAGGGCAAGATCGACGTCCTCTACGCGAGCGCCGGCATGGGCGAAGCCGTCCCACTGGGCGAGATTACCGAGCAGCACTTCGATGCGGCCTTCAACCTGAATGCGCGCGGCACGCTGTTTACGGTTCAAAAGGCGTTGCCGCTGTTCAACGATGGCGGATCGATCTTCATGACCGGGTCAGTTGCTTCGATCAAAGGTTTTCCCGGTTACAGCGTCTATGCGGCGAGCAAGGCGACGCTGCACGCATTCGCACGCGGGTGGCTCAACGAACTCAAGGGCAGGAATATCCGGGTGAACGTGCTGCACCCAGGGCCGATCGCCACACCGATGCAGGACCAAGTTCTCACCGAGGAAGCGAAGCAGATGTTCGAATCCCTGATCCCGCGGGGAAAGATGGGGCGTCCTGAGGAAATTGCGGCGGTCGCGCTGTTTCTTGCTTCCGACGATTCGAGCTTCGTGAATGGGCTGGAGTTGTCTGTCGACGGAGGCTTCTCGGCCATCTGAAATCGCGCCGGATCGCGGGAATGGTGAAACGACTTCCGCGCTGAAGGATCGGCCGGCCGCGCGAAGTCGTTCACGGCCGGACGTCTACGCGAAGATCGCCATTCAGCGAAACGGACAGCCCAGCGCCGTTGAGGGCCGGGGAATCAATATCAATACGGATCGGAGAAACATTATGAGCTATGCGATTGTAGGATTCGGTAAGATAGGCCAGGCCCTCGCCCACGCCTTCGCCCGTAGAAACATCGACGTGACCGTCGCGAGCCGCCGGCCGCCCGAGGCGTTGGCGCCGCAGGCTCGTGCGATTGGACCCACGGTCGTCACCAAGTCGCTGCGGGATGCACTCGAGGCCGACACAATCATCTTGGCGGTCCCGTTCGGGGAACATCGCGAGGTTGCGGAGGCCCTGCCGAGCTGGAAAGGCAAGACGGTCATCGACGCGATGAACGCGTTTCCAGTCCCTGAAGAGCTGGGCGGTCTCCCGTCCTCCGCCTTCGTCGCGAAGGCGTTCACCGGCGCCAAATTCGTGAAAGGTTTCAATCACCTGATTGCGGCCACCCTGGCTGCCGATCCGATCGTCGAGGGCGGGCACCGGGTCGTCTTTCTGTCGAGCGACGACGAGGACGCGATCGCTCCCGTGGCGGATTTGGCCAAACAACTCGGGTTCGCACCCGTCAAGCTGGGAAAGCTCAACGAGGGTGGCGCGCTGGTGCACGCACGCGGCCGCACTTGGGGCCAGCTCATCTTCCAGGACCTGTTCAAGAAGGAGCAGTAATCGATCTACGACGGTGTGATCGACGCCGAGAACTGGTCGCGCGCGCTAACGTCTTCGAGCAGCGCGCGACCAAATATTTGAAGGCCACAAAGTCGCGAAGGTTGGGGTGGGCCTAACGGCGTATTGGCGCCGTTCGAAGAGCGGGGAGACGCCCGACAGAGCGGCAGATCTGCGGGTCGCCTAGAATCTATCGACTGCTATCGATAGCCTAGGCTTCGCCCTGGTGTCCTCTGCTATCCGATACTACTCCACCGTACTCCCCTCACTCCCACTCGATTGTAGGCTACCCGCTGCTCAACCAGCCAGCCTGAGGTAAAGCGTCTGTCTGACGGGCCGGCGGTTAGCCGCCGCCGCCCATGGTCACGGACATGAAGGCCCGGAAGGCCGCCGCCGCCGGGTCGATTGGTCTGTCACGCGACCAGGCCAGGCCGACATCCATAGTGGGGATCGGCTCGACAAGCCCGCGCACTTCGATGCGCTGCCCCTCCAAGGACCAGGGGCGGTAAACCATGTCGGACAGGACAGTGACCCCCATGCCGGCAGCCACGAGCGACCGCACGGCCTCGACCGAACTGGTAGTAAGGACGGCGCGGAGCGAAAGGCCCGCGGCATCCCAGTAACGGGCGGCCGTCGTGCGTGCCTCGTCCACCGTCAGCATGACATAATCTTCCGCCGCCACATCGGCGAGGCTGATTTCCTGCCGCGCGAGCAGATGATGATCAGCCGAAAGCCAGAGCCGGCGGTTCGATCGCATCAAGACCTCCTGCGCCAATTCCTCGGTGTGCTCCAGGTTGGACACCAGCATAACGGCCATGTCGATGTCCCCGCACATCAAGCCGCTTTCGAGGGCGTCTCGGGGCAGTTCCAGCACCTCGACCTCGATCTCGGGATAGGTCTTTCGAAACCGCGCGTAGTGGCGCGACATGTAGTAGCCGACGACCGTGTAGCTCATGCCCAGCCGCAGCTTGCCCGCCAGGCCTTTCCTATCGCGCAACGGGCTTCGGACGGCGGCTGCGACGGCCCCGGTGATAACACGCGCATGTTCAAGAAACCGCGCGCCCTCCATCGTCAATCTTACGCCAGCGTGGTTACGCTCCAAAAGCCGTACGCCCAGGTCAGCCTCAAGCGTCTTTATCGCAGCAGTGACCGCCGATTGTGAGATGTTGAGTTCCACCGCGGCATGACTGACCTGTCCGCTCTCGGCGGTCGCGATAAAATAATCAAGCTGTTTCAAGGTGATGGTCATGGTGCGCTCCGGCCCAGAACCATTATCTGTTTTTTTGATATCACAATCAATAAACAACTATTTCACAAATTCCCTGGTATGCGCAAAAATGCTGCAACGCCGCAAAGACGGCAGCTTCGAGGGGTAACAATGCGATGGCAGTGACGCTAAACTGTGACATGGGCGAAAGCTTTGGCCTCTACAAGGTTGGCGATGATGTGGGCATGATGCCGATCATCGACGTTGCCAATGTCGCATGTGGTTTTCATGCCTCCGATCCGGATCACATGCACGCCGCTGTCCGCAGCGCCAAGGCGAGTGGCGTAAAGATTGGCGCCCATCCAGGCTTGCCGGACATTCAGGGTTTCGGTCGGCGCGAGATGCGGATGACCCGCGACGAAGTCAGGAACACCATCATTTACCAGGTGGGAGCGCTTGCCGGCTTCCTCAAGGCCGAGGGTGTGGAACTCCACCATATCAAGCCGCATGGCAGCCTTTACTTCATGGCCATGCAGCAGGAGGCAATCGCCCATGGCGTGTGCGACGCGGCAGAGGTTTTCGGCGTACCCCTCTTCGGCATGACGGGCACCCTGCACGAGAAGATCTATCAAGAGCGCGGTATCCCATTCGTCGCCGAGTTCTATGCCGATCTCGACTACGATGCCTCCGGCAAGCTGATCTTGACACGCGTTCATGACGCCAAGGACCCCGCAGAGATGGCCGAGCGTTGCGTACGCGCCATCAGCGAGGGCGAGGGCACGGCAGAGGACGGCAGTTTCTTCCCTGTACGCTGCGAAACCATCTGCGTGCATTCCGATACGCCGAACGCCATCGAAATAGCCAGGGCCGTGCGCACCGCAATCGCCCCTTGGCACTGAACTCGACCGAACCCGCCCGCGCAGGCGGTTCCCAATTAGTCTGTCTGCAGTTTTCCGGAGCTTTTCATGGCCCAGATTCTTTCGCCTCTTCCCGGCACTTTTTATCGGAGCGCTTCGCCAGACCAGCCGCCCTACAAGGCGGATGGCGACGCGGTTTCCGCCGGAGACGTAATCGGTCTCATCGAAGTGATGAAGTCGTTCCACGAAGTGAGGGCCGAGACGGCCGGTACGAACATCCGCTTCATTGCCGACAATGAGGACCCCATCATGGCCGGCGCACCTATTGCGGATCTCGACTGATGCTGAAAAAGCTTCTGGTTGCCAACCGGGGCGAGATAGCGGTCAGGATCATCCGGGCCGCACAAGATCTGGGCATCCCCACCGTGGCGGTGTACTCGGCCGCAGACGCCGAGTCGCTCCACGTCCAGCTTGCGGACGAAGCGGTCAACATCGGCCCACCAGCAGCAAAGAAGTCCTATCTCAACGTCGAAGCACTTCTGAAGGCCGCCCGCGACACCGGTTGCGACAGCGTTCATCCTGGCTATGGTTTCCTTGCCGAGAATGCCGCGTTTTCCGACGCTGTCACAGGCGCTGGATTGGTCTTCGTCGGCCCGTCGGGAGATGCGATCCGGATGATGGGAGACAAGGTCTCGGCGCGATCTGCCGCTGCCGCCGCGGGTGTCCCTGTGGTGCCTGGCTCGGCTGGCCGGGTCGAGGGCCTCAAGGCTGGCCACGAGGTGCTGACCGAAACCGGTTTTCCGGTGATGATCAAGGCTGCGGCGGGCGGCGGCGGGCGGGGCATCCGCATTGCGAACTCGTTCGCCGAGTTCGAACAAGCCTTTCCTCAGGCCGAAGCAGAAGCCCTCGCCGCCTTTGGCGACGGTGGTCTCTACATGGAAAAGGTGATCGGCAAGGCCCGCCATATCGAGGTGCAGGTGCTGGCAGACGGAAGCGATGCCATCCACTGCTACGAGCGGGAGTGCTCGCTGCAGCGGCGACGCCAGAAGGTTTGGGAGGAGGCGCCGTCGCGCGCACTTTCCGACAGGCTGCGCGAGGAGCTCTGCGCTTCGGCGGTCGCTTTGGCCAAGGCGGTCAAATACTCTGGTGCCGGGACGGTAGAGTATCTTTATGACGATGAAGCAGACCGCTTTTACTTCATCGAGATGAACACCCGTATCCAGGTTGAGCACCCGGTCACCGAGGCGATCACCGGCATCGACCTCGTTGCGGAGATGCTTCGCATCGCCGGCGGCGAGAAGCTGCGGATTCGGCAGGGCGATGTCTCCGTCAAGGGGCATGCGATCGAAGTCCGGCTCAATGCCGAAGACCCGGCGAAGGAGTTCGCTCCATTCCCCGGGCAGGTGGCCGAGCTTCGCATCCCCGGCGGTCCGGGCGTACGCTTCGATTCGATGCTCTACCAAGGCTATCAGGTGCCCCCCTTTTACGACTCGCTGCTTGCCAAGCTGATCGTGCATGCAGAGACGCGCGAGGCGGCGATAGTGCGCCTGATCCGCGCGCTCAACGAGTTGAAGATCGGCGGGCTCAAGACCACCAAGCCGCTGTTTCTTGCGCTGGCCGCCGATCCGGCGGTGCGGGCGGGAGACGTGCATACCCGCTGGCTGGAAGGCTGGCTCATCGAAAACGCCGCAGCATTGGCGGGTTAAGGAGGACCGATGTCGATACGATTCAACTTCGGCGGTGACGAACATATCTTCGGCGAGGTGTCCGAGGAAATGTCGCTCACCTCCTTCTTTACCGGCCTTTCGATGACCAACGCGGTGCGTACGGCAGGCATCCGAGGTGTCACCGAGATCTGCCCAGCCAACGCCAGCTTCCAGATTCGCTTCAACCCCGACATCGTCAAGCCGCAGGATTTGCTCAGCGAACTGAAGTCGATGGAAGAGGCGGCCTCAAAGGCGGACCCGGTGCTGAAGACCCGGATCATCGAACTGCCGGTTTATTTCCAGGATCCATGGACGCGTGAAACCTGCTTGCGCTTCCGCGAGCGCCATCAGGACCCGTCCTCCACCGATCTTGAATATTCGGCACGCATCAACGGCTACGCCACGGTGGAAGAGTTTATCGCGGCCTATTCCGGCCAGCCCTGGTTCGTATCCATGGTCGGCTTCGTCGCTGGACTGCCCTTCCTGTACCAGATGGTTGAGCGCAAGAAACAGATTCAGGCGCCGAAATACTTGCGTCCACGCACCGACACTCCCAAGCTCACCATTGGCCATGGCGGCTGCTTTGCAGCGATCTATTCGGTGCGCGGCGCTGGCGGCTACCAGATGTATGGCATAACCCCGGCCCCGATCTACGACCCGACCAGGAAGGTGCGCTACCTCTCCGATGACATGTGCCTGTTCAAGCCAGGCGACATCGTCAAGTTCAAGGCCATTGGCCGCGATGATTACGACGCCACGCTGGGGGAAATCGAAGCCAATCGGTGGCAGCCGACGGTTCGCGAGTGCACCTTCAGCCTGAAGGACTTCAACAGCGATATTTACGGCACCAATGCAAAGCTGATGGAGCTTATCAATGGCCGTTAAGGTAATCTCTCCCGGCCTCTCCACTTCCGTGCAGGACCTTGGCCGACCAGGCCACTATCATGTCGGCATTCCCGAAGGCGGCGGCATGGACCGCTTCGCCACACGCATCGCAAACCTGCTTGTTGGCAACGATCCGGGTGCTGCGGTGCTCGAAGCCACCTTCATGGGCCCCGAACTCGAATTCACCCAATCCGCAGTCATCGCCGTCACGGGAGGAGAACTCCCACCCAAACTTAATGGCGAGGAACGGCCGACCTGGGAAAGTTTTCCGGTGAAGGCGGGTGACCGGCTTTCCTTTGGCTTCCTCAAGGGCGGCGCGCGCGCTTATCTGGCCGTCTCCGGCGGCGTCGACGTACCGGTGGTTCTCGGTTCGCGCTCGACTTATATTCTGGGCGCACTCGGCGGCCATCAGGGCCGCACGCTGAAGGCGGGTGATGAGCTTCCCGTCGGCGAAGGTTCCGGCAAAGCCGGTCTTTCACTGCCTGCAAATCTGCGCCGCGCGCGGAATAATTTGGCGGAACTCAGAATGCTTCCCGGCATGTACTGGCATCGGATCACTGAAGCTGCCGGCAATCGGTTCTTTGAGGAAACCTGGAAGGTCGCGCCCGAAGCTGACCGCATCGGCTATCGCTTCCGTGGCGGAACGCCGCTGGAGTTCGTTGAGCGCGAGCAGCCTTTCGGTGCAGGCTCCGACCCCTCGAACATCGTCGATGCCTGCTATCCTTATGGATCCGTCCAGGTGCCGAGTGGCACAGAGCCGATCGTTCTTCACCGGGACGCGGTTTCGGGTGGCGGGTACATGATGCTGGGCGTGGTAATATCGGCCGACATGGACCTGATCGCCCAGCTCCAGCCGCACACCCCGGCGCGCTTCGTTCCGGTGACGCTGGAAGACGCGCTTGCCGCGCGAACCGAACAGCGCGCCGCGCTGGCGCGTGCTGAAGGGCATCTGGCCGGCTGACGTCAGCCGGGAAAATGCCGGCGGAGGAGCCGGAGGCGAGGAGATCGGTCGGCCAAAACCGACCGCGCGTGGCGGAAGACAAAATCCGGTGCGCGAAACGACAAGACGACGCCGGGCAACGGCGTGAATTTGGCATCCGAGCAGTCCGCTAGAGACCGCCGGAACCGACAGGGGAAGACATTTGCAACGTGACTGGCCGCAAGGCCGGATGCTTCGCGCCTTTCCGTCGGTAAAAAGAAGGAAAGGGACATGAGTCATCTGAGCGCGGAGAACGTCTCGGTATCGTTTGCGGGGCTGAAGGCCCTGTCATCGGTAGACCTCCAAATTACGCCCGGCCGCATCAGTGGCCTCATCGGCCCGAATGGCGCCGGCAAGACCACGCTCGTCAACGTGCTGACCGGCTTCCAGGCACCGACGGAAGGCACCATCAAGCTCGACGGGGCAGCACTCACGGGTCTCAAGCCGCACCAGGTCCGGCGGCGCGGCATTGCCCGCACCTTCCAGGGTGGGCGGCTCTTCCGCGACCTGCCTGTGCTGGACAACCTGGAGGTAACGGGGGTTGGTCTGGGAATGAGCCGGCGCGCTGCCATCGCCGAAGCGGAAGCGATGCTCGACTGGATAGGCATCGGTGCGCTGGGCACCCGCATCGCCGGAACGTTGCCATATACGGACGAGCGCCGCGTCGCCATTGGCCGCGCCCTGATGGGACGGCCCGCATACATCCTGCTCGACGAGCCCGCGGCTGGCATGAGCGCGCTGGAGGCGCGGGAGCTTTCGGCCCTGATAAGACACATCGCCGCCGATCTCGGCTGCGGTGTCCTGCTCATCGAGCACAATGTCGGGCTGGTGCTCGGCCTTTGCGAGCATATCGTCGTGCTCGATTCCGGAGCGATCATCGAGGAAGGCCCGCCTGCCGCGATCCGCGACAGCGAGAAGGTGCGCCACGCCTATATGGGCACGGCCGCGAACACCGACCTGCCTGTGCTGGAGGCGATGGAATGAGCCTGCTCGCCCTTTCCGATATCACCATCCGCTACAGCCGTCTCACGGCGGTCCGCAATGTCTCCTTCTCCATGGACGAGGGAGAAATCCTGTTCATCACCGGCCCGAACGGAGCCGGGAAGTCTTCGCTGCTGCGCGCGATCGCCGGTGTTACGCCGGTGGCGGGCGGCCGGATCGACCTTGCAGGTCATGAGATCACCGGCCAGGCGCCGGAGAACATCGCCCGGCTCGGATTCTCCATGGTGCCGGAGGGGCGCGATGTCTTCGGCTCGCTGACGACCGAAGAGAACCTTCTGGTCGGAACCGGCATGCACGCCCGCGAACGCGGCTGGCGCAGCCGAGCGGCCGACGAACTCGAAGCCGTCTACGCAACCTTCCCGATGCTGAAAGAGAGGCGGCACGGGCAGGCCGGATTGCTGTCCGGCGGGCAGCAGCAAATGCTGGTCATCGGACGCGCGCTGATGACCAATCCGCGGCTTGTAGCCATCGACGAGCCTTCGCTGGGCCTCGCCCCCAACATCAACGACCAGGTCTACGAGCGGCTGATCGCGCTGCGTGCGCAGCGCCAGCTCACGCTCCTGATCGTTGAGCAGAGCTCGGCCCGGGCGATGATGGTGGGCGGGCGGATGATCCTGATGCGTGGCGGACAGATCGTGCTCGATGGCGACGCCCGGACGCTCGGCAACGGCGAGGCGATCCAGGCTGCTTATTTCGGTTACGAGGACCACTGAGATGCTCCAGATCCTGTTCGACGCACTCTCGCTTGGTTCGCTCTACGCGCTCGGGGCGCTTGGCATTGCCCTCATCTTCGGCGTCATGCGGCTCGTGAACTTCGCGCATGGCGACGTCATCGCCTTCTGCGTCTTCGCGCTGCTATGGCCGTCAACAGACGCCATGGCCATCGTCTTCGCTGGCCAATTGCCGTGGTACCTGCTGGTGCCCTTCGTGCTCCTCTGCGGGGCCGGGCTATCGGTGCTGTGCGAAATCGTCGTCTTCAGGCGGTTCCGCAAGGCAAATCCGGCAACGATGATGATCGCCTCCTTCGCGCTCGGTTTCGTAATTCGCTACTTCCTGCTCATGCTTTTCTCCAGTCGGCCGAAATCGATCTCGCTGCTGCCCGAACTGTCCCAGCCGGTGGAGATCCTTGGTGCCCGGCTTCCCCTCCTCCAACTCATAACGATCGTCGCCACGATGATCATCCTGATCGGCCTGACGCTGTTCCTGCGTCAAACCCGCTTCGGCCTGGAGATGCGGGCGGCGGCCGAGAACTTCTCGATGGCCCGCATGCTGGGTGTGCGTGCGAACCGGGTCATCATGGGCGCGTTCGCCCTCTCCGGCGCGTTGGCCGCCGCCATTGCGCTGATCTTTGGCGCACAGACAGGCACGCTGGACATCCAGATGGGCGCCTCGATCATGTTGATGGCCTTCATCGCCACCGTGATTGGCGGCCTCGGCAGCCTCGGGGGGGCAGTGCTCGCCGGCTTCCTGCTGGGTGCCGCCTCGGTGATCATGCAGGTCATGCTGCCCATCGACGCCCGGCCATTCCGCGATGCCTTTGTCTATGGAGCGGTCATCCTCGTTCTCCTCTTCCGCCCGCAAGGGCTTATTGCCGCGCGCGGCACCAAGGAAAGGGTCTGATTTCATGGCTGTCGCCGCCTCCCTAGCCAACTCTACCGCTCCTGGTGCCGCGGCTGCCGAGCGAAAGCCCGCCCGCTTCGCGCTTGCCCGCCGCACAATCCTGACGCCGGTCCTGCTTTCTCTGCTGCTGCTGGCCATCGCGCTGATCACGGTGATGACCGGATCGCGGCCCTTCAACCAGACGGTGATCGACGTGTTCGTCCGTGTCATCCTCGTCGTGGGTCTATACATCTTTATCGGAAATTCAGGCGTTCTCAGCTTCGGGCATATCGGCTTCACCTGCCTTGGCGCCTACGCGGCCGCGTGGCTCACCATCAATCCGATGATGAAACGCGGTTCGCTGCCGGGACTGCCCGAATGGCTGCTGGCGACCCGTTTGCCGTACTGGCAATCGGCTGTGCTGGCGGCGTTGTTCGCCGCCCTCGCCGCTCTCATTTTCGGGCGTGTGCTGATGCGGCTATCGGGCATCGCAGCATCGATCGCGACCTTCGCGATGCTCGCCATGATCAACACAATTTATTCCAACTGGGAGAGCGTGACCGGAGCGACCTCATCGGTCGTCGGCATTCCGATCGTGCGCGTGATCTGGCCGTATCTCATCGGCGCCGTGGTCGCAATCTTCATCGCCTGGGCGCACGCGATCTCCCGGTCCGGCCTGGCCCTTCGTGCTGCCCGCGACGAGCCCACCGCCGCCGCGGCTTCCGGAGTCGACATTCCTAGGGAAAGACTGGTGGCGTTCGTCGTATCAGGCGCGGTGATGGGGCTGGGCGGTGCGCTCATGGCTCATTCCATCGGCGTGGTCACACCCGATACATTCTATCTCGGTCTCACCTTCATCACCCTTTCCATGCTCGTCGTCGGCGGCATGGGCAGCCTGTCGGGGGGTGTGGTGGGTGTCGTCCTGCTGTCCGCCCTCATCCAGGCGCTGCGCTGGCTGGAGGCAGGCGTATCGCTCGGCGAGTCCACGTTCGCCCTCCCGAAAGGGGTTCAGGAAATAGCCCTCGGCGTCATCATGATCGTGATCCTCGCGCTTCGCCCCTCCGGACTCATGGGCAACCGCGAGCTCACCTTACCCCGCAGTAGTCGCAACAAGTGACCGGCGGCACAAGCCCGACCGGAAAACAAAAAAGGAGACGTGCATGGCATACAAAATGAGAATTGTCGCAACCGCTCTGGCCTCGATGTCCATCGCATACCCGGCCCTGGCCGATGACAAGACTATCGTCATCGGCTTCGCCACTGCGGAGTCGGGCTTCATGGAAGCCTATGACAAGCCTGCCCAGGAGGCGGCCTTGATCCGCATCGACGAGATCAATGCGGCTGGCGGTCTGCTTGGAAAGCAGATCAAGGTTGTCAAGGCCGACACCAAGTCCGACCGGGCCGAAGGCGCCAAGGCGGGCCTCTCCGTGCTCGACCAGGGTGCGGATCTCGTGGTCGTCTCCTGCGACTACGACTTCGGATCGCCGGCTGCGCTCGCGGCCGAGGACGCAGGCCGTATCTCCTTTTTCCTGTGCGCGGAATCGGTCAAGGCCGGTATCCAGGGTGTCGGCCCGCACAGCTTCTCCGCGTCGGTGCTGGCAGCCGTGCAGGGCGCGACCATGGCCGAGTGGGCATTCAAGGAAAAGGGCGCAAAGGACTTCTACCGTCTGCTCGATACCTGGACGGCCTACAACAAGGGCATCTGCGACGGCTTCGACTGGATGATGCCGAAGCTCGAAGCCCAGGGCGCGAAGCTTGTCGGTGAAGACACCTTCAAGAACGAGGATGCCTCCATCGCCGCGCAGATCACCCGCATCAAGTCTCTGCCGAAGGAGCCGGATGCGATCATGCTTTGCACGATGATGCCGGGCGCCGTCTCGGCCATCAAGCAGCTTCGCGCCGCGGGTATCAACTCCATGATCCTGAACGGATCGGGCGTCGACGGTAGCTATTGGCTCTCGGCTGTGCCCGATCTGACGAACTTCTACGTCCCCGTTCAGGGATCGATCTATGGCGACGATCCCAATCCGGCCGTGCTGAAGTTCAATGCCACCTACAAGCAGAAGACAGGCGCCGATCCCTCGAGCCAGTACGTCTTTCCGGGTTACGTCATGGTCGACGTCTGGGCCAAGGCGGTGGAGCGTGCAGGCACGACCGATGCTGACGCGGTCGTCGCGGAACTGGAAAAGATGAAGAATGAGCCGACGCTGTTCGGGCCTCGTACCTTCACGCCGGAACTGCATCACCAGAACCAGACGCGGTACCTGATCGTCGAGACCAAGGCCGGCAAGCCGGGTGTTGTAGGCAACTGGACGATTTCCGAGCCGGTACCGATGGAAGCCTTGCTCAAGTAGGAGAAGATGGGCCGGATAAGCCCGGCCCTTCATATGCGAAAGACCCTGTTCCTTTGGGACGACCGGGCCTTTCGCCTTTTGAGGATCTTGCCTTTGGACAAAAAATGAGGGCGGCCCGCTTGGACCGCCCTTGTCGCCCGATGAATTCAGATTTTCGCTACGCTCGCGCTTTGCGATAGGAATCCTTGAGCGCTATGAGCTCCCCCGAGAAAGCGAAGATATCGCAGCCGTCGACTTCGATTTTCTGCCCCGCTGCCGTGGTGCCTGCGAAGCGCCATGATGAAAGCCCGGTGTCGCCCGTCACGACGTGCCGTCCCCTGGTCCACTCGGCTTTCGGGAAGGCATCGAACAGCGCTGCATAGGCGACGCGCACGGCGTCACGCCCCATATGCTTGCGCCCTTCGGCATCGGGTCCAGCCGAGCCGTGGAAAGCGCAATTCTCAGCCATGCAGTCCATCAGCGCGCCCACGTCGCGAGCGTTCCAGGCCGCGAGGAACCGGTCGAGCACGGCGAGCCGCCTGGCTGCGAGGTCGCCAGCCTCAACGACCTCGACCTCCAGGAAGGCGAGCGGCGCATCGCCGGCATTGATGACGTTGTGAGCCACACCCGTCCGCCGCGAATAGGGCACCCCTTGGGTGAGAGCGGCTTGCGACTGCGCGCCGTCTGGGCCTTCGAGACCGAGCTTGCCGTCCGTAAGCGGCACGATGACGTAGTCATGGCCATGGATGTGCCAGCCGGTCTCGGCCCCGGTGGCAAACCGCCATTCGGTGACCCGGAAGCGTTCGTCGTCGATATGGACGACCGGTTCGGCTTTCATACGGGTCATTCAAGTCCCTCCTTGGCAACCGCACCGGTCAGGCGCTCAAGCGTCCGGCCCATGCGCGTCATGATTTCCTTCACATCGTCTTCTGTCGAGATCATCGGCGGACAGAGCGCGAGCTGGTCGCCGATGGCGCGGAAGATGAGGCCTTCCTCGTGGCCGATCCCTGCTGCGATACCCCCTGCGCGCCCAACCTTGGCGAAGGGGCGTTTCGTCGCCTTGTCTGCCACCAGCTCAACCGCACCGATAAGACCGGCGCCCCGCGCTTCGCCGACAAGCGGGTGATCTGCGAATAAGCGGATGCCGGCCTGGAACAACGTCTCAAGGCGTGCCGCGTTTCCGATCAAGTCCCGCTCCTCGAAGATGGCGAGGTTTTCGAGACCCACCGCCGTGGCAACCGGATGACCTGACGCCGTGAAGCCGTGACCGAAATTGCCGATCGTTGCGGTGTTGTCGGCGATCGCCTGATAGATCGCCTCCGAGAACATCACCGCGGCCAGCGGCATGTAGGAGGAGGTGATCTGCTTGGAAAGCGTCATGATATCAGGCGTGAAACTGAATTTCTGGCAGCCAAATGGCGTACCAAGCCGCCCGAAACCACAGATCACCTCATCTGCTATCAGAATGATATCATTTGCCCGGCAGATTTTCTCCACGCCTTCCCAGTACCCGACCGGCGGTGGCAGAACGCCACCGGCTGCCATAAGCGGCTCGCCTATGAAGGCTGCGATGGTGTCAGCCCCTTCTTCCGCGATCACCGCTTCCAGCTCAGCGAGCAGACGCGCCGTGAAGGCGGCTTCGTCTTCGCCTTCCATGCCGAAACGATAGAAGTGCGGGCAGGTCAGGTGGCGAACGGGAATCGCCGGCAGATCGAAGTCGCGATGGTTGATCGGCAGGCCTGTCAGGCTGCCGGAGGCCACGGTGATGCCGTGATAGCCCTTGGTCCGTGCCAGGAATTTCTTCTTTTTGGGCCGGCCCAGCGCGTTGTTCATGAACCACATCATCTTGACGATGGTGTCGTTGGCTTCCGAGCCCGACGACGTGAAGAAGACACGCGTCAGGTTTTCCGGCGTCATCTCCACGAGTTTCTCCGCGAGCCGGATGGACGGCTCATGCGCCTTGGAGGAGAAGGTGTGGTAGTAAGGCAGCTTCAGCATTTGCTGATAGGCCGCGTCGGCCAACCGCTTTTCCGAAAAGCCGACGGCCACCGACCACAGCCCGGCGAGCCCTTCGATATATTCCTTGCCGCGCTCGTCATAAACACGGATGCCGTCGCCGCGGCTGATGATCAGCGGTCCGGTTTTTTCGTGCTGACGCAGGTTGGTGTAGGGGTGCATTGTGGTGGCGATGTCGGCGGCGGCGAGAGAGTTGGAAAGCGCGTCCATGGAAGTCCTCAGCGGCTTGTGGAAATGGTTCGGGCAGTGAGTTCGAGATAGTCCCCGATCCCGTGCGTGGAGCTTTCACGATTCGGAAGAATGAATCATGGGAGGCCGTTGGAATGGGTGTCGATGATCCGCCGCATCAGCGCGGCGACGTCGCGCGCATTCGGCGGATCGGAGTGGATGCAGACAGTGTCGAAGTCGACCGGGCGGACCGTGCCGTCTGTCGTGACGAGTTCGCGTCGGCTGAGTGCCCCCACCATTCGGTGCTCGGCAAGTGTCAGGTCGATGGCCGACTGGACGCGCGGGATGATCAGGCTGCCGCCGGGAGCGTAGGCAAGATCGGGAAAGAACTCGCCCACGAAGGCAACGCCGAGTTCGGCTGCCGCCGTCTCGTGACAGGTTCCCGCCATGCCGAAGAGCGGGATGCCGAACGGCTTGACCGCCGCGGCAATCGCCCGGGCAGTGTCCATGTCTTTCGCGGCCATGCCGTAAATGATGCCGTGCGGCTTGACATGGCTGAGCTGCCCGCCCTCGGCGGCCAGCATTCCTGTCAGCGCACCGATTTGGTAGAGGAAGGCGGCTGTCAGTTCCTCCGGCTGAAGTTTCATTTCGCGCCGACCGAACCCCTCACGATCGGGAAGGGAGGGATGCGCGCCAACTTGCTTTCCGTGCGAAAGGGCGAGCCGCACGGTCTTCCGCATCGTCCATGGATCGGAGGCGTGGAAACCGCAGGCGATGTTGGCGCAATCGATATGAGGCATGATGCCGGCATCGTCGCCGAAGCGCCAGTTGCCGTAACTTTCCCCCATGTCGCAGTTCAGGGTGACCATGGTTTGCTTGCCTTAGCCCAGAGTGTTTGCTGCCCAGCCGGGGGCGATGTGCGGGAATTCCGGCGGTGGTTCGCGCTCGTGCAGCAGTCGAAGCACGCGCGGCGGCGTCAGTGGCAGCTGCTGCACCGGCTTGCCGATGGCGCGCGCCACCGCACAGCCGATCGCCGCGCCCACGGCCAGGATCGGCACCTCGCCCGCGCCCTTGGTGCCTAGAGGCCCCATCGACGGTGCGCCCTCGTAGAGGTCGGCGGCGACCGGAACCACGTCCTGCGCCAGCGGCAGGCGATAGGTTTCGAAATCGTCCTGCGCGATGCGTCCGTCGGCGGTGAGCGTCACCTCCTCATGCAACGCATAGCCCAGCCCCTGCACCACGCCGCCCTGTATCTGGCCCAGGATGGCGCGCGGGTTGAGCGCGCGGCCGACATCTTGAACCACGCGATAGGCCAGCACCTCGACATGACCAGTGTCCGGATCAACCGCCACCTCGGCCTCGTGGACAACGAAGACGGGGATGTCGAGCGCATCGATGAAATGCCCCATGGCGCAGCCGGACATTGCCGGAGTGTTCTTGGCGGTAAAGGCTCCGCTTCCTGTGATCGGGCCGGTGGTGGCCTGCGCATGGGCGACGACGGCGGGGATCGACATGCCGGAACCGGGACGTCCGGTGATCTCGACACGACCCTCCCGCAGCACCAAGTCTTCCGGTCGGGTCTGGAGCATCTCGCCGGCGGTCCGCAGCAGCTTCTCCCGCACCTCTGCACAGGCGGCGATGCTCGCAGCACCAATGGACACGGTGGTGCGCCCACCGCCAACGCCGACATCGAGACCGGCGGCATCTGTATCGGCTTCGCGCACGATCACCTGGTCGGGAGCGAGGCCGAGCTGCCCAGCCACGATCTGCGGCAGGGATTGTACCATCGTGCCCGATCCGATCTCCACACCCGACGTGACCAGCGTTGCGCTGCCGTCGGAGTTCAAATTCACCGTCGCCGCCGAGGGTCCGACGAAAACGAACCATGTGCCGACCGTGGTCGCAATTCCATAGAGCCTGCCGTCGGCCTTCGCTTCTGTTGTGCCGGTACTGGCACGCAACGCCTCCATACGATCGAGCATCGGACCCAGCACGTCGGCTTCGAAAACCTGGCCAGTGGCACCGAGATCGCCATCTCCCAGGACATTTTTCTTCCGGAACTCCATTGGGTCGAAGCCTAGCGCATCGCAGATTTCGTCGGTGTGTCGCTCCAACGCGAATGTGTTGTAGACGCCGTTGCAAGCTCGGAAAGCGCCGTTGGGTGGTGTGTTGGTGTATACGGCGCGGCTGACGAGCCGCGTTGCACCGACCTTGTAATTGCCGCCCAGCGTGTGCGCCGTCATCGTCGTCAGGAAGACCTGCTCACCGCCATACGCACCGCAATCCATCAGCACGACCGCCTCGCGCCCGGCGATGTATCCTTCGGCGGTGACAGCGGACCGAATGCGGATTTCCGCATTCTCGCGGCAGAGGCAGGTTGCCATCTCTTCCTGCCGGGTATTTTCCAGGACCACCGTGCGCCCGGTCATCCGCGCTAGAAGTGCCGTGATAGGCTCGATGGACGCATCGAATTTCAGGCCGAACCCGCCACCGACAGGGGGTACAGTGACCCGCACCCGCCCGGGCGGAAGCTGCATGACCCTTCCTGTGACGTTGCGCACGGTCCAAGGCACCTGCGTCGAGGTCTGTATGTGAGCACGGCCGTCCTCCCAGGAGCCGATGGCAACGCGCGGTTCGAAGGGCACATGGCTCTGCCGGCCGACGGTGAAGCTGCTCTCGACAATGCGTATGTCGGGACGGGCGAAGGCAGCATCGACGTCGCCGCGACTGGATTTTGCCTCCCATGCGATGTTGCCGGCACGTGCACCACCCTCCGTGATCACCTCGTAGCCGCGCCAGCCCTCGTGGACGAGGCGGGCGGCGGGCTGGAGCGCTTCGGCCATGGTGAACACCGGTGCCAGCGGCTCGACCTCGAGCATGATGGCGGCAAGTGCCGCCCGCGCCTGCTTCTCCGTCTCGGCGGCGATGACGGCGATTGGCTCGCCGTGATAGCGGATCGTGTCGATGGCCAGGAGCGGATGATCGGCAATGCCGATGCCGTAGAGCCCTGGCGCATCGGCGCCGGTCGCCACCGCGCGCACGCCAGGACAGCGAAGTGCCGCCGAAACGTCGAGCTTGCGGATACGCCCAGCGGGAACGGTCGACCGCAGCAGCACGGCATGCAACATGTCGGGGCGAACCCGGTCGTTGGTGTATTTCGTCCGCCCGCGCAGCTTGTCCTGCGCATCGCGGCGGGGAAGATTCATCACCGTGGCGGACAGCTCAGACATGGATGCCTCCCACCAACTGGCCAGCCTTCCGCGCTTGGTCGAGGCAGTCGGCCACGGCGTCGACGATCCGCTCATATCCCGTGCAGCGGCAGATGTTGCCGACCATCGCCGCCTTGATTTCGGGACGGCTCGCATGCGGATTGTCACGCACGAACGCCGAAAGGCTCATGACCATTCCTGGAAAACACATGCCGCATTGCACGGCATCGGCCGCCTCGAAATTGGCCTGGAGCGGGTGCAGCGCCTGGTTTCCGGAACTCAATCCCTCGATGGTCGTCACCGCGCATCCCTGGACGAGTCCAACCGGCTTCAGGCAGGACGGCACCGCTTCGTCGTTAACATGCACCGTGCACGCGCCGCAAAAGCCTTCGCGGCACACGGCTTTGGTCCCCGTCAGGAATCGTTCCTGCCGCAAGATGTCGACGAGCGGCGTCATCGGATCGCCATCAAAGCGGCAGTCCTCGCCATTCAGCTGGAATGTCACGGTCATGCCAGGCCCCCAGTCTTGAGAAGTGCGGCAACACCGCGCTTGACCAGCGGCGGAAGAACCTGGCGCCGGTACCAACCCTCCGCTTCCTTGCCGTCGCGGCCCTGAAAATCATTGTGCTCCAGTGCAAGCTCGGCGGTGCGTTCCGGATCGAGCGCAGAGGCCGGGCCTGGCCTCATGGCCTGTTCGAGCGCCGTCCAGCGCCGCGCTACCGGCTCCACCGAGCCGACGGCGATGCGACATCGTTTGTCCTTGTCCACCCCGAGGGAGACGATGGCGACCGGATAGTCGCCGGCTTTCCGAAGCGGCAGGCGGATATGAGCACTTGCGACAAGGTCGCGGCGCAGATGAATTCTCGTCACAATCGCTTCGGCCAGCAGCGTATGCCTGTCTTTGAGGAAATCTGAAATACCGAGGAGTTTTGGGCCTTCGAACGTCTCCAGTTCCACCGCCGCCTCACAGACGAGAAGCGCAGGGGCGAGATCGGCGGCGGCAAAGTCGAGGGCACAAAGGTTGCCGCCCACGGTGGCGACCCTTCGGATGCCGGGATTGGCCGCATTCTCCGCCGCGGCAACCAGACCTTCGAAGCCCGCTGCCCCGTGCAACGCGCGGCCAAGGACTGCATGGGTAACGGCTGCGCCGATCACGACATGGTCCGGTTCGATTTCGACCTTGGACAAGGCGGGTATTCGGTGGAGTGCGACCACCGCCTCGGGAAGGTCGACCCCGCGCCGTGGATCACGCATCATCCAGGTGCCGCCGGCAAGCACAGCCGCGCCTTGCCGGCGTGCGGCCATTGCCTCTTCAATAGTGCTGGCTGCGGTGAACGATCGTTCCACGCTTGGTGCCATCTGTCATACCCCTCGGAAGCAGCCAACTTTCGCGGCGCTGCAGCATTGTTGCTCCAGCTTTAGGCTCCTGTGAAATAGTAATTCTTTGAGTATGGTATCGAAAAAACAGATAACTCTGGCGGCGCGCTCCTTGGCGCTCAGGCCCAGTGAGCGACCGTGCGTTTCTCAAAGCTCTCACGGAACTGGGCGGTGGTTTTGGGGAGGAGTTCGCCAGTCTCCCAGTCGAGGATCACGGCATAGTGCCGAACCGCATCGAGCGTATCGATCTCGCCGGAGCGGTATTTGCGCGCGACCTCCTCAGGATCCATGCGTGCCCAGTCCTTCCGTTTCGCCCGGATGTCGGCACGGCAGGCTTCGGTTGCCGTCCCGTCGATTTCGTATTGGCACAGGTCGCGGTCGATTTCGCGGATCACCACGCCGTAGTCAGTCTTGGCGCGCTCCAGAGAAACGTAGTCGTCGATCACGTCCTCCATCACCTTGCGGGGCTCGCGCTCCAATGGATCGCCGAAACCGCCGCCGCCGGCCGTCGGACGAGCGAACTGGTCGCCTGTGTGGACCGAGTAATCGGAGAACACGGAGCCGAGCCAGATCTCGGTCTCTTCTCCGGCGCGCTTCATGGTCAAGCCGTGGGGCATCGACGGCAGGCCTCCTTCGACACCCCAGACGACAGCGCGCTCGCGGTCGCAAATATAGGACATGACGGCATTTTCAGCCTCAAGCAGCAACGAGGTCTTCTGCACGCCGACGCCGCCCCGCCATTTGCCGGGCCCGGCTGAATCCTGCTTGATCTGGAACTCGACCGTCCGAGTGGGATTCACCCGTTCGTTGCCTTCGTTCGGTTGCGACATCAACCCGGTTCCGAAGCAGGCGGTGGTGACATCGGCACCATCCTTGCCGTGGCGCCCGCCCCAACCGCCGGGCAGCCATTCGTAGAACATGAAGATCGGCTTTTCGGGTTTGCGCGCGTCCCGTCCCCCGGCCAGCAGATATTCGAGGTTGAAGGCGCAGGCGATAGCGCGTTCGGGCATGATCTTCGACCACATCTCGAAGATCGCGTTCATGATCTTTTCGAACGGCATCAGGAACCCGGTCACCGCCACCGGCCATTCCGCGCTGACGATGCTGTTCTTTGGCGCGGTCACCTCGATCATCCGGTAAAACCCGCTGTTGAGTGGAAGGTCCGGAAAGAAGGTCTTCATGCCGGCGACCACGGCCGAGAAGGTCGCGCCCGGGGCGGAATTGTACATCGAGGCAATGGTCGAATGGCTTCCCGTAAAATCGTAGTGGATCGTGTCGCCCTTGATCGTCATCTTGATGCGGATCGGGATCATGCCTTCGCCGGCACCGAGATCCCGGTCGATGTAGTCGACCGTCTCCCAAGTGCCGTCGGGCAGCTCCGCGAGACGCTTTCGCACGGCACGTTCGACGTAGTCCTGAACCTCCTCCATACCGCGCATGACCTGGCCGCGTCCGTACTTCTTGACCAGCCGCAACAGTTCGCGCTCGGCGGCCTGCGTCGCCTGCGCCTGGGAATGGATGTCGCCAATGATCGATGCGGGATCGCGCGTGTTGGCTGCGATCATGTTGGCGACGTCGGAGCAGAAGCGGCCGCGCTGGAAAAGGCGCAACGGCGTGATCCGCAGGCCTTCGCGGAACATGTCGCGGGCGGTGACGTCGAAGGAACCCGGCACCGAGCCGCCGAGATCCGACCAGTGTCCGTTTGACTGGGAGAAGCCGATCAGTTTGTCTTCATCGAAGATCGGCCGGACGAGCCGAACATCGCTGAAATGCGTACCGCCGGCATAGGGATCGTTGATTGCGTAGACGTCGCCGGGTGCCATATCGCCTTCGAAGACTCGGATCACCTCCTTGCACGTGTTGTGCAGTGTGCCGACATGGACCGCGATGTCGTAGTTGCCCTGGGCGACGGAGTTGCCATCGGCGTCGTGCAGGGCGTTCGAAAAGTCTCGGTTGTAGATGACGAAGGAATAGCAGGTGCGAAGCATCTGTTCGGCCATCTGGTCGACAGTGGTGATGAAGGAGTTCTTCAGCACCTCGAACGTTACCGGATCGAGGCCAGGGCTCGTTTCAATCAGCTTTGTCATGTCTCAGCCTTTCGTCACGATGAGAATGTTCAGGAAGCCATCGACGGTCGCGCTCATTCCCGGCGGAACCACGGTGGTGGAATCGAACTGTTCGACAATGGCAGGCCCTGTGAAGGCAGCGCCGGCGCTGAGTTGCTCACGCTCATACACGGCTGCGTCATGAGATACGCCGTCGAACCAGACGCGGCGGCGGCCGACCGGCTGTGGCTTATGCGGCAAGACTTCATGCCGCGGTATCTCGGCTTTCGGGACGATGCCGATCGCCTTGACCGCGATGCGGAAGATCGACACCGGCGCCTCTTCGCGGCGGTAGTTGAACTCGCGTTCGTGCTCGTTGTGGAATGCCTCGATCAGCGAGCAGATGCTCTCGATCCGCGCCGGGGCTGACACCGCGAGCGAGCGCCACTGGCCCTGGTACATCATCTCGACCGTACGCTGCAGCGCCATGTCTTCCCGCGCCACGCCCTCATGGGTCAGACGCTCAACGGCCTGTTCTTCCATCAAAACAAAGGCCGTCTGCATCTCGGCGGGCGAGACCGTCGAAGCATCGGCCATGAAGCTTTCGGAGAAATCGTGCTGCACGTCGACGAGAAGGCAACCGAGCGCGGAGGTGACGCCAGGATTGGGCGGCACGATCACGGTTGGAATCGAAAGCTCCTTCGCCACGGCCGCTCCGTGCAAGGCGCCTGCACCGCCAAATGCGACGAGCGCAAAGTCTCGTGGGTCATAGCCCCGGCTGATGGAGAGAAGCCGGACGGCATTGCCCATATTGGCGTTGGCGACGGCGATGATCGCCTCGGCCGCTTGGTGGAGTTCCATGCCGAAGGGTGCCGCCACAGTCTCCTGCACCGCCTGGACGGCCAGGGCGGGGTCGAGCGTGATCTTGCCGCCCGCAAGGCTGGTGCCGAGACGGCCGAGCACGACATTGGCATCGGTGTTGGTGGCGGTGCGGTTGCCATTCTTGTAGCAGGCCGGGCCCGGAAAGGCGCCGGCGGACTGCGGTCCGTTGCGCAAGCTGCCGCCCTCGTCCTGCCATGCCAACGACCCGCCGCCCGCGCCGATGGTCAGCACCTCGATGGAGGGGAAGCGGATCGGATATCCGAATTCGATGTACCAGTCTTTTGTGATGCGCGACTCCCCGTTCCATGCGAGCGAGACGTCGGTGCTGGTGCCGCCCATGTCGAAGCCGATCGAGTTCGGGAAGCCACAGAGATTTCCGATGAAGCGGCTTGCGATCGCGCCGGCAGCAATGCCCGATCCTGCGAGCCGGGCTGAGAAGTCCCTGACGCTTGCGGGTGTCATGACCCCGCCACCGCTGTGCAGCAACAGGAGATCTCGCTTGTATCCGGCCGCGGCAAGCTTTTCTCCAAGACGCGACACGTAGTCGACGACGACCGGGGCGCAGACGGCGTTCGCCATGGTGGTGGAAAAACGCTCGTGCTCGAAGATTTCCGGCATCACCTCCGAGGAGATCGAGACCGGCAGATCCGGCATGGCCTCCTTCAGAATCTCACGCATGCGGCGCTCATTGGCGCCGTTGACATAGGAGTTCATGAAGCAGACGGCGATGGACTTGACCTGCCGTTTCACGAGAATTTCCGCGACGCGGTGAGCCGCCTCTTCGTCCAGCGCTTCCAGGATCGTCCCCTCGGCACTGACCCGTTCCCGGACTGTCAGCCGGTCACGGCGCGGGATATAGGGCTTGGCGACATCCTTGTAGGTGTCCCAGAGGTCTTCCTTGTTGGCGCGGCGGATCTCGACAACATCACGGAAACCCTCGGTGCAGACCATTGCGGTGCGTGGCAGGCGGCGGGTGATCAGCGCATTGGTGGCGACCGTCGTGCCATGAGAGAACATCGTCACCTGGGAAAGATCGATGCGGCCCTGCTCCACGCCATTCATGATGGCCTGCATGGGATCGTCAGGCGTGGAGGCGGTCTTCTCGATGCGGATCGCGCCGCTATCTTCGTCCATGATGCAGATGTCGGTGAAGGTCCCTCCGACATCGACGGCAACTCTTATTCTGCTCATGACAGTTCCTTCGCGGGGTCTTTGCGGGCAAGGCCCGGCTTTCGCCGCCCCTTGCAGGGGTGACGTCGCAATAGATTATGGAATTGGCCCGGATTTCGTCGGGTCTAGTGCCGCTCTCTTGAGGTCGAAGCGCGGCCTGCCCGGTTCGCCGCTTCGCGACGGGTATCGGTCGGTGCGCAGCCGAACCGCGTCCGGTAGTGCTTGCAGAACTGAGACTGGTCGGCGAAGCCCCAGCGGTAAGCGATCTCGGCAACGCTGCTGATGTTGGTCACCGACATCAGTTCCTCGGAGCAAAGTTCAAGCCGGGCGTCGCGGATGAAGCCGTTGATCGACTGGTTGCTGTCCTGAAAAAGAACCTGCAGGTAACGCAGGGAAATGCCGCAGGCATCAGCCACCGCCTGCGGCCCGAGGCCGGAATTCTTCAGGTTGTCGCGAATATACTGCTCGGCACGGTGCAAATGGCCGGCCCGGATCGACGAGATGCTGCTGTCCAGCACGCGATCGTCGCTTACGATCGAGAGGCACAGCATTTCCAGGATGTGCCTGCCCATCATCTCACGAGCGACTTCAGTGATCTCATCGACATGGCCGATCGTGGTTCGCACCGTGTCGAGGAAGAGCGCGGCGACGCCTTGGGTCGCGTCGAAACTGAGTGCACTGAGCCGTTCGGCGGATCCGATCCGCGCCCGAACGCTCGATGACGGCACCTTCAGGACCCACAGCGCGTTTGGCTTGCCGTGCCAGAATTCGTAAGGCGCATCTCCCCTCTCAACGAGGAAGCCGCCCGGACCGCAATTGACGGTCCTCGACCCTTGCGAGAAATTCACCTCCGACATCTCCGGGATGGTGATGAGCAGGCTGGCGTCACGCTCGTTGAGGAAGTGGCGGCGATGGCGGCGATAGCTTACGGCATCGCAGCGCATTTTAGACACGCTGACGAGCCCAAGCGAGAAGGTTTCCAGCGTGCCTGAAAATTCACGACGGTTCCGATACTCGGTGTCGAGCGGAAAATAGGCTTCGGTAACAGCGGCTTGCCAGGCATCACCGCCGGCGGGACCGCCGATCGTATCGACGACGTATTTCATTCCCCGACCTTTCTGGTTGGCCCCGGTTAGCCCGGTGTTTTTCTGAAGATTACAGGAATCCGCCGGCGCGTATTGGTCAAAAACGAATAAACTTATGTGGTCGTTGGCAGATGGCTCGCTTTCCCATGCCGTCGCGATTGTCTCAAACTTTCCCCAAGCGCGCAGTTTCGCGGGCGCGCACGCAATTTATCGAAGCGGCATCGCCACCGGCCGCATCGGCGTTCCCGTGGCGCCGCGCAGCTTGATGCAGGCACCGAAAAAGGCAAACTCATAGACCTTTTCCGCCGCCAGTTCCTCCAGTTGGGCCATTTCCAAGATGGGAACGCCGGCTTCGGCCAGAAGATAGGTGTGAACGGGGAAGAAATTCTCCTGATGTGCCGAAGGTGTTTGTTCCAGTGTCAGATTGTCGGCGCCGATCATGATCACGCCGTGCTTGGCGAGATACTCGGCGCCTTCGCGATTGAGCCCCGGCGTGTTGCTGGCGAACGCCTTGTCGGGCCATAGCAGCATTTGGCCCGTGCGAAGCAGAACGACATCACCAGGCTTGATCGACAGGCCCTGTTTCTTCAGGCAACCCTCGATATCGGCCTTGCCGATCGGATGGCTCGGCGGCAACGTATCGACGCCGTGGAGAGCCGCGACATCCAGCAGAATGCCGCGCGCAAAAATCGGCGGATATTTTTCCGGTCCGCATTTTTGCCACGCGCGGCTGCCGAGATGGTCCTGCGCGGTAAAGCCGTTGAATATCTCGCCATTGTAGCCGAAGTGGTTGAAGGTATCGATGTGGGTCCCACAATGGGTGTACATCGATATCGCATCGCCGGAATAACCGACGAGCTTGTTGGCTTCGGGGGTGACGCCCATGGCGTTGGCAACGATCTCACCCTGCGGCGTGTGCGTCATCCAGATCTGATATGGCTGATCGCCGGCACCGAACCAGCCGGGCATGCCGATGAAATGATCCACTGACAGATCGAACACCTTGGATGGATCGGTGCGACTCATGATGGCCGAGCGCGACTCGGCATCGATGAGGTTCAGCATGCCGATCTCGTCGTCGCTGCCGTAAGGGCTCTTGGTAACCTTATGGAATTCGGCATTGTAGGCAATGATCCTGCTCTTCATCGCCTCGTCGACGTAACACGCCATGCACATTGATGTTCTCCTTGTTGTTCGGTTGGGAAACCCGACTGAAGGCTTCCATAGTCGTCTGAGTGGCAGCGCTTATTCGCCGCGAATGACCGCTTCGGCACAAAGCGCCACCGACAGCAGCTGCTCGTCGCGCGCGGGCAGCGCCGACAACAGGAAGCCGACCGGCATGCCGGCCTCGCCCGTGCCGCAAGGTATGGAAACCCCGCACCAGTCCAGGAAATTGCCGAGCAGCGTATTTCGCAGCGTGCGCATATTGGTTTTGACGAACAGGTCGTCATCGGTTTTCAACGGTTCTATCGGCGGGGCGACATGGACGACGGTCGGGAAGGCGATCAGCGCTCCGGCATCCACAAGTCGAGCGACCTCCCCGATCAGCCGGGTGCGCGAATTGACGATCTTCAGATAGTCGACAAGCGTAATCTTGGCGCCGAGCCGCGTCCGTGTCACCACGCGCGGATCCATGTCAGCTGCCTCCGGACTGGCAAGCCGTTGCTGATGCAGGGCATAGGCCTCCGCCGTCACCAGCGCGCCATGCCGCGCCGTCATATCCAGAATCTCGTTGAAGGCGGGGATGGCAAAACGCACGATCTTGACGCCTGCCTTGGCAAGACGGGTTATTGCCGCCTCGAACGCGTCCAACACGCCGGGCTGGACATCGTCGAACACCACGTTCTGCGGGATCACGATGGTCAGGCCCCGGAGGGTGCCGTGGCCAATCGAGGGCGCCGACAGGCCGCGCATGGCTGCATCGATCCAGACGGCATCCTGCACCGTGCGGCAGAGCGGCCCCAGTGCATCGAGGCTCCGCGCCAAGGGAAAGACGCCGCGCATCGAATAACGCCCGCGGGTGGCCTTGTATCCGACAATTCCGCTGAAGGCGGCAGGGATGCGCACGGAGCCGCCGGTGTCGGTTCCGATCGAGACCGGAACCAGACCGGCCGCGACAGCAACGCCAGAGCCCGACGAGGAGCCACCCGGAATACGCGGCACATCTGTACTTCTGGGGTTCTTCGGTGTGCCGTAGTGGGGATTCATGCCGAGCCCCGAAAACGCAAACTCGCTCATATTGACGCGGCCGGTGGCAACCATGCCGGCCGCCTTCAAATTCGAGACAACATCGGCATCCTCGAGTGCCGGTGCGTCATGGGCAAGAACCTTGGAGCCCGCCGTCGTTGCCAAGCCGGTGATGTCGAACAGGTCCTTCCAGGCAACCGGAATGCCATCGAGAAGGCCAAGTGAGCGGCCATCCCTGATCCGGCGTGAGGCAGCACCCGCCTCGCTCATTGCCCGGTCGCGTAACAGGCTGATGAAAACGGCCGGATCGGCATGGGCGGCAATTGCGTCGAACGTCGCTTCGGCCACCTCGATCGGGTCAACCGAACCGGACTGGATCATCACCGAGAGTTGGGCAACAGACAGGGAATTCAGTTTTTTTGTGATGGCTATGTTTCCTTTCCGAGGCGCTCTCAGGCCGCGACAAATTGCATCCAGCGGCGCACGAGATAATTGTGTTCGTCCATGGTGGTGTTCCAGACGGCAATGGAATTGGCACGTTGCCAGTATGAGCCGCCGCTTCTGACCGCTCCCGCCTTGACCCGAAGCAATCCATCCGGCCCCGGAAGGTCGTTCGCCGCCGGCAATCCCTGGTACCAGTAGTCCCACTCGGCAGGCGTCATGTGCGCCCGGGACCGTTCGGGCGTCGACATGTAATAGCCCTGGCGCGCAACCACGGCGCCTGGCCATCCCGACAGCCACCAGTTCAGATACTCGTAGGCCGCGTCCAGCATGCGTCCGTTCAGCCGCTTGGACAGGCATAGCCCGCCGTGCCACGCGCGGTAGCCCTCCACCGGATTTGCCAGCTCCACGGGAACGCCGCGCAGGTCCAGCTTGCTGATGCCGAGCGACCACATGCTTTCGATGACGGCGTCACCGCAGGTCATCAGATCGGCGGCATCTTCGGCCGACCTCCAGAACCCCTTGAAGAATCCGGATTTCTTGCGCGCCTCCAGAATATCCATCAGCTTGTCGATTTCCTCGACCGACATGTTGCCGAGATTTTTGAAAGTCATCAGGCCCGCCGCCTGGGCTGCGAGCGCCGCGTCGAAAATGCCGATCGCCGGCTCGTTGACCAGCGCCGCATGTCCGTGAAATTCCTCGTCCAGCAGCGCTGCCCACGAGGTCATCCGCGCAGAGTTTTTGTTTATAACCTCGGGACTATAGGCAAAGCTGTCGAAATTGTGGGTCGTCGGCAGCATGGAAATCCAGCGCGACGGCTTTTCGTCCAGGGCAAGGTTCGGTTGTACGAAAAGCTTGGTGACCGGCGCATCGCCCTGGCCGATCCGCGCGTTCGGACCGATGCGCCCCGTCTTGGTCAGATCGGTGATTTCATCCCAGAGGCCGATCCGATCGATATCGATCGGCTGCACCGCCCGCCAGTACCAGACGATATCGAGATTGTGAAAACACTGGTCGTAAATATCATAGGTGTCCGGTTCCAGCGCCGCCTTGTGCTGCGCCGTCATGAAATCCTGATTGTCGAATTCGATATCCATGCTGAGATCGCGCTCGGCGCCGAGTCGTAGTTCCTCCAGCAGGGAAATTGCCGTGCCGAGAATGCGAAGCTTCGGCCGGCCCTCTGTGTGAAGTGCGGGCGACGACAGCGCCGATGGCTTGTGATGCTTGTTCATGGCCTCTACGCGGTCTCGGTGATCTTCACTGCGGGCTGTGGCAGCCCGAGCCGGTTGAAGGCAGAAAAAGAGCGTCGGATCAAATCGGCATCCAGTCCGTCAACAATGAAAACGATGCGGGAACGGCGATCATCCGATGGCCATCCCGTCATGTGAACAGGGCTATGGACGAGATGCTGGACGCCGTGAATGGCGACGGGGTTGTCCTCTCCCTCGATATTGAGGATGCCCTTGACCCGCAGAACCTTGTCGCCATGCCGATTGAGCAGCATGGTCAACCACAGCCCGAAGGCGGTCCAGTCGATACGAGCGTCGATGGTCATGACGAAGGAATGCACCGGCTTTTGGTGGGCGCTGCCCGCTTCGCCAATGGCGGACACCGGCTCCTCGCAATAAAAGCCACCCTTTGAAGGCGCGCCCTCACCCGAACCCGATGCTCCGCTCAGCAGACGATCGACATCGAAGTGATCGCCTTGCGCGTCGACAAAGGGGGCATCCGGATTGATCCGGCGCACGCGCTGCATCAGCCGGGCGATCGCCGGCTCATCGGTCAGATCGGTCTTGGTCAACACGATCGCATCGGCGATTGCCGCTTGCCGCACCGATTCGCCATGGGTTTCGAGCTGGACCAGGCCATTCACCGCATCGAGGGTGGTGATGACATTTGCCGCCTTGAAATGATGGCGCAGCACAGGATCGGATTTGAGAGTGGACAGAACCGGGAACGGATCGGCAAGCCCGGTGCTTTCCATGATCAGCCGCCGGAAGGGCGGGACGATGCCGCGCTCGCGCTTTGACAGCAGGTCGCGCATCGCCTGCGCCAGTTCGCCCCGGATGGTGCAGCACACGCAGCCCGATTGCAGCAGCACCATGGTGTCGTCGATCCGCTCCAGCAGATGATGGTCGAGGCCGACTTCGCCGAACTCGTTGATCAGCACCGCCGTATCGGACAGGGCCGGATCCTGCAGCAGACGGCGCAGAAGCGTTGTCTTGCCGGAGCCCAGAAACCCGGTCAGCAGGTTGACCGGCGTGAAGTCGGGGAAAGCATCAGGCATCGCCGCCGCCCTCCAGCTTCTCGATCAGCGAATGAGACAGCGGATCGCAGACGCGGCCGGATATCTTTTCCGCCAGCGGCCACAGATGTCCGAGGTCTTCGACCATCTCCGTCTTGCCCGTCCGGGTCGACAGCAGGAACGAACTCCCCTGCCAGTCCGACAGGGTCATGCCGAACTCGGTGAGAATACGGCCGGCGATGCGAACGCGCTTGGCCCGCTCACGGCGGCGGTCGACACGCTCGGTGTTGCGTGTAAACACGCCCGGACGCGCCACCGCATCGGCCCAGTGCTCATTGCTTCCGAGAATTCCGCACAGCGAACACATGACAACGACCTCGTGACGGACAAAGCGCAGGCATTATCGACCTTATTTCCGACGCGGAAAGCGCTTGGCGAAATCATCGGCGATCTCGTTCATCGTAACGAATTTGACGCCGGGATGACTGCTGATATGGGCGTAGAGCCGTTCTAGCATCATCAGAACCTGTGGCCTGCCGGCGACATCGGGATGGATGGTGATCGGGAAGACCGCGTAGTCCATCTCCCGGTAGACCCAGTCGAACTGAGCCTTCCACATGTCCTCGATATCGCGCGGATTGACGAAGCCGTGACTGTTGGGTGACTTCTTGATGAACATCATCGGCGGCAGATCGTCGAGATACCAGGATGCCGGGATTTCGATCAGGTCCGTTTCGTGGCCGCGCTTCAGCGGCACCATCCAGTCGGCGGGCTTTTTGGAATAGTCGATCTTGGTCCAGCTGTCGCCGACACGCACGTAATACGGTGTGAAATCATTGTGCATCAGCGAGTGGTCGTACTTGATGCCGCGTTCCAGCAGCAATTCGTTGGTGACGGTCGAAAACTCCCACCATGGCGCCACATAGCCGGTCGGGCGCTTGCCCGACAATTTCGTCACCAGTTCGATGCACTTGTCGAGAACCTCGACCTCCTGTTCGCGTGTCATCGCGATCGGATTTTCGTGGGTGTAGCCGTGAATGCCGATTTCATGGCCCGCGTCCGCCACGGCCTGCATCTGCTCCGGGAACGTCTCGATCGAGTGACCGGGAATGAACCATGTGGTCTTGATGCCGAACCGTTCGAACAGTTTCAGAAGGCGCATGCTGCCGACTTCGCCGGCAAACAGGCCGCGTGAAATATCGTCCGGCGAATCCTCGCCGCCATAAGACCCGAGCCAACCGGCAACCGCATCGACATCGACGCCAAAGCTGCACAGAATTTCCTTTGCCATGTCATTTTCTCCTTGGGGTTTTCCGGTCCATTTATGGGCTCGATGTTTTTCAGGTCGCCGGGATGACTGTTGCCTGACCAGGGTTCCAGGTAAGCAGGATGTGCGATCCCGCGGGAAAGACGCCCGGCGGATACTTGTCGATATGCGCCTCGAGCGCGATCGCCCGCCCATCCGGCAACTCGACCGAAAGATGGGAAATGTGGCCGACGACGTCGAAGCGGCTGACCTTGGCGTCGATGACATTGCCGCCTGACTGCCCGGAGATCGCGGCGCGCGTGGCGCTGCTCAGCGTATGAACTTCCATGGCCTCGGCCGGAATGACGACATTGACCGCGGCACCTGGGCTCATATCGCCATTGGCGCCGCCGGCAAGCGTTCCAAGCGGCGTGTCGACGATGATGCGTCCGTCTTCAATGCCCTTGACCGCGCCGGTGAAGATCGTGTTGCGGCCGATAAACCGGGCAACAAACGGGGTGTTGGGGCGTGTATAAAGCTGATGCGGCGGGCTGATCTGTTCGACCCGGCCCTGGTTCATCACCACGACGCGATCGGACAGCGCCAGGGCTTCCGACTGCGCATGCGTCACGAACACGAAGGTGATGCCGAGCGTCCTTTGCAGCAGCTTCAACTCGTTCTGGATGGCTTTACGCAGATTGGCGTCGAGCGCACCCAGCGGTTCGTCCAGAAGAAGAATATCCGGCTCGACCACCAGGCCGCGGGCAAGTGCGATGCGCTGGCGCTGGCCGCCGGAAAGCCTGTCGGGTTTTTTCTCGGCAACATCATCCAGGCCAAGCGTCGAAAGCATGCGATCGACCTTGGCGTCACGCTCGGCCTTCGCCATGCCCTTGACCTCGAGGCCATAGCCGACATTGCGGCGGACCGTCATGTGCGGGAACAAGGCGTAATTCTGAAAGATCATCGATGTCGGGCGGTCGGCAGGGCGCATGTCGTTGATGCGAACGCCCTTGACCATCATGTTTCCGGAGGAAATGCTTTCGAACCCGGCGATCATTCGCAGGGTCGTTGTCTTGCCGCAGCCCGACGGGCCGAGGAATGCGATGAACTCGCCCTTGTTGACGGACAGATTGAAGTCGATCACGGCTGGCGTGCCGTTGTCGTAAACCTTGCCGATCCTGTACAGCTCGAGATCGTAAATCATCGCACTCACTCGCAAAAAAGGGCGTGGGGCGGGCAAGCAAGGCTGGTCGCCCGCCCGCCCCGTCAGACATCAGGCGCTCAGGAACTCATCCCACTTCTGCACCAGGTGATCATATTCTTCCGGCCATTGGTGCCAGTAAGCGACGTTGGCCGCGCGTGTTTCGAGAGAGCCACCATCACGCAGGTCGCCTTCCTTGATGCCGCGCTCTTCAGCGCCGACCCAAGGCTTGCCTTCATACCAGAAGGCATATTTCTCAGGCGACATGACCTCCTTGATGTTGGTCGTCGGCGAATAGTAGCCCTGCTCGGAAACGGTGATGCCCGGAGGACCTGACAGCCAGTAATCGGCGTAGGCTTCGACAGCGGCCTTGTTGGGCGTGCCCTTCAGCATCGTGTTGCCGATCGACCAGCCGCGATAGCCTTCCTTGGGGATGGCGTATTTGCACGCCTTGCCTTGAGCCTTGACGGCCATGACGGCCGGCTGCCAGGCGTCGCACACGACGATTTCGCCGGAGGCGAGGAAGTTGACGAGTTCGCCGAAATCGCCCCAAAGAGCGCGGAACTGGCCGTCCTTCTTCTTGGAAATCAGGAATTTCGCCGCTTCGTCGATCTCGGCCGCCGATGCATTGCCTGGGTTCTTCACATCCGAGAGGCCAAGCGTGTTCATCGCCATCACGGCTTGGCCGAAAGCGGTCAACGGGTCGGTGTTGAGGCCGGACTTGCCCTTCCACTTGGAATCGAAAATAGCCGTCCAGCTGTTTGCCTCTTCTTCGGAAACGATCTCCGGATTGTAGCCAATGGAATCGAAGTTGAAGACGGAAGGCACCATCCACAACGCCGTCTGTGTTGCGTCGGTCCAGATCTGGCCGACGATCTGCGCCGAGGCCGGCCACTTCGGATCGGGAGTCTTGAAGATGTCACGGATGTTCGACCAGTTCTTCAGCGCCGAGGTCGCGATCGGATCGGCATTGTCGGTCATGACAACGGACGGCAGACGCTCGCCTATGGTTTCCCAGACGTCATAGTCCTTGGAACCGGACAGGATCTTGGTCTGCGCATCCGGAAAGGTTGCCGCCGTGCCCGAGGTCGTGCCGACGCCGCTTGCCTTCTTGAAGTCGGCCAGGATGCGTTCCTGAACGGTCACCGAAAGACCGATGGTGCGCAGCTGCTCGGATGCAAGCGCGGTGCTCTGCGCGTAAGCGGCGCTGGAAGACAGGAAATGCGTGCCACCTCCCATCGCAAGCGCCATGGCGCCCGCGGAACGCTTCAACAGTGAACGACGATTGATTTCTGACGAAACTGACATTGCTTTGTCTCCAGTTGTTCTTGTGTTCCCCGGAGCATCCCCTTGTGGACACCCCTAATCTGTTGTTCTGGCGTAATAATTCCGAAGGCCCGTTGAGGATTTTCGGAGGACGTCGTGTGCTAGTACCGGCCTACAAGGAGGCCACCATCCACGACCAGCGTCTGACCGGTCATGTATCTCGCGCCGCGTGATGCAAGGAATGTGATCACGTCGGCAATTTCCTCGGGCTCGCCGATGCGCCCCATTGGAATGAAGGCGCCGGCGGCTTCGGCGCCCGCCGCCCCCAGCGAATTTTCCTCCGACAGAAGCTGGGCGGTGCGGATATAGCCAGGCGCCATGCCGTTGACGCGGATGCCGTCACGGGCGAGTTCCACGGCAAGGCCGCGCACCAGGCCGACGACGCCGGCCTTGGCGGCGGAATAGTGCACGTGTTCGTCCCAGCCGTAGGACGTCCCCATGATCGAGGAGAGCGCGACGATGGCGCCAGATTTGCGTGCCTTCATTGCGGGGACCGCGGCACGCGCAACGCGGAAAATGCCCTTCAGATCGATATCGAACGTCAGGTCCCACTTATCGTCGTCAAGCGTTTCGAGCGGCGCCTTGTGGGCGATGCCGGCATTGGCAACGACCACATCGATCCGGCCCAGACGCGCCTCCACATCGGCGACCAGCGCATCGACGGCGGAGGTCGAGCGCACGTCCAGCAGATGGAATTCTGCCGACCCGCCAGCCATCCGGACGGCCTCGACCGTGTCGTTGCCCTCGCGCTCCAGCACATCGGTGACGACAACATGGTCGCCAAGTGTTGCGAAGGCCTTGGCTGTCGCATGCCCGATGCCGATGCCGGCACCGGTGATGAGAACGACACGGGAAGAAAGCGGCGTATCGGTCATGATCGTCATTTCCTCGCTCACAGCATCACATCGCCAGAATTCGGACCGAGCGTCTGGCCGACAAACAGGCTGGCCTGCGGCGAAGCGAGAAAGGCTACGGTTGCCGCCACCTCCTCAGGCTCGCCGAAACGGCCAAGCGGCAGTTCGGATGCCTTGCGGGTGCGCCATTCCTGCGACAGCTCCCGAACGAGCGGCGTGTTGATGGGCCCGGGCGCAACCGCATTGACGCGCACGCCGCGGGTCGACACCTCTCGGGCCAGCGACTTGGTCATGCCGATGATTGCCGATTTGGCGGCCGCGTAATGCGAAAGCTCAATGCCGCCGACCTGGCCAAGCTGCGACGCAACATTGACGACGACGCCCTTGCCGGCCTTCAGCATCGCCGGCAGAACCATCTTCGTCATCAGGAAGGTTCCGCGCACATGCACCGCAAACATGCGGTCGAAATCCTTCAGCTCGAGATTTTCAAACAGCGACTGATGCACGATGCCGGCATTGTTGATCAGCAGGTCCGTGTCGCCGAAGGCCGCGACAGCCGCCGCATGGATGGCCTTTGCGTCCGCTTCGGATGAGACATCGCCGGCGGCAGCGACAGCCTTTCCGCCGGAGACGGCAATTTCCGAGACCATAGCCTGCGCGCGCCCGAGATCGAGGTCGTTGACCAGTACGGCGTAGCCATCGGCGGCGAGGCGGATGGCTATTGCCCTGCCGATACCGGACCCGGCGCCGGTGACGATTGCGCTCGCTGTCTCGCCGGGCATCATGCCTCCTCCTGAATGGCGACCCGGCGGGCGCGGCGGATCGACAGCATCATCAGCGCCGCATAGGTTCCGAGCAGTGCGAAGGAAAACAGCGTCGTCAGCACGCCGAACGCAAAGACGTTCGGATGGACCTCCACCGAGAACGTTCCGTAGATCGCGAGCGGCAGCGTCAGGTCACGGCCCGAGGCAAACAGGGTGCGCGAAAACTCATCGTAGGACAGCGTGAAGGCGAACAGCATGGCCGAGAGGACGCCAGGAAAAATCAGCGGAAACGTCACTTTGCGGAACGTTTTCACCGGCGACACGCCAAGCGACCAGGAGGCCTCCTCGACGGTCTGGTCGAAGCGGTTGAGGATTGCCAGCATGACCAGGAACGCGAAGGGATAGGTGTAGACGACGTGCAGGACGAAGGTCGTTCCCCACCAGTGCCGGTCGATATCCAGTGCATTGGCGATCAGCACCATGCCAAGCCCGACAAGCACACCGGGCACCATCATGCCGAGCACGATCAGGTAGAAAGCAAAGCCGGAGCCGGTGAATTTCTTGCGGAATGCCTGTGCCGAGGTAACCCCGAGAACGGTCGAGACGATCATCGTCATCACCGCCAGGACGAGCGAGCGGACGAGCGCCTCCTCAATCGGCAGCGGTGCGATGCGCGTCGGCGGTGTCATGCCGAAAAGATGCTTGTACCAATAGACCGACCATTCGATGATCGGAAACTGCGGACCGCCTTCCGGCCCCGTCTGGAAGGACAGAATGGCGAGAACCACCATCGGGCCATAAAGGAACACGAGGAACAGTGCCGTGTAGATGCCAAGAGCCAGCTTCGTGCCGCTTGCCTGCATGATCAGAGCTCCTTCCTGAGATCGACCACACGCAGCAACGCAGCCACGACGATACCCATCAGGATGGTCAGGATCACGCCCGCCACCGCCGCGAAGGCCCATTTCAACGATCCGACCTGCGTCACGATGATATTGCCCAGAAGATTGACCTTGCGGCCGGACAAGGCTGCCGACGTCGCGAATTCGCCAAGCACCATCACCGACACGAAGATCGCGCCGACCACGACGCCTGGCATCGACAACGGCAAGATGATGGTGCGGAAAATCCGCCAGAAGCCGGCACCGAGATCCTGTGCGGCTTCAATGACGCTTTGGTCGATGCGGCCCATCATGAAGGCGATCGGCCCGACCATGAACACGCAATAAATCTGCGTCATGCCGATGATGACGGACAGTTCGGAAAACAGCAGCACCTCGATCGGCTTGTTGATGAGGCCGACACCCTGAAGGATGAGGTTGATCGCGCCCTCCTTGCCGAGCATGGGACGCCAGGCGAGAACGCGGATCAAGAACGACGTCCAGAACGGAATGACGCAAAGCACCAAGAGCACCGTCTGCAGGGTCTTGTTGCGCACGAAGAGCCCGACAAAAAGGGCAGCCGGATAACCGACGATCAGGGTAGCGGCCAGGACGATGAGCCAGATGCGAATTGTCGTCCAAAGCGCGCTGAGATAGGTGTCGCTTGAGAAAAACGTCACCCAGCTCTTGATCGTCAGCGTCGGCGTTATCGCAAATGTGGTCTGCGTCCAGAACGAGACGTAGACCATCATCAGGATCGGCACGACGAGAAAAAGAACCATCCAGATCACGCCAGGCGCAAGCAGCCAAAACGTCCTGTCGGGCATTCTCTTCGCGGGCCGGTCAGCGGACACAGGTTCAGCCGTGGCGGCAGTCATCGCCATCGTTCAATCTCCATTCCGCCGGCAAAAACAGGACCCAAGCGCGGTTCATGCATAGACAAGCGCATTCTGGCGTCTCCAGACGAGGGCGTAGCGACCGTGCGGCACGCAACTCTGTGGTGCGGCCTGGCTGAGATGCGACTCGACTTCGATCACGCGCCCGTCATCGAGCGCGAAAAAGGAGTTGATGGCCGCGCCTGAATACTCGTCGGCAATGAACGTGCCCTCGATGCGGACTTCCTCTGCTGCAACGGGGGCTGCGAGCGGCCTGACGGAGATTCGATCGTAGCGGATGGCGTAGGCTGGCTGACCGCGCACATCGGCCTTTTGACCCTGCAACGGAAATCTTCCCACCGGACTGACAAAATCATCCTCCGAGAGCTGTCCCTCGAAGAGATTGTAGCAATTGAGAAATCTTGCCACCGCCGCCGACCGCGGCCGGTTGTAGACGGTGTCGGCGTCATCAGCCTGTGCGATGCGTCCGCGATCCAGCACGAGAACGGTGTCACCCATCGCCAGTGCCTCGGTTTCACTGCCGGTCACATGCAGGAACGTCACGCCGCAGCGCTCGCGGATTGCCCGCAGTTCGGCGCGCATGCGCGTGCGCAAATTGGCATCGAGCGCACCAAGCGGCTCATCCAGCAGGACCAGCGATGGCTCGGTTATCAATGTTCGGGCCAGCGCCACGCGCTGACGCTGGCCGCCTGAAATCTGTGCGACGCCGCGGTCTTCAAGACCGGTTAGACCGACGAGAGCGACGATATCCCTAACCTTGGCGCGAACGACGGCCGAATCCGTGATCGGATTCAATTCCCGGTTCTCCAGGCCGAACGCTATATTCCCAGCGACGGACAGATGCGGAAACAGAGCGAAATTCTGGAACACGAAGCCGATGTTGCGGCGATGCGGCGGAACCGCTTCGACGCGCTCGCCCTTGAAAAGGATGCTGCCGCTATCGGGAGCCTCGAAGCCGGCAATCACACGCAACAGGATCGTCTTGCCCGATCCACTCGGACCGAGAAGCGAGATATAGGCATTGTCGGGCAGTGAGATATCGATGCCATCGAGCGCCCGCAGAGCGCCGTAAGCCTTTGTCACCTGAGAGAGCTGCAAAACTGCCGCCACGATTTCCCTGCCGGTTTCTCGCAAGTAAACTGTCGCTTACGTCACCGCGTGGTGCTGCGGAAACGCTTCCGCGAACGGGCAAGCCGATAGCGGGCTGCGCGCATGATTGGCGCGCGCATCGAAGCATTCGTTTCTTGTGGTTTGTGGTCATCCACCTCGGGATGCTTCTTCCGGCATCCGCTTCAAAATTTATGACATAAATGATTTTTGTATTCAATAGGCTTTTTAGCATTTCGCTATTTGAGCGCATCGAGTCAAATAGCGCTGACCGGGCGCTGGCGCCTGCATCGACATTTCACAAGCCCCTTTCGCCCTGTCGAAATGGAGCAATGGGCTTGTAACAAAGTAACGGTTTATGCCTAGGCAATGCGAAAACGCTGCCTGTTTGGAGCAAACAGAGCCTAAATTTACGGCACGAATCGACTCTCTAGCGCAGATTCGCTGGCCGCCATGGGTTCAAAGCAATCGCCATGCCAACTGTACGCGCGCCGAAAATTCCAGTGCTGTCGGCCAGACTTTTCATATTTTGTATGCAAAAGTCATTATTTGTCGATGTGAAACGTTCGCAAAATAGCGTACACACAGACATCCAGTTTCCTGTCCTCATCAGGGTCAAAGACGGAGAATGCCTCTCGCCATGACACGCAGCAATGCAGGCCAGAACACGCAGCGGCGCTACGAAATTGCCGAAGATGTGCTGCGCAACAATATTAAAGACGGGTTGCTTCCTCACGGGCTGGTTCTTCTCGAAGGACCGATCGCAGAAATCCTGCAGACCTCTCGGGCTCCCGTTCAGCGCGCGCTTCTGCGTCTCGAAGCCGAAGGCCTTGTCCACCGCTTCAAGGGCAGAGGGTTTCTTGTCGGCCCGCAAGGTCGCGATATCGTGCCCAATCGCACCGACATAAAGTCGCTCGGCCTTGTCGTTCTGCAGCATGCCGATGAAGCGCTTCAAAGCCGCTCGTCCTGGGAGCGCATCTACAACACGGTCGAAGCCGACGTTGCCGGTTGCGTCGTGTTCGGCAAGTACCGGATCATCGAGATAGAAATCGCCAATCACTTCAATGTCAGCCGCACGGTGGTGCGAGACGTCCTTAGCCGCCTGCAGGAACGTGGCCTTGTGCGCAAGAACCAGAGTTCCCATTGGATGGCCGGCCCCCTGACCGCCCAGACGATCAAGGATCACTTTGCGCTCCGCCGCATGCTGGAGCCGTCGTCGCTGCTGGCGGGTGCACCGCTCATTGACCGCGACAGGCTGACGAAACTTTTTAGCCAGCTTGTGACCCTTGAGGAACTGGATACCACCGATCACCTCAAGAATATCGAGGAGCTTCAAACGCGACTGATCGAAACCTGCATACTGACCACGGAGAACGAGCAACTGCGCGAGCTCATCCGCAACAACTTGCTTCCCGTCGGCGCGTCCGAGCGGCTGCTGCGCAAGCTCGGGCTTCCCGGCGATCCGACGGTCATCACCGAACTGCGCCTGATTGTGGAGCTTCTCATCCGCGGTGCCGTGACAGCCGCGGCTGCGATGCTGGAAACACATCTCGACGCCGCGATGAAACGCATGATTGCCCAGATGAAAATCGTCGCGATCATTCCAGGCCCGAGTGTGACCGCCGGCTACCTGACGCGGGTCGAGTAGCCGGACCACAATTATCTTCCCGTGCGCTCAAGCAAACACGCTGATGCGATCCCGCAATGCCAGACGGGGGCGGTTTCATGGCAGGGTATGGTCGTCACAGAGATCGCTATCAAGGCCTGCGGTCAAACAGCCGGAATGCTGTCGCGGCATTTCCGGCGTTCAAACCATCCCATCCTATTCGCATGTCGTTGCCGCCCTCTGCCGCGCGCATCGACCAAGGGCCTTTCCAATCTTGAAACAGCTGCGGCATGTGTGGCTGCAAGCAATCTGACCGACGAACAGGAGCAAGATTAGAAGACAGAGATCGGCACCAGATCGCTCTTCCCTGTGCTGGAAGGCATTCCTGCGGAAAACAATCAAACCGGGTGCTATGGTGTAGCGAAACTAGATTGACCCACGTCACATCCGTCAGCACCCTGATTCACCTAACGGTATGTGTCAGCCCTGTTGGATGCTTCCGAATACCCCGTCAGATTTTCTCGCTGCTTTCTTGATCGCCAGCAGCGCCGTTAATCAACGAGATCGCAGGTAATACTACTAAAATGGCCGTTTCGCCGAATTTCCCAGGTCGTTACCCTCACTCCCACTCGATTGTTCAAACAGCATATAACCAATTGAAATTGCTGGCAAATATTTTTCAGCTTCGCGTAAATTCCGACATCAAGACCGTCAAAAAGCTACGCTTTTGATTTCAAAGGGAAAATCACCGCAAAAAATATCTTCAGGTTTCACCAACAATCGGGACCAATCGGGCGATTTCTTTCACATTGGGACGTTGGGCCACGTGCCCAAGCTGTCTCGAAAAGTACCGTCATCGCTCAAAACCAGGGCATTTTTTCGTTGCAAGATCACGGCGGGGCCGGGGCGCGCAATGGAAGGATTGCTTTCATTGGTTTTTTCGTGGGCTAGAATCATCAACATCCCAGCATTATTCCGTACGGTCCCGTAACCCCGGCCATGAGGTCCCGGCCATCTCGCGACCGGTGACAAGACCTCATGTGGGGCACGGCGTTTTCGAGCAAAGCGGAAACCGGTTCGCTCAAAGAAAACGCGACGAATCGAGAAGCTCGGCTACGCCGTCCAGTTCCTTGTGCAGGCGATGCCAGCGACGGTCGAGATAAACCAGCGAATGCGCCTCCGGAGGGACCTCGTCCGGCTGCACCTCGCCGTCCAGAAGCTCGGCCGCGACCAGCGTCGCGCCCTCGATCGGCAGGACGCCGAGCCGGCGGGCGCGGAACCAGGTCGAAACGCCGGTATAGCGCGGTTCGCCCGTGGGCAGCCGCGCCCAGGCGCCCCCCGGCGGGAAGCGTTCCGCGCCGCTCGAGGCGCAGAGTTGCGCCAGGTCGATGTCGGTGAAGCGCAGCAGGTGGATCACCATGGTCTCGGCCCGCAGCATGGGCTCGGACGAGGTGGACTTCATCGAGAGGGAGAACGCGACGACCGGCGGTGCGGCGCTTACCGAGATCAGCGAGGACACGGTCATCGCGACCGGCTGGTTGCCGGGGTCGGCGGTGATCACGGCAACGCCGGCCGGGTGGTGGCGAAAGGCTTCGCGGAAGGCGTTGGTCATCGGATGCGGGAAACTCATCGACATCTCTCTTCTGCCTCATGAAAAAGGGGCCGGACGGCATCCGCTGTCCGGCCCTTCGAACTACTTCTTCTCGATCAGGTCGTAGAACTGCCAGGTGCGATCACTCCACACGCCGCCGATGTCCCGGCCGGCCGAGGTGACGATCGACGGTGCGATCGTGAAGTGGTTGGCTGCCACCATCATCTCGCGGAAGGTGCGCTGGATCACACCGGCGCGCAGCGACGCGCCGCCGCCCGCGCGGTAAGCGAAGTTGCAGATATCGACGCCAACCTCGTGAATCTCGGATTTGGCCAGATGGACAAGGCTGATCTGCCGCGTCGATACGCTGTTGCCGGCTTCGACTGTCGCCTCGATGTCGCGCCAGACTTCGAAGACAAAGGCGCGGGCAGCGCGATAGCGGGCTTCGGCGCGGCCATAGTCATGCCAGAACTTCTCGCTCTCGCCGATCAGTCCGGCGCGGCCTGACTTGGTGCGGGCGAACTTGGCGATCTCGTCCAGCATCCGCCGCCCGGTGCCGAGCGCCCAGCCGATATGACCGATGGCGGCGAGACCCACGACACCGAGACTGAAGAACTCCTTCTGGCGCAGCGGCGGTGCGGTCAGGATCGGGAAGACGAGATCGTCGGCGATGAAGACGTCCTCGGCCGCATAGTCGATGCTGCCGGTGCCGCCGAGGCCCAGAACGTCCCAATTGCCGAGCTGCTTGTGCTGCGAGATCGGCGCATGGGCGCACATGATAATCACATTGCCCTTGTCGTCCTTCGCGGGCTTGCCGGTGCCGTCATCGACGAAGGCGGCACTGTGGCTATAGGTGGCGTGGCTGAAGCCGCTGCCATAGCTCCACTTGCCGTTCAGCCGGTAACCACCGTCGACCTTCTTCAGCATGCCGAGCGGCGCGCCCTGCCCCGAGAAGCGGTTGTCGGTGCCCGGCGCGAACAGCCGCTCGACCGCGCTGTCCGGCAGAAAGGCCGCCGACATCGCACCGATGCAGCAATGCACCATGGAAACCCAGCCGGCCGCTCCCGAATACCAGGTGATCGTCTCCAGCAGTTCGAGACCCTGGGTGGGTCGCAACTGCGCGCCGCCGAGGCTCTCCGCGGCGAAAATATGCGACATCCGCAGCGGCTTCAGCAGCGCGAACGTGGCCGGAGTCAGTTCGCCGCTCTCCTCATCGGCGGTGGCGTTGGCTTCCAGGGCCGGCCCGATCTCCGTGATCTGCCTAAGCAAATCGCGATAGTCGGTGGTCGTCCCCCACGAGCTGTGCTTGATGGGTTTGTTCATGTCTTCTCCTCCTTTTTCAAATGCGGTCAGCCGGCGAGGAAGTCGCCGATCTTCCTGAGCGTTTCGGGTTTTTCCTGCATGACGAAATGGCCGGCATCCTCGACCAGGATCAGCCTTGCATTAGGCAGCGCCTCGACAAAAAGCGGCGCCTGGCTCGCCGGCAACAGACGGTCCTTGGTGCCCCAGACGACCAGCGTTGGGTTGGTGATGCGCGCCAGGAAGCGGCGCAGGTTCGGATGGCCCATGCCGAATGGCGTCAGCAGCCGGCCGAGCGTCTCGCCTTCGCGGTCGCGATCGGCGCCGAAGGCCTCCGCGAAGGCGGGGTCCGAGCCATCCGGGAAATAGCGCAGCGCCACCGAGACATCGTGCGCCAGATAGGCCGGCAGTTCTTGCGGTGCGACCGCGCCCAGATTGGTGGCCGGGTGCGCGGGATCGTCGAGCCCTGCCGGCGCGATCAGCACCAACTTGTCGAAGCGTTCGCGCGCAAGGCCGGCAAGCTCGGTCGCCATCCAGCCTCCCATGGAAAAGCCGATGAGATGAGGCTTCTCCGGCAGGTCCAGAACATCGAGCAGGTTCAGGTAGTGCAGAACCATGTCGGACATCCCGGCCACATGCGGCGCCGGAGCCGAAAAGCCGAAGCCCGGATGGCTCGGGCACAGCACGCGGAAGCGGTCGGCGAGGCCTTCGGCAAAGTCGAAGCGTTCAAGCGTCGAGGCGCCGTGCAGGAACAGCACGGGCTTGCCTTCGCCGATGGCCTTCACCACCGTTTTCGTGCCACCGATATCGTATTCGAGCGTTTCGAATTGAACGGCCATTTACACTCTCCTCAAACAAGGTCCGGCCTCAAACAAGGTCCGGCTGGATCAGCACTTTGCATTGCGTGGTGCGGCGGCGAAGGCTCTCGAAGACCTGCGGAACCGGCGGGAGATCGATCCGGTCGGTGATCAGCGCCTGAGGTGCAAAAGGTCCGCCGCTCAGCGCATCGAGGGCAACGCCGAATTCGTTGCGCTGATGGAAGAAGACCGAGAACAGCAGGTTCACTTCCTTCATCAGCGCAATGAACGGGTCCCACTGATCCCCGCCAATGCAGAGGCCAACGCCGACCACCGTGCCTTGCAGCCGGACGGCTTCGACCGCCGCGCCGATGAGGCCGCGCTTGCCGACGCATTCGAACACGATATCGGGTGCTCCGCCGCAGAGATCGGCGAGGTTCTCGGCCAGCTTTTCGCCCGAAAGCGCGACGCCGGTCGCCCCGAGAGCAAGCGCTCGCTCGCGCTGATGGCCGTGGATGTCGGCGACGACCACGCGCGACGCCCCCATCCGCCGCGCCCAGAAGGCGACGAGCAGACCGATCGGTCCGGCGCCAAGGATGGCGACCCGGTCTCCCGGCTGCATGCCCGAGCGGATGATGCAATGCAGCGCGACCGAGAGCGGTTCGGCCAACGCACCATCCTCGAGCACCACGTCGTCGGGCAGGATATGGCACTGGCGCGCGGCGACGGTCGCGTATTGCGCATAGCCGCCGCCGATCAGCTCCATCTCGCGACAGCGCCCCGGATCGCCTCGCCCGCAGGCCTCGCAATGTCCACAGCCGCGCATCGGTACGACGGCCACACGGTCGCCGATCCGAAGGCCGGTCACTTTCGATCCAACCGCGACGATGTCGCCGGCGAATTCGTGGCCGAGCACAAAGCCTGCCCCGATGCCGAAGGGCACCGGATCCTCGGTGATGTGCAGGTCGCTGCCGCAGATGCCGCAGGCGGCGACACGCAAGACGACCTCGTCCGGTGCCGGCGTCGGATCCGGCACCATGCCGATCCGCAGCGGGACGCCGACCGTATCGAAGATAGCCGCTTTCATGAAATCCTCTCTCTCAATGTTTCGGATCGACGAGCTTGCGCCGGATCGGGAACCATGGCGCATCCCATCGTTTCGAGATCAGGCCCCAGATGCCCGTGCGGGCGTAGAGCGCCACCAGAAGCGTCATCAGGCCGAGGACGACGAAATAGGTTGCGCCGTACTCGCCGAACCAGCGGTCCGCGATGAAGAAAATCAGGGATCCGATCAGAACGCCCTCAATGGAACCGATCCCGCCGACCATGACGATGAAGATCGCGACGTTCGCCCACATCGGATCAAAGGCCGAACCCGGTGTGATGCGCAGCTGCGCCATGAAATAGATCGCGCCCGCAAGGCCGCAGCCGACCGCTGACGCGACGTAGATCAGGAAGCGCAGCTTCACGACATTCACGCCCTGGCTGGCAGCCGCGACCGGATTGTCGCGCATGGCGATCAGCGCAAGGCCGAAGCGCGAGCGAAGCAGCCAGTAGCTGCCGCCCAGCGTGACGAGCAGCATTCCCGCGCAGAGCAGCGACATGGCGACATTCCGCTCGAAGGCCGAATAGTCCTTCATCACGCGAAGCGACATGCCCGCCCCGGAATTGACGAGCGGCAGGTTCGAGGCGGTCAGCCGGAAAACCTCGGCCACGACCCATGTGCCGATCGAGAAATAGGGGCCATCCAGGCGATGAAGCAGCAGGTAGATCGGCACGGCCAGCGCGGCCGGCACCAGGAGCGAAAGGAAGACCGCCACGAACGGATTGATGCCGTAAGTCTGCGCCAACACGAAAAGCGCATAACCGGCCGCGCCCATGAAGGCGTGCTGGCCCACCGAGACGAGGCCGGCATAACCGGCGAGCAGGTTCCACATCTGGGCGACGGCGATATAGCAGCACAGCACCAGAACCGATCGGATGGTGCCGGTCGAGGCCCACCACGGCATGGCGGCGACACCGATCATCGCCAACACCGCCAGCGTCATCGCGATGCGACCGGACCGGGTCTGGCGCTGGACCAGGACCTCGGGCACCTCGGTTGCCGTATAGGGGATCGCACTCATGACAATGCCTTTCCGAACAGGCCCCGCGGGCGGGTCGCCAGCACGATCAGGAAGACGATATGTCCGGCAAGCACGCCGAAGCCCGGATCGATGCGGAAGCCGATGGCTTGCGAGATGCCGAGCACCATCGAGCCGGCGAAGGCGCCCCATACCGTACCCATGCCGCCGATGATCACCGCTTCGAAGGCGTAGATCAGCTGGGCAGGTCCATCGGCCGGTGCAACGGTCGACCGCAACGCCTGGAAGACGGCTGCAAAGCCTAGAATGCCGACCGCCGCCGCTGTCGCCGTCGCATAGACGGCGCGCGGGTTGATGCCGGTCATCGCCGCCGCCTCGACATCGGCCGACGCGGCGCGGAGCGCGCGGCCGAAGCGCGTGCGCTTCAGCGTCAGGTCGAGGCCCCATGTCAGCCCTGTCGCGACCGCCAGTACGATCAGCGGCAGGAGGCCGATATAGATACCGCCGATCTCGATGGACTGGCTCTCGATCCCATGGCCTGGCAACGATCGGCTGTTCGCGGACCATATCTGGAGCATCAGATTCTGCAGCGCGATCGACAGTCCGAAGGTCGCGATCAGCGAGGGCAGCGGATCGCTGCCCACCACCCGGTTCAGCACGGCCTTCTGCAACACCCAGCCCATCAGCACCGCGAGCGGCACCAGTACGATCAGGACAGGCAGCGGCCCCAGCCCCCAGGCCGTGGCGATCGAGATGCCGATCAGCGACAAAAGGATCACCAGATCGCCATGGCTGATGTTGACGATCCGCATGACGCCAAACATGAGCGCCATGCCGAGCGCATACTGGGCATACATGCCGCCCAGCAGGATCCCCTGCACCAAGGCGTCAAACCACTCCATGGCCCGCTCCAAAATAGGCTTTGCCGATCTGCTCGCGCGTGATCTCGGCGGACTTGCCGGTCAGGGTCACGCGCCCCTCCAGCATGCAGTAGAGGCGGTCCGAGGCGGTTCGGGCGAGGCCGACATCCTGCTCGACCACGATCATCGCCGTTCCGGTGGCGCGGATTTCGGGCAAGGCGGCATAGATCTCGCGGATCACCTTGGGGGCGAGGCCGAGGCTGATCTCGTCGCAGAGCAGCACGCGCGGCTGGCACAGCAGCGCGCGGCCGATCGCCACCATCTGCTGCTGCCCGCCCGAGAGGCTCTGCACCTGTGTGCGGGCCTTCTCCTTGAGGATCGGGAACAGCTGATGCAACCGCGGCAGCGTCCATCCGCCCTTGGCGCCCATACGCGCGGCCTGGTCGATGGCGACGCGAAGATTGTCCTCGACCGACATGCCGGTGAAGAGGCGGCGGCCCTCCGGCACGATGGCGACACCCTTCTGCACCATGCGGTCGGTGGCGGTGCCGCCGACGGGCTCGCCGTCCAGCAGCACCATCTCGCGCCCGACCGGGAGCAGGCCCATGATCGAACGCAGGAGGGTGGATTTTCCTGCCCCGTTGGCGCCGATCAGAGCCACGGCCTCCCCCTGATGCAGTTCGATGTCAACGCCGTAGAGCGCCTGGAAGTCGCCATAGCGGGCCAAGAGCCCGTGGGTGGAAAGAACGGCCGTCATGCCTCGATCCCCATGTAGACGCGCTGAACCTCGGGCAGCGCGATCACTTCGGCGGGCACGCCTTCGGCGATCTTCTCGCCGAAGTTCAGCACCAACAGACGGTCGGCCACCGCCAGCAGCGCGTGCAGCACGTGCTCGATCCACACGATGGTGATGCCGCGGTCGCGAATGCGGCGCACCAGCGCGACCAGCGCCTTCGATTCATCATCGGTCAGCCCGCCCGCGATCTCGTCCAGCAGCAGCAGCTTCGGATCCGACGCCAGGGCGCGCGCCAACTCCAGCCGCTTGCGGTCGAGCAGAGTGAGAGCGCCCGCCGAGACATTGGCCTTGTCGGAGAGTTCGCAATCGCGCAGGACCTGGGCGCAGAAGGCATAGCTCTGCTTCTCGGACCGGCCGCCGCCGAAAGCGGCGGCGACCAGCAGATTTTCGAAGGTGGTCATGCCGGAATAGGGACGGGGGATCTGATAGGTCCGCCCGATCCCCATCTGGCAGCGCCGGAAGGGCGGCTCGCCGCGAAGTGCTGTGTCGCCGAGTTGGATCTCGCCGCCTGACGCCTTCAAATCGCCGCTGATCATGTTGAACAGCGTCGTTTTACCCGCTCCGTTCGGGCCGAGGATGCCCAGCACCTCGCCCCGATGCACGTCGAAGCTCACCTCATGCAGGACGCGGACAGCGCCGAAGGATTTCGACACGCCGTGCGCTTTCAGCAGGATTTCTCTATCCATAGCTCTGCCCGCGTCCCCGCTCATGTCACCAGGCGATCGGCTGAATAGCCTGTTGGGGCGCGAAGAGCTGATTGACCGTGTTGTCGACGATCTTCAGGTCATAGGGCCATTTCTCGCCCTTCACCCACTGGCCGCCGAAGATCGGCGTCTTGCAGATATTCTTGTGGGGCGCGCCGTCGAACTTGATATGCCCGACCAGCGTCTGCAGATCGGTAGCGACCAGAGCGTCACGGTTGGCCGTACGGTCGAGCGGATTGGAAGAGCGCTTCAGGATGTCGAGCGCGACCTCGAGCAAGGCATGCGAATAGCCCAGCGGCTGCGTCCACTGGCGCTTCGAATCGGCTTCCCATTGGCTGGCGATGTCGCTGCTGACCTGCCCGGTCAGCGACGACTTGAACGGGAAGGCCGGCGTCCACCAGACCTCCGAGGACATGCCATTGCCAAGCGGCCCCATCGCTTCGACGCCGCCTGGAAACAGCAGCGCCGCCGCCACCGTGACCGCCTTCGGCTTGAAGCCCTGCTGGTTGCATTGGGTGACGAAGGTCTTCAGATCGTCGGGATATGTGATGCCGCCGATGATCTCACAGCCCTCCTTCTTGAACTCGGCGATCTGTGCGGAGAAATCATTGGTGCGCGGCTGGAAATAGCCGGGCACCACGACCTCGTAACCGGCCTTGCGGGTCGGCGCCGGCAGGCCGTATTCGTCGTTGCCCCAGGTCTCGCCGTCGATGTTCTGAGGAAACAGCATACCGACCTTCTTGTTGGTCTCCAGATGGTTCCAGAGCCCGACGAAAGTGTTCAGCGCCTCGTCGAGGCCCCAGAAGAAATGATAGGTCCAGTCGAAGGTCTGCTTACCGCCGCCGCGCGGCATGATCACCGCTTGCCAGGGAGCGCCAGAGGAGATGCAAGGGGTCTCATAGAGCTCGGCCTGCTCGGCCGCGGGCAGGATCGTGTCGGTGGTCGAGGCCGGCACGAGCAGATGCACCTCGTCGTTCAGGATGAGGTTGCCGGCTATTTCCGATGCCTTGTTCGGATTGGACTGGCTGTCGCGATCGAGGATCTCGATCTCGTAAGTATTGCCGTCGGCGCATTGCAGCTGGCCGCCGAGCAGAGCGCGGATCTTCTGCAAGGTATAGCCGTCCGTTTCGCCAAACAGGGCGAGCGGCCCGGTCGTGGGGCTGAGATAGCCCAGCTTGATCTTTCCCGCGGTCGCGGCGCGCACATAGGCCGGCATGCCCAGCGTGCTGGCGGCAAGGCCGGCTCCAATCCCCTTCAGCACGCTTCGGCGGCTGGGCCGCAAGCCCGATTTCACCAGTCTGTTGTAGTAGGTCATCGTCGGTTCCTCCCGTTGTTAAGCTCTCCCCGGCCCGCCCCCAATCGGCAGTGCCGGTCTCCGTTCATTGCGGCTTCAGGTCATCCTCAGCAGCGAGCCGCCATCGATGACGATCAGCGAGCCCGTCACGTAGGACGCGGCCGGCGACGCCAGATAAAGCGCCAGGCCCTTGATCTCTTCCGGGTCGCCGATCCGGCCGAGCAGCGACTGGGCCTCGAAGGCCTTGCGGTCCGCCGGATTGCGCAGCCGGCCGCCGGCGATGTTGGTGATGAAGGGTCCGGGCAGGATGGCGTTGATGCGGATGTTGTAGGCGCCGAGCTCCATTGCCATGTGGCGAACGAGATGGTTCACCGCGGCCTTGGCGGGCATGTAGGGCGTGCCCACGATGCTCTCGTTGATCAGCGAGGCGATGGACGACGTGACGATGATCTGGCCGCCGCCATTCGGCTTCATGTGCCGGACGGCATGCTTGATCGTGGTGTAGACCGAGGTGAGGTTGATCTCGATCACCTTGTCCCAGTGCGCATCGGGCAGGTTCTCGATGGCGCCCTCGGGGTTCCTTTCGCCCGTCGGGGTGTTGAAGCCCGGCCCGGCATCGATCCCGGCATTGGCGAACACGACATCGATCGAGCCGGCCTTCTCGGCCACCTTGTCGAAGGCTGCGGCCATGGCCGCACGGTCGCCGACGTTGACGACCTGGCCCCAGACATCGCCACCCGCCGCCCTGATCGCCGTCACGGTCTGCTCCAGCCCGGCAGGGTTCAGGTCGAAGATGCAGACCTTCGCCCCGTGCTCGGCCATGATCTCGGCATAGGCCTGCCCGATGCCGCTGGCGCCGCCGGTGACGATCACCGACTTGCCTCTGACATCGAACATCTTCTCGAGTGCGGCCATCAGTTTCCTCCCTTGCGCGACAGCACGAAATCGAACTCCACGTCGTAGAACGGGGCCGCGACCTGGACCCTGGCGGCGGCTTCGGCGTCCTCGACCTTGCGGAATTCGGCGAGCAGGCTCTTCTTCACGCCGAAGACGGCATCTGAATCGATGTACGGGTCGTCCGGATCGAAGATGTGCGTGGTCAGCGCCTCGAAACCTTCGGCCTCGACGATGTAGTGGAGATGCGCCGGACGATAGGGGTGGCGCCCCAGCGCGCCCAGCAGCTTGCCGACCGGGCCGTCATCCGGGATCGGGTAGTATTTGGGCTTCACGCCGCGGAACCAGTAACGTCCGTCCGCGCCGGTGCGGAAGACGCCGCGCAGATTGAAGTCGGGCTGGATGCCCTTCTGCTGCACGTCGTAGAAGCCCTCGTCATTGGCCTGCCAGACGTCGATCTTGGCGCCTGCGATCGGCTTGCCCTCGGTGTCGAGGATGCGGCCATGCACGAACATCGGCTCGCCCTTCTGGTCGAGGCAGATGTTCGAACCCATCGGCAGTTCGGGTGCATCGGCTACGTGGAAGGGTCCCAGCACCGTGGATTCCGAGGCGCCCGACGGCTTGCGGTTGTTGATCGCATCGACCAGCATCGAGACGCCGAGAACATCCGACAGCAGGATGTATTCCTGCCGCCACTCGTTGCAGATCTGGCCCGTCTGCGTCAGGAACATGATCGCGCCGAACCATTCCTCCTGTGTCGGCTCGATCTCCTTCACCGCCTCGTGCAGCTTGCGGGTGATGACCTCCATCACCTCTTTAAGCCGCTCATCCCCAGCGTTCCGGTTCCGCGCCACGACGACCTCTGCCGAGTTCGCTTCGGTGAAATAGCCGGATTCGTGTTCGTCGATCATGGGATCCTCCTCAGCGCGCCAGAACGGATTTGAAGACTCGGCGCAGTTCGGCCGCGAGGTCGGCCGCCAGCGTTTCGGAGCGCCAGGCGACGTGGTGGTCGGGACGGACGATCAGGCAGCCGGTGTCGCGGATCTCCCGCGCGCCGGCCCAGTCGCCGGTATGATCCTCGATCGCGCGGCGCGGGCCGATCACATGGCTGCGGATCGGCAGACCGAGTTCCGCGCCCACCGTCTCCGCCGCGGCGACCCACGCCTCGCCACCAATACCGGTCAACAGCGTGAACTCGCCATGCCCGCAAAGATCGAGTGTCGAGACCTTCCTGCCCGAGCGCTCGAAGACCCAGACATGCGGCAAGCGCGCGCCCGGCCACGTCGTCGGCGCATAGTACAGCTCGCGATCCTTCTCGAAAGCCGGCTCGCCCTGGCCGTCGGTCACCACCGCTCCCGACGCATAGCGCTGGTTCATCTCGACGCCATGGGCGTCGAACTCGTACTTCTTGAAGGCGATGGCCTTGCGGAGCGCCTCACGCTGCGCTTCGGCGGCGGGCGTCGCGTCGGCGCGAGCCTCCATGTTCCTCTGGATCTTGTCGTGATCGACGCCGCCATCCATGCCGAGCGCCTCGAAGATCGGTCCGAATTCGGCGATGGACTGGTTCGCGCGCGTCACGATCTGGCGCGCGATCGGTGCGCGCTCGGCCGAGTAGCTGTCCAGAAGCCCGATGCCTGCCTGCTCTTTGACGACCTTGGCAAGCTTCCAGGCGAGATTGAACCCGTCCTGGATCGACGTGTTCGAGCCGAGCCCGTTCGAGGGCGGATGCCGGTGCGCGGCGTCGCCCATGATGAACACCCGCCCCTTCTGCATCTGTGTGGCGAAGCAGTTGTTCACGGTCCAGGTGTTGGCGCCCAGGAGCTCGATCTCGAGCGCGGGATCTCCGACCAGCTGACGCGCGACCTCGGTGGCCAGTTCCGGCGTCACCTCCGGCGGCGGCTGGTTGATGTCATAGCCCCAGACGATCAGCCACTCGGCCCACGGCCGCACCATGCGAACGAGACCCATGCCGATGCCGCCGACGTCGGCGCCGGGCTGCATGACCCAGTAGAGGACGCTTGGCCGGTGGGCGACATACTTCGAGAGATCGGCCCTGAACAGGATGTTCATCGAGCCGCCGACGCCCATCTTGCCCTCGAGCGGCAGGCCCAGATGCTCGGCGACCAGCGAGTTGCCACCGTCGGCGCCGACGAGGAACTTCGACCGCACGGTGAAATCCCTGCCCGACAGCCGATCGTGGCAGGTGGTGGTCACGCCGTCCGCATCCTGGACATGGCTGACATATTCCGTGCTCATGCGTGCCTGCGTCCCGCGGGCGCAGGCCGACTTGAACAGGATCGGCTCCATGAAGGTCTGCGGCAGATCGTTCATGAGGCAGGGAGACGACAGGAGATGTTCGGCCTTCGAGAGCGGGTGGATGCCCCAGCTCTTCATACGGCCGATCTCCTCGCCGGCCAGGCTTTCGCAAAACACGTTCTCGCCCATCAGCTCCTGCGGCGAGGCGTGCATCATGGCCTCGGCCTCGACATCCGGACCGAGATCGCGCAGCACTTCCATGGTGCGCTGGTTGGTGATGTGGGCACGCGGCGTGTTCGACAACCAGCGATAGCGATTGACGATCATGTTGGCCACGCCATAGCTGGACAGCAGCGCCGCCGTGGCCGAGCCGGCCGGGCCCGTGCCGACAATCAGCACGTCGGTTTCGATATCCGCCATCAAATTCCTCCCTCGATCTTCGGACCGGTCAGCCTGCGGCGGACCGGAAACAGGTGCAGGCCATTGCGGGACGCGATCAGCCCCCACAGCCCCTTTGGTGCAAAAAGCATCACGACGACGGCGATGAGGCCGAGCGTCATCAAGTACCAGCTGCCGTAGTCGGCCAGCGCCGAACGCAGCGCAAAGAAGACCAGCACGCCGAGGATCGGGCCCTCGATGGTGCCGATGCCGCCAATGACGACAATGAAGATGACGTTGGCGGTCCAGTCGGTGACGGCAAAGGCCGCTCCCGGTGAGATACGGGCCGTCTGCAGGAAGATCAGCGCGCCGGTCAGCCCGGTGGCGGCCGCGGCGATCAGAAAGACCGCCCATCTGAGCCGACCGGTATCGACGCCCACCGATTGTGCCGCGTCGACATTGTCGCGTACGGCCGCCAGCGCCAGCCCGAGGCGACTGCGCAGCAGCCAATAGATGCCGCCCGTCACGGCCACGACCAACGCCAAAGCCAGCCAGTAGGCCAGGACGTCGCGTGCCGCGGCCTCGCGGACGCCGAACAGCGCCCGGATCGCATCGGTGCCCAGGATGCTGCTCGTCGCCTCGCGCGGCAGCGAGGTGCCGGTGCCGCCACCAAGCGCCTTCCACTGCGCGACCAGCAGGCGCGTTACTTCAGCGATCACCCAGGTGCCAATGGCGAAATAGGCGCCCTGCAAGCGGAATGCGAAGAAGGCCGTCGGAACCGCCAGGACCAGCGCCGCAAGGCCGCCCAGCGGGATCGCCAGGACCGGATTCCAGCCGAGCAGGATCACGCCAGCGAACATCGCATAGGCGCCGATGCCGACGAAGGCCTGCTGGCCCACCGAGACAAGGCCGCCATAGCCCGCCAGCAGGTTCCAGATCTGTGCCAGCGTCAGCATGGTGAGGATGAAGAACAGATTCTGTATGACGCCACGCGAGGCCACGGCAGGCAGCGCGAGCGCTGCGACGATGAAGATCGGCACAATGATCGCGGTTACGGTTCCGGCGCGGGTGCGGGTTGTCAGTCGATACATGCCGCCCCTCAATCCACCGCGCGCGGAAAAAGCCCGCGCGGCTTGAGCAGCATCACGGCCAGGAAGGCGATGTGGCCGGCCAGGATCTGCCATTCCGGATTGAGCGCGGCGCCAAACGTCTGCGCCACGCCGATGATGATCCCGCCGGCGAGCGTTCCCCATAGGCTGCCGAGGCCGCCGATGATCACCGCCTCGAAGGCATAGATCAGCCGCGCCGGCCCGATCGAGGGATCGAAGTTCGCCCGCATGCCGAGATAGAGCGCCGCCAGCGTCACCACGACCATTGCGATCCCGGTGGCGATCGCGAAAATCCGCTTCGGCTCTATCCCCATCAGCCCCGCCGTCACGGCGTCGTCCGAAGTGGCGCGGAAGGCACGGCCGAGGGCGGTGTGATAAAAGAGCCCGTTCAGGGCAATGATCATCACGATCGCCGAGGCAAAGGTCATCAACGGCATGATCCCCACCGTGACCAGCCCGAGATCGAGCGACGCCCCCTCCAACGCGCCCACCGGAATGCGGCGGCTGTCGGCGGAAAAAACCTCGAGCAGCCCATTCTGCAGGGCGACCGACAGGCCGAACGTGACGAGAAGCGGCGGCAGGATGTCCTTGCCCAGCACGCGGTTCAAGACGGCGGCCTGCAGCAGCCAGCCGAGCGCGAACATCACCGGCATGGCGATCAGGGCAGCGATCCAGGGCGACAGGCCGAGCAGCGTGACGCCCATCAACACCAGGTAGGCGGCAAGAATGATGAGGTCGCCATGGGCGAGGTTCACCAGCCGCATGATGCCGAAGACGAGGCTCAACCCTGCTGCAAACAGGGCATAGAGCCCGCCCAGCAGAATCCCCTGCACGAGGGTGTCCAGCCAGATCATCGCCGCGCCACCTCGATCAGGCCACAAGAGCGCTGCGCGAGCAGACGACGGAGCCTCGGTTCCCGCGTCATGCCGCCACTCCGAAATAGGCGGAATGGATTTCTTCGCGCGTGACCTCGGCCGCCCTGGCGGCCAGCGTGACGCGGCCCTCCATCATGCAGTAGACGCGATCGGCCACCGCCAGCGCCTTGCCGATATCCTGCTCCACCAGCACTATCGCGGCGTCGCCTTCGCGGATCCTGGGAAGGGCTGCGTAGATATCGCGGATGATAACGGGCGCGAGGCCGAGGCTGATCTCGTCACAGAGCAGCAATTCTGGGTTCGACATCAGCGCCCGGCCGATCGCCACCATCTGCTGCTGGCCGCCCGAGAGCGCTGTGCCGGGGCTCTTGCGCCGCTCGCGCAGGATCGGGAAAAGGTCATAGACCGCGTCGAGGCTCCACGGCCCCGGCACCTTGCGCGCCTGCCCGCCGACCAGCAGGTTTTCCTCGACGGTCAGCGAAGGGAACAGCCGGCGCCCCTCCGGCACCATGGCGATGCCGCGCTTCATGATCTCGGCCGAAGACAGCGCGCCGATCGGCTCGCCCCTGTGCAGCACCATGCCGGGCTCGTTGCCGAGCACGCCCGTGATCGAGCGCATCAGCGTGGATTTCCCGGCGCCGTTGGCGCCGATGATCGCCACGCATTCGCCTGCGGCCACGGTGATATCCACACCGAACAGCGCCCGGAACTGGCCGTAATTCGCGGTGAGGCCGCGCGTTTCCAGCATCAGACCTCGAGCCCCAGATAGATTTCGCGAACCTCCTTCGAGGCCATGATCTCATCGGGCGCACCGATCCCGATCACGCGCCCGAAATCCAGCACCAGAAGCCGCTCGACCACCGACGTCAGGGCATGCAGCACATGCTCGATCCAGATGATGGTGGTTCCCCTAGCGTGGATGGCTCTGATCGTCGCGACCAGGGCCTTGCATTCGCCCTCCGTCAGGCCACCCGCGATCTCGTCCAGAAGCAGAAGCTCGGGGCCTGTCGCCAAGGCGCGGGCGAGTTCCAGGCGCTTGCGGTCGAGAAGGCTCAGCGAGCCGGCCACGACGTTGGCCTTCCTGAGAAGCTCCGTCTCCTCGAGGATGCGCGCGCAATCGTCGACCATCTCGGCTTCGCGTCCGCCCCGGCCAAAGGCGGCGGCGGTCAAGAGATTCTCGAACACCGTCAGCCCCTCGAAAGGCTGCGGTATCTGGAAGCTGCGGCCGACGCCCATGCGCACCCGCTCCATCGCCGGAGCACGGGTCACGTCGCGGCCGAGGAATTCGATGCGACCCTCATTCGCAAACAAGTTTCCGGTGATCAGGTTGAAGAGCGTCGACTTTCCCGCGCCGTTCGGGCCGATAATGCCCAGCGCTTCGCCGCGCGGCACGCTGACGGTCACGGAATCCGCAACCTTCAAGGCGCCGAAGGACTTCGAAACGTTTTCCAGCCTGAGTATCATCACTGTCATCCTTGGGTCGCGCTGGACGAGGGCGGCGGTATCAGCCGCCCTCGGCCGCGTCAGGCCAGGGCTTCCATCTTGCCGGCGGTGGGAATCTCGGAGGCGCCGGCGTTTTCGACGATCACCAGATCGAAGCCGCCGCCGGCCTTCTTCCGCCACTGCCCGCCAACGAGCGGCGTCTTGCAGACGTTCTTCGCGGCGAAAGGCGGCAGTCCCGCACCGCTCCAGGCCACCTTGCCGACCACCGTCGTCATGTCGGTGGCCGCTATGGCCGCCGCGATCGCCTCGGCATTGGTCGGATCCGAAACGCGGCCCATGACATTGGCCGCCACCTCGAACAGCGAATGGACAAAACCGATCGGCTGGGTCCAGGGACGCCCGGTCTTGGCGGAGAAATCCGCCGCGAGTTCCGCCGAGCTCTCGCCCGTCACGGACGATTTGAACGGATGCGAGGCCGACCACCAGACCTCGGATGAGAGGTTGTGCCCGGCGTCGCCGAGCGTTTCGACCGATTGCGGGAAGAGGATCGCCTTGGCCACCGTCACCGCCTTGGGCTTGAAGCCCTGCTGGCGGGCCTGGTTCCAGAAGGTGGTGAAGTCGGGCGGAATGACCACACCGGTGACGATCTCGGCATTGGCCGCCTTGAAGGCGTTGACCTGCGCGGTGAAATCGTCCGAAAGGTTCTGGTAGCGGCCGGGATCGGCAAGGCTGAAGCCGGCGGCGTCGAGGCCGGGCTTCAACCCGTTTTTCGGGTCACCCCAGGCATTGCCGTCGGCATCGTTCGGGAACAGCCCGCCCACCTTGCCGTTGGTGGAAAGCTGCTTCCACATGCCGGTGTAAACGGCGATGATGTCTTCGAGACCCCAGAAATAATGATAGGCGAAATTGAAAGGCTTCCACGAGGACGGATCGGCCGGATTGCCCTGCTGGCCGATGAACCAGGGCTGCCACGGCGCCATCGTCGAGATGACCGGCACGCCCTCCGCCTCGCAGGTGGTGGCCACCGGGTTGGTGTTCTCTGGCGTCGAGCCGACGAGCATCAGGTTGATCTCGTCATCGACGATCAGGCTCTTCGCCACCTCGGCCGCGCGATTTGGGTTCGACTGGCTATCCTTGACGATGACCTCGAAGTTCTTGCCCGCCTCGGAAGCGAGGAAGGCCTTGATGTTGTAGGCATCGCTCTCCGCGAAGCCGGCGAGCGGCCCTGTCTGGGGCGAAACATAGCCCAGGCGGATCTTGGCGCCTTGCGCGATGGCCGGCGTCGCCAGGCGCGAACCGGCGAGCGCCAGGCCTGTCGCCGCCGAGGCTTTCAGTAGGCTCCGTCTTGTGATCATGTGCAGTTCCTCCCTCTTGGTTTTATTCTCAGTCCCCCGGACGGCGTCCCTCCCACGCCGCCTGAAGGAGTTCCCTTATCGATCCCGGATCGATTGGCCTCGGATTCGCATAGGCATTCTTGACCGCGATCGCCGCCGCGCGGTCGAGATCGGTCTCCTCGATGCCGATCGCCTTCAGGCTCAGCGGAGAACCGACCGACTGCGCGAAGTCCCAGAGCCCGCCGCCCGCCGAGCCACCACCGAATGCCTCAGTGATCGGGCGCAGCAGATCGGGCACCGCCGCTTCGTTGAAGGCGGTCGTGTACGGCAGCAGGATGGCGTGGGTTTCGGCATGCGGCGTGTCGAACGAGCCGCCGAAGACATGCGCCAGCTTGTGATGCAGCGCCATCGAGACATAGCCGAGCGCGGTCGAGCAGCACCACGCCGCATAGAGCGCCTGCGTCCGCGCCGCGCGGTCCTGCGGATTGCCGATCAGCCTTGGAATGCCGTCCCGGAAGGCAACCATGGCATCCCTGCACATCAGCACGATCACCGGATTGCGATCGGGGGCATACAAGGCCTCCATCGCATGAGCGATCGCGTTCATCGCCGAGGTGACGGTGAGACTTACTGGTAGGCTCAGTGTCAGATCGACGTCGTAGATCACCGTCTCGGGGCGAATGTCCGGAGAGCGGCGGGTGGTCTTCTCCCCGGCCGCCGTCTCGCCGAGGATGTCGGTCATTTCCGAGCCGGCATAGGTGGTGGGAATGACCACCTGGTCGGCGCCCGTGCGCACGGCAATGGCCTTGCCGAGCCCGGTGGTCGAGCCGCCGCCGAGGCTGACGACCGCAGAAGCGCCGCTGGTGCGGAAGGCATCGACGGCTTTTTCCGTAACCTCGACCGGGGTGTGCATGGCCGCGCCGGCAAAGACCCCGGCGGCGAGGCCGCCAAGGCTTGCGGCCAGTCTTTCCGCATCGCCCTTCTGATGCGGTGTCGACAGCACCATCACCTTGTCATGACCGAGCCGCCGGACTTCCTCCTCGACGCGAGCCATGGTGCCGGCACCGAAGACCACCCGTGTCGTCAGGCCCGGAAAGATGAAGCTGTCCATCATCGCGCCGCCTCCATGCGCGGACCACGCCCGGCCGCGAGGTCGTCGAGAATCGTGCCCAGCATGGCAATCTCGGCGTCCGAGACCTCATGGCCGCGGCCCGGGAACAGATCGGCCCGCAGGCTCGCGCCAATCCGGCCCAGCGATTGCGCGGCATCGGCAAACGCCGAGACCGGAATCCAGGGATCGGCATCGCCGCCGGAAAGATAGATCGGCATTCTGGCCGGCGCGGCCTCGGATCTCTCGTCCGCCGGAACACCGACACGGCAGCCCGTGAAGGCCACCAAAGCGTCCGGCGGCGGCAGCCCAGCGCAGAGATATTCGATCGAGAGACACGCCCCTTGCGAGAAGCCGGCGAGAAGCAGCGGCAGTCCGGGCAGTTCCGCCCGCGCCGCGACCACGGCGGCCGCAAGGTGGTCGAGTGCGTCGGAAAGCTGCGCGCGGGCGACCGGCGTCAACGGGTCGACGGCACGCGCCTCCCACCACATGCCGTGCGGTGCACGCGGCAGGATGAAGGCCACGGCAGTCGCGGAAAGCCGCGACAGCACATGGGACTGCATCTCTTCGGGCGATTGGCCGCGGCCGTGGACGAAGACGCAAATCGCCTTCGCCTCCGGGCCCCTTGGCCCAAGCCGGAGCGGACCGCTGCCTGAACTCACGCGAAATCCGCCTCTTCCAGGCCGGCCTGCAATTCGCTCTCGCGGTCCTTGAACCACGGCGGGAAGACCAGCGTCTTGCCGATCTGGCCCGGGGGCTCGTCCTTGGCCCAGCCTTCCGGCGTGGTCCAGGCAATTTCGAACAGCGCGCCTCCGGGCGAGCGGACATAGCAGGACTTGAAGTAGTTGCGGTCCTTCTGCTCCGATATGTCCGTGAAGCCGAGGCCCTCGATATGAGCGCGCAGCTTCAGCTGGTTCTCTTCGTCGCCGGTGTTAAGGGCGAGGTGGTGGATCGTGCCGCCCGCCAGCGTCCAGGTGCCCTGCGGGCTGTCGCGGTCGACAATGACCTCCACGCGCTGCGCGACGCCAGTCGCGTCGGGCACGCGGAACACGAGCCCCTCATGGTCGTCGGCCTCTTTCTCCAGCGGCAACGCGATGGTCAGGAAGTCGTCCATGGCGGTGCGGTCCATCACCGCCACCACGGCGCCGTAGATACCCTTGATGCCGTGCGCCTTGCCGATGCCCTGCGCCTCGTTGGTGATGGGCGCGCGTGGATCCCTGTCGCTTTCCACCAGCTCATGCGGGATGCCGCAGGGATGTGCGAAAGCCGCACGGTCGGCGCCAAAACGGGTGATCTTGATGGCCTCGATGCCGCGCGCGTTCAATCGGTCCACCCAGAAATCCGCGGCCCCCTTGGGGATCGACTGCATGATGGTGCGCGACTGGTTGGACCCGCGGCGGCCATAGACGCCTGGCTTGCGGAACGGGAAGGTGGTGATGATCGTCGAGGCATCGCCATTGGGCGAGCCGTAATAGAGGTGGTAGACCGGGATGACGCCGTCGAACAAGACGGTGCGCTTCACCGAATGCAGGCCCAGTGCCTTGGTATAGAAATCAAAATCGTCCTGAGCGCTGTCGGTCGAGAGCGTCAAATGGTGGTAGCCGCTGATACGTGCCATCGGTCATCTCCTCCCAGAGGTTTCGGTTTCGCCCCGCCGCTGCGAGCAGAGCACGAGGTTGAGGTCGAGCGCGTGCTTCCGTTTTCCTGCATTGGGCGGCAGCGCGCGGAACTCGGCCATGAGTTCGGGTTTGACCCCGAAAATGGCATCCCGGCCGATCGCAGGGTCGGACCGGTCGAAGATGTGAGTCGTCAGCGTCTCGAAGCCCTCCGCCGAGACGCGAAAATGGATATGGGCCGGGCGCTCGAGGCCAAGGCCAAGCGCTGACATCAATTGACCGACCGGTCCGTCCGACGGCAGCGTGTAGCCCTTCGGCTTCACCGTCATGAAGCGGAACCGTCCCTGCGGATCGGTACGGAACCGTCCGCGCAGATTGAATTCCGGCTGCCTGTCGGGTTCCTGGTTCTCGTAAAGACCCTCGGCATTGGCCTGCCAGATCTCGACCACCGCATCGCCGATCCCCGCGCCGTCGAGCGCGACGATCCGGCCCGCAACCTCCAGCGGCTCGCCCTTGTGATCGCGCGAGATGTTCGCGCCGGGCGCCATCTCCGGCACATCGGCCCGGTAGAAGGGTCCGGCTAGGGTGTTTGGTGTCGCCCCGGCGGGGCGCGGGCTGTTCTGATCCTCGATCAGCGAAGACACGCCTAGGACATCGGCGAACAGCACCCATTCCTGGCGCCGCGCATCGGCGTAGTGGCCAACCTCGGTCAGAAAATCGATCGCCTGACGGAATTCCTCGCCGGAGGGCCGCAACTCCACGATCAGCGCGTGCAAACCATCCACAGCAGCCTGCGCCGCCGCCGCCAGACGGGACTGGCCCATTGCTGTCAGGCGCCGCGAGAATTCCTCGGCCTGCGTCGAGATCGCCTTGGGGAACTCATCCCTCTTCGGGTCGTGCTGGCCGTGCATTCCGCCAGGGGCCTCCCTTCCCCTTGCCAAGCGGGATAGCACGGCCCGACGCGATGCTTGATGAGATGTGACGTCCCTTGTATAGCGTTTTGCTATGAAGCTGAACGAGCGCCACCTCATGCAGCTCGCCGCGGTGCTGGATGCCGGCGGCGTGTCGGAAGGAGCCGCCATGCTGGGCCTGACCCAACCGGCGGTCAGCCGATCGCTGGCCATGCTGGAGGCGCGGGTGGGTGAGCCGCTCTTCCTCAAGGGCCGCCGGCCGCTGCAGGCGACACCGCTCGGCTTCCAGCTGGCGGCCCAGGGCCGCACGATCATCACGGCGTCGCGCAAGGCGTCGGATGCGGTCCAGGGCTTCATGAAAGGCACGAAGGGCGTCGTCCGTGTCGGCGGCGTGCCTTTCTTCATGGATGCGATGATCAGCCGGATGATCGGAGAATTCCAGAAGCTCGAACCCGAGGTCACCGTTCAGCAAAGCTATATGAACCTGCCCGAGATGGTCGCAGCACTGGAGAGCAACCAGATCGATCTCGGCATCGTGCCGATCGGCGTGCTCGATCTTGGACCAGGCTTCGAATTCACCGAGATCCTGCCCGGGCGCAACGTCGTGGCTTGCCGGCCCGACCATCCCCTGCTGCGAAATCGCCGCCTCAGGGCGCATGACCTGACCAGTTTTCCCTGGGTGGCTCCCCTGCCCGGCTCTCCGCTGATGTCGGACCTGCAGATGATCCTGATGAGCATCGGCATGTCGGACCTGAACGTCCGCTATTCGGGAGGCTCGCTGATGAGCGTTATCAACTTCCTTGCCGAAACCGATGCGCTGGCCGTGCTGCCATTCTCCGTAGTCTTCGCGCAGCGCAAGGAGAACCGGGTGACGGTGCTGCCCTATGAAATCCCGCAGCCCAGCCGCTCACTCGGCATCCTGCGCCGGGTCAGCGGGCCACGCTCACCCGCGGCAGAGCGCTTCGCGGGCCACGTCACGACCGCCTTCGAGAACCTGAAGCACATCATCAAGCGGCATGAGAATGCCGTTGTCTGGGGGCGGTAGATGTGAGCCTCCGTAAGGTTGTCCATTCAAACCGATCCGAGGAGACCAGATCCATTCCCCCAGTGATCCGATGGCCCATCAGCCTTATCGATGCAGGCTGGCGTGGCGGGCACGCTCGCGGATCTCTTCGCGAGAAATGCCAGCATCCGCCAGTGTGCGGTCCGGGACATGCCTCAAGCGCGCAACCGTCTGGCGATAGGCAAGCCAGCAGGCGAAACGGTGTCGAAGTTCATACAGCATGATCGTCTCCTTTGGCGCGCAGAATGCCCACGCGCTTGGGTTACTTGAAAATGCAAAGCGTCTGCGCAGGGCGCTTGCGTGATCGAAAGGATTGCGCTGGCTTCCTGGCCAACCGAGGCGCTTGTCACTGTCCGCAGAGCAGGATTGTCCAATGCCGCCAATGCCTGCATACTTGCGCGTGATGCCCGCTTCGCGCTACAGCCATGGTCGCAAGGAGTTTTTCATTTCTGCAAAATGGATATCGGCTGGGACGATCTGAGGTTGTTTCTCGACGTTGCGCGGCTGGGTGGCTTGAGCGCAGCGACGGCAACTACGCGCCTCAGCGCAGCCACTCTGGGACGACGCGTCACCGCGCTCGAAAGGCAGATCGGTGAACCGCTGTTCGTGCGCCAGCAGACCGGCTACCGGCTGACCCCGGTCGGTGAAGAACTGCTGCGGCGCGCCGAAGACGTCGAAGCCGCAATGCAGTCATTGACCCGCTGGCGCGAAGGAAACCTGCCCGACCGCATTGTCCGCGTCTCGGCTGGGCCATGGACCTCGGCCTTCATTTCTGCCCATATCGGTGAGATCTGGACGGTCGATGACGGCATAAGGGTGGAGTTCGTCACCACCACCGATCGGGTCGATATCGGTCGCCGTGCCGCCGACATCGGCATCCGCAGCGAGCGCCCGACCGAGCAGTGGCTAGCCGGCCGTCAGAGCGGCAAGGTCGCCCACGCCATTTATTCCGGACGCCATTTGATCAACGGCATCGCCGCCGGGTTGTTCGTCGGCGTCACCGGCGAAGGGGCAAACATCGCCTCGGCGCGCTGGCTGCAAGCCCATCATGGCGACCGCATCGCCGTGCGCGGCAACAACACCCATTCGGTGCGCGAACTGGTGGCCGCAGGCGCCGGCCTTTCGATCTTTCCGTGCTTCGTCGGCGACAGCGATCTGCGGCTGGTGCGCGTCGCTCAGCCCATCCCCGAACTCGAAACCGACCAATGGATCGTCACCCATCACGAGGAACGTCACTCTCCACCGGTGCGAAAAGTCGCCGACCGGATTGCCGGCTTGATGCGGGCGCACCAGCCGCTATTTCGCGGCGAGACGCCGATCCGATAAGCCCCAGGCGCCGATCGGGCGTCAGCTGAGCCGCGTGCTGGCACTCATGCCCTGGCCGGACAGTGAGGCCGGCGCCGGCGTTTCGCCGGCTCGGGTATGGCGCGGATATCGAAGGCCGCCCGATGGTGAGCCCGAATTTCGATTTGCCGGTGCTCACTGCAGCTTTACAGGCCGGAATGGTCCCTTCATGGACAAAGGAGACTGCTCGCTTCCACCCCACGACTGTTTCCAGCCGTGGCGTGGAGCGAGCGTTCGAACACTCCCTTGGTCAAATGTTGGCGAGCAACTCGTTGACGCGGCTTTCCATGTCGGCAAGTGCTGCATCGACGTCTTTCTGGCCTGTAATTGCAGCGCTCATCTCTTCGCCGACAATGTCCTGGATCGCAAACTGGCGCTGCACCGCTGACGGCAGCGGCCTGCCGAGATCGGCGACGGCGGCGATTGTGTTGCGATGCGGCAGCGCCTTGAAGGCGTCCGAGGTGATGACGGCCTTGTATGCCGGCAGGTGGCCGGTGCGCGACCATTCGAAGTCGTTGTCGGCGAAGAACTTCAGGAATTTGCCGATAGCCGCGGTCTGTTCAGGCGTGCGGTCCTTCTGCGAGACTGCCCAGGTGTGGCCGTCGGCATATTGCGCATGGGCGCCGCCAAAGAGCTGCGGATACGGGTAGACCGTATAGCCGCCCTTGTTGAGCGCCGTGCCCTTGGTTTCGGACTGGGCGTTGTTGTCGCCGACAACCCACGTGCCGTTGAGCTGGACGCCACCCTCACCGGCAAGGAAAGCGTTGATCGCGCCGCCGTAGTCGAGGTCCTTGGTGGTGTAGCCCTTGTCGAAGATCGCCTTGTACATCTCGACGACCTTCTTGGCTTCCGGCGTATTCAATTTCACATGCTTCGGGTCGGCAAAGAAGTCGGAATCCTGCTGGAACAGATAGGTATAGAGATTGCGCGTGTAGAGTGCTGTCTCATTGGCCAGGTTCTGAACGAAGTAAGGCTTGCCGGTCTTCTGCTTGAACTGTTCGGCCTGGGCGAGCAGTTCCTCGGGCGACTTCGGAAGCATCGGCGTGCCGTCGGCATTGACGAGGCCGGCTTGTTTGAAGAGATCCATGTTGATGTGATAGAGCATCGTCCAGCTGTCGATCGGCAAGCCGTAGATCTTGCCGTCTTTGGTGGCGCCTTCGCGCGCTGCATCGGTAAAGGCGTCAGGCGTCACGCCAACCGACTTCAAGAGATCGTCGAGCGGCATCAACAGGCCCTTGGACTGGTAGTCCGACAGCGCCGATTCATGGATGGTGACGATGTCGGGAGCATCGCCCGAAGCGAACTGCGCCGTTAGCTGGTCATAGCCCGGCCATTCCACCGTGGAGACGTTGACGTGCACATCGGGATTGTCGGCATTGAACTTGTTGATCAGCGAAGTGATGATGCCGCATTCGCCAACAGCCTTGGTGACATCGGTGTTGGTGCCGAAATCGGCATCGCAGGCGCCGAAAAAGCGCTGCACGGTCAGTTCCGTTGCTGCAAGGCTCGAGCTGGCCAGCATCATGACGCTGGCAGACACTGCGGCAAACAGTATTTCCTTCATTTTCATGTCAGTTCCTCCTACTGAGTTTCCGCCACTCCACCCTGGATTGGCGTCATGCTTTCCATCGCCGCGGCACACTCCCCGCCGCAGGCAATCTCGTCATCGCACCGCAGCGCCGGAGACGGCCGTGACGATGTATTTCTGGAAAAACAGGTAGACGATCAGGATCGGCGCGCCGGCGAACACCGCCTGCGCCATCAGGAAACCGATGCCTTCAGACTGGGCGAAATTGGTCTGCGTCGAGGCCATGCCCACAGTCAGCGTGTACATCTCCTTCCTGGTCGCCGAGATCAGCGGCCACAGATAGTCGTTCCACGCGCCGAGGAAGGTGAAGATGCCCAGGGTTGCCTGTGCAGGCACAGTGAGCGGCAGAAGCACCTTCCAGAAAATCCTGAACCGGCTGGCATTGTCCAGCATGGCGGCTTCGTCCAGCTCCTTCGGGATGGCCTTGAAATATTGGGTCATCAGGAAGACGCCGAACGAAGCCGACAGGCCCGGGAGGATGAGCCCGTGATAGGTGTTGTGGAACTTCAGCATGCCGAAGATCTGGTGGCGGGCGACAAGCACGGCCTGTTCCGGAACCGCCAGGCCGAAGAGCACGATCACGAACAGGATGTTTCGGCCGGGGAAGTTCAGCCGGGCAAAACCGTAGCCGGCGAGCGACGACAGGATCAGCGTGCCAAGTGTCAATCCGCCCGAGACGATGATGCTGTTGAACACCCAGACGAATACCGACGAGGTACCGATGGTGTTGATGTAGTTCTTGAGCGTATAGGGCGCGTGAAATACCGAATTCGGATTGGCCATCAACTCGGCGTTTTCCTTCAGCGACAGGCCGATGACCCACAGCACCGGTGCGATCATGACGATCGAAAGCAGGATGACGAGAGCCAGCAACACGCGGTCGCCAAATGCGCGTCCCCTGATGGAAATTGCTGGCGCTCTCATGCCTGATCCGCCTTGTTGCGCGTGACGAGATACTGGGCCATCGCCGCGATCAGGATGAGGATGAACAGGATCTCCGATGCCGCGGCACCCAGGCCCAGATCCCAGCGCCGGAATGCGGTGTCGTAGATGTAGAGCACGATCGGCTTGGTCAGGTTGTTAGGGCCGCCGCGCGTCATCAGCCAGGCCTGGCCGAACAGCTGAAATTGCAGCACGATCTGGACAATGATCACCAGGATGAAGGTGCGCTTGATCGACGGCAGCGTGATCGAGCGCAGCGTCTGCCAGCGATTGGCATTGTCCAGCGCCGCCGCTTCGTAGATATCCTGCGGGATCTGCTGCAGGGCTGAAAGAAAGAGCATCATCGGCAGGCCGATGCACCACCAGACGGTGGCAATGGCGATGCCGATCATGGCAAGGCTGGGATCGGAAATGAAAGCCGGAGCAGTCGCTCCGAACCATCCGTAGATCGTCGACAGCAGACCGACATTCGGAATGAACACGATGCGCCAGATCAGTGTCACGATGGTGACCGACAGCACCGAGGAAGAAAAGAACAGGGTGCGCAGCACCGCGGCAGTGCGCGTGCGGCGGTTGAGGCAAAGCGCGAGAAAAAGGCCGATCAGCGCCAGCGTCGGCACGGTCAGAAGCACGAAGTAGAAGGTGTTCCAGACCGATTGCAGGAACACCTTGTCGTGGAACAGCCTGACATAGTTGCCTAGCCCGACAAAATTTCCGGACGAGAACGTATCGGCCTTGTGGAAGCTCAGCCACATTCCCCAGAGGAGTGGGAAGACGAGCAGCGTCGTGAAGAAGAACAGGAACGGCGCGACGAACATGAAGTTTCGCCATTGCGGCGCGTAGATGTCGACGCTGGGAGCCCTGACGCCTGGCGCCGGCGTCGCGGTCTGCGGCATCGTCAACCGATCGGCCATATCAGACCTCCCTCGCGTGCCAGGCGCGGCCGGTTTCGTCGAACAGATGCGATTTCTGGCCGTCGAAGGCGAGCCCGACCTTGTGGCCGACCGCGACCCGGCTGTTGCCCGCATCGGAGCCGACGATCTGCTGGCCATCGCCCAGCCGGGCGTAGACCAACGTGCGTTCGCCGAGCCGCTCGAGCACATCGACCACGCCGACGGCATTGCCCTGTCCGGCGGCAACGATGCGAACATCTTCCGAACGGAAGCCGAAAGTGTGCTTGCCATCGCTCAACTGATCGGAAGCAATCCCGGTCTGGACCGATATACCGTCCGAAAATCTAGCCACGGCCTTTTCACCCGATCTGTCGAGTATCGCCTCGACAAAATTCATCGCCGGTGCGCCGACGAAGCCGGCGACGAATTTGGTCGCCGGGCGTTCGTAGATTTCCATCGGAGAGCCGATCTGCTCGATCCTGCGATTGTTCATGACGACGATGCGGTCGGCGAGCGTCATGGCCTCGACCTGATCGTGGGTGACGAAGATCATCGTCGATTGCAGGCGCTGGTGAAGCTGGGCAAGTTCGAGACGGGTGCGGGTGCGCAGAGCCGCGTCGAGATTGGAGAGCGGCTCGTCGAACAGGAAGGCCTTCGGTTCCTTGACGATCGCGCGGCCGATGGCGACACGCTGGCGCTGGCCGCCCGAGAGCTGGCCAGGCTTGCGCTCGAGCAGATGCGGCATTTCGAGAATGCGGGCGGCTTCGTTGATCCGCGCGTCGATGACCTCCCGCGACATGCCGATATTCTCAAGCCCGAAGGCCATGTTGTCGCGCACGGTCATATGCGGATAGAGCGCATAGGACTGGAACACCATGGCAATGCCACGCTTGCCCGGCGGCAGATGATCGATGCGTTCGTTGTTGATGGCGATCTCGCCGCTGTCGACGGTTTCAAGGCCGGCGATCATGCGCAGAAGCGTCGATTTCCCGCAGCCGGACGGTCCAAGAAACACGATGAATTCGCGTGCCTTGATGGAGAGGGACAGATCCTCCAGTACCGCCATGGCACCGAAATGCTTGTTCACATTCCTGATCTCGATATCGGCTGTCACGTCGGCGCTCCTCCTCGGCGCATGCACTTTCGATGATCCGCCAGTCAGAGCTTCAGGCGGATCATCTGGTAGGAATAGGCTGGCAGCGACAGGCGGAGCTTGCCGCCAGCCACCGAGGCGCCGGCCCCTTTCCTGGGGCTGACATTGCCGGGGTTGCCGGCCGAATTGACGGCTTTCAGATCCGCATGCGTCATCACCTGGTGATCGACGATGTCGGCCGCGCCGAAGCCGCTAATGTCGATCACGGTTTCGATTGCCTCGCTCGAATGGCGGTTGACGGCAAAGAAGGTGACATGTCCGGTCTGCGTGTCGTGCACGCCGGCGACGTCGACATAGGAAACGTCGCCAGCGACGGTGGACTTGTAGGTCGGGCATTCCACCTTGAGATCCAGCGCATTGCCGCGGCCATAGATCGAGGCAAAGAGATAGGGATAGTAGATCGTCTGGCGCCATGCCGGGCCATTGGGAACGGTCATGATCGGCGCGATGACGTTGACCAGTTGCGCCATGCACGCGATCTTGACCACGTCGGAACGGCGGATGAAGGTGTTGAGGATCAGGCCGACCTGCAGCACGTCCTCGAAATTGTAGATGTCTTCAAGCAGTGGCGGGGCGAAGGGCCAGCCGTCATTGCCGCCGAGGATCTTCTTGTCCTGCTCCTTGGAATGGTACCAGACGTTCCATTCGTCGAACGAGATGTAGACCTGCTTGCTGGAGCGCTTCTTCGCCTTGATGTAATCGATGACGCCGGCGACCGAGACGATGTAGTCGTCGAGCTTCTCACTCATGGCGAGGTAGTTCGGCGCATCATTGGCTTCGTTGTCGAAATACATGTGCAGCGAGATGTAGTCGACCTCGTTGTAGGTGTGGTCGAGAACGACCGCTTCCCACTCGGGATAGGTCGGCATCTTGGCATTCGAAGAGCCGCAGACCACAAGTTCGAGCGACTTGGAGAAGGCGCGCATGGCCTTGGCGGTCTCGTGGGCCAGGCGGCCATACTCGTCGGCGGTCTTGTGGCCGATCTGCCAGGGGCCGTCCATTTCGTTGCCGAGACACCAGAGCTTGACGTCGAAGGGCTCCTTGCGGCCGTTGGCGATGCGCTTGTCGCTCCACTCGCTGCCGCCGGGATGATTGGTATATTCCAGAAAGTTGCGGGCTTCATCGAGGCCCCGCGAGCCGAGATTGACGGCAAGCATCATCTCGGTGTTGGCGGAGGTGCACCAGTCCGCAAATTCATGCAGTCCGACTTCGTTGCTTTCCGATGTGTGCCAGGCGAGATCGAGGCGCACCGGGCGCTTTTCCTTGGGGCCGATGCCGTCTTCCCAATTGTAGGCGGACACGAAATTGCCGCCGGGATAGCGGACGATCGGAACATTGAGTTCCCTGACCAGATCGATGACGTCCTGACGCATGCCATTGGCATCTGCCGTCGGGTGGCCCGGCTCATAGATGCCGGTGTAAACCGCACGCCCGAGATGCTCGATAAAGGATCCATAGAGCCTCGGATCGATTTTCGAGACAACATAGTGCGGATGCGCCGTGACGGCTGCCTTCATGCATTCCTCCCACAATATCACAAATGATGATTTAAATCATCTTGTTCGATATCAAAGGGAAGCATCACTCATTCGTCAAGTCAAAAACAGCCAAATGTCTGACAATTAAGCGGCGGCATCTACCATAGATGGAAGCAAGATGCTGACATTGTTACACTATCTTTGAAACCCGGTTTAATGATATCAACCGGTTTTGATCCTGAGCAGGATGTCCTGATCGTAATTTCCAAATCCCTTACCGAAAATATTGATCCCACCGGGGCGCTTGGCGTCGTCCTTGACGCCGATACGGATGCGGATTGAATGGTGGCCCTTGAGGTCGAGGACAGCGAGGCTGGTTTCCGAAATCCTGACGCCGTCGACATAGGTTCCGTCCGTGGAAATTCGCCAGTTCTTCAGCTTGCCATATTGCGAGCCCTTGAGCTTCCACCAGGACGGCGTGAAGACGCCGCGCTTGTCGCCGAAATCGCCGGGCGATGTCCAGGTGCCGACATCGACGCCATTGATCGTGAGCGTGATGTCGGAGGGCCAGTCGGCGCTGGTGCCCGGTACCTCCGAGGACAGTTCCATCACCACTTCGAGTTCGGTGATCTCGGCATTGGCGAGCTTGGCATTGTTGGGGAACTGGTATTCGACAAAGCCGCGCGTGAACCACAGCAGCCCGGCTTTCATACGGTCCGGATCGAGAAAAGTGTTCGGCACGTCAAGCAGACCGATGATGCCGTCCGGCGAACACAGGCCGCAGGGCGCCGTCACCTCGAAACCAGTGTAGAGCCCGATCGGCATCGATACTTCGATGGCATTGTTCTTGACCGCACGATACTCGCTCTTGAACACCACGAGCACTTCCTCGGCGGTCGGATAGCAGATCTTCTGGCTGCCTTTTTTCGCCCTATGGTTCTCGGTACGGATCAGGCCGGCATCCTCAAGCACCTGGATATTGGTAGAGACAGTCGATTGCGGCAGCGACAGCACTGCAGCGATGTCGTTGACATTCATCGGCCCCTTCTCATGCAGCAGTTTCAGCATGGAAATGCGCGCCAAAGAGGCCAGCCCCTTGAGGACGGCGATGCCTTCCTCAGGTTCGATCACCAGAAAATTGCGACTCATGAATCTGCCAATCTATGCCAAAATCTATACCCGAAAAATATCTTGTATATCGGGATATCTGATTTAATCAATGCGTTGGCCAAACACATGCCACTTTGGTTGATCCGCGACTGTTGAAGACCTGTGCCCGGCAGGATCAAGAATGATGATCGATCCGAACGAGGACCTCGAAGGAGGCGCTCATCAAACTGGGCGCGATCCGCGATGCAGGCCACGATGTTCTATGGGTCGAGGATCCGATCCTGTGTCACACCACGAAGGATTTGAGAACTCAGGCATGCAGTGAAATGGACCAGGTCAACAGCGGCAAATATGGTGAGCCTGGAGGGACGTTTCCGAAACTTGGATACGTCCATGACCCACATTGATCCGCGCCCGCCTCAAGCAATTTCGAAGACTTCCAGTTTAGCCCTGCTGCGTTTGATGCTCCAGCGCCACAAGCGTGACGGCGAGGCGTGGTCTGCCGCGGTGGCCCGCGTCCTGGAATCAACTACCCGAGAGTCTGACTGGCGAGTGCGTAAGTCATCGGTGCAACTGCGCCGTCGACGGCAAAATCGGAGAGGCGTTTGCCCATCGACATGGTGAGCACCGTGTCGAAAACAGGCATTCCGCTGTGCGACAGAAAGGCGGCGAACTCGCCATGGTCCATGTGCGTGTCGATCCGCAGGAAAGACCCGGAATGGTCGGCCACGTGCGGACGGACGATCGCCAAAGCGTCGGCGTCGCTTTCCGCCACGACCGGCCCCACGACGTGGCCCCGTCCGAACGGCCGGCAGAGCGCGAATGCGTTCAGCCTGCCATCCTTGAAAAGACCATAGCCGGCCGAGTGTGCGAAAAGCCTTTCGATGAGTGCCGCCCGCCTCACGCCAAATCCTGCCGCGTCGAGCGCGATCGCTGCGGGAATATCACTTGGGTCCAAGGTCCTAACATCGCGCATGTCTGTCGGGCTACTTGTCGTCTCCAGGCGGGCGATGCCCTGGCATTGATAAACGGTCTTCTCCGGCTGGAAGTCGAGCGAGAGATAGAGCCGCCTTGCCGCGCGCGTTGCATTGAGACGCAGATCGCAGCCGATGACGTTCTCGAAGACCCGCTTCATCAGCCATTGCCCCGCCCCCAGCGTCTGAAGTCGCGGCGAGGTGATGACCATGCCCACGGTTGCGAAATCGGTACCATGCGCGAACCACATGGCCGAACCGAGAACCCGGCCGATCTCATCGAGCGCCACGAACCCGTGTCCCGACTGGCGCAGGAATTGCCAGTCTTCAGCGCGATGCGGCCATCCCACGGAGAGCGAGAGCGCGTGCAAGCGGTCCAGTTCAACGCCTTCGATGTCGCCAATCCGCATCGAGAAGGTATCGATTTTCAAGCTTCCGGACGGCTTCAATTCCATGCCCCTGAAAGATTATCGTACTGGAAGGCGGCGCGCCGATGGCAACCTTCCGCCTGCCAACGCTAAACAAGCAGACCGGTACGATTTGCTCGAAAGCCGCGCAGCAACGCTAGATTCAACTGAAACACTTCCGCTTTCGGCACGCAATCGCGAAAGAATGCGCACATCCTCTGCCGAAATCGAGCAGCCGACGGCATCGATCCCGGCAAACCCGAAATGCTTTGAGGGCTGGAATGGACGTCTTCGATATCCTCGACCGTCTTGTCGCCTTTCCATCGGTCGCCGGCAAGCCGAACGGCGATATCGCCGGCTGGATCGAGGCCTATCTCGCAAAGCACCGAACGCAGGTTACCCTGCTTCGAGGGCCGGAAGGCGACCGGTCCAATCTGTTTGCGACGATCGGCCCCGCCGACGTCCCTGGGTACATTCTGTCCGGCCACATGGACGTCGTCCCCGCCAGTGAGCCGCAATGGAGTTCGGCCCCTTTCGCGCTGCGTCGGGAGGGCGAACGGCTCTACGGACGCGGCACCACGGACATGAAAGGGTTTCTTGCCGCGGTGCTCGCGGCGGTGCCTACCTTGGCGGGGCTGCGTCTTGCCAGTCCAATCCACCTCGCCTTCTCCTACGACGAAGAGGTGGGATGCCGCGGCGTGCCACATATGATCGGCCGCCTTCCCGAGCTTTGCGCGAAGCCGCTCGGCGTTATCGTCGGCGAGCCGAGCGGCATGCGCGCCGTGCGGGGCCACAAGGGCAAGGCGGCCGCCCGCGTAACCATCAAAGGGCGCTCCGGCCATTCTTCACGGCCTGACCTCGGGCTGAACGCCATCCATGCGATGTCCGAAGCGCTGAGCACGGCTGTGAGCGAGGCCGAACGGCTGACGCACGGTCCGTTCGACGCTGCCTTCGAGCCGGCCTATTCCTCGCTGCAGGCCGGTGTGATCGCAGGGGGACAGTCGGTCAACATCATTCCCGACAGTTGCACGCTGGAGCTGGAGGCGCGCGCCATACCCGGTATCGACCCGGCCAGCCTGCTCGCGCCCGTCAAGGTGCGGGCCGAGGCCCTTGCAGCCCAAGGCTATGTTGTCGAGTGGACACCAGTCAGCGCCTATCCGGCGCTATCGCTGCCGCAGGATACGGCACTTGCGGCACTGCTGGGCGAACTGACCGGCGAAGCGCCGCTCGCCGCCGTCAGCTACGGCACGGAGGGCGGGCTCTACCAGGCCGCCGGGCTCGATGCGATCATTTGCGGCCCCGGCGACATCGATCGCGCCCACAAGCCGGACGAATACATTCTGACCAGCGAACTCGCCGCCTGCCAGCGGGTGATCGAGGCACTGGGCGCACGTTGCGCGGCCTGAAAGGGAGCGGAATGACATTCCTTTTCAATTCCGATGCGCGCCGCGGGGCGATCTTCGCCGAGGCATTCGCGAGAGAACTACCGGACGTCCCCTTCACGATGGATGCCGCATCGGTCGACCCCGACGCCGTGCGTTATCTGATCAGCTGGATCGCACCGCAGGACATTGGTCGCTACGGACGCCTGGAAATCCTGTTTTCCATCGGCGCCGGCGTCGATCAGCTTCGCCTCGATAGGGTGCCTTCAAACGTGAAGATCGTGCGCATGATCGACGACGGCACCGTGCGCATGATGCAGGAATATGTGACGTTGGCCGTGCTCGCGCTCCACCGCAACCTGCCGGCCTATCTGGCGCAGCAGCGCGCTGCTGAATGGGCAGATATCGCGCAGCTCCCGGCCATGTCGCGCCGGGTCGGCGTGCTCGGCCTCGGGCAGCTCGGCCAAGCCGTCCTCGACCGGCTGAAGCCCTTCGGCTTCCCGCTCGCCGGATGGAGCCGCTCGCCGCGGCAGATCGAGGGTGTGACCTGTCATCATGGAGAGCTTGGACTGAAGAGGATGCTCGCCGCCAGCGACATACTGATCTGCCTGCTGCCGCTGACGGAAGACACCCGCGGTTTGCTCGATGCCGGCCTATTTGCGGAACTGCCTGAAGGCGCGGCGCTCGTCCACACCGGCCGGGGGCCGCAACTCGACCACGAAGCCCTTGTCGCCGCGCTCGACAGCGGCCACCTTTCGGCGGCGATGATCGACGTCACCGATCCTGAACCGCTGCCCGCGAGCCATCGGTTCTGGTCGCATCCGAAGGTCATCCTGTCCCCGCATGTCGCCAGCGTCACCCAGCCCGCGACGGCCGCACTGACCGTCATAAACAACATCCGGCGCCACCGCGCCGGCCTCGATCCGATCGGCCTCGTTGACCGGTCGCGCGGCTATTGAAGTTCCAACCTGAAAGGTCTTCCCTTGTCCCTGCTCAAAACCGTCGATACCAACCCAGCCTTCCCGCCGCTGGAATACGAGGCAACGCCCGAACTGCTGGTTGCCGGCAGTCCCGCCTTCAAGACCTGGGCGCAGGACGCCACGGAGGGCGATCGTGTCCGTACCGGCGTCTGGGAGGCGACACCGGGGGAGACGCGCTCGATCAAGGGGGACACTTTCGAGTTCTGCCACATCCTCTCGGGCGTGATCGAAATCACGCCCGACGCCGGCGAGACGGTTACCTACCGTGCCGGCGACAGCTTCGTGATGAAACCCGGCTTCACCGGTGTATGGAAAACCATCGAAACGGTGCGCAAGATCTACGTGATTGTGAGCTGACAGAACCAACGCGAGGTGCCGGCCTGCGCGGAAGATTTTGCCGTCTCTCGTGCCTGGCACGCAACATTCGTCGGTAGCGGATCGGCGAACAGCGCATGCTGCGTGCCGGTAAGCTTTAGGCTTCAGCCGATGCCGCAGAGTGGTTGTCGATGAGCCTGAGCTTTGATCCCGATACAATCCCGCTTCCCGTCGGCCACTTCATCGGCGGGGAGTTGATCTCGGCCGAGGGTGCGATCGAGATGTGCCGACCGTCGGACGGCAAGGCATACGCCGCTTGCCCGGTGGCCGGCGTCGATATGGTCAGTTGCGCAGTGGAAAGCGCCAAGGCGGCGCTGAAGTCCAGCAACTGGGGCAGTGTTCGGCCGCGCGAACGGACGAAGGCACTCCAGGTGTGGGCTGACCTGATCGAGACAGAAGCCGAAACGCTGGCCAGGATCGAGGCACTGTGCTCCACCCGACCCATCGGCCAACTCATTGCCGGCGACATCGCTGTCACCGCCGAGCAGATCCGCTTCTTCGCCGAATTCGCCGACAAGGAAGGCAGCGAGCTCGTGCCGACCGACGACGCCAGTCTCGGCATGATCATGAGCGAGCCTTACGGCGTTGTCGGCGCGATCACGCCCTGGAATTTTCCCATCTCGATGGCCGGATGGAAGCTTGGTCCAGCACTGGCCGCGGGCAATGCGGTCGTGCTGAAGCCGTCGGAAATGACGCCCTTTTCGGCCGTCTACATGGCACAACTCGCCGTTAGGGCAGGCTTGCCGGCCGGGCTCATAAACGTGGTGCTGGGAGACGGTCCGACGACCGGTACGGCGCTGACCGGTCATCCTGAGATCGCCAAGGTCAGTTTCACCGGCTCGACCCGCGCTGGCTCGGCCATCATGGAAAACGTCGCTCGCACCGGCGTCAAGCCGATGACGCTGGAACTCGGCGGCAAGAGCCCGCAGATCGTCTTCGCCGATGCCGATCTGGAGAAGTCGGCGACGGCCATCGCCGGCAGCGTCACCTTCAATGCCGGTCAGGCTTGCGTCGCCGGCACGCGTCTGATCGTCGAGAGAAGCGTCGCCGACAGGCTGACGGCTGCGATCCTGCAGAAGATGAAGGCGGCGCGGCCCGGCCCGACCTGGGAAGAGGCGACCCAATATTCGCCTGTTATCTCGGAACGTCAGCGGGCGCGTATCGATGGCATCGTGCAGGCCGCGATCAAGGTCGGCGGCGAATGCCTGACCGGCGGCCACACCATGGACAGCCCAGGCTATTTCTACGAGCCGACGCTGATCGCTAATGTCGACCAGGCCAATCCGGCGATCGTCGAGGAAATCTTCGGCCCGGTCCTGACCGTCCAAACCTTCCAGACCGAGGAAGAGGCGCTGGCGCTGTCCAGCCATCCGACCTACGGCCTGGCTTCCGGCCTGTTCACCGCCGACCTGTCCCGTGCCATCCGTTTCGTGCGCAAGCTCGAAGCGGGCACCGTATGGGTCAACCGCTACAGCCGCTCGCGCGACCATATCCTGCCGACCGGCGGCTACAAGCGCTCCGGCATCGGCAAGGACCTCGGCCGTGAGGCTTATCTCGCCAACCGCAGGACCAAGAGCGTCCTGATCAGCCTGTGAAGAGATGCCGATGAAGTCCTATTCGATCGCCCTGATCCCCGGTGACGGCATCGGCCGCGATGTGACCGCCGCCGCCTGGACGGTGCTGGAAACGGCGGCCAGAAACTTCGGCTTTGCCCTGGCGGGCGCCGAATTCCCCTGGTCCTGCCGTTTCTTCAAGGACACCGGCCGCATGATGCCCGACGATGGTATCGAGACCTTGCGCGGCTTCGACGCCATCCTTCTCGGCGCCGTCGGCTGGCCGGCGGAGGTGCCGGATTCCGTTTCGTTGCACGGGCTGCTACTGCCGATCCGCAAAGCATTCGTGCAATATGCCAACATCCGGCCGCACCGCTTGCTGCCGGGCGTGACAGGCCCGCTGCGGGCGGAGAACTTCGACATATTGTGCATTCGCGAGAATACCGAAGGCGAGTATTCGGGCGCCGGCGGGCGCGTGCATCAAGGCACGCTGGACGAGGTCGCGGTGGAGACCTCGATCTTCACCCGCGCCGGTGTCGAGCGCATCCTGCGCTTCGGCTTCGAGCAGGCGCGGACACGGCGCGGAAAGCTCGCCTCCGTCACCAAATCCAACGCGCAGAAATACTCGATGGTTTTCTGGGACGAGATCACGCGAAAGCTGGCTGCGGAGTACTCTGACGTCGCAGTGACCAGCTATCACGTCGACGCGCTTGCCGCGCGCATGATCATGGCGCCGGAGAGCCTCGACGTGGTCGTCGCCTCGAACCTGTTCGGCGATATCCTCACCGACATCGGCGCGGCGATCCAGGGAGGACTCGGTTACGCCGCCTCCGCCAACATCAATCCCGACCGCTCGGCGCCGTCCATGTTCGAGCCGGTGCACGGCTCGGCGCCCGACATCGCGCATCTGGGCATCGCCAATCCGATCGCCACCATCTGGTCAGGCGCCATGATGCTCGATCATCTCGGCGAAAAGGTAGCGGCCGGCCGCGTCATGAAGGCGGTCGAAGCCGCAACCGCCAGAGGCATAGGCACCATTCCCGGCAAGGACCGGACGGAGGCCATCACGGCCGCGGTCGTCGCGGCGCTCACCTGATTGCAAGGTCGTTTTCGATGAAGAACCTGAAAGACAAAAGCCTCTTACGCCAAGCCGGCCTGATCGGCGGCGAATGGGTCGCCGCCGGCTCCGGCAGGACGGTCGACGTCGTCGATCCGGCGACCCAGGCGGCGATCGGCACGGTGCCCGACATGGCCGGTCCGGAGACCCGCGCGGCGATAGAGGCCGCGGCTTCCGCCTATGCGGATTGGAAGAAGAGGACCAACGCCGAGCGCGCCGGCCTCCTGGAGGCATGGCACGGCCTGATGCTGGCGCATCTGGACGATCTCGCGCTGATCCTGACGACGGAACAGGGCAAGCCGCTGGACGAGGCCAAAGGCGAGATCCGCTACGGTGCGTCCTTCGTCAAATGGTTCGCGGAGGAGGCGCGTCGCATCAATGGCCACACCATCCCCTCGCCGACGCCAGACCGGCGCATCATCGTTCTGAAGGAACCCGTCGGGGTTTGCGGCATCATCACGCCGTGGAACTTCCCAACTGCGATGATCACCCGCAAGGTCGCGCCGGCGCTGGCCGCGGGCTGCACGGTGGTCATCAAGCCGTCCGAGTTCACACCCTATTCGGCGCTGGCGCTCGGCGTGCTCGCCGAACGGGCGGGCATCCCCGCGGGCGTCATCAACATCGTCACCGGCATGCCGGCCGAGATCGGCGACGAGATCATGGCGAACGAGGCCGTTCGCAAGATCTCCTTCACCGGCTCCACGCGGGTCGGTGCGCTGCTGATGCGCGGGGCGGCGGACAGCGTGAAACGGCTCAGCCTCGAACTCGGCGGCAACGCGCCCCTGATCGTCTTCGACGACGCCGACCTCGATCTCGCCGTCGAAGGCGCGCTCGTCTCGAAGTTCCGCAACGGCGGCCAGACCTGTGTCTGCGCCAACCGCATCCTCGTCCAGGCCGGAGTCTATGAAGCCTTCGCCGAGAAGCTCAGCGCCCGCGTCAACGCCATGACGGTGGGGCCTGGCACTCAGCCCGGCGTCGCCATCGGGCCGATGATCAACATGGCGGCGGTCGAGAAAATCAACCGCCACGTCGAGGACGCGCTCGCCAAAGGTGCGGCGATCATCACAACGAGGCCGGCATTGCCCGACGGTGCTCAGTATGTCGCGCCGCTGGTGCTGACCGGCGCCACAAAAGAAATGCAGCTTGCCGGCGAGGAAACGTTCGGTCCGGTCGCGCCACTCTTCCGGTTCGAGACGGAGGAAGAAGCGATCACGCTGGCCAATGGCACGCCCTACGGGCTTGCCTCCTATTTCTACACCGAGAACCTGAAACGCGCCTGGCGCGTCGGCGAGGCGCTGGAATTCGGCATGGTGGGGCTTAACACCGGCTCGGTCTCGATGGAAGTGGCCCCTTTCGGCGGCATTAAGCAGTCCGGCCTCGGGCGTGAGGGGGCGCAGGCAGGCATCGAGGAATATCTCGAGATGAAGAGCTTCCACATGGGCGGACTCAGCTGAGGCAATTTGGCTGAAGCCCGACCGGGTCGAACCGACGATCACTGAATCCGGTCGAGCGCCTTGTAGTAGAGGCCGACCATCGGCAGGAACCAGGGCTTGCCGGAATAGCCGGGAATGGCAGGCCACTCGAACCCCTTCATCGGATTGCGATCCTCGCGGCCGAGCATGGCATCGGCCATGATCATGCCGAGATGCGTGGAAAGCTGCGCCCCGTGGCCGGAATAGCCCATCGCGAACCAGACACCGTCATGGTAACCGGCCCGCGGAAAGCGGTCCTTGGTCATGTCGACCAACCCGCCCCAGCAATAGTCGATCTCGACCTTGGCGAGTTGCGGAAAGATCGCGGCGAGGCTTGCCCGCAATATCTGCCCGCTCCTGGCGTCGGAGCGCTGGTCCGATGTCGCCGAGAAGCGTGCTCGGCCGCCGAAGATCAGGCGGTTATCCGGCGAAAGACGAAAGTAGTTGCCGATGTTCATCGAGGTCACGCATGTCCGGTTGCCGGGCATGGTCGCGGCGATCACGGCGTCGCTCAACGGCCGCGTGGCGATGATGAAGCTGCCGACGGAGATGATCCGTCGCCGGAAATAGCCGAAATTCGGCGTGGTGTAGGCGCCGGTCGCCACCAGCACATTGTCGGCGCTGATCCGGCCGCGCGAGGTAGTCAGCTCATGCCGGTTGCCGGCCTGCTTGCGGTCTGTCACCGCCGCGTTCTCGTGGATGATTGCGCCGTGACGGACGGCTGAAGTGGCCAGGCCGGCCACATAGCGGCCCATATGCATCATGGCGCTCTTCTTCGACAGCATCGCGCCATGGAAGGGCGAACCGATCTCGGATCTGAGGTCGGCCGCTGACAGCAGCGCTGTATCCGGATCGACGTCGGCATGGACGGCTTCGAAGTTGCGGGCGATTGATTCAAAATGCTGCGGCTTGGAGGCAAGCTTCAACTTGCCGGCGCGACGGAAGTTACAGTCGATGCCTTCCTCGGCGACCAGCGCCTCGATGGTGTCGACGGAGTCGTCCAGCGCCCGGTAGAGCGCGATCGCGCGTTCCTTGCCGAGCTCCGCCTTGGCCGAGAGGTAGCTGTGGGCGAGGCCGTTGTTCAGGTGCCCGCCATTGCGTCCGGACGCACCCCAGCCTACCCGCTCCGCCTCCAGCACCGCCACCCTGGCGCCGGCCCTCGCCAGTCGGTGCGCGGCGGCAAGGCCAGTAAAGCCGCCGCCGATGATGGCAGCATCGTAGTGCCCCTCGACAGGGCCCTGTGCCCCGCCGGAAAACACCGGGGCCGTGTCGTGCCAGTAGGAGACCAGTTTCATCGGCAATCCGCCTGTTTCAAAGCCCGACCACGCCTGGCAGGCCGGAAATGTCTGATATCTCGACATAGCCGTAGTACGGGTTGGCCGGTTCGTGGCCGCGATTGACCCAGACCTTGTTCTTGATGCCGAGATCGTGTGCCGACATCAGGTCGTAGCGGAATGAGGACGAGCAGTGAAGAACATCCTCCGGGCCGCAACCCAACCTATCGAACATGTATTCGAAGGCTTTGAAACGAGGCTTGTAGGCCTGCGCCTGCTCGGCCGTGTAGACGGCGTGGAACGGTGCGCCGAGCTTCTCGACATTGGACATGATCTGCGCGTCCATGGCGTTGGACAAAATGACCAGCGGAATTTCCTTGGCGACCTTGGCGAGGCCGGCCGGGACGTCCGCGTGAGGACCCCAGGTCGGGACGCGTTCATAGACCATCCGGGCGTCGTCGGGGCTGAAGGCGACGCCGTTGCGCTTGCAGGTGCGCTCGAGCGCATTGTGGACGACGTCGGCATAGGGCTTCCAGTCGCCCATGATCTCGTCGAGCCGGTAAGCCGCGAAGTTCTTGATGAACTCCTGCATACGCGGTTCGTCGAGCCGGCTGCCGTAAAGGTCGCGCGCCGCTTCCGCCATCTGGAAATGGGTCAACGTGCCATAACAGTCGAAGGTGATGTATTTGGGCCTGAAAGAAGCCATGTCCGTCGATCTCCGGTGGAAGCACACAAACGTTGCGATGCGCTTCATCATAAGCCGGCGGGCGACGAGCCACCTGACCGAAATAGGCCTCCCGAAAGCAGAAAGTTCCGTATCCGCCGTCGGGTTTGGCACGCTGTAGCATCTTGACGGCCAATGAGAGCGCCTTTCGCGACCTCAAGCGCACCCATTGCGGGCGGCGCCAGCACAAGATGCGGCGCACCCCTCGCGCTACGGCGAAAGATACCGCCGAAACCAACGCCTTCAGACGATCTGCGGCGCGCCGATGGTCGAGACTTGGCTTCAGACGGAAGGATGCCTCATGCAGCAGGACGAGATCGAAATCCGGACCTTCGCACCGGAGCATATCGAGGGCGCGGTGGCGCTTTCTCGCCAGGAAAATTGGCCGCACCGCCCGCAGGACTGGCAGATGGCGCTGCAGCTTTCTAGCGGCGCGGTCGCGCTCGACGGCCACGGCCAGGTCACCGGGACCATCCTGGTTACGCCCTATGGCGCGGATTGCGCCATGATCAACATGGTGATCGTCGACAGGAACGTGCGAGGCAAAGGGCTCGGGCGCCGGCTGATGGAACAGGCCTTCGCCCTTGCCGAAGACCGTCCGCTGCGGCTCGTCGCGACGACGGACGGCATGCCTCTCTATGAGAAGCTGGGCTTCGTGCCCTCCGGCGCCATCCTGCAGCATCAGGGCAAGGTCGCGGCGCTTGACGCGCCTGACGGCGTGGAGGCCGCAGGCAACGGCGACCTGCTTGAAATCAAGGCTATGGATCGCGACGCCTATGGCGCCGACCGTGGGGCTCTGATCGACGCGTTGGCCGAGCGAGGGCAATTCGCCGTCGTCCGCCGCAATGGCGTCATCGAGGCCTATGCCGCGATCCGCCCGTTCGGGCGCGGCGAGGTGATCGGTCCGGTCATCGCCGGAAGCGCCGACGAGGCGAAGACCCTGATCGGCTTCTTTGCCGCGCCGCGTCCCGGCGCCTTCCTGCGCGTGGATACCGGAAGCGGGGCCGGCATAGCCGACTGGCTCGAGGAAATTGGCCTCACTCATGTCGGCGGCGGCGTGGCCATGGACCGTCCGCCCAAGACGAGCGCGGGACACGCCAGGCCAAAAGTTTACGCCCTCGCCAACCAGGCGCTCGGCTAGTCCGGAGGAAAACAATGCTCGCCAATTCCCTGATCGAACTCGACCGCGCCCATCTCATCCATCCGGTCGCATCGTATCGCGGCCATGAGGCGCGCGGCGTGCGCGTCTTGAAATCGGCGAAGGGCGCGACCGTGACCGATGCATCTGGCCGGCAACTTATCGACGGTTTCGCCGGTCTGTGGTGCGTCAATGCCGGCTACGGCCACGACAGCATCGTCGAGGCAGCGGCCCGGCAGATGCGCGAGCTTCCCTACGCCACCGCCTATTTCGACCTCGGCTCAGAGCCAGCCATCCGCCTCGCCTCGGAACTGGCTGAGCGTGCGCCAGGCGACCTCAACCACGTCTTTTTCACGCTTGGCGGGTCGGACGCGGTCGACAGCACGATCCGCTTCGTCCGCTACTACTGGAATGCCAGGGGCGAGCCGCAACGCGACCAGTTCATTTCCATTGAGCAGGGCTATCACGGGTCGTCGGTGGTCGGCGCCGGCCTGACCGCCCTGCCCGCCTTTCACACCGGTTTTGGCATTCCCTTCGAATGGCAGCACAAGATCCCCTCCCCCTATCCCTATCGCAACCCGGTGGGCGAGGACGGCAACGCGATCATCGCGGCATCGCTCGCTGCGCTGAAGGCCAAGATCGAAGCGATCGGGCCTGAACGGGTCGCCGCCTTCTATGCCGAGCCGATCCAGGGCTCGGGCGGCGTCATTGTTCCGCCGAAAGGCTGGATCAAGGCGGTGCGCGAACTCTGCCGGGCATACGGCATCCTGTTTATCGCCGACGAGGTGATCACCGGCTTCGGCCGCACGGGTCCCCTGTTCGCCTGCACGGACGAGGAGATCGTTCCCGATTTCATGACGACCGCGAAGGGATTGACCTCGGGCTATGTTCCGATGGGCGCCGTGTTCATGGCCGATCATGTCTACGACGTCATCGCCGATGGCGCGGGCGCTTCAGCCGTCGGTCACGGCTACACCTATTCCGCCCATCCCGTCAGCGCCGCCGTCGCGCTCGAGGTGTTGAAGCTCTACGAAGACGGCCTGTTGGAGAACGGCATCAAGGCCGGCGCTCGCCTGATGGCGGGCTTGGAGAGCCTGAGCGACCACCCGCTCGTCGGCGAGGTGCGCGGTCGCGGCATGCTTGCCGCGATCGAACTGGTGGTCGACAAAGAGAAGAAGACACCGCTCCCCGCGGCAGCCATGCCGGCGCGGCGGGTCTTCGACAGGGCGTGGGACAACAACCTCATCATCCGTGCCTTTGCGCATGGGGTTATCGGCTATGCCCCGCCGCTCTGCTGCACCGACAGCGATATCGATGCGATCATCGAGCGCACGCGCCGGACGCTCGATCAGACGCTGGACGATCCCGATGTCCGCCAGGCCCCGGCATGACAGGCGACGAATACCGCGTGTTTCGAAATAGCGCCGGGGCAGACGATTTCGCAATTTTGTGCCGCCCCCTCACGCCTTTTCGGCGAATCCAGCGCGGGGGAAGTGCCAGACTGCTGATAAGACAAGGCCAGAAAGCCCGGATTTCCGGGTCTTTGAAAAAGGCCCACGCCCCGGACAGCACGGAATTTTGTTCTGTTCAACACATGCAAATCGGCCGCGCGCAGAGGAGAGCCAATCTTGGCCAGGCGCTTTAGCGAATTCAAATATATGACCTTCGACGTCGTCGGCACGCTGATCGACTTCGAAGGCGGCATCACGACCTGCCTGGCCGGGATTGCCGCCGACGCTGGCGTTTCCATCGATGGCGAAGCCGCGCTGGCCCTGTACCGGCAAGCCCGATACATGCCCGATGCAGGCCTGTTTCCCGACGATCTCGTCCGTGTCTACATGGTCATCGCGCCGCGGCTCGGCCTGCCGGCCGAGGAGAAATACGGTGTCCGCCTGCGGGATTCGGCCAGAGTCTGGCAAGGCTTCCCCGACAGCGCGGCAGCATTGGCGGACCTTGCGAAGTCGCACAGATTGATCGCCATGACCAATGCCCGGCGCTGGGCGCTCGACCATTTCGAGAAGCAGCTCGGTTCGCCCTTCTTCGCCACCTTTACGGCCGACGACACCGGCACGGAGAAGCCGGACCCAGCCTTCTTCCAGAAGGTCTTCGATTTCGTGGCCTCCCGGGGCGACAGCAAGGACGACATCCTGCACGTGGCGCAAAGCCAGTACCACGACATCGGCATATCCCGGGCGCTTGGCATGACCAATTGCTGGATCGAGCGTCGGCACGCCCAGAAGGGCTATGGCGGCACGATCGAGCCCGAACGCTTCACCGCGCCGGACTACCACTTCACGTCGATGGCGGCCTTGGCGGCGGCCGTGCGGGAAAGCCTGAAGGAACCAACCTGAGCCAAGCCGGAAAGCCCGCAGCAAGACGAGCACCCGGACAAAACCAACAGAAAGGGGAATGATATGACCGACAAGATCACGAACTGGACCGAAGCAGACGATGCGATGGTCGAAAATGCCATTCGTCGGGGCGCGAGCCGCCGCGAACTTCTCAAGATGCTGTTGGCCGGCGGCGCCGCGGTTGCCGCGGGCAGCGTGGTGCTTGGCCGTGCCACCAATGCCGTCGCGGCCACGCCGGTTTCCGGCGGCAGTTTCAAGGCCGCCGGCTGGTCGTCCTCGACCGCCGACACGCTCGATCCGGCAAAGGCGTCGCTCTCCACCGACTATGTCCGCTGCTGCTCGCTCTATAATCGCCTGACTTTCCTCGACAAAGATGGCGTCACGCAAATGGAGTTGGCCGAAAGCTTCGACAGCAAGGACGCCAAGACCTGGACCGTGAAGCTGCGCAAAGGCGTCACGTTCCACGACGGCAAGGATCTCACCGCCGACGACGTCGTCTTCTCGATGAAGCGCCATCTTGATCCGGCGGTCGGCTCCAAGGTCGCCAAGATCGCCGCGCAGATGACCGGCTTCAAGGCGGTCGACAAGTCGACCGTGGAAATCACCCTGGCCGATCCGAACGCCGATCTTCCGACCATCCTGGCGCTGCACCACTTCATGATCGTGGCGGACGGCACCACCGACTTCTCCAAGGGCAACGGCACGGGCGCCTTCGTGCTCCAAACGTTCGAACCGGGCGTGCGGTCGGTCGTCACCAAGAACAAGAACTATTGGAAGTCGGGCAAGCCTTATCTCGACTCGTTCGAATTCATCGCTATCAGCGAGGATAGCGCCCGCGTGAACGCGCTCTTGTCTGGCGACATCAATTTCGCCGCCTCGATCAATCCGCGCGCAATGAAGCTCATCGGTGGCCAGCAGGGCTTCGAATTGTCGAAGACGACCTCGGGCAACTACACGGACCTCAACATCCGGCTCGACATGGATCCGGGCAGCAAGGCCGATTTCGTGGCCGGCATGAAATATCTCGTCAACCGAGAGCAGATCGTCAAATCGGCGTTGCGCGGCCTCGGCGAAGTCGGCAACGACCAGCCCGTCTCGCCGGCGAACATCTTCCACAATGCCGACCTCAAGCCGAAGGCCTTCGACCCGGACAAGGCCAAGTTCCACTTCCAGAAGTCGGGCCTGCTTGGCCAGTCCATCCCCGTGATCGCCTCCGATGCCGCGACCTCTTCGATCGACATGGCCACGATCGTCCAGGCCGCCGGTGCCGAGATCGGCATGAAGCTCGATGTCCAGCGCGTCCCCTCCGACGGCTACTGGGACAATTACTGGCTCAAGGCACCGATCCATTTCGGCAACATCAATCCGCGCCCGACGCCGGACATCCTGTTCTCGCTCCTCTACGCTTCCAACGCGCCGTGGAACGAAAGCCAGTACAAGTCCGAGAAATTCGATAAGCTGCTCGTCGAGGCGCGCGGCTCGCTCGACCAGGCCAAGCGCAAGGAAATCTACAACCAAATGCAGGTCATGGTCTCCGAGGAGGCCGGCACCATCATTCCGGCCTATATTTCCAACGTGGATGCCCTCTCCAGCAAGGTGAAGGGTTTGGAAGCGAACCCGCTCGGTGGCATGATGGGCTACGCAATGGCGGAATATCTCTGGCTTGAAGCCTGAGAGGCGCCTGCCGGGGACAGGACATTCGGTCCCCGGCACCCTTTTGCGCAACATGGCTTGGCCGAAACGCAACGCAGGAGCGCTTCCATGACGTCTGGGGTTCTCAACCTCGTGCTGAAGCGGCTGGCGATCGCGGCCGTCACGCTTTTGATCGTGCTGTTCGCCGTTTTTTTCGCCACCAGCATGCTGCCCGGCGACACCGCGTCGATCCTGCTCGGCCAGGCGGCGACTCCGGAAGCCGTCGCCGGCCTGCGCGAGGCCATGCATCTCAACGATCCGGCAATCCTGCGCTTCCTGCGCTGGCTTCTCGGCCTGCTCCACGGCGACCTCGGCACCTCCTATGCCAACGACATGCCGGTCGCCGCACTGATCGGCGGACGCTTCGTAAACACCATGAAGCTGGCTGGCATCACCACACTGCTCTCGGTGCCGCTGGCGCTGACGCTCGGCATCACCGCCGCCATGTTGCGCGGTTCTCTCTACGACCGCACCGTCACCATTCTTTCGATCGGCATCATCTCCGTGCCGGAATTCATGGTCGCGACCCTCGCGGTCCTGCTTTTCGCCGTTTACCTCAAATGGCTGCCGGCACTGTCCTCGGTCAACGAGGCGCATTCGCTGACCGACCTCGTGCGCATCTATGCAATGCCGGTGATCACGCTCACCTTCGTCATCTCCGCCCAGATGATCCGCATGACGCGCGCCGCCGTGCTCGAAACGCTCTCCACGCCTTATGTCGAGATGGCGCTTCTCAAAGGCGCCTCACGCAGCCGCATGGTGCTCAAGCACGCGCTTCCGAACGCTCTCGGGCCGATCGTCAATGCCGTCGCGCTCTCGCTGTCCTATCTCGTCGGCGGCGTCATCATCGTGGAGACGATCTTCAATTATCCCGGCATCGCCAAGCTGATGGTTGATGCGGTCGCCACCCGCGACCTGCCGCTGATCCAGAGCTGCGCGATGATCTTCTGCCTTGGCTACCTTCTCCTCATCACGACCGCCGACATCATCGCCGTCATTTCCAACCCGAGGCTCAGATAACGATGGCGCGCGCCACAGCCTCCCGACGGTCCTTCCTGGGCCACAGCTATAATCTCGTGGGCGTCGTGGCCTCGCTGGTCATACTGGCGTGGACGCTCGTCGCGATCTTCGCGCCCTACATCCTTCCCCATCCGATCGGCGAGATCGTCGACGACGACTATTTCGGCCCGATGCGTCAGGGGCTTTGGTTCGGCTCGGACTACCTGGGACGCGATATGCTTTCGCGGGTTCTGATGGGCGCACGCTACACTGTCGGCATATCGCTTGCGGCCGTCTGTATCGCCTGCTTTTCCGGCGTCGTGCTGGGGATGATCGCGGCCGTCACCGGCGGCTGGCTCGACAGCTGCCTCAGCCGCTTCCTGGACGCCATGAACTCGATCCCCAGCAAGCTGTTCGGTCTTGTGGTCGTCGCCGCGGTCGGCTCGTCGATCCCGGCGCTGATCCTGACGCTCGCCGTCATCTATATTCCGGGCGCCTACCGCTTCGCGCGGGCGCTTGCTGTCAACATCAACACCATGGACTTCATGACCGTCGCTCGCGTGCGCGGCGAAAGCACCGCCTATCTCATCGGGTCCGAGATCCTGCCCAACATCATCCGCCCGGTGCTCGCCGACTTTGGGCTGCGCTTCGTCTTCATCGTGCTGCTGCTCTCCGGCCTCTCCTTCCTGGGGCTCGGCCTACAGCCGCCGCTCGCCGACTGGGGCGCGCTGGTGCGCGAGAACATCGGCGGCCTGCCCTTCGCGGCGCCAGCCGTTATCGTGCCTTCGCTGGCCATCGCCAGCCTCACCATCAGCGTCAACCTGCTGATCGACAACCTGCCGCAAAAGATCAGGGACAGGAACGCATGACCAATCTCGTCGAGGTCAGGAACCTGAGGATCGAGGCGACGACGGACGCCGGACGGCTTATCGAAATCATCAGGGGCGTCAGCCTCGACATCGCCGACGGCGAGATCGTCGCCCTTATCGGAGAGAGCGGCTCCGGCAAGACGACGGTAGCGCTCTCGCTCATGGGCTATGCGCGCCCCGGCTGCCGGATCACCGGCGGCGAGATCAATGTAAACGGCAAGAACATGGCAGCGCTCTCCGAAAAGGAACGCGCCAAGTTGCGCGGCACCGATATTGCCTATGTTCCGCAAAGTGCTGCCGCTGCCTTCAACCCCTCGTCGACGATCATGGAGCAGGTGATCGAGGTTACGCGCATCCACAGGCTGATGCCGCCCGAGCAGGCGCGAAAGCGAGCGGTCGAGCTGTTCCGGGCTTTGTCGCTACCGGATCCGGAAGGGATCGGCGCGCGTTATCCGCACCAGGTTTCGGGCGGGCAATTGCAGCGGCTGTCGGCGGCCATGGCGCTCATCGGCGATCCCAAGCTGATGATCTTCGACGAGCCGACGACTGCACTCGACGTGACGACGCAGATCGACGTGCTGAAGGCATTCAAGTCGGTCATGCGGGCGGGCGGGATAGCAGGTGTCTACGTTTCCCACGACCTCGCGGTTGTCGCCCAGATCGCCGACCGCATTGTGGTGCTGAAGGGCGGCGAAGTACAGGAAACCGGCACCACGGCTCAGATTCTTTCGGCCGCCCAGCACCCCTATACGCGTGAACTGCTGGCTGCCTTCGAGCCGAAGCCGAGGCAAGCGCATGCGGACGCGGATGCCGGCGCGAAGCCGTTGCTGCGTATCGACAATGTGACTGCAGGCTATGGCGCGGTGCGGGATGACGGACTGCCACTCATCCGCGCTGTCGATTCCGTCAGCCTGGTCGTCGAGAAGGGGCGCAACCTAGGCGTCATCGGCGAATCCGGCTGCGGAAAATCGACGCTCGCGCGTGTCATCGCCGGCATCCATCCAGCGGCGGCCGGCGACATCGTCTTCGACGGCAAGCAACTGGAGCGCGCCGCCAGGAAACGCAGCCAGGACCAGCTGCGCGAGATGCAAATCGTGTTCCAGTATGCCGACACCGCGCTCAATCCAGCCAAGCCGGTGGAGGACATCATCTCCCGCCCGCTGGCCTTCTATCACCGGCTAGACCGGCAGGCGCGCTCGAAACGCGTAGACGAGTTGCTCGACATGGTGCGCCTGCCGCGGGGCCTGCGCTACAGACATCCGTCGGAGCTCTCGGGCGGCCAGAAGCAGCGGGTGAACTTCGCGCGCGCCTTGGCGGCCGGACCCAAGCTCATCATCTGCGACGAAATCACCTCGGCGCTCGACACGGTGGTGGCGGCCGCCGTGATCGAGCTGCTCAAGGAACTGCAGCGCGAGTTGGGCCTTTCCTACATTTTCATCAGCCACGACCTCTCCGTCGTCGAAGCGATCTGCGACGAAATCATGGTCATGTATAACGGCGAGCGGGTGGAGCAGATCACGCCCGACAAGCTCAAGGCGCCCACCCATCCCTATTCCAAGCTTCTGTTCTCCTCCGTGCCGAAGCTCGATCCGACGTGGCTCGATGGTCTCGTCCGCGACCCCGAGCTGGTCAAGCAGTACGGCCATCGCTGACTATAAGGGAAAGAGGCTGGGCAACGGCATGTGCGCCTTGACGATCGGGGACTTCAGCACCACGAAGCTGGAATACTTGTCGATGCCGATATCCATGTCGGACAGCCGCTCCATGGTCGCCTGGTACTCGCCGATGCCGGCGACCACGAATTTCATCAGATAGTCGTAACGGGCCGAAACGCGGTGGCATTCGACGGCCGCATCAACTTTGTCGATGGCGGCAAGGAAACGCGCGAAGTCGATCTTGCGATGGTTTTTTAGCGTAATTTCAGTGAAGACGGTGAGCGTCCGCCCCAGCTTTGCGATGTCTATCTGCGCCGAATAGCGAACGATAAAGCCTTCAGCCTGCAGCTTCTTTACCCGCATCAAACATGGGCTGGGGGAGAGATTGACCCGTTCGGCCAGTTCCACATTTGTGATCCGGCCGTTCTTCTGGAGTTCGTTCAGAATCTTGATGTCAATCCGATCGAGTTTCATGGGCTGCCTAAGAGCAAGGTTTTGGGAGCCGCCATCCGGGCTAGTGTGTTGTCCATGCTGTGGTGGTTTCCCGATGCTGCATTCCAGCTCCCGGCGAAGTGTCTAAAGAGGCGAGCCCTGTAAGGCATAGATCTCCGATCTGGCTTGAGAACCTGAAGTTTCTTGAGCCGATGTATTTCTAGACGAGGTGACGCGCTTCCTGTTCGGGGCAAACCTGCATGTCACAACGGGCTTTCGCTCGGTCTACAACTGCGAGCAGATGCGGTAGGCCTCATAGATCGACGAGTAGATGTCCCTGCTGGCAACTGCGTCTCCAATGCGGTGCAAGACGAACGATCCGGCAGCTTGGAAACCATTGTCCCCCCTCGTTTCCGTTCCCGTCATAAGTGCTATGTCGGTGACGCCGTTGTTGGCGGAGCGGACACGCAATTCCTGGTAGGTATCCTCCATGGGCACCGTGCCGCGCTCGACAATCAGTTGTGCTGCCGTCATTTCCGTTTCCGCACCGGTGAGCTCGTGTCGGAACGTGGCGGCGATGCCGTTGCCTTGGCGCCCTGCCTTGACCAGGCGCACGTCGCTGACGACGCGGATGCCGCGTTCCGCGGCGCGTTTGCGAAAACTCACTCGGTCCGGATAGGGCGTCTCGATCGCCAAGGTATCGTCCGCTATGGCCAGGCTGACCACGCGCCCCAAGCGAGCAAGATGCAGGGCGCAGGAAATTGCGGCCTGGCGTCCGGTCTCGTCGTAGATGAGCACATCGTCCTTCGCCGGCACGAGCCCGGTCAAGACATCCCAGACGCTGTCGCAATGTTCAGCGCCCTCCAGCCATTCCATGTCCGGAATGCCGCCGGTTGCGATGATGACAGCGTCCGGTTTCTCGGCAAGGACGATTTCTGCGTCCGCATAGGTGTTGAGATGGACTTCCACGCCCAGGCGAGCGAGTTCGCCGGTACGCCAGTCGACAATGCCGATGAGATCCTTGCGATCGAAGGCGGAGGCTGCGACGAGCACCTGTCCGCCAAGTCGCGCCCCGGCTTCGAGCAGGCTCACCGTGTGTCCGCGCTCGGCGGCAACCCTTGCCGCTTCCATTCCACCCGGACCACCGCCGACCACGACCACCCGTTTCTGCGTTTCGGCCCGCTCGATGGTGTGGCTGATGATCGTTTCATGACCGCTGGCCGGGTTGTGAATGCACTGCACCTTCTTGTAGAGGCAGTAGGATGCACCGACGCACGGGCGGATGCGTTCTTCTTCTCCGCGCATCACCTTGTTTACGATATGGGGGTCGGCAATATGCGCCCGCGTCATGCCGACCAGATCGACGAGGTTTTCGCGGATCGCATGCCGGGCCGTGGCTACATCCCGGATGGCTGCGGCGTGGATGATAGGCAGGCTGGTCTCACGCTTGAACTGTCCAACCAGCGGCAGAAACGGCGCGCTCTGACTGAACATTCCGGGCATGTTCTGCTCGGCCAGGGACAGGTCGGTGTCCATGCTGCCAAAGATACAATTGAAGAAATCGATATGGCCTTCGCGCTCGAACAGCCTGGCGAGAGCGAGGCATTCCTCGAAGTCCGACCCGCCGTCGACCGCCTCGTCGATCACGAACCGGATGCCGACAGCAAAGTCGTCGCCCACGGCCCGACGGATCGCCTCATGGACCATCAAGCCGAAGCGCGCGCGGTTTTCGAGTGAGCCGCCGAAGGCATCCGTGCGTCTGTTTGTTCTGCGCGACAAGAATTGACCGATCAGATGACCGCCGGTGACCGTCTCGATGCCGTCCAGACCGCCGTCACGGCAGCGCTTGGCGGCACTAGCGTAATCCTTGACGATCCTGTCGATGTCCGCGCGGTCCATCTCCTTTGGAAAATTCCGGTTTCGCGTCTCGCGAACACGCGACGGCGCCACCGGCGGCAGCCAGTTTCCAGCATAGGCGGTGGCGCGCCGGCCAAGATGTGAGACCTGGCACATGACCACCGCGCCGTGGCGATGAATTCGCCGCGACAGCGACTGCAGATGCGGGACGATGCGATCGCTGGAAAGGTCCAACTGACCGCCGCCCCAGCTCGAATCAGGCGAAGTCATTGCGGAGCCGCCTGCCATCGTCATCGCCAGGCCGCCGCGCGCCTTCTCCTCATGGTAGAGCTGATAGCGCTCGAGCGGCAGGCCACCATCGTCCAGCATGGAGGCATGACTGGTGCTGACGACGCGGTTGCGCAGCGTCAGACCCTTGAGCCGAAACGGCTGAAGCAGAGGATCGCTGGATGTGCTGCCTGCTTGAGATGCTGTCTTCACGTCCTGCTCCGCCCCATTCATAATGGTTATAGTTCGCCATTTACAGGACTGCGGAAAGCTTGAAAATTATTGGGGTGGCTATACGCTGGGCGTATGGCTGGTTTCGCAAAACTCGTTCCTTCCGCGCGTGGACTGCTTGTTTTCGAGGCTGCTGTCCGGTCGGGGAGTTTCACGGCCGCAGCGCGCGAGTTCAACGTCACGCAACCATCCGTCAGCCGTAGCATCGCCCAGCTCGAGGCCGATTTTGGCGTGGCTCTTTTCACGCGGCGGCCAACAGGATTGGTCCCGACCCAGGAAGGGCGCGCCCTCTATTCGGCTGTGCGTGAGGGATTTGACGGCATCGAGGAGGCGATCCGCAGAATAAAGCAGATCAGCGCCGCAAAGCCGGTGGTAACCCTTTCGCTTTCGAGTTCCCTCGCAACACATTGGTTCGTTCCCCGGTTGGGAACGTTCAGCACGAGATTTCCTGATGTGGACCTCAGGTTCGAACTGATTGCGGGCGTTCTGCGGGGACCCGCCGAGAATGTCGACCTTGCCACGAGAATCCTCGCCGATGACGACACCCTCTATCACCACTGGGCATTCTCGCCGGAAATCATCGTTCCGGTGTGCAGCCCATCCTATCTGTCGGCCCACGGTCGGCTAATGCATGCCGCAACCGGGGAAGGTCATGTCCTGCTTCATCTGAGCGACGCGAAGGAGCAGTGGCTGGACGCCTGGGGCAGCGTAGGTGACCGCAGGACCAGCAAGGCGAAGTGGCTCGAATTCTCGGACTATGCGGTCGTGCTTCAGGCCGCGATGAATGGAGAAGGCGTGGCGCTCGGCTGGCTCAGCAACGTTTCAAGGGCATTGCTTCAGGGAACGCTTGTTCCGGCCTCGGACAGGCACATCAGCACGGGCCGGATCCATCAACTGATCGCACCGCGCTCACGGCCCGTACGACCTGTCGTCTCCGACATCCGCGCGTGGATGATCGGCGAGATGCAAGCCGAATTGGAAGCACTGCACCCGATCTTGCGGCCGAACATCTTGTAGCGGGCTACGGGCGACAAATGCAGCGCGGGCGCGGCAATCGCTGACTACCTCGGAAACAGGCTGGGCAGCGGCATGTGAGCCTTGACGATGGGAGACTTCAGCACCACGAAGCTGAAATATTTGTCGATGCCGATATCCATGTCGGTCAGCCGCTCCATGATCGTCTGGTACTCACCGATGCCGGCGGCGACGAATTTCATCAGATAATCGTAGCCGCCCGACACGAGGTGGCACTCTATGACCTGGTCGATCTTGTCCACGACGGCGAGAAAGCGGGCGAAGTCCACTTGGCGGTGGTTCTTCAAGGTGATTTCGGTGAAGACCGTCAACGTCTGGCCGAGCTTGCCGATATTGATCTGCGCGGAATAGCCCTCGATGTAGCCTTCCGACTGCAGTTTCTTGACCCGCATCAAGCACGGGCTCGGTGACAGATGCACCAGATCAGCCAGTTCCACATTGGTGATGCGGCCGTTCTTCTGCAATTCGTGAAGAATTTTGATGTCGATCCGATCCAGTTTCACGGTCGTCTCCGCACAACGCATACCACAGCACAAAATGCTGCCTTGTCAGGAACCATTGACACTACCACAGCCCGTTGGCCTGTCCATCAGGTGGATACCGCTTTGAAACGCAGCGGCTCCCGATTTCGACCGAGCTGCCGGAATAAAATTCTGCTTCGGCGTCAACTGCGGCAGCGGCTGCCTGCGCAACACGCTAGATTGTAGCTTCAAAGGTAGAGGGACCATGCGCGCGCCGCTGCAGCAAATCGAGACATCCGGAGAACTGCCGCAATCCGCCGACGCGGTGGTGATCGGCGGCGGCATCGTAGGCATCTTCGCGGCCTATTACCTGGCACGGGGCGGCCTGAAGGTCGCGCTCGTCGAAAAGGGACGCGTCGGTGCCGAGCAGTCCTCGAGGAACTGGGGATGGTGCCGCCAGCAGAACCGCGACGCCCGCGAGTTGCCGATGGCAACCCGAAGCCTCGATCTGTGGGACAGCTTCGCGACGGAAACCGGCGAAGACACCGGCTTTCGCCGCTGCGGCCTGCTTTATCTAAGCAATGACGAGATGGAACTGGCCGGCTGGGCGCGCTGGCGCGACTTCGCCAGAACGGCCGGCGTCACCACGCACATGCTTGCCAGCGCCGAGGCCAGCGAGCGGGGTGGTGCCACGGGCCGGACATGGAAAGGCGGCGTCTTCTCGCCGACCGACGGCACCGCCGATCCGTCGCGGGCAGCACCGTCGGTCGCCCGGGCCATCCTCAAGCTCGGGGGCACCGTGCACCAGAATTGCGCGGCGCGCGGTATCGAGACCGAGGGCGGACGCCTGAGCGGCGTGGTCACGGAAAGCGGAACGATCCGGACGAAGGCGGCGGTGCTGGCCGGCGGCGCCTGGGCGTCCTCCTTTTGCCATCAGTTCGGTTTCCGTTTTCCGCAAGCGTCGGTCCGCTCCTCCATCCTGTCCGTGTCGCCCGGCGCCAAGGGCCTGCCGGATGCCCTGCACACGGCAAGGATCTCGGCCACGCGCCGCAGCGACGGCGGCTATACGCTCGCCATAAGCGGACGCGGACGCGTGGACGTGACGCCGCAACAGTTGCGCTTCTCCTCGCAGTTCCTGCCCATGTTCCTGAAGCGGTGGCGAAGTCTCGCGCCGGGCGGCCTGCAGGGCATGCGCTCTGGCCACGAGGCACTCCAGCGCTGGCGTCTCGACCGGCCAACGCCTATGGAGCGGATGCGCGTCCTCGATCCGGTTCCGGATCGCGCGACCATCCGCCTGACCCACGCGCGGGCGCTCGAGCTACTGCCGGCACTGAGCCAAACAAAGATCAGCGCAGCATGGGCCGGCTACATCGACAGCACGCCGGACGGCGTGCCTGCAATCGGCGAGATCGATAACGTTCCGGGTTTCTTCCTGGCTGCCGGGTTCTCGGGGCATGGCTTCGGCATCGGACCCGGCGCCGGGCACCTCGTCGCCGACCTGATGACTGGCTCTAAACCAATCGTCGATCCGAAATCCTATGATCCTCGGCGCTTCGACGCTTCGGCCTGGGGGAAGGTTGCCGACTTCTAATCCAAAGCTAAACATCAGCCCGGGGCGAAGATCGGCTGTGAAACCGCGTCAGCCGTGCCACAGAAAAGCGCCGATAGGCGCCGGCCGGACCGGCGCCTGGCCGCGAAACCGGCCGACAGCGCCGGGCGCGCAGCCGGCTTGCGCCGCGACGAGCTCAACGGCAGCCAACTGACAATAGCGCCCCTGGCAGCGCCCCATGCCGACGCGCGACAGCGACTTCACCCTGTTGGCCTCGCTGCCGCCGAAATCCACACTCTGGCGTATCTCGCCGGCACTCACATTCTCGCAGCGGCAGACGACGGCTTCGTCAGGAAGTGCCTGCACCATCGCCGCCGGCCAGGGAAAGGCGCGAGCCAGACCGCCGGCAAAGCGTTCGAGCCGCGCGAGCTTGCGCAGATCGGCACAGTGGGAAGGTGCCAGCAATCCGAGATCGGCAAGGCATGCCGCCGCCGCCAGGCGCCCGGCGATCTCCGCGCCGTCCGCTCCCAGAAAACGAACCCCATCGCCCGCAAGATAGACGCCGTTGCCGGCACGACCCATCTCGTCGGTCTTTGGCAGCCATTGCCGCCACTCCTCGTCAAACGTGAAGGCGCATCCCACAAGGTCGGCCAGATGGGTTTCCGCGCGCAGGTGCCACCCCATGCCTATCATGTCACATGGGGTGAGGCGGTCCCGGCCACCAGCTTCGCGCCAGCGCATCGCTGTGACACCCTGCCCGTCGGCCTCGATCCGTTCGAACGTCACGCCCGCATGGTAGCGGCCGCCGAGCCTCGCTCGCAGGGCCAGACCGCGCAGCGCGACAATTGGACGGGCGGCAAGCTGCCAGACCCCCCGCATCTGCTGGGTCCAGGAAGAAGTGTCCAGCACTGCTGCCACATCCGCTCCAGCCTTGACGAGCTGGGCGCCGACCAGCGTCAGCAGAGGCCCCGACCCCATCAGGACGATCCGCCTCCCGAGGGCCACGCCTTGCGCCTTGAGCGCGATCTGCGCCGCGCCAAGGCTGTAGACGCCAGCATTCTGCCAGCCGGGGACCGGCGCGACGCGGTCGGACGCACCGGTGGCAAGGATCAGGCGGTCGTAGCTGGTCACCTGCACGCCGCTCTCCCCCAGCACGTGCAGCCGTCCCTCATGCACAGCAACGACCGAGCTCGCTGCGCAATGGGTGAGCCGCCCCCCTTTGGCCAGCCGGTCGAAAAGCGCATGCAGTGCGCCCGCCTTCGCCGCTTCAGACCCGTAGAGCTGCTTCGCGGTGCGGGTGAACCCGACAGGCGGACGGCGATAGATTTGCCCGCCAGCGCGATGCCCTTCGTCGATCACCACTGGGTGGAGCCCGGCCTCGACCAGCGTAGCTGCCGCCCTTATGCCCGCGGGACCAGCGCCCACGATCACGACCCGCGGCGATAAGGTCTCGCTCACGGCCAGCTCTCGGATGGCGTCGTGCGCAACCGCATGCCTTCGGTGACAAGTGTCGAGCACGCCCGCAGGCGCGGCCCCTCGTCTTGCCACACCCAGCAATCCTGGCAGGCTCCCATCAGGCAGAAACCTGCACGCCATTCGGGCCCGAATTCGGACTTCCGCAACGCGTGCCCTGACGTCAGCATGGCCGTCAGCACAGTGTCGCCCGCAAGCGCTCCAAACATCTGCCCGTCGAGAAAGAAATGCACCCCTGCCCGGCCGAACTCGGCCAGCCGGACGATGCCGCCGGCCGTGATCATTCCGCGGCCTCCCGTACCGGGCCTGAACGCGGCAATTCGGGGAACCGTTCGCAGACCGCATCGAAAGCCGCCTGGACGCCTTCCGGCCCCGAGCGCCCCTTCATCCGACGGAAGATCTCCGTCTTGGCGAAGAACCGCCAGTGGATCGGCAAGTCCTTTAGTATGGCGGTGAGCCGGTCATAGGTGGTCGGCGTCCACTGCGCTTCGTAGCCTTCACGCTCGAGACCGAAATGGAAATGGCTGGCGGCTGGCCTCTGCCGCTCGCGCAGCCTTTCCGTCGCCTGTTCGTCAACCTCACCGCCGCGGATGACGACGCCGTAGTCGCGTTCGGCGGCAGTCGGCGAGACATATCCGCGCCGCACGTCCTGCACGACCCGCCAGGGTTCGCGCTCATACGGATCGCCGCGCCCACCGCCTCCGGCGGAGCGGAGATCGAGCACGTCGCCGGGCTGCAGAACCGCGGTGTCGATGTTGCCCAGTCGCCGCTCATGCCCGGTTCCCGGATTGACGACCATATCCGACAGGCCGGCCGCCTTGCCGCCCAGCACGCCCCAGGGCCGGAAGAAGCTGCGGTCGCGGTTGCGCGCCGTGATCCTGGAATCAGGGGCGAAGACGCGGAAGGCCATCTCGGTCGCCAAGCCGCCGCGCCAACGCCCCGCACCACCGCTGTCTCTGGCGAGCCCGTATTTCACGAATTCGACCGGGGTCTCGGTCTCGGTGATCTCGATTGGCGTGTTCTTGAGGTAGGCTGCATCAGCGCCCGATCCGTTCGTTCCGTCGCGATGCGGCATCGCCCCGCCACCCCCCACCACGGGGTTCACCGCCGCGATGACGGTCCGGCTGGTGCGCTCGTCCGTGGTCATGACGTTGACGATGCAGTTGTTGCCGGCCGGAGCAGCAGGCAGGCGCTCCGGCACCGCCTGCGAGAAGGCGCCGAAGATGACCGACCGCAGCCGGGCGCAGGTAAGCGAGCGCATGCCCACGGCAGCGGGGTGCACCGGATTCAGCACGGAGCCTCGCGGTGTGATGCAGGTGAAGGGCCGGGTGAGGCCCGTGTTGAGCAGGATCTTCGGGTTGAGCGTATAGAGCACGTAATAGACACCCACTAGCAGCATGGTGTGTCGCGGGTCGCCGCCGGACGGCACGTTGAGCGAGGAGCCAAGCTGCGGATCGGAACCGGTGAAGTCGAGCACCGCCTTGTCCCCCTTGATCGTTAGCGTCAGCTTCAGCCGGCAGGGATTGGCCTCGACCGAATCCTCGTCGGCATAGTCCGCGAATTCCCACGTGCCGTCGGGCATGGAGCGCAGCACGTCGCGCGCCTGCGCCTCGGCATGGTCGAGAAGGGCGGCAACGCCTTCGATGAAGCCGGCTTTCCCGAACTTCCGCACCATCGCCTGGATCTTGCGCTCGCCGGTGTTGAGCGCGCCGACCAGCGCCTTGATGTCGCCGATGTTGAGATCTGGCTTGCGCACATTGGTGCTCATGATACGCAGGATCATCTCGTCGAAGACGCCCTCCCTTACCAGCTTCATGGGAGGAAAGCGGATGCCTTCCTGATGGATTTCGGTCAGCGCCCGGCTGAGCGAAGCCGGCACCGCCCCGCCTATGTCGGTGTTGTGGATATGCCCTCCGGTCCAGGCGACGATCTCACCCTCGACGAAGACCGGCTTCCACAGATGCGTGTCAGGCGCATGCGTGGCGACGTAGCCGGAATAGGGATCGTTGGTAAAAGCGACGTCGCCCGGCCGGTAGTCGTCCACCATCGCGATCGCGCGGTGATACGAAAGCCCCGGATACCAGGTGGCGCCAAGTTCCATCGGGACGGCGAAGGTTGCCCCCGAACGATCCATCAGCATCACCGTGAAGTCCTGCGTCTCCTTGACGAAGGCGGAGTGCGCGGTGCGGTGCAGCGTGTGCGCCATGTTCTCGGCCGCCGCGCGGGCGTGGTTTGCCAGAACCTGCAGGTTTGTCCGGTCAAACATGGTGTCACTCCGGGAAGGTCAGCAGAAGGTTGAGGTGGCGGTCGACCCGTGCCTGCGTTCCGGCGGGAATGGCAAAGGTTGTGTCTTCCTGCACCACCACAGCGGGCCCGTGGAACGTGCTGCCGGGTACGAGCGTCTGCCGGTCGTGCAGATCGACGGTCTCGATGCTCAGGCCAGTATAGACCGGCAGCCGGCGCGCCGGGCTGGCGGGGACATCGATCTCATCGGTCTCCGGGAAGGAGAGCGTCGGACCCGCGCCGACGGCGGACAGCCTGATATTCACAAGCTCGATTTCGCCGTCCGGATCGTGGAAATCGTAGAGCCGCTCATGGGTGCGGTGGAAGGCCTGCTCGATGGCTGCGGTGTTGCCGTCCGCCAGCCATTCCGGCGACAACACGACCTCGATTTCATAGCTCTGCCCGATGTAGCGCATGTCGCAGGACAGATTGAGTTGCGCGGCCGCGTCGTGCCCCTGCGCTGCAAGCCAATCGCGGCCCTCTTGCGCGAGGGTCTCGAAGGCCTCGCGGATTGTTGGTAGCGATGTGCCCGACAGCGGGCTGAAGATGGTGCGGATGAAATCTCCGCGCAGATCCGCCACCAGTCCACCCAGCGCCGACACCACGCCGGGGCGGCGGGGCGCCATGACGCGCTTCATGCCGAGTTCGCGGGCAAGAAAGGCGCCGAGCATGGGGCCGCCGCCGCCAAAGGGCATCAGCGTGAAATCACGCAGGTCGACGCCGGCGCGCGAGGCAAGCTTCTCGACCTCGACGAACATCTCCGACACCGCGATGTCGAGGATCGCCTGTGCGGTCTGCTCGACCGGGCGGCCGAGCCGGGCGGCAAGATCGCCGATCGCGCGATGCGCCAGTCCGGCATCGATGCTGAGCTGGCCATAGGCCATCTCGCTGTGGCCGAGCCATCCGCACACCACCATGGCGTCGGTCACCGTCGCCCGCTCGCCGCCACGGCCGTAGCATGCCGGTCCTGGCGTGGAACCGGCCGACTCCGGCCCGACGCGCAGCACCCCCTGCGCGTCGACACTGGCGATAGAGCCGCCACCGACGCCGATCGAGCTCACCGAGACAGAGGGGATGTGAAGCGGAAATTCGCCGATCAGCTCGCCGGTCCCGAACTGCGCCTCGCCGCCGATGATGAGCGCGAAGTCGGCCGAGGTGCCGCCGATGTCGAGAGTAAGGACCTTGTCTTCGCCTGCCTGACGCGCCAGCCATGAGGCGCCGATGACGCCGGAAGCCGTTCCCGACAGCAGCATGTTCACGCAGGCGTGCTTGCCTTCAGCAGCGTTCATCAGCCCGCCGTTCGACTTCGTCAGCATGGGGCGGGCTGGCGCGCCGAGACCCTTCAGCCGCTCTTCCAGCGCCGTCAGATAGGCCGAGACGCGCGGATGGACATAGCCATTGAGAATGGCGGTCGAGCTGCGTTCGTATTCGCGGATGACCGGCCACACCTCGGCCGAGCAAAAGACGAAGAGGTCCGGTGCAAGGCGCGCGACCGCCGCTTTCACCGAGGCTTCCTGCGCGGCATTGCGCCATGAATGGAGGAAGGACACGATGACCCCTAACGCCCCGTTTGCCTTCGCCACTGCCACCGCCCTCTCCACCGCCGTCAGGTCCGGCGCCTGGGATTCGCTTCCATCGGCACGCATGCGAACCGGAATGCCGAAGACCATGTCGCGCGAGATCAGCGGGTCCGGCCGAGAGCAGAACAGCGAATACATGTCCGGCATTCGCAGCCGCGCGAGTTCGATCACGTCCTCGAAGCCGGCATTGGTGAACAGCGCGAGAGACGCGCCCTTGCGCTGGATGATGGTGTTGATGCCGACGGTCGTGCCGTGCACGAAGCGCGTCATATGGGTCGGATCAAAGCCTTCGCGCTCGGCCAGAAGAGTGAGACCCGTCATCAGCTCGGCGCCCGGATCCTCCGGCGTCGTCAGCACTTTCAGCGAGGCGACACGACCAGAACGGGCTTCCAGCGCGCAGAAATCGATGAATGTCCCGCCGATATCGACGCCGACCTTCCAGTCGGCTCCGTTCTGCGCTTCGTTCGCCGCGATGGCACCATCCATGATGCGTCCCTTCCTGTCTGCGGCCTGAAGCTGGCATAACTGGATGGTTCGGGTCCAAGATGGATGACGGGCAAGGATATAAGTCTGGCTTATGCTCTTGCGGAATTTTCACCCAGGACAGTTGAACAGGCTGCGCGAATTTCATCGCGCATCATCTCATCGGCACGTGAAAGCCCTCGTGCGCGCGAGGTGAGCAGCGCGATCGGAAATTCCGGCCCCGCCGCGAGCGGCCTGATGGCAAGCCCGGCAAACTGGCGCCACGGGAGCAGCGCGTCGACGAGCGCGATACCCAGACCGGCCTGCACGAAGCCGACGGCGGAGATCGATACGTCGATCTCGAGCGAAGGCGAAAGCGTGACGCCCTGTGCGCGCGCCGCATGGGCCAGTTCGTCGGCGGGACGGGTATTTCCGCGATAGGATATCAATTCTTCGCCGGCGAGATCGGCGAGCGTCAACTCGGTTTTCTCGGCTAACGCATGCCCAGTGGGCAGCAGGCATGAGAAGCCTACGCTGCCGATCACTTCCGCCTCGATATCGGGAGGCAGACGGTCGTCCATGGCCACGCCGACGCTGGCATCCCCCGCGCGCAGCATGTCGACGATCGCGGCGATCGGCGCGCTATGGGAACGCAGCAAAATATTAGGATGCTGCGCCCGGAATTTCGTGAATGCGCGCGGCAATATCGCCATGGCCGGCGGCGGCGACGCTGCAACCCGCACCAGCCCGGCGCGCCCCAGTCGCAGATCCGTGGTCTTGCGGCGCAAGCCTTCAAGCCCCGCCGACAACCTCTCGGCATCAGGAAAGATCTCGAGCGCCTCCGGGGTCGGTCGCAACCGGCCTTTCACCCGCTCGAACAGGGTGAAGCCGAGTTCATCCTCGGCGTGGAGCAGGATCTGGCTCAAGGCAGGCTGGGAGATGTTCAGCATCCGCGCCGCCGCGGTCACGGTGCCCGCACGCATGACGGCGATGAACACTTCGAGCTGTCGCGCCCGCATTGCAACTCCATAGGTAAAACTTATGGCTCTTATCCAAACCCATCTTTGACGCAATACCGCGGTGCGGACAAGATTGGCGTTCAGGGATCATCGGCTCCGCAAAAAGGATGACTATGGATGTGATCGTGCTGGGCGGCGGACTGATGGGGACGGCTTGCGCATATTTCCTTGCAAGGCGCGGCGCGCGCGTGACGTTGATCGAGCGCAACCGGATCGGCACTGGAGCAACGGTTGCCTCCTTCGGCAACATCCGGCGCACGGGGCGTCATCTGTCCCAGCTTCCGCTGGCCCATCGCTCGCTCAGGCTGTGGGGCGAGGCCGAAAAAATGCTTGGCCGCGACGTGGAATTCCGCGTCACCGGCCATATCCGGCTGATCTTCGATGAAGATAGCCTCGCCGACATGCGGGCCTATGCCGAGGCGGCGCTGCCCTGGGGGCTTGAACTGGAGGAGCTCGGCCTGCGCGAGATTCGCGCCCGTTTTCCTGGTCTCGGTCCTGATGCTATTTCGGCGTCGTTCTCGCCGCACGATGGCAGTGGCAATCCGCGGCTGATCGCTCCGGCCTTTGCCGAGGCTGCCCGCAGGCTGGGCGCCGAAATCGTCGAGGAGACTGAGGTCGAGACGATCCGGCACACGGGCTCCGGCTTCCTTGTCGCCAGTTCAAAAGGTGCATTCGCTGCCGAGTGTCTGCTCAACACCGCCGGCGCCTGGGGTGCGCGCATCGCCGCGCAGTTCGGCGAAGCGGTTCCGCTCGACGCCCGCGGCCCGCAGATGGGCGTGACCGAGCCGCTGCCGCATCGGATCGTGCCGGTGGTCGGCATCTGGACGCGCAATAAGGACCATGGCGCCTATCTGCGTCAGGTCGAGCGAGGCAACATCGTCTTCGGCGGAGCGGCCGAAAGAGTAGCAGTGGACCTCGATCCAGGCCGCGCGGCCGCCGACCCCATGCGCCTGCCGACGCAGTTGCGCGCCGTAGCGCGACTGCTGCCGGCGATCGCGCAGGCTACGGTGATCCGCACTTGGTCCGGCTGCGAGGGCTATGTGCGGGACATGCTGCCGGTTATGGGGCGCTCGGCGACGACGCCAGGCCTGTTCCACGCCTTCGGCTTCAGCGGACATGGTTTCCAGCTTGGCCCAGGCGTGGGCGATGCCATGGCCGAACTTATCATGACCGACCGTTGCGAAACGCCGCTCGACGATTTCAGGGTCGATCGCTTCGGCCGCGCCGCCTGAAGGTGCAAAGGGCGACATCCACGCAACGACGGCCCTTTGGCTGCGAAAACGCGGAATAGTCCGTCTAGCCGGCGCCTTCGAGTATGAATATCTCAAGCGCGCGCTGCCTCTAGGCACAACGATTCCTCGATGGTTTGGCCACCGACAGCCACGGTGCACGGCCAAAGTCAGAACCCGCCTAATTGCACGTCGTTGCCGCCGATACATCACGCATCGCTGAAGGGTCTTTCGAAGCCGCAGTCAGGTCGGTTGAGGCCCGACGGGCCAGAGCGGAGCAGCTTACTGCAACGCGCAGTTTGCAACTCAACGTGAGAGAAGTAGAGAGATCTTGGCACGAGGTGCGAAAAAACAACGCAAATACAGCTGATTGGTTACGACGTAGGCACTCTCGCAGATATGGTACTGGTCGTCCGGGGATTCCTGTACACGGTCCCGTGGGATGATGAAATTATGCGGCAAGTAAATGTAGCCACCATCGATCCTTAACCGCACCGAAGCGCGAGGTATAGCGCGGCAATCAGAACCGCCGCAACACTTGAATTTTGTTTGCGGGTCAATCTTGCCTTCGTACCAATCGTGGGCGCTAGCGGCCGTCGCCGCAGCGATGCACATTGCCGTGAAGATGAATCTCCGCATGGCATTCCTCAAGTGTCTGGCAGGCGCTGCTCCTTCGGGCGTCTATGTATATCAGCGTTCCATTAAAAATAGCATTGGCCTCGACTAACCAACGCAGCTCCAGCAAGCGATGCTCGCGGATGGCTCAATCAATGGTCATGGTGGGCGTGGAGGTTACCGCAGCGTTCGTATGTGAATGCCCGGCCACGGCCGCTCGCGCTCTACTATTTCTGTGCCGATGACCAAGACCGCCGTAAGGTGCTGAGCCAGACAACCTCAGGCAACGTCACCATCAATGGGACGATCATGCACCTCGCCCAGGATGACCTGCCTTTCGGCGGTGTCGGTCCCAGCGGCATGGGCGCTTACCATGGCATCGAAGGCTTCCGCACTCTCAGCCATGCCAAGGGGATCTATGAGCAGGGCCGCTGGAACCTCGCCAATCTCCTGCACGCCCCCTTCGATGCCATCCTCAGCATGATGCTGCGGTGACCGGAATGTCGTCCTCACATGTAACCCAGGAGCATCAGCACATGACCACCACCAACACATCGTTGCCACTGCGCGGCTCATGCGAGTGTGGCGCCTGCTCGTTCGAGGTGCATACCTCGCCGAACAGCAGGTTCCACTGCCACTGCCTGATCTGCCAAGCGTTCAACAGCAAACCGTTCGCGGATGTGGTCGCTGTTCAAGGATGTCGTGCTGAAAAACGCCGGCAACATCTCGTTCAAGAAGTACCGTCCGCCACCGAACTTCAATCGTGGGGTCTGTCGGACTTGCGGCAAGCCAGTCGTGGAGGTTGCAGGCTTCGGGCCCTTCAAGGTGATGTTCATCCCGGCAAGCAATTTTGAGCCGGAGGGCCAACTGCCACCCGTTCGGATGGACATATTCTATCACCGTCGGGTGCAGGACATGCACGATCGCCTGCCCAAGCACAGCGGCTACTTCCCGAGCCAATTGGCGATCGGGAGGATGATCATGAGCGGCTTGTGAATTAGCGCGTCCGGTCCAAGCCGGAGCAAGGTGCCCACAGCGAGCACCCGTCGTTGAGCGCTGCCCACGTGGGCAGCGCTCAGCCGGTCTCCTGCCTCATCGAGGTCTTGGTAGAAATATTTTGTTTCGTTCGGCGAGCCGAAATTCGAGCCGATCGACGGCACGTCGGTGACCTATGCCGTCAACACCAACGAAACCGTCATCCAGGTGGGCGGGAAATATTTCGTGCTCAAGCATGGCGTCTGGTTCGTTGGTGATAGTCCCACAGGACCGTTCAGCGTCGCCAAGGTGGTGGCGGACGAGATCTACAAGATCCCGCCCTCCTCGCCCGTCTACAACGCTACATATGTGCGGGTCTACCGGACCGAAGACGATGCCGTTTGGTTCGGCTATACGCTCGGCTATCTCGGCGCCTATCTAGCCTGGGATGCGGTGGTCTATGGCACGGGATGGTATTACCCGGCCTACTGGGACTATGGCTGGCACGGCGGCTATTGGCCGTATTATGCGCGCCCGGTCACCTATGGCGTGGGCGCCTTCTACAATCCTGCGCGCGGGGCGTTCGGCCGCTATGGCTACGCCTACGGCCCCTATCGCGGCATCATCGGCGGCGCCAGCTACAACCCGCGAACGGGCACCTATGCGCGCGGTGCGGCAATCGCCGGCCCGGCCGGTGAACGAGGCTTCATCGCGGCCTACAATCCGCGCACCGACACCGGGGCGTTCGCCCGTGGCGGCACCAATGTATACGGCTCCTGGGGAACCGCGGGCGTGAAGCACGGTTCGGACTGGGCGCGCAAGCAATAATAGGGAGTCTCGGCCCGCTCCTGCAGAGGCGATATTCGCCATTCCATCCAGTTTCGGGCTCAGGTAATCAGAAAGCCTATCTGACAGGCATTCCACAGGATACCTTCGAATTGGTGATAGCTGGCGCCACTTTCAGCCACGAGGCGCTGTCACGCGGCGGCTCGGATTGCCCGACCTTTGGAGTGATTATAAGCTTTGGACGACATCGTCGAACGTCGTATAGCGGACGACGATCAGCCTGAAGGCACGATCAAGAAGTGCGTCATCCTTGGACCCCTTGGGTAATACAAATTGAAAATTGCGCCATCATGTTTCAAAACAGGTCGGTAGACCGATGATGGTTTCGAAGCCGGCGGGTCGCTCACGGTCCTCCATGCGAGAATTCTAAGAGACGTTCAACAATGACACAGCACGTACAAAACGCTCGAATTCTCATGTACAGCCACGACACGTTCGGGCTCGGCCACTTGCAGCGCTGCCGGACGATCGCGCATTCGCTGGTCGAGGATTTTCGCGGACTTCAGGTGCTTATCATCTCGGGTGCGCCTATCGCTGGCGCCTTTGACTACCGCGCCCGTGTCGACTTCGTGAAGATCCCCAGCGTCATCAAGTTGCGCAACGGCGAATACACCTCGCTGGAAAAGGATATCGATCTGCATGAGACACTAAGGATGCGCCAGTCGATCATCCGCCACACAGCCGAAACCTTCAGGCCGGATATCTTCATCGTCGACAAGGAGCCGCTCGGCCTGCGCGGTGAGATCGAGGACACGCTGTCCTACCTCAAGACGCGGGGCACCACGCTCGTGCTTGGCCTGCGCGAGGTGATGGACGCGCCGCATCTGCTCGAAGCAGAGTGGGCACGCAGGGATGTGATGCGCAAGATAGGCCTGTTCTACGACAAGGTCTGGGCCTATGGTCCGCCGGATTTCTACGATCCGTTGACCGGCCTGGATGTGCCGCCGGCTGTCAGGGCAAAGATGAAGTTTGTCGGTTTCCTGCAACGGAGCCTGCAGAAGAACGAGTTGCCCGGCCACCGGCCCGAGGGCGACTATATCCTCGTTACCACCGGTGGCGGTGGTGACGGCGCCGAACTGATCCACGACGTCATCGATGCCTATCAGCAGGATCCGCAGTTGCAGCATAGGGCGCTGATCGTGCTTGGGCCTTACATGCCAGCGCGCAAGCGCAACAAGCTGCTCAAGAAGGGGTCCAAGATCCCCTATATCAAGATCATCGAGTTCGACAACCGCATGGAAGAGCTGATTGCCGGCGCCAGGGCGGTTGTGGCGATGGGCGGTTACAACACCTATTGCGAGATACTGTCTTTCGACAAGCCGGCGCTGATCGTGCCGCGCGTCGAGCCCCGCGAGGAACAACTGATCCGCGCACGGCGCGCAGCCGAACTCGGCCTCATCGAGATGCTTTTGCCGGAAGAAGCCAAGGATCCCCAGCGGTTTGCCGATGCACTGGTGGCGCTGCCGGACCGGCCCCGCCCATCACAGAGCAATCCGCATCTGACGCTGGAAGGGCTGCCTCATATTTCCGAAATCGTCGCGGAACTGCTCGACCGGCGGGCCGGCCATCACCTTTCGGTCATTGAGGGAATGAACTGAGTTGCAACATCGCAAGATCGTCGTGGTTCTGAAGGGCTATCCGCGGCTGTCGGAAACCTTCATCGCGCAGGAACTGCTCGGTCTGGAGCGTGCGGGGTTCGATCTGATACTCTTCGCGCTCAGGCGGCCGACCGACGCAAAACGCCACCCCGTGCATGACGAGATCAAAGCGCCCGTCCATTATCTGCCGGAATATCTGCATGAAGAGCCGCTGCGCGTGGTTCGCTCGCTGTTTGCTTATCTGCTGCGGCCGGGCTTCTGGCGCGCGCTCGGATCGCTGGCGGCCGATATCCCCCGCGACTTTACGCGCAATCGCGTGCGCCGCTTCGGGCAAGCGCTCGTGCTGGCGGCCGAATGGCCGGAAGATGCGGGCTGGCTGCATGCACATTTCGCGCACACGCCGGCATCGGTGACGCGCTATGCCAGCCAGCTTCGTGGCCTGCCCTGGAGCTGCTCGGCCCATGCCAAGGACATCTGGACTTCGGCGGACTGGGATCTGGCTGGCAAGCTTGCCTCGGCGCGCTGGACGGTCACTTGCACGAAAACCGGCTTCGACCGTCTGAAAAAACTCGCTAACGGCAACTCGTCTGTGCATCTGAGCTATCATGGGCTCGACCTTGATCGCTTCGGCATTTCCGGCGAGGCACGAAAACAGCATGACGGCTCGGCGCCGGACGAACCGGTTATCGTTCTGAGTGTCGGGCGCGCCGTTGCAAAGAAAGGTTACGATACCTTGCTGGAGGCCCTTGCCCTGTTGCCCGGTGATTTGGCGTGGCGTTTCGAGCATATTGGCGGCGGCGAGGAACTGGAACGGCTCAAGGCGCTGGCGCAAAAGCTCGGACTGGATGGTCGCGTCTCTTGGAAAGGCGCGCTTGCGCAGGAGGAGGTGCTCGAGCACTACCGCTGTGCCGACATCTTCGCCCTGGCCTGCAGGATCACCGCAAATGGCGACCGGGACGGTCTTCCGAATGTTCTGGTGGAGGCGGCCAGCCAGCGGCTTGCCTGCGTGTCGACCGATATTTCCGGCGTGCCGGAGCTTTTATCGCCGGATGAAACCGGGCTGCTGGTTCCGACGGAAAACCCAATTGCCCTGGCACAGGCGCTGGAGCGCCTGATCCGTGATCCCGTGCTGCGTGCCCGCCTCGGCGACGCCGCAGAGGCGCGCGTGCGCGGCAATTTCGATCATATGGCAAGCATTGGACAGCTCAAGGAACTGTTCGAACGGGAGTGGCGGGCCGCCGAATGAAGCGGCTGCGCGCTTTCTTCTATGTCCAGCACCTGCTCGGCATCGGCCATCTCGCGCGCTCCAGCCGCGTCGCGGCGGCTCTGGTCGATGACGGGTTTGACGTAACCGTCGTCACTGGCGGAGCGCCGGTCGCGGGGTTTCCGGGATTGGGGGCAATATCTGTAACCCTGCCACCTGTCACCTCCGGTGATGAAGGATTTTCCGGACTTGTCGACCTGCAGGGCAAGCCCATCGACGATGATTTCAAGAAACGGCGTTCAGAGATGCTGCTGCTGGCATTCCGGGATTGCAGGCCTGATATCGTCATTGTCGAGGCGTTTCCATTTGGACGCCGGCAGATGCGTTTCGAACTCTTGCCGCTGATCGAGGCCATCGACGCGGCGTCGCCCAGACCGCTGCTGGTGACGTCCGTCCGTGATATCCTTCAGGAGCGCGTCAAGCCGGGCCGAAACGAGGAAACGGTCGATCTCGTCAACAGGCATTTTGACCTTGTCATGGTCCATGGCGATCCGGCTTTCGCAACCATCGACAAGACATTTCCACTGGCGGGAGCGATCAGGGCCGAGGTTGCGTACACGGGGCTCGTTGCCGCGCCACCAGCGCCCGCGGCCTCCGAGCGTTTCGACGTTGTGGTGTCGGTTGGCGGCGGGGCCGCCGGAAAGAGCCTTGTCCGATCCACCATCGCAGCAGCGCGGAATGCCGACAACGCCTGGAAATGGTGTCTGATCACCGGCCCAAACCTGCCGAAGGACGAGTTTGACGCGATTTCACGCGATGCCACGCCGGGCCTGTCCATCTTCCGGTTTCGCGAGGATTTCGCCAGCTTGCTGACCGGCGCCCGCCTGTCGGTCTCGCAGGCGGGTTACAACACGGTCTGCGATGTCCTGCGCGCGCGCTGTCGCTCGCTGCTCGTTCCCTTTGCAGCCGGCGGGGAAACGGAACAGACGGTTCGCGCCCTGATGCTCGAAGAGCTCGGTCTTGCAACGGTGCTGATGGAAAAAGACCTGACGCCTGAAGGTCTGGCGCAAGCGATCGAACAGGCGCTTGCGGGACCGACGCCAGCCGCGCATCGTCTCGATCTGGAAGGCGCCCGTCGCTCGGCGCAAATCCTGCGCGAGCGGCATCGAACCTGGTCCTCGAAATCCTAGCGCAGGTCGCATCTTGGTTGGATTCGCGCAACGCGCTTCAAACAGTTCCAATCAGCATGAAGCGCGTATATTTTTTTGTCGGCAGTTCGCCGGAGAACCTAATCTCCCGTAGCGCCGCCATTGCTTCGAAGGCTGCAAGCGAAGCCACGCAGTTGATGTGCGTCGGCTCGCTGAAGTAATCGTTCGATTGCAGTAGCACATTCGTGCCCCGCGGAAGCAGGGCAAGCCATGCACCCAGGTCGGCTATGTGTTCGCAGCTCGTATTGACCACTAGGTCGGGCCGCCCGGCCGCATAGTCGAGTGCGTACATATCTTCCGTCAGCGCCCGGAAGCGGTCGCCGGCTTCCCGGTTGAGGGTCCGGGCGACCGGCCCGACTTCAGGATCGATGTCGATGCTGTCGATCGCTGCGATGTCGAAACGGGCGTCGTTGAAAAGCATTGCCGGCAATACGCCGTACCATCCGCCCAGAACCCATATGCGCCCGAACCGGCCGCCGTCGCTTTCGAACAGCTTGTCGAGCGCCCACATCTTGCAGGCGACCTGCTTGTGGTTGAAGGCGTTGGCGATATCGGCCTGCGGATGCTTGGCGATGACGCGCGCCAGCCCGGCCACGAGAGGGTGGTTGACATAGGCAGCAATTCCCCGCGTGAGGTCCAGGGCTTGCTCGTGCCCGTCCATGCCGGCATTGCGTGGTTGCGTGACATCCATCATATTCGTCTTGTATGGTGGGATTTCGGGCGACACAACGCAATCTTGCCCCAGCAAGGCTGTTTGATCCACGGACATGAATATGCTGCTAGCCGCTTCTCCATTGCCCGCTGCCGGAGAGTGCCGGTTGCATCTGCCCGGACCGTCGGCGTCCTCCATGCACTGCAGCTTCGAGCTTGTCGCCGGCGACGAAGAAATCGCCGATACACCATTCGCCAGCAGGTGCCTCTCCATCCTGCATCCTTCCAGCTGAAGGGTCCACAGTCGCATATGGAACCCAGCCTAGCCCGCTATATCTGGAAGCACACCAGGAAGCAGCAGATCTGGATATTGATGATCGTCCTGCTTTCGATGATCCCGTATTTCATGTCCTTCGACCTGCCGAAGCTGATCGTCAACGGCCCGATCCAGGGCAAGGGGTTCGAGCAACCCGGCGCGACCCTGCCCTTCATGAGGCTGCACTATAACCTGCCGTTCATTGGCGAGGTCCAGTTCTTCTCCGGCTTTCAGCTCGACCGCACGGCGACGCTGCTTGCCCTGAGCCTCGTGTTCCTGCTGCTGGTCGTCATCAACGGCCTGTTCAAACTCTTCATCAACACCTACAAGGGCCGCCTCGGCGAACGCATGCTGCGGCGTATCCGCTTCGATCTGATCGATCGTGTGCTGCGTTTTCCGCCGATTTACTTCAAGCGGGTGAAATCCGCCGAAGTGGCGACCATGGTGAAGGACGAGGTGGAGCCGCTGGGCGGCTTCATCGGCGATGCCTTCCTGCAGCCGGTGCTGCTCGGCGGCCAGGCGCTGACAGCCATGCTGTTCATCATGGTCCAGAACGTCTGGCTCGGAATGATAGCTGTCGTGATCGTGGTGATCCAGATCGTGCTCATCCCGCGAATGCGGCGGCGGCTGATCGTGCTCGGGCGCGAACGGCAGTTGACGGCGCGCGCGCTTTCGGGCCGGGTTGGCGAAATCGTCGACGGCATCGGCGCGGTTCACGTCCACGATACATCAAACTACGAGCGCGCCGACATAGCTGCTCGGCTCGGGCTCATCTTTAAAATCCGCTTCGATCTTTACCAATGGAAATTCATGGTGAAGTTCCTCAACAATTTTCTCGCGCAGCTCACGCCCTTTCTGTTCTACATGATCGGCGGGTATCTGGTCATCCAGGGGCGGCTGGACGTCGGCCAGCTCGTGGCCGTGATCGGCGCCTACAAGGACCTGCCCGGACCGATGAAGGAACTGATCGACTGGGATCAGGCGCGGCAGGATGTCCAGGTCAAATATCAGCAGGTCGTTGAACAGTTCACCGTCGAGGATATCATTGCGCCGGGGATCGGAGCACTAACGATCGACGATCCCGGTCCGATGACAAACCCGCTGTCGGCGGTCGGTCTGTCCATCGCAGACGATGGCGGTGCAATGCTCCTCAACCGTATCTCCATGCAGGTCAAGCCGGCTGAGACGGTGGCGCTGGTCAGCACCCCAACAGGTGGAGCGGAGGCGCTAGCAGAAGCCTTCGCGCGGCTGAACTGGCCGGAAAGCGGAAAGGTCGCTTCGGGCGCCGATGACCTGCTTGAACTCCCCGAAGCAGTGACCGGCCGGCGCATGTCCTACGCCTCGTCGGATGTTTTCCTGTTCCACGCAAGCCTGCGCGATAACCTGCTCTATGGGTTGAAGCATGCACCGCTGACATCGGTGACTTATGACGGCGCTGCGGCAGACCAGCAGCGCTGGAACATCGACGAGGCGCGCCGGTCGGGCAATCCGGATTTCGATATCCACAGCGACTGGATCGACTATGCTTCCGCCGGTGCTACCGGCCCGCACGACCTCTTTGAAGCGGTGCGCCGGGTGCTCGACGCGGTTCTTCTGTCGCGCGACATTCTGGATCTTGGCTTGCGCTCTTCGGCCGACCTCACGCGTCACACGAAGCTTGCCGGGCGGATCGTCGAACTGCGTGCAGCGCTGCGAACCCGGCTGGAACAGGAAGGGCTGCGCGAACTGGTGGTTCCTTTCGAGCCGGGCGCTTACAACACGGAAGCGACGATCGGTCAGAACCTGCTTTTCGGTGCTGCCGCCGGCCCCGAACTGGCCGACAAGGCTCTGGCGGCCAATCCCTATTTTGCTTCCGTGCTGAAGCAAGCCGGCCTTGACCGCACGCTCTACGAAATGGGCATGGAGATCGCCGAACAGGCGATCGAGCTGTTTGCCGATCTGCCGCCCGATCACCAGTTCTTCCAGCAGCTCGCCTTCATGAGCGCCGAGGAGATCCCCGCCTACGAGACCTTACTGCAGCGGCTCAAGAACCGTCCCTACGAGGCGGTTTCGGAGGCCGACCGCGCCATGATCATCACCTTGAGCTTTGCCTATATCGAGCCCCGGCACCGCTTCGGCCTGCTGACCGACGAGCTGATGAGCAAGATCGTCGCCGCACGCAACCAGTTCTATGAAAACCTGCCGCCCGAGCTGCAAAACGCGATCGAACGGTATGATCCTGCCAAATACATCGCCGCGGCCACCGTCATGGACAATGTCCTGTTCGGGCGTGTTGGCAACAACCATCCCGACGCGCCGGACCGCATACGCTCCATCGTCTATGAAATTCTTGACGAACTGGGGCTTTATGCCGAACTTCTGGATGTCGGCCTGGACTTCAACGTCGGCGCCGGCGGCAGGCGGCTGACCGGTGGACAGCGACAGAAGCTCGATATTGCCCGGGCCCTGCTCAAGCGTCCCGATTTTCTCATTCTCAACCGGCCGCTGTCGGCGCTCGACCAGCGCATTCAGGACAAGGTGCTGCGAAACGTGCTTGTGGAAGCCAGACGCGACGGCCATTCGCCGGCAATTGTGTGGGTCGTGACGAGTCCGGCAATGGCGATGATGTTCGATCGCGTTATCGTCTTTGACTCGGGTCAATTGGTGGAAGACGGTACACACGAGACACTTTTGGCAGAGAACGGTATCTTCAAGGAACTTCTGTCATAGTCTGGCAGACGCGAATTTAGGAAGGTTTGCGACAATGCTGCTCAAGGATGAAGTTGGAATGCTGCAACGCGTTCCCTTGTTCTCTGGCATCGAGCCGGCAAAGCTCAAGCTGCTTGCGTTCACATCCGATCGCGTGAACTACAGCGCCGGCCAGATTCTTTTCCGGCAGGGCGACGAAGCAGACGCCGCCTATGTCATCCTTTCAGGCAGGGCGGATATTCTGGTCGATTCCGACAGCGGGCAGATAAAAGTTGCCGAACTGCTGCCAAATTCGATCGTCGGCGAGATCGCCATATTGTGCAACAGCTCCCGCACTGCCACCGTCAGAGCGGCAAGTGATCTGGAGGCCTTGAGAATCCGCAAGGATCATTTCCTAAGGCTTATGAAGGAGTTCCCGGAAATGACCATCGAGATATTGCGGGTTCTTGCCGATCGGCTAAGCCATACGACCGCGGATCTGATCGACGCACGAACCGCCTAGAGCTACGATGGGCGAAAAGTAGCATGGACGACGATTTTTTCCTGGTCAGATTTTGGGGCGTGCGCGGCAGCATTGCGGTATCCGGGCCAGAATTCGCTCGCTATGGCGGCAACACAATCTGCATCGAGATGCGATGCGGCAAGCATACGCTTCTGTTCGACGCGGGCTCTGGCCTGCGGCCTGCCGGCAGGGCGCTTCAGGCGTCGGATGTGACCGATTTCGACCTGCTTTTCACCCATTGTCATTACGATCACATCATCGGGCTGCCGGCTTTTGCGCCGATCTTTGACCCAAGCGTCAAGTTTACGCTTTGGTCCGGGCATCTTGCAGGACGCATGACGACCCGGCAGATGATCGATGAGTTCATACGGCCGCCCTGGTTTCCGGTGAAAATGGACGTCTGCAAGGCAAAGCTCGACTGCCGCGATTTCGTGTCCGGAGACGTGCTTCGGCCGCGCGAAGGGGTGGTGGTTCGGACCGGCAGTCTCACCCATCCGGGTGGTTGCATAGGCTACCGGGTCGAATGGGGCGGCCGCGTCGTGGCGGTGATCACAGACACCGAGCACGAGCCGGACAAACTCGATCAGTCGGTGCTCGGTCTGATCGAAGATGCCGACCTCGTCATCTACGATTGCACCTACACCGAGAAGGAAATGGAACGGCGCCGCGGTAACGGCCACTCGACATGGCAACAGGGCGTCAAGCTCTGTGAGGCGGCCGGTGCGCGGGGGCTCGCGCTGTTTCACCACGATCCGACACGCACCGACGAGCAACTGGACGAGATGGAGAAACTGGCCAAGGACAGGTTTGCCGGCGCTTTTGCCGCGCGGGATGGCCAGACGCTCAAATTTCCGGTCTCATTGCACAAAAAGCGCTGAGCTATTTTCCGCAATTCCCCAGGGAAAGCGCTACGTGCTTCCTGGAATTGCTCTAGAGCGGGATGAGATTAGTTTCGGTCATAGCCGGAGTTTTCGAAGTAGTGTGAGCACTCTGCCGGTGTGACGCGATTGAGGGTTTGGCCGATCGCGTCGCAGACGGCTTCGACGGTTCGGCTTGCGGCCTTTCTCAGCCAGTGCTTGAGCTTTGAAAAGAGCTGCTCGATCGGATTGAGGTCGGGCGAGTATTTCGGCAGGAAGAAGAGCCTTGCGCCGGCGGCGCGTATGGCGCGGCGCACCGCCTTGCCTTTGTGCGAGCCGAGATTGTCCATGATGACTATATCCCCCGGCTGGAGGGTCGGCGCGAGAACCTTCTCGACATAGAGGAGGAACCTCTCGCCGTTGATCGGCCCATCGATCAGCCAAGGCGCATCGACGCGATCGTGGCGCAGCGCGGCCAGGAAGGTCATGGTCTTCCAGTGGCCGTGCGGCACTTTGGCCTTGATGCGCTGGCCCACCGGCGCCCAGCCCCTGAGCGGCGACATGTTGGTCTTGGTCCAGGTCTCGTCAATGAAGACCAGTCGCGTGGGATCGATCCGGCCCCGATACTTCGTCCACTGCAGCCGCCGTCGCGCGACATCGGGACGATCCTGTTCGGCGGCGATCAGCGTCTTTTTTTGTGAGTGAGCTTCTCGGCATGCACGAACTCCCATACCGAACGGTAGTCGACCTTCAGACCACGCTCACCAAGCTCGGCCACAAGGCCGCGCAAGGTGAAGTCCCCGTCGTGACAGCGCTCGATCAGCCAGTCGCGCCACGCTCCCGAGAGTTTCTTCGGTTTGTAGCCGCCCACCTGGCGAGGCGCGGCACTGCCAGTCTCTTCAACACGCTTAAGCCACGCAATGGCCGCGCTATAGCTGACGCCAAATCGAGCCGCCGCGGCGCGCCGCGAGAGCCCTTCCGTCTTAACCGCGGCGACAACCCGCTCGCGAAGGTCCATCGAATATCCTGCCATCCATACTGGCCTCCTCCAGTATGAAGGTTGAATCAGAACAAAGGTGATTTGGGAATCCCACGACTCTTACAAATCCCATCCCGCTCTAGGGCGCTGCGCACGATCAATGAATGTCCTGATCGGAAGCCATGCGCAGGCTTCAGTCTGTGCGGTGACTGTGAACAGCCGTTCGAGGAAAAGCCAGGCCGATTCATCATGTACGAGATGGTGGGTGAGCAGGCCGACCGGCTCGCCCCCGTCGAATGCGTGCTGCAATTGCGCGATGATAGCCTGAACCAACAGGCCATGATCGTGGCAACCGCGGCTGCCACGCCAATCCATGATGTCGACATTGCTGTTGATGACGGCCAATGGAGCCGGCTTCGGCGGACCATAGACCGACAATGCCGCAAATCCTATCGACCCAAGGTCGGATACAACGCCGGCGTCGATCCTGTTCCAGGGCGGCACCAGCATCGGAACGGCACGTGCGCCGTGCAGGCCGGTAACGCGCGACAGCCCGCGAGCCAGATCATCGAGCACCGCCTCGCGTGGCCGATGCGCGCCGAGCTCCTGCCTTTTCTGGTCCGCGGGCGCATGATTTCGGTGCGCCCAGCCATGGACGGCGACCGTGGCATGCGGCGCCTCGTCAAGCCGCACGACAAGCTTCCCGTCGGTACGGGCCGGAATGACGGCCAGAGTGGCCGGAACCGCGAATTCACCGGTGAGGTCGAGCAGCCGATCAAGTGCCGGCGTCGGATCCACGGCGTCGTCGTCGCGCAGCCAGAACTCCGCCTTGCGGCCCGCCCGTTGCCGGCGCGCCAGTTCTTCCACCAAGCGCTGCCAGATCGGATCGGATGTCATGAGACCGGGATCTTCTTGAGAAGTTCGGCCAGTCGCGCCGCCGCACCGCCAAGGGAACGTTCTTCGAGGACGAAACGTCTGGCCTCCACGGCCATGACGGTTCTTTCGTCGTTACGGGCCAGTAGCCTTTCAATGGCGGAAGCGAACGCCGCGACATCGCCCGGCGGGGTGAGAAACCCGGTCTGGGCATCCCGCACGACCTCCGGCACGCCGGCAATGTCCTGAGCCACCACCGGAAGGCCGGCGGCCTGTGCTTCAAGATAGGCAACGCCATAGGCCTCGCCGTAACCCGGCCAGACGTAGATTCCCCCGCTGTAGAGGACATCCGGCACGGCGGCCGGCTCGATCGCGCCAAGCCATTCCATACGGTCGGCGGGCAAGCCGGCGAATTGCGCTTTGACCTCGTCACGGGCAGGCCCGTCGCCGACGACCGACATGGTCCAGGGCAGGTGGCCGATCGAGCCGAGCGCTTGCGCCAGCATGCGATAGCTGTCGAGTTTGTCGCCCGGGCGCATCATGGCGACGGTAACGAGACGCGTCGGACAACCCCGTGCCGGCATTTCCCGGAATGCCGATGTGTCGATGAAGGGCGAAAGCATACCGAGAGCGGCGTCGGGAATCGCATCTGCCAGTCCTTGGCGATCCCTTTGCGTGAAGCAGATGTTCAGCGCTGCCTGTTCGATGGCTCGCACCACCAACGCTTGGCTATCGGCCCACAAACCGACGTTGCGCCGCCTCGAATAGGAGGCTTCCACTGTCACATAGGGGACACCAGAGGCCGATGCCAGCTCGGGCCCGATCAGGTCGGGCGCCTTGTAGTAGGGATGATAGGAGAACCAGAGATCGGGCTTGCCGTCACGATGCCAAAGCTTTGTCAGCCGCGCGGCTTCCTCTTGGGCCTCGATCTTGAGCGCATCGAAACTTTTCGGCTCCGGTTGGCGTAGATAGAAGCGCAATTCGGATGCCAGTTCGACGCTATGCCCGCCATGCTCCAGCGCCTTGACCAGCATCCGTGCCATCTGGCGGTCGCCGGAGACAACGGGATGATTGGGTGACTTCAGCGGCGCGTAGAAGGCAATTCGCATCGCCGGACCCTATCATCGGAAAGCCTGCGCAAGTCAATTTCCAAGCGTGATCGACTTCACCTTCAAGCCGTGGAATGTGCTATCTGATGGTCATGGAAACAGCTGCCGCGTCCGACCCGTTTGTCGCTTCTTTGCCGGTCTTCGCAAAGTTCGAAAGCGTTGCCGACATCGATAACTATCGGCCCCTCCCCGATGGCTGGGCGCTGGCCACCGCCGACATCGTCGGCTCGACCAAGGCGATCGAGGCTGGGCGCTATAAAACCGTCAACATGGCCGGCGCCAGCGTCATTTCGGCGCTGCTCAATGCGCTGGGTCGGCAAGATCTTCCCTTTGTCTTCGGCGGCGACGGCGCGCTCGTGGCGTTTCCCGGCTCGGCGTTGGAGATCGCCCGCAATGCGCTGGCGGCCGTCCAGAGATGGGTGGCGGACGAACTGGACCTGACCTTGCGTGCGGCAATCGTGCCGATAAAGGATATAAGAGCGCAAGGCCTCGACGTTCGCGTGGCGAGGTTCCAGGCCTCCGAAGCGGCGTTCTATGCCATGTTTGCCGGCGGTGGCGGCAGTTGGGCGGAAGCTGAGATGAAAGCGGGGCGCTACCGCATCGATCCCGCGCCGGCCGGCGCGCGGCCGGATCTGACCGGCCTTTCCTGCCGTTGGAACCCTATCGAAGCCCGGCATGGCGAAATCGTCTCGATCATAGCCATACCGGGGGCGTCGCGCGACTTGCGCGGTTTTCAGTCTCTGGCTTCCGATATCATCGCCCTTGCCGGCAGGCAGGAGCGTGATGGCCACCCGGTGCCGGTGAACGGGCCGGACTACAGTTTTCTGCCCGCCGGCCTCGATGTCGAGGCGCGGGCCATGGCCCCGGTAGGATGGCGGTGGCGGTCGAAGCTGTGGATCGTGTTCCTGATGACGCTTACGGCTGTCACCGATAGATTTGGCTGGACGATCGGCGGCTTCGATCCGAAGATCTACAAACGCGACGTGGCCAGCAATTCGGATTTCCGGAAGTTCGACGACGGCTTGAAGATGACCATCGACGTCGACGCGGATGTGCTGCAACGGATCGAAGACCGGCTGAAGCAGGCGGAAGAGGCGGGCATCTGCAATTATGGCCTCCACCGCCAGAAGTCGGCCTTGATGACATGCCTCGTCATCTCGCCGCTGCAGCGCGATCACGTTCATTTCATCGATGGCGCCGCCGGCGGCTATGCGATGGCTGCCGCAAGCCTGAAGGCGAAGGCGCCGGTCTGATGACGGCTTGCGGAAATCGATTTTCCGCAATATGCCCTCGCCCATGGTTCTTGGCACCCGGTGAGCCTCGCCATGGGAGCGGATAGCCTGTCCGAATTGACGGGAAAGCAGATTTTTGGACGCCTCACGATCGACATATGACCGTCTTCTGAACCGGATTTCGACGCGCGCCGCGCAAGTCGGCGTGATCGGACTGGGCTATGTCGGGTTGCCGCTGTCGGTTGCAATCGCACGCGCCGGCTTCCCGGTTTCCGGCTTCGACATCGAAGCCCGGAAGGTCGAGAGCCTGAACAACGGCCAATCCTACATTGAGGCAGTGACGTCGACAGCCCTTGCCGGCCATGTGGCGAGTGGGCGGTTCCGCGCCACTGTCGATTTTGCCGAACTGGCCGTCTCGGATGTCATCATCATCTGCGTTCCGACACCACTGACGAAACACCGTGAGCCGGACCTCTCCTTTGTCAGGAACACGGCAGCCACCATCGCGAAGCACCTGCGTCTCGGCCAGCTGATCGTGCTGGAATCGACCACCTATCCCGGCACCACCGACGACGTGATCAAGCCGATACTGGAAGAAACCGGCTTGCAGTCGAAGATAGACTTCTTCCTCGGCTTCTCGCCCGAACGCGAGGATCCCGGCAACCGCAGCTTTGAGGTCTCGACGATCCCCAAGGTCGTGGCAGGCGACGGCATTGAAGCGGCGACGCTCGTGAAGGCTTTCTACCAAAGCGTGGTCAAGACCGTCGTTCCGGTTTCCAGCACGGCGACCGCCGAGGCGGTCAAGCTGACCGAGAACATCTTCCGCTCGGTCAACATAGCCCTCGTCAACGAGTTGAAGGTCGTGCTCGGTGCGATGGGTATCGATATCTGGGAGGTGATCGAGGCGGCAAAGAGCAAGCCCTTCGGCTACATGCCTTTCTATCCCGGCCCCGGACTTGGCGGGCACTGCGTTCCGATCGATCCCTTCTACCTGACGTGGAAGGCGCGCGAATACGAACTGCCGACCCGCTTCATCGAGCTGGCGGCAGAGATCAACACGGCCATGCCGCGTCATGTGGTCGATGAACTGGCGAAGGCGCTGGACCGGCGCTGCGGCAAGGCGCTCAGCCGCTCGCGCATTCTCATCATCGGGCTCGCCTATAAGAAGAATGTGCCCGACATCCGCGAAAGCCCCTCATTGCGGCTCATCGAACTCATCGAGGAGTGGGGCGGCAAGGCGGAATTCCACGATCCGCATGTTACCGAGATCCCGACCACACGCGAGCATATGGCGATCAAGGGGCGTCGCTCGGTCGAATTGACCGAGGCGGCCTTGAAGGATTTCGATGCTGTCGTCGTGGCAACCGACCACGACGCGATCGACTATCAGGCGATCGCTGATCACGCTCCTCTGATCGTCGACACACGCAATGTTTTTGGCCGCCTCGGGCTGGCCCGAGAGACGGTGGTGAAGGCCTGACGGTGTCTGAGACGGCGAATTCTTTGCCCGATGTCAGGATCGGGATTGCACTCCACCGGCAGCCTCGCCACATGATGCTGCAGGTGATAGATGCAGTTTACGCCTGCTTCCTTCCTGCAAGGACAGTCATTCGGGAAGTTCTTCGCCGGCTTTTGTCGCCGAAGCCGGCTTCACTGACTTCGATTGTGTGGCGGATCAAAGGAGATGGCTCGTCTTCGACGGGTTCGAGATAGCATGAGCACAGCGCAAGCAGAAATTTCCACCACTCTCATGGATAAGGTTGCCGACTGGCTGACGCAATCGGCACTGGCGGGCAACGACCTGGAAACATTGGTAAAGGGCTTTTGTGAACGGCTGGCTGCTGCCGGCCTGCCGCTGAAGCGGGTGCACTTGAGCTTTTCGATGCTTCATCCGCTTTATGACGCGCTTGGCTTTACCTGGCTTCGCGGCCAGGGCCTGGAAGTGGAAGGCTTCCGCAGTGAGAACGGCGTTCATTCCGACAGATTCCTGACCAGCCCATACTACCATCTGCTCAGCAACAAGCTCGACCACCTGCGGCGCCGGCTCGACCCGTCGGTGCGGTCGGAGTTTCCTGTTTTCGATGACCTCGGGCGTATGGGCGTCACCGATTACATGGCTTTCGTGCATCCCTTCAACGGCGATACCAGTCAGGGCATGTTGGGGTCTTGGTCGACCGACAGTGCTTCAGGCTTCAGCGACAGCATGATTTCGGCGCTATTGCGGATCCAGAACTATCTCGCTATCGCAACCAAGATGGCGGTGCTCACCAAGCTCGCCGACAACATGATGACCACTTATCTTGGCGGCGACGCCGGCAGGCGCGTGCTGGACGGTCAGATCAAGCGCGGCGAGGGTGACACAATCCGGGCCGCACTGGTCATGGGCGATATGCGCGGGTCGACAAGGCTTGCCGAAACCTCCGGTCGCGAAATCTATATCGATACGCTGAACCAGTTTTTCGATGCCATTGCTGCACCTTTCAATCGCAAAGGCGGGCAGATCATGAGTTTCCTGGGTGATGGCTTCATTGCCGTCTACCCCTGCGAAAGGCACCGCTCGCAGTCCGAGATCGCCTGCCAGGCTGCTCTTGCGGCAGCGCACAAGGCCAGCGCGCGCATGATGGAACTCAATCTGCGCAGAAAGGAGCAGGGGTTGGGCGACATAAAATTTGGTATCGGCCTGCATGTCGGCAATGTGATGTTCGGCAATGTCGGGCTTACCGACCGGCTCACATTCTCTGTCTTCGGCTCGGCCGTAAACGAGGTCCAGCGTCTCCAGACCCTGACCAAGAAATATCCGCACAGCGTTCTCGCCAGCAAAGATTTCGCCGGCTATTGCGGCACCAACAGCTGGCTGACGCTTGGCACGGAGGAACTGGCGGGTATCAAACAGAAGCTGACGGTGCTTTCACCCGATCTGTCGGGTGCTCTCGCACTCGATGAAGACGCTGCGCCGATTCACGACCGGATATCGGACGCCGAGCAGGTCATGCTGCTTCATCGCGATGCCGCACGGCTGTCGGCGGGCGACCGGAGGAAGCTCCAGTAACCGCCACGATTATCCGAACGCCTTGGTATGCAGTCCGGTCGCCGGTTCCGCCGGGGAACTCGTTTCGAATCCAAGTTGCTCTAGGCTGGCAATGCGCTAGTCTCGCTTTCTGGACCTGCCGCCCGGCAGGGTCGCCAGAGTGGGGCTGGTGTGAGAATGGATTCGGGTGTTGATCTGTTGCGGATCGAGGATGTTGGCATCTCTTTTGCCATTATCGGCGGACCGTTGCATGCTGTCAGGCGTGCAAATCTTCGCGTCCTGCCCGGCAAGGTTACCGCGCTTGTGGGCGAGTCCGGTTCCGGAAAATCGGTTCTCAGCCAGGCAGTGATGGGCATTTTGCCGAGGACAGCCCATGTTCGCGGCCGTATCCTGTTTTCCGATCCTGAAAAGCCCGGCACGACGCAGGATATCCTGCAGATGCCGCGCGACGGGCCCGAAATCCGGGCATTGAGAGGCAGCCGCATCGGCAAGATCTTTCAGGAACCGATGACATCGCTGTCGCCGCTGCACACGATCGGCAACCAGGTCAGCGAATCCCTGCAGATTCATACGCCCATGGCTCGGGCGGAGCGCAAGGCGCGGACCGAGGAAATGCTCGGCCTTGTCGGCTTTCCCAATCCCAAGCGCGCCTATGACATGTATCCGTTTGAACTTTCGGGAGGATTGCGGCAACGCGCCATGATCGCCATGGCGCTTATCTGCCGGCCCGCTTTGTTGATCGCCGATGAGCCGACGACGGCGTTGGACGTCACCATCCAGGCGCAAATCCTGCAATTGCTGCGCGGGCTTCAGACCAAGCTGAACATGGCAATGCTGCTGATCACACACGACCTCGGCGTTGTCGCCAATGTCGCCGACGAGGTGGTGGTCATGTACCATGGCGAGATCATGGAAGCGGGACCTGTGGAGGCGATATTCCGCAGGCCAGGTCACCCCTACCTGAAGGGCCTGATGGCAGCCGTTCCGCATTTCGACCTGAAGCCTGGCGAAAGGCTAAAGGCGCTCCGCGAGGTGCCGGTGAATGTCGAGAACCTGCTGGGCAAGCAGACGGCGCCGGCATCGAAGGGGTCGGACGACATCCTGCTGTCGGTCAGGGATCTGAAAAAGGTCTACACCACCCGCAAGTCCGGATGGTTCGGCGGGAGCCATCAAACCTCTGTTCGCGCCGTGGACGGCGTGAGCTTCGACATCAGGCGGGGTGAGTGCCTGGGTCTGGTCGGGGAAAGCGGCTGCGGCAAAACCACCGTCAGCAAGATCCTCATGCGGGCCGTCACCCCTAGCGGCGGCTCCGTGGTCTTCAACGGCCGCGAAGGACCGATCGACGTCCTGGCAGCCGAGGGAGAAGCCCTGCGGTTGCTGCGCGCGAAAATCCAGATGGTCTTCCAGGATCCGGTTTCGTCGCTCTCACCTCGCATGACGGTGGAGAACATCTTGAGCGAGCCGCTGGAAATCCATCAGCGTGGCAATACCGCGTCCCGGCTCGCCACGGTCAAGAGCCTGATGCAGGCAATCGGGCTCGATCCGCGCTTCATCAAGCGTTATCCGCACAGTTTCTCCGGCGGGCAGCGTCAGCGCATCGGCATCGCGCGCGCATTGGCGCTGGGGCCTGAACTCCTGATCTGCGACGAGCCGGTTTCGGCGCTCGATGTCTCTGTCCAGGCGCAGATCCTGAACCTTCTGAAGGACCTGCAGAAGGAACTGGGCCTGACCTACCTGTTCATATCCCACAATTTGGCGGTGGTGGACTACATGGCGGACCGCATCGCGGTGATGTGCGGTGGGCGTATCGTCGAGCTTGCGCCGCGCGAAATTCTGCTCAGGAAGCCGATCCACCCCTACACGCGCTCACTGCTTGCCGCGGTACCCTTCCCCGATCTCGACCGGCCGATGGATTTCAAGACGCTGAAGCTCGGCGGCGCTTCCGACACCAGCGCATGGGGACCGCAATTCCGCGACGAGGGCGAAGAGGATATGCTGTCGCCGCTCGATCTTGGCGGCGGCCACCTCGTGCTGGCCCGACGTTCGGCCGATGTCAGCGAGTTACGCCATTGATCAGCCGGCGCACCCTCCTCGGGCTCATGGCTTCGGCACTTCTGCCGGGCACATCGCGCGCCGGCGATCTGGAGCCGGACTTTCTTCAGCCGCAGTTGAAGGCCAGGGCGCTGCCGGCACTCGCCGAACGCCTGCCCAAGAGCCCGCGCGCGTTGAATCTCGCTGCGATGGGCCGGCAGCCCGGCGAGTATGGCGGCACGCTGCGGACGATCATCGGCAGCCAGAAAGATATCCGGATGATGACGATCTACGGGTATTCTCGGCTGGTCGGCTATGACGAAAAGCTTAGCTTGCAAGCCGACATCCTCGAAAGTTTCGACGTAGCGGATGATCGCATCTTCACGTTCAAGATACGGGAAGGACATAAATGGTCCGACGGCAGCCTGCTGACGCCGGAGGATTTTCGCTATTGCTGGGAAGATGTCTGGCTGAACGATGAGCTTTCGCAAGGCGGGCTCGCCCCGGCCCTGCTGGCGGACGGCAAGCCGCCACGCTTCGAGATCGTCGATCCGTTGACGGTGCGCTACAGTTGGGATGCGCCCAATCCCGACTTCCTGCCCAAGCTCGCTGCCGCTTCGCCGATATCGGTTGTTCTGCCGGCCGCCTATCTCAAGCAGTTCCACAAGAAATATCAGGATCCATTCCGGCTCGCCGGCCTGATGAAGGAGAACCGGGCCAAGAAATGGACGCTCCTGCATATCCGCATGTCGCGGCAGTATCGCCCGGAGAACCCGGAACTGCCGACGCTCGATCCCTGGCAGAACCGGACCAAGCCGCCGGCCGAGCAGTTCATCTTCGAGCGCAACCCGTTCTTTCATCGAATAGACGAGAATGGCCGGCAACTGCCCTATATTGACCGGATCATCATGAATGTCAGCTCGTCGGCGATCATCTCGGCCAAGACCGGTGCGGGGGAGAGCGACCTGCAATGCATGGGAATTGACTTCAGCGATTACTCCTTCCTGAAGGACGCGGAGAAGCGCTACCCGGTGAAGATGCATCTGTGGAAACGCACACAGGGTTCGCGGCTGGCGCTGCTGCCCAATCTGAATTGTGCCGATCAGGTGTGGCGTGGCCTTTTGCGTGACGTGCGCGTACGCCGCGCACTTTCGCTCGCTGTGGACAGGCGCGAGATCAATTTGGCTGTGTTCTACGGATTGGCGCAGGAAAGTGCCGATACGGTGCTGCCGGAGAGCCCGCTCTACCGGCCGGAATTCGCGAAAGCCTGGGTCGCCCATGATCCCGACCAGGCCAATGCCCTGCTCGACGAGGTTGGGCTTCAGGCACGTGACGATGACGGCCTGCGGATACTTCCCGACGGACGCTCTGCGCAGATCATCGTGGAAACGGCCGGCGAAAGCACGCTGGAAACCGACGCGCTCGAACTCATCACCGATCACTGGCGCAAGATCGGCATCGCTTTGTTCATCCGGACTTCGCAGCGCGACATCTTCCGCAGCCGCGCGCTTGGCGGCCAGATCATGATGTCGATGTGGTCGGGCATCGACAATGGCGTGCCGACTGCTGACATGAACCCGTACCAGCTGGCCCCCACCATCGATGACCAGCTGCAATGGCCGCTCTGGGGTGCTCACTATCTGTCTCATGGCAAGATGGGTGAGGCGCCCGATCTTCCTGAAGTGGTCGAGTTGATGGCTTTGCTCAAGCGCTGGAACGGGTCGACCGAAGCCACGGAGCGCGCCGAAATCTGGAATTCAATGCTGTCGATCTACACCGATCAGGTGTTTTCAATCGGCACGGTGAACGGAACGTATCAGCCGATTCTGGTGTCCTCGCGGCTTCGCAATCTGCCTGACAAGGCGCTCTACGGCTACGACCCGACCGCCTATTTCGGTGTCTACATGCCGGATACATTCTGGCTTGGAGGCTCCTGAGCGTGCTTCGATATCTTGTCTGGCGCATCGCCGTGATGGTTCCAACGCTGCTGGTCATATCGGCGCTGGTGTTCACCATCATCGAACTTCCGCCGGGGGACTATTTCGACAGCTATGTTGCCGAGCTTCGGGCTCAGGGCGAAGCGGTGGATTCCGATCGCATCGAGATGATGCGCAAGGAATATGGTTTCGACCAGCCGCCAGTCATTCGCTACTTCTACTGGGTCGGCGGGATGCTGCACGGCGATTTCGGCTATTCCTTCGAATATGAGCTGCCGGTTCGCGACGTCGTCGGGGATCGAATGTGGCTGACCGTGCTGGTTTCCTTCGTCACGATCATCTTCACCTGGCTCATCGCCTTTCCGATCGGCATGTACTCCGCCACGCATCAATACAGCTGGGGCGATTACGGCCTAACTTTCTTCGGCCTTCTCGGCCTTGCCATTCCGAATTTCATGCTGGCGCTGATCCTGATGTATTTCGCCAACATCTGGTTCGGCACGTCCATCGGCCATCTCATGGACCAGCAATATCTCGGCGAGCCGATGAGCTGGGCCAAGGCGAAGTCGATCCTCGCCCATCTCTGGATCCCGGTCCTGATCATCGGCACCGGGGGCACGGCAAGCATGATCCGGCGGCTGCGCGCCAATCTGCTTGATGAACTCCACAAGCAATATGTCGTGACCGCGCGCGCCAAAGGCCTTCATCCCTTCAAGGCGCTGGTCAAATATCCGCTGCGCATGGCGCTCAATTTCTTCATTTCCGATATCGGCTCCATCCTGCCGGCCATCATCTCCGGCGCCGAAATCACGGCAATCGTGCTGTCTTTGGAAACGACCGGGCCGATGCTGATCAAGGCGCTGCAAAGCCAGGACATGTATCTGGCAGGGTCCTTCCTCATGTTCCTCGCCTTCCTGACGGTCATAGGTGTCCTGATTTCCGACCTGGCGCTGGCGCTGCTTGATCCACGAATTCGTTTGCAGGGCGGCAGCACCAAATGAACACGCAATCGCCCCTGCCCGCTCCGGGCGCTCCACTGCAACACTACGTTTCCATCGCGCCCTTTGACCTGGAGTCGGTCGAGGCGATGACGCCGGAGCAGTCGAAGGTCTTTCAGGCGTCGCAGTTGCGGCTGATGTGGTGGAAATTCCGAAAACACCGGCTTGCGCTTGTATCCGGCATATTCTTGGCAGTGCTGTATTTCGGGATACTGATCTGCGAGTTCCTGGCGCCCTACAATCTGCACTCGCGCAACATGGACTACATCTATTCGCCGCCGCAGAAGGTACACTTGTTCCACAATGGCGAGTTCGTCGGGCCGTTCGTCTATGGCCGCCAGATGATGCTGGATATGGACACGCTCAAGCGGAACTACATCGAGAACCACGACGATGTTCAGCGGCTCCATTTCTTCTGCAAGGGCGACAGTTACCAGTTCTGGGGCCTGATCGAAGGTGACAGGCATTTTGTCTGCCCTGCCGAAAACGGCCAGCTTTTTCTGGCCGGCACGGACAGGCTGGGGCGCGACGTGCTCTCGCGCATGATCTATGGCGCACGCATTTCACTGACAATCGGCCTCGTCGGCATCAGTTTCAGCTTCCTGCTCGGCATCTTCATCGGCGGATTGGCCGGCTATCACGGCGGTATCTTCGACCTGATCGTTCAACGAATAATCGAAGTTCTGCAATCGATTCCCAGCATTCCGCTATGGCTGGCCCTGGCGGCGATCATGCCGATAACCTGGAGTCCGATCCTGATCTATTTCGGCATCACCGTCATCCTCGGGCTGCTCGACTGGACCGGACTGGCGCGGGCCGTGCGTTCAAAGCTTCTGGCCCTGCGCGAGGAGGATTACGTTCTGGCCGCGCAGTTGATGGGCGCCGGGAGCAGCCGCATCATCAGGCGGCATCTCATTCCGGGCTTCATGTCGCATCTGATCGCGACGGCGACGCTCTCCATACCCGGCATGATCCTGGGCGAGACGGCACTGAGCTTCCTCGGGCTCGGCCTGAGGGCGCCGATAACCAGTTGGGGCATCCTGCTTACCGAGGCGCGCAGCGTCAGCGTGATCGCGTTCTATCCATGGCTGCTTTTGCCGATGCTGCCCGTCATTCTCGTCATCATGGCGTTCAACTTCCTCGGCGACGGCTTGCGGGACGCCGCAGACCCCTACAAGTGAGATCGCTGTTCCGCCGCACGCCGTGCCGAACGACTCCACCCGGTATGACGCTTGTCGGCGGCCGGTTGCGTTATTGCAGGGTTCGTCGTTCGCCTCTATATGCAGCAAGCCTCGATCGGGGCTGCTGGTTCAGGACATACAATCGCATATGAGTCGCCTCGATAATTTCATCAGCAGGATGACCGCACAGCGCGACATTCTCAATCAAATCTGCCCCGAGGTGGCGAAGATGGAGGGGCTTGTGCTCGAGCTCGGCCTCGGCAATGGCCGGACGTTCCACCATCTGCGCGAGCGCCTGCCCGGGCGCCGCATCGTGGTGTTCGACCGCGAAGTTGGCGCACACGCCAGCTCAATTCCCGAAGCTGAAAACCTCGTGCTCGGCGAAATACGCGAGACGGCCCGCAAGTTCATTGGCATCGACGCCGCTCTTGTTCATGCCGACATCGGCACCGGCTATGACGATCGCGATGCAGTGACCGCTACCTGGCTTCCCGATCTGATTGCGCGCCTGCTTCGCGTCGGCGGCATCGCGGTCAGCGGCACGCCGCTCGACCACCCGCTGTTGCAACGCCTCCCGCCACCGCCTTCGGTATCAGCCGATCGTTATTTTATCTGCAGACGCGTGTGAGGGGCCGAGACGACCCAAATCCTCATGGGCCAAGTCTTCAGGGGATCGTATAGACTGCTATCTCCCGCTCAATGCCGCGCAGCGAGACCTCATGGGGCACGGGCGTCAGCGCGTTCCTGCGCAACAGGTCGGCGGTCAGATTGTCGTCGACCACCGCATTCGTGGCGAAGATCGCCTGTGCGTCGGCGAGGTTCTGGACCCGTGAAGCAATGTTGACCGTCTGGCCGAAATAGTCCTGTCGCTCGTTCATGGATACGGCGATGCAGGGGCCGGCATGGACTCCGATCTTGAGCACCAGATCCTCGCGCCCGCTCTTTTCGTTGAGCGCACGCATGGCATCGCGCATCCTGAGGGCCGCGGCAATCGCACGATCAGGGGTCGCGAAGGTCGCCATCACCGCATCACCGATCGTCTTCACCACCGCGCCCGCCTCCGCCGCGACGATCTCGTGCAGAACCTGGAAATGCGCGCGTACAAGATCGAAGGCCGAAAGGTCGCCCACCCGCTCGTAAAGCGCGGTCGATCCGCGCAGGTCGGTGAACAGGAAGGTCAGGCTGGTGATCTTCAGGCGCTGGTTGATGTCGAGCGTGTCCGTGCGATAGAGATCGCGGAATGTATGGTTGGTGAGCAGGCGCTTGGCGGTGAGGAAGGGCCGGCGTTTGCCCAGGAAATCATGCAATGCATGGCCGGCGATGAAGACCGTCGGCAGCACGCGGGTTTCGGTCCTGTTTTCCAGCGAAATGCGCAGCGGGCCAGGTTGCATCTCCAGCGTCTGGTTCTGGACATGGTCGCGGTCGAAGACCAAAGAGAGGCTTCGGCGCTCCTTTGTGGGTTCGCCCTTCCCGTCGATGAACTGCACTGAATGGGTGACCGGCTCGAAGACGATGACGAATTCGGATGGAAGCTGTATGGGCAGAACCGCCTTTTCACCGGGCGCGAGCTCGATATCTTCCAGCGTGAACGCTTCCAACGTTTTTGCGAAATCCTCGCCCGGCAGATCGACGCCGGACGCCCAGTAGATCTGGCGGAAATATTCCATCAACGGCAGTTCGTGTGGATTGTGGGCGGCAATCCTGCGTATGCGGGGACTGATGGTGAATGTCACCTCGACCATCTCGTCGAGGGTCGGCGAATAATCCTCGGAGCATAGCGCGCAGGTATATTCGTCCTTCTGCAGGGTTTTCAGCGTGGCGTTGGTGTCGAGCACGCCGCCGCAGCCGGGGCACAGCACATTCCAGGAAATGTCGAAGATGCCCACCCGCGCCGCATGGAGGAAGGCGCCTATGGCGCGCTCCTCGTCGAGGCCATGCTTGCTGGCGAAGGCTGGCACATTGATGCGGCAAAGTTCGCGGTCCTTGCCCTCCGCGATGGTTCGCCGGATGGCGTCGATTGCCTGCGGATCGACATCGGTCGATTGCCGCAGAAGCGAGAACAGATCCTGAGCTTCGTTCATCGTGCAGGCTCCGGAAAATGCGCCCCGAGGCGTGTTGGCCGAACCGGTCTTCGGTCCGAGCACCCCATTCTACGTCGAAACGGATCGAACGGCCATTCGAATGGACAAGCCTGGTGACAGGTCAATTTCCATTCGGCGGATTTTCACCGGCCGCAAGCGGCACTATGGTGGGCCCATGGGGAATTCATCTTTGGGGCTTTCGCCCGTGCCGACACCCGACAACCCGCCATTTCCCGCGGCCCTGCGGCTTTTCTCGGCGGGGGTCATCATCGTCCTGATCGTCGGCGCCGGCCTGTTTTTCGCGCCGGCACTGGTCAAGCCGCGCTGGCCCTGGCCCGTCACGCCATTCAGTGCCCGCTTCCTCGGCGGCTTCTACACCGCCGAAATGGCGGTAATGGCGGCGCTCTTGTTCTGGAATCGCTGGTCGCCCGGCAGGCTGGTGCTCGTCATGGCCTTCATCTTCACCGTCATCGTGTCGGCGGTTTCGTTGATCAATCTCGGCTATTTCAACTTCGAGCGAAAAGCGACCTGGCTCTGGTTCCTGGTCTATCTTGCCTCGGCTGCGGTGTCCGGGCTGTTCCTGTGGCGGGCCAGGGCCCGTCCTTCAGCAAAAGGCGTGACCCTAAACCCAGCATGGCGCCGCTACATGTTGGTGGAAACGGCGATCCTCGGGCTCTATGGCGTCGGCATGTTGCTGTTCCCCCTAATGGTCAGCAGCACCTGGCCATGGCCGGTAGATCCCTTCCACGCTCAGGTTTACAGCGCCATCTTCCTCGCCGGCGCTGGCGGCACCTATCTCGTCTGGAAAAGCGCGCCGCGCGAAGAATTGCTGGTGCTAGGCCTGGCGCAGTTTCTGGTCGGCCTGCTTTCCATCCTTGGCCTCGTCATCACCGACGCTGCGGCGCACCGGATCGACTGGACGGCGGCCGCTACATTGTGCTGGCTCGCTCTTTTCGGCTGGATCGGCGTCAGCGGCGTGCGCAAACTTTACGCGGCCTCCAGGTATTTTAGCCCGCGATTGGGATCATAGATCGCACGGACGGCTGGATTTTCAGGCGATGTCCGGTGCATCGTGCCGATTGCCTTTGCCGGGAACGCCATGACCAACGCGCCATCCTCCGAGAAGATCCAGCCGCAGCTCCGCGCCGTGCGGCCAAGCGATGCGGAATCGCTTTGCGCCATCTTCAACATGCCGGGCTTCCGCTGGGGCACGCTCAGAATGCCGTTCGAAATGGTGGAACAGGTGGAGCGGCGCATCGCCAAATCCGGCCAGGAAACCACCTGGATCGTTGCCGAGCTGGACGGCAAGGTCGTCGGCCATGGCAGCCTGGTGGTGCAGGGGTCGCCGCGCCGTTCGCATATAGGCGAGATCAATATCGGCCTTGACGATGCCTTTGTCGGCAAGGGGATCGGCTCTGCCATACTTGGCGCGCTGCTTGACGTGGCCGACAACTGGCGCGCCCTGAAGCGGGTCGAATTGAGCGTCTATGCCGACAACGAACCGGCCATCCGCCTCTACACCAGCCACGGCTTCGAGGTAGAAGGCCGGCATGTGAAGGCCGGTTTTACCGACGGGCGGTACCACGACCTCCTGACCATGGCGCGGCTGCGGTTCTGATGACCGCCGTCTTTGCCCCAGCCCCTGCGCCTCCGGTGGAAATTCTGGCTGTGCTGTCGCTGCTCTGCCCGGAAGTCGTGCGCGACATCGAGCAGAACTGGAATGCACCGGTTTCCGACTATGCCCGCCATCTGTGGCGGCCGGTGGCAAGGCCTGCATCGGGCCCGGCGATCGCTGCCCGCTCGATCCTGCGCGACGTCCTGCATCAGTGCCTTGCTGCTATCATGCAGCCCGAAGAGATCGGCAAGGCCCTCGACGAATTCGAGCACAGACCGGTGATCCAGTCCGGCTTGCACTGCCTGCTGCTGATGGACCGTATCACCTTCGATGCGCTGCTGCTTGCCTGGCTCGGCGCGGTCGAAAACGGGCTGTCGGCCTTCGTCGGCTTCATGGGAACGACGATGACCATGGAGACAATCGGCCGGGAGGGGCCGGGATGGCTCGATGTCGGCGAGGACAAGGTCAACCTGTTTGGCATGGGGCGCCACAAACTGTGCCGCAAAAGCGTCTGCGCGGCCGGTCCCGTCTCCCTCAACAGGCGCGCGCTCGAAGCGGTGGGCAATGAGACGGACGCCGGCCGCTGGCTGGGCACACTGCTTGCCAGCCAGGACAAGGTGTTTGAAACCGCCGCCGATGCGCTGACAGCCCTCAACGAAGATCTGGTCGCCGATTGGGATCGTTCCGGCATGGCTCTGCCGGTTTTCATCGATGATCGGCTTGCCGCGGTTGCCATGGCGCGGCATCTGGACAATGACGGCAGCCTCCTTTCCAGGCTGCTCATTGAGCCCGCAAGGCGCCAGCGTCTCGAACGTGCCTTGCAAGAGGCCGCATCGAGCCCATTTGGCAGATTCCTGCCCAATGCCACGGCCTATTTCTGGGGCATCCGCGAGGAGCGCGTGCGCAAGCTCGTCCTCGAGAACGGGCACCTGATCGAGCCTGACAGGCCGCATGGTCTTTCCATCCCGTTCGAGCGGCCGCATCTCAAGCAGGCGCTGCTGGACGGCGTGCTGCTACCGAACTTGTTCCTGATGTTCCTCGTCCTTGCCATATTGCCGCGCGTGCGGGTTGTGGGCGGCCTGAGACAGATTGGTTATGTAGCGCTTTTCCACTCGATCCTGCTGGCCGTGCTGGATGAAAACGTGCCGGAAGAGCGCGACCTGGCCGCGGAGCTGCAGGTTCGGGAAAATGCCTGGGGCATGGGGGTCATCGATGAAAAGATCTCGGTCCGCGAGCAGCTTGCCGGCCTGCCGGAAGGGGCCCTATTCCCGGACCTTTTGCGGCAATACCGTTTGCGGACATTTGCCGAGACGACCGACGACCTGAAACCGGTTCGCGAAAACGCCCGATGGCGCAAGATCGGCAAGGCAGGGATCAAAGCGACCTGAGCCTCACATGCCCTCACCGGTCACTGGACGATACCGGCCTTGCGGAGCCCGTCCACCACGAGTTCGAAATCGGCGGGGTTCTTGTAGGGCAAGACTTTGCGACGGTATTCCAGCGAATAGTCGGGGTTGAGGCGAAGCACTTCCTGCCATGCCGCGCGGGCCTCGGCGAAACGGCCCAGATGGCCGTAGCAGGCGGCCAGAAGCGCGCGCGAGACGTCGGTGACAGCGTTGCGAGCCAGCCGTTGCAGCAAGAGGTCAACGGCCTCTTCGTACCTTCCCAGTTGGAACGCTGCCAAAGCCTGGAAATGCAGAAGCACATCCGGAAAGTATGGATTCAAGATCTTCCCCGGGCGAAACTCTCGAGGGCCTCCTCGGGTCTGCCCGAATAGTACAGCGCCTCGCCGAGGATGACGTGCCCTTCGGCGAAGTTCGGATTGAGGACGATCGCGCGCTCGGCCTCGTTGATGGCCCCATCGTGCCGTCGTGTGTACAGCTTGACTATAGCCAGCGCCCAGTGCGCCCAGGGATCGCTGCCATCCAGCGTTACCGCTCGCGTTGCGACCTCTTCCGCTTGCGCCATCGATTCCGGCGGCGAGGCACTCCACCTGTTCAGGTAATCGAGACCGTGCGTGAGCGCGAGGAAGGCGTGGGCAGATGCAAAGTTCGGGTCCTGTTCGATGGCACGTTGCAAGAGGTCGCGGGCTGCGACGTTCGTCTCCTTCGTCAGCCGGTACCACAGCTCCCGGCCCCGCAGGAAACAGTCATACGCCTCCATGTCGCGCGGGTGCTCGGACGCCAGCCGCTGACGGTCACCCTCGGTCAGATTGAGCGCCAGCGCACCGACGATCTGCTGCGTCACGTCGTCCTGCACTGCGAATATGTCGGTCAGGTCGCGATCGAACCGCTCCGCCCAAAGATGCCCGCCCGAAGTAGCATCGATGAGCTGCGCGGTGATGCGCACCCTGTTCCCAGACTTGCGTACGCTGCCCTCAAGTACATGCCGCACGCCGAGCTTCGTGCCCACCTCCTGCACATGGACGTTCTGGCCCTTGAAGGTGAACGACGAATTGCGTGCGATGACGAAGAGCTGCGACAGCTTGGACAGCGCTGTGATGATGTCTTCAGAGATGCCGTCGGCGAAGTAGTCCTGTTCGGCGTCACCGCTCATGTTGGCGAACGGTAGGACGGCGATCGACAGCTTCGGCGGCGCTGCCGTTGCCGGCCGGTTCGTCGCGGTTTCCGAAGTCGCGGCCGCTGTGGTCCCGGCGCTGCCGACTTGCAGCGAATAGACCCGGATCGGCTCGGCGATGTTCTTGAGCTGCGTGCTGCCGAGATCGCTGACCGCCAGGTCGAGCCTCGCCTTGACCTGGCGATAGGCATCCTCGGACAGGCAGATGGCACCGGGTGCCGCGACGCCCTCCAAACGCGAGGCGATGTTGACGCCGTCGCCCATCAGGTCGCCGTCGCTTTCTTCGACCACATCCCCCAGATGGATGCCGATCCTGAACTCGATGCGGCGGTCCTGCGGCACGCCGGCATTGCGCTCGACCATGCCATTCTGAACCTCAATGGCGCAGCGCACGGCATCCACCACACTGCGGAACTCAACCAGCGCCCCATCCCCGGTGCGCTTGATCACCCGCCCCTGGTGCACTGCGATGGTCGGATCGATCAGGTCGCTGCGCAGTGCTCGCAACCTCGCCAAAGTACGATCTTCGTCCGCGCTCGCGAGCCGGCTGTATCCGACCACATCTGCAGCCAGGATTGCGGCTAGCTTACGATTCTCGCTCAAGGATCCGTCTCCTCATCTCCACGATAGCAGGAAGACGGAGGCAAGAGGGAACTTTCGCAAACGACGGCCACGCAGCCGCCCGAATCGGCAGCGCTCTGCCACCGGACCCACACGGATCGCTCGATGCCCATTTGCGCTGCCGCTTGCTGGTCGACGGTTATAGGTTCATCCTTGTGAGTACCTTGGCCGCGAAGTGCGTAGCGAGATCACGCCGTCACGGCCGCTTTAGGTCTTTGTTTTTATGCATGTCGTTATCCCAAAACCGGGTTCACTTTTGGGCGACATGCATTGGTGAGGTCTTGTTCCATGGACTGCTCGGGCTGCGGTTTCGAGGTTGAGGGCGGTTACGCTTTCTGTCCGAGATGCGGCAGGCGCCAGCCCGTGCCATGCGCCAGTTGCGGCTACCTGTGCGCACCTGATTTCGAGTTCTGTCCGAAATGTGGTGCAAGCGTCGGGGCGCCCGCAAAAGCCGTCGAACGGCCTGCTCCGACACCAAGCCGGACCATCGTGCCACCTTCTCGCACTCCGTCGCTGCTTGCGAACATCGAAAGCGAAGAAGGGCCGCATCCCGTCTCTGACGCCGATCGCCGGACGGTAACGGTCCTGTTCGCCGACCTTTGCGGCTTCACGACACTCAGCGAGCAGCTCGACCCCGAGGTCATGCAAGCGCTGCAGAACGAACTGTTCAAGGAATTGACGGCGGCCGTGCGAAACTTTGGTGGTTTCGTCGACAAATTCATCGGCGATGCACTGCTCGCTTTGTTCGGTGCGCCAGTCGCGCATGAGGACGACCCGGAACGTGCGCTTCGCGCCGCTCTCGACATGATCGCCCGGACGGCGCGGCTCGGTGAAAGCACCCCCCACTCCGGCTCGCCTCTGTTGCTCCACATCGGCATAAACACCGGTCCGGTCGTTACTGGCGGATTGGGCATCGGCACCGCCAAATCCTATTCGGTGACCGGCGACACCGTGAATACGGCGCAACGCCTGCAATCGCTGGCTGCACCGGGTGAGGTGCTGGTAGGCGAGCTCACTCACAGGCTGACCCGGCATGCCTTCTCTTACGAGTCGCTGGGTGATGTCGTGCTTCGCGGCAAGGCCGGCAGCGTGCTCGTCCATCGACTGGATGCACCGCTTGCGGCGCCGCGTGCAGCGCGTGGGCTCGAGGCGCTCGGCCTCAGCGCGCCGATAATAGGTCGTGGTGCGGAGCTTCATAGAATGCTGGCGAGCCTTGACCAGGCGTGCGGCGGCTCGGCCCAACTTGTCCGTCTCGTCGGAGAAGCCGGTATCGGGAAATCGCGGCTGGTGAAGGAGTTCGTCGCCCGCGTCGGCGACGAGGATCGTTTTCGCAACGTCGCCGTGCGGCAAGCCACGTGCTCACCGCTGGGCGAACGATCATTCGGCGCCTTGGGCGCAGTCGTGCGCAGCGCCGCCGGGATGATGCAAAACGACAATGGGGACGAAATGCGGGGGAAGCTCGCAGCCCTGCTTGCCGATCTCGGCCTACAGGGCGAGGAGGCGAAGCGGCTGATGCCTTTGCTCTACCATGTGCTTGGCCTTGGCGACCCCGATGCCACCTTGCAGCATGTCGAGCCCGAGCAGCTGCGGCGGCAAATTCTTTACGCCGTCCGCACAATCATCGAACGGCGGCTTGCGTTGTCGCCGCTGTTGATTGTCGTGGAAGACCTGCACTGGGCCGACGCCGTGTCGCTCGAGGCACTGCGTTTCGTGATGGACAGGCTGGAACGCACGCGGTTGATGTTGCTGGTCACGCATCGTCCGGCGCCGGACAACGACCAGCTCGATTCAAGTCGGGTCAGTCACACGGCGCTCAGGCTTTCGCCGCTCAACAATGATGACGGACGCAGCCTGCTGGCGGCGCTTTTCGGCGAGAGCTGGGTAAACTCCGCAGGAGGGCTTCTCGGCCAGATCCTCGAGCGCGCGGGCGGCAACCCGCTTTTTTTAGAGGAGATCGTTCGCGGCCTTATCGATCGCGGGGTATTGATGCGCGAGGGCCAGCAATGGCGGACTGTGGCAGGCGAAGTCGCAACCGGCATTCCCGCCACGATCCAGGCAATGTTGCTTGCTCGGGTCGACCGGTTGCCCCAAGAGGTGCGCCGGTTGGCCCAGGAAGCCGCGGTAATCGGCCCGCGCTTCGATGCCACACTTCTGAAAACCGTTACAGTCGACCCCGGCCGGCTAGAAGCCGGCTGCGAACTGCTTTGCGATGCGGAAATCATCGAGGAAGTTGCTGGATCGGGCTCGGTCTCGTCGCAAAGCTACCGCTTTACGCAAACATTGCTGCAGGACGTGATCTACCAGAATCTGCTCCTGCAACGCCGGACCGACATCCACGGGCGGGTCGGTGCTGCCTTGGAGCAACTGTGCGGCGACAAGCCGGAACGGCTCGAGGATTTGGCCGCGCTCGGTCATCATTTCGCACAGAGTGCCGAGCGAGAGAGGGGCGCGCATTACCTGCAGGTGGCGGGCGATCGCGCTCGCATGATATACGCCAACGACGACGCCCTTCGTTTCTACGAGCGAGCACTGGCTCCGTTGGGCGCGATCGGGCAAACACCACTCAAACTGGCAATTGCAGAGCGCATTGCCGATCTGAGCGGCCCGGCAGGCCGCCGCGAGGTCGCGCACCACCACTACGAGACGGTGTTGCAGGCATACCGCAAGTCAGCCGATCGTGTCGCTTCGGCGCGCGTTTTGCGCAAGATCGGTCGGCTGCTCTGGGACGTCGGCAAGCGGGACAACGCAGAATCCCGCTATGCTGAAGCGGCAGCGCTCCTCGATGGAGCGGATGCCCCGATCGAGCAGGCGCATCTGTGGCAAGAACGTGGCCGACAGGCGTTCCGCAGCGGAGATCACTCCCTCGCGGCAAAATGGGCGGACGCGGCGCTGGATTGCGTACGCACTTTGACAACGGAGCATGTCTCCGACGTAGGGCGCGATGCCACTCTTGTGACCGCCGAGGCACTTAATACCAAGGCTGTTGCGCTGGCTCGCCTCGGGCGAAACCGTGAAGCCGTGGGTCAAGTCGAGCGCAGCATTGAATTGGCCGAAGCCGCCGGTCTACTGGGCGCGGCCTGCCGAGGCTACACCAATCTCGGCGTGCTTTGCACGACCATCGATCCGGCAAAGGCGATGGAGGTCTGTCGGCGCGGTCTGGACGTGGCGCGCCATATTGGCGATCTAGGTTTCCAGGCCCGCCTCCTCGCCAATCTGGCGGTCGCTTGTTGTACTTTCACGGATCGCTGTCCAACGGAGGGCGTGCCTGCTGCCGAGAAGGCCATCGAGATCGACCGGGCGCTCGACCAGCGCGAGCACCTGCCGGTGCCGTTGATCGTGCTTGGGCAGATCCACCAATGCAACGGCCGTCCGGAACTGGCGGTTGGCTTGTTCCACGAAGCACTGGACGTAGCCCGCGAAACAGGCGAGCCCCAACTGCTGTTTCCGTGCTATGATGGTCTTGCAACGCTTAATCTCGACCTCGACAATCTGGCCGAGGCCGAACGCTATTTTTCCCTGGCGCAGGGTATATGCGCCCAGCACGGGCTCGACCCGGAAGCGCTTGTGGTGCTGCCTTTTCTCGACTAGCCGGGGTGGGAGGTTGGAAATGTCCGCGCATAGTGACTTGGTACCGCTTCAACCGGGCGACCGTGCGCCGAACTTGGTACTCGACGCCATTACCCAGGAAGGCAAGATCGCGCTTGACGACTTTCGCGGACAAAAACCGGTGCTGGTCGGCCTGTTTCGAGGTCTGCATTGTGCGTTTTGCCGGCGCCATATCGCAGCCCAGGCGCGGCTTGATCCGGAGCTGCGCGAAAGGGGCGTGGAGAGCCTGACGGTGGTCAACACGCCGATCGAACGGGCGCGTCTCTATTTCCGCTACCACCCGATGCCGAACCTGCTTGCGGCCTCCGACCCTGAACGCGCTTCACATCGTGCTTTTGGGCTGCCGAATCTCGAATTCACCGAGAACGAGACGAACTGGCCGTACAAGGTCGCGATGGCAGTGGCACAGGATATGCGGGTTGAGATACCAGGCGAGTTGCCCGGTCCGATGGATCCCATGACGGCCAGCGAAATCCTCAACAAGAAGGACAATTACGAAGTGACCGAAGCCGACGAGCAGATGATGGCAACGGGACACGGACAACTGATAGGTCAGTTCCTGCTGGACCGTCAGGGAATCGTTCGCTGGAGCTTCACGGAGGTTCCAGAGGGTGGGCGATACATGTTTGGGGCGCCAAACCCGCAGGAGCTGATGTCAGCCGTTTCCCAAGTCGCCCAATAGGCTTGTGAACGAACGGGCGGCGGCCACACCGGCGTTTGCCCGCTCGATAAGCTCGCGCTTGTCGATCTCACCGTTCATTCGAGCACGGCCTCGACGGTGGCGACAAAGTCATCGAGCGAGCGATCCCCGCGAATCTCGATGCGCGGAAGATCGATGGGATCGCAATTAAGGTCCGCCGGCCCGTGTCTGCCGCCGAAGCCGATCCGATAGCCAGACTCCTTGGCCAGCCTGCCGAGCCGTCGGTCGGTGACAGAGAAGGGTGCCGCGAACGCCGAGGTTGGCCGACCGGTCCACCGTTCGATGAACATACGAGAGCGCAGCAGCTCGGCGGCCAAATCAGAGCTCGACAGACCATCGATCGCGCGATGCGTCGCCAGATGGCTTCCGAAGAACGCACCTTCGGCGGCGAGACGTCGCACCGTTCCGGCGTCCATAAGCCGCGTCGGCGGACCGCTGACGGCGTCCCACTTTGCACTTTCACCCACCAGGTCCGTCACCAGGAACACTTCCGCGGTCAGGTCGTTCGCGCGCAAGGTCGGCCAGGCATGGTCGGCAAAATTCTGGAAGCCGTCATCGAAGGTGATGAGCACTGGGCGGCCAGCGAAAGGCTGACGGTTGGCGATGGACCGTTCCAGTTGCTCGGACATGATCGCGTGAAAGCCATTGGCGCGCAGCCATGCCATCTGGCTGGCGAATGCGGCGGGCGTGAGCCGGAAACGGGCGAGCGCGGTCGGACCATCATCAGCGATGCTGTGATACATGAGGACAGGGATACGTTGCCGCCGCTCGGTACGCGCGACGTCGTGGCGCAAGGCCCGCGCCCCGCCCCAGACGATATTTCGCGCGACCCCGATTCCGATGGGCGCGCGGATCGGCACATGATCTATCACCGGTTCCGTCGCCACCTCGCCAGGTGACAGGCGGCGGAAGCGGTCTATGCGGTAGAGCTCGGTCCGGATCGATTGCTCGAGGACGAGGCCTTCGGTCGCCGCCAGCGTCTCGGAGATCGCTTGTGCACCGAATGTATTCCAGTCGAAGCCCGTCCTGTCGACATTGTCACGCAACACGAATGCGTGTGCGCTGATGAAACTGCCGCCAGGCGCCAACGCCTCAGCGAATTTTTGGGTAATGCGCCGCAACTCGGCGAGATCATCCAGGTAGTAGAGCACTTCCGAACAGAAGATCAGATCCATCTCACCCGGCAGCGTGTCGGCGGAGAAATCCAGTACGCCGAATTCAATATTCGGCTGATCGCCGCATCGCGCGCGAGCCCGTCCGATGGCTATGGCGGAGATGTCGGTTGCGGTCAAATGGCCCACTCGCGGCGCCAGCTGCCGCGTGAAGTGGCCCTCCGCGCAGGCCAGCTCAAGCGCCCGTCCGATGGGACCGGCAGGCAGAATCTCGAGCTGCCGCTCATATTTTTCCTGCTCATAGGACGAACCGTAGTTCCAGGGATCCTCGGTCGCGAAATAGCCATTCCAGAATGACGTGCGATCCTTGTCGTGCCTGGCCCGTGCGCGGCGCGGCGCCACAGGAGGCTCCGCTGGTTCGGCGCTCGACCGAACCAGCTCCCGCGCTTGCGCTGCCAATCGCTCGAGTTTGCCGAAGTGGCTGTCCGGATCAGGCCGGCGCTCCGCGGTGGTCAACAGTGCCTCGGCTGCAAGCGTGTTTGACGTGTCGGCACCGGCGTCCTTTTGCGGTGCGATCAGTTCAATCCAATGATCCCTTGTCACTGTCCCCAGTACGCCGAACTGCACGACGGCTTCGATCTGGCCATCCATCATCAGGTAGGCATAGATTTGATCGATCCCTTCCGGAAGCTCAGTCGAGGTTGGATTTCGAGCGTCGACGCGAATTCCGAGTGTCCGCGCCAGCCTGCGCGGCGCGGCAAGATCGTCGGCATCGAGAAGCATTTGGTCAAGATGATACTGGACGCGACGACCCGCGACCGGATCGCCCCAGACCTTGCCGAGTTCGATGATCAACTCGGTGAGGGCGCCGCCGAACCTGTCCCACCTGGCAGCCAATTGCGCTGGCACCGATAGGCTTCCTACCATGAGGCCATCGAAGGCCACCTTGGCGATCTCACGCGCCCACTTGCGTCCTGCCGGGAGCGCGCGCAGGGACTGCGGGTTTATCGAGCCCGAGCCGCCGCCGCAATCCGACGCGGCATTCCACAATGCGAACCACGCGAGTGCTTCGGAAGCGGTGCGGCCGATCGCCTCGATCGCTCCATTGGCGTGAGCCGATCCTGGGTGTTTGACCCTGGGATCAGGAGAAAAGCCGCGGGCGATCACGATTTCCGCGTCTGCCAGCATCTGCGTCGAATTGCGGGAGAGCGCGTTGGGGCTGACCCGATAGAAAGCGAGCGGCTCGTCGACCATCACCCAATTTTTGCCTAGACGTGCGAGGCGCTGCCACAGATCCCAGTCCTCGCAGGTGCGCAGCGACACATCGAAACCGCCCAACTCGACGATTGTCGCCCGGTCGACCAGCAGCGCGTGAGTGGCGATGGCACACTGGCGGGCGAATGTTTCAAAGGGCTGGATCGCAACCTCTGGTGAGATGCTCGACGGGATAAGTTCGCCATCGGGCATCACGCGCTGAGAACCGCAATAGGCGGCCACCGCATCGGGAGCGGTTTTCAGTGCGGCCAGCATTTTCGTAAGGAAGCTGGCATCCACCCAATCGTCGGCATCCAGGAACATCAGCCAGTGGCCGCGCGCCGTCGAAATTCCGCTATTGCGCGCGCCGGCGGGACTATACGCGCAAGAACTCAACGTCCGAAATCGGGTATCTTGTTCCACATAGCCGGCGATGATCGCGGGGGTGCGGTCCGTGGAGGCGTCGTCGACGACGATCGCCTCCCAATCCACGATTTCCTGATCGAGAAGGCAATCGAGTGCGCGCGCCAGCGTTACCTCCGCGTTGTGCGCAGGAACCACGATTGAAACCAATGGATTATGCGCCACGCCGTCTTACCCGCGCCTGGTTCGAAGATAGAGCAAGGGTCCCGAGACATAGCCGGCGATCTCCTGCCAAAGGAAACGGTCCTCGAGGACGCTGCGTCCAAACAGTCTCCTGCGGACTCGTCCGAGCCGTCGCGACGCCGCCATTTGGCTGCAGTGCGAGCTTGCTCCTGTCGTGCTACCGATGTTGGAAGCCTGGCGCAGCATTCGCATCCGTGCCGCCGAGCTTGCGCGCCAGCTGTCGCAGATGCACGTCAAAGCCAAGCATACCGCATACTTATGTCGATCCCCGAAATCGGCACCATGACCACAAGCTGCGGTCCCTGGCACCTAGCTATGGCAAACTGACGTCCTTTGCAATCGGGGGCGCACCAAAGCAAGCCCACTGAAGCTTTGGTGTGAATGACTGCAGCTATTGGGACTATCGCTCCCCTCCTATCGACCGAAACGCCTCGATTCCGAGGTGCATTCTCGAACAGCCATTCTTCGTGCGAAAGAAGACCCTCCTTCTACTGTTGAGCCCCCCATCGGGGGCTGATGGCCGCAGTATACAGCCGGGCGCGAGACAGTATGCTGGCCGCCGGAATAGCTAATTTAGCTGTTTCTAATGAAAACTACGTTACTTAATTTCACTCCAGTAGCTGTATCCTGACATTGTATTACTCATTTCGATCGTAGATTGCGTCCAATGGTCGATTAGATTAGCCGGTTATGGCTGCTATCACAAAGAGGTGCGAGAGCGACACCAATCGGCACTCGTGCTTTTGCTGCCAGTCCAAGAGATGTAAAAGGGACGCACGAAATCGGCATAGGCCAAAAGTCCGGCTTGCGGGCCGGGTATTTTGCTGACATGTTTGCCTGTTTATGGGTTTCTGCACTGTGACAGGTGTTCAAATAGAGGGGCATAAGGATGGCTAAGGAATCTTCGAGCACTTCGAGTACCGCTTCTTCCGCAAATAAGGCGGACGCAAATCTGATAGGTAATGCAGAAGGAAGCGGGCTGAACTTCATGGCGGCCCAGGCTCGCGAGAACGGGGGGGCTGGCGACGCCGTAGGTGTCGACAAGATACGTGATCTGCTGTTCGGCAACCAGATGCAGGACTATGACCGCCGTTTTTCCAAGCTTGAAGAACGGGTGCTGCAGCGCTTCAAGGATGTCGAATCCGAAGCCAAGCGCAATCTTGACATGTACGAGTCAAATGCAAAGAAGCAAGTCGATTCGCTTGCGGCGCAATTGCGGAACGAAAAAGATTCACGAGCCGATGCCGACAAGGAGATCGACCGGAATCTTCGCGAGCAAAACCAGGCACTTGAAAAGCAGGTGCGCGCGTTGTCGGATCAATTGAGCGCGCTTGAGCGCGACGTTTCGGACCGGATAAATCGAAACGATCATTTGCTGCGTGAGGAAATCAAGCAGAAGAATGAAGGCGTTCAGATGCTGATAGAGAAAATGTTTGCCGATCTCAGCAACGTCAAGACCGACCGAAATCTTTTGGCCGGCCTGTTTGTCGAGGTTGCAAAATGTCTGAATCAGGATCCCGTCGGCAGCAAGGGCAACTCGGAACGTAGCTGGAAAGTGAGTTGATGGGACCTTGACGTCAACCGTCGACCCAATCAGCCTCCCGCAAAGAACAGCCTCGAACGATACAGAGATTGATCGCGAGGCTCTGGCTCGTCTTTTGATCGAAATTGCCCGGAACGTTGATCCGGACTATCGCGCGCGTTTCGACGGAGTTCCAACCGCCGATCCTCGCATGGAAACGCTGCGCCAGTTGCTGGTCAGCCGCGAAATTTCGGAGCTTTCACGAGTTACGCATCTGCTGGACGAACCCGAGCAGCTTGCGGCAGCAGTGGGCGACATTCTTCCCAGTGCGGCCGCGCGAGCGCCTCATGCGCAGCTCGGCGAGGCGCTTGCGCCAGCTGTCGAAAGGGCTGTGCAACGGTCAATCCAGAAGAGCCCGCGCACACTGACGGATATATTATACCCGGTGTTTCTGCCGGCAATTCGCAAGTCGATCGGGGAAAAGATCGACCAGACCTTTCAGTCGCTGAACGAAACTTTAAGACATATATTTACCTGGCATGGGCTCAAGTGGAGATTTGAAGCTTGGAGAACAGGAGCAAGCTTTTCTGAAGTTGTTCTTAAGCACTCTCTTGTCTATCGTATAGAGCACGCCTTTCTCATTCACCGCAACTCCGGTCTTTTGATAGCGCATGTAACCGCCGATAATGCAACGAGCGAAGATCCTCAACTCATCTCTTCGATGCTTAGTGCAATTCAGGATTTTGTGAAGGACTCGTTTAACGAGAAAGAGCAGAGCGGCCTGGACACAATCCGTTTTGGCGACCTTCGTCTCTGGTCGGAAGTTGGACCATTTGCGACCCTGGTTTCGGTGATCCGGGGAAATCCGCCAGAGGAATTGCATGAAATAGTTCGCGATGTATTGCTTCGCATCCATGAGGAAAGCTCACAGGCTTTAGAGCAGTTTGACGGCGACGGTTCGCAGTTGGCCAGCGTAGAGGCGCAGTTGCAGACCTGCGTCGAGCTCAAGCAGGAGGAATCAAACGAGGGATTTCCGTGGCTGGTGGCGGCCGTTGCCCTGCTGCTTTTGAGTCTGGCAGGCGGTTGGTACTTTCTTTCCTGGCAATCAGCGCAGCGCTGGCAAGCTTACGTGTCGCGCTGGCAGGCTTACGTGTCGCGACTGGAGGCCCAGCCGGGCATCATCGTTGCCGAACAACAGGTACGCGATGGCCAATTCTATATTGCCGGCCTGAGAGATCCGCTTGCCGCCGACCCGCAGTCGCTGTTGTCTGGAACGCAGGTCGATCCCGCCCAGGTTCATTCGCAGTGGCAATTCTATCAGAGCCTTGAACCGGAGTTCGTGCTGAAGCGGCTGACGGCTTCGCTGGCTCCGCCGGATTCAGTACGACTATCGATCGACAATGATCGCATCGTTGCCGAAGGTGAGGCTCCCGACACCTGGATAGATCGGGCGCGCGCAGCGGCCCAGCAGCTTTCGGCAGGCGGGCCGGTCTTCGATATTTCCAGGGTTCGTGACGTAAGCCCTGAAGTACTCGAGGCGGAGCGCTGGCAGGCCTATGTGTCGCGGCTGGGGACCCAGCCGGGCATCATCGTTGCAGAACAAAAGATACGCGACGGCCAATTCTATATTTCCGGCCTGAGAGACCCGCTTGGCGCCGACCCGCAATCGCTGTTGTCTGGAACGCAGGTCGATCCCGCCCGGGTTCATTCACAGTGGCAATCCTATCAAAGCCTTGAGCCGGAGTTCGTGTTGAAGCGGCTGACGGCGTCGCTGTATCCGCCGGATACAGTACGACTTTCGATCGTCAATGATCGCATCGTTGCCGAGGGCGAGGCTCCCGACACCTGGATAGATCGGGCGCGCGCAGCGGCCCGACAGCTTTCGGCAGGCGGACCGGAATTCGACATCTCCAAGGTTCGTGATGTGAGCCCCGAAGCACGCGCGGCGGAGCACTGGCAGTATTATGTGTCGCGACTTGAGGCCCAACCGGGAATCATCGTCGCCCAACAAACGGCGAGAGGCGGGCATTTCTACATTTCCGGCCTGAGAGACCCGCTTGCCGCCGACCCGCAAGCTCTGCTGTCCGGAACGGAGGTTGATCCTGCCCGCGTTCATTCACAGTGGCAATTCTATCAGAGCCTTGATCCGAAGTTCGTGGTGAAGCGGCTGACGGCGTCGCTGACCCCGCCGAAATCGGTCCGGCTTTCGATCATCCAGGGTCGCATCGTTGTCGTGGGTGAGGCTCCTGCCACCTGGATCAACCGGGCGCAGGCCGCCGCCGAACAACTTTCGGCAGACGGAGTGGTTCTGGATGTCTCGCAGCTGCGTGAGCTGGACCTTGCAGAACTCAATCATTTGAGAGAGGCCATCCAGACGACCGATATTTTCTTCTCTTCCGGCAAAGTTGTGCCGGGACCAGAGCAGACGCCGGTTCTCGACAGATTGGCGGATCAAATAAAGGAATTCGCCCAAAATGCCCGCAAGTCAGGCGTAACAGCGCGGTTCATGTTGACCGGCCATTCGGACACCACGGGCCGTGAGACGGCCAACGCGTCGATCAGCGCCGCCCGCGCCGAGACAGTTCGTGCGCTTCTCAACAAGCGCGGCGTCGCTCCGGAACTGCTGCTGGTTCGGGGCGCGGGCACCTTTGAACCGGCGGTGCCTGAAAATAGTCAAACTGGTAGCTCCACCAATCGCCGGGTTTCGGTTACGGTAAACCTGGACTAGGCGGAGCCCAAGATGTTGCAAAAAAAGATCTGTATGTTGGGCGGGTTCTCTGTCGGAAAGACGAGCCTGGTTCGCAGGTTTGTGAAAAGCATCTTTTCAGAAACCTACTTGACCACGGTGGGAGTGAAAATCGACAAGAAGAGTGTCGCACTCCCGGACAAAACAGTGGATCTGATTTTGTGGGATTTGGCCGGCGAAGACGATATCGGCTCATTCCGCGTCAGCCATGTGCGAGGTGCGACAGGGCTCGTGCTTGTCGTCGATGGAACCCGCGCCGCTACTCTTGCCGCCGCGCTCACGCTGCGCGAGCGGGTCGAGGCCGAATTCGGTGCTATGCCGTTTGTATTGCTGTTCAACAAATCCGATCTGGCCGATCGGTGGGTAATACCAGATAGTGAGGTTGACGAACTGAGGCAACGTGGATGGAAAATCTATCTGACAAGTGCGCTTTCTGGTGAGCATGTCGATGATGCGTTTCTTCAACTTGCTTCGATGGTCACCAAATAGACCATGCATAGATTGCCAAGAGAAGTCGGAAACTGGATTTACAATTTCTTCTACAACGAGCACTCTATCGCATATGTGAAAATTGACGCCCAGCTTCGCATAGCGGCGAAGGGCGGTAACGTTGAACATTACGGGCTCTCATCCCTTCGCATCGGTAAGCCTGTTACCGATCAGCTTGAATTCATGGAAGGTCTGCTGCCTTGCCAGGAGCTTCCATATCATATGGCTATGGTCGAACTGCCCAGCGGGCGTGTCGCGGACCTTCATCTTTTTGCTGACGACAACTGCGTGTGGCTGCTCTTTCTTGACGCCACTGCCGAACGCGACAACAAGCAGCGGCTTCAACAGAAGGCTTATGAAATGACGCTCCTGCAAGAGAGGGAGCGTCAACTCAACGAGAAATTACAATCGACGAACGAGGCGTTGAGGAAGAGCCAGGAGGGATTGTCGCGTGAATACCAGCGCGCCGAATCCCTGCTCCTCAACATTCTTCCGGCGTCGATCGCGGAGCGGTTGAAAGCGCACAAAAAAATTGCAGACAACCACGCGGAGGTGAGTGTGCTTTTTGCCGACATCGTCGGTTTTACCGAAAGAGCGCGGAGCGTCGGAGCCGTAACGACGCTCGCTATTTTAAATTACTTCTTCAAGGCGGCGGATCGGCTCTCGGAACGACACGGCTGCGAAAAGATCAAGACAATCGGCGATTGTGTGATGGTGGTCGCTGGCCTGCCCACCGCGCGATCCGATCATGCAGAAGCCCTTGCGCGCTATGCACTTGAACTGCGGAGGGCGGTCAAGCGCGAACGCTTCGCGGGAGAACCGATAAGACTGAGAATTGGAATTCACTCGGGACCAATCGTCGCTGGCGTCATAGGCAAAAGGAGGTTCGCCTATGACCTGTGGGGCGAGACGGTTAATCTCGCCTCACGTATTCAAACGTCCGCGGAGCCCGATGAAATCCGTATTTCCGATGCAACTCGCCAACTGCTCGGACCAAAATTTGCTTGCGACCCGCTCGAGGAAACGGAACTGCGTGGTGCAGGTCGTGTGCGAATGTGGCGGCTCCCGCCCTGATGGGTGAGCCCAGCACCTGGTGCAGACGCTCGGAATGTCGGCATAGGGTCGGTCATATCGACTAGCGCTGGAATTTCGCTTAGCAGTCGCGGCCTGACCGCCATCTCGCCGCATTTGCATAGGGCTGGGCGTCCAGGCTGGACCGCCTCGGACGGCGCGTCGCTTGCCGGGAGGTCCGTAGCCTGCTTGGCACCGGCGGAAAAGGAAACAATCCTCGGCTCTTAAGTTATCATGGAAAGGCTCGCCGAGGTCGGCTGCAACACGCCGGGGAACGGCCCGATCCTGGCCGGGCGATGCCCGGACTGGAAGAGGTTGCTGTGGAGGTTTGCGATCCACTGCTTGCCTTCCGTCGTCAGCTCCAGATAGCGGATCGCGTCGCCGATATAGGGCTCGACCTGCAGCGTGAAGAAATCGGTGAAGATGGCGCCGAGATCGGCGGCGGTCTTGCAGCCGAGCTTTTCCACCATCCCGATCTCGGAGAACTCGGCAAACAGCGCCGGCAGCTTGCGGTGGTAGAAGGGATCAGCGAGCTGGCCGATCAGATCCGCAGCCCTGACCAGCGCCGGCTCGGTGTTGGTGACCTGGTCGGATCGTTCGGTACCGGAAAGCGCGTCATCTCGATCGCCTCGACAATGCGCTCCTCGTTGATGAACTTCGAGGAAGCAAAACGTTGGCGCGCATACATCTTGGCGCGCTCGATATGATAGGGCGCAAGGACCGCGTCGGAGGCGCCGCGCGGTGGCGTATAGCGGTCGCCGGCCTCGTTAATGACGAAGCTGTCCTCGGTGTCGCCCTGGCACACGCCGTGCACCATGCCAATGTCGTGGACCAGCAGCGCGCAGGTATAATGCAGCCAGTCATCGGGGGTCAGGGATTCCGAAAGCAGCCGGCCGCGGATGATCTGCTGGCCAGCGAGCGTAACCATCAGCGTATGCTCGATGTTGTGATAGAGGGCGTTCGAATTGCCGATGCGCTCCAGGACAAGGCGCGCCGCCCCGCCTATGTAGCTCGCATATTCCGAATTGCGATGCGAGAAATACTGGAGATAGAGTTCTGACAGATAGTCGCCGAGCCGGTCGGTGGCCTGGGATCTGGTGCCAGGCGTTCTGCATCACGGATGCCCAGTTCATAGAACGGCTGGAAGCCTAGGCCAAGGTCGGAATGCCCTGCCCCCGGCGGCTAAATAAACACCGCCAACGCCAAGTACCCGGCGCAACGGTCTGGCTCGCAACGATGACGCCTTGCGCCGGAACATCGGTTTCTTCAAGGTAGGGCAACGACGGACATAGAAGTCGTTGCTTGCCGATTTAACCCGAAGGTTAACAGCACGATGCCACTCATGATTCGACGATTGGGAGCCAGGAACCCGGCACGACGTCTCGGCGGTCTGACGGCGATGTTTGTCCTGATTGCCAGGCCGCTTGTCTTTGGGATCGCCCTCTTGTTGGCCGGTCCGGCGCAGGCGCAGGCGCAGGCGCCGGCGCCGGCGACCGTCCCGCCTGAAAGGGTCAAACAACTATTCGAGCTTCTCGACGATGCGTCAGTGAAGGCCTGGGTGGCCGAACAACGAAATCAGAACGCCGGGTCAACGGGAGCGCCGACCGAGGCAGGAGCTTCGCCGGCCGACGCATCGTCCGGCGCTGCGGCGGCACCAGGCCAGATGAATACGATGGCATCCTCGACGCTCGATCGGATCAGGCATCATATCGAAAGAATCGTCCAAACTTTGCCCCTGCTGCCAGGCCAGTTCGCGCGCGTTCGGGCAGAGACCATGGAGGATATGTCCAGCAAGGGGTCTGCAGGCGTATTTATGCTGATTGCGATGTTCATCGCTGCAGGCCTGGCGCTCACTTGGGCAACGTACAGGCTCACCCGTCCATTTCGTCTTTGGGTTATCGCGCAACCGAAGGATACGCCCATCGGGCGAGCCAAGAAGATTGGTGGTCGCGCGCTTTATTCCAGCATGCTGATCGTCTCGTTCGCACTGGGCAGTGCCGGCGCGTTCATGTTGTTCGACTGGCCAATGCTGATCCGCGAGATTGTCCTGACATTTCTGATGGCGGCGGTCGTTACATGGGGTGTGCGCCTATACGTGATGGCCACGCTCGTCCCTTCCTTCATGAACGTCGAGAACGCCGTCGAGGTTCGTGCTTTGCCGATCACCAACGAGACGGCTGACCATTGGTCCTATTGGCTACCCCGGATCGTCGGCGTCTTCGCCTTCTTCGGCGCCGCGTTCATCCTCTTGCCGGGTCTCGGCATCGATCCGGACGGAATGATGGTCCTGGCACTTGGCGCCGATATCGTACTGCTGGTGCTCTTGCTGCTTGCCATCTGGCGCCGGCCAAGAACGCAGCGAGACGGTGTGCGCCATGGCGGCCATACGGAAGCGACATGGTTGTTGACTGCTTATTTCGTCGTTCTGTTCCTGCAGCGCAACGCTGGCCTTTATACATTCTTCTGGTTTACCTTCGCCGCATTCTTCCTGCCTTTGGCAATCGTGCTGACGCAGCGCGGGGTTAATTTCGTCCTGCGGCCGGGTTCGGAAGAAGTCGGCCGGCCTACGATCCCGGCGGTGACGATCGCTGTCATCGATCGCGGAATCCGGATGGTTTTGATCCTGGCGGCGGCTTACTTTCTCGCGCGTGTCTGGGGCCTGAACATGCAGTCAATGCAGGAGGGCAATGCGACCGCGACGTTCATATTGCGCGGCTTGATCAATGTAATGGTCATTGCCCTCGCAGCCGATTTCGGCTGGTCGATCATCAAGGCGTTGATCGAACGAAAGCTGGGCATCGAAACACCACACGCGGTAATCAGCGACGAGGACGTCCCGGTCCTCGATCCGCAGCAGGCGCGGCTGCGCACGCTCTTGCCGATCCTCCAGAACATGCTGCTCGCATTGATCATCGTGATGGCGGTGCTGATGATGCTCGCCTCAATGGGTATCCAGATCGGCCCACTGATCGCCGGCGCCGGCGTCGTCGGTGTCGCCGTGGGTTTTGGCGCACAAACCGTCGTCAAGGACGTCATTTCAGGCGTGTTTTTTCTGCTCGATGATGCGTTTCGTGTCGGCGAATATATTTCCTCGGGCAATTACAAGGGTACCGTGGAAAGCTTTTCGCTGCGCTCGGTGAAGCTGCGCCACCATCGTGGTCCGCTGTTCACGATACCGTTCGGTGAACTCGGGGCAGTCCAGAACCAGAGCCGGGACTGGGTTATCGACAAATTCAACATCACCGTCGGCTATGACACCGATATCGACTTCGCACGCAAGCTGATCAAGCGGATCGGCCTCGAACTGGCGGAAGATCCCGAGTTCAAAAATTGGGTGCTCGACCCGATCAAGATGCAGGGCGTACAGGAATTCGGTGAGTACGGCATCGTACTGAGGGTCAAGGCCATGACCAGACCCGGAGGCGCCTTCGGTATGAAACGCAAATTCTATGTGCGGCTGCGCCAAGTCTTCAAGGAGCAGGGCATCGAACTCCCATTTCCGACCGTCCATGTCCAGGGGCTGCAGAATCCACATGGGGCAGAGAATGCGCCGTTGGAGATCACACCCGAGTTGCAAATGGCCGTCGCGCAGTCGCACACCAATCGGCGCAGAAAAAAGGCGAGTACAACGGCGTAGGAAAGCGGTGACACCCGCCGGTCACAGCGCGGCTTTCCGCGCATCGGCCCGTGGCAGGGATACTCTTTTATCTTCAACCGTTTAAGGCGAAAAAGTACCGTCACGAGCCTCACCGACCCCGACGGTACTTGAAAGATTCGTGCCGGCAGTATGCCAGAGGTCCGTTGGACGTGGCGTCGGCGTCAAACTCTACATGCAGATAGATGCCGAACGCCAACGAACGGATTTACTTCAATGCTTTGTGGCGTACCATAGCGTATTTTCGGATGGGCCCGAATCATTCCCACTCGATTGTTTTCAGCCCAGCTAGATCATTGATCTAGCTGGGTTTTTTCTTTCTTGCTGCACTGAAAGCCGACTCATGGTCCGTCAAAAAGTTACGCTTTTGATTTCAAAGGGAAATCGGCGCAAAAAAATATTTTGAGGTTTCACCAACTATCGGGACCAATCGGGCGATTTTTGCACTTTGCGGCGTTCGACGGCGTGCCCAAGCTGTCTCGAAAAGTACCGTCACCGCTCCAACTAGTACATTTTTTCGTTGCAAAATCAATGGTGATGATAGGCCCGGAGGACGTGACAAGAAACTTGATTTCATTGGCTTTTTCGTGAGCCTGAATCAGAAATCTTCCCTTATTGTTCCGTACGGCCTCGCCGCAATGGACTTGTGCGAATGCAAGCAAAGGCTGGCGCGACGTTCACGCCGATCGGATTGAACGACGAAGGTGCGCCGCTGCCGCGCGATGAGCGCCCACACTGCCTGGCAAACCGTTTGATGTCAGCGCCTCTTCCAAGCCTAGTGTTTGTCGGGCAACAGCACCCTGAGCGACACCCAACTCTTCCGAGGCAACCCGGAAATTGAGCTGGCGCGCTTCTCTCTCAAATATGAGTAGTGAGTTTAGCGCAGCACCAAGCCGCGATAATCTTGTGAAAAATCCGATACTAGGGCACAATTTGTGAACGGAAGTGGACAGCTATCTCAAGTCCGGCCCTGTCGCGCCGAGTGACAGTTCGCATCGGAGGAGCGGCGTCGATGGATCAGGGGTTCTTTCTTCTGTTCGCTGCGGCGTCCGTGGTCACGGCACTGACCTTGGTCCTGGCGCGCAATCCTGTTCACAGTGCATTGGCGCTGATGGCATGTTTCCTACAGATATCGGCGATCTTCGTCTTGCTCGAGGCGCCGTTGCTCGCGGTCATCCAAATTTTCGTCTATGTCGGCGCGATCATGGTCCTGTTCCTATTCGTGATCATGATGATTGATGTGCGCGAAGCGGTGTTGCAGCGGTTCTTGCCGGGCAGCAACCTGCCTGCTCTGGTGCTACTCGTCCTGCTTGGGGTCGAGATGCTTGTACTGGTGCTCAGGAGCGACCGCTTTTCGGTCGCGGAGCCCGTCGCAACGCGCACCGGCGGTGAGGTCAGGCAGCTCAGCACGACGCTTTTCGCCGACTATCTCCTGCCGTTTGAAGTCGCCTCCGTCATCCTGCTGGCGGCCCTGGTAGGCGCCATCGTGCTAGCGCGGAAGGAGCCGGAGTGATGGTGCCGCTCTGGTGGTATATCGTGCTCGGAGTGGTCCTGTTCGTGATCGGAGCGGCGGGCGTACTGCTCAGGCGCAATATCCTGGTCGTGCTGATGTCGCTGGAACTGCTGCTCAACTCGGTCAACATCAATTTCATCGCTTTCGGGCATTACTACGACGACTTCCGCGGGCAGATTTTCGCCATCTTCGTCATCGCAATCACTGCAGCGGAGGTTGCCGTCGCCCTCGGCATCTTGGTCGCCCTCACGAGGAACAAGTCCACCCTCAAGGTCGACGAAGTGACCATGATGAAAGGATAGCGGCTTGGACCCGGTGATATCGATCCGGCCGCTGCTTGCCGTTGCCGTCGCAGGTCTGGCGGCCCTTGCAGTTCTCCTTCTAAACAACCGCGAGAAACTCCGCGATGTCGTCTCGCCGTTGGCCGCGATCGCCATGTTCGCAATTGTCGCCTCAATGGCGCCCACGGTGCTGGCGGGCGGGACAGTCGATTTGCGCCTGTTCGAGATTCTGCCGGGGATCGACTTCGCTTTCCGGGTCGATGCGCTCGGCATGGTGTTTGCCACCGTCTCGTCGCTGCTGTGGATCGTGGCGTCGATCTATTCCATCGGCTACATGCGGCACTTGAATGAGCATGCGCAGACCCGGTTCTTCGCCTGCTTCGCCGCCAGCCTCGCGGCAGCCGCCGGGGGCGCCTTTGCCGCCAATCTGTTCACGTTGGTGATCTTCTACGAGGTGCTGAGCCTCGTTACCTATCCGCTTGTCTACCATCACGAGGACGAGGAGGGATGGACGGGCAGCCGCAAGTACCTTGTCTATTTGATGGGCGCGTCGAAAAGCGTGCTTCTGGCCGCGCTGGCGTTGACTTACCAGATTGCGGGGTCGCTCGACTTTGTGCCGGGGGGGCTGCTGGCGGGGGTCGACGCCTCGGCGCCGCTGCTGACCGTCGTCTATTTCTGCTATCTCTTCGGCTTCGCCAAGGCCGCGGTGATGCCTATGCACGCCTGGCTGCCTGCCGCGATGGTGGCGCCGACACCGGTTAGCGCGCTCTTGCATGCGGTCGCCGTCGTCAAAATGGGTGTGTTCTGCGTGCTGCGCGTCGTGTTCCACGTCTTCGGCGCAGGGCTGGTGGGCGGGCTGGGGCTCGGCATCGCTACGGCCTATGTGGTCTCGTTCACGATCCTGATGGCGTCCATCTACGCCCTGACGCGGGACGACCTGAAGGCGCGGCTCGCCTATTCGACGGTCAGCCAACTCTCCTACATCGTGCTGGGCGCGGTTCTGCTGTCGCCCGTCGCGATGGTTGGCGGGATCATCCACATCGCGGCGCATGCATTCTCGAAGATCACGCTCTTTTTCTGCGCCGGGTCGATCTATTGCGCGTCTGGCAAGCGGAACATCAGCGATATGGCCGGCATCGGCCGCAGGCTGCCCTGGACGATGGGGGCGTTCTTCGTCGGCTCGCTCAGCATGATCGGGGTGCCGCCGACTGCGGGCTTTATCAGCAAGTGGTATCTGGCGCTCGGCTCGGTGGAGGCCGGGGAGATCCCGTTCCTTATCGTACTCTTGGTAAGTTCGGTTCTGAACGCCGCCTATTTCCTACCGGTCAGCTATGTCGCTTTCTTCGGGACGGAGGCGCAGGAGAGCCCGGCGACCGTTCGTGAAATTCCGATGTTGACGATCCCGCTGGTCGCGACAGCCATCCTGTCGGTGGCGATGGGCATCTTCCCGGACTATTTCCTTGCCCTGGCGGAGAGAGTCGTCAGATGATCAAGCGCGTCGTTGATTTCTTTGGCGATGAGAGACATGCGAAAAGGCGTCGCCGGCTATTCTATCTGGTACTCGTCCTGATCGTCATCGCCGACTTTCTGGTCTTCCGCGAACACGCCGAATACCTGTGGGAGCGACTGCCTGGCTGGTCTGCCCTCTACGGCTTCGGCTCCTGCGTGCTTCTGATCTTCGTATCCAAGTTTTTTGGCCATCAGTGCGGGCTGATGCGGCGCGAGGACTATTATGACTGAGTTCGTCCATCCCGGCCTATTGTTCATTCTCGGCGCGCTTCCGATCCCCTTCCTAAAGGGGTCTGTCCGCAAGGCCTATGTGCTGCTGATCCCAACGCTGGCGATCCTGGCCGTGCTCACGATGCATCCTGGCGGCTACGGCGCGGCGCGGTTCATCGGGCAGGAAATCATTATGGCGAAGGTCGACAAGCTAAGCATCCTCTTCGCCACCGTTTTCAGCATCATGGCATTGATCGGCATGGTCTATGCCTTGCATCTGACGCACGCAGGACAGCATGTGGCGGCATTCGTCTACGTCGGCAGCGCGCTCGGGGTAGTGTTCGCCGGCGACTACCTGACACTCTTCCTGTTCTGGGAGGGTATGACGTTTGCCTCTGCCTACCTGGTCTTTGCCCAGCGCAGTGAGCAGGCGTTCCGCGCAGGGTTCCGCTACCTCATGGTCCATATCACCGGCAGCGTTGCCCTGCTCGGCGGCATCATTCTCCATGGGTTCGCCACCGGTTCGTTGCTCTTCGGCCCGATCGAGGGGGGGCTGGGCTTCGCCACCTACCTGATCCTTGCCGGGTTCATGCTCAACGCCGCGGTGCCGCCACTCAACGCCTGGCTGACCGACGCCTACCCGGAAGCGACCGTCACCGGGGCCGTATTCATGAGCGCCTTCACCACGAAGACCGCCGTCTATGTGCTGGCGCGGGCGTTTCCGGGGACCGATCTTCTTGTCTGGCTCGGCACTGTGATGGCGCTTTACGGCGTTATCTACGCGGTGCTGGAGAACGATTGCCGGCGGCTCTTGGCCTATCACATCGTCAGCCAGGTGGGCTACATGGTGGTGGGCATCGGCATCGGGACCGAGATGGCGGTGAACGGCGCCGTCAGCCATGCCTTCGCGCATATCCTCTACAAGGCACTCCTCTTCATGGGCGCGGGGGCGGTGATCCACGTCACCGGGCGGCGCAAGCTCACCGAACTCGGAGGGCTCTACAAAACCATGCCGGTAACCCTTGCGCTCTACATGGTTGGCGCCTTCGCGATCTCGGCATTCCCGTTTTTCTCAGGCTTCGTCACCAAGTCGATGGTGGTGGCCGCCGCCGGACAGGATCATCGCGCGCTGGTGGTGCTGGCGCTGACGATGGCGTCGTCAGGGACGTTCCTGCACACCGGGCTCAAGCTCCCGTACTACATGTTCTTCGGCACGGACCAAGGGCTGGAAGCGCGAGAACCGCCGCGCAACATGCTGGTTGCGATGGGCATGGCAGCGGTGCTCTGCATTGCGATCGGGGTGTTCCCCCAGACGCTCTACGCGCTTCTGCCCTATCCGGTCGACTTCGAACCCTACACCGGCGTCCATGTCACAGAGAGCCTTGGCGTACTGATGTTCACCGCCTTGGGCTTCGTCATGTTCCTCAGGGCACTTGACCCCGAGAATACGATCAGCATCGATACCGACTGGTTCTATCGCACTGGCGCGCGGCACTTCATGTGGCTCGCCGAAAAACCGCTGGCGCGCTACGAGAAGGCGGTGAGCGATGTGTCCGAGACCGCGGCGCTGCCCTTTCTGCACGGGATGGCACGGGCAGGACTGCGGATCGATCTCCACGGCGTGGACGCCTTCGTGAACGCCGTCGCTCGCGCGATCCTGCTCGGCGGCGGGGCGCTGCGGCGGCTCCAGAGCGGCGTCGTGACCCATTACGCGCTGGCGATGATAGCTGGTGTGATCGCGGGGATCGCCGTATTCGCTGTGGCGTGGCGGTAGGGGGCGCGATGGAGCTCCCGCTACTTAGCCTCATCGTGTTCACGCCCGCCGCCGGGGCAGCGGTGCTGTTGTTTCTACGCAATGACGATGCGGTGCGCTGGACGGCGCTGGCTGTCACTGTCCTCGACCTCACACTCTGCATCGCTATGCTGACCGGCTTTGACACCACTACCCACGAGATGCAGTTCACCGAGACGCACCCGTGGGTGCCCGCGCTCGGGATCACTTATTCGCTTGGTATAGACGGAATCAGCGCGCTCTTCGTGTTCCTGACCGCGCTGTTGGGCTGGATCTGCGTGCTTGCCTCGTGGGTCGCGGTCGACCGCAAGGTGAAAGAGTTCTTGGTCAGTCTGCTGGTCATGCAGGCGCTGATGCTGGGCGTGTTCTGCGCGCTCGACCTGTTCCTGTTCTACGTCTTCTGGGAGGCGATGCTGATCCCGATGTACCTGATCATCGGCGTCTGGGGCGGCGACGGCCGGGTCTATGCAGCGTTCAAGTTCTTCCTCTACACGCTGGCAGGCAGCCTCATGTTCCTGATCGGTGTCATCGTGCTCTATTTCCACGGTGGTGAGACCTTCGACATCCGCGCCCTGATGGCGCAGGATTTGCCGTTCCAGGTCCAGTCATGGCTGTTCTTCGCCTTCCTGATCGCCTTCGCGGTCAAGGTGCCGATGGTCCCGGTCCATACCTGGCTGCCGGACGCCCATGTGCAGGCGCCGACGGCAGGCAGCATCATCCTCGCGGGTGTGCTCCTGAAGATGGGCGCCTACGGGTTCCTGCGGTTCTCGCTGCCGATGCTGCCGGAGGCGTCGGTGCACTATTCGACGCTGATGCTGGCGCTTTCGGCGCTTGCGATCGTCTATGGTGGGTTGCTTGCTCTGGCACAGGACGACCTGAAGAAGCTGGTGGCCTATTCCAGCATCAGCCACATGGGCCTCGTGACGCTGGGGATTTTCACGCTGAACCTCCGTGGGCTCGAGGGCGGCATCCTGCAAATGTTCAATCATGGCATAACGACGGGCGCGTTGTTCCTGTTCGTGGGCCTTATCTACGAGCGGACCCATACCCGCAGCATCGCGGATTATGGCGGTCTGATGAAGGCGGCGCCGGTCTATACGACGTTTCTTGCGCTGTTCGCCCTGTCGTCGATGGCGCTGCCGGGAACGAATTCGTTCGTGGGCGAGTTGCTGGTGCTGTCGGGCGCGTTCGCAGCCAACCTGGCTGTCGGCGGCGCTGCCGTTCTTGGGGCTTTGCTGGGCGCGGCCTATCTGCTTGGCATGTATAGGAAAGTCGCGCTTGGTCCGGCCAGCGTCGGCGTGCGGTTCAATATCCGCGACGTGAACGCCCGCGAGATGGCGGCGATCCTGCCGCTAGCCGTCTTCGTTCTTTGGGTCGGGCTCTATCCGAAGCCCTTTCTCGAAATCATCGACGCCTCGGTGAAGCATCTGCTAGCGCAGGTGCACGGTAAGGGGAGCGCCCAATGACCGCCGCCGCGCTTTTCCAGTCGATTCTGGCGAGCCTGCCCGAGATCGTCGTGGTTACCGGGGCCTGCATCCTGCTGATCCTGGGGCAGTTTGTGCGGAAGGGGCAGGAACATTTCCTTGTCTGGGCTTCAGGCGCGGTCGTGCTGATTGCCGCCCTGGGGACACTCATGCTGGCGGGCGAGGTGCGGCCGGCCTACTCGGGCATGTTCGTCGCCGACCGCTTCGCGGTCTTCTTCAAGGTCGTGTTCTACATGGTCACAGTTCTGACATTCCTTCTTTCGCGAAAATATGCCGAGATCGAAGGGATCGGGAGCAGTGAATACTATGTACTGCTGCTCTTGGCGCTTTCGGGAATGATGATCATGGCCTCGGCGACCGACCTCCTGTCGATCTATGTAGGCCTCGAACTGATGGTACTCTGCACCTATGTGCTGACCGGCTTCCTGCGGCAGCAGCGGCGGTCGAACGAAGCGGCGCTGAAATACGTGATCCTTGGCGGGGTCTCGACCGGGATTTTCCTTTACGGCGTTTCGCTGATCTACGGGCTCACCGGCACGACGCAGTTGGACAGGATGGCTGCGGCGGTGACCGGTGATCCGCTCGATCCCGGATTGCTCCTGGCTGTGGTTTTTATCGTCGCGGGGTTGGTATTCAAGGTCGGCGCGGTGCCGTTCCATATGTGGGTGCCGGACGTCTATGAAGGCGCGCCTACGACGATCACTGCCTTCATGTCGGTGGGACCCAAGGCAGCGGGGTTCGCTGTGATCCTGCGGGTGTTCCTCAACCCACTGGTCGCAGCCTCGAACGTCTGGATCATCGTCGCGGTCATTGCAGCAGTGACGATGGCGCTCGGCAGTTTCGTGGCACTGGTGCAGGACAATTTCAAGCGCCTCTTGGCCTATTCCAGCATCGCCCATGCCGGGTTCGCCATGTTCGGCGTGGCGGCCGGCGGTGCGGACGGGGTCGCCAGCGTGATGCTCTATTTGCTGATCTATGCGTTCATGAACCTCGGCATCTTCGGCATCGTCATCATGATGCGGAACGGCGATTTCTCGGGCGAGGTCATCGAGGACTACGCTGGTTTCGCCAAGTCGCATCGCGGGCTGGCGCTTCTGATGCTGCTTTATCTGTTCTCGTTGGCCGGCATTCCGCCGACAGCCGGGTTCTTCGCCAAGTTCTACGTGCTGGTCGCACTCGTCGAGCGGGGTTTCGTCATGCTGGCGGTGATCGCAGTGCTGCTGAGCGCCGTTGCCGCCTACTTCTACATCCGCATCGTGATGGTGATCTACATGCGCGAGCCAGAGGGCGCGTTCGACCCGGTGCTGACGCCCGCGGTCGGCGCCACACTCGCCTTCACCGCTGCCGGCACCATCGGCATCGGCCTATTTCCGGCGTGGTTTCTGAGGCTTGCTCAACATGCCGCAGTTGGCGGCTGATCGATTGGATTTGCAATGATCCGGCCGACGGAATACTCTGGCCGTGCAAGAAAGGAATGCCCAAGTCGCTTTCCAGGGCGCCCGCATCACTGGTCCCAAAGGGGTCGGTAGTGGGCTGAGCAAAGCCCTCGGTGGGTGACCGGGCTACGCGACGTGACCGGAATGGAGTTCCTGCCGGTTCTTTTCATGGTCGCCGGAATTGTTCTGGTGGCGATGGGTACGCTTTTTGTCTCCTCGCTACTGCGCCCATCCAATCCCTATCCCGCGAAGAACATGCCCTATGAATGCGGCATGGACCCGGCGGGCGAAGCCGCCGGAGGCCGCTTCAGGGTGCAGTTCTTCATCCTCGCGATCCTATTCGTCGTCTTCGATGTCGAGACGATGTTCCTCTTTCCCTGGGCCGTTGTCCTGAAAGAGATCGGGCTGGTCGGTTATGTCGAGATGTTCATCTTCATATTGCTGCTTCTCGTGGGCTTCGCCTACGCCTGGCTGAAGGGGGCGCTGGAATGGGAGGCGTAAACAACGCAATCCGCGACAGCGTGCTGTTCACCACGGCCGAAAGCGTGATCAACTGGAGCCGAAGTTCGGCGCTGTGGCCCGAGACCTTCGGCATTGCCTGCTGCGCCATCGAGATGATCTCGGCGGGGTGTGCCCGCTACGATCTCGACCGCTTCGGCGTGGTGTTCCGGCCTTCGCCGCGCCAGTCCGACGTGATGATCATCGCCGGCACCATAACGCGGAAATTCGCGCCCGTGGTGCGCCGGCTCTATGACCAGATGCCGGAGCCGCGCTGGGTCATCGCGATGGGCACCTGCGCGATCTCGGGCGGGGTCTACAACACCTATGCCGTGGTGCAGGGGGCGGAGACCTTCGTGCCGGTGGACGTGCATGTGCCCGGCTGCCCGCCGCGGCCCGAGGCGCTGATGCACGGCTTCCTTCTGCTTCAGGAGAAGATCAAGAAATCCAGGGCGCTTGCCGGGACGCCTCTGGACCGGGTCGCGGTGCCATGAGTGTGGAGACGTCCCTCATCCGCACCCTGATCGCGGAACGTTTCGGGGGGGCAATCGAGGAGCTTGGCTTCTCGCATGGGGTTCACGCTTTCGCCGCTCCGCTTGACATGATCGTCGAGCTTTGCCGGTTCCTGAAGGAACACCCGGCGCTGCGGTTCGATTTCCTGTCCGACATCTGCGGGGTCGATCACTACCCCGAGGCACCGCGCTACGAGGCGGTGTACCACCTCTATTCGCTGCCGAACAAATGGCGCGTCCGCATCAAGTGCCGCCTCGGCGATCCGCCGCGGGTCCCGTCAGTGACTGGGGTCTGGCGCACCGCCAACTGGCATGAACGCGAGGCCTGGGACATGTACGGGATAAGGTTCGAGGGCCACCCCGACCTGCGCCGTATCTATATGTGGGAAGGGTTCGAGGGCTTCCCGCAGCGCAAGGACTTTCCGCTCCGGGGCTACAGGGACAAGCTGAACCCGTTTGGCGCCGAAGGCCCGCCGCCGACGCAGCCCGACCTTGCCACCAAGGACATTCCATAGGGAGGCCGTTCCACACTGGGGACTTGAGATGACCGAAGTCACGGAACTGAGCTGGCCAGAAGCCGATGCGCCCCACACCAAGGAGGTGCTTCTCAACCTCGGCCCGCAGCATCCCAGCACTCATGGGGTGCTGCGGCTCGTCCTCGAGTTGGACGGCGAATATGTCGCACGCGTGGACCCGCATATCGGCTACCTCCACCGCGGCACCGAGAAACTGGCCGAGAGCTTCACCTACACCCAGATCTTCCCGCTGACCGACCGGCTCGACTATCTCTGCCCGCCCTCGAACAACCTGGCCTTCGCGATTGCAGTGGAGAAGCTCCTGGGCATCCAAGCGCCGATCCGCGCGCAATATATCCGCGTGCTGATGGCCGAACTGGCGCGGATCTCCGGTCATCTCATGATCACCGGCGCGCTGCCGATGGACCTGGGCGCCATGACCGCGTTGCTCTACGCCATGCGCGAACGCGAAATGGTCATGGACCTGATGGAGATGATCAGCGGCGCGCGGATGCACACCTCCTTCTGCCGGGTCGGCGGTGTGCGCGAGGACCTGCCCGACGGGTTCTTCCCCAAGATCAGGGAGTTCTGCGACATCTTCCCGAATCGAATTCGCGACTATGAACGGCTGGTCGAGAACAACCGCGTGTTCCTGAAACGCACGCAGGGGATCGGCGTGATCTCAGCCGAGGACGGCATCGATCTCGGCCTGAGCGGCCCGAACCTGCGCGCCTCGGGCGTCGACTGGGACATCCGCCGCGACGAGCCCTATGAGATCTACGACCGGCTCGCGTTCAACGTTATTACCCGCGATGAAGGCGATTGCTACGCGCGCTGGCGATGCCGCGTCGAGGAAATGCGCGAGAGCGTCCGGATCATCGAGCAATGCCTCGACCAGATGCCCGACGGGCCGTTCCAGATCGACATGCCGACAATCGCCTTCCCGGTGGACAAGGATCGGGTGCACTGCTCGATGGAGGCGCTGATCCAGCATTTCGACCTGTCGGCCTATGGCTTCAAGGTGCCGAAGGGCGAGGTCTATTCGGCGATCGAAGCGCCAAAGGGTGAGCTCGGCTTCTACATCATCAGCGACGGGTCGCCAAAACCGTTCCGCATGAAGGTGCGGGCACCCTCGTTCGTCAACCTTCAGGCACTCTTCGGGGTCACCAACGCGCGCTTCCTGGCGGACATGATCGCCGTGCTGGGCAGCCTCGACCCGGTGATGGCCGAGGTGGACAAGTAGCAGGGATCTGGACGCAATGAACATGCGCGAAGAGATAGAGGCGACGGCGGCGCGGTATCCCGACCAGCGCTCGGCGATCATGCCCGCGCTTCTGATCGCGCAGAAGGAACATGGTCATCTGCCCGGCCCGGTGCTGGAAGAGGTCGCCAACATCCTCGGTGTCGAGCGGATCTGGGTCTACGAACTGGCGACCTTCTACACCCTCTTCCATACCGAGCCGGTGGGTATGTTCCACCTGCAACTCTGCGACAACGTCTCCTGCATGCTGCGCCGATCCGAGGACCTGCTGAGGCACCTAGAGGCTGTGCTGGGGATCAAGAATGGCGGCACGACCCCGGACGGGCTGTTCACGCTTTCGACCGTCGAATGCCTCGGCGCTTGCGAGATGGCCCCGGTGATGCAGGTCGGCGACGACTATCACGGCGACCTCGACATAGCGCGGGTCGACGCGCTCTTGGACAGGCTCCGGGCGGCGGCGGAGCAAGTGGCTGGCCCCGACCTCGCCGCAGCTGCACTGGCGGGTGAGTAGTCCCATGTTCGAACCGGTCCTTCTCAGGAACGTGGACGTGCCGGATGGCCATCTGCTCTCGACCTACGAGGCCGGCGGTGGCTACCGGGCGCTGGCCAAGGCGCTGCGGGAGCACACACCCGACGAGATCATCGACCTCGTCAAGAAATCCAACCTGCGCGGGCGCGGCGGAGCCGGATTCCCCACGGGCATGAAATGGAGCTTCGTGCCCAAGCGTACCGGCAAGCCGAAATACCTGTGCTGCAACGCCGATGAAGGCGAGCCGGGCACCTTCAAGGACCGGATCATCATGGAGCGTGACCCACACCAACTGATCGAGGGCATGGCGATCAGCGCCTACGCGATAGGGGCGGAAACCGCCTATGTCTACATCCGCGGGGAGTACACGCTGGCGATCGCGCGGCTGGAGCAGGCGATCGCCGAGGCCCATGCGAAGGGTTATCTGGGAACACGGATTCTGGGCTCGGATTTCAGCTTCGTCGTGTACATCCATTGCGGCGCCGGCGCCTATATTTGCGGCGAGGAGACCGCGATGCTCGACTCGCTCGAAGGCAAGCGGGCGCAGCCGCGTCTGAAACCGCCGTTCCCGGCGGTCGAAGGGCTTTACGCCAGCCCGACCGTGATCAACAACGTCGAGACGCTGGCCTGCGTCCCGCATATCGTGGTGCGAGGGGCCGACTGGTTCCGCGGCATCGGCCCGGACAAGAGCCCCGGCCCGAAGCTCTATTGCCTCAGCGGACAGGTGCGGAAACCGGGCCTTTACGAGCTGCCGATGGGGATACCGCTGCGCGAACTGGTCTGTGACTATGCCGGCGGGCCGCTGCCGGGGCGCAAGCTCAAGGCGGTGATCCCAGGCGGGGTCTCGGCGCCGCTGATCCCGGAACGCGGGCTGGACGTCCGGATGGACTTCGACTCGCTGGCCGCCGCTGGCTCGATGCTCGGCTCGGCCGGGGTGATCGTGATCGACGACTCGACCTGCATTGTCAAAGTCGCCACCCGGATCATCGAGTTCTTCCATCACGAGTCCTGCGGCAAGTGCACCCCCTGCCGCGAAGGGTTGAACTGGGTCGTCAAGGTGCTGCGCCGGGTCGAGGCGGGCCAGGGCGCGCCGGGCGACCTGGAACAGTTGGCGGCGCTCTGCAAGGGCATTTTCGGCAACACGTTCTGCGCTCTGGGCGACGGCGCGGCGATGGGCCTGCGGGCGGCACTGGCGCATTTCGAGGGTGAATTCGTCGCGCATATCGAGGAGCGGAGGTGCCTGTTTCACTGAGGAGGACGCAGCGAGAGGACCGCGAGGAAAGCCATGGTTAGCGTGACAATCGATGAACGAATGCTGCAAGTGGAGGCGGGCTCTACGGTGCTGCAGGCCGCCGAGCGTTTGGGCATCGACATCCCGACCTTCTGCTATCTGAAGCGGCTGCCGGCGCTGGCCTCCTGCCGCATGTGCCTCGTGGAGATTGAGGGACAGCGGCGGCTACAGCCTTCTTGCGCCACCGCGGTCACCGACGGCATGGTGGTGCGGACGAACACGCAGTTGATCGACGAAACGCGCTCTTCCATGCTCGACATGCTGCTCGCCAACCACCCCCTCGACTGCCCGATCTGCGACAAGGGTGGCGAGTGCGAGCTTCAGGACATGGTGATGGCATACGGGCCCCGCACGAGCCGGTTCCGCGATGCCAAGCGTGTGTTCCACTCCGAGGACATCCGTCTCAGCCCGGTCATCATCATGAACGTCAACCGCTGCATCCAGTGCCAGCGCTGCGTCCGGATGTGCGAAGAAGTCGTCGGCGCGGTCGCCTTGGGAACCGTTGAAAAAGGCATGGATACCGCCATCACCGGCTTCGAGGGCAGTCTCGCGAGTTGCGATCAGTGCGGCAATTGCGTCGAGGTCTGCCCGGTCGGCGCGCTGATGAGCTTCCCCTATCGCTACAAGGCGCGGCCCTGGGATCTGGTCGAGACCGACACGGTCTGCCCGCATTGCGGTACCGGCTGCCAACTGACCGTCGGCGCGCGCAAGGGCGAGTTCATGCGGGTCCGCTCGAAGGCGGAGCACGGGGTCAATCGCGAAACGCTCTGCGTGCGCGGGCGCTTCGGCCTCGACTTCGTCGGGAGCCGGGACCGGATCAAGCGGCCGATGATCCGTCGTGACGGGGTCCTGGTCCCGGTTTCCTGGGACGAAGCGGGGCACTACCTGCGCCGGCGCCTGTCGGCCGTCGAGAGCAAGGCTGCGGGGGGCCTGGCCTCGCCGCGCCTGCCCAACGAGGTGCTTTATCAGTTCCAGAAGCTGATGCGGACGGCATTCCGGACCAACAATATCGACTGCTCCTCGCGCTGGTCCACGCCCTTTGATGCGCTCGGCCCGTTGGTGGCCGCCTTCTACACCCGCGCGCCGCTGGAGGAGGTGATCGGCAACGACTGTGTGCTTGTCGTCGGTGGCAACGTGACGGACGAAAACCCAGTCACCGAATATCTGCTGCGAGACTGTGCACGGCGGCGACAGACCGGCTTACTCATGCTCTCGGCGCGGCCATCCCGCCTGGACGCCGATGCGCGGGCGGTCGTTCGCGTGCCGCCGGGCGGTGAGGCTCAGGGCCTTGCCGTGGTGGTGAGCGCACTGGGGGCGGCTGGTCAGGCGTTGCCGGGCGATGTTTTTGCGGACATGGGCGCGAAAACCGGCCGGCCGGCAGCGGCCACCGACGGTGACGGTCCGGACCGTCTGGCCGCGGCGCTGCTGGAAGGCCGCAGCGTCACCGTGCTTGTCAGCGCTGACCTCTTGAGATCGCCCCAAGCGCGCGCGACGTTGTACCAGCTCAACAACCTTTTGCAGGTTCTGCGCGCACTCGGCAAGGGCCTGGCGATGCAGTTCCTGTTCGACCGTGCCAACCAACTGGGTGCCTGGGACATGGGCGTTCTGCCGACGGCGCTGCCGGGGCTGTGGGCGCTCGCCAATGATGCGGCGCGCGCAACTCTCGAACGAGCCTGGGGCGTCGAAATCCCATCTGAACCGGGCGTGGATTTCGACGCCATGCTGGAGCTCTGTGACAGGAAGCGAATGGGTGCGCTCTATATCGTCGGAAGCGACCCCCTGATGTCCTATCCCGACCGGGGATTCGTGCAGCGGGCGCTTCGTGCCGCCGATCTCTTGATCGTGCAGGACGCGTTCCTCACGGATACGGCGGGCCTGGCGGATGTCGTGCTGCCCGCGGCGAGTTATGGCGAGGAATCCGGCACGTTCACCAACAACGAAGGCCGCACCCAGAAGGTCTGCAAGTTCCGCGAACCCGCCCTCGAGGCGCGGGACAGTCTGGCGATATTCGACTTCGTAGCGGCGCTTCGCGGCCAGGCGTTGCGGCCGTCGATCCAAGGCGAAATCTTCGGCGAGATCGCCCAGCTGGTTCCGGCCTACGAAGGATTGACGCAGGACGGGCTTGGCGCCGACGGAGCTTTCACGAAGGCGGCCCTTGTGCCACCGGTTGGCGAGTTCTTCGCCCTCCCGCCTGCCCCCATTGCAGCCGACCGGCTCATACTGGTTACCGGCAACTGCCTGTTCCACAACGGATATCTTTCCGAGCGCTCGGAGATCCTGAATACGGTCGCGGATGACCCGTATGTCGAGATGAGCGCGCCGGATGCAACGCAGCTTGGCCTTGCGGATGGCGATCAGGTGGTCGTGCGGTCCGCCCAGGACGAACTGACGGCGAAGCTCAAGATCAACAAGCGTTTTCCCAGGGGCCTCGTGTTCGTTCCCGAGAACTACAGATCCCTGCGTCTCAACAGCCTGATGCGGCGGGGCGAATACCCATGTCCGGTGGAAGTTGAAATGGCGCACGCCGCTTTCGAGATCGCCACTGTCGCCGTGGCCGAGGCGCGGCCTGACAATCCGATCTGAGGCATCACGGGTTCCCTGTGCAGCCTGCCCTGATCCTGCCTTGAGCCGGTGTCGTCAGTGATAGCCGGTCCCGGCAATGTAATCGTGCAGCACTTGCTCGTTGCTCATCAGTTCGTCGAGCCGGTGCTTGACCACGTCGCCGATGCTCACCACGCCGACAGTAGCGTTGCCATCCATGACCAGCACATGGCGCGTACGCCGTTTGGTCATGGTCGCCATCACCGACGGCAGCAAATCCTGTGTCGAACAGGTCGCCACACTGCGGTTCATGATGTCGGCGACCCGCATCAAGGGCGCCTCGGTTCCGTATTCAGCCACCGCATTGCAGCAGTCCCGCTCCGAAAGCGTGCCCAGGCATTGCCCGGGGAAACGGCTGACGACCACGAAGCCGATGTTGTTCTCCCGAAACAGCCGTAGCACTTCCACCATCGTCTGACTTGGAGTGACCGAGATGACCTCGGGAGCCTTGGTCTTCAAGATATGGCAGACCAGCATTTGAGCCTCCTGTCTGCGCGCTCCGGCTTGCCAGCTGGCGCGCCTTCACGTTCGTCTGATATTCCGCCACCAGTTGTACCCCTGCGGCTCGCTCGTCTCGACCAGCACGTCCTGCTCGGTGTTCAGACGTGCAGCGACCACGCCGCCGCCGGTCATCGCCTTGCCCGGTTTGCCGAGCAGATCGTCGCGCCCGATCACTAGGTCACGCGAGGAAAAACTCGAGAACTCGTACTGTTGGCCAAGCGCGATCGCGTCCGCCGGACAGGCGTCTTCACACAGCCCGCAGAATAGGCACCGGGCCATGTCGATCTCGAATTTTGCCGGGCGTCGGTTGCCCTTCTCGTCCTCGTAGGGGATGACTTCGATGCAGTCGCAGGGACAAATCCGCGCGCAGAGTTCGCAGGCCACGCATTTGATCTCGCCCTCTTCGTCACGCTTCAGGAAGTGATGCCCGCGGTAACGCGAATAGGGCAACCATTTTTCCTTGTCAGGATACTGCATGGTCACGGATTTGGAGAACATGTACCCGAAGGTCAGCGCCAAGCCGTTCGCCAGATCGGCGAAGAACGCCCAGCCGATCCATGTTCCAATTCTGTCCAGTGCGCGCGACATCGTCGCCCCGCTGCGGAGCCGCTACGGCCCCTAAAGGAAAGCAACACCGGTTATGATTATGTTCGCCATTGACAGAGGAAGCAAGACTTTCCAACCGATCGCCATCAGTTGGTCGTAGCGATAGCGCGGGAAAGTGAAGCGGAACCAGATAAACACATAGACGAAGAACGCGACCTTGAGCACGAACCAGACGAGCGGTGGCAACGGGACCAGCACGCCGTTCCAGCCGCCGAAGAACAGGATCACCGCCAGGACCGACGTCAAAAGCATGATGGCGTATTCACTGACCATGAAGAACGCAAAGCGGATACCGCTGTATTCGGTATGGAACCCGGCCCCCAGGTCGCCTTCCGCTTCCGCCAGGTCGAAGGGAATGCGCTGGGATTCGGCCAGCCCGGCGACGAAGAACACGAAGAACCCGACCGGTTGGTAGACGATGTTCCAGACATTGGCTTGCGCCCGCACGATGTCGAGCAGGCTCATGGATTGCGCCAGCATGACCACGCCGATGACCGCGAACCCCATCGGGATCTCGTAGCTGATCATCTGCGCGCAGGTCCTGAGACTGCCCAGAACAGCGTATTTGCTGTTCGCTGCCCAGCCTCCGAAGATGACGCCATAGACCTCGATCTCGATCACCGCGAAGACGAAAAGCAGCGCGACGTTCATGTTGGAGACGTAGAGAGTGATCTCGGTGCCGAGGACCGAGACGGATTCGCCGAAGGGGACCGCGACGAACACCACGAACGGCGGGGCGAGCGCCAGGATTGGCGCCAATTTGAACAAGAAGCGGTCGGCCTCGGCCGGAATGTGGTCCTCTTTGGTCAAGAGTTTGATCCCGTCCGCCACAGGCTGCAGCAGCCCATGCCATCCCACACGCATCGGCCCCATCCTCTGCTGGATGTGCCCCGCGATCTTGCGTTCCAGCCAGGTCAGCGGCAAGGGCAGCAGCAGCAGGATCGCAATCAGCAACGCGACCTTGAAGACGATCAGCCCAAGAGCAACGACGAGTTCCATGATCCGAGGCCACTCGTTCAACGGGACGAGACCCGATTAGCACTGCGCAGTGGTCAGGCTGCGCGGGCGTGGTAATTGCCAACGGTGGCGCAACCTGTGCAATGATATCACAGCCTTGCCATCGCTGGCTACGATCCGTGCGGTGCGGCGCTTAGCCGGGACGGCAAGGCGAAGCGAACTGCCATTCAATATTGTCTCGTACATTTTCGATAGAGCGCTTATCCTCGCGCCCGATAAACCGTGAAGCTCGTGTCGGAACGCAGCCTCAAGGCGACGCCCGCGCTTCCTACCAGTTTTGCCTGGCACCTGGCGTTTTGGGACTGAGTGTTGCGCGGCGCGGCAACAGCGTAAGGGGCGACCCATGCAGCTCAGTTCAAGCAGCTTTGCGAACGGTACGACGATCCCGCGGCGCTTCACTTGCGACGGTGAGGATCGCTCCCCTCCCCTCGGCTGGACTGGCGCTCCAGCCGGAACCGGCAGCTTTGTCCTTCTCTGCGATGATCCAGACGCTCCGGCGAAGATCTGGCATCACTGGGCGGCCTATGACATTGCGGCCGATTGTGTAGGGTTGGCCGAAGGCGCCGCCCAGCACGCCGGCAAGCAAGGCTTCAAGCAGGCAACCAACGATTTCCGGCGACCAGGTTACGGTGGTCCCTGCCCACCGCATCGCCACGGCCGACACCGCTATCACTTCCGGTTGCTTGCGCTGTCGATCGAGCACCTGCCGCCCGGCAACGACCCATCGTGTCAGGCGGTCGAACGAGAAGCGCGCAAGCATCTCCTCGCCGAGGCGGTTCTCGTCGGAGTATATGAGCGATGATGGTCTTCGCTCGTGTGAACTCTGGCAATTGAGGAAGGCCTGCGGGTCATGAGCGGCATGACTGATCGTGATGGGCCCGGCTGGTACGCGTCATGCGGATCTTTCTCTGTGGCGATGTGATGACGGGGCGAGGCATAGACCAAGCGCTTCCACATCCGTGTGACCCTCGTCTTCACGAGCGCTATGTGCAATCGGCCATAGACTACGTCCGGATGGCGGAGGCTGCGAACCAACCGATACCGACACCGGTCGACTTCCCCTACATCTGGGGCGCTGCGCTGCAAGAATTGGAGCGGGCTCGGCCGGACGCGAGCATCATAAATCTCGAGACCAGCATTACGCGCTGCGACGCCTATGTCGCCAAAGGCATCAACTACAGGATGAGCCCCGAGAACGCCGACTGCCTCGTCGCCGCGGGGGTCGACTGCTGCGTGCTCGGCAACAATCACGTTCTTGATTGGGCGCGCGCTGGGCTGCTGGAGACCCTGGCGACGCTCGAGCGTTTGCAAATCAAGACCGCAGGCGCGGGGCGCAATGCCGCCCAGGCAAGCGCCTTTCAAGAACCCGCTTTCACTGTTCATCGGCGGCGTCACCGCCGTGATCATGGAGCTTGCAGAACCGCGGGTGCGCACCGGCGTATGGGAGCATACGTCTTTCCGCCTGAATCCAATTCGGCGACTGCACAGCACGGGGCTCGCTGCCATGGTGACGATCTACGGTTCCCGCACCACGGCCGAGGCCATGATCGCCCGCGTTCGGCGGATACACGACCGGGTCGCAGGCGTAACATCGTCAGGCGAGGCGTATTGCGCCAATGACCCCGACCTTCTGAACTGGGTTCACGGCACGGCGGCGTACGGCTTTGTCCAAGCTTATCACACCTATGTGCGGCAGCTCTCCGCATCGGAGCGCGACCGCTGTTATGCCGAGGGCGTTCCCGCCGCGCGCCTTTTCGGCGCCACAGGCGCACCGGAATCGGAAGCCGAGCTTGAAACGCTGTTCCATGCGACAGCCGGACGGCTGGATCGCTCGGCCATCGTGCTCGAATTTCTCGAGATCATGCGTTCGGCGCCTATCCTGCCGCTGCCACTGAGGCCGGCACAGCACCTGCTGGTGTCGGCTGCCGTTGATCTGGTGCCTGGTTGGATGCAGGCGCTGTTGGGGCTCACCGGGCACGGCTTGCACAGCTGGGAAGCCGAGACGGTCCGGCAGGCAGGGGCTTTGGCGGATCGCCTCGTCATGGAAACCAACCCGGCCGTTCAGGCCTGCCGGCGGATGCGCCTTCCGGCCGACTATCTGTATGTCCATCGCAGCGCAGTCGGCGCCCGTCCATGATTGTCTTGTTCACGGATTTCGGCTTGCACGGCCCCTACACGGGCCAGATGAAGGCTGTGTTGCACCAGATGGCGCCGGGCATCCCCGCGATCGACCTCTTCTCCGATGCGCCGGTCGGCAATCCCAAGGCGTCGGCCTACCTGCTGGCAGTCTATGCGGAGTGGTTTCCTGCGGGAACCGTCTTTCTCTGTGTCGTCGATCCAGGCGTCGGAGGGACACGGCCGGCCGTCATCGTCGAGGCCGACAGTCGCTGGTATGTCGGCCCCGGCAACGGCCTGTTCGAGTTGATCCAGCGCCGCGCGGCTGAGACGTTCAGTTGGGATATCGACTGGAAGCCAGAACGCCTGTCTGCCAGCTTCCACGGACGTGACCTATTTGCCCCGGTCGCGGCCATGCTGGCACGCGGTGAGCCGCCGCCCGGCAGGCCGCGCCTGGATGAAGCAGATCGCCGTAGAGACTGGCCGGAGGACCTCGCCGAGATCGTCTATATCGACCATTTCGGCAATGCCATGACCGGCCTGAGGGCGGCCAGGCTGCCGGCGGGCGCAAGGCTCGCCGCAGCAGATCGCCTGCTGGAGGCCGCGACGACCTTCAGCGATCGGCCGCCAGGCACGGCCTTTTGGTACGAGAACTCGAACGGGCTTGCCGAGATCGCTGTCAATCAAGGGCGGGCGGACGGTGAGCTCGGTCTCGTGATCAGCAGTCCTGTGGAAATCGTCCTTTGAACGAAACCGGTTGTCCGTCACGGCGTTGATCTATTGCGATGCGCAAATCAACGAAACAAGGCCCGTGCGCCGATCTGCCGAAGCTGCAAAAAGACGATGACAAGGCGCGGGCGAAGACCGGCAACAAGCGCCTTGCCGAGCAGATTCGCAAGGTTCTTGCCAAGCACTATGCGAGCAAATACCGGGCGAGGTGAAAAACGCGATCGCTACACCCGGAATGAGCACGAAGGGAGGTTGTCATGACCGATGGTATTGCTCAGAAAACCTGTACGCCCTGCCGCGGTGGCGTCGCGCCGCTAACGCAGGAGGCAGCCGAGGGCTATCTGTCCCAGACCCCTGGCTGGGAACTGGAGGAGGGGCGCCTGCTGCGCCGCAAATTCAAATTCGCGGACTTCCGTCAATCGCTCAGCTTCGTCGACAAAGTTGTCCGATTGGCGGAAGAAGAACGGCATCATCCCGACATCTGTTTCGGCTGGGGTTATGCGGCAGTCTCGCTGCAGACACACAAGATCAAGGGATTGCACGAGAACGACTTCATCATGGCCGCGAAGGTCAACCTCATCGCCGGTTCGTAGAGAGGGCACCCGGCACCCAACGGCCGGAACGGGGTCCAAAAGCTCGCATTCACGATTGGCCGGTTAGCGCGATTTCGGACACTCAATCGTGGCGCCTGAGTACGGAAGAAGGTCGTTGATCAGGGATTACGCAACATCTCCTGGAGTATTTCCTCGACCGGGTGCAGCGAAATGCCAAGTTCTTCAAATCCGGGCATCTGCGGCGATGACACGTTGTCGACCTGCATCAGTTCCACCTGATTACGAGTGACGGGCGGACTCGCAAGCATTTCCGCGGCCCATGCCAGTGCGTGCCAAGCGGCAAATGGCACTGGGACCAGTATGGGTCTAAGATCGGCTTGGTGTGCAACGGCTCTGAGAAATTCCTTGTAGGAGCAAATGCGGGGACCGCCGAACTCATACGTGATCGCATGCGGTTCCGTCCCCTGCAGCGCTCTTGCGGTAACCTCTGCCACATCGCCTACATAGGCCGGCTGCAATCTCGTCAGGCCGCGACCGAACATCGGATAGATTGGAAGCCGGCGGAGAAGTTTGAGGATAATAGTGAGAAACGCGTCATCCGGTCCGAACATCACCGCCGGGCGGATGATGATGGCGTCAGCAAACGCGGCACGCACCGCCTGTTCGCCTTCGCCACGCTTGCGGATGTAGAGCGACGGCGAGGCAACATCCGAGCCGATTCCTGAAACGTGAGCGAGCCGTTCAACGCCAGCTCGGTGTGCTTGAGCCGCAACCCGCCGGGCCGACTCGACATGCACGGAATGAAAGGTCTCCTGTCCCCGTTCGACATAAAGACTGACCGCATTTACAACACCGAAAGCACCGGCAAGTGCATAGGCGATCGCCCGCTCATCATGGATATCGGCTTCGACCGATTGAAGTTGCGGATCATCAGAACCAAACAACTTCTCGGCCCGTTCCGGATGTCTTGATGCAATCCGAACGAAAAAACCGCCATTGCGGAGATGCCGAACAACGCGGCGGCCGAGAAACCCGGTTCCACCGAACACGGTGACGACGCGATGGTTCATGGCAGCCATGGCCTGGACTTTGTCAGCTCATGTCAGCCGCCTCGACCCGGCGGTTCAGGTCACTTGGGCGGCACGCCTACTGACCACTATCTGCCATCCGGGCTACCTCGTACAGATTGCTATCGATCTCGTCCGTCAATTGATCTGGTGGAGCGCCGTAGCGCGACAGGTCGAAAGCCTTCATGACCGCAGTGGATTGAGGGAGGGCGGCGATGCGTGCCAACACAGCGGCAGTGCGAATGCGGGTTGCGAATTGTCTGTTCCAGACCTTTGAGTAGCGACTGCCCGCGACAACGCGCGCTGCCCGATCCCATCGGTCGAACCTGGCCAATTCGTTGGCCAACAGCCAGCCGGACTGCAAGGCGCGGGGCCGCTTGCCAAACCCGCTTCGTTCGATCCGTTCCTCGAGCGCCGCTCCCATCGCATCAAGCGCCGAAACTCGAGAGACCATAATCCAGGCAGTGCCGGCAACCACGGCTGCTCGCGTACAGCAGCGCTGAGTGCTCTCCCGCTCTACGGACGAAGCAAGTCGGAGAGATTGTCAGACTTTTCTATCTTGTCTGTGAGGTCGAGCCCCGACAGGAGGTCGACCAGATGACTGGTCATCAGCTCGGCCGCTTGGGAACTACGCCCTGCTTCGATTGCATCGACCAGCGCGTGATGGGCGTGTTTCTCACAGGTCGCGTCGCGCCGTTTCCAATAAAGCGCGATGATGAGGGAAGAATGCGAGACAAGGTCGCGAACGAATTTGGTGAACACCGAATGTGCAGCGATCTCAGCGATGCCAACGTGGAAACGTGCCGACAGCATGATCGCCTCGCTGTCCCGGCCAGCGTGAAGTGCTTCATGCTCCTTCTCAAGATGCTGCCGCAACCATGCAATGTCGCTTGGTACCGCCGCGCTGGCGGCGAGCCAAGCCACCTTGGGTTCGATCAGCGCCCGTGCCTCGAACACCTCGCGGGCTTCAATTTTCGACGGCTGTGCCACGAAAGCACCGCGGTTTGGCTCCAGCCGCGCCAACCGGTCATGGGCCAGAGCTTGCAGGGCAGCACGAATCACGGTGCGGCTCACCGAATAGATCGTCGCCAACTCATCTTCCGGCAGCTTGGTGCCAGGGGCGAGACGATGACTGACGATGGCATCTCTCAGACCATAGTAGATCGGCGACCAGCGGGTTGCCGGTTTTTCGTCACGATCCTCTTCTCTGAGCACTGTCAACATGCTTTTCAACGCGCAGGCACAACACCGCCTGATCCATCCCAAACCGCTTAACGGTCGATGCAATCTAGTATCGCTTGCGCGGCGGTCAATCCCGGGACACAGGATCTCAATTCGTAAGGCCAAGCGCGTTCTAGGTCGGTGATATAACCGCTGCGGCAGCTCCGGCCGGAGACAGCGATTCATAGATCCCCGAAAACCGTTTGCTGCGGGGAGCAGCGTATCCGCCGACCTTCGACGTCCTCAAACCGACTCTGAACAGGCTCTCTGCCAACGTCACCGCGCAGGCGACACCGTCGAGTACGGGAACGCCGTGTTCCTGCGACAGGCTGCTTGCCAGGTCGGCCATGCCCGCGCAGCCAAGGACGATCGCCTCCGCCCTGTCTTCGCTGATGGCGCGCGCGATCTCGTCCGAGATTCTGCACCTGGCGTCCGAGCCCGGCAGTTCGAGATCGAGCACCGCAACCTCCGACGACCTGACTTTGGCGCAGCGTGACGCGAGGCCGTATTTCGCCAGATTGTGCTCGATCGCTGGAACGGAGCGGGCGAGCGTCGTCACGACACTGAACTTGCCGGCGACAAGGCTGGCAAGGTGGAAGGCGGCCTCACCGAGGCCAATGACCGGTGCCTCGGCGGCGCAACGTGCCGCGTCCAGCCCGGTGTCGTCGAAACACGCGATCACATAGGCGTCGACGGCCGCCGCCTTGTTCATTTCGGCGATGATACCAGGAATGGCGAAGACTTCGTCGAAATAGCCTTCGATGCTCGGCGGACCGTCGCCGGGGTTCACCGCAATGATTTCCGTCCCGGCAGAAGCGACGCTCGCTGCGACCTTGCCGATTTTGGCGGTCATCGACGCGGTCGTGTTGGGATTGATGACGAGTATGCGCATGCGATCAGCCTCAAATCTCGCCGCCGAGATAAAGATGCTTGACCCGTTCGTCGGTCAGCAAATCAGCGGAGTTCCCATTCAGCGCGACGCTGCCGGTCGTCAGAGCATAGGCGCGTTGGGAAATACGCAGCGCCATGCGGGAGTTCTGCTCGACCAGCAGAACGCTGACCTTCTCGTCGCGATTGATCGCTACGATCGAGCGGGCAATGTCCTGGACGAGCTTCGGCGCGACGCCCAGCGACGGCTCGTCGAGCAGCAGCAGGCGCGGCTTGGCCATCAGCGCGCGGCCGATTACCAGCATCTGCTGCTCGCCGCCGCTCATCGTACCGGCGGCTTGCGAATAGCGCTCCTTGAGGCGGGGGAAGCGGCCGAGCACCATCTCCAGTGAGCCGGCGATCTCGGCCTTGTCGGAGCGGGTGAAGGCGCCCATCAGGAGATTGTCCTTGACCGACATGTAAGGGAAGACGCGGCGTCCCTCCGGCACCATGGCGACGCCCATCTTGACGATGGCATCGGGGGCGGCGCCGTCGATGCGTCGGCCGCTGTAGTGGATCTCACCGGACTTGATCTTGCGCAGGCCGGTGATGGCGCGAAGGATCGATGACTTGCCGGCGCCGTTGGCGCCGATCAGCGCGACGGTCTCGCCCTCGTTGACCTCCAGCGATACGCCTTTCAGCGCGTAGACGTGATCGTAGTAGAGTTCGACATTGGCGAACTTCAGGATCTGGTTCATAGGCCGATAGCCTCGTCTTCGCTGCCGAGATAAGCCTCGATCACCTTGTCGTTATTCTGGATTTCCGCCGGCGTTCCCTCTGCGATCTTCTCGCCGAAATTCAAGACGACGATGCGATCGGAAATCTTCATGACCGCAGGCATGTCGTGCTCGACCAGAAGGATGGTGAGGCCGAGCTCGCGCAACCGTTTGACCATCGCCACCATTCTCATCGTCTCTTCGTGGTTCATTCCGGCGAAAGGCTCGTCAAGCAGCAGGATCGACGGGTTCGTGGCAAGGCCGATGGCAATGCCGAGGGCCCGCAAGTGACCATGCGGCAAGTTTCGGGCGGTCTCGCCGGCGAGCGACGAGAGGCCAAGCAGCGCCAGAATCTCGTCGGCCGAAATGCCAAAGGCTGCCTCGTCGGCCTTGGCCGCGCCGGTGCCGAGGAAGAAGCCGAGCAGGCTCGCCCTGGAGCGCAGATGGTGTGCGATGATGACGTTCTCGCGCACGCTCATGTTCTTGAAGATCGTCGTTTCCTGAAACGTCCGGACGACGCCTTTGCGTGCGGCGATGTGCGGCGCGAGGTCGGAGATGCGCTCGCCCTTCAAGCGCACTTCGCCCGATGTCGGCCTGAGGAACGACGAGATCAGCTTGAACAGTGTCGACTTGCCGGCGCCGTTGGGACCGATGACCGACAATATCTCCTTCTCGCGCACCGAGAAGGAGATATTGTTGACCGCGACGAGACCGCCGAAGCGTTTCGTCAAAGCCGAGACTTCGAGCAGATCGGCCATGGCTCACCCCTTCTTCCGGGTCGTGGCGACGAGGCTGAGCAGCCCATTGGGCAAGAACAGCATCAGCACGATCATCAAGGTCGAGTAGATCAGCAGCTGAAACCGGCCGGTCTGGAAAAGGAGGTCCCAGCCGAAATAGAGCACCAGCGTGCCGAGCATCGGTCCGAATACGTAGCCGAGCCCGCCGAGGAAGCAGTTCAGCATGAAGTTGACGGAGTCGGTGACCGTGAAGCTCGACGGATAAATCGACTGCGAGATGGCGGCGAAGATCGCGCCGGCCACGCCGCCAAAGAAGGACGAGACGGCATAGGCGATGACGCGCAGATAGGCGATGTTGACGCCGATCGACGAGGCCAGTTCCTCGTTCTGCTGGAGCGACTGGCAGAGCTTGCCGACGCGCGAATGAACCAGCCGGTACACTACCGCGAAGCAGACCACCATGAGCGCGACCGCCAGCAGGTAGAAAGCCAGCCGGGCATTATGCAACGTGGCGAAATCCGGGATGATGGTGAGGCCGAAGACCGACAGCGCCCCGGGCAGCGGGATGCTGACCATGCCCTTGGCGCCGTTGGTGATCGGCAGCGCCAGAGCCAGAAGCCGCGCGACCTCGGTCAGCACCAGTGTCACCATGGCGAAGTAGACACCGCGCAGGCGCAGGATCGGCAGGCCGATAAGGACGCTTGCCGCCGCGCAGAATAGACCGGCGACCGGCAGCGTCGGCCAGAACGACCAGCCGTGGGTCACCACGAGTATGGCCGAGACGTAGCCACCCATCAGCGCATAGGCGCCCTGGCCGATGTTGATCCGGCCGATATAGAAGGTAAGCCACACGCCGGCACTCGCGATGCTGAGCAGCGCCACCGAGGTGAACGTATAAAAGAGGTCAGTCCGACCGCTCGTCGCGATCAGAACCGGCACGGCGATGAAGACGATCGCCAGAAAGGCGGCAACCGAGGCGATTTTCACGTTACGCGTCATGGCCCATCAACCCCACGGCTTGCCCATCAGCCCGTTGGGGCGGATCGAGAGGAACACCATCAGCGCGGCGAAGATGACGAGGTAAGTGACATCGCCATATTCGCGCAGCACGGTGAGGCCGACCGACTCCATCATGCCAAGGATGAAACCACCGGCGATCGCACCGCCGACGACGCCGGCGCCGCCGATCATCACCATCATGAAGGCCTTGATCGAGATTGGCCCGCCGATGCCGGAATTGACACCGGTGATGGTGACCAGAAGGCCGCCGACAATACCTGCCAGCATGGCTCCCATCGCGAAGCCGATCATCGAATAACGGTCGACCTGGACGCCCATCAATTGCGCGGCGACACGATCCTGGGCCAGCGCCCGCATGGCGCGCCCGACCCTGCTGTACTGCATGTAGAGAACGAAGGCCGCGATGAAGACCAGTGCGAGCACGCCGACCAGCATACGGTCATAGGGCATGATGATACCGCCCTCGTTGAATACGCCCTTGACGATCTTGGGTACGCCGCGCTGCTTTTCGCCGAAGATGAGCAGGATGACGGCATCGAAGAAGAATGCCGTCGCAGCCGCCAGCAGCATCGTGCTTTCCTCGCGCAGACTTCGCTTGATGACGGTTCGGAAAAGATATTTCTCCATCAGCGCGCCGATGATGGCGAGTGTGACGCCGGACGCCAGCAAGGCGACGACGAAGGGCAGCCCAAGCTGGCCGTATAGTGTGTAGGTGATGAAGCCGCCCAGCACATACATCTGCCCGTGGGCAAAGTTGAGGACATTCATCAAGGCGAAGATGAGCGTCAGCCCCAATGCGATCAGCGCATATTGGGCGCCGAGGTAGAATCCGTTTGCGATGACCTGTTCCATTCCATGGACGCCTTCAATCTTCCGAGGGACCCGGAGAATGCTCCGGGTCCCCGGCAACGCGGGAGGAAGAAACCGCAGGGAAGCTAACCCTAGTCGACCGTGCCGACGAACAGGGTCTGGAAGGCACCGTCCTTGTACTCGTTGACCACCATCGGCACCGCGAGCTGGCGCTTCTGGCCGAAGGAGGTCGTGCCGACATAGCTCAGCTTGGCATCGCCCTTCAGGTAGGGGTTGGGCGCCGAGAAGGTGTCCATGGTCTTCTTGAATTCGTCGACATTGTCGATCGCCGCCGGATTGGCCTTCAGCGTATCGATGATGTACTCGAGCGCATAGACCTTGGTGTTGGACTCGTCGTTGTACTCACCGAACATCTTGGTGTAGCGGTCGACGAATTCCTTCATCGCGTCCGAGGCGATCTCGGGTGTGGAGGCGCCACCGACGGAGATGAAGCCGTTGGCGTATTCGCCCGCACCTTCCTCGAGAACCTTTGCGTCCTGTGCCGTTTCGGTCGAGATCAGGCCCTCGAAGCCGAGCTCGCGGGCGGCGCGGATGAGCAGCGGCGCATTGGCCGGCGCGACGCCTGACAGTACGAGCAGGTCGGGCTTCAGCGCAACGATCGGCGTGAGCACCGGCGTGAAGTCGCGCGTATCGTTCTGGTAGGTGTCGTTCTGGGCGACAATCTTGAGGCCGAGCGCCTTGGCTGCCTCAACGCCGCCGTCACGCTGGCTCAACGGATCCGATTCATTGGCGGCAACGAAGGCGATCGTCTTCACGCCCTTGTTTTCCTTGAGGTATTTGTAGATCGCCGGGCCCGATTGATAGTTAGCGATCATGCCGAGCACGGCATTCGAGGCAGGCTTCTGATAAAGCGCCTTGGGGAAAGCGTAAGGGAAATAGATGATGCCGTTGGCCTCGGCGACCGGGCGCACGGCGGCAGCACCGTCATCGACATTCGGGCCGACCACATAGTGGATGCCCTCCTGCGCCATCTTTTCCATGCCGGCAATGGCGCGCTTGGGGTCTTTCTGATCGTCGAACGTAACGATGTTGACGTTGTAGGTGGCGTCGCCAATCTTGACGCCGCCGGTCTCGTTGATCCAGGCGGCACGCGTCTGCATCGAACGTACGTTCGACGTGCCCCAGGCGGCGGCGGGGCCACTGGTGACACCGACGAAACCGATCTTCAGTTCCTTGTTCTGGGCCTCCGCGGACGGCATGCCCGCAGCGGCCATAGCGAGAGCGGAGACGGCGCCAAGCACCATCGATTTGAGAGTCGAGCGTCGGTTGATCATTCTGGCATTTCCCCTTCTGGTTATCGCGCTTTGTGTTTGCTCTTTGGCTGCGCGGATGCCCTAAGGGAAACCTCTAGCGCAAGATTGTCAACACAGTTTTGATATTTTGTGTACAATCTTATCGCGGATTGCAGACCGAGGGGCAGAGAAGACGCATCCTGCACTGCTGCGGCAAGCGATATCCTCTCGCCCGCAGGCAGTTGGAGATAGCCTTCAAAAGCGTTCCCCAAGCCAAGGACCCCGGGGAACCTCAACTTCCATGGATCGATAACGCTGGACCTGCCCACTGCGATGCGGCCTGGATCCTGCCGATGGAATTCGTGGAGATATGGAACAAGAATTCCGGGGCGCGGATTTCGACCTATGTCATTCTCGGTAAGCGCGGCTCACGGTGCTGCATCCTCAATGGTGCGGCCGCCCGCACCTTTCAGCCCGGCGACCAGATCATTGTCTGCAACTCCATCTACCTGGACGAAACGAAAATCACCTCGCTGAAGCCGAGGATCGTCACGTTCGACCAGGATAACCACATACGCGACCGCTTGAGCTACTCGGTCGATCTTGATGCGCACGGCCGATACAGTTTCTCCATCCTTGACGAGACGAATGCGGCTTTGGCCATTCCTGCCTTGGTCTCCGGGGCGTGACCTGTCCCCGACGCATGCGCGAGCTTTTCTGCCCGGTCTGATTGGCCGCCGATCAGCGCCGCGGGCCGAATGCGCTTGACAAAATAGCGCCGGCCCGTTCAATTCGGCGCATTCACCAGGGGAGTCCCGGCAAGGGGCTGAGATACTGCTGGCTTTCGCGGCGCAGTGACCCGTTGAACCTGATCCAGTTCATACTGGCGTAGGGACGGTGCAAGCGCTTTGCGGGAGTTCACGCCCGAAGTCCTGTTTCGAACAGGCGGCCAAAGCGTCTTTTCATCCTTCCGGCACAGAACTGGGTCTCCAATGCAGATGAGCAAAGGAGCCTCAAATGAATGCCTTGACCCCAGCGGTTTCGACGGGGCCGCTACCTGCCTCACGAAAGATATACAAATCTGGCGTCATCCATCCGCAGATCAGGGTGCCGATGCGCGAAATCTCCGTCCATCCGACGGCGGGCGAACCGCCCGTGACGGTCTACGATCCGTCCGGCCCATACACTGATCAGACGGTCGAAACGAGCATAGAAAAAGGCCTCGCCCGGCTCCGGCAAGACTGGATCGCTGCGCGCGGCGATGTCGAGACTTATGACGGCCGCCATGTCCGGCCGGAAGACAACGGCTTCGCGGCGGGCGAGCGCTTGACGCCGGAATTCCCCGTTCGCAATAGACCGCTCAAGGCCAGGGCCGGCAACGCGGTGACCCAAATTGCCTATGCGCGCGCCGGAATCATCACGCCCGAAATGGAGTTCGTCGCCATCCGCGAGAATCTCGGCCGCGAGATTTTGCACGGCAAGCTGTCGCGAGACGGCGAGAGCTTCGGCGCGGACATTCCCGATTTTGTCACGCCGGAATTCGTGCGCGACGAGGTGGCGCGGGGGCGCGCAATCATTCCCGCCAACATCAACCATCCCGAAAGCGAGCCGATGATCATCGGTCGCAATTTCCTGGTGAAGATCAATGCCAATATCGGTAACTCCGCCGTCACGTCGTCGATGGCCGAAGAGGTCGAAAAGATGGTGTGGGCGATCCGCTGGGGCGCCGATACGGTGATGGACCTGTCGACCGGCCGCAACATCCACAACATCCGGGACTGGATCGTGCGCAACGCGCCGGTACCGATCGGCACGGTGCCGCTTTACCAGGCGCTCGAGAAGGTCGGCGGCATCGCCGAGGATCTGACTTGGGAGGTCTACCGCGACACGCTGATCGAACAGGCCGAACAGGGCGTCGACTATTTCACCATCCACGCCGGCGTGCGGCTTCACTACATCCCGCTGACCGTTGACCGTGTGACGGGCATCGTCTCTCGCGGTGGGTCGATCATGGCCAAATGGTGCCTGCACCATCACCGGGAAAGCTTCCTCTATGAGCATTTCGCGGAGATCTGCGACATCTGCCGCGCCTATGATGTGTCCTTCTCACTTGGCGACGGCCTTCGTCCCGGCTCGATCGCCGATGCCAACGACGCGGCGCAATTCGCCGAATTGGAAACGCTCGGCGAGCTGACGAAGATCGCCTGGGCGAAGGATTGCCAGGTGATGATCGAAGGGCCTGGCCACGTGCCGATGCACAAGATCAAGGAGAACATGGACAAGCAGCTCACTGTCTGCGGCGAGGCGCCGTTCTATACGCTTGGACCGCTGACGACCGACATCGCGCCGGGCTATGACCACATCACCTCAGGCATCGGCGCCGCCATGATCGGCTGGTTCGGCACCGCCATGCTCTGCTACGTCACGCCGAAGGAACATCTCGGCCTTCCCGATCGCAACGACGTCAAGATTGGCGTGATCACCTACAAGATCGCCGCCCATGCCGCCGACCTGGCGAAGGGCCATCCCGCGGCGAAAGTCAGGGATGATGCCCTTTCCCGCGCGCGCTTCGAGTTCCGCTGGGAGGACCAGTTCAACCTGTCGCTCGACCCCGAAACGGCGCGGTCCTTTCACGACCAGACCTTGCCCAAGAAGGCGCATAAGCTGGCACATTTCTGCTCGATGTGCGGGCCGAAATTCTGCTCCATGCGTATTTCTCACGACATCCGCGCCGAGGCACAGAAAGAGGGCATGGCGGCGATGGCGGCGAAATACCGCGAGGGCGGCGATCTCTACATGCCTGCTGACGAGACCGGCGTACCGCTCATGCCAGAGGCGCCGGAACCGTCATGAGGGTGCTGGTCAAAGGGGCCGGCGTCGCCGGCCTCACCGCCGCCTTCGAACTCGCCGCTCGCGGCGCGGCGGTGACCGTCGTCGAGACCCGGCATGGCCTCGGTGGCAATGCGTCGTGGTTCGCCGGCGGCATGCTGGCGCCATGGTGCGAGCGTGAAAGCGCCGAGCAGCCGGTGCTGGATCTCGGACGCGACGCCGCCGACTGGTGGGATGCGGCACTGCCGGGTCAGGTGACACGGGCCGGAACGCTGGTCGTTGCGACACCGCGTGACACTGGCGAGCTCGACCGGTTCGCCAGTCGCACGTCGGGGCATCGGCGTGTCGAGGAAGACGAAATCGCGATCCTGGAGCCCGACCTCGCCGGCCGCTTCCGCTGCGGACTGCTGTTCCCCGGCGAGGCCCATCTCGACCCGCGCCAGGCGATGGCGGCACTTCATGACAAGCTCGCAGCCATGGGTGTCGAATTCCACTTCGGCGCCGACGCCCGGCATGTTTCCGGTTTCGATCGACAGATCGACTGTACGGGAATGGCAGCCGTCGATGACAGGCTGCGCGGCGTTCGTGGCGAAATGCTGATCCTGCGCACGCCTGATATCTCGCTGTCGCGCCCGGTCCGTCTGCTTCATCCGCGCTTTCCGCTCTATGTGGTGCCGCGCGCCGACCACCGTTTCATGATCGGCGCGACGATGATTGAAAGCCAGTCAGCCGGACCGGTCACGGCGCGTTCGATGATGGAGCTGCTGGGTGCCGCCTATGCCCTCCATCCGACCTTTGGCGAGGCCGAGATCGTTGAAACCGGTGTCGGCGTTCGTCCGACCTTTCCCGACAACCTGCCGCGCGTCGAAACGAACGGTGAGATCATCGCGATCAACGGGCTCTATCGTCACGGTTTTCTCCTCGCCCCCGCCATGGCGCGCCAGGCTGTCGACCTGGTTTTCAGTCAAGACAGACCCAAGGAGCTTTCTCATGAAACTGACCGTCAACGGCGAAGCGCATGAGGTTGCCGCCACCACGCTGGCCGAACTGCTTGCCGCGCTCGACTATGAGGGCGACTGGCTCGCAACGGCCGTCAACAGCGATCTCGTGCACAAAGCCAACCGCGCGGAATTCCAGTTGAGCGACGGCGACCGGATCGAAATTCTCTCGCCCATGCAGGGGGGTTAGACCATGTTCGATCTTCTTGGAACGATGCTTCCGTCGCGCCTGCTTCTCGGTACCGCTCAATATCCTTCGCCGGCCATCCTTGCCGAGGCAGTCAAGGCGTCGGGCACGTCGGTGGTGACCGTCTCCTTGCGCCGTGAAATGGCCGGTGGCAGGGCTGGCGAAAAATTCTGGTCCCTTATCCGCTCGCTGGGCGTCAGTATCCTGCCCAACACTGCGGGCTGCCACTCCGTCAAGGAAGCGGTCACGACCGCGAAAATGGCGCGTGAGGTCTTCGGTACGAACTGGATCAAGCTCGAAGTGATCGGCAACCACGACACGCTACAACCAGACGTGTTCGGCCTGGTCGAAGCCGCTCGCATCCTGTGCGAGGACGGTTTTGCGGTATTCCCCTATACCACAGACGACCTCGTTGTCGCCGAGCGGCTGCTCGAGGCGGGCTGCAAGGTCTTGATGCCATGGTGCGCGCCGATCGGTTCCGCCCTCGGGCCGATCAACATTACGGCGCTGCGCTCGATGCGCGGACATTTCCCTGGCGTCCCGCTGATTGTGGATGCGGGGCTCGGACGACCTTCGCACGCGGCAACCGTCATGGAACTCGGCTTTGACGCCGTACTCCTGAACACGGCGGTCGCCAAGGCGGCTGATCCGGTCAGCATGGCGCGTGCATTCGGCAAGGCTGTCGATGCCGGCCGAGAAGCCTTCAGTTCGGGAATGCTCGAACCGCGCGATGTCGCCGTGCCATCGACGCCGACATTCGGCAGGGCGGTTTTTTCATGAAGCTCGATTCCTTCTATCTGATCGTTGACAGTGCTGCCTGGGTTGAACGGCTTGTGCCGCTCGGCGTCAGGCTGGTGCAGTTGCGCATCAAGACCACGGATGAGGCCGCGTTGCGCACCGAAATCCGCAAGGCGAAGGCCTTGTGCGCTGCGCAGCAATGCCAGCTCATCATCAACGACCACTGGCGTCTGGCAATCGAGGAGGGCTGCGACTTCGTACATCTGGGCCAGGAGGATCTGCAGACCGCTAACCTCTCGGAGATACGGGCAGCCGGCATCAGGCTCGGACTGAGCACGCACGATCATGCCGAACTGGAAAGGGCCATGGCCGTCGCGCCCGACTACATCGCATTAGGCCCCGTCTATCCAACCATCCTGAAGAAGATGAAATGGGCACCGCAAGGACTTGAGCGGATCAGCGAGTGGAAGCGCCAAGTTGCGCCGATCCCGTTGGTCGCCATTGGCGGCCTTAACACTGACCGGCTCGACGGTGTTTTCGAGGCCGGCGCCGACAGCGCCGCAGTGGTCACCGACATCACGTTGAATGCCGACCCCGAAGCGCGCACACGAGAATGGATCGAAAAGACGACCCGATGGCGCTGAGGCGAGATCCGCATGTGCTTGTCGTTGGCGGATCGGATTCCAGCGGGGGTGCTGGGATCGCGCGCGATATCGAGACGATCTCTGCCCTGGGCGTGCGCGCCTGCCTTGCCGTTAGTGCAGTGACGATCCAGACACACCAAGCCGTGACGGCAATCCATCATCTGCAACCCAGCTTGGTTGCCGATCAGATGCGCGCGGCGCTGCGGGCCAACAAAGTGTCGGCCATCAAGATCGGTATGCTTCCAACCAGGCGGGTCATCATGGCGGTTGCGGCCGTGCTCAGCGAAAACCTACGGATACCGGCAATACTCGACCCGGTGCTGGCTTCCTCGTCAGGAAGACCGCTGGTTGAAGCGAATGCGATCGACGTCATGAAGCGTGATCTTATTCCGCTCTGCCGTCTCGTCACGCCAAATCTCATCGAACTGGCAGTGCTGACTGGCTCGGAACTGGCCGTGGACGACGAGGACACGCTCCGGCAGGGAAGACGATTGCTCGCGGCCGGGCCGCGGGCGCTGTTGCTCAAAGGCGGTCACGCAGTAGGGCCCAGATCAACGGATATTCTATTGCTCCCAGATCAGGACCCGATCCGCTTCGACACACCGCGCCTTGCCACATCGATGCGGGGGACGGGATGCATGCTGGCTAGCGCAATCGCCGCGTATCTGGCCAATGCGAGGTCGTTGGATGACAGTGTGTGCGAAGGCAAGCGGTTTGTCTTCGACAAGCTTCGGAAGAATTCAGCGGAATGATCGAGCTGTGCTGAGTCTAGGCCAAACCGCAGTTCCGCGTGCTGCGTCGTCTCCGTAAAGCCCGCCCGCTCACGTCGTCGATCATCGCTCGTGCGGGACGCTCTCGGATGTACGCGAAAGATGATGGGCCGACATGGGGAGGTTCCTCCAAGCGAGTGGGTTCGTTTCGCTGCCGCAGATCGGGTGTTGCTGCGGTAGAGAAAAATCGTCGCCAATGGCGGTCCGCTCCTCGATTCGGCTTGCTCTTGGCAACGGTCCGGGCAGCTCAAAGCCCGAGTCCTCGTTTCCTGCCGAGTGTCCAATCCACGCCACCGCTGGCGCGTACAACGCCGGCGAGGTGACTGCCGAGACGCTTCTCGATCGATGTTGACCAAGGCACAAGCCTGAAGCCGAGCCCGTCGTCGATCAAGGCAAAACGCCCGGAGGCGAGCGTGAAGCGCTGCCGATACGAACCCGCGACATGATCGCCTGCCGCGGATTTCTGGAACGGCAAGTTTGTGTCGGCCGAGAGTTTTTCGGCAAGCGCCTTGAGCTCGCTTTGCCGGAGCGTGCCGAGAAGGTTCCGGGCGAAACTGATCCGCGGCCCCTGCCGCCGCGCAAGTCCAGCGTCGACCAGATAGTCGGTGCGTGCTTCCATTGCTTTACTGACTTGCGCGCCGAAACCGCTTTCGCCCAGCCTGGCCGGTTCGTGTGCAACGAGTTGGCGATCGAGCCAAGTCGCACCAACGGCATGAATCTGATGTTCAATCGCGAAGTCAGAACGAACGGCCAGTGCCACACGTGCACGGCCTTTCGAATCTTCGTAGTGACGAAGCTCGACGATGGAGCCCGGTGCGGAATCTCCAGCCGCGTCGAGATCATGGAACCTGATGTGATGAGTGCCGCCATCGATGCTGTCGACGATGGCGTAGGCCGAGCCGCTGAGTTCATCGTAAAGGCCGCGTTCCAGCAGACGTCCTATGACCGGAGTTGCATTCCGCTCGCCAGCAAGCACGTAGTCGACAGCACCTCTGTCGAGCCGGTGCTCAGCGAGGCTGCGATGCATGCGCTTAATGATGTCGCCCCGTTCGCCAAGCCCACGCAAGGTTGTCTCGGCCTGTTCTGCCATCGTCCACTGACCAGGACGGATCTCGTCGGCAAGCCCCAAGGCCTCCAGCTTGCGCAGCCGACCAACCTTCAGCGTCAGATATTCGTCGGGCTGATGGTCTGGTGAAAGCGCGACGTCGATGATGCCATGTCGGCCGGCATCGCGAACAAGCTGCCGGTCGAGTTGCGTCCAACGTTCTGAGTCAATCTGTTGTAGGAGCGACCGCCGGATGTCGAGATCAGTGCGAGGACCAAGCTCCTGATTGATCAAATCCTGTGCGCGGCCGCGCATGCCATCCTTGATGTAGTCGCGCGAGATGACGAGATCCTGACCGTCATCTGCTCGACCGCGAAGGATGACATGGACATGCGGATTGTCGGTGTTCCAGTGATCGACCGCCAGCCAATCAAGCTTCGTGCCGAGATCCTTTTCAGCCTGGGTCATCAGATCGCGGGTGAACCCTTTCAGGTCGGCCATATCAACGGCGTCTTCCGGAGAGACGATGAAGCGGAAATGATGCCGGTCGTCCTGGCACCGCTCGGTGAATTCCTCGGCGTTAACGCCTTGGATTTCTGGCCCGAGCATTTGTGCTTTCTCGCCATCGCGGGTGACGCCCTCGCGACGCAGATAATTCAGGTGACGCGCGAGCGGATTACCTTGTCCCCGATGGCGAACGACCAGCGCTTTGACCGTCACGGAGCGAGAACGACTGGTGATGAAGCGATTGGCTCGGATGCTCGCCACCCTACCCCGCCCAAAGTGGGAGCGGCGCCCGGCTGTGATCCTGCCGTCGCGCGACACCTTCCCGCCGGCCTTCTGTGTGGCGGCGAGCACTTGGGCGATGAACGGACGTGCCCGTTGGCTCTGGTGTGAGCGGATGCGACCAGGACGGATGCGGAATTCATTGTCCTTGCTCATGGCGCCCAATCCGCGATGTGCGATTTTCGCTGAACTGATCGGAGAAGTTCGTTTTGTGCGAGGTGCGGGTGTTGCCCGCGAGGTGCGGAAAACTCCGGAAAGACCAATCCAAACAACCAACCGACCGAGCCGCACATCGCGGCCTTTTATCTTGCCATCCTAATCGCCAGTTCTTGGGATAAACTTTCCTGCATCGTCGTTTCTCCTTCTTTGTACTCCAGAACAGTTCAGAGCTTTCCGCAACAGGCTTTTGTGCGAAGGGCGAGAGTTCCGGTGCGCCGTGCAATCCTCCGCGCTCGTCGACGGGGTGTCTGGGCTGCAACAAAGCAGCGCTCGAACCGTCGCGGCGCACTTTTCCATCGAACCCACGGGGCATCGTCACAGGCAATCCAGCGCGGTCCGTTGCGCCACTTTCGTGGCCGGCCGCAGGCAAGATAACGTGCTTCCCGTCGTTTCTGGTCTGCACCAGTCCTCATCCGCCGCAGCGGAGCTCCTTGTGTTCAGTCGACGTTCGTCATCATCACGAGACGCTGCATTCGTTCTGCAGACAACGCGTTCATCGATGCGCACCCAGAAGCTTGCGCGCCTTCAGATGCGCCCGCGCCGCGACATCCGCCGCACTGGCCGCCGGATCGCCGGCATAAAACGTCCCGTCCGTCCACATGGCATGCATGATCACCGCCAGCTTGCGCGCCACCGCGACCGTCGCCTTGCGCTGGCAGCCGCGTTTGGCCAGCACCAGGCCCCAGCTTTTGACCCTGTCCCTGCCCTTGAACCGCGTCAGCAGCGCTGATGCGGCCTCGTAGAGGGCACGCCGCACATCGCCATCGCCGGCCTTAGAGATGCGGCCCTGGACGTCGATCGAGGTGCCAGACTGCCAGCGCCGCGACGTCAGCCCGAAGTACGCCGCGACATCGCGCGAGCGGCGGAAGCGCGACGGATCGTCGACCGCCGTCATGAAGCTCAGCGCCGCCACCGGACCGACGCCGGGGATGGCCATGAAGCGGCGGCACAGCTCGCTGCCGGCGACGACCTTGACCACCAGCTCGTGCAGTTTCCTGTACTGCTGCCACAATGCTGCGCGGGCCGACAGCATGGCTGCCATCAGTTCCTCGGTCAGCGTGTCACCGGCGACCGCCTCGCGCACTGCCTTGTCGAAGCCGCCGCGGCCGCTACCCTTGAGACGGATGCCGAACGCCTTCAGCGAATGGCGGATGGTGTTCTCGATGTCCAGAAACTTGCGCTTCAGCGTGCGGCGCTGCGTCAGAAGCAGCCGCAGCCGATAGCAGTCTTCGCTTTTGACATGAGCGCTGCGGAACCAGCCGGTGCGCATGATATGGGCGATGCCGAGCGCGTCGGCGGCGTCGGTCTTGTTGCGTTGCGCCGACATCGCGGCGCGCACATGCCTGGTCTCCAGGCACACCACCGGCAGGCCGAGTTTCAGCAGTTCCGGATGCAGCCATGGCGACAGCGACCCCGCCTCGTGGCCGGCTCGTCGCAGCCGCGCCACGAACGGTTTCAGCGCCTTCAGGATCGCCTGCGGATCGGTCACCACCTTGGTCTCCAGATGCACTTCGCCATGATCGTCGACCACGCAGATCGCCGTCTCCTCCATCGCCACGTCCAGTCCTGCAAAGAATTCCATGGTGCGCCTCCTGCGTCGTTTCTCAGGCGCAGAATTAACCGCCGAGTCGTCGCCTTCGGCCAGCCGGTCCGCATTCGGCCCACAGCTTTGCCGTCCGGCCAGGCGCCCGCCCCGATTACGGGCGGCAATCCCTCCCCGACTTCCCCGGTCACCCACCCTTCCGCCGCCAATCCCGCGACACAACAAGCCAGAGTGCGATTTGCGATGAATCCGGCGATCATCGCGACGCACCGAGAGGTCGCGGGATGAACAGGTTGTTGGCACCCAGCTTCAGTGAGGGACGAGCTTCTTCGGGTGCAATATCCGACGGCGGTTCAAGCGCCGTTAGATCGTCCACCGCAGTGCCGATCCGTGACGGCATGTCGCCTGAACGAATTTCCGTGAAAACAGTCTGGTCGATGCGATCAACGCCTCCGTCGCCACGCGAAGCGGCGTCGTTCATGGCAGCAGCGCCGCGCTCGAAAAGCTGCGAATGATCTGCACTCGACCTGCTTCCCAATCCTCGCGAGCGGGGTGGAATCTCAACAGCTCCCTCGATCAGTGGCATAAACTTCGCGACGTAGTTGCTCGTCTCTCGGGGCAGCGGCCGACCTTTGGAAAGATGCTCCTGATAGCGTTGAGGTCCGGCATTGTAGGCGCCGAGAAAACCCTTCGGACCAAACCGGTCAAGCATCTCGCGAAGATACGCGGCGCCCGCCAAGATGTTGTCACGAGGTTCGAACGGATCGTTGCCGAGACCGTGTCTGATGCGCAGTTCTTCCCATGTGGCGGGCATGATCTGCATCAGGCCCATCGCCCCCTTCGGGGAGACGGCATCGACATCACCAATGCTCTCGACATGCATCACCGCGCGGATCAAGCGCTCCGGAAGATCGAAACGTTTGGCCGCCTCGCAGACGTAAGCGGACCAGTCGCCCCTCGTCACGATTGCTCTTCCGGCGCAGGATTTTAGCACGGGTGGTGACGGTGCTTCCGCCGCGCCGGCCGCAGAACCAAGCATGAGCAACGCACATACCGAGAGAATTGCGGTGCATTGGAGATTGATGGCGCGCGCACCACCGTCCCGACACGCCGACAGCCTGCCGCCGCGCTCGCCTCCGCCAAGGGCAAGGCTTCGCCGACCGGACCTGCTTCCTATGCGTGGCAGCGCAAACAACGCTTCAATCGATGGAGAAGCGTCCGGCCGCCCTTGACCTCCGCTGCGCGCGACGGCCGCCTGATCGGCGATCGGGTCGAAGGGTTTGACCGGCGCCCGATCGATCAAAGGGTTTGCCTGGGCAAGCTTGATGACGCGCGATCGGAACATAGAACTCAGGCTCGCTCTTCGCGTTTCGACGGCCGGCTCCAGTGCAGGTTCCAGACGTCCTGTTCGGTGGCGACCTGGAACAGGTTGGCGCGGATTGGCTGTGTGAACGACGGATCGTCGATGAGCACAGAGAGATAGGCGCCAGCCTTTTCGCCCGTGCGATCCCAGGCCGCGCCGATTTCGACGCCATCGCAGTAGATGCGGTGTTCGGGCGCGTGTTCGGCGTCCGATTTCTCGATAGGCAGGATGGCGAGCTTTGCATCGATCGTCAGCGTGCAGATGTTGCCGAAGAAGCCGTCGTCGTTGCGGGTAAAAATGCCGATCTGACTCATGCCGATATCCTTTCGTGGTGAGGGGAACGAGCCGTCACGGCTCGCCAGAAGCCGGTTCGCCGGAAGCATCCGGTGCCGGGAAAATACGGTTGGTGGTCCAGACGGGAACAGCCAGACCGACGATGGCGGTGTCTGGAAGCGGGCCGAAATAGCGGCTGTCAAAACTGTCGGCGACGTCCCAGTTCATGAGGAACACTTCGCCGTCGACAAGCACACGGCAGCCCTTCCAGACGGGCAGTGGTCGAGCACGACTGTCGCGCTCGCGCGCATATCCATAGGTCTTGCCATGCGCGATGATCGCCGTCCCTTGGCGGCAGACGGTTTCACCGCCGAGCGCCAGGATATGCTTCAAGAGCGGCACGCCGCGCGGCAGATATTGTCTCTCAGCGAGGAAGCCGGCCAGTGGTTCGGCCGGCATGACGACGGCGAGATCACCGACACCGATCCCGTGACCTGGCTCTACGCGATAGAGTCCGATCGGCACGCTCGCTGACGCGTTCCAGATCAACCACGGAGTACATCTGCTCAAGGCAGGAGCGACGATAAATGCCGCGCCGGCGAGCATTGCCGCGACGATCTTGCCACGCGCGTTCATGGCTCGACCCGGCGGCGCAGCAGCCACGCCTCATGGCGTTGGCGAGTGTACGGCCGTGGGTTCTCACGTGCGGCAAGCCGGCTGTGGACGTGACGCCAGTATTCCGGGGACACGTCGACGGGATCGATGCCGATCGCCTCAATGCCGTCGATGACCTGCAGCACTCGCTCGACGTTCGGCCATCCGATGACGGTCAGCAGGATATCGGCGCCGGGCCGCACATAGGCGACTGTCGAGCAGCGCTTGCCGGCACCGACAGGGCGCAGAATGTCGATGCGCGAGGCGATGGTGCCAAAATCGTTGGCCGTCCAGCGAACGAAGGCGAAGATGCTGCCAGGCGCGAATGCGACGACGCGGCGGCTTTTGTCGATGATCCTGTTCTCGACGGTTTTGCCGAAGCGAATGTAGTTCTCGGTCCGCTTCTTCAGCCAGAGCAGTTCGACATGGGTGAGCTCGCTCATATCGTCCTCCACTGCGAGAAACTGGCTGCTACATTGGCGTGCGAGGTGGTCGGCCGCGCTCCCGTCTCGTCGAGATGGGAGTGGCTTTCGATCGCTCTGTAGGCGAACCGGCGGCCGAGTTGCGGAGGTCGTTCACAGGGTTCCGGAACCGCGCGCTCCGTTAGAAAGAATCCGAAGGATTCGAAGTTAGGTAAGTTAGAGGCGCGATTTCGGCTTTCGATTCCATGGGATGATCGCGATTTGGGTTCCTGAAATGACGAGGATCGGGTTCCCGAAATCCCGTGCCGCCGGGTTCCTGAAATGACGAGTTGATTCACAGCTTGTCCTCCGTCGTCCTAGTCTTTCCGAAGCGGTTGAACGGATCCCGGTGACAGGCCTTGAAAGTCAGCAGCGGCGCGCCGGCCTGAGTCATACCGAGCGTGAGCCGATAGCCCGGCAGCGATTGCCGGCGAACAATGCCGCGAACCTCGAAAGCGAAGCGCTTGTAGGCTGACAGGCTGCCGGATTTGACATGGAGATGGCGCAGGTCGAACGACCAGCCATGCGCCTGTCGTCCGCCGTGCTTGCGCACAAGGCGATAGAGCCAGCGCTCGATGCCACCGGTCAGATCAAAATAGGCCCGGTCGATCGTAAGTACGAAGGCGTCGACCATGATGCCGGCGTAGAACCAGTCGGGCAGAATGAGCTCGATGCCGAGCGGTCGCCCGCGATGGTCGGCCCGCTCCTTCCATTCGTTGATCCATGAGAAGCGGTGCATGCGCCGCTCGGTCGGCTGGCGGATCGAGGTGGCGACCGTGGTCGACTGAAGCCGGTCGAGTGCCGCCTTGAGCAGCAGATATTCCCGGGCTGACGTGCCGCGACCGACGAAGGTCAGGATCTCATGTGGCGTTGCCGCCATCATGCGCGAGGTTCGCAGCCCGTGGTCACGGGCATCGACAATCTGCGAGGCGGCCCAGATCAGGATGTCCGCATCCCAGATCGTCGCCATGCCATGCTCGATCGTTGCTTCGACGCGGATGGCGATTTCGCCCATGCGGAAATCGATCGGCCTGATGCGGCGCGATTTAGCCAATGAGAAGAATGGCCAGGCCATCAAGTCCTGCGCATCGCGCAACGCCATCTTGCCGGGCCGCGCATGGAAAAGCGCGATGGGTTCGAGGTCTGTTGGTGGTGGCCGCATGTCCATATCCGCAGTAGGATGTCTCAGCGCGACTTGCCGGCATAAGCCGGCGCGCGGGCCGCGTGCGGCTTGGCCGGCGGAACGTAGGTCGCGTTGGTATCGCTGGTAGACGTGCGTGCACCCAGCTCGATCCAGGCGTGCAGATCGTCGATGTCGTAGAGAACACGGCCGCCGACTTTGCGGTATTTGGGACCGGTGCCGTAGGTCCGGTGTTTTTCCAGCGTCCGGGCGCAGAGGCCGACGATGGGCGCCGCTTCCTTCGTCCGGAGGTATTTTTGGGGCGCGTCCGCGGGACCCTTCGACATCGTTCGATCTCCATTCGGTTCTGCTGTCGTCCTGGCCTGCCGGGACGCGCGAAACGGACGATGGCCGAATTGAGAAAAAGGCAGGGAGGGCAAAGATCGGGGCGCATGTTTCTGCTACCCCTTGCCGAAGGATCTCAGCGGACCGGTTTGCGGCTGCGACTTTGGGGATAGAGCAGAAGGTCACGATAGCCGCCCGCGACCAGGCGGTCGGCGCGGCGCAGGATCGCTCGCACCTTGTGGCGAAGATGATGGTCGCGCCAGTCGCGCGCAGCTATGGGATCGCGGGACAGAAGCTCTTCGGCAATCCGCCGGTAGGCCGCCTTCGCTCGCCTCGCATCATGGGCGCGCAGATTGAGGATATGCCTCAGCTTCGTTTGTTGCGGCAGGGAGCCATAGGGGACACCGGGCGGTCGGCCGTTCAGCGCACGCCAGAACCGGCGGGCTGCGTCGAGACGGGTTTCGAAGTTCTCGTCGAGCCGTAGCACCATGGCATCGATGCTTTGGGCGCCGCCCGGCGTATCGATGAGGATGTGGTGCTTCTCGGAAGCGCCTGGCCACACGACATGACGTTGCTCCGCCTCGGTCAAGGTGTGGGCCGTGCTGAGTTCAGCAAGTCGAACGGCAGGCCGCGAAGAGTCCGCGGAAGCTGCCAACTTCGTCGCGCGAAGAACTCGCGGTGAGGCCTGTTCTGTCCAGACGATATGTTCGGGTGATAGACGCTCGTCAGCAGAGATTGTGAAATCGGGCGCCCCAGCGAGCGGCGAAGTCGGGCGAGCCGGCGAGTTCTCCTACCGTAACTAGGCGGTGTGCCAGCCGGTCGCATTCGGCAACGAAATCATCGTTCCGGATCAGATACTCGGCGGCGAATTCGGCGGCTTCATAGCCGCGCATGTGCTCGTATCCCGCCGGATCGGTCCAATCGCTCCGCGACATGGCAACGGTCCTCTTCGGAGGCCCGCGTTCGGTCGCGAGCTTCGCAATTAGCTTCCGAGACGACAGTTCGCTTGGGTAGTCAGAGAGTCGGCAAACCGCTTTGCTGAATCAACACAGCTCCGCGTTCGAGTGCCTAGTGTGGTGCACCGCCAGCCAGGAGATACCGGTAGCCGTTGGTCGTCATCCAACGAGCCCGAGCGAGATGTGTTTCCCAAGCCCTGAAAGCGCGATCGGGCTCCTTCTCGGGATCGATATGCAGAACGATTCTGGCCACCTCGCGCCAATCAGCGTCCTCGGCTGCGGCATCGAGAAGGCGGATGTAGGTGAGGAGACGCTCCTCGTCGTAGCCGGTCAGGATGGAGGCGTCCGGCGCAACGTCGGCGACATCGGGATCGAGCAGAGGTTTAAGCACAGTGCGAACTGTCCCGCTTCAACAGAACCATTCTTCAGATTGGCCTCTGACTATAGCGAATAGGAACGATCATTCCTAGAACGATAGTTCCTCTTCTGGTCCGTAGTCGTCATGGATCTCAAGGAGATCATGGCGATCAATTTGCGTCGGTTGCGCCATGATCAGGATGTGACGCAGGAGGAATTGGCAGCCCGCTCTGGGTTGAGCATGCGTTACGTCGGTTCGATCGAGCGTGCTCGAGTTTCGGCCAGCGTCAGTGTTCTCGGCAGAATCGCCGCTGCGCTTAACGTGGACCCATGCGAGCTCATCAGAATATCAAAACGGTAAGTCGACGCTGGTAGCTCTTAGCAGATCGTTGCGGACCGGGGGGCGGTACATAAGTCCGAAAATGCATTCGACAGCCAACATGACCGCAGTCGCATCGCGAGCCGGGCGGAGCCCGGCGAGCGGCGGCCGCCAGGCCGGCCGCGACGGTCGATCCGCGTTCGCGGATCGACCGCAAATTGCGTGAACATCTGCGCGGCCGAATGTCCGACCGCGCAGTGTCGGACGGTCAGGCCGCCTTTTCCAGCAAAGCCTTCGCTTTCCCTTCAAGCTCAAGCCGACTGTCCTGATGGGATTTGGTGCGGGCGTGCGCGGTCATGCCTTGCACGAAATCAAAGATGCTCTCGGGCGGCCTGCCTTCTTCGTGCAAAACGGCCTCGATGATCGTGCCGGTTTCGGCCTTGGAGAAACCGCGCTTGCGCAGAAACGTTTCGCGGTCGTCATCGCTGCGGGCGACGATCTTCTCGCGAGCAGACTTGATGCCGGCGATGAACGGCGCCGGCGAGGAGTTTGCAAAACTCGTCAAGGCCGGCGCTGCCTCATGGGCAAACCGCTGCGCCGCAAACTTCGAATGCCGGATGCTGATTTCTTCGAAACCTTCAACACCGTCGGGTAGGGGCGAGGGTTCCCGATGGGCTTGACCTCTACCCCTCCCACGGAACCGGACGTGATAGTTTCCCATCATCCGGCTCCTACGCTTGCATTCATACGATCAAGTCTTGCCTGTAACCGTCCAGCATGGTGTGCAACATGGCAGTCGCGGCAGAGCACAACACGCTTGCGCGTGCGTGCAGCTTTGACCCGGACCCACAGCGTGGTGCCCTGCATGTCACTCATTTTTCGGACGTGATGCACCTCCACCGGCACGTCTTTCGTCCCACACGCTTGGCATGCCCTCGCCTTAAGCCGATCGACAAAGTCGGTTCGGCCAGCAAAGTGGATATGCGTCTGCGTCTGATGATCGACGTGCTGGGATGCCGACATGGGCTCGACATCCTTGAGGAGGAACATCGGCATGAAGCGCCGCTTTTGGCTGCCTTCATACCACAGGCCGAGGCGATCCCCGTTCCGGAGCCGCTCTGCCGTCACCTTGACCGAGCACTTATGCTTACGGGACAGGGTCTTCATAAAACTCCACCACCATAGATGGTGAAGCCGTCCGACCTGCTGTTTCCAGAGCGTGCCGAGCTTGTAATACTCGGCCAGCCCCCGCAACATCGCATTGTATCCGGTCAGGATGGCAACGTCAGAGTTGTTGATCACTTCGCATCGAGCCTCGCCACGGTTGGTATGGAGATTTCCGAGGCGATTGCGTTCTGCAAAGCGGGCGAGCTTATCCACCGGCACATGAAGCTGCATCCGGTCTCCGGGCACACGCTTCGTTACAGCACGACTGCGCTGCATGAGACGTTTGGTGCGACCATCGCCGTATGTTTTCAGCTGGTAGCCGAGGAACATGGCTCCCTCGTCAGCTTTCCTGATACCGCTTTTCTCCGCGGACACCTCCAGTTTCAGGGTTTTGGCCAGATACGTTCTGACCTCGGCCATGACACGGCGAGCGTCCTCTTTGCTGCCGATCACGCCGATTACGAAGTCATCGGCGTAGCGACAGTAGCGAAGTCGGCGGTAGTTCGGATCGAACTGATCGACGGACGGCTTTTCGAGCCGTCGCCGCTCCCACTCCCTGATTTCCTCGATCAGCCGGGGAATCTCTTCCTCGTTGCCATTGGCGCGCCGTCGATTGATCATATTGCGTCGGATTTGGATCCGCTTTGAGGCTTCAAGGTAGGCGGCACTGCGTCGCCTTCCCTGCCCTTTGTCGAACCGTGCTTTCATCTCTCCCACGAACAGATCGAGTTCATGGAGGTAGACGTTGGCGAGGATCGGCGAGATCACGCCACCTTGCGGGGCTCCACTGAAAGTTTTGTGGAACTTCCAGTCTTCGAGATAGCCGGCCTTGAGCATCCGCCCGATCAGCTGCAACAATCGCTCATCATCGATACGCTTGCGCAACAAACCGAGCAGTATGTCGTGGTCGATGTTGTCGTAGTATCCGACGATATCGACCTCGACCAGCCACTTCATGCCATGCCATGTGCGCCTGATTTCGGTCAGGGCCGTGTGACATGACCGCCCCCGGCGGAAGCCGTGCGATTGTTCCGAGAAGATCGGCTCGTAGACATGTTCGAGCAAAATCTTTACGGCCGCCTGCACCAGCTTGTCGTCGGCAGTGGGAATGCCCAACGGGCGTTTCTTCCCGTTGGCCTTGGGGATGTATTGCCTGCGCGCCGGAGAGAAACGATACGAACCGTCCAGCACGGACGCCATTACCTCCTGCATCCTTTCAAGCGAGAAGCCATCAAGGGTGTTTTGGGGGTCGACGCCCGGTGTCAGTGCTCCTTTGTTGGGAGCGATCTGCTCGTAGGCTCTTTCCCACATGGTCGGAGCCGAAAGCAGCCTGAACAGGCCGTTGATACGTTTTCCCTGACGAGACAGGTCGATGATTGAGTCCAGTCTCTTCTCTACGGTGTGCGGTTGCATCAGCAAACCTCCGTCATGAAGTTGAAAGACCCAGCAAACGCGCCGCCCTTCACCCATGCAGTGAGGATTCCCCATCCGGTTGCCCGGTCGGTTTCACCCGTGCATGTCCATCCTTGGATGGTTGTCCCGGGCATTACCCCGGGCGTTTGGCTACTATGGCGGCTCCGTCGCCCTACGGGACATCGGAGAGATGCCCGCTTAGGCGATCCCGTGTTTACGCGATCAGTGAGAAACGACGTGGTTAGGTGGCCCGTTCGATCATTGGCCCCTCGACGAGGGGTGAGCCGTGCGACCAAGTTTAGGTGGGTCTCATGGGGTACCCCACCCTTCGCACGGCATGACGCGTCAACCATTGCTGCGTCACGACTCGCATAAAGTCTCTGATCTGGGCTTCACGCAATCCAGCATTCACCATGCACGTCTTGCCCTGACGTCCCGATGGCCTACAATGGTTTCGGCCCGGATGACGCCTTTTCCCAACATGCTATTGTCCCCTGCCGGTTTCCCGGTCGCAGCCATTTCTGGCCAAGGTAAGTCGGGTGGACATCAGGCAATTCTTGGTTTCCTGAGAAGTCTCCTTCACTCAATTGATCGCGCCGACACGGCGCACCCAAAGGTTGCGGTTCATGCAAACGGCGCGAAGGTAGAAAGAGGCGATGCCAAGCGTCTTGCTGCCAACTTCCGAATTCCAGCAATAGAAGCCACGGAAATACAAATCCGGCTCTCCGTTGGGCAGGCGTCCCGCTTCGATGGGGTGGGTATCGTCCACCAGAAACAGGAACACGTCGCGGTCACTGGCATAAAGCGTGGTGGTGTCCTTGGTGATGTCGACAAAGGGGTTGTGCGTCATGGTTGCCCAGTCCAGCACGCCCGGCACCTTCCACATGGTGTCCCCGGTGCCGTTGCCCGCGATCTTCATGACGGCAGCGACAAGTTCATGATCCCAGATGCGGCCATAATCCGGGCCCGTGACGGCGCGAAGCTCGACCCGCCCGTCTTCTGCTTCCAGGGTTTTTACAAGCTCGGCGCGATGAGAAAGCAGGCCGTGCTGCAGGTTGATGCCAGCCAGCGGCGCGGGAAGCTGGCGCATGTAGGTAGCGGGTGCACCGACAAGGCTGCACAACTGCCCGAAGCTCCAATGTGTAGGCGCAATCGGCTGTTCTTGTCCGGGAACAATCAGCGAAAGCCGCTCCGCATTTTCGCGGCTTGCCTCGACCTTCACCGCGCGGCTCTCCACAGTCCGAGCCGTGGCGTGATCCGCACGGGCGCGCACAGCGTCGTAGAGTTCGGTAAGCGACAGATAGCGCTCATCATTGGGCCGGGAAAACCATTCCGACGAAACGCGACCGACGCGCTCGCCGCGCGAGATGTCCACCCGAAATCCGCCGGAAACAGGCTGCTGGCCATTCTCGGTGACGTTGGTATTCGTGATCATGTTCATTGCTCTCAATCCTTTTCCGTCAAAGCCGAAGGCATGTCCCCCGGCATGCCTTCCGGGGGCGCGTGAGCGCGCGGGAGTGATGGGGGCCAATGCGGTCGCGCGGAGCCGGGCTGCGCGGTCGAGCGGAGCGGACGGAAATGATTTCGAGAGTTGTTGGATCAGTCAGCCGCTTTGCGAGCCGGCGGCCCTGCTCTGCAACAGACGGCATTGGCGGGGAAGCGAGGGAAAGTCCCCTCGCTTTCCTGAAGGCTATGGGCAAGGTTATCCGCAATCGATCAGAACGATGAAAACGAAGCTTGCCATTACAATATTGGCGAGAGGAGTGGATTGTAGAAAGGAAACGGACTATTTGCCAAATTGGCGGAACGGGTAAATCACACGTCTTTAGTGCGTCCGATGAGACAAGAGGAAAACTGCATGACCATTTCACCCGAACAAGACGGCCAAACAGATATCGTGTCGATCGCCGCCGACATTGTCGCCGCCTATGTGTCGAACAATCCACTGCCGGTCGCGGAACTGCCAAAGCTTATCGGCGACGTTCATGCCGCATTGCAAGGGATCGTCACAATTGCGGCTGAACCCGTGGTGAAACTGGAACCAGCGGTATCGATCCGGAAGTCGGTGACGCCTGACTACATCATCTGCCTGGAGGATGGGAAGAAGTTCAAATCGCTGAAGCGGCACCTCAACGTGCACTACAATCTCAGCCCTGACGAATACCGGGCGAAGTGGAGCCTGCCTTCCGATTATCCGATGGTGGCGCCGAACTATGCTGCCGCTCGCTCGGTGCTAGCGAAGGCGATCGGGCTCGGCCGCAAGGCAGCAGAGCCGGCACCGGCGGTGACGCCCAAACCGAAACGGACTGCTCGCGCGGTCGCCGCGGCGACCGCGCCGGTTGTCGCGAAATCTGCGGTTAAGAAACTGCGCAAAGTTGCTGCCAAGGCCTAGCCTGCCGCATCGTACTGACTATGTTTGGGGCGGTGGCGGATCTGAACATGGCGAAGCCCCGTCCACCGGACGGGGCTTCTCTTTTGCTTGGTGCCGATTTCACTCGGCGGCGCGGCGGGACCAGATGAGGGAGAATTCGCCCTGCGTTTCGGTCTCGACCAGGCTCGCGTAGATCGGAGCGGGGAAGCTCGGGTCGTCGAGCTTGACGGAGTGGTAGTCGCGGCCCTCCCGCGAAGTCTTCTTCCATGCCGCACCGAACTCGGCGTTATGCGGTGCACCGCATAATGTCGATTATGCGTAGCGCGGGATTATGCGGAGTTGTGTGCCGGCGGCCCCGGTATTCCGGGGCTTTTGTGGTTTTTCGCCCCACATAATACCGGGGTGATGTGCGCGGCGCCCCGTTGTGACCGGGGCGCCGCGGTGTCGATCAGCGCGACCAGATCAGGGCATATTTGCCATCGTCGCCTTCGAAGAGGTTGGCGTAGATGGGTGCGCTGAAGGAGGGATCGTCGAGCTTGACCGAGTGGTAGGTCCGATCCTCCTTGGAGGTCCGGCGCCAGGCGGCACCGATCTCGACGCCGGAGACGATGACCCTGAGGTCGGGCGCCTTGTCGCTGGTGGCGGCGGGATCGCTGGGGATGAGACGCGCCTTGGCGTCGATGGCGAGGGTCTTGATGGTGCCGGTGTAGGTGCCGTCATTGCTGAGGGTGAACGAACCGATCTGGGACATGGTGTGAACTCCTGTGCTGTGTTCAAGCCCGCGACCATCGCGGCCTTGTGGCGATCTGGAGCCCCGGGACGGCCAACCCGCACCATCAGGCCGCAGCGCATGCGAAGGACGGCGCGTGGCGATCTTGTTGTTGCGCGAGGAGCGGCGCAGCCGCGGGGAAGAAGATCGCCACGCGCTGTTGTGGGGAAGAGGCCGGGTCGCAGACCGCATCGCGGGGCAGATCCGCCCAGAACAAGGCCCGTCGGTCGCAGGGCATCACGGCACCCGGCAGAACCATCCAGCTTCGGTCGGGCTGCGCTGCCATGATGACCATCCGACCCCTTCCGCCTCACGTCGGCACGGTATGCGCATCGGCCATCAGCGACGCGATCAATGCGTCGGGCGCTTTGAACCGACCGCGACGAAGCTCCGGCGGCAACACCGCCTCGACGGCCTCGAGCTTTTCGGACGGATCCATCCGCAGGTACACCTCGGTCGTGCGGATATCGGCGTGGCCGAGCCATAGCGCGACCTTGCGGATGTCGCGCGTGGCCTGCAGCATGAGAACCGCACAACTGTGCCGCAGAAGATGGGGCGACAGCGACCGGCCGATCAGCTTCGGGCATCGAGCCGCGGCCGCCTTTGCATGCTTTTCGAGGATATACTCGAAGCCGGCGCGGGTCATTGCCATCCCTTGAGCGTTGACGAACAGCTCCGTCGCCGGTGGCTTTCCGCGTACCGCAAGCCAGGCGCGCACGTCGCGGGCCGTTTCTTTCCAGAGCGGAAGGCTGCGTTCGCGCCGGCCCTTACCGAACACCAGGATGCTCGGACTGGGTTGCAGCGTCACGTTGTCCAGGGTGAGGCCGACCAGTTCGGAGACGCGCAGGCCACCGGCGAAGCAAAGGTGCAGCATCGCCCGGTCCCGTAGCCCCAGGCGCGTCGTTGTATCGGGCGCATCGAGCACGGCTCGGACCTCGTCCATGGTCAGGTGACGGATGAGCTTGTGGTCATGGCGCTTGCCGGGGATAGCGTTGATCTGGGCGATCTGCTCCAGGGCGCTTGGGTGCCGCAGCTCAACGTAGCGCATGAACGCCTTGATCGCAGCGAGCCGCAGGTTGCGGGTCGCCGCGCCGTTGCCGCGATCATGTTCGATGTGATGCAGGAACACGAGCACCATCTCCGCGTCGATCTGCTCGAGCTGGAGCAAAGACGGGCGCGTGTGCAAGCGCCCGGCAGCGAAGGCGAACAGCAGCCGGAAGCTGTGTGCATAGGCCTCGCAGGAGTGCGGACTGTAGCCGCGCTGCTGCGGCATGTGCTCGCGCATGAAGCGGGTGATGAGCGGAGCGATCGGCGTCATGGACGCCTCCCGTCGATCAACGCCTCGGCGGCGGCGGCGATATCGCCCATGAGGTTAGGCGTGGCTTCCAGATACCAGTAGGTATGCCGGATGCTCGCGTGGCCAAGATAGGTGGAGAGCGCGACGAAGTCCCGCGCAACATCATCCCGGCGCATCGCGCATTGCTCCAGCACGCGGGTCGCGAAGGTGTGGCGCAGATCATGGATACGTGGGCGACGTGACCGATCTTGACCGACGCCAGCCTTGCGCAGGATCACATGGAAAGTACTCTCGACAGTCCCAAGCGGCATCTGTTTAGCATCCACCGAGAGGAACACATGGTCGTCCGTCCCGGCGAACCGCCGGCGGACCTCAAGATAGACCCGCAGCGCCTCGACCACGCTGGCATGCATCGGCACGAGCCGGCTCTTGTTGAACTTGGTCTGGCGGATGTGCAGCACGCCGTCGGGCAGCAGATCGTCCAACCTCAGGTTCAGAGCCTCCGATATCCGCAGGCCCGTCGACGCCAGCAGCCCGATCAGCATCACATAGATGTGGCGCCTGAGCGGGCTGGGCTTCTGGCGCCGCAGATTGCCCGCGGCGTCGAGCATGCGCGCCAGTTCCTCGGATGTGTAGATATAAGGCGCGGGACGTGTTGCAGCACTGTGGTTGGGATGATGGTGCGGCACCTCGTGCGCACGATCCTCGGCGTGCAGGAAGCGCGCGAAGAGCGCGATCTCCCGAAGCCGCCGCTGGTGACTGCGCGGGGTCGACGAGACGGCCGCCGTCCAGGTGATCGCGGTCTCGCGGCGAACATGGGTATCGCCCCAGTCGACCGCATAGCGCGTGAACGCGGTGAGGTGTCGGGCCGTCTTTGCGAGCTTAAAGCCGAGCGAGCGGCGCAGCTCGATGTAACGATCGGCATCATCGGTCAGCATGGCGACCTCCCCGGCCAGGGCTGCGCGATAGCCGCCAGAAGCGCGATATCGACCTTGGCGTAATGCGCCGTCATCTCCGGCGACCGATGGCGCAGCACCGTGCCCACATTGGTCAGGCTGACGCCGTGGCGCAGCATCGCCGTGGCCGCCGAGTGCCGCAGGATATGCGCGCCTTTATAGTGGCTCTCGACACCCCCGCGTTTCAGCGCGCGCTTGACCAGGCATTTGACCGTGATGCGGTCGATCGGTCGCAGCGGCGCATATTCGGTAATGAACAGGGATGGCACGGCCAGCGTTGGCCGGCTGCGTGCGTTCGATATAGGCAAGCAGCGCGTCGCCGATCTCCTGGGTGAGCGGCAGCAGTTCTTCGCGCCGGCCTTTGCCGAACAGGCGGATGCTGCCCTGCCGCCAGTCGATATCGCCGAAGCTGAGCCGTGCCACCTCGCTCGCCCGAAGTCCGAGCCGGACCAGCATCAGGATGATAGCCCGGTCGCGCAGGCGACGCTCTCCCTCGCACGCTCCGATGATCCGCGTGATATCGGCATCGGGCAGAAAGCGCGGGATCGAGGCCAGCCGCCAGCCAGCAACATTGGGCATGGCGTGGTCGAGCCCAGGCCGGCATCGTCCTGTCGCGATCAGGAAGCGCAGGAACGCGCGGATGCCAACCGATATCCCCTTCATCCGAGCGATCGATACCGCTTTCGCGCGTTCGGTCATGTACGCCCGGATCGTCACCGCGTCGTAGGCGCTCGGCGTCTCCCCCAGCGCATCGATGAAGGGAGTGATCGTCCCAAGATACGTGGCCAGCGTCGTTTCGGCCAGACCGCGCTGCTCACGGGCCCAGGCCGCAAACTCAGCCACGAGGGCCCCAACCGACTTAGCCGGCAGGCACGCCAACACGCCGCGATCCTCGAGATAGGCGATGAACAGCTTGGCGATCTCGACCGCATCCTGGTTGACGTCGCCTCGGAAGCGCGGGCGCTGTCCCGCTGCGATCAAGGCGAACGATGCAGCATATGCCTCACGGATCGCGGCGAGCGTATAATTCTCAGCGCGCGCCCAGTGCGTCCAACTCGCAAGCAGCCGCATCTTCTCGATGACGGTGCGTGGCGTGTACCGTCGGTCACGCAACCATTGCGCAAAGTCCGCCGCGTGGTCCGCAGCCATCCCCGCCTTCAAGCGGTTCTCGACCGCGTTCTTACGAACATAAACACCTGTCGGCATGTCGCCTCCTTTTGCATGTGGAGGCGGGACTATGATCCGAGGTCGCTGTCATTCGGAACGTGAGCGATTGTACCTGGTGCTGTCATGCGGCGTGAGAACGCCCACCCGGATCTGGGAGGTTCTGCCGGGTGCCGTGATGCCCTGCGACCGACGGGCCTTGTTCTGGGCGGATCTGCCCCGCGATGCGGTCTGCGACCCGGCCTCTTCCCCACAACAGCGCGTGGCGATCTTCTTCCCCGCGGCTGCGCCGCTCCTCGCGCAACAACAAGATCGCCACGCGCCGTCCTTCGCATGCGCTGCGGCCTGATGGTGCGGGTTGGCCGTCCCGGGGCTCCAGATCGCCACAAGGCCGCGATGGTCGCGGGCTTGAACACAGCACAGGAGTTCACACCATGTCCCAGATCGGTTCGTTCACCCTCAGCAATGACGGCACCTACACCGGCACCATCAAGACCCTCGCCATCGACGCCAAGGCGCGTCTCATCCCCAGCGATCCCGCCGCCACCAGCGACAAGGCGCCCGACCTCAGGGTCATCGTCTCCGGCGTCGAGATCGGTGCCGCCTGGCGCCGGACCTCCAAGGAGGATCGGACCTACCACTCGGTCAAGCTCGACGATCCCTCCTTCAGCGCACCCATCTACGCCAACCTCTTCGAAGGCGACGATGGCAAATATGCCCTGATCTGGTCGCGCTGATCGACACCGCGGCGCCCCGGTCACAACGGGGCGCCGCTACTCGATCACGTAGCCCAGCGCGCGATAACCCGCTCGTCGCTTCCCAGCCATCCGGGCGAGAACCGGAACCGTCTGATCGACATAGTCCACGACCAGAACATCCCTCTTTCCGTCATGCTCCCGATGCAGCCGGCCGACATACTGCGCCAGGGTTCCCTTCCAGGCGATCGGCATCGTCAGGAACAGCGTGTCGAGACGAGCATCATCGAAGCCTTCGCCGATATAGCGGCCTGTCGCGAGTATCAGGCGCTCATGATCATCGGAGACATTCAATGCGGCGTTAGCTGTTTTGCGATCGGTCGCCGACATGCCGCCGCGCAGGACCACGAGATTTCTCACGAATGGCGAGAACCTCTTCTGAAGATAATCGAGGTGGTCTTTCCGCTCCGTCAGAACAATGGGCGAACGCTTGGCCTCAAGCGATTTCAGCACATCATCGAAGATCAGATCATTCCGACCATCGTCATGCGCCAGCGCTGCATAGATTGCAGGCATTGATGGTCGTTCGGCGGAGGCCAGCGATGCCGGGAGTTCAAACTGCGTCGAGCGATCGCGCGCGCGGTGGCGGATACCACGTTCGGCGGCTTGAACCCGTGCATCGACCCTATGGCGAACAGGGCCGCATTGCATGAAGATGATCGGATGGTGCCCATCTTTCCGGGCAACCGTCGCCGACAGGCCGACGACGTATCGCGCCTTCGACCGCCGGGCGACAAGCTCAAAGCTGGCTGCGGACAGGTGATGACATTCATCGACGATCAGATGGCCGTAATCGGCGACCATGTCCGCAACTTCACCCTTGCGCACCAGGCTCTGGATGAGCGCAACATCAATGACACCCGTCGGCTTTCTTTTCCCGCCGCCAATAACGCCGATCTGCTTTGGATCTATCTGCAAAAAGGTTCGTAGACGTTCCACCCATTGATCGAGCAGCTCTCGTCGGTGGACCAGAATGAGCGTGTTTCGAGCACGGTGCGCAACGAGCGCCGCCGCGACGACCGTCTTGCCAAAGGCGGTCGTCGCGGCAAGCACGCCGTTCTCATGCGCGGCGAGAGCATCGAACGCCGCCAACTGCGGCCGTCGTAATTCGCCCTGGAAGGATACGTCTGCGGGAAGTGCCGTGCCGATTTCGCGCAGATCTTCCAGATCGGCAACTGCGCCATGGCTTTTGATGAGATCGATTACTTCCTCAAGGCAACCCCGAGGTAGAGCGACATGCTGCGCATATAGCTCGGCGCACGAGACGACCCGAGGCTTGCCGAACGTCGGCAGCCGCATTGCCTGGGCGCGATAGAACTCCGGATTCTGGAACGCTGCCAGACGAACAAGCTGCGCAATCAGGGCCGATGGAAGTTCTGTCCTGTCGATGTAAACCTGATCGGCGACCACGATCCTGATGTAGTGCGGTATCGCGGCCTCAATACGCCGCGGCGCACTGCGGCGCGACGGCGACATCTTCCACGGCTCGTCGGCATGTTCGTCGTCCACCGGCATGCGGACGCCCAAAACCCGACCTGACAGCTCCGCCTCGTCCGCGATCCTGAAGGCCAGGTCAGCCGACAATCTGGGCAGGGACGACAGATACGCCCATTGGTCGTCGTAAGGTCGCAAATCCTTGTCGACAAAAATGCTGTTGCCGCTCTCCCGTGCCTTTCTCTGCAACGGCAGTGCAATCAGATTGCCAAAGCCCCCAAGGGGCATCGTGTCCTGATTGGGAAAGAAGCGATCATAGGATTTAAAGCCGATCTCGGGGCGTTTTTCCATCGTCTCCGTGATCAGGGCAGAGCCCATCTGCCTGGCGGTCCTTGCCGGAACAGGCTCCGAGAAGAATATCCAGACATGGCCACCATTCCCCGACCTCGACCGCTCCAGGGCGGCGGCAATTCCTTTCGAATGACAGGTGCTGAGCAAGGCCCTGGCGTCATCCGCCCAGCTATCCTTGTCGAAGTCGGCGGCAAGGAACCAGCATGTCTCGTCTTGCAGTAATGGATACACCCCGGCGACAAAATCCCCCGAGCGAGCATCGCCGCCGCGCAGATGCTTTTCGATGATGTCCTCGGATGGCGGTACGAACGCCTGATGCGGGCATTCCCCGCATTTCACCTTCGGCTTGCCGCAAATCCCCTTGGCCCACTCGTTCGAGCATGCCGGCGAATATCCTGAACCTCCCGTCTTCCTGTTTTCCCATCGAACCGGAAAGACATCGGGACGCCCAGCAAACAGACGGCGGAACAACTCAATTTTCTCTGCCGATGACGAGTTATTGGTGACAAGCGCATCGGCAAAGGCTGTGCGCTCGCCAGCATGGCTGTCGGATATCAGCTTCTGCTCAAGTGTTTCCAGTTCGCGCGCAAGCGCCAGCCGCTCCGCATCCAGAGCAGCCAACCGTCGCCGGATGTGCGCGATTTCATCAGAAACTTCGTCAGCCAAGCTTCCGCCTGCGTCTCTACGTTCATCTTGTTGCCCAAACATAGCCCAAAACCACCTCGGGCTTAAGACGCGCAGTGCCTGACCGGCAGCTGTTCAATCTGGGATTATGCGGAGCAGAACTCGCCGAAACTGACGGAAAAACAAGCCTTCAGAGGCCGGCACTCCGCATAATCCCGCGCTACGCATAATCGGTGGCGCCGGCGAAGATGCGGTAGTCCGGACCCTTTTCATTGTCGCCTTCGGCGGGGACGAAATCGACTGCCTTGACGTTGAGGTTGAGGGTCTTGACCGAGCCCTTGAAGCCCTTTGCGGTGCTGGTGAACATGCCGATGGTAGCCATTGTGGTGTTTCCCTTGGTTTGACCGGGCCGCGCCCATCGCGACCTCGATGGAGGTCTTGAGACCGGAGAGGATCGGCCTGCACCCACCGGGGTCCTCGTTGCGCTTGCGCAATGGGGTGGTCCTTCGGGCTGGAACGAAGTGGAAGGCGGCCAGCGATGGCTTTTTTGCTTCGCGATGCAAAGCCGGCCTTTTGGGCCGGCGGCGGAAAAAAGTCAGCGCTGGACGTTGCAGGAAGACGATCGAGGCGAAGCCGGTCTTCGGTCAGACCCAATCCATTCGAGGACGCAGTGGGCGTGTCCAGCCAGCAGGCGAGGAGGAACCGCCGCAATGGCTATGTGGCAGCACTTCTCATCCGGACCGCAAACGCTCCTGGGCCGATCTGAAAGCTAGACCATCCTTGCCGGCAAGACGGCGATTGCCGCCGCCCCCGGAGAATGGAAATCAAGGCAAGACGCTCGCGCTGGCGGTACTTCATCAGTCGCGGCATGGATATCAGACACATCCCTGAGGGTCAGACGATCACAGCTTCGAGCCTTCCAACGATCCAAGGGGCTCATCTGGATCACGCAATGCGGGCATGGTCGAGATCAGCAACAGGGCGAACACGCGTCAAGCTGAACCGATGGGCTGTCGTGCCATTCGCCTCAAGCAGAAAACAGGCTTGCGGCGGCCGAGGCATCGCCATGGGAGGAGCCGCCACACCTTGCTGCTGTCCCCTATGCCGTGCAGTCGAGGTCCCCGGCCACGCTGACCAGCGTGGCCGGAAAATTCTAAACAGGTGTCCGGGAGCCGCCTTGGCGGCTCCGGGTTCTTCCATCACTCGGCGGCGACGTCGAAGCCCTCACCTGCCCCGCTCGCACCGGCGCCGTCAGAAGATGCAGGATCTGCATCGTCCAGGGGCACGAGGTCTGTCATGGGAGGCGCGTCCGTCATCACTTCCCCGGCTGTCAGATCAAGCGGATCGGCAACCGTCGCGGGGTCGATGGTCCGTAGCAGCACCGGCAGCCAGCCGGTCTCGGCCAGCAACTGCTCAGCGGCTTCGGCCATCGGATGCTTCTTCAACGCCACAAGCCTCTCCGCTGCTTCGTCGCTGGCAGCTTCGCTCACTGCGGCGAGGATGTTCGCCTTGGTGATCCGCCCGAGATAGGTTCGCACGGTGGGCGTCCAGTGTGCCGTCATGTCAAGGCCAAGCGCTGCCGCCAGTCTGTCCGCCGTCTCATGAGCGCGCGGCTTGCGCTCCCAAGGCTGCTTCACGGCATTGACGGTGAGCGAGGCGCAATGCGCGAACAACGCCATGACACTTGCGTGGTCGAGCGCGGCGATGAAGCCCCACAGGTCCGCGACGTTGGCCGGCATGTCCGCCGCCCATCCCACATGACGATCCGCCAGCGCCTTGGCCGCTGCCGTGTCCTCGATGCCATCGGCGTGACCGCCGAGATGCGTGCTCGTCGGCCGGACTTCCAGGCAATGGGCTTCCATGCCCTGATAGAACGCCTGCACTGCCAGCGTATGCGTCACGGCGATAAGGGCAATGTCTGGCTGTTCGCCGAGTGCAAGGCGAAGGCCGAGTGTCCTGTGGGCAGTCAGGTCGCGGACGAGAAGGTCGGAAAGCGGCTTGCCATCTTCCTCCGCATCTTCGTCGCTTCCGCCATCGGGGTCCGACCCGACATCCGCCTCGATGATTTCGCCATCACCATCGATGATGGTGTGGCCGTCTGCCTCCAGTTCCGGCACTTCGTCTTCGGCGCGAATGAAACCACGCTCAATGCGAGCCGTCCCGTCATGGGAAAGCATGACGAACACGCCACCGCGCGTGATGACATCCGGGTCGTAAGCGTGGCGCATGGCGTCGATGCGCTCAATCTCAGCCTCAAGCTCGCCGAAACGCTGATCGACATCGTCAGGCAGTTCCTCGGCGCTCTTCCACTCCTCCGTCAGTTGGTTGAACGTGGCGAGCACCGCCTGATAGGCTGCTTCGTCTTCTTCCGACAAGACCACCGGCTTCGGGTAGGTATGGCGCAGGCCGTGCGCGTGCGGATAGTCGATGTGGACATCAGCCCATTTCCAGCCCTCGGCCTGGCTGATGGTTTCGGCAATACCTTGCAGCTTCTCAATGACCATGCGGTCGAGCAAAGCCGCATCGTCATAGAAGCCGCCACGATCATCGGTGAACAGGTCGCGGATGATCATGCCGCCTGCCTCGATATAGGCTTCCGCGCCGACGAAGACGGCACGCCGATCGCCAGCCGCGACATGGGTTCGCGTCAGTTCGCGACGGATGATGTAGGGCTCGCGGTTGTAGGTGAGGCTGTCGAAAACCTGTTCCTGCCGGGCGTGATCGTCAGTAATGGCAAAAGCCATCAGATGGTCTAGCGTCAGATCACCGTCACGATAAACCTGCATGAGCTTGGGGCTGACGGCTCCGAGCCGCAGACGCTGCCGCACGACATGCGCGGTGACGCCGAAGCGGGCGGCGATTTCCTCCGCACCCCATCCGCGTTCTACATTGAGGCGCTGGAACGCCTCGAACTGGTCGGCGGGGTGCATATCTTCGCGGGTGATGTTCTCGTCCAGGCTGATCTCATGCGGATCGTTCTTGATATCGATGACGCAGCGGATCGGTTCGGTCTTCTTGATCTGCTTGCGCTTCACCCGCAAAAGCTGCGCCAGCCTGCGGCCTTCGCCGATGGTGACGAAGTAGAAGCCGGTTGCGGTCCCCTCGTCGTCAAGCTCAGGCTCGATCACTAGGTTTTGCAGGATGCCTTTGGCGGCGATGCTTGCCGCATAGGCTTCGATGATCGCCTCGCTATGCGGCGTCTTGCGCGCATTGCGGGGCGACTTCTTCAGTTTGTTCAGCGCAATGAAAACTTCCGCACCGCTCTCGCCGGCTATCGTGGTTTGCGCACTCTTTGCATGGATGGTCATGGTTCTGGTCCTTTCCCGTTACATGCCGAAGGCATGCCCCTCGGCATGCCTTCCGGGGGCGCGCGAGCGCGCGGCAGAGAGGGGGGCGAATGCCGGCGAGCGGAGCTGGGCTGCGCGTCGAGCGGGGCGGATCGGATCAGTTCAACGGATGATAATCAGCGCCGCCTTGCGACCGGGCGGCCCCGCTCTGCGCAGGCGGCATTCGCGGGGGAGAGACGGCCAAGACCATCTCTCCCCCAATTTGCGACGTCGGAAATCGAAATTAGCTCAGTCGACGGTTGGCCGGCCAACGATCAAATTCCAGACTGCCTTTTTGTGCGGCTTTCGAAGCACAAAAGGCGAGCATGGGGCGCCCACCAGGTAAGCATAAAAACTCAAAGCCACCTGAGCCATCGAGCTGAACATTAGCCCGCGTCTTCCCAAAGCCTGCTCACGCCTCGAGCTATTTTTGCTTCTTTTGTGCAGTTAGCTTCAGCGGCTTTGCGATCGGCGGCGCACTCGCTGCCGGTTGCGCCGCTCCGCCCCCATGAACGAGAACAATCCGCCAATGCGGCCCTATCCCGCTGGTCTGAAATTCTCGCCTGACCTTTTCGATATGCGCGTATTGGTCACTGCAATAGATAACAGCGAAAAACGTGCTGTAGCCGCTGTCGTTCACATATGCTCGCGTGTCTGTGTAAAGTTCATCCACTTTTGTCTTCAGATCATTTTCACTCCTGGAGAATTTGTATTCTACGAGGGACTTGACTGACTTAATCGCGAACTCTGGCTTGTAAGTTTTCAATGGTCGCGGAAGGCTATACTGCGATATCACGTCGTGGAATGCGTAGTTCAAGACCTTTTCCACCGCGTCATAAATTTCTTTTTCGCTCCTTGGAGCGGGGATACCGGACTCCACGAGGATCTTGCGTGTATTCTCAAGAATATTCTGAAGGACGGCGATCGAGGAAATGTCTTTCCCATCGATCATAACATCGATCGAATTGAAAATGCCTCGTATTTCGTCGAAGGAAGGGCATTCCATATATTCGTCGAAAACAGCGCTCGCCTGTGTGAGGGTATCCCTGTGCCGATTAAGGGCCTTTGAAATCTGCCGGCAGAGCAACGGGAGATGCATACGCTCGGCCAATATTGCAACATCGCGGTAAAGCTTTTTGATGTGGAAACTGAGTTCCTCGTCCAGCTCAACCATTTCGTCAGAGGGGTCCTCGTCTGCCTCCTGCAGAGATCGAGGTTGGAGCTGTAGAAGGCGCCACAAAACATTCGAAGTCTCGCCGATCGATGTTCTGATGCTCTCTGCAAGCAATTGTTCTTCGGTGCCCATATGTCGATTTCCGTTATGATCTTCCAGGGACATTTATGACGGCTGGATATGAATACTTTCCGTATCTCAGCATCGCCCTCTACGCGACTGAAGCAGCTGCTCAACCAGGAGAGATGCGCACGGTTTAATGTGCGGAAGAACAAATGAAAAGCGTTTGCGAGGTCTTTCAATCGCCAACCGACTCTTCCATCTTGTCGGAATTGAGCGTCAGTGGCGGAAACGACGCCTAAAATGACATGGACGGAGCGCGAGATGAAATGGGGAGATAGCAAGCGGGATTTTGATACCGTCTTGGCGGTGTGGCCAGCCTACAATTCCCTCAACGGCTTTTGGGAAATGCACGAACTTGCCGTCGGTCAGGCGGGTGCGCCGAAGTGGCGTGACCGCCGGATTCCCACTTCAGACGGTGGTGTCAGATTGGACCGCCATCCTGATGCCGAATCCGCCTTTGCCGCGAGCACAAGTTTGAATGCGCGCTATCCTTCAGACCTCCTGCGAATCCCGATGGAAGAAAATACCCGGCGTTCGCTGCAGCTGAAAGCATTAAAGGCCCTCCAGGCGAAACAACGATTGCTTTCCGAGGAAGCGCTCATGCTCGCCGAAGCGAAGCGGCGAAAAGCCGCGGTGCCGGCGCCCCTGGCGTCGGAGCTGCAGCTTACCAAGAGGGCTGAACCGTTTCGGCAAGCTCTGGCAGTTGCCTTGGCTGCATTTCCCTACGTGACTGGTATTCGCGTCGGCGAGTTGCGCGAAAGGCTCGCGATGGGCAAGTCCTACGAGGGCGTCTGGGACGTGTTAGCAAACGGTTCCCTTCACAAGCGTGGCGCCGCGCTTATCGAACGATCGAAGATTGCATCCGGCTTTGATCTGAATCCGACGGAACACTGGGGAGAGGTAAAGGCCAAAATTCGCCAAATCCTGCTTCCCCGCGCCAATCAGCTGCTGCAGCTGGCAAGCGTTAGGCGGCTGCTCGACGAAGCCCTTGCACGCGGCGAGCGTGTGCTCGTCTGCAACGGGGTCGTCTTCTGGTATGAGCAACACGGTCAAGTCGGCTGGCAGGTCAAAACGACAAATAGCGGACAATCCGATGATGGAACGACCCTTTGGATTGAAGGGACCATCGTTTCTGCCAACCACGGCCGCTTAGTGATTCTGCCGTTCATTAAGGAAAACGGCGACCGAGTTAAAGGACATACAAGAAACGCCCCAAATGATGGTCCTGCCAAGCCAAGACATCCGAGCCAGTACGTCGAGATTCCCTTTAAGGTATTGGACGGCGATCTTATGATCGACCTTTTTGGAGAACTACCGTACGAATGAGTTTAGCAGCGGCACAGGAAAAGGCCATTTCAGCAGCGTGGCAATCACACTGACAGAGACCGCCCAAGCGAGCGTCTGGGCGGACGGCCAGGATCGCCGCCACAAGGTCCGCCGCGGCGAAGGGTGTCGACCGGCCCGACTGCAATGCGCCGTCGGCATTGTCCACGGCAGCCGCCAGCCGGTCGTCCCAGGCGAGGCCCAGCAGGCGGCGAGTTCGGCGACGTCTTTCGAGGAAAAGCCGGGTTTTCTGCTCGCGATCCTTTGTAGGCCGAAAACACCTTTCCGGTGAGGCCGGGGACGTCGCCAGCTGCGGAAAGCAGCACGGCGTCGCGCAGCGCCTTCTCATCCTCGTTCCGGCCCAGCAATCGCATCGCCGTGGCGGCACATTTGAGGGGCTTGACGGGAGCGCCATCAGCCGGCCCAAACGGGCTCGGAGCGAACGAGATCATCAAGTGATTTCAGCGCGATACCAGCACTAAAGGCGGCAACCGCTTCCGTCATCTCGCGCCCACGCGGCATTGCCCATGCCGGCAGAGGGCAAGGCACCACAGACGTCGAAGAAAGCTAGCGAATCCATGCCGGCAAGGTTACACCGTGCGTGCAGCTCGTGCCAATATTTTTGATATTAACCGCACGGTATGTCTTGATCACATAATGAATGATATTGCTACCTTATCGAATATGTCAGAGCGGCAGATATTAATTTGGCTATACAAGGGCGATCAACTAAGAACCAAAACTAATAGTTATTTCGTAAAAAGTTTCTGCATACGAGAATCTACGCACCCGCGGCAATTAAATATTATCACACCGCTTATAATCTGTGATTTGTATCGACGACGTGTCACTTCACTCAGCCGTGGCAGCGAATCCTGAATTGGCAGTTCGGCGAGTGTGGGGAATGGCGATAGCGTTCTAGTACTACCATCGTCTCACACACCAATCTCTTGAGCCAGCGCATCCACTGGCTCCCAAAATTGATGGGGCCCCTTTCCATCCATGAAAACGACAACCCTGCCCCTAAGCTGCGAGGCTTGCGCTTGCGTATGGTTTCGGCAATCCTGACAAGATGCGACGTTCGCCTCTTGGGTTTATGCTGGCGCTGGCAAAAATACGGTCGGCTGAAAAGCCCTCCGCCCGTGCGGAGGAATGGAAGCCGTTTTCAACGGCCGCTACAGACTCCGCGACTGTCCCCAAGGTGTACTACCCGCCAGAGGAGTTGGAACGGCAGCGAGAGAACATGAGGCGAGCGACCGAACATGCCACCGCCTACATCGCCGTTGAATTGGAAAGAGCAAAAGAGCGCAGACAACGGCGCCACAGGCGACAATGACCCGAGTATCCTTTGCTGAAGAGCTTGAAAGCGCCGCGGATCGCATAGCGGACATGTCGCGGCCGGATCTGCAGATCATCTTGCGTCGCGCTGCCTTGATGCTCAGGAATGTTGCCGGTTTGTCCCTGGAGCCGGCGACTGAGGATGCGCTCAACAGCATAGCTGCCGAGATGAAAGTGAGCCGATCCGACCTCATACAGATTGTATTGCGCGAGTGGCTGGAGACGAACGCCTATCTCCCAGTGCGTACCATCGACGAGGAGAGCGAAACCGACGGGAGCGCATAAGGAGGGTGACGCCGCGGTTGTCATTCATCTCCAGATGATTTGCCGCGCCCTCCTCGATTTCCGCGTCGGCGACCGTCGGCGCCCTAAAGAAGAACGGCGTATAAACCGCAGTCCTTCGCGCGCTGACCTGCCCCTAAGAATTTCCTCCATCTGAGATTAGAGTCCGGCCCTTGATCGAAGGACGGACTGATGAAGAGAAAGCGGTTCACAGAAGAGCAGATCATTGCGGTTCTGCGCGAGCATGAGGCGGGTGTAAAGGCGGGCGATCTGGCCCGCAAGCACGGGGTCTCGGAGGCGACGCTGTATAATTGGAAGGCGAAGTATGGCGGGATGGACGTGTCCGACGCCAAGCGGCTGAAGGCGCTGGAAGACGAGAACGCCAAGCTGAAGAAGCTGCTCGCCGATCAGATGCTGGAAGCCTCGGCGCTGCGTGAGCTTCTGTCAAAAAAATGGTAGGGTCCGCCGCCAAGCGCGAAGCCGTCGCGCATCTGCAGGCCGTCATGGGTCTGTCGGAGCGTCGGGCCTGTTCCTTTGTGGGCGCCGATCGCAAGATGATCCGCTACCGGTCAAGGCGTCCGCCCGAGACGGAGCTGCGTGGCAGGTTGCGCGACCTCGCCAACGAGCGCCGACGCTTTGGCTACAGGCGGCTGTTCATCCTGCTCAGGCGCGAGGGCGAGGCATCTGGGGTCAACCGCATCTATCGTCTGTACCGCGAGGAGGGCCTGACGGTGCGCAAGCGCCGGGCAAGGCGGCGAGCGGTCGGCACGCGGGCGCCGATCCTGGTCGAGGCAAAGCCGAACGCGCGCTGGTCGCTGGATTTCGTGCATGACCAGTTCGCCTGCGGCCGCAGGTTTCGCGTGCTCAACGTCGTCGACGACGTGACGCGCGAATGCCTGGCGGCGATCCCGGACACCTCGATCTCCGGCCGTCGGGTTGCCCGTGAACTGACGGAACTGATCACCCAGCGCGGCAAGCCGCGCATGATCGTCTCCGATCACGGCACCGAGTTCACCTCGAACGCCATCCTCGCCTGGTCGAAGGATTACAGGATCGAATGGCACTACATCGCGCCGGGCAAGCCGATGCAGAACGGCTATGTCGAGAGTTTCAACGGCCGGATGCGCGATGAGCTGTTGAACGAGAGCCTGTTCTTCGGTCTCGACCACGCCCGAAGCGCCATCGCCGAATGGAGGGAGGACTTCAACACCGCGAGGCCACATTCCTCGCTCGGCTACCAGACCCCGGCAGCCTATGCCCAGGTCATCACCGCAACCGGCTCCGACGCTGTGCTGATGGAAGGCTCCGCGCCTCCGCCGGTTGCTCAACCCGCGCCACAAGGCGTAACAAAAACGGTCGAGGCTCTAATCGCAGCTGGATGACAGTTCAGTGGCAGGTCACGCCACGTCGAGGCCGGCGTGAACGCTGCCATCGATGATGGTCTGTGGCGGTATCTTCACCCCGCCCGGTGTCAAGATTTTCTCCATCACATGCCGACTGTTGTAGTGGATTAGCAACATGCCCGGCCGACGCCGGATGGCGGCTTGCCAGGCCGCCTGACTCACCGTGGAATCGGGGGAATGCGAAATAGTTTCTGACAAAGCCTGCTCCTCGCGATCCCAGACCTCGATCCGAAAATTGTCTTCCGCTGTTTCCGCCATAGCTTCGCCGGCAAGCGCGATTGACGCCGAGCCATGGTCCTTTGCTGCTCAAGATCACGCTGAAATAAGGAACAAATAGCGGCGGGAAGCTGATCTAGGAATGTTGATTCTTGCTGGATCAAAGCGCGATGGAGTCGGTTCTAGGCTTTTGTCCTTGGCTCGGCTGAAAGCGGTTTTTGGTTGGCGTCGCACGACGCGTCGGTGATCGAAGACCTGATCCAGAACCTCTAGGGGCATCGACGAAGTTGTCGGCACGAGATGTTTGCACGATAAAGCCTGTGTTAGGAAGCTTTAGGGAAATGTCGACTTGCACCAGCTTGCATCCATCTATGCCACGGATGCAGTGTCGGGATTTATGCGACGAAGTGAGCAGGCGATTCGTGCGAGGGTTGGTTTAGGCGAAAGAATGCTTCAAGGGTTGGGGACGCGAGGTGATCCGTTGGGACGGTTTTATACCGATCCCCTAATTGGACAAGCTTTTGTCAGCCTGTTCGATCGCCGGCACGCAACTTCAATTCTAGACCTCGGTTCGGGGAGAGGTTCGCTGACCGTCAGCATGCGTGTGGAGTCGATGTCGTCGACCTTGAGGTGCGCGACCTCGGATACGCGCAGGCCTGCGCCATAGGCGACACCGAGCGCGGCCTTGTACTTGATGCCTGGCGCCGCCTCGAGCAGCCGCGCCGCTTCCTCCACGCTCAGCACGTCGGGCAGCTTGCGCGGATATCGGGTGACCACCAGTGCGCGGGCCAGATCGCGTCGCTTCAGCGTCACCGTGAACAGGAAGCGCAGGGCCGAGACCGCGCCGTTGATCGTCGCAGGACCGACGCCGCTCTCATGCTGATGCAACTGGAAGCACCGGATGTCCTCGGTCATGGCGGTGTCGGGAGCGCGGCCAAGGAACGCGGCGAAGCGCCGGATATGACGAACATAGTCCTGCTGCGTATGCGGTCCCAGACCCCGCATCAGCATGTCTTGCTGCATGCGCTGGCGAAGCGGCGTGGTCGGAGCATCGGTCGACAAGGTAGCCATGGCAAGTTCCTCTCGTTGAAGGGAACTCCATGGTCGGATCGCGGGCTCTCCCCGCTCAAGGCCTATGAATACCGCGCCATTTCAGAAACAGGCGACCTCCCGCGAAGCGGGTTCGTGCATGGGGCCGGAAGCGGACTAACGGCTTGGGACCTCGGAGTGTCAGAAGCGGACATTCCGGTGCCCCATGCATCGACTTGAACTGGCTAGAAGTTGCCGTCAAGCTTATCTGCTGTTGGTACGGTCTTCAGTCGACGAATGCGCAAAGGCTTGACTCAGAAATGGCAAGACCCAGCAGCCGACACAGGGCTTCGGTACTATTCCGTTGGCGAGTTGACTGCCCATGGCATCTCGGCGACCGATAAGCGTTTCCCGATCCGTTTCTTCCACGTTTCCAAAAGACCACTCGGTATTCTTGATGTGGCAACACGGCATCATCTCGCCCTCGGCCGATACATAACCAGCTTTGGACAACCACGGGCACGTGTTCGGCCGGGTTGGGAGTTCGGCAAAAAGCCGCGCATAGAAGCCGACATTGCTGCCGCTTTTGTTGATTGTCGCATTCGATAGGAAGCGCACCAGAAACTGCCCCAAAGTGCGTTTCTCATTCTGCGAAAGGATTTCGCCGGTCAGTTGCTCGGAATAGCAGTCCGAATAGCTTGGCATCTCTTGGAGGCCCTGAAACGAGATGCCGCCATCAAGGCCCAACTCCCGATATAGAGCGACGATAGAATCCAATTGATCGAGCGTGCTCTTCAATACGGTTACGTTCAACCCGATCACCGGCAGCTTTAGCCCTTCAGTATCCCTCGCCTGCTTCAATCGCCTGATGCCCTCAATAACCTTCGGGAAGCTCCCACCTCGAATTTGCTCGAACTTGGCATCGTCCGGAGATTCCAGGGAGAAACCGATCCTCTCAACGGGCCTTTTCAGAATTTGCTCGACACGAGCAGGGCTCATCAAACTGCCATTGGTGATCAGGGATATCTTCGCCCCAAGGCGTGCTGCGCCGTCCGCGATGTCGAAGAAGTCCCGGTTCAGCAGTGGTTCGCCTTCGCCCTGCAGTTCGATCGCCTCGATGTTTGGAAAGAGTTCAAAGACACGTACACTGGTGCTGAGTTCCAGGTCGAGCTGATGCATGTGTCGACCAACGCAGAATCCGCACGTGAAATTGCAGCGCGTCGTTGGCTCCATCTGCAACAAGGTCAAATCTGACATCGTGGTTCGGCTCGCGTTCACCGCAGGCTGACCACTGCCGCCGCAGACACCTCGATATAAAGCGGGTTCATCATCAAGCTTTGCCTCTCATGGAGTTCGGCTATTCCTCAACAAAAGCCCGATGGAATGAATCCATAAGCGGCCTGACCAGATATTCCAGGAAGGTCCGGTTCCCGGTGCTGATGAATGCCTCGACCGGCATGCCTGGATAGAGTTGGTCGACTGTTACCGGCGCTGGCAGATCGTCTGTAATCCGAAGCTTCGCCCGGTAGTATGGTTCATGGGTAGTTTCGTCCATGAGCCGATCGGCGGAGACGTCGATGACTGTTGCCGCGACATCGGGCGTGAGCCGGGTGTTGAGCGCGGTTAGCCGCAGCCTCGCATCCTGACCTGTGTGCACGGAATCGATATCTCTGGGGCTGAGCTTCGCCTCGACGATCAGATGCGAGCTTGTCGGCAGGATTTCTATGACTTTCTCGCCCGGTGCGACAACGGCTCCTGGGGAATTGTATACTGCCGAGACAACGATGCCGTCGGTGGGCGAGCGCACGATGGTACGTAGAAGCACCGCTTTTGCCGCCGACAACTGCTCCTCGATGTCTGCAAAAGAGGCGCGTGTTTCAGCCAATTGGCTGACGGCCTGCTCGACCCTCTGCGTCTTGCTGCGCTCGATCTGCTCCCGCGCTTCAACAATCTGGCTGCGGGTTGATGCCAGTTCGGATTCGATCGAACCTGCCTGGCCGATCAGGTCTGCCTGGTTGCGCTGGATTTGCGTGTACTCAAAATGGTTCGTCAGTCCCTGATCGACGAGCGACTTCTTGCGTTTCAGTTCATCCGCCACAATCGATAACTGATTGTCGATCGCCTGTTTTTGGGCAGCCAGTCCAATGAGCGACTCCTGCAACGTGGCTACGCGTTGATTGAGGATGTCCTGTTCCGATCGGAAACGGTCGAGCCGCGCCTCGAATTCCTTTCTTTGCTCGTCGACGAGATTGACGAGTTCGCCGTCATTGAGAGCGGTGGCAACCGCATCATCCAGAGTGAGGTCGGGTGCACCGTCGCGCTCTGCTACAAGGCGCTGGGCAGTTGCTGACAACGATATGAACTGTTTGCTGAGCCGATTGACCTGTGTCTTGGCCGTCGTATCGTCGAGAAGGATCAACTCTTGGCCTGCCTTGACCCGGTCGCCTTCCTCAACACGCGTACTCTTGATGATGCCGCCCTCAAGATGCTGGATACGAACATTGCGACCGGCGGCCGCAACGGTCCCGGGCGCGACAGCCGCTCCTGAGAGTGGCGCGGTTGCTGCCCAATAGCCGAAACACCCGACGAGCAGGGCGATGGAGCCATATCCGGCAAGTGCCACCCATCGGGTCTGCGAGCGGATGTCTCTTTCCCACGCGAAGGCGGTCGCAGCCATTTGTCTAGCTCCGCCCTGGCTTGAGTGATCCGCTCCAGCGGCCGCTGCCCTGGCTTACGGTGCTGAATGCGACGAGTTGCCTGTGGCCGTTGATCTCCGGCGTGGCTGGGGCTTGGGGCTGTTCCTTGATGCCGGCGATCTGTTTCAGGACGTCGGCACTGGGTCCGAAGGCCTCGATTGCGCCGTTGCGCAGCATCAGGACACGATCACAGCTCGCCGCGAGAGACATTCGATGGGTTATCACGATAGCCGTCGTTCCGGCCTTGCGTGCGCCGGCGAGCGCGAGTCCGAGCGCCAGTTCTCCGTCCTGGTCGAGATTGGCGTTGGGCTCGTCAAGGACGAGGATTTTCGGCTCGCCGTAGAACGCACGAGCCAAACCGATGCGCTGGCGTTCACCGCCCGAAAGCGCGCCATTTGAGGCACCAACTTGCGTTTGATAGCCTTCTCGCTGCGACAGGATCAATTCGTGTGCTTGCGCCCGTTTTGCCGCTTCGACAATTGCGTCGTCAGGCAGAGCCGGATCGAAGCGCGAAAGATTTTCGGCGATCGTGCCAGGCAGCAATTGCACATCTTGCGCGAGATATCCGACATGACGGCCCAGTTGATCTTGATCCCAGGTGCGCAGATCCGCCCCGTCGATTTGCACCACTCCAGAGCTTGGGCGGACCGCACCCACGAGCAGCCTGGCCAAAGTCGACTTCCCGGCCCGGCTTGGCCCGATGACGGCGATGGCTTCGCCTTCGCGGATCTCGAAGTTCAGGCGCTTGATGATCGGCTCTGTGCCGGGCGGCGACCCGGGCGGGACATAGACCAGGTCGCGAACCGTCAACCTGCCTATCGGCATCGGCAATAGAAGCTTGGGGCTGTCGTTGGTGGTTTCATCCGGCAATGCCTTTTTCAGACGACGCCAGGCGCGTCGGGCGTCGATTGTCTGGCGCCAGCCGCCAATGAGTTGGTCGAGAGGCTGTAAGGCACGACCCGATATGATCGACGAGGCGAAGATCATGCCGGCAGTCATCTTACCCTGAAGGACCAGCCAGGCCCCCAAACCCAGAATGGCAAGCTGCAACAGCATACGGGTTGCTCGTGAAATTCCGGCAAATGTCGCTCCGATCGCAGCCGACCGGTCTTGCATGTCGAGCGCGTTTCCAAAGGCCCGACCCCAAGCTTCCGTCGCGTTTCGGTTCATTCCCATGGCACGCACTGTCTCGGCATTGCGGGCGAAAGCCTGGGCCGCAAGATTGGCCTTGGCCGATTGTTCGGACGCCTTTGCTGAGTTCTTTCCATTGGTGAACTGCGTCAGCATCACCAGAACGATCATGACAACCGCGCCGCCGATGGTGAGCAGGCTGAGCGCTGGATTGATGAAAGCCAGAAGCACGATAAAGAGCGGGACAAAGGGGAGATCAAACAAGGTTGCCAGTCCGCGGGAGCCGATAAAGGTCCGAACGATCGCCAAATCCCGCAATGGCTGTATGTCGCCCGTATCAGCCCTCTGACCTTGCATCGAAGCGATGAACGCCTCCGAGGCACGTTGCCTGTCGACAGATGCAGCGACGCGCTGGGAATAGATCGAGCGGATGATTTCAAAAAGCCCGAGAAATGCCAGCGCCAGCACGGCCATGATCGACAGGTAGACAAGCGTATCGACGTTGGCCGCCGGCAGCACCCTGTCGTACACCTGCATCAGGAACAGCGGCATCACCAGCAACAGCACGTTGATGATGACCGAGAACAGCCCGATGTCGAAAATGCTCTTGGCAAACGAAGCGGTAGCGCTCTGTGCGCGCATGTATGTCAGCCCCCGAGAAGTTCAGAGGCGTGGCGTTGAAGCACCAGCGCCGCGCGAAGGAGAGGAGATCGGCGGCGCTTGTTTGTGACGCCGCCAGGCAGGATCAGACCAGCCCGCCGATGGGCTCGGAATCGAACCAGAAGTCACCGGGGCTGTGGTTGGCGGCGGCGACGACGTCGGCGAGGGAATAGGCCGCCGTCCCGTTGAACTGGATGTATTCGACGTTGGTGAATTCGATCACCTCGGACTGACTGGGATTGCTGTCGTTGTAGATCCAGAAGCTGTCGCCATTGCCTTGTATGCGGAAATCCTGGATATCGCCGTCAAAAACGATGATGTCGTCGCCTCCCTTGCCGTCGACAAAGGATCCATTCCCGGCGCTATAGTTGACGATATCGTTGAAGCGCGATCCGCCGAAATAGCCCGCGGCTCCCACGGAACCTGACACGCCCTCATCGTTGTTGGGATCGTAGGATTGCCCAACATGGATGATGCCGAAGCCGGGGACGTCTGTTTTGACCTCATCGTTGTTGTCCGCATCGGTCAGGCCATAGGTGAACCAATCCACGCCGGTGAAACCGCTGTCCGGCGTGTAGACGTAGTTGGTCCCGTTGAAGCTGATGGACCCATGATGAGGTTGATCCCAGACCGAGGCGTTGTAGTGCGCACCCGTGGGGACGGTGTCGTTGCCGGTCATGTTGAGAACCACCGACGTTCCGGACGTGGTCCAGAAGCGATCATCGTTCGCCACCCACGTACCGCCGTTGGCGCCTGGAACGTTGATCGGTGTCGAATCCGGCCAGACGTCACCTGGTTCATGCCCGGCGGCAACAATGATATCCGATAGTGCGAGCCGCCCGGCGTCGGCGAATTGCAGGTGTTCGAAATTGGTGAATTCGATCACCTCGGAGCTGGCGTTCGCTGTGTTGTAAACCCAGAAATGATCGTCATTGCCCTGGATGCGATAGTCCGCGACGTCGCCTGCGAAGACCATGGTGTCGTCACCAGCCCCGCCGTCGGCGAAGGACGTATTGCCGCCGGTAAACAGCGCGGTGTCGTCGAAGTTTGTTCCTCCGAAATAGGTGCCGTTGCCATTGCCAACGCTCTCGGTGACACCAGCGGGCGGCCCGCTGATCGGCTGTGCCTCCGCCCAGCTTTCGCCAGGGTCATAGCCGGAATTGGCGACGATATCCGCCAACGATATCAGGGAGCTATCATTGAAGATGATGTGCTCCACATTGGTGAACTGTATACTTTCACCCGTCGCGATGTCGCTGACAGTGAAATGTTCGCCCTGCGCTTGAATTTGGTAGTCCGCTTCATTGCCGCTGAAAGTGACGACGTCGTTTCCTGCCTTGGCGTCGATGTAGTTTCCATTGCCACCACTGAAATTGACCGTGTCATCGAAATTTGAACCGACAATGCTGTAGCCCGCACTTATGGTGAGCCCGGTGGTGCTGTTCGGATCGAAAGGCTGACCGACAAACACCACAGCCATCGCGCCACCGCTCGGCGTCATTGAGTTGCCGCTCGCATCGAGTAGCTCGTATTGGAACATATCGATGCCAATGAAGCCTGTATCCGGGCTATAGTCACTGTAACCACTGTCACCCCAACCAGTAACTGGGTCATACTGGCTGCTGTTGATGAATCCGTGCGTAGGCTGGGACAGGATGTGCACTTGATAGCCCACACCGCCGGGAATGATGTCGTTGCCTGTTAGATCGGGCGCCGCAGGCATATTCGCCGCTACGCCGAACCTGTCGTCGCTGACGGTCCACTGATCCTCGGGCAGTACAACTGGCTTGGAAACGACCCACGCATCTCCAACGTTGAAGCCCGCATCGGCCGCAATGTCGGCAATCGACAATGCCGCCGTGTTGTTGAATTTCAGGTACTCTATATTTTTGATATCTATGGATTTTCCATCAATGCGGCGATCGTTGACGACGAAGGAATCGCCCTGGCCTTGGATGCTGTAGTACTCTACGTCGCCATCAAGGACGAGCGTGTCGTCGCCACTCCTGCCATCGGCGTATGCGTTGGTGTTGTCATACGGATCTTCGCTGGGCGTGAACGTTACCGTGTCGTCCAGTCCAGTACCGAAGAACGTGTAGCCATTCGTGCCACCCACGTTCGCCGAAACGCCGGTATGATCGCTGGGGTCGTAAGGCTGTCCGACATGGATCGTAACGACAGCCCCCTCGCCAGTCATGTTCTGGTCGTGATTGTCGCCGTCGTACAATCCGTACGAGAACCAGTCTATTCCCGAAAAACCTGCATCTGGCTGATACGTGTATGCAGAGCCGTTCCAGAAGATAGATCCGTGCGCCGGTTGCCCTGACGTATAGGCGTTAACGTCAACGCCAACGGGGACCGTGTCATTGGCTCTGAAGTCAATGACGATCGATGTTCCCGCGTCGGTCCAGAAGCGATCATCGGCGGCGGCCCAGGTTCCCGCTGTCGGCGGCGCCGGGGGCGTGACGGCAACTGGATTTTCGACGTCGGCGACGTCGACCAGATAGTCGTCGAATTTCAGGAATTCGACGTTTTCCACGTAGTCGAATTCCACGTCATTGTAGACGAGGGCATAGCCGTATTGGGTATCAACCTCTATCGTGAAGTTCGCCAAATTGCCCGAAAAGATCGCGGTGTCGGTGCCATCGCCTCCATATATGCTGTCGTCACCGGCTCCAGCGAAAATCGTGTCGTTTCCTGCGCCAGCATCGATCTGATTGTCGCCGCTGGTGCCTGTTAGTACGTCGTCGCCGCCCCCTGAGGTGACATCCTCGAACGCACCTTGAGCGAGGGAATAGATGAAGTCCACATTTCCTTCGACGATCAGAACATCGTGTCCCTCGCCACCCGAGAAAGCGGTGTCATTGATATCGGCGACGATTGTATCGTCGCCGGAACCGCCTATCAGGATATCGGCACCAGCTCCGCCGTCGATGTAGTCATCGCCGAGCTCACCCTTTAAGTGATCCGCGCCATCATCGCCGTACAGCACGTCAGCGCCATAGCCTCCGACAAGAACATCCTCGTCGGAGCCGCCGATCAAATAGTCGTCCCCATTTCCGCCTTCGAGATAGTCGGCACCGTCGCGACCAAGCAAAGCATCGTCACCATCGCCGCCATAGAGGCTATCGTTACCGCTTCCACCATCGAGATAGTCGCTGCCACCGTATCCGGAAATGTGGTCATTACCGCCTTCGCCGTAAATTTCGTCATCAAGCACGTCGCCAGCAAGCGTTTCATTCGTGCCATCGCCTATGAAGAAAACAGGCTCCGGCGAATCCAGGAGTGTCTGCATTTGCAAGGCTTGGAGCTGCTGCCCCTCGGGCAGATGAGGTACCTCGATTGCATAGAGCGGCTCATGGAACCCTTCGGTCATGACGTTTCCGTAACCGCCGAGCATGATCACGTAGTCGGACTGTACGCTCGGATCGACCATACTCCGCATTTGTATGGTCACGCTTCCGGACACGACGCCCCAATATTCTCCGGCGTTCGGATCGATTAGATAATCCGGATTGTAAAGAACGGACAAGCCGCCCAAAGTCGAGGGCGCGTAGTAGCCAGGATGCAATGTCTGATACTCTTGCGCTGTGACGAAAGACGCATAGGCATCGTAGGCAAGCGTATTGTTAAGTGCGTTTCCTGTCCCGAATATGTTCGTTATTGTTCCGTCCCCGTCGGCGTCGTAAATTGTATCGACATAGAAGCCTATTCCAAGTTTCAGCCATGCCGCGCTCCCAGTTCCGATGTTCTTGTCAAAGTAAGGGGAGACTCCGCCACCAGAAGCTTGGGCGCCAGTCATTATGTATGTGTCGTGGCCGGTTCCTCCCGCCAGATAATCTGCGTCTCCGTCGTCAGCTGACGGAGTTATGTTGGCGGGAACTCCATCCCAGAGAGCAGGGTCCCGTCCGCCAATGAGAATGTCGTCGCCAGCGCCGCCGTAGAGATGGTCAATTCCGTTACCCCCAATAAGAAGATCGCTCCCATCTCCGGCCATCTCCTTGCCGCCTTCGATGAAATCGTTTCCATCGGAGCCTCGGATGGTATCCACTCCAGTTCCGCCATACAGAAAATCATTCCCTTGGCCAGCACGAATAAAGTCGTCGCCATGAAGACCGAGAACCAAAACCGGATTGACCTTGTCGAACAGATCTACAGCATTGTAACCTGGTATATCACAGATAATAGTGTCAACGCGCGCGTTAGGCACCAAATCCGATGTAACATCAATTTGCTCACCGACAACGTTGGCTTCAAGAAGTGCACCTGTGTAGGAGCGCCTCTCGTTGACGTCCCCGAGCTCATGCATCACGCCATTTTCGAAAATTATGGATTCAGTCGCATAATCTCTACCGGGCGTAGTGTAGTTGGGGATTGCGTCGCTTGGGCTTATACCCACCGCATGGCCCAATTCGTGCACGAAGAAGCGCTGATCGCTAATTCGAAACATATCGCCATTTGCAGTAACAAAATAATCTATGACACCAGCATCCCAATAGATCTTGTACCCCCCAAGATCAGATCGATTTCCCCCGCCAGGGTCATATACTACATCAAGGAATTGGCCATTGGTAACCATGTTATCAAGAATATTCTTAACAGTCGGCGATCCGTTGTAGCACGACTCGATCATTTTCAAGTAAACATCGTTGAATAGATCGTCTGGAAAATATATATCTGGCCGTATATGCCCTTTTACGTCAGAAAATTCCATCGATCTTCCCCTTTTCGCCTACCAAGGTGATGATTTTTTCACGAAGCTTTTTGTCCTTTTCGTCAAGTTGACCTAAGCTTTGTTTGCTTGCGACCGACTTAAACCTGAGAAAAGCATATTCGCAATTGTCGCTTATGGTGTTTCCATCCATTTTATAATCTATATAGCAATACAGAACGCGCTTATCGACAAAACCCCCTTTGAATAATATGTGAACAAATGTCTTCGGGTCGGAAGAAATCGAAAATTGAACGGTGGTTGCAGATGAGTGTGTCGCAGACGTCAGTAATAGGCATGACATCGATATCAACGAACTCGCAAACCTATTCATCGTAGACCTCCATCTTGGACCGCCAGACCTGGCGTTGCACAATGCGCTACTGCGATGGTCGTATCTCCTGCACGAAGATATTAGTCACCGCGTCCGCGCAAGCCGCTATCTAATCTCGTAGCGCTATGCTCTCACTGGACTCAATCGGCCAGACATGCGTGAGCAGATTTCAGCTCGCCTCGAAGCCTTGGAATGTCCTCGCTAGTGGATTGATTCCAACGTTTGGTGCCCGCGCCTGACGGCGGCGATGATTTTGTGTGGGTCGGCTCTCCAGACGAACGGTCGGGATTGCTGATTGTGCTCGGTGATGAAGCGATTGATGGCGGCCTGGAGATCGACGACGGAGTAGAAGACACCGTGCTTCAGCCGGCGGCGTGTGAGCTTGGCGAAGAAGCCCTCGACAGCATTGAGCCATGAGCAGGATGTCGGCACAAAATGGAAGGTCCAGCGCGAATGCCTGGCCAGCCAAGCGCGTACTTTGGGCTGCTTGTGAGTGGCATAGTTGTCGAGGATCACATGGACGGCCTTGTCGGGCGGAAGTTCAGCCTCGACGGCGTTGAGGAAGCGGATGAACTCCTGATGGCGATGGCGCTGCATATTACGGCCGATCACCGAGCCATCGAGGACGTTGAGCGCGGCGAACAGGGTCGTCGTGCCGTTGCGCTTGTAGTCGTGCGTCATTGTCGCCCCGCGACCGCGCTTCAGCGGCAACCCCGGCTGAGTGCGGTCGAGCGCCTGGATTTGGCTCTTTTCGTCGACCGACAGCACGATGGCATGAGCGGGGGGCGAGACGTAGAGCCCGACCACATCGTGAAGCTTCTCGGCAAACGCCTTGTCGTTGGACAGCTTGAAGCTGCGCCAGCGGTGAGGCGCAAGGCCATGGTCGTGCCAGATCTTCACCACCGAAGACGCCGCGATGCCGACCGCCTTCGCCATCGCGCGGACCGTCCAGTGCGTCGCCTCGTGGTCTGGCGGATCGAGTGTCAGCGCCACGACCCTGTCGACCAGCACAGACTGAAGCGGTGCAATGCCCGGTGGCCGCGTCTTGTCGCGCAGCAGGCCGTCGACGCCTTCGTTCATGAAGCGCTCCTGCCAGCGCCACACGCAGGTCTTCGACTTGGCTGTCATCGTCATGATCGCGGCGGTCCCCAGGCCATCACCGCTCAACAGAATGATCCGCGCTCGCCAGACATGCTTCTGAGGCGAACTCCGTGCTGCGACGATCCCTTCAAGCCGAATTCTGTCCGAAGCCGTGATGTCGATGCTGATACCAGTGCGCATCCCGCAATGTCGCATGCCGAAGCGATCCGGGGAATCCCAAAAAGGACTCTTCTGTCCCGATCAATCCACTAGCATCAGAGCCCACCCGACAGTTCAACCGCTTTTGTTGTGACGTTTAAGGAAATCAGCCATGACTATATTGACTTCAAATTTCGTTTCAAGCTGAAATGACTATAAGCGAGGAAAATTCTTTTTTGGTAGCGGTGAGGTACATTAGTACTAACTAATACTGTTCTGATAGGCTATCTGGACAATTAAAAATTATACAAAATCTCATACTTCATAGAACCAGTTGATTAATGACGTCAGTCATTGCCAAAGAAGCCAGAAGATGATGGGAAATGTATCAATGAGGAAGAGTTGCGGTTCTCGAGTCGTATTCGCTTGGGAACTAGGCGACAATCACGGCCATCTCCTTCGCCATGTCCACGTTGCGGGCGCGCTACGGGGCTGCGGGCATCCGGTTCTCTTTGTGGCACGGAACACGACAATTGCCCGCAATGTGCTCGCGCAGCCCAACTTCCACTTTTTGCAAGCGCCCATATACCAAGCGAAGCCGCAGACACTTCCACCCACAAACAGCTACGCCGATATCCTTTTGGCCTCGGGCTATGACGGTGCTGACGAATTGGACGGCCTCCTGCGCTCTTGGATCACCACCTTGTCTCTCTATAAACCTGATCTGCTGATCGCAGACCATGCACCGACTGCACTGCTTGCAGCGAGAGCGTTAGGCATTCGGGCGATGCTTGTAGGGACAGGCTTTGAAATCCCTCCCGCATTCGACCCGTTTCCAAGCCTAATTCACTGGCGGCAGGCAAACCCGGACCATTTGCTGCAGAGCCAAAACCGCGCGCTCGCGGCGGTAAATCAGGTTCTTTCACGGCGGGGGATTGCGGCGCTTCCTTCGCTCTCTTCGCTATTTGCCACAACACCACGCCTCATCAGCAGCATCAAAGAGCTCGATCCCTACGGCGTGAGACCCGACGTTCGCTACATAGGGGCTATCGACTCCCCCCAATCGGGCAAGCGGGAAAAATGGGTCTCAAAATCAGACTCCAAAGTCTTTGCCTATCTTCATGATGGATTAGAACAGTTGCTGCCACTCATTGATGGGCTGCGAAGAGCCGACGTAGAAGCGATCTGCGTCTTTCCGGGTGTACCCAAAGGCGAATTGCCGCCTTCAGGCGCCAATGTGAAGATCTACAACGACATGCTAGACCTCGAGAACCTCCTTCCGGAAACATCGCTTTGCATTTCCAACGGCGGTAACGGCCTGGCCGGCAAGTGCCTTGCGCAAGGCATTCCGATGCTCCTTATGCCTATCTATTTGGAACAGTTCATCACGGCCGATCGCATCGTGAAACTCGGCGCTGGAATGGTTGTTTCCGGACCACAGACAACCGAGCAGTACAGCTCGATCATCAGGGCGGCCCTTAAGGCGCCTGGCATCAAATCATCCGCAATGAAGATTATGCAGGCGACTGCGAATCCGGACAGCGCTGGCGAACTCTATCTCGCGACCGTGGAAGCGCTGCTTGCGTCGCGAGGGTGACGGGAAGTTCTGGGCCACACCGACATGAACGAATTGTGGTCGACATCTCCCGACAGGTGTGAATATTGCCCAACGAGTACCCGCGGAAGCGCAGCCAGGACCTCCTGTGTCGGCGCCCACGATGTCTGCTTTCAGGCCGCCGCAGAACTGACCTCGACGTCCGACCTTGGGAAGGGTTTCGGGTGCCGTCAGGCGTACGAAAGCCACTCATGCAGGAACCCGCGGGGCCACAGTCGATGTCTATGGGGATTTCGATTTGCAGCTGATGTCGGCGATGGCGCGACCGCCGTCAGGAAGCTCTGGGGTGAATGCGGACAGACCGCTTCGTTGCGCCTCCGCGCGGTGTTGTCGGGACGGTGAGCGGCTGGGCGCGGCTCTGTCGGCGTCGATAATCACCATAGACGTGCGTCGATCCGTTGCCGGAGGCTGAGTGCCTGCAGCTGAAGGCTGAACCATTCCATGCCGGGTCATGGCGTGCTGGTCCCGGTCGACGGGGAACCGTGTGGCGGCCCGCGCGGCTGCCTCCATCGTTCGAAGGTCTCGATGATGATCATGCGGCCGCCACAGCAGGGGCATGGCGGGCGGAAGTCGTCCGGTTCGTCCGTGGTGTCGTCATCGGACGGTGCGGCGACGTTCAGGAGTTCGCGCGCAAGCGCGAGGCTAGCCTTGCGAGCGGAGCCGGCAAGCAGGCCGTAGTGTCGGATGCGATGGAAGCCACGCGGCAGGACATGGAGCAGGAAGCGGCGGACGAACTCGTCGGGGCCAAGCGTCATGACCTGCTGCCGGTCCACGCCGTCGCGGCGGTAGTTCTTGTATCGGAAGGTGACGCCGCTCTCGTCGAAGGCGATCAGGCGGCTGTTCGATATCGCGACCCGGTGAGTATAGCGCGACAGGTATGCGAGCACCGCCTCCGGTCCCGCGAACGGTGCCTTGGCGTAGACCACCCAGCGCTTCTTCCGGACTGGCGACAGGTGCCGCAGGAATGCCCGCCGTTCCGCGAGATGAGCAATTGCGCCGAAGAAGCTGAGCCGCCCGGCGTCGTGCAGCGCCATCAACCGGGTGAGGAAGAGCCGGCGGAACAGCTTGCCGAGAACGCGCACCGGAAGCAGGAAGGCCGGCCGCGACGAGACCCAGCGCTTTCCGCCGGGCGCGATGCCGCCGCCCGGTACGATCATGTGCACGTGCGGATGGTGTGTCATCGCAGAGCCCCAGGTGTGGAGCACGGCGGTGATGCCGATCCTGGCTCCAAGGTGCTTCGCATCGGCCGCGATGGTCAGCATCGTCTCCGACGCTGCCTTGAACAGCAGGTCATAGGCGAGCGCCTTGTTCTGGAACGCGATGTCGGCGACTTCGGCAGGCAGCGTGAACACGACGTGGAAGTAGCCGACCGGCAGCAGGTCGGCCTCGCGCTCGGCCAGCCATGTCCGTGCCGCCGCGCCCTGGCATCTGGGACAGTGCCGGTTGCGGCAGGAGTTATAGGCGATCCGCCATTGGCCGCAGTCCTCGCAGGCCTCGACGTGACCGCCGAGCGCCGCGGTGCGGCAATGCTCGATCGCCGACATCACCTTCAGCTGATGGAAGCTCAGGTGACCTGCATGGGCGACCCGATAGGCGGGGCCGGCAGCACGGAAGATGTCGGCGACCTCGATCGAGGCGCGCACGGTTCAGCCGGGAGGCGTCTTGCCTTCCATCAGCGCCATCAGCCGGTCGAGCGGCCCTGCGACCGCATGGATCGTCCGGGTCGAGACCTTGGTGTAGAGCGCGGTGGTATCGAGCTTGCTGTGCCCGAGCAGCACCTGGATGACGCGGATGTCGACATCCTGCTCAAGCAGGTGGGTGGCGAAGCTGTGACGCAGCGTGTGCGGGCTGACACGCTTGCGGATGCCGGCGACTTCGGCTGCCTCCTGGACCGCGCGGTGCAGTTGCCGCGACGAGATCGGCGCCGTGCAGCCGCGCCCCGGGAACAGCCAGCCATGGGGGAGCATGACCCCGCGCCGCTTGCCTTCGCGCCACCACAGCCGCAGCAGTTCCAGCAGTTGCGGCGAGAGCATGGCGTTGCGGTCCCTGCGTCCCTTGCCCTGTTCGACGCGGATCAGCATGCGTGTGGAGTCGATGTCGTCGACCTTGAGGTGCGCGACCTCGGATACGCGCAGGCCTGCGCCATAGGCGACACCGAGCGCGGCCTTGTACTTGATGCCTGGCGCCGCCTCGAGCAGCCGCGCCGCTTCCTCCACGCTCAGCACGTCGGGCAGCTTGCGCGGATATCGGGTGACCACCAGTGCGCGGGCCAGATCGCGTCGCTTCAGCGTCACCGTGAACAGGAAGCGCAGGGCCGAGACCGCGCCGTTGATCGTCGCAGGACCGACGCCGCTCTCATGCTGATGCAACTGGAAGCACCGGATGTCCTCGGTCATGGCGGTGTCGGGAGCGCGGCCAAGGAACGCGGCGAAGCGCCGGATATGACGAACATAGTCCTGCTGCGTATGCGGTCCCAGACCCCGCATCAGCATGTCTTGCTGCATGCGCTGGCGAAGCGGCGTGGTCGGAGCATCGGTCGACAGGGTAGCCATGGCAAGTTCCTCTCGTTGAAGGGAACTCCATGGTCGGATCGCGGGCTCTACCCGCTCAAGGCCTATGAATACCGCGCCATTTCAGAAACAGGCGACCCTCCCGCGAAGCGGGTTTGTGCATTGGGCGCGAAGCAGCCATCCATTACTTGGCGTTCAAAGGTGAGCTACGGTCAATTCTTCGCCTTCATCCATAGGCTATATCCTCACGACCAGCGCCGGATCGAACGCGCCGTTTTCATCCTCATATCCGCGTGGATTGCAGATGATGCGCGTACTGTCGACCTTGTAATCACAGCTATCATGCGTGTGCCCATGGACCCAGAGTGCGGGTCGACCACTCTCGATCACCTCGGACAGGTCCGACGCAAAGGCGGCATTCAGCAGGTCACCCTTGAATCTCGAAGGAATCGATTTCGCGTGCGGGAGGTGGTGGGTGACGACGACGGTCTCGATCGGATCGGCCTTCAGGGCAGAGTTGATGAACGCGCGTGACTCGCGATGCATCCGAAACGCCGTCTCCGGCAAGAATCTTTGCCAGGGATTCCGTTGTTTCGCGATCAGCCTGTGATCGTTCATGCGTTCGCGCGCGTGGACCATGGCGAGTTCCGGATGCCCCTCGATCCGATAGTCTGTCCAGAGCGTCGCGCCGACGAAGCGAACGCCCTCGATAACGACAGCGTCGTTCTCCAGGAAATGCACGTGCTCGAACTGCGCGGCGGCGGCGCGCCCGTCTTCCAGGGCCTCTTTGATCGACCCTTTATAGAATTCGTGGTTGCCCGCGACGTAAACGCACGGCATGGAGGGCGCTATGTGCTTGGCCAGCCAGTGGGCGCCATTGGCTGGAGCGCGGTAAAGGTCTCCCGCCACGACGCAGACGTCTGCGCCCGGGATCGTCAGCGGCTGCCGCAGATCGGCAAATTCAAGATGCAAGTCAGAGAACAGCCAGATTTTCATAGGATCGAAGCCTTGATTTCATTCATGCGGGCGCGCCAAAGCTCCACGAATCCTGGACTCGTCAAAGCACGGTGTTTTGCGACCGTTTGTCGGATCACCCGGGCGTCGCGACGATCCGCTGCTTCACTTCCTGGAGCACGGCGTCGAGTTCATCTCCCTCCAGCGTCTTTCGTGCCAGCAAGATCTCGCCAAGGAAATCGATCGCGATCTCCTGGTTGACGACCATTTTTCGGGCGACGGCATAGGCGCTCTCCAGCCGCGCATTCACCCGCTCCGCCAGATCTTCGTCTGTCGCGAGAAGCGATGTCCGGTCCTCGACCTTGCGGTAGAGCAGCGGCCATTTCTTCGAAAAGCCCATCACGGTCTCCATGTCGAACGCCAATGCGGTCGCAGCTGCTAGATCGCAGGACTCAGAGCCGGATCCGGCGGCGACCGACCCCACGATCACTTCCTCCGCTGCTCGGCCGGCGAGTGCTGTGATGAGAACGCCGGTGAGCATCGCCTCGGTCTGCTCTTCAGGCATAGTCCCGGTGACATAGCCACCTTCCGGAGCCTCGATGGTAATCTTCACGATGGTTCCAAGATCGAGATGGAGGCGCGCTACCGCATGGGCGGCTTCATGGACGGACGTCCGGAACTGGAGCTGCAGCAATCGCAAAAGCAGAGCGTCCCCGAGAACACTGTCCGCGCTGCCAACAGCGTCTGCAGCCCTTTCAGCGGAAATGCCGGCGTCACCCGCAGCCTCGACAGCTCTGGTCTTCTTGCTACGATGCTGTCGCGAGAGACGTGGCATCCGACGCTTTTTCATCTTCCAATCCTTTCGATCGTTGCCGTGCCCGATGGAACTGGCTGGCCTCGACGAGCTTCCCGACGATGGTTCATGAATGGTCCGCACCCTGGTGATTGTTCGCCTGCGGCGGGGGGTCCAGAAGACCAGCGCCTCAAGCCATTCCGCCAACTCGGTACAGGCAGGGTTTGCGTCCATGACGTGGCAGGTCAGCAGTTCGAGGATCACCGTCGGGATCGGCCACCCGGTCGCGATGGCTATGCGGGCATAATGCCTCGTCACCTCGAGGGCGATCGCTGGATCCTCCATGTGCGCGGTTCTGCAGTCACAGGAAGCGATGGGGCCGGCCCTGATGAGGGCGAGGCAGCTTTCGGTATGGCCAAGAAGCCCGAGCAGCGCTTCGCTGGCCATGTACCTGCCGAACGCGAGTGGCCGCTGTGATGCAGGCGCCGACGGATTCGCCATAGGAATCCCGCGCTTCATCAAGTTGTGCTTTGATCTGCCCTGGGGCGGATGATCGACGAGCGATGATCCTTCCACCTCACTGCGGGGTCGGTGCAGAAAGCCTCTTGCTTCGCGAGCATTCATTCAGTTGCGTCCTGTGCCAGCCCCTATCGCTGCCGATTGTTTTCCCGGCGCCAGCTCATTGCCGGCCCCAATGTCGTTCACGCGCCTCGACAAGCTTCTCGACGAGCCGCTCAAGTTTCCTGATCGACCCGCCTGGCCAGTTGTTGGCCAGCGCTGCGAGTTCGAATCCTTCGAGCGGCGTTACCCAACGCGGATCGTGCCCTGCCTCGAAGTAGAGGCGTTCCAGAATGCGGGATGCCAGCAACGGCAACTGGTCGCGGCCTGGCTCCGGAAATCGCAGGATCCGACATCTATCCCGCATCACCGCCGGGACACTTCCCACCTCATTCGCCGTCATCACCCAGGACACATGCGAGAGATCGCAGTTAGCCTCGACGTAGGGATCGAACCAGCGCCGCGATGTTTCCTTCTCGAGCAAACCGATCAGGACATCATGCACATTGCCGTTGTGACGACTGGTGCCCACCTTCTCGATCTCATCGAGGATGATTGCGGGCCCAGCGCATTCATGCCGGCGCACCGCCATGATGGCTAAGCTCGGTTCACCTGACGACCATCGCCGCGCTGTACCTCCGACGGCACTGTCGCCCAAGCCGCCGCAGGGAACCAGCTCGTATGGGATCCGGAGTTCCTCGATCAGCCTTCTCGCGAAGCGCGTCTTGCCGCATCCGGGCGAGCCGACCAGGATTGTTGGTCGTACGTATGCATGTCCCCTGCCGACGAGGCGGTTCAGGATGTCGTCGGCCAACGCTGCGACCCAGGGGAATTCGGACACAAGCTGCATGCGAGGAATGGAGAGGTCGGATGCAGCTGGAAGCGGCAATCCGCGCTGGACGAGTTCTTGGAACTCGCTCAATACGCGCTTTCCTTCCGATGTTGTCGCGTTGCCGATGGAAGGAATGACAACCACGGCAGCATTCGGCGCGGGTTTGGTTTCCGCATCGTCCTCGATGAGGTACTCGATCTCGACATTTCTAGACGCCTTCTTGGCCGACGCCTCTTTGTTCGTCGGTTCGTCCGTCAGCCGTGCGTGCAGGATCGCGGACTTGAACTCGGCTTCAAAATTCAGAAGCATCCGGAACAGCGAATGCTGCGGATGCGGGACATGGAAGATTGCGAGGTAGCGCGAAGAGACGAGAGTACGTGACAGCATGCTCCACGCCAGCGCGCGCCAAAGCATTCGCGGGCCTCTGCTCTCATCGAAGTCGCGCATCGCCATCGATGCCGTTTCGCTTGCTATCACAGCTGCAGCCTGCGGATCGCCAAACACCCCAAGGTAGAATTGACAGCGCAGGCGGCAGGCCTCGGTCGGAATCCCCTTTACGACTTCGATCGCCATCGATGCCGTTTCGCTTGCTATCACAGCTGCAGCCTGCGGATCGCCAAACACCCCAAGGTAGAATTGACAGCGCAGGCGGCAGGCCTCGGTCGGAATCCCCTTTACGACTTCGGCGGTGTCGAGCGCGGCTTCGACACTTTTGACGCCCTCCTCGGATTGCTCGGTGGCGAGGTCGTCGAGACAATTGGCAAGAGCCAAAAGTTCGACGCGACCGCGCTTCTTCATCCGCCGTGACAGGCGGCTAGCGTATTCCCGGATATCGTCTTGGAGACGATCGCCAAAGAACGCCATGCCGCGCAGCAACTCATCCTCACTCGGAAGATGCAAGCGGGCTTTCGCAGCCTTCTGGCGTCGGTCGAAATGACGGTCGAAAGTCGAATCCTTGAATGTCATGGCCGGGGCAGTCAAGAATCGAGGCCGGACTGTTCGGCAGGACGCCCGAGGCGGTACCATCTTGAGAGCGTCCGCGCCCAGGCCCGGTCTTCGGATAGCAGCCAGAGATCCGACGTGCCGATCAGCCGGTTCTCGCCTCCGAGCCGCGGATGGCCGGTCGAGAGCCCGGCAAGGGAGGGAACAATCCTTTGGGCAAGAATCCATCGATCGAGGATGGGGGCATCCTCATTTGCCATCGCCGCCGGAAGCACGCCGAGGCGGACGCGCTCCAAATCAGCGGCCAATGCGACAAGGCGGGCGACCTGGAAGGTGAACATCGCATCGGTTGGCGTTTGGAGACCAAACAGCAGCATCATAGTCCTCCGATGTCCGATCAAGGATCCGGTCCATTCGGATCCTTAGTGATTCGCGGGAAGCAGCGAGACAGACATACGGCGTCGGTCAATCGGCGTCCATACGCATATAATTGGCGTGAGGACGCCAATTTGTGACGGAAGGATTCGTGTGATCGAATGCGCCGATCATCGAAACCCGGCACGGCAAACTAAATGATTGTTCCCAACGAAATGCTCTATGCAGCTCGAGTCGCCCTTGGCATCAGCCGTCCCGACCTCGCCAAATTGTCCGGCCTTGCGGAACGGACCATTCTGCGACTTGAAAGCAACGATCGTGTCACAGTCAGGACGTTGCAGCGCGTTCAAGCCGCACTAGAGGCACGAGGGGCGGAGTTCATGGCGAGTGAAGGCAACAAGGGACCGGGAATACGGATCCCATTGTCGCTGCTGTCGCGCGATGATCTAAGATTTTGATTCAGCTTCCTTTGGATCGACTGAACGTGTCGAAATTTGACGCTTTTCGACCTCGTGGCAGCCCAAAGCTCGATCTGTCATTCACCAGAATCCACTCTCTTTTGTTGAGGGAGTGGCCTCCGGTCGCGTCAGAGAACAATTGTGGCACGAAGCAGCCGTGATTTGCCGCCTCAGCAGTACGAAGTGCACTTTGATTCAAGTGATTTGCAACAGACAGCGATCCAGTCTTTTATATGGCGAAACTGAGGCAGCCGCACGAAATATGGAGGGGAGACCACGGGAATTTCTTTACGAACCATAGACTTAGAGCGCATTTCTATTGCGCCTGCGTCAAATCAAATTGTGGCGCGCATCAAAACTAATTTGGCTGTTCATAAAATCAAAGGTTATGGTGGGCCCGGAGGGCGAATAAAAAACGTTGATTTTGTTGAGTTTTTCGTGGGCCAAAATCAGAAATCTTCCCGCATCCGTTCCGTATGGTTCCGTGACGCCAAATAGTCGACTGTAGCTAACCTGGTTTATGAACGTTCGGAGACATGCTCCAGACGGCGGCAATTGGGCCGACGATCGGGATAGGGGGACGCCTCGCGACGCCGCCCCTCCCACACCACCGGGCATACGGGTCCGTACCACGGCGGTTCGATCGTATTAAGCTTGGGCAGAGACATGAAGTCGAGGGAGACCGAGAGACTCGAAGTAATGGTTGCGCAGGGCCTGTTGGACCGCCGGGTGTCCTGACATGCGCCAGAATCCCGTCGGTGAACCGGCGGCAACCGCAGCTCCGAACTTTGGTACGCCATGACGACGTAGTTCCTTGAAGCGGTTGTGCCCGTTCCCCCATTGCCACCAGAGATACATGCGTAGTCTCCGGCGGGTCCACGCTTCCAAGTTCGTAAGCACCCGTGGGGTCTGGCAGAAGCCAAAGTAGCCGCGCCATCCGATGAGGTATGACTTCAGCTCCTTGATCATCTGCGGCAGACTGATTCCCCGTGTCCGGCGTGTCATGTCCCGGATCAGCGCCTTGAATTTGTCGAGGGCCTTTGGCGCGATGCGCCGTTCGCTCCCGTCATTTGAGATGCTGAACCCAAGGAATTTCCGCTCCTCCGGTCGCGCCACCGCGCTCTTCGCCTCGTTGACCTTCAGCAGCAGCTTCTTGGTCAGGAACCGGCCGACAGAGGTCATGACCCGTTCGCCGGCGCGGCGGCTGCGAACATAGATGTTGCAGTCATCCGCATAGCGGCAGAAGCGGAGACCCCTTCGGGCCAGTTCCTTGTCGAGGTCGTCGAGCAGGAGATTGCTTAGGAGGGGCGAGAGCGGGCCACCTTGCGGGGTCCCCTCGTCCACCGGACGGACCAAGCCATCCTCCATCACCCCCGCATTGAGGAATGCGCGGATGAGTTTGAGCACGCGCTTATCGGATACCCGCGCGGCGACGCGCGCCATCAGGCTGTCGTGATTGACTCGGTCGAAAAACTTTTCGAGATCGATGTCAATCACGTGGCTGTAGCCCTCGGCAACGTAGCGTTGCGATTGGGCTACCGCCTGATGGGCGGAGCGTCCTGGGCGGAAGCCGTAGCTGTGCTCGGAGAACGTCGGGTCCCACTGCTCCTGGAGAACCTGCAGCAGGGCTTGCTGGATCAGTCTGTCGACGACGCAAGGCACGCCGAGTTTTCTGACCCCGCCCTCCGGCTTGGGGATTTCGACCCGCTTGACCGGCTGCGGCTGATAGGTTCCTTCGAGCAATCGAGACCGGATGCTTGGCCAGTGCTCACGCAGGTAGCCCTTGGCGTCATCGATGGTCATCCCATCCACGCCTGGACCGCCCTTGTTGCTTCGAACGCGTTTCCACGCTGTTTCCAGATTCTCTCGGCTACATACCGTCTCCATTAGTTGTTCTGTCCAGGCCGGGCTTTCGGGTGCCGACTTCGCCACGAGTGGTTCGGCCCCTTGGTAACCGCTGACAGGGGCTTCACCCCGGTCCCTCGGTTCCAGGGCCAGTGAGTACTGGGTCTTCTGCCGCTTTCCACTCATGAGTTGCCAGTCCTATTTGCCACTTCCAATCGTTCGGGCCTTCGGTCATCGTTTCCGGCTCGGCCTATCCGTTTGCTCCGCCTTTCGGCTTGGAGTGCCTCACTAGCCTTGCCGACAGCATCACCTACTACGCCCTCTGCTGACTCCTGCATCACGGTCAGGTCACCTTGCGGTTCCCTCAGTTCCGAAGTCGGAACATGACGCAGGCCTCCCCAGGTAAGTTCAATCGCCTTCCCCGCGCACCTGCCGGATCTACAGCCCTGCCCCTTGATGGATATGGACTTCGCGACACGTTGCCCGCTCGTCCGGCCAGGGATGCCTCATATCCGGTTTCTGTTCGTCAGGTCGCGGTTTTGCTCCACGCTTCCTTCAGACACCACCTCGCGGTAATGCCCTTGCGCTTTGCTAAGCCTTCACCTCCATCAGGTTGGCAAGGGGACTTTCACCCCCAAGCGGTTGAACATGCTGGGCACACAACGAACCCGCTGCGCGGGATGGGCGCGTGGGGTGAGGTAGAGATCACGAGCCGGGCGTCGCGCTCGCATTGAGGGTGGTTCGGCAGCAGCAGAGCATCGCGGGCTTCTTCAACAAGGAGCCTGACCATGCCCTATCCTGTTCTTGATGCACCTATCAGTCCACTTCGCCAGCGGCTGATCGACGACATGAACATGCGGCGTTTCTCCGGGGAGACGCAACGCAACTATCTCCGCGACATCGGACGCTTGGCGACGTTCCTTGGGCGATCACCAGACACAGCGACCACCGATGACCTGCGCCGGTTTCAGATCGAGCAGCAGGAGGACGGCGTTCCGGTTCCGACGATGAACAGCATCGTGTCAGCGCTGCGCTTCTTCTTCACCCACACGCTCGACCGCCCGGACCTGGCGCGCCGGCTCGTCCGGCTGTCGCATCCGCGTAACCTGCCCGTGGTGCTGAGCCGCGACGAGGTTGCCCGGTTGCTCAACGCCACCACCTGCCTCAAGCACCAGGCGGCACTCTCGGTCGCCTATGGGGCCGGCCTGCGTGTCGCGGAGGTGTCGATGCTGAAGGTCGCCGACGTCGACAGCGAGCGCATGCTGCTGCGCGTCGAACGCGGCAAGGGCGGGCGGTATCGCAACGCCATGCTCTCGGAGGATCTGCTCACGCTTCTGCGTGAGTGGTGGAAGGTCGGGCGGCAGCAGGGCGTAATGCATCGCGACGGCTGGTTGTTTCCCGGGCAGCACGCGATGAAGCCGATCAGTACGCGGCAGCTCTATCGCATAGTCGTCGAGGCGGCCCAATCCGCCGACATCGCCAAGCGGGTCGGGCCGCACACGCTGCGTCACAGCTTCGCCACCCACCTGCTGGAGGACGGCACCGACATCCGGATCATCCAGGTCCTGCTCGGGCACGCCAAGCTCAACAACACCGCCCTTTACGCGAAGGTTGCGACCCGGACGGTGCGTGCCGTGACGAGCCCGCTCGACAAGCTCGGCCTGTTCAAGCCGGGAGAGACCTCGCCCGGTGGCTAATCCGTGCGCGCCTCGATCGAGGTCGCCGACATCTTCCGTGCTGCCGGACCCGCCTACCGGGCCGCCCATGCAGGTCACCTGAGCCTCGTCCAGCTCAAGGTGATGTCGGCGATCGAGCATTGCCGCACCGCAGCCCTCGGCGGTCACGTCGAGGCCTGCGAGGACTGCGGCCAGTGGCGCATCGCCTACAACTCCTGCCGCAACCGGCACTGCCCGAAGTGCCAGGGCGCAGCCGCGCGGACATGGCTTGCCGAGCGCGAGGCCGACCTGCTGCCGGTCGGCTACTTCCATGTCGTGTTCACGCTGCCCGCCGAGGTCGCCGACATCGCCTTCCACAACAAGGCGCTGGTCTACGACCTGCTGTTCAAGGCGGCATCGGAGACGATGCTGACGATCGCGGCTGATCGGAAGCACCTCGGTGCGCGCATCGGCATCACTGCGGTCCTCCACACCTGGGGCTCGGCGCTGACCCACCACCCGCACGTGCACATGATCGTGCCGGGCGGCGGCATCGCGCCGGACGGGAGCCGCTGGGTCTCGTCGCGTCCAGCCTTCCTTCTCCCGGTGCGCGTGCTCGGCAAGTTGTTCCGACGCCTGTTCCTCACCCGGCTGCTCGCGCTGCACGACGCCAGCCGGCTCGGCTTCTTCGGCACACTTGCTCATCTCACCGAGCGGCAGACATTCCTGCGCCACCTTGCTCCCGTCCGGAAGACGCGCTGGGTGGTCTACGCCAAGGCGCCGTTCGCCGGACCGGAGGCAGTGCTCGCCTACCTGTCGCGCTACACCCACCGGGTCGCGATTTCGAACAGCCGCCTGATCGCCTTCAACGCGAGCGGCGTCACCTTCCGCTACAAGATCCCATGAGGGTATGGATAGCGACCGGAGCTGTAATAGAGCGAGGTTGTTTGAACTCTCTGGAGACCCACCATGTCTATTACAACTGATCAATCTGCAGCGCCTGCCGCTATCCGTGTCGAGCTTGACGCAATTTTTATCTCTTTGGAACTGAGCAAATCAGCCTGGCTGATCACCTCGCTGTCGCCGGGTGCCACCGATAAGATGTCCCGGCACACGGTTGTCGGTGGCGACATTGCCGGACTGTTTGTACGTATCGACGAACTCCGTTCCAAAGCGCTGGCCAGGACTGGCAGGCTCTATCGAGTGGTATCTATTCACGAAGCCGGACTTGATGGATTCTGGCTTCACCGCTTACTCGATCGCGAAGATTGGATAGAAAGCCATATCGTGGACGCCGCCTCGATTGCCGTCTCGCGCAAGCGCCGGCGGGCGAAGACAGACCGGATCGACGGCGAGACGCTTATCCGGACGTTGTTGGCCTACAAGCGAGGGGAGCCCCGCGTCTGCTCTATGGTGCGAGTTCCAACCTCGCAGGACGAAGACCGTCGCAGGATCGGTCGCGAGCGCAAAGTACTCGTCGACGAACGAACGCTCCATATCAACCGCATCAAGGGTTTGCTGTTTAGCCAGGGCATTCGGGGCTATGAGCCTGGGCGCCGCGATCGCCGCGAGCGCCTTGAGGAGCTCCGCACGGGTGATGGTCGCGATCTGCCTCGGCACACCAAGGCCCAGCTTCTTCGCGAGCTCGGTCGCCTCGAATTACTGATCGAACAAATCAAGGCGGTGGAGGCCGAGCGTGACGCGGTTCTAGCGCAGGAGAAGGCGGCCCTGACCGAACCCGCAACGATGCTGCTCGGCATAAGGGGGATCGGCCCAGAATTCGCCAATGTCATCTACAGCGAATGCCTGTCCCGGCACTTCGACAACCGAAGACAGGTCGCATCCTACGCAGGACTTGCCGCAAGTCCCTGGCAAAGCGGTTCAATCAATCGTGAGCAGGGTATCTCGAAGGCAGGCAACCCACGTCTTCGAACAGCAATGGTCCAACTCGCATGGCTGTGGTTGCGTCACCAGCCGAATTCGATGCTGAGCCGCTGGTTCCAGGAACGGGTGAAGCACAATGCCGGAAAGCGCAAGGCGACGACAATTGTTGCCCTGGCCCGCAAGCTGCTGGTGGCGTTCTGGAAATATGTGACGTTCGGTGTTCTCATCGAGGGAGCCGCCATCAAAGCCACCTGATGCGACGACAGACGTAAAGTTATTCCCATCCCCAGGGCCTGATTAGCCCTGACGGATCCAGGGGGACGAACCGTGGTAGTCCATGGCTCAAAGCAAGCCGCCTACAAGAATGGTCTCGTCCTTCTGAGCCCTTGCCCGCCGAAAGCGGGATAGTGGTGCAGCCGCTGGGCGGCGACCGGATGTGAGGTTGATCAGGCCCGGATATCGGGCAGTGTCGTGCAACCGGGCTCAGACCGTGGATACCGTCTTCGAATAAGGAACGAATAATGTCGCCATGATGCCCCGACTTGACGTGATGACCCTCATGTGAGGACTATCGCCGCAACGGCGCCGACCGGCAGCAGTTCATGACGCTTGCGACCGACGAGTTCATCCGCCGCTTCCTGCTCCACGTGTTGCCAAAGGGATTCCACCGCATCCGGCATTGCGGCCTGCTGGCCGGCTCTGCTCGCAAGGCCAGCCTCGCGCTTGCTCGTGAACTCCTGAACGTCGCCGCACCGTCCGACGATGACACCAGCGACGAACCGGACAACTTCCGCCCGCCATGCCCCTGCTGTGGCGGCCGCATGATCATCATCGAGACGTTCGAACGGTGGAGGCAGCCGCGCGGACCGCCACACGGTTCCCGGTCGACCGGGAACAGCACGCCATGACCCGGCATGGAATGGTTCAGCCTTCAGCCGCAGGCCCTCAGCCTCCGGCAACGGATCCACACGCGCCAATGGTGATCATCAAGGCCCACAGAGCCGCGTCCAGCCGCATACAGGGCCGACAACACCGCGCGGAGGCGCAACGAAGCGGTCTGTCCGCATCCATCGCGCTGCTTCCCTACGGCGGTCACGCCATCGCCGACATCAGCCGCAAATCGAAATCCCCATAGTCATCGACTGTGGCCCGCGGGTTCCTTCCTCGGGGACTTTCGTACGCCTGCCGGCGCCCGAAACTCTTCACGTGAACGGTCGGTCAGCTTACGGGCAATGAAGCCGAAAAGCGGTCATTTGAAGTCCCGACAGAGCCCGGAAGGAGTGTCACTCCTCTCGAAACGCGCGAGCTATCTGATCGGCCAGCGGTTTTACGAGATAGGACAGCATGGTTCGGCTGCCGGTGGAGAAGAACGCCTCGACGGGCATGCCCGGCGCTAGGGTCAGGCCTTTCAATTTCTTCAGCTCCCTGCGCGGCAGGCTGACGCGAACCGTGTAGAAGCCCGCGCCGCTGCGCTCGTCGATGCTGAGATCGGCGGAGATTTCGTTGACCACGCCGTTCAGTTCCGGCGTCACACGCTGATTGAATGCCGAGAGCTTTAGTGCCACGTGCTGACCCTGCGAGAGTTGATCGATGTCCTGCGGGGCAATGCGAGCCTCGACCGTCAGATCATCCGCCACCGGCACCACGAGCATGATGACTTCGCCCGGCGAAATGACGCCGCCGATCGTATGGACGGCAAGCTGGTGGACCACGCCATCCTGCGGACTGCGGATATCGATGCGCTTGAGCTGGTCTTCGGCCGAAACCTTGCGTTCGACGAATTCGGATAGTTTTCCCTGGACGTCGCGGAGCTCGGTCGCGACCTCGCTGCGCAGGTCCTGGTCGACCTGGATGATCTGCAACCGGGTTTCTGCGATGCGGCCCTTGGACTGGGCGATCGATGCGGTCAGTTGCCCATGTTCACCGTCGAGCCGAACCGCGTCGCGCTCCAGCGCCGTCAGGCGGTCGATCGAGACGAGTTTGCGCTGCCATAGCTTGCGGATGCTGTCGAGTTCGGTGCCGATCAGCTCTATTTCCCGGCTCTTGGCCGTCCGCTGCTCGGTGAGCCCCGAGGCCTCCTCGGCAAGCTGCGCGACGCGCTCTTCCAGCTGCGCCTTCTGCCCGGCGCGAGCCTGCCGGCGAAACTCGAACAGCGACTGTTCGCCGGCCATGGCGCGAGCAACAGCGGTCTCATCCAGCCTCGAGGTCAACGAGGTCGGAAAGGCAATGTCGGCATGGTCGTCGCGCTCGGCTTCAAGACGTGCGAGACGCGCCTCGAATTCGTCGAGACCCTTGGTGACGATTGCCAGGTTGGCGCGGGTGACGGTTTCGTCGAGACGGATCAGAACCTGGCCGGATTTCACGGCATCGCCTTCGCGCGCCAGAATGGCGCCGACCACGCCGCCGGTGGGATGCTGAACCTTCTTGACGCTGGAATCGACGACCAGCTTTCCCGGTGCGATCACCGCGCCGGAAAGCTCGGTGACCGCCGCCAGGCTGCCCGCGCCACCGACGAGAAGGATGCAAGCAGCCACGCCGCCAAGCAAATAGCGCCGGATGGTTCGATCGATTGTGGGGGCCGCAGCCATCAGGATACATTCTCTTCAGTTGCGGGCACGACCTTCAAGGGGACACTGGCCGGCCGAGTGATCTTGTTCAAGACTTCGTTCTTCGGCCCAAAGGCCTGGACCCGGCCATTGGCCATGACCAGGACCTGGTCGAGACTTGCCAGCGCGCTTGGGCGATGCGCCACCACGACGGCGATGCCGCCGCGGGCGCGAACACCCTGGATCGCCTCGGTCAGGGCAGCCTCGCCTTCGGCATCGAGGTTCGAATTGGGCTCGTCGAGGATGACCAGGAACGGATCGCCGTAAAGAGCCCGCGCCAGCGCCACCCTTTGCCGCTGGCCGGCCGACAAGGCCGATCCGGCCTCGCCGATGCGTGTCTCGTAGCCTTCCGGCAGATGGACCACCAGGTCGTGCACGCCCGCCGCCCGAGCGGCCGACAATATCTTGTCGGAGGGTGCCTCCGGTTCGAAACGCGCGATGTTTTCGGCAATGGTGCCATCGAATAACTGGACATCCTGCGGCAGATAGCCGACATGCCGGCCAAGGTCTTCCGGCGACCACTGATCAAGCGTTGCACCATCCAGCCGGACGGCGCCGCGGCCCGGCAGCCAGATACCGGCAATTGCCCGCACCAGTGAGGATTTGCCGGAAGCACTCGGCCCGATGATGCCGAGGCCGGCGCCCTTCTCCAGCGCAAAGCCGGCATCCTGCACGACCACGCGCCGCTCGCCCGGCGGGCTGACGCTGATGCCCTCGACTACGAGTACAGCCGTTGGCGCCGGCAAAGAAACGGTCGTCGCCGCCTCCGGAAGCAGCGCCAGGAGCTGGGTGAGCCGCGCCCAGGCCTGGCGGGCGGTGATGAAGCTCTTCCAGTGCGCGATGGCCAGTTCGATCGGCGCCAGCGCCCGGCTCATCATGATGGAACTTGCAATCATGATGCCGCCGGTCGCTTCCTGGTGAATGACGAGGTAGGCGCCGATCGCCAGGATGCCGGACTGCAGCATCATGCGCAGGATCTTTGAGATGGTCCCAAGCGTGCCGGCGAGATCGCTCGCTTTCGCGTTCGTGCCGAGATAGGCGGCATTGATATCGGCCCAGCGCTCGGCGATGCGCGAGCCGAAACCCATCGCCTGCAGCACCTCGACATTGCGCCGCGTCGCCTCGGCCAGCGTGTTGCGCGCGGCGGCCTGGCGGTTGGCCTCTTTTGCGGGCTCGCGGGTGCGGGCCTCGGCAAACAGCGTCAGGCTGAACAGGATGATGGCGCCGGCGAGCGCCGTCATGCCGATCCAGAAATGGAAGAGGAAACAGATGCCGAGATAGAGCGGCATCCATGGCAGGTCAAAAAGCGCAGTCGGCCCCGCGCTCGACAGGAACGACCGCACCTGATCGAGATCGCGCAGGGATTGCAGGCCATCGCCTGCGAGCTTTGTACGCAGCGGCAGCCGCATCAGCGCGGTATAGACTTGGCCGCTAAGCCGCGTGTCCAGCCCCATGCCGATGCGCACCAGCAGCCGCGACCGGATGAGTTCGAGCACGCCCTGGAAGACGAAGAGCGTGCCGGCAAACACCGCAAGCCCGACCAGCGTCGGCACGCTGCGGCCGGGGATGACCCGGTCATACACCTGCAGCATGAAGAACGAGCCGGTCAGCGCCAATATGTTGACGACACCGCTCATCAGCGCGATGCCGGCGAAGGCACGCCGAAAGGAACCAAGAACCGCCGCGAGGGTTGTTCGCGGCGGTTCGGATGGACGGGACTGCGGCATCGCGTTCAAGTGAATTCCAGTTCAGGCATCAGGCGGCGATGAACTGGAAGTCGTCCTGATGAAGATTTGCGAGCGCAACATTCTTCAAGGTCAGCACGTTGCTGGAGTCGTGGGTGATCACCGTATCGGCGCCGACCTGGGTCGCTACGGCGAGGACCGAGGCGAAGTCGTCGAAGACGGTGTTGGCGAACTGGATGATGTCCGGTGAGCCGGCGCCAGCAGTGAAGTCGATGATCGTGTCCTTCCCGAAGCCCGCCTGGAAGATAAACGTGTCGTTACCAGCCCCGCCGGTCAGCGTGTCGCCGCCGGCGCTGCCATTGAGTGTATCGTCGCCATCAAAACCATACAGTGCCTCTTTGGCACTACCCCCGTTGAGGGTATCATTGCCAGCGCCGCCGACGATCGGCAGGCCGCCGGTCAGGCTGATCGACGTGCCGTCGCCATAGATCAGGGTCTCGATCTGGTAGCCGGCGCTATAGTACTGGTTCGTCAGCTTGATCAGGTCGCCGCCGACGCCGTCGCTGATCAGCAGGTCGTTGCCGGAGCCGGAGACGTTGAAGAACACATTGGCGGCGGTTAGCCCAGCGCCGAGTTGGATCGTATCGGTCCCGCCGGTGTCATAGACTGTGTCGGAGCCATCGCCCGAATTGAACACGTAGGTGTCGTTACCCGATCCGCCGTTGAGCGCATCGGTACCGATGCCGCCGGTCAGCGTGTCGTTGCCGGCGTAGCCGTTGAGTGTGTCGGTGCCGTCGCCACCGCTGAGTGTGTCGCCGAAGCCCGTGCCGTTGAGGGTATCATTGCCAGCGCCGCCGACGATCGGCAGGCCGCCGGTCAGGCTGATCGACGTGCCGTCGCCATAGATCAGGGTCTCGATCTGGTAGCCGGCGCTATAGTACTGGTTCGTCAGCTTGATCAGGTCGCCGCCGACGCCGTCGCTGATCAGCAGGTCGTTGCCGGAGCCGGAGACGTTGAAGAACACATTGGCGGCGGTTAGCCCAGCGCCGAGTTGGATCGTATCGGTCCCGCCGGTGTCATAGACTGTGTCGGAGCCATCGCCCGAATTGAACACGTAGGTGTCGTTACCCGATCCGCCGTTGAGCGCATCGGTACCGATGCCGCCGGTCAGCGTGTCGTTGCCGGCGTAGCCGTTGAGTGTGTCGGTGCCGTCGCCACCGCTGAGTGTGTCGCCGAAGCCCGTGCCGTTGAGGGTATCATTGCCAGCGCCGCCGACGATCGGCAGGCCGCCGGTCAGGCTGATCGACGTGCCGTCGCCATAGATCAGGGTCTCGATCTGGTAGCCGGCGCTATAGTACTGGTTCGTCAGCTTGATCAGGTCGCCGCCGACGCCGTCGCTGATCAGCAGGTCGTTGCCGGAGCCGGAGACGTTGAAGAACACATTGGCGGCGGTTAGCCCAGCGCCGAGTTGGATCGTATCGGTCCCGCCGGTGTCATAGACTGTGTCGGAGCCATCGCCCGAATTGAACACGTAGGTGTCGTTACCCGATCCGCCGTTGAGCGCATCGGTACCGATGCCGCCGGTCAGCGTGTCGTTGCCGGCGTAGCCGTTGAGTGTGTCGGTGCCGTCGCCACCGCTGAGTGTGTCGCCGAAGCCCGTGCCGTTGAGGGTATCATTGCCAGCGCCGCCGACGATCGGCAGGCCGCCGGTCAGGCTGATCGACGTGCCGTCGCCATAGATCAGGGTCTCGATCTGGTAGCCGGCGCTATAGTACTGGTACGTTAGCTTGATCAGGTCGCCGCCGACGCCGTCGCTGATCAGCAGGTCGTTGCCGGAGCCGGAGACGTTGAAGAACACATTGGCGGCGGTTAGCCCAGCGCCGAGTTGGATCGTATCGGTCCCGCTGGTGTCATAGATTGTGTCGGAGCCATCGCCCGAATTGAAGACATAGGTGTCGTTACCCGATCCGCCGTTGAGCGCATCGGTACCGATGCCGCCGGTCAGCGTGTCGTTGCCGGCGTAGCCGTTGAGTGTGTCGGTGCCGTCGCCACCGCTGAGTGTGTCGCCGAAGCCCGTGCCGTTGAGGGTATCATTGCCAGCGCCGCCGACGATCGGCAGGCCGCCGGTCAGGCTGATCGACGTGCCGTCGCCATAGATCAGGGTCTCGATCTGGTAGCCGGCGCTATAGTACTGGTTCGTCAGCTTGATCAGGTCGCCGCCGACGCCGTCGCTGATCAGCAGGTCGTTGCCGGAGCCGGAGACGTTGAAGAACACATTGGCGGCGGTTAGCCCAGCGCCGAGTTGGATGGTGTCGGCCGCTCCGCTGTTCTCGTTGATCGTGTCGGAGCCATCGCCCGAATTGAAGACATAGGTGTCATTGCCGCTGCCGCCATTGAGCACGTCGTTGGCGATGCCGCCGTTGAGCGTGTCATTGCCATCATTGCCGTTGAGCGTGTCGGTGCCGGCTCCGCCGGTGAGCGTGTCGGCGAAGTTGGTGCCGTTGAGGATGTCGTTGCCGGTCCCACCGACGATCGGCAGGCCACCGGTCAGGCTGATCGTGGTGCCGTCGCCGTAGATCAGCGTCTCGATCTGGTAGGAGGTGGAGGCCCAGTAATATTGGTTCACCAGCCTGATCTGGTCGCCTGCGCCATAGGTGATCAAAAGATCGGAGCCGGAGACATTGAAGGTGACATTGGCGGCGGTTAGCCCAGCGCCGAGTTGGATGGTGTCGGCCGCTCCGCTGTTCTCGTTGATCGTGTCGGAGCCATCGCCCGAATTGAAGACATAGGTGTCATTGCCGCTGCCGCCATTGAGCACGTCGTTGGCGATGCCGCCGTTGAGCGTGTCATTGCCATCATTGCCGTTGAGCGTGTCGGTGCCGGCTCCGTCGGTGAGCGTGTCGGCGAAGTTGGTGCCGTTGAGGATGTCGTTGCCGGTCCCACCGACGATCGGCAGGCCAGCGGTCAGGCTGATCGTGATGCCGTCGCCGTAGATCAGCGTCTCGACCTGGTAGGAGGTGGAGGCCCAGTAATACTGGTTCACCAGCCTGATCTGGTCGCCTGCACCGTAGGTGATCAAAAGATCGGAGCCGGAGACATTGAAGGTGACATTGGCGGCCGTCAGTCCGGCGCCCAGCTGGATGGTGTCGGCCGCTCCGCTGTTCTCGTTGATCGTGTCGGTGCCATCGCCGGAACTGAAGACATAGGTGTCATTGCCGTTGCCGCCATTGAGCACGTCGTTGGCGATGCCGCCGTTGAGCGTGTCGTTGCCATCATTGCCGTTGAGCGTGTCGGTGCCGGCTCCGCCGGTGAGCGTGTCGGCGAAGTTGGTGCCGTTGAGGATGTCGTTGCCGGTCCCACCGACGATCGGCAGGCCAGCGGTCAGGCTGATGGTGATGCCGTCGCCGTAGATCAGCGTCTCGACCTGGTAGGAGGTGGAGGCCCAGTAATACTGGTTCACCAGCCTGATCTGGTCGCCTGCACTGTAGGTGATCAAAAGATCGGAGCCGGAGACATTGAAGGTGACATTGGCGGCCGTCAGTCCGGCGCCCAGCTGGATGGTGTCGGCCGCTCCGCTGTTCTCGTTGATCGTGTCGGTGCCATCGCCGGAACTGAAGACATAGGTGTCATTGCCGTTGCCGCCATTGAGCACGTCGTTGGCGATGCCGCCGTTGAGCGTGTCATTGCCGTCATTGCCGTTGAGCGTGTCGGTGCCGGCTCCGCCGGTCAGGGTATCGGCGAAGTTGGTGCCGTTGAGTGTGTCATTGCCCGTCCCACCGACGATCGGCAGGCCACCGGTCAGGCTGATCGTGGTGCCGTCGCCATACATCAGCGTCTCGACCTGGTAGGAGGTGGAGGCCCAGTAGTACTGATCCACCAGCTTGATCTGGTCGCCTGCGCCGTAGCTGATCAAAAGGTCGGAGCCGGAGACGTTGAAGAACACATTGGCGGCCGTCAGTCCGGCGCCCAACCGGATGGTATCGGCCGTTCCGCTGTTATCGTTGATGATGTCGGCGCCATCGCCCGAACTGAAGGCATAAGTGTCGTTGCCGCTGCCGCCATTGAGCACGTCACTACCAACGCCACCAGTCAGAACGTCGTCGCCATCGTTGCCGTTGAGCGTGTCATCCCCAACAAGTCCATAGAGCGCATTGTTGCCGTTCGTGCCGTTGAGTGTGTCGTTGCCAGTCCCGCCGACGATCGGCAGGCCACCGGTCAGGCTGATCGTGGTGCCGTCGCCATAGATCAGCGTCTCGACCTGGTAGGAGGTGGAGGCCCAGTAGTACTGATCCGCCAGCTTGATCTGGTCGCCTGCGCCATAGCTGATCAAAAGATCGGAGCCGGAGACGTTGAAGAACACATTGGCGGCGGTTAGCCCAGCGCCGAGCTGGATCGTGTCTCCCGCCCCGCTGTTCTCGTTGATCGTGTCGGAGCCATCGCCCGAATTGAAGACATAGGTGTCATTGCCGCTGCCGCCATTGAGCACGTCGTTGGCGATGCCGCCGTTGAGCGTGTCATTGCCATCATTGCCGTTGAGCGTGTCGGTGCCGGCTCCGCCGGTGAGCGTGTCGGCGTAAGCGGTGCCGTTGAGTGTGTCATTGCCGGCGCCGCCGACGATCGGCAGGCCAGCGGTCAGGCTGATCGCGGTGCCGTCGCCATAGACCAGCGTCTCGACCTGGTAGGAGGGCGAGGCCCAGTAGTACTGGTTCACCAGCCTGATCTGGTCGCCTCCACCGTAGGTGATCAAAAGATCGGAGCCGGAGACGTTGAAGAACACATTGGCGGTGGTTAGCCCAGCGCCGAGCTGGATCGTGTCTGTCGATCCGCTGTTTTCGTTGATGATGTCGGTGCCGTCGCCCGAACTGAAGACATAGGTGTCATTGCCGCTGCCGCCATTGAGCACGTCGTTGGCGATGCCGCCATTGAGCGTGTCATTGCCGTCATTGCCGTTGAGCGTGTCGGTGCCGGCTCCGCCGGTGAGCGTGTCGGCGTAAGCGGTGCCATTGAGGATGTCGTTGCCGGTCCCACCAACGATCGGCAAGCCACCGGTCAGGCTGATCGTGGTGCCGTCGCCATACATCAGCGTCTCGACCTGGTAGGAGGTCGAGGCCCAGTAGTACTGGTTCACCAGCCTGATCTGGTCGCCTGCGCCATAGGTGATCAATAGATCGGAGCCGGAGACGTTGAAGGTGACGTTGGCGGCCGTGAGTCCGGCGCCCATAAGGAGCCAGTCTTTTCCGCTGCTGTCGCTGATGGTATCGGTGCCATCACCCAAGTCGAACACATAGGTGTCGTTGCCGGTGCCGCCATTGAGTGCGTCGTTGCCCTCGCCACCGAGCAGGGTATCGTTTCCGCTGCTGCCGGTCAGAGTGTCGTTTCCGCCGTGACCCGCCAAAACGGAAGCGACGACAGCACTCAACGAATCTGCATCAACCGTTCCATCGATGATGGCGTTGAGGTCGAATGCTTCGATAATGGTCGCGTTGTCGATGTCATCAAACAGATCTACGGCAAGCGCCACGATTGGAGCTTCCCCCTTGAACACCGACAGCAGCGTAAGTGCGTCCAAGTCAGACCCAAGGTCTTGAACGCGGAACATGTCGACTACTTGAAGCATTAGGCTTCTGAAGTCTCCATCTATTTGATCGGTTAGTGGATTAACGAAGATATTCTTGAATGGAGCCAGCGCGCCAAGGTCCGCCTCGGGTCCCTCCCGTGCGATAATCGACCAAGCGGCCTGCGCAAGGAAGTAACTGGTATAGTAGTCTCTAACCTCGGAGAACGACTTCATTAACGCTACAGCGTTCTGCGCGGTCGGCTCTCCGACCATAACCGAGTCAGGGGCCAGGAAATTTCCTGCCACGCGGTAATCCTGCCCCATGATCTTTTGCAAAAAGGCCAAAGCCGGAGCCGGCATGATCGAAGTCGGATCGGGGGGCGGCTGATTTCCCAGGTCGTTCAGCGATAGCGTAATTCGGTTTCCTGCTCTTCCACCACCGCCTCCGCCGCCCACTGTGATGGTGGGCAAGGTGGAATTCAACATTACACCTCTGAAGGATCCAGCCATCCCAGCCGGCGGCAGGGCCAGATCGTTTTCCGACAACCACGCCTGGAGCTCTGCGGCGCCCACGCTGTCCAATGAGAATACGTATCCCTTGGGCGCAGGTGGCGTAGGGCCACTTCCGCCAGAGTATACAACAGTTAGCGTGTCCTCCAAATATTCGGCCAACTCACCGGCGTCATAGGCAAAATGAACATAGAGATCGTTTATTTGCCCCATCCAGCGCACGCCTTCGACGCCCGCCCAATCGAACAGAAAGTCGTCCATGTCGGCCAGGAATTCGCCAAAGTTGCCGCTGCGGGCGGTCTCGATCGCAGCCTCGGCCTCAGCCTTGAGGGAGCCATCCTGTGTCATTGCGACCCATAGGTCGGCAAGGTCGCCATAGCCGGCAAGCTTCGGCAGGTCGTACACGTCAGCGTCGTACGCAAAATTCTCCGGCAAGACGTAGCGGCTTTGAAACTGCGAGAGTGTGAACACGATCTCCGCGGACTGCGTCTGCGCGCCGTTGCTCCAGGTGACATGGCTGGTATTCAGAACCCGGTTGCCGCTCAGCGACGCCCCGGAAACGGAGGCCTCTAGACTAAGCGACCTGATACCCAACTCATTCAGGGAATGAAGCTCATCCGGCGCCGACACGCCATCGCCATTTGCATCTCTCCAGACCTGGAGAGAGAGAAACGCCGCATCGTTGGCATCAATGACATTGTCATGGTTGCTGTCGAGGCGGCTGAGCTCCTGAAACCCTTGTGACGTCGCCGAACCGAACAATTCGGCAATATCGTCAATGCGGCCGTTTCCATTCTCGTCCAGGACCAGCAAACCGTCATCGGCTCCGACCCAGCCTGTCCGTTCGGCGAAGCCATCGCCATCGAGATCGAAATAGGCCGAAGACGAACCAAGGCTTGTCAGTTCGATACCATCCCCGTCGAGGTCAATGACAAGCGGGTCCCGGGGAGGCGGATTGAACAGTGCATTAAGCGCAGCGTACCAATCAGGAAGATAGGGGTGGTCAAGCACCCCGAGATCCAGCAAAATCTTCTCGAGCAGCTGCGCACCATTGGAAATCGCATCAATAACACCGCCAACGGCCCAGGCAGCAGCCACGACCGCAGCAGCCCCCGCCGAGAAATAGCCAGCGATGGCGATTGTCGCGGTTATTACCACGGCACTGAGGACCATCGACACACCGTAGTTGGCAATAACCGATGCGAGAGGGGCGAAATCTCCCTTTGCAGCATCCTTGATGGCATCGTAAGCTAGATTGAGGAATTCGGCTGTGTCGCCGAGGAGCCCGCCGCCCAATCCAACAATTTTGCTGTCGAGAATTGCCGACATCTTGTTTATGGTGGCCTGATCGAGATGGGAGAGACTACTAGGCAGTTTGTCCGCGAAGCTCCCCAAGAGATCCGAAAATTTTGATATTCCTTCCATTGCTTTGTCTAATTGATTTAGATCAATATAACCATCCTCTGAAAGAGCAAAATACGTCAACGTTTCCTTAAGATTTACTTCGATATTAAGATTCTTCTTGAGCTCGTAGTTGGTGATAATACCAATTTGAGTTATGGCGGAGCTCGCCTTCAGCATCCCTGTTAGATTGTTTAAATACCCTCCTGATTGATCAAGTCCGAGCTGAACGGCCGAAATCCGAGACACTGCGGCGTTGTACTGATCAAAAGTTAGATGCCCGGCCACGGACGCATGTTCAACAAGCGAACTGATCGAATCGAGCCGCGCCTGCAGATTATGATCCAGTCCGGCATCGGTTACTGTTCGGTCCAGCCCATCAGTGTAGGCTTGCAACGAGGCATCACTGACTGCCCAGCTGTCATAGGCATTGGCGAGGATCGCCGCATAGACCGCAGTTCCCCCTACGCCCAATGTCTGGCCTTCGAAAGTGACAAGTCCTTGGCTCACCTGTGTCGCGAAGTAATGGAGCTTATACACCTCTGATAGCTTGGCTTCGGGGCTTCCACTCGACTTTAAAATTGTATCGAGTTGATCGATCAGAAATTCGGTGTATCCCGGGTGGCTTCCGTTGTGAACTACACTGCCGAAACCACTGTCGTAGTAGACGTTACTTCCGTCGACTGCTGTGAGCGCCCGCACATAGGCAGCAACGTCAGGATCGCTAAAGAGCGCGATCTCATTGCCGGCCATGTCCATTGTGAAATTGGCGCCGGTCTCGGTAAACAACAGCGGCAGAAGTTCCGAGATTCTCGGATCGTCAAACAGTTCTACTGGAAAGATATGATGTATCTGAAAAGCAAAAGGTACTGGCATCAATCTGCCCCCCTCGGGCGATGTTAGTCAGCTTCGACAATGCGGCAGGCGCGGAAACCAAAGACTCGTCCCATTTTTGCCGCGCGTAGCGCCTGGGTCAGCCGGTCACTCAGGAAAAAAATGCGGATCAAAGGTGGACTAACCCATAAATCAGGGCCCTCAAGTGCAACTGGGCTGACCGCCACATTGCCGTCTTGCAGGTAAGGCGGCATCTTCATGCTCTTATCGCCCAACACCTTTACCAGCGGAGAATGATCGGGCAGAAACGCATCCTTGCGCTCGCCGATATTGAGGCAGAAATACTCGCCCTCGACCGGCGTCTTGCGGTCATGCTGGAAAAGCTTGATTGGGTAGAGCGAGGAGTGGCCGAGATCGAATTGCCGCAGCACATCGGCGCAGGCCGCCGAAACCACCACCGCGCCGGCAGCAAGTACGAGATCCGCCTGCTTCTTTTCCTTCTTGTCTGGATATTTGGCGAAGATCTCCTTGGGAAAATGCTCTGCCGACATCCGCTCGCCGGTTTCATTCAACTCGGCCATCTGGCCAAGACGCATCCCAGTCGGCAAAGGATCAGCAGTGAATCCCTTGATCCGTGATGAGTCCATGAAGGCGCGGCTGGCCCAGACCCTTGCGTTTTGAGACTGCGTCATTGCAACAATGATCTCCTGGGGTTCAGTTCACCGCGCGCAACGGTGGGATAGCCGCCGCGTTGTGCCAAGCGAATTGGCCATGCGACGTATACCTCTTGATGTCTGACAGTCGTCTTTCGGTATCAAATACTCAGAGAAACATGGCTTGAAACAAACTGCCCTCGCCTTTCACGGAGGTTGTGAACGACGCCTGCAGCATAGCGCAAAGGGGGATCGAGGTTGCGTGCGGCCTTTGGTCCGCTCAGTTTTGGCGCGCACAAGACCGACAATGCCAAGCACGGCGCCCGACACCATAAAAATCCCCCACCGCTTTTGGGTTGGTCGTGGATATCGCGCCCTTACCCCCAGTAAGGATCGGTAACACATTCGTGATCGCTTGTTAAGGGCTTCGTGAAAGAGCAGACGCAGAACGTTATTTATTGCTATCGTCCAGCATGAAATATACAGCTCTATACATAGCATAGATATCTTTTTATATATAATTGATATATTGTAGATGATATCTCTTATTTCGTATGAATTTCGGGGAGATAATGAAGTGCAGTTACAGTAAAATTCTTCTCCGATAGCCCGCTGAACCAAACGATGCCTCGACCTGATACGGACATACTGGAGCCGGTTGCGATAGGCTCCGTCCCGACAACGGAGCTGTCATCATGAACGAGCCGAGCGCAGGAAAGCCCGCCTACGACCCGCAGCAGCTGGAACCCATGCTGACAGCGAGTCAGCATGGGGGCGATGTCGACGGCATGGTCGCGCTGTTCGAGGAAGATGCGGTGATCGATTGCGGCGCCGGACGTTTTCTGCGCGGTCACGAAGCCATCCGTGATTACTATGCCGGGATCGTCGCATCTGGAAGGAAGTTTGCCGTAGGAGAACAGCGGCCGGCGCCTGTTTGCGGCGACCTGGCGCTCACCTCCACCAGCCTTCCAGGTGGGGATGTCACCAGCGAGATCGCCCGGCGGCGAAGCGACAACTCCTGGCTTTGGGTGATCGACCGCTATTCCGTCGCTTGGGATTGAGGCCTTGGTCAAAGCCAACCATTTGGGCCGTCCGGAAAGCCCGGCCGGCCCTGTCACCGCAGACGCACAGACACCCTCCCGCGGCCATCACGGACGCAGTCCGGCGCTCGGCACTCCGGTGCGGCTACCGCCCCAGCGCGTATACGCCCGCTATGGTTGCGCCATGTCATCGTCGAGAAGCCGCGTGATCCGGGCAAAGCCGGTGAAGGCCTTCCTTGCTTCCTCCGCCGACATCTAACCCGACAGGGCGGCCGAGCAGCAATCAACGCGCAGTGATACACTCGCCCGCGTCGTCCCGTGGGCCATTTGCGCCTCGGCTGCAACTTCGATGCGATCCATTGTCGGCTCGCCGAGCAATGTCCGCTTTCAGGCGCTGACAAGCGCTTGCTAAGTTGGAGAAGAGGCGCAAACCGGCCGCCCCTTTTGCGCCTGGCCTAGGTCAACTATGGGGTCAAGTCGGCCATGCCACACGTCCGATCCAGTGATCCGTAACGACTCAAAGATCAACTTCGCGGCAGGCCTCGAAATCGTTCTCGAACACAATCCGATTTGAAATTTATGGGGGGTTCGAGTCCATAGTGTGGGCAAGGAAAAAATAGATAAATAAAATCAAAGAGCTAGATGGGTATTCTGGTGGGCCCGGAGGACGTATCAATAGTATTGATTTCATTGACTTTTTCGTGGGCCAAAATCAGAAATCTTCCCGTATCGTCTCGTATGCTTTCGCAACGCCCACCGCCTGAAATACCCTCGCGTCACTCGGGCATTCACTTTGTCAGCGTTGATCGAGTTTGGCGACCAAATGCTCGGATATCCGGAAGTGAAAGGACCTGCCCCTCCGCGGACATAGACGAGCCCCGCCTCCTCGACCGCAGAGATCCAGCCAACCAGCCACTTGACAAAACCTGAACATTGTTCCATTTGGAATATAGTTCAGGAAATTACGATGGCACAGAACCTCATCGACCGCACCTTGCAAACCCTGTCGCTGATGGCGACGGAGGTTGACGGCATCAGCGTCACCGAACTGTCGGAGCGGATCGGGCTTCCCAAGGGCGGCGCGCACCGGCTGCTCAACGAGCTAGTTAGGCTCGACTATGTCCGCCAAGATCCGGTGTCGGAGCGCTACATCCTGACAACACGGCTGATCTCGATCGGACTGGCGTTCCTGTCGGCCAGTGGCATCACCGATGTCATGCAGCCGATCCTCGACAGGCTCGCCGAAGAGAGCGGCGAACTGGTCCGGCTCACCGTCGTCGACGGCGATCGGCTGACTTGGGTGGCCAAGGCGCAAGGCGCACGCTCCGGCCTGCGCTACGACCCTGAGATGGGCGGCCATCCGAAACTCCACTGCACCGCCACCGGGCAGTCCTGGCTGGCCAGCATGAGCAACGAAGAGGCGCTGATGCTCACGGCCAAAGAAGGCTTCGGCAAGCTCAGCGAACATGGCCCGAATGCGCCGCGCACCGTCACCGCGCTGCTCGAGGCGCTGGAGCTGGCGCGCGCCAACGGGTACGCCCATGTCGATCAGGCGGCCGAAGCCGGAACCGCCGCGCTCGCCGCCGTCATCCGCCATCCCCGCAGCGGTGCCGTCATTGGCACCGTCAGCATCGCCGGGCCATCGTCGCGGCTGACCGGCACCCGTGCGCACGACCTTGCACCGAGGCTGGTGTCCTCGGCCCGCGAACTCGAGTTCGCCAGCGTCAGCGCGCCGGCACTGTTGCAGCCAAGGCGCCTCCAGGCCAACAACTGACAGGAAGAACCATGCCCCTCCACCAAACGCCGACCGCGATCGCCGAACCGCGTCACGCGGTGCTCAACCGGTCGTTTCGCGGCATCATCTCGGCACCGTTCCTGCCGATGGTGGGCGACGGCAAGATCGACTGGGAATCGCTTCGCCGCTACATCGACTGGATCACCGGGCAGGCGCCCGGCGTGATCGCCGTCAACATGGATGCCGCCGAAGCGCCGGCGCTCACCGCTTGCGAGCGCGTCGAGATCATACGTGTCTGTGCCGAGGTAGTCCGCGGCCGCGTGCCGCTGATCTGCGGCTTGATCGGTGGGTCCACCGACCAGATGATCGCACATGGCCGCGATCTCGTGGCCGCGGGTGCGCAGGGCTTTTGCGTCTTCCCTCCGTTTCCGGTCTTCATGGGCGCGCCGATCCAGCCGGAGATGATCCGGCGCTTCCATGGCGACATCGCCGACGCGCTCGATGTTCCCCTCGTCGCCTTCCAGTTTCCGCGCGGCTGGGGGCCGGACTATTCCGGCGAAATGCTCGATGCGCTGGCTTCGGTGCCGCAGGTCATTGCCATCAAGGAATCCTCCTTCGATGCCAACCAGACGATCCAGACCGTGCAGGCCGTCGCGGCCTTGCCCGATCGCATCGCCGTGCTCACAGGCAGCGACACCTTCATCTACGAAGCACTGCTGATGGGATGCGACGGCGCCCTGATCGGCTTCGCCGGAACCGCGGTCTCCGAGCTAGTCGCCATGCAGCGCGCCGTCGACGCGGGCAACGCCCAGCTCGGCCGCGAGATATGGGAGCGGTTGGCGCCGCTGGCCCGCTACTGCTGGCGCGCGCCGATCCGGGATTTCCGGCCACGCATGAAGGAGGTGCTGCGGCTGCAGGGGCTCATCGCCGACAGCGCCGTGCGGCGGCCGCAGCTCGGCATCGCCGATGCCGAAAAGGCTGAGCTCAGGCGCATTGCCGAGGCAGCCAGACTGATCTGATAGGGAAATCAGCCCGGTCGGCAACGGGCATCCCCAAACAAGTCGAAACCAGGGAGGTAACAATGTTGGAATTCAAGCTTTCCCGCCGTGGGCTGCTCGGAGCGGCGACCTCGGCCGCAATCGCATCCGCGTTCCCCGCGCCTTTCGTTCGCGCCCAGTCGGAACGGAGAATCGTGTTCTGGCATAGCTATTCGCAAAAAGAACGGTCAGACCACATGCGCCTCGTGGCCAATCGGTTCGAACAGGCAAATCCGGGCGTAAAGGTCGACATCGAGGTCGTGCCATGGCCGGCCTTCCCGCAGAAATGGCCGGCAGCGGCCGCCGCCGGCACGCTGCCGGACGTGACCATTCTGCTTGCAGAGAATGCCGTTCCGATGTCGCTGGCCGGCGCCCTCCTTCCCATGGACGATGTGCTGGCCTCACTCGGCGGCGCGGATGCCTTCAAGGGTAACATCGCCATCGCGACCGGCCGCTTCCGCGACCAGCAGATCTCTATTCCCCACTATGTGCACAACCGCTTGCTCGTCTACCGCAAGGACCGCCTGGCCGAAGCCGGCCTCAAGCCGCCGGTGACATGGGACGACGCGCTCAATGCCGCGGTGGCCACGACCAGGGCGCCGGACCATTTCGGCTGGATCCCGAAGCTGGCCAAGGGCGATGTCGGCGGCGGCTACCTCCTGTGGATGATGACGCGCTCGGCCAATGGCTCGTTCTTCGACAAGGACGGCAATGTCAGCTTCGATTCCCAGCCGGTGAGAGACGCCACGCAATTCATAATCGAGATCGCCCGCAAGTCTGGCGGCCCCGGTGTCACCGACTACAAGATCAGCGACAATTTCAACTTGGTGAACAGCGGCAAGACCTCACTTGCCGAGGATTCGGCCGCGATTGTCGCTGGCGCTGCGCAGAAGGCCCCCGACGTCGCCGCACAGCTCGATGCCACCTTCATGCCCAAGCGCGAACGTGTCGGCAATCTGATGGGCGGCATCTCGGTGGCGCTGCCCAAGGGCAGCAATCCCGAGGACGGCAACGCCTTCGCGAAATTCCTCTTCACCGAAGAGAACTATCTACCGTTCCTGCTCACCATTCCGCTGTTCATGTTTCCGGCTTTGAAAAGCGCCGAGGGTCCCGCCTTCTTCGACAACCCGACGATCCAGCGCTTCCGCAACGTCGTCGACGTGACCCTCACGGGATTGCAAGACTCGACGCTTGCCGGAATGGAGGACGGCCTCAATCCCTATGCCGGGCCAGTATTCAACAGCTATGCCGTCGAGGACATGTTCCAGCGTATCCTGCTGCAGGATGAACCGGTCGAGCAGGCTGTCGCCCAGACAGCCAAGGCGATCGAAAAGGTCGTCGGCGACGTCAAGACAAGGCTGGATCGAGGCTGATGTCTCAGACTGCCGCGCATGATCTGGATACGCTCCGGCCGCCCTCGGCCGGGGCGAAACTGCTTGGCTGGGCGGACGACCGGCTAGCGATCTTGTTCTTGATCCCGGGCCTCACTTGCCTGTCCGCCGTCATCCTCTACCCCGTCTTCTACAATGCCGTGCTCGGCTTCACCAATGCCAGCCTGATGTTTCCCGGCTGGAAGTTCATTGGAACCACGAATTTCCGGCTGACGCTGACCGATCCACTGTTCTGGACGGCGACCGTCAACACGCTGGTGTGGACCGCGACATCCGTCGCCGGCCAGTTGCTGCTCGGACTGGTCGCCGCCCTTGCCCTTGAGCGGGTGACAGCGGGCCGCACCGTGCTACGGCTGGCGCTTATCGTGCCCTGGGCCTTTCCCTCCATCGTCATGGCCTTTGCCTGGAAATTCATGCTCGATCCGCTCTACGGCGTGATGAATTATGTGCTGATGCTGCTTGGGATGATCGACGCGCCGCAGCAATGGCTGAGCTCACCCGAATTCGCCATGCCGACGGTCATCATCATGAACATCTGGTTCGGCTTCCCTTTCATGATGGTGGCTATCATCGCCGGCCTGCAGACCATCCCGCAGGAGCTTTACGAAGCCGCCGGCATCGACGGCGCCAACAGCCTGCAGTCCTTCTGGTACATCACCTTGCCCTCGCTCTGGCGCATCATCGCCACCTTGGTCATCCTGCGGACGATCTGGGTCTTCAACAATTTCGACTTTATCTACCTGACGACCGGCGGCGGCCCCATCGACACCACCACCACCTTGCCGGTCTACGCCTACACGGTCGGCTGGCAGCAATACGATCTCGGCCGCATGGCCGCCGTCGCGCTGATCATGATGGTGCTGCTGGTACTGATCCTGCTGGTCTACGCCCAGCTGTTGCGTAGCCAGGCAAAGAACGGAGCGGCGGAATGAACCTGCGCGCCCATGGACTGACGGCGGCAGCCTATGCCTGCTGCACGGTGGTCGCCATCTTCGCGTTGGCGCCGCTTGCCTGGATGTTCATCTCCTCGTTCAAACCTTACGATGAACTCTACAAATTTCCGCCGACCTTGAATGTCGCGACGCTCGGGCTCCAAAACTACGACAAGGTCATCACCGCCTCGCCGTTTCCGCAGTTCCTCACTAACAGCCTGATCGTCTCCATCGCCTCGACCCTGATCAGCGTGCTGTTCGCCGCCATGGCCGGCTGGTCGCTGGCCCGGGCGCGATTTCGCGGCCGCTCGGTCATCCTCAACACCGTGCTGCTCGCCTATCTCTTCCCGCAGGTGCTGATCGTGCTGCCGCTGTTTACCGCCATCGCGAAAATCGGCCTCGCCAATTCCTATCTCGGCCTGATCCTGGCTTATGTGACCTTCACCTTTCCGTTCTCGACCTGGATGCTGACGGCCTATTTCGCCAAGGTGCCGCTTGAGATCGAGGAAGCCGGCCGTGTCGACGGCGCCAGCAACCTGACGGTGTTCTGGCGCCTGGTGCTTCCCCTGGCCGCCCCCGGCATCGCCACTGTCGCCATCTTCTCCTTCATCAACGCCTGGAACGAATTCCTCTATGCGCTTGTGATCATCGGCGGCGGCGACAAGCGGACGCTGCCGGTCGGCCTGTTCAATTTCATCGGCGGCGAGTTCGCACAGTGGGGCGAGATGATGGCCGCCACCAGCCTGACCATGCTGCCGACGCTGATCCTGTTCCTGTTCATCCAGCGCAAGCTCGTCGCCGGCCTCACCGTCGGCGCCGTTAAGGGTTGAAGCCGTGCCAACAAAGCCGACGCTCTCGATCGCTCTCAACCCAGAACTGGCGCCGGACCTGATTTCGACGGAGCATCTCTTGCGGCTGGCGAACAGTTGCGAGGTGCTTTCGTCCGAGCCCCTCACCGGCCTCTCGTCACCGGATGAGCAGCAGCGCCTAGCAGCAAGCGACATTCTGCTTACCGGATGGGGGGCTCCGCGACTTGACGCCGCCGTGCTGGCGGCCGCGCCACGGCTGCGGCTGATCGCGCATGCGGCAAGCTCCGTCAAAGCCTTTGTCGCCCCGGAAGCCTGGGACCTCGGCATCACAGTGGTTTCGGCGGCGGCCGCCAACGCCGTGCCGGTGGCGGAGTTCGCACTGGCGGCCATTCTGCTCGCCAACAAGGGTGTCTTCGTCGCCCAGGCCCGCTTTGCACGGGAGCGTGCCTTCTGGCTGCCGCAATGGATGGCGCCTGGTGAGCCCGGCAATTTAGGCGCGACCATCGGCATCGTCGGTGCGTCGCGGACCGGCCGCAAATTGCTCGAACTGCTCAAGCCGTTCAACCTGGAGGCACTGGTCTATGACCCGTTCCTGACCAACGAGGAGGCACATGGGCTGGGCGCCGCCAAGGTATCGCTTGCCGAACTTCTGCGGCGTTCGCGGAGTGTCTGCGTCCAGGCGCCGGCGCTGCCCGAAACCTTCCATATGATCGGCCGCGAGGAACTGCGGCTGATGCCGGACGGCGCCACGCTGATCAACACCGCGCGCGGCACGCTGGTCGATCACGCTGCCCTTGAAGCCGAACTGCTGTCGGGCAGGCTGAATGCCGTGCTCGACGTCACCGACCCCGAGCCCCTGCCGGCGCAGTCGCCGCTCTATGACTTGCCCAATGTCTTCCTGACGCCGCACGTCGCCGGCGCCGTCGGCGACGAGACACGGCGCATGACCTATCTGGTGATCGAGGAGATTGAGCGCTTCGTTGCTGGCCAGCCGCTGCACCACGCGGTGACCCGCCAGATGCTGGCCAGCATCGGATAGGAGAGAAATGCGGCTTCTTCTGCACACCATGGCCACCCCCGAGCTGACGCCGGTGCAGGCGCTCGACCGGGCAATGGAATTGCGACTCGACGGCCTCGACCTGATCTGCCAGGCCGGCTATCGCTGTGCCATTGCCCCCGACGCAAGCTTGTCGGAAGCGCGCGCACTACGCGCCGAGGCGGAGCGGCGCGGCGTCGCGATCGCGGCGCTGACGCCTTACGAAAAAAGGATCAATAGCCCCGACCCGCACCAGCGCGCCGAAGCCGTGACAGCACTGTGCCACGCTGTCGATCTCGCCGAAGCGCTCGGCGCGGCGAGTTTGCGCATTCTGGCCGGCGAGGCTGTCGCAGATCGGGAGTGGCAGGACCGCGCCGCGCCGATGATCGAGGTGCTGCGCGCGGTCAGTCGCCATGCCGCTGGCAAGGGGATTGCCCTCAACATCGAGAACCACGACGGCACCATGGCCGATAGCGCACACCGCAGCGCCGAGATCTGGCGCCGGGTCAGCGCCGGCAATGTCGGGATCGTCTATGACCCCGCCAATCTCATCCGCGACGGCAAGGAGGGATTTCCCGAGAGCTTGGACCTGCAGCGGCAAGCAATCGGGCTGGTCCATGTCAAGGATTACCGCTTCACCGGCGATGTCACCCCAAGTGCGGCGAACGAGGCCGGCCGCCGGTCGGTTCCGGTCGGCGATGGCGACATTCCGTGGGCCGGCATCATCCATGCGCTGCGCGATGCCGGATACGCCGGCGACTTCAGCTTCGAATATGAAATGCGCTGGGTGCCGGAGCAGTTGCCGCCAACCCGCATCGGCGTGGCCAGATCGCGCGCCCACCTTCTGGCCATTTTCGGTCTTTGGCCGGCGCCGCAAACCGAGGAGCAAGCACCATCATGAGTTCACTGACGATCAGAGAGGTCAGCAAATCATTCGGTACCGCCTCCGTGTTGCGCAAGATCAACGTCGATATCGAGGACGGTGAATTCGTCATCCTGGTCGGCCCGTCAGGCTGCGGCAAGTCGACCTTGCTACGGATGATCGCCGGTCTCGAAAAGACCACCAGCGGCGAAATCAGCATCGGCTCCCGCATGGTCAACGATCTGCCGGCTAAAGCGCGCGACATCGCCATGGTATTCCAGAACTATGCGCTCTACCCGCATATGAATGTCGCCGAGAACATGGCTTTTTCGCTCAAGCTGAAAGGCGCGGGCAAGGACGAGATCAAGCGCAAGGTTGATCGCGCCGCCGAAATCCTCGGGCTTGGCGCGCTTCTCGACCGCTATCCGCGGCAGCTTTCCGGCGGCCAGCGCCAGCGCGTGGCCATGGGCCGGGCCATCGTGCGCGATCCTCGCATCTTCCTGTTTGACGAACCGCTCTCCAATCTCGACGCCAAGCTGCGGGTGCAGATGCGCACCGAGATCAAGGCGCTGCACCAGCGGCTGAAGTCGACGATCGTCTATGTCACCCATGACCAGATCGAGGCCATGACGATGGCCGACAAGATCGTCGTCATGCACAACGGAACCATCGAGCAAATCGGAGCGCCGCTCGATGTCTACGATCGGCCGGCGAACCTGTTCGTCGCCCAGTTCATCGGCAGTCCGGCCATGAACATGTTCAGGGGCAGACTGGCCGCGGATGGCAGGCCCGGCGTCGAAACCACGGAAGGGATCAGACTGCCGATAACCCACGCGCCGGCCGGTGCCCAGGGACGCCACGTCGTATACGGCGTGCGTCCCGAACACATCGCACTCGACCCCGACGGACTGGCGGCGGAGATTGTTGTCGTCGAACCGACCGGACCCGAAACGCAGGTGACGCTTCGCATCGGCGTCGCCGAATGCGTGGCCATTTTCCGTGAGCGGATAATGGCCGGCCCTGGCGACACCATCTTCGTCAAACCGGATTCAAAGCTCTGCCACCTTTTCGACGCCGAGACCGGCGAACGGCTAACCATGCAATAATTTGAGCACTGCACGACGCTGACTGGGGCGGCCGACGCGACATTCGAACTTGAGGAACAGCGGCAGCGCTCTCTCGCTGTCATCGCTCCCCGGAAGGGAGGCGCGAATGGGGGTTCGAGTCCACGTTTTGGGCCAATTGAAAAAATATAAAGAAATCAATATATTAGGCTGGTATTTTGGTGGGCCCGGAGGGTGTAAGACTCCCGAGGAAAATCAATGGCTTAGCGGATGGTTAGCCAACCCATATCCTTCGTATCGTCTCGTATGGTCTGGCGAACCCGAGGATCAGTAGGACGACTAGTTTTTCAATGCAACGGCATTTCTCTTTCCTACAAGGGGTTCGGTGAGCGACCATAAGGGGTATGAGCGCGGCTGGTTTTGGACAGGCTCGTCGTTCACCGCGAACCCGAGAGCGGCCATCTCGAAACGCCGGCCATGCGCGCTGCCGTGGCCAGCTTCTTTCGCAAGCACCTTGCCGTCTAGGCAAATCCAGGAAAGTGCGTAGCGGTTTTCCGTCCGGAATTGCGCAAAATGACAGTCAGAGCGAAGGCGCCCGCAGCCCGGCGGAATCGAACAGGTGCATCCGTTCCGGGTTGAGCCGCAGGCTGATCTTGTTGCTGCCGGAATCGATGCCTTGCCGGTTCAGCACCGCGACCATCTTCTCGTCACTGGCGATGGTGGCATGAACAACCGTCTCGGGCCCCAAAGCCTCGACCAGCGTGACTTGCGCATCGACGCTGCCCGGACCGCCTGGCGAAATGTCGACGTCATGCGGGCGGATGCCGAGCGTCGCATAGTCTCCCGGCTTCAGGGCAGCGCCATTGACCGCTATCACCGCCGCCAGTCCGCCCGGGCCTTCCACCGCGACTTCGGTCGCGCTGGCCGAACGCACCTTCACCGACAGCAGGTTCATGCGCGGCGCGCCGATGAAGCCGGCGACGAACAGGTTCGCCGGCGCGTTGTAGAGGTCGAGCGGCTGGCCGACCTGCTCGATCTTTCCGGCGCGCATCACCACGATGCGATCGGCCAGCGTCATCGCCTCGACCTGGTCATGGGTGACGTAGACCATCGTGGTCGCCAGCCGCTTGTGCAGGGCCGCCAGTTCGGCGCGCGTCGAAATGCGCAGTTCGGCATCGAGATTGGACAGTGGCTCGTCGAGCAGGAAGGCGGTCGGGTTGCGCACCACCGCGCGGCCGATCGCCACGCGCTGCTTCTGTCCGCCTGACAGCTGGCCCGGCCGGCGGTCAAGATAGGGCGCGATTTCCAGCATGCGCGCCGCTTCCGTGATGCGCGCATCGATCTCGGCCTTCGGCATGCGGATGTTTTCCAGTCCGAAGGCAAGGTTCTGGCGCACGCTCATATGCGGGTAGAGCGCATAGGACTGGAACACCATGGCCAGTCCGCGCTGCGCCGCCGAAACCTCGGTGACGTCGGCGCCGTCTATCTCGATCCTGCCGGCGGTCGGCCGGTCGAGCCCGGCAATCAGCCGCAGCAGCGTGGACTTGCCGCAGCCCGATGGGCCGACAAGCACCAGCATCTCGCCGTCGGCGACGTCGAGATTGATGCCGTGCAGGATCTTCACCTTGCCGTAGGCGCGATCGATATCGGTCAGCGTTATCCGTCCCATGGCGGCCCTCACTTCAGCCCGGTGCCGGCGATGCCGGAGGTGATGTAACGCTGCAGGAAAACGAAGACGAGGACGACAGGGATCATCGTCACCACGGTCATCGCCAGTATGTAGTGCCATTGCACGTTGAGCTGGCCGGCATAGGTGTTGAGGCCAACCTGCAGCGTGTAGAGTTCCTTGCGCGACAGCACCACCAGCGGCCACAGAAAATCGTTCCAGCGCCAGACCACCGAGAAGATCGCCAGCACAGCGAGCGCGGGTGCGGCCAGCGGCAGCACGATGCGCCAGTAGATCTGCCATTCCGACGCATTGTCCATGCGCGCCGCGTCGAGCAGTTCGTCCGGTATGGTCAGCATATACTGGCGCAGCAGGAAGACGCCGGTCGGCGTCGCCACGGTCGGCAGGATTACACCCCACAATGAATCGAGCAGGCCGACGGCGCTGACCACCGAATAAAGCGGCACCAGGATGACCGACAGCGGCACCATCAGCGTGCCGACGATCAGGATCATCGTAAAATCGCGACCGCGAAACTTGTATTTCGACAGGGCGAACGCCGCCATCGAATTGGTCAGCAGCGTGATTAGCGTCGCCATCGCGGTGACGAAAACCGAATTGCGGAGATAGCGCAGGAAGTCGAAATGGACGAAGGGCTCGGTGTAGTTCCCGGTCGCGAAGCCGATTTGGCGTACCGGCTGGCGGTCGGCGATATTGACCTTGAGGATGTCCTTCGGCGCCTTAGGATCGACCATCTGTGCCACGATGCCGACGCGGCGCACCTCGGCCATGACCCTGGTCGAACCGTCCGGCAACTTCACCGAGTAGAGAGGGAGCGGCTTGTCGTAGCCTTCGACGCTGGCTTGCTGGCTGACATAGGGCAGAATGGTCGGCGGGAACTCGGCAAGCTGCGCCGGCGTCTTGAACGAAGAGCCGACCAGCCAGACGGCCGGGCCGAACATGATGACCAAACCGCCGACGAGCCACAGCCAGCTGACGATATCCGTCCAGTGCCAGGAACGGCCACCGCGCCGGCGGGTCAGGAATGTCGTGACGCCGCTCATTGGCGCGCCCCTTTGCGTTCGCCCCGGCGCCCGACCTGCAGCTGCAGCAAGGTCAGCACGACCAGCACCAGTCCCATCAGAATGGACGCCGCCGAAGCCAGCCCCGGATTGCGCAGCAGCGAGGCGAAGCCGATCTCGTAGATGTACTGTGTGAGGTAGAGGGTCGAGGTTCCCGGTCCGCCGCCGGTCAGCACATAGACCTCGTCGAAGATCTGCACGGCGCGGATCAGCGCCAACACGATGACGACAAGCAGGTTCGGCATCAACAGCGGCAGCGTAATGCGCCAGAACACCCGCGCCGGCCTGGTGCCGTCCATCTCGGCCGCCTCGTAAAGATCGCGCGGGATCGCCTGCAAGCCGGCAAGCAGGATGAGCGTGTAGAAACCCATATGGGCCCAGACCGAAACGCTGACGGCGGCGGTGAATGCCCAGAAGCGGTCGGTCAGCCAGTTGTAGGGCTCGCCGCCGAGATCGTGCACGATCAGGTTGAGCAGCCCCTGGCGTTGCAGGATCCAGCGCCAGATCAGGCCGGTAACGACCGGCGACAGCAGCACCGGAAAGAAGAACACCGCGCGCCAGAACGAGCGTCCGACGATCTCGCGGTTGAGGATCAGCGCGGTTGCGATCGACACCACCGTCATCAGTGCCACCTGCACGACGACGAACAGGCCGGTATTGTGCACCGCCTTCCAGAAAAGGTCCTCGCGGCAGGTGGCCGTATCCAGGTAGTTGCTACAGTCGAGCAGCCGCTGATACTGCTCCAGCCCGACATAGGAGCGGTCCTGCAGGAAATAGGCCGTACCCGACGTCGCCGAATAGAAGAAGTTGATAACTAGCGGCACTAGCACGAAGATGCCGAAGATCGCCATGTTCGGGGCAAGGAAGAACGCAGCCATACCGCCTGTGCCCGTTGCGCGCTGCCAGGCTTTGAGCGGCACGTTGACGACGGATGCAAGCCAGATGACCGGCGCCGCAAGCGCGGCGCCAGCCCATGCCTTGAGTGTCGCGGCGGCGCTCACTTGGCCTCGGCGACCTTGTCGGCGATATCCTGGTCGATCTTGGCCCAGGCAGCGTCGAGCGTGAGCTCGCCGGCCATCACCTGGCTGACGCGGGTCACCAGCGCGGCGAAATAGGCATTAGACCATTTCCACGGCGGCAAAGCATCGGCCGCGGGCAAGGTCTCACCCGCCGCCTTGACGAATGTGTCGAGCGCCGGACCGACATTCTTGTCGGCCGAGCCCCATTTCAGTCCGCCTTTCGCGATAACGCCGTTGTGCGCCGGCAGGAACAGCGTGCGCTCGCTGAACTCCTTGACGATGTTTTCGCTGGCCAAGTAATCCATTACTTTGGCGACGTCCTTGGGATTCTTGGTGTATTTGATGGCGACAAGGGCGGCGCCGCCTTTCACGCCCGAGCACCCGGCGGGGCCGCAGGGCGAGCCAGTCGCCACCCAGTCGAAACTGTCGCCGATCTTGGTCGACAGATTGGCGACCTGCCAACTGCCCGAGTAATAGAACGGGATCTGCGCGTTGATGAAATCATCGGCAGCCGCGCGGTAGGTCGAGCCCGCCGCCGAGACCCAGGTATCCTTCAGCATCAGGCCCTTGGCCGTCCAGTCGACGAGCTTGCCAACGAACGCCTTGGTGCCGTCATCCACTTTCGCCGGTTTGCCGTCGGCGCCGATATAGTTCGCGCCATAGGAGACGTTGGCGCCCGAAATGCGGTGGCCGGAGCGGTCGATGGCAAAGGCAGCCGGAAGCTGCTGGCTCTTCGCCACTTGCGCGGCGGCTTTGATCCAGTCGTCCCAGGTCGCCTTGTCGCCGGGCAGCGCCACGCCGGCCTGTTCGAACAGCGTCTTGTTGGCGAAGCCGCCGGTCAAGGTGAGCTGAGTCATGAAGCCGGTAATGGCTTTCGAGCCGTCCGGGCGCATCCAGTCCAGCGTGTCGCCGAAATTCTCGTCCCAGTATTTCGGGTCCGCCACCAGCGGTCGGAGATCGAGCCAATGCTGGGCAAGCTCCTTGATGTTGGTGACGCGAGCGATATCCGGGCCCTGACCGGCTTCGAGCTGGATCGGCAGCTGCTCCTGAATCACCTTGTAGGCGACATTGTCGAGGGTGACATGGATGTCGGGATTGTCCTTCATGAAGCGGTTCAGAAGGTCCTGGATGACGTCGCCTTCGACGCCGTCCGAATACCACATGATGCGCACGTCGCCGGCAAACGCGCTGGTCGATGCGAGTAGGCTGACCGATATCGCGGCCAGCAAGGTGCGGGTCTTGGTCATGCTTCGTCTCCTCCTTTGTCGGGGGCTGCGCCCCTACCATTCAAGCCGCCCGCCCTCTCCTCTCGAGGACGCGGCCTGATCCTCCCTATTGCTTGTGCCTCATGCGCATCGCCTCGCCACGCACGGTCCAGCCGGCCGGATCGAGTGTCCGTCCCTCAGCCATGATCCTCGCGTCGGCGAGGAAACGCACGGTGCCGTATTCCGGATCCTCAACGATCAGTTCGCCATCCGCGCCCGACCGCACCGCCAGGTCCGTAAATGCGGCCGCCCAGGCATCGAGTGTCGCCTGACCGGCGTGCCGGTCGCCGAGGCGTATGATCCACGTCGTCCTGCGCCCGGGCGCCCGCAATTCGTTGCCCGCTGTCGGACCGCCCTTGACCTCGACCAGCGGCACATCCGTCTTCAGCATGGCGAAGGCCTCGCCCGATTGCGCGAACGCCCGATGGCCATCCACCTTCGCGGCGTCGAAGACATCGGCCGGAAACCAGGCGTGCGTGAAGTCGGGCTGTTCGTCCGAACAGATGAAGCAAACGACGGCAAGGTCGCGATATTGGTGAACCCTCGGCAAGGTGCCGGAGCCGCCCCAATAGGACGGCCTGCCATAACCCGACTGCAGCACTTCGCCCGGATGGTTGATCCAGATCTGCGCATCCGGATTGTTGCCCAGCCGGGCGTGAATAACGGTCTCCTGGTATCCCCATTGGTTCCAGCGATAGCCGGCTGCACTGCCCATCGCATGGTCGCGCGTCTTGTGGTGGTAGAGCCGGGCGAAGCGGTCTTGGCCCTGTGCGAAACTCCACTCCCACGCCGTATCGTCAGCGACGGAAGCAATCGCCTCCAGTTCGTGGGGAACACTCAGGCCGTGATCGCGCAGGCACAGCGCCAACTGCGGCAAGGCATGAAAGCGCACGCCGTAATTGCCCTTGCCCCAGACCATGCGGCAGATGCCCGATAGTTCGAGAGACCGGGCAGCGCGCAACGTGTGCTCGTAGGAGCGCCCTTGCGCGCCGGTCAGCATGCCGTGATGGGCCGAGCGGGCGACGATCTCCAGCAGGCGTATCACCGCCTTGCCGGCCCGTTCGGCGATGTCCTTGTCCGGCGCCAGCGCGTAGAGCGCGCACAGGCCCTTGAGGTCGATCGGGAAATAGGGCGCCGAGTTGAACTCGGCCATCTCCCATGCCTCGAAATGGTCGAGCCACGCCCGCACCCGCCCGGCCCCGACGGCAGACTGCTCGAGGCCCAGGCGGCCCGACCGTACGAAGCGAGCCTCTGGCAAAATCCCGCCGGCGAGATAGGCAGCGGTGTGGAAGAGCAGCGCGTGGTTCTCGGAAAAATACCACTGGACGTCGTTGCCGGGCTCGTCCATCCAGTAGCGGTAGCCGAGGATGGCGCTGTCGACACGCGCGCGCAGTCCAGCCTCAAGCCGATCGCCATATGCGCCACGACACCACAGCAGCGGCACCAGGATGAAGTCCGCGCAGTCGTGACAATCCTCGATCGCCGGCAGCGCGCGGGAGATCATGGCGTCGGTCTCGGCGCCCTCCTGCCCTTTTGCCAGCCGCGCCAAGGCGCGCACCGTGTCGGCCTCGGCATGGGCAGCCACCTCGCTCAGTGCTTCATCAATGCGCGCGGCAAGCGTGTCCGGTGCCATACCTTGACGGCGTGCGTGGCAGATCTCAACCCCGAAGACGCGCGATGCGGCATGGCCGTCGACCGTCAGCGTCACCTTGAAATGGCGAAAGTCGGCCGGCAACCGCTCCGTATCGGCGATGGGCAGACGGGTCCGGCCGGCGGGCAGTTCGAAAGCGAAGCGCACCGGCGTCTCGATCGACATGAAGTCGCCCTCGATCTCGACCGCGACCTCGGCATCGCACGGCAGCGCCACGCCAGTCACCAGCGCCACCTCGCCGCCATCATAGGCGGGGCGTTCGAAGCGCATGTCGGCGAGCGCCGCTTCCATCGCGTCGGCGGCTGCGCTCACGACCTCGATCGGCAGCGCGATCGAGACGGCTGGACCCCAGAGATAGTCGAGCTGGAAGTAGTAGCGGGCGTCGCGCTCGGCGAGGTCGTCGAACCAGATGCGGATATCGTTTCGCCCGGCCTTGAGCGCGACCTTGAGATCCTCGGCACTTTCCAGATTGCGGCCATAGGGCGCCATCCAGCCGGCCTCGTCACCATTGACGAAGAGCACGGCGCCGCCGCATGTGCGCAGCCGCAGCAGCACCTCCCCGGCCGACACTGCTTCGATGATCGTTTCGGCCCAGGTTCCGAGGACGGTCGGTCGGAACCAGAAGCCCGACAGGTCGACACGCGGCGAGGCGAAGGGCAGCCAGATACGCCCGGCGTCGAATTCGGAACTGACCTGGGGATGCTTGCCGCGGCGCTCCGCTGCGAACTCCGTGCGGCAGGGATATTCGTGCGGGATGAAATTCTTGTGCTTGGTCAGGAAGAAGAAGGGGTCCATCTCGCCCTTCATCGGCTGGTCGGCCACGTCGTAGCGCTGCTCGGCGATTGACCCGAGCCGCCAGTAGACGACCGGCTGTCCCGTCGCCAGCGGCCGGCGCAGCGTAAAGTCGGTTCGGACACTTTGGGCAGCCACACTCATCGCAAATCCTTCACGGCAACCGGGTCGACATCGGTGTAGGCCTGGTTCTCGCCGGTCATGCCCCAGACGAAGGCGTAGGGGCCGGTGCCGGCGCCCATATGGATAGACCAGGCCGGAGACAGGACGACGTCACCGTCGGCGACCATCAGATGGCGGGTGTTGTCAGGCTGGCCCATCAGATGGACGACGCGGTCAGCCGCGGCGAGGTCGAAATAGCAATAGGCCTCCATGCGCCGCTCATGCAGATGCGGCGGCATGGTGTTCCAGACGCTGGCCGGCGCGAGGTCGGTGATGCCCATCAGCAGCAGGCATGACGGCGCGACCTCGGGATGGATATACATGCGCAGCGTGCGCTTGTTGGCGCGCGCCACCTCGCCCAGCAGCAGCGACTTGGCCTCGCCCCTGGCGATCAGACGATGCGGGATGTCGGCGCCGGCCGGCACCGAGTTCATGTAGAAACGCGCCGGCTGCTCCGGATCGTCGCTCTCCAGCATCACCTCGCGCGCGCCGCGCCCGACATAGACGGCGTCGCGGCTGGCGACGGCGAAGCGGGCGCCGTCGACAGTGACGGTGCCGCTGCCGCCGAGATTGGCGATGCCCATCTCGCGTGCCGTGAAGAACAGTTCCGTACCGACATCGGCGCCGTTGCCGAACAGCAGCGGGTTGGCCAGCGGCACCGCGCCGCCGACAATCATGCGGTCGATATGGGTGTAGGCGAATTCGATCGCGCCCGGCCGAAACAGGCCCTCGACCAAGAATTCGGCCCTCAGCCGCTCGGTATCCATGCCGGCAATATCAGCTGGCGATGCGCCGTAAAGCGTCCGCATCATGCCGTCTCCACCTTCGCCTGCAGGCGCAGCGAGCCCTCGGTCAGGCACAATATGGCCAGCGCCTGGCCGTAGCCGGTCGGATGGATCGGGATGTCGCGATAGAACTGCAGATCGTGACCCATGCGCGTGCCGTAGGAGACGTTGGCCACCATTCCCTCACGATCGATGTTCGCGACCACCGCCGCCAGCGCACGCAGGCCTGCGGCTTCGCACTGTGCCGGCCCGATCCCAAGCCTTGCCGCCTTCATCAGCCCATAACCGAAGCCGGCCGTGGCCGAGATCTCTTCATAGGAGGTCGGATCGTCGAGCAATGTATGCCATGCGCCCGACTTCGCCTGCATTTCCAGCAGCGCCGCGACCTGCGTCTCCAGCATGCCGAGCAGATGGGCTTTTACCGAAGGCGTAATCTCGGCGAACTCCACGAGGTCGAGAATGCCGACCGTGATCCAGGCATTGCCCCGCGCCCACAGCGCCCGAGCGAAATTGTGCCGGCCTTCGAACGTCCAGCCGTGGAACCACAGCCCCGACGCCGGATCGCCGAGATAGCGCGCATGGACGAGGAACTGTCGTTCCGCCTCCTCGACGAAGCGCCGCTCACCGGCGGCCTGGCCGAAGGATGCGAGAAACAGCGCCACCATGAACAGCGTGTCGTCCCACAATTCGCCGTCGTTGACGCGGTCCGAGACATCGTGCTGGAAGCCGCCTTCGGGCGTCCGCGGCATGGTGGTTGCGAGCTGCTCGGCCCAGTCGCGCAAGACAGGTTCGAAACGCGGCTGGCGCCGGCGCCGCCACAATTCGCTTAGCGCCAGCAAAGGCGCGGTGGTGTTGACGTTCATCGCCGGCAGCCCGGCGGCGATGCGCCGGTCGTACCAGGCCTCGATCGTCCGCAGCAGCTGCTCGTCGCCGGTCTGCGCCCACAGCCGCACTAGCCCGTAGAGCCCGACGCCTTGCGGCCATTCCCAACTGTCGAAACTGACATAGTCGCCCGGTGTGCCGTCGAGATTGGGCTCGTCGAACCGCCCGTCATGACGCAGGCCGGTCATGCCAGCCACGAGACTGGCGAGCGCTGAATTCAGGCGTTCGGGCGACAGCGGCATCACTCCTCCGGGTTTTTCCGCTTCCGTCAGAACTGTCCCACATGCATTTTTCTTGCGCAATCTGAAAATTTTTTGCAGGATTGAGCAATATTGCTGGAGAGGCACATGACAGTCCAAGGCAAAAGGGGCCGCCCCAGCCGCCGCATTCGACTCGAGGAGATCGCGGCGCGCTGCGGTGTCTCGGTCAGCACCGCCTCGCGGGCGCTGAGCGGTGTCGGCGGCGTGCGCGAAGAACTGCGCACCACGATCATCGAGACGGCGAAATCGATGAACTACGCCATCCCGGCCTCGGTCGCCGGCCGCAAAGTGATCCTGGCCGCAAGCAGTGTGGCCATGGTCGACAGCGCCCGCAGCCAGTTCACCTACCACGTGCTTGACGGGCTCAACGAACGCGCCCGACTGCTGGGTGTCGAGCTGGTGACCCGGCCGGTCTCGACGCCAGAGGATGAAATCGCGCTGCTGCGCGAGTCCGAGCGCGACGACAGCGTCGCCGGCTGTCTGTTCCTGACGCTGGATGATGACGATGTGCTGACGCTGACGGCCGGATTCTCCAAGCCGATCGTGCTCGTCAACGGTGACGATCCCTCGATGCGCCATTCCTCGGTCACACCCTGCAACCGCTCCGCCGCCATGCTTGCCGCGCAACATCTCATCGGCCTTGGCCACCGCCGCATCCTGTTCCTCATGCGGCGCGGCCGGCGTACCATCGAGCGCCGCTACGAAGGCTGGCGCGATGCGTTGGTGGCCAGCGGCGCGGCCGGCTTCGAGGATCTCGTGGTCGAGGTGCAGGATTGGCTGCCCGAACTTGCCAGCAAGGCAGTGAAGGAGCGCATCGCCGCGCGCGGTCTCGACTTCACCGCCGTGCTGACAGCCGGCGACAGCCTGGCCTTCGGCGCCATCGCCGGCGTCCAGGAGGCCGGCTATTCGGTGCCGTCCGATGTCTCGGTCGTCGGCATGGACGATTTGCCGCTGGCGGCCTTCTGCAGCCCGCCGCTGACGGCGATGCACATTCCCATGCGCGAGATCGGCTCGGCGGCACTCAGCCTGCTGCTCGACGACATGGCTCATTCGGGGCTGCCGCGCCGCGTCGAGCTTGCCTGCAATCTGGTGGTGCGCCAGTCGACGGCGCCAGCCCGGAGCGGCGCCGGCTGACATCACCCTGCACCTTGAGCCTGCGACGTGCCGCCGGCAAACAGCAGCGGCGAACCGTCCTGCGTCTCCAGTTCCAGCACGCGCCCCAGCAGGATCATGTGATCGCCGGCCGGGAAGCGGTCGGCGACGCTGCATTCGAACCGCGCCAGCGCCCGCGGCAGCAGCGGTACCCCATGAGCGTTCCAGGCGAGGTCGAGACCGGCAAAGTCGGAGCCGGATTTCGAGAAGCGCCAGCACAGATCGGCCTGATCCTGCGCCAGCACGTGGATGGCGTAGTGGGCGGCGCTGGCAAAAGCATCGAAGCGGCGTGAGTGGCGCCCGATCGACCACAGCACCAAAGGCGGATCGAGTGACACCGACGAGAAGCTGTTGGCGGTGATGGCAAGCGGCCCGCCGGCCGTGCCGGCGGTGACCACCGTGACACCGGTGGCGAAGCGCCCGAACGCGTTGCGCAGACTGCCGAGATCAAACACGACATGTTCCATCAGTGCCGCTCCCCGGTTCCCAACGGCGTGGCCGGCATCTCGTCCGGCACCCGGCCATAGGCATGCGGCAGCGAACAGGTCTTGAGCTGTGGCAGCACCTTGGTGCCGAAATGCCGCGCCTCATCGAGATGCGGATAGCCGGAGAAGATGAAGGCGCGGATGCCCATTTTCATGTACCCCTCGATTTCCGACAGGACCTGATCGGCCGAGCCCACCAGCGCCGCGCCGCAGCCCGAGCGGGCACGACCGACACCGGTCCACAGATGCGGCTCGACATAGCCTTCCACATCGGCAAGTTCCCGGTTCCTGGCCTGGTGCGACACGCCCAGCGATCGGGCATCGAGCGCCCGCTCGCGGATCGCCCTGCCCTGCTCGTCATCCAGTTTTGAAACCAGTTCGCGCGCATACTCCTTTGCCTCGGCCTCGGTATCGCGCACGATCATGTGGATGCGCAGGCCGTAGTCGAGCGTCCGCCCGTGCCGCGCGGCGCGCTCATGCACGGCCTTCATGCGCCCGGCGAGTTCTTCCCTGGTCTCCGGCCACATCAGGTAGACGTCGCACTGCTCGGCGCAAAGCTCCAACGCATCCGGCGAATAACCGCCGAAATAAAGCAGCGGGCCGCCGTTCTGCTGATAGGGCTTCGCCGGTGCCGTCGAGACCCCTTTGAAACGATAGATCTCACCCTCGAAATCGATGCTGTCCCGTGTCCAGGCCTGGCGCAGGATCTGTACCACCTCGCGCGAGCGCTGGTAGCGGTAGGCGCTGTCGGCTGTCTCGCCGGGAAAATCCGACGAGATGACGTTCAGCGTCAGCCGGCCTTCCAGCATATGGTCCAGCGTGGCAACCGTACGCGCCAGCATGATGGGCTGCATCTCGCCGCAGCGCACGGCCGCCAGCAGATTGATCTTCGACGTGATCGGCGCGCTGCCGGCGACGAAGCTCAGCGTGTCCTGCCCGACCTGATAGGACGACGGACACAGAATGTTGCGGAAGCCGAGTTCCTCGCACGCTTTGACGATCGAGGAGCAATGCGCCCAGTTCGAGCGCAGCGCGCCGTCCGGCACGCCGAGATAGCGGTAATCGTCCGAGCAGAGCGCGGCGAACCAGGAGACTTCGGCAGCGTCGAGATCCGGCGAGGTGATGGGGACGATGGTCATGGCCGCTCCTGGAACAAGGTCGCTGGCTTGGGCTCTGCGAATGAGGCTTGCGTAACATCTGGTTTCATGTAGATCAATACTGTATCAATTCCAGGCAGCGGCCGGAGGACGGATCACTTGAGAAGGGGGATGCAGTTGACCAGAGCCGACCCGGGCCATCGATCCAGCCAGATGCGCGGCCCCCTGCCCGTGCACCTGCAGATCAGCGAAATGCTGATCCGCGAAATCGCCGCCGGCCGCCTGGCCGACGGCGCGCGGCTACCGACCGAGCGCGAAATGGCGCAAAGCCTGGGGATCGCCGTCGGCACGCTCAGGCGCGCCCTTGCCGACCTGACCGAGAAAGGCTTGCTCGATCGCATCCAAGGATCGGGCAATTATGTACGGGCGAGCGGCGACCTGCTCGGGGTCTATGCCTTCTTCCGGCTGGAGCGCATCGACGGCGGCGGGCTGCCGACCGCCGAGGTGCTGTCGGTCGAGCGCCTGCACAAGCCTGCCGACCTGCCGGAATTCGGCAGCGCGCACGAAGCCCACCGCGTCCGACGGCTGCGGCGGCTCGATGGCGATCCGGCCGCCGTCGAGGAGATTTGGCTCGACGCCAGCCGTGCCGACCAGCTCGACAGCGAAGACCTGTCGGAATCGCTCTATCTCCACTACCGGCTGGCGCTCGGCTTCTCGATCGCGCGTGCCGAGGATCACATTGCTGTAGCAACGGTGCCCGACTGGACCCCCGCCGATTTCGGGCCGCCGCCGGGGACGGTCGTAGGATTCATCGAACGCATCGCCTGGGCCGGCGACGGAGCCAGTGTGGAATATTCCCGTACATGGTTCGATCCCGGCCTAGCGCGCTACGTGACGCGTTTCAGATAATTTGGAAGGAAGGACGTGAGCAAATCATCGATCGGCTACGGCATCGTCGGCTGCGGCATGATGGGCCGCGAGCACATCCGCAACATCGCCCTGTTGCCGGACGCGCATGTCGCTGCGATCTTCGAGCCTGATCCCAGCATGTTGGCGGCAGCACTGGCGTTGGCGCCGGATGCCCGGCCGGCAGGGGCGGTCGCCGAGCTGCTGGCCATGGACGGGGTCGACTGCGTTCTGATCGCCAGCCCCAACCACCGCCACCTTGCCCAGTTGGAGGAGATCGCTGAACGACGGCCGCTGCCCGTGCTGGTGGAAAAGCCGCTGTTCACCGACGCCGCCGACGAAAAGCGGATCGCCGCGTTGAAGGCCAAGCTTCCGCTTGTCTGGGTGGCGATGGAATACCGCTACATGCCGCCCGTCGCAGCCTTCCTTGAACAAGCCGGCGACGCCACCGGCGGCATCCGCATGCTGACCATTCGTGAGCACCGCTTTCCCTTTCTGGCCAAGGTCGGCGACTGGAACCGCTTCAACCGCAACACCGGGGGCACCTTCGTCGAGAAGTGCTGCCACTTCTTCGATCTGATGCGGCTGATTCTCAAATCAGATCCCGTCCGCGTGATGGCGAGCGCAGGACAGGCGGTGAACCATCTCGACGAACACTACGGCGGCGAAATGCCCGACATTCTCGATCATGGTTATGTCCTCATCGACTTCGCCAGCGGCGCGCGCGCCATGCTGGAACTCTGCATGTTCGCCGAGGGCAGCCGCTACCAGGAGGAGCTCAGCGCCGTCGGCGGCAACGGAAAGATCGAATGTCGGGTGCCGGGACCCGGGCGCTTCTGGCCACAGCATCTGGGCGCCACCCCCGTGCCGGAGCTCATCATCAGCCCGCGCAATCCGCCGGGATCGCGCCTGCTGGAGATTCCGGTCGACCCGCAGTTGCTTGCGGCCGGCGATCACAACGGCTCGACCTATTTCGAACACGCCCGCTTCGTCGCCGCGGTGCGCGGACAAGGCAAGGTGGAGGTGACCCTGCAGGACGGTTGGTGGGCCGTCGTCATGGGCCTCGCAGCTCAAAAATCGGCCCGCGGAGGTCGTACCATTAACCTCGCCGGTGAATTCGCGTTGCCAACTTAGGGAGTGCTGCCCCGGCAAGATGGCGGCCAGCGGCCACCATCGTTTCGGAATTCATTATGTGCCTGTGGAGAACGAAAAGCGAGCCCGACGGCGAGCGGATGGTATGCGCATGGCGGGGCTAAAGTAACCGGTCGTGCGAAGTTCGGATTGGCAAGGCCGAATATCACTTCGGAGACCTGCAGGCTGCAGTTATTCGGGAACTCCACCGGGCAAGTCTTGCCGCGGAGCCGTGGTGTAGCGGAAAAGCGCTGCTACATCGGGCCGGCGCGCACAGCAACAACATCGGCGATCTCTTCCACCGTCACATAAATCCGAACTGGCGGGAACTCATTGAGTATCGTCACCTCGGGAGTACCGCCTGTTCGTAGCGCCGCGCGAATAGCAGGCGTCAGACCTGCGTCCGATCTGCGTCAGGGGACACTGACGGGGGTGCACGGGCACGTTCTCCAGCGAACGACATCGCAAGAGGAGAAACATCATGTCCCCCATCTCACGCAGATTGAACTGGCCGATCGTTGGCGCCTGAGCGAGCGTACATTGGAGCGGTGGAGGTGGCGCAAGACGGGTCCGAGTTACATCAAAATTGGCGGCAAGGTTGTCTATGCGATTACTGATGTGGAGGCATATGAACGCCGGCGCCGCGCCGAGACCCATTCGTCGATCATCGGCTCGTGGGAGTGACCGGCGGTGTCGTCCACGTGTAAAGACCAGGCAACGCAGTCAGTCTCTCACCCGGCCGATGTCACCATGCTTCCCGGCAGTTTTGACGTCTCGGGGTATACGGCGAGCGCGATCGACCTCCAAGTTCAGAGTTGTCGCCCGCTACGCCGTCTCGATCTCGCTGGGGCTTGTGATCGCAGAACTCGCCTTCTCGTCGGGGAGGCAAGCATGAGCGCAATTTGGATTGCGGCAAGTGCATCATGATGGCCACCGCGGTTGCAAAAGCGCTCGGCGGAACTGTGATTGGTCCGCACCGCATCGTCGCACCGGGCCCGGGCCACTCGCGCGCAGACAGGTCGATGTCGGTGTTGCTCGATTCTAACGCTGCCGACGGTTTCCTGGTCAACAGTTTTGCAGACGACGACTGGCGCATCTGCCGTGACCATGTCCGGCAAATGCTGGGCATTCCGGAGACAATGCGCCAAACGAAATAAATCAGTCTAGCACACGCAACAACTTCGTTGCCGGCCCTCCGGCTATTCACCCTGTTCCAAGTTACGCCGTATCCAGCCGTAAATTTTGCTGCAAACACCAGCTTCGCATGTCAAGATGGGCTTGGGTAAGGGTGGGGATTTGTAAATGTACACGGCAATGAGCCAGAAACTGGCGAGCTATGGCCAGTGGACGTATCGCGGTGCGTGGGCACTTGAAATCGTTGCGGCGATCATCGGTCTAGCAACCGGCATCGCTCTGAGTTACCGCGGCTTTGTTGCCAACGAGGCGGCGGACTCAATGGACCTTGTCCTTGCGAGTGCCCCCTTCTTTATGATCGCGATTGCTGAGCTGACGAAAATTCCAATCGCCACGCTTCTGTTCGGCGCCTCGTGGATCTGGAAACCTGTTATCCTGGCGTTTTTACTCGTATTGGCCGGCATCACGTTTGAGACAGTTCTACTCGGATTGGAGCGTGCCAGCACAATGCGCGAGGTGCAGTATGCCAACTTCGCCAACCAAACCAAAGCACTCCAGCAAGAGCTCGGGAATCTCAAGGCGGCAGCCGAAAGTTTGCGAAACACTGACGACGAGGCGAAGGCCCGGAGCGATCTGGAGCAGCTAAGTGGATTGGCTGACACCGAGCGCGACAAATTGCGTGCACGGATAACTGAGGTTGACGAAGAGCTTCAGGCCGCAACCACCCTTTCGCCTGCGGCGGCGAGAGCCAAAGAACTTCTCGAGGAGAAACAAGCAGCGCTAAGCGCGCTGGTGGAACGGCGCGATCGAGAGATCAAGGACGCGGTGGAGCAGTTCGAGCGACAGCGGGATAGCTACGTTGATCGCATAAAGAGCGCGCGCGAAACGGGCGACCTTGCATCAGTCCAGCGCAACGAAGAAGGGCTGAACAAGTTAACTAATCCGCGGCTCAAAAAAGAGGCCGAATTCGCGCCGAAATTGGCCGAAATGGAGCTTGCAGTCGCCGCAGCCCGCGCTGAATATGAGAAACTGCGACAAGCCAGTCCCCCGATGACTCTCCAAGACAAACAACGCCTTGAGGCTAGGCGCAACGATCTGGAGAAGTTGTACGACGGCACCGCTGCCGATTGGGATCGTAAGCTTGACGAGGCACGTACTGCGCTAGCGGCCGCTCAGGAAGCCGCAAATCGCAAGTCGGAAACGCTCGCCAAGAACCAGCAGCGGCAAGAGGCCATCGCGACGGAACTCAGCCGCCTGGAAACAGAGCGCCTCCCAGTTGCTCGCAACGATCAGATCCGTAGGCTGGCAGCTCGCTGGTACGGGTTGAAGCCAGAAGACGTTACAGACGCTCAGGCTGGCACGGTATCGACGATCTGGTTCGCCTCGCTTGCATTCATCGCGGCATTAGCGGGGCCGATCACGGCGATGGTCGCGCTGGCCCTGCAACGTATCGGCGCCCAACCTGAAGTCCGGCGTGACAGCAAACTCTCGCGTTTGCTACGCCGAATGCTGCTACGCTGGCGTTGGCGCCGTGTCCGGAAGGTACCCATGCAGGTGCCGGTCGACAGAGAAGTCGAGAGGCGCGTCGAAGTTCCTGTCGAAGTCGAGAAAGTCGTCAAAGAGATCCTCTATGTTCCCATCCTTACTGACGACCCGGAAGCGTTGCGCCGGGCATTGGATCGGGAACTGCCCCCGGAAGTAATCGATCTGGTGAAGATTTCTGCAAAAGGGCAGTACGACCAACTAGAGAAAGACTTGGAAGGAGAACTGAAATTAGACCTTGACCAGGCGGCAACGAGGGCGAAACGGGGTGGTAGACGTGCTCGTACGACATAACACCAAGCTGCTCGAACAGGCGATCGATCTGCAGATCAAGCGGTCGGCCATTCCAACTCTGCAGGCAGAAGCAGCAGCGCACGACAAGATCGCTCGCGCCAATGCATTTCGGCGAATGGCTAGCGGCGCTGCTATCGCAATGGCCGCCATTGGAATCGGTGTGGGTGTATGGCTGGTCTTTGATCGCGACCCAACGGTGACCCAACAGGAGCCGCCGGTGGCTCAAAACCAACCGTCAAAGACAAACGAGAACCAGCCAACGGAGACGAAGAAATCAGAAGACAGAATTCCGGGTGGCGAGACAATCGCGCAGGGAGGAAAGACCGACAAGCCGAAGTCGCCGCCAATCGACCAGCGAACGTTGCCGCCGGCAGACCCAGCCAATCCAGATACGTTCGATTTCGTAAAGTTCGCCTATCGCCAAGTGACCTACGCTGGCAGCACTTGGCAACTTGAGTCAGGTCATCATTTTGACAGTGAGAAAGCTCCAACTTGGAACACGGCTTGGTGCTACACGCGGAGGCTGGCAAATACCGGAGTCGAGGTTCAGGTAAGTCTTGTCAACAGATCCTCACCTACATCGAAGCCGCAGGCACCGGTGTCTTCAACCGAGACACTCGCATCGGTTGGCCTTGACGACAATTCGGCGCGAGAACTCGCCAGCCGTTGCCTCTGGCTCGACAAGGTCAGTTTCGCGCCAAGCGATTTCGACATGGACCATGAACGGAAAGAAGCAGCTGCCGCGGCCGAAGAACTGTCCGTGCAGCAGGACGGATGGGACGCGATCGGAAACGATTTGCCGGGTATGCCCGCCTGGAATGTCTCGTTTGAAAAGTGCCAAGCCCAATGCGAAGCAGATCGCCGCTGCTTAGCACTCACCTACGACAAGAAACATGCCGCCTGTTTCATGAAGAGTAACGGGTCAATTTTGGTTAGAAGTCCTGACGCAGTGATGGCGGCGAAGGGAGCAATCAAAGCGAATCTCCAGTACTCCACCCTCGTTTTCGGCAAGGACACGGTAGTCGTTGGGGGCGCTTACGCGAACGTGCGGAGCGGCTATGCCGACTGCGTATTGGCCTGCGCCGCTGATCAGAGATGTCTAGGCTTCAACTTTGACGGTCCGAACAAGATGTGCGCCATGCTCGACAACGTGACCTCATCGTCTCCCTTCAAGGGCGTGACCTCGGGCGTTAAGGAGACCCGCAGTTGAATTGGCACCGGCCCGAAAGCTGCGCAGAGAACGGAGCCATGACCGACAATGACTAGAACATCCGTCACTGAGGAGCTTGAAAGAGCTGCCGATGTGTCGCTGTCGAATCTACAGATCATCCTTCGACACGCGGCATCGATACTCTTGTCCGCCGCCCTGCTCACTGTAGCCCAGCCAGCCACGGCCAAACCGATGGTTGGGGTTCCGTCTGTCGTAGACGGCGACACGATCGAAATCCATGGGCAGCGAATTCGTCTCAATGGTATCGACGCCCCCGAGAGAGCTCAACTCTGCCTGGACGCGGGCAGAAAGAACTATCGTTGTGGACAAAAGGCGTCCCTCGCCCTAGCGGACTTCCTAAACGCTCATCGTCCGATTTCGTGCATTGAGGTCGACCGAGACCAGTTCAGGCGCATGGTTGCCGTTTGCACGGCGGGAGGTGTTGATATTGGGGAGTGGATGGTTCGGAAGGGCTACGCGCTTGACTGGCCGAAATACAGTGACGGATTCTATGTCCGGGCTCAAACTGAAGCCAAAGCGGCAAAACGCGGCATGTGGGCCCGGTCGTTCGAAAGACCTTGGGAGTGGCGAAAACAGATGACGGCGCAATAGCCTACTTGTGCAAATAGCTCTGCCCCCATCCCTGCCCTGCCCGGCGGGAGCATTCGACTTCTTAGCCTTTCGGGATATCGGTGTCAGAAATGCGGCCGTACGTCGGTCGTGAAATCCGCGTGCTCGACTACTATGAGGCGGTCCGCCAGCCACTGGCAGCCCATCTCGAATGGCTGCGATCGAAGGGCTACGGCAATGCGGAGTGCTTTCTGCCGCATGACGGCTCGCAGGAGGACGCGATCTCCGCCATCCGCTTCGAGGACCATGTCTGCTCCGCCGGGTTCGATGTCACTACCGTTCCCAACCAGGGCAAGGGCGCAGCGCTCAAGCGCGTAGAAGCGGGTCGCCCGCTGTTTCCGGCTTTCTGGTTTAACGAGGCGACGTGCTCGCCTGGTCTTGATGCACTGGGCTGGTACTACGAGAAGCATGATGAGGCTCGCAACCCGGGACTTGGCCCAGAGCACGACTGGTCAAGTCATGGCGCCGATGCGTTCGGCTTGATTTGCGTAGCTTACGAAATACCGCGAAAGCCGCCCGTCTATCCGAAGCGCGATATGAGTTGGGTGGTTTAAGACCGCGTCTACCAACTGGCTTCACTAGAATTGAGATCGCCTTCACCCAAAAAGATCTGCGCATCCTTGGCGGCAGCAATGAACGCGTCTCGCGCCAGACTCGGCGATTTCCGGCCTTGTATCACGTCGAGGCAGATTTTCATGGCCCTGACGCACTTTTCGGATTTGGGCTCAGGCCACTCTCGCAGCAAAAGCTCGGCCGCGTCGGTGACTGTGATTACAACCCGGTCTCGATCTATGCGCCTCGGTTGAATGATGACTGGTTTGTGGAAGCGCTTGGTTTCCAAATTGGTTCTCCTGCGACGAGCTCAAACGCCGACAGGCCACTAAGGTTCCACCTCGGCCTGGAGCCGCGACGCAGATCCTGCCCTTGGAGATTATGGGCCGCCGACCACGCTTTTTGTCAGCGGCGATGTGCCGGACATGGAATAGAAGCAGCCCCAGCGAGGCTAGTGGCGACACGGCATGAAGGGTCTAAGCCCGGGCGGGCATGTCTAGCCCCTTTGTTAGAGGCATGGCATCGACAAGCGGTGGAACTCTTCAAAATGACCCGGAAAGTTCCGGGCGAGATATCGCACCACTCTGGAATTATCCATCATCCGGTCGAAAAAACGGTTGGCTGCGACAAGCTCCAGGCCCACTTGGCCATGATTTTCCACGGCGCTTAGAACCGCAAGGCTCAGCTCGCCGACCTCGCACACCATCGCGCCGCGCTGGTCTTCAGCCTGTGTGGTGATCGTTGAGAGATTGCAATCCTTGGCCAGCAGGGCTTGTGGTGTCAGAGCGACGAGTAGCCTCGCGTAGGTGATCCTGACCCGGTCCATCGCCACCATCAGCCGGGCAATCTCCAATTGCCTGGCTGGCAGCACCTTCTGGAGAAACCCGAAGGTTTTTGTTTTCACCGGCGCGTCCCGAAGCAGGTCGAGGACATCAGGGCAAATTCCGTTAACGGGTTTCCGGTTCTCGCCGGTCTCGGAAGCGGGTTTTCCGGGAGGGCAAAACATTTGCGGCTCGCGGGTCGCGCCACGCAACCTATGTGCCAGTAGCCTTGGCATTGTCCCGAGGCCCTCAGACACCAGCACGGCGCAAAATTGCTTGTCGCGCATCACCAGGTGGAGCGCCGCGACGATCCGGTCCAGGCTCTGTTCAGACTTTGCCGCTTCGGCGACGAAATCGCGCATGCGTTTGCATTCTGTATCGTAGGTCGCCAAAAATTCGTGCGAACGAAGCCTCTTCTTGGACCCTATTGCGCCAGCAGCAATATTCCTCGCATGTCTGTCGCCACCGTTTTCCAGTGCGCGGTAGGCGGCGTCCTTCGGCAAGCGCTTGGCTACCAAGTCGCGCCCCCGACAGGCTCTCGCTCTGCCAGCCTGATAATTGGGTTGAGCGCGGGAAAAATATAGGTGTCCAGCGGTGCCCCATTGATGGCGTGCAGTTCCGATTTGCCCGCGATCTCATGCGGAGGAGCAATCAAATAGTCCCGAATTGTCAGGTCGCCGGGATTCATACGGATCAGGACGAAAATATCCGGTAGCGGCCGTTGATAGGCCTTCGAAAACCAGCGTGGATAGCCGAAGCCGGAAACCCTGCATCGCCCTATTGTAATCGCCACGGTGATCTCCTCGTTTATCCGCAGGAGGTCCGTCGCCATGTCATGGGCAGCAACCCCGCCCCGCCTTTCCATCGCGCCCACGAGATCCCGGATAACCTGCAGCCTCATTGTTTCCAAGCGCCGGTTCACGCCGATGTAGCGGTAGTTTTTGGATGGCTCGTATCCGATAAGTTCATAGGCTTTGACAATGGTTCCAAAACGCCACTGGTAGCGTTGGGACGGCGGGCACTCGGAATCAGCGTCGATCATGGCTAACGACAAGGCGCCACGGCGAGCCAAAAGTGCCCTAAGGGCGGCCAGCATCTCGTCATTGGTCATGTGGCGATAGATGGTCTTGAGGACGATCTGCGCCCGGTCGAACAGTTTGCGGTCGACGATAGGCTCTAACAGGCTGTGGAAAAAGGGACGGAGATACCCGTTTTGAATCTGGTTTGTGCTCGGTCTGATTCTGATACGTTCCGTGAACAAAACAGTTTTTCAACAGCCTGCTAGGACGTTTTCCACCCGCACCCACTGTTCCGGGGGATTGTGGACTTGATGGCTTCTCAGCCGGGCCGAATGCTTGTTCCAGACGCAAGCCGGCTTCTCAGCATCAAGACAGGCGGCTGCCCAGAAGATTGCGGCTATTGCAGCCAGTCGGCGCATCACGAAACCGGCCTGAAGGCGTCGAAGCTGATGGAAGTCAGGCGCGTCATCGCCGAGGCGAAGAAAGCGCGCGATGCAGGCGCCACGCGCTACTGCATGGGCGCGGCCTGGCGAAATCCCAAGGCGCGCGACATGGACGCGGTCGTTGCCATGGTCGAAGGCGTCAAGGCGCTCGGCATGGAGACCTGCATGACGCTGGGCATGCTCGATCGGGGCCAGGCACAACAATTGAAGGAGGCCGGCCTCGACTACTACAATCACAACATCGACACCTCGGAGCGCTACTACAACGAGATCATCTCAACGCGCACCTTTGCCGATCGGCTGGATACGCTGGCCAATGTCCGCGACAGCGGCATCAAGGTTTGCTGCGGCGGCATTGTCGGCATGGGCGAACAGCCGGTGGACCGGATCGACATGCTGGTGACGCTGGCCAATCTGCCTGAACATCCCGAAAGCGTTCCGATCAACATGCTGATCCCGATCGCCGGCACGCCGCTTGCCGAAGCTAAGCCCATCGAGCCGATCGAATTCGTGCGCGTGATCGCGCTGGCACGCATCATGATGCCGAAATCGCACGTCCGTCTTTCCGCCGGCCGCACCGCAATGAGCGACGAGATGCAGGCGCTGTGCTTTCTTGCCGGCGCCAACTCCATCTTCGTCGGCGACACGCTGCTGACAGCGGACAATCCCGGCGAGGACAAGGATATGCTGCTGTTCCGGCGTCTCGGCATCGAACCTATGGAACGCGATGCACAATGACCGAGGCACCTCTTGCCCGCTATGACGCGACCTTGCAGGGACTGGCGCGCAAGGACCGGCTGAGGATGCTGTCGCCGCGTGCCGGTCTCGATTTCTCATCGAACGATTACCTCGGGCTTGCCGCGTCCAAGAGGCTTGGCAATGCGGTGGCGGCGGCCATTGCCCGCGGCACGCCTGTCGGCGCCGCCGGCTCACGGCTGCTACGCGGCAACGCTCCGGAGCACGAGGAATTGGAGGCGGACGCGGCGAGGTTCTTTGGGGCCGAAAGCGCGCTGTTCTTCGGCGGCGGCTACATCGCCAATTTCGCTCTCCTGACCGCGCTGCCGCAGAAGGGCGACTTGCTCGTCCTCGACGAGCTCGCCCATGCCAGCATGCATGAAGGTGCGCGGGCTGGACGCTCCGAGTTCGTGCTGGCCGCGCACAACGACGTCAATGCTGCCGAGGACGCCATCAAGCACTGGCGTGCCGAAGGCGGCATGGGGAGGGTCTGGATCGCGGTCGAAAGCCTCTACAGCATGGATGGCGACTGCGCGCCGATGGCCGGCCTGATCGCGCTTGCCGATCAGTATGAGGCATTCATCATCGTCGACGAAGCGCATGCCACCGGCGTCTGCGGACCGGGCGGCCGCGGCCTCGCCGCAGCGTTCGAGGGCCGCGAAAACATCGTCGCGCTCCATACATGCGGCAAGGCACTCGGCGCCTCCGGTGCGCTCGTCACCACGCCGAGAACGCTGTGCGACTATCTCGTCAACCGTTGCCGGCCATTCATCTACGCCACCGCGCCGTCGCCGCTGATGGCCGTGGCTGTGCGCGAAGCACTCGCCATACTGGCCGAAGAACCGATGCGCCGCGCCCGGCTGCAGGAAATCGTTGCTTTCACAGGCGGGCTACTGGCCGAGCGATGTGGTGTGGTGCCCAGCGGCTCGCAGATCCAGCCATTCATCATCGGCGACGTCAGGCGTACCATGGCGGTAGCGGCGGCGCTCCAGGCGCGCGGCTTCGACATCCGCGGCATCCGCCCGCCGACTGTGCCTGAAGGCACATCGCGCCTGCGCATCTCGCTGACGCTCAACGTCGACGAAGCAGCCATTTCCGCCATGGTCGAGGCACTCGTCGAGGCTCTGGCTTCGGCATGACCAAAGGCATCGTCATCACCGGAACAGACACCGGCATTGGCAAGACGGTGTTTTCTGCGGGCCTGGCTGGCGTTCTTGACGGTTTCTACTGGAAGCCGGTGCAATCCGGCCTCGATGAGGAGACCGACAGCGAGGTCGTTGAGCGGCTCGCCGGTCTGCCACCAGGGCGCGTGCTGCCGGAAGTCTACCGCCTGAGGAGCCCACTTTCGCCGCATCGTTCAGCCGAGCTCGACGGCGTCGCGATCGAGGCGGCAAAGCTCTCGCTTCCAGCCTTGCCGGGTCCTATCGTCATCGAAGGTGCCGGCGGACTGATGGTGCCGCTCAATCGCCAGACAAAGTTCATCGACATATTCCAGCAGTGGCAGCTACCGGTCGTTCTGTGCGCCCGCACTGCGCTTGGAACGATCAACCACACGCTGCTGTCGATCGAGGCCCTGAGAGCCCGTTCCATTCCAATCATAGGCATCGCCTTTGTCGGCGATGAGGTGGCGGATTCGCAAAAGACGATCGTGGAATTCAGCGGCGTGCCACAGCTTGGTCGGCTGCCATACCTCGATCCGCTGACGGACGAAACGCTAAGGGAAGCGATGGTTGCCGGCTTCGACCTCGCCCCGATCGCCGGAGTTTAATGATGCCACAGTCTCAAGTCTGGCATCCGTTCACGCAGCACGCGCTCGAGCCAGCGATCCCTGAAATCGTCCTGACGGAGGGGGCCTATCTCTATAAGGCTGATGGAACGCGCATCCTCGACGCCATTTCGTCCTGGTGGGTCATAACCCATGGCCACCGCCATCCCCGCATCATGAAGGCCATTGGGACGACCGCGTCGAGCCTGGACCAGATCATCTTCGCTGGCTTCACCCATGAGCCGGCCGAGCGACTGGCCAAGGCGCTTGTCGACCTCACGCCGTCCGGGCTCGACAGGGTGTTCTATTCCGACAGTGGCTCGACCTCCGTCGAGGTCGCGCTGAAGATGGCGCTCGGCTATTTCCGTAATATCGGCGCGCCGCGCTCGCGCATCGTCGTCATGGAGCACAGCTATCATGGCGATACGATCGGCACGATGAGCGTCGGCGCCCGCGGCGTCTTCAACGCCGCCTACGAGCCCTTGCTGTTCGAGGTCGACACAATCCCCTTCCCGGCCGCTGGGCATGACCGAGTGGTAGGTCCGGTCCTCCTTGGAGGTCCGTCGCCAGGCGGCACCGATCTCGACGCCGGAGACGATGACCCGCAGGTCGGGCGCCTTGTCGCTGGTTGCGGCGGGGTCGCTGGGGACGAGGCGCGCCTTGGCGTCGATGGCGAGGGTCTTGATGGTGCCGGTGTAGGTGCCATCGTTGCTGAGGGTGAACGAACCGATCTGGGACATGGTGGAACTCCTGTGCTGTGTTCAAGCCCGCGACCATCGCGGCCTTGTGGCGATCTGGAGCCCCGGGACGGCCGACCCGCACCGTCAGGCCGCAGCGCATGCGAAGGACGGCGCGCGGCGATCTTGTTGTTGGGCGAGGAGCGGCGCAGCCGCGGGGAAGAAGATCGCCACGCGCTGTTGTGGGGAACAGGCCGGGTCGCAGACCGCATCGCGGGGCAGATCCGCCCAGAACAAGGCCCGTCGGTCGCAGGGCATCACGGCACCCGGCAGAACCTCCCAGATCCGGGTGGGCGTTCTCACGCCGCATGACAGCACCAGGTACAATCGCTCACGTTCCGAATGACAGCGACCTCGGATCATAGTCCCGCCTCCACATGCAAAAGGAGGCGACATGCCGACAGGTGTTTATGTTCGTAAGAACGCGGTCGAGGACCGCTTGAAGGCGGGGATGGCTGCGGACCACGCGGCGGACTTTGCGCAATGGTTGCGTGACCGACGGTACACGCCACGCACCGTCATCGAGAAGATGCGGCTGCTTGCGAGTTGGACGCACTGGGCGCGCGCTGAGAATTATACGCTCGCCGCGATCCGTGAGGCATATGCTGCATCGTTCGCCTTGATCGCAGCGGGACAGCGCCCGCGCTTCCGAGGCGACGTCAACCAGGATGCGGTCGAGACCGCCAAGTTGTTCATCGTCTATCTCGAGGATCGCGCCGTGTTGGCGTGCCTGCCGGCCAAGCCGGTTGCGCCCCTGGTGGCTGAGTTTGCGGCCTGGGCCCGTGAGCAGCGCGGTCTGGCCGAAACGACGCTGGCCACGTATCTTGGGACGATCACTCCCTTCATCGATGCGCTGGGGGAGACGCCGAGCGCCTACGACGCGGTTACGATCCGGGCGTACATGACCGAACGCGCGAAAGCGGTATCGATCGCTCGGATGAAGGGGATATCGGTTGGCATCCGCGCGTTCCTGCGCTTCCTGATCGCGACAGGACGATGCCGGCCTGGGCTCGACCACGCCATGCCCAATGTTGCTGGCTGGCGGCTGGCCTCGATCCCGCGCTTTCTGCCCGATGCCGATATCACGCGGATCATCGGAGCGTGCGAGGGAGAGCGTCGCCTGCGCGACCGGGCTATCATCCTGATGCTGGTCCGGCTCGGACTTAGGGCGAGCGAGGTGGCACGGCTCAGCTTCGGCGATATCGACTGGCGGCAGGGCAGCATCCGCCTGTTCGGCAAAGGCCGGCGCGAAGAACTGCTGCCGCTCACCCAGGAGATCGGCGACGCGCTGCTTGCCTATATCGAACGCAGCCGGCCAACGCTGGCCGTGCCATCCCTGTTCATTACCGAATATGCGCCGCTGCGACCGATCGACCGCATCACGGTCAAATGCCTGGTCAAGCGCGCGCTGAAACGCGGGGGTGTCGAGAGCCACTATAAAGGCGCGCATATCCTGCGGCACTCGGCGGCCACGGCGATGCTCCGCCACGGCGTCAGCCTAACCAATGTGGGCACGGTGCTGCGCCATCGGTCGCCGGAGATGACGGCGCATTACGCCAAGGTCGATATCGCGCTTCTGGCGGCTATCGCGCAGCCCTGGCCGGGGAGGTCGCCATGCTGACCGATGATGCCGATCGTTACATCGAGCTGCGCCGCTCGCTCGGCTTTAAGCTCGCAAAGACGGCCCGACACCTCACCGCGTTCACGCGCTATGCGGTCGACTGGGGCGATACCCATGTTCGCCGCGAGACCGCGATTGTCTGGGCGTCGGCCGTCTCGTCGACCCCGCGCAGTCACCAGCGGCGGCTTCGGGAGATCGCGCTCTTCGCGCGCTTCCTGCACGCCGAGGATCGTGCGCACGAGGTGCCGCACCATCATCCCAACCACAGTGCTGCAACACGTCCCGCGCCTTATATCTACACATCCGAGGAACTGGCGCGCATGCTCGACGCCGCGGGCAATCTGCGGCGCCAGAAGCCCAGCCCGCTCAGGCGCCACATCTATGTGATGCTGATCGGGCTGCTGGCGTCGACGGGCCTGCGGATATCGGAGGCTCTGAACCTGAGGTTGGACGATCTGCTGCCCGACGGCGTGCTGCACATCCGCCAGACCAAGTTCAACAAGAGCCGGCTCGTGCCGATGCATGCCAGCGTGGTCGAGGCGCTGCGGGTCTATCTTGAGGTCCGCCGGCGGTTCGCCGGGACGGACGACCATGTGTTCCTCTCGGTGGATGCTAAACAGATGCCGCTTGGGACTGTCGAGAGTACTTTCCATGTGATCCTGCGCAAGGCTGGCGTCGGTCAAGATCGGTCACGTCGCCCACGTATCCATGATCTGCGCCACACCTTCGCGACCCGCGTGCTGGAGCAATGCGCGATGCGCCGGGATGATGTTGCGCGGGACTTCGTCGCGCTCTCCACCTATCTTGGCCACGCGAGCATCCGGCATACCTACTGGTATCTGGAAGCCACGCCTAACCTCATGGGCGATATCGCCGCCGCCGCCGAGGCGTTGATCGACGGGAGGCGTCCATGACGCCGATCGCTCCGCTCATCACCCGCTTCATGCGCGAGCACATGCCGCAGCAGCGCGGCTACAGTCCGCACTCCTGCGAGGCCTATGCACACAGCTTCCGGCTGCTGTTCGCCTTCGCTGCCGGGCGCTTGCACACGCGCCCGTCTTTGCTCCAGCTCGAGCAGATCGACGCGGAGATGGTGCTCGTGTTCCTGCATCACATCGAACATGATCGCGGCAACGGCGCGGCGACCCGCAACCTGCGGCTCGCTGCGATCAAGGCGTTCATGCGCTACGTTGAGCTGCGGCACCCAAGCGCCCTGGAGCAGATCGCCCAGATCAACGCTATCCCCGGCAAGCGCCATGACCACAAGCTCATCCGTCACCTGACCATGGACGAGGTCCGAGCCGTGCTCGATGCGCCCGATACAACGACGCGCCTGGGGCTACGGGACCGGGCGATGCTGCACCTTTGCTTCGCCGGTGGCCTGCGCGTCTCCGAACTGGTCGGCCTCACCCTGGACAACGTGACGCTGCAACCCAGTCCGAGCATCCTGGTGTTCGGTAAGGGCCGGCGCGAACGCAGCCTTCCGCTCTGGAAAGAAACGGCCCGCGACGTGCGCGCCTGGCTTGCGGTACGCGGAAAGCCACCGGCGACGGAGCTGTTCGTCAACGCTCAAGGGATGGCAATGACCCGCGCCGGCTTCGAGTATATCCTCGAAAAGCATGCAAAGGCGGCCGCGGCTCGATGCCCGAAGCTGATCGGCCGGTCGCTGTCGCCCCATCTTCTGCGGCACAGTTGTGCGGTTCTCATGCTGCAGGCCACGCGCGACATCCGCAAGGTCGCGCTATGGCTCGGCCACGCCGATATCCGCACGACCGAGGTGTACCTGCGGATGGATCCGTCCGAAAAGCTCGAGGCCGTCGAGGCGGTGTTGCCGCCGGAGCTTCGTCGCGGTCGGTTCAAGGCGCCCGACGCATTGATCGCGTCGCTGATGGCCGATGCGCATACGTGCCAACGTGAGGCGGGATGGGCCGGATGATCGTCATGGCAACGAAGCTCGACCGGATCTGGGAGGTTCTGCCGGGTGCCGTGATGCCCTGCGACCGACGGGCCTTGTTCTGGGCGGATCTGCCCCGCGATGCGGTCTGCGACCCGGCCTGTTCCCCACAACAGCGCGTGGCGATCTTCTTCCCCGCGGCTGCGCCGCTCCTCGCCCAACAACAAGATCGCCGCGCGCCGTCCTTCGCATGCGCTGCGGCCTGACGGTGCGGGTCGGCCGTCCCGGGGCTCCAGATCGCCACAAGGCCGCGATGGTCGCGGGCTTGAACACAGCACAGGAGTTCCACCATGTCCCAGATCGGTTCGTTCACCCTCAGCAACGATGGCACCTACACCGGCACCATCAAGACCCTCGCCATCGACGCCAAGGCGCGCCTCGTCCCCAGCGACCCCGCCGCAACCAGCGACAAGGCGCCCGACCTGCGGGTCATCGTCTCCGGCGTCGAGATCGGTGCCGCCTGGCGACGGACCTCCAAGGAGGACCGGACCTACCACTCGGTCAAGCTCGACGATCCCTCCTTCAGCGCACCCATCTACGCCAACCTCTTCGAAGGCGACGATGGCAAGTATGCCCTGATCTGGTCGCGCTGATCCACACCGCGGCGCCTCCCAACACGGCGGGGCGCCGCGCGCATCAGCTTGTTATTATGCGGTGCGAAAAACCCCAAAAGTCCTGGAATACAAAGGACTCCAGCATAAGACTCCGCATAATCCCGCGCTACGCATAATCGGTGGCACCGGCGAAGATGCGGTAGTCCGGAGCCTTTTCGTTATCGCCTTCGGCGGGGACGAAATCGACGGCCTTGACGTTGAGGTTGAGGGTCTTGACCGAGCCCTTGAAGCCCTTTGCAGTGCTGGTGAACATGCCGATGGTGGCCATTGTGGTGGTTCCTTCCGTTTGATCGGGCCGCGCCCATCGCGTCCTCGATGGGGTCTTGAGACCGAAGACGATCGGACTGCACCCACCGGGCTGGAACGAAGTGGAAGGTGGCCAGCGATGGCTTTTTTGTTTCGCGATGCAAAGCCGGCCTTCTGGGTCGGCGGCGGAAAAAAGCCAGCGCTGGACGTTGCAGGAAGACGATCGAGGCGAAGCCGGTCTTCGGTCAGACCCAAGCCATTCGAGGACGCAGTGGGCGTGGCCTGCCACATGAGGAGGAACCGCCGCGATGGCCATGTGATCGCGCTTCTCATCCGGACCGCAAACGCTCCTGGGCCGATCTGAAACCCAGCTCATCCTTGCCGGCAAGACGGCGATTGCCCCCGCCTTTGGAGAATGGAAATCAAGGCAGGACACTCGCGCTGGCGGTTACTTCGTCAGTCGCGGCATGGATACCAGACACATCCCTGAGGGTCAGACGATCACAGCTTCGAGCCTCTCCGATCCGAGGGGCTCATCAGATGACGCAATGCGGGCATGGTCGAGATCGGCAACAGAGCGAATACACATCAAGCTGAGCAGAGGGACTGTCGAGGCGTTCACCTCAAGCGGAAAGCAGGCATGTGGTGGACGAGGCATCGCCACGAGAGGAGCCGCCACCGCCTTGCCCTGTCCCCGATGTCGTGCGGTCGAGGTCCCCGGCCACGCTGAACAGCGTGGCCGGAAAATTCTGACAGTACCCGGAGCCGCCTTGGCGGCTCCGGGTTTTGCCATTCATTCGGCGGCGACGTCGAAGCCCTCACCTGCGTCACTCGCGCCGGCGCTATCAGGGGATGCCGCATCCTTCAAGGGCGTGTCCTCCGCAATGGGAGGCTTGTCCGCCATACCTTCCTCAGCTGCCAGATTAAGCAGATCGCCAGCCGTCGCGGACTCCAAGGTCCGTAGCAGCGCGGGCAACCAGCCGGTCGCGGCCAGCAACTGTTCGGCGGCTTCTGCCATTGGCTGCTTCTTCAAGGCAGCAAGCCTTTCCGCTGCTTCATTGCTGACAGCCTCGCCGACTGCGGCGAGGATGTGCGCCCTGGTGATCCGCCCGAGATAGGTGCGCACGGTCGGCGTCCAATGTGCCGTCATGTCGAGCCCAACCGCCGTCGCAAGCCTATCTGCCGTCTCGTGGGCGCGCGGCTTGCGCTCCCAAGGCTGCTTCACCGCATTGACGGTGAGTGACGCACAATGAGCAAACAACGCCATGACGCTGGCAGGATCGAGCGAGGCGATGAAGCCCCACAGGTCCGCGACGTTGGCCGGGATGTCCGCCGCCCATCCTGCATGACGATCCGCCAGCGCCTTGGCCGCTGCCGTATCTTCGATGCCATCGGCGTGGCCGCCGAGATACGTGCTTGTCGGCCGGATTTCCAGGCAATGGGCTTCCATGCCTTGATAGAAGGCCTGCGCGGCGAGCGTGTGCGTGACGGCGATAATGGCAATGTCCGGCTGCTCGCCGAGCGCAAGGCGAAGGCCAAGCGTCCGGTGGGCTGTCAGGTCACGGACGAGAAGATCGGAAAGCGGCTTGCTGTCTTCCTCCGCGTCTTCATCATTTCCGCCATCGGGGTCCGGGCTGATATCGCCCTCGATGATCTCGCCATCACCATTGATGCTGTGGCCTTCGTCGCCTGCTTCCGGTGCCGGCAATTCGTCCTCGGCGCGAATGAAGCCGCGTTCGATGCGAGCCGTCCCGTCATGGGAAAGCATGACGAACACGCCGCCGCGCTCGACGACATCCGGGTCGTAGGCGTGACGCAGTGCATCGACGCGCTCGATCTCAGCTTCAAGCTCGCCGAAACGCTGATCGACATCGTCGGGCAATTCCTCGGCGCTCTTCCACTCCTCCGTCAGTTGGTTGAACGTATCGAATGCCGCCTGATAGGCGGCTTCGTCTTCTTCCGACAAATCCGCTGGCTGCGGGTAGGTACGGCGCAGGCCGAGCGCATGCGGATAGTCGATGTGGACATCCGCCCATTTCCAGCCCTCGGCCTCCTTGATGGTTTCCGAGATGCCTTGCAGCTTCTCGATGACCATGCGGTCAAGCAAAGCCGCATCGTCATAGAAGCCGCCACGATCATCGGTGAATAGGTCGCGGATGATCATGCCGCCCGCGTCGATGTAGGCTTCCGCGCCGATGAACACGGCGCGACGGTCAGCAGCCGCGACATGGGTCCGCGTCAATTCGCGGCGGATAAGGTAGGGCTCGCGATTGTAGGTGAGGGTTTCGAAAACCTGCTCCTGCCGGGCGTGATCGTCGGTGATAGCAAAAGCCATCAGCTGGTCGAGGATCAGGCCACCATCGCGGTAGACCTGCATCAGCTTGGGGCTGACGGCACCAAGCCGCAGACGCTGCCGCACGACATGGGCGGTCACGCCAAAGCGGGCAGCAATTTCCTCCGCACCCCATCCGCGTTCGACATTGAGGCGCTGGAACGCCTCGAACTGATCGGCAGGATGCATGTCTTCGCGGGTGATGTTCTCGTCCAGGCTGATCTCATGCGGATCGTTCTTGATATCGATGACGCAGCGGATCGGTTCGGTCTTCTTGATCTGCTTGCGCTTCACGCGCAAAAGCTGCGCCAGCCTGCGGCCTTCGCCGATAGTGACGAAGTAGAAGCCGGTTTCCGTCCCCTCTCCGTCAAACTCCGGCTCCACCACAAGGTTTTGAAAGATGCCCTTTGCGGCGATGCTCGCGGCATAGGCTTCGATGATTGTCTCGCTGTGCGGGGTCTTGCGCGCGTTGCGGGGCGACTTCTTCAACTTGTTGAGGGGAATGAAAACCTCAGTGCCGCTCTCGCTGGCTGTCGTGGTTTCCGCACTCTTTGCATGGATGGTCATAGTTCTGGTCCTTTCCCGTTAAAATGCCGAAGGCATGCCCCTCGGCATGCCTTCCGGGGGCGCGTGAGCGCACGGCAGAGAGGGGGGCGAATGCCGGCGAGCGGAGCTGGGCTGCGCGTCGAGCGGGGCGGATCGGATCAGTTCGGCGGATGATAATCCGCGCCGCCTTGCGAGCGGGCGGCCCCGCTCTGACGCAGGCGGTATTCGCGGGGGAGAGATGGCCAAGACCATCTCTTCCCCTGTTTGCACTATGCCTTCCATGGCAATGCAATTGTGGCTTACGCTCGGCGCTATGGACAGCAGGCCGTTTGAAGTTGGCTATCGCGATTTCATAGACGTCAGGGCGGGTAGGCGGGCCGGCCTCCGCGCGCCCCGTAAGCGCGCGCTGAGCGCGTTCTTGCCGGCCACTTTCTATACTGCCGAAGCGTCCCGCGCGTCCTGTCGCAGGGCCGGAGAACTAACTCTAGCGCTCACGGCCTTGACCTCTTTGCGTTGCTTGGTGGCGTTCATTTGTTGGCCGCGAAGCTGATTGCAGTGGAAGCAGGCCGCGGCCAGGTTTTTGAGATCGTCCTTGCCGCCCTTCATCTTCGCCTTCAAGTGCTCGATAGTCATGCGAGTTGGGCCGGTCTTCGTTAATTCGCGGCTACAGTAGATGCATCTCCCGCTCTGGCGTCTATGAAGCTCGCGTCTTGCAAACGCTCGGTACTGCGAATCTCTCAGCGTCGGCATATTCTTTCCCCTCACGAAAAGAGGAGCACGGCAGCGACGAGAGGTCAATCCGCACATTAGCAAACGCTTGACGAGCTCTCTGGACTCTATTTCGGGATGGAAGCATTCTCCCGCTAGGGAGAGAGGGGCTTGGATAGATCACGACACGACAAACGCTCTGATCCGTGGCGAAAGCGCACGGGCGCCAGGCGCCGTCGCGCACTTCTTTTGGCCAGTGCGCCAAAGCGGCTTGTCTTCATAACGGTAGCAGCGACGGCGGCTTTGGTAACGCAGTTCGTCACGCATAACAGCGGATCGGTGCCAGAAATCAATCTGCAGAACTTGATCAAGCCAAGGCCGATAGCGATTGCTGGCGTAGCTTCTGTGATCGATGGCGATACAATTGAGGTGCACGGGCAACGCGTTCGCTTCAATGGGATCGACGCGCCGGAGAGTCACCAGTACTGCAACGACGCGAAGGGCTTTGAATATCCCTGCGGCAGGCGTTCCGCCGAAGCCTTGGACGGTTTTCTAGCTGCTTCTAGGCCGGTCCAATGCATCTTCGTCACATGGGACCGCTACGGCCGCTTTGTCGGCGACTGCCGGCGTGCCGATGGTGCCAGCGTCGCCGCCTGGATGGTCGAGCACGGCCAGGCGCTGGATTGGCCCCGCTACAGCCGCGGCGCCTACGCAGCGCAGCAGTCGAAGGCGGAGGCAGCGAAGATCGGTCTGTGGGTCGGAACGTTTGAGGCGCCTTGGGATTGGCGCGCGTCGCACGCAGATGGTGCAGCGCCGCCGTCGAGCCAGCGGCTTGGCATTGTCAGTCGCCCACTGGTCGCCCAGAGCGGCTATTCTTGCGACCCACGGCGGTACTGCTCGCAAATCGGGGCCGGGCTGCCGGTTCTAAACATGACGGACGATCTAAGTGTGGGCGAGCGTGGCACCTTCGTTTTTCCGGGCACGGTCGAGGGAAAGCCGCTGGTTGGCTTTCCTAAATACTGGAAGAAGGTTCTCAAGGGGACCACACTTGAGGGCATAACGCCTCACGTGCTCCGCCATAGCTTCGCGAGCATAGCCAACGACCTCGGTTTTACAGAAGCAACCGTTGCGTCTCTGCTCGGTCATTCGCGTGGCACGGTGACGAGCCGATACATCCATACTGTTGATACTGCGCTGATCATGGCGGCTGACACGATTGCAGGCTACATCAACGGACTTCTGGATGGGGTTCACTTTACGCGGACCTCATACGCCCTCGATCGCCCTGTCAGAGAGGCCGCCCTTTCGCGTCTCTTTTCTGAGGTCGTGGTTGACGAGGATGCTGTGGTCGAAGCACTCGCGGCATAGACGAGCGCCTCTTTACCAAATGGGACTGGCATCGACGCGACCCACGTCCCACTGGCAGACATGTGCTAGCACATTGCAATCGTTGACGACCATGCTGAGATTCGCGAACTGGTTGCGCGCTATCTCACCCAGCACGATTTCCGGGTCAGCGAAGGGGAAAGCGGCGCGGAACTAAGGCGCCGGCTCGTGCGTGATCCACCAGACCTGCTTGTCGTCGATATCATGATGCCAGGCGAGGAAGGGCTTTCACTCTGCCGCGCCATCCGCGCCGAACAGATCGTGCCGGTGATCTTCCTGACGGCAATGTCCGACGACACCGACCGGATTATCGGACTGGAGCTTGGCCCATTCTTATGAATAGGAGGATCCAGGGTGAACAGGAGGACCCAGGTTAGACGGGCACCTTGATTGCTCAGCGATGCGGCGGCAACGGTGCAGGCGCCCAGCGCGACCCCGATGGTGCCTATCCGCGCGGATGCCGACCGCGCGCGCTGCGCCACCTCGGCCAGTGAGAGTCCGGCCGCCGCGGCTGCTCCCGCGATCTTGTGTACGAGCACCGTGCCGGCGATGCCGCGGCGCCTTTCTGGCGCGACGATGCCTGCCAGGGCCACGTCATCGGCCACGACTGCGATCTCGACGGGAATACCCTCGGCGCGCGCGAGTTCCGCGGCAATTCCGAAGTTCAGCCGGTCTCCGGTGTAGTTCTTGATGATGAGCAGCGCGCCTGCGGGTCCGGCGGTCGCGCGGATCGCCGCCAGGACAGCATCGGAGCTGGGCGAGGTGAACACGTCCCCCGTCACCGCCGCGCTCAGCATGCCTGACCCGACATAGCCGGCATGGGCTGGCTCGTGCCCGGCGCCGCCGCCCGAGATCACGGCTACTGACCGCTCCGCTGCAGGCGGCAGGCCGGCGCGCAAGGCGACATTCTCGGTATCCAGCAGGGCCAGGTCCGGCGTCAGGTCGGCAAGACCCTCCAGCATCTCCCGTACAATGTTCCGGGGATCGTTGATCAGCTTCTTCATGATGTTCAGTCGACCTTCCTGAGGAAATCAACGAGGCGGTTGGCACCTTCCTGGATGAGTTCGGGATCGACCGCAAAGCAGACACGCAGATAGGCCTCGCCGCCCTGGCCGAAGGCCGAGCCGGGCGCCACGCCGACGCTCGCCTCACGCAGGATGCGCCGCGCCACGTCGTAGGCGCTGTTCATGCCATGGACGGAGAAGAAGAAGTAGAAAGTTCCCTCGGGCCAGAACACCCGCACGTTGGGCAGGCTGTCGAGCGCTGAGCAAATGATCGCTCGGCCCTTGGCCGAGCGCGCCACGAGCGCCTTGATGAAGTCGTCGCCCTGGTCGAGCGCGGCGACAGCGGCATGTTGGATGAATGTGGCAACGCTGGTCGTGTTGTACTGGCTGAGATTGTCGAAGATCGTGCTCATGCCCTGGGGATAGATGAGCCAGCCGATGCGCCAACCGGTCATGCACCAGTTCTTGGAGAAGGTGTTGGTGACGATCAGCCGGTCCGTGGGCGCGGCGAGTTCCAAGAAGGATGGCGCGATCGTGCCGTCATAGGTGAAATGGGCGTAGACCTCGTCGGACACGATCCAGATGCCGCGTGAACGCGCGAAATCCAGCACCTGCCTCATCTGCTCGCGCGGCATGATCCAGCCCGTGGGATTCGACGGCGAGTTGATCGCGATCACGCGGGTGCGCGGCGTGACGGCGGCGAAGAGGTCGTCGAGGTCCAGGCGAAAGCCCCCCTGTTCGGCGGTGCGGTAATTCACCGGCACCACTTTGCCACCGAGGATGCGGACAATCTCGACAAGGTTGGGCCACGCCGGCACCGGAACGATCACCTCGTCGCCGGGACTGAGCACCGCCTGGAAGGCCTGCATGATTGCCTGCACCCCGCCCGCGGTGACGCTGAAGCGGTCCGCCCCGACATCCACCTTCCAATGCCGCCTGTGATAGCGATCGAGCGCCTGGCGAAGGGCGGGCACGCCATGGGAGTAGGTGTATCGCGTCTGCCCCGCGGCCAGGGAAGCGACCGCCGCCTCGCGGATGAAGTCCGGCGTAGGAAGATCACCTTCGCCGATCCAGAGCTTGATCACATCCGGGTCCTCACGGGCGAGGTCGGCGATGTCGCAGATCTGGTTGAGTTCGATCCCGCTGATTCTGTCGGGGCTGCCTGCTACAGGCCACAGGGACGCATGCCAATCCATATATTCTGTTCCTCTGGGCGAGCCGCCCGCCTTCGTACGTTTGTCTGCAGCGATGGCGGGACGCTTCATGACGTCCCGCCATCGCTCACGGCTTAAGCGAGAAGCGCCTGCAACGCCTCATTGATACGGCCCTTCTGGCTGTCGCTGACCGGCGACATCGGCGCGCGCGGCAGGTGCAGAGCCAGTCCCTGCCGGTGCTGGCAGTATTTCACGCAGGCGGGGAGATTGTCGTGGGGCAGCGCGTCCCAAAGATCGGCCAGGCGATGGTGAAGATCGAGCGCAGCCTTGTGATCGCCGGTTCGGACAAGGTTCCAGAGCTTTGCGGTGACCGCCGGAACCGCCGAGGTCAAAGCGCTAATCGCACCGTGCACGCCAAGCGAGAATGCCGGATAAAGCAAGGCATCGGTGCCCGTAAGCACGACGTTTTCAGGTTTCAGGCGGTGGAGCAAGTCCGATACGAGCTTGAGATCGCCCGCGCTCTGTTTCATGCCGATGACGCCCGGAACCTCGTCCATGATGCGGAGCATCAGGTCTGAACTGAGATAGTTCCACGGAACCACGTTATAGATGATGATCGGGATGCCGGTTTCCTCCCAGATCGTGCGGAAATGCTGGACCGTGGCGTCCTCGTTGGGCTTGAAGAGGTAGTGCACGGGCGTGACCTGCATGGCCGCGATGTTCAAGCCCTTGAGCATGCGGGCACGTTCGATGGCGCTGCGCGTGCTGTTGATGATCAGCCCGGCCAGGAATGGGACACGGCCATCGATTGCGTCATGGACCGCCTTCATCGATGCGGTGAAGTCGACGTCGTTGAGCGTGTGGCCCTCGCCAGTGCTGCCTCCCGCCACCATGCCGTCGACACCCCGCTCGATCATGAAGTCGACTTGCTCGGCGATCGCGCCTGGGATCAAATTGCCGTCCGCGTCGAAGGGCATGGTGATAGGCGGGATGATGCCCGTGAGCTTCTGGCCGGAAACGGATTGTGAGGACATGTCATTCTCCAAGAAATTAGCGATTAAGCTGCATATCCCACAATACGGAATATGATGGCGTTACGACCTATTTAAAACCCATATAATTCGATTTCGTCAAGGGCTAGGCTTGCGCATTTCGGAAAAATGTGGATGCATGGCGATGTCAATTCCGCACTTGTTCCGATATGCGGGATAGTTAGCTTGATCAATGGGAGTGATCGATGAATTTCAAGAAACTTGTTCCGTTGGCGCTCGGATTGCTGGTGACAGCGGGCGCTGCCCGCGCCGAAGACGAGAGTCCGACGCTTGCGAAGATCCATGGCGACAAGAAGATCGTCATCATGAACGATTTATCCGCGGCGCCCTGGCAATTCCGCGATGCGAACGGGAATGCGGCGGGCTTCTCGATCGACCTCGATCGCATGATCGCCGCCAGGCTCGACGTCGACCTTGAACTGAGGAATGTCGAATGGGCCGGCCTTATTCCGGGGCTGCTCACGCGCAAGTCGGACATTCTTGCCACCAGCATGACGGTCACGCCGAAGCGCGCCGAGCAGATCCTGTTCACGAAAGAGAATTGGTACTCCACCGGCGTGGTGGCGATCGTGAGGCCGGACGGTCAGGCGGCCTCCTGGGAAGATCTGAACCAGCCGGGCAAGCGGATCGCGGTAAAGGCGGGCACCAGCGCGGTCGATATCGCCAAGCAGTTCTTCGCCAATGCCGAGATCCAGAGCTATCCGAACGACACTGACACCTACCAGGCGCTTAAGACCAATCGCGTCGATGCCGCGCTGAACGACTTGGCGGTGCTCGGGGTCGTGAGCCGCGAATATGGGTTCGTATCGCTGAAAAAGCCGCGCGAGCTGATCAGTTCCGACGAATGGGCTTTCGCCGTCCGCAAGGACGATGCCGGCGCGCAGAAATATCTCGACACTTTCCTCGCCGAGATCAAGGCCAACGGCAAGCTCGAAGCGCTGCGCGCCTATTGGGTTGACGGAGACGCCTGGAAGAAGGACTTCCTGGAGAAGAACAGCGGCGTGTCCGAGGAACGCAAGAAGCTGGTCGAACAGACGGGTATTTCCGCCTATGTGCCGGAAAGCGGCGACGGCAAGCGCACTACGCTGGAATAGCCACTTGCGACGCCGGACGCGCTTTCGCGTCCGGCTCCTCTTCACTCAGGTAAGCGAATGACCTTCTTCGAGGCGAGAAACGTAAACCTTCACTTCGGCAGTTTCCATGTGCTGCGCGATGTTTCGTTCGAGTTCGGCAAGGGAGACGTTTTGGTTGTGTGCGGCCCTTCCGGCTCGGGGAAAAGCACTTTGATCCGGAGCATCAACCGTCTCGCCAGTCCGCTCACCAGCGGCTCGATGTCGATCCAGGGATGCGATCTCATGAGCCTGCCCCGTCAGGATCTCTATCGCCGGATCGGAATGGTCTTCCAGCGCTTCAACCTCTTCCAGCACCTCACGGTCCTGGAGAACGTCGCGCTACCACAGCGAAGGGTGCTGGGGAGAAACAGGCGCGAGGCCGCCGACCGCGCCCGGGCGCTGCTCGATCGTGTCGGCCTGGCCGACAAGGCGGATACCTATCCCGTGCGACTTTCCGGTGGCCAGCAGCAGCGCGTCGCCATCTGCCGTACGCTCGCAATGGAGCCGGAGTTGCTGCTGTTCGACGAGCCGACTTCGGCACTCGATCCCGAAATGGTGGGAGAGGTGCTGCAGGTCATGCGCGGCTTGGCATCCGGCGGGATGACAATGATCGTGGTGACTCATGAGATGGGTTTCGCCCGCGAGCTTGGCACCGAGATACTCTTCATGGAACAGGGACAAGTCGTGGAGCGGGCTTCGCCTGTCGATTTCTTCGCCAGTCCCCGCGAGGCGCGCACCCGTGCCTTCCTCGACCAGATATTGCATCACTGAGGCCCGCGATGTTCACAACGGCCTATGACCTTTTCTGGCAATATCGGGACGTTTACCTGCGCGGACTGGCCAACGCCTTGACAGCCGCCGCCTTTGGCCTCGTGCTTTCTCTTTTTGTCGGTGTTCTGGCCGGTGTCGTCCGCTTCTCCTCGAGAGGCATCGCGGGACGCATCGTCGGAATCTATGTCTCAATCGTGCGCAATACGCCGATGCTCGTGCAAGTCTACTTCATCTATTTCGGGCTGCCGGCGATCGGCATCACCATGTCGGCGTTCGCCACCGGTGTCGTCGCACTCACGTTCAATTCGGGAGCCTACATCGCCGAGATCGCCCGTGGCGGGCTCGCCGCCATCCCCCAGGGACAGACGGAAGCGGCGATGGCGCTCGGTCTCAACCAGCGCGTACTGCTGGCCCGCGTCCTCGTTCCACAGGCCGCGCCGACCGTGCTGCCGGCGATCACCGGCCAATTCGTTCAGCTGATCAAGGATACCTCGCTGCTTTACACGATCGCGGTCCTGGAGATCACCAAGGCCGCCGACGACGTCGGCAACGAGACCTACCAATTCCTTGAGGCTTATCTGGCAAGTTGCGTGATCTACGTCGTCATTTGCGCCGTGCTCAATCTGCTTGTCGATCAGTACGAGCGTCGGGCCGGCTTCTCCAGGCATCGGAGGGTATGAGCGTGATGATCTTCTCGCTCGTCTACGACGCCGCCACCCTCATCCTTTCCGGGATGCCGATCGTCATCGTGCTTATCGTCTCGGCCTTCTTTCCCGCGCTCGCGCTGGGTGTCATGGGCGGTGTGATGGGCAGTTCCAGCTCCAGGGTGCTGCGCTTCATCGCGGCTATCTATGTCTATATTTTCCGTAGCGTCCCCTTCCTCATGTTCATCTTCCTTATTTACTACGGCCTGCCATATTACGACATAGACATCGGCCCGGTTTCGACCGCGATCATCGCGCTCGCCCTGAGCCACGGGGCCTACATGACCGAGATCGTCCGCGGCGGGTTACTGGGTTTCGACAAGGGCCAGAACGAGGCAGCGATCGCGCTCGGCTTCACCCTGACGCAGCGGCTGAGGGATATCGTGCTGCCGCCAACCCTGATGGCAATTATCCCCTCGCTTCTTGGCCAGGCGATCCTGATGGTAAAGGATACGTCGCTGGTCTCGGTCGTGGGAATCAGCGAACTGACGCGTCTGGGGCGAGAAGTCGTCATCAGGACCAACGAGCCTTTCGTGGTTTTCACGGTCGTCGCCGCGGCCTATTTCGTCCTATGCTTCGGTCTCGAACTGATGGCGCGGCGTCTCGAGACTCGGGTGCGCGGGATAATGTCGAGGCAATGAGCGATATGGAAAGGAAAACCATGGGCCAGGCCGAAGTCATTACGGCGGCTCGCGTTCCGTCCGCCGACGGACCTGATGAAGACGCCCGCGAGAGCCGGGACTCCGGAGCAAAGTCGCTCAGGAAGATGTCCGCCGTGCTGGACTGCTTCACAAGGCTTCATCCTGCCCTGACCGTGGGCGAGATCTCGGATGCCACGGGCATGCCCCGCACGACAGTCCATCGCATTGTTGCCTCCCTGAGAGAGGTCGGGATGCTCGATCAGGACGGCCGCCGCCAGAGCTACAGGCTCGGCCTGAAGATGTTTCATTACGGCAGCAGCGTGCTTGCCAGCCTAGACACGCCAAGACGGGCACATCCCCACATCGCCAAGCTGCAGCTCTTTACCGGCGAGGTGATCCATTTCCACATGTTCGACGGTAGCCAGATGGTTTGCGTGGAGCGGGAGGAGATGGGGAGCTCGCGGCTCACCACATTGACCACCATCGAGGGCGCCCCGACGTATTGCACCGGCGTTGGCAAGGCATTCCTCGCGTTCCAGGACGAGGCGCTGGTGCGTCGGATCGCGCAGGAAGAGGGTCTGAAGCGCTACACCCCCACTACGATCACCGATCTCGGCGAGCTCCTTGAAGAGCTCGCACTCATTCGGTCCCGCGGGTTCGCGATCGACAACGAGGAAAACCAGGTCGGTCTTCGCTGCATTGGCGCGCCCATCCGGGATGCGGCCGGCAGGGTTTTTGCTTCGGTCAGCGTATCGGGACCCGCGGAGCGTATGCCTGACATGCGCCTCGAAGGTCTTGCTCCGCTCGTCATTCAGACGGCGGACGACATCTCGAAAGCGCTGGCATGAAGCGCGGTCCAGTCGCGCCCCCTCGTGTTGTACATGCACGTTCCAACAACGGCATGGCGCAGAAGCGAATTGTAGAAACGCGCCAATAAACATGCGGATCACGCCGGTGTTTGCTGTTTGCGTACTCGTGTCACAGGCCTAAGCGTCGGTTCTTCCCAAGGCCCCAGTCGACGCTGCCATTTGTTTGTGCAATCCCCGAGACGTGTTTGCCAACGTGCATTTCTAGCGATGGAGACCATGGCACCAACTTGAACCCTAGCCCGTCATCGATCATGGCAAAACGGCCCAAGGCGAGCGTGAAACGCTTGCGATATACGCCAACGATCTGATCACCCGCCGTCGATTTCTGCGCCCGCAAGTTCAGCTCTGTCGAAAGCCTCTCGCCAAGGGCTTCAAGGTCCCGTTGCCGGAGTGTCGCAAGAAGGTTTCGGTCAAAGACGATCCGCTGGTCCTGACGCCTCGCAAGGCCCGCGTCCACGAGATGATCGGCTCGGTCGTCCATTGTCTTTCTGACTTGCGCGCCAAACCCGCCTTCCCCCAGTGGCTGGCTCGGATGCAACAAGTTGGCGATCAAGCCAGGTCGCCCCGCCGGCATGGATCTGGTCGATGATCGGAAGGTCGAGCGAAACGCGATCCCGCCCTTTCGCATCGGCATAGCTCCGAAGTTCGACGATGGAGCGCGGTGCTGAATCTCCGGTGGCGTCGATATCCTGGAATCTGATGTGATGCGTGCGTCCATCGATGCCGTCGACGATGGCGTAGGCCGATCCGCGAAGCTCATCATAGAGCCCGCGCTCCAGCAGGCGTCCGATAACCGGAAAGCCATTCTGCTCGCCGACAACCACGTAGTCGGCAGCACCTCGGTCGAGTCCGTGCTCGGCCAACTGCCACGATCTGGCCGAGTTTAATACCTTGCTATCCTCGCGGACGTACTTTCCTCCGACATAGCGCATGGTGGTTCGTTCGGTCATCTCGGTAAGCGCAAGGCCGATGGGCACGGATCCAATGTAGGTGATTGTCGGTCGATGTGGCGACCAGATACTCCGCGAGGAGTAGCGCCCATACTTCCTATCTTTCCTGGGCGCTTCACGCTCTTCTAGGCGGACACGACCCATTTTCTGATCGGGTGGCGCCCTCTTCGACCTTTCGCGATTTCCGGAAATGCCCCTCCACTCCGATCAGCATCGGGTGACGACCCGATCTGATGGTCTTGGTCATGGCCGCGCCATCTCGCTTTCGTCTGACGCGGTTTTGACAGGTACTGCGATGGGCTTGTCCCTCGACCAACTCAATTGATCGCCGGGAAGCGCCGTCGGCAGCTCGGGACGAGGCTTAGCCTTCCCAACCGCCTTTTTCTGCCAATAGCCCACTGGCGGACGCGGTACATTGAGTGCCTCACAAACACGTGCAAGGTAGGAGCCTGACACTCCGAATTTTTCAGCCAAATAGTTGATCGGTGTTGCCCAGACCTGCTCGTATAGGTCTTCTCGCGCGAACAGGACGCGATGTCCCTTTCTGTCAAAAGCAGTGTCGACCTCATTTGCAAGATCGAGCGCTCGAACCAAGAAGGCTTCCGAGGCGACAACGTCCGGCAGAAGGTACTTGTAAGGCCTCAGGAACTCGCGAAATCTCGAATGCTTCTGGGCGTGGGGCTTTTGGGATCATGTCGTTGGTTGCCATTAGAAATCCTATGCCCAGCCACCGAGCGACGAATGATCTCTGGCCCACTGCAAGCCAAGGACATCACGAGATAACTGTCGTCCTAGCAGCCCGTCCAGAGGCAAATTCGACGCATTGAAACGACAGGCCGCCGTCCCGGGCCATTGGCAGGGTGAGCCTTGCTTCGGAAATTATCTGTCGATGCCATCGACAGATTCACTCAACATGTCGATGAGATCCCGAGATGTCGACAGGACGATAAGCTTGGGGAAGGGCAGTAGCGCTGCAGCGCTACCATCATCAATCACACCAATCCCATGATCCGGTGCATGTTTGCGGTCGATAGCGCTTGCCAAAGATCAACTGACAACGAGGCCTCTCGTAGGCTGATCGCCAGTATCGCCACCCAACGTGCCGACGATACATGATCGGATTTTGCACGCCACAACCATTGCTGTGGCCATGCAAGGTATTACAAGCTCAACGTCCTCTTTCCGTACGCCAATCTTCGTACTTTTGCTGATATTCGTCCTTCGTGCGAGGGTAGAGGCCAATGATCGAATCTCCGCCCTTCAACTGCTCAAGCACGAAATCCTCGTAGCTTTCCATGCCCGTGCATTCTTCGGCAACTTCTTCCGCGAGATGGGCCGGAATGATCATCACGCCGTCGCGGTCGCCGACCACAACGTCGCCAGGGAATACCGCGACGTCGCCGCAGGCGATCGGCACGTTGATGTCAAGTGCTTCGTGGTGGGTGAGGTTGGTTGGGGCAGACGGCCTGGCGTAGAAAGCAGGCATGTCCAACGCCCCGATACCTTCGGCATCCCGAAAGCCGCCGTCGGTGACAATGCCGGCGGCCCCCCGAAGCGCAAGCCGTGTAATGAGTATCGAACCGGCGGTGGCGGCGCGGGCATCCTTACGCGCATCCATCACGAGGACTTGGCCAGGTGGGCACGATTCGATCGCGACGCGCTGCGGATGTTTGGGGTCTCGGAACACGGCAATCGAGTTGCGGTCTTCACGGGCCGGGATGTAGCGCAGGGTAAAGGCTTGGCCGACCATAGCCTCCGCCTTCGGCGCCACCGGCACGACGCCTTGGATGAACTGGTTGCGAAGGCCGCGCTTGAACAGCGCCGTGGCGATCGAAGCGGTCGAGATTTTCTTGAGCTTAGCGCGGGTCTCGTCGCCCAAGGTGTAGTCGCTCATCGTCGTTCCTTCCTCAATAGATATCCGGTTCGCCGGCTTTTTCGCCAAAGCCAGTTTCAAGAAAATCGAAGTCGCAGCCCTGGTCGGCCTGGGTCACATGGCGGGAGAACATCCAGCCGTAACCGCGCTGGAAGCGGGGGCCCGGCGTTTTCCATTCCAGTTTGCGGCGGGCAAGCTCGTGGTCGCTCACCAACATCTCGAGGCTGCGATTCGGCAGGTCGAGCCTTATCGTGTCGCCGGTCCTCAAGAGAGCGAGCGGGCCACCGACATAGCTTTCCGGCGAAATGTGCAGGACGCAGGCACCGTAGGATGTGCCCGACATACGTGCGTCGGAGATGCGCAGCATGTCGCGATGGCCTTGTCTGATCAGCGACTTGGGAATGGGCAACATACCCCATTCTGGAAAGCCCGGTCCACCAAGCGGGCCGGCATTGCGCAAAACCAGAACGTGGTCGGGCGTGACATCAAGATTTTCATCGTCGATCGCCTTCTTCATCTCTAAACAGCTGTCGAATACGAGCGCCGGGCCCTGATGCACATGGTATTTCGGATCGCACGCAGCCGGCTTGATGATGGCGCCGTCGGGGCAAAGATTGCCGCGCAGGACAGCGAGCGAGCCCTCGTGATAGACTGGATTGGAAAGCGGTCGGATGACGTCGTCGTTGTAAACCTGCGCGCCTGCAAGGTTCTGGCCCATGGTTTTGCCGGTCACGGTCATGGCGGACAGGTCGAGCCGGTCGCCGAGTTGCTTCATCAGCGCCCTGAGGCCGCCGGCGTAGAAGAAGTCCTCCATCAGGTAGTCCTTACCGGCGGGGCGGACATTTGCGATCAGCGGGGTCACGCGGCCGAGCGCATCGAGATCGTCGAGCGTCAGAGCGACGCCGGCGCGACGCGCCATGGCGATGAGGTGCACGACGGCATTGGTGGAGCAGCCGGTGGCCATGGCGACGATCGCAGCATTGCGGCAGGCTCCATCGGTCACAATCCGGTCCGGCGTCAATTCCTCCCAAACCATTTCCACGATCCGCCGCCCGCAGGCGGCCGACATCCGCTGATGGTTGGAATCCACCGCGGGGATCGACGAGGCGCCAGGGAGTGTCAAACCCATGGCATCGGCGATCGCGGTCATGGTCGAAGCCGTGCCCATCGTCATGCAGGTGCCGGCGGAGCGGGCGATGCCGCTCTGGACGCCTAGCCATTCCTCGTCGGGAATGTTGCCCGCACGGCGCTCGTCCCAGTATTTCCACGCATCGGAGCCGGAGCCGAGGATCTTTCCGGCATAATTGCCGCGCAGCATTGGGCCGGCAGGCAGGTAGATCATCGGGATTCCGGCGGACAATGCTCCCATCACAAGGCCAGGCGTGGTCTTGTCGCAGCCCCCCATCAGTACAACGCCGTCGAGCGGATGTGAGCGGATCATTTCCTCCGTCTCCATCGCCAACATGTTGCGGTAGAGCATGGAAGTCGGCTTGGTGAAGCTTTCGTCCACCGAAAGAGAAGGCATATGGACAGGAAAACCGCCCGCCTGTAAGACCCCGCGCTTCACGTCCTGCACGCGCTCCTTGAAATGGGCGTGGCAGGTGTTCATCTCTGACCAGGTATCGAGAATGCCGATGAAGGGTTTGCCGCGAAAGTCCTCCTCGGCATAACCGAGTTGCATCAAGCGCGAGCGATGGCCGAAACTGCGCAGGTCGTCCGGCGCGAACCAGCGCGCGCTTCTCAGCGTTTCGGACGTTTTTTTGTTTCGCATCGAGATTGCCCTAAATTGCGAGAGAAGGGAGCAACGCAGTTACTCCTTCATCCCCCATTTCTGGATGGTGTGGCGCTCTATCGTCTGAAAGACGAGGTTTTCGACTATTAGGCCGATGATGATCACTGTCAGCAGACCAGCAAAGACCGCCGGAATGTCCAGCAGGTTGCGGTTCTCAAAGATGAACCAGCCGAGGCCGCCCTGTCCGGATGACACCCCGAAGACGAGTTCGGCTGCGATCAGAGTACGCCAGGCGAAAGCCCAGCCGATTTTCAACCCTGTGAGGATGGAGGGGAACGCGGCCGGCACGAGTATGCGTAGCACGTAGGACATGCCGCTCAGCCCGTAATTGGCACCGACCATACGCAGCGTCCGCGACACACCGAGGAAGCCGGAGTGGGTGTTGAGCGCGACGGCCCACAGCACTGAGTGGACGAGCACGAAGACGAGGCTGGATGCGCCCAATCCGAACCAGATCAGCGCCAGCGGCAGAAGCGAAATGGCCGGCAACGGGTTGAACATCGCCGTCATCGTTTCGAGGAAATCGGTTCCGATGCGAGTGTTGATGGCAAGCACGGTTAAGAACGCGGCCAGCACCGTACCGAGGGCGTACCCCATGAACAGGATTTGCAATGTTGTCCAGATGCGAGCCGGCAGCGTGCCATCCTGGAATCGCTCGACCAACGTCACGAGGGTGTCACTGAGCGTGGGAAACAGGAGCGGATTGTCCAAAAAAGAGGCATAGACTTGCCAGATTGCCGCGAGCATCAGGATGAGCAGCGTCTTGCGCAGCGCCCCGATGCCCCAAAGCGTTTCGGCCAAGCTGAGCTTCTGCTCGACCGGCTTGACGTTCTCATACGGTTTCATCGCTTCGATGTCGGACGCGATGATGATGTTTGCGGAGAGCATTGCTCTATTCCTTGTGACCGAGCTCGGTTGAGAATAGCAGGTTGTGGATGTCGCGTTCGAGAACGGCGGCGCTGCCGTCTTCGTGACTCACCTTGTCGACATCGACGACCTCGGCCTTCACTCGGCCGGGATGCGGCGAGAGCAGCAGAATGCGGTTGGCAATCTTGATGGCTTCGGCGATCGAATGGGTGACGAAGATCACGGTGAACTTCGTGTCTTCCCAAAGCTGCAGCAACTCGTCCTGCATTTGCCGTCGGGTCAGTGCGTCGAGTGCCGCAAACGGCTCGTCCATCAGCAGGATATCCGGCTGCATGGCCATGCCACGGGCAATCGCCACGCGTTGCTTCATGCCGCCCGACAGCGTGTGTGGATAGCTGTCGATTGCGCGGGTCAGTTTTACCTTGTCGATATACTGGCGAGCCAGCGCCTCGGCTTCTGCCTTCGGCAGCTTGCGCGCCACCAGCAGCGGGAACATGACGTTTTCCAGCACCGTCTTCCACGGCATCAACTGATCGAATTCCTGGAACACCATCATGCGGTCCGGCCCGGGACGCTTTACCTGGCGGCCGTTGATGTGGATCGTACCTGCTGAGGGCATCATGTAGCCGCCAACAGACTTGAGCAGCGTGGACTTGCCGCAGCCGGATGGCCCCAGCAGGACGAAACGATCGGATTCGCGGACGTTGAAACTGACGTCGTCGGTGGCGGTGACAAGGAGGTTCGGCGTCTTGTAGCTGAGCGTCACGCGATCGACTGAAAGAAGGGGCGCCTTGTCGGATGCCGGCGCAGGGCGCTCGGCGGCAGCAACGGTTGCTTCCATCATGGGATCACTCCGTGAGAAAGGCAGCCGCGGCGTCGCCGCTGCGGCTGCCGGGACATCCATCAGTTGCCGTTCAGATAGACGCTGTCGGGCAGGTAATAGTCGGTCCAAGTCTTTGGCATGCTCTTGAGCGTGCCGATCTTGTAGAGGTGTTCGGCGAATTTCATCGTGCCTTGAGGATCGGTGCGCCATTCATCCATGCCGGGCTCCTTCAGCATGGCGAGGAGGTCGTCGAGACTGGTCTTGTCGCCGGAAACGGTTTTATAGGCTTCGAGAGCGGCTCGCGGGTCCTTCTTGATGAAGGCGACGGCCTCTTCGGTGGCGCTACGGAGCGCCTTGACAAGTTTTGGATTGGCTTCGGCAAAAGCGGTCGTGGTGAAGAAGGTGGCCTGGGTCAGCGCGCCGCCGATGATTTCGCGAGAGTCGGTGACACGATGGACACCCTGCCGCTTCAGCTCGACATATTGAAAGGGCGGGGCAGAGAAGTGGTTCTTCACCTCATGGTTTGGATTTGCGATTGCCGCGACAGCATCCGGATGACCAAGCTGGACTGTGTTAGCGTCGAACTTTCTCACTTGGTCGTCGCCGTACATCTTGGCAGCTGCTATCTGCAGCAGGATTGCCTGTGTAGACACCCCCACGGTGGGCACGGCGATCTTGTCGCTCGGCTGGATGTCTTTCAGCGTTTTCACGCGGGGGTCGTTGGAGACCATGATGACAGGCTGGGCCGAACTGGTGATGATGCCCTTCACTTTGCCGCGGGTGCGATCCCAAAGCAGAAGAAGGTTGCCGGTGCCGGTGTTGACCACATCGACATTGCCGGCAAGCAGCGCGTCTGTTTGGGCGCCGCCGCCGCTAAAGGTCCGCCATTCAACGGTGACGCCCTCGAGCCCCTCCTTGGCGGCGTCCTTCTCGATGAGCTTCTGCGTCTCCATCACATGGCTAGCCAGATAGAGAATGCCGGGCTGCCGGGTGATCGAGATGTTGGTCTTCTCTTGCGCATGACTCGGCCACGCAAGGCCCAGAGCAATGGCAAGTGCGGTCATCCCGCTGATGAACAGACGCATGGTTACCTCCCAATGGTTCGGGCACGCCGGCCCGGTTCCGCTTACTCCCAAAGCGATGATGCACTAAAGCACTAAAACATTAGTGCATCAACTCAAAATTTGTGGTTTAGTGATTTGGCAACAGAGGGATGGAAGATACATGAGTGAAATGATCAGGAGCGGACAGCTGGATCGCTCCAGGCAAGTTGCGATCCAAGTGCACGAAATCCTGAGGGAAAGGATCATCAAGGTGCAGCTCGTGCCGGGCACGGTTCTATCGCGCGGCGCTCTGCAGCTGGAATTCGGAGTGAGCCAGACCCCGGTGCGTGACGCCCTGATGCGGCTGCAGGAGGAGGGCATCGTCGAGGTTTATCCCCAATATGCGACGGTGGTAGCGAAGATCGACATTGACCACGCCAAGCAAGCCCAGTTCCTGCGGCTGTCGATTGAACTGGAAGCGGTGCGGCGGCTATCCGAGCAAGCGCCGACGGAAACGGCAGCGGAACTTCGCGAGATTCTTGCCCGGCAGAAGGCAGTCGCGTCGCGGGAAACTTATGACATTTTCGACCGCATCGATCATGATTTCCATCGAAGGATCTATGAAAAGATGGACATTTTGCAACTCTGGGCGAACGTCCGGCGTCAGAGCGTGCACCTCGATCGGCTGCGTCGTCTCAACCTGCCCATGCCGGGCAAGATGCAGACCGTGCTGGCCGACCACGAGGCGATAGTCGAAGCAATCGCATCAGGCAATCCGGATGCCGCCACCGCTGCGATCAGAAAACACCTCTCAGGCACACTGTCGATTATTGATCTGATCAGAGCAGAATTTCCCGACTACATCCGGAAATAAGGCTTCCGAATCAGTTCCTTTTACCCATAGCGCACAAGGCGAGACCGCGCGTTCCGACCAGATTGTCGTTTCCCGAACTGCCATTGCTTCTTCGGCTGTCGGGGTCGAACTTTGCCGCGCCCATGCGGCTCGATCGATGATGGACAGTCGGCAGGATTTTCTGGAGCAGCGCAGGGGAAATTCCCGGCCCCTTATAAGCGCAGATATCCCCTTCCCATTCTCCCGGCAGGCCAGCCGCCTACGTATCTTCAGGGCTGCGGAGTCGAGCTACGAGGAACCAGTGTTCGGTGACACGGATCCCTACAAGCTCCAGCTCGAAGCTTTCGCTGCCGCAGTTCTCGAAGAGCGGCCAGTTGATCCGGATGCGCGAGACGGCCTCAAGGCGTTGGAGATCGTCGAAATGGTCAATTCGCTTACGGCTCAGCAGGAGCTCAACCACCTGAAAAGCGCGTAGACGCTCCATGGCAAGAAAATTGAAACCTGTAGCCGTGATCGGGAACATCCAAGCCGACCTCGTCCTGCGGCCGGTGACAATGCTGCCTCCACCGGGGAAGAAGGATTTGTCGATCAGGTCAGCTTCCGGCCCGGCGGCAGCGGCGGAGTGGCCCGCATGGTTCTGGCAGCAGCCGGAGCCCACGTTCGCGTTTTTGGTACGCTCGGCTGCGATCCCATTGGAAGCGTGATCCGCTCGATGCTTGCAGACGCTGGAGTTCGCACGTCGGATATCCGGGAGGCCGATCTGCCGACAAGCATAACGGTTGCCCTAGAAGCCGCCGAACGCGAACGAATGCTTCCTGACGTCGCGCGGGCACATGGACATGTTTTCGAGAGACGATCTGGCCGACGAGGCGCTTACCGCGCCGATCACTTTGCTGACTGGGTACTTCACAACACCGGCGATGCAAGCGGATGGCCGAATGATCCTGCTGCGGTCACGCCTCACGCACGGTGAGGCATTGCTGGGAAAGGGTCGCTTCCACGCCGGGCGTCTGATGCCGAGGTGATGCGCTGCGTGACTTTCGCGAGAGGAGTGGTGGAAATTCCCAGCTCGAGCGTTGATTTGCACCGGATTCCGCTCCTTGACGCGATGACAGTGTGGAATTGCCTGTGCCATAAGGCCAATCGTTGAACCAACTCAGAAGGGATGGAAACGATGGCTGTAAACACGATCGATATTGCCGAACGCCTTGCAGACGCGCACGGCCTGTCGAAAACCCAAGCGAAATCCGTGGTCGAGGATGTATTGAAGGGCATTGCGGAAGCCGCTGCCAAGGGCGAGGAAATCAGCCTCAATGGCTTCGGCAAGTTCAAGGTCCAGAACAAGCCAGCACGTGATGGCCGCAATCCGTCGACTGGCGCCGCGATCAAGATCGCTGCATCGAAGAAGATCGTCTTCCAGCCGGCAAAGGCTCTCAAGGACTCGGTGAACGGCTGATCATCTAATGACGATACATCTCGTCTGATGGTAACGCGCTGTCCTGTTGGGCGATGGTGTCTCAGGGCCGAAGACACGATTTGCGCATCTGCGGCTTTGGGATTTCAAGCTGAGATCTCACGCGTCGTCCCAATGGGATGGTGTGGCGGCGCCGCGGAAAGAAACATTCGCTGCAACCGCTATCTCACGGCTTGTTGGCAATCGGACACGGGTAGACGGCTATCTTGTATCTGGTCGCTCTTCGCGCCGACGACCGTCGGCGCTCTAAGAAAGAACGGCGTATAAACCGCAGTCCTGCGCGCGTCTGCGACAGCGGATGATTGTCGCGCGTTGGACGGAGGAAATTCGCCCCCGCCGCGGGCGGTGAACGGGACAGCCGTAGGAGCGTCAGCATAGCGCCGGCCGCAGGACGGGACGCGGGACCGACTGTACCCGTCCGCGGTGGTCCGCATATGTTGCAGCCGAGTGAAATGCCGATCAGCCGGCATCGCCGGTCATGCTGCTTTCTGCCGGCTTTTGCCCAGTGCGATCGATACCGAGCCAAGCCCCTCGTCAGCTTGAGGACTGCGCCGAACAAGGAACATATTTCTCCATGTCAAAGCAACGTGCCTATTGCGGCAGCGCCTGAAGGTTCCGTCGACTGAAAACCAGCCAACCCAAACCGCATGCCAGCACGAAATTCATAAGCGCTAAGCCGGAAAGTGCCGCTAAAGCTCGGCCACTATTCTGGGCCACCGCTTAGAGTCAAGAAGCGGCAAGCGATCTGTCAGGCAGCTGCTCTACGACGAGGACTTTCGTCCCGACGCCCATTTATTCCGCCGCCGCAGCTCGTCGCGAAAGATGCGCCTCGCCTCTTTCAGGTTTCGATTGCCGAGGAGCCTGGCGAATCGAGCGACTGTCGTCTTCGAGACGCCTGTTTGCGCAGCGATCTTGTTCGCACTCTCAAAGGCCAGGAGCTCAGGATGCGCGAAGGCGGCCGCCGCCAACTTCTTGACTTGCGGCGGGAGAACGATCTCGCGACCAGCGACCCATCTCTTCAGGTCTGCAAAACTCGCCGCCCGATTGGTGCCATCTTCCGAAACGGACATGTCCCCACCTTCGCGCCATCCATCAGACTTCGCTCATCGACACGGTGCGCCGCTCTTCCACCGACTTGATGCATGCAAGAGCGATCGCAAGCGCGACGCGAGCATCCTGACCGGTCGGCCCCTTGACCACGCCGCTGCGAACCGCGCCAACAAAAGCGGCGAGCTGCGCGGTGTAGCCATGCACGAAATGATCGGTGTCGCGCCGCCAGGTGTCGCTTGAGACGCCGTTCTTGTCGAACAGGGTCATGCTCGAGCGGCGCACGTCGCCCATGGTGATCATGCCGCCAGAGCCGAAGACTTCGCCGCGAATGTCGTAGCCGTACATGGCGGAGAAATTAGCTTCCGCGACAGCAATCGAACCATTGTCGAAACGGATGGTGACGACAGCGGTGTCGTGGAAACCCCTGTCCTTGAAGTCGGGGCGCACGAGCGCATCGGCTAATGCCGTCACCTCCACGGGCCGGGCTTCAGGATTGAGCCAGACAAGCGTGTCGAAGTCGTGGATCAGCGTCTCGTAGAAGATCGTCCAGCGCGGCGTCTTTTCCGGACTGCCGCCATAGGGGCCTGGGTCGCGGGTCAGCGACCGGATCAACTGCGGCGTTCCCACCTTGCCCGCATCGATCGCGGCGCGCCCTTCGGCGAAAGCCTGGTCCCAGCGGCGGTTGAAGCCGACTTGCAGCGGCACCCCGGCGCTGGACGCGGCGGCGATCACGCGATCGGCCTCTTCGAGGGTCAGCGCCATGGGCTTTTCGCAGAACACGGCCTTGCCGGCCTCGGCCGCCTGAACGGCAAGGCTGGCATGGAAGCGCGCCGGCGATGCAATGATGACGGCCTCGACCGCCGGGTCAGAGAGCACCGCCGAGACGTCGGTCACGGCGGTTGGGACCTCCAGCTTTGCGGCGAGCGCCTCCGCCGCGCCCTTGGCCGGGTCGGCGATCGCGACCAGGTTTGCGTCGACAAGCCGACGCACGACGGATTCGGCGTGAAAGGAACCGATGCGGCCAGCCCCGATCAGGGCGACGTTCACAGGGCGTTGGGCAGGCATTTGATGCTCCGAAATTTGATCGATGAAAAAGTGGCTGGCTAGACGGTGAAAGCCTGGCGGAAGCGACTGAGCGCGAGCTCGTCGTCGCCCGACGGCCAGGCTTCCATGCCGATGACGCCACGATAGCCCATCGCGTCGAGGGCGCGGGCGATGGCCGGGTAGTTGATTTCTCCGGTACCGGGCTCTGTGCGGCCGGGAACATCGGCCACTTGGATCTCGCCGATATGGGGAAGCGCCAGGCGGCAGAGCTCGATCAGATTCCCTTCGCCGATCTGTGCGTGATAGAGGTCGAGGTTGAGCTTGAGCGACGGCCGGTTGATGGACGAGACCAGCGCGATCGTATCGGCGGCCCTGGCGAACGGCGTTTTCGGGTGGTCGACGGCCTCATTGAGGTTTTCGAGGACGAAGGTCACGCCTTCCTGCTCGCCAAGGTCGGCGATGCGCTTGAGTGTGTCGCGGGCCTTGAGCCACATCGCACCGGTCACGACTTCTGATTTGACGATCGGAAGGCCTTGCCCGTCGAGCCCGGTGCCGTGCAGGTTGAGCCGTGGGCAGTTCAACTCCTTGGCGACTGGGATCGAGAGTTTCGCCGTCCTGATCAGCTCGTCCGCGCCGGCGTCATCGGCAAGCGTCCCCGTGACATAGCCGGTCATCGAGGAAAACGAGGTGCCGGACTTGGCCAGCGCGGCGATGTCGTGCTTCGTCCAGTCCCAGATTTCGGCGACGAAGCCGAGTTCGGTGATCCGCTTGAGTCGGTCGAGAATGGGCAGCGAGCGGAACACCATTTCCGCGCAAACCGCGAGCGTAAAGGGTCCCGAGGTTTCAAGGGCCGTGGTCATGATCAATATCCTGGTTTGAAAGTTAGATCGTTCCGCCGAGTTCGTCGGACAGGGTCTGTAGCTCCTTGCCGCCCGCCATCATGTTTTGCAGTTCATCGATGCTGATCTCGCCTTTCGCGCAGGTGGCCAGCGTCTTGCCGCGGTTGAGCACGGTGAAGCGGCTGCCGACGGCATAGGCATGGCGGACATTGTGGGTGATAAAGATCACGCCGAGGCCCTTTTGCTGCACCTGGTGGATGTATTTCAGCACCATCGAGGTCTGGGCGACGCCAAGCGCCGATGTCGGTTCATCGAGGATCAGCACTTTGGCGCCGAAGTAGACCGCGCGCGCGATCGCCACGCATTGCCGCTCGCCACCGGAGAGCGTGCCCACCGCCTGGTTGGGGTCGCGGATGTCGATGCCAATCTTGCGCATCTCGTCATGCGTCACCGCGTTGCAATGCTTGAAGTCGATGTAGCGGAATGGCGCAATGCCCTTGCGCGGCTCGCAACCCATGAAGAAATTGCGGGTGATCGACATCAGCGGGATCATCGCCAGGTCCTGATAGACCGTGGCAATGCCGGCATCGAGGGCATCGCGCGGGCTGTTGAAGGTGACCCGTTTGCCATCGACGAGGAAGTCGCCGCTGGTTGGACGAACCACGCCAGAAAGCGCCTTGATGAGGGTCGACTTCCCGGCGCCATTGTCGCCGAGCAGACACAGCACCTCGCCCCGCGACACCTTCATCGAAACGCCCGAGAGCGCGATGACGGAACCATAGTGCTTGACGATATTGTTGACCTCGATGAGAGGCGGCGAGGTCGCCGCTTTGCTATCAGCCATGATCAGCGCTCCCCTGTCACCTTGCGGCGGATGAAGTTGTTGAAGAGGACGGCCAGAAGCAGCATCGAGCCCAGGAAGACCTGGAACCAGTCGGAATCGAACTGGGTGTATGTCAGGCCGATGGAGACGAGGCCAAAGATGATGGCGCCGAAGAAGGCGCCGATCGCCGAACCATAGCCGCCGGTCAGCAGGCTGCCGCCGATGACGGCGGCGATGATCGCCTCGAACTCCTTCTGGAAGCCGCGGCGTGCATCCGTCGAGCCGGCATCCAGCACCGTGATGATGGCGACGAGCGCGGCGGCGCATGCCGTCAGCGCGAAAAGCCCGGTCTTCACACGGTGGACAGGCACGCCGGAGTTTCTCGCCGCGACTGGGTCGCCGCCGGCGGCGAAGATCCAGTTGCCGACGCGCGTGCGCAACAGCACCCAGGTCGCGACCCCGGTCACTCCGACGAACCACAGGACGGAGACAGGCACACCCGTGACCTTGGGCACGCCATTGTCGAATTTCTCGATGAGGTCGTGCTCGGCCAGCCAGGTGAACAGGGGTTGGAAGGCGACGCCTGAAAACACCTGCTTCAGCACTCCGTCGCCGACGACATCCTCTATTCCACGCAACTGCGTCGAGCCGCCTGTGGCCCATTTGAGGCCGACCAGGGTCAGGCCGCGCAGGATGAACAGGAAGGCAAGCGTCACGATGAACGACGGCAGCCGCGTCCTGATGACGATTTGTCCGTTGACCGCACCCATGACCGCCGCAAGCAGCAGCGTGAAGGCGATGGAGATCCAGAGCGGCTGGCCGAAATTGGTCAACAGCGCGCCGAAGATCAGGCCCGTGAAAGCCACCATCGAGCCGATCGAGAGATCAAACTCGCCGCCGATCATCAGCAGCGAGGCGGCGATGGCGAGGATCCCCAGCTGCGACGCCGGCGCCAGGATGGTCATCAGGCCGGACAGCGAAAACATCGAGGGGTCGGCGGTGAAGAAGAAGAACACCACCACCAGGACAAGCCCGGCGACGGCGCCGAGCTCGGGCCGGCGCATCATATGCGTGAGAAAGCCGACTTGCCGGATCCGTTCGTCGGATTTCGTGGCAGTCGCTGGTGTCTGTTCGTTCTGAACCATGATTTCTCCCTCCCAAAGCGTGCCAAGTTGCCGAAGCGCTCGTGTCCGAAAACCGGGAGATTGCCTGATCCAGCGCCTGGCCGGCCAAATACCCCTCCCCGAAAACCGGAGAGGGGTTTCGACAATCACAGAGGATCGGCAGCCCGCGATCAGCGGATGCCCTTGGCCGACAGTTCGACGACCTGCGCCGCCTTGTCCTTGGTGATCAGGTTCGGGCCGGAAGGCACATCGCCACCCGGGATCAGGCCGTATTTCGCATAATTCGCCAGGAAGACGACCGGCAGATATCCCTGCAGGAACTGCTGCTGGTCGATGGCAAACGCAGCTTCGCCGGCGGCGACCGCCTTCAGGAAATCCGCCGAAAGGTCGAAAGTGGCGACATTGATCTTGCCCAGCTTGCCGACATCCTTGACGGCGGCAAGCGAGGGTTCGCCGGCGGTGCTGGCGCCGAGCGCCATGATGGTGTCGATGTCGCCGTTCGCACTCAGCGCTGCCTTCACCTTGGCACGGACGTCGGCGGGATCGTTGGAGACCGGCAGCACCTTCACATTGCCTTCAAAGCCATCGCCGAAGCCCTTGCAGCGCTGGTCTAGTGCGACGTTGCCGACCTCCTGGTTGACACAGATGGCCGCCTTGCCGCCCATCTCCTTCAGCTTCATTCCCGCCGCCTTGCCGGCACTGTACTCGTCCTGGCCGACATGCAGAAGCGCACCCAGGGACTTCGAAACATCGGAGCCAGAGTTTATCGAGATGACCGGGATTCCGGCGGCGACCGCCTTCTTGATCGACGGCCCGAGCGCCGAAGCGTCCGGTATCGAGACGATCAGGCCGTTCGGCTTCTGGTTGACCGCGGCGTCGATCAGCTGGCTCATCGCCACCATGTCGAACGTCTCGGGGGCACGATAGTCGACCTTGACGCCGACATCCTTGGCGCCGGCCGTCACGCCGTTCTTGACCACAGACCAGAAGGGGTCGTTGGCCTGGCCATGGCTGACGACGATGATCTTGATGTCCTTCGCCGAAGCCATCTGGGCACCGGTCATCAGGCCGCCGAGCACGGCGGCGCCGAAGGCAAGCTTCCTCAACATCGATTTCATTTCGATTCCTCCAAATTGGGCGCGGCTTTGCGGCGCCTCTCCTCCGTATTTCGGCGCATTCACACGCGCCGATGCTCCCGTCTGGCTACCAATCGTCCTTTGCTACCGGTAGCTAACGTGCATATTCATAGCCATGGGCAAAGGAATGTCAATGTTCATTTCATTTTGCGATGAAATGAAATAGGCATTCCATATGGCGACGCGGACGGGAAGAGTGATGGTCAAGAGGGCAACTGCAAGAGACGTCGCGGAGCAGGCGGGCGTCTCCAAATGGACGGTCATCCGCGCCTTCACGCCGGGCGCGTCGATTACCGAGACCAGCCGCGCCAAGGTGATGGCCGTCGCTGAAAAGCTGAACTACCGGCCCAATCTGCTTGCCCGAAGCCTGGCGACCAACCTTACGCATCAGGTGGCCGTTCTCGTCGACGACTTCGAAAATCCCTACAAGCTGTCATTCCTCGAGCGGCTCACCCTGGAACTTCAATCGGAGGGTCTGGTTGCCGTTCTGATTAACATCAACGAGCACTTTGATCACGTGCATGCGCTCCTAAACGCCGACCAGCGCCAGCTTGATGCCGTGGTTATGTGCGGCACCGCGTTCAGAACCGAAATGCTGCAGGATGTCAGGCTGGATGGCGCGGCCCCGATGTTCGTTCTCGCGCGCGACAGTCAGATCCCGGGTGTGCCCGCGATTAACTGCGACTCGACGTTGGCCATCAACGAGCTATGCAGGCATCTGCATGGAAAAGGATACAGGCGGCCTGGCTTCATGGCCGGAGCAAAGACGCTGTCGACAGCGCTTGGCCGCCAACGGGCGTTCAAGGCATTCTGGCAACTTCACGGCATCGACGAGGTCGCGGAACTGGCGGCGCAGTCCTACAGCGCAGCCTCCGGCGCGGCCGCCGCAAGGCGCTACCTGAACGAAGTCTCGCCCGCCGACCGCATTGATGTTCTGTTGTGCGAAAACGATGTCCTGGCGTTCGGCGCCATGGACGTCATCCGCGGCGAATTCGGGTTGAAGGTGCCGGCGGACATTGCCGTGGCGGGATTCGACAACACGCTGTTCGCTGCCGCGCCAGCCTATGATCTCACGACATATGAACAACCCGTCGAGGCAATGGTGAAGGCAACCGTTTCCATGATCCTGGGCCGCGAGCCCAAAGTATCGGTAATCCTGCCAGGACGATTGGTTGTGCGTGGATCCGCATAGGCTGCCTAGTCCGACTTGCCGAGAGCTTTCAGGGTAAAGCGAATCTGCTCGCGCAGGCTCGCCTCGGTGTCTTCGCCGTGTTGGAGGCAATGCTCGATCAGAGTCGGATGGAAGAATGGCGTAAACGCCGTCTTGACCGAACGTGCCGCCGCCGCGGGATCTTCGACTTTGAATTCTCCCGCCTCAATGCCATCACGGATGATCGCCTCAAAGATCGATGTCATCCGCTCGACATGCGCTGTGATGGTCGCCCAGTTCTCGTGCACCGCGGCGACAATTATGTCGTGCATGCGCTTTTCCCCAATCAGTATCGTCTTGCTGTGTTGGTGAACCGCGGTCAGAAGCCGGTTGAGTCTCTCAGAGGCTGGTGCGCTTGTGCGTGCAATCGTAAAGGCAATCTCAGCGACCTCGTTCATGACCCGCCCAGCGATGGATTCGATGATCGCAACCTTGGAAGGAAAGAACCGGTAGATGTTTGCCGGACTCACGCCGAGTTCTGAGGCGATGTCGGCCACCGATGTCTTATGGTAGCCGATGCGGCGAAAGTGCACCTCCGCCACCTCCAGGATACGCGCGCGCATCTCGTCGGGATCAGTTCGCGTTCGAACCGGACGATTCATGGATGTCTCCAGAACTGATGACTCGAACCGCCCCGGCTGGCGTGGACGATAATCTGTAAGCGGTAAGATCGTGGAGCTGGCCCTGCGCATGTCCAGGCAAGGCCAGCGCGCGAGAGCTGGATCGTCTCATCCACAACAGAGCCTACTCGGCCGCCATTGCTGTTCGCTCTTCCGGTTCCTCCGTCGAGTTTTGATGGATTTCATCCGCGGTCGGCTTGATCCGGAACCACGCGGCATAGAGCGCAGGAAGGAACAGAAGGATCAGCACCGTGCCCGCCGCGGTGCCGCCGATCAATGTGTAGGCCATCGATCCCCAGAAGACGGAGTGCGTGAGGGGGATGAAAGCCAGCACGGCGGCAAGTGCGGTCAGGATTACGGGCCTCGTGCGTTGCACCGTGGCCTCGATGACGGCGTGATAGTCGTCAAGGCCGGCTGCTTTGTTCTCCTTTATCTGTTCGGTCAAGATCAATGTGTTGCGCATCAGGATGCCTGCCAATCCTATCAATCCGAGGATGGCATTGAAGCCGAAGGGTTGATGGAAGATAAGCAAAACTGGAACCACTCCGGCCAAACCAAGCGGTCCTGTCAGCATAACCATGCTCATTGTGGAGAAGGATCGCACCTGCAACATGATGACGATCAGCATGGCGGCAATCATCACGGGAAAAACCTTGAATAGGGCGACATTGGCTTTGAGCGATTCCTCGATGTTTCCACCCATCTCGATGCGATACCCGGCTGGAAGAGACGCGATCAACGGCTTAAGCGCGGCCATCACTTGCTGTGAGACTTCTGGGGGCTGCGTCGCTTCATTGATGTCGGATCGAACCGTAATCACCGACGTTCGGTCACGGCGCTTCATGATCGGCTCCTCGAACCGAATTTCGGCGTGGCCGATCTGATCCAGTGGGACCTTCCCCCCTTCCCGGCTCATCAGCGAAAAGTCTCCGAGCCTTGCCGGATCGAGGCGGCTTTCTCCAGCACTCCTGGCGACGACAGGAACGTTGCGGATGTTCTCGCGAACCTGCGTGATCGGGATACCGCTTAGCAGCAACTGCAACTGCTGCGCTGCCTCCGCGGGCGACAGGCCAATCAAGTTGAGCCGGTCCTGATCGGGAATGAATCGAATTACCGGAGTACGGTCGCCCCAGTCGCGGTTCGCCTGCCGGACATCCTTCACGCCCTTCATGATGGCAAGGGCTTTTTCGGAGATCTGATACAACTGCGCGGCATCCGGTCCCATGATCCGGAATTCCACTGGAAACGCTGTGTAGGGGCCGAATACAAGCTGGGTAACGCGGACATTGGCTTCGGGGGCAAGGCCTTCTGACAGCGCAGCGCGGAGCCTACGCTTGAGGATTTCGCGCTCTTCAGCGTCAGGCGTGAGCACGACGATTTTAGCGAAAGCTGGATCCGGCAGTTCCGGAGCCATGGCAAAAAAGAATCGTGGCGCGCCCTGCCCGATATAGCTGGTGACGATCTTTGCTTCGGGCTGTTTCTGCAGCCAGCGCTCGAGATTAGCGACAGTGGCCGTAGTTGTCTCGATGCTGGTGCCTTCAGGCAAACGGACTTCAACAAGTACCTCTGGACGGTCCGATGTAGGGAAGAACTGCTGTTTCACAGCTCCCATTCCCACAACCGACACCACCATGACCATGCCGACGGCGGCGCAGGTCATGAACTTGTGACGCACCGTAAATGTGATCAGTCGGCGCAGGCGCTGGTAATTTGGTGTCCCATAAATGGCTTCATGGCCACCAGCCACGGGCTTGATCTCTGGAAGCATCTTGACGCCGAGGTAAGGCGTAAAAACCACCGCGACGACCCAGGAGACGATGAGCGCGAAGCCGACAACCCAGAAGATGTTGCCGGCGTACTCGCCGGCGGTTGATCTAGCAAACCCGACCGGCATCAGCCCGACGATTGTCACTATTGTCCCAGACAGCATTGGCGCTGCCGTATGGCTCCAAGCATAGGCCGCGGCTTTGATGCGATCCATGCCCTCTTCCATCTTCACCACCATCACCTCGATGGCGATGATGGCATCGTCCACGAGTAGGCCCAGCGCCAAGATCAGGGCGCCAAGCGTAATGCGGTCGAAAAACCTGCCAGTTTCCAGCATGATGAGAAACACGACCGCAAGCGTAAGCGGAACGGCCAAGGCAACAACGATCCCGACACGCCATCCGAGGCTGACGAGGCTGACGAACAGCACGACGCCAAGCGCCATGGCGAATTTCAACATGAACTCGCCGACCGCAGCTTCAATATTGACAGCCTGGTCGCTGACTTTTGCCAACGTCATACCGAGCGGCAGTGTCTTGGCTATTGCCGCAGACCTCTCTTCCAAGGCCTTGCCGAGTTCCAGCCCGTTCCAGCCCTGCTGCATCACCGCGCCAAGCATGATGGACGGCTCGCCCTCATGGCGGATGATATATGTTGCGGGATCCTCATAACCTCGCCGGATAGTTGCGAAATCGGAGAGCTTCAACGTGCGTCCGCCAGCGGCTATCGGGGTGTCGGCAATCGCCTGGATGCTGTCATAGGCTCCATCGAATCGAATGAAGACCTGGGGGCCACGAGTATCGATTGAGCCCGCCGGTGTGACCGTATTTTGCCTTTGTAAAGCAGCAGCTATGTCCTGTGCCGATATGCCTAAAGTAGCCAGCTTGTCATAAGAGAATTCAACGAATATCTGCTCAGGCCGCTCTCCGAGAATGTTGATCTTCTTCACTCCGGGCACATGGAGAAGATCTTGACGGATCACTTCGGCCTGCCGTGCGAGATCGCGCATCGGCATTCCTTTGGCCTTTAGTGCGTACAGGGCGAAACTCACATCCGAATATTCATCGTTCACGAAAGGCCCTATCACGCCAGGAGGTAGCTTAGGCGCCTCGTCTCCGAGCTTCTTGCGGGCTTGATAGAACTCTTCCTCAACAGCAGTTGGGGGCGTGCTGTCTTTAAGCGTTACCGTCAAAAAGGCGTAGCCCGGCCGGGTCGTCGTTTCGACGCGATCGTACCAGGTCAATTCTTGTATTCGCTTCTCCAACGGTTCAGCTACGAGGTCCTGCATCTCGCGGGCAGTCGCCCCTGGCCATACCACCGTGGCAGTAAGGGTTTTGATGGTGAACGACGGATCCTCTCCACGCCCAAGGTTGATAAAAGCGTAGGCGCCCGCGGCGGCAAGTAAAATGATGAAGAACAGGGTGACGGCTCGCTCGCGGACAGCGAGTGCGGAAAGGTTGAAATTCATTGGTTGGCCGCCTTCACGTCATCGACGTTCGTCCTGACACTTGTCCCGTCCTGCAAGAGATGGGCGCCTAACGCGACGACAGGCTCTCCTGCTTGCAGCCCGGACACCACCGCCACCTCTTCACCCAAGCGTTCTATCTGGACGGGTTTGAAGTGCACGGTCGATGAATTTCGATCAAGTATCCACACACCCGTTCGACTACCATCATCCAACACCGCGCCCACAGGCACGGCTGCCTCGGACTGAGCGCCGCTGCTGGCAATTCTGATCGTTACCGTTGCACCGAGCGGCGCTGCGGCAGCCTCACCTTCCAGAACATAACGCGCTTCGTAAGTACGAGTCCTGGCATCCGCTGCATCTGAGATTTGCCGGAGGCGGGCCGTCGAGAACTGCCCGCTATCGCCATAGACGGTCGCGTTGGCAACCGACCCGATCGCGGGGCGGATCGTTTCCGGAAGTGAGACAACCGCTTCACGGGATCCAGCCTGGGCAAGCCGGACCACAGTCTGTCCTGCAGCCACAACCTGTCCCGGCTCGCCAAGCGTTTCAACCATCGTTCCGTCGACGTTCGCCTGCAAGACCGAATAGGTCGCCCCGTTCTCTGCGACCTTCGCCTCTGCTTGGGCTGCATTGAGCTGAGCCGTGGCGGTATCAAGCGCGGCCTTCGCCTGCTCGTATTGCTGCGGGGTTGCTGCCAATTCCTTCTTGACTAGAACAGCGTAGCGCTTCTCGTCCGCGGTCGCCTGAACCACGACAGCCCGAGCCGCCGCAACCGCGCTGTTCTTTGCCGATAGCACAAGTCGCAAGTCGGTCTCATCGATACGCATCAGGGGTTGGCCTGCTTTGACCTGCTCCCCGACATTCACCATGCGCTCAACAATTTTGCCAGGCACCCGAAAGCCCAGATCACTCTGGACGCGAGCGGCAACTACACCCGTAAAGGCGCGCTCGGCGTTTTCTGGCCTTGTCGATTCCACGATTTTCACAAGAGGTGCAGCGAGGCGCGGGTCCGCCGCCTGTGCGCTGTGCTCGAACGCTCCAGACAGGATAACGACCGCGGCGCCCCCGGCGACGGCCAGAAGAGTGATGCCTATTAGAAGTGGTTTGCGTTTCATCTGAGTGCCCTCGGCGGATATTGCGATTCAAATTAGATTGCGATCTAACTCTAATCGTGCTATATATGTCAAGTGAAATCTAATTGGAGATCGATATGAGAGTCAGTCGCGCACAGGCGGAAGCAAATCGCGAAGCGGTCATCAACGCGGCGAGCCGGCTTTTTCGAGAGCACGGCTTCGATGGCATCGGGCTGAAGGATCTAATGAAGGGCGCCGGCCTCACTCAAGGTGGATTCTACAAGCAGTTCAAATCCAAGGACGATCTGGCGGCACAGGCATCAAGGCGAGCGATGGAGCACGCGATCCGCAGATGGTCGGCTGTTGCTGCCGTTGGCGCTGATCCCTTTGAGGCCGTCATCGGACTCTACCTTTCCACGGGACATCGCGAAGAGAAGAGCGACGGTTGTCCGCTGGTAGCGCTTGGTTCTGACGCGGCGCGTCAGAGCGAGGAGGTTAGGGTGCCATTCCAGGATGGCATCGAAGCTCACCTCGAGATTCTCGACGAATTGATGCCTGCGGCGGAAAGCCCAAAAACCCATCGCAAAGCCATGGCGATACTGTCGCTCATGGTGGGTGCCGTCACACTCTCTCGTATCCTGAAGGACGAAGAGACGTCGCGGCATTTTCTCGATGTCGCTGCCGACGAAGTCAGGCGGATCGCGGCCTCCCCGGAAAAAGCATGAGACGTCCACCTCGGGCCAGCGGCGGCATTGCCACAGCCGCTGGCCCGACGTGAATGAGCAGTGATCGCGATCGAGCGCACGCACGGCGCCGTCGCAAACGGATCAAACAGAACAACAGCTGGAGTACACATGCGTCGTATCGTTATTACAGGCATGGGAGCGGTTAGCCCCCTCGGAGCCAATGTGACGAGTTCTTGGTCCCGGCTCCTATCTGGTCGCTCGGGCATCCGGAGACTTCCGGACGATGTGGTGGGAGATCTGCCGGCGAAGATCGGCGGGACAGTTCCCTCCGTGGAAGAAGACCCCGAAGCCGGCTTCGATCCGAATACCGTGTTGGCTCCGAAGGAACAGCGCAAAGTAGACCGGTTCATTGTTTTCGCACTGGCGGCGGCGAAAGAGGCACTTGCCCAAGCGAGGTGGAAGCCGGTGTCGGACGATGACAGGACCCGCACCGCGACGATCATCGCCTCGGGGATTGGGGGGTTCCCCGCCATAACCGAAGCGGTGCGAACGGTCGATCAGCGCGGTGTTCGACGTCTCTCACCGTTCACGGTGCCATCTTTCCTGGTGAACATGGCAGCAGGACAGATTTCGATCCGACACGGCTTCAAAGGTCCGCTCGGCGCGCCTGTGACTGCGTGTGCGGCCGGCATTCAGGCGATCGGCGATGCGGCTCGACTTATCCGTGCCAATGAAGCTGACATCGCGGTGTGCGGCGGAACGGAAGCCTGCATCAATACAGTCAGTCTCGGTGGTTTTGCCGCGGCACGCTCTCTTTCGAGCTCCTTCAATCACCGTCCTGATCAGGCCTCCCGTCCGTTCGACATGTTGCGTGACGGCTTCGTCATGGGCGAAGGGGCTGGCATCCTGGTCGTCGAAGCATTGAGCCACGCGCTTGCGCGCGGCGCGAAACCGCTTGCGGAACTCGTCGGTTACGGCACGACGGCGGACGCTCATCACATCACTTCCGGTCCCGAGGATGGCAACGGTGCGCGTCGAGCCATGGAGATCGCGATTGCCCAAGCCGGCATTTCGGCGCGTGAGGTCCGCCACCTCAATGCGCACGCGACTTCCACGCCGGTGGGCGATCTGGGTGAAATCGAGGCGATCAAAAGAGTTTTTGGCGCGGATTTTTCCGTGGCCGTCAGCGGAACAAAATCGGCGACCGGACACTTGCTCGGAGCCGCCGGCGGGCTTGGAGCCATCTTCACGATCCTGGCGCTGAAGGATCAGGTAGCACCGCCGACCCTCAATTTAAGCGCTGCCGATCCGGCTGCGGAGGGGATCGACTTCGTCGTAAACCAAGCCAGGCCAATGGAGATGGACTATGCGATCTCCAATGGCTTCGGCTTTGGAGGAGTCAACGCCAGCGCGTTGTTCCGGCGTTGGCCGCAAAATGAGTTCAGCCCGAACCTCGCGTGAGTCAAGCCCGCGGGTGGTAGCCACCTGCAAGGGCTTTTCGTGCGGCTTTTACAGACTTGGATACCGACTTGTTGGAGATTGGCCATGACTGCTACCCTAAATATCGCTGAGCTCAAGCCTAGGATCACTGTGATTGGTGTTGGCGGCGGCGGTGGAAACGCCGTCAACAACATGATCGCGCAAGGCCTCAAGGGCGCCGAGTTTATTGTTGCAAACACCGATGCCCAGGCGCTGTCGATGTCGAAGGCCTCGCGCCTAATCCAGCTAGGTGCGAACGTTACAGAGGGGCTTGGGGCGGGTTCCCATCCTGAAGTGGGTTATGCGGCGGCCGCGGAATCGATTGATGAGATCATGGATCAGCTTGCCGGTACGCATATGTGTTTCGTCACCGCAGGAATGGGAGGCGGGACTGGAACCGGTGCCGCGCCCGTCATCGCGCAAGCTGCGCGTAGGGCCGGAATTCTTACGGTGGCCGTGGTGACAACACCGTTCGCATTCGAGGGTCGACAGCGGATGAAGGCGGCGAGGCAGGGTATCGAGCGCCTGAGCGAATGCGCCGACACAGTTATCGTCATACCCAACCAGAATCTTTTCCGGGTCGCCGACGCGAAAACAACTTTCGCCGATGCCTTCGCTATGGCGGATCGGATCCTCTATGCGGGCGTAGGGTGCATCACTGATCTGATTTTAAAAGAGGGATTGATCAATCTCGACTTCGCCGACGTGAGAGCTGTGATGCGCGAAATGGGCCCTGCTATGATGGGCACTGGCGAGAGTTCTGGGCAGGGTCGCGCGAAGGCCGCCGCCGAAGCCGCGATCACCAACCCACTTTTTGACGGAGCCTCGGTGGGCGGGGCCAAGGGCGTCCTCGTCTCAATATCCGGTGGATCGGATATGACGCTTTTTGAAATAGACGAAGCCGCAACCTGCGTCCGTGAGAACGTCGATGCCGACGCTGACATTATAGTCGGTGCTATTTTCGACAGCACCCTAGACGGAAAATTCAGAGTATCGGTCGTTGCAACCGGGCTTCGTCAGACAGCAGATATAATTGAACTCGGTCAGAGAAGACGAGGAGACAGTGATGGAAGAAGCACAGCGTAAAACCGGCCTTAGACGCTGGTTGTCTGACGCCATCGGGGGGCTTTCCACCATGGCCAAAGCGATTGACACCAGCGAACTGGAGTTGCTGGAGCGGCGCGTGAAGGCTCTCGAAACTAGGGTCTATGGTGGGGGCGATGCCGAGACTATTCCGCGTGGCGAAGGATGACCATACTCCACGGGTGACGCAGATGAGGCCGCGGGCGGTCGGACTAGAGGCATCGCAAAACTCTGGTGACGTGGCATCCACTGGCATCGGGCACACGATGGCCAAAGCCTTCGTTTCGGCCGGCAGGCTGGCGTTGCGAGCGGGCTCCGGGAGTTGGTACACTCTCGGCATTGCGCGACGGGAGGCGGCGCAGCGATGAGGCGTCCGGGGCTGAGGCGGCCGCTCTTTCACACTCATGAAAGGACATCCTATGAAGATCGGAAACATCGGCGCTGGTAACATCGGCGCCACTTTGGCGCGAAAACTTGCCGCCAATTTCGACGGTCTTGTGAGATGTGTTTACAATGAGACGCCACCATGACGACACGCGGCATCATCGACGAAATCGCTCACAATTGCCTGTTGTCAGCATCGCGAAGGTTATCGCGCATTGTGACGTCCCTCTACGAGGAAGAGCTGCGCCCGCATCACATCAAAGCCAGCCAGTTCAGCCTGCTCGTTGTCGTCGCCAAGGCAGGGCCGGTGCGGCGCTCGGACGTTGGCCGCTATGCTGACATCGATCCCTCAACATTAACGCGCAATCTCGCCGTTATGGTCGCCAACGGCTGGATTGAGGAGGTGATCGCGGGAGATGACGGTCGCGGAAACCCTCTACAAATCACTGCGAAGGGCAGGCGCCTCATTGTGGCGATTGCTCCTGGTTGGCGACGAGCTCAGCAGCGCGTTCGCAAGCTGCTTGGCAGCGACCGCGCCAACATTCTGACTTCGCTGTTCAGCGTCTCGAACGTCTAAGACAGCTGACTTTTTTTGCCCATATAGTTGCATATGCAATAACAAGGAGAGATGAAATGCCTACCCCGCCGAAACCCCAGCCGAGCCTCTTGGAAATATCGGATGCGCTTAGTCTGCGTTATGAAAAGACGGGCGACGGGCCACCGTTGGTCCTTATGCACACGATCCGCACGCAGCTCGAATATTTTCGCAGTTTGGCGCCCCTCCTCGCCAAGTCGTTTACGGTTTATGCGATCGATCTCCCTGGACACGGCCATTCGCCGATCGACGCGCTCGCGCGCCTTGATGAGCCGTATTTCAGGCAAGGCGTCATTGGCTTCATTGAGAAGCTCAATCTCACCGACGTCACGCTTGTAGGCGAATCGATCGGGGGGGCATTGGCTCTCACGGTTGCTGCCGCAATTCCTCAACGGGTCGAGCGCGTCTTCGCGATCAACCCTTACGACTACGATATCCGTTATGGAGACGGCATCCGACGTGGCAACTGGTTCGCGAATCTCATCATTGGAAGTTTGCAGATCCCGTTTCTAGGCGCATTCAATGCGTGGGCGGAAAACAAGATGGTGCTCGGCAAGATCATGGGCGGCGGATATCACGATCCGCGTAAACTTCCTGCCGACCTTCTTGCCGAGTTCGGCCGGGTGGCTCAACGTCCTGGATACAAGCGGGCCGCACGCAAGGTACTGGCAGGTTGGCGATCCTGGAGCAAGGCGCGCGATCAGTACCGGGAAATCTCAGCGCCCGTAACGCTCATCTACGGGGACAGCGATTGGTCGCGCCCCAACGAACGGGAGCGAACCCGGGCACTGCTTCCTAACGCGCGCATGTACACACTCAAGGACAGCGGGCACTTTTCGGCGGTTGAAAATCCATCGGAACTGGCGCGCATCATACTGGCGAGCTAGCCAGAGCGTGTTTGCCGCCGGCCTCGAATGCGCGGATATGCGATTGCGCGGGAGGCCGAGGTCTTAGCGATGACCGAAGCCCTGAAGCTTCAAGATATTATCCCCGAGGTGGCGGCTTCATCGCTCGCTGGTGTCATAGCCAAGTTGGAGATGATCGTCGGCGCAGATCGAGATATCGGTGACCCGACTGACTTCCCGTGGCCGCACATTGCTTCGGTGCTACACGACCTCAAAGCCGTTGCGGGCGAATTGCCCCCTTATCGGCCGGACCGCGCCTCGACAAGGGCTGATGCAGCGCGTTATTGGCAGGATGCTTGTAAGCTCATCAGGGTGCTTGCGGACGAGGATGCTCGGCCGAACGAATCCGCTTTATAAATCTCGCTAGCTGTCCAAGGCTTGGCACGGTGCCAAGTTTTCTAACGTGGGCATGTTGAAACTGGCCGTTGTGCAAAAGCATCGTCACCGCCATACGCCTAGCTATTGCCGAAATCGCTGGTTTGTTTGACGGGAAGCCGGCGCCTGACTGGATAGCGTCCGGCCTATAGCTAGCCCGAATATCCTGCCGACTGCTTCCGTGGTGCTTCCGCCACGTGTTTCCCGACCTCGTCACAGAGAAACAGGGCCTTGCTAACGAACTGTTTTTGCAGTATAAAAATGGCGCACCCGGCAGGATTCGAACCTGCGACCTCTGCCTTCGGAGGGCAAGTGGACAAGCTGGAGCCTCGCAAGCTTGTGTGCGGGCGACGCTCCGCCTGAGCTAAAACAGCCTCACATTGCCACTTCGGTTGTCTTCAAGCGCCGTTCGGAACTCCCGTTCGAATACCTGCTGCAGCATCGACGACACCTGCGTGCGGTTGCGGGTCATGTAGATGTGACAGGGAAGTCGAGGAGCGAAAGGTCGGATGGTGAGTTGGCCTTCCCACCGGGCTGCAGAAAACGGATCGACGATTGAAACGCCCAGGCCTTGCGCGACGAGCGCGCAGGCTGTGTCGGCGAAAGGGGTTTCAAAACGGCAGTCGATGGAAATGCCCGCGTCGACGAGCGCGCGATCAATATCCTGCCTGGTACGATCGTCTCGTCCTAAGGCGATGAATGCCTGCTCCGAAAATTGTATTGGGCTAATGATTTCTTCGTTGGCAAAGGCATGGTCGAGAGGCGCCACGCAGACACACTCGGCCTCAAAGATCAGATCGCAGGTGATCGCAATGTCGACCACCGGCGCCTGGATGAGACCAACGTCGATCTGCCGCCCAGCGGTCAACTCGGCGATCCTCGGTGAGGCGCTGGGGAAAATGCTCATCCGAGCCTTCGGATGGCGCCCGGCAAAATCCTTGAGAAAACGCGGCAGCACGATACTTGCAAGTGCTGGATAGACGCCGATGGTGAGGCGGCCGGCCTCGAGCTGGGTAATGTCGTCTGCCAGGCGGCGAATGCGAGTCATACCCTTGACGATCTGGCCGACCTCCTCGTTGAGCAGCAGCGCTTCCGCGGTTGGAACCAGGCGACCCGCACGCCGTATGAACAGCTGAATCTTCAAGGCGTGTTCAAGGTTGGAGATGTGCGCGCTGACCGATGGCTGGGCGATATGCAGAAGCTCACTTGCGCCGGTCACGGTTCCCGCCTCCATCACAGCGCGGAATGCCTCAAGCTGCTTGTAGTTCATGGGTCGCACTCCTCGGAAGTCACGAGTCAAACCCATAGGTAAATCCTATACGCTGCGCAACTTTTCGTATTGGAACGGAGCAGCGATCTGTAATTAACTCCGGCAAGGTCTGCACAAAGCAGGCTAAATCGAACAGTTTCACGAGCTTGGTGCAGGTGCGGGTCGAGTGTCGCTCGCACCGAACCTATCCAATTTTCCGATTCATTTCGGACCTGTCGGTCGCTGTTCGGCAACAAAAAGGGGTTCACATGATCAAGAATATTCTGTTGTCGGCCGTGCTTTCTCTTGCCGTCATGCCGTCGGCCAGCTCAGCTTGGGCTGAAGACGTCACGCACATCCGTATTGCCACCGAAGGTGCCTATGCACCTTGGAACTACACGCTCCCCGACGGGAGCCTGGCCGGCTACGAGATCGATCTTGCCAAGGAATTGTGCCGTCGCATGAAGGCCGAATGCGAGATTGTGGGGCAGGACTGGGATGGAATGCTGCCGGCGCTGAACGCAGGGAAGTTCGACGCCATCATTGCGTCCATGGGGGTAACACCCGATCGTCAGAAAGTCGCTGCTTTCTCCGATCCATATTCCAGGGCACCGAACGCGTTCATGGCCATGAAGGAGAGCGGCCTCGACAAGGTCGTTCCGGCGCGGGAGGATTTCAACCTGCGCACCAATCCCGACGGCTCCAAAAAGGTGGTCGAAAATCTGGCTGCTTCCCTCAAAGGAAAGGTCCTTGGCGTTCAGGGATCGACGACGGCAGGGCTCTTTGCCGATGCCTACCTGAAGGATGCGTTGACCATCCGTTCCTACAAGACGATCGATGAGATGAACCTCGACCTGGTGGCAGGCAGGGTTGATCTCGTCATGGCGAACGTCACGGTTCTCAACGCGGCTTTGGCCAAGCCCGAGTTGAGTGGTGCAGCGTTGGTCGGGCCAACGTTTGTCGAAGGCGTGCTCGGCAGCGGTACGACGAATGTTGCACTTCGCAAAAGCGACACCGCGCTCAAAGAGAAATTCAACACGGCGATCCATTCGGTGGATTCCGACGGGTTCAACAAGGCACTGACTGAAAAATGGTTCGGGGCCGATATCTCGGTCAAGGACTGACACGACCCGGTCCGAGCGGCCCTGGTCGCTCGCACCACACGGCATGATGAGCGCCCCGCGGCGGTTGCCGTGACGTTGCCTCATTCCCAGTACGAGCTCCGGCTACAGCGACAACCGAACTCGAGAAATGCGCCATGAAATTTCGACGCCTCGGCGAAGCGACGGCGACGGCGACGATCGTCTTCGATGGTCGGACGATTTCTTGCCAGGCCGGGGAAAGCGTTGCCGCGGCGTTGCTTGCCGCGGGTGTCGATCACTTCCGCACGACACCTGTTTCGGGAGTCCCGCGCCTGCCCTTCTGCATGATTGGAAACTGTTTCGATTGCCTGGTGCAGATCGACGGACGGGCGGACTGTCAAGCGTGCCTGTCGATTGTTGCAGACGGAATGATCGTTCGGAGTCAGTCGGGCGCAGGCAGATTGGAAGACAGATGACAGCCCCAAGAACATGCCAGTTCGCGGTCATTGGCGGTGGTCCAGCAGGCCTGGCGGCCGCCACACTTGCCGCGCGGCTTGGCATAGACACTGTGCTTCTGGACGAGCAGCCGACTCCAGGCGGCCAAGTCTATCGCAATATCGAGGCCGTCAACCGCGCTTCCGGCCGCCTGTTGAAAATTCTGGGAAAGCATTACGCGCACGGAAGCGCGCTGGTGGAGGCTTTCCGTCAAAGTGGAGTTCGTTACGAGCCTTCGAGCTCGATTTGGCAGGTCACGCCCAATGGCAAGATCGGGGTTTCACAATCCGGGCAGGCCTATCTTCTCAAGGCCGATCGAGTGCTGATTGCAACCGGAGCCGTCGAGAGGCCGGTGCCGGTGCCGGGATGGACGCTGCCAGGGGTCATGACGGCAGGTGCCGTTCAGACCTTGATGAAAGCCGCCGGCATCGTGCCGGATGGAGACACGGTTCTCGCCGGCTCTGGACCGCTTGTCTATCTCATCGCTCTGCAACTGCTTTCCGCCGGTGCACCTTTGCGTGCCATCCTTCAGACGCAGAACCCGACGTCGTGGTTTTCGACAATCCGGCTTCTCTCGCAAGTGCGTGCTGGCGCCGGCGACATGCTTGACGGGCTGAAGTGGATCCGAGCGATCAAATCCTCCGGTGTTCGGATACTTCATGCGAGTGACATCCGAAGTGAAGGTCGGGACAGGTTGGAAGCGGTCACGTTTCAAAGCCGGGGGCAGCGCCATCGCATCGATGCGTCCGCCCTTCTTCTGCACGAGGGCGTGATCCCGAACATCCAGTTGACCGCAAGCCTGCGGTGCGCACATCGGTGGGATGAGGCGCAAGTGGCCTGGGCACCGGTTGCCGATCAATGGGGGACCACCAGCCATGAGCGTATCGCCGTTGCCGGCGATGGAGCGGGCATCCGAGGTGCAAAGGCCGCGCCGCATTCCGGCCGACTTGCCGCGCTGGAAACAGCGTTTCGACTTGGGCTGATATCTATGAAGGAACGAGACCGGCTGACAACCGGGCCTAAGCAGGCGCTCACCCGTCAAGTCGGCCTGCGCAGCCTTCTCGACCACCTCTATTCCCCTTCCGAAGCGATCAGGACCCCGGCCGACGATGACATCGTCTGTCGATGCGAGGAGGTGTCTGCCGGGGAGATCAGGCAACTGGTCGACGGCCAAGGCTTTGTAGAACTGGATCAGCTCAAATCCCAAAGCCGTTGTGGGATGGGGCTATGTCAGGGCCGTATGTGTGGCCAGACGATCGCGCGAATCCTGGCTGAACACCGCAGCCTCTCGATGAAGGATGTGGGCTATTTCCGGCTCCGCATTCCAGTCAAACCATTGCCACTCGAGCAACTGGCTCATCTGCAGAATGCCGAATACGGCCCTGAGCTGTCCGCCAGTTCCGGCGATCCCAGCCAGAGAGTCTAGGGACCATGCAAACAGACGTCATCATCATCGGCGGAGGCCTGCACGGTTGTTCCACCGCACTTCATCTGGCGCAGCGGGGCTTCAAGCCGATCGTGCTGGAAAAGAATATCGTTGGCCGCCATGCATCGGGCGTGAATGCCGGCGGCGTCAGGCAATTGATGCGGGATGCAGCTGAAATCCCGCTGTCGATCGCGGCGATGGATATCTGGGAAAACCTGGACAAGCTGCTCGGACCGCAATTGGCTGAAACCTGCGAATTCATCAGGCGTGTCGGACAGGTGGGGGTAGCAGCAAGCGCCTCAGAGCTCGCCTGGTGCGAGCAGCGGACCGCCGACATGAAAGCGCTGGGCTACGATTTCGAGGAAATGCTCGATGCCAAGGGCGTCAGGCAACTGGTTCCGTCACTATCGGACATCTGCATTGGCGGCATCGTTTCCCGTCGCGACGGCCACGCCAATCCGTTTCGCACGACGCAGGCCTTCCGTGCCAGGGCAGAGCAGCTTGGTGCCCGCTTCTACGAGCAGACCTGCGTCACCGATGTGGCCGCGACTGGTTCGAAATGGCAGCTCGATACTACACGCGGCCAGATGCGTGCGGACATCGTTGTCAATTGTGGTGGTGCGTGGGCGTGGCGGATCGCCGAAATGATCGGCGAACAATTACCGAGGACCCATCTCGCGCTGACCCTTATGGTAACCTCCCGCATACAACACTTTCTCGATCCAGTCGTCATCGGCATCGACCGCAAGCTATCCCTGAAGCAGACGCAAGTCGGCACGGTCGTCATCGGCGGTGGGGTGCTTGGCGATCCGGACCTCGATGCCGGCACCACGCTGACTGTGGCTGACCGCATGGTCGAAAGCGCGCAGACAGTCTGGGATTTTTTCCCCGTTCTGCGTCAGGCGACGATCGTTCGAACCTGGGCGGGGCTGGAGGCGGTCACGCCCGACATCCTTCCAATCATCGGTGCAAGCTCGGTTGCCAAAAATTTTTGGCACGTCTTCGGATTTTCGGGTCATGGATTTCAACTTGGGCCGATCGTCGGGTCGCTTGTCTCGGATATGATCACCGACGGCAAGAGCGCGCTCTCAATTGCGGCTTTCAGCCCCGACCGATTTTCGAACGGTGCAGTCGCCCGTGTGCCAATTCATGCCGCGCAGCACGAGCAGCCGGGAGCCGCAGGGTGATGGGCTCCGGTTTCGTATTTGGCTTTGGCGAGAATGGCTGGGGGCCGTTGCTGCTACATGGGGCCGCAATGACCCTTGCGGTGGCACTGACGGGATTCGGGATCGGCCTGCTTATTGGTACAATTGGCGCCTGGGCAAAACTCAAGGGCGGATATTTCTGCCGGAGCCTTGCCGACGCCTATACAACGATCATGCGCGGCATACCCGATCTGCTCGTGATCTATCTCTTCTATTTCGGCTCAAGCGCCGTGCTGACACCGCTGGGCGGTTTGTTTGGAGCGTCGGGCTTCATAAGCATACCCGGTTTCCTGGCGGGTTCGCTCGCCATCGGCCTGGTATCTGGCGCCTATCAGACGGAAGTCATGCGCGGGGCCTACCGGGCGGTCTCTTCCGGCGAGATCGAGGCGGCGATTGCAAGCGGCATGTCGCAACTGACACTGTTTCGCAGGATCGTCGCCCCGCTGGTGCTCCGGCATGCGCTGCCAGGTCTCGGTAATGTCTGGCAGCTGGTGCTGAAGGAGTCCGCGCTCGTCTCTGTCACTGGCCTCGTCGAAATTCTGCGGACGGCGCAAATCGGGGCCGGTTCGACAGGCCAGCCGTTCACGTTTTTCCTTGCCGCTGCTGTTTTGTATCTGGTGATTTCGTCGATCTCGGGATGGCTGTTACAGCGTACCGAATGGCGCCTCACGCGTGGATCGAGGCCAGTCTGATGGACTTTTCTTTCCTGTACGGCACGCTGCTGACGCTCCTGACCGGTGTCCCGCTGACACTGCAGCTGGCGGTTTCGTCGGTGGCGCTCGGAACCGTGCTAGCCATCGTGCTGGCTCTGGCGCGCTTGTCCGGGCTGCCCCTGTTGGCGTGGCCAACCCGATTTTATGTCTTCGTGTTCCGCTCCACTCCGCTGCTTGTGCAGATTTTTCTGATCTACCATGGTCTCGGCCAGTTTCCGGCGATCAGGACGAGCTTTCTGTGGCCGATACTGCGCGAACCATACTGGTGCGCCCTCATCGCCCTGACCCTGAACACGGCTGCCTATTCGAGCGAGGTTATTCGTGGCGCTCTGCTGTCAGTCCCCTCAGGCCAGATCGAAGCGGCACGAGCCTGCGGCATGCGCACGACCGTGCTGTACCGGCGGATTGTCTTTCCTCTAACCCTGCGTCAAGCGCTGCCAGCATACGGCAATGAGTTCATCCTCATGGTCAAGGCGACGTCGCTGGCATCGATCATCACGTTGATGGAAGTGACAGGCCTTGCCGCCAAACTCATCTCCCAATCCTTCCGCGCCATCGAAATTCTTGTCGTCGCGGGGGCGATCTACCTCCTGATCAACTTCCTCGTCACGCGGCTCCTCCAGTGGGCTGACTACGGTCTAACCGGTCATTTGAGGCTGCCACCGGTGTCCGTTGACGCCCAGCAAAGAGGTGCACGATGACAAACCCACATCAATCGGCCGTCAGCGTGACCGGGCTTCGCAAACGTTTCGGCAATCTGGAAGTTTTGAAGGGCATCTCCCTGGAGGCCAGGGAGGGAGAGGTGGTGACCATCCTTGGTTCTTCCGGATCGGGAAAGTCGACGATGTTGCGCTGCATCAATATGCTGGAGGTTCCGGATGAAGGGCGGATAGAAGTCGGGGGCGAAACTATCCTGCTTGAGAAAAAGGGCGGGAAGACGCGGCCGGCCAACATGCAGCAGCTCCAAGGGATACGCGCGCGCGTCGGCATGGTGTTTCAAAGCTTCAATCTTTGGTCCCACATGACGATCCTTGAGAACTTGATCGAGGCGCCTATCCACGTCCAAAAACGACCTCGCGCTGAGTGCGTGGAAGAGGCGGAGGCGATGCTGGCCAAGGTGGGTATTGCCGACAAGCGCAACCACTATCCGGCGCACTTGTCCGGCGGCCAGCAGCAACGTGCTGCAATCGCTCGCGCGCTTACCCAACGGCCCAAAGTCATGCTGTTCGATGAGCCGACCTCTGCGCTCGATCCCGAACTTGTCGGCGAAGTCCTGCGCGTCATGCGCGCGCTTGCCGACGAAGGCAGGACGATGCTCGTAGTAACCCACGAGATGGGTTTCGCCAGAGATGTCTCCAGCAAGGTCGTATTCCTGCACAAGGGACTGGTCGAGGATGAAGGTCCGCCAGACGAACTCTTTGCCGCCAGCCGATCGGACCGCTTCCGTCAGTTTCTGGCCGGTAGCAACGGCCAGGGCCAGAGCTAGGTCAGTCGTGCTCGGGCGTGCGCGGCGAGCAGGCTGGTTTCGCTGCCCGTTATCCCGGCTATGAGGCGGATGCGCCGGAGCACAGCATTCGAAATCGGTCAGCGAGGCCGTTCCAAGTTCGACAACCAGATCCCACCCGGCCGTTTTCTGTGTGAATTGTCGAGACAGCCGCCCAGTGCCCGGACCACGCGGTCGGCGGCACGACCCTCAATCTCAATGAGCTTGATACCGCGGATGCGGCAATGCTTCGTTTTGCGCTCTCAGGCGGCAAGCTTACCCTCACGCCAGGCATCGCGAAGGCGGGCGCCGACGCGAAGCGCCTGAGCACAAACCGTCAAAGCCGGATTCAATGCGGCTGAAGACGGAAAAAAGCTGGCGTCGACGACATGGAGATTAGGATGGTCCCATGATTGGCAAAGGTTGTTAAGCGCGGAGGTCGCCGGGTCGTCGCCCATACGAACAGTACCGCACTGGTGAACCGGGCCCTTGATTCCGGATGGACGATGCAGAACGAGGGGGAAGATCTTGCGGAGACGCGTTCTTACGTGGCCCACGAACTTGTTGTGGGCAGCGAGACCGCCAGGATAATAGGCCACTTCAACACGGTCCCCCGGTAGCAATCGGACCCGGCTTGCGGCGCTCGGTAAATCCTCGGACATGCAGAGCCAGTCGACGCTGTGCCGAGCAACCACATCTGCCATCCGCTTTGGCATCCATGGGATATTCGAGCTGATCATTGGTCCCTTGAGATTGGCGAGCATTTGGATGTTGCCGCCCGCATCTGGATCGTCGGGCAAACCGTAATAGAAATCATTGATCGCCATCGTTTTGGTGAATTTAGTCTCGTTCACGCGGAACGGCATAAAGCCTACCAACCCCGTGAGATGGTGGTTCATCAAGTAGCGGCCGACAACGCCCGAGCGATTGGCGATGCCATCCGGATAAGCCTCGTTCGCGGACCGGAGCAAGATGAGCGCCGAGTTGATCGCGCCTGCGCTCAACACGACCGTGCGAGCTTCCACACGTGAAAGTTGGCCTTCACACAACACTTCGACAGCGGCAATGCGGCCGTCGGAAGCCGGAATAAGACGAGTAGCCTGCGCCTTGGTCCATAGCCGGACGTCAGGATGGTTGAGGATCGGCCGGATAAGGCGTGTCTCACCGTCCCCTTTCGCTCCGTAGCGACATGCGAAGGCATCGCATGCCCCGCACCGGATGCAACTCCCGCCTGGACCAAAATCGATGGCGACAGGATTTGGGAATGGCCGCAAGCCCTGGCGAGCCAATCTCTCTGCCATTTCGGCGATCAAAGGTTCGTGGGGAACCGCGTCATGTGTGTATCCGGCCGAACGCGGCGGTTCAGTCGGATCGATGCCGGCCCGGCCGCGCACGCCGAAGACGCGCTCAGCCTCATCATACCAGCGTTCTAGATCGCCATATGAGACTGGCCAGGCAGGTGAAATTCCGTCCTCATGGCGGACTTCGCTAAAATCGCGTTCACGAAAACGGAACATTGCTGTGCCGTACCACTTTGTATGGCCGCCTACATAATAATACTGTGACGGACGATAGCGGTTACCAGCTTCGTCCTGATACTCTTCGTGGGTCCGATAGCGCCGCTGGGTGTAAACTGCTTCCGGATCGGAATTTTCTGGCTCGTTCGGCACGAAATCGCCGCGCTCGATGATCAATATCTTGGCACCCGATCCCACCAACTGCCGAGCTACCGAGCCGCCGCCGACACCCGACCCAATGATGATGACATCAGGCTTGAATTCTTGAGTCACGTTTGCCTCCAATGCGCCTGCGTCTCCGCGAGCCGTGTTGATGCACAGCAACGACAGCAAGCCGAGACCACATCTCCCGCTGAGAAACGCGTTTCGCCTGCACTAACTTGTGAGCAAGGCATCAGGTCCGCGGAAGAGCTTGCAGCAATGCCTCGCGCATTGCGGAAATGGGCGCATCGACGTTCGTGTAGAGTGTAAATTGGTGGACTGCCTGATGCAGCAACATCAGCCAGCCGGGCACTGAAATGAGGCCACGTCGTTCGGCCTCAGCACAAAATGGCGTGTGAACGGGGTTGAATACAACGTCAAACACAATCTTCACATCCGGAAAGCGGTCCAGATTAAGAAGTTCGTCGGACAACGTCGCAACGGGCGTCGTATTAACCACCAAATCGAACCCCGGAAAGTGCGACCTTTGCAGGTCAATCGGAGACGCTAGTGGATTGATCGGGACAGAAGAGTCCTTTTTGGGATTCCCCGGATCGCTTCGGCATGCGACATTGCGGGATGCGCACTGGTATCAGCATCGACATCACGGCTTCGGACAGAATTCGGCTTGAAGGGATCGTCGCAGCACGGAGTTCGCCTCAGAAGCATGTCTGGCGAGCGCGGATCATTCTGTTGAGCGGTGATGGCCTGGGGACCGCCGCGATCATGACGATGACAGCCAAGTCGAAGACCTGCGTGTGGCGCTGGCAGGAGCGCTTCATGAACGAAGGCGTCGACGGCCTGCTGCGCGACAAGACGCGGCCACCGGGCATTGCACCGCTTCAGTCTGTGCTGGTCGACAGGGTCGTGGCGCTGACACTCGATCCGCCAGACCACGAGGCGACGCACTGGACGGTCCGCGCGATGGCGAAGGCGGTCGGCATCGCGGCGTCTTCGGTGGTGAAGATCTGGCACGACCATGGCCTTGCGCCTCACCGCTGGCGCAGCTTCAAGCTGTCCAACGACAAGGCGTTTGCCGAGAAGCTTCACGATGTGGTCGGGCTCTACGTCTCGCCCCCCGCTCATGCCATCGTGCTGTCGGTCGACGAAAAGAGCCAAATCCAGGCGCTCGACCGCACTCAGCCGGGGTTGCCGCTGAAGCGCGGTCGCGGGGCGACAATGACGCACGACTACAAGCGCAACGGCACGACGACCCCGTTCGCCGCGCTCAACGTCCTCGATGGCTCGGTGATCGGCCGTAATATGCAGCGCCATCGCCATCAGGAGTTCATCCGCTTCCTCAACGCCGTCGAGGCTGAACTTCCGCCCGACAAGGCCGTCCATGTGATCCTCGACAACTATGCCACTCACAAGCAGCCCAAAGTACGCGCTTGGCTGGCCAGGCATTCGCGCTGGACCTTCCATTTTGTGCCGACATCCTGCTCATGGCTCAATGCTGTCGAGGGCTTCTTCGCCAAGCTCACACGCCGCCGGCTGAAGCACGGTGTCTTCTACTCCGTCGTCGATCTCCAGGCCGCCATCAATCGCTTCATCACCGAGCACAATCAGCAATCCCGACCGTTCGTCTGGAGAGCCGACCCACACAAAATCATCGCCGCCGTCAGGCGCGGGCACCAAACGTTGGAATCAATCCACTAGGTCAAAATCGATCGCCAGCACACTGGCGGATTTCACGTTTCTTGCCGCGACTTCTACGTGCCATCCCGCATTCTTGAGTCCAAATACCAACGCACGCGCCGCGCCACCTGCGCCGAGGACAATTGCGCGACCCGGCTGATCGACGCCACGCTCGCGTAATGCGTCCATCGCACCGCGCCAGTCGGTGTTATGTCCCGTAAGGCGGCCATCTGTGTTGACTACAGTGTTGCAGGCACCGATAGCTGCAACATCCGGCGAGATTTCGTTCAAATACTTAATGATTTCAAGCTTATAGGGCATTGAGACCGCGAAGCCTCTGAAGCCCAATTCGATAAACGAAGCGACGGTACCTCTAAGATCCTGGCTCTCAGCGGCAGCATATCCAAAATCCAGGTCTAGGGCCTGATATCCCGCTTTATGCATCTTAACGCCCAACACCGGGGGAGTTACCCGCCCCGAAACAGAGCCGCAAAGTGTGGGGAATGTACGTGCCATCGTGATGTTTGCCTTGCTCAACTCTCACACGATGTGAGAGCGCTCTCCTTGTGATACCGCTCTCACATTTTGCCTCTGTTCGTCAAGAGCTGCGGCAGGAGTTTCGTCCATCGGATGCGCCGGAGCACGGCATCAGATCCCAGCGGCCGCTGGCGGTATGGATGGTCGAGACTTCGGGAAAGCCGCCCAGCACCCGGACCACGCGGGTGCCGGTGGGCACCCGGGAGGTTGGTGCCCACCAGCGTCCTGGCCGCCGCCGCCACGAGGCCAGGATGGGATCAACATTGGAATGAGTTTCGACCGAGGCATAAACGGCTGCTCCGGGTGAGAAGCAAAGCGTTCACAGTACTTCCGACGGAGGTAGGTCCTGCACATGCTTGATCTTAATTCCGCACTCGTACCTGCGCCGCTTGTCCGAGTTCCGCTCTGAGGTCGGTCAAGAAGACCGATTCAGGAACGCGCTTGCAACGACAACAGAGCGGTTTTCCGGCGCCCGAGGACAACCGCCATGCCGGCTATGACCACGACGCATGTCACGCCAAGCAGCATGACGGAGACGGCCGCGGATTCGGGGCTTGTGTTGAAGCGGATACCCTCCCACAATTTTCTCGGCAGTGTCTTCACCGACAGATCGCTGAGGAAGATCGAAGCCACCGATTCATCGAACGAAAGAAGCATCGCAAGCAGAGCGCCAATAGCCAGGCCAGGAAGCAGCAGTGGGAAGACGATCGTTCGAAAAATGCGCCAAGGGTTGGCGCCAAGGCTTGCTGCGGCAAGTGACAGCCATGGATCAATGGAACTGTGTGTCGCCGATGCGACGAGGTAAACCACCGGGAAAATCAGAACCGTGTGGGCTATGATGATGCCTGCCTCGGTATCAACCAGTCCCACGCGCGCAAAGGTCAGATAGGCCCCCAGCGCGAAGACAACGCTCGGTACGGTCAAGGGCGAGAGCACCGAAGCTTCGGCAGCACCCTGAAACCGGAAATGACGACCAAAGCCGAGCACCGTTAGAGTGGCCAGGACGAGGGTCGCAACGCAGGTGGCAGATCCGATGCGAAGGCTGGTGAGTGCTGCCGCAATCCATTCCGGGCTGCCGAGGATCGCTTCGAACCATCGCATCGAGTAGCCTGGAGGCGGAAAGATGAGCACGTCCGCCGCACTGAACGAGACCGGAATGAGCACGACCAGTGGAAGGAGAATGAAGACAGACATAACGCAAAGATAGGTCGGTTCGACAAGCGGCGCGGCGAAGCGCCAGATCGTGGGACTGTGTGGCCGCGGGGTGGGCTGGGCCACCGGCTGGCGAAGAAGTGCTTTGTCCACGTTCCGTGCCTGCTGTTGCGGCAAGGTCGGCGGCAATGAGCCCGGACGCTGCCACCGCGAGAAGAATCGCGCCATTGTGGACATTGCTACGACAATGATCGTGGCCGTCACGGCGAGCGTAATGCCGAGTGCTGCGGCGAAACCCCAGTCAGCCCCGGTCTCGATTTCCGACTGGATCACTTGTGCAAGCATTTGCTGGCGCTGGTTGCCGAGGAAGGCAGGCGCGATAAAGCTCGCCATGGTGAAAAGGAAGATGATGACGACACCGGATTGGATGCCGCGAATTGCAAGCGGAACAACCATGCCCAGCCAGGCGCGCAGCGGGTTGGCCCCAAGCGTATGAGCGGCCAGGAGAATGCGTCCGTCGATGCGCCGCAGGACACTGACGAGAGCGAAGACCATCATCGGAATGGAGGAGTGCACGAGGGCGAGAACGACCGCCGGCTCGCTGAAGAGAAGGGGCAGCGGCTCCGAAATCAGCCCGAGGCTGAGAAGCGCCCCGTTGACAAGGCCACGCTGTCCGAGGATCGCCAGCCAGGCGAAGGTCCGCACCAGTACGCTGGTCAAAAAGGGAACCAGCACCAATAGTCCAAGAAGCAGGCCCTTCACCCCGTTCGCCCGGCTCAAGAGCCACGCCAAGGGAAACGAGACGACGAGCGTTATCGCAGTTGCTTCCAGACTGATGCGAACCGTCGTCCAGATGACCGTTCGGTACACCGGACTTCCGAAAATTCGCAGGAAGCGCCCGACGGCATCACCGCCGAACGCTTCCGGCACAATGGCAAGCAACGGTAGAGCGAAAGCGAGGAGGAGCAGCAGGAATGCTGGAGCGAGCAGGCAAAGCCGCCCCCAATCTATGATACCGCTCCGTCTCATCATCGTTTTTCCCGTCTAAGTTCTGCTACTGCATGATGGCCGTGTTCCAGCGGGTCTTCACAGACTCGCGGTTCTCGTTCCACCATTTCGAATCGAGAACTGCGCCAAGCTTCGCGTTGTCCGGATAGCTCGGCAGATCCTTGGCGACGGCAGGGTCGAGAAGCTTCAGCGCGTCGACATTGGTAGGGCCGTAAGGGATTTGGCGGGTCAGTTCTGCCTGCTGCTCGGGCTGGACGGCGAAGTTGATGAACTTCATGGCCTCGGCTGCATGCGGAGCGCCTTTCATCACCACCCACCATTCGGTATCGGAGACGGAAGCGTCCCAGCCATAAGCCCATTTAGCTCCAGCCTTTATGGCATCATTGACCCGACCATTGGGGATGTAGGCCAGGTCTACCTCTCCCTGCTGGATGAGCGCTTGGGTATCCGCGGCCCCCTTGTAGGCGACGATCTGGTCCTTGATCCGCTCGTAAACCTTGAGGGCGCGATCCACATCCAGGGGGTAGAGATCGGCGGGCTTCACACCGTCGGCCAGCAGCGCGAATTCGAGAGTGTATTCCGGTTCCAGCGGAACCGCGCGACGAGCCTTCACCGCCGGGTCGAAGAACTGAGCCGGAGTAAGTCCGCTCGAAAACTTGTCTTTGCTCCACGCGAGGTTCATGCCGAACTTGATGTAGCCGACACCGTATTTCGTGCGGAGTTCCGCCGGAATGCCGTCGGCCTTGATGACCGAATAGTCGAGCGGCTGAAGAAGATCGTCCTTCACCTCGTTCGCATGAGCCGAGCTCTCTGCCGAGACGACATCCCAGGTGACGTTGCCGCTCTCGACCATGGCCTTCACCTTGGCGTAGCCCGAACCGGTGGTGCCGGTCACCTTGGCGCCCGTGGCTTTGGCGTAAGTGTCGAAGAAGGCCTTCGTCTGCGCGTCCTGGAACGAGCCGCCGTAGGAGGCGACCACAACTTCCGCCGGATCGGCGGCAGGTGCCGATTGCGCAAAGAAAGTGACGCTGGCCGCCGCGAGCAAGGCAGCGGACACACCCATGTAAAGTCTGTTTTTTGTCATGATTTTTTACTCCCCTTTGAATCCGCTTCAGGGTGATCCTTCAGCCGGAAGAACAGCGACGGATGCCGGCGCCCATCGCGCAATGACGGGTTTGCCGGGAGCCAGGTGTCCGGCCCCGTCATCTCCACGCATGATGCTGGCGAGCAGGGACTGTCCGTCGGAAAGTTCGAGCGTTACGCGCCAGCCGGCGCCGAGGTAGGTGACATCGCGGATCGTCGCGGGAACGCCAAAGGCACCGTCTGATACGACTTCGGGTCCGGGGCGGACGGAGACGGTCTCCGGTCTCACCACAATATCGAAAGGCGCCGTCGCGGGAGACGGCAATGGCTGGCGCACGCCAGCGATCTCGTATCCGCGGCCGCCATCCGTCGCGGTGACGCGCAGAATCGAACACTCGCCGAGGAAACGTGCGACGAAGTGATTGGACGGCGCGGCGTAGATGGTTTCCGGATCGTCGACCTGGAGAAGCCGCCCCCCCGCCATGATCCCGATCCGGTTCGCCATTGCCATGGCTTCCGACTGGTCGTGCGTTACGTAGATGACCGTGATGCCGAGTTCGCCCTGAATGCGCTTCAACTCTTGCTGCATTTGGTCGCGGAGCCGCCGATCGAGAGCGCCAAGCGGTTCGTCCATGAGCAGGAGGTCGGGGCCGAAGACGAGGGCGCGGGCAAGCGCCACGCGTTGCTGCTGCCCACCGGACAACTGCGAAGGATATGAAGACCAGCGATCGGCAAGATTGACGAGACCGAGCGCGGCATTCACTCGCGCCTCGCGCTCGGCACGCGCGACGCCGCGCATCCTCAGCGGGTAGGCAACGTTTTCGGCAGCCGACATATGCGGGAAAAGCGCATAGTTCTGGAAGACTACCCCGATCCGCCGCCGATGCGGAGGCGTGTCCGAGACAGAGGTGCCCGACATCAGCACGCGACCTTCGGTCGGCGTGTCGAACCCCGCCAGAAGCATAAGAAGCGTTGTCTTGCCGGAACCGCTCGAGCCGAGCAGTGCGAAGAACTCCCCCGACGAGATGTCGAGGGTAACGTCGCTCACCGCGCACACGCTACCATAGCGTCGGGTGACACCTTGAAAGGAAACGGCGGCGAGTGGCTGGCCTGTCATTCCACGGCCCTTCCCAGGTCAAGCGGCGTGAGCGGCTCGTATCCGGTTTTGGTAACAAGGATCGTGTCGCCAAAGCGGGCGCCACCAATACCGTCGACATAGACGCCCGGCTCGATGCCGAGGAGCATGCCCGCTTCAAGCACGGTCGGGTCGCTGGCCTTGATCTCGGGAAACTCAGGATCGGAAAGGCCGATCCCGCGACCGGTGCGATGCTGCATGGCACGGTCCCAGCCGTGGCGTCCGATGACCGCGACGGCGGCGGCGTGAACCTCGCCGGTCGTCACGCCCGCGCGCACCTTTGCCAACGCCGCTTCCTGGGCCTTGCGTGCGACGTCCACGATCTTGCGAACATCCGCCGGCAAACCCGTCGACCCCACCTGGACCGGTCGGTCGAAACAGATGCCGTGCCCAAAGAACGGCCGGCCGCAATAGCAGAGCTGCAGGAGTTCCCCTTCCCGCATAGACCGGCCGGCGGCAACTGCATGGGCGCGCCCTGAACGGATGCTGCCGCTACCCATGACATGGATGCCCTGGAGAAGCGGCGAATGGTTCTCATCGCCGTTCCACCATTCCGCGGCACGCCGCATCGCGGCCGTGCGGGAAGCAAGCGCCACTTCCCATTCGGGAACACCGGGGGCCACAGCTTCGCAGCTTGCCTTGAACTGGTGGGCAGCGATGTCGGCGCAGCGCCGGACGACGTCGATCGTTGCGGCATCCTTGCGGCGACGCACCTCACGAAGCGTGACTGTCACGTCCCGGATACGTTCGGTACCAAGGGCATCCCTGACCAGGTCGAGATTGCGCGCCGAGGTAGCGTCGAAGTCGACGCCGATCGTGCGGGCTTCCGGAGCTACTTTTCCGATATGCTCGGCGAGCGCGGCTGAGAACGACATGGGCGGCTTCGCCGGCTCTTCCCATTCGACCCATTCGATAGCCACGGGCACGCTGCATTGCGCCCTTATCTCAGGTGCTTCGATGCGGGGCGAGACAAAAGCCGCCGCGCCATCCTGTGGCAGCACGAACCAGACCGGCCGCACCGATGCGATGCCATCCAGTCCGGCAAAGAAACGATGATTGTCGAAGCTCGACAGCGCGAGAACGTCGATGCCGTCCTGCTTCATCGCAGTTCGGGCGCGTTCGAGGCGTTTGCCGTAATCCGCCTCGGAAGGAAAGATGAGCCTGGAGTTCGAAGGGTTCTCGTTCATTTTGCTCTCACGATGGTATTTCGCGTGTGATGGGACGGGCATGGCCGAAGGCGCCACGCGTGCCGCAGATGAGCGCGGAGTATTGCGCTGCGTCGCTGGCCGCTTCGGCAAGCGGTACGCCGGTCAGCACGCGGTAAGCGAGGCGGCTTACAAATGCGTCGCCCGCGCCGAGCGTATCGACGGCATCGACAGGCACCGCGGGCGCGAACAGGATCTCGCCTTTGTGGCACACGGTGGCGCCACGCGCGCCCTGGGTGATCGTGACCAGTTCGACGCCGGCCGATTGGGCGGAATCCAGAACACGCGCCACTTCGTCGTCGCCGGCACTGCCGCGCGAGAAGGCAGCTGCCCTTAAATAAGGCAGGACACCAGCAGCATATTCCAAACTCCGTTCGGAAAAATCGAAGGAGATCGCAACGCGCTCGCGAATGTCGGGAAGCTGGTTGTCCAACCGGCTTGTCTCACCGGTGTGAACCAGGTCGAAGCCGGCAAGATAGTCGAGATCGGCGTTGTCGAGTCGGAACATCGATACGCCTTTCTCGCAAAGGCCCCATCTGCGGTTGTTGCCGCTGTCGTCCATATGAACGGTGGCAAAGGCATTGGGCCCGTCCTCGACACGCAGCCGCTCGAGCTCAATGCCTTCAGCCTGCAGGCTCGAGCGGATCAGATCGCCATCGGCATCGGTGCCGATCACGCCGAGATAGGCAGCGTGCGCTCCGCTTCGCCGGGCGTGAACAGCGAAATTCACCGCGTTGCCTCCCGGAAACATCAGCCTTTGATTGAAATATCGGTCGACAACATTGTCACCGACGCCACAGACACGCATACGAAATGCCTCAGTAGGTTGTCTTGAACATGTAGCGGCGTTCTGTGAGCGAATGCCCGGTGACCGCCTGGTAGTGTTCGGCCAAACGCTTGGAAAGGGTCGAGAGAAGGAGCGGGGAAATGTCCCCACGCATCGACGCCGGCACGCCGGGCAGGCTGTAGTCCATCGAATCGATCACGCGGCAGCGCCGGGTGTTCTTGTTAAGGAAAGCCTCAACTCGGTTGATCACCGGGCGGGTTTCGTCTTCGCCCTTGAACAGAAGAACCGCCGTATCGGGCTGAACAACCTCGAAAGCCCCATGCAGAAATTCGTTCGCGTTGAACCAGGACGCGTGCTTCCACTGCATCTCCATGAGATAACACATGGCGAATCCGTAGCCGGCGCCCTGGTTGGGACCGGCGGACAGGACGTAAGTCAGGGTCTCTGCCGCGAAGTCAGTGGCGATCTCGTGGAGGCGCGCCTCCGCCTCCTGCACAGCCAGTTCAAAAGCTGCCGGCACCGCAGCGAAAGCCTGTTCCAATGCCGCGAAATCGAATTTTGCCCCGGCTTCCTTCAGAAGCGCCGTCACCATCAGGCCAATCAGCACTTGCTTCGGCGCCAGGATAGTTCGGTCGCTGTGGTACGTGAAGACGTCATCGCATTCGGCGGCGAGTTTGGTCGTCTCGTTCTTAGTAAAGCCGATGACGCGGGCGCCGGCGGAGTGCGACCAGCGAGCGGCTTCGATCGTTTCTCCCGTCGTGCCGTTGTGCGATGCGACAAGCGCCACTGATCCCGGCCCGAGCAGAGCAGGACGGCGGCGATTGAACTCTTCGCTATTAAGGCAGAAAGTCGGAAATCCGGCGCTTCGGTCGCACTGGTACGATGCGGCAGAGAAGTCGTTCAGGGAGCCACCGCAACCGATCAGGAAGAGGTTGCGCATTCCATCAGCTGCGGCCTTGGCCACTTGCCTGATCCGTTCGCGTTGCTCGACGGCGGCTTCAGTGATGCGACGGAAATCGACATCTGTTGGGACAAGATTGGGGTATCGATTCACAGTGCCTCTCTTTTTGCGATCAAGATGTGATAGCGCTCTCATGTGATAACGCTCTCACACTTCCCAATGGGTTGTCAAGGGGCGTCGCGGCGGTCTATTTGTCCGCCATGCACGGGCACGAGTCCCGCAACGCGGATGCGATCAGACCATGAAGGATAATGGACGCTCCAGCGCTCAGCCGACGATCGCCCACGTTGCGCGTGCGGCGGGTGTCTCAAGCGCAACCGCGGCGCGGGTGCTTGGCGGTTACGGCTATGCCGGTGCTGAGACGCGCCAGCGCGTCTTCGACGCCGCAAAACGCCTGGCGTACCAGCCCAACCAACTCGCTCGCAGCATGGCGACCGGCCGCAGCGAGATGATTGGCGTCGTTGTAGCCGATATTGAGAATCTGTATTTTGCGCGAGCCATTCGGGCTATCATAGACACAGCCAGTGCAAATGGCTTCGGTGTGGTTCTAGCCAACACCGACGAGGATATTGAGCTTGAGCGTGACGCGGTGCGCGTGTTGCTCGCCAACCGTGTCGATGGCCTGATTGTTTCGCCAACCTCCAGCATCGAGGTGGATCACCTCATCGGCGCGCGGGACATGGGCTGCCCCTTTGTCCTTCTCGACAGACGCGTGCCGGTACTCAATGCCGACACCTTTGCGATTGACAACTTTCGCGCGGCCCATCAGGCGGTGGCATCTCTCATCAAGCAAGAACACCGACGCATCGCGCTGGTGTCCAACGCTCCTTCTCGTGGGGAGCAACATTACCTGATTTCCTCTGTTCGCGAGCGTATCGACGGTTACCGCGCAGCGCTCCACGACGCCGGCATCCAGATTGTCCCCAAGCTGATTATCCTCGGAGGTTGGGACACTGAGAATCTTGCTCGCCAGTTGCGCCAGCTCTGTCAGTCTGCGAACCGTCCGACCGCTTTTCTCGCGACAGACAGTTCCGTCGCCCTCGTCCTTCTCAACGTTCTTCGGGAGCTAGATTTATCGATACCCGACAAGGTTTCGCTCATCTGCTTTGACGACGCCGACTGGACGGCGGCGGTGACGCCGCCCCTGACCGTTGTGTCGCAGCCCATCAGAGACTTAGCCAAAGCTGCGACAGAAGATCTGATCGCTCGTTTGCAAGGCGAGGCTACAGGTCCTGCCAAGGAAACCTTGCTACAGGCGACGATGATAGATCGTGGCTCAGTCAGCAGTGCCTTGGCAAGGCCGAGTGTTAAGCGACGAACGTCAGCGGCTGGGAACTGACATTCGTCAACTCTCCTGTTGTTGCTGCCCTTTGCTTAGAAAGCCGGGGGCTCAGCCGAAGCCAATGCATACTGCAACATCTGAAGCTCAAGACCCGGTCAGACTTGTCCCTTTCACAGGTCGAAACCGCCGATGACACGAGGCCGGGGCTGAAGCTCTTTTCTCATCGAACACAATCGCCTTCAATTTCGACTCGTTGCTGAGGAGTACGAGATGACCCGATCGAATGAAGAAGCGCTCAAGCGCACAATCCGGAGACGCCAGCTGCGTGAAATAGTGCCGCTTGCGGACAGTACGATCTACGACATGGAACAGCGGGGCGAATTCCCGCGACGCTTCGCCTTGACTCCAAGATGTGTGGTTTGGGATCTGGGCGAGGTTCAAGCATGGCTCGCGGCCCGTCGCTCAAAGCCAATCCTGCGCGCTCCGAAACCGGACCTTAAGCAGCGTCGGGCTCGGCCGATCAGAGAGCCGGATCAGGCTCCAAGAGGGGCATCGACGGCGGGATGAGCGTCGGGACGAACTTCTTGCCAACGACCCAGGCGTCGATGATGTCCGACCATTCCTGCATCATGTGGCGGCGCTGCATTTCGTATTCGGCCTTGTTGTAGACGCCACGCGACGAGCGTCCGTCCTCGTGGGCCAGGCACTTTTCAATCCAATCGCTGTTGAAGCCAAGTTCATTCAACAGAGTTGAGCCCGTTCGCCGCAGGTCATGAACCGTGAACGGCTCGAGGGGCAGCCCCTCGGACTTCGCGCGCTCGACGACTGCGTAAGTGATCCGATTGAACGTTGCACGCGACATCGGAGCATCCGCATCGTACCGCGATGGAAGAAGGTATCTGGAATTTCCCGCACAGGTCTTCAGGGCAATCATGATGTCGAGCGCTTGGCGCGACAGGTAGACGCTATGCGCCTTCGACCGCTTCATGCGTTCCTTCGGGATCGTCCAGACCGCATTCTCAAAATCGACCTCGTCCCACACCGCGTCCTGCAGCTCGCTCTTACGCACCATAGTGAGCAGATAAAGCCGCATTCCCAAACGGATCGTGGGAAGTGTGGGGATGTGCTCGAGCTGCTTTAGCATCACGCGAATTTCGGACGGCGAGAGCGAGCGATCCTTTGGGACGAAGGTAGCAATCGACGCCGGCCCAACTTCATCAGCTGGATTGGCGACCTTTTCCCCGTGCAGGATCGCAAAGCCGTAAATCTGTTTCACGATATCTCGCACGTGAATAGCTGTCGCCGGAGCACCACGTTCGACGATGCTGCCGCACAGGGCCCTTAGGTCGTCCGGCGTGATTTCCGGCAGGAGGCGATTGCGCCAGACCGGAAGAAGCTCCCGTTCGAAAATGGCGCGCCGCATGGCGCGCGTGCTGTCGGCCATCGGCCCGGCTTTTAGCCATTTCTCGCCGAATTCGCCAAAACTCTTTGCCTCTTTCAGGCGGCGCTTGTCGCGCTGCTTCTCGATCGCCGGCGATCGCCCTTCGCCAATGGCGCGCTTGGCGTCGAGGCACTTCTCTCGGGCCAACGCGAGCGAGATGCCGTCTCTGCCATATCTGCCGAGATAGACCGTCTCGCGGCGTCCATTCAGCCTGTAGTCCAGCCGAAACGAGATCGCGCCACTGGGCATGACGCGGACATACATCCCGTCACGGTCAGCAATCTTGTAGATTTTTTCTTTTGGTTTCAGTGCCTTAAGGGTGGCATCCGTCAGCATACCCATTGCCTCTTGAAAAGTACCGTCAGTACGATTTCGAGGCTCTGCGGCAGGAAATTCCTTTTTCCTTCAATGCCTTAAGGTACACAAAAGTACCGTCACGAGCCTCATTCGCTCCGACGGTACTTGGAAAAATTCGGGTGGGCAATATGCGGAAGGTCCGTCAAGCGGTCCGTCAAAGCCAATCTATGCGTACCGATTGTCGCTGGTTGTCCCTGAAAGGATTTATTTTTGTTTTCAGTGCGTTACGTCGCAGATCGGCGTATTTTCGGCTGCGTTTGAGTGGGTCTGAATCATTCCCACTCGATTGTTCCAGGCGGCTTCGACGTCACGTCGTAGACGACGCGGTTGATGCCGCGGACCTCGTTGATGATGCGCGTGGCGGCAGCGCCGAGGAAGGCCATGTCGTAGTGGTAGAAATCCGCCGTCATGCCGTCGACCGAGGTGACGGCGCGTAGCGCACAGACGAACTCGTAGGTGCGGCCGTCGCCCATCACGCCGACCGTCTGCACCGGCAACAGCACGGCGAAGGCCTGCCAGATGGCGTCGTAAAGGCCGGCCTTGCGGATTTCGTCGAGATAGATGGCGTCGGCCTCGCGCAGGATCTCCAGCTTTTCGCGGGTGATGCCGCCCGGGCAGCGGATGGCAAGACCGGGGCCGGGGAACGGATGGCGGCCAATGAAGCTCTCGGGCAGGCCGAGCTCCTTGCCGAGCGCCCTCACCTCGTCCTTGAACAGTTCGCGCAGCGGCTCGACCAGTTGCATGTTCATGCGCGCGGGCAGACCGCCGACATTGTGGTGCGACTTGATCGTCACCGACGGGCCGCCGGTGAACGAGACGCTCTCTATGACGTCGGGATAGAGCGTGCCTTGCGCCAGGAATTCGGCGCCGCCGAGTTTCTTGGCCTCTTCCTCGAACACCTCGATGAACAGCCGGCCGATGGTCTTGCGTTTTTTCTCCGGGTCCGACTCGCCCTCAAGGGCGTCGATGAAACGGTCCGATGCGTTCACCAAAATGAGCGGCAAATTGTAGTGCTCGCGGAACATCGCCACCACGCCCGCGGCCTCGTCCTTGCGCATCAGGCCGTGGTCGACAAGGATACAAGTCAGCTGGTCGCCGACCGCCTCGTGGATCAACAGGGCCGCGACAGAAGAGTCGACGCCACCCGACAGCGCGCAGATGACCTTGCCCTTGCCGACCTGCTTGCGGATGGTCTCAACCGCGTGCTCGCGGTAGGCGCGCATGGTCCAGTCGCCCTCGATGCCGGCGATGTTGTGGACGAAGTTCCTGAGCAGCCGGGCACCATCGGGCGTATGCACCACCTCGGGGTGGAACATGATGCCGTACATCTTGCGCTCGATGTTGCCGAAGATGGCGAAGGGCGAGCCTTCCGACTTGCCGAACACTTCGAACCCCTTGGGCAAGGAGATGACGCGGTCGCCATGGCTCATCCAAACCTGGTGGCGCTGGCCGGGCGCCCACAGGCCCTCGAACAGCGGGCTGTCCTTCTCGATCTCGACGAAGGCGCGGCCGAACTCGCGATGGTCGGAGCTTTCGGCGACGCCGCCCATCTGCACGCACATGGCCATCTGGCCATAGCAGATGCCGAGCACCGGCACGCCGGCGTCGAAGACGATCTGCGGCGCGCGCGGGCTGCCGATATCGCTGGTCGAAGCCGGGCCGCCGGACAGGATGACAGCCTTCGGATTGATGCGCTTGAATGCCGCTTCGGCCGACTGGAACGGCACGATCTCGGAAAATACACCGGCCTCGCGGATGCGGCGGGCGATGAGCTGGGTGAACTGGCTGCCGAAATCGACAATCAGGACGGTGTCGGGATGATTGGCTGTTTTCATGGCGAGCGTTTAGAGAAAGAAATGAGTCGGCGCAATGGGTTGCGAGGCTGCGGGCCTCCATTCAATTCTGCTGCTTCGCAGCAGCTCTGTCCGATGGTTCGGTCCGCTCCACGCCTGAGCTGGAGTCGATAGCGGCTAGCTGAACTAGCGTTCCACTACGGTCGGTTTGTCGGCCAGATGCGATTCCAGTTGGGCTATCAGTGCGGCAAATCGGGCATGCATGGCGTCGAAAGCCGTCCAGCGTCCGTTAAACTTATTGAGGCGATAGCCGGGTTCGGAGCCGTTGCCCCTGATATAGGCTAGCAAATCGGCTTCACTGATATTGACTGGCGCACCGCTGGCACACTTGCGGAGCCATGCCACAAATTCCTCGCCGCGCGCTCGTGCCGCCTCCTGTTCGCGCTGTGAGGCGGTTCTGGTAAGAACGTGCCCGTATTTGGTGGCGAATTCGAGTGGCGTTCCCTCGAAATCCGGATCGACTTCTTCCGGCGTCAGAAAGTTGGCTTTCGGAATGTTGCGGCGGAATTCTAGCCCACGTTGATAGATTTCCTCGGCGGCGGTCTCCTTGGCGGCGGATCGCCTAGCAACGGTCCCCTTGACGTGCGTGGCCTTCGATGGATGCGCTTTCTCGGCCGCAGCTTGAAGCCCGAGTCTCCTGTCCACGACGGCCTTTTCCAGTTCCGGGGCGTACTGAATAACGGTGCGGGCACGGGCAAGCGAACCCGTAGAAACATCCATGATCAAAGCCGCTTCTTTGACGAAACGATTGTGACCAGGAAGGCTAGGATCACGCGTTGCGCCAGCAGGCATTTCTACCTTTTCTTGAAATTGAGTTTGTTGCTTAAAATGCGCCAGCCTTGCCGCCGCGAAGGCCCGGCGTTCAAAGGTTGAATGTTGCCGCCGATAGTCGTTGAGTGAAACGACCAAATTAAGCGCGTCAACATCGTTTGGCGTCCCTATGCCTTCAAAGCGCGGTTCAATGCCCGCTTCAATGCAGGCGCGGTAGCGGGCGCGCCCGTCCAGAATCTTTCCCTGATAGAGCACGATCGGCACCTGCACGCCGTTTGCCCGAATATCGGCCACAAATTTCGCAAAATCCTCACCGTTCGGCAGAGGCCAGATTTCAGCGAAACGATGGTCTTGGTAGTGAACAGCCATTTGGTTCTGTCCTTGCAGGAAAAGTGGTGGCGCATTCGCGCGCCTCCCCGTTGAAGTCTTATGCAGCCTCAGCTTGTTTCGGCATGAAACGCGGGAACGCTTCATCGACTCTCAGACTGATTTTTTTGACCTGCTCGCCAGCCATCCAAGCATTGAATGCCTTAATGACATGTGCCAAGACTTGGTGTTTCTGCATCGGTTCCTTGGCAACGCTGTTGACTTTCAGCACATGCTGCAAAGCCGCAATCGGACTTCCTGCGCCGAACTCCTCACCCTCAGTGCCCACGTCGTTCATGAACTCGTCGAGCGTGAATTCATCATGTAGGTCGAGGATTTTGACCGCCGCAAAGGCCGCGATATCGTTATGGCTAATCATCGCGGATGCGGAAGCATGCTCGCCCGCCATCAGTTGGGCGCCCCGGCGAATGTTTGGATTCGCCTCGACGTAGTCAATGAATTGCTTGGGCGACATGCGCGGAAGCCGGTGCTTCTTCGTCGCCGTATATGCTTTGTTTTCGTAAAGCTGGGCGATAGTCACCGTTTGCGCTGTCAGAGCCGAAAGGCCATTCAGGCCCGCCGTGGCTAGCGCATCCTTGGCGGTACGCGCCTTGACATTGTCGATGTAAGCGAAAGCCGATTTGATAGGCTTGCGCTGATTAACAACGTAAGTTGCGAATGGCACCCCGGAAAGGTAGCAAGCCCAGAGACGGTGCTGACCATCTAACAGCTTGCCGTCGACATCGAAAATCAGGGGCTGGCCGGTTTCGGGCCAATCCTCGGCGGCCATCTGCTCCGCGTAATAGACGATGTTCGACAGTACGGTCTTGCGATTCGACCCGGCTGGGTTCTTGAGCAACAACCTTTCGGCCATTTCCGGGGTGATCATATGCCAGCCATTGGCGACCTTGTCCTCGTTTTCAGGTTGGATTTTCCTCCATTCCTCGAACTGATCAACCAGAGCATAGAATGTGGCTGAATTGGCGATTTTGAGGTCAAGATGGAATTTTGGCTCCCATGATGTGGTCGCTGTAATGTTTTCGACGTCACTCATAAGTTCTGCTCCCGTTGCCGCGCCTATCGGAAACGACGGCTGCCCGGCAACCAGAGAATATAGGTTGATAGTGCCTATACTGCAAGGCTGAAAAAGCCTAGCCGCCAAGTTGCGTCATGGCGGCATGCTGCAACTGTTTCACCGTAATTCGCTTGGTCGCCAGCAGGCGAGCGATCATGGCGGCGTGCGGTGGTATTTGCCGCTCGGCCAGTGCCCAAGAGCGTACCGTACGCGGAGCCACGCTTAGCAGTCGAGAGAAAGCCAATTGGGAAAGCGGGATGGCGGCGAGGCAAGCGCGGAATTCGGTTGCCGTCATCGGGACGTAAAGCATCATGATGCGAATCGATATCTCATGGTTGTCACTACATGTAGGCGAAATCGGCCTAATAAAAAAGCCCGGCGACATGTCCAGGCTGCTTTCCAATTATCTATTTCAGACGGCACAAGTCAGAAACAAAATACGGATAATTATCTGTTAATCCATTGAAAAAATACATATTTCTGCAGTAGGCGTTAGAGGAGCGAAATGGGTGGCGCAATTGGTGCGAGGTTGACTGCTCAATCCGGTTCGGCGCCTGGGGATGGAGCAAACAGCAGTGCGCCGGATTTGATTGCCGGCTCAAGTTGCCTGACTGCCCCGGCCAGCTTCTCGTCGATGACATGCAGATATTCGGTCCAGTCGCCGACGTGCCTGAGATCAGCCGCGCCGTCGGAAATGCCGCGCAGCCCGATCAGCGGGATGTCGAACAGCTGGCAGGCACGCAAGCAAGCGAAAGTCTCCATGTCGACCATATCGGCGGCGATCGCATCATAGGCCGCGCCGGTGATGACCGCGCCGCCGGTCGACAGCGTCGCCTCCCTTACATCAGGAATCCTAAACGGCAGCGGCACCGTCACCGGCAGGTCGAGGAAGGGCGTCGCCCCTTTCTCGAAACCGAGCGGCGAGGCGTCGATATCTCGGTAGCTGACCGAGATGGCTTGATAGATTTCCGCCTGCTCCAGCGTCCGGCTACCGGCTGAGCCGAGCGACACGACGAGATCCGGCAGCGCCTTCTGCGACTTCAGCCAGGACAGTTCGGCCGCCAGCCTGACGCCGGCCTCGACCGGTCCGACGCCGGTCATCAGCGGCGCGAACAGCTGTTTGAGGTGCGGGCCGTATTCGGCCTGCGCCGCCATGACGAAGAGGACGTCCTTGCCGCCAAGTCGCACAACGCTGCCCATCGGATCAGCCTTCTATGCCGTCACGGCCGACTACCGTCATCATGGTCCCGGTCATGGTGGCGATCAGCTTGGCCTCGCCATCCGCGGCGAAGGCATAGGCTTGGCCATCGGCGACGATGATGGTGCGGCCGGGCTTCGTCACCGAGCCGCGGAACAGGAAGCGCTCGCCGCGGCCGGGCGCCAGCAGATTGACCTTGAACTCGATGGTCAATACGCCGGAGTTTTCCGGCATCAGCGAGAAAGCGGCATAGCCGCAGGCCGAGTCCAGCGCCGTCGAAATGACGCCGGCATGCAGAAAGCCGTGCTGCTGGGTGAGTGCTGCCGAATAGGGCATCTCGATCTCGATGATGCCGGGCGTCACCAGCGTCAGCTCGGCGCCGATCGTCGCCATCGCTTTCTGGCGCGCGAAAGAGGTCCTGACGCGATCTTCATAGTCCGGGGCGGGTACGATCTTTGCTGCCATGGCCGCTGCCTTCCTTTATGCGGATAAGCTTATTGCAGAGGCATAGGCGGCAGGCAAATGCTTTTGCTGCACTGCAGCAATCGACCTCCCCCGCCGGCTGGTGGCACGCATCCATCAGGAATTGGCGATACCCAATCGGATTCAGGCCGACCTGCGCAACGCACAGAAGTAAAACCCGTCGGTACCGCTCAGCGCGGGCGACAGCGAGATGTCCCCTTTGGCACCGATGCGTGCGGCTGCCTCATGGCCAGGAAAACGGCTGTCCCAGAGCGCGCGATGATCTACCGGGACAAAACCGCTGTTGCGGTCCCGGAAGGCCGCGACCTGCTCACCATTCTCCTCATCGAAGACCGAGCAGGTGATGTAGACCAGCAGGCCGCCTGACTTGACATAGGCCTTGGCCGCATCGAGGATTGCGGACTGCTCACCCTTGCGGGCATCGAGCTGTCTTTGCGTCAGCCGCCATTTGGCATCGGGACGGCGCCGCCAGGTGCCACTGCCGGTGCAGGGCGCATCGACCAGCACGATGTCCATGTGGTTGCCGAGCGGGGCGAGTTCAGCCGGTTTTGTGACGATCTGGACATTGCGGTTTTCCGAGCGGCGGATGCGGTCGAAGATCGGCGCCAGCCGGGCCTTTTCGGCATCGTGGGCAAAGATCTGGCCACGATTGTCCATCGAAGCCGACAATGCCAGCGTCTTGCCGCCGGCGCCGGCGCAGAAATCCAGCACCTGCATGCCGGCTTCGGCCCCGGCAAGGGCGGCCGCCACCTGCGAGCCTTCGTCCTGGACCTCGAACCAGCCTTTCTGGAAAGCCGGCTCAGCCTGCACGTTCGGGTGCCTGCCGTCGCCGTCGATAGGCGGGATGCGGATACCCTGAGGGGCGATGGCGGCGGGTTTCGCGCCGGTTCCCGTCAGTTCGGCCAGCACCTTGTGGCGATTGGCCTGCAAGGTGTTGACCCTGAGATCGAGCGGCGGGCGTGTCGCCAGCGCGGCGCCTTCTTCGACCCAGGCGGGGCCAAAGGCTCGCTCGAAAAGCGGCGCGCACCAGTCGGGAACATCCGCCCGCACCGCGTCCGGCGCATCGGCAAGCCGGCGCTCGGCGGTTGCCTGAAGCTCGGCGGCGGTCAGCAGCGGCGGCGCGAACTTGTCGCCATCGAGCGCATCGTTGAGCGACTGGGCCGTCTGGCCCCATTCGAGCAGCAGTGCGCCGAAGCCGATGGCGCGCGGCGTGTCTTCGCCCAGCAGCCAGCCGGCGGAACGCTTGTGGCGCAAGGCGTCATAGACGATGTTGCCGATCGCCGCGCGGTCACCACCGCCGGCGAAGCGATGCGACAGGCCCCAATCCTTCAGCGCATCCGCCACCGGCCGATGGCGCCGGCCGATGTCTTCCAGCACTTCGATGGCCGCAGCCAGCCGTCCACCCAGTCGCATTCGTCATTCCATCAAATCGAGCACGTGATCTCTGAGCCTGCTCTTAGAGCCTTTTGGGGCTGGATTGAACCCCGCTTCCGCCTTGCGACGAACGAGGCAATCCTGATCGCGGCCGGCATCCAAAAGATGATTGTCCTCGGCGAGCGGTAACAGACAAATCAATAGATGAAAGCTCTCTAATGTTCGTAACTGGGGACTACAAGCACGCAATCTGGCGCAACTGCACTGCTTCCCAAGTTTTTCGCCAGGGAATACTCTTGCCGACATGATTCGCGGCGTGGAAAACGCGGACCGGCGGATCGCTACGAGGAGAGGGCAATGAAGACTTATCTGGCGGAAGTTCTAGGCACATTTCTATTGGTGTTCATCGGCACGGCGTCGGTGGTGACGGGCGGCTTCGGCGGTGCGCTGCCGCTTGGCCAGGAAGGCATCGGTCTGGCGTTCGGCATCGGCCTCATTGCGGCGGCCTATGCGATCGGACCGATTTCGGGCGCGCATCTCAATCCGGCGGTGACGCTGGGTGTCTTCCTCGCCGGCCGGCTACCGGCCAAGGACGTCATCCCCTACTGGATCGCGCAGATCATCGGCGGCGTCCTTGCTTCGCTGGCATTGTGGATCATCGTCTCCGGCCAGGTTGGCGGACACACCACCGGCTTCGGCGCCAATGGCTGGGACGTGGCAAAATGGGGTGTCAGCTCGGCATTCCTGTGGGAAGTGATCGGCACCTTCACCTTCGTCACCGTGATCCTGGGCGTCACGGCTGAAAAGCACTCAACGGCGTTCGCAGGGCTGGTCATCGGCCTGACGCTGGCGGGATTGCACTTCGCCATCATCCCGGTGACCGGCACGTCGCTCAATCCGGCCCGTTCGATCGGCCCGGCGCTGTTTTCGGGAACTGCGGCGATCGGCCAGCTCTGGCTGTTCATCGTTGCACCGTTGATCGGCGGCGCCATCGCCGGCGTCGTCGCCAAGGCGCGCATCTTCGAGAAGGACTGAGCTTTGGAAGGCTGAACACAAAAAGGCGCGGGCCAGATCCGCGCCTTTTTCTTTGGTGGATCCTCTCTTGGGTGGATTCTCTTGCCGTCAAAGCACCCGCGACAGGAACTCGCGGGTTCGCGGCGATACCGGATTGGCAATCATCTCGCGCGGAACGCCGCGTTCGATGATCACGCCGCCATCCATGAACACGAGCTGATCCCCGATCTCACGAGCAAAGCCGATCTCGTGGGTAACCACGACCATCGTCATGCCGCTTTCGGCCAGATCGCGCATGACCTGCAGCACCTCGCCAACGAGTTCGGGGTCGAGCGCCGATGTCGGCTCATCGAAGAGCAGGACCTTCGGCTTCATCGCCATCGCCCGGGCAATCGCCACACGCTGCTGCTGACCGCCGGACAGTTCCCTCGGATAGCGGTTGACCTTGTCCAGGAGACCGACGCGCCGGAGCAGTATCTCCGCTTCGGCCTTTGCCTGGTCCGGCGGGATGCGCCGCACCTGTGTCGGCGCCTCGATCAGGTTCTCCATCACGGTCATGTGCGAAAACAGGTTGAACGACTGGAACAGCATGCCGGTCTCGGCGCGCCGCTGGCAAAGCAGGTCGTCATTGACCTCGTAGAGCTTGTCGTCCCTGAGGTCGTAGCCGACGAACTGACTGTCGACGAGCAGGATGCCGGCGCTGAGCTTCTCGAGATGGTTGATGCAGCGCAGGAATGTGCTCTTGCCAGAACCCGAGGGGCCGATGATGCAGGCGACCGATCCGACAGGCACATCGAGATCGACACCTTTGAGGACCTCGAGCGGACCATAGGACTTTCGCACCCCGCGCGCGAAGACCATGGAGTCGGCTGGCACGCCGAAGCGGGCACGATTCTCTTCCTTCACATCGCTCATCGGGAAATGCCACGCAGGCTGATGACATTGCGCAGGAAGCGCATCGTCATGGGATCGCGGCGTGTGTCGCTGCGACCGAAATGGCGTTCCAGGAAATGCTGTCCCACCGACATGATGCTGACCACCGCGAGATACCAGAAGGCGACCACGATCAGGAGCGGGATCGTCTCGAAGGTGCGCGCATAGATGCTCTGGGCAGAATAGAACAGGTCGTCGACGGCGATGAACGTCACCAGCGAGGTCATCTTCAAAAGGTTGATGGCCTCATTGCCGGTTGGCGGCAGCACGAAGCGCATCGCCTGCGGCAGCGTGATGCGCTTCAGGATCATGCGGTAGGGCATGCCAAGCGCGCTCGCCGCCTCAGCCTGGCCAGATGGCACCGACTTGATGCCGGCCCTGATGATCTCGGCCATGTAGCCGGCCTCGCACAGGGAAAGGGCGACGACGGCGGAGAAGAATGGCGTCATGAAATCATTGGTGCGCACGGAAAACAGCGTGCCGACGAAGGGGATGGTCAAAGAGACTTCGCGCACGAGCAGCGACAGGTTGAACCAGAAGATCAGCTGTATCAGGGCCGGTACGCCACGGAAAAACCAGACGTACAGACCCGCGAAGGCACGCAGCACCGGGCTTGGCGACACGCGCATGATGGCAATGACCGTGCCGACAACGATCGCCAATATCATGATCACCGCGGTCAGCATCAAGGTGTTGCCGAGGCCGCGCATGACAGAGGGATGCAACAGGTAGCCCACCACCGTGGGCCAGGCAAAGGCAGGATTGCTGGCGAAGGCCCGGATGATGAGGAACGCCAAAAACAGGGCCAGCGCGGTGCCGACCCAGATGCCGTAGCGGCGCTGCGGCACGACGGTCAGGCGCGAAACCGCCTCGGCGACGCCTGGCTCGATGCGTATCTCGGTTGGGTGGGCCACGCCCATCGCTGGTTCTCCTGGTCTTCATCCGCAAACGGCGCCCGATACGAGACCGGGCGCCGACAGCCGCTATCGCATCAGCCCGAAAATCGATTTCGGAAAGCACGATCAAAGTCTTAGAACAAAGTGCGTCCAAATGGACAAACTTTGTTAGTCGGCGCGCAACGCCTCCATGCTGCCGACGAAATAGGGCTCCTTGATCGCGTAGGCGCCCATGCCATATTTGTCGAGAACAGCCTTGTAGGTGCCATTCTTGAACAGCTCGGAGAGTGCGCCCACCATCATGTCGGCGGTCTCCTTGTCGTCCTTGGCGATCGCCATGCCGAGCGGGGCGACTTCATAGAGGGTCGGCAGCACCACGAGTTGGCCCTTGCTCGTCACCTCGAAATAGCTCGATGCGGTCGCATCGTCCATGCGGGCGTCGACGCGGTCGGACAGCACCGCCTGGACGATATCCGTCGACGAGTTGAAGACCGATTTTTCGATCGCTGCCTGGCCCTTGCCGGTGCACTCCGTGCTCAGCTTGTCGACCAGGAAATCCGATGCGCTGCCTGCCGAAACACCGATCCGCTTGCCGCAGAGCGGGGTGTCGCCGCTGAAACTCGCCTTCTTGTCCGGCGACGTCGAAACAGCCAGGCCGGCCTTCAGGAACATGACAAAATCGACCTGCTTGAGCCGCTCGGGCGTGGCGGAGAACGTCTCCCAGGCGACCTTGAAACGGCCAGCCGCCAAGCCCGGTATCATCGAGGGGAAAGGTGTGCGCGCCACGTCCAGCTTGGCGCCGACCAGCTTGGCCACCTCACCGGCCAGTTCTATGATGATCCCGGTCTGCTTGCCGTCGGCGTCGAGATACTCGAACGGCGCATAGTCCAGCGTGTTGGCGACGGTCAGCATGCCGGTCCGCTGGACCTCAGCCGATTTCGTCACCTCGGCGGCGCCCGAAGGTCCGCCCCAGGCTACGGCAAGTGCGGCCAGCGCCAAACCTGCCATCTGCAAATGTGCTCTCATTTTCGTTCCCCTTTTTTGATTACAACGGTTCCTGCAGTCTGCTCTCCAATCCGGGCCTCGCGTCCGCACCGACGCAGCCGCGCATCGATCCGTCTATGAACTGGCTGTCTCCGCGGCCTTCTTCTTGCGGTAGTGGTAGTTCTTGTCGATGCGCTCCATCAGATAGTCGCCGTAAAGCACCGGCTCATATTTCGGCCGGCTACCGGCCGGCACGCAGACCGGCAGCGCTTCGATCGTTTCATCCATGGACGGGTCGAAGAAGAAGGGCTGGGAATAGCGCTCGCGCCCCGACCGGTTGATAACGCGATGCGGTGTCGAGACGAACTGGTCGTTCGACCAGCGCGCCAGGATGTCGCCGACATTCATCACGAAGGAGTCCGGGACCGGCGGCGCGGGAACCCAGTCGCCCGCCTTGTTCTTGACTTCCAGGCCGCCGACATTGTCCTGCGCGAGCAGCGTGATGAAGCCGTAATCGGTGTGTGGGGCCGAGCCGAAAAGCCCCTCTTCCTGGGGCTGCGTCGGATAGTGCAGCAACCGCAGGAAGGTCGTCGGCCGATCGAAATAGCGGTCGAGACTGTCGGTCGGAAGTCCAAGCGAAAGCGCGATAGCGCCGACCATCTTGCGGGCGAGCGTGCTCATCTCATCCACATAACGTTCAATCGTCAGCCTGAAGCCGGCGAGCGCCGCCTCGTCCGGCCACTGGTTGGGGCCCTGCAGCGGCTTGTCGGCCAATGCCCTGGGGTCGTCGGCCTCGACCTCGTGCATGAAGAAGATCGATTCGCTCTGGTTCGGCTTGCTCACGGTCGCCACCGACGACGTCACGATGGTCGAGCCAGCAAAGGGCAGATAGCCGCGGAAATTCCTGTCGATCTTCAGCGCCAGTTTCTGCTCCTCGGGCAGAGCGAAGAAGCGCTTGCTGGCTTCGCGAACCGCCTCGACGTCGGCACGCGGGATCGGGTGCCCGACGACATAGAGGAAGCCGATCGTCTCGAGATGCCGGCGCAATGTCGTCGCCGTCGCGGCGATCGCATCCTGGTCGCCGCCGTAAAGCGCCGACACGTCGAGGATCGGAATTTCGGAAAAGTCGCCGCGTGCGTCCATTCGAACACCTTGTCTTGAACATAAGATACAGTACTGTATTTCTACACATCCAAATCGCCTCAGCAATAGGCTTTCGAGCGCAACGGGAAAATCGCGGCACAATGGCACCACGCAAGATAATCATCGACACCGATCCTGGTCAGGACGACGCGTTCGCGATCCTTTTCGCGCTTGGTTCGCCAGCCGAACTCGAGGTGGTCGGCATCACGACGGTCGGCGGCAACGTGCCACTCGCCTTGACGGCCAAGAACGCGCTCAAGGTCGTGGAATTGGCCGGGCGGCCCGATGTGCCGGTCTATGCCGGCTGCCCGGCGCCGATGGTGCGCAAGCTGATCACGGCCGAATATGTTCACGGCGAAACGGGCCTCGATGGCGCCGATCTGCCCGAACCCGTCACGCCGCTGCAGAGCGAGCACGCGGTCAACTATTTGGTGCGCACGATCATGGACGCGCCGGAAGGCGAGTTGACCGTCTGTACGCTCGGCCCGATGACCAACCTGGCCATGGCCATGACCATGGAGCCGAGGATCATTCCCCGGCTACGCGAAGTCGTGCTGATGGGCGGCGGCTTTTTTCAGGGCGGCAATGCCACGCCTGCCGCGGAATTCAACATCTTCGTCGATCCGCATGCCGCGCACAAAGTGTTCGACAGCGGCGTGCCGGTCACGATGGCCGGCATCGACTGCACCTACACCGCCCTGATGACGCCTGAATGGCTCGACGCCCTGCGTGCCACCGGCAGTCGCGCGGCGATCGAGGCCGCCAATCTGGCCGACTTCTATCGCCAATACGGCACCCATAAATTCGCGACGGCGGCTCGCCCCATCCACGATGCGTGCGTCACCGGTTACCTACTGGCTCCCGAGATCTACGAGCAGCGCCAGTGCGCCGTGACGGTCGATATCGTCTCGCCGGAGACCATAGGCATGACCGTCGTCGACTGGTGGCACGTCACCGGCCGCCGCAAGAACTGCAACGTCCTGCGCCGGATCGATCCGGCTCCGTTCTTCGCGCTGATGCTGGAGCGGATCAGTGCACTGCCCTGAAAATGCGTGTCCGGCGATAGACGGTGACACGGAGAATTGCGAAGCAGTCACGGGTCGGTTCGATTGGCGAATCGGCCATGCGCGTTGCGCGCGGCAACGAAGGTCTCGAATTCCATGAACGGGAAAGGCGCGCTGGCGAAAACGAAAAGACCGCCTCGACCGGCGGCGCGATCAAAAGCGGCGCGGCAGACGCTCAGCCGTGAGGCCTGGATCGCAGCGGCGCGCAAAGTGCTCGAAAAGCGCGGCATCGGTGAGGTCAAGATCGACCGCCTGGCGCAGCAACTGAAGGTCACGCGCGGCAGCTTCTATTTCCATTTTGCCAGCCTGGCGGACCTGCGTGGCGGCCTCTTGCAGGAATGGCGAAACAGCAACTGCGCGCCGTTCTGGGCAATGCGCGAGATCCGCGACATCGACGGCCTGCAGTTCTTCACCGACATCGTACATGTCTGGGTGGATGAAGCCCCTTTCAGTCCCCTGCTTGACCTGGCCGTGCGCGATTGGTCGCGGACATCGAAAAAGCTCGCCCAGGAGGTCAAGGATATCGACGATCTGCGCATCGAGCTGCTCATCCGGTCGTTCCGCGCCATGGGCTATTCGCAGGACGAGAGCATCGTGCGGGCGCGCATCACCTATTTCCACCAGATCGGCCAGTACGCGCTGTCCTTCAAGGAGGACCCGGCCGTGCGCCGCCGCTACCAGCCGCTGTTCGGAGAAGTGCTGCTCGGACCGCTTGTGCAGGAACCTGGTACGGCGCCGAGGCCGACGGAGATGCGGGGGGGACGGCGTTAGGACCTCCAGATGCGCGAGGAAACAGTCGCACCGTCTGCGATGGCTTGGGTCGCGTTCTGGTGGGGACGTAGCAGAAAATAGAATGCGGCGACGTGCGTGATCATCAACAGCGGCACGTAGAGGATCGGGATCGCGTAGGCGGCGCCCAGTTCCCCCGCATGTGCAGGAAGGCCGACCTGGATGGCGTGGTAATAGTCGACGACGAGCTCGACCGTCCCGACGAGATTGAAGGCGACGACCAACGGCCAGAACAGCCGAGGTAGCCTCACCGTGAGCAGCGCCAGCATGGCCAGCAGCCCTGTCGCAAAGTCACCATAGGCGGCGAACACGGTGAAGTCGGCTGGGAGATTGGGGCTTACGACGCCCGGCAGGATGAAGACGAGCCCGAAGAAGCGGAAGCTGTGCAGGGTGGCGATGGCACGTTGCGCCGCGACCCGGTCCATTGAGCTCAGCCGCGGCAGACCGTATGCGCCGAAGCAAAGCAGCCACGCGACGTAGCCTAGAACGAGATGGGTTTGGAACAGCATTCCCGTGGACATTTGGCCTCCTGTCAGAAGCTGGTTCACGCGGCCCCTGCTTCGGTCGGTTACCTCTAAGCCCGCTTCCATAGTTCGACTATCCGCTGTAATCACAACAACCTATGAAGCAGAACTACACAGTCCGACACGGTGCGCTGGAGGGCGTCGAGGTGTTCCTGGCAGTCGCCAGGCGCCGCAACTTTCGCCGGGCCGCCGCCGATCTCGGCGTAACGCCATCCGCCGTGAGCCAGGCGGTGCGCACGCTGGAAGCCCGCATGGGTGCGGCGCTGTTCGTCCGCACGACGCGGAGTGTCGGGTTGACCGAGGCTGGTCAGCGGTTCCTCGACCGTGCCGGCCCTGCCTTCGAGGAGCTCGTCGCGGCAGGCGAGGCCGCGCGTGATGTCGGCCAACGGCCGACCGGTCTGTTGCGCCTGTCCGTACCTCGCGCCGTCGTGCCGTTGATCCTGGAGCCGATGATCGCGTCGTTCTGCCAAGCCTATCCCGAGATCGAACTGGAGATCGCCGCGAGCGACGAGATGGTCGATCTCGCGGCCGGCGGGTTCGATGCCGGCATCCGCCTTGGCCAGTTCATCGCGCCCGACATGGTCGCTGTGCGGCTGACGCCGTCGTTTCCGTTCGTTGTCGTCGGCAGCCCGGACTATCTCGAGCGCCACGGCAACCCCGAGCATGTCGAGGATCTGCGCCACCACGCCTGCCTGCGCTTGCGCCGTTCGAACGGCGCCATCGCGCCCTGGTCCTTCGCCGATGGCAACGGAACGATCGAGGCGATGGTCTCCGGCCCACTCATCGCGCACGACTATCCGACGTTGCTTGGCGCCGCGATGCAGGGCATTGGGCTGGCGCAGACGCCTCGACCCGTCGCCGAAGGTCCGATCGCCCAGGGAAAACTCAGATCGGTGCTGGACGGGTCGCCGCCACGACGCCGGGCGTCTTCCTCTATCATCCCGGCAAACGCCAGATCCTGCCGAAGCTGCGCGCCTTCATCGACCACCTCAAATCCGCGGCGTGAGGCCTCGGCTTCTGGCGAAGCGGACAAATCGAGGCGCGCCCTGCCCTCAAGCCGTCTTCTGCACCACCAGCCCCCGTTCCTCGGCCATCGCATTGCGCATCAGGAACTTCTGCGGCTTGCCGGTCACCGTCATTGGCAATTCGGTGCGGAAGCGGAAACGCCATCTCAGGCAAAGGGCGGTCGTCTGCAGTTCGCTATCGGTTTCCAGGCTGATGAACCCAAGCAGTCCGTTGACGACCGGTCTCGTCGCCGCATCTAATTGCCAGCCTGAGCCAAAGTTTTCATGGTACAAATATAAGAAATAAATAAGTAAAAAATACCACGATATGAACCGTACCCGTCAAAAACGTTGTTCTTTCGGTACTAAAGCTCACGTTGCATATGAAGAGCGCTAAAATCAAAAGCACTGTGTCAGTCGCTGGAAGCCCCAGGGTTAACCCTCTTCCCGTCAGCAGGCTGGCGGCTGCGACCGCCGGTATTGTCAAACCAATTGTAGCGCAAGCGGAACCCATCGCGACATTCAAACCGCGTTGCAGCTCATTGTTGAGTGAAGCGCGAACCGCCGAAATGGCCTCTGGCATCAAAACCAGCCCGGCGATCAATGCCCCCACAATACTGTCAGCCTGTGTCACCTGATAGGCAACGAGCGTATTTTCAACACTTGCGGCGACTTGCTCGGCGAGCATGACAATGCCAATCAGCCCGATTAACAGGAGCAAAGTGCTGGCAGAGATGCTTTCGTGAGGGGCAGTCCGCAGCGAAACGCCGTGCGCCTGCCCTTCGATAAAGTCGTCTCGGTGCCGGACAGTCTGCGCGAACACAAAACTTGCATAAAGCAGCACCGAAAGCACGCTCACAAAGCCAAGTTGAGCTGCTGAAAATGTGCCCGGCCCCGTAGTTTGTGTGTAGGTTGGCAGAATAAGCGTCATGATGGTCAGTGCGATCAGAACCGCCAAATATGCGCTGGTCCCTTGTCGAACAATTGCCTGCTTGCGATGACGCCAGCCGCCAAGCGCGAGACACGTGCCGACAACGCCGGTAGATGTAATCATCACCGTTGAAAAGACGGACTCACGTGCAAGCGTAGGGTTGTTCTCTCCATGCAGCATCATGGAAACGATGATCGACACCTCGATTGCCGTCACGGCAAAAGTCAGCACCAATGTGCCGTAGGGCTCTCCTACACGCCGAGCCACCGCCTCGGCGTGGTCGAGCACCACGAAAATGGTGGTGAACATTATCGCACTCGAAAGCGCTCCGACGAGTATCCTGACGCTCAGCGAACCTTCGTCTGCCGACAGCCCGCCTGCCCTGACTGCAACAGCCATCGCCAAGGCGGCCATGGGCATCGCATAAGAAACCACCGATCGTCTGAAACCACTCATTCAAGCCCCTATGCGTTTCTGCGAACCTTGCGGAAAACCCATGTGGAGTGTGTGGAGCACCTTGGAGAATATCCGGCAGGCCCCGACGGCCGGCGTTCGCCCCCCTCACAAACAACGCGCTCCAAATGATGCCGCAGGATCGCGACCTGGCTGAACTCAGCGCCCCGGACAAATCGAAGCGCCGCCTTCGCTCACGCCGTCTTCTGCGTCACCAGCCCCAGCTCCTCGACCATCGCTTCGCGCATCAAGAATTTTTGCGGTTTGCCGGTCACCGTCATCGGCAATTCGGTGCGGAATCGGATGTGGCGCGGGATTTTGTAGTGGGCGATCTGGCCGGCGCAGAAATTTTTGATCTCCTGCTCGGTGGCGATCTGGCCGGGCTTGAGCACGATCCAGGCGCACAACTCCTCGCCATATTTGGCGTCGGGAATGCCGAACACCTGCACTTCCCTGACCTTGGGATGGCGGTACAAAAATTCCTCGACCTCGCGCGGATAGACGTTCTCGCCGCCGCGGATGACCATGTCCTTGACCCGGCCGACAATGTTGCAATAGCCCTCGGCGTCGATGGTGGCGAGATCGCCGGTGTGCATCCAGCCGTCGGCGTCGATCGCCTCGCGGGTCTTATCGTCGTCGTCCCAGTAACCCTTCATCACCGAATAGCCGCGCGTGCAAAGCTCGCCCGGCGCGCCGACGGCGACGGTGGCGCCATCGGCATCGACCGCCTTGACCTCGACATGCGGGTGGATGCGGCCGACGGTCGAGACGCGCTTTTCCAGCGGGTCGTCGACGCCGCTCTGAAACGAGACCGGGCTGGTTTCGGTCATGCCATAGGCGATGGTCACCTCTTCCATGTGCATCAGCGACACCACCTTCTTCATCACTTCGATCGGGCAGGGCGAGCCGGCCATGATGCCGGTGCGCAGGCTGGAGAGATCGAAGGATGAAAAATCCGGATGATCGAGGAGTGCGACAAACATGGTCGGCACGCCGTAGAGCCCGGTGCAGCGTTCCTGAGCCACCGCCTTCAGCGTCGCGCCGGCATCGAACCCCTCGCCCGGGAACACCATGGTTGCGCCCTTCGTGACGCAGCCCATCGTGCCCATCGACATGCCGAAGCAGTGATAGAGCGGCACCGGGATGCACAGCCGGTCGTCGACGGTCAGCCTGATCGCCGAGGTGACGAAATTGCCGTTGTTGACGATGTTGTTGTGGGTCAGCGTCGCGCCTTTGGGGGCTCCTGTGGTGCCGGACGTGAACTGGATGTTGATGGCGTCGCCGGGCTTCAGCCCCTCCGAGATGCGGTCGAGGCTGTCATGCTCATCGCGCCCGGCCATGGCCAGCACATCACCGAAATTGAACATGCCGGGCGAGTTCTCGTCACCCATGCGGATGACGATCTTCAGCGCCGGCAGTTTTTGCGCCTTGAGCTTGCCGGGCGTGGCCTTGGCGATCTCCGGCGCCAGCGTCTCGATCATGCCGAGATAGTCCGACGTCTTGAACTTGGCCGCCGTGACCAGCGCCTTGCAGCCGACCTTGTTCAAGGCGTATTCGAATTCGGTCAGCCGGTAGGCGGGGTTGATGTTGACCAGGATCAGGCCGATGCGGGCGGTGGCGAATTGCGTCACCAGCCATTCCCAGCGGTTGGGCGACCAGATGCCGACGCGATCGCCCTTTTCCAGGCCAAGTGCGAGGAAACCGGCGGCCAGAGCGTCGACCGTGTCCGACAGTTCGCTCCAGGTGAAGCGCTTGTCCTGGTCGACGAAGACGGCGGCGTCTTGCGTGGCATATTTGCTGGCTGTGTCGGAAAACAGCGCGGGAATTGTCGTGTTGAGCAGCGGCACATTGCGCTCGCCTGAGACATGCGCCTTGCCGTCGACGGGTGCGACGAAGACACCGCCGCTGCGCGCTCCACGCCCACGCAGATTGGAGGCATTCTTCAGCTCGTCGAGATTGACTGGCATCGCTCTCTCCTCCCGGGACTGGCCGAGCCTATCAGCCTGCCGGGATGGAGGAAATCCCGTCGATGGTACTGGACGATCCCCTCCCCCTTGAGGGGAGGGTGGACAGCCGCCGAAGGCGGATGGACGGGTGGGTCATTGCGGCAGTGCTCGACGTGGGGCGACCCCACCCGCCTCGCTTCGCGAGGCACCCTCCCCTCAAGGGCATATGCGCTAAGATAGGTGTTGCAGTGGGGAATCGGTTGTGATTCTACGCTGCGATGACTCACGAATCGCTTGTAGATGACGGCTGGGCCGAGACGATTGAGCTCCTCGGCGGTGAAGAGTTGATTGCAGGGAGTGCCCGCGAGACGAAGGCGTTTCTGCGGCCGCGGGGCGTCAGGTCGGCTACTGATCTGTTGCGCCTGACACTGGCTTACTGCCTTGGCAAGGTGGGCATGCGGGGCGTCGTGGCCTGGGCGGCGGCAAGCGGGATCGCCGACATCTCGGACGTGGCGTTGCTCGGCCGGCTGCGCAATGCAGGGCCGTGGCTGCAGCAGTTGATCGGGCACCTTTTGAAGCGCGAGGAGGAAGGCTTGCCTAAGGGCCGGCTGATCCGCATCCTCGATGCGACATCGGTTGCCAAGGCGGGTGTGCATGAGAAGAAGAACAATGGCCTTTGGCGTATGCACTGCGCCTTCGATCTTGAGCGCGAGCAGTTCGATTTCCTCGAGATCACCGACCAGAGCGAGGCCGAGCTGATCGACCGCGTGCCGGTGGTGCCGGGCGAGATCCGCATCGGCGACCGCGCCTATCTGCAGGCCGAGCGGATCGCAAAGGTCATGGCGCAAGACGGCGACGTTGTCGTGCGCGCGCCGTGGAAGAATGTGCGATGGCTCGACGCCAACGGCAAGGCGTTCGATCTCATCGGCCACCTGAAGAGCTGCCGGGAGGAGGTCATCGAAACGCCTGTCTGGCTGGGCCTCAAGAAGGGCGAGCCCCTGAAGATGCGCCTGATCGCCTTGCGCAAATCCGAGGCTGCGACACAAGAAGCGCGGCGCAAAATCAACAAGGAAGCCAAGGCCAAGGGCAAGCAGGTTCAACCGGAGACGCTGATTGCCGCCGGCTTTGTCATCCTTGTGACCTCGCTTGACCAGGAGGAGTTTCCCTCCGGCACAGTTCTCAAGCTCTATCGCATGCGCTGGCGCATCGAGCTCGCCTTCAAGCGTCTGAAGAGCCTGATCGGACTGCGCGCGCCTCCAGCCAAAGACCCAAGGATCGCAAAGCCTTGGATTCTTGCCCACTTCCTCATCGCGCTTGTGACCGAACCCCTTTCGCAGGAGTTGGGTGTCTCTCCCCCTTGAGCGACGGGCGCCCGCTGCTGTGGCGCGCCACCCGCCAGATCGTCGCCTCTCTGATCGCAGCGATCTTTGCTCAACCTCCCTTGGCAGCCCTGCGCCAAAATCTCCATGCCTTGCGACATCGATGGCGTGAGCCACCACGAAAGCGCAAATTTCAGTCCATGCCGAAGCTATCTTAGCGCATATGCCCTTGTGGGGGAGGGAGGGCGCTCATCTTCGCAGTGATGTCACGCAATATGGCTTCATCCGCGGCGGAACGATCTTTCTTCGACGCCACGAGACAGGCCTGCGAGCGCAGGACGAGGCCATCGCCGAGCACCTTGAGATGATTGGCGCGCAGCGTCGAGCCTGACGTGGTGATGTCGACGATGACATCGGCCAGTCCCGCCGCCGGCGCGCCTTCGGTGGCGCCGAGGCTTTCGACGATGCGATAGACCTGGATGCCGTGCTTCTGCGAGAAGAATTGCTGGGTCAACCGCCAATATTTGGTGGCAATGCGCAGCCGTCTGCCGTGGCGTTGGCGAAAATCGGCGGCGACGTCGTCGAGGTCGGCCATGGTGTCGACGTCGAGCCAGATGTCGGGCACGGCCACCACGACATCGGCATTGCCGAAGCCGAGACGGGCGACGATTTCGGCGCGGCTCTCCCAGTCGGCAAGGTTTTCACGCACCAGATCTTCGCCGGTGATGCCGAGATCGACCGCACCCTGGCCGATCTCGCCGGCAATCTCGGAAGCCGATAGGAACGCCACTTCGACATTGTTCAGGCCTTCGACGCGGGCGTGGTACTTGCGCTCGTCGCCGGGCAGACTGACGGCGAGCCCTGCTTTGGCCAGCACCTCCAGAGCCTGGTCCTTGAGCCGGCCTTTCGAGGGAATCGCCAGCGTGATCATGGCACCTTCTCCCGCAGTGCTTCGATGCGGTCGAGCCAGACGGAAAAGCCGACGCCGGGGATCGGCCTCTTCGCGCCGAGCAAGGTCAGCAGCCGGTCATAACGGCCGCCACCGGCCAACGGCCGGTCGCCATTGTCAGCCGCGATTTCGAAGACGAGGCCAGTATAATAGTCGAGCGGACGGCCGAAGGCGGCGTCGTAACGGATGTTTCCGGCCGGCAGGCCGTGCGCCTCGATCGCCTTGGCGCGGGCGGCGAATTTCTCCAGCGCGGTATCAAGCGAAAGCCTGGCATCGCTGGCGAAGGAATCCAGCGCCTGGGCCGCGTCATCGAGCGGCACGTCGATCGCCAGAAAATCCTTCAACGCCGCGAAGGCCTCGTTCGACAGCCGCACGCTGCGCAACTCGGCTTTCTCGATCAGCCGCCGGGCGATGTCGGACGGCGCGCGTCCGGCGGACGCCGACAGGCCGGCCTCTTCCATGCCACTGGTGATGTGCGCGGAAAGGCCTTCCAGGTTTCCGTCGAGGACAAGGGCGGCGACCGGCCCGGAGAGCTGGCTGTTGCGCGGCGGGTTGGCGAGATCGGCGAGTGCCGCCTCAAGCATCAGCGCCGAGCCGAAGGCGCGGGCAAGGCGCATGCGCCAGCCGCGCGGCAGCCCGAGGGCAGCCAGAACAGCCTCGAAAATGGTCTGGTCGCCGAGCGTGATCGCCAGTGCCTGGCCAGGCAGCACCAGCGACAGCAGCGCGTGCGCGTCGGCAAGCGAGCGGGCATCGGCCTCAGCGGTGTCGCGGTCACCGAGATCCTCGATGCCTGCCTGGAAGAACTCGTTGCCGCCTTCGCGGCGCTGGCGAAACACCTCGCCGAGATAGGAATAACGGCGTGGCGTGCCGGCCTGCGAACTTATGTGATCAAGGCAGACCGGAATGGTGAACTCCGGCCGCAGGCACAATGTCTGGCCGGTCTCGCTTTCGGTCAGGAAAATCCGGCGGCGCAAATCCTCGCCTGCCATGTCGAGGAACGGGTCGGCCGGCTGCAGTATGGCGACCTCGACGGCGTGCGTGTTGCGCGTGGCGAAGAGGTTTATGATGTCGGTAGAGATAGCGGGGTAGCGGGAGGTCATCGATCAGATGGGCGCGAGGCACCCCCCTCTGGCCTGCCGGCCATCTCCCCCGCAAGGAGGGAGATCGGCAGCTTGAGGCTCGGCGCCCCTACTTCAACGCTGGAGATTGGCGAAAGCCCACGCCACATCCAATCTCCCCCCTTGTGGGGGAGATGGCCGGCAGGCCAGAGGGGGGTGTTCAAGCGCCACCCTTCGCGCGGTCTGCAGCCTGCGCCGCCAGGATCTTCTCGACCTCCGAGACCAGCTCGCCCTCCGCCACAGTCACCTGCGCCGGGCGCGCGGCGCGCCATTCGGCGTTGTCTGTGATCTCTGCCGACATGCGCGCGCCTTCGATCAGGTCCTTGATCTGCAGCTCGCCCTTGGCGCGTTCGTCGCCGCCCTGGATGATTGCGACCGGGCAGCCGCGCCGGTCGGCATATTTGAGCTGCGCCTTCATGCCGGCGCCGCCGAGATACATTTCGGAACGGATGCCGGCGGCACGCAGCTCCGCCACCATCTTCTGGTAGCGGCCGAGGCTGTCGGTGTCCTTGTCCATCACCAGCACGACGACCGGCGCGATCACGTCCGCACTGTCGAGCTTGCCGAGGTTCTTCAGCGCAGTCATCAGCCTGGAGACGCCTATGGAAAAACCGGTCGCCGGCACCGGCTCACCGCGAAAGCGCGATACGAGGCCATCATAGCGGCCGCCGCCACCGACGGAGCCGAAGCGGACGATCTGGCCATCCTCATTGGGGATTTCCGCCAGAAGCTCGGCCTCGAAGACGGGACCGGTGTAGTATTCGAGACCACGCACGACCGAGCGGTCCATGGCAATACGGTCCTCGCCATATCCCGCCGCCCTGACCAGGGCTTCAATGGTCGCGAGTTCGCCGACGCCTTCCTGATAGATCGCGTTCGAACTGACCATGGAATCCTGGCCGGCCTGTATAGTCCTCGCTGTCGCGAGAAGAACCGCCTCGGCTTGCCCGTTGTTCAACCCGGCGCCCTTGGCGAAGTCGCCTTCGCCTTCCTTACCGCCATCCCAGCGCCCCGGTCCAAGCAAAAGCTTCACGCCTTCCGGCCCGAGCTTGTCCAGCTTGTCGATCGCCCGCAGCACCGTCAGCCGGCGGCCGGCATTCTCCTCGCCGCCAAGGCCGATCGCTTCCAGCACACCATCGAGCACCTTGCGGTTGTTGACGCGGATGACGTAGTCACCGCGCTTGATGCCGAGCGCTTCCATCACGTCGGCCATCATCATCGCCATCTCGGCGTCGGCGGCGACGCCCGGCGTGCCGATCGTGTCTGCATCGAACTGCATGAACTGGCGGAAGCGGCCGGGACCGGGCTTCTCGTTGCGGAACACCCAGCCGGAGCGGTAGCTGCGATAGGGTTTGGGCAGGCGCTCGTAATTCTCGGCGACAAAACGCGCCGTCGGCGCGGTCAGGTCATAGCGCAGCGACAGCCACTGGTCGTCGTCGTCCTGGAAGGAGAACACGCCTTCGTTCGGCCGGTCCTGATCGGGCAGGAATTTTCCGAGCGCATCGGTGTATTCGATCAGCGGCTGGTCGGCCGGTTCGAAACCGTAAAGCTCATAGACGGAGCGGATCGTCGCCATCATCTTCTCGACGGCGCGGATGTCCTCGGCGCTGCGGTCGGCAAAACCGCGCGGCAGTCGCGCTTTCGTCTTTTCCGATTTGTCGGCCATGAGCTGGGTCTTTGTGTTGGTAAATGCGGACGTGTTTCGAGTGCGCGTGTCCTAGCCGAAGCGGCTTTGTGCGGCAAGGCCGCCGAGGCGCGCCATCTTTGCCCTCCGGAAGTGAGCGCGAGCGCGCGCCTGGCTTCCGCCCATCTCTGAAACAAAACACAGCGGAAATGAAACAATCCCGCCATGCGCGCGGCATGGTGCCGACACAATCGCAGCCGATAAACGCGCCGAATTGAGGGGTTCGCGGCAATGACCAGCACTGCAAGATTCCATGCCATCGACAGCGGTGCAGGCGAATTGCCCGCACGTCTGCGCCCGGCCGACATCCATGCTCCGAAGATGGTCAGCCAGGCTGCCGGCCCATTCGAGGTCCCGGCCGACACCAGCAAGGCGCCCTCCATGCGCGACGCATTGATGACCGGCCTGCTGGTGATCTACCCGGCCGTGGCCACGGTGGTGGCGATCGTCGCCGGACTTTTCCTGGCCGCCGCCAACGGCACCTGAGCATGCGCCCCCCTTCCTTCTCCCCCTGTGGGAGAAGGTGGATCGGCGCGCAGCGCCGAGACGGATGAGGGGTGTTCCAGCGGAGTGAGACGTCAGCGTTCTCTGGAACACCCCTCATCCGACCTCGCTACGCGAGGCCACCTTCTCCCACAGGGGGAGAAGGGAAAAGGGCTTCTATTTCGGCCGCTTGAAAGCCTTCCGCTCCTTCTCGATCTCCTTGCGGCAGACGCAGCCCTCGAGATGGTCGTTGACCAGACCCATGGCCTGCATGAAGGCATAGACCGTGGTCGGGCCAACGAAGCTCCAGCCGCGCTTCTTCAGCTCCTTCGAAATCCGAACCGAGACCGCCGTGGTCGGGTTGGCGCGCAGATGGGCGAGATCGACGATCACGGGCCGCTGGTCCTTGCCGGGTTCGAACTTCCAGAACCAGGCAGCCAGCGAGCCGAACTCATCGGCCATCTCGCGGGCGCGCTTGGCGTTGTTGATGGTCGAGACGATCTTGCCGCGATGACGGATGATGCCGGCATTGCCAAGCAGGCGTTCGACATCCCGTTCCGTGAAGGCGGCGACCTTGTCGAAGTCGAAGCCGGCGAAGGCGTCGCGAAAATTCTCCCGCTTGCGCAGGATGGTCAGCCACGACAGGCCCGACTGAAAGCCTTCGAGGCAAATCTTTTCGAACAGCCTGCGGTCGTCGGCTACCGGCCGTCCCCACTCATGATCGTGATAGTGCAGATAGTCAGGCAGATTGCCGTGCCAGAAGCAGCGCGCGATACCGTCGGGACCGGCGAGCAGGCCGGTGTTTTCCTTTTCCATAGCCAAGATCCGTTCGTTAACGCGGTTTTGCGCTGCATTTACTGCGGCTTTACCAGATTCCTGAACCGGGCGGTAACCACACCAAAAGCTTTACTGACAAGCGGGCATTTTACGCATTCCGATTCATGTTTCGGTTGCTGCTTGCGCGCCAATGATCGCTGAACCGGGGCGTTTCCACCCGGTTGTATCAGACGATCAAGGTGCGTTCCCGATGAAGAGAGTTTTGTTTCCCGTGCTCGGCGCCGTGGCTGTGTTTGCCGCCGGCGTCACACCCTCGACCGCTGGCGACCGTTATGCCGACAGGCCGCCGGTGATGGTGAGCCCCGATCTTTCCGCACCGTGGGTGCTGCAGCTTGGCCATGCGCCGGGCATCGTCCGGCAAAATCGCCAGGCCGTGCAGCAACAGCCGCGGCTGCGCCCGGCGCAGCCTGACCGGGTGCAGACGGCAGCTGTGCAGCCACCGGCCAAACGCATGGTCATGCGCCCACAGATCAACCCGGTCTACCTGCCGCAGGAAGTCGCCTATGACGGCGCACAGAAGCCGGGCACGATCGTCATCGACACAACGCAGAACTTCCTCTTTCTGGTCGAGAAGAACGGCAAGGCGCGGCGTTACGGCGTCGGCACCGGCAAGCCCGGTTTCGAATGGTCCGGCACGCACAAGATCACCAACAAGCGCGAGTGGCCGGACTGGCGCCCCCCGGCGGAGATGATCAAGCGCGAAGCCGCCAAGGGCCGCTACCTGCCGACATATCTGGCCGGCGGCATGGAGAACCCGCTCGGCGCACGCGCGCTCTATCTCGGCACCACCGAATACCGCATCCATGGCACCAACCAGCCATGGACGATCGGCGGCGCGGTGTCGTCGGGCTGCATCCGCATGCGCAACGAGGACGTGGTCGACCTCTATGAACGGGTCAATGTCGGAACGACCGTCGAGGTGATATAGTGATAGCGAATCAGCCAGTTAAGCAATGCTGAGTAGGTTTTGGCGCGCTGTTGCCCTCAAGCCATAGCGCACTTTTGAAAGACGTGCTTGACTGGCAACGAGTTTAACGGGGGACGGGCCGTGTGGGGATACGGCCAGTCACGAGAGGGCAGCACGGGTAACCGCGCTGCCCTTTTCGTTTCACCGGTGCGACAGGTCGCCCCGGAGGCACGGTGTTTCGTTTTCAGGGCTGATTTCCGGGCCATGCTCTGCTATTGCAGTGCACAATCTCCCCACCAAAGGTTCGAACTATGTCCCTGTCCGACGACAGCCGCTATCTCAAGGGAGGCCCGGTTGCCCAGCGCATCATCGCCGCCGTTCGGGAGGATGCGGCGATTGCCAAGGCCGAGGGTTTTCCGCCGAAGCTGATCTCGATCACCGTCGGCGATACCGATGCCGTGGACGTCTACGTGCGCAACCAGCGCGCCAAGGCTGAGCTCGCCGGCATCGATTTCGAGGAACGGCGCTTTCCCGCCACCATCACGGCAGGGGAACTGGAAGCGGCCATCCACGGCTTGAATGCCGATCCGCGGGTCACCGGCATCATCATCCAGCGGCCGGTGCCCGCCCATATCCCGATCAAGACGCTGCAGGCGGCGGTGCATCCGCTCAAGGACGTCGAAGGCATGCATCCGGCATCGATCGGCAACATCGTTTACAACCAGCTCGACCTCGCGCCCTGCACGGCGGCCGCCTCGGTCGAGCTGCTGAAGGAGACCGGCCTTGACCTCAGGGGGCTGGAAGTCGTGATCGTCGGCCATTCGGAAATCGTCGGCAAGCCGATTGCGTTCCTGTTGATGAGCGAAGGCGCGACGGTGACGGTCTGCCACCACATGACGCGATCGGTCGCGGCGCACGCGCGGCGCGCCGACGCGCTGTTCGTCGCCGTCGGCAAGCCCCGGCTGATCAAGGCCGACATGGTCAAGCCGGGCGCCGCCGTCATCGACATCGGCATCAATTCGGAAATCGGGCCGGATGGGCAAAGCCGCGTCGTCGGCGACGTCGACACCGACAGCGTCAGGCATGTCGCCTCCTGGATCACGCCGGTGCCGGGCGGTGTCGGCCCGATCACGGTGGCGATCCTGCTGCGCAACACCATGGTGGCGCTCAGCCGCCAGCGCGCGCTCTACGAGGCGACTTACGGCACGGCGGACAGGCTCGCGGCGGAGTAGCGCCGGGACACGCTACTCAGCGGCGATCAGGCTCTCTTCCCGAACGCCTTCCGGCTTCGGTCCGCCGTAGGCCCAGTCGAGCAATTTGATCGTATGCACCACCGGCATTTTCGCAGCGGACGCGATCTGGGTGATGCAGCCGATGTTGCCGGTGGCGACGATTGCAGCCCCTGTCGCCTCGATGTTTTTCACTTTGCGGTCGCGTAGTTTTACCGAAATCTCCGACTGCAAAATGTTGTAGGTGCCGGCCGAGCCGCAGCACAGATGGCCTTCGCGCGGCTCGCGCACGACGAAGCCGGCTTTGGCTAGCAGTTCCTTTGGCTGGTGCGTGATCTTCTGGCCGTGCTGCATCGAACAGGCCGAGTGATAAGCGACGATGGTGCCCGGCTTGCGCACCGGTTCGGGCAGATCGAGGGTCGAGAGATATTCGGTGATGTCCTTGGCCAAAGCCGACACACGTGCGGCCTTGTCGGCATAGGCCGGATCGAGACGCAGCATGAAACCATAGTCCTTGATCGTCGTACCACAACCGGACGCGGTGATCACGATGGCATCGAGCCCGCTTTGCTCGATCGTACGCGTCCAGGCGTCGATATTCTGCCTTGCCGAGGCAAGGGCCGCTTGCTCCAGCCCCATATGGTGGACGAGCGCGCCGCAGCAGCCCTCACCCTTGGGCACCACGACCTCGACGCCGAGCCGCGTCAGCAGCGAAATCGTCGTCTCGTTGATGCCGGGATCAAGCACCGATTGCGCGCAACCGGTGAGAATGGCGACGCGGCCCTTTTTGGTCCCCTGCCCGGCATGGATGCCAGGCGAGGCCAATGGCGAAGTCTTGGGGATCGATGCCGGGGCGAGTTTGAGCATCGCACTGAGCGGCTTCAGCGCCGGGAGCTTTTCGAACAGGCCAATGAATGGCTTGCCCAGCTTCGCCAGCCTGAGCGCGACGCGAAAGCGCTGGGGATAGGGCAGGACGAAGGCCAGCATGGCGCGGGTCAGGCGATCGAGCAGCGGCCGCTTGTAGGTTTCCTGGATATGGGCGCGGGCGTGGTCGACCAGATGCATGTAGTTGACGCCCGACGGGCAGGTGGTCATGCAGGCAAGGCAGGACAGGCAGCGGTCGATATGGGTGACGATCTCCTTGTCGGCCGGGCGGCCGTTTTCCAGCATGTCCTTGATCAGGTAGATGCGGCCGCGCGGTGAATCGAGCTCGTTGCCCAATGTCACATAGGTCGGGCAGGTGGCGGTGCAGAAGCCGCAATGCACGCATTTGCGCAGGATCTTCTCCGATTCCGCGACATGCGGATCGGCAAGCTGGGCGGCTGAGAAGTTGGTCTGCATCTCTGATGTCCTAGGCCATGCGGCCGGGATTGAGGATGTTCTTCGGGTCGAATTCCTGCTTCAGGCGCTGGCTGAGTGCCGCCAGCGCCGCCGGCTGCGGTTCGAAAACCGGCAGGGCGGCGCGATGGGAAGGTGCGGCGCGCACCAGGGTCGCATGGCCGCCGCCATGTTTTCTCAGAAGCCCGCGCAGCAGAGCGGCTTCCGGATCACCCTCTTCCATGCGCAGCCACACCAGCCCGCCCTGCCAGTCATAGAAGGCACTGACGGCTGCCTGCATGCGCAGCGTCAGGACCATCTGATGGCCCTCTCCCGGCGTCATGGAGACGCGCCAGACCGGTTTCTCGCTGTTGTCGGCGAAGGGCCTGCAATCGCGCACATCGCGCCAGATCAGCCGTGAAGCTTCACCGGCAATCTCCTCCAGCGGCCCGGCATTGCCGAGCAGCGTTTTCAGCGCGGCGATGCGGTAGGCGACCGACGGGCCAAAACCCTCGACCCGCAGCAGCGTCGCGGCATCGTTGCCGAGACTGCCACTGGCGACGCGCGCGGCGATCCGCTCCGGCAGATGGGCGGCACTCGACACTTCAGCACTCGAGCCGAGCGCCATGGCCATCGCGGCGGCAGCCGCATCGTCGAGCAGGCCACGAATGGCGAGCGTGACTTCGGTCTCGGCGGCGGGCAACACCTTGAAGGTGACGTCGGTGAATACGGCCAGCGTGCCCCAGCTGTTGGCCATCAGCTTGGACATGTCATAACCGGTAACGTTCTTGACTACGCGGCCGCCCGACTTGAAGGCTTCGCCACGGCCGGACACCACATTGATACCCAGAATATGATCGCGCGCAGCACCCGCCTTCAGCCGGCGCGGACCGGAAAGGTTCGCGGCGAGCACACCGCCGAGCGTGCCTCTGCCAGGCTCGCCGCCGTGCAGCGGGCCATAGTTCATCGGCTCGAAGGCAAGTTGCTGGCCATTTTCCGCCAGCAGTTTTTCGATGTCGGCCAGTGGCGTGCCGGCCTTGGCCGACAGCACCAGTTCAGCCGGTTCGTAAAGCGTGACGCCGGTGAGCCTCGACAGGTCGAGCGTGTGTTCGCTCTGTTGCGGACGGCCGATGCCACGCTTGGAACCGTGGCCGAGGATTTCCAGCGGCGTCTCTTCCGCCACGGCCCAGGCGACGGTGGACAGGACTTCGTCCGACGTGGTTGGCGTGAAAGTGGTCAAAGCCTGTGCTCCCGAAGCTTTTCGAGCACGGCTTCGCCTCTTGGCGACAGCCGGTAACCGACTTCGAGGCTCTCGGTGAGACCGAGCTCCTTGAGCTTGCGGACATCTTGCTTGAACTTCAGCTTTTCGACGCCGGCCTTGTCGGCCAGGACAGCAGCCGGCACTTCCGGATGGGCGCCGATCGCCTGCAGGATCGACGGGAAGTAGCCGGGTGCCGCTTTGTCCCAGCGCGCAAAACGCTGGGTCAAGGCATGCCAGTCCTCATCGGAAAGCACGGCGTCGCCGCGCAGGGCAACGCGTTCGTCGGCTTCGATGCCATTGAGTTCGACGCGATAGACCGGGGTGCCGTCATCGGGGCCAAGCATCTCCTGCAGTGCTCCTAGTGTCGGAAAGCCGGCCGCGATCGCGTCCTTCTCCGTCAATTCGGAAGCAACCACTACCGTGATGCGGCCGATCAGCACCACGCCTGATGCCGTTCTAACCCGCCCGCCCACCTTGACCGTCGGCCGCTTCCAGCGGCGAAAGGCGAGCGTCACTTCATTGCGCGCGATCTTGTCCAGCAAGGATTGTTTGAACAGCAACTCAAACCTCACTCGGGCATACGGTGAAGCCTATGCCAAAAGCAGGTGCGGAAATGCCGCGATCCTTCGCACCCCCCTCTGTCCTTCCGGACATCTCCCCCGCAAGGGGGGAGATCAGATCGCCACGACGGCTTTCGCCAATTCCATCGATTGAAAAACAAGCATCAACATTGCGACCAGCCAATCTCCCCCCTTGCGGGGGAGATGTCCGGCAGGACAGAGGGGGGTGTTCAAGCGCCGACATATCCCTCAAAACCTCGGAATGTCCGGAAACGGCAGCTTGCCGCCGGAAATGTGCATGCGGCCAAGTTCGGCGCAGCGGCGAAGCTGCGGGAACACCTTGCCGGGGTTGAGCAGGTGGTTGGGATCGAAGGCGCATTTGACGCGCATCTGCTGATCGAGGTCGACCTGGGTGAACATTTCCGGCATCAGGTCGCGCTTCTCCACGCCCACGCCGTGTTCGCCGGTCAAGACGCCGCCGACCTTAACGCACAGCCGCAATATGTCGGCGCCGAAGCTTTCGGCCTTGTCGAGTTCGCCCGGCACATTGGCATCGTAGAGGATCAGCGGGTGCAGATTGCCGTCGCCTGCGTGGAAGACATTGGCAACGCCGAGCCCGTATTTCTCCGACAGCTCGCGCATGCCGGCGAGCACACGCGGCAGTTCCTTGCGCGGGATGGTGCCGTCCATGCAATAATAGTCGGGCGAGATGCGGCCAACCGCGGGAAACGCCGCCTTGCGGCCGGCCCAGAAGCTCAACCGCTCCTGCTCGGACTGCGATATGCGGCAGGTGGTCGAGCCGTTCTTGTAGGCGATGGCCTCGACAAGGCCGATCAGATGATCGACCTCGACGCCCGGCCCGTCGAGCTCGACGATCAGCAGCGCTTCGACATCCAGGGGATAACCGGCATGGACGAAATCCTCGGCGGCGTGGATCGCCGGCCGGTCCATCATCTCCATGCCGCCCGGAATGATGCCGGCGCCGATGATGTCGGCGACGCACTGGCCGCCCTGCTCGCTGGTCGGGAAGCCGATCAGCAGTGCGCGAGCCGTCTCCGGCTTCTTCAGGATACGCACGGTGACCTCGGTGACGACGCCGAGCAGCCCTTCCGAACCGGTCATGACGCCGAGCAGGTCATAACCTTCCGCATCGAGGTGACTGCCGCCGAGCCGCACCACTTCGCCGTTCATCAGCACCATCTCGATGCCAAGTACATTGTTTGCGGTGAGGCCGTATTTCAGGCAGTGCACGCCGCCGGAATTTTCGGCGACATTGCCGCCGATCGAGCAGGCGATCTGGGAGGATGGATCGGGGGCGTAGTAAAAACCCTCCTGCTCGACGGCGGTGGTGATGCCTAGATTGGTGACGCCCGGCTGGGCGACAACAACGCGATTGGGAAAATCGATCGCAAGGATGCGGTTGAAGCGGCTCATGACCAGCAGCACCGCGTCCTCGAGCGGCAGCGCGCCGCCCGACAGCGAGGTGCCTGAGCCGCGCGGCACGACGCGGATGTTGCGGTCGTTGCAGTATTTCAGCACGCGCGAAACCTGCACCACCGTTTGCGGCAGCACGACGACCAGCGGCAGCTGCCGATAGGCGGTCAGGCCATCGCTCTCGAAAGCACGCATGGAATTGGCGGCGTCTACGACGCCCTCGCCCGGCACGATGATGCGCATGTCGGCGACGATCTCGTCGCGCCGGCGCATCGTGGCGTCGTCTGGTTTCGGCATGGCCAGGCCGGACATCAGCAGCCTCGTTTCGCTTGACTGGTCAAAATCTTTTACCAGTGAAGGGCGTAGGTTGCAAATCCTGCCTTGGTGAGGAACCAGCCTCATGGTCGAGACAGGCTTCCGCAGCGGCAATCTGCCGCTGTCTTACCCTCCCCCTTGTGGGGAGGGTCGCGAACGAAGTGAGCGGGGTGGGGGTCAGCGCGGCGCTCTACGAGGACCCCCACCCCGTCTCACGATCTTCGCTTCGCTGCGATCATGAGCCGACCCTCCCCACAAGGGGGAGGGTGAGCAGATCTATTCGCCGGGATGCTTCGCCGGCTCTGAATGCATCCGCCGCACGCGACGCACGCCCCACCAGACCAGCAGGATGGCGACCGGCACCGAAGCGGCTGTGACAACCTCCGGCGCGAAGGCATGGCCGAAGATCGAGACGCCCTTGGCGACGTAGCCGATAAGACCAACCACATAGTAGGAGACAGCGGCGACCGAGAGGCCTTCGACGGTCTGTTGCAGGCGCAGCTGCAGCCGGGCGCGGTTGTTCATCGAGGCGAGCAGGTCGCGGTTCTGCTTCTCGACCTCGACATCGACCCAGGTGCGCAGCAGCGTCGTGGCGCGGGTCAGTTTGCGCGACAGATTGGCCTGGCGCTCCTCAACCGAGCGACAGGTGCGCATGGCTGGAGCTACGCGCCGCTGCAGGAAGCCGCCCCAGGTGTCGTAGCCGGGCACGGCTTCTTCCTCGAGCGCTTCCAGCCGCTCGACGACGATGCCGTCATAGGCGCGGCTGGCGCCGAAGCGATAAAGGCTCGACGCTGCGTCCGCTTCCAGCTCCGCGGCAAGTTCGGTCAGGTCAGCCAGCAAGGTCTGGCTGTCGCGGGTCTCAGTGACCTTCATCTCCAGCGTGGTCTGCGCCAGCCTGTCCTCGATGCGGCGGGCGCGGCCAGACAAGGTCAGCGCCAGCGGCAAGGCGAGCATGGCGAGCGTGCGATAGGTTTCGATGTCGATCAGCCGCTGCGACAGCGCACCGGTACGGGCCGGGGTCAGGCCGCGATCGAGCACCAACATGCGTGTCATGCCGTCGCCATCCTGGCGGAAGTCGGTGACGATGGCGGCGTTACCGCGTTCGATCAGCGAGTAGCAAAGGCTGGTCGGATCGAAGCCGGCGATCAGCCGCTCGCTCGCTTGCGTCCATTTGCGGATTTCGAGCCTGATACCGGAAATGACGGTTCCCGGCGGGGAAAACCCGTTGCCGAACGGCGAGTCCTCCTGCGTCCTGCCGCTTTCGGAGAGCGGGCCTTCCCACAGATAGGTCGAGAACTCGGTATGCCGTTCCCAGCGCAGCGAACCCTTGCCCCATTTCATAGCGTGGTGGCGGGCCTGGCGGTCGGGTGCGGCGATGCCGAGGCGTCGCGACAGTTCGGAAAGCACGGCCATGTCGACGCCGGAGCCGCCCTCCGTCATGAAGGCGAGTTGCACCAGGACGCGCGGCTTTTCGATCAGCGGATGCGGCCGCGCGTGGACCTCGCCGAGCGCGCCGGGCCGGCCCTCGTGCGCGGGAAACCCCATGACGCTGCCCTTGGCGCGCGGCTGGAATTCGAGATTGGACGGGTCGTCTGACACGGCTTGTACCCCGGGGTTCTCTAGACCCTCTTGCACTCGCGTCCCTCTAGAACCAACGGCCTGATGACGCAAACAGCAAAGTTTAGCCCAAGATGATGTGGCGCCGGGCGGCAAAATCGACACGCTTCGGCCAATTGGATAAATAATTTGACCAGTTGGCGACGCAGGCTTTATCCTGCGCGACACCGGTTCACCTTCCAGGCATTCTATTGAGCGACATTTTTTCCAGGATCGAGCATTCGCGCACCGCCGACGAGGTGGTGCAGCAGATCGAGAGCCTCATCCTCGAAGGCGTGCTGCGCACCGGCGACCGCTTGCCGGGCGAGCGCGAGCTTGCACGCCAGTTCGACGTGTCGCGGCCGATCCTGCGTGACGCACTGAAGGCGCTGGAGGGGCGCGGCCTTTTGACGACAAGGCCCGGCGGCGGCACGCATGTCGCCGATGTCATCGGTCAGCTGTTCACCAAGCCGGTGACGGACCTGATCTCGATGCACCGCAAGGCTGTGACCGACTATCTGGAATACCGCCGCGAGATTGAAGGGGTGGCGGCTGAATACGCGGCGCGGCGCGCCACGCGAGACGACATGGCGCTGCTCGACAAGATCATGGCACGCATGGACGATGCGCACCGGACCGGTGACTTCGACGACGAGGCTGAAATCGACGTCGAGTTCCACCACGCGATCTGCGAATGCGCGCACAACATCATCCTTTTGCACACGCTGCGCTCCTGCTATCGGCTGTTGTCGGAAGGCGTGTTCCAGAACCGGCTGCTGGTGTTCACCGTGCCCGGCGCGCGCGAGGCGCTGCTTGCACAGCACCGGGCGATCCATGCGGCGGTGAAGGCCGGCGACCCGGCCGCTGCACGGCAAGCGGCGATGGATCATATCACCTATGTCGAACGGTCGATGGCGGAGGCCGAGCGCAGTGGCGACTGGCAGCGCGTTTCGCGGCTGAGGCTGAAGCAGCGCGTCGACGTCACCGATACCGAACCTGCACGCAAACGCTCCTAGCTATCGAAACGGGAAGCCCATGAGCCAAATCCTGACCATTGCCGACCTCAAGGACCTCGCGCGCCGGCGCGTGCCGAAGATGTTCTTCGACTATGCCGATTCCGGCGCCTGGACCGAAAGCACCTACCGGGCCAACGAGGAGGATTTCGGCAAGATCAAGTTCCGCCAGCGCGTGCTGGTCGACATGAGCAACCGCTCGCTGGAATCGACCATGATCGGCGAAAAGGTGGCAATGCCGGTGGCGCTGGCCCCGACCGGCCTGACCGGCATGCAGCACGCCGATGGCGAGATGCTGGCGGCGCAGGCAGCGGAAGAGTTCGGCGTGCCGTTCACCTTGTCGACGATGAGCATCTGCTCGATCGAGGATGTCGCCTCGGTGACCACCAAGCCGTTCTGGTTCCAGCTCTATGTGCTGCGCGACAAGGATTTCGTGCTCAACCTGATCGACCGGGCAAAGGCGGCGAAATGCTCGGCGCTGGTGCTAACGCTCGACCTGCAGATCCTCGGCCAGCGGCACAAGGATGTCCGCAACGGCTTGTCGGCGCCGCCCAAAATGACGCTCGCCAACATTGCCAACATCGCCATGCGCCCACGCTGGTTAATGGGCATTGCCGGCACGAAGCGCCGCACCTTCCGCAACATTGTCGGTCATGCCAAAGGTGTCGGCGACGTCTCATCTCTGGGTTCATGGACGAACGAGCAGTTCGATCCGCATCTGTCGTGGAAGGATGTCGCCTGGATCAAGGAGCGCTGGGGCGGCAAGCTGATCCTCAAGGGCATTCTCGACAAGGAAGACGCGCTGATGGCAGCCAAGACCGGTGCCGATGCGATCATCGTTTCCAACCATGGCGGGCGCCAGCTCGACGGCGCATCGTCGTCGATCATGGCGCTGGAGGAGATTGCCGATGCGGTCGGCGACACGATCGAGGTGCATATGGACGGCGGTATCCGCTCCGGCCAGGATGTGCTGAAGGCACTCTGCCTAGGCGCCAAGGGCACCTATATCGGCCGGCCATTTCTTTACGGCCTGGGTGCGCTTGGCAAGGAAGGGGTTACCAAGGCGTTGGAAATCATCCGTAAGGAGATGGACATCACGCTGGCACTGTGCGGAAAGCGTCTGGTCACCGACATGGGTAAGGACCAGCTCCGACGCTAAGTCCCGTGACAGCCTGACCGCGGAGACACCGAAAAATTGGCAGAACCCGGCATCCACTTCCTCGACGCGCATGGGCCGGAAGGTGTGCGTCTCTACGCCATTGGCGACGTCCACGGCCGGCTCGACCTGCTGGCCGCCATGCATCAGCGCATCAGGGCCGAGATCGAACAGGACGCGCCTGCCGACTGGCGTGTCATCCATCTTGGCGACTATGTCGACCGCGGACCGGACTCAAAAGGTGTCATCGACTTCCTGATCGAGGCACGAGAGCGCGACCCGCGCCATCTGATGCTGGCCGGCAACCACGACATCGGCTTTCTCGATTTTCTCAAGACCCCCGACCCGGAAGGGCTTTTCATCCGCTTCGGCGGCATCCAGACGGCTCAGTCCTACGGCGTGGCGATCAATGAAGGCACCAGCGTGTGGTTCGGCAAGGCCGAAGCGGCCGTGCGCAAAGGCCATCAGGCGCTGGTCGAGGCCGTGCCGCAGAGCCACATCGATTTCCTGCGGTCGCTGCCGTATTCGGTGACGCTGGGCGATTTCTTCTTCTGCCATGCCGGCATCAGGCCGGGCATTCCCCTGGACAGGCAAAACCCGCAGGATCTGATCTGGATCCGCGAGGTCTTCCACAATTACACCGGCCTCTATCCGAAGATCGTGGTGCACGGCCACACGCCCGTCCCCGAGGCGGAAGTGATGGCCAACCGCGTCAATGTCGACACCCTTGCCTGGCATTCAGGCATGCTGAGCGCGCTCGTCGTCGACGGCTCGGACAAACGCATCCTGACAATGACGATAAAGGAAGCTTGAGCGGCGTCCGAGGACGCTCCGGCTCGTGGCGCAGCCCCGGCTTTAGCGCAGCGCGGCGGTGACGCCGTAGCCGTCGACGGCGTTGTGGTTGCTGGCCGCGTCGGCGGCATAGATACCCAGACCGCAAACCACGATGGCAGACAACATGGCAAAGGACAGAAGCGCTGCTTTCACGGACGTCATCTCTTGTTGAGCTTTCTGCATCTGTGCACGAGGCGGTTACCAATGCGTTGAAACGGAGAATTCGCTTCAAAGTTTCGACGATTTCGCGCTTCTAGGCATGTTCTGTATCAACGGTGTGTCGCACGGGTCACACAAAAGGTTCATCGCGGTTGCACAGAAGATGCAGAGCGCGCGCCTTCTAGGCTGGCGGGCGGACACAAGCCAAGGATGAAAAGGGTTTTCCCCGGCGGTTTCACCGCCGCGTGCCAATTATGTCACGCGACAGGACACTGAGGAATGGATGCTCAGATTGTCGCCACCCAGGCACGGGCGATGGCCAGGCCCGCGGCATCCGCGTCAGGCCCGTTGCGGGCCATTTCGCCATCGAGCTTGCTGGCCCAGTCGGGATGGCGCGCGGCAATGGTCGGTGCAAAGGACGTGCTCCAGTCCTTGACCATCGGCCGGTCGGCCTCGAAATGGAACTGGAAGCCGTAGACGGCGCGGCCGACGCGAAACGCCTGGTTTTCGGCGACATCGTTGCCGGCGAGCCGCACGGCGTTCTCGGGCAAAACGAAGGTGTCGTCGTGCCACTGGAAGATCGGAAATTTCTCCGGCAGTGCGCCCAGCACCGGATCGGCCTTGGCGTCCGGCGTCAGCGACACGCCGTGCCAGCCGAACTCGTTGGCGCCGCCAATGCGGTTCTCGCCGCCAAAGGCACGGGCGACGAGCTGGCTGCCGAGGCAGATGCCGAGCACGGCACGGTCCTTGCCGGCGAAATCGCGGGTCAGCTCGAGCAGTGCCGGGAAATAGGGATACTCATCGTCGGCCAGCGCATTCTGGCCACCGCCGAGCACCACCATGGCATCATGCCCGGCCGCGTCATTGGGCAGGGGATCGCCTTTGTAAGGGAGGCGCAGATCGAGATCGGCGCCCGCTTCCGCAAGTGCTGCGCCGACCTGGCCAAGGCCGGTATTGTCGTAGTTCTGGACCACCAGCACCCGCATGAAAAACCCTGCTGACATGAAAATGACGCGGCGAGCGATACCATGACGTCTGCGTTGCAGCCAATATGCGCATTCGGAGAGAAAGCTATGCCACTGCAAAACCGGGTCGATCCGTTCGGCGCCATCCACGCCGTGCCCGAGCGCGGACTGTTCACCGGCAATCGCGGCATCCTCCACGATCCCGAGACGAAGACGCTGCTGAAAAAGCGCTGGGCGCTTCAGGCCTGGATCATCTGCGTCTGCCAATTCCGCAATGTGCGGCGCGAACCGATGAGCCGCAACCGAAAGGGCGGTAAAGCGGGCTGGACCGAGCTGTTCTTCCTCGACGAGGTGACGGCACTGGCGGCCGGGCATCGCCCCTGTTTCTTTTGCCAGCGCGAACGGGCCAAGGATTTCGTCGGCCGCTTCGGCGAAGCTTTCGGCTTTGCCGAGCCGCGCGCGCCGCAGGTCGACAAGCGGCTACACAAGGAGCGGCTGGCGTCGGGCGGCAGGCCGCCAGGGGTTACTGTTGAAGACCTTGCCGACCTGCCAGACGGCGCCATGGTTGCGGATGGCAGCACTGTTTATGCCCTGCGTAGCGGCAAGACACTGCGCTGGTCCTTTGCCGGATATGGCCCACCCGCAGATTTCGGCCTGCTCAATGGCAGGACGCTGTCGCTGCTGACGCCGGCCACTACGCTCGCGGTGCTGCGGCATGGCTTTCGGCCGGTATGGCATCCGACCGCCGAGGCTTGACGCCGGCGGCCGGCTCGCTCATTCCTCGGCGATGCGCGCCAATTACAAGATGCAACGTCTGTTCGTGCCCGACGATCTCGGGCCGGATGTCGAGTTCGACGCCAGCCAACAGCAGAGCCACTATCTCCTGCATGTGCTGCGACTTACCGAAGGCGCCGAAATTCTGGTGTTCAATGGCCGCGACGGCGAGTGGTCAGCGGCCATACCAGCGAAAACAAAAAGGGCAGTGCGGCTGAAGGTGTCGGCGTTGCAACGGCCGCAGCCGCCGCTGCCCGATCTCGTCTACTGCTTTGCGCCGCTGAAACAGAGCCGGCTCGACTATCTCGTACAGAAGGCGGTGGAGATGGGCGCCGGCATCCTGCAGCCGGTCATCACCCAGCACACGCAAGTGGCCAAGCCTTCGATCGATCGCCTGCGTGCCAATGTCGTCGAAGCCGCCGAACAATGCGGCATCCTGGCGGTGCCGGAGGTGCGCGGAGCGGAAAAATTCGACCGCTTGCTGACCGGCTGGGACAAGGAACGGCGGCTGATCTTCTGTGACGAGGACGCCTCGACCAACAATCCGCTGCCCGCGCTGCAGGCGGTCAAGGAAAACAAGCTTGGGCTGCTGGTCGGGCCGGAGGGCGGCTTTTCCGACGACGAGCGCAAGATGCTGCGCGCCTTGCCCTTCGTCACCGCCATTCCGCTCGGCCCGCGTATCCTGCGCGCCGACACGGCGGCGGTGGCCGCGCTTGCGGTGATGCAAGCAACTGTCGGAGACTGGTGAGACTTCATCTCTTGCAAGGGACCGACAGGGGCGTAACGTTCAATTCCTGTTGACCTGTGGCTCAGGATTTTTCGCTTGATCGTCTGCTGACATTTCGTCCATTTAGCGCCGGCGATCGTCCGATCGTCCTACAGCGCCGCGCGTCCTTTCGGACGCGCAAAGGACGCTGTAGCATTCCATTGGGCACATAATCCTTTCCGAAAATCGAAAGCCGATTTTCGGGGTGATGTGCAGAGGGCTTATAAATGGCGCGCGATACGACCGATTTCCGCCCGATCGAAGGTGTCGACGAACTCGTCGAGCATCTGGCCGAAGGCAACAAACCGCGCGACAAGTGGCGCATTGGCACCGAGCACGAGAAATTTCCCTTCTATGTCGACGGCAACGCGCCTGTGCCCTATGGCGGCGAGCACGGCATCCGCGCCATCCTCGAAGGCATGCAGTCAAAGCTCGGCTGGGATCCCATCATCGACGACGGCCGCATCATCGGCCTTGTCGAACCGACCGGCCAGGGGGCGATTTCGCTGGAGCCGGGCGGCCAGTTCGAGCTTTCCGGCGCACCGCTGGAGACGATCCACCAGACTTGCCGCGAGGGCAACGCGCATCTGGCGCAGGTGCGCGAGATCGCCGAACCGATGGGCATCCGCTTTCTTGGCCTCGGCGGCAGCCCGAAATGGTCGCTGGCCGAGACGCCGAAAATGCCGAAATCGCGCTACGAGATCATGACGCGCTACATGCCCAAGGTCGGCACCAAAGGCCTCGACATGATGTATCGCACCTGCACGATCCAGGTAAATCTCGACTTCGAGAGCGAGGCCGACATGCGCCGCAAGATGCAGGTGTCGCTGAAGCTGCAGCCGCTGTCGACGGCGCTGTTCGCCAATTCGCCTTTCACCGAGAGTCACCCGAACGGCTTGCAGAGCTGGCGCGGCGACATCTGGCGCGATACCGACAACCAGCGCTCGGGCCTGCTCGAATTCTGCTTTTCGCCCGATTTCGGTTTCGCCGACTATGTCGAATGGGCGCTCGACGTGCCGATGTATTTCGTCATCCGCGACGGCCGGTATCACGACATGACGCACATCACCTTCCGCCAGTTCATGGCCGGGGCCGCACGCAATGAAGTGCCGGACGGGCTGCCGACAATGGGCGACTGGGCGAACCATCTGTCAACGCTGTTCCCGGACGTGCGGCTGAAGCGCTTCCTTGAGATGCGCGGCGCCGACGGCGGGCCATGGCGGCGCATCTGCGCGCTGCCGGCCTTCTGGGTCGGGTTGCTCTATGACGAAGCCGCACTCGATGCGGCGGAGGCATTGACCTCGAGCTGGACGTATGACGAAACGCTGGCGATGCGCAACGCCGTGCCCGAACAAGGCATTTCCGCGCCGTTCCGCAACACCACGCTGCGCGAGATCGCGCGTGACGTGATGGTCATTTCGCGCATGGGCCTGAAGAACCGTGGCCGCAAGAACCGAGACGGCTATGACGAGACCTCGTTCCTGAACACTTTGGACGAAGTCGTGGCCCGCGGCACAACCAGCGCAGAGGAGATGCTGTCGGCCTACCACACGCGCTGGGGTGGCTCGATCGAGCCGGTTTTCATGGAATACGCCTATTAACCCTCGGATTTGACGCCGCGGATCGATCGGCAAAAGCCGCTTCAATCGGAAGTGGAAACGAACTAGGCTTCTCCGGCGAGGATTTCCGGAGGAGACGCCGATGCCTACCTTGTTCGACATGCTGACGCAGGCCCAGAACGGCAACGGCATGCAGGCCCTTGCCCAACAATACGGGCTTTCGATGCAACAAACGCAGGCGGCGGTTGCCGCGCTGCTGCCGGCCTTTTCGCAGGGGCTGCAACGCAACACTGCCGATCCCTACGGGCTCGGCGCCTTCATGACGGCGATGGCCAGCGGCCAACACGCCAAGTATTTCGAGGACGCAACCCGGGCCTTCTCGCCGCAGGGCGTCGATGAGGGCAACGGCATCCTCGGGCATTTGTTCGGCTCGAAGGATCTGTCGCGCGCAGTGGCCAGCCAGGCGGCGCAAGCGAGCGGCGTCAATCAGCAGATCCTGCAGCAGATGCTGCCGGCGATCGCCTCGATGGTCATGGGCGGGTTGTTTAAGCAGACAACAAATCAGATGCAGGCCGCTGGCGGTTTCGGCGGCGGCGGCAACAACCCGCTCGGCGAGATCATCGAGCAGATGATGCGGCAAGGCGGGCAGGCTCCGGCGCCGCAGCAACGCCAGGCGCCGCAGCCCCCGATGGACAACCCGCTCGGCAAGGTCTTGCAGGACATGTTCGGCGGCGGGACACCACAGCCGCAAAGCCAGCCGCAGCCGACGCCCAATCCCTATGGCGACAATCCGCTCGGCAAGGTGCTGCAGGACATGTTCGGCGGCGGCGCGCCTCAGCCGCAGCCACAAGGTCGGGCGCAACCACAGCCTCAGCAGACGCAAAGCCCTTATGGCGACAATCCGTTGGGAAAGATCTTCGAGGAGATGCTTCGGCAAGGCGGCGGTGGAGGCTTTGGCATCCCGGGCGGGCAGCCGGCGCCGCAACAAACTCAAGCGCGCCCACAGCAGCGTCAGGCACCGCAGCCACAGGCCAATCCGAGCGGCAGGCCGAAAAACCCGTTCGACGACCTGTTCGGCAAGATGTTCGAGACCGGCGCCCAGCAGCGTGACGAGTACCAGAAGGGCGTGGAAACGATCTTCGACCAGTTCAAGCGGGATATGGACCGGCGGTAGGTCGACAACAAGCGCCATCCCCAGCCAAGAAAAGAAAAGCCCGGTCCAGGGAGGACCGGGCAGAGTGCAGGCGGGCCGGCGGGGATCCGGCAGGGAGTGGGGGCCTGCATACTTTTCAGTCGCGTCGAACCCCGAAAAGGTTCTCACGGCAACCTAAACGACAAGCGATAGATCAGGCCACCTTGCGGGCGATGTCCTCGATCGTTTCCACACGATCGGTGGTGATTTCGCGCAACATCGCCGTCGGGTCGCGGCCAAACGGCACGTCGATGGCGACATGCAGGTCGGCGCGCGTCAGGCCGATATCGGCGAGTTCAAAATCCGACATCTCGCCAAGGCGGTAGAAGGCGCGGCGGTTTTTCCAGGCGCGGTAGATGTTGGAGACGGTGTTTGCCACGCGCGTCGCAACGGCCGGACGCGAGGTGATGCGCGAGGTCTCGGTGGCGAAATCAAACGTGGTCATGTCGGTCTCCTTCAGACTCGAACGGACGAAACCAGGCAACAGACGCTGGCGACAGCGACCGTTCCGGTCCCAATTCACATGCTTTCATGTGGACAATGCCAATTTGCCATCGACCGATTGATTAATCCAACGAATGTTTCTAATCTTTAGCATCAACACTAGTGATGGATTGGACCGATGAAAGCGCCGCTCGATCTCGATCAGTTGCAGACCTTCATCTCGATTGCCGACACCGGCAGCTTCACCCGAGCGGCCGAAGAGGTGCACCGGACCCAGTCGGCGGTGTCGATGCAGATGCGCCGGCTGGAGGAGCGGCTCGGCAAGCCGCTGTTCGAAAAGGACGGGCGCACCAACAGGCTGACCGAGGAGGGCGACAAGCTGCTCTCCTATGCGCGGCGGCTGCTCTACCTCAACCGCGAAACGCTGGCCGCTTTCGACGACCGGCGGCTCGAAGGCACGATCCGCATCGGCACGCCCGACGACTATGCCGACCGCTTCCTGCCGGAAATCATGGCGCGGTTCACGCGCTCCAATCCGCGCGTCGAACTTACCGTCATCTGCGAGCCGACGCCGGGGCTGGTCGAACATATCAAGCGCGGCAATCTCGACCTGGCGCTGGTGACGCACAACGACGTCCGCGGCCAGTCGGAGGTGGTGCGGCGCGAACCGCTGCTGTGGGTCACCTCGGCCAATCACGCGACGCATGAGCAGGTAACACTGCCGATGGCCTTTGGCCGGCCGAATTGCATCTGGCGGCGCGCCGCCGTCGATGTGCTCGACCAGCAGAACCGCGACTATCGCATCCTGTTCACCAGTTTCTCGGCCACCGTCATCACCGCCGCCGTGCTTTCCGGCCTCGCGATCTCGGTGCTGCCGGAGTGCGCGCTGAGGCCCGGCATGCGGGTGCTGGGTGAAGCCGACGGCTTTGGCGCCTTGCCCGATTGCCGCATCGGCATCATGCGCGGCCAGACGTCGCGGCCGGAGATCGTCGATGCGCTTGCACGCCATATTTCGGAAAGCCTGGACAATATTTCGGTGCCGATCAGCGAAGACACCGGGACATTCGATTTCGCAGCGCTCGCCTTCACCAAGCTGCGGCGGACCAAGCCGAACCAGATCCTACCCGGCTGGTAGGCAGGGTCAGGCATGCGGGTTATGAACGCTTGGCCTGACGCGGCCACCTTGACGCGGGCGCCCAACCGTCCCCCAATCGACCGATGAGCGACGCAGCATCCGAATCACGCACCAACGCCGCCGAATACACGGTAAGCGAAATCTCCGGCGCGCTGAAGCGCACGGTCGAGGATGTCTTCGGCAATGTGCGGGTGCGCGGCGAAATATCAGGCTATCGCGGGCCGCATTCCTCCGGTCATGCTTATTTCGCACTGAAGGACGACCGCGCGCGGCTCGACGCCGTGGTGTGGAAAGGCACGATGAGCCGGCTGAAGTTCCGCCCCGAGGAGGGGATGGAAGTGATCGCCACCGGCAAGCTCACCACCTATCCCGGCAAATCCAACTACCAGATCGTCATCGACAATCTGGAGCCGGCCGGCGCCGGCGCGCTGATGGCGCTGTTGGAAGAGCGCAAACGGCGGCTGCAGGCCGAGGGCCTTTTCGACATCGGCCGCAAGCGATTGCTGCCGTTCATGCCGCGCGTCATCGGCGTCGTCACCTCGCCGACAGGGTCCGTCATCCGCGACATCATCCACCGCATCAAGGACCGGTTTCCACTGCATATCCTGGTCTGGCCGGTGCGTGTGCAGGGCGAGACGTCAGGCGCGGAAGTGGCCGCCGCGGTCGACGGCTTCAATGCGCTGGCATGGGATGGCGCCATCCAGCGTCCCGATCTGCTGATCGTGGCGCGCGGCGGCGGCAGCCTCGAGGATCTCTGGGGCTTCAACGACGAGGCGCTCGCCCGCGCCGTCGCCGCTTCCGGCATTCCTGTGATCTCGGCTGTCGGCCACGAGACGGACTGGACGCTGATCGACCTCGTCGCGGATGTGCGGGCGCCGACGCCGACAGGTGCGGCCGAAATCGCCGTGCCGGTGAAGGCCGACCTTGAAGCGACGCTTGCCAGCCTTGCTGCGCGGCTCAAGGCGGCGGTCCTACGCAATATCGAGCGCAAACGGCAGGCCGCCCGGGCGGCCGCCCGGGCTCTCCCCTCGCCCGATCAATTGCTGGCGCTGCCACGACGACGCCTCGATGAGGCGACATCTAGGCTCGGACGGGCGCTGTCCGTCAGCGTCGACCGCAAGCGGGCGCGGCTGCAAGGCCAAAGGCTGACGCCGGCCACCCTGTCGCGGCGCATCAATGAAGCCCGCACGCTGACCGGCCGCGACCTCGCCCGCGCGCAGGCAGCGTTTTTTGCCATCGTGCGCGAGCGCCGCGCGCGATTTTCCCGCACCGCGACGCGGCTGTCGCCGGCACCGATCGCACGACGCCAGAAACTGCTGGGAGACACGCTGGCGGCGCTGGCGCGGCGGCAGGATCGGGTGGTCTCCGCGCGGTTAGAGCGCCTGCGCGGACAATTGAGCCAGGCCGACCGGCTGCTGGCCACTCTGTCGCACAAGGCCGTTCTGGCACGCGGCTTTGCCCTGGTGAAGGACGCCGACGGGGTGGTGATCAAGCAGGCGGCCGATGTGGCGTCGGGGATGGCGCTTTCGCTGGAATTCGCTGATGGCACCGCCGATGCGGTAGCGCTCAGCGGCACCGCAAAGCCGAAAGCCGTGGCAAAGCCGGCAGCCAAGGTCAAAGAGCCGGGCAATCAGGGATCCCTGTTCTGAGACCATGACCGACAATCCGCATCATCTGGCAACGCCTTCCGGCAAGCCGCGCGCGCGAAGGTTCGGTATCGGCTTCGACGGGAGCCCCGGGCCGTTCAACGCGATCACCGATGTGCCCGGCGTTGCGGTCGGCTATGCGACGTTGATTTCGGGCGATGGCGCACTCGTCGTCGGCAATGGACCGGTGCGCACCGGCGTGACCGCTATCCTGCCCAGGCCGCGCTCCGATCTTGCCACGCCGGTCTTCGCCGGCATCTTCAGCCAGAACGGCAATGGCGAATTGACCGGCTCGCACATCGTCGAGGAAACCGGCGCTTTCAACTTCCCGATCACCATAACCAACACGCATTCCTGCGGTGTCTCACGCGACGGCACGCTGCGCTGGATGCAGAGCGTGCTGCCGGCCGCCCTCGACAGCGGCTGGGGCCTGCCGGTTGCGGCGGAGACCTATGACGGCTTCCTCAACGACATCAACGGCCACCATTTGACATCAGAGCATGTTGCCCAGGCACTTGACGACGCGACCACCGGACCGATCGAGGAAGGCAGCGTCGGCGGCGGCACAGGCATGATCACGTTCGGCTTCAAAGCCGGATCAGGGACTGCATCGCGCATCGTCGACTGGCACGGCCGTGCCTACACGGTCGGCGCCTTCGTGCAGTCGAATTTCGGCAAACGGCGCAATATTACTATTCGCGGCCTGCGCGCCGGGCCGGAACTCATCGAACCGGCGGTCCGTGAAGGCATGCCGCGTGCCGAAAAAGGTTCGATCATTGCCGTCATCGCCACCAACGCGCCGTTCCTGCCGCATCAGATGAAGCGACTGGCCCGCCGGGTGCCGCTTGGCGTCGCCATGACCGGCGGCTTCGCCTACCACAGTTCAGGCGACATTTTTATCGCCTTCTCGACCGCCAATGCGAGCGCGGCGTTGGCGCCATCCGGCCGCATCGCCAGCGCCGATTTTGTTCCGGACACCGACATCGATCCGTTTTTCGATGCGGTGATCCAGACCGTGGAGGAAGCGATCCTCAACGCGTTGGTCGCCAATGACGACATGACCGGGCGCGACGGAAACTTCGTGCCGGCGCTGCCGAAAGCGTGGCTGAAAGAAAAATTTGGCTGAAAGCGATCGCTGAAACAAAAACGCGGGCCAAGCAAGCCCTCGTGTTTCAGATGGGTCGCCGCTATGCGGTCATTCCGCGGCTTTGCTGGACGCTTGCTGCTGCTCGTCGGCTTCGGCCGCTTCCTCGAGCCGAGAGGCGATGAGTTCCTTGATATCGCCGACTTCTTCCTGGATATCTTCCAGCGGTATGCCGACTTCCGCCGCCTCGGCAGCGCATTCCTTGGCCAGTGTCTCGGCCCGCTTGTCGATCCTGGCCTGGGAGGACTGGCAATGGACCTTTTCGCCGATCCATCCCCGCAAGAACTCGATCGCGTGTTCACTCATACTGCTGTTCCCTGGCGGCAAAGCCGGTTGGTAATCACAAACGTCGACACCCCGCAAAGGATGCATGTCCCCATTCGAGCCGAGTCGCGGTCTGCCGGCAAGCCGATGCCGTCCAAGGTCCACAGAGCCATAGGAAATCGAGGGGTCAAGAGCATTTTCTGCTTCTGGAGGGGTCGGTACCGTTGGCTGGGTCATGCCCAGCGCTACGCCACTGTTTCTATTTGCTTTTTCCGGTTTCCGAGCCGATTTTCGTCACAATAGATGGCGCAACACATGACACATTTACAGTTGCTTCAGGGGCGCAGCCCTCAGGCACGCGGGTCGAAGCCGCCGCTATATAGTGACATCCTCATGCAATGTCGACTCTGCCTGCCATCCTGCCTGCCATCCTGCTTCTTTCCGCCGCGCCGAAGGGCTCCGCGAAGGACGCAGAGCAAGTGATGATGCACCGACCGTGCGGAGCAGGCCTCGGCGGACCCGCTCAGACGTGCACAGCCACCACGGCCGCACAGTCACCGGCCTTGACCAGGCCGGGAAAATGCCGCGCCGCCAGCATGCCCGGCATTTTTGCCCGGATTTCCTGGGGGGCGATGCCGGTACGGCCGGTGGAATGAATGCGCGCCAGCACCGCGCCTTCTTCGACGGGCTCGCCAAGATCGACCATGGTTTCGATCATGCCGTCATCCTCGGCGAACGAAAAACAATCGCCAGACGGCATGTCGAGCCACTGGGTTTTGCTCCTCTCGACCGCTCCGGCGACGATGCCGCCATGACGCAGCACATTGAGAATGCCGCGCCGCGCGATCCGCACGGTCTGCGCGCGCGAGGTGCCGCCGCCGCCAAGCTCGGTGCTGACGAAGACCTTGCCCATTTCCTCCGCCGCCGTGTCATACATGCCGACTGAATCGATCTCGATCATGCGCATAGAGAACGGTGCGGCGAAGGCCGCGACCGCGTCGAAGGCTTTCTGCTCCAGCGCCTTGTCGGGCAGCGTGTGCGCGGCGCAGAACGACACGAAGTCCAGCGTCTTGCCGCCGGAATGGAAGTCGAACACGATATCCGCGCGGGGAAGTAGCTCACGCTGGAAATAATCGGCGATCTTCTCGGTCACGGTGCCGTCCGGCCGGCCGGGAAAGCTGCGGTTCATGTTGCCCTTGTCGATCGGCGAGGTGCGCGTGCCGGCGCGGAAAGCCGGATAGTTCATCGCCGGCACGATGATGACCGTGCCGCTGACTTGCTTCGGATCGAGCGTGCGGGCCAGATCGTAAAGCGCCAGCGGCCCCTCATACTCGTCGCCATGGTTGCCGCCGGTCAGCAGTGCGGCCGGCCCCTTACCATTGCGGATGACGCAGATCGGCATCATCACCGAGCCCCATGCCGAATCGTCGCGGCTGTAGGGCAAGCGCAGGAAACCATGCTGGACGCCGTCGCGATCGAAATCGACGGTTGGCGCGATCGGAGATGGGCGCAGACTGGACATCGAACTCAATCCTTCACCACCAGCTTGCGCGGCACGTTGGCCAGGCACTCCATACCGTTCTCGGTGATCAGGATGGACTCCGTGATCTCCAGCCCCATCGTCTCCAGCCACAGGCCGGTCATGAAATGGAAGGTCATGCCGGGCTTGAGCTCGGTGCGATCGCCGGGGCGCAGGCTCATCGTGCGCTCGCCCCAGTCCGGCGGATAGGACAGACCGATCGGATAGCCGGTGCGGTTGTCCTTGACGATGCCGTATTTCTTGAGAACGCCGAAGAAGGCGTTGGCGATGTCCTCGCACTTGTTGCCGGGTTTGGCCGCTGCCAGTCCCGCCTCCATGCCTTCCAGCGTCGCCTTCTCGGCATCGAGGAACTCCTGCGTCGGCTTGCCGAGGAAGACAGTGCGCGACAGCGGGCAGTGATAACGGTTATAGCAGCCGGCGATCTCGAAGAAGGTGCCCTCGCCTCGCTGCATCGGCTTGTCGTCCCAGGTCAGATGCGGCGCCGAGGCATCGGCCCCCGACGGCAGCAACGGTACGATTGCTGGGTAATCGCCGCCAATACCGTCGACGCCGCGCGTGCCGGCATCGTAGATCTCTGCGACGAGATCGCATTTGCGCATGCCGACCTCGATCTTGTCGAAGATGCGCTGATGCATGGCCTCGACGATGCGGGCGGCCTTGCGCATATAGTCGATCTCGGTCGGGCTCTTGATCGCGCGCTGCCAGTTGACCAGCGCGGTAGCATCGACAAAGCGGGCGTTGGGCAGATGTTTCTGCAACGATGCGAAGGCGGCGGCCGAGAACCAATAATTGTCCATCTCGACGCCGATGGTGAGCTTGCCCCAGCCGCGATCGGCAAGCACGCTCGACAGGAAGTCCATCGGGTGGCGCTCGGTCGACTGCACATAGTGGTCGGCATAGCCGACGATGTTGTCATGCGCGAGATAAGCGGTGCGCTTGGCGCCGTTGGCATCCTGGCCGCGCCCGTACCAGACCGGCTCGCCCGAAGGCGGCACGATGACCGCCTGATGCACGTAGAACGACCAGCCGTCATAGCCGGTCAGCCAGGCCATGTTGGAGGGGTCGCTGATAACAATAAGATCGACGCCCTTCGCCTCCATGGCTTTGCGCGTCTTGGCGAGGCGATCCGCATATTCGCCGCGCGAGAACTTCAGGTTCGGTTGCATTGTTCTTGGTCCTCGTTTGTTGGGCCTCGCGGCCAGCATCAGCTTTCGAAAATGGTCCCGGAATTGGCCGCCCGCGCCCGGTCGCGGGCGAGCGTGGCTATCGCCGTATCCTGCACACCGGTGCCGGTCAGGTCGGCGATGGTGATGTCGCTGGCCGAGCGGCGGCCATGTTTTTCGCCGGCGATGATCTGGCCGAGTTCGGTCACGTCTGCATCTCCAGCCATCACACCCGCCGCGATGGCATGATGCAGCTCACCCAGCCGCCTTGTCTGGCGGGCGCTGTCGGCGACATAGAGATCGGCCATGCGCAGGATTGCCGGCGCAATCTCGTTCTTGTGCTCGGCGTCGGAGCCCATCGCGGTGATGTGCTGGCCGGCGGTAACAAACCCCGCCTTGATCAGCGGCTCGGTCGACGGCGTGGTGGTGACGACAATGTCGGCGCCGGCAACCGCCTCTGCCGCGTCGATCTCGGCGCGCACGACGATGCCGAGCTTTTCGCGCAAGGTGGCGGCGGTCATCTCCGCCTTGACGGCATCGCGCGCCCAGATGCGCGCCTCGGCGATCGGCCGCACCAGCATGAGTGCTTCGAGTTGCAGCCCGGCCTGGACACCGGCGCCGAAGATCGCGGCGACAGAGGAATCCGGCCGAGACAGATGTTTGGCCGCGACCGCGCCTGCGGCAGCTGTGCGAACATCGGTGAGATAACCATTGTCGAGCAGCAGCGCTTCGACCAGGCCGGTTTTGGCCGACAGCAGCACCATCATGCCGTTGACACTGGGCAGGCCGAGCTTCGGATTGTCGAAGAAGCCTGGACTGATCTTGATGGCGAAGCCGTCAATGCCCGGCACATAGGCGGTCTTCACGTCGACCTCGCCGCGATGCTCGGGAATGTCGAGCCGCAGGATCGGCGGCATCGCCACCGGCAGAGTGGCGAGCGCGCGGAAGGCGTTTTCGACGCAGGCCACGGCATCGAGATCGAGCGTCACGATCTTGCGCAATTCTTTCTCGGTGAGGATTGTCATCCGGCTCATGCGACGCGCTCCTTAAGCGATGGCGCCTCGCCGCAGACGATCTTGCGGTGCGCGTCCATATCGATGTTGCGGCCGGAGAGAAGCACAACCACCGGCCCGTTCGCCCCGACCCTGCCGGCGAGCAGCGCGGCGATGCCGACCGCGCCGGCGCCCTCGACGATCTCGCGTTCCCTTGCATAGGCGTGGCGGATGCCGTCGGCGATCTCGTCCTCGCCAAGCAAGATGACATCGTCGAGCAGGTCGCGGCACATGGCGAAGGTCAGCCGGTTGTCGAGGCCGATGCCGCCACCGAGCGAATCCGCCAGCGTCGGCAATTCCTCCACCAGCACCGGGCGACCGGCATCGAGGCTGGCCTTCATCGCCGCACCGCGCGCCATCGAAACGCCGATGACTTTCGTGCCCGGACTGACGCCCTTGACGGCCGCGGCTATGCCCGCCGCCAGTCCGCCGCCGGACAGCTGCACCAGCACGAGCGCGGCGTCTGGAACCTGTTCGATCATCTCCAGCCCGAGCGTGCCTTGCCCGGCGATAATGTCGGGATGGTCGAAGGGCGGCAGCATCACCAGCCCCTCTTGCGCCACCAGCCGATCGACTTCCTGCTGGGCATCGTCCTGGCTGTTGCCGACGATGCGGACCTCCGCGCCAAGCCGGCGGATCTCGTCGAGCTTGTTCCCCGGCACCAGCCGCGACATGCAGATCACCGCGCGCATGCCTTCAAGCTTCGCCGCATGGGCAAGCGCCCGGCCGTGATTGCCAGTAGAGGCCGCGACCACGCCGCGTGCCTTCTCCGCAGTGATCAGCGAAGCGATGGCATTCGAGGCGCCGCGCAGTTTGAAGCTGCCGGTGGTCTGGCGATGTTCGAGCTTGAGGTGAACCTGCGCGCCCAGAAACTCCGAAAGACTCGGAGACATCACGGTCGGCGTGCGCTCGACCTTGCCGGCAATACGCTCACGCGCGGCGCGAATGTGCTCAAGGGTGACCTGTGTCATGATCATCAATCACGCGGCAATGGCAGCGTCATCAGACGGCCGAATTCGGGATGGGCTGTCTCGTCGCCGCAAAGCCGCAAACAATTCCAGGCGGTCGCCTGGTTGCTGGTCACCACGGGGCGGCCGATCGCCTTTTCCATGCCGGTGACCGCAAGGGCACCGCGCAGCGCCGTGCAAGAGACGAACAGCGCATCGGCGTTCGCGTCGGTCGCCTCGCGCGCCAGGTCGACAAGCGCCACCGGCGCGATGCGCGCCATTTCGCGGTCGTCCTCGAAACCAAGACAGGTGAAGCTGGCGATGTCGAACCCTTGCGCGGCGAAATAGGCGGCCATCGGCCTAGATGTCTCGACGGTGTAGGGGGTGAGGATGCTGATCTTGCTTGCGCCCAGCGCACGCAATCCGCGCACGCCAGCCATCGGCGGGGTGACAACTGAAACGCCGGGCTTGGCGACCTGGATCGCGGCCTCGATCTCGGCATCGCCGATCACCACCGACGCCGAAGTGCAGGAATAGCAGATGGCATCGAGCGGCTCATCCGGCAGGATCAAAGCCGCGCCTGCCGTCAGTGCCGGCTGCATCTTACGCAGATTCTCCGGTGTCGTCGGGTTGGCGTAGGGAATGCGGGCGACATAGACGCCGATCCGCTCGCTCGCCACCATGCGGCGGAAATCCGGTTCGCTGGTGTGATCGGTGGCAAGAACGATCAGGCCGACGCGCCGCTCCAGAGGGCGCGCATCCAGTGCCGGCCGTTTCGGATAGACCTTGATCTCGGGCAAGGGTTTCATCGGCTACCTCTCGATCTTGCCGTAGCGGCGTTCCAGCCAGCGCAGCAGCACGACCGAAAATAGACTGATGACGAGGAAGAAAGCACCAACCAGCGTGATCGGCTCGATATAGCGATAATAGGTGTTGGCGACGCTTTTCGCCTGGTTCATCAGTTCCAGCACGGTGATTGCCGACAGCAGCGGCGTTTCCTTGAACATGGCGATGAAATAATTGGCCAGTGCCGGGATCATCGGCGGAATGGCCTGCGGAATGATGATGTGGGTCCAGGTCTGCCTGGCGCTGAGATTGCACGCCTTGGCCGCCTCCCACTGGCCGCGCGGCACATTGTCGATGCCGGCGCGGTAGACTTCCGCCGTGTAGGTGCCGTAGTGCAGCCCGAGCCCGATGACACCGGCGACCAGCGGCGGCAGCAGGATGCCGATGTCGGGAAGCACGTAGAAGATGAAATAGAGCTGCACCAGCAACGGCGTGCCGCGAATAAACTCGGCCAGGAAGCCGACCGTGCGCGACAACGCCTTGTTGGACGAGCGGCGCGCCAGCGCGATGCCCAACCCGACGACCGCCGCCAACACCGAGCCGAGCAGCGTCGCCAGGATGGTGATCTTCACCCCCTGGATCAGCGTCGGCATGATTTCCCAGACGAAATTCCAATCCCATTCCATCAGCAGGCCCAATTTATCAGAAGGGCATTGGCCATCAGACACGCACCCCATCGAGGCCGCGTGCCATGCGGCGTTCCAGCGAACGCATGCCCCATGAGATGAGCAGGGCGAGGATGAAATAGATGAACAGGATGGTGGCGAACGGCACCATGGTGTTGCCGGTCTGGGCACGCACCACCTGCGCCTGGAAGGTCAGGTCGGTGAGCGAGATCAGCGACACCACGGCGGTCGCCTTAAGCAGTTCGATGGCGTTGTTGCCGAAGGTCGGCAACATCACCAGCAGCGCCTGCGGCAGGATGATGTGGCGCATGCCTTGCCAGCGGCCGAGATTGAGCGCGGTGCAGGCTTCGTACTGTTCGCGGCCGATCGACTGGATGGCGCCGCGCACCACTTCGGCGGCATAGGCGCCGACATTGAGGCCGAGTGCCAGCACGCCGGCCTGCAGCGGCGTCAGCGAAATACCGATGAAGGGCAGCACGAAATACGCCCAGAACAACTGCACGAAGATCGAGGTGCCGCGGAAGAATTCGATGTAGGCGGTGGCCAGCGCGCGCAGCACGAAGAAACGGGACAGCCGCCCCATTCCGGCGAGAAAGGCCATGAACAGGGCAAGCACCGATCCCATCAGCGTCAGCTCGATGGTGACAAGCGCTCCCTGCAATATCAGGCCGAAATAGCCGGACCACTGGGTCATTCGATTAGAGGTTCCAACGTTTGGTTTTAGGACCCTTCTCCCCGTTCACGGGGAGAAGATGCCGGCAGGCAGATGAGGGGCAGCGCGAACTTGCGAAGGTATGGCGCCGCACCTCATCCGTCACTTCGTGACACCTTCTCCCCGTTGAACGGGGAGAAGGAAAAATCACTTCGCCGCGCAGAGCTTGTCGCGCGTCGTCGACATCGCCGCTGCCGCCGAGAAACCGTAGGGCTCGATGATCTTGGCGAACTCGCCCGATGTCTTCAGCTTGGCCAGTTCGACGTCGAAGGCATCACGCAACGCCTCGTCGCCCTTCTTGAAGGCGGCGCCGTCGCAATAGACCGGCGCGCCCTGCACCGGCGCGATGACTTCGAGGTTCGGATCGGCGGCCTTCTTGACCAGATCATTGATCGACAGAACGGGCAGCGAATAGGCATCGATGCGGCCGTCCTGCAGCATCTTCACGCCGCTCTGGCCGTCCGGCACGACGATGACACGCTCGCGCGGCACACCGGCGTTGAGCGCCAGCTTCTCTTCGGTGCCGCCGCCGGGCGCGCCGATGGTCGCGGTGGTGTCCTTGGCGACATCCTCATAGCTCTTGAAGCCTTTCGGGTTGCCCTTCTTCACCAGCATCGCCTCGGCGTCGCACAGCACCGGCTCCGAATAGACCACGGCGGCGCAGCGTTCCGGTTTCATGAACAGGCCGGCGGTGACGACATCGAAGCGACCGGCCTGCAAGCCGGGGATCATGGCGCCATATTCGGAGATCGAAGCGACGATGTCAGCGACGCCCAGGCGCTTGAAGATCTCGCGCGCCACATCGGGCGCCGCGCCGGAGACCTTGCCGTCGGCGGCGACCGCCGTATAGGGCGGCTCGTTGGCGATGGCGACGCGGGCAAAGCCTTGTGCCTTGAGTTGCTCGAGCTTGCTGTCGTCGGCCGAACCGGCGGTCGAGGCGGCGAGCACCGCCGTCAGTGCAAGACCGGCAACGCCGGCCAGAATGCCAAGTTTCTTCATTGTTCCCAACTCCTTGTTTCTTGTCTTGCTTTTGTTACGGGGCGGCCTCGCCGCCCTGGGGCATGGCGGTCAGACGCGATGTCCGGCCGCGATGATCTTCTTCAGGAAGCCTTGCGTGCGCTCCTGCTTGGGATGACGGAAAATCTCGTCGGGTTTGCCTTCCTCGACGATCTTGCCACGATCGAAGAACAGCACCCGGTCGGCGAAATCATGGGCGAAACCCATCTCGTGGGTGACCAGCAGCATGGTCATGTCGGTCTCGGCGGCGAGCTTGCGCATGACGTTCATCACCTCCTCGACCAGCTCCGGATCGAGCGCCGACGTTACCTCGTCGAACAGCATGATCTTCGGCGACAGCGCCAGCGCCCGGGCGATCGCCACACGCTGCTTCTGGCCACCGGACAACTGCGCCGGCATGGACTTGGCCTTGTCGGCCATGCCGACCATTTCGAGCAATTCCATCGCCCGCTTTTCGGCAGCCGCACGCGGCGTGCCCTTGGTCAGCATCGGCGCCAAAGTGACATTGTCCATGACGCATTTGTGGGGAAACAGGTTGAACAGTTGGAAGACCATGCCGATTTTCTGGCGCATCCTGGTGAGATGCCGTTCATCAGCGGGCAGCAACTGGCCGTTGCGCTCCATGTGGTAGAGCTGCTCGCCATCGATCTGGATATGACCGCCATCGATACGCTCCAGCGTCATCAAGATGCGCAGAATCGTTGTCTTGCCCGAGCCCGACGGGCCGATCAGTGCCAGCTTTTCGCCAGGCATGACCTGCATCGACAGGCCATCCAGCACTTTGAAAGTGCCGAAGCTTTTTGAAATGGCGTCGATCTTGATGATGGGCGTGGGCACTGCAGTTCCCCGTCCTGGAGAGGTCTATGCTCTTAACGATGCGGAACGCGCCAAATCATGTCAATTGAGAAAATAATATCATGACAATTATTCTGATTCCGCACAATTTCCGAGCACCCCAGCCTAGATAGCGAGCAGCAGGTGTTCCGGATCGCCAAGCAGCAGCTTGGTGACAACGCCGAGGCCGGCGCGCAGTTCCCCTTCGGTGGTCGAACCCAGCGAGATGCGCACCGCCGGATGCCATGGAGCGTCCGAGATGCGGAAGGAGGTACCAGGTGCAATCGCCACGCCTTGCAGCCGAGCCTGGGCGACAAAGCTCTCCTCGGCGCGGTCGGCCGGCAGTTGCAGCCAGACATGCAGCCCGTCGCGCCGGGCGCGATAGTCCACACCCGCCAGCACTTGCGCCGCGATATCCTGCCGCCGCCGCAAGGCCGCGCGTTGCCAGTGGACAAGCTCCATCGCCGTGCCATCGGTCACCCATTTGGTGGCAATCTCCGCCACCAGCGGCGTCGCCATCCAGTTCGAGACCAGATGCCGGTTGGCAACGGCGGCGACATAGCGGTCGGGCGCCGCTAGATAGCCGATGCGCAGGCCGGGCACGGTGATCTTGGTGAAGGAGGTGACGTAGAGCGTGCGCTCCGGCGCAAACGCGGCAACCGGCGGCGGCCGGTCTTCGACCAGAGGACCCAGCACATCGTTCTCGATGATGGCGATGTCGTGCTTGCGCGCAACCGCCGCGATCTGCTCGCGCCGCGCCGCATCCATCAGGGTCGCCGTCGGGTTGATCACCGAGGGCTGTACGAACACGGCGCGGATGTCGGAAAGCCGGCAGGCCTCGTCCAGCGCTTCCGGGATCAGGCCGTTGCCGTCGATCGGCAGGCCCTGGAGGTTGAAGCCGAGATAGCGGGCAAGCGGCACCAACGTGTGATGGCCGATCGCCTCGGTGGCAACGGTCGAGCCGGGCGGCGCCACGCTCATCAGCGCCACCGTCATGCCGGCGGTGGCGCCGTTGGTCAGGCTGATGTTCTGCGCGGAGGTGTCGAGACCGCACAGTTTCAGCCATTCGACGGCGACGGCGCGGTGGCGCGGAAACACCATGTTGGGGCGGAACGACAGCGCTGAACTCGATGGCAGGTTTTCCGCCAGCCAGCCCAGCGCCTGCTTCAGCCGCTCCAGATGCATCGGCTCGCAGACCGGCTTCAGGATCGACAGATCGATGACTTCGCCGAGCCGCTCCGGCAAATAGGGCGGCTCCGGCTCGCGGCGCTGCGTCTGGACGAAACTGCCGCGGCCGATCTCGCCCGAAATCAGGCCGCGGCGGATCAGCTCTTCATAGGCGCGACTGACCGTCTGGACCGAAAGTTTCAGATCGTCGGCCAGCCGCCGATGGGTCGGCAGCCGCGCGCCATTGGCCAGGCGCCCGTCATGGATGGCACGCGCGAACTGGTCGGCCAGCGATTGATATGCCGGCCGCCGGATGAGTGCGGGATCTGGTTGCCACAATGTCATGACTTATTAGAGATCGAAATCAGTGCAATTGACAATCGAAATAATGCGCCGTCATGGTGCGGTGGACGAAAAAGTGGACGCCGATGACATCAGCGAAACTCGACCCGATCGACCTGAAAATCCTCGACGCCATCCAGCGCGACGGACGCATCACCAAGCTGGCGTTGGCCGAGCAGGTCGGCCTGTCGCCGACGCCGTGCTGGATGCGGCTGCGCAAGCTGGAAAAGGCCGGCATCGTCTCGGGCTATCATGCCAGGATCGCCATGCGCGTCGTGGCACCCGTCGCCACCGTGCTGATGGAGGTGACGCTGGCCAACCACCGCCAGGCCGATTTCGACCGCTTCGAGCGCGTCATCCGCGACATCCCAGAGATCGTCGCCTGCTGGTCGGTGGGCGGCGGCGTCGACTATGTGCTGAAGGTGATGGCGCGCGACATCGATGCCTATCAGCGGCTGGTCGATGGCTTGCTCGACCGCGAAATCGGCATCGATCGCTACTTCACCTACATCGTTATCAAGACGGTGAAGGACGAGATCGCGCTGCCCATAGCCGACCTGCTGCCGGCGTCGGCTTAAGGCCGGAGAGATCGTCTGCCGAGGCGACGCAATAGAGAGAGTCTCTCTACTTCAAGGCATCCAAACAGCCTCTCTGTCTGCATCGGGACGGATAGTCTTCCCGCATCAGTCCGAACCGGGAGGTCTCGACCATGTCCGCGCATTTCGCCCGCTCGCATCGCCATGAAGCGCTCGACCGCCTCGCCGACCGCCGGCTGTTGCGCGAACTCGCCTATGTCGATGGCCATTGGACGGCGAGCGAGGCCGCCGAGAGCTTCGAGGTCACCGATCCGGCCACTGGCACCACTGTTGCTTTCGTCGCCGCGCTCGATGGCCGGCAGACGACAAAGGCGATCGATGCCGCCGCGCGCGCCTTTCCGGCCTGGCGAGCGCTGTTACCGCAGGAGCGCTCGAGAATCCTCCGAAAATGGTTCGAGCTGATCATTGCTGCAAAGCAAGACCTCGCTCTGCTGATGACGCTGGAACAGGGCAAGCCGCTGCAGGAATCGCTGGGCGAGATCGCCTACGCCGCCTCCTTCATCGAATGGTATGCGGAAGAAGCAAAACGCCTGAACGCCGAGAGTGTCACCAGCCATCTGCCGAATGCCGAAATGATGGTGCGGCGCGAGCCGCTCGGTGTCGTTGGTGTCGTCACGCCGTGGAATTTTCCGTCGGCGATGCTGACCCGCAAGGCCGCGGCAGCACTCGCGGCCGGATGCACCATCGTGGCGCATCCGTCCTCGGAAACGCCGCTGTCGGCGCTGGCGCTGGCCGAACTCGGCGAACGCGCTGGCCTGCCCGCCGGCGTCTTCAACATCATCACCGGCAAGGCTTCGACCATCGTCGGCCGGATGTGCGAAGATCCGCGCGTTCGCGCCATGAGTTTTACCGGCTCGACCGAGATCGGCAGGCTGATCGCCGCGCAAAGTGCTGCTACGATGAAGCGGCTGGTAATGGAGCTTGGCGGCCACGCGCCGCTGATGGTCTTTGCCGATGCCGATCTGGACAAAGCGGTTGATATCGCCATCGACGCCAAATTCGCCACGTCGGGCCAGGACTGCCTCGCCGCCAACCGCATCTATGTTCAGCGTCCGATCTACGATCGCTTCTGCGCAGCTTTCACCGCGCGCATCGAGGCGCTGCGAACCGGCAATGGCCTTGCAGATGACACCGACATCGGCCCGCTGATGCATGAGCGCGCGATCAAGAAGGTCGAAGAGCAGGTCACCGATGCGCTGACCCATGGCGCGCGCTGCCTCACCGGCGGCAAGCGGCACCAGGCTGGCCCCCTGTTCTATCAGCCGACGCTGCTGGCCGATGTCACCGATGAAGCGCTGATCATGCGCGAGGAGACTTTCGGTCCGGTCGCCGCCGTGACGGCTTTCGACAGCGAGGACGAGGTGATCGCCCGCGCCAACGCCACCGAATATGGCCTCGTCGCCTATGTCGTGACCGAGAACGGCGCCCGCCAGTTGCGCATGGGCCGCGCGCTCGACTACGGCATGGTCGCCATCAACCGCGTCAAGATCACCGGCGCGCCGATACCCTTCGGCGGCGTCAAGCAATCCGGCATCGGCCGCGAAGGCTCGCGTCACGGGCTCGAAGCCTTCACCGATCTGAAGTATCTCTGTCTGGACGTGGCCTAGACCCACCCGGAACTTTCAAGGAGTCAAAAAATGCTCGACCAGTCCAACGAACTCGCCGCCTGGGATCGCGACCACTTCTTCCACCCCTCGACCCATATGGGAACGCATGCGCGGGGTGAGAGCCCGACGCGCATCATGGCCGGCGGTGAAGGCGTCACCGTGTGGGACAACAACGGCCGGAAGAGCCTCGATGCCTTTGCCGGCCTCTATTGCGTCAATGTCGGTTATGGCCGGCAGAAGATCGCCGATGCCATCGCCGCCCAGGCGAAGAACCTCGCTTACTACCACGCCTATGTCGGCCACGGCACCGAGGCTTCGATCACGCTGGCCAAGATGATCATCGACCGCGCGCCGCAAGGCATGTCACGGGTCTATTTCGGCCTGTCGGGTTCGGATGCCAACGAAACCAACATCAAGCTGATCTGGTACTACAACAATGTGCTCGGCCGGCCGGAGAAGAAGAAGATCATCTCGCGCTGGCGCGGCTATCACGGCTCGGGCGTGATGACCGGATCGCTGACCGGGCTCGACCTGTTCCACAACGCCTTCGACCTGCCGCGCGCGCCGATCCTGCACACCGAGGCGCCATACTATTTCCGCCGCGCCGACCGCTCGATGAGCGAAGAGCAGTTCTCGCAGCATTGCGCCGACAAGCTCGAGGAGATGATCCTGGCCGAGGGCCCGGAAACGGTCGCTGCCTTCATCGGCGAGCCGATTCTCGGCACCGGCGGCATCGTACCCCCGCCTGCCTTCTACTGGGAAAAGATCCAGGCGGTGCTGAAGAAGTACGACGTGCTGCTGGTCGCCGACGAGGTGGTGACGGGCTTCGGCCGGCTGGGCACCATGTTCGGCTCCGACCACTATGGTATCAAGCCGGACCTGATCACCATCGCCAAGGGCCTGACCTCGGCCTACGCGCCGCTGTCGGGCGTCATCGTCGCCGACAAGATGTGGCAGGTGCTGGTTGAGGGCTCCGACAAGCTCGGCTCGCTCGGCCATGGCTGGACCTATTCGGCGCATCCGATCTGCGTTGCCGCCGGTGTGGCCAATCTCGAATTGATCGACGAGATGGATTTGGTGACAAATGCCCGCGATACCGGCGCCTATTTCCGCGCCGAGCTGGCCAAGGCTGTCGGCGGCCACAAACATGTCGGCGACGTGCGTGGCGACGGCATGCTGGCGGCGGTCGAGTTTGTCGCCGACAAGGACGACCGGGTGTTCTTCGACGCTTCGCTCAAGATCGGACCGCAGGTGGCGACAGCACTTGCGGCGAGCGGGGTCATCGGCCGCGCCATGCCGCAGGGCGACATTCTGGGCTTCGCCCCGCCGCTCTGCCTGACCCGCGAAGAAGCCGACATCGTCGTTTCAAAGGCGGCGGATGCGGTGAAAAACGTGTTTGCCAATCTCTGAAATCGAACCATGAATGCCATGACCAAAACCCTCCCCGCCACCATGGCCGCCGTGCTGCTCACCGGGCACGGCGGACCGGAAAAACTCGTCTACCGCAGCGATGTGAAAGTGCCTTTTGCTGCCCCTGGTGAAGTGCTGGTCAAGGTCAGCGCTTGCGGCATGAACAACACCGATGTCTGGGTGCGCCAGGGCGCTTATGGCACGGAGGAGGACGCTTCCGCCGTGTCGACATGGCGCCGCCAGGGCAACACGCTGAGCTTCCCGCGCATCCAGGGCACCGACACGGTCGGTACCGTCGCTGCCGTCGGCGAAGGCGTTTCGCCTGACCGTATCGGCGAACGGGTGATGGTCGATTTCTCGATCTACAACCGCGACGACGATTCGCTCGCCGATATCGACTATATGGGCCACGGCCGTGACGGCGGCTACGCCGAATACCAGGCCGTGCCGGCCGACAATGCCCATGTCGTCAATACCGACCTGAGCGACGTCGAGCTCGCCACTTTCTGCTGCGCCTATCTCACCGGCGAGCAGATGCTGGAGCGCGCCGCGCTCAAGGCCGGTGAACGCGTGCTGGTCACCGGCGCCTCGGGCGGTGTCGGTTCGGGCATCGTGCAGTTGGCACGGGCGCGCGGTGCCATTCCCTATGCCGTCGTCGGCAAGGGCAAGGAACAGGCGGTGCTCGACATCGGCGCCGAGGCTGTCATCACCCGTGGTGTCGCCGACCTGCCGCAAGCCGTGAACGAGGCGACCGGCGGCCAGCCGATCGACGTGGTGGCCGACCTCGTCGGCGGCGCCATCTTCAACGACCTCTTGCGTATTCTGAGGCCCGAGGGCCGCTACACAACTGCCGGCGCGATTGCCGGTCCGGTCGTGCAGCTTGATCTCAGGACCATGTATCTGAAGCAGTTGCAACTGCATGGTTCGAGCCAGGGCACGCGCGCCGATTTCCGCCGCATCGTTGGATACATCGAGGCGAAAAAAATCCGGCCGCTGGTCGGCGGTGTCTACAAGCTCTCCGATTTCCACCACGCGCAGGCGGACTTCATCGCCAAGGATTTCGTCGGCAAGCTGGTGGTGGTGCCGGATGCCATGTGGGGCTCGGCTGGCTGAACAACGCTCGTCTCAACCGTGCTGGGCCGCTCTCAGCAACATGCCGAACAGGTCGCGCGGCTCGTCGGGGTCGGCCAGCATGTCGAGTTCCTGGTAGAGGCCGGTCAAGCGTAGCTGGTCCCTGACATAGCGCAGCGCCGAGAAATCCTCGATGGCGAAACCGACCGAATCAAACAGCGTGATCTGACCGGGATCGCGCCGGCCCTGCGCGGCGCCTGACATCACCTGCCATAGCTCAGTCACGGGATGGCCGGCCGGAAGCTGCTGGATTTCGCCCTCGATGCGGGTCTGCGGCGGATATTCGACGAAGATGTCGGAGCGCAGCAGGATATCTCGGTGCAGTTCGGTCTTGCCGGGGCAGTCGCCACCGACCGCGTTGATGTGCACGCCGGAGCCGACCATGTTGTCGGTGAGGATGGTGGCATACTGCTTGTCGGCGGTGACGGTGGTGATGATGTCGGCTCCCTCGACCGCCTCTTGCGCGGTGCCGCAGGCGACCATGTCGAAGCCGAGGCCGGCGAGATTGCGGATGCATTTTTCGGTGGCCGTGCGGTCGATGTCGTAGAAGCGCAATCTGTCGACGCCGAGCAGCGCCTTGAAGGCCACCGCCTGGAATTCGGCCTGGGCGCCATTGCCGATCAGCGCCATGCAGTTCGAGCCGGCCGGCGCCAGGTACTTGGCGGCCAGAGCCGACATCGCCGCCGTGCGCAGCGCGGTCAGTATGGTCATTTCGGATAGCAGCACAGGATAGCCATTGTGGACATCGGCGAGCATGCCGAAGGCAGTCACCGTCTGGCGGCCCTCGCGCATGTTCTTGGGATGGCCGTTGACATATTTGAAGCCGTACACCTCGCCGTCGCTGGTCGGCATCAGCTCGATGACGCCCTCGGCGCTGTGCGAGGCGACGCGCGGCGTCTTGTCGAACAGCTCCCAGCGGCGGAAATCGTCCTCGATGTAGCCGGCGAGTTCGACGAGGAAGCGCTCGACGCCGATCTTCAGCACCAGCTTCATCATATGGTCAACGCTGACGAAGGGGACGATGTTGAGATTGGGAATCATTTTTTTCTTATCCTTGCCGCATGCAGGCGGTCAGTCCTGGCGATGCGCGTTGTGCGCCTTCATCATCGTTGCCAGCGCCGGATCGTTTTCCTCCAGCGTCCTGATGGCTTCGCTTGTGTCGTAGAGGCGCTCATCCTGCCCCATCTTGAATTTGGCCGATCGGCATGTCGAAGCCAATGATGTGCGGTATGCGCCGCTCCATGCCGCCAGGGCCGAGCTCACGCATGCGCCAGCGGTCGTCGCGATCTTTTTCCAGCACGTCGACCAACTGCAAGAGATGCCGGGCAGTGGCGCGATCGTCGAGCGGCAACGGCAGGCCATGGCAATGCACGACGGCAAAATTCCAGGTCGGCGCGCTGTCGCGCACCGGGTTGCGCGGATACCAGGACGGCGAGATGTAGCCATGCGGGCCGTGGAAGATGGCGACCGTCTCCCTGCCCTCGGCAATCAGCGCGCTGTGCGGATTGGCCCTGGCGAGATGCGAGACCAACGTTCCGTTCGGGCCACGGTCGCGATCGAGCACGAACGGCAGATGCGATACGACCAGCCCTTGCGGTCCCGCCGTCACCACCGTGGCGAAGGCCGCGGCCTCGATCAGGCCGAACACTTCGTCGCGCGACAGCGGCGCAAATTCAGGCTTTGTATACATCAGGTCAGCTTCGCTGGGCGCGAACCGCCGGGATCAGGCCTTGCGGGCGAACCAGCAGCACGGCGATGACACCCGACAGCACGATGGCGTCGCGATAGGGCGCGATCGCTCCCGGCAATGTCGCTTGCAACAGCACCTCGATGATGCCGAGCAGGAAGCCGCCGGCGACAGCACCGGGCAGGCTGCCCAGCCCGCCGACGACGGCGGCGATGAACGCCTTCAGCACCGGCGTGAAGCCCATCAGCGGATCGACCGAGGCGCGCTGCGCCACCCACAGCATGGCCGCCAGCCCGGCCAGCAGGCCGGAGAGCAGGAAGGCGGTGGCGATGATGCGGCTGGCCGGAATGCCCATCAGGCGTACGACGTCGAAATCTTCCGCCGCGGCGCGCATCGCCGTTCCGGTCACCGAGCGGCGCAGGAAGATTTCGAGCGCAATCAGCGCCAGCGCCGAGACGACGATGGAGATGCTTGGCCCGACGCCTATGGTGAAATCGCCGAAGGAGAAGGCCCCGGTCATCCAACCGGGCATGGCGACAGCCTGCGGCCGCGCCGAAATGCCGTTCTGGAAGACGACTTTCAACAGGCTGGAAACGGCGAAGCTGGTCAGCAACAGACTGGTGACGCTGGCGCCGCGCATCGGCCTAAAGGCGATGCGCTCCATAGCGACAGCGGCAAGCGCGCCGCAGGACACGGCGACAAGCACCGCCACCGGGAAGGGAAAGCCAAGCACCAGCGAGGCCAGCAGCGCATAGCCCGACAGCGTCATTAGCTCGCCATGGGCGAAGTTGATGAGGCCGACGATGGAAAAGACGATCGCCAGGCCGAGCGCCAGCAGCGCATAGACGCCACCGAGGCTCACTGCATTGATGATCTGCTGCGCGATCATGCTTCTTAAGCTCCCAAATAGGCTTGGCGGACGAGGTCCGAGGAGGCGAGTTCTTTTGCCGTGCCCGACAGCACCACCTCGCCATTGGCGAGCACGACGGCACGGTCGGCGATTTCGAGCGCCAGGGCCACATTCTGTTCGACCAATAGGATGGTCAGGCCCTTGCGGCGCAGTTCGGCGATCAGGTCGAAGACGGTGTCGATCAGTTGCGGAGCAAGGCCGAGCGAGGGCTCGTCGAGCAGGATCATGCGCGGCTTGCCCATCAGCGCGCGGGCGATGGCCAGCATCTGCTGTTCGCCGCCCGACAGATTGCCGCCCTTGACGCGATGGTAACGGCGCAGGATCGGGAACAGCTCCAGCATCTCCTCCTCGCGCAGCCGCGCCTCGGCCGCCGGCTGGTGCACCGCGCCGCCGAGCCGCAGATTGTCGGCCACCGTCAGGCTGGCGAAGATGCGGCGGCCTTCGGGAACCAGCGCGACGCCCTTGCGGGCGATCGCCTCCGGCGCCAGACCGGTGATGTCGACACCGTCGAAGATCACCTTGCCGGATGCAGCCGGCACCAGCCCGGCGACGGCGCCGAGCGTCGAGCTCTTGCCGGCGCCATTGGCGCCGACCAGCGCGATGATCTCGCCGTTGTCGACGGTGAGGTCGACGCGGCGCACCGCCTCGACCTCACCGTACCGAATCTTCAGGGCTTCGACGCTCAGCATGACATCACGGCGCGGGAACGTCGGCGGCGTCGGGGATCAGGGTCTGGACATGCTTGCCCTCGCCGCCCTCGTAGCGCATCAGCGCCACAGGCCGCAGCGGCATGCGATCGGTCCCGGCATAGGTGATCTTGCCGGTGATGCCTTCGAAATCTTTGAGGCCGGCGATGGCGTCGCGGATCGCCTTCGGGTCGTCGGAGCCAGCCGTCTTGACCGCCTGGTCGAGGATCAGGCCGATCTCGTAGCCATTGACCTCATAGGTCGATTCCGGTGCGTGGCCGGCATATTTGGTGAAGGCGGCGTTGAAGGCCTCCAGCTTGCTGCCCGGCTCGGCATAGCCGGCCGCCGTATAGACGACGCCGTCGACCAGCTTGCCGAGCGCCTTGATGGTCGGCGTGCCGATGGCATCGGCGCCATAGACCGGGATGGTGACGCCGGCGCCGCGCAATTGCTGGATGAAGGCCGGGAAATCCGGCTCGTAGGCGGCCGTCATGATCAGGTCCGGCTTGTCGGCCAGGCCCTTGATGTTGGTGATCTCGGCGGAAAAATCGGGCTGACCCATGCTGAAGGTGCCGCGACCGACAATGGCGCCGCCCTTCTTCTCGAACACCTCGCCGAAATATTCCGGCAGATTGGCGGTGTAGGTGGAATCCGGCGAGGTCAGCAGGAACACCTTCTTCTTGCCTTCGGAGACGGCGAAGTCGGCGACCGCCGTCGCCTGCACATTGTCGGCCGGATAGGTGCCGAACATGACGTCGCCGACCGCGCCGGTGAGCACCGGGGCAGAGCCGCACAGCGTCAAGGTCGGAATACCCAGCGGCTGGGTGAGCTGGCCGGCGGAAATCGAGGGATCGGCATCGCAGGGCGTGATCATGATCTTGGCGCCGGCATCGATCAACTCCTGGGCGACAGTAGCTGTTTGCGCGGTGTCGGAGCGGGTGTCCTTGATCAGCAGCTTGACGGTGTATTTACTGCCGAGCCCGCCCTTGGCGTTGAGCTCGTCGAGCGACATGCGCAGGCCGGCAAGTGCCGGCTGGTCGTAAGGAGCGAGGCCGCCGGTCTGCGCGGTCGCGGCACCGATGATGATCTCCTCGGCGCTGGCCGTCGAAATGGCGGCGATGCCGAACACGGCAGCGCACAGGGCGGCGCGATGGAGTCGATAGAGGTTTGGCATGTCGGTTCTCCTTCTGGATTTCTTATGGTTGGCTGTCGTTGCGGGTCATGCGGTCTGGTTTTCAGCTGTTGCGGTCTTGGCGCGCGCCGTGCGGCTGCCGAGATAGGCGGCGATCACCGCAGGGTTCTTCTGGACATCGCCGGGTGTGCCGTCGGCGATGACGCGGCCATGATCGATGACGACGATGCGCTCGCACAGGTTCATCACCAGCCGCATGTCGTGCTCGATCAGGACGACGCCGATGCGGCGCTCGGCCCGAACCGTCGACAGGATGGAGACCAGTTCGGCGGTCTCGACGGCGTTCATGCCGGCGGCTGGCTCGTCGAGAAGCAGGAAGCGCGGCTTCAACGCCAGCGCGCGTGCCACTTCCAGCCGGCGGCGCTGGCCGTAGGCGAGCCTGGCGGCCGGCTGGTCGGCAAATTTCTCCAACCCCATGCGCGCAAGCTCGCCCATCGCCGCCGCCTCGGCATGGCCAAGATCGGGTTCCACCTGGCGTGCGGCGACGACGACATTTTCCAGCACCGTCATGTGCGGGAAAACGCGGATGTTCTGGAAGGTGCGGGCAACGCCGGAGCGGGCAAAGCGGAAGGCCGAAGCCTGCCGCACCGCGCCGCCAACCGAAACGGTACCGGCACTAGGCTGGACATCGCCGGCCAGCATGTTGAGCAGCGTCGTCTTGCCGGCGCCGTTGGGGCCGATGATGCCGGTGATGCTGTCGGTCTGGAAATTCAGGCTGACGTCGTCGACGGCGACGACGCCGGCATAGCGGCGCGACAGATGGTCGGCGGTGAGCCGGTCACTCTCGACATGCTGCGGAGGTGCCGCCGAAGCCGTCACGGCCTGGCGTCCCGGCCGGCGCAAAAGGTTGAGTTCGCGTTCGCCGAACAGACCGGTCGGGCGCCGCCAGATGACCAGGATCATGGCGATGGCCAGCACGCCCTGGGTCAAGCCGAACAGGACAGGCAGATGCAGGCCGAGCACTTCGCCGCCGCCTTCGAAGCGACGCACCACTTCGACCAAGACGATGGTGACGATGACGCCGGCGAAAGCGCCGAGCGACGAGGTCATGCCGCCGACGATCAGCATGGCGAGCATGGTGAAGCCGAGGTCGAAATAGAAATCGCGCGGCGAGAACGCACCCAGAAACTGCGCCATCATGGCGCCGGCGGCCATGGCGGCGACCACGCCCGCCACCCAGGCGGCCAGACGCGCCGTGCGCTGGTCGACGCCGACGGCGGCCGCACCGCGCTCGTCGTTGGCGGCGGCGCGGGTGGCAAGACCGAAGGAGGTTTCACGAAACAGCCTCGCCGCCACCAACGCCACCGAAGCCACCGTTGCGGCGGTCCACAGCCCGACCTCGCGCGGCACGCCGTAGAAGGGCTGGCTGCCGCGGGTGATCTCGCGTCCGGCGACCAGCAGCGTGTAGACGATGATCAGCATGGCCAGCGTGGCGATCGAGGCGCTCGACCCGGAAAGCCTGAGCAGCGGCGTGCCGGTCAACAGGCCGATGATGACAGCCAGGATCAGGACCACGGCCAGCGCCGCGAAGAAAGAGAGTTGGTGGCCGGCGAGGAACTGCGGCAGGTCGCGCAGTGCCGTTCGCTGCAGTGCCGTCGGCATGGTGAGAATGCCGGTGGCGTAGGCGCCGAGGCCGACAAAGGCCGCCTGGCCGAACGAGACGATGCCGCTGTTGCCGGAGAATATCTGCAGGCCAAGCACCGCCGTCAGCATGATCGCGGCATAGGTGACGACACGTTGCATGGCGGCGCCGCCAAAAATGAAGGCGGCAAGCGCCACCAGCAGCAGCACCGTGACCATGCACAGGGCGTCGGCGGTGGCGTTGCGAAACGCGGCCGGCATGAAGCCACTGGGCTTGCTCTCGCTCATCGTCACCGACGCCATCACGCGGCCTTGAAGCGGCTGGGCGAAAACGGCGCCAGGATCGGCTGGGCGCCCTCGGTGACCAGCCTGGCCACCGCCTCGCCGACGGCCGGACCAGTCTTGAAGCCGTGGCCGGAGGATCCCGCCGAAACGACCAGCCCTTCGACGCCAGGCATGGCGCCGATGACCGGCAGGTCGTCGGGGCTCATGTCGTAGAGCCCGGCATAACCCGGCCGGATGCCAAGCTCGGCCATGGCCGGCACGCGGGTGGCGAAGGTCTCCAGGATTTCGACCGATTCCGATTCCTCGACACCCTCCATGTAGGTGTCGGGATTTTCGACAAAGCGCGGGCGGCCCGCATGTTCATGACGCAGGCCGGTGCCGCCGCCGGCCCAGGTGCCGGCCAGGATGACGCCGTCATTGTCGGGCCGCGCATAGTTGCAGGAAATGTCGTCGCACCAGGCGAATGGCATGACTTGCCTTGCCTTGCCGGCAGCGTCGAGCACGGCCATAGGATGGCGCTCGACATGCAATGGCAGGTCCAAGCCCACCGTCGCCAGCAGGCGGCGCGTCCATGGCCCGGCGGCCAGGACGACCGTATCGGCCCCCAACACCGTTCCATCGGTCAAGGTGACGCCGGTGATGCGGTCGCCCTGCCGCTGAAGGCTTTCGACAAGCGTGTTCTGCATGATCTTCGCACCGTTGGCGCGGGCGGCACGGGCGATGGCGTTGGTGGCGCCGAAGGCGTCGGCATAGCCATATTCCGGCTCCCACAGCGCCAGCGCGACATTGTCCAGGGCAAAGCCGGGTGCCGCGTCGGCGAAAGCCTGCGGCGACAATGTCTCGATGCGCGCGCCCTCGCCGCGGATGCGTTCGGCCGCCGACGCCCAGCTCGCCTTGTTGTCGTTGCCGCAGACCCACATCATGCCGACCTCGGTGACGAAAGAACCTTCGCCTGCGATCTCCGGCAAGGACACCAATATCTCACGGCCACGGATGGAAAGCTGCGACAGTTCCGGCATCAGGTAGAAGGCATGCAGCAGCGCCGACGATTTGCCCGACGGGCCGCCCGCGGGATGGGTCTGCTCGACCAGCGTGACCTTCACACCGGCCTTGGCCAGATGATAGGCGGTGCTCGATCCGACAATACCCGCACCGACGACGATGACGTCGCTTCCGTTTCGCATGGCTGTTCCCCACAGTCTCTTGGCTGCTTTCCGACAAGGTAGGGCCAGCGATCACGCAATGTCAACATCTCTTCATTGTTGACCGAGATTTAAATCTCTGTAATAAACTCGACAAAACAAGAGAACACGGATTTCGGGGAGGCCCATGGCGATACGCGATGTTCTGATGCGCGGGGATCTCACGCTGACGCCGTCGGAGGAGAAGATCGTCCGGCTGCTGTTGACGGACTATCCGACCTCCGGCCTCGGCACCGCTTCGTCGCTGGCGCGGCGCGCCGGCGTCAGCGATCCAACCGTGGTGCGGCTGGTGATGAAGCTCGGCTATGAAGGGTTTCCGGATTTCCAGGCCAAGCTCCTGGCCGAAGTCGAAGCAAGGCTGCATTCGCCATTGCTGATGATGGAGGCCAAGCGACAGAGCGGCTCCAACGACAGCGCCGTGCTGGCCTATCTCGACAGCGTCACCACGGCCTTGCAGAAAGCCACCGCCGCGACACCCGTCCAGACATACGAGCGGGCGGCCCGTCTGCTGATGGAGGCCAAGGGCGAGGTCGTGCTGGTTGGCGGCCGGTTCAGCCGCCACATCGCCGGCATGCTTGCCGGCTATCTCGTGCAGTTTCGCCCCAAGGTTCGCGATCTCGGTGTGCTCTCGCCGCAGATCTTCGACACGCTCGCCGACCTCGACCGCCGCGACGTGCTCGTCGTGTTCGACTACCGCCGCTACCAGCTCGATGTGATGGCCTATGCGAGCCAAGCGGCGACGCTCGATGTGCGCATCGTCCTGTTCACCGACCAATGGCTGTCGCCGATCGCCGATCTCGCCGAAGTCACCATCGTCAGCCCGCTCGAAGTCGCCTCGCCCTACGACACGCTGGCGCCGGCGATCGCCCAGATGGAAGCCCTCGTCGCCCATATCGTTTCGACGCTGGGCGACGACGCGCGCGCCCGCATCGAGCGGCTCGAAAAGGTGCGGCATGCCAATGCGGTGACGCTCGACAGCGACCCACAAGAGAACGGCGCACGCCAGACGCTTGGACCACGAAAGATACCCGGCCCTAAATCAGCAAAGCAGGACGACATAGCATGACCCAAGCTCTACCCAAGCGAAACGAAGCCTTCCGTGCCGGCGAAACGGCGTTGTTGCTCGTCGATATGCAGCGCATCTGGCTGGAGCCGGGCGCCGATCCGTCGCATCCGGAGCGTGGGCCGGATCACTATTTCTACCGGCAGACATCGTCGCAGACGATCCCTAACCAAGAGCGCCTGCTGGCCGCCGCGCGGGCCAACGGCGTCGAGGTGCTGCACACCATCATCCAGAGCCTGACCGAAGACGGCCGCGACCGCTCGCTCGACCACAAGCTGACACCGATCCATGTTGCGCCCAGCCTCCCCGAGGGCCTGCCGGTGGCGTCGCTGGCGCCGGTCGGCGACGAGATCATGCTGCCGAAGACGTCGTCGGGCATCTTCAACTCGACCAATGTCGACTACCTCCTGAAGAACCTCGGCATTCGCTATCTCGTCGTGGTCGGCGTGCTGACCGATCAATGCGTCGACATGACGGTGCGCGACGGCGCCGACCGCGGCTACCTCGTCACCTGTGTATCGGACGCCTGCGCCACCATCACGCAGGAACGCCACGACATCGCGCTCAAGGCCTTTGGCGGCTACTGCTGGGTCACCGACACCGACACGGTCGTCGCCCGCTTCAACGCTTTGGAAAAAACGGCATGACATCGACCGTCGAGCCTCTGGTTGCCGTCGTCACCACGGATCTCTCCGCCGTTACGCGGGGTCGCTTCGTTGCCGAAAGCAAATTGCAAAAGACCACCACGACCGGCGTCGGCTGGCTGCAGGCCAATCTGTCGCTGACGCCGTTCAACTCGATCGTCGATCCCAACCCCTGGGGCTCGTCGGGCGACCTGCGGCTGATCCCCGATCTCAAGGCGCGCTTTCGCACGACACGCACCGGATCGGCGACGCCGTTCGACATGGTTGCCGGCGACATCGTCGAACTCGATGGCAGCCCGTGGCTCGGCTGCACCCGCACGATGCTGAAAAACGCGCTGGCCGAGCTGAAAGCCGCAACCGGCCTGTCGGTCATCGCCGCCTTCGAGCATGAATTCCATGTCGCCGACGGCGGCTTCGCACCGGCGCATTCGATGTCTTTCGCCGCACTGCGCCGCGCCGACCCGTTTGCGCCCAACCTGATGGCGGCGCTGGAGGAGGCAGGTGTCGCGCCCGAAGTGGTCATCGCCGAATTCGGCGACGAGCAGTTCGAGGTGACGCATGAGCCGGCGGACGCGCTGACTGCAGCCGACCGCGCCGTCGCCATCCGCGAAATCACGCGCGAATTGGCGCGCAATGCCGGCTGGCGTGCGAGCTTCGCGCCCAAGACAGCGCCGAATGCCGTCGGCAACGGCGTCCACATCCATTTCAGCTTCGTCGACGAGGCCGGCAAGCCGGTGACTTACGATCCGGCGCAACCCGGCGGCCTTTCCGCCAAAGCCGGCGCCTTCTGCGCCGGCGTGCTGCGCCATCTGCCTGGCATCACCGCCATGACGGCGTCGAGCGTATCCTCCTTCTACCGGCTGAAGCCGCACAGCTGGAGTTCGTCCTACACCTGGCTCGCCGACCGCGACCGCGAGGCTTCGCTTCGCATCTGCCCGACGGTGACGATCGGCGGACGCGATCCGGCGCGGCAATACAACATCGAATACCGGGCCGCCGATGCCACCGGCAATCCCTATCTGTCGCTCGCGGCGATCATCCGCGCCGGGCTGGAAGGGCTGAAGGCGGACCTGCCCTCGCCGCCGCTGGTCACCGGCGACCCGACGCTGATGAGCGAGGCGGAGCGGGCAAAGCTCGGTCTCGTGCGCCTGCCCGAAACCCTGCCGGCGGCGCTGGACGCGCTGCTGGCCGACAGCACCGTGACGGGATGGTTCGCGCCTGTCTTCATCGAAACCTTTGTCGGCCTCAAGCGACATGAGTCCGAGCGCCTTGCCGGCCTCGACCCGGCTTCCATCTGCGATCTCTACCGGACGCTCTATTGATGACTGCACAGACTGAAAAAGAACTGCCCGCTCAAAAAGACTGGCCCGAGGCCGTCGAGGTTCTCAATGAGCACGGCCATTCCAATATCGTGCTGTTGTGCGAGCATGCGTCCAACCACATGCCGGCCGAGTATCGGCAGCTCGGCCTCGATGCCGGCCATCTGCAGCGCCACATCGCCTGGGATATCGGCGCCGCCGAGGTGACCCGCCTACTGTCGTCGAAGCTCGATGCTCCGGCCTTCCTCAGCGGTTATTCGCGGCTGCTAATCGACCTCAACCGGCCGCTTCATACCCAAGGCAGCATTCCGGTTCTGTCGGAAGACACCGATATTCCCGGCAATGTCGGTATCGATGCGGCGGAGCGAACCCGGCGTGCCGAGATCATCTTTTCGCCGTTTCATGACCGGGTGGCCGCGTATCTCGACCGCCGGACGCAAGCAGGCCGGCAGACGCGGATCGTGACGATCCATTCCTTCACGCCGGTCTTCCTCGGCGTTGTCAGGCCCTGGCATGCCGGCGTGCTGCATGACCATGCAAACGATCTCGCCGAAGCAATCCTTTCAGGCCTGCGCGCTGACGCGGCGCTCAATGTCGCGGCCAACGTGCCCTATGTGATCAGCCGCGACGCGGACTACGCCGTGCCCGTCCATGGCGACGATCGCGGCATCCCCGCCGTCCTCGTCGAGATCCGGCAGGATTTGTTGACGACACGCTCCGGCATCGAGGAATGGGCGAACCGCCTGGCGGCGGCACTGCCGGCACTCGAGATGGAAACCGTGCCGTGAGCAATCTCAGCCTGCGCGAACGTGATGCCGCGACCATCGCCCAGATCGGCAAGCTGCGTTTCTCGCCGCTCAGCGTCATCGGCGGCCGGGGCAACCGGCTGATCGAGGAAGGCGGCCGCTCCTTGCTCGACCTGTCGGGATCGGCCGGTCCAGCGGTGCTCGGCTACGGCCATCCGGCTGTCGTCGAAGCGGTCGAGACGTCGATCCGCAACATGGCTGGCGCTAGCCTGCTGCTCTACCCGAACGAGCCCGCCGTATCCCTGGCCGAGCGGTTGCTGGCGATCACGCCGGGAGAAGGCGAACGGCGCGTCTGGTTCGGCCATTCCGGGTCCGACGCCAATGACTGCGCGGTGCGTGTGCTGCAGGCGGCCACCGGCCGTTCGCGCTTCATCTCGTTTATCGGTTCCTACCACGGCAACCTCTCGGGCTCGATGGGCATCAGCGGCCACACCGCCATGACCCACACGCTGCCGCGGCCGGGTGTGCTTCTGCTGCCCTACCCCGATCCGTTCCGGCCGAACTTCAGCGCCGAGGATGTGCTGGCCCTGCTCGACTACCAGTTCGAGACCACCTGCCCGCCGCATCAGGTCGGGGCCGTCTTCATCGAGCCCTTGATGTCGGACGGCGGGCTGATCGTGCCGCCGCCTGGATTCCTCAAGACGCTGCAGGAGCGTTGCCGCAAGCATGGCATCAAAATTGTCGTCGACGAGGTCAAGGTCGGGCTCGCCCGCAGCGGCATGATGCACTGCTTCCAGCACGAAGGATTGACGCCGGACCTCGTCGTCTTCGGCAAGGGCATCGGCGGTGGGCTGCCGCTGTCGGCGGTCATCGGCCCGAAGGAAATCATGGATTATGCGCCGGCCTTCGCTTTGCAGACTACCGCTGGCAACCCGGTGGCGACATCGGCCGGCAACGCGGTGCTGAAGACCATCGCAAGGGAAGGCCTGGTCGAGCGCTCGGCGCGGATCGGCACGCTTTTTTCCGATGCGCTGCGCGCACTCAGCGCAAAGCACGAGATCATCGGCGATGTCCGCGGGCGAGGTCTCGCCATCGGCGTCGACCTGGTCAAGGACCGCGCGACACGCGAGCCCGTTGCCGCGACGACCACAGCCAAGATCATCTATCGCGGCTACGAACTGGGCGCCGCCTTCACCTATGTCGGGTTGAAGGCGAATGTGCTGGAGTTCATGCCGCCGCTGACGCTGACGGAAGACGAGATGACCGAGGGCGTGGCAATCGTCGACCAGGCGATCGCCGACGTGAATGCCGGCGAGGTCTCGGACGCGGACGTCGCCTCCTTCATGATGTGGTGACGGGGGAAGCAGGGCAGGCAAATCCTGGCGCAAACGAAGACGCGGACGCTTGCCTGGGAGCCTCCCTGCGAAGGACGTTCTACTCGAAAAACCGGTTGGGCGGCCGCTTCAGGCCGAGATTCTCGCGCAGCGTTGATCCCTCATATTGTCGCCTGAATATCCCTCGCCGCTGCAGTTCGGGTACGACCTTCTCGGCAAAATCATCGAGCCCGGCAGGCAGGTAGGGAAACATGACGTTGAACCCGTCGGAACCCTCGGCGACAAGCCATTCCTCCATCTCGTCGGCGATTGTTTCAGGTGTGCCGACAAAGGCAAGGCCGGAATAGCCGCCCAGCCTTTGCGCGAGCTGCCTGACCGTCAGGTTTTCCTGGCGCGCCAGTTCGATGACGCGCTCGCGGCCACTCTTCGAGGCATTGGTCTCGGGGATTTCCGGCAAGGGCGCGTCGGGATCAAAACCGGACGCGTCATGTCCGATGGCGATCGATAGCGAGGCAATGCCGCTCTCGTAATAGACGAGGCAGTCGAGCTTCGCCCGCCTGGCCTGCGCGTCCTCGGCGCTGTCGCCGACAACGACAAAAGCGCCGGGCAGGATCTTGATGTCGTCGCGCGAGCGGCCGAGTTTCTCCGCGCGGCCTTTGACGTCGGCGAAGAAGCGCTGCCCCGCCGCGAGATCGGCATGCGCGGCGAAAATGACCTCCGCCGTCTCCGCCGCCAGTTGCCGCCCGGCCTCCGAGGCGCCGGCCTGGACGATGACAGGCCAGCCCTGCACCGGCCGCGCGATGTTGAGCGGGCCGCGCACCGAGAGATGCTCGCCCTTGTGGTCGAGCACATGCAGCCTGGCCGGATCGAAATAGAGCCCGCTTTCGGCGTCGCGGATGAAGGCATCGTCGGCAAAGCTGTCCCACAGGCCGGTGACGACATCGTAGAATTCCCGCGCCCGACGATAGCGCTCGTCATGTTCGACATGCTCGTCGAGGCCGAAGTTGAGCGCCGCGTCGGGATTGGACGTGGTGACGATGTTCCAGCCGGCGCGCCCGCCGCTGATATGATCCAGCGAGGCGAAGCGACGGGCAATATGATAGGGCGTATCGAAAGTGGTCGATGCGGTGGCGACCAGCCCGATATGGTCCGTGACGGCGGCCAGCGCCGATAGCAGCGTGAACGGCTCGAACGAGGTGACCGTGTGACTGCGCCGCAGCGCCTCGATCGGCATGTTGAGAACGGCCAGATGGTCGGCCATGAAGAAGGCGTCGAACTTCGCCGCCTCCAGGGTCTGGGCGAAGCGCTTCAGATGCGCGAAATTGAAATTGGCATCGGGATAGGCGCCCGGATAGCGCCAGGCGCCGGTGTGCAGGCTGACAGGACGCATGAAGGCGCCAAGCCGCAATTGTTTGCGTGTCATGAAAGTCGTTCCGACCGATCGATACAATCGAGCGCCATCGCTCGAATCTTGACCTCAGGATCGGACGGTCCGCCCAATTCGGGAAGGTATTCTGTTCCGCCACGCTGGGCTTTTGCAGCATTTCAGTTTTGCGCCCGAGACCCCGGGATAAAAAATGGCCGGGCGCGAATGCGGCCCGGCCAAAAGAAGGTTAAAACCTTCAGAGGGGAACACCGTCCACCGGAATGGGAGGAAACCGCCGAACGATTTTACCTGTTTGAGCTTATTTCGAAGCCTTGGCGACGAATGACATTCCAAAAAACACACAAAATGGCAAAAATTCGTGCGCCGCGGTCTGGAACCCTCACGAGCCCGCGGCTCCGGTCTCGAGAAGATCGGCATAGTGGCGGCGTGCCACGTCGGGATGTGAACGCAGCCGGCTTTTGAGCACATTGGTGCCGACATCACGGAACAACGGGTTGTCGGGATCGCTTGCCGGTCCGCGCGCCTGCGCCGCAAGTTCCTCGGAAAGGCTGAGAAGCGGTATGGTCGCATCGAGCCGCGCGCTGAAGAAGAAGGGAACGGAAATCCGCTCGACGCCGGCAGGCGGCGTCACGACGCGGTGCACGGTGGCGCGCAGATAGCCATTCGATGCCAGTTCGAGCAGTTCGCCGATGTTGACGACCAGCGTTCCAGGCAGCGGATCCACATCCACCCAGCTTCCGTCATATTCGACCTGCAGCCCCTTGTTGTCGTCCTGCAGCAGCAGGGTCAGGAAGCCGCCATCCTTGTGCGCGCCGACGCCCTGGTCGCCTTCGGTCGTGTCACGGCCGGGATAACGCACGATCTTCATGCGATGGTTGGGCGAGTCCCGGTAGATCGCGTCGAAGGCATCCTCGGGCTGATCGAGCGACAGCGCGAAGGCTTTCAGCAGCCGGATCGCCACTGCTGTCGCCTTGGCCTGCCATGCCAGCAGCGCCGGCTTGAGTTCAGGCAGTGCCGACGGCCACTGGTTCGGCCCTTGCAGCCGCGTCCACGGCGCAATTCCAGGCCCCTGCGCGATGGGCTGGCGCTCGACGCCGATGTCGAGTTGCTCGCGCCAGTCGGCCGCGCCCTTGGTCAGTTCGCCACCGGCGCGGGTATAGCCGCGAAACTGCGAGGACTTGACCATTTCGATGGCCAGCTTGTCGGCCTCCGGCAGCGCGAAGAACCGGCGCGCGGCATCGAGCACGTCGTCGATCTCCGCGGCGGAAATTCCGTGGCCGCTGAGGTAGAAGAAGCCGACGTCCCGGGCCGCCGTGCGCAGGTCCAGGAGAAAGGTACGATACTCGGACGCACCTTGTTCGAGGCGGCTCAGGTCAAGCACCGGCACAATTCTGGGCATGGTCAGGTTCCTTGTTTTGTCTGCCTTGGCCAGGAAAAGTAGAAGCGGTCACCGGCAAGAGCATGAATGGCGTCTCCAAAATGACACGCAAGGCGTGCCGATCAAAGCAACAGACAGTCCAATCTGGGTCGAATGGAAGAACGTCAGCGCTGCATATTATGGCCTGTCGGCAAATAACGTTCCCAAGAGGTATTTTGTCCGCAATGCATCTCGTGGACCCGTTCGAGCGCGACTTGGCCATGGACAACATGGACCTCGACTGGCTAGCGGCTTGTCAGTTTGTTCGGGCTTGGCCTAGGTTGGATCGCATTGATTCAATTGGCAATCAGAGAGGCTGACGCGGTGCATCCTCAGAATGCGGCACGCGCCGTGCTTGTCGTCGTTTCGACACTGGACCAGGCGCTGCCTGGTGTCGGGGTCGCCCCATTGGCGCAGCTTCAGCATGGCTGAGCTCACCATCGGCTTCGCTCACGCCGCCTATCGGCTGCGTGACGAGTTCCTGACGCGCGGGCAATCCATGCCCAGCTTCGAGGTCCGCAGCGTCGCCGAACTGGAGCAGCGTGTCGCCGAGGCGGATGTCCTCGTCGTCTCCGGCCTATGGCGCAATGAACTGGCGGTGCACGCACCAAAGCTGCGGCTGATCCAGTCAATCAGCGCCGGCACCGATCAGTCGCGCAAAATTGCGATAGAAAATCTGGTACGAGTGGGCGAAGTGCGGCTGGTTGATCAGATGAGACAGCAAAAACGCCGTCAGCGCCACGAGGCCTTCGTATTTGAGAGGCACAAAATACAGGACCGGCAGGATCAGGAACGCGCTTCCGCCAAGCATGAAAAAGTCGATGAACGGACCAAAGAGATATTTCTGCGGAGGCGCCGCGACTGAAACCGGGGCATCCGCCGAAAGGTGAAGCGCCATGCTGCCTTCTCCCTGTGATCGTTTATTTAGCCATCAACCTGATTTCTCGACAAGCTCTTCGTGGCCGAACGTAGGGCTCCGAACTCAGGTTAACAAAAGACCTGACGACAGCCAGTTCGGCGGTTTCAGCAGCTTTGTGCCGGTAGCATTTCACGATAGGAATTTTTTCTTGATTCCGTGACCTCAGTTATGGTACATGTTCGTCCATGGTGCTGATTTGCGCCAGTGACCCGCCGCCCAGGCGGGTTTTTCGTTTAAATACTCCGTCAGCCGACGCGCCGGCGAAGGCTCCGAAGGAACCCGTTAACCCGAGTTCGTGGCCATGTGACCGAACGGGCAACATGATGCCCTCAAGAGCAATTCTGCATTGGCGTGACAGGTGAACAGACATCGGCTTTGGCGAGCGTCGATCGCAGCGCGTTCAGCGAAGCGAGCTGTCGAGGTCAGTTAAGCTGATCCAGGATCCCAGAGCTGCTCGCCAGCACCAAACTTTTGTAGATCAGGAACGCTATCGTACAGATCGCGGCTATCGAGATCGGCACTCCGAACGGCACCACACCCTTGCGGTCTAGATGCTGGACGATGAGCCGAAAAGCGCCCGCAGGCAGCATGAAGGGTCTTTTCACGATCACCGCGGTGGCGAGGGCGAGAACCAGGAGCAGCACTGAAAACACCGCGAGGTCGCGTCCGCCGATCAGGAAGGGCACGACAGCCATCAGTTTTACGTCGCCGGCACCGATCTTGCGCAGCGCCCAGAACGGGAGCAGCGCGACGAACAACACAAGTCCGGCCAGAGCGCTCAGCCCCATGTCAAACCACGAGCCGGATTGGAGCGACAGCAGCAGCAGGCTCCCCGCCCCCAGGCAGAGCAGCAGCAGCACGTTGCGGTTAGATATCTTCTGGGTGGTGAAGTCGATCCAGGCAATCCATGCCAGCAGCGGGATGGCGAGCGCTTTCAGCAGCAGCGATTCGACGAGCAACATGCTAGCGCTCGATGTTCTGCACGCTTGACGACAGCAGCTTCAGATTGTTGGCGACGGTTGGATCGTTGGGCGCCAGTTCATAGGCCTTGAGGAAATTCGAGCGTGCGTCCTGCAGCTTGCCGCGCAGCAAATAGGAATAGCCGACATTGTTGTAATATTCGGGCGTCGGGCCAACCAGCTTGAAGGCTCGGGCATAGGCCCGGTCGGACAGGTCGAAGCGATGAATCCGGTCGCTGCAGGCGGCCAACCCCATCCAGGCGTTGCCGTCATTGGGCGACAGTTGCGTCGCCTTGAAGAACAGGGCGCCGGCATTGCCGTAGTTTTCCGCGCGGAACTGGTTCTTGGCTTCGGCAACAGCCTGGTCCGAGGCATGGTATTCGACATCGCTGACCGTCTTCAGCCCGTCGAAAGCATCACCGAAGGACGTCACATCACCCTTCGACGGCTCGTTGGTACGAATGACACCGTCGGTGGCGTCCGTCTGGCAGCCAGCAAGCACAACCGTCAACAGGCAGGCTGCGACAGCGATAACCCTTCTCATATAGTTTCCCTCGAGGGTCCCCCGACTCACATTAGGACCAAAGCATACATGTAACTAGAAGAAAATCCCCTTCATCCGTATGATCACCGGCAACATGATGACCATCAGCACGACTGGAAAGATGCACAGCCCCAACGGTATCATCATTTTCACGGGCAGTGAGTTGGCTTTCTCCTCCGCGGTCAGAATCCTCTGGCCTCGCATCTCTTCGCTGTAGACGCGCAGTGCGTCCGTCAGGCTGGTGCCCAGCTCTTCTGATTGCCGGAACAGCACGGCCAGCGCTCTCGCTTCTTCGAGCCCAATGCGGTCTGCGAGTTCACGCAACGCCTCGCGCAAGGACTTTCCCGCCCGCAGTTGGAGATTCATGATCGCAAGCTGGATGCCCAACCATTTATGGGTGCCGGCCAACTCTGAGCCAACTCGCTCGACCGCTGCCTCCAGGCTCATGCCGGCGTCGGCACAGGTGATCATCATGTCCATGAAATCTGGGAACCCGCGACGGTAGACTTCCTTCTGTCCCTTCTCGAAGCGATCAAGCAGAATGGCCGGAATCACTATGCACCCCAATCCCAGCAGGGCTGAGCCGGCGAGGCCGACGAACCCGGGCAGATGCGATGGCAACACTCGCGGCAGAAGTGCGTAGGCAACCAAAAATCCGACACACACCACGCCGAGTCGCGACAGCGTATAGATCAATGGAGCGCTCGCTTGATAGAAGCCGGCCCGGAAGAGCTTTGCTTCAAGCGCACTCGGCTCCTGGCGCTCCTTCTCCATCGTTCGGAAGTATGCGTCGACCGGCCGTTGCGCCGCGATCTTGACCAACTGTTCCTGACCCGCGAGCGAGCGAGGATCAACCGCACCTTCGGCCATGAGGCTTCGCGCGACGAGCTTTCGCGTCTGCAGGGCCGGCAAGAAGACAAGCGCGCCAAACAGGAAAAGGGCCACCGCAGCCACGAAAACAGCGACGGAGACCAGAAAACTCAGGTCGTTGATGTTAGAAAGCAGGTTGATCGCACGCTCCTCAAAAATCGAAGTTTACCATTCTATACATGATGTAGTCGCCTAACAGAGCCCATACGCCGAAACCCAAAAACACGGGCATAATCGTGGGGTCGTGCCATACCTTGCCATAATAGGACGGGGCAATGAGCTGAAGGACCAAGAACATCACTATTGGAAACAGCGAGATGATCCATGCTGAGACCCGCCCCTCGGACGAAAGCGCTCTGATCTTCATTCGCAACTTCTGCCGCTCACGCAGAACCGAGGAAAGATTAGCCAGAATGTCGGTAAGATTGCCACCGGTCTTGGACTGAATGGAGAGCGCTATCGAAAGCAGGTGAAGGCCCTCGAAGCCGACCCGCTGAGACAGTTTTCGCACTGCCTGTTCCATGCTTAGACCAAAGGTGATCTCGTCGGAGACGATGCCGAATTCCGTCCCCAGGGGATCAGACATCTCGCGCGCCACAAGGCCAATGGCCACAGAGGCTGGATGTCCGGCGCGCAGCGAGCGCACGATCATGTCGAGTGCATTCGGAAGTTGCGTCGCGAACTTCAGGATTCGTTTTCTGCGCGCGCGGCGAAGCATGAATAGCGGCAACGCAAACCCGACAACCATGAAGACACCGAGTCCCAGCATTGCCGACAAGCCGAAGAGGAACGACAGCACGAGCGCCAATGCCAACCCGGCACAGATAAATATACCGGCGAATGTCAGCGGGTTTCCAGTGATTCCGGATTGGGTATAGAGCCTGTTCAGTCCGATGAGCCCAAAAAGAAAGTCCCCCGATTCCGTCAGCCCCCGCTCGCGCAGCAGGTTTTGCAAAGTCCGTTCTGCCGGAACTTCGTCAGACAATCGCCTCAACCGACGATTGATGGCGCCGACCGCCGCACGGCGACCGGAAAAGGAAAGATACAGGGCCTCGCCGGCGAGGATGACCGACGCCGCCGCAAGGACGTAGATAAAATACAGCAGTGCCTGGCCGGACGGCATCAGAGCGCAACCTGCGGATTGAAAGCGTCCTTGCTGAAATGGTGCCCTAGCGTTGCCGCTTCCGCCGCAAATCTAGGCCTGACACCGGTGGCGCGAAATTCGCCGATGATCGTACCATCGGCGGCGACATCGCGCCGGACGAAATGATAGATTTCCTGCAGTTGCACGACATTGCCCTCCATCCCAGTGATTTCCGAGATCGATGTCACGCGCCGGCCGCCGTCCGACAGTCTCTGTGTCTGAACGATGATGTCGATGGCCGAAGCAATTTGCGCCCGGATGGACTCGTGCGTCATCGGCATCCCGGCCATGCCAACCATCTGCTCCAGCCGCGAGATCGCATCGCGTGGGGTGTTGGCGTGGATGGTGGTCATCGAGCCTTCATGGCCGGTGTTCATCGCCTGCAGCATGTCGAAGGCTTCCTCGCCGCGCACCTCGCCGACGATGATACGATCCGGCCGCATACGCAGCGCGTTCTTGACCAATTCGCGCTGGCGAACCTCGCCTTTCCCCTCGACACTGGGCGGGCGTGTCTCCAGCCGACCGACATGCGGCTGCTGCAATTGCAGTTCCGCCGCATCCTCGATGGTGATCAGGCGCTCCCTGGACGGAATGTAGCTCGATAGCGCATTGAGCAAGGTCGTCTTGCCGCTGCCGGTGCCCCCTGAAACCAGGATCGATTTGCGCGCCTGCACCGCGACGCGCAGCAGGTCGATCATCTGTTGCTTGATCGAGTTGAGCGCCATCAGACGTTCAAGCGAATAAGGGTTCTTCGAGAATTTGCGGATAGACACCAGCGGACCGTCGACCGAGATTGGCCGCACCGCGATGTTGACGCGCGAGCCATCCTCTAAACGCGCATCGACCATTGGCGACGATTCATCGACGCGGCGGCCGATGGCGGAGACGATCTTGTTGATGATGCGCAGCAGATGCGCCTCGTCACGAAACCGGATTGCCGTCTCTTCAACCAAGCCACGCCGTTCGATAAAGACGCGCTTGTGGGTGTTGATCAGGATATCGGTAATGGAATCGTCCTTGAGCAGTGGCTCGATCGGCCCGAGCCCCAGCATCTCGTCGGCCGTGTCGCTGGTCAGCTGATCGAGTTCGCGGGCATTCAGCGGCACGTTTCGAAGGCGAACGAACTCGCGAACGATCGGCCGGATCTCATTCAGGATCTCATCCTTGGACGCACTTTCAAGAGCGGTCAGATTGAAGCGATCGATCAGGTGACGATGAAGCTCAACCTTGAGCGTCAGGAAAGCGTCGGCGCCCTCGGCGACCACCGTCTCTGGAGACGGAACGCTGGGCATCACCGCTACGGGCGCCGGCTCCTGCAGCGCCCGCGCCTCACTCGGTCCCTTGATGAAACGACCTAGCATCTTCTGTAAGTCCCCAATGCCGCTGAACGGATACTATTGACTGGCCACAAGGAGTTCGCAAGGCGGTTAATCCCATAGCTAAGTAAGGTCATGCTCTGGTCTCCGCCCCCGACGATTGCGCATCTTCGTAACCCGTTTGTTGAAGAGTCTTGCGTTTGGCAATCAAATGGACCGTTTGAATCGAGACGGCGGCGACCGCGAATCCCGCAAGAATATCGACAAGGTAGTGACCGCCTTCTGGCAGCGCGGCGAGTATCAGCATAGCGTTCAACAGATAGACGGGGGGCGCCACGTAACGAATGCCTCGCACGGAATAGACAAATATCGCTGCCAGTGCAGAATGGAACGATGGGAAGGTCACAAGACCATCCGGATTCTGGATCAGGAACGGCTTCAACATCCGAAGTGCGTGGAGCTGTTCAAGGTGCCGCGCCGAGGCACCGGGACCAAATGAACTCAAAAGCTCCGGCGAAGGGTGGTAGAAATCAAAAGTCCCCGCCGCCGGCACCGCAATCATGATCAGGCAGGTCAAACAACCGGCCAGCCCGAAATGCGCGGCGAACTCCTTTAGCCGGCCCGGGCGGGCGGTCAAGGCAAGGATGGCTGGCAACAGCAGAAACTGAATCTTCAGGCTGAAATAGGCGCACGAAAGTACCAACGCTATCCAAGGATGCTCGTTCAGTCGCCCGACATATGCCACCCAATCGAAGCCCAGGGCAGCGTCGCCCGCGGCCAGATATACGTCCATCAGGGGGCGGCTGGTTGCGGTTGCCAAATAGGACAACAACAAAAGTTCGATCGAGAAGAGAGTGATTACGCTCAACATCACGATCAGACTCTGGAGCCTGCTTGCGACATCGCTCAACATGTCGCGATAGCGAAAAGGAGTTTTGCGAAGTTGGTAACGCATCGCGCCAAGCGCAACCCACAGCAGGACCATAGGCATTGCTGAGATCGCTGTTCGAAGCCAAAGAACCGGCTCTACGCTTACGGTCGAAAACGGGTACCAGATCAAAACTGCAGCCGCGAGCCCTGCGAGCAAGGTCATAACAAACGCAGTGAGCTGACGGCCCCGAAAACTTGCCGCCCTGCCTTGAGTCGATTTATACTCTGAACTTCCCGTCGGTCTGGCGTGAGGCAAATCAACAGTCACGTCGCATCCATGATGCGACACCTGCATGACCACCTGCTCCCCACTCATTGCCTGTTGCCCCCGACCGGCTCACGTCGACGCGTTAGCCAATGCTAAATTTGCGATTAGTAAACTAACCATTAACCACGGGAGGCGGCAAGCGCCTGGTGGCGGACTCAGAGCCAATACTTACAACATAGTTAAGGCAGCTCTCCCGAAAATATCGTTTTTATTTGCGCGAAGCGCCCTCCCACCTACCCTCACGGAACTTTACGAACCGAAATGGGCAGTGTTGTCCCAAAAATAAGCCGTAACCCATTAGATATAAAGGAATATGCACTACGTCTAATGTTCCGGCGGCATACCCCCAACTGGGACGGAATTGTGAACGAATGGTTAAGAACGCTTGAAAAATCAGTCGAATCAAGATCTTGCTAAAATTATAATCGGCTCGAACCTTGGCAGATCAGGTATTCAAACGTTAACGAACCCTTAATCCCATTTGACTCTGCTTTTTCGCGGGACCTAGGATTGAGATGACGGGGGATGCTTGGGTATGGATTTCATCCTTGGCTCGTCTCGTCGGGTTCAAACCTCCAAAGGGAGAAATTGGCATGAAGAAGCTCATGACGATGGCCCGGCAGTTCCGCGACGACGAAAACGGCGCTGCCATGGTCGAATATTCCATCCTTGTCGGCATCATTGCCGCCGTTTCGCTGCTCGCAATCCTTGCTATCGGCGGTTGGGTTGGTGATCAGTTCACCGGCCTTTGCGCCAACCTTAACACCAAGGGTGTCACGGCCGGTGGCGGCGCCGGCGGCGATTGCACACCGTAACCATAAACTGCTGGGTCGGGACCGCTCGGTCCCGACCCGGGCTTTCTGCATCACGAAAATCTAGCATCGCCCTTGGGGGGCGATTTGGGGTGGGAAGATGCGTGCCAATACTCTGATCATGATTGTTCTCGCCGGAGTGTTCGGCGTGCTGGCGGTGGTGCTTGCCAACATCTGGCTGGCCGGCCAGCGCAATGCGATGGCACAGTCGAATGGTATCCAGCGCGATACGGTCGTGGTAGCGGCAATGCCGCTGAAATTCGGCGACACACTCAGCGCGGACAAGCTGCGCGAAATTCCCTGGCCGGCGGGCGCAATACCTGCGGGCGCGTTCAAGACGACCAAGGATGCCCTGGCCGGCGAAGGCGCAAGGCAGGCGCTGCAGGCGATCAGCACAAACGAACCCGTTCTTGCCAGCAAGATCACCGGCCCCGGCCAGCGTGCTACGCTCTCGGCGGTGCTCGGCGAAGGGATGAAAGCCGTTTCCATTCGCGTCAACGACGTGCTTGGCGTCGCCGGCTTCGTCTTCCCAGGTGACCGCGTCGATGTGTTGCTGACGCAGACCGTGCGCGGCGGCGATGGCGCGGACAAGAGTTTTGTCGACGTGCTGCTGCAGAGCATGAAGGTGCTTGCCGTCGACCAGGTGGCCGACGAAAGCAAGGACAATCCGACGGTGGTGAAGTCGGTGACGCTCGAGGCCAGCACCAAGGATGCGCAGAAACTGACCCTCGCGGCAGGGGCTGGCCAATTGTCGCTGGCGCTTCGCCAGGCAGCGGCCAGCCAGGGCGAGACGACCCAACGCGTAACGCTTTCCGACCTGACCGGTGAAACCGCGGCCGACGTCGCCGCCAGGCAGGCCGAGCTCGACAGGAAGGCAGCGGCGGAAGCCGCGGCCGCGGCGGAGCGCAAACGCGCCGACGACAAGATGGCCGGTTTGACCCAGGCCGTGGAACGGGTGGGAAGCCGTCTCGACGAGTTGAGCAAGGTCAAGCCGGCGCCGGCTGTGGCATCTGAGCCGCAGGTGAAAGAAGTTGTCAAGGAAGTGGTCAAATATGTGCAGCCGGAACCACCGGCGCGGGCGACAGTCGGTGTCTTTCGGGGTATAAAGCTTGAAACATATGATGTGCCGCGACAAAAATAACACCGGCATATCAGATACGTGGAGAGCGAATCAGCCGGCGAGGGGGTAGCGTTAATGCGCGTGTTTCGGGGATCACTGACCGCCGTTCTGGCCTTTTTCTGTGCGTTGCTGTCGTTGAGCTTCGCAGTTCACGCTGCAGACCGCTTCATCGACGTGTCGACCCCCAGCGTGCACCGGATTTTCCTGCCGATGTCGCAATCGGTGACGATCCAGGTGAGTGCCAATCTGGGCGATATCGTTGTTGGCGACGAGAAGATCGCCGATGCCCAGCCGATGACTGACCGCACGCTCTATGTCATCGGCAAGGGCGCCGGCACCACCACGGTCAATCTGTTCTCGACGGACAAGCGCTCGCTCGGCGCCCTGCAGATCGAGGTCGGCGTCGATGTCAGCGACATGGCGCAGGCAATCCGGCAGGTGGCGCCAAAGTCGCGCATCGAAGTGGGTTCGGTCAACGGCAGGGTCAGGCTTGGCGGCCATGTCAAGGACGGCGCCACGCTGGCGGCAATCATGGAAGTGGCGCAGCAATATGGCGCTGACGCCATCATCAATTCCGTCACTGTGGACGACAGCCAGCAGGTCAATCTCGAAGTGCGCGTGCTGGAAGCCAAGCGCAATGCCGGCCGCGATCTCGGCGTGTCGCTCAGGAGCAGGGGCAGCAATGCAACCAAGTTTGGGACGGGCATCGCAGCTACCACTCCAGTCGGAGCAGACCCAGGGACTTTGGTGTCGGGTCTGCTGTCGAACAGCAATCCTTTCGCGTCATTGATCACCCAGGTGATCGACAGCAACATCAAGGTCGACCTGATCATCGAGGCGCTCGAGGCCAAGGGCGTGGTGCGCACGCTGGCCGAACCCAACCTGACGACACTTTCAGGCGAGCCGGCCAGCTTCAACGCCGGCGGGGAAGTCCCAATCCGCAGCGTCGGCACGGATGGCGAAGTCCAGATCGATTTCAAGCAATTCGGCGTCAACCTTACGTTCACGCCGGTCGTGCTCGACGACGGTAAGATCCATATGAAGCTGGCGCCGGAGGTCAGCGACCTGACCGGCTTCACCACCGCCGGCGACCCGATCTTCACCAACCGCAAGCTGGCGACCGTGGTTGAGTTGCGCGACGGCCAGAGCTTCGCCGTGGGCGGACTTCTGTCGAGCAAGACCACCAAGCTTCAGAACCAGGTGCCGTGGCTCGGCCAGGTGCCGATTGTCGGGGCGCTGTTTCGCAATTCGAGCAACCAGAAGGAAGAAACCGAACTGGTGGTGATCGTCACACCGCACATCGTGCGGCCTGTGAAGCCCGGCGAACAACTGGCGACGCCGTTCGACAAGACACGGCCGGCCAACGATCCCGAATTGTTCTTGCTTGGCCAGCTTGAGGTGAACAAGGACATGATCAGGAAGTATGAACAAGGCGACGGCGTCACCGGCCCCTATGGCCACATGCTCGACTTCAAATCGAAGGACAAGATGCTCTATGTCAAGAAATAGCGTCCTGATCCTCGTTCTGTGCGCCGGCGCGCTGTCGGGCTGCGCCGCGGACTATCTGAACAACTACGATTCGGTGACCTTGGCCGCCGGCGACACGCAGAAATTCAATTCGCTGCTGCAGACGGTCGACCCGCTCAACCCGGCTTCAAAGAACACGAAGATCGAAGGTGACGGCACGCGCGCTGCCAATGTTGCCCAAAACTACAAACATCCGCCGCCGCCGCCGGCGCCGCCACCCATCACGGTCAATGTCGGCAACTCGGGTGTGACAACGCAGTGAACTGAACGGAAGGATGCGGAGGGCGCCGGGCATGCGAGGAGCCCTGGCGCGAGGTGAAAGAGAGTAGGGTCATGTTGGGGACCATTCGAGCCTTCTGGAACGATCAACGCGGCGTCGCGATGATCCTCGTGGCTATCATGCTGCCGGTTCTGATCGGTTTCTCGGTGCTGGCGATCGATGTGAGCAGGGTCAACGGCCTTCACAACGATCTTCAGAAGGGTATCGATGCGCTTGCGCTTGCGACGGCGGCGGAGCTGGATGGCAGAGCGGATTCCATCACCCGAGCCGAGTTGGCGAAGACAACGCTTCTCACCAACAAAACCAAGTTTTCAACCGCAGACAATCACACGCTCTCCGCGGCTGATGTGACAGTCACCTATCTGACCGGAATTCCAGCCAGCGACAACACCACGCTTAGTATCGACGGTGTCGATGGTGACGGGAACAACTGGGCAAGCACCGATCCTAAGGCGGTGTCATTCTCCCTGGTGACGGTGAAAGCTTCCGGCTTGGCGGATGGGGCCGGCGCCTTCTCGACGATCTTTCCTGCAAGCATGGTTGGCAGCGCTGACAAGATCGATATCCAGCCACAGGCCGTGGCCGGGTTTGTTCAGTCGATCTGCGAAACCGTGCCGATTTTCATGTGCAACCCGTTCGAAACGACCGACCCGTTGACCAGTCAGACGATCCAACAGGCGTTTGCCTCTGGCGACACCTATGGTCGCGAGTTCCGTATCCTGAAGGTCGACAACAACCCCGGTCCCGGCAATTTCGGGTTGATCGACAACAACCTGAGTTCGTTGCGTGATGCCATCGCGATGGGCACTTCTGGCACCTGCTATAACCGCGATGCGCTCACCACGAAGACCGGCGTCACCTTGGGCCAGGTCAATGCGGGGCTGAATACCCGGTTCGATCTCTATAGTGGCTCCCTCAATAAGGAGAACAAGAATTGGGCTTACCGGCCTGCGAGCAATGTCCGCAAGGGGCAGAAGAACGGCTGCACCAAATATGACCCGGTTGCAGATGGAACGGCGCTGCCTCTCCCCCCAGGTGACAACTATGACGTCGGCCACCCTGGAATGTCTGACAAAATTACCGATGCGACGTCCTTCTGGACCCCGTACTGGAACGCCAACCATGGCGGCGCCTATCCACCGATCCCAAGCTTAACCAACCCGGTATCAAACACCGCGCCGGCTTCGCGGTATGACGTCTATAAATACGAGATTGCGAACGGGCTCGTCGGGGATAAGTCCCTGGCACCGACAAGAGAAACCGGGACACCGTCTTGCTTCAAGGGCGCCAATCCGACGCCGGACCCCGATCGCCGTCTGCTCAACTTGGCGATTGTGAACTGCAAAGCAAACGAGGATAAAATCAACGGGCACACCAAGTTAAAGCCCGATGGGTATGCGAGCGTCTTCGTAAACACCCCGGTTTCAAAGCAGAACAAGGATGACGACCCCGAGGGCAACGGCGCGGAGAAGCCGATCAGCCTAGAGATTGTTGACGTCGATGGACCGTTTGACAACAACACCCTTGTAGACAAGGCATTCCGAAACGAAGCCCAGCTGTATCGGTAGAGTCGACATGACCAGGTTCGGCAAAATCATCCGGCGGTTCCAAGGCGACGAAAGTGGCGCCGCCTTGGTGGAAGTCGCGATCACCGTACCACTCGTATTGCTGTTATCGGCCGGTGTGTTTGAGTTCTCCAACGTTCTGAACACGCGCCTGCTCCTTGAAGCAGGCGTCGAAGATGCGGCGCGCTATATGGCGCGTTGCAGCAGCGATTGGGATACTTGCCAGGGTCTGGCAAAAAACCTTGCGGTAAATGGCGCCGTTACAAGCGGCAGCGCAAGGGTTCCGGGATGGACCACGGGTGAAGTCACGATCAGCAAGACTTCCACCGCAGCGATCGACGGTAGTGGCAACATAATTTATCTCAGTAGCACCGGCACGGTGGACGTCGTGCAGGTCAGCACCTCGATGCCCTATCAGGATATTGGTTTTTTGGGCTATCTCGGTTTTGGAGGTATCGAGATAGGAGGCTCTCATCAGGAGCGTGTCTTCGGATGGTGACGGCTGGCCGGAAGTTTGGCTCCGAACAATACGGAACGACAATGGTCGAGATGGCCATTGCGATGCCATTGCTGCTGACGCTTTTGCTTGGTTTCGTCGACTTCGGCTACGCCTTTTACCAGTGGAACGCCGGGAACAAAGCAGTGCAGGCCGGCGCAAGACTGGCGCAGATTTCTACCCCCGTCGCCAGCGGGCTTGCACTTGAGACGTTAACGCAGAGTGATGCAACCAAAGTCGGGACCGCAGTGCCCGCAAACACCTACAACTATGTCTGCACGGCCAATGCCGCTGGAACCGTCTCTTGCACTTGTGGCGCAGGCGCTACGTGTCAGAACCTCACTGTGAGCCAGACCGCTTTTGACTTTATCTACAGCGGTGGTGGCGGCCGTGCAGGAATGTCTTTATTCCTGCCAAATCTTAAGAAATCCGAGGTGAGTATCCAATACCAGGCGTCTGGTCTTGGCTATTGGACTCGACCAAGTGGGCCGGTTCCGACAATAACGGTCAGCATTGTTGATCATCCCTTCCAGTTCTTCTTCCTTGGTGCACTGCTCGGTCTCGGAAACATCACCATGCCCTCCATGCTGAGCACGGTCACGGGCGAAGATTTAAAGAGCACGTGGACACCATGAATGCCATCCACAGCAAGGTTACGCCGACCAAGCGCAAGCAGGTGGCGCTGTTTTCGTCGGATCCGAATTTCAAGCGCGATGTGGCGACGCGGCTCGATGCGCTGGCGATCTATGACGTCAGGGTTTCCGAGACCAGCGACTTTCTCAAGGGGCCGCCGGCGGACACGCGCCCGGGCATCGTCATTCTCGATCTCGGCAATGGTGAGTTGCTCGGCAGACCGGGCATCGTCGAGGCGCGCGCGCTGTGGGCGACCGTGCCGCTGATTGCGGTTTCCGACGAGCTGACCTCGGAACAGACGCGCGTGCTGGTGCGCATGAACGCTTCGGACTGGCTGCACAAGCCGCTCGACGGCAAGGAGCTGCTCAACGCGGTGACCTTCCACGATACCGGCAACCAGGGAACGAAAAGCCGGATCATCACCTTCATCGGCGCCAGCGGCGGCGCTGGTGCGACGACGCTGGCGCTGTCGGCGGCCGAATTCCTGGCCTCGAAATCGACCGAGCGCGCGGCATCCACCTGTCTCGTTGACTTAGATTTCCAGAGCGCCAATTGCGGCGCCTATCTCAATTTGTTCAACCAGTTCGACCTTGCCGGCATCATCGGCCAGCCGGAACGGCTCGATGTCGAGCTGATGGATGTCATCAAGCTGTCGCGCCCGTCCGGCCTCACCCTCTATGCGTTCGAGCGGCCGCAACTGCCGTTCGAGCCGCACGGCAGCGATTTCGTCTTCCGGCTGCTGGACCTGGTCGCCTACCGCTTCGACGACATCGTCATCGACCTGCCCAATCTGGAAACGCCCTGGCACAATTCCGTGCTGTCGACGAGCGACGAGATCTTCATCGTCTTCGAACTCAATGTCGCTTCGCTGCGGCAAGGCAAGCGGCTCTACAAGAAGATCCGCGAGTTGCGCGGCAATGCGGTCAACATCACGCTGGTCGCCAACAAGCACAAGCGCAAATGGTTCGGGAACCATTTTTCGCGCAGCGAGCTCGAAAAGATATTCAAGGCGCCGCACATCAAGTCGGTCGCGCTGGACAACGCCCTTCTGACCGACGCGCTGAACCGGGCCATCCCGCCTTCCGAGGTGGATGTGCGGGCGCGCTTCAACAAGGATCTGAAGCGGATGTTCAAAGAGCGGCTCGATGACGCTGCCCGATAGATATCGGATCGCGAGATACCGGATCGCTGGGCGGCTAGCCGGCGCCTGCGTGCTCGGCATGGCGCTGGCTTTGTCCGCCCAGGATTTCGCCCAGGCGAGATCGAGCCTTTCGGATCGGCCGCCGCTGCCGGCGATGGGGCCCAGCCTGCGCAAGGCCGTTGCCTTCGCAACCACCGAGCAGCCAGGCACGATCATCATCCGCAAGGACGAGAAGGCGCTTTACCTGGTGACCCGCCAGGGCCAGGCGCTGCGCTACCAGATCAGCGTCGGGCGCGACGGATTTGGCTGGACGGGCACCGTCAAGGTGGGGGCCAAGACCGCATGGCCGGAGTGGCGCCCGCCACAGGAAATGCGGGCCCGCCAGCCGGAGCTGCCGAAAATGGTGCCCGCCGGCCCCTACAATCCGCTCGGCGCAAGGGCGCTCTATCTGTCTCGGGACGGGCGCGACACGCTCTACCGCATACACGGCACCAACGATCCGTCAGGTGTCGGCTTCGACGGGACATCCGGCTGTTTTCGTCTTACCAATACGGATGTGATCGATCTTTTCAAGCGCGTCGCTGTCGGCGCAAAGGTGGTGGTCCAATGACGATGATCAGCGAACCGGACATGCCGGCGATCGATATCGGGAATCAGGAACAGCGCGAACCGGTTGCCGTCGAGAAACCCAGCAAGGCAAAGACGATCGGCATCCTCATCGCCAGCGGTGCCTTGCTGATCACCGGGGTCAATATGGCGGCCGCGATCTATCTCTACCGGGGCATGAGCGACCTGCGTTTCGTCGAAGCGCGGCTGGAGCAGCTCGGAGCGTTCGAGCAGCGGATCGCGGCACGGCTCGACACGGTCAACAACGGCTTCCAGAGCAGGTTCGAAAAACTGGACAGCCAGCTGCAAGGCAGCTTCAACGAGATCGATGCCAGCATTGCCCGGTTGGGACAGAATTTGCCGGTCGCCGGCGGCGAGGCCATGTCGAGTGCCGCGGAACCGTCCGAGATCACCACCAGCACGCTGGCGGAAGCACCCGAAGCTCTCGACGGCGAGAGCGCGAGCGAGCCCAGCGTCATCGAAGCGCCGCGTGCGTCCAGGAAGAGGATTGCATCGGCGTCGCCCCCTGCCCCAAGCTCCAACTACCAGCGCATCCAGCAGCCTGACGGCAAGGTCTATTACCGCAGGATCAACTGACTTCGGGCGTCGCTGACGAAGGCCGCCTGGAACGGCCTAGAGATCGCGCTGCAGGGCCAGGATGCGGATGGCCCGGACGGACCGCTCCCGCGCCTCAGTGAGGAAGGCGATGTGGCAGTAGGCACAGGCCATCGTGCCCAAAATCAGCACCAGGCTGTTCTTCAAGGTGAAATCGACGGCCAGCGAGTACGGAAGACCGCTGGGCGACGTGAATGCAGCGATCGTGCTCGCCGTTTCCGAGTGGCTGCCGACCGCGATCATCAGCCCGGCTAAAATCAGGGCGACGTGGTTGGCGAGGAAGAAGAAAGCCGACCTTCTGGTGTGGCAAGCCACCCAGCAGACGATCGACGCGGCAGCAAGGATGGCGGCATCGACAGCCATAGAGCCGCCCAGATAGACATCGACCTGCTGCCAAAGCATCGTCGACAAAGGGCGCAGTTCAAGCCAAATCCACCATGTTGTAGGGCTGGCTGGATAGGCTCCCAGCAAGAAGGTCGCCATGCGCTCCCCTGCCAGGATCGCAAGAACGAGAAACGGGAAGGCAAAAAGCAGAAGCGGCTTGCGTTTCATGTTCCCTCGACAATCTGCAAGCCAGGATAGGCTGGATAGATTGAGCGAGGCTTAACGGCCGAGCGACGTACGCGAAGGCCAGCCTTGAGCGGCCCACGGCGGGTCAGCATGGCGCAGAGCGTCAATGTTTTGTTGTTCAAAGATGCATATCTCAGCTGGCCATTCACATCGATCCGGCAAGAATCCCCTTGCCTCAGCCTCGTGAAACCGCGAACGACACCCCAGGATTGGACGCTTGATGAACGACACTCCCCAAACGCTGGCACCAGACTCACTCGGGCCAACCGTGACGATTGGAGAAATATTGGTGGAGATCGTCGCCAGGGAGACCGGCACCGGCTTTCGGGAACCTATCGACCTCATCGGCCCCTTTCCGAGCGGCGCGCCCGCCATCTTCATCTATCAATGCGCGCGTATGGGCGGAGCGGCCGCGATGGTGGGCGTGGTCGGCAACGACGATTTCGGCTTCGTCAACCTCGAGCGCCTGAAGCGGGACGGCGTAGATATTTCCGCCATCGCCGTTTCCCCGGATCATCCGACGGGCAGCGCCTTTGTTCGCTACCGCGAGGACGGAAGCCGCGATTTCGTCTACAACATCGCCAAATCCGCCGCCGCCCGGCTGGAATGGACCCCGCGGGTCGAGGCGCTGATCGCGCGGTGCGGGCATATCCACGTCATGGGAACGGTATTCGCAAGCCCTGCTGCCTGGGCGATCACCGAACGCGCGATCCCGCTGATCAAGGCACGCGGCGGCACCATGTCGCTCGATCCGAACCTGCGCAAGGAATTGCTGGTCCACGGCCAGACCGAGGAGAAATTCGCCAGTCTGGTGGACAAAGCGGACCTGCTGCTGCCGTCGGGCAACGAATTGTTCCTGGCCGCCGGCATGGACGGCGAGGAACGCGCGATCGAGGCGCTGTTCAAACGCGGGGTCAAGGAGATCGCCATCAAGCGCGGCGAACATGGCGCGTCGGCCCGTCAACGCACCGGCGCCCGCGCCGATTGCGCTGGCCTTATCGTCGAGGAAACGGACCCCACCGGCGCCGGCGACTGTTTCGGGGGAGCCTATGTCGCATGCCGGCGGCTGGGCATGACGCTGCAGACGGCGCTCGAATTCGCCAACGCGGCAGGGGCGCGCAACGTCACACGCCTCGGCCCCATGGAGGGAGCCGGCACGCGGGCCGAACTGGAAGATTTCATGGCAAGAACGGCGAGAAGAAGCTGATGCGTGTGGCAATCGAAGATTTGCCGGCCCTGCACAGGGAAGGAAAGAAGATCGGGGTGACCTCAGTGTGTTCGGCACACCCGTTGGTGCTGAAAGCCGCACTGCGCCACGGCCGGGAAACCGGTACCACCGTCCTGATCGAGGCGACGTGCAACCAGGTCAACCATCTGGGGGGGTATACGGGCATGACGCCGGCCGATTTCGCGGCGATGGTGGAAACGCTCGCGGCAACCGAGCAATGCCCGAAAGAGTTGATCGTGCTTGGCGGGGATCACCTCGGCCCCAATCCCTGGAAAGACTGGCCCGCCGAGGAGGCGATGGTGCAGGCCGGGACAATGGTCGATGCTTATGTCCGCGCCGGCTTCCGAAAGATCCACCTCGATGCCTCGATGGGCTGTGCGGGTGAGCCGGCGGCGCTCGACGACCACACGGTGGCCGAGCGTGCGGCCAGACTGGCCGGCGTCGCGGAACAGGCGGCAGCGCAGAGCAGCGGGGCAAGCCCGGTCTACATCATCGGCACGGAAGTACCACCCCCCGGCGGCGCCGATCACGCCTTGGATGCGATCATCCCGACCAGTCCGGAGGCCGCTCGCCAGACACAAGCCATTCACGCCAAGGCATTCCGGGCCGCCGGGCTTGAAAGCGCGTTTTCCCGCGTCATCGGCCTTGTGGTGCAGCCGGGCGTGGAGTTCAGCAACCAGAATGTGATCTTCTACGATCGGGCGAAGGCCCGCGATCTGGCCGCAACCCTGAACGGATTGCCGTCGCTCATTTTCGAAGCCCATTCGACGGACTATCAGGGCGAGAGGCCGTTGCGTGAACTCGTCGAGGACGGCTTCGCCATCCTCAAGGTCGGCCCAGAGCTGACCTTCAAACTGCGCGAGGCGCTGTATGCGCTCGACCTGATCGCTTCCGATCTGGTGCCCTTCTATGGCGAGCGGCCGCTTTACCACGCCATGGAAGAGCTGATGCTCGATGCCCCCAAGAATTGGGCAAGCCACTATCACGGCAGCGATGCCGACAAGCGGACGCTTCGCCACTACTCCTATTCCGATCGCATCCGATACTATTGGGCGACCCCGCAAGCCCGTGCCGCCTGCGACCAGCTCTTCGATACGTTGAAAGGCCGGAAGGTGCCGGTGACGCTGTTTCTCCAGCACCTGCCTTCGGCGGTCACTTGGGCCGACCGCGCTTGCGACGGTGAGGACATCGCGATCGATCATATCCAGCGAAGCATCGAGGTCTATGCTCGGGCATGCGGCACCTGACTCTCGTCCGGCCCTTCAAGGCTAGAGCTGGAGTAAAGCGATGGTATGCACAGTTCGCGATCGACGGCAAAAACCTGTTGGTCGCGGGCGGCAACAGAGTTTCCGCGGGACGGTCTGCTCTCAGGGCGCGATACCGTGCCACTGACCGCGTTGGCTACGGGAGAGTTCGCAGGCTTTCGAATTGTGCTCTGTCGGTCGGACAGCCTGCACGGCAGTTTCAGCCCTGTTTTGCGGCACGCAACAGCATCCCAAAGAGGTCACGCGGCTCATCGGGATCCGCAAGGAGGTCCAGTTCTTCGTAAAGGCCGGTATCGGCGAGTTGGTCGCGCACGTAGCGGAGCGCAGAGAAATCCTCGGTGGCGAAGCCGACGGAATCAAACAGCGTCACCGCCTGGCTGTTGCTGCGCCCCTCAGCCGTTCCAGCCATCACCTCCCACAATTCGACGACGGGACGATCCGGATCGAGTTGCTGGATCTCACCCTCGATGCGCGTCTGCGGTGTGTACTCGACGACAATCCGCGACCGCAGCAGGATGTCACGATGGAGTTCCGTCTTGCCCGGGCAGTCGCCGCCGACCGCGTTGATGTGGACGCCGCTGCCCACCATGTTGTCGGTGAGGATCGTCGCACACTGCTTGTCGGCGGTGACCGTAGTGATGATGTGCGCTCCCTCTACGGCGGCATGCGCGGAAGCACAAGACGTGATGTCGAACCCCAGTCCCGCCAGGTTATCAGCGCATTTGCGCGTGGCCGCCGGGTCGATGTCGTAGAGGCGCAATCTGTTGACCCCGAGCAGCGCCTTGAAGGCGAGCGCCTGGAATTCCGACTGGGCGCCATTGCCAATGATGGCCATGCAGTCCGCGCCCTTCGGCGCAAGATATTTCGCGGCCACCGCCGATGTGGCAGCCGTGCGCAACGCGGTCAGGATGGTCATCTCGGAAAGCAGCATCGGATAACCGTTGCCGACATCGGCCAAAACGCCGAAGGCGGTCACCGTCTGGCGGCCGTCGCGCGTGTTCTTGGGATGACCGTTGACGTATTTGAAGCCGTAGAGGCGACCATCGCTCGTCGGCATCAGTTCGATCACGCCGTCAATGCTGTGCGAGGCGACGCGCGGCGTCTTGTCGAACAGTGCCCAGCGGCGGAAGTCCTCTTCGATATAAGCTGCGAGATCGGTGAGAAAGCGGTCGACGCCGATGGCAAGCACCAGCTTCATCATGTGGTCGACGCTGACGAAAGGGACGATGTTCAGTCTGGTGGTCATCGATCAAAAGCTCCTGGTCGGCCGGTCCATGATACGGCGGCCCATCAGGCTTGCCGTCAGGTCGACCATCAGCGTGGCGGTGCGGCCGCGCTCATCGAGAAAGGGGTTGAGTTCGACAAGGTCGAGACTGCTGACCAAGCCGCTGTCCGAGAGCATCTCCATGACCAGATGCGCTTCGCGAAATGTCGCGCCGCCAGGAACCGTCGTGCCGACCGCAGGAGCGATCGATGGATCAAGAAAGTCGACGTCGAGGCTAACATGGAGAAGGCCATTCTCGGCCGTTACCCGGTCGAGGAAAGCGCCCAGAAGCGGCGCGATGCCATGTTCGTCGATGGCGCGCATGTCGTGCACGGTGACGCCCGCGGCGCGCAACGCCTGCCGCTCGGCCGGATCGACGCTGCGAATACCCAACGTGCAGACGCGGGCCGGGTCTATCCGCTGCGGCAGGTCCGGAAAGTAGCCGTGGAAGCCCGGCTGACCGCTGGCATAGGCAAGCGGCACGCCATGCAAATTGCCGCTGGCGGTGGTGTCGAGCGTGTGGAAATCGGGATGCGCGTCGAGCCACAGCACGAATAGCGGCCTGCCGATTCGCGCCGCGCGACGGGCCAGTCCCGACAGTGTTCCAGCCGAAATGGAGTGATCCCCGCCGAGAAAGATCGGCATGGCGTCGGCGCTGGCGGCATAGGCTGCGTCCGCGATGGCCGCAGTCCATGCTGAAATCTCCGGCAACGCCTTCAGCGCCAAGTTGCCATGGGCGAGCGGACGCACCGGCGCCGGCGCGACGGTACCAAGATCAGCAACCGTATGGCCAAGGTCCCTGAGGGCGCCAACCAGCCCCGCCGTCCGCAAGGCGCTCGGTCCCATTTCGCAGCCCATTCGGCCAGCGCCGTCCTGCACCGGCGCACCCAATATGTTGCAGTTCATGCAAGCACTCTCCCTCTATGAGGCCGAGGAGGAGTTGAACCGTATGCTGCTGGCAGATTGAATAGGGCTGATTGGCAAAATCGGCAGCAAGAGTTATCATTTTGGGATATCTGGCTGCCATATTGGACAATGACGGATTCGCTTGACCAAAAACTCATCACGCTCCTGCGCCACAGCGCGCGGCGCAGCATCTCCGACCTGGCGGCGGATCTTGGCGTGTCGCGCGCCACGGCACGCTCGCGAATGGAGCGGCTTGAGCAGTCCGGCGAGATCATCGGCTACACGGTCATCTTGCGCGCCGAAGCGATCAGCTCGGCTGTCAGGGGCATCATGATGATCGAGATCGAAGGCCATGCCGCCGATCGGGTGATCCGCGCTCTTGGCGGCTTTGCGGAAGTCGCTACGATCCACACGACCAATGGCCGCTGGGATCTGGTGGTCGAACTCAACACGGCAACCCTCACCGAGTTCGATGCGGTGTTGCGCCGGATTCGCCTTGTGCCCGGTATCACCGGCAGCGAGACGAGCCTGCTGCTGGCCACGCCGCGCAGCACAAAAGCCCGTCTTTAAGCACGGCTGCGTGGATTGAGGTCGGCGGCCTGCCTCGACCCCGCGCCGATGGAAGCGGCCTTCGCTATTGCGCCATGGCGCAAATGGTAAGCGCCGCTACCCGTGCCCGCTGCAACACTGTCGTATGAACATCGGCAAGGACACGAGCGGTCATGCCGCCGGCAAGTTTTTGCCCAAGTGATCAGGAACTGGTGACGTCGCCGCCTTGCTGGAACGCTTCGCGGGGTGGGCCATCGATGAAGCGAGGATCGGCAGGGTCGGCCGATGCCGTCAAGCAGATGATGGACGAGACGGAACCCGTGGTAGACCTGCCTGAAGCGAAATAGGCACCACGGCTGGACGCCGGGCGCCATAGAGGGACACCCTCGTAGGATGTTGTCTCCCGATGTCCTGCTTCTTTCCTCCGCCAGTTCACGTTTGTTTTCTGAAGTCGTGGCCGAAAAGGACGTCAAACCGTTGGCAGCATAGCCTATCGTCGTGTTTGTGAAATCGTCCGGGGCGGCAACGGCATCTCGATTCATCTGGCAGCGCATTCTCTTTTAATTATTAAGCAGGGCTTCAAGACGCATGCCGATATCAGCGTCTAATCAGGCAATGCAGTTCCGCCTACCTTCCTCAACGAACAGATTGTTGAGACGGAGGGCATACGATGAACTCGCTGAATCGGTACGTTGCATCATTGTTGGCAGCGATCGTTATGCTTTCCCCCGCAGGCGCAATGGCCGATCAAAAGGGGAAGCCAGAACCGCTGACGATCCAGGAGCAGGGCAGCTTCGCTGTCGGCGGCAAGGTGGTGAGCACGCCCCAACCCATTCGTCCGGATCGGTCTCGGCCTGAGTGACATCGATGGTCACATGCACGCCTCAGGCGATGACAGATCATCTTGCCTTTACTGAATCGTCACGATGGACGGGCAAGGAGCCCCCTCAAGACCGTCTCCGTGATCGTCTTCGCGGCCAAATTGTAGTCAGCCACCTTTAGTTGGGTGACATGTAGCGCGTCGCAGGCGAGAGCCTCGAACTCGGTATAGAACTGCGTCGCGGACCACAACAGAATGAACAGATGGCGCGGGTCGACTTTCTCGATCTTTCCGGCCGCGGCCCAGGCATCGATCACCCGCGCCTTCTCGGACGTGACGGTTCGCATATGATCGCGAGCCTCAATCGATAGATGTACAGCGCCTTGCAGTATCTCGTTCGCGAAAAGGCGCGTCTCTGCGGCATTCTCCCGGGCATGGTCCAGCTTCGCTCGAATGTAAGCCTCGATTGCCTCGCCGGGCTCACGATCGGCCGATATATGCCGAAACGCGTCGTCCCAACTATGGATGAGGCGATCGATGGCTGCATTGTAGATCTCCTCTTTGGAGGAAAAATAATAGTAGACATTGCCCTTCGGCAGCCCTGACGCCTTCGCGATCTCAACGATGCGGGCACCATCAAGGCCCTTCCGCGAGAATATCTCGACAGCCGCTGTCAGGATCTTGAGCACGTTCCGCGCTCTGATCGGTTCATCCGACGCGGCTTGCGACGGGTGCCCTTTTTCAGCGGCAGCACGGCGCACGTTCAGTTCTTCTGTCATTGGCTACCCTATTATTTTCATTGCATTTTTGTTCCCGGATGACCACCCAGGTCAACAGTCGTTTTTGGCCAGAGACCTTTCAACCGGAGTTGTATGAGGCCGCGAGAATCGAAGCATCACTAAAAAAGAAGTTGACAATCTGGTCAAGTTTTTTCATGAAAAGCTGACAAAACGGTCAGGTTCCTGAAGGAGCCGCCGCAGTCGACCACCTTGGAGAGGGTGCGAATGGCAATGTTGCTAAAGACCGCCATGGAGGAATTCCTGACAGATTGGTCCGCCGATCTGAACGAACCATGGCGTTCGCTGGTAAGGCATGCGGGGCCGGATATTGACGGGATCGCGGGCGAACTCGAGCTCGAAGTCTGGGAGCCGATCTTTCCCGTCCGTCGCGGCAAGCACTTTCCGGGCATGCCCGCGGGCGCGCATTGCCTGAGAGCTTTCGACGGAATCGCCCCGGATGAGGTTCACTGCGTCGTTCTGGGCCAGGACCCCTACCCCGAACCCGGGTTTGCCACCGGACGGGCATTTGAAGCTGGAAACCTGGCGGGATGGCATGAGCTCGACAAGATGTTTTCAAAGAGCATCCGAGCCTACATGCAGATGATCCTGGCAGCGCGCACCGGCGACCTGTCCTATGCCCGCAGCTTCGACGACTGGCCGAAGACACTTGCGGCCATGGAGAGCGGTGCAGCCGGCATCGAGCAGCCGTCCGATATCGCGGACCGCTGGGTCTCGAAAGGCGTTCTGCTGCTGAATGCCTCGCTAACGCTCACCCGCTTCAAGGTGGATGTGGATCCGCATCAGTCCAAGGGCCATATCCGGCTCTGGCGTCCGCTGATCGTGGAAATTTTGCGTGCCCTTGCCTCGCGGGAAAAGCCGCTGGTACTCCTCGGGTTCGGCGACGCCGCCGCGGAGGCACTGGCAGAAGCAGGAATTGACGAGAACGCAAGCGGGTATCTTCGCTGCATTCTGCGCGATCATCCCGCCCGCGCCGAAGCCGTCCTTTCCAGGCCCAATCCATTCATTCTTTGCAACCACTACCTGGAGGAGATGGGCTCTCGTCCCATCGCGTGGTGACCATGGCGGCAGCGAAGACATTCGATTTCATCATCATCGGCGCCGGTTCGGCAGGCTGCGTTCTGGCAAACCGGCTGTCCGCGGACCCCGCCAACAAGGTGCTTCTGCTCGAGGCCGGCGGCAGGGATCTCAACCCGCTGTTCCGGCTGCCCATGCTGATGGGCAAGCTGTTCCATTCGGGCATCTACAACTGGCATTACCACACAGAGCCCGAGCCGCATCTGAACGGACGCTCGCTCTACTGGCCTCGTGGCAAGGTGCTCGGCGGCACGTCCACCATCAACGGCATGATCTATGTTCGCGGAAACCGGCACGACTACGATCGCTGGGCGCAGATGGGCGCCACAGGATGGTCCTACGACGAGGTGTTGCCGGCGTTCCTGCACTCGGAGAGCCATGTGCAGCGCAGCGGCGCCTACCACAACGCCAAAGGTGAACTGACCGTCTGCCGGGCGCGCGGCTGGAACAAGCTGCTCGATGTCTTCCACGAGGCAGGCGGACAGGCGGGATATCCTCACAACGACGATTTCAACGGCGAAGAGCAGGAAGGCTTCGGCCGCTATGACTTCACCATCGCGAAGGGCAAACGCTGCTCGGCAGCCTATGCCTTCCTGCGGCCGGCAAAGAAACGGCCGAATCTGACGATCATCACCCGCGCCCATACGAGGCGCATCCTCATCGAGAACGGCCAGGCTGTCGGCGTCGAGTTCGGTCGAAAAGGAAACGTTTCGAAAGCCTATGCAGACCGCCAGGTAATCCTGTCGGCCGGCGTCGTCAACTCGCCGCAGATCCTCATGCTTTCGGGGATCGGAGCTGCCGACGAACTCACCCAGCATGACATTCCTGTCGTCCAGGATCTTCCCGGTGTCGGCAAGAACCTTCAGGATCACGTCGATTGCGTCATGGCCTATGAATGCCCGGAGCCGGTCACACTCTACTCGGACCTGCGCGCCGACAAGCTCACCTGGTCGGTGATCCAGGGCATGCTGTTTGGTGAAGGCATTGCCACGACCTTCCCCTACGAAGCCGGGGCCTTCGTCAAGTCGCGCACCGACCTAGCCGCGCCCGACATCCAGCTTCACTTTATGCCGGCGCTCGAGAAGACGGCGAACCTGCATTTTCCAAACCCGTTCAAGAAAGAGCGGGTGGAGGCCAACCATGGCTTCTCGTTACGCGTCGGCCCGGTCAATCCGGAGAGCCGCGGCGAGATCAGGTTGCGCTCGGCCGATCCGATGGACCGGCCGCGTATCAACGCGAACTACCTGCAAACCGAGTTTGACATTCGTACGATGGTCAACGCGATCCGCATGACGCGGGAGATCATCAAGCAGAAGGCTTTCGAGAAATATCGCGGCAAGGAACTCGCTCCGGGTCCGGCCGTCGAAAGCGATGCCGAAATGGTCAAGTGGCTGCGTACCAATGCCATGACGACGTTCCATCCGGTCGGCACCTGCAAGATGGGCAGCGACCCGATGGCAGTGGTCGACGCTCGACTGAAAGTTCATGGCATCGAGGGCCTGCGCGTAGCGGACGCCTCGATCATGCCAATCATTTCCAGCGGCAACACGAACGCGCCGGCGATCATGATCGGCGAGCGAGCCGCCGAATTCATTCTCGACGAGGCATCCAGATGATCGTGGAACATCGCACGTACACGTTCCGGCCGGGAACAGTCGATGGCTGGCTGAAGAAATACGAGACCGAAGGCCTGCCGATCCAGAAGCGGCATCTCAACACCTTTCTCGGGCTCTATGTCAGCGAGATCGGCCGCCTGCACACGACGGTCCTGATGTGGCGCTATGACAGCCTCGCCGACCGCGAGGCGCGGCGGGCAGCCATGTATGCCGACCCGGAATGGCAGGCGTTCATCTCCGGCGTCTGGTCTCTCGGCGCCATTCAGAGCCAGGACGTGATGATCATGAATCCGGCGCCGTTTTCTCCCGGCGCCTGAGGAAGACGGGTGCAAGATCTTGCGCCCCAATGACGACCCGGGCGGCGAACGAAGCCACCCCAATAAGAAGTTGCGGATATCGAACCTCTAGAGCAAGGAAAAGGGAACATGACCAACAAGACTTCAAATGAAATAAATGTGCTGCACCGGCCGGTCGGCCGCCGCAGTCTCCTCAAGGCCTCGGCAGGATTGGCTGCCTTTACAATGGCGGGCGGCCTGCTGACAGCCGCCGCGCATGCTTCGGGCGGCCTCGTGGCGCTGGTTCACACGCAGGCGGCAGGCGATGCCGGTCCGGTGGACTCGATGATTGCCAGGCTCAAGCAGCTCTCCGAGGAGCAGGGCTTCCAGTATCGCGCGGTATACGCCCAGGACCCGGCGACCTACGAGACCATTTTCCGTACGCTGGGCGATGCCGGTGCGGCAGTGATCGTTTCGACCTTCAACGAGGTCGCGGAACCCTTCAAGGCGCTCGCTCCCTCCTATCCCAATACCAAGTGGATCCAGCTGTTTGCAGATCCCTTCGAGCCGGCGATCCCGAATGTCGTCACCGTTTCCTATGACTACTATCTCGGCTGCTATCTCTCCGGCATTTTCGCCGCGCGCGTGAGCAAATCAGGAAAGCTCGGCTTCATCGGCGGTGTTTCCATTCCACCGATCAATGCCGACTACAATGCGTTCAAGGCCGGCGCCCAGTCCGTGCGTCCAGACATATCCGTCGCCATTGCATTCGCGGGCTCTTTCCAGGACCCGGCCAAGGGCCAGGAAATCGCCACGCAGATGTATTCGAGCGGTATCGACTTCATCCAGACCGACGCCGCGGCAACCGACTTCGGCATCATCGCCGCCGCAAACGAGGCGGAAGGCCGCCTGGTGAGCGTGCTCGACCCGGCCCAGTTCCCGCAGGGGCCAAAGTCCGTGATCTCGATCGTCGGCCTCGACTTCGGCACCTCGCTTTACAACGAGGTCACGAAGGCGCTCGGCAGCGATTTTTCCGGTGGCACACATGAGCATACCGGCCTGGGAACAGGCGTCATCGACTTCATTCCATCGCCCCTCTTCGCCCAGCAGGGACCGGCGGATATCATCGCCAAGGGCAAGGAGGTCGGCGCAGAAATAGCGGCGGCGCGCGCGGCGATCCTCGACGGGTCGCTGAAGGTGCCGTTCAATACCACCCTCTGACCTTCGACTGGATCATGCTGCGGTGACCGAGGACAGATCCCCCATATTTGAATGCCGCAATGTGACCGTGCGCTACGGTCACATTGCTGCGCTCTCCGATGTCGGAGCAGTCTTCGAACGTGGCATGATCCACGCCGTGGTCGGCCAAAACGGGGCGGGCAAGACGACTTTTGCCCGAGTCCTGGCCGGTCTCGTCCGCCCTGCATCGGGCGAGCTCAAGATGGATGGCCGCCCGCTTGCGGGCGGAAACGTCAAGGATGCCCGGCGTTCAGGCGTCGAACTCGTCCACCAGAGTTTTGCTCTTCCCCCTCTTTCACGGTCGCCGAAGCAATGCAGTTTGGCGCGGAAGGCGGAGGACTATTCACAAAGGCAAGCCTTGAAAAACGATGGCAGCCTCACCTCGACGCGCTCCATGTGAAGGTGAAGGCCAAGCAGCGTATCCGCGACCTGCCAGTGGAAACCCAGCAGAGTGTTGAAATCGCCAGAGCCCTCGTCTCGGATGCGAAACTCCTCATCCTGGATGAGCCGACCGCGGTCCTGTCTCCCGAAGGCGCTGAGAAGCTTTTCGATCGGGTCCGGCATCTCAAGGCGCGCGGCGTCACGGTCATCCTCATCCTGCACAAGATCCGGGAAGTTCTGGCGATTGCCGATACGGTGACGGTTCTGCGCGGAGGAAAGCTCGTCGATGGGCCGCTGTCCTGCGAGACGATTGACGCGGACCGGCTGGCCGAGCTCATCATCGGGCCAGCCGCCGCCCGCAAGCTCAGCCCGGACGACAAGGCGGCTTTGACAGGCGCAGCAGTGATCACCCATGCCGAACAGCATGTCGCGGACACCGATGCCATTCCCGTCCTCAAGATGCGCGCCGTTTCCACACGACGCGATACCGAAGGTCCGGCGCTCGACGGGATCAGCCTCGACATTCGCCCCGGGGAAATCATCGGCGTTGCGGGCGTCGAGGGCAACGGGCAGAGAACGCTTGTGCGCGCGATCTCGGCACTGGCTGATGTCGTCAGCGGCGAGATCTCCATCGACAGGACGGACGTGACCCGTGCACCACTCGCTGCACGACGGGCGGCCGGACTGCGCGTCATCCCTTTCGAACGGAATGTCGAAGGACTCAGCCTGACCAGTTCCCTTTGGGAAAACTGGGCGGCGCGCGGTCTCCTCCAGAGACCGCTCCTGTCCACCATCAGCCCCTCTGCTCTGCGCAAGCAATGCGATACTGCCCTCAAGCAATGGGATGTCCGTTATTCCGATGTCGGTCAGCGAGCCGGCTCGCTATCGGGTGGGAACGCCCAGAAGGTGATCCTGTCGCGTGAGATGGATGAAAACGCCCGCCTTGTGCTTGCGGCGCAGCCCACGCGAGGTCTCGACATCGGCGCAACGTCATTCGTTTGGGAATCGATGCTCGATGCGCGGGCGCGCGGTTGCGGCCTGCTGTTCATCTCTTCGGATCTCGACGAGATCTTCGATATATCGGACCGCGTCGTCGTCATGCTGTCCGGGCGCATCGTCGCCGAGTTCCGTCCACCCTATGACATCACAGCCGTCGGCGCAGCCATGACAGGAGTGCTTGGATGATCGATCGGTTCGTCTCCGTTTTCCGCGCGCTGATCTTCATCGTGATCGCCCTTGCACTTTGCGGCGTGATCTTCCAGGCAGCCGGCTATTCGGCGCCCCTGATGTTCCAGTCGATCGCCGATGGCGCTTTCCTCAGACCCGGCGCCCTGCAACAGGCACTTCGTTGGGGGCTCCCCCTGTTCATCACCGCTGTCGGCGTGGCCGTCTCCTTCCGGGCGGGCTACTTCAACATCGGCGCCCAGGGCCAGTTCTACATGGGAGCCATAGCGGCCGCGTTCATGGCCGAATGGCTTGACGGAGCACCGGCGCCGATCCTCATCACCGCCTGCTTTCTCGCTGGCATGTCGGGTGGTGCGCTGTGGGCTTTCTGGCCCGGGCTCCTGCGGCTGAAATCTGGTGCGGATGAGGTGATCACCACGCTGATGGGCAATTTCATTGCCGGTCTGGTGCTGCTGTATGTAACGGCCGGACCGCTCAAGGACCCATCGGGCACCGGGCAGCAGGCGTCGAGCCGTCCGCTCGACGGCGCTTACCGGATCAGCGACTCGCTCGGATTGTCTCCGACGATCATCGCCATCGCCGTTCTGGTTGGCCTGGCAATGTGGTTTCTGGTCAATAGAACCGCCTTCGGCGTGCTCTCCGGCCTTGCCGGTCGCAATCCGACGATGGTCGAGTGGCAGGGCGCGAGGACATGGCGCATCGGGCTTGCAAGTTTCCTGCTCAGCGGCGCGCTCGCCGGTCTTGCCGGCACCATAGAGTTCATAGGCCCCAACGGACGACTGACCGGCGGTTTCCTGCCGGGCCGCGGCTTCACCGCAATCCTGATCGCACTCGTCGCCAACTTCTCGGTCGTCGGTACGGCTATCGTGTCGCTGTTCTTCGGCGGGCTTGCGTCCGCCGCTCTCTATCTGCCGATCATGGCCGGCTTGCCGTCGTCGGCAATCGACATCATCAACGCAGCCATCGCTCTCTTCATCACCGCAAAATCCAGTGCCGTCGACCGGATTGCGAAGCTCGGAGGACGGATATGGAAGACTTCCTAGTCGCCATCTTGCGATCTGGTACTCCGCTAATCTACGTGACCCTTGCCGGCGTCATCGCCCAGCGGGCCGGCATCTGGCATCTCGGCCTTGAAGGCCTGATGATTACCGGCGCCTGCGCAACTATCCTCGGCATCACGCTCACGCAATCGATCTGGATCGCGCTTGCCGGTGCGATCACGGTCTGCGTCCTCGGCTCAATCCTGTTCTGGTTCGTGGTGGAGAAGCTCAAGGCCAACCAGATCATTGCCGGCCTCGGGCTTACAGGGCTCGGCCTCGGCGGAACCGCGCTTGCCGTGCAGTCGATTTTCGGAACGCAGGCCGCGGTCAGCGCAGCCTTCGGCCTGCCGCGCATAGGAAGCGCCTTCGGGGCCTTCGGGTCGCTTTCGATGCTCGTCGTCATCATGCCGGTGATCGTCTTCGCGATGTGGGTCGTCTTGCGTCGAACCCGTTTCGGCCTGCGTCTGGCGGCGTCGGGCGAGCACCCCTTTGCCGCGCGCGGTGTGGGGATCAATCCGGCGGCAATGCGCCTCGTAGCGCTGATGATCGGCGGCGTGCTGTGTGCGCTCGCAGGCGCGGAACTTGCTGCGGGGAGCCTTCAGATCTTTGCGCAGAACATGACCGCCGGCCGCGGCTTCATGGGATTTGCCGCCGTCATATTCGGCGCTGGCCATCCAATCGGCGCGACCTTGGCAGCCGTGTTCTTCGCCGTCGTTGGCGCGCTCGGCATCAGGGCGCAGCTCGCCTTCGGCGATCGCATCCCCCATGATCTGCTGCTCGCCTTGCCTTATATAGCCACCATTCTCGGCATATGGCTCAGCACGCAGCTGCGCGGCGGCACCAAAGCCGCCAGTGGCTTCGGTGAGCTGCGCGACCAATAGAACCAGCCTGGCGTCGCACCGGACCGAGAACCGGCGTACGGCGCGACACGAGCAGGACATGCCCATGCCCCAGACACTGATCAAGAATGCCACCCTTTTGACGATGTGCGCCCGAAACGGAAGCAAACCGTTGCAAGGCGACATTCTGATCGAGGACGGCCGCATCTCTGCCGTTGGACAGAACCTCGAGGCTGCGCCGGATGCGGCCGTTATCGACGGCCAAAACCGGCTCGTCATGCCGGGCCTCGTCAATGCCCATACCCATTCGAGCGAAACCTTCCTTCGTGGCCGATATGAAGGCATGCCATTAGAGCTCTGGCTTCTCTATGCCTATCCCCTGCTGATGGGCCCTGTCGTCGACGAACGACTTCTCTACCTGCGCAGCCTTCTCCTCGCGATGGAATCGCTGCGCAGCGGCGTCACGACGATGTGCGACGACTTCTTCGATCCGCCTGCGCACGATCTCTCACGGCTGTCAGCCGTCTTCAGTGCCTATGAGGACGCGGGCATCCGCGCCAATGTGTCGAGCGCGGCCATGAACGTGCATACGTTGGATGCCTTGCCCTACGCCCGGGAGGTGATGCCGCTCCATCTCCAGGAGAAGCTCGATTTCGGGCCGCCGATGTCGGCCGAAGCCTATATGGATTATTGCCGTTCCGCCTTTGCGTCGCTGCATGGCAAGGCCGGCCGGCTCAATTTCATGATCGCACCGTCGGCGCCACAACGCTGTACCCCGGACTTGCTGCAAGCCTGCCATGCACTCGCCGTCGACATGGGCGTGCCGTTACACACGCATGTCCTGGAAACCAAGACACAGGCCGTGACCGGCCATGAAGTCTACGACAAGAGCCTGATCGGCTATATGAGCGATCTCGGCGTGCTGTCGCGTAACACGACGATCGCCCATTCCGTCTGGGTGAGCGACAAAGATATCGCGACGATGGGCGAGGCAGGGTGCTCCGTCGCCCACAATGCCATTTCCAACCAGAAGCTCGGCGCCGGCATTGCTCCCATTCGCCGCTTGATGAATGCAGGCATAACCGTTGGCCTCGGCACCGATGGCATGTCGTCGAACGATACGGCGCGCATTTTCGACGTCATGCGGGTGGCCGGGCTGATCCACAGTGTTTCCGGTCCGGATTATGACCAGTGGGTCCGCGCTGACGAGATCCTGACCATGGCGACGATCGGCGGGGCACGCAGTGCCATGCTGGGGAATGTCACCGGTTCGCTCGAAGTCGGCAAGGCCGCAGATCTGCTGATCCTCGATCTCACCACCCTCAGCTTCACCCCGCTCAACGATATCGCCAAGCATCTCGTCTATGCCGAGAACGGTTCTTCCATCGAAACGGTGATGATAGCGGGGCAGATCGTCGTCCATGACGACCGCCTGCAAACGATCGACGAAGCCGCCATACTGGCCGAGATCCGCGAGCTTGTCCCGGCGCACCTTGCCGCGCATGCCGAACTGGAGACACGGAACGCGGTGTTCCACTCCGCCATGGCCGAAATCCATCGGCGTGCCACGTTGAAGGACATCGGCATGAACCGCTATGCCGGAGACTTTTCGGCGGGTGAACCTGCGCAGCAGGCACCATCACAAAAGACCAGATCAGCGCAAGCGCGCGTGTAAATCGCTCGAAATAAGGCAGCAAAATCAATAATTTAGTTGATGAGCCGATGGTACCGCTGGCTAGGATCGAGTCCCACACCCCACGCGGGCAGGACTATCCTGCACTGCTGCGGTGAAGTGCCGCCAGCTAGGCAGCAACCCCACCCAAATAAGCGCTGATGACTGCTTCGTTGCTCGCAAGATCACTCCCTGGTCCCTCAAGCACAACACGCCCAGCCTTGAGCACATAGCCATAGTCGGCGAATTTCAAGGCGACTTTGCTGTTCTGCTCCACAAGCAAGATGGTCACGCCTTCGCGGTTGAGGCGCTGGACGATGTTCATGACTTCCTTGATCAGTTGCGGCGCCAGGCCCATTGACGGCTCATCGAGCAAGAGCACCTTGGGTGCGGCCATGAGGGCTCTGCCGATCGCCAGCATCTGCTGCTCACCTCCCGAGAGGTTCCTTGCATCGCCATTCTGTCTGCGCGCCAAGATGGGGAAGAGCTCAAAAACGTGGTCCAGCCGCCGGCGGCGTTCGACGTCGTCGGCAAGCGTAAACGAGCCGAGGTCAAGGTTCTCCTTGATCGTCATGTCGCCGAAAATACGCCGCCCCTCCGGGACATGGACGAGCCCTCGATGCGGCAGGCGGTGGGCAGGGACCTTGGTTATGTCCTCGCCCAGGAAGCGGACACTTCCCGAGGATGCGGCAACAAGGCCGGACAGCGTGCGCAGCGTGGTGCTCTTGCCCGCACCGTTCGCACCAAGCAGGGCGACGATCTGGCCGCGTTTGACCGAAAGGCTGACGCCATGAAGGGCTTCGATGCCGTCATAGCGCGCGACGATGCGGTCAGCGGAAAGTACGATTTCGGAGTCCATCAATCCTCCGTGCCAAGATAGGCTTCGATGACCCTGGAGTCTGCACGTACGGCCTCCGGCGTGCCATCGGCGATCTTCTGGCCGTGGTCGAACACGACGATCTTCTCCGACACCTGCATGACCAGGCCCATGTCGTGCTCGATCAGCAGGACCGTGACGCCGGTTTCGTCGCGAACGCGACGGATCAGGTGCACAAGGTCCAGCTTCTCGCGCTCGTTCAGGCCGGCGGCAGGTTCGTCCAGCAGGATGAGCTCGGGCGCCGACGCCAAGGCCCTTGCGAGTTCGAGCCGCCGTTGATCGCCATAGGAAAGACCGCCGGCACGGCGATGCGCATGCTGCGCGATGCCGACGAAACCGAGCCAATGCATGCCGGCCGCGCGGATCGCCTCCTCCTCGCGCCGCTGTGCCGGCAAGTGCAGGATCGCCGACACAATGCCGTGGCGGCTGCGGCAATGCTGGCCGGACATGGCGTTTTCCAGAACGGTCATTTCCTTGAACAGCCGGATGTTCTGAAACGTGCGGGCGAGCCCGAGCGCGGTGATGCGATGCGGCGGCAAACCGGTAATCGGCCGACCGCCCAGGCTGATCGAGCCGCCTTTCGGCTTGTAGAAGCCGGTCAGGCAATTGAACAGCGACGTCTTGCCGGCCCCGTTGGGTCCGATGAGGCTGTTGATGACGCCCTTCTCGACCAAGAACGAAATGTCGTGAAGGACCTTCAATCCTCCAAAACAGAGGCGCAGATCGCGGACTTCCAGCAAGGCCATGGTCAAACTCGCTTGTCCGGCCACAGCCCGTTCGGCCTGAAGAGCATGATTGCCAGCAGCGCAACCGCGGTCACCAGTGGACGATAGGTGCCCGCGCCGCGCAGCACCTCCGGAAGCAGGGCCACGAGAACGGCACCAAGGACAACGCCGGGAATGCGGCCCATGCCGCCCAGGACGACGCCAAGCAGGATGAGCAGCGATTGGTTGAAGGTAAAACTCTCAGGCGAGATGGCCGTCATCTTGGCGGCGTAGAGGCATCCGGCCACGGAAGCGATCACCGCGCCCATCATATAGGCTTGCAGCTTGGCCGTGACACGGTTGATGCCGATACCGGCGGCGGCGTCCTCATCATAGCGAACGTAGAACCAGGCTCGTCCCATTCGCGACCGCTCGACGCTCAGGCAGACGAAGGCGGTGAGCAGCGCGAGCACCAGGAACGCATAGTAGAAGTGCTGCACCTGCATTAGCTTGAAGCCGAAGATCTCCGGCCGCTCGATGCCGATGAGGCCGCTGGCGCCACCGGTGATGTCGAGGTTCCGGGCGATGATGCGCACGATCTCACCGAAACCCAGCGTCACGATCGCCAGATAGTCGCTGCGCAGCCTTAAGGTCGGCGCACCGATGATGATGCCGGCCACGCAGGCCGCCGCCATGGCGACAGGGATGGTGAGCCAAAAGTTGAACCCGAATTCCGCGGTCAGGATGCCTGATGTGTAGGCGCCAACCGCGAAGAAAGCGGCGTAGCCGAGATCGAGCAGGCCCGCATAGCCGACGACAATGTTGAGGCCGAGGCACAGAACGACATAGAGCAGCGCCGTGGTTGCCACCTCCGTCACATAGGCGTTGGCGAATTGCGGCAACACCAGCGCGCAGGTGAGCGCCGCCAACCCAGGCAGCACAACGGACCAACGCATCAGTCGCGGTTGCGCGGTGGCCGACATGGTCCTCACTTCGTCGGTCATCACACCCGCTCCACCACCGAGCGGCCAAGAAGGCCGGTCGGCTTGAAAACAAGGAACAGGATCAAGGTCCCGAACACGAAGACGTCACGCCACTCCGAGCCGACGAAGGGCAAGGACGAGCCGAAAGCTTCGAGCAGGCCGAGCAGCAATCCGCCGAGCATAGCGCCCGGCACGCTGCCGATCCCGCCTATGACAGCGGCGGTGAAGGCCTTCAGCCCCATGATGAAGCCCATGAAGAAATGGACACTGCCATAGTAGGCGCCGGCCATCACCCCGCCGCCAGCGGCGAGCGCCGAACCCATGAAGAACGTCAAGGCGATCACCCGGTCGACATCGATGCCCATCAGGCGGCTTGCGCCCATGTCGATGGACACGGCGCGCATCGCCTTGCCGTACATGGTGCGTGAGACAAAGGCCTGCATGCCGGCCATAAGAGCGATGGAGGCGGCCACCAGCACCATCTGCGTGTAGGTGATGTGAACGGTGGAAATATCCACGCCGGCAAAACCGAGGTCTGTGTTGAAGGCATAGTGTCGCCCGCCGGTCAGCGCGAGTGCCGTGCCGTTCAGCACCATCGAGGCACCGAGCGCCGTGATGAGGATGGAGAGGCGCGGCGCATTGCGCATCGGCCGATAGGCGAAGCGCTCGATGACAACGCCGAGCAAGCCAACAGCCAGCATCGACACCAGCAGGGCGCAGACCACGCCTAGCCAACCGTTGCCAACCCATATGCCGACGAAGGAAAACACGATGAGGCCGACGAAGGCGCCGTTCATATAGATGTCGCCATGGGCGAAATTCAGGAGCTTGATGACGCCGAAGACCATGCTGTAGCCAAGCGCGATCAGGGCATAGAACGAGCCGACGATAAGGCCGTTCACCAGTTGCTGAATAAGCAGGTCGAGCGTCATTGATGCTCCAGGTGCAGGATTGAGAGAGTCTTGGCTGGGCGCAGCGTCAGTGCACGCCAGGCAATCGGCAATGAAGCCGAGGCGGCCAGAAGGCCCGCCTCGGCTTCAACCCGTTTCGCCTTATTCGGCTGCCACCCACTTGCCGCCCTTTGCAATCACCGGGCGGAAGTTTGAGGTCTGGAGCGTGTTCTTGTCGGTGAACTTGATTTCACCGGCAAGGCCCTTGAAGTCGCTTGCCTTGAGCGCTTCGATGATTGCCTTTTGATCGGCCGACTTGGCCCGCGTGATGGCGTCGACGATCAGGTCGCCCACATCATGGGAGAGAGCCGCATAGGCGCCGGCGTCGCGGCCATAGGTCTCCTTGTACTTCGCCTTGAAATCGCCGGCGCCAGACAAGAGGTCGACGGTGGGCGGAGACAAGAGGTACACGCCCTCACCGGCCGAGCCGGCGATTTCCAGATATTCCGGCGAATTGTTGCCGTCGCCCAGCACGATGCCGCCCTGGAAACCGGCCTGCCGAAGCTGCTTGGTGAGCAGGGCGCCACCGGCATGGTAGGCGGTCCAGAAGACAGCGTCGGCGCCGCTCGACTTGATCTTGGTGACGACCGCGGAATAATCCTGCTCGCCGGCCGTGGTGGTCTCCTTGGCGGCAATTTCGCCGCCTGCGCTCTTGAAGGCTTCGGCGGTCAGCTTGGCCAGGTCGGACGAGTAGGCATCGCCTTCGTCCACGACCGCGACCTTCTTGTAGCCGTTCTTCTTGAAGAGTTCGACGGCCGTTGTTGCCTGCATGTCGCCGGTTGAATTGGCGAGGAAGGCATTGCCCTGATTGGCGGCGACCAGTTTGGTCGAGTTCGCTCCGATGATGACGAACGGGATGCCGGCGTCACCATAGATCTTCAATGTCGGCAAGACTGCACCCGAGCAGTAGCCGCCGACGATGGCGGTCACGCCCTCCGAGACAAGCTTGCTGCCCGCTGTCACCGCCTGCTGCGGATCGCAGGCATCGTCGGCGGTGGTGGTGGTGATCTTGTCGCCGTTGACGCCGCCTTTGGCGTTGACGGCATCTATCGCCATCTTCACGGCATTCTCCATATCCTGCCCTTCACTGGCCAGTTGGCCAGTCATGGGAGCCACGATGCCGATCTTGATGTCGGCAGCCGCGGCCATCGTGGTCAGAGCCAGCCCGGCAAGGGCGGTGTCACAAGCAAGCCTCTTGGCAAGCCTCTTGAAGGAAACAACCATTAATTCTCTCCATTTCCCCTGTTGGCGCATCCAGGCGGCGTGCCCGAAATGCATTGTTTCGCCCCTCGGTTAGCTGCGGAGCGGTTATGTTGAGCAAGATCACCAGCCGGCCACGCGATTTGTCTCCGGCAAGGACCGACCTGGCAGATCAGTGACTGCCGCCGGAGGCCCGGGCATAGGCTCCCTGATAGCGGTTCTCCCGGATGCTGAGCATGATCTCGGCCTCGCGGGCTTCCTGCGCGCGGACAGCGGCCAGCAAGGCCGCGGCACCGTCGATTGGAAATGCCACGACGCCATCCTCGTCGCCGACGACGATGTCGCCTGGACCGACGACCATGCCGCCTATGCAGACGGGAACATTGATGGCTCCCGGACCATCCTTGTACGGTCCGAGATGGATGGCCGACCGTGCGAAGCATGGAAACGGACTGCGGCCGATGGCACCGGCATCGCGGATGGCGCCGTCGATGACAATGCCTGCGGCGCCGCGCGAGGCCGCGACACTTGTCATGATCTCGCCGACCAGCGCGCGCCCCTCATAGCCACCGCCATCGACGACGATGACATCGCCGGGCTGCAACAGATCGAGCGCACGATGGATGAACTGGTTGTCGCCGGGGCGGGTCCTGACCGTCAGCGCCCTCCCCGCCATGACGCCGCTCACCCGATGAAATGGCCGCAACCCGGCAGCTCCGGGGACACGAGCGAGATTGTCGCTGATCAGTGGCGTCGCAAGAGCGCGGAACGCGTCGATCAGTTCGCTTTCCTGAGGTGCATCTGCCATCTCCCGCTCTCCCACTGTCGGCACTCTTTTGTGAATATAGTATCCAATCACAATTAATTCGGCAGTGTCAACCGACTTGCGGATAGTCCTCTGAAAAAAGCCAAGACTGCCACAAACCGCCGTGTTACGGCCTAGTACGGCCTTCCCGCAGCCATTCATCCGGGCTTGCAATGGCGTCGAAGTTCAAGATAAGTTGGATAACATATCCATAAATGTCGAGAATCGTAAAAGGGATTGGGTCGTGAAGCACGCAGGAAAAGTCGTGATCGTTACCGGGGCGGCACAAGGCCTGGGCCTTGCCTGCGCCGAGCGCTTTCATGCCGATGGCGCCAAGGTTGTGCTTGTCGACGTGCAAGCCGATCGAGGACGCGAGCATGCCGAACGTCTTGGCGAGCGCGCCGTCTGGCTGTCCGCCGACCTTTCCGAAATCAGCAGGGACATGGCCGACGGCATCATTGCCAAGGCCATGGAAAGCTTCGGCGGTGTCGACGTGCTCATCAACAATGCCGGCATCATCCATCTGGACGATTTCGTCGACTTCCCCGAGGAGGCCTTCGACTTGGTTCAGCGCGTGAATCTCAAGGCGCCCTTCCTTCTTGGGCAGGCCGCGGCAAGGGCCATGATCGCGCAGGGGCGCGGCGGCTCGATCATCAACATGTCGTCGATCAACGCCATCCTGGCCATTCCCAATTCCGTCGCCTATGCCGTGTCCAAGGGTGGCATCAAGCAGTTGACGGCGGTGATGGCCGTCGGACTGATCCCGCACAACATCCGCGTCAACGCCATCGGCCCCGGCACCATTCTGACCGACATGGTCAAGAGCTCGGTCATGGCCAGCGAAGCGCAGCGCCAGACCATCCTGTCACGCACGCCAAGCGGTCGATGTGGCGACCCCTCGGAGATCGCCAGCGTCGCTTCCTTCCTGGCCAGCGACGACGCCTCCTACATTGTCGGCCAAACCATCTATCCGGATGGCGGTCGCCTGATCCTGAATTATACGGTGCCGGTGAAGGACTGACCGCCCGTGGTTGCAGGCACGCCCCACATCAGTCTTGCGGGATCAGGCGCGCTGCTGCTCGATGGCGCGCAGGGGGCTTTCAATGATGCCACCCAGGAACTGGTCTGGGCGGTAGCGAATGCCGCGCTGAGCCTCGAGGGGGTGCGAGAGGCCGTTCCCGGCATGAACAACCTGCTGGTGGTATTTGACCCGCTCGCTACGGACGCCCACTGCGTCGGCGGTCAGCTGATGTCGCTCTGGGCCGCCACCGATGCCCACGCGGTGACCGGCACGCATCATACCATTCCCGTTCGCTATGGCGGCACGCGCGGCGAGGATCTCGCCGGCTGGGCCGCACATTGCGGCATGTCTGTCGACGAGACCGTCAGGCGCCACGCGGCGGCCGCCTATACCGTCGCCGCCATCGGCGCCATGCCGGGTTTTCCCTATCTGTCCGGTCTCGACCCGCGGCTTGCCTGGGCAAGGCGCGGCACGCCTCGCCTCAAAGTCGCCGAGGGCGCCGTCATCATCGGTGGCGCGCAGGCGGGTATCATGCCGATGACCGCGCCGTCCGGATGGCACATAATCGGCCATACCGACGTGAAGCTGTTCAAGGCCGAAGCGGAATTGCCCGTGCTGCTCAGGCCCGGAGACAAGATCCGATTCACAATCGCAGGGATCGAGGCATGATCGAGATCCTCACCACCGGCCTGCCGAACACGGTCCAGGATCTCGGCCGGCCCGGTCATCTGGCGCTGGGGGTCAGCCATGGCGGCGCCATGGACGCGCAAGCGCTGGCGATCGCCAATCTCATGCTGGGCAATGATCCCTCGGCTGCCGGGATCGAGGTCGCGCTTCATCCGTTCCGGCTGCGCGCGCATATCGACACCGCCGTCGCCATCACCGGCGCGGATTGCGCCGTCAGCGTCGGCGATCGGCCCTGCCCGCCCTGGTGGGCCATGACGATCCGCGCCGGCGAGACCCTTGTCCTCGAAGTACCGCGTGTAGGCGCTCGCTCTTACATCGCCTTCGCCGGCGGGCTCGATCTGCCGCCCGTCATGGGCTCGCGCGCGACGGATGTGAAGGGTGGCTTCGGCGGGCTCGGCGGACGCGGCCTGTCGCGCGGCGACCGGTTTGCGCTCAACCCTGCGCAATGCCGGCTTCCCGCAGGCGGCGTCGGCGCGGCGCTGGAGGAGCGGCGAGGCGCGGCGGACGGCTTGGCCTCGGCAATCGAATTGCGGGTTCTGCCGGCTGCCGAGTTCGACACCTTCACACCGGAGGCCGAGGCGGCTTTCACTGGCAGCGAATGGAGCATCACCAACGACGCCAACCGCATGGGATATCGCCTTTCCGGAGCGACGCTTTCCCTCCGCTCACCGCTCGAATTGCTCTCGCACGGCATCGTACCGGGCACCGTTCAGGTTCCGCCGTCCGGCCAGCCGATCATCCAGCTTGCCGATGCCAACACTTGCGGCGGCTATCCGAAGATCGCCACCGTGATCGAAGCCGACCTCTGGCGGCTGGCGCAAGCGCCGGTCGGCGCGCGCCTGCGTTTCCTGCCGGTCTCGATCGAAGCTTCGACAGACGCGCTTCGCACAGGCCAGCAGTGGCGTCGCGGCTTCGCCGCCGCCCGGAACCTCATCGTCGGCGAGCAGAGGATCCCATGAAAATTCGCCCTTTCACGATCGAGATTGCCCAGTCTGAAATCGACGATTTGAGGAAGCGCATCTCGAACTGGCGCGAGCCGGACCAATTGCAGGCAATAGGCTGGGCCCAGGGAACGGAATACGAGGAACTGCGGCGACTTATGCTGCACTGGCGCACCGGCTTCGACTGGCGCAAGCAGGAAGCCGCCTGGAACATCCATCCGCACTACCAGACGGATATCGGCGGCCAAACCATCCATTTCATCCATGCGCGCGCGGCTGTGGCGACCAGCAAAACGGTCCTACTCACCCATGGCTGGCCAGGCAGCGTCTTCGAATTTCACAGGCTGATCCCGCTTCTGACCGACCCGCTTTCGCATGGCGGAAGGCAGGAGGATGCCTTCAACGTCGTGGTCCCGTCGATTCCAGGCTATGGCTTTTCAAGCCGGCCGACCAAACCTGGCCTCAACCTGTTCATCGTCGCCGATCTTTGGGCCGAGTTGATGAGCCGTCTCGGCTACGAGCGATATCTCGCCCAGGGAGGGGATCTGGGCGCCAGCGTGTCGACCTGTCTGGCACAAGCGCATCCAGAGAGTCTCGCCGGGGTGCATCTGAACTTCATCCCCGGCTCATACTCACCTCCTCACGATCCAAGCCCGGATGGCGACCTGACCTTGGAAGAACGCGCCTTCCTGGAACGGAAAGCCGGATGGGCGGATCTTCATGGCGCCTATGCTCATATTCAAGCGACGCGCCCGCAAACGCTTGCCTATGGGCTGACGGATTCGCCGGTCGGACTGGCAGCGTGGATGATCGAGAAATTCCATGACTGGAGCGATTGCGATGGCGATCTGGGCAACGCCGCATTTTCGCGCGACGACATGCTCGCCAACATCTCGCTTTACTGGTTCACCCGGACCGTCGCTTCGTCGATGCGACTCTATTGGGAAACGCGCGCCCGCCCGCTTGCATTCGCGCCCGGCACGGCGATCCACGTCCCGCTCGCAGTGGCTTTGTTCCCCAAAGAGCTGCCGATGCCGCCAAGGAGCTGGGTCGAGCGCGTCTTCAAGGACATCCGCCAGTGGACAGCGATGCCGCGCGGTGGTCATTTCGCAGCCCTCGAGCAGCCCGCTTTGCTTGCACAGGATATAAGAGCCTTTGCCGGCGGTCTGGATTTTTAAAGGCAGCGTTTGCGCGCAGCCAAACCCGAAGGCCAGAAATGACCAACACCACGATCACCATCGATGCTTTGCATGAGCGCGTCGATGCGATTTTCCGCAAGGCCGGACTGAACCCCGTCCAGGCCAGTGCCATCACACGAGTCATCGTCGCGGCGGAGCGTGATGCTTGCAAGTCACATGGCGTCTACCGCATCGAAGGCGCCCTGCGAACGATCAAGGCAGGGAAGGTAAACCCAAACGCGGTGCCCGAGTTGTTGCCTCAAGACGCTCCCGCCATCGTCAAAGTGGATGCAAAGCGCGGCTTCGCCAACCCGGCCTTCGAATTGGGCCTGCCGGTGCTGGTCGAGCGGGCACACTCCTGCGGCATTGCCGCGCTCGCGATCAACGATGCGGTGCATTTCTCCGCCCTATGGGTGGAGGTCGAAGCCTTGACGCAGGCCGGCCTGGCCGGCCTGGCCATGTGTCCGAGCTATGCCACAGTAGCTCCGACCGGTGGCAACGGACCGTTGCTGGGCACCAATCCTTTTGCCTTTGGCTGGCCGCGCGACGGACAGCCTTACGTTTTCGACTTCGCGACCTCTGTTGCCGCGCGCGGCGAGATCGAGCTCCACCGCCGGGCAGGCAAATCGCTGCCGGAAGGCTGGGCCATGGATTCTGACGGCAGGCCAACGACCGATCCCGAAGCTGCCCTGGCGGGCGCCATGCTTCCCTTCGGCGGGCACAAGGGCTCCGCCATCGCGACGATGATCGAGCTGCTCGCCGGCATCATGATCGGCGACCTGACCAGCCCCGAAGCGCTCGATCTGCTCGGCACCACGACGCTTTATCCATCGCATGGAGAGCTGATCATCGCTTTCTCGCCACAGGCTTTTTCCGCCGGCCGTCCCGGCAATCCGCTAGGCCGTGCTGAAGCCCTGTTCGAGGCGATCCTTGACCAGGGCGCGCGCCTGCCCTCGCAGCGGCGATTCATTGCCCGAGCAGCATCGGAGAGTGGCGGCATCAGCCTCTCAGCCCAGGAGATCGAACAGCTCGACCGTTTTCTCAAGCAAGGGCTGGACGGCGTTTGAAGTCAATCGTCCGCCTCACTCAGGTTCAGTCATCAAGGGGAATGGAGAAGAAATGCGCTGGTCAAGAACATTCACGGTCGTCGGTTGCCACGCCGAGGGCGAAGTCGGCAAGGTGATCACCGGTGGCGTCATGGACGTGCCCGGCAAGACCATGTTCGAAAAGAAGGAATATCTGCAAGAGCATATGGATGACATACGCGGGCTCGTCCTCTTCGAACCGCGCGGCGCGCCCTACGTCAACGCCAACATCATCCTGCCGCCTTGCGATCGTTCCGCCGACCTCGGCTACGTGATCCTCGAAAGCACCGAATACCCGCCCATGTCGGGCTCCAACACCATCTGCGTCGCCACCGTGGCGCTGGAGACGGGCATGGTGCCGATGAAGGAACCAGAGACGCGGCTGCGCATGGAAGCGCCGGCCGGCATGATCGAGGTGCGCTGCACCTGCGAGAACGGCAAGGTGACGCAGGTGGAGTTCACCAACGTGCCGGCTTTTGCCTTCCACCTCGACACGCCTGTCGAGGTGGAAGGGCTCGGCACGATCACCGTCGACACCTCCTATGGCGGCATGACTTTCGCCCATGTCAATGCGCGCGCACTCGGCTTCACTGTCAAACCCGACGAGGCTCACCAGATGTCGCTGATGGGCCAACGCATCAAGAAGGCGGTCAACGAACAGCTCGAAGTCGTGCATCCGGAGAACCCGAAGATCCGCGACGTTTCCAACGTGATTTTCGAAGGCCCTATCGAGCGCGTCGACGGGCGCGTGGAAAGCGTCAACGGCACGGTGTGCCTGCATGGCAGGCTCGACCGCTCTCCGACAGGCACCGGCACCACCGGGCGGCTCGCGGTGATGTCGGCCAAGGGCCAGATCGCCAAGGGCGAGCTGTTCCGCAACAGGTCGATCATCGGGACCCATTTCGATTCCCGCGTGATCGCCAATGCGCGCGTCGGCGATCGCGACGCCGTCGTGGTCACCATCGCGGGACAGGCCTGGATCACCAGCATCGGCCAATATGGCCTCGACCCGACAGATCCTTATCCACGCGGGCATCGCCTCAGCGATGTCTGGTTCTGAAACGGACGCGGCCGTGCTCAGGCCGCGAATGCTCTGACCCTTACGCCGCTCCCCTCCAGCCGTCTCCTGACATGCGCGGCGATGGCGACGGCCGCCGGCGTGTCGCTGTGGACGCAGATCGAATCGATCGGCGTCTGCAGCATCTGCCCGGAAAGCGTCTCGATGGCGCCTTGCTTGACCATCCGCACGACCCGTTCCGCCGCCTTCTCGGCGTCATGGATGACAGCGCCTTCCAGCTTGCGCGAGACAAGAAAGCCTTCCTCCGTATAGGCGCGGTCGGCGAAGATTTCGGACCTGACGGTCAGGCCCGCATCGCGCGCGATCCTGTCCTGGAAGCCGAGCGCAATGACCAGGCAGATCAGGCCGGGATCGACGGCCTTGACCGCGCGCGTCACGGCTTCGGCGACTCCGCGGTCGGTCTGGGTAAGGTTGCCCAGCGCGCCATGCGCCTTCACATACCGGATCGGGTGGCCGGCATAGGCGGAGAGCGCCTGCGCAGCCCCAATCTGGTAGGCGACCAGCCTTTCAATCTCGCTCGGGGAATGCGGAATGATGCGGCGTCCGAATCCCCACAGATCGGCGAAGCTCGGATGCGCGCCAACGGCGACGCCCTTCTCGCGCGCCATCGAGAACGTGGCCGCCATGATCTCGGGGTCGCCGGCATGAAAGCCGCAGGCCACATTGGCGGAACTGACGATGTCGAGGATCGCCGCATCGTCGCCGAGCCTGTAGGCTCCAAAACCCTCGCCCATGTCGGAATTAATATCGACCTGCAATCCCCTGGCCGCCATGGCGCTTTCCTCAGTGGTTCGAACCATCGCCTTTGCCTTCACACCAGTTCGTAGAGTGGCGTGCCGTAACCGACGACCGCTCCGTCCTCGGCCAGCGCCGCGCCCAGCACGCCGTCTGCCGGCGCCACGATGGCTTTCAGGCATGGGCCGACCTGCAGGACACCGACCGTCTCGCCCTTGCGAACCGTCTGGCCAGGTTCGGCAACCGAGCGGCCGGTCGTTGGATGATCGAGACGGAACACGCCGACACCTGGCGCGCGCACGCCCTTGAAGGCTGTTTCGGCCTTCGGCGCTTCGGCCGCGGGTGTTTCAGCAACAACGGCCTGCATATGCAGGCGCAGCGAAAAGCCGGCCTCCGACAGTTCGATCTCACCGATGCCGGCGCTTGCGCACCAGGCGGTCAGCCTTTCGATCTCCTCAACCGTCATCGCCGCCTCGTCCCTGGAGCAGACCGCCTTCAATGAGACGTTCGAGATGATGGATATCGAAGCCTCCGGCAGCGAAGCCGGGCTCCTCCATCAGGATGCCGTGCAGCGGCGCATTGGTGGCGATGCCGACAGCCTCCATCTCGCCCAGCGCACCGCTCATGCGCCGAATCGCCTCGGCCCGCGTCGCGCCATGTGCCAGCAGCTTGGCCACCAGCGAATCGTAATGCGGCGGCACGGTGTAGCCGGAGTAGAGATGCGATTCGACGCGGATTCCGGGACCACCGGGCGGCGTCCAGCGTTCGACCGGGCCTGGATGCGGCCGAAAGCTGTAGGGATGTTCAGCATTGATGCGGCATTCGACAGCGTGGCCCTGAATGCAGATGTCTTCCTGACTGAACGACAGGGGTTCGCCGCGGGCGATGCGGATCTGCTCGCGCACGATATCGATGCCGGTGACGAGTTCGGTGACGGGATGCTCCACCTGCACGCGGGTGTTCATCTCGATGAAATAGAAGCGCCCGTCCTCGTAGAGGAATTCGAACGTACCGGCACCCGTATAGCCGATGGTCAGGCATGCGCGGGCGCACAGCTCGCCGATCTCGGCGATCGCCTCGCGGGCGATGCCGGGCGCCGGCGCCTCCTCGATGATCTTCTGGTGGCGGCGCTGCATGGAGCAATCGCGCTCGCCGAGCCATACCGCCCTACCATGCTTGTCCGCCAGGATCTGGATCTCGATATGGCGCGGGTGCTCGAGAAATTTTTCCAGATAGACTTGCGGGTTGCCGAAGGCCCGGTCCGCCTCTTTCACCGCTATCGAAACGGCTTCCATCAGGGCGCGCTCCTCGCGCACGATACGCATGCCGCGCCCACCGCCGCCACCCGCCGCCTTGACGATGACCGGATAGCCGATGGCCTCGGCAATGGCGCGCACCACCTGCTCGTCCTGCGGCAGCGCCCCTTCCGAGCCCGCAACGCAGGGGACGCCGGCAGCGATCATCGTGCGCTTGGCGGAGACCTTGTCGCCCATGGTGCGGATCGCCGCCGCGGATGGCCCGACGAAGACGAGGCCGGCGTTTTCAACGGCCCCGGCGAAGGCGGCGTTTTCCGAGAGGAAACCATAGCCCGGATGGATGGCGCCGGCGCCGGTGAGTTGCGCGGCGGTGATGATCTCGGCGATGTTGAGATAGCTCTCCGTCGCGGCGGCCGGCCCGATGCAGATCGCCCTGTCCGCCAGCGCGACATGGCGAAGGCTCGCATCCGCTTCCGAATGCGCCGCCACCGTCTTCAATCCGAGGTCGCGGCAGGCGCGCAGGATGCGCAGCGCAATTTCACCGCGATTGGCGATAAGGACGGTATCGAACATCGCCCTCAGCCCAAATCTTCGAGAACGAACAGCACGTCGCCGGACTGCACGGCGGCATGGTCGTCGAAAGCGATCTGGACGATCCGCCCAGGGCGATCGGATTCCACGACATTGAACGTCTTCATGGCTTCGAGGACGCCGACCGTCTGCCCTTCCACGACCACATCGCCAACCGAAGCGAGCGGCGGTTCGCCTTCGGTGCCGGAACGGTAGAACACGCCGGTCAGCGGCGCGCGGATCGAATGCCGCGCGATGGGCGGAGCCGTCGAAGTCGGATTTGAGGAGACGGCAGGGGCCGCGGCTGACTGCGGCGAAGGCTGCGCGGGCGCCGCCTGCCTGGACATACGGATGCGAACGCCGTCGCGCTCGATCTCCAGTTCGGCAATGGGCGAACGCGAGACAAATTCGATCAGCTTCTGGACGAAGTCGAGATCCATCGCCGGCCCTATCGCAGCGCTTCGACAGCCTCGGCGATACGCCCGATCGCTTTTTCGATCAGGTCCATCGACGTGGCTATGGAAATGCGGAAATGCGGCGACAGGCCGTAGGCAGAGCCCTGCACCACCGCGACCCGCGCCTGATCGAGCAGGTAAAGCGAGAAATCGTCGTCGCTGCCGATAGGAGTGCCGTCCGGGCGGCGACAGTCGATCAAGGCCGAGCAATTGGGATAGAGATAGAAGGCGCCCTCGGGCGTCTGGCAAGTGAGGCCGGGAATGGCGCGCAGCAACTCCAGAGCGCGGTCGCGCCGCGCCTGGAATTCGAGCGCGCGCGGGCGAAGAAAGTCCTGAGGACCTTCCAGTGCGGCGATGGTCGCGGCCTGCGAGATGGATGACGGGTTCGAAGTGCTTTGGCTCTGCACGGTCGCCATGGCGCGGATCAGCGGTTCCGGCCCGCCGGCATAGCCGATCCGCCAGCCGGTCATGGCGTAGGCCTTCGACACGCCGTTGACCGTCAGCGTGCGGTCCTTCAGCCGCGGCTCGACGCCTGCAATGGTATGGAAGGCGCGCCCGTCGAACAGGATATGCTCGTAGATGTCATCGGTCAGCACATGGACATGCGGGTGATCGAGCAGCACCCCGGCCAGGCCGGCAAGTTCGTCGCGGCTGTAGACGGCGCCTGTCGGGTTGGAAGGCGTGTTGAGCAACAGCCATTTCGTGCGCCCGGTGATCGCGGCCCGCAGGGCTTGCGGTGTCAGCTTGAAGCCTTCCGCCTCCGTACAGGGAACGACTATGGGCTTGCCTTCACCGAGCAGGACGATGTCGGTGTAGGAAACCCAATAGGGCGCGGGGACCACCACCTCGTCACCGGGGGCCAGCGTTGCCAGCAGGGCGTTGTAGATGATCTGCTTGGCGCCACCCGCGACGCTGATTTGCGAAGGCTTGTAGTCGAGGCCGTTCTCGCGCCTGAATTTCCCAGCCACCGCCTTCTTCAGTGCGGCGGTGCCGTCGACCGCCGTATAGCGCGTCTCCCCCCTGCGCATCGCTTCGTAGGCCGCCTCGACGATGTGCGGCGGCGTCGGAAAATCCGGCTCGCCGGCGCTCAGGCTGATGACGTCGATGCCGGCCGAGCGCATTTCGATTGCCCGCGCGGTGACCGCCATGCTGGGGCTTGGCTTGATGACGTCGAGACGGGGAGCGATGAGGCCCACGGAACAATCCTCGGCATGCCTGATATTTGGTACAAATTGGATAATGTATTCTGATTTTCGCGTCAAACCCCTTTTTCTGCATCGAAGACCGGGTTATGTCTCACTTTGAAGGCGGGTCGACAGAGGAAAGTATCCAATCCTTCGCCGCCACGGATGACATTCGAGATAGGGAACACGGTCGGAATGAGCGCAAACTATGATGTGGTGATCGTCGGTGGAGGCGTTGTCGGCAGCTCGATCGCCTACTTCCTGTCAGCCAATCCGGATTTCGGTGGCAGGATCGCGGTGATCGAGCGGGACCCCTATTACACGGCGTCCTCGTCTTCCCTGTCGACCAGCGCCATCCGCCAGCAGTTCGGCACGGCGCCGAACATCGCCATGTCGAAGTTCAGCATCGACTTCCTGCGCCAGGTAAAGACCCGGCTTGCCATTGGCGACGAGTTGGCGGACATCGGGCTGCATGAGTCCGGTTATCTCATACTGGCGACGCCCGAGCGGGCCGACGCGCAGCGCGCCAAGAACAGGGTTCAGCGCGGCATGGGCGTCGACGCGGAACTGATCGAGCAGGTCGATCTGTCGCGACGCTTCCCCTGGCTCAACACGGACGATCTCGCGCTCGGCTCGCTCGGCCTTGGCAGCGAAGGCTGGTTCGACGGCCCTGGCCTGATGCAGGCATTCCGCCGCAAGGCGCGCACGCAGGGCGTGGACTATCTTGCCGCGACGGTGACCGGACTGACCATGGCGTCTTCCCAAAAGGTCGGCGAAGTGGTGCTCGACAATGGCGACCGGCTTGCCGCCGGCACGGTGATCAACGCGGCCGGACCATGGAGCGCGGGCATTGCCAGGATGGCCGGCGCCGAGCTGCCGGTTGTCCCGAGCAAGCGCTGCGTCTTCGTCTTCGAAACGCCGGCAAGGATCGAAAACTGCCCCTTCGTCTTCGACACGAGCGGCTTCTGGCTGCGGCCGGAAGGTCAGCTCTTCCTGTGCGGTATTCCGCCGGTGCGCGAGAACGACCCAGACGATTTTGGCCTGGATGTGGACTACGACCTGTTCGACGAGTTGATCTGGCCGGCGCTGGCCCATCGTGTGCCCGGCCTCGAACAATTGCGGATGCTGCGCGCCTGGGCGGGACTCTACGAGTACAACACCTTCGACCACAGCGGCATCATCGGTCGGCATCCCGAGGTCTCGAATTTTGTCCTGGCCACCGGCTTCAGCGGCCACGGCATGATGCATGCGGCGGCGACCGGGTCGGGTGTCAGCGATCTCATTGCCTACGGCGAGTACCGCTCTGTCGACCTGTCCGCCTTCCGCTACGAACGGATCGCTGGCAATCAGCCCATCGAGGAACATGTCTACTGAAGCGAAACTGGCGACATGGCATCGCAGTGACAACGGTGCTATGCGTCCACTTCTTCAATCAAAACGGCGCCAGTCAACAAACAAGGCGGCCGCCCCAGGCTGATTCATGCTCGTACAGAAGAAAACCATCTCGACCCAGGTCGCCGATGCCATCAGGCAGAAGATCCTGATCGGCGAATACGAGGCCAACTTCCAGTTGCGGCAGGAGCATCTGGCCACCGAGTTCGGCGTCAGCCGGATTCCGGTACGAGAGGCGCTGCATCAGCTTCATTCGGAAGGCTTCGTTACGCTGGTTTCCCACAAGGGCGCCGTCGTCACCTCCATTTCCCTGGACGAGATCCTCGAGCTCTACGAATTGCGAGCCCGGATCGAGACATGGCTACTGGCCCTTGCCATTCCAAGGATGACGGAGGCCGACCTGGCGCTGGCCCGGGAACGGGCAAAACAGCACCAGGAGCAGGGCAAGACAGGTGAGTACTCGAACCAGCTCAACTGGAACTTCCACGCCGCGCTCTACGCGCCGTCCGGCCGCAAGGCGACGATCGAACTGGTGGGGCGCATCTACCAGCAGTTGGAACGCTACACGCGCATGATGGTGACGCTCACCGAGATCCAGGCCCAGTCCGACCGCGACCACTGGCAACTCATCGACCTGTGCGAAGCCAAGGACACGCTGCGCGCCGTCGGCCTTTTGGAAATGCATATCATCACCAGCGGCAAATTCCTGGTAGACCGGCTTCAGGAATTGCGGGGCAGCTGACGGACCAGCCGTCCCGCTCGATCTTCATCGGCTTTCCCTTCACGCGATTGGTTCATTTGCCGGGCAGATTGGTCGCCCGCGTCAGAAGGATCACGCCCGCCTTGTCGGCTGTGTCGTAGTAGGTGAAGCCGGTGCGGTTTTCCCGGCGCCCGCGCATCAGCACGGCAAGTCCGTCGGTTTTCGCCTTGGTTTCGGCTGCGTCCGCGTCACGGACCTCGAAGCCGATATGGAAGACGCCTTCACCCTTTGTATCGAGATGAATCCGCTGTGGTGAAGGATCGCGGTTCGGCTGGCACAGTTGCAGCTGAACGTTCGGCAGGTTGCAAATCCGGTATTGCATCGCCTTGAAACCCTCGAGGCTTGGGACCTGGAGTTCTTCGTATTCGGCCAGCGGCGGATAGGACTCCCATGGCCCGATGCCGATGGAGTCATAGTAGGCCTGCGCCTTGTCGATATCGTGCACGACGATGCAGATGTGATGCAGCTTGTCGAAGTTACCCATTTTCTCACTCCTTGATCGGAACCGTATAGTTCAGCACGCGGCGCCCTCCGTCGGGGTAGATCGTCTCGCCGGTGATGTAGGAAGCGTCGTCGCTGGCCAGGAATGCCACGACCGAGGCGATCTCGGCTGCCGTGCCGAGGCGCCCGAGCGGTGTGCGCGAAAGAACCGCCCGTCGCATTTCTTCCGAATCGATGAATGTCCCGTCCATGACCATGTCCGTGGCGATGGTGCCCGGGCCGACACCGACCACACGGATGCCGTGGGGAGCGAAGGCGACGGCCGCGGTGCTGGTGACCTGGTTCATGCCGCCCTTGGAGATCGCGTAGGTGGCGACGCGCGGGTTGGCGAGGCCCGAATTGATCGACGACATGTTGATGATGACGCCGCCTCCACCCTGCGCGATCATCTGGCGGGCTGCGGCCTGGGTACCCATGAACGCGCCCTTCAGGTTGACGGCGAGAACCCTGTCGTAGTCCGCCTCGCTGATGTCGAGAAAGTCTTGAACCGGAGCGATGCCGGCATTGTTGACCATGATGTCGACATGGCCGAACTTAGCCACCGCCGCCGCAACCAGCGCATCGACCTGGGTCTTCTTGCTGACATCCGTAACGACTGCCAGGACGCTATCGGAGGTGCCGATTTCCGCGGCACATGTCTTCAGCTCCGCGGCATCGATGTCGCCGAGCACGAGCTTCGCGCCTTCGGCCAGAAAGCGTTCCGCGCAAGCACGTCCGATGCCGCGCGCCGCGCCTGTGACAACAGCCACCTTGCCTGCCTGTCTCATGTCCAGTTCCTTCGTCATTTTGAGCAGACCACCGCTCCGGGGAGCGGTGTGCCGAGCTTGGCCACGGATAAGGATAATTCTCCCACCGAAGCCTAGCCTAGCGGATAACGAAGGGATTGGCGGTCTTGCCGGCCGTGTCTATCCACACCGTCTTGGTCTGCAGATAGGAATTGATGGCCTCCTGCCCGCTTTCGCGCCCGATGCCGCTCCTCTTGTAGCCGCCGAAGGGCGCCATATAGGAGACGGCGCGGTATGAATTGATCCAGACCATGCCCGCTTCCATTGCGGCCGCGCCGCGCAGCGCCCGGCCCATGTCGCTGGTCCATATCCCCGCCGCCAATCCGTAGGGGCTGTCATTGGCAATGGCGAAGGCCTCGTCCTCGTCGTCGAAAGGAATGACGGACAGGATCGGCCCGAACACCTCTTCACGCGCGATCCGCATGGTGTTGTTCACGCCGGTGAAGATGGTGGGCTCGACGAACCAGCCCTCGCCCAGTTCGCCGGGCGTCGGCTTGCCGCCGCCCAGCACGCACAGCGCACCCTCGCGGCGCGCGATGCCGAGATAGGACAGCACCTTCTCGCGCTGGGCTTGCGTGGTGATCGGCCCCACCTGCGTCTCGGGCAGCGCCGGATTGCCCAGTCGAGCGCTGGCCGCCAGCGTTATGACGCCCTCCACGAACCGATCGTGGATTTTGCGATGCACCAGCAGGCGTGAGCCGGCGATGCAGGTCTGGCCGCTGGCCGCGAAAATGCCTGATATCGCGCCGTTGACCGCGCTCTCGATATTGGCGTCGTCGAAGACGATGTTGGCCGATTTGCCGCCCAGTTCCAGCGTGACGACTTTAAGCTGTTCGGCAGCCGCGCGGTAAACGGCGATGCCGCCGGGCTCACCGCCGGTAAAGGCGATCTTGGCGACGTCGGGGTGTGCAACGAGCGGCACGCCAACATCGAGCGGCATGCCGGTAACGGTGTTGACCACACCGGGGGGAAAGCCCGCCTGCGCAAACAGTTTCACGAACTCCAGCGTCGAGGCCGAGGCGTGTTCCGACGGCTTGATGACGACAGTGTTGCCTGCCGCCAGCAGCGGCGCGAGCTTCCATGTCAGTAGCAGAAGCGGCGAGTTCCACGGCACGATTGCCGCGATGACACCCAGCGGCTCGTGGCGGGTGAACGCGAACATGCCAGCCTTGTCAATCGGCAGCACCGCCCCTTCGATCTTGTCGGCAAGACCGCCGAAATAGCGGAACCATTCCGGGATGTAGCGCAGCTGCGCCGTCATTTCGGTGAGCAGCTTGCCATTGTCGCGCGTCTCGATGGCGGCAATGCGCTCCGCGTTCTCGGCAATCAGATCGGCCAGCCGCACAAGCAGCTTGCCGCGTGCGGTCGGCGTGATGCCGGCCCATTCCTTCGACCGGAAAGCCGCCTTGGCGGACGCCACGGCAGCGTCCACCTGGCCCGCTCCCCCGCGCGGGATCAACGCCCATGGCCTGCCGGTGAACGGATCATGGCTCTCGAATGTATCGGCGGTCGATTGCAGCCGACCGCCGACCGTGTTCTGGAAACTGACCAGCGCCATATCGACCTCAACAGGTGGCAAAGCCCAAATGGGCGCGAAAGCGGTTCTTGACCTCGACCGCGTCGCGCGGCGGCAGCGAGCGCGGCAGGTTCTCGGCGGTGATTTTCAGCACGAAAAGGCGTGGGCCCTCAGCCGGTCGACGCAGCTCTTCACACAACCTGTCGACCTCCTCCAGCGAACGCAACTCGGCGCTTTTCGAAAAACCGCAGGCGGCCGCGACCTTGTCGAAACCAATGCCCTTGCCGGTATGGCTGGACTGCATGCCGGTCTCGCCGAAATGCTGGTTATCGAGCACGATCAGGTCGAGATTTTTTGGCCGCGCCACCGAGATCGTCGCCAGCGAACCGAACGCCATGAGCTGTTCGCCATCTCCGGTAATCACCATGACCCGCTTGTCGGGCTGGGCCTGGGCAAGCCCGAGGCCGATCAGCGCAGCGCCGCCCATGGCGCCCCAGAGATAGTAGTTGTCGTTGCGGTCACCGGCGGCATGCACGTCGTAGCTCGGCGAGCCGAGACCGGTCACGACCAACGCGCCATCGCGGGCGTCAAGCAGCTTCTTCACCGCAACCCGGCGGTCCATCGTCGGTAAATTCATGTCGCTCACCACTTCTTCTTACCGAGCAGCCGCTGCCCGATCAGCACGGCAATCTGCTGGTCGGCGTCGAAGGCCATCAGGGCTGCTTGCGCCACCGTCTCCACGAGGTCGGGGCCGGTCTCGGCACGCAGCACCCTGAGGCCGATCGCCTTCAGCGAGGCTTCCGTCGCCTGTCCCATCGGCACCTGCCATGGGTTGAATTCGGCCCATTCGCCCCGCATCGTCACCAGGACGAGCAAGGGAAAGCGCGCCTGCACGGGAAGCGACAGCATGTTGATGCAATTGCCGACACCGGAGGATTGCATGAGCACGACGCTCCGCTTGCCGCTCAGCCAGGAGCCGGCGGCGATGGCGATGCCCTCCTCCTCCGTCGTCAGCACGTTGGTGACGACCTCGGGATCCTCACTGAAAAGGCGGATCAATGTGGTGTGGCCGGCATCGGGCACATAGGACATGTGGCTGATGCCGGCGGCCTTGAGCACGTCATAGACCTGATCCGGCCACTGCCTTTCAGACGCCGCCGGAGCGGCTGCAAGTGCTGCTGCTTCCGGATGTTTTGCTTCTACGCTCGCCGTCACCTTGGACCCCGGGAATTTGGATTGGAACCAGGTTACCTCGGCTATCCGATCTAATCTTCGTCTCTTTCTTGTGTTCAGATATAATGATATTTGATAGCCCATGGAGTTGTCGCAGCTACGCACCCTGATCCACGTCGCCGAACTCGGCAGCCTCAGCAAGGCTGCCGACCGGCTGCACATCGCGCAGCCGGCGCTCAGCCGGCAGGTGCGCATGCTGGAGGAGGAATTGGGCTTTGCCCTTTTCCTGCGCCACGGACGCGGCATGGTGCTGTCCGAGCAAGGCAAGGAGGTGCTGACGCACGCCATGCGCGTGATGGCCGAGATCGACGAGATCCGCGCCACGGCCACGCCCGCCGATGCGCCGCTGACCGGCGAAGTGGCCATCGGCCTGCCACCCACCGTTGCGGACATTATTTCATTGCCGCTGGCTGCCGCCTTCGGCAAGGCCCACCCCAAGGCGAAACTCAGACTTGTCAGCGCCTACACAGGCTATTTGCTGGACTGGATGCACCGCGGCGAGGTGGACGTCGCGGTGCTCTATGACCCGCGCATGGCACGTTCACTGCGCTCGCGCCCCCTGCTCCTGGAAAACCTCTTCCTGATCGGACCGCCAGACGCGGGGTTTTCAACCGTGCGCGCCGTAACGTTCGCCTCGCTCGCCGGCAAGCGCCTGCTGCTGCCCAGCATCAAGCACGGGCTGCGCATTATCGTCGAACGCTGCGCCACGGATGCCGGCATCACGCTCGATGTCGGCATCGAAGCGGACTCGTACTCGGCGCTGAAGGACCTGGTGCGCAACGGCCATGGCTGGACGATCCTGCCGCTCGCTCCTATCCATGCCGACGTGACCGCGGGGCTGCTCACCGCCGCGCCGTTGATCGATCCCGTGCCCGTGCGCCGCCTGATCCTCGCGTACCCGGCAGACCGGCCTGCCTCGCGGCTGGCGCGGTTTGCCGGACAAGCGATTGAGGACATCGCCAAGGATCTTGTCGGGCGAGCCGTCTGGGTTGGCCAGCTTCTCGGTCCTCCGCCATAAGCATTCGAATTCCGTTATATCTGCTCACGCCCGCCTTGCATTGCTGACAGGATATGGAGGCGCGATAGTGAGGCCCGCAGCAAGACGAAAAGCCGGATAAATCTCATGGAACACTACCAGGACATTCGGGATGCCGTCGCCAGGCTGTGCGCGCGCTTCCCCGGAGACTACTGGCGCGCACTCGACAGGGACATGACCTATCCCGGTGAATTCGTCGCAGCGCTGACGGAGGCCGGCTGGCTCTCGATCCTGATCCCGGAGGCGTATGGCGGCTCGGGCCTGCCGCTTTCGGCCGCCGCTGCCGTGCTGGAGGAAATTCAGCGCGCCGGCTGCAATGGCGGCGCCTGCCATGCCCAGATGTACACGATGGGCACGCTTCTTCGCCACGGCTCGGAAGCGCAGAAGCAGCGATACCTGCCGAAGATCGCCGCGGGAGAACTGCGCCTGCAAGCCTTCGGCGTCACGGAACCGACCAGCGGCACCGATACGGGGGCGCTCAAGACCACTGCTCGCCTCGACGGCGATCATTTCGTGGTCAAGGGCCAGAAGATCTGGACCAGTCGCGCCGAGCATTCGGATTTGATGCTGCTGCTGGCGCGGACCACACCGCTCAGGGATGGCATGAAGAAGACCGACGGCCTCTCCGTCCTCATCGTCGACATGCGCGAAGCCGTTGGCAACGGCCTCACCATCCGGCCGATCCGCACCATGATGAACCATGCCACCACCGAGGTCTTCTTCGACGATCTGCGCGTGCCGGCCGAAAACCTGATCGGCGAAGAGGGAAAGGGATTCCGCTACATCCTCTCGGGCATGAACGCCGAGCGTATCCTGATTGCCGCCGAATGCGTCGGCGATGCGAAATGGTTCATCGAAAAGGCAAGCACCTACGCCGGGGAAAGGCATGTGTTTGGTCGGGCGATCGGCCAGAACCAGGGCATCCAGTTTCCGATCGCCAGGGCCTACGCCAACATGCGCGCGGCCGAATTGATGGTGCGCGAGGCGCTGAACCTCTACGAGGCCGGCAAGAACCCCGGCGCCGAAGCGAACATGGCCAAGATGCTGGCGGCCGACGCCTCGAACGAAGCCGCCAATGTCTGCATCCAGACGCATGGCGGCTTCGGTTTCGCGGAAGAGTACGATGTTGAACGCAAGTTCCGCGAGACGCGTCTCTATCAGGTCGCGCCGATCTCGACCAACCTCATCCTGTCATACCTTTCCGAGCACGTGCTTGGACTGCCGCGTTCCTACTAGGAGTCGTCCGTGAACGTCCTCATCGTCTATGCACACCCGGAAGCAAAATCCTTCAACGGCGCCATGAAGGATCTGGCTGTGGAAACCTTGACCCGCGCAGGCCACGATGTGGTCGTCAGCGACCTCTATGCGACGGGCTTCAATCCTGTCGCAGGGCCGGGCGACATATCAGGCGAGCGCAACGATCCAGACTTCTTCAGCCTGCCGCGCGAGCAGACCGCCGCCTACGAGGCCGGCGCACTCTCGGCCGATATCAGCGCCGAGATCGAAAAACTGAAGCGGGCGGACTTCGTGTTGTTCCAGTTCCCCGTCTGGTGGTTCGGAATGCCCGCAATCCTCAAGGGTTGGGCCGACCGTGTCTTCGCGCGCGGTTTCGCCTATCTGCCGGGCCGCAAATACGACACCGGCATATTCAGGGGAAAGGTCGCCATGGTGGCCGCCACCACAGGCACATCGGCCGACACCTACGCGCCCGATGGCATCGACGGCGACATCCTCACGGTGCTGTGGCCGATCCATAATGGCCTGCTGCGCTATTCCGGTTTCGACGTGCTGCCGCCCTTCGTCGCCCATATGCCGGGCCGTGTTGGCGACGATGGTCGTAAGGCCTATCTGGAGGCCTATAGCAAGAGGCTCGAGGACATCGACGGCACGCCGCGCCTGTTCTTCCACCCTGCGGAAGACTACGGCAAGAATGAGCGGCTGAAGCCTGGCGTGCTGGCGCGCTCGGGGGTGCAGCGCAATGTCTGACAGTGCCCGCCCGCTCGAAGGTCTGTTTGTCGTTTCGATCGAGCAGGCCGTCGCCGCTCCGCTCTGCACGGTCCGCCTTGCCGACGCCGGCGCGCGCGTCGTGAAGATCGAGCGCCCGGAAGGCGAAACCGCGCGTCACTACGATTCTGCCGTGGAGGGCATGTCGGCCTATTTCGTCTGGCTCAACCGAGGCAAGGAAAGCGCGGTGCTCGACCTGAAGGAAAAGGACGACCTGGCTTTGCTGCACCGGATGGTGGCGCGCGCGGACGTTCTCGTGCAGAATCTCGCGCCGGGCGCCATTGACAGGCTCGGCCTCTCCGCCGATGCAATTGCGAAAGAGTTTCCTCGGCTGATTGCCATCAACATCGTCGGCTACGGACAGGACACGCCTTACGCAGCGATGCGCGCCTACGACATGCTGGTGCAGGCCGAAAGTGGCATCTGCGCAGTCACCGGCACACCGGACACGCCGAGCAAGATCGGGGTTTCCGCCGCCGACATCGCAACCGGCATGAATGCCCATGCAGCGATCCTCGAAGCCTTGTTGGCGCGCGAGAGGACCGGGCGCGGTCGCATTGTCGAGGTTGCCATGTTCGACGCCATGGCAGACTGGATGACCGTGCCGCTGCTGCACTACGAACATGCGGGCCGCGAGACGCAGAGATATGGCCTGGCGCACGCTTCGATCTACCCCTATCGACCTTATGCCTGTCGGGATGGCGCCGTGGTCGTGTCCATTCAGCAGAACAGTGAATGGAAGCGCTTCTGCAGCGTCGTGCTGCAAAGGCAGGATCTGTTCGCCGACGAACGCTTCGCCACCAATGCCTGGCGGGTGGCCAATCGCACGGCACTCGACGCCGAGATCGAACCGATCTTCGCGGCAATCGACTGCGAAGAGGCCATAGGCCGCCTCAACGAGGCGCAGATCGCCTGGGGCCGGGTGAGCGCAATGAACGACCTGCCGCACCACAAGGCGTTGCGCCGGACAGAAGTGGCGCTGCCGGACGGCAGGCGCATCTCCGTGCCGATGCCGGCAGGGCGATCGGAGGGATTCGCAACGATCCCCAGCGTTCCCGCTCTTGGCGCCGACACAGACCGGATCCGGTCCGAATTCGCCGCCTGACGAGGAACTCATGAGCCTGGACACAAGCACGCTGCAGGAATGGGTTGGACGCACACACGAGGTCGAGGATGTTGTGACCCCGCGCCTGCTGGCCAGCTTTGGCGCCACGCTTGGGGACTACGCAGCGCAAACTACCGGGGGCGCGGCCCCGCCAGGACTGCACTGGTGCCTGACACCCGACATTGCCGACATGCACAAACTCGGGCCTGACGGGCACCCGGCCAAAGGCAGCTTCCTGCCGCCGGTGCCGCTGCCGCGTCGCATGTGGGCGGGCAGCGACATGCGCTTCATCGCACCGATCCGCGTCGGTGACGTCGTCCGCCGCCGCTCGACAGTGTCCGCTATCGAGGAGAAGCAGGGCCGCACCGGCCCGCTCACCTTCGTCACGGTCCGGCACGACATTGCCAACGACACTGGTCAGGTGATCGAGGAGGACCAGACCATCGTCTATCGCGCCGCCGAAGCTGCTGCGGCGACCTCTGCCCTGCCGGCAAGTTCGACCCTGGCAGCATCGCACGAGCTTTCGGTCGACGTCGATCCGGTACTGCTTTTTCGGTATTCCGCGCTGACGTTCAACGGGCATCGCATCCACTATGACGCGCCCTACGCCACGTCGGTCGAACACTATCCCGGGCTCGTCATCCATGGCCCGCTGCAGGCGACGCTGCTCATGAACTTCGCCACCGCCATTGTCGGCACGTCGCCGCGCCGCTTCTCGTTCCGGGGCGTGCATCCGGCGAGCGGCCCACAGCGCCTGCTTCTGAGCGCAACATCCCCAGGCCAAGACGGCATGGCTCTCGAGGTACGGTCGGCCGACGGCCATGTGACGGTGAAAGCCACGGCGCAATGGTGAGCTTCGTCACGCCCGTCGTGCCGCTGTTCGTGCCGGGCTCGCGGCCGGAACGGTTTGCCAAGGCCGACAGCAGCGGCGCGGACACGGTCATTCTCGACCTCGAGGATGCCGTCGCCCCTGGCGACAAGGAGCGCGCTCGCGAAGCCGTCGTGGCTCATGCGACCGCGCTAAAATCTCCGGTCGTGGTCCGTGTCAACGCCGCCGGCACACCCTGGCACGAAGCGGACATTGATGCCGTGCGGCGCCTCGACGGCGTCTCCGTCATGCTGCCCAAGGCCGAACGTCCGGAAGACATTGCTGATATGACCAGGCACATGGCACGCAGCGTTTCCGTCATCGCGCTGGTCGAGAGCGCCATCGGCCTTGCCAATTTGCCGGATATATTGGCCACGTCTGGCGTCGTTACCGTCGCCTTCGGCTCGGTTGACTTCTCGCTCGATCTCGGTTGCGCGCATGATCGACTGACCCTGTTTGCGGCCCGCAACGAAATCGTCTGGCGTTCGCGCGCGGCTGGCCGGACCGCGCCGATCGACGGCGTGACGACCGACCTGAGCAGTCCCGAAATCACCGAAGATGACGCCCGCCACGCCATGAAGATGGGTTTCGGCGGCAAGATGGCCATCCACCCGAGGCAGATCGAGCCGATTCGCAATGGCTTTCGCCCGAGCGAGAATGACATCATCTGGGCACGCGACATCGTCGGCGCGGCTTCGTCCGGTGAAGCTGTCCAGGTGAACGGCGAAATGGTGGACCGGCCGGTGATCGAGCGAGCCAGGCGGATCCTGTGCCGGGCCGCCTCGGTCTAGGGGCGATCAGAGGAGGAACAGATGGGCATGGACACCGCCGATTGGCCAACCGCCAGACTTTGTGCCTTCATCGCTGAACTCGACTTCGAGCAAATTCCGCCGCGCGTCGTTCATTTCGCGAAAGGACTGATGATCGACTGGCTCGGCTCGGCGCTGGCCGGCAAGGGCGCGCACCAGGTCGAGATGATCGACGGCTTTGCTCGGGCGATGGGGCCGGCGGACGGCCCAAGCATCGTCATCCCGACGCGGCGGCGCACCAGCCCCTATTTCGCGGCGATGGTCAACGCGGCGGCCTCCCATGTCGTGGAACAGGACGACGTTCACAACGGCTCGGTCTTTCACCCGGCTGCGGTGATCTTTCCGGCCGTCCTGGCTGTTGCCGAGGCTGAGGGGAAGACCGGCCGCGAAGTCCTGACTGCCTGCATCGCCGGCTACGAGACGGGTATTCGTGTTGGCGAGTTCCTCGGGCGCTCGCACTACGAGATATTCCACACCACCGGCACGGCTGGCGCTGTCGCCGCGGCGGCGGCGGTCGGCAAGTTGATCGGGTTGGATGCAGCCGGCCTCAACCATGCTCTCGGCTCCGCCGGCACCCAGGCGGCAGGGCTCTGGGAATTCCTGCGTGATGCCGCCGATTCCAAGCAGCTTCATACGGCGCGAGCGGCCGCCAACGGCCTGTTTTCTGCCTATCTGGCGCGCGATGGCTTCAAGGGGGCCGCGCAGATCCTCGAAGGGAAAAAGGGCATGGCGGCCGGCATGTCCAGCGACGCCGATCCGGCCCGCCTGACGGACGGCCTCGGCAGCCGTTGGGCAACCGAAGAGACGTCCTTCAAATGGCATGCCGCCTGCCGGCACACCCATCCGGCCGCTGACGCGCTGCAGTCTCTCATGCGCCGCGAAGGGCTCGGTCCGGACGACATCACTGATGTGGTGACCCATGTCCACCGGGGCGCCATCGATGTCCTGGGCGCGGTGGTCATTCCGCAAACCGTCCACCAGGCGAAGTTCTCCATGGGTACGGTGTTGGGGCTCATCGCCGTCCATGACGTCGCCGACCTCGACGCGTTCGAACGCCACGCACTTGCCGATGACCGCGTCGCCCGTTTCCGCGCGAAGGTGCGGATGGAACTCGACGCCGAGGTTGACGCCCTTTATCCCAAGCAGTGGGTCGGCAAGGCAAGCGTCACGACCGTTGACGGCCGCAAATTCAATGCCCGCGTCGACGAGCCCAAGGGCGACCCCGGCTACACGCTTGCGAAACAGGAATTGGAAGCCAAGGCACTACGCCTTGCGGAATTCCGAGGCGGCGCAACAGCTGACGAGATGCGCACCTGCATTTCTCAGATCTGGAGCCTCGACCAGCCTGGCAGCACGGCGGATATTATTTGCAGAGCCCTGTCTGCGAATAGGGCCGACGACCAGAGCTTCTGATGCATTGCCTGCCGCGCCGCTGCGGTCGGCGGAGCGGTGGCGTTGCGACTTCCGCCTCCCGGTCATGTGCCGGGCACGCCGTGCTCGGCCGACACCATGCGTGAAAGCGGAAACCCGATGGTACCGTTGGCTGGGATCGAACCAGCGACCTCCGGATCCACAATCCGGCGCTCTAACCATCTGAGCTACAACGGCACATTTGCCGGAGCGGATCGAAGCAGAAAACTCATCCCACTCGACCGCTCTGTCGTTCGGCGATGCGTCCTTACGGGCTTATGGATTCTAATTCAAGGCTTTTGGAAAGCAAAGGGCACTTCCCCACATCGGCGCGGCATTACCAGGCAAAAAGAGGGCACCAGGCAGAAGAGGACACCGGGCAAAGAAAAAGGCCGGCGGGAGGAGGTGCCGGCCTTTTCCTGTTACGAGCCAGCGGGAGGAGGTGCTGGCTGGTCACCCCGGAGAGCAGAGGGAGGAGGTTCCACCCGCCGGGTATTCCTTGATGGCTGCCATCATACGCTTGATCGGTTTTAAGAAAATGCGACCTTTTGTTGCATCTTCAGATCAAGCGTAAATGTTAGGCAACCTTGATTTCCTTCATCGCCTTCTCGAAGGCGGTCTTGATCGGCTTGGAGACATCCTCGGCCGCCTTGGAGGCGACGGTCTGGAAGTCCTTGGCCTGCTCGACCGTCATTTCGACGCGCTTGCGCAGGAACGCGGTCTGCAGCTCGACGACTTCCGACAGCGACTTGGCGCCGATCAGGGCTTCGAGATGCGAAAAACCAGCCTCGGCATTGGCGCGCAGAGCGGAAATGGTCTTGAGCGACAGGTCGCTGGAAACGGTCTTGGCCGTCTCGAAGGTCGACTCCAGAGCCTTCTGGGTCTCCTCGGCACCGGTCTTCAGCTTGGCATAGGCTTCCTTCGACTGCTCAACGCCCTTTTCAGCGAAAGCGCGCATCTGGTCGGTGGCCTTGGAAGCGTCGAAGCTCGGGAATTCAACGTTTTCGATCGTCTCGGCGGTTTTGGTCCTGGACATTTTCCATCCTTTTCAGCGGCAGCGGCTTTGACAGAAAGCCGTCTCGTTCATGTATGATGGCAATATAAAGGCAAATTTTGTGCATTGCAATATCTTTGTTGCAGTGCACCATAAATTTCTTTTGGGCCGTTAACCAAGAGCCCAGATTCCAGCCTTTGCACGTTCTGGCTTGTGGACCTTCGCGCCTCCGGCTTTTATTAACAAAGCGTTAACTGCAAATTCGCCGCTCCGTGAGGGTTCGCCAAGCGCATGCCGTCCGAATATTCCTTCCTCGACGTCGCCGTGCTCGACGCGGTCCGCCAGCGCTTTGCCGCCGGCGACGCGATCGCGATCCTGTCGGCGGATCTGGAGCAGGTGATCTGGGCCAACGGACCGGGGGCCGCGGTGTTCGGCTACCCCGATATCGGGACCATCATCGGCGCCTCGGCGCAGCTGCCATTGATCGCCAGGCGCCAGATCATGGCGACAAGCGGATTTCCCGAGATCGGCAGTGACCGCGCCATCATGGTGCGGCTGGCGACCGGCATGACCAGCCGCGCCGTCAGCTTCCTGGCCAGTGCCGTGACCATGCCGGACGCCGAAAAAGCGATTATGCTGGCAGTGCCGGCGGCGCAGACGGGCTCGCGCGGTGCCGGAGAAATCGCCACTCGCGCCATCAGCGGCTTTACCGAGGATGGCCATTTCATCGCCTTTGTCGATGCCGGGGGCACTGTCGAGGCAGCCTCGGAAGGGTTTTCGGCACTGGGCATTCTGCCGGAGACGCTGGCTGCGCTCGTCGCCGACGTCGCGGCCGAGAGCGACCGCATCGTCAAGCGCCTCGTCCCTGGCGGCACGGCCTCCTATCCGGCAGGGCTGGCGAGATTGACCGAGGAGCGGCATCTGCTGGTGGTGATCGACGAGGATCAGCTCGACGACACGGCCGGCGAACACCCGGCGCAAACCATTGCCGAGGCCGCGGCAGCTGGCGACGCCGTTGTCCAGCCGCAACAGGATCCCGAGGCGGCGCCAACCGACGAACCGCGCGCCGCGCAGCCGGCCGACGACATCGCAGCATCGCAGCAGCATGATATCGCCGACGCCACCGGGCAGACGCCGACGGCAGCCAACAGCGATCAACCAGCATCGGAAGGCACGCCGGCGCAGCACGACCATTGGTACTTCAACGCCGGCGAGGACGAAGGGCAACAGGCGCATCGACCAGCCGCGTCCGAACCTGAAGCACCAGATGAACCGGCCACCCTGGAACTTCCCGCGCAAGACACGAAACGGAATGACGTCCGAGCCACCTCTTCGGCCGCGCCTGCGACCGTTCCGGCGATGGACCGCGCGGCGGCGCCAGTACGCTTCGTCTGGCGCACCGATGCCGAGGGCAAGTTCAGTGCGCTGTCCCCGGAATTCGCCGACATCGTCGGCAAGCCGGCAGCCGATGTGATCGGTCGGCGCTTCAGGGATGTCGCGGCCACCTTCGGCCTCGACCCCTCCAGCGAGATATCCGGCCTGCTGGAACGACGCGATACCTGGTCCGGGCGCTCCGTGCTGTGGCCGGTCGCCGGCACCGATCTGAAGATACCTGTCGACCTGGCGGCGCTGCCTGTCTATGGCCGCAGCCGCGCCTTCGAAGGTTTCCGCGGCTTCGGCGTCGCCCGCGCCAGTGATGCGGTCGTCGATCCGGAAGCGATCGGCATGGCGCTGGTGCCCAATGGCGAGGCGCCGGCGACGCCGGAAACGCAAGCCGTCGAACCCGAGCCCGAACAGCCAAAGGCTGAAGAGCCGAAGGCCGAGGACCCTCAGGTATCGGACCCGTTCAAGGGCGAAGTGCCGGCGCTGACCATCGTGCCGAAACCGGAACGGCGCTTCGCCGACAAGGTGATCCGGTTGGCCGAACATCGCCAGCCGGCCAACGACAAGGGCCTGTCGACCCTGGAACGCAGCGCGTTTCGCGAGATCGGCGAGCGACTGAAGAAGGACAGCGCCGCGGTCGAGCCGCCAGAGGCCGAAAAGCCCAGCCTCGAAAGCTCCAAAGCAGCGACGACCGAGACGGTCGAGGCGGCTGGCGGCCTGACGCAAGCCGGCGAAATCCCTGCGGCAGAGCCAGAGAACGAACCGGTCGAGCCATCCGAGACCGATGTCGATGCCGAAGACGAGCAGGATCTGGCGCGGCTTGACGGCGGCCATCCGGACGAAGCGGTTCGTGAGGGAACCTCCGAACCGAATGTGACAGGCTCGTTGCTCGACTATGCCGGCCATGATGACGAAAGCGGTCCGGTCGCGGACAACAATGACGAGGCCCCTGTTTCCGAACCGGTGGCGGCGAAACCAGAGATCACCGGGTCCGTCGCCACTGGCGAAGAGCCGGTTGGAGCTGATGCGACCCATGACGCCGTCGATGACGACAGCATGACGTCAGCTGACTTTCGCGATGCCGAGGATAGTGAGGATTGGGCGCAGCCCGACGAGGAAGCCGCGGCGCCTGACGAGCAGGCGGCTGCATCCGCCGAGGAAACCGCCAGCGCAAGCGACACCGTCGCGGCACGCGTCGAGCGCCCTCGCCTGCAGGTGCCGCCGCTCAAGGCCGAAGGGTTCGTGCCGTCGGCGTTTTCGGCCGGAGATGAGCACAAGGCTCCGGACACCTCGCTTCTGAGCAAGCTGCCGGTGCCGCTGCTCATCCATTCCGGCGACCAGTTGCATTATGCGAACGAGGAATTCCTCAACCTGACCGGCTATGAAGCGCTCGACGACCTGGCGGATGCCGGCGGCCTCGGCGCGCTGTTTGCCGATCCCTACGCCGACGACGGCGCCTCCGACGGCATTGATCGCGCGCTGCGGTTGAAAACGCGTGACGGACAGGAATTCCCGATCGAGGCCATTTTGCGCTCGGTTCCCTGGCGCGACGGCAAGGCGCTGATGCTGGTCGTGCGCCGCTCCGGCGAGGATGACGCGCCAGCGACGCTGCATGTGGTTGGCGACGAGCAAACCCAGCCCGACATTCCCGAGCTCAAGGCACGTATCGCCGAGATGCGCACCATCATCGACACCGCCACCGACGGCGTCGTGCTGATCGGCCGTGACGGCACCATCCGCTCGATCAGCCGGCCGGCCGAAGCGCTGTTCGGTTTCGACAGCGACGACGTGACCGACAAGCCGTTCGCCTCGCTGTTTGCGATCGAAAGCCAGCGCGCGGCACGCGACTATCTCAACGGACTGTCCGAGCCCGGCGTGGCGAGCGTCATGAATGACGGGCGCGAGGTGATCGGGCGCGAGGCACAGGGGCGCTTCATTCCGCTGTTCATGACCATCGGCCGGCTGCCCAATGACAGCGGCTTCTGCGCCGTGGTGCGCGACATCACGCAGTGGAAGCGGGCCGAAGAGGACTTGACGCAGGCGCGTGCGGTGGCCGAGCGCGCGTCTTCGCAGAAGACCGATTTCCTCGCCCGCATCAGCCACGAGATCCGTACTCCGCTCAATGCCATCATCGGCTTTTCCGAACTGATGGTCGACGAGAAGTTCGGACCTGTCGCCAATGACCGCTACCGCGACTATCTGCGCGACATCAACCGCTCGGGCAATCATGTGCTCGACCTGGTCAACGACCTGCTCGACATCTCGAAGATCGAAGCCGGCCAGCAGGAGATGGCCTACGAGGCGGTGTCACTCAACGACACGCTGGCCGAGACGGTGGCGATGATGCAGCCGCAGGCCAACCGCGAACGCGTCATCATCCGCTCCAGCTTCGCTTCGCGATTGCCGGAAGTGGTGGCCGACCTGCGCAGCGTGCGCCAGATCGCGCTCAACATCCTGTCGAATGCCATCCGTTACACCCAGGCCGGTGGCCAGGTGATCGTCTCGACCGCCTATGAGACGTCGGGCGACGTCGTCATGCGGGTGCGCGACACCGGTATCGGCATGAGCCAAGCCGAGATCGAGCAGGCGCTGAAGCCGTTCAAGCAGATCAACGCGCTGAAGCGCGGGCGCGGCGACGGAACGGGCCTTGGATTGCCGCTGACAAAGGCGATGGTGGAAGCCAACCGCGCCCGGTTCACCATCAATTCGACACCGGGCGAAGGCACCCTGGTCGAGGTCGCGTTTCCGTCGACCCGTGTGCTCGCGGAATAAGCCGGCCCTCTCTTGACGGAATTGCTCCGGCAAAAGAAAAGGCGCCCAAAAGGACGCCTGAAGAGATGGATTGCTGTCACAACGGGGGCTTGAGCGAATTCGGATCCTCCGGGGCTGAGGAACGGGATTTCTCCCTCAAGTTGTATGCGACTATCGACGCCGGACCTTAACAACTCCTTACCGGCGCGGCGGAAAATTTACGAATGTGTACCACTCATGAAATCTAGGTAAATTCTACCGACATATCTTGTTAACCATGCCGACTGGCCAATCATTCGGCCAGCTGCCGCAGGTCCTTGAACAGCTCGAGCGCCTCTGGGTTGGCGAGCGCCTCCTTGTTCTTGATGGCGCGGCCGTGCACGACGTCGCGCACCGCAAGCTCGGTGATCTTGCCCGACTTGGTGCGGGGAATGTCGGTGACGGCGACGATCCTGGCCGGCACGTGACGCGGGCTTGCGCCGCTGCGGATCTTGGCGCGAATGCGTTTTTCCAGATCGTCATCCAGTTCCACGCCGGCGGCCAGCCGCACGAACAGCACGACGCGCACGTCATTGTCGAAGTCCTGGCCGATGCACAGCGCTTCCAGAATCTCCGGCATCTGTTCGACCTGGTTGTAGATCTCCGCCGTGCCGATGCGCACGCCGCCCGGGTTGAGCGTGGCGTCGGAACGGCCATGGATGATCAGGCCGCCATGCACGGTCCATTCGGCGAAATCGCCGTGACACCAGACATTGTCGAAGCGCTCGAAATAGGCCGCCCGGTATTTCTTGCCCTCGGGATCGTTCCAGAAGCCGATCGGCATTGCCGGAAATGCCTTGGTGCAGACCAGTTCACCCTTCTCTTGCCGGACCGGCCTGCCGTCGTCGTCCCAGACATCAACGGCAAGGCCGAGGCCGGGACCCTGGATCTCGCCGGTCCAGACCGGCTGCGTCGGCACGCCGAGCACGAAGCAGGAGACGATGTCGGTGCCGCCGGAGACCGAAGCCAGATGCACGTCCTTCTTGATGCCGTCATAGACGAAGCGAAAATCCTCCGGCGACAACGGCGAGCCGGTGGAGGAAATCGCCCGCACAGTGGACAGATCGTGCGTGCGGATCGGCTTGAGACCGGCCTTGCGCACGGAATCGATGAACTTGGCCGAGGTGCCGAAAAAATTCATCTTCTCGGCATCGGCAAAGTCGAACAGCACATTGCCGTCGGGGTGGAAGGGGGAACCGTCATAGAGCAGCAGCGTGGCACCCGAAGCGAGCCCCGACACCAGCCAGTTCCACATCATCCAGCCGCAGGTGGTGAAGTAGAAGAAGCGGTCACCGTCGGTGAGACCGGCATGCAGCCGGTGTTCCTTGACATGCTGGATCAGCGTTCCGCCGGCCGAATGGACAATGCATTTGGGAATGCCGGTCGTTCCCGATGAGAACAGGATGTAGAGCGGATGCGAAAACGGCAGCGGCTCGAAGGTAACGGACTTGCCGGCGAAGGGTGACAGCGCCTCTTCCAGCGCCACCGCCTTGTCGATGGTAGCAGCGACATCGCTCGATGTGCCGAGATAGTCGACGACCAGGATCTTGCGGACAGTGCCGAGCTTGGCCGCGACCGCGGCGATCTTGTCGGCGACCTCGATTGCCTTGCCATTGTACCAATAACCATCCGGCGCGATGAAGACGACGGGCTCGATCTGGCCGAACCTATCGAGCACGCCCTGCTCGCCGAAATCGGGAGAGCAGGACGACCAGACGGCGCCGATCGAGGCGGCTGCCAGCATGGCGGCGACAGTCTCCGGCATGTTGGGCATCATCGCGGCGATGCGGTCGCCCTTCTTCACCTTGAGCGACAGGAAAAGCTGCTGCAGCCGCGAGGTCAGCGCGTGCAACTCGTTCCAGGACAGCCGGCGCTCGACCTTGTCCTCGCCACGAAACACGATTGCCTCGCTAGCGCCGGTCTTCTTCAGCAGATTCTCGGCGAAGTTCAACGTTGCGCCGGGAAAGAAGGAGGCGCCGGGCATCTTGTCGCCGTCGACAAGCACCGGCTCGCCCCCATTGGTCCCCTTGTCGCCGACGATGCCGCAGAAATCCCAGACCAGGTTCCAGAACCCTTCGCGGTCCTCGACCGACCAGCCGTGAAGCTGCGAATACGAAGAAAACGTTACCCCGGCTTTCACAGCGGCTGCCTTCGTGAAAGCGGTCAGGGGTGCTGCATCAATCTGATCCTGCGTAGGGGTCCAGAGCGGTACTTTGGCAGCCATGATCGTTCCTCCACGGTCGCCATCGCTTATGCATATCGCGGCGCAGCAGAGCAAGATTTTGTTCGGTCAATGCGGCTAGATGTGCGCAAATGCCATCGCCGGGCCATAAAGACTTGAAATGCGTCAGCCCTAAGTCGTAGTGACGACTTGAAGTCGTAGTGACGACTGGAAGTCGTGGTGGCGACCGGGTTACACCCGTCGGGCGATTTTTGTCGGAATGGAAGCATACGGGGCGATATGCCATCATCTTTGATCCGGCGCGGAATATGGATGATCGGCGCTGCCGGGTTCGTCATCGCGCTGGTCGTTGCCGCCCTGCCGCTGATCGCTTCCACCCGTATCGTGCGCGACCGCATCGCCTGGGAAATGAGTGCCTGGAGCGGCTTCCGGGTCGCCATTGAGGGCTCGCCGCGCATCGAGGTCTGGCCGACGTTCCGCGCAATCCTGACCGATGTGACGCTTTCGCAATGGACCGACACCGAGGCGCCGCCGGTCGTCGAGGCAGAACGGGTCGAGGTCGACCTTTCCGCCATGGCGGCCTTGCGCGGCGACGTGGTGTTTTCGACGGCGCGGCTGGTGCGGCCGACGATCCGGGTTCAGCGCACGCCAACCGGCCTCTTTCTGCCCGCCATCCCGACCGGCGGGCGCATCACGCGCTCCATCGACGCGGCGCGCGGCTTGGTCAATGCCAACCCCGCCAAGCCGGACCTCGACAAGCTGCCGGCCGACACCTTCGGCACGGTGGAGTTTCGCGACGGCCGCATGGTGGCGTCCATCGCCGGCAAGGATGTCGAGATCCTGAGCAGTTTGACCGGCCAGGCGAATTGGGCGGCGATGAACAGCAATGCGACGCTGTCGGCAACAGGGATCTGGCGCGGCGAAAGCGTTGCGCTGGACGTCGGCTCGGCGAAACCGCTTGTGCTGTTTGCCGGCGGCACGGCGCCGCTCACGCTGTCCTTCAAGGCACCACCCGCCACCTTCTCGTTCGACGGCACGGCCAGCATGTCCGAGAACGTCTATTTCGACGGCCAGGCGAAATTCTCGGCACCCTCGCTGCGGCGTGTCCTGGAATGGTCGCAGGCCGGCGTCGCTCCGGGCGCTGCGATCGGCTCGGTCAGCATTTCGAGCAAGATCACGGCGACGGGCGGGCGCGTCAAGTTCGACAACACCGCGATTGCGCTGGACAACAATCCGGGAATGGGAGTGCTGGACCTCTCGTTTGGCGAAGCACAACCGGTGATATCCGGCACGCTCGCCTTCGACACGCTCGACCTCAGATCGTTTCTGTCGGCCTTCACGCCGCTGGCGCCGGCCGGAGGGGCGGGACCCGGTGAAATCGACACAAGTTTCGCCGACCGGATCAACCTCGATCTCAGGCTGTCCGCGGCACACGCCACGGCGGGTCCCATCCAGCTCGCCGACGTCGCTGCCACCGCACAGGTCAAGGATGGACTTTCCGTCTTCGATATCTCCGATGCCTCGGCCTTCGGCGGCAACATCCAGAGCAGTCTTCGCTTCGACCGCAAGCCGGAAGGCACGCAGGTCGAGATCCGGCTGCTGGCGTCCGATATCGACGGCGGTGCTTTCGGCACGGCGGCGGGGATGACCCGGCTGGTGCCGGTCGGCACGGGAACCGTCTCGGTAATCCTCAAGGGACCGGGCAGGACCTGGGATTCCATCTTCGACAATGCCGACGGCTCTGTTTCTGCGACCTTCGGACCGGGTGCGTTGAGCAAGCTCAACCTGCCGGCCTTTCTCAAACATACCGAACAAGGCGGCTTCTTCGCGCTCGACGACGTCTCCGACGGAACGCTGCCGATCGACGGCGCCGAGATCAAGGCCACCATTTCGAAGGGCGTGGCACGGATCGACAAGGCCGAAGCCAATTCGGCGAAGTACAAGATCTGGCTGTCGGGGATCGCCTCCTACGCTGGACGCGGACTGGCCCTGTCCGGCGGTATCATTCAGCCGGAGCAGGCGGCAACGCAGACCAATGGCCAGCAAGGCCCCAACCAGTCATCATTCTTCGTCGGCGGGACCTGGAGCACGCCGTTCATTTCCCCGATCAGCCGCGGCGTTTCGGGGGAATAAGCCAAACGCGGCGCGCTCTGTTTTGAGCATGATCTTGTCCGAAAACCGGTTCCCACTTTTCGGGATCATGCTTTTGTTTTGAGCATGATCTTATCCGAAAACCGGTTCCCACTTTTCGGGATCATGCTCAGCCGCGCTGCGCGGCCTGCTCGTCGAGCTGGCGCTGCACCTCACGCCGCTTGTTGGCAAGCGAGGCGATGATGACGCCAATCGCCACGACGGCGATCAGGATGGTGCAGGCGGCGTTGATCTCCGGCGTCACGCCGAGGCGGACCTGGCTGTAGATCTTCATCGGCAGCGTTGTTGCTCCCGGCCCGGAGGTGAAGCTGGCGATCACCAGATCGTCGAGCGACAGAGTGAAGGCCAGCATCCAGCCGGACACGATCGCCGGCATGATGACCGGCAGCGTGATCTGGAAGAAGGTCTTTACCGGCGTTGCGCCAAGATCCATCGCAGCTTCTTCCAGCGAGCGGTCGAAGCTGACCAGGCGCGACTGCACGACCACGGCGACGAAGCACATGGTCAAGGTGATGTGAGCGAGCGTGACGGTCAGGAAGCCGCGGTCGAGACCGACGGCAACGAAGAGCAGCAGCAGCGACAGGCCGGTGATGACTTCCGGCATGACCAGTGGCGCAAAGACCATGCCTGAAAACAGCACCCTGCCCTTGAAGCGCGTGTAACGGGTCAAGGTGAGCGCCGCCAGCGTGCCGAGCACGGTTGCCACCGTGGCCGAAATGACGCCGACGCGAGCCGTGACCCAGGTGGCGTCCATGAGGCCCTGGTTGTGGAACAGCGAGACGTACCATTTTGTCGAGAAACCGCCCCAGACGGTGACCAGTTTCGACTCGTTGAAGGAAAAGACGATGAGCAGCACGATCGGCAAATAAAGAAAGGCAAAGCCAAGCACGATCGAGGTGATGTTGAAGCGGCTCCAGGTGGGGTTCATGCGGTCACCTGTCCATTTCCTGAGCGCGCGCCTGAGCCCGCTGGAAGAGCATGATCGGCACGATCAGCAGCAACAGCAGGATGACGGCAACGGCCGACGACACCGGCCAGTCGCGATTCTGGAAGAACTCGTTCCACAGCGTCTTGCCGATCATCAGCGTCTGCGAGCCACCAAGCAGGTCGGGAATGACGAATTCGCCGACAGCGGGGATGAACACCAGCAGGCAGCCGGCGATGACGCCGGGAAGCGAAAGCGGGAAGGTGATCTTCCAGAAGGCACTGGTCGGCGGGCAGCCAAGATCCTTGGCCGCCTCGATCAGCGAATAGTCCATCTTTTCCAGCGACGAATAGAGCGGCAGCACCATGAACGGCAGGTAGGAATAGACGATGCCGATGAAGATCGCCGTATAGGTGTTGAGGATGACCAGTGGCTGATTGATCACATGCAGCGACAACAGCAACTGGTTGAGCAGGCCCTCGGGCTTGAGGATGCCGATCCAGGCGTAGACCCGGATCAGGAACGACGTCCAGAACGGCAAGATGACCAGCATCAGCAGCGTTGGCCGGATCGTTGCCGGCGCACGCGCCATGCCATAGGCGATGGGATAACCAACCAGCAGCGTCAGCAGGGTCGAGATGCCGGCGACGATCACGCTGGTCACATAGGCGTTGAAGTAGAGGGCATCCTGCGTCAGCCAGGCGTAGTTGTCGAAATTGAGTCCGCCAAGGCCGGCGAAGAATCCGGAGATACCGTCCTTGAAGCCGAGCACCGGCATGTAGGGCGGCATGGCGATCGCCGTCTGCGACAACGAAATCTTGAAGACGATGATGAAGGGAACGAGGAAGAAGAACAGCAGCCAGACATAAGGCACGAGGATGACGAGCCGGCTGACGAAGCCGGCGGCCAGCCGCGCCAGGATCGGCTTTGTCACGGCGGCCGGGGCCGCGCTATCGGCGATGGCGACGTTCGACATGGCCGCCCCCTACCGTGTCAGCACGACGCCGGCATCTGGCCGGAAGGAAACCCAGGCGCGGTCGTTCCACGTCAGCGGATCCTCGGTGATACGGGCCGCGTTCATGGTGCTCGCCCGCACCACCTGCCCGTCGTCCAGCCTGACGTGGTAGACGGTCATGTCGCCGAGATAGGCGATGTCGTAGACCTCGCCCTCGATGGCGTTGACCGCCTCGGCCGGCTTCTTCGACGACACCTTGATCTTTTCCGGCCTGATGGCGAAGGTGACGGCCGTCCCGGCGCTGGCAGTGCCGGCATTGTCGGTGCGGATGGTGATGCCGTTACCGGCATCGATGCTGGCAGCGCCAGCCTCGCCACGCGCGATCTTGCCCTCGAACATGTTCACATTGCCGACGAACCCGGCGACGAAGCGCGACCCCGGCGCCTCGTAGACTTCGGCCGGCGTTGCCACCTGCATCACCTCGCCCTTGTCGATGATGGCGATGCGGTCGGCCATCGTCATCGCCTCTTCCTGGTCATGGGTGACGACGACGAAGGTCAGACCCAGGTTCTGCTGCAGGTCCATCAGTTCGAACTGCGTTTCCTCGCGCAGTTTCTTGTCCAACGCGCCGAGCGGCTCGTCGAGCAGCAGCACCTTCGGCCGCTTGGCGACCGAGCGGGCGAGCGCGACGCGCTGGCGCTGGCCGCCGGACAGTTGATGCGGTTTGCGCTTGGCGAACTGTTCGAGCTTGACCAGCCTGAGCATCTCGGCGACGCGGGACGCGATTTCGGGCTTCGGCATGCCGTCCTGCTTGAGGCCGAAGGCGATGTTGTTCTCGACCGTCATATGCGGGAACAGCGCATAGGACTGGAACATCATGTTGACCGGCCGGCGATAGGGCGGGATGCCGCGCAAATCCTGGCCATCGAGCAGGATGCGGCCGGCTGTCGGTTCCTCGAAGCCGGCGAGCATCCTGAGCAGCGTCGATTTCCCGCAACCAGAGGCGCCAAGCAGAGCGAAGAACTCGCGCTCGAATATGGTCAGCGACAGATTGTTAACGGCGGTGAAGTCACCGAACTTCTTGGTGACATTGTCGAACTGGATGTATGGCTTGGCGTTCGGGTCGTTCCACGGCGCAAAATCCCTGCGGATGCTGCCAAGCGATTTCATGTCCCACTCCGTCCTGATTCTTGCTTCTTGCCCCAGAAAAAATGATCCCGGCAGGTGGCTGCCGGGACCATGTCAGATTGCTTACTGGCCAGTAACGATCTTGGTCCAGGTGCGCGTGATGACGCGCTGGGTCTTGGGATCGTATGGCGAGACAGTGTAGAGCTTCTGCAAAGTGGCGGCGTCCGGGTAGACCGCCGGATCGTCCAGAAGCGCCTTGTCGACGAACTGCTGCGAAGTCTTGTTGCCGTTTGCGTAAAGCACGTAGTTCGACGACTTGGCGATCACCTCGGGCGTCATCATGTAGTTGATGAACTCGAGCGCCTCCGCGACATGCGGCGCATCGGCAGGGATCGCCATCTGGTCGAACCACATCTGAGCGCCTTCCTTCGGCACGGAATAGCCGATCTCGACGCCCTGCTTGGCCTCGACCGCGCGGTTGCGGGCCTGGAAAACGTCACCCGACCAGCCGACCGCCAGGCAGATATCACCGTTGGCGAGCGCGTTGATGTATTCGGAGGAGTGGAACTTTCGGATATAAGGCCGGACCTTGAGCAGGGTCTCTTCGGCCTTGGCGATATCGTCGGGCGATGTGCTGTTCGGGTCGAGGTTGAGATATTTCAACGCCGCCGGGATGATGTCTGCCGGTGAGTCCAGCACGTAGACGCCGCAGTCCTTCAATTTGGCCAGGCTATCGGGATTGAAGAAGACGTCCCAGCTGTCGATCTTGTCGGTGCCAAGTGCTGCCTGCACCTTCTTGATGTTGTAGCCGATGCCAACCGTGCCCCACATGTAGTTGACCGAGTATTCGTTGCTGGGGTCATATTTGGCGGTTCGCTCGGTAACCGTGTCCCACATGTTGGAAATGTTCGGCAGTTTCGACTTGTCGAGCTTCTGGAACACCCCGGCCTGGATCTGGCGCGCAAGGAAATTGCCGCTGGGCACGACGACGTCATAGCCGCTGCCGCCGGCAAGCAGCTTGGTTTCCAGGATTTCGTTGGAATCGAAGGTGTCATAGACGACCTTGATGCCGGTCTTCTTGGTGAAATCGTCAATGATCGAACTGTCGATATAGTCCGACCAGTTGAAGACATTGACGACGCGGTCCTCGGCATGACCGCCGACGGTGAAAAGCGCCAAAAATGCCGAAGTCGCCGAAAGCCAGAACGCTTTGCGGATCATGCTATTCTCCTTTGATGAGTGTTCCTTCGCCGGCTCGTCACGGACCCCGCGCGACCGGGTATTTGTTTCAGACTATTGAGCTTTCCAAGGGGCGACAAGCGCGAACTGCCGATCCCATGCAGGCGGGTCGATGGGGTGGTGGTGCTGTGGCGTCGCCGGGACCTGGGTGGCATACCGGTGCCGTCAAAGGCTTTCGCCGTGGCGCGGGCAGAGATACGACGATATGGTCCGGTCTCGATCTGACCGGCTGGGAGACTTGGCAAGATACGCCTGTCTTGTTGTTGCCGTATTTCCAGCCTGCCCGCGCGGCAGCGACATTGTCAATGGCAAAGCAGCACACCGCTTCAATTAGGCGACGGCACCCCGGTGACCCCGGCGCGTTCAGGCCGCGTCTTGCGCTTGAATTCGAGCCCGATATGGACGAGCAGCGCCGTGACGACCACCGTGCCGCCAATGATGGTGCGTCCCGACGGGACCTCGGAATGGATGAGCCAGACCCATATCGGGCCGAGGATCGGCTCGAACGTGCCGAGCAGCGCCGCGACGGCCGCCGGGATCAGCCGTGCGCCGGTGGCGAAGAACGCAAGACCAATGCCGAGATTGACCACGCCGAAAGCAAAGAGAAAGCCCATGTCACTGACCGATACAGTGAATGTCGATGCCTGCGAGGCGGCAAAGCCCGCCGCAAGCATGGTGCCGAGGCAGGTCGCAGGCGTCATGCGTACGCTGGAAAACCGCCGGGTGATGACGGTGGCGATCGAGAACATGACCGCGATCAACAGCGCCAGCCCGTCGCCTATCGGCGAGACGGTGCCATCAAGCGATTCCGACACCATGATGGCGACGCCGGCGATGACGGCGGCAATCGCCATCCAGGTCGCGACACCAACCCTTTCGCGGAACAACGCCCAGGCAAACAGCGCCGCCAGCAACGGCACGCCGGCCTGCATCAACAGGATGTTGGCGACGGTGGTGTAGGCAAGCGCCACGACGAACGCGGTCGATGCGGTGGCGAAGCAGACCCCGACGGCAAGGCCGGGCAGACCCATGTCGCGGAACAATCTCAGCATGCCGCGCCAGCCGTCGCGCCAGACCATGAAGCAGATCAGAAAGGCGGCTGCCCAGATGGAGCGCCAGAAAATAACCGTCCAGCTGTCGCCGACGGTGATGAAGCGGGCGATGGTGCCGCCGAAACTCCACATCAGCGCCGACAGGAAGACCAACAGCATGCCTACGCGCTCCTCGCGCGGCGAGACCGCTGGAGATACGACGATCGGCGATGATGCGGTGTCGGTCATGGGCGCGACTGTCGGGCTTTTGTGGACGGGACGATGCGCAAGGGACGACGAAAAGATGCTCTGTTCGCGTAACGCAAAGACGCAGGCCGGAAGTGAGCCAGCGGCCGGCGACAATTATGGCACCTTGCTTCGGCGTTACTGAAAATCGAAAGCGCTCAAGCCCGTCACCATCTCGTCGAGGCCGAGCGGACGCGTCACCGGCGGTTCGGCGCGCGCCAGACAGCCGACGCGTTCGCAAAGCCGGCAGGCAGGCCCGACCGGCGTCGCCGCGACGGTGCCTGCCCCGGCCTTTGCGGAGGCAACCGCGCCGGGCAGTGCTGCGCCGTAGATGATGTCGTCACGAAAGCCGATATCGCAAGCCAGCAGCAGTGCCGTGCGGCGCGGGCGTTCCGAGAACGCGCCTTGCGGCCCTTCCAGTGTGCGAGCGATGCACAGGAATTCGGCGCCGTCGGGCATTTCCACCGCCTCGACGAAGATCTGGCCGGGCTGCGTGAAGGCGACATGCACGGGCAATTTGGGACAGCCGCCGCCGAAGCGGCTTTGGGGAAAGCCCTGGCTGCCGGCCTTGCGGAAGCGGTTGCCGGCATTGTCGACCTCCAGCATGAAAAACGGCACGCCCGAGGCACCCTGCCGCTGCAGCATGGTCAGCCGGTTCGCCGCCTGTTCGAAGGAGACCCCGAAGCGCGAGCGCAAGACATCGATGTCGTAGCGCGCCCGCACCGCAGCCGCGTGAAAAGCCTGGTAGGGCATCATCAGCGCATGCGCCGCATAGCGGCCGAGTTCGAAGCGGGCCAGCCGGCGTGCCTCGTCGGTGGTGAGCTTGATCGCCTGGATCTCGCCGGCGACCGCGACCGTCATGCGGATCAGACAGGCCTCCATCGCGACTTCGCGCAGTTGATCGAACGGCGACAGGCGTTCGGACAGGAACAGGCGCTGCGAGTGGCGATCGTAACGGCGGCGCCAGTTCGGCATGGTGGCGACCGGCAGCACCTTGACCACGATGCCGTATTCGCGCTTCAGCCAGGCCTTCAGCGCACCGAACAGATCGTCGCCGGGATCAAGCACCGAGGTGAACGTCGCGGCCTCCTCCTCGAGGGCTGCGAAATGGTTCGGCCGGCGCTCGAAAATCTCGTGCACTTCGTCGATCGGCAGGCGGGCACCGGAGAGCGCGGTCGCGCGACCTTCGCGTGCCAAAAGCTCGTTGAGGTCGGACAGGCGCTCGGCCTGCTCGCGATAGGCTCGGAACAGCTTTATCACCGCCGCGGACGCGTTGGGCGCTGCCTCGGCAAGCTCGATCAGCTCCTGATCTCCCGGCAACTCGCCGATCAGCAGAGGGTCGGTGAACACTTCCTTCAAGGCGGCGACAGACCCCCTTGCCTCGCCTTGCAGTTCGTGCGGATCGACCTTGTAGACGGACGCCAGCTTGAGGATCAGCTGCACCGTCAGCGGCCGCTGGTTGCGCTCGATCAGGTTGAGATAGGACGGCGAGATACCGAGGCCCTCGGCCATCGCCGTCTGGGTCAGGCCCTTGGCGTTGCGGATGCGGCGGATGCGTGGCCCGGCAAATATTTTCTGGTCAGCCATCGACTGTCCTTGACAGGAATTTACACAAACTTGGCGGCAATCTTGCTGCGTTTGCCTTTTACAATCATGACAAATTTACAGCGCGCCCCTGTCAAACGCAATACAGGTTTTCCCTTATATCTCGGCGATTTCCTTGATTCCTCTGGTTCATTTTGCGCCGCAATGTAAATTCAGTCACATTCCGCGCACTGATGATTGGTGCCTGGACACAGCGCAGAAATCCTTCGGAGTGACCAATGACTGATTTTTACAACCTCGTCCCATCGGCGCCGGAAGGTCGCTTCGACGGTATCGAACGGCCCTATTCTGCGGAGGATGTGAAGCGGCTGCGCGGTTCGGTGCAGATCCGCCAGAGCCTCGCCGAAATGGGCGCCAACCGGCTGTGGAAGCTCATCCACGAGGAGGACTTCGTCAACGCGCTCGGCGCCATGTCCGGCAACCAGGCGATGCAGCAGGTGCGCGCCGGATTGAAGGCGATCTACCTGTCTGGCTGGCAGGTTGCCGCCGACGCCAACACGGCTGGCGCGATGTATCCGGACCAGTCGCTCTATCCGGCCAATGCGGCGCCCGAATTGGTCAAGCGCATCAACCGCACGCTACAGCGCGCCGACCAGATCGAGACCTCCGAAGGCAACGGGCCTTCGGTCGAGACCTGGTTCGCGCCGATCGTCGCCGACGCGGAAGCCGGTTTCGGCGGACCGCTCAACGCCTTCGAAATCATGAAGGCCTTCATCGAGGCGGGTGCCGCCGGCGTCCACTATGAGGACCAGTTGGCGTCGGAAAAGAAATGCGGCCATCTCGGCGGCAAGGTGCTGATCCCGACCGCGGCGCACATCCGCAACCTCAACGCCGCGCGCCTGGCGGCAGACGTGATGGGCACGCCGACCCTGGTCGTCGCGCGCACCGACGCGGAAGCCGCCAAGCTGCTCACCTCCGACATCGACGAACGCGACCAGCCCTTCGTCGACTATAGCGCCGGGCGCACGGTGGAGGGCTTCTATCACGTCAGGAACGGCATCGAGCCTTGCATCGCCCGCGCCATCGCCTATGCGCCTTACGCGGATCTGATCTGGTGCGAGACTTCGAAGCCGGACCTGGCGCAGGCCAGGAAATTCGCCGAGGGCGTGCGCAAGCATCATCCCGACAAGCTGCTCGCCTACAATTGCTCGCCATCGTTCAACTGGAAGAAGAACCTCGACGACGCGACGATCGCCAGGTTCCAGAAGGAGCTCGGCGCCATGGGCTACAAGTTCCAGTTCATCACGCTCGCCGGTTTCCACCAGCTCAACTACGGCATGTTCGAACTGGCTCGCGGCTACAAGGCACGGCAGATGGCGGCCTATTCCGAGTTGCAGGAGGCGGAGTTCGCAGCCGAGGCCAATGGCTACACCGCGACCAAGCACCAGCGCGAGGTCGGCACCGGCTATTTCGACGCCGTGTCGATGGCGATCACCGGCGGCCAGTCGTCCACCACCGCCATGCATGAATCGACCGAGCACGCACAGTTCAAACCTGCCGCGGAATAGCGGACCACAGAAATACAGAGGAAACGCCCAACAGGGCTTGGAACACCAGGAGAAGACCAATGGCATCGATAAGCCGTGTCAAGGAACGTGCAGAGGAACAGTCCACGACGATGAGCGTCGACCAGCAAGCGACGATCCGCATGCTGGCCAACGACCTGCACCGTCTCAACCAGTCGGTGATGAAGGCGGTCGAGGCAGGCGTCTCGGTGGAGCTCGTGCGCTCGGCACGCCATCACGGCGGCGACGGCAACTGGGGCGATCTGCTGATCCCGGTGATCGTCACGCAGCAGAGCCACGGCTGACCGGATCCGCGCAACCGGCCTCTCACCTGCGCGGCTTCTGCGCAGGTGAATTTTTTTTTATGAAAAGTACGTGTGGACAGTTCAGTACAGTAGCGTTGCTTGAAATTCACTGCTCCCAAGGATGATTTCGGGTCTTTTATTTCAACTTGACATGGGCCACGATCTCACGCCAATTGCACCCCAGATTCAACTCTGCATTGAAATAGGGGCGAGCTTCTTGGTCGACTTGTGTGCCCAGTGAATCGTGAAGGCGAGACTCCAAGACATCTGAATTGGGTGACCCGTGACGCAAGCACCGAGGTGATCCATGATCCGTCGCAGGTGCTTGTCGTCGGCAAATCGCCAATCAATCGCGTGGTGATTTCGAAGATTGTCGAGCGATCCGGGCTCAAGCCGATCTCGGAATCTCCCGACACGGCGGCAAGGATCTTGCGGTCCCTCATTCCCGGTGCGGTTGTCCTTGATGGCGGCGCCGACAACAAGGACTGCGACAATCTGATGTCCAGCATCGACGCGTTGCGGCGGGCCTCGGGCAAATCGCTGCCACCGGTGATCCTGCTTTCAACCAGGAATGGCACGACGGAAAGCCTGGGCCTGTCCAGCATCATCGATGTGGTGGTCGCCAAGCCGATCACGCCCGAACGATTGCAACCGGTGATCGATCGCCTGATCGGCCGCTAGAGCAATTCCAGGAGAGTATGTAGCGGGTTCCTGTCCGAATAAACAAAGCAAACAGCTGAGCCCTGCCATCAGCCTGCGTTCACGATGCTTTCGACCAGTCCGGGCAGTTGTCCGAGATCGGATATCTGGCGGAACCTCGATTCGGCCACCGGGGCCTCGACATGCTCCAACACCCAGGTCAGTTCATGCGGCACATGGACACCCCAACCGCCGGCCTCGATGGCCGGCACCACGTCCGACTTCAGCGAGTTGCCGACCATCATGCTTTTTGCCGGACCATCGCCGTGCCGGCTGAAGAGTCTGCTATAGGTGGCCGCGTTCTTGTCGCTGACGATCTCGACCGCGTCGAACAGGTCGCCCAGGCCTGACCCGGCCAGCTTGCGCTCCTGGTCGAAAAGGTCGCCCTTGGTGATCAGCACAAGGCGGAATGCGCCGGCAAGCTTCTCGACAGTCTCGCGCGCATGCGGCAGGGTCTCGATCGGATGGCTCAGCATCTCGCGGCCGGCATCGAGAATCTCCGATATGACCGAGGCCGGCACGCGCCCTTTGGTGACCTCGATCGCCGTTTCGATCATCGACAGGGTAAATCCCTTGATGCCGAAGCCATAGACGGCAAGGTTGCGCCTTTCGGCCTCCAGCAATCGTGCCGAGATGTGCTCCGCTTCGCCATGATCGGCAAGCATGGCGGCAAAGCGCTGCTCCGTCAGGCGGAAGAACTGCTCGTTCTGCCACAGCGTGTCGTCGGCGTCGAAGCCGATCGTCGTCAGTTTGCCGTCGTGCCGCATGCAATTTCTCGATTAAGATTGGGGTCTCGATTGGGATTGGGACGCCCGAAACTAAGCCGATTGGCGTGATTTTCAACCGCGCCGGCCAATGCCCGATGCGGCTCCCCTTCCCTTCCATAGGGGCGCACGGCTATACTCCACAATCCGCAACCCAATCTGGTGAATGATGCCGCCTGCAAAAAAGGAAGTCCGTCCGTCGAGCCGCGGAGGACGCGCCCGCACGCCTGCCTTCGTGAAAAATCAACGGGGCGTCAAGAACTGGAAGGAAGTCAGCGCCTGGCTGGAGTGGCGCGGCATCGAGGACATCGAGTGCATCACGCCCGATCAGGCCGGCGTCGCGCGTGGCAAGATGATGCCATCGAAGAAATTCACCTCCAACACCTCGCTGGCACTGCCATCGGCTGTCTTCATGACGACCATTTCCGGCGGCTACCCCGAGGATGGCAACGGCTTCCATTACCCGGAAGACGACGGCGACCTCAAACTGATGCCGGACCTGTCGACGCTGACGGTGGTGCCCTGGGAAGAAGACCCGACGGCCGCGGTCATCTGCGATCTCGTCCACCAGGACGGACGCTCGGTCGAGTTCACGCCGCGCAACGTGTTGAAACGTGTGGTCGCCGCCTATGACAAGCTCGGCCTGAAGCCGGTGGTGGCGCCCGAGATCGAGTTCTATCTGGTGCGCAAGAACCCCGATCCGGACTATCCGCTGACCCCGCCTGTCGGCCGGTCGGGGCGCGCGATCGGCGGCGGCGCCGGCTATTCGATCGCCGGCGTCAACGAATTCGACGAACTGATCGACGACATCTATCATTTCTCCGAAAGCCAGGGCCTGGAGATCGATACGCTGATCCACGAGGAAGGTGCCGGCCAGTTGGAGATCAATCTGCGCCATGGCGACCCGATCGAACTGGCCGACCAGGTGTTCATGTTCAAGCGCACCATTCGCGAGGCAGCACTCAAGCACGAGATCTATGCCACCTTCATGGCCAAGCCCATCCAGGGGCAACCCGGCTCCGCCATGCACATCCATCAGTCGATCATCGACAAGAAGACCGGACAGAACATCTTTTCGGCCGAGGACGGCTCGGAAACCGAAGCCTTTTTCCATTTCATCGGCGGCATGCAGAAGCATGTGCCGAACGCACTCGTGATGTTCGCGCCCTATGTCAATTCCTACCGCCGGCTGACGCAGGCGGCGTCGGCGCCGGTCAACAACAAATGGGGCTATGACAACCGCACCACGGCGTTTCGTGTGCCGCGCTCCGATCCGGCGGCGCGGCGCGTCGAAAACCGCATCCCGTCCTCCGATGCCAACCCCTATCTGGCGCTGGCGGCATCGCTTGCCTGCGGGTTGATCGGCATCACCAACAAGATCAAGGCCGAGCCTCCCGTCCTGACCACAGCCAACGCCGACGAGATCGACCTGCCGCGTGGCCTGCTCGAAGCCGTCGACCTGTTCGAGGGCGACGAGGAACTCTGCGCGCATCTGGGCAAGTCCTTCGCCGCGACCTATGCGGCGATCAAGCGGGCGGAATTCGAGACGTTCATGGAAGTGATTAGTCCTTGGGAGCGGGAGTATTTGTTGCTGAATGTGTAGGGGAGTAGCGAATAGCGAATAGCGAATAGCGAATAGCGAATAGCGAATAGAAGCAATATCGGCCGCTTTCCCTATTCGCTACTCCCTACTCGCTATTCGCTTTCACCCCCTCCCAAATCTCCGAGTCTTCACCGCATCATGCCCTACCAATCCCCGATTTCCCCCGGCCGTTCCTGGTATGAAGACACGGCGGGACCGAGGCCCGAATATCCCGCACTTGATGGCGACCGGACATGCGATGTCGTCATCATCGGTGGCGGCTTTACCGGCCTGTCGGCGGCAGCGCATCTGGCCAAGGCAGGCGCCAATGTCGTTTTGATCGAGGCGTACCGCTTCGGCGATGGCGCCTCTGGGCGTAATGGTGGTCAACTTGGCACCGGCCAGCGTGCCTGGGCAGAGGATTTGGAAGCCGAGTATGGCCTCTCCCGCGCCAAGGCGCTGTTCGATCTTGCCGAAGAGGCGAAGACGCATCTCCTCGAATTCACTGCTGCCAACCAGATCGATATCGACTATATGCCGGGCCAGCTCTCGGTGGCGCACAAGCAGCGCTATGTCGACGACTACAAGGCGCATGCCGAGATCATGGCGAGCCGTTTTTCCTACCCGCATATCTCGTTCATGGATGCCAGGGAGACGGCGGAGCGGCTGGGATCAACCGCCTATTTCGGCGGCACGCGCGACACCGGCACTGGCCACATCCATCCGATGAAACTGGTGATCGGCACGGCGCGGTTGGCAGCACTGGCCGGCGCGCAGCTGTTCGAGGGAACGCCATCGACCGGCATCATTTCCAGTGGCGGCAAGGTCAAGGTTTCGACACCGAGAGGCACGGTGACGGCGCAGAAATGCCTGATCGCGGTCAATGCCTATGGCGGCACGCTCGAGCCGGTGAGTGCAGCGCACATCATGCCGATCGGTTCCTTCATCGGCGCGACCGTTCCCCTGGGAGCGGACTCAGACGTGCTGCCCGGCGGCGAGGCGGTCGACGATTCCCGCTTCGTCGTGCGCTATTTCCGCAGATCGAAGGACGGGCGGCTGCTGTTTGGCGGACGCGAGGTTTATGGCGTCAACGATCCGAAGGATATCCACATCCACATCCGCCGCCAGATCGCCGAACTCTATCCGGCGCTCAGGGATGTCGAGATCACGCATGGCTGGGGCGGCTATGTCGGCATCACGGTGCCGAGAAAACCGTTCGTGCGCGAAGTGATGCCCAATGTGATCTCGGTCGGCGGCTATTCCGGCCACGGCGTCATGCTGTCCAACTTCTTCGGCAAGCTCTATGCCGAAACCGTTGCCGGCAACCGCGACCGGCTGAAGCTGATCGAGGATCTGAAAATCCCGCCGTTCCCTGGCGGCCGGCGCTTCCGCACGCCGCTGCTGTTCCTGGCGCTCAACTGGTTTGCGCTGCGGGACAGAATCTAGGGCCTGTTCCGTCCCGATGGAATCAGGATCGGATTCCATCGGTTGGTTTGAGCATGATCTCTCTTTTGGCATGATCTCTGGCGATGCCATTTTTCGGGATTGCGCTTCAGGCTGGACAGGATCGCTCCGAATTCATGTAATATTGCTGTAATATTTGTTGCCGTAGCGACACATTGCAGAATCCCCGGCAAAGGTGCAGAATCGGCCGGGAAGGCGTAGTGATGCCACAATCCCCGGCAAAAGATGCCGGTTGTGGGTGACTGACGGGGAATTCTGCGGGCTAGCCCGCTTTGGTTTCTTGGGACCGATGCAGATTTGGCGCCAGCTTCTTGGCATTCGATCGAAAGAACATCGGCCCGCTTATGGAGGTGGCAAGAGTGAGAGAGCCCTTCAGTTTCGGTACGCCGGAACGTCGGCGCTTTGCCATGCAGTTCGGATACGATATGCGGCCGTCCTTCTGGCAGGAAGTCCGTTCGAACTCGCATCTGGTGATCGCCGCGATCGGCACCGCCGCACTGCTTGGCGTCGCCGCCGTGGCGCTATGGCTGGCATTGCCGGCCAGTGACAGGCAAGCGGCAGCAAGCCCCGAGCAGACCATTCCAACCATTCCGGTGAAGACAACTAAAATCGCGCCGGTAGGAGCAGCGGTGGCTGCGGCAGCCGTGCCGCAGGCGCGCAAGTCCGACGCGGTTTCGCCGACCGTCGCGGCCGCGGAAGCCAACATCCCTGCACTCGCGGCCAACGATCCGCGCTGGACCGGTTCGCAGCCGAAGGCTGCACCCGCTTCCGACGCGCCTGCTCGCAGCCAGGTGGCGAACCAGGCTGAACAGGCGCCGGACAAGCCGGCGGCGGCATTCGCGCAGCCGGCAGCCGATACCGATGCTTCCGCCGAACTTGCCAAGGTTGCCGCGCCCACGGCGGGCAGCCATCCCGACGGCGCACAAACCGCAGCCATCCCCGCGGTGCAGCCGCAAGTGCCGGAGCAGCAGCCCGCGGCGGCAGAAGGCGACGACAGCCAGGCTCTTAGATACAGCGGCCGCCGTCGACCTCCAGCGCCACACCGGTGATGAAGGCGGCTTCGTCCGAGGCCAGCCAGAGTGCGGCGTTGGCGATGTCGAGTGGGGTCGAAAGCCGGCCGAGCGGGATCGATGCCCGGAACTTCTCGCGGATTTCTGGCGTGTCGGCGCCCATGAATTTCTCCAGCATGCCGGTCTCGCCGGCAACCGGGCAGAGGCAGTTGACGCGGATGTTCTTCGGCGCCAGTTCCACCGCCATCGACTTGGTGGCGGTGATCACCCAGCCTTTCGACGCATTGTACCAGGTGAGGCCGGGCCGCGGCCGCAGACCTGCGGTGGAGGCCGTGTTCAGGATGACGCCGCCACCTTGCCGCTCCATGATCGGCACCACGGCAAGTGCCGCGTGATAGATCGCCTTCATGTTGACTGATGTGATCAGGTCGAAGGTTTCCTCGTCGACATCGAGCATGTCGCCGTTGCGATGAGTGTAACCGGCATTGTTGACCATGATGTCGATGCAGCCGAAGGCGCTTTTGGCGGCATAGACCATCTCATCGAATTCGGAGCGCAGCGAAACATCCGTCTGGGTCCAGATCGCCGCTTCACCGATCTCGCCGGCGACGCGTTCCGCGCCCTTGGCATTGAGATCGGCGACAACGATCTTGGCGCCCTCCTCGGCAAAGCGCCTGGCGATGCCCTCGCCAAAGCCCGACGCAGCACCGGTGATGACGGCAACCTTGTTTTCCAGACGCATGTTTTTTCCGCTCATGATTGGTGACGATCAACCGGCGCGCCATTGGCGCTCATCCGCGCAAAGCAACGGCTTCTGACCGGATTGGTCGAAAGATGTGCGGCCATCGCCGATTTCTCCTTTGGCTTTCGCCTTGATCCCGCTCTATGCTGCAACTGCGAAGGCTTCCGGAGCCGCGCCTGTCGACAAGCCTCCGGGTCATCGGACTGTCAAGGGGCAGGCGCATACACCCAGATGTGACACCGTGGCACTGGAAAATTTAAATCGATTAGATTATATCAGCCGCGTACTTGCGACCGGCGTCAAAGCGGACAGACCATGACCAGCCAGATCATCCCCGTCGACCCTTTCGACTTCATCATTTTCGGCGGCACCGGCGATCTGTCGGAGCGCAAGCTTCTGCCGTCGCTCTATTATCGCCAGCGCGACCATCAATTCTCCGAGCCGACGCGCATCATCGGCACGTCACGCTCGAAGATGAGCGATGAGGAATTCCAGGCCTTCGCCAAGCAGGCCATCTCCGAGCACGTCAAACCGGCCGATATCGACGCCAAGGAACTGAAGACATTTCTGGCGCGCCTTTCTTATGTCTCGGCCGATGCGACAAGCGGGGCCGGATTCGACAAATTGAAGAAGGCGATCGGCGACAGCGACAGCATCCGCGCCTTCTACCTGGCAGTGGCGCCGGCGCTGTTCGGCGATATCTCGCACAAGCTGAAAGAGCACAATCTGATCACGCCGAACTCGCGCATCGTGCTGGAGAAGCCGATCGGCCGCGACCTTGCCTCGGCGCAAGCGCTCAACGACCTGGTCGGCGACGATTTCCACGAAAGCCAGATCTTCCGCATCGACCACTATCTCGGCAAGGAGACGGTGCAGAACCTGATGGCGCTGCGCTTTGCCAACGCGCTCTATGAGCCGTTGTGGAACTCCGCCCATATCGACCACGTGCAGATCACCGTGGCCGAGACCGTGGGTCTGGAAGACCGCGTCACCTATTACGACAAGGCCGGCGCGCTGCGCGACATGGTGCAGAACCATATTCTGCAGCTCTTGTGCCTCGTCGCCATGGAAGCGCCGTCGTCGATGGACGCCGACGCGGTGCGCGACGAGAAGCTGAAGGTGCTGCGGGCGCTGAAGCGCATCAACGGCAACGAGGCGCCGAAGCACACCGTGCGTGGCCAGTACCGCGCAGGCGCCTCGGCCAGCGGAGCTGTAAAGGGCTATGTCGAGGAGCTTGCCCACGACAGCAACACCGAGACCTTCGTCGCCATCAAGGCCGAGATCGGCACCTGGCGCTGGGCGGGCGTTCCGTTCTACCTCAGGACCGGCAAGCGGCTGGCGACGCGGGTTTCGGAAATCGTCATCGAATTCAAGCCGATCCCGCATTCGATCTTCGGCGACAGCGCCGGGCCGATCTTCGCCAACCAGCTGGTCATCCGGCTGCAGCCGGACGAAGGCGTCAAGCAGTTCATCATGATCAAGGATCCGGGTCCGGGCGGCATGCGGCTGCGCCAGATCTCGCTCGACATGAGTTTCGCGCAGTCCTTCGACGGCCGCGCGCCGGACGCTTACGAACGGCTGATCATGGATGTCATCCGTGGCAACCAGACCCTGTTCATGCGCCGCGACGAAGTCGAGGCGGCCTGGAAATGGATTGACCCGATCCAGAACGCCTGGGAAAGCGCCCGACAGGAAGCGCAAGGCTATACGGCGGGCACCTGGGGCCCCTCGGCCTCGATAGCGCTGATCGAACGTGACGGGCGGACATGGCACGAGAGCAATTGAACAGCGCCGCCTATAGCTGGAACGGCTTCGCCGAGCGCCAGGAGCTGGCGGCCGCCCTCGCCGGTCATGTCGCCGGTCGCCTGACCAAGGCAATCGCCGAGCGCGGCACAGGGTTGCTCGCCGTCTCCGGCGGCAACACGCCGGCAAAATTCTTCGCCGCCCTTTCGGCGATCCCCATCGCCTGGGACAAGGTGATCGTGACGCTGGTCGACGAACGTTTCGTGCCGGCCTCCTCGCCGCGCTCCAACGCCGGGCTGGTGGCCGCCAATCTCTTACAGAACGCGGCCAAGGCAGCGCGTTTCGTGACGCTCTATCACGAAGCCACCAGCATCGAGGATGCGGCGTCCTCCGACAATGCGGCGCTGCAGTCACTGCCCTGGCCGCTCGATGTCGTCGTGCTCGGCATGGGGCCGGACGGCCACACCGCCTCGTTCTTTCCCGATGCCGACGACCTGGCAAGATTGCTCGACCCGTCCTCCGACAGGATCGTGCTGCCGGTTCATGCGGCAAGTGCGGGCGAGCCGCGGCTGACCCTGTCGCTGGCTCGCATCGTCGATGCCGGCTTCATCGCGCTGCACATCGAAGGCGAGGACAAGCGCACCGCCTTCGACAGCGCGGTTGCGCCCGGACCGCGAAAGCCAATTCGCGCCGTGCTCGACGCCGCGCGCAAGCCCGTAGAGGTTTTCTGGGCCCCCTGATTTGACTTGCTGGGGGTCCCGGCAGACAGCCGGATTGTGTTCCGGGACCTCGCCTGAAAGGACCGACACCATGACCGCCAGACGCGACATCGAAGCCATCACCGAGCGCATCCGCCAGCGTTCAAAGCCAGGCCGCGAGCGCTATCTTAGCCGCATCGCCGAGGCATCGAACCGCACCGCCAACCGGGCCGTGCTGTCGTGCGGCAATCTCGCCCACGGCTTTGCAGTGTGCAGCCCCACCGAAAAGCTGGCGCTGGGTGCCGACAAGGTGCCGAACCTCGGCATCATCACCTCCTACAACGACATGCTTTCGGCGCATCAGCCGTTCGAGACCTTTCCGGCACTGATCAAAGACGCGGCGCGCGAAGCCGGCGGCATCGCCCAAGTGGCCGGCGGCGTGCCGGCAATGTGCGATGGCGTGACGCAGGGCCAGCCCGGCATGGAGCTGTCGCTGTTTTCGCGCGACGTGATCGCCATGGCCGCCGCGATCGGCCTGTCGCACAACATGTTCGACGCCGCCGTCTATCTCGGCGTCTGCGACAAGATCGTGCCCGGGCTGGTGATCGCGGCGCTGACCTTCGGCCATCTGCCGGCGGTGTTCATTCCGGCCGGGCCTATGACGACCGGCCTGCCGAACGATGAAAAGGCCAAGGTTCGCCAGCTCTATGCCGAGGGCAAGGCAGGTCGCGCCGAACTGCTGGAGGCCGAGTCCAAGTCCTACCATGGACCGGGCACCTGCACCTTCTACGGCACGGCGAATTCCAACCAGATGCTGATGGAGATCATGGGCCTGCACACGCCGGGCGCTTCCTTCGTCAATCCCGGCACACCGCTGCGCGAGGCCCTGACCCGCGAGGCGACCAAGCGGGCGCTGGCGATCACCGCGCTCGGCAATGCCTATACGCCGGTCGGCCGGATGATCGACGAGCGTTCGATCGTCAACGGCATCGTCGGCCTGCACGCCACTGGCGGCTCGACCAATCACACCATCCACCTGATCGCCATGGCGGCGGCCGCCGGCATCGCCATCACCTGGCAGGATATTTCCGATCTTTCGGAAGCGGTGCCGCTGCTGGCGCGGGTCTATCCGAACGGTCTCGCCGACGTGAACCATTTCCACGCCGCCGGCGGACTCGGCTTCCTGATCCGCGAACTGCTTGACGAAGGCATCCTGCACGAGGATGTGCAGACGGTGTGGGGCGAAGGCCTGCGGCCCTACGCGGTCGAAGCAAAGCTTGGCGCCGACGGCAGCGTCGTGCGCGAAGCCTCGCCGCGGACAAGCGGCGACGAGAAAGTGCTGGCGCCTTTCAACAAGGCGTTCCAGGCGACCGGCGGTCTGAAAGTGCTGTCGGGCAATCTCGGCCATGCCGTCATCAAGACTTCCGCGGTGAAGCCGGAGCGCCGCGTCATCGAGGCGCCGGCCAAGGTCTTTGACAGCCAGCAAGGGCTGAATGAAGCGTTCAAGGCCGGCACGCTGACCGGCGATTTCATCGCCGTCATCCGCTTCCAGGGGCCGAAGGCCAACGGCATGCCGGAACTGCACAAGCTGACCACCGTGCTCGGCATCCTGCAGGATCGCGGCCAGCGCGTGGCTCTGGTCACCGACGGGCGCATGTCGGGCGCCTCCGGCAAAGTGCCGGCAGCGATCCATGTGACGCCGGAAGCGGTCGAGGACGGGCCGATCGCCAGGATCCATGAGGGCGACATCATCCGGCTGGACGCCGATGCAGGCACGCTGGAAGTTCTGGTGCCGGCAGGCGACTTCGCACTGCGCCGGACGGCGGATGCCGACCTGATCGGCAACGAGTTCGGTTTCGGCCGCGAGCTGTTCGCCGGGTTCCGGCAATTGGTCGGCCGCGCCGATCATGGCGCCAGCGCCTTCGGCACCGCTTGACGCAGTTCTGCGTAGTTCATGAAAAAGGGCGGCACATGGCCGCCCTCTTGCGGTTGTGCATACGATTCTATTGCACGGTTAGCTCGGCTCGCTCGCCGGCCTTGACCGTCACGTTGCCTTCTTTCGAACTGTTGTCGGATTTCTCCGAGACGACGGCGTAGTCGCCCGCCGGGATCGCTGCCTGATACTTCTGGTCGAATGCATAGCCAAGCGACTTGCGGTTGCCGTTGATGTCCTTCTTGGCCTCGAAAATCTCGATCTTCGAGGCTCCGGGCGCGGTGACCGCCAGCACGCCGGCATTCATTGCGATCTTCAGATCCTGAAATTCGCCGACCTTGACAGTGAACGGCTGCTCGACGACGGCGAGATCAACCGTCGCAATCAACACATAGTCATCGGGCGGCAGATCGAACTTGCTGTCGGGTCCGTAGGCATAGGTCACCTCGTCCCTGGTTCCATCGATCTTCTTTTTTGCCTTGAGCACCTTGAAGCCGATGCCTGAACCGTCCGCCTTGTCGCCGCCGGCAATATAATAGGCATTGGCAACGACATGGCCGACACCGGCAATCATGTCCTTTTCCACGGTCTTGCCGGCAGCCAGCGGAATCGTCTCGGTAGTCACGCCCTGCCCGATCGTGACAGTCACTTTCTCGTCGCCGGCGGGCAACACGGCTTTCGTGGTCCCATAGAAGGTGGCGGGCATGTCAGCACCAGGATAGTCGATGACGACAGCCGCGCCATCGCTGTCTCGACAAGCGCCTCCTGCAGCGCCTTCTCGTCGGAGGCCTGGATGTATTTGCCACCGGTGTTTTCGGCAAGGCAAGCGATCTGCTTGCCTTCATCGGCGGTGAGGCCGAAGCCGACGACATCGGCGGTGAAGTCGACGCCGGATGCCTTAAGCTCCTTGCCAAGCGCGCAAGGGTCACCGCCGCATGTTTCGAGCCCGTCGGTGATGAGCACGACGGTTGCCTTGTCTTCGGTGTATTTCAACGCTTCGGCTGCCTGCTTGACGGCCGCCGTCAGCGGCGTCTTGCCGAGGAATTTCAGGCTGTCGGCGGCGGCCGAGATGGCGCTGGCCGAACCTGCCTGTGGCGGCACGATCAACTGGATATCGTCGCAGCTGCCTTTTTCGCGATGGCCGTAGGCCATGAAGCCGATCTCATCGTCGCCGGGGACAGATTGAAGCACGGTTCTGAGCGATTCACGGGCGATTTCGAGCTTGGGCTTGCCGTCGATCTGAGCCCACATCGAGCCGGAGGCATCGAGAATGATGATGACCTTGTTTGCGGCAAAGCCGAATGTCGTCATCGACAAAAGGAGGATCGCCGCAGCGACGCTCCGTGCAAGTCCCGCCATCGATATCTCCTCAAATCCGCCCCTGATCCGGGCGGGAAAGCTATTTGACGCGGCGTCAGGACACAAGTCCGGGCACGGCTGTGAGGGGCCGAATGCCAAGAAGCGAAAAACCGCTCAGTAGGTCGTGCGGCGCTCTTCCGAGGGCGGCCTGCCGAATTGCAGCCGGTAGCTCTGGGCGAAGTAGGAATGCGAGGTGAAGCCGGTCGCGATCGCCACGTCGAGGATCGGCATGTTGGTCTGGCGCAGCAATTCGCGCGCCCGCTCCAGCCGCAGCCGCATATAGTAGCGGCCGGGCGTGACGCTGAGATGACGCAGGAACAGGCGCTCGACCTGGCGCACCGACAGGCCGGCGGATTTGGCCAGTTGCACCGCCGACAGTGGCTCGTCGAGGTGGTCGGCCATCAGTTCGACGATGCGCCTGAGCTTCTCCGACTTGCCGGTGAGGTCGCGTTCCGGCCCGACACGCTGGCGGTCTCCGGCCGAGCGGATGCGTTCGTGCTGGAACTGGTTGGCGACGCCATTGGCGAGGTTCGAGCCGAAATCGCCGCGCACGATCTCCAGCATCAGGTCGATCGAAGTGGTGCCGCCGGCACAGGTGTAGCGCTTGCGATCGATCTCGAAGACGTTGCCCGTGCAGTTGATGTCGGGGAAGCGCTCGACGAAGCCGGCGCGGTTTTCCCAATGGATGGTGCAGCGATAACCTTCGAGCTGACCGGCCTCGGCCAGCAGATAGGAGCCGACCGACAAGGCACCGAGCGCATTGCCGCGCCTGCCCCAGCTGCGCAAAGCCGCCAGCACCTTGCTCTTGCCGGGAAATTCCGTCGTCAGCCCGACCGAGACGAAGAGGATGTCGACCGGCGGCAGGTCGGCAACGGCATAGTCGATCTTGAGCGGCAGGCCATTGGAGGCCATCACCGGATCGCCGTCGGCCGACACCGTGGTCCAGCCGTAGAAGTCGCGGCCGAGCAACCGGTTTGCCGACCGGAACGTATCGATCGCCGCGGCCAGCGAGAACATGGAGAACTTGTCGACCAGCAGGAAAGCGAACTGCCGGCCGCCTTGAACGGGGTCAGTCATGACCGGCCGTTCCAAGGGAATAGTTGGGTTCGGCAAAGCTGCGGCTTTCTGGCGGGTCAGAAGGACGGCCGTTTCAATCCGGCCGCAAGGTAGGCAGAGGCTAACGTATTGGCCATCAGCATGGCAATGGTCATCGGGCCGACACCACCGGGCACCGGCGTGATGGCGCCCGCGGCCTCGGCCGCTTCGGCATAGGCGACATCGCCGACGAGGCGCGACTTGCCCTCGCCCTTTTCCGGCGCCGGAATGCGGTTGATGCCGACATCGATGACGGTGGCGCCTGGCTTCACCCAGTCGCCCCTGATCATCTCCGGCCGGCCGACCGCCGCGACAAGAATGTCGGCGGTGCGGGCAAGTGCCGGCAAATCCCTGGTACGGCTGTGTGCGATGGTGACGGTGCAGTTGGCGGCAAGCAGGAGATTGGCCATCGGCTTGCCGACGATGTTGGAGCGGCCGACGACGACGGCATTGAGCCCGGACAGGTCCTTGCCGCGTACCCGCTCGATCAGGAGCATCGAACCGGCCGGCGTGCAAGGCACGAAGGCAGTCTCGAGTTCACCGGTGCCGAGCTTGCCGACATTGATGAAATGGAAGCCGTCGACATCCTTTTCCGGCGCGATGGTCTGGATGATCTTGCCGGCGTCGATATGGGCCGGCAACGGAAGCTGCACCAGGATGCCGTTGATGGCTGGATCGGCGTTGAGGTCGCCGATGATCTCAAGCAATGCCTGTTCAGAGGTTTCGGCCGGTAGCGTGTGCTGGACGGAATGAAAGCCGCATTCCTTGGCGGTGCGCGACTTGGAAGCGACATAGACCTGGCTGGCCGGATCCTCACCGACGATGACCACGGCAAGACCCGGCTTGGCCTTGCCTTTGGCAACAAGCTCGGCCGTCAGGGCCTTGACCGTCCGCACCACGTCTTCGGCAACACTCTTGCCATCAATCACTTCGGCCATGGACCATCCTCAACACCAAAATGCCCAAGCGCGTCGCTTCCGGAAGCGACGCGCTTTTTGATCTTTCACAGCGTGGCATTTTCACGAAAATTCCAACACGCAATCCCGCCAAAGCGCCGTCCCATGCCGTTTACGCGAAACCGGCATGTTTTTGTGCGGCACCGCGAAGAATCTTGTGGCTCAGAAGTAACGGCGGCGCGCGCGGCTCTCGGTAAGTTCGCGAACCGCTTCGCGGAATTCGCGCAGGCTGGCGCGGATTTCCTCGATCGGGGCCTGCTGCTCGACGTCCGGCGCGGCCCGCGGCGCCTCCACCGATGGCTCGTGCGGCTGAGCTGCCTGCCGCGGCGGGATGGGCTGGGGCGGATAGAGCGCGGAAGCAGGCTGAGGCGGATAGGGCAGCTGCCCGGCATTGGGGGCCGGCATGGACTGAGGATAGGGATAGCCAGGCTGCTGCGTATAGCCCAATGGCTGCGCGTAGGGGTAGAGCTGAGGGCCCGAATAGGGCCGCTGCGGCACCATGTGAGGCGGCGATGGCGGCTGCGCCATCTGCCGCGGATGGGGGGCCTGACCGCCGGGCTGGAAAGGCGGCGGCGGGTAGGCTGCCGCAACCGGCTGCCGAGGCGCGAAAGCCGGCGCCGACTGGGAATAGGCGGGGTACGCCGGATCCTGCGTCGGCTTCACGTTTTCAGCAGAGACCCACTCACCAGTGTCGAAGGGCTCCTCCGGGGATGGCGCGCGGGACACGGCCTTGTGCAGCCTTGACAGCAACGCGCCGATCCGGCCGGGACCTTCGGCCGCCGGCGCGGTCACGGCCTGCTGGACAGGCGGTGGTGCCGCGGGCGGTGGCGGCGCAGGCGGTGGTGCCAATGATTGCGGTGCTGGTGGTTGCGGTGCCGGCGGGGGAGCCGCCCGGTATGGCTTGTCCTCGTAAGGCTTCCGGCTTTCGTCCATGCTGCGGTCGCGGCGTGATCGCGAATTGGCGGTGTCACGCAGGCTCTCATAGGCGCCACGCATGGCGCCGAGGCCAATGCCGGAGGCAAAGCCCAGCAGCAGGCCGGCAAGCGCCACCACGACCCGCGACGGCCCGTTCGGCTCGAGCGGCGCGAAGGCCTTCGAGATCACATTGATGTTGGCGGTGTTGATGTCCTTCTGCTCGCCGGTCTCCTTGGCGCGCAGCAGGTATTGTTCATAGACGGAACGCTTGGCGGTAGCCTCGCGCTCCAGTTCGCGCATCGACACCAGGTCGCTGTTGACGTCGCCGCTGCGGACCTTCAGCTGCGCCAGACGAGAAGCGAGATCCTGTTCGAGCTGGACGGCACGCTTGAGGTCGACCTGCAGCGAGGAGCCGATGCGGCGCAACTCCGCGGCGATGCGGTCGCGTGCGCCGGTAAGCTGGGCATTGAGCGCCTGGAGTTCGGGGTGACGCGGGCCGAACCGGATGGCGGCGCGGTCAGCCTCCTGCTTGAGCGACGCATATTGGGAACGCAGATCGCTCATCGTGTTGGAGTTGATCTCCTCCGGCAAGGTGCCGGTGAGAACGGAGTTGACGTCGACCGAACGCGCCGAGGCCGCCCGGGCGTTGAGTTCAAGCGTCCGAGCGCGCGCAACCGACAGCTGTTCATTGAGCTTCAGCATCTCATCGTCGCTGATGAGGTGGCCCTGCGCGTCGACAAGGTCGTGCGAGGCCCTGAAATCCTCGACCTTGCGCTCGGCCGCCTCGACGCCCTTGCGCAGCTCGTCCAGTCTTGCCGTCAGTTCGTCGGTGGCGCGGCCTGCGGTATCGGACTGGATTTGGCCGAAGGTCTGCAGGAAGACATCCGTCATCGTGTTGGCGATCAGAGCCGATTTCTCGCCATTTTGCGTTGTCGCGCTGACGGTGATGACGAAGGTCTTGCCGCCGCGCTCGACCGAAAGGCTCTCAGCCAGATTGCCGACAGCCAGCGCACGGCGGCGGGTGTCGTCGACACCGCCCGGTCCGTCATTGCGAGACAGGACGGAGCGGATGAGCGACATGACGCTGAGGCCGCCGCCTTGCCCATTGAATTCGGGGTCGTTGACCAGATTGAGCTTGTCGACGACCTTGTTGAGAACAGTGCCCGACGTCAGCACCCGGACTTGGTTTTCGACGATGGCCAGCGTGGCGTCCGAGGCGACGACCGACTGGGTGAGGTCGCGGTCGGTGAGCTTCAGGTCGCGTGGATCGACGATCAGCTCGGTGGTGGCTTCGTATTTCTTCGGCGTCGACAGCGCGATGGCAATGCCGAGCGCGGCGCCCAGTATCGTCGTCGTCACGATCAGCAGCTTCGACTTGCCAACACCACGGACGACCTGCATCGGATTGATCAGCGGCTTCCACTGCTGGCTGTCGGCGCTATCGTTGCGGGATGCCGAGGCCTCGCCTGAATAGTAACGTTCGGATGTGCGATCGGAAGCGCCTGCGGTTTCAGCAGACTGTGTCCGTGGTGTGGTTTGCGCAGGGCTCACCGACGAGGCTGGCTCGTAGCCAGCCTGATACGCGTCTGTTGCGACCGGATCCGACAGCTTCGGGTTCGTCCGCGTTTCGCGCCGTGAACGGGCGAGACGATGGCGGGTGGCGGCATCCTCGCGCCATGACGGGTCTGCCCGATCCCCGATCGAGACCAGAGACGCGTCGGGTTCGTCGCCGCGCACAGCCTGGCCAAGCGCCAACAACGAGCGCTCGCGTTTCCAGTCTTCGCGGTTTTCCCTGTCGACCATCGTCTGGAACTTTACCCTTGGCGACCTGCGAACGGCGATTGGCCATTCGTTAAGCCACGCTAAACAGGCATGGAAAACAAAAGGTTAATTTTGCCGCGCCGTAGCCGTGGTTTCTCTCTTCGGTTGCATCTATTTTCGACGCAACCTTAGGCCCCAGAACGGCACGTTAAGTTTTCCGGCCTAGGCTCTCCATGAGACATGACGCAGGCCAGTGACATACCGCAAAGGCGGCCCCTCGCCCGGATCGGCAGCTTTTTGGCCGAACGACGGGGGCTGCTTCGCGACTATTTCTCGGCGATCAGCGGCGCCGGTGGGCGACTGGTGTTTTCACTCGCCTATTTCATCGCGCTGGCCAACACGCTGTCCATTTCCGAGTTCGGCATGTTCGCCACCGCATCGGCGGCCGGCGTCATGCTGTCGCGCATCCTCGCCTTCGGTTTCATCTCGGCACTCTATCGCACCGCCACCATCCGCCCCAATCTGATCGGCACCTTCACCGCCGGCTTCCTGCTGCTCGGCTTGCTGTCGTTGCCGCTGCTGGCGGCGGCCTCGTTCGGCGTCTATCTGATTTTCTTCGCCGACACCGTGCCGCTGTCGGTGTTTGCGGCAATCGTCTTTGCCGAGGCGCTGCTGTGGCGGCCGGTGGAGGTGGCGCTGATCGTAAACAACGGTCTGGGCAAGTTCGGCCGCGCCGCGCTGCTGGCCATCCTGGCGACGGCGTTGCGGGCGCTTGGTGCGGTGCTGTTCATGTTCTCTGCGCAACACAGCGTCTGGATATGGTCGTGGTTCTATATCGGTGCCAATGCCGCTTCGCTGCTGATTGCATTCGGCTTCTTCTACCCGCGCCAGCGGCTGCGGCTGCGCATCGAGCTTTATCTCAGGCGGCTTGCCGATTCCATCTACGTGGCCGGCGCCGAGGTGCTGTTCTATCTGCAGATGGAGTTCGACAAGCTGCTGGTTCTGGCGATCGGCGGCCCGCATCTGGCCGGTATCTACGCCATCATCATGCGGCTGGTCGACCTGACGGCCATTCCGATCCGCACCTTCTCGATGATGCTGGTGCAGCGCATGATGCGCGCGCCGGAACTGCTGTCGCGCCTCGCGGTCAAGAGCGGCATCGAAGGCGGCGTGTTCGCTGTCTCAACGCTGGCGCTGCTGGCGCTTGGCATCGTGCTGCATTTCTTCCCCAACGCACTCGGCAAGAATGTCGCCGAGGCCGCCCCGCTGGTGGTGCTGGCGATCTGCGTGCCGGGACTGCGCAATCTGGTCGAATACCAGGCCGAGCTTTTGTTCGCACGCGGCCAGACGCTGGTGCGGGCGCTCAATCTCGGCTTGCTCGCCGCACTGAAGGCGCTGCTTTTGACCTATGTGCTGACGACCATCCTCGACACGCCGAACCTGGTGCTGTCGCTCAATGTCGTCTTCCTGCTTTTGTATCTCGCCTCGACGCTGCTCACTTATTCGGCGATGCGTAAGCCGGCAAAGGCGATCTAGGGCCTTCTCATTTGCACATGATCTCGGACAAACGGAAACCGTTTGTCCGAGAAAGCCGGTTCCCGCTTTTCGGATGCTCTAATCCAGCCCGATCAAACGTCGGATGCGGCCGATATCGGTGCCGATGAAGGATTGCATGCCGATCGCCACCTGCTCCGGCGCCATGGCGGCGACGAAGCGGCGAAACTCGTCGTCCGACAGCGCCTCGCCGGTCCAGTGGACGCGACAGAACTCCTCCGAACCGTGGAAGTGACCGGCGCCCTGCAGCAGATCGTCGACGTAGCGTCCGTAGATCATGCATTCGGAGAATCTGCGCGCCGAGCCGATGACCTCGACCCAGCTGCGACCATGGACCTTCTCGATCTCGCCGCACATGGCCAGCACGGTGTCGCGCCGCCAGGCGATCAGCGTCGAGATGTAGTCGTGGACCGATGTCCGGGACGGGTCGATGCCGAGTGCCGACCCGGCGTTGCGCGACCAGATGCGATGCTCTTCATGACCTTCGTTCGCCAGCACGCCGTCGCGGCGGAACAGCCGCGCCTTGCCGTCGCGCCAGAAGGCGCCACAGTCGAAAGGTTTGAGGAAGGCGACGTCGGAATCGCAGAAGATCAGCACGTCTTCGGATGCGTGTGCTGATATGGCGATGCGGCGCAGCTGCTGCACATGCCAACCGCGCAGCGGCTGCGTCTTCAGGCTGAGCCAGACGCGCCGGCGAAACAGGCTGAGCGGGTCGTCGAAGGCATGCAGCCAGCGTGGCAGCAGATCACGCTCATCGACGACCGTGCGGCGGCCGGTCTCCAATTGGCGAAACAGCCTGACGTCGCGATGTTCGACCAGAATATAGTGGTGCGCCGCGCCGGAAACGTGGCGATCAAGTGTCTCGCACAGCAGGCGGCAGCGCTCGAAATCGGGCGCGTAGCTTGCCGTCACGATTGCCGCCGTCGGTATCTGCCGAAGCGGGCTTGGTTCGACAGCGGCGCCCGGAACGAACCTGCTGTTCACTGGCTGTCTCCCGCGGCTTCGGGTGTCCGTGACAATCTCTGCCTGGCAACACGCAGCAGGAACAGGGGATTGCCGACCACGTAGCGGCGCCACAGGCGGCCCGGTTCGACAGCCAACCGAAACAGCCATTCGAGCCGCAGCCGGCGCATCCACAAGGGTGCCCGGGGCACCGCGCCGCTCAGGAAGTCGAGCAACGCGCCGACGGCGATAGGCAGCGTGCAGTGGCGTGCGTCGATATGGCGTTCGATCCACAATTCCTGGCGCGGTACACCCATGGCGACGAGCAGCACGTCAGGCCGCAGCGCGGCGATCCGGTCGACGATTTCCGATTCCTGCGAAGCGGGGAAATAGCCGTCATGGATCACCACGAAGCTGTGCTGCACGGCCAGAGCCGCCAGCTTGACCGACGCCGCTTCGGCGTTGACGCGCGTCGCGCCGAGCAGCCCGACGGTCAGCGGCGTTGTCGAGGCCTGCAGGAAGGCAGGGACGAAATCGGTGCCGTTGAGGTTGTCCGGAAACGGCGCGCCGTAAAGAAGTCTCGCCGCCAGATCGACACCTATACCGTCGGGCAGGATGAGGAAATCATCGAGCGCCTCGGCGAAGACCGAGTCGGCATAGGCGAGGTTAGCGTTGTGGGCGTTGAGGAAACTCACCTTGGTGAAGCGCCGCTCGGCAATCAGGCGGTTCAGCAGGACGATGGCATCGCTCCAGCGGATCGCAAGCACCGAGATGCCGAGGATCGTCTTCAACGTGTCGGCGCGGGCGGCATGCATGTTCATGCAAACGCCTCCTGCCTGACAGGCCCGAGCTTTTCGAGGCCGAGCCGGATGGCGGCATCGAGCGCCTTGACCTGCGAACGCCGGAATGCGCTGCCATCAACATCGCGGATGTCGGCCGCCGCGGCTTCGAGAGCCCTAGCAAAGGCGGCTGGATCATCGGTGACGATGCAATTGGCCGGGCGGTGGCCGATGCCGCGCAGCGAGCGGCTGGTGGCGACGGATGGCAGGCCGAGTTCGAAGGTTTCGATGGTCTTCAACTGGACGCCGCTGCCGGCGGTGCTGATCAACGGGATGACGGCAGCGCTACGCACGAAGGCCTGCGCGTCGGGCACGCGGCCGACAAGTTCGACACCCGGATGCTTCGAGGCGACGCCCGAAGGCATGTGGCCTGCGATGCGGATGCGGAAATCGGGCCGCAGATGCGGCACCACCTTATCCAGGAACCAGTCGAGGCCGATGCGGTTCGGATGCCAGGTCCAGGTGCCGATCAGGGCGGCGTCGCAGTCGATGCGGCGCGGTCCTTTCGGAGGCGTCTGAGCACCGGTCACCAGTGGCAGCACCGCCGAGCGGTCGTCTGAGGCGACACCGAGTGCGGCGCGGTCTTCCTCGGCCAGGGTGAAGACGAAGCGGGCCCGGCGGTAGAGACGCTCTTCCACGGTCTTGAGCAACTTCGCCTCGCGGCGGAACAACAGGCGCTGGAAGAGGCTGCCGGCGGCAGCGGCGTTCTCCCGTGCCGAAAGATGCTCGACATTGTGGGCAACGAAGATCGAAGGCCGCTCAGTGAACAGCTTTTCGAAGGCGCCGGCGAACTGCACGGAATTCAGCACGTAGCCGTCAAACGGTCCGGCGCGCTCGACAGCGGCAAGTACATCGCAATCGGACACGGCGCGCAACTTGACCGACGCGAAGGTGAGGCCCGAAAGCAGCGCCTTGCCGACCCAGGCCAGCTTTTGCCGTGCGGAGGCATTGTCCGTGCGCACGTCGATCGCACCCAGCACCACGGTGTTTTCGGGATCGGCCGCGAGTTTTCCCGGCCAGGTGAAGCCGATGACGGTGACGCGCGCGCCAGCGCGTCGCAAGGCGGCGATGATCGCAGCGTTGGCGATCTCGTAGCCCGAGGCGAGAGCGCCGTCGGGCACGATCGATGTGGCGAACAGCAGATGCATCTCACCTATCCAGTGGTGTAGCCGGTAGCAAAGTGCGGTGAACCCTTGATTAAGCCAGCACATTCGACGACCGAAAGCCCCTGTCTGGCGGGCTTCTCCGTGCAAGGTGATTAACGAAACCTTATCACCGTGGTGCTACCAGAGCCCAACTCACCATGTGGCTGGACACGGATGATCCCTTTGCCATCGGACGGTTCGGTATCAATCGCTGGACGCTCGCCGCGGCTTGACGTCGAGGCCGTCGAAGCGGTCGTCACCTTGCCGACCTTCAAGCGGCCCGAGCAGGTGCTGGAAACGCTGGCGTCGCTGCGCGCGCAGCAAACCGGCAGGCGCTTTGCCGTCATCGTCATGGAAAACGAAGCCGAGGCGCGAGCCGGCGCCAAGGCGGTACTGCCGCTGTTCGAGCGCGGCGAGATGTCAGGTCTGGTCATCATCGCGCAGGAGCGCGGCAATTGCAGCGCCTACAATGCCGGCTGGCAGACAGCGATCCTGCAATTCCCGAACTTCAGGCATCTGCTGGTCATCGACGATGACGAGATTGCCGACCCACAGTGGCTGGAACGGATGTGCACGGCAGCCGAGACGCTCAGTGCCGATATCGTCGGCGGCCCGCAGGTGCCCGTGTTTGCCGATCCCGCCCATGCGAGATGGGCCGAGCATCCGGTGTTCGCGCCGCCCTATCGAGAAACAGGGCGCGTGCCTGCGCTCTATTCCTCCGGCAATCTTCTGGTCGGGCGCAACGTGCTGATCGCCATGGGTCCGCCCTTTCTCGATCTGAAATTCAACTTCATGGGCGGCGGCGATTCCGATTTCCTGAGCCGGGCGGCACAACGCGACTTCGTGCTTGGCTGGTGCGCTGAAGCGGAAGTGCAGGAAACCGTACCGGCCCGGCGTGTCGAAGCCGACTGGATCCGCGCCCGCAGCCTGCGCAACGGCGTCATCTCGACATTGGTCGAAAAAAAGAAGCGTGCCGGCACGCCGCTCGCCGGCGCCAAGGTCTTGCTGAAGAGCCTGGCGCTGCTTGCCGCCTCGCCGTTTCGCGGCCTGATCCGACTGGCGCGGACAGGATCGCCGGCGATCGCCATCTACCCCGTCCATGTGGCGCTGGGCCGCGTGCTGGCCGAATTCGGATATGCCAATGAGCAATACCGCCAGCCTGAGAAAAACTGAGCGCGCCCCGCTCAGCGCCGCGTTCACGCGCGAAGGCGTGGCCACTGCCATTGCGGCGCTGCTGTTCACCGTCATCATGGTGTCCTTCCGGCCGTTCCAGCCGGCCGGCGCCGAACTGACCGGTCAAGGTGGCGACATCGTCAATCAGCTTGGCTTCAGCTCGCTCGGTGCCATATCGATCTTCTCGCTGATGGCCTTTGCCGATCCGCGCGTGCTGCGCTCGCTGCTCAGCCCGTCCTGGATGCTGATGCTGGGCTTCTTTTTCCTGTCGGTGGTGCTGGCAACCGACCCGCCTTCGGCCATGCGCGCCGCCTCCTTCACGCTGATCGGCATCCTGACGATGGCGACGATCCTGGTGCTGCCACGCGACGCCGAGGCCTTCTCAAAAGTCATCATCTTCACCGCCGTCGTGGTCATGGGCCTTTCCTATCTCGGCCTCATCGTCTTTCCGCACGAGGCGATGCACACCGCCGACTCACAGGAGCCCGAACATGCCGGCCTGTGGCGCGGCGTGTTCACTCACAAGAACATCGCCGGCCCGATCATGGCCTGCCTCAGCTTCGCAGGTCTGTATCTCTACCGGCGCGGGCAGCGATACTGGGGCGCCGGGATCTTCTTCGCAGCCATGATCTTCATGCTGCACACCGGCTCAAAGACAACCGCCGGCCTGGTGCCATTCTCGATCCTGATCGTGATGTTTCCAAGCCTGATAGGCATGCGGCTCGGCACGCCGATCCTGTTTGCGCTGGCGATCATCGCCACGGCGGTCGGCACGCTGGGCATCGTCTTCCTGCCGCCGATAAAACATCTGGCGGCGATCTATTTCCCCGACATGACCTATACCGGCCGCACGACGCTGTGGGAGTTCGCCGGCAGCATGCTGGCGAAGAAGCCATGGACCGGCTACGGTTATGAAAGCTTCTGGGGCACGCCGCTCTTGCTCAACCAGGACCAGCCCTTCGACCGGCCGTGGGACATCAGAACCATCGTGCACGGCCATGACGGCTATCTCGACATCGCCGTGCTGATGGGCATTCCGGCACTTTGCGTGGCGGTCTACACCTTCCTCATCGCGCCGTTGCGCGACTACATGCGCATTCCGCTGCGCAGGGAAAACATCTTTCTCGGCGACTTCTTCATGATGGTGGTGCTGTTCACGGCGCTGAACGCTTTCCTCGAAAGCTTCTTCTTCCATCGCGGCGACCCGGTCTGGCTGTTCTTCGTGCTCGGCGTGCTTGGCCTCAGGCAAGTGTCGCTGCGGCCGATCGCGGTGCGTGATCCCGATCGCGGCACGCGATCTTTCCGTCCATCCTGACAGGGCTTCCCCACGGAAGCGCTAGCGTCTATGTGAAGGCCTTCCTTCGGAGGGCTTTCGATGACGATCAGGCTTGTTCTCGCCGGCTGCGGCAATATGGGTTACGCCATGCTCTCGGGCTGGCTGAAATCCGGCAAGCTTGCGCCATCAGCGGTCTTCGTGGTCGAGCCCAATGCCGATCTACGCAATCGCGCCGCAGCGTTGGGCTGCGGCACATCAGCCGATGCCGGCGATATTCCAGCAGACGCCGTGCCCGATCTCGTCGTCATCGCGGTGAAGCCGCAGGTGATCCGCGATGTCACCGCCGCCTACAAGCGTTTCGGCGATGGCCGCACCACCTTCGTCAGCATTGCCGCCGGCACGCCTACCGCCACCTTCGAGGAGATCCTGGGCAATCGCGCGCCGGTTGTGCGCTGCATGCCCAACACGCCCGCGGCGATCGGCAAGGGCATGATGGTGGTGTTTTCCAACCCGCTCGTGTCTGATGACACCAAGCGTTTCGTCGCCGACCTGCTGTCGGCGAGCGGTGAGGTAGCCACCATCGACGACGAGGGCCTGATGGATGCGGTGACCGCCGTATCGGGATCGGGGCCAGCCTACATCTTTCATTTCATCGAGGCGCTGACCGTGGCCGCCGAGAAGGCCGGGCTGCCGACGGCGACCGCCAAGCTGCTCGCCATGCAGACCGTCTACGGTGCTGCCTCGCTCGCCGCCGAAAGCGGCGAGGAACCGGGCGTGCTGCGCCAGCAGGTCACCAGCCCCAAGGGGACGACGGCAGCAGCGCTGGCGGTGCTGATGGGTGAGGACCGCCTGACCAATCTGCTTACCCAGGCAGTCGAGGCAGCGCGGTTGCGATCGATCGAGTTGGGCAAATAGAGCGGATGTGTCCCGCTAAGCGAGATCCGTATGCGAGACGTCATTGCCCTTGTAGAGCAACACTGAGCCGTGGCTCTTCGCGCAAGCATAGGACAGGCAATCGGCGAGATTGAGCTGGGCGGGATGCCCTCGTCCCTTTCCATAGTCTGAAAAGGCCTGGACCGCGAGCTTGGCGTCACCAGCGTCGATCGGCACGATTTCGATTTCGGCTTCACGCAGAAAAGCCTCTATCGCCGCTTCAGCGACAAGAGGCTCGACGGCAAGCATGGTGGAGAGCCGCATTGCCGCTTCGAGCACTACCAGCGCAGAGGTTATCTTGCGCGGTGCTGCCCCGATGCGGTTGCTCCACTCGCGGGCATCCCCTTCTTCCGAAAGTATTGCGACAACCACGGAGGTGTCTACAAACATCAGGGATGTCCCCACATGTCGTCGATCTCATCTTTGGCCACAGGCCGGCCGCCCTGGCCGGCTCTGGCTTTGAGATCGCTGGCAATGGCAGCCAGTCGGTCCGCCAGGGGAATGAGTCCCCCTTCCCGCTTCAGTTCGGATTCAAGCGCTTCGATGACCGCCTCAGTCATGGAAATCTTACGTTTGGCGGCGAGCCGCCGTGCCAGTTCACGCGCACGCGGATCCCTGATCTGGAGATTCATTGGCCTGTCCTTAGTGACATTTGCCACTACAACATAGTGTATTTGTCATGACAGCGCCATAACGGACTATTTTCCGTACAGCATCTCGTCCTGCAGCCGGCGCAAGGCGAACAGTCTCGTCGTCTGGTCGGGCGACGCATTGTCGGCGGTCAGCAACTCGCCTTTCCTGACCGGCCTCAGCACCTTGCCGCCCTCGAGCAGGCCGACCGGCACGGCGCGCTGGGCGCGGGCTTCGCTGACGGTCATGGTCCAGGAACGGTAGCAGGTCTCGCCGATCGCATCGAAGGTCTCGCCGGTGGCAAGGTCGCGCTTGGCGACGGCGCACACTTCGGCCACCGGCCTTGGCAACGGCACCATGTCGGGCTTGCCGAAAAGCATGATGCGGGCGGCGGTCAGCGGCACTTCAAGCGAGGTCAAATGATAGGGCCGGAACAGGCTGTAATAGGGGCCGTGGCCTATATGCAGATCGTCCAAGCGCTCGATGATGCGCGGATGCGTCGCCTCGACGATGACGAAGACGCCGGGCGCGACGCCCTTGCCGACCGTGTAGTCGACGACGCCTTTCTTCAGCAATAGCCCACCATCCTCGCGCGGAATGAGCACCTTGGCGAGGTCGTCGCGGTCGGCCTTCGGGCCGTGCATGCCGGGCACATCCGGCACCAGCCCGGTGGCGTTGGCGATGGCGCACATCTCGACCATGGTTTTCGAACCGTCGACGAACTCGACCAGCATACGCGGGTTCATGTTGCGGCGGATCGCTTCCGCGCGATAGTCGTCCGGCACGGCGTCGTGGTTGAGCGGGTTGTTCTTGCCCTTGCCGGCCGAGACGATGGTTAGCCCGAGCGCCGACGCGAACTCGATCAGCTCCATGCAGCTCGACGGCTCGTCGCCCGCACCCACCGAATAGACGACGCCAAGCCGGTCGGCTTGCTGCTTGAGATAGCAGCCGATGGTGACGTCGGCCTCGACGTTCATCATCACCAGATGCTTGCCGTGCTCCATCGCCTTCAGGTCGAAATCGGCGGCGACACCCGGCTTGCCGGTGGCGTCGATGACGACGTCGATCAGCGGATTGGTGACCAGCATCTCGTTGGAGGTGATGGCGATCTTGCCGTTTTCGATGGCGCCGGTGACCTTCGAGGCGGTGTCGGCCTCGACCGCCATGGCTTCGTCGCCATAGGCGATGCGGATGGCATCGCGCGCGGTGTGCGGGCGGCGTGTCGAGACGGCGCAAACCGAAATGCCCGGCATCAGCATGCCTTGGGTGACCAGATCAGTGCCCATCTCGCCCGAACCGATGACGCCGATGCGCACAGGGCGGCCCTCGGCGGCACGCCTGGCGAGATCGCGGGCAAGGCCGGTCAGGGCGACATTGGTCATGCAGGTTGTCCATGTTTCTTGATTTGGAGGCGGCAATAGCAGGGAACCGCCCCCTTTTGCCAACGAAACCGTCGGGCGCGGCTTCACACCACCCTGACGTAGCTCGTCATTCCCGATTTCTGATGCTCGATGATGTGGCAGTGCAGCAGCCAGTCGCCGGGATTGTCGGCGACGAAGCCGAGTTGAACCTTCTCGTTGGGCTGGATGAGATAGGTGTCGGAAATCACAGGCTGAACCTGGCGCGTCGAGGATGACAGCACCTTGAAGCTCATGCCGTGCAGATGCATCGGATGGGATTGCGGCGTCAGGTTCTCCATGTCGATGACATAGCTCCTGCCAAGCTTCAATTCGGCCAGCGGTGCGGTCGGATCCGGCGTATCGCCGGGCCACGGCACCTTGTTGATGGCCCAGAAACTGTAGCCAAGCGAACCGCAGATGCCGTCGCTCGGGATGTTTTCCGCCGTGGCGCTGAGCGCCAGGGAAATGTGCTGGGCGCTGGTGAGATCCACCTCCGCCACCGGATTGACCTCCAGGGGTGCAACATCGCGAATGTCGCGCTTGAGGGAGTTTCCTGTCGCGCGCACGGTCGCCAGGATTTTTGGCTTGGTGCCCCTGACGTCCCTCAGGCTCACGATCGCACCCTCGTCGTCGGGCATGCGGATGGCCAATTCCATGCGCTGGCCGGGTCCAAGCAGCAAGGCATCGGGAGAAAAACGCTGCGGTACCGGGTTCCCGTCGAGCGCAATGACGGTTGCCTCGGCGCCGTCGACGCGAAAGGCATAGATGCGGGTGACGTCGGTGATGGCGACCCTGAGCCGCACCAGTCCGCCAGCCGGCGCGTCATATTGCGGCTGATCGAGCCAGTTGGCGGTGCGCATCGTGCCGTAGGTGCCGGTTTTTGCGGCATCGCGTGGCCGGAACTGGTCGATGAACTGGCCGTCGTCGCCGAGGCGCCAGTCGCGCAGATTGACGACCATTTCGGCATCGAATTCCGGATCGCCGGGGTTTTCGACCACGATCACGCCCGTCAGGCCGTGGCCCATCTGCTCCAGCGTGTTGCAATGCGGGTGGTACCAGAAGGTCCCGGCGTCGGGCGGGGTGAAGGCGTAATCGAAATGATCGCCGGTGTAGACGTAGGGCTGGACCAGGAACGGGACGCCGTCCATCTTATTTGGAACGCGAATGCCATGCCAGTGGATCGTCGTCGGATCGTCGATCGCGTTGACCAGGCGGGCCGTGAAGGGCTCGCCCTTTTTCATTCTGAGCACGGGCGGCATTCCGGCATTGCCATAGGTCAGCACATCCCTGGTCTGGCCGACATCCATCAGCTTCGCCTGGATTTTTGCCGTCTGCAAAACCACCGGCTCAGATGTGGCAGCGGCCCAGCCGCCAAGTCGACCCAGTGCAGACAACCCGATCCCGCCCGCGCCGGCAACCGCAGCCGTCTTCAAAAGTCTGCGGCGTGTGAGTACGGTCATTCGGCGCTCCAACTGCAAAGATGGCTGCCTTGGGTTTATCGCTGTCCTGGATCATGGGCCAGCCACCAGCGCAGAGCCCGATATTGGCACATCGTGTCTCGACGATGTCATGGCGATGTGTGGTTGCCGTCTGGCCTCGCCGACAAGAGAACTTGCGGCCGCTATTCAGCCGCCTCGGCATAGTGTGCCGGCACGTAGTTGAGGATGGGTCCGAGCCAGCGCTCGACCTCGGCCAAGGGCATGGCCTTGCGGCGCGCATAATCCTCGACCTGATCGCGTTCGACCTTGGCGACGCCGAAATAATAGCTTTCGGGATGCGACAGATAGATCCCCGACACGGACGAGCCCGGCCACATCGCATAGCTTTCGGTCAGGCTCACGCCCGCATTGCCCTCACCGTCAAGCAGCCGGAACAGTGTGGCCTTTTCGGTGTGGTCGGGCTGCGCCGGATAGCCGGGCGCCGGGCGGATGCCGCGATAGGGTTCGCCGATCAGCTCGTCGGGCGCCAACGATTCGTCTGGCACGTAGCCCCAGAACTCCTTGCGCACCTTCTCATGCATGCGCTCGGCAAAGGCTTCGGCGAAGCGATCGGCCAGCGCCTTGACCATGATCGACGAATAATCGTCATTCGCCCGCTCGAAACGCTCGGCGATCGCCACCTCCTCGATACCGGCGGTGACGATGAAGCCGCCGATATAGTCGGGCTTGCCGCCGTCGGCCGGCGCGACAAAATCCGACAGCGCGACATTGGCCTTGCCGTCGCGCTTGGTCAGTTGCTGGCGCAGGGTGAAGAACGTGGCCAGTTCCTGCGAGCGTGCCTCATCCGCGAACAGCCTGATGTCGTCGCCGACGGCATTGGCCGGCCAGAAACCGATGACGCCGCGCGGGGCGAACCATTTTTCGGCAATGATCTTTTTCAGCATCGCCTGCGCATCCTCGAACAGTTGGCGCGCGGCGGCACCTTGCGCCTCGTCTTCGAGGATCTTCGGATAGCGGCCCTTCAACTCCCAGGTCTGGAAGAACGGTGTCCAATCGATGTAGCGTGCGAGTTCCGTGAGATCCCAGTTCTCGAACACCTTGACGCCGGTAAAAGACGGCTTCGGCGGCTCATAGGCAGACCAGTCGATCTGGTGCGCATTAGCCCTCGCCTTGGCCAGCGGCAGCCGCTGCTTGTCGGCTTCGGAGCGGGCATGCGCATCGGCGACCTTCTTGTATTCGCCGCGCACGGTGTCGACATAGCCGCCCTTGGTCTCGTTCGACAGCAAGGACGAGACGACGCCGACCGCCCGGCTGGCGTCGGTGACATAGACCGTCTGGCCCTTGGTGTAGCGCGGGTGGATTTTCACCGCCGTGTGCACGCGGCTGGTCGTCGCGCCGCCGATCAGCAGCGGAATGTCGAAGCCTTCGCGCTCCATTTCGGCGGCCATGTGCACCATCTCGTCGAGCGACGGGGTGATCAGGCCGGACAGGCCGATGATGTCGACATTTTGGTCGCGCGCTGTCTGCAGGATTTTCGCTGCCGGCACCATGACGCCGAGATCGATGATCTCGTAATTGTTGCAGGCGAGCACGACGCCGACGATGTTCTTGCCGATGTCGTGGACATCGCCCTTCACCGTCGCCATCAGGATCTTGCCCGCCGTCTGACGCTCGCCATTGTCGATGCCGTTGGCGGCATTGGCCAGCTTCTCAGCCTCCATATGCGGCAGCAATCCGGCCACCGCCTGTTTCATCACCCGCGCGGACTTCACCACTTGCGGCAGGAACATTTTTCCGGCGCCGAACAGGTCGCCGACGACGTTCATGCCGGCCATCAGCGGGCCTTCGATGACATGCAGCGGACGCTCGGCGGCCAGCCGTGCTTCCTCGGTGTCGGCGTCGATGAATTCGGTGATGCCGTTGACCAGAGCATGGCTGATCCGCTGTTCGACCGTCCATTCGCGCCAGGCGAGATCGCGCTCCTTGGCCTCCTGGCCCGCCGTGCCCTTGAAGCGTTCGGCAATCTCCAGCATGCGTTCGGTGGCGGTGCCGCCGGCCTTGGGCACACGGTTGAGCACGACATCCTCACAGGCCTCGCGCAGCGCCGGCTCGATCGTGTCGTAGACGGCGAGCTGACCGGCATTGACGATGCCCATGTCCATGCCGCGCTGGATGGCATGGTAGAGGAACACCGCATGCATGGCCTCGCGCACCGGCTCGTTGCCGCGGAACGAGAAGGACAGGTTCGACACGCCGCCCGAAATGTGGACATGCGGCAGCGTCGCGGTGATCTCGCCCGTCGCCTCGATGAAGTCGACGCCGTAATTGTCGTGCTCCTCGATGCCGGTGGCGACCGCGAAGACATTGGGGTCGAAGACAATGTCCTCGGGCGGGAAGCCGGCCTGCTCGGTCAGGAGCTTGTAGGCGCGGGTGCAGATTTCGACCTTGCGCGCCTTGGTGTCGGCCTGGCCGTCCTCGTCGAAGGCCATGACGACCACCGCCGCGCCGTAGGCCCGCACCAGCCTCGCATGATGAAGGAACGCAGCCTCGCCTTCCTTCATCGAGATGGAGTTGACCAGCGGCTTGCCCTGCACGCATTTCAGCCCGGCCTCGATGATCTCCCACTTCGAACTGTCGACCATGACGGGAACGCGGGCTATGTCCGGCTCGGCGGCGATCAGGTTGAGATAATCAACCATCGCCTTCTTCGAATCGATCAGCCCCTCATCCATGTTGATGTCGATGATCTGGGCGCCATTGGCGACCTGGTCGCGCGCCACGTCGAGCGCGGCGACATAGTCGCCCGCCGTGATCAGCTTCCTGAATTTGGCCGAGCCGGTGACGTTGGTGCGCTCGCCGACATTGACGAAGGGAATCTCGTCGGTGAGCGTGAACGGCTCCAGCCCAGACAGGCGCATCCTGGGTTCGATGTCCGGAATGGCCCGTGGCGGATATTTCTTCACGGCTTCGGCGATGGCGCGGATGTGCTCCGGCGTCGAACCGCAGCAGCCACCGACAACATTGACCAGTCCCTCGCGGGCGAAATCCTCGATCTGCGCGGCCATGAATTCCGGGAATTCGTCATACCTACCGAATTCATTGGGCAAGCCCGCATTCGGATAGGCGCAGGTGAAGGTGTTGGCGACGCCTGATATTTCGGCCAGATGCGCACGCATGGCATTGGCGCCGAGCGCGCAGTTGAGGCCGATGGTAAAGGGGCTGGCATGGCGCACCGAATGCCAGAAGGCGGTCGGTGTCTGGCCCGACAGCGTGCGGCCGGAGAGATCCGTGATGGTGCCGGAGATCATCACCGGCAGGCGCACGCCCTTCTCGTTGAAGATCTCTTCCGCTGCGAAGATCGCTGCCTTTGCGTTCAGCGTGTCGAAGATGGTCTCGATCAGGATGATGTCGGCGCCGCCATCGATCAACCCACGCAGCTGCTCGCCATAGGCGAGGCGTAGATCGTCAAAGGTCACCGCGCGGTAGCCGGGATTGTTGACGTCGGGCGACATCGAGGCGGTACGGTTGGTCGGCCCCAGCGCGCCGGCGACGAAGCGGCGTTTGCCGTCTTCCTGCTGCGCCCTCACCGCTGCGCGCCGCACCAGCCGCGCGCCGTCGCGGTTCAACGCATAGACGGCATCTTCCATGCCGTAATCGGCCTGGGCGATCGAGGTCGAAGAGAAGGTGTTGGTTTCGAGGATGTCGGCGCCTGCGATGGCGTACTGATAGTGGATCTCCTCGATCGCCTTGGGCTGGGTCAGGATCAGAAGGTCGTTGTTGCCCTGCTGGTGGCAGGCGCAGCCGGCGAAGGCCTCGCCGCGGAAATGGTCTTCGTCGAAGCCGAGCCCCTGGATCTGTGTGCCCATGGCGCCGTCAAGGATGAGGATGCGTTCGCGCGCCGCCGCAGTGAGCGCCGCAAGCACCTCCGACCCGTCCGGCTTTGCCGCGACGGGGCCGAACAAGTCGTCCAGCGGTGCAGAATTCTGCGACATTTTTTATCCCTTTGGCGACAAGCCTTTTCATGTCACATAAGGATATCTTTATGTCAATATACGGCAGATACTCGCCATTGTCACGCGTTCGTTGCCGAGCCGGACTTTCACGCCCATGTGCTGGGCCACATTCAGCTCGGCCGCATCGGCCTCGCTGGCCGCGTCGATGATCACCGGCGCCAACATTCTGGTCGATGGCGGCTGGTCGGTGGCGGCTGGTCGGTGGCGCAGGCCTTTCGGACGAACCTATGCTTTGTCGACGCTTGCCAGGAAGCGGGCAAAGATCGGATCGAAGCGATCCGGCGAATCCCAGAACGGCGCATGGCCGGATTTGTCGAGCAGGTGGGCCTTGCCTTCCCATAGATTGGAGAATTTCACAGCCGAGACGAAATCGGTGTCGACGAAAGGCTCGTCGATGCCATTCAGAACGGCGATCGGCGGCGTCTTGCCGGCGACGATCTCGCGCTGGTTCCTGCCGGTGCCGGCCGCGAACTTCTCGAACATCAGGCGCCGCGCCCGCCCGTCGGTGCGCGCCACCGTGTCGATGAGAAACGGTTCGAACGGCTCGCCGCAGGTGCTGCGCGCATAGGCCTCAACATCGTCCGCGCTGAAGGTTTCCTGTCCGGCAAGGTGCATATGCGGGCTTGACTTGAAGCCGTTGCCGACCTCCTCTGGCGATACAGGCGGCGTGCCGGTGATCATCAGCCCGAGCAGGCCGGGAAAGCGGTCGATCATCTCCAGCCCGATATGGCCGCCGAGCGACCAGCCGAAGACGATTGCCTTGTCGATACCGAGCAGCCCGAGCACTTCGGTCATGGCATCGGCATAGCCTTCCATGCTGTAGGAGCGCTCCGGATCGATCGCATCGCCAGACGCTCCGTGGCCGGGCAGATCGGGAGCGATCATGTGGTAGCGCTCGCCCAATGGGCCGTCCAACTGGTTGCGGAAAACGGCGCTGGAAGACGAATTGCCGTGGATCAGCATGACAGCGGTTCCCTGGCCGCTGGTCTGGCGCACCGCGATCTTGCCGTGGCTGGTTTCAAGGGTCTTCTGCGAGATCGTCATTGTCCGCTCCGTCTGGGATTGCCCTGTTTTGAAGCAGTTGCGCAACAAAGCGCCACTGTTTCCCGTGTCCCCGCCGCAAACATTTCCCGGTCAGGTTGCGCTGAAAAATCCTTTTCAAATAAGAACAATTATGCGTAGATTGTCAATTATCCAACTCCCGATGAACGGGAGGAAAACAGGGAACAGCACGATGAAACCCAAATCCGCCGCAAGTCGAATCCGCCATATGCTGATGAGCACGACGCTGATCGGCATGTTTGCCGCATCAGGCGCCCCCGCCTTCGCCGATGTCGTCAAGATCGGCCTGCTTGCGCCGCTGACCGGCCCTGCCGCTGCGGATGGCCAGGAATTCCAGCGCGGCGTGCAGATGGCTATCGACGAGGCCAACGCGGCCGGCGGCGTTGCCGGGGACACGTTCGAACTGGTGGTCGGCGACGTCAAGGATCAGTCCGCAGGCAACGTCACCAGCGCAGTCGAGCGCCTGCTTGGCGATCCGGGCGTGCATTTCATGCTGACCGGCTATGCCAGCCTGACCAATTTCGAGATCGACAACATGGCCGAGGCGGAGATGCCTTACATGCTCGCGGCAACCTCGCAGCAGACCAGGGACATCATCGCGCCGAGCCCTGACAAATATATGTGCTGCTGGTCGCTGACGCCTTCCTTCGACGCCTACAACACCGACGTCACCCTGTTCGTCGAGAAGCTCGCGGCCGACGGCAAGATCACCTTGCCGACCAAGAAGGTCGCCATCATCTCGTCCGACAACGCCTATTCGAAAACCATCTCCGAAGGCATGAAGAAGACCTTCAAGGAGAAGGGCTGGACCATCACCGTCGATGAGATCGTGCCGTTCGGCGAAGTGACCGACTGGCGCTCGATCCTGGCCAAGGTGCGCGAGAACGTTCCCGATGTCGTTATCAACACCGACTATCTGCCGGGCAATTCCGCATCCTTCCTCAACCAGTTCCTCGAACAGCCGACCAAGAGCCTCGTCTTCCTGCAATACGCGCCGAGCGTGCCGGAGTTCGTCGAGCTGACCGGCAAGAAATCTGACGGTGTCATCTACAATCTGCTCGGCGGCGCGCTGACGACGCCGAAGAACCCGCGCGCCGATGAGGTGGCGGCCAAGTTCAAGGCAAAATACGGCGTCGAGAGCGGCACCTATGGTGTCGGCCTCTACGAAATGACCAATGTCTATTTCGACGCGATCAAGAAGGTCGGCGGCGCATCCGACCATGCGGCGATCATGAAGGCACTGTCGGAGACCGACAAGCAGGTCGCTGAAGGGCGGCTGAAATTCGATCCTGCCACCCACCTTGCCACACAGGGCGACGACTATATCCCGATCACCTTCTTCCAGATCTGGGACGGCAAGCGCACGCTGATTTCTCCGGAGAAATACGCCACCGGCGCCTTCAAGCTCCAGCCCTGGATGCAGTGAGGAATGGCCCTGCTTGAACTGGACGACGTGTCGAAGGCCTTCGGTTCGCTGAAGGCCGTCGATGGCGTGTCGTTCAAGGTCGAGGCCGGCGAGATCTTTGGCATCGCCGGCCCGAACGGCAGCGGCAAGAGCACGCTGTTCAACATCATCACCGGCATCCCGTTCGGCCCGGACCGGGGCAGCATCCGGTTTGACGGAAATGCCATCAACGGCAAATCGGGACACGCCATCGCGGGGCTCGGCCTTGCCCGTACGTTTCAGCGCGAGACCAGCTTCGACGGGCTGACCGTGTTCGAGAACGCGCTGATCGGCGCCAGCTACGGAAAGCAGGAAAAAACGGCTGCCACGGCGCGCAATGCGGCCGCCGAGGCGTTGGAATTCGTCGGCCTGGGATCCGCATCTTTTGGCAGGCTTGCCGGCGAACTGTCCGTGTTCGAGCGCAAATGCCTGATGCTAGCCACGGCGATTGCCATGCAGCCGCGCATGCTCTTGCTCGACGAACCGGCGTCGAGCCTGACCAAGCCCGAGATCGAGACATCGATCGGCCTGATCCGCCGCACCGCCGGACGCGGCATCACCATCCTTCTGATCGAGCATGTGCTGACCTTCCTGATGAGCCTGTCTCAACACCTGCTGGTGCTCAACAATGGCCGCATCCTGGCCGCTGGCGATCCGGCAGGCGTGATCGCCGACCCGCACGTCATCGAAGCCTATCTCGGCACGAGGAGGTCGGCGGCGTGAACCCCATTCTCAGCGTCGAAGGCGTCACCGCCGGCTATGGCCGCGTCACCGTGCTGCACGACATCTCGCTGGAGGCCGGCCGCTTCGGCAATGTCGGCCTGTTCGGCCCCAACGGCCATGGCAAGACGACGCTGCTGCGCGCGATCTCCGGGTTGTTGCAGCCGAAGAGCGGCCGCATCCGGTTCGACGGACAGGACATTGCCGGCCACAGCGCGCGTGCCATCGTCGGCGCCGGCCTGATCCATGTGCCGCAAGGCAACCGGCTGTTTCCGGATCTCTCGATCGCCGACTGCATGGCGCTCGGCGCCTATTCGCCGCGAGCCCGGCCGCATGAGGCGGAGAATCGCGAGAAGGTGATCAAGCTGTTCCCCAAACTGGCGGAACGCTGGCGCCAGCGCGTGCGCACGCTGTCGGGCGGCGAGCGCCAGATGGTGTCGATCGGTACCGCGCTGATGAGCCATCCGCGCTTGCTGATCCTCGACGAACCGACCCTTGGGCTGGCGCCCAAGATCAAGGACGAGCTCTGCGCCTCCGTCATGGACATTTCGCGCGGCGGCGTGCCGCTCATCGTCGTCGAGCAGGACATCGAATTCCTGCTGGAGCTGACGCAGCAACTCTATCTCGTCAATCATGGCGCGGTGGCGACCGAGATCAAGCCGGGCGAAAGCCTCGACCACGGCGAGATCATGTCGATGTATTTTGGCCATTAGAGCGGGATGCAATTGAATTGAACCTGGCATCCCGCTCTATCGATTTGTTTTTGCCGCATTTCTGCGACGCCAAGCGATGCCGCTTGGCTGCAAAATGCTCGAGGATCCGAAAATGAGCGCATTGGCGGAAATCCTGTTCGGCGGCCTGTTCCAGGGCTCCCTCTACGCCATGATGGCAGTCGGGCTCGCGCTCGTCTGGACGACGATCGGCGTGTTCAATTTCAGCCATGGCGTGTTCATGATGCTGGGCGCCTACATCGCCTGGCAATTGGTCGAACTCGGCCTGCCTGCGATGATCGCCTTTCCGATCGCCGTCGTCGTCATGGCCGGCGTCGGCTGGATCCTGCAGGCGAGCGTCGTGCGGCCGCTGATCGGGCGGCCCAACATCGTATTGGTCGTCGTCATCACCACGCTGGCGGCCGGATCGCTGATCGAGAACGGCGCCTTGACCGTCTGGGGGCCGCGCTCCAAGCAGATCCCCGCTTTGATCGCCGGCAATGCCACCATCGGCGGCGTCGGCGTGTCGCTGCACCAGATCGCCATCATCGTCATCACGCCGCTGATCCTGGCCGCACTGTGGATGTTCCTCAATCGCACGCGGCTCGGGCTGGCGCTGCGCGCCGTGGCGCAGAACGAAGATGCCAGCCACCTTGTCGGGCTGAACGTCACGGCGCTCTACGGGCTGGCCTTCGCCATCGCCGCCTCGCTGGCCGGGCTCGCCGGCATCTTCATGGGCGGCTATCGTTTCATGTCACCGGTGATGGGCAGCGATCCGCTGCTCAAGGCACTGATCGTCGTCGTTTTCGGCGGCATATCGAGCATTTCGGGACCGATCTTCGCCGCCTATCTGATCGGCTTCTTCGAGGCCGCCTGCAGCTATTATTTCGGCCTCTACTGGACGCCGGCATTGCTGTTCGGCGTGCTGATCCTGACCCTGATGGTGCGCCCCGAGGGCATTTTCGCCAGCCGCTCCCGAGGCCTCGCATGACCGACACGACATCATCGATCGCCCTTGGCCGCACAGAGACGGCGATCCCGATCGCTCCCGGCCGCACGCCGTGGAAGCAGGAGGCCATCGGCTTCGTGCTCGGCTTCGCGCTGCTGGCGCTGCTGCCGCTAATCTTCGGCGACACCTATGCCCGCCACATCCTGATCATGGCCTTCATCTACGCCATCGTCGCCTCGAACTGGGATCTCAGCCTCGGCTATGGCGGCGTCTTCAATTTCGGCCATCTCGCTTTGTTCGGCATCGGCGTCTATGCCTACAGCCTGCTGACCAAGCTGGCCGAATTCGACCCGTGGATCGCGCTGTTTGCCAGCGGTGTCATCGCCACGCTGGCAGCGATCCTGGTGACCATCCCGATCCTGCGGCTGAAGGGCATCTACATCATCCTGGTCACCTTCGGCTTCGCCCAGCTGGTCATGCAGGTGATCATCAGCCAGTCCGCCATCACCGGCGGCACGCAAGGGTTGGTCCGCATTCCCGGGCTTTACGTCTTCGACCACAACATGGTCCGCGACGGCAAATTCGCCTATTTCTACATCGCGCTGGCGTTGCTGGTGGCGAGCACGCTGTTCCTGCGCGTGTTCGTGCGCTCGCGCGCCGGGGCCAGCATCGTCGCCTTGCGGGACAATGAGGAATACGCCATCAGCCGCGGCGTCTCGATCGTGCGCCAGCGCATGCTGACGCTTGCCGCGAGCGCCTTCTTCACCGGCATTGCCGGCGCCTTCTACGCCGCCTATCAGCGCAATGCCTCGATCGACGTCTTCGGCATGAGTCTGGCGACCATCATCCTGTCGATGGTGCTGCTTGGCGGCACCAGCACCATTTACGGCGCCATCATCGCCTCTTTCGTGCTGACGATCTTCGCCGAATGGATGGCCGATTTCGGCGCGTGGCGGCCGATGATCACGGCGGTGCTGATCATCGGCGTGATGCTGGCCTACCCGAGCGGGCTGGTCGGCATGATCAAGGCTTCATGGGGCGCCGTCGCCGGACGCTTGAAGCGCCCGGCCTGACGGTTTCGGAGCAGGATCAATCTGCCGAAGTCGGCGCGGCCCCTCATTGCCCTGTCGGGCATTTCCCCTCCGCAGGGTTGTGCCTGTCTTGCGGCGGCTGCGCGTTGGCGAATGGCTTCCCCCACTCCGTCGCTGCTTCGCAGCGCCACCTCTCCCCCCTCCGGAGGGAGAGGAAGGGCGCCAAGGCTGGTGAACTCGCGCCTTTCCTCTCCCCCGATCGACGCTAGGGCATATACATATCTCGGTGCGGCGGATTGACTCGCCTTGGCTGGGTCGGATTCCGCGAATGCCTGAGATATGTATATGCCCTAGCCTCCGGAGGGAGAGGAAAGGAGCCAACCTTGCTAAAGCTCGCGCCTTTCCTCTCCCTCGTCGATCGAGGGAGAGGTGTCCAGCGAAGCTCGACGGAGTGGGGGGCGACCTTCCATCAAAGCAATGCTTCCGCCTGATTGGGCAGCGCAAACGTGAACCGATTGCCCTGATGGCGCCGCCGTTCAACGCACGCCGCACCAGTCGATGACCGACGCGGCGATCACCTTGGCGGTCTCGACCACCGATTCGACTTCGACATATTCGTCGGAACCATGAAAACCGTCGCCCGACGGACCGAAGATGACACCGTCGACGCCAGCACCGGCATAGTGCGCGGCATCACACACAGCGACGAAGCCGCGCGCCTGCGGCGCCTTGCCGACCATGGCCTTGCGCTTCATCAGCGAGGTCACCAGCGGATGATCGACCGGCGTGTTCATCGGCGGGAAATACAGCCCGCCGAGTTCCCACTGGATCGCAGGCGGATTGTCGCGCAGCCACGCATCGGTCTGCGCGAAATGATGGACGAAAGCCTCGAAGTCGCGGCGATAGTCGGCCGAGTTCTCGTCCGGCAGGAATTTCATATCGAGGTCGAGCACCGCGACATCGGGAATGATGGCCGGGTTGGTCATCACCGTCGGCAGGCCGTGTTCGCCAAGGCCGGTGCCGCCATGCATGACGCCGATGTTGATGGTGTTCATGCCGAGCGGCAGCAGCGGATGGGATCTCGCCCGCGTGCGGTCCAGCTCATACTGGCGCACGGCGCCGATGAAGCGGGCGGCGATCTCGATCGCGTTGACGCCCGGCTCCAGCCGGTCCTTGTCGTGGCGCTGCGGATAGATCTCGTTGTAGCGCAGTGCCGAATGGGCGTTGCGGCCACGGATCGTCACCCGCGCCCATTCGAGCCCGCCTTCGACCGGCAGGACATCGCCCCAGGTCGGTTCGGCGACCAGCACCGCCTTGGCGAGCTTGCCCTTCTTGACCGCATCCATGGCGCCGAAGCCGCCGGCTTCCTCATCGACGACGGAGTGGATGGCCAGCCGGCCTTGCAGCGTGATGCCCGCCTTGCGGATCGCATGTGCGGCAGCGACGCAAGCGGCGACGCCGCCCTTCATGTCGACGGCGCCGCGGCCATAGAGGCGGCCATTGGTGATCTCGCCGCCGAACGGATCGACCGACCAGTCCTTCATCGCGCCGACCGGCACGACGTCGATATGGCCGCACAGGATCAGACTGCGGTCCTCGTCGCCCGCCCATTCGCCGACCAGATTGGGCCGGCCGGGCAAGGCATCCCATTGTTCAGTCTTGAAACCGTCCTGCTTGAGGATCGGCTCGAGCAGCGCCTGGACATCCGCCTCGCGGTTGATCGCCGGATTGGGCTCGAATTTGGGGTTGACCGAGGGGATACGGACCATGTCGCGGGTCAGCCCGATCAACCAGTCGCGATCGGCCTCGATCTGAGCCTGCACGGCGTCGATGATGGCTTGGTTGTCAGGCATTGGCGGTTCCTTCCTTGCATCGCGGCGCCGGGCGCATCGACGCTATTTCCTGGTGGTTTTTGGTTTGGCGGCGTCATCCGCCGCAGGCGACAGCATGGCATCGAGGGTGACCGCGTTGGCGCTGCGGATCTTCTCGATGTCCTCGATGCGCTTGCGCACCCCGGCGCCATGGCCTTCCAGCGCATGGGCAAAGACGGTTTCCATCTGGGCAACGGCGGTCGCCAGCGTGTCAAAAGGCGAATTGGCGTCGATCGCCGCGACCATGGTCAGGTCGGCGATATCCGATATAGGCGACAGCCACACATCGGTGAACAGCAGGATGGAAACGCCACGTTCCTTTGCCTGCTGGGCAAAACTCACCACATCCGACTGATAGCGCCGATAGTCGAAGACGACGAGAAGGTCGCGCTTGCCAAGGTCGATCAACAGGTCGAAATCGGCCGGGCTCAACGAACCGATGTCGCGCACGCCGGAGCGGAACTGCAGGAGGTAGCCGGCAAGCATCGAGGCGATATGCCGGCTGAACCGGCCGCCCAGCAGCACGACCTGGCCCTTGCTCTCGAGCAGCATGTTGACGGCGCGCGTATAGGCCTGCACCGGCACCGCCGTGCGCGTGCGCTCCAGGCTGTCGGAAACCGAATGGAAATAGGCGAGTGCGGTGCCTTCGCTGGAGCCGCCCGGACGCTTGGCCTCCATCATCAGAAGCGGCGAATGCAGCCTGGATTCGACTTCGGTGAGCAGGCGTGCCTGGAAGTCGGCAAAGCCGACATAGCCAAGCTTGGTCATCAGCCGCGTCACGCTCGGGTCGCTGACACCGGCCCGCCGCGCCAGCCGGGTCGCCGTACCCAGCCCCGACATCGGATAGTCGGCAAGCAGGACCTGAACGATCTTCTCTTCCGCGGAGGTGAACGCCACGGTCGTGTTGGCCAGTTCTTCACGGATGGACATGGTCATCGCCTATCGCTGACGGAAGACGATTATCTTACAATTTTGTGAAATGGTGTCAAATCTGGAAAAATTTTTACAGGAATGATCCGAGCCGCGGAAACAGCTCACATCACGCCTTGCCTGCCACCGACGGATTCCCGAGGCTAACATGATAGTCGATATAGTCGATGCCCGCCTGATCCGTGGCTCGGGTGGCAGGTGGTGTCATCAGCCGATGATTTGGAGAGATCAACTGGTGCTGCGAGAGAGGATTGAACTCTCGACCTCTCCCTTACCAAGGGAGTGCTCTACCACTGAGCTACCGCAGCCGCTGATGGCGGGGCTTCTGCCATATCGAACCGGCAAGCGCAAGGCCAAGTGCAACGCTTCTGTGAAAGGCTTTGCCGGATAGCTTTCGACGACATGGCCGTGCCACAATGTTGGCTATCCCTGATTGGCGGGCAGGCTGGTCGCCAGCCGGGACGGGACGATGAACGACAAGGTAATTCCAGTGAAAAAGGATGGTCCAGCGAAAAAGGGCGGCGCCAACCGCAAAGATCGGCTCGCCGAGCAATTGCGGGCCAATCTGCAGAAGCGCAAGGCGCAGTCGCGCTCGCGGCGCACCGGCGACGCCGACCAGCGGCCGGACGGGCTCGCTGCATCGAAGGAAATACAAAAAGATTAACTCAAATCGGCCACTCTTAGGTTCGGAAACGAGGAAATCCTATTTCTTGAACCAGCCTAATTCTTGAACCAGATTGGCCAATGGTCTAGACGGGCCGCTACTCAAACGATTGAACCGGCCTTTTTCGGCCGAGAGGGACGCTCTTCCATGGATCGCATCAGAATTGTCGGGGGCAACAAGCTCTCCGGAAGCATTCCGATCTCGGGCGCGAAAAACGCGGCGCTGCCCCTGATGATCGCCTCGCTCCTGACTGACGACACGCTGACGCTGGAAAACGTGCCGCATCTGGCCGATGTCGAGCAGCTGATCCGCATTCTGGGCAATCACGGCGTCGACTATTCGGTCAATGGCCGGCGCGAGAAGCAGAACGAGGGCTATTCACGCACCATCAACTTCTCCGCCCGCAACATCGTCGACACGACGGCGCCTTACGAGCTGGTGTCGAAGATGCGTGCGTCGTTCTGGGTGATCGGCCCGCTGCTGGCCCGCATGGGCGAAGCAAAAGTGTCGCTGCCGGGCGGTTGCGCCATCGGCACGCGCCCGGTCGATCTGTTCCTCGAAGGCCTGCAGGCACTGGGTGCCGATATCGACGTCGACACCGGCTATGTCATCGCCAAGACCCGGAACGGCCGGCTTGTCGGCAACCGCTACATCTTCCCGAAAGTCTCGGTCGGCGCCACCCATGTGCTGATGATGGCGGCGGCCCTGGCCAAGGGCGAGACGGTGCTGGAAAATGCGGCTTGCGAGCCTGAGATCGTCAACCTCGCCGAATGCCTCAATGCCATGGGCGCGAAGATTCATGGCGCCGGCTCGCCGACCATCACCATCGACGGCGTCGAATCGCTGTCGGGCGCGCGCGTGCGTGTCATTCCCGACCGCATCGAGACTGGCACCTATGCCATGGCCGTCGCCATGACCGGCGGCGACGTCGTGCTCGAAGGTGCGCGTGCGGATCTGCTGCAGACCGCGCTCGACGTCATCGCCCAGACGGGTGCGGAGATCACCCCGACCAATTCCGGCATCCGTGTGAAGCGCAACGGCGCCGGCATTTCGCCGGTCGACGTGACGACAGCGCCGTTCCCGGCCTTCCCGACCGATTTGCAGGCACAGTTCATGGGCCTGATGACCATGGCCAAGGGCAAGTCGCGCATCACCGAGACGATCTTCGAGAACCGCTTCATGCATGTGCAGGAGCTGGCGCGGCTCGGCGCCCACATCACGCTTTCGGGCCAGACGGCGATCGTCGACGGCGTGCCCAAGCTGAAGGGCGCGCCGGTCATGGCGACCGATCTTCGCGCCTCTGTCTCGCTGGTCATCGCCGGCCTGGCGGCGGAAGGCGAAACCACGGTCAACCGCGTCTACCACCTCGACCGCGGCTTCGAACGGCTGGAAGAAAAGCTGTCCAACTGCGGCGCGGTAATCGAACGGATTTCCGCATAGGCCAATCGCAAGGCCTTGCGGTGCGGTTGCGCGGACGGGAAAGACCGCCTAACAGAAGGTTCAGTTATCAACCTTCAGGTGCGAAATCCGCATGACCGGCCTTAAGCTTATCGCGCTCGACGATCAGGACCTGAGCATTGTTTCGGCCCATGTCCAGGACGCCGTCCTGAAAGTCAGCGACCTCGAATTTCTGCCTGCGGCCAAGCGTTTCTTGCTGACCATGAACCGGTTCGTCTGGGAGGCCAAAACAGGCCTGTTTCGCCAGCACAATGAGCGGCGGCAGGCCGTGCTGCATTTCGACCGCGTGCTCGGCGCCAAGACCAGCGGCATCGACCGCGACAAGCCTGCCGAAATCCTGTCGCTGCTGGCGATCAGCTTCATCGAGATCAGTAAGCCGGCCGGCATCGTCGAGCTGATCTTTGCGGGCGGCGGCGCGATCATGCTCGATGTCGAATGCGTCGAGGCCCGCCTTGCCGACATCGGCGGGGCGTGGGAAGCCACCTCGCGCCCCATCCACAAGGCCTGAGCGTCCGATGGCCATCACGCTTCGTCAGTCCGACGCCGATTTCGAGCAGCGTTTCGCCGCCTTCCTGTTGACCAAGCGGGAAGTGTCCGCCGACGTCGATGCCGCGGTGCGCGACATCATCGCGCGCGTGCGCGCCGAGGGCGACGCGGCATTGATCGACTATTCGCAGAAGTTCGATCGCGCCGATCTGGCTGGACTTGGTATCGCCGTCTCGAAGGACGACATCGCCCAGGCCTACAAGGCCGCCGACCCAAAGACGATCGAGGCGCTGGAATTCGCGCGCGACCGCATCCGCTCCCATCATGAGCGGCAGCGGCCGAAGGACGACCGCTATACGGATGCCACCGGCGTCGAGCTCGGCTGGCGCTGGACGGCGGTCGAGGCGGTCGGGCTCTATGTGCCGGGCGGCACGGCGAGCTATCCAAGCTCGGTGCTGATGAACGCCGTGCCGGCCAGAGTGGCCGGGGTCGAGCGGATCGTCATGGTCGTGCCGGCGCCGGGTGGCATCATCAATCCGCTGGTGCTGGTGGCGGCCGATATATCAGGCGTGTCGGAAATCTACCGCATCGGCGGCGCGCAGGCGATCGCAGCGCTTGCCTATGGCACCGAAACGATCCGGCCGGTCGCCAAGATCGTCGGCCCGGGCAACGCCTATGTCGCGGCGGCCAAGCGGCAGGTGTTCGGCACCGTCGGCATCGACATGATCGCCGGGCCGTCGGAAGTGCTTGTCGTGGCCGACGGCAGCAACGATCCGGACTGGATCGCCGCCGATCTGCTGGCCCAGGCCGAGCACGACGCCTCGGCGCAGTCGATCCTGGTCACCGACGATCCAGCCTTCGGCACCGCTGTCGAACAGGCGGTCGAGCGCCAGTTGCAGAGCCTGCCGCGCGCCGAGACGGCAGCAGCGAGCTGGCGCGATTTCGGTGCCGTGATCGAGGTCGCCACGATCGAGGCCGCGCTGCCGCTGGTCGACCGTATCGCCGCCGAACATGTCGAATTGGCAATCGACGACGCCGAGGATTTCCTGTCGCGGATGCGCAATGCGGGTGCCGTCTTTCTCGGCCGCCACACGCCGGAAGCCATTGGCGACTATGTCGGCGGCTCCAACCATGTGTTGCCGACGGCGCGCTCGGCGCGCTTCTCGTCCGGCCTGTCGGTGCTCGATTTCGTCAAGCGCACCTCGATCCTCAAGCTCGGACCGGAGCAGTTGCGGATCTTGGCGCCGGCGGCGATCGCGCTGGCCAAGGCGGAAGGCCTTGAAGCACATGGCCGCTCCGTCGCCATACGGTTGAACATGTAGGCGGCGATGTCGGACTCCGATCAAACCCGCGCCAGGCTGATCGATGTCGAACTCGATGAATCGATCGGCCGTTCGACACCCGATGTCGAGCATGAACGCGCGGTGGCGATCTTCGACCTGATCGAGGAAAACAGTTTTCAACCCGTCAATGACAACGGCGCCGGCCCTTATAAGCTGAAACTGTCGCTGGCCGAGCAGCGCCTGGTGTTTGCCGTGGCGCGCGAGGATGGTGCCGCCGTCGTCACCCATATCCTGTCCTTGACGCCGCTCAGGCGCATCGTCAAGGACTACTACCTGATCTGCGAAAGCTACTACGACGCCATCCGCTCCTCGACGCCGAGCCATATCGAGGCGATCGACATGGGCCGCCGCGGCCTGCACAATGAAGGCTCACAGACATTGATGGACCGGCTCTCCGGCAAGATCGACATCGACTTCGATACGGCGCGCCGGCTGTTCACGCTGGTCTGCGTGCTGCACTGGCGGGGTTAGCCCTGGCACCCGGCGCCCTGCCCCGTTCGATCCTGTTCCTGTGCGGCATGAATGCCGTGCGCTCGCCAATGGCAGAGCAACTGGCGCGCCGCATGCTGCCCGCCACCGTCTTCGTCGCTTCGGCCGGCGTTCGCGCCGGCGAGCGCGATCCGTTCGTCGATGCGGTGCTGGCCGAGGAAGGTCTCACGCTGGGCGAGCGTCACCCAAGGACGATGGACGATCTCGAGGACGACTATTTCGATCTCATCGTCACGCTGGCGCCCGAAGCGCACCACACCGCACTTGAACTCACCCGCTCGCTCGCCGTCGAGGTCGAATACTGGCCGACGCCGGACCCGACCGGTGCCGGCGGCACGCGCGAACAGATCATGGCAGCCTATCGGGACGTGCGCGAGCGGCTGAAAGCGCGGATCGGACGCCGATTCGCGCCTCCGGAGGCCGCCGATTAAGCGTGTTCACAAGCGGACGATTATCATATAGGTTCCGCCGAAATTCCGGCTAGAGTCGGATGATTTCAGGTCTGTTCGACCTGAAATCTGAATCCGCCTCTAAACCAAAGAAGTAGAGCATGATGTCGTCCGAAAACCGCTTTACACTTTTCGGCATCATGCTCTAAGCGCCGGAACTGCCATCCAAGCAAAGGTATCGAATGCCGAAGGAAGAAGTCCTCGAGTTTCCGGGTGTCGTGACGGAATTGTTGCCCAACGCGATGTTCCGGGTGAAGCTCGAAAACGAACACGAAATCATCGCCCATACGGCCGGCCGCATGCGCAAGAACCGCATCCGCGTGCTGACCGGCGACAAGGTTCTGGTCGAGATGACACCATACGACCTGACCAAGGGCCGCATCACCTATCGTTTCAAGTAAGCAAAGCCCGACTGGTCCGCGATGAGCATTTTGCAGAAGCTGGTGCTTGCCTCGGGTTCGCCGCGCCGGATCGAACTCTTGCAGCAGGCCGGCATCGAGCCGGACCGCGTGCTGCCGGCCGATGTCGACGAAACGCCGCTGCGTGCCGAGCATCCGCGCTCGCTGGCCAAGCGGCTGTCGAAGGAAAAGGCCGAGAAGGCGTTCGCCTCGCTGACAACCGAAGCCGATCACGTGCCCAGCTTCGTGCTGGCCGCCGACACGGTGGTTGCCGTCGGGCGGCGTATCCTGCCCAAGGCCGAGACCCTTGACGACGCCGCCAACTGCCTTGGGCTGTTGTCGGGCCGTTCGCACCGGGTCTATTCCGGCATCTGCCTGATCACGCCGGGTGGCAAACTGCGCCAGCGGCTGGTCGAGACGCGGGTGCGCTTCAAGCGGCTGCCGCGCGAAGAGATCGACGCGTATGTCGCGTCGGGTGAATGGCGCGGCAAGGCCGGCGGCTATGCCGTCCAAGGTCTCGCCGGCGCCTTCGTCGTCAAGCTGGTCGGCTCCTACACCAACATCGTCGGGCTGCCGCTGTATGAGACCGTCGCGCTATTGAGTGGCGAAGGCTTCAAGGTGCATGGCGGCTGGCTGGCGGGAACCCGGCTATGAATTCGGATTCCAAAGTCACGCCCTTGCGCCCAAAGCGCCCCTGCCCCGAATGCGGCAAGCCATCGGCGCGCGACACCTTTCCGTTCTGCTCGACACGCTGCAAGGACACCGACCTCAATCGCTGGCTGAAGGGCGCCTATGTCATCAAGGCCCGCGATGACGAGGAAGAGACGGATCCCGACGCTCCGAAATGAGGCTAGGCGGCCTCGTTCTTGCGCTTCAAGCGCGCCCAGGCCGGCAGCCAGTCACCATGAGCAGCGAGAAGATCATCGACCAGTGACCAGATCTGGTCGAGATCGAGTTCGGCGGCTGTGTGCGGGTCCATCATCGCCGCATGGTAGATGTGCTCGCGGTTCTCCGTCATCAGCGCCCGCACCGTCAGTTCCTGCACGTTGATGTTGGTGCGCATCAGCGCGGTCAATTGCGGCGGCAGCTCGCCAATATAGGTTGGCTGGACGCCGGAGGCATCGACCAGACACGGCACTTCGGCGGCGCAATCCCGGGGCAGCGAGGTGATGCAGCCATTGTTGCGGACATTGCCGTAGATCACCGACGGCTCGCCGGTCCAGACCGAATTCATGATCGAGGAGGCATATTCCCGGGACTGCTCGACCTCGATGCGATCGGCCGAACGATAGGCTTCAGCCTGTCCCTTCCAGCGCTCGATCTGTTCGATGCAGCGCTTGGGATATTCATCCAGCGGGATGCCGTATTTCTCGATCAGGTCCGGGCGGCCGTCCTTGATGAAATAGGGCGTGTATTCGGCGAAATGCTCCGAGCTCTCGGTGACGAAATAGCCGAGCCTGGTCAGCATCTCGTAGCGCACCTTGTTGGGGCAGCGCGGGTTCCAGCCGGGCTTGGGCGCGCGGCCTTCGCGATAGGCGCGCACGAGATCGGGATAGAGGTCGCGATAGGAGCCGTCCGGCTGGCGATGTTCGACGCTGAGATAGAAGGCCATGTGGTTGATGCCGGCCGAGCGGTAGCGGATCTCCTCGTAGGGAAGGTCGAGGTCCTCAGCCAGTTCCATCGCCGTGCCCTGCACCGAATGGCAGAGGCCGACCTGCCTGATCTCAGGGTATTTCTCCGATATCGCCCAGGTGTTGATCGCCATCGGGTTGACATATTGCAGCATGATCGCGTCGGGGCAGACGGCGAGCATATCCTCGCAGATTTTCCACAGATGCGGCACGGTCCTCAGGCCCCGCATGATGCCGCCGACGCCGAGCGTGTCGGCGATCGTCTGGCGCAGGCCGTATTTCTTCGGCACTTCGAAGTCGGTGACCGTGCACGGCTCGTAGCCGCCGATCTGGAAGGCGACGACGACGAAATCGGCGCCGGCCAGCGCCTTGCGCTGGTCCGAATGGGTCTCTGCCTTCGCCTTGACGCCGAGCGTCGCGATCAGCTTGTTGACAACGATGGCGCTCTCTTCCAGCCGCTGCGGATTGATGTCCATCAGCGCAATCGTCGCGCCGGAAAGCGACGGACGTTGCAGCACGTCGCCGACAATGTTCTTCATGAACACAGTCGAGCCGGCACCGATGAAAGTGATCCTGGGATTTCTTGCCATGCTAACCTCCGGCATATGTTCAGGCCACATCGAAAGCGGCCCTGACGAGCCGTTCGGTGTAGGCGGTCTTGGGATTGGACAGGACGTCGTCGACAGGCCCCTGCTCGACGATCTTGCCGTTCTGCATGACGATGACGCGGTGGCACAGCGCGCGCACCACCTTGAGGTCGTGCGAGATGAAGAGGTAGCTGAGGCCGCGCTCGTCCTGCAGCTTGCGCAGGAGGTCGATGATCTGCGCCTGGACGGAGAGGTCGAGCGCCGATGTCGGCTCGTCGAGCAGGATGAATTCGGGTTCCAATGCGATGGCGCGGGCGATCGCGATGCGTTGGCGCTGGCCGCCGGAGAATTCGTGCGGAAACCGCGACAGTATATCGCCCGGCATGCCGGCGCTGACCAGCGCGTCGCGCACCCGTTCGACGCGCTCGCGCCGCGTCGCCCCGATGCTGTTGACGATCAGCCCTTCCTCGATGATCTGGCCGATCGTCATGCGCGGGTTGAGCGAGGAGAAGGGATCCTGGAAGACGATCTGCATGCGCGAGCGCAGCGGCCGCATCTCGGCCCGCGACAGGCCGTGGATCGGCTTGCCGTCGAAACGGATTTCGCCGCGCTTGGCATCGATCAACCGGAGCAGAGCCTGACCGAAGGTGGTCTTGCCGGAGCCGGATTCGCCGACCAGCCCCAGCGTCTCATGGCGGCACAGGCTGAGGCTGAGATCGTCGACGGCGACCAGCTCTCGCCAATCCGGCTTTAGGAATGTGCCGTGGCGCAGCATGAATGAGACGCGCACGTCGCTGGCCTCGAGAATGGTGCCGCAGCCCGCTGGCAGCGGTTTCGGCTGCCCGTGCGGCTCGGAAGCGAGCAGCCGCCTCGTATAGGGATGCTGCGGATCGGCGAAAAGCCGCTCGGTGACGTTGTGCTCGCACATTTCGCCATGCTGCATGACATAGACGTAGTCGGAGAACTGGCGCACCACGGTCAGGTCGTGGGTGATCAGGATCACCGCCATGCGCAGCTCTTTCTGCAGGCTGCGGATCAGGTTCAGGATCTGCGCCTGGACGGTGACATCGAGCGCCGTGGTCGGCTCGTCGGCGATCAGCACATCGGGATTGTTGGCCAGCGCCATGGCGATCATCACTCGCTGGCGTTGCCCGCCCGATAGCTGGTGCGGGTATTGCTTGAGCCGCGCGGCAGGATCGGGAATCTGCACGTTCTGCAGAAGTTCGAGTGCTCGCGCCCACGCCTGCTTGCGGCTGACCTTGCGATGCACCCTGATCGCCTCGACGATCTGGCTGCCGACCGTATAGATCGGGTTGAGCGAGCTCATCGGCTCCTGGAAGATCATCGAGATGCGGTTGCCGCGCAATTTGCGCCGGGCGCTCTCGGGAAATTTCAGGATGTTTTGCCCGTCATAGCAGACGCTCGATCCGGGCGACACCGTGGCGCGCCGCGACAGCAGTCCCATGACGGTGCGCGCCGTCACCGACTTGCCCGAACCGGATTCGCCGACGATGGCGATCGTCTCGCCGCGATAGAGCTGGAACGAGATGTCCTTGACCGCGTCGACGACGCCATGCTCGACCTTGAAGGCCACGGCGACGTTGCGGGCGTCGATGATGGGCTGGTCCTGGCGTCCGTCATGGTCGTGGCGGACGATCGGTGCGAAGGATTCGGCGAGCGCGACGGACATCTGTGCCACCTCAATAAGGGTCGACGGCGTCGCGCAGGCCGTCGCCCAGCGCGTTGAAGGCAAAGACGGTGACGAGCACGAAACCGACCGGCGACAGGATCCAGGGATAGGTGCCGATGACGGAATAGGTCGCGGTGTCCTGCAGCATCAGGCCCCACGAGATCAGCGGCGGCTTGACGGCGAAACCGAGGAACCCGAGGAAGGATTCGAGCAGCACCACCGTCGGGATCGCCAGCGTCACGGCGACGATCACATGGCTCATCACATTGGGGAAGATGTGCTGCAAGATGATGCGCCGGTCGGTGGCGCCGACCGCCATGGCGGCGCGCACATACTCGATCCGCGCCAGCGCCAGCGTCTTGCCGCGTACCTCGCGCGACATCTGCGCCCAGCCCAATGCCGACATGACGATGATGACGAAAGCGAGGAAGACGTTGGTGGGAGCGGTGACCGGGATCAGCGTCGTCAGCGCCAAATAGAGCGGTAGTTGCGGAAAGGCGAGCACCAGTTCGACGAAACGCTGCATCCAGACATCGAACCTGCCGCCGAAATAGCCGGAGACCATGCCGACGGTGGTGCCAATGACGGTGATGATGAAGACGACCGTCAGCGCGATCATCAGCGAGACGCGTGAACCATGGATGGCGCGCGACAGCACGTCGCGGCCGAATTTGTCGGTGCCGAGGAAATGCACCGGCTGGCCGTCCAGCGAGCCGAACAGATGCCGGTCCGCCGGCAACAGCCCGAACAGCTTGTAGGGCGCGCCATGCACGAAGAACCCGAGCAGCCTTGGATGGTCATAGTCGGGACCGACGACGGGCTGGAAAGTGACCGGATCGAGGTCCGCCGAATCGGCGAGCGCATAGACCCTCGGCCGTGCGGTGAAACCGCCGTCTCTGTCATGGAAGCTTGGCAGCTGCGGCGGAGCAAAGCCGACATCCGTGACCTTCGGGTCCATTGGCGCCATGAACTCGGCGAACACGGCCATCACCAGCAGGAGCACGACCAGCCAAAGCCCGGCCATGCCGGTCCAGGAACGCTTCAGCCGGCGCCAGACAAGCGCGATGTAGCTCTCATTGCCGCGCGCCGGTTTGGCTACGATGGTGCCTTCGGCCGGTAGCGGTGGAGGTGATGGATCGCGCGCCAACATCTAACCCTCCCCGAACTGGCGGACGCGTGGATCGAGCAGGACGAGCAGCATGTCGGCGACGATGTTGCCGACGATCAGCGTCGCCGACAGGACCATCATGAAGGTAGCGGTGACATAGACGTCGCCGACAGCCATGGAGCCGACGATCGCCGGGCCGACGGTCGGCAGCGCGAAAATGATCGCGGTCTCGATCTCGCCGGTCAGCATGTAGGGCAGCACCACGCCCTGATACATGACGAGCGGGTGCAGCGCGTTGGGTACGGCATGGCGCATGACGACGGCGGCGCCGGTTAGCCCCTTGGCCCTGGCTGTCTCGACATATTGCGCGTTCAGCGTATCGAGCAGATTGCCGCGCATGACACGCATATTGTAGGCGAGGCCGCCGAAGGTGGCGATCGCCACGACCGGCCAGACATGCTTGACCAGGTCGACGAACTTGGCCCACGACCACGGCGCGCCGCCATATTGCGGCGAGAAGAAGCTGCCGATCTCCGACACGTTGAACTGGAAGACCATGAGATAGACGATGATCAGCGCCATCAGGAAGCGCGGCACCGTCATGCCGAGGAAGGAGATGGCCGACAGCGTCGAGTCGATCCAGGTGTATTGCCGTGTCGCCGCCCATATGCCGAATGTGATGCCCAACACCGAGGCGAGCAGATGGCATACTAGCGCCAGGAGCAGCGTGCGCGGCAGACGCTCGCCGACCACATCGGCGACCGGCTTGTTGTAATAGAGGCTGTAGCCGAAATCGCCCCGGGTGATGATGCCACCGATCCAGTTGAGATACTGCACGGGCAGCGGCTTATCGAGGCCATGCTCGATGCGATAGGCGTTGGCCTGTGCGTCGGCTTCGGCGAATGACGCTCCGCCCTGATTGATAAGCTGCGAGCGGATGTAATCGGCATAGTCGCCCGGCGGCGCCTGGATGATGGCAAAGGTGACCAGGCTCAGAATGGCGAGGACCGGTATTGCCGACGCTATGCGCGTGAGCAGGAATCGCAACATGGACGGTCCGTTTCCTTGTCTCGCCGATCGCGCCTTTTGTGCGTCCGGAGGTTGGCTTTGTCCGGCCGCGCCAGCGGCGCGGCCGGAGTTCTCTTGGTCAGGGAGGAAAACCTAATTCATCGGACCCTTAATTCATCGGACCCTTGTCTCCGGGTTTGCCGGGCAGCTCCTCAGGGAACAATTCGTATTTCGCCTGCTTGTCGGCGGCGACGAAGACCCGTTCGCGGATGATCGAATCCTCAGCCCAGTTGAACATGAAGATCGGCGTGCCCTGCGGAATGTTCGAGAAGCGCTTGTTGACGATCAGCGCGCCAGGATATTCCGTCAGGCCGACATTGTAGACGTGCTCTGTCGAAATCTTCTGGAACTGCTTCATCAAGCTGGCGCGCTGGTCATTGTCCTCAGACGAGACGAACTTGTTGACGATGTCGACGAGGTCCTTTTCGAATGGCATCAGGTCTACCTCGCCGCTTTCAGGCGCGCGGTGGTTCCAGCTGGTCTTCGGGCCAACGGGAGCGAGTTGCTCGGTGTTCTGCACCACCGATGTCAGCTCCTGGTCGTTGCGCCGGATCAGCCAGTCGAAGCGGCCGGAATATTGCGAGGCGTCGCGCTGGGTGCCGTTGAGCCCGTTGAGCACGACCCGAATTCCGAGCTTTTCCATCTGGGCGACGACGCCTTCGGCAAGGCTCTTGTCGGTTGTGTAGTCGTTGTTGACCAGCATCACGATCTCGACATTCTTACCGCCGGCGGTGCCGGCCGGGAAGTTCACGAAACCGTCGCCGTCCGTATCCTTGAGGCCGGCTTTGGCGAGTTCCGCCTTGGCGCCCTCGAGGTCGAAGGGGTAGTAGACGGTCGAATCGCGGTCATAGAAGCTGGTGCCCGACGACAGGCCGCCGGCATAGATGGCGGTGAACGGACCCTTGACCAGCGAGTCGCCGAGCGCCTTGCGGTCGAGCGCCATGGTGACGGCCTTGCGGAAGTCCTCGTTGCGGTTCAGCTCGCGCACGGCTTGCCCGCGTTCGTCCGGGTTGCCCCAGCCATTGGCAGAAAAATTCATGCGCAGATTGTAGCCGATGAGCCGCGGGCCGAAGGCCAGGCGTGCGGGCGCATTGGCCTCCGCCGCACGCTTCAGCGAGGCGACGAAGTTTTCCGGCTGCTCCAGGTTGGAGAAGTCGGCCGAGCCTGATACGGCCTGGACGTCGCGGTCGGCCCAGGTCGACAGCTTGTACTGCAGTTCGTTGAGGTAAGGCAGCTGGTTGCCCTTCTCGTCGACCTTCCAGTAGTAGGGGTTGCGGCGCATGACGATGATGTCGTCCGGCCGGTATTCGACCGGTACCCAGGCGCCCATCACCGGCATGTTCATGAATTCCGGCGGAAAGGCGTTCTTGAACTGGTCGTAGGTGTTCTTCGAATATTTCGGATGCTGCGGCTTCAGGATGTGCGCGGGGCCCGGACAGAAGGTGCCATAGGCCATCGCATAGAGATATTGTTTCGGAAACGCATCCTTGAAGGTCCACTCGACGGTGTAATCGTCGATCTTCTTCAGCGTCGTGCCGACGCCGAAGGTTTCCGGTGTCGCGCCGTTCAGCGGCGAGACATTGGGATCGACGACCTCGTCGTCCCAATAGAACATGACATCGTCGGCATTGAAGGCAACGCCATCCGACCACTTCGCCCCTTCGACCAGATGCATGGTCAGCTTGTGGCCATCGCTCGACCAGTCCCAGCTCCTGGCCAGGTTCGGCAGCGGCTCGGTGTCCTTCGCCTCGACCTGGAACAGTGGCGCGGTGCGCGTCAGGCATTCGGAGAGGCCGATATCGATGCCGCCCCACCCTTGCGTCTGGCCGGCGCCGTAGTTCCAGCCTTCCGGCCGCCCGCCGATGACATGGCGCATCGTATCGCCGTAGACGCCAATGCCGTCCTGCATGTTGCCCGTCTTGAAGACCAGCGGCTCTTTCGGCAACCTGTCTTTCAGCGGCGGCAGCTTGCCGGTCTTGACGTATTTCTCGGTGACCCAGTCGGGCTCGTGATATTCGGGGAGCGCCTTGAACTCCAGGATGGAGTCACGCGCGACATAGTTGATCTTGCCCTCGGCGGGGAACGGTGTCGGCGCCGGCGGAACCGTCGGCTCGGAAGCGTATGCATTGAGTGCCGAGACCGAGACGCTCAGCGCCAGTCCGGCAGCAAGGCCGATATTGCGTAAATTCCTCACTGTCTCTCTCCCTCTTGTTTGTTCCGGAGCGTTTGCACCTGCTCCGCTTCTCCTCGAATTCAAACGGCTTCATGGCAGTGGATCCGCCTCCCTTGGATCCACCATCACCGCATGAGGTTCAGCCGGCCCGTTTCAGCCGGCTTGTTTCAGCGCGGCTTTTTCGGCGCGCAATTCCTCGATCGAGCGAACGCTGCGCCGTGCGGCGCCCGCCCACTCGCGGGTCTTCACCGCCGATGTCGACAGCCGCTCCGTGGCGGCCGGAACCGCATGGGCATATTGCGGCAGCCAGGCTGCCTGGGCGACGACCATCTCATCGACCATCTGCCAGACCTCCTCCGGGGTCGAAACCGCGCCGACCAGCGGGTCATGCAGTACGGCAAGCTTCAACAGATCGATGTCGCCTGATATCGCGGCATGCACCGACATGCGCTGAACGTTGATCGAGGCGATGCAGGTGGCGGCGCAGGCTTCCGGCAGCGTGATGCCGGCGGCCATGTTGATGCCGAAACGGTCGACGAAGCCGGGCGACTCGATGATGGCGTCCTGCGGCAGGTTGGTGATCACCCCATTGTTCCTGACGTTGAAGTGGCCGCGATAGACGCGGTTGGTCTCCAGCGCCTCCAATATGTGGCTGGCATGCTCGTTGGAGCGCCTCGAAGGATCGATCGGCTGTGACGCCGCTTCGAGGAACTGCGGATATTCCGTTTCGAACCAGTTGCGGGTTTCCGTCGAGTGGCGGAGATAGCCGCCAGTTTCACCGTGGATCCAGTCGGACATATCGATCCAGCGCGTGATCTCATCGGGGCGCTTGCGGTACCACGGCAGATATTCGGAAAGATGGCCGTTGCTTTCGGTCGAATAGACGCCGAAGCGCTTCAGGACATCGATGCGCAGCTTCTCCTGTTGCGAATAGACCGGATGCGCCTCGAAGGCGGCCACCAGTTCGTCCTTGCCGATGGGACGGCCGTTCAGGCGCAGATCGATGAACCAGGTCTGATGGTTGATGCCGGAACAGACATAGTCGAGCTCCTGCGTGGACTTCGCGCCAAGCACCTCGGCGATCTGCTCGGCGCCGTGCTGGACGCCGTGGCAGAGCCCGACGGTGTCGACCTTACCGTATTCGATCGCCGCCCAGGTGTTCATCGCCATCGGGTTGGCGTAGTTCAGGAATTTGACGTTCGTCTCAGCGACCTCGCGTATGTCCTTGCAGAAGTCCAGGATCACCGGGATGTTGCGCTGGCCATAGAGAATGCCGCCGGCACAGATCGTATCGCCGACACATTGGTCGATGCCGTATTTCAGGGGAATGCGGATATCGTCGGCATAGGCTTCGAGGCCGCCGACCCGCACGCAACTGATGACGTAGCGAGCGCCTTCGAGCGCCTTGCGGCGGTCGGTAGTCGCCGTCACCCTGGTCGGCAATCTGTTCGCCTCGACGATCCTGTCGAGGATCGCCTTGATCATCTGAAGATTGTGCTCGCTGACGTCGGTCAACGCGAATTCGATGTCGGTGAATTCGGGCACGCACAAGATGTCGGTGAATAATTTCTTGGTGAAGCCGACGCTGCCCGCACCGATGATAGCGATTTTGAAACTCATCAGCCGCACCTCATTCCATTCGAATTGCAGGCAAGGAATGACAATGGGAAGCTGTAGCCACATGCCATGACATGTATGCAGGACAAGCCGGAATCCGGCTCGCCAACCTCCCTGTCCGCTCCTCGACTGCGGATCTCTCTCGCTTTTCGATGGGGATTATGCGCTTATTCGCGAGCGCGACCAGAGAAGGATTATGCTTTCAAGGGTAATTTTGTGCTGCAGGATTTGATAGAAAACGGACAGTCCATGCGCACGATCTCGCTGCCGCGCGGCCGCCAGCGCCTGCACGCCATGCCGACGAGCACGGGCTATGAAGTGCGCGAGGACGAAATCTACGACTGGGATGGGCGAAAGCGCGGCCAGACGCCGTTCACCGTGCTGCAGCACACGATCAGCGGAACCGGCCGGCTGCGCTACGAGAACCGCAACTACCGCCTGCAGAAGAACGACACATTGCTGGTGCTGGTGCCGCACAACCACCGCTACTGGCTGGCCGGGGATGAGCGCTGGGAATATTTCTGGATTTCGATGAACGGCGAGGAGGCGCTGCGCATCCACAAGTCGATCCTCAGCGTCTCGGGTCCTGTATTTCGGCTGCAGCCGGCGACGATCGATCATCTTGCCGATTGCAGCCTGCGCCTGATCAAAGGGGCCGCGTCGCCGGGGGCTGCTTCGGCGATAGCCTACGAGGCCGCGATGGCGCTCTATGACGATGTCTTCGGCTCACATGCCTTTGCCGAAAAACAGAGCGTCATGCAGCCGGTCATCGATCACATCGGTGCCAATCTCGACAGGCCGCTGCCGGTTGCGGACCTGGTCCAGATCAGTGGCCTCAGCCGGGCCCATTTCTCACGCTGCTTCGCCGAAAGCGAAGGCCTGCCGCCGGCCGAGTTCGTGCTGCAGCAGCGCCTGCAACGCGCGGCCAAGCTGCTGACCAAGGCGGATTTCCTGCCGGTGAAGGAAGTCGCCATCCTGTGCGGTTTCGAGGACGCCAACTACTTTTCGAAGGTCTTCCGCCGCTGCTACGGCATCACGCCGAGCCAATTCCGCACCACCGGCATGTATGCCAATTTGAGAACCCCGGCGAGGCGTGGCGTCAGGGCGCCTGATGACGAAACCTGACGCCATCACCGTTGACTAGGCAGCGCGCAGACTGCCGACATCCAGCCATTCGAGATCGGCCCGCGAAAGCGTGATGTCGAGGGCGCGCAGGCTGTCGTCCAACTCGTCCAGCGTGCGCGGCCCGATCAGCGGGATGGATGGAAAGGGCTGAGCGAGCACATAGGCCAGCGCAATATGGATCGGGCTCTTGCCCAGTCTCGCGGCAAGTTCGATCGCCCGGTCGCGGCGGCCGAAATTTCGCTCCGAGTACCACACCCGCACCAGTTCCTCGTTGTCGCGCTTGTCGCGCCCGGCGCGATCGGTGAAGAAGCCACGCCCCTGGCTCGACCAAGCGAAGTTCGGCATCTGCCGGGCGGTTAGCCAGGCCTTCCACGCATCCGTAGAGGACGTAATGCAGCCCGCCCAGATCGGCTCCAGCATTTCGGCCAGCGAGAAATTGTTGGACAGCGCGCCGGGCTTTTGCTTGCCGGTGCGCTCGGCATAGGCAATGGCCTCATCCATGCGTTCCATCGTCCAGTTCGAGCCGCCGAACGGGCCGCGGATACGGCCAGCCTTGACCTCACGATCCATCGCATCGACGAATTCGCCGACCGGCACATCCGGATTGTCGCGGTGCATGAAATAGACATCGACATGATCGGTCTGCAGCCGATCGAGCGACTGGTCGAGCTGCTTGCCGATTACATCGGGATAGCAGAGCGGCGAATGCGCGCCCTTGGCGATGACCACCGATTGCGCGCGTACGCCGCGATTTTTCAACCATTCGCCAAGCAGCTTCTCGGTATAGCCGGCGCCGTAGACATAACCGGTATCGAAGAGATTGCCGCCGGCCTCGAAAAAGGCATCGAGCAGGATCGAACCCGAGGAAAACGTGCGGAAATCCTCGAAGCCGAGCGCCACCACCGACGCAGGCTTCGACAGGCCCGGGATCGTGCGCTTGGCGATCGCCGTGCCGCCCGATCGCAAAGGCCGGCCGGAGATGGTGTTGATGCGTTGTTGGGCCTTCTCGATCCCGTATTCGAGGCCGGCTGCCGCCCGCCATCTGTCCAGCACACGCAAGGTGCCGAGGCTTTCCGCCCACGTCATGCCCGGCCAGGCGAACTCCTGACGCCCGGCGCGGATGGCCTCACCGGCTGCGTCGACCTCGAAGGAATAGACATGGCGCTTCTCGTTGACACTGATGATCTCGCGCGTGCCATCGGATGCGATGACGTCGATCTGGCCCAGGCCGACATCGCGGTTGCCTCCGGCGAACCAGAAGTCCGGCACCTCGATGCGGCCTTTGGTGCCCAGGATGCGCAAGACATTGTCCTGGTTAAGCGAGATGCTGCAGGAGACTTCGGCGACAATGCCACCCGGGAAATGCAGCAGTGCGGAGGCCCATTCGTCGACGCCGGACTGGCCAAGATGGGCGGTGCCGACCACCTTGTCCGGTTCAGCGAAAGGTTGTCCGAGCGCCGCGCCGGCAATCAGCCGCACCATCGAGACGGGATAGCCGCCGACGTCAAGAATGCCGCCGCCGGCGAGATCGTTGGCATAGAGCCGGTGCTGCGGCATGAAGCCCGGCATGGCGAAGCCGAAACTCGATTTGATCATCCTGATGTCGCCGATGACACCAGACCTGATCAGCTCCACCAGCTTCAGCGTCTGCGGATGCAGCCGGTACATGAAGGCTTCGCCGAGGAATGTGCCGGCCTTGCGTGCGGCATGGATCATGGCGTCGGCTTCGAAAGCGGTCAGTGCAAGCGGCTTTTCACACAGTACATGCTTTCCGGCCTCGGCCGCCTTGATCGCCCATTGCGCATGGCCGGGATGCGGTATCGAAATGTAGACGGCATCGATGTCGGGATCGGCGAGCAGCGCGTCGTAGCCGTCGAGGATGCGGGCGCCGGGAAAACTCTCGGCAAGGCCAGGCTTGGCGGGATTTCGCGCGCCGATGGCAACCAGCTTTCCGGCGCGCGAATCGGCCACGCCACGGGCAAAGGACTGGGCGATGCTGCCCGGGCCGAGGATGCCCCAGCGAATGGGCGTGGTTGCGGTCATTGTCATTCTCCTTGAAGGCTGGAAAGGGCCGGCGGTCAGCGCAGCCGCAATCCTTTTTCGTCGAACAGGTAGGATTTGCGGATGGAAACGGTGATTTCGGGCGTGTCGGGGACCTTTGCCGCGTCGCGCTGGATCACCACGTCGTCACCGTTGGCCGTTCTGGCGTAAAGGAAACTTGTGCCACCCAGGTGCTCGACCACGTCGATGGCAACCACAAGGTCGGCGTCGCCTTCTCCTGCATTGCCGAAATGTTCGGGCCGCACACCGACAATGACCTTGCTTCCGATCTTGGGGCTCCCCGCTTCGGGTGCAGCGCCGGTCAGCGGTTGCGTGATGCAGGTCTTCTCCTGACCCGCGAGCTCGACCACGACACCACGCGCATCGCGGCCGACAATGCGGCCGTTGATGAAGTTCATCTTCGGTGAACCGACAAAGCCCGCGACGAACTGATTGTCGGGATTGTCGTAGAGATCGAGCGGCCGGCCGATCTGCTCGATATGGCCGGCGCGCATCACGACAATCCTGTCGGCGAGCGTCATCGCCTCGGTCTGGTCGTGGGTGACGTAGATCATCGTCGTGCCCAGTTCTTTGTGCAGCCGCGATATCTCGACCCGCATCTGCACCCTGAGTTCGGCGTCGAGGTTGCTGAGCGGCTCGTCGAACAGGAACACCTGCGGTTCGCGCACGATGGCGCGGCCTATGGCGACCCGCTGGCGCTGGCCACCCGACAATTGCTTGGGGCGACGCTTCATCAACTCGTCGATGCGCAGGATTTCGGAGGCCCGCTTGACGCGCCGGTCGGTGTCGGCCTTCGGGTTGCCGGTCATGCGCAGCCCAAAACTCAGATTCTGTTCGACGCTCATGTGCGGATAGAGTGCGTAGGACTGGAAGACCATGGCGATGCCGCGGTCGGCCGGCTCTACATCGTTGACGAGGTTGCCGCCGATGGCGATCTCGCCGCCGCTGATGTCCTCGAGCCCGGCGATCATCCTGAGCAGCGTCGATTTTCCGCAGCCCGAAGGGCCGACGAAGACGACGAACTCGCCGTCTTTGATGTCGATGCTGGCACCATGGACGACCTCGAAGACGCCGAAGCGCTTGACGACATTGTTGAGCGTGACCGTTGCCATGCTGCCCCTTACTTGACCGCGCCGGCGGCGATGCCGGCGATGAAATGGCGCTGCAGCAGCACGAAGACGACGAGCATCGGCACCGTCAGCATCACCGCGCCCGCCATGATGCCGCCCCACGACACTTTGGTGAGACCGATCAGCGTGCCGAGCGCCACCGGCGCCGTCATCGAACCGGGTTGGCTGTTGATCAAAAGTGGCCAAAGATAATTGTTCCAGGAGGCGAGGAACAGGATGATGGCGAGCGCCGCCAGCATCGGCCGCGCCAAAGGCAGTGCGACGAAGAGGAAGATGCGCCATTCCTTGACGCCCTCGACGCGCGCCGCATCGAAGAGGTCGTCCGGCATCATCGAAAAACTCTGCCGCATGAACAGCACGCCGAGCGAATTGAACAGCGGCGGCACGATCAACGCCACCCAGGTGTTGGCAAGCTTGAAATCGCGCGCCACCATGATGAATTGCGGGATCAGCACGACCGCATAGGGAAGCGTGATGGTGCCGAGGATGATGGCGACAATCGCGCCCTTGCCGAAGAACTGGTAGCGGGCCAGCGCCCAGCCGGCCATCGACGTCAGCAGCACCGACAGGACGGTGTAGGTCACCGCCACCGAGACCGAAATGCCGATGGCGCCGACGAAGTTGGTGTCGCGCTGCAGGTTGTTGAAATTGTCGATGAAATTGCCGTGCGGCAAAAGCTCGATGCCGGGACTGAAGATGCCGTTGTCGGGCATGGTCGAGAACACCACCATCATCCACAGCGGAAACAGCCAGATCAGCGCCAGCGGCGTCAGGACCAAATGCAGCAAGAGGCTGCGTCCCAGCCTGGCGGAGGAGCGCGAACTCATTTCGGTTCCCTCGTCAGCCACAGTTGCACCAGCGTGATGGAGATCGCCAGCCCGGCCATGGTGTAGGCGACGGCCGAGGCGTAGCCGAAGTTGAGCGACCGAAAACCCTGGCGGTAAAGCAGCAGGCCAAGCGTCTCCGTGCCGCCGCCCGGTCCGCCGCGCTCGGTGATCAGGAAGGGCTCGGTGAACAGCTGCATGGTGCCGATGATCGACAGCACGAGGCAGAACACGATGACCGGCTTCAGGAGCGGCAGGGTGATGTAGAAGAACTGCTTGAGCTTGCTGACGCGGTCGAGCGTCGCCGCCTCGTAGACATCTTCGGGAATGGACTGCATGCCGGCGAGCAGGATGATGGCGTTGTAACCGGCCCAGCGCCAGGTCACCGCGATCATGATCAGCGCCATCGCCGGCGTGACGTTGGAAAACCAGTCGATCTTGGGCAGGCCGACGCTGTTCAGAAGCTTGTTGATGATGCCGAAATCGAGGTTGAACATCAGCCGGAACACCGCCGAATAGGCGACCTCGCCGACCACGACCGGGGCGAAGAAGGCAAAGCGGTAGAGGCCGCGCGCCTTCAAGAGCGGCGAGTTCAAAAGCACGGCCATGACGAGCGCCAGCGAGATCATCACCGGCACCTGGATGACAAGGATGAGCAGCGTGTTCTTCAGCGCGTTGAAGAAGGCAGGGTCGCCGATCAATCGGCCCCAGTTGAAGCCTGGCGCGAACCGCCACGGCACGGTGCGCGTCGCCTGGAAGGAGATCATGAAGGAGCTGATGATCGGCCACACCCAGAAGATTGCGAAGATCAGCAGATAGGGCGCGAGGAAGCGATAGGCCGTGGCGTTGCGGTTGCGCATCCTCATCCTCCTTCATCCGTCGGCGCTTGGTCATGGCCCCGCAGCAGCAGAGCCGGTTTGTCAGAACCATCACACACCCCATTTGGAGTGCGATCGGGTCCGGGCGGCGCGAATGCCATCCCGGACCCGGCTTGGGAGGTCACGATTTGACGGGCAATCCGGTCGCCGCGGCGATCTGGCTTGCGGCGTCGTCGAGTGCCGCCTTGGCGTCGGGGTAGCCGCCGGCCAGATATTTGGTCTGCACGGCGCGAACGATGATTTCGGCGTCGCTCTGGAACGGCGTGCCGCGGCTCGGAACAACCTTGGGCAAGGTGCCGAGGATGTCCTTCCACACCGCCTGGCCGCCCCAATAAGGCAGGCCTTCGGAAACATAGGGCTCATTGAGCGCCGACACCAGCGAGGGCACCAGGCCGAACTCCTTCAGCATCGTGATCTGGCCTTCATTGGTTCCGAGCGTGTACTTCAGATAGGCGTAGGCAGCCTCCTTGTTCTTGGACGCCGAGGTGATGGCCAGCGAGGATCCGCCGAGATTGGCGGCGCGCGGCCCGTCGGCGGTGAGGCTCGGCATCAGATAGACGCCCCATTTGCCGTTTTCACCGGCCGATTCCGTGCGGATGGTGCCTTCATACCAACCGCCATAGATCTGGGTGGCGACGGTGCCGGCAGTGTTGTTGGTGATCTTGGTGCCCCAGTCGGCCGATGAGATGATACCGGCGTCCTTCATCTCCTTGACCTTGGTCATGGCGTCGACGCATTTGGGCTGGTTGACCGTGATCGATTGGCCGTCGGCGGCGAAATAGGCGCAGCCCTGCTCGTTAGCGATCATGCGGAAGAATTCCGAGTCGCCGTTGAAATCGGCGTTGGTCATGGTGACGCCCGGATTGGCGGCCTGGATCTTCTTGCCGGCGGCGATGAAATCGTCCCAGGTCTTGATCGACGCCGGATCGACGCCGGCCTTTTCGTAGAAGTCGCGGCGATAGAAGGCGGCGACCGGACCCGAATCCCACGGCATCGCATAGGCCTTGTCGCCGACTTCGAGCTCGGTGCGTTTGAAGTCGGGGAATTTCGCCTGGTCCTCGGCTGTGTAGCCGAGCGTATGCAGGTCGACGAAGCAGTCGGGGAACTGGTTCCAGTAGTTTTCAGCCTCGCCGTTCTCGATCGAGACGATGTCCGGCAGGCCGACGCCGCCGGCGGCGCAGCCGGCGATCGACTTGTCGTAGGTCGGCTGGTTGCCAAGATCCTGGACCGTGACCTTGACGTCGGGAAATTGCTTGTTGAAGCCGGCAATGGTCGCCTTCAGCGATGAAGCCGCGACATTCCAGCTCCAGATGGTGATTTCGCCGGATTGCGCAAAGGCCGGGGCTGAGCCCAGGGCAAGCGCGAGCGCGGCGCAGGTCATTGTGATGCGCATAGAAATCCTCCCATTTCATTTGCTCTCTCACTGTGAGCGTAGCTAGACTATGCAGTGGGCAGGGCCTGTCGCCGTCAAAGGGAATATGAAATTGGCGGAAAGTAAGATGCCGGAAAGGCCGTTTTACCAGCCTGGCGCCAGCAGCGTGGAAGGCCTGCCGCTGGCCTTGCAGATGTTTCACAACCATCCGCTGGTGATGCTCAAGCCGCATTGGCATGCCCAGGTCGAGGTGAATTTCATCGTGCGCGGCAGCGTGCACTACCGCATGAACGAACATGAGATCGCACTGTCGGCGGGCGAGATGTGCCTGTTCTGGGGCGGCCTGCCGCACCAGATGGACGATCTCAGCGACGACGCCATCTATGCCGGCGCGCATCTGCCGCTGGTGCATTTCTTCCGCTTGCATTTGCCGACGGATGTCCGCCATCGGCTGATGACGGGCGCCACGCTGGTGACCGGCGCCACCGACCCGGCGGACCACCACAATTTCGAGCGCTGGAACCGCTACTTCCGCTCGAAAGATCCGGCCATGACCGAGCATGCCGTCAACGAGTTGCTGCTCAGACTGGAGCGGGTGCGGTTCGAGCCCTACCGGCTCGTGCCCGAAACCGCGCCCGGCCAGGAAACGGGCAGCCCGTTCGACCAGCAGTCGTCGCGCAATGTCGGGCGCATGTGCGATTTCATCGCCGAGAATTTCCTCTACGACATCGATTGCGTGAATATAGCGGCGGCCGCTGACATCCATCCCAAGTACGCGATGAGCCTGTTCAAGAAATCCACCGGCATGACGCTCAACGAGTATGTGAACCTTTTGCGGCTGAGCTACGCGCAGGCGCTTTTGATGCATCAGGACGCCAATGTGCTGCGCGTCGCCATGGATTCGGGCTTCGGCTCGCTCAGCGCCTTCAACAAGTCGTTCCGCAAGCTGGCCGGCATGTCACCCTCCGATTTTCGCAGGGGCGTGACCGGCGTCAGATAGGCGATGCCGACTTGCGGCGCGCCCGATGTCGCGAAAGCATTGCTGCGCCTCGATCGCCGGCTAAAAGACGTGTCATTGCAGTTCGGGCTGGAACAGTGACGCGGACGAGGGTGACGAAGGCCGGATCGTGCCATGCTATGCGTCATTCCGGCCATGGCAGCAGCATGGAAACCGGGGCATTGCACGGCATCGCTTTTCCTGTCTGAAATCGCCACCTAGGCGCTGGACAGGCCGAATTCCCGTGCTATAACCCACGCGCTTTCAAGGGGCGCCCACGGCGCCTTGATGAAATCCGGTGTGCGAGTTTTCGTTTGCCGGAACAGGCCCAGATAGCTCAGTTGGTAGAGCAGCGGACTGAAAATCCGCGTGTCGGTGGTTCGAATCCGCCTCTGGGCACCATCCTCTCTCCCCCCGCGCACTCTTTCGCCGAAGCCTCTACGCTTTGCTCCCTATAAGCGCCTGAATTCACTGCTATTTTCAGCACGAAAGACGTGCTTGGGCGAATTTCGTCGTAGCTCGGCAAACTTGGTCCAACGAGGCGAGCTGTTGGTATTTTTGTTGGTATCTGAGAGTCTGTTGGTATCGAAGCGCCAGACAGGAGGTCCCACAAATGGCTCTATCCGACGTGAAATGCCGCAACACCCGGCCCGCGTCCAACCTCCAGAAACTCTCCGACGGCGGTGGGTTGCAGCTGTGGGTGCAGCCATCGGGCACGCGGCTATGGCGCCTGGCGTATCGGTTCGACGGCAAGCAGAAGCTTTTATCCTTGGGCAGCTATCCTGTCATTTCTCTCGCAGATGCCCGCCAAGCGCGCGATGAGGCAAAGCGCCTTCTTAAGGCTGGTGCCGACCCAGCGCAGGAGCGCAGGTTCCGCAAAGCCAGTTCGCCAAAAGACACCTTTCGGTCAATCGCGGACGAATATGTTGACAAGCTGAAGAAGGAGGGACGTGCCGACCGGACGATCAGCAAGGTCAAATGGCTGCTCGACTTTGCCTATCCGACAATCGGCGACAAGAGCATTCGAGAGATCGATGCGTCCACAATTCTCACTGCCCTTCGTCGCGTGGAGGTTCGGGGTCGGTACGAGTCGGCCAGGCGACTTCGTTCCACTATTGGCAGTGTGTTTCGATACGCAATCGCGACTGCACGCGCTGAGGCAGATCCAACGTTCGCCCTGAGGGGCGCACTCATCAGTCCAACGGTCACACCGCGTGCCGCCGTTACCGATCCGAAGGCATTGGGCGGCTTGCTGCGTGCAATCGAGACATTCGACGGACAGCCTACAACGCGAGCCGCCCTGAAGCTGATGGCGCTGCTGTTTCCTCGTCCCGGTGAGCTTCGCGCCTCAGAATGGGTGGAGTTCGACTTTGAAAATTCGGTTTGGATCATTCCGGAAGCGCGCATGAAAATGCGACGACCACACCGGGTTCCTCTTTCCAGGCAGGCGGTGACTATTCTGACCGATCTTACAAAAATCTCCGGCAATGGGACGCTGCTATTTCCAAGCGTGCGATCGGCTTCCAGGCCGATTTCCGACAATACCCTCAATGCGGCCCTGCGTCGTCTTGGCTACAGCAAACGAGAGGCGACGGCGCACGGCTTTCGGGCAACGGCATCAACCCTACTAAACGAATGCGGCAAGTGGCATCCCGACGCCATAGAGCGCCAACTGGCCCATATCGAAAACAACAACGTTCGCCGCGCTTATGCCCGCGCGGAGCACTGGGAAGAGCGCGTAAGGATGTTGCAGTGGTGGGCAGATTATCTGGACGAAATTGAGAGCGCTGATACCCGCGGCGGGCTGAGTCAAAAAAGTCTCAGAGCAAACGCACATCCGTGAACATGAAAGTCTGTTTGGGGCCGTGTATGGACGGCTCCAGTCTGGGATCCAAAAAGGGGACGTTATCCCCTCGTGCGATTTCTGTCAGTATGCTGGCATGACAATGCGCTGTTTTCTTGACATATCGCCATATCGATAGCGACTTTCAGCGTCAATGAATAATCTCGAAGTCCCGAATCATGGAGCATTTCCAGATGAACCCCGACATCGTAATCTTGCTGCCGGGGCTCGTCGGTTCTGTTCTATCGAAGGACGGAAGAGATATCTGGAATTACTCGGGCGCGGCGGGATGGCGTTTGAAGTTCGACAACGCACTTCAGCAGCTTGAACTTCATGCACCAGAGGATGAGACCCTCGACGACCTCGGTGATGGAGTGACGGCCCGGGCTCTCATCGATGATTTGGTGCTCATCCCTTATCTATGCAAATGGGGCGGCTATTCCGATCTCACTGGCGGGCTCCTCGATCGGAAAGGTCTGGTGCATGGCAGGAATTTCTTCCAGTTTCCGTATGACTGGCGACGGAGCAATCGTGTGTCCGCGCGCAAGTTAGCCGAGCGGGCGCACGGGTGGCTGTCAAAGTGGCGTACCGCTAGCGGAAATGCGGACGCTCGGATCGTATTTATCGCCCACTCGATGGGCGGCCTCGTCGCTCGCTACTTCATCGAGTGTCTGGAAGGCTGGAAAGTGACGCGGTGCCTCGTGAGCATAGGTACTCCCTTCCGCGGGTCGGGAAATGCCGTGTCCTTTCTCTGTAACGGCTTCACGATGGGGCCCGGGCCTCTTGCGTTTGACGGCACGGAGGCACTGCGCTCATTCGATTCCGTATATCAACTGCTGCCGATTTATCCATTTGTTTCGCTTCCAGGCCTAACTGACCCTGTTCGCATAAGGGATGTCGACTTGCCCAATATTGACCGCGGACGAGCAATCGAAGCGGCCGAATTCCATCAGCAGGTCACAGAAGCCGTCAAAGCGAATGCTAGAATTGAAGCTTATTTAGCCATCGGCTCGATTGTGCGGCCTATTGTGGGGACGGATCAATCGACGAATGAGTCTGCCAAGCTTAAAGGCGGCAAGCTGGAGATCTTGAAATCGCACCCGAGCGGAACACACATGGGTGACGGAACGGTCCCTCGAGTTTCCGCTTCTCCGATCGATCTCGACGAGAAATATTGTACCTATATTCCCAATCAGCATTCGCTTCTGCAAAGCGATAGTGCGTGCATCAATCACTTGCACGGCGTACTGACGGCCCAAGCAATCAACGATGCCAAGTTCCGGGCCTCCGATGAGCACCCCATTGATTTGTCCGTCGGCGAAGTTCAGCTCGCCTCCGACCCCATCGTCATAGCAGCAACCCCGTTCCGCTATGTTCAGTACCTCGAAGCCTCGATCAAAAACATGGATCGCCCAGGGGACATCGTAACGACACGCCTTACCCCTACAGGCGAAAACGAGGAGTATCGAGCCGAAGTCCGCTTGGGCGCAGGAGCGTTTCAGATCGAAGTCACCGGCCAAGGGCTGCGGCCAGTGCGGGACGTCCTGATGGTCGTGGATTGAATGCCCATGGGAGACAGAGGAACCATTTGGCTTTGGAGGTTCGACCAAGGCATCGTCACGGAACGGCGTTTCCTGCGAGGACAGCCTCAGCCTGGGGATAATTGGCGCAAGGTAGCCGAAAGCATCTACAGCTATGCGGGGGACATCTACCAACTTTCAGTCCGGTTCAGAGACGGGAGGCTTGCAGCGCGGGGGCAGGTCGAAAGCGAGAATGTACGCGAGTCGATTCTCAACATTCTCGGAAGCTACGAGTTTGCCGGCGAAGTGCGGACCGTTATCGAAGTCACCGCGCGTTTCAAGTCGGCGACGACACATCGCCACGAGGCCACGCAACGGCCGCCGTCAGACGCGCCGGCAACGGATTTAAGCAACTCGGTCGAGCGCTTTCCAGCCATCACCGCATTCGATGTCCCCAAGCCCGGTGAAGTATTTCGATTCAGCGTCAACCTGCTGCGCTCGAAACATCAATGGACGATAGGCGACAGCGTCGTCATCCGCGACCTGGACTCAGATTGGTCCGACCTGGATCTAGCAGTCGAAATAGTATCGCAAGAGTTGACGTTTGAAGCTGGCGCGAATGTCGGCACCATCAAGATCATTCGCAACGCAGACTCGGTTGCAGCGAGCTTTGAAGCCCGGGTTTCCTCTGATACCGCTTCCCAGTCCGTCCTGATCGATGCGGTGTTTCACTACAACGGCCGCTACAGCGGAAGAGCGAGGCGGGACTTCGAGCTGGTGAATGTCTCTGCTCCCGGGGCGTCTACCTCGGGGGTGCCGCACAGAGCGCCTGACGGCGTGATTGACGTGGACAGGAAAGCCGACTCTCCCGAGCTCTTGCTGGCGATCCTAAGTGCGAGCCAGCCTAACAGATATATTTTCTATTGTACGGCACCGAAGGCGCGAAAGGCTGGAGGGAAAGGGGCGAGCGGCATCGTGGACTTGGGTCTGGACGGCGGCCAGAAATTCGCGCAGTCCCTGCTTGTCGAATGTCCCACACTGCCGCCAAAGTGCCATGAGAGCGCGCTTCGCGGCATTGGAGAGCGTATCTGGCAGAGCGTGCCAAGCGTGTTCAAAGATGTGTATTGGGATTTGCGGGAAGAGATAGGACCAAACTTCCCGATCCAGATCGTGACCGATGAACCATATGTGCCCTGGGAGATGATGCGACCGGACGAGGGAGACAATCCTGACGAGCACGATCATCTTTTCATGAGCCATCCGATCAGCAGGTGGTGCATAGACTTCGAGCGCGGGATGCCGAATACCTTTGGACACGGCATCATCGCCACCTGCGTGCCGGAGTACCGCAGCGGCGCAACGCTTCCTGCAGCGCGAGAGGAGGAGGCTTTTCTAGTCAGCAGCTACGGTGCCAAGAAATTCGGCAACACGTGCGGCGAATTCAAATCATTTTGGACAACCAAGTTGCCCGAGGATCACGTAACGCTGCTCCATTTTGCAGGCCACGGGTATCCAGCAATGGACGGCCAGCCAGCCCGCATCCGCCTCTCCGATGGCGACGTATCCACAAACGACATCCATAGCGGGGTCACCTTGGGCAAACGTGATACCACGTTTGTCATCTTGAACGCATGCGACGTGGGCTCAAGCGATGTCAAGCTCGGACTGGTCGACAACTGGGCAAGCAAGCTGACGGAGCGGCGCTTTGGCGGCCTGCTCGCTCCGATTTGGAAGGTTAAGGACGAGACTGCATCGATGGTCGTCCGAGATTACGTCACCAACCTCATGGATGGCGACACCGTGGGCAACGCGATGCTAATCGCGCGCGTGGCCGGTCGCAGGGCATCTGCGACACCGTTTGCCTATATTTGCTACGGCGATGTCATGGCCAGGGTGGCCCAGGCTGTCAAGTGACCGCCCTGATTGGCTCTACCAGCAAAGTGGCAGGTATCTTGTTTCTGACCTCCGCCATCAGATCGCCACTCTCTTCAGGCGTTCGTATAGAAACCACCAGCGAGAAGTTCACTTCCCTGTCGTAGCGCTCTGCGCTGGTGATCTCGCCCCACCAGCCGTGCACCGGCGATACCGAAATGGCATCGCGAGCCGCAAGCTTATACGCTTCGCCATGCCAGATGTCCTGGATCAGCGATCCACGCTGCCGATCGCCGAGCAGCCAGCCGTCATCGGTAGCATTCTGCAAATTGTCAGGCGGCTCTGCCCAGTTTACTCGCCGCTTGGCGCTTGCGTCACTTTCACCGAAACGCTTAACTTCGAACTTCAGCCGATGGGATGGGTATCTGTCCAGCCGGTCTCGCGACGCTGCATGGGGCTCAGGTTCGACGAAATATGAAAGCGTGCACCGCATCTCGACCTGAGTGTTTCTCAGACTGCGCAAGATCTCCGTGGGCCATGGCAGCTTGAAGTACTTCATTTCCTTCAGCCTGATATGCCCGTCCGCCATCTCGTACGGCTGCAGCTTATCTTCCACGACTAGCGTCAGAGCGTTCCCTGCGCTCGCGAAAAGACGCTCTTCGTTCGGAACGCCCCAGCCAAAGCGGCTAATGATCTGGGCGCAAGCTCCCGAGGAACGGCCCAATTCCCTTCTCGCGTTTCGATAGTGGGCCAACATGGCAGGCGTCCAGTCAGCAGCGTTGGCCATCAGCGCGCGGACTGTCTCCATCCGCATTGCAGGATAGCGGGCGAGCAGTTTGGCCGCGAGGTGGGATGCGAGCGCGGTCGCAGTGCTCGTCTCACCGGAATAGGCAAACGGCTCGGCCGGCGTGTTGATACCTGTGGTGAGGACCATGTGATTGTGGGATGGCCGGCAAAAGACATCGCCGTCCTCGATGAGAAAATTGCCGCCTTCCATCACGATGTCCGGCTTGCAGAAGCGGACTGCCTCATTGAAGGAAGGCCAGCCCTCAGAGGTCCTCGACGTCGGGGCAAGGTCTCCAACGGGCGCCAGCAGCCTCCCCCTGCCATGACGCTTCAGCGAAACAGCGCCGACAGCCAGCGCATTCAATGACTGAGCTGGGGACTGAACGGGGAACGCGATGTTGCGTCTGTCGTAGTCGGCCTTCTGATATGGCTCATCATCGTGGTGGGGCGCATTCCCCACCGCGACTACAAACAGCCGGGTGCGGTTTCCATCTCCAAAAGCGAGGTCGTCGACCACGGACGAGGTTGATGTGGGCACCCCTTTCTCGGACTCTCCTGCCGCTGTCTGGGCCAGACAGAAAACGCGCGTTGCTGCATCTGCCTCGACAACATCGACAGCCCGGCGGACGGCATCGCGCGCAGGCACCCTGACCCCACTGTCTGGTCCGTTAACGACAACCGATTCAAGCGCCGTGCTCGCAATAATCGGCATCGTACCGCTCACGAGCACATCCATATCACCATATTGCGCCAACCCAGCCATTCGGGTTCCGTGACCGTTGTGGTCCGCGTTGTCCCAGGTAGGGTCGGCGCTGAAGCAGCGATTGCCTGGAAGCATGGGCCGCAACAATGGATGGGTGCGTTTCACGCCAGTGTCGAGAACGGTGACACGTGGTGCATCTGCCGGGGGCGCGACGATGCGCTGGGCGACTGCGTCCAACGCCAAAGCGCGCCTCACTTTCGGCATCTCGGAGAAATCCGATGCAAATGACGAGGCGCTGCGCAGCGACACGATAGCGCCGGATGCGCGCAAGACCTGATTCAGTTCTTCCGCCGCTGCATGAACGGTCCTGACGATGGATTCGACGAAGACTGTGGCATTTCCAACGGTCTCTATCGAACTGTCGTTGAGGGCCCTGAGAAAATATTGTTCAAGGTCGGGCCGCAGCCAAACTTCCCAATCGTGCTTCGTGCGCCTACGGGGAAACCTGTTAAGCGGATCAGTCCAGAGGTCCTGGAGCGTCGCCTCACGGATCGTGTCGCTGGATTCGAAAAGCCAGAAGTTGCGAGGCCGACTCCTGCTGCCGTCATCGTCGTCATCATAGTCCTGAATGCCGGCATCACCGCCTTCCCACTCCCCGTACTTGTGAAGAGCCTCTTCCAGAGACTTCAACATAGAGCGGGTCGCAAAGAAAACGGCGCGGTCGCACTGGATGGAGTTCCGCTCCTCGTCGGCCTCATTGCTGCCCGGAGCCCGGCGCACGTTCAGGAGCTTGAGCCCTCGGGTCGTCGACCTCTGCTTTTTGGACACTTCAAGCCGCTCCGCCGGGCGGCCCTCGATCGCGATCGGGATTCCGCGAAACTTGCTTGGAACTCTGTTCGCCTTCTGCGCTTCATTGAAATCATCAAGTAGAGAGCGCATATCGGAGACTTGGCTCAGCAAGTTTTCAGCATGCAGACGCCGGTCTGCAACCCTTTCCCGACGTTTGGCCCCACCCCCGCCAGGCGCTGTGAAATTCTTCGAGCGGACTCCTAAGCCGCGTAAATGGACATGCCTGTATAAATTGCTGTCTGCCATATGAGCTGAAACACATCCCCCAAGGAATGACCGAATCGGTCACTCAGCGGTGTGTATTGTAGCTCTGTCCTGCAGTGACCGGAACAAGACATCAGTCGTAAGCACAGAATTATGGTCTAGCACTGCGTCCCGGGCAGCATCCTCAGCCGCCGCCACGAGATCAGCCTGACTGAGACCTCCACAGGCCGCTTCGATTTTTTCCCAATCGATGGTTTGGAGCTTGAACATCGGCAGCTGATTGGCGAGCACCCGGCGAGCCTCTTCGGCCGAAGGCTTCGCGTAAACGAAGGCGGCATGAAACCTTCGAAATATCGCTGGATCGAGAAGCGTGCGATGATTTGTGGCTGCAATGATCACGCTTCTGGAGTCATCCTCCTCCAGGAACTGCAGGAAAGACGTCAGCATCCGCCGCGCTTCGCCGATATCATTGTCCGCGCCGCGGCTGGCGGCCAGAGCATCGACCTCATCAAAAAGGTACACGCCCCGCATGTTCTTCATCGCGTCGAATATCAGCCTGAGCTTTCCGGCTGTCTCGCCCATGTATTTGGTGATCACCCCATCGAGCAAGATCGTGAACAACGGAAGGCCCAGCTCGCCGGCGATGGCTGCAGCGGTCATGGACTTGCCTGTTCCTGGAGGCCCGGAGAGCAGAAACTTGCGCCGCGGTTCCAGCCCCTTCTCACGCAGAGATTCCGCTTCCTGATGCTCCCTGACGAGTCGACGCATTCGCCGCTGCAGATCCGATGCGAGAACCATGTCTGCGAGGCGCACCTGCGGATAGGACGCGCGCACTAGGCCGGCAAGTTCTCCCCTCGGGGCCACGATCGGCATTGGAGATGATGGTTTTTGGCGGTCGGCACGGATACGGTCGACGATGGTGCTGATCTCTTGGGCAACTTTGGATTTGCCCGCCTTCTGCGCATCCAGTGCGATGTGTTCAGCGATTGACAGAAAGAGGCTGTCGTCGCGCGCGGCGTGACTGCGGATCATTGCAATGATCTGGCGCGCATTGGTCATGGATCAGCCCTTCTCTCAGCCAAAAGGGTACTTATAGCGGCCTCGACGTCCGGAATCGTTAGCATAAATTTTTGCAATATATGCAACGATTCGTCCACTGAGTTTCCATTTTGTCGCACCCCTCCAACCCCCAGTCTCCGAGCGTCGCCGGCTACAATATCCCGCGCCAAGAAGTTCTCGACTTGCAATTTAACCGGCGCCGAGAATGCCTTGTTTGACATCGACCTGCTTAAGGTCGCCTTTGAGATTCCGATGTCGCGAGCGCATTCGGACATGCTCCAACCTGCTCCAGCCAACACCATGGCCAGCTTTGCCACAAGGGCTGGATCGCGTATACGCCTTGGTCTTCCTCGCATAAGACAAATATTGCATATATTGTTGCATTAATCAAGCGTGGAAAGGGGCTGTCCGCATTGGTGGCCTCCGGCACCGTTGAGCGATAACAAAACGACATGGACTGCAACCGTTCGTTGCCACCATAGGGCAGTGCGCTGCTTTGGCCGCTTTCAGCGAGTGGCATGGTAAAGCACAATGGCCGTCTTCAAGCGCAAAGTTACCGTTCACGTCGTGACCACACAGGAAGCGCGTGGCGTATAGTCGATATTCCTCAATCGGACCTAGGCGTTGATTGGCGCCGTGATTTCTCCGACGTGTCTGAGGTTGGCATGCCGTCCTTTTTGGCCTTGGCAAACGCGCGGTCGCTTTCCAGGAACTCCGCCAGCATGAACGGGATGAGCTCGGCCACCGCTTCAGACTCGCCATAGGTCTGGCGGTAAAGCGTCGCATAGTCGTTCAGTGCTTGGCCCAGGCCGGCGCTTACAGTGATGATGATCTTGGAAGGGGTCCGGTCCGGAAGCTTCCCGAGTTTCAGGTTGGCCATGACTACTCCTGTTCAACCCGAATACGGCCGCAGCACGAGATCCTTATGTACGATGACGCGCAGCGGCCAACCGGGACGGACGATGATGGTGGGTTGGATGTTCAGGTTCTTTTCGGTGATGCGCTGGCCGGCCTGACTGACGTTCTGCTGAGTGGATTCCCGGATTGCCTTGACAAGATCGCTTTCGTTTTCCCCAAAACTCAGCTCGGTGCCGACGCCCAGTAGAGTGGCTAGCGCAACGCCCTTGATCAGCTGCCATGTGTGGAAATCCACCTTGTCCTCAAGCCCCGCATAACCGGCGGTGTCTGTGGCGGGCAGATTGTCGATTTCGATCGACGAGCCGTCGGGCATCACAATTCGCTGCCAGACCAGCAGCGCACGTTTTTGGCCAAAGGCGACGACGCTGTCATAGGTACCGATCAACCGTGAGCCTTGCGGGATCAGCAAGGTGCTGCCGGTGACCGAGTCGTGCACGCTCTCGGTGACCTGCGCGACGACCAGACCGGGCAAATCAGAATTAATGCCGGTGATCAGGCTTGCTGCAATCACGCTGCCGGCCATCAGCTGATGGGGCGAAGCCGGCGTCTGCAGCGCATGCGGATTGTAGATCCCATTTGTGCTCTGCTGGCTGATAAAATCGAGCTTACGCTGCTGATTGTTCTGGTCACCCTCGGCTGGTGCAACGGAACCTCGCGTACCTACCGCATCGGGTTGCCCAAGCGGTGCTTCAAATGGTGGCCGGGCTCCCCGCGCGTTGTCGGCGACATTCGTCCCACTGGGCCGGTTCTCGATCCGGAACAAGACTTGCGACTCACGCGCCTCAATTGCCTGCTGAGCAAGCCGCTGCTCCTCGGCGGAAACCTCCTGCCCCGGCGCGATGCCAAGTTGGCGCTGGCGTTCGAGGATAGGGCGGCCGAGGTCGCCAGGCAGAGGTGGTCCAAGCGCCGGCGGCTTGGGCTTGATTCCGGAATAATCCTTGGGAAGCGTTTCAAGTCCTTCGGCAGTTGGCTTACGCTCGGTATTGTAGAGTTCTTCCGCCTGGTCTTTGATGCGCCAAGCCGGTCCTTGGAGCGCCATCATGGTAACGCCGAATATGGCGCTGGATCCAACCGCGGTGATAGCAATGATCACGCCGCGTTTGAACCGGACTGCGCGCCGAGGCGAGGCCCGCAATTGCAGTTGCTCGGGGTCGAGTTTCGGCGGAGCATTTGAGCGGGAAGTATCAGTCATGAGCCTCCCCCTCACCTACCAAGACGCGGAAAGAAGGCTATCCGCCGCGGCGGTTGCCGGCCATCAGTCCTCGTGATTCGCACGACCTGCTGCTGTTTGGTGCCGAGGCGCAGTTCAGCAGCGGCGAAGAGGCGATCGACGATGTAATAGTTGCCGCGCATGCGGTAATTGACGAGTTGGCTATCCCCGTCAGGACCGACGACGAAGAGCGGCGGTGCCTCGCCCTGATCAATCCGGCGCGGGAATTCGATATAAACCTTGCTGCCATCGTCGAAAGCGCGCTTCGGTCTCCAAGCCGGCGTGTCGCCAGTAATCGAATAGCGGAAGCGAACGTTCTCCAGTGACACATTCGACGCAACCGGCGTGCCAGCCTCGGCTTGAGCGTTGCTTCGGCGCAGCGCGATGATCTGGTCCTCGCTGTAGGTCCAGGAGATTGCCGCCATTGCGGTCTTCTCGGTGCTTTGAAGTTGCAGATGGTAGGTCCGCCGGTCCGTTGTGATGACCAGATTGGTGCTGAGCCCCGGCGCGAAGGGTTTTACCAGCACATGGGTGCGCTGGTTGTTACCGGTGCCGCTGACGGTATCGCCGATGACCCAGCGCACCGTGTCGCCGGCCGACACGGATGTCAGTTTCTCCCCTGACTGCAGGGCGATATCGCTGACGCGCTCCGGCGCCGCATAAAGCTGATAAAGCGCGCCATCGGCGAAGGGATAGACCTGCACCGCGTTGACATAGCCATACCTGGTGGGCTGCTGCGTCGCCGCCTTGTTGGCGTCGGCGACACGTTCTTCAGGGGAGCGCTTGTCCTCGGCGACCTTGCCCGGCTCGGGTTGCAGCTGGCCAGGAAGCGGCAGCGGCTTTGGCACCTCGACTATCTTGACCGGCTTCCCCGGCGCCTTCTCGATTGCCGCCGGTCTGAAATCAGCAGCGTCATAGGAAATCTCAGGCGGCAGCACCGGTTTCGATGCACAGGCTGGTAGGACAGCTGCTGAGACCGACAGGATCAGTGCGGCACGGAACGATGGGGCTCTATTTGTCATTGGCTGGCTCCTTCGGGGAAACGGATGTCGGCGCGGCGCTGTCGAGCTCACGCGACCAGTCGACGGCGTTGATGAAGACGCCGAGCGGATTGTTGCGCAGCTGGTCCGTGTTGCTTGGTGGGCGGATCACGATGGTAAGGATCGCGGTCCAGCGCGTCGTGCTGGCCAAGCTGCCGCGTTCAAAAACCTGCTCGGTCCATTTGACCTGGAACGAGCTATTGGATGCCCGAACCACGCTGGTCACCTGCACCGACACGCTGCGCGTTCCGATCTGACCGAAGGGATCGTTCGCCTTGGCGTACTCGTTGAGGAAGAGTGCTGCGCGGTCGGTAGCAAAGTCATAGGCTGCCAGCCAGTTCTGCCGCACCAGCACCGGATCGGTGGAGACCGAACGGACATTCTGGATGAAGCGGCCGAGATGCCAGGCGATCTGGGCATCGGAGGGTTCGTAATCCCGGACTGCTGGCGCAACGGCGCGCGCCTCGCCGAAGCGGTCGACCTCGACGACGTAAGGCACGACGCGGCTTTGCATCGACTGCCATACAAGTCCGCAGGAAAGTCCAGTCGCCAAGACCAGACAGCCCAGGGCCATGAGCCGCCAATTGCGGGCCTGCACCCGAGATGAGCCGATACGCTCGTCCCAGAGCTGGGCGGCTTTCTGATACGGCGTGACCGGTTCGGGTGTCTTGCCGTAACGTTGAACGGGTCGCTTGAAGAGCATCTAGTCGTCCTTGTCATTGAGAGAGGGATTGGCGCTGCCACCCGGCCTGTCGCCATCACGGACCGCCTGCACTGCGGCGTGTCGATGGGCACGGGCGGTCTGTTCGGAACGCAATTGCCTTGCCCAATTGGGAGCGGCATCAGTGGCTGTACCGGCTGGGCTTCCGGCCATTGACGCGGTCGGCGTACCGCCAGTCGCGGTCCAGGCGGCTTCGCGGCCGGCGTCGGCGCTGCGCCCGAACGTTCCCGCGGCAGATCGTGCAGCTCGCATCGCGGCGCCACCGGCGGCACTGGTCACACCCTGCAGTCCAGCAGCTACACCGGACCGGCCAGAGTCGAGCGAGGTTGCGCGCCCCAGCTGCCAAGCCGTGGAAGCAATCGATCCCATCGAGGTGCCAGCACGGACTGCGGCGAGACTGCCGCCGGTTGCCATGCGCGCGCCGGCAAATGTCGCGCCTCCGGCAACGAGTGATGCGCCGGCGGCAGCCGCAGTGGTTCCGAGTGCGGCGCCAGCGCCAAGCTGCGGCGCGCCAGAGACAAGACCCGAAGCGATACCTGGCCCGAAGATGCCGAGCCCAAGCAGCGACAGCGCACCAAGCACTTGTGACATGGCGGCGGCCAGGTCCGGCTCCTTGCCTTGCAGCGCGGAAGCGAACTCGCCGAAGAGCGTGGAGCCGATGCCCACGATGACGGCGAGCACCATCACCTTAATGCCCGACGAGATCACATTGCCGAGCACGCGCTCGGCCAGAAACGCCGAACGGTTCCAGAGTGCGAATGGAACCAGAACGAAGCCCGCCAAAGTGGTGAGCTTGAACTCGAGGATGGTGATGAACAGCTGGATGGAAAGAATAAAGAAGGCGATGATGACCAGGAACCAGGCCACAAGCAGCACGAAGATGGTGAGCGCATTGCCGAAGATTTCTGGGAAGCCCAGGAGCTGGCTTGCCTGATCGAGCAGCGGCCAGGCACCCTCGAAACCGGTCGCGGCAATGCGGCCCGGATGCAAAAGATTGTCGGCGGAGAGATTGCCAGAGGACGCGTTGATGCCGAGACCGGCAAAGGACCGATAGATGATGTCGGCAAGGTTCTTGAAATTGTTCAGGATGAAGGCGAACACGCCGACATAGAGTACCTTGCGGATGAGCCGGCCGGGAACGTTGGGTTCGCCGCCGAGTGCCCAGGCCAGGCCGGCAAGTGTGATGTCGATGCCGATCAGGGTCGTGGTGAGGAAGGCGACATCGCCCGAGAGCAGACCGAACCCGCTGTCGATATAGCGGACAAAGGTCTCCATGAAGCGATCGATGACCCCAAGGTCGTTCATGCCGCCTTCCTCGTCGTGAAGAATCAGTTGCCGGGATAGGCCGTACCGGTGCCCAGGAAGCGCTTCGTCGTCTCGCGGGCGGCTTCCTCGGACTGCGCCTTGCGGGCGGCATCCTCGGCTTCAGCTCGAAACTGCGTCGCGAGCAGCGTCTGAATCTGCATCTGCTGCTTGGTCGAAAGCGCGATCAACTGGTTGGTTGCCTGGCTTGCCTCAAGCGCACCGGCCGCGCCCTGGCTGCGGTTGATGAGATCGGTAAGCAGGTCACCGTCGCCGCGGACGTTCTCGACGATCTGCGACTGGACACCCATGGTCTGGCGAAACGCCTGCATGGCGCTCTGCCAGCGCTCGCGTGCAGCGCCCGCCACATCGCTGACCTTTATCGTCGCGTCATAGCTTTCCGGGTATTGATTGCGCCATTGGTCTTGAAGCTTGTCGAGATCAAAGCTCAGGCCACTCGCCTGATCCATCAGCCCGTCGATGCGATGGAGCGCACCGGTGAGTTGGCCAACGGAAGAAAAATCCAGATGCTGAAGGTTGCGCGCCATGTTCTGCAGCATGGTCGCCTGGTTCTGAAGCGATTGGACCTGGTTGTTGATCTGCTCCAGCGAGCGTGCCGCCGTTAGCACGTTCTGGGTATAGTTCGACGGATCGAACACGATGAGGGCGTAGGCTGGCTGGACGTAGTCGGCCATCGGTTTGGCGATCAGGGAAACGGTGATCAGGCTGGTGAAAAGGCGGCGTCCCATCATGACGATTGCTCCGTGTCTGGTTGAGGGAATTGCTGGAGAAGCTCGGCTGCCCAATCCAGGCCGCGTGCATTCAGGAAACGAGAGGCAAAGCTGTCCTGTCCGTGCTCGGACAGGACCCTTTCGATAAGGGTCTGCGTGGCCGGATCGGAAGCACCGCACAGCGCGAGTGTGATCGGGCCGAGCCCGAGCTCGAAAAGACGGTTGCCGCGGCGCGACTGCAGGTAATAGTGCCGCTTCGGCGTGGCGCGAGCGATCAGTTCGATCTGCCGCTCGTTCAAACCGAAGCGTTCGTAGGCTGCCCGCGCTTGCGGCTCCACCGCACGATCATTGGGAAGAAAAATACGCTGTGGGCAGCTCTCGATGATTGCGGGCGCGATTGCAGAGCCCGCGATGTCGGCAAGCGATTGGGTGGCGAAGACAACCGACACGTTCTTCTTTCGCAGCACCTTCAGCCATTCGCGGATGCGGGCGGCAAAAAGCGGGTTGTCGAGATAGACCCACGCCTCGTCGAGCATGAGCAGCGTCGGCCGCCCGTCAAACCGCTCCTCGAGGCGATGGAAAAGATAGGTGAGCACCGGCAGGACAGCGCCTTGGCTGTGCATCAGCTCCTCGGTCTCGAAGCATTGCACATCCGATAAGGCCAGCCGATCGACATCGGCATCGAGCAGCCGGCCGAAGGGACCGTCGAGCGTGTAGGGCATCAACGCAGACTTGAGCGCATTGGACTGAAGCAGGACCGACAGGCCGGTCAGCGTGCGTTCCTGCGCCGGCGTCGTGGCAAGGCTGTTGAGCGCCGACCAGATTGCCTCCTTCACCTCCGGTGTGACGGTGACGCTCTCATGGGCAATCAGAGCTGCGATCCATTCGGCCGCCCAACCGCGGGTAGCCTGGTCGCTGATGTTTCGCAGTGGCTGGAAGGCAAACGCACCGTCCGCGCCGAGCACATGATGCTCTCCACCCATCGCAAGTGTCGCCGCACGCGCCGAATTGCCTTTGTCGAAGACATAGACCTGCGCGCCGGCATAGCGCCGGAACTGCAAAGCGATCAGTGCTAGCAGAACCGACTTGCCGGCGCCGGTCGGTCCAACGATCAGCATGTGGCCGACGTCCTCGACATGAGTGGAAAGCCGGAACGGAGTCGACCCGCTGGTCTCGGCAACGAGAAGCGGCGGGGCTTCGGTCTGGGTAACATTGGCGAGATGCTCGTTCGTCGCCGGCCCGGCCCACACCGATGACAGCGGCATGAGATGGGCAAGATTCAGTGTGTGAATGAGCGGCTGGCGAACGTTGGCGTAGACATGACCAGGCAACGAGCCGAGCCACGCTTCCACGGCATTGACGCTTTCACGGATCGTAGTGAAGCCAAGTCCGTTGACGATGCGCTCGACCGCGCGAAGTTTCTCCTCGGCGGCTTGGTGGTCCTCGTCCCACACCGTCACAGTAGTGGTGAGATAGCCGAATCCGACATGATCGCCGCCCAGTGCTTGAAGTGCTTCGTCTGCATCGAGTGCCTTGTTGTCGGCGTCGCTGTCGATGAGAGGAACGGGTTCGTTGGTCACGACCTCGCGCAGGATAGCCACGATCGATTTACGCTTGGCAAACCACTGCCGGCGCAATCGCGTCAGCGTCTTGGTGGCTTCCGTCTTGTCGAGCGGAATGAAACGCGTCACCCAGCGATAAGCGAAATCCTGGTTGTTGAGTGCGTCCAGAATTCCGGGCCGCGTGAGGTTCGGGAATCCGAGGATGGTAAGTGTGCGAAGATGCTGCTCACCCAGCATCGGCTCCAAGCCGCCGGTGAGCGGCGCATCGACCAGCATGCTATCCAGATACATAGGCGTTTCCGGTACGGCGACTGGATGGCGGCGGGTCGAGATTGTGCCGTGCAGGTAAGTCAGCGTCTCGGCATCATCGAGGGCGCGCATTTCCGGCATGAAGCCCGACAGTAGACCCAGAACCCGGTCGGTCTCGTCACGGAACCGCGCCAGCTCCTGGCGCCAGTCTCTTTCGCCTTCGGAATGATGAGAGTCGACCAGCGCGCTTTCCGCCCGCGCCTGGCCGTCCGGCGGCGGCATGAACAGCAAGGTCAGGTGATAGCGGCTCTCGAAATGCGCGACCTTGCCCTCGAAGGCCCCGCGCCGTTCTTCGTCGACCAGCCACGACGCCGCATCGGGGAACCGCGAATGCGGATAGCCCAGCGCTTCTATGCGCTCCGCCTCGAAGAACAATGCCCAGCCGGAGCTAAGGCGTCTGAGCGCATTGTTCGCCCGTGCGCAGATCCCGATGAGTTCGGCTTCGGTCGCGCTTTCGAGATCGGGACCCCGGAACCGCAACGTCCGCTGAAAGCTGCCATCCTTGTTGAGCACGATGCCCGGCGCGACCAGTGCGGCCCAAGGCAAATGGTCGGCAAGCCGGTCGGTTTTGCCGCGATACTCCGAAAGGTTCAGCATGCAAACCATCCCTTCATGCGAAGATGACGGACAAGCACGCTCGCGAAGTCCGGATCCCGGCGCGCGGCAAAGACCGCGAGCGTGTGGCCGGCAATCCAGAGTACCAGCCCGGCGATCCACTGCTGCAGGCCAAGACCGATGGCCGCAGCCACCGTGCCGTTGAGGATCGCAACCGCTCGAGGCGCACCGCCCAGCAGGATCGCCTCAGTCAATGCCCGGTGAACAGGAACCTCGAAGCCCTCAATATGCTGCTCTCCGCTGGCCATCAGACGAGTGCCCCACCGCCGAAGGAGAAGAAGGAGAGAAAGAAGCTCGATGCCGCGAAGGCGATCGACAGACCGAAGACGATCTGGATCAGCCGGCGGAAGCCGCCCGCCGTATCACCGAAGGCAAGCGTCAGGCCGGTGGTGATGATTATGATCACCGCGACGATCTTGGCGACCGGCCCTTGCACCGATTCCAGTATCTGCTGCAGCGGCTGCTCCCAGGGCATGCCGGAGCCCGCGGCGAAAGCCGGTGCCGTGAGAAAAAACGCGAACGCGGCGGACGAAAGAAAGCGAAGCTTCTTGCGCATGAGATGACCTTTCAGAGCTGCTGGAGTTGCGGAAGCGTGAGCGGGGTGACGGCGTAATCGCCGCTGCCGTCAAGACCGGTGACCTCGGCGATCGCGTCGATGCGGCGCGACGAGCCGCGCCCGGCGATGAAGACGATCAGATCGATGGCGTCGGCGATGAGGCGGCGGGGAACGGTGACGACGGCTTCCTGCGCGAGCTGCTCGATGCGATAGAGCGCGGAGCGCGCCGAATTGGCGTGAACCGTGGCGATGCCGCCGGGATGCCCTGTGTTCCATGCCTTCACCATGTCGAGCGCTTCCGCACCCCGGACTTCGCCGACGATGATCCGGTCGGGCCTAAGCCGCAGCGTCGAGCGCACGAGATCGGCAAGCGTTACCGAACCCCGCCTCGTTCGTAAGGCAACGCAATCCTTCGCCGCGCATTGCAGTTCGCGCGTGTCCTCGATGAGGATCACCCGCTCGTCGCATTCGGCGACTTCGGCCAGCAGCGCGTTGGCAAGGGTTGTTTTGCCCGACGACGTGCCGCCGGCGACCAGAATGTTGCGCCGCTCGCGGACCGCCTTTTTCAGCGCATCGGCCTGCAGCGGCAACATGATGCGGTCGGCCACGTAGTTGGCCAGAGTGTAGAGCTTTGCGGCCGGTTTACGGATAGCAAAGCATGGTGCCAGCACGACCGGCGGCAGCAGACCCTCGAAGCGCTCGCCCGAAGGCAGTTCGGCGCTGACAATCGGATTGTCCTCATGCGCTTCGGCGCGCACGTGGGAGGCGACCAGGCGAATGATGCGCTCCGCCTCGGAAGGGTGCATGTGCACGCCGGTGTCGACCCGCCCCTCGCCCAGCCGGTCGAGCCTCAGCGCACCGTCGGGATTGACCATCACCTCGATGACCAATGGATCGGCTAGGGCTTCGGTGATCGCTGGGCCCATGGCGGTGCGCAGCATGGCGCGGCGGCGATGGTCGGCCTCGGGATGAGAACTCATCCTTCCCTTCCCCCGCCATTGGCCTCGCCAAGCGATTTTTTCCCGGAGGCGATCTGGCGACCGACCTGCTCGACGAATTTGTCGAAACGCTCCTGGGCAATCGCTTGCGTCGCCCTGTCCGGAACCGGCGTGTGGGCATGAAGCGTGATCGAAAAACGGATGAAGAGCGCCAGGCTCTCCAGAACCATCTCGACATCGCGCCTGATATGATCGAGCTCGCGGGACAGACGATCGAGCCGCTTGCCGTAGCGCTGGTCGAGATCGTTCTCGCCCCGCCGCTCTATGAAGGCCTCAACCGCCTTCGCGACGACCGCGGATTTGGTGGTCGATGGATCGCGGCTGAGGTTGTCCAGCTTCTCGCTCAGCCCGGGTTCAAGCAGAAACTGATGACGGATGCGGTGGGGCTTCATGCGGCTCGTTCCGGCTGACCGACGCTTGCTGCACCGGCGACGGAACAAGCATCGTCGAGGTGCCCGAAATCGCGTATGGCCGTTATCTACGCTGAGGTGCGCCCAACTCGAAGCGGGGTTCAGAAGCCGGGCACGATGTCCTTGTCGTCGCCCCTTCCCTCGTTGATGCCGTAGGCACGCGCGGCAGTGGAAATCCGGTCCATAACGAGCTTGTCGGGGAGCGCCTCGCTGTCATCGTCGGTGGGCTTGAAGAGATCGTCCTGATCCGGCTGCTGAGAGACGACGGGGTGTTCATCGGGCAGACCTGGATGACGCTGCTGCTGAACACCGCCGTCGTTTTCGGTTGCCACGCCGCTTTCGTCGCCGGGAACAAGACGGCGATCAACGCCGCACACCTGTCCGCTCCAATCATCCAGACGCGACGCAGGGCAATCAGCGTAAGGACCGTCCCGAAGCAGTGGCGAAGGCAGCAACCGTTCGGTGAAATTCTGATCCTGGTAATAGCGCAACTTCTTGGCACGGATCGGCGGCAGCCCTGAAACCAACACCAGTTCGTCAGACGGCGGCAACTGCATTACCTCCCCGGGCGTCAGCAGAGGTCGTGCCGTTTCCTGGCGGCTGACCATGACGTGGGAAAGCCAGGGCGCCAGCCTATGGCCGGCATAGTTGCGCATGGATCTGAGCTCCGTCGCCGTGCCGAGCGCATCGGAGATGCGTTTTGCCGTGCGCTCGTCATTGGACGAAAAGGCAATCCGCACATGACAGTTGTCGAGAATGGCGTTGTTCTCGCCGTAGGCTTTTGAAATCTGGTTCAAGGATTGCGCGATCAAATAGGCGCGAATGCCGTAGCCGGCCATGAAGGCGAGCGCAGTCTCGAAAAAATCGAGCCGTCCGAGCGCCGGAAATTCGTCGAGCATCATGAGCAGTTGATGTTTGCGGCTCTTCTTTGGATCGCCCTCCAGCCGCTCGGTGAGCCGCCGGCCGATCTGATTGAGCACCAGTCGCACCAGCGGCTTGGTACGTGAGATGTCCGATGGCGGCACGACCAGATAAAGCGACATTGGTCGCTCTGCATCCATGAGGTCAGCAATGCGCCAGTCGCAAGCCGATGTTGCCGCAGCTACGGTCGGATCGCGATAGAGCCCGAGAAATGACATGGCGGTCGAGAGAACGCCTGAACGCTCATTCTCTGACTTGTTCAGCACCTCACGAGCCGCCGAGGCCACGACAGGATGGACCTGAGGCTTTTCACTAGCTCCGAGATGGTTGGTGGTCATCATCCGTTGCAGCGTTGCAGCAAACGAGCGCTGTGGGTCCGAGAGGAAGGTAGCGACACGGGCTAGCGTCTTTTCCTCTTCGGCGTAGAGCACGTGCAAGATGGCGCCGACCAGCAGTGAGTGGCTGGTCTTTTCCCAATGGTTTCGCCGCTCCAGCGCGCCTTCCGGATCGACGAGGATGTCGGCGATGTTCTGGACGTCGCGGACCTCGTCTAGGCCCTGGCGTACCTCTAGCAGCGGGTTGTAGCGCGCCGACCTTGAATCGGTAGGATTGAACAAAAGGCAATGTGAAAACTTCGAGCGCCAGCCGGAGGTCAGCTGCCAGTTTTCACCTTTGATGTCGTGAATGACGGCCGAGCCGGTCCAGGAAAGGAGGGTTGGCAGAACCAGCCCGACACCCTTGCCAGAACGTGTTGGCGCAAACGCCATGACATGCTCTGGGCCGTCATGGCGCAGATACTGGTCCTTCAATTTGCCAAGGAAAACGCCGGCCGTCCTGAATAGCCCCTCCTTCTCAATCTCCCACTTTTCGGCCCATCGTGAAGAGCCGTAGGTAGTGACCGCTCCACGCTGCCGCGCACGCCAAAGTGAACCGGCCATAGCAGCGCCACAGCTTAGGAAGCCACTGGCGCCGGCAAGTGCGCCCGCCTTGTCGAAGACCTCTGGCGCGTAAGCGTCGAAATGGAACCACCATTCGAAAAGTTTCCACGGCTTATAGATTGCCCAGCCGGCCGCGACAAACCATGGGGCGCCGAGTTGCGGCTGATGGCCCAGCATGTGGGCGCACCATTGTGTTGCCGTCCATACGCCGAGGACTGCGATGGCAAACACAACCACGATCTGGCCAATCAGCAGCTTCGTCGGTGTCATTGGCTTTTGCTCCGCTGTTCTGGACAGGCGGATCAAGCATCTGGCCAAAGCACAGGGAGTAAAACCCACCGTACGCACGACGAGGTGCGATGGGGCAATCATTGGGTATTGCTCAGATTTGAAACGCGGGAACGCGCCGCTGTTCAATCGATAAGACATAAGGCCGGTGCTATGCTCTCGGATTCGACGCGTCCGGAGGTATCCCGGACGAACTGAAACAGCACCTTCTGCTAGATTTTCTGCAGACCCTGGCCAACTACAAGGGCTGCGCTCTCTGTACGGCGCAAGACAATTTCCCGAAGGCGCCAAGGTTCGGCCAACCCGGTCGAATGATCCGGGTTGATTCACGCTTGCAGAGGCGACAGCAAAAAAGAGGCCACGAGGCGCGGGGAGCCTGCCCGGGGGCCCCTTCGAGGGACGGTCATGCCCGACGTAGCACCCGACAAATCTGGGATCAGAGGATCGGACCGTGATCCGGAATTGCCGAAAGACCGTCAATCAAGACGGGCTGCTTTCAAAAACCACCGAATGCTAGCCGCCTTGATGCACGGCGATGAGCTTTTGGCGGCCTGAGGCGGTGATCAGGTCGCCGTTTCGGTGCGTTTTGACAACCCTCGTCAGGCGCCGGCGATGATCCGTCGTGATGGAGGGCTGGGTTTGCAGGTTGCGGTCGGCGGGTTTGTTTCGGGACGTCTGCGCCCCGTCGGCTATGTCACGAGCCGCGCAATGCGATTGAGGACGATGCGCAGGATGCGCTGGTCGGGGCAGGAGGTCGGCAGGTGCAGGCGGATCTGGGTTTTCATCTCGACCACCCGCGCGGCGATTTTGCATGTCGGTCAATCATTATGACCAATGGTTCTCTACATTTCGCTGCTGCGTTCTCTACATTTGGCTGCTGTTGCGCAGGAGCCCACGGACCTGCCCGTAAAGCTGGCGCTTGACATTGACCAGTTGCTCACGCGCGCCAAGCAACGCCTTCAGCCGGTGGCTTTCCATGGTCTTCACATGCACCGCAGAATACAAACCGCTTGCCAGTATCTCGGCAAGCGCCTGCGCATCCGCCTTGTCCGTCTTCTCAGGCCGCGCCTTCAGGGCATCTGCAGCACGCCGCGCATCCATGCAGATGACCGGAAAACCCAGATCCTTCAGCTCGTGGTAGAGCCAAGGCGTCATCGAGCCTGTCTCAAGGCCGACTTTCGCAAGATGACCGTTCCATCTTTTCAGCCGCTCCGCGATCATTGACGGCTGCGTGTCCGCGCTCCCGCGCCACACCACCTGTCGATCCTGACCATAATGCAGATGTGCGTGCTCTTGAGACTGACGTCCACTCCGACGTAATATTCCATCGCTGCTCTCCTTAGGTCTTCGACAAACCAGGGCAGATGGCCTCATTCCGCCGATGGGAGCAGCAACCTCATGTATGGGATGTAATAGTGGGTTCGCGGGCGACGCGGCGGCCGGAGATCAAGCTATCCGGGATAGTGGCCAGTCTCCACCGTGCTGAAACAACCTCTATACGCGTTCAGATCGCTCGAACTACATGGCTTTTTATTTCCGGGCAGTGCCCGACCGACGGCTCATGTTCGCAGCAGGAGAGTGCCTATTGCGAAGACGGACGCGGAGCCGGGAAATCCAGCACGCGGCTGGTATAGCTTTCGATCAATGCACTGAATGGCACGCCATCCGGTAGTTTGAGCACGGCGTGATGTTCGAGAAGGAAAGGGGGAGGGACAAGAGATCCAGTACCGGAAGCCGGCAGGCTGGTTTGCATTTCCCATCCTTTCGAGAGAGGGGACCAAAGCAGCTTCGCCGATAGGTTCGTGCGACTGAAATTTAGAGCCTGAACGGCTCGACCGAATGCTATATCGCTCGTATCGAGCGCCTTGTTCATCTCGGCCGTCAGCCTTGCCGGCACGTACCAGTTGTCCGCCTCGGACAGGACGTGCTCGCCGCAGGCCAGACGAACGCGCCGATAGGCTATGGGTTCGTCCGAGCCTACGGCAAGTAGCTTACGGATATGGACATCCGCCGGCTTGTCTTGACCATGTACACGATGAGCCACGATCTTCGAGCCTTCCGGCGCCAGCTTGTGTGTTGCGCACCAGCGATCAAGTGTCAGCGTAGCACTGGCATTGCTGAGGAGATCGGCATTCAGGGCTTGAAGGACTGCAAGAGCTTCCAGTCGTGATGTCGGCGTGTCCGGCCATGGCGACGGAGTGGACAGATTCTGCGCCATGGTAGTTTGCGTGCCCGGCACGATGGCGGCTGAGCTGCCAAAGGCGAGGAGGCGGACGAGTAACAAGGACCGGAAGAACATGGCTATGAAATCCTCTGTAAAACAGACTGTACAGGTCGGGGCTAGTCTAAGATCACGCTCGATCGTCAGCTGGCCGATCTGAGCATGCAACTTCTCAAGCTCGCATTCGCGCGTGTCCTTCGCTGGCTGGTGTCGGCGAGAGTCGCCTCAGCCAGCTCTATCAGCAGAAGCCGACATCAACTCCTGAGTCGGTTTTGCAGTGCCTGCCGATCGGCGACGAGCTGGTCCAGGTGGATAGAATGCCCTCCTTGCGCCAATCGCCTAACCAGCTCACGCATACCGTCCACGACAAAGACGCCGCAATCATAGCTGTTCTGCTGCTGGGCCATGAGGGGTGACTCCAGGCGGGCGCCCAGCCGTCCTGCGAGCTGTTCTGCAGGCCGGGCGTTGTATCCTTGCGCGGAGTCGTAGTGATAGGCGACCGGCTTTTGCCGGTCGCTGCGATCAACGAACAGCAGCGACCAATGGCTGCCGCGTTGATTAGGATCCGAAACATGGGCATTATTCACTGGCAGGAACAGGAAGTCGGCTGTATCGTTACCCTGCCGATTATGGACGATACTGTGGAATGTACTTAGCGTGTCGCCCCAGTTCAGCTGAAAGGCTACGAGGGGATCCACGAACCGCGTCCGGGCGGCGAGACTCGGATTGGTCCCCTGCAACTCCTGCGCCAGGAGCTGGTAATCCGTGAGGATATGCCTGTCGTCCAGCCATTGCGTGTCCCCGAGCACCAGCCCGCGGTCGTGGGACGAGGCTTTCGGATCCAAAGCCCCGATCTGAGCATCGGAGGAGGTGGTCGAGAATGCCCGCACAGAATTAACCTCGTCGCGTAATCCGGATGGCGTGGGCCTTGTCAGATCAACCAATGGAAGACCGCCGTAGGTGTCTGAGCGGGCCTTGGCAGAGTGCGCTGGCGCAAAGTGAGCATCGTCGCGCAATTCGGATGGCGTGGGCGCATTCAGATCAACGATTGACTCAAGACCCCCGTAGGTGTCTGAGCGAGCCTTGGCAGAGTGCGCGAAGTGAGCATCGTCGCGCAATTCGGATGGCGTGGGCGCATTCAGATCAACGATTGACTCAAGACCCCCGTAGGTGTCTGAGCGAGCCTTGGCAGAGTGCGCTGGCGCGAAGTGAGCATCGTCGCGCAATTCGGATGGCGTGGGCGCATTCAGATCAACGATTGACTCAAGACCCCCGTAGGTGTCTGAGCGAGCCTTGGCAGAGTGCGCTGGCGCAAAGTGAGCATCGTCGCGCAATTCGGATGGCGTGGGCGCATTCAGATCAACGATTGACTCAAGACCGCCGTAGGTGTCTGAACGGGCCCTGGCAGAGTGCGCTGGCGGAAAGTGAGCATCGTCGCGCCCCGCGACCTCACGGAAGACGTCTGAGGGAGCCATGGCAGTTGATGATGACGGGGGTTCTTGCATCGCCTGGCTCCAGAAGGCCCGAGCTCCCTCGCTCGGGGTAGCGGGCAGCGAGGCGAGCTCCTTCAGCGCGCCGGTCTGCCGAGCTGTCTGCGCGGCTGGCAAAGCCGACTGCTCATGTGATTGCAGCCCCAACCCTTGGTTCGCCTCGACGAGTTTTAAGTAGCTCCGAAGATGCGACAAATCGGGAGCGTGTACTCTGCTTCCAGTCAGTTTGAACGCTTCCACATCGTTCCGCAGCGTTAACTGCTCATTGTTAGAGCCGTTAAGTCGACCAGCTATGCTCCCCCCCTGCCCGTTTTTTGAAGCCACTCACTCAGCGCACGAAGACGTGTAGCCCGCTTCTGGGCAAACTGCCTCTGCGCCGCAGTCGGGGTCCTAAGATCGTTCAAGGCTTGGCCGAGCGCACCATCAATGAGGGGGCCGTCTTCGGGATAAGGAGCCAGGTGACGGGGCCGCCCAATGCCACGGGGTTCGGATCCGGGCGCTTCGGCTTCTTCACCCCCAGGCAAGAGCCGCGGGAGATTAGCCAGAGCGCATTTAAGGCGATTCTGAGGGTCTCCCCCCAGGCTTCTGTACTCCGAAATTTCATTGTCTAGCGAACCGCCTCGCAACAGAGAAGCTAGAGGGTCCCTATCGTTTGCTTGGAGCCACCGAGCAAACACCCTAAATCTGGAAAGACTGTTTTTGATGTCCCCTTTGGCGGCATTGCGCTGCTCGGCGCCTACCCGGAACCTTGCCAAGAGATCGGCGTCTTCGGCAGGGAGCTCCCCAATTAGCTGGTCTCGTGAAGGAAGGCTCCCGGGGGCAACCTTGTTCAGCTGCGCAACGACAGCAAAGCGGCCACCATCCTTCAGATAGTCCCGCACATCGGCGACAAAAGAAGCATGGCCAGGCGAATCGCGGTCAAACCGGCCGGTTATAGGGCCCCGATTTTCCTGGAACAGCCAGCCGCTTAAATGGTGCAGATCACCTACCAATCTCTTGACAGTCCTCTCGTGCGTCTGCGCTTCGCGGGCTGCTTTCTTGAAGGTGGAAACAAGCTCCTTGTCCTCGGCAAAGGGCCCAAAGCGTTCGCGCTTTGCGCCCACGCGGACCTCTTTATTCACCGCAAACTCCGGTTGCTGTCTACCGCTATTGCGCCATGGACCCGGTCCTTGCGCCGCCTCCGGGCCACTGAACGGGTTATCCCGCAAGCCCGCGCTCTGGATCCCTCCACCGCCCTCCTCAGACGAAGGGGGCTGTAACTGGCTCAGCTGCTGCTCAAAGCTCGCTTGCCGGCTCGAGTCGTCCGCCTGTTGCCCTACCGGCATCTCGGTATTCTGCTGCGCGAAGCCTGATGCAAACGGATTCAACTGCCGAGGATTGAACTGCGAACCATCCATACCGCTCTCCATTTGAAAATGAAATATGGGCTGCTCGCAAGTCTGCGCAGAGAGCCACCAATTCGACCATACATAACGATTCTCACTCCTGAGAGGCTCATTGAGTGCGGTCTGGTAAGCCCTGCAGCAACGATACGCAGCCTAGCTGACTTTGACCTGACGTAGGCGTTCTGTGAATTCGAAGAGAACCCTTGAGGCCTAGGCGCCGGCCGCGACCGGTGCCTCTTTCCCGTGGCCGGCCTCGAAAAGCCTGGCGCTGAAGTTTGTGGGGGACCACCTCTGGGACCCGGCCGGACACGAAACCGATCCCCAGCACGGCATGCCGGTTGAGGTCGCGGCCGCGCTGCGCGAAAGCGAGATGCAGCGGATACCGGACCGCGTGCGCCGTCTATAGTGAAACGACGTCTCGCAAGCCGGGGGACCTTGCATCGGGAGAACGGGTAGGAGGGTCCGTTCGCCTCGCCGAACCTGCGGTCGGTGCTGCGGCTGGGGTCGCCGATAAGCGCGTGCCGCTGGTCGCGTCGGGCGATTTGCGTCGCGGCGCGAACCAGCGACGCCGATGCTCTATTTGCCGGGTACCAGAGGAGATGCGCAATCTGGCCAAGCGTGTCGAATTGCTCTTCACCGCGGTCGGACGCACTTCGACACTGCGTTCGAAAGTGGCGCGACACCGAGGTTGACAATTTTGAGGCAAAACAGTTCCAAGTAACGTCATGCTTTTCCAGGAACCCAATGCGCTACAAATCAGGATCGAGCTCGCCGGCATCGAGCCGGCGGTTTGGCGACGCGTGGTCGTTCCGTGGAACTGGCATCTTGGACAATTGCATCTCGTCATCCAGGCCGCCTTCAACTGGTGGAACTACCACCTGCATGAGTTTCGGGTTGGCGGTTTGTCCTATGGCGATCCCGAACAGCTTGGCGAGATGGAATATGAAGGCGGATCCCGTTCCTTCGATGAAAATGAGGTCCGGCTTCTTGATTTCGAGCACCATCCAGGCCTCTCATTCATCTATCTCTACGACTTCGGCGATCACTGGGAGCATCTAGTCACCATCGAGAAATTCCTCACCCTCGATCCGATTCCGAGGACAGCGGCTTGCATCGACGGCGCCCACGCCAGGCCACCGGAAGATGTCGGCGGCATCGGCGGTTTTGAGAATTTCCTGGCCATCATGGCCGACCGGGAAGATCCCGAGCATCGCGACATGAGGCGGTGGTGCGGTGGCCATTTCGATCCTCAATGGTTCGATCTGACGGTCGCCGACAAGGACGTCAGGAACGCGCTCAAGCCGAACGTCCGGCGACGCCTTCACCAGCCAAAATCCAAACGTAGGGCCGGCGAGCGCGACCGGTAAGTTGAGAAAGCCCGGTCTGCTTGGGAGGAGTTCAGCCCATCGAGCAGCCGACATTTCCGCCTGCTCGACTCGACAATGGGCACGAGCGAGGCTCGCCGCGAACGGGATTGATATGGACGAAAGGTCCCTGGCATAGACCCTCCTGCACAATGTCCTCGGCCTCCGCGGACAAGCTGTATGTCGCCGGAAGCGGGCGGCGGGCAATGTCGCCTAAACAAATATAGGCTCCGGATCGAAACCCGGTCGAACATTGGACAGGCTTGCCGGGAAAGCTTCCCGAACATTTTTTTCGGGGTGGCGACTATTGTAGCGCTGCCGCCAATGGCTTGTCTGCACCTTGCGGCTGGTCTGCAGCCCGCGCGGGCGCGGTTGCAGCCAGCAGGTCGGTCTGCGTGATCAGGCCGAGGATGCGCCTGTCGTCATGGACGATGATGGCGGCGTGGCTGCGACCGTCGGTGAGCACCGGCAGCAGGCTCATCGCGGGTGCGCTTGCCGTAGCGGTCGCCGCCGGCGACGTCACGCTTATTACAGCGTCCGCCGCTCGTGCCAGCTCCCTGAGCCCGCCCGGCGCCGACCAGCCTCGCTTCCAGATCGACGACCGGTAGCGACCGGATGTTGTAATCAAGCAGCAAATACCGCGCCTGGTCACATCGCGCGACATGATGTCCTCGCACAGCAAGGTCCGGTGTGAGCGCACCGTCGCCTGCAACTCGACCTGCCGCAGCAGCCGCTCGAGATCGTCGCGCCGGCAAGGATGGGGACAAAAAGGTGGAAGGCCATGGGATGCCTGAAAACCTCAGACTTGATGTGGAACGCGTCAGTCAGGCGCGATTGCCTGCAATCCCGCCATACCGTTGAATTGGGAATCCAACCGGATCCAAGAACCCGCAGCTTCGGGAAAATAATATTTCGCGATGCCGCCAAACGGATCGGTGCGGTTCGGCTCGGCCGAACCGGTCTTTACAGCAGGTTACGCGGGTTTTCGGATCGGTTTGGCAAGCAACCCGCTTCATGCGGCGGCGGCCGCGGCGAGGCCGCACGCCAAATCGGCCTGGCTAGCGCCCTGGGGCAGATGGAACCATCGGGCTTGTTGTCAGGCAGGCTTGTCGTCACCTTCGCATTTGCGATACGAAATTGTGCATTGCAATATCGGCGGCCCGTCGGTATCATCTTGCTGTCGGCCATCTACTCTCCTCCCAGATGGATGCCGATACTGAATGCGGTGCACCTCCTCCCGCGCCGTATTCGAAAATCGAGCCCGCTGCCACCTCCTCCCGGCAGCGGGCTTTTCTTTTGTATGAAGGTAGTTTCGGCCAAGGCCGATCTATCGCCGCCTGGACCAGGCGAATGCTCTGAACCTCCAGGCCGTTCTTGCCTTGCCCGTATTGGAAAGACACTTTCTGCCCCTCCATCAGCACGCTTAGCCCTGAGCGGATCAGCGCAGTAGCGCGAACGAAGGCGTCCTTTTCACCGTTCTCGGGAGCAATGAAGCCGAAGCCCTTTTCGGGAATAAACCACTTGACCGCTCCGCTCCATAGGTGAGATCGAGGCCAGCTTGCAGGGCGCCAAAGGCGATCTCAGCGTGGTTGTCCGCTTCGATGGTGATAGTGGCGGGATCGACAAGGTCGTTGCCGAGACCATCGTCCGCGACAGGTTCGAGGGCAGGGTGAAGTGTATCCGAAAGCCGCCCGTTCTTCCCCCTTAAAGGCGTTTGCGACAGATCCAGCCGATCTGCGTCGGTCACGTCCTGGTACCGCGGCGGCTATTCTTGTCCGATTCTCTGCCGGCGAGAGCCGCTCCAAACAACTTGATCAGCCCAATCATCGAGTTCGCGAAGGGCCAGCAGACTGGTCTCGCGCAGGCGGCTGAGCCATGAGCCGCTCCTGAAGTGCCCGCCGATCGGCGACGAGATTGTCGAGGTGCAGCGACTCGCGGCGTGGCCGCGGTTCTTGGGCCAACCGTCGAGCCAGCTCCCGCGTGGCATCCAGCACAAACACGCCGCAATCAAAACTGTTCCGCTGCCGGGCCATGCCCATTGGTTGCAGGCTGCTGGCGCCCAGCCGTTCTGCGAGCTCTGTTGCAATGGTGTGGTGGAGCGGGCGGAAGGAGTCGTAGTGATAGGCGACCGGCCTTTCCCGCGCGCGGCGATCAATGAGCAGCAGCGACCAATGGTCGCCGCGGCGATCAAGATCCGTAGCGCTGGCATCGTTCACTGGCAGAAACAGGAAGTCAGCTGTATCGTTACCATTCCGATCATGGACAATGCGATGGAATGCGCGTAGCGCGTCGCTATCGGCGCCGTGGTTAAGCTGAAAGGCTATCAGAGGATCCACGAACCGCGTCCGGGCGGCGAGATCCGGATTAGTCCCACGCAACTCCTGCGCCACGAACTCGTAATCCCGCTGAATATGATCGTCGCCGAGCCATTCTCTGGCTCCGAGCACCCGTCCGCGGTCGTGGGAAGAGGCACTCGTAGCCGAAGCACCGATCTGAGCATCTGGAACCGAGGATGGGCGAGGATGATGGATAAATTGAGCATCGCGGCGCCCTCGCGGCCCCAACGTGATAGAGTAGGTCTCACCGTTGATAGAGACAGGCCGCGGAACCATGCGCGGACTCGGCAACAGCATCTTGTTGTCCAGTACATCGAGCAGGAAGTCCGGCACCGGCTGTGAGCCATGCTGCCAATCCTCGCCGACGAGATATCCGATATCCTCGAGCTCCAGAGGCTCGCCTGATGGCCCGATGGAGAACGGCGGACTGGCGGCCGGACCAGGCACCTGCGCTGACTGAGCGTCGTCACGCGTCTCCTGCGGTGTGGACGGCAGATCAACGAAAGAATGGAGGCCGCGGTAGATCTCTGACGACCGAGCTGGCGCCCTCCGGGGTTGGCCGCATACTCGCCTCAGAGTCGGGCGGCACTCGCGGCGACCGGGTCGAGCTCGACACAGCCGTTTCGTGTCGTCCGGCCTGCGGGCCTTCCGGCGTCGGCCACTCATTTAGGTCAAAGTCTGACGGCATCCGCGGCGACCACGATAAGCTCGCGCCGGCTAGCTGCGGTTCCCGACCCGGCTGGTCAGGGAAGGCTACACCCAGCGCCCTGTTTGCCTCGACGACTTGCACATACTGCGCAAGCCTCTTGAAGCCAATGCCAACGTTGCCGTTGGCTTTCGTGAACTCCTGGTAATCTCTGTCCAATGATTCGCGCTGATGCCAATCGCCGTTGATCCGGCTCGCGATGCTCTCCCTGCCCATTGTTCGGAGCCAATCGCTGAACTTTCGTTGCCCCGAAGCAGTATTGCGGACGGTCTTGGCAGTCCGGCCGGATCCGAGCTTGCTCAACTCTCCCTCGACCAAGCCATCGATGATGTTGGCGGCGTCGTCATAAGGATGCAGCCCGTGCTGGAGTTCGTCGCCCTGGGGTGCCGAAGCTTGTTGATACCCAACCCGACGTACGGTTGGCCAATGGCTCGCTTGAACTCCGAAATATCTTTCTGCAGTTGTTTTTTCTGCTGCTCATTGCCGTTGAGTCGACTCGCTATGCTCTCCTTTCCCTCTCTTTTCAGCCAGTCACTAAGCTTGCGCTGATTGCTAGTGATCTTGAGGATAGGCGCCCTCTCTTTGGCAGTCGCTGCCGGTCCAAGCTTACGCAAGGCTTCGTTGGTCGCGTCGTCGATGATGTCGGCGTCGCTCTCACAAGCGCTCAAAGTACGGCGCCCCATGACGCGGGGCCCGGATCCGAGCGCTTCGAACCCTGCCGAGTCAGGCTGAATCCTTCGGAGATGATTGAGGGCCGTAAAGAGGCGGCCCTTGGGGTCATTCTCCTCGCCAAATGCCATGATGTCCTCGGCTATTTCTTCGGTTCGAAACCGAGACGTCAGGGATGGCTTCTGGTTGGCCGTGAGCCACTTGGAAAAGCTATTAAGAATCTGCGTATGAGACCTGATAGTTTTGTCGGGCACCTCAAGTGCCCGGGCTGCTGCCGCGAACTGGTGAATGAGTAGCGGGTCTCCGGTAGGAGCAGGCGGCTGAGAACGACGAGGTGGCGCAGAAGGCCGAGGCAACAACTCGCCGGCGCGGAACTTCCGAAGCGCTTCCAATGCCGCACGCACTCGCTTGATGCCCCCCGCGTTCACAAATTCATCCGCATGGGCTTTCAACTGAACAGGGCTTTCAACCAGACCGGCCAGTGTCAAGTTTTTAGAGTTGAGGAACTCGCTGAACCGGCTCAGTTGCTCCACCATCCCCTGAAGGGTACCGGAAGCATAACTTCCTGCCGACGCGCGCACGAACTCGGAAATGAGGGCTGCGTCCTCTTCGGACGCACGGGTGCGCTTATAGGCGTAGATACGAAGCTCTGAATCGACTGCATCCGACGCTGAGCCGCCCAACGACTTTTCACCGCGACTTCCTCCAAACACTTTGCCAAGCCCCGACTTAACCCGAGAAAGCAGTCCACCGCCTTTTCTATCCTTCGTGCGCGCGGCAGGCTTCGGTTCCGATGACGCTGTGTCGCGCATGCTACCCAGTGCCCTGTTGCGCAAGTCAGATGGAGAACCTTGCATGGCCGCGCCAAAGTGAGCGCGAGGAATGTCGACACTGTGCCGCGTACTGCTGAACCGATTGTCCTGCGGGTTGGATTGCGGCAGCATGGGGTTTGAAGGGTCGTTCTGGCCGCACAACCGGTGCTTCTTGGTAGCGCGGGATGGCACGAGGCGTGCAGATCGCGAGCGAGAGCATTTGGTGCGGCCATGCCAGCATAGGGTATCGGCCAGCGCCTGCCGGCGTGCCACTGAACGCGACCCGATGAGTGGCGTCAGACCGGTTTGAGGCGGGTGAAGAGTGCGAGATTGTAAGCCACCACAGAGGACCAGACATAGGTCTTGAAGTGGTCGAGCCCGCCCCAGGTGCAGCGCGCCAAGCCGTAGGCACGTTTGAGGCAGGAGATGCCGGCCTCGATGCCGGCGCGGAAGTTGCGCAGCTTGCGATAGACCCACTTGCTTTTGACCATGTCTTCGACCTTGAGGCCGCTCTTCTTGTGGAAGGCCATGTCGCGCACGCCGCAGGCCTTGGCCCGGCGCAGATTTTCGCGGCTGGCATAGCCGCCGTCGGCCGCCGCCTGCCGCGGCGCCTGGTCCCAGATGCCGATGTGGCGCTCCAGCATCGGCAAGAACCGCTCGCTGTCGGCCGGGTTTCCGGCTTCGATGACGAGGTCAAGGATCAGTCCGCTTCGGCCGGTGGTCAAATTGAGCTTGTGGCCATAATCGACGTCGCCGCTGTGGCATTGTAAACTTAGTGACGACCGGCACAGAGCCGTCTGCGGGTCTCTACCATCAGGTGCTCTGAAGACGGGCGATTTGAGGCCACATCTGCATCGCAGCTCCTCGCAGCTCGCGATGATGGTCAGTGGAATGTTTTGGCGGGGAATGTGAAACAGGTTGGCGATGGGATCGTGGATGGAGACGAAGCGTTGAAGCTGTCGCGCTGACCTGAACCGCTTCATAGTCCTCTCGCGCCGTCGGACCGGTTGGTGAGAATTCTCAGCGCGATTGTTCAAGCCCTTGTGTGAGCGATGCTCGACGCCCGGCATGATATCGCGCTTGGCAGCACTGTAGGATCGAAGCTTGCAAGTGACCATCACACGCGGCGAGCGGCATTGACCTTTGAGAAGCTTTCGCATCAGACGCCTGGCAGCCTTGGCATTGCGGCGGCGTTCCACCAGAACGTCGAGAACGAAACCGTCATGATCGACCGCACGCCAAAGGCAGTGTTTCTCTCCCCGCGCCGAGTGGTGATGACGGCCTCGTCGAGGTGCCATTTGTCGCCGAGCTTTCCGGCTGAGCGCATCCGGATGTCATTGGCAAAATGCCTTCCGAATTTCTCCGCCCACAGCTTCACCGTCTGGTGGGAGACCGTGATGCCACGGGCAGCCAGCAGATCTTCGACCATTCGCAAGCTGAGCGGAAACCGGAAATAAAGCCAGACCGCATGGGCAATCACGTCAGCGGGAAAACGGTGGCGGCGATAAAGTCGATCAAGGGGCAACAGTCGTCATGCCCACTCATCGCATACCTAAATCGACCGTCGGTTAATGTTACGATGCCCAGATCGAAGAAATCAATCCTTCTCGCCCTGGACCTGCTTGATCGCCGCGGGCTCAAGCACCGCGGATGTTGGCCGAGAAGCGCATCCCATCAGGCTGACCGTGACGGCAAGAATGACAAGGCTGTACCGTGATCTGCACGGGTAGATCGAGAGGAGGGAGTGCATCGACGTGCCTTAGGGTAAATCTGGAGAAAGAAGGGCGCTCGCAAGCGCCCTTTCGCTAATCAAGCACGTGCAGCATCTGGGGAGGCATCCGGATCTTCTCGTGGTATCCGGAACCAGGCCACGTATAGGGCCGGGAGAAAGAGAAGCGTCAACACCGTGCCGACCACAATCCCGCCCATCATGGCATAGGCCATGGGCCCCCAGAAAATTTCCCGGGAGATGGGGATGAGGGCGAGCGTCGCGGCCGCGGCGGTCAGCAAGATCGGCCGCATGCGGTGTTCCGTGGCCTCGACAACCGCACGCCACGGCGGCACGCCCTCGCTTCGCAGATTCTCGATCTGGACGACGAGGATGACCGAGTTGCGGATCAGGATACCGATCAGTGCGAGCACGCCGAGGATCGCTACGAAGCCCATCGGCGCATTGCTGAGCAGGAGTGCCGCCACGACGCCGATCAGCGCGAGCGGAGCGACTGCGAAAACCAGGAACAGGCGGCTGAAGCTCTGGAGCTGGATCATCAGGATCGTCGCCATGGCGAACAGCATGAGCGGGGCGACCGCGGCGATCGGTCCCTGCGCGTCGGCGCTCGATTCTACCGAGCCGCCGATCTCGACCTTGTATCCCGCAGGAAGAGCTTTCGTGAACTTTTCGACCTGGGGCTTGAGCTGTTCCACGATCGTCGCGGGCTGTGTCGGCCCGGTGACCGCGGCCTTCACCGTGACCGTAGGAATGCGATCCCTTCGCGCGATCATAGGCTGTTCGAGCTCATAGCGGAACTTGGCGACTGCGGAGAGCGGTACGGATTTGCCGTTTGATCCCGGAAGCTGGAGGTCTCTTAGCGTCTCGATCGAGCCACGCTCAGCGTCTTGGGCCCTGCCGATCACGTCGATGAGGTAGATGCTGTCGCGGATCTGCGTCGCCGAGGACCCTTCGACGATGCTGTTGAGTGCGTTAGCGATATCCTCTGAAGAGACGCCGAGCTGGCGAGCCTTGTCCTGGAGCACGTCCACCTTCACGACGCGCGAGGGCTCGTTCCAGTCATAGGTCATGTTGGCGATGAGAGGATGCCGGTTGACGATGGCTCCAAAGCGATGCGACAGCTCACGCACCGTCTGGATGTCCGGGCCGCTGATGCGGTACTGGACGGGCTTGCCCACCGGTGGGCCGATATCCAGGAGTTTGACAAAAGCGTCGGTACCGGGAAAGGTCTTCGCTACATAAGCCTGCAGGTCTGTGCGCAACCTGTCCCTTGCCTCCAGGTCCTTGGCCACGATGACGACCTGCCCGAACCAGACAGCCGGGGTCTGCACGTCATAAGATAGGATGAAACGCGGCGCGCCCTCCCCGACATGTGTGGTCCAATGGTCGATATCGGGATTGCCGACGAGTTTCTCTCGTTCGAAATCCGTCATCTGGCGGTTCGTTTCCGTAATCGTGCTGTTTTGGGGCATACTCCAGTCGACGACTAACTCGACGCGGTCGGACGCCGGGAAGAACTGCTGCTGCACAAGGCCAAGACCGCCCAGCGAGAGGCCGAAAACAGCGATGGTGGCGATGATCGTAACCCAGCGCCAGCGCATGGCAGCTCCCAGCAGCCAGGCAAATCCCCGTGCGCCGCGTCCCTTGCGCTCATGGTGCGACTTCATCGTCTTGGGCAGGATCGCCACGCCCAGCAACGGCGTGAACAGGACGGCCACGACCCAGGATACCACGAGCGAAACGGCAATGACGACGAACAGGGTGAAGGTGAATTCGCCCGCTGCGCTACTGTTGAGGCCGATCGGGATAAAACCGGCGACGGTGACAAGCGTGCCTGTCAGCATCGGAAAGGCAGTCGACGTATAGACATAGGTGGCGGCTTTGCGCAGCTCGTCGCCTGACTCCAGGCGCGCCACCATCATTTCGACGGCGATCATGGCGTCGTCAACGAGGAGCCCCAACGCGATGATCAAAGCGCCGAGCGAAATGCGCTGGAGAGAGATGCCCGTATATTCCATGACGACGAAGGTGATCGCCAGTACGAGCGGGATCGAGATCGCGACCACCAGCCCAGCGCGCAGCCCAAGGCTAATGAAGCTGATCGCCAAAACGATAGCGATTGCCTCAAACAGTGCCTTGGTAAAGCCGGACACTGCTTCTTCCACCACGGCCGGCTGGTCGGAAACCCGTTCAACACTCACGCCTATCGGAAGATCGGCCACGACGCGCTTCATCTCCTCGTCCAGCGCCTTGCCGAAGTTCGTCAGATTGGCACCCGCCGTCATGCCAATTGCCAGGCCGATTGCAGGTTGTCCGTTGAAGCGGAAGAGCGAGGCCGGCGGGTCGACATAACCTCGCTTGATCGTCGCGATGTCGGTCAGCGGGAAAAATCGATCGTTGACCCTGAGGTTGATGGCTTTCAGGCTTTCTTCGCTCGTAAATTGGCCACTGACGCGCAACGCGATCCGCTCTGGTCCTGCATCAACGAAGCCGGACTGCGCCACAGCGTTCTGGGCTTCAAGCGTTTCGATGACGGACTGGCGGTCGATGCCGAGCGCTGCGATCTTGCGCGTCGAGAATTCAAGATAGACGGCTTCATCCTGAGCCCCGATGATGTCGATCTTGCCCGCATTCGGAACCGTTAGAAGCTTCGCCCTGGAGTCTTCCACCAGATCGCGAAGCTGGCGCTGCGTCAGGCCGTCGGATGTGAACGCATAGATGTTGCCATAAACGTCGCCGAAGGTGTCATTGAAGAACGGACCGACGACGCCGCTGGGAAATTCGCCCTTGATGTCGTTGATTATGTTGCGGACGCGAAGCCAGTTGCCCGTCACGTCCCTTGCTTTGGTGGTCGGAAGCAATTCGACGTAGACCGTGGTCTGGCCGGCGATCGTCTCGCTTCGCGTGTAGTCCAGCGCGTCAAGCTCCTCCAGCTTCTTCTCGATCCTGTCCGTTACCTGACGGGTCATTTCTTCCGCAGACGCGCCCGGCCACTGCGCGTTGATAATCATCGTCTTGATGGTAAAGGCAGGGTCTTCTTCGCGACCGAGGTTGAAGTAGGAAAACGTGCCTGCAAGGATGAAGACGATCATGAAATACCAGACGAGTGAACGGTGATCGAGCGCCCAGTCTGAGAGGTTGAACGGTTTCAATTGATGGTCTCCTGGTCGACGCGAACGGCCTGGCCGTTTTCGAGCGTGTTGACGCCAGCGGTGACGATTCTGTCACCAGGGTTAATCCCGTCGATCACGGTGACAGGGCCACTTGGAACAGTTTGTTCGGCAAGCCTGACCGGGCCGGAAGTGACTTTGCCGGTCGTGTTGTTGACGATCCAAACGAATGCCTTCGATCCCTCGGTCCGAATCGCGGACAAGGGCAGCCGGATCAAAGTCTTGGCCTCCCCCATGGATCTGGCCACTATGACCGAGCCGAGCCTGAGTGCTTCAGGCGGATCGATCAGCGTCAACCGGGTGCGTCGCGTACGCGTCGCGTCGTCCGCTTCGGGCGTGATTTCGCGGACCACGCCCCTGGCGTGAATGCGGGGATCAAGTTGCAAGGCGACGTCGAAGGATGCGCCGAGCGTCAACTGGTCACCGGCGGCTTCGGGCACATCGACGACCGCGTCGCGCTCTTCCGGTCGCGCGACCGTCGCGACACTCTGCCCCGGCGAGACGACTTGCCCCACCTCGGCTGTCGTCGCGGTGACGACGCCGTCGAACTCGGCGAGCAGGCGAGAATAGCTCAGCTGTTCGTTCGCCTTGTCGAGATTTGCCCGGGCCTTGGCGACCGCGGCTTCTGCGGTCTTGCGCTCCTGCTCGACAGTTTCGAAGGTGGCCTTCGCCCCGGTTTGTCTCTCGAGCAGAGTTCTCTGCCGGTCTTCGGTGATTCGGGCGTTGGCCAGGTGCGCCTGACTATTGGCGAGATCGGACTGCGCGCTTTTGACAGAGAGCTCGAGCGCCACCGGATCGATGGCTGCCAGGACGTCGCCCTTCTTGACAAGGTCGCCTACCTGGACGTTGCGGGCGATGACGCGGCCCAAAATGCGGAAGCTAAACTCGGTCTCGATGCGGGCTTGGACAGTGCCGGGCAGAGTGAATGCCGCCTGCGCGAATGGTTCGGCTATCTGAAAGATGACGGGGCGAGCGGGCACCGATGCTGCGTCCTCTTCCTTCTGGCAAGCGGACAGCAACGCGGCCGCCGCCAAAAGCGCGGTCAGGCGAGGATCGATTTTCATCGGGCGGTTCTTTCGTAAGACACGACGTCGCCGTCGCTGAGGAATTTCGTACCGTTGGAAACAACAATGTCCCCCATAGACAAGCCAGATTGGACGGAGAAGCGTCCACTGGTATAGGCCGCGACCTCCACGGGATGGAGGGAGACGACGCTCGTCTTCGTATCGACGAGCCAGACGGCCGTCCGCCCCGCATAGGAGGCCATGGCCGACCACGGCAACTCGATGACGGCCTCGGGCTTGTACCGCGCGGTGGCAATCACGGCGCTTCCCAGGGGAGCGTCAGGCGCATCTTCGAGAGCGAGCTTCACCCGGATCGTCCCCGTCGTGGTATCGATGGTTGGCGACACCTCTCGGACCTTGGCCCGAAACTCGTCTTTGCCCGACAGGAGCCTGACCTTGGCAACGTCTTCGAGCTCGCGCCCGATAAGAGCGGACTCGTCGGCATTGATCACGGCATCTCGGGGACCGTCATGGGCGAGCGTGAAAACAAGTTGGGCAGCCTGCGCCACCTGACCTACTTCGGCATTGCGGGCGGTAATGATTCCGTTGGCATCCGCCCTGAGGTCCGTCTGGCCAAGTGTATCGCGGGCCGTATCCAGCTGGGCCTGCGCCGACTGAACCGTGGCCCTTGTCGTCAAAAGGGCTTCGCGTGCGTCATCTAGAGCAGCCCGCTTGGTCACGCCTGCGGCAAAAAGGCTCTGCTGTCTGTCAAATGCCTGCCGGGCCTGCGTGTGCTGCGCTTCCGCAGATTGGAGGTTAGCAAGTGCAACCTGGAGGTCAGCCTTCTGCTCTTGCGCATCGAGGCGCGCGAGAATCTGCCCGGCCTTGACGCGATCACCAACATCCACCAACCGCGCGATGATGCGGCCACTGACGCGGAATGAAAGATCGGACTGGATTCGGGCACGGATCTCGCCGGTCGTCGAAATGGTTTCCGACACCGGTACGGCTTGAACAGCTACCGTCTCCACGTGTCGCGTATCTTTCTGTCGAGTTTCTTCCTTAGGAGCGCAAGCCGCGAGCCATGCCATTGAAAACCCTAAAAAAAATCCCGTTGTCAATTGTCCCATAATTCGCCTCTCAAGTCGCTTTTTCCAGCTGATTACGGTTGACTTACCAGAAAGTCAATGAAATAATTATGACGTGTTAGGCCCTATAGGATCTCTTGGTTAGGTAATGTGAACATGAACAAGCTGACGCGCGCTGAACAGAAGGCCCTCCGGCCTGCCCAGATCCTCGATGCTGCATTTGAGGAATTTATCGAGCAAGGCTACACGGCGGCGCGCGTGGAAGATATCGCCGCACGGGTAGGCGTGACAAAGGGGACGGTCTACGTCTACTTCCCCACTAAGGAAATTCTGTTTTCTGCCATGGCACGGCATATCGCGGTACCGTTCGAGGACGTCCTAGCCGACGCCAAGGATCTGACGGGAAGTTACGCCGAGCGGCTCAGGTCATTGATCCTGCTTTTCTACGAACACGTTATGGGGGATCGCAGAACCCGGGAATTGCTCCGCTTCGCCATTTCTGAGGGCGTACGTTTTCCCCAGCTCATTAATGCGCATCACGTCGAACTCATTGAGCCGATCCTCGCCATGACGCAGGCGCTCATCGACGAAGGTGTCCGTCAGGGTGAATTTCGGGACGGGCCTGCGGCGGTTGCACGCGTCATACTTGCGCCTGCGTTGTCCTTGATCGTCGAAACATTGATGCACGACGGTCGTCTCGATCTCGAAACGCCGAGGTATATCGAAGCCCATCTCGATCTCGTTATGCACGGTCTCGCTGCCGCTAGAGCGGGATGAGATTAGTTTCGGTCATAGCCTGAGTTTTCGATTGAGCGTCTTTCGCGCCGCCACGGGACGCCAAATGCGCCGAAGCCCCGCGGGGGGTATCATCATCAAATCAGCCGTAGCTGTCTTTGGTTGATAAAGGCCGCGTGTCTGCCGGAACAATTCTTGTTCCGACCCCATCGTGCTGCAACCGGTCAAGCTCATCGGCCCCAAGCATGGTCTCGATCGCTGCCTGGACAATCAATCTTGCCCGTGCGCGCATCGCGGCTGTGCGGGTCGATCGCAAGCAGCGTATGCGCAAGGGCGGCCCCCGCGCTCCCCGCCTTGATCGTCCACTCCCGCCCCGTCGCGTCCTGCCTCAGCCGCATGTGGCCGTCAGCGGCCGTCGTCAGCGTATAGCCGTTGAACGTCTCCTCGACCGTCTTGCGCTTGTGGCCATCGAGGTCTTGTGTGATCGTGCGCCGGCGACGCCCCTGCCCATCCACGACATCGATCGTCACCTTGCCCTTGGCGTCATCGCTGCGCGAGATCTCGTCTGGCATCGCGGCTACCAGCTCCGTCGACTTCACCCCTCCCTTGTCGCCGCTGCGCACCCCAAGCCCGACAGCCGCAAGCTCGGCCTCGATCTGCTCACGCCCAACACCTTGCCGCGCCGCGATCGCATCCAGGCTGTCGCCCCGCTCAACAGCCCTGGCAATTGCCGGGCTATCCTTGCCCATGGCATCCTGACCCGCGCCAAGCGTCGTCTTCCTGCCGTCGACCGTCGTCACAACCGTCTGGCTCGAGCCGTCGCGGTGCGTCGTCCTGTCGATCTCCACGCCGCTCGCAAGCCGTGTCCGCTCGACCACGTCGCCGCTGCCAAGGTCGTCATCGGTGCGCGTCGTCACCGCGCCCGTCCTGGCATTGCGGCTCACATTCGTGCGCAGCACCTGGCCATCGCGCACGGAGCCAGCCTTCTCCTGGCCTTCTCCTGGCCTTCTCCTGGCCTTCTCCTGGCCCCCTCCCTGGCCCCCTCCCTGGCCATTGGGCGTCTTCACCGAGATGTAGTAGCTGTCGTGCTGCAGGTCGTCATACTCGCTCACCGTGCGACCGTCATGAAGCCTGACCGTCGTCTTGCGAACATCCCGGTTGCCGCTCGTGGGAGCGCTCGTCTCGACCCTGTCGCTGGCCCGCTCAAGCCCGGCAAGCACCTGATCGCGCTTCTGTTGGTGCTCCCGCGCGAGAGACCGGTAATTTTTCTGGGGTTGAGCACGGATTGTTAGGCCCGAGCAGTTCATCACCGTCGCTTTGTTCGGAGAAGCAACGATGGCGGTGTAGTGGACAATTACAATCGAGGGAAAGAGCGAGTTCGGCGACGTTTGTCGTCGGGAGGTCCGGGTCGACAAGAGCTGGGAGCGCCTGTTCGACGGCGAAATCGGCCTGTCGATCGAAGACGGCAAGAAGATCATGACGGCGCTGCAGAGCGCGGTCGTAAACCAGGAGGAGAATGCCTATGCTCTGTTTCGGCGGGTTTGCCCGGACTGCCACACGTTCCGGCCGGTCAAAGACTATACGGCGCGCCGGATCCGAACTGTGTTCGGCACGGTGGAGGTGCGCAATCCCCGCTGGATGCTGTGTGGGGATTGCCATCCAGGGATGGTCGTTGCTTTCGCGCCACTGAAGGAAATCTGCCCGGATCGGGCGACGCCCGAGCTGATGGAACTGACGGCGCGGCTGGGAAGCATGATGCCGTACCGGCAGGCCGCCAGAGTGCTCACCGAATTTCTGCCCATTGAGCCTACCGAGACGCATGCGACCGTGCGCAAGCGCACCATCAGGATCGGTGAACGGCTGGACGAGCAGGTTGCAGAGGAAGAACGGCGCGCAAGGGCGCAAGCTGATGATCGACGCCAGCTCGAAATGGAGCTTCCCGGCGATCGGCGCAAAGAGTTTATCATCAGCATCGACACAGCGCATGTGCGAAGCGCCGATCCCAATGCAGCGCGAAACTTCGAACTCGTTGTAGCCAGATGCGGTCGCGGCGGTCGAGGCGAACCCGGTGGCCGCTATTTCGTGACCAGCAGCACCGACCAAACCGCAATCCGAGATCGAGCGCTCCACGCGCTTCAGCAAGAAGGATATTGCGGCTTTGGCGACGTCACCGTGATCTCGGATGGCGCCGAAATCCTGAAGCGCCTGCCCCGCGCCATGCCAAGGCCGACCACCCATATCATCGACTGGTTCCACATCGCCATGAAGCTCCAACCAATGCAGCAGATCGCCGACCACATGGTTCGATCTCGCGGACGGTGCCAGGCCCCTTCCAACCATCCACAGGGACATCAGAGCCGTGAAGTGGCGCCTGTGGCATGGGCGCGTCGATCGCGCGATCCGCGACCTGGAGCAACTCTTGGAGAGAGTGAAGGATTCGCAAGGAGACAGCGAGTTCTCGATCGCACGGCTTCATAGCCTCGGCTCGCAGCTCCTGACCTATGTCAGATCGAACCGCGGCGCGATCGTCAACTATGGCAAGCGATACCGAGCTGGGCTTCGTGTCGCCACCAGCCTCGCCGAGTCAGCAGTGAATTCGCTTGTCGGCAAACGCATGGTCAAGAAGCAGCAGATGCGCTGGTCTCTCCACGGTGCGCACATGCTCATGCCGGTCAGGACGGCGGAGATCAATGGCGAACTTCGCGATCGGCTGCGGGCACCGTTCCGACAGCCAGAACCGAACGTGCCTCCATTATTCAAGCCCAAACCGCCCCTTCTGCGCGCCGCCTAACCCCAGAGAAGTTACCGGTCCCAATCGTCGCGACATGTGGCGCAAATCTTTCGTCGACCGCGTCTGGGCATGGAAGGCCGAGTCGGGCGGGACTATCACCCGCCAGTCGCGACGTCTTGGCGTGTCGAGCGACGCATGCCCCCAAATGGGCATCGGAGGCGAACAGCGTTTCCCTCCGGCGGCAAAGAACAGCATCCGATACTTTATCGTCTATAAAATTGATAGACATAATAAACCGCGAAAATAGGAAGCCATTTCCAAATTGGAGCAAGACGAGGATGTTAGCTGTGGAGAGATTTTCGAGAAGAAGGTTTGGCGCCCTCGTGGCCGCTTTTGCGGTGACCTTGGTCGCTTCTTCCCCGCCTTTCGGGGCTCAGGCGGGTAGTTCGGACGCGGGTAAACTACCGACCGAAATCCCGGAGGGCACCGTGCTTCGCATCGGCGATCCCGAGACGCAAAGGGCGCTGGAACTCTCGGGTCTGATCGATCAACTGCCGTTCAAGGTCGAATGGGCCAATATCAGCGGCGGTCCACAGACAATCGAAGCTTTTCGCGCCAATGCGCTGGACGTCGGATCGGTCGCCGACATTCCGCCCATCCACGCGACCTGGACCGGGCTCAAGGTCAAGATCATAGCCGCGAAGTTCCGCAAGGATCCGGTTGCGCACCCGATTTATCAGCTCGGCATTGCACCCGGCGTCGAGGTCAGGACGCTCGCGGACTTGCGCGGCAAACGGATTGCTTTCAGCCCGGGTCAGGCGCAGGGCGCGCTGGTGCTGAGGGTGCTGCAGGCCGCCGGCCTGAAAAAGGAGGACGTCAATCTCATCGAACTGCCCAGCAACGGCGATGCCTATCCGGTGGCACTTGCCAGCAACCAAGTCGATGTCGCGCCGATCTGGGGCGTCCTCATCAAGCACTATCTGCACCAGTATGGTGCCGACGGCGCTACCACCATCCCACATGGCTTGCGCGACGATCCAGCCCATCTCTATGCGCCACAGTCGGTGCTGGACGACCCGGCCAAAGCTGCCGCTCTCGGCGAGTATGTGCGCTACTGGGCACTTGCGACCCGATGGGTGGAGGAGCATCCGAAAGAGTGGATCGAAGGCTACTATGTCGCCACGCAGGGGCTCAACAGCGAAGATGGCCAGTATCTCGTCGACGCCGACGGCCAGTTCGACATCCCGCCCGACTGGAACGACGTGATCGCGCGCCAGCAGGCGACGATCGATCTCCTGGCCCGGGAACTGAACAGGCCCCCGATCAAGGCCGAGGATCTTTTCGACAGGCGCTTCGAGAAGATCGCCACAAATGCGCTGAACGCGTCATGACGCCCGTTTCTAAAGACTGGAGACGACGCAGATGAACGCATTCTCACACCCCGCCGCGGTTGCGCCCACCATTGGGTATGCATCTGATGAAAGGGCGTTGATCCCGCCCGCCGTAAAGCCCCGCAAGACCGGGACGAGGCGTCGCCTGGCGCTTGGGCGTGCGATCCCGTTTGGCGCGCTGGTTGGGCCCGCACTTCTTCTTGTGGTCTGGTCCATCGGCAGTGTCGCCGGCCTGATCGATCCAAGAACGCTGCCGGCGCCTTGGTCAGTTGTCGGCACCGCCGTCGATCTTATCGCAGAAGGCAAGCTTCAGGGTCATCTGATGACGTCTGCCTGGCGGGCGGCGCAGGGGCTGGTGTTCGGCGTACTGATCGGGACCGTGCTTGCCCTCATTTCAGGGTTGTCCCGGCTTGGCGAAGCGATCATCGACGGTCCCGTTCAGATCAAGCGGGCGATCCCGACGCTCGCCCTGATCCCGTTGCTGATGCTGTGGTTCGGCATCGGCGAGGGCATGAAAGTGACGACGATCGCGCTGGCTGTCCTGATCCCGGTCTATATCCAGACCCACAGCAGCTTGCGCAGCATAGACAGCCGTTATGTCGAATTGGCCCAGACCCTGCGAATGGGCTATGGCGAATTCATCCGCGAGGTCATCCTGCCAGGCGCCCTGCCCGGCTTCTTCCTGGGCCTGCGTTTCGCGGTGACCTATGCCTGGCTGTCCCTGGTGGTGGTCGAACAGGTCAATGCCACGAGCGGCATCGGCTATATGATCGATCTCGCACGCAACTACGGCCAGACCGACATCGTCATCGTGGGCCTCGTCCTCTACGCGCTGCTCGGTCTCGCCTCAGACGGCATCGTCAGCTTCTTCCAGGAAAGGTCGCTGTCATGGCGTCGCACCTTGGCGGATTGAGCGGCGCGCCCGTCGTGCGGGTCGAGAGCCTTGTCAGAAGCTTCGGGCCGCGAACCATTCTCGACGGGCTCACCCTCGACATCGACAAGGGGGAGTTCGTCGCCCTTCTCGGCCGTAGCGGATCGGGCAAGAGTACGTTGCTGCGCGCGCTCGCGGATCTCGATGACAAAGTATCCGGGTCCGGCCGGCTCGAAACGCCCGATAAGAAATCGGTGGTGTTCCAGGATGCCCGACTGTTGCCATGGAAACGAGTGCTGGAGAATGTGATTCTTGGTCTCGACCTACCGGACGCCGCCAAACGCGGACGGGCAGCTCTCGAAGAAGTTGGCCTGGGCGGCCGTGAGAACGCTTGGCCGGTCGAGCTCTCTGGTGGCGAGCAGCAGCGGGTGGCATTGGCGCGCTCGCTGGTCCGTGATCCCGAACTGCTGCTGGCGGACGAGCCGTTCGGCGCACTCGACGCACTGACCCGCCTGCGCATGCACGATCTGCTGCGTCAGCTTTGTGCCCGTCACCAACCGGCGGTCCTATTGGTCACCCATGACGTTGACGAAGCTGTGACGCTGGCGGACCGGGTTTTGGTTCTCGACAAGGGCGGGATCGTCGCCGACATCGCAATCGATATCCCAACGCCACGCGATCATGGCGATCGCCGGTTCGGCGAGATTCGCTCCGAACTTCTGCGTCATCTCGGCGTCGAGACGAAGCCTGTGCTGCGGTCTGACCGGTCGAAAACCTGTCGCTCAGAGTCACCACCCAAGAGGACCCACATATGCCCGCCGAATCACGACAGTTGAAGCTCAATCTTTTCATCTATCCTGGCGGCCATCATGAAGCCGGCTGGCGCTACAAGGATTCCGCCCCTGAGAGAGTGCTGGACATCGCCTATTATCAGGAACTGGCGAAAAAGGCCGAGGCGAGCAAGTTCGACGCGCTGTTCTTTGCCGATGGGCCGGCGCTCGCCGACAACATCCGTTACGCAAGCCGCTTCAGGCTGGAGCCGCTGACCTGGATTTCGGCGCTTGCCGCCGTGACGCAACGCATCGGCTTCATCGCGACCGCCTCGACCACCTACAACGAACCCTATAACCTCGCCCGGCTGTTCGCTTCGGTCGATCATCTGAGCGGCGGGCGCGCCGGTTGGAACATCGTCACGACGGGTGATGCGTCCGCCGCGCTGAATTTCGGCTTTGACCGACATCCAACCCATGCCGACCGTTACGAGCGCGCCGGCGAATTCGTTGATGTGGTGACCAAGCTCTGGGACAGTTGGGAGGACGACGCGCTCGTCTCGGACCGGGACTCTGGAATTTTTGCCGACACTGACAAGATCCACTCAATCAATCACATCGGCAAATATCATCGGGTGAAGGGCCCGCTCACGCTTCCGCGCTCACCACAGGGGCGTCCGGTCTACGTCCAGGCGGGTTCATCGGAAGACGGACGATCATTCGCAAGCCGCTATGCCGAGGCGATATTTACAGCCCATCAAACACTCGGCAACGCGCAGGAATTTTACGCTGACATCAAAGCGCGCGTGAAGTCGGTTGGCCGCAACCCTGACCACGTCAAGGTCTTGCCCGGCATCAGCCCCTTCATCGGTTCAACCGAGGCGGAAGCCCGGGCACTGCATGACGAGTTCAATGAGCTGACGCAGCCGGAATACTCTCTTCACCAGCTACGCCGCATCGTAGACGCCGACCTTTCCGGCTACGATCTGGACGGGCCATTTCCGCGCGAGCTCATCCGCGTCGAGGGCGAGCGCGGCGCGAGCAGCCGCTTCCACGTCGTACTCGACATCATTGAGCGCGAGAATCCAACCATCCGCCAGTTGCTGCACCGCCTCGCCGGGGCGCGCGGGCATTGGGTGCAAACCGGGACACCCGAACAGATCGCCGACAAAATCCAGGAATGGTTCGACAATGGTGCCGCGGACGGCTTCAATATCATGCCGCCCTATCTACAGGGCGGGTTCGACATATTCGCCGAGGAGGTGGTGCCGATCTTGCGCAGGCGCGGACTTTTCCGACACGACTATGACGGGGCAACGCTGCGGGACCATTTCGGTCTGCCGCGTCCGCAAAACACATTCAGCGGACTGCAAAGGGCGACCGCTTGATGCATCATGAAGATCGAAGACCTGCTGTTCCCTTTTTTCAGGATTCGCTGAGAAATCTTCAGCTTAAACCCGATTATTGTGGTCCATCTGTCATATTTTCCAAGGCCACTGCACGGTAGAGTAACAGCAACGTAGGTAAGACGGCGCAGACCGTCATGTTCTTTACAAGAGGCAAATCTCCCGAGGGATCGTCAACATGATCCGGCGGTCGGAAGGATCCGCCGGCTGAAAGAGGTCGGTGCCAAATGACGCGGTCAGGAGATGGATTGGATGATCCACGCCAGGCATCTGCACGGATTACCTCCCCAAAATGGCGAGCCGGTCACGGAATTGAGCCACCGTCGCGAGCTTTTCGAGGCAGTGGAGGCTTCGCTGTCTGCTGTCCGCAGGGCGAAGCGCGCAGCAGATGAGAACCTGCGGCGAGTGCACGGTGCGCCGGATAGCGTGCGAAGAGCACATCCGGCATCGCAACAACTGTGCGAGGCCTGCTTTCAGCCATCGGTTGGCGACGGCCTCCGCGTTACGTCAGCCGGTCTCCGGTCAAACATACCCTCATCGAGCCCTCAAAATGGAGCGCTGCTAACTGGGAAAAGGGACGGCAACGGCTGTTTCGATGCTTCGTCATTATCCGGAGAGGTTAGCGCCGCGGCCCGTGTTGAGCGCCGAGCGTCGGATCAACTTGATTTTCTCGGGCATCCAATACCTCGTCGTCCCAGGTGCACTCAGCAAAGCACGCGATATCGTTCCTTTGCGATTCGTCGACTAGAGGATCTATGCGTCAGCAGACAATTGAGAATTTGCATTTAATTTGAGATTCGCGCTTGGCTCGCTGCGAGACCGGTAATTTCTCTGGGGTCGAATACGGGTTGTTAGCCCAAGCAGTCCATCACCGTCGCTTCTTCAAGGAGGCAGCGATGGGACGCGCAAAATCAGAACTGTTTTCGGCACCGTGAAGGTTCGCAATCCCCGTTGGATGCTCTGCCGGGATTGCCATCCTGGCATGGTCGCTGCCTTCGCACCACTCAACGAGATCTGCCCTGATCGAGCCACGCCTGAACTGATTGAACTGACGGCGCGATTGGGAAGCATGATGCCGTATCGGCAGGCAGCGAAGGTGCTTGGCGAATTTCTGCCCATTGAACCCACCGAGACGTACGTGACCGTGCGCAAGCGGACCATCAGGATCGGTGAACGGCTCGATGAACAGATCGCGAAGGAAGAAAGGCGCGCGCGAGCTCAAAGGCACGATCGAAGCCAGCTTGAAATGCAGCTTCCCGGCGACCGACGCAAAGAGTTCGTCATCAGCATCGATACGGCACATGTTCGCAGCGCCGATCCCAATTCCGCGCGAAACTTCGAGCTCGTTGTAGCTCGATGCGGCCGCGGCGGTCGGGGTGATGTCGGTGGCCGCTACCTCGTGACCAGCAACACCGACCAGGCTGCAATCCGGGATCGAGCCCTCCACGCACTTCAGCAAGAAGGCTATTGCGGCTTTGGCAACGTCACCGTGATCTCGGACGGCGCCGAAATCCTGAAGCGGCTGCCCCGCGCCATGCCGAAGCCGACAGCCCACATCATCGACTGGTTCCACATTGCCATGAAGATCCAGCCCATGCAGCAGATCGCCGATCACATCGTTCCCAGTCCGACCCTTTTGAAGTGCTTCCAACCATCGACAGGGACATCAGAGCCGTGAAGTGGCGTCTCTGGCACGGGCGGGTCGATGGCGCGATCTGCGACCTGGAGCAACTCCTGGCGAGACTGAAAGACTCGCAAAGGGACGGCGAGTTCTCGATCGCACGGCTTTATAGCCTCGCCTCGCAGCTCCTGATCGCGGCGCGATCGTCAACTATGGAAAGCGCTATCGGGCTGGGCTTCGCGTTGCCTCCGCTCTGGCCGAGTCGGCGGTGAATTCACTCGTCGGCAAGCGGATGGTCAAAAAGCAGCAGATGCGCAGGTCCTCCTACGGGGCCCACATGCTCATGCAAGTCCGGACGGCGGAGATCAATTGCGAACTTCGCGATCGGCTGCGGGCACCCTTCCGACAGCCAGAGCCAAACGTGCGCCCATTATTCAAGCCCAAACCACCCCTTCTGCGCGCCGCGTAACCCCAGAGAAATTACCGGTCTCACACGCTCTCGGCTCTCTAGGCCCCTAGTCTATAGCAGGTCGGACGCGGTTTCATTTTTGACTGCGAGTACAAGTAGTCAGCGCTCGCCTCGGCCGCACGCGTAATCGCGGCGAGATCGACATCCAGTACGCCATGACGCTTCATGATCTTGCCGGCAATCACGACGGTGTCCACGTCCGCTGGAGTTGCATTCATGACCACGAGCGCAGTCGGGTTGTGAAGCGGGAAGAGACCTACACGCTTGTAGGACAGAAGGACGATATCAGCCTGCATCCCTGCGGCAAGCATCCCCGTCTTTCCTGACAGACCCGCCGCGGCTGCGCCTCGCAGGGTGGCAAACTCCAGGATATCACGGGTCGTTAGCCGTGATTCAGTCTTCTCGCCCGAATGGTCGAGCATCTGTTGCGATATTTGGCCGCGATGAGTGCCAAGGGTGATTCGCAACGCACCGAGGATGTCGCAGGAATTCACGCTCGGCACGTCAGTCGAGATGCTCGGTCGGATTCCATTGGCCAGCAGCCGCGACAGCGGGTTGGCGCCGCACCCGAGGTGCATTTCCGATTCAACGGAGATCGACACGGTCCCGCCGGTGTCCGCAATCATCTTGTATTCGTCGCTCTTCAACGAATTGCAGTGGACATGGGTAATGTCAGGACCCAAAAGCCCTGCCTCGTGAAGCTGGCCGACAGAATAGGAGTAGGACCCGTTCGAGCCAACATGCACCGTGATCGGCAGCCCCAGCTCCCTGGCCGCCTTGAAGTCGTCCATCCAAACTTCCCGGGATGAGTAGTCTGGGCCACGTGCGGCTATCGCCATGGTGACCAGCCCGCCGGCGCCTGAGAAGTACTGATCTCGCACCCGTCTCGCATCGATCGTATCGAGGCGATGCGTATTTGGAAATTCGTAGCCCGCGTTACTATTTCCATACCCAAAGACTGCACGAATGCCTGAATCTTTGAGCGCAAGCACCGAGGCGTCAGCGTGTGCCGGAGTGTTCATCAGATGCGCCCAGTCGACAAGCGTTGTTGTGCCGGAATCGATGCCCTCAAGCGCGCCGAGCAAGGTTGCGATGTAAAGGTCTTCCGGTCGGTATACGCGCCCGATCACGCCGCGCATGAAGCCAAAATAGTCGGACAGCAGCCAATCCGGTCCGAGCGTATGGACCGTGGACTGCCAGGTGTGGCGGTGCGTATCGACCATACCTGGAACGACGATCATACCCGTAGCGTCAATGACGAAAGCGTCGGTGGCGTCGATCTTATGATCGATGTCAACAATACGATCCCCATCGATCAGAATGTCGCCGGGGGCGAAGTCACGATGGTCATCAGCCATTGTGACGACGGTACCGCCGCGGATCAGAATCCGCTGGCCTTTCCCGGGCTTTGGTTCCGCCACGCCTGCCGGGTTTGTGGCACGCAACCTCGACAGGCCCGGCGCGCCGTTTGTCGCGGCGATAGGTGCCGCCGCAACAGTGTGTTGGTGCAACTGAAAATGGGGGTTCCAGTGGCTCATGCACGAACAAGCCCGGGGGTTGAACACAGGTGAAGCCGGTAGATTGCCCCGATGAGGTGCCGCGTGACTGTCAATGTGAAGGCTCATTGCCGATCCCCTGCCTCGAGATACCTATACTGTTCCTAGCAATCGCCGATGGCCACCTTGGAGCGGCGAGCGCGCAAACTGTTGCGGGCCGCCTGCTCGTGCTGCCTATCGACGCTTTGACCTCATTCAATGAGGACCTTCATGGACGGCCGCACTTGGTGGCCATGGCACTTGCCAGTGTCGCCTCATCAGGCGTCCAAGATGGAGATTCGGCAATATTGTCCTTGGTGACGGTGACGTATGGAACAAGACAGACCTTGTCGGAGTCCGCCAGTGGCTTTCCGTTGAGAGTGTCATCGAGAATCCGGGTCGCAATGATCCCCTCAACCACTGGCGACCAGGCAGATGTAGCGACAAGCGTGCCCTGCTTGATGAGTGTGAGGCCCTCGGGCGAACCGTTCTGGCTTACAATTGTGATCTCCGACACCTTATCGCCAATGGCCTGGATGGCACCTGCCGCCATAGGCTCGTTCATCACGAACAGTCCTTTCAGGTCGGGCGTTTTGGTGACGATGTCCTGTGCTGCCTTGAATGCCTTTTGGCGATCCCAGAGACCATCGACAACGCTGACAATCCTGCTGTCATCCCGGAGGCCGCGCTTGAAACCCTCCAGCATCTCTTCAGCGTCGCCACGGCCGAGCGCACCGGTTATCACGCCCACGCCCCCAGCAGGGAGAGCCTTGGCGAGGGCAGCACCTGCCGCTTCACCAGTCTTGGAATAGTTGACATGGACGAAGCCGGCCGCCTCCGCGCGCAAGTCCGGAGAGTATCCGTAGAGGACCACGACGGGGATTCCAGCTTCTTTCAACAAGGCCAAGTTGGACGCGGAGCTTTGAGCCGTCGAAGGTTCGAGCACCACGCCGGCAACCTTCTTTGTGATGGCATCCTGAACATTCGCGCGCTCGGTTGCTGGATCGAAGTTCGAGACAAGAACGAGCGTGCTTGCACCGAAGCTCTTGGCGGCAAGCTTCACACCATCGGCGGTCCCGTCATAGTAAGGGTTGCTGTAGGTCTGTATGTACGCGACGGTCTTTCCGGTCAAAGGTCCGTCTGCCGAGCTTGCAGGTTGCACGAACACAAATGCCGCAAGTGCTAGGCCAACACCGCTTCGCCCGACAAGATTCTTCCTGATCGCCCCGTACTTTGTCTCCACATTCATGATTTTCCTCCCTGTTTGATCTTACGGTTGGCTGAGATTGCTTATTTTGCGTCTCGCTGCGCCATGACTGCGGTGACAATGACGAGACCCTGGAGCACGTACTGCCAGTTGGGGCTGATCGACATTAGGTTGAGAGCATTGCTGATTAACCCGAGCAACAGGACGCCAAGCAGAGTTCCGATCATGTCGCCCTTGCCGCCCGCCAACGTGGTTCCGCCGACGGCGACGGCGGCAATGGCGCTGAGCTCTTGCCCTGCCCCCATGGTGGCTCCAGCCGAACCGATCTGGCTCACCAGCAAGATCGAACCAATGCCGACAAGCAGACCGTTGAGCGTGTAAATGCCGATCTTAACGGTTCTAATGCGGACACCGGCGAGGTGAGCGGCTGACTCGGAGCCGCCGATGGCATAGAGCCAACGGCCCAACTTTGTGGCGCGCAAAAGGATGTGGCAAAAAAGGGCAACAAGCGCGAAAACGACAACCGCGATCGGTAGTCCGAGAAATTTCAACCTGCCCCAGGTGATAAACTCGTTCGGCAACCCGTACAGGGGCGTCTGTGAAACGAGAAGCGCCAGTCCCTGCAGCAGTGTAAGAACGCCAAGTGTGATAACGAAGGGGTGGATGGGGGAGTAAGAGGCCAGCGTGCCATTGACCGCACCAACTGCCGCTGCAACCGCAAGACATGCCACGATTGCCAGCCAGATCGGGGCGCCTTGCAGCATCACGAAAGCCAGCACCATCCCCGACAGCGAAAGGCTGGAACCGATCGACAAATCCATGCCGCGCGAGACCATTAACAGCGTGGTACCGCTAGCCAAAACGCCGAGCACCGCGACCTGAGACGCGACATTGACAAAATTGTGAACGGTCAGGAATACCGATGACTGGGTGGCTGTGATTGCGATCAGCAGCAGGATGACCGAGGCGAGCGCGATCCGAGAACGATAGACGCGTACCGTTCGGCCAAGGGCAGGTAGCCGGGGCTTCACGTTGGTGCCGGCGCCGACCGCATTTTCAGGGTTACTTGTCATGCTACCGGCTCATCCATGCTGACCGGCAAAGTGGTTCCCATCGCCAGCTCTAGCACCCGCTGCTCCGTCACCTCTGCGCCGGTAAGTTCACCGGCAATGCGCCCCTGGCGCAGCACAAGCACACGATTGGCGACTTGGGTAAGTTCTTCCAGGTCACTTGAAATCACCAAGACCGCGCAGTCGTCACCCGCGAGCGCGCCGATTGTCTGCAAGATCTCCTCCTTAGCGCCGATGTCGACGCCCTGCCCTGGCTCATCGAAGATCATCAGGCGAGCCTTCGTGTGGAGCCAACGCGCAATTGCGACCTTCTGCTGATTCCCTCCCGACAGGGTGGAGACAGGGAACCCAGGCAGGGCCGACCTTATCTTGAGGCGTTTGACCCACGCCATGGCGGTCCTTTGTTCCTCGCCGAGCCGGATGAAACCGCAATATGGCGTCGCGGGCATCCGGGTGAGCGTCACGTTCTGAGCGACAGTCATTTGCTGTAGCAGGCTCTCCGTCTTGCGATCCTCGGGGACTAGCCCTACGCCTAGAGTGATTGCCTCGGCCGGGCTGGCGGGGTGGTAGGGCTTGCCAAAAAGGAACATCTCGCCACTGTCTGGCTGCTCCGCTCCGAAGATGACCCGCGCGAGCCGGGACCTGCCGGAGCCGACCAGACCTGTCAGCCCCACGATCTCGCCGGCGCGAAGGTCTAGATTGATCCCGAAAAGTCGCCGACCTTGCCCGAGGGCCCGCGCAGAGAAGACGACATCGCCCAGTTTCAACTGGGTTGGCCTGGCCAAGGCGACATGCCGGCCGATCATCGCCTCGACGAGTGTCTGCGGCGTCATGCTGTTAGACGGGGCAGTTAGAACCGCCCGCCCTTCGCGCATGACGGTAACGCGATCCGACAGCGCGAGCGTTTCGTGCAAGTGATGCGAGATGTAGACGACAGCGACGCCTTTGCTGGAAAGATCCCGGACAAGCTCTAGAAGTCTGGTGGTCTCCGCTGCTCCCAGCACGGCGGTCGGTTCATCCATGATGATGAGCCGCGCGCCGCGATAGAGTGCCTTTGCTATCTCGACCAGTTGCTGCGCAGCAGGCGAGAGTTGCGACAATGGCGTCATCGGCGAAACATTGAGGCCCACACGCCGAAGCACGTCCTCGACATCGTGCTGCTGATGATCCGGCGTCAAGAACAGGCCGGCGATGGTCCGCTCTCGACCTAGCACAATGTTTTCCACGACGGTGAGGTTAGGCGCCAGGCTGCGCTCCTGAAAAATCGTCGCAAGCCCGAGCTGCTGGACCCGACGTGGCGTCAAAGATTCGCCATGCCACCCGCCAACAGTGATGGTGCCTGAGTCGGGCTTCAGTGCTCCTGAGAGAATCTTGACGAGGGTGGATTTGCCGGCCCCGTTTGCCCCCACGAGTCCATGCACCTCCCCTGGAAGTACCTGCAACTCCATCTGATCGAGAGCTTGGGTTGCGCCGAAGTGCCGGCAAATGCCGGTGGCCGACAGAGCGATTCCGGCTGCTTGCGGAAGAAAGCCGTTGAACTGAGCAGCGTGCTGGTTGCTCGTCATTGCCGGCTTCACCCGATTTTTTGATGAGGGGAACAGGAGGCGGTGGAGACACTGCGAGACGGATGGATGACCATCTTGGCGTGGCAATCGAGCGGGACGTGTTTGATTGCAGACGTTAGGATCGCGCGCGGCCGTATCGTGCTCATCGTCTCCTCCCACTGCAGCAGGCTCTGCAAACGTTTGCAACGTAGCCGAAAGAAAATGGGCAGTCAACCACAACTGTCGCAGGGATTTTCCGTGACCGGCTCGGCAGCAAGGTTCTCGTCCGGGCGTCAAAACGCCATGCTTCAGCTTGCCATCCCCCACGGGCAGGACATATGAGCGCAGTCATAGGCAAGCATTACCGTGGAAAACCGATAAGGCGCAGGAAGGCTTATCTTCCGTCCAAAACCCTCGCCGTCGAACTGCGGATCACCAATTCGACGGGCAAGACTACGACTTGAGCCGGCGATTCCCCATTCATAAGCTTCTGCAACATCGATCCAGCTTCAAATCCCATCCTGTATTGCTGAATCCTTATGGTCGTAAGAGGGGGATCAATTCGATCAACCATCGGCATGTCGTTGTATCCGGTCACAGATACATCTTTGGGGCAGATAAGATTTCGGCGGCTCAGGGCCGCCAAGGCGCCAACCGCAAGACGGTCGTTTGCACAAAGGATAGCAGTAAACGTGTGGCCTGCCGCTATGAGTTCCTCAACGCAATGTTCGCCCGCAGACTCGTTGTATGCCTGGGCGAACGCCACCAGGCTTTCGTCGCTATCCAGGTTCAACGATGACCTGGATTGCACGAATGCTGCGTAGCGCTCTGCGCCAGTCGACAGGGTCTGCGGGCCGGCGATCATCGCAATCCGCCGGTGGCCCAATGACACCAAGTGGGTGAGCGCGCGCCGAACACCTTCGGATTCGTCGTGTACGATCGAATGGACGGAATCACGGTCCGGTCTGCGATTTACAGTCACGATCGGGATGCTTTCCGAGGCAGCCAGATCAAACACATCGTCTTTGCGCTCGACGCTCGCCAGGATCAATCCATCAATACCTCGGCCAACGAGAGTATCAAGAAGAGTGCGCTCTCGCTCGTTATCGCCATCAGTGTTCCCTACGATCGCCAGATATCCTGCCGTGGAAAGCGAATCTTCTATGCCTCGGATCATCGGGGGAAAGATGGCGTTGGTGATGTCGGGAACAATGACGCCGACGGTCTTCGTACGATTCGTTTTCAGTGAGTAGGCGGCCGCATGCCGCCGGTAGTCCATTTGTCGACTTGCCCTGATGACCTGTTCGACGACGTCCGAATTAATCAGATGCCGGGTGTTGGGACCAAGGGCACGTGAAACGGTGGACACATGGACACCTACGGCCTCGGCCACTTCACGCAGCGTGATGCGCTTCTTCGTCGTCATGATGCAACCGCCATACAAAAATTGAAGGACTCAATGGACACCAAGGGTCTATCGCGATTTAGGCAAAAAAGTAGCTGCATGCGAATTCAAGCCTTCAGGGGCCTCGCTCCACACAGCCATAATGCGCGCCTGGTCCTCCTGTTGGTAGCGACCGCAGCTTTCTTTAGGAGGCATCGTCACTTTTTAGCACTTCCGATTTGACGCTGGGAAATTACGCGTGCTATATCATGCAAACGTTTGCAGACAAGAAGGCAAACTGACCATCGCCCGTGGCGCCCAATTGTCCGCTCGACGTTCTTTTACAAAGGCCACTCGATGAAACAACAGTTAGCGGAGCGCGCATCATGACAGAATTGAGGATCGGATGGATCGGCCTTGGCCGAATGGGCTATCCGATGGCGGAGCGGTTGTTGAAGGCAGGGCATTGCGTCCAGATTTGGAACCGCACGCGCTCCAAGGCAGAGCCTTTGGTCGATCTGGGGGCAACACTAAAAGACTCGCCCCGTGAACTCGCAGGCTGCGACGTTCTGTTTACGATGGTCTCAACCGGGGCGGATGTCGAGCAGGTCTACTTTGGCCAAGACGGGGTCCTTAGCGGTACCGCCATGCCAAAGATTTTCGTTGACTGCTCGTCAATCGGGGTCGAGGAATCGGCCGACCTCCGTCGACGCCTAGGGGCACGTGGCGCCCAACTCATCGCTTCGCCCGTGAGCGGCAATGCTAAATGCGTGCGGGCCGGCAAGCTGAGCGCCGTTGTGTCGGGCCCGAGGCCCGCCTTCGATCAGGTCGAGAACCTTATTGCAGCTTTTGCCGTGCGGGGCGTGTCCTATGTGGGGGACGGCGAACTCGCGCGCTTCTGCAAGATCGCACACAATGTCTTTCTTGGCGTCGTCATACAGAACCTCGCTGAAATCACCATTCTTTGTCAGAAGGCCGGCGTGCCTCGGAGTGCGTTTCTCAACTTCATGAACGACTCGGTGATGGGTTCGACCTTCACCCGGTACAAATCGGATGCTCTCGTCAATCTCGACTGGACGACCACCTTCAGTCCGGCGCTGTTGCGCAAGGATCTTGATCTGGGGCTCGCGGCCGGACGCGTGCTCGACGTACCCATGCCCGTCACTGCAATCACTCGCGAGGCGTTCCAGATGCATTTCGGCGCCGCGAACCTGCAGCTCGATCCTAAGGACTATCTTGGCAAAGACTTCGCGGCTGTACTGGAGACCGTTGCGCTTGCTTCTGGGGTCAAATTGAAGAGCGAGGGGGTGCCTATACCTACGGGACTGGAGGTTCCCGAGAGCGTCGGTCAATAGGAGCCTGCCGAGTTGTCCCGTTCCTGCCGAGAACGGCTAGGGGGGCGGGACAAGGGTTTGTCTGGAAAGGCGCGGCTCGTGTAGCGACGCAATCAAGCATAGTGCGCAATACCACGCGCGCCGAGGCTTCAATGGAGAGAGAAAAATGTCCAGCGCCCTCAACCCTCGCATCCTGCAACCCGGCGATATCGATCCGAACTGGCGTTGGGACCGGCACCTGCCGGCCTTAGGCCATACCGCCGTGGACTTCGAACGTCGGGTCGACCACGATCGGCTGCGGCGCTATCGGCTAAGCCGCGCCAAGACGGCCCTCAACAAGTCCGGCTGCGGTGCGCTGCTGCTCTTTGACGTCAACAACATCCGATACGTCAGCGGCACCAAGATCGGCGAGTGGGAGCGCGACAAGATGTGCCGCTTCGCGCTTCTTGCCGGCGACGAGGAGCCCTATGTCTGGGACTTCGGCTCGGCTGCCGTTCATCATAGAGAGTACTGTGACTGGCTCGACCCTGAGCGCTGCCGGGCTGGCGTCGTTGGCATGCGGGGTACGATCCCGCCGTCCTTCGGCCTGATGAAGCACTACGCCGAAGAGATCTTCAACTTGCTGAAGATGGCCGGTGTCGCCGACATGCCGGTCGGTGTCGACTACGCGGAGACCGCGATGTTCTTCGCGCTTCAGGAAGCCGGCCTCAAGGTCGTCGACGGCCAGCAGGTCATGCTGTCCGCACGCGAGATCAAGAACGTTGACGAGATCCATCTCCTCAACCAGGCGGCAAGCATGGTCGACGGCGTCTACCACATGATCTGGGAGGAACTGAAGCCTGGTATCCGCGAGAACGACATCGTCGCGATGGCCAACAAGATGCTCTACGAAATGGGCTCGGACGACGTCGAGGCCATCAACGCCATCGCCGGTGAGCGCTGCAATCCGCACCCGCACAATTTCACCGACCGTTACTTCCGCCCCGGCGACCAAGCCTTCTTCGACATCTTGCAGAGCTATCAGGGATACCGCACCTGCTATTATCGCACGTTCAACATCGGCCGGGCTACGCCGGCGCAGAACGATGCCTATATCAAGGCCCGCGAGTGGCTGGACGCGGCCATCGCGCTGATCAAGCCGGGCGTCACCACCGACGTAGTCGCCAAGGTCTGGCCGACCGCCGAGAGCCTTGGCTTCCCCAACGAGCTGGCCGCCTTTGGGCTCCAGTTCGGACACGGCTTAGGTCTGGCGCTGCACGAGCGGCCGATCATCAGCCGTGCCGTCAGCCTCGATCACCCAATGGAAATCGAGACCGGGATGGTCTTTGCGCTCGAAACCTACTGCCCCGCGGCGGACGGCTATTCAGCGGCCCGCATCGAGGAAGAGGTGGTCGTTACCGACAAGGGCTGCGAGGTTATCAGCCTGTTCCCCGCCGAAACCCTGCCGATCGCCAATCGGTACTGAGACGGCAAGAGACGGGAGGACCCGAACCGATGAACGCCAGGAAAACCAACGCGGAAGCCTACCTTCGCATGTACCGGCAGATGGTGCGCATCCGCGTCTTCGAAGACAATGCCAACCAGCTTTATCTGTCGGCCAAGATGCCCGGCCTCACCCACATGTATTCCGGGCAGGAGGCCGTCGCGGTCGGCATCTGCGAGGTGCTGACGCGCGACGACAAGATCACTTCGACACATCGCGGCCACGGCCATTGTGTGGCCAAGGGCGCCGAATTCAAGGAAATGTTCTGCGAGCTTCTGGGCCGTGCCGAAGGCTATTGCGGCGGCAAGGGCGGCTCGATGCACATCGCCGATCAGTCCAACGGCAATCTCGGTGCCAACGCCATCGTCGGCGGTTCGATGGGGATAGCCACCGGTGCGGCGCTCTCGGCAAAGCGGCTCGGCCGCAAGGACGTGACCGTATGCTTCTTCGGTGACGGCGCAACGGCGCAGGGGCTTCTCTATGAGGTCATGAACATGGCCGCGCTCTGGAAGCTGCCAGTCATCTACGCATGCGAAAACAACGGCTACAGCGAGTACACCAAGACAGCGGAGATCGCGGCGGGGTCGCTTCCCGCCCGCGCCGAGGCCTTCGGCATCGAAGCCTTCAAGGTGGATGGTCAGGATGTGCTGGCGGTGAACAAGCTCGCGGAGCGGCTGGTGGCGCGCTGTCGCAAGGGCGAAGGCCCGTTCTTCATCCAGCTCGATACCTACCGCTACCACGGCCACCACGTCGGCGACATCAACCGCGAGTACTATCGCTCGAAGGATGAGGAAGCGCTGTGGAAGACAGAGCGCGATCCTATCGTCAATTTCGGTCGATGGCTGGCCGCTGAGGGGCTTGCAACGCCAGAGGAGCTGGCGTCGATCGATGCCGAGGTGGGTGCCGAGGCTGGTGCCGCGGTCGCTTATGCGTTGGCGGCGCCCTTCCCCGATGCGTCTCAGGTGGGACGCCATGTCTTCACCGACATGATCGTCGCCTGAGGAAACCGATATGCGCGAGATCACACTTTCCAAGGCCGTCAACGAGGCCATCGCGGAGGAAATGCGCCGCGACCCATCGGTCTTTCTCATCGGCGAGGATGTCGCGGAGGCAGGCACCCCGTTCAAGGTCCTGTCGGGCCTTGTCGAGGAGTTCGGCACCGACCGGATCATCGATACGCCGATTTCGGAGCCCGGTTTCATGGGCCTGGCGGTTGGCGCGGCGATGACAGGATCGCGTCCGATTGTCGACCTGATGTTCGGCGATTTCCTTTTCCTGGTCATGGACCAGCTCTGCAACCAGGCTGCAAAGGCCCACTACATGTCCGGTGGCAAGCTCAAGGTGCCGCTCGTGCTGCGCACCAATCTGGGCGCGACGCGGCGCTCCGCCGCGCAGCACAGCCAGTCGCTGCATGCCCTCGTCGCGCACATACCGGGCCTGAAGGTCGCGCTGCCGTCCTCCGCCTACGAGGCCAAGGGCCTGCTGAAGACGGCAATCCGCGACGACAATCCAGTGGTCATCTTCGAAGACAAGCTGATGTATCAGGAGAAGGCGCCGGTGCCCGAAGAGGAATACCTCATTCCGTTCGGCAAGGCCGAGGTGCTGCGCCCGGGGCGCGACATCACCATCGTTGCCACGTCCTCGATGGTGCAGGTCGCGCAAAAGGCGGCCGTCCTGCTGGAGCGCGATGGCATCGCCGCCGAGATCATCGACCCGCGCACCATCGTGCCACTCGACATGGAGACGATCCTTGCCTCCGTCCGCCGTACGGGGCGGGCCATGGTCGTCGATGAAGGCCACCAGAGTTTTGGCGTCACGGCCGAGATCGCCAGCCGCATCGCGGAAAGGGCGTTCTATCATCTCGATGCGCCGGTCCAGCGGATCGGAGCGATGGACGTCCCGGTGCCGTTCTCCCCGGTGCTGGAGGACATGACCGTCCCGACGCCGGAATCGGTTGCCGAGCGAGGCCGTCTGACGGTGCGTGGAGAGTTGTTCCATGCGGCGTGAGATCATCATGCCGGCGCTGGGCATGGCGCAGAAGACCGGCCTGATCGTCGCCTGGCACAAGGCACCAGGTGACGCGGTGAAGGCTTCCGACATCCTGCTCGACGTCGAGACGGACAAATCGACGATGGAGGTCGAGGCCGGGCATGACGGTTATGTGGCCGCGCTGATGGCTGGCGCCGGCGATGATGTCCCGGTCGGTTCCCCCATCGCGATCATATCCAGCGAAAAGCCGGACCTTGGCTCCACGCCGGCCAAGGCCGCGCCGTCGCCACCCGCTACGGAGAAACTTGCGATACCCGCGGCGGTGCCCGCCGTGCCGGCGGCCAAGCCGCCTCTCGAAAAGCGGATGCTCTTGGCAGCAGCCGATGATGGCAGGATCCTTGCCTCGCCGAAGATCAGGCGCCTTGCGGCCGAGCGCGGCATTGACCTCGGCCGGCTGGTCGCGCACGGCATGAGGCAACCTTTCCACGCCGCCGATCTCGACGCGCTGCCGCCGGCCCCGGCGATCACCGCTCCGGCGATGCTCTCGGAGATCGAAGCCATGATCAAACCGGCGGGCCTTGCCGGGATGATTCGGCTGCTCGGGGAGGAAGGTGGCACGGCGGGACGAGCCGCCTTATGGGCCGCCTTCGCCGCATCGAGCTTAAGGGCCACGGCCGATGATCACGGCCAGATATCCATACGGGTCGAACAGGGCTCCACCAGCCTGCATTTCCACGACCCGGACCAGAGTCCATTGTCGCGCCTCGAAGCCACGCCGGAGGATGGCGAGATCAGCCTGGCCCTGCGCGACCTCACCGGCACATGCGTTGTTTCGACGCGATTTGCCGTCGAGCCGGCGCCCGTTCTGACGCTCACCGGCGACGCCGGCCACATGAACCTGCGTCTGATCTTCGACGCGTCGCGGCTGACCCCCGCCGCTGGGACGGCGCTGGTCACCGGCTTTGCCGCGCGGCTCCTCGATCCGCTTCGACAGCTACTTTGAGGAGGACTCTCATGTCGCCGTACGACGGACCCGTCGATCTCTACATTGGCGGCCAATGGCTTCCCGCCTCGGCCGGCGGCCGCTTTGACGTCGTCAATCCCGCCAACGAGACGGCTCTAGCCTCTGTCGCTTCCGGTACGGAAGCGGATGCCAGGGCGGCGGTCGATGCCGCCGCTGCGGCCTTCCCCGCCTGGGCCGCGCGGCGTCCGCGCGAACGCGCCGACATCCTGCGCCGCTGCTTCGAGCTGATGAGCGCACGTCTCGGCGATTTTGCCAGGCTGATCACCCTGGAAAACGGCAAGGCTCAAGCCGACGCAATGGGCGAGGCGGCCTATGCGGCCGAATTCTTCCGCTGGTTCTCGGAAGAAGCGGTGCGCGCCGAGGGCCATCTCGGGCATGCTCCCGCATCGGGTGCGCGCATTCTCGTGCACCAGAAGCCCGCGGGGGTAGCGGTCCTGGTGACGCCGTGGAACTATCCGGCGGCAATGGGGACGCGCAAGATCGCGCCGGCACTGGCCGCAGGCTGCACCGTCGTTATCAAGCCGGCATCGGAGACGCCGCTCACCATGCTGGCGCTGATGCCGCTGCTCGAGGAGGCAGGGGTGCCGCCGGGCGTCGTCAATGTGCTGCCGAGCCGCCGATCGGGGGCGGTGGTCGACGTTATGCTGCACGATCCCCGCGTCCGCGTGGTTTCTTTCACCGGCTCGACGGGCGTCGGCCGCAAGCTGCTGCATGCGGCGGCCGACCAGGTCATCAAGCCGGCGATGGAACTGGGCGGCAACGCGCCCCTCATCGTCTTCGAAGACGCCGACATCGATGTCGCGGTCGAGGGGGCGATGGTCGCCAAGATGCGCAATCTGGGCGAAGCCTGCACGGCGGCCAACCGCTTCTATGTGCACGAGCGGATCGCCGGGGAGTTCACCCGGCGTTTCACCGCTCGCATGGCCGCGCTCAAGATGGGCAATGGACTGGCGCCGGGTATTGACGTTGGCGCGCTGGTCAACGCCGACGCCCGCGACAAGGTCGCGGCCTTTGTCAAGGATGCGCTGGCGCGCGGCGCGGAACTGTTGCTGGGCGGAACGGTGCCCGACGGGCCTGGATTCTTCTATCCGCCGACCGTGTTGTCCAACGTGCCGGGCGACGCTGACTGCATGCGCGACGAGATTTTCGGCCCGGTGGCGGCGATCCAGACCTTCGGCGACGGTGACGACGTGGTCGCTCGCGCCAACGACACCGAATATGGCCTTGTCGCCTATGTCTTCACCCAGGATATGCGCCGTGGGCTGAGCGTGTCGGAGCGTCTGGAGTTCGGCATGGTGGGCCTCAATCGCGGCCTCGTTTCCGATCCGGCCGCACCCTTCGGCGGCGTCAAGCAATCCGGCCTCGGTCGCGAGGGGGGCAAGGACGGCATGCTGGAATTCATGGAAACCCAGTACATAGCGACCAATTGGTGAACAGGATGACAGCGACCGTCGCCAGCCCTTCCACCCGGCAACGCGCCCGCGAGGCGGGCGTGGATATCGATGCTCTTGCGACCGAGCTGGGCCGGGACATGATCTCCCCGGGCGATATCGATGACAGGCTGGAGGGCAGGCGCGTCGGCCCCGGCGGGGACTATCGCCGCTACTGGGACGTCGACCACGCGCGATATGGCCCGGTCCGCGAGGAGGCGACCAGCCGCTTCGGCCAGATCGCCGCACTCAACCTGGCCGCCGCGCAGCAGGTCATCCCGGCCGTAACGCATCACGACCGCGCCGACATGACGGCGATCGACGCGGCGCGCGCGGCATTCCAGGACGAGGCGCGGACGCGCGGGGCGAAGCTCACCGCACTGGCCTTCCACGTAAAGGCACTCGCCCGGACGCTGCGGGATTTTCCGCGCTTCAACGCCTCGCTTTCAGCGGACGGCCGCACCCTTTTTCTGAAGGACTATGTCCATATCGGCATCGCCGTCGATACGCCGCACGGCCTGATGGTGCCCGTCATCCGCGACGCCGACCGTAAGGGCCTCTGGCGTATCGCCGGCGAAGTTGCCGATCTCGCGACCCGCGCGCAGCAGCGCAAGGTCCGCGCCGACGAGATGGACGGTGCGTCCATGTCGATCAGCAATCTGGGCGGCATCGGTGGCATCGGCTTCACGCCGATCGTCAATCCGCCGGAAGTGGCCATCCTCGGCATTTCCCGGACCGAGGTCGCGTCGGTGTGGAATGGCGGGGCCTTCGTACCGACCCCGATGACGCCGCTCGACCTGAGCTACGATCACAGGGTGGTCAACGGAGCCTACGCCGCGCGCTTCCTGGTGCGTTACATCAACCTGTTGGCCGACCCGCGCCGGTTGATGATCTGAGATGCCGATGATCGAGACACAGCATGCCGACCTCATCGTCATCGGCGCAGGACCCGGAGGGTATGCGGCAGCGTTCCGTGCCGCCGACCTCGGCCGATCGGTCGTTCTGGTCGACGGCAGGAGCACGCTCGGCGGCGTATGCCTCAACGAAGGCTGCATTCCCTCGAAAGCCCTGCTGCACGCCGCGCGCGTCATTCACGAAGCGAGCCATATCGGCGCTTGGGGCATCTCGTTCGGCCATCCGAAGACGGACATAGACGCGCTGCGAGCGCGAAAGGACGCGATCGTTTCGCAACTCACCGACGGACTGGGCCAACTCGCCAGGCGCCGCAAGGTCCGGGTCGTCACCGGGCGCGCGGCGTTCGTCCGCGATGACGAGCTGGCCGTAACGATCGCGGACGGCGGGATCGAGCGCTGGACATTCGGCCAGGCGATCATCGCCGCGGGATCCTCGTCCATGCAACTGCCGGGCTGGCCGCAAGACAGCCGCATATGGGATTCGACTGCGGCGCTCGAACTCCGCTTCGTGCCACGCCGCCTGGCAATCGTCGGCGGCGGCATCATCGGGCTCGAGATGGCGACGATCTATTCGGCTCTCGGATCCTCCGTCACCGTGATCGAGTTGGCCGGCCAGGTCGCGCCGGGCGCGGAAGCCGACGCGGCCGACCTGATCAACGCGTCGCTCGAAGCCAGGAGCTGCATCGTCCACACCGGCACGCGGGTCATCAGTATCAAGGCCAGCGCGAAGAGCGTCAGGCTCTCTTGCGAAGGCGGTTACGCAGGCACTGTCGAAGCGGACGCCGTGATTCAGGCCGTCGGCCGGCGAGCGAGCACCGCGGCGATCGCCGCCGTAAAGGCCGGTATTGAGGTAAGGCCTGATGGAGCGGTTATTGTCGATGCGCTGTGCCGCACGAACCGCTACAACATCTTTGCCGTAGGCGACATAACCGGCGGGCCTATGCTGGCGCATCGCGCGACGCATCAGGGCAAGGTCGCCGCCGAGGTGGCCTGCGGCCACGCCAGTGCCTTCGACACGGCCTTCGTTCCCTTTGTCGCTTACACCAATCCCGAACTGGCCTGGGTCGGCCCGACCACGGCACAGCTGAAGGCAGCCGGCGTCGCCCACAAGGTCGCCAGGTTCCCATGGGCGGCCAGCGGCAGGAACCTCGCGTCCGGTGGCGGTGACGGCCTGACCATGATCGCCTACGCACCGGAAAGCGGCCGCGTCCTCGGCGCCACAATCGTCGGCCCGGGCGCCGGCGAACTGCTGGCGGAGGTCGGGCTCGCCCTGGAAATGGGCGCAACGCTTACCGACCTCGCGCTGACGGTGCACGCCCACCCCACCCTGTCCGAAACGGTGGCGTTCGCGACCGAAAGAGCCCTGGGAAGGTTGGCTGAACTATGATGCCGAGGGTCCGATCAAGCAGGCTATGCGTTTACAGAAAATCCTCAATGACCTAAGTCTCACGAGTGACTGAACTTACACACATCGACTGCATCAGGGTTTTTGGCACAGGTCTCAGAAATTTAAAAGCTACTGAAATCGAAACTTGAAACAATGGCGCAACTTATATCAACTATTAGAAATTTTACGACGCGTATTAGTTTGCTACTTTTACGAAGGGCTCCACGATGGCTCCAGGTTTCATTTCTCATTTTAGTTTTTGTCTATCTCCTTGTTAATGTCTACCTGCTCCATTGAGCAGGACGGAGGATGGGTATCGATGCTTCTTGATCGACTTGAAGGCCATTTGCTCAGTCCTCGGGCATGCGCTTCAGATTGCGCAGTTTCCAGCTTGCGGCAGGCAGTTTTTCCGCACCGTCGATGTCGAGCATTGCGTCGTCATCGACGGCAGCCAGACCACGAGGCGATCGTTTCCTGCGATGCGACAAGCCGATTGCAGGACCGCTCGCGGCGCTGGTTGAAGCCGATCGCAATGCGGAAAAGTCGATATTTGAACAATCACATCGAGCAGGACCATCGGCGCATCAAGCGCCGCGTGCGACCGATGCTCGGCTTCAAATCTCCAGCGACCGCCAACATCATCCTGTCCGGCATCGAAATGGTCCACATGATGCGCAAACGACAGGCAAGGTACGCCTTCACTCCAGATCCGTCGCTGGCCGAGCAGTTCGACATCCTCGCCGCATAATCAAGGCTATTTTCCCATGATTCGGCCCTTAAGCCATGCCCGCGAAAGTTTGCAACACAACCAGAAACAGCAGATGCAGTGGAGCAGGATTGGCGCGCATCTTCTGCTGCAAACCCGCACGCAGACCCTAGACGGTTCCCTCCGCTCGACCTTCCGCCAATGGTATCCCGGCATGGCCAACGACAATCACGAGCACAGAGAAACCGGCACCGCATGACCGCCCCACAAATCCTCATGCTCACCAATTTCGGAGCGATAATTCCTTCTTCAACAGCGGCGTGAACCTCCAGTTCCCTGATGAAGGTCATCAAGGAGCGGGAAGCCCATCTGTCGAAGGCCACGAATTTTCGCGCTCCGGAGCTGGCACTTGAACTGAAGCCCGGCACCGGCAAGACTGAGACCAGGCTCGCACTCAATACCCATCAGCGCTTCGAGCGACTGCTGGTGGTGGTGCCGACGGACGCCATACGCGAGCAGATCGCCAGAACAAGAGGAACACCACCACCGTTACATCGCATTGGTCACTTGTCCGAGCAGCCATGCGGTAAGATCCTGCACCAGCGGATTCGTCTTTTTTGATTCCGGCACGACGACGTAGTAGCTGTTCTCGGTCATCATTGGCAGGTCGAGGATCACGGCGAGTTCACCGGACATCAGCTCGCGCTCGATCAGATAACGCGGCAGAAGCGCGTAGCCCATCCCGCCTATCACGGCTTCTATGATCATCGAAAACTGATCGAAACGGTGTCCCCGGCAAGCCAATTCCGCCGGCAGGCCGGCCCGTTCGAACCACTGCGACCATAGCTTGGGGCGCGTGGCCAGATGGAGCAAGGATTCACCAAGAAGGTCAGCCGGGACCTTCTTCGCCGCAGAAGGCGACAGCGCCGCGCTTGCTACCGGTACGATAGATTCGCTGCACAGATAAGTGCAGGTGCCGCGCGCCCAGACCGGCTGCCCATAGTGGATTGCGAGGTCGAAATTCTCCTCCTCGAAATCGAACGGCGCCGATCTGGAACCGACATTCAGGATCGTCCCCGGGTGTTGGCTGAGGAAATCAGGCAGGCGCGGGCTGAGCCAGCGGCTGCCGAATGTCGGCAAGGTTGCGATGCTGAGACCTACTCTGGCCTCCGCCGAGGACATTGCCCGCAGCATCGTCTCTTCGGTCTGCTGCAAAAGTTTTCGCGCCTCCGGCAAAAAGCGCTGCCCATCCTCGGAAAGCACCACCCGTTGGCGGATCCGCTCAAACAGCAGCGCGCCGAGATGGTTCTCGAGATCCTTGACTTGCCGGCTGACCGCGCTCTGCGTCAGGTTCAATTCACCCGCTGCACGCGTGAAGCTGGCGTGCCGCGCGGCACACTCAAATGCCTGGATCGCCACCAGATCCGGTATCAGTCGTCTGTTGAGTGTCATGCGTAACTCGCATCAACCTAGTCGAAACTGTCGCAATCTTTGCAGCATGAAATCCAGTATCAGCTTTTTCAGGAATGATCTGCCCTTTTTTGAGCGAGGTCGCGCGTCATGGACAGCCGTGGGTTTGTTACACCCGATCACATCCGTTCAGCCTTTTCGGCGGCGATGTCGGCCATGTACAGGACCGAGGTCCCCGCCTACGGCACGCTGATGGACCTGGTCGCCTCGGTCAATGACGAGACCCTGAGGTCTGATCCCGAGCTTCGGCAGCGCCTGGAAGCGATGGACTCACTCGACCGAATTTCGGAGGAACGGCATGGCGCGATCCGGCTCGGAACGCCGGCCGAACTCTCGATGATGCGGCGCGTGTTCGCCGTGATGGGCATGGTCCCGGTAGGGTACTATGACCTGAGCCCGGCTGGTGTGCCGGTTCACTCCACCGCCTTCCGCCCCGTCGGAGCCGAGGCGCTGAGCCGCAATCCGTTCCGCGTCTTCACTTCGCTGCTCAGGATCGACCTCATCGACGACGAGACCTTGCGTGCCGAGGCCGAGCGCATCCTGTCCGAGCGCAGGATTTTCACGGGTGGAGCGTTGGCGCTCACCGAGAAGGCCGAACGGCAAGCTGGCCTGCACGAAGACGATGCGGATCGTTTTGTCGCCGAAATACTCGAAACTTTCCGGTGGCACGATCAGGCCTGCGTCAGTCTTGACATGTACAACAGCCTGCATCAGGCGCATCGCTTGATCGCGGATGTGGTCTCGTTCAGAGGTCCGCACATCAATCATCTCACGCCGCGCACGCTCGATATCGATGCCGTTCAGGTTGGCATGCCGGCGCATGGCATAGCGCCGAAGGCAATCGTGGAGGGCCCTCCACCTCGGCTTTGCCCGATCCTGCTCAGGCAGACTTCGTTCAAGGCACTGGATGAGGTGGTGTCGTTCAACGCAGGGGACGGCGCCTGGGTGGCAGGCTCGCATACCGCGCGCTTCGGCGAGATCGAGCAGCGCGGCATAGCGCTGACACCCAAGGGGCGCGCCCTTTACGACAGTCTGCTGGAGGCCACGCGCGCAATCATCCGACCGGCTGCCGACGGGTCGAACGCGGCCGACTACGCACAAACACTTTCACGGACATTCGAGGCGTTCCCCGATACATGGGAAGGCATCCGGGCCGCGAATCTGGGATACTTCAGATACTCCCTGACGGAGCGCGGGCGGCATACCGGCATTGTCATGGCTGACGACTTCGAGCACCTTGTCGCAGAAGGTTTCTTCCGTTTCGACCCAATCGTCTACGAGGATTTCCTGCCTGTCAGCGCCGCCGGCATCTTCCAGTCGAATCTTGGCGACGGGGCAACCCAGGAATTTGTCGCCAGTCCCAACCAGAAGCGCTTTGAAAGCGATCTCGGTGTTGGCGTGCTGAACGAGTTCGAGCACTACGCCGCCATCGAACAGGCGTCGATCGAGACCTGTCGCCAAGCGCTCGGCGGCCTCCGGGCTGCGGAATAGGCGCCCTGGATGATCGACGAAAGACACAAATCCGCATTGGTGGAGATCCTTGGCGAAAATGGCGTCATCATGGATCGGGCCGCCATGGCAGCCTACGAGATCGGTGCGCGCCACGATCACGGTCATGCGGCGCTGGTGCTGCGCCCTGGCACTACGGCGGAAATGTCCGCCTGCGTTGCCTATTGCGTCCGGCAGCGTATCGCGCTCGTGCCGCAATCGGGCAACACAGGGCTGGTCTCGGGCTCGACACCGGATGCCAGCGGATCGCAGATCGTGCTCAGCTTGGATCGAATGACGCGCCGTTTCGATCTCGACATCGACAATCGATCGTTGCGCGTCGATACCGGAATTTTGCTGTCCGAGGTCAATGCCCGGCTTGAGCCGAGTGGGCTTTTCTTTCCGGTCGACCTTGGCGCTGATCCGCGCCTCGGGGGCATGCTGGCGACCAATACCGGCGGCACGCGCTTTCTCCGGTATGGCGATGTGCGTAAGAACACGCTTGGCGTGAAGGTCGTTCTGGCCGACGAGACCGGTACGGTTGTCGATCTAATGTCTGGATTACGCAAAAACAACACCGGCGTCGACTGGAAGCAGCTTTTCGTCGGCACGGCTGGCGCCTTCGGCATCGTCACAGAATGCGAACTTAATCTCGAGCGACTGCCAAAACAGGTCGCGACAACCTATCTGGTGCCGAGCGGCAGTGTCGCTGTCATGCCCCTGCTGCGGACGATCGAGGAGCGCCTCGGATCGTATCTTTCCGCCTTCGAAGGCATGTCGAAAAACGCGATTGGCGCTGCTCTCGCCCATGTTGCGTCGCTGCGAAATCCGTTCCAGAACGGTCAAATTCCCGACTATGTGATCCTGGCCGAGATTTCCCGAAGCTGGGCGCCGCGCGACGGCGAGCAGCCGATCGACGCGGTCCTGGAAAGCGTGCTTGCCGATATCCTGCAAGGCGACGATGCGCTGTTGGCCGACGCCTTCGTTGGTCCCGCGCATGAGATGTGGGCGCTACGGCACGCGCTGTCGGAAGGCGTGAAGCATGCCGGTCGGCTGGTGGCTTTCGATCTGTCGTTCCGCAGAGCCGACGTTCTGGCCTTCTGTGAGTGGATGAAGGCCGAGCTGCCTCGGCAATTTGCCGGTGTCGACATCTTCGACTTTGGCCATATCGGCGATGGCGGCGTGCATTTCAATCTGGTGGCTAGCGATGCAAGTCAGGTCGATGCCGCCTTCGAACAGCGGCTGCGTGACTGGGTCTATTCGGTCGCTGTCGACCGGTTCGGCGGCAGTTTCAGTGCCGAGCACGGCGTCGGCCGCAAGAACCAGGCCTATTACGATCGCTATACCCCACAAAAGAGCAGGGACCTTGCCGCGGGCCTGAAGCGACTGACGTCGCCAGGCAGCCTCGGCTCGGTCTGTTTTGGATAATCAGGAACAGGAGTTCGTCGGATGAACATTACAGTTAAGTCGGTGGATGTAGCCAAGGAAACGGCCGAGCTTCTGGCGAAACTGGGTGTGGCCAAGGACGCACTTGTTGGCGGCGACCTGATCGTGCGCAGTCCGGTGACGGGTGAGCAGATCGCGGCGCTGAAGACGATCTCGCCGGCCGACGCGGCCAAGACCATCGATGCCGCGCACAAAGCGTTCCACGCGTGGCGGATGGTGCCGGGCCCGCGGCGCGGCGAGCTGGTGCGGCTGCTCGGTGAGGAGCTGCGCATGCACAAGGCCGAGCTTGGCCGGCTGGTCTCGATCGAGGTCGGCAAGATCCCGTCCGAGGGGCTTGGCGAAGTGCAGGAGATGATCGACATCTGCGATTTCGCCGTCGGTCTGTCCCGGCAATTGTACGGCCTGACCATCGCCACCGAGCGCCCGGGCCATCGCATGATGGAAACCTGGCATCCGCTCGGCGTCGTCGGCGTCATTTCCGCCTTCAACTTCCCGGTCGCGGTGTGGTCGTGGAACGCAGCCTTGGCACTGGTTTGCGGCGACGCGGTGGTGTGGAAGCCGTCGGAGAAGACGCCGCTGACGGCGCTCGCCTGCGAAGCGATTTTTGCACGCGCGGTAAAGCGTTTTGGCACCGACGCGCCGCAGGGCTTGGCACCGGTGCTGATTGGTGACCGCGCCGTCGGCGAGATACTGGTCGATCATCCCAAGGTGCCGCTGGTATCGGCCACCGGCTCGACGCGCATGGGCCGCGACGTTGGCCCGCGGCTGGCCAAGCGCTTTGCCCGCGCGGTGCTCGAACTCGGCGGCAACAATGCCGGCATCGTCTGCCCGACCGCCGATCTCGACATGGCGCTGCGCGCGATTGCCTTCGGCGCGATGGGCACGGCGGGACAGCGCTGCACGACGCTGCGGCGCCTGTTCGTGCATGACAGCGTCTATGACGCCCTGGTTCCACGTCTCAAGAAGGCTTACGAAAGTGTGACGGTCGGCAATCCCCTGGAGACCTCTTCACTGGTCGGGCCGCTGATCGACAAAGCTGCCTTCGACGCCATGCAGAAGGCGCTGAAGGAGGCAGGTTCACATGGCGGCAAGGTGACCGGCGGCGCCCGGGTCGAGAACGGCCATCCGGATGCCTATTACGTGCATCCGGCGCTGGTCGAAATGCAAAGCCAAGTCTCGCCGGTGACGGAAGAGACCTTCGCGCCGATCCTCTATGTGATGAAATATTCCGATTTCGACACCGTGCTCGACGAGCACAATGCAGTCGGCGCCGGCCTGTCGTCGTCGATCTTCACCCGCGACCTGCAGGAATCCGAGCGCTTCCTCGGTGTCGACGGTTCGGATTGCGGCATCACCAATGTCAACATCGGCACCTCCGGTGCCGAGATCGGCGGCGCTTTCGGCGGCGAAAAGGAAACCGGCGGCGGCCGCGAGAGTGGCTCCGACGCATGGAAGGCCTATATGCGCCGCGCCACCAACACGGTGAATTATTCCAAGGCGCTGCCGCTGGCCCAAGGCGTCTCGTTCGACATCGACTGAGGATCAACCAATGACCGTCAGCACAAGGATCGATCAGGCCGGCTTCGTGCCTGCCTCGCGTCTATCGACGATCGGCGTTTCGCCGATCCTGAAGATCGGCGCCCGCGCTCAGGCCTTAAAGCGCGACGGAGCGCCGATGATCATCCTGGGAGCGGGTGAGCCGGATTTCGACACGCCCGACAATGTGAAGCAGGCGGCCTGCAGTGCCATCCAACGCGGCGACACCAAATACACCGTGCTCGATGGCACGCCGGAACTCAAGCGGGCGATCCGGGAAAAATTCCGCCGTGAGAACGGCCTCGACTATGCGGTAGACGAGATCACGGTGGCTGCCGGTGCCAAGCCGATACTGTTCAATGCGATGATGGCGACGGTGAACTGCAGCGATGAGGTCATCATCCCGACGCCGGCATGGACTTCCTATGCCGATATCGTCGCCATCGCCGAGGGCAGCCCCGTCTTCGTCCCTTGTGAAGCGGAGGCTGGGTTCAGGCTGACGGCAAGTCAGCTCGAGGCAGCGATTACGCCGAGGACAAAATGGCTGCTCCTGAATTCACCCTCCAATCCGTCCGGCGCCGCCTACAGCGAGGCCGACTATCGACCTCTGATCGAGGTGCTCCTGCGGCATCCGCATGTCAGCCTACTGGTGGACGATATGTACGAGCATATCATCTATGACGGTTTTCGTTTCGTCACCCCGGTGGCGCTGGAACCGCGCCTGAAGGCGCGGTCGCTGACCGTAAACGGCGTTTCGAAGGCCTATGCCATGACCGGATGGCGGATCGGCTACGCCGGCGGGTCGCGAGAGCTGGTCAAGGCGATGGCGGTGGTGCAGAGCCAGTCGACCTCCTGCCCGTCATCTGTCAGCCAGGCTGCCGCTGCCGAGGCCCTGTCCGGCCCTTAGCACTTCCTGAAGGAAAGAACCGAGAGTTTTCGTCGCCGCCGCGATCTCACTGTTGACGGATTGAACGCGATCGAAGGCATCGACTGTCGCAATCCGGAGGGGGCCTTCTACACCTTTGCCAGTTGTGCAGACCTGATCGGCAAATCGACGCCAGCCCGCAAGTGGATCGAAACTGACAATGATTTCTGCAACTACCTGCTCGAGGAGGCCAGTGTCGCGGTTGTCCCAGGCGCTGCTTTCGGCCTATCACCTTTCTTCCGCATTTCCTATGCGACATCCGAAGCCGAGTTGAGAGAAGAAATCCTGCGCATCTCCGCAGCATGCGCGCGACTCGCCTAGGCGACCAATCTTAAAAAATGCACTCGGAACCGTTCGATGCTGAATGACCCCCGCTCTCACGGCCTTTGGGAGGCGACCGCGCCGCAGGCTCCTATAACGGCTGCACTCGACCGGCAAATTTCCGCCGATGTGGTTGTCGTCGGTGGTGGGTATACCGGCATGTCATGCGCGCTGCACTTGGCAGAAGCCGGACGCCAGGTCGTCCTGCTGGAAGGCCGCGAGATCGGTTTCGGCGGCGCCGGGCGTAATGTCGGGTTGATCAATGCCGGCCTATGGCTGATGCCGGACGACCTTACCGCCAAGCTCGGGTCCATTCACGGCGAGCGGCTGCTGAGGCTGCTCGGTGAGGGTCCGGCAATGGTCATGGACCTCATCGATAGACATCGCATCGACTGTGAATTGGAACGAAACGGCACGCTCCACTGCGCGGTAGGCCAAGCCGGGTTGATGGAGATTCGGGAGCGCGAGGCACAGTGGCAAAGAAGAGGCGCGCCGGTGGAGGTACTCGACGCCGACGAAACGAAAAAGAGGCTAGGCACCCGGGCCTATGCGGCTTCACTGCTCGATCGACGTGCCGGTACACTCCAGCCGCTCGCATACGCGCGTGGCCTCGCCCAGGCCTGCCTCCGCGCCGGGGCGATAATCTGCACCTCCAGTCCAGTTGTGGCAGCTGGCAAAAAGAACGGTCGATGGACGTTGCGTACCACGAATGGCGCGGTCGAGGCCAAATGGGTGGTGGTCGCCACTGACGCCTACAGCACCGGACCATGGACAAGCGTCCGCAACGAACAGGTACATCTACCTTACTTCAACCTGGCGACCAAGCCGCTCGGGGCCGAGCTGTTACAGTCCATCCTGCCAGGACGAGAAGGCACGTGGGACACCAAAACGATCCTCTCTTCGTTCCGGCTGGATAAAGCGGGGCGGCTGGTGTTCGGCAGCGTCGGCGCGCTACGCAACACGGGCACTGCCATCCACAAGGCTTGGGCGCGCCGTGCCCTGTCGAAACTCTATCCGCAGCTTCGCGATGCGGAGTTCGAGGATGAGTGGTACGGACAGATCGGCATGACCACGGATGCAATGCCGAGATCCCACAAGCACGCCCAAAACGTCATCGGTTTCTCAGGCTACAACGGCCGCGGCATTTCGCCCGGCACGGTGTTCGGTCGAGAGCTGGCACTTCTGATCCTTGGCGAAAAGACCGAGACTGAACTGGCCTTGCCGCAATCTGAACTGCAAGAAATCTCCTCACTTGGCCTCAGGGAAGCGTATTACGAGGTCGGCGCGCAAATCGCCCATCTGACGTCGGCATGGCATTAAAGTACCGGTTCTTGTGGCAAGGGGCCCATGCCCCGCACAGGCATTGAACGTCTCAATTGGCCGAAGAACGAACCCGCGACGTGGGATGGGCGTGCGCGATAAGATCACGAACTGATCGTTGTTCGCAGTGTGCGTCGTTCGGCCGAGGCAGAGCATATGGGGCTTCTTGCTGGCGGCTATTGCTAAGTGTCATTCCTGATGCGTTGGAACTGACGTCAGTTCAGGTCTCGGCCGTGCTATATGTATTTGATGGCTATTGGTTCGATGTTGCGCCCGCGCTGCCTGCCGGAAAGGCGCTTTCCATTCTATGCGTATCTGCCGGGCAAGCAACCGCATCCCGTGCGCGATCCCGCAGGACACAGCTACCACAGCGAAGCCGTGCCGGTCCCTGCAAAAGCGTCGCTTGAGTCAGACATGTTCCTATGGGGTCTCGACCTGTTCAATCACGGCTATTACTGGGAAGCCCATGAGGCTTGGGAAGGTCTTTGGCAGGTCGCGGATCGAGGCGATCCGCTCCGGATGCTCTTCAAGGGATTGATCCTGTTATCGGCGGCCGGCGTGAAGATCCGGGAGGGCAAGCATGCCGCGGCGGTGCGTCATGCCGGGCGTGCCGCTGGACTCCTTCACCTGCTGATGGACACGACGGATCAAACCTTCGCGCGCGCGCTCGGCATGTTGCCCGCAGCGCTTGCCGAACAAGCCAGAGCCGCGGCAGGCATACCCGCAAACCTGCAGGCGACTGCGCTCGGTCAGCCTCAACCCGTGTTTGATTTCATTCTCGGCCAAGGTTCGACAGACGACCTGTCAGAACGTGCCTCCACGTGGTGACCTGACGAATAGAAAAGGCCGGACTGTTAAGCCCGGCCAAGTATGAAGGTTCAAAACCTCCAGAGGGGAACGCGTCGGACGCGATGGGAGGAGGCATCCGATGCGATGTGCATATGGGTCAGCTACGGTGACGTTTCAACGACACGGCGGTGGACCACCGTGGCCGCGCTGTAGAGCCAAGCAAGCAATAAGCTCGGGCGTACCGGCCTGCCCAGTCTCGCCGGATCGCCATCAGCATCCTATAATCCATCCCATATCCAAAAGGCGGGAAGATATCCCGCCTTTTATTGCCAAACAAACTGATTTCACATGATCGTTTGAAGACTTGCAGCAATCCGCTGCCCCGGCCCTCGGATCTATCATCCTTCGTGCGCTCTTGGCGCAGCCGCCAGTACATCCGTGACTACGAGAAAATTAGCCTGCTTTGCTCAGATTGCCGGCAGAGGACTTGCCGGTGCGGCGGTCCTGCTCGATCTCAAAATTGATCTTCTGGCCATCGACGAGGGTGCCGAGACCCGCGCGCTCCACAGCGGAGATGTGGACGAAAACGTCCTGACCACCATTGTCGGGCTGAATGAATCCAAAACCCTTGGTGCTATTGAACCACTTCACGGTTCCAGTCGCCATATGCGTATTCCTTATGTCAGTTGCTCAGTCGGGCTGCGAAGCCAAACCAGTTCATATCAAAATTTTGGAGAAAGACACAGCAAGGACGATGTATCTGTACCGGGCTGTAGGTCTCGGGCAGCAGATTCCGCCTGGCTTCGGCCGCCCGCGCCGCGTGAAGGTCGAGAGCCTTGCCGGAACCTAGGCTTCGGAAGACATTGCCTGGACGCCCGGTACATTCGTCAGGCCGATCTTCTCAGCGACATGCTCATCGCTCACTTTGGGATTTCTAGGTGGCGCATGTCTGAAAGCGGTCATCAGTGATGCCAAGAGAGGCTTCTCGCAGCGACGATTGAATGCGCGGCCAAGCGAGTCCGGTGGGCGACTGTCGACTTCGCCCTTCGCGTCAAGACAAGCAGTAAGCAGCTGCGTTACGAGCCACTGTGGACTTATTTATTCAGCCTACCCGCCGCAAATCCTGCTGTCGCGCCCTGGCTGCTATGAGCAAGCAGGTTTCGTCGCTAAGTCCGGTCTGGAAACGGCGCACCAGGTCAGAGGCAACATTCTCAGCTTCTGGTGATCCCGGCTGGATATCTCTCTCTTGGCAAAGCTGGTCGAAAACCGATTTCAGGCTTTCCAAGTCACTTGGATAGAGGGCTGGGTCAAGGTTGAGACGATCAATCATCTGGGCCTCCCGTGGGCTGAGATCTTGAACGACACAAAGGGGGGCGGAAAGACCGCCGACAGGACAACATGACTCCGCTGAAAGCGCTTGTCATCTAGAAAGCTGCGTATAGCTAGTACCCGTCCACGCCTCCTGCGCCGCTGAACTCTGGAGCATCATCAAGGCGGACTGGGGCTTGATGCGGGGCATGTTTTGCGCCAACGCGGAGCTGCGATTCAACTTCGACAAGACCGTGTTCGACGACATGTTGCGGGTCATCAAGGAAACCCGGAACGAGCTCTTCCATAGCAAACCCATCAAGGACCGTAAGAAGGTCGTCGAGGCTTGTGAGCGCATGCGCTTCAGTTCCATCTCGGCGACTATGACGCCGAACTAGGCGCCGCCCAATGCTTGCAGATTTCGCCGACAGTCAACCGCGCGCAGCGACACGTCATCCCAGCTCGATAGATTTTTCTCTCACGACATGGTGTGTGACGACCCGGAGCCGAAGGTCGTCACGAGGATCGTCGAACGCAAATCCGATGTCCCCCGTTCGCTGTTCGACTGCATGCCGGAACCCGTGGCGACGGAGGTCTGGGAGACTCAGCGGGACGTTGCGCTGTATCTCGAGCGGCTAGCGGTGGCGGGTCAGGATTGCCGGACCCGCCTCGCTAAAGTCAGGAAGCTGCTGGCTGACCGCTAAGGTCGTCAGGCGGCGCTCCTGTTCGGCGGCGAGGAGGGCCGCCAGGTCGGCGAGTGCGGCATCGGTCACGTGCCGGACCAGAAGCTCGGTCGCCAGCGGCTCGGCAAGAACGGTCTCTCTGGTCTGTCCGGGAATCCGGAAAGGCGTGCCTGAACTGAAAACTTGGTCGTCGAGGATCTTTCTCGATCCGGACGAACGGACCGCGCCAAGCATGCTTTCGACCATGAACGCGGTCGCTTCCCCAGCGAGCTGGCGGAGTCCGTGATGCTCGGCATCTTCCTGACCGAAGCGCTCGACCATCTCGCCGGACAGCGCTGTTACGGGCTTCTCGCCATTCATGATGCGGCGCCGCATCTCCGAGAGGATCTGCGATTCCTCGGCGAGGGCCAGGAGCGCATTCCCATTCTTTAACTTCGCAGCCCTGCTGCGGATTCGTTTCGGCCATTCGGTTGACATGTCGCTTGCCTATCTGACATCACAGCAGTGATGTCTCTTATTGGAATGGGCAGCGACATACGATACCGGGGTGACGTGTAAACAGTCCTCTCTGTTAGACATGTCTCTGAGCGCATTGCCCTTCCTGGTCGCCGCCCCAGTGTCGGATACCGAACGACTGCTTCTGCGCTTCTTCCTCGGGCGCCCCTTCCAAGACCCAGCCCTCTGAGAGTTTGCCGCGTACCGCGAAACCCGGGACCCGTTGCTCTTTGGCCCGTCATCACCGATGTACCATCTCACGGCGTTAGGCCACTTCTTCGGACTCGGCCGCTCCCCAGTTATCGGGATCGCGGTTATGCCGAGGCCGCCGTGCGCGGTAGGAACTGGCTTATGCAGCATTGAGATATTGTCCTCTCGTGCAGTTCGCGGGCGCGCTGGACCATCTGCGCCGTCGGCTGGATGCGCCAACCGGCATGTTCGTGTCCGACGCGTTCTGCGAGATACTCGTCGACGTCGGCGATCTGCATAGCGTCGACTTTCGTCAGCAGCCTCCATGCCCGGAACCGAAGCCTGTCGACACGCAGCTCGTCGTCGTCCGAAAGCTGCGTCGTCCGATGCGCGGCGTTGTCATTGGCATGGCGACCCCACAATGCCAGGCGGCGCGCCGCAGCCACGTCGTCTCAAGCAGCAATTCCACGCCCGCTCCGAACACTAGCCACAGATGCTCGGCACGAGGCAGGAAAGCCGGGAAGCCCCGGTCCCTGCGGTCGACCTCGGCCTCAGTTGGGAAGCCGCGCAGCCTGTCGAGCTTGTCAGCAGAGATCACGTGGGCACCGCGTGTCTCCGGATCGAATCCGTACTGGCACGACATCTGTCTCGTGCCGCCGATCTCGCCGGTTATGCGATGGGAATCCCATTCCGACTTCTTCAGGATGTCGCGGGACGCTGCAAAGGCGGCAGAACTCGCAGTCAAACAGGCGACTTCAACCCTCAAGCCTTGAACTGAGGGACCGGCCGCTGCTGTCGCGTTGGGCGACTGGAAGGAGGCGCAAAGCTGTCATGCGCGGCTTCACCTGCGATTGTTTGCTTCGAGCCAAAAGGGGCGAACACCTGTGGTCCTGAAAGGAGCCGGACCAAGGCCCACCAGTTGCGTTGTCCGGACGAACGGGCGCAGTCCGGCCTCAAACGAACGACCAGCGCGGCTCAACGAAACGTGAAGCACGAGCAGCTGCCTCACCACGCAATAGCGTGCTGTCCCGGCAGCAAGGATCACAATTCCTGCAGCGGTCGACAACTGTCGAACTGACCAAGGCGGTTCGAATTTCAGGGATTTATGCTGCTGAAGAACTAAGCGGCGACAATAGCGAGAATTTACTTTCAAATTCTGGCCGCAAAGTTCTATCGTAAATGAAAAAGGGGATAGGGCATGGAAACGAGTTCAGACACTGGCGATGCCGCCGGTATATCAGCCGCGCCCGTAATAGAAGTCGTGGCGGACATCGCCGCCAGCTTTACATATGCGTCCTTCCAAAATGCTATTCCGGTGATCCGGTCTATCGCGCTCAACAACCCGACCCAGCAGGGTTTCGAAAAATGCACTCTCGACCTGACATCGAACCCACCATTTTTGCGCGCCAAGAGTTGGACGATTGATCGGATTGTTGCCGGCGACCGGCTTCCCTTAAGCGACCGAAAAATCGATCTCGACGCCAGCTATCTGGCCGGTCTCAATGAGGCTGAGCGCGGGGAGATAACGCTGCGGCTCACCTCAGGAGGCGCAGTGCTGGCCGAGCAGCGTATTGCTGTGCGCCTGCTTGCTCGCGACGAATGGGGTGGCGTCATCGATATGGCGCAATTGCTACCTGCATTCGTCATGCCGAACGACCCGGCGATCGCAGGATTGCTACGTTCCGCAGCGGAGCGGCTCGCAGCGCATGGTCATGCCTCCAGCCTCGATGGCTATCAAAGCGGCAATCCGCAACGCGCATTCATGCTGGCGGCCGCAATTTATTCGGCCGTTGCCGGTCTATCCCTGCATTATGCAGAGCCTCCTGCAAGCTTCGAAAGCCGAGGCCAAAAAATTCGACGTCCCTCAACAATTACGGCGGAGAGGCTGGCTACCTGTCTCGATGCCAGTCTGTTGTTCGCCTCTGCCCTGGAGGCGACGGGCCTGCATGCAGTCGTCCTTATGTTCCAGGGCCACGCTGCCGTCGGCGCCTGGATAACACAAAAGACGCTCGCCAACGCCATCGAGACCGATGCCATGGAGATACGCAAGGCGCTGGCATCGCGCGAACTGATCGTGTTTGAGACGACCGGTGTAACGCATCGGCCGGCGATGACGCTGGAGGCTGCGCAACGAGCAATCGAACAACGGCTCGACGAAACGCAGGTAGGCACCTTTGTCGCCGCCATCGATATCCGCCGCTCGCGTAGCGGCGGCATTACTCCGCTTGCCTCGCACGAACCGATGCGTCGCAGCGTGGATACCGAAGTGGCAACCGAAATCGCGCTGCAGCTGCCAGCGGCACCGGCCGTGACAGCCCTGCCTGCCGACATCGTCGAGGTGAAGCCGACGACAGCTGCCGGGCGGATCGACCGCTGGCAGAAAAAGCTCCTTGATTTGACACTGCGGAACCGCCTGCTCAATTTTCCGGACTCCAAGAAGACAATTCCGTTTCTTTGTACCGACGTCGGCTATCTAGAGGATCGCCTGATGGCAGGCGCTTCGATCAGGCTCATATCGCTGCCCGAACAGAATCCATTGGGCGAGCGTGATGCTGCCCTCTATCGCGAAGTCCATGGACGTGACCTGCAGCGCGGTTTTGCAGCAGAAGCGCTCCTGCGCGACGAGCTCCCATCGACGCTCGATGGACACCAATTGGAATCCCGACTGATCGATCTTTACCGCCAAGTTCGCAACGACTTTGCCGAGGGCGGCGCGAATACGCTTTTCCTGGCGGTCGGCTTCCTGCGCTGGAAGAAAAAGCCGGAGGACGAGCGCAGCTATCGCGCGCCATTGTTGCTCGTGCCGGTCAAAATCGAGCGCCGCAGCGCAACATCGCGTTTTACCTTGCGCTTTCATGAAGATGAGCCGCGGTTCAACGCAACCTTGTTGCAGTTTCTTGAGCGCGACTTCGAGCTCAAACTGCCTCAGTTCTCCGGGGAGCTGCCCGAAGACGAAAGCGGCGTTGATGTGCCCCGTCTGCTAAGTCTTATGCGTCAGGCAGTGCGCGACGTCCCCGGTATGGAGGTAGTGGACGAGACGGCGCTCTCAACCTTCTCCTTCGCCAAATTCCTGATGTGGAAAGATCTGGTCGAGCGTACCGATGCTCTGCGCGAAAACCGCGTAGTACGCCACCTGATCGATACGCCGGAGATAGCGTTCGAGGGCAGTGGCGCATCATTCCGGGACGAGCGCGAACTCGACCGGCACTATGCCCCGTCCGATATCGTTTCGCTGCTGCCGGCCGACTCTTCACAGACCGCGGCAAGCCTTGCCGCCGCTGAGGGCCGCGACTTTGTCATCATCGGTCCTCCCGGCACTGGCAAGAGCCAGACCATCGCCAACATGATTGCCAACTGTCTTTCAGTTGGCAAAACTGTGCTGTTTGTGGCCGAGAAGACGGCGGCGCTCGATGTGGTGTATCGCCGCCTGCGCGAACATGGCCTGGGCGCGCATTGTCTCGAACTCCATTCCAGTAAGGCGGACCGACGCAACTTTCTCAACCAGCTCAGGATCAGCTGGGAAAGCGGCGTGCGCGTGGACGCCGCGGAGTGGATTGCGATCAATGAGCGGCTTCGCGTCCGTCGCGACGAACTGAATACCTATGTCGAAGCGCTGCATCGGCGCCATATCAATGGTCTCACGCCCTATCTGGCGCTTGGCATCGCTCTCAAGAACAAGCAACGGCATGCTCCGGGATTGTCGTGGCCTTCGCGCGATGGCCATGACGAGGCAAGCCGGCTGGCGCTGGAGCGTATTGCCGCCGAAACAGGTCTCGCATTTCAGTCAGTGGAGATGCGACCGGTCTTGCGTCTCATAGATGTCACCGAGTGGACGTCGGGCTTGCAGGATAACTTGCTCGAAGGGGCAAAGACCCTCAAGAGTGCGTCCGAGGTTCTAGCCACCGCACTCGACGCCTTCCTGGTGAGCATCGGCCTGCGCGCCAAAGGCGATGCGTCAACAGCAGAGCTCGAAGCGCTGCGAAAACTAGCAGGGGCACTCCAGGACAGTGCCGGCTATGACCTCAGCATTGTCTTTGATCGAGATTTCGCCCAGTTGCGGGGAGCCCTCGCGAGTCTCGATGATGCAATCAGGGACTATCGCAAGTCTCGCAAGGACCTGTCGGCACACTATGACGAGGCTGCTGTTGCGCGCATACGAATAGAGAACATAGAGCAGCAATGGCAACAGGCTGCTTCTGCCTTTTGGCCAAACAGTCAGTTGGGCAAACGCAAAGTCCAGAAGCTGCTTCAAGGCTATGTCACAGAGGGCGGGGCCGATCCTCAGCGGGACTTGCCACTGCTGCGCGTGATGCAGGACAGCCGCGCCACTGTCGAAGCCAACATCCTATCTGGCAAGCCGGTCGGATTTGCTGCACTTAATACCGACACCCGTAGTATCGATCAGATACTCTCGATCGCCGAAAGGCTTCGACAGACGCTACGCCTGCCCGGCCTCGGCACGGAGGATCTCAGAGCGCTCCTCCAAGCAACCGCCCCGAGCCTGCGAAGCGGTGCAGCAGATAGTACGATGCGCCATGGGGCAGCTCGCTTCCTTGCGGCTGCTACAGCATTCGAGGCTGCGAGGACCCAATTTGCGATCCCTGCTGGAAAGACGCCTTCGTGGGCAGGACATGATAACCCGCTGACCGAAATGACGACCGCGATGGGAGATTTGCTCAATGCCCGTCATCTTCTGCGGGACTGGACTTCGTGGTGCGGCATACGTCGCAGAGCTGTCAGTCAGAATCTGGGAGCGTTGGTCGACGATATCGAGGCGGGTCTAGTGCGACCAACCGAAGCTCAATCCGCGTTCCGCCTAGGCTACGTGCGCTGGTGGCTGCCGGCCACGCTGGATGCCGATCCGGTGCTGCGAGAGTTCCGGCGCTTCCAGCACGAGCATGCCATCGACGATTTCCGGGAAATCGACGATCTTGTCCGTGCTCAAGCAAGCCTTCGCGTCATCAGCGCCATCGCTCATGGTTTGCCGGCTGTGCAAAGCGTCCCTCGCAATTCCGAGTTGGGCCTGTTGCGCCATCAGATGGAATTGCAGCGGCCCAGCAGGTCAATCCGCGAGATGATCGGTGCTATGCCGTCGAGCTTTGCCAAGCTCGCGCCCTGCATGCTGATGTCGCCTCTTTCAATCGCTCAATACCTACCTCCCGACCAGGCGTTGTTCGACGTAGTCATTTTCGACGAAGCATCGCAGATCACCACCTGGGACGCCGTCGGTGCCATCGCGCGGGCCCATCAAACCATAATCGTAGGCGATCCCAAGCAGTTGCCGCCCACCAATTTCTTTGGCCGCAACGAGGAGAACGAGGAAGTCGTCGAGCACGAAAAGGATCTTGAGAGCATTCTCGACGAAGCCAAAGCGGCCGGCATCCCGGTGCGTGATCTGCGCTGGCATTACCGCAGCCGCAGTGAGTCGCTGATCGCCTTCTCCAACCATCACTACTATCAGAATAGGCTCATCACCTTCCCTTCCCCAACGGTGGAAGATCGGGCAGTGCAGCTGCGAAAAATCACGACCGGCATCTACGACCGAGGAAAAAGTCGCACCAACCGCATCGAAGCCCAGGCGGTCACCGACGAGGCGGTCAGCAGGATGCGGCGTTGGCTGGCCCTTCCGGAAAAGGACCGACCCACGCTCGGAGTCATCACCTTCAACGCGCAACAGCAGTCGCTCATCCTCGACTTTTTCGACAAGGCGCGACAGATGGAGCCGGAGCTTGAATGGTTCTTTGCCGACGATCGTATTGAACCCGCCATCGTCAAGAACCTGGAAAATGTCCAGGGCGACGAGCGTGACATAATCCTGTTTTCGATCACTTTCTCGCAAGATAACGCGGGCAAGCGCTCCATGGATTTCGGCGCGCTAAATCGGGACGGCGGCGAACGCCGGCTGAACGTCGCGGTGACGCGTGCGCGGCAGGAATTGATAGTATTTTCAGGTTTTACCGCCGACCAGATCGACCCCAACCGGACAAAGGCAATCGGTGTACAGCATCTCAAAACCTTCCTCGATTTTGCCGAGCGCGGCGCCGTGGCATTGCCAGCGCAGGAACGCGGACCGGTCGGGGCTTTGGAATCCCCTTTCGAGGAGGCTGTAGCCGCCGAGCTTGAGAAGCGCGGATGGACCATCGTTCCACAAGTTGGCATTTCTGGCTTTCGAGTGGATATAGGGATCCGGCATCCCGATCTTGCCGGAGCCTATCTGGCTGGGGTCGAGTGTGACGGCGCTGCCTATCACAGTTCTGCCACGGCGCGAGATCGAGACAAGGTCCGAGAGCAGGTCCTGCGAGGCCTCGGGTGGAACATTGTCCGGGTATGGTCAACCGATTGGTGGTTTGATCTCGAAGGTTGCACCGAGAGGCTTCATGCCAGCCTGGCCGCGCTGCTCGAGGAAAGCCGTCGCAAGCAAGCTGAACAACAGGAAGGTGAAGCGGTGATCCAATGGGACATGGGACATAAGGTCGACCCCATAGACCCATTGCCAGCCGAAGAGTTTGCATCGATCGGCGAACCTGCAAGCTTGTCGATAAAATCAGAGCCAGAGCTTGTCGCCGCTCCCGTCGCGACGGTAGAGCACCCATCAGCATCTGGAGCAATTTTGCCTGCTGCCGCGAATTCGACGCATGATTCCATACCGACGGACGACCGTTATCGCCTCACAGACCTATCAGCATTCGCTACCAGCCCGGATCATTTTTACGACTTCGCCTACCGAGGCACTTTGCGGACCATGGTCGACGCAGTGATCGAACAGGAAGGCCCGCTGCGAGAAGACGTCCTTGCGCAGCGCATCGCACGGGCGCATGGCTGGCTCAGAACGGGCAACAAGATTCGGGAGCGGATCGACCTGCATCTGCGCGATTTTGATAGAACTGAAGAATCCAGCGGCAGCTTCCTATGGAAGAAGGGGACGGTGGTCGATCTGTTTGATTATCGCATGCCGTTTGACGCCTATGCCCGCCGGTCCATTGCCGACATTCCAATGGCCGAGCTAGCCGCTGTCGTCGTCGCGAACAAAGACATTCTGGAACAGTCGGATCCCGCTCTCGACCTTGCACGTATGCTCGGCGTCGAGCGACTTGCGGCGATATCACGCTCCCGGCTGGATGAGGCCATCGATCGCGCCCGGCACTACCTGGCACAGACATAGTCTCGGAGACTCCATGTTTCGTTTCATCCACAGCTCCGATCTTCATATCGGCAAGCGGTTCGGCAACATGCCGGAGGATCTGCGCGGGCGGCTCCGTGAAGCGCGCCATAGCGCGATCAGCCGGCTGGCAGAACAGGCACGGGTCCATGGTGCATCCACCATATTGCTGGCCGGCGATACGTTCGACACCGAAACGCCTACACCAGCGATGTTGCGGCAGGCCCTTGCCGAGATGAGCCGGAGCGCGCCCTTGCGCTGGATATTGCTCCCTGGCAACCACGATTCACTGTTAGCTGATCAATTGTGGAGCGCTGCGGGCAGCGTTGTGCCGGACAATGTCATACTGGCCACCCGGCCCGAAATCCTGACCATTGCTGCGGACGTGGCGCTGCTGCCCGCACCGTGCACGACCCGCAGACCCGGTCGCGACCTTACCGAGTGGATGAACAACGCCGCGACACCGCAAGGCGCCATCCGGGTCGGACTTGCTCATGGCGCCATTCAGAACTTTTCAGAAGATTCAGTAGCGTCCGACGTCATTGCACCAGATCGCGCGACCAAGGCCGGCCTCGATTATCTGGCACTTGGCGACTGGCACGGGCCCGTCACCATCAATGAGCGCAGCCGCTACAGCGGTGCGCCCGAACCTGACCGTTTCAAGCATGATACACCCGGTCAGGCCCTTGTCGTTTCCATTGCCGGGCCTGGCGCCCTGCCCGAGATCGTGGCCGTCGAAACAGCCAGCTTTTCCTGGAAAACCGCTCCACTGCATTTGCTGTCTGGCGATGACAGCGCGGCGGCATTCGAAGCGTTGCTACCACCGGCAGACTTGCGGCGTCAGACCTTGCTGCGAATTGCCGCGTCTGGCCGGGTACGGGTAAGCGGACGAACCGCCCTCGAAGCCGCGGTCGCGGCAGTCGCGCCGGACTACGCCTATCTGGAGCTGCAAGGGGACGGCCTGGCGACCGACTGCGAAAGCGGCGATTTGGATCGGATCGGTCGCTCCGGCGCCCTTCGCGAGGCAGCGCAGGCACTGTTGGATGAAAGCACCGACGAAGGCGGTCGACTGTCGAACGCGACATTTCACGACAAGCACTGGTTCGGCTGTTTAGCTATTGCGAGGCGATGGGATCATGAAACTTACAGCCCTTCGGCTGCACAACGTCAAACGGTTCGCTGGGCAAGGCGTCGCCATCGAGAACATAGGCGACGGCGTCAACGTGCTTTGCGCGGTCAATGAATTCGGCAAATCAACTTTCTTCGAAGCACTCCATGCACTCTTTTTCCAGCCTCATACGGGGACGCCCGAAGGCGTAAGACTGCTACGGCCTTATAGTGGTGGCAATCCGGTGGTGGAGGCCGACATCACCACTTCAGAAGGACGCTATCGGCTTACCAAGCAGTTTTATGGTGGCAAGCTGGCCAGCGTTACCGACCTCGAGCGGAGCCGACTGTTGGCTCAAGCGGATGAGGCCGAAGCGTTTATTGGCAATCTAATCCATGGCGGAACCGCAGGACCGGCAGGATTGCTCTGGGTTCGCCAAGGAGTCACCGGCATCGAAAGGCGAAGCAAAAGCGAGGAGGATGGCGACAAACGCGTGCGCGAAAGCCTACTATCCTCGGTTCAGGGGGAAGTTGAAGCCCTGACCGGCGGGCGACGCATGGCGGAAATCGCCGCCGCATGCGAAGAAGAACTCTATAGCCTGGTTACGTCAACGCTGCGTCCCAAGAGCGGCGGTCTCTATGCGGCGGCGCTCGATGAGCGTGACAAACTGCTGAAAAAAGAACTGCGCCTCAGCGCCGAAGTTGCAGGTCTGCGCGATGCGCTCGACAAGCGGCGCATGGCGTTGGCGCGTCTGTCTGAGCTTGAAAACCCTGAAGAAGGCGCTACCCGGCGGGAGGGTATCTCGGCCGCCGAAGCCGCGGTCGAGGCTGCCAAATCGCATAGCGAAGCCCTGAAGGCTGCTGAAGCGGAAGCTGCCCTGGCCGCAATTCACCACGACGCGGCGAAGCAGGCCCTCGATAGTTTTCGGACCGCGCTCAAACGAGCCGCGGATTTGCGCGAGCAGTCGACAATTGCGCAGCTTCGCCGCAGTGAGGTTCTCGATCGGCGCGCTTCTGCCATAGTCGAAAACGAACAAGTGATGGCAGAAGTTCAAGTAGCCGAACAGGAAGAGCGCGAAGCTCGCGAACTGCTCGCGCGGCTGGATGCGACCCTCTTGGCGCGCGACGCAGCCGAACAACTGGCAAGCCTACACAACCGGCTGAAACAAGCCGAAGTCGCCAGAACCCAGATCGAAGATGGAGAGGCAGCGCTGGCGATGCTGGCGGTGCCGGAACAGGCTGTCGAGCAGCTCCAAGCGCTCGAAATCGACATTGCCGGCCTTCGTGCAGCTCAACTGGGAACCCTGCCGACGCTACGCATGGAATATCGGGACGGCGCCGCCGATTTGGTGACCATCGATGCCAAGCCTTTGCTCCATGCAGTAGACCAAAGCTTTGCTGGCACCGTGCGCATAGACATTGCCGGCATCGGAGCTTTGACCCTGCGCTCAATTCGGCCCCAGCAAGCCAACCGGACCATCGAAGAAGCCGAAGCGAAGCACCACAGCCTGCTTGCGTCCCTTGGCGTCGACAGCCTCATGACGGCACGCCAGCGCCTGGTTGAAGCGCGCGACAAGGCTGCCGAACTGGGCTTGGCGCGTCAGCGGCTCGGCGATCTCGCGCCCAAGGGAATACAGCAATTGCACGAGGAGCTTGCCCGACTGAGTGCCCTCGCGGCCGGGAACCTCGAACTTATAGTCGATTCGCGACAGATCCGGCAAAATCATGCAGCAGCCCAGCAGCGTGTGGCGACAACACGCAACAACGTGCGCGAGGCCCTGCCCCTGCGCAGCCACGCCGACGAGGCTGTCATGGCCGCCGAGACTGCTTACCTGACCATCCAGGCGGAACTGACCAGCCTCGAGGTCATATTGGGACCTGACGCAGCGCGCCAGGAAAAGGAGCGCTTGCTCCTTACCGAGGCCACCGCACGACAAACTCTGCGCGAAGCGGCTGAGATGCGCGCTGCGCCGCTGCGCGACGGCGCTCACGATCTCACCAGCGCCGAAGCTGTCCTGCGCCGTGCCCGCTCGGTCCAGGATGCCGCCACGCAGGAAGCAAGTCAGTTGCGTGTAACTCTAGCCGATCTCAATGGCCATATTCGCACCCGGTCCGACGACGCGGTGGAAGAAGCTTGGCGCGAGGCCAGAGAAAAATTGGAAGTCGCTGAAGAGCGAGTGGGACGCTTCGAAATCGAAAAGGCCGTCCTCGACCGGCTGCGTACAACGCTGGTCGCTGCGCGCTCGGCGGCACGCGATCTATATCTCACGCCGGTCATGTCCGAGCTGCGGCCGCTGCTCAGACTGTTATTCGACGACATCTCCATAGTGTTCGATGAGAATACACTGTTGCCGCAGACCGTTCGTCGCAATGGTCAGGACGAGGATGTCGAGAGGTTGAGTGGCGGCATGCGAGAACAGCTTTCGGTTCTGACCCGGCTGGCCTTCGCTCGTCTGCTCGCCCGCGACGGGCGACCCACACCGGTTATCCTCGATGACGCGTTGGTCTATTCCGATGACGATCGCATTGAGCGCATGTTCGACGCTTTGCATCGTCAATCACGCGATCAGCAGATTCTCGTTTTCTCCTGTCGCCAACGCGCGTTCGCAAAACTCGGCGGAAACATTTTGCAGATGAGCGACTGGCAACCAGGTAAGTCATAAGCGGAGACGAGATGGCTCTGTCCGAAATTTGTATATATGTTTCGGACAGGCGTGATCTCGGACGGCGCCGAAATCCTGAAGCGGCTGCCCCGCGCCATGCCGAAGCCGACAGCCCACATCATCGACTGGTTCCACATTGCCATGAAGATCCAGCCCATGCAGCAGATCGCCGATCACATCGTTCCCAGTCCGACCCTTTTGAAGTGCTTCCAACCATCGACAAGGACATCAAAGCCGTGAAGTGGCGTCTCTGGCACGGGCGGGTCGATGGCGCGATCCGCGACCTGGAGCAACTCCTGGCGAGACTGAAAGACTCGCAAAGGGACGGCGAGTTCTCGATTGCACGGCTTTTTAGCCTCGCCTCGCAGCTCCTGACCTATGTCCATTCAAATCGCGGCGCGATCGTCAACTATGGAAAGCGCTATCGGGCTGGGCTTCGCGTTGCCTCCGCTCTGGCCGAGTCGGCGGTGAATTCACTCGTCGGCAAGCGGATGGTCAAAAAGCAGCAGATGCGCAGGTCCTCCTACGGGGCCCACATGCTCATGCAGGTCCGGACGGCGGAGATCAATGGCGAACTTCGCGATCGGCTGCGGGCACCCTTCCGACAGCCAGAGCCAAACGTGCCCCCCACTATTCAAGCCCAACCCCCCTTCTGCGCGCCGCGTAACCCCAGAGAAATTACCGGTCTCTCGTCGCAAATGCGGCATTGGTACCCAAGCCCGCGCCTGACATGCTCTTGTACGCACTCGCCGGCTTGGCGTGGAGCCCCGCGATGCCGTCATGGTGGGCGACAGCGCCATCGACATCGATGCAGCGCACAACGCTAGCCTGCCGGTCGTCTTCCTTCTCAACGGCTATATGAGAAGCCCCAACGAGGCCGCCGAAGCCGATCTGACTATCGCCGATCTCGGCGATCTTGCAGCCGCCATTGAAGCGATCTGGGCAGTCGGCCGACCTCGCTTTTCGAAAAGCACTTGACGCCTGATGGCCTAAACTCGCGATTGATGTCTATGTGTCCCGCTGCTAACAAGATACGCAGAGTGGAAACCATCTTTCATGGATCAGCCAGGCACGATCGTCATTCTAGCACGACCCGGAAGCGAATGGAGGTCGCCATGCGAGGTGCTTTCGGAGCGCTATGCCTATCGGGTTGTCCTTGCAAGTTCCCCTGCCGAGGCGCTTACGGCGATGAGCAGTATCCAGGTTGACTTGGCGATTGCGGAAGACGGTGGTGACGACACGAGCGGGCTTGACTTTCTAACCCAGCTGCGCGTCTCTCATCCTGACATTGTGCGCGTGTACGTAACCCCAGATTCGCACCGCGTGTCCATGCAGGCGCTGGCGCGAGCGGCGATCTACCAATTCCTTCTCACTCCACTCGACGCCGTGCAGCTTGGTCTGGTCGTAGAGCGAGCACTGGAGACTCGCGAACTGGCTCGCCGCCATCGGATTCTCGCGCGCGAGTTCAAGATCTCTGGTGCCTCGCTCATCTTCGGCGAGCGCAAAGGCTCGCCCTTTCGGCCGGAAAGCCAACGCTTCGAGAAGCTTGTCTATGTCAGTGAGAAAATGGCTGAGATGTGCGACCTGGCACGCCAAGCCGCCACCACGGAACTGCCGATCCTCATTCAAGGCGAAACCGGCACTGGAAAGGAATTGCTTGCGCGCGCTGTCCATTACAATTCGACGCGACGAACCAGTCCGCTGCTTGTGCAAAATTGCGGCGGAATGTCGGACGAATTGTTGCAGTCTGAGCTGTTCGGCCACAAGCGCGGCGCATTTACCGGAGCAATCTCTGATCGTCTCGGACTGTTTCGCGCTGCTGATGGGGGCACGGTGTTCCTTGATGAGATTTCGGAAGTGTCACCTTCGTTCCAGGTCAGCTTGCTGCGCTTCCTTCAGGAAGGAGAAGTCAAGCCGCTGGGTGCAGATAAGGTCCTTCATTGCAACGTTCGCGTCATCGCGGCTTCAAACCGTCCGCTTCATGATTTGGTCGCGCGAGGCGAATTTCGACAGGATCTCTATTTTCGACTGAAAGGTTTTGAGTTCGAAGTGCCGGCGCTGCGTGAGCGGCCCGATGACATCGCGCCGCTCGCGGAATTTTTCGCTGCCAAGCACGCGGACGCACTCAGCCGAAAAATCCTTGGCATCAGCGCCAGCGTCATCGACAAACTCTCCAATGGAGAGTTTCCCGGCAATGTGCGCGAACTCGAGAATGAAATCCGTCGTATGGTGGCGCTGGCAAAGGACGGCGAGTATCTAACGACTCGAAATATGTCGCCTGCATTGCTGAACGCCGCGCCGCGTCCCAAAGGGGATGGGGCAAGCATCTTCCAGCCGGAAGGTGTGACGCTAAAGGATCAGGTCGAAAGCCTCGAAAAGCAAATTGTCCGCCGGGCGCTCACACGTCACCACTGGAACCAAAGCCGTGCTGCCGACGAGCTCGGCCTGTCACGCGTCGGTCTTGCCAACAAGATTAAGCGATATAATCTTAACCACAATTAGGTGGTCGATCAGTACGGCACCACTGTAAGTCGAACCGTCGTCATCGCCGGTTTCCGCAATCGCGGGTATCGCCAGTCGGAGCAAAAAAGCCAGCCAAAATTCTAGGGCTTGGGCCGGAGCTATGGCGGAAACTGGGTGATGACGGTTTGAGGAGAGCGGCGTATCGAGGCGGGTGACGAAGCCTGCCAGAACCTCTCAAGGAGAGCGATACGCCATGAACAAGACTATCAACATTGTTCGCCTTCGTCAGCCCGACGAAATTGATGATCCACTGACGGATGTGCTTCGCAGCGGCGCGCGCAAATTGCTTGCGCAGGCGATGGAGATGGAAGCCGACGCGTTTCTTGCCGAGATGCGGGATCTCAAGCTTGGCGATGGCCGTGACCGGCTTGTCCGGCATGGTCACGGCCCGGAGCGGAGCATCCAGACGGGCATCGGTCCGGTGCCTGTCAGCCGGGTGAAGGTCCGGGATCGCGGCGCGACCGACGAAGCGGACCGGGTCCGGTTTTTCCTCATCGATCCTGTCGAAATGGGCGCGTCGGACGCGCAGTCTGGATGCGCTGCTTCCCGTTCTCCACCTGCGCGGCGTTTCGACGGGGGATTTTCAGGACGCTCTGGCGGCCCTCTTGGGCAAGGAGGCGCCGAACCTGTCACCCTCGGTGATCACGCGGCTGACGGCACAGTGGAACGCCGAATACGATCGTTGGCAAAAGCGCGATCTTTCGGCGCGCCACTATGTCTATGTGTGGGCGGACGGGATCTATCTGCAGGCCCGGATGGAAGACCATGCCGAATGCATGCTGGTTCTGATCGGCGCCACACCCGAGGGCAAGAAGGAACTTGTCGGCTTCCAGACCGGTATTCGCGAGGGTGCGCAAAGCTGGTCGCAAAGACGCTTTCGATGGGATTGGTAACCGACGTTCGCAGATGATCCCAGTGTTCGGCGAAGACGGCAATTGCCGTCTCGGCGGAGGCCCGGTTGGGAGCGAGATAGATTTCGCGCAGGTCTGCCTTCATGCCGGCCTGCACCGATTTCGGCACCGGGGAAATCGTAGAACGCCAGCAAGGCATTCTGATCTTTCGTCAGGCAGTCGACCGCTTTGGCATATTTCGCGTCATATTTTTCGACGCTTGTTGAGAACGTTGGCTGTCTTGTGCACCCAGCATCGCTGGTGTTTGGTGCCGGGAAGGAGCTCATCGAGCGCCTTCCAGAAGCCAAGCGCGCCGTCGCCCACGGCAAGATCGGGCGCGATCTTAAGGCCACGACGCTTGACGTCGACCAGCAGCTCGCGCCCGTTCGCCACCGCACGGTGCGTACCAAGGGCTCGCTGTCCTCGAAAACCGCCAGGCTGATGGTCTTCAAGCTGGTCATGGCCGCAGCCAGGACGTGGCGACGATTGAAAGGACAAAATCAGTTGCCGAAACTCATCGCAGGTGCCAGGTTCCTGGACGGAATCGAGGTCATCGAAACGAAGCCGCAGAGCGCCGCTTGATCAGCCTCGTCATCCAAATTCCAGCATAGCTCCTTGGGCCGATGGCGACAGTTCTTGGCGCTCCCGAGGAGCAGACCATCGGCCATTGGTGCAGCCGCTGCCGAGGCATCTGGTACGGCTATCTGCTTGAGGTCGCTTGCCCAGTCTGCGGCAACAGGCATGGCTGAGGGCCTTTCTGGCGCGGCAAGCCCTTGGCAGAGAGGTAACCTTCCTTGCACATGAAAATGAAGTATGCGCAAAGCACAGCCTCATTGCCGCAGCGCAATATATTGGTTGGCGGATTTTGCTGGCTTTTTTGCGTTTCCACAGATTGGCACGAAGGTTGCTTTTCTCCTTTTTGAACGGCTGCGCCAAAATGCAGCGTCGATCAGGATGAGGGAACTATGGCCAATCTTCTATGGCTCCAGGGCGGAGCCTGTTCCGGCAACACGATGTCGTTCCTCAATGCCGAGGAGCCAAGCGCCTGCGATCTGGTGACGGATTTCGGCATCAATGTGCTTTGGCACCCCTCTCTGGGCATGGAGCTGGGCGACAACCTTAAGAAACTGCTGAGGGCGCTGACCTCCGGCCAGATGGCGCTCGATATTTTCGTTTTCGAAGGCACCGTCGTGAACGCTCCAGACGGTACGGGCGAATGGAACCGCTTTGCCGGGCGGCCGATGAAGGACTGGGTTGCCGATCTCGCCAAGGTGGCGAATTTCACAGTCGCGATTGGCGACTGTGCGACTTGGGGCGGTATCCCTGCGACGGCCCCCAATCCGTCCGAAAGCAACGGGTTGCAATTCCTCAAGCGCGCCCATGGCGGCTTTCTCGGCAAGGATTACAAATCCAAGGCTGGCCTTCCGGTCATCAACATTCCTGGTTGCCCGGCCCATCCCGACTGGATCACCCAGATCGTGGTGGCGGTGGCCACCGGGCGTGCTGCCGATCTGACGCTCGACGAGTTCCAGCGGCCAAAAACCTTCTTCACGTCCTTCACACAGACAGGTTGCACGCGCAACATGCACTTCGCCTACAAGGTTTCTGCGACCGAGTTCGGCCAACGCAAGGGCTGCCTGTTCTATGATCTGGGCTGCCGCGGGCCGATGACGCATTCACCCTGCAACCGAATTCTGTGGAATCGGCAGTCGTCCAAGACACGCGCTGGGATGCCGTGCATGGGTTGCACCGAGCCGGAATTCCCGTTCTTCGATCTGGCCCCTGGCACTGTTTTCAAGACCCAGACGGTCATGGGCGTCCCCAAGGACATGCCCAGTGGCGTCGACAAGATTGGTTACGTCAAGCTGACCGCCGCGGCCAAGGCGGCGTCTCCGCGCTGGGCTGAAGAGGACATCTTCGTCGTCTGAGCCAGTTTTGTCCCAAATTCGCTAGCGATCAAACTTCATTTCAGAAAGGTCATCGACCATGTCCGCTGCTATACAGACACTTGATATTTCACCTGTTGGCCGCGTCGAGGGTGATCTCGACGTCCGTGTCGACATCAAGGACGGTGTTGTCGTCAACGCCTGGACACAGGCTGAACTCTTTCGCGGCTTCGAAGTTATTTTGCGTGACAAGGATCCGCAGGCAGGCTTGGTGGTGACACCGCGAGCCTGCGGCATCTGCGGGGCGTCGCATCTGACCTGCGCCGCTTGGGCGCTCGACACAGCATGGAAGACCGAAGTTCCGCGGAACGCTATTGTGGCGCGCAATCTCGGTCAGATCGTCGAAAGTCTGCAGAGTTTGCCCCGCCATCACTACGGTCTGTTTATGATCGACTACACCAACAAGAATTACGCCAAGTCCAAGTTTTATGAGGAGGCCGTCAAGCGCTGGGCACCTTTCACGGGCACCAATTATGAGATCGGCGTGACCATTTCGGGACGGCCAGTCGAGATTTATGCGCTGCTCGGCGGGCAATGGCCGCATTCGAGCTATATGGTACCAGGTGGCGTAGTGTGTGCTCCCACGTTGACGGATGTCACCCGTGCCTGTGGTATTCTTGAGCACTTCAAGCGTAATTGGATCGAAGCCGTGTGGCTCGGCTGCACGCTGGAACGCTACCAAGAAATAAAGTCCTACGATGATTTCATGGCCTGGCTCGATGAACGTCCAGAACATGCCAATTCCGATCTCGGCATGTTCTGGCGCATGAGCCTCGACATCGGCGCCGACAAATACGGCAACGGCGTCGGGAAGTATGTCAGCTGGGGATACCTGCCGCACGAAGACAAGTATCAGAAGCCGACAATCGAGGGCCGCAACGCGGCGTTGATCATGAAAAGCGGCGTCTATGACGGCCACGCCGACACTCACAAGCTGATGGACCAGAAATTCACCCGCGAAGACACGCTTCGCGCCTGGTATGATGAACCGGGCGGCGTGCATCCCTTCGACCGTACAACCAAGCCGACCCGAAAAAACACCGTCGACATGGCCGGAAAATACTCTTGGGCGACCGCCGTGAGACACAACGAGGACGGTCGCCTCGAGGCAGGGCCACTGTCGCGTCAATTGATTGCTGGTGGTAGGCATGGCGAGAGCTTCCAGCATTACGATCCACTGGTTCTTGATATGTACAAGAAACTCGGTGGCGCCAGCGTCATGCTCCGCCACTTTGCCCGGATGCATGAGGGATTGGCGCTTTACCGCCAGGCCGAGCACGCATTGCGCGAATTCAAACTCAACGATCCCTGGTACATCAAGCCGACGGAGAAGGATGGTCGCGGCTGGGGTGCGACAGAAGCAATACGTGGGGCGCTGTGTCACTGGATCGAGGTGCAGGGCGGCAAGATCAAGAACTACCAGATCATAGCGCCGACGACGTGGAACGTCGGTCCGCGCTCGCAGGACGGCAACAGAGGGCCGATGGAGGAGGCTCTGATCGGGGCGCCTATCGCCGACCCGACCGATCCGGTCGAAGTGGGTCACGTCTGCCGGTCATATGATTCCTGTCTGGTGTGCACGGTGCATGCCCATGACGCCAGCACTGGCGAAGAACTCGCGCGTTTCAGAACGGCTTGATTGGAAAAAGTTCTCCTTCAACAGTCGGTATCTCGGCGTCCCGCTTATCAGGATCGCCGACCATCCCGGATGGCGAAGCTCCAGACAAGGCGAGTGAAATGAATAATGAGCAGCAAAAAGCTATGCTGCGAAAGATGGCCCATTTCATGGATAATGGGCTGAAGACGCAGACCGAACCTTTTCCGGAAACGGAAAAGGAGTTCGCAGCTATCCTTGACGAACTGCGCGCTCTCAATCCCGACGACCTGGAAGCCAAGATGGTTATCAGCGGTTTCTTCAATCGTCCCTATGGGCCGGATCGGCAGCGCTGCATGGAGTGCCTGTACTATCTGGTGCATCGCGAATGGTGTGACTTGCCAGAGCTTGCCGTGCCCGTTGATGCGGACTGGTGGTGCCGGCTCTGGCGCATCTGACATTGTGGGGAGGATGCCATGGCGCAAACGGCAGCAACGGATGCTGAGGTCCTCGAGCAGATCCGCTCGATGCTGGCAGGCGGCCTCAAGACCGAGGTTTTCCCGAGAGGTGACACCCACGAAGAGATTGCGCAGATCATCGCCCGTCTGCGAGAATCCGATGGAAGTCTGGAATCCAAGCTGGTGATCGGCGGCTTCACGCTCGAAACGATCGAGCATGGCGGCATCGAGCAACCTTGCGAGACCTGTATGTACTATCTCTTGCATCGCAAGTTCTGCGAATTGCCTGAGTTCGCTGTTCCGGTCGAACCGGAATGGTCATGCAGGCTCTGGCGGATCTGAACGGTGGCGAGATGATCGCAATCATCGGATGCGGCAACCCTAACAGGCGGGACGATGGCGTCGGCCCAGTTGTCATCGACCGGCTGAAGGCGCGCGGAATAGAACACTTAGGCGTCAAATTGTTCGATGCCAGAACAGATGGAATGTCGGTCATGTTCGCTGCGCGGGGCTGCACGACTTTGATCGTTGTTGACGCTTCCAAATCCGGAGTCGAACCAGGAACCATCCACGAGGTGCCGGGGGTGGAACTGGAGCGGGCCTATTCACCGGGGCTGAACCTGCACGATTTCCGCTGGGACGCCGCCCTCTACGCCGGCCGGCAGATTTTTCGCGATGCGTTTCCGCAGGATGTGACCGTGTTGCTGATCGAGGCGTCTGAACTGGACCTTGGCATTGGTCTTTCCGACGTGGTGGCGTGTTCGGCTGAAAAGGTCGTAGGTCGTATCGAAGTCCTGGTTGCAGCACTTATACCGGGGCAACAAGCATGTCCGGTGTCTTAATCGAGCTTAGGCGCGGCGGGCTCTATCTGTCCTGCGAGGTCTATGAGCGCTTCTTCGCGGGGCTGGAGACCGTGGTCCTTCTGCGGCGAAAGAGCGACCTGGTTGTGCTGCCTGTGCGTCACCCGGCGGCGGGCGGTTATTTGCTGAAGCGGCGCAACGGAGTTGGGGATCGCGTTGTCTTCGCCCCCGATTTTTTTCGTGAACATGGGATCAGCGATGATGCCGACTGCAAACTTGAGGCCGACTGGGATGCCGAGCAGGTAGCGCTAATTGCCAGCGAATGTTTTGCTAGCACGCATTTTGCATACTAAGTTTACTATTCGTAATTTATATAGACAGGTAGAGGAAAGTGCGTTAGCATTTTTGCCAATAAAGTAAGCTGCATCTCACGCGGTCAGTGGAGGAACCCAAGAATGAACGGCGATCGCGTTGGCGACGAAGTGCGGGCAGCGTTGAGTGTGGCGGACGATGCGGGCGCAAGTCCCTCGGAGCGAACCGAAATGCTCATGGAAATCGCCATGGGGCTGCAGCAGCGTCCGAAAAATCCCGAGCAGATCGCCGCCGCCGTTTTTCTCTACGACCGCGCCTTGGCGCTCTGCCCCGAGGACCAGCGCCTGCTTGACGCGCGTATCATGGCGCGCAAGGGCACGGCGCTTCTCGTCCTGCCGGAAGGCGGCACGCTGGCGCTGCAGCAGGCCCGCGAGGCTTTCGAGGCCGCCATCCCGCATTTCACCGATTTCGGACGTCCGGAGGAACTGGCCGAGACAGAGATGAACCTTGGTCTTGCCATCCAGAATCTCGCCGGTCAGCACAAGGCCCGCATCACCGACGCGATCTCGGCCTATCAGCGTGCTTTGCGCACCTTCGACAAGCTGCGGTTCCCCAAGGAATTTGCCATCGTGCAGAACAATGTGGCGACGGCTTTCCTGTCGATGCCGTTCACCGACTCCAGAGCCAAAATGCGGGAGGCGCTGGCCGTGCAGGCGTTCGAGGAAGGCCTGAAGGTTGTCAATCTGATCGATCATCCGACCGAGTACGCCATGCTGCAGAACAATCTCGGCAACGCACTGCAATATGCTTCATCGAGTCGTACGCTGGAAAATAATTTGCGCGCGCTTGACGCTTACGATGAGGCCCTGAAAGTCCGATCGCGTGAAACGATGCCCCTCGAATTTGCCAATACGATCGCCAACAAGGCGAACTGTGTATGGAACCTGCCGGACGATCCAGAGCATCCCGAACGTGGCAATCGAGTTAACCTGCTTCTCGCGCAACAGTATTACCAGGAATGTCGTACTATTTTCAGCCGTAGCGGCGAAGCAGAAAAATCTCGCTTCGTTGCCGAGGCCTGCGACCAGATCGGCCGCGAATTGCTTGCCGTGGCGCCCACGAACGGAACCGGCGCGCACGCGCAAACCGGGTGATGGTTATTTCATCAAGCATACGAAAGGAGAATGGCAAGTGACGGCAGTAGTACTCACAATAGGCAGCGTCGCATTGGCGCTTGCAACAGGGCTCGTGGCCTCGGGTATCGGCGGAGCCATCGGCGGCGTGGCGACCGGTGGCAAGGCTCTCGGCAACGAGCTGGCCGCTATGTTGGGCTCCTTCTATGGCCCGGTTGGCGGATTCTCCGGCGTGCTTGCTGGTATCGTCATCCTGGCTCTTGTCGGCTGAGGCGGCGCCATGTGGGAAATGGCCAAGAGCTCCATCCTCCTGTTTTTGCGCGGGAAACTGTTTTCCGAACCGTCCAAGGTCTATCGCCAATCGGCGATAGGCGCCGTCACAACAGCTGTGCTGGTCGTAGTGCTGGCCAAGCTCGGCCTGCCTGTAGCCGCAGCGACTGCGATCGCCGGCTTGATCGGGGGTGCGTTGCAGCCATATCTCTTCAAAGATCTGCGGTATCGGTGAGATGAACGCCGTCGACCTCATCCCGACTAAACGCGACGATCTCGCCGGTCTTGCCGGCGACATCCTGCGGGTCGAGGCGATCTTCGCCATTTGGGACGAGACCCAGCGTAGCGCCGTCGAAGCCTACCGGCGCGCCATCGAAGACCTGAACGGCGAGGCGCTACGCCGGCTGGTGCAGGCGCTGAAAGAAGAGCCTGCCGCGCTCGCGGCCATGAAGCAAGCGGTGACCGACGAGGTCGTCTACGCCGTGCTTCGCCGTCACAACATCTTGAAACCCAGCCTTAGCGAACGGGTGGGGGCAGCACTTGATGGCGTGCGCCCGATGCTCGCCTCGCATGGCGGCGATGTCGAACTGGTCAGCGTGAGGCCGCCGGCGATCGAGGTGCGCTTTGTCGGCGCCTGCGATGGATGCCCGGCTTCGGCCCTGACCTTTCATGCCGGCGTCAAAAAGGCCATCGAGGAGGCCTGTCCGGAGATCTCCGACATCATCCAGATCAAGAGCATGAGCAATGCGGCCGACAATGACAGCGTCCGCTTCGTCAGCCCGTTCGCGCTCGGCGCCGTCGGCGGCTGGCACCTGGTCTGCCGCCTCGACGAAATCCCGCTCGGCGGCATAAGCACCCTCGTCGTCGGCGGGCAGGACGTGATCCTGTCGCGACAGGATGCGATCGTGTCCTGCTTTCAGAATGCCTGTGCTCATCTCGGCATTCCGCTCGATAGCGGCGATGTCGAACAGGGCATCATCACTTGCCCGCATCACGGCTTCCAATACGACCTTTCCAGCGGCGAATGCCTGACAGCTCCGGAAGTGGCGCTGCAGTCACACGCCGTGCGCGTTATCGGCAATCGCGTCGAGGTGAGGCTATCATCGTGATGCGCATCTCGCTCTCGCCTGACTATCGCCGAGCCCTGCCGCCAGTTGGCATGGCACTGCCGCCGATGCTCGACCCAGCCGGCGCGCGCGTCGTACTTGGCAACCAAGTGGATGCCGACGGGCTGCCTGACTCGGTCGCGCCGAAACCGCATACGCTATTCGGGCCGCGGGGCGTCTGCTTCGCGCCGCACGAAGGGCCGTGCTTCGTTGCCGACACCGGCCATCATCGCTTGATGGTCTGGAACAAGGTGCCGGATCAAGACAATGCACCTGCCGACCTTTTGATCGGCCAGCCCGACTTCTTTTCCGAAGGCCGCAACGCGCGCGGCGTGGTCGGTGCGGCGACCTTGAACATGCCGACCGGCATTTCGACCGACGGCACGATACTCGCCGTCGCCGACGCATGGAACCACCGTGTGCTGATCTGGCGCACTCTGCCCGAGCATTCGAACCAACCGGCGGACCTGGTGCTGGGGCAGGCGGATTTTTTGAGCGGCGTTGCCAACCGTGGCGATGCCGTTGCGGCCGCCGACACGCTGAACTGGTGCTATGGTGTCACCGTCGCCGACGGACGGCTGTTTGTCGCAGACACCGGAAATCGTCGTGTGCTGGTCTGGAACTCGCTTCCTCAACGCAACGGCCAGGCCGCTGATCTGGTGCTGGGCCAGACGGATATGGTAACGCGCGACGACAACGCGTCGGGCTCGGGCGCCGCGGTCGGCATGCGGTGGCCGCACAGCGTGGCTGTCGATGACAGCCGGATCCTGGTGGCGGATGCCGGCAACAACCGCATCATGGTCTGGAACTCGATGCCCAATGTCGACGGCGCGCCATGCAGCTTCGTGCTGGGCCAATCGAGCTTCGACGGCAACGACCACAACCGTGCCGGTTACCATCCCAACTATCGCTCGCTCAACATGCCTTACGGGACGGTCGTTCACGACGGCCTCGTTTTTTGTGCCGACACCGCCAATTCCCGTCTGGTCAGCTATTCCCTTGATGATCTCGGGATGGACCGCGCCGCTTCCGGCCTCGCCGCCCAAACCAGCTTCTGCGACAAGGGCGACAATCGCTGGCGTTTCGCCGCACGCGATAGCGTCTGCTGGCCGTTCGCGCTGTCGGCGTCAGGTACAACGCTGGCGGTTGCCGACACCGGCAACAACCGCGTGCTGTTGTGGGAGGTGGCCGCATGAACACGCTGCTTTGCGTGCCGCGCACCGATCCGGCCGAAACGGTCGAGATCAGGCTGCGCGGTCGCGTGCAGGGCGTCGGCTTCAGGCCGACCGTGTGGCGGATCGCCCGCAAGCTCGGTCTCGATGGCGACGTTCTCAACGACAGCGAGGGTGTGCTCATTCGCCTGCGTGGCGCCGTGTCCGCCGTTTCCGCGCTGATCGACGAGTTACGAACATTGCCACCGCCGTTGGCCGAAATCACCGCTATCGAGACGCGTGGCTACGGTGGCACAATCGAGCCGGGTTTCGTCATCGTCGACAGCGTGGTCGGTGCGGCACGCACCGAAATCTCACCCGACGCCGCCATATGCGACGCATGCGCGGCCGAGATCGCCGACCCGTTCCTGAGCCGCTTCCGCTACCCCTTCACCAACTGCACCCACTGTGGTCCAAGGCTGAGCATCGTGCGCGCCGTGCCCTATGACCGCGCCACGACGACCATGGCGCCCTTCCCGCTCTGCGAAGCTTGTGGTACGGAATACCGCGACCCCGCCGACCGCCGCTTTCACGCCGAGGCGACCGCCTGTCATGTCTGCGGGCCGAAAGCCCGGCTGATCCGTTTCGACGGCCGCGCGCTCTCCTTTGAACAATATTCGATGCTCGACGACGTTGATGCCGCACTCGGCCTGATCCAGAAGGGCGAGATCGTCGCCATCAAGGCACTTGGCGGCTACCAGCTGGCTTGTGACGCCACCCGGCCGGAGGCTGTCGCCATGCTGCGCAAGCGCAAGCGCCGCGATGCAAAACCCTTCGCGCTGATGGCGCGCGATCTGGATGTGATCAGACGCTATGCCACGGTCAGCGACGAGGAGGCTGCCGCGCTGACAAGCCGCGAGGCGCCGATCGTGCTGCTTGCCGCCGACGGGCCGGAGAAACTGCCGGAGGCAATCGCGCCAGGTCTCGGCACGCTCGGCTTCATGCTGCCGTCGACGCCACTGCATCTGCTCCTGCTTCGCAGGATGACCCGCCCGGTCGTCATGACCAGCGGCAACCTATCGGACGAACCGCAGGTTATCGACGATGCCGAAGCGGCAAAGAAACTGTCTGAAATCGCTGCCTACGCCTTGATCCACAACCGCGACATCGCAAATCGCATCGACGATTCCGTTGTGCGCCGCATGGGTGGAAAACTGCGGGTGCTGCGCCGCGCGCGTGGCTATGCACCGGCCTCGATCGCGCTGCCGTATGGTTTTGAACAGGCGCCGGAAATCCTCGCCTATGGTGCGGAACTGAAATCGACCTTCTGTCTGGTCAAAGACGGACGCGCGGTGTTGTCGCAGCACCAGGGAGATCTCGAAGACGCGCTGACCTACGACGACTACCGCAATAACCTTGGGCTCTACCGGGATCTGTTCGACCATCGGCCGGTGGCGCTGGCGGCGGATCTGCACCCGGAATATCTCTCGGCAAAACTGGCGCGAGCGACAGCTGCCGCTGAAAACCTGCCACTGCTGGAAATTCAGCACCATCACGCTCACGCTGCCGCCTGCCTCGCCGAAAACGGCCGCGCGCTCGATGCTGCACCTGTTCTGGCTGTCGTGCTCGATGGGCTCGGCTATGGCTCGGATGGCGGCATCTGGGGCGGAGAATTCCTGCTGGCCGACTATCGCCGCTTCGAGCGGCTGTGCACCTTCAAACCGGTCGCCATGCCCGGCGGCGCGCAAGCCGTGCGCGAGCCATGGCGCAACCTCTATGCCCACCTGATGACCGAAATGGGCTTCGCCGCCTTCAAGATGAATTTCGAGGATCTCGACCTGTTCGCCGCCCTTTCTGCCAAGCCGCTTGCAACCATCGGCGCCATGCTCAAGGCTTCGCTCAATTCACCCAAGGCATCGTCCTGCGGCCGACTCTTCGATGCGGTCGCAGCCGCTGCCGGATTGTGCTTCGACCGGCAGGCCTATGAGGGCGAGGCCGCGGCTCGCCTCGAAGCCGTTGTCTGCCACAAAACCTTTGTCGAGGAAGGCGATCATCTCGCCTATCCCTTGCCGATCCCGAACCTGAAAGGCTCTGGGCTTCCTTATATCGAACCGCTCGGCATGTGGAATGCCATCCTAGGCGACCTCATCCTGAAAACCCCGGCCTCGGTCATTTCGGCCCGTTTTCACAAGGGCCTGGCGAAGTCGATCGCCGCTATGGCGCTGAAGCTGGCACGAGGTGATGAGGACGATGCCCCGCCGCGTTTTGACACGGTCGTGCTGTCGGGCGGATGCTTCCAGAACAAGGTGCTGTTCGAGCAGGTTCTCAGCAGGGTTGAGGCCGTGGATTTCAAGGTTCTGACGCACGCGAAAGTCCCTGCCAATGATGGCGGCATCGCGTTCGGCCAGGCGACCGTAGCCGCCGCTCACCTCATCGACGCCGGGCAAGTCCGGCAGAAAGCGAGCTGACCATGTGCCTCGGAATCCCAGGACGGATCGTCAAGATCGATGACCACCTGAAGAAGCTGGCGACGGTCGATGTCAGCGGCGTCAGGCGGCAGGTCAACATTGCCTGCATCGTCAACGAAACCCATTCCGTCGACGACTGCGTCGGCGACTGGGTGCTGATCCATGTCGGCTTCGCCATGAGCCGCATCGACGAGCATGAGGCCGCCGAGACCCTGAAAATTCTTACCGAACTCGGCGAAGTACAAGCCGAAATGGAGTCGATGAGGCTGTCGTCGGTGCATTAGACCGCCGTCGGCGCGCTTCAAGTTCTGTTTTTATGCACGTCGTTGTCCCAAAACCGCTCCGCACTTTTGGGCGGCATGCAAGAGGAGGACGCCAGAATGTCCAGCGAAAGCGAACTGAAAGCGCTCTATCCGTTCCTGCACGGCAAGGCGCAGGACCCGGAAAAGATGAATGCGGCTTTGCTGCATTCCGTTGCCGAGAAAGCGCGCGACACCCGCGAAACCAATGAGAGCTTCTTCGGCGGCCAGGCCGAAATCCTGGTCGCGGCCGCGCACACGCTGGCGGATGTCTACCGCAACCATGGCCAACTCTTTTCGATGGGCAATGGTGGCTCGAGCTGCGATGCTTCGCATGTCGCCGTCGAGTTCGTCCATCCGGTCACCGCCGGCCGGCCGGCGCTCGCCGCCACCAATCTCGTCGCCGACCTCGCCATGATCTCAGCCGTCGGCAACGACCTCGGTTTCGACCATGTCTTCGTGCGCCAGCTGCTGGCGCACGCCCGCAAGGGCGACGCCGTCATCGGCATTTCGACCAGCGGCAATTCGCAGAACCTGGTGTCGGCCTTCGCCAAGGTCAGGGAGATGGGCGTTCACACGATCGGTCTCGCCGGTGGCGACGGCGGTCGCATGAAATTATCCGGCACCCTCGATCATCTGCTGGTCGTGCCGTCGACCTCGATCCACCGCATCCAGGAATGCCACGTCGCTGCCTACCACATCCTGTGGGACCTCGTGCACACGCTGCTCGCCGACGAACGTGGTTCCGCCGCCGGAAAAGGAAGCGTCCAATGAAATACACCGACGAATTCCGCGACCGCGAAAAAGCAAAAATCCTGATCAAGGAAATCAACAAGCTCGCCGCCACGATCGAGATCGCTAGGACGCGTCCAATCAACATCATGGAAGTGTGCGGCGGTCACACACATTCGATCTTCCGCTATGGGCTTGAAGGCATGCTGCCCGACGCCATCGAACTGGTGCATGGGCCCGGCTGCCCGGTCTGCGTCTTGCCGATGGGCCGCGTCGACGACTGCGTATCGATCGCCGAACGGCCCGAGGTGATCTTCACAACCTTTGGCGACGCCATGCGCGTGCCGGGTTCGAAGAAGAGCCTGCAGCAGGCCAAGGCCGACGGCGCCGATGTGCGCATGGTCTATTCGCCGATGGATGCGCTGACGCTGGCCAGGAAGAACCCGGATCGTGAGGTTGTGTTCTTCGGCCTCGGTTTCGAGACCACCATGCCGTCCACCGCGCTGACCGTGCTGCAAGCTGAAGCCGATGGCATCGAAAACTTCTCGGTGTTCTGCAATCACATCACCATCGTGCCGACGATCAAGGCGATCCTCGACAGCCCCGACCTGCATCTCGACGGCTTCCTCGGCCCAGGCCATGTCTCGATGGTCATCGGCACCGCGCCCTACGAATTCATCGCCGACTTCTACAAGCGGCCGATGGTCGTCGCCGGCTTCGAGCCGCTCGACGTGCTGCAGTCGATCTGGATGGTGCTGAAGCAGATCAAGGATGGTCGCGCCGAGATCGAAAACCAGTATGCCCGCATCGTGCCTGAGGCCGGCAACAACGCGGCACTTGCCGCGGTCGGCAAGGTCTATGAACTGCGTGAATTCTTCGAATGGCGAGGGCTTGGCTCCATCGACCATTCCGGCGTCAAGGTGCGCGACGACTACGCCCGCTTCGATGCCGAGCGCAAATTCGCCATTCCCGGGGTCAAGATCGCGGACCCGAAATCCTGCCAATGCGGCGAGGTGCTGAAGGGCGTCATCAAGCCATGGCAGTGCAAGGTGTTCGGCATCGCCTGCACGCCGGAAATGCCGCTCGGCGCGCTGATGGTTTCGTCCGAAGGCGCTTGCGCCGCCTACTACCAGTATGGCGGCGTCAAGAAGCACACGGCGGCCCGGCCCGATGCCAGCGTGGCGGCCGTGTCATGAACGTGCGGCCACCGCCACCCAAGCGCGTGCTGGGGGGCGTTTTCATCCCGACCGTGACGCTTGCCCATGGCGGCGGCGGCAAAGCGATGAAGGATCTGATCGACGACGTGTTCATCAGCGCCTTTGCCGGCGCGGCACCTGAGGTTCTGGAGGACCAGGCCCGTTTCGATCTGACAATGCTGGCGACTCATGGCGACCGCCTCGCCTTCACGACAGACTCTTTCGTGGTGGATCCGCTGTTCTTTCCGGGCGGCGACATCGGCAAGCTTGCCGTCTACGGCACCGTCAACGACCTCGCCGTCGGCGGCGCAAAGCCGCTCTATTTGTCCTGCGCCGTCGTCATCGAAGAAGGCATGCAGGTCGAGACGCTGCGCCGCATAGCGCTGTCGATGGCCGAGGCCGTGCGCGAGGCCGGCGTCAGCATCGTTACCGGCGACACCAAGGTCGTGCAGCGCGGCGCATGCGACAAGATCTTCATCACCACCACCGGCATCGGTGTGATCAGGCCAGGCCTCGAACTCGGCATTGATCACGTGAAGCCGGGCGATGCCATCCTGGTCAATGGGCTGCTCGGCGACCACGGCGCGGCGATCCTGTGCGCACGCGGCGACATGGAGCTGGAAACCTCGATCGAAAGCGATTGCGCGGCCTTGCACGGGTTGATCGAGGTGCTGCTGGCAGCCGCACCCGGCACGCGTTGCATCCGCGATGCGACGCGCGGCGGTGTCGCCACGGTCCTCAACGAGATCGCCGACGCCTCCGGTGTGTCGATCGAGATCGACGAAGCTTTGACGCCGCTACGCGAGGAAGTGCGCGGCTTCTGCGAGATCCTCGGTCTCGACCCGCTCTATCTCGCCAACGAAGGCAAGATCGTCGTCGTCGTGCCACCTGAGGAAAGTGCGGCGGCACTTGCCGCTCTCTCCGGCCATGCGCTGGGCCAGGGGTCATCGATCATCGGCCATGCCGTGCGCGGCGAGGCAGGGCGCGTCACCATGCAGACGGTATTCGGCGGCCGGCGCATCGTCGACATGCTGGTCGGCGAACAATTGCCGCGGATTTGCTGATGCACGAGCTCGGCATCACCCGCAACATCGTCTCAATCGTCGAGGAAGCGGCGAAGGGCCGCCGTGTCAAACGGGTGACGCTCGACGTCGGGCAATTCTCCGGCGTGATGCCCGACGCTATCCTGTTCTGTTTCGACATCGTCGCCAAGGGCACGCTGCTCGATGGCGCGCTTCTCGACATCCAGAAGATAGCGGGGCGGGCGCGTTGCCGGAGTTGCGGCGGGGCCTTCGACACCACCACGCTCTACCAGGCCTGCGCCTGCGGCTCCCGCGCCATCGACCGGCTGGCGGGTGAAGAGCTGAAAATCCGGGAAATGGAAATCGAGGAGGCTCCCTGATGTGCGGAACCTGTGGTTGCGGCTCGAAGGACGAAACGCGAATCCTCGACCTCCAGACCGGCAAGGAAACGGCGCTGGGCAACGCGCATGATCATGCCCGTCCGCATGACGACGGCATGCAGCATCGGCACGACCACGGTCATGAGCACAGCCACACTCACCCGCACGACCACGACGACGGTCACATCCATGATCACGAACATCCGCACTGCCACTCTCATGCGCATAGCCACGGCCATGAGCAAGGCCACGACCACCGGTCGGACCACGTGCATGAGCATCACCATCATCACGATAATGCGCATGGCGATGCGGAATTGCATGAAGCCGGTCACGATCATTCCCACGGTCATCACGACTACGCCGATGGCCATCACGATCACTCGCATGATCATGGCCATGACCATGACCGTGACCGTGACCGTGACCATGGTCACAGCCACAACCAAGGCCACAATCTGGTGGTCGAGCTTGAGGCGCAGATACTTGCCAAGAACGATATGCTCGCCGCGAAGAATCGGGGTTGGTTCGCCGGCCGCGAAATCCTGGCGCTGAATCTGGTCTCCTCGCCCGGCTCCGGCAAGACGACGCTACTCGAGCGCACCATCCGCGACCTTAAGGACAGGATGCCGATCTCGGTCATCGAAGGCGACCAGGCGACTGCCAATGACGGCGAGCGCATCCGCGCCGCCGGTGCCGCCGCTGTCCAGGTCAACACCGGCGCCGGCTGCCATCTCGAAGCCGATATGATTGCCAAGGGCCTTGCCGAGTTGAAGCCGGCAGTCGGCTCTGTGGTCATGGTCGAGAATGTCGGCAACCTCGTCTGTCCGGCAATGTTCGATCTCGGCGAGCGCGCCAAGGTCGTCATCCTGTCGGTGACCGAAGGCGACGACAAGCCGCTGAAATACCCGCATATGTTTCGAGCGGCGGAGATCATGGTCATCAACAAGACGGACCTGTTGCCGCATGTCGATTTTAATGTCGAGGAGGCCATCGCCAATGCGCAAACGGTCAATCCGCAGATCAGGGCGATCCAGGTCTCGGCGAAAACCGGCGACGGGCTCGCCAGCTGGTACGACTGGCTGCAGGGTGAGGCGGCTCAAGCGCGGCTTGCAGGTTAAGCGATATCACAATGCCTCGACACGAGGCTTGCCATCACATCATCGGATCGAGAGGACGAAGTCATGAAGGACACGATCGTATCCGCTTTGCCGCCGACACAACATGCGCCGGCGGGTCATGGACTTCCCAATCCCTTCGACGATCGGCCAACTCGGGTGAGAACCAGGGCGGCGATGACCTACGTCCTGCTCATCGCCGCCAACATCACGGCATGGGTATGGGCGTGGATCGCCTTTGCCGATCGGCCAGCGCTGCTCGGCACCGCACTGCTCGCCTATATGTTCGGCCTGCGCCATGCCTTCGACGCCGACCATATCGCGGCGATTGACAATGTCGTGCGCAAGCTGACGCAGGAAGGCAAGGCGCCCTACTCGGTCGGCCTCTTCTTCTCGCTCGGGCACTCGAGCATTGTCATCGTGGCCTCCATCGCCATCGCCGCAGCAGCGACAATGATGCAGTCCAGGCTGGACGAATTTCATAGCATAGGCGGCGTCATCGGCACCGGCGTGTCAGCGCTGTTCCTGCTGGTGATCGGCATTGCCAACCTGTTTATCCTGAGAGGCATCTGGGCGGCGTTCTCTCGCGCGCGGCGCGGCGAAAAGGTCGTCGACGAAGACCTCGATGCGTTGCTTGCCGGTCGCGGCTTCATCGCCCGCATCTTCGGCCCGCTGTTCGGCATCGTCTCGCGCTCATGGCACATGTATCCGATCGGCTTCCTGTTCGGCCTCGGCTTCGACACCGCCACTGAAATCGGCCTGCTCGGCATTTCGGCAACCCAGGAGGCGCAAGGAATGTCGTTCTGGTCGATCCTTGTCTTTCCAGCACTCTTCACCGCTGGGATGTCGCTGATGGACACGACCGACAGCGTCCTGGTGACCGGCGCCTATGGCTGGGCTTTCGTGAATCCGATCCGCAAGCTGTGGTACAATCTTACCATCACGGCGGCGTCCGTGGCTGTGGCGATCTTCATCGGCGGCATCGAGGCGCTTGGCCTGATTGCCGACAAGCTCGGCCTCGAAGGTGGGATCTGGGGCTTCGTCGGCGCGATGAACGACAACCTCGCCAATTTCGGTTTCGCGGTTGTCGGCATCTTCCTCGCCAGTTGGCTGATATCCACTGCGGTATACAAGGCGAAGGGCTATGACAGCTTGTCGGTTCGGCAAGCCCGATTGGATCGATGACTTGCAACAAGTTGATCCATGATGTGAGGTTCGTCGGCATATAGGCAGGCATTGCGCCGGCGGATGGCGGGGAAGGCCCTGGAGCCACAGGAAGACCTCCATGGTCTTCCATGCGTCTTGCCCGCCCGAGCCAAGCCGATTTGGGGTCAGCACGGCGTTGAGGCCAGAGCGCCCGCCGATCTTCTGACGAGAGCGCGACTGCCTGCGTCCTCGTCGCGCACATCCGAACCCACGCGACGCCTCGCAAGGCCTCGTCGTATCATCAGGATCCAAGTATCCATGATCATGAAGGACAATTAGCCCAAAGCCTAAAAGCTAATTTGACTAACTCTAGACGAACTGTTGAAGACATTTTCCAGTACTTTCTCATTGCGCACGCGCTGATAACCTTCTCGATCCTTCGCAAACGCGCGTACTGGCCGCTCGGTCACGCTAATATAATCTGTCGGTCGTGACAATCGCGGGCATCAAGGAGCGAGCGGTTTCGGTCGGCGTTGGGCGCAGTAATAAGCAGCCACAACATTATTTCGAAATACTTCGCCTTTGAAATCGGATTTTGTTCACCTGGCGCTTTAATCCGGGCGGAGGGCGATGAAATGCGGAGGAACGGGGCTGGACAGGGCCGAGTACGTTCGGACCTTGCAGCCTGCGGGGCTAGATCTTCGTCCTGAGGCCTTTGGGATCGAAGAAAGCCTGCAGGGATGCGTCGGCGTGGAACAGCTCGCCGTCTATTTCGATCTGCCAGCTTCCCGAGTCGATCCACCCGCGACTGACTCCACCAGCGTGGTTGACGTAGCCGAGTCCTATCGATGACCCCAGGGTAAAGTTCCGGACCCCAGAGGAGATGTAGCCGACAATGCCACCATCGTAGCGGATTAGCTCCTCGCGAAAGAGTAGGGGGCTTTGGATCCCGCAGCTTAAACGACAGAAGCGGCTTGCGCGGCGTGCCTGCCGCCTTCTGGGCCTCTGTGGCGGCCTTGCCTTGGAAACCACAGGCCTTTGACCAGTCGATCGTAAACCCAAGTCCGGCCTCGAGCAGTGTGTCGACCGGGGTTAGGTCAAGCTCGTACTCACGGTATGCTCGCTCGGAGCGGAGGTGCTCCAGGGCGTGATAGCCTGCCGGACGTAACCCGTGCTCGCCACCGGCTTCCCACAAGACATCAAAAACGTGCTGAGCCATCTCAGTGGGAATATGGAGCTCCCAGCCCAGTTCTCCGATGTACGTCAGCCGGTTGGCGATAACCCATGCTCTCCTTGTCTGCGTGCGCGCCATTAAGCAATCCACTTGTGCTCGTGCCTGACAAGATTAAAAGCTTCGACTAGGCTGTGGTCTGTTTTACTGTGTTTCGTTTCTCGAAGCGATGTATCGCCGTCAGTGCTGCAGTGATGGCGTCGATTTGCGCCATCCATCCAGCTTGGTCGCAATCATCGGATGTCTCATCATCGGGCACGGCGTTTTTCGTCAGCGCCGACGGATGGCTGGTCACTAACGCGCACGTCGTCGACGGTTGCAAGAGCGTAACGGTGGTCGGCCGAGGTGAGGTCACCGACCTTAAGGTCGACGTTCAAAGGGACTTGGCTGTTGACAAGAGTGCTGGCGCCGTACCGGCTGTCCTCAAGTTGAGGAATTCTGAGCCGCGGCTGGGAGAAGACGTCGCGGCGTTCGGCTACCCGCTAACGACCGCCCTGTCGAGTTCAGTGAAGATCACGACCGGCAACGTGAACTCGCTACTCGGAATCGGTGACGACTCCCGCTACCTGCAGATTTCTACGCCAATTCAACCAGGCAATTCCGGCGGTCCCCTCGTAGATCGAAGCGGTGCGGTCCTCGGTATCACGACGGCGGTCCTAAACGACCGCGCGACCGGCATAATGTGCCCCAGAACGTCAACTTCGCCGTCAGGGGAAGTGCGGTTCGATCGTTCCTTCAGAGCCGAGGCGTGGCATTCGATGCCGTCGATGCCATCGGGCCGCACCTGGAGACGGCGGATCTCGCAGAGAAAGTCGCACCAGCTGTGGTGCTGGTCCTCTGCCATAGTCGTGAGAGTGCTGCTGTCACCGACGCGGCGCCCGCTACGAGCAGCCCCGCCCCCGAGCCCTACGTGGCGTCGCGACCCTTCCGCAGCGTTGACGATTACGACGTGATCGGTTTTGACTACGCGACGCTGCGAAACGTTTCCGAGGCTCAATGCCACGCAGCCTGCAATGCCGATCGTTCTTGCCGAGCTTCGACCTACAACAAGCTGGCTCGATTTTGCTTTCTGAAGAGCGACGCCAAGTTGCTCGTGAAGAACCCGGATGCGTCGGCCAGCGTGGCCGAAGAACTGAGTTCTAGCGTGCTGGTGTCCACGTTCGCCGTCGCTTCTGGTCGTGACATGGTGGGCGGCGACTACGCGCGCATAAAGACAGATTTCGTGGGATGCTACATTGTGTGTGAGGCCAATCTGCAATGCCGCGCCTTTGCGTTCGTGAAGAAGAAGCCTACGTGCTGGCTGAAGGATCGGTTGGGGTCGCTTTCGGCAGAGCTGGGCGTCGATCTCGGCGTCAGGTGAACCCGCCTCGCTCGCGGCGCGCGCCTTCCGCCTCGTCAAAGACCCGGAGCTAGACGATGATTCGTGCCTTCCTTGTCGTGACGATCGCGACCCTCTTCGAAAAAGCCGCTCGCTATCGTCCTCGCAGGCCACAACGGTTCAGGAAAGTCCACGATGTGGCGGAAAGTCCTGTCGGATCGTCTGCAAATTCCACTCATCAATGCTGACCGGATGATGCTGTCGATTCTGCCTGAAACGGGCAGCGATGGGGCTCTTGTTCCCGGGCACAATCTCTCAGGGATACCGATAGAAGCTGGATGAAGGTGGCGCAGGATGGCGTTCAAGCTTTCGTCGGCCATGCGATGCAGTCCAAAGTTCCCTTCGCTATGGAGACGGTCTTTTCGTATTGGGAAGAGCTTCCGGATGGCATCGTTCATTCCAAGCTCGATCTCATCCGTGACATGCAGGCAGCAGGCTATTTTGTTCTGCTGCTATTCGTCGGCCTCGCCAATGTCGAACTTTCAATCCTGCGCGTTCAGACTCGTGTCGCGGAACATGGGCATGACGTTGAGACGGAGCGGCTGCTGCGCCGGTTCCCGAAAACCCAAAGAGCCATCGGGGCAGCGTCAATGATTGCCGATGCATCGGTGTACGTAGACAACAGTCGAGGAGGGGTTGGCCTTCACGGTCTGCCGTGTGCAAGTGGGCGAACAGTGCCTGTACGATCTGAGGCAGACGGGCCGCTCGGTACCATCGGCGATCGCACAATGGATTGATATCGTCAGCCCGCAAGCATGAAACGCAACAGCTTCTCCTTTGACAGCAGCCCGGCATCCTCGAGCGCCTCGAAATCCGGCAGTCGCGCAGCGTCTCAAGCCCGAACTCCAGCAGGAATTCTTTGGTGGTGACGTAGGTGTAGGGCGCGCCGGGTGTTGGGCTGCGCGGACCGGAGGCGATCAGACCGGCACCGCGCAGATGGCCGATCAGGTCGACCGCTATTGCGGCGACGGGTATGGAGACAGAGTGGGCCAACTCTTTGCGAGGTCGATACCAACTGTGGCAAGCTCGGACATAGATGGCTCCTCTGCTAGGGACGATAACATCCCGACTATGGCGCAATACGACGCCGGGAGAAGCTCAAGGCGCTGCTGCGCAAGAAGGCGGCCAGAACCTTCAACGCCCTCTCCGACGCTCTCGGCGAAATCTGCCACCTTTTTGACCCGACACAGTGTCGAAACTTCTTCAAGGCTGCCGGATATGAGGCCGATTAAGCGCGACACGCGCTTTAATCGGCGTCCGCTGCCAGAGGCACGCAAGCTGCGGCGATATTTGGAGAAGTTCAGCTGCCGATCTCATCCCGAACTTCGCTGAACGCCACCGTTCTCGGGAGGTCGTTCAAGCCCTTCGTTGAGTCAACCATCAATCAGGCAATCGCCAAGCGGTTTGCCCAAGAAGCAACAAATACAATGGACGCCGCGTGGCGTCCAACTGCGAACGCGCATCCTCGACGGCACGCTCGACAGCGACTTCAAGCGCTGGCGAGAAACGGCTGAGACCAGAAAATGCACCCAAGCTGGCCGCCTGACGACCCCCAGCTTTTTCATGCTCCCCTTCCTGATCAGCACTCGCCAATACGCGTCAGTCGCAACATCTCCTTCAAAAAAATTCATAGACTCTTAGCAATTCCAAACGGCTGGGCAGGGTAGACCTATCGCAACATCTTAGGTCAGCGGGTCAACGCCATTGTGCCATGTAGTCTCCGGCCGCCGAACGCGGCAAGTCACTTTAAACAGGACGTCAAGAAGGATGCTCACCTCTGTAAAGGAGCGTATATATCATACTTAATATAATGATACGTCTATCAAATAATTGTCAAATGTAAAAGCCGTGAAGCCAAATAGAAAAGGTGTCTAACCAAGTTGCCTTTCTTTTTATCATTCATGATTATTACCAATGATGACACTGTCAATCGCCTAAGGACGGCGGCATTTATTATGCGACGCGCAAGCAGAGACGATAGATCCACTCACTCATCCAGGCACTCAGACGAGACCGCTCTATTCGGAACTAAGTCTGTGACTTTCGCTGAGATTTCAGATGAGGACCACTGCCTCGTCAAGCGGAGGCGAATTGGCTGCTGCAATCGTTACTTGCGGCCGCGAGCGAGAATTGTCGGAACAAGGCCAAGCTCATGAATTGCCGTCTCGCCGTCCCGGTGACCACGCACGGCCCGGTTGATCGGAGGGGTGAGGATTCGACCAAAGGCAACTGCGGCCAAACGAATCGGTTTGCAATTCCGGCTTCGCCGAAACGCGGATTGTGCTGTGTTGACCCCGGTTTTTCCCAAGAGCCTCAGTGGCACCGACATGCAGAGCCGATGCCCGCGAGGAAGCTCGCAGAACACTACCCTCCCAAGAGGAGAGACAAACGGCTGAGCCTGCTTGCGGCTGGAAGAAGGCAAAAGAGTACGTGGGATCGCAGCTAATGAAACGTCGTAACGCCGCGCGGCAACGGCAGATGCCGAACCTTGCATCGATCGACCTGAACCTGCTGATCGTGCTTGAGGCGCTGCTGGAGTACCGTAACGTAACTCGTGCGGCCCACCACGTTGGCCGAAGCCAACCGGCAACCAGCCGGGCGTTGGCAAGGCTGCGCGGCCTGTTCGATGACGATCTCCTGGTTCGCGCCTCAACCGGATTGACTCCGACGCCGCTCGGCGATCGCCTCGCCGAAATGCTGCCGGCAGCGTTAGATTCGATCAGTGAGATCGTAACGAGCCGCTCCGCCTCCCCGGAAAGGCGGTGGAAGGCAACGATCATGTTACCCGACCATCAAGCGCTGCTCTTGCTGCCGCGGCTGTACGAGCGCGGCATTCATCTCGACATTGCCACCGATCGGCTCCTCAGCGATGCCGCGAGCCGGCTTGAGCAGGGTGAGATCGACCTGGCGATCGGGCAGATTGACGCCGCTCCCCCTGGCTACATGCGGCGCAGCCTGTACACCGACCGCTTTGCTTGCCTGGTACGCCACGAACACCCAGCCGTGACACGGGGATGGACCAGGGAGAATCTTGCGTCGCTCCGCCACGCGGCCATCTCCTCGAACTTCAACGGCGGTTTCGGCCTGATCTATGATAGCCTGGCTAGGTTAAGCTTGCCGGACCAAGACCCAATGCTGGTTTCCGACGTGCTGACGGCTGCCCTAGTGATCTCGACAACCGACATGGTGCTAATCGTACCGCAGCTCGTTGCTGCGCGACTCGCCGCCATGCTGCCGCTGACGGTCGTCGACCCGCCTGTGCAACTGCCGACCTATGAGATTGGGTTGATTTGGCACGAGCGTTGCCATCACGACCCGGGCAATAGTTGGCTGCGCCGCGAGATCGCCGCCGCGCTGAGCCCCCACAACAAAACCGTCGAAACAAACCGAGGCCCGACGGCCGAATGTTTCGTCACATCGCAATAGCGTTGAAGTCGGGCATGCCAGTCAGGGCCAGGATGGCGCGTTCGGTTGCAGATTGATAAAGCCGTCGTTCTCTAGGGCGCGGATGTTGCGTGCGAGGATTTGATGCGCTTTAGGCCGTTGATGATGTCGGCGAGCCCCGCCCGCAGCGTCTGCCCGATGGTGCCCGGGCCGAGGTCCATTGGAGGATTATCGAGCAATGCAACAGTCGCGTTGCTGTCGAGATAGCTGAGCTTGCTATGGACTGTGGCTTCGAGGCGCTCAATCGCGCCTGGCATTGCCTCGCCTTCTTCCTCGATGAGGGCGGTGAGTTGATCCGAGAGCTCATCATTGAACTGCAGGAAGATGTCGTCGACACGCCTCCAGCTTCCGCCACGGGTTTCCACATCGATCAGCCGGTTGATCCTGCTCTTTACGTCGTCCCTCAGTGTCAACGCAGTGCCGAGACACGCCTCCCATGTGTCCTTGATGTTTTCGACCAAATTCACGATGACCTTCTTGCCTTTCTGATGGTCGGTCACTTTGACGCCAAGCAGATCAACGAGGTGATCATCGTTGCCAAGCCGCTGCTCCACCACGGCGATCAGACGCTCGACAATCTCGCGCCTGCGGGCTGCATCGCCTTCTTCCTTGGGCCATTGCGACGACACTATCATCGCGATTTTTTCAGAATTCGCCTCCGCCAGGGCAAAGGAAAGCTGTCGCTCTTGAGCCTTGGCCTTGGCCAGGCGAAACAAGGTCTCTATCACCTCGTCCTGTTTGAGGGAGTTGGTCGGGACTCTGTTAAGATCTATGCCGTTTACCGCGATCTCTTCCGGGCCGGAGCCGTGTGTCTCGTCCTGGACCACGCCGTCGGCCGTCTCGTCCACGTATTGGAGATTTCGCAGATTCTCAGGACATGCCAACATCAGCATTAACCGGCTGGTGGAGTTGTGCAGCTTTGCCTCCTGCTCGTCCGGGGGCGTCGCAGCCAGCATCGGCCCAAGCCAATCGGTAACTTTCTTAGTCAATCGGGCCAACTCGGCGGTCTGGCCCGCGCCGATTTGCTCGCTCAGACTTAGAACGTGATTGGAAATTGTTGCCGCCGCGCTGGCAACGCCCTGCTTCAGCACGTCCGAAAGAGGCCGCTGCGAATGCCCTTCCGCTTCGCTCCGGTCTATCCCCTCCCCGTTTTCGACACGTTCCGAAAGGGTATCCTCGGCGTTCTTGACGGTGTTCGTCGGTTGTTCATCGTCGTCTGCCGGGAGATATTGAGAGTTCGTCATGACAGTGCCTTCAAATAACCGAACGTCTTGTTCCGTTAACACTCCAGCTTCTTCCATGTCGGGTAGCCTCAGGCCGAAGCCCCTGAAATACTCTTTCATCCTCCTTTTCACCTGCTGGAATCCGGCTTTGCCTCCGCGGGCAAGTCGCAGAAGGATAACGCCGTCTTCGTTCATCTTGCCTGTGCCGCGCTGCAGAAGCGCAAAGCCGTCTGCTTTACCATCCTCACCGGTTTCATAAGGCATTTTTTTCAGGATTCCGACCAGACTATTGAGCCCGCTCTTCTTCACCAGCACGACAGCTTTCTCCTCCGGATCCCCGATTGTGCCAACGGCAAAACAGAACTCCACATCGGCTTTGCCTTTGGTCTGTTCGATCAGGTTCAGGAACGTCAGTGCTCTTTGCCTGTTATGGGCCTTAGCCATTGTTTGTCTCCAGTTCATCCTGTCCTTGATTATGGTGTGTCGGGTGAAGGGTGGGACAGGATCCGCTCACCCATCAAAGTAACTGGCGTCTTCAGCTCGCCTCTGAGTTCATTGTTTGATAGGCTCGGGCAGATTGGTGGCTCCCGACTCAATTTGGCGGATCGCAACGCCCGCCTGATCGTCTTTTTCCAAGCAGTCCGAACCCGTCAGCCCTTGGGTCTGGCTGAGCGAACGATACAGTTCGCCGAGATTCTGGAGCGCACTGTCGATCGGCGCCTGCGCGCTCACCTGACTATTCGGCAGTATGTCGACGCGTTGGTGCAGCCACCTAAGATGATCGTCCATATAGAGCCGGACGTAAGCTTCAGGCTTGTCCGCGACCGCTCGCGAGCGGATCAGTTCCGCAACGTAAGTTGGTGGTGCCTCGCTCTTTGCGACGCCGTTACCTTTCGTCATTCCGTCCTCGGGGGCCGGTCGCTGCTCGAGCCTTAACTTTTGCGCCGTCGCGACAAGGAACCGCAGCATCGGCGACGTCGGCGCGGACGGCGTATCCAAGGTTCGCAGCGCGTCATCCATGGTGCCAATTGGGCGCAGAGACACATCGCCAATGAGCTGGTCCCGGCGGAACGCGAACTCCCGGGGGTGGAGGTCTGCCGCCGGGCGCCGCAGCTGCTGGCTCACGTCACCGGCCGCGGCCGGCGCGACTGCCTGTGCATCGAGCACCCAGCTTTCTGCAGCGACAGCGTCAGCCACCTGCGGCAGCAAGTGCAGGAAAGTCCCGTAGAAACCCATTCGTGTATAAAGGCCAGGAATTTTAGCACTGAGCGGCTGTCCCGATTTACGGACCAGGACGGTTTCCGCTAACGGCGCGGCATGGTCGTCCAGACTCGAAGTGGGCGGCTGCGAGGCCGCGGGACTGGTCGCGATGATGTCGAACACGCCGCGGGGCATCGAGACGGCCTGCAGTTTCGCGCGGCTCTTCTCGATCAGTTCACTATTAAGCGCTACATGAGGTAGTGGCGGGTCCAGGAGGGCGTCGAGGTGATCAGCGAGCGCGTGCCGAAGATCGGCGTCCGCTTCGGCCGGAAACATCACGCGCCAGTCAACAGCCATCCAGTTCTTGACGACCTCGCGCTGGAGCGGAGCCTGCTTACCCAGCATCAGGTAGACATTCAGTACCTCGTAGAGAAACAAAGGATCGTGTGTTTCCGCAAGTAATGTTTCCAAGCGGGAGATCAGCCGTGGCAGCAGGACAGTATTGAGAGCGCGGTGGTACGCCGCGCGCGCTTGAAGCGAGATTTTCTTGCTTTGGTCGAGACCCAATCCCGCGAGGCGATCGCCCGCCGTGTCGCCGTCGGCATTGCCGCCCCTGATATTGCGTAGCCGCTGGAGCAATGGCAGGATGGGTCGAAGCTCGCTGTTATCAACCCGGTCGAGGTTCAGCTTCTTGGCCTCTGCGGCATAGCTGTCAGCTGTTAGACGAACGCTCTCGATCAGCGTGACGTTTCGAACATAGGTGACCGTCCAGAAGACGCCAGCGGCGATCATGGCCGCCGCACCGATCGCATAGACGCCATATCGGACCCGCCGCTGACGCCGGAGGAAGCGGGGATCGGCATCGACGAGCTCAGCTTCGGCGAAAACGACATCGCGGAGCAGCCGGCCGATGAAATAACTGCGCCGCGGGCCAGGGAGCCCAGGACAAGGCGGCCTAGCGACCTCGAATATCTGAGATCTGGCCTCCGCAACACGATCAAACCGCGTGCCGACTTGCGTCCCGCTTACGAAGTAGACGCCGCGGAGCATAATCGGCTCCTGAAACGGATTCCGGGCGAATGCCTCCTGCAAGAACTGCTCGGTCACATACTTCAGGCTAGCAACCTGCTGTGGAAAGTCGAATATGAGTGCGCGACCTTGGGGGTTACTTTCTTGCTGCATTCGTTCAAGCAGCCTTTCGTTCAGGCGGCCAACCAGCGCATCGTATGCTGGTATGTAAGACTCCATCGGATCGCCGTCGCCCTCCGAAGGCTCTCTCGCGAATGTGAATCCGCACACGGCCTCCGTCCCCTCGCCACCAAGTTCACCGAAGAACTCGACAAATCCCGCCGCCAGATCACTCTTGGTGAATAGAACATAGACCGGCAGCTGCAGGCGGAGCTCCCTGTTTAGTTCAAGGAGCCGCTGACGGATGCAACTGGCTTGGTCGACGCTCACGTCGTCGGATGTCGAGTTCAGGTCGCTGATTGCGATGGTTACCAAGACCCCGTTCAGCGGCTGGCGCGGCCGATAGCGACGGAGCAGCCGAAGCAAGCCGCGCCAAGCCGCTTTGTCCCGCTCTGAATCGCTTTCATGAATCGTGTAGCGGCCGGCGGCGTCGATCAGCACCGCTTCGTCGGCAATCCACCATTCGCAGCTGCGCGTTCGCCCGAGGGCTCTCCGGCTGGACCTGTCCGCCAGCGGAAAGCTGAGCCCGCAATTGACGATTGCGGTGGTCTTGCCCGATCCGGGGGGGCCGATGACCAGATACCATGGCCGCTGATAGAGCCAGCTCTTGCCGACGATTCCGGCCAAGCGGCGCCCCTTGAGGATAGTAAGGGTCTCGCGGAGACGAAGGAGTGTCGTCTGCAGCTCCTTTTCAGCAGCCGTGCCAGCTCGGACCACGTCGGGGTCGGAACTCGCGGGATTCGCCTTCTTTCGCTCTGCCCCAGTCCCGTCCAGCGCGTCGGACACTTGTGATTGGACGAGGTCTTCGAAATAAGCCCGAACCCCGTCGAGTTTAGACTGAAGCGCGACGCCCACGGCATATCCGAGAATCACCATCGACGCCGCAATTTGACTGCCGAGGTCGTCGAGTGGCGTAGATTCACCGACCGAGATGTGCGGTCCGAGGATGAAGATTAAAGCACAGGCGATGCCCGCCAAGCTGACACGCACCCATAGCGACCGAAGCGTCTTTCGGATTGACTTCATGGCTGCCTCTCAGCGTGTCTTCCTGATGATGATTTCGATGCGACGGTTCTGCGCGCGGCCTTCGGGCGTATTGTTCGGCGCGATCGGCTCCGCGCGGCCTTTGCCTTCCTCTCGCACTCGCCCTGCGTCGCTCATCATGGATTTGATAATCTCGCCAGCCGCCTTGGCACGGGCAAGCGAGAGGTAGTGGTTTGAAGGAAAGACGAGCGATTGGATGGGCATGGCATCGGTGTGCCCGATCAGGACGACCGTTCCTGCCTCATCATTAAGAGATTGGCCGATCCGCAGAAGAAGCGGCACGAATGTTTTTTTCACCTTCGGACTCGCAGAATCGAACATCCCTGCGGCGTGGATGGTGACGACGACCTGCTGCGCGTCCTCGCTCACAGTGACGAGTCGATCACGGATTTCGGGCTCGAGAAAGTGACGCAGTCGATCGCCGCGCAATGCAACGGCTGGTTGCGGTACGATCCTCACCACGCTCCCTGTGCCGTTCGGCGGCAATTTCGCGAGATCGTTGAGGACTGTGTCAGCGCGGGCATTTAGTGCAAACAGGAGCCCGGTATAGATCGACAGGAGGACACCTGCCAAGAGCGCTACGACGACCCAGATCGGAACCAATTTGCGGCGCAGTTTCCGATCTTCACAGTCCCCGCGCCAGTGCAGGGACAGGTCGCGCTCCAAATCACCGCGGCCTCGGCGGATCAGACGGTAAACGTCTTCGCAAAGTACGCTGAGCTCGGCGGCTCCGCGCATAGTGACCCGGTGTCGGCCCTTAAAGCCCAACCTTATGCAGTAGTAGAGCAGTTCTAGGAGTTCGAGATTGGCGCGCGGTTTTTTTCTCAGGTGCGCCATCACGTCGAAAAAACGGTCGCCACCGAAGGTATCGCCAAACAGTGATCCGACCATGCTCCGTGTCATCCAGACGCTGTGGCTGCCCCAGCGTGTGTTGAGAACAACGTCATCGATTGTCGCGCAAAGGGCGTATTTGCAGATCTTGATCGCTGGGGAGGACAGTCCAAGCGGCATGATACGACGCTCAAAGGCACCAATCTCTTGCAACACTTTCAGGCGCAATCCCTCAACGTCGGAATGGCTGCCACCGCGCTTGAGTTGAGCGCAAAGGCCCAGCAGCGCCGCCGCGGCCGCGATCAGCGGATTAGGTTGATGGAGCGCAAGCGTCTCCCAGAAAGACTCGTTTGGTGCCGCCGCCGGCGGCGGAGGGATTTCCAGCGGCTTCTCGGCTGGCAAACGGGCCGGTGGCTGGTAAATTGGGATCGTTTTTTCAATCAACATCACCCCCCAGCTCATGCCTCTCGGAACGGGCGCTCTCGTCACGGCCCTGTGCCGGGTGCAGGTCGCCGACGCCCTCGCGATACGCGGATTCGAAGTGGGCGTCGAAGCTTCGGAGCTTATCAGTTTCGATGCTTGAGACGACTTCATCCAGGACACGGCCGAACGCATCCCAGCTTGCCGCCTTATGTTTGCTGGGCCAGATTGAACGGGTCCGCCCCAGCGCCCTTTCGATCGCTGATGGGGAGAGACGTTCACGGACACAGAACAGAGCCTTCTGCATAGTGGGCGCCCCAGGAAACTGTTTTGCTAACAGGCCCGAATGGCCCACAGTGCCATTTCGAGCTTGGGGAAGTCGCCGGCGACGTGCAGGGTCAACGCGGCGGAGCGAGGCAAGTCCATCCAGCAGCGGCTGTGCGGATCGACCTCGAAGTAGGTGAATCCAGCATGGAACGGAATCTGACGCGGCGCGACCGATATGGGATTGATGGTGATGCCCGGCAATGCGACTTTGACGAGTTCTTCGATCTTCTCGGCCGGCCCGATCTTGACATAGCGCGGGAACTCGCGTCGGAGTCGCTCGATCTCGACATCGGCCCGAGCGGCCAGCACGAAGCTTGCGGTCGTAAACAGCGACCGATCGGTCACCTCGGCGATATGGAACCCATATTTGTGCGGCCGTAGCGGCACCGGCTCCGCCGTCTGTTCGGGTATGGCGTTTAGTGACGACCGGATAGACTGGATCACAGGCAAAAAAGTATGCGCGAGAGCGTGGTGCTTGTAGTCACCGAAGCTCTGAGTACGTTTCTCAACCAGGGCAAAGGTGGCTAGTTCGCCCGCCAGTTGGAGCATGACGCCATACAGTGATTCCGGGTTTACGACCGCTGCCTTGGAAAGGTGGGAGAAGTAGGGCTCGTAACGATTGATCGCCTGTAGCAGAAGGAAATCGGCGATTTCCGCGATCCCATGCGTCCCCGAGTGCGAAACTCGCGCGGCCAAAGCCTCACCACGATGGTGAAGCAGGCCAGTGATCTCGGTGATGTAGTTCGAGAGGACGTGGGAGCTGGCACAGTCGGGAGTTGGCGCGACGTGCGCCTCATCGAGAATGACTTGCCGGTCGGCCCGGACTTGCATGATACGGGCGATCGGGAGGCAAGTGAAGGCTGACCGATCCGCCGCGTCCGGCAAGAGCTGAAACCGCAGCTGCGCCACCTCAATGGAGGCGCTGCCCCTTTCGCCGGCATTTGTGTCGATGATATCCTGACTTACGCCCGCGAAGCGGATCGGCACGTCAGCTTCCGCTCGCACGTCGGTTTCAACGGCCCCGCTTCGATGAAGCGGTACCGCCAAATGGATGAGCGAATCCCGAAGGTACTCCGGAACATCGTATGGAGTTGGCTGGTCGGCGTCATCGGGGATGCTGAACGGCGTGCCATCCTCCAAGACGCCACATGCCGTTTCGACAGCGATCTTGCCGAGAGCGAGTAGTTCGCGATTGATGCGGAGCTCAGTGATGCCCCAGCCATAGCCATGTAGAGCGGCAGTCCTGCCGCGCAGCAACTTTTCCACGTAACGGTCGTTCTGCTGAAAGTGCTGCGGTCGAAGAAACAGGCCTTCCGACCACACCACCCTGTTTTCTAAAGACACCTTAACTGCCCCGCGTCTGACGCACCGATGATTCAACCGCAGCGGCAATTTAGCAGGCTTCTACTGCTCCCTAACATGCGTAGCCGATATGCAACCATTCGCGGCCCGAATGCAGTGTCTGGGGTCGCCAAAAGAGGCTGCTGGCTGCCGCGATTTGCCATACAGGGCTCTCGGATTGAGATAACGGATGCCGTTTCTAATGCGACATCGCCAATTATTCCAATCTGATGCCGCGTGCGGATTGCTGAATTCGGGGGCGGGCAAGCGTCGATCTAGCCCTTCTGGCGTGCCGCGAGTGGTGGGCCGGAGCGGCAACCGAAACCGCCCAACTGCGTGTTGGTGCTTACGCGTCCACGTGACGGCCAGCGAGCTGATCTTCAGTGTATTAGCGCCGGCGGACGCTGACGGGTGCGAACAAGATCACGTATCTAAGTGTCTGAATCAGAACGACCGCGGTGTTTTCAGGCTCTTGCGAGCCGTCGGGTGAGCATGCGGATGTTTGCGATGAGAACCCAGGCCTGTGCGGATTCGATGGACCGCTCGAAGTCCTTTGCCAGCCTTCGGCATCTGCCCAGCCATGCGAAGGTCCGCTCGACGATCCGCTGTACAATGTTGCGTGGAACTGGTTGTCCGGCTTGGCGGTTTCTGGCCGGCTGAGCCATCGAGTGGCGGAACCCTGAAGACGATCTCTACCTGCGTGTTGTCGATTTCGACCCGGCGGACCACGGTACGGATGATCTGCTGCGTTCCGATCCTGTCAAGGCCGGCGAGCCCTGCTTTCACCTTGGCTGAGAAATCTTCCAGACGGTTGATCAGGAGTGAGAGCTCGTGTTCGTTCTCGGCCACGTCGACCGCTGCCTGGTGCCGCACCTGAAGCTGAGAAAGGCGTTGTTTCAGACCCGCGATCCGCGGTTCGAATTCCGCCTTGTCGATGATGCCCTCGGCATAGCTGTCGATCAGCCGACCGATGCCGCGACGCAAGGTGGCCATTTGTCGTTCGAGGCGGGCGATCTCCTCCGGCTCACGGACTTCGTCACGGGCCGCAAGGAGGCGGCGACGGTATTCCTCGGCCATGCGGCGCGGATCCTCCAGGAGACCTTTGACTTGATCCCACACCGCTTCTTCCAGGTGATCGCCGCGCACCTGCGGGTTGTCGCAAACGGGGTGGCCGCTGAAGCGATAACCGTCCGTACCGATACAGCGATAGTAGCGCAGCGTGTCCGTCGGGTCGTATTTGCGGGCGCGAGGTGCGCGCTTGCCATAATAGGCGTAGCCGCAATGCCGGCACACCGCGAGGCCCTGCAGCAGCCAGTCCGAGCTCGGCGTGCGTTGGCGCTTGCGCTTCCGGTTCTCCTCAAGCTGAGCATGGACCGCCTCGAATTCGGTCGGATCGACGAGCGGGGGAACAGGAATTTCGATCCACTCTTCAGGCGGTACGGGAACGCGCGAAGTGGCGTGCGGCGAGGGTTGTGAGTGGCCGCGGATCGGCCGCAACCGCGGTCGTGGCGGCACGTAGCGGGCTCGCCCGAAAGCGGCCCGTCCGATATAGGCGGGATTGGCGAGCATGCCGCGGATCGTGGAGGCGTACCAATGCGTCGTTCCTGTCCGCGTCCGGCAGCCGATCTGCTCGAGCCGGCGGCATACCCCTCGCAAGCTCATGCGATCCAGGCCGACCCATGCGAAGATCAGTCGAACAATGTGTGCCTCCTCCTCCACGACCTCAAAGCGTGCCAGGCCGCCACTCTGGTCGCGGCTCACATAACGGTAGCCGAAGGGAGCACCCGTCAGCGCGCTGACGGAGCCGGAGCGTGCCGCGTGACGGCGACCACGCCGGCTCCGCTCGAGGATTTTGGCCCGTTCATATTCGGCGATCACACCCTGAACCTGAAGCAATAGATCATCCTCGGCCGTGCCACCAATGGGGCGGTTGAGGAACACGATCTCCACACCGGTACGACGAAACTCGTCGATCAGCAGCGCCTGATGGGCATAGCGGCGGGCGAGCCGATCGGGGGCGTGGACATAGAGACGGTCGACTTGGCCACCGGCAACCGCATCCCTCAGCCGTTCCAGCGCCGGTCGAAGCAATGTCGAACCACTGTAGCCGTCATCCACGTAGCTGTAACCTGGCTCAAGCATGAAGCCGTCGGTGGCAATGCGTTCCTGCAACGCAATCACCTGACTTGCAATCGTGTTATCGCGCGCCTGCGCCTCGCTCGACACCCGCGCATAGAGCGCACATTGCGTCTCGGTCATTGCTCACCTCCCGATCTCGTCATCGCTTTCGTCACCTTCGATGAGGGGTCCGCTCGACGCTTCTGCCGTTGCTTCGTGCGCCGTATCGTCGGCACAAGATGGGCGTAGGCCTCGAGCAGATGTTGGGGGCCGGTTCTTGTCGCTTCGAACGATACCTGCATGCGCAGCACAGGGCGATCCTTGCGCCGGACCATGTGCGCCTCCATCGGCCGGCTCGCAGCTCGGCCGTCGATGGCGCATTAAATCCCCAGTTGGCTCTGATTCGGCCGCGACAAATCGACTCGCATCCCAACCGCGGCGAACCTCAACAAGCGACCGCATACGGCGTGGAGGCTCAATGCGCACCGACCACTCGAAACCAAACTTGGCAACATTGTACAGCGGACCACGACCCATCGGCGCGGCAGGACTTCGAAGCCGTTGGCGCTGTCCGACCGCTTGACGATCTCCATCGTGAACGTTCCGAGCTTTTGCAGGGCGCCGCGCAGTTTCGGCCCCGCATAGCCGCCATCGGCAAAGACATGGCGCAGCCACGGCCAGCGCTTGAGGATGGATTTCAGGACGGCCGGCGCGCCGTCGCGGTCTTGAATGTCGGCGGCGTGAACGACCACGCCGACCATCAGGCCCAGCGTGTCGACGACGATGTGGCGCTTGCGGCCCATGATCTTCTTGCCAGCGTCGAAGCCTCGTATTCCGCCGCTTTCGGTGGCCTTGACCGTCTGGCTGTCGATGACGCCGGCAGACGGGCTTGCTTCCCTGCCTTCGCGTTCGCGCGCCGCCATGACGAGTTCATTGTTGATGGTGCGCAGCAGTCCTTCGTCACGCCAGCGCCAGAAGTATTTCTGCACCGTCGAGAACGGGGGGAAGTCCTTGGGCAGAAGCCGCCATGCTCCGCCCGACGAAGCCATGTAAAGCAGCGCGTTCACAACCTCGCGCAGGTCCGTCTTGCGGGGGCGGCCGATCCGGTTCGGCGCCGGCATCAGCGGCTCGATCAGCGCCCACTCCGCGTTCGTCAGGTCGCTTGCGTAGCGCGGGCAGCGCCGTTCATAGTGAGGGCGAGTGGTTTCGGTCCAGGGCATCGTGATCTCCGTCGAATCTCAGCAATCCGACTGAATCACAACCCGCTGAAATCACTCACTTCTTTTTGGAGCAGATACTTAGAGCCGCGGCGGTCCACCAAATGCCTTCTGGATCAACGGCGAAGCAGCGGAATCCGACGCTGCACGCATCGAACCACCTGCGAATGATCGCCAAGCAACATCGAATGCCGTCGAGGCCGGTCCTTCCCAATGGTATCGGTTAAAGCGCGGGCCTGTCTACGTAGAAGGCCCGACACTATCACCAATACGCTTCGAGAGGTTCCTTCCACCATAAAACTCTTCCGCTGCCTTTCGGCAGACAACCGTGTAGAACTCATCAGCATCCTCGATGGTGTAGCCAGCGCCCGCGAAACAGCCGCGCGCTATCTCGTGAAGCGTATGCCGCATTGAACCCGTGTCATCGTACACTGCGTTGACGCACGCAATGATTACCATGACCTCTTCCTTCGAGAGCCGCTGCCGACCACTCATTAAACGAGCGTGGTTGATGCAGGCGACGGCATTGGCGCATGTGAATGAATCGCCCAGTCCAGAGCAGTCCTCGAAACCATTACCCTGCTCGTTCAACTTGAAATGCGCGATGGGCAGGTATTTCATGTCCGCGATTTGCGGATGGTTCAGATCCGCGACCACTGCGGGCTCCTGACCCGATCGGATCTCCTGGAGCCGGGTTTCGAAATTGTGCAGCCACGGACCCACCAAGCTAGTGTTGCGCTGCAGCTTGTTCTTGTCGGGTTTCTCGAACATCAGAGTCGAATCGAGCTTCTCAGTCTCCACCGGTGACAGGAAGCCGTGCTCAACCAGAGTCTTCATCACGACCTTTTCGGCATGGCCCCAGTGCGCAGCATAGACCTGTCTAAAATTAAGAATGGCTTGGCCGGCCGCGAACTGAGCTTCCTCGCCAAGCCCGCAGTCCTTGTCGAGGAGTGCTTCGAGTGTCTCGTTGCATCGCTTGAGAGTTACGCCCTTCTCGCTGCGGATGGTATCGTGGAAGTGCCGGGCACCCTTGTTCACGAAGGGATGAGTGATTGACCTTGACGTGTAGCCGTAGGCACCGGTCTTCTCGTTGAGTACGCCTGTCAAAGCGTACTTGTTCTTCTGATCGTACAGCTGGCTCTTTGTAAGGTCCGGATCCTTGGGGACTTGCGGCGGCCTGTACTTGGTCACGCACTCATTTTTAACAAGATGACCCTTCATGCACGCCAGGTTCAGAATGAGTGACGCGCGCGCCTGCTCATCGTCCACGAGGCGCGCGACGTGCACGCGGGTCGCCGCCCGGTAATCAATCAACGTTGCAAATTGATTGTTGCCACAGGTACGGATTCGATCCGCGGTGCGCTCACTCGAACGCTGGGTTTCGGCGCCGGCGGCGTGATAGCTGTCATAATACTCCCTCGCTTTCGCGTGAGCGGTCCTGAGCCGCTCGTTGCTGGTGAAGCCCATTTTCCCGTCATGCAACGCCGTGGTGGACAGGAAGAAGTTGTTGGCGACTTCGTTGTAGGCGTAGCCCGCACCCGCGAGGAACAAGCCGTACTTAACCGCGCGCGCGGAAAGGCTCGATCCTTGCCCCGTTCCGCCTTTCCCCGCTCCTTTCCTGCCGAGCTCTCCCTCCGGATTCAGCAGTGCAGAATGCCTTGCAGGGGGTGGCGCCGTGCTCTGGGAACCAACCTCGGTGAGTGCACGAACCCAAGCGTAAAATACACTCCTCGCACTCGGATCCCCAGCCACTCCGTCAAGAAGCCGCTGGGTCACCGTTAATGCGCCTTTAGGTTCTCTATTTCCACCCCTCATGTCGCCCTTACGACGCCTCCGCTTCGCCGCTTTTTAATCTGCCGCACAGATCGATGTCGCGGTTACCAAACACCTGGCGCGTCAGCTCGCCCTTAATTTCGCGGGCGATCTCGTTACGGATGTGAATCCGAGCTCCCGCTCGGCGTCAGCGTCGCCGGCACCGGTCAAACCTGCTCTGGCCAGTCATCGCTGCAGGCGTCTTGTTGCCTCTTCCCGATTCTCATTTTCTCTTTGATCCTCTTTTGCAACCCATGCGTCCAGGACGTGGTCCAGCTCCGCTTCCCCTTGGGTCATGCCTTCGATCCACCATTCCGTGGTCACTGCCGCCACTCCATACCAGGATAGTGAGCGTCCCATGCTAGTGCCTGGCAGCCGCCCCTTGCCATGCACAATCAATATTCCATGATGCACGGCGACAGAGTTGCTCTCGGTCAGGCTCGACGACCAAGCAGCCTCGTGGCCGCCCCTTTTTGCAGAATTTGACGCACACAACCGCTCACCCCAGGCATTCACTGCTCCTCTACATGCGCAGCCGATATCAGCCACAGGATGAAGCGTGGACTCCGCGCTTCAGCATACCTGCATATCAATCACGCATGCGAAATATCCCGGGATCATCATTAAAATGAGCGAAAGGGCCCAAGGCACTCCGGGATCGGGGTAGCACGGACCCAGTAAAAGTCACGACGTCCAGGGTTGTCATGCTCGATGCAGAATATCTATTGAGGCCGGTCAGCGAGGGCAACGCGTGCGGGGACGCTCTCGATTACGACTTAAGCTTCCTGGAATTTGAGATGGCGTCGCAGGGGAGGCCTGCCCAGCATATCGGCGGCTCTCTCAAGGCGGAAGAGGCTCCCAATTGGGAAGAGGTGTGGCGGCTCGGCCTCGACCTTGCTACGCGTACCAAAGACCTTCGCATCGGCGTCTTGCTGACACGCTCCGCTGTCAGCCAGTTCGGCTTCTCTGGACTGGCCAAGAGCCTTGAGCTTCTCGTCGCTTATGTCGAGATTTACTGGCCGGAGCTACATCCGCGGCCGGATGCAGACGACGGCGGCGACCAGACCGTGCGTCTCAATGCTTTGGCAAATCTGTGCGATCCCTCCGGGCTTATGGCGGACATCCGCCGCGTTCCTCTCACCGCTTCCAGGCGGTTCGGAGCATTTGCGCTCGGTGACTGGATGTCAGCGCAGCAGTCTCAGCCATGTGAAGTTGATACCACGACCATCAAACTCGCCTTTGGCGACACCGATCCTGGCCAGTTCGACCAAACAAGCGGTGATCTCGACGCCAGCCTCTCGGCGGTCATCGATTTGGATGGTAGCGTTAAGCGGCGCGTCGACATGGCCGAAGCCGTCCGTTTCCAACCTCTAACAGCGCTGCTTCGCCAAGGCAAGGAACTGGTCGATGCCCATAGACGCTCCGAGCCCGTGGCCGCAATGCCCCTGTCGGAGGATTCTGGCGACGCCCCATATCCGGGAGAGATCCGCGACCGAGATGACGTCGTCAATATCCTCGGCCGCGTTTGCCGCTGGTATCAAGTTAACGAGCCGGCCAGCCCCGTACCAGCGCTGCTCGAGCGGGCGAAGCGTCTCGTGTCGAAGGACTTCATGGCTCTAGTGGCAGAGCTGGCGCCGGAGGGTGCTGCGCACTACCGCTCCATAGCCGGCCTGATTGCCGACGAGGGTACTTGAGGCATCGCAACTTCATAGCCGACAAGGAGAATGGAACACATGGCAAAGGAGAGCAGTCAAAAGTTCATTTCGCGAAATCGCCCTCCTCGCGTCCAAATCGAATACGACGTCGAGACCTACGGCTCGCAAAAGAAGGTGCAGCTTCCCTTCGTGGTCGGCGTCATGTCTGATCTCGTAGGCGATCCTGCCGCGCCGTTGCCTCCGCTTGCCGAGCGCAAGATGATGGAGATCGACATTGACAACTTCGATGATCGGCTCAAATCGCTGAAGCCCAGGGTGGCGATGCGGGTAGCGAACCTGTTGACGGGCGAAGGCCAGCTTGCCATCGAATTGAGTTTCGAGCGAATGCACGATTTCTCGCCTGCGGCCGTGGCGCGTAAGGTCGACAGTTTGAACAAGCTGCTTGAGGCGCGAACGCAGCTTTCTAATCTTCTAGCCTACATGGACGGCAAGAACGGTGCCGAGCGGTTGATCGCCAATTTGCTCGCCGACCGGTCCCTGCTCAGCGCCCTGAGCGGCGTGCCCGAGGCTGAACATAAAGCGCCTCAGTTGCCACCCACAGAGACGAAGTAGAATTGATCATGACGTCCACAGATACAATCTCCGCCGTGTTGCAAGACGCCACTGTTGCTACGTTTGATCCGGACGGTTTCAGCAGCTTGCTACAATGCGAGTTAAGGATCTACTCGGACCAAGCCCGTGATGCCGTGGATAGCGCAGTCAGAACACTGGCCGAGCAGGCGCTTGGTAACACGTCCCTGATCAGCGACGACATCGTGGCTACTATCCAGTCGATTATTGCGTCCATCGATGACAAGCTGTCCACACAAGTCAACGAGATCCTCCATCACGAGGATTTCCAAAATCTGGAATCAGCCTGGCGGGGCTTGCATCACCTTACGGTGAACACCGAGACAGACGAGACGCTAAAGATTCGCTTTCTTCCCGTCTCCAAGAAGGAGCTTTCTCGTGCCCTGAAAAAATACAAGGGCGTCTCCTGGGATCAGAGCCCGCTATTCAAGAAAATCTACGAAGAAGAATATGGGCAGATCGGCGGTGAACCCTATGGCTGCCTGATTGCCGACTACTATTTCGACCATACCCCGCCAGACATAGAATTGCTATCGGGACTCGCGCAAATTGCTGCGGCAAGCCACTCCCCTCTCATTTCTGCTGTCTCCCCGCATCTGCTGCAGATGGACTCTTGGCGCGAGCTCTCGAACCCACGCGACATCACGAAGATTTTCCTAACGCCCGAGCACGCCACTTGGCGAGCATTTCGCGAGAGCGAAAACTCGCGATACGTGGCGCTGACGCTGCCGCGCACCCTCGGGCGGTTGCCCTACGGGACCAAGACCAACCCGGTCGACGAATTCGCCTTCGAGGAGGAGACGGACGGCGGCGATAGCCAAAGGTACCTCTGGACGAACGCAGCCTATGCCATGGGGGTAAACATCACACGCTCGTTTAAGCTCTACGGCTGGCTCTCCAGAATACGCGGTGTAGAATCCGGTGGCCTCGTCGAAGGCCTGCCGGTGCATACCTTCCGAAGCGACGACGGCGGCGTTGATCTAAAATGCCCCACTGAGACCGCGATCAGCGACCGCCGCGAGGCCGAGCTCTCCAAGAACGGCCTTCTGCCGCTGCTGCACCGCAAGAATACCGATCTTGGCGTATTTATTGGCGCTCAGACCGTCAACAAACCGATCAAGTACGAAGACTTGGACGCGTCAGCGAATGCTGAGCTCAGCGCTAGGCTACCCTACATTTTCGCAATCTGCCGCTTTGCCCATTATTTGAAGTGCCTGGTTCGGGACAAGATTGGCACGTTTAAAGAGCGCCATGAGGTCGAGGAGTGGCTCAACCAATGGATCCAGCGTTACGTCCACCCCTCGCCCGAGCTGGGGAGCGAAGAAAGCAAGGCACAACAGCCGCTCTCCTCAGCCAAGGTCGAGGTGGACGAGGCTGAAGACAATCCTGGTTATTACACTGCCAGATTCTATCTGCGGCCGCATTACCAGCTTGAAGGCTTAACCATCTCTCTGAGGCTGGTGTCGCGCCTGCCGTCTGCCCGAAAAGGCTGAGAGGGTACGTCCTTCCATAAAGGAAGTGGCGAAGGCAAATTTGGTCCGCAGAGGGCCGTTCGCCGCACCCGGCAGCTCTATATGACAAAACCGCCCGGCCCCAGTGTCACGATACCGAAGGAGAATTCGTCATGGCGTTCGACGCAGTCATGAAGTTCAACACAGTGTCCAAGGATGGCATTCAGCCCAAAGGGGAATCTCTTATCCTGAAGGATGGTTTTACGCTTGCCGACGAATGGAGCTTCTCAATCGAAAACAAGCTCAACATCGGGCCTCACACTGTCGGCGCTGGGACAGGCAAGGCTGAATTCGAGGTTTTCACTATTAAGAAGCAGGTGGATAGCGCCTCATCCGCGCTGTACGTGGCCTGCGGTCGAGGCGCGCATTTTAACGACGTTGACTTAAAGCTCTTCAAGTCGACAGGCAGCGGACTTCTCACAGCTGATTCCAACCTATTCTTGCACTGGAGTTTCAACATGCTCGCGATCGAGAAGGTCGAGTGGGCCTATGCGGAAGACGCTCCGGAGGAGACGATCACCTGCCGGTTCGGCGCCTGCAAGATGATCTATTACAAGCAGGATATGCATGGCGCTCTAACCAAGGCAGGCGAAGGGATCTGGAACCAGGTCTCGAACAGCGCCGAGTTCAATAAGCTGGTTGTCAGCTGACGGTGGCGAAATTGGCAGTCGCCTCGTCGAAAATTGCGATTCTGGAGATCGAACATGACCAGGCATCTTAGGCGGGATCTGGTGCAGCCTTCCCTCCTCGACAGGCTCACTGACGATGAGCCGAACAGCGCGTGCGAAACGCAGGACAAGCGCAGTTTCTCAATTCGCCAACTACAAGAGGTGATTCTACGCGACGTGTCCTGGCTGTTGAACACGAATCAATTGGCTTCAAGCGTGGCACTCCACGCATACCCCCTCGTCGCGGCCAGCACACTCAACTACGGGGTCCGGCCTCTCAGCGGGCACATCCGCGAAGGCATCGATTCGAGCGCCTTGGGAGACGAAATCGCCGAGAGCCTGCAGCGATTCGAGCCGCGGCTCTTACCGCGCAGTATTAAGGTGATGGTCCTCAACGACGGACAGGACTGCAGCTCCTTTCGCTTTAAGATTGCGGCCGATCTGTGGGCGCTGCCTGCTCCGCTGCCGATGACAATGCGCACGGAGGTGGATCCCGAACTCCAAGTTGTCCGTGTTGGTTTGGATCCGGAGACAAGCTGATGGATCCCCGGCTTCTCGGATTGTACAACGATGAGCTGGCCTACATGCGCGAGATGGGGGCCGAATTTGCTCGCTCCTTCCCGAAGGTTGCCGGACGGCTCGGGATGGAAGCAGAAGAGGTCGCCGATCCTTATGTCGAGCGGCTGCTGGAAGGCTTCGCCTTCATGGCCGCGCGGGTGCAGCTGAAGCTGCAGTCACGTTTCCCGAATTTCACGCAGCACCTGTTGGAGATGGTGTATCCGCACTTTCTACCGCCGATACCGTCGATGACGATCGTGCGCTTCGAACCGGATGCGGAAGCCGGACCGATCGAGAATGCATACGTCGTGCCGCGCGGAACCAAACTTTTCGGCCGACTCGCTCCGGGCGCCGTCACCCATTGCGAGTTCCGCACGGCTCACGACGTCCATCTATGGCCGATCATGGTGAGCGCCGCCGACTACTTCGCGACGCCCGGGCAGATCTCCTCCCTGGATCTTCCGGCCCGGCAACAGGTGAAGGCTGCCTTTCGACTGCGGCTTCGTACCACCAACGGCATGCCATTCAATCGACTCTCACTTAAGGCCCTGACACTACACCTTCTCGGGCCCGGTGGCATCGGTGCGGCGCTTGCCGAGCAGCTGATCGCCGACACACGCGCCATCGTTGCCCGTCCCGTCGGCCGGCCAATCACTTGGCAGGAGAGAATCCCGCTCAATATGCTGCGGCAGCGTGGTCTCGAGCCGAACTGCGCGCTCCTGCCCGAGGTCCCACGCTCCTTCGACGGTTACCGTCTCCTGCAGGAGTATTTCGCCATCGCGGAGCGGACGTTGTTCGTCGAGGTGAGTGGGCTTGCCGACGCCGTGTCCCTGTCAACGACGGAAAGCCTCGAGATCGTGTTCGCGCTTGGCCGAGTCGAACCACGGCTGGAACGTCATCTCGGACCTGAGAACATCGCTCTCTTCGCGACCCCTGCGATCAATTTGTTCGAACGCCAAGCTGATCGAATTCACGTGAGGGAAAAAGACCATGAGCATAATGTAATCGTAGACAGGATGAGGCCCCTCGACTTTGAGGTTCACTCCATCCTCGCAATGAGTGGCTACGGAGAGAGCAACGGAGCAGCCCCCGCCGAGTTCCTCCCCTTCTACAGCATCAGCGCGCACGGCCGGGAGGAGCAGCACTCCAGGTACTACATGCTCCGGCGGGAGCAGCGGCAGATGTCGGAGCACCAACGATCGAATGGGGCGCGAACTGGCTATATCGGCAGCGAGACCTTCGTCTCTCTGGTCGATCGCCGGGCGGGTCCCTATTCGGCGGGACCTCAGCAGTTGTCGGTGCGCTGCCTGTGCTCGAACCGGGATTTGCCGCTGCTGTTACCGATCGGCCGAGACGAGACCGACTTCACCCTGGAAATCGGCGCTCCGGTTACCGCCACCCGGTGCATATCGCCACCGAGCCGACCAGGCCACTCCTTCGCCAACGGCGATTTCACCTGGAAACTGATCAGCCACCTTTCGCTGAACTACCTTTCAGTCAGTAATTCCGACAGGGGTGGTCACCAAGGCGCAGAGGCGCTGCGCGAACTCCTGCGCCTCTACATCGATCCGGACAATGCGTGCGCCTCACGGCAGATCGACGGCATCCGGGAGATCCGGTCACAACCTGCGATCCGGCGGCTGCCTGGCGGTGGACAAGCCGCCGTGGCACGTGGAATCGAGGTTGGCATCACCCTGGACGAAGCGGCTTTCGAAGGCGTCGGCATCTTTCCGCTCGCCTCGGTACTCAACCAGTTCTTCGCAAAATACGTTTCGATCAACAGCTTCACGGAGACGGTCGTCTCGACGTTGCAACGAGGGGAGATCATGCGATGGCCGACGATGACCGGCCGCCGGGCGATCCTCTGATTGCGGACGCTCTCGGCCAATTCCTCAGCGCCGTTGCAGCCGAACCGCATGGTTACGACTTCTTCGAGGCTCTGCGGCGGGTCGACGCGATCTGCTCAGATCGACCTCGACTGGGGGAATCGGGCCGGCCGAGCCTGGATCGGGTGCGGATCGGCCAAGAGCCCTCGCTCGCCTTTCCGACGCGACCGATCGCGGGCGTGACGGATGGAGGGGAGACTGATTTTGCGCGAATCTCCACTTACCTCTTCGGATTGTTCGGATCCAACGGTCCTCTCCCGTTGCATTTGACGGAGTATGCTCTTCTCAGACAGCAAAACGCCGCGGATGAGACGCTGGTCAGGTTTGCCGATATCTTCCATCACCGTATGGCCTCGTTCTTCTTTCGTGCCTGGGCGGAGAGTGAGCCGACCGTAAGCCACGACAGGCCACACGAAGATCGCTTCGCGCTTCAGCTCGCCTCCCTCGCCGGCTTTGGCATGACCGCCCTGCTTGCACGAGATGCTATGCCCGATCTGGCCAAACTCCACTTCACCGGCCGTCTCGCCTCACACACCCGCAATCCCGAGGGGCTTGCCGCCATCGTCGCGAGCTTCTTCGAGGCGCCGGTCGATACACGTGAGTTTGTCCCGCAATGGGTCAAACTGCCCCGCGTCTCGCTCTGCCTCCTGGGCCTCGACCCGCGCACGGGCAGGCTGGGCTGCACGGCTACTGCCGGTAGGAGGATCAGAGTGCACCACCACCGCTTTCGTCTCATTGTCGGTCCGCTCAGCCTGGTTCAGTACGAGTCGCTTTTGCCCGGGGCTCTCGGTCTTAGGACCATGGCTCAGATCATCCGCAATTATATTGGAGATGAACTGGACTGGGAGGTCAATCTTGTCCTCCGCCGCGAGGAGATGCCGGAAGTGCGGCTGGGTCGCCGCGGCAGGCTCGGCTGGACGAGTTGGATAGGCAAGCGGGAGATGCGGCGGGACGCCGATGACCTAACGACTACCCCGCCTGATCAGCGGCTGGAGCAATTGTGTCCAATTCCGCCGTAACTGCTTGAGCGTGGCGCCCACACCGGTTCGACGACGCTTTCCATCACATTTTGCTAGCGGGTCTTCGGTTGGGTCTTTTCCACTTACGCCAGATCGCAGCGAAACCAAGGAACACAATGATGGTCCGATCAAAAATCGACAATCTCCTGAAGCGCAATTGTTCTGCTGCGGTCACCTTGGCCGCGTTCGACCCCGATGATGTTTTTCTCCGACGGCTCACAGGCACCGAGCGGCTGGGGCAACTCTTCCACTACGAGGTGAGGCTCGTCAGCCGCCATCCGATCCAGAACTTTGCTACGATTCCCGGGCAAAGCTTGGCGGTAGGCCTTAAACTCAAGGGCTCTGCAATGCGCTTCTTCCACGGCATCGTTACGGAGTTCCAATACTTGGGGCACGATGACGGAGCAAACCTGAACTACGTGGCGCAGATGCGACCTTGGCTTTCGCTTCTCGATTATCGCTCCAACAGTCGGATCTTTCAAAACAAGACCAGCATAGAGATCATCACCACGATTTTTCGGGAACACAAAGGAAATTTTAAGAACCAGACCACCGGACGATTCCCACAGCGCTCCTACTGCGTCCAGTACGATGAGACGGATCTGGCCTTTGTCAGCCGACTGATGGAGCAGGACGGCATCTACTACTATTTTGAACATGCGGAGGACCAACACGACCTAGTGCTGGTCGACAACGCCGCGAGCCACATCGCCTGCGCGCCCGAGATCGTGGAGACGCACCACAACCTCAGGCCTGCGCCAAATCTACATCGGGACGACGTCATCCTGCGTTGGGAGGAGGTCGTGTCGCTCCAGCCGAACAAGGTCGTTCTCAAGGACTACAACCATGAGAAGCCGAGGGCAGAGCTCACGGCCGTCGCGCAAGTTCCTTCCGTGAAGATCGGAGGCATTCCAGCTTGCAAGCCTGTGGAAGGCACCTTCATCCGATCTCCCGAGGCCGGGCGCTTCAGGCCAGTCAATACCTCAACAGCCTTTGGCGGCGGCTCCACGGCAATTCGGGAGACCTTCGTCTATCCGGGACGCTACACCGAAAAAGCGGACGGGGATTTCTATGCTTGCATCCGCGCCGAAGAGCTCGCCTGCAACGCTTATCGTGCGCGGGTCGAATGTACGGCACGCCAGATTAGAACAGGGTTGATCTTCAAGGCTGCGAATCCCTTTTACTATGGCGATGTGGGTGCGCGCCCAACGCCCAGTGATCGGTTTTTGGCGGTCGCGAGTGATTTCACTTTGGTCGCAGAGTTGGGGGACATTCGCACCGAAGCGGACGCCGCGGGTCGGGAGAGAGAAGTCGTATATCGTAGCACGGTGGAGATTATCCCCGCGACCACCCAGTATCGCCCGCCGCGCCGCACGCCCGAGCCGGAGATTCGGGGACCGCATACGGCGGTCGTCGTGGGCCCAAAGGGAGATACGATCGCGACGGACCAGTTCGGCCGCATCAAGGTGCAGTTCTTCTGGGACCGCGAAGGCAATAAGGACGACACCAGCTCCTGTTGGATCAGGGTTGCCCAGAGCTCGGCGGGTAAGGGCTTCGGCCACGTCATCATTCCCCGGATCGGCCAGGAGGTTGTCGTGAACTTTATTCACGGCAATCCAGATTGGCCCCTGGTGACCGGTGTCGTCTACAACGGCTCTAACCTGCCTCCTGAAACCCTGCCGCTGGACAAGACCTGCTCGACTTTCCGAACGCACACCGATCAGGGCGCCGTCAATGCCTACAACGAGCTGCGCTTCGAGGACAAACAAGGTTGCGAAGAGGTCTATCTGAAGGCAGAAAGGGACCATACCGTGGAGGTTGGTAATTCCTATTGCATCGATGTCAAGGGTCAGTACCTCCTGACTTCAGCCGGCAACTGCATCGAGGTGACGCCCGATAAGATCCGCCTTGTGGCAATGGGCAAAACCGGTCAGCAGGCGATCGAAATCAGCGGCAAGGGTATCAGCATCGCCGGTGCGACGATCGGCTTTTGGCAACGACTCCCAGGCTCGGAGCCACCGTTTCCATCCCACCGACGACACCAGGCCCGCCCACGCCAGCGATGATGAAGGCCATGCGGCACCCGTGACGGAGCCCGCGCTCGGTAGGTTCCTCTCAGGAGTGCGAACTGCCTGGAAGGGGGCGACGAAACCCGTCCCACCGCGTGGCTGAAATCAAAACAAAAGCGAGAACGGCGGCGACCTGATCCATTTGCAGGAGTTACCGAGGAGTTGCTTGGCTGGTTTGACGAAGAACCATGGCGGCGAGCCGGGAACGCAGGCAGCAAACCAAGGTGAAGATATGGCGCAAGGAAAAGGTTCACGCGATGGCATTTGATACGCCGCCGGCGGTCGCGACCATCAAGATAATGGTCAACTGAGCGGTAAGCGATGCACCAAGGCACCTTGCCCAAAATCGTCTTGTGGCTCGTCTATGGTAGGTCGCTCGTTGGCCGGCGCGCCGGCGCCGATCACTGATGGTAGTGGGTGACGTAGTGGAGTTCGCGGAGGGCTGGGATGACGAGGGCGATGTCTTTGTAGGCCTCGTGCTCGATGAAATGCGCGGTCTCGGGCCCCGGTCGGGGCTTGCCAAGGGCGGGCCTGCCCTTTTTGTCGATGCAGTAGATCAGGATCGGCAGCAGCAGGCCGTGGTTGGGGTTGTCGAGGTCGAGCAGCCGTTTCCAGCGTTTGATGTTGAGATTCATGGCCGCGTAGAACCCTTGGCACCACGGCCGGGGGTCGATGCCGCCGCTGGGCTTGGTGGCGAATCGGGGCGCATAATCCTGCGGTCTGTCGAACAGCGTCTCGTTGAGCCGGTTGTGAATCCTGGCGAGGCTGGCAAACACGGCATGATCGGTTGCAGAGCCTTTGGCCAAGACGTCGCGCGGCAACCCCATGAGCGGGCACATCCAGTCTTGCGGGTCCGCGAACCGCGGCCCGGTGACCGCCGCCGTTACGAAGCCATCCAGCGCCGACATGGTCCGCACCAACGGGCGGCGGGCGGTCTTGGCGGCCATCCAGGCTTCGAGCGCCTCGTCCGACAGCGCCATGTCATCGATCGCGCTCATGCCGCCAAGGAGAGCGGCATCTCTTCGCGGCGCCCCCAGTTCCATATGTGGACGGCTCCCACTTGCAAGTGTTTTTTACAGATATTTTTGATCGGATCGCTTGCTTCCATATGTGCGGCCTTTGTGTGTGGTCGCACATGACCACTGGCCAAGATGGTTTCCGCAACGCATGTTCCTAACACGGCAACGACCTTGAAAGGCCAATGAACTGACGGAGTATCACGCGTCTTGGATCGATCGATCGCACCATCTGCTTTTCTCTTGCAAGTTCACAGCATCAGCTCAACACAGTAGCATTCTATTCTGCTCACCGTGATGACCAATTCCTATGTTGCTTGCGTTTGCTCCTCTGTCCGCCGATACGCCTCGCCGCTCACCATGAGCTTCCACGCAATACGGGCGATCTTGTTGGCGAGCGCCACCGCAACCAGCTTTGGTTTCTTCCGTTGCAGGAGTTCGATCAGCCATCGGGAAGCATGTCTGCTTCGACCTGCTCTGACATGCTGAAGAAGGGCAGTTGCGCCAACCACCAATATGCTCCTCAGCATTTCGTCGCCAGCACGTGTGATCACCCCCAGTCTGACCTTGCCTGCGGTCGAATGGTCTTTGGGCGTGAGGCCTATCCAAGCGGCAAAATCGCGACCCGACTTGAACGTTCGGGGATCTGGGGTCTTCATCATCAAAAGCGATGCGCCGACCGGCCCGACACCCGGAATTTCGGCCAGGCGCCTGCTGCATTCATTGGAGCGGTGCAACGTGGTCAGTTTTTCCTCGACGGCTTTCGTTTCAGCCAGCAAATCTCGATATTCAATGCCATGCATGACAAAAAGCTCGCGGGCCAATTCAGGCAGGGATTGATCCGCCGCAATCCGCTCCAACAGCGGTTCGATGCGGCACATGCCCGTGGCCGCGACGATGCCGAACTCCATGGCAAAACCGCGAATGGCGTTGGCGAGCTGTGTCCGATTGCGAATGAGTCTCTCTCGCACACCGACCAGCATTAACGCCGCCTGCTGGTCCGCGGTCTTCACCGGCACGAAGCGCATCGTCGGTCGGCTCATCGCCTCACACAAAGCTTCCGCGTCCGCCGCGTCGTTCTTGCCGCGTTTCACATAAGGTTTCGCCAACTGAGGCGCTATCAATTTCACCTCATGACCGAACGAACTTAACAGCCTCGCCCAATGATGAGAGCCTCCACAGGCTTCGAGTGCGATAGTAGTCGGCGGCGTTTTCTCGAAGAATTTCACCATCTCCCTACGCGAAAGCTTCTTGCGAAGGACTGGTTGCTCGCCTGCGTTCACTCCATGCAATTGGAAAACGCTCTTTGACGTATCCATGCCAATTCTGATAATCTCTTCCACGGACGGTCTCCCTCGATTGAGCTTTCAACGAACTCATTCTGGCACATTGCGATGCCGTTGGGAGCCGTCCACCCCAACATGGCATCAGCTCGTCCCAGCGCGAGGCTGGCCAGTCGTGCTGGATGCGCTCGGCGACATCGGCCATGTAGGCTTCGGCATCGACGCCGCACAGCTTGCAGGTCTCAATGATGCTGAGCACGACCGCGGACCGCTCTGCCGCGGCGAAGCTGCCCGAGAAAAGCCAATTGCGCCTGCCCACCGTAAATCCACGAATCGCGCGCTCCGCGATCAGGTTGTCGGGCTCGAGCCGGCCATCGTATAGGAAGCGGTTGAACGCGCGCCATCGCTTGGTGCCATAGGCGAAGGCCTTCGCGATATCGGCATGGCGCGACAAACCGTTGCCCTGGCGCATGAGCTGTCGTCGCAGCGCCCGGACCAGGGGTCGGGTCCGCCTTCGTCGTGCGGCCAATCGCTCGGCGGGTGGGAGCCCCCGTATCTCTTCCTCGATCCGGTAGATCGCCTGGATACCGGCCATCGCGGTCGTGCTGAGTTCGGTCGGCTGGCTGTCGTGAACGTCGAATATCTTGCGACGCAGATGGGCCAGGCAGGCAGCTTCTCGAATGGCGCCGCCCTTGTAGATCTGGTTATAGCCGCTGAAACCGTCGGCCTGGAGCGTGCCGGCAAATCCGGCGAGCTCGGTCATGACGCTCTCGCCAGCGCGTCCCATGGTGGCGCGATACCAGGCGATCGGCGGCTCCTGCGAACCCGAGTTGCGGTCGTCGGCGACGTAAACCCAGAGCGCGCCCTTGTGCGTCTTGCCGGTGCCGGGCGCCAGGATCGGAAGCCGCGTGTCGTCGGTGTGAATCTTGGTGCGGGTACGGCCGATCTCGCGGATGCGATTGTAGATCGGATCGAGCAAGGCGGCGGCGTAGCCGGCGCTGCGCGCAAGGGTGGATCGCTCGATATCGACGCCCTTGGCGGCCATCATCTGTGCCTGACGGTAGAAGGGTAGATGATAACCCCACTTCGCCATCATGATATGGGCGAGCGCGGCATAGCTGAGCTTGCCGCGTGCAATGGCCTTGGCTGGTGCCGGCGCCTGGATGATTTTATCGCAGGTCCGGCAGCTGTACTTGGGTCGAATGGTCTCCATCACCTGCCAGGCCTGGGCGACCAGATCGAGCATCTCCTCGCTATCTTCGCCCATGGCGCGCAGATCGCCGCCGCAGCCCGGACAGCATGCGCAAGAGGGTTCGCGAACGATGCGCTTGCGCGGCAGGTTCGGGTTGAGCTTGCGCACCGGCAACACCCGGACCTTGTCGGTGTCGGCGACGATGGGCAGCTCGATATCGGGCACGCCGGCGGCGAAATCGGTCTCGAGATCTTCGAGTTCGAGCAGCATCTGGCCCAGCTTCTCGGACGAGCGGCCGAAGGCCTTGCGGTTGAAGCGATCGATCCGCAGCTGCAGGCGCTGGATGCGAAGTGCGGCCTCGGCGCGCTCCCTTCGCAGTTGCTCATCACGTTCGGCGATGGTGATGTCACGGGCAGAAACGGCCGCCTCCAGAAGGGCGATCCGGGCGATGAAATCAGCGATTGAGGGGGTCTGTTCCGACACCCAAATTACATACCCGAAAGAGCTTCTTTACGGAAGCAGAATCGACACAAAATCAATAAGAAACGAGCAAAATCAGCCAGCCAGACGCGGTCGATAAATCTTGCTTGGCCGGCGCCAATCGATCCCGTCCAAAAGCAGCGAAAGCTGCGCCTTGGTGAGCGACACGGTGACCTGATCCTTCGTGGTTGGCCAGGCGAAACAACCATCGGTTAGCCGTTTTGTAAAAAGGCAGAACCCCTGGTCGTCATGCGCCAGAATCTTGATGATATGACCCTTGCGTCCACGGAAGCAGAAGATCGCGCCAGTGTGCGGGTCGAGCGCAAGCACCTGCTGCACCATCCGCGCCAGGCTGTTGATCCCGCGGCGCATATCGGTCGCGCCGCAGCACAGGTAAATCCGGTCGGTCGGCACCACCGTGATCACCTGGTCAACTCCGCCAGGACGATGCGCAGCGCTGTCGGATCGACGGTCCCGTCGATCCGCAATCGCGCCCCGTTCGCAAAGGCCACGACGATCCTGCCGGCCGGGTCCGGGCAATCGGCGACGGGGCGTTCAACCTCGGGCAGATCGCTCACGTCGATGCGCGCGAAGGTCGCCATCGCCTGATCGGCATCAGGCTCGCCGCCGGCCATCTGCTTGCGCCAGGCATAGAGCTGTGATGGGGCTACGCCGAACGCTTGCGCGACCTCGGTCACCGACGACCCCGCCGCGCTCGCCAGGTCGACCAACGCGCGCTTCTCAGTGCAGCTCCACAGCCTTCGTTGCCGCGCGCGCCCGGGCGTCGTTGCACAATCTTCGGCCGCCGCCGCACCGCTTAACTCGGCGACCAAATCGCCCTCTGCATGTTCCAATGTCATGGCGCGAAAACTCCATGTTCATCGGCCTATTGCAAGGTGCCTTGGTGCACCGCTTACACTGAGCGTCCCAGTCGTAGGGAACAATCCTGGTGAGGCAACGCGGGGGGCTGTTTCTCAATTCGCCCGACAAGGCGGCCAGCAGATGGTTCTTTGGGACGATATTCGAACCGCCCCACGGCACCATATGCAGATGTCTTTCCAGCAGCGCGGCCGCGGGATCGTTGGTGACGTTCGGCAGCTAAAGGTCGATGTCGATAGCTACAACGAGGCGAGGTCGGACGAAGAGCCTATCCAGATGGATTTCGACTTCACTATGGACTTGCGGAAATCGAGGCAGCAGAAGCCGCCTAGTCGCCGCGCCTTCTCCAGCGGGCGGATGCAGCTAATCGCGTCGCTGCTTCGGCCCTTTGTTCTGCGCGACATGCGGTCAGCCCGCACGCGGCCGCCAATCTTGCCACCGCGCCGCCCTAGCTCCACAGCGGCCTTGTTCTTGAGATCTTCTTCAGCCGGCGCCTCGCCAGTCGCGATGTCAACTATCGACCTCGCCAATTGGTTTGCGTCGCGCGGGCGCTTTGGATGCTTATCGGTCATAGCTTGAAGATGGCCTTCGTTTCCGCCTATTTCCAGACGGCGTATAGGCGAAAGCGCCTATTGTGGTTGGGACGGAGTTTCAAACTGACCCCACTACCGCCGCGCCGAAGGGCTTGCATCGCCCGCTGGATCCGGCGTTGCTGAATGCTCTCGAACGCGCATGATGGCATATCCGTTTTATATGGGACGCTTCAGCACATCGCAGCTAAACAAAGAAATGCCGTTTTGCCGGCCAGGAGACAGGGACAGTAGTCGGCCCGGCAGGAGCGGCTGGTGAGGCGATGGGCAAGGAGTTGAAAGCCGCGTAGCCAACGCTCAACGAGGCGCGCCCGACCGGCGACGGCCATGTGGAGCTGGCGTTTGGGCCCAGCTCAGGACGAACTGGCCCGCGAGATCAAGTCGCGCTGATGCCAAGTGCTCCGGACCAAAGGCTCGAAGTTGTGAGTGAGGACACCAAGCGAAATGATGCCACAACTGGACCACTGGCTCCAACAGGTAACAGGAATAACGGGGCTGCTCCCGGAGTTACTCGGCGCGATTGCGGAAAGGCTCAGCCCGATCGATCTGCTGGCGGTGTCGCAGACAGACGGCGAGCTGCGTGCTGCTGTCCAAATGTCCGCGGCGTTGGAAGAAAGGCGCCAGATGGCAATCCGGGTTCAGGCCGTCTGGAACAGGTTAATGGTCCCGCAGCCAGGAGTCGCGAATCCCTTTGTCGCACTAGTTGTTCCCGGCGTGTTGGAATCTCTCGCATCCAATTTCAATTGCCTGACCAGCGTGCAGCAGGAGCAGCTCGTTGCCATCGCCGAAGGACATAACGACCCCGAGCACCGCGTCTTTGCCCTGCGAGCCCTCGGCGGGGGGCTGGGAGGGCTCGCGCCCACGCTTCAGCAGCGCCTCGTCGAGGTCGCCGAAGGACTTGACGACGAAGAGCACTGCTTCCAAGCCCTGGAAGCGCTCAGACGGGGGGTGGGAGGGCTCGCGCCCGCGCTCCAGCAGCGTCTCATTGATCGCGCCGAGGCGCTTGACCCCGAATATCGCTTCTTGGCCTTGGAGGACCTCGGGCTGGCCGTGGGTGAGTTTACGCCCATGCTCCAGCAGCGTCTCGTCGAACTCGCCGAGGGGGTTGACGATCCCCAGTATCGCGTCGCTGCCCTCGTTTGTCTCGCAATGGGTGTGGGAGGGCTTGTGCCGGCGCTCCAGCAGCGTGTCGTCGATCGCGTCGAGGAGCTCAACCCGGAAGACCGCGTCTCGGTGCTTCGAGCCCTCGGGATAAGCGTGGGAGAGTTTGTACCCGCGCTCCAGCAGCGTGTGGTCGACCTCGCAGCAGGGCTTGTCGATCCCGTGCATCGCGCTCAAGCCCTGCAGCGCATCGGACTGGCCGCAGGAGAGTTTGCGCCGGAACTACAGCAGCGCCTCGTCAGGCTCGCCGAGGCGTTTGTCGATCCCGAGCATCGCGCTCAAGCCCTGGAGGGCATCGGACGGAACCTAGGAGAGCTTGCGCCCGCACTACAGCAGCGCCTCGTCGTGCTCGCCGAGGGGCTCGCCCAGTACGAGCATCGCGTCACAGCTCTGCGGGGCCTCGCAGTGGGCGTCGAAGGACTTGCGCCCACGCTCCAGCAGCGCCTCGTCGACCTCGTCGTGAGCCCTGACCTCGAAGATCACTTCTCGGCCCTCGCAGCCCTGGAGTCAGCCGTGGGAAAGCTTGTGCCCGAGCTACAGGAGCGCCTCGTCGTGCTCGTCGAGGGGCTCGCCCAGCCTCATCAACGCGTCTTAGCCCTATGGGGCTTCAGATGGGGCGTAGGCCGGTTTGCGCCGGCGTTACAAGAGCGCATCGTCGTGCTCGCCGAGGGGCTCGCCCAACCCGGAGATCTCAACCAGGCCATGTGGATCTTGAGAAAGGGCTTTGGACGTTTTACGCCCGAGCTACAGGAGCGCCTCGTCGTGCTCGCCGAGAATCTTAACGACCCACACGATCGTGTCACTGCGCTGCTAAGCCTCGGAGAGAGCGCGGGATTGCTTCCGCCCGAGCTACAGGAGCGCCTGGTCACCTTCGCCGAGAGTCTTAACGACCCGGACAACCGTGTCGCGGCCGCGCGGGTCCTTGGAGCAAGCGTGGGAGCGTTTCCGCCCGCGCTACAGCAGCGTCTCGCTGCTATTGCTGAAGGTCTTGTCCATCCGTGGGCTCGGGCTGCCGCCCTGGCAGCCCTGTGTCCTAGGAACTAAACCCATTCACTTGGGGTTTTTCCGCCCAGGGTAATTCAAGTCTTGCAATCGGGCGGCCTCCGGCCGCGTTGCCGGTACGAACTGATGGAGCACGAAAGCTTGATCATGTCACCGCTGTTGGCAAATGTCTCGTGGTGTTCTCGCGTCGGTCATTCGCGTCCTGAACAGCTCGGAAATGTCTGGTCGAATGGCCCTAGCCGCGGCGTCCGGGCTCCGTCGAAGTCGAGAACGGTCGTCGTGCCATCAGCTCATCTTGAAATCGCCGGATGGCTCCTGTGGATCTCGATCAACTTTCTGGGAGCATAATGGGACGGGACTGAGAAGATGGACATGGTTGGACAACTTGTTAGCCTCAAAGGCCACATGCATATCTGCCCCCTGGTCGAGCCTGGACCACGGCCGCATATCGGCGGCCCCGTGATCTTGACCGGTCAGAATTTTGTCTGCGTGGAGGGCGTTCCAATCGCCACCGTGAGCGACAGATGCCTATGTTCCGGCGCGCCGACAACCTCCGACAGCATTAAAGAAGGCTCTTCAATCGCGCGGATCAACGGCAAGAGGATTGCGCGGATGGGAGATTCCTGTTCACACGGTGGGCGCTTGGTTCAAGGCGTGCCGTGGATAACGTTCGAGTAACATCGCCGGCGAACGCGCTGGCGCCGACTCGAACTTCGAGACGCCGCGGCATCGTGCAGGGCAACGCCACGCCGCCGCTCGTGCCGATGCCGGAGGCGATGAAGCGAGAGCTTGAAGAATACCCCGGGCGTATTTGCGACCAATTCTGCGGCGGAGCGGGCAACAACTCAGGATGCGGGCGGCCGAGGCCGAGCACGACTGCGAGGACCACGTGATCGTTGCGATGCGCCAGACGGTGGTCTACTCCTGTGAGCTGAAATTAGACGATCTGGAATATTCAAACAGCTTGAAGGCTGTAGCCTCCCGCATTCAGCACCGGCAGACGTGGCGGCCGCGCAACGAGGGCACGCAAGCGCCGACGATACTTTAGTGGAGTGCGTACATAAATGGTCCCGTGCTCGCCACCCACGAACTGCCGTTGCAGAGAGGACGTGAAGCCGCTCCACGTTGGCACGGTGCCGTCGCCGACGTCCTCTTCCTCGATCGAGCGGGACGCAGTTTGCCGAGATGGACCGACGTGCTTGAGACGGCATGATCCGTGTCGTCTGGCGTCACTGGGTTAACAACGTCGGACGTCTGCGCCCCGGTAAGCTGGCAGATCCATTCCATAACATCGGCAGCAAACGCCACCAAACAGCGGCCGAAATCCTGATGGAGGTCGCACGGGACTTTTGAGGCCGATCGCGCTTCATGGTTTGCGATCAAAGGCTGGAGCTAACCAACCCGAGTGCTGGCTACATCGCCAACCATATGTCATTCATGCTCGATCTCCTGAAGGTGCCGCGTCCGCACGCAGGTGCCGTCGACGGCCGCAGACATCTTTGGGCAGTCGCAGCCTGGATTGCCGCCTTTCACTCCGGTAGGCGCAGGAGTCGCCACGAACTTCAATAGCCCTTGACTGTATCGCAATTGAGACACATATAGGGGGTCATATCGCCATTCGATGTGAGTGGGCCACCGGCGAGTTGTTCGTTATAAGGAGTCTTGATGTGGCTGCCACTAAAATGATTCATGTTCGGGTCGAAGATGACATTCGTGAAGAGGCTTCCTTGGTTCTTGGGTCGTTCGGTCTTTCGCTTTCGGATGCCGTTCGGGTGTTTCTTCATCGAGTTGTGGCGAGCCAAAGCTTTCCTCTCGAGCTCAAGGTTCCCAACGAAACAACCCGCGCCGCCCTGACGGAGGCTCGTGAGATCAGGAAGGCCCGTAAGGCTCGCTTTATGACACCGGATGAGCTTTTCGCCGAGCTGAACGGCAAGAAGTAAATTCAGCGAGCAAGCAGCTTGAAGAAACCGAGCGACGTCAGACGCACCTCCCTTCCAAGAGCATCGGAATACACCAGACAATTTCGAAAGGACTGGAACCGATACAATAAGGCCGGGAAAATGGATATGAGTCGCGCAATCGAATTGATGACGCTGATCATTCTGAAAAGGCCACTCGGCGCTGAGTGGGCCGACCACGAGCTCTCAGGTAGAGAGTGGAAAGTGGCGAGGGAAGCACATATCGGTGGTGACTTTCTCCTTGTCTATACTGCCGATGACGACTTCGTCGAATTTGTCAGGCTTGGCTCACATTCAGAGCTGTTTGGAAGATAAGGCGCGGCGCTGGCGCGCCCGACATCGCGATTTGTATACCGCAAAAAGGGCAGAGCCGCCCAAGGGAGATTGGGGGCTTTTGCTATCCAATGCCGCATATCTGCTTGTCACGAGCACAAGCGGTAGTTCTCGTCCAGGCTCGGGGATAATGGTTACCGCTTCGCGCGTCGAATAGAAAACCGCAATCGCCGCGGTAGTCCCATCCTCTTCGACGCGCTCAAGGTGGTATGCATCCCGCCGTTCCGGTCTATTTTTGTCAGTTAACTGTAAGCGGTTTCCGACGGCCGAACGCTCGCCCGCGAGTGGAGAAGGCTTGCGTTGCGCCTTAGCTCGTGAGCCCCCCAAAACACAAATATTTCAGGTCCAGGTAATCATCGACGCCGTATTTCGAACCTTCCCGGCCAAATCCTGACTGCTTGATACCCCCGAACGGCGCGACCTCAGTCGAAATGAGCCCGGTGTTGATGCCAACCATGCCATACTCCAAGGCCTCCGCGACGGCCCACACACGGCTCATGTCCTGGGCGTAGAAATAGGCCGCAAGCCCGAATTCGGTGTCATTTGCCATCTCAATGACGTCATTGACCGCATCGAAGCGGAACAAGGGCGCCAACGGCCCGAAAGTTTCTTCGCGGGCGACCGCCATCTTGGAGGTTACCCCGGTCAGGACAGTCGGCCAGATGAAATTGCCGCCAAGAGGGTGGTCTGGCCCACCCGCCACAATGCTGGCGCCCTGAGAGACTGCATTCTCAATGTGACGCCTGACCTTGGCCACGGCGCGGTCATCGACCAGCGGGCCGATCTCGGTGCCTTCCGCAAAGCCGTCACCAACTTTGAAGGCTTTGACGCGATGCGCGAGCTTGTCGGCGAACTCTTCGTAGATACCGCTCTGCACGTAAAGGCGATTGGCGCAGACACAGGTCTGGCCAGCATTGCGGAACTTGGAGACGAGGGCTCCTTCGACGGCCGCATCGACATCGGCGTCGTCGAAGACGATGAACGGTGCGTTGCCGCCCAGTTCCATGCTGAGCTTCATGACTTGCGCCGAGGCTTGCGCCATCAGGGTGCGGCCGACCTCGGTCGACCCGGTGAACGTGAGTTTGCGAACCTTCTCGTTTTCGCAAACCTCATCGCCGAAGTCCGAGCTCTTCGTGATCGGGACAACGCTCAATAGCCCGGACGGCACCCCTGCCCTTTCCGCAAGTACGGCGAGGGCCAAGGCGGAGAGTGGCGTCAGGGCTGCCGGTTTGAAGACGATCGAGCAGCCCACCGCCAGCGCCGGAGCGATCTTGCGCGCCACCATCGCCGAGGGAAAATTCCAGGGCGTAACAGCGCCGACGACCCCGACAGGTTGCTTGATCACGACGATCCGCTTGTCACGGGCATGACCGGGGATAGTGTCGCCATAGACGCGCTTGGCCTCTTCGCCGAACCACTCGATGTAGGACGCGCCATAGAGGATCTCGCCCTTGGACTCGGCGAACGGCTTCCCCATTTCAGCGGTCAGGATCGTCGCCAGGTCATCAAGATTGGCGATCGTCAGATCATACCAGCGCCGAATGACTGCAGCGCGCTCCTTGCCGGTACGGGCAGCCCACTCCTTCTGGACGACATAGGCCACATCGATCGCATTGGCGATGTCGGCTCGGGTAAAATCGGGCAGCCTGGCCAGCACTTCGCTGGTCGAAGGGTTGGTGACCTCGAAGGTTTGTCCGGACCGGGATTGGCCGAGCCACTCCTTGCCGATCAATCCCGCTTCCCGGATCAGATCCTTGTCCTTGATCTTGTTGAGGAGTGTCGCTGATACGGCCATGGTTAGACACCTTCACTGAGTTGCGAACGGCCCCGCGCGAGAAGTGCCCGGGCCTGGGCGATAATGGGAGCGTCGATCATCTTGCCGTCGACAAGGCGCGCTGCGCCGTCCCGGGCCGCGTCGACGACGCGCTGCGCCCAGCGCAGTTGCTGTTCACTCGGCTGGAAAGCCGAGATGACATGGGAAGTCTGGGCAGGGTGTATGCAAAGCTTCCCGCCGGCCCCATGATCTAAGGCCTGCTGGCATTCGGTGGCCAGTCTGGCGGTGTCCGTGACCTCGAAGGATGGGCCATCCAACGGCAGGGGCATGCCGGCGGCCCTGCTCGCCACCGCCAGCCGCATCATGGCATGCGCTTTGAGGTCATTGGAGGCGGGCACACCCAAGTCCAGCGCAAAATCTGCGGGTCCGAAGGCCAGTCTCGCGACATGCGAATGAGCGGCCAGCGCCCCCGCCGCCTGCAGCCCTCGCGCCGTCTCGATCAGCGCCATGATCTCGATGTCGTCACCCAAAATCCGAACCATCGCGTCGAGGATCGCCGCGGACTCCGCTTTTGGCAGGCAGATGCGCCGAAGCCCGAGCGCCCCGACTGCAGCAAGGTCAGTCGTGTACCAGCTGCTGTCTTGGCTGTTGATCCGAACGTAGGTGGGGTTCCGCAATGTCAGGGCATGGTGAAGGTTGGACCGGGCGCCATCCTTGGCGGCGGGCGCAACGGCGTCCTCAAGATCGATAATAATCGCGTCGGCTCCGGACCGGTCGGCCTTTTCAAAACGCTCTGGCCGGTCGGCCGGAACGAACAAAGGCGCGACAGGCGTAAAATGCAAGTCACCCTGCGCAGACATCAGGCCACACCCCGGTCGATATCGGCTTCCATGTGCACGGCGCCGCTCCCGCCTTGCGTCCAGAGTCGCTGACCATCGATGCCGACCCTGACGGTCAGTTCACGGTCTACAATCGCCGGAGCTATCCCGCGGTAGCGAAACGTCAGGGGTATACCGGCGCCTTGGGACGCCGCGAGGTTGAGGAGAAGCGTTGCCTGGAGGGGGCCATGGACAACCAACCCCTCATAGCCTTCAGCCTCGGTCGCGTAAGGCAGATCGTAGTGGATACGGTGACCGTTAAAGGTGATCGCAGAGTAGCGGAAGAGCAACGTGGACGAAGGAACGACAGACCACACTTGCGCTGCTGGCCGGATTGCCGTGGGCTCGGCCGGTGAGGTGTTTCGAGACACGCCATTTCCCGAGATCGCAGCTTCCCGATAAACGATGTCCTGCCGTTCACTCAGTGCGAGACCACGATCGGAATGATAAGCGTGGCCGACCGCGACGAACCAGAGTTCACCGGATCGGCCTTGCTTGCGCACTATGTCCAGGATGGTGGACGCCTTGCGGACTTTGTCACCGACCCTAAGGTGATCATGCAGCTGAAGTTCACCACCAGCCCACATGCGGCGCGGCAGCGGCACAGGCGGCAACGACAGGTTCTTGGCGGGGTGTCCGTCAGCACCCAACTGGTCCATGCCGGCGATTGCCGGCGACAGGCACCAATGGATGCCCAACGAGGCGGCATCTGCGGGCAGCGGCGCTAGATGCGGTTCGAAAATGGCGCGGAAGCTCATCACGAGGCGCTCCGAAACGACATCGATGCTTTCGCTCTGACGGCCAATCCATTCTGCCGATAGCTTCTGTTCGGTCGCGTCCACTGGCCTTTACCGTCAGTACGAACGTGGCATCCCGAGCACATGCTCGGAGAGGTAGGACAGGATGAGGTTCGTCGAGATCGGCGCAACCTGGTAAAGCCTGGTCTCGCGAAACTTGCGTTCGACGTCATATTCTTCAGCGAATCCGAAACCGCCATGCGTCTGGATACAGGCGTTCGCGGCTTCATTGGAAGCATCAGCAGCCAGCATCTTGGCCATGTTCGCTTCAGCGCCGCAGTCCTGACCGGCCTCATAGAGCCGCGTGGCTTCGCGGACCATGAGTTCGGCTGCACGCATGTTCGCGTAAGCCTTAGCGATGGGAAACTGGACGCCTTGGTTGGCGCCGATGGCCCGGCCGAAGACGTTGCGGTCGCATGCGTAAGTGGAAGCCTTGTTGATCAGCCACTTGGCGTCGCCGACACATTCGGCGGCGATCAGGATCCGCTCGGCATTCATCCCGGAGAGGATATACCGGAAACCCTTGCCTTCCTCACCGATCAGGTTTTCGGCAGGGATCTTCACATTATCGAAAAAGACCTCCGTCGTGGAATGGTTCATCATCGTCCGGATCGGCCGGATTGAGAGACCCTGCTTGAGTGCTTCCTGCATATCAAGAATGAACACAGATAGGCCGTCAGTGCGCTTTGCGACCTGATCCTTCGGGGTGGTCCGGGCGAGCAGCAGCATGAGATCCGAGTACTCGGCCCGGCTGGTCCAGATTTTCTGACCGTTGACCACGTAGTGATCGCCGTTCTTCCGTGCGAAGGTACGGATTGAAGTGGTGTCGGTGCCGCTGGTCGGCTCGGTTACACCGAACGCCTGCAGCCTCAATTCTCCGGAGGCGATTTGCGGAAGATAGCACTGCTTCTGCGATTCATTGCCGTGGCGAAGCACCGTGCCCATGACATACATCTGCGCATGGCAAGCCGCACCATTGCATCCCGCCCGTTGAATCTCCTCGAGCACGGCGGCCGCTGCCGAAAGCGTCAAGCCCGACCCGCCATATTCCTCGGGGATCAGCGTCGCAAGGTAGCCGGCCTCGGTCAACGCGTTGACGAAATCCACGGGGTAGGCGCGGCCGGCATCGAGCTTGCGCCAGTATTCGCCCGGAAACCGCTCGCAGAGCCGGCGCACGGCGTCGCGGATGTCCTCGTTGTCAAAGTCCTTGAACATCAGGCGCTCCGCGCGGCATGAACCTGGGGAGGCGCGTCCCCAGCGGTTTCAAACAGACCCAGCGAGCGCACCGGACGGTTGTCGGTAAGGCCCAGGATAGCGCCGATCAGGTCGTCGGCACGGGCTTGCGAAGTGCCGCCGGCGACGAGCTGCGTGCGCGCCTTCTGAGACAGCTCGGCTGCCGTCACCGGGTTATCGGGATCGCCCTTGGCGTCGTGTCGGGCGGCGAAAAAGCGTCTGCCGGAAGCCGTCTCGACGATCACCTCGGCACCCCACGATTCCGGATAGGCGGCATCGATCGACGGCGCCAGCTCGACCCTGACCTTCTTGCGTTCGCCGACCATTCGTTGCCGTGCATCAGCATCGAAGCTGGCCTGATCGACGCGGCCGTCCGCGAGCGCTATCGCCACCGTGTGCTGCAGCGAGAATTTGGCACTGTACGGATCTTCCGGAATGGGCCGGTCGCACACGTCAAGGGCCGCCCGGTAAGCCCCGACATGAACCCTTGCGATGGCTTCCCCGGCGATCTCGTTGTGCAAGGCGATCGCGCCGTCGATCGCCGGATGGGTGTGTCTGCAGCACGGCCATGGCTTGATCGAGGTCTTGATCAGTTGCCAGGCCCGCTCAGGCCCTGCCGTGACGGCCTCCGGAATCGGGTCCGGACACAGACCGGCGTAGAAGCCCTTCTCGCCTTCCAGGATGTTCTGCGCGCCCGTGAATCCTTCCTTGGCCAGGAACGAAGCGATGACGCCTGATTCCGCAGCCCTGGCGGTGTGGAGATGCTTGCTCATGGCGCCTTCGGCAAGGAACTCCCAAAGACCCGATGACTGGGTACCCGCATTCCCAAGCGCCCATACGGTCCTGGTGTCGTCGAGGCCGAGGAGCTCCGCCACGGCAAACGCCGCACCGAACGGCCCGCAGGTCGAGGTGTTGTGCCAGACCCGGTAATGCTTCTTGCCGACGGAGGTGCCGACCCGGCAGCAGGCCTCGTATCCTGCGAGAACCGCGCGAAGAAACGCTTTACCGCCAAGATCGTGGTCGTGGGCTACCGCCCAGGCCGCAGGAATGACGACACTGCCGGGATGGGTCACCGAGTCCCGGTGGAGGTCATCCATCTCCAAGATATGTGCTAGGCCGCCCAGGTAGAACGCCTTGCGGGCGGTATCGGTTTGCGCCGGCGGGGCGACCACCTTCAGCATGCGGGCGGGCTCGGTTGGCAATGCGCCGAGGGCGCAGCCGAGCGTATCCAGGACGAATAGCGATGCCCATTCGAGGTCGCGGTCGGTCACTGGCTTTTCACGGATCAACCGTGTCAGGTCGCGGGTCAAGCTCATAGTGCTGCATTTCCTATCCGTTTGGGACCTACCATATCTGGAGGACCGAACTCTTGCCGCAAAGCCCCATCGTGTTCCCCGAGCGAAGGCACACTGCCAAGCACGGGACGCATGCCATTGACAGTGACCGGCGGCGCAAACAGCTCAACCGGACCAACTGCGGTCTCAACCGATACTTTGGTGGCACTGCGATGCACCGCCAGTTCCGCCATGGTCGACACACGGCCATAGGCAATTCTGACGTTGTCAAGCAATTCGCATAATGCAGACATGGTGTAGGTCGCCAAGATCGCCTGCACGCATGCGTCAAGCGGCTCGCGGTTTTTGATGCGAAGCACGTTGCGCTCGAATCTCGGGTCCGTTGCAACCGACGGCCGGCGCAGGACACTGTCGCAGAAGACGACCCATTCGCGTTCGTTCTGGACGGCGATCAGGATTTCCCCGTCACTCACCTGAAACAGCCCGTAGGGCGCGATCGAGGGGTGGGCGAGCCCAAGCCGCCGCGGCTCCTTGCCACCGTAGTGGCGCGCCAGATATGGCACGTTCATGTATTCGGCGAGGGTGTCGAAAAGGGAAAGCTGCAGGTGAGCCCCGTCCCCAGTTCGGCTGCGCATGATCAGGGCTTCGAGGATAGCGGCGTAGGCCCCCTGTCCCGTAGCGATATCGGAGATCGATATGCCGACCCGGGTCGGGCCAGAAGTTGCGGACCCAGTGACCCCCGCCAAGCCCGCTTCCGCCTGGATCAGCAGATCGTAGGCTTTCCGCTCGTGGTCGGGTGTTCCGGGTGCGTAGCCACCGATGTCACACACGATTAGCCTGGGGAACCGCCGCCTGAGGTCGGCGCTGCCGATGCCCAACCTGTCGGTTGCGCCAGGTGCGAGGTTCTGGACGAACACGTCGGCGGTGGCGAGCATGGATTCGACCAGCGCAAGATCATCCGGCTGCTTCAGATCGACGGTGCAGGATTGCTTGCCGCGGTTGTTCCAGATGAAATAGCTGGAGAGGCCGTGAACATAATCGTCATAGCCGCGCGCGAAGTCGCCCTCGGGGCGCTCGAGCTTGATGACCCGCGCGCCCGCGTCGGCCAGACGGGACGTCGCCAAAGGCGCGGCCACGGCTTGCTCCAGCGAGATGACGGTCGTTCCCTCCAGCGCGCCTGGCATGGCTCGCTCCTTATGCTGCTTTTCCGATACCATCGCACCGGAAGGGGTCCTTCCGTCAAATAGCGTTTTGTAATGGGAGGTATAGCGAAACGGTACAGTCGGCCGCCCGCCTGCAGCACCCTAGCCGAAGAGGTTGGGTCGCTGGTTTTCGTTGGGTAGCTCTGCGCTCCAGACCTGGTCCTTGACCAGCTGGCGAAGGATCTCCCACGATAGCTGCCCGACGGCGCGGGGCGCTGTCTGCAACGCCCGTTCGGTCGAGTAAGCCAGGTACACTTTACGTGTAATTGGCGGGTTTTGGAAACTCCACGCCCGAAACAAGCCGGCCTGCGCCTCAGCGTTGATCGCCATCCGCGGCAGGATCCCGTAACCGATGCCACGTGTCACCAATCTCTTGATTTGGGTGTAGGAGTCGATTTCGATCGCCGGGTTGATGGCGACCTGGACTGACGTTGCCACGGCTTCGATCAGTTCTCGCAGGCCGTGGCCCGGGCCCGGCACAACGAGGGGCAGTCCGGCGACGTCACGAAGCTCCACAGAAGAGCCCTGCAAGTCGGCCTGGCCCTGCATCGACGGGCCGGCAAAGAGACAGATTTCCTCGGACAAGCCGTGATGTACCGCGAGCCCCCGGGGATCCGAAGTTGCATAAATCATCGCGAGGTCAACCTCCCCGCGCTTCAACCATTCCAGAATGTAGCCGCTCATCGCCTCAACGATGCGGATGCGCACCTCGGGGAACCGCTCGCGGGCGGCCTCGATCAGCGGCGCCGCAAGAAGCTCGCTCACTGTACCCGGTAGGCCGAAACGCACTTCGCCGCGAGGGGCTATGGCGGCGCCCCGGACACTGTCGTTAATTTCGGCAAACTCGGCAAGGATGCGCTTGGCATGCACCATCAGCCGCGTGCCCGCTTCGGTCGCACTGACGCCGTGCGGCCCGCGATGCAGGAGAGCAAGGCCAAGCTCCTCTTCCATGTGCCTGACATGCTGGCTCAACGCGGGTTGTGCTACATGAAGCTGCGTCGCGGCTTTCGAGAACGAGCCGCTCTCGACGACCTTGGAAAAATATCTTAGCTGCCGAAGATCCAAAACGCCTCCCTACGCTCTACGGAGGGCTAGCGTATAACATTTCGTTATTGAGGGAACGACAAAAACCGGCGGTCCGTCTATCCCTGTCCCAACAAGACCACGTCGGCGCTGCCCATGGATCTTTTGATCCGTCCCGCCTGCCGGCGGACTTCGTCAATCAAGGCGGTGAGCACCACTTTCCGGGGGCTGCCTCCCTGGGGCCGCACCACGGCTATAGTGCGGACCATGGCGCTGTCGGCGATCGCATAAGCGCTCAGCACGTGCCCGGCCAGTTCACGCGTGACGCTCGAGTGCGGCAGAATGGTTGCGTACTGGGTGGTTTTGTCCGCAATGACAGCTTTTACGGCGTTGAGCGAGTCGAGTTCGAGTTCCGGCTGCAGCGCGATGCCACGCTCGCGATAGACCCGATCGATGATCCGCCGCAGTTCATGGATTTCGCTCGGCAATATCAACTTTAACCGGCTGATGTCACTCAGCTGGCGCGGCGCGTCGACCTGAGCGCGGGTATAAGAGGTTACCAGCACGAGGCGCTCTGCGAACAGATCCACGATGTCGAGCTGATCCGGCGCACTCGGCCGATAGGTGAGCGCAGCGTCGAGGCGGCCGCCGCGCATGAGACTGGCAAGGTCGCCGCTGTAGGCTTCGACAACATTCAGCGTCACACCCTGATACTGGGCTTCAACAAAATTGCGTATGTCTTCCAGAAACAGCGGCACAATGGTCGGGCATATGCCAAGTGAGATCTCGCCTTTGAGCTTATCCGAGCGCTGGCGCACCTCACGGACCGCATGATCGAGCCCATCGATGTGCAGGCGCGACTGGCCAAGGAGGAACCGTCCTTCGGCCGTAGGCTCGGCACCGCGCCCACTTCGGTTAATCAACGAGATACCGACTTCCTTTTCGAGCAGCTTGATTTGTCGCGTCAGGGACGGCTGGGCGACCCCTATGGATTGGGACGCGCGGGAGAAGCCGCCGTGCTCGCAAACCGCGATGAAATAGCGCAGACGCCTGAGGTCGATGCCTTCCATGCCCTGCCCCGGTTACCGGCCGGTCACGCGGTCGAGGAGCCGTGCGATCCACGGGGTCGAAACTGGCTCTAACAATGGGTTCACCTCCGGCACGAGGACGATCCCGTGGCTAGGACGTTCATCGATAACGGACAGGCGTCCTTGATAGGCCAACCACCACACGATGAATACGCCGACAAACCAGAACAGGACCTGCCAGATCAGCAGCGAAGGCACTCCCGGTGCCACCACCGTGCCAGCAAAAATCGGCTCGCTGAAAAATGTGTTGCCGAGGATTGCACCGGGGCCGAGCGCGAAAAACGCCCACAGAAGTGTCAGGGCCCATTTGGCCGTTGTGGCCGCCTGGCTCCCGTTACGCGCCGGCTGGCTCTCCTCAAAGGCGTCATGGAGGCGATCCCTGCGATCCCGCTCGGCGCCGCTGCGAGTAAACAGGGACACAAGGAGGCACGCCGTAAAATTGGTCGCAAGTCCCCATCCCGCCGAATGGACCGACAAGGGCCAGCGACCCCATGGCAGGTCGACGAAGAGCCGCTCGAACAGCACCAGCCCAAAGCTCTCGGTGAACACCACACAAAGGCTTCCGACAATCAAACCGGCCAGAACACCGCTGCGGCTGATCCAACGCATCCAGCACAACCCGAGCACCGCAGGCAGCAGCTGCATGGACAGGCTGAGCGTGAGGGATGAGAAGATTGTAGCGCTGAGGGGCGCAAAGCTCGCGACGGCAGCGACTGCTCCGTAGACGAGCGCCAGGGTCACGCGCGCGGCAAACCGCGTCGAACGCTGGTCCATGCCCGGGATAATGTATCGTGACGTCAGCTCGATGGTGCACACCGATGCACCTGATCCGGCAAAGAATGCGACGGCGATCTGGCTCGACGCGACCAGAAGAAGTGTAAAGCCCACCGCCACCATCGGATCGAGCGTTGCCAGTCGTGTCGTGAAGGCTGTCAGCGAGCCACTGGCCGCAATCTCCGCGGCCAGAACCGGCCCGATCAGTATCAGGGTGCCAGCCGCGAGGCCCGCGATCATCCAGACCTGGCCAAATGCAAGGCCGCGGCGCGGCGCACTTGTCACGCCCAGAAAGCTGAAGCCGGGACTGATGGCGATGCCGCCCAGAGACAGGGCGAACGTCAGTCCCGCGAAGGTGGTCCAGAGCCCCCCGGCCGGCAGCTCCTTGCCAATGCCGGCGCTAAACTGGATCACGCCCGGGATCTTGTCCGGCAGCACACCGCTGGCTGTACCAATCCCGTTGACGGCGAATGCCAATTTGTCGAGCGTAATGCCCGTGAACCCGCCGAAAAATACCATGAGGGCCAGGACCAGCAGGGACTGGGCGGCGACAAGATAGGCAATCCCGCGCCAGCCTCCGATCACGCTGCAGAGGAACAGGACGAACGCGATCGACCAGATTGCGAGACCGGACGGAACGTCGTTGGCGGTCGCGGCGCTCACCAGGGCACCCGCCTGAGACAGGCACATCGCTGCAAAGGGGATGCTGAAAAGGAACAGCACGAGCAGCAAATAGATGCGAAGGGTCGTGCTACCGAAGTAATCGCCCAGCAGGTCACCAAGCGTGCGCAGCGAGGTCAGCCGGGCGGCAAGCCAGACCCGCTTCTGCGTGATGGCAGCGCAAAGGGCGATACAGATGAGACCGACTGCAACCTGGTTATATTGAAGGCCGAAGGTGGCGAGTAAAAGCAGGTGATCGGGAAGGCTGAGGCTGGCCAAGGTGATGCCGGCGCCGGCGAAGATGGTCACCCATGGCGGCAATGCCAGGCCCGCGTCGACGAAATCACCGGGTTGCTGGGTGTGACGGCCGCTGATGGTCGCAAGGTAAAGGCCCAGGACCGCGACAATGCCGAGCACGGAAACCAAGAGCGGGGTCATATATGGTCTCCCGGCGAGCGTGAGCGGAAGTCCCGGATAACGTCGAACGCTGCGAAGGCCTGCCGTGCCCCGTACCGGGTGATCAGGTAGAAAACGACCACGGCCCCCGTTGTGATAAAACCGATGCTCAGCGGCAAGAAGTTGTGCGCGGCAAACGACGCGCTAACCAGCGAGAGGACAACGAACAACACAAGCGCGAGTCCGTAGATGACCAGGCCGAGCCCCAGTTCTCGGGGCGAGAAACCCGTCCCGTAGACCACATTGACGATCACGTGGGCGACAAAGCCTGCCAGAATGGCCGCGAACCCGGCAAGGATATAGGGTGTTCCGCCCCGGCCAAATCCATACTCAAACAGGATCGCGGCGGGCATGGCCGCTGCCAACCAGCAGGCCATGACCAAGGCGTGGCGGTCCAGCGCTTCGTTTTTGCCGAGCGGGGTCATCGGTTGCTCTCGCTAGTTTCGTACGCGCTCAGTCGTCCTTGTCCTTCGGCGCATCCGGACCCTGGAAGTTCCGGAACGACATGCCGCCGGCGCTTCCGAGGTTTTCGATCGGCAGTCCCAGGTCCTTCATGAGACCGTCTACGAAGGCGACCTGAGTGCGATACTTCATGGCGGAATTCACCACACGGTCTGTCATGTTGCCGCCGCCAGAGCCGCCCTCTCCCCCGCCACCCATCTCGGACGGGCTGTTGAGACCCGGCAGCCCGTCGACCTGGAGGATCTTGATCGATTCGATGTTTTCCATCGGCTTGACCGTTTCGCGGATGATGCTCGGCAGATTGCTGACGAGGTTTTCGTAGATGGCACTGCGTCTGCTGGCATCCGAACGGGTGTTTTCGGACTCGTTGAGCATGCGCTTCCCGGCGGCGTCCTTGGCATAGCGGACCTCGGCCGCATTGGAGTCGGCGATTTCCGCCAGCGCCCTGAGTTCCGTGGCTTCCTTCTCGGCCTTTGCCGAAGAAACGACGCGTTGGGCGTCACGCTCGACCCTGGACGAGGACTGAATGAGCTCGATCCGCTTGATGCGTTCGGCCACCTCTTCTTCGCGTGCGCTGTTGACCTGCTCTTCCTGTTCAACCTGTTTTTTCAGGGCTTCCGCAGCCTCGGTCTTTGCGTAGGCTTCCTCGATCGACTTGTTGATCACCGCGATCAGGCGCTCCTTGTCGATGATTTCGACTTCCTTCTGCTGCTCGATCTCAAACTTATCGACAAACTTCCGCGCAGCGATGCGCAACTCGTCGATCTGGCGGTTGGCGGCGATCGACGCGTCCTGAATCTCCTGAAACGCCTTGGTTTCGGCGAGCTTGATCTTCTGGTTTTTCTCGATCTCGAGCTGCACGATTTCCTCGTCGACCCTCAATCGTTCGACATCGACATCGTAACGTTTCTTCAGGCGCGCCTTTTCCTGGTCAGCCTCAGCAAGTTCGTTGCTGATGCGAACCTCTTTCGACTTCGCCACGGCGAGCAATTCAATGGTTTTATCGGTTTCAATACGGTGCGACTCGGTTATCCGCTGGTTCTCCAGTTTGGCCTGGTCGATCTCTGCCGATGACGTCGTCTCGATGATCGACAGCTCCTGACGCGAACGGATTTCAAACTCCTTCACATGCTGCTCGTTGTCGATCCGCTCCGCCTCAACTTCCCGGCGGTTCTGGATCCTCTGCATCTCGAGCTCACGGCGCGACATAATCTCCGTCAATTCGGTCTCTTGCTGTTTCCTGATCTCCAATGACCGCACCTCCGACTGAGTGTTGATCCGTTCGGAATCGATGAGCCGGTCCTTGGCGATACGAATCCGCTCGCCTTCTTGTTCGCTGCGGATCCTGGCGTTCTGAATACTGATTGTGGAACTAGATCTCTCGGCCTCAATCTCGGCCAGTTGGGCGGCTTTACGGATTTCGATCGCTTGCGTCTGTTCGATGCGGGCGTATTCGAGGTCACGCTCGATCTCCAGAGACCGCTGCTCGGTCTCGAAATCCTTGAGCTTGATGCCGATCCGCGATTCGTTTTCGATGCGGTTGCGAAGCTGGCGGCGCTCTTCGATCTGCTCGGTCAGCTGCGTCAGGCCTTCGGCATCGAACGCATTGGAGGGATCAAATACGGAGATGTCGGTCTGGTTGAGGCTCGTCAGAGAGGCATTTTCAAGCTCGAGGCCATTCGACCCCAGGGTCGTCGCCGCCAGGGCGGCCGCCTCACTCATGTAGCGGCCGCGATTGGTGTGGATTTCATCCATGGTCATCGTGGAGGCGATGGCCGACATCGCATCGATGAACCGGCCCTGAACGATCTCCTTCAGCGCGGCAGGGTTCTGGGTGCGGTCACCGAGGGTGCGGGCCGCAGTCGACACCCCGGCTTCCGTCGGCACCACCCGCACGAAGAACTCGGCGATGATGTCGATGCGCATTTTGTTCCTGGTGATCAGGGATTGCTCGCCGAGCCTCCGGATCTCCACCGGGATCGCGTTCATGTTGACGCGCGTGATGTCGTGGACAATCGGGATGATCAGCGCACCACCGCCCATGACCACCCGCTCGCCGCCGAGGCCGGTTCGGACGAAGGACTGGTCTTTTGACGAGTGTCTGTAAAGCCAGTGCAGCAGATAGACACCGATCGCGATGATGATCGTTATGAGAATAACGACTGCGATCACATCAGAGCCATTCATGGGACGATCCTCCACTTAACCGCGGGCGCCGAGCAGGTTGGCGCGAAAGATTGACAGCCTTCAGAAACGCTCCTCGCCGGCGACGGCGAGGACGATCATTGAGACAGCGATGAGATTGATAAGGTCAGCAACGGTGTAGAGCACAATGATCGGTGCCACGTGTCCCGTGCCGATAACGACATCCACGAAATGCAGGATCGGGTAAATCACCCAACCGATGGTCATGATCAGCCTGATCCAGAAATAACCGAGCCGGATGGGCCGCGTCGACTTGCCAACGGCATCTGCCATGGCGCCGAAATACAATTCACCCAGGATATAAAGCCAGAACGCGATCGACAGCAGCACGCCAAGGGTTGGGTTGAAAAGCCGTGCATCACCGAGGTAGCGAGCAAGCACCATCAGGATTGCCGCGGCCAGTGTCCGCCAGAACACGCCCACGGGCACTTTCCCTGCAATGCAGGTAAAGAAAAACACCGATGCGACCTGCATCGGCTGGACCACGAACCACGCGACGTAGCGTGAGGCGGCGCTGAGCTGCTGGCCCACCAGCCAGATGTTGGAGGCAGCATAGTATTCAAGGCCCGACGCCAGGAGCGCAACGGCTGACAGCGCCAGGGGAACCCGCCAGCGCTCTGACGTCCATGTCAGGCCCAGCATTGCCAGGGCAGCTGTGGCAAACATGGCAAGGGTTGCAACGCTGAGCGCGGTGCTGACCACGGCGCTGGACTGAAAGAGTGTTCCAAACATGGGCTTTCCCTAGACCTGGGCTCTGATGTGAGGGGCGCGGCCGTAGAGCGCGACCATCGGCAGGATCAGAAGACCGAAAATGAATTGTTGCCATTCGTATTTGAGCCCGATGCCAATCAGGAAGGCGCTCAGGACTTGCAGGACGAGTACCCCGATCACGGTGTAGCCATAGCCGCCATATCCGCCCATGAGCGACGTCCCGCCGATCACGACTGCGGCCAGGGTTGTGAAAAGATACTGGTCGCCGACCCCGATGAAGCCACCCCCGCTCCAACCGAGCAGGAGCGCCCCGGTCAACGCCGCGGAGAAGCCGCTGATGGTGTAGGCGAGTGTCCAGTATTTGAACTCGGAGACGCCGATCAGCTTGGCCGAGCGGCGATTGCCGCCCAGGGCGTAGATGTAGCGGCCGAAGGCGGAATAACGCAGGCCAACGATGACTATGACCGCGATGACAATCCACAACAGGATCGTTGGCGGGACAGCCAGGCCGAAGGTACGACCGTTCATGGCGGCGAGATTTTGCAGCCATTTCGGAACGGTCCCAAAGACGTTGCCGCCAAAGGACGATCCAATGCTGGTCAGAATCTGGACAAGCCCAGCGATTGCAAATCCCATTCCGAGGGTGAGGATCAATGCCTGACCTTGCAGGCGGTAGGACAGAACGCCGTTCAAGAAACCCAAGGCACCGCCGATGATCAGCACGAACACCACCGCGAGCCAGGGCGGTACGCCAAGACCGATCAGGAACAAAAGCCCTATGTTGGACGCGCCGATAACAAACGGGATCGAGAGGTCCAAGCCGCCGAGCAACGCCACCAGCGTTTGCCCGACGCAGGCAATGCCCAGGAAGGCTGCAAACAGCAAAATTGCTTTGATGTTGGCTGCGGAGAGGAACCCGTTGATCGTAAAGGAACTGATCACAATCAGCGCCAGCAGCACAATCAGTCCAATAAAGGCGCTGCGGCCATGGGCGAAACGGTTACCGACCTTGAACGCAAAGACCAGGATCGCTTCCAGCAGCAGGAAGGCTATCAGGTTGCCAAGGGATCTGAAGGACGGGACCGTGGCCGTGATCAGCAGATACACGATCAACATCACCGCCATGGTGATGATCAGAACTCGGTTGCCGGCCCAGACGCCACCGGCGCCAGCCGGGGCTGCAGTGTCGGTTTCAAGAGACGAAGATCGGGACTCGAAGATGACGGCGACGTAGTTGATCAGCCAGAACAGCACGGCGGCCAGAACGATGGTGTAGAGGATGACGATCTGGGCGCTGAGCCCCTGCCAAAAACCCAGGCTGAAGCTGATCGCCGCCACCACGAACGTGACGGCGAGGTTAAGCCACACCAAGGCGCGCGAATGGGGGATGAAGAGACCGCCATTGCGGCCGCCGTCGCCGAAAGTCTGACTCATGGCCCGATCCCCAACGATTGTCCTGTCGCCAGAATTCCGGCCGCGTGGCTTTGCTGGCCGACGACCAGGAAGAGGAGCAGGATGAGTGCCGAGACGAAGACATAGATGAAGGCGCCAAGGCGCACGGAAACCGCTTCAGCTACGATGACGCGGACAGTGAACGTCAGCACGGCCAAGATGACGGCGAAGCCGAAGACGATCTTTTGCAGCGGCGTGAGATCGGGCAGAGCCGGCCCGCTTCCCGACTGTACGGGCAGCAGCAGATAGCGGGTCATCACGTCCGGATTGGACTTGAAGGCCTCGCCGGCGACGGCCACGCCATAGGTATCGCGGGTGCTGATGTACAGCATGATCCCGACGACCACGCAGCCCAGGACCGCGAAGGCCGCAAAGGGTGAAATGAAGTGGAGGTATCGCCCGATGATGGGGACCAGAAGGGTCAGCAAGAGCGACAGAACGAGGATCAGCCCGTAGAAAAGCTGCGTCACAAAGGCTTGCGTGGAACCGAAATTGAACGTGGCAAGAACATAGCCGATAAGAAAGAGGTTGAGCGCGCCCAGCAGCCCGCCAGCCACGCCACCGCGTCCACCGGACAGGCTGACCCCGCCCAGCACCAGGGCGGTCACTGCCGTCAGCGTCATGGTGGTGCCCTGTGTCGGATCTCCTGACGAAATCAGGGCGGTATAGCAGATCGCGCCCAAGCCAACGAAGAGACCTGCGATGATGTGAGCCCCAATACGCACCACGTTGATGCGGACGCCGCTCGTATAAGCCGCACGCTCATCGTAGCCCATCAAACGCAAATTCGCGTAAAACGACGTCGTGGTGAACAGCAGCCAGGCCGCGATAGCCAGCAGCACGATCAGCAAGATCGGTGAAAAGATCGTGTTGCCGAGGCCCCAGGACGACATCCAGTCCGGTGCGGTGCCGCCAGGTCTTGGGAGGATGACGAGGTTGATCCCGGTCAGGGCCAGAAAGCCACTGAGCGCTACAATGATCGGCTGGACGCGCACGAAAATGATGATGAGGGCAAAGAAGAGCTGATAGAGAACGCCAATCCCCAGGGCGACCAGAAAGACGCCAAAGGGACCCGTGACGATGCCAAGGCCATTGAGCTTGACGATCGTGACGTTGATGAAGGCGAGCAAGGGTCCGACCGCAAGGTCGACTGTCCCACGTCCCGCCACAGCCAGGGCCATGAGTGAGAATGTCGCCAGGATCAGGGGCGCCGACACGATGATCGCGCTACCGAACCCCGACAAGGACACAAGGTTCGGCCCCCTGATGACCGCGGTACTCAAGAGCAGCGCGATCAGCAGGATCGGGACCAACAGGTAGGTGTTCTGGGAACCCCTGGACTGGGACATCAACATTTGTCTTTCGTTGCTAGCGCAACCTAGAACTCGATGACCTTCCGGCCTTCACTGGTCCGCTCACTGCGAGCGGTCGACCGAGTTTCGGAAATGCTCCGTCCGGAAAGGGCGTTGCTGCCCTGGCCGCGCCGTTCGGGATCCGCACCAAGGATCTTCTTCAGCACCGGCGTGATCACTTCCTTGAATTTTGCCGGGTCTTCCGAGGTCGGGAAGTGGCCGCCGCCAAAGATGATGCATTCCGAATTCTTGACTTTTTCGGCCGTGCGCTGGGTCATTTCCGGCGTGCAGGCGAAGTCATACTCACCGGTAAGGAAATAGATCGGCACCTTCCCAGAAATCTTCTGGCATTGATCCCGGAAGTCAGAATCGACGCTGTAAAAGTACAGATCGCCCTTGAAGATGCCGGGACCGCCCTGCGCGTAGTACCACCAGGTTTCCCACCGATAGTCGTCCGGCGAGAGCGGTGCCATGAGGCCGAACACCGAAGTCGCAACCACCTCGCCGCCATGGATATGGGGGTGATGCAGCGCGTCGATCCACCATCCCGGCGAGTAGTCGCATGCCTCTAGCGCGATAAAGGCCGAAAACTCGCTCTCATAGCGCAATGCCAGCGCCAGGCAGATGTTGCCGCCCATCGACTGGCCCATGAGGACCGGCTTGCGCAGTTCGAGGGCCCGACAGAACGCCACGATGAACTCGCAGTAAAATTTGGTTGTGAGTTTGTACTCGTCTTCCATCAGGTGAAAGTCTGCAGGCGGGATCGACTTGCCGTGCCAGGGCATGTCGAAAGCGATAACGCGGAAATTCAGGCTGATGTCCGGGTCGCACAACTGGTGCCGATACTGGCGCCCGTCCGTGCCGGCCGTGTGCAGGCAGACCATCGGAATGCCCTCGCCGTGTTCCTCGTAATAGGTGCGGTACGTCTTGCCTTCGCACTGGACGTAGACGTAGCGCCCAACGATTGGATCGTGTGTATTCATGACAACTCTCCTGCGCTGCCGTTAAACTTGTCGCATCAGCGAGAGCATGCGCGTCAGCGCCCGCAGATTTTGCCAGAAGGGGAGCGAATTGCCCTCGATAATCAGCTGCTTGTGCAGCGGATGCGCCATCGCCCATATGTCGTTGAACATCGGCGGTGGGATTTCCTGGGCAAATTTCGACCAGGCGCTGCTCGGCGCCTTGAGCCAAAATTCGACTCCCATGTCATTCGCAGTGAGGCCTTGCGCAATCTTCTGGATCTTGCCGCCCCGGACGTCGACGAGATACTCCGTGTCGTCGAAGCCGAGCACGAACTTACTCGTGAAAAACCGCCCTACTACCGGCAAAATGCGGTCGTCATTGACCTTCCTTGCCCATCGCTCGATCCACTCCAGATCAAAGCTGCTCCTGCTTCCATATCTACTCATGCGATCCTCCTGATTGGGGAATTACTTGCCCGGTTTTTACGCGGGCAGAGACTTCTTTGCTGGCCCGTAGACTGCCACGAACGACGCTGCATCGATGGCCACCGGCATGACCGCAGCCGCAAATGCGCCAAGATCGGCGTCGGCCGGCAACTCGACCTTGTCCGCCTTGAGCGCATAGAGCGTGAAAAAGTACCGGTGAGCCCTGTCCGGTGGCCAAGGGCCGCCATATCCCTTGCCGAACCCTGGGATCTTGAATGTCACGAAGTCGCTGTTGAACTCAGCGGCGCCGTGCGTCAGCCGCAAGCTGCCGCTGGCGCCTTCTGGGAGCTCACGAACCTCGACCGGAATGTTCGCCACCAGCCAGTGCGCAAACGAGCGGGGGAAATTAAATGCTTCCGGCAGATCAGGATCGGTGACGGCCAAGGCAAAGCTGCGCGTGCCTTCCGGCGGCCCAGACCAAACAAGTCTCGGCGAAAGCCGGTTGTCCTCGGTGAACCGGTCCGGGATGACGCTACCAGGCGCGATATCAGGACAACTCAGCATGAAAGATGGGGTTGCCGCCATATGGTTTACCTCCTTGTTCAGCAGCGTCACAGGCCTCGGCACCGGCCTGCCCTGCTCAAGTCTGGGATTGTGACTCTCGGCGACAGTCGCCGGCTTGCCTGGGCCATTCTCGTTGGCGGCCTCGCCGGGCAAGCGCGCCGTCGCGCGGCGGCCGAACATGGCGTTGAGGATGGCATGGCCATCGAAAGGCGGTTCGAAATCCGCCGATATGGCGCCATTGCGAAACACGTGAACCCGCGTGCACAGGTTCAGAAATTCCTCCAGTTCACTGGACAGGAAAACCACGGCGTTGCCGCGCGCAGCGAATTCCTTCAGGTTGCGGTAGAGATCGAGCTTGGCCCCGACGTCGATGCCGCGGGCAGGATCGTTGAGCACCAGAACCACCGGTTTTTCCGCGAAGGCCCTGGCAATCAGTACCTTCTGCTGGTTACCGCCGGACAGCGACGTGATGAGGTTCTCCGGGCTCCCCATCTTAACGGCCAGTTTGCTGGATTCCCACTCAAACACCGGCGTCAGCTTGGTGCGGTTAATGAAGTTGAGCACCCCGCCCGAGCGGAATTCGCGATACACCGGAAGCAGCAGGTTCTCGTAAATGCTCAGATTGGGAAAGGTGCCCTCTTTCTTGCGATCGCCGCTGACATAGCTGATGTTATTGCGTCGCGCCGATGCGAGATCCGTGACCTCACTGGCCTTGCCGTCGTTGACCACCACCAACCGGCCGGCGATCGGAGACTGGATGCCAGCGATGCATCTTACGAAATCCGCCTGCCCCTGCCCATCCAGCCCGGTAATCCCGACGACCTCGCCAGGATACACGGTGAATCTCACGGGGGCAGCGTCTGACCAGACCCGAAAATCGGTTGCGCGGAGGACCGGCCGATCGCCGCGCCGCGTCGGCAACGGCTGATCACGATTTGTGCCGCTGCGCTCGGCACCGGCAATCAGTTCGAGAATCCTGGCCTCGGTAATCTCTTCCTTCGCCAGCCTGCCGACATCCACGCCGTCGCGCAAAACCGTCGCACGGTCGGCGATACGCACCAGCTCGGCGATCCGGTGGGTGACGATCAGGATGCTTGCCCCCCGTTGCTTGAGCTGCCGCATCTTGCGGAACAGCCTTTCCGTGGAATCGAAGTCGAGCGCGGCCGAGGACTCGTCGAGAATCAGGACTTTGGGATCAGTCAGGAGAGCCCTGGCTATCGTCACCCATTGTCTGACGCTCAGGGGTAGTTCGCCCACCAAACCGGAGAGATTGATGTCAAAGCCGAGGAGTTCGCGCATCAATGCGGATGCCTTGGCTTCTTTTTCTTCCCGGTTCATGGACGAACCCAAAAGGCCATCCGCGCCCAGATAGAGGTTATCCAGCACCGAGCACTCGTCCGCGACGAGCACCTCCTGAAAGACATTTGAGATGCCCAGCTGGCGCGCCTCGTGCGGAGACGTTGCCGACTTTCCGAGTATCGACACCTGGCCACTGTCCGGTATCAGTACGCCGGAGATGACCTTCGCCAGCGTGCTCTTGCCCGAGCCGTTGCCGCCAATGATCGCATGAACCTCCCCAGCGTAGGCCGTCAGGTTGCAACCGCCGAGCGCTACAGTCGGCCCGAAGGTCTTCCTGACCGATGAGAGTTCAACCGTGGGGTACGACATCATAGGTCCAGTTGGCCGACGTTGGTCGGCTAGACTTGCACGGAATGAAGGAAATGCCACCCCGTCACCGCTGACGGGGTGGCCAGACCTCTTTCGGTCAGTTCGCCTTGAAGGCTTCGGGATCGGCCGGACGCAGGAAAAACTGGTCCAGGTAATCCTTGCTTGCCCAGTTTTGGGCACCAACGTTGTACCAGCCATCGGAATCTTCGCTGCAATCAGCCGGGACGGCCTTTTCAAGCTGGTCGTAGGTCATGGTCTGCGGCTTGGTCAGGATCGACTGGATCTTCGGGCCTTGGCCCTCGAGCGTGCGCATCATGACATTCCAGCCGAACTCGAAGTCGTCCCCCGGAGGCCAGGCATGGATCGCCTGCGAGATGAAATCCTTGTTGTTGCGCCAGTAGCAAAGCGCGCCGATCTCACCGCCGATCGAGAACGGGACCATATCGCGGCCGCTTTGCTGCAGTGCGCGCAAGGCGCCCAGTTCAGATGCCGACTGTATGATGATGCCGTTCAGATCGCCTGGATTGGTGGCCAGCCACTTCTGGATTTCCGACTGGGCAACCTGATCGGTCCACATGCCGGCAACCTGGCCCACGACCTTGATGTCCGGGTACTTCGCCAGGGCCTTCAGAACGCCGACGTTCTGTGAGTCGGAAGCAGACGCGCCCGGAATGCCTTCGACCACCAGGACATTGCCCTTGCCGTTGATCTGCTTGGCCATCCATTCGCCGAGCATGCTGCCACCCACGACGAAGTTCGCCGAAGTGTTCACCGCATAAGGCGAGGTGAGATAGCCAACGGCAGAGAAAACCGGGACGTCACGCTGGTGGGCATATTCGACGGTCTGGTTCAGTGACGTCGGGTTCGAGCAGCAGACGATGATCGCGTCGACGCCCTGGTCAACCAACTGCCGCATCTGCTGAATCTGCGTGGAGTCGTTCAGATTGGACTGGGTGATGATCACGTCCTTGATCAGGCCGAGCTTCTTCCATTTCGGAATAATCTCTTCCTGGAGCCGCTTCATGACGTCGGCGCGCCAGGTGTTACCAGCATAGGAGCTGGCGTAGCCGATCGTCCAAGGCGGACCCTTCTTGGGCTTCCAGTCGCGGTAGGCGCTTTCCGCGAGCGGCTGCATCGGATCCATCATGTCTTTGCTATAGAGCTCATCCTGGATGCTCTTGGGCAGCTCATCCACGCCACCGGCAAATGCAGGGGTGACGCTAGCGATCGTTGCGACAACGGCAAGCGATCGCAACATGGTTGCGAATGTCGTCAATTTATCCTCCCTTAGTGCCGGGCGTTGAGCCGTGGGCACGCTGAGTTCAGTGGAACCCGTGGGGGACTATCGGGCAATCAGGACTTTGGAGGTAATACATTTTTCAAATGCGCTCTATACGCTTTCGCTATGGACCTGCCCCCGCGTCGCGGCTCTCGTTTCAGGGAGAGGCCGGGCACTTACACCACCCGCATGGAGGCCTGCTCACCTGTCGCGGAGGTCGACGAGATGGTACGTGAACTCGATGCAGAAACCGACTGCCGCTGGTATCGATTTGCTTCGTCATTCGTGACCTTTGAGATGGGGCAAGGGTAGCTTGGGTGAGGTCGGAGCGTCGCACCTGTCGCTTGCTGACCCAAGATACAAGGGCGTGCGAAGCTGGTTTCAGGCCGGCAGCGATCCGATTTGAGCGGTTGGATGAATGCTGCTTGCGGGGCCTCAACACCTCCCGGAGTTACTTGATCGCCAGCGCGTTCGGCGGCGAACCAACGCCTCCGACAAGGTTCAACGGCTTGGCTGTCAGCAGGAACTCATACACGCCATCCCGCGCGCAATCCGCGGCCAGCTCGTCAAGTTTCCACATCTCGCCGAGACAGACGCCGAGAAGCGCAATGAGATCGGGATGCATCAGGCGCCCGACATTTGTTTCGAATGGCGACGTCGGGATGCTCGGCATCACCTCGACCACGACGGTATCGCTTGCGAGGACTGAGAAGTGGTTGTCCCAAATCCAAGCCAGCATCTCGCGCGACTGTTCGACACCGCAGAATGTGCGCTCCTTGATGATCCAAGCCCTATCCTCCGTCGTCAGATCGTTCAGGAAATGTCTGGCCCAGCCGGTATGCAGCAGAAGGATATCGCCTCGTTCGAACGAGATGCCCTGGGCCTCGGCCGCTCCCTCCAGATCACTGAGCGCAATCACGGAGTTGGTGGCGAGATCCAGAGGTCGCCCTTGCTCCTCAAGATATCGCTGGACATCGAGAAGCACGCCCCGGCCCGCAATTCCTTTCTGGGCAATGTGCTGAACCCCGAGCGCCGGCGAGCCCGCCTCCACTGCTGACGCTGGCACGTTTCCATAGAATCCGTGGATCTTGTGGCGATGGTGCCGCAGACCGTCGATCTGCGAGCTGCCTTGCAAAAAGAAGTCGCTGACGAAATCGTCATAGACTTGACCGTCATGGCGCGACACGACGGTGTGCTGAATTCCTCGACGGTAGGGGGAAACCGGCGGCGCGAACGCGTTCAACTCGTAGTCCAGATTGAAGGTTGCGCCACGCTTCACCAATGAGGCGGCGCTGACGACGGCCTCCGGAGACAGAAGATTGATCGTCCCGATATGATCATCGTCACCGAAGACGCCCCAGCCCGAACCAGCCGGGCCATCCGTGCGAGCCATGATCTCTGAGTAACTGGGCAAATTCGGATAGGGTGCTCTCATCGGTCTTTCCTCCTCACGGGTGGCTGATGCATTTTTATCTTGGCTGTCGAGCGCGTACGCGATCCCGCGGATGCGCTCTGAGCATTCGGCACAATCAAGCGCCTTTGCCGACAGTCCCACGACCAGCGCTTCGAGCGATCCCGCACCTTGATCAAGTTTTGACTAAACTGTCCCTTTAGTCAAGACAGTGTCCCACTTAATGCCGTCGAAAAGACTGAGGTGGCGGCGCCGCGGCCGCTTCCCAGTGGTGGCTCCAGCAGCCCCATGACTCGAAGCCAGCCGCTTCGCCCCCTGCCCATGCCGGGCCAACAATTCTGGGCGACATGCGTTAGAGCGACAGGAGCTCACCCAGGGTCACATTGACCCGGATGATTGCGTATCCTTCGCTGTCAACCTGATCTCGACCGTCGACCGAAAGCTGTGATGCCGATCTGTTTCTGATCAGTTGCCAGTCGTCCGCGGTGGTGGCGGGCGGCATGGGGCCGTCCTTTGGAATCACAAGTCTGAATGCCGGCAGATGTTTGTAGAGATAGTCGCAATAATGTTCGGCCATTCGCCTATCTCCTTGACGACGCAGCGATACGCGCACCAGGAATGTCTTCTGACCGTATATCCTGTTGATAGGCGCCAAAGCCCTGACGCTCGATGTCCTTCATCACCTCGGCATGGACTTTGTCATAAGGCCGCTCCTCCTTGCACTTCCAGTCAATGGGATCCAAACCCGAGGGAAAGGAGCTGCCGCTCTTCAAGACCAGGCGGAAGCTCGGCCGCCTGAGGTGAAGGAAATAGCTGTAGGTGGACATGTCTTCCTCCATAGTTGTTCGTTTTCATCTCTACGCTGCCCAGGCGGGCCGACGGGTCGCGTGCTCCCTGTACGCAGGTACTCAGTCAGTCGGTGATCACAGGTGGTCGAATCCACTGTCTGCCAGCCGTCTCTTCACCGCAGGACCAAGCTGAGAGCCCCCTTTTGCGACGAGCCAGTCTCGGCTTTTTGTGACACCATCGATGACTGCGTTCAGATCGAAATTCGTGAGGACACCATTCTTCTTCACGATCTTGCCGGCGATCAGGACAGTCTCGACATCGGCGGGGGTGGCTAAAAGGACGATCGTCGACAGGGGATTGTTGAGGGGCGAAAGGCGGACCGATCGGGTATTCAAAAGCACGATATCGGCTGATTTGCCGACTTCGAGCGTACCTGTCCTGTCCGACAGGCCGAGGGCGGCAGCTCCCCGCGCTGTCGCCATCTCCAATATGTCGGCCGTTGTGATGTCCCAAGGCTCGACACCCTTGTCTGCAAGGGTTGCCTCATATCCCAACATCCCCCGCAGTGAGCTTAACGTCGACCGCATCGTGCCGAACATGTCACCTGCTACGAAAATCACGGAGTCCGTTGATAACGCCGGCCTTGTCCCGTGGCTCAAGGCGTTTTGAGTCGCGGGCATTCCAAATCCGACAAACATTTCAGCGCAGGGAGAAATCGAAATATGGCCACCTGTACCAGCGATAAGATCGTACTCGTCGGGGGCTAGATTGTTGCAATGAATATAAACCGTGCCCGGCCACAGAAGATCGTCCTGCTGTAGCAATCTGATCGGGTAGGTGCGTCCTCCCCAAAGCCCTCCTCCGATCCCGCCATCCGTGGCGATCCGCAGGCCGAGTTCACGTGCCAGGTGCCAGTCATGAACTCGCACCACGCGCTGGACGAGCTGTGGCGCCCGAGCAGCGAAGGCCATGGTCACGAGCGCCTCGTCATCCGAAAGCTTCTTGCGCAGACGTCGCACGTCGGAAGGATGCTTACGATCGCTGTTCGACCACCAAAGCGGCGCATCGGTGTCATTTGGTGCGCTGTGCGCGAAAACGGCTCGCATGCCCGACGCCTGCAAGGCCGCGACCGAGGCGTCGGCATGTTCGGGGCTGTTCAGAATATGAACCCAGTCCAACACAGTTGTGATGCCGCAGTCGATCAGTTCCAGGGCGCCGGCCAGGGTCGCGGCGTAGACATCTTGCGGACGGAAAAAAGGAACCAGCGCTTCGCGCAGCTGATGTCTGTACTCCGGCGCGATCATGTCGGAACACATTCCCCGCAAAGTCGTCTGCCACAGATGCCGGTGTGAATCGATCAGCCCTGGCATGACGATTGCGTGGCGCGCATCGACAACATCGCACTCTGCCGGCACGCTTCGTTCGCCGGAGGGCGCAATGGCCACGATCTTTTCACCGCTCAGCCAGACATCGTGACTTGGCAAGGGAGCTTGTGCCGAGCGGCCAGTCACAACCGTTCCGCCAAGAATAACCCTGGTCATTTTGTCTTGCACAAGCATCTCATTCTGCTCCATTGCCGCCGGCGAACCATTGTGTGTGCGAGCGCCGAGCCGGGCCGCTGTTGTGGAGGACGATGTGCCTCGCGCCAACGAATGCGTCGCAGCAATGCAGTCTCGCGGCCGGCCAAGCCAAAATCCCCAACCCACCTCCTGAAATCATTGCGACACCTGGGGAACCGGCAAATCTTTAGAATTTCGGCTACCAGATCACGCCAATTTCTTCGACGACAATTGGACCAACCGCGACCAGGACAATCCCCACAAAGATGACACCGAGATAGGGCCATATCGCTTTCATGACCACGGCCGGTTCGACGCGGCAAATGGCGCAGGCCGTGTAGAAGCCGACGCCAAAAGGCGGGGCGAAAAGCCCAAGGCCCATGGCCATCACCGTAACCAGCGCAAAGTGCACCTCGGATACACCCAGGGACTTGGCAACCGGGAAAAGCAGAGGTCCAAGGAGGACAATGGCCGGAATGCCCTCCAGGATGCTCCCCAGAATGATGAACACGATGATGGATATCACCAGGAACCCGTAAGTTCCGCAAGGGAGTGTACCCGCCACGCCGGCAAGGATCGATGAGAAGCCGGACTGGACGAAGCCCCAAGCCATGGCGTTCGCGGAGGCCAAGATTATGAAAATGACCCCCGTCAACGCCGATGCGTCCTTTAGCGACGCATAGAGGCGGCGCCAGTCGAAGCGGCGTTCGATCAGCAGAGTCAGGATCAGGACATAGGCAATGCCGACCGTCGCCACCTCGGTCGCGGTGGCGATGCCCTCGACCACCGCGCCTCGGATCAGGAATGGCAGAACCAGCACGGGCACTGCGACGATCGCCAGTTTGCCGATCTTGCCCCAGCTTGCCTTCTCGGACTGGTCCTCGCCCGATCTTGCGGCCCGGAACCGGGCCAGCACACAAAGAAGGGCCGCGAGGGCAAGCGCCGGATACCAGCCGGCCGCAAACAAGGCGCCGATCGAAACGCCGGTTACGGCCCCGGTCATGATGAGGATCAGGCTTGGCGGAATTGTCTCCGACATGGCGCAGGATGCGGCGAGCAGACCGACGATTTCGCCGTCATTGGCGCCGCGGCGGCGCATTTCCGGCACGAGGACCGGGGCGATCGCCGCCATGTCGGCAGCCTTCGACCCGGAAATGCCTGACAGAAGAGCCATGCCGCCGATAAGCACATAGGATAAGCCGCCCCTCACATGGCCGACCAACGCCACGAGAAGCTTGACCATGTTGTTGGCCATGCCGGAAATGACCAGCAGCGCACCAAGCGCGATGAACAGCGGAGCCGAAAGAAGCAGGATGTGAGCCATCCCCGTTTCCATCCGGGCCGGCACGATGTCGAGTGGGGCGTGTGTGGCAAACAAGACATAGGCCATTGCCGCAATCGCGAAGCAGAAAGCGATTGGCAGGCCAATCGCTATGCAGGCCCCGACGAGCCCGATGAAGAAGACGACCAGGTTCAGATTGCCCAAGCCAGAAAATTCGTCTTGGAGCATCCAGGCTGCCGCCATGACGGCTGCGACCGTTCCAAATGCCGCAAGCGTCGTCGACCGATTGTCAGCCGTGATTTTCTGGATCAGGGTACCAAGAGCCAAGATCGCGATCAACCCGAGCCCGACAATCAACGCACCCGTTTGCCAGGCGGGTGAGATCTCAAGCACGGGCGTCATCAAGCCAAGGTCCGCTCTTGCATCCTTGAGCGCATAGAACGCCAAAGGCCCCGCCACGAGCGCCGTGAGGATGAGACATACCATTTCGAGGAACGCCCTCGCCCTGATCGGCAGCGCGTCCGACAGAACGCTTAGCCTCAGATGCTGACCGGCATGAAAGGCAACTACCGCACCCAGCATGGCTTGCCAGATGAGAATGAGCTCGGCCAGTTCGTCCGACCAGATCAGCGGCGAGCGAAGGACGTATCGGAAGAAGACCGCGGCCGACAATAGGACGATCTCGCCAATCAGGAGGATGGCGCCTGCATGGGCAGCCAACGCCACCACCAGATCCAAAATCCTGGACAGCGAGTCTCTCTTGGGCATGCCGACGGTTTTTGCCTCATGGCATTGAACGATTGCGTCGAGTGTCTTTCCGTCGTCGGCCGCGGTCATGGTCATCTCATCCCAGCTTTCCGACTGCGCCTTCGAGGACACCCCATGCCTCCGCGCCGATTTGTTTTTTCCAGTCTGAATAGAACTGGGTTCCTTGCAGTGTCTTGCGATACACGCCCGGGCCAGGGCTGCCGAACTGCAGCCCTTTCTGATCGAGATCCGTCCGCACCGCGGCGACCTGCGTTGCTATGTCCTTGCGCTGTTGCAGAGCGGCCTTCTGGAAATTGCGAGCCACCACCTGACGAATATCCTCCGGCAGTCTCTCCCAAGCGGCGCGGTTTGCCACAGGCACCCAGCCGTCCCAGGTGTGGGAGGTAAGCGTGCAGAACTTCTGTACCTCATAGAACTTGTAGCTGGCGACCACCGTCAGCGGATTCTCTTGCGCATCCACCGTCCCGGTCTGCAGCGCTGAATAGAGATCACCGAAAGCGATCGGAGTGGGCGAGGCGCCGAGCGCACTGAACAGCGACGTCAGGAATGGAGTTGGGGGCGTCCTGATCCGGACCCCTTTCAGGTCTGCGGGCTGCGCAAACAATCCGTTGTTCGACGTTACATGGCGAAAACCGATGTCATGGATGCCATCCACGACGGCCAGTTCGCCGTGCTCGGCGATCACTTTGGCCACATATTTGCCCAGATCACCGTCGATGGCCTTCCAGACTTGGTCGTAGTTCTCGAAAATGAATCCCAACGTCGGCAAACCGGCTCGCCGATCGAGCGTGGAAAGTATCCCGAAGGACGAGGTCAGGAATTCAAGGGCGCCGGACCTGACCTGATTGAGCGTCTCGACTGGGTTACCCAAGGCGCCATTGGGAAAGCCCTGGATCTGCAACCGGCCATTCGTCTCCTCGGCAATCGTCGCGGCGGCTTCCAACATCCGCTTCGGCAGCGGCTGATCGTCGCGAAGCTCGAGGCCAAGCTTGTAGTTGAACTCGGCCGCACGTGCGTTGCGGATAATGAACGGACTGGCAATGGCTATGCCACCCAGCTTCAGAACGTTCCTTCGAGACATTGTTTGCATTGACAGTCCTCCCTTGATCGCGAGCGACATGCCCGCCATTTCTGTTTCTAGATGGCGCGGCGCGGTCTACGGCGCCCTACCCGCATCCAGCTCCTCCGTGCAGGCCATGAAGTCACCCCTGCGGGTCCAAGCGGCTCTGCGGCTCACTGCCAATTCGATTTTCCGTGCCAATCCCGAAGTCGGGCACCAGGTCTCGGCCTCATGCCAGGCGGCAAGGTCCTTCGATGAAACCAAAGGCAGTTAGCCCGGCGTCAGCCGACATGCCGGCAGCGTTGACCTTCGGTTTGACCAAGCGGGATACAAATCACCGCGCTCCTCCCTACTTGTCCCACATACCGGGACGATGACCCAATTTAGCAGATAGGCACGAAAACGTCAACGTTCTTGGATTGAAAGAACCACCGGAGTAACTGAAAAGTGCAGAGCATTCGCGGGCGCAGGCACGAGCCAAAAAGCTGCCCTCGGGTGCGTCAGGGGGGTAGAATACGTGCCGTTTGCATTCGCTTCAGCCAGTGCAAAATGGCGTCTTCCGTGTCCGTACAGTCACTAAAACCGGCCTTGCGCAGCTTGATTGGGCTCATCAGCCTGTCGAAGGGGCGCTCGCGCCCATAGCCCAGAGTCAGATCCGCAGTCTGCCAGGAAGCACCGACGATTTCGTTCATGGACAGGATTTTGAGGCTGTGAGCTGCCACAATGCGATCCCACCAGTCCGAAAAGAGCGGCATCTGCTCGCTTAGCTTCATAGGCTCGTCATCGCCGACCGGCATGTTGAAGTGGGCGGCGATCGAGGGCCAGAGGTCACGCCAGACGACGGCGTCTCCATTGACGACATTGAATGTCTCGCCCGCCGCCTCAGGCCGTGTGGCGCAGAACTCCGCAGCGCCCGCAATGAGCCGGCTGTCGGCACAGGCGGTCACATAGGCGCCGCCGCCTGGGAACGTCAATGGCCGTCCCATCTCGCGCATGACGCTGGCATAGACACCCAGCGCCGCGACAATGTTCATTGGACTGCGCAAGGCATCGCCGAGAATAAGCTGCGGCCGCAGGACCGAGAAGGCCCAACCCGCCTCGGCGGAGCGAGCCCGCAAATAGTCCTCCTGCTGCCAGTAGAAGATATGATGCGACATCCGCGGCCAGCGTTCCTTGGCCGGAACCGGCACCCGCCCGAGGTGCGAACCATAGGCCTTGCCGCCCTGCAGGATCGTGACGTGGCTCAGTTCGGATGTCGCCTCGACGCTTTCCACGACGTTCTGCAGCATCTGCAGGTTGATGCCCGCCTGCGACGTGCTGCGCCAGCCCGTCTCCAGATCCTCCTCTTCGTAGAGAGCGGCATAGAGGATATGGGTGATCCTTGGTGCCCCCTTGAATGCGTTGAGGCAGGCGTCGCGGTCGGTCAGGTCGACCGCAATGTGATAACTCGCCTGCGCCAACGGAGGGCGGCGGGACAAAGCCACAACGTCCCATCCGGGCAAGAACGAGAAATGTTCGGTGGCGGCCGCCCCCACAAGGCCCGTTGCCCCAACGATCAGTATCCTGCGCTCGCCCACTGTCATTTCTCCCGTTGGTGCTCCGACGCCTAGAACGAGGCGCCGGATTCCTCTTCGACGATCTTCGCGAGATCGCGGAACCGCTCCGGCACGATGTTCGGATGGCCGACCGTCACAACGGACTGGAACAGCACCTCAAGAACCTCGCGTGCCGAAGCGCCTTGCTTGATGGCCGTGCGCATGTGGTGGCGGGTCTGGACGATTTCTCCAATGGCGAGAGTGTTGCCAACCATGCACAGGAGCCGGGTCCGGTGATCGAGAACCTGTCGACCGTACATGTCGCTGTAGCCGAAATCGTAGAAGGCGTGCGTGAAGTTTTCGTCGAGAGATTCGAGGAAGGTCGCGTTGTTCAGCGTGTGTAGCGGCCGAAGCACCAGCGCGATGCTGATCCCGTGCCAGCCATACTTCTTCAACAGGGAATCTGCCCGTGGATCCTTTGAATCGACCGGATGCCAGGTTTGGCGCTCGGCCTCCAGGCTTCGTTCCGCATTGCGTTGGCCCGGTTGCAGGGCCTTCGCGCTGACGCCGTCGAGCAGACCGCGTGCGCCGGCCTCCTCGGCGAATATCTCCAGCGGCTCGTCCACGATCGACTCGCCGCCGTAGATCGAGCACTGGAGTATGACCTCGAGAACTTCGTTGAGATTTAGTCCGTGGTTGCAGGCGGCAATCACGGTTTCGCGCAGTCGGGCGTGCCGGCGGGACATGGTGAACTGGCCGACCATGACGAGCAGCCGGGTGCGGACGTCCAGCACCGGGCGGCCAAACAGTCGGGCGGCATAGGTCAATACAGCCTCTGCGAAGGCAGGGTCGATGCGACGGCGCAGTTCAAAGCGCTCGCGCACGCCCGGCTGGAATTGTTCGACCACAGCAAGCAGGGCCTCGATCTTGGAATCGCCCTTATTGTGTCCTTGCGCCATCACATCGTCCTCCATCTGGCTTTAGGCAGCAGGTTCGACCGCCCGAAATATGTTGACCTGGATTCACGCTGCGTCCTCGACTGGGTTGCGCAGCAGGCCAACGCGGTCGATCTCGACTTCGACCACGTCACCCGCCTTCATCCACAGGGGAGGTTCCCGCTTCATGCCCACCCCGCCGGGTGTGCCTGTTACGATGACGTCGCCGACCTCGAGCCGGGTGAAGGTGGAGCAGTAGGCGATGATCGTAGGGATGTCGAAAATCATATGGCCGAGGGTCGACTTCTGCACCGTTTCGCCGTTCAGGCGCGTTTCGATCTGCAGGTTGTCGAGCGGGCCGACCTCGTCCGGTGTCACAAGCCAGGGTCCGAAAGCGCCTGTGCCGATGAAGTTCTTTCCGGGCACGAATTGCGAGGTGTGGCGCTGCCAATCCCGGATCGATCCGTCATTGTAGCAGGCATAGCCAGCAATATGACTGAAGGCATCCTCCTCACGAATGGATCGGCCGCCCTTTCCGATCACCAGGGCCAGTTCGCCCTCATAGTCGAATTCGATCGACTCTTTCGGGCGAAGCAGTGGCCTGCCATGCCCGACTTGGACATTGGCAAAACGGGTGAATAGCGTCGGATGTCCCACGACGGCCCGCCCCGCTTCTTTCCTGTGCTCCTCGTAATTCAGCCCGACGCAGATGATCTTGTCGGGGTCGGGGATAACAGGAAGGTACTCGATATCTGCTAGGGGCAGACGGCGCGCAAGGGCGCCGAGAGATGCCAGATCGCTCTTGTCCGACATGGCCTGTCGAAGTGTCGAGGGAGCACCATCGACCAAGCCAATTGCCAATGCATAATCGCCAGAAACGACGCCCCAGGTCGGCAATCCGGAAGCAAAAAAACTGAGATACTTCATGTAGGCTCCATTCAGGTATTCGCGACTTCGCCAAGACCCGCCAGACTGTTTGGTCAGATAACTTTTCCAGGATTTAAGATGTTCATGGGGTCGAATGCCGCCTTGATGGAGCGCATCATTGCCAATTCGTGAGCCGTCTTGTAGCGCTTCAACTCACCCCGTTTCAGCTGGCCGATGCCGTGTTCGGCACTTATCGACCCACCGAGCGCATGGACGGCGTCGTGCACCATCACATAAATCCGATCATGGCTGCGCTGTAGGGCATCCTCTGCGAACCTCGGAGAGGGGCCGACGTTGTAGTGAAGGTTACCGTCGCCAAGATGCCCAAACGGCATTACCGACAGGCCAGGGAATGTCGTCGAAAGGTTCCGGTCCATTTCCTCGACGAATTCGGGGATTTTCGAGATCGGAAGCGCGATGTCGTGCTTGATGCCTTTGCCGCCCTTGGCCTGCGCTAGCGTGATGCTTTCGCGAAGATGCCAAAAGGCCCGCTCCTGTTCCACGCTCGTCGCAATGGTCGCGTCGCAAATCTCACCCGCCTCCAAAGCGTCGCCCAGCATGGTTTCTAGGCACTCGCCCAGCCCTTCCCGGTCCTGGCTGCCGGACAGTTCCAGCAAGGCGAACCAGGGCGCATCGACTGAGGAGCCGTCGAAAGGCAGATGTTGCTGCGGAAATTGTGATGTGACCAGTTTCAGGCACTCATTCGCCATGACCTCGAATGCCGTCAAACTCAACCCAATTTGCGTCTGAAGTCGGATGAGCAGCTGGACACAGCTCGCCATCCCGTTTGTCGCCACAAGCGCCGTCTGGGTCATTCGGGGCAGCGGGAAAAGCTTCAGCGTAGCGGTCGTGATAATGCCTAGCGTCCCTTCGCTGCCCACGAACAATGACTTCAGGTCGTACCCCGTGTTGTCCTTTCGCAGGCCGCCAAGCCCGTTCCATATCTCCCCGTCAGCGGTGACGACTTCGAGACCCAGCGTCAGTTCGCGTATTGTGCCGTACCGCAACACCTGCGATCCGCCGGCATTGCTGGCAAGATTGCCACCAATTGTGCAGCTGCCTTCCGCCGCAAGCGATAGCGGGAACAATCGATCCCGGTCGCGGCAATATTCCTGAAGGGTCTGCAGCACGCAGCCAGCTTGGACGGTGACCGTGTTGTTTTCAGGATCGAAGCCGCAGACACGGCTCAACCGCGACATTGACACGACCACGGCCTTGCCACTCGCGTCAGGCGTGGCGCCACCTACCAGCCCGGTGTTGCCGCCCTGGGGAACGATCGGGATTTCCGAGCTGGCGCAAAGTGCCACGATCCCGGCCACTTGCTCGGTGGTCGCAGGCCGCACCACGCACTGCGCGGCGCCTTGATATACTCCTCGCCAATCGGTCAGGTAAGGTGCCGCGTCGTTGCCTGTTAGAACATTTGCGGCGCCGAGCATCGACCGGAAATTAGACAGTAAGTCCATGGTGCCTCGCCAAACTGTAGGCAAGCGTCGTCGTGCGACGCATTCTGAGGCGCATCGCATTGACACCCGCCGATCATCCTTCGCTGGGACTGACCCTTGCTAAATGCGCTCCACGCCGATGGCAGTCAGCATGGATGAAAGCGCCTCGGCGTGCTTGCTCACGCAAAGGCCAATTTTGTCGAGCCCTTCTGGAGGTATCCGGTTCTTGGGAACCGAGACCGTCAGTGCTCCGATCACTCGATCGCCCGAACGAACGGCCGCAGCCGCTCCGCCGACGCCGACCACACGCTCTTCGATACTCGTCGCATAACCATTCTTCCTCGCCAGGGCGACACTGGCCTTCAATTCTGTCAGAGAGCTCTGAGTGTTCGGGGTGTAGACCTTCATATCGAGCTTACCCAAATCGAAGTCTGGCAAGGCCGCGAGAATAGCCTTGCCGACGGCACCCGCATGAAGCGGTATCGTCGAGCCAAGCGCCTGGATGTATCGCACCGGATGATCGCTCTCGATCCGGTGGACATAAGTGGCATGGCCGTCCGCCTCGGAAAACGTGGCGAGATAGCAGGTCTCACCCAGCTCCTGAACCAGGTCCTTCATGATCACATGTGCAATCTGAAGGACAGGCACGACACCGAACACCCGCGCCGCCAGCATCAGCATTCGCGGGCCGACGACATAACTGCCGCTCTCGGATTGTTGAACGAAGTCGCTACGAGAGAGGGCCTGGAGAATCCGGTGCGTCGAACTGCGGCTGTTGTCGGTCGCTTGCGCTATGGCACGGATGCTCAAGCCCTCGGATTTCTCCGTGAGGGCAAAGAGAGTATCCGCAACGAGATTGATCAGCCCGCCAGACTGGGCAGTCTCGTCCTGCGCCGTGCTCGTCCCGTCTTCGTCCAAGGCACTCCCTTTCTATTCCTTTGACCTCAAGCCGCCTTCAGCCCTATGATCTCACGGGCCTCTTGCGGACTGGCGATTTCGCGCCCCAGCATATGTGCCAGGGCAACCACCTTGTCCACTAGTCGCGCGCAGCTGTCGGCTAGCTCGCCGGGATTCAGATATGGGTTGTCCTCGTAACCTACCCGTACATGTCCGCCCATCGAAATCGCCATTGCAAGAATGTTCCAGTGACGCAGGGGATCCATGCAACTGACGTTCCACACGACGCCTTCCGGCAGGCAATCAATCAAATAGAGCAGGCCGCGCTCTGTGCATGGGGTCCAGGAGCCGCCGGACCATCCAATGAACAGTGTCGTCCAGATTCGCTCATCGAGCAGACCCTCTTCCATCAGCTTGCGCATGTTCCAAAGAGCGCCGGTATGGAAGGTTTCAAGCTCCATTTTTACGCCATGCTGCCGCGTCGCCTGGGCGTAGTCGCGCAGTTCGTCCAGCGGATGAAGAGCGTAAATCGCGTTCGGCGGATAATTCTTGTCAGGCTGAAAATATTCGTCGTGAGCATTGAACGCGACAGCCATCATGTCAGGCCCAAGCTTCATCAACGGAACCCGGTCGTCGAGCCTCGCGCCAGCAATGCCGTACTGGATGATGCAATCCGCCTTTTCTTTGATGCCTTCCGTCATCTCCCACCAACCATCGACGTCAAGGCGGCTCAGCTTCTTGCCGTCTTCCTGGATCTTGTCTTCAAGCCGTCGCACTCCGTGAAGGTGGGCAACGGCTGCTCCGGCGTTCAGGCAGCGCACATACTCGTCGGCAATCAGCGGCACATTCTCGCGCGTCGACGGCATACAGAAATGATTTGCCGGATAAGAGACCCGCGAGTCATAGGCCGCCGTAATAATCAGTTTTTCCAAGTCGATCTCCTCCCTAGCTGCCGGGCTCTTCAGCAATTCAAGCTATGCGTCCGCACTATCAGATGGGACACTGTCTTGTCAACCGGGACATATGAAAAGTGACATAATCGATTGAGTGTAGGCGGAGAAGCCTCCGTCTCCTTAGCGCGGTTTCGCATTCTGCCTATCTTTGCCAGTGGTGTCCCAAAGGGTGACGAACAGTTTCAGAGCGCGTGAGACCTGCACCGTGAAAACGAGGCTTGGGACCCAGCACTCTGCCATTCGCCAACGGGAACCCGGATCGACCCAGCATGCTAGCTCAAGCACCGGTGCTTCAATTTTTGCTCAGGTTGCGGCTCCTGGGCGGATCAAAGGGGACTGAAAAGCTTGGTGGTTCGCCAGCGTTTCCCAGCAGGCGCGGTAGACTGTCTCTGCTTCACCTGCACATTTCTGGTTGAAAATCGCACCACAGGTTTGACACGATCTGATCGAGCTCACCGGCTACACAGCGGTCGGTCTCATCCGTTCCACATCGTCGAGCAGAGCAGAGCCTGCATGTGCTCTGCTAAGTCCATCTCGCCGCGCGCCGTGGTCTCCAAAAGATATCGGGCCTTAGCCAATGGATCGCCTTCTCCGACTGCAGGATAAGCGAGTTCAAACAAGCCGAGCGAGCCGAGCAGTGCATTGGCGATCATGTCGACAGTGCCCTTCGTCTCCCTCAACCCGCGTCCGAAGTCGGTCAAATACCGTGGGGGATCAGGTTTCGAATAGAGGCCGGCGACGCCGGCCCAATTTGGATGAGCGATTTCGCTCAGGCTGTCGTACCCGGCACGCACCCCCGGCACCGCCTTGTCCATCCTGTTGATGCAGCTCAGGATTTGCATGGCCTGTGGTCCGTCCGCCCATTTCCTCGAGCCAACGAGAAGCCCGTATCAGCAGATCGTTTAGCTGCTGTGGTGAATGGGTATGCCGCGCATCAAGAATCTCCCAGAGTTTCCATACAAGGGCAGCATTTTCAGTAAGGGAACGCGTCAATAGGGCCGCAACGCTCAGATCCTCACGCTCAAGCGCATTGCATGCGTTGCGCGCAAGTTCTTCGCTTCGCCAGATCAGCGCCTCACGTGCACAAAGCAATTGGAACGGCGCCTTTGAGCGCACGCCCAAGGCCGCGGCCTCGATACGACGCGGCAGATTATCGCCCAGCCTGGTCGCGAACTCGCGCGCTTCGACAATTTCAGCAGAAACCATGTTTGAGGCTGCCTCTATTTTCCTGCCTCTATTCTATCTGAGTCCCGCCAATCGGCGAAGATCGGCCAAAACATCGGCCACATGGTCCTCCCGATTGCAGTTTTGTGCATGGTTATCAGTGAAATAGGCGTCCCGAACATCGGCCATCATGATCATCATCGTCGGGCGGCATCAATGGTGTCCAAGTTGGCGGCGGTGATGGTGCCGAGGCCCGCGCAAGTCGGCAGGATGCCGATGATCGGCCAGAAGATCGGCCAAATGTTCTGGAATATTAGAAATATATATTTATAATTCCGTATTTAGCGGAAACCAAGATCGGCCAATTATGGAAGAGAGCGTACAGCGCATCGAACCGGCACGCCTGACGGATGTATCCGAATCAATGTCGGATGCGCTGGCGGAGCTATCGGCTACATCGGCTATTTTGGGCCAAAGCTTGCACCCGCGTACCGCTGCCAATCTCGCCGATCTCGTGCGCATCATGAACACCTACTACAGCAACCTGATCGAGGGCCATGATACGCGCCCGCGCGACATCGAACGGGCGTTGGCCGGAAACTTCGATCGAGACGAGAATCGTCGCAACCTGCAGCTCGAGGCGGCCGCCCATGTTCGCCTGCAAGCGGAGATCGACCGTATGGCCGCCGAGGGGCGGTTGCGGGAGCCGGCATCGGTAGATTTTCTGCGATGGCTGCATGCGGAATTTTATCGCGATGCGGAAGCGCCCATGCTGACCATCAAGGGCGCCGGCCGTGAATTTGTCATGGCGCCAGGCCAGTGGCGATCGAAGCCAGAGCATGACGTCGCTGTCGGCCGGCATGAGCCGCCTTCGAGCGAGCGTGTCGACGATTTCATGCAGTACTTTGCCATGCGCTATCGCTTCGACAAGCTGGGCAAGGCCGGGCGCATCCTGGCCATTCCTGCTGCGCATCACCGTTTCAACTACATTCACCCCTTCCCCGACGGCAACGGTCGCGTCAGCCGATTGATGAGCCACGCCATGGCCCATGAGGCCGGGATTGCTGCGCATGGACTGTGGTCGATCTCGCGCGGTCTGGCACGCGGCGCGAAAAGCCGCACGGACTACAAGCGCATGATGGATCATGCCGATATGCCCCGCCAAGGGGATCTCGTCGGACGCGGCAACCTCTCCGAACGCGTGCTCGGTGATTTTACCTTATGGTTCCTGCAGGTGTGCATCGATCAGGTGAGCTTCATGACAGGTCTGTTCGATCTCGATACGCTTGCCAAGCGGCTGCATAGCTATGTGGAGCGCAGCGGCGTGAAGCCCGAAGCATCTCGTTTCCTGCAAGAAGCGCTTATGCGCGGCGAATTTGACCGCGGCGAAGGATCCCGCATAAGCGGACTGCCCGAGCGCACGGCGCGAAGGGTGTTTAATGAGGTGATCGGGCTTGGTCTGCTAGCGTCTGACACGCCCAAAGGTCCGGTTTCGCTGCGCTTCCCTGCGGACGCTCTGGACGCGCTGTTTCCGAAGCTGTTTCCGGAAACCTAGCCAACTTGCAACCAGAGGGATCAAATCGGACGCTTCTTGGTCATCCCACAATCCGGTGTGAACCGGTCGAAAGGCGAGCCGTCGCTGAAAGTCCATCTCTGCGACACCCACAACATGGCTCAGTGGGGTCAGAATATCGATGAATCCCTAGTATCCAAGCCTATGGGCTAAGTCCTGGGGAGACCTCAATATGGGCAATCCACCTAGTCTTAGTCTAGTACCTGTGCACAGAGATTATGACTCTTTGGCTGTTGGTTTTGGATAGGCCCGGGCCATTTTGGTTCGGGCCTGCTCGGTTGAGAACATCCAGTTGATGCGAGCGGCACTTGCGTTGCGCTGGTGTTCCCAAGCCGCGACCTCGGCGACGAGGCGGGAGCGGCTTTCGATGCGGCGGTCGAGGCACTGGTTGCGCAGAACGCCGATTTCGATCTCGACCATGTTGAGCCAGCTTGCATGTTTGGGCGTGTAGTGGAACTCCAGCCGTCTGAGGACGCGTTGTCGTACTGCACTTGTATGGGGATGTTTTTGTCAACGGTCTTTTTTGCGTCCATTCATTGGCCTCGTTTGCGTTTAGGGCAGCTGCTCCATTCACGACAGAAGCAGCCGCCGCTGGCTTATCGATCGCGGACGTCGATACCGAGGGAGCCTGCGCGTGGCGAGACAATGCTCTCGCGTACTTGTATGCGGCGGGTGCTTTGACCCAGCCATGATGCAGTAATGCGCATCGCGAGCAAGGCTCCGGGGCGGCGGGACCATTCTTAATTACGGTGCAAAGCCCATGTGCAGTGCCGGTTCGCCACCGCCTCGGATCGTTGGGAGTCTGGCGCTGTTGGCGCGTCAGGCCCCGATAGCTTGATCCTCTTCTTCGTTATCCAGCGGACCGCACTGCGACGCCCTGCGGGATCTCGCCCATGGTGGCCATGCGCCAGAGCGCGATGAGCAGGCGCCGCGCGACGGCCACGATCATGGTCTTGCGCGTGCCGCCCCGACCATCCTCGGTGCGCTTCCGAAACCACTGCGCCAAAGCGCTATCCTTCTGGAACCGGAGAAAGCGCCAGGCCAGTTGGATCATCCCGCGCCGTACCCGGGCATTGCCGGCTCTTGCGAGGCCTCTCTCGCGCCGTCGCGCGCCGCTCTCATCCGGAGAGCCGGTGAGGCCGGCATAGCGGGCGACCGCCTTTCGATCCCGGAGACGGCGTGACAGAATCTCGTTGACGAGCATATCCGCGGTTTCGACGCCGACGCCGATGACGCTCGAGATCAGGCGAACCATCGCGTGAGGTCCCTTCTCGACGGCCGAGGCCGTCTCCAGCTTGCGCAGGCGTTCCTGCTCGATGGCCTTGATCTGTTCGCGCACCAGACGCAGCCGGGCCATGTCGCGGCGAAACTCAGCCTGGGTATTTTCAGGGAGAGGGGAGCCTTCCGCCGTGCGCAACGCAGCAAGCTTCTCCTCCGCCTTGCGCAACGTCGGATTGAACCCACGAATTCCCAGGCGCGCGAGCGCCGCCTTCATGCGGTTGACGATGCGCGTGCGATCGCAGACCAGCTTTTCCCGCTCGCGGTTCGGCCGCTTGGCGTCTTCCTCTTCGATGGTCGGAATAGCCGCCATGCTGCAGTGGCGCTTTTCTCCGCGCAGCCAGCCGAGGAAGGCGCGCATCAGCAACTCCGTGTCGAGGCGATCAGTCTTCGCACGCCGGTGCTCACGTGACACGGCGACGCTCGATGGATGCATGACATAGGCTTCGATGCCGCGCGACCTGAGCCAGCGCGCCAGCCAAAAACCGTCACGCCCCGCCTCGAAGGCGACAACGATGCGTTCGATCTCGCGCTCCGCCTGGGCCGCTTCCTCGCGCCAGCGATGCAGGAGCCGCAGCAACCCATCCTCATCGGGCGCCAGCTTCTTCAGGTGGTGCCGTTCGACGCCCGGCAGCATTCCCGCGACAAGCCAACTCGATTGACTCATCTCGATGACGACAACGAGTGTGCTATCCTGATTCAGGGTGGCGACGGACCGGCTCAGATCGTTTGATTGCGGCATGGGGCTCTCCATCGGGTTGGTTGGAAGCGCCGAAAGTGCCACCTTCGCCGCCAGCCCCATAGCATCTTAAATGTGAGATTGCGGCGACTTCTCCAGAAAATGAGACCGGTAATTTCTCTGGGGATACTGCGGGCACCCTTCCGACAGCCAGAGCCAAACGTGCGCCCATTATACCAACGGTCTCGGGTGCTGACTCTTTCGTGATTTTGGAGCGTCGCCCAACCGTGATTCCGTGTTGCCGAAGGAGATTCGGCCATGGGATCAGCGGTGAAGTTACGAACGGACTATTCGGCGACGGAACTGCGCCGCCTCGCGCGTGGGTCGAAGGATGTGCGGCAGAGCAGCCGGCTATTGTCGATCGCTGCGGTACTGGACGGCATGAGCCGGGCAGACGCGGGGCGGATTGGCGGCATGGACCGCCAGACGCTGCGGGACTGGGTGCACCGGTTCAACGCGACCGGCCCCGATGGCCTTGTCGACCACTGGTCGTCGGGCCCGCCGTGCCGGCTGTCGCCTGAACAGAATGCTGAACTGGCGGCAATCGTGGAGAGGGGGCCGGATCGCGCCGTCGACGGCGTCGTGCGCTGGCGGCGCATCGACCTAAAGCGCGTCATCAAGGAGCGTTTCGGCATCGATTACGATACCCGCTATGTCGGGAAGCTGCTGCACAAGCTCGGCTTCTCGCATATGAGCGCCCGGCCGCACCACCCGGCGCAGGACGCCCATATCATCGAAGAGTTCAAAAAACTGGCAGCGCACGCTGAAGGCGCATCTTTGCGACCTGCCGCCGCGTACGAAGGTGGAACTCTGGTTCCAGGATGAAGCCAGGATAGGTCAGAAGAACGGCATCACAAGGCAGTGGGCCAGGCGCGGCACGCGGCCGCGACAGCCAGCCGACCAGCGATACAAGAGCGCATATCTGTTCGGCGCCATCTGCCCGGCGCGGGGCACCGGGGCAGCTCTCGCGCTGCCGTTTGCCGACACTGAGGCCATGCAACTCCATATCGACGAGATCAGCCGCCATGTCGAAAAGGGCGCGCATGCCGTGCTCATCATGGATCGCGCCGGATGGCACACCACCGCCAACCTCAACATGCCGCGCAACATCACGCCGATCTTCCTGCCCTCGCGTGCGCCCGAATTGAACCCGGTCGAGAATGTCTGGCAGTACATGCGGCAGAACTGGCTCTCAAACCGCGTCTTCGAAAGCTACGATGCCATTATCGACGCCGCATGCGATGCCTGGCACAAGCTACTCGCCGCTCCCGAAACAATCACATCGATCGGAATGCGAGAATGGGCTCATGTCGGTCAAACTCCATGACTCTTGGTATTATTCAAGCCCAGCCGATCGCGAAGTTCGCAATTGATCTCCGCCGTCCGGACTTGCATGAGCATGTGGGCCCCGTAGGAGGACCTGCGCATCTGCTGCTTTTTGACCATCCGCTTGCCGACGAGTGAATTCACCGCCGACTCGGCCAGAGCGGAGGCAACGCGAAGCCCAGCCCGATAGCGCTTTCCATAGTTGACGATCGCGCCGCGATCAGGAGCTGCGAGGCGAGGCTATAAAGCCGTGCGATCGAGAACTCGCCGTCCCTTTGCGAGTCTTTCAGTCTCGCCAGGAGTTGCTCCAGGTCGCAGATCGCGCCATCGACCCGCCCGTGCCAGAGACGCCACTTCACGGCTCTGATGTCCCTGTCGATGGTTGGAAGCACTTCAAAAGGGTCGGACTGGGAACGATGTGATCGGCGATCTGCTGCATGGGCTGGATCTTCATGGCAATGTGGAACCAGTCGATGATGTGGGCTGTCGGCTTCGGCATGGCGCGGGGCAGCCGCTTCAGGATTTCGGCGCCGTCCGAGATCACGGTGACGTTGCCAAAGCCGCAATAGCCTTCTTGCTGAAGTGCGTGGAGGGCTCGATCCCGGATTGCAGCCTGGTCGGTGTTGCTGGTCACGAGGTAGCGGCCACCGACATCACCCCGACCGCCGCGGCCGCATCGAGCTACAACGAGCTCGAAGTTTCGCGCGGAATTGGGATCGGCGCTGCGAACATGTGCCGTATCGATGCTGATGACGAACTCTTTGCGTCGGTCGCCGGGAAGCTGCATTTCAAGCTGGCTTCGATCGTGCCTTTGAGCTCGCGCGCGCCTTTCTTCCTTCGCGATCTGTTCATCGAGCCGTTCACCGATCCTGATGGTCCGCTTGCGCACGGTCACGTACGTCTCGGTGGGTTCAATGGGCAGAAATTCGCCAAGCACCTTCGCTGCCTGCCGATACGGCATCATGCTTCCCAATCGCGCCGTCAGTTCAATCAGTTCAGGCGTGGCTCGATCAGGGCAGATCTCGTTGAGTGGTGCGAAGGCAGCGACCATGCCAGGATGGCACTTCCGGCAGAGCATCCACCGGGGATTGCGAACCTCCACCGTGCCGAAGACAGTCCGGATTTTGCGCGTCGTATAGCCCTTGACCGGCCGGAACGTGTGGCAATCCGGGCAGACGCGGCGAAAGAGCGAGTAGGTCTCCGCCTCGTGGCTGACGACCGCGCTCTGCAGGGCCGCCATGATTTTCTTTCCATCGTCGATCGAGAAGCCGATATCGCCGTCGAACAAGCCCTTCCAGCTCTTGTCGATGCGGACCTCCTTCCGGCAGGTGTCGCCAAATTCGTTCCTGCCCTCGATCGTGATCGTCCATTCCACTGCCATCGCTGCCTCCTTGAAGAAGCGACGGTGATGGACTGCTTGGGCCAAACAACCCGTATTCGACCCCAGAGAAATTACCGGTCTCGATATCATTACGCCGAGGAGTCTCATTATTAAATGCAGCGCGACACACTACCCTGTCGGCCTCCGGGAGAATTTGGACAATCGAAAGTTCGGGCGAAATCAGCGAGCGGAAGGCATGGAGCACGGGCAAATCACGGCGTCGACTGCGATTCCGACTCTATGAACTTATTCGCACCGTCCGTGAATCCCGGCACCTGCACCAAATATGCGGAAGAACCCCTGTTTGTCGTGCGGCAATCGCTTGTTCAGTTTCGGCGGTAGAACACAATGATGTCGTTTTGCCTGCCTGATGGCCCCAACGCCGCTGTGTAGGGCACGCCACCGATGGTGAAATTTGTCTGCGGCTGCGACGGGCTCGGCAGCACGCCCATGTAGTGCATTCCGCGCATGAGGTCCTCAGGCGCGCGCTGATCGCCGTGTTGCCAGCCGGGGACGTAGATTGCTAGATCCGGCGCCGGAGGCGCGTTGGGCACGTGTGCTGCCCCAAAAATCCATGCCCCGGCGCCTTGATCCGATGGGCCTGGCTGGTTAACGGTTGGCGCTGGCGAAGGCGCATTCATTCCCTGCCAAATGGGCGGCGGAGAAGCGCCGCCCGGCGCCGCCTGGGCCGCATCATAATCGCCCCAAAGCTGGTCTTGATTGTAACTTGACACTCGCGACGGGGATGACTGCGGAGAAGCGCCACCCGGCGCCGCCTGGACCGCATCATAATCGCCCCAAAGCTGGTCTTGATTGTAACTTGACACTCGCGACGGGGATGACTCATGCTCTGGTGATGGCTGTTGCACTGGCTGGCGAGAGCTGCCCTCCGCAGCATGCGAGGTGCCCTCTCCAAGGGTTTCCCGATACCTCTTCAGCATGCTCACCCCACTCTGGACCCTGGGGTCGTCCGGACACAGCTCCCTAGCATAAGCCTTCAGCGATTCGTCACTAAGTCCATTAAGAGACAAATTGTAACGCTGCTGGAGCCTTCCAGACAATCTGCGGAGACTCGTGGAATTGTTAGATATAGACCCAGCCTCAAGCCTCCCGCGAGCCGCACCACCCGCATTATGGATTAACGCCGCATCTTCAGGAACGACATCATACCGCCTTCCCTGTCCCTGACGCGAGGTACCCGCTCCAGAGGCACCCTCTCCATAGGCACCCTCGCGGTACGCCCTAAGCATGCCCAACGCCGTAATGACCCGGGCTTCACCCGGAAACAGTTGCTTAGCATAATCCTTCAGCGACACGTCACTAAGTCCATTGAGAGACAAATTGTAACGCTGCTGTAGTGCTTCAGATAACTTGCGGAGACTCGAACCGTTCACGACTGCGGAGCGATACGCAATCTTCTGGCAAGCCGCATTACGCGCATTCCGGATGAGGGCCGCGTCATCAGGGGCGATGGCGTACCGCCTCCCATGATCGGGAGCGTCCTGCTGGCCCGCCTCTTCCAGGTGCTCCTCAAAGTCGCGCTGCGCGGCCTCCTCCGGCTGGCCCCCCTGTCCTGCCTGCTGCTGGGCCAGCATCGCGTAGTACGAGTTTTGCCAATCTGGTGAGAAGGGATTGAAGTTCTTCGGATCCATAATTCACCTCCGTGGTTTGAGAGATCCATCTAGCGAGGAACTATCCTGCCCGCATCCGCTGACGAGAAGCTGACGAGGCCCGCAGTTCAAAGACTGACAGCGCAGGCCTGCCGTTAGAAGCAGCGCTGAAAGGAAAAGGGCCAGGCGGTTTCAGGTGCATGGGGAAGGACTATTCACAAGATGTGCGAACGGGCCATTGCGTCCGCACTCGAAGGCGTCAGCGGAGCGTCGGCTAACGTGACATCCTCTCGGCTCTTACCGGTGCAAGAACAATGCAGGATCGATTTTTTTGTATTTGCTGACGCTGGCGCCGAACAGCTCAATGTACGAGTATGTGATGGCGTGCAAAATTTTGCTCCGATTTTTATCTGTTGCCACCGTCGGCACTGCTGCTTGCGCATTGGCTCGGCCTTCCAACTCCCACATCAGCCATCAATTCGAATTGAACGGTCGTCAGGTCTTCTGCTGCGCCACAATCGCACGCGTTCGAATGTCGGACCGACGGTACGCATACGCTAAAGGCCGCCTACTGACGCGTACCTTGTGGCGGTAGTGTCCGCTTAGATTAAGTGGACGCTTGGCAATGAAGTATCTGGCTATGGAACAGCCGTCGAGGGTGGAAGCGAGCACGCCGGCGGCTCTGCCGCTGCCGACGGATGCGGGCCGACAGCGGACGCGCCGCTCCTGGACGGTCGAGCAGAAGCTGGCGATCATGCGCGAGGTGCAGGAGTCCGGTGATCCGGTGGCGGTTGTCGCGCGGCGTCACGACATGAACGCGAACCACTTGCACATCTGGATGAAGCAAACCGGGAACGGAGATCGGGTGACCGATCCGAGACCCCACCAATCGCTTTCATTGAAATGGGTGTGGTCGGTCACAGCGTGCACGATGTAGAGCCGGAAGAGCCGGGTCCTGTGCGATCGCACTCCGAAGTGCCAGCTGCGAGCTGCCAAGCGGTGTCTACCGGTGGCCGGATGGAAATCGTCGGGGCCAACGGCCGGCGTGTGATCGTTGACCGCACTGTCGACGTCAGTGTCCTGCTGCGGATCTTGCAGGGCCTGGAAATGCTGCGATGATCCCGACAGAAGGCGTGCGTGTGTGGTTGGCGACAGGCTACACCGATATGAGATGTGGCTTTCCATCGCTGGCGCTCCGGGTGCAGGAGGTCCTCAAACATAATCCCCTTGGGGGGAACCTGTTTTGCTTCAGGGGGAAACGCGGAAATTTGTTGAAGGTCATATGGCATGACGGCCAAGGAGCATGCCTGTTAACAAACTAACTGGCTTCATACTACAGCCCTTTCCTTGAGATCGGAGCATTTTGAGGAGTTGAGTCGGCGGATAGCCTCTGCCCGATGGGCAAGCTGGTTCCATCGGCTGCACTGTTTGGCTGGGACGTGCGGTCCTGGCAGCTCATAGAGGCTGATATAGCCGTTGTAGGTATGTCTTTTCACGATGTCGTATTTCGCCCATCTGACCAGGGTACATTCGGTGATCCCGAGTTTTGCGCAGGCTTCTGCTTTTGTCAGCATTCCCCGCTCGCGCTCTCCGGCAGATAGCCCGCTTCACGAAAGGCGACAGCACCCGTGATACCGCCATGCAGTTGCCGGTCGCCTCGATCACCACCTCGTCCGTCGCCAAAAGGCTCTTGACGAAGCCTTCCAGCGCCGTCCGGGTCAAATCTACTTTTGTCTCCAGAGTATCCGAAACACTTGAAGGTCGCGGCTTGAGCGTAGGCCAGATCGGTGATCTCGCTACCAAGGCGCGCGATGCAGGCTTTCCTATCCTTAGCGATCACACATATGAAAGCGCGTTGTGGATCATCGCCGAAGGGATGCGGCAGGGAGGCCGAGGCGTTGCTTACGAGGTACGTCGTTCTGGCCGATCGTCCGGTACCGGACGCCTTGGGTTACCTCACAGCAGCTCTGGAGGTTTCATCCCGCGGGCTCAGTCGGAAACGACTTTCAGAATTGCAGACAATTGTCGCTGCCCATGCCACACGGTACGATCTGCTAATCATCACCGAGTTGGACCATGCCATTCCACTTGGCCCAGAGCGCGACACGAACGCGATCTTTCGCTTAGCCGCAGGCCAGCATGTAACGGCTGTGATCGATCAGGTCCGGCCTCAAGCCATTCGCATGACATCAAAAAATACGGACGAAGTCGTGGCCGGTGCCGTCGAACAGGCTCTTGGCCATTTCAGCAAAGGAGGTTCTTGATGTCTTTGTTGCAGGTTCGAACAACCATAAACAAGATTATCAATTCCGCCGCCAAAGGCGGCGATATCAGCACAAAAACTTTGATCGAAGCGCTGCGAAAAGATTATGCCGTGATCATTTCAGCCGCACAGTCAGAACTCGAAACCATCGCGTTGACCAAGATTGTAAACGAAGTTGCCCGCCGGCGTGTCCGAGAGGTGCCAGGTCAGAGCGAGCTTCTCGGTGGCTACTCCGGCATCTGGCAGACCATTGTCGTCAAAAGCCGCGGACCTGACGGCAAACTGCGATATGAACGTAAGGCAATAAACGTTGCTACGCCCGAAGAGGTTGAAGGCTGGCTGCAAGAACACACACAAACGCGCCGCAGTCAGCCAGAGAAATTTGCTGGTATGCGCCGTATGCTAGAGGATGCAAGGAACGTTGGTGGGGCCAACGGCGCCACCATCGGCAGCCTCCTGGCCGAGAAGCGCCGCCGAGAGCTGGCCGCGGAGTAGCTCACAACCTTAAGCTCTATGAGCCTCGCAGTAGCGTCAAGGCATTAGCGGTTCTAGGAACATCCAGCTGAGCTGTTTGGAGCCACCGGCCTTGCCGAAGCTGTGTTGGAAAATAGAATGTTGACTGTCGATAGTCACTTACGAGAGCGTGCCGTTCAACGACCGAATCGTGGAGATGCAGGTTTTCAGAATTGGTTCTGCCGATTTACGATTTTACGAGCATTGCGTGCCGTTCAACCCCGCGCATACGACGAGGCGCTCGGGATCGACACGCCGCGCATGTGGACTGCCGCTCGCAACCGTGGGCCACTAAACAACACGCGCCGCCTGACCTCCCCAAAATCCTCATGCTCCCCAAATGCAGAAATACCCAGAGCTATCCTCCCGTGGCTCGCGGGTTCGTTCTCCGGAGGCTTCGGGCCCCTATCGGCAGCGAAGCCCCCGACCGACCTTTATCGAGAGGTGTTTGGCTGAGGCAGCCGTTCTGCCGGCAGCCTCTTTCGCCATTGCGCAGGGAGCCTGCCAACCCGAGGCTTTGCGGCGCTCGTCGCTTCACGATTGTCGGCCTCCTCGGCTAACGTTGCGATCCCCATCCGAACGGTCTCTCAGGTTTCTTAGTTCCCATCCTTACAGTCCGCTAAATCATCCAGCTCTCTCCCCTAAATGCCGGGCTTCTGTAAGTAGTTCAACATCGGAGGTTCTTCTGGATTTCGTGATTATACCAATGCTATAGACGCTTGCACTTTGCGAGTTCTTCGATATAGAAAAAGAATAAGCCGAATGGGGATCGGGGGAGGCGCTAGCATGGCGAGATCGACGGTCGTCGGGAAGATTGAACAGAAGGCTGGTCAGAAGCCGGATAGCAAGACCGTTTTGGCTGGGAATCACTCGAAAGAGCTTTTCTTCGCCGTTGTCGGTCCGGTAGGGGCAGGTGCGTCGCAGGCGATCAAGGCACTGCAACGCGTTTGCAAGTCCGGCGGCTATGAAGTTCACCTGATCAAGGCAAGCGACTTGATCCGAACCTGGGCAAATGAGAACGGCCTGGCCTTCCCTGGTGTCGGCACCAAGACCTTGGAACTGGTTACCGAGTTGCAGAACCTCGGTGACTCGATGCGCGAGCATGACATGGCCGAAGTCGCCAAGGCGGCAATGCGCGAAATCGCACAGCGACGTGCCAATCGCACCGGTCAGACGTACGTCAAGGGCGAGAAGGTCATTCCCGACAGCGTCAAGCGCGTCTATCTTATCGATTCGATAAGGCACCCGGCCGAAATTCACCTGTTACGCAGAACTTATGGCAACGCATTCGGGCTGATCGGAGTCGTTTGCGAGGAGGGCGTGCGTCGCGCACGAATTCTCGAGAAATACTTCCGCGGGCCGGAGAAAGGGCTGCCCGAAACACAGAACGCCGTCGACCGTTTCATGGATCGTGACTCGGACGACTCCAGTCGCAAGCATGGCCAGCATGTGACCGAGGCGTTCTACGAGGCGGATTTCTTTATCGACAATACCCGTGACGACCCGAACGGCACCAAGAACCTGCTGGACACCGATTTGAGCAGGTTCGTTAGCATCATCTCGCATGATCGGGTGGAGCGGCCCACCATAGAGGAGACCGCGATGCACCATGCCCACTCCGCGCGCGTGCGCAGCGCCTGTCTATCCCGACAGGTGGGCGCGGCATTGGTCGACGCCGATGGAACTGTGGTTGCGACCGGAACGAACGAAGTGCCGGCGGCCGGAGGTGGCGTCTATGGTGAGCGCTTCGCGACGTCGAGTAGAGGCATTGACGATCATCGTTGCGCTTTCCGCGCCGAGGCGTACTGCAGCAGCAATCGCGAGCAAAACGACATCATCGACAACTTGATCGAGGTCATTCCGGAACTGAAGCAGGTTTCGGACAAGATCGTCCTGGCTGCGCGCATCCGGAAGACTCGGCTGGGGGGCCTCATAGAGTTCAGTCGTGCGGTCCATGCCGAAATGGATGCGCTGCTGTCGGCCGGGCGCGAAGGTGTCTCGACCGTCGGTACCCGCCTCTTCGTCACGACATATCCGTGCCACTATTGCGCCAGACACATCGTCAGTGCCGGCGTGTACGAAGTTCAGTTCATCGAGCCATACCCCAAGAGCCTGGCCAGAAAGCTGCATAGCGATTCCATCGAAGTGACCCCGTCCGAGTGGATACCGCCGGTCCCAAAGAGCATCGGTGCCGCGCGGGCACAGCTGCGTACCGCTTCGGACGTCGATAAGGACGACGTTAAGCTCAATGAGCCTAAGGTGCTTTTCAGACCGTTCGTAGGGGCAGCACCCCGGATGTACGTCCGTGCATTCGAGAAGACGTGGCAACTCAAGAATAAGACAAGCGGTGAATTTGAGATGCGGGCACCAGAATGGGGTAGCGAATGGACCACCTTGACGGTAGGCTATCCCGAACTCGAAGCAGCCTTGGCGAAATAGCGTGGCGAAACCGCAACTCACACTCGTCGAGAATACCGGAAGCTGGCATAGCCGCGTCGATGGTCGCGTTGTCGCGCAGACGCATGAGGTCGCCACCCGTGATACTGTGCAGAGCTCACCACGCGCTGATCAGCTCGATTTGTTCGACGCGCTTGCTCTTCCCGATTTGCGCGTTTTCGTCGTTGCCATGGATACCGTGCACGGCCGGACGCTTCAAAAGGCAGTGCTGTCTAGCAAACCCAGGTCGGTGATCGATCTGCGATACGCAGCCCGTTTTGACCAATACGGATCTGACAGGGATACGTTGTTTGCCTATTTCAAGTCGGTCGGTTCTTACTATGCCTTGGACTCAATGCCTTGGCATGACCTTTCGATCCGCGACTTCATGACTGAGGGCGGCGTTCAAGTCCCCAGAGTTCATCATGAGCTGGTCGAGCTGGACAGAGGGGCAGTGATGTTCTTCGTTCCAAAGCCTCAGCACGCCAGCATGCTGATTGCGTACCTGAACCGGACGCTCTCGGCCAAAGCCAAGACCAGTTGGCGGATCGAGCAGATCGGCTGATTTTAGAGGGAGCCGCCGGTTTCCGAGTCCGTATCTCGCCGTATCTTCTTGCCTCTTTCCCTACGGAATCTCATAACGTGAGGTCAAACGCGGAAACAGCACCTACAAAAGCCTATCTGTACCGAACGGTACAACATTGTCGGGTAACGTCGGCATGCGCTCCCCGGTAAGTCGCGCAAATAGCTCGGGGGCCATGCCAAGATTGGCAAGCAGGTGGTAAAGGACAATCGGGTCACGGTTGGAAATCCAGCTGATGGCCGCGCGCAGCAGCTCTGGCTCCTCGATCGCAACCCGTTCGTCGTAGCGCTCCGCCTTAGCTTGTCCGGTCTTTACCAGTTGGATGTTGGCGGTGCGATATTGCGCAGCGTCGATTAGGCCCAGATCAAACGCGCGCCGGGCGATGGCGCGTACCGAAACCTTCCAACGAAGCTTCATTGCAAACAGTGCATTCCAATCGAGAGTCCGCCGACTTCGAGGAAATTCACGCGCGAACGCGGCGCGCGGGATCAAAAAGGCCCCGGCGAACCGGTGCGCCTCCCCTTCAGTGACACTGTCGCCGGTCTGGATGCCTTGATGCATAATCAGGTGAGCGGCTTCGTGTGCGAGGTCGAAGCGCAAGCGGGCGCCGGCAACTTTCGCGGTTGAGCGAACGATGATAGGCCGGCGCCGAGCCATAGACAGCGCATCGATGCGGTCAGTGAGATCATCGAAGTGGACCACCACTGCACCAGCATTCTCCACAACACGCATCATACTGGTGATTGGACCATCAAGGCCCAGACCCCAGTGCTGTCGAGCATTCTCGGCAATGCGCTCTATCGCGTTGGGCGAAGCGGGGCGCGCCTCCTCTGGAAAGTCGACAATCGGCATGCGCACCTGGCCCTCGAGCGCGTCAACTAGTGCTTCCAAAGCTGTCCCCCGAGCCACAGCCTGCGCAGTCAGCGCTCGTGGGGCGCTCGCCAGCCGACGGAAGTGACAGTCTTCTTCACGGACGGGGTTCGTCGCCGGCGTTGCGAAGAACGCAGACGTCACCGCGAGCGCAGCTGCTAACGCGTCACGCATCTCTTCGGTTGGTTCCTTGGCGCCCGTTTCAAGCTGATGAACAAACTGACGGCTAGCGGTCACAAGCCCGCCTAACTCATCGAGCGACAGCCCTGCGAGCAGTCGCGCCAGTCGGAGCTTGTCGCCGTAAAAGAAACGTGCCCGATCCTCCCGGACTTGGCCCGGCGCACCTCCCTTCATTGTCACGCTTACACCCCGTCGGAAGAAGAGGCGATTTCGTCGCCACGCTCGTCCTGGTCGTCCCGGTGATCGCCGACAGACGGCGATGAAAGTTCAATACCCTCAGGTCGCTCTTCGTCCAGTAGCGCGATCAAAGGCTCTGCCTCAGCAAGGGGCAAGGGCCACACGACTTCGGGCTGGTCGTTGCGTAACGCGACGAAACTAGCTCCGAGGAGCGCGCCATCCATATCGGTCGTTACACCGATTCGAAACAGCATGCCGGCGGTCGGAATGCCTGGCTCCAGATCAAGCAGCAGTTGCTCGAAGGGAGTGGCAATCGAAATCTTTGCCGTAGGCTCTGCGGGATCTCCGCGCCAGAAGCGCATTGGAACACCGCCGATGCTGAACTGGAAATGCTTGCCGGGATCAATTACTCTTAGCCATTCGAAACCCAGTGTGCCGGCAGCCTTTGCGATCTGAAAGCAGCCGTAGTTGTAGGCGCAGACTCCCAAGGTCCAGTTGTCGTCTCCTATTGTGGGGTCAAAGCGATCGACCGCACTGCCACGGCCCAAGGCGAGCAGCTGTGCAACCTTGACAAGCCGTTCTACGGTCAGCTCGGGGTGATAGTCCCAAGGCAGCATCTTCACTCTCTCTTTCTCGAATCGGGCATTTCTTAGAGTCTGTCAACCATAAGGATCATTGTCAACCAATGCGCGCCGAAAGGCGGATGTATGGGTTGAACTACTGAAATGGAGCCGCTTTGCTGCTGCTTCGCTCCGAGAATGAGGATGGCGGTGACAGATCGCAGTTCGCTTGCTATGCGCTGAAATGTGCATATATTGTGCGTATGAGAGGCCGGAGATTTGTCATGACCCACGCACAGCTTGCACATTCCAGGGTGGTCTCAGGCTTCGTTGACAGCCTGCAGGAGCCACGCACACCCTATATCTCGCCAAAGCGCCTGTCGCAGGCGCTTGGCGTGAAGGTGGCCAACCTGGCACAACTGACCGGTGTCCACCGCAACACGCTGCGCAACCCAGCCTCGGAGCGCCTGCAGGGCAGGATGCGCGAGATGGTGAAGGTGATTTCCGCAGCCACCGAACTCACCGGCGACGTCGACAAGGCGATCTACTGGTATCGCAACGAACCGATCGCCGATTACGGCCACCGCACGGCTGCGGAGCTCGTTGCGGACGGCCGGGTCGAGGCCGTCCTGGCCTTCGTTCGTGATCTCGAAAACGGCGCGCGCGGGTGAAGATCACCCGGGTCGGGCCGGACGAGATATTCCATCGCTATCTGACACCCAAATGGGCTTTTTTGCCCATCAGCGGTGCAGGCGCGGCGATTGACGGCGGTCGTTTCAACCGGCCAGGCGTCGAAGCGCTCTATCTGTCCCGTTCGACCCAGACCGCTCTTGATGAATACAAGCAGGGTGCCGGCATCACCCCGCCGGCGACCCTTGCCGCTTACAAGATCACGCTCGCCGACGTCGCCGACCTTTCGCAGGGGTTCGACCCGAATGCGTGGGATAGTGCCTGGAAGGAATGGGATTTGTGCCTGGCGCCAGATCGCTCGCATTGACAGGAAGATACCTTCATCGTGGAAGCTTGCGGACATGGTCATCACCGCCGGGCTTCGCGGCATCCTGTTTCCGTCGCTGCGTCACGCCGGCGGCACCAATCTGGTGATCTTTCCGGCCAATCTTGTCGACGGCGATCATGTCGCGGTTCACGATCCCGATGACCGGCTCCCGCACGACCAGTCGTCCTGGTCCTGAGTCATCGACCGTCTCTGTGGTCGCAACGCGACAACGCGTGCTCACCACACCTGGTCCTCAACGACATCGTCCTCGCCCTCCCCGCTTGCCAGCCCGGCCGGAATATCGCCGGCCAGCATCTTTTCCTTCAACAGCAGGCCTGCATCCTCGGGCGCCTCGAAATCCGGCAGCTGGCGCAGCGTGTCGAGCCCGAACTGCGACAGGAAGTTCTTCGTCGTCACATAGGTATAAGGCGCGCCCGGCCGCGGACTGCGCGGCCCCGAGGCGATCAGCTGCTCAGCGCGCAGTACGCCGATCAGATCGCGTGACACCTCCTTGCCGAAAAAGCTCGACAGCTCACCACGCGTGATCGGCTGGAAATAGGCAATGCACATCAGCACCAGCGCCTCCGACTGCTACAGCTCTTTTGTCCCCTGCTCCGCGGGCGTGCCAAATGCACAGTGGATGGCGTCGCCAAATACTTTCTTGGTCCGGTGCTGCCAGCCGCCGGCGACCGCCACCAGCTCGTAAGGGCGGCCGGCGAGCTCGGCGCGGATGTCGTCGATGATCAGCTCGAGATTGCAGCTTCTTCCCACCACCCGCGCGAGGACACTACGTGTCACCGGTTCGCTGGCAGCAAAGATCACCGCTTCAACGCGACCCATCCACTCGCGCCAGCAGTTCTGGCGGCAGGTGCTCCAGCTCGGTGTCGACCAGCATTCGCTGGACATTTTTTTTCGCCCTTTCGTCGCTCGCTGTCTCGGCCATCGCTAAAGTCCAAACAGCCGGAAAGAGGAACGGCCAGACAGCTCGCGCACCGCCTCGAGCTGTCGCAGCCGCTCGAACAGGCGGCGCGCCGCAAAACGCGACAGGTTTTTGGTCGTCAGCGAGCCCGAAACGGCGTCTTCGTTGAGCAGCAGAAAAATCACATCACCGGCGCCCTTGGCGCGCAGTTTGGCCCGATCGCCAGAAGTTTTTCGGCGCGGCGCGACAGCTCGGCGGCCAGCTGGCAGGCCTCCGCCGCCGCCTGGGCAAGCGCCAGGCAGACCGCAGCCTCAAACCCCTCTTGTCCCGGCCGGATTCTTTTGTCGCGCGCCTCCGTCGACCGAAATGCCGGACCCAAAACCTGCGCCATCAGGAGCGGCAGCGGCCGCGGCCAGCGCAGGCTTTGCGCCAGCACCAGGTCGGCCAGCTACCAGGCCAAAAGCTCGGCATCGGGGCGCAGGGTAACGGTATGAGCGGCGATCGCCGCGGCCGCGAACGGCGCCGGCCGCCGCGACCGCGCCAATTCCTCGATTTGCACGCAAAGCGCGGCGAGCGCGGCGCCGTCCCAGGCGACCCCGAGCATTTCGACAATCTTGGCTAGCCGATCGGGGCTGGCTGCCGGCGGCCGCAGCGCCAGTTGCCGCCAGGCGCCAAGGACAGCGCCGGCGGGGCCGGGATCGGCGCCGGCCGGGCAAAGCTGCCAGGCATCGCGCAAGGCGGCTTCGTCCTCGGCGCGGCTGGCTAGCCGCATGCTGGCGGCGGCGCATTTGAGCGCCAGCCGCTGGCGCCAGGCACCGGACCAGGAAGGCTGCGCCCGGCAAAGCGTGTCGAGCGCGCCCAAGGCGGCTCCGGCCTGGAAGGCGGCGTCAGCGTTGCTCGGCGCGCCGCCCCGGGCGAGCGCCCAGGCCGGAACGGTCGGCTCTGGGGCGGGGCTGGCAGTCGTGGGATCGAGCCGAGTCATGGTTTTGCAGGGTAAAGCACCCGTGCGCTTTCCGCCATGATTTTCGCGCCAAAGCGCACAGCCTGTCGTCAGTAAATAACGAATGATAATCTTGCATTATCATTCGTTTTCCGATCTATATGAGAAATGGCCATTGTCGTTCGTTTTTCACCGGCGGACAGCCTCGTTTAGGCGTCAGATCGACGAGAATTCGCGTTCATTGAGCGGACCCGGTTTGCGCTCAAGCCCCGGACAGCCTCTCTCGTCGAGCAGAATGCCGAAATCGACGTCAATCGGGCTTCCGGACGAAATCTCGTGCGCGGCCGGATGAATCGGAATTCGTGAGACTATGCACCGCAGCACGCAATCTCAGCATTTCTGAATCGCCTGCTCGTCGCTCGGCAGTTTGGGCGACAACGCTGCCCCGGGTGACGCCGGCCAGTTCCTGGCAAGCGCAGCATCGATCAGGCGAGCGCGAACGCGCTCCCGTTTCCGCGGAGGTAGCTTTGCCGCGGCGATCCAGCACGGATCAGCCAGAATTTGACGTGCCAGCCCCTCATATTCGGCCGATGAGCGCTTCAGCGCCTGGCCGCTCGGCCGTCGGCTGGAGAAGCGGATCTGCCGTGGCGCGGCCCGCCGCACCAGGTGCGCGGCGGCAGGCGGCAGCGTATCGTCCACACGCGGATCGGCGCCGAAAATATCGTTGAGGGCAAGCAGCGTCAGGAGACGCCAGCGCACCGGCAACTGGCCGAGCGGAGTTTTGGCGCCGACGGCATGCCGGACGTCGTAGGGACAGCGCCAGCCCGCTTCGTTGAACCACAGCGCCAGCACGGGCCGCGCGGCGGCCGGATGGTCCAGCGGTGCCCAGAGGATCGCAAGCGCCTTCTCGAATTGCTCCTGCTCGGCATTTTCACCATTGACGCTTGCCGTGATCCGCTGCTGGACGGCATGCGCCGCCCTCACAAGGGCGTCGTGCGGCCGACCGCCCTCCCCTCCCCTATCGGCCAGAAGCAGACCGCAACAGCTGCAGGCGGGCTGTGCGCGTCCGTCGCGCAGGCGGAAAGCCACGGAAAGACGCCGGTGGCACGACACGCAGCGGTCCTGAAGCAGCTGGCCGTGATCCGGACAGATGCAGCGCTCGGCAAGCATCCAGCCGGCTCGCAGATAGGCATCGCGGCCGGCTGCTTGATCGGCAGCGAAGCAGGCGACACAGACCGGGGTGGATCGAGGCGGTGCCGATGGCGCCCACTCAGGTCCTGCGCTCACGTACCATGATCGAGAGCGGCGCGGATAGCGCTTGCTCAAGGCCAGGCGCTGCAGTCGCTCGGGGTCGACACCACAGGCCTGCGCCCACACCCTCGTCTGATCGAGCGCCGGCGCCCTGTCGTCGATCGCCAAGGGCGACGACAAGCAATTGTCATCAACGGCGAAATGCCCCGCCAGCTCTTCCGCTGTAAGGCCGTAGCGGCATGCAACCCGCGCCATCCAGGATGATAGCAATTCGTCGCGATAGGGCCGCGGCGCCACGGGCAGACGATCCGGCTCCATCACCCGCCCGCCGCTTGCGGCATCCGCCGGCGTGCCGATTGCGTCATCGATACTAGCGGAAGGACAAGATCATCGCCGAAACTCATCAAGTCGAGCCGTTCCTTCCCCGACCGGATCGCCTCCTCGGCTGCCGTCTCGATCAGCTGGAAAATCCGGAACGTGACGCCGCTGGTGAGCGTGTGGATCCTTTCACGAACCGCGTCCGTTTCGAGATCGGAAGGAGCGCGCAGCGGCAGGATGCCAGCGAGGCTTTTCAAGAGCCGCGCAAAGGCGTGATCGTTCTTCCAGGGTTTTAGATGAAACGCCTCGAAGCGCTCGGCGAGCTGCGCGTCGGTGAGCAATGCCTGGCGCGCCAGATCGGTGCCGGCGCACACCAGCGGCACTCTCAGGTCGTTCGCGAGAAACCGCAGCGCATTCAGGAAAATCCGTTGCTGCCGATAGGTCCCCGCCAGCATCCCGTTGACCTCGTCGAGCACGATCATCCTCGCGCCGACGGTGCGTAGCAGCGAGCGGCAGATGTCCTTCTCCCGGGCAAGCGTGCCGCCGACGAGCGCTGGAGCCTGCAGGCTGGCCAGCAGTTCCCGATAGAGGTCGCGCTCGACCGGCTCCGAGGGTACTTGGGCCACGACCACCGGCCTGTTGGTAACGCCCGTCGCCTGACACAATGTGGGCGGATGCGCCCGCTCGAATTTGCGCACGATCTTGGTCTTGCCCATGCCGGTGTTGCCGTAGATCAGCAGGCAAGGCATGCGGTCGCGTGGGGGATAGGCGAGCAACGCGTTCAGGCGCACAAGTGCGGCTTGCGCCTGGTCGAAGCCGATCCAGCGGTCGGCCTTGATCCAGGCAATGCGCGCTTCGTCGGGCAAAGCGGCATAGCGGCGGTAGTGGTCGTCGAGGTGCTCGAAAGTCCCCTCCCCTCTCACGACCATTCCTCGACGGGAAAGACGGGGACCTTGCTCCAATCGATCGGCCGCTCATCCTCGATTTGCGCAGGCTCGTCCGCAACCGGAGAGTTTGACGCGGCAGCGCCGAGCGCTCGGTCGCGCCTTTCCGCCAGCTGACGCGCTGCCTTGGTGCGGCTGGTCGCGTCCTCGACCAGTGCGCGCTGGGCCTCAATGGTTTCGAAGATCAGCTGCTCGTCGACCAGCGAAAGACCGCGTTCCCGCAGGGCGGTCCGGGCGCGGCGATGTTCGCCAAGCGTGATCGGCGCGCGCCGCAGATCGGCAAAGCGGATCGGCCAGCGCGTACCGTCCGGAGCGCGCACGAAAACCCTCGAAAGATCGCGTGGATCGTAGGACACGTGCAGCGGCCGATCGAGGCGCCCGGCCCAGATGCTCAGAACATCATCCCAATAGCGGAGACCGAACAGGTGAATGCCGTCTCGTCGCACCAGCCGGTCGACGCTGGGCAGGAAATCGATCATGAGGCCGGCAAGATCATGGGGCTGACGCAAAGGCCGAACGCGGCGGGCGACAGCTTCATGCCATGCCGCAAGCGGCGGAATCCCCAGCGTTCCATGGCGATCGGCGTGGTAGCGCGTGATTTCGAGCGCCAGCCATCGCGCCAGTTCATCCAGAGTCATCGTCGCATGGGCAGCGGAATCATAGCTGCCACGCTGGTCGATGTCGCTGAACGTCGTGCCCGGCAGAAGATGGACGGCGCCCATCATGGTGCCGATCAGCCGCTCGATATGGCCGCCATAGTGGGGAGTGACGATCGGACGATGGATGAGCTCGATGCCATATTCCTCAGCGCCCCGCTGCAGGGCGCGCGACCGGAATTCCTTGGCGTTATCGAGATGGATGGCATCAGGGAACCCGCAGGCCGGCCACTTCGCATCGATCCCCAGCCCGGCAAGCCACACCTCTTTCGGCTGCACGACATGCTGGATTGCGAGCGCGACCGAAACCGTCGACGGCGCCTCGAGCGTCAGGTAGAAGCCCGCGATCATGCGGCTTGCGATGTCAATGGCGAGCGTCAGCCACGGCCGCTGCAGTGGCCGGCGATATCGGCGATCGACGACAATGACATCGATCAGTGTGTGGTCGATCTGGACTACGTCGAACGCGCACTCGGCGGTATATTCTCCTGGAACTGGGTGGAAGCGATCGCGCGCTGCCTTCGAGCCTTCCCTTGCCTTAGTCAGTTCGGCTGGGTCCATGGCCTCGATCCGCGCCTTCAGCGCATGCCAGGACGGTGCGCGCACGCCACACGACCGGCAGAGCCCGCGGATCTCCCTGTGCAGTCGATTGATGCTCGGCTTCTGGCGCGTCTTGTAAAAGTCCCGGAGCGCTTCGGCGATTACCGCTTCGGTCTCATCCGGTAACCGGCGGCTGCCTTGTCTCGTGCCGCCCAGGCGCGGCAGCAGCGAACTGGTGACCGGATGCTCCCGATAAGCCCTGATCAGTTCGTAAAGCCGGGTTCGCTTGAGGCCGAGTTCACGGCAAGCCCGGAAGAAATCGGACCGGCGGGGGCAGTCGAGCGAAACCAGTCTGCGGATCACAGCCTCCCTTGCAACCGCCTCATTCCAGGCGGCATCATCAACCGTCTCCTTGTCGGGCCCATGAACCACAGCCGGCCTCGCTGAAAAAGTTCGTCCGCTCGAATGTTACGAAAAATACGCTGATTCGGCTAGAATCCGCCAATGAACTCCGAAGATGATTCGCGCCAGACCAATAACTTGCCGTCCGTTGACCAAACGCGAACGACACGCCACCAACGACTGGCGTACTCCTTCCGACAGGGCACCCATTCTGGCGCACAGGCAATGAATCCGTGCCGCCATGTCACGAAACGCTCGGCCCGCTCCTCTGCCGGCCGATGGTCCAGGAAATCCCCTCCCCGCGCACGATACCGGAAACCTCCTTGCCGAAGTATCGTTCGAGCACCGGCCGCCACGGTACGAGGGTGAATTCGCGCGATTTCTCCACGACGGCATATTTGCCGCTGGCTAACTCAACTGATCGGCGCAATGTGCCCTCTATCCGATCTCCTGCCCGGGCTTCGACATAGGGCAGACCGAGCTCGCCCGACAGTTGACCGGCAACACGGTTCAACTCTCGCTGACGCAAGACCGAAATCATGTTGGCGCGGTAGACGATACGCCCTTGCTCTTCGTCCGCGAGCGCTTGAGCGATCAGCCACTGCCGCCGGCGGGCCTGCGCCTCCCCGACCTCGTGGCCGAAGCCGGTATTGCGCAAGGGCTCCGGCGCATCCGAAACCAGCTCGCGGTCGAGCCAGGTGGCGCCGTCGAAGCTAACCTGTCGCGCCAACGGGATCGATGACAGCTTTTCAACGATCACAGGCTCGGCTCTGGCCCGCTGGCGCTCGTAATCCGCGACACGGTCCAGATGGTCCGGGGCGATGATCCAAGTGCCATCCGGCTCACGCTCCACGCCGCCGGTAGCACGCCGGATCGCCTCCAGTCGACGGACATGCGTTTCGGCGAAACGCTCGGTGGCCGATCTATCATGCTTGAGATGGATATCAATACTGTAGCGCCCGCCACTGGTCGCGGCGATATCGGCAACGGTGCGGTCGACCTGCCTAGGTTCGGTGTTCCTCGGCGTGACACGCACGATGTACCCGTCGGGCGTCGGTTCCGTCGCCTCGCCTTTGCCGATATCGATGTAATGGCTTTTGCCCTCCATCCCATCGAGGATCAAGTAGTGCCGGTCGTTGATTTCGTCGGCCAGGCCGCGAGCGACAACACGGCCGACCACAGGCTCGGTCTTCGGTTCCGCATCGTGGACGACATAGTCTGCGGCACTGCGGGCGAGCCCCTTTCCGGTCAGCTCGCGATGCATGGTCTTGATGATATCGCCGCGCTCGCCGATGCGGCGCAGCGTCACTTCAAGCTCATCGTCCAGGCGCCAACGGCCCGGAGGGGTCTCCTGCGCAAGTCCCATGCGCTCCAGTTTGCGCAGGCGGCCCTGGTGCAACGTTTGGCGAAACGCGTCGCGGCCGGCCGCCGAGACGAAACCGTCATCGTCGCGCATGCGCAGCAGCTGCCGGTCGATGCTGGTGAAGCGTTCCTGGTCCATTTCCTGGCGCAAGCGCTGCTCGATCTCGCGGTCGGTGCGGGGACCAAGATCGAGGCTGACCAGCTCGGCCGCCCGCTCGCGGATTCCGCTCGAAACATATTCCCGCGCGATGACGAGGTTTTCGTCGCGGTCATCCTTCCCGCGAACGATGATGTGGGTGTGCGGATGGCCGGTGTTGAAATGATCGACGGCGACCCAATCGAGCCTAGTGCCGAGGTCCTTTTCCATCTGCGCCATGAGCCGCCGCGTGAGCGGCTTCAGGTCGTCGTACTCGATGCCGTCTTCGGGCGCCACGATAAAGCGAAACTGATGGCGGTCTCCATCCGCGCGATCGAGGAACTCTTTTCCGTCAACGCGATCCTTGTCTGCGCCGTAGAGCTCGCCCGGCTCACCCTCGCGGGTGACACCGTCGCGCTGGATGTAACGCAGATGAGCACGCGCCCCGTCCTGCCCCTTGCCGGCTAGCCTGACGATGCGCGCCTTGACCATCACCCGGCGCTGGCGGAAGGCAGCGTATCGATCGCGCGATCTGAGTAATGCAGCAGCCGCCCCGCCTCGCCCTGCCCGGCTTCCGGTAAAGCGGCCGCCGCGCATGGGCTTGCCGCCTGCTCTGTTGATCGCCGCCCTGACCTGTCCAGCGTAGCCTTTGCCTGCCTTCGAGCCGTTAGACCGGATTTTGCCTAGCTTCGGCGTGAACTCATCGTCCTGCATGCCGGCCTCCAGCTAATCAAGAGTGAGATCAAGCGCTTATGCGCCCCAGCCTCCTGCGGTCGGTAGCAGCCTCTTGGAAAAACGATGTGCAGACAAAGACTTGACTGCCGCCTGGAGGCGGTACCTTTATCTTGCCTTCCGCCGACCCTGCTTCTGCCCCCGCCCAGCCGCCCTCACCGACCCGCAGCCGCCAGCCCTCACCGGCTGTCCGGCTTGCTTGTCCCAAGGTGATCCTTCCCGAGCGGCACCAGAATTTTGCCGTTCGATTTGCGCGCCAGCTCGCCGTTCCGCAGAAAAAACAGCGATCCTCCGGAGGGAGCTTCTGGTGCCTTTGCACGCGGTGATTTGCCCTTGAACTGATCCATGTCGGCGGCCGAAACCCCGGCCGCCGTTAGCCCTTTCAGATAAGCAACCGTCTCATTTGGAAGCGGTGTTCCGCGTTTCAAATGCGCCGCATAGCGTACCGGTCCAGCGTTGTAGGCGGCGAACAGGCCGGGGAAGCCGAAGCGGTCATACATGGCGCGCAGATAGGCGGTGCCGGCCAGGATATTGTCGTGCGGATCGTGCGGATCGGTGCCCAGACCGTGCGCGGCCCGCATGTCCTGATAGGTGCCAGGCATGACCTGCATGAGGCCCATGGCGCCGGCGCGCGAAGTGATGGGACGGCCATCGAGCCTGGTCTTGCCGTCGCTCTCGGCATCGACGACGGCGTAGATCCAGGTTTCAGGAATACGGAAGCGCCTGCTTGCTTCCGATACGAACTTCTGCCACTTTTGAAGCTGCGGACTATGGGAGATGGCGACCGGCTCAGCGCCGGTCGAGGCGGAACAGGCGCATGGCGCAAGGGCGATCATGCCCAGCATCAGGAGGGTCAGTCGGTCCATAGCGGCACCAGCCTCCCGATGACATTCGAGGCCGGGACCGGCCCGAAATAGCGGCTGTCGAAGGAGCGGGGCGTCTCGCCATTGAGCAGGAAGACCTCGTCATCGACGAGCTTTCGACACGCGTTCCACCATGGTAGCGCGCGGCCTTGAATGTCGGTTGCGAGGCGGCGCGCGACGATCGCGCCGCCGATGATTATGGCTTCGTTGAAGGTACAGACATGCTCGTGCGGCAGTGCAGCGATGCGCTTGACCAGCGGCACGTTGCGGGGCAGATAGCCGCGTTTTTCGGCGAGATCGGCGACCGCTTGCGCGGTCCGTACAAGCACCAGATCGCCGCGCGCCGGTGCTGCCGAAGCGACCAAATAAAGGCCTAGCGGCGCGCTGGCCGAGGCGTTCCAGACCAGCCAGGGCGATGGTTTTTCGAAGGCGGTGAAGCCGATGAGGCCGACGCCAATCGCAGCTATGGCGATTGCCTTACGGACCCGAATTCGCCGCAAACGGCTGCCGATCAGACGGATGGGGGGACGACTCATGACCGGCCTCCATGCTGAGCGTCGGAGTCCTGCTGGCGTCCTTTTGACCACTCATCGAGTTCGTCGATGTGGTAGCGGACATAGCGGCCGTGCTTGCGGAATTTCGGGCCACCGCCGGTGAGCCGCATCTTTTCCAGGGTGCGCTGGGACAGTCCGATATAGAAAGCAGCCTGCGCTGTATTGAGGAACGGGCTGCCCTTCTTGGCGCGGGCCGCGCGCTCGTTTTCGTCGTCCATGATCATCCTCGTTCGCGTGGGAGAAGCGAGGAGGATGATCGCGTGAGGGCGCTTCAGGGACGGGCGAAGAGTCGGACCATGGGTTTTCGCCGCCCCTTGAGAGGAGCCCCCGCGCCGGCTGGGGCGCGAGGGCCTGGGGCTTGCCGATCAGTCGACCGGGTTCCAGATGATGGCGTAGGTTTCGTCGTCATCCTGCCCGGCGGCGCGGCCGAGATTGGCGTAGAGCTTGCGCGGGCCGAACTCAGGGGCGGCGATTGACAGGCTCACATAGTCCTTGCCGGAGGTCTCGCCGGTGCGGATCCAGCCCGCGCCGACCTCGACGCCCTGCGTCAGCACCCGGAAGTCGGGATGGTTTTCGGCACCCTTGGCCTGGTTGGGCACGATGTCGATGTCGGCGCGGACGCTGAGCGTCTTGAGCTGGCCCTTGTAGCCGCCGTTGTCCTGCTTGGTGACGTAGCCGATCGCGGTCATGTTAGTCTCCTTTTGCTGTTCGCCGGGGACCATTCCCCTGCGATGGCGGACCGTGATGGGCGCGTCAGGAACGCCTGAACCCTTCAGGGCCGCAGCGACAGCGAAGGACCCGAGCGGACGGCTTTTTTTGAAGCGAAGCGGCGCGAGGAAGCCGCCGCAGGCGGCGGGGAAAAAAGCTGGCGGCGAGGGTTTCGGGCGGGCCGGATCGCCCATAGGTCGACAAGCCAGCCGCAGGGAAATGGTCCCTGAAGACACATGGAGACAGGTCGCGCTGACCGCGCTGCATGCAACAAGCAGACGACGGCAAGGTGGGGCCGTGGACGCTCGGAGGCCGTGCCGACGACAGCTGGGGCCGATCAGCGCTGGCGCTCTGCCAGCCATGCGGGTGTGGTGATCATTGGCCGATGGCGAGGAGTTTGGCGGTCGGATCTTACTGCGGTTGCGAACCGCCAGGGACGGCTGAATGCCGAGATCCACCCGACCGGAACGTCGCGTGGGCGGCGGTAAAGGGAGGTGCCGCCGCCCGAGCGAGAGGGGTCATTCGGAGCCGAACAACGCGCGGACTTTCGCCCACTGATCGGCGGTGCGGAAGCCGCCGCGACCGGTATAGGTTTCGGCAGGGACTTTCATCCGGCGCGGCAGCCATTGGTCGACCTTGTGGCGGCCGTTCTCGCCGCAAAGGAAGTCGCGGATGATCTTCTTTTGCGTCTTGACCTTCTCCGAAACATTGCCGTCCGCGACGTGCTTGCCGGCTATATCGGCCAGCATGGCGTTGGCGATTTCCCTGTCGCGAATGAGGTCGAAGAAGGCCTCGTCCGGCTGCCAGCAGGCGCCGATATCGACATTCAGATGGTTGCCGAGCGCCTCGACCACAACACTTCCTGCCTGCAAAGTCTCGCCCATGACGATGGTGAGCGCGCGCATCACGTCTTCGTCGGGAAGCGCCAGGAGGCGGGCAAAGACGCTCGCCGTGGCATGATCGTCGCTTTTTCCCCCGGCGACGGTTCTGTTCTCATCGGCCATGTTCAGCAGGGCCAGGACCGCGCGGCGTTTTTCGGCGAAGGCGGCTTCGGCCTTGCCGTTCGCGAGGCTCGCGGCCACCGCCTCGTTGGCGGCGCGTTGCGGTCCGGGCCGCACGTGCCAGAGACCCGAACCGGTGATGGCATGGGCCACCATCAGGCGCAGTGCTGTGCCCGCATGATCGAGCATGGCGGCGCGCACGGCGCGTGGCGATGCAGATCGACATAGTTCTGCATTGGGCCAGAAAGCTCGGGGCGTGACGGCTTGGCGGGCGTGTCTGCTTCCTCACCGGCATCGGCTTTCCCGCGAGCGCGGCGGGCTTCTTTGTGCGACAGCCAGCCTTCGTGACACTCGACTTCGCCGCGATGCGAGACGGTGATGACGACCTTGCCGCCTTTTTTCTTCGGCGTCTTTTCGTGGTCCCATGAGTGGAAATACTGGCCGGGTTCCAGCACCACCACTTCGGCCCAGCCGGCTTCCAGATAGGCGTCGCGTCTGGCGGCAATTATCGCGTTCTGCTTTTCCCAGAACAGATCGGCATCGGCGAAATAGCTATCCTCGCCGAACAGGTCGCACACCATCAGACCGGGGTAATCCTCGATTGGAAAGAGCGCCACCTTGGTGGAAATCGACTGGCCGCCGAACAGCCACTGCTTCAGCTGGAAGCCGCGCGGCGGGTATTGCTCGGGATCGGCAAGAAGCGCCAGCCGGTCCTGTTGCTGCGCCTTCGAGGCCATGGTGAGATGGCGCGCGGTCTCGGCGTCGATTTCGTCGCGCCTATAGGCCTCGCGGAGTTTCGGCAGCAGGTCGCCAAGCGCCAGGATGCGTTTCACGGCAAGCTCGGTGATGCCGAAGGTGGCGGCGATGTCTGGAACGGTGCGGCCCTGCTTGATCAGCCGCGAAAACGTCTCCCACTGCGATACTTCATCCGGGTCGAGGCGGGCGATGTTTTCGATCAGCGAGGCTTCGAGCGCATCGGCGTCGTCGCCGTCTTCCATGATGGCGCAGGGCAACGGTTCGGCTTCGCCACGCTCGTCGGCAATGGATTTCGCCGCGAAGTAACGCCGGCGTCCGGCGACGATTTCGAACATGTCGGGCGCGCCGTTGGGCCGCATCAGAAGCGGCACGAGAACGCCGCGCGCGCGAACCGAGGGCAGAATGCCGGACACGTCCGGGGCGCGTCTGGCATGGCGCATGTTGACGGCGGAAATGTTGAGCCGGTCGATTGCGATGTGGGCAAGCTGCATGGTTTTTCTCCTTTTCTTCGGTTGGATTTGTCCCCGCCGCAAACGCCGGAGGCAGCGCGGCGGGGACGGATTTTGCGCCTAGCGGCGCTCTCTCGCCGCGTCGGGCGAAAGCTCAAAATGGCGCTTCGAGAGTACGCTTGCTGCCTGTCGAAGAAGCTGTTCGGCCTCGGTGATATGGCCGGCGAGGCGCGCGGCCTGCGCATAGACCGAGAGCGGGAAGCGGCCCTCGAAATGGAGGTCGCGCTCGATGCCGAGGCCAAGCGGACCTTTGACGGTTTGAAGCTCGGCAAGGCTGACGCTGCCGAGTTCGGGGTACCCGAACCCGAGGTCGCAAAGGCCGAACAGCGTGTCGCCGTCGGGGTCGAGTTCGGTCAACAGCCAGGTCGCCGCGCCTGCCGGATCAAACAGCTTCACGACCGGCTGATGGTCGGTTTCAACTTGCGCCGCGCCGTTGGCGAGAAGCCGGGCGCAAAGGTCGTCGGTGATCAGGATCATGGCAAAAACTCCTTTTTCAGAACAGGTCGAGTTGATTGCGGGCATTCGGCGGGAGAAAGGTTCGCTGGACCTTTCCCTGATCCGCCTCACCAGAGGCCGATATCGAGCGGCTTTTGCGCGGCACGCGGCCGCCTCCATGAGGCGGTCGAGCCAGTCGCGCGGTGATCGGGCGGACACCGGGGACGAGCGTTTGCTCGTCTTGCGGCGTCGTCTCGCTCTGGAGGGGATGGGAAGCGCACGGCGCTCATGCCGCGATCCCCTCCTGCGGCGGCTCGGCTTCATCGTGGTGGAAAGCGAGCAGCAAATCGGCGGCTTTCGAGGCGCGGCTGGCAGCGCTGAAGATGGCGCGATTGTCCTCGCGCAGCACCTTCAGCCATGAGCCGATATAGTCGGCGTGGCGCACGGTCGGCTCGATGCCGAGACTGCTGCAGACAAAGGCTGCGGCGATTTCGGCGACCAGTTCCTCGCGAGCATAGACCTTGGAGCCGAACGAGCCGGAGAGATCGCGGGCAAGGCGCGAGGGGTGGCCGGTCCAGTGGCCAAGCTCGTGAAAGCAGGTCCTGTAATAGTCGATCTGCTTGAAAAATGCCGGCTGCGGCGGGACCTGAATGCAGTCGCTACCGGGCATGTAGAAGGCGCGTTCGCCGCCGATGCGCAAATCGGCGCCGCTGGAGCGGATGAGCGCTTCGGCCTGCGGGATGATTTCGCGTTCGGGTAGCGGCTCGGCGGCGGCGCGAACATGCTCGGGCAGGCCGTCGCACTGAGCGACATTGAAGACGGTGAAGCGCTTGAGATAGGCAATTGCCCGCGGCTCCTCGCCATCGTCGCTGGCGCGTTCTTTTTCGTCTTTGGGAACAAAGCGGTCGGCATGCACGATGGTCGTGCCGCGCTCGCCCTTGCGGACATTGCCGCCAAGGATCAGCGCCTGCCGGAAGGTCAGCCAGTTCTGGCAGGGATAGCCGCGCTCGATGACGGCGCCCCACAGGATCAGGATGTTGATGCCGGAATAGCAGCGCCCGGTGGCGGCGTTCTTGGGCAGGCCGAGCCCGGCATTGGCCCTGCCCCAAGGCTTGACCCATGGCACGGTGCCGCGTTCCAGCTCGGCGACAATGCGGTCGGTGATCTCCTGATAAAGGCTGGCGCCCGGGCGCCCGCCTGCCCTTGCGTTGGCGCAACGCTTACTGTTTGAACGCATCGTTTTATCCTCCGCTCTTCAATCGCACGCCTTTCCCCGGAAGCGGGGTGGGCGGCGAAACGCGACCGGAAAGGCCCGCCGTCGGAGGCGAACCGCATCCGAAGGACCGGAACGAAGTGGAGGACCCGGAGCGACAGCGAAGGGTTGCGGATTGCCGCGGCGGGCCTAGAAGGGAGTGCCGCCCACCCCGCGCCGCCGGGAAAGGCAGCTAACCCAAGACCGCGCCGGCCAAAGGACGGCGACCATCGGCAGCCGCAAGGCTGCTTTTGCGCCAGGGGGCGAAGCCGGATGGCCGAGACCGCCTGAGCCTGCCGAAGAAAAGCGGGCTCGGTTCACGAGCACCCGGTGCGCGCCAAAGGCGCGCTGGCGCCCAGGTTTGGGAGATCATGTCGCGAAGCTCAAAGCCTATTTCTTCGACGGGCCTGATCAAATCGCAGGGATCAAAGCGATAGCCAATCGCCCCAGCACATTCACGCTGGCACGTTCGATCTCGTCCACGTAGCGCATGATCAAGCTCAGCGCGCGCCGCCAGTTCCTGTTGCGTCAGGTGCTGCTCGTGACCGCGAGGGAAAAATGGACGGCCGAGACCGCCTGGGGCCGGCAAAGCAGATCGGGCTCGGTCCGCGAGAACCCTTGCGCGCCAGGCTCGGAACGATTTGCAACAGGATCATCGGGAAGCAGATCCTGTAGTGCCGGACCCGCCCGACCCCTCGTTGAACAACTCTATTCCGATCGAGGATCCAGCAAGGCTGCCGGATCAACCTCAAGCACCTTGGCGAGCTTCTGGACCATATCGATACTGGCACCGTAAACGCCGCGTTCCTGGGCGCTGATGTAGGTGCGGTCGACGCCGGCCTCATGCGCCAGCGCCTCCTGGGACAGTTTCTTTTTGTGTCGGTGCCGGCGAAGATTGCGGGCAAAGACCTTTCGAATCTCAATGCATGAGAGGCCAGCTTCTTATCGAGCATTTCACCACGGAGTATTCTCGACAAAGCGGCGGAGTCACGGGAGAGATTACAAAATGCAAAGGCTAGATTAAATGATCGCGGAGAAGCTGGATGCCGACTACATCGAAGTTCATGGAGCAGCTGGGACAACGGGGCGAACCCGAGACGTCGTTCGGGTGTCGTCAGGCTCTCCGGTCTGGCTGAGCCTCAGCTTTCTTCATGGCGCAAATACTCCTGGGAGGGCTGCTTGGGTTCTCGCTCACTTTGTATGAAATACTGGGGCGAGCATGCTCCTGGGTTCTTATCCGCGTCGGGAGCGGGAAACTCATTAACGGGATTTATTAGACGCCCGGCTGAGCGGCGGCCGGCTCGGGACGCAGATAGGCGTGCAGCGCCCTGACGCATTCATCCATCTGCCTCTCATGCGACACATTGCGCGAAGCGATCGTGAGATGAGCATTTTGATAGATCGGCTCACGCTCAGCGATCTGTTGCGTGATAGTGCCGAGCAGGTCCGAGGCCTGCTGCAGCCGGCGACCGCGTCGTCTCCCGAGCCGTCGCATTATCAGGTCGGCATCGGCCTTGAGCCAGATCGAGACCGCCTTGTCCTGGATGAGCCCATGGGTCTGCTGATGGATGAAGGAACTGTCACCGGTCGCGAGCACTGCCGGTCCTTGCTTCAGCACACGCGCAATCACTCTCGCCTCAAGCTCCCTGAAATGCTCCTCGCCATGGGTTTCGCAAAGTTTTTTTATCGACATGCCGGCCTCTTTCCTGATCTCGGCATCGGAGTCGATGAATTTCAACCCCAACCCTTTTGCAAGCCGCTCGCCAATGGTGGATTTACCGACGCCCGACATGCCGACGAGCGCTATCGGCCGCACGCCGAGGGCCGGCGCAATCTGGCTTGCTTCCGGCGACCTGGCGATCTCGGACATTCTTGATTTTTCGCCAACTCGCATTCCAAATGCCGCAGCAGCGCTCCATCTAGGATCCTCTTCGGCTTTCCAGTTTGGTATGCTATGGGCGCCTTTGGGGATCGCAACCTCGGCACAGACCTCGATGGCGCGTTTCATCAGTTCCTCGGCCTTGGCTTGCGGAGCATCCCCGCTTGAATGCTGCTGCCGAAGCTTGCCAAGGATCTTATAAGTGTCGTGATTGGCCAGTTTGGCCCTGTAGCTGCCTGGCGTGTGAAACTCGACCTCGAAGCGATAGGCTTCGGGCGTGGCGAGCACTACCTTGATGCCCAAGAAATTTCGAGTCTGCTTACTGAACCAGTTGACCACGCTGACCTCGGTGTAGCCCCGGTCATCGAAGGCCAGCATGGCTTTCTTGAAAGCGTTTATAAAATGCTCGTCAGGGATTTCGAAGACATGGCGTACAGTATTGGTGAGGAGCTGTGGAGCGCTGCCGGGCGGGACGCTCATGCCGGTGAGTTCATCTGTTATGGAGGCATGCGATTTCAAGCGGCGCTCCAGATGGGGCATCTTCATCTGGAAGTCCGCTTTCCAGAGGCTTTCGGCGACGCCGAGCGCGGCCTCGGTGATTTTGCTCTCTTCGGCTCTAGCGCGGGCAGCCTCGATCTGGGCGCGCTCTGAAGCCTCCGCGCGGGTCAGCGCAATCATCATGTCGGCATCCTCGGCGGTGGGCCGGAGGCCAGAAGGTTTCGGCAGAATGCCTTGCTCCGCAGCGAATTTGATCGAGGCCTCCATGATGCCAGCGGCCAGCGTGGGGTTGTCTTTCAGATCATCCAAGGTCGCATCGACGTCAAACCTTCCCTGGGCGAGGGTCGCCGCAACGCCCTTGACATAGGGCACGGACTTCAAGCCCGGTGTCTGGTGGAGGAGCCGCTGAAGGTAGCTGCCCTTCTTGAAGAAAAGGTTGGCGCCAGTATCGGATTTATAGGCGTCGGTGCCGACCTTGATGCCGAGGCTCAGCAAGTTGGTTGCGCTTTGTACGAGGTCGTCCGGATTGTAACCATCTGGGCGAGAATCGATGCGAGCAGGATAGTGGTCGAGCAAAAGCTGGATGCGGTCTCGTGGCTGAGGCGTTGCCGGATAGGTCTCGGTCAGACCCGGGAAAAGCTCGCACAGCCTTGCGCTGAAGCTCGGGTTTGCGGCGTTCGCGCTTTCGATTGTTTCGGGCAGGAGTTGTCCACCCTGCTTGACTGCCCATGCCACAAGGTCGGAGACGAGCAACTCGGCCATTTCGCGGGCAACCGGATGTTTGGCGACCTCAATCTCGCGCCTCGCCCTCGCAAACGTGTTCTGGATATCCTGGCCACTCACCTCTTCCTGGTTCAACAGCTGACCGATATCTCGCCGGAGCTCCTTGTGAACGCCCTCATAGGTGCCAAAGACGGCACGCTCGGCAAACCAGCGTCGTGCTTCATGGGATTGAGCCAGAAAGCTTCGCTGCAGGCAGGTATAAGTTTCCAGAACATTCTGCGTGGCAGAGAGGATCTGGCGGGCGCGACTGAACTGGTAATCGTCGCCCTCAAGCGCCGGGGTATGGGACTTTGGCGGCTTCAGCGACGGAAGTCCCAGAGCTTGCTCCCGGTGATCGAACGCGCGCAAATGCTCATAAAGCTGCGGCCGGTCGCCGAGGATGATGACGGTGTCGCCGTCGAAGTCGCCGTCAAGTTTTTTCTGCTCACCGGTCGGGACAGCCACCAACGAGCCCGGGGCAAACACCTCGGTCGCCTGCAGGATGCCGAGGCAGTCGAGCGGCGTGTCCACCTTGACGCGGTCCTTGCTCGAGGTCCAGCTCGCATGGCATTTGACGTCCTCGGCAGACATCACCAGCCCACGGTCGGCGTAGGCGGCCGGCCACATCTTATCCGGGACAACGATCAGAATGCCTTTGGCAAAAAAGGTCGGATCGTTGGCCGCCAGTTCCCTCCCCGACTTCTGGGCGACGTTGAAGCTGTATTGGATGGCCGTGCAGTTGTCGAGAAACACAGCGGTCGGATCCCCCTCGAGGGCCGACTTGACTCCTTCTGGGGCAAACGGGCGCAGGTTGGGCTTGTCATAGGGCGAGCGCCCGATCAGCACGCCGCTCGTCCCCGTCAACGTCTCGCTCTTGAGCGTCGGCACATGGAGACACTCGTCGCTGGAGGGTATGGCAACCGCGCCAGGACCGTCGATATGTCCGCCAGTCACGGTTCGAAACAGCTCCTCGGCCGACAGCCTTTGCCCCTGTCGGCTCTCGAGCCAGGTCTTGGCCTTCTCTTGCGCCTCATCGGCCACCGACTCGCTGCGTGGATAATGTTGCAGCGCCGAGGCAGGCAGGGACGATCTGCGTCCCTCAGCAAAGGCAGGCACCCGATCAGGACCTTCCTGCCGGCGGGCGCGATGAACAGCCGGCATGCGGTTGGCCAGCGAGGCCTTGATGAAACCGCAGCCATCATGCGATCGCAAGGCGATCGGGCCTTCCGGCCCAGTTAGCTTGAAGGGATGTTCCTGGTTCGCAGGGCGATCCGGCAGCAGCGACAGTTTGAAGGCGCCCTCCAGCGCGTAGTCGTGAGGGCCCAGCCCCTTGATTGCTGGAGGCGCGGCAAAACCCCTGCGCTGCGTATAATAATATGCCTCCTTGAAAGGGGCCCAGGCGCGCAATAGCTGCTCGAACGCCGTGCCCGATGCGGTATCGGCATACGGAATGGCCAGCAGCTTTCCGCCAGGAGACATGGCTGCCGCGGCGTCCGGGGCGCGGGCGGCGAGCTGCGAGAGGGTCGGTTTCGGTGGTTTTAACTTGCTTCCGCCGAACAGGTCCATGCGGTATGGCACACCCTCGACGGTAACCGTACGCGCCAGCATGAAGGGGCTGGGCTTTCCTGGCAGCTGCACCGCGACGACTGGCAAAGCTCCCGAGGTCAGGCGATGAAAAATCGAATAGCGTGTCTCGGGCTCCGTGGCCACTGGCCGGCCCTGCATGTCCACCACCGGCAACTGCATCAGTCCCGCCTCACCTTGCGGCGGTCTGGGCTCGTGGTCCATTGCTCGCAACACCTGATGGACGTCGAACACCGACGCTGGATGTTGGGCCTGGACCGTCGCCACATTCTGCGCCATGAACGTGTCCAGCCCATCAAGCGGGGTCTCTGCAGCGATCTCCGCGATCAGGTTCCAACTCATGGTGGAAAGGTCGCCTTCGATGAGGCCGGCCGTTTTCTCCAAAATCTCCTTGGTCTTGAACTGCAGCTCTTCTTGCCTCACCCGCAAATCGGACTTCTTGCCCTCGACATACGGCCGGCGGAACAATGTCGCCAGAACCGTGCGGGTCTTGAGCACTTGATAGATCGACAAGGCGGGGCGACGGCTCGAGTACGGGCCACGGGTCCGCTCGCCATCGCCTGCTTTGAGATGCGCCTCAATCTTATGCTCGACGATCGGTTGAATGTCGTTCAGCAAATTCAGAGCCTGCCTCCGATGCCAGCGCAGGCTCTTGCGCGGGCTGCGCGCCAGCGGCAGCACGGCGAGGCAGAGATTGCCCATGGTTTCGAGGTTGTTCTCAGCGGCAAAACCAGGGGCACGATGCAATTCCGTAAGCCGATCCAACGCCGGCCGTGCGAGCAAACCGAGATCGTCAAACAATCGAGCCTTGGCCAGCGCCTTGAAAATCACGGCGATGTTCAGAACGTGGGTCTGCTCCAGACGATCACTGGCATAGTGAAGGTAGCGGGCCAGCTGGTGTAGCCGATCCTTCAGCAGAGCGGTCTCTATGATCTCTCCTGTGTCCTCTCCCCTGGTGACACTTCGCCCCAGAGCATTGGCCATCATGCCGAGCTCAAGTGTGGTGAACGTTCCGAATCGTTGGCCTCCGGAGCCCAGTTTGCGCACGATGTCCAGGACTGCCTGGTGGCACGCCGCTGCTTCCGGCCACTTGCTGAAGCCGTTCACAAGGTTCGCCAATCCCTGCGGACTAAAATCAGAGAGCCGGTTGTCACGGCGAAGCACCTCACCGGCGATCGCGACCGTGGCCTTGCTGCAGCCCGTCTCGTCCGGCCACTTGCTGAAACCGTTGACCAGGTTGGCCAGGTTCTGGGGAGTAAAATCAGAGATCAAGGCGCTTTCGGAGCGACGAAGGACCGCCTCGGCAATAGCGACTGTGGCCTCGCGACAGGCCCCTCCGTCCGGCCACTTGCTAAAACCGTTCGCCAGGTTTGCCACGTCCTGCGCATTAAAATCAGAGAGCTGGGCTTCGCGTTTGGCAAGGCGAGAGACCTCGCCGGCGATCGCGACTGTTGCCTCGCGGCAGTCCGGCGCTTCCGACCACTTGCTGAAACCGTTCACCAGGTTCGCCAGGTGCTGCGCAGTAACGTCAGAGAGCTGGGCTTCGCGTTTGGCAAAGCGAGAGACCTCGCCGGCGATCGCGATTGTGGCCTCGCGGCAGTGCGGCGCTTCCGGCCACTTGCTGAAACCGTTCGCCAGGTTTGCCACGTCCTGCGCATTAAAGTCAGAGAGCTGGGCTTCGCGTTTGGCAAGGCGAGAGACCTCGCCGGCGATCGTGACTGTGGCCTCGCGGCAGTCCGGCGCTTCCGGCCACTTGCTGAAACCGTTCACCAGATTCGCCAGCCCCTGCTGGGTAAAGTCAAAGAGCCGGACGTCGCGTTTGGCGCGGCGAGAGACCTCGCTGGCGATCGCGACTATGGCCTCGCGGCAGTGCGGCGCTTCCGGCCACTTGCTGAAACCGTTCACCAGGTTCGCCAGGTGCTGCGGAGTAACGTCAGAGAGCTGGGCTTCGCGTTTGGCAAAGCGAGAGACCTGGCTGGCGATCGCGACTGTGGCCTCGCGGCAGCCAGGCGCTTGCGGCCACTTGCTGAAACCATTCACCAGGTTCGCCAGGTCCTGCGGAGTAAAATCAGAGATCAAGGCGCCGCTTCCGGAGCGACGAAGGACCGCCTCGGCGATAGCGACTGTGGCCTTGCGACAGTCCGGTGCTTCCGGCCACTTGCTGAAACCGTTCACCAGGGTCGCCAGCCCCTGCTGAGTAAAGTCAAAGAGCCGGACGTCGCGTTTAGCGCGGCGAAGGACCTCACTGGCGATCGCCACTGTGGCTTCGCGGCAGTCCGGCACTTCCGCCCACTTACTGAAACCATTTACCAGGCACGTCAGATGCTCCTGCATAAAGTCAGAGAGCCCGACCTCGCTTTCGGCGCGGCGAAGGACCTCATCGGCGATCGCGGCTGTGGCCTTGCGACAGTCCGGTGCTTCCGGCCACTTGCTGAAACCATTGGCCAGCAACGAGAGATTTTGGCTGCCCAGCTCACCTAGTACGCCCCTTTGATCCTGACAAATTCGGGCGATTCTCATCGCTCCATCGCGACATTTCGTCGACAATGGGTCCCGACCGAATGATGATGCGAAGAGCGAAAGCGCTCTCGGTTCAATCTTCTTCATTAACGCGAGATCAAGCTGCGACAGCCGAGCTGCGACAGCCCTGCAAGCTTCTATCCCTGCCTGCCCTCCCGCATACCGGCTCACCGCATTGCACGTAGTGGCGTACCCCCATGATTGCCGGGCGTCGATATCTTCCTCCAAGCGCGGGACAAATTTGCGTTCAAAATCGACGGAGGCCTTTTGCATGAACGTTGCTTGATCCGGCATCCGCAGGCGCTTGGAATGCTTCACCACCTCTCTTGAGAACCCCCCGATGTCACGCGCGTTAGCAATTCCTCTTAGTGCTGCATGCAACTCGCCTGAATACTGTGGATCAGGTCGCTCAAAGCTGGCGTGGCTCTGCGCGGCTACGTCGTCTACGCGCCGCTTTCCAAGTCCAGGACCCAGGTCGCTTGCGGATTGCCTTGGCTGCGGAAGCGCGCCCGATTGCGAGCTCTCGGCCGCCTGATTACGCTGGCGCATGCTTGCTTGCGAGTCTCCGGCCGCCCGATCGCCGCGCCAATGCTCGCTATCAGAGCGCGAGGAGCCTTCTTCCCGATAGAGTGCGCCACGATCCTGTCGCTGAGGCGGGCGCTCAGCCCATTGCGAGCCCTCGGCCGCCCGATCGCCGCGCCAATGCTCGCCACCAGAGCGGGAGGAGCTTTCTTCCCGATAGGGTGCGCCACGATCCTGTCGCTGAGGCGGGCGCTCGCCCCTTTGCGAGCCCTCGGCCGCCCGATCGCCGCGCCAATGCTCGCTATCAGAGCGGGAAGAGCTTTCTTCCCGATTGAATGCGCCATGATCCTGTCGCTGAGGCGGGAGCTCGCCCCTTTGCGAGCCCTCGGCCGCCCGATCGCCGCGCCAATGCTCGCTATCAGAGCGCGAGGAGCCTTCTTCCCGATAGAGTGCGCGACGATCCTGTCGCTGGGGCGGGCGCTCGCGGCGCCAGGGTTCATCCCCGAAACGCGAGGGGCCTTCTTCCCGATTGAATGCGCCACGATCCTGTCGCTGAGGCGGGCGCTCGCCCCTTTGCGAGCCCTCGGCCGCCCGATCGTCGCGCCAATGCTCGCCACCAGAGCGGGAAGAGCTTTCTTCCCGATAGGGTGCGCCACGATCCTGTCGCTGGGGCGGGCGCTCGCGGCGCCAGGGTTCATCCCCGAAACGCGAGGGGCCTTCTTCCCGATTGAATGCGCCACGATCCTGTCGCTGAGGCGGGCGCTCGCCCCTTTGCGAGCCCTCGGCCGCCCGATCGTCGCGCCAATGCTCGCCACCAGAGCGGGAAGAGCTTTCTTCCCGATAGGGTGCGCCACGATCCTGTCGCTGGGGCGGGCGCTCGCGGCGCCAGGGTTCATCCCCGAAACGCGAGGGGCCTTCTTCCCGATTGAATGCGCCACGATCCTGTCGCTGAGGCGGGCGCTCGCCCCTTTGCGAGCCCTCCGCCACCTGATCGCCGCGCCAGGGTTCATCCTCGAAATGCGACCAGCCTTCCTCCCTATCCAACCCGCGCCGCCTCCCGCGTGCGCCAACTGATGGATGAGGAGACGCGTCCCGCAGGATATCACTGGTGCGGACGGGTCCGCCCTCTGGATTTTCATGGTCGGAACGCATCCGCTCCATGAGTGAATTGAACTGTTGGCCACCTTGTCCAGAGGCAGGACCGCGGGCCCCCCCTATGTCCTGCGCGCCCCCAGCTCTGACTTGCCCACTGTACAAGCCACCACGTCGACCAATACCCGTCATAGCCAACCCCGAGTGCAAATGAAAATACAATTGCGCACGGTCATTCCTGTCGCATTGCACGCTGAGGGTATCATCATACTCGTGGTATCTGACGGAAGCCTGACTAGACCTCATGTTGGACGAGTATCGCAATAACCTGGCGAGAGATTTATTGCTTTGCGCGGCAACCGCCACTGGCGCCTCACAGGTCGGCATGCGGGCAGGACGGGATGAGGTGGCTATGAAGGATCGACTGGATGACATTCTTCAACCGCGATCTTTGCCTGACGATCTGATTGCGCCGCGTCACTTGCCGGCGCAGCGCCTGTGTCGGCTCGTCCGGAATCCAGACTTCTGGCAGGAAGCCTGCTGTCGCCAGAACGCCGGCATCGATCGTATCCGTCTTGATCTTGGCATAGGCAATGATGCGCACCTGCTTCGGGTTTGCGATCACCACTTCTGTACGTGCGGCGCGACAACCGCGGCGGCCGAGGACGCGTTGGCAGTGGCCTCTATCACCACGATGTCGCTCGGCGCCAGCTTTGCGGCAAACGCCTCTAGCAGTCGCGCCGCATGTCGACACGGCCCAGCCGCCTGAGCCTGCCGTCCTCCCACGCCACCGCCTCGGCGAAGGCGCGGTGGATATCCAGTCCGATGATGCACATGCCTGTTGCCTCCTTTCTGGCTCGGTCAAGAACGGGAGCTGGCGGGCAACACGACATCTACTGATCCGCGCTCGCAGCGCATCCGGGAAAGTCGCGAGGGGCGGCCATGTAACGAGCTCGGGCTCTCAGCCAACGGTCTAAAGACGGCCTGCCCGCACCTTCGTGCTCCCGGTGCCCCAGGTCCCGGATGGGCTCACCATAAGGCCGTTCCAAACAAAGAAACAGCAGGACGAATAGGCACCGCAGATCACATACCGGATAACGGCCAGGTCGAAAGAATGAACCGGACTATCAAGGATGCCACCTACTACGAGAGCCACGATCAGCTTCGCCAGCACCTTGCAGACTTCGTCTCCGCCTACAACTTCGCTCGTAGGCTGAAGACCCTCAACGGCCTCACGCCTTACCAGTTCATCTGCGAAGCTTGGGCCACAGAACAACAACGCTTCAAGCTAAATCCGCTCCAGCAAAATGCCGGGACTAAACACAAGGCTATGAGCAACTTGCGGGCGAGCGCTACGATCATCTTCGTTTTGCGTGCGGCGGTCGGACCTTCCGTTCGCGCCCGGTACCATTGGGCCAGAGCGCTATCCTTCTGGAACCGCAGAAAGCGCCAAGCAAGCTGGATCAGGCCGCGACGGACGCGGGCGTTACCTGCCTTCGCCAGTCCCTTCTGGCGCCGCTTAGAGCCACTTTCGTCGGGCGCGCCGGTCAGGCCGGCATAGCGCGCCACAGCCCGCCGGTCGCGAAGATTGCGGGAGAGCACCTCCTGAACCAGCATGTCTGCTGTCTCGATGCCGATGCCGATAATGCTGGCGATGAGACGCACCATCGCGTGCGGCCCCGCCGCCGGCTCCTGTTCGAGACGCGCAAGGCGGGCCTTCTCGATCGCTTTGATTTGCTCGCAGACCATGGCGAGCCGGGCCATGTCGCGCCGGAGTTCATCGATCGTATTGGGTAGCAGTGGCAGACCGTCCGGTGTCCGCAGCCCGTCAAGGCGCTGTACTGCCTTTCGCAATTTGGGATTGAAGCTGCGGATCCCGAGCCACGCCAGGATCGCCTTCATGCGGTTGATGATCCGCGTGCGCTCGCTGACCAGACTTTCCCGCTCACGGCTTGGACGCCTGGCATCCTCTTCCTCGAGCGTCGGAACTGCGACCATCCCGCAATGCCCACGCTCGCCGCGTAGCCAGCCCAGGAAGACGCGCATCAGCATCGCCGTGTCCAACCGATCGGTCTTCGCCCGACGATGTTCGCGCGACACCGCGACGCTAGTCGAATGGACGACGTGCACCTCGATGCCGCGCCTCTCCAGCCACCGCGCCAGCCAGAACCCATCGCGCCCGGCCTCGAAGGCCAGCGCAATCCGTTCGATTGCATTGCCCACCTTGACCGCCTCGTCACGCCACCGCTCCACCAGCCGCAGCAAAGCAATAGGATCAGGCTCCAACTTTTTCAGAGGCAAGCGTTCAATGCCGGGAACCTGTCCCGCCGCCAACCAACTCGATTCACTCATTTCAACAACGACGATTACGCTGCTATTTTGATCAAACGGGACGAGCGAACGGCTCAGATCGTCAACCTGGGTCAAACTCAGCGCGCGCGCAGCCAGTTCCTCTTGCGTCAGGTCCTGCTCATGGCCGCGAGGGGAAGGTGGGCGGCCGAGACCGCCCGGAGCCGGCAAAGCAGATCGGGCTCGGTCCATCGCGAAGCAGATCCTGCGGTCTCGGCCCGCCGGACGCCTTGTTGAAGGATTCGACTTGAGGACGTTTCTCGCTGAAGCTCCCCTTATCGTGACCTATCGGTGGCGAGAACGAGGAACCTGTGCCAGCAGCTGGCAGGGATCGACCTCCAGAATCTCCGCTAGTTCTAAAAACTCAATGACGTCCAAACGACGTTCACCGCCCTCATACTTTGCGACGAAGGACTGTGGGCGGCCCAGCGCCTGCGCAACCTGGAGCTGGGTCAGGCCCTTGTTCTTTCGCGCCGCAATCAGCTGTTTCAGCATCTGGCGCTGGCGAGATGATCGAAGGGATTTCGGCATTTTGCGAACCGGCCATGAAGGAACCGGCTCGCCGACTAATCCCAGTTTCGGAGTATCCCATTTTAGGATATTGACCGGGCGTCAGGGCGGACGCGCGATCGTACAAACCGAGAGAGAGAATTGGGAAACAGATCGCGCCTCGAGCCTAATGAACCCGTTATCGACGAAGTCCCCTGGTCGGACAGTCTCACGGCCTACGACAGGGAGCATTTCACGATCTACATGCGGCTGCTGGACGCATCGGCCGACAACGCAAGCAAGGAAGAGATGGCGCAAGTCATTCTCGGCCTCGATCCGGTATGCGAACCGGAGCGAGCCCTAAAGTCGCTTGACAGTCATCTGCGACGTGCAAACTGGATGGTGAGGACGGGCTACAAGGCAATGTTCGGCAGCTGACCATTTGCTCGGGTGCGCCACACCGCATTTTCAAGTGAGCAGGTCCTTGTATCCATCGTTCATGAGGGCATGGCCGCGGCGTATGGCGCGACGGATCAGGTCGCGCAGATGATCGCGCGGATCTGCCCAATCGGCCCTGACGCGCGCTTGGCCAAGCAGGGCTTCGGCGATGACCCGGTGCGTTGCCCCCGACAGCGACCCATCGAGCGCACGAAGGACGAAGCGGAGACGTCGGCCACGCGCCTCCGCACGAAACAGGGTATTCGGCAGCCGTCCGCGCATCGCCAGGCTGTTGAGGCATTCAAGTGCCCATAGCCGATGCTTCGCCTGCCCGGCCGGCCAGATCGCGTCGACCTGCAGGCGCACGCGCTGAGCGACTGTCGCACCTGAAACCGCGAGCTGAAGATGTCGCTCAGCAGGGCGCAACAGAACGTGCTGGCGGCCGTTGCCTGCCAAAAGCACCGTGGCACGACATGGCGGCGCCGTCAGATCGAAAGCGGGCGGCGCGGCCGAGGAAGATGCCGGTTCGGCGGTGATCGGCAAGACGTAGGGACATTGGCGTGGACACCAGAATACACGCGCATCAGGCCGCAAGGAGTCCGCGAAACAAAACGCCCCACCGCGTCAGGTCGGCGCGCGACGCGATGATGTCGAGCGACCTTGGACTGCCCAGCCATTCGGCCCCCTCCAGTGCCTTGGCCAGATCGTTGCGGAATGCCGGATTGCGCCGCAAGAACTCCCAGGCCCACTCTCGCCGCGTCAGACGAAACGTATGCTGGTACGCCCTATCATCGCACCAGTCCGGCCAGTCGGCTCCGGTGTCCTCCACCGACCTCATGGACAAGCCCCACGGACAAACCGACCAGGCATCACATCGCGCCGCAGGCTATTGGCGCCCACAGAACCGGCCCATGGAAACCGCCATTGCGCCGAACGGAACCAAGCGTCTCGGCCGAGACGTCGAGATATCCGGCCACCGCGCGGGTTAGGCCGATCGCGTGCGGTTCGCCGATCCGCTCAAGCGGCCAGCCGGCGCGGCGCAGGATGCGCTCCATGCGCAGATCGGTGACCGTGACAATTCGCTCGAGACTGCATGACAGGCCGAATTCGATGATGCCGGCGAAGAGTTCGTAGGTGGCGACAGCCACGCCGCCGGCGCCCTTGGGGGTCGATGGCTGAAGATCGAGGGCAAAGCGGCTGCTTTCCCAGATATCCGGCTCGCTGGGCGCTGCCTTGCCTTCCAACAGCTCGGCAAAAGTGTTGCCCAGCATGGTGGGTCCGGTCGACGGAAGCAGCCGCGCGCATCCCTCGACAGCACCGCCGAAACCGCGCAAAAGGAGATAGTTCGGTTTCAAGGAATCGAAGCAATCGATCTCGTAGCGGCCGTTCGTCGGCACCTGCCAGTCCAGCCGCTCCTTGAAGACGCGGTAACGCAAGCGGTGCATTTCATGAAGTTCGTCGACAAAGTCGCCATAGCAATCGGGTGTAACAAGCTGAATCACGCTGGGCCTCCTTAAAGGGATCACCCTGGCATTGGAGGCGAACCTTCGGCACGAAGCATCCTGTGCAACTGTACAGGGTAAAGCTGCTTGTCAGAAAAGATCGTTGTTGGAAGCCGAAAGCTGCATCACGGCTTGCATGACTGTGCGCACGCCGAGCTTCTTCCTGGCATTGTCCAGATGATACGCGGCTGAACGGCGCTTGACGCCCAGGATACGGCCGGTCTCCCACGCTGACTTGCGGCGCGCCGCCCATTGCATGCACTCATATTCCCGCAGCGTCAGCGCAATACCACTTATCACTCGATCGGTAACAAGCTTGCGACGAATGTGAATATGGAAACAGGTCGCCATGAGTTGAAGCGCCTGTTCATAGCGCTCGGCGGCGAGCAGGAACGAGCGATTGGGTTCGTCAGCGGCAAAGGTCACGGCCGCGACACCGCCCCGGCGTTCGACAATCGCAATGGTCACACCGCAGCGGTCGGCTGTTCGGGAGCTGGTGGTTGAGGCGAAGCGAACCGTCCGGGTCGGCGCGCGGAAAGCGACCAGAGCGCGTTGACCAACGTCAAGCCGGCATCGCCGTGATCGCAGTTTTCCGCGCACCGAGCAAGCGGATGGGCCATCGGCTCGCCAGCGCTCGAGCTGGACGGCCGCGCAGCCGGTCCCCGCCATCAGCCGGGCAGCATTATGGAAAGCATGCTTGGCACCTCGTGCTGGGGGTCGAAAGGCAAGTCGACTGCCGTCAGTGCTCGTTTTTAGCCTGCTCCCGGCGCCAGGCATGCATGATCATCATGTTACGGCGTAACGCCGAGGGTGGCTGGCGGGCCAAGCAGCACGATGCCGACGCTGTCACCGACAAGAACGATGTCTCGCGGCGCGCAATCAACCAGCTTCGCGCTCGCCCTGCCCGCAGGCCAACCAGTGGCGTTCCGCGCCTGCGGGAACGAATATCCGGAGGTGTGATGGCATTGCGTCCCGACCGCGCTCGAAGGTGCCTTCCCTCACGTTACCGCCGGCCGGTGTCGTGTTTGAAGCCCATTGGTGCAGCTGGGAAGAGCTAAAATCACGCAATTGGTGGTGTTGACGCTCCGGCAGGCACGATAAAGATTGATTAAATCGATTGAGTTCCTTCGCGGCGGGGTTGCGACCATTTTGGGGAACATGGACGCAAAAGACACCAGAAAAGCCCGCGCCGGACGCAAGGCCAACGACGTCAAGGCGGATCTGATCGCTGTCGTGGTCGCGGTCACCGATGGGCACCCTTCCGTTCTCACCATCGGGCAGGCCAATGCACTTCCGTCGGACCCGTTCGAGTTCGATCACCGCTCGCTGCAATCGGGCCTTCGGGCATGGGTCGAACAGCAAACCGGTCAGCCGCTTGGTTACATCGAGCAGCTCTACACATTCGCCGACCGCGACAGGATCGGCGCCGAAAACCCGCAACGTGTGATTTCGATCAGCTATCTCGCACTCACCCGGCAAGAATATGCCAGAGACTCGGCCAAGCCCTGCTGGGGGAGCTGGTACGATTACTTCCCGTGGGAGGACCATCGCTCCGGCACGCCGCCGGTGGTGCTGGATGTTCTGCGCCCCCGTCTGATCGAATGGGCGCAAGGCGCGCCAGAGGTCGAGGCGCGTCGCGAGCGCCAGCGGCGGGCAGCAGTCGCTTTCGGCTTCGACGATCTGGGCTGGAACGAGGAGCTCGTTCTTCAACGCTATGAGCTGCTCTATGAGGCTGCGTTGATTGAAGAGGCGGCTCGCGGCGGGCAGCATGCGGGTGCCCTCGCCCCGATGCCGGGCAGATCGATGGTCGCCGATCATCGCCGCATCCTGGCAACAGGTATTGCGCGGTTGCGCTCCAAAATCAAATACAGGCCCGTCGTGTTCGAGCTGATGGCGCCGGTTTTCACGCTTCTACAGCTGCAGCGAACCGTGGAGGCGCTCGCCGGCAGGCTCGTTAACAAGCCGAATTTCCGCCGCCTGATCGAGCAGCAGGAGCTAGTCGAGGAAACAGGCGAGACCACCACGGAAACCGGCGGGCGGCCCGCCAAGCTTTATCGCTTCCGTCATGCCATTCTCGACGAGACGGTCATAGCTGGGACAAAATTGCCGCTGGCGCGGTCTTGACATCCTTATAGTCGGTGTAGAAATATCCCCTTATAACCAGATTGACTATAATTGGAGGCGCCGATGACGCGGGCGTTACCTACGGCCACCTCCCTATACGATCGCGTCAGCCGCGTGATTCCGTCAATCGAATGGTCGGCCTTCAGCGACGACATCGACGCAATCCTGGGGCTGAAGCGCCAACGCAACGCCGTCATCCTGGCCCACAACTATCAGACGCCGGAGATCTTTCATTGCGTGGCCGACATCGTCGGCGACAGCCTGGCTCTCGCCCGCAAGGCAATGACGGTCGAGGCGCAAGTCATCGTGCTCGCAGGCGTGCATTTCATGGCTGAGACGGCCAAGCTGCTCAATCCCGACAAGACAGTACTCATCCCGGATCTCGGCGCCGGCTGCTCGCTGGCCGACTCGATCACGGCATGGGACGTGCGGTTGATGCGTGAGCGTTATCCGGGAGTTCCGGTTGTCACCTATGTAAATACGTCCGCCGCCGTGAAGGCTGAGTCCGACATTTGCTGCACCTCGGGGAATGCGCTGGCGGTGGTGAAGTCGCTCGGCGCGCCTCGCGTGATCATGTTGCCCGACGAATATCTGGCGAGAAACATCGCCGCGCAGACAAAAGTCGAGATCATTGCCTGGAAGGGACGGTGCGAGGTGCATGAGCGCTTCGCAGCGTCCGACATTCAAGAGCTGCGCGAGGCCTATCCCGGCGTAACGGTGCTTGCTCACCCTGAATGTCCACCGGAGGTCGTGGCGGAGGCAGACTTCGCTGGCTCGACGGCGGCGATGTCGGACTACGTCGGACAGCACAAGCCAGCGCGTGTGATGCTCATGACGGAGTGCTCGATGAGTGACAACATTGCCGTCGAACATCCGGAAATCGAGTTTGTACGCCCCTGCAACCTGTGCCCGCACATGAAGCGCATCACGCTCGCCAACATCCGCAGCGCGCTCGAAGAAAACCGTCACGTCGTCACGATCGATCCCCATGTTGCTGAGCGGGCCCGTTGGGCTGTGGAGCGCATGCTCTTCGTATGACGCAAGAGATGCGTGACATTGGCGGGGCGCCAGTAATCATCGGCGCGGGCGTTGCCGGCCTGGTGACGGCGCTTCATCTGGCGCCGCAACCAGTCGTCCTTCTCTCCACGACCCCGCTTGGAACGGACGCCTCCAGCACGCTGGCCCAGGGCGGGCTCGCGGCGAGCGTCGGCGAAGACGACAGCCCCGAACTGCACCTCACCGATACGCTTGCCGCCGGCGATGGGCTTTGCGACGAAACGATGGCCAGGCGGGTGGTCGAGGCCCTACCTAACGCAATCGACCATCTCATTCGTCTGGGTGCTCCTTTCAACCGTGCGTTGGATGGGAAACTGCGGCTCGGCCTCGAGGCGGCGCATTCGCGCCGCCGGATCGTGCACGCCGCCGGCGACGCCACCGGCCGCGAGTTGTTCCGCACGCTCCTCGCCGCGATCCGGCGGACACGTTCGATCACGATCCTGGAAGGCGTGACAGCCCTTCGCCTCGTGGTTGCGGAGGGCGGCATTGTGGGCGTGTTGGCGGCCCGACATAGCGGTACCTTCGCACTGCCGACGCGACGCGTGGTGCTTGCGACCGGCGGCATCGGCGGCCTATTCAACGATACAACGAACCCACTTGGCTCATTCGGGCATGGTCTGGCGCTGGCTGCCTGCGCAGGCGCCGAGCTTGCCGATCTTGAATTCGTGCAGTTCCATCCGACCGCCCTCGACAGCCCCCGCCGACCAATGCCGCTTGTAAGCGAAGCCGTACGCGGCGAAGGTGCAGTGCTCGTCGACGAACACGGTCAGCGCTTCCTTGCCAATACGCCCGGCGCCGAGCTCGCCTCGCGTGACGTGGTCGCGCGGGCCATCTCCTGTCAGCTCACCGTGGGACGTCGTGTCTATCTCGACGCCCGGCAATGCCTCGGCCAGAAATTCGCCAGACGCTTTCCGGCGATCGACGCGGCTTGCCGGCAGGCCGGCATCGATCCCGCCATCGAGCCGATCCCGGTACGCCCGGCCGCGCACTATCACATGGGTGGCGTGGCCGTTGACGCTGAAGGGCGCAGTTCCGTCTCCGGCCTGTGGGCATGCGGCGAAGTTGCATGCACCGGGCTGCACGGCGCCAACCGGCTGGCCAGCAACTCGCTTGCCGAGGCGGTCGCAACAGCCGCGTGGGTAGCGGCAAGCGTCGGTGGCACTTGCGCCGGCTGGCAGTGGCCCAGGCTTCCTTCAGCCGGTCCCTTGCGACCTGACCCTTCACCCCTACGCCAAGTCGTCTCGAATGCGCTTGGTATCATCCGCAATGGCAAGGGGCTACGCCAGGCCGTGGCGGCTCTGCTGCCGATCGCCGTTGGCGAGACGGCGGCGGCCGACCCGGGACTAGTGGCGATGTTGATCTCGATTGCGGCGCTTCGACGTGAGGAGAGCCGCGGCTCGCACCACCGATCCGATTTCCCCGGGCGCGGTGCTGCCGCCCTCCCCTCGCGACTGACGCTCTGCACAGCCTTTGAGAATGCCGTCGCGCTCAGCTGGCAAGCATCCGAACGGAGCTGTTGATATGACTTCACTTGCACCGCTTCCCCAGATCATCATGGAACCCATCGTGCGCAGTGCCCTCCTGGAAGATCTGGGCAGAGCTGGCGACATTACGAGCGACGCAATCATCCCAGCCGATTGCAAGGCGACGTTTGCGTTGAATGCCAGGCAGGCTGGCGTTGTTGCCGGGCTCGATCTGGTCATGTTTGCCTTCCTACTGGTCGATCCTGGGATCAGCATACAGTTGCGGTGTCCCGAGGGTGGCAAAGTGTCGGCCGGAGAAACCATCGCGATGGTAAACGGGCCGGCGCGCAGCCTGCTAACGGCCGAGCGGACGGCGCTCAATTTCCTCTCCAGGCTGAGCGGCATTGCGACGGCTACCGCCGCGCTGGTGGATGCGGTACGCGGTCATAACGCAAAGATCGTGTGCACACGAAAGACGACACCCGGCCTACGTGCTCTGGAAAAATATGCGGTGCGCGCTGGCGGCGGCGCCAATCACCGCTTCGCACTCGACGACGCCGTGCTCATCAAGGACAACCACATCGCCGTTGCCGGCGACATCCGCACCGCAATCGAGCGCGCGCGCGGCGCGATTGGCCACATGGTGAAGATCGAGGTCGAGGTCGACACGCTTGACCAACTCGAGATGGCGCTTCAGGCGAGCGTCGACGCCGTACTGCTCGATAACATGTCCCTCGAGGATCTTGGCCAGGCCGTGGCGATGGTCGGCGGCCGGGCTATCACCGAGGCGTCGGGTCGGGTGACACCGAAAACGGCTTCGGCAATTGCGGCGACCGGCGTCGACCTTATCTCGGTCGGCTGGCTTACCCACAGCGCTCCCATCCTCGACATTGGCCTGGACATGCCAGCCAACCGGAATTGTAGCAGGCATCTGAACTGAGGGAGAGGACATGAACCGGAACCGCAGGAACTCCTTTGGCCGCAGACTAACTTGCGCCAGCACGTCCCCAGTTCCACCGACCGTCGACGCAAGCCTGCTAGCTGCACGACCACACAGTTAAACCGGCGAGGCGGGAGTGACGGGCCAGGAGCAAACAAAAGACTGCGTGGACGTACTTGGCTCTATCATATGCCGGCTCGACGAACTGCGCCAGATGGCGGCCTCCCACGGGCTGGAAACACTCAGTTTTCTACTGGACGTCGCCTTCACCGAATCCTGTGACGCGATTAGAAGGGAGCGTTCCTCCGCTCAAGGCGAAACAATGGATGCAGCGGTCCGCGCTGACGACGTGAGTTGAGCCATTGCCGGCAGCAGCTGGGGTCTTCTGTTTTGAACGAAACCGGTAATCGCCTTTCCACACGAGTACTTCTGGCTGGGCCAAGGGGATAGGTTTGTCGATCGGCAAGGCGGCGGCCCGCGGCCGCTGAGCGAGCGTGATGTGACGTTGCTCGCCGACCTCGCGCGCCTCGTCGAGCCCCGCGACGCAGGGCGATCCGGAGCGTCCGCTGCTGTGGGTGTCGAAGAGCCGCGACAAGCTGGCGTCGGCGCTCGTTGACATGGGCCACGCGATCAGCCCCAACAGCGTGCGCAAACTGCTCACCGAGCTCGGTTTCTCGCGCCAGTCCAACCGCAAGGCGGAAGAAGGCTCCAAGCATCCCCACTGCAACGCCCAGTTCGAGCACATCAACGCCAAGGTCATCGCGGCGCAAGCGGCGGGCCAGCCCGTCATCTCGGTCGAAACCAAGAAGAATGAGCTCGTCGGCAACTTCAAGAATGGCGGAACCGATTATCGCCCGAAAGGCGACCCGCACCGCGTGAACGTGCACGACTTCGAGGACAAGAAGCTCGGCAAGGACGACGTGAGCGCCAACGCCGGCTTCGTCAGCGTCGGGCTCACGAGCGATATGGCCGAGTTCGCCGTGCAGTCGATCCGTTGCTGGCTCGAACGGTGCGCGCGTGCGGCTCTGGAACGTCGGGCTGCAAAGGCTTGCCGACGAGACGGGGCTGGTGATCCGCGTCCACCTCTATCCGCCGGGCACATCGAAGTGGAACAAGGTCGAGCATCGGCTGTTTGCTGTTCTGCCACATCACGCAGAACTGGCGCGGCCGGCCACTCACGGATCGCATAGCAGTGGTCGAACTGATCGGCGCCACCTCGACAAAGGCCGGTCTCAAAGTCGAGAGCGCACTCAACACGCGCAGCTACCAGAAGGGTGTCAAGGTCAGCAATGCCGAGATGAAGCGCCTCGACATCACAAGCGATCAGTTCCATCCTGAATGGAACTACTCAGGCCAGCTTCAGCACCTTCGCCTGACGCACCACAGGCAGAGTGTGGTCGCGGTCGATCATCGCTTTGCGCTCAGCAGGCCGGCCTTGCTGAGCGCGCCGGACAAAGAATCATTCTCCAGCGCCAGCTCACCGATCTTGGCGTGCAACGCCTTCAAATCGACCGGCGCCTCGCTCGAACCCGCCTTGTCCTGCCCGAACACGCCCGCGGCGCCTTCGAGCAATTGGGTCTTCCAGGTCGTAATCTGGTTCGGGTGAACGTCGAACTGCTGCGCCAGCTCCGAAAGCGTCTTCTCCCCCTTTACCGCGGCCAACGCCACCTTCGCCTTGAATGCCGGTGATGCGTCCGGCGGCTTCTCTTCGTCATCTCAACTCCGGATTCCCGGCGAGAATCCTCGCCAATCTCAGGCAGAAAATCCACTTATGCCACTGTCCGATTTTGCGGAGCCAGCTCTGTCCCCACGGCCCCGGCCATCGAACTCGTCGCGATGATGATGCGCTGGGGTCGGCATCTCAAGCAGTGGAAGGCCACGACGCTGGCCGACTTCGCGCGCGTGTCCCTGTCCACATTCGAACGTGTCGAACGCGGTGACAAGGTCAGCGACGAGGCGCTCGATCGGATTGCGCAGGCGATCGGATCGCGGGCGGCGCGATCTCTACAACGACATTCTGAAGTGCGTGGCCGAGCTCGAGCGTCGCGGGCTCCGTATTGTCGGTCGTCATGCAGGCGCCGCAGCCGGGACTGTCGGGCTGGAAGGTGGCCATTATCTCGGCGACGCCGCGGCTCACCGATCCCGGCGCGCCCAAGCGCCGCCATGTCCTAGTCGACCGCTGCTGCGTCGCGCTGCCGGCAACCGCGCTGGACGGCTAGGCAATGAGGGCCGCGCGTTCGGCGATGAACTGGGCGATCTGGGCGGGCGAAAAGCGGCGCGCATCGACATAGCCGTCGGTGCGGAACACGCCGTCGACGGCGCCGTCGTCGACGCGCACGAACATGACGCGCTGATCCTCGCGCGCCATGATGATCTCGCGGATGGCCCTGAACTCGACGCCGCACCAATCCTTGCGCTGATAGTCCTCACCGAGGAAGACGACGATCAGTTTGGACCGGTTGCGGTAGATGTCCTGGAGCAGGGTGTCGAGCGAGGGCCGCGCGAGCTGGGACACGTAATTGTTGTCGTAGAAATAGGCGTTGGGGCCGATGCGCGCCTCAAGCTCGCGGGCGACCTCTTCGACCAGCCGACGCGCCTCACCGGGGAAGGAGAGGCCGACATCGAAATTGTGCCGGGTAATGTCCACGGCCCGCCCTGCCTGCCGGGTCCATGACGGCAGCATGATGCCGCGTGCGGCGTGCAGTTCCTTGGGCAGGTTCACGTCCTTGACTGCCCAATGGGTGCGGTTCATTTCCCAGTTGCCGATGTCCAGCTCAAAACTAAGGGAATCGAAATCGGCCGCCGCGAGGAACGGATCGACCGGGATGATCTCGTATTCGATCCGCACCTGGCCGCGGCGCACGGTGACCTCGCGAATGAGGCCAAATTTCGGGTCGAGCTTACAGCCAGCCTCGTAGGCGAAGATAGAGGGCAGGCGCTTCAGCTCCTTCAGCGCCACTTGGTCGAGCGAGCCATACTGATCGGCGATCTGCTCGTCCGTATATTCATGGTGGCGGACGCAGCGGCTGGCATCAAGCACACAGGGATCGCCTTTCCACTGGTCTGACCATCCCGAGACAAAAAGATTGTACATAGCTTGCTTTCCAGGTGATGTCTTCGAGTCAGGGCAGAAGCCTCGTGAGGAAGGCCGCGAGCGCAGATTCCACGCTAGCAGGATCTTCGTCTTCGGTTTTCCATATTGCGGCTAACAGGCGACGCTCCAGGCCTGATGAGCTCGTTGGCAGCGATGATCGTGTCGGCTGAATGGTTTCTCGCGCACAGTCAGTTTGGAGTTCTCGGCAAATCGTGCGCCTACCTGTTGATGGTCCCCTGGAATTTCTCAATTCTGGAAAGAATGTCGTCGAATGACGGCGAGGTGTCATCGAACATCATCGGCGCCATTGCCCGATAATCCGCTCTGAGACGGTTGATCCGGGCTTCGCTTGGCATCAGCCGCAAAGTGCCTGGGCGCGCCGTATCGTAATTGGCCCAGCCCGAGCGAAAGAATGTCGCCTTCTGCTTTGCCACGGTTGCCAGCAGCTCGAGATCAGCGGCGGCAGCCTTGCCCTCGTCGGAGTCGAGCATCATGGCGAGGTCATAGTAGTGGCGCGAGAAATATTGCGGGGTCGCCCACTCTGCCGGACGATGGGCTTCCGCGTGCAAGGCAGTGGCTTTTTCCCAGAAGGTGCGCCATCCAGACAGGACCGTGACGGTCGTATCCGGATGTTCGAAGAAATCGGGAAAATCGTCGGCCGCGTAGGGGCGAATGACCTTCTTCTCGGCGGGCCATGGATCGCCGCGGGCGCCGAGCTCAAGCTTAACCCGTGGCGTGATGTACGCCATGCCTTGATACTCGGCCGTCGGAAGCACTACTGGGTAGTGGAAGTTCAGTGTCTGCGCGTCGGCTTCATCGATCGCTAACGACCACTCGTCGTGCTGCGGTTCGCCGAGTTCTTGGACGATCGCGGAACGAAGGGCAAGAAGCAGCTTGTCGGCTATATGCTTCTCAACATCTCCCACCAGGTCGTCGATGAGTTGACCTGATTTCTTCCGGCTGATGCCCTCCTTTTCTGGATCGCGATCACCTGTGTAGCCGAGATCGGCCCGGTCGAAGGACAAATCGATGTCCTCGGAGAAACGGCGGATGATGCCAAAGGCCTTGGACAGGGACGTTCCGCCTTTGAAGACTAGGCTGGCTGCGGCGTCCTCCGGAAGACCGAACAATCGTTTCAAGGTCCAGCAGACCCAGAAGTCCTTCTCGATGATCGTGTTGGCGACGCCGCGCCCGGCACCAGTTTCGCCAAAAAGCGCTGCCCGATCACTCGGCGGTAGAAGGGCGACCTTATCCATTCGCTGCGTTCGACGCTGTGTTGCCGATCGAGATCAGTGTCGGACGCATCCAGGCGGGAGCCTGAACTGCGTTGGACGCGAGTAGCCTCTTGTCGCTGGCCGACAGCCGGCGCGCGGCGAGCTGAGCCACATCGGCGGCCCGCACCGGCCCGACGTGGCGAAGTGCTTGGACGACTGTTCCGGCAGGACTGCCCGGTGCGATCAGATGCTTGGGCGAAGCGTGACGCAAATCGACCACGCGCTTACCCAGCACGATCCGGCGCGAGGGCCCGTCCGTCAAATAAAGGCTCTTTGCGGGAACCTGCGTCGAGAGGCCGAGCGCATTGGCGGCGTGCGCGCCGGCGATCTGCGCCTTTGAACCAGTCTCCCGCGCGAGCGCACGCGCGACATCGTCGGGAGCCGGTGAAAGCTGGCCCAGCTTCGGATGGACCTTCGGATAGTCATAGAGGCCACGCGCCAGGCGGCGCAGCTTTCCACTCTTGACCAAGCGGGAGAGGGCCTGATCGAGAGCAGCGCGCCCCGCGACGTCGAGGAAGTCGCTGGGCGTGAAAACACCGCCACGCCCGCCGGCGCGGGCGCGGCGCATGACCCGATCGGGAACTGATGTCATGGCCGTTTTCATGCGTCAGAAAATAGGCTATCTTTTTCTGACATTCAAGATGCAAAACGTGCGAAAGGGGCAGAAAGGGTGTCCCGACAACCCCCACGTGGCTTGCGAATGCCGTCGCGGACCTCATCCTCCGTGAGAACTTGTCCATCGCCCTGAGCTTGCACTGAATTCCAACATGATGCGACGGATCGCCATAGCGTACGCCAAACAGATCAACACCATTCCGCCGCTGGCCGCGCCTGCCGTTCCTCGGAACGTTGGGATCGCCGAGCAAGCTTCGCCATAGCGCGACAGAGGTAAAATTGATTGTAATTATGGTCGTCATTCACTCCCCTGATAGGTTCAGACGGGTTTCAGGGCCTAGATCCAGGGCCCGGACTCATAACCAAGGCCGACGATCGCAGCGGTGCAGACCGCCGCTGGGTAATTTGACGGCAAGAGGCTCGCATCGTATCGCAATGAGCCGGCAGAACATGCGTTCGACGGCGTTTCGGTCGTGGTAGAGGACAGGCGAGAGGCAGTTCTGCCATCGCCGGCCGCCTTTGGCGCGATGGCCGCGGGGCTTCGATCAGGCGGCGGGTCGCGTCCGAATCATAACGCTTGTCGGCCTGCAGGATCCGGGTGTGTGGCAGACGTTTCAGTGGCTGGGCTCCCCTCCAATCAGCGACCTGGCCGCCGATGAGCTTTAAGGCGGTGGAACGACAGGCCGGTCGCGTCAATAGGTCGTCTCCGTCTTTGCTGGATCGCATCATGTTCAAAGGTCGGCATTTCCTCCTCCAGATGCGTTTTGCCCTGGTGGTTTGAATATTGCGCCTTTATGCCTACCGTTGATGGGTCGAAAATACGAACCTCCGAACTTGCCTGGCGGTTTGGACTCGTGTTATTTTCCCCTACCAATGATAGGTCGAAAAAACGAAAAAATAAACCAGCTTCATCGCCTGCTCCCCGAGGGGCTAGTGGTCGATACTGCTTGGCTGGATGAATACGGCTACCGTCGGCAGTGGCGTGAAAAATACGTGGCGCAGGGTTGGCTCGAAGGTGTCGTCCGCGGCGTCTATCAGCGACCGATCGGCAACGTCGAGCAGACCATGGCCTGGCAGCGCGTGATGATCTCGCTCCAGCGACTTCTCGACAAAGCCGTGCATGTCGGCGGCCGCAGCGCCCTCGAACTGCAGGGCCTGACCCACTACCACCGCTTTTCGGGCAAGCCTAAAATCCACCTCTATGCCTATGGCAGCCTGCCTGGCTGGGTCCAGCGGATACAGACCGACGCTCAGTTCGTCGAACACAAGGCAGACAAGCTCTTCGATGCCGACGCACCTGGAAGGACGCGCATTGTATGGGGACATTGGGGATGGGAGCTCGATGTCTCCGCGCCGGAGCGAGCACTTTGCGAGCTTCTTGACCTTCTCCCATTCCGGGAGACCTTCCATCAAGCGGACGTTCTAATGGAGTCGGTTCGCACTCTGAGCCCGAAGCGGGTTCAGGCAGTGCTGGAAGCATGCGGCTCCGTGAAGGTGAAGAGACTGTTTCTCTGGTTCGCCGAGCGGCACGCCCATCCGTGGTTCGGCCGGCTCGATCTCAAACGTATCGACCTTGGTCGTGGCAAGCGCCAGATCGTGGTCGGGGGTCGGCTGGACAGCAAGTATCAGATCACTGTGCCGGAGACACTCGATGCCGGCGTCTGAGGCTTACCGCGCGCAAGTCAGCCTCCTCGTTCGGGTCCTGCCACTCGTTGCTGAGGAGGCTGTCTTTGCATTGAAGGGTGGCACGGCCATTAATCTCTTCGTCAGAAACCTTCCGCGCCTGTCGGTCGATATCGATCTGGCCTATCTGCCGGTCGAGGATCGCGCGACTTCCCTCGCCAATATCGACGCTGCGATACGACGCATTGCTGCTCGAATAGGGAAGAATGTGCCGCGTAGCCGCACCCAGGTAGTGCCGCTGCACAGTGATGGCGCTGCCACAAAGGTGCTGATTGCCTCCGACAGTGTACAGATCAAGATCGAGGTGACGCCTGTCATTCGTGGCTGCGTTTACGCGCCCGAAACGCGGGCGGTTTGCGACCGAGTTGAAGAGCTCTTCGGCTATGCCGAGGTGCCTGTTGTGTCCTTCCCGGACCTCTATGCCGGCAAGATAGTCGCGGCCTTGGATCGGCAGCATCCGCGAGATCTGTTTGACGTCAGGGATCTGCTCGCGAATGAGGGCGTGTCCGATGAGCTGCGGCGCGCCTTCATTGTGTACATGCTGAGCCACAACAGGCCGCTGGCGGAGGTTTTGGCGCCGACGCGCAAAGACCTGCGCCGGGAGTTTGACGCTGGATTTGCTGGCATGACGGAAGAGCCCGTGACCCTGGAAGCGTTGTACGATGCTCGTGAAGCTCTAATCGCCGAGGTCGTTGGCAAGATGCCTGCCGAGCACCGGCGTCTTCTCCTATCCTTCAAGGCCGGCGAACCTGACTGGAGCTTGTTTGGTGTGCCCGGAGCCGCGGAACTGCCGGCAGTGCGCTGGAAGGTCGACAACTTGGCCAAACTTTCCAAGGGCCGGCGCGAAAAGCTGCTATCAGATCTCGAGCGGGCGCTCGCGAAATGACAGAAGTGGGATGCGTAGGGACGTCGAAGTGAACGGAGCGGGGCGAGGGCGACGACATGGAATTGTGCTCCGCAGTGGTTGGTTCGCAGACTGCGGAGCTGGCCATGTGGAGTGCCAGGGGTCGGCGCTTCAGAACAGGGCGGAGCTGAGAGGTTAGGCCATGGCCCGTCTCTTCGTCGGTGTTACGGACAAGGTCTGGTTCGATCAGTTGAGGCGCCTTGGAGCGCGGTCGCGTGGGCAGAAATCCTGCATGAAGGAAATCCGCTCTCGGTTTCGTCATTCACGGCGTGTTCGGCGCATTTCGTCACGCTTCGGTGCCAGCTGGCGCTGGCTGACAGGGGCGCTCGACGCAAGCATCGCGCGGCATGGGCCTTGCAGAACGAAAAAGGGCGGCATCGCTGCCGCCCTTTTTCGTATCTGAAGGCTGAATGGGTTCGATTAGAAATCCAGGCTGCCCCTCAAACCCGCTTGCGGGTTGAGCATTGTCAGTTGATGGCGTGCTTTATGGAGTTCTCATTGCGAATGATCTTATCCGAAAAGTCTGCAACTTTTCGGGAACATTCGTCAATTAGAAGTCCATGCCACCCATGCCACCCATGCCGCCCATGCCGCCGCCGCCCATGCCGCCAGGCATGCCGCCGCCAGCCGACTCCTTCTTCGGAGCCTCCGCGATCATGGCTTCGGTGGTGACGAGCAGGCCGGCGACCGAGGCCGCGTCCTGGAGAGCGGTGCGCACGACCTTCATCGGATCGACGATACCCATGGCGATCATGTCGCCGTATTCGCTGGTCTGGGCGTTGTAGCCGAAGGTCGCGTCCTTGTTCTCGAGGATCTTGCCGGCAACGATCGAGGCTTCAGCTCCGGCGTTGGCCGCGATCTGGCGGGCCGGAGCCTGCAGCGCACGGCGCACGATGGCGATGCCAGCGGTCTGGTCGGAGTTGGCGCCGACCGCCTTGATGCTCAGCGAAGCGCGCAGCAGGGCGACGCCGCCGCCAGCAACGATGCCTTCTTCCACGGCCGCGCGGGTCGCGTTGAGGGCGTCATCGACGCGGTCCTTCTTTTCCTTGACTTCGACTTCCGTCGCACCGCCGACGCGGATCACCGCAACGCCGCCCGCGAGCTTCGCGAGACGTTCCTGCAGCTTCTCCTTGTCGTAGTCCGAGGTGGTCTCCTCGATCTGCTGCTTGATCTGGGCGACGCGGCCCTGGATCTCGGCCTTCTTGCCGGCACCGTCGACGATGGTGGTGTTCTCCTTGGAGATCGACACCTTCTTGGCGCGGCCGAGCATGTTGAGGCCGACGTTCTCGAGCTTGATGCCGAGGTCTTCCGAGATGACCTGGCCACCGGTGAGGATGGCGATGTCTTCCAGCATGGCCTTGCGGCGATCACCGAAGCCCGGCGCCTTGACGGCGGCGATCTTCAGGCCGCCACGCAGCTTGTTGACGACCAGCGTGGCCAGGGCCTCGCCTTCGACGTCTTCCGAAATGATGACCAGCGGCTTCGAGGTCTGCACGACGGCTTCGAGAACCGGCAGCATGGCCTGAAGGTTGGACAGCTTCTTCTCGTGCAGCAGGATGTAGGCGTCTTCCAGATCCGCAACCATCTTTTCGGCGTTGGTGACGAAGTAGGGCGAGAGATAGCCGCGGTCGAACTGCATGCCTTCGACGACTTCGAGTTCGGTCTCGGCGGTCTTGGCTTCCTCGACGGTGATGACGCCCTCGTTGCCGACCTTCTGCATCGCTTCGGCGATCATCTTGCCGACCGACTCGTCGCCATTGCCGGCGATGGTGCCGACCTGGGCGACTTCCTCGGAGGTCTTGATCTTCTTGGCGTTCTTGGTGAGGTGGGCGACGACTTCGGTGACGGCGAGATCGATGCCGCGCTTCAGGTCCATCGGGTTCATGCCGGCGGCAACCGCCTTGTGGCCTTCCTGGACGATCGACTGCGCCAGAACGGTCGCGGTCGTGGTGCCGTCGCCGGCGATGTCGTTGGTCTTCGAAGCAACTTCGCGGACCATCTGCGCGCCCATGTTTTCGAACTTGTCCTCGAGCTCGATTTCCTTGGCGACGGTGACGCCGTCCTTGGTGATGCGCGGGGCGCCGAACGACTTGTCGATGACGACGTTGCGGCCCTTGGGGCCGAGCGTGACCTTCACCGCGTCGGCGAGGATGTTGACGCCGCGCAGCATGCGCTCGCGGGCATCACGGGAGAATTTTACGTCCTTGGCAGCCATGTTTAGCTCCTGGCAGGGGCTCGCAGAGAGCCCGAAGATGAAGATTCAGGTGAAAGAGAGGCCGATATTCAGCCGATGATGCCCATGATGTCGGATTCCTTCATGATCAGAAGGTCTTCGCCATTGAGCTTGACTTCAGTGCCCGACCACTTGCCGAACAGGATGCGGTCGCCAGCCTTGACGTCCAGGGGCACGAGCTTGCCGGCTTCGTCGCGGGCGCCGGAACCGACGGCGATGATCTCGCCTTCCTGCGGCTTTTCCTTCGCCGTATCCGGGATGATGATCCCGCCGGCGGTCTTGGATTCGGATTCGACCCGGCGAACGACCACGCGGTCATGAAGCGGGCGGAACTTCGACTTTGCCATTTTTTCTTCCTCGATGAGAACGGTGAGAACTGTCCCTCTATCCGGCGAAGCCGGACAAACCAGTACGCCCGGCGGTTCCGGACATTAGTTAGCACTCATCAATGGCGAGTGCTAACACCGCGGGGGATAGGCTCCTGGCATAGGAGAGTCAAGACGCTCGTGAGGCGATTGCAGACAGCCGGTATGATGATTTGGCCGGCTGTCCTATTGCCGCCGAGGCGACCGCAGCGCCCAGCAGTGGCCATCGTTCGGCGAGCCCGTAGCTGCCGGTCAGCTCAAGACCGAGATCACTGAGATCACTGAAAGGTCTTGGCGTCACAGATCGGTCGAAAAACGGCGCTTCTGCGAAGCAGTAAACCGCCCCGGCGGCTTGGCAGCCCCATGACTGAAATGGGGTGCGGGCGGAACGCACTACTCAGCCGCCCGGATCGATGATGCGAAAACAGGCCTAATATTCCGTAAACAGGAAGGCTGGCGACGCACCGATTGCAATTGCGCTGACGTGGGGTAAGCTTGGCCCGTCCTGGATCGTCAATCCCATTGCAGATTCGGGCACTCCCGATTTTGCCGCCTTCGGGCGGCCCTTTTGTTTCATGTAAGCTATTGCCGCCGCGATCCGAACCGCGACAGCGGGTGCGGCCCGATGGGTTCGCCGCCAACCGCGTCGATCAATCATATTCAGGGACCGGCTCGGCCGTAGCAGTCCCCGCAATCGGCGAGCGGCTGGGTAGCGCCGACATGGCGGGACGCCATCAGACAGGCCCCGTCTTGATGGGCGCCAATTGTAATGCTGGTCCGCACGATGGAACACCAGCTTCGCTGTCGCGTGTAGCTAACCGCTGGCGCTGATATTACTCTAGTGAAGTGGAGATGTTGCTTCCGTTGGATCCGGAGACGTTTCGGGCCGTATTGGCCGAACGGCGAGCCGCGCGAATCACCTGATTGGTAGATTACCCTGGGGAAATGCAGCGACGCTTGCCGGTGTTCCGAAAGTCCCGTCGGCAAATCCACTATGTGGAATCCTGCAGTCACCGCTGACGCGTTGAGTTACGGATGAACATGCTATTTTCCCGTTGATTGTGTTTGGAAGTTAGAAAGATGAATGTTTCGAAAGGAGAACCTGCTTTGGCTGAGGACATGACTAACATGCTCGGGCTGAAACAACTGACATTGTTTCCGCTTACGTCAGCAAGAACGCGCCGCCGATTTCCTCTCTGCCGGATCTTATTCACAGCGTGAATCAATCGCTGTCGAAACTCGGACAGCCCGCCGAACCCGAGAAGCCGGCGCAGGCTCCCGCAGTCAACCCGAAGCGGTCGGTGTTCCCGGACCACATCATTTGCCTGGAGGACGGGAAGAAGTTCAAATCGCTGAAGCGCCATCTAAACGTCCATTATGGGCTGACACCGGACGAATACCGATCCAAATGGGGCCTGCCCGCCGACTATCCGATGGTCGCCCCGAACTCTTCGGCCTCGCGATCGCAATTGGCGAAAGCGAGCGGTCTCGGCCGCAAGGTTGCTGCGAAGGCGCCTGACAAGCGAAAGGCACGAGCTTAGAAGAAGGCAACTGTCGCCTTTCAATATCGGGCGATGGCCCGGCACGATGCTCAGGCTCCATCGCCAACTTGTGCTTGCGGCGTTGTCGCTACTGCTTGCGCAGCCGGCGCTCGCGAAAACTTGGTGCCATCCGATTGACAACACCGCCCGGATCCTTGCGTCGCCAAGCCCGAATGACATTCACAGGGATTGGCGGGACGAAAATCACATAGGCATGTCGTTGGCATTGGCGCCGCGCCGCAAAGTGACGGCAGAGCGCGTTGTTTATATCGAGGGAGATCTTTTTTACCACGAAGCGGCCTTGTGAATAAAAAAGTCAATGTCCTCCAAAAGGAATGGCAATGTGATTGGCGGCTCTCGCCGGGCGCTCCGCATTCGCGGATATACACACCGGGCAATAGGGTCGCGGCACCTGAGCCACCGGACCTTGCTGGGTATGTCTCCTGAGCACTTCCCAATGCCCGGGACAGTTGCCTTTGCCGATAAGCGAAGTATCGTTGCGCCGCGAATCGGCTGGAGGATCAATGCGCAAGCAGACAAAACCGTTCATCATCGAGGTCAAACCCTCACGGAAGCCGAAATCCGGCCCACGGAAGACGTCGATCTGGGGGCAGTTGGACTTGAGGACCGAGGACGATCCGCCGGCTGGAGCGGCGCCACAAAAGGTGCCAGCCGCCATCGAGGATAGTGCTGCGGCCGGGGGCCGCTGACCCAAACGAACTGCTGCGCGCCTATGTGGAATCAATGACAAGGAGCCGTCGGCAGCAGACTGCTGGCGACGGCCGACGGTGTGAGTGTCAGCCTGTAGGCGCTGTGCGAGTCTCGGTGGCGCGGGGCCAGATAGCTGCGGGCCGCCTCTCCGAACTTTTCGCCGGTATTCTCACCACGGGCATCAGCTTGTCGGCGTGTGGGATAAACCACCAGGCTTTGGATGAGGCAGGTGGCGAACGGCGGCTTCAGACGCACCTTCCGGCCGGTATTTTGAGAAAGGCGGGAAACACCCCGCCTTTCCTTGCAAATTGTCTGGCTTGGCCTGTAATTCGTGAAGGCTGAGAAAAAGCTGCCCTGGCCTCTGGCTCCGTCACGTTTGCCCGGCGCGCAAGACAGTCAGCCTGCCTTGCTCAGACTGCCAGCTGAAGACTTGCCGGTGCGGCGGTCCTGCTCGATTTCATATTTGATCTTCTGACCATCGACGAGGGTCGAAAGACCGGCACGCTCGACAGCCGAAATGTGGACGAACACGTCCTGACCGCCGCCATCGGGCTGGATGAAGCCGAAGCCCTTGGTGCTGTTGAACCACTTCACGGTTCCAGTCGCCATCTTCTTATTCCTTCATAACAACTGCAGAATGGCCTGGCCAAAAAGCCAGGCCGGTTTACATTGCGCCAGGAGATAACGCAGCAAAATCGCCAAATCGCAAGGCCTTTGACCACTTGGCCGAAGAAGAAACAGGGCTCGGACTCTCTTGGGCACAGACAAGATCCACCTTGTCCCTGGTCTACGCTCTGGGACGGCCGTTCGGCGCCGCCTCGACAAGGAGCTGGTGTGCCGACCAGGTCGTCGATGTGGGTCACGGTCGACGAGGCCGCGGCCTTGCCACCCGATCCGGCCACGAGCGGACCTCGGGCGCTTGATGACCGTCGCGACTGTTTCGGTGTCCCGCCGGCAGATGAGCACATCGCGCCGTCGAGTTCCGGCGCTGGACGTTGCCGGTCCAGGCGAGCGACTGTTTGGCAAGTCCCGGTTGCGGGGGGAGTGGTCGACCATGATGGACCACCATTCCAAATCGGGCTCCGGCCAGAAACCCGCGTTGCACGACAGGCCCCTGACCGGCAAATGACGGGTAGCCTGAAATCGAGGAGTGCTCCCGCATTGATTGGATCATCTAGTCTTACTGCGTCATAAATTTGGATATTTCGGCTTCGACTGAGCGCAGCAGGGACATCGCATCAATCTGCGGGCAAGTGCGACGGTCAGTTTTCTATGCAGCGTCGCGATCGAATTTGAGGTGTGCCGTTCGGGGCGAATGGGCGGGCTCGCTGGATCGTGAACCGCGGGGAATAGGAGGTTTTTCGCTGCTTTTGGAACGGGCGATTGCTGAGGGGGGAATCGTCTCCCGTTCGGAGAGGAGAAACCCGTAAGCCGCGATGCAAAGACTGGCGTGATGATGGAATCCGCGCCAACCTCGACCCTCGTAGTGGCCAAGGCCCAGTTCCTGCTTGAGCTCGCGATAATCCCGTTCAATCCGCCACCTTAGCTTGGTCGTGGCAACAAGATCACGCAGCGCGGTCGTTTCCGGCAGGGTCGAAAGCCAGTATTTGAGCGGCTCTTTGTCACCTTCGGGCCATTCGACAAGCAACCATTCTTCGGCGTGCGGATGTCCGAGATTATAGTCTCTGGACGCGACACGAAGACGAACAGCGGTAAAGCGCGACGCAAGATCGGTATTGCTGCCCTCCCGCCATATGACGGTCTGCCACGCGTCTATCGGCAGACTTTCCGCAAGCGCCTTGGCTGAAAGAGGTTGATGATCCGCGCTTCGTTGCATCAGCGACGGCGGCCGACCCTTTCCGCTCCAGGTCTTGGGCGGTAGCGGTCCTTCGCCTGGGCGCCAAACACTGAGCGTCGGCTGGACACCCACGACATAGCTGAGGCCCAGCTCGGTCAATCCTCGGCGGAACCCGCCGTCTGCGCCGTAACCGGCGTCGGCAAGGATCACGCCCGCCGGCATCTGCGTCTCTAGCGCCGCACGTACTTGTTCAAGCGCGATCTGTGGCTTGGTTTGAAATAGGATCTCGTCCGGGATCTTCGCCTTCTTCCGGCGCTCTGGATCATTTGCCCAGATCTCAGGTAGATAAAGCTGCCAGGCAACCGGTAAGCTGGCCCCCTCATTCGCAATCGAAAGACTGACGGCAACCTGGCAATTGTCCTGCTTGCCGAGCTGGCCGCAATATTGGCGTGCGACACCGACGGAATGCTTCCCCTTCTTTGGAAAGCCAGTGTCGTCGACAATCCAGGCGGTGATCGCACCGCCACGCTCGATCATGCGCGGCAAGGCCCAATCACGAACGCGCGCCAGCAGTGCGTCATCCGACCAAGGCGCTTGTCCCACGAAATGCAAAAGCGATTGATGCTTGGCCGAAACACGTGATGGCGCCGTAACGGCGGCCAGGGGCTCCACGCTTTTGCGCGCCACCGGCATCATCAAACCCGTACAATAATCCCGCAGCGGCTCTGCCCGATCGGCATGGCCTATGACCTCGACCAGTGCTTCCAAATACCCATCAAACGCGGCTGCTTCGCAACCGTCCTCGCTGACCATGGCGCCCATCCATCGCTGTGAATCGCCAACCTATCACAACCAGGTCGCCTACGAATCCCCCTCCGCGCGCTTTCGTGACTCAGTAAGACTAGCAGGCTGTTGAAAAAGCCTCTCGCGGCCGGATTGGGATCGTGATTCACTGTCACCGAAGGAACTCGGAGACTGAATCGTGCGCGGTGGCGACAATCGAACTGGCGAACTGTTCAGCTATGTGGACCTCGAGGCGCGGGTTCGGCGGGATCATCCGCTTCGGACGATCCGTGCGATCGTGAACGAGGCACTGTCGGCGCTGGAGCGAGAATTCGCGGCGCTGTATTCGCCGATCGGGCGACCATCGATCCCGCCGGAGAAGTTGCTTCGGGCTATGCTGCTACAGGCGTTCTATTCGATCCGTTCGGAGCGTCTGCTGATGGAGCGGCTGGAATACGATCTTCTATTCCGCTGGTTCGTCGGCATCGGTGTTGACGACGCGGCGTGGGACCATTCGGTGTTCTCGAAGAACCGCGACCGGCTGCTCGAAGGCGATATCGCGGCGAAGTTTCTGAACGCGGTCTTGGCACGGCCCAAGGTGAAGAAGCTTCTCTCCACGGATCACTTCTCAGTCGATGGCACGCTGATCGAGGCTTGGGCCTCGATCAAGAGCTTCAAGCCGAAAGACGGCCCGGATGAGCCGCCGTCGGGTGGCGGCGGGCGCAATGAGGAGGCGGACTTCCACGGCCAGAAGCGGTCGAACGAGACGCATGCCTCGACGACCGATCCCGATGCGAGGCTCTACCGCAAGGGCAAAGGCAAGGAAGCCAAGCTCAGCTTCATGGGGCATGGGTTGATGGAGAACCGCCATGGTTTGCTGGTCGATGCCTGCCTGACGCCGGCTGACGGGCATGCCGAACGGGTGGCGGCGCTGCACATGATCGAGCCGCATGCCGACCGGCCGCGAGCAATCACGCTCGGTGGCGACAAGGGCTATGATGCGCAGGACTTCATCAACGAACTGCGCTCGATGAAGGTGACCCCGCACGTGGCGCAAAACACGAACGGGCGCCGTTCCTCTATCGATCGCCGCACGACCCGGCACGGCGGCTACGCCGTCAGCCAGCGCATCCGCAAACGGATCGAAGAGGCGTTCGGCTGGATAAAGGTCGTCGCAGGTCAGCAGAAGACGAAGTACCGTGGCCGAGATCGCGTCGGATGGGCCTTCATCTTCGCTGCAGCCGCCTACAATCTGGTGCGGTTGCCAAAGCTGCTGGCGGCGCCGACATGACCGCGCCTGCTGGCTGCCAATTGATCGGCCGCTGGCGCATCGTCGAGGCCGATCTGTGGGATCGCGGCTATCTCAACCTCGGCGGACCCGCCACGATCACCATCAGGGCTGACAATAGTGGTGAGATCGCCTTTGGCGCTCTGCAAGCCGGCCTCGATCTGAGCTACAGCCCCTCGACGGTCTGCTTCACGTGGGCCGGCTTCGACGAAATGGACGAAGCCACAGGTGATGGCTCCGCCGAACTGCTCGACGACGGCTCCATCGAGATCGCATTCGCCTATCACAATGGCGATGAGGCCATCCTCAAAGCCAAGCGCGACACTTCTTCAACAGCCTGCTAGTCTTACTGCGTCATAAATTTGGATATTTCGGCTTCGACTGAGCGCAGCAGGGACATCGCATCAATCTGCGGGCAAGTGCGACGGTCAGTTTTCTATGCAGCGTCGCGATCGAATTTGAGGTGTGCCGTTCGGGGCGAATGGGCGGGCTCGCTGGATCGTGAACCGCGGGGAATAGGAGGTTTTTCGCTGCTTTTGGAACGGGCGATTGCTGAGGGGGGAATCGTCTCCCGTTCGGAGAGGAGAAACCCGTAAGCCGCGATGCAAAGACTGGCGTGATGATGGAATCCGCGCCAACCTCGACCCTCGTAGTGGCCAAGGCCCAGTTCCTGCTTGAGCTCGCGATAATCCCGTTCAATCCGCCACCTTAGCTTGGTCGTGGCAACAAGATCACGCAGCGCGGTCGTTTCCGGCAGGGTCGAAAGCCAGTATTTGAGCGGCTCTTTGTCACCTTCGGGCCATTCGACAAGCAACCATTCTTCGGCGTGCGGATGTCCGAGATTATAGTCTCTGGACGCGACACGAAGACGAACAGCGGTAAAGCGCGACGCAAGATCGGTATTGCTGCCCTCCCGCCATATGACGGTCTGCCACGCGTCTATCGGCAGACTTTCCGCAAGCGCCTTGGCTGAAAGAGGTTGATGATCCGCGCTTCGTTGCATCAGCGACGGCGGCCGACCCTTTCCGCTCCAGGTCTTGGGCGGTAGCGGTCCTTCGCCTGGGCGCCAAACACTGAGCGTCGGCTGGACACCCACGACATAGCTGAGGCCCAGCTCGGTCAATCCTCGGCGGAACCCGCCGTCTGCGCCGTAACCGGCGTCGGCAAGGATCACGCCCGCCGGCATCTGCGTCTCTAGCGCCGCACGTACTTGTTCAAGCGCGATCTGTGGCTTGGTTTGAAATAGGATCTCGTCCGGGATCTTCGCCTTCTTCCGGCGCTCTGGATCATTTGCCCAGATCTCAGGTAGATAAAGCTGCCAGGCAACCGGTAAGCTGGCCCCCTCATTCGCAATCGAAAGACTGACGGCAACCTGGCAATTGTCCTGCTTGCCGAGCTGGCCGCAATATTGGCGTGCGACACCGACGGAATGCTTCCCCTTCTTTGGAAAGCCAGTGTCGTCGACAATCCAGGCGGTGATCGCACCGCCACGCTCGATCATGCGCGGCAAGGCCCAATCACGAACGCGCGCCAGCAGTGCGTCATCCGACCAAGGCGCTTGTCCCACGAAATGCAAAAGCGATTGATGCTTGGCCGAAACACGTGATGGCGCCGTAACGGCGGCCAGGGGCTCCACGCTTTTGCGCGCCACCGGCATCATCAAACCCGTACAATAATCCCGCAGCGGCTCTGCCCGATCGGCATGGCCTATGACCTCGACCAGTGCTTCCAAATACCCATCAAACGCGGCTGCTTCGCAACCGTCCTCGCTGACCATGGCGCCCATCCATCGCTGTGAATCGCCAACCTATCACAACCAGGTCGCCTACGAATCCCCCTCCGCGCGCTTTCGTGACTCAGTAAGACTAGAAAACTAGGCGGCCTCGAGGCCCTTCAGGGCCTTCGCGAAGGCGTCCTTGACCGGCTTGGAAACGTCGGCCGCCGCCCTGGCGGTGAGCGCCTGGATGTCCTTGACTTGCTCGACACCCATTTCAAGGCGCTTGCGCAGAAAGATCCTGTGCAATTCAAAAACTTCGGACAGCGACTTCACACGGACCAGAGCCTCAAGGTGCGAGAAGTCAGCTTCGGCGTTCGCGCGCAATGCCGCGATCATCTTCAGCGACAACTCGTTGCCGGCCGACTTCGCGGTTTCGGCGCTCGACTCGAGCGCCTTCTGGGTCTCTTCAGCGCCTTTGAATTTTTGAAGCACCTCGTTCGTTTGCTCCATACCCTTGTCAGCGACGGCGCGAAGTTGATCGGTAGCCTTGTCGGGATTGAATGCCGCAAATTCGGTGGCTTCGGTTGCGCTGGACTTGTCAGTGGGTTTGGACATTTCTTGAACCTCCGCTTGAAGATGGTTTCCCGCCCGCGACAGCACATTGGGGCTGATGTGTGACAGTGGTATGTGCACTGCACCAATCTGGTGCGGCGTGCCGGCTCGGCCGCTGCAGATCGGCTTCGCGCGGACGTGCCAGTGATCAAATGGGTTACGGGTAATGACGTGCCGTCATGGCGCGTGCCGACCTTCCCTTTGCCGAGAACGGTTTCAGATCGGACCGTCGCCGGCCTCGAATTTCTCGGGCGCTCTCCGGGCCCCCGCTCGATCCATGATCGAGATTGCTAGACAAGCAGGCCTTCCTCTCTGGCGGCTGCCTTGAAGGCGATGCGGGCATCGGCAGGCGTCAGCTCTCCGGCCAAGGCGGACAAACAGACGCGTACGGCCTCGTTCCATCTGGGACCGTGCTTGGTCCACTGGAGCAGCTGATCGGCTGCATCTTCGACGCTGCTGCACTCGTAGCGAATACCTGGGGTGCTGGTATTTATCACGACAGGTGGCGAAAACCTATGAAGGGACACCGGGGGCGTCATTCATGTAGATCGAAAATAACGAACGCGGCGAGAAACATGGGTCTCCAAGACGATGCGGCCAGACCCACTAAGGGCCTGCCTCATGTTCAGGCGGATACGCATACGGCACTGATTTCGCGGCCTCCCGAGGCCGTCGTGCTGACCGAGCCAGGTTCTTTCGGGAAAAATGGGCCGCCCCGAAGTGGCTCAGTTTCACGACGAGGGTTAGCGCCGCAAACAGAGATCGTCCGATCCCCAAGCCGCATGTCGACGGCCATCAGCTCACTTCGTCTCTTTAGAAAATGCGCATTGGTTTGCACTGCTCCGAATGCGGCTTGATAGAACGACGCAGCTCCCTGCTGCCCACCATGCTCCACAAAAATCGTCAGTGAGAGTGATATCCCAACACCGCAAACCGACTTTTGAGAACGTTCCCGTCTGAAATGCCATGCTGCTGAGGGACTACTTCATGGGCATTCGCTGCCGACAAATCGATCTGCCGCATGGCCAAAGCTTTTCGCAATGCTTTGGCCATGGACTGGGAACGCCGGAGAGCATCATGGTTCATCCCTTCTGTAGTCAGTGTCAGTGCTCGCGTTGCTGACGGCCACCCACGAGGGTCAAACCGTAAGGATTGTGCATTCACCATTCCAGGAGGAGCGAGCGGCAGGCTGCACAGCCTGCCAAGGCAATAGCTAGATCGTGACGTAGATCAACAACTGCTCGCGTCAATTGCGAATCAGGTTTCCCAAAAACTGCGAGAGTGCCCGCCGAGCGCCGTTTCAAACGTCAGCTACGGGCGCGATACAAAGGGCACAGGCTGAACTTCGCTGCCAGAGGCAGGGCTTGTCGACCGTTCGATCGAAAGTGCGAGATGAGGAGAAGACCCATCAGCCTGCAGAGCGGCTAGGCGCTCGGCTACCTCCCTGTCAGCCAAAGTCAGGCGATGATTTAGACGAAGGTAATCCGTCCATGTCGGAGTGCGGAATGTCTCAGTCCAAAGAGTCGGATTCTGAAGATTTCGCTGCAGCGTCCAATTGCGCGCACCGGCACGGGTCTGAACGCGCCGCCTTTCGCGCATGCAGCGCAGAAACGCCTCGATATTAGGTTCGGGGATCGAGTACTCCACCTTGACCACGATTGGACCGCTCCTCGGCCGGAGAGTAAGGGCCAGTTCTGGTGGGATGAAGTCGGCAGCCCCTTGATCCGATTCTTCCCATAGTCGTATCGGCAATACCTTTCCCGCTGCTGCAACCAGCAACAGTGCCACTGCAGCACCTTCCAAAGCCCACGTCAGGGAATAGTTCTGCGCGACAGCTCCCCAGATCCAGCTGCCGGCTGCCATACCGCCGTAGGTCAAAGCGTAATAGATCGACAGAGTGCGACCAACGACCCACCTTGGGCTTGCCAACTGCACACACACGTCGGTTCCGGTCCAGGTGACGACCCAGCCTGCGCCACCGATTGCAAGCGCGATCGCCGCCACCGTCACGGATGATGTGACGGCCAGCAAAAGGCAACACGTTGCGCAGGCAACGGACGCCAGCGTGACCAATCGCTCTTGGGTCGCAATGCGTCTCAAGTAACCATTGCTAATGCCTGCGACAAAGGCACCTGTGCCGAAGCCGGCCAACAGGACGCCGTAAACAAGTGGCCCACCCGCCAGCTGATCGCGGACGAGGAGGGGAAGGAGAGCAAGGATCGAGATGCTAGACAGCCCGAACAGGGTTGCACGCACAATCGCCACTCTGATCTCCGAGGAGATCGCGGTGAAGCGCATGCCATCATGAATGGCGGTCGCCATGCGCTCGCGCGGAAGAGGCGAAGAGCGAACCTGCCACTTGGTGCGCAGGACAGCGCTCAACGGGACCAGGTCGCTCAGCGCCGCCAATGCAAATGCTGCCAGCGGGCCAAGGAAGGCCAAAATAACACCGCCCAGTGCGGGACCTACGCTTCGGACAATATTATATCCCACCGACATCAGTGTCACCGCAGCGGGTATCTCGCGCTTTTCCAGGATATCACCGACGGAGGCGTGCCAGGCTGGATCATTCAAGGCAAAGCCGCATCCGGCCAGAAAACCCAATCCGAGGATCAACCACGGACTGACAAAGCCCAGACCGACAGCGAGAGCCAGCGTCGTGGACGCCAGTGCGATCAGGCAATGTCCGGCAAGCATCACCCCGCGGCGGCTAAAACTGTCTGCAATGGCTCCAGCAAGGATCGACAAGAAGAAGGCGGGCAGTGTAGATGCAGCCTGAACGAGTGCCACCATCAGGTCGGAGGCTGAAATCGTCGCCATGAGCCAGCCGATAGCCACGCTCTGGACGAGCCAGCCGAGGCTGGAAATCTGCGTGGCTGTCCAGATCGAGCGAAAGACCGGGTTCTGAAGAGGCATCAGTGTGGTTGCCGCAAAGGGCGGGGAATCTTCACGCCGCATGACTATCTCACCTCCACCAAGTCGTTCTTCGCTCACCTGCCGACAGCTGGGCGCTTCGCGCACAGCTGCGTCACAACCAAGCTCCGTCATCGCGCTCTCAACACAGGAGATGTCGCATCACCATGCTGATGCGCGATAAGTCCAGTTGGGTGTAAGCCGGTCGAGGTCGCGCAGCCCGATGGATGCGGTCAGTTCTGCCCTGCGACTCTCAGCTTTGGATGGTGCTAGCGCCCCGATGGCCGGCTTGTCAAACGGCCGCAGGCTGGCAGCGCCCATCGGCTGGATCCGCAGCAAGAACGGAAACCGCCTGCTGCTACGGGCGAGCCGCTTTCACCCCTTGGGACCGGACAAGGCCAGTGAGGTTCAAGGAGCAGCGTCTCGGTCGCTCAGCGCCTTCTTGATCTCTTTCAGCGTGCCGGCCCCGCTTTCGAACAGCGCCATGATCTTCGCGGCCAAGGCCTCGCGTTCGGGGCTGTCCGGCGGGAAATGGCCGCCTAGCTCCGCGAGGGCCTTGCTGAGCATTGCCAATTGCTCTGGACGAGCAAAACTGTTATGCGGCATGGCGAACCTCCCTCAACGCGCCTCTAGCCATCCACGAAGTCCCAGCAGCAGAAGTGGCCAAAACCTATGCTTGCACCTTTCCGGTGCCCGACTTGCAGGCGGCGAGCCACTGCATCGCGGAAGTTTCATCCTCCAATATGGCGACCCGTTTCGCAAAGCCAAAAAAGGCGTTGCGGGCAGCACTCACAGGCTTTCGCCCATCATAGGCATCATAGCACGTCCTAAGGGCGATCTCGTGGACTCCGTCCCTGCGATCGTCTGGCCATTCAGTGAGGAAATCGATGGCGTCCGCGAGGTCCGCAATCTCTTGTACGATGTATGTGTCACGTTTCACGAACAGCGGGGTGCCGAAAGCCTCAGCGTTCATTCTTTCCTCCCGATCTGCTGAACAGCTAATTTGTGCGAACAGATGCATCACCGGAACCCGCTCACGATAGCTGAATGTGTTGTCAAGGCGATGACGGTTCAACACGAAAGCGGCGGCTTGCGGAGTTGTGATCGAGAAGTCCGCAGGTGCAATTCGACGAATCTTACATGAGGCTGCGGAATCACGTCTGTGACCCGACGGTGCAGGGTTCGTTTGACGACGTGCTCTTGCACATATATTCTGGCCACATGGTCATTTTATGGAGACGCCGATGAAAAGCATCACCGTAGTGGAGGCGAAATCCCGCTTCTCAGCTTTGCTGGCGGAAGTCGAAGCTGGCGAAGAAATCGCCGTCACCAGGCACGGCAAGGTGATCGCGCGCCTTGTTCCCGACCATCCCCGCGTGGCGGCCGACGCCTTTCGTGATTTTTGGGCAGACGCCGATGAAATCGATCTGGTCGCGCCTGACGACAAGCAGGCTGAACATGAGACTTCGTTGGACGGTTAGATTGTGACGTCACTCTACCTTCTCGACACGAATATCCTGATAGCGGCTATGAAAGGTCGAATCGAGGTGCGTGGACGATTGGAGTCCGAGCAACTGAGCGCCATGCGGCTCTCTGCCATTGTGTGCTGGGCGAACTAGAATTCGGCGCCGAGAACAGCGCTTATGGCGACCGCAACCGCGCTCGCTTGGCCGCGCTGGCTCAACGGCTCCCGTTTGTCGGAGTCGACTACGACACAACGCGACATTATGCGAAGGTTCGAGCATTTCTGGAGCTTCAAGGAACGCCAATTGGGGCCAACGATACATGGATTGCCGCGCAAGCGTTGGCGATCGACGCCACGCCGGTCGCAGACAATGAGCGCGAGTTTTCCCTCGTGCCTGGACTGGCACTCGAAAACTGGTTGGAACATGGGCAACCGTGACCTTGTCTATCCTAGGAAACCCGACTGCAGTGACGGTTCGGGCCTCACTCACCTGCCAAGCCAATATCCGCCGGGTCGGGAACCGCCGCCTCGAAAATCTCAAGATAGCTCTTACGTCTCTGGGCTCTTGTGGAGGCGCGCTTGCGAACCTTCCCGCCGATAATTTCCTTTAGCTTCTCGGCCGTTGGCTAAGCGCCGTTCATTTTTGGCGAAACGCTTGGCGATGATCCGGGTAACCGTGGAATGGCCCAAACCGCTTCGCAATAGTTTCGCAATAGCGAGGTCGCTCGACCAATTCGGAATGATCCGGCATTGTTGGTGACGTAGCCGGTGAACTCGGTGAAATAGCCCGTGATGGGAACATGGACCAGCGAGGCGCTTCGAATGGGGCCGGAAACTGCGTACGCCACCGCCGGAAACATCCGTGCTATCGGGGTGGCAAGCTCACCCGCGCAGGGAGTCGAGGGTTTTGAGGCAGACTTGGATGCGTCAGAGACTTAAGCGGCTGCAGGTGAAGCAAACCTTTTGGAAGTGCTTTGCTTTGGCCGGACGCACACATTGTCAACGAGCCGGATGTCCCCCAGCCATGCGGCCACGAGGATGCGTGTCGATCTGTCCGCGGCGTCGAGCGGCGCGAGGTCATCGTCGGCCCGCAGTTCAAGATACTCGACTTCTTTGTAGCCGGCCGCCAGGATTGCCTGCCGCGCCTCAATGAGTACGTCGTCGGCTGTCGCCCCTGTCGCCAGCCGCTCGGCCAACGCGAACAGGATTTCCGCGAGGCTCGGCGCCGCCTGTCGCTGTACGGACGAGAGGCGAAGGTTGCGCCACGACATTGCCAGACCGTCGGCTTCGCGCACCGTCGGGCAAGCGACGATCTCGATCGGAATATCGAGATCGCGCGTCAGCCGGCGCACGACGTGCAACTGCTGGAAGTCCTTCTCTCCGAAGAAGGCCAGATCGGCGCCCGTCTGCAGAAAGAGCTTGGCTACGACAGTTGCCACGCCGTCGAAATGGCCGGGACGGTACGCACCGCACAACCCATCGCTCACCCCGCTCACCGAGACCGCGGTGGCGAAACCTTCCGGATACATTTCAGATGCATCGGGTGCGTAGAGCATATGGGCACCCAGCGGCGCGAGCTTGGCAGCGTCCTCGTGCTCCGTTCGTGGATAGGCGGCAAGGTCAGCCTCATTGTTGAACTGTCTCGGGTTGATGAAGAGTGTCACGATCACCCGATCCACGCGCTCTAGAGCGGTTTTCCCTTAATCGGAGTCGTTTGTTTGCAGTGAACGGCTTGTTCTGATTCCCTGATGGAAGTGATTTGCGGAAGGAGCAGCGGCATGGCACGAGCTTACAGCCTGGATTTGCGGACGCGTGTTATCGAGGCGATAGAGGCAGGCCTGTCGACCCGAGAAGCGGCACGGCGGTTTGCGATCGGGATATCGACGTCTGGTGCATGGTATCGGGCCTGGCGTTCGAGCGGCAATCTGGAACCTGGGCGGCAGGGCAAGCCGAAGGTATCGAAGCTGGACGCGCACGAGACTTTCATTCTCGCCTTGGTCGAGACCGATGAGCGGGACATCACGCTTGCCGAGATCGTCGATCGCCTTGCGGCAGAGCGCGGGGTCAAAGCCAGCCTGACGACGGTCCATGCGTTCTTCGCAAAGCGTGGCATCACGTACAAAAAAAGACAGCGCACGCGGCCGAACAGCAGCGACCGGATGTTTTGGCAGCGCGGGAAGAGTGGTTCGAAGGCCAACTCGATCTCGATCCGAGCCGCCTGATCTTCATCGACGAAAGTGGCCTCAATACCAAGATGGCCCGGCTACGAGGCCGCTCTGCGCGTGGACAGCGTTGCCGGGCGGCTGTTCCTCATGGGCACTGGAAATCCACGACCTTCACGGCCGGCCTGCGCCTCGACGGGATCGTCGCGCCCTGGCTCCTGGACGGCGCCATGGATGGCGAAGCATTCCTGGTCTACTTGCGCCGCGTCCTCGTGCCGACGCTTCAACCCGACGATGTCGTCGTGATGGACAACCTGCCTGCTCATAAAGTGGTCGGTGTCCGCGAAATCATCGAGGCTGCGGGGGCTTCCCTTCGCTATCTTCCGCCCTACTCCCCGGACTTTAACCCCATTGAGATGGCCTTCGCCAAGCTGAAGGCTTTACTGCGAAAGGCAGCAGCCCGGTCCATCCCGGAATTATGGGACGCCGTGGCCGTCGCCATCGATCGTTTCCACCCCAAAGAATGCGAAAACCTGTTCGCCCACGCCGGCTACGATGCCTAACCGTGATTATCCAGAAACTGCTCTAGCGCCGCCCGCACCAGGCTGAGATGGCCTTCATCCAGCGCGCCCATCGTCGGCACGACGGCAACCTTGAGGCCTTCGCGACGCCAGGCTGAAACAATGCTGCGCAATTCCGCGACGGTCCGGACGATCGGTATGCTCACGCTGCCTCTCCTCCTTTGACGGTCTTCGGCGCATCGCCGAAGACATGCTCGGCCGCAGGAAAATGGCGCTCGCGTATATCCTGCGCATAAGCCGCGATCGCCGCTTCGGCAATTTGTCCGAGCTCTGCGTAACGCTTGACGAATTTCGGGCGGAAGTCGCCGAACAGGCCAAGCATGTCGTCGACCACCAGGATCTGCCCGTCGCACGCCGGCGAGGCGCCGATTCCGATCGTCGGGACGGCCACCTCTTCGGTGATCCGCCGGGCGAGCGGCTCAAGGCACCTTTTCCAGAACGACCGAAAAAGCACCGGCCTGCGCCACTGCCTTGGCATCGCGCCGGATGCGCTCACCGTCCTCGCCCCAGCCCTGCACAGGATAGCCGCCGAAAGTATTGACCGCCTGCGGGGTCAGGCCGACATGGGCCATGACCGGTACGCCACGCGCGGCGAGAAAATGGATCGTCTGCGCCATTGCCTCGCCACCCTCGATCTTGATGGCCGCACAACCGGTCTCGGCCATCACCCGGGCTGCGTTTCGGAAAGCCTGCCCGGGACCTTCCTCATACGAGCCGAACGGCATGTCGACGACCATGAGCGCACGCTTGAGGCCACGCCGCACCGCCTTGCCGTGCAGGATCATCATGTCGAGCGTCACGCCGAGAGTCGAAGGCAGGCCGTGGAGCACCATGCCGACGCTGTCGCCCACCAGCACAACATCGCAGTGCGGATCGATGAACCGGGCGACCGGGGTCGTGTAGGCTGTCAGGCAGACGAGCGGAGCCTGGCCTTTACAGCAAGCGAATGTCCGGCGGCGTGATCGCCTTGGTCTCAGCAGATATGCTCAAGCGAAGCCTCCTTCCCTAGCGTTATCCATCGCGGGTGTCGCCTTTGGCATATTTTTGTGCAACTGCGAAGAGCAAAACGGCTACCTCTCGGGATTGGCGCCGAAAGGCATGCCCACGGACCATCGGTGCAGTCCCAGCCCCGACTGCACCCTTGCCAGGCGCATTCATTCAGCTCCAGCGCAACGATCAAGTTGGATGATAGGCGATCCCGCACTATGGCGGTACTTTCGCCGACAACCGCAGTGCCGATCAGCTTCGCCATCAACGTGATATGGGCGGGAAGCGTTGCTACCAACCGCGGTGCAGGACGAGCATCGCAATAGTCTTGCCTGGGCTTTATTGCTTTCCGCGGCAACCGCCACTATGTAGCGACGCTTCCCCGACTGTCTTTCAAGCCATCTGGAGAGTTTCATGACGGAAGAAGCCAAAAACAACATCGACACTCTCATCGAGCTCACCGCCGATGTCGTCTCAGCGTATGTGTCCAACAATCCGGTCCCGGTAGCTGATCTCCCTGCCCTGATCAGCCAGGTCTACGCGGCACTCAAAGGCACTGCCGGCGCCAGCGTTTCCGCAGAAGAAGCGGAGGCTCTCAAGCCTGCGGTATCGATCAGGAAGTCGGTGACACCGGACTACATCATCTGCCTTGAGGACGGCAAGAAATTCAAATCGCTGAAGCGCCATCTGTCGACCCATTATGGGCTGACGCCGGACGACTATCGCGCCAAATGGGGTCTGTCGGCGGATTATCCCATGGTCGCGCCGAATTACGCCGCAACGCGTTCGGCGTTGGCCAAGACGATGGGGCTCGGCCGCAAACCGAAAGAGCCGGAAACGCCGGCGCCAACGAAGCGGACCCGCAAGAAGGTCGCAGCTTGATTTCAGAAATCGAGGTTTTTCTGGAGCGCGCAAGCTGCCATCGGCACCATCTGCATCTGCCCGGAATGTGAAAAGGCGGGGTCCAGCCCCGCCTTCCCTTTCAAACAGCTTTGGCTTCCCAGCCTGGATGCACCTTGTCCATCGGCTGTTGCCAGGACGCTGGAGAAGATTCAGCCAGCTTTGCTGAGGCTGCCAGCAGAGGACTTGCCAGTGCGGCGGTCCTGTTCGATTTCATAGTTGATCTTCTGGCCATCGGCGAGGGTCGAGAGCCCCGCTCGCTCAACGGCGGAAATGTGAACGAAAACATCCTGACCGCCATTGTCAGGCTGGATAAATCCAAATCCCTTACTGCTGTTGAACCACTTCACGGTTCCAGTCGCCATATGCGTGTTCCTTTGTAACAATTGCAACGTGGGCAGGCCGTCCGGCCAGTCCCGATTCATAACCGAACTTTGGAGTTGGGCGCAGCAAAAAACGAAAAATTGCAAGGCCCGGTAGATCGGCGGCCGGCAGCTCGCTCACTGCAATGACCCTATTGTCAGCAAGCACGTCCTGCGCTCTCGCTCTCGCGCATGGCCCAGAACGACCCGCAATCTGAAGCCCGGGCGGTCTCATCGCTCCGAGGAATTGCAAATCCAGGCCTAGCGCTGCCGGGCCGACGTAGTGAATGTGGCACCGACGGCCACCGGTCCACCAAAAAGCCATCAGCACCACCAGGCCGCGGCGTGTTTTTCCATCGGCCTCTCTCCCAGACGGGGTTGGTTACGGTGTCACGACTCGCAACTTGGCTGCTTCATAATCGAACGAAACGCGGTTCCGCCCACGTTGTTTCGCTTCAAAAAGGCATCGTGCGGCAGTGCGGAGGACATCCTGAGTATCTGCACCATGAGGGATTTCCGCACCACCGATGCTGACGGTCACCTTCACGCCGTCTTGTTGCCCTTTCACGCCAGGAACCCGCTCGATATGACGACGGATCTTCTCCGCAATGGTCTTTGCATGCTCTTTGCGGATGTGACGTAGCAACACCCCAAACTCTTCCCCGCCAAGGCGACCGATCCCGTCTCCTGGGCGCGTTGTATAGATGAGCGCCTTCGCAATCCGAACCAGAGCTTCGTCACCCTTGGCATGGCCGTGCTTGTCGTTGATTGACGAGAAGTGATCGGGATCGATGAGGAGAAGGGTGTCGCATTCCCCTTCATCGCGGCTTCTATCCATCCTTGCGATGAATTCACCGCGACTAAGAAGTCCTGTCATCGGGTCATGACTGGTGACGAAGGTGAGCCTGCTATGCGTCTCTTTCAGGGCTGCATGAGACTTCTCCAACTTGTCACATGTCTCCTGGATCGTTTCCGCCTGGGTGAAAATGTAGGCACTGACCGGCATCCCGATGAGGATGGGAATGAAGGTGCATTCCACCCAGCTCAGCCAGTCGATCGGCATCTGCAGCGCAAGCCGAGCCGTAAAAGACAAACCGAAGGTTGCGACGACTGCAATTATCGTCACGACTATTGATTTGCCCAGAATACGCCTGCGACGCGGTGTCATGCGGTTCCTTTAGATACTGGCGCTGAACAAGCTCTTACGAAGTCCATTAAGATTATTTCGGACGCGAAGGGCAAGGAAGCGCAACTGTCGCCGTACAAAGGTTGATGCAGCGAGCCAGTTGCCGGCGGCGCGGCTAATTTTAGCGACGGTTAAAATTCGAGTTTTTCGAATCTGCCGGCGTTAGTTTTCGGATGCTACCCAGCCTTCACAGATGGTGAGCGTGGAATATGCGTGGTCCAGGCTGGATTAGAGATATACGGCAGGCTGAGGCTCAGCACCTGCGAGATCGAATAGCTTGGCTTGAATGCGAACTGATTTCTGCGGCCGCGTCCAAAGGCAAATCCAAGTTGCAAAACGTTGGTCACGAGCTTCGTTCGCAGAAGGTTCGACTGGTGGCACGCCTCGAACAATGCATAGCGTGTGCGGCTCTAGAGCAGTTTCTGGATAATCACGGTTAGGCATCGTAGCCGGCGTGGGCGAACAGGTTTTCGCATTCTTTGGGGTGGAAACGATCGATGGCGACGGCCACGGCGTCCCATAATTCCGGGATGGACCGGGCTGCTGCCTTTCGCAGTAAAGCCTTCAGCTTGGCGAAGGCCATCTCAATGGGGTTAAAGTCCGGGGAGTAGGGCGGAAGATAGCGAAGGGAAGCCCCCGCAGCCTCGATGATTTCGCGGACACCGACCACTTTATGAGCAGGCAGGTTGTCCATCACGACGACATCGTCGGGTTGAAGCGTCGGCACGAGGACGCGGCGCAAGTAGACCAGGAATGCTTCGCCATCCATGGCGCCGTCCAGGAGCCAGGGCGCGACGATCCCGTCGAGGCGCAGGCCGGCCGTGAAGGTCGTGGATTTCCAGTGCCCATGAGGAACAGCCGCCCGGCAACGCTGTCCACGCGCAGAGCGGCCTCGTAGCCGGGCCATCTTGGTATTGAGGCCACTTTCGTCGATGAAGATCAGGCGGCTCGGATCGAGATCGAGTTGGCCTTCGAACCACTCTTCCCGCGCTGCCAAAACATCCGGTCGCTGCTGTTCGGCCGCGTGCGCTGTCTTTTTTTGTACGTGATGCCACGCTTTGCGAAGAACGCATGGACCGTCGTCAGGCTGGCTTTGACCCCGCGCTCTGCCGCAAGGCGATCGACGATCTCGGCAAGCGTGATGTCCCGCTCATCGGTCTCGACCAAGGCGAGAATGAAAGTCTCGTGCGCGTCCAGCTTCGATACCTTCGGCTTGCCCTGCCGCCCAGGTTCCAGATTGCCGCTCGAACGCCAGGCCCGATACCATGCACCAGACGTCGATATCCCGATCGCAAACCGCCGTGCCGCTTCTCGGGTCGACAGGCCTGCCTCTATCGCCTCGATAACACGCGTCCGCAAATCCAGGCTGTAAGCTCGTGCCATGCCGCTGCTCCTTCCGCAAATCACTTCCATCAGGGAATCAGAACAAGCCGTTCACTGCAAACAAACGACTCCGATTAAGGGAAAACCGCTCTAGTGTCGCGCCCACATGCGAGGGGTAGATCCGAAGATCGCCGTTGTGGCGGGACCCCGGCTCGCGGTCCGATTATTCACACGTCGCCGCTCGCTCAACAGGGCCAACGCACTGGGCTCACTTTAGGAAACGCTCTACGGCTACGATGCGATACGCGAAACGGACGGCGCCGAGCAGGGCACGAGCTATGCGACGAATGATCTCCTGGGCGAATGGCTGTTGGACCAAGACGCTGGCGAACGGTTCGTAAGACCGAACGACCTTCCCTTACTTCTACTTGTTTATAAACAGATAATTGGCATGTTTTCTTACTTTGTGCAAGGATTTGTGTAATCAAATCTCCGCCCTTTCAGGCATCGGCTTCGGAAAATATGCTTGCCGAGCGCTTTGATGGTGGCGCAAAGCCCTCGTATTCCGCAGGAGAGATCGTGCGAAGTTTGCATGGGCGGCGGCTGGGATTCCGAGGGCTGCCAAGGCGCTGTGTTTCCGTTGTACACAGCGTGCCGATCCGGTGGAGGTGGCCGGTTGGTTACTCATCTCAAGCAATGGTTTGCCGCCTCGATTGCCTTGCCAACGCCGATCATGCAGTCTGCCGGACGAACGGGCGAACCATCCTCGAGTCGAATAGATGGACCAGACAGACGACAGCTCAGAGTGGGGCAGCATCGACACCCTAGAGTTCTTTGGCCGTCATCTCTTGGCGATTTGTGTCACCTAACGATTAGCGAACGCTTCCAAAAACGACGCACTGTCCTTTGCCGCATACAACGGAACGCTGATCGACATCGGAGGCTCGGTCTGCTTTCTAACCGCAGGCCACGTACTGGCTGACCTTAAACAAAAGCTCGCCGACGTCAGAGTAGAGATCGTAGAGGTCGTTCTGGCCGACACATTCGCGAAGCGCCGTCTCAGCGACAAACCACTTCCGTTCGATATAAGGAACGAACCATTCCTCTTTGTCGATGAGGAAGACCAGGGGCTTGATTTCGGCGCGATTCCCCTGCGCCCCTACTACGTCAATCTTCTGGCAAAGAACGGAACGGGTGTCCCTGTCCCGCTTCTGCGGCAAGGCTGCCCGACGAATGTACTCCAAGGCACTATGGGTGTTCCTGCCGGGCCGAAACCCGTAAGAGACATGCCAGAACTGTGCCTCGAAGATCGGCTCCAGAAGAATCTTGACCGCGCCTTGTACGACGCGGTCTCTGATGGTGGGGATGCCCAAGGGCCGGAATTGCCCAGGTTTCCCGGCCTTTGGAATGAACTTGCGTCTGGCCGGACTTGGCCGGTATGCGCCGCGGCGCAGATCCGCCTGGAGATCGACCAGAAAGCGATGTTCACTCCTGTTCCGAATGCGTCCCACCGTCATCCCGTCAACCCCAGCCGTGCGCCCACCTTTGTTGGAGGAAACGCGCTGCCAGGCGTGACGCAGCACACCCTGAGGTCGGTCAACCAACCCCACATGTCGCACCACTGGTCGTCGGGATTAGCCTTACTCCACTGATAGAGTTTGCTTTGAATGCCGAGTACCCAGACTTTGTCTGTCCGATGATCCATGTCCACAGATCACTCCTCCGTCGTTGCAATCCCATCGCCTTCCTGCTTCCCTTCGCCATGTGCGCGGCTTTCCCGTGCTCCGACTACTACGAAAGCTCCGCCCTTGGGGCTGTCCAATATCTGGCCGTCGCAGCGAGCCCGGCTTCCAAACCGGGCAGACAATCCAAGTTCCCGTGTTCCGACTTCCAACCTTGTGCCGTTAGGCGGTGAGCTCTACCCCGTGCAATGCGGGAGATGGGGCATAGGAGCCAGTCCCATCTCGGGTCTCTTCGAGAACCCGGCAGTAAGAATAGACGAGCCTTACCGCCTCTGATTGCTCTTTCGTGCCTCCACGCCATCACGCTAATGGAAGCGATTTCTGTGTTTCGAGGCTTCTGACGCTCGCTTCGTTGTCTCGCCATAGGCATTGCGGTAGCCCGGCCTGCGGTTGATGGCCCGCATCCGGCACACTTAAGGCCAATCTGTTTATGCAACCCAACCGACGACGCCCGGTCAGGCTTCTCGGCCCCCTTCGATCCACTGCTCCTGTAAATCGGGCGGCATCTCAGCCGCCAGTTGAAAGTCGGCAAGCTTGAGAGGTCACGCTAACTCATGCGCACCTCCCGCGCCGCACGGCGCACCATCGATCCACAGGTATGGCCAGTCGCCCTCGATGGGTCTTTCAAGGAACGCTTTGACCTTGCCGTCGATCTCTTCGCACAGCCGCGAGACCTGGCTCTTGGAGATGCCGCTCATGCCCATGGCCTTGACCAGGTCGTCGACCGAGCGGGTCGAGATACCCTGGACGTAGGCCTCCTGGATGACGGCCGTCAGCGCCTTCTCCGCCATGCGCCGCGGTTCGAGGAAGCCCGGAAAGTAGGAGCCCTTCCTGAGCTTGGGGATGCGCAGCTCGACGGTGCCGGCCCGCGTCTCCCAATCGCGATCGCGATAGCCGTTGCGCTGAGCCGTCCGCAGCGGGTTCTTCTCGCCATAGGCGGCGCCGGTGGCGGTTCCCACCTCCAGCTCCATCAGACGCTCGGCGGCAAAGCCGATCATCTCGCCAGGAGATCGCAATCAGGGCTCTTCTCCACGAGCGCGCGCAGGTTCATCATGTCGGGGGCGCGCTCGCGAGCGGCTTCGTCACCGCCGAGCTACACCACTCAGCGGGGCACGACCGAAAAATCGCCTCAGATACAAGGCATGGTCCTGCATCCATCCCCATGCTACCTATCGTTGACCCAACATAGCCTGAGAGCTATATTCGGTAAGAGAGTCGGCATTCCGATAGTTCGATAGAGCGTTCGGGATAGCACAATCGAGTTGTTGACTTACCTCGTAGCCATCGCGCGACCCCTCTCGCAAATCTAATATTTCCGTATAGACGGAAGTGCGGGCGCCAACATTACGGAGTCAATTTCATGGGACGCGGTCTCGATAGCGTCATCGCATCCTTTCCGCAAAGACCGCGGGATCGCATCGATGCGCGGTATACGGAGGAGATCCAGGAGGTAGAAGGTCTTCGGGCACTGCGCCGGATCGCAGGCAAGGCCCAAGCAGATGTTGCGGCCGCTCTGAAGATCAAACAACCGTCTGTTTCGAAGATCGAAAACCAAGTTGATATGTACGTTTCGACGCTTCGCAGCTATGTCGAAGCCGTCGGCGGAAAGCTTGAGTTGACGGTCAGGCTGCCGAAGCAGCCGACCGTGCGTATCCATGCTCTCGGAGAGATCGCTGCCACGATCTCCGAAAATCTCGCCCCTCCCAAAACTTCTCTCGCCAAGGCCGGACACCGCGGATGACCCAACCAATCCGCAACCTTCCGCGAAGCTATCGCTACAGAACGCTGAAGGACGGCCGCAATTTTGAAAGGCGTTGAATTCCATGATTGGCATCGAAACACGAACCGCAGCAGGCATTCTCACGCTCACAGCGTTGCGCGGCATCGGGCCCGCCACGGCTGAACGCCTTGCGGAACGATTTTTGCTACTTGACGCAATCATCGGCGCCGAGCCTGCGAAGCTTCGATCCGTCGTCTCGGCTGCCGTCGCCGAAAGTCTTCACGAGCCGACTGCCATCGTCAACGCCGGTGAGAAGGCGCAGCGGGTGCTCGACGAGGCTCACCGTCGTGACGTGCGTGTGCTTTCCATCTTCGACGTCGACTATCCGGACGCCCTTCGCTCGCTCTCCGATCGTCCGCCCATCCTCTTCGTCAAGGGCACTTTGCCGCCCCGTCGGAGCGTCGCCTGCATCGGTACTCGCGAGCCCTCCGAGTTCGGCGAAATCGTCAGCGACAGGATCGTGGAAACACTAGTTGCTGCGAATTGGGCGATCGTTAGCGGTCTGGCGACCGGCGTCGACACACTGAGCCACCAAGCGGCGCTGCGCCATGGCGGGCAGACCATCGCCGTATTGGCAGGCGGTCTTGACGGAATCTACCCAAAACAAAACACCAAGCTTGCCGACGAGATCCTGGAGAGGAACGGCGCACTGGTCAGTGAGCAGCCTTTCGGCGTGCCGCCTTCGCCGCGTAATCTCGTTCAGCGCGATCGCCTGCAGAGCGGGCTTTCGATCGCGACCTTCGTCATGCAAACCGACATCAAGGGCGGGTCGATGCACACCGTCCGCTTCACGATCCAGCAGAACCGCTTGCTGTTCGCGCCAGTACCGCAGGGCCGCCATGCCGCAGAACCCAAGAGTCAGGGCATTCTCGCGATGACGCGGTTTTCGGCGACCCGCTTCGCTGACGCCGCGCGCGCCGAAGGCGACTATCGGCGCATCCTAGTTGAACGATATCGCAACGACCCCGTGGCTGTGCCGCTCGCCAGCAAGGAGGATTACACCTCTATGCTAGAGCTGCTGGAAAATCGAGTGGCTGGTGATGCAGCTCAGGACGCGCCGGTTCGGCCATCGTCGCCCGCGCAGATGTCGATGCTCTGACCATGCCGAACGTCTTCCTCTTCGACCTCGATATGACGCTGGTCGACAGCTCGGCGCTTGCGCATCTGCGACGCTCGCAAATGTGGGATGCCGTTCGTCAGAATATGAATCTGATCCGACCTTTTCCGGCGCAAGGCCGGGTCGCGCCGCATGAACTTCCTGCCCTGCTGCGGGCCGACGGACAAGCAGTTGGCATCGTTACGTCGTCGCCTGAATGGTACGCGACCACTGTTCTTCAACAGTTCCGTATCCCTTATGACGTGCTGGTCAGCTACGGCGACACCGAGAATCACAAGCCCGATCCTGCGCCGATCCAGGAAGCACTCCGGCGCCTTGGCATCGCCGCAAGTCGGGACTCGCTCTACATCGGCGATGATGTCGGAGACGTAGAGGCCGCCTACCACGCCGGATTGGCCTCTGTAGCAGTCCGCTGGGGGCCCACGTCGATCTTCGAGCTTTCGTCCAGTGCGCCCGACATTTTCGTGTCGAAGGCCTCGACGCTGCTACGCCAAGACCGCATCGGTGGGCGCGGCTACATCGGCGAAGCGCTGACCAGCAATTGGCCCTTCCACAGCCATTGGGGCTCTATTCTCCATTGCGACGACGAGCCCGTCGTTTATGCACTCGGCCGCTATTTCACGGCTTCCGATCCGCGGCATGCGACGAGTGCCTTGAGCGCGGCCGTGTTGTCTTTGAAAAATAATGACAGCCAGGCGCAAGTCCTCGGCGAATGCGTTGGCCGCGCCGTCGACCTTTTCGACTGGAAACCCGACTGCATCATCCCCGTACCCATGAAGCCGTCGCAGGAGCGCAACCGCTTCAAGGAACTGCTCGAAAGCGCTGCCGACCATTTCGACGAGGATATTGAGGTCGAACTCAATGGCCTGAAAACCGTCAAGGAGGTCGAAGGCTATAAGCAGATGAACGCGCTGGAGCGTGCGGAGGCCATAAAGGGTGCCTTTGACACGGATTACACTTGGGGTGGCGCCAAGATTCTGCTGCTCGACGATGTCTACACGACCGGAGAGACGACGAGAGAGTGTGTGCGCATTCTTAACGCCAACGGGGCCGGCGAGGTCCGGGTGATGGCGATCGCCAAGGATCAGCGCGTCTTCGCGCGCAAGACCTGTTCTGCCTGCGGGCGATCGATGAAGATACGCGAGAATCACGCGACGCACGTAAAATTTTGGGGCTGTTCGGGTTATCCGCATAACTGCCAGCACACGGAAGACTTCTAACCCTATCGGGTCTGGACACCTTGTCCGGACTCTCCGCCGCCTGGTTTCAGCCACCAGCGGGCACTGGACGTTGAACGCCGGTTGTCACAGCGCCATTTGCATGGAGCCGTGGCGAATGAAATCTGACCGCTTGTCCGATCGCGGTGCATGACTAGTCAAGCTTGGTTAAACACTGCGGATTATGACAGGATAGAGCAGGCAGCGACCTTGCCGGATCGCCGAACAGCTGTCACGAGGACGGTTGCCCTTACAGGGAGCGATCTGCCTCACTTCACAAGCCGCAAATTTCCCCTTCTGGGGGTTGTCAAAGCATTTGGCGTGGATGGCACGCCCATAGTCACAAGGCCAAAAAGAAGTTTGACAACCTCTGATTCAGGAACGGACAGGTTGCTCGAAAGTCGATCCACACCGGCCCCATCCTGACGGAGATTATCAAGGACCTTCTTCCACACCTGCGACTGCTCACGGCACATCTGCATTGGTTCATCCGTTCGCCAACCCCGCCGAGAAATCTCCATAAACAACTGCTGATAGGTCCACTTCGATACCAAACCGAGTTCATGAAGCCGATACGTCATTGCGGCCACTGAAACCGACCACGCTCGCTTAAGTTCGACAACTTTTGGCAGCCCTGTGATGCGACCTACCGCCCGTAGAGGACCTTCTGGCATAAGGAAAGCCGCAGCGAATTCGTTCGCTTGTTTTTCGGCCTCAAGACCATTTGGCGCCGCGTGCTTGTGCAAGACAAGATGCCCTAACTCATGGGCAGCGTCGAAACGGCTTCGCTCGGCAGACTTTTGGGAAATGAGAAATACGTAAGGTTTTTCCCCACGCCAGACTGAAAAGGCATCAACCTCCTTTCCATCCTCGCCTAGGGAAAAGACGCCCCCCCCTTCAACTCCAGAAGGTGCACCATGTTCTTGATGGACCGGTTGCCAAGGCCCCAAAAATCACGGAGGCCGGCTGCAGCACTTTGAGGTGTGTCTTCTCGCATATCGGGCACAGCAGAGACGGGCAGATCAAACTCTGTATCCAACCAGTCAGACATCAAGAACGCAATTGCCCCTGCGGCAATCGCCCCGTCTCGCTGGCGGGCCGTCATTTTGCTCATCGATCGGAAGCTGACCCCCTCTTCGCGCGGAATGTCCAGATCATCCGACAGAAAAAAGGAAAGGGGAAATCCCAAAGTGCGAGCAAGCTTCTTGGCAACATCCTCGCTCGGAAGATACTCCCCCGCTTCATAGCCCGTGACCGTACGTGGTTCGATACCAGTCTTTGCAGCGAGTTCTTTCATCGTCAGGCCGGCCCGCTTACGAGCCACGGTAAGCCGCGATCTATTAAACATTATGCCGCCTTGCGCTTCACCGGCACATCAATCTCGACGTCTTCGATCGGGTCTTCGACCGGCACTCCACCGTCCACACCCGGCAACGGAATGAAGATGCGCTCTCCCCAGTCAGTTATAATCCGGGCCGGTGACGGCGCGAAGCTCGCTGCGCCCGTCTTTTGCCTCCAAGGTTTTCACAAGCTCGCGATGGGACAGCAGGCCGTGCTGCAGATTGATGGCAGCCAGCGGCGCTGGAAGCTGGCGCAGATAGGTGGCCGGCGCGCCGACCAGGCTGGCGAGTTGGCCAAAACTCCAATGCGTGGGTGCAACAGGGGCATGCGCATCGGGCAGCATTAGCCACAGGCGCTCCCGATCGTCGCGGCTGGCGTCGACGCGGATCAGTTCGCTTTCGACGAGGCGGGTCTTGATGCGTTCGGTTCGCCATTTCACCGAATTATGGAGATCGGTGAGAGAAAGGTAGCGCTCGTCGGCCGGCCGATTGAACCACTCCGACGACACGCGACCGATACGCTGGCCGCGGCTGACGTCGACCTTGTAACCGGCACGCGCGTTACGGACGGGCGTGTGAAATTCCATTTGTGTCATGGTTGCTGCTCCGCGGCGGACGCCGGGAGCCTCTCTCCCGGACCTTCACCCGCCGCTGCAGGCCCGCCCGCCCTCTACCTCTGCCGGCATCCCCGCCCGCCGCCAGAAGCGCCGGCATTGCAGCAGAGTTTGCGCCAGGTGGCTGGCGCACGAAGTGTGAAGGCCGGCAAGGTCTGCTGGCCCTATTCGGCCCTCGGCAATACATGTATGAAACGAGCCGACGTCATGGCAGGCGCAGACCGCACCAAGCTCGGTATTGAGGGTGTAATTGGATGTCGAGCAGGTTCGTCCGACCCGTGGTGGTGCAAGTTGGCCGACATGACCGTGAGCGCGTCATTTTCGATGTGAACGACGCGGCCACGATTCTGCTCCGGAGCTTCCATGATCAGACGAAGAAGCGGAAACTGGCTATGGATGCATGCCTTCAGGTTCTGCGTGGCGAAGCCCACCCGCTGGTTGCCAGACGGGCTTTCGTTGTGGCGGCGTTAGAAGCGAAAATTCTGCGCAGTGATTGAGTTCCAAGATTATAATAGCCTCAATTACTTCAAAACCCCCACAAGAGCAGTAACGCAGACAAATAGATCGAACGAACGCTTACTCTTGTAGCCGCGATACATAGCTGCGTATCGAGTGCTGCGCTCGTCGCGCAAGATTGATTCGTTGGATCATCCGCCAAGCTCAGGTTTGCGGCGGAGGTCTTTCCGGTTGGTGGAACGCAACCCTGTCGTCGCCGCCAGAAGGGCCGCATTGCTTCTCCGGCACGCCGTCGGCGCTGCCCCCCTTGCGGATCTCCACGACGACGGGCTCGCCGTCGATGACCTGCATGAGGGCCTCTGGAGTTGTCGAAGAAGAAGCCGCCTCACGCACAAGCCGCAGGACATCGACCGCTTCGTGCCGCACCAGGCCAATGCCCGCATTTTTGATGCCGTAGGGAAAAACCTTGGCCTTGCCGATCGTGCTGTCGTCAAGACGATCGCCGAATACGGCAATTCTTCCGCCGCGACGATCCCGCTGTCGCTGTCACTGGCCACCAGACGAAGCCATTTCGGCCTGGCGAAAAAGTTCTTCTGGCGGCGGCGGGAGCGGGCTTGAGCGGCGGCGCTGTCGTCGTTGGAATATAGCCGAGCGGTGGCCGCCCACGGGCCAAAACTGTCCGAGTGAGATGGATGGCCGGTCGACAGGCGCTTGACAAAGCGGCGCCGTCCCGTTCAACTCCAGACATTCACCAGGGGGGTCCCGACAAGGGGCTGAGATACTGCTGGCTTTCGCAGCGCAGTGACCCGTTGAACCTGATCCAGTTCATACTGGCGTAGGGACGGTGCAAGCGCTTTGCGGGAGTTTATGCCCGAAGACCTGTCTCGAGCAGGTCGGCCAAAGCGTCTTTTCATCCTTCCGGCACAGAACTGGGTCTCCAATGCAAATGAGCAAAGGAGCCTCAAATGAATGCCTTGACCCCAGCGGTTTCCACGGGACCGCTGCCTGCCTCACGAAAAATCCACAAATCCGGCGTCCTCCATCCACAGATCAGGGTGCCGATGCGCGAAATCTCCGTCCACCCGACGGCGGGCGAACCGCCCGTGACGGTCTACGATCCATCCGGCCCATACACCGATCCGACGATCGAAACGAGCATTGAGAAAGGCCTCACACGGCTGCGGCAAGACTGGATCACGGCGCGCGGCGATGTCGAGGCCTATGACGGCCGCCATGTGCAGCCGGAAGACAACGGCTTCGCCGTGGGCGAGCGTCTGACGCCGGAATTCCCCATTCGCAACAGACCGCTCAAGGCCAAGGCTGGGAAGGCGGTGACCCAGCTTGCCTATGCCCGGGCCGGCATCATCACGCCTGAAATGGAGTTCGTCGCCATCCGCGAGAACCTTGGCCGCGAGATCCTGCACGGCAAGCTGCAACGCGACGGCGAAGCCTTCGGCGCGGAGCTTCCCGATTTCGTCACGCCGGAATTCGTGCGCGACGAGCTGGCGCGCGGGCGCGCGATCATCCCCGCCAACATCAATCATCCCGAGAGCGAGCCGATGATCATCGGCCGCAATTTCCTGGTGAAGATCAATGCCAATATCGGCAATTCCGCCGTCACCTCCTCGATGGCCGAGGAAGTCGAAAAGATGGTCTGGGCGATCCGCTGGGGCGCCGACACGGTGATGGATCTGTCGACCGGCCGCAACATCCACAACATCCGCGAATGGATCGTGCGCAATTCGCCGGTGCCGATCGGCACCGTGCCGCTCTATCAGGCACTCGAAAAGGTCGGCGGCATCGCCGAGGACCTGACTTGGGAAGTCTATCGCGACACCCTGATCGAGCAGGCCGAGCAAGGCGTCGACTATTTCACCATCCATGCTGGCGTGAGGCTGCATTACATCCCGCTCACGGTGGAGCGGGTTACCGGCATCGTCAGCCGAGGCGGCTCGATCATGGCGAAGTGGTGCCTGCACCATCACAAGGAGAGCTTCCTCTACGAGCATTTCGAGGAGATCTGCGACATCTGCCGCGCCTATGACGTTTCGTTCTCGCTCGGCGATGGACTTCGCCCCGGTTCGATCGCCGACGCCAACGACGCCGCGCAATTCGCCGAACTGGAAACGCTTGGCGAACTGACGAAGATCGCATGGGCGAAGGATTGCCAGGTGATGATCGAAGGGCCTGGCCACGTCCCCATGCACAAGATCAAGCAGAACATGGACAAGCAGCTCGCAATCTGCGGTGAAGCGCCCTTCTATACGCTCGGGCCGCTGACGACGGACATAGCGCCGGGCTACGACCACATCACGTCGGGCATCGGTGCCGCGATGATCGGCTGGTTCGGCACCGCGATGCTCTGTTACGTGACGCCGAAGGAGCATCTTGGGCTGCCGGACCGCAACGACGTCAAGACCGGCGTGATCACCTACAAGATAGCCGCGCACGCCGCCGACCTCGCCAAGGGCCACCCGGCGGCGAAAGTCAGGGATGATGCCCTTTCCCGCGCGCGCTTCGAGTTCCGCTGGGAGGATCAGTTCAACCTGTCGCTCGATCCCGAAACGGCGCGCTCCTTCCACGACCAGACTTTGCCAAAGGAGGCGCACAAACTGGCGCACTTCTGCTCGATGTGCGGGCCGAAATTCTGCTCCATGCGCATCTCCCACGACATTCGTGCCGAAGCGCAGAAGGAAGGAATGGCGGCGATGGCGGAAAAATATCGCGATGGCGGCAATCTCTACATGCCGGTGAGCGACAGCGCGCCCAAAGGACCAGGGCCGTCATGAGGGTGCTGGTCAAAGGGGCCGGCGTCGCCGGCCTCACGGCGGCCTTCGAATTGGCCAGACGCGGCGCGGCGGTCACCGTCGCCGACGTCCGGCACGGCCGTGGAGGCAATGCATCGTGGTTCGCCGGCGGCATGCTGGCGCCGTGGTGCGAGCGCGAAAGCGCCGAGCAGCCGGTGCTGGATCTCGGGCGCGGCGCCGCCGACTGGTGGGAGGCGGTGCTGCCTGGTCAGGTGACGCAGGCCGGAACACTGGTTGTGGCGCCGCCGCGTGACAGCGGCGAGCTGGACCGCTTCGCCGGCCGCACCTCGGGCCATCGCTGGCTCGATGAAGCGGAAATCGCGCGGCTGGAGCCCGATCTCGCCGGGCGTTTCCGGCGTGGGCTGTTCTTCCCCGGCGAGGCGCATCTCGACCCGCGCCGGGCGATGGCGGCGCTTCACGACAAGCTTGTCGCGATGGGTGTCGACATCAGCTTCGCCACGGACGCGCGGCAGCTTCCCGGGTTCGAGCACGAGATCGACTGCACGGGAATGGCGGCGGACGACGGAAGGCTGCGCGGCGTGCGCGGCGAGATGATGATCCTGCACACGCCTGATATCGCGCTATCGCGCCCCGTGCGGCTGCTTCATCCGCGCTTTCCGCTATACACGGTACCGCGCGCCAACCATCGTTTCATGATCGGCGCGACGATGATCGAGAGCGACGGCGCTGGACCGGTCACGGTCCGCTCTATGATGGAGCTTCTGGGCACGGCCTGCGCGCTCCATCCAGCCTTCGGCGAGGCCGGTATCGTCGAGACCGGCGTCGGTGTTCGCCCGGCCTTCTCCGACAATCTGCCGCGTGTCGAAGCGCGTGGAAACACCGTCGCCATCAACGGGCTTTATCGCCATGGCTTTCTTCTCGCGCCAGCCATGGCGCGGCAGGCGGCCGAACTCGTCTTCGCTGACGAACCCATGGAGCTTGCCTGATGAAATTGACCGTAAACGGCGAAGCGCATGAGGTTGCCGCCACCACGCTGGCAGAGCTGCTTGCAGCGCTCGACTATGAGGGCGATTGGCTGGTGACGGCCGTCAACAGCGACCTCGTGCACAAAGCCCATCGGGCGGAGTTCCAGTTGAGCGACGGCGACTGGATCGAAATCCTCTCGCCGATGCAGGGAGGCTAGCATGTTCGAGCTTTTCGGGACGCCACTGTCCTCCCGGCTGCTTCTCGGCACGGCGCAATATCCTTCGCCGGCCATCCTTGCCGATGCGGTCAAGGCGTCGGGCACGTCAGTAGTGACCGTATCGTTGCGCCGTGAGATGGCGGGCGGCAGGGCCGGCGAAAAGTTCTGGTCGCTGATCCGCTCGCTCGGCACGAGAATCCTGCCCAACACTGCCGGCTGCCACTCCGTCAAGGAAGCGGTCATCACCGCGAAAATGGCGCGCGAAGTCTTCGGTACGAGCTGGATCAAACTCGAAGTGATCGGCAACCACGACACGCTGCAGCCGGATGTGTTCGGCTTGGTCGAAGCCGCCCGCATCCTGTGCGAGGACGGTTTTGCGGTATTCCCCTACACCACCGACGATCTTGTTGTGGCCGAGCGGCTGCTGGAAGCGGGCTGCAAGGTCTTGATGCCGTGGTGCGCGCCAATCGGTTCCGCCCTCGGGCCGGTCAACAGTATGGCGCTGCGTTCGATGCGCGGACATTTCCCAGGCATCCCGTTGATCGTGGATGCGGGGCTCGGACGGCCGTCGCACGCGGCAACCGTCATGGAACTCGGCTTTGACGCCGTGCTCCTGAACACGGCGGTCGCCAAGGCGGCCGATCCGGTCGGCATGGCGCGCGCTTTCGGCAAGGCGGTCGATGCCGGTCGAGAAGCCTTCAGTTCGGGAATGCTCGAACCGCGCGAGGTCGCCGTGCCATCGACGCCGACATTCGGCAGGGCGGTTTTTTCATGAAGCTCGATCCCTTCTACCTGATCGTCGACAGCGCCGCCTGGATCGAACGGCTGGTGCCGCTCGGCGTGAAGCTCGTCCAGCTTCGCATCAAGGACAGGGACGAGGACGGGCTGCGCGCCGAAATGCGCCGCGCGAACGACGTCTGCGCGGTCCATGGTTGCCAACTGATCGTCAACGATTATTGGCGACTTGCCATCGAGGAAGGCTGCGACTTCGTTCATCTCGGCCAGGAGGATTTGGCTGCGGCCGATTTGTTGGCGATCAAGTACGCCGGATTGAAGCTCGGGCTGTCGACCCACGATCATGCCGAACTGGAAACGGCGATGGCCGCCGAGCCTGACTACATCGCCCTCGGTCCCATCTATCCCACTACCCTGAAGAAGATGAAATGGGCGCCGCAGGGACTTGAACGGATCAGCGAATGGAAGTGCCAAGTCGCGCCGATTCCATTGGTCGCCATCGGCGGCCTCAATCCTGAGCGGATCGACAGCGTCTTCGAGGCCGGCGCCGACAGCGCCGCGGTGGTCACCGACATCACATTGAATGCTGATCCCGAAGCGCGCACGCGAGAATGGATCGAAAAGACGGAGCGATGGCGCTGAGGCGAGAACCGCATGTGCTTGTCATCGGCGGATCGGACTCCAGCGGGGGCGCCGGAATTGCTCGCGATATCGAGACGATCTCTGCCATCGGCGTGCGCATCTCTCTGGCTGTCACCGCGCTGACGGTGCAGACGCACGAAGCCGTCATGGACGTCCATCATCAGCAACCCGGTCTGGTCGCCGATCAGATGCGCGCTGCGTTCCAGGCCAACAAGGTGGCGGCCATCAAGATCGGCATGCTCGCGACCGCCGAGATCATCGCTGCCGCAGCCGCAGTGCTCCGTGAAAATCCGCAGGGGCCGGCAGTACTCGACCCGGTTCTCACCTCCACGTCAGGCCGGGCGCTGCTGGATGCAGGCGCCATCGCTGCCCTGAAGCGTGATCTGATGCCGCTTTGCTGTCTGGTCACACCCAATCTCATCGAGCTGGCGCTCCTTATCGGCGCCGAGCAAGCGGTCGACGAGGATGAAGCGGTCTGGCAAGGCCAGGAGCTCTTGGCCGCCGGCGCGCAGGCCATTCTGATCAAGGGCGGCCATGCAAAAGGACTTCGATCGACGGATATCCTGCTGCGCTCCGGTCAAAAACCCATTCGCTTCGATGCGCCGCGTCTTGCAGTATCGATGCGTGGCACAGGCTGCATGCTGGCCAGCGCGATTGCGGCGCATCTTGCAAAGGCAAAGCGGCTCGAAGACAGTGTGCGCGAAGGCAAGCGGTTTGTGTTCGAGCAGCTTCAGAGGAATTCAACCGAATGACCGCAGCCCGCATGCCGAGTTGAGGCCCGTCGCCAGCTCGGCCGTTTGCAATGGGGAGACCGATATCTGGCTCCTTCGGCCCCGCGAAGGAGGGTCAGGCAGCGGCTTGCTTCAACGCTTGAACCGAGCGTTGCGCCGACTCCACCTCGACATTGTCGATCAGCCGCGTCTGGCCGAGCCAGGCGGCGACGAGCAGCCGCGCCGGTCGACCCGGCGTGGCCATCAGGGCAAGATTATCGCCGGCGCGAAGTTCGAGATACTCCACCCGCGAAAAGCCCGCAGCCAGGATCGCCTGTCGAGCCTCATGCAGCAGGCGCTCTACGGGTTCTCCGGAGCTTAGCCGCCCGGCAGTTTCGAACAGGATCTCTGCCAGTCGGGGCGCGGAGGGGCGCTCGGCGGCGGACAGTCGCGTGTTGCGCGACGACATCGCCAGCCCATCCGCTTCACGCACGGTCGGACAGGCGACGATCTCGATCGGAATATCAAGGTCACGCACCAGGCGTCGCACGACTTGCAGCTGCTGAAAGTCCTTTTCACCGAAAAACGCCAGATTGGCGCCGGTCTGCAGGAACAGCTTCGTCACCACGGTCGCCACGCCGTCGAAATGGCCGGGCCGGAACGCTCCGCACAGACCCTCGCTCACTCCGGCGACCGAAACCGTTGTGGCAAAGCCTTGCGGATATATGTCGGCTGCATCGGGAGCATACAGAATATGGGTGCCGACCGACGCGAGCTTGGCGGCGTCATCGTGCTCGGTGCGCGGATAGACAGCCAGATCGCCGGCACTGTTGAACTGTTTGGGATTGACGAAGAGCGTCACGATGACCCGGTCGGCCTTTGCAAGTGCGGCACGGACCAAGCTCAGGTGACCCTCGTGCAGGGCGCCCATGGTCGGCACAACGGCGACCTTGAAGCCTTCCCGGCGCCACGCGGCGACGATGCTGCGCAGTTCGGCAACGATCCGGACAATCGGAATGCTCATGCGGCTTCTCCTCCATTGACAGGACGTGGCACGTCGCCGAAGACGTGCTCGACCGCTGGAAAGCGGCGCTCGCGCACCTCGCTCGCATACGTCGCGATTGCTGCCTCGGCGGTCCCGGCAAGCTCGGCATAGCGCTTGACGAATTTCGGCCGGAAGGTTCCAAACAGGCCCAGCATGTCATCGACAACCAGGATCTGCCCGTCACAAGCCGGCGACGCGCCGATGCCAATGGTGGGGATTGCGACTTCCTGTGTGATCTGCCGGGCAAGCGCTTCGGGTATTTTCTCAAGCACGACCGCGAAGGCGCCCGCCTCGCTCACCGTGATCGCATCGCGCACGATGTGCTCAGCATCCTCGCCTCGGCCTTGGACGCGATAGCCACCGAAAGTATTGACCGCCTGCGGCGTCAGCCCGACATGACCCATCACCGGAACACCGCGCATGGCAAGAAACCGGATCGTCCCGGCAATACTCTCGCCGCCTTCGAGCTTGATCGCAGAACAACCGGTTTCGGCCATCAGACGGACGGCATTGCGGAAGGCCTGCTCGGGACTTTCCTCATAGGAACCAAAAGGCATGTCGACCACCATCACCGCCTTTTCCAGCCCGCGCCGCACGGCCTTGCCATGCATGATCATCATCTCGAGCGTCACGCCGACTGTCGAAGGAAGCCCATGGAGAACCATGCCGACGCTGTCACCGACCAGAACCACATCGCAGTGATCGTCGACCAGCTTTGCGATTGGCGTCGTATAGGCCGTCAGGCAAACAAGTGGCATCTTGCCCTTGCGCGCCGCAATGTCCGGCGGCGTCAACGCCTTGGCCGCTCCCGTTGCGCTCACCAGGTTTCCTTCCCTTGCGTCAACCGCGATGGAAGCGTTTGCCACAAATTTGTGCAGATGCGAAGAGAAAAATTTGCATCGCACAATAAAGCCGCGCGTCCGCCTTCCCACGCATTGTCGCAACCGCCGGGCAATACAAGGACTTCGTATCGAGCAGTGACCATCCATGTGATATCCTGCTCCATGGCCATTGGTTCGAAATCGCGTCCTCGCCACCTGCCGAAAAAGAGCTTTCCAGCCTATGCGTACTTGCCCGGCAGGCAGCCGCATCCCGTGCGCGATCCCGCTGGACATAGCTACCTTGTCGAGCCGATGCCGGTCGCCACAGATGCGGCGCTTGGCTCGGATCCATTCCTCTGGGGTCTCGACCTCTTCAATCACGGTTATTACTGGGAAGCACATGAGGCTTGGGAAGGTCTCTGGCAGGTTGCGGACCGAGGCGGCCCTTCTCGCGTGTTCTTTAAAGCATTGATCCTGTTGTCGGCAGCCCGCGTGAAGATACGTGAGGGCAAAACTGCTGCAGCGGTGCGCCACTCCCGGCGCGCCGCAATGCTGTTTCGTCGACTGAACGGCCCGTCGGAACATATTGTCGAAAACGCGCTTGGCCTCCCGCCAGCCATACTCGCCGACTACGCTGAAGCAGCGACAAGGCTGCCTGCCGCGTTGCGGGCCGTGCCATTTGGTCGGCCTCAACCAGTGTTTGATTTCGTCCTCGGATCAGATTGTCAGGGCCACTAATCCGCAAACAGTTGGGATGCAAAGAATGAAAGGTAAAATCCCGGACGGGGATGGCGAGTGTTGCGGAATGGTCAAAAAGCTCTTCCAAGCAACAAAATACGGCTGTGGGTCAGCAGCTAAAGCGGCTGAGCACCACATCCAGGCGCCGCTTGGCGGCTTGGGGCCGTCTCTAGACGCTCTCGGTTTTCTCCGACCTCCTCCTCCGGCGCGCGAGCAACGAAGTCTGGGTTGTCGAGCTTTTCGGAGAGTTTTTTGATCTCAGCCTCCAGACCACTGACCTGCCTCGCCAGTCGCATCCGCTCTGCTTTAAGGTCGATAAACTCGGCCAGCTCTCGCTCTGCTTCAGGCACGATTTCGCGGAGCGCGCAGCGCGTTGGCTGCGTTCAGAGTCAGACCGCTCGTCGGTAAGTCCAGAGCTGCGCGGGCGGGATATTGCGGACGACGAAATCGTAGTGTGACACGATGTAGCGGTCCGGCATCTTGATCACTGGCGACAATGGTCCGTAGGTGATTTGCATCACTGGCCTGCCAGCAGGGATGCGGGTCAGCAAATCCTCAAGCAAGGCGAGGCGCAGCTCCATCGGGAAGCTCAACATCGGCACCGCGCTTATGACACAGTCGAACTGTTCGGCATTTCGTTCCGCCAGCACTTCACCCAGCGAAAAAGCATCGCCCAATCGAAAATCTACGCACGGAAAACGTAGGGTGAGGCGATTGTAGAAATCCTTCGAATATTCGACCGAAACCAGCTGCTGTGGCTTCACGCCCGTGTCCAGGATAGCCTTGGTGATTACCCCGGTCCCTGCCCCAAGCTCGAGAACTGGCATTCCGGACGCTGGCCTGATCACGCTAGCCATGCGGCGCGCCGCATGAACAGAAGTCGGCATGAGCGCGCCCACTCCTTTTTTGTCCCTTTGCCAGCACCGGAAGAATTGCACTTCTTCCTCAAACTTCCGGCCGAGGCGCTCCTTCAAGCGAAAGACCATGTCTACTCCCTGCTACGGCTATTCATCCGCGTCGCTTTGACGGACGGACGTTTGGACAAGTTTTTCGACATTTACAAGCCGCTGACGGCGTTGAAACGGCGCCGGAGTTTACGTCGGCCGGAACGAAGACCGGTCGTTCGACTTCATCGGGACCGCCAGCACGGTTCGCGTCTGCATTGCCAGTCCTCATCGTGGGGTTCCTGTCTACGAAGGCTGGAAGGCGAAGTCCAAGCCGGCCACACTCTGTGGCCAAGCGCGGCGTCACCAGAGCGACAATTCGCAACTGCTCGGCACCAACGCAAATGGATCGAAGCCAACTCGACGGGAATTCGCTGATGGGGAGACCCTTGTCCATTCCCGCGCTTCGTGTCTCGCTGAAAACGGTCGTTGGCGTTGGATGAGATCACCGTCGGAAAAAGAAACTTGTCGACTGATCCCGTTTGCGCGCCGCTCCGGTCGGACGCTCAATCGCAAGCTTGGTGCGGGGTGGAAGCTCTCCCACATGCAATTCAACGAGACGCTGGTCCAGCTCCTTGTCCGCCGCTGTGAGCCGATGGTTCAGGCGAAGGTAATCCATCCAGGTCGGCGTGCGGAATGTCTCTGTCCACTGGGAAGGCTCCTGGAGATCGCGCTGAAGGTTCCAGTGCCGGGCACCGACGCGGCTTTGCACTCGCCGTCGTTCGCGCATCTGTTCCAGGAAGGCTTCGACGTTCGTCTCCGGGATTGAGTACTCGATCTTGACGACGATCGGCCCGCTTCTCGACTTCAAGTCCACCGCGACCGCAAGCGTTTCGAAGCCAAGAGGATCTTGGTCAGAATCTTTCCATTGACGAATGGGCAACAGTAACCCGGTGAAGGCGACAAGCAGGAGAGCGCCAGCGGAGCTCTCCAGCGCCACGGTAAGCGAATAGTCCTCAGCCACCGCGCCCCACAGCCAGCTGCCGGCCGCGATGCCGCCCGACGAGAGGGCAGAGTAGATCGAGAGCGTGCGACCAACGACCCACCTTGGGCTTGACAGTTGCACGCTCACGTCAAGCCCCGTCCAGGTGACGACCCAGCCAGCGCCGCCGAGCGCCAAAGCAATAGCCGCCACCGCCAGTGAAGGCGTCAGGGCAAGCGAAAGACAACAAGCCGCGCAGGCGATGCAGGCCAGTGTCGTCAGACGCTCTTGGGACAGCGACCGTCGCAGGATGTTGTTGCAGATGCCGGTGCACAAGGCGCCCGTCCCGAAGCCGGCCATCAGGATACCATAAGCGATCGGTCCTCCCCCCCAGTTGATCGCGGGCGACCAGGGGCAGCAGCGCCAGTATGGAGATGCTAGTCAGGCCAAACAGAGTTCCGCGCGCGATTGCCGCCTTGATCTCTCCCGACAGGGCCGTGAAGCGCGCTCCGTCATGCATAGCTGTGGTCAATGGCTCGCGCGGAAGAGGAGTAGAGCGCACATTCCATTTGCAGCGCCCAACGGTCCACAGCAGCGTCAGATAGGTCAGCGTCGCGATGGCGAAAGCCGTCAGTGGTCCGAAGGAGGCAACGACGATGCCGCCGAACGCCGGACCGATGCTTCGCATGGCGTTGTAGCCGACCGAGATCAGTGTGACCGCGGCTGGAACATCCCGCTTTCGCAGGATGTCACCGACCGAGGCGTGCCAGGCAGGGTCGGTGAAAGCGGCGCCGCATCCGGCCAAACAGCTGAATGCGAGGATCATCCATGGATTGTAGAACCCCAGCGCCACAAGAGCAGTCAGCATCGTCGACGACAAAGCTATCACGCACCAGCCGAGCATCATCACATTGGCGGCGGCTGAAACTGTCGGCAATGGCCCCGGCGAAGATCGACAGAATGAATACGGGCAGCGTCCTCGAAGCCTGCACCAGGGCGACCATCACGTCCGAAGTCGAGATGGTTGCCATCAGCCAACTGATCGCAACGGTCTGCATCAGCCAGCCAAGACTGGATACCTGGTTCGCCAGCCAGATAGGACGAAAAGTCGGACTCTCGAGCGGCGCAAACGTTGCCGACGAAACTGGATTGGCTTCCTCGCGCGCCACCCTGCTCATGGGGCTGAGCCTCCCCCCTCCGATTGTGCTGGAGATTTTCCTCTGGGTGTGAACGGTCGTTAAAAACTGCGGTTATTCGGTGCCGAGGATTGGGAGTAAGATTTTCGGGCATGAGAAAGGGGCGTTCACCGGCGCCCAGCAACGGCACCTCGGCTATGCCGAGCGAGCTGGAGCAGGCACGTTATTCCTGGATGAAATCGGCGACATGCCGATGCCCGCTCCAAGCCAAACTTCTACGGTGATCGAGGACGGAAGCTTCAACCGAGTCGGTGGCGAGACCCCCTGCAAGTTTCGTGCACGGGTCGTCTCGGCCACGCATCGCGACCTTGGTCAGCGTGGCGGACCATCGGGCTTCCGCGAGGACCTCGATTTCGGCTTGCCGTGTTGCCGGTGACAGTCCCGCCCCTGCGCGCGAGCGCCATGAGGACATCACCTGGCTGCTCGACCGATTTCTGGAAAATGCGGTGAGCCGGTCTGACGTGCGCATCCGCGGATTCAGCGCGTTGGCGCAGGAAGCAGCTCTTGCCCATCGCTGGCCCGGAAATGTGCGGGAACTGCGGAACAGGGTCGAACGGGCCGTCGCCTTGTCAACCAGCGAATGGATCATGCCGGGCGACCTGTTCCCGGAACGTGCGGCAAAATCAGAAAATACGACCTTCGCTCCGCTGGCCGATGTTCGTGACGCGGCAGAACGACGTCAGATCGCGCGGGCGTTGGACGAAACCGGCGGCCAAATCGCGAAGGCAGCCGCACTGCTTGCAGTCTCCCGGACTACTCTTTGGGAGAAGATGACGCGGCTCGGCCCCGCCGATCGGGCGCGTTCGACTTCCTGAACCTTCGGCAGCGCAGCATGTTCGGATTTCCGGACGTGAAGCAGGAGTTTCCCGTGTTTTCTCCACGCTCTTTCGATGAAAACCAACATTTTCTGCGGTTGGCACAAGCGTTGCAGAGCTCTTGGCGAAGAAGTTCGCCCAAAGGGAGGTTTGCATGGATCGTTGCAACAAGCTGGTCGACGTCGGCCGGCGTCCGTTTCTAAGGGGCGGGGCATTCGCTGCTGCCCGGATGGCCACGGCCGTTGCACTGCCTGTGCAAGTCCAGACCAAGGCTGCCCCTGGCCTGGCTCTTGTCGAATACCCCTCCAACAAGCTGGCCAACATTGCCGACTTGAAGCCGAACGAGCCGTTCGACGTCGGCTGCCACGATGAAAATGCGCCCGGCGTGTTGCTGAAACTTGGCACCAAGGTCGACGGCGGCGCCGGCCCGGATGGCGACATTGTCGGGTTCTCGACGACCTGTCCCCATAGGGGCTTTCCGCTGAACTACAACGCGGACGATCATTCCTTCAATTGTCCCGGCCACTATTCGCGCTTCGACGCCGATGCCGGCGGCAAGCAGATCTGGGGCCAGTCGACGGCCCAATCTTCCCCAGTACGCACTTCGCATCGATGCCAAGGGCGACATCTACGCCGAGGGTGTGGACGAGCTGCTGTATGGCCGCCTAAGCAACGTACTTTAAGGGAGGATCGGATCATGGCTTACAAACGTCACGTCGCCCGTCTGCCGATCATTCCGGCCGACGCCAAGAAACAAAACGTCACCTGCCATTACTGCATCGTCGGTTGCGGCTACCATGCCTACACTTGGCCGGCGAACAAGCAGGGCGGCACAGCTGCCGCTTCGAACGCTTTCGGGGTCGACCTTCCCAGCAGCAACCTGCCGAGACCGACGCCTGGTATGCAGCCTCGATGTACAACATCGTCAAGCAGGACGGGCAGGACGTGCATATCGTCCTCAAGCCCGATTCCGAGTGCGTGGTGAACTCTGGTCTTGGTTCGGTGCGCGGCGCACGCATGGGCGAACTGCGCTACTCAACCGCCCGTGGCTCGCAGCAGCAGCGGCTGACCAGCCCGATGGTCTGGCGTTACGGGCAGATGCAGCCAACATCGTGGGACGACGCCCTGGACCTCGTGGCAAGGGTCACGGCGGCCGTCATCAAGGATCAAGGTGAGGACGGTCTGTTCATTTCCGTGCTCGATCATGGCGGCTCGGCCGGCGGCTACGAAAATACCTGGGGCACCGGCAAGCTCTATTTTGGTGCGATGAAAATCAAGAACATCCGCAGTTACAACCGGCCGGCCTACAACTCCGAAGTCCATGCCACCCGCGATATGGGTGTCGGCGAGCTCAACAATTGCTACGAGGATGCCGAACTGGCCGATACCATCGTGTCGGTCGGCAACAATCCGCTCGAAACCCAGACCAACTATTTCTTGAACCACTGGATTCCGAACCTGCGCGGAGCTTCCATGGACAAGAAGAAAGCACAGCTGCCGGGTGAATCCCACGCCAGCGGGCGGATCATTTTCGTCGATCCGCGGCGGACCGTGTCGATCAACGCCGCCGAAGCCGAGGCCGGCAAGGACAACGTCATGCACCTTGCCATCAATTCCGGCACGGACATGGTGCTCTTCAACGCCTGGCTCACCGAGATCGCCAGCAAAGGCTGGGTCGACAAAGCCTTCATTGACGCCTCCGCGAAAGATTTCGACAAGGCGGCTGCCGCCAACAAGACGTCGCTTGAGGACGCGGCGAAGATCACCGGGCTGACGGTCGACCAGATCAGGCAGTCGGCGGCCTGGATCGCCGAACCCAAGGACGGCAAGCGCCGGCGGACGATGATCGCATACGAGAAGGGCCTCATCTGGGGCAACGAGAATTACCGGACCAACGCGGCGCTGGTGAACGTGGCGCTAGCAACCGGCAATGTCGGTCGCGAGGGTGGGGGATGCGTGCGCATGGGCGGCCACCAGGAAGGCTACGTGCGGCCGTCCGACGCCCATGTCGGCCGCCCGGCCGCCTACGTCGACAAGCTGCTGATCGAAGGCAAGGGCGGGGTCCACCACATCTGGGCCTGCGATCACTACAAGACCACGCTGAACAGCCACCAGTTCAACATGGTCTTCAAGAAACGCACCGACATCGTGAAGGACGCCATGAATGCCGTGCCTTATGGCGACCGCGATGCGATGGTGAAGGCAATCACCGACGCGATCAGGGCCGGTGGGCTATTCTCCGTCGACATCGACATCATCCCATCGAAGATCGGTGCTGCCAGCCACGTCTGGTTGCCGGCGGCCGAATCCGGCGAGATGAACCTCACCTCGATGAACGGCGAGCGTCGGATGCGGCTGGTCGAACGTTACATGGACCCACCCGGCTCCGCCAAACCGGCTTGCCTGATCGCCGCAGGCCTTGCCCAGCATATGGAGAAAGTCATCCACGAGGGCGGCGACGCCAAATATGCCGACCAGTTCAAGGGCTTCGACTGGAAGACCGAGGAAGACGCGTCCATGGACGGCTACCACCAGAACGCCAAGGGTGGCGAGAACGTCACCTATGAACGATTGAGGGCCATGGGCAACAATGGCTTCCAGGAACCGTCGACCGCGTTCATCAACAACGGCCGCGCCAACCTGGTCTGGCAAAATGCCTTTCTCGACCAGGACAGCGAGTTCGTCACGGATCGGTGGCCGTATCCGTTCATCCAGATCAGCCCCGACGACATGAAGGAGCTTGGGCTAAACAACGGCGCTCTTGTCGAGTTCAACAATGAAAGTGGCTCGACACAGGCGATGGCCTATCCAACGCCAACCGCCAAGAAAGCCGAGACTTTCATGCTGTTCGAGTTCCCGACAGGCGTAGTCGGCAATGTCATCAACGCCGGCACCAACGAACTGATCCTGCCCAACTACAAACAGACCTGGGCCAACATCCGCAAGATCTCGGATGCCCCCGAAAGCGTGAAGCACCTGTCCTTCAAATCCACGGAGTATCAGGCGAGCTAAGTTCGACGCTGCCGCGAGCCGACGCCCGCGGCAGCAACCGTGCCTTCAATCCAAAATGGAGAGTTCCTGCGTGAAACACCTGCTCGTCGGCGCCACTATGATTTTGGCGTTACTGCCGCCGGTCGCCCTGGCCCAGGATATAGAGGCCGGCAAGATGGTCTTCAAAAAATGTGCCGCCTGTCACAACGCTGATACCGATGCGAATAAAGTCGGACCAACCCTGAAAGGCGTGGGTGGGCGAGTAGCCGGGACCGTACCCGGCTATTCCTATTCGAAAGCCATGAAAGATGCGGGCGCGGCCGGTCTTGTCTGGGACGAGCCTAACCTCACGGAATATCTCGCCAATCCCAAGGCGAAAGTGCCGACGAACAAAATGGGGTTTCCTGGCCTCAAGAATCCCGACGACATCAAGAACGTCATCGCTTATCTCAAAAGCCTGTCTGGCTAGACGCCCTTTGGCGGGAGTGGTGCGTGAGCAAACGCAAGGAGGAGCGATCGTGTTTCATGCCGCGAACCGCGTTTTGCCAGCCGACTGCTCCGCAGCGCAGAGCGGCAAAACCATTGCTTTTGAAGCCGCGGTGGCCAAGGCCGTGGCGCTCGCTCACACTGTCCGCTACCGGGAACATCTCTCGCTGGCCGCGTCATTGGGGCGGGTCTGCGCGGTAGCCATTCATTCCCCGATAGCGCTCCCGCCCTTCGATAATTCCGCAATGGACGGGTTTGCGGTGCGAACGTCGGATTTCAACGGGGACGGCCCCTGGACATTTCGGGTGGCAGGCCGGGTAGCAGCTGGCGATGTGCGGGCGCATGACCACCTGGATCCGCGAACGGCGCTTCGTATCTTCACGGGCGCACCCGTGCCGGCGGGGTTCGATGCCGTGGTCATGCAAGAGCAATGCGAACGCTCCAGTGACATGGTGACCGTATTCGAGCGACCGCGACGCGGCCGACATGTCCGCCTCGCCGGCGAGGACGTCGGTGCGGGATCTGAGCTCGTTACGCGGGGCAAGGCTCTGTCTGCCAGGGACTTGACCTTGCTGGCTGCCGTGGGGATCGCTGACGTCGAGGTGCTTCGAAGGATCCGCATTGGGCTTCTGTCGACAGGCTCCGAACTAAAGGAACCGGGCGAGCCCCTCGCGCACGGCCAAATCTATAATTCCAACAGGGTTATGTTGCGCTCGCTGCTGGCGGCATGCCCTTGGGCAGAAGTGGTCGACTTTGGCATTGTGCCGGACAATCCGGACCTCCTCGCCGATGCGGTCGAGCGGGCGGTCGCCTCCTGTGACGCACTGGTGACGACTGGCGGCGTCTCGGCCGGCGAAGAAGATCATATGATTGCCGCCGCGCTGCAGCACGGTGCCCGCCTCGATGTCCTTAAGGTGGCGATGCGACCAGGCAAGCCGTTGAAGGTTGGGACAATCCAGAGCAAGCTCTTTGCCGGACTACCGGGAAATCCCAATGCGGCGCTGGTCGCTTTCCGGCAAATCATTCTGCCGGCGTTACGCAGATTGGCTGGCCTCACCGAAGTCCAACCGCACTGGTTTTCCGCGGTGGCCGGTTTCACCTGCAAGAAGCGTCAGGGCCGGACCGAGTTTGCGCCTGTCCGCATTTCCGGTCGCTCCGAAACCGGTGAACCTATGCTTGAGCTGATCGAACGTGGATCCTCAGCCAACTTGATGGCAATTGCTTTGGCCGATGGCATTGCCCTCTTTCCGGCTGAAGTCGCCGAAATCACCGACAGCATGCCGCTGCGCTACGAGCCTTTCTCGAACTAGATGCCGTAATGGGCCGGCCTTCGCGAGCATAGCCAGGTTGGGTGGCTGTCCCTCAGAATGATGGTGTTGAAACGGAGTCCGGGCGATCGGCTCCAACATCATGAGAGGAACAGCCATGGAACATTATGCGGGAATCGATGTCTCTCTGGACGAGAGCAGCGTGTGCATTGTTGACGCGACCGGAACGATCATGCGCGAGGTCAAGATCGCCAGCGAGCCGGAGGCGCTGGTCCGCTATTTCGACGAACTGGAATTGTCTGTTAGTCGCATTGGGCTCGAGGCCGGGCCATTACGGCATCTAGGAAGGAATTCGAGGCACTTTTCGAGAGATCGGTCGTCGTGGGTCAAGGTGCTGGAGGAACTCGTCTGGTGGGTGGATCGCCTGAAGGAGGAGGAAGGATCCAGGCGCGTATGGCGGCTTCCAATGGGATTTCGACGGTGTGCGAAAGTTCGGCGATCAGCGCCATCACGCACGTCGGAAGGCGGGGCGGCCATGCTGGCGCCGCGGCGGCAAGGCGAGGAACGCCAGACGAGCCGACGCTATCCGAATCCCTATGCGAATCTTCCCAGGATCGTAGCGTTGCCGCCAAAGCGGCACCCGGCCATGGCGCTGGCGGCCGAGTGACCGGCGGTTTGGGCGGGCTATTCCGACATCATACCCAAGGCCCGATTTGAAGGAAGCTCCATTTGTTTCCTGCGGCTGAATCGCTTATGTTAAGGGCATGTAGGCACGAAACAGGAAATAACGGTTCATGGGAAAGATTGCCGTCAAAAATCGGTCGATGGACGATAGTCGCCTCAGCGAATCTCTGAACCCAGGGAGCTTCGGCAAGCATAGTCGTCATGAAGACATGAGGCAGATCGCGGCGATATCAGAGTTTGAGGGGTTAACCCCGTCTCCGGCGTTCAAGGCGCTTCGGGAGCGCTACATTTCTGGCGAGATTTCGATCAAGGAGTTCCGGAAGGAGATCGATTCCCGCTGGAAACGGAATGGCTGACCCATATCTCGTTCCAGGCTCTGAAGGGCTCCTTCGAAACGAGATCGGCCTGACAACGATCGAGGAACTTTGGGAAGCCGAGTACCATTATGCCGAAGTGGGGGCAGCGGAGCTGTTCGCTTCGCAGCGAAACATCCGAATCTCCATGCGTGGATGGCGAACCGTCCACAAGGTTCTCTTCCGGGATGTCTATGACTGGGCCGGCGAGTATCGCACGGTCTTCCTCATCAAGGACAACGAACGGGGCCGATCCCGTTTCTGCGAACCCTCGCGCATCGAGGCCGAAGGGACTCGAGTGCTTGATGGACTCAAGGCTACGCTTCGGCACCTCGATCATGCCCCATTCGAAAAGATCGCCGAGGAATTCGCTGGCGCCTACGTCGACCTCAACCAGGTCCATCCATTCCGTGAAGGCAACGGGCGATCCCAGAAGGTCTTCTTCTCCTTGATCGCGCGCCGTTATGGAATCCAGCTGAACTGGGCTGAGATTTTCCCGGAAGAGCATAACAAGGCCGCCGTCGACGGGTCATTCGGCGAACTTGGCCTGATTTGTCAGCATTTCAGGTCGATCGCCGAACGAAGGTCAGGGAATACGGTCACTCTCTCGTATCCTGTGCGCCAAGAGAACGATTAAGAAACTGATGCCCGGTCAATGTCCAGACCGTTTAGCAAGCAGCAATTACCTGAGACGGAACGAGACTGCCTTCCCCGAATCATGAAGCTGTAGGCAGCTGCATCCAGCCTGTTGACATTAACCAATGTTCCGCCGAATCTCCAGTAGGGAACGATACCTTCCCTATCCAATCACCCAACATCTTGCGGTCCCCTGAGCGAAAGGGATAAGCGGTTGAAAAACGTCGCGCTACCAATCTGGTGAACTAACGTATGCCGCTCTTGACCATTCCGAAATCAGTTCGGTCTCAGAAACACCCATAGGGCAGCGTGCATCGGGAGGCGGTTTCATTGAGCTTATCGAAGAGGTGTAAACCAAAGTATGCCGATTTTAGCATCCGAGAATGCTCACTTTCCCAGCGCACAATAGGAACCGGGACTGCAGCGTTGCTAAATAGTAGCGAAGGCTTCGCGAAAGCCTAACCAATAATTGGTGGCTCAACCCGGCCCGTTCTGAAGGGGACGGGGAGGCATTCCTAGCGAATATCGCCGCAAGCCGACCCCGCGAGTTTCGAGTAGGCACGGGAAAATGAGCCCCGTCAGACCATGATCTCAAGCCGTTACGGATATCAAAGAAATAAAGGAAGTCCCATCATGCTGGAGCGCCAAATTAATCTCGGCATAATAATTTGGACGACAATCATTGGCGGCTTTTTTAGCTCGCTAGTTAAATGGGGCTCTGAGGTCAATATGCCGCCTCGGATGCCGGGCGAGATCTCTCCTCCGGCAGCGCACATTGATGCGTGGCTCGGGTGGCTTGGAGTTAATTCTCATTCTCTGGATTACGTATACCAGGGAGTAAAAATACCAGGGGCAGTCACGCTATATCATTGGTTGTTCAGCTTTATGTTTGCGTTTGTATACGTTTTTGTTTCAGCCTTTTTTCCAAAAATTAGACTCTGGCATGGCGCTCTCTATGGATTGACCATCGCAATTGTCATGCATGGGTTTTTAATTCCCCTACTTGGTTTCAGAAATCCGTCCTACGCAAACGGTGCAACGGGATGGCTGTGGAATCTGAATAGATATGAGTTGTGGAGCGAGATCCTCGGGCACATTTACTGGTCGGTTTCGATCGAAGTCTGTCTGATTGCAGTCCTTGCTCACTTCTCCAGGCCGCTTAAGGGAGCGTGGGTCGACGTAAATAGGGCGTAGCTGCTCCCGCGTTGCGGTCTTAATGCTGCCCTGAGCGAGTAAGCCGTGAAGGGCTTAGCCTTCAGACCGAACTTTGTTCGTCCATACGGGTAGTCACATCACAGCGGGAAAACCCGGTGTTTCATATACATTCATGAATGTATATATGATGAAAGAGCTAGGGATGTATGTAAGAAAGGTACCTCGAAGGAAATGATTTATGAGACGCACTAAGGCCGAGGCCGAGCGGACACGTGAGGCCGTGTTGGCTGCAGCAATCGATGTTTTCCTCGATCGCGGCGTAACCCGTGCTACCCTTGAACAGATCGCTAGTGCGGCAGGGGTAACACGTGGCGCCATCTACTGGCATTTCCACAACAAGCAAGAGATATTCACGGCACTTGAGCGGCGGGCCAACGTGCCAAACGAGGAACTCGGTGAACGGCTCAAGGCCCGCCTCGCCGCCTACCCCGATCTTGATCCGCTGGCCGAATTGGCAGGCGCAATTGGCGACGGACTGCGGTCATTCGAAATCCACCTCGAACGCCCCCGCATTCTAACGATACTATGGCTCCGGTGCGAATATGCCGACGACATGCAGCCGGTTATTGCGCGCCAGCGAGATGCAGACATGGCGCTGCAGAGAATTTTTGAATCCGTCATCGGACAGGCCGCCGCGCGTGGCCTGCTTGCGCCCGCCTTGTCGCCGGAATTGGCGGCGCGCGCGCTCCTTCTACTGTGCAATGGATCGATTCTCGATTGGCTACGCGCGCCCGAAGAGTCCGACCTGACAGCCAGCACCATGCCGGTCGTGACAGGCTTCCTCGACGCTATCAGCGCATCCAAGCGCCCGCGGAGGCCCTGATGGCCTTCGGAAATGCGCCTGACGAGCAGGTCATACGGTTCCCACAACATGGGCCAGCGCCGCCACTGGCGGCTGTGCCCGCAATGCGTTTCGCACCCAGAAAGCGGCCTCGGTGATGCGACGCGTACTAACGAACAGGGAATCCGCCCGAACGATAGGACTTCTATGCAACGGAATGGCGGCCCTTCTTGTCCGGTCCACGCGGGTTCTGCTCATGTCGGCGATATTATGCGCGCTGATCGGCTGCGCGACCCGAGGGGAATATGCCTTTCATCCTCTGGCCCTTGCCGCCAGCGATGCCAGCCAAGTGGATATGCTGGTCGCGACGACGCGCAAGCAGTCTGAAAATCTCGGCCAGCTCTATACTGGCGGCCGCGGAGCCGCGATATCGCTCAACAGGATAGTCGTCTCCATTCCTCCGGATCGGAACCCCACGATTGGAAAGGTCCAGTGGCCTTTGTTCATCAAACCCGATCCGGAAAAGGATTTTGCTGTACGCGGTAAGCTGAGAAGCAGGTCTGCTGGGGAGGAGTTCAGCCCATCGAGCAGCCCGACGTTTCGTCTGCTCGACTCGACAATGGACGGGAAGGCGGCAATATTCCTGTAGGTGGGAGAGGATGTATGCGAGATTTGCCACGCGACATAGATGCCGACGTTGTGATTGAAATCAGTCGTCTTCTCGATGACGCCGCGCACACCGTGGCTGTAGCGATCCACGGTCTTGTCAAACATATCCGGGACGCAACACAAACGCGACTTTCCGATCAGGCGATCGAAGAATTGATTGTTGAAATGGCCTCGACGCGTGGTTTGTCCATGATCTTCGAGAAGCCGGCGGCCTGAGCCTCGCTTCCAGGGTTCAACATCGACCCATTGCAGACGCCTTAGTCGCCGACGCGCATCAAGATTAGCGTGGGGTTCGGCCATTGGCGGCATCGAATTTACCGAAGACGGGGGTGTGAAAATCAAGGGATTCGTGACCTTCACGTGGATGCTTTGCAGTTAAATTGATAATCGGAGCTACCACATTCTCGCAATTAGCTGCCAAACCTAACCGAAACGATCGCCTTCTCACGATTTGCTGCCAAGCGACAGGCGAGGGTCGAATTCGTGAATGATGGCGACCTCGGCGTCGTCGATCTCGTCGCCCGGTAGGACGCGTAATCGCGGGCCGATTGACAGGGTGTCGCAGGAAGTGGTCGGATTCGGGGTGGTCTGACTGCCGTCCATGACGCATTCTGGCCGGCCATTACGGTGTCAGCGCCGCCCTGAAGAAGCGCTTCACTCCCCATTAATCGCGCTGCTCCGCGAGCCAGAATTCGACCGTATCGTCGACGCTGTTGATGGCGGATCGGCTGCCGCGATCCTGAAAGATCTGTGTAGCTTCGGCCTCGCCCAAAACCCAACTGCGAACCTTCGGTACACGGGGCCTGCTTACAGGAGCGACGACGTAATAACCATCCGGTGTTGGCACAAAGGCTTTGATGGCAACGACGACCCTTCCTGAAGCGAGAGCATCGGCCACCGAAACATCCCGCACGACTGCCAGACCTTGGCTCGGCGTCGCTGCCTGTATCAGTAGCGCGTCGTCCGCATACGTAGCCGAGTGTGTCTCTCGACACCGGCCGCCTCGTGACCCGGCCCGATCATAGTTCGACACCCCTTTGGGACGGGAAGGTCCTGCTGGCCCATGACGGAAGTATTCTGGCCAATCCGGGGACAGGAACCTTGCAGGGTGCCGTTGCCAGTCCCTGATCGAGAGGATTCGTGATGCAATATCGAAATTGCATGAGACGAGCAGGCGATACCAGTTTCACTCCTTCGCAAGTGGCGCGCACATGACAGTTCTGGTCCTCCTCAATGCAAGCGCCGGCACAATCCAGCGCGCTGACTACGATGTCGAAGCATTCGTCCGAAGCGGGCTTCATGCGCGCGGATTGGAAGCCGAGGTGCGAATGGCGGGCGGGAGCCAGATCGCGGAGATGGCCCACAGCTTCGTCTGGGCGAAATCACCCGGCGACAAACCAAGGACGCTTGTGATCGGCGGCGGCGATGGCACCCTCGGTTGCGCGGCTTCGGCGGTCGCGGGAACGGATGTCGTCCTGGGCGTTCTTCCGCTCGGTACCCTCAATCATTTCGCCAGGGATCTTGGTTTGTCGAATGATCTGGGGGCGGCCATGGATACAATCACCGCGGACCATGTGAAACAGATCGACGTTGCGGAGGTGAACGGCCGGGTCTTCCTCAACAACTCATCCATCGGCATCTATCCGTTTCTTGTCGCCGAACGGACCGCCGAGCAGAAGCGGCTGGGGGTCGGAAAGCTTGCCGCGCTCGGCCCGGCGCTTATCCGCACGCTCAAGGTTTCATCGTGGAAGAGGGTCAGGATTTCTATCGGCAACGAGCGAAGCCAGAAGACGCTTTGTGTGTTCGTTGGCAACAATTTCTACGATCTGCGCGAGCTCGGCCACCGCGGCAGTCTTACGTCCGGTGAGCTGTGCGCCTACGTCGTGAAGGCGCAGTCCTGGCTGGGGCTCGCGCTGCTGCCGTTCAAGGCCGCGCTCGGGCTGATCGACCCAGTCCGCGATGTCGAACTCTTCCGGGTTCAAAGTCTGGAGGTCAAAGCGCGCCGACGACACCTGCGCATTGCGATGGACGGCGAGACCGTCGAGGCAATACCACCGTTGCATTATCGGATACGGCCGCGGTCATTGCGCGTTCTCGCGCCGCCATGAAAAACGCCGCACCTCTTTGACGAATTGAAGCGTGCCGACAGCCGCCCTCCTGTCCTGAAAATCGAGCCTGGAGCCAATTCGGACTTTAATCTGATGGAACATAGCAACCCAAAAATGATGCGGCATCTGGGGTTAGGCTTGCTGGCGACAGCCCTGCTAGTGGCATTGATCACATCGGAGCGGATCCAGACGTGGGCGGGCAGGGGCACCGTCTCACTCGGCGTCGACAAGCTGCAATCTCGTCGCGATGTACTTAGCCCACTTGCGCCAACGCGGACAGATGAACATTGACCCGCCAAGCGCCGTTTTCGGTCGACGTAGGCGCGGGACCGGCACCCCGACAGCGACCACACCCATTTCAATGAAGGCGATTGGTGGGGTCTCGGATCGGTCACCCGATCTCCGTTCCCGGGTTTGCTTCATCCAGATGTGCAAGTGGTTCGCGTTCATGTCGTGACGCCGCGCGACAACCGCCACCGGATCACCGGACTCCTGCACCTCGCGCATGATCGCCAGCTTCTGCTCGACCGTCCAGGAGCGGCGCGTCCGCTGTCGGCCCGCATCCGTCGGCAGCGGCAGAGCCGCCGGCGTGCTCGCTCAATCACAGGAATGTGAACGAGGCGCGCATGTGTATGGCAGAATACTCGGTCGCCGAAGTCCTGCGGCTCAGCGCCGTCGGCATCAGCGGAGGGACTGCGACGAAATGAATGAGCCGGTTACGCCAAAGTTACATGGAAGGAGACACCCTGATTTTGCTCGTAACCGGGGCAGATTTCCGGGCGATCAGGCTGGAGCGGCTTGGCTGACGAGATCGGGAAGCGGCAGAACGGCGGTTTGTGTGGGGATACCAAGGCGGTCGCCGAGGTAGGCGAAGAAGGAGACGCCGAGCTTGGTGCAGGTCTTCATCAGGCCGAGCAGGACATCGCGGGCATCTCTGCCTGCGTCACTGACGGTCCCGCCGGAGATCTTGCGTTTTATAACCACGGCGCGAATGTCGTTTTCCGAACCGTTGGTGTGGAGTGGGATCTCGGGGCGATCGAGAACGCGCAGGAGTTCATGCTTGCGGCGGTGAAGCCGGGTGAGCAGCCTGTCGAGCATGACGTAGCCGGTTCGTCGTTTGAACAGGCGGTCGAAGCGGGCACGCAAGGCCGCCGCGCGGCGCGGACAAGGTGACCGCTGATAGCTCTTCAGGTCGTGATAGAACCACCAGATCAACTGGCGCATGACGTCAACGGCCTGGCGCTGGTCTGGCGTCATCGGCACCAATTTGTGGACGAGCCGTTCGGCGTGGACCCAACACAGAGCATGGTCGGCGATGCGGAACTGGCCGGCGTCATCGGAGACGATAACGGCGTCGGCAAGAAAGCCATGATGGCGGATCGCCCCCCACATCGCCCCCTCAGTGGCAATCTTGACCGGGTTCGGCTCAACCGCAAGCTGGTCGAGGCCCAGTGCTGCCAGATGCGCCTGCCAGGCGGCGCTGTCGGCAAACACCTTTTGCGGGAAAGCCGCCAGCCGGTCGATCACCGGACCAGCGAGGTTGCGGCCGCGCATATAGGCCAACGCCTCGTCATTGATGACGTAATCGCCGTGCCCAGCGCGCAGCGTTGCCAGGAACGCCCCCCGTGACTTCGATCGCCCGGTGCGGAACGCGGTGAAGCGGTCATCGCCGATCTGAGCGGTGTAGCCGTCCTGGTTGGCGTGGCGCGCCGACGTATCATCGACCGTGATCCAGCGCGCCGTGGCAAGTCCGGTGCGCAACACGTCACGATCCTCTGCAACGAAGACCTCGAGGCCCTCCGAAATCAGCCGCACCACCTGACGCTTCGAGATGTCGACGCCAATGCCCGTCAAGAGTGCGGTTAATCGCTCCGTCGTCACTTGGCCCTGAATATGGCAGGCCAGGATGAAGCGGCGCAGGTTCGCGCCCCAGCCGCCGACAATCCCTGACGGCAGTGGCGCCACGATCGTCTCGCCGCTCGGGGTCACCCAGCGTTCGCGCTGGTAGCGCACCACCTCGGCCGACAACACCAGATCGCGCACCAGGATCGTCTCATACCCCTTGAAGCGGGAGCCCGCAGGGGAGCTCACCGCAACCGTCACCTCGCGGCTCACACGAGCGCTGTCGCGCTTGGCGCCGCGCCGCCGACGCTTGCCCTTGGCCGCTTTCGCCCCCGTCGCCTCTCCATCCCCGACGGTTTGGACGGCTTGATTGGCGGCCGCGGAGGCAGGTCCTTCAGACGCTTAATCTCGTCCTTCAGGCTCTGGTTGTCGGCGCGCAGCGCCTGGTTCTCCATCTGCAGGCTCTCGACCTGTCCGTGAAGACCCCGCACTTCGCCGAGCAGCGTCCCAACCAGCCCGCGGAGTTCCGCCAGCGACAGGCCTTCAAGCGAATCATTCGGCGGCAGAGTCACGCAAAGGGTGAATCACAAACCCGCCCCCCTGCAAACCCCACCTCCGCCCGGAAATCTGCCCCGGTTACATTTTGCTCCATGTAACTGATTGAAAAATATGGTGGGGCGATACCAAGGTTCGAACTTGTGACCCCTACAATGTCAAACACTCAAGACGGGCCTTCAGGACATCAACGGCGGCGGCCACGGGGAGTGTACCCATCATCGCTTGCGCGTTTTCTTTCGTGTCGACACGGGCTCGGAAACAGCAAGATTGTCACCGGATGTATCGTGATGTTTCGCCTGTTCAGGTTGAGGCCTCCGTCCATTCAGGATCAGATCAAGTTCATTCTTTCGTGCTCTGGATAGACCTGCTTCGTCCGCGAACAGTGGCCAGCGATCGACCGCAGATCGGATGCGTTCAATCACGTTCAAAGCTTCCTGCTCGGAAATGGAAGCGCCATTAGCAACGGCAAGCAAATGCTGCCGCCCTGGATTCAATCCCTCCCCTGCAATCGATGCGCTATGCTGTCCTCCCGGGCCTGCCGAGAAGGTCAGATCGTACGCCGGAGAGAGTTTCCACCGCCCATCCGATCCCATCAGGAAAGAATGGTTCTTCGAATGGTCATCTCGGTTCCGTGCATACACATTGAAAACCATGTGACCGAACATGCGGAGGACCTCCGCGCTGTCTCTAGTCATCATGTACGTCAGTTTGTGAAGCGAACCGTAGTCAAGTGATGCCTGTCGATGGTCGGCATAAAGAAGACCGCTCGCAGTATGCATATGTAGTCGTCCATGCGATGTGCGGTCAAATCGCTTGGTCGCGAAAAGACGATTTCCTTTTTTTGTCTGCAGCACCCGCGTATCAGCCATCTCCAACCCGGCGGCACGGGCCATGAGCGCATAAGCTTGCTCCTCGACACCGATATCTATTGGGTCGTCGGAGCTACGCGATTTGACCATCCAGCGTTCGAGACCAAGCTTCAATTGATGGCCGTAATCGATCACAAAGGTATTCTGATCCGGGTTCAAGCCGATCATGATCTTGGGACGCGCGCCTGCGGAGCCGCCCTGAGCTCCCTGCAGTGCGTCAATCTCGGCAGTGTCCATCTCCTTTTGCACAAGCTCAACCTGCTCAACGAACCAGTCCAAGTCGCCTGCACCATGCTTGTCATCGGGAAGTTCAGGAACGAAAGCCAATGCTCCCATTCCGGAAGTTCCCACAGCAGAAAGGCGGTCCAAAGCCGTAAGCGTATGGTAGTCCACCCCCGCTTTTTGAAGGCAGCGATCCAGCAATAGGCGTCCCCATCCATCTGGAAGGCTGTCGTTAAAGAGCCCATGCAGCCCATTGAACGGTTCATGCTGAGCTGGAAGAAGACCTCCCTTCAATCCGAGATGGAACGGTGAAATTAGCAGTGGTGCGGTTATGAATTCGGCTGCGTACTCAAAGTAAGCTCGGCGTTCCTCGGAACTCCAGGCAAGCGTTCCCAGATCTCGTTGGGAACCCTCGAGATCGAGAATCACCTTCACTTTTCTGATTGGCCTGAACTTCATTTCTTGCGGACTCTCATCCTAGCCGGATGCCCGACGACATCTTCAAGTGTCTTTGGAGGTCGTGAAGGAAACAAGCTTTCAAATTCAGCTTCTGCCTCCAAAGCGAATGCGAGCTTTACGACAGCTTCAAAGGATGCCCTGCCGGTCTCTTCAAAAACTCGCAGGGAGCCGTAGGAAACTCCAGCCTTGGAAGCCAGCTCTCGTTGGGTAAAATTGGCATCAATCCGTCGTCGCTTCATCCGTGTTGCGACACCTTCAATGATTTCCTTCGGCGATGTCATTTTAAATGTTATCATGATAGCACTTATATCCATAATCCTAATTTAAGTGCAATAATAATAGCAATTATCAAAGATGTCAAGTTTGCTCGTCCCGATCCCGTCCGGAGGTTTGGAAATACGCGGCTCAGTCGCCGTCCAAACCGAGGAGGGGCTGAGCTATGGCGATGTCCGAAAACGAACCGAAAGGCAGCATTTCCTGCTGTCGCCGGGATGCCGACACTCACCGTCATGGACTTGGCGAAGGTCCGGGAGGAGACGGCGTACAAATGGTTCAAGCGCATGTGCTGGCCGGAGACCGACGGCGAGCGGTACTGTCCGCAATGCGGGACCCCCTGCGCTGCCACTTGATGAGCCACGGCCGTTACAGGTGCTCCGACTCGGCCTCGATACGCGTGAAAATGCCGTCACGATCTGAAAAGCGCGAAGGCCAACCAGACGAGCCTCACGATTTCAGGTCGCCTGCCCTGCGCCGCTGGCGCCAGGGACTCCGAGAGCATCGATCTGGTACACATGCTACTAGCCCGCTTGATGCACGGCGATCGGCTTTCGGCGGCCTGCATGGCGAGCTGGCCGCCCTCGGAGTGCATTTTGACAAGCCTCGTCGGGCGCCGGCGATGATCCGTCGTGATGGAAGGCGGGGGTTTGCGGGTTGAGTTCGGCGGGTTTGTTTCGGGACGTCTGCGCCCCATCGTTTATGTCGCGAGTTGCGGGATGCGGCTGAGGACGATGCGCAGAATACACTGGTCGGGGCAGGATGTCGGCAGGTGCAGACGGATCTGGGTTTTCATCTCGACCACGCGGGCGGCGATCTTGATGAGGCGCAATCGCAGCGTGTCGAATTGGGCGACGGCAAAGCTCGAGCGTTTCGGCATCGCGGCGCGCAGGCCCCACATCAGCCAGTAGGCGCCGGCATGCAGGAACAGCCGGAACTGGTTGGCCGTCGCTCTTGTGCAGGAGGTGCGGTCGGCGGCGAGATGCGTCTTCCACGACTTGATGTGGTTCTCGGCAGCGCCGCGCCGGCAGTAGACATCCTCGTAGAGCGCCTTGGCCTTGCCACTTGCAAGGTTGGTGACGACGAAGCGGGTATCGGCACCTTGGGCGCCGACCTCGACGCGGGCGATGATGCGCTCTACGCGGCTCCAACTGGCGGCGCCGTCAAAAAACTCCTTGAAGCGGCGGACCTTGTTCGTCTTCGATGACACTTCAAAACGCGCCATCGTGCTGCTCTCCAGGTCCGCGACATGCTTGCGCATCTGCCCGTTGGGGTTCCCGAGAGCACGGGGCACCACTTATCGTTCATATCGAGCTGCAGATCGACGCCGGGGACCAGCCGAGCCTCGAAGTTCTTTCCGGAAAGTGAAAGCAATCTGGCAAGGTCGCCGCCTACGCCGGCCTGACCGCTGACAAATAGCGGCTGTTCGACGTGAACGCCATTGCCCGCCTGGGTCACGACAAGAGGGCCATCAGTTTTGATATCAGCATGCCAATGATAGTCGGCGCATTGGTTCGTAGTGCCAATGCTCGGAGCGGTAATTCTGGCACCTCGGCGCAAACACGCACGCCGACAACCCAGCGGCATTCGGTATGATGGTCCAAATGTCCCCCTTCAATGTGAGGAATGCCGACACATCCGATGTGACCATCTCCATGCACTGGAACGGATTGCGGTATCTTCGATTGCGCCGCTCGCACTAGAGCAGTTTCTGGATAATCACGGTTAGGCATCGTAGCCGGCGTGGGCGAACAGGTTTTCGCATTCTTTGGGGTGGAAACGATCGATGGCGACGGCCACGGCGTCCCATAATTCCGGGATGGACCGGGCTGCTGCCTTTCGCAGTAAAGCCTTCAGCTTGGCGAAGGCCATCTCAATGGGGTTAAAGTCCGGGGAGTAGGGCGGAAGATAGCGAAGGGAAGCCCCCGCAGCCTCGATGATTTCGCGGACACCGACCACTTTATGAGCAGGCAGGTTGTCCATCACGACGACATCGTCGGGTTGAAGCGTCGGCACGAGGACGCGGCGCAAGTAGACCAGGAATGCTTCGCCATCCATGGCGCCGTCCAGGAGCCAGGGCGCGACGATCCCGTCGAGGCGCAGGCCGGCCGTGAAGGTCGTGGATTTCCAGTGCCCATGAGGAACAGCCGCCCGGCAACGCTGTCCACGCGCAGAGCGGCCTCGTAGCCGGGCCATCTTGGTATTGAGGCCACTTTCGTCGATGAAGATCAGGCGGCTCGGATCGAGATCGAGTTGGCCTTCGAACCACTCTTCCCGCGCTGCCAAAACATCCGGTCGCTGCTGTTCGGCCGCGTGCGCTGTCTTTTTTTGTACGTGATGCCACGCTTTGCGAAGAACGCATGGACCGTCGTCAGGCTGGCTTTGACCCCGCGCTCTGCCGCAAGGCGATCGACGATCTCGGCAAGCGTGATGTCCCGCTCATCGGTCTCGACCAAGGCGAGAATGAAAGTCTCGTGCGCGTCCAGCTTCGATACCTTCGGCTTGCCCTGCCGCCCAGGTTCCAGATTGCCGCTCGAACGCCAGGCCCGATACCATGCACCAGACGTCGATATCCCGATCGCAAACCGCCGTGCCGCTTCTCGGGTCGACAGGCCTGCCTCTATCGCCTCGATAACACGCGTCCGCAAATCCAGGCTGTAAGCTCGTGCCATGCCGCTGCTCCTTCCGCAAATCACTTCCATCAGGGAATCAGAACAAGCCGTTCACTGCAAACAAACGACTCCGATTAAGGGAAAACCGCTCTAGCGTCTCATACGGAATTTGTGCCACCAGCGTGAGAACGCTGTCCGACGTTAGAGCCGTCGGCACATCGGCAGTGCCACCACGGGGTGGAGCCTGGAAGAGATTCTTCTCGCAGCCCGACATGCTAAGTAAAATGAGAAGGACCGGAACGAACCGGCGGGTTGCGACGGCTAAGTGAGCGACACGCAACTTCATGCCAGGTCTGGTACGCGATGCCATGGACGTCTCCCCCAAGAATGCTTTGCACCTGCTGAAGCGGCGTCGCTGAATGTCACCGCTTTGTGATCTCTACGTGATCGAATGATCTTCAGGTCCCCATGCGGAGGCCGGCGTCGAAGCTCCTGCTGCCAAAAGACAGCCGAAAAAGCGATCCCGCACGAGGAACTTAGTTGAGAACTCTATTCTTAACATTGACCATACGTTACTCTTTGTTGCATAGTGATGTAAGAGGAGGCTGGAATTTTTTAAGAAATTGACAGAGCATCATCGCGATCGAAAGGCCTTCGTGTGAAAAGTTGTTAGCCGCTTAAACATTCCGCCGCTTGAGCGTTTGTCGTATGAAGTCGAATCTCTCAATCGCCATCCTCAAACAAAGTCCATCGTCTTTCCTTATTCAGGCCGTTAGAAGGAAGGGCCTACATGGCCGCGACTAATTTATTCGACGAGCGCCGCCGCGCGGTAATGATTGCAGCGGCGAAGCGATGGAAAACGCAGCCGCCGACGCCTGCGACGACGCAAGTGACGCCATCGGAACAGGCGCGCTACGACGCTCGCCGTTCGAGCTTCGTTCAGGCGAGCGAATTGAAGGCTCAAGGCCGTCTTCCGGTGTTCGTCGAGCGCAAGATCGGCCCCACCCTTGACTGGTACACCTTGCCGCCTGACGATGCTGCTCGAGCCGCTGGCCTGCCGGTCGCGCGCATCGTGGTCAACGTCGATCCGAAGGTCGATCCTGTCGGGTTTGCGACCGGGTTCATGATTTCACCCAACGTTCTTCTGACCAACTGGCATGTGTTTCCGGATCCCGGCTCGGTTCGAGGAACAGGCGCCAACTTTCTTCACGATCAAACGGCATCGGGTGTCACTCGAGGCATTATCTTTGAGTTCGATCCGGATGCGCTTTTCTTCTCGGCGGAGGATCTCGATTTCGCGATCGTCGCGGTGAAGCCGAAGGCGGTCACTGGCGAGCTTCTTTCTTCCGTCAACTTCCTGGCGATCAATGGATCGCGGTCAAAGATCCTGCCAGGAATGCCGATCCGGATGATCGAATATCCTGATGGCGGGCCAAAGCGCTATGCGATGGAGAATTGCCGGCTGCTCGAACTGCGGGACGACGGTTTCCTCCGGTACGAGACCGACACTGAGGGTGGATCGTCGGGCTCACCCTGCTCCTCGGAAATATGGGAGGTAGTCGGTTTGCACCACGCCTCAATCCCGAAAATGCGAGGCAATACTATTCTCAATAAGGACGGTTCGGCATGGTCACCTGGCCAGCCGGATGAGGGGATAGACTGGATCGCGAATGAGGGTGTGCGCATAAGTGCGTTGGTCAAGGCCTTCGGCGGACTTGTGCCGACGACGCCCTCCTCCAAACGCCTTTTGGACGAATTGCTGGCCAACACGACCGATCCTACCGATGAGGTCGCGAAGCTAGCGACGCCTCGCGCGCCAGAAGCGCTTAATCCTCTGCTACCTGATCCCTCCAAAATTTTCGCAAACGTGAAAGGAAACGCAATGGGCGGCGTTACCATGAATTTTTCCGGACCAGTGACGATTTTCATTGGTAGCGGCGTGCCGGCATCGCAGCTTCCACTGGCGACGGCCGAGATCGCGGCAGACGAGGCGCTCGAGAAGGCACTGCGCTTCGACCCCAACTACGACGATCGAGAAGGCTACAACCCTGATTTTCTCGAAAACGATATCGCGGTGCCGCTGCCTCGCATTTCGCAGGAGCGGGACCAGGAGATGTACAAGGAAAATGGCCAGATCGTCGTGCTCAAGTACCACCACTTCAGCCTGGCGATGAACGCTTCCCGGCGCATGCAGATGTGGTCGGCGGTCAATGTCGACTACGATGCATCGAAAAGGACCTCCAGCGGCCGCGCCTTCTTCGGTCAAGATCGTTGGGTGTTTGACCCGCGAATCCCCCAGAAATTCCAGTTGGGCGATCCCGACATCTATGAGCCCGCCAAACAGATCGACCGGGGCCATATCGTGCGCAGGGAAGACAATGCCTGGGGTGATACGCCGACGGAAATCGAGTTTGCCAATTCCGACACGTTCCACTTCTCAAATTGCACGCCGCAGCACGCGGCGTTCAACCGCTCCCAACCGGGAAAGCAATGGCCGGGAGTTCAAGGTTTGTGGGGCGGTTTCGAAAACCACATTCAACGCGACTTACAATCAGGTGACACGCGCGCCTGCATCATAGCGGGACCGATCTTGGAGGCGAACGATCCGTCTGAGGATTTTGGAACCGGCGTGGTGCAGTATCCTCTCGTCTTCTGGAAGGTGGTTGCGGTCTCGGCGCGCGATACCAACGGTCGCCGGTCCCTACGCACCTACGGCTTCAGGCTTTCCCAGAAAGACGTCGTCGATCGGTTCGGAGTGGAATTCGCGCCCGGTGAATATGCACGCTATCAAGTCGCCCTGTCAGCCATTAGCCATGAGGCCGGCGTTATTTTTGACGATGTCCTCTTGCGCGCCGATACACACGCCGAGGCATAACATGACAGTCAGCGTCGCCGAGACGGCTCGCGGCCGCACGTTGCAGTGCGCTTCGGTCCAGAAGACCGAATGTCCTTTTCACAACCCATTGCTTACAAATCGATATTTCGCATTTTTTAGTTGTGTGCAAGGATTTGTGTAATGCAAACTAGTACCTCTGCACAGAGGTTATGACTCTTTGGAAGTCGGCTTGGGATAGGCTTTGGCCATCTTAAGGCGTGCGTTTTCGGTAGAGAACATCCAGTTGATGCGAGCGCCACTGGTGTTTCGCAGGTGCTCCCAGGCAGCGGTCTCCGCGACGAGGCGATCATAGCTATTGATGCGACGATCGAGGCACTGGCCGCGCAGGACGCCGATTTCGATCTCGACCATGTTGAGCCAGCTGGCGTGTTTGGGCGTGTAGTGGAATTCCAGCCGTCGAAGGACGCGTCGCGCCTCTGAAGCAGGCAGAGCCTGGTAGAGCGCGGCGGCCGAGTGGGTTGACAGATTGTCGAGCACTACCCTGACGCGTTCGGCCTGCGGGTAATGGATATCGACGAGGTCGCGCATGCAATGGGCAAAGTCTTCCGCGGCGCGCCGCTCGGTGACCTTGACTTTGCGCCAGGAGCGGTGTGCGTCGAGGAAGACGAACAGGTTGGCGGTGCCGTTGCGCTTGTACTCGCAGTCATACCGCTCAAGCCGGCCGGTTCGGCCGGGATCGGCTGTCGCACCTCGCCGATGAGTTGGGTCGGGCTTTCGTCGAAGCACACCACCGGTCGCTTCGGGTCCGGTGCCTCGGCATAGAGGTCGAGCACGTCCTCCATGCGCGCGACATACTCGGCGTCGACCTTGGGGATGCACCACATGTCCTTGCGCCAGGGCTTGAGATCGTTGTCTGCCAAGCGTCGGCGCACCGTCTCGCGCGACAGTTCCTGGTGATCGGTCAGCTTGACGAACTCACCGGCCAGCAGTTCCAGGGTCCAGCGGGCGCGGCCCGGCGGCGGACTGGAACAGGCGGTGGCCACCAGCAGGGCTTCTTCCTTGCCCGTCAGCTTGCGTTGCGCGCCTGCGCGTGGCTCTTCGCTGAGCGCCGCCTCCAGACCCATCTCCACGAAGCGGCGCTTGGTGCGATAGACAGTGGAGCCGCCGACCACCACCGTCGCGGCAATGGCCTCGTCACCCAAGCCCGCGTCGACGGCGAGCAGGATCTGCGCCCGCTTGAGCTTGCGAGCCGGCTGCTTGCCGCCTGCCAGCATCGCTGTGAGTTCATCGCGTTCGGGTTGGTCGAGATCGACACGATAGCGTAGATTCATCCAGAAAGCCTCCTCGGTTGCCAAGGGTTCCGGATGAATCGAAAATTGAATCAATTACTTGACGGGCAAACGCCTGCGGGTCCCAGCTTCACCGAAAAACAGGGCCAGTACCTCGCCTTCATCTGGGCTTATATGCAGATCAACCGCCAGCCGCCGGCCGAACGCGACATGCAACGCTATTTCGGCGTCACCCCGCCGTCCGTCCACCAGATGGTGCTAACCCTCGAACGCTCCGGCCTCATCCGCAGGCAACCAGGTGTCGCGCGCAGCATCCAACTGCTCGTCGACCACGACATCCTACCCAAACTTCAGCCGGTTCAACCCGTCATAACCTCTGTGCAGAGGTACTAGCCTCAGGCTTTGTCACGTTCGACCAGGCACGCACCATTGGGTTGAGATGATCGGTGCTCAAAGGTAATTGCTGAGGCGCATGGCGGCGCAGTCCACCCAATGGCGAGTACGGGCGTCGTGATCGAAGTCGGCCTCCCATCCAGGGGAAGACCGAACAAGACCACGATTTGGAAGGTGGTTATCCCCACGGTACAGGGATCGATAGGAGTTTGTTGGCGACTAGGTCGATGTCTGTGTACGGGTCAGACCCGTCGGCCGGATTGAATGATTCCCGAAGGTGCGTCGCACGCTGCGTAGCAGTCCCGATATTGCCCTTGGTATCATCGTAGACTGTGGCGCTGTTTTTCGCGTAGGTCGGGTAAAAGGCAGGCTTCTTCAGTTCGGCGTAAACCTCAGTTCGGTGTATGGGTGCCAGAACGCTTTTGAAATGGAGTAGCAGCCATAGCTCGAAATTCGGCACGGATGGGACGGCCGCGAAAGGGACACGGACGCCCGCCTCATTCTTATAGCTGTTGTTGAGCGCGGACGCCCGGTCCAAAGCATTGTTGTAGGTATGGTGATCGTCGCGATCGAAAACGGCATAGACTTCGTCGAACGCCCTCCCCTCGGCGAGGAATTTGTCTAGGGCATAATTCACTACGCTGAGAGGATCCGTCCCGTAATCTGACGGCAAGATTTGCACGCGTGCGCCGCTGAGACGCCGTTCGCGTCGTATCGCATTGAAATAGTTTCTCTCGGTCTTTTCGCCCTCGCAGACAATGAGAATGCGCGGCGAGCTCTTCTTGCGGCCCTGAGTGCGGCGGAGCGATGATTCAGAACGTGCTCGTCTCTCCATAGGCTAGTCCTGCAACGGTTCCAGGATCGGTATGCCACCGTAGCGTCCGCCCAGATAGCCCTTTTCCAGGGCCTCACCCTTCCGCGGCGAAAAGTCGAGGAGCGGGAAGAAATGTGAAGCCTGCCCCTGGTCCTTTTCCGCGAACCAGATCTGGTCTCTGCGCAGGTGTTTGCTGTCGAGGAGTGAGACATCGTGAGTGGTAAAGATCAGTTGGGCGCCATGCCGGTTCTGCTGAGGATCGTTAAACATTGCGACCAGTTGCTGCACCAACAACGGATGCAGGCTTCGGTCAAGTTCGTCGACCACCAGCAATCGACCGCGCTGAAGAATGTCGAGCACCGGTCCCGCCAAGCTGAAAATAATCTGAGTCCCGGATGACTCGTCCTGGAAGTCCAAGGGATAGGTCACACCGTTGGCCAAGTGACCCAGCTGCGGCATATTGAATTCCACCTCAGATGTTTCGTGCAGGCCGCTTGCCAGATTCACCTGCAACTGCTGCCCACGTCTCTTGTCAAAGGCCAAGCTGGAAACCCCAGTGTCAGCGGCAGAGAGTAACGACACCACGCGCCGCTGGCTCCCGGAATCCTGGACATAGTTGGCGGTGAAATCGGTCCCGATCGCGCCGCCTTGGAGGGAAACCGCCATATCGTCGACGAACTTCTGGTAGAGCGGGCGCAACTGTTCGTTGTTGAGATTAACCGCCGTGGTTAGGAAGAGCACTTCCTTGCGCGTGGCGCCCTCCCACACCTTTTTCTGGCCAAGGAAATAGTCACTGTAGGTGTACCTATATTTTCCCGTCTTCTCATCGCGCTTGCGATGAAACCAGACCTGCGGCTTGGCAGTCTCGTAGACTTGGAGCCATTCCTCAATGATCGCGCGACGTGTGAACTCGAAGCCGTACTGGTACCGCACCCCATCGATTAGGAACGTCATCTCCAACAGCGTCGGATAGCTCGCGGCCTCTGGACGCAGCGCGAACGGCGACAGATTGCTCTCTTGATCCGGCTGGACTTGGTTAGAGGTTGCGACCATGAGCTGCATGAATTGAAGAGCGCGCACCACATTGGTCTTGCCGCTAGCGTTGGCTCCGAAGATGGCAACCGCGTTTACCACGCGCTTGGCCTTTTCCAGTCCGGTCTCACGCGTATGGGTGGCCTGCATCGAAGTGTCGCTGCTCGCCGTCATGCGTAGAACAGCCTCGTCCCGGAACGAACGAAAGTTCTTTATCCGAAATTCCAACAACATAGCTACGACTTTCCTGTTTAAACGTGATTGTCACGTAAAACGTGCAAAAAGTAAAGATATTTCGGTTATTTATCCGATATCGCGGCACTCTCCTTCCGCGCCGCGCATTCTGCCAACGCTCCCGTATGCTGCACGAAAGCCGGAGCACCTTCACCGGCACGACATCACATACAAAAAGCGCGGCGACCTCTTCGGCGATCGCAACGAATAGATTTGCGGCTTCTTTCTGACCGCACTATCGATCGGGATTCAGACGGCGTTTAAGCCGCTCTGAAGAGGTCATTTCCCGCGGGTACATCACGGGAGAGCATGATTAGCGCGTAGCCGTCGCGTTGCAGAAGCACCTGCTCGTAAAGAGGCACAGGTCGGCGACCTCTTTCCACATGGAGCCATACGCCGGCGTCGGTTTCGTCGATTTCGCTGGGTACGCCCAGTTCATGTGTCCGGCGTCGAAGGAGGGCGTGTGCGGGGACCATTGCCCCGGCAGAGACCGCCAATTTGGGAAATTTGAGGGCGTCACGATAGTCGCGCAGCCCTTGCCGTTCTGTGTCACCACGATCGCGACAGGTTCCTCGCGGAAACGCACGTACGCTCGGCCGGCCGCCTCTTTGCCAACATCGTACTTCCTGGCGACAGCTGACAGGCGCTGAGCCCCCAGAACAAAACCGTCGAAAGAAACCGAGGCCCGACGGCCGAATGTTTCGTCCCATCGCAATAGCGTTGAAGTCGGGCATGCCAGTCACGGCCGGCGCTGGATCGCGCCGCCGCGCCAGGATGTTGATGATGACGGCGGATGAGCAGACATTCTGATCGAGCGCTTCCTGGCAGGCAGCCTCCACGGAATCGATGCCGTCGGTCAACACCGTGGCCAGGATCGATACCATCTGCCGATCGCCGTCATGCGCCTTCAATTTGCGTCGGATACGCTCCATCGCTGGTGGCAGAGCCAGTCCCGGAATGGCGCCATTGCGCAGCGCACCGGGCTTGCGGGCAAGTACAGGGACCTAATGCCAGGGATCGTAGACTGTCTCGTTGCGCCCGAAGGAGGGGGCATGTTCGGCGACGACCACGCCATCCTGGCGGATGACGATCCTGTCGGTATAGGCGTGGATCTCGACCGGGCGGCCGACGGCCGTCGACAGGACGGAGTATTTGTTGGTGTCGAAGCGAACCGTGCAGGTCTTCGACACGGAGGCCGGCACCGTGTGGAAATCCGTCGAAGGGGCCGCGATACTCGACCAGTTTGCCGCGATCTTCCTCGAACACGTTCCAGATCGTTCGTTCCGGTTGCTCGACGTGACGGTGCGCCTTGGCGTAGGGGACGCACTTGTCCTGCAGCCAGGCGTTCAGCTCCTCATAGGTCTTGAAGCGCAGCCTGGCGTGAAGAAGCGCTCGCGCACCAGCCCGACCTGGTTGTCGACCTGACCCTTCTCCCAGCCAGACGCCGGCGTGCAGGCGACCGGCTGCACCAAATAATGGCTGCACATCTGCAGGAGGCGGCGATTGTATGGGCGGTCCTTGCCAACAAAGATCGTTTCCACCGCCGTCTTCATGTTGTCGTAGTGCCGCGCGTGCAGGCGCCGCCGAAGAAGGCAAAGGCCCGATCGTGGGCGTCGAACACCATCTCCTGCGTCTCGCGCGGACAGGCCCTGACGAACAGGGACTGTCAGGAATTCCGTGTGCGGGCGGGCATACTGGGTAAAAAGGATTCCTACTATGACCCGACGCAAAGAACCTGCAATACCGAATGATCTTCTCGACCAGCTGCTGGCAGGAGGCACAGCCAGTACTGCCTTCGAACAGGGCGGCCTGCTGGATACGCTCAAGAAGGCTCTGACGGAGCGCGCGCTGAGCGCGGAGATGGACCATCATCTGGCGAGCGGCGAAGACGCTGGCAATACGCGTAACGGCTATGGCCGCAAGACGGTGACGACCGAGACCGGCAAGCTGGATATCGATGTTCCGCGCGACCGCCAGTCGAGTTTCGATCCGCAGCTGATCGCCAAGTACCAGTGCCGTTTTCCCGGATTTGATGACAAGATCGTATCGATGTACGCGCGCGGCATGAGCACCCGGGAGATCACCGGGCACCTGCGCGATCTGTACGGCATCGAAGTGTCGGCGGACCTGATCTCAACGGTGACGGACGCCGTGCTCGACGAAGTCTCCAGCTGGCAGCAAAGGCCGCTCGATCCGATTTACCCGCTGGTCTTCTTCGATGCGATCCAGGTCAAGATCCGCGATGAAGGGATGGTCCGCAACAAGGCCATCCATATCGCACTGGGCGTGCGCGCCGATGGTGCAAAGGAGGTGCTGGGCCTCTGGCTCGAGCAGAATGAAGGTGCCAAGTTCTGGCTGCGGGTGATGAACGAGCTCAAGAACCGTGGCACGGAGGATATCCTTCTGGCTGTTGTCGATGGCCTGAAAGGCTTCCCAGACGCGATCACCGCAGTGTTCCCGGAGGCGATCGTCCAGACGTGCATCGTCCACCTGTTGCGCAACTCGATGGACTTCGTGTCTTGGAAAGACCGCAAGAGCCTCGCCAGCGCACTCAAGGAAATCTACCGCGCCGTCGATGCCGATGCCGCCGAAAAGGCGCTGGCGGCGTTCGAGGCCGGCCCTTGGGGCCAGCGCTATCCCGCCATCGGCCAGAGCTGGCGGCGCGCCTGGGGCGAGGTCATTCCATTCTTCGCGTTCCCTGACGACGTCCGTCGGATCATTTACACCACGGATGAGATCGACAAGCGCTACGGATGAGATCGACAAGCGCTACGGATGAGATCGACAAGCGCTATTTTGTGACGAGCCCTGGAACCTCCCCGAGTATGTTCTTTGGTTCGACCGCATCGCTGGTGTTCTTCCGTCCCGACCGCCCCATTTCACAGCCGCCGCGCGCAGGGGCAGTCAAGGCTGGCCGCGTTTTACGCGGCCACCGCAAGGCTTGGGCCTTGATCGACCCGAGCACGGCGGCATGCTCCCGATCGGATCGGGGTGCAAGGCGCCCCCGAGGGGCTGGCGCAACTGGAAATACCCGACGCAGTCAGCTATTGTCTTCGTGCGCGGGCGACCTCGTGGCGAAGCGTGGTGCATCGGCTGAAAGCGCCGCCGGGCCGCCTTATTCGAGCCTTGCCGGACTGAGGCGCCCGCGCGCCTTTTCCTTTGGCAGGCGCGGGCGCCAAGCCTCAACGAAGTGTTCGTATCCTTTCTGGGCCTGCTCGGCGACGCGCATCTCCTGGTTCCGCAGCTCCTTGACATTGTAGGCATAGGTCGGACCGCGGCTGTTGCCCTTCTTCTGCGGCTTGCCGGCCTGCAGTTCCATGCTGCGCATCTTGTGTGCAACCAGACTGGGTCGCGCCCAGAGGTAGTCCGCCTCCTTCGTCAACATATGCCAGACGAGCACCGTCAGCTTGCGCGCCACGGCGACGGCGGCAACCTGATGGCCGCGCCGGGCCCGGATGCGGACAAAGAACGCATGGAGCGGCCCCGGCGTCTTGGCGGCCGCCCAGGCGGCTTCCACCAGCATCGCGCGGGCATGGCTGCGTCCGACCTTGCTGATCCGCCCGTGATGGGCAGCACCGAGCCCCGACTGGCGCACGCGTGGGTTCAGGCCGAAATAGCTCACCAGTTTTTGCGGGCTGGAAAAACGGCCGATGTCACCGACAGCCGCCACTAGCCCGCCGGCCACTGCGAGATTGACGCCAGTGATTGTGAGCAGCCGTTTGATCACCGCATCATCGATGCGCGCTCTCGGCAATCTCCCGGTCAAGTACGCGGAGATCGTCACCCAGCCTCTCCAGTTCCCGGATATGGCGCTCGATTGCGGCGCGCTCGTCATCTGGCACCGGCTGACGGGTGAGCCAGGCACGACCGAGGCGCCCGAACAGGTCGGCATGGGGGCACCGCGGAATCAGGTGGGCGTAGAGGATCGAATGTACCTCGTTCTTGATCCGGGTCCGATGCCGCACGACCTGGTAGCGCCGCGCGACCAGTCTGCGCATCCGCTCCGTGGCGGCATCCGGTGTCCAGATCTCCGGCAGGTAGCCGGCTGCGTACAAGCTGGCCAGCGTGCCAGCGTCGATCTTGTCGGTCTTCATATGAGCGTGCGCGATCGCTTTGACCTGCAGCGGGTTGGCGATCACCACCCGCTTCACGAATGGCGACAGCACCCGAGAGACCGCCATGCAGTTGCCGGTCGCCTCGATCACCACCTCGTCCGTCGCCAAAAGGCTCTTGCCGAAGCCTTCCAGCGCCGTCCGGGTCATGTCGACCCGGCCCACATGCCGCAGCCGACCGTCTTCCCAAATCACCACCTCGCCAAAGGTGCGGTGGGTGTCGATTCCGATTACACGTCGCATTCCTCTGTCTCCTTTCGATCAGTCAAAGGGGAGCGGCGGGCGACACGACAACTACGGATCCGCGCTCTCAGCGCAACCGGGCGAGTCGCAGAGGCGGCCATCTACTAACACGAGCTCGCAGCTCAACGTACAAGATCGGCCTGCCCGCACCTTCGTGCTCCCGGTGCCTCTGTCCCGGATGGTCGCACCATACGCCGCGATCGCGAAAACCGCAGCCGGACATCGGCACCGCCATCTTCATACCGGTTACGAACTCAATAGAGGCGTTGAACTCGAAGCTCAGGCGGGCTGTCGGGGCCAGGGGCCACTTCCCAAGCGACGATGCGGCAACCAAGTTGCTCTACCTGATCTTGAACCGATCCGAGAAAGAGTGGAAAATGCCGCCACGTAAGTGGACCATGGCCAAGGCCCAGTTCGCCGTCATCTTCGGCGAGCGCTTCATCCGGGCCATGGCGGCGTAATGTTCAACCGCCCGCCCGCACACGAAATTCCTGACAGTCCCGACGAACATCATGCGGCTGTGGCAGAGCCGGACATGGGCGACCTTCACGGTCACCGTCACGCCGTTGATCAGGACGATCTCGTGGCTCCAGTCGAACTGGTAGGCCTCGCCCGGCGCGAAGAACAGCGGCACATAGGCGTCCGCCATCGCCGACCCCTGTGCCTTCGCCCAGTTCTTCGCGTATCGACGGACGGCGTCATAGCCTCCCTCGTAGCCGAGGCTGCAAAGCTCTTCGTAAATCCGGATCAGTGTCAGCTGCTCGCGCGCCGTCTTGCCACGGTTGCCATTCAAAAACCCGTCTAGCTGATCCTGCCACGGACCGATCTTGGGCTTGGGCTGCCGCTCGCGTTCGTAGGGGAACGATGTCTCATCGGACCTGAGTATCTTGCGGACTTGTTCCGCGACACATGCAGTTCGCGGCAAATCCGCTTGAGAGACCATCCCTGCACATGGAAGGCGCGCCGAACCCGGGCAATCGTATCCACCGACTTCATCCCCACACCATCCACTCGCCACGACGAGCTGATGGTCGCAAATCAAAGCCTTCACACTTGGGCGTCCAACCTATTCATACTGACCATTATGCATAAGAGCTCTATCACCCGCTGGATCCGGCGTTGCTGAATGCTCTCGAACGCGCATGATGGCATATCCGTTTTATATGGGACGCTTCAGCACATCGCAGCTAAACAAAGAAATGCCGTTTTGCCGGCCAGGAGATAGGGAGAGTTGGGGACAGTAGTCGGCCCGGCAGGAGCGGCTGGTGAGGCGATGGGCAAGGAGTTGAAAGCCGCGTAGCCAACGCTCAACGAGGCGCGCCCGACCGGCGACGGCCATGTGGAGCTGGCGTTTGGGCCCAGCTCAGGACGAACTGGCCCGCGAGATCAAGTCGCGCTGATGCCAAGTGCTCCGGACCAAAGGCTCGAAGTTGTGAGTGAGGACACCAAGCGAAATGATGCCACAACTGGACCACTGGCTCCAACAGGTAACAGGAATAACGGGGCTGCTCCCGGAGTTACTCGGCGCGATTGCGGAAAGGCTCAGCCCGATCGATCTGCTGGCGGTGTCGCAGACAGACGGCGAGCTGCGTGCTGCTGTCCAAATGTCCGCGGCGTTGGAAGAAAGGCGCCAGATGGCAATCCGGGTTCAGGCCGTCTGGAGCAGGTTAATGGTCCCGCAGCCAGGAGTCGCGAATCCCTATGTCGGACTAATGGCTGCCGGCGCGTTGGAATCTCTGGCATCCAATTTCAATTGCCTGACCGGCGTGCAGCAGGAGCAGCTCGTTGCCATCGCCGAAGGACTTAACAACCCCGAGCACCGCGTCTTTGCCCTGCAAGCCCTCGGCGGGGGGCTGGGAGGGCTCGCGCCCACGCTTCAGCAGCGCCTCGTCGAGGTCGCCGAAGGACTTGACGACGAAGAGCACTGCGTCGATGCCCTGGCAGCCCTCAGACAAGGGGTGGGAGGGCTCGCGCCTGCGCTCCAGCAGCGTCTCATTGATCGCGCCGAGGCGCTTGACCCCGAACTTCGCTTCTCGGCCTTGGATGACCTCGGGCTGGCCGTGGGTGACTTTACGCCCATACTCCAGCAGCGTCTCATCGAACTTGCCGAGGGGGTTGGCGATCCCCAGCTTCGCGTCGCTGCCCTCGCTGGTCTGGCAATGGGTGTGGGACGGCTTGTGCCGGCGCTCCAGCAGCGTTTCGTCGATCGCGTCGAGGAGCTCAACTCGGAAGACTGCGTCTCGGTGTTGTCAGCCCTCGGGATAAGCGGGGGAGAGTTTGTGCCCGCGCTCCAGCAGCGTGTGGTCGACCTCGCAGCAGGGCTTGTCGATCCCGAGCATCGCGCTCAAGCCCTGGAGGACATCGGACCGAACCTAGGAGAGCTTGCGCCTGCACTACAGCAGCGCCTCGTCAGGCTCGCCGAGGCGTTTGTCGATCCCGAGCTTCGCGCTAAAGCCCTGCGGGGCATCGGAACGAACCTAGGATCGCTTGCGCCCGGACCACAGCAGCGCCTCGTCGTGCTCGCCGAGGGGCTCGCCCAGTACGAGCATCGCGTCACAGCTCTGCTGGGCCTCGCAGTGGGCGTCGAAGGACTTGCGCCCACGCTCCAGCGGCGCCTCGTCGACCTCGTCGTGAACCCTGACCTCGAAGATTACTCCTCGGCCCTCGCAGCCCTGAAACCAGCCGTAGGAAAGCTTGTGCCCGAGCTACAGGAGCGCCTCGTCGCGCTCGCCGAGAATCTTAACGACCAAAGCCATCGCGTCATTGCGCTGCAAAGTCTCGGAGAGAGCGCGGGATCGCTTCTGCCCGAGCTACAGGAGCGCCTCGTTGTGCTCGCCGAGAATCTTAACGACCAACGCCATCGTGTCAATGCGCTGCAAAGCTTCCGAGAGAGCGCGGGATCGCTTCTGCCCGAGCTACAGGAGCGCCTCGTTGTGCTCACCGAGAATCTCAACGACCCACACGATCGTGTCACTGCGCTGCTAAGCCTCGGAGAGAGCGCGGGATTGCTTCCGCCCGAGCTACAGGAGCGCCTGGTCACCTTCGCCGAGAGTCTTAACGACCCGGACAACCGTGTCGCGGCCGCGCGGGTCCTTGGAGCAAGCGTGGGAGCGTTTCCGCCCGCGCTACAGCAGCGTCTCGCTGCTATTGCTGAAGGTCTTGTCCATCCGTGGGCTCGGGCTGCCGCCCTGGCAGCCCTGTGTCCTAGGAACTAAACCCATTCACTTGGGGTTTTTCCGCCCAGGGTAATTCAAGTCTTGCAATCGGGCGGCCTCCGGCCGCGTTGCCGGTACGAACTGATGGAGCACGAAAGCTTGATCATGTCACCGCTGTTGGCAAATGTCTCGTGGTGTTCTCGCGTCGGTCATTCGCGTCCTGAACAGCTCGGAAATGTCTGGTCGAATGGGTCATGCCCTAGCCCGCGGCGTCCGGGCTCCGTCGAAGTCGAGAACGGTCGTCGTGCCATCAGCTCATCTTGAAATCGCCGGATGGCTCCTGTGGATCTCGATCAACTTTCTGGGAGCATAATGGGACGGGACTGAGAAGATGGACATGGTTGGACAACTTGTTAGCCTCAAAGGCCACATGCATATCTGCCCCCTGGTCGAGCCTGGACCACGGCCGCATATCGGCGGCCCCGTGATCTTGACCGGTCAGAATTTTGTCTGCGTGGAGGGCGTTCCAATCGCCACCGTGAGCGACAGATGCCTATGTTCCGGCGCGCCGACAACCTCCGACAGCATTAAAGAAGGCTCTTCAATCGCGCGGATCAACGGCAAGAGGATTGCGCGGATGGGAGATTCCTGTTCACACGGTGGGCGCTTGGTTCAAGGCGTGCCGTGGATAACGTTCGAGTAACATCGCCGGCGAACGCGCTGGCGCCGACTCGAACTTCGAGACGCCGCGGCATCGTGCAGGGCAACGCCACGCCGCCGCTCGTGCCGATGCCGGAGGCGATGAAGCGAGAGCTTGAAGAATACCCCGGGCGTATTTGCGACCAATTCTGCGGCGGAGCGGGCAACAACTCAGGATGCGGGCGGCCGAGGCCGAGCACGACTGCGAGGACCACGTGATCGTTGCGATGCGCCAGACGGTGGTCTACTCCTGTGAGCTGAAATTAGACGATCTGGAATATTCAAACAGCTTGAAGGCTGTAGCCTCCCGCATTCAGCACCGGCAGACGTGGCGGCCGCGCAACGAGGCACGCAAGCGCCGACGATACTTTAGTGGAGTGCGTACATAAATGGTCCCGTGCTCGCCACCCACGAACTGCCGTTGCAGAGAGGACGTGAAGCCGCTCCACGTTGGCACGGTGCCGTCGCCGACGTCCTCTTCCTCGATCGCGTCGGGACGCAGTTTGCCGAGATGGACCGACGTGCTTGAGACGGCATGATCCGTGTCGTCTGGCGTCACTGGGTTAACAACGTCGGACGTCTGCGCTGGAGTTTGCTTCGCGATCCAATCGGGGTGAAACAATCATGGAGGCTCGCCGCGTTGTTGGCCGCGGCGCAATGCGCTCTCCCTTTGGGTTCAATGCCCGATCGATTGTTCAGGGACGCTTCCCGCAAGGTCCAAAGCGCTCGTCGTCGGCAGGACCTTCGACGCTGGCAGCGGCTTCTCGGGCGTTGTCTCGCTGGAAGAAGGCTCCGGCGCGACCGGCACAATCGACAGCTATGTCCCCCATGTTGTCGGCGGCTTGAAATACAAAGGCGACTGGGGCGCGGTCACGGGTGTCGTCGCCTATGACAGCTCCTATGGAAGTGGCTGGCAAGGTTCGACTGGACGTCAACGTCACCAAGGAACTGACCCTGTTCATCATGGGCGGCTACGGCACGGACGATAACCTCAGCGACGATCCCGGCAATGCCATCGATGCTCATGGCCGCGGCTTCTACAAGCCGTGGGGCGGCAACTGGGCCGTCTGGGGCGGCGGCACCTACAAGTTCAATGCCAAGACCGCGTTCAACCTCCAGGCTTCGGCTGACGACGACAAGAACTACGCTCTGGCTGCGAACGTCGCCTATACCATCGTTCCGGGCTTCACGATCACGACCGAAGTCGACTGGGACCATTCGGTCACTTCGACGATGGCACTCCGTTCGGCAACTTCACCAAGGCCGACAAGAAGGATAGCGTTGGCGGCATCGTCCGTTTCCAGCGCAACTTCTGATCGAACCCCTGCCGATCAGAACGGAAAGGCCAGCGACGTCGTCGCGGGCCTTTTTGTTTTGCCGAGAGCTGCCGTACCGACGCGAATGTGCCCTCCCGTAAGAAGCAGCGCTCAGCCGGCAGGGAACGGGGCGAAGTGACCCGAGCCACGAAGCCTCGCCAGCAGGATGATGGCCGTTCCGCGGTGCTCACCCCTCGCTTGCTCACTTAGCGGCGACGCATCCCAGGCAGCCAATTCTGCCACCAAAAGGGCTGTGTCTCCGTTGATCGAGGCGCATCTAAGCTGTCCGCTCTTCTCCATTACGATTATCGCTGTGCCGGTTTCGCCATATCCAATCCCAGCCATCCGCTGAACGCAGATATCGCCGTCGACACGTACGTCGAATAGAACCGATCCTGCTGTTTTCTCCGCAGCGTCAGCCACACGATCACCGAACGGTTGATGCAGGCCCTCGCGATTGCCGAGCGACTGCTCAAACAACGCCAATTCAACATGCTCCGCCACCATGGTAGCCAGGGTGCGCGCCGGCTGGCGTAATCCGCAATAGGCCAAGGCTGACTATCCACACTCCGCAGCCTTTCGATGCTATGCCGGAGCTGCGCTCTTGGTCGACGCCACCCTCGTTGTGCGCCTAATCTCCGGCCCCGATGCCCGTTCCTTGCCGGCCGTACTAAAATGTTAAAATTTTTTCTATTTGCAGTAATGGTAAAATTCTGAAAATAATTTGGCAATGGCCGCGCGCCTGGTCAACGGGGCGTTTTGGCAAGCAATAGAGCCGAATTGAGCGCCTTACCTATGGCGAGCAAGAAGATCGAATAGCCGAAATCGCCCGGTGCTCCCCGCTGCCGATATGAAAGGAAGACCAGTGACCGATCTTTATCGCCGTGAAAGCAAATCAGTTTCGAACATGGCTCAACTTCGTTTCTTTCCTCAAGCGGTCGTTGGAGGGAAAGGATCGTATTTGCGAGGCGATGATGGTCGCCAGCTTCTTGATTTTTCGGCCTCTTGGGGAGCTGCCAGCCTGGGGCATGCTCATCCTTCGGTTCGCGAGGCCATTACGCGGGCGTTTTCAGATCAAGCTGGTGCAAGCTACCTGTCTTCCGCAAACGAACCTAGCGTGCTTCTTGCTGAGAAGCTTTTATCATTGGTTCCACCACGCAGCCGCGGCCGAGTTTGGTTGGGGCACTCTGGCTCTGATGCTAACGAAACAGTAGCTCGAATGGTCGTCGCAGCCACCGGACGCCGTCGAATATTGGCCTTCAAGGGCGCGTATCACGGCGGGACCAGCGGTTCCATGGCTGTTTCGGGTCATCCGGCGCTCAAAGGTGTGGAGAAATTCGGCGGCCTGATCTTGGTGCCTTATCCGAACAGTTACGCGGCAGGTGACCCGACAGCTGCCAGTGCCGCGGCGCTGTCCCATCTCGAGGAGGTTTTTTCGGCGGACGTTCGGCCAGAAGAAGTTGCTGCCTTCTTTATCGAACCAATACAGGGCGATGGAGGATTGCTAGTGCCGCCTGTCGGTTTCTTCGCCGAGATCGAACGGTTTTGCCGTCAGCACGGAATTCTTCTGGTGTGTGACGAAGTGAAGTTTGGCCTAGCTCGATCCGGACTTCTGCACGCCTTCGAACATTCAGGGATTGAGCCAGACATTGTGGTTTTTGGTAAAGGCCTCGGCGGAGGTTTGCCGATATCTGCGGTCGTCGGCCCCGAACCCATTATGAATCACTCCCCTACCTTTTCCTACCAAACGCTACACGGCAATCCGATCTGCGCGTCAGCGGCATTGGCGGTACTGGAGACGATCGAAAAGGACGGGTTGGTCCGAAATTCGGCAGACATCGGCTCTTACATGTTGGCCTCACTTTCGAAGCGAAGCAGAGATTGGGATTTGGTTGGCGATGTCCGGGGGAAAGGGCTTGCCATTGGGATTGAGCTTGTGGGCGATCGCGTTAGTCGCGCACCAGCGAAAATCCAGACCGCTCTCACTGTTTATAGAGCGTTCCAGCTTGGACTCGTAATGTATTATGTCGGTTCGAATTCGAACGTCCTGGAGCTTACCCCGCCGCTCATATTGAGTACAAGTGAAGCCGACGAAGGCATTTCTATTATTGGTCAAGCACTTCAAGATGTCGCCGCTGGGAAGGTTTCGCCCGACTTGATCTCATCCTTTGCCGGCTGGTGATATTCACCAAGTTGGCCCGTTTCGGCTTCGTGAATACCGAGTTAGTAAGTCAGTGCTTGCGAGGGCTGAAGAAACGCAGCCGCGAATTGTCCGAGATTCAAAGGATCTGCGCGAACGTATGCAAATTGAACCGCCAGCCTCGCGACCGTGGGCAGAATCGACTCGGCGCGGTTCGAGACCGAGTACTTCGCAGAAGGTGGAAACTGGCCAAGCTGAGGGCGGAGTGGCGGAGCGTGATGATGGGGGCTGAGATCTCAAGGATCGTCGTAGAGTGATTTCGCGGGTGCGACTGATCATGCGATCCTTTCTGAACCTAGAAAATCATTTCATCCAGAATCATTTGTACGTCAGCGGGTCGACGAACCAGTTCAACGAATTCCATCGGCTTGTGGTATCGGCGACCTTGCCAAAGGAGCGAATTGTGGGAATCGCCCTCCCCAAGCTGCACGTCGGTGACGACGCCGATCAAGATACTGTGCGAAAAACCGTCGTAGGTATGGCTAAGTTTGCAATCAAGCGCCATCGGCGCGCCAACAAGGAGCGGTGCCCCGGTTTTGCCCGCGACCCAATATTTCTTCTCGAAGCGATCTGGACCTTTTTGAGATTGAAATCGACGCGCCACATTGGACAACGCAGGAGATAGCAGATTTACGGCGAAGATACCTCGCCGTAAAATCGTGTCGTGCGAACTGGCCGACTTGTTGATGCAAACGAGAACAGACGGCGGATCGAAGGATAAACTACAAACCGCAGTGGCGATCAGGCCGCTCGGAAGGCCATCTTCTTCAGTCGTGATGATATTGACGGCCCCGGCGAAACGGCCCATCGCCTCCCTGAAGGCATCGTTCCTATCCAAGTCTGTCCTCCGTAGCAGTGACCCGTTCTGAATTGATCGCAGACCTAATTTTCAGAAGCCTGCACTCACCTGGTCAAGCTTCAGCAGCGCCCGGGCGTATATCTCGCGCCCAATGTCGCCATTAATATAGGCATGTCGCGTGCAAGTCTCCATGTCGCGCCAGATCCGCTGGACCGGATTACTGAGCATGAAAACCGACGCTCCGCCTATGTTCAGCAGCAGGTCTACGGCCTCGCGCACGCGTTTTTGCGCAACCGCCGCGTCAAGTCGGACGCGAGCTCGCTCGAGATCGGTCATGCTTGTACCGTCGCTGACGGAGCGATCGATATCGCTGGCCGCGCGCATCGTATGCAACCGTGCGGAGTCGATCAGACCACGAGCATCTGCCAGATTTAGCTGGTAGCTTGGGGACTGCCTTGCATCTGTATATAGGGACGTCACAATGGGCTTGCCGCGCTCGAGGTTCTCCAACGTGAAATCGAAAGCTGCCTCCGCCATCCCGACAGCCGCAGAACATATGCCCAACGGAAGCGCGGTTATGAGCGGTGCCCGATAGAGAGGTTCGTCAGAATGGTCCGAGCGACTGAAGCCGGAAAGCATTTCGCTGATGAGCATCGTCCGGTGTTCCGGCACGAAGATATCTTTTCCCACAAAGGTATTGCTCCCCGTCCCTGCCATCCCAGCGACATGCCATGTGTCTTCGATCTTCAGCTCGGACGTCGGCACCAGTGCAAGCCGTACGTCGATCAGAGCCCCACTGGCATCCAGGACCGCGGAGCCCACGAAGCTCCACTGCGCTTCGAAGCATCCGGACGCCCAGGGCCATTTGCCTGTCAACATCCAGCCCCCCTCGACCGCGGTGGCTTTCCCGGTGGGGGCCCATTGACCGATGACGACCGCGCGGGGATCCGAGCCAAAGACATCGTCGCGCGTCTTGTCAGGCATGAGCCCCATCAAAGATGCGCTGCTATTGGCGACCATGGCGAGCCAACCAGCAGCACTGTCGCCGCGGGCTAGTTCCTCACAAATCTCGCAGTATGTCTGGATATCAATCTCGCGACCACCGCAGCGGCGCGGCACCAAACCCTGCAGAAAGCCGCCGCTTCGCACCGCCGCAGCACTCTCCTGAGCAAGTCGTCTGTTTTTTGCTGATTCCTCCGCATTTGCACGCAAAAGCGGTCGGAGTGCGCGAGCATTGCGTACCAGCTCGGCGTTACTTAGGGTTAAATCCATCACTGTTCTCCTCCTTATTATACCGATATACCCACACCGTCGCGGCAAATTGATAATGTTGCTCAACGGGCTGAAGCCATAGCGGCGTCAGTGCTTGCTCGTTTGCCGTCGGTACTTGTTACATCCGGTCTGATTCCTACCCGCCACCAGAGCGTGCATATTCACGAGCGAAGACCCCGTACGGCTGGCAATAGACCGTCCGGCTTGACAAGCAACAAAAGAACTACCGCCAGAAGGACAAGCGCATCCCGGTATGGCGCGGTTCCAGTGGTGAGGAACGGTTCTGAACCGACCTCCAACGCGCCGAGCACAAAGCCGCCCAGCACGGCTCCCCGCAAAGAACCCAGCCCGCCGATGATCGCAGCGATGAAGGCCTTCAGGACCGGAGTAAAGCCCATGAGCGGATCTACCGAGCCACGCTGCGAAATCCACAATATCGCGGCAATACCAGCAAGAAGGCCTGATATCGCGAAGGACGTCGCAATGACTGTGTTTGCGCGCAAACCAAGCAAGCTAACCATGATGAAGTCTTCGGATGCGGCGCGCATCGCGACGCCCAAAGTGGTCTTGCGTAAGAAGATGTCGAGCCCGATTAGAGCTAGTGCCGTCAGGGCGATGGATGTCAGCGGGACCATCCCGATCTGAAAGCCTCCGAAAGTAAGAGTTCCTGACATCCATTCCGGCAGAGCGACCGCTCTTCCGCGAGCAGAAACTCCGTTTTGAAAGAAAACCTTGCAAATGGTGCTTACGCCAAAGCTGGTAATCATAAGCGTCGTCACGGACGCGGACCGCATAGGACGAAACGCTATTCGATCCATCAATACCGCAGAGAGCGCCGCTCCCAGACAGGCCACTAGAAGAACTACAGGCAACGGCAGGCCGAATGAAAGCGACAGTACTATGAGGTAGCCTGCAATCGTCATCAGTTCGCCATGTGCGAAATTTATGAGCCCAACGATCGAAAATACGATCGCCAGCCCCAGCGCCAGGAGAGCGTATATTCCACCCAGGCTAAGAATATTAACCAGGTACTGGACGAATTCCATGACGACCTCCTAGATTGCCAAATATGCCTGCCGCACAAGGTCAGAGCTGGCGAGTTCAGATGCCGTACCGCTTAGAGCAATACGGCCGTTGGCTACCACGTAGCCTCGATCGGCCACGGACAGAGCCAACTCGACATTCTGTTCAACAAGCAGAATGGTAAGCCCCTGCTTGCGCAGGTCTTCGATTAATTCGTAGACCTTGTCTATCGTTTGAGGCGCAAGGCCCAACGAAGGTTCGTCGAGCAAGAGCAGGTCGGGCTGGCTCATTAAAGATCGGGCGATCGCCAGCATCTGCTGTTCACCGCCCGACAGGCTCCCTGCCTTTTGATCGATGCGCTCAGCAAGGATGGGAAAGCGGGAGAGCATGCTATCTCGGCGAGCCCGCAGCTCATTACCTTTCGCGAACGCCGCTCCCCCTAAATGCAGGTTTTCACCAACTGTGAGATGGGCGAAAACACGGCGACCCTCAGGAGTTAGTGCTATTCCCTTTCGGCTGATGACGTCTGCGGGCAGGCCGGTGAGTGGCTGACCTTTGAGCAACACCTTGCCCTCGGCAGGTGGGATGGACCCGGCGATGCCGGCAAGAATCGAACTCTTGCCGGCGCCATTGGCGCCAATGAGTGTGACAAGTTCTCCATTTCCAACGTTTAGATCGACGCCATGGACAGCCTGGACGGCCCCGTAGCGTATTTTCATTCCCTCGACACGAAGCATTGGCGTTCCTACCAGCTTAAGGATTGGGGATTTCCTCCTTCGTCGGTCGATATACCTTCACAAAGGTCGACTTCCCCCCCTCAATTCGGATTATTGCAACGTCGCGCAGAGCAACACGCTCAGTTCCAGCATACGTCACTTTGCCGAGAACGGTCTGCACATCTTCCAGGCCAGCCAATGCGTCTCTGATTTTCGCGGGGTCCAGCGATCCTGCTTTGCGAGCTGCGGCGTCGAGCAATTGTGCCCATTCGTATCCTGATGCCTCGTATGAGGTTTCCGCGTCATGACCGGTTTCCTCCTTGAAGCGCTTGTTGAAAGCTTCCATCCCGCTGCCAGGGGTTGGAAAGCCGGCTGAGGAATGCACAACGCCATCGACCACCGAACCGAGTCCGTACACGGTCGGAGTACCGATGGCATCCGAGGCGATAACAGGAACCTTAACACCAGCACCGCGCAACTGCTTGATGAAGGCTGGGAAGTCAGGCTCGTACGCGGTCGTCATGATAACGTCAGGTTGCGGTGCTAATCGCTTGATTTGAGAAACCACCGCAGAAAAATCTGGCTGCCCCATCGAGTAGGACGCTTCACCGACAACGCTCCCACCCTTTTTCCGAAACGTTTCGCCAAAATAGTCTGGGAATTTGGACGTATAGGCGGAGTCGGGCGACTTCAGAAGAAATGCCGTCTTGTAGCCGGTTTCTGCGGCATAACTTGCTAGCGCAGCCGACTGTACAGTGTCGGATGGATAAGAAATGAACATATAGTCGCCGACAGCAGGTGTTAGGCTGGGCGAACCAGCGAGGTTGAGCATCGGAATGCCCGCTGCCTGTCCGATCTGACCCGCTGCGATCGAGGGATCGGCATCGGCCGGGGTAATGAGAAATTGAACCCCGTCTTCGATCAATTTCTGGGCCGCGTTGACGGTAGCCGCTGTGTCGGACCGGGTGTCGATAACTTCGAGAGTGACCGTCGCCATGCCCCCAATGCCGCCCTTGGCATTGAGATCTTTGATGCCTAACTTGAAGCCGGCCAGGCCGGGTTGATCGTATGGTGCCAAGGCACCAGTCAGGGCCATTGCGGCTCCAATCTTGTATTCATCCGCCGATGAGTATCCCTCGCTTGACGAGAGCGCTATCGCAGCAAGGCAAGCGAGCGCAGTTGCATATCTTAGCTTGTTCATTTTTGAGTTCCCGTGTGAGGTTTGACCAATGCTTCGTTTTCCGAAGTCTAATAGTTATTCTGTCTGCAACTCCTTTGTGCTTTTGTAACCATTAAATATCCATCAGACTGAGTAACTCAGCGATACCATCTCTAGGACGCGCTAGCGCCGATGACCTGCACCACAGAGCTTGTTTCGACCTGAGTTTTTTTCTCGCCCATCCTTTTGCTTCCGAGATAGGCTGATATCACGGCAGGGTCGGTTCTGACCGCGTCTGCCGTGCCCACGGCGATGCGCTTGCCCCGGTCGATAACGATGATGGTGTCACTAAGCGACATTATAAGGTGCAAGTCGTGCTCAACCACGAGAATGCCCACGCCTGTGTCCGCGCGCAGTGCGGCCAACCTGCCCATTAACTCTTTAGTCTCGGCCGGATTCATCCCCGCAGCAGGCTCGTCAAGAAGGAGGAACCTGGGGCCCGTGGCAAGAGCGCGGGCGATTTCTACAAGACGTCTCTGTCCGTACGGAAGGCTGCCGGCAAGCCGGTCCCCTAATGTTTCCAGGCCAAAACGCGCTAGGGCGTCATTGGTGCGCCATACAGATAGAGCCGTGTCGGCCGCACATGCCTCAGCGGCAACCAAGACATTTTCCCTTACAGTCATGTCAGCAAAGACACGAAGGTTTTGGAAAGTTCGCGCCAAACCTGCGCGGGCAATTATGTGAGGCTGCTTATTTTCTATCAAATCCGATCCAAGCGCCACATGACCTGCGCTAGGTCGTAACTGGCCAGTCAACAGATTGATCAAGGTGCTCTTCCCGGCACCATTCGGACCGATCAACCCCGTAATGAGGCCAGCTTCAGCCTTGAAGGTTACCCCGTCGACGGCCCGCACACCGCCAAAATGACGAGACAGCTGATTTGCCTCCAAAGCGTGTGCACCCTTTGGTGCCTGAAAATCTTGCGATCCTGGAAGGAGCTTGCTGTCGCGCCCCTTCAAAGGATCCCATGCTTTTGACAGCTCGAGTTCCCGGCTACCAACAAGACCAGTGGGCCTGATGAAGAGGACGAGAATCATTGCAAGCGAAGCACCAACGAGAGGCAGTCCGTACAAGGCCGGGACCGAAAATCCGAGGATATTACCCCCGCCCTCTAGCGCCCGCAGAAGCTCCGTGACTGCTGTGATTACTATCACGCCCACTAAAGCGCCCGAAACAGAACCGAGGCCTCCGACGATCAGCATCGAAATCAGCAGAAAACACGACTCGAAGTAGAAATCCTTGGGGCCGAAGGCACCTAAAAACTGAGCCGTCAACGCCCCGGCAATCGACAAAATGGTCCCGCTCAACAGCCATGCCCTAAGTCGCGCTTGGCGAACGTCCACGCCCACTGCCGCTGCGGCTACTTCGTCTTCTCGCGTGGCTCGGACGGCGCGACCAGTCCTTGTATCCCTAAATGTTCGGGCAACTGCGATCGACAGCGCCGCCACAGATAGAGCAACCACAAGCGTGGTATTGCGGGGCACACCGTAAAATGTTTGGCTGCCGCGTGTGATATCCTTTGTCGCTACCAGAACCGTGTAGACGATAATCTGCAATGCCAGAGTGGCGATGGACGCAGCCGAACCGGACAACCGCCGCATAACGATGCCGCTCACCCCAGCCAAAACCAGCCCCGTAAGGGCGGCTACAATCAACGACGACCAGACTGAAAGACCATAGCCCGCCATCCAGACCGGGAGGTGAGGAAGTGCGGTCCGTTGAACAACAGGGCTCATCGTGAGGATGCCTGCAGTGTAGGCGCCCACTCCCATGAAGGCTGCAGGACCGAATGACACGATACCTGTGTTGCCGGAAAAAACCTGCAAACCAACGCAGGCAGTGACCACGATTGACATCGATGTCGCGATCCGGGTTCCATTCGCTCCAAACAAAACACCGGCCAAGATCCCTACTGCCACTAGGATAACGGCCAAAGCCAGCGAATCCATCGTCACAGCCTTGATGCGGGGATTGACCATCCGTCTGCTCCTCTGCGGAATTACGATTATTGGACAGGTCAACCTTCATGTCAATCTCATTACATCATTCTGTCATATTAAAAATTGTGCAGAAGGCGCTACAGCCTTCCAGCTGCGGTCGTAAGATTGCTGATTGCTACCCCAGAGGCTGGAGAACTTGACCTCCCGGCGCACAATCCCCACAGAGCTGAGCAATAGCCATCGATGCCGATCGGCGCGCGCTGATCGATATTGGAGATAGTCAGACCAGAACGGGAAGGCTTTGAGGACCATCCGATCCTTATCCTGCAAGGGCGGCATCTCTGGTCTTACCTCACTGCCGAATTCCTGGTGCCCTTGTCCATCGTCGAAATCGCACATAAACAGCACCCAGGAAGTTTGATCTTCAATCCATGCCGCAATCTCCTCGCCTGGATCCTACAGGCTGCCTGCCCCTCCTCGTTGCCGACTCGTCTACTTTTCTTCCATCAGCGCCAGCCTCTGAAGAGATATTGACACGCACCTGGGCCGCAGCTACCCTCGAATAGGCTTTGAGTATGATGCCGGTTGGTCAGCCTCCAGCCGCTCATAATTTGTATTTCGAAACGAGCCTTCAGCAAATCGGCTCGTTCCGTCGCGCCCCTCAACAATCATGATCGATAAAGGTGTTCCGATGCGGTCTTCTGTTGCTCCGACTTACGAAAATCGCGTGCTCAGCGCCTATGAGGGTGAAATCTTGGGGGAAGAATTTTTTAGCGTTCTTGCCCAAAAGGCTGACAGTGAACAATCTCGCGTAAAGTTGCGCAATTTGGCCGCCATAGAGCGGCTTGTAGCAGAGGCGCTTTTGCCAGTTATCACGCGTTACAAACTTGAATCAAATAGCAAAGTATTGCTTGCTGAGAAGGGACGCGATGAAACCGTTGAGTACGCAGAGCTTGGTTGGACTCAATTTGCGGTAAAGCTCAAGAAGCTATTGGGGCCATTCGTTCGTGAATTTGAGACTCTGCTTGTCGAGGCGCCGGTTGACGACCAACCCTATATCCAGTTACTTCTTGACCACGAAATTGCGCTTTTCGCGTTCGCTCAGGCGGAAGGTGAAGACTCAAGCGATGGTCAGATTCATCTTGACAACTTTCTACAACGGCACAAAGCTCTATTGCGCAACGAAGGCTAAGAAAACCTGTCTTCAGACCAGGTCCTGCTGTATCTGAGCCACCGGGGTCGCTGGGGCGGCTTCGTCTGAGTCACGCCGCTTTGATCGGTTCCCCCTGGAGTTGGGCAGTGGCGCGTCTGATGGTTCAGAGCGTCTTCCACGCCCCCCCCAGCCGACAGAGATCCGGTCGACTTGGGAATGGACGGCGACCGGTGTGACCCTGTAGGCTGGCTCAAGGCCAAGGCAGCCGATGTTGGCCGCGACCGCCCGACAATGTGGACGGCCTTTCTGTAGTTGAAAACTAGCGTAGCCGCGCTTGCGCGCACTTTGGTGGCTTGCCATCGTGCATTATTCGGACAGCCCGCTAACATATTCACAATGAGAAATTTTGTAATATTCTCTTCAGCAATGTCAGTTGGAGGACACGATGAACGTTAGAGACATGCTGCTGCACGGGGCCATTTCGTTGACACCATCAGAAGAGCGGATCGTTCAGGTGCTCCTGACCGACTACCCGGCGGCCGGCTTAGGCACTGCCACGAGTCTCGCAAAGCGCGCCGGCGTCAGTGACCCTACTGTGGTTCGCCTTGCCATGAAGCTGGGTTTCGAAGGGTTCCCCGCCCTCCAACGGCGGTTACTTGCAGATGTTGAAGCAAGATTGCATTCGCCGCTGCTTATGATGGAAGCCAAACGGCCCGACATGGGGACGCATAGCGAACAAGGAGCTGCGATCGCCTACATGCATTCGGTGGCCAGCAACCTCAACAAAGCGCTGACATCGACCCCGCTGGCGTCATATCAACGGGCCGCCCGCCTGGTAATGGATACAAAGGGCAAGGTCGTCCTGCTCGGCGGGCGGTACAGCCGTTTTATCGCAGGCATGTTAGCAGCCTACTTGTTGCAATTTCGGCCAGACATCATGCATATCGACGCACTATCGGCGCAAAAGACGGACGTGTTAGTCGACTTGGGAAAGCGCGATCTCTTAATCGTGTTCGATTATCGCCGATATCAGCTTGACGTTGTTGCGTTCGCCCAATTAGCTGCGGCCCGCCGCGTTCGCATTCTTCTGTTTACGGACCCTTGGTTATCGCCCATTGCCGAGTTTTCAGAACTAACACTAACCTGCCCAATTGAGGTTAATTCGCCCTACGACACGATGGCGTCATCGGTGGCGCAGATCGAAGCTGTTATCGCTCAAATCCTTGCTTCCATGGAGAAGCGGACGCGCGAACGTATCGAGGAATTGGAGGAGATCCGCCTCCAGGCGAGTGCATCGCTGGATAACGCGCGTCTCCTCGAAGAGGAAAAGCCCGCGCTGGCATCCATGACGACCAAGTAGCGCGCCATGGATGCAAATGCGCTGAGGACGTTATGCGAAGCGATGCAATGAGAACTTCCTGAGCAATTCCTGACGTTGACCCAACGCCCATTGTGCGACGACTTCGCCCATGGCAGGCCCAAGCTTGAAGCCATGCCCACTTGAGCCGGTGATCACGAAAGTTCCCTTTGCGCCCGGAATCTCGTCAACTATAGGGAGGTGATCCGGGCTCATATCATATTGACAGGCGTAGCCGGGACGGATGCCCAATTCGGCAATCTCAGGAGAACGGGACATGATATGTTCAATGGCCCAGACCGATTCCTCTTGCGTGATCGTTCGGTCCAATTGGCCCGCGACCTCGAGGCGATAGTTCATGCGCGCGTGTGCTTCTTTAAGCGCGTCGTTCTCGACGCCTGTGCCGCCGCCCCCCCAGGTTCCAACCAAAATTGTATTCTCGCCTTCCGGCCGAGCATAGCAGTTCGTAGTTTCATCAACCCAACAATGCGGAAGTAACTTTCTTGCGACACCTGGTGCGTCCATTACTGCCATGAAGTGGCGTTCAATAAACGTCGGTAGGCTAACTCCAAGCTTAGCCAGGAGCGCCTTCGACCAAACACCCGTTGCAAGAATTACGCGACCGGTAGAGATGATGGTGCCATCACTTAGCGTCACCCCGGTCGTGTTTCCATTTGTTACTTGAATTTCGGTAACCGAGCGGCCGCCCATAAACTTAACGCCATTTGCGCGAGCTCGATTGACCAATTCGTTAGTTGCACCGTAAGGGTCGCAGTGTCCCGATTCGTCTTCCCAGGCGGCAAAAGTGATCCCCTCCATATTGAAATGAGGGAGAATTGCCTGCGCCTGTTCTCCGGTCAGACCCTCGATTCGGCTACCTTCATCGTCGCGGATCCGCTTAACAATCTCGCGATTTGCGGGTTCGTGCTCAGGACCGCAAACCCACAGGCAGCCAGATTGATGAAAGGCGCCGGGGAGATCCTTAAGGATCTCGATTCCCCGTTTTGCGAGCAAAGATAACTCAGGATCGCCATAGAACGCGTGGCACACCGCGGACGATGAGCCGGTCGGTCCGGAAGCCGGATGGTCGGACTCGACTTGGATAACGTTCAGATTTTGGTTCGACAGATAGTAGGCTGCCCCCGCACCCGCAATTCCGGCTCCCGCAACGAGTACGTCACAGCTGTATCTTTCGCTCATTTGATGCTCCTGTTACAAGAAAAAGCCCAACCGGCTATCCTTATCGATGCAGCCACTTCCGGTACGGCGAGTGGTGAAGGGCCAGGACGACGATTGCGACCGGCTCGCAATCAACTTTCTTCAGAGCAGAATGCCCTCTGCACAAGATCCACCCCTCCCCACCTTTGGCCAAGCAGTCCGCTGATAGGCTGGCTGAGGAGCCAAAATAATGTGGAATTTTTTTCCTGTCTACAGTTAATTGCAATGTTTGAAGAAATTCTTTCAGTCCGCGGCACTCGACCTCCTCGGCCACCTTCGACCTTCCCGCTTGCTCAACAAACCAAGCCTCATCCGATCTATCGCGAACTTGAGGCCATGGCTGAACACAAGGCCACGCCGGAAAAAATTTTCTATCTATCAAAATGATCGCATCATTGACAAATAATTTTCAGCAATTCATGCTTTGTGAGATAGCATGTTCGTTGCATGCAGGATGGACGCCGGGATCGAGGACATGCTGGCAGCCTATCAAGCATCGGAGACTAAGTGGGGTTGCCGTTCTGAGAACGGCGCCAATGTCGCGGATCGGCCGACAAAGATAGCCATTTGTTAAATTTGGAGGATAACATGGAAAAAAGAACGGCATATCATTCAATATACGAGAAGCTTGGCGCCCCCATGATTGACTTTGGAGGCTGGAAAGTCGCTTCGCACATAACTTCTTCAAACGATGAATACATGATGGTCCGCTCCAATGTCGGCTTTGCCGAGTATGATTTCCAGAGTTGTTTTGGGGTGTGCGGACCGGAATCGTTTCAATTCATACAGGAACTTATCGTAAACGACTTGGGAAAGATCACCCCTGGCGGCACTATTTACTCAAGTATCCTTGACGACAAGGCTAGTCTAATCGACGACGTTATCGTTTTTTGGATTAGCGAAGATCAGTTTATGATCCACGGTGGAATTACTCGCGACGCCTCGCGCAAGTGGATTATGGAAAAGGCAGATGGTCGAAAGGTCTGGGTCACTGAATTGTCTAACACGTTCCTTTCCATACAGGGCCCAAAGTCGATCAATGTACTTCAACAAGCCGTGGACATTGCAGATCTTGAGCACAACCGATTAGTGCATGTTGATTTCCATGGCGTTCCAACCACGATTGCACGAGTGGGCTTTTCAGGTGAACTCGGTTACGAGGTCCATTTCGGGCCTGAATATGCTCACGGCATGTGGGAAAAGTTCACTGAGTATTGCGCGAAGTACGGTGGCGGCCCGGCCGGACTGATGGCCGCCTTCCCAATCGCGGTTGATAAAGGCTTTCTGTTCGGAGCCGACTTTTATGCGGGAGGTTCCCCTCTTGAATATGGCCTTGGATGGTCCGTAGCTTTTGACAAGGGCTTTTTCCATGGCAGAGATGAGATGCTGCGCCGCAAGCAAGCAGGCCTCCGCACCAAACTCGTAGGAATAGAGGCCGACACAACGGAACCTCAGATAGCGGGAGGTTTAAAGCTGACCTGTGGTCCCAAGAAGAACGCAGGTGAAACGACGATCGGCTGGGTCAGCCCACTGCTCGAACGCAATATTGGACGAGCATGGGTCAATAGCGAATTCGCCGAGCCAGGTACGGAGTTGGAGGTTCAATCCAACGGCGGTCCCAAAAAGGTGAAAGTCACCGCCAGCTACCGATTCTTCGATCCCAAAGGCGAGCGCGTCAGGGTAAATCCCCGCGAGATGCTCAAAGTTTGATCTAGCTCAGTTAGACATCTCGCAGTCTTCCGAGCGTGGGGCCGGGCAAAGCAGCGATGCTGGCCGGCCCCAGCGGCGCCCTTGCCCGGCGAGACCTCCTTGGCGGTAAAACAAGGATACCGTCATAGGTCTGTCTCGGATGACAGTCTCACGCTCACACCAAACAAGAGCGGCCACCATCGCAACGGCATCAACAGCCTTCGTCGGACAGGTCCATCGCAAGGTCGAGTTCGAGTCATTCGACAAGGGTCTTCGGTCGACGCGCCCTCGTAGGTTTCCCTTATTCTGTGATCATGCCATTCGCCCTTGGGCTGAAAGCTGTGGAGCGGACAAACCTATTTCTGCAGAGCGCTTGCCTTTTTGAGTCGCTCGATGCGATTAAGAAATTGACATGTTGACGCAGGTCACGAGGATTTGTAATTTCCTCTTCACGAGTTCAAGGGGAACTGATTGATGCAGTTTCGAGACATGCTGCTTCAAGGCGGCTTATCGCTCACCCCGTCGGAGGAGCGCATTGTTCAGGTGTTACTCACCGATTATCCGACGGCCGGGCTAGGCACCGCAACGAGCTTGGCGAAGCGTGCTGGGGTCAGTGACCCCACTGTGGTTCGCCTGGCCATCAAGCTCGGCTTTGAAGGTTTTCCCGACTTCCAGCAGCGGTTGCTCGCCGACATCGAAGCGCGATTGCATTCGCCACTGCTTATGATGGGAGCGAAGCGGCCAGAGTTGGCCACCGACGGCGAACAAGGCGCGGCTATAGCCTACATGCATTCGGTTGCCGGGAGCCTCGACAAGGCGTTGACGACCACTCCGCTGGCTACATATGAGCGCGCAGCCCGACTTGTCATGGACTCCAAAGGTAAGGTGGTCCTGCTCGGAGGACGCTACAGTCGGCACGTCGCGGGAATGTTGGCAAGCTACTTATCGCAGTTTCGAGCCAACGTCGCCTACATCGAGACACTATCCGCTCAGCAACTGGATCTGTTGGTCGATTTAGGAAAGAGAGACGTTCTGATCGTCTTTGACTACCGCCGCTACCAACGCGACGTGGTCGCTTTTGCCGAACAAGCCGCCGCCCGTCACGTTCGCATCCTCCTGTTCACCGATCCATGGCTATCGCCGATTTCCGATTTCGCCGAAGTTACCCTTTCGTGCCCGATCGAAGTCAGTTCGCCCTATGACACGATGGCACCGGCGGTGGCGCAGATCGAAGCCGTCGTCGCTCAGATTTTTGCAGCCACCGGCGAGCGGACACGCCGCCGGATTGAGGAACTCGAACAAATCCGTCACGAGAGCAATGTGACACTTAACGAGGCCCACGCGCACAAAAATCAGAGCAACGGGAGTTCTCGTCAAAAACTCCAATAGCCGGCCCGAAGAGCATCTTCCCTTCCATTAGCCTTAGCTTTTCTTTAGTTATGACTCCCTCACTGGCTCTCTCTGATGCGAGACCGAAGTCCTCAACGAGTCCCATTTTTTTATCCGCTGGCTTGCCTGGGGCCAGTTCGCCTCGGCGACCCGGGTTATGAGCGCCTCGATCAACGCGAACGCGGCAACGTTGCTGTCAAATGCAGTCTCGTTCTCAATGTGCAGCGCTATCACTTCTGATGCATATTTGGAGATTGGAGACATCCATCGATCCGTTATCAGGATGATCTTCAGCCCGCAGTGCTTTGACACTCTTTCGGCGAACTCTTCAAGGGAACGTTGGTACCTTCGAAAATCGACGAGGACTAATACATCCCTTTGCCGCATTCGCATTATATACTCTGGCCACCAGTCATCCTCGGACGATACCTGATGAACACCAGCGCGGATTTGTTTCAAGTGCCTAGACAAATACTGCGCAACTAGATCGCTGATCCGACCACCCAAGGTAAATATATCAGATCGTGGGTCGGAAATTAGTGCCCCTACTCTTTCAAACTGGGCGGCAGTGATCGCCCCGGCGGATGCCTTTAGCAACTCGGTTGATTTTTGGATAAAATTCTCGAAAAACTCGTCCGTTATACCGCTTGTTGTTGTCCGCAAATCGAGCGGAGACTTTTGCCCTTGCTTCAGTTCCTTTATAAGTTGTTGTTGGAATTCCTGCAGACCCTGGTAGCCGAGTTTACTCACGAAGCGTGAGATAGAGGGAGCAGAGACGTTTGAGGAGGTCGCAATTACCTGGATTGGCTCAAGTCCGGCAAACGGATAATTCGACAGAATTAGCGCAGATAAGCGCCGCTCCGTGGCGGTTAAAGAATCTGCTGCTCTCCTTATCTGCTCCCTTACGGTTTCGCCCGGAATTGTGCTATCGGTCATAATCTCTCCAAAGCCGGCTACCCCGCGAACCCTTAAGCACTGCTGTTTTCAGTATGGGGGAGTGAGACCTAGCTAGCAAGCTCCAGCGCTCCGCCACGAGAAAGAGGTGCTGCTCTAACCAGCACTGGGCGTTAGCGGCTTAGGGGCGTGTTCCAGGCCTTGTATTTCGGCAATGAGCTCACGGGTCGTGACCTGACGGCAATACCCCTTAATCGCCCGTAGCGAGCTATCATGGCGTTCCCGGGTATAAGTCAGGCATGCATCTGTAACCTGTGTGACGAGATAGCCAAGGTCACAGGCATCCCTGATTGCGCCTTCTACACACTGGTCGGTAACCAACCCTGCGAGTACGAGCTGTTTAACACCGAGATTCCGCAAGATGTAATCGATATTTGTGGAAATGAAGACGGACGATGACGTCTTGGGTAGAACTATCTCATCACCCTGCACAGCTATCTGGTCGATTACCTTACCGTCCCATGACCCCTTAGGGACATGGAACCCAGTGATCTTGTAGTCGAGAGATCTGTCCCGACCATCAGCTGTCAAGCTTTCGATCGTTGTGTACATTACTTCAATACGAGACTTCCTGAAGGCGGCTTGCAAAGATTGCATGTTCGGAATGACCCGAGCCTCAAGCTCGCTGAAATACCAGCCATACTTCGCTGCAAAATCTGCTTTCGGCAGCCCTGAAAATTCGGCTCCGTCACGGTGAGCGCTGAAATTTTGGACATCGACAAAAAGCAAGGCCGATTGCTCCGGCACCAAGGGCACATTGCGAGTAAGACTCATTTCAGTTCCCATTCAAATAGTCTTCGATCGATGATGCGACGATATCGGCCCAAAGCCTCTGACCTTCAGCCGTCCGCAGATGATCATTTCGGATCTCAATCAGGCTGTTGTTCAAGCCACGTGTCTCGCAATGCCGGGGCACAAACCAATCGCTCGAGTCATTGACCTGATAGGGTTCATTCATTCCCACGCGTAAACGCGGATACCTGCGTGTAACAGAGTCTCTCAGGCGCGCTGACGTGTCCGTGTCACGACGGAATAGGAAACCGATATCCCACGGGCGCCACACGTTGTTCATGCGAGGAGTGAAACTGTGAACCGATATCGCCACTGTGTGTCGACCCTCCTCTAGACGTCGACTGATCTCTGTGTGAAAAGGCTCGAAGATCTCGGCCACGCGAGCCGCGCGATCGGCAATGTCGACTTCCTGATTGCCGGGTATTCTGATCCCATCGCTTGTTGCAGGAATAGCATCGAATGCCTCCGGCGGCCGGTTGCAATCTATGACCAGGCGGCTATACGGCTGAAAGACAGCAACAGCATCTAGCCGCCGCGCCAAAAGCCGTGCCACTTCGGCTGCCCCGATATCCCAGCCGACATGATCGTCAAGCACCTCAAGAGAAATGCCCAGATTTCCGAGCGCCGCGGGGATCGCCTGCCCCGCATGTTCACACACCAGGAGCACAGGACTTGACCCGTCGGGATTCATGACCTCAAACGGGTCCGGATCGCCCTGCCCCAGCAAGCGTAGCGTATCATAACCCTGCTTCATGCCATTCTCTGTCCTTCGAGAGATCGACGGGCTTGCCGACGCCTGAGCCACCAATGCATTGAGATTGCAAATGTCCCTGGGGACCAACTCTCTCAGGAAGCCCCGCCGCGTGCTCCCATCGTTCGTTGCAAACAGGACGAGATTTCATTTTCAATGTCAACTCAATATTTGTGATTGACAAAAAAATTTCATTGAGGCTTTGTGCACTGAAGGCAACATGGTCGTTTCGAGACAGGCTATCGCGGTGGTGGGGTTGCCTATGGCCGCGGAGCACTGGCGTACGTTATGAAACTGACTAATTTGAACCTCACGATCTTGTTCTGCTGAGCCCAACGTTTTGAAGGACACCGATGATTTCGAACCCGCTTGTCTTCGCAGCTACGTCCGATATCGCCGGGAGAACACGTGGTAAAGCATTTCCAGTGTTGGAACTGGATAAGCGCCTTAAGCGTGGAATCGGCTGGACGCCGACGAATGTAATGATTACCTGCTTCGACGCGATCGCTCCAAGCCCCTTTGGCTCGCTCGGGGATCTGCTTCTGATCCCTGATCCTGAAGCGCGCGTTGAGGTCGACTTCGCAGACGGCGGCCTGGTTGAGCATTTCATGTTGGGGGATATCACCGATCTCGACGGCCGCCCATGGGATTGTTGTACTCGCTCGATTCTCAAAGCGGCACTTGAGCGGCTCCGATCTTGCGGCGGTATCGAGCTTGTGAGCGCCTTCGAGCATGAATTCCAGATGCTCAACGCCGGCGAGGTTCTTCCCGACGCCTACAGCTTGCGCGGGTTTACTCGGCGGCGGCAGCTCGGAGAGGCTTTAATGTCGGCTCTCGCTCAGGCAGGCCTGACGCCCGATACCTTCATGAAGGAATTTGGTCCAAACCAGTACGAGGTTACCAATGGCCCCGCTCAGGGTCATCGCTCTGCCGACCAAGCGGTAATTCTTCGGGAGTTGACCCGCATGGCGGCGCAACGCTGCGGTGAGCAGGTGACGTTCGCACCAATTTTAGACCCCACCAGCGTCGGTAACGGCGTTCACATCCATATGAGCTTCCTGGATGGGAATGGCTCCCCGGCAACGTACGACGAGAACGACCCGTTCGGCATGTCCAAACTTACCGGGTCATTCATCGCCGGCGTACTCAAATATCTCGACTCCATCGTTGCGCTAACCGCGCCGTCTGACATTTCCTATCTGCGATTGACGCCAAACCGCTGGAGCGCGGCATATAACAATCTTGGCTTCCGCGATCGCGAGGCTTCAGTCCGAATCTGTCCCACTACCTCCGCAGATCCCGAGAAGATCGCCAGGCAATATAACTTTGAGTACCGTGCGGCCGATGCCGCGGCCTCGCCATATCTGGCCTTGGCATCGGTTCTCCATGCAGGTGCCCAGGGCATCGAAGACGGTCTCCCCACACCTCAGGTAACTCAGGAGAACTTATCCGTGCTGTCTGAGGCCCAGCTGTCTGATCGCGGTTACAAGCGGCTACCACAATCCCTGGAAGAGGCTTTGCTGCGTTTTGAGCAGAACGATATTGTAACGCGTTGGTTTCCGGACGGCTTTGCTTCGATTTATACTACGCACAAGCGTGCCGAAATCGCGCATCTGAGCAATCGCACCGTCAAAGAGCGCTGTGCCGCTTATTCAAAAGTGTACTGATAACAAGAAGGCACTTCGTGAGAGGCGTAGAGATGCTGAAGATGAAGGGAGCAGAACGTCTGTTCAGTCTCTATCTGGAGCCTGGATTTTCGATGCAGGCCTTTTCTTCTGCAGTCGAGGCCTTATACTAAAGGATCTGACGGCTGACTCTCTTGGGATACCGGAGTGAGCGGAACCGTGATTCCATTGGGGCGAGGAGGATTCGCGCCATGGGATCAGCGATCAAGATGCGGACGGACTATTCGGCAGCCGAGTTGCGGCGGCTGGCCAAGAGTTCGAAGGATAGCAAGCAGAGCCGTCGGCTGCTGTCGTTGGCAGCGGTTCTCGACGGGATGAGCCGTGAGGATGCGGCCCGGGTCGGCGGCATGGACCGGCAGACCCTGCGGGATTGGGTTCACCGTTTCAACGACGCTGGTCCAGACGGCCTCGAGGACGCCTGGAACGGCGGGCCGGAGCCGCGCCTGTCGGTGTCGCAGAAGGCGGAACTGGCACGGATCGTCGAGACCGGGCCGGACCGGGCCGTCGACGGCGTCGTGCGCTGGCGGCGCATTGATCTCCAGAGGCTCATCAAGGAACGCTTCGGCGTCGACTATCACGAGCGCTACGTCGGAACGCTTTTGAAGCAGCTCGGCTTCTCCCATATCAGCGCCCGGCCACTTCATCCGGGCCAGGACGGCGAGATCGTCGAGGCGTATAAAAAAACTTCCCGCGCACGCTGAGCGCCCATCTGGCCGACCTGCCCAAAGGCAAGCCGGTCGAGATCTGGTTCCAGGACGAAGCCCGCATCGGCCAGAAGAATGGCATCGTGCGGCAATGGGCCAGGCGCGGCACGCGGCCCCGTCAGCCGGCCGACCAGCGCTACAAGAGCGCCTATCTGTTCGGCGCCATCTGCCCGGCGCGTGGCATAGCAGCCGGGCTGGCGCTGCCCTTCGCCGACACGGAGGCCATGCAACTTCATCTCGACGAGATCAGCCGCCATGTTGCCAGGCGCGCTCATGCCGTTCTGCTGCTCGACCGCGCCGGCTGGCACACCACCGCCAAACTGAAAGTGCCCAAGAACATCACGCTAATCTTCCTGCCGCCCCGCGCGCCGGAGCTGAACCCCGTCGAGAACGTCTGGCAGTATCTGCGCCAGAACTGGCTCTCAAATCGCGTCTTCGAAGGCTACGACGCCATCATCGACGCCGCGTGCGGGGCCTGGCGCGAGCTCATCGAACGACCAAACACCATCACATCAATCGGAATGCGCGAATGGGCTCACGTCGGTCAATCAAATTGACCGTTGGTATTACGGCTTGCCAACGAAGTGCTCGAATCGGAGATTTACGCTTGGCGAGTTGTATCTGACGACGGACTCCCTGTGAGATCGAGTTGTGGACCTACGATCTCCGTTGATACGTCGCTCAAGGAGGAACGCGGCCTCCTTGGCAAAACGGGCTGGTCCCCTTCAGTCGCCGTAATTTGCGGGGGGAGCCACCCACTTGCCACAAATCGGGCCCTGCATGGTTGGTTGCGAGAATGCCGGGCTAGGAAACTGTGTCTGGTCGGAATCGCGAGCGGGATCTTCAGCATCGCCCAGACCGGTCTGGCGGATGGACGAAGATGTGCAGTACACTGGGAACAGTTCCCTTCGTTCGTTGAACAATTTCCACGTATCGCTGCTGTTCAAGCTGCTTATGAGATCGACGGAGACACGTACTCCTGCTCTGGCGGAGATGCTGCTTTCGACATGTTCGTGCAGTTCGTCAGAGAAGATTATGAATCCCCTACAGCCAACCGAGTGTGCGAGAAGGCGGTCGCTATGACGGTCCGTCAACCTGGAGATCGTCAGAGACTACCTCTGCATGCAGGCGCGGCCATTCACCATGACGGCCTGTTGAAGATCATCGAGCAGATGGAGAGGCATCTCGACGAGCCAGTCGCGCTCGAAGACATCGCTGCCTCCAGCCGCTTGTCTCGGCGCCAAGTTGAACGCATCTTTTCGCAACAAATAGGACGTTCGCCTGCGCGATACTATCTCGAGATGAGACTTGAGCGCGCGCACTTGTTGATCTTGAACTCGCAACTTCCAATCGTCGAGATCGCGATGGCCTGTGGTTTCATCTCGGCCTCGCACTTTTCAAAGGCATATCGCGAGAATTATGGACTGGCTCCACGTGAGGCTCGCTCGGAAGTCGTAGAACGCCGACGGAGCGGGCACGGAACCTTCGCTGCGGACGCACCCGCACCATTGCCGGTGACGAGGTCATCAATCGGGGAAATGGTGCATGCAAAGTGATTCCCGTTCCGGAAATTCGCCCGGAGGCCGCAGATAGTGTCCGACAGCAGCCTGGTATCCAGCCTTGACCTCGTCGAGCTGAACCCGTTCCTGGACGAGCGCGGCCGCACCGCGACCCGATGGTCGACCTCACCGCCAGCCTGATGGGCCGTCGCATCATGGACCACCCGACCCGCAGTCATTCCGGAAGCATCTGACCATGACCCAGCCTTCTCGCCTTGCCATCGTCCCCTTCATCAGCGTCGACCGCATGATGAAGCTGGTGCTCGCCATCGGGATCGAACGGTTTCTCACCGAGCTTGCCGGCTACATCGAAGAAGACTTCCGCCGCTGGGAGCTGTTCGACAAGACACCGCGCATCGCCTCGCATAGCCATGACGGCGTCATCGAGCTGATGCCGACCAGCGATGGCCGGCTCTACGGCTTCAAATATGTCAACGGCCATCCCAAGAACATGCGCGAGGGCCGCCAGACGGTCACCGCCTTCGGCGTGCTGGCCGATGTCGGCTCGGGCTATCCGATGCTGCTCAGTGAAATGACCATCCTGACGGCACTGCGCACCGCAGCCACCTCCGCGCTTGCGGCCAAATACCTGGCGCCCAAGGGGTCACGCGCCATGGCCATCATCGGCAACGGCGCCCAGTCCGAGTTCCAGGCCATCGCCTTCAAGGCGCTCATCGGCATCGACCGGCTGCGGCTCTACGACATTGACCGCTCGGCTTCGGAAAAATGCGCCCGCAACCTGTTCGGCAAGGGCTTTGACATCACCATTTGCACGACCGGGCAGGATGCGGTGGAAGGCGTCGACATCATCACCACGGTGACGGCCGACAAGCAATGCGCCACCATCCTGACCGACAACATGGTCGGCTCGGGCGTCCACATCAACGCCGTCGGCGGCGACTGCCTCGGCAAGACCGAACTGCATCGCGACATCCTGTTGCGATCGGATATCTTCGTCGAGTTTCCCCCACAGACCCGCATCGAAGGCGAGATCCAGCAGCTCGATGCCGACCATACGGTGACCGAGCTGTGGCAGGTGATGACCGGCCAGGCGCAAGGCCGCAAGACGCCGGAGCAGATCACGCTGTTCGATTCCGTCGGCTTCGCCACCGAGGATTTCTCTGCGCTGCGCTACGTCCGCGATCAGCTCAAGGCGACCGGCCTTTATGAAGAGCTCGACCTGCTCGCCGATCCCGACGAGCCGCGCGATCTGTTCGGCATGCTGCTCAGGGCCGCCTTGCAGCCGGCCGCCTGAGGAAACTCGCCCAAAGCGTCTGATCTTAGTGTCCCCGGCCAGTCGGACGTGCACCTTCAATCAAGCATTCTCTATCCATCAACCCACAAGCCGGTGTTGGCCAATCTCTGGGCGCCAATTTTGTTTATAACCTCGAGCTTGAAGCGGGCCTAAAGCACCGAATATAGATCGGCATTTTGATCACTCCTCTCAAACGACAAACTTGCGGCATCCAGACTGCCCTCACGACACGAACATGGTAGTGAGAAAAAAGTGACGGTGATGACTGCAGCGAAACTCGATTCGATCGATCTCAAAATCCTCGACGCCATCCAGCGCGACGGGCGCATTACCAAGCTGGCGCTGGCCGACAAGGTCGGATTGTCGCCGACGCCGTGCTGGATGCGGCTGCGCAAGCTGGAGAGGGCCGGCATCGTGTCCGGCTATCACGGCGCGATCGCCATGCGCACGATCGCGCCGGTGGCGACCGTGCTGATGGAGGTGACTTTAGCCAGCCACCGCCAGGCCGACTTCGACCGCTTCGAGCGCGTCATCCGCGATCTTCCCGAAATCGTCGCCTGCTGGTCGGTGGGCGGCGGCGTCGATTATGTGCTGAAGGTGATCGTAGTAGCGATCGCACTGACACAAGGACAGGAGATCGAGAGTGCCGGCCGGGAGGTCGGCGGTGAGCCGCTGGCGTCTTGGCGTCGAAGACATCAAGATCTTCGAAAACCGTTGGAGAATACGTGGGGCGGGTGGACGAAAGCGAGCTATCGGCCTAGACGACATTCGCAACTCTCCCGAGTCCCCGAGAGCACTATGAGGAAGCAGCGACCCTTTGTCGTCGAGATCAAACAGAAGCGTGAGCTCGTGAAGCGGCCACAATCAATCTGGGCCGGCATCGACCTGGCCGCTATCACGAATGATATCGCGGAGGCGGAAGCGATCGCTGAAGCGCCGATTTTTCCTTGTGAAGATGTTCGCTCTCGGCCCATGGCCGCCATTGATGAAGCATCCGACGCCAAGGAGGTGACCACGCCCGACGTATCGCTCCTATGCCGCCGACGTTTGGGGAAGCGAAGATTCTGGAGGCATCGAACGCACCGACTGAAGACAGACGAACTCGCAAGAAGAAGCGGTGGCAGACAGATGTTCTTCTGCGGCGAGGTGAGCGATGGAAGCGGCGCCTGCCGTGGGTGCTCCGCCAAGGCCGGCCTGAAAGGGAGGTCAACTGCACCGGGATTGAAACCGCCCTTGTCGAGAACTGTCCATGACACGCCGGGAGTGCATACAAGTAACGAAGAGGCTCGACCGTACTGTAGAAGTTGCCTGTCAAACGCTCTCGGATTCAGGTGCAAGAATGAAACCGAAAACGGGCTTAGGTTGGCCAGGCATCGGCTCTCGCAAAACGGGGAAGTTACGGCCGCTTTGGCATATACCGCAAGCGCGGCAGGTGCCATTTCGAGTGCGGCCTCAAAGTCCTCATAGGGGCCTTCTGCTCAGCCCGAGGCCGGATAACCACCCGACAACCGGCGGGTGCAGAGGACGTCCATGACCTTAAAATTCATCCTAAAGGTGAATCGTTAAAGCTGTGCCTTCCAAAACGGGGATTCTTTCGAAATGTTCAGATTTTTTGGGCGGGATCCCCTTTCCGCCTCTCGGGGAATGTTCCTGTTTGCTAAGTCCATTGCGGGATTTTCCTTCTGTATCCTCGGGACCCGGGCTGCCAGCGCCCACGTCAAATGGTTCTCTGCCTATGACGTTGCCGGCCAGCCGCGCGGCCTCGAAAACGTCCTTTGTCAGGATTTCGAGCTCCTCCTGGGCGTTGCCTTGCTCTGTATCTTTTCCGGCTGCGTGGTGGAGCGGACGTCTCTAGGCGAGATGATAACCCGCTCGCTCAACCGCTTCACGGAGGGCTTGCTGCTGCATACCGAGACGATGATCCGCGCGATCTGTGGGTTTTTCTTCATCTCGCTCTGGGCGGTCGGAGGCATCCTCTTAACCCCTGAATTGAAAACGACGTCCGCATTGGTGGGGCCTTTGCAGCTCGCCATCGCGGCCGGTCTGCTGTCACGCCGCACCACACCCCTATCCGCCGCGGGGATCGTCGTCCTGTTCGGGCTAGCCGTGCGCGATTACGGCGCGTTTCATCTGGCTGACTATCCGATCTTTCTGGGGCTTGCGGCCTATCTCGCTCTCACCGGGTTGCAAAAGAACTTATTCGGCGTTCAGCCGCTCGACGTCGTGCGCTATGCGACCGCCGTCACCTTGATGTGGGCGTCGGTCGAGAAGTGGGCCTATCCCGAATGGAGCTTCCCGCTCCTGATCGAGCACCCCGGTATCACCCTTGGCTTCAACAACGAGTTCTACATGCGGGCCGCGGGCATGGTCGAGTTCACGCTCGCCTTTGCCCTGGGTTGGACGCCGCTGGTCCGGCGCGTTGCGGCGGCCGTGTTGATTGAGATGTTCATCAGCGCGTGCTTCGAATTCGGCAAGCTGGATGTGATCGGGCACTCGGCCATCATCGTCGTCTTCGTCGCGATCCTTTCCGATCAGCGACCTAAGGAGACCGACACTCCCGCGGCCTGGCTCGCTCCGGTCGGATTATGTGCTGCGTTGACAGCAACGCTCTTCGCTTACTATGTCGGCCACGCGGCGATCTTCAACACTACGATTCTCTAGGTCCTCTACTTCGCCACGCGCATGCAAAGCCTTATCTTGGGATGAATGCTGCAACGCACGGTGTAGTCGCCAGAGCAATTCCAGGAAAAGTGCGCAGCGGTCTTGCGTCCGGAATTGCGCAAAAACAAATGCTTAGTGCGGGTCAGCGATTCTATCAAAAGCTGAACGGCTGTAGCCCGTCGCGGACCCCCGCTTCCAGCTGATTTGCGTCAAGTTCCTTTACCCATTGAGAGCGCAACTAGGACAAAGAATTGGGGCCACGCGTAGAGGTGACATAATCGGAACTGCCACTACTGTAAGCCTCCGCCTTTTTAAACTGTGATTTGAAAAAACTTTTTTGTTGCCAATGCTTCTTGTTAATCGCAATTTACATTGGAGGATCCGGGGGTTTGCAGTCTAAGAATCAAGAATGGGGGCATATGCCTCCGTGCGCGAGCTAGAGACCGCGGTCGCTGGCTCTGGCGAGATCAATGAGGCCATGCTTCCTCCGGCGACTGTCGAGCGACTGATGGTGAGGTATGGCGGCATGTGGAAACACGGTGAAGGGTGATGGCAACGGCTGAAGGAGGGTGGGGTGAACTCCGCCGTGACGTATGGCGTCGGACTACGCGACCGGCGGCGCATGCGACCTTTGTCTTTTTCTTTTTCGGCAGCGTGGTTCTGATAGGTGGCCTCGGAATCTGGGTGGAGTTGATCAATGCGGCTAAGGCGCCATCGCCCTCAGATCTTTTGCACGTACGCACTGCGATGGCGACATTTTTTCCGGCGCTAATCGGTTCGACCTGCTTCCAGATCGTGTTGGGGAAATATCTGAAGGCGTTGCGCGCAGTCGCGTTCGTTGGCTCAACCCTTATCGCCGCAGTAGGCTTTTGGTTGATCTTCGACCGCAACCTTTCTTCCCCTTTGTCACTGTCCATCGGAACTCTGGCTTCTCTTGTCTCGCTTTGGTTCTGGTGGATAGCAAACGCCGACAATCCCGATTTTTTCGACGAGCCGCTCGACCAAGCGGCAGTAGGAGGCAGCACCGACCGCCCCCTTGGTGGCGACCTTGGAGGTTTTGAAGCATGACGACGTTCCCATATCGAACCAAGGCCCTCCGCGTTCGTCAGGAACTGGCAGAATGTTGGGTAGCAGCACTGCCCGCCCGCCTGCTTCTCGATGTCTGCTTCAGCGACGTCCTTACTGCCGAGCATACCGATGACCCAAGCAGGCCATACAATCTTGGCGGCATTCAGCGTGAATATCGCGAGAAGCGGCTGCAAGAGATCGGCAAGTATATCGATCGGGACGACACCGCGTTTCCCAACTCGATCATCCTGGCGGCGAACTCGCGGCCGAGCGACGGCATGACAGAGGACGATCCGGTGGATCAGGCGGAGGAGGATGCCGAAGATGGAGAAACAGCGGACGAACTGGCAATCGCCGACGAGAATCCGAGCCTGATTGACCGGCGCTGGCGCATCGAGGTCGGTGACGACGGCTGCCATGAGCTGGTGATCCCAACCAGAGACAAGCTCGCTGCCGTGGTCGACGGCCAGCACCGTCTATTCGGTTTCGCGAAAGCAAAGATTGTTGAGCGTCTCGAGATGGAGATGATCTGTGCGATTTATCTCGATCTGCCGAAGCCGTTCCAGGCACAGATATTCGCCACGATCAACTCGAACCAGAAGCGAGTCGACAAGAGCCTGACCTATGAAATGTTCGGCTACAACATTGACGATGAGGATCCGTCCTTCTGGAGTCCAGACAAGCTCGCGGTGTTTCTGACGCGCCGTTTGGGCAGCGACGAGGCCTCGCCTCTTAAGGGACGGATCGTGATTGCTCCCAAAAAGGACGCCCAACTGGCAGCGCTCATCGGCCACAGCGGGTGGAAGGTCTCGACTGCAGTTGTTGTTGAGGGAATTGCTCGACTCCTGACAAGCAACCCGAAGACGGACGCGAACGATCTCCAGACACCCGCCAAAGTGCGGCGCGCCGACATCCAAGAGCGCAGAAAGGATCGAGCGCCTCTGCGCGCGGCATACTTCGGAGGTCAGGACATCGTGATCTACACCATGGTTCTAAACTATCTCATCGCGTGCAACGAGGTATTCTGGTCCGCTGCGCCCGCAGATTCGTTCATATTCAAGACGGTGGCCGTGCAGGCGCTCTTCGACATTTTACGTCGTCTGGCCCCCGACGCTTACGAACGGAAAGTCATCTCGGTGGAGTACTTCCGATCAATCCTTCAGCCAGCAGGCAAATTGAACTTCACCGAGGACAAGTACCGCAACGCCTCGGGATCTGGCCGCAGCATCATTCGTCGGGCGATCGAGGAGCAAATTGGACTTGTGAATTAAGTCGATCAATCGCCATCTATCTTATCTCTTTGAGGTTCAAGACAGCTGTGAACCCGTCGGCAAGTTGCCCATGGACGTCACCGCCTGATCCACAAGCTGCACATAATCACGCAGAAACTCCTCGCCTGAGTACGGTTTGGTTTCGCGCTGTTCAGATAAATAATCGTAGCCTCCGCTTGAGTAAGCGTTCATTCGGCGCATTCCTTCGTCCGTAAGTTGATTGGGACTATGTGGATCCACCAGGCGCTTGAATAGAGCGCGCACAGCAGCCCGTTCCGTGACGTCTATCCCGCTCTTCCTAAGTTCTGCAATCACGAGCAGGCCAATCAAGAAACGGCTGGCGGGCTTATATTCCTCGACGAAATGATCGACCATCTCGGTCATGGGAGCGTTCTCATTGCTTCGCCCGCTGGCGAAACCCGCCATCAGGCAGAGGTAATACTGGTCGAAATCAACCTTGAAATGTTCGAAGTCCGCAATTTGATTGAACCAGGCTCTGGCGTCATTTCGGATCCGGAAGCGAGCCATTACACGTCCTCTTCATCTGTGACGTCGAAAGACATGAAGTAGCTGCGGTCGTTGACCATGAACGCGTTATCGGTTTTGGTTACGCCGGCCGATGGCAGGGTGCGCTCCAGGCGCTTCGTTCCCTCCGTCCGGCGGAAGATAGTCAGAAACAGGCAATCGTCGCAGGCTTTCTCAAGCGCCTGAACGAATCCCGCCCGCTCCGTGTTGATTGTGAAGCCGACAAACTGGGTGCACAGTTCTGGTATAAGCTTTCCAATATTTCGCCTAACGCCCTCGTCAATCGAGTGTGCAGGGCTATCGACGACGAGTGGGAAATCGTTGTTTCCGCGATTGAGGGCGCTCATCAAGAAGGTATAACCCACGGATAGTTTCTGGCCGACACTGGCGCCAGATTGGTTGGCAAGATGAAGCGACTTGTCTACGCGATCAATCCGCAGCGGATCATTCGCAAGCACCACCTCAAGCCGCTTGTTAGAATCCCTGACGAGCTCGGATCTGATCTTGTCGCGTGCCAAAACTGATGCGTGCTTTAGAATGGCCTCAAGAACATCATTTTTGCCCTTTAGCTCCACGGTTTGGGTCAATTCAGCTATCGTTTGACCAACCTCCTTCAATTTCCTGTCGACGAGCTTGATGGAAGTCATCGACCCGCCTGTATCTTGTTCTGTCGGCGCATCGATGTCTTGCAGCACTTGCTTGCAACGGATGAGCTCATCCTCAAGGTTTGCAAGAGCTTCTTGCCACCCTTTCAGCTGCTCGTCGCCAGCATCGATTAGTTTCTTCGTCAGCGCCCGCAGGGTCTGACCTGCATCCCGTTGCTGTCTGCGGGCCGAGGTAAGGTCAATAAGCACTCTCTCAAGTTGCTTGTGAACAGGCTCCTCGCCCGGCGCAGCCACAAAGACGCTGATGTCATGCTTGAGGGCGTTGATGGTTCCAGATTCCTCTATGTCGAGATACCCCTTGGCGCGCTTTAGGATTTCGTCACGAGCGACATCGCTCATTGGACGGCCGCAAATGCAGTCGGGCTCCTGCACGAGGTCTGCGAAGAACTGCGCGGAGGTGTTTTCAGGAAGCTTCAGATGATCGAGATTCTCCTTGAGCTCAATGAGACTCTCTGAGAATTTTGGATGAACGGCGAGCGGCATGCGCAGCAGCGTCATAACCTCACCGGACGTCTTACTGACGGCTCCATTGGCGCCCTGCAGGGCCAGCTGGGCCTCGTTATGCTGAACCTGAGTTGTTTCGACGCTGCTGACCCGTGCAGCTATTTTTTTCGATAGATCGGCTGCGGTAATGGTTCCTTCATCTATCTTGCGCCTGGCACGCTCGCGGATCGTTTCAAGATCAGCTTTGCGTTTGAGCAGAACGTCGCGACGACTGTTCAGTTTCAACAGCCCGGCGGCGGTTTTTGGCCCGCCTTGACTGGTACGCCGCTTCCACTCTGATTCTGCTGTCCGACTAACAACATCGAGTAGGTCCAATTGACATAGCGCACTGATGGCTTCATCGGCGCGTCCGGCATCCTGCTTCAACAATTTGTCGGCAAACTCACCGTCAAAGATGAAGAGGTGCAAGAATTCGGGCGTGAGGAATTTGAGGATCGACGTTGGCGGTTGCCATCGGCTGACGACACCTCCGCTTCCCGGAGTTGTGGTACGATATGATGCCGTTCCATTGTCAAAATCCAAGATAAGCTCGATCGTTAAGGGGCGCTTATCCATCAGCAAGGAGACACGGAACTGACCAACGTCGCTGTCATCGCCAGGCCGTCGCAAGTCGCGGATCTGGGACGGTTTCCATTCGGCGGCAGCACCGGTTAGGGTGGCTCTGATAAGTTCAAGGGTTGTGGTCTTGCCCGTACCGTTGGGCATCTGAACCAAAGCGACTTTTGCTGGTGTCCCCGACTGCCCCGCTAAATTCACTTCAACATCGGGGCATCGCAGCCCACTGCTGGCCCACCCGCTAAGGCTAATCCGCATCGTCGATATCCTTAACCTTTATCGCCTCAAAAACATTCTCGTAGAACTGCAAGTTTTGATCCTCACTGCCTTCGCCATCACTCAAAGATTTGAGCCACGCTGTCAGTCGTTGAGCCACTGCATTGGGCTGTTGGGCAGCGGTGACTGCAGCCTGAAGGGCTTCTTCGAGTGCGGGATCAAGCGCCATGTTCATCTCCCTTTCGAACTGCAGATAACGCTGTCAGCCAAGCACAACGCTCCTGATCAGCGTTTGGGATCGTGTCCGTTGGACTGGCGGGTCTAACGAAATCAACTACCAGCGCACGTTTGTTCGGACGCAAAGGATCAATTCGAAGGCAGCGGCCGATTCGCTGTATCGTCTCCAGTTTGGCACGCGCCGATGCAAACAGCACAACCGTATTTAACGATCGGATATCAATCCCTTGGGAGATCCGGTGGCATGTAATGAGGCAATCGATCTCTCCTCGAGCGAAGGCGACAAGATGGTCACGATCGTCCTCGGCATAGTAGGTTCGGTAGAGGTGCGTGTGGTGGTGCAGCATCTCAAGGATGCGAGCTCCATATTCCTTCGTTTCAACGAAAAGGATACATCGGTCGAGAACGGAAGGATTTGCCTTGAGATAATCCTCGAAGATTGCCGGCTTCATTTCGGCCGTCTTATAAACCTTTGCAATGTCGGTCCAGATTTCCTCGTCGCTCATAGGGTTGCCGTCGGCCAGACGTGCCGCCTTCTTGGAATAGATAGCTTGAAGTCGATCCCGATCCCCGGGCGTCAGATCATAGGACAGTGGCAGATAATCGAATTCACTCAGCACACCTCGTGAGATCGCCTTTTCGAGCGGAAACTGGTACAGAACGGGACCGAGTTCAGTCCCAATGAACGCATTGCCATCCTGGTCATAGGCGCGGTCGGGCGTGGCGCTGAGACCCGCTCTGTAGGGAAAAGCCTCATGACGTCCGCGAAGAGCGTCGACCAGACTTGGTGTTCCCAAACCATGGACCTCGTCGTGAATGATCATCATGCGCGCTTTTGCGGCACCTGAAAGCCTGTCGATAAGCTTTCGAAGTTGGCCGCGCGATATCACAATTAACGCATGATGAGGGTCGAGCGCGAACTCGCCGAGCTCATGATAGCGTTCGTAGTGTCGGTAGATGAGCCAGCGAGGTCCGCCCGCGAGGTTCCATTGTTCAAGCTCGTCTGCCCATTGATCGAGGAGGTCGGTCCCATCCATCGCAACAATTGCGCCGTCGATCGATTTTGAGGCGATCAACGACGACAGGATTTTGAGCGCCGTGCGGGTTTTGCCAGTACCGGTTGCCATTTCCAGAATCCCGGTGGCGCCTTCAAGAAAGGCTGCCACTGCTTCGTCCTGATGCAGCCACCGTTTGTCGGCCGCTGGCTCCTGCTCCGGCTTTTCTTCCGCCAAGGGTGTTTTCTGGCGAGGTGCTCGCTCCCGCAGTCGGCTGAGCACCGCAGTCGATGGCGTTAAAACATCAAGACCTGCAGCCTTGTTGTTCCACGCATCGTCGAACTGTTCGGCCTTAGTAGCGACCCGCTCTTCCTCGCCCTGCACCCATGACCGGTAAACGTCGATCGACTCGTAGTTCCTGCTATGACCGCTCCGGGTTTCATTGGCAGAACCCGTGAAAGCGGCTTGAGAGCCGTTTGGGAAATCGAAAACGCCAATCTTCTCATGAAAGATACCCGGCAGGGCGACATGTTCTGCAAAGGCGAACTTTATCTGAAGACGGTCGTTTGCGACGAGCCAGGTAAAGACATGGGCGAGGCGACCAGAATCAGTCGGATCGCCAAGGAGGGCAATAATCTCGTCGAGAATCCGCTCGACGATAATGGCTTGATATTGCGCAACTCTTTCTGGAGCGTCGAGGTCCCTCAACGCCGCTGCATCCGACGGGGAAAGCTCCGGCGAGGCAACCATATGAACAACCAATTCGCCGTCCATCGCTACGCGCGACAGCGCGTCTGTCCAACTTAAAAGTGCTGAGGTGGAGAAGTATCCCACGGCTCGACGATAGAGAGTGGCAAGCCGCAGGCAGGGTCGAAAAAAATCAGCGGCCAAGTCGTCTTTGCCACTGCGGTAGTGAGACTTGAGTTCGGGCACGCCTGGCGCGTTCATATCCGCAGTACCCCTGCAAGCCCGGGGGACTTCATTCCGCAAGCAACCATTGCAGATTAGCCTCTCTTTGCCGGGCTTCACGGGACCGGCGACGCTCTGCCATCAGCCACTCGAAGGGATCATCACTTGTCTCGTCTACGAGGGCCTCAGGCTGTTGCTCAAGCATCGCAACGACAGCAGAGTGGCTGATCCAACTTTTTGGATCGGGTATCGCATGAGAGACTTGCCGTGCGAGTTGCGTGCCGGCGCCGCGGCTCCAGTCAAGCTCTCCCGTATTCGCCAGTTCCTGTGTCAACTGACGGCGCACGACATCGAGAGTGGAAGTAGCGGTGTGCCTCAGTTGCCATTGATAGCCCTGTCCGTCAGGTTCCTCCAGGACACCTAAGCAAACCAGCAGAGCGACCAAGCCGGCGCCTGCGTGAGAGTCGATGCGTCGACCCGATAGCCGGTTTGCAGCAATCCAATTCAGCCCACCTTGACTATGCGCATATACGCAGGCTGCGAGGACCCGCTCCAAGGGCGGCAGCTCGTACGCGGCATCGCGCCGAAGCGTCATTCCAATCGCAAAACGACCTTGCTGATACTTGAGGCGCTGCCAATTTGCGCGCTCAGCCGAAACGACCGGCCAGTCGTCGGGATCAGCTACAGAGAGGAGCGAGTTAAAGACGTCTGCATCGCCGGAATGGCGAGCCCACCGACATAGTTTGAACTCCGCCGTCGGCGTCCAAAATGGAAAAATCGTCCGAGGCTCTCCAGCATATCGGGCAAGAGCATAGAGACGAGCCTGATTATCATTGAAAAGGATCAGCAAATCATCTGGGAGGTAAGCAGAAATTGCCGAAACGTGCTCGGGCAATCCATAGGTGCCGGGCAGGACACGGATGAAGAGTTCGCGACGAGTGATCAGAATAGGCCCTATGCTATTGGCGGATCGACCTTGTGGAAGAATGGCGTCGGCGTCGTTGAGCAGGTCTCCCAGCCTTGTGGGGCCGCGGGCTTGGAGTGCGATTTGCAGCGCGTGTGCGATCGTCCCCGGTTCCTCTTGCTGAGGTTGCTCGGCTCGATCGGCCGGAGCCAAGCATTTCAGCGTCGTGCCGGCGGCGCCGACTGCCAACCAGCTACCCTCCTCGATCTCGAGAAACAGATGCGGTGCGGCGCTCATGACGATCTCTGCGTCACGCTCGGAGCAAAGATCATTCGCAAAATGAGCATGATAGATCGGCAGCAAGTCCTCGACGGGTCGTGCTTGACCCGCGGCAGCAAGGAGCGCGTGCAAGCCGATCAAGCGTGTCAAGCGAACTCCGACGCGCGGTGGCATCACATAACCAAGCCGAATGGGGTTCCCAAGGACAAGTTCACATGCCGCCAGCGCATCTTCGAGGTTTGCGTTCGTCAAAACGCTCAATGCTTGTGGGAGCAGAGTGCGAGCAATCTCCTGTTGCAGGTCCATCGCCACCGCTTCGACCAATGATGCGTCACCCAGGGGATGAAGCCAGCCTTCGGGCAGCGGCAGGGCGATACTGTCAATCCACCGGTCGAGCGCGATGTTGAGGATGTCCAACGCCAACGTCACATAGGCATCGACATTGCGACGACGGGAGGACAGCTGAGCTCTGGTGAGTACAGGCGCGCCTTGAGCAATCGTTAGCCACTGACCCGGCCCCTCCTGCTGGAGCATTTGCTCGATTGGGTTACGCCGAATCTGCGTCCGCAATTTACGCAATGATTTCGCTTCGATCTGACGAATTCGCTCTCGGGTCACACCGTAGTCGACGCCAATTTCCTCCAGTGTTTCCCTGCCTTGTTGCCCAATTCCATTGCGTCGCCTGAGAATCGTGGATGCACGCTGGTCGAGCTGTGACAAGAGCCAGTCAAGGCGGTCAGCCAGGCGCTCATGTTTTGGAGTGACGTCCTGGCCCAAACCAAGAGTGTCAGACGCTGTACCCAGGCTATGTTCGTCAGCACTGGCCGCCTTGTCGATTATTAGCGATACCAACCGATCCTGTCCGCCAATCCCTTCCTCTGTAAGCCGGCGACGAATGTGGCGTTCGCACAGGCGTCGGAACTCCTTGACTGATTTGCGCCCACAATTTCGCGTCTGCGCGATCCTATGGGTGGTATTCAAGAAGTTCTCCATGGCTTCCGGAAACGTCATGTCCCTGAAAGGCGGCCGAGACAGGACGGCTTCGAGCCGTGTCGACGGGACCTCTTCGCAGGCGATTGCGCCAATCGTGTCGCCGCTAAAAAGGCTGATGAGGTCCGATCTATCGGATGCACTGGCGGCAGCTGAAGTCTGTGTTCGGCTTGAAGGATCAATACCATAAGACGCACACTCGGCTCGGATTAGCGTCTCTAGTTCTTGCGCGCTCTTGCGTCCGAAATTTCGAACGTCATGCAGCATTCTGGTCTGGGCCAGCGGCCCTGCATCGAGATAGTCGCCGATCGTCGCGTAGGGCAAATTGCCGGCCTTGTCTGCCACAGTCAGAGCGTTCCCAAGCCGAACTGACACGTCATTTTCCTGAACCAGATCGACCAGTCTTCGCATGCAAATTGGATCTAAGGCGACCGAATTGGTCAACTCCGTATCTGTAGACAGATCGTTGATTGCCAATGAAATGATCTGATTCCCTATCATCTGCTAGGCAACATGTTGATCTGCCAGCTGTGCTTGCAAAAACTCTCGATATTTGCGGACCAGGTAGTAAATGCGGCTTGGCCGCCCCTTCCCTCGTCCAGCAGGGTGGTTCTCCTCGATCCTCTCGGAACATTTGGCGAGCATCGCTATCAAGATGAGATCCGCAGAACCCCGATTGAGGGCAAGCTCGGGACTGCCAGACGCCTCCAGAAATTTGTTGAATTCATCAATCCGTGCAGAGGCGACCTCTGGGTTGAGTGCCTCGGCTCCTAGAGCCTTCTCCATCTTTCCTGCTGAGGTGAGCCCTAGAAGCACAGCTTCGTCAAATGCCAGTCCAGCATTTACTGATAGATCGGCATCGGGGAAATGCTTACGCATGCGCGCGACAAAGTCATGCACATCGCCAAAATCGCCCGTCCGCACTGTCATACGCGCGTAGTTGGCAGCAAGAAGTTGCGTAATCGCGGCATCACCCGAACGCGTTAGGTGGCCAAGGGCCTCAAGCAGACCGCGCTCGGCTTCCCCAGGTCCTCCGCCCTCGGGTTTGTAGCCGATATCATGTTCGATCTCATTCCATACATGCGCCATCATCGAACAGATTTGCACTTCGCAACTTGCGCCGCGCAAATTTCCATAATCGCCAAGGAGTTCCTCTTCGCGTAAAAATACTTGACAGTGAGTGGCTCGGTAAAATTGGCAGTTGGCAGGATCGAGCTTATCCTTGTGATCGATCTCGACCGCCTCACCCTCCCGCCCGACGAAGAGCGCTTTGATTGCCTCGGTGACGCGTGGTTCGTCCTCTGGTCGATATGTCGCCACTCGAACGCCAGCGAAGTCCCCAATCTTCTCGAAAACCTCGTCTACCGACTTGAAGTTTTTATCGGACCGCTTTGCGAATCGTCGGAGCTTGCTGTCGAAACTCCGGACAGTTTTTGTGCGCGAAGTGATTTGCGCACGGATCGCGTTCCCTTCCACGATGCTGGAGCGACAGATATCTGCGACGCGCGCTGCGAGCTTGAGATACCGATCGCGTTCCCGATCATAGCGGGACACCGCAGCGTCTATCACTTCGTCAGATATTGGCATCGACCGCCCCGCTCCCGAGAGATTCGCTTGAGATTGCTCGTCTGTCTATCAGAATTGTAATAGACCCCAACATTACGAGACATGCAGGAAAATCAGTTATCGCCGTTGTTCACAGTTGCTGCATGGGATGAACACGCAGTTGAGAAGCCAACATTGCGTCATCGCCTCTCGCACCAACGGCGAGACGGTGCAGCTATCCTTCTAGCAATGGTGCCTTTTGTACGGTCAGGCGGCGAACCGGCGAAGCTCTTCAACGGCCTGGATTAGAGCGATAGTAAATTCCGCCATTTGATCCGCAGTAGAAAATCTACCTGGCGACACCCGAAAGGCCTGCCGCGCTCTCGGAGTATCGCCGAACATGGCGAGTAACACGTGGCTTGTTTTAACTTTGTCAGTCGCACAGGCACTGGATGCGGAAAAGCTAGCGACAGAGTTTAGTCGGTGCATGAGGGCTAACGGTTCGACCCCGGCAATCGACAGCGAAACGTTTCCAGCAATACGCTCCGAAGGATGACCGTTGAGGCTCACGCCGGCGATTGCGGAGGTGACCTCCTGAACGAATTTGTCGCAAAGGCCATGCAAACGCGCATCGTCAATCGTGCATTCGCGGCCAGCGATATCAAGTGCTGTTCCAAGACCGACTATGAGGGGTACATTCACGGTACCGGACCGAAGCCCACGCTCCTGTCCGCCGCCAAATGAAACAGGCACGAGCCGAGCGCGCGGCGAGCGCGATCGAACATAGAGGGCACCCACGCCCTTTGGCCCGTACGCTTTGTGCCCGGAAATGCTCGCGAGGTGGATGTGTTCGGCCATAACATCAACGCGCCTATGAACCAGCAGCTGCGCGAGATCGGCATGAAGCAGGACGCCGCGTTCCTCACAAATAGCGCCGATTTCAGCGATGGGTTGAATGGTCCCCACTTCGTTGTTGGCGCCCATGATTGATACCAAGCTCGTGTCGTCCCGGATTGCCGCGGCCACGTCGGAGGGTGATACTCGACCCTGTTGATCGACCCCGACAATTGTGACCTCGAACCCTTCGCGTACCAGCTCCCTCATCGGCTCCACGACGGCGGGATGCTCGATGGCGCTCGTTATCAAGTGCTTACGCTCCGGCCGTGCCCGCGCGGCACCAATGATCGCTATATTGTTGGCTTCGGTGCAGCTGCCGGTCAGCACGATTTCGTTCTCACGAGCGCCCAACGCTTCTGCGATCTGCGCTCGCGCACCCTCCACAGCTGCCCTAGCGCGATTGCCGTGGACATGCTCCACACTCGACGGATTTCCGAACACCTCGGTGAAAAACGGAAGCATGGCCTCCAGGACCCTGGGGTCCACCGGGGTGGTAGCGTTGTGGTCGAGGTATATAGGCTCCTCGTTCGCTTCGCGTTTCATGCGGCGAGCACCAGACGACCCAGGTCCGCCGCAGATTTGGCCCGCACTGACAAAGTACCGACGCCGCGGTGAATGTGAGCACGAAGACGCGCAACGAGATCTTCGTTCGATAGCGGGCTCGCGCCGCCCTCGTCCTCTTCAACGAAGCGCAACAGAGCGGCAATCAAGCCAGTATACTCGCCCGTAAGCGTGTAGGCGTTAAACTCCTGGCCGCCCTCATCAGGAGCTGGCGCAATCGCTGGCCCTTCCTCGAGAGAGAGCATGATCGCGGTACGGCAAAGAAGGTTGGGGGTGACCCCAGTGCGCTGACGGATCGAGCGTAGCTTGCTTGTCGCCTCTATTGAGATCTTAAGCTTGTTGTAGCGCAAACTGACCTCCTTCGTCGCCATCGCCGAAGTAGCCTGGAATGGCTCGTGTCGCGCGCTGATCGGGCTCGTAATCAAGTCTGTAGGAGTGGCTGATGCTCGGTGTGAGCTCCTTGAGCAGCTGCGCGTCAACTTCGGTATCCGTGGATAGAACGATGACCTGATGGCTTGCCTCGGGGAAATACCGTTCGACAATGGCTGTTCGGTGTTCGCTATCAAGTCGCGCCAGGGGGGTGTCGATAATCATCGGAAGCGCCCGGCCGCTGGTGCGAGCCAGTGCCCACAGCATGGCGATTGCGTAGACCTGTTTTTCCCCGGCAGATAGGCTCGACTTCGGGATCTCGGCTCCCGTCTTGTCGATCAGTGTCGCGTCAAAGGATGAACGGTCGATACGCACATCCGCGACAAATCCCCCTTTGCGAGCCAGGTGATTAAACCTGCTAACGAACTCTGTTTGGAGTTGCGCAAGCTTCATATCGAGCAGCCGCTCCTCATAGAGCTGCAACGCTCGCCCTACCCGCGTTGCGAGTGCGGCGCGCTCTTCGCCGGCCTTAGCCTCAGTCTGTGCTTTGAGCATGCGGTCGCGCTCGCGGGCCAGTCCAGAGCGTTGAAATTCCAGAGTGTGGAGTTCTTCAGTCCGCGCTCGCAACACGGTTTCGGCCGTTCCGACAGACCTTTCGGCCAAAAGGAGTTCATCCAGAACGATCCCTGCGGCGTGACCAGACGCACGCACCAGATCGGCGTCGACACGACGAAGTTTGCGCTGCAGGGAGTCTAGTTCAGAGACAGCCAGGGCTGCACGCGAAGCGGTGTTTTCACGAGCTTCGACAAGCCGTCCAACAAACCGTCGCCGTTCGCCGGCATCCAACTCCGAAACTGAGCCAACGGCGGCAATGGCCGCCGTGCCGAGCTCTGATTCTAAAAAAACGTCCAGGTCACGCCAATGACTTTCCTGCCACCGGCCAATGCGCGTTGGTGTTTCGGTTTTTCGCCACGCAGCCACACGTTCTCGAAACTCAACCATATCCACGCGCGGCTTTTCCCCAGCGTGCGCCAAGGCAGTTGCATACCGCCGGAGCAGTCTTGGAGCCGATGCGAATGGAAGCAGGCCGCCGGCGAATTCTCGAATCTCAGTTTCGCGGCGCGTGACTTGTTGGCGCAACTCATCGCGCGTCGCCTCTATTTGAGCCCGGCGGTTTGCAGCATCACCACCCTCGGCGATGAACCGTTGACGGACATTGAGGGCCACGCGGGATTGAGACGCATGGCGCGAGGTAAGTTCGGCAACGTCCTCTGCCATTTCCGCAACGCGACGATCGAGCGCTGAGATGTCGCGAACAATCGCCTCAAGTCTGACGGCCTCATCATTGCCGTCACGACGACCGTGCCTGGCAAGATAAAGTCCCAAGTCGGTGCGAAGCCGTCCAACAAGTTCAATACCCAGCAGACCACGAACAGCCTCGGCAAGCCCCTCGTCGGGATCGTCCCTGGCGATCTCGGCAATCTTTTCCCCGTCAAAGAAGAAGAGCTGCGACACGCCCGGTGGGATCATTTCTTGCAGGAAGCTGTGCCATTCGTCGCGTGGCACAGCGTCCACGGGCGCTCCGTCTTTTTCGAGCGTCAAGGTCTCAACAGTCTTCGTCCCGCGCGTCGTCCAGCGCCGCACGACCTCATACTGATGAACCACGCCACCCTCGGCATAATCGAACTGAAGCCCGACCGATCCAAAAGTCGCCGGTCGTCCATCCGATCCGACATGCAGCCGGCGACGGAGATGTTCCTCATATTCGGATTGCGCCACACGATAGCCGAGCGCGCGCCTGCCATAAAGGGCAAGCCGAACAGCTTCAAGCAAGGTCGTTTTGCCGGCGCCATTCTTGCCGCCGATCAGGACGACAGGCCGCCCTCGCGCAGGCAATAAATCGAGGCGCTGCCGACCGGCGTAAAGACCAAAATTCTCAAGCGTGATTGATCGCAGCCTCAACGCTCATCCTCGCCAACCATATCGAAGGGAAGCTCCAGATCGTCGACAAGAGCCAATGCACCGCTGCCCTCCAGTCCGAGCGTTCGCCTCCGCTCCGCGACTAGGACGTCAAGATCCCGCCATTCAAGCCGGAACGCATCCTCGATACGGGTGTGCACGGCATGCCGACGTTTCAGACCATGTGACGCTCGCTCGATATCGAGCAATTTCATCACGAGTTCGGGCGGAACGTCATTGTCCGCGCACACGGAAGCCAAGAGCTCACCGTCGTCGGCGGTGAATGCAACAGAATCCTCCGTCACCCACTCGATGTCATCGCGACCGAGCGTCTCGCGTACGATACGCGGAACGGTGTCAGCCCAGTCACCACGCTCCGTCCGCCACAGCCTGCGGATTTCATGCAATTCATTTTCATGAATCAGAATTGGCGCTTCGCCTGCAGGCGCCTCAAGCGCAACTTCTTTTTGTGTTTCGAGCAAGCGACGAAGCAGAGTTCGACAGAATTCCATGGTGTACGGGCCGGGCATAACCCGGTCAGTCTCACCGATAAAATTCACTTGACCAGACCTGCGCCGAAAGTCCCGGAATTCATGCTTGCGCTCAGGATCCTGGGTCTGCGAAAGCATGTCACGGTACTCAAGAAGCGGTGTCAGCCACTCCTCGCCTGAATCAATCATCGACTCCATTGCCTTGTCACGCTGCACCACGGTGCAAACCCAGCAGCCAAAGCGGGAGTTTCCGCAAGATGGAGTCGATGTGTCCACGACCAACGGACACTCGCCCGCGCTGGCGTTGCGGTACATTGCAACGAGATCGCGGTTGTCATTGCCCCAGGGAGATTCATTCTGAAGCAGGTAAGTCCAGACGTCGTCAGTCGAAAAATCCGCGATTGGCGCGTAGACAAAGGCGTTCATCAGCGAGGAGTGGCGCCGCAGCCGAGACCCCTCTATCTGATGCAATGACATTACCTGGGCGCGGGTCGCAGATTCTTGTGACCGGACCCCGAGAACCATGACGACTTCACCGAACTCAGCGACGCGGCTTTTGATGAAAGCATCGGCCGGCTGGATCTTGAGCCGCTCCGTGCACCACCGAAAGCGGCGTGACGGGGCTGGGTATCCCTTGCCGATCAAGCTCACCCAAAAGCTATCCTCCAGCTCCGGGACGACCTTATGCGTGACGACCGGCATGTTTTGAGCGGCAGCGGCCGATGAAATACCGTCAAGGGTGACGTCTATATAGCGCGACACCACAGGCGTTTCGACGAGCGTGTCAGAGCTGATAACATAGATCGTCTTGGTCCGCCGTTCCGACGGCAACGCAGCGATTGCCGTCCAAATAAGCTGCAAGGCGGTGGTCGAGTCTTTTCCTCCTGAATAACCAACGACCCACGGCCGAGCATCGGAAAGGTAGATGTCCCGAATGTCGTCCAATATGGACGCGATTCGGCCCGCCCCGTTGGAATCGTTATTCTTTTTACTCACGGCATTTCTCCTGAACGGAGACTAACCGACTTGCCGAGACGCGTCAGCGCCATTCGTGGTGAGTGACCAGATTTTTTCCGCTGTGAGCATCACGCTGGTTCGCGATCGATTGATGCGGCCGACCAGAAGCGCCCGCCCTTCCCAAAGGGCCATGTTTGCGCGAGCCCAGTCAACGTCTGCCAAGCGGCTGATTGCGGCTCGCCAGTCGAGCCCTGGGTCCGCAAATAACCGCGCGCCTACAATCGCGATGGCTTCCAATGCCACACCATGGGCGTGGACCTTTTCACGCCTGAGATCCGCCGGCGCCACTTGTCCATTGTGCGCAAGGCGCCAATCAGGAATTGCTTCAGCCACTGCTGCCCAAAACTCCATGACGAGCGCTTCGCCTGTTTCGCCAATCGCGCCGACTTCCGATGCAAACGCTGAAACAGCGGTGTGGAGATTGCTGAAGGCAAATAGTTTTGGCGAACCCGCGGTGAGATTGGAGCGGCTGAAGTCTGTCATGTCTCGGAAAAGCAGTATCCCGTCAACGACGGCCCGGGACAATCTTGCCCGCTCATCACGCGCGTCATACAGCAGCCTTATCGAGCGCGAGGGCTTCACTACGTGCTGGTTGAGGTCGACAAACATTTGTCGTGAGCGCTCCAGTCCGTGGTCAGGGAACAAAGTAACTGCGACTGTCTCGTGAGCGAAATGGGGACGCTCGCGAAGCACCTCGATAATTGCTGCGCGTCGATGCTGGCCATCGTTCACAAGGATCGTCGCAGTCATGTCGACCGACAACGTTCCGACCGATCTTAAGGCTCCCTCCGTGTCGCTCGATTCAAAATGGAATCCACCGTCGATCGTTGCCGTCAGGGCGGACAGCACGTACTGTTTTGGATTGGACGTGATGTAACGAGCAATCGCTGGTACCCGGCTTTTATTCAAGCGACGCTGCGCACGGAGTTCGTCCGGCACTGCGTCATCGTCAAATCGCAATAGCGATCCCACTGCTCCGAGCGGCACCATCACCACGTAATAGGCTCGACCTGCCTGAACGCCCCTGATCGCAGGGAATGCATATGCATTCATGGCCAATCACTCCAAAACTAGGTTGCAATATAATACCCTCCAAAATCCGTCTGGTCAATATATGCCGGGGATATATATACCGTGGACGATTAGCACCATATCCGCAATCAAGGGAGGCATGGCAGAGCATTTGCGTGTCCAGCTTGGTGAGCAGCTCAGACGCCTTCGGGAACAGGCGGGCGTGTCTCAAGAAGGGTTTGCCTCGCAGGCAAACATTGACCGCGCAGCTTATGGGAAGCTCGAACGGGGTCAGGGAAACGTCACATTGATCACACTTGCACGGATTGCCGTCGCACATGAACTGAGCCTGGCTACCTTGCTGTCGGGAATTACACTTGATCCCGCTGAGATTCAGGCCACTCCGCGAATTGCGCGGGGGAATCGTCACGCGCTCCGATTTGCCAAGAGAGAAACCGTCAAGTGACCGCGCGAGCAAGCTGGCAGCCGCACCTTATACCAACGGTCAATTTGATTGACCGACGTGAGCCCATTCGCGCATTCCGATTGATGTGATGGTGTTTGGTCGTTCGATGAGCTCGCGCCAGGCCCCGCACGCGGCGTCGATGATGGCGTCGTAGCCTTCGAAGACGCGATTTGAGAGCCAGTTCTGGCGCAGATACTGCCAGACGTTCTCGACGGGGTTCAGCTCCGGCGCGCGGGGCGGCAGGAAGATTAGCGTGATGTTCTTGGGCACTTTCAGTTTGGCGGTGGTGTGCCAGCCGGCGCGGTCGAGCAGCAGAACGGCATGAGCGCGCCTGGCAACATGGCGGCTGATCTCGTCGAGATGAAGTTGCATGGCCTCCGTGTCGGCGAAGGGCAGCGCCAGCCCGGCTGCTATGCCACGCGCCGGGCAGATGGCGCCGAACAGATAGGCGCTCTTGTAGCGCTGGTCGGCCGGCTGACGGGGCCGCGTGCCGCGCCTGGCCCATTGCCGCACGATGCCATTCTTCTGGCCGATGCGGGCTTCGTCCTGGAACCAGATCTCGACCGGCTTGCCTTTGGGCAGGTCGGCCAGATGGGCGCTCAGCGTGCGCGGGAAGTTTTTTTATACGCCTCGACGATCTCGCCGTCCTGGCCCGGATGAAGTGGCCGGGCGCTGATATGGGAGAAGCCGAGCTGCTTCAAAAGCGTTCCGACGTAGCGCTCGTGATAGTCGACGCCGAAGCGTTCCTTGATGAGCCTCTGGAGATCAATGCGCCGCCAGCGCACGACGCCGTCGACGGCCCGGTCCGGCCCGGTCTCGACGATCCGTGCCAGTTCCGCCTTCTGCGACACCGACAGGCGCGGCTCCGGCCCGCCGTTCCAGGCGTCCTCGAGGCCGTCTGGACCAGCGTCGTTGAAACGGTGAACCCAATCCCGCAGGGTCTGCCGGTCCATGCCGCCGACCCGGGCCGCATCCTCACGGCTCATCCCGTCGAGAACCGCTGCCAACGACAGCAGCCGACGGCTCTGCTTGCTATCCTTCGAACTCTTGGCCAGCCGCCGCAACTCGGCTGCCGAATAGTCCGTCCGCATCTTGATCGCTGATCCCATGGCGCGAATCCTCCTCGCCCCAATGGAATCACGGTTCCGCTCACTCCGGTATCCCAAGAGAGTCAGCCGTCAGATCCTTTAGTATTAGTGCGCGAACCGGTGACGGACGACATTTATAGGACACTTCCTCAGCTTGTGAAGGAAGTCGTTGAAGTGCTTCATTGCCAACTCCAAGATCTCGAAGCTCGCATCAAGGTTCTCGACGCGCGCATCATGGCCTGGCATCGGCAGAGCCCGATGAGCAAACGACTCGCGACGATTCCAGGGTTGGGCCGATCATTGCGACTGCAATCATTGCGGCGGTCGCCGATCCAAAGCATTTCAAATCGGGACGCCAGTTTGCTGCATGGCTTGGCCTCGTTCCACGACAACATTCGAGCGGTGGGAAGGATCGTCTGGGCTCGATTAGCAAGCGAGGAAACCCATACTTGAGACGGCTTTTGATCATCAGAAATCGATCGAGCCTGCGCTGGGCTCGGTCGCGTCCGACCGGCACATCGGCTTGGCTCACGCAGCTTCTGGAACGCAAGCCGACCAACGTGGTCGCCACGGCGATGGCGAACAAAACGGCCAGGATCGCTTGGGCGATTATGGTCCGGAAGGAAAATTTCGTCCCAGCAGCGGCTCGAACCGTGGCGTGAATCAAGCAGATTCGAGGCCCGCTGGAAGCCGGAGTTGCATTGCAAGACTGAAGTTGAATGATGGCAAACGGTCGTGACCGTGACTGATAAAGCCCGTCCGTCCCAGAGGACTTGAAGTCCGCTCTTTTGATGGGGCGTCAGTTCGCGGATTCCATCAAGGCCCGTGCGGCTACGCATCGCACACTGGAGGCCGAATACATGACCGCAAGCGATCCGAATGCTGTCGGCCATCTTAGGTCTTGCAAAACGGAGGCCAATGGTATGGACCCCGCCTTCCAGGCGAGGTGAAATCTCGAACGTCAACTGCAACAAAGGAGGATGTCATGCAGGTCGTTCGAATAGGTCTGGATCTTGCGAAATATGTGTTCCAGGTTCACGGGGTCGACTGCCACGGAAAAGTCGTCGTGCAAAAGACGCTGCGTCGCGATGCGGTAGCCTGCTTCTTCGCCAATCTGCCCCGATGCCTGGTCGGCATGGAAGCCTCGAACGGCGCGCATTACTGGGCAAGGGTGCTCACCGAGCTTGGCCATGAGGTTCGGCTGATCAGTCCTCAGTTCGTTACACCATATGTGAAGTCCAACAAGAACGACCGAAACGATGCGGAAGCCATCTGCGAAGCGGTCGGCCGGCCTTCGATGCGCTTTTTGCCGCCGAAATCGACTGATCAGCTGGCGGTCCAGGCCGTTCATCGCATTCGTCGGCGTCTGGTCGCTGGGGAGTTCCGCTGGCCGAAAGTGCATGACGGCATGATGCGGCTGACGGCCGCGCAGCTGTCGGCGCTATTGGAAGGGCTTGACTGGCGGCGGGTCCACGAGGCGCGCCGGACCCGCGTTCCAGCGCAGGCCGGCTGACCCGCGACGAAGCGTCGCGCGCCGGGACCATCGCCTTCAGCGCGTCCGGATCGTCGGGAAGCTGGTCAGCCGTCATCGCCATGACCGGGATCAGACCATATTCGCCGACAGTCCGCGACAGCGGAATCCAGGCTGATTCACTCGGCCGCGCCGCCGGCATCTGCGTCCGGTGCATGAGCGGCTGCTTGTAAGGCTGAAGGCGTCGCCGAAGCTCTTCGCCGACGAGACGACTGCGCCGGTGCTCGATCCCGGCCGAGGCAAGACCAAGACCGGGCAGCTCTGGGCCTATGCGCGTGATGATCGGCCATGGCAGGGAGCCGACCCGCCGGGCGTCTCCTATGTCTACGCACCCGACCGGAAGGCCGAGCGTCCGATTGCTCATCTCGCAGGCTTCACCGGCATCCTGCAGGTCGACGGCTATGGCGGCTATCGCGTGTTGGCCGAAAAGAGCGGCGTGACGCTCGCCTTCTGCCGAGTAGGCGGGGTCGTTACCGAGCCCCGCCCCTCACAGATCCGGACGTGCAGATTTCCCGCATCCGGTTCCTCACGGTCCAGTTTCGCTCAGGTACGGCTCCATTGATGTACGATCCGGGTTGGCGGCAGGGGAAATCGGTCAAGGACCTGGGCCATCCGATTCCAGTTCGGCTTTCCAGATCGGCTGCGGCGCGAGAGCCCGCTTTTCCAGATACGCTCGACCTGATGGTGATACCACGTCAAACGTCGTCCGTTGCCCGTGATCCCGTAGTAGGCGTAGTGGCCTCGCATCATTCGGGTCAGGTGTCGATGCTGAACCGTGAGCGACAGGTGCAGGTGCTTGATGCACCACTCCCTGGCTGCCCGTAAGGCCCGCGCAAACCGATCCTTGGCCGTGACCTGCCGCACCACCGGCTTCCCTCTCCGCGACTGGCCCCAGACATGGGTAAAGCCGAGAAAGTTGAAACTGGTGGCACTCGTTGCCGGATGCTGCCCATGAGGGCGCCGGAAACGGAAGTCCACATAGCGCGTCTTGTCAGGATGTAGCCGAAGCCCATACCGTTCGAAACGCTTGCCCAGCACGGCCAGCATGCGCCGACCGTCCAAGTGATCCTCGAAGCTCATGACGAAGTCGTCAGCGTACCGCACCATCTGGCACCGCCGCTTTAGGCGGGGCTTCGCCACCTCTGCGAACCACTTATCCAGCACATAGTGCAAGAAGATGTTCGCAAGAAGTGGGCTGATCACTCCGCCTTGTGGCGTTCCAGCTACCGATCGGCTCAGGGTGCCTTGCTCCAACACCCCTGCGTTCAACCACTTGTCAATCATGCGTCTGATGACGCCGTCTCTGATCCTCAGGTCGAGGAAGCTGCGTAAATGCCCATGATCGATGCTGTCGAAATACTTCGAGATATCTGCGTCGATCACCCATCGCTGACCGGTGTCCATGATGCCATCGCTTAATGTGCGGATGGCGTCATGAGCCGACCGTTCCGGCCGGAACCCGAACGAGCAGTCCAGAAAGGCCTCCTCGTAGATCGGTTCCAGCAGCATCACGATTGCCCGTTGCGCCACCTTGTCCTCGAACGTTGGGATACCCAGAGGTCGTCGGGACCCATCGGCTTTCGGGATGTAGTGGCGTCGCACCGGGGGCGCGTGGTAACTGCCCGACATCATCCGGATCCGGAGGCTTTCAAGGTTTGCCTCGAGATCTTTCTCATAGTCGTCAGCCGTGCGCCCGTCGATGCCCGCCGCGCCATCCTTGCGCGTTAGAGCCCACGCCTCGAACATCCAGTCGAGGTCAATCAGATGGTGCAAGGATGTGAGCACCCTTTCGGGGTGCTTCCTCGCCTGTTCGGCTATCCACTGCCGTTTCGTGTACACGTTTGTAGGGCTCAGGGTCCCCTCCGTTGTTTCCTGTCAGTGGTTCTGGTTCCGTGACACCCTCCTTTCCTCCTTCGGGTCCCGCCGGACACGGTTCCCCGCGCTCATTGGTACTATGAGGGTGCTACGACTTCCCGCTCACGCTTACCCATCAGCTTATTGCTTCGCCTTCAGGGTTCCATACGGCCCTGCTTGTTTGTGTCCGCCAAAGCGCTCCCTTCCGACATGCAGGGCTGTCGTAGGGCCTGGATTCTTTTACGTCAGCCGGCTCCCCGTTTCCGGCATTGCTTCCTTGGACGTGAGTGGGATCTCTCAGGTTCCCCGGCAATCCATCCCGTGACTTTGCGGCGGCCCAAGACCCCGGACGACCCCGATTGCCTCGCCAATATCGGCCGGTCGGGTGCTGCCCCCGGTCCCAACACTCCGAAGGCGTCATCAAGATCATGATATCGGGGCTTACCCCGCCGCTTTATCACCCGCTGTCTACGCTTCACGAATGACGTTGCCGCCACCCATGCAAGACTCGCTTCCGGCTGGCGGGCTGCGCCTTTGCCGGACGGGCGTTGAACCCGCTGGATCGCTGCGAACGGTTTCTACTCGATTCTCACCTCCTTTCTTGTTCATCCCCCGTTCCGGGGCTTGCCTGACGCAAGCTGGGCACATCTATGGACGCCCCCGACTTTGCAAGGACTTTATGCGCGGCTTCGGCAATGCCCTGCGGCTGCAGTCATCTATTCGGCCTCTACGATGTGGAGCACCCTGCGCCACGGGCCTTGATGGAATATCCGCGAACCGGCACCCAATCACGTTGCGCGAGCTCGAGGCTCGATGCGCCCAACGGGTTCACCCGGTCCCGGTACGCCCGGTCTTGCCATCACCTGCTTACTTGCCCTCGCAACCGCATCAGCCCGAAGCCGGGCCGATCAGAATGGCGTCGGAGATCATGCCGCTCCACGCGTCAGTACGCCGTAGGTTCCACCGTATCGCAGCAATGCCCACACAACGCGTGCCGTCTTGTTCGCGATCGCCACGACCGCAACATTAGCAGGCCGCCGGTCCCTCAATTTAGCGAGCCAAATCCAAGTACGTCCTCGCCAGCGCATCTATGGACGGCTACCGTGAATCAGCAGCTTGCGTAGATAGCCGTTCCCTCGTTTGCTGATCGAGCCGAACTGCTCCTTACCGCCCGTGGAATGCTGCTTGGGCACCAGCCCGAGCCACGCGGAAAAATGACGGCCGGATTTGAAGTCGGCCGGATCACGCATGGACGAAACCAAGGCACTCGCGGTGACAACGCCAACCCCGGGTATGGTCATCAATCGCCGGCAGGCGCTGGAGTCTCTCGCCACAGTAATCAGGTCGCTGTCGATCCGGGCGAGTTTGGTCTTCACCTCTCTTAGCTGCTCGACGAGATAACGCAGCGCATGCCGCGCCACAGGCGGAATACGTGTCTCCGTCTCATCTTCGATCAGAACGGTGAGCAGGCCGATATTATGCGCCCGGTTCGGACCAATCACCCCGAACTCGGCCAAGTGACCGCGGATCGCATTGATAAGCTGCGTCCTCTGGCGGATCAGCATCTCCCGGACGCGGTGGATGACCAGGATCTCCTGCTGCATTTCTTCCTTGATGGGAACGAAGCGCATCGTCGGTCGCGTGACTGCTTCACAGATCGCCTCCGCATCGGCGGCATCATTCTTATTGGTCTTGACTAATCACGAGATCCCCGTAATGCGGAGGAGCGCGGCCTGACTGGCGGATTCTCGCCGATTTCGGATCGGCTTGCTTTGCATTATTCTGTGCCGAACCTCTGCGGGTCAATCGACCAACAGAGGACCCGCCAATGTCGGATAGCCGTCACGAACTAATCGCCGCTCTCAATTCCTCGCTTATTAGTCAGCAATACAGCCCAGTCGTGGCGAGGAACTACTGCACCTACGCATCTGGATTTCTCGATTATCTGGGACCGCGGGGCATCTCGGTCACAGACGTGATCGACGTGCAGGTGGAGCAATACCTGCGGCACGCCATCGTACTGTTCGAAAAACAGCGTGGTCGACGTCCCAGCGCGCGCTGGCACGAGGTCCCGCGTTCCGGAATTCACGCGCTGCTGCGGCTTGTTCACGGCCAATGGCCGCCAGCTATCAATCCTACCTGTGTGGCCGATGAGGTCCGATTTTCAATCTGCGACGAATACGAACTCTGGCTGCGTGAGGAACGCGGGTTGGCTTGCTCCAGCGTCGCAGCATTAATGTGGGAAGCCCGGAACTTCCTTGCCTGGCAGATCGATCACGGCATCGACGGATCGACGGGCCTCAGCATCAGTGACGTTGACCGTTACATGGATTTGCGCGCGCCGAAACTGACGCGCTGCTCGCTGAAGGCTGTAGCCGAGCGGCTTCGCTCGCTGCTGCGTTATCTCCACACCACAGGTCGCGTCACGACGGACCTGTCGGGGCACATCATAGCGCCGATGCTTTATGCATATGAAGGAGTACCTTCGGTCCTGGACCGCAGCCAGATCGTGGCCGTGCTGGAGAGCGCGAAGAAGGACAAGACATCGGCAGGGTTGCGAGACCATGCGATTTTGCAACTCCTTGCAACATATGGGCTACGGTCTGGAGAGATCCGCCATCTACGGATCGAGGACATCGACTGGCGGACGGAAGCCATCCATGTTCGTCACCACAAGACGCGAGCCAGCACATCCTTGCCCCTGATGGAGCCGGTCGGCGAAGCGGTGCTCTCCTATCTGCGTTCCGGACGGCCCCTGACGGACGCCAGAGAGATCTTCATCCGCACGCGCGCGCCCTATCGCAAGCTCGACAAGCTTTACAGCGTTGTTCGCCGGCGACTCCGTGACGCTGGCGTCCAACCGCCTGGTAAGTGTGGACCCCTGTCGAAGACGGTCGAAACCCGCTGATAAACGACGACAAGATCTGAAGCGCTGGAAGAGCAAAGGCGGCCGCCCGCGCGCTCTTCAACTAGCGCTGTAGCGGGCGGCCGCCTTTGCGGCGCGGTGCTGATCATGGGAGGTTGAAGGGATAGACGCGGGGCACGTCTCCAGCCGCCCTGAGGCGGCTTTCGACGTACCCCGCCATGCGCGTGCCTTGTGGTAGATCTGCGGGTAATCAGCGCCGCAGAAACAATCCGGCGTAACACCGATCTCAACTGGCAAGTCCGGGCTCGGTGTCACGCTCCACTGACGGTGCGCGACTGCATTATCGCATTGTCAGCGCATTCCGTCGACCTTTTCCCCGAACTCCCAGCGGCGCTCCGAAAGGATCGTCGCGGATGCTCACGGGCCGCTTCTTTCTGTGCGGCCGCTGCCGTTCGCAGGTAACGATCTGCCGCAGCTGCGACCGGGGACAGCGCTACTGCGGCCAGGACTGCGCCCGTGCTGCCCGCCGCGAGAGTGTGCGCGAGGCGGGGCGACGTTATCAGCGCAGCCGCCGGGGACGCCTGGCTCATGCGGTCCGGGCCCGACGATATCGGGCTCGGCACAATAAAGTGACGCATCATTCTCCACCTGCATCTCCTGCCGGTTCACTACTGGTCAGTCCTCGAACGTCGCCGGGCGGGCGACGACATCGGTCATGCCCACGCCGTGCTGTCGGCGCTGCGACTGTCGACTGTCGCCGTTCGTTCGCACCGGCTTCGTGCGTCGCCGGGGGCCTCGTTATGCCCGTGAAGCTGACTACGCAGACGGAGAGCCCGTATCATGACCATCAGCCCCGAACTGGAAGCGCAGATCCTGCGCCTGTATCACGCCGAGAAGTGGCGCTGCGGCACCATCGCCAGGCAATTGCATGTCCATCACACGACGGTGCATCGCGTTCTGGCCCAGGCGGGATTGCCCCGGCACAAGCCGCTGCAGAGAGCCTCAATCATTGACCCGTATCTTCCATTCATTGAGCAGACGCTGGAAAAGTTCCCCTCGCTGACCGCCAGCCGCCTTTATGCGATGGTGCGCGAGCGCGGCTACCGGGGCTTGCCGACGCACTTTCGGCACCTGGTCGCCCTGCACCGTCCCCGCAAGCCGGCCGAGGCGTTCCTGCGGCTGCGCACATTGCCGGGCGAGCAGGGACAGGTCGACTGGGCCCACTTCGGTCACATCGAGATCGGCAACGCCCGCCGGCCGCTCATGGCGTTCGTGATGGTGCTTTCTTACTCACGCGACATCTACCTGCGCTTCTTCCTCGACGCGCGCATGGAAAACTTCCTGCGCGGTCACGTCGGCGCGTTCAACACATGGTGCGGGCTGCCCAGGGTCCTGCTCTACGACAATCTCAAGAGTGCGGTGCTCGAGCGCCAGGGCGATGCGATCCGCTTCCATCCGACGCTGCTTGCCTTCGCCGGCTTCTATCGGTTCGAGCCACGTCCTGTCGCGGTTGCCCGGGGCAACGAAAAAGGCCGCGTCGAGCGCGCCATACGGCATATAAGGGAAGCATTCTTCATCGCCCGCAAGTTCACCGATCTCGACGATCTGAACGCCCAGGCCGAACAGTGGTGCCGCAACCAGGCAGCCGACCGGCCATGCCCCGAGGACCGGACGATGACGGTCCGCCAGGCGTTTGCGCAAGAGCAGCCACTGCTTCTGCCGCTGCCCGCCAACCCATACCCCGTCGAGGAGCAGGTCGCCGCCAAGGTTGGCAAAACGCCCTATGTGCGCTTCGACCTCAACGATTACTCGGTACCGCATGCTCATGTCCGGCGCACGCTCAGCGTGCGCGCCGATCTCGGCCTGGTCCGCGTCTTCGACGGCGCAAAGATGATCGCCAGTCACCGTCGCAGCTATGATCGCGACCAGCAGATCGAGGACCCTCAGCACCTCAAGGCACTCGTCGCAATCAAGCGCGAGGCGCGCCAGCATCGCGGCCTCAACAGCCTGACCCGCGCCGTGCCGGCCTGCCAGACCCTGATGATCCGGGCCGCCGAGCGTGGCTCCAATATCGGTGCGATCACAAACGCGTTGCTGAAACTGCTTGACCTGTACGGCGCGCAGGAACTGCAGGCCGCCGTCGAGGAAGCTTTGCATGCCGGCGCCTCCCATTCGAGGTCGGTTCGCGACGCACTGGAACGCCGCCGGGTCGCCCGCGGTGCTCCGCCGCCGGTCGAAACGAGCCTGCCCGAACACGTGCGGCGCAAGGATACGACGGTACGGCCGCATCGCCTCGACAGCTACGACCAACTGACCCTTGGAGGCAAAGATGATGAATAATCCCGACATCCTGCTCAACCGGGCCAAGGCGTTGCGCCTCAATGGCCTGATCACCCATTGGGACGAAATCGCTGACGCGGACTGGCTGGCCGCCGTCCTTCAATGGGAAGAAGAGGAGCGCTCCGACCGTTCGATGCGGCGACGCACGCGTGCCGCCAGGCTCGGCCACTTCAAGCAACTGTCCGATTATGACTGGCACTGGCCTCGCCGCATCGACCGCGCCGCCGTCGAGGATCTGATGACCCTGTCCTTCATGAACGATGCCGCCAACATCGTCTTTATCGGCCCCAACGGCGTCGGGAAATCGACACTTGCTCGCAATGTCGCTCACCAGGCGCTCATCTGCGGTCACACCGTCGTCTTCCGAACCGCCAGCGAGATGCTCGGCGAACTCGCCGCCCTCGACAGCGACGCAGCCTTGCGCCGACGCCTTCACCACTACGCCGCCGCCGACGTTCTTGCGATCGACGAGGTCGGGTATCTGTCCTACTCGAACCGTCATGCGGACCTGCTGTTCGAACTCATCAGCCGGCGCTACGAAAAACGCTCAACCATCATCACCACCAACAGACCCTTCGCTGATTGGTCGGAGGTCTTTCCCAATGCCGCCTGCGTCGTCAGCCTCGTCGACCGCCTCATGCACCGATCCGAGGTGATCTCCATCGAAGGCGATTCCTACCGCTTCAAGGAAGCGGCCGAGCGATCAAAGGCACAGCGCGAAAAACGCACCAGCCGCTCCTCCGGCGAAAAGGTGCCCGCAGCATGAAACCAGATCCTCAACCGTCCGGCCTCAGTCGTGGTATCCACTTCCTCATCAATCCCGAATGGACACCCGAACAGGCGCTCGCTGTCTTCGAGCTCCTCAACGATCTCGCCGATAGCATCTGGTCTCACTACGGCGTCCAACTCCAGGAACTTATCCAGGAGCAGCAACGAACACCGACCGATCACAGCGATATCGAAAAAGCCCCGTCCTCGCTCTAAAGCACACATCCTCCACACTCGGCGGCCTGCAAAGGCCGCCTTTTTGTTCCGTCCACAAGCACCAAACGCTTGTCGTCGTTTAGACGCGCTTTTGAAAAGCCATCAACAACCCCATATCTTCCGTCATGCGCGCGCGGTTGAGATGCTGCGGGTCGCGGTGCCTCAAAAGATCATCGGCGACGTGCTGGGGCACCGCTCGACAGGATCGACGGCTCCCTATCTCAAGCTCGCCACCGAGGACCTCAGGGCCATTGCGCTTGAGGTGCCGGGAATGGAGGTGGCGGCATGACCGCCCGCTGGCCTGATCCCGACCGCGCGACCCTTGACCGATATGTCGCGAGCCTTGATCTGCGTAGCATGAAAAGCCGAACCAGTTATCGACAGGTCTTGCATGGCTTCCAGGATGTCGCCGAACGTTACGAGGCGCTCAATCAGGAGGTGCTGCTGGCCTGGCTACGAGAATCAGCCATTCGCCGGGCGACATCCACGCTCTTGCACCGCACCCGCATCATTGACCGATTCCTCGAGCGCCTGGTGGAAATCGGTGCTATCGAACGAAATCCCGTCGTCGCTCTGCGAGATGAGTGCAATATCAAGCAGTGCATGCCGATCTGGCGGGCACTGGCGTCGCGGGATTCGGAACGGGCTCTTGCCGAACTGCGCCAGCCCAGGCCGTTCTGCAGCGTGCTGGGCGAAATGATGGCCGAGCATGTCGCGATGATGCGGCGCAGAGGATACAAATACACTTCGCAACCCCTGTTGCTCTTGCGGTTCGACCGGTTCCTGTAGTTGCATCCGGGACCGGAAACCGAACCGCTGAGCGCCATGATAGATCGATGGGCGGCAACGCATGTCACGCGTGACCACGCGGAGGAATGCGAAAGGCTCAAGCGCGTCTTTGCGAAAATCCTTCGTCGCCGCGACCCGTCGATGCCTGTGCGGCGACCGGATCCGAGACCGAGGAAGGAGGCCGCCAAGCAATGGCGAAAGCCCCATATCTACTCGCCTGCCGACGTGCGACGGATGCTCGACGTCGCACGTTGTACCTATCCGTCGCCACGGGTGCCGCTTCGGCCGCTGAGCACGTACACGATGCTGCTGCTGGCTTATTGCGCAGGCTTACGGCGCGGCGAGCTTGCCCGGCTCGATCTTGGTGACGTTGACCTGCAGGGCGGTACGATAACCATCCGGCAGACCAAGTTCTTCAAGACCCGGATCCTGCCGCTACCCGACAGCGTTATAGCCGAGCTCCGGGCCTACAACGATGCGCGACGGCGTGCCGGTGGATCACAGGACGCGCGCTCCGGCCTGTTCTGGCACGAGCGAGGCGATGGCCATTACACGCCGGAAATGATCACCTGGCTGCTTGCTGACGTCATACGCCGCGCTGGGTTGAAGCCATTGCGAGGAAAAACGGGTCCTCGCGTTCATGACCTGCGCCACTCGATGGTCGTGAACAGGATCCTCGAATGGTACCGGACGGGCATCAATCCACAGGACCGCCTGCCGTTCCTCGCGACCTACCTCGGCCATCGGGATATCAACTCCACCCTGGTCTACATCACCGTGACGCAAGACCTGCTGCATTACGCAAATGAGCGGTTCCGGGCGGTTGGCGCATCATGCCTCAACCTGGGGCGGGAGGTGCGGTCATGAGCAGGGCTGATCGGTTCCCAGACCTGATGCGCGCGTTCTTCTACGAATGGCTGGTCGAACAGCGCAACGCGTCCATCCATACGGTTCGATCATACCGCGATACCTGGCGGTTGTTGCTCCGATTCGTCGCCCAGCGCACTGGGAAGAAAGTGGCTATGATCATGCTGACCGATCTGGCGCCCGCGAGGTCGCCGCGTTCCTCAGTCACGCCGAACATGAACGCGGCGGTACGATGGGCACGCGCAATTGCCGGCTTGCCGCGATCCGCAGCTTCTTCCACTTCGTGGCCACCAAGGATCCTGCATCGATCGCGCAATGCGTGGAAATCCTCAACATACCGATCAAGCGCGCTCCGGTGTCGGAACCGAGCTATTTGGATCCGGCGGAAGTGACGGCGATCCTCGGTCAGCCAGACCGTTCGACCGTTGAGGGCATGCGAGATCATGCGCTGCTCTCGTTCCTCTACAACAGCGGCGCACGAATACAGGAAGCGCTCGACCTGTGCCCCGAAGCAATCCGGTTCGAAAGCCCGAACTGCGTGCGTCTGATCGGCAAGGGCCGGAAGGAACGTATCTGCCCGCTCTGGCCGGAAACCGTGATATTGCTGAAGAAACTGCTTGAGCGGCAACCACGGGCGCCCGACCAGCGGCTGTTCGTTAACCGCTATGGTGAGCCCCTAAGCGCCTCGGGGGTCCGGTTCAAGCTCGCCGCCTACGTGAAGGCGGCGGCCGAAACCATGCCGACGCTGCGCGCCAAGCATGTAACGCCACACGCCTTCCGGCACGCCACCGCCGTGCACCTCATCTCGGCGGGCGTCGACGTTACGGTCATCCGCAGCTGGCTCGGCCATGTGAGCCTCGACACAACCAACCACTATGCCAGGGCCAATCTGGAAACGAAGCGGAAAGCCCTGGAAAAGGTCGCCGTTCCAACGACACCCGGCGGCCAGCCATCTTGGAAGCGCGATGCAAGCGTGCTCGCCTGGCTGGATACGCTCTGAAATAATGCGGAGGAACATGGACAAAACCGGCGAAAATCCGCCAATCAGGCCGCGCTCCTCCGCATTACGGGGATCTCGTGATTACTGAAGTTATGGCGAGGTGAGCATAACTTGACGTAGGGCCGAACGTATTGCGCCGGGATCAAGCGGACCTCGTGCCCCATACTGCGCAGCAGCCGACCCCAGAAATGTGCACCCGGGCAAGCTTCCAGCCCAACCAAGCAGCTCGGAAGGACGCGAAAGAACTGCTCCACGTCATCGCGCCTGAGCTTCCGTCGGACAATTGCTCTCCCATGCTCGTCAGCCCCGTGAACCTGAAAGACTGATTTGGCTATGTCGAGACCGACCACGTGAACTTCATCTGGCATGGCAATATCCTTTGTTTGACCACGCCCCATACTCCTCGCCACAGGGCGGAAGCGGAAGGGGGCGTCCATGCCATCACGTGCGCCGCCGCTTCTATGAACTGGCCGCTGCCGGCCCCGCGCCGATCGCCAGCGAGGCGCTCAAACGGATCGCCGAACTCTACAGAATAGAGGGTGACATCCGCGGCCGATCGACCGACGAACGCCACGCCATGCGCCAGGACAGGAGCCGCCCGGTCATCACCGACCTCGAACCTTGGCTGCGCGAAAAGCTCGGCCTCATCAGCCAGAAGACGAAGCTCGCCGAGGCGATCCGCTACACGCTCTCGCGCTGGCAAAGCCTCTCGCGCTTCCTTGACGACGGCCGCATCGAGATCGACAGCAACACCGTCGAGCGCTCAAGAATTCGCTGGCTCGGACGGCGGCGCCGAGCACTGGGCAGTCATTGCGTCGCTGTCGAAACCGGCAAACTCAATGGCGTCGAGCCACTCGGCTATCTCGCCGACGTACTCACCACGATCGTCAACGGCCATCCGAACAGCCAAATCGACGACCTGCTGCCTTGGGCCTACATCCGGGCGGCCGAGCTAAAGTCCGTGGCCTGAGAACACCCCTTACCCTTGAGCGGTGGTTGCCGAACAACTTTCTGGCTGCATCAAAGGATTCGCATCCGCCGCTTCAGCGATCCTCACTGCCGTTGCCAGGCTGACTGCCCCGCAAAGAACGAGGGGGGTCAGAAAGCGCGTGGTCATAGGTTGCCCCATCATACCTCACGAACTCAGACATTAGGTCGCTTCCGAGGATCGTCCGTGACCGAGTGTGGCCGGCTTCCTTATCGACGGTCGCTCTTTGGCGCCCACCAAGGGAATGGCCAAGGAAGCGGCATACCTTCGCCGCTGATCGCCGCCGGACTCGGCGCAGCGGCGCCGTGGATCTTATCCTCAACTGCGTTCGTAGAGCTATGAACCCGCACGCCAACTACCCAACCGGGAACAGGAAACGCCTTGGTCACGCTGATCCTCGTAAATACTTGGAGCACGAGGCCGGTGGGCGGGGTGGCCACAAAATCGAGATCGAGAATACCGTCTTTCGGAGGGACTATGTACATCCATGGCGCAAGATCGGGATGCGACCATCCACTTGTAGGCACCCATCCCCTCGCCGATACCGAAATGGCCGGCGGGTTCTCGGGGATCACCATGAGGCCCTCAACGTGCACATCATCGACGGAATAGACACGCGACATACCTTCTTCTCCATCCACTCGTGTTCATTCGCACATTTGCGGCCGCTTGTGTTTCGCCACCGCTGTATCACTTATGAAAGGCATCTGGATGCCGCGTCGAACGATCAGCGTGCGGTCAATTCCGAGGATCTTCCGGGCGCTCGCGAGTGCAGCCTCGTTCACATCGATGTACGCGACGATGTACCACTCGCCATTCTCCTCCCTCGCCATACCCATGGGCTCTGCCCGCCATTTCAGGGCGCCATGATGAGGCATGAAGTAAGTCTCCTGGATACCGCCGACGGCACTCAAGCCCTCGTCAAGCGCGTATTCCATCACCGCGCAACATAGCTGCGTTAACGTGCCGCGCAGCCCCGTCGAGCGTTTGTCAGCAACGACGAAAGTCCGTGTCCATTCCGCCCAATCCGGCCGTCGAGGTACACCGGACCTCTCGCACATGTGAGGAAAAACCTCCGAAACCATGTGCGGCTCGCTCGTTGGGATCAATCGAGCCGATGTCACCACGCGACCGTCTTCGAGACCAAGCAGATAGGTCGCTGCGTCGGTATCGAATTGGTCTCGTTCTCGACCGTCCGGGCTTGGAGGACGCCAGCGTTTTTGATGAACGAAGAAGTCGTGTCGCCTGCGCAAAAACTCGTCGAACTCTTTCTCATAGAGATGTTTGTTCTGCGCATTGACGACATGAGCCGTGATCATCGCGCGGTCCTCCAATCAATTTTTCAGGCAGATAGTTGCAGTTGCTCTAAAATAGGTCACCTGTCCGATCGGACAGTTGACTGCAGAAGAGACGATGTTTGGTGTTCACCAATCAACGAACCCTCTCAATCCCTCGCAAGGCATCTCATAAGCGCCCTTTCCGGCGCATGAGCGTCGGCACAACTACTGCGTGTTCCCACACACCTTGCTCGCGTCGGGCTTCCATTCCGCCGGTTTGAGCAGAGTTCCCTGTTGGCATGTATCTGCATCGCCAGTAACGCTACCCGTTACGGTGCCATAGGTGCCCACTGTTGGTTTTGGGGTGGCATGTGTGATGTTATAGAGCTTTTCGCCGTCCTTCATCACAATGCATCCATTTTCAACGCCGGCTTCTGCGCATCCAGAGGCAGTCACCTGCTGAGCCTCGGCAGCGAACGTGAGGCTCACTGACACTGCAGTGCACAAAGCAAATAGGGCTTTTTTCATCTCGTCCTCTCGATACAATGGTTGACCGCGCTGATTGCTGCTAACATGCTCTTCGGAGCACCGATCCGTCGATACTGTGGGGTTCTTGGGCATTAACGATATCAGTGGCAACCATGCACAAACTCCGTGATCGCCATGCGGGATAGTTGCAGCGCGTCTACAATACGTCACCTGTCCGATCGGACAGTTGACTCAGGGCATCTTGGTTGATGTTTTTGATACCATTACGGCGCCGTGCGTTCAGGTCAGAACGTCCACGGACAGAATTTCGATCGCCGAATTGATTGGGGCGGATTTGTTGTCTGATAAGGTCATCGCAACAATCGCAGCCGTGGGCAGATTTGCAAATCGCCAAGCTGGCAAGGAGAGAAACACTTCCTTCGTTTCGCCCACGATCAGTGGTTTATAGAAGGCCGACCCAGATGCATCCGGCGAGACCGCATCCGTTGTAATGCGAACATCAGAAACCGGCTTGTCTGTTAGTTGCACCTGGAGCAGCAAGTGCTCTTCTGGATCGACCCTAAGTGGCCGGAAGCTGACCTTTATCGTGATTACCCCCGACGTCAGGACTTTTGCCTCAACCCCCCTCAAAGGAACTACAACTGCACGCCGATCGGTTGCGATGTTCGGTCCCAAGAACTCAACGCCATCCACAGTTGACTCGGAGACCTGCTGGCAAGCGGCCAAGTTTGTCGGAGCACCCACAAGGACCGCTGCAGACCATATCAACGCCATCATTCCAATGGCTCGACCATTGATCCGAGAACTCAAGGCATCTTGGCATTTCGACCGCAGCTCCATAGCCCTTTACGCCCCATAATTTGGGCTGAAATCAGGCCGATAGGATCGTAACACCCTTGAAGGGGATACGGACGTCCGCGGGAACACCCTCAGCGATAGGAACAGCCATCAATTGGACTTTGAAGCCGTTGTCTGCCAGACGGCCTTGCGATGCGACACCCCGCAAGGCATCAGTCAAGTCGATGTAGAAATTTCTTCCGCCGCCGTGATGCGCGTGCGCTCCGCCGGGCCCGAAAAAGCTGAACACACCTGCGCAAAGCTTGTCGTCAGTTGGCGTTTCAGGTGAGAGATAGGGACAATTCACGAACACCCCTACGGTCATATCGGTGTTTTGAGGAACCTCAACGCCTTCTATGCGTGCAATGATGCGGCTCGGCTCGATTGCTTTAAGGGACGTTTCGGGTGCGTAGAAGACTCGCACGTCTGATAGAACTTTGACCAAATCATTTACTTTCACATCGACTGCTCTTTCGATGTTTGGCAGCGCGGGACCTGGAGAGGCACCCGACCCTATGGACGTGGCAATGGTCAGATTGAGCTTCGAGAGCAACGCGCCTCCGCCCGTGTCGAACTTCTGTAGATCGAGCTTCGCTGAAATTTGTTCGATCACCGCCGGCTCGATCGTATCATAAATGTAGTCAAACGATCCAAGCGACAGCGCGCCCTTCGATGTCGGATCGCTGACTGGCTTGCCATCTGCGTCATAAAAGCTGTCGGGATACGTGTTGTTCGGATCCCCAGAAGTATTTCCAACAACCTGCCATTCGGCCCAGATGCGATCGATATTGCAATGGTGGAGCCAGAATATGGGGTCAAGGGAAGACATTCCGCTGCCCATGTGACCCTTTGCACCGTGGAGAGATCCCACAGCCACATGAGTGTTGTTGTGCGGTTGCCCCTCGAGTAGGCCGGTGAATATCTCGAAGTCGGGCTGACCGCGAATACCGTCCAAAGTGGATTTCCGGAACGAATTGGCAAACTGCGGGATCGACGTCATGGTCTGCCCCCTGGAAATCCCGCGTGCGCCGACAGTGGTTACTTTACCTGGTCCCCAATTGTCGGATTGCTCGTTCGATTGATCGCTCCATTGGACGACATTGAGTTGCAAAATGTCGAAGAAGGTATCTGGTACCTTGCTATTGCTGTCCTCCCAATCCCAATACGCCAGCGCAAAATCCGGCTTGCCAATCAGCTTTGCACAAATCTGCTCAAAGAACGAAAGATACCATCGATGCCAGTGCGTAAAATCAGTAACGCCATGGGTGCAGTGGCGTATGTGGATCAACGCCTGATTTCGCCAGTTGCGTTGGTCGCTCACGGGCAATTGGTGCATCGCCTCGATGGCTTGCGCATAATCAGAAAAGAAGGGATCGGTAGGCGCCATGATAGAGGCATTGCGGCGAACGCGAGACGCTGATGACCATGCTGGTCGATAGCGGAGAATTGCCGGCGCCGCTACACCAACTGCCGTGGCCGCCAGGAAACTGCGACGAGTGAGCATTTGTGACCCCCTTCCCTCGATTGCTGTGGATGTAATGAATTCATGTCGATTGGTCGTCACTGTTGGACTGCTATGAAAGACGCTACATAGCCCGCAGGCGCACCATTGTGCGGCTTGGCTCTTATGACGCTCCCGACCAGAGCGGGAACCTGTCCCACCCCTTGCGGCCAAGTATGAGCCAAATATCCCAAGTAATCATATTCCCAATCTTGGGTGCCTGTGCCGACCCGCCCCATTCCGACGATTTGAACCGTCAGGGGCGCGCCGGATGCAGCTGGTTGGACGCTTCCATGGAGATCCAGGCCACCGCCGCTCCAGTCGATTGTTCCCGTGAGTATGTTGTCAGCGGCAACGTCAAACGTAAAAGTAGCCTCCGCGAAAAAGAGGCCAAGAGCCGTCTGGCCATTGTCGGTTACGAGATTCTTGTTGTTGTGGAAGCTGCGGTATGTCCATTTTCCTGTGATGTCCTGAGGCGAATTCGGCGGGGCCGCTAGTCTTACTGCGTCATAAATTTGGATATTTCGGCTTCGACTGAGCGCAGCAGGGACATCGCATCAATCTGCGGGCAAGTGCGACGGTCAGTTTTCTATGCAGCGTCGCGATCGAATTTGAGGTGTGCCGTTCGGGGCGAATGGGCGGGCTCGCTGGATCGTGAACCGCGGGGAATAGGAGGTTTTTCGCTGCTTTTGGAACGGGCGATTGCTGAGGGGGGAATCGTCTCCCGTTCGGAGAGGAGAAACCCGTAAGCCGCGATGCAAAGACTGGCGTGATGATGGAATCCGCGCCAACCTCGACCCTCGTAGTGGCCAAGGCCCAGTTCCTGCTTGAGCTCGCGATAATCCCGTTCAATCCGCCACCTTAGCTTGGTCGTGGCAACAAGATCACGCAGCGCGGTCGTTTCCGGCAGGGTCGAAAGCCAGTATTTGAGCGGCTCTTTGTCACCTTCGGGCCATTCGACAAGCAACCATTCTTCGGCGTGCGGATGTCCGAGATTATAGTCTCTGGACGCGACACGAAGACGAACAGCGGTAAAGCGCGACGCAAGATCGGTATTGCTGCCCTCCCGCCATATGACGGTCTGCCACGCGTCTATCGGCAGACTTTCCGCAAGCGCCTTGGCTGAAAGAGGTTGATGATCCGCGCTTCGTTGCATCAGCGACGGCGGCCGACCCTTTCCGCTCCAGGTCTTGGGCGGTAGCGGTCCTTCGCCTGGGCGCCAAACACTGAGCGTCGGCTGGACACCCACGACATAGCTGAGGCCCAGCTCGGTCAATCCTCGGCGGAACCCGCCGTCTGCGCCGTAACCGGCGTCGGCAAGGATCACGCCCGCCGGCATCTGCGTCTCTAGCGCCGCACGTACTTGTTCAAGCGCGATCTGTGGCTTGGTTTGAAATAGGATCTCGTCCGGGATCTTCGCCTTCTTCCGGCGCTCTGGATCATTTGCCCAGATCTCAGGTAGATAAAGCTGCCAGGCAACCGGTAAGCTGGCCCCCTCATTCGCAATCGAAAGACTGACGGCAACCTGGCAATTGTCCTGCTTGCCGAGCTGGCCGCAATATTGGCGTGCGACACCGACGGAATGCTTCCCCTTCTTTGGAAAGCCAGTGTCGTCGACAATCCAGGCGGTGATCGCACCGCCACGCTCGATCATGCGCGGCAAGGCCCAATCACGAACGCGCGCCAGCAGTGCGTCATCCGACCAAGGCGCTTGTCCCACGAAATGCAAAAGCGATTGATGCTTGGCCGAAACACGTGATGGCGCCGTAACGGCGGCCAGGGGCTCCACGCTTTTGCGCGCCACCGGCATCATCAAACCCGTACAATAATCCCGCAGCGGCTCTGCCCGATCGGCATGGCCTATGACCTCGACCAGTGCTTCCAAATACCCATCAAACGCGGCTGCTTCGCAACCGTCCTCGCTGACCATGGCGCCCATCCATCGCTGTGAATCGCCAACCTATCACAACCAGGTCGCCTACGAATCCCCCTCCGCGCGCTTTCGTGACTCAGTAAGACTAGGCATGAAGCATCGCGGATGGCTCTGTGGGCACCGAAATCATAGGGATCAGGACGCTTCTGGTGTTCGGTACCGGACAATTCGCCCTCTCGGAAAGAGGTGGGAAAGAAAGTTGAAGTCCCGAATGTTTCCCTTGCGCCCGCTTGTCGCGCCTGCAGGAAAACGGGCGTCGTTGACGAACTTGCGCTCGTGGATTCCGAGGGCCTCGAATTCCAGCCGGCAATCTGGCGGACGTGTGCCCCGATGCGCCTGCGGCGGGGTAAGACTCCGAAGCCCTTCTGGTCGTGGGATCGGCCGATTATCTCGACCACGATATCGAGGTAGGCAGCCTTCCATGAGCTTGAGCCGATCGTAGCCGCAGTCGGCGAAGGTCTTTCACCCAGGGCCAGTGGGGGCAGGGAGGCCCGTCTACTGAACGAGTTGGTTGGCGGTCAGATAGAATAGGACTTTGCTGAAAAAGATCGTGGATACGAAGCGCCGGACCAGCCCCATCGCTCTCCCCCGTGATCCGTTCGCGCAAGCGCCCTCAACCTCTCGCAGGGGCGAAGCCAACGGCCGAGATCACCTGAAGTCTTCCGAAAGATCGGACTGCGTTCACGAGCTTCCGGCGCTCGTCCTCAGCGCACACGGATAGCATTACATCACTTTCGCAGTCGGTGTGTCAGGCCTGTTTGTCGGGCCGAACCAGATCCGTGTGGCTAACGCCGAGGGCCAATGCAAGCTCATAGATCGTGATGATTGTTGGATTTCTTCGGCCTTTCTCCAAACCGCTGATGTACTGCTGGCTGAACCCGGAAATGTCGGCAAGCTGCTCCTGCGTCAGGTGCTGCCGTTGCCTGATTTTCTGCACATTCCGTCCGACCAACCTGCGCATATCCATGCAGGAAAGCGAGCGGATTGAGCGGTTTGAGTTTATCAACTATAATATGTAATTCACATTTCAGCACCTGAATCCGCTGGCGAGGGGCTTCGCGGAGGCCATTTTTCCGGAGGTAGAATCGAGCGATGTTACAGCCTAAATCGAACACCCCGATCGCCGATGAAGCCCCCTGGTCGGAAAGCCTCACGGCTTACGACAAAGAGCATTTCACTATCTATATGCAGCTCCTGGACGCATCCGCTGACGACGCCAGCGAAGAGGAAATGGCGCATCTGATCCTCGGCATTGATCCGGCAAAGGAACCGGAGCGCGCCCGAAAGGCTCTCCGCAGTCATCTCGACCGTGTGAACTGGGTTGTGACCACCGGCTACAAGGAACTGTTCGGCAGCTGACGAATTGCGCGGTGCTCGATTTTCAAAACGAACTCCCGGCGCCCGCCATTCACAAGCGCCTGGCCAGTGGCGGGGTAGACTGATGCAGCCATGCAGATGATGACGGGCATTTTCAGTCGACCTGGACCCGCAGTTCGCTGCTACGGCAATTTTCCCGGCGCGAAGCCTCCCCAGGCGAGCCCGTCGAGAACCTGGGGGACGTCCGCAGATGTCGGCCACGCGCTTCCGGCTGAAACAGGGTCTTTGGCCGGCGTCCGTCCGCACTGAGACTGCCGAGCTGCCCAGGGGGGCCAGACTACGTCGACATGGAGGTGGACGGACAACAAAACGCCAACGCTCGACACGACAAGCTGGACGTCCTAGATGCCGTAATGGGCCGGCCTTCGCGAGCATAGCCAGGTTGGGTGGCTGTCCCTCAGAATGATGGTGTTGAAACGGAGTCCGAGCGATCGGCTCCAAACATCATGAGAGGAACAGCCATGGAACATTATGCGGGAATCGATGTCTCTCTGGAAGAGAGCAGCGTGTGCATTGTTGACGCGACCGGAACGATCATGCGCGAGGTCAAGATCGCCAGCGAGCCGGAGGCGCTGGTCCGCTATTTCGACGAACTGGAATTGTCTGTTAGTCGCATTGGGCTCGAGGCCGGGCCATTGTCGCAATGGCTGCATGCCGGGCTTGTGGCCGCCGGACGCGATGCGGTTTTGCTCGAGACGCGGCACGTGAAGGCGGCGCTCTCGGCTATGACGGTGAAGACCGACCGGAAAGATGCACGCGGGATCGCCCAACTGCTGAGGATGGGATGGTACCGTCCGGTTCATGCCAAATCGGTGACTTGCAAGGATAGCCGAGCCCTTCTTGTTGGACGCAAGCTTCTGCAAGGCAAGCTTCTCGACGTCGAACTTAGCATCCGCGGGATCTTGCGCGGCTATGGGCTGAAGGTCGGAGAGGTCAGTCGTGGAAAGTTTGAGACGCGCATCCGGGAGCTGACAGCAGGCCACGTCACTTTGGAGACGGTGATTGGTGCGATGCTGGCGGCGCGGATGGCGTTGTGGTGCGAGTTCAGCAAGCTCCATCGCGAGATGCTGAAGATCGCGCGCGCTGATAAGGTCTGCCACAGATTGATGAGCACACCTGGCGTTGGGGCCTTGGTCGCCCTGACCTATCGCTCGGCGGTGGACGACCCGATGCGGTTTGGAAAATCCAGTACGGTCGGAGCCTACTTCGGGCTTACGCCCAAAAAATATCAATCCGGTGAGACCGATCGGGACGGTGGTGTCAGCAAGGTCGGCGACGCCATGGTGCGAACTGCGCTCTTTGAAGCTGCGCACGTCATGCTGACGCGGGCGATCCGCTTCTCGAGCCTGAAGCACTGGGCGCTCGACGTGGCGAAACGTCGGGGCATGAAGCGCGCCAAGGTGGCCCTTGCCCGCAAGTTGGGCGTCGTGCTCCATCGCATGTGGGTGGATGCGACCGACTTCCGCTGGAGCAAGGCCGCAGCGATGGCATAGGAGATAGAGCGTTCGGAGCGAGCCGAAACGGCACCGCTCTCCTGAGGTCCCGTCGCCGGGACGAGGGCTTGGCAAGGTCGTGTGTAGTGCTGTGAATGCTTCGGCAAACCACGCTTCCTAGATTGACCTGTCAGCTCTGGATCTGATGGCATAGTGTGGCGGCCTTCGCGCTGACCACGGACAGAAGCATGATCCTGGCGACGAGATATCGTTCAGAGGGGACTTGACGAACGAAGGCCCATTACAGAAGCACTACTTTGGCAGTTTAGGTTTGAGGGCGTGTGCGAGCAGCTTCTGACAGTGAGGACATCTGCGGGGTGGCGACCGCGTGAAGAGGTCGAGAATGGGCTTGTCTAACAGCTGGCATGCTCGGTTGTGGCGGTGGTCCGCCGACTCTTTTTTTTCCGTCCCGCTGCTTTGAGGCGGCGGGCTTGGAGAAAGGCGTAGGCGATCATGGTCATCAAGGCGTGTCGATGTAATCCAGTCCATGATCGGCCTTCGAAGTGGTCGAGGCCGAGTTCCTCCTTCAATTGCTGATGTGCCTGCTCACAGACCCACCTGGCCTTGATCGTGGCGGCGAGCATCTTGAGGCTCGCATCGGCCGGTAAGTTCGACACATAGTATTTTTGCTCGCCAGTCGACCGGCGTTCGCCGACGAGCCAGACCTCGTCGCCTGGCATGCACTGCACGCGATTGTCGAGCATGCGGTGCTTATGACCATCCGCAACGCGGACACGGCGAGCCGCAAACAAACATGTCAGCCGACCTTTAGTGCCGCGCCGCCAGCTTATCTTGTGCCATCTCTCACCAGACAGCATCACCTCGGCAGAGACCGGCGGCTGGTCCGGGATGTGATATTGGCGGCGCCTGCCGGTGGTCGCGACCGGGAAGATCAGATCAACATCGGCCGGATAGACGTTTTGGCGCCGCGATAGTCCTACCGCCCACAGCAGACCGCGCTCACTCAAAGCCTGACGAAAAGAGCTGCTCGACCCGTAGCCCGCGTCGGCAAGCACACAGCCGAAACGCGCGCCGGAGGCGATGACACGATCGATCTCTTCGATGGCGATCTCCGGCTTTGTCAGAGCGACCTGTCGATCCTTCGGGACGCGCGCCCGCATCATCCGCTCGGGATCATTCGTCCAGGTGTCGGGCAGGAAGAGCCGAAGGCCCACCATCATCGGCACTTCGCGCGAGGCCAGGGTCACCGACACCAGTGACTGGCAATTGGACGTCTTGCCAAGCGACGAAGCGTATTGAGGCGCGACACCAACCGAATGTTGTCCCTTCTTCGGTAACGCTGTGTCGTCGATGACGAGAAAACCCGCCTCATCGCCGACCAGGCGATCTGCCTCCTTCAGCAGGGCGGCCTCGAGCGGAGCGCTGTCCCAAACCCCTGCCGCGACGAAATGATGAAGCTGATCGTAGCCGACCTCGCCAGTGCGCGCGGCCATCGGTTGTACGCTCTTACGGTCGCCCGGCCCGATCAGACCAGCAATGTACAGCGGACACATCCGGCGCCGAGCTGGATGCGAAAGACCCGCCAAAAACGGCCGAAGCCATTGCTCGAGATCGGTTTGCCAATCCACGTCCATTGATCGGCCCTCCATGAGCCGACCTCTCATGAATCACGCAAACTCTCTCTTGGGAATTCCAAAACGCGCCCGAAGCTAAATAACTGCCAAAGTAGTGCTTCTGTAATGGGCCTTCGTTCGTCAAGTCCCCTCTGAACGATATCTCGTCGCCAGGATCATGCTTCTGTCCGTGGTCAGCGCGAAGGCCGCCACACTATGCCATCAGATCCAGAGCTGACAGGTCAATCTAGGAAGCGTGGTTTGCCGAAGCATTCACAGCACTACACACGACCTTGCCAAGCCCTCGTCCCGGCGACGGGACCTCAGGAGAGCGCTGCCGTTTCGGCTCGCTCCGAACGCTCTATCTCCTATGCCATCGCTGCGGCCTTGCTCCAGCGGAAGTCGGTCGCATCCACCCACATGCGATGGAGCACGACGCCCAACTTGCGGGCAAGGGCCACCTTGGCGCGCTTCATGCCCCGACGTTTCGCCACGTCGAGCGCCCAGTGCTTCAGGCTCGAGAAGCGGATCGCCCGCGTCAGCATGACGTGCGCAGCTTCAAAGAGCGCAGTTCGCACCATGGCGTCGCCGACCTTGCTGACACCACCGTCCCGATCGGTCTCACCGGATTGATATTTTTTGGGCGTAAGCCCGAAGTAGGCTCCGACCGTACTGGATTTTCCAAACCGCATCGGGTCGTCCACCGCCGAGCGATAGGTCAGGGCGACCAAGGCCCCAACGCCAGGTGTGCTCATCAATCTGTGGCAGACCTTATCAGCGCGCGCGATCTTCAGCATCTCGCGATGGAGCTTGCTGAACTCGCACCACAACGCCATCCGCGCCGCCAGCATCGCACCAATCACCGTCTCCAAAGTGACGTGGCCTGCTGTCAGCTCCCGGATGCGCGTCTCAAACTTTCCACGACTGACCTCTCCGACCTTCAGCCCATAGCCGCGCAAGATCCCGCGGATGCTAAGTTCGACGTCGAGAAGCTTGCCTTGCAGAAGCTTGCGTCCAACAAGAAGGGCTCGGCTATCCTTGCAAGTCACCGATTTGGCATGAACCGGACGGTACCATCCCATCCTCAGCAGTTGGGCGATCCCGCGTGCATCTTTCCGGTCGGTCTTCACCGTCATAGCCGAGAGCGCCGCCTTCACGTGCCGCGTCTCGAGCAAAACCGCATCGCGTCCGGCGGCCACAAGCCCGGCATGCAGCCATTGCGACAATGGCCCGGCCTCGAGCCCAATGGTAAGCGGTTAGCTGACGGCGTCTGGTTTGAAGTTCCAGGGCATGAGCATTTCGATTTTGGCTGCGGGCCAGCGCTGAGCGATGCGGGTCAAGGTCTGGGAGAGCCAGGCGAGTGGGTCGACGCCATTCATTTTACAGGTTTGCAGAAGTGTCGCGACGGTGGCCCAGGTGCGTCCACCGCCCTCGCTTCCAGCGAAGAGACTATTTTTTCTCGTAATTGTCTGGGGCCTGATTGCACGCTCGACGATATTGGAGTCGATCTCGATACGACCGTCCATCAGAAAGCGTTCCAGCGCCTCCCGCCGGGTGAGCGCGTAGCGGATCGCCTCGGCAGTCTTGGATTTTCCGGAGACCTTGTGCAGTTCTTTTTCCCACAGGTCGAAGAGGCTCGCGACAATGGCCGCGGACTTTTCCTGACGCAGCGCGGCGCGGCTCCCAGCATCCTTGCCGCGAACCTCGTCCTCGACCTTCCACAATTCGGTCATGGCGGTGATCGTTGCCGTCGCGGCCGGTGAGATCCCGCTGATGTGCAGATCGTAAAACTTGCGCCGCAGATGCGCCCAGCACCCTGCGAGCCGGATTGTTTCATTGCCGCCGGCTTTGGCCCGTGCCTTGACCAGGTTAGTATAGGCCGAGTAGCCATCCACTTGCAGGATGCCCCCGAATCCAGCGAGGTGACGCGCCACGCAATCGGCGCCCCTGCTATCTTCAAAGCGATAAGCAACCATCGGTGGGCTGGTCCCGCCGAACGGTCGATCATCACGCGCGTAGGCCCACAACCAGGCTTTCGTGGTTTTCCCGGACCCAGGGGCAAGGGTGGGCAAGGTCGTCTCGTCGGCGAAGACCCTTTCGCCCTCCTTCACACGCTCCAGGATATAATCGGCGAGCATCTGCAATTCAAAGCCCAGATGTCCCATCCACTGCGCCATCAGCGACCGGCTGATCTCGACACCGTCGCGCAGATAGATCGCCTCCTGCCGGTAAAGCGGGAGGCCATCGGCGTATTTCGAGACAGCGATATAGGCGAGCAACCGCTCCGTCGGCAGGCCGCTTTCAACGATGTGCGCCGGCGCCAGAGCCTGGACCACGCCGTCACGGCCCCGGAAAGCGTATTTGGGACGGCGCGTCACGATGACTCGGAACTTCGGCGGCACGACGTCCAGCCGCTCGGATCGATCCTCGCCGATCATAACCTTTTCCAACCCCTCGCAGTCGGCCGGGATTTCCGGCTCGATAACTTCCTCGATGCGTTCGAGGTGGGCGGCAAAACCCTTGCGCGGGCGCGGGGCACGCTTCGGCTTTTCCCCGGCCGCGTGAGCAAGTTCGCTCCGGATCGCCGAAAGGCCGGTCTCGACCTCCTCGAAGACAAAGGAGGCCTGCTCGTCGTCGATGGCCAGGCGTAGCCGCTCGGAACGCGTGCCATGTTGCGTGCGCTGCAAAACTTTCAGGATCGACGTGAGGTTGGCAATACGCTCGTTGGCGCTTTTCTCGACGGCTTTCAGCCGGGTGACCTCCGTCTCAGATGCTGCGATCCGAGCTTCGGCGACTGCGATCCGGGCCTCGCTCGCAGCCTGCTCGCGAGCCATGGAAAGGATCATCGCCTTCAGCGCATCAACGTCGTCGGGAAGGGCAAGATCCGGTAGAACCATGGCAAGCAGCAGAGCACAAAAACAGCCGCTTTCCCAACCGTTACAGCCCCATGATTCATCTTGCCGCAGCCGGTTTCAGCCCGTCGATAACGGCCGCCTGACCCTGGCCGGACGGATCTTTTTCCAGTCTAGCCCGGCCAGAAGCGCCATCAACTGGGCGTGGTCGAGACGCATGCGCGCGGCCGATATCGCAGACCAGCAGAAGCTGTGCTCTTCCAACGTTTTCGAATAAAGGCAAACCCCGCTGCCGTCCCACCACACGATGCGAACCCGGTCCGCACGCTTCGAACGGAATACGTGAAGCGCCCCCGAGAACGGGTCCAGGCCGCCGTCCCTGACCAGCGCCATCAAAGATGCCGCGCCCTTGCGGAAGTCGACCGGCTGGCACGACACGTAAACAACCACACCGGAAGCGATCATGCCTTGCGAACCGCGCGGATGATCCTCGCCAGGCGATCGGGATCAACATCGCCGCCGGCGCGCACCACTGCATCGCCAATGACGATTTCCACCGTGTCGCTGCCCACCGCTTCAAAGCGCGTGAACTTCGCCGGCTTGCTCGCTGCCTCCGTCAGTGGCGCAACCATGCCCGAAAGCGCCTTGCGGCGCCACGCATAGAGCTGCGAGGGATCCAGCCCCTCGGAACGCGCAACCGCCGACACACTGCCCCCTGGCGAGAACGCTTCGGCGACAAGCCGTGCCTTCTCTTCGTCCGACCGATGGCGCGGCTTGCGTCGGGACGGCACAGGCTCCGCCGTCAAAATCTCGAATGTTCGATGATGGCTCATACTGTCGCTCACAGGATTCTCCGCATGATTCATGCTGAAAATGAGCGATCAACCGCCTGCACGCTACGTGGGGATGCCTACGCGCTTACAGTCTAAACAAAAAAGTTGCGGCTTCTGAGCGTCAAAGGAATCAATCTAATTTCATATCCACCCTTTCGTCCGACAGGTCCCAGTCGAGCCTGGCCCTTGAAACCTCGGTACCACACACGGCCACTGGAGAATGCGCTAGCCGAGACAGCCGGTGTACAGGCACAGGCGGAACCAAATGACGAAATTCAGTTCTTAAAGAATTGAAGACTGTGAGGAGGCCAGCAGCGCTATGGCCTGGTTTTGGGTGCGCACGCCGAGCTTCTTCTTGGCGTTATCCAGATGGAAAGCGGCGGTGCGCGGCTTGACGCCCAAGATGCAGCCCATGTCTGAGGCAGACTTGCCGCGCGCTGCCCATTGCAGGCACTCATGTTCGCGGGGTGTCAGCAAAACGCCGTCGACCATTCGATTGCCCGAGAGTTTACGGCGAACATGTATGTGAAAGTACGTCGCCATGAGCTGGAGCGCCTGCTCATGCTTCTCGGCAGCGCGCATGAACGCAGAATTGGGCTCATCCGCAGCAAAGGTCATTGCTGCAACGCCGCCCCTGCGATCGACAATCGGAATCGTCAATCCGCAACAGATGCCAAACTCTGCCGCTTCAGCAAACAGCCTTTGCTGAACCTGCGATATCCCAACGCCACGAAGATCCGGCTCCCATATAAAAGGACATCCGCCACACCGCGCACGCAAGACGATTGGATCGAGTTTATGATACCGGTTTCGCAGATAGTACGCGGTCCAGGAAGGCGGATAATTCGAGATCAGCCTGGCCTCGCCGGAAGGTTGCAGTGGCAAGGACAGATAAGCAAACGTGAGTAGATCAAGTCTCAAGGCCACGCTGGCCATTGCTTCGCGGAAATCTGTCTGATCGACACTCTCCGACAGCTGTTTCAGGAATGTCTCGAAGATAGCTGGCAGGTCCCTCGTCATTATCCTGACTCAATCCCTCCGTCTGTCTGCTGCGCGCCACCCGGTTTGTAGACTCCATCGCAAGCCGGCCCGCACAAACGTGGCCGGGCTTTGTCTGAGATGCTGTTGTATCCGCCAACACAATAATGCAAGCAAAGTCTTTCTTGGATGAAATGAAATACAATCGCGAGAAGTCATCCTGCGCCACCACTGGTCATCGGCATCGAAATCGTCGTCAATCCGGTGATTGCCACGTGAACGTCCGTCGGGACGAAGAAGAGGACATCGGATAGATGACGCTAATGATCCAGAACGCATCGTTACATTGTCATAGACAAGGGGCCGCTGTTCTGCGCTAAAATTGAAATAACTATCATCTTAAGCCGGGCCCAACCCAAGCCGGCACTGTCCCCCGGCACTTCTGCGGCGACATCCCATTGAAGGCTCTGAAACACTTCGCGAAGTGCGAAGCCGACATGAACCCGCAGGCCATGGCAACGTCGATGATGGGCATCCGCGTGCCTTCGATCAGGCGCTTCGCATGGTCTGTGCGAATCCGGAGATAGTGACGCACCGGCGGAAGTCCGATATGGGAAGCGAACAAGCGTTCCAATTGGCGCCGCGATACTCCGGCCCTTTGCGCGACCTCGTCCATTGCCAGCGGGAACTCCACATTTTCTTCCATTATCCGCATCGCCATCAGAAGTTTGTCGCTCACCCCCGCGAATGCTAGACCTGATGGCCCCGTCTGGCGGTTCGATCCTGAGCGCTGACCTTCGACCGTTGCGTGACGGCAAACCTCCTGCGCGGTAAATCCACCCGCCTGGCTAGCGATCAGATCCACTGCCAGATCGAAGGCTGCCAGTTCACCGGCGCAGGTCGAGAACTGACCATGTTTTACGAAGAGAGAGTCGCGGATACACGCCTGGTTAAACACTTCCGAAAAAGCAGCTAGCCGCGACCAGTGGATCGTGCAGCGTGTGCCCGCCAGAAGGCCGGTCTGCGCAAGCAGCCATGTCGCTGTTCCGACGGCTGACATGGGAACCCCACGGCGGGCCATCACCCGAAGAAATCCGTTAAGTTGCGGCGTGAGTTGCCGTTCTACAGGCTCGCCTGCAACGATGGCGAGTTGGCCGACTCTCCGATTCTCCGGGTTGGAGGTCAGCTCATCTATGGTGACATCAATAGAAATCGCGAGGCCATTGGCGCCCTGGACTGGCCGCGCGTCCAACCCCGCGATCCGCCAGCGAAACAGCGGCAGCCGTGATACTGTATTGGCAATGCGGAAGGGTTCAATGTAGGCGTAAAGCGCCAGATGCGAAAACCCTGGCAGCACCAGAACCACCAGATCAAATGGTCTGTCGGCCGCCGCCGAAATTTCCGGCGTCGCCAACGACTTCACGGCGCTGATATTGGCGGGCGCATTCATGCGTATGGGGCTATCGGCTTGCCGAACATGCCGAGTTCGGGCTTCACGCCGAGACCCGGCAGTTGCGGGACGGCGATATGTCCCTGCGTGATGATGACCGGGTTCTTCGCGTCGAAATGTCCTTCGATATATTCCTGCGCGATCCACGCGCCCTCAAAACGGCGCGGCTCCACAGTGGAAGCTATATGCACGCAAGCCGCCGCGATTATGTCGCCACCCCATGCGTCATCACAGCTGTGCGGGAGCGAACGAATGGCGCAAAGGTCGCGCACGGCCGTCATTTTGGTGAGGCCGCCAAGACGGGTGACCTTCAAGCCGAAGCCATCCGCGATGCCGAGGGAGATCGCCCTGAGCACAGCATTCTGATCTTCGGTGTTCTCGTCCAGATACACCGGATGCGTCACCCTGCCCCTCAGCGTGGCGACCTCATCCATCGTGTTGCAAGGCTGTTCAAAAATAAATGGGATCGCCTGGCAGAGCCGATCGAGATGAATTGCGGAAGCTACAGTTAGGCCCCTGTTGGCGTCCACTGCGATGCGCGCCTCATAGCCGACCGCTTCCCAAACCTTGTGAACGGTGGCCACATCCTCTTCGACATTTCGTCCCGAGATCTTGACCTGCAGGCGTGGATAACCTGCCTTCACCTTGTCTGCGGCAATCCTGGCCGTTTCGTCGGGTGAGCCAACTATCAGGGAGTAGTAGGCCGGGACGCTATTGGTCAGCGCGCCGCCCAACAGCGTTGAAACCGGTACGCCCAGCCGCTGGCCGAGGAGATCTAAAAAGGCGATGTCGAACGCTGCCTTGGCATACCCTTGTCCATTCAAGCGCTCGTCCATGCGTTTGGCGAGAAGCCTGATTGAAGCTATTTCCGAACCGATCAGGCCCGGGGCAATTTCGGCGATCGCTGCGCGGGCGCCCAATGCATGATGCGGCTGATAGACCGGTCCGACGGGACAGGTTTCACCCCAGCCGGTTAAACCGTCATCGGCAACTATCTCGAGAAGCGTGCTGTCCAGCGACTTTACGTCGACGCTCGCCATGCGGTACGTGCCAGCTTTGACTGGCAGATTAGCCGTGTAAACGTTGATCCGGTCTATCCGCATGACGTCGCTCAGTAGTCTTCATTCAGTGCATCAACAGCGGGAATTTCGCGGGAGCGCCGGTCGATATAGGCGCGCAGCTCCTCATCTTTCGCAATGTCGAGCGTGGGCTCCTGATATTCGACCAGAAGTCGCCGAGCATGCTCCAACGCCCGCTGCTTGATGTCCTTCGAGCCGTCAGCGTACCACTGCTCGACCGAGTTGTTGTCGAAGAGCTTCGGGATGAAGAAGGCCCGTTCAAAGTTTGCCTGCGTGTGCGGGTGACCGAAATAGTGCCCACCCGGCCCAACGTCGCGCACAGCAGCGAGGGCTTCGTCGAAGTCATCCCACTGTATGCCCTGCGTCATGCGGTAGCCCATTGCGCACACCTCGGCATCGACGACGAACTTGGCGATCGAGCAATGCATGCCGGCCTCGTTCCAACCTGCCGAATGCCAGATGTAGTTGGCGCCCGACATCAGCACGGCCATCATGGTCATGGCGCTTTCATAACCCGCCTGCGCATCGAACACCTTAGCACCGCCGAGCAGGTTCGAAGTGCGCCACGGCACGTTGTAGCGACGCGCCATCTGGCCGATCATGAAATTCATGAGTGAAATTTCCGGCGTTCCCGCCATCGGCGCTCCCGATTGCATCGACACCGTCGCTAAGTAATGTCCGTAGATTGCGGGGCAGCCCTTGCGTACCACCTGCGTGTAAGCGAGCGCGGAAAGCGCCTCGGCGTTCAACTGGGCGACGGCCGCGGCGGTGGAGGCGGGCGTGTTCGCACCGCCGAGAACGAAGGGCGAACACAGTACCGGCTGGTTGCGTCGGCAGAAGGCCCGCATGGCGCCGAGCATAACCTGGTCCCAGACCAGCGGCGAATTGCCATTGCAGTTTCCTGTCGTCACCGCATGCGTCTCAAGAAAGCCCTCGCCGAAAAGGATCTCGCACATGTCGAGCACATCCTCGGCATTCTTCGGCGAGGTGGTCATGCCCATGAAGATCTTGTCGGAATGCTTCATCGACGAATAGGTGATGTGCAGGTGTCGATGCGCGACGACAAGGTCCATTGGTTCTACGATGTGGTGCGCCGATGAATGTAACGCTGGCATCATATGCGCCAGTTTGTGGAAGGTACCGAGATCCGCGATCGTGGGGCCTCGCCTCACATCGTCCAGGTCGCGCATATACGGCGCGCCTGTCATCGGGACGAAAATCGATTTGTTTTCTCCAAGCTCGACATTCTTGGAAGGGTCACGTGCGAAATATTCGACCTTGGGGGGAATGGTCTTGATGAGCTCCATGACCAAGCCGCGGTCGAGATGAACGCGGTCATCCGCACGGACGTCGGCCCCTACCTTCTTCCAGTCCGCAATCGCGACCGGGTCGCGGAACACCACGCCCACCTCTTCGAGAATTGCGAGTGAAGCCTCGTGAACGCGCTCGACCTGCTCAGCATCCATCGGCTCTACCACCGGCAGGCCGCGCGTGAGCGTCGGCAGCATGTCGATCTTTGGTGCCATGCGTATGGTACGCCGCGCTTCTCGGCCTCCTCTACGAGAAACTTGTAGTTGAGCAGTCATGCCGGCCTCCAAACAAAGTGCCGCAGTGCCGAAATCGGACCGCGAGTAACTATCGCCGGAGCCAGGGCATTTGACCTACTGCAAAAGTCTCACTCGTGCGTTGAGTAAAGCGCCGTCGCAATCATATCTTGGGTACGATCGCAGCTCAGTTGTACTTGAGCGCACCGGCCGGCCCCAGCGATAGCACAGTGAACACCGGTCGCGGTAATCAGATCAGTTACTCGTCGCCTGCAGGTCGGCGAGTTTGCAGCCCGGTCTCGCCCCGATGGTGCGCGCAACCCATCAATCGTCACGAGGCAGATCGGCGAGAACCGAACGTACAGACTGACCGGAGGCCGCGATCGGCCGGGGCCCGCTCTTTTACGAAAGAGGAAGAGGCACTTTTCTGGTGCGCCCCCCGTCGACGACATAGACCTGACCGGTCACAAAGGCACTTTCCTCCGAGGCAAGCCAGACAGCCAGATTCCCGACATCTTTCGGTTCGCCCAAGCGCCCCACCGGATGCATGGCGAGCAACTCGCTACGAACACGAGAGCTGTCGACCATGCTGTTGATGTATATTTCGCTGAGGTCAGAATTGATCCAGCCCGGCGCAATGGCATTGCACCGGACGCCTTCGTGCCCATGGTCGACTGCGACCGCTGCTGCGAAGCCATGGATGCCTGCTTTCGAGGCGGAATAGCAGTGTGCCCCGGATTGGACGCCAGCCCTTCGATCGAGCCTATATTGACGATGCTTGCACTGCCGCGCATCCGAAGGTGCGGCATTGCCGCCTTTATCAGTAAGAACGGAGCCTTTAGATTGATGTCCATCATCTGGTCCCAGTCCGCTTCGGTCATCTCCTCGATCGTTTTCTCGAACATGATCCCGGCGTTGTTAACCACGATGTCAAGGCCCCCGAGCCGTTCGACAAACGTCTCGACGGCCGCTTTAATCTGCTCAGAACTTAACAGGTCTGCCTTCACGTAGATGGTGCGATCGCCGAGGATCCCGTCAGACGGTGATGTCCTCTGACAATTGCGACATTTGCCCCTTCCTCCACGAAGCGTTGCGCGATCCCAGCGCCAATGCCCCGTCCACCGCCGGTTATGATGGCAATCTTCCCTGCAAACCTGTCACTGGGGGCGTTCTCAATAAACCGGCTTCGCGTTCACTTCAATCACCGCACCGGATCGGTCAAGACAAGCCTGGCCGGTGTCCCGTGACAACTACTCGGACCGCGTCCGCAATGAACTGTCCGGAGATGATTGCCCAATATCGGCCGCTATCACAGTAGTTGTCTTCTTGATATCGGTCATCGCCCACACCCTTTTTTGCTGAGACAAAGGTACGACCATGTTGCCTGAACGGCGGCCGAAGACCAGTGAGGTTCGCTCTGAAAAAGTCTCATCTAGGTATTGAGTTTTAAGCCGGTCGCCTGAGGTACCCGAAGCCCTTCACCAGGAAACATCGGAGCTTGATTGTAAGCCGTCGCACGTCGTAATGGACATGACATGCAATCCTTATGATATCGGCCGCGAATGGGTTTCGAGCATCCATCGTCGCGACTACCTGCAATGCAGTTAATCACCTCCCTCTACAAACCGAGTTAAGGGATTTTGCGCCCCTTGCCTTGTCGGTCGTGCCGCGTGATCATCAAAATGGTAGGAGATTGAGATGGTTCGCCGATATTACGACTTGCCCTCCCTGACTGCATTGGCGGTTTTTGAGGCGTCTGCGCGGCACCTGTCATTCAAACTGGCGGCTGCGGAACTGAACGTTACGCCTGGCGCCGTCAGCCGGCAGATCAAAGCGATCGAGGACGAGCTAGGTGTGCCACTATTTACCCGGCTTGCAACCGGGGTGGCTCTGACAAGTGCTGGCGAAGAGCTCTACAGCGTGTTGGCCAGCGGCTTTTCGCGAGCGGCGGACATCGTCCGAAATGTGAAGCGCGGCGACCGCTCGAAGTACGTCACTCTCGCGTGCTCTGATGCCTTCGCCTCGATGTGGTTGATACCACGAATGCCGGATTTCTGGACGCAATATCAGGACATTGCTGTTGACCACCTAATTTCGGACAACCCTCGAGACTATCGCCGTGCCGAAGTCGAACTGCGCATCCGCTACGGGTTCGGATCGTGGTCGAATGAACATGCCGAGCTCCTTTTCGACGAAACCATCTATCCGGTATGTGGGCCCAGGTTTGCAAGCACGCATCGTGACGCAACGACGGACTCTTTAGCGGACCTCCCCTTGCTGCATGTTGACTGGGTGGATCCGGACTGGACTGGCTGGGACGAGGTCTTACGACGCGCGGGGGTGCCGCACGGGTCGACTCGCGGTCGGCGTTTCGGCAAATTCTTTGTGGCGCTTCAGGCCGCTCAGGCCGACCAGGGCGTTGCCGTTGGCTGGCACCGCCTTGTGAAGGCACAGATTGATGAAGGGAAACTAGTCAGAGTGACGGATCTCGAGCTCCCAGCACCAGGCGGCTACTATCTCACCTGGAATGAGAATCGCGTGCTTTCCCCTGCCGCAGAAAGCCTGCGCAGCTGGATCCGGGAGATAGCGGCGCAAGAACGAGGGAACTAGAGTTCTCTCCCAGCGCGCCTCTGCATCGCCCAAAGCTTCAGTGGGGCGCCAATCGACATCAGCGGTTCTGGATACAGCCGAACTGGGGCTGGCTCATTCAGGGCGTCTGCTACCATGGGCTCGTTGCTGCCCGCAGCAAGATCGGCAGACAGCATCCCGAAGAGGGTGCCCTGCACCGTTCCCAGACCATTGCAGCATCCGGCGACGAACACCCTCTCCTCAACTTCCCCAAACGCCGGCGCGGAATTGAGGGAGAGACACAAGTGGCCTCCCCATCGAAACTCCATCTCCATTTTGCCCAGCATTGGAAAGCGCGCGCGGAACGATCGATCATGGGCCGCGCCGATCCGGTTGATCTGCTTCTCGTTCGTAGACATGTCCGGGTTGTAGGTGAAGGTGTTGCGGACGACGATGCGGTCGCCGATGCGGCGAATGGTCGATCCCATCGGATCGGCCGGGATCAATCCCCAATTTGGCTCACCGCCCAGAGTGGCCTGCTCACTCTTCGAAAGCGGCCTGGTCATGCTGGCGTAAGTAAAGACATGCAGCAAGCGTTTCCTGAAGAAGCCGAAGCTTTCGAGGTGGCCGTTTACCGTCAAGATCAAGCGCGGCGCGGTGATCTCGCCCCCTACCGTCCTGACGGTGTGCAATTTGCCGGTCTGCACGGATGTAACCGGCGAGTTCTCGAACAACCGAACGCGGTTCGATAAGCCTTCGGCGAGTCCACGAATGAACCCGGCTGGCTGAGCCATCACCGTTCCCGGCGTGAAAGTGCCACCGATGAAGAAGTCGGTTCCCGTGATTTTCTTCAACTGCGGCCCGTCGAGTCGCTCGAATGGCTCGCCGAGGCCCGTCAGATGGTTTTCAAATTCGCGCAGCACGGCAAGGCCGTGATCCGTTGCAGCCCCATGGAACTTGCCGGCCCGAAGGAAGAAACTCTGTAGTCCGAATTCATCCGCCGCCGCCGCCGAGAACTCGATCGCGGCGCGGTTCATGCGAATGCGCTTGCGGTCGTGGTCCTGGTTTCCGCCATAATTCTCGCCGCCAAGCTCGTGTGGCAGGTCGATCATAAAGCCTGTGTTGCGTCCGGCAGCACTCCACGCGACGCGCTGGGCATCGACAACAACGATACGCTCGTTCGGCACCAGTTGTGTGAGGCGCCGCGCGGCCGCCAATCCAGCAAATCCAGCTCCTACAATGAGCCAGTCTGCTTTTTGACGGCCGCGCAGCACCTCAGGTGCCTTGGGAGGCGGCAGAATACCGTACCAGCCCGACAGGGACGTGTCCGCGGGCGCGCGGACGGCCACATGATCACCCATCGTTGACCAGACTAGTCTACGGAACGCGAGACTTTCTGGTCGGAAATGTCCGCCCAGATGGTCTTGAGTTCGGTGTATTGGTCGTGGGCTTGAAGTGACTTATCGCGGCCGCCAAAGCCAGAAAGCTTGAAGCCTCCGAATGGGGTCGAGATGTCTCCTTCGCCGTAGCAATTGATGGTCACCGTACCGGCGCGGATATCTCGCGCGATGCGATGTGCCTTGCCGAGGTTGGCGGTGAAGATCGAGGCTGTAAGCCCGTATTGCGTATCGTTAGCGACGCGGACCGCCTCGTCAGCGTTGGCCACCTTGATCACCGATAGAACCGGGCCGAAGATTTCCTCCCGGGCGATCGTCATGCCAGGCGTGACATCATCGAACACAGTGGGCTCGATGAAGTAGCCCTTGCCGTGCTTGTAGGCGCTACCGCCCGTCACGATCCTGGCTCCTTCCGCGCGGCCCTTCTTGATGTAGCCCATGATGCGGTCGAACTGCTCCTTTGAGACGATGGCGCCGAGCCGATTGCCCGGATCCAGTGGTTCGCCCAAAGGCCATTCCTTGAGCTTGTGAAGGACTATTTCCACCAAACGGTCTTTGATCTTCTCATGCACGATCAGCCGCGAATTGGACGAGCAGTTTTCGCCCATGTTCCAGAACACCGCCTGAGTCACATGTTGTGCGACAACATCAAGGTTTTCCGCGTCATCAAGCACGATGCAGGGGTTCTTGCCGCCGCATTCGAGCACAATGCGTTTGAGGTTTGACCTAGCGGAATATTCCAGGAATTTCCGCCCGACATCGGTGGAACCGGTGAACGCAACCATGTCGATATCCGGATGCATGCCAAGCGCCTTACCGGTGATTTCGCCCAGGCCGGTTACGATCTGCAGGACGCCCGGCGGCAACCCGGCCTCGTGTGCCAGCTCGGCAATCCGCAATGTCGACATGTTGGTCTGCTCGGCCGGCTTGACGATGACGGAGTTGCCGGTCGCGAGAGCCGGCCCAATCTTCCAGGCCAGCATCAAGATCGGGAAATTCCAGGGTAGAACGCAGGCGACCACGCCAAGTGGCTGGCGCACTATCATCGACACGACGTCATCGCCTGAGGGCGACGTCTGGCCGTAAAGCTTGTCAGTGGCCTCCGCGTGCCATTCCAGGCAGTGCAGTGCCTCGGGGATGTCTATGGTTTCGACGTCGTAGATCGGCTTGCCGCTTTCGAGCGTCTCAAGCACCGCAAGCTCATGGGCATCGCGCTCCATCAGCCTGACCAGGCGCCGCAGCACCCGCTTGCGTTCGCTCGGATGGGCACGCGACCAGGCGCCCGATTCAAACGCCAGTCGTGCCTTCTCGACAGCGAGGTCGACGTCGGCCTGGCCGCAGGAGGCGATGCTTGAGATGACCTGGCCCGTCGCGGGATTGATGGTCTCGAAAGTTTCCCCAGATTGTGCCGCCCGCGCCTTGCCGTCGATAACCGCGTTGGTTGGCAGCGGCAGGCTGTCGGCCAGGTTCTGGTACTCATCACGCGTTAATAGCGATGACATTCTCGGAGGCCCTCTTTTGGGATTTTGCAGTGATTGACGCGATGGCTGCTTTGAGCGTGCGGATCGTCATCTCGAGTTCCCGCTTCTGCTCATCGTCGAGCGCCCGCATCGGGCGGCGCACGGGTCCGGCCGGCAGCCCGACCAGCTCGCAGCCGAACTTGATGCTCTGCACGAACTTGCCGCCCTGTTCGAGAACTCGCATCAAGGGCAGCAGCGCCGACATGATCTGCCGGCCTTTGCTGAAATCCTTCTCGACGACGCAAGCGTTGTAGAGGGCAAGATGCTCTCTGGGCAGGCAATTGCCAGCGCCGCAGATCCATCCCTTGGCGCCCCAGGCGAAGAATTCCAGCGCCTGATCGTCCATGCCGCAAAACAGGTCAATATGCGGATAGTCACGTGCCAGCGCGTGCAGCTGGTTCATGCTGCCACTGGACTCCTTGATGGCGCAAAAATTGGCGCTGCGGCCTACCCGGTCCAAGAACTCGAGGTCCATCATTGTACCGGTACGTCCGGGGTAGTTGTATAGCATTACCGGTAGATTGGCTGCCTTGTCGATCGCCAGAGCATGATTGGCCAGTTCGAGCTGTGTCGGGACGGCATAATACGGCGAGCCGATCAGTATACCGTCGTAATTCAGGTCCTTGGCGACAAGCGCATATTCGATGCAATCCTCTGTGCGGATCGCGCCAACGCCGGCGATCAGAGGCACTTTCCCCTTCACCAAGCTCCTGGCAAGCTTTAGCAGGCCGATGCGTTCATCGCGCGATTGGGCGTAGTATTCACCGGTCGTGCCGCCGACGATGATGCCGTGCACGCCCGACGAAACCAGATGCTCGACCATTACGCAGAAGCCGTCGCGGTCAATTGATCCGTCCGCATGAAAGGGCGTGGTGACGGGCGGGATAACGCCTTTGAACGACATCTGGCCTCGCTCCAAATAGGGCTACAGGTCAGTGTTATATCCAAGCTACGGGGCCGGAACAGCCGAAATAAAGTCACCTGGCAGGCAATTTTTTTGCGCGACACTAGACTTGTTAGTCGTGGTAACCCTGCCGTTAAGACCGGCTCATAAAACCAATGGGAAACAACGATGAGCGGATGTGGCGTGTTAAATCCGTTCGCGTGCGGCACCCTGCCGCTCGCACAATTCGTCAGCGATGGTCTGCGGTGGCTGGTCGACAATTACCGGCCGATTTTCCAGGTTGTTAAAGCACCCTTCGACACGGTTCTCCAATCGCTGGCCTCGTTTATGACTTCGGCGCCACCTCTCCTGGTAATAATCATTATTGTCCTTGTTGCCTGGCAGCTTGCCAGTTGGCGGCTGGCCGTCGTTGTGGGAGCGATCCTTTTTTTTATTGGCTTCATCGGCGTGTGGACAGAAACCATGATCACGCTGTCGATCGTGCTTACGGCCCTGATTTTTGCTGTGGCCATAGGCATCCCCTTCGGTATCCTTGCGACGCGCTCAGAATGGCTATATGCCGTGCTGCGCCCGCTCCTCGACGGCATGCAGACCATTCCAGCTTTTGTGTACCTCGTACCCATCGTTATGCTTTTTGGAATCGGAAATGTGCCGGGCGTCATCGTGACCGTGATTTTCGCGGTCTCCCCCGTGATCCGGCTTACTTATCTTGGTATCGTACAGGTGCCAGAAGAAGTGATTGAGGCCATGCGGGCGTTCGGGGCCAACGAACGCCAATTGCTTCTAAAGGCACAGCTGCCGCTTGCCCTCCCGACCATTATGGCAGGTGTCAATCAGACCCTCATGATGTCTCTGTCAATGGTCGTCATCTCCTCGATGATTGCGGTGGGGGGGCTCGGCCAAATGGTGTTGCGAGGCATTGGCCGCCTAGACGTGGGACTCGCGACTACAGGTGGCCTTGGCATCGTTGCCCTTGCAATCGTTCTCGACAGACTTACACAGGCGCTGGCGCGGCGACGCCGGCGGCCTGGTGAGGTCTGGGAACACGGCCCGGTCGCGGCGGTGAACCGCCTCTTCGCGCAATTCAAAGCGTCCTCAGTTCAGGCCTCGGTAGCCAGCGAAACGCCCCATCATCTGGGTTCCGGTGGCAAGGGCGCAACTTGAAACAAAGTGAACTCCAAGGAGCAAATCCAGAAACGCGTGACAATCGCAGCAGACAAGACTTTGGATAAGTGGATCGCTGCGACCGAGCAGCGACGCAATTGTTACATCGCTGGCTTCGGTGAGCAAAAATGGACTGTGGCAGCAGACAACGTTGGTGATCGATGAGTAAGACTGCAATCCAGTGTTCTGGCGTATGGAAGATTTTCGGGAACGGCGCTCTCGACGCATTTCGGGCGATCCGCGACGAAGGCCTTTCAAAGTCCGACATACTGAGGAAGTTCGGTTGCGTAACTGCGGTCGCCGACGTCTCGTTTTCTGTGGATGAAGGCAAAATCTTTTGCATCATGGGACTTTCGGGCTCCGGCAAGTCGACGCTGGTACGGCACATCAACCGGCTGGTCGAGCCGACAGCCGGGGAAATTATCGTTGCAGGCCGCAACATCAATGCCTTGAACACGAGGGACCTCCGGGAGCTTCGCTCTCTGAGCGTAGGCATGGTGTTCCAGAACATGGCTTTGCTTCCCCACAGAAGCGTGGAGGACAACGTCGCGCTGAGCCTGGAGCTGCGGGGTACGAAGCGCTCAGAGCGGACTGCCAAAGCCCGGGAGAAGCTCAAGCTCGTCGGCCTTGAGGAGTGGGCACTTCGGTATCCGGAAGAGCTTTCCGGGGGCATGAAGCAGCGCGTGGGATTGGCGCGGGCAATGGCAGCCGACCCTGAGATCCTGCTCATGGACGAGCCGTTTTCAGCGCTAGATCCGCTTATCCGGCGCCAGCTGCAGGCGCAATTCCTAGAACTCTCGAGACTCGTCAAAAAGACAACCATTTTCATCACGCACGACTTAGACGAGGCGATCCGACTGGGCGACCGTATCGCGATTATGAAAGACGGTAGATTCGTCCAGGTCGGCACACCGGAAGAAATCGTAACTGAACCGACTGATGGTTACGTGGCTGACTTTGTAAAGGGAATATCGAGGCTAGACCTCGTGACAGCTCGCAAAATCATGAAACCGATCGGCGGCTCGATGGCGGTCCACAGTCGTGCTATCGTTAGCGCCGACGCAACTATCGGCTCCCTCATAGGAATGGCGACCGAGCACGACGGCGAAATCACCGTGCTCGATGACAAAACGCCCGTGGGAACGATTTCCCGCAAGGATTTGCTGCTCGGTATCAGGGGCTGATGTGTTGGCTGACCGTTGGTCGCTTCTTTCCACCGTCTGTCTGGGTCAACAGCAACCGCCGGGAGCTATGCTGGAATTTGGGTGACGAGGCTGATCAAGCGGCGCTCTGCGGCTTCGTTTCGATGACCTCGATTCCGTCTAGGAACTTGGCACCTGCGATGAGTTTCGGCAACTGATTTTGTCCTTTCAATCGTCGCCACGTCCTGGCTGCGGCCATGACCAGCTTGAAGACCATCAGCCTGGCGGTTTTCGAGGACAGCGAGCCCTTGGTACGCACCGTGCGGTGGCGAACGGTCGCAAAGACGCTTTCGATGGGATTGGGACGTTCGCAGCTGATCCCAGTGTTCAGCGGGGAAATCGTAGAACGCCAGCAACGCATTCTGATCTTTCGTCAGGCAGTCGACCGCCTTGGCATATTTCGCGTCATATTTTTCGACGAAGACGGCAATTGCCGTCTCGGCGGAGGCCCGGTTGGGAGCGAGATAGATTTCGCGCAGGTCTGCCTTCATGCCCGCCTGCACCGATTTCGGCACCTTGTTGAGAACGTTGGCTGTCTTGTGCAGCCAGCATCGCTGGTGTTTGGTGCCGGGAAGGAGCTCATCGAGCGCCTTCCAGAAGCCAAGCGCGCCGTCGCCCACGGCAAGATCGAGCGCGATCTTAAGGCCACGACGCTTGACGTCGACCAGCAGCTCGCGCCATCTTTGCACACCGAATACCGGTCTGGAAGCCGACAAGTTCCTTCTGCCCTCGGGTGTGGCGCCGATCAGAACCAGCATGCATTCGCCTTGGTCTTCCATCCGGGCCTGCGGATAGACCCGTCCGCCCACACATAGACAGTAAGCGGTGCGCCAAGGCACCTTGCAATAGGCCGATGAACATGGAGTTTTCGCGCCATGACATTGGAACATGCAGAGGGCGATTTGGTCGCCGAGTTAAGCGGTGCGGCGGCGGCCGAAGACCGTGCAACAGTGGTTGGGCGCTCGCGGCAACGAAGGCTGTGGAGTTGCGCCGAGAAGCGCGCGTTGGTCGACCTGGCGAGCGCGGCGGGGTCGTCGGTGACCGAGGTCGCGCAAGCGTTCGGCGTAGCCCCATCACAGCTCTATGCCTGGCGCAAGCAGATGGCCGGCGGCGAGCCTGATGCCGATCAGGCGATGGCGACCTTCGCGCGCATCGACGTGAGCGATCTGCCCGAGGTTGAACGCCCCGTCGCCGATTGCCCGGACCCGGCCGGCAGGATCGTCGTGGCCTTTCCGAGCGGCGCGCGATTGCGGATCGACGGGATCGTCGATCCGACAGCACTGCGCATCGTCCTGGCGGAGTTGACCAAGTGATCACGGTGGTGCCGACCGACCGGATTTACTTGTGCTGCGGCGCGACCGATATGCGCCGCGGGATCAACAGCCTGGCGCTGATGGTGCAGCAGGTGCTTGCGCTCAATCCGCACACTGGCGCGATCTTCTGCTTCCGTGGACGCAAGGGTCATATCATCAAGATTCTGGCGCATGACGACCAGGGGTTCTGCCTTTTTACAAAACGGCTTTCCGAGGGTTGTTTCGCCTGGCCAACCACGAAGGATCAGGTCACCGTGTCGCTCACCAAGGCGCAGCTTTCGCTGCTTTTGGACGGGATCGATTGGCGCCGGCCAAGCAAGATTTATCGACCGCGTCTGGCTGGCTGATTTTGCTCGTTTCTTATTGATTCTGTGTCGATTCTGCTTCCGTAAAGAAGCTCTTTCGGGTATGTAATTTGGGTGTCGGAACAGACCCCCTCAATCGCTGATTTCATCGCCCGGATCGCCCTTCTGGAGGCGGCCGTTTCATCACCATCGCCGAACGCGATGAGCAACTGCGAAGGGAGCGCGCCGAGGCCGCACTTCGCATCCAGCGCCTGCAGCTGCAGATCGATCGCTTCAACCGCAAGGCCTTCGGCCGCTCGTCCGAGAAGCTGGGCCAGATGCTGCTCGAACTCGAAGATCTCGAGACAGATTTCGCCGCCGGCGTGCCCGATATCGAGCTGCCCATCGTCGCCGACACCGACAAGGTCCGGGTGTTGCCGGTGCGCAAGCTCAACCCCAACCTGCCGCGCAAGCGCATCGTTCGCGAACCCTCTTGCGCATGCTGTCCGGGCTGCGGCGGCGATCTGCGCGCCATGGGCGAAGATAGCGAGGAGATGCTCGATCTGGTCGCCCAGGCCTGGCAGGTGATGGAGACCATTCGACCCAAGTACAGCTGCCGGACCTGCGATAAAATCATCCAGGCGCCGGCACCAGCCAAGGCCATTGCACGCGGCAAGCTCAGCTATGCCGCGCTCGCCCATATCATGATGGCGAAGTGGGGTTATCATCTACCCTTCTACCGTCAGGCACAGATGATGGCCGCCAAGGGCGTCGATATCGAGCGATCCACCCTTGCGCGCAGCGCCGGCTACGCCGCCGCCTTGCTCGATCCGATCTACAATCGCATCCGCGAGATCGGCCGTACCCGCACCAAGATACACACCGACGACACGCGGCTTCCGATCCTGGCGCCCGGCACCGGCAAGACGCACAAAGGCGCGCTCTGGGTTTACGTCGCCGACGACCGCAACTCGGGTTCGCAGGAGCCGCCGATCGCCTGGTATCGCGCCACCATGGGACGCGCTGGCGAGAGCGTCATGACCGAGCTCGCCGGATTTGCCGGCACGCTCCAGGCCGACGGTTTCAGCGGCTATAACCAGATCTACAAGGGCGGCGCCATTCGAGAAGCTGCCTGCCTGGCCCATCTGCGTCGCAAGATATTCGACGTTCACGACAGCCAGCCGACCGAACTCAGCACGACCGCGATGGCCGGTATCCAGGCGATCTACCGGATCGAGGAAGAGATACGGGGGCTCCCACCCGCCGAGCGATTGGCCGCACGACGAAGGCGGACCCGACCACTGGTCCGGGCGCTGCGACGACAGCTCATGCGCCAGGGCAACGGTTTGTCGCGCCATGCCGATATCGCGAAGGCCTTCGCCTATGGCGCCAGGCGATGGCGCGCGTTCAACCGCTTCCTCCACGATGGCCAGCTCGAGCCCGACAACCTGATCGCGGAGCGCGCGATTCGTGGATTTACGGTGGGCAGGCGCAATTGGCTTTTCTCGGGCAGCCTCGCTGCGGCAGAGCGGTCCGCGGTCGTGCTCAGCATCATCGAGACCTGCAAGCTGTGCGGCGTTGATGCCGAAGCCTACATGGCCGATGTCGCCGAGCGCATCCAGAACGACTGGCCAGCCTCGCGCTGGGACGAGCTGATGCCGTGGAATTGGGGGCGCCGCGAAGAGATGCCGCTCTCCTTGGCGGCATGAGCGCGATCGATGACATGGCGCTGTCGGACGAGGCGCTCGAAGCCTGGATGGCCGCCAAGACCGCCCGCCGCCCGTTGGTGCGGACCATGTCGGCGCTGGATGGCTTCGTAACGGCGGCGGTCACCGGGCCGCGGTTCGCGGACCCGCAAGACTGGATGTGCCCGCTCATGGGGTTGCCGCGCGACGTCTTGGCCAAAGGCTCTGCAACCGATCACGCCGTGTTTGCCAGCCTCGCCAGGATCCACAACCGGATCAACGCGACGCTGTTCGACAGACCGCAGGATTATGCGCCCCGATTCGCCACCAAGCCCAGCGGCGGCATCGACCCCCGGCCGTGGTGCCAGGGGTTCTACGCGGCCATGAATCTCAACATCAAACGCTGGAAACGGCTGCTCGACCTCGACAACCCCAACCACGGCCTGCTGCTGCCGATCCTGATCTACTGCGTCGACAAAAAGGGCAGGCCCGTTCTCGGCAAGCCCCGACCGGGGCCCGAGACCGCGCACTTCATCGAGCACGAGGCCTACAAAGACATCGCCCTCGTCATCCCCGCCCTCCGCGAACTCCACTACGTCACCCACTACGATCAGTGATCGACGCCGGCGCGGCGGCCAACGGCTGACCTACCATAGACGCATCACAAGACGATTTTGGGAGGTGCCTTGGCGCACCGCTTACGATCCGGGGTGTGACCATGCCGGACAATCCGGTCACGACCATCGGCAAGCTTGAGATCCTTCATCTCGGCAAAGAAACGCCTCGGCCTCGATCTCGATCGCCTGCGCAAGCAATGTGCGCGCGCCCCTGCGAAGCACATCCGTCAGGGGATCATCGATTTCGTCGTGCTGACGAAGGCGAACAATGTTGATAGTCTCGTTCATGGCGTATCGCTCTCCTTGAGAGGTTCTGGCAGGCTTCATCACCCGCCTCGATACGCCGCTCTCCTCAAACCGTCATCACCCAGTTTCCGCCATAGCTCAACCGCCGGCGACCATGCCATCTTGATCGTCCGAGATTCTGTTAATGGCAGCTACCTGCCGCAGCTGCTGGGACTAGAACCGATAGGCCGGAGTCGGCGAGAAGTTGGGTAAAGGATCAGGCATGCCGGCTGAAAGAGAGCCCCGACACGGATCGAGTTTACTCATCATGGCTCGAGGCACAGGATTTCTCACGGTTCAGAGTTTGCAACTCTGCTAAACACATCCCGAGCGTTTCCATTCATCAGCCTCGCTGCCAGTTCAGGAACCTCAGAACGACCGACCCAGTTCTTAAGAAAAAGGCTCGAGAGCGTCTCAGAAATGCCTTTGCGCGCAATAACGCTGTGGCCTACCACATTCTCGACCATGATGTAGTCGCCGCCAAAGGTCAGCACCTTGTTGGACGGCACCGCAACGAGAAATTCAGTAAGGAAGCGCACACAGGCTACAGGATTGACAATCCACGCCCAGCACAAGTCGACATACGCGTTACTATATTGTTTGCAGAGAGCAATGATTTCGTCCTGATAGGGGTAACCGATGTGCATTAGGATGAAGCGAACACCAGGATAATCCTGTAGCAGGCTGCATAGGTCCGCTGCATTGTTCTTTACCCGTGCTAGAGGCATGGAATCCCTAGTGGCAAAGTAACCGGTGTGCAGCTTCACAGGCAGGCCGTACTCTCCTGCCTTTTTCACGCAGTAGTGGAACAGGTAGTCTTGCAGGACTTTCTCGCCATGTGGGCCGATAAATGGCCGCTCGGCATGATGGCTTTTGAAAAATTCCGCGGCAGAGCGTTCCGACACATGTTCGAAATTCAATCGCCGCGAATAGGCGCCCTGGTATTTGACTGCTACCGCCTGCTTCCCGTACCGCTCAAAGTAGTGGTCGATCGCGGCCAGCCACCCTTCGAAACTCCTTATGTGCAGGCCAGTCTCGCCTTCAACCTTCACGATGTCGGCTGCGCTACACCGGCTGAGTTCGAGGATGCTGATATCCTGCCTCAGCAGCATCGGCTGCTCGCTTTCCATGAATATCCGCTCAAGCGAATTCACATGGCACTCGGTCAACCTGCTGACATTTTTCAGCACGTGCTCATAGTAGCCCGGCTTCTTGAGCTCGCAGTACCTGCTTGCGAGCTCTTCAATGCGCCGCAGCGAGAACGAATCGATTCCATAAAGATTGCGCAGCGTATGAGTGAATGCCTGGGCGTAGCCAGTATGCTTGATGCGCTCCCAGAACGGATGCACGAGCCTGAACTTGTCGATTGAGGGCGTCCCAGGATCGTAGAAGCGCTGCTCATCCACAGTGCTCATTCCAGCGCAGTGCAGATCATCTTGGATATACTCCCTGAATAGAAGCGCCCAATCATCGCACGGAAAGAGCCAACCGCTTGACTCGTTGGTGCGCCGAGATTCCTCTACGAGATGCTCATGCGTGTCCGCCAGGCCCGTTTCAGCGACGATCTCTTTGATCCAGTCCACCTTTGTGTTCCTTCCGTTTGTGCTGCGCCGGCAGTGAGCGGATCGGTTGCGCCGACCACCATCTCGGGAACAGCTTCGTCACAAGGGGAGCCCGAGATAGCGGTTCTCCTCTATGCACGTATCTGCGGGACTGGAGTTGGCATTGCCGTTCGTCCAAGCAATGCCACGTCAGGGCCAGAGTAGTCGTCTAATCCCCGCTCAAGAGTTTGCCAGCGACTCGGACGCACTGCTCTCCTAAAGCGTTCCGCAGCTTTGAAATGCCTTTCGCGTAAGCGACCAGTGCCTCCCGAAGTTCCATCGGCAGAACCTGTCAAAATTCAAACGGCAGAACTTTTGCCATTTGCGGTCGTTCTCTAGAGACCGACCGTTTCTTATTTTGCAGCAGCCTTTGCCTCTGCGATCCAGGCGTCCCATTGTGTCTTGTGTTTCTCCCTCCATTCTTCAGCGTCGCGAAGCACGTCCGCCGGTGAGTTCTTTCCTTCGTGCACGAGCATGTTTTCGGCATTGACGTCTTGGATCGGGATTGTCAAAAGCTCAAACCACTTGCGCGCAACCGGGTTCTTCTCAAGGAATTTCGTATTAGCAATCACATGCTGAGTGTTCACCGGAAATCCGGTATTGCCGATACCCGGCACATCAGTGACTGCACCTTCCTGATCCTTCGGCAAGGCCGTGGATGCGACCGTCAGCCATTCCACCTCATGGCCGGGGCGCAAGATGGCACTCATCCACATCGGCGTCCAAGAATAGTAGAGCGTGGGTTTACCTGCCTTGATCCGCTCAATGGCATCAGCAATGATCGTTTCGTAGCTACCCTGCAAGTGATGGACCGTGTCTCGCAGGCCGTAGGCATCAAGCTGGTATTCAATGACCCGTTCACAGCCCCAGCCAGGATCGCAGCCGTAAAGATCAGCTTTGCCATCGCCGTCGATGTCGAACAGTTTGGCGATCGCCGGATCTTTGAGCTGGTTGATTGTTTTGATCTTATAGGTATCGGCCGTCTTCTTGTCGATCAGGTAGCCCTGAATCGAGTTCGTCACCAGCGTGCCCAACGGCTGCAGCTTCGTTTCGCCGCCGGCCTGTTCAAAGAATGTCTTATGGAGAGGCTCCCAGTACGCGGCGTAGAAGGTCGCATCGCCGTTGGCGACCGCAATATAGGCCGCCTGCATCTGCATTGAAGCGGACTCCTGTACATCATATCCGAGATCCTTGAGCCCCATGCTGACCAGATCTCCTTGAAACCACTCATTGACGTAGTTCTGATCGGCGGGCTGGACGGTAATCCCAGCACCGGGCAATTCGTCTCCGACGGCCGCCGTCAAAGCTGCGCAACTAAACATCAATACCAGAGCTTTCTGCAGCCCTGCCCGACCATTCCCTCGCATTTACGTTCTCCCTTTGGTGTTAGCGGTAACCGGACGAGATCCGAAACTGCCGAAGTCAACTACTCAGCGAGGTTGGAACTCACCAGTTCTCCATCATTGGAGCGCAAGGACCCAGCTATTGAAACTGCAAAATACTCATCTGGCAGTTGACTGAGCCCGAGATGCTCGTCCGGGGCGGTGTTACCATTTTGCGATATCAGCTAACGCGTTGGGTGGCGGGCGATGCTCCTCCCAAGGTGTGCTTCAACGCTCCAACGACAAGGTTGCCGCAGCTGATTGCCACGCTTCTTCCCTGCTGGATTAAAGCAGGCCGCGCGGAATGGTTTCGGACCATTCTCTTGCGAACACCTCGATTTCGTCCAGGCCCTCGATGGCGCGCACCTTGCGGTGTAGGTAGAAGTGTTGAGGGTCGCAACTCATGCTGTGTTCGGTCTTGATCGTAACCTGCCACTGGTCACGTTGGTAGGTGAAATTCCATTGGCTTTCGAAGATGGCCGATGCTGGATTGTCGGGATGGATGGCGTAGCGCATCCGAACATCGCTGCCTACGGCCATTCCGTGATGCGGATTGATCTTCTGGCCGAAGTCATCGAACGTATCCAGCACTACCGTGCCATCCTCCAAGGTATGCGGCTTTGAGGTGCTACTGGCTGGACGCATCTGCTGGGCTTGTAGCTTGGGATACTCCCGTGGCGGACCGGGGTCCAATGGCGGGATTTCCTCAGTTACTGTTCGAATTGGCAGGTGTAGCGTGCTATTTTCCAAGTGCAGCGTGACCACTGCATTTCCAGGCGCTGGCCAGACCAATGGCCAATAAGAGGTCGACAGCGCCAGCCGAAGGACATGTCCGGCTCTCAGTCGATGGGCGCACTCGTTCAGCTCTATCTCGGCTTCGTAGACCTGCCCCGGCACCAGTGCTTGCGGGCTCTCATGGCTGGCAAAATGGGTCAGGTTCAGGGGGCGAAAGGTAACCCGCTGCGAAACGCCCTCGGGTGAGACGTCGCACAGGCGCGCCACGATCTGAGCCACTGGTCTGTCAACTGAAAAGGCAAACTTCAGTTTGGGACGACCGAGCAGTTCCATCGGCTCTGTCAGCGGTGCTGTGTCAAAGCAGGTCGACAGAGCATCGTCGGCTGCCTGGTCCTCGGCAAGTTCGTTGTCGATGCGCATGCCTGGGCAGTAGTACCCTCCTGTCTGACCGATGTGCGCAGGGCTTGAGACAGCTATAGTCCCCAAGGTCGCATTGTCCTTCAACCCATCTGACCCCAGGAAAAGAACTCGGTCATTCACGTGGGGTGAGGGCCAGCTCTGCTCCGCCACCCAACGGCCCACGCGTGGGCCGTACTTCTTGCTCGGGTTGAAATGTTCCTGGATGTAAACACGGTAAGCGGGGAGGTCCTCCGCGCCGTTCTGCTTCCCCTTCAGCCAGCGGTCGAACCAGCGAAGCGCTTCCGAATGGAAATCTGCAGGATCGAGCCGCGAAAGGTGGGAATAGCTGTGTTCCCAGGGCCCGATCATGGCTTTGCACGGAACCTGGAGGTTCGCCGCCAGCGCCGGCGGCGCATTGACATACGGGTCCGCCCAGCCGGTGATTGCCAGAACTGGCGCCTCAATGCGCGACCAGTCCTCGCAGACCGAGCCGTGCTTCCAGAATTCATCCCGTGTCGGATGACGCATCCAGTCAACGGCAGAGAAGGGAACGTTTTCCAGTCGTGCGATCCAGTCCTCACGCCAGTCAGCGCGTAGTCGAGGATCCGCCGGACGGGTTAACCAGGCAAACAACTGGGTGGCTCCGTTCAGATTGTCGCTGAGCAGGCAGCCGCCCATGAAATGAATGTCATCGGCGTAGCGATCAACGGTGGAGGCCATGCTGATCACCGCCTTCAGCGCTGGTGGGCGGCGATATGCCAGCTGCAAACCATTGAACCCGCCCCACGAGATGCCGATCATCCCAATGTTGCCGTCGCACCATTCCTGCGCTGCGATCCAGGTCAGAACCGCCTCGCCGTCGCTCAACTCCTGCTCGGAATATTCGTCGTCGAACTGCCCCTCGCTGTCACCCGTTCCGGCAATGTCGACACGCACGCACGCATAGCCCGCATCGGCAAAAACGCGATGCGTCGTCTCATCGCGCCCCGCAGTTCCATCGCGCTTGCGGTAAGGCAGATACTCGAAAATGGCAGGTGCCGCTCCCCCTGAGGCGGGAAGCCAAATCCTGGCCGCCAACCTGCGCCCGTCCGGCATCCGAATCCATTCGTTCTCAATCACTTTCGCCAACATATGCGCTCCCCGGCCTTCGATTCTGCGTAAAACTCTGATGATGATGACGCTAGCACGACTGTTCTCTTTGGAAGTCGCGCAAAACCAACCTGCCGAATGATCTTATTTCGCCCTCTCGCCCGTTGTTACGTCGCATCCGGCCAAGCTGAAGAACACCTTCACGAGTCCGGAACGACGGGGGAGAGGGTCGGTTTGATTGTGCGCATTTTTGCTATTAGGCGTCTGGACCATGCTCGACCGCCGATGTGGGAGTCAGAACAGCGGGGGCGGATTAGTGGCTAGGCTTTGATAGAGGTCGGTGCCATGGCGGCAGAAAGTGTCTGCTGCTCCAGTTGCGGCGCGGCTTCCCGCTCCAGCGGAAAATGGCACCTGAAGCTGTGCTTCGGGTCATGCGGGTCTGCTGAAGGATCGGGGAAGACCCGGCCGCAGATGTCCTGCGCGTAGCGACAGCGCGTGTGGAACTCGCAGCCGGACGGCCGCCGCAGCAGGCTGGGGACCTCGCCCTTAAGCTCGATCCTGTTGAGCACAGCATCCGGGTCAGGCTCGGGATTAGCCGCAAGCAGCGCCTCGGTGTAGGGATGACGCGGTTGATCGAAAATGCCGTCGGTCGAGCCGACTTCAATGAAGCGGCCGAGATACATGATCGCCATGCGATCGGTCATGTGGCGCACGACATTGAGATTGTGTGAGATGATCAGGATCGCCATGCCCAGTTCGTCCTGGAGGCGCGCGAGCAGGTTTAGCACCTCGCCCTGCACCGAGACATCGAGGCCTGCGGTCGGCTCATCGGCGATGATTAGGTCCGGCGTGACGGCAAGGGCTCGCGCGATGCCCACGCGCCTAGCCTGACCTCCGGAAAGCTGATGGGGATAGCGGCGAGCAAAATCCGCCGGCAAGCCAACCATCCGAAGTAGGCGCTCGGCCTCGGCTCCGAGGTCGCAATCCTTTAATCCATGGATTCGAAAAGGTTCTGTCAGGATCGATCGAACCGTCAGCCTCGGCGAGAGTGATCCAATTGGATCCTGGAACATCATCGACATGCGCCGCAAGTACGGCTTGCGTTCGGCTCCCCTGAGCCCCTCAATTTCCTGTCCCTCGAAGCTAATGCTACCGCTAACTGCCCGTTGCAACCCGATTATCGTGCGAGCGATAGTGGATTTGCCTGAGCCGCTTTCGCCGACAAGGGCCAGAGTCTCGCCTTTGCGGACCTCAAAGGAGACACCACATACCGCGTCTATGAAAGGAGCCTTTGTGCCGGTGGCCAGCGCTTTCAGCGGACCCATCGTGCGGAAGCGCACACGCAAATCCTGGACGCGAAGCAGCGCACTCATGCCGACACCAGCCGCTCTTCCCCGAGGAGATGGCATCGCGCGACTTGGTCCACGCCGACTCGGTACTCGCCCGGGTTCTCTTGTACGCAGCGGCTGATCGCATGCTGGCAACGTGTGCGGAAGATGCATCCTATTTTGTTGCCGAGGAGACTGGGCACTTCACCGGGTATGGTCGGCAAAGTGCGTGTCTTCTTTCTGATCCGTCCCGGGTCGCACTCAAGCAGCGCGCGCGTGTAGGGGTGGGCAGGTTTGTGGAATATATCCCGAACCGCCCCCTGCTCCACCACCTCGCCGGCATACATGACGGCGACCCGGTCGCACAGCTCAGCCACAGCGCCGAGATGGTGAGAAACGAAGAGGATCGAACAACCGATCTCTTTCTGCAGATCCTTGAGTAGACGGATGATCTGCACCTCCAGCGTTGCATCGAGGGCAGTGGTCGGCTCGTCGGCGATGAGGAGCGCCGGTCTCACAAGAAGCGCCATTGCGATGCAGATGCGCTGGCGCATACCACCTGAGAAGTGATGCGGGTAGCCGCCGATGCGGCTTTGGGGATCGGGAATTCCGACCCGGTGAAGCATCTCGAGGGCACGAGCGCGCTTCTCGCTCCGGCTTCCTTGTTCGTGGTGCTGGATATCGATCATCTGGCTCTCGATATTCCGCACGGGATTGAGTGCGGTCATCGGGTCTTGGAAAATCATCGAAAGACGATCGCCGAGCAGGCTCCGACGCGCTGGAGCGGACATTTTGAGCAGGTCTTTACCTTCGAACACGATGCTGCCGGCTGTGACATCTGCATTTTCGGGAAGCAGGCCCATCGCCGCATAGGCGAGCGTCGATTTTCCGGATCCGCTTTCCCCAACGATCCCAACCACCTGTCCGAAGGGCACATCGAGCGAAACGTTACGAAGGGCGTGGACGCGCCCACGCGGTGTGCCGAAATCGAGACAGAGCCTGCGGATCTCCAAAAGCGGAAGGGCGGACGTAGGGGATATCGAATCATCGCGTCTCATAGGTCTTTCCGCAGCTTGGGATCGAATATGTCGCGCAGTGCCTCGCCCAGGAAGGTAAAGCCGAGCGTGGCGAGGACGATCGGAATACCGCCAGCGATAACCAGCCAGACCGTCTGTTGGATGTAGCTATATCCATCGTAAAGGATCGATCCCCAGTCGGGCGTCGGTGGGCGCACGCCCATGCCGAGAAAGCTTAGGCCTGCCGCTACGGCGATGACGGCCGGGATGTCCATGCTGACCAGAATCAGAAGCGGTCCTAGTACGTTAGGAGCCACGTGATAGGCGAGGATCCGGGTCGTGCTCGCGCCCATGCTGTGCTCAGCGGCAATGTACTCACTATTGCGTAGGGCCTGCGTCTGGGTACGGACGACACGCGCGTAGATCGGCACTGAGCCGATCGCGATCACGAAAATGAGAGTGGCGAGACTGGGTCCAAGAAGCGCGATCATAGCCATCGCGAAAATGATGCCAGGAATGGAGCGGTTCGTATCGAAGACAAGTAAGAGCAAATTGTCCAGCCAACGCGGCCCTATGCCTGCGATGAGACCGAGTAAAAGGCCGACCGCCAGCGAACTACCAAGGGAGGCGAAAGCGACGAGGAGCGGGATGCGCCCGCCCATCATGACACGCGAAAACGTGTCGCGACCCAACTGGTCCGTGCCCAGCAGAAAATCCATTGAAGGGCCGGCCAGACGCGGCCCAACCATAATGCGGGTCGGGTCGTGCGTGATAATGAGCGGGGCAAATAGCGCACTTGCCACCACGACCACGACGAGTACTGCTCCTAGCACGCCCAGGCGGTTGCTGCGCATTTGCCGGAGGAAGGTGCGAAATGTGCCTAGGCTCTCTTCCTCATTGGCTTCGGGGTTGATTGCTTCAACACTCGCCATGCTAGAGGTTCTCGCGGGTTCGAGGATCGAGCGCTGCAGCGATCAGATCGGAGAGTGTCGTCGCGACAACGACAAGGAAGGTGGTCACCAGCACGGTGCCCAGCACGATTGGATAGTTGCGCGCTTCGACCGCGTTTTTGATCAGCGCGCCGACGCCAGGTCTTGCGAAGACCACCTCGATAAATACGGCAGATGAAAGCAGCCAAGCTATACCCACGCCGAGGATAGTCACGGTTGGCAGAATTGCGAGCGGCAGAGCATAACGCATAACGATGCGCCATTCCGGAATGCCGAAGGAGCGAGCCATGCGTATGTGGTTTTCTCCCAGGATTTCGAGCATGGATGCGCGTATTAGTCGGGAGATATACCCAACCCAGCCGATTCCGATGGCGAAGCCTGGTAGAACCAGATGGACGAAACCGTCCCAAGAACCATGGCCAGCTCCTATTGCCGGCAGCCAGCGTAAAGTCACGGCAAAAATCAGAAGCGCGTACACTGCCATCACAAATGAAGGAATAGCGATAGTGGCGACTGCTACAATTCCAAAGACCTGGTCGATCAAAGAATTCCGACGCATCGCCGAGTAGCACCCAAGCGGCAGGGCCACCACAACCGCCCAAAAGATCGACGCCAGGATCAGTTCGATTGTATACGGCAATTGCTCGAAAACGATGTCGGCAACAGGTCTCTGGCTGAACACATCAAAACCAAGGTTGCCGTGGAGCAACCCTCCAAAGAATGTGACCATTTGCACGACAAAAGGTTTATCGAGCCCCATCTGCTGACGTATCTGCGCTATCATTTCCGGGGTCGCCCGTGGGCCGAGCAGAGCCACGGCAGGATCGCCCGGAACTGCATGGATCATCAGGAACAAAACCGCCACCGCGGTCACAATGATTGCAACCGCCAGGACAATGCGTTTGAAGAGATATAGCAACATGTTGCCGTGCCGATCAAACTGAAGTCTAGACCGGCTTGAAATCGAGATAGAGCGGGTTCCCGTCCGGGCGGGTTGCGCCTTCCACCTGCGTGGTACGGTATGCCAATACAGATGCCTCGTTGGTTAAGAACCGGTAGGCACCCGACTCCTCCATCAGATCCTGCATTTCGTAATAGAGCTTTGCCCGCGCGTCTGGGTCGTCGATCGTGACCGCCTTGGCAACCAGTTCGTCAAACCGCTCGCTGCGGAAACGCTCCCAGTTCCAAACGCCGACCTGATCTTGCGTGAACCACGACACTTCGTAGTGCGGATCCGGCAGACCGATGAAGCTATTGACGATGAGCTGCAATTCCTTCCAGCGATCACCCTCGGACTGCATGCCGAGCGTCCAGAATGTACTGGTATCCCGGACATTAACCTCGACCGAAATGCCAATCTGAGACAATTGTGCCTGTACCGTCTGGGCTATAGTTGAATGACCGCTTTCATTCCTGCAGTCAATGGTCAGGGCCAAGTCGGTGACGCCGGCCTTCTCGAGGAACTCCTTGGCCTTTGCTAGGTCGCCTTCTGGTGGAACGAGGGCCTCTTCCCGATGTCCGACAAGGCCCGAAGCGATGGTCCCCGTGGCCACTTCGACCTCACCGGCATAGGCGGCATCCAGTATCTGCGGCACATTAATCGCCCATTGAATCGCCTTTCGGACATTGATGTCCTTCAACTTCGGATTCTCGATATTCATGCCGATCCAGACGTAGCCGATCGACGGCCTTTTCTCTACTTTGGTGTTCGCAGGCGGAGTTTTCTTGAATGTAGCGAGCGAATCCAAGCTGATCCCGGTGAAGTCGATGTCGCCGGCTTGATAGGCGCGCTCCGCTGCTTTGACGTCGTCGATCGGCAAGATGCGGATTTCGTCAAAGCCTGGCTTCGGCCCTGACCATTCCGGATTGCGAGTCAACGATATGTATTGTTTCGGCTTCCAGTCGGCGAGCACATACGGTCCAGAGAAAGCAGGCGGCTTCATGCCGAAATCACCGCCGTCCTTGGTTGCTTGCATCACCGCGTTCTCGCAAACGATTTGGCCCGCAGCATAGGGAAGCGGAACGAGCCAGACCGGCGCGTATGGCTCTTTAAATACGATCACGCCGGTATAGTCATCCTCCAACTCGACATGATCGAACGGCCCCCAATCGGGCTTCGTGGGTGCATTGAGCTTAATCACGCGCTCGAACGAGAACTTGACATCCTTCGCGGTCAACTCGCCGTGGCCCCCGGTGAAATTAATGCCCTTCTTTAGGTGAAAGCGAATATGGGTCGGATCGACCTGCTCAATCTTTTCCGCCGCCTCGAGTTCCCAGCCCCATTCGGAACCAGGCTTGTAGCGAATGAGCGTCGAATAGATGCAGTTCATCACATCAACTTCGACGGCACGTGCGTAGAAGGCGGGATCGAGTTTAGTGAGGTCCCCATAGGAGCTAGCTTTGAGCACCTTGCCCTCGGCTGCCCAAATGGCTTGCGACAATGGCATGCCGCTTGCGAAAATGCCCCCTCCAAGCGCGGCGCCGGTCTTCAGAAAGCACCGGCGGCTCACATTGCGTATGTCTTTCATAAATGTTCCCCTTTTCAACTTGAGCGATCTTCTTTGCAGGCGGACCGTTTTCACATCACGGCATTGACCATAAATGACGGCTGCACGCGGGGCACTCGAAATAACCTCAAGTAGGGCGTTACATATTTTCGATCCAAGATGACCTGCCACTGAACATTCATCCAGCGGCGATTAGAGCCTTGGCCGTTTCTGTTACGCCTCTTGGCGCGGGTTGAGCAACCGGCGGAGGCGCAGAGCCTTCCATCAGCACAGCGTCGGAGCCGGTTGCGGTGATGTCCTCGGCGTATGCCGCCGGGGTCTGGTAGCCGAGCGAGGAATGAGGCCTCGCGGTGTTGAAGTCCTCCCGCCATTCGGCGATGGCGCTGCGGGCGTGGTCGAGGCCGAAGAACAGGCTCTCGTTCAAAAGCTCATCGCGCATGCGACCGTTGAAGGATTCGACATAACCGTTCTGCATCGGCTTGCCCGGCGCGATGTAGTGCCATTCGATCCCGTGATCCTTCGACCATGCAAGGATGGCGTTCGACGTGAACTCCGTGCCGTGGTCGGAGACGATCATGCTTGGCTTGCCGCGCTGGGCGATCAGTTCCGTCAGCTCGCGAGCAACCCGACGGCCGGAGATCGAGGTGTCCGGAATCGCGGCCAGACATTCGCGTGTCACGTCGTCGACGATGTTGAGCACACGGAAGCGCCGGCCGCAGGCGAACTGGTCATGGACGAAATCCAGCGACCAGCGCGCATTCGGCTTTGCCTCGACCAGGATCGGCGCCCGCGTGCCGACTGCTCGCCGTCTTGCCCGGCGCTTGCGCACCGTCAGACCTTCCTCGCGATAGAGACGGTAGATACGGTTGACCCCAGATGCCTCGCCCTCGCGCCTGAGCAGGATGAACAGCCGCCGGTAGCCGAAGCGTCGGCGCTCGTTCGCGAGGTCACGCAGCCGACCACGCAGCTCCGTCTCTGGCGGTCGGCGAGACTGGTAGCGGATCATCTTGCGATCGGCGCAGACGAAGGAACAGGCCCGACGCTCCGACAGGCCCATGACGGCCTGCAGATGCGCGACGGCTTCGCGCTTGGCGGCGGGCCCTACCATTTTTTTGACAGAAGCTCACGCAGCGCCGAGGCTTCGAGCATCTGGTCGGCGAGCAGCTTCTTCAGCTTGGCGTTCTCGTCTTCCAGAGCCTTCAGGCGCTTGGCGTCAGAGACGTCCATCCCGCCATACTTGGCCTTCCAGTTATACAGCGTCGCCTCCGAGACCCCGTGCTTGCGGGCCAGATCGCCCGCCTTCGCACCCGCCTCATGCTCGCGCAGAACCGCGATGATCTGCTCTTCCGTAAAACGCTTTCTCTTCATCAGTCCGTCCTTCAATCAAGGCCCGGACTCTAAGCTCAGATGGAGGAAATTCTCAGTGGCAGGTCAAAGAAGCGCCGCAGTGTCCGCTGAAACGCTCGTCGTTATCAGCCTGCGCCTAAAACGTAAGAGTCCGTTTTGAAATTCAGGGATGGGCACGGCCGCGACGCCCAGGCTTGGGCATTAACGGGGCGATCTGCTCCCATTCCTCGTCCGTCAAATCGGATGGGTAGCGCTTGGTTTTCTTGGCGATCTGGGCCATTCGCCCACGGCTCTGCTCGGTCCACATCCAGAGCTTGAATCACAAATCGCTTCACCGCAAAGCCCCGACCCCTCGATTTTCCAAACGGACTCTAAGCGGTGCGCCCAGACACCTTCCGCGAAACCAAATGGGTGTCTGTAGTGGGCCGGTCGCATTGGACTATTCCCAATCCAGAATTGCCGCCAGCGACTGCCACCTTGCCCTCAGTTTGCATCAAGAAATTCTTCCTAGTACCTCTGCACAGAGGTTATGACTCTTTGGAAGTCGGCTTGGGATAGGCTTTGGCCATCTTAAGGCGTGCGTTTTCGGTAGAGAACATCCAGTTGATGCGAGCGCCACTGGTGTTTCGCAGGTGCTCCCAGGCAGCGGTCTCCGCGACGAGGCGATCATAGCTATTGATGCGACGATCGAGGCACTGGCCGCGCAGGACGCCGATTTCGATCTCGACCATGTTGAGCCAGCTGGCGTGTTTGGGCGTGTAGTGGAATTCCAGCCGTCGAAGGACGCGTCGCGCCTCTGAAGCAGGCAGAGCCTGGTAGAGCGCGGCGGCCGAGTGGGTTGACAGATTGTCGAGCACCACCCTGACGCGTTCGGCCTGCGGGTAATGGATATCGACGAGGTCGCGCATGCAATGGGCAAAGTCTTCCGCGGCGCGCCGCTCGGTGACCTTGACTTTGCGCCAGGAGCGGTGTGCGTCGAGGAAGACGAACAGGTTGGCGGTGCCGTTGCGCTTGTACTCGCAGTCATACCGCTCAAGCCGGCCCGGTTCGGCCGGGATCGGCTGTCGCACCTCGCCGATGAGTTGGGTCGGGCTTTCGTCGAAGCACACCACCGGTCGCTTCGGGTCCGGTGCCTCGGCATAGAGGTCGAGCACGTCCTCCATGCGCGCGACATACTCGGCGTCGACCTTGGGGATGCACCACATGTCCTTGCGCCAGGGCTTGAGATCGTTGTCTGCCAAGCGTCGGCGCACCGTCTCGCGCGACAGTTCTTGGTGATCGGTCAGCTTGACGAACTCACCGGCCAGCAGTTCCAGGGTCCAGCGGGCGCGGCCCGGCGGCGGACTGGAACAGGCGGTGGCCACCAGCAGGGCTTCTTCCTTGCCCGTCAGCTTGCGTTGCGCGCCTGCGCGTGGCTCTTCGCTGAGCGCCGCCTCCAGACCCATCTCCACGAAGCGGCGCTTGGTGCGATAGACAGTGGAGCCGCCGACCACCACCGTCGCGGCAATGGCCTCGTCACCCAAGCCCGCGTCGACGGCGAGCAGGATCTGCGCCCGCTTGAGCTTGCGAGCCGGCTGCTTGCCGCCTGCCAGCATCGCTGTGAGTTCATCGCGTTCGGGTTGGTCGAGATCGACACGATAGCGTAGATTCATCCAGAAAGCCTCCTCGGTTGCCAAGGGTTCCGGATGAATCGAAAATTGAATCAATTACTTGACGGGCAAACGCCTGCGGGTCCCAGCTTCACCGAAAAACAGGGCCAGTACCTCGCCTTCATCTGGGCTTATATGCAGATCAACCGCCAGCCGCCGGCCGAACGCGACATGCAACGCTATTTCGGCGTCACCCCGCCGTCCGTCCACCAGATGGTGCTAACCCTCGAACGCTCCGGCCTCATCCGCAGGCAACCAGGTGTCGCGCGCAGCATCCAACTGCTCGTCGACCACGACATCCTACCCAAACTTCAGCCGGTTCAACCCGTCATAACCTCTGTGCAGAGGTACTAGTCCCTATGATTGCTGGGCCTGAGGGCGGCCCGTCATCCGATATGCAACGGTACGAGGGTTAAGCCGGCTGGGCCGGCACAGAGCCTCATGCATAGGAGACGGGCCACATGGAACATACCCGATTTGTCGGTTTGGATATTCACAAAGAACGGATTTCAATCGCGGTGGCGGAGAACGGGCGCTCCGGTTCGGTGGAGTATCTTGGCGAGATTGCGAATGACCCTGATGCCATCAGCAAGCTGTGCGATCGTCTGGGGAAGTCCGGTAAACCGCTGGTGTTTTGCTATGAGGCCGGACCGTGCGGCTATGGCGTTCATCGCCAACTGACAAGCCTCGGCCATCGATGCGACGTGGTGGCGCCGTCACTGATTCCGAAGAAGCCCGGCGATCGCGTGAAGACGAACCGTCGCGATGCGACCATGCTCGCCCGCCTCCACCGGGCCGGCGAGTTGACGCCGGTCTGGGTGCCCGACGCCGATCATGAAGCCATGCGCGACCTGATCCGGCTGCGCAGCGTCGTGCGACAAGTGGTGACGCGAGCGCGCCAACATCTTCAAGGATTTCTGCTGCGTCACGGACGCAAGCACGAGCGGGGAACCGCCTGGCGAATGGCTTATCGGCGATGGCTTTCGACATTGGCCTTCGAACATCCCGCTCAGCAGATCGCATTTCAGGACTACGTCGATGCCGTCATGGATGCGGAACGGCGCCTGCGGCAGGTCGAGGAACAGATACTCAGCCTTCTCCCGGAATGGGACCAGCGCCCGGTCGTTGACGCCTTGCAGGCGATGCGCGGGATCGCGCTGATCAATGCCGTGGTGCTGGTCGCGGAGGTCGGTGACTTCACACGCTTCTCAAACCCACGTCAGCTCATGGCCTATTTCGGCTTGGTCCCGGGCGAGCGATCGAGCGGCGAGAGCGTCTGGCGCGGCGGCATCACCAAGACCGGCAACACCCATGCCCGGCGCGCGCTGGTCGAAGGCGCCTGGGCTTACCGGATGAGGCCGCGCATCGGCCGTCACAAGGTCGATCGAATCGAGGCGTTGCCAAAAGTCGTTCGCGACATCGGATGGAAAGCGCAGGTTCGACTGTGTACCCGATATCGTCGGCTCAGCGCGCGCGGCAAGAACGCCAACGTCGTCAATGTCGCCATCGCACGCGAGATGGTGGGCTTCATCTGGTCGATCGCCTGCACGGTTCAATCACCCCAAAGGCGGCATGACATCAACTTGACAGGCAGCCAGGAGAGGAGATCGCAACATCCAACATCAGCCTCGGCGCGATATACGGTGCTGGAGGCGGGACAATGCCGGGGAGCCCTCGTCTCCACTATGAGCCTTGACGCTCGCCACCTAGACAGAGGCAGCCCCAAACGAAACAAGGTCATGCGGCTCGACCCGCGGATGAGAGATTGTTGACCGACGTTCAAGTCCCGCCTCTTGCACCTCATATCCGCCGTACAAGTACCTCGGCCGCCGATCGGATTCGGCCGACTGCAACCTATGCCAAAGGCTATTGTCAGCAATCATGAGAGTGGATGGAATCCAACGCTTGGTGCCCGCGTTTAACGGCAGCGATGATTTTGTCTGGGTCGGCGGCCCAAGTGAAGGGCTTTGGTTTCTGGTTGTGCTCAGCGAGAAAGCGGTTGATTGCCGCCTGGAGGTCGACGACCGAGTGGAAGACGCCTCGCTTGAGGCGCCGCTTCGACAGTTTGGCAAAGAAGCCCTCGACGGCGTTGAGCCACGAGCACGAGGTCGGGGTGAAGTGGAAGGTAAAGCGTTGATGGCGGTCGAGCCAGGCACGCACCTTGGGATGCTTGTGAACGGCGTAGTTGTCGAGGATGACGTGGACGGCCTTGCCGGCCGGCACTTGCGCCTCGATGGCGTTGAGGAAGCGGATGAACTCCTGGTGGCGGTGGCGCTGCATGTTCTTGCCGATGACGGTGCCGTCCAGCACGTTGAGGGCGGCAAACAGCGTGGTCGTGCCATGCCGTTTGTAGTCGTGCGTCATGGTGCCGAGCCGTCCCTTCTTCATGGGCAGACCAGGCTGCGTGCGGTCGAGCGCCTGGATCTGGCTCTTCTCATCGACCGACAGCACGATGGCGTGGGCCGGCGGATCAACATAGAGGCCGACGACGTCGCGCAGCTTGTCGACGAATTTCGGATCGTTGGAGAGCTTGAACTGCCGCCAGCGATTTGGCTGCAGCCCGTGCGTCTTCCAGATGCGGCGCACCGCGCTGGCGCTAATGCCGGCCGCCGTCGCCATCATGTCGGCGGTCCAGTGCGTCGTCTCGCCCGGCGGGTCTGCAAGCGTCAGCGCTACCACGCGCTCGGCCACCTCGGGTCCGAGTGGCGCAATGCGCGAGGGCCGCGTCTTGTCGCGCAGCAGCCCTTCGAAGCCTTCGGCGGCGAAGCGCTCCTGCCAGCGCCACACGCAGGTCTTGGACTTGCCGGTTTGCCGCATGATCTCGACGGTGCCCACGCCGTCGTCACTCAACAGAACGATCTCGGCGCGCCAGACATGCTTCTGCGGCGCATTACGATCCCTGAGCAGCGCCGTCAGGCGCTGGCGATCGATCGGCGAAACGGTCAACGAAATTCCTGTACGCATGCGCCAGACTCGCATGCACGCCCACCAAAGGGAATCCCAAACAGGACTCTTATGTCAGGAGGAAACCACTAGACCCTGCGCCGCTGCCAAAGCCTTGTCTTGTCCCGTTATCCCTGCAAACAAAGGTGGTCGCCGCTTTGTCCAAGGGATTGCCTGTTCCAGATCCCGGGCGACGCGGACAACGGTCGACTCATGGGCGAAGCGTCCGACGATTTGAATGCCGACAGGCAATCCTTTGGAACTGCAAAAGAGTGGCAATGATACAGACGGTTGGCCGGTCACACTAAATATACCAAGATATTGACAGAGTGCCGCGTCGAATGTCAGTAGATCGTCTGCGGACATGTTTCCGAGACTCATAGAGTAGGCATCATGCGGAAGAGCGGTGCAAGGCATTGTAGGTGTCAGCAGGATATCAAAACCCTGAATGGCTTTCCCGACATCGAAACGTATCTTGCGGGCGTGTTCGAAAACTCTTTCTGCGTGGGACAGAGGAAGATTCTTCGCCCTCTCATAAATTATAAGATTTAGCGCTTCGAGTGTCGTTTCATCTACCTTTCGGCCGAGAGCGCTTGCCTCGGCATCTAGATTTGCATAGCTGAGATAATAAGAGCCAACTATCAATTCCCGGTATTCCGCAGCAGAAAATGGCTGGGGAATTTCCTCCACCTCATGCCCCATCCCCTCAAGCACCTTGGCCGTTTCCGCCACCCGGTCGCGAATTTCCGGATCGAGCTTGACTTCCGCCCATGAATTCAACGCGACACCCACCCTCAAACGGCTGCTCGAACACGAAAGCTCTTCAACATAGGGACGTTCAGCTCCGGGAATAATGAATGGATCGCCCGGGTAGTTTCCGGATAGCACGTCTAGTCTTACTGCGTCATAAATTTGGATATTTCGGCTTCGACTGAGCGCAGCAGGGACATCGCATCAATCTGCGGGCAAGTGCGACGGTCAGTTTTCTATGCAGCGTCGCGATCGAATTTGAGGTGTGCCGTTCGGGGCGAATGGGCGGGCTCGCTGGATCGTGAACCGCGGGGAATAGGAGGTTTTTCGCTGCTTTTGGAACGGGCGATTGCTGAGGGGGGAATCGTCTCCCGTTCGGAGAGGAGAAACCCGTAAGCCGCGATGCAAAGACTGGCGTGATGATGGAATCCGCGCCAACCTCGACCCTCGTAGTGGCCAAGGCCCAGTTCCTGCTTGAGCTCGCGATAATCCCGTTCAATCCGCCACCTTAGCTTGGTCGTGGCAACAAGATCACGCAGCGCGGTCGTTTCCGGCAGGGTCGAAAGCCAGTATTTGAGCGGCTCTTTGTCACCTTCGGGCCATTCGACAAGCAACCATTCTTCGGCGTGCGGATGTCCGAGATTATAGTCTCTGGACGCGACACGAAGACGAACAGCGGTAAAGCGCGACGCAAGATCGGTATTGCTGCCCTCCCGCCATATGACGGTCTGCCACGCGTCTATCGGCAGACTTTCCGCAAGCGCCTTGGCTGAAAGAGGTTGATGATCCGCGCTTCGTTGCATCAGCGACGGCGGCCGACCCTTTCCGCTCCAGGTCTTGGGCGGTAGCGGTCCTTCGCCTGGGCGCCAAACACTGAGCGTCGGCTGGACACCCACGACATAGCTGAGGCCCAGCTCGGTCAATCCTCGGCGGAACCCGCCGTCTGCGCCGTAACCGGCGTCGGCAAGGATCACGCCCGCCGGCATCTGCGTCTCTAGCGCCGCACGTACTTGTTCAAGCGCGATCTGTGGCTTGGTTTGAAATAGGATCTCGTCCGGGATCTTCGCCTTCTTCCGGCGCTCTGGATCATTTGCCCAGATCTCAGGTAGATAAAGCTGCCAGGCAACCGGTAAGCTGGCCCCCTCATTCGCAATCGAAAGACTGACGGCAACCTGGCAATTGTCCTGCTTGCCGAGCTGGCCGCAATATTGGCGTGCGACACCGACGGAATGCTTCCCCTTCTTTGGAAAGCCAGTGTCGTCGACAATCCAGGCGGTGATCGCACCGCCACGCTCGATCATGCGCGGCAAGGCCCAATCACGAACGCGCGCCAGCAGTGCGTCATCCGACCAAGGCGCTTGTCCCACGAAATGCAAAAGCGATTGATGCTTGGCCGAAACACGTGATGGCGCCGTAACGGCGGCCAGGGGCTCCACGCTTTTGCGCGCCACCGGCATCATCAAACCCGTACAATAATCCCGCAGCGGCTCTGCCCGATCGGCATGGCCTATGACCTCGACCAGTGCTTCCAAATACCCATCAAACGCGGCTGCTTCGCAACCGTCCTCGCTGACCATGGCGCCCATCCATCGCTGTGAATCGCCAACCTATCACAACCAGGTCGCCTACGAATCCCCCTCCGCGCGCTTTCGTGACTCAGTAAGACTAGCAGGCTGTTGAAAAAGCCTCTCGCGACCGGATTGGAGGTCTCGAAAAACCTCCCCATTTTGACCGGTTTGTGATTCACTGCCGTTGCGATTTGGAAGGAGGGATTGGATGCGGGGACAGGCCGGGTTCTGGGATATCGATGAGCGCTATGCTCGGCTAAGCGAAGCCGGCGATCCCCTGGAGAAGTTGAACGCCGTTGTGCCGTGGGAGGTTTTCCGCAAGCCTTTGGCCAAGGTGCTGAAGCGCTCGGACGGCGCCAGGGGCGGTCGTCCTGCCTACGCCCCGGTGATGATGTTCAAGATCATGGTGCTGCAGGCGCTCTACGGGCTGTCCGACGACCAGGCCGAGTTCCAGATCCAGGACCGGCTGTCCTTCATGCGCTTCCTCGGACTGGGGCTCGGCGACAGAGTGCCAGACGCCAAGACGATTTGGCTGTTTCGCGAGCATCTGACGCAGGCCTGCGCGGTGGAGAACCTGTTTGCCCGCTTCGACAAGCACCTCGCCAAGGCCGGCTATCTGGCGATGGGCGGGCAGATCGTCGACGCCACCATCGTGGCGGCGCCGAAGCAGCGCAACACCGACGCCGAGAAGGCCGACATCAAGGCGGGCAAGGTGCCGGACGCATGGAAGGAGAAGCCGGCCAAGCTGCGCCAGAAGGATCGCGATGCCCGCTGGACGGTGAAGTTCTCCAAGGCCAAGGTCGCCGAGGAGGGAAAGGCGCAGCAGCGCGACATCGCCATTCCCGCTTTCGGCTACAAGAACCATGCCGCCATCGACCGCCGGCACGGCTTCATCCGCGGCTGGAACGTCACGAGCGCATCCGCCTATGACGGCGCGCAGCTTCGCAACGTGCTCAACCGCGCCAATACCGGGTCTACGGTCTGGGCCGACACCGCCTATCGCTCGAAGAAGAACGAGGAGTGGCTCGACCGGAACGGATATGTCTCCGAAATCCACCACAAGAAGCCGAAGGGCCGGCCTATGAGCGAAGCGACGTCGCGGGCCAACGGCCGGCGCTCAAAGACCCGAGCCTTCGTCGAGCACGTCTTCGCCCGTCAGAAGGCGCAGATGAAACTCTTCATCCGCACGATCGGCATCGCCCGCGCCAGGACCAAGATCGGCATGACGAACCTCGCCTACAATCTGATGCGCTACGTCTGGCACCAGGGGCGAACTGCGCCTGCATGACGCCAAAAGCGGCGGAAAACGCCGCCGCGACGCCAAACTCGGCACCCAGCATCAACCTCAACGACCAAAACCGAAGCCACTTCCCGCCATCAGCCCGGGCCGAACCGCTTTGCCGCCCCACAGGTCTCGGAAATGCCGTAGTTCGAGGTGCCCGATTGGGATCATGATTCACTGTCACCGAAGGAACTCGGAGACTGAATCGTGCGCGGTGGCGACAATCGAACTGGCGAACTGTTCAGCTATGTGGACCTCGAGGCGCGGGTTCGGCGGGATCATCCGCTTCGGACGATCCGTGCGATCGTGAACGAGGCACTGTCGGCGCTGGAGCGAGAATTCGCGGCGCTGTATTCGCCGATCGGGCGACCATCGATCCCGCCGGAGAAGTTGCTTCGGGCTATGCTGCTACAGGCGTTCTATTCGATCCGTTCGGAGCGTCTGCTGATGGAGCGGCTGGAATACGATCTTCTATTCCGCTGGTTCGTCGGCATCGGTGTTGACGACGCGGCGTGGGACCATTCGGTGTTCTCGAAGAACCGCGACCGGCTGCTCGAAGGCGATATCGCGGCGAAGTTTCTGAACGCGGTCTTGGCACGGCCCAAGGTGAAGAAGCTTCTCTCCACGGATCACTTCTCAGTCGATGGCACGCTGATCGAGGCTTGGGCCTCGATCAAGAGCTTCAAGCCGAAAGACGGCCCGGATGAGCCGCCGTCGGGTGGCGGCGGGCGCAATGAGGAGGCGGACTTCCACGGCCAGAAGCGGTCGAACGAGACGCATGCCTCGACGACCGATCCCGATGCGAGGCTCTACCGCAAGGGCAAAGGCAAGGAAGCCAAGCTCAGCTTCATGGGGCATGGGTTGATGGAGAACCGCCATGGTTTGCTGGTCGATGCCTGCCTGACGCCGGCTGACGGGCATGCCGAACGGGTGGCGGCGCTGCACATGATCGAGCCGCATGCCGACCGTACGCATCCGAGGTGGGCCGCCTTGTGAGAATTGTCGGATTTGGCACTGACTGTCCTTATTGACGTCAATACGGACAGTGCGGAATGGAACGACTTGAGATTATCGATAGCGGCCGGCGGCGACGCTTCAGCAAAGAGATGAAGCTGCAGATTGTCGCCGAGAGCTATTCGGAACCTGGCTTGTGTGCGACGACGGCGCGACGACATGGGATATCGCGTTCGCAGTTGTATGAATGGCGCCGGCTCGCACGAGCTTGGCAACTGGATGTTGGGTCACCTGTCGGTGGCTTTGTCCCGGCGCTGCTTGTCTCGGAGGTAGAGCCGGCAGCAGGGGCATTGCCGACCGCCGGCCGGATGGAGGTTGTCAGCGCCAACGGTCACCGTGTGATCGTGGACCGCGATGTCGATGTTGAAGCGCTACTCCGGATCATGCGCGGATTGGAGACGCTGCTGTGAATCCGTTTCCGATAGGAACAGGGGTCAAGGTCTGGCTTTCGACGGGGTTCACGGACATGCGCTGTGGCTTTCCCTCTCTGGCGCTTCGGGTGCAGGAGGTTCTGAAGCATGATCCGTTGTCAGGGCATCTCTTCGTCTTCAGGGGGCGCAGATCGGATATTTTGAAGATCATCTGGCATGACGGTCTGGGCGCCTGCCTTTTTACCCGGCGGCTGGAGAAAGGCCGGTTTATCTGGCCGGACATGGAGGGCGGCGCGGTAGCGATCTCACCGGCGCAATTGTCTTATTTGCTGTCCGGGATCGACTGGCGCAATCCGCAGGAAACCTGGCGTCCGACACGGGTCGGATAGCATTATTGCATTGAAAATATTGAGTGAATCTGATTCACAGGCTTCATGATCTCGAAGCCAGTGGATCTTCCTGCGGACCTTGCGAGCGCCTACCTGGCGCTGCTTTCCGAGTGTGAGATGTTACAGGCTGAACGCGACGTCGTTGTTGCCGAGCGGGACATCGCGGTGGCGCAAGCCGCCAATGCGCAGGCCATGCTGTCGGACAGTGAGGCCTTGATTGCCAGTCTGGAGCTGGCGATCGAAAAGCTGAAGCGCGAAATGCGCGGCCGGCGATCCGAACGCACGGCGCGCCTGATCGACCAAATGGAATTGCAGCTCGAAGAACTGGTGATGGCGGCGACGGAAGATGAAGCCGCAGCTCAGGCGGCTGCCGCCAAAACCGCGAACGTGCGTTCGTTCACGCGCAAACGGCCGGTTCGCAAGCCGTGGCCGGAGGACATCGAACGTGAACGCGTAATTATCGATCCGCCGGCCACCTGCACATGCTGCGGCGGGTCGCGCCTGTCGAAACTGGGCGAGGACGTCACCGAGACGCTCGAGGAGGTTCCGCGCCGGTTCAAGGTGATCGAGACGGTGCGGGAGAAATTTACCTGCCGCGACTGCGAGGCGATCAGCCAGCCGCCGGCGCCGTTCCATGCCACACCGCGCGGCTTCATCGGTCCTCATCTGCTGGCGACGATCCTCTTTGACAAGTTTGGCATGCATAGCCCTCTCAACCGCCAGAGCACCCGGTTCAAATGCGAGGGCATCGAGCTTTCGACCTCGACGCTGGCCGACCAGGTCGGGCATGGCACAGCTGCGCTCCTGCCGATTTTTGATCTGATCGAGGCGCATGTTTTCGCGGCCGAGCGCCTTTTTGGCGACGACACCACCATTCCCATTCAGGCCAAAGACAAATGCACGACCGGGCGCATATGGACCTACGTGCGCGATGACCGGTCCTACGGCGGCGCGGCGGCGCCGGCGGCCATATACTATGCGTCGAGCGACCGCCGCGGCGAGCATCCGCAGAAGCACCTGGCCGGGTATGGCGGCATTCTGCAGAGTGATTGTTACAATGGCTTCGAGCCGCTCAGTGTCGCCGAAAAGAAAGCAGTACCGATCACCTTCGCCTTTTGCCATGCGCACGCGCGGCGCAAATTCTTTGAACTGGCCGATATCCAGAAAAGTGCCCGCGAGCGCAAACGCAAAGGCAAGCCGATCTCGCCGATCGCCCTGGAGGCCGTCCAACGGTACGAGGCGTTGTTCGAGATCGAGCGCGAGATCAATGGATTGAGCGCCACAGAACGACTGGCCGCGCGGCAGGAAAAGAGCAAGCCGCTGTTCGATGACATGCACGCGTGGCTGAAACGGGAGCGCGCAACGCTCAGCAAATCGTCCGAAGTGGTCGAGCCGATCGATTACATGCTGAAGCGCTGGGATGGTTTTGCCCGTTTCCTGGAAGATGGCCGGATTTGTCTCACGAACAACGCGGCGGAGCGCGCGCTCAAAGGTATTGCTCTTGGGCGCCGGAACTGGACCTTCGCCGGTTCTCAGCGTGGGGCCGATCGTGCCGCCATCATGCTCTCCGTCATCACGACCTGCCGTCTCAACGACGTTGACCCAAAGGCGTGGCTCGCCGATGTGTTCGCCCGCATCGCCGATCTTCCCGTCTCGCGCCTACACGAACTGCTGCCTTGGCAATGGAAGTCACACAAAGGGACGGCTATTGCGGCCGTCGCGTAAACAGCTCCCGGAACAATGCTTGCGAACGCTCCAAGCCTTCATCGGTCAGGATCAACGACTTCGACTTGTTGACCGGGTCGCCGATCATGCCCTTCTTGTGAAGCCGATCCGTCGTTGCCCAATCGAAGCCCTTCCAGGCACACCGCTCGTTATGCAGCGTCAGCCATAACAGCGCCAGAACGGCATCGTCGATCTTGTCCTCATCGATCTCCATGAACCGACGCTACCACGCGCGGCGCCCAAAATCCCGCGGCCCTGCTCGGATGGATACCCACGATCACCATCAGGGCCGACAATAGTGGTGAGATCGCCTTTGGCGCTCTGCAAGCCGGCCTCGATCTGAGCTACAGCCCCTCGACGGTCTGCTTCACGTGGGCCGGCTTCGACGAAATGGACGAAGCCACAGGTGATGGCTCCGCCGAACTGCTCGACGACGGCTCCATCGAGATCGCATTCGCCTATCACAATGGCGATGAGGCCATCCTCAAAGCCAAGCGCGACACTTCTTCAACAGCCTGCTAGCGCCGCGGCCATATCGCGAACGGTCCGGCAAAGTACGAACCTTCTACTGATACCGTGACCTGGATCCTGCGCACTTGGCCCCCCAGAGAGTCGCCCGCGCGAAGGATTAAGACCTACGAGCCCGCAATAGGCCGCTGGGATACGGGTCGATCCGCCGCCGTCACTAGAAGACGCTGTAGGCACGATGCCAGCGGCGACGGCCGCTCCTGATCCCGAGGACGATCCGCCTGCTGTCCGATCAAGATTCCAGGGATTGCGCGTGATCCCACATAATGCAGTTTCACTAAGGCCGGATACTCCCAACTCAGTCGTGGTAGTGCGTCCCACTATGCGTAAACCCCCGGCCCGAGCCCGTTCCACGAAATAGCTATTTACTACGGGACGGAAGCCTTGGTAGAGTTGGCTTCCGCATTCAAATAGTCGGCCAGCTTCGGTTGAACTAATATCCTTTCGCAGGAATGGCACGCCGACGAACGGCCCTTCATGTGAGCCTGGCGCGGACTCGGCGTCATCATAGAACTCTATTACGGCGTTGAGTGTAGGATTTAGCTGATCGTGGGCCTCACGTGCGAGCCGGATAAGCTCTTCCGCAGTGACCTCGCGCTTGCGAACTAATTCCGCGAGTCCGGTGGCGTCAAAATTGGCATATTCATGGAGCTTCACACGACTTTTCCTTTACCACTGTTCCCCTTCGGGCCCGGCATCTACCTTCCAGTCTCAGCTGCGGTGAAAAGACGCCTCATACGTTCACGCTCGTGCGGGGCAGTGAATAGGACGGTTAGGTGCTCACATCTAGCGTGCATCACCAGCGGCCACGGTACTCAAGAAGCGCTTGATCCGCGTTATATTCATTGTCGTTCCTCGGACACGTCAAAGCAGGCCGCGCGGAATGGTTTCGGACCATTCTCTTGCGAACACCTCGATTTCGTCCAGGCCCTCGATGGCGCGCACCTTGCGGTGTAGGTAGAAGTGTTGAGGGTCGCAACTCATGCTGTGTTCGGTCTTGATCGTAACCTGCCACTGGTCACGTTGGTAGGTGAAATTCCATTGGCTTTCGAAGATGGCCGATGCTGGATTGTCGGGATGGATGGCGTAGCGCATCCGAACATCGCTGCCTACGGCCATTCCGTGATGCGGATTGATCTTCTGGCCGAAGTCATCGAACGTATCCAGCACTACCGTGCCATCCTCCAAGGTATGCGGCTTTGAGGTGCTACTGGCTGGACGCATCTGCTGGGCTTGTAGCTTGGGATACTCCCGTGGCGGACCGGGGTCCAATGGCGGGATTTCCTCAGTTACTGTTCGAATTGGCAGGTGTAGCGTGCTATTTTCCAAGTGCAGCGTGACCACTGCATTTCCAGGCGCTGGCCAGACCAATGGCCAATAAGAGGTCGACAGCGCCAGCCGAAGGACATGTCCGGCTCTCAGTCGATGGGCGCACTCGTTCAGCTCTATCTCGGCTTCGTAGACCTGCCCCGGCACCAGTGCTTGCGGGCTCTCATGGCTGGCAAAATGGGTCAGGTTCAGGGGGCGAAAGGTAACCCGCTGCGAAACGCCCTCGGGTGAGACGTCGCACAGGCGCGCCACGATCTGAGCCACTGGTCTGTCAACTGAAAAGGCAAACTTCAGTTTGGGACGACCGAGCAGTTCCATCGGCTCTGTCAGCGGTGCTGTGTCAAAGCAGGTCGACAGAGCATCGTCGGCTGCCTGGTCCTCGGCAAGTTCGTTGTCGATGCGCATGCCTGGGCAGTAGTACCCTCCTGTCTGACCGATGTGCGCAGGGCTTGAGACAGCTATAGTCCCCAAGGTCGCATTGTCCTTCAACCCATCTGACCCCAGGAAAAGAACTCGGTCATTCACGTGGGGTGAGGGCCAGCTCTGCTCCGCCACCCAACGGCCCACGCGTGGGCCGTACTTCTTGCTCGGGTTGAAATGTTCCTGGATGTAAACACGGTAAGCGGGGAGGTCCTCCGCGCCGTTCTGCTTCCCCTTCAGCCAGCGGTCGAACCAGCGAAGCGCTTCCGAATGGAAATCTGCAGGATCGAGCCGCGAAAGGTGGGAATAGCTGTGTTCCCAGGGCCCGATCATGGCTTTGCACGGAACCTGGAGGTTCGCCGCCAGCGCCGGCGGCGCATTGACATACGGGTCCGCCCAGCCGGTGATTGCCAGAACTGGCGCCTCAATGCGCGACCAGTCCTCGCAGACCGAGCCGTGCTTCCAGAATTCATCCCGTGTCGGATGACGCATCCAGTCAACGGCAGAGAAGGGAACGTTTTCCAGGCGTGCGATCCAATCCTCACGCCAGTCAGCGCGTAGTTGAGGATCCGCCGGACGGGTGAGATAGGCACATAGCTGGGTGGCCCAATTAGCATTCTCACTGAGCAGGCAGCCGCCCATGAAGTGAATGTCATCGGCGTAGCGATCAACGGTCGAGGCCATGCTGATCACCGCCTTCAGCGGGGGTGGACGGCGATATGCCAACTGCAAACCATTGAACCCGCCCCACGAGATGCCGATCATCCCAATGTTGCCGTCGCACCATTCCTGCGCTGCGATCCAGGTCAGAACCGCCTCGCCGTCGCTCAACTCCTGCTCGGAATATTCGTCGTCGAACTGCCCCTCGCTGTCACCCGTTCCGGCAATGTCGACACGCACGCACGCATAGCCCGCATCGGCAAAAACGCGATGCGTCGTCTCATCGCGCCCCGCAGTTCCATCGCGCTTGCGGTAAGGCAGATACTCGAAAATGGCAGGTGCCGCTCCCCCTGAGGCGGGAAGCCAAATCCTGGCCGCCAACCTGCGCCCGTCCGGCATCCGAATCCATTCGTTCTCAATCACTTTCGCCAACATATGCGCTCCCCGGCCGTCACTTCTGCATGAAATTCTGATGATGATAGGCGGAACGCTAGCACGACTGTTCTCTTTGGAAGTCGCGCAAAAAAGTAATCTGACGCATGACCTTATTTCACTGTGATCTTCAGGGCCTATACGGTTATAGGAGAAACGGTGAACTCGGCGTCTAAGCCCGTCCTATTCACGAGCAGCGTGGTTGGGTTGAGGCTGAGCGTCGGACACGTTGCGGCGCGGCGTCTCTTTCATCGCGGCTTGGTCGGGACTTGTGAACGCGCTGGGGGGTGAAGGTATAGGGCTCATCGGGGCTTGCTGCCCCGGCGCTCATGGTGCTGCGGGCTGCAGTATAAGTGTGATCGCTCGGAACAGGCTGGCCTCGGGACATGCGGCGGCGAAGGCCAGGCGGGTGCGCGAGACGGTTTCAGTGACGCGGGCGCCGAGCTTGAGAAGCCTGAGCCGCAGCGTGGCGAACTCGGCGTTGCGCAGATGATGGGTCGCGGGCGCGGCGCCGCGGAGCGCGAGCATCAGCCAGTAGGCGGCGGTGTGCAGGACAAGACGGACCTGGTTGGCGATCGGTGAGCGGCAGGAGGTGCGGTCGGAGGCGAGCTGGCTCTTATGCATCTTGATCAGGTTTTCGGCCTGGCCGCGGGCGCAGTAGATCACATCATAGATGTGCCCGGCGGAGCCTTCACCAAGGTTGGTGACGACGAAGCGGATGTCGAGGCCGAGCCGGGTCGCCTCGATGCGGGCGCAGGCGCGGCGCGCGGCCTTCCAGGACTTGGCCTTGTATCGGGTCTCGGCGTAGCCGCGCAGCACCGGCTTGTGTTCGAGCGCGCGGCGGGTGCGGATGTCGTCGGCGGCTTCATCGACGAGACGCTGGAGAACCTTGTTGCCGGAAAGCCCGAAGAGGTAGTCGATGCCGTTGTCCTCGCACCATGCCATGACCTCCGCTCGGCCGTAATGGCTGTCGCCGCGGATCAGGATGCGGGTCTCGGGCCAGCGGGCGCGGATCATCCGGACGAGGCGGCGCAGATGCGCGCGGATCTCCTTGCCGGCCGGCGTCTTTCCCGGACGCAGGATCATGGTGACCGGGCGGCTCGTCGCGGCGTCGTAGATGTGGATCGGCAGGAAGCAGCGCTCGTCGTGATGGCCGTTGAAGAGCGAGAGCTGCTGATGGCCGTGAACGACATCACCGTGTCGTCGATGTCGAGCGTGACGCTTTTCGGCGGCGCGGCATAGCTCGACAGCCACAGATCGACCAGCACGCGGCCGAGCCGGATGACGGTCCTGAGGTCCGGCAGGTTCTCCAGCCGCGAAAACGTCGGCTGCGAGCACAGGTCGAGCCCGCTATCGGGCAACCGCCCGCAGGCGAGCTTGAAGGCCGGATCGGTGCGCAACCGGTCGAGATCATTGGCGTCCTCATAACCGCAGGCGATGGCGAAGATGCGGGCACGCAGGATGTCGGCCATGGCGTGCGTCACGCGCATTGGATCACGTGGATCGTGGATCGCCGCGGCCAGCCTGTCGGCCAGTTGCAGGCGACGCTCGGCTGCGGCCAGAAGCATGACGCCGCCATCCGAGGTGAGGCGGCCGCCGTCGAACGCGGCTGTGATCTTCTTGCGCCCAACGGCTGGAAAAGAGAACGGCAGCAACGTATCGTCGGTCATGGCGGGTGTGGCTCGCGAGATGCGGTGGAAGGGCTGGCTTAGACAACCGAATCCTACGCCAAATCAATCGCTTAAGCTACATCCGCCAGCCCCAAAGGCGCATCGTCGTGCATAAGACGGGCTTCTGTAACGGGCCTCGTCTTGTCAATCCCTCGTAACTTCGTCCGCTACCGGGGTCTTGCTTCTGTCCGCAGTCGGCGCTTTTGGCCGCTGCCTGATGGGATCTGATCGGGATCGGCTGGCCAATCTAGGGACGCGCAGTCATCAAACGAGCTGCTCCCGTCTTAGCGGCCTAACCGGGTCCACCGTCCCGGCAAGGGACGTCGTAACGGCAGGATCTGGTGTCGATGCCCGCCGTGTTCCTCCTTATCCTTATCCTCTCATCGAACGCTTCACGACACGACTGCCGCAGGACGGCCTGTCGGCAGAAAGCGCTCAGCGCTGCGCATCATCTGGTGCAGAACCACCGCCAGCTTGCGCGCAAGTGCAACCTTGGCCTTTCGCATCCCGGCCCGCTTCGCCACCGCAAGCGCCCAGGACTTCAAGGCCGAGCCCTTGATCGGTCGCGTCAGCATCACGTTGGCCGCCTCGTAGAGCGCCACACGCACCCCATGGTCGCCGACCTTGGAGATGCGCCCCGTCACGTCGGTCTCACCAGACTGGTACTTCCTCGGCGTCAGGCCGAAATGGGCGCCCACCATCCGGGACGAGCGAAACCGCGACGGGTCGTCGATGGCCGCCGAAAATGTCAGTGCTACCAAAGCCCCGACCCCCGGCACGCTCATCAGGTTGCGCACCTGCCCATCGCGACTTGCCAACCCGACAAGACGCTTCTCGATCGTCTTGAACTCGCACAGCAGCACCGCTCGGGTCTTGAGAAGAGCCTCGGCAATCTGCTGCAGCGTGTCATGATGGGCGACCAGTTCGCGAACCCGCCGCTCAAACGTCTTCGGCGTCGTCGGGCCAACCTTCAGGCCAAAGCCGCGCAAGACCCCGCGGATGCTCATCTCGACATCGTGCCGCTTCGACTGCAGGAGCTTGCGCGTGGTCAGCAGGGCGCGGACCTCCTGTGCCGGCAGTGACTTGCAGTGCACGGGGCGGAACCAGCCAAGCCGCATGAGCTGTGCAATGCCGCGCGCATCTTTGCGATCCGTCTTCACCGGCATCGCCTTGAAGGCGTCGCGCACGTGGCGCGTCTCGAGAAGCTCCACTGCCAGGCCGGACGCCTGCAGCCCAGCAAATAGCCATTGCGACAGCGGGCCTGCCTCCAAGCCAATCCGCGCAAGCGGTACTTCGAGCAGCCGCAAACCAGGCGATCAGCGCCTCCGGCTCGCTCGCCACCGTCGCTTCCCGCACGATCTTGCCCTGCCCTTCAACCACACAGACACTTGAGCATTCCAATGACACATCAATCCCGGCATAATAATCCACGGTCGTCTCTCCTTGATGTTTGGCGCTGGCTTCGGCCATGCCGCCGTTCACACCATCATTGTGAGGGACGACCGCCTCGACCGAAAGTCTGGCCGCGGCGCCAGAGGCCCGTTACCCATCTAGCCCGGAAAATTCATGGGGGTTGGCGGATGTGGTGCAAGCCGTTGAAATGACGTAGGATTTGGTTGCTTAAGCCGATCCGAACCATTTCCCGGAGACCACACCCGCCATGAATGATCTTACGCTGCCGCTGAGCGGTTTGTCATCAGTCGGCGGCAAGTCCGTCGTCGCCCGTTTTGACGGCGGCATGTTGTCCTCGAACAGTGGTGTTCTGGCTCTGGCCGAGGTGGAAAAGCGGCTGCGTGTGGCCGACCGTGTGGCGCGTTGCATCGACGATCCGCGCCGCCCGGACCAGATCATCCACAGCTTGGCGGACATGATCGGCTTTCGCATGAAGATGATCGCCGCCGGCTACGAGGATGGCAACGACGCCAACCGGCTGCGCTGCGATCCGGTCTTCAAGATGGCCCAGGATGCGCTGCCTTCGGGTCGGGATCTGGCCTCTCAATCGACGATGTGCCGGCTGGAGAACCTGCCTGGCGTGCGGGAACTGGTCGTTATGGGCCGTGCGATGGTCGACCTCTATTGCTCTTCCTTCCGCCAGGTTCCGAAGCGGATCGTGCTCGACATTGACGACACTTTTGACGCCGTGCATGGCGGCCAGCAGCTTCGTCTCTTCAACGCCCATCACGACGAATACGGCTTCCAGCCGATTGTTGTGTTCGATGGCGACGGCCGGTTCGTCGGTGCGGTCCTGCGACCAGCGAAGCGGCCGAGCGGGGCTGAAATCCGCCCCCACCTGCGCCGCCTGGTGCGGGCGATCCGCAGCAATTGGCCGAACATCCGCATCCTGATCCGGGCCGACAGCCACTATTGTAGTCCGCAGGTCATCGACTGGTGCCGCGCCAACGATGTCGACTTCATCCTCGGCGTGGCGCCCACCACGACCCTGCGCAAGCATGTCGCGGACCTGGAGAGCAGCACGATGGCGCGTTTTGAAGTGTCATCGAAGACGAACAAGGTCCGCCGCTTCAAGGAGTTTTTTGACGGCGCCGCCAGTTGGAGCCGCGTCGAGCGCATCATCGCCCGCGTCGAGGTCGGCGCCCAAGGTGCCGATACCCGCTTCATCGTCACCAACCTTGCAAGTGGCAAGGCCAAGGCGCTCTACGAGGATGTCTACTGCCGGCGCGGCGCTGCCGAGAACCACATCAAGTCGTGGAAGACGCATCTCGCCGCCGACCGCACCTCCTGCACAAGAGCGACGGCCAACCAGTTCCGGCTGTTCCTGCATGCCGGCGCCTACTGGCTGATGTGGGGCCTGCGCGCCGCGATGCCGAAACGCTCGAGCTTTGCCGTCGCCCAATTCGACACGCTGCGATTGCGCCTCATCAAGATCGCCGCCCGCGTGGTCGAGATGAAAACCCAGATCCGTCTGCACCTGCCGACATCCTGCCCCGACCAGTGTATTCTGCGCATCGTCCTCAGCCGCATCCCGCAACTCGCGACATAAACGATGGGGCGCAGACGTCCCGAAACAAACCCGCCGACCTCAACCCGCAAACCCCCGCCTTCCATCACGACGGATCATCGCCGGCGCCCGACGAGGCTTGTCAAAATGCACTCCGAGGGCGGCCAGATCGCCATGCAGGCCGCCGAAAGCCGATCGCCGTGCATCAAGCGGGCAAGTTGGATCGCTCATCGAAGATGCCCGAGGAGTTTCTTCCGCCTGCCCGGCATGTCGCACTTAGGCCGAAGCGAGTGTTTTCTGGTAGCGCTTCCAGACCCCTGCTAGCGCCCTCTGTAGCCGATCGACGATCTCGTCACAATCCGTCGAAGCGACGATCAAAGGGGGCGCCACGATGAACCAGTCGCCGAATTTTCCACCTGACGTCCTGCGGGAATAGATGATCAAACCTTCCTTCAGCGCCTCCGTCCGCGCGACTTCTGTTACGTTGCAGCTATGAGGGAACTGCTGCTTCGAACCCCTGTCGACGACGAGTTCGACAGCATATAGGAGTCCTATTCCGCGTACCTCCCCGACCGGATTCGAACTCGCCAAGCGGGTCCTGAGACTGTTGCCGAGATACGCGCCGCTCTGAGCGGCATTACCGATTAGGTCGTGGTTCTCGTACTCGTCCAGCACGGCAAGGGCCGCGGCACACGAGATGGGATTTGCTCCGTAAGTGTGGGAGAAGTTGAAGCCAGTCAGCTGCGCAAGTTCGTCCACCGGAGCGGCAGGCAACAGGATGGCTCCGAGCGGACTGTAACCTGCACAAATTCCTTTCGCCATCATCACCACATCCGGTGTGAAATCGAGGTGATGACTAGCCAGGAACTTTCCGGTACGGCCTGCGCCGCAAAGGATCTCGTCGAAGACCAAGAAGATGCCGTATCGGTCGCAAAGCTCCCGCACGCGCTTGAAATATCTGGCGGGGAGCGCAAGGCAACCTGTAGCCACCCCGCCGACCGGCTCCACCACGAAGGCGAGGACGTTCTCGGGTCCCAGTTCGAAGAAGGTCTTCTCGAGCGCGGCGACGCTCTCTTCGGCAATCGATTCCGGAGTGCTACCGGACGGAATGCGATACGTCATCGGAGCTGGCACCTTCGCTCCGTTGACCGAGAACCCCGCAAGGAATGGAGCGAATGACTCATCGCCCGAAATCATAAGCGCTCCGATAGAGGCACCATGGTAAGAGGGCATATTGGAAACGAGGAACCTCCTGTTCGGGGTGCCTTTCGCTACCGCATACTGGCGCAGAAACTTCAAAGCCAGATCCATCGCTTCGCTGCCGCCCGATGCAAGACCGACGCGTTCAAATGGCTTACCCGCCAGCCTACACAAAGGCTCGGTCAGAGCTGCATTCGGCGCATGACGGGCTACCCGGGGATAGGCATAGTCAAGCGTGATGGCCTGTTGGTACATCGCATCGGCGACGCGACGGTTTCCATGGCCGATGTTGCTGGCGATCGGGCCGGAGGAGCCGTCTATGTAGGCGTTACCCTTATCGTCGTACATCCAAATGCCTTCGGCACGCACCATCATTGGAACGGGCTCGGACCCATCCTGCTGGAAGAAAGCGTCTTGAAACATTCCGTGTTGAGGTTGGGTATTAGTGAGCACTTCGTTCTCTTTCATTCTGGCGGGATGGATGACGATTATGGTCAGGCCGATGGGTTTGCCTCAGTCCTCGGAGGTCACGCCGGTGGGGGTGCTCGACGTACCAAGCGCCTCCGTGGTTCAGTCCCCATAGGATCGGGACAAAGTAGCCCTAAAGAAACCCTCCGTAACGTCAAAGAGCGTCTGTGCGTGAAACGGAAATCTCGAAATAGCGTTCGATGTGCAACGCGCGGCTCAAGTATTTCTGTTCCCGAGTACGGTTTCAGCAAGCCCCACCCAGTAGCCATCCCGTAAATCAAGGCGGCGTCATTGAAGTCATAGGCCGGATGATGGACTTCCGCAGTGTTCCCGTTGCCGAGGAAAACGAACGCGCCCGGGCGCGCCTTGAGCAGATATGAGAAGTCCTCCGCGCCCATGATAGGGCCTCATCTGATCATTAACTCGGGCATCTCCCGCAATGCCCCGCGCGACTTCGACGGCGGCCGCTGTTTCCGCGGGCGAGTTGAGGGTGACCGCACGGAACGAAGGTAGTGGAACTCGATCTGCGCTCCGAACGCCTCCGCAATTCCGGTTGCCGCTTTCGCCATCTCTGTTTCGGCAAAGTTCCGAAGGTGGGCGAAAGCGTCCGGGACGGTGCCCGATAGAGTTCACATGGTCCGGGATAACGTTATAAGCCTCCGATGCGGTCAGCTTAGTAACGGATAGGACGAGGGATTCGAGAGGTGGATCGACGTGACGCGTTACCAAGATTGGAAGCCAAGGATGATCTGAGCGGCGATGACCACCGGGTCGACCGCACGATGAGGGGCGGCTGCATGTCCTCCCCGACCTTTCACGGCCACGTCGAAGTCGTCCTGGGCTGCTATGATTTCCTCCGGCGCAAATGCCGAATTTGCCCACGTCCATTCCGGGCCAGTTATGCATGCTGAAAACCTTGGCGAGGTTGAAGCGCTCCATTTTACCTTCCTGCACCATCTTGAAACCGCCCGAAGGCAATTCGACCTCTTCCGCAGGCTGGAATATGAGCGCTATCGATCCCTTGAACTCCCGGGTCCGAGCCAAGTGCTTGGCGGCCGCAAGCAACATTGCCGTATGACCATCGTGGCCGCACGCATGCATCTTGCCGGGCTCTGTGGACGCCCACGGCTTACCCGACGCCTCAAAGATCGGAAGCGCATCCATGTCCGCTCGTAGTCCAATGGTCGGACCATCGCCATGACGATCGCGGATGACGGCGACTATAACCGGCTGGTGCGGATCGGGATGATAGTCTACCGGCATGATTGAAGACTCGCCCGCCCGCCAAACGTCACCGATTTCCTGCCGAGATCATCGGGCACGCGGTATGGCTCTACTATCAGTTTCCACTGAGCTGTGCGACGTCGAAGACCTACTTGGCGAGCGCGGCATTGACGTATCGTTTCAGACAGTCTCGGAGTGGGCGGAAAAGTTCGCCCTCAAGTTCGCCCGTCATTTGCGGCAACGGTCCGGCGGTCACTTTGCCGACAAGTGGCACCTTGACGGTAAGCGGTGCGCCCAGGCACCTTCCGCGAAACCATCTGGTGATGTGTCTTTGGTGGGTCGGTCGTTGGTCCGCTGGCCGCCGGAGATCACTCCGGATCGTGATAACGGGTGACGTAGTGGAGTTCGCGGAGGGCGGGGATGACGAGGGCGATGTCTTTGTAGGCCTCGTGCTCGATGAAGTGCGCGGTCTCGGGCCCCGACCTGGGCTTGCCGAGAACGGGCCTGCCCTTTTTGTCGACGCAGTAGATCAGGATCGGCAGCAGCAAGCCGTGGTTGGGGTTGTCGAGGTCGAGTAGCCGTTTCCAGCGTTTGATGTTGAGATTCATGGCCGCGTAGAAGCCCTGGCACCACGGCCGGGGGTCGATGCCGCCGGTGGGCTTGGTGGCGAAGCGGGGCGCATAATCCTGCGGTCTGTCGAAGAGCGTCTCGTTGATCCGGTTGTGGATCCTGGCGAGGCTGGCAAACACGGCATGATCGGGGGGCGGTCTTGGCGGCCATCCAGGCCTCGAGCGCCTCGTCCGACAGCGCCATGTCATCGATCGCGCTCATGCCGCCAAGGGGAGCGGCATCTCTTGGCGGCGCCCCCAATTCCGCCCGATTGCAACAGGTCGGCTGGATCAAGATCATCGGTCACAACTGCTGACGTATATCCGGCTTCCTCATGCGGCTGGACAACGTCTTCGCCGCGAGCCCCGATGGATTTTCGCGCGCTTCCACCTCATCGGCCCCTAGTCTTACTGCGTCATAAATTTGGATATTTCGGCTTCGACTGAGCGCAGCAGGGACATCGCATCAATCTGCGGGCAAGTGCGACGGTCAGTTTTCTATGCAGCGTCGCGATCGAATTTGAGGTGTGCCGTTCGGGGCGAATGGGCGGGCTCGCTGGATCGTGAACCGCGGGGAATAGGAGGTTTTTCGCTGCTTTTGGAACGGGCGATTGCTGAGGGGGGAATCGTCTCCCGTTCGGAGAGGAGAAACCCGTAAGCCGCGATGCAAAGACTGGCGTGATGATGGAATCCGCGCCAACCTCGACCCTCGTAGTGGCCAAGGCCCAGTTCCTGCTTGAGCTCGCGATAATCCCGTTCAATCCGCCACCTTAGCTTGGTCGTGGCAACAAGATCACGCAGCGCGGTCGTTTCCGGCAGGGTCGAAAGCCAGTATTTGAGCGGCTCTTTGTCACCTTCGGGCCATTCGACAAGCAACCATTCTTCGGCGTGCGGATGTCCGAGATTATAGTCTCTGGACGCGACACGAAGACGAACAGCGGTAAAGCGCGACGCAAGATCGGTATTGCTGCCCTCCCGCCATATGACGGTCTGCCACGCGTCTATCGGCAGACTTTCCGCAAGCGCCTTGGCTGAAAGAGGTTGATGATCCGCGCTTCGTTGCATCAGCGACGGCGGCCGACCCTTTCCGCTCCAGGTCTTGGGCGGTAGCGGTCCTTCGCCTGGGCGCCAAACACTGAGCGTCGGCTGGACACCCACGACATAGCTGAGGCCCAGCTCGGTCAATCCTCGGCGGAACCCGCCGTCTGCGCCGTAACCGGCGTCGGCAAGGATCACGCCCGCCGGCATCTGCGTCTCTAGCGCCGCACGTACTTGTTCAAGCGCGATCTGTGGCTTGGTTTGAAATAGGATCTCGTCCGGGATCTTCGCCTTCTTCCGGCGCTCTGGATCATTTGCCCAGATCTCAGGTAGATAAAGCTGCCAGGCAACCGGTAAGCTGGCCCCCTCATTCGCAATCGAAAGACTGACGGCAACCTGGCAATTGTCCTGCTTGCCGAGCTGGCCGCAATATTGGCGTGCGACACCGACGGAATGCTTCCCCTTCTTTGGAAAGCCAGTGTCGTCGACAATCCAGGCGGTGATCGCACCGCCACGCTCGATCATGCGCGGCAAGGCCCAATCACGAACGCGCGCCAGCAGTGCGTCATCCGACCAAGGCGCTTGTCCCACGAAATGCAAAAGCGATTGATGCTTGGCCGAAACACGTGATGGCGCCGTAACGGCGGCCAGGGGCTCCACGCTTTTGCGCGCCACCGGCATCATCAAACCCGTACAATAATCCCGCAGCGGCTCTGCCCGATCGGCATGGCCTATGACCTCGACCAGTGCTTCCAAATACCCATCAAACGCGGCTGCTTCGCAACCGTCCTCGCTGACCATGGCGCCCATCCATCGCTGTGAATCGCCAACCTATCACAACCAGGTCGCCTACGAATCCCCCTCCGCGCGCTTTCGTGACTCAGTAAGACTAGCAGGCTGTTGAAAAAGGTTTTTGACCCTCTCAAAACTACCGAGATCGCTCTTACGCGTGCCAGAAAACTCAATGTTTTCAGCGAGAGAAATTGAGACGACTGGCCCTGCGAACCCAAAAAGCGGAAAATCGACGCTTGAACCCGACTTTTTCAACAGCCTGCTAGACATTGGCCGAAGCCAAGCCGGTCCACACACCAGGTTCGGGAAGCGACGGAATGACCGTTTCACCATCTCCTGCCATTTTGCTGCAATTGCCGGGGTGAGACCTCCTTCTGTTGTTTTCCTCGCCGCTTCGCCTCAAGCTGCTTTCACCGACTGTGCGGGCTCGTAGAATGTGCCACCCGAGAGGATGGCCCACACGACCCTCGCATTCTTGTTGGCGAGCGCGACAGCCGCGACGTTGGGGTGTCGTCTTTGCCGCAGCTTACTGAGCCAGAGGCTTCGTGGATCCTGCTTGCCGGCTGCTTTGCCAAGCGCAGCACGAGCCCCATGGATCATCAATGTGCGCAGATAGCGATCGCCCCGCTGCTGATGCCGAATAGCCGGGCTCGCCCTCCACTGGATCGTTGTTTGGGTACCAGGCCAAGCCAGGCCGCGAACTGACGGCCATTTTTGAAGCAGGTTCTATCGCCTACGGCAGCGATCAAGGCGGTTGCCGTCACGGGGCCGATGCCTTCGATCTTCCCAAGCCGTTGGCACTGCTCGCTGGTGTGGAAGATTTCCCGTATCCGCCGATCATAAATTGCAATGCGATCGTCGAGCTCGGCCAATTCCGTCTGCAGCTCCCTCATCAGCGACCGGACCATCTCGCTGAGTCCGACATCATCATTCCCCACGATGACGGCGAGGCCGCGCCGCAGCTGCGAGATATCGCGGGGAATGACGATCCCGTGCTCGGAAAGAAGGCCGCGAATCTGGTTCACAAGCCGAACTCGATCGGCGACCAGACGCCGACGAATGCGATGAACGGCCTGGACCGTCAGCTGATCAGTCGATTTCGGCGGCACAAAGCGCATCGAAGGCCGGCCGACCGCTTCGCAGATGGCTTCCGCATCGTTTCGGTCGTTCTTGTTGGACTTCACATATGGTGTAACGAACTGAGGACTGATCAGCCGAACCTCATGGCCAAGCTCGGTGAGCACCCTTGCCCAGTAATGCGCGCCGTTCGAGGCTTCCATGCCGACCAGGCATCGGGGCAGATTGGCGAAGAAGCAGGCTACCGCATCGCGACGCAGCGTCTTTCGCACGACGACTTTTCCGTGGCAGTCGACCCCGTGAACCTGGAACACATATTTCGCAAGATCCAGACCTATTCGAACGACCTGCATGACATCCTCCTTTGTTGCAGTTGACGTTCGAGATTCCACCTCGCCTGGACGGCGGGGTCCATACCATTGGCACCCACTTGCAAGTGTTTTTTACAGATATTTTTGATCGGATCGCTTGCTTCCATATGTGCGGCCTTTGTGTGTGGTCGCACATGACCACTGGCCAAGATGGTTTCCGCAACGCATGTTCCTAACACGGCAACGACCTTGAAAGGCCAATGGAATTGACGGAGTATCACGCGTCTTGGATCGATCGATCGCACCATCTGCTTTTCTCTTGCAAGTTCACAGCATCAGCTCAACACGGTAGCATTCTATTCTGCTCACCGTGATGGCCAATTCCTATGTTGCTTGCGTTTGCAGAGCTGCGAGGGATCCAGCCCCTCAGAACGCGCAACCGCCGAGACATTGCCCCCTGGCGAGAACGCTTCGGCGACAAGCCGTGCTTTCTCGTCTTCCGACCGATGGCGCGGCTTGCGTCGGGACGGCACAGGCTCCGCCGTCAAAATCTCGAATGTTCGATGATGGCTCATACTGTCGCTCACAGGATTCTCCGCATGATTCATGCTGAAAATGAGCGTTCAACCGCCTGCACGCTACGTGGGGATGCCTACGCGCTTACGATACACCTTCCGGTAGAATCCGTTGAGCGCTGGACTATGCTGCCTGTAATAGTAGGGGTAGTGTCCATTCAGCATGACGGAAAACCACATATGCTGTGCATCCATTGGCGCGTGCTTGTGGTGTGCTGTCAGCTTGCGGGCCAGGCGTCTCCGCTTGTGATTCACGGTGAACCGGCCGTCCGGATTCGCCCACATTAGGCGGTAAGAGGTCTTGGCCGCCGCTGGCCGCGCCGATGATCTAAGAGGGCCGCGAACCGGCCAAACTGGATCAGCCGCGTCCTGTCTTCCTGGAGTATTAGGCCGAAGTTGGGAGGCTCAGCTTAAGGGCCAAGAGCATCTCCTCCGCGTCCGTCTTGCTGTCAAAGCTCACGACGAAGCTGGGACCGCAGACCGGTAGATGACGGCCCGACAACAGTTCCGCCGTCTCGTCAGGCCACGAGCCGAGCCGCGGAGGATGCGCGGCTCGACTTGAGCGCCCCGTGCGAACTGTCGGATGGTGCTAATTGCGCAGCATCAACCACATCGACGCGAATGCATCGCCGGAGGCATCGTGACGTTCCCGGAACGATCGCGTTTAATGGTCGTGACAACATCGGACGCCTTGGCAAGGATGCCTGCCAGCCCGCTGTAGATGTCTTTGCCAGCGCTGGTAAGTATCACGCTGGTTCCTCGCCTCATAAATAGCGGAACACCAAGGTGCTCCTCAACGGCTTTGATCTGTCGACTGATTTCTCCCGATGTCACGCCCAGCTCGGAAGCCGCAAACTTGAACGAGAGATGGCGTGCCGAGGCCTCGAATGCCGTAAGGGCAGTCAGTGACGGGAGATCGTAATACCGAGCAACCATTTAAGACTCCAATCAGATCGGGAGTCCAGGGTATCCGCTCGTCCTCTGGACCATGACGGACCGCCGCCATTTGATCAATCACGGCAGCCTCCTTCACGGAGTTCGGTCTGTCCGCCGTGACTAAAGCAAGTTGCGTGCCGAATTGGCGCACCGTTTTAGTTGCACCAGTTTCTCCATACCGACTGCTGTCGCCCTCGCGATCTTTTCGTCGGGGTTCCGACATTCTTGTCCAGCTTCGACACAAGGTTTTGTGGACAGAGATGCGCGGGACTGCACATTGATGATGTGAAGTCCGGCCACCGCGTTGATGAGTATGAAGAAGCCCCGTCAAATATATCGATATATCCACCATCGTTTCTCTGCCGAGGCGCTCAGAGTGGGGGCCAGCCACGACACCGCGCCCAGGCGCCTTGATCAAAGCGTGCACCGGATTCAGCACCGCGGCACAGACGCCGACCTAGCAGGCTGTTGAAGAAGTGTCGCGCTTGGCTTTGAGAATGGCCTCATCGCCATTGTGATAGGCGAATGCGATCTCGATGGAGCCGTCGTCGAGCAGTTCGGCGGAGCCATCACCTGTGGCTTCGTCCATTTCGTCGAAGCCGGCCCCCGTGAAGCAGACCGTCGAGGGGCTGTAGCTCAGATCGAGGCCGGCTTGCAGAGCGCCAAAGGCGATCTCACCACTATTGTCGGCCCTGATGGTGATCGTGGCGGGTCCGTCGAGGTTGAGATAGCCGCGATCCCACAGATCGGCCTCGACGATGCGCCAGCGGCCGATCAATTGGCAGCCAGCAGGCGCGGTCATGTCGGCGCCGCCAGCAGCTTTGGCAACCGCACCAGATTGTAGGCGGCTGCAGCGAAGATGAAGGCCCATCCGACGCGATCTCGGCCACGGTACTTCGTCTTCTGCTGACCTGCGACGACCTTTATCCAGCCGAACGCCTCTTCGATCCGTTTGCGGATGCGCTGGCTGACGGCGTAGCCGCCGTGCCGGGTCGTGCGGCGATCGATAGAGGAACGGCGCCCGTTCGTGTTTTGCGCCACGTGCGGGGTCACCTTCATCGAGCGCAGTTCGTTGATGAAGTCCTGCGCATCATAGCCCTTGTCGCCACCGAGCGTGATTGCTCGCGGCCGGTCGGCATGCGGCTCGATCATGTGCAGCGCCGCCACCCGTTCGGCATGCCCGTCAGCCGGCGTCAGGCAGGCATCGACCAGCAAACCATGGCGGTTCTCCATCAACCCATGCCCCATGAAGCTGAGCTTGGCTTCCTTGCCTTTGCCCTTGCGGTAGAGCCTCGCATCGGGATCGGTCGTCGAGGCATGCGTCTCGTTCGACCGCTTCTGGCCGTGGAAGTCCGCCTCCTCATTGCGCCCGCCGCCACCCGACGGCGGCTCATCCGGGCCGTCTTTCGGCTTGAAGCTCTTGATCGAGGCCCAAGCCTCGATCAGCGTGCCATCGACTGAGAAGTGATCCGTGGAGAGAAGCTTCTTCACCTTGGGCCGTGCCAAGACCGCGTTCAGAAACTTCGCCGCGATATCGCCTTCGAGCAGCCGGTCGCGGTTCTTCGAGAACACCGAATGGTCCCACGCCGCGTCGTCAACACCGATGCCGACGAACCAGCGGAATAGAAGATCGTATTCCAGCCGCTCCATCAGCAGACGCTCCGAACGGATCGAATAGAACGCCTGTAGCAGCATAGCCCGAAGCAACTTCTCCGGCGGGATCGATGGTCGCCCGATCGGCGAATACAGCGCCGCGAATTCTCGCTCCAGCGCCGACAGTGCCTCGTTCACGATCGCACGGATCGTCCGAAGCGGATGATCCCGCCGAACCCGCGCCTCGAGGTCCACATAGCTGAACAGTTCGCCAGTTCGATTGTCGCCACCGCGCACGATTCAGTCTCCGAGTTCCTTCGGTGACAGTGAATCACGATCCCAATCCGGCCGCGAGAGGCTTTTTCAACAGCCTGCTAGATGCCGTAATGGGCCGGCCTTCGCGAGCATAGCCAGGTTGGGTGGCTGTCCCTCAGAATGATGGTGTTGAAACGGAGTCCGAGCGATCGGCTCCAAACATCATGAGAGGAACAGCCATGGAACATTATGCGGGAATCGATGTCTCTCTGGAAGAGAGCAGCGTGTGCATTGTTGACGCGACCGGAACGATCATGCGCGAGGTCAAGATCGCCAGCGAGCCGGAGGCGCTGGTCCGCTATTTCGACGAACTGGAATTGTCTGTTAGTCGCATTGGGCTCGAGGCCGGGCCATTGTCGCAATGGCTGCATGCCGGGCTTGTGGCCGCCGGACGCGATGCGGTTTTGCTCGAGACGCGGCACGTGAAGGCGGCGCTCTCGGCTATGACGGTGAAGACCGACCGGAAAGATGCACGCGGGATCGCCCAACTGCTGAGGATGGGATGGTACCGTCCGGTTCATGCCAAATCGGTGACTTGCAAGGATAGCCGAGCCCTTCTTGTTGGACGCAAGCTTCTGCAAGGCAAGCTTCTCGACGTCGAACTTAGCATCCGCGGGATCTTGCGCGGCTATGGGCTGAAGGTCGGAGAGGTCAGTCGTGGAAAGTTTGAGACGCGCATCCGGGAGCTGACAGCAGGCCACGTCACTTTGGAGACGGTGATTGGTGCGATGCTGGCGGCGCGGATGGCGTTGTGGTGCGAGTTCAGCAAGCTCCATCGCGAGATGCTGAAGATCGCGCGCGCTGATAAGGTCTGCCACAGATTGATGAGCACACCTGGCGTTGGGGCCTTGGTCGCCCTGACCTATCGCTCGGCGGTGGACGACCCGATGCGGTTTGGAAAATCCAGTACGGTCGGAGCCTACTTCGGGCTTACGCCCAAAAAATATCAATCCGGTGAGACCGATCGGGACGGTGGTGTCAGCAAGGTCGGCGACGCCATGGTGCGAACTGCGCTCTTTGAAGCTGCGCACGTCATGCTGACGCGGGCGATCCGCTTCTCGAGCCTGAAGCACTGGGCGCTCGACGTGGCGAAACGTCGGGGCATGAAGCGCGCCAAGGTGGCCCTTGCCCGCAAGTTGGGCGTCGTGCTCCATCGCATGTGGGTGGATGCGACCGACTTCCGCTGGAGCAAGGCCGCAGCGATGGCATAGGAGATAGAGCGTTCGGAGCGAGCCGAAACGGCACCGCTCTCCTGAGGTCCCGTCGCCGGGACGAGGGCTTGGCAAGGTCGTGTGTAGTGCTGTGAATGCTTCGGCAAACCACGCTTCCTAGATTGACCTGTCAGCTCTGGATCTGATGGCATAGTGTGGCGGCCTTCGCGCTGACCACGGACAGAAGCATGATCCTGGCGACGAGATATCGTTCAGAGAGGACTTGACGAACGAAGGCCCATTACAGAAGCACTACTTTGGCAGTTTAGGTTTGAGGGCGTGTGCGAGCAGCTTCTGACAGTGAGGACATCTGCGGGGTGGCGACCGCGTGAAGAGGTCGAGAATGGCTTGTCTAACAGCTGGCATGCTCGGTTGTGGCGGTGGTCCGCCGACTCTTTTTTTTCCGTCCCGCTGCTTTGAGGCGGCGGGCTTGGAGAAAGGCGTAGGCGATCATGGTCATCAAGGCGTGTCGATGTAATCCAGTCCATGATCGGCCTTCGAAGTGGTCGAGGCCGAGTTCCTCCTTCAATTGCTGATGTGCCTGCTCACAGACCCACCTGGCCTTGATCGTGGCGGCGAGCATCTTGAGGCTCGCATCGGCCGGTAAGTTCGACACATAGTATTTTTGCTCGCCAGTCGACCGGCGTTCGCCGACGAGCCAGACCTCCTCGCCTGGCATGCATTGCATGCGATTGTCGAGCATCCGGTGCTTATGACCATCCGCAACGCGGACACGGCGAGCCGCAAACAAACAAGTCAGCCGACCTTTAGTCTTACTGAGTCACGAAAGCGCGCGGAGGGGGATTCGTAGGCGACCTGGTTGTGATAGGTTGGCGATTCACAGCGATGGATGGGCGCCATGGTCAGCGAGGACGGTTGCGAAGCAGCCGCGTTTGATGGGTATTTGGAAGCACTGGTCGAGGTCATAGGCCATGCCGATCGGGCAGAGCCGCTGCGGGATTATTGTACGGGTTTGATGATGCCGGTGGCGCGCAAAAGCGTGGAGCCCCTGGCCGCCGTTACGGCGCCATCACGTGTTTCGGCCAAGCATCAATCGCTTTTGCATTTCGTGGGACAAGCGCCTTGGTCGGATGACGCACTGCTGGCGCGCGTTCGTGATTGGGCCTTGCCGCGCATGATCGAGCGTGGCGGTGCGATCACCGCCTGGATTGTCGACGACACTGGCTTTCCAAAGAAGGGGAAGCATTCCGTCGGTGTCGCACGCCAATATTGCGGCCAGCTCGGCAAGCAGGACAATTGCCAGGTTGCCGTCAGTCTTTCGATTGCGAATGAGGGGGCCAGCTTACCGGTTGCCTGGCAGCTTTATCTACCTGAGATCTGGGCAAATGATCCAGAGCGCCGGAAGAAGGCGAAGATCCCGGACGAGATCCTATTTCAAACCAAGCCACAGATCGCGCTTGAACAAGTACGTGCGGCGCTAGAGACGCAGATGCCGGCGGGCGTGATCCTTGCCGACGCCGGTTACGGCGCAGACGGCGGGTTCCGCCGAGGATTGACCGAGCTGGGCCTCAGCTATGTCGTGGGTGTCCAGCCGACGCTCAGTGTTTGGCGCCCAGGCGAAGGACCGCTACCGCCCAAGACCTGGAGCGGAAAGGGTCGGCCGCCGTCGCTGATGCAACGAAGCGCGGATCATCAACCTCTTTCAGCCAAGGCGCTTGCGGAAAGTCTGCCGATAGACGCGTGGCAGACCGTCATATGGCGGGAGGGCAGCAATACCGATCTTGCGTCGCGCTTTACCGCTGTTCGTCTTCCAGAGACTATAATCTCGGACATCCGCACGCCGAAGAATGGTTGCTTGTCGAATGGCCCGAAGGTGACAAAGAGCCGCTCAAATACTGGCTTTCGACCCTGCCGGAAACGACCGCGCTGCGTGATCTTGTTGCCACGACCAAGCTAAGGTGGCGGATTGAACGGGATTATCGCGAGCTCAAGCAGGAACTGGGCCTTGGCCACTACGAGGGTCGAGGTTGGCGCGGATTCCATCATCACGCCAGTCTTTGCATCGCGGCTTACGGGTTTCTCCTCTCCGAACGGGAGACGATTCCCCCCTCAGCAATCGCCCGTTCCAAAAGCAGCGAAAAACCTCCTATTCCCCGCGGTTCACGATCCAGCGAGCCCGCCCATTCGCCCCGAACGGCACACCTCAAATTCGATCGCGACGCTGCATAGAAAACTGACCGTCGCACTTGCCCGCAGATTGATGCGATGTCCCTGCTGCGCTCAGTCGAAGCCGAAATATCCAAATTTATGACGCAGTAAGACTAGTGCCGCGCCGCCAGCTTATCTTGTGCCATCTCTCACCAGACAGCATCACCTCGGCAGAGACCGGCGGCTGGTCCGGGATGTGATATTGGCGACGCCTGCCGGTGGTCGCGACCGGGAAGATCAGATCAACATCGGCCGGATAGACGTTTTGGCGCCGCGATAGTCCTACCGCCCACAGCAGACCGCGCTCACTCAAAGCCTGACGAAAAGAGCTGCTCGACCCGTAGCCCGCGTCGGCAAGCACACAGCCGAAACGCGCGCCGGAGGCGATGACACGATCGATCTCTTCGATGGCGATCTCCGGCTTTGTCAGAGCGACCTGTCGATCCTTCGGGACGCGCGCCCGCATCATCCGCTCGGGATCATTCGTCCAGGTGTCGGGCAGGAAGAGCCGAAGGCCCACCATCACCGGCACTTCGCGCGAGGCCAGGGTCACCGACACCAGTGACTGGCAATTGGACGTCTTGCCAAGCGACGAAGCGTATTGAGGCGCGACACCAACCGAATGTTGTCCCTTCTTCGGTAACGCTGTGTCGTCGATGACGAGAAAACCCGCCTCATCGCCGACCAGGCGATCTGCCTCCTTCAGCAGGGCGGCCTCGAGCGGAGCGCTGTCCCAAACCCCTGCCGCGACGAAATGATGAAGCTGATCGTAGCCGACCTCGCCAGTGCGCGCGGCCATCGGTTGTACGCTCTTACGGTCGCCCGGCCCGATCAGACCAGCAATGTACAGCGGACACATCCGGCGCCGAGCTGGACGCGAAAGACCCGCCAAAAACGGCCGAAGCCATTGCTCGAGATCGGTTTGCCAATCCACGTCCATTGATCGGCCCTCCATGAGCCGACCTCTCATGAATCACGCAAACTCTCTCTTGGGAATTCCAAAACGCGCCCGAAGCTAAATAACTGCCAAAGTAGTGCTTCTGTAATGGGCCTTCGTTCGTCAAGTCCCCTCTGAACGATATCTCGTCGCCAGGATCATGCTTCTGTCCGTGGTCAGCGCGAAGGCCGCCACACTATGCCATCAGATCCAGAGCTGACAGGTCAATCTAGGAAGCGTGGTTTGCCGAAGCATTCACAGCACTACACACGACCTTGCCAAGCCCTCGTCCCGGCGACGGGACCTCAGGAGAGCGCTGCCGTTTCGGCTCGCTCCGAACGCTCTATCTCCTATGCCATCGCTGCGGCCTTGCTCCAGCGGAAGTCGGTCGCATCCACCCACATGCGATGGAGCACGACGCCCAACTTGCGGGCAAGGGCCACCTTGGCGCGCTTCATGCCCCGACGTTTCGCCACGTCGAGCGCCCAGTGCTTCAGGCTCGAGAAGCGGATCGCCCGCGTCAGCATGACGTGCGCAGCTTCAAAGAGCGCAGTTCGCACCATGGCGTCGCCGACCTTGCTGACACCACCGTCCCGATCGGTCTCACCGGATTGATATTTTTTGGGCGTAAGCCCGAAGTAGGCTCCGACCGTACTGGATTTTCCAAACCGCATCGGGTCGTCCACCGCCGAGCGATAGGTCAGGGCGACCAAGGCCCCAACGCCAGGTGTGCTCATCAATCTGTGGCAGACCTTATCAGCGCGCGCGATCTTCAGCATCTCGCGATGGAGCTTGCTGAACTCGCACCACAACGCCATCCGCGCCGCCAGCATCGCACCAATCACCGTCTCCAAAGTGACGTGGCCTGCTGTCAGCTCCCGGATGCGCGTCTCAAACTTTCCACGACTGACCTCTCCGACCTTCAGCCCATAGCCGCGCAAGATCCCGCGGATGCTAAGTTCGACGTCGAGAAGCTTGCCTTGCAGAAGCTTGCGTCCAACAAGAAGGGCTCGGCTATCCTTGCAAGTCACCGATTTGGCATGAACCGGACGGTACCATCCCATCCTCAGCAGTTGGGCGATCCCGCGTGCATCTTTCCGGTCGGTCTTCACCGTCATAGCCGAGAGCGCCGCCTTCACGTGCCGCGTCTCGAGCAAAATCGCATCGCGTCCGGCGGCCACAAGCCCGGCATGCAGCCATTGCGACAATGGCCCGGCCTCGAGCCCAATGCGACTAACAGACAATTCCAGTTCGTCGAAATAGCGGACCAGCGCCTCCGGCTCGCTGGCGATCTTGACCTCGCGCATGATCGTTCCGGTCGCGTCAACAATGCACACGCTGCTCTCTTCCAGAGAGACATCGATTCCCGCATAATGTTCCATGGCTGTTCCTCTCATGATGTTTGGAGCCGATCGCTCGGACTCCGTTTCAACACCATCATTCTGAGGGACAGCCACCCAACCTGGCTATGCTCGCGAAGGCCGGCCCATTACGGCATCTAGAGCGGAATGAGATTAGTTTCGGTCATAGCCTGAGTTTTCGAAGTAGTGTGAGCACTCTGTCGGTGTGACGCGGTTGAGGGTTTGGCCGATGGCGTCGCAAACGGCTTCGACGGTGCGGCTTGCTGCCTTTCTCAGCCAGTGCTTGAGCTTTGAGAAGAGCTGCTCGATCGGGTTGAGATCAGGTGAGTATTTCGGCAGGAAGAAGAGTCTTGCGCCGGCGGCGCGTATGGCGCGGCGCACCGCCTTGCCTTTGTGCGAGCCGAGATTGTCCATGACGACGATGTCGCTGGACCGCAGGGTCGGGACGAGCACCTTCTCGATATAGAGGAGGAACCTCTCGCCGTTGATCGGGCCGTCGATCAGCCAAGGGGAATCGACACGGTCTTGGCGCAGCGCGGCCAGGAAGGTCATGGTCTTCCAGTGGCCATGCGGCACCTTGGCCTTGATCCGCTGTTGCGCGGCGTCCGGGCGTAAGCGATCCGCTCAGGCAGATCAGATCGACCCAGCGTCTGTCGAAGACGGTCGAAACCCGCTGATAAACGACGACAAGATCTGAAGCGCTGGAAGAGCAAAGGCGGCCGCCCGCGCGCTCTTCAACTAGCGCTGTAGCGGGCGGCCGCCTTTGCGGCGCGGTGCTGATCATGGGAGGTTGAAGGGATAGACGCGGGGCACGTCTCCAGCCGCCCTGAGGCGGCTTTCGACGTACCCCGCCATGCGCGTGCCTTGTGGTAGATCTGCGGGTAATCAGCGCCGCAGAAACAATCCGGCGTAACACCGATCTCAACTGGCAAGTCCGGGCTCGGTGTCACGCTCCACTGACGGTGCGCGACTGCATTATCGCATTGTCAGCGCATTCCGTCGACCTTTTCCCCGAACTCCCAGCGGCGCTCCGAAAGGATCGTCGCGGATGCTCACGGGCCGCTTCTTTCTGTGCGGCCGCTGCCGTTCGCAGGTAACGATCTGCCGCAGCTGCGACCGGGGACAGCGCTACTGCGGCCAGGACTGCGCCCGTGCTGCCCGCCGCGAGAGTGTGCGCGAGGCGGGGCGACGTTATCAGCGCAGCCGCCGGGGACGCCTGGCTCATGCGGTCCGGGCCCGACGATATCGGGCTCGGCACAATAAAGTGACGCATCATTCTCCACCTGCATCTCCTGCCGGTTCACTACTGGTCAGTCCCTCGAACGTCGCCGGGCGGGCGACGACATCGGTCATGCCCACGCCGTGCTGTCGGCGCTGCGACTGTCGACTGTCGCCGTTCGTTCGCACCGGCTTCGTGCGTCGCCGGGGGCCTCGTTATGCCCGTGAAGCTGACTACGCAGACGGAGAGCCCGTATCATGACCATCAGCCCCGAACTGGAAGCGCAGATCCTGCGCCTGTATCACGCCGAGAAGTGGCGCTGCGGCACCATCGCCAGGCAATTGCATGTCCATCACACGACGGTGCATCGCGTTCTGGCCCAGGCGGGATTGCCCCGGCACAAGCCGCTGCAGAGAGCCTCAATCATTGACCCGTATCTTCCATTCATTGAGCAGACGCTGGAAAAGTTCCCCTCGCTGACCGCCAGCCGCCTTTATGCGATGGTGCGCGAGCGCGGCTACCGGGGCTTGCCGACGCACTTTCGGCACCTGGTCGCCCTGCACCGTCCCCGCAAGCCGGCCGAGGCGTTCCTGCGGCTGCGCACATTGCCGGGCGAGCAGGGACAGGTCGACTGGGCCCACTTCGGTCACATCGAGATCGGCAACGCCCGCCGGCCGCTCATGGCGTTCGTGATGGTGCTTTCTTACTCACGCGACATCTACCTGCGCTTCTTCCTCGACGCGCGCATGGAAAACTTCCTGCGCGGTCACGTCGGCGCGTTCAACACATGGTGCGGGCTGCCCAGGGTCCTGCTCTACGACAATCTCAAGAGTGCGGTGCTCGAGCGCCAGGGCGATGCGATCCGCTTCCATCCGACGCTGCTTGCCTTCGCCGGCTTCTATCGGTTCGAGCCACGTCCTGTCGCGGTTGCCCGGGGCAACGAAAAAGGCCGCGTCGAGCGCGCCATACGGCATATAAGGGAAGCATTCTTCATCGCCCGCAAGTTCACCGATCTCGACGATCTGAACGCCCAGGCCGAACAGTGGTGCCGCAACCAGGCAGCCGACCGGCCATGCCCCGAGGACCGGACGATGACGGTCCGCCAGGCGTTTGCGCAAGAGCAGCCACTGCTTCTGCCGCTGCCCGCCAACCCATACCCCGTCGAGGAGCAGGTCGCCGCCAAGGTTGGCAAAACGCCCTATGTGCGCTTCGACCTCAACGATTACTCGGTACCGCATGCTCATGTCCGGCGCACGCTCAGCGTGCGCGCCGATCTCGGCCTGGTCCGCGTCTTCGACGGCGCAAAGATGATCGCCAGTCACCGTCGCAGCTATGATCGCGACCAGCAGATCGAGGACCCTCAGCACCTCAAGGCACTCGTCGCAATCAAGCGCGAGGCGCGCCAGCATCGCGGCCTCAACAGCCTGACCCGCGCCGTGCCGGCCTGCCAGACCCTGATGATCCGGGCCGCCGAGCGTGGCTCCAATATCGGTGCGATCACAAACGCGTTGCTGAAACTGCTTGACCTGTACGGCGCGCAGGAACTGCAGGCCGCCGTCGAGGAAGCTTTGCATGCCGGCGCCTCCCATTCGAGGTCGGTTCGCGACGCACTGGAACGCCGCCGGGTCGCCCGCGGTGCTCCGCCGCCGGTCGAAACGAGCCTGCCCGAACACGTGCGGCGCAAGGATACGACGGTACGGCCGCATCGCCTCGACAGCTACGACCAACTGACCCTTGGAGGCAAAGATGATGAATAATCCCGACATCCTGCTCAACCGGGCCAAGGCGTTGCGCCTCAATGGCCTGATCACCCATTGGGACGAAATCGCTGACGCGGACTGGCTGGCCGCCGTCCTTCAATGGGAAGAAGAGGAGCGCTCCGACCGTTCGATGCGGCGACGCACGCGTGCCGCCAGGCTCGGCCACTTCAAGCAACTGTCCGATTATGACTGGCACTGGCCTCGCCGCATCGACCGCGCCGCCGTCGAGGATCTGATGACCCTGTCCTTCATGAACGATGCCGCCAACATCGTCTTTATCGGCCCCAACGGCGTCGGGAAATCGACACTTGCTCGCAATGTCGCTCACCAGGCGCTCATCTGCGGTCACACCGTCGTCTTCCGAACCGCCAGCGAGATGCTCGGCGAACTCGCCGCCCTCGACAGCGACGCAGCCTTGCGCCGACGCCTTCACCACTACGCCGCCGCCGACGTTCTTGCGATCGACGAGGTCGGGTATCTGTCCTACTCGAACCGTCATGCGGACCTGCTGTTCGAACTCATCAGCCGGCGCTACGAAAAACGCTCAACCATCATCACCACCAACAGACCCTTCGCTGATTGGTCGGAGGTCTTTCCCAATGCCGCCTGCGTCGTCAGCCTCGTCGACCGCCTCATGCACCGATCCGAGGTGATCTCCATCGAAGGCGATTCCTACCGCTTCAAGGAAGCGGCCGAGCGATCAAAGGCACAGCGCGAAAAACGCACCAGCCGCTCCTCCGGCGAAAAGGTGCCCGCAGCATGAAACCAGATCCTCAACCGTCCGGCCTCAGTCGTGGTATCCACTTCCTCATCAATCCCGAATGGACACCCGAACAGGCGCTCGCTGTCTTCGAGCTCCTCAACGATCTCGCCGATAGCATCTGGTCTCACTACGGCGTCCAACTCCAGGAACTTATCCAGGAGCAGCAACGAACACCGACCGATCACAGCGATATCGAAAAAGCCCCGTCCTCGCTCTAAAGCACACATCCTCCACACTCGGCGGCCTGCAAAGGCCGCCTTTTTGTTCCGTCCACAAGCACCAAACGCTTGTCGTCGTTTAGACGCGCTTTTGAAAAGCCATCAACAAGCGTCACGCCGTAGAAGAAAAGCAAGGCGCAAACGGTCTGGTTCAACGCGCCCCACGAGACCCTTCGGCCCACCGAGTGGGCCTGATAGGCGCGCACCTCTTCGTATCCCAGTTGATCGGGTGATCGTCCAAAAAATCGACTGAACTTCGCCACGTGATGCACGTAGGATCGCTGGGTCTCCGGTGACAAATTGCGGATCGTCAGATCTTCAATCATCCGCTGACGCAGAGGGCTTATCTGGGCCATCTGGGATTCTCCTGTCTGGAAGGTTGGCTCGACACCAAATCTTCTCAGACAGGGGCCTCCTCAGGCCAGACCCGCGCATCAGTTTACCGCGACAGCGGTTTCGTTGTGTGCCCAGCATGTTCAACCGCTTGGGGGTGAAAGTCCCCTTGCCAACCTGATGGAGGTGAAGGCTTAGCAAAGCGCAAGGGCATTACCGCGAGGTGGTGTCTGAAGGAAGCGTGGAGCAAAACCGCGACCTGACGAACAGAAACCGGATATGAGGCATCCCTGGCCGGACGAGCGGGCAACGTGTCGCGAAGTCCATATCCATCAAGGGGCAGGGCTGTAGATCCGGCAGGTGCGCGGGGAAGGCGATTGAACTTACCTGGGGAGGCCTGCGTCATGTTCCGACTTCGGAACTGAGGGAACCGCAAGGTGACCTGACCGTGATGCAGGAGTCAGCAGAGGGCGTAGTAGGTGATGCTGTCGGCAAGGCTAGTGAGGCACTCCAAGCCGAAAGGCGGAGCAAACGGATAGGCCGAGCCGGAAACGATGACCGAAGGCCCGAACGATTGGAAGTGGCAAATAGGACTGGCAACTCATGAGTGGAAAGCGGCAGAAGACCCAGTACTCACTGGCCCTGGAACCGAGGGACCGGGGTGAAGCCCCTGTCAGCGGTTACCAAGGGGCCGAACCACTCGTGGCGAAGTCGGCACCCGAAAGCCCGGCCTGGACAGAACAACTAATGGAGACGGTATGTAGCCGAGAGAATCTGGAAACAGCGTGGAAACGCGTTCGAAGCAACAAGGGCGGTCCAGGCGTGGATGGGATGACCATCGATGACGCCAAGGGCTACCTGCGTGAGCACTGGCCAAGCATCCGGTCTCGATTGCTCGAAGGAACCTATCAGCCGCAGCCGGTCAAGCGGGTCGAAATCCCCAAGCCGGAGGGCGGGGTCAGAAAACTCGGCGTGCCTTGCGTCGTCGACAGACTGATCCAGCAAGCCCTGCTGCAGGTTCTCCAGGAGCAGTGGGACCCGACGTTCTCCGAGCACAGCTACGGCTTCCGCCCAGGACGCTCCGCCCATCAGGCGGTAGCCCAATCGCAACGCTACGTTGCCGAGGGCTACAGCCACGTGATTGACATCGATCTCGAAAAGTTTTTCGACCGAGTCAATCACGACAGCCTGATGGCGCGCGTCGCCGCGCGGGTATCCGATAAGCGCGTGCTCAAACTCATCCGCGCATTCCTCAATGCGGGGGTGATGGAGGATGGCTTGGTCCGTCCGGTGGACGAGGGGACCCCGCAAGGTGGCCCGCTCTCGCCCCTCCTAAGCAATCTCCTGCTCGACGACCTCGACAAGGAACTGGCCCGAAGGGGTCTCCGCTTCTGCCGCTATGCGGATGACTGCAACATCTATGTTCGCAGCCGCCGCGCCGGCGAACGGGTCATGACCTCTGTCGGCCGGTTCCTGACCAAGAAGCTGCTGCTGAAGGTCAACGAGGCGAAGAGCGCGGTGGCGCGACCGGAGGAGCGGAAATTCCTTGGGTTCAGCATCTCAAATGACGGGAGCGAACGGCGCATCGCGCCAAAGGCCCTCGACAAATTCAAGGCGCTGATCCGGGACATGACACGCCGGACACGGGGAATCAGTCTGCCGCAGATGATCAAGGAGCTGAAGTCATACCTCATCGGATGGCGCGGCTACTTTGGCTTCTGCCAGACCCCACGGGTGCTTACGAACTTGGAAGCGTGGACCCGCCGGAGACTACGCATGTATCTCTGGTGGCAATGGGGGAACGGGCACAACCGCTTCAAGGAACTACGTCGTCATGGCGTACCAAAGTTCGGAGCTGCGGTTGCCGCCGGTTCACCGACGGGATTCTGGCGCATGTCAGGACACCCGGCGGTCCAACAGGCCCTGCGCAACCATTACTTCGAGTCTCTCGGTCTCCCTCGACTTCATGTCTCTGCCCAAGCTTAATACGATCGAACCGCCGTGGTACGGACCCGTATGCCCGGTGGTGTGGGAGGGGCGGCGTCGCGAGGCGTCCCCCTATCCCGATCAATCCTGAATATCAACAACCCCTAGTCTTACTGAGTCACGAAAGCGCGCGGAGGGGGATTCGTAGGCGACCTGGTTGTGATAGGTTGGCGATTCACAGCGATGGATGGGCGCCATGGTCAGCGAGGACGGTTGCGAAGCAGCCGCGTTTGATGGGTATTTGGAAGCACTGGTCGAGGTCATAGGCCATGCCGATCGGGCAGAGCCGCTGCGGGATTATTGTACGGGTTTGATGATGCCGGTGGCGCGCAAAAGCGTGGAGCCCCTGGCCGCCGTTACGGCGCCATCACGTGTTTCGGCCAAGCATCAATCGCTTTTGCATTTCGTGGGACAAGCGCCTTGGTCGGATGACGCACTGCTGGCGCGCGTTCGTGATTGGGCCTTGCCGCGCATGATCGAGCGTGGCGGTGCGATCACCGCCTGGATTGTCGACGACACTGGCTTTCCAAAGAAGGGGAAGCATTCCGTCGGTGTCGCACGCCAATATTGCGGCCAGCTCGGCAAGCAGGACAATTGCCAGGTTGCCGTCAGTCTTTCGATTGCGAATGAGGGGGCCAGCTTACCGGTTGCCTGGCAGCTTTATCTACCTGAGATCTGGGCAAATGATCCAGAGCGCCGGAAGAAGGCGAAGATCCCGGACGAGATCCTATTTCAAACCAAGCCACAGATCGCGCTTGAACAAGTACGTGCGGCGCTAGAGACGCAGATGCCGGCGGGCGTGATCCTTGCCGACGCCGGTTACGGCGCAGACGGCGGGTTCCGCCGAGGATTGACCGAGCTGGGCCTCAGCTATGTCGTGGGTGTCCAGCCGACGCTCAGTGTTTGGCGCCCAGGCGAAGGACCGCTACCGCCCAAGACCTGGAGCGGAAAGGGTCGGCCGCCGTCGCTGATGCAACGAAGCGCGGATCATCAACCTCTTTCAGCCAAGGCGCTTGCGGAAAGTCTGCCGATAGACGCGTGGCAGACCGTCATATGGCGGGAGGGCAGCAATACCGATCTTGCGTCGCGCTTTACCGCTGTTCGTCTTCGTGTCGCGTCCAGAGACTATAATCTCGGACATCCGCACGCCGAAGAATGGTTGCTTGTCGAATGGCCCGAAGGTGACAAAGAGCCGCTCAAATACTGGCTTTCGACCCTGCCGGAAACGACCGCGCTGCGTGATCTTGTTGCCACGACCAAGCTAAGGTGGCGGATTGAACGGGATTATCGCGAGCTCAAGCAGGAACTGGGCCTTGGCCACTACGAGGGTCGAGGTTGGCGCGGATTCCATCATCACGCCAGTCTTTGCATCGCGGCTTACGGGTTTCTCCTCTCCGAACGGGAGACGATTCCCCCCTCAGCAATCGCCCGTTCCAAAAGCAGCGAAAAACCTCCTATTCCCCGCGGTTCACGATCCAGCGAGCCCGCCCATTCGCCCCGAACGGCACACCTCAAATTCGATCGCGACGCTGCATAGAAAACTGACCGTCGCACTTGCCCGCAGATTGATGCGATGTCCCTGCTGCGCTCAGTCGAAGCCGAAATATCCAAATTTATGACGCAGTAAGACTAGCAGGCCGTTGAAAAAGTCGGGTTCAAGCGTCGATTTTCCGCTTTTTGGGTTCGCAGGGCCAGTCGTCTCAATTTCTCTCGCTGAAAACATTGAGTTTTCTGGCACGCGTAAGAGCGATCTCGGTAGTTTTGAGAGGGTCAAAAACCTTTTTCAACAGCCTGCTAGTCCGCAAGCTTGGAGTGGCCGGGCTCGATGCTCCTGCGGTGACAAGCGGTCCGCTGGTTCGCCGGCCAAAGCAGGGGACTTCGCAAATAGGATCGTCGCCAACAGGTGCGGCTGGGCAAAGCCGCGCGACGCCACATGGAAAGGTGCAGGGCGGCTGCATGATCGTCTCGCATTCTCGAAGGTGAACTTCTCGCGCTCGGTCTGGGTCACGTACAATAACGCGGATGAGCATCACTACTCGGCGACATCGTCGCCAAGGTGCGCCAGTCTGGCCCTAAAAGTGCGAAAGACACTGTCACGTGAATTTTGCGTGTACGCTCTCATCGCGCCTTTGCTAAGTGAGCGTAACTTGCTGCGAAACGCCCGAATTTGTGCTCGCCGCACGTCACCGGCTTGTAGCGAAGCGGGTTGCTGTTCGTGACACATGAGGGCAATGGTTCGATAATCGCATTGAAATCAGCATCGATAAAGAAGGGGATTGAGTATCGCTCGCGTCCCGAGATATTCACCACACGGTGCATGTTCGCCAGGTAGACATCATTCGTGAGCCGCTGAATTAGATCGCCAATGTTGATTACGAATGTGCCGTGGATCGGAATGCCCTCGACCCAATCGCCATCTCTGTTCATTACCTGAAGACCACCAACGTCGTCCTGCGCTAGGATGGTCAGGTTGCCGTAGTCCGTGTGGGCGCCGATACCTATGATCTCTTCGCCAATATGACCACTCTGCGGCGGGTAATGAAGCAGGCGCTGAATGCTAATCGGGTTACGCATGAGGTTGTCGAAATAGCATTCCGACTGGTCCAGGCTGAGCGCGATGCCCTTCAAGAGTATTTTCGCGAGATTCGCCATCTGTTGATGGTATCCGTATGTCAGCTTCCGCAACTCGGGCAGACTTGAGGGCCACTGGTTCGGGCCCCAAAACGGGCCTTCCAACGTCGGACGTTCAGGTCCGATGTCAAAGCACTCCTTCAGGTCTTTCGTTTTGCCCGGATCGGTGTTCTCCCCGAACGGCTCGATGTATCCACGGAAGGCCACATCGGATTTGCTAATGTGCAGTGTCATCTTCTGCGACATGGGCAGATCAAAAAACCGACGGCTAACATCGAATACCGAATCCACGAAATTCTTAGGGATACCGTGATTCTTCACATACATGAACCCGGTGTTCGACAAGGCCCAACGTATCTCCTGGGCTACCCTCTGTTTGTTGCTGCCATCGAGTAGCGGCGCTATATCAACCACCGGGATTTTGTCAAAGTTGTCGCGCTTCGCCCGTAGCTTGTCGTCCAGTCTGATCACCAGATTCTTAGACATGAATAGACCTTTTGTTTGACATTGGGCGTCGACACAATGATTTCGGGCAATTTTCTTATTTGGCCGGCAGCGTGACGAAACGTCGGGAAGCCTAGATGGGCTGTTCCGAGAATTCTTTCGGGGTGCCGCGCTCTACAAAGTAGAAGAACCGGAGCTCCTAGGCAGGGCGCACGCAGGGCGCGCTCGCTTCTCGTGTTAGCTTGCATCGGCTGCCGGTTTTTTCGTCAACTAGTTTTGCGGAAGCGTGGTCACGGCCGCTCCTCCGTTGGTGCGCTAGCCTTATCGCGCACCTTGAAAACCCAGTAGTGCGCGCCCTCCTCTGCGAGGTATCTACCGTCCTTTAAACGCTGTGTCAGTACAAGGAGGCCCGACTCTTCCAGACGCCGCACCTCCTCTTCGAAGCATGTGGTCTGGGCATAGCTCTTTCGGGTGCTTGCTATAATAAATCCATTCGGGCGCGTGACGCGAGCCAGTTCGCGCAGTCTATCCGGTCGGACATGCCCGAGCGTGAAGACGCCGCAGCTGACCGTCACGTCATAGCTCGCGCTGGAGTAGCCGGAGAGCAGCCCGTTAAGGTCGACATGGCCTCGGACGTGGCGGTAAACGCCCGTTTGCCGGGCCTGTTCGGCCATCTCCTCGGAGAGGTCGAACCCGTCGATCAACCGGAAGCCGAGGCGTTCCAGTTCCACACCGACGAGGCCAGTTCCACAGCCGGCGTCCAAGATTGCGATGGCTGCTCGTTGCCTAGCCAAATAGGCCATCTGCACGGCACCCGCCAGTTCCGCCACGATCGTCGGCCCGCAGTACCCGTCGCGACCGACATCCAACTCGTAGGAACTGACCCATTCCCGATAGAAATGAGTCAAGCGATCGGCATCGCCGTCGAGCGAATGGGAATCCTTGATGCGCTTTCGTGCGGCGTGCTCCAGTGCCGTCCTCTGATCGAACGTCTTCATGAGTGTTCCTCCGTTCATGGCAGTTGGGAGCAGCTGCGCGAAGATCGCCACCTGCTGCCGCCTGCCAGAATGGCATCAAAACTCGTGCCAATTGGCCAAGAGGCAGAGAAAACATCTTGTGGCTGTTCTCGGTTATGGCCTGAGGCAAAAAGAAATTGGCGAAACAGCCTACGTCGTGGCCCCGACAAAACTGACAGAATGTCGGGTACCGTCATGAGACCATGTGCGTGAGGTCGCCGGAGAGCCAAAACAGGAGGCCCTTCTTTCCGCTTACGGCAGCTGTCCGGGGAAATGCTTGGGAATGGCAAGCCGCGGTCCCATGCCCGCAGGACCGCAGCTCTGGATTTCGAGTGTTAGAAGGGACAAGGCAAATGATTCATCTCAACGGTCCGTAGCGGCCGATGGGACGATTAATTAACGACCACTTCCAGGGCAATTGGATGGCCACGACGAGTTGTTCAGCAGTAATGGCCACTCCGTCTGCGGGCGAGGTTAGCGCGAGCCTGCCGAAGGGGAATTGCGCCTTTGAACCGCTGTAGCCCTTCGCGCCTGACCTTATTAAAATGATAGAGGCTGCCAGCGGGCGATGTGAGCTATGCTGGAATTTGGGTGACGAGGCTGATCAAGCGGCGCTCTGCGGCTTCGTTTAGATGACCTCGATTCCGTCCAGGAACCTGGCACCTGCGATGAGTTTCGGCAACTGATTTTGTCCTTTCAATCGTCGCCACGTCCTGGCTGCGGCCATGACCAGCTTGAAGACCATCAGCCTGGCGGTTTTCGAGGACAGCGAGCCCTTGGTACGCACCGTGCGGTGGCGAACGGTCGCAAAGACGCTTTCGATGGGATTGGTAACCGGTATGAAGATGGCGGTGCCGATGTCCGGCTGCGGTTTTCGTGATCGCGGCGTATGGTGCGACCATCCGGGACAGAGGCACCGGGAGCACGAAGGTGCGGGCAGGCCGATCTTGTACGTTGAGCTGCGAGCTCGTGTTAGTAGATGGCCGCCTCTGCGACTCGCCCGGTTGCGCCGAGAGCGCGGATCCGTAGTTGTCGTGTCGCCCGCCGCTCCCCTCTGACTGATCGAGAGGAGGCAGGAATGCGACGTGTAATTGGAATCGACACCCACCGCACCTTTGGCGAGGTGGTGATCTGGGAAGATGGTCGACTGCGGCATGTGGGCCGGGTCGATATGACGCGAACCGCGCTGGAAGGCTTCGGCAAAACCCTTCTGGCCGACGACGAGGTGGTCATCGAGGCCACTGGCAACTGCATGGCGGTCTCTCGGGTGCTGTCGCCATTCGTGAAGCGGGTGGTGATCGCCAACCCGCTGCAGGTCAAAGCGATCGCGCACGCTCATGTGAAGACCGACAAGATCGACGCCGGCACGCTGGCCAGCTTGTACGCAGCCGGCTACCTGCCGGAGATCTGGACACCGGATGCCGCCACGGAGCGGATGCGCAGACGGGTCGCGCGGCGCTACCAGGTCGTGCGGCATCGGACCTGGATCAAGAACGAGGTACATTCGATCCTCTACGCCCACCTGATTCCGCGGTGCCCCCATGCCGACCTGTTCGGGCGCCTCGGTCGTGCCTGGCTCACCCGTCAGCCGGTGCCAGATGACGAGCGCGCCGCAATCCAGCGCCATATCCGGGAACTGGACAGGCTGGGTGACGATCTCCGCGTGCTTGACCGGGAGATTGCCGAGAGCGCGCTCGATGATGCGGTGATCAAACGGCTGCTCACAATCACTGGCGTCAATCTCGCAGTGGCCGGCGGGCTAGTCCCTATGATTGCTGGGCCTGAGGGCGGCCCGTCATCCGATATGCAACGGTACGAGGGTTAAGCCGGCTGGGCCGGCACAGAGCCTCATGCATAGGAGACGGGCCACATGGAACATACCCGATTTGTCGGTTTGGATATTCACAAAGAACGGATTTCAATCGCGGTGGCGGAGAACGGGCGCTCCGGTTCGGTGGAGTATCTTGGCGAGATTGCGAATGACCCTGATGCCATCAGCAAGCTGTGCGATCGTCTGGGGAAGTCCGGTAAACCGCTGGTGTTTTGCTATGAGGCCGGACCGTGCGGCTATGGCGTTCATCGCCAACTGACAAGCCTCGGCCATCGATGCGACGTGGTGGCGCCGTCACTGATTCCGAAGAAGCCCGGCGATCGCGTGAAGACGAACCGTCGCGATGCGACCATGCTCGCCCGCCTCCACCGGGCCGGCGAGTTGACGCCGGTCTGGGTGCCCGACGCCGATCATGAAGCCATGCGCGACCTGATCCGGCTGCGCAGCGTCGTGCGACAAGTGGTGACGCGAGCGCGCCAACATCTTCAAGGATTTCTGCTGCGTCACGGACGCAAGCACGAGCGGGGAACCGCCTGGCGAATGGCTTATCGGCGATGGCTTTCGACATTGGCCTTCGAACATCCCGCTCAGCAGATCGCATTTCAGGACTACGTCGATGCCGTCATGGATGCGGAACGGCGCCTGCGGCAGGTCGAGGAACAGATACTCAGCCTTCTCCCGGAATGGGACCAGCGCCCGGTCGTTGACGCCTTGCAGGCGATGCGCGGGATCGCGCTGATCAATGCCGTGGTGCTGGTCGCGGAGGTCGGTGACTTCACACGCTTCTCAAACCCACGTCAGCTCATGGCCTATTTCGGCTTGGTCCCGGGCGAGCGATCGAGCGGCGAGAGCGTCTGGCGCGGCGGCATCACCGAAGTTGTCATGATGCCTCCTTCCTTGATCGCCTGTTGCGTGCGATGCGCGCCCGCAGCGTGCTGATCTGGTTGTCCGAGAGTTCGATTTGCCATGGCTGGCCTTTCGTGAGCTGACGCCCCGTGACCCATCCGCGGGCGAGATAGTCGAAGATAACCTGCGGTGTGATACCCAAGGCGGCTGCTGCCCCTTGAACGGAGTAGGTTCCATCCGGCCACCGAGCTGGATTGGCGCCAATCCCGTTGATCTTGACGGTGGGAATGCTCCAGCGTGTCCGCAGAAGCCAGACATTCTCACCTTTGAACGCGCAGCCGCGTGCTGCGACAAAGCCTTCCGCGTTCAGCGTCGCCGCAATCTCCTTGTCCATCTTGCCGTCGGCATTCAGCTCCGTCACGCGCTCGCGCAATCTCTCGATATCGATGTAGTTGGCGTAGGTGTGGACACGCCTTTGAAGAGAATGCTCGCTTGTTGCCCCGGTCTGCCACAGGATCTTGAACCAGACCTGGCCCCGCAACCGCTTCTGATCGAGGACGACCTCGTCAATGATGAGACGCAGGATGCCCTTTCGCTCGGCCGACGTCGTTGAAGGGGCATACCAGATGCCAGGCAGGTCTTCGCCCAGCTTTTGAAGACACTCGCGGTCGGACTCACTCAAGACCAGGGGCTCGTCGGACCGCCACCGTTCGTAATCCTGCTCGACGGCTTCGGCGGCGCGCAGCTTCTCTTCCCAGCCGCGCTCCAGAGAACGCGCCACCAGACGGTTCTCGGGCTCCACCGCGTCGTATTGGCGCCGTGCCCGTTCCGTCTCATAGCGGGCCCGCTCGCGCCTCAGAGCCCACTGTCGCTCGAGCTGACGTGTCTCTTCTTCAATCTGGCCCAGCGCGGCAATGGCGATGGCAATCCTGTCCGGCTTCAAAGCGTCGAGCAGGATGCTTTCAACATGTGCGTCGACGGGCAGCGCGCGCACTTCCTGGCATAGCGGTCCGCCGTCCTGATCGCGGTCGGCACGACACGTGTAGACGGGATAGTTACCTGCAGGACCGCTATAGCGTAGGCTCATCCGGCGACCGCACCGGCCACAAACGGCAATACCCTGCAACAGTGCCGCTCCCTTGCGCGGCACGCCGGAATGGCCAGCCTTATAGCGGTTGATGTTGTTTGCCAGTAGTCTCTGATTCTCCATAAATTCCTCCCAGTCGATGTATCCGGGATGGGCAGACTGAAGACAAACCTCCCAGTCCGCGATGGGGACCTTCACCGTCTTCGGGCGATAGACATCATGGCGAACCCGCCCGCCCTCCGCCCGGTATCGTCCATAAACATACGCCCCGGCATAGGCAGGATTTTGGAGAATGCTGAGGACCCGTGAACTGTCGGCCTCGCGCCACATGATATCGTGCGGAGCGGGACCCATAAGTGGACGCACAGGCAGTGGCAGATCGTTCTTTCGCAAGTATCGCATCACGGCCCGTGCACTGTGAAGCTCGCGGAATTTGGCGAAGACAAGGATGAGCCTTGCCTGCACCTGCTCATCGGGATTGAGAACAATCCCGCCTGCGCGATCATGGGCCAGTCCGGCGGGAACGGGAAGCCGCAGCTCGCCACGCGCCGCCTTCTGACGTTCGCCCTGATGGAGGCGCTGCCTGATCTGGTGAAGCTCCGCCTCGCTCATGATGCCGGACAGGCCGAGCAGCAGGCGATCGTGGTAAGCGCAGGGATCATAAAGACGTTCGCCGTCGGCAATGATGACGCCGAAGAGCGAGCACAAATCAAGGAGCTGATGCCAGTCGCGATTGTTGCGGGCAAGCCGCGAAGCGTCGAGGCTGATAACAAGGCCGGCATTGCCCAACCCGATCTCGGCGATCAGCTTCTTGAACCCCACCCGCTCAACTGTCCCGGACCCCGATTTGCCAAGATCCTCATCGATGACGTGCAACGTTCATGCGGCCAGCCGAGGGCGACGGCACGATCGACGAGGCGGTACTGCAACTCCGTGCTTTCTTGATGATGCCGCACCTGGTTCACGGAAGACTGGCGAACGTAAATATAAGCGAGCTTGCCGCGATGCGCGGCTGTCACACATTCGTCCGGCCTATTCGACGCTCTCAACATGCCCGTCCGCCTCGAGCAGCGCGCGCGTTGGTCGCATCCGCATCAGCAGGGGAGCAAGGTTCTGTGCGATCTGCTTTTGCGTTTCCGCTGGCAAGTTGAGCCAAGGTCCCGGGAGTGTTGTCATGCCCGGGTTCGGAAGTTCGGTGAAGGTCTGGGACGCTACGCGGTGCAGATTCGACTGGATGTTCATCGCGAATCACCTCCTCGATACGAGAGGCGAATGTGCTGTTCAAATGGTGCATCAATGTGAGCAACGTCCGGGCGTTGATCCGCCCCAACGACTTCGACGCCCCTTGTTCTTTCGGAGACGGCGCTGCGAGGTCGGTTACCGAGCGCCGAATAGAACGCCGGCGCCCGTCAGACAGCCGTACGACGACGAAGTCTGGACCTCGGGCCGAATGGGATGACAAAAGCTGAAGACGCTGACCCGCAAGGCCGTGGCGCGGATCCGTGACGGTTAAATGAGATACCACCCCGTCCAGAATGGCGGCACCCTGTAATGTTGGGTTCACCAAGACCGGCAACACCCATGCCCGGCGCGCGCTGGTCGAAGGCGCCTGGGCTTACCGGATGAGGCCGCGCATCGGCCGTCACAAGGTCGATCGAATCGAGGCGTTGCCAAAAGTCGTTCGCGACATCGGATGGAAAGCGCAGGTTCGACCGTGTACCCGATATCGTCGGCTCAGCGCGCGCGGCAAGAACGCCAACGTCGTCAATGTCGCCATCGCACGCGAGATGGTGGGCTTCATCTGGTCGATCGCCTGCACGGTTCAATCACCCCAAAGGCGGCATGACATCAACTTGACAGGCAGCCAGGAGAGGAGATCGCAACATCCAACATCAGCCTCGGCGCGATATACGGTGCTGGAGGCGGGACAATGCCGGGGAGCCCTCGTCTCCACTATGAGCCTTGACGCTCGCCACCTAGACAGAGGCAGCCCCAAACGAAACAAGGTCATGCGGCTCGACCCGCGGATGAGAGATTGTTGACCGACGTTCAAGTCCCGCCTCTTGCACCTCATATCCGCCGTACAAGTACCTCGGCCGCCGATCGGATTCGGCCGACTGCAACCTATGCCAAAGGCTATTGTCAGCAATCATGAGAGTGGCGGCTGTCGGTGACATCGGCCGTTTTTCCAGCCCGCAAAAACTGGTGAGCTATTTCGGCCTGAACCCACGCGTGCGCCAGTCGGGGCTCGGCGCGGCCCATCACGGGCGGATCAGCAAGGTCGGACGCAGCCATGCCCGCGCGATGCTGGTGGAAGCCGCCTGGGCGGCCGCCAAGACGCCGGGGCCGCTCCATGCGTTCTTTGTCCGCATCCGGGCCCGGCGCGGCCATCAGGTTGCCGCCGTCGCCGTGGCGCGCAAGCTGACGGTGCTCGTCTGGCATATGTTGACGAAGGAGGCGGACTACCTCTGGGCGCGACCCAGTCTGTTTGCACACAAGATGCGCAGCATGGAACTGCAGGCCGGCAAGCCGCAGAAGAAGGGCAACAGCCGCGGACCGACCTATGCCTACAATGTCAAGGAGCTGCGGAACCAGGAGATGCGCGTCGCCGAGCAGGCCCAGAAAGGATACGAACACTTCGTTGAGGCTTGGCGCCCGCGCCTGCCAAAGGAAAAGGCGCGCGGGCGCCTCAGTCCGGCAAGGCTCGAATAAGGCGGCCCGGCGGCGCTTTCAGCCGATGCACCACGCTTCGCCACGAGGTCGCCCGCGCACGAAGACAATAGCTGACTGCGTCGGGTATTTCCAGTTGCGCCAGCCCCTCGGGGGAATATGGGGCACGGGGTGGGCCAAGTTTGCGTCAAAATACATCGGTTTTTGAAATGCTGACCGCACTAAGCGATGCAGTTTGAAAGGTCGCCAGCTTCTCGGACGTATTCTGACGGACTTGTGTTGCGAGCGGCCGTGAGGCGAGCGCAGAGTCCCGGGAAATCGCTGGATTAGTAGCAACGCGTCTCTTTCGTGGTCTCGTGCACGAATGTCCGGCGACAGTCACTTTCGATCTGGCGACTGCGCCGATGCGGGCAGGTAAGGTGCCGCAGATTGTTGCTGTTTGCCAGGAGGCTGAAATGGTATGATCGACCAACTGATGAGGTCGACGGCTCGCTGAAGGATCGCCTCGGTCCTAGCAAGGCTGGGCGAAACGGCAATGACATATCCGATACAGTCTCGGTGATCGCCCTTTCTAATCATAGGCGTCCTTGTTTTGACATGCAACTTCACCTCGGCGACGCCTGGTACAGCAGCCGCCCGACTCTCGCTGCCGATCCAATCGAGCGTGCCATCGCGATCAAGAACCAGGATTCGTGCGGCCGCAGTCTGCGAATGCCCTCTTCGCAAATCCCATTCGTCGCCGATGACAAGCTTAATGTGCTCGGTGACGAGATCGACACCATAAGCCAACTGAACTAGTTGAGGATCGGGCGCGCCAGCCATACGCGGATTGATTTCAATGACGACTGGACCACGCTTCGTCCACCGGACTTCAATGTTCGTTGGCCCCCAGCCAAGGCCGAGAGCTCGCAAACAGCGCAGCGAAACATCGACGATACTATCATGCTGCTCGCCAATCAGTACTGCCGGACAGGTGAACTCGCGATAGACGAAATGGGGCGGACTGCCGAATTCAGCGGCGACTATCCCAATGACCTCATTTCCCATTATCTGAACTGTATATTGAGGGCCTTGTGCAAATTCTTCGACCAGTATCCTTGGCGCAGACCGCCATATGTGTTTTCCGCCCAACAAATAAGTCGTATGTTCGGCTAACTCATCAGCGTTGCGGCACAATCGGACACCTCTGCTGCCGAGGCCTACAGCTGGCTTAAGAATCACCGGCAGGCCGATCTCCGCGGCAGAGCTTTCAACCTCCGCCGCAGTCGCTGCTAAGCGATAAGTAGGTATTGAAATGTCTGCCTCCGCGAGGAGTTGACGTTGAGCGAATTTGTCGCAGCATCGTTCGACGGATTCAGGGTCCGGTCCCGGTAGATCGAAATACCGGCAGAGCTTGCCAACTGTCGCATAAAACGACTCGGTGGCGGACGTAATGCCGGCCATGTCATAAGTCGCACGTAACCGGGAGCATTCGCGGATCAGCGCATCGAGATTGTCTGTATCGACACGGATTGCCTCAATGTTTTCCGCCGCAAGATAGTCGTACTGGGCTGGGTCAGTCGACAGGGTAATTGGATGAAGGCCAAGACGCTGGGCCGCTCGGACGAACAGCAGACCAAGCCCCTTTACATTGCCTTCAACCAGGATAAGCGCTCTTCTTGCCATTGGCTGTTAACCTCGACTTGCGTGTTGTCCGGCGGTCCGTGCGTAAATCAGCATCAGCTCTTTGGCGGTGCCTCGCCTCAGACTTCGTATTGATCGTATCATTGTCGGCGATGTGCGGTTGCAAAGGTTCTGTAAATTCCTTTGAAGATTCCGTTGCAATGTATTGATGATTGGCAGTTTGAGATGATCTCGGTTTCTGAGACAGCGGCATCCTCATGCTGGATCGTCCTTTCATCGGTCGATCCACCTTATTATGCGCACAATAGGCCTGTTCGCCGATCTATCGGGCCCCGAAGACAAGCGAACCGCATCGCCGATGCGGTACGGCTTCCTCTACCTCGTCGCCATCATGGACTGGTCCAGCCGCAAGGTGCTGGCCTGGCGGCTATCGAACACGATGGATGCCGACTTCTGCGTCGCCGCTCTTCGAAGAGGCGATCGAACGCCACGGCAAGCCCGATCTTCAATACGGACCAAGGCTCGCAGTTCACCAGCTTCGCTTTCACGACGACGCTGAAGGATGCAGGAATCCGCATCTCCATGAACGGGCGCGGCCGCTGGATGAACAACGTCTTCATCGAGCGACTGTGGCGTAGCCCTCAAATACGAATGCCTCTTCCTCAGCGCCTTCGAGACCGGCAGCGAAGCCCGCAGCGGCATCAGTTCCTGGATCGACTATTACAACCGGCGACGCCCACACTCGACCTTCGGCGACAGGACGCCCGACGAGGTCTAAGCTACGGCAGAAACCATGGAGAAACTGGCGGCGTAGAAACAACCCCGATCCACCTTGGCCAAGCCGCCAAACTGTCTCACCAGGCGGGTCCACCCGGCTTTTAATCGGAATGCTGTCCGGTAAATCGTCGAAATCTGGAGGGTTATGTGAGGTCGCATCCGTCGTCGCGGCGAGCTCGAGCGACCTCACATAAGCCGGATTGAAGTAAGCCGCGGGTTGTTTGAAACGGCTACGTCCGCGTATTCGCCCGTCATCGGGCTGCCGCTGATCCGCGGACCCAGATCCCCCCGGACGGTTTGCTACCCTTTCGCCCGAAGCGGGCACGGCCTTATCTCTATTCAAAGGAAGACATCCAGCGCCTACTGTCCGCAGCGCTTGAGATGCCGTGCCGATATACCCGCTGCAAGCTCAGGCCATGGACATATTATTGCCTGTTCGGATTGCTGAGCGTTTCCGGCCTGCGCCTCGGCGAAGCCCGGAACCTCAAGCTTTCGGACATCGATTTCGATGCCGCTGTGCTGACGATCCGCGGCACGAAGTTCGGAAAGTCCCGCCTTGTGCCGATGCACGCATCAACGTGCGAAGTGCTTCAGGATTATATCAAACGCCGCCGACAGCATTGTGCAGCCCAAGCCGGGTCTCCCTATTTGTTCACTTCGCAGTTGGGCAATCGCCTTGATATGGGAGACATTCATCGAACATTCTATGCTCTGTCTCGCCAGATCGGCCTGCGCGGCGCAACTGACAGCCACGGCCCACGCCTGCATGACATGCGCCATGTATTCGCGACGAACACCCTAAGGCTTGTTGAGATTCATCGTGAGTTTATGACGGCAGCAGCAAGATTGATGAAGGCTGCGAAGCTCTGGTCGGTTTTGTCAGCTCGCATGGCGATACGCTTGAATTCCTTGAGTTTGCAGAAGAAATTCTCGATCAGGTGGCGCCATTTGTAGAGTTCCTTGTCGAGCGGCAGAGGAAAAGTCCGACGTGAGTGCTGGGAAATGACGATCTTGGCACCACGTTGGTCGAGGTCGGCGATGATGGAGTTGCTGTCGAAGGCCTTGTCGGCGATCAGAGCGTCGAAGGAGAGACCGTCGACGAGTGGTTCAATGCCGACCGTGTCGAACCGCTGCCCCGGCAGCAAGACAAAGCGGACGAGGTTGCCGAGGGCGTCGGTCAGCGCCAGGATTTTGGTCGTCATGCCGCCCTTGGAGCGCCTATGGCCTGGCTCTGAGTCCCCCTCATATGAGGCTCGTTGTGTCAATAGTAGCGGCGGCGGCTTAATCACCTTCGGACGCTGTCGGGATCGGCCTCGCGGCGAATTGCGGAACAAGTCCACATCACCTCATATCCGGTCGGCTCTGGTGGAGCCTGCACCCATATCCCGCATGCACGGGCAAGTTTGGCGAGGCCGGGAAGGATGGGACCCATCTTTTTGACGGCGTTAACAGCCCTGGGGGGCGCCGGTCCACATCCATCCCGCTTCGTCGCAAGTGACGTTGGCCGCCCCTCGCGTCGAACTCTTTCGTCAGGCTTTGGTCATGGCGCCCTCCGGCAGCAGGCCCTGGGTCAGATACCGCCACAAGGCGATTATCAGCTTGCGCGCCAAGGCGACGATCATGGTGCGGCGGAGGCGTCCTTTGCCGGCGCCGACGCGCTCATGAAACCAGCGCGCGAGACCGCTATCGGGCTGATGGCGCAGCCACAGCCAGGCAAGTTCAAAGGCGGTTCGACGCGCTCGCGGATTGCCCGATCTCTGGATGCCTTGATCGCGGCTGACCGCGCCACTGCTCCAGGGGCTGGATGCAAGACCGAGATAACCGGCGACCTCACGCCGGTTCTGGAAGTCGCGGAAGAAGACCTCATTCGTCATTACGCTTGCGATCGTCAGGCCAATGCCACGCAGATGACTCAGTTGGATGATCCCGGGAGCTGTGATCTCGGCGGCCTGACGCTGCTCAGCCTCGACCTCCATGATCATCTCAATCACTTGCCACAAGCGGTGGCACTCGCGCTTGATCTCGTTCTTCAGGCAGGACGGCAGATCCCGCCCGTCAGCCGTGCGCAGCGTCTCGAGCTGCTCACGCCAGTCCCGTCTGGCTGGCTTGAAGTCGCGGATGCCCTGGGTCATCAAAAGCCCCTTGACGCGGCTCGAATGCTGGCCGCGTTCGTTGACGAGCCGAGCCCGTTCCCGGCTGCGACGGCGATCGTTCTCCTGCTCGAGGCTCGGCACCCGCACAACCCGGCAGACCCTCGGCTCGCCACGTTCCAGCGCCATCAGCGTGCGCAGCAGCGCCGCCGCATCGAGGCGGTCCGTCTTGGCGCGGCGTGACCGGCGGTCGACCAGGATGCTGGCCGCGTCCAGAACCTGATTGTCGATGCCGCGGTCGCACAGGAAACGATGCAGCCAGAAACCGTCGTAGCCGGCCTCGTAGCACGACATTACCCGAACCGGACGCGTCAAGGCGGCCTGCGCCTGTTCGCGCCGGTGTTCAATGAGAGCCATAAGCCCTTCGGTGTCACCTCCTTGCAGGCGATGCAGGCTGATCTTGTCGACCGCCGGCGAGTGCAGGGCCACAAGCCAGGTCGACTTGCTCAATTCCAGTGCCATGAAAATTGTGGCAGTCTTCTCGTCGACGGGCGGCAGAGCAATGGATGAGAGATTCATGAGACGTCTCCAGGGTTAGAGCGGAATCTGATCACTCTGGCTCATATCCAGCGGCGCTGAAGTAGTTGGTGCATTCCTGGGCGGTGAAGCGAGGCAGCGCGTCGCGGATTACGTCCCAAAGCTCGGGGATGTTGCGGGCGGCGGCTTTCCTGAGGATCGACTTCAGCTTCGAGAAGGCATTTTCGATCGGGTTAAAGTCGGGGCTGTAGGGCGGTAGGAAGAGCATTCGCGCGCCGGTCGCTTCGATCGCTTGGCGTGCGGCGGTGACTTTGTGAGCGGGCAGATTGTCGAGGATGACGATGTCACCAGCTCGAAGCGTAGGCGCCAGTACCTGCTCGGCATAAGCGGCGAACCATTCACCCGTCATCGGTCCGTCGAGGACCATCGGCGCAGTCATGCCCGTCAGGCGCAATGCGCCTGTAAAAGTGGTCGTTTTCCAGTGCCCGTGTGGGATCGGAGACCGGCACCGCATGCCCCGCTTTGCCCGCCCACGCAGGCGAGCCATCTTCGTCGACGCGCCGGTCTCGTCGATAAAGACCAACCGGTCGGGATCGAGATCAGGCTGGGCCTTGAACCAGGCGCGTCGCCGCGCGAGCACGTCGGGCCGATCCTGCTCGCTGGCGTGCGCCGTTTTTTTTCAAGGTCATCGAGTGACGGTCGAGAAAGCGCCAGATCGTGCTCGGCGCGAACACGACCGCATGCTCCACCCTGAGAAACTCAGCCAACTCGACCAGCGTAATGTCGTCCTGACCTTCGATCGCAGACAGGATCATATCCCGATGGGCCTCGATCCGCTGGGAGCGCTTGTCCCCGCCTTGGGGCTTTGCCCGCGTCGCGCCGCTCTCTCGCCATTCGCGGACCCAGCGGACCGCGCTTGCCGCGGCAACACCGAAACGACCCGCCGCAGCCCGCCGCGACAGGCCACCGTCAACCGCTGCGATCACCCGCGAACGCAGATCCTGCGATATGGGTCTAACCATGCCTGCCGGCCTCCATATCCAGCAGACATCATGAATCAGATATTCCCGCCAATGGGAATCCCTCGCGATTCAATTAGCTCAGATTATGCTCTAGGATGTCGGACCCCGAAACCTTACCTGAGTTCCGCCGCCCGTCGCCTCATGGGATCTTTTGCGCCCTGTCCATGGCGGTGGACCTTGACGATGGTGGCATCAACCATGGCGTATTCCATGTCCGGCTCATCCGAGCAGGCTTCGAAAAGCCGAATGAAAACATCAGCTTTGACCCAATCGCGGTATCGTTTGAAAACCGTGTTCCAGCTCCCGAAGAAGGCTGGAAGGTCGCGCCACGGACTTCCTGTCCGCACGATCCAAAGCAACGCTTCGATGAACCGGCGATTGTCACCACCACTTCGCCCGGGATCGGCTGGTTTACCCAGACAATGCGGTTCCATCTTCGCCCATTGGGCGTCCGTCAGCACGAATCGTTCCATCAAAAGCTTGAATCACGATCAAGCCCGAAGTGGAATCTGGAGGCTTCTGTGAGGTCCGGGGCACAGGCGGGGCACTCGGGCTCGACGTGGGACCTCATTGCAAGCCGGATTGAGCGAGGCCGCGGGCTGCTCTGGCGCTATGGGGATTGTAGCCTGGAGGGGCGGGCGGGATTGTCTTCGTCGGGTGAATGAAGGGCAACCGCGATACGACCCCAAGGGATGATGGCACGGTGGAAGGTCGAATCTTGATGGCGATCACCGCGGATTGGGTCGGGACGCCTTCTGTCGCGGGCACGAGTGCTCGCGGTCTTGTGCGGAAAGTCAAAGGTCGGCATGCCGGCGCGGATGGCGACGGATACCAAAGCTGGTGATGTGGACCTGCCGCGTACGATCATGAGGTGTCGTCCCACAAGGGACCTTGCGGCGCTTGTCCGCAGCGCCAGATGGCCAGCGTGACCATCGATCCTCCACAGCATGGGCAGCGATGCGCTAATGCGAGGGGCGCGGGCGTGCTTTCGACGTGCGGTTCGATATTGTCCTGCTGCGGGTTGGCCAGCAGCCTACGACACAGGTCGAGCTTTGCGGCGCGATGGCTGTTGGCGAGGAATCCGTAGTGGCGGATGCGGTGGAAGCCGTCCGGCAAGGTGTGCAGCAGGAAGCGCCTGATGAACTCATGCACATCCAGCGTCATGAGCTTTGCCTTGCCGCCATGCCGATAATCCCTCCAGCGGAACGCGACCTCGCCGTTAGCCGTGCTGACCAGACGGGAATTGGCGATGGCGACGCGATGGGTATAGCGGCCGAGATAAGCCAGCACCTGCTCTGGCCCGCCGAACGGCGGCTTGGCGTAGACAACCCAGTCGAGGCGACGGACTTCGCCAACCCTGCGTTTGAACACAGCCGGCGCCGCCAGGTCGGCGAGATTGCCGAAGAAGCTCAACTTGCCCGCTTCGTACGCTGTCCGCAGTTCCTCCAGAAAGAGCCGGCGGAACAGGCGCGACAGCACCCGCACCGGCAGGAAGAAGCCGGGCCTGCAAGAGATCCAGCGCGTTCCATCGGGCGACAGCCCACCACCCGGCACGATGCAATGGATGTGGGGATGATAATGGAGGTTCTGACCCCAACTGTGCAGGACGCCGACAAGGCCGATCTCGGCTCCCAGATGTTTGGAATCGGCGGCGATGGTGCGTAGCGTCTCGGCGGCCGCCTTGAACAGGATCGTGTAGACCGCCGCCTTGTTCTGGAAGGTGATCGCCGCGATTTGCACCGGCAGCGTGAAGACGACGTGGAAATAGGGAACCGGCAGGAGTTCGCCCTGCCGCGCGGCAAGCCATTCCCGGCAGGCCTGTCCCTGGCACTTCGGGCAATGCCGATTGCGGCAGGAATTGTAGGCGACGCGGATCGCCCCGCAGGACCGGCAGCCCTCGACATGGCCGCCCAGTTCGGCGGTCCGGCATAGCTCGATCGCGCCCATCACGCGGCGCTCGACGCGCCCGAGATGGCCGTCATGGGCCTGCCTATACGCCTCGCCGTGGCGGCGGAAGATGTCCGCCACCTCCGGTCTCGCCGACATTGGCCGAACCGGTTAGCCCGGCGGCACAACCTCAATGGTCAGCCGATCGAGCGGGCTTTCCGTCCGCCGAATGAGACCGTTCGACACCTTCGTGTGGCGCGCCGTGCTCGACAGGTTATTGTGGCCGAGCAGCACCTGGATGATGCGGATGTCCGTACCGTTCTCCAGCAAATGCGTGGCGAAGCTGTGCCTGAGCGTATGCACCGTCACGCGCTTGTCGATGCCGGCAGCCGCACGCGCCGAACGGCACGCCGAATAGAGAACCTGCACATCGATGGGGCGATCGACGCCGCGCCCGGGAAACAGCCAGCCCTGCGGCTTCGCCAGCCGCCAGTACACCCGCAGGATGCGCACAAGCTGCGCCGACAGCATCACGGTGCGGTCCTTGCCGCCCTTGCCGTGATGGACGAGGATCACGCCGCGTTCGCTGTCGATGTCGCCGACCTTCAGCCCGACGGTCTCCGAGGCGCGAAGTCCCGCGGCGTAGGCCGTGGTCAATGCCGTTCGGGTCTTCAAGCTCGGCACCGCCTCCAGGAACCGGACGACCTCGTCGGCGCTCAGCACCACCGGCAGCGTGCGTGGCGAGCGGGCGTAGACGATCCGCTCCGGGATCTCGGCATGGCCCAGCGTCACGCCGTAGAAAAACCGCAGCGCGCACACCGTCTGGTTCAGCGCCGGCCACGAGACTCCCGCCGAAACCAGATGGACCTGGAAGGCGCGGACGTCCTCCAGGCCGAGCCGGTCCGGCGAGCGGTCGAAATAGCGCGAAAACTTCGCCACAGCGTGCACGTAGGATCGTTGCGTGGCCGGCGACAGATTGCGGATCGTCATGTCCTCGATCATGCGTCGGCGAAGAGGGCTCAACTCGGCCATCTCAAACTCCTGTTCTCAAGATTGCGCTTCAACAGCCGCAATCCTTCAAAACAGAAGCGTCATCCGCAAACCCACGCACCAAATGCCGCGACAGCGGGTTCGTTGTGTGCCCAGCATGTTCAACCGCTTGGGGGTGAAAGTCCCCTTGCCAACCTGATGGAGGTGAAGGCTTAGCAAAGCGCAAGGGCATTACCGCGAGGTGGTGTCTGAAGGAAGCGTGGAGCAAAACCGCGACCTGACGAACAGAAACCGGATATGAGGCATCCCTGGCCGGACGAGCGGGCAACGTGTCGCGAAGTCCATATCCATCAAGGGGCAGGGCTGTAGATCCGGCAGGTGCGCGGGGAAGGCGATTGAACTTACCTGGGGAGGCCTGCGTCATGTTCCGACTTCGGAACTGAGGGAACCGCAAGGTGACCTGACCGTGATGCAGGAGTCAGCAGAGGGCGTAGTAGGTGATGCTGTCGGCAAGGCTAGTGAGGCACTCCAAGCCGAAAGGCGGAGCAAACGGATAGGCCGAGCCGGAAACGATGACCGAAGGCCCGAACGATTGGAAGTGGCAAATAGGACTGGCAACTCATGAGTGGAAAGCGGCAGAAGACCCAGTACTCACTGGCCCTGGAACCGAGGGACCGGGGTGAAGCCCCTGTCAGCGGTTACCAAGGGGCCGAACCACTCGTGGCGAAGTCGGCACCCGAAAGCCCGGCCTGGACAGAACAACTAATGGAGACGGTATGTAGCCGAGAGAATCTGGAAACAGCGTGGAAACGCGTTCGAAGCAACAAGGGCGGTCCAGGCGTGGATGGGATGACCATCGATGACGCCAAGGGCTACCTGCGTGAGCACTGGCCAAGCATCCGGTCTCGATTGCTCGAAGGAACCTATCAGCCGCAGCCGGTCAAGCGGGTCGAAATCCCCAAGCCGGAGGGCGGGGTCAGAAAACTCGGCGTGCCTTGCGTCGTCGACAGACTGATCCAGCAAGCCCTGCTGCAGGTTCTCCAGGAGCAGTGGGACCCGACGTTCTCCGAGCACAGCTACGGCTTCCGCCCAGGACGCTCCGCCCATCAGGCGGTAGCCCAATCGCAACGCTACGTTGCCGAGGGCTACAGCCACGTGATTGACATCGATCTCGAAAAGTTTTTCGACCGAGTCAATCACGACAGCCTGATGGCGCGCGTCGCCGCGCGGGTATCCGATAAGCGCGTGCTCAAACTCATCCGCGCATTCCTCAATGCGGGGGTGATGGAGGATGGCTTGGTCCGTCCGGTGGACGAGGGGACCCCGCAAGGTGGCCCGCTCTCGCCCCTCCTAAGCAATCTCCTGCTCGACGACCTCGACAAGGAACTGGCCCGAAGGGGTCTCCGCTTCTGCCGCTATGCGGATGACTGCAACATCTATGTTCGCAGCCGCCGCGCCGGCGAACGGGTCATGACCTCTGTCGGCCGGTTCCTGACCAAGAAGCTGCTGCTGAAGGTCAACGAGGCGAAGAGCGCGGTGGCGCGACCGGAGGAGCGGAAATTCCTTGGGTTCAGCATCTCAAATGACGGGAGCGAACGGCGCATCGCGCCAAAGGCCCTCGACAAATTCAAGGCGCTGATCCGGGACATGACACGCCGGACACGGGGAATCAGTCTGCCGCAGATGATCAAGGAGCTGAAGTCATACCTCATCGGATGGCGCGGCTACTTTGGCTTCTGCCAGACCCCACGGGTGCTTACGAACTTGGAAGCGTGGACCCGCCGGAGACTACGCATGTATCTCTGGTGGCAATGGGGGAACGGGCACAACCGCTTCAAGGAACTACGTCGTCATGGCGTACCAAAGTTCGGAGCTGCGGTTGCCGCCGGTTCACCGACGGGATTCTGGCGCATGTCAGGACACCCGGCGGTCCAACAGGCCCTGCGCAACCATTACTTCGAGTCTCTCGGTCTCCCTCGACTTCATGTCTCTGCCCAAGCTTAATACGATCGAACCGCCGTGGTACGGACCCGTATGCCCGGTGGTGTGGGAGGGGCGGCGTCGCGAGGCGTCCCCCTATCCCGATCAATCCCATTTTATGGGTCTATGACCTAGCCCGTCTTATGCACGACGACCCTCTGAGAGGCTGGCGGATGTAGCTTAAGCGATTGATGTGGCGTAGGATTTTGGTGCTGAAGCCATTCCTGTCGCCCACATCTTGCGAGCCACACCCGCCATGACCGACGATACGTTGCTGCCGTTCTCGTTTCCAGCCGTTGGACGCAAGAAGATCACAGCTGCGTTTGACGGCGGACGCATCACCTCGGATGGCGGCGTGATGCTGCTGGCCGCGGCCGAGCGGCGGCTGCACCTGGCTGACAGGCTTGCCGCTGCGATCCAGGATCCGCGCGATCCAGCGCGCGTGACGCACGCCATGGCTGACATCCTGCGCGCCCGCATCTTCGCCATCGCCTGCGGTTATGAGGACGCCAACGATCTCGATCGGCTGCGCACCGATCCGGCCTTCAAGCTCGCCTGTGGTCAGCTGCCCGACAGCGGGAATGACCTGTGCTCGCAGCCGACGTGTTCGCGGCTGGAGAACCTGCCGGACCTGCGCACTGTCATCCGGCTCGGCCGGGTGCTGGTGGATCTGTGGCTGTCGAGCTATGTCGCGCCGCCCAAAAGCGTGACGCTCGACATCGATGACACGCTCGATGCCTTTCACGGCCATCAGCAGCTGTCGCTCTTCAATGCTCATTACGACGAGCGCTGCTTCTTGCCGATCCACATTTACGACGCCGCGACAGGGCGGCCGGTCGCCATGATCCTGCGTCCGGGAAAGACGCCGACGGGCAAAGAGATCCGCGGTCATCTGCGCCGGCTTGTCCGGATGATCCGCGCCCGCTGGCCGAGAACCCGCATTCTGATCCGCGGTGACAGCCACTATGGGCGGGCGCAGGTCATGGCCTGGTGCGAGGATAATGCGGTCGACTACGTCTTCGGTCTGCCCGGCAACAAGGTTCTCCAGCGTCTCGTCGATGAAGTCGCCGATGATATCCGTACCCGCCGAGCGCTCGAGCACAAGCCGGCGCTGCGCGGCTACACCGAGACCCGATACAAAGCGAAATCCTGGAAGATGCATCGCCGCGCCTGCGCCCGCATCGAGGCGACCATGCTCGGCCTCGACATCCGCTTCGTCGTCACCAACCTCGCCAACGGCTCGGCCCAGCACATCTACGACGTGGTCTATTGCCCCCGCGGCCAGGCCGAGAATCTGATCAAGATGCACAAGAGCCAGCTTGCCTCGGACCGCACCTCCTGCCGCTCACCAATTGCCAACCAGGTGCGCCTCGTCCTGCACACTGCCGCATACTGGCTGATGCTCACGCTGCGCGACGCGGTGCCCAAAACCCACCAGCTCAGCAAAGCCGAGTTCGCCACTTTGCGGCTCAGGCTCCTTAAGCTCGGCGCCCGCGTCACCGAAACCGTCTCGCGCATCCGCCTGGCCTTCGCCGCAGCCTGTCCCGAAGACAGCTTGTTCCGCGCGATCGCCATCACGCTGCAGCCGGCAGCACCATGAGCGCCGGGGCATATCGAATGCCCCCGCCGAACCCCACATCTCTACCCTCCAGCGCGTTCAACAAGTCCAGCCCAAGTCGCGGTGAAAAAGACGCCTCAACCATCCGCGCCGGCTCGCTGGCGGCAAACGCGCAATCGCGCTCAGTAGAGTCGAGGAGGGGCGCGGTGGCTTGGGCCGTGTTGGCCTCGCTCCGTCTCCCTTCCCACCGGGTCACCGGAGGCGGTCGCCCGCCCCCGGTTCCCACAGAACGTGGCGTGCGGATTTCCCGCACCGACGCTCTTCGACAGTTGGTTCACAGCACTGCAAGCGCCTGCATCTCCCGATAAGGGAGGCGCAGCTTAGGCTTCAGCAACGGTGTCCGTTCTTTGATTTGGTTGAATGCGTCCCAAGTGAGGCGTCGGCCTGCCCAGCTGCGGCTGCGCAGCATTCCGCGCCAGTAACGCTCCACGGCTCGATAAACTTTTACGAGGCTCCGGAGATTTCCGGCGACGCCGTAATAGCCATAGTGGCCGCGCAGGACGACGTTGATTTCACCGGCCTGGTCACTGATCTTGTAATGCCGTATTCGCCGCATGAGCTCCTGCAGAGACATAAGGCTGCGCTTTAGCCGAGATTTCTCGGTGCGCATCCCAACCTTGAAGTTGCCTCTTTGGTTTCGCGTGCAATAGAGCGTTAGACCCAGAAAGTAGATTGTTTCCGGGCGGTTTCTGCCGCGTTTGCCCGCATGTCTTTGCGCGAACCGACCAAACTCGACCAACTTGGTCTTGGTCGGCTCTAGAGTGAGGCCGAACTTCCCCAACCGAAGACGCAAGGCCTCCTGTACGCGGATGGCGTCCGATCGATATTGGAAGCAGATCACAAAGTCGTCGATATAGCGCACCAGTCGGGCTTCGCCCCGCAACCGGCCCTTCACCACGCGTTCGAACCAGAGGTCGAGAACGTAATGAAGGTAGAGGTTGCTCAAAAGCACACTGATCGATCCGCCTTGTGGCGTTCCTTGTTCGCTCGGATGCACCGCTCCGTCTTCCAAGACGCCCGCTTTCAACCAGCGCCGGATCAAGCTGATCAGGCGCGGATCACCGACTCGATGTTCGACAAACCGGACGACCCAATCATGATCGAGACTCCCGAAGAAGTTCTTCAAATCCGCCTCCAACACCCAGCTGATCATGCCGCCGGCGATGACCTCATTGAGGGTCGCCAAGGCGTGATGGGCGCTGAGCTTCGGCCTGCCGCCGAACGAGCAGGGCAAGAAGTCCTGCTCGTAGATGGCGGACAACACCTCAGCCGTGCTGCGCTGGAGCGCCCGGTCGGCGACAGTTGGAACCCCGAGGGGGCGCTTCTCCGTCTTACCGGGCTTGGGGATATAGACACGCCGAATGTTCGGCGCCCGATATCCCTGTCGGTGGATGGATTGGAGCATCGGCTCGATCCATCCGTCGAAGCTCTCCCTCGCCGCCGCCACCGTCTGTCCGTCCACCCCGGCGGCGGAGCGCTTCGGAATCTGTAGTAGATTCTTTTGTACTCGGTCGCGCGTGATGTGATGGGCCAACGAGGTGAAGCGAAGATTTGGCTCGCGCCGAGCTTTCACTGCTATTTGTTCAAGTTTCGTTTCCATGGTCAGCTGATCTTCTCTTAGAATAGAAGGCCGTGACTCCCGTCGAATGGAGCCCATGTCGCCCAAGAACAATTCAACTACCGCTGACCGCTTCCCCATGTAGTCGGCTCTCCCGACCTCCGAGTACTATCAGTCAGTCTGACTTCCACCCGGTCATCAGACCCTTCTCACCTCATCGGCTTGGCAGGTCCTACAAGCTTGCGCTTGAACCGGATGGATCTCCCTTGTTCACGTCAATGCCTTCGGTTGCATGCTGGCGGTACGAACCCCGGGAGCACCTCAGCCCGCTCGCGATGACGCGGGTTGCGATTCCGCCTTCCCCTTTGAGAGACAGGGTCGGCTACTCCGATCACGTTCGATTTCGGGGCTATTTTCCCGTTCACTTCATTCCGGCCTACAACCTCCCTGTCTACGCTTCGCAACGGCCGTTACCGGACGTCACGCAAGACTCAGTTCGCGGCTGCTCGCTAGGCTTTGCCGCGGCCGTCATCTCAGACGGCAGACTTCAACGCGCTTGCAAGGCGCAACGCTCATCAAACCGGACGTGCGGATTTCCCGCATCCGGCTTTCCGACTGGTTTCATCGTGAGGCACGCGGCGGCGGTCCAATGTGCACGCGTCGAAGACGCAGGACACCAAGTTTTCCGAAGACAATGTCGTCGGAGAAACGCTGTGTGCCGCGTCCTTGCACCTTGTGCCGTTTGCGCAGGAAGGCGCGAACACGGTCATAGACGTGGTTGTCGACCGCTCGATAGGCCGGCAAGCGTGTTCCATAGCCAAAGTAGCCTGACCAGCCGCGCAGAAGCCTGTTCAGCTGGGTGCAGACCACGGGCCACGGCTCTTTGTTGCCGTTTACCAAGTGATCGCCAATCTTCGTTTTGATCCGTTGCACGCTCTTCTTGGATGGGCTCGCACCCAGGTACCAATGGCCGTCTTTCCGGTAGCGGTGAGGTCCGAACGTATAGCCAAGGAAGTCGAAAGGCTCCGTGCGGGCATCCTTCAGCAAGGTCTTCGCCTCGTTCAGCGTCAGCCCGAGTTTTGTCATCACCGAACGTGTCCACGCCAGCGCCTCGTCCGCGTGCCCGCGGCTGAGGATGACGAAGTCATCGGCATAGGAGATGACATGCGCACGGAACGCCTCGCCGCGTCCGGTGAGCCGCCAATGTTTCAGGAACCGGTTCATGTAGATGACCGAGAGCAGCGGACTTGCGACCCCACCTTGCGGCGTGCCGCGCGTGCTGCTCTTACCACCGCTCACGTGCCGTTTCCCGTCACCGTCCCGCTCTTCGATCGGCGCTTTCAGCCACAGCTTGATCAGCCGCAGCACGTGCCGGTCGACAATGCGCCGGGCCACCGATGTGAGGAGGTCCGAATGCGGAATCGTGTCGAAGTATTTCGACAAATCGGCGTCTACCACGTCCGTGTAGCCCCGGCAGACAAGCCGGTGCACTTCCTTGATTGCGTCGGTCCCACTGCGTCTGGGCCGATAGCCATAGGCACCATCCTCGAAGTCCGCCTCGAATATCGGTTCCAGCACCAGCTTGGCGGCGGTCTGAACCACCCGGTCCCGAATGGTCGGGATGCCGAGCGGACGTTCGCCGCCCCCCCGGCTTCGGGATCATCACCCGTCGCACCGGCTGCGGCCGGTAGGTCTTCGAGACAAGTTCCTCGCGCAGGCCCGCCAGCCACCTCTCCGCGCCTTCCGCCTCGATCTTCGCGAATGTCACGCCGTCCACGCCCGGCGAACCCGCATTGGCGCGGGCCAGCGCATAGGCATGGCGCAGCATGTCCTCACGGCAGATCTTGTCGTAAAGCACGTAGAAGCGGAAAGCGGGCTCCGCCTTCGCCTTACGATACAGCTTCCTCTGCAGGTGCCTGATCTTTTCGGGTGTTTCGAGGCTCATCGCCAATCACCCCCTCCTAACCAACTTCGAAAGCACACCAGAAGTCAGGGCCCTTCCCTCCACCGGCATTACCCGGCTTCAGCGGTATTATGACCCTGTCCGACTCCCACCGGCACCGCCGCCCTGACGGCTGCGTTGAGGCCGCTACCCTCATGCCGAGCGGGTCTCCCCCGTTACCCGCATCACCCTTCCGACGTGCCGTGCCCATTACCCCGGCGGATCGAACGGGTGCACATGTCGATTGCTTCCCCGTTCGCGCGGCCTTCCCCGAAATTCAGGCGGGTCGGCATCCACATCATCACTTTCGAGGCCTGCTCAGGCTTCACTCACGTTACGGCCCATCGGATTGCTCAACCGCCCAAGGCGGCCTTTGTCACGAGGCTTCGACCCGGCCAGTTACCCGACCGAGCCGCTCGTCAGCTACCAGACCAATCGACTACTATCTGGGTGGAACCTTCCTCCACTGGTGATATGCGCCATCGGGGCGCACTGAATAAGACGGGCTAGGGTGCTGCCGAAGGCGCGCTCCGCGAGCGGCATTCTCCTCGTCTATAGGGCGGCAGACGGCCGCCGCCGGATCTGCGTCTCTTCTCCGAGAGCCCGTAAAGGCCAACAATGCGGTGCTGATAGCAGAACTTGCGCGCCGATTTTATCTGAGACTAATCCTCCAATAACAATACATTTTTGACACAAATACCCATTTCATATATTAAAATAATTTCGCGATTCACGAACAAACCTTAATATAACGGATGCTTTATTATGTTTAGCTTACATGCTACAACAGCCTTGCATTCGGGGAATCTGCGCTTTTTATCATCGGCCGCCCCACGCAGCTTATGCCACGTGCCGAGTGGAGCCGGACTGGTGGATATCCTCGAGATAACCCTAGGGGCGGGCTCGGGAAACGCGAGGAGTCGGCGGCCCCTCCAACGTTGACACTCATTCCGCAGGAGCTTGGTACCTATGAGGATAATGTCGTTCAAACCGGGCCATGATGGCACAATTGCAGCACTCAATGCATCAGCAGCCGAGCTCATCTATTCGTACGAAGCTGAGAAGGATAGCTTTCCCAGATATTCGACAATCACCCCCACGACCATCCTCGACGCTGCTGGCCGCTTAGACGGCATTCCAGATGTGATTGCTGTAGGCGGCTGGGAGAAGACGGGATTGGAGCGCAACAGTTCAGACACTGCAACCTACCGCGGGACTGCGCAAGGGTCGGAGGTCATCAGCGAGAAGACCGTCTTCGGCAGGAAGGTGCGTTTCTATTCCTCGACGCACGAGCGCTCCCATCTCTGGGGTTCCTACGGCATGTCGCCGTTCCCGGCCGGAATGCCCTGTTATGCTCTGATCTGGGAAGGGGCGCTCGGTGATTTCTATGAAATCGATGAGTGCCTGAAGGTGGTGCATTTGGGGAATGTGATGGCGACCCCCGGCAACAAATATGCTTTCCTCTATGCGCTGGCTGATCCGAAGTTCACGTTGCCCAAAGGACATTTGCGGTACGAAGATGCCGGCAAGCTAATGGCGCTTTGCGCCTATGGGCAGACTGGGTTGCCTGACCGGGACGAGCAGGCGCTGATTGACTTCCTGCTCCCACGCAAAAGTATTCTGTACTCGCTGGGCAAGGAGGATTTGCGGGATTCGCCATATTACAACATTGGGGTGACCCACCAGAAGTTCACCAATCTCGCAAGGCGCGTTTCGGACGCCATTTTCGATTCGTTCCACGCCTTTGCGAAGAGGAATTTGACTAAGGGATTGCCGCTGCTGATTTCCGGCGGGTGCGGGTTAAATTGCGAGTGGAATCGCCGTTGGGCCGAAACGAGGCTTTTTCCTGATATTTTTATTCCGCCGTGCGCCAATGACACGGGCTCGGCGATAGGGACCGCAGTTGACGCGATGCGGCATTTCACTGGCAGTGCGAAGATCAAATGGGACGTCTATTCGGGCCAGCCCTTCATAGTTGACGAGATGGACCAGACCGGACTCGAAGTCCATCCACTCGACTATAGCCAAGTAGCGTCGGCGTTGCTCAGCGACAAGGTTCTCGGCTGGGTACAGGGCAACTGCGAAATTGGACCAAGAGCGCTCGGCAACCGATCAATTCTCGCGGCGCCTTTCTCGAAGGCAACCCATGGGCGGTTGAACCGCGTCAAGAACCGGGAGGGTTTCCGCCCGATCGCCCCGGTTTGCTTAGAACAGGATGTCGCTCTCCACTTCGACTTGGCTCGCCCATCGCCCTATATGCTCCTTTTTCAGAACGTTCTCGATAGCCGGTTGCAGGCCGTCACCCATGTTGACGGAACAGCGCGGGCCCAGACTGTTTCGCAGCAGGAGAACCCTCGCCTGTTTCAACTGCTTACCTCTTTCAAGGCGAAAAGCGGGGTCGGAGTTCTTTGCAACACGTCGCTGAACTTCAATGGCACCGGTTTCATCAATCGCGCAAGCGACTTGCTGGCCTATGCCCGGACCGCCGGTCTCGATGGATTCGTCATCAACGATACTTTTTATCTCCTTAAGCCGACATCCTGCACGGTGTCGACGTGAAGACGAATAGGCATATAGTATAAAACATGTGCGAGCCGGTGGCGGAGACGTGTGATGAGTGGAACGTGTCAATCCGGCGGGCGTGCCGGGCTCTGGAGTTCAACACGTCTACCTATCACTACAAGTCCCGCCGCCGCGATCAGGATCCGCGTCGACCAAGGCTCCGAGTTCGAGGAGGCAATGGCAGAGAAATCCGCTCTGGCCGACTACCTGATCAAGACGACCGGACTGACGTTGTCGCCGGAAAAGACGAAGGATAGGTAATTACATGGGCTAATCGCGGGAGCCGCGTCCACGTGCCGCTTTGTAGCCCTTGCGCATAGGCGGCGGTTGTTCCCCGATATGATGAAAACGGGCTCACGAGTCGGACCCGGCCCCAGCAGCAATCGGAGAACAACAACCATGGACCAATTTATCGGCCTTGATGTGTCATTGAAAGAGACCTCGATATCGGTGCGGCAGAATGGCAAGCGGAGCTGGCGCGGCAAATGCCCATCTGATCCGAAGTTGCTGGCCGAAGTGATCTGCAAGCGTGCGCCCAACCCGAAGAAGATCGTCTTCGAGACCGGCCCCTTATCGGTCTGGTTCTATCATGCGCTGACGGGGGAAGGCCTGCCGGCGATCTGCATCGATGCCCGTCACGCCAAAGCGGCGCTCGACATGGCGCCGAACAAGACCGATGCGAACGATGCAGACGGTCTGGCGCAGCTTGCAGAAGTTGGCTTTTACCGGGAGGTGCGGGTCAAGCAGTATGACAGCATGCTGACCCGCACACTGGTAGCCGCGCGCAGCCAGCTGATCAAGATCGTAACCGAGCTGTCCAATCAGATCCGTGGGCTGATGAAGACATTCGGGCTGGTCGTTCCCAAGGGTGCCGGCCGCGTATTCGAAGCCAATGTCCGAAACCTGATTGTCGACAACAAGGGACTGGAGCGGATTATCCTGCCTCTGCTCGAGACCTGGCGCACCGTGCGCGACCGGGCGGCGGAACTTGATCGGCAGCTTGTCGCCGCTGCGCGGGAAAGCGCGCCATGTCAGCTGCTGGTGTCGATACCGGGTGTTGGCTCGGTTGTCGCAGCCTCCTTCGCTTCAGCGATCGAGGCTCCGGAAAACTTCAGGACATCTCGTTCAGTTGGTGCGTGGCTCGGTCTCACCACCCGGCGCTACCAGTCGGGAGAAGTTGATTTTGACGGGCATATATCGCGGCGTGGCGACAACCATCTGCGGGGTCTGCTTTATCAAGCTGCCGTGGTGATCCTAACGAGAACCCTTGCTGACAGCACGCTTCGAACCTGGGGACTGAAGCTCAGGAAAAAGGTCGGCTTCAAGCGGGCCGCGGTCGCCGTGGCGCGCAAACTCGCTGTCATCATGCACACATCTGAAAACCGGCGAGCCTTTTGATCGGTCCGCCGGCGCGACCGCCTGAGATCGCACCGCATGGCATGGGAGACCACTCATGACTTGAAATTGAGCCACAACCAGATTGCGTCCTTTCTTCGGACACGCCGAGACGTCCCTGCCGGGACGTAGGTCGGGCCATTCCGCTATCGTGGGTTGCAGGTGCGTAACGTTCACGCAAACTGCGTTAATTACATTGGAAGGCCTCGCCTTGCGAATATCCATAATGCGGCGAACAGATGTCGACCGCGAAGACAACCATGCCTCCCGGCAAACGATCATCAACAGGGCGAAGAAGACCAGGCAGCGCGATCGTAACATCGCCTCCTGTTCGCTGTCTGTCCAAAAAACAGCAATGGCGTCTTCGGGCTATTCAAAAAAGACTTGATCAATGATCTGCGATTAGACAACTCACGCCCTTGTCAGGGGCAAGAATCCCTGAATCTATGGGGATATGGATCGCACTGATTTGCAGCGTCTGACGAAGGAAGAGTTGATCGATCTGGTGCTGCGGATACAGCGGCCAGAGAAGACATCGCGCACGTCGTCCAAGCCACCTTCGAGCGATCGCAAGGCGCGTCGGGACAGGGCAAAGCCTGGCGGCGCTAAGGCGGGTCATAAAGGTCACAGCCGCGCCATGAGTGAGGATGCCGATCGCATCATCGATCATCATCCCGACCAATGTCTTTGCTGCCGCGCCAGCCTGTCGAGCGATCTTGCTGCCGAAACCGTCAGCGAGCACGACAAGATTGAGCTTCCTGCGATCAGGCCTTTGATTGAGCGCCATCGGCGCCTGGCAGTCCGTTGCCCGTCCTGCGGCACGCTGGTCGTCGCGGCTGTGCCAGATGCGGCGAAGGGGACGCCGTTCGGGCCACGCGTGCACGCCGTAGCGACCTATCTCAAGACTTTCCAGGCCCTGTCCTACGAGCGGCTGCAGGGCGCGTTCGCGGACCTTTTCGGTCTCAACATTAGCCAGGGCGGACTGATGAACATGTTGCGCCGTGCCCAGGGCGCGTTCGCGGCCGAGTGCGACAAGGCCGTCGCGGCGTTGCGCCGGGCCAAGGTCATCGCCTCCGATGAGACCGGCGTGCGGATCGAAGGAAGCAACGCCTACCACTGGGTGTGGGCGGTTCTTTATCGAGACAAAGGGCATTGAGGCACTCGAGCGCCCACAAGCGATGCTTCAAAAGTGCTGAGGGCCAGATCGCCTCAGCACGCAGGCAAACGGGCCGCAGGATATCCGCACCCGAAACTGCGAGCTGGAGGCTATGCGCCGCAGTTCGGAGATGGACGTGCTGGCTCTCGTCGGGCCTCAGTAGGACTGTCGCACGACATGACAATGCCGTCAGGTCGAACGGCGATGCGGACGGCTGTTGCGCAACGACAGGCAGTACATGGGCGCACCGGCGCGGACATCAGAACACGGCCGCACTGCGTCCGTAAGTCTCAGCGAAACAAAACACCCCAGCGCGAGAGATCGCCGGCCGAAGCGACAACGTCGATAAGGGCTCCGCGAGACAGTCTAAGGGCCTGCTGGAGCGCAGCGAGCAGATCACTCTGGAATGCCGAGTTGCGACGCAAGAATTCTCAGGCCCAGCCACGCAACGTTAAATCAGCGGTGCAGCCATAGGAGGAGTGATCCTGCCAGTCCTGATCGGCAAATGGCGCGACAGATAGGGGCATTATCGTGCTCCCCTGCCCGCCTTCATCGGGTGATCTCATGCCACATGCCAAGCACCGGCGCCCACAGCACTGGACCGCCAATGCCGCCGCTTTGACGCACCATATGGAGCATCGGCGGTGAGACTTCGAGATAGCCTACCAAGGTGCGGGTAACGCCAATGGTTTGCGGCTCTCCGATTCGCTCAAGCGGCCCACCGGCGCGACGAAGGATGCGCTCCATGCGGAAGTCGGTGACCGTTACGATATGGCTGAGGTGGCGCGAGAGGCCTAACTCGATCATTCCAGCGAAGAGTCCGTAAGTGGCGATCGCAATGCCGCACGCTCCCTTCGGTGTGGATGAGGGAATGTCGAGCGCGAAGCGACTGCTTTCCCAGATGCTCGGGTGGTCGGGCGCCATCTTTCGCTCCAACAGCACGGGAAAGGTGTCGCGAAGCATTGTCGGGCCTGTGGAGGGCAGGAGCCGCACGCACCCATCGACAGAACCGTCAAAACCGCGTCAAATGAATCGATCTCGTAGCCGCTATTTCCTCGTAGCGCCCAGTCGAGGCTCTCCTTGAAGACGCGGTAGCGCAGGCGATGCATTGCATGCAGGTCGTCGGCAAAGTCCTCATAGCAGTCTGGTGCAATCAGCTGGATCATCAAGACCCTCCTCGCGGGCAAAATTTCCCCGGTATTGGAGGCGAAGCTTTACGCTTGCGCTGCCTGTGCGGTTGCACAGGTAGGAATATCAGCGATGCGAGGATTTCGAATCGATGAGAAACGCAACCAACTGACTTCTGGTCCGAGCTTCCTGCGGGCGTTATCGAGATGAAACTCGGCGGTGCGCTGTGTGATCCCGAGAATGAAGCCCGTCTCCCAGGCCGATTTGCCACGTGCTACCCATTGCGCGCACTCGTATTCGCGCGCCGTCAAAGGCACACCGTCGACGATCCGGACAGCGGACAGTTTTCGTCGAACAAACATGTGAAAACAGGTCGCAACGTATGGGAGATCGTCTTCATAGCGTTCCATGACGCGGAAAAATACAGGATCGCGCTTGTCAGCGGCAAAGGTCATCGCCGCAAAATTGCCGCGGTGATCCATAATCGGGATCGTCAAACCACAGCAAATGCCGAACTGCGCCGCTTCGTCAAAGACCTTCTGCTCGGCTTCTGATGGCTCAACCCCCGGCAGTGCGGAGCCCCATCGAAATGGGTATCCGCCGCAGCGGGCGCGCACTATGACGGGATCGACGCTCTGGTACCCGTGCTCAAGATAGCGCGCTGTCCAGGGCGCCGGATAGTTCGAGATCAGCGTGGGCTTGTCCTTAGAACGCGGCGGGAGCGAGAGGTAGGCGAAGGCGAGCAGGTCGAATTGTGAGGCCACATCGCCGAGCGCGCTGCGGAAATCGACCTCATCCACGCTGTCCCAAAGCCGTTCCAGAAATCTTTCGAAGACAGGTTGCATGTCTGTCCTTGGATCTTCGGTAACTTGCTTGCGGGTGGCAAGTCCAGGTGGACTTGCAACGTCTCAAAAATGAGCCCTGCCGGCGGGGAGGTGCACCGGCAGGGCTCGCCGCCCAAAGGCTGCGGTCAAATGGGAGGACCGGACAGTAGCGGCAAAAAAAGCTGGTGGGGGCCAGCAAAGATTATACTGCGCCTTCGGCTTTTAGCGCGCGGAACGTCGTGTCAACCGATTTCGCGGTGGCGTCGACGATGATGTCCACCTCGTCCCTGGTGATGATCAGTGGCGGGGCAAAGCCGAGGATATCGCCATGCGGCATGGCCCGGCCGATGACCCCATTCTCAAGCAGAGCAGCGGCGGCACGCGCCCCCACCTGAAGTTCGGGCTCAAACGGTAAGCGCGCTTTGGGATCTCGCATCAGCTCTACGGCAGACAGGATTCCGACGCCGCGAACTTCGCCGACAATAGGATGTCCCTCCAATTCGGCTTTCATACGGGAAAGCCAATAGGGCCCGACATCGCGAACATGCTCCAGAATGTTTCTTTCCTTAAGCACTCGAATGTTGGCAAGTGCGGCCGCCGCGCAAAGCGTATGACCGGAATATGTCCAGCCATGACCGAGAGGTCCGTGCTTCTCCGTTCCTTCTTCCAGGACCGACCAGACGCGGTCGCCGATAATCGACCCGGAAATGGGGAGGTAGGCGGAACTCAGGCCCTTGGCGATGGTGACGAAATCCGGACGCATACCATAGAGGTGGGAACCGAATTTCTCACCGGTTCGCGCGAAACCGCAAACCACTTCATCGGCGATCAGAAGGATATCGTACTTATCCAGCACCTCTTGAATGGCCGTCCAGTACCCCTTTGGAGGCGGAACGATGCCGCCGGTCCCAAGTGCCGGTTCTCCGATAAAGGCTGCAACCGTATCTGGGCCCTCAGCAAGAATAAGGGTTTCAAGTTCGTCGGCACAGCGCTTGGAGAAGGCTTCCTCAGTTTCGCCCTCATGCGCCTGGCGATAGTAATGTGGCGTCGTAGTATGGCGCACCAGGCTCAAAGGCAGGTCGAAAAACTTGTGAAAGAACGGAAGGCCCGTCAGGCTACCGGTGACCAGCCCGGAACCGTGATAACCGCGATGTCGCGAGATGATCTTCTTCTTTTCAGGGCGGCCGAGAATGTTATTGTAGTACCACACCAGCTTGATGTTGGTTTCGTTGGCGTCGGAACCGGAAAGACCGAAATAGACCCTTCGCATGTTCTGGCCGAAGTACTCGACGACCGCCTCCGCCAGGAGAGCAACCGGCTCCGTGCCCTGGCTGGCGTAGACATGCGCGAACGGCAACTCGTGTGCTTGCCGAGCAATGGCGTCGGCTATCTCGGTGCAGCCATACCCCATACTGACGCAATAGAGCCCGCCAAAACCGTCGAGGCTTTTTCGGCCTTCAGTATCCCAGATGTAGACGCCTTCCGCTCTCGCCATGATCCGATTTGGCGTCTCGCCGCGGCTGTGCTTGGCTAAGTGCGTAGACGGATGAAAGACGAAGTTTCGATCCTTCTCCCGGAGTTGCTCGGTTCCCAGATTGCTCAAGCTCATCGTTTTTCTCCTCGCGATCAGTCGCCGGAGGACACTCAAGCCGCCTCCCTAGCAAGTAGCATACAGGCAAACACCTCACGAATTTCGCGGGAATCCACGTCTTTTGCCGACGAATTCTCGAAATCGGCATCAAACGCCGTGAAAACCAAGGCTTCGGGAGTTTGCCATCGCCTTGGTGCGGAAATGAGGATCGTAAGCGGTGCGCCAAGGCACCTCCCAAAATCGTCTTGTGATGCGTCTATGGTAGGTCAGCCGTTGGCCGCCGCGCCGGCGTCGATCACTGATCGTAGTGGGTGACGTAGTGGAGTTCGCGGAGGGCGGGGATGACGAGGGCGATGTCTTTGTAGGCCTCGTGCTCGATGAAGTGCGCGGTCTCGGGCCCCGGTCGGGGCTTGCCGAGAACGGGCCTGCCCTTTTTGTCGACGCAGTAGATCAGGATCGGCAGCAGCAGGCCGTGGTTGGGGTTGTCGAGGTCGAGCAGCCGTTTCCAGCGTTTGATGTTGAGATTCATGGCCGCGTAGAACCCCTGGCACCACGGCCGGGGGTCGATGCCGCCGCTGGGCTTGGTGGCGAATCGGGGCGCATAATCCTGCGGTCTGTCGAACAGCGTCGCGTTGATCCGGTTGTGGATCCTGGCGAGGCTGGCAAACACGGCGTGATCGGTTGCAGAGCCTTTGGCCAAGACGTCGCGCGGCAACCCCATGAGCGGGCACATCCAGTCTTGCGGGTCCGCGAACCGCGGCCCGGTGACCGCCGCCGTTACGAAGCCATCCAGCGCCGACATGGTCCGCACCAACGGGCGGCGGGCGGTCTTGGCGGCCATCCAGGCTTCGAGCGCCTCGTCCGACAGCGCCATGTCATCGATCGCGCTCATGCCGCCAAGGAGAGCGGCATCTCTTCGCGGCGCCCCCAATTCCACGGCATCAGCTCGTCCCAGCGCGAGGCTGGCCAGTCGTTCTGGATGCGCTCGGCGACATCGGCCATGTAGGCTTCGGCATCAACGCCGCACAGCTTGCAGGTCTCGATGATGCTGAGCACGACCGCGGACCGCTCTGCCGCAGCGAGGCTGCCCGAGAAAAGCCAATTGCGCCTGCCCACCGTAAATCCACGAATCGCGCGCTCCGCGATCAGGTTGTCGGGCTCGAGCTGGCCATCGTGGAGGAAGCGGTTGAACGCGCGCCATCGCCTGGCGCCATAGGCGAAGGCCTTCGCGATATCGGCATGGCGCGACAAACCGTTGCCCTGGCGCATGAGCTGTCGTCGCAGCGCCCGGACCAGTGGTCGGGTCCGCCTTCGTCGTGCGGCCAATCGCTCGGCGGGTGGGAGCCCCCGTATCTCTTCCTCGATCCGGTAGATCGCCTGGATACCGGCCATCGCGGTCGTGCTGAGTTCGGTCGGCTGGCTGTCGTGAACGTCGAATATCTTGCGACGCAGATGGGCCAGGCAGGCAGCTTCTCGAATGGCGCCGCCCTTGTAGATCTGGTTATAGCCGCTGAAACCGTCGGCCTGGAGCGTGCCGGCAAATCCGGCGAGCTCGGTCATGACGCTCTCGCCAGCGCGTCCCATGGTGGCGCGATACCAGGCGATCGGCGGCTCCTGCGAACCCGAGTTGCGGTCGTCGGCGACGTAAACCCAGAGCGCGCCTTTGTGCGTCTTGCCGGTGCCGGGCGCCAGGATCGGAAGCCGCGTGTCGTCGGTGTGTATCTTGGTGCGGGTACGGCCGATCTCGCGGATGCGATTGTAGATCGGATCGAGCAAGGCGGCGGCGTAGCCGGCGCTGCGCGCAAGGGTGGATCGCTCGATATCGACGCCCTTGGCGGCCATCATCTGTGCCTGACGGTAGAAGGGTAGATGATAACCCCACTTCGCCATCATGATATGGGCGAGCGCGGCATAGCTGAGCTTGCCGCGTGCAATGGCCTTGGCTGGTGCCGGCGCCTGGATGATTTTATCGCAGGTCCGGCAGCTGTACTTGGGTCGAATGGTCTCCATCACCTGCCAGGCCTGGGCGACCAGATCGAGCATCTCCTCGCTATCTTCGCCCATGGCGCGCAGATCGCCGCCGCAGCCCGGACAGCATGCGCAAGAGGGTTCGCGAACGATGCGCTTGCGCGGCAGGTTGGGGTTGAGCTTGCGCACCGGCAACACCCGGACCTTGTCGGTGTCGGCGACGATGGGCAGCTCGATATCGGGCACGCCGGCGGCGAAATCTGTCTCGAGATCTTCGAGTTCGAGCAGCATCTGGCCCAGCTTCTCGGACGAGCGGCCGAAGGCCTTGCGGTTGAAGCGATCGATCTGCAGCTGCAGGCGCTGGATGCGAAGTGCGGCCTCGGCGCGCTCCCTTCGCAGTTGCTCATCGCGTTCGGCGATGGTGATGAAACGGCCGCCTCCAGAAGGGCGATCCGGGCGATGAAATCAGCGATTGAGGGGGTCTGTTCCGACACCCAAATTACATACCCGAAAGAGCTTCTTTACGGAAGCAGAATCGACACAGAATCAATAAGAAACGAGCAAAATCAGCCAGCCAGACGCGGTCGATAAATCTTGCTTGGCCGGCGCCAATCGATCCCGTCCAAAAGCAGCGAAAGCTGCGCCTTGGTGAGCGACACGGTGACCTGATCCTTCGTGGTTGGCCAGGCGAAACAACCCTCGGAAAGCCGTTTTGTAAAAAGGCAGAACCCCTGGTCGTCATGCGCCAGAATCTTGATGATATGACCCTTGCGTCCACGGAAGCAGAAGATCGCGCCAGTGTGCGGATTGAGCGCAAGCACCTGCTGCACCATCAGCGCCAGGCTGTTGATCCCGCGGCGCATATCGGTCGCGCCGCAGCACAAGTAAATCCGGTCGGTCGGCACCACCGTGATCACTTGGTCAACTCCGCCAGGACGATGCGCAGTGCTGTCGGATCGACGATCCCGTCGATCCGCAATCGCGCGCCGCTCGGAAAGGCCACGACGATCCTGCCGGCCGGGTCCGGGCAATCGGCGACGGGGCGTTCAACCTCGGGCAGATCGCTCACGTCGATGCGCGCGAAGGTCGCCATCGCCTGATCGGCATCAGGCTCGCCGCCGGCCATCTGCTTGCGCCAGGCATAGAGCTGTGATGGGGCTACGCCGAACGCTTGCGCGACCTCGGTCACCGACGACCCCGCCGCGCTCGCCAGGTCGACCAACGCGCGCTTCTCGGCGCAACTCCACAGCCTTCGTTGCCGCGAGCGCCCAACCACTGTTGCACGGTCTTCGGCCGCCGCCGCACCGCTTAACTCGGCGACCAAATCGCCCTCTGCATGTTCCAATGTCATGGCGCGAAAACTCCATGTTCATCGGCCTATTGCAAGGTGCCTTGGCGCACCGCTTACTGAGGATCGGCGAATTGTTCGTTAGGACAAGCTGGTCGAGATCTACCCGACCATTCACGAGGTCAGCGAAACTGGCCATTGATTTAGTGCGGGCGCCGCCGGGTTCTGTTCGTCCGCGTATGTCTGGGAAAGGTACCGCATAGAGTCGGGGGCATGGTAGTACGAGATGCGCCGTCCGAAGGCCGCCATCCGGGAGTCCAGCAGAATCTGCGCGATGCGTTCTTCGTGTCGCCGGAATATGTTCGGGCATATGCCGATGAGCCCGCTCGTGGCGGCACGCACTAGGCCGGTCAGGATTACAACCGAACTCTCAAATCATATCAGATCCGCAGCATCATGAAGGCGTTCGGATTGCTGGTTCCCGCGGGCAAGGAAGCATATTCGAGAAGCCGTCCGCAATCTCCTCGTCGACTGCAGGGCTGTCCGGGAAAAGTTATTCATATGCGAAGTGTAACTGGTTTGGGGAGGTTCGGTCCCTTCTGCGGATTGACTGGAGACGGCTTGTTGATGGCCTCGATCCTTCGGCGCTCGAACAGGCATCGGGCGACCCGATCGGTGAAGCGCAGGATGGGCAGTATGAGGCGTCTCCGCCCCATTGATTTTTCTGTTGCGCTCAAGCCTTCTGTTGTTGGGGGCGAGCAGTTCCAGCGGCTGATGGCCGACCACGGCATCACTTGTTCAATGAGCCGGTCGGGCAACGTCTGGGACAATGCTGCGATGGAGAGCTTCTTCTCGTCGCTGAAAACCGAACGCACAGCCCGCAAGGTCTACAGGACGAGAGATGCCGCCAGGGCAGATGTGTTCGACTACATCGAGCGCTTCTACAATCCTCGGCGGCGGCACTCGACACTCGGCTATCTCAGCCCCGTGGAGTTCGAGGAACAAACCGCTTTCGGCCAGCGTCGCCAGGAATGGCTCCAAAACGGTGACAGCTGTGTTCTTCGTGATCATCGTTGCCTACTACCGGTCAAGACGAACACGAAGCCGTCGTGCGCGCTCGCGAAACGCGGCCTCACCGCCCTCTAGGATATCGCACACGGCTTTGCGAATGTCCGCATTTTCCAGCCCACCCGCCACGTAGCTGATCGGCGGAAGGCCGCCCGACGGGTGCGGGCCAGCCTCGGCTACAATGATCTGGTCGGCGTCGGTGTTGATGACCAGATTGGCGTTATGCGTGACAATGATGACTTGGCGCTTCGATTTAGCCGCAATGAACAGCGCCACCAGCTCGTCGAATACGGACTTTGGATCGAGGTTTTCCTCGGGTTGGTCGATGACCAGCGGGCGATCATCTGAATCGTCGAGCGCCAGGTAGAGCAGTAAAAGGACTATGCCCCTGGTGCCAGGTGAAAGCTTCCGGATGTCGACGCCGTCATAGGAGATCTCATACCTAACGGTGATGTGGTCGGTCCCGAAAAGCCAGTGAGCGAATTGCTTCGACCAGGCGCGAAACTCGGCTTGTTGCGTGGGTGCAAAAGGGGCGTGAGCGAGAAGGTCATTGATGTATTTTCCAATGAAGGCCGTCATTGCAGCCTGAACCTCCGCCGCCGAGCCCGTTTCCCACGCGGATTTGAGAGCCTCCGTTGCGGCAGTAATGAGCGAGCGGCGGCCATAGAAGGGGCCGGCCTTGCGTCTGTCGAGGAGCTCTTCCTCCGCTACTGAACCCCATGCGTCAACGTCGGCGATTCTGCGTACCGAGAAGCTGAGTTTCTTAAGCGTACCTGATGAGGCTGCAAGCCTCGCCAATAGCGGTGCGTAGAGACCGGCAAGTGCGTTCTGTTCGTTGATGATCGCTTCGAAAACCCGTCCGTAGGTGTCGTCGCGCTCGGTCTGAAGCTCGTTTCGGCGAGCTGCGGCCCCACGTGCATCCGTAAGCCGGGTGTCCAGGGCCTGAAGCGCAGAACTCTCCTGGGTGATGCGGCCAGTCAACGCGGTGTATTGATCCCGGACCAGTTTGTCCGCGCTGAACAGAGCCCCAAGGCGGGTCATTTCAGCAACGATCGGAGCGAGCGTAAGTGTCGAGAGATCAGCATTGTCGGCGATCTGCGCGACGTTCGGATCGCTAGGCGGCGGTGGAACGCCGTTCAGCTTTCGCACCTCGCCATCCGCCCACGCGATGTAAGCTACCAAGCTCTGATCGACATTGCCCTTGTAAGTTAACAGGAAGTCGTCCCACTGCTTAGCGTCCAGGAAGCTGTTGGCATGTCGCGCCTGGGTTTGGCGGAGCATTTCCGGTGCGCCAGTGGCGCGCATACTACGGGCCTCGTCCTGCAGGGCTACGAAGGCACGGCGTTGATTTCCGAGGGTTTGGATCCTGTTCCGAAGATTCTGAGCCACGGCGCTAAGCTGGGTGTGGCGGGCAACCTGCGCTTCAGTTCCTTTGACGACGAGCTTGGCCCGATCGGCCGTGTAGTCCGCGATTAGTTTCGTTTTCTGCGCGACCTGCATCGTTAGTGTGGCGACAAGGGTTTCCTTCTCGAACTCCCCGGCGATGCGTTCTGAGACGTCCGAGATCGCCCCGGCTTCACGACTACGTGCTTGTTGAAAACGTGCAGTCTGCTGGTCGCGCAGGTCGGCGAAGTCGGTTGCCCAGTCACGATCTTCTTGTGAATGGGACTCGAAGATCACGCGCTCGATCTCGTCCACAAGACCATCGGAGACACCCTTAGCCGAGCAAAGCTCTTCAACGAACTGCTGGGAGAGATAGCGGGCGCGTGGAAAGGAGATATGGCCGTTGGCGTCGCTGCCTTTGAGCGAGCGAGTAACCTCGGCGCCGCCGCCCCAGGTGAGCGTCGTCGTCGCGCCTCCGATCAGCCTGCGCGCCCGTGCCAAGAAGGAGGCACTGATATTCTCGTCAGCGTTCCAGCCGGAGGGCGCAATCGCATCGCAGCCTGCCGCAATGACATCTGCCAAGGCCGTCTTGCCAGATCCCCGCGCCCCGATAATGGCTACAAGGCCCGGGTTGAGGGGGATAGAAGGTGTGGTGGCCCAATCCGCGCCGTCGATAACGACGTGCGAGATGACCTGCGACGGCATTGCCGATCGAGGCGGTTGCTCGCCGACGAAGGCGCGACCCTCTGGGTCGATGCAGGCTTGGCGGAGAGCATCGAATTCCAAAGCGCCTTTAATCCATGAAAAGCGATTATCGACTGGCTGGCCAACCGATTTCTGATCGTGTGATACCAAGAGTCATGGAGTTTGACCGACATGAGCCCATTCTCGCATTCCGATCGATGTGATTGTTTCGGGAGCGGCGAGTAGCTTGTGCCAGGCATCGCATGCGGCGTCGATAATGGCATCGTAGCTTTCGAAGACGCGGTTTGAGAGCCAGTTCTGCCGCATGTACTGCCAGACATTCTCGACCGGGTTCAATTCGGGCGCACGCGAGGGCAGGAAGATCGGCGTGATGTTGCGCGGCATGTTGAGGTTGGCGGTGGTGTGCCATCCGGCGCGATCCATGATGAGCACGGCATGCGCGCCCTTTTCGACATGGCGGCTGATCTCGTCGATATGGAGTTGCATGGCCTCGGTGTCGGCAAATGGCAGCGCGAGAGCTGCGCCGGTGCCCCGAGCCGGGCAGATGGCGCCGAACAGATATGCGCTCTTGTATCGCTGGTCGGCTGGCTGTCGCGGCCGCGTGCCACGCCTGGCCCACTGCCTTGTGATGCCGTTCTTCTGACCTATCCTGGCTTCATCCTGGAACCAGAGTTCCACCTTCGTACGCGGCGGCAGGTCGCAAAGATGCGCCTTCAGCGTGCGCTGCCAGTTTTTTTGAACTCTTCGATGATATGGGCGTCCTGCGCCGGGTGGTGCGGCCGGGCGCTCATATGCGAGAAGCCGAGCTTGTGCAGCAGCTTCCCGACATAGCGGGTATCGTAATCGATGCCGAAACGCTCCTTGATGACGCGCTTTAGGTCGATGCGCCGCCAGCGCACGACGCCGTCGACGGCGCGATCCGGCCCCCTCTCCACGATTGCCGCCAGTTCAGCATTCTGTTCAGGCGACAGCCGGCACGGCGGGCCCGACGACCAGTGGTCGACAAGGCCATCGGGGCCGGTCGCGTTGAACCGGTGCACCCAGTCCCGCAGCGTCTGGCGGTCCATGCCGCCAATCCGCCCCGCGTCTGCCCGGCTCATGCCGTCCAGTACCGCAGCGATCGACAATAGCCGGCTGCTCTGCCGCACATCCTTCGACCCACGCGCGAGGCGGCGCAGTTCCGTCGCCGAATAGTCCGTTCGTAACTTCACCGCTGATCCCATGGCCGAATCTCCTTCGGCAACACGGAATCACGGTTGGGCGACGCTCCAAAATCACGAAAGAGTCAGCACCCGAGACCGTTGGTATGAGTCGCTCCCGTGGAGACAGGGCTTATACTAAAGGATCTGACGGCTGACTCTCTTGGGATACCGGAGTGAGCGGAACCGTGATTCCATTGGGGCGAGGAGGATTCGCGCCATGGGATCAGCGATCAAGATGCGGACGGACTATTCGGCAGCCGAGTTGCGGCGGCTGGCCAAGAGTTCGAAGGATAGCAAGCAGAGCCGTCGGCTGCTGTCGTTGGCAGCGGTTCTCGACGGGATGAGCCGTGAGGATGCGGCCCGGGTCGGCGGCATGGACCGGCAGACCCTGCGGGATTGGGTTCACCGTTTCAACGACGCTGGTCCAGACGGCCTCGAGGACGCCTGGAACGGCGGGCCGGAGCCGCGCCTGTCGGTGTCGCAGAAGGCGGAACTGGCACGGATCGTCGAGACCGGGCCGGACCGGGCCGTCGACGGCGTCGTGCGCTGGCGGCGCATTGATCTCCAGAGGCTCATCAAGGAACGCTTCGGCGTCGACTATCACGAGCGCTACGTCGGAACGCTTTTGAAGCAGCTCGGCTTCTCCCATATCAGCGCCCGGCCACTTCATCCGGGCCAGGACGGCGAGATCGTCGAGGCGTATAAAAAAACTTCCCGCGCACGCTGAGCGCCCATCTGGCCGACCTGCCCAAAGGCAAGCCGGTCGAGATCTGGTTCCAGGACGAAGCCCGCATCGGCCAGAAGAATGGCATCGTGCGGCAATGGGCCAGGCGCGGCACGCGGCCCCGTCAGCCGGCCGACCAGCGCTACAAGAGCGCCTATCTGTTCGGCGCCATCTGCCCGGCGCGTGGCATAGCAGCCGGGCTGGCGCTGCCCTTCGCCGACACGGAGGCCATGCAACTTCATCTCGACGAGATCAGCCGCCATGTTGCCAGGCGCGCTCATGCCGTTCTGCTGCTCGACCGCGCCGGCTGGCACACCACCGCCAAACTGAAAGTGCCCAAGAACATCACGCTAATCTTCCTGCCGCCCCGCGCGCCGGAGCTGAACCCCGTCGAGAACGTCTGGCAGTATCTGCGCCAGAACTGGCTCTCAAATCGCGTCTTCGAAGGCTACGACGCCATCATCGACGCCGCGTGCGGGGCCTGGCGCGAGCTCATCGAACGACCAAACACCATCACATCAATCGGAATGCGCGAATGGGCTCACGTCGGTCAATCAAATTGACCGTTGGTATTACAGCCATCGTAGCGGGCACGCAGTTGCTGGCCGGTCACGCCGCGTTGGCCGAGCCAGAATTCTCGCTGCGCTGGGCTGCTGGAGAAAATGATGTGCGCAAATTTCTCAATTTCCTCGCGCACTGTAGTGTCGGCAGCCTGTCGGAGACCCGAAGTACCGTCACCGGCGCCGCCTGCAACCGCGATCAGTATGTTTGTCTTCGCCCATTCACTTTCTTGAAACACGGTCCTAAGCAGATCAAAATTGACCTTAACCTGCGTCGCACCATGCCGAAGAGCTGCGCCGTCATCGATGATTGTCGGGTCGGCACGCTTTCCAAGCTTGATAAGCTCTTCGCGTGAGCAATCGTAACGATCGTTGTGCGCGCCAAATTGCAAGCGCTTGAGGATGCGCTTGACCTCATCGACATGGTGCGGATCTTCGGGGCTGACCAAGAGATGGATGTTCACGAAGCCAGACTTTGCCGCCACATCGAGGCGCAACTCGATGTTCGCGAAGATCAGCTTTACACCCGGCAACCTGCCAGCAGCTTTGTGTTTGAGGAATTGCTCGTAGGTGTCGGTGACATAATAATCGGTAACGGCGATTGCCTCGATTTTGGGTGTCAGGCTTTCGAGCGTCGCCAGATAGAAATTCCAGGGATCGGTGGCTCCGAATTGGTTATTGAGAATGGTGCCAGGCGCATGAATGTGCGGCTCCCATCGATGCCATTCTGAACCGCGACTGATCAACGGTTCTGTTTTCTTGTCGTCACCACCCTGCACTGTAGTTTACTCCTGCACACCGAACATTACTTAATGAAAAGGCCTTGCGCGTACCCAGTAATACCAAGAGTCATGGAGTTTGACCGACATGAGCCCATTCTCGCATTCCGATCGATGTGATTGTTTCGGGAGCGGCGAGTAGCTTGTGCCAGGCATCGCATGCGGCGTCGATAATGGCATCGTAGCTTTCGAAGACGCGGTTTGAGAGCCAGTTCTGCCGCATGTACTGCCAGACATTCTCGACCGGGTTCAATTCGGGCGCACGCGAGGGCAGGAAGATCGGCGTGATGTTGCGCGGCATGTTGAGGTTGGCGGTGGTGTGCCATCCGGCGCGATCCATGATGAGCACGGCATGCGCGCCCTTTTCGACATGGCGGCTGATCTCGTCGATATGGAGTTGCATGGCCTCGGTGTCGGCAAATGGCAGCGCGAGAGCTGCGCCGGTGCCCCGAGCCGGGCAGATGGCGCCGAACAGATATGCGCTCTTGTATCGCTGGTCGGCTGGCTGTCGCGGCCGCGTGCCACGCCTGGCCCACTGCCTTGTGATGCCGTTCTTCTGACCTATCCTGGCTTCATCCTGGAACCAGAGTTCCACCTTCGTACGCGGCGGCAGGTCGCAAAGATGCGCCTTCAGCGTGCGCTGCCAGTTTTTTTGAACTCTTCGATGATATGGGCGTCCTGCGCCGGGTGGTGCGGCCGGGCGCTCATATGCGAGAAGCCGAGCTTGTGCAGCAGCTTCCCGACATAGCGGGTATCGTAATCGATGCCGAAACGCTCCTTGATGACGCGCTTTAGGTCGATGCGCCGCCAGCGCACGACGCCGTCGACGGCGCGATCCGGCCCCCTCTCCACGATTGCCGCCAGTTCAGCATTCTGTTCAGGCGACAGCCGGCACGGCGGGCCCGACGACCAGTGGTCGACAAGGCCATCGGGGCCGGTCGCGTTGAACCGGTGCACCCAGTCCCGCAGCGTCTGGCGGTCCATGCCGCCAATCCGCCCCGCGTCTGCCCGGCTCATGCCGTCCAGTACCGCAGCGATCGACAATAGCCGGCTGCTCTGCCGCACATCCTTCGACCCACGCGCGAGGCGGCGCAGTTCCGTCGCCGAATAGTCCGTTCGTAACTTCACCGCTGATCCCATGGCCGAATCTCCTTCGGCAACACGGAATCACGGTTGGGCGACGCTCCAAAATCACGAAAGAGTCAGCACCCGAGACCGTTGGTATAAGGTCGTCATCGACCTCCCCACCTCGATACGCCACAACATCGGCCACCACGGCCGTTGCGCAGTCGACAATACCGCAGGCGGTAACGGCAATCTGCCGATACCTATCCATTGCCCTTCCCAAGCCCAATGGCGGGCTCCACCGCGGCGTCAAGCCAGAAAGCCGCGCAGCGGGGGCCGAGGCACCCTTGACGCTGATGTGGAGGCTGCCACCCACAGGAACCAAGGCCCAGCCACAAGAATAGTCGCTGACAGCTATCCGTGCGCCAAATCGAGAACCCCTTGCCCGCTAGCGATTCAGCTCCATCCAAGCCTTATGTTCGCGCCAGCCACCGCAATTTTTCTGAGTTCAAAATCGTCGATTAAACCCGGTTTTGCGGAGCCGCAAATAATTGAAAGCGTATGGTAACCTCCGGCGATGGCGTCGAAGGTCTGCTTGCTAACAGTCAAAATGAATGTCTCTGACCTACTCTGTCCGTCATTTGGGTCACCTATGTAACCCACCAAATGGCCATCAATATTGACCGTGTGTTTTGCCAGTCCTCCCAAGTTTCAATTAGGGAGGTCTCCAACCTTAGCTGCACGTCACCGGTGTCGGTTTCATTCCGAGAGGGCCGGATGGGCAGATGCAATTCAAGGCCCGCATATTTTGCATGGGGGAAAAATTCCGTCGACGGCGCGTCACCCAGCTGAACTTTTTCGTCGAAGAAAACCGCGTATTGTTCTGCCATTGAATTCCCCTGTATCAACGCGCGATGAGAATAAGCTGCGACCAAGGAAATTGACCGGCTTGGCCACAGCCTTTGTCGTTTGCATCTGACGAGTCAGCGGCCTTTGTTTTGGTGAAATCGGCTGCGTCTGCAGCTGACGTCGCATCAAAGACCTGCTGGCAGTAAAACAACTGACCGTTAGAGCCAAACCACTCAAACCGACTGTATTTTCCGGGATTATACTGGTTGTCGACGCTATTGTGAGCGATCAAAAATTTTTTCGTATTGTCGACGCTACAGATATCAAAAATCATCTGGTCGCCTGCAGCGTAGCCCACCCACGCTTGTTTGCCCACCGACTGCCACCCGTCAAAATTGTCGATATACATGCCGGAGATTTTTGGCGGAGTGGCCACCGACCCTGTACAGGCCTCTTCAGCAAAACCCGATACCGGATGCAAAATTGCTGCACATGCAAGTGAGCCTATCAAGATGCAGGCCGCTTTCGAGACATTAAAAGTCATCCGAGAACCCTTCCACATGGAGCGTTGAAGTAAACCTTTTTGCACACGTAGATGTACACCGATCGCAGGAACGGTGAGAGATTACTAGGGGCGAGATCTCATTTTTTTGGATTATTCGTAAATTTCGTTTTCGATTTTGAATTATGCTTCTCTTTGGCACCCATAAGCTTCGATCCTTCTCTCGTGGTTGCTCGGTTCCCAGATTGCCCAAGCGCATCGTCTCCCTTCTCGCGCATTCACGGAGAAGACCAGGCCAGCCGCCTCTCTATATCAGAAACGCCTCTCAAATTTCGCGGGAATGCACGTCTTTCGCCGACGAATTCTCGGAATCGGCATCAAACGCCGTGAAAACGAGGGCTTCGAGGATTTACCGTTGCCTCAGAGCGGACAACGGGATTGGTGAATTGGATTTCACCGGTTTGGTCACGACAAGGCTATAGTATTGATCGATACCCAAGCCTGCCTGCAGCAATCCCTCCATGAAATCCTGATACGCAGCCATGGAAGGAGATGAAACGCGCATCAAATAGTCGATCCGCCCCCCGATGGCCCAGCAGTCCAGGATTTCCGGAATCTCTTGGATCGCAGTCTCGAAGTGCCGTTGATCCTCGAGACGATGGCGATCCAGAACCACCTCCACCATTATGGAGATGATACCCCCGATGAGGGCTGGACTGAGTCGCGCATAGAACCCCTCAATGATCCCTTCGGCTTCGAGCACACGGAGCCGCTCCGAACAGGCCGACGCCGAAAGATGAACACGCTTTGCGAGTTCGCTCTTCGAAATCCGACCATTTGACTGGATCTCTGAGAGAATCCGGACGTCCCAAGCGTCTAGGCGCACAGGAGAGGGTTTCGACTTCATGACCTTTTGCTCTCAAGCGGTGAACGACAGCGGAATTAGTTCTAACCAATTCTATCATTGATTGAAGTTAGGAATGTAGTGGACGTCATCCGTCCTTCGGCCAGCAACGCGTCAGTGAAGTTGTCGAAAGTCAGGTGACTGAGAGCGATCCAAGCAGAAAGGTTGTAGAACAGCTGGGCTATTGCCCCTCCCCTAGCCGGGCGTTGACGAGGGGTGATCGCCTGTCGGCGGCGAGCTCGTCGTAGATAGATCGCGCATTATTTTGGTATCTCCAGTGCTTGACCTGATTGGCACCCTCGAAAGCACTCGAGTGTCGATCGTATGGAAGGCAGATCGAAGCAGTGTTTGCCTCCGAGGATTTGGCATCGAGAGCGACTTGAAGGCCTTTCTTGTCTCGCTCGCCGAGGAGCTGAACCACAATACCGCTTGCGTGACCGTTGCGGCCCAAAATCCGGCGCGGAAGTCTGGCCGGATCGCGCAGCCGGGAAACTCAAACGCCGATGCTGCGGGCAATGCTTTCGGCCGCCATGCGCTTGCGCCACTCAAGAGGCCCGGAATTGTGAATGGAGTTTCCCTCAACATCGACAGCCATGATGACCGGCATGTCCTGCACCTCGAATTCATAGATGGCTTCCATGCCCAGGTCTTCAAAGGCAACGATGCGCGCCGCCTTGATCGATTTTGAAATCAAGTACGCAGCGCCACCCACTGCGATGAGATAGGGCGCCTTGTGTCTGACAATCGACTCGATCGCCGCCGGTCCCCTCTCCGCCTTACCGACCATAGCGAAAAGTCCGGTTTCGGCGAGGATCTTGTCAGTAAAACCGTCCATCCGGCTGGACGTTGTCGGGCCAGCCGGCCCGACCACCTCATCCCTGACTGCGCGGACGGGTCCGACGTAATAGATCACGCGTCCCCGCAGATCGATCGGAAGCGGCTTGCCGGCATCGATCAGGTCGACCATTCGCTGGTGGGCAGCGTCTCGGCCCGTCAGCATCTTTCCGGACAAAAGTAGGGTTTCACCGCAGCGCCACGATGCCGTCTCTTCTTTTGTGACCGCATTGAGATTGACCCGCCGGACGCCAGTTGCGTGCAAATCCTCATGACCGATCTGGGGCCATTCGGAAAGGTCGGGCGGTTGGAGTTGTACCGGTCCTGTGCCGTCCAAAGTAAACTTAAGGTGTCGGTTGGCGGCGCATTGCGGAATGAGCGCTACAGGCTTTGACGCCGCATGTGTAGGATAGGCTGCAACCTTGACGTCAACAACTGTCGTCAGCCCCCCGAGACCCTGGGCTCCGATACCGAGCGCGTTAATGCGTTCATAAAGCTCAATCCGCAGTGCGTCCTCCGCGCATGACGGCCCCCTGGCGATCAGCTCCGACATGTCGATAGGCTCGTTCATTGCCTCCTTGGCCAGTAGCATCGCCTTTTCGGCGCTACCACCGATGCCGACCGAGATCAGGCCGGGGGGGCACCATCCGCTGCCCAGGGTCGAAACAGTGTCGACCACCCAGTCGGCAACGGACGCGCTGGGGTTAAGGGTGGTGAAACGCGCCTTGTTTTCCGATCCGCCCCCTTTTGCGGCGATGGTGATTTCAATCTGGTTGCCTTGCACAAGGTCGACGTGGATGACTGCCGGCGTGTTGTCGCGGGTGTTCAATCGTGCGGCAAGCGGATCCGAGACGATCGATGGGCGAAGGGGATTGTCGGGGTCGAGATAGGCTCGGCGGACGCCCTCATTCACCAGGTCAGCGAAACTGGCCGTTGATTTGATGCGGACGCCCATGCCAACCTTTGCAAAGACCACCACGAGACCGGTATCCTGGCAGATCGGGCGCCGTCCGAAGGCCGCCATGCGGGAGTTCAACAAAATCTGACCGATGGCGTTCTTAGCCGACGGACTCTGCTCGCGCGCGTATGCCTGCGAAAGGTATCGGATGTAGTCGGGGGGATGGTAGTACGAGATATACTGAAGGGCGTCGGCGACGCTCTTTGTAATATCCTTGCCGGCAATGGTCCGAGTTTTTTTATCCACGAATTCTCATCCCAATGACCCGAGCCCGTTGACCAGTTTCAGGCTTTGGAAGCTCCGCAATCCCTGCTCGCCGCCCTCATATCCATAGCCGCTTTGTTTGACGCCCCCATATGGCGCATCTGCAGAAACCCCTTTCAGGTAATTTACACTGATCGCGCCTGCCGAAAGACCGCCGATCAGGGTCCGTTTCGCATCGGTGGCGCCGGTGAAGAAGTAGGCAGCCAAGCCATACGCAGTGGCGTTGGCTTCTTCGATCGCCTCCTCGATCGTGTCGAACGGCGCCACGGTGAGGATCGGCCCGAACGGCTCGTCATGAAGCACTTTTGCATCCTTTGGCACGCCTGTCAGAATGGTGGGCGGCCAGTAAAAGCCCGGCTGGTCGAGGCGTGTGCCGCCAGTTTCGATGCGGGCGCCGCGATCGACAGCATCCTGGACCAGACGCTGCATGGCCTCGATTCGCCGGGCGTTTGCCATTGGGCCCATCTCCGTCGCCGGATTGTCGGGTGGGCCGATCTTGATCTTGCGAGCGGCTTCCGTCATCCGGGACAGGAATTCCTCATAGAGAGGCCGCGCGACGAGGATCCTGCTGGGCGCATTGCAGCTCTGGCCCGCGCACTCGAACTTGTATTCCGAAATTGCCGGTATTGCCGTTGCCAGGTCGGCATCCTCACATACAACGACCGGGGAATGTCCACCGAGTTCGAGGATGCACCGCTGCAAGTTATTCGCGGCGAGCTTGGCCAGCTGTTTTCCAACCTCGGTAGAGCCCGTGAAAGTTAGCACCTTGACGATCGGCGAACTGAGGAGATGCCGGGATATTTGCACAGGCACACCAAAGACGAGATTGACCACGCCGTCCGGAATACCCGCTTGTCGCAAGGCTTCGACGAAATGAACGGCAGCGCTTGGTGTCTCTTCAGCTCCTTTGAGGATCACCGGGCAGCCCGCCGCCAAAGCAGGGGCGAGCTTGCGTGCGATGAGCACGGCGGGATAGTTCCAAGGCGTAAAGGCAGCAACGACGCCAAGGGGCTCGGGGACGATCATCCGGTTCGGGCCCATCGGAACAGGGGCCGACAGCTCTTCGGCGTGCGTGCCGTTCCACTCCAATGTTTCAACAGCGCGCGCGTATTCACCGGTCGCTTCGGCAATCGTCTTTCCCTGTTCGGTCGACAAATCCTTCGCTGCGTCTTTCACCTTCGTGTCAAGGGTCCTGGCTGCCGCAACAAGGATCTCGCCGCGCTCTTTGGCAGCCCGTGAGGACCAAGCCCGGCGGCTGCGCTCTGCCGAAGCAAGGGCCTCATCAAGGTCCGACGCTGAAGCCGCCGCCACCGAGGCAAACACTTTCTCTGTCGCCGGGCTGGTAACCGGCAGAGTGGTTCCGTCGCTACTGTCTCGCCACCTGCCGTTGATGAAAAGCTGATAGCTCGGGGCGTTGGACATCTCATGCTCCGCTTGAGTGAATTCCTGCCAATTCGAGACCAGCCGATATCCGGACCAAGGCTCGCCTCTCTGCAGTTTCAACGCGATGGTTACGCCCGGTCAAATATGGAATATCGACCAAAACCATCTCGAATACAGATGACACAGCCGCGGAGGAGCGATAGCACTGAAACTGGTTGGGATGTGTTTAAGCCCGGTCCGGGGCCGCGGCTGACCAGCGCTTGCTCTCGATCAAAGTATTTGCGACCTTGGGGATCAGCTTGCGGACCGCAGAAACGGCCGGAGACCGCTCATCGTTCGGGTTGACGGCAAGCACAACGGAACGGGTGATCACGGGATCAATGATTTTAACCGTCCGGACTTGGCCTTGAGACGCCTCTTTCTGAATGGCCGACGGGGTAAGGATAGAATACGCTTTTCCTTCCATGACCATATTGATGATCGTTGAAAGGGAGTCGACTTCGAATCTCACGTCAAGCATACAACCGTGTTGCGCAACGACATCAGCCACCGAACGCCTGACATTGTTGTTGCGCATCGGAACCGCCAGCGGAAACGCATACAGGTCGGCGAGCGGTATAGACTCTTCGAAAGGCGGTTCACCTGGCGGCACCACCAGGCAAAATTCTTCGCGGGCCAGCACCGTCATTCGCCCCACGCTCTCGGCAGTGCGGTACAGGACTGCCAGATTGAAGCGGCCAGCAGCCATCCACTCCTCCAGCGGTCCCGTCATGCCCTCGATCATCTTAAGCGAGATCCTCGGCAATTCGCTTCTTACCGCTTCAAGCAGCGGACCGCTAAGGACGCGAGCGGCTCCCGACGGAATCCCAATTGTCACCTCTCCGGACGGAGCGGCCACCGAGTTGGTCAGTTCCGCCTCAGTTAGCTGAATTTCTTTGAGAATCGCCCGCGCCCGCTCGAAAAGTTTGGCGCCGGACGCCGTTGCGCTGACGCCGGTCCGGTCGCGTATCAACAGCTGAGTGCCGAAGCTCTCCTCCAGTTGACGTACATGCAGGCTAAGAGCGCTTTGAGCGATGTGGAGAAGCGCAGCTGCCTTCGTAAAACTGCCTGCTTCCACTACGCCGACGAAGTATCTTAACTGCCTTATTTCCACGGTTTAGGACCCAACTCGGGCGCTGCTTCTACCCTCTTCATGTCTATCTCGTAACGAGATGGCGAGCAAGCTGCAATATCGCCGAGCTCACCGGAAATAGGCTCCTCGCCAGTCGTGCACCAGACGTAGAGGTCATTCACTGCCGGCGAGGATCAGGATTTCGTGGGCGCGGCGCACCACCGGCGGGTCAATCATCTTTCCATCCATCGCAAATGCAGACAGTCCGCGCATGGCGGCATCGTTTTCCGCCGCGACGACACGATGGGCCCACTCGAGTTCCTGCGCGCTTGGCGAGAAAGCCTCGTTGAATATGGCGACCTGTGTCGGATGGATCGCCAAAGCTCCGGCAAAGCCAAGCCGCCGCGCATGCGTCGCGACTCCCCGAAGTTTTTCGGTGTCGGAGAACTCGCCGATGCTTCCGACGAAGCCCAGCGGGAGTAACCCGGCAGCACGCGCGGCAAAAAGAACAGACAGGTTAGGCGCCAAGAGAAGGTCGAATTCCGGGGAGCCGCCAACAGCGGCACTGAAGTCTTCAGGACCGAGCGCCATTGCGACCATCCTGGCATGCGCCGACGCAATGGCAGCGAGCCTTTGCAAGGCACCCGGGGTCTCGATCTGGGCAAGGAACCGGATGTGTCCTAGCGGGAGATTTCTTTCTCGCTCAAATTCCGAAACCGCATTCGCGATCTCTATAACCCACTCAGCGGAATCCGTCTTCGGAAGAACCAGTGCGTCGACACCCGCTATGACGGCTGCGTCGAGATCGGCCGCCAAGGCGCGCAAACCACGATTGACCCGGACCAAAACCGAAGCACCCCCACGGCCGACCTTTGCCACAGATTGAGGCAGCTGCCGGCGCGCCTCGCCCTTCTGATCCTGGGGAACGGAGTCCTCCAGGTCGAGAACGACGCCATCTGCACCCCGCTCATGGGCCGTCTCCACAAAGCGAGGAACGTAACCGGGCACGAAGAGCAGGGATCTCCAACGGGGTACAGACATCGCGCCTTCAACGGCCGGGAGGGTATCCTTAATCATAGGTCGCCTCTGCGGTCGACTTTAGCGAGGCCGGCAGCGGCAAGCTTGCTGGTCGGCCGATGACTCAGTGATCCGAGGTAAACAGGCTCTTCGTAAACCGCGAGCAGTCTCACCTTACTCAGACGCGCGCTCACGCTGACGCGGCTCTTTTGCGCAAAAGCCCCAGAACCTCGTCGCGGATAGCCTCGGTGTGAGCGCCAAGAGCCGGAACTGGTCGCAACGAGGGGCGCTCAGAGTTGAATATCGCGGCCGGCGCTATCGTCTCGACAGTTCCTTCAGGTGTGCCAACCTGCACCCTGCGAATGTGTGGATGCCTCGAAACATCCGCCACTTCGTTTAGTCGGCCATATGCCAGACCGGCTGCCTCGAGCTCGTGCATTGCTTCGTGGCAGGACAGTTCGGAAAAGCGCTGTTCAATGATCTCATCAAGTTGCGCACGATGACCAAGGCGCTCCATGTTATCGGCAAAACCCGGTGCGCGTGTAAGCTCGGGTCGCTTGAGAAATTTCTCGCAGAAATTTACCCATTCGCGGTCATTCTGAACCGAAAAGATGACGTCTTTGCCATCGGAGCAACGATAGGCGCCATACGGCGCCAGCGACGGGTGTTTCACGCCCGCGCGCACCGTGTGATAGTCGCTATAATCGTTTTGCAAAACCGGTACGTTCATCCAGTCGGCGACGGCATCGAACAGTGACACCTGGATGCCTGTCCCTTCGCCGGTGACCTCGCGGTGATACAGTGCCTGAAGAATGGCACTATGCGCTGTCATGCCCGCCGAGATGTCGCAAACCGACACCCCAACACGCGCGGGCCCTTGTTGGTTGCCGGTGATCGCGCATAGCCCTGTTTCGGCCTGGACGATGAGATCATAGGCCTTCAAGTGGGAATACGGTCCTGTCTCTCCGAAACCAGAGATGTCGCAGGTGATCAGCCGGGGATATCGTCGACGGAGATCCGCAGACCCGAAACCCAGTTTTTCGATGCTGCCCGGCTTCAGATTCTGAATAAAAACGTCAGCACTGGCAATGAGAGCGTCCAGGACGGCGCGGTCCGCCTCCGACCTCAGATCCAGACAGACTGACTCTTTACCCCGGTTGAGCCAGACGAAGTAAGCGCTCTGTCCCCGCACCAACTTGTCGTAGTTGCGGGCAAAGTCCCCTTCGGGCCGTTCGATCTTAATGACACGGGCGCCCGCGTCCGCAAGGCGCGACGATGCGTAAGGCGCGGCCACGGCCTGCTCCACGGCGACGACAGTGATCCCCTCAAGAGAGTTCTGCATGCGACACCCTGCTTTTCATCCAACATTTTCGTTTTGAGTCCGACGACGGTCCAGCATTGCCAGCAACCGGTTTTGTTCGTTCCCAACAATTGAAAATGCCTCGTCGACACCCATTCCGGGCTTTGCAAGCATCATCTCGGCCTGGGTCGCCACCGACACGTGGACAGAGGCTTGGGCGGAGAGATCCGTCTCGGTACAGCTTCCCCCGACATACGCCCCGACCTTGTTTTCCTTGCAGATGAGAACGGCGCGCGCCGTATCGGCGAGCGAGCCGACGTCTGGAGTCTTGATTTGGACCAGATGCGCGGCCTTCGCTTCGGCAAAGAGCCGAATATCTTCAAGCGTATTGCATCTTTCATCAACGACAATGCGCGCCCTGGAACCCCGCTTGTCCAAAATCGATACGATCTTGGCGTAGCTCTCAATTTGAGCTTGCGTCGAACCAAAATCCGCCGGAGCCTCGATGTTGAGCGTGAAACCCGGGATGGTATCTGCAACCTTGCAGATAAAGTCGGCGATGCTTTGCTGCTCCAGGCCGATTTCCTGGCCGATCCAGCCATAAACGTCGAAATGCAGCACCGGCTGATACCCTGGACGGCCGAGTTGGCGCGTACGCGCTGCAACCCACTTCACGAACTCCATGAAGGTCTGGCCGCCGACACCGAATTTCTGTCGGGAATTGATCAGGCCGTGGGGAAGCACATCCACTGCCTTCAGGATCATTTTGTCGACGTTGATTTCGCGAGCATCGCCGCTCTGGCAGTAAATTGGGACGCGGCAATTCGGCAGCGGTAAGTCAAATTCAGCGCATACAACCTCTGCCATGGTGACACGCTGGAGGTAGGCCGTTGCTCGAAGCAGCGCCTGGCTGATCCCGTACTCAATCGCGAGAGGTAGTCGCTTGCGTCCGAAGGGCTCGAGAACCTTCGCGCAGGCCTCAAGGTAACAAGATGCATCAACATCAAGAAGCCGCGGTGCGACCACGCGTGACGTTAATTCTGAGATTTGATTGGTGTCGAACAGAGGATCGCGTCCACCGGCACCGGAGTACTGGACGTTCATCATGTCGCCCCAGACAACGGTGTCGTCGGTGAGAACAAGCCCGACACTTAGCGAAGATGCCGGCACGCGAAGCGACGTGAACCCAGGCGTTGTCGGTTCACCGACATAGATGAAGCCGTCCTGGGTCGCGCCGGACCGAATGGCAGCTTGATCGTCATAAAAGAATGCGCCGTTGCCAGGCGCGAGGAGGACGTCTTTGATCTGCAATTCAGTAACTCGATTTGTTCTGAGGGGATTAAATTCGTTCTGCTACTGTTAAATGCGACGCTGGCTGGTGGGCGCCGATTCTTAGTTTTTCAGCGGTCGCGCAACGAGCGCCACCCCTTCGTTGACGTCGACATGCGCCCCTGATCGTATGGCTAAGACGATGGATGTTCCAGGCGCGCGGATATCAATGGACTCGGCCTTCAGCGAATCCATCGGATGCAGGATGCCTATGAGATCTCCGTCCTTCACTTGATCCAACACGGAGCAGCGAGGTTCGAAGATGCCCGCTGCAGGTGATTTCAACTCGTCGTACGGATGCGTCTCGAGTGTTTGGCCGGACTTCCGTTGACGGAACGTTGGATACTCGGCTTTACCCTCGACCAGCCCGAGCGCGATGAGCGCGTTGCGTACTCCGGCCTCATAAATCGCGAGATTGTCCGCGCCGACCGTGCCGCCGCCGAATTCAGTGCAAACAAATACCTTGCCCTGGTTTTGAGCCACGATATCGAACATTCCAGCCGTGTCGTTGTAATCCCAGACCAAAGTCAGGGGCAATTTGAACGCCTCCGCCATTCTCACCGTCCTGGCCATGAGATCAGGATCGGCAATCGGGTGCGTCGTGGCCGCCGGTGGAAAATCCCACGTTGGTCCGAAGCTGTGCAGATCGAACACGGTGTCGGCCATTGGCAACAATACGCGCGAAACCGCATCCGCGATTCGTTCGGTCACTGACCCGCCGGCCCGGCCTGGAAACACGCGATTGAGATTCAATCCATCGAGCGGAGTATTGCGGCTCCATGCCTCCACAGCCAATGGATTGAGCACCGGTAGGACGATGACCCTTCCACAGGTTTGCGTTTCTGGCAGCGACTCAATAAGCCGTCGCGCGACAAGTGGCCCTTCCAGTTCATTGCCATGATTTCCGCCGGTGACAAGAAGGCGCGGCCCCTTTCCTTTATTGAGACTGAAGACTGGGAGCGAAAGCTCGCCGTGGTCGCTTCCTCCTGGTACAACAAGATGCCCCCTGCTCACGCCGGGCGCATCGAGATCGACCGTAAGGTGTGGTATTTCGTTCATATTCAACCTACTGCGAATATTCAGGTGACCCCGGCGCGTTACGCGGTTGCATTCTTCCGCTCTGGAAGTATGCGCCACGCAGTGTTCAATCCGCCAATATAATGTCCCGGACGGTGCCATCGCGTTTTTAGATGGTCGCCGCCTGGCTTGGTAGAACTCCCGCTACTCGATGTTCACAACGAAGACGGAACCGTGACTAATAGCTGGCTCCTCGCCTACATCCCAGGACCGCCCTCCGCGAACTCCACCACGTCACCCGTTATGACGATCCGGAGTGATCGCCGGCGGCGCGCCCACCAACGGCTGAACTACATAGATGCACCACCAGACGATCTCGGGAAAGGTGCCTGGGCGCACCGCTTACCCTGCGTCATGAGCGGCAACGGTCTGCTACAGATCGTCAGATCGAAGGACTTCGCCTGTTGCTAATCGCGGCCTCGAGCCCGTCCAAAGACCCTATACGCCGAAGACCAAAGCCGAGCGCTTCATTCAGACGGCGCTTTGCGAATGGGCCTATGCCGTCGCCTATCGAACTTCCGATCACTACGCCGACGGACTGCCAAGCAGGCTCCGCACATATAATTGGCGTCATCCAGCCGCAACCTGAAGTCAAAACTGCACATCAAGACAGCACGGAGCGGCCTTGGCACGCTGCGCGCACTTTTAAGGTCGACTCTGTTCGGTTTGGCCAACCGTCACATGTATTCGCCACGCAGGATAGTCTCGGCTGCATCTGCCAGCACCTGACAGCCGAGTACTAGGTCGACATCATCTGTGTTTTCGGTCCAATGATGGCTGATACCGCCGATGCTTGGCACGAAAAGCATAGCGGCTCTCAGTTTACAGCCGACGACCTGGGCATCGTGACTGGCCCCGCTTGGCATTCTCACATGGGCGCCCGGCGCGTGGCGCGCCGCAGCATTCTCTATTGCTTCCTGGAACGCCGGATCCATATGCCATGGTCGACCGCTCTCAGTCCGCTCGATCTCGGCTCGGCAACCGGTTTTAATTGCGGTCTCCTCAACCAGCTCCCTTAGCGTCAAATCAAGGCGCTCAAGCGTCGGCATTTCTGAATCCCGGAACTGAAATAGCATCTCTGCCCTGCCGGGAATTATGTTGGGCGCGCCCGGCTCCAACGTAACGCGGCCTGTCGTCCATACGGAACGCGGACCGGCCACTTCAGGAAAGCGCTTGGCAATGGACATGGCCAGCATTGTTGCTGCGACGCCGGCATCCCTACGGATCGCCATGCGCGTTGTACCGGCGTGGTTTTGGATGCCATGGAAGACGATTGAGTACTGCCGGGTCCCGACGATGCTCGTAACAACGCCGATCCGCTTGCTCGAGGCTTCCAAAGCGTCGCCTTGTTCGATGTGTGCTTCGAGATAACCGACGTAGCGTTCCGGTTCCAGCAGAGATCGAGGAACACCGGCCAGGCCGGCTCCACGGAGCGCCTCCCTGAGCGTCAGCCCATGATCGACATTCACCGCGCGATCGATCTCCGCCTCGTCGATGTCACCAATGAACGAACGGCTTCCCAGCATTGAGACGTAGTGACCTTCTTCATCCGCCCACGCCACGGGTGCGACGGGAAGGCCTGCGCAGTCCGGCGTTTCCGCGAACGTCCGGGCAATCTCAAGACCGTAGGTCACACCAAGCGCGCCGTCGAGCCATCCGGCATAATTCTGGGACTCTGCGTGGGACCCGATCAACAGCAATCGCCGGTCCGACCGAGGCGAGCCGAACACGTTGCCGACCCCGTCAATATGAGCCTGAAGCCCTATGGCTTCGTACTGCTGCGCAAGCCAGCGGCGGCTGTCCGTGTCCTCTCGCGAATAGGTCGGACGATGGACACCCGTCTTGTACGCCCCGAACTGCGCGAAACGTCTTAGATTGGATAGCAACCGTTCGGCGTTAATCTTTGGCATCTGCTGCCCTGTCTTTAATGGTGGCGCGGACGCAGCCGAGTGCTGCGGTCCGCAATGATGCGTGTCGATCTTCTACTGAATAGATTGCCGCAGAATGGATACGCCCCCGAAGAGCCGGACAAGTTTCATGAACAGCGGTGTATCCAATTTGCGAGCTATCAACCATTCCCGATCTAGCACTCAGCCGGAGTCTCTTTGATAAAGTGAGGGAAGTCTGGCATCTGCGCACGATACGACTAGGCAGGCACGGGATGCATCCCACCGACCTCGCGCGGATGAAGTTGTAAGAGGCCAAGCTGGTACAATAACGCAGCGCCTGTACGAATACCGCTATGGAAGCAACTGAGTGTTAGATTCTCATTCGGCGCATGGTTTGCTTCGTCATGATTCGCGTAAGGCGTGTCGAAGGCAGGAATACCGAGAATCTTAGTGAATACGTAGTTTGGGAGAGTGCCGAAGCCGGCGGGGACCAGCAAAGGCTCCTCTCCTTGCGCAGCGACGAAAGCACGGCGAAGAGGCGCGGTGAATGGAGAGGCAATAGGCGTTTTCGAAGGATACATGCTTCCTTGCGCTATGAATTCCACTTCGGGCGCGTGTTTTTCCACATGGGCGGCGACCTTGCGAAGGATGTCCGCGGGGTCCTGTGATTCCACGAGCCGTATGTCGCATTTTACGAAAGCTTCGTTGGGCAGTACGCTCTTGCTACCAGGCCCGCCATAGCCGCCATGGAAGCCATTGATCGTCAGCGTCGGGCGGAAGCACAGGCGCTCGTAGAAGGGACGTTCGGCCGGCGCGTCAAGCCGTCCAAGATCGAGACCGCGCTTCACTGCCTCGACATCGAGAGGTAAACGCTCGACCGCGACCAATTCCTCCTTTGACGGGGGCTCGATGTCATCGTGGAAGCCGTCAATGGTGATTTCACCGCCGGCATTCTTCATGGTGCCGAGCAGGTGCACGAACGTCCAGATCGGATTGGGTACCACGCCGCCGAAGTTACCAGAATGCAAGTCACTATTAGCGTGACGACAACGCAACTCGAAGGACACCTCGCCACGTGAACCGAACTTGATCACAGGCGCACCGCTTGCATGACGTGGGCCATCGGCGGTAACGGCAAGGTCAGCTTTAAGCGCTTCTTTGTTGACACGCACGAAATCGGCGATGTGCGGGCTGCCGATCTCCTCTTCCCCTTCCAGCAACAAGATGACGTTGCAGGGCAGCGCGCCGTGCACCTTGAGGTGGGACTCAATTGCCAGAATCTGCGCGAAATGCTGGCCCTTATTGTCGCCGGCGCCGCGTGCGTACAGGCGTCCATCACGGATAGTCGGTTCGAAGGGCGGCGAGAGCCATTTGTCAATCGGGTCAGCCGGCTGCACGTCGTAATGGCCGTAGAGCAGAACGGTCGCCTTGCCCGGCGCCTTCTCCCAGCGCGCGACCACCATTGGGTGCCCTTCAGTCGGCACCAGGCTGGCCTCCAGCCCGATCCCGGTGAGCATGTCAACCAGCAGCGCGCCGACTTCGGCGATGCCGACATTCTCGGCACTAATACTTGGGTGCCGAAGGTAATCGATCAGACGATCGAGGAAGGAACTGCGGTTCGACTCGATATGCTCGAAAACGGCGTCCAAAGGGTCAAAAGAGGTCATATTTTTTGCCTGTAAGATGAGTAGGAGGTACAAAAGCGTTCTCAGCCGGCAGGCTGCTGCTGCGCTGTTTGGATAATACGGGTCCTTGCCCTAGGTGTGACTCCCTCAAATGGCCGTTCGGGCTCCTGGCGAGCAAGCACTATCAATCGACGGGCCGGCACGCGCCTCCAATTCCGCCGCATCTTGGAAGGCCGGCGACAACTCCCAACGGCTTTTAGGGCGATCTGGACACCTTGGCACCACACTCCATGATTTCTCGCAGCGGCAACCGGCCACTCCTTGGCTGCTTGCGCAAGTCACAGATTTTCCAGCGCGTCGGCTTGTATTTGCGCGTTACCTCCGCAACGCGGACGCACGACATAAAGCTTTCGGCAACGATCCGCGCCTTGTTCCAGCCGTCAATCACGCATACGACCGTGTCATCGCGGTGAGCTAGGCCGCATTCTGATGACTCCAACGTCGTTCTCGATGCCGATCTCCGTCCCAAATGGACTCGAGAGCTTCTGCAGGCGCTCCAGAATGGATTTTGCTTGCGACGGAGGGGCGAGCTGCGGGACCCCCCGGTTGGCGAACCTCTTCAAGTATCATTACGCCGAAGAGTCTCATCATTAAATGCAGCGCGACAGCCGGCACCAGAGCCAACTTATCGCGCGACCTTCTCGATAAGAGAATCGAGGTCGAAACACTCAAATCAAGCACCTTCCCCAACCCATTGCCGTTCAACGCCAACTAGAGCGTTTAACTTTACTCTCTCGAATGCGTTCTCGCAATCGAATAGGAATTTCACCAACATCACATAGCTCTCTCCGCAAACTGTAACAATCTCGGGTGCCCACTTTTCGAGAACATTACATCCGGTGTGCCGTCTGCGACAATGGTTCCAGATTCAAGAAACACTACTCTTTTAGATACTTCTCTGGCGAATCTGATTTCATGTGTGACAATCAACATCGTTCGGCCTTCGCTCGCGAGTTTCGTCATTACTCGCAACACTTCTCCGATAAGCTCAGGATCTAACGCCGATGTTGGCTCGTCAAATAACAGTACATCCGGATTCATTGCCAACGCACGAGCAATAGCCGCACGTTGCCGCTGGCCGCCAGAAAGATCCGTTGGCCATGCGTCCTTCTTTTCCCACATCCCGACTTTATTCAACCAGCTCTCTGCCTCCTCAAGGACCTCTGCTCGCTCGCGGCCCTGCACGTAAATTGGTGCTTCGATCACATTCTGCAGTACCGTCCGGTGGGTCCACAAATTGAATGCCTGAAACACCATGGCGGTCCGGCTGGATAATCTGGCGCCCATCTTTCGAACCTCCGCAGGGCCAGAGAGCGGGAAGCTAATATCGACATCGGCAACCCGCAACCTGCCAGCGTACGGCACTTCGAGTAGGTTTATGCACCGAAGAAGTGTCGATTTTCCCGAGCCCGATGAACCCAGTATGGAGACAACCTGTCCCTCATGCGCTTTGAAATCGACGCCCGTTAAAACCTCCAGGTGTCCGTACTTCTTCCGCAGTCCGTTGATCACAACTATTTCGTTTGAAATGATGACCTCCATGATTACACAGGCGAAGCGCGCCCCTACTTTCCCAGCATCGAGATCTCACTCGTTTCCCATACTGCCGGCGCACCTACTTTAGGAGTGCAGGTGGTGTCTGATCCTCGCCAAACCATTTCATGAAGAGCTTACTCATTGTTCCCTCTTTGCCCGCCTCGTGAAGAGCTTTGTTAAAGGCCAGCCTAAGCTCACCGCTATCTTTGCGAAAACCAAAACCAATGCCCGGTCCGAAGACGTCGCCTTTCATGAGAGGACCAACAATTTCTATTTGCGAGAACTCGCCGCCTTGATCTATAGCGGCCTTTAGGAACTGACGCCCATTGACCGCAGCATCCAAGCGCCCACTTGCGAGATCAAGGTTTATTTCCTCGTTCTTCTCGTACTCCCGGATATCAGCAACATCGGCGAAATATGTATTGAGAAAATTCAAAGATATCGAAGCCGTCTGTGCGCCCAAGGTTTTTCCTTTCACTAGTTTACGCATCTCTTCGATTTTCGCCTTTGCCTCGGGTGTGCTAAGGTCAAGTGTCGTCCCTGACCCTGGCATTTCAGCTATCGATGAGCCCTTGCTGGTAGCCCAAACGTTGCCATCGCCGCCATAAGGCTCAGAAAAATCAATGACCTGGAGCCGCTTCTGCGTAATTCCCATAGAGGCGACAGCGATATCATACTTACCCTGGGTAAGACCCGCGATCATGCCTGAAAAGTCCACGATCTCGGTGGTGCATTGAACACCGGCTTCTCCACATAGAACCTTCATAAGATCGACCTCAAACCCTTCAAGACTTCCCGCAGGTGACATCATGGCATAGGGTGGAGACTCGCCGTCGGAAGCAATACGCACTACCTTTGGCGGCTCGGCGTATGCCGTGCGGACGATTGCCGCTATAGCGAGGGTGAGGAGTACAAGCGCACGTTTCATTTGCGTTCCCTTATTTTTTTGATGTTCGTCGGCTCGTTATATTGTGTTCGGCACCTTATCTCTGACTGTGCGCCTGGAGGCCTGAGGGTTAAGCCAGATCTCCAATCTTGCGACTGCTCGAGATATTAGAAATGCGATTGCAAGATAGATGAGCGCGGCAGCCAACAACACTTCCACAAATCGATAGCTTTCCGCCCTGACCCGTGTTGCGACCCCAGTGATTTCATAAACAGTTACCATTGAGGCCAGTGCGGTTGACTTCACCATGATGATTAGCTCGCTTCCGTATGCCGGAAGCGCTTGACGAAACGCCTGCGGCAAAATTATTCGACGATAAAGAAGAGGTCGTGACATCCCAGCCGCGCGCCCAGCCTCAACTTGACCGGGGTCCACCGAGTTAAGACCACCACGAACAGTTTCCGAAGCATAAGCAGCCATATTGAGTGTGAACGCCAGTATCGCGCAAAACGTTGGTTCCCGAAATGCCACCCAGAGCAAGCTGTGGCGGATGAATTCGAAACGGGCGAGTCCGTAGTAAATCAGGAACAACTGAAGCAGCAGAGGGGTGCCTCGGAACACGGTAATGTATAACCGGGCGGGCAAGCTGAGCAGCAAGTTCTTTGAGGATCGCAGAAGCGCCAGTGGCACGGACAGGATTGCCCCCAACACGAATGAAATTGCAGTCAATTTGAAGGTAACCGGAATCCCCGGGATAACAGCAAAAAGGGTTTCGCCAATGACCCCAAAGCTGCTCATGACCGCGACACTCCCTGCATCGCTCGCGCTTCTGCGAACTGAAATAGCAAACCAGTCACGCTTGTAATTGCAAGGTACAGACACGATGCCGCAAGATAGAAAGAGAAGGGATCGCGGGTAGCCCCGGCTCCGAGCTGAGCTTGGCGAACAAGCTCTACAACACCGGTCACACTTACTAGGGCAGCTTCCTTTAAAACTAGTTGGGAAACATTAGCGAGGCCGGGCAACGCATACCGAAGTGCTAACGGACAAAGCACCCTACGAAACATCAAAAAGCCGGTCATTCCGTAGGCGCGAGCCGCTTCTATCTCTCCATTTCCAACGGCCTGAACTGCGCCACGAAGCACTTCAGTCTGATAGGCGCCTGAAACGACGCCTATAGCAAGAAAGCCAGCCAGAAATCCCGGAAGCGCAAAGAAGCCTTTGTGCCCAAATAATTCAAAAATAGGGCTAATCGTGGCTGCGGAACCGCAATAGAAGATGAAAATAACCAACAAGTCTGGCACGCCACGTAAAATGGTAGTGTAGACGTCGGCTATCCGATAGAGAACTCGACTCTTTTGGAGTTTGGCCCAAGCACCAAGCACACCAGCTAAAAGCCCAGTCAAATACCCGCAAACAGCCAAGCTAAGCGTCATTCCCGCCGCTCTGATCATTAGCGGCCCCCATCCTCCAGGACCAAAACCCATCAATGCGAAGAACGGCAAAGGATCGGCCACTAACTCCTCGCTTTCATTGTGGGGTATCATCTGAAAGTAGTCGCAGAACGTTCGATCTCGGGGCAGATTAAGTCAATTACCGTTTCTATATTGCTGTCATCTAGGAGCGAGATGGGGTGCGAATGTGAACCACGCGCACGGAATGTCGGCCTCACAGCACTCGCCGTTGAGCATCGTGATTCACTGTCCTGCAAAGGATCGCGGGGGCTAAATCGTGACAGCGCCATTCGAGCCTGGTGCCGATGCCGTCCTGCATTCAGCGACGAAAGACATCGGCGGCCATTCCGATCTCATGGCAGGTGTCCCCTCGTCGGAGGTTTTGCCGTTCGCACAGCATTGCCCATGATCGAAGGCACGAGGGCAGCGTCGCGGCTTCTTTCGAATGCTGGGGGCACTTCGCGGGCGATCAAGACGCTTCGGAGAGACGATCTGATGACGACTTCCGGTTACCTTCCGTCGAGGAGGTCTAACCGCCATCCGTACGAGTCCCATGCGACGGCCGAAGGCGAAGATACGTATTCACCCCGCAAATAGACACATCCATCCCGTTGAGGAGATTCCTTATTGCCCATCTGCCAGCCGATGATCCGCCACCTGAAGTCTCCCGCCCTGTTCGCTTGGATCGACCGCATGCCGGCATTGGGCACGCCGGTTAGCGTGCGGACGTTTGAAGTCTCCAATCCATCGACCGGCGAATTGCTGGCCGAACTCCCCGACATGGGTGTCGAAGAGACGCGTTCCGCCATCGACAAGGCTTATGACGCACAGCCTGGGTGGGCAGCCCTGACGGCGCGGGAGCGCAGCGACATACTCTGGCGCTGGCACCAACTGATCGTGGATCACGCCGACGACCTTGCTGCCATTCTCACCGCGGAGATGGGCAAGCCACTCACCGAAGCGAAGTCGGAGGTAACCCATGCGGCTGCGTATCCGCAATGGTACGCCGAAGAGGCCAATCGCATCTACGGGGAAACGATCTCGGCGCCGTCGACAGACCGCCGCATGCTGGTGATCAAACAGCCGATCGGCGTGGTTGGTACGATCACGCCATGGAATTTTCCTGCCTCGATGGTTGCGCGCAAGATTTCGCCGGCTCTCGCCGCCGGCTGCACCATCGTGCTGAAACCCGCCGAGCAGACGCCCCTCGTGGCGGGCGCGATGTTCGCCCTGGCGCATCAGGCTGGCTTTCCCGAAGGCGTGGTCAACCGGATCTACGCTTCCGAAGGCGACGCTGTCGGCCGCGAACTCTGCTCCAACGCCAAGGTCCGCAAGATCAGCTTTACAGGCTCGACCGAGGTCGGCCGGCTGCTGATGCGTCAATGCTCAGATCAGATCAAGAAAGTCAGCCTTGAGCTCGGCGGCAACGCACCTTTCATCGTCTTCGACGATGCCGATATCGATGCTGCCGTTGACGGTGCGATCCAGGCGAAATTCCGCAATGGCGGCCAGACTTGCGTTTCTGCAAATCGCCTTTACGTCCAATCGGGCGTTCATGATGAATTCGTCGGAAAGTTTGCCGAAAAAGTTTGCCAGCTTTCAGTCGGTGACGGCTTCGATCCGTGTATATTCATCGGGCCGCTGATCGACAAACGCGCTCTGGCAAAGATCGAATCCCATATCGCGGATGCCATTGCAAAAGGCGGCATCGTTCGCTGCGGGGGCGATCGCGTCGGTATGAAAGGCACGCTTTTCCAACCGACTGTCCTCACCGAGGTTTCTCGCGATATGACCGTGGCGCAAGAAGAGACTTTTGGACCGCTGGCGCCTATCATTCGCTTCGAAGATGCGGATCAGGTTGTCCGTGAGGCCAACGACACAATCTACGGGCTCGCCGCCTACTTCTATGCCTCTAACCTGAAGCGCGTGTGGCGCGTGGCTGAAGCCTTGGAATATGGCATGGTGGGCATCAACACAGGACGAATGTCCTCGGAAGCAGCTCCTTTCGGAGGAATAAAGCAATCCGGCATCGGGCGGGAGGGGTCCCGTCACGGTCTCGAGGACTACCTCGAAATGAAGTATCTCTGCATGGGCGGAATTTGAAGCTACCGCGCATTCGCCAAGGGGTCAGAACCGAGTTGGTCGTTTGCTCACTCTAAACCGATCATTAGATGTCGTGTTGGGGGCCGGGAGCGGTCAGTCTGGTTTGAATATCTCAAACCAGAAAAGCTGCTGGGGCCATGGCTGCTAACGGAACCCGCGGAAGGTTCGGATCAGCCCCGGCCATACCGACGCCTGCCCTTTCACAGACGGAGGCGAAGCAATTGAGGCAGAGTTTGTGAATGCTGGAGCAGGCGTTGAAGCCAGCCAGCTCACAGCCGCTGCTCCTGAACGAGGCGATTGAGGTGGCGATGTCGGAGCTCAAGTTCCGCACCCGGTCGAGCGAGAGCCAGGTAGCGCTCAACCTCAAGGTCTGGATGGACGTCTGCTCAGCCTTCCACTGTGGGCCATTCAGAAGGCGGCGCGGTGGTGCCGCGATGCCCCACAAGGCACGGCCGGGGAGCTGGGCAACGTCCTAGCCGACGTGCAGCTGGCCGTCGGCCACAACATTCTGGGGCGAAAGCTGATGCTGGAGCGGCTGCTTTAGGCGTCCGGCCCGATTCCTCTCGGCGTCCAGCAGTTCCTCCTCGGTTATCAGGCCGGTACCCCTCCGGTGAGGGCCGCGGCCTGCTCGTAATGTTCAGCGAGACTGGCTGCGGCTCTTTGCGAAGCCGGCTTTCCCGAGTACGTGGCGTTTGGCGAGCTTTCCGATCCGGGTCAGGATTTCGTCTTCGGCGGCACGTTCGGGATCGAACGGGCGACCATGCCACCTTTTGAGTTCGCGATGCTGCTCGTGCTTGGGATCGGCGATGGCGTCGAGGAACAGCTCGAAGCCCGGAACGCCGCCGACATCTTCTGGCGGGGCGCGGCCAGCACCCTCGATGTAGCGGGGATATTCAACAGCGGGATCGGCGTCAGCGACTGCTTCGATCGTGACCGTGTGCCGCCAGTCGTCGCCGAAGTCGTAGGTGTAGGCCAGTTCCTTGACCCCGCGATCGATGAGCGTGCCAAGCCGCATGGTCTTGGCGGACAATGTCCTGTCGCGCATGCTGTCCCATTCGGGATCGGGGATGGCGTAGCGCTTTCCATCGGCGCGGAACTCGAAGAGGTGATAGTCGTCGAACGGCATGGCCGCCTGGATGACGTCGTGCAAGGCCTTGAGCGTTGCCGTCAGCGGCACCTCGACGCGCCGCCAGATGGCGGGCTGCCAATCATCGAGCTGGATCCTGATGCGGGCGATGCGGTCAACGTGGCTCATGCGGCCAATCTCGCAGATTGTGCCTTCCAATTCCATATGTGGACGGCTCCCACTTGCAAGTGTTTTTTACAGATATTTTTGATCGGATCGCTTGCTTCCATATGTGCGGCCTTTGTGTGTGGTCGCACATGACCACTGGCCAAGATGGTTTCCGCAACGCATGTTCCTAACACGGCAACGACCTTGAAAGGCCAATGGAACTGACGGAGTATCACGCGTCTTGGATCGATCGATCCACCATCTGCTTTTCTCTTGCAAGTTCACAGCATCAGCTCAACACGGTAGCATTCTATTCTGCTCACCGTGATGGCCAATTCCTATGTTGCTTGCGTTTGCTCCTCTGTCCGCCGATACGCCTCGCCGCTCACCATGAGCTTCCAGGCGACACGGGCGATCTTGTTGGCGAGCGCCACCGCAACCAGCTTTGGTTTCTTCCGTTGCAGTAGTTCGGTGAGCCATCGGGAAGCATGCCTGCTTCGACCTGCTCTGACGTGCTGAAGAAGAGCAGTCGCGCCAACCACCAATATGCTCCTCAGCATTTCGTCGCCAGCACGTGTGATCACCCCCAGTCTGACCTTGCCTGCGGTCGAATGGTCTTTGGGCGTGAGTCCTATCCAAGCGGCAAAATCGCGACCCGACTTGAACGTTCGGGGATCTGGGGTCTTCATCATCAAAAGCGATGCGCCGACCGGCCCGACACCCGGAATTTCGGCCAGGCGCCTGCTGCATTCATCGGAGCGATGCAACGCGGTCAGTTTTTCCTCGACGGCTTTCGTTTCGGTAAGCAAGTCGCGATACTCAACGCCATGCATGGCAAAAAGCTCGCGGGCCAATTCAGGCAGGGATTGATCCGCCGCAATCCGCTCCAGCAACGGTTCGATGCGGCACATGCCCTTGGCCGCGACGATGCCGAACTCCATGGCAAACCCGCGTATGGCATTGGCGAGCTGCGTTCGATTGCGAATGAGTCTCTCTCGCACACCGACCAGCATTAACGCCGCCTGCTGGTCCGCGGTCTTCACCGGCACGAAGCGCATCGTCGGTCGGCTCATCGCCTCACACAAAGCTTCCGCGTCCGCCGCGTCGTTCTTGCCGCGTTTCACATAAGGTTTCGCCAACTGAGGCGCTATCAATTTCACCTCATGACCGAACGAACTTAACAGCCTCGCCCAATGATGAGAGCCTCCACAGGCTTCGAGTGCGATAGTAGTCGGCGGCGTTTTCTCGAAGAATTTCACCATCTCCCTACGCGAAAGCTTCTTGCGAAGGACTGGTTGCTCGCCTGCGTTCACGCCATGCAATTGGAAAACGCTCTTTTCGCGGTAGGGACGCCCGTTACCGGGCGCCCCCCGCTCAGATCCCGGCGAGCCCAATTAAGGCACCGGGCTCCTACCTTGGGTGTGTGACGGCGAAGCGCACGTCGGGCCATGGATGAAGGATGCGTGGCTTCGGGAGCCAGTGTTCTGTCACTTTTGTGGTCCGGCCCCATGTGAATCCGTCCTTCTGGCTACGCCGCCGAAGCGTGCGCCTCCAGAGTTCTTCCACATGGTGCCGAAACGCGGCTAAAGCGCGCGCGTTTGTCGGCACCGCGAAGTAGGCGAAATGCCCGCTCACGATCTGCCTTAGCCATTTCCCCTGTTCGGGTATGGGCCAGTGCAGCCGACGCCACAGCTCCTCCTTTATGTTCCTGAGCTTCGTCCGCATGCGGTCGCCGCGGGTCTTCCGTTGAAGCTGGAAGCGCCCGCTGCGCGATTTGCCGCAGATGAACGTGAACCCGAGAAACATAAAGGTCTCCGGCTTCCCGAGGCCGCGCCGCTTGCGATTAGCCGCCGCGAAGCGACCAAACTCAATCAGGCGGGTCTTGTCCGGATGGAGCGACAGTTCGAACTCCTCAAGCCTCGCGTGCATCGCATCGAGGAATCGACGGGCGTCGTCCTCGCGCTCGAAGCCGACCACCAGGTCATCGGCATAGCGCACGATGACCATGTCGCCGGCGGCGTCGTGCTGTCGCCAGCGTTTCGCCCACAGATCGAGTACGTAGTGCAGGTAGATATTGCCGAGGAGCGGTGAGATCACCGAGCCTTGACCCGTCCCCTTGTCGTCTACGGTCACGACCCCGTCTTCGAGAATACCTGCCTTCAACCATTTCTGGATCAGGCGGATGATGCGCTTATCGCCGACCCGATGCTCCAGGAAGCGAACCAGCCATTTCTGACTGACCGCCCCGAAAAAGTTTTGGATGTCGGCGTCAATTATCCAGCTCACTTTCCGATGGTCGATCGCGACGCACAGCGCATCCAGCGCATCGTGCGGCCCTCTCCCCGGTCGAAACCCGTAGGAGAAGCCGCAGAAGTCGCCCCATAGATGGCGTTGAGCACCATGACGGTCGCCCCTTGGACAATCTTGTCTTCCAGAGCTGCGATTGCCAGCGGCCGCTGCTTCCCATCTGCCTTCGGTATAAACGTCCGGCGTGACGGTTGCGGGCGGTACGCTCCCCGTTGGACCCGGGCGTGCAGATCGATGAGCCGGGGCTCAAGCTCTGCCTCGTAGTCCTGCCATGTCATGCCATCCACCCGGGGGCGGCCTTGCGCCTGAGCGCGTAGAACGCCGTCCGGAGTGCGTCGACAGTGATATGGTGGAAGAGCGCGGTGAACCTGTCCTTCTTCCTCAGCCTTGCGGCTTTCCGTACGCGATCCAGCGACTGGGACATGCGATCCCGGCCCTGTGTCCGGTGCATGCGTTGCTGTTCCGCGTTCCCCTTGGTCCCCGGCCTTCGCTCCACCAACTCCGCCACCGGTCGCCCGGCTTTGTTCGTCGGCTTCACAGCTACTATGCCGAAGTCAGACTTCTCTGGATCGTTCATCAGCGGCTACGACTCCTCGCCTTCCCACTGCGGACCATCCACCCGCAGGACGGGTTGGGTGGCCAATCCAGAGATCTCCCGGTTCCCGTACAAGGAGCTTCCGTGCATGCCAGGGTCTCAGACCACGCCGGGTCGGCTGAGCGCTCGCGTAACGCGCTCAAATCGTATTGCCTTCCGGAACGTCAACGCCGTCGGCACCCGGGATTTTGGACTTTCGCGGCTCAATGGCTGGCCTGCACGCTCCCCTACCGACGCTTCGCCGACATCCTCACGGTTGCCTGCGCACGGCTTGGGGCCGATATGGGTTGCTAGCCCTTCATCGTGGTGGACTTTCACCTCCTACTCCTTGCCAGTCTCCCGGCGCACTGACGTATCCATGCCAATTCTGATAATCTCTTCCACGGACGGTCTCCCTCGATTGAGCTTTCAACGAACTCATTCTGGCACATTGCGATGCCGTTGGGAGCCGTCCACCCCAACACGGCAGGAGTTCGGCCAACCGGCTCTGCGGCATGTCTGCGATGCGGGCCAGCACGTCGGCGAGCCAGGCCTGCGGATCGACGTCGTTGAGCTTCGCGGTGCCGATCAGAGTGTACATGACGGCGGCACGATCGGCGCCGCGCTCGGAGCCTGCGAAGAGCCACGACTTTCTGCCGAGAGCCAGGCCGCGCAACGCCCGTTCAGCCGCATTGTTCGTCAGACAGATGCGCCCGTCTTCGAGAAAGCGTGTGAAGCCGCCCCAGCGCTTCAGCATGTAGTCGATTGCCTGGGCGACCGGTGCATGCCGGGAGAGCCTGGCGCGCTCGCCACGCATCCACTCTTCCAGCTCGACGACGAGCGGCGCGCTCCTTTCGGCCCTGACGGCGAGACGCCGCTCGGCAGCCAGGCGCAAGATGTCGCGCTCGATATCGAACAAGACGTCGATGCGCCGGACGGCCTCGAAGGCGATCGGCGAGATCGGCGGTGCGGTCCTTCCCCTGCGCGCATTAGTGGCGATGTCGGCAAGGACGAAGAACTTGCGCCTTGCATGGCTCCAGCAGAGCGCCTCCGTTACCGGGCCGAACTCGCGGTCGGGGAGATAGAGGCGGTTGTAGCCGGCATAGGCATCAGCCTGCAGAATACCGGTGAACTGCCTCAGATGTCGCTCCGGATGATCGCCCGATCGGTCGCGCGAGGCGTAAAACAGCGCCGCTGGAGGTGCGATCCCGCCGAAGGGTCGATCGTCACGCACATAGACCCAAGCCCGGCCGATGTCGGTTTTGCCCTTCGCCAGGATCGGCACCGTGGTGTCGTCGCCGTGAAGCCGCTCCGCGTTCAGGACATAGTCCTCGATCAGCGCGTGAAGCGGGCGCAGTGCCGCCGCGCAGGCGCCCACCTGGTCGGCCAGCGTCGACAGGCTCAGATCGATGCCTTCGCGGGCATAACGTTCGCTCTGCCGATTCAGCGGCTGGTGTTGGCCGAACTTCTCGAACAGCACCATGGCAAGCAGGTTCGGGCCGGCAAAACCGCGCGGAGTGACATGGAACGGCGCCGGTGGCTGGGTGATCGCCTCGCACTGCCGACACGAGAACTTCTCGCGCACCGTCTGGATGACCTTCCACTGGCGCGGGATCACCTCAAGCGTCGCGGTCACGTCCTCGCCCAGCTTCGACAGCCGTGTCGAGCCGCAGCAAGGGCAGCTCACGGGTGCGGCGATCACGACGCGCTCGCGTGGCAGATGTTCGGGGAACGGCTTGCGCGCCGGGCGCCGGCGCTCGAACGAGCGAACCGTCTGCGACTGGAGGGCTGCTTGCTCCGCCGCCAGTTCGTCCTCGGTTGCGTCCGCCTTCAGATCCTCGAGCTGAAGCTCCATCTGCTCGAGTAGCCTGGCCTTGCGCTCCGAACGGCTCCCGTAAAGCTCGCGCCGAAGCTTCTCGATCTCCAGCTTCAGCCGCGCAATCAGCGCCTCCGTCCCGGACCTGACCGCCGCCGCTCGGGCGGCAAGCGCTTCGGCCTCGATGCGCGCGGCACGTTCCGCGAGGATCATCGTGTGGGCGGCGGCAAGGTCGGAAGGGAGCGATTCAATGGCGGACACCAAGCGATGGAATCACATCCACCGCCATGTGCAAGGCCAAAATCGTCAACCGGTCGCGGTCGGCCGCCACGTCTTCTGCGGCATGCGCCAGTCGATGCCTTCGAGAAGATAGCCGAGCTGTGCCGGCGTGATCGTGATGACGCAGTCGGCCGGCGACGGCCAGATGAAGCGGCCGCGCTCGAGCTTCTTGTAACTCACTTGGAAATGCAGGCGGTTCATCGTCCCCGTCGCAGTTTGTGACAGTGACTCACCCCTTTCATCCGTATTCCGGGCAGCGAGGTGCCTGCGTTGGGAAGCGCGGTAACCGAGGGGGCAAGCTATTGCTGCTGCGCTTTGACGATGGCCGGATTTGCACTGTTCCGCCGCAATGGACCGATGCAGCAGGCCCCAGCCTTGAGGTTATCGCGGGAAACGGGCGCGCACTGTGCAGCCTCACCGACCTACTGGAACTCAGCGGTCTCGTAGAGCGCCTCATATCGCAAGGGAGATGCGCAACGCCGCAAGATTGTAAGGGAAATTTTGCCGATGTTGCAAGGAAAATAACGCCGCAAAACCCATGGGAACTTCGCTGAATGTGCCGTATTAGCAGAGATTATACTCGATTTGTTGACAGATATCCGCTTGACGGTTTAGCCATACGCGACATATTTATAATTACGTCAATTGAGTCGGCATCGGGGGCGGCGCAGGTGTCGGACAGCGTCAAACACAGGCAATCGAAAGGCAGCGCTTTGGCCGAGGATGGCACGCTCAATCCAGCCCCGGAAAAAATCGGCGATCAGAAGTTCCGGGAGGACGGCTTCTTCGATCCGCGCGACATCGTGCAGGTGAAGTACGAGATGCTGCGGCGCGTATCGGTCGACAAAATGTCGGTAACGGAGGTGTCCGACGAATATGGCGTCTCCCGGCCGACCTTCTACCAGGCCAAAGCCGACTTCGAGGACGCGGGTCTGGCCGGCCTAGTACCGAGGAAGCGCGGCCCGCACGGCCCGCACAAGATCCAGAGCGAAGTGCTGGCCTTCCTCAGGGCCCAGGTGGTTCCGGGCGAGCCCATTCGGGCACGCGAACTGACGAACCGGCTCCGGACAGAGTTCGGACTCGATGTCCACCCCAGAACAATCGAGCGTGCGCTCGGCGAAAAAAAAACGGTGTAACCATCAGTGGCGGTGCGCAATTGCATTGCGCGATGCAGTCCCGCGCCACGGAGCGATACGAAATACTGCGCGCCGCCGCGCTTGGCGCCGCGCTCCCTCTGGAGGCACGCAGCGGTCTTACCATCCTTCTGCATCGCGGCATGTGGGCCTGGGTTAGCGCGATCTTGCGTATGCCGGGCTGGTCCCCACCCGCGGCTTTGCCGCCAGTCGCCAGGCTGCCGATCGCAGACGAAACGTCCGAGCGACGCACAATCATCCACTTGCTCGCCACCATCGTGATGGCGGCCCCTGAACGGAGAACAGCATGAACGAAAAGCTCAAGGTCCAATCGCATCATCTCGAGCGTGGCGCCTACCTCTACATCCGACAGTCATCGATGCGACAGGTCATGGAGAACGTCGAAAGCACCAAGCGTCAATACGATCTTCGTGGTCGCGCGATCGGGCTTGGATGGCGCGACGACCAGATCACCGTCATCGACAGCGACCAGGGCGAATCCGGCGCTTCAGCGGCGTGGCGCGCAGGCTTCCAGCACTTGGTGTCCGATGTCGGCATGGGGCGCGCGGGGATCGTCATGGGGCTGGAAGTATCCCGCCTCGCCAGAAACAACGCGGACTGGCATCGGCTGCTGGAGATCTGCGCTTTGGCCGACACACTCATCCTCGACGAAGATGGCGTGTACGACCCGGCCAACTTCAATGACCGGCTTCTGCTGGGCCTCAAGGGCACGATGAGCGAGGCCGAGTTGCACGTTATCAAAGCCCGGTTGCGTGGTGGCATTCTCAACAAAGCACGCCGCGGTGAATATCGTTGCCCCCTTCCGACCGGCTTCATCTATAATGAGGTTGGCGATGTGGTCCTCGATCCAGACGCTCAGATCCGGGAGATGATCACCCACTTCTTCGAGACGTTCTCGCGGGTCGGGTCGGCTACGCAGACCGTCAAGGCGTTTGCCAGCGAAGGTCTGCTCTTCCCATCCCGGTTCCGCAACAGCAAGCGGGTGGTCTTCCAACCCCTGACCACATCGACAGCCTTACGCACGCTGCACAATCCTCGCTTCGCGGGCGTCTATGCCTATGGCCAGCGTCTTTACCGCAGGACCGTCGACGGAAAGAAACAGGTCCGTAAACGTGAGCCCAATGAATGGCTCGCATGCATCCCGGACGCCCATCCCGGCTATATCAGTTGGGAGCAGTTCCAGCACAACCTGAAGGCGCTCGAGGCCAATGGCCAAGGCTACCAGACCGCGCGGGTCTCGCCACCGCGCGAAGGCGCGGCTTTGTTGCAGGGGCGCGTCATATGCGGGCGGTGTGGCTGCCACATGAGGGCCCGTTACGTCACCCGGCGCGGTCAGGTGGACACTTGGTACGTCTGCAGCCGCGCCTACGTCTCTCGGGGTGAGCCTCACTGCCAGTCGATCGCAGGCTGGCCCGTCGACGCGGCGATCGGTGAACTGATCGCCGCGGAAATGACGCCCGCCGCCGTGGAATTAGCTCTGGAGATCCGAAAAGAGATCGAAGCGCGCTATGACGAAGCGGACAAACTCCGGCTCCGCGCCGTCGAACGCGCCCAAATCGATGCCGATCTTGCACAGCGGCGGTTTATGCTGGTCGATCCGAACAACCGCCTGGTTGCCGACACCCTTGAACGCGAATGGAACGACAAACTGCGCATGCTGGCTGATCTACGAGAAGAAAGAGCGCGCGCTCTACGCGAAGACCGAGCGACACTCGACGATGCAATCCGTGATCCATTGATCGCCATGACGGCCGACTTCAAAACGGTCTGGTGCGACCCCACCTTGCCGAACCGAGAACGCAAGCGACTCCTTGCCTATCTTGTCGAAGACGTCACATTGCTCAAGTTCCAGGCCGAGGGAGAGACCCGGATCCACATCCGCTTCAGAGGCGGAAGGACCGAAACATTGACCACTCAGAACCCGAAATCCTCCGCACAGCAGGTAAGGACCCGGCCCGAGGTGGTCGAATTGGTCGACAAGCTTCTCGACGATCATATCTGCGCTGAAATCGCTGACATCCTGAATGCAAGGGGAATCCGTCCCGGCGGCTCAGCGCGGCGCGGCAAGGCTGACGCCCAGTTCACCGACTTGCGCGTCATCTATCTTGTCAAGCAATATGGTCTGCGCTCGCGCTACGACCGGCTGCGCGAGCGGGGAATGCTGACAAAAGCAGAAGCCTGCGCAAAACTCGGGATCACCGAATGTACCCTGGTCAGATGGGCGAAATACGACATCGTGAAAAGACATGCCTACAACGGCTATATCGGCCTCTATGAGCTGCCAGGACCGCACGTCCCAGCCAAGCAGTGCAGCCGATGGAACCAGCTCGCCCATCGGGCAGAAGCCATCCGCCGACTCAACTCCTCAAAATGCTCCGATCTCAAGGAAAGGGCTGTAGTATGAAGCCAGTTAGTTCGAGAACAGGCAGGCGCCCTGGCCGTCGTGCCACAGAACCTTGATCAGATCGCCTCGGCGGCCACGGAAGACGAACAGGTGACCGCTGAACGGTTAGGTGGCGCGCCACCTAACCGCACTTATGTGTCGCACGAGATTTTGTGGCGGCGCCGTCCTGATGCCAGCCTGGGCCGGCAAAGACTGCAATTCTCCGCCACATAATATTTCCTACCTCTCGGATGGGTGCGGGATCCCCCTGCGCCGCTATTCCGGAGAGGCAATATGCTCGAGTTCTATTTTTCGTATAAAGGGGTGCTCAAGCGCCTGCGTAGCGGTGCGCTTGGTGACGAGATGGACCGTCTTGCAGAACATTTCTTCACGCTTGGTTACAAGCGAGCGACGGCCAAGAGTTATCTGAGCCGGATTGCGCACTTTAGCCAGTTTGCCGGGACGCGCTGCGGTCCGATGCCGATCCATCAAGATGTCGTCGACAGCTATTTGCGCACGTTTACTACGGATTCTCCGCGCATTGGGGCAGTGTCGGCGCTGGGGCACGCACGGCGAGTGGCTCCGGAGCGGTTGATAGTTTCCGTTCCAAGTAAAGAGGATGATCCGGATGCTCCGCTTCTGGCCTCCTTTTCGGACTATCTGCATAGGGTACGGGGCCTGGAGCCGAAGACCCGCGAAGGCGTTCTTCTGGGCGGCCGCCGCTTTCTGGATTGGTTCCGCCATCACCATCCCGGCCAAAACCTCGAGACGTTGACGGCTGAGCACGTCCTCGCTGCTGCCGAACATCGGCTATCGCTATCGGCGACCTCCAGCAGCCGCACGGCAGCGACTTCTCACATTCGAACATTTCTTCGGTTTTTATGTTGGGCTGGGCACCATCATCAAGATCTCGCCCGCGTCGTCCCAAGGACGCCCTATTGGCGTTTGGCGCATTTGCCGCCGCGCCTTGCATGGGATGACGTTCGGCGCGCAATCGATGCGATCGGCGCAACGATGCCGGTCGACATCCGCGATCGAGCCGTCCTGCTGCTGCTCGCCACCACGGGGATTCGCAACGGCGAGCTACGCGCCATTCGGCTGCAGGATATCGACTGGCGTGCTGGCGAGATTTTTGTCCGGCGCACCAAGGGCAAGCGTGATCGGGTGGCGCCGCTCCTCGAGGAGACCGGCGCCGCGCTCGCCGACTACATCCTGGGCGCTCGACCAAAGGTGGAGAGTCCATATCTGTTCCTGTCCTTCACGCCGCCCGTAGGACCGTTCAAGTGCGCGTCGCCTGTTTCGAGAATCGTGCGGAAGCGGTTGCGGCATGGTGGGGTCGAACTCGGGCGGGTCGGAGGTGCGCATCTCCTGCGCCACAGCCTTGCCACCCAGCTCGTCAGGCAGCGAACGCCGATCAACGAGGTCGCCGATCTTCTCGGGCACCGGAGCATCAACACAACGGTGCTGTACGTAAAGGTCGCGACCTCGCAGCTCGCCGAGGTTGCGCTTCCCTTTCCGGGAGGCGTCGCATGACCGCCTTTGCCCGATTCCTTCGCGAGAAAGCCGAGCGTTACATCGAATTGCGCCGCTCCCTCGGCTACGCCTTCAGCAAGCAAGCCGGGACGTTGCGGGCTTTCATCCACTACGTTGAGCGCGCTCAGCTCGATGGGCCCGCCACTCGAACGATGGCGCTTGATTTCGCCTTGTCGTTCGGCGGAGCCGCTAACAGCCGCGTCACTCGCCACGGCGTGCTCCGCCGGTTTTACGAGTATCTCGCCGTCTATGACGTCCGAACCGAGGCCTTAGAGTGCAGAGCTTTCCCCAGATCTAGAGCGATTCCGCCTCCGCGTATCCTCAGCGAGGCAGAGTTGGCGTCGCTCATCGACGCATGCGCCCGCCTTTCGCAAGGCACCCCTCTCAGAGGGCGGACGATGGCGACGCTGATCGGATTGTTGGCGAGCTCGGGGCTGCGATCGGGCGAAGTGGTCAGGCTTGATCGTTCCGACGTCGATTTGGCCAACGGGGTTCTCCGCGTTCGGAAGACGAAGTTCCGCAAGGACCGTCTCGTTCCTGTTCACACGACGACCCAAACAGCCCTTCGTCAATATGTGCGTGAGCGCGATGCTGCTTTTCCCACGCCCAAGGACCAGGCCTTCTTCCTCAGCTCCCGAGGCAACCGCCTCTCGGCGACCGGCCTGCAAAACGGTTTTGCTGAGGTCCGCAAGCTCGCCCATCTTGATGGCGGCAAGCCGTTAAGACCGCACGATCTCAGGCACCGTTTCGCCGTCACCCGCCTCAGCCTCTGGCACCAACAGCGCGCAGACGTTCAGGCGCTGCTCCCGTTGCTCGCCACCTATCTCGGCCACGCCAGCTACAGCGACACAGCCTACTACCTCACTGGCTCGGCGGATCTTCTCGCCATTGCGGCGGAACGCGCCTTCCTCGATGGAGGTGCAGTATGAGCGAACACTTGCTCCTCGCGCCGCTCCTTGAATCCTATTTTCGCCGGCGCCTGACCAAGCAGCGCAACGCGACTCCCGCGACCGTGGCCAGCTATCGTGACGCCTTGCGCATGCTCATACTCTTCGCCGCTGCCCGATTACGAAGGAAGCCAGCGACGTTGGCGCTAGAAGATCTCGATCGAGACCTCGTTCTCGCCTTTCTCGACGAGCTCGAAGAGAAGCGGAACAACTCCGTCGCCACGCGCAATGCCCGTCTGGCTGCGATCCGATCGTTCTTTCAACACGTGGCAGGCGCCGATCCGGCGTCCTTTGGTGTCGCCCAACGCGTGCTGACGATTCCCATAAAACGGGCGCATATTGAGGTAACGCACCACCTCTCCAAGGCAGAAGTGGACGCCCTCATTGCGGCCCCCGATCAAAGGACGTCCCGCGGGCGGCGCGACCGCACGTTTCTGCTGTTCCTGGCGCGGACCGGCGCGCGGGTCTCCGAAGCCATCGGTATCAACGCTAACGACCTTCGAGTAGAGCGGCCGCACCCGCAAGTGTTACTGCACGGTAAGGGGCGCAGAGATCGCGTCATCCCCATTCCTAAAGATCTGGTGCGAGCACTGACGACGTTGTTGGGTGAACGCGGAATCGCGCTCCACGAGACACGACCGGTCTTTGTCGGCGCCCACAACGAGCACCTCACGCGTTTCGGAGCGACCCATATTGTACGGAGAGCGGTGGCAAAGGCTGCTGCCATCAGGCCGGACTTGGCCGACAAGCCCATATCGCCACACATCTTCCGGCACTCCCTTGCCATGAGGCTCCTCCAGTCTGGCGTGGATCTTTTAACGATCCAAGCCTGGCTCGGGCACGCACAGGTCGCTACCACCCACCGATATGCCGCCGCGGATGTCGAGATGATGCGAAAGGGACTTGAGAAAGCGGGCATCGATGGCAATTACGGCGTGCGTTTCCAACCGAATGATGCCGTGCTGCAGCTGCTAGACAGCATCTGAATATTATGTGGCGGAGAATTGCAGTCTTTGCCGGCCCAGGCTGGCATCAGGACGGCGCCGCCACAAAATCTCGTGCGACACATAAGTGCGGATCGCGCTTCAGCGTCTCCTGCACAACCAACGCCAGCCCTGGAAAGCCCTTCCTCATGTCGGCGTGGCCGGTCGCCAGCCACACCCGCACGCCGCTCGGAACCGGGATCATCGCGGCCCCAGCGCGTCCAGCACGCGACGCAGAGCTTCGGCATCCACGTCGCGATCGACGCGGAGACGGCGCCCGCCGCCAAGCTCGATCTCGATGATGCCGCTCTTGCGGCTACGCCGGCCGGGAGACGCCGATGATGCCGGCGCCTCAACGGCAGGCGCAGCGGTGGCGGGAACGACCGCGATCGGGATCAACTGCGTGGCGACGGCATCAACCCGGTCGCACAGATCCTTGCGCCATCGGAAGAGCTGGCTGACGTGAATGCCCGCCGATCGCGCGACCTCAGAGGCTGTCACTCCAGGCTCGAACGACGCCGCAACCAGATGCTCCTTCTCCTCCCGCGACCAGCGCCGGCGTCTCTCGACCGACGTGATCACCTCCACTCGCGGCATCGTCATAAGGCTACTCCTAGGATTATCCCTAGGACTTCCGACGTTCGCCCTCACCTGACAAGGCGGCCCTCACCGGAGGGGTACTCAGGCCGTTCATAAACAGCTTAAGCAGGTGGGACGCGATGCGCTGGGCCTGCTGCGATTCAAGGGGAGCGCCGTTCTCGTCGCATACAATGCGGCACACGCGAGAGAGCATATCGACCTGGCACGGCCCCCAAGCACTGACCGAGTCCGGCGAGAAAAGCCGAAACGGACGCATCTCCAAGCAGGGGGGCCGTGATGACCAGGAAGCACCTCTATGAAGCGGCCACGACGCTTCTGACACGCAACCTACGATTCTCGACACTCAAAGCCTGGGGCCTAAAGCTGGCGAAGGCTCGGATGCGTACCCTGATGGCGGTCGCGAGGGCAAACCCGACCGCGCGCCTATTCATGACCGTGCCCGGCGTTGGCGTTATCACCGCCCTGTCCGTCGCCTCCTCCTTCGACGATGCATCGCGCTTCAGTCGGTCATCGAGCGCCGGCGCCTATCTCGGCCTGACACCCCGACGGTACGTGTCCGGGTTCAAGAAGGCGAGGATCGCCGTGGCCCGGAAGATGGCCGTGATCCTGCACGCCATGTGGAAGACCAACACCCCATTCCGTTGGAGCCAGGAGGAGGCGGCATAACTGCTAGTCTGACTTTGACGGATGCGTCCCCGCCGGGACGCTTGGCGCGGATCAGGCCGTCCCTGAAAATGCGGTGCCTTCGGCAACCACGAGGACCACTTCGGTCGATCCGACCACCTGACGCCAACATGCGGCGACCCACCGAGACCGACCGCGGAGAGAACCATGAACCCGGCGTGTGCGCAAAGCCGATCAACCAACTTGACCAATGCGATTAGAGAACTTTTCAGGGGGCAGACCAGACGCAGCACCTTTTCAGCTGAACCTTGTTGCCTTGTCTACCACATTTTCGAGTGGCTTTCCTGTGGCCCAACGCTCCAAATTCTCCAAAAACTGTCCAACAGCGCGTTCCTCCCAGCCGTACAAATCGGCCGACATATGAGGCGACACGAATACCTGATCCATAGTCCAGAGCGGGTGGTGCTCCGGAAGCGGCTCTACAGCAAAGACATCCAGTGCAGCTGTTCCGACCTGGCCGTCTTCCAAAGCCTTGATCAGGGCGCTCTCATCCACCAGGTCGCCGCGGCCGATATTAATCAAGCATGAGCCCCGTTTCATCTGGGCAAAACGCGTTTCGCCCATGAATCCCGTAGTCTCGGCTGTCAGGGGCATGGCCAATATGACCGTGTCGGCTTTCGGTAGAAGATCCTTCAATTCATCAGCGGAATGGACGTGACCAAAGACGGGATCACGCGCGACTACTCGCCGGCCGACGGGAATGACTTTTACGCCCACGGCCGTCAGCATCATGAAAATCTCGCGGCCGATCGCACCCGATCCGATTAGAACCGCGACCTGGTTCCGGAGAGCATAGGTTGGCCGCCAGTTCCATATCTTAGTGCGCTGAAAGTCGAATGTTTTCCGAAAATCCTTCGCGATCATCAGCATCACGCCAAGAACATACTCCGCAATTGGATGTTCGAATACGCCGCGCGTGTTGGTGACAACAACAGCGGAAGAGAGCACGTCTCTCGAAACGACGGTATTGACACCAATTCCAGGAACGTGGATCCACTCAAGTTTGGGCGGCAAGGGATTATTGCGAATTATCGTATTGTACATGTCCCAATGCAACAAACCTTCGGCATCCCGAAGTTCCTGCCGTGCCGTCTCGGAATTGTTCGTCAGGACAACGTCGGCAAACCTACTGGCCTTCTCAAGGGATGTCGGAAAGGTGGAGCCTTCCGGGAACACGGCGAGTAGTTTTTTCTTAGCCACGTAAATACCTAGTAATTAGAGAATCGCGCATACTCCCATCGTCACGCGGAGGTGTTCTTTGGGGTACGTAAGTGAATGAGAGCGAGCTTGCAGGTTACAAGGCCTCAGTTGGCATAGTCCGAACCCTGCGTATCTAAGACGCGCTTGACAGCGTCGAAGTACAGGTTGATCTCGGTCGTGAATTCCTGCTTCGAGGCTTGCAAAATGCTCCGTGATTGGACGAGAACTTCATTGGCAATCATTCGGCGCCTACCGGCTGCCATCGCGATCATTTGGGTCATCGCTGCCCGCTCGAGAAAGTAAAGCCTGTGATAGGCTTCGGCGACGGTTTCGCCGGTGGCAACAACGCCGTGATTGGCGAGCATCAAGATTTGCTTGTCCCCAAGCACTTCCGCCATCCTCTCACCCTCCTCTTGGATGTTCGCGAAACCGTTGTAAAAATAGTCATATGCGACCAATTCGTGCAGGATCATCCCGTTCTGGCTAGATGGTTCCAGCGTCATGTCCTCCAACTGCGACAATGCGGTCGCGTAAGGCATATGAGTGTGGAGCACACAGGCGATCCCCCGCCGGTGCATGGGTGCGTGAATGCTGACCGCAGAAAGGTTGGCGTTGCCCGTTCCCGCGACAACTTGGCCATCGAGGGTGACTTCAATGAGGTTAGATGCCTTCACTTCTGACCAGTGCAGCCCAAATGCATTCAGGTAAAAGCGATCTGGGTGCCCCGGCACGGTGAGCGTGAAGTGATTGTCGATGCCCTCGACGAACCCGTCGTTGACGGCCTGACGATGCGCTGCGGCCAAGTCAATGCGCGAATTCATCTGCTTGTTGTGATCATAGTTTGAAGTCCTTTGAGTATTGTCAGACATATCATTCCTTCCATTCGGTCGTGAAGTTTCGACCATCATTCTGGCGCTGTGACCGATCGAACCGTTCTCCGGTTAAGCTGCGCCAGCCAGACCCGCTGAATCGTGTGAGATGCTATTCTCAGAAAGGGATCGCGGCATCGACACCGAGCCTCCCGTGAATTTCAATGGAACATTCATCGATGTCCGCCGCGGGGGGATCCGTAGGCAATACGTTCCGTCGGATGGCCATTTATCCAACTCCACGACAGATCATTCACTCGTCGCGGAGAGTCCACCGGCCGCAAACACTGCTCGGCGACACTCACTATGTAGGCTACAGCCAATGGATATGCGGTCAAAACACACGTTTCAATGCATCTGCTAGGATCGACACCATATCGTCGATGTGAGATCTCTCGATCATGAGAGGCGGTGAGAACGCAACAATATCGCCGGTTACGCGAATGAGGAGGCCTCGATTAAAGCAGTCGACAAATACGTCGTACCCACGCGTGCCCGGCGCATCGGGTATGCTTGCCAGTTCGATTCCGGCGATAAGACCGATATTCCGGACATCCACGACGTGCGGCAGCCCTCGCAAGGAGTGCATCGCTTCCTGCCAGTAGTCTTCAACGGCGGCGGCCGCCGTGAATAATTCCTCTTTCTGATAGATGGACAAGGTGGCCAAGCCGGCCGCACAAGCCGCCGGGTGACCGGAGTAAGTATAGCCGTGAAAAAACTCGATCTGCCCAGGCTGTCCCTGCACCACCGCATCATGAATCTTGCGTTTGGCGAATACGGCTCCCATCGGGATGGATCCGTTTGTCAAGCCTTTTGCGGTAGTGACCAGGTCCGGTACGACACCGAAGTAGTCAACCGCAAAAGGTTTTCCGAGTCGGCCGAAGCCCGTGATAACTTCATCAAAAATCAACAAGATGCCATGGCGATCACATATCTCTCTCAGGCGTTGCAAGTAGCCCTTTGGTGGCACGAGAACGCCGGTTGATCCCGCAATAGGCTCAACAATGAGGGCTGCGATCGTTTCCGCTCCATGGAGAGCAACAAGACGCTCCAGATCGTCGGCCAGCTCGACACCGTGCTCGGGCTGCCCCTTAACGTAGCGATTACGGTCAGGATCATGCGTATGCCTTATATGATCGGCTCCGGGCAGAAGCGGAAAGACACGCCGGTTGTTTACAATTCCGCCGACACTCAGGCCCCCGAACCCGACCCCGTGATACCCTCGTTCCCGGCCGATTAATCTAGTTCTTGTTCCCTGGCCAATGGCTCGCTGATACGCGATTGCGATCTTCAGAGCTGTATCGACAGCCTCCGATCCCGAGCCTGCGAAAAAGACCCTGTCGAGTCCGGCATCTGTACCCCCGGGGGCGTTGATCGACAATTGTTCCGCAAATTGGAACGCCAGCGGATGCCCCATCTGGAAGGATGGTGCGTAGTCAAGAGTGGCCAGTTGCTGACCTACAGCATCGGCGATTTCCCGCCGACCGTGGCCGGCGTTCACACACCAAAGTCCGGCCGTGCTGTCCAAAATCTGCCGGTCATCGTCAGTCCGGTAGTACATGCCGGCGCTGCTCACGAGCATACGGGGTGCCGCTTTGAATTGCCTGTTCGCAGTGAACGGCATCCAGAAGCTGTCGAGCGAGTAGGTGTTTCTTGCCTGTGGAGCGGACATAATCCTCTTTCCATTTTCTCGATCATGTTTGTTGGGCTTAAAGTTAGCAAGTCCTTTTCTGTGGCCCCCTAAGTAGTTGACTATAAAGGAGCGGTGTGCCTAGTGTTGCCTAATGCGCAACGTTCTCAACACTTTCGAGGATCAACGATGGACGATGTCGGGGCGCGGCTGAGATATATCCGTCAGCAGCACAAGCTTTCCCAAAGGGAATTGGCAAAACGAGTCGGTATACCGAACTCGACGATCTCGTTAATTGAATCCAACCGGAGCAACCCGTCGGTCAGCTTGCTAAAACGTATTCTCGACGGGATACCCATTCGTATGGCGGACTTCTTCGCATTCGAGCCTGCGAATGAAGGCAAGATTTTCTATAGCGCAGATGAGTTGCTGGAGATCGGGAACCGAAAGATCTCCTTTCGGCAGGTCGGCGAAAACCTCTTCGGCCGCTCCCTTCAGATACTGAAGGAAAGGTACGAGGCCGGTACGGAAACCGGCAAGTTTCCAATCACACATAAGGGCGAAGAGGGCGGTATCATTCTCTCTGGGCGACTTGAGGTGACGGTAGAGGGTCAACGCAGGATTTTGGGACCTGGCGATGCATACTACTTCGAGAGCTGGCGGCCTCACAAATTTCGCTGTGTCGGACCCACTCCATGTGAACTAATCAGTGCTTGCACACCACCGTCGTTTTAGTTTTAGAAGAAAGGGTTTCGTCGCAAATTCTGGGTGTCAATGACCACGGAATCGGGACCCTGTTTTTTCGCGCAAAAGGGGCTCTGACGGTGATGTCACGGTAACGGGTTGTGAGGAGACATTGCGATAGACGCAGGTGGATGAACACCTCGCCGATCAGCTACAAGCGCCATCGTTTCCCACCGCAGATCATCGCCCATGCGGTTTGGCTCTACTTTCGGTTTCCGCTGAGCCTGCGCGCTGTCGAAGAAATGCTGCTGGAACGCGGCGTTGTCGTCTCCTACGAAACGATCCGCCGTTGGGCAAAGAAGTTCGGCCCGGACTACGCCCGTCGCGTCCGACGCAAAAGCCCAGTCGGGGCGACGTGTCGCATCTGGACGAGGTGGCCATCACCGAAACACTGGTTGTGGCGGGCCGTCGATCAAGACGGCTATGCTCGACGAGATCGTTCAGAGCCGGCGCAACACCAAGGCGGCAAAGCGATTGCTGACCAGGCTGCTGACCAAGCAGGGCGTCTTACCAAAGCGGATGATCACCGACAAGTTACGCCCCTGCGGGCCGCTCAGCGGCAGGCCGAATGTCGAACACCGTTCGCACAAGGGATTGAATAACCGGGCGGAGAATTCGCATGTGCCGCTGCGAAAGCGGGAGCGGATGATGCAGGGCTTCCGATCGCCAGGGGCGCTGCAACGCTTCGTCTCGATCTTCTCAGCACTGAGAAATCTCTTCGTCCCAGCCCGGTCACAACGCTCCGCATTCGAAATTCACCACCACCGCCTCCAGGCCCTGGCGGCGTGGAAAACCGTGGCTGGGGTCAGCTGATATCAGCGCCGCAGGTCTTATCGCGTTCTTACCCAGACAACGGTAAGCTCCACGCCGCTCCGCTCGTGCGGCGCATGAGGTGAATGTGCCAAGAATCCCCCTGATCGCGAGAGACGAAGGGTCCAGTGGGAGCAGACGGCAAAATGGACGTCCATTTGGACGTCTCGACAATTGGCTACGCAGGCCGGGTCGAGGTTCTGGAAGGTCCGACGGGACGGCGGGTTCGCTCGGAGGCCGATAAATCCCGGATTGCGGCCGAGAGCCTGATGCCGGGGGTGCAGGTGGCGGCGGTTGCACGCAAGCACGGCGTCGTATTTCCGGCCCAGCGACCAGGTCGCCAATCTTGATTTTGACCAAGTCACGGCCGCATACCTTGCTGTTGATTGACAGACCGAAAAGAGCGCGGTCACGAACACGCCCTTCACGATCGAGGAAGAAGCGAATCGCCAGATTTGTTTTTGTGTGAAAGGCCGCTTCGTGCCAACCGTCTTTCCGGCATTCCAAGCGGCTCGGCCCTGAGTGGCAGGATCATATTGAGAATAACCCATTTCAGTTCTCCTTGACCTTGATTGGCCGATGGAGAAACGAATTGGGGTACGGACTGCACTGCGGCCGTTTTCAGACCGTCCGGTTTTAGAGAAGCTTGGCGATAAGCTGACATTCTCCAGCCGACCTAATTGTCACCGTTCGGCTCGCTGCTGTTGCGTCCCAAAACCTACGGTCCATTCAAAGACCGATCGTCCGCAATTAGCTGACACCCCCAATCCATCCTTATGGGAGCAGCACGACCGACCCGGTCGTGCGACGGCCTTCGAGATCGGCATGCGCCTGCGCGGCCTCTGCGAGCGGGTAGGTGCGCGGCGGGGCGATCCGCACACAACCGCTCCGTACCATCGTAAACAGGGCGTCGGCGGCCTCGCGCAGTTCCTCGCTTGTACGCGTATAGGCATCAATGCCAGGCCGGGTAACGTAGAGTGAACCGAGACCTGCCAGCGACTGAACATCGAGCTTCGGGATCGGGCCCGAGGCCGCTCCAAACGCGACCACCAGCCCGCGAACGCGCGCGCACCGCAGCGATCCTTCGAACGTATCCGCGCCGATCCCATCGTAAACCACGGCCACGCCTTCGCCGCCTGTCTCCGCGCGCGTGACGGCGACGAAATCCTCCTCCTCAGTGACGATCACGCGGGCGCAGCCAAGGCGCTCGGCGATCTCTCGTTTGGCTGTGCTGCCGACCGTTCCGATCACCTTCGCGCCGATCTGCGCCGCCCATTGGCACAATATCTGCCCGACGCCGCCGGCTGCAGCATGGACGAGGATTCTATCGCCCGGGCTCACCTGATAGGTCCGGCGGACCAGATATTCGGCAGTCAATCCCTTCAGCATCATTGCGGCAGCGGCGACGGCATCGACGTCGTCGGGCAGCCGGATCAGCCGTGACGTTGGCCGGATTATGCGCCTGTATCACGCCGAGAAGTGGCGCTGCGGCACCATCGCCAGGCAATTGCATGTCCATCACACGACGGTGCATCGCGTTCTGGCCCAGGCGGGATTGCCCCGGCACAAGCCGCTGCAGAGAGCCTCAATCATTGACCCGTATCTTCCATTCATTGAGCAGACGCTGGAAAAGTTCCCCTCGCTGACCGCCAGCCGCCTTTATGCGATGGTGCGCGAGCGCGGCTACCGGGGCTTGCCGACGCACTTTCGGCACCTGGTCGCCCTGCACCGTCCCCGCAAGCCGGCCGAGGCGTTCCTGCGGCTGCGCACATTGCCGGGCGAGCAGGGACAGGTCGACTGGGCCCACTTCGGTCACATCGAGATCGGCAACGCCCGCCGGCCGCTCATGGCGTTCGTGATGGTGCTTTCTTACTCACGCGACATCTACCTGCGCTTCTTCCTCGACGCGCGCATGGAAAACTTCCTGCGCGGTCACGTCGGCGCGTTCAACACATGGTGCGGGCTGCCCAGGGTCCTGCTCTACGACAATCTCAAGAGTGCGGTGCTCGAGCGCCAGGGCGATGCGATCCGCTTCCATCCGACGCTGCTTGCCTTCGCCGGCTTCTATCGGTTCGAGCCACGTCCTGTCGCGGTTGCCCGGGGCAACGAAAAAGGCCGCGTCGAGCGCGCCATACGGCATATAAGGGAAGCATTCTTCATCGCCCGCAAGTTCACCGATCTCGACGATCTGAACGCCCAGGCCGAACAGTGGTGCCGCAACCAGGCAGCCGACCGGCCATGCCCCGAGGACCGGACGATGACGGTCCGCCAGGCGTTTGCGCAAGAGCAGCCACTGCTTCTGCCGCTGCCCGCCAACCCATACCCCGTCGAGGAGCAGGTCGCCGCCAAGGTTGGCAAAACGCCCTATGTGCGCTTCGACCTCAACGATTACTCGGTACCGCATGCTCATGTCCGGCGCACGCTCAGCGTGCGCGCCGATCTCGGCCTGGTCCGCGTCTTCGACGGCGCAAAGATGATCGCCAGTCACCGTCGCAGCTATGATCGCGACCAGCAGATCGAGGACCCTCAGCACCTCAAGGCACTCGTCGCAATCAAGCGCGAGGCGCGCCAGCATCGCGGCCTCAACAGCCTGACCCGCGCCGTGCCGGCCTGCCAGACCCTGATGATCCGGGCCGCCGAGCGTGGCTCCAATATCGGTGCGATCACAAACGCGTTGCTGAAACTGCTTGACCTGTACGGCGCGCAGGAACTGCAGGCCGCCGTCGAGGAAGCTTTGCATGCCGGCGCCTCCCATTCGAGGTCGGTTCGCGACGCACTGGAACGCCGCCGGGTCGCCCGCGGTGCTCCGCCGCCGGTCGAAACGAGCCTGCCCGAACACGTGCGGCGCAAGGATACGACGGTACGGCCGCATCGCCTCGACAGCTACGACCAACTGACCCTTGGAGGCAAAGATGATGAATAATCCCGACATCCTGCTCAACCGGGCCAAGGCGTTGCGCCTCAATGGCCTGATCACCCATTGGGACGAAATCGCTGACGCGGACTGGCTGGCCGCCGTCCTTCAATGGGAAGAAGAGGAGCGCTCCGACCGTTCGATGCGGCGACGCACGCGTGCCGCCAGGCTCGGCCACTTCAAGCAACTGTCCGATTATGACTGGCACTGGCCTCGCCGCATCGACCGCGCCGCCGTCGAGGATCTGATGACCCTGTCCTTCATGAACGATGCCGCCAACATCGTCTTTATCGGCCCCAACGGCGTCGGGAAATCGACACTTGCTCGCAATGTCGCTCACCAGGCGCTCATCTGCGGTCACACCGTCGTCTTCCGAACCGCCAGCGAGATGCTCGGCGAACTCGCCGCCCTCGACAGCGACGCAGCCTTGCGCCGACGCCTTCACCACTACGCCGCCGCCGACGTTCTTGCGATCGACGAGGTCGGGTATCTGTCCTACTCGAACCGTCATGCGGACCTGCTGTTCGAACTCATCAGCCGGCGCTACGAAAAACGCTCAACCATCATCACCACCAACAGACCCTTCGCTGATTGGTCGGAGGTCTTTCCCAATGCCGCCTGCGTCGTCAGCCTCGTCGACCGCCTCATGCACCGATCCGAGGTGATCTCCATCGAAGGCGATTCCTACCGCTTCAAGGAAGCGGCCGAGCGATCAAAGGCACAGCGCGAAAAACGCACCAGCCGCTCCTCCGGCGAAAAGGTGCCCGCAGCATGAAACCAGATCCTCAACCGTCCGGCCTCAGTCGTGGTATCCACTTCCTCATCAATCCCGAATGGACACCCGAACAGGCGCTCGCTGTCTTCGAGCTCCTCAACGATCTCGCCGATAGCATCTGGTCTCACTACGGCGTCCAACTCCAGGAACTTATCCAGGAGCAGCAACGAACACCGACCGATCACAGCGATATCGAAAAAGCCCCGTCCTCGCTCTAAAGCACACATCCTCCACACTCGGCGGCCTGCAAAGGCCGCCTTTTTGTTCCGTCCACAAGCACCAAACGCTTGTCGTCGTTTAGACGCGCTTTTGAAAAGCCATCAACACCTCTGTGCAGAGGTACTAGTCTTACTGCGTCATAAATTTGGATATTTCGGCTTCGACTGAGCGCAGCAGGGACATCGCATCAATCTGCGGGCAAGTGCGACGGTCAGTTTTCTATGCAGCGTCGCGATCGAATTTGAGGTGTGCCGTTCGGGGCGAATGGGCGGGCTCGCTGGATCGTGAACCGCGGGGAATAGGAGGTTTTTCGCTGCTTTTGGAACGGGCGATTGCTGAGGGGGGAATCGTCTCCCGTTCGGAGAGGAGAAACCCGTAAGCCGCGATGCAAAGACTGGCGTGATGATGGAATCCGCGCCAACCTCGACCCTCGTAGTGGCCAAGGCCCAGTTCCTGCTTGAGCTCGCGATAATCCCGTTCAATCCGCCACCTTAGCTTGGTCGTGGCAACAAGATCACGCAGCGCGGTCGTTTCCGGCAGGGTCGAAAGCCAGTATTTGAGCGGCTCTTTGTCACCTTCGGGCCATTCGACAAGCAACCATTCTTCGGCGTGCGGATGTCCGAGATTATAGTCTCTGGACGCGACACGAAGACGAACAGCGGTAAAGCGCGACGCAAGATCGGTATTGCTGCCCTCCCGCCATATGACGGTCTGCCACGCGTCTATCGGCAGACTTTCCGCAAGCGCCTTGGCTGAAAGAGGTTGATGATCCGCGCTTCGTTGCATCAGCGACGGCGGCCGACCCTTTCCGCTCCAGGTCTTGGGCGGTAGCGGTCCTTCGCCTGGGCGCCAAACACTGAGCGTCGGCTGGACACCCACGACATAGCTGAGGCCCAGCTCGGTCAATCCTCGGCGGAACCCGCCGTCTGCGCCGTAACCGGCGTCGGCAAGGATCACGCCCGCCGGCATCTGCGTCTCTAGCGCCGCACGTACTTGTTCAAGCGCGATCTGTGGCTTGGTTTGAAATAGGATCTCGTCCGGGATCTTCGCCTTCTTCCGGCGCTCTGGATCATTTGCCCAGATCTCAGGTAGATAAAGCTGCCAGGCAACCGGTAAGCTGGCCCCCTCATTCGCAATCGAAAGACTGACGGCAACCTGGCAATTGTCCTGCTTGCCGAGCTGGCCGCAATATTGGCGTGCGACACCGACGGAATGCTTCCCCTTCTTTGGAAAGCCAGTGTCGTCGACAATCCAGGCGGTGATCGCACCGCCACGCTCGATCATGCGCGGCAAGGCCCAATCACGAACGCGCGCCAGCAGTGCGTCATCCGACCAAGGCGCTTGTCCCACGAAATGCAAAAGCGATTGATGCTTGGCCGAAACACGTGATGGCGCCGTAACGGCGGCCAGGGGCTCCACGCTTTTGCGCGCCACCGGCATCATCAAACCCGTACAATAATCCCGCAGCGGCTCTGCCCGATCGGCATGGCCTATGACCTCGACCAGTGCTTCCAAATACCCATCAAACGCGGCTGCTTCGCAACCGTCCTCGCTGACCATGGCGCCCATCCATCGCTGTGAATCGCCAACCTATCACAACCAGGTCGCCTACGAATCCCCCTCCGCGCGCTTTCGTGACTCAGTAAGACTAGATGGGCGCCGCCTAGCTTGGTGGAACTGCCGCTGCTCACAAGGACGCTGCGACGGGCACGCACGCATAGCGAGGTATTATTGCGCCATTCGATGATCTCAGGCGGCGTCGGACAGCACGATTCCAACGTATTCGACGAGAGTGTCGCGCCATTTATCTATCCGCGAAACATGGGGGCGCCTGGTCGCTTACAAGCTACCGCTTCGACAGCACGCCGATCTCGTCCCCGAGCACGTTCGATCAAAGCACATATCAACCCGCCTCCGCCGCCGAAAAAACGCGGACGGCTGCCAAGAGTGAAATCCGACGATCAGGGGCGGGCCGATCGCCAAGCCCCTCACCCGTCAGGTACGGAAAATTGGATGCTCATATTGCGGAGAGTTCGGTGACCATTGACATGTCGAATAGTGCCAAGAAGGCGGCCAGAACGCGCTGGTTCCAGGGATACATGAGGCGCACGACTTTTTGCACAAGTCCTACAAGTCATGATCGAGAACATTCCCGAAGACCGCAACGCGAACACCCATTCTATCCATGTTTGGTCATGATTCGACTTTGCTTAGGCATCATGCGCGATACAGTCTCGGCGGTGTTTGACTCAATAGTTCTGCACCACCCTCTGTCACTAGGACGTGAGCGCCGGATCCGAATAGATAGCCGTTTTCGCTGCACAATATATTTGGCATATGCAAGGTCATGCCGGACTTCAGTATATCCTCCGCACCCGGTTCCAAGCTCAGGTCACCACGCTCAGTCCAATGAATGCCAGTCTGGTATCCGGTACGTTGGCGAAAGACTCCCCTTCTCCCGGATCGGTCCAGCACCGCGCGGCCGGCAGCGTCGACTGCCTCGGCGGATGTGCCGGGCCTAACTGCGGCAATGAGTGCGTCAAGAACCTCCTCGGCCAAGGTGTGCAGAGACTCAGTCTCAGGATGTTGGCCAAGCACAGCGCACCGTACCATCCCCACGGTGTATCCGTGTTTTGATGCGCCGACTTCCAGAAAAGCCGGCTCATTTTTACTAATTGGATGCTGAGTTGGCGGGCCATGCGGCAACTTTGTCCGTTCTCCGAATAAAATGGTGGTGCCGGGAGAAAGCCCAATTTCCCCATTCCTATTGCCGGCCTCTGCCCTGACGGCTGCCGCGATGGTCCCTGCCATCTCCAATTCGGTTACACCTTCCCGTAGCGAGCGCTGGAAGGTTTGCACTGCCAAGTCGGTCATGCGCATTGCGTCGCGCATGCACTTGAGTTCCAGATCACCCTTCACCGCTGCCACCGAAGAAACTAGGCGAGTCGCATCAACGACCTTTAGGTCGGGAAGCTGCGCCTGAAGCGCGTTAACATCTGCCAGCGCGAGGTTCCAGCAGCCAAGTTCAAAACCTATTCTCTTACTTTGCAGGCCATACCGACGAAGGACGTCGGCAGACACTTTCGCAAAATCTTGCTGATATGTATAAGTAATTATCTCGTCAATACAACTATATGACCGGACTGCTTGCTCATCATACTGTCGGACAACAAATGTTGGCGACCGACCGGGCACGATGATCAAAGGAAACGGTGCGAAGTATCCACCACTCCCGTCGTATCCACTGAGATATCGAAGATGGCCATGGGCAGTCACTACAAGTGCGTCTAGCCCCGAGCTCACCACCGCCTCCAGCAGATTGAGATGCCTGCGTTCGTACTCGGATCTCGGGAACGGGACACCTGTCACGGGAATAGCTGAGGACATCGTCGCCATATCTCACCCCAAGGATTTTCCATGTTGTGGTTCGGTTACGTCACATTTACGCATCGGACCGATGTTCGAAGCTACTGCTTAACGTCCAGATTTTGGTTCCAGCAGACATTCAGACGTCCTAGCGGCTTGCGTCAAATGCAGTTTTTATATCGTCGTCATCTGGCGACGAGATGCAGCTAAGACTCACCCATCCAGATGAGATAGTTCCTGCTCCGCCACACATTCAGTCCGCAGTGAAAATGCTTGCTAGATGCCGTAATGGGCCGGCCTTCGCGAGCATAGCCAGGTTGGGTGGCTGTCCCTCAGAATGATGGTGTTGAAACGGAGTCCGAGCGATCGGCTCCAAACATCATGAGAGGAACAGCCATGGAACATTATGCGGGAATCGATGTCTCTCTGGAAGAGAGCAGCGTGTGCATTGTTGACGCGACCGGAACGATCATGCGCGAGGTCAAGATCGCCAGCGAGCCGGAGGCGCTGGTCCGCTATTTCGACGAACTGGAATTGTCTGTTAGTCGCATTGGGCTCGAGGCCGGGCCATTGTCGCAATGGCTGCATGCCGGGCTTGTGGCCGCCGGACGCGATGCGATTTTGCTCGAGACGCGGCACGTGAAGGCGGCGCTCTCGGCTATGACGGTGAAGACCGACCGGAAAGATGCACGCGGGATCGCCCAACTGCTGAGGATGGGATGGTACCGTCCGGTTCATGCCAAATCGGTGACTTGCAAGGATAGCCGAGCCCTTCTTGTTGGACGCAAGCTTCTGCAAGGCAAGCTTCTCGACGTCGAACTTAGCATCCGCGGGATCTTGCGCGGCTATGGGCTGAAGGTCGGAGAGGTCAGTCGTGGAAAGTTTGAGACGCGCATCCGGGAGCTGACAGCAGGCCACGTCACTTTGGAGACGGTGATTGGTGCGATGCTGGCGGCGCGGATGGCGTTGTGGTGCGAGTTCAGCAAGCTCCATCGCGAGATGCTGAAGATCGCGCGCGCTGATAAGGTCTGCCACAGATTGATGAGCACACCTGGCGTTGGGGCCTTGGTCGCCCTGACCTATCGCTCGGCGGTGGACGACCCGATGCGGTTTGGAAAATCCAGTACGGTCGGAGCCTACTTCGGGCTTACGCCCAAAAAATATCAATCCGGTGAGACCGATCGGGACGGTGGTGTCAGCAAGGTCGGCGACGCCATGGTGCGAACTGCGCTCTTTGAAGCTGCGCACGTCATGCTGACGCGGGCGATCCGCTTCTCGAGCCTGAAGCACTGGGCGCTCGACGTGGCGAAACGCCGGGGCATGAAGCGCGCCAAGGTGGCCCTTGCCCGCAAGTTGGGCGTCGTGCTCCATCGCATGTGGGTGGATGCGACCGATTTCCGCTGGAGTAATACCAAGAGTCATGGAGTTTGACCGACATGAGCCCATTCTCGCATTCCGATCGATGTGATTGTTTCGGGAGCGGCGAGTAGCTTGTGCCAGGCATCGCATGCGGCGTCGATAAATGGCATCGTAGCTTTCGAAGACGCGGTTTGAGAGCCAGTTCTGCCGCATGTACTGCCAGACATTCTCGACCGGGTTCAATTCGGGCGCACGCGAGGGCAGGAAGATCGGCGTGATGTTGCGCGGCATGTTGAGGTTGGCGGTGGTGTGCCATCCGGCGCGATCCATGATGAGCACGGCATGCGCGCCCTTTTCGACATGGCGGCTGATCTCGTCGATATGGAGTTGCATGGCCTCGGTGTCGGCAAATGGCAGCGCGAGAGCTGCGCCGGTGCCCCGAGCCGGGCAGATGGCGCCGAACAGATATGCGCTCTTGTATCGCTGGTCGGCTGGCTGTCGCGGCCGCGTGCCACGCCTGGCCCACTGCCTTGTGATGCCGTTCTTCTGACCTATCCTGGCTTCATCCTGGAACCAGAGTTCCACCTTCGTACGCGGCGGCAGGTCGCAAAGATGCGCCTTCAGCGTGCGCTGCCAGTTTTTTTGAACTCTTCGATGATATGGGCGTCCTGCGCCGGGTGGTGCGGCCGGGCGCTCATATGCGAGAAGCCGAGCTTGTGCAGCAGCTTCCCGACATAGCGGGTATCGTAATCGATGCCGAAACGCTCCTTGATGACGCGCTTTAGGTCGATGCGCCGCCAGCGCACGACGCCGTCGACGGCGCGATCCGGCCCCCTCTCCACGATTGCCGCCAGTTCAGCATTCTGTTCAGGCGACAGCCGGCACGGCGGGCCCGACGACCAGTGGTCGACAAGGCCATCGGGGCCGGTCGCGTTGAACCGGTGCACCCAGTCCCGCAGCGTCTGGCGGTCCATGCCGCCAATCCGCCCCGCGTCTGCCCGGCTCATGCCGTCCAGTACCGCAGCGATCGACAATAGCCGGCTGCTCTGCCGCACATCCTTCGACCCACGCGCGAGGCGGCGCAGTTCCGTCGCCGAATAGTCCGTTCGTAACTTCACCGCTGATCCCATGGCCGAATCTCCTTCGGCAACACGGAATCACGGTTGGGCGACGCTCCAAAATCACGAAAGAGTCAGCACCCGAGACCGTTGGTATAAGGCCGCAGCGATGGCATAGGAGATAGAGCGTTCGGAGCGAGCCGAAACGGCAGCGCTCTCCTGAGGTCCCGTCGCCGGGACGAGGGCTTGGCAAGGTCGTGTGTAGTGCTGTGAATGCTTCGGCAAACCACGCTTCCTAGATTGACCTGTCAGCTCTGGATCTGATGGCATAGTGTGGCGGCCTTCGCGCTGACCACGGACAGAAGCATGATCCTGGCGACGAGATATCGTTCAGAGGGGACTTGACGAACGAAGGCCCATTACAGAAGCACTACTTTGGCAGTTATTTAGCTTCGGGCGCGTTTTGGAATTCCCAAGAGAGAGTTTGCGTGATTCATGAGAGGTCGGCTCATGGAGGGCCGATCAATGGACGTGGATTGGCAAACCGATCTCGAGCAATGGCTTCGGCCGTTTTTGGCGGGTCTTTCGCGTCCAGCTCGGCGCCGGATGTGTCCGCTGTACATTGCTGGTCTGATCGGGCCGGGCGACCGTAAGAGCGTACAACCGATGGCCGCGCGCACTGGCGAGGTCGGCTACGATCAGCTTCATCATTTCGTCGCGGCAGGGGTTTGGGACAGCGCTCCGCTCGAGGCCGCCCTGCTGAAGGAGGCAGATCGCCTGGTCGGCGATGAGGCGGGTTTTCTCGTCATCGACGACACAGCGTTACCGAAGAAGGGACAACATTCGGTTGGTGTCGCGCCTCAATACGCTTCGTCGCTTGGCAAGACGTCCAATTGCCAGTCACTGGTGTCGGTGACCCTGGCCTCGCGCGAAGTGCCGGTGATGGTGGGCCTTCGGCTCTTCCTGCCCGACACCTGGACGAATGATCCCGAGCGGATGATGCGGGCGCGCGTCCCGAAGGATCGACAGGTCGCTCTGACAAAGCCGGAGATCGCCATCGAAGAGATCGATCGTGTCATCGCCTCCGGCGCGCGTTTCGGCTGTGTGCTTGCCGACGCGGGCTACGGGTCGAGCAGCTCTTTTCGTCAGGCTTTGAGTGAGCGCGGTCTGCTGTGGGCGGTAGGACTATCGCGGCGCCAAAACGTCTATCCGGCCGATGTTGATCTGATCTTCCCGGTCGCGACCACCGGCAGGCGCCGCCAATATCACATCCCGGACCAGCCGCCGGTCTCTGCCGAGGTGATGCTGTCTGGTGAGAGATGGCACAAGATAAGCTGGCGGCGCGGCACTAAAGGTCGGCTGACATGTTTGTTTGCGGCTCGCCGTGTCCGCGTTGCGGATGGTCATAAGCACCGGATGCTCGACAATCGTATGCAATGCATGCCAGGCGACGAGGTCTGGCTCGTCGGCGAACGCCGGTCGACTGGCGAGCAAAAATACTATGTGTCGAACTTACCGGCCGATGCGAGCCTCAAGATGCTCGCCGCCACGATCAAGGCCAGGTGGGTCTGTGAGCAGGCACATCAGCAATTGAAGGAGGAACTCGGCCTCGACCACTTTGAAGGCCGATCATGGACTGGATTACATCGACACGCCTTGATGACCATGATCGCCTACGCCTTTCTCCAAGCCCGCCGCCTCAAAGCAGCGGGACGGAAAAAAAAGAGTCGGCGGACCACCGCCACAACCGAGCATGCCAGCTGTTAGACAAGCCATTCTCGACCTCTTCACGCGGTCGCCACCCCGCAGATGTCCTCACTGTCAGAAGCTGCTCGCACACGCCCTCAAACCTAAACTGCCAAAGTAGTGCTTCTGTAATGGGCCTTCGTTCGTCAAGTCCCCTCTGAACGATATCTCGTCGCCAGGATCATGCTTCTGTCCGTGGTCAGCGCGAAGGCCGCCACACTATGCCATCAGATCCAGAGCTGACAGGTCAATCTAGGAAGCGTGGTTTGCCGAAGCATTCACAGCACTACACACGACCTTGCCAAGCCCTCGTCCCGGCGACGGGACCTCAGGAGAGCGCTGCCGTTTCGGCTCGCTCCGAACGCTCTATCTCCTATGCCATCGCTGCGGCCTTGCTCCAGCGGAAGTCGGTCGCATCCACCCACATGCGATGGAGCACGACGCCCAACTTGCGGGCAAGGGCCACCTTGGCGCGCTTCATGCCCCGACGTTTCGCCACGTCGAGCGCCCAGTGCTTCAGGCTCGAGAAGCGGATCGCCCGCGTCAGCATGACGTGCGCAGCTTCAAAGAGCGCAGTTCGCACCATGGCGTCGCCGACCTTGCTGACACCACCGTCCCGATCGGTCTCACCGGATTGATATTTTTTGGGCGTAAGCCCGAAGTAGGCTCCGACCGTACTGGATTTTCCAAACCGCATCGGGTCGTCCACCGCCGAGCGATAGGTCAGGGCGACCAAGGCCCCAACGCCAGGTGTGCTCATCAATCTGTGGCAGACCTTATCAGCGCGCGCGATCTTCAGCATCTCGCGATGGAGCTTGCTGAACTCGCACCACAACGCCATCCGCGCCGCCAGCATCGCACCAATCACCGTCTCCAAAGTGACGTGGCCTGCTGTCAGCTCCCGGATGCGCGTCTCAAACTTTCCACGACTGACCTCTCCGACCTTCAGCCCATAGCCGCGCAAGATCCCGCGGATGCTAAGTTCGACGTCGAGAAGCTTGCCTTGCAGAAGCTTGCGTCCAACAAGAAGGGCTCGGCTATCCTTGCAAGTCACCGATTTGGCATGAACCGGACGGTACCATCCCATCCTCAGCAGTTGGGCGATCCCGCGTGCATCTTTCCGGTCGGTCTTCACCGTCATAGCCGAGAGCGCCGCCTTCACGTGCCGCGTCTCGAGCAAAATCGCATCGCGTCCGGCGGCCACAAGCCCGGCATGCAGCCATTGCGACAATGGCCCGGCCTCGAGCCCAATGCGACTAACAGACAATTCCAGTTCGTCGAAATAGCGGACCAGCGCCTCCGGCTCGCTGGCGATCTTGACCTCGCGCATGATCGTTCCGGTCGCGTCAACAATGCACACGCTGCTCTCTTCCAGAGAGACATCGATTCCCGCATAATGTTCCATGGCTGTTCCTCTCATGATGTTTGGAGCCGATCGCTCGGACTCCGTTTCAACACCATCATTCTGAGGGACAGCCACCCAACCTGGCTATGCTCGCGAAGGCCGGCCCATTACGGCATCTAGTAGCTTGCGTCAAATGCAGTTTCTATATCGTCGTCATCTGGCGGCGAGATGCAGCTAATACCAACGGTCTCGGGTGCTGACTCTTTCGTGATTTTGGAGCGTCGCCCAACCGTGATTCCGTGTTGCCGAAGGAGATTCGGCCATGGGATCAGCGGTGAAGTTACGAACGGACTATTCGGCGACGGAACTGCGCCGCCTCGCGCGTGGGTCGAAGGATGTGCGGCAGAGCAGCCGGCTATTGTCGATCGCTGCGGTACTGGACGGCATGAGCCGGGCAGACGCGGGGCGGATTGGCGGCATGGACCGCCAGACGCTGCGGGACTGGGTGCACCGGTTCAACGCGACCGGCCCCGATGGCCTTGTCGACCACTGGTCGTCGGGCCCGCCGTGCCGGCTGTCGCCTGAACAGAATGCTGAACTGGCGGCAATCGTGGAGAGGGGGCCGGATCGCGCCGTCGACGGCGTCGTGCGCTGGCGGCGCATCGACCTAAAGCGCGTCATCAAGGAGCGTTTCGGCATCGATTACGATACCCGCTATGTCGGGAAGCTGCTGCACAAGCTCGGCTTCTCGCATATGAGCGCCCGGCCGCACCACCCGGCGCAGGACGCCCATATCATCGAAGAGTTCAAAAAAACTGGCAGCGCACGCTGAAGGCGCATCTTTGCGACCTGCCGCCGCGTACGAAGGTGGAACTCTGGTTCCAGGATGAAGCCAGGATAGGTCAGAAGAACGGCATCACAAGGCAGTGGGCCAGGCGTGGCACGCGGCCGCGACAGCCAGCCGACCAGCGATACAAGAGCGCATATCTGTTCGGCGCCATCTGCCCGGCTCGGGGCACCGGCGCAGCTCTCGCGCTGCCATTTGCCGACACCGAGGCCATGCAACTCCATATCGACGAGATCAGCCGCCATGTCGAAAAGGGCGCGCATGCCGTGCTCATCATGGATCGCGCCGGATGGCACACCACCGCCAACCTCAACATGCCGCGCAACATCACGCCGATCTTCCTGCCCTCGCGTGCGCCCGAATTGAACCCGGTCGAGAATGTCTGGCAGTACATGCGGCAGAACTGGCTCTCAAACCGCGTCTTCGAAAGCTACGATGCCATTATCGACGCCGCATGCGATGCCTGGCACAAGCTACTCGCCGCTCCCGAAACAATCACATCGATCGGAATGCGAGAATGGGCTCATGTCGGTCAAACTCCATGACTCTTGGTATAAGATGAACCGCCCCGGGTTTGCCGGAGGCCGTTTCGTTTGATGAGGTGGAACGGCCCACTACCGCAGCATCAGAGTGCTAAACGTGGTCGTTCGCCGGAGGCGTACCGCGCACACAGCGCGCCGTAATGATCAGCCACTCGCATCGCGGACTTCATCGAGGCCAGCGGTTAAATGACCGCGCTGAAAGGCCGGACATATGACCGCACCGTACCCGTGTGATGAGCCGTCTGAAGAAAGCACTTGCCTGAAGGGCCAATCGTATGGACCCCGCCCTCCAGGCGAGGTGAAATCTCGAACGTCAACTGCAACAAAGGAGGATGTCATGCAGGTCGTTCGAATAGGTCTGGATCTTGCGAAATATGTGTTCCAGCTTCACGGGTCGACTGCCACGGAAAAGTCGGCGTGCGAAAGACGCTGCGTCGCGATGCGGTAGCCTGCTTCTTCGCCAAGCTGTTGCCACCGAGCGCCGTGTTCAAGTTCAAGATCATGGCTCTGCAGGCTTCCGACAGTCAGTCGGAAATCGCGCTGAGTCCCAGATCCAGTTTCGGCGGTACTTCTTGCACTTCCCGCTCTTCCAGCCTTCCGCCCCCGCGTGATTTTTCGCCAACAAGAAATTGAATCGTCGAAATCCCAAACTGCTTCGCCTCAGATAAGCGTGACGAGTAGCGAGAATTGCCAGCCTTGGATGCGTTGCTTAGAAGTGTTTAGCCGCGGTTCAGGTGTTTCACGTCACACAGGATCATCTCGGCGGCATCGGCGAGCACCTGACAGCCGAGCACCAGGTCGGCATCGTCTGTGTTTTCAGTCCAATGGTGGCTAATGCCACCGATGCTTGGCACGAAAAGCATCGCGGCTCTCAATTTGCGGCCCACAACCTGGGCGTCGTGACTGGCGCCACTTGGCATCCTCACGTAGGCATCGGGTGCATGGCGCCCGGCCGCCTTCTCTATCGCTTTCTGGAAAGTGGGATCCATATGCCAGGGCTTGCCGGTCTCGGTCCGCTCAATCTCGGCACTGCAGCCGGTTTTATTCGTAAGCGGTGCACCAAGGCACCTTGCAATAGGCCGATGAACATGGAGCTTTCGCGCCATGAAATTGGAACATGCAGAGGGCGATTTGGTCGCCGAGTTAAGTGGTGCGGCGGCGGCCGAAGACCGTGCAACAGTGGTTGGGCGCTCGCGGCAACGAAGGCTGTGGAGTTGCGCCGAGAAGCGCGCGTTGGTCGACCTGGCGAGCGCGGCGGGGTCGTCGGTGACCGAGGTCGCGCAAGCGTTCGGCGTAGCCCCATCACAGCTCTATGCCTGGCGCAAGCAGATGGCCGGCGGCGAGCCTGATGCCGATCAGGCGATGGCGACCTTCGCGCGCATCGACGTGAGCGATCTGCCCGAGGTTGAACGCCCCGTCGCCGATTGCCCGGACCCGGCCGGCAGGATCGTCGTGGCCTTTCCGAGCGGCGCGCGATTGCGGATCGACGGGATCGTCGATCCGACAGCACTGCGCATCGTCCTGGCGGAGTTGACCAAGTGATCACGGTGGTGCCGACCGACCGGATTTACTTGTGCTGCGGCGCGACCGATATGCGCCGCGGGATCAACAGCCTGGCGCTGATGGTGCAGCAGGTGCTTGCGCTCAATCCGCACACTGGCGCGATCTTCTGCTTCCGTGGACGCAAGGGTCATATCATCAAGATTCTGGCGCATGACGACCAGGGGTTCTGCCTTTTTACAAAACGGCTTTCCGAGGGTTGTTTCGCCTGGCCAACCACCAAGGATCAGGTCGCCGTGTCGCTCACCAAGGCGCAGCTTTCGCTGCTTCTGGACGGGATCGACTGGCGCCGGCCGAGCAAGATTTATCGACCGCGTTTGGCTGGCTGATTTTGCTCGTTTCTTATTGATTTTGTGTCGATTCTGCTTCCGTAACGGGGCTCTTTCGTATTTAATTTGGGTGTCGGAACAGACCCCCTCAATCGCTGATTTCCTCGCCCGGATCGCCCTTCTGGAGGCGGCCGTTTCTGCCCGTGACATCACCATCGCTGAGCGGGATGAGCAACTGCGAAGGGAGCGCGCCGAGGCCGCACTTCGCATCCAGCGCCTGCAGCTGCAGATCGCTCGCTTCAATCGCAAGGCCTTCGGCCGCTCGTCCGAGAAGCTGGGCCAGATGCTGCTCGAACTCGAAGATCTCGAGACAGATTTCGCCGTCGGCCTGCCCGATATCGAGCTGCCCATCGTCGCCGACACCGACAAGGTCCGGGTGTTGCCGGTGCGCAAGCTCAACCCCAACCTGCCGCGAAAGAGGATCGTTCGCGAACCCTCTTGCGCATGCTGCCCGGGCTGCGGCGGCGATCTGCGCGCCATGGGCGAAGATAGCGAGGAGATGCTCGATCTGGTCGCCCAGGCCTGGCAGGCGATGGAGACCATTCGACCCAAGTACAGCTGCCGGACCTGCGATAAAATCATCCAGGCGCCGGCACCAGCCAAGGCCATTGCACGCGGCAAGCTCAGCTATGCCGCGCTCGCCCATATCATGATGGCCAAGTGGGGTTATCATCTACCCTTCTACCGTCAGGCACAGATGATGGCCGCCAAGGGCGTCGATATCGAGCGATCCACCCTTGCGCGCAGCGCCGGCTACGCCGCCGCCTTGCTCGATCCGATCTACAATCGCATCCGCGAGATCGGCCGTACCCGCACCAAGATACACACCGACGACACGCGGCTTCCGATCCTGGCGCCCGGCACCGGCAAGACGCACAAAGGCGCGCTCTGGGTTTACGTCGCCGACGACCGCAACTCGGGTTCGCAGGAGCCGCCGATCGCCTGGTATCGCGCCACCATGGGACGCGTTGGCGAGAGCGTGATGACCGAGCTCGCCGGATTTGCCGGCACGCTCCAGGCCGACGGTTTCAGCGGCTATAACCAGATCTACAAGGGCGGCGCCATTCGAGAAGCTGCCTGCCTGGCCCATCTGCGTCGCAAGATATTCGACGTTCACGACAGCCAGCCGACCGAACTCAGCACGACGGCGATGGCCGGTATCCAGGCGATCTACCGGATCGAGGAAGAGATACGGGGGCTCCCGCCCGCCGAGCGATTGGCCGCACGACGAAGGCGGACCCGACCACTGGTCCGGGCGCTGCGACGACAGCTCATGCGCCAGGGCAACGGCTTGTCGCATCATGCCGATATCGCCAAGGCCTTCGCCTATGGCGCCAGGCGATGGCGTGCCTTCAATCGCTTCCTCCACGATGGCCAGATCGAGCCTGACAACCTGATCGCGGAGCGGGCCATTCGTGGATTTACGGTCGGCAGGCGCAATTGGCTTTTCTCGGGCAGCTTCGCCGGGGCAGAGCGGTCCGCGGTCGTGCTCAGCATCATCGAGACCTGCAAGCTGTGCGGCGTCGATGCGGAAGCCTACATGGCCGATGTCACCGAGCGCATCCAGAACGACTGGCCAGCCTCGCGCTGGGACGAGCTGATGCCGTGTTGGGGTGGACGGCTCCCAACGGCATCGCAATGTGCCAGAATGAGTTCGTTGAAAGCTCAATCGAGGGAGACCGTCCGTGGAAGAGATTATCAGAATTGGCATGGATACGTCAGTGCGCCGGGAGACTGGCAAGGAGTAGGAGGTGAAAGTCCACCACGATGAAGGGCTAGCAACCCATATCGGCCCCAAGCCGTGCGCAGGCAACCGTGAGGATGTCGGCGAAGCGTCGGTTGGGGAGCGTGCAGGCCAGCCATTGAGCCGCGAAAGTCCAAAATCCCGGGTGCCGACGGCGTTGACGTTCCGGAAGGCAATACGATTTGAGCGCGTTACGCGAGCGCTCAGCCGACCCGGCGTGGTCTGAGACCCTGGCATGCACGGAAGCTCCTTGTACGGGAACCGGGAGATCTCTGGATTGGCCACCCAACCCGTCCTGCGGGTGGATGGTCCGCAGTGGGAAGGCGAGGAGTCGTAGCCGCTGATGAACGATCCAGAGAAGTCTGACTTCGGCATAGTAGCTGTGAAGCCGACGAACAAAGCCGGGCGACCGGTGGCGGAGTTGGTGGAGCGAAGGCCGGGGACCAAGGGGAACGCGGAACAGCAACGCATGCACCGGACACAGGGCCGGGATCGCATGTCCCAGTCGCTGGATCGCGTACGGAAAGCCGCAAGGCTGAGGAAGAAGGACAGGTTCACCGCGCTCTTCCACCATATCACTGTCGACGCACTCCGGACGGCGTTCTACGCGCTCAGGCGCAAGGCCGCCCCCGGGGTGGATGGCATGACATGGCAGGACTACGAGGCAGAGCTTGAGCCCCGGCTCATCGATCTGCACGCCCGGGTCCAACGGGGAGCGTACCGCCCGCAACCGTCACGCCGGACGTTTATACCGAAGGCAGATGGGAAGCAGCGGCCGCTGGCAATCGCAGCTCTGGAAGACAAGATTGTCCAAGGGGCGACCGTCATGGTGCTCAACGCCATCTATGGGGCGACTTCTGCGGCTTCTCCTACGGGTTTCGACCGGGGAGAGGGCCGCACGATGCGCTGGATGCGCTGTGCGTCGCGATCGACCATCGGAAAGTGAGCTGGATAATTGACGCCGACATCCAAAACTTTTTCGGGGCGGTCAGTCAGAAATGGCTGGTTCGCTTCCTGGAGCATCGGGTCGGCGATAAGCGCATCATCCGCCTGATCCAGAAATGGTTGAAGGCAGGTATTCTCGAAGACGGGGTCGTGACCGTAGACGACAAGGGGACGGGTCAAGGCTCGGTGATCTCACCGCTCCTCGGCAATATCTACCTGCACTACGTACTCGATCTGTGGGCGAAACGCTGGCGACAGCACGACGCCGCCGGCGACATGGTCATCGTGCGCTATGCCGATGACCTGGTGGTCGGCTTCGAGCGCGAGGACGACGCCCGTCGATTCCTCGATGCGATGCACGCGAGGCTTGAGGAGTTCGAACTGTCGCTCCATCCGGACAAGACCCGCCTGATTGAGTTTGGTCGCTTCGCGGCGGCTAATCGCAAGCGGCGCGGCCTCGGGAAGCCGGAGACCTTTATGTTTCTCGGGTTCACGTTCATCTGCGGCAAATCGCGCAGCGGGCGCTTCCAGCTTCAACGGAAGACCCGCGGCGACCGCATGCGGACGAAGCTCAGGAACATAAAGGAGGAGCTGTGGCGTCGGCTGCACTGGCCCATACCCGAACAGGGGAAATGGCTAAGGCAGATCGTGAGCGGGCATTTCGCCTACTTCGCGGTGCCGACAAACGCGCGCGCTTTAGCCGCGTTTCGGCACCATGTGGAAGAACTCTGGAGGCGCACGCTTCGGCGGCGTAGCCAGAAGGACGGATTCACATGGGGCCGGACCACAAAAGTGACAGAACACTGGCTCCCGAAGCCACGCATCCTTCATCCATGGCCCGACGTGCGCTTCGCCGTCACACACCCAAGGTAGGAGCCCGGTGCCTTAATTGGGCTCGCCGGGATCTGAGCGGGGGGCGCCCGGTAACGGGCGTCCCTACCGCGAAAAGAGCGTTTTCCAATTGCATGGCGTGAACGCAGGCGAGCAACCAGTCCTTCGCAAGAAGCTTTCGCGTAGGGAGATGGTGAAATTCTTCGAGAAAACGCCGCCGACTACTATCGCACTCGAAGCCTGTGGAGGCTCTCATCATTGGGCGAGGCTGTTAAGTTCGTTCGGTCATGAGGTGAAATTGATAGCGCCTCAGTTGGCGAAACCTTATGTGAAACGCGGCAAGAACGACGCGGCGGACGCGGAAGCTTTGTGTGAGGCGATGAGCCGACCGACGATGCGCTTCGTGCCGGTGAAGACCGCGGACCAGCAGGCGGCGTTAATGCTGGTCGGTGTGCGAGAGAGACTCATTCGCAATCGAACGCAGCTCGCCAATGCCATACGCGGGTTTGCCATGGAGTTCGGCATCGTCGCGGCCAAGGGCATGTGCCGCATCGAACCGTTGCTGGAGCGGATTGCGGCGGATCAATCCCTGCCTGAATTGGCCCGCGAGCTTTTTGCCATGCATGGCGTTGAGTATCGCGACTTGCTTACCGAAACGAAAGCCGTCGAGGAAAAACTGACCGCGTTGCATCGCTCCGATGAATGCAGCAGGCGCCTGGCCGAAATTCCGGGTGTCGGGCCGGTCGGCGCATCGCTTTTGATGATGAAGACCCCAGATCCCCGAACGTTCAAGTCGGGTCGCGATTTTGCCGCTTGGATAGGACTCACGCCCAAAGACCATTCGACCGCAGGCAAGGTCAGACTGGGGGTGATCACACGTGCTGGCGACGAAATGCTGAGGAGCATATTGGTGGTTGGCGCGACTGCTCTTCTTCAGCACGTCAGAGCAGGTCGAAGCAGGCATGCTTCCCGATGGCTCACCGAACTACTGCAACGGAAGAAACCAAAGCTGGTTGCGGTGGCGCTCGCCAACAAGATCGCCCGTGTCGCCTGGAAGCTCATGGTGAGCGGCGAGGCGTATCGGCGGACAGAGGAGCAAACGCAAGCAACATAGGAATTGGCCATCACGGTGAGCAGAATAGAATGCTACCGTGTTGAGCTGATGCTGTGAACTTGCAAGAGAAAAGCAGATGGTGGATCGATCGATCCAAGACGCGTGATACTCCGTCAGTTCCATTGGCCTTTCAAGGTCGTTGCCGTGTTAGGAACATGCGTTGCGGAAACCATCTTGGCCAGTGGTCATGTGCGACCACACACAAAGGCCGCACATATGGAAGCAAGCGATCCGATCAAAAATATCTGTAAAAAACACTTGCAAGTGGGAGCCGTCCACATATGGAATTGGGTGCGCCGCGAAGAGATGCCGCTCTCCTTGGCGGCATGAGCGCGATCGATGACATGGCGCTGTCGGACGAGGCGCTCGAGGCCTGGATGGCCACCAAGACCGCCCCCCGTCCGTTGGTGCGGACCATGTCGGCGCTGGATGGCTTCGTAACGGCGGCGGTCACCGGACCCCGGTTAGCGGACCCGCAAGACTGGATGTGCCCGCTCATGGGGTTGCCGCGCGACGTCCTGGCCAAAGGCTCTGCAACCGATCATGCCGTGTTTGCCAGCCTCGCCAGGATCCACAACCGGCTCAACGAGACGCTGTTCGACAGACCGCAGGATTATGCGCCCCGATTCGCCACCAAGCCCAGCGGCGGCATCGACCCCCGGCCGTGGTGCCAAGGGTTCTACGCGGCCATGAATCTCAACATCAAACGCTGGAAACGGCTGCTCGACCTCGACAACCCCAACCACGGCCTGCTGCTGCCAATCCTGATCTACTGCGTCGACAAAAAGGGCAGGCCCGTCCTCGGAAAGCCCCGACCGGGGCCCGAGACCGCGCATTTCATCGAACACGAGGCCTACAAAGACATCGCCCTCGTCATCCCCGCCCTCCGCGAACTCCACCACGTCACCCGTTATGACGATCCGGAGTGATCGCCGGCGGCGCGCCGACCAACGGCTGAACTACATAGATGCACCACCAGACGATCTCGGGAAAGGTGCCTGGGCGCACCGCTTACTTTTATTCGCGGTCTCTTCAACCAAGTCCCTTAGCACCGCATCGAGGCGCTCAAGCACCGGCATCTCTGAATCTCGGAACTGGAACAGCATCTCTGCTCTGCCCGGAATTATGCTGAGCGCGCCCGGCTCTAGGGTAATGCGGCCCGTGGTCCAGACGGAACGCGGACCGGCCACATCCGGAAAGCGCTCGGCAATGGCCATGGCCAGCGTAGCTGCAGCGACGCCGGCGTCTTTTCGGATAGCTATGCGCGTCGTGCCGGCGTGATTTTGAACGCCGTGAAACACGATTGAGTACTGCCATATCCCGACGATACTGGTAACGACACCGATCCGCTTACTCGAGGCTTCCAGCGCGTCGCCTTGCTCTATGTGTGCTTTCTAGGTAACCTAGGTGGCGTTCCGGCTCCACCAGCGATCGGGGAATGCCGGCTAGACCGGCCGCACGGAGCGCGTCCCTCAGCGCCAGCCCGTGGTCGACATTCACCGCACGGTCCATCTCCGCCTCATCGATATCACCGACGAATGAACGACTCCCGAGCATCGACACGTAGTGACCTTCTTCATCCGCCCAGGCGACCGGGGCAATGGCAAAACCGGCGCAGTCCGGCGTTTCCGCAAAGATGCGGGCAATCTCGAGCCCGTAGATTACGCCGAGCGCTCCGTCCAGCCATCCGGCATAATTCTGAGATTCTGCGTGCGATCCGATCAACAGCGATCGCCGCTCTGAACGCGGCATGCCGAACACATTACCGACCCCGTCGATATGCGCCTGAAGGCCTACGGCTTCGTATTGCTGCGCAAGCCAGCGGCGACCGCCCATGTCCTCCTTAGTATAAGTGGGGCGGTGGACCCCTGTCCTATATGCGCCAAATTGCGCGAAACGTCTGAGCTCCGAGAGCAAGCGCCTAGCGTTGACCTTTGGCATCCGCTGTACCATCCCGTTAGTTGAAACTACCGCCGGCTCTCGGACCTGATTAATTCGCCATCTGACCTCTGGCGAACCACTTGACCGAGATCGCGTTCAGGAATTTGCAACAGGCCAAGCTCGTACAATAACGCAGCGCCTGTCCGAATCCCGCTGTAAAAGCAGCTGAGTTCTAGATTTTCATTCGGCGCGTGATTTGCCTCGTCATGGTTGGCGTATGGAGTTTCGAAATGAGGAATGCCGAGGATCTTGCTGAAGACGTAACTAGGAAGGCTGCCGAAGCCGGCGGGGACCAGCAGAGGTTCCTCGCCTTGCGCCGCCACGAAAGCACGGCGCGGTGAAGCAGGAAGCGATAGGTGTTTTTGACGGGCACATGCTCTCTAGCGCAATGAACTCCACATCGGGCGCGAATTTCTCCACATGGGCGGCTATCTTGCGAAGGATGTCTTGAGGGTCCTGCGCTTCCACGAGCCGTACGTCACATTTCACGAAAGCTTCGCTGGGCAGGACGGTCTTGCTACCAGGTCCGCCATAGCCGCCATGGAATCCATTGATCGTTAGAGTCGGCTGGAAGCAGAGACGCTCGTAGAACGGCCTTTCGTCCGGTGCATCAAATCCCGAAATATCCAGGCTCCGCATGACAGCCTCGAGATCGAGCGGTAGGCGCTCGACCGCAGCAAGTTCCTCGCGTGATGGTGGTTCGATGTCCTCGTGGAAACCATCAATGGAGATTTCACCGTCGGCATTCTTCAGGGTGCCGAGAAGGTGCACCAACGTCCAGATCGGATTGGGCACAACACCACCGAAGTTACCCGAGTGCAGATCGCGACAGGCATGGCGACAACGCAGCTCAAACGAGACAACGCCGCGCGAGCCAAACTTGATCACAGGTGCACCGCTCGCATGACGAGGACCATCGGCCGTGACGGCAAGATCAGCTTTGAGGGCATCCGTGTTGGCGCGCACGAAATCGGCAATGTGCGGACTGCCGATCTCCTCTTCGCCTTCCAACAACAAGATAACGTTGCACGGTAACGAGCCATGCGTCGTTAGATGAGATTCAATTGCCAGGATCTGTGCGAAATGCTGGCCCTTGTTGTCGCCTACACCACGGGCAAAAATCCGACCGTCGCGCAGTGTTGGTTCAAACGGTGGCGTGAGCCATTTGTCTATCGGGTCAGGCGGCTGGACGTCATAGTGCCCGTAGAGCAGTACCGTGACCTTACCCGGTGCCTTTTCCCACCGCGCCACAACCATGGGATGCCCGGCCGTCGACACGAGGCTAGTTTCAAGCCCGATATTACGAAGCATTTCGACGAGAAAGGCGCCCACTTCGTCGATACCTAGCAGGCTGTTGAAAAAGGCTCTCGCGGCCGGATTGGGATCGTGATTCACTGTCACCGAAGGAACTCGGAGACTGAATCGTGCGCGGTGGCGACAATCGAACTGGCGAACTGTTCAGCTATGTGGACCTCGAGGCGCGGGTTCGGCGGGATCATCCGCTTCGGACGATCCGTGCGATCGTGAACGAGGCACTGTCGGCGCTGGAGCGAGAATTCGCGGCGCTGTATTCGCCGATCGGGCGACCATCGATCCCGCCGGAGAAGTTGCTTCGGGCTATGCTGCTACAGGCGTTCTATTCGATCCGTTCGGAGCGTCTGCTGATGGAGCGGCTGGAATACGATCTTCTATTCCGCTGGTTCGTCGGCATCGGTGTTGACGACGCGGCGTGGGACTATTCGGTGTTCTCGAAGAACCGCGACCGGCTGCTCGAAGGCGATATCGCGGCGAAGTTTCTGAACGCGGTCTTGGCACGGCCCAAGGTGAAGAAGCTTCTCTCCACGGATCACTTCTCAGTCGATGGCACGCTGATCGAGGCTTGGGCCTCGATCAAGAGCTTCAAGCCGAAAGACGGCCCGGATGAGCCGCCGTCGGGTGGCGGCGGGCGCAATGAGGAGGCGGACTTCCACGGCCAGAAGCGGTCGAACGAGACGCATGCCTCGACGACCGATCCCGATGCGAGGCTCTACCGCAAGGGCAAAGGCAAGGAAGCCAAGCTCAGCTTCATGGGGCATGGGTTGATGGAGAACCGCCATGGTTTGCTGGTCGATGCCTGCCTGACGCCGGCTGACGGGCATGCCGAACGGGTGGCGGCGCTGCACATGATCGAGCCGCATGCCGACCGGCCGCGAGCAATCACGCTCGGTGGCGACAAGGGCTATGATGCGCAGGACTTCATCAACGAACTGCGCTCGATGAAGGTGACCCCGCACGTGGCGCAAAACACGAACGGGCGCCGTTCCTCTATCGATCGCCGCACGACCCGGCACGGCGACTACGCCGTCAGCCAGCGCATCCGCAAACGGATCGAAGAGGCGTTCGGCTGGATAAAGGTCGTCGCAGGTCAGCAGAAGACGAAGTACCGTGGCCGAGATCGCGTCGGATGGGCCTTCATCTTCGCTGCAGCCGCCTACAATCTGGTGCGGTTGCCAAAGCTGCTGGCGGCGCCGACATGACCGCGCCTGCTGGCTGCCAATTGATCGGCCGCTGGCGCATCGTCGAGGCCGATCTGTGGGATCGCGCCTATCTCAACCTCGGCGGACCCGCCACGATCACCATCAGGGCCGACAATAGTGGTGAGATCGCCTTTGGCGCTCTGCAAGCCGGCCTCGATCTGAGCTACAGCCCCTCGACGGTCTGCTTCACGTGGGCCGGCTTCGACGAAATGGACGAAGCCACAGGTGATGGCTCCGCCGAACTGCTCGACGACGGCTCCATCGAGATCGCATTCGCCTATCACAATGGCGATGAGGCCATCCTCAAAGCCAAGCGCGACACTTCTTCAACAGCCTGCTAGATTCTCGGCACTGATGCTTGGATGACGGAGATAATCCATCAGACGCTCAACAGACCCGGCACGGTTCCTTTCGATATGCTCGAAAACGGCCTTCAAGGCATCAGAAGGAAACATCTTTTTTCCTGATATAGTGCTAAGAGCCATTGGTTACTAACCCGACTGCTGCAGCGCGGTAATCTGAAGAATGGGTTCAAGATCCTCCTCAGGCTTACCCTGCGCGTCCCTTCGTGCTTCGGATTAACTGTGGCGAACCCTATCATTAGTTGCGTTAGATCGCTTAATACCGCGTGCATCGGCCTATTCGAAGCCTTTCGATTCCGGAAGATTGCTCGAATTTCAGAGTTGGAACACTGGAGGTAATCGTCAACTGTTCCCCGCTCGCACCTTTGGTCGCCAGTGGCGCCACGGTCTGGCTTCCTCCAGATCGCGTGCGACTCGGACCAGTGTGGCCTCGTCCCCAAAGCGGCCGACGATCTGAATACCGATCGGGAGTCCGCTGGCGCTTTGTGCCAAAGGTAAGGACACCGAAGGTTGTCCGGTGACATTGAATACGCCAGTGTACTGACAGATCGCCGTATCCGCTTCCGCGTATTGCTCTGCAGAGACCGTCGGGTTAGTCGCAGAATAGATGCCGCCATGAGGCACGGCCACGATCGGTATTGTGGGCGTCAGCAGAATGTCGAAGGCATGGATCGCCTCGCCCACGCAGAAGCGCATTTTCCGGAGGGCCTCTTCAATGTTCACCGCTCGGAAGAGAGACAAATCGCGGCTAAATTCATACCGTTTGAGGGTGACTGGCTCCAAGGTGTCCGCGCTGATCGTTCGCCCCATGGCCCGCGCCGCTGCTTCGAGCAACCTCGCGGTCGTCGGGGCGAGATACAATCTGCTGTACTCGACAGGCTCATATGGCGGCTCCATGTCTGTTACCGTGTGCCCCATCTCCTGGAGAAGCGTTGCCGTTGCCTCGACAGCTCGCAGCACTTCCGGATCGAGGTTGAGCGCACCCCAACTCGTTCTCGCGACACCGATCCGCAGACGACCGGTGGCCTGTGAGAGTTCCTCCACATACGGACGGTTCGGCTGGACGATGATAAATGGATCGCCGGGATGGGGACCAGAAAAGACGTCCAGCGCAGCGGCCATGTCGCGTACAGTTCGACACAAAACAAACTCGCGGCTGGAACCGTTCGATGCATCCTGATTGTTTGGGCCGCCGGAGACGCGTCCTCGGGATGGATTCAGTCCAACAAGGCCGCACCAGGCAGCAGGGATGCGAATCGACCCGCCGCCATCACTGCCATGGGCAATTGGAGTAATGCCGGCGGCCACCGCCGCTGCTGTTCCTCCGGAGGAGCCTCCCGCGGAAACTTCCAAATTCCACGGATTGCCGGTGATGCCATTGAGAATGGATTCGGTCATTACCGTAGATCCAAACTCGGGCGTTGTTGTTCTCCCAATGGTGCGAAGGCCAGCGGCCTGGGCGCGGCAAAAAAAATAGCTATCGGTGTTGGGGAGATGGCCTTTGAACAGGCGGCTTCCTTTTTCCTGGAGGCGGCCAGCTTCGGTGGCCCCGATATCCTTGCGAAGGAATGGCACGCCATTGAAGAGCCCTGCGTCGCTGCCGGCAACGGTCTCAGCATCATCATAGAGTTCGATCACAGCGTTGATGTGCGGATTGATCTCGTCGTGTGCCTCTCGGGCTAGCCGCGTCAATTCCAAGGGCGTCACTTCGCCCGCGCGCACGAGAGAGGCCAAAGCGGTGCCATCGTACTCTACGTATTCACTCAGTCTCATTGCAGCACTCCTTGCTTTCACCAGTCTCAGCGGCAGATTGTGGCTTTGAAGTCGGCCTAAGCTTCTGCGCCGTCCATGCTCACAAAGGGGCAAGTCTCAGAAGCTCCGAGCGAGCATTCACTTCGCCAGTCCGCCAGCACGCGGACAGGTGCTGCGGCCCCACTTCAACGGCAGGCGGTTCCTCTTGCCGGCACCGATCGATTGCCATCGGGCAGCGTGGATGAAAACGACACCCGTTCGGTATGCGCGCGGCACTTGGGACCTCGCCTTGCAGGGCCGGCAGCTCTCTACGATCTGCGTTGCTGCCAATCTGCGGGGTGGCGTTGCGCAAGGCGACGGTATACGGATGGCGGGGGTTGAATGTGATGTCGTCGGCGGTGCCGATCTCGACCAATTTTCCAAGATACAAGACGGCAATCCTGTTGGCGATCAGCCAGGCGAGCGGCAGGTCGTGGGTGATGAACAGCAGCGCCATGTTGTGTTTTTCACGCAGGTCAACCAGCACCTGAAGAATCTGTGCTCGTATCGACACATCGAGCATCGACACAGGCTCGTCAGCGACGATGAGCTCCGGTTTCACCGCAAGCGCTCCTGCGATCACGGCGCGCTGGCGCTGCCCGCCAGAAAGTTCATGTGGGAAGCGGGCGAAGAAATCACCGGGAGGATTGAGTCCAGCTGCCGCAAGCGCCTCGCTGACCCGCTCTGTGAGTTGCCCATTGTTCTCGACCAGCCGCAGGGAGCGCAGCGGCTCCGCCACAATATCGAACACCGTGTGTCGCGGGTTGAGCGCCTGATAGGCGTCCTGAAAGATCATCTGCACGCGATTGCGGTAAGGACGTAAGGCCGAGGAGCCTTGAACCGACGTCATGTCGCGGCCCTCGAACAGCAACCTGCCGCCTGTAGGCTGGGCAAGCTTGGTGATGACACGGCCCACTGTTGTCTTGCCGCTTCCCGATTCACCCACGAGGGCGACGATCTCACCGCGTCTGACGTTGAGGTCGATCCCATCCACCGCCCGCACGGCACCGGCAGGCCGGCCCAGGACACGGTCGAACAGCCCACCCTGGACAGGAAAATGGACCTGCAGGCTCTCAAGACGAAGGATATCAACGCTGTCAGGCATGGACTGCAACCTTGTCTTCTTGCGAAGACCGGTGAAGGTGACAGGCGACACGTCCTCGTCCCAACTTATCGAGGCTGGGGACTTCGGTCGTGCAAACCGCCATGGCGGACGGACAACGCGGATGAAAAGCGCACCCCGAAGGTCGGTTCACCAAGTTGGGGGGATCCCCGGGAATGGGCCGGATCATCTTTTTGCCGTTCGCGGGGTTCGGGATCGAGTCGATCAGCAGTCTGGCGTATGGGTGCTTAGGCTGGGCGAATATATCGGCGACCGTGCCGTCTTCGACGATCCGGCCGGCGTACATGATCATCACGCGATCACAGGATTCAGCCACGACAGAAAGGTCGTGGGTGATCAAAATGAGGGCAAGGTTAAGCTGTGATCGCAAGGCACCCAGCAGCTTCAGGATCTGAGCCTGTGTAATGACGTCGAGTGCCGTGGTCGGCTCATCGCCAATGACGATCGAGGGGCGACATGCCAGCGCCATAGCAATCATGACCCTTTGACGCATGCCGCCCGACAATTCGTGGGGATAGGCGGCGCCGCGATCCGCCGGAATGCCGACGCGCTCCAGCAGCTCCCGTGCCCGCGCAGTCGCCTCGCCACGCGACATGCCGAGCTTCAGCATACACGGTTCGGCGATCTGCTTGATGATGCGGTGAACAGGATTAAGCGCATTCATCGCGCCCTGGAAGACTACGGACGTTTCGCTCCAGCGATGTGGCCGCATCGCTGCATCGTCCTCGATCGGCAGTCGGTTGCCGCGATAGCGCACCTCGCCACCGCTGACCCGCGCGTTGGGTGATAGCAGACCGGCGATCGCCATTGCAGTCGTGGTCTTCCCGCTGCCCGATTCTCCGACGAGGCCAACGGCCTCTCCGGCCCGGAGCGCGAAGCTCACGCAGTCGATTGCTCGCGATGAAACGCCCTTGAGCCCATAGTCGACAGAGAGACAGTCGATTTCCAGAAGCGGTGCCTTGTCTTGGGAGGATTTTGTTATGGAATCGCCCTCCGCCGTGGATTGAACGTGTCGTCGAGCGCATTGCCAACCAGGACGAAGCCAAGAGAGACAATAAGCACGCACGCGCCGGGCGCACCAAGGTACCACCAAGCTCCTGAGCTGGCGGCACCAGCACGCTGCGCGAGAGAAAGCAAGGTGCCCCACGATGGCTGCAGCGGGTCACCGAGCCCGAGAAATGAAAGAGCAGTCTCGGTATAGATCGCGCCGGCGACAACCAAAGCACTGTTGGCCGCGATCTGCGGCACGAGGTTCGGCAAGAGATGGCGTACCATGATGTTGAAGTCGCTGGTGCCCACAATCCTGGCGCGCTCAACGAATTGGCGTTCTCGCAGCGACAGCGTCTGGCTTCGAACGATGCGCGCAACAAAAGCCCAGCTCGTCAAGCCGATGACCAGAATGATCACGAACAGGGAAGGACGGAAACCAAGGATATCTCCGCGACGCGCAATTACTTCCAAAATCACAGGCGTGACGACAAGAGCCAGCACGAAGGACGGCATGACAAAAAAGAAATCAGTCAAGCGCATCAGCCAAACATCGACGTTCCCACCGTAGTAGCCCGACGTCATGCCGACCGTTGTCCCGACGATTAGGCTGATTACAGTCGCCAGCAGCGCGATTGTAAGCGATATGCGTGCGCCATGGACGACCAGATTGAGCACGTCCCGCCCTACTTCGTCTGTCCCCAGGAGATGCTGGCTTTGAGGCGGCGCGAGGGAACCGCCGGTTGCGGTGGCTGCAGTCTCAAGTGGCCCGACGAGGGTATTGGGCATCGAAGCCAGCACAAGAAAGAATACGAGACACAACAGGCCGAGCTGAGCCCCAGCACGACCAAGAAGTTGTTGCAGGAAGCCATTGATCGCTCGCGCCCGGATACGCCAAGGAGATTGCACTGTACTTTCGCTCATTGCCGGACTCGTGGATCAAGTATGTTGTAGGCAAGATCGGCGGCAAGGTTTGCGACAACGACCGACGCGCCGAGCAACAGGAATATGCCTTGAAGAACTGGGTAGTCCCGCGCGTTGAGCGCCTCGACCGTCAGGCGGCCGATCCCCGGCCAGGCGAACACGGATTCGACGGTGATGGCACCCGCCACCACGTAGCCGAGATTGAGCGTCACCAAAGTCACGACCGGTAGCATTGCATTGCGGAAAGCATGACGCATCAGCATCTGGCCGCCGGTCAGTCCCTTGGCCCGGGCGGTCACCATGTAATCCTCGGTGACGACGTCGCTCATCGCGGCGCGGGCGACCAGCACATATTGCCCGATCAGGCCCAAAGCTACCGCGGAGACAGGAAGCACGAGATGGCGGGCGCGGTCGACCAGCCAGGCGAGGGGACCGGCGCTCGCGACAGTCGGCGAATATTGGCCGTAACCAGGAAGCCAACCCAGTGCCGTGCTGAAAATTACCACCAAGAGCATGGCAAGCCAGAACGGCGGTGTCGAGTAGAGGGCTAGAGAGGTGCCCGTGGCGACATGGTCGACGACTCCTCCCCGCCGCCAACCGGCGTAGATGCCGAGTATGACCCCGGAAACGATTGCGATGAGCTGGGCTAAGCCGACCAGAGCAATCGTGGCCGGCAGCCGCTCCATGATCAGGTCGGCGACACGCCTGCCCCTGAACTTGAAGCTATAGCCCAAATCGCCCCGGAGTGTTGTCGATAGGTAGTTGAGAACCTGGTCGGGGATCAGCGGCCGGTCAAGGCCCCAGCGCTGGCGCTGCGCCTCGATCTGCTCAGCGGTCACGGCGGTGCGCGCTCCCGCCAGTAGCATGCTGGCGGGGTCGCCCGGAACGATCCTGAACAAGATGAAGTTCAGGATCGCCACCATCAGAAGCGTGATGACGGCCCTGAGGAGAATGCGCTCGATGCGCTGGTTCGCCCGGCGTCCCTGTCCGTTGGTCAGCATCCTAGACCGGCCTTAGCCGATCGAGCGGAAAGTAGCTCTCCATCGACAGCATATCCTCCGTCCCCCAGCCCTCGAAGCAATCCTTGCGACGCGCGTCGAGCTGGAAGGGGTAACACAGCATGATATAGGGTGCTTCGGTGTACAGGAGACGCACCGCCTGATCGACCAACGCTTGGCTCTTCTTGAGGTCCACGGTAACGTCGAGATCCGACAGGAGCTCGTCGAATTTGTCATTTGACCAGTACGACGTGTTGTCGACGCCGATGCGCTTGCTGCGGGCGAAGCGGAGTAGCGAGCCAGGAAAGGCAGACGGCCAGCTGCTGGAAATGAGCAGGTCCCAGCCTCCCCCGCCGTTCGTCGGCGCTGCCGTGCGTGCACCGAGCGCGCCGGACTCGAGCTGGGTCACCGATACGGGAATGCCAATTTGTCCCAACCAGCCGGCGACGAGCTGCACGGCCGCGATCGGAATCTCGACGTTACCGGAGCCGCTCCCGGTGAGCAGCTCCAGCTGGAAGCTGTTGCCCTCCTTGTCCTCTCGGACGCCGTCGCCGTTCGTATCCCGATAGCCGGCGGCATCAAGTCGGCGGCCCGCCTCGGTGAGATCGAAGTGGCGCCTGATGTCGCTCAGCTCTGAATAGTAACCTGCTGCTATCGACATAATCGGCCCCACGCCAGGATCGGCTAGCCCGTGGAAGGCTCTATCGACGATGGCCTTCTGGTCGATTGCGTAGCCAATCGCATCACGAAACGCCGGATCCTGCAGGGCTTTGGTGCCGCCTGCCCCCTCCCCCGACGCGGTATTGAAGGCCAAGTAATTCCGCTGCGGAATGCGCACTTGACCGACCTGGATCGCGGGATCCTTTGAGAGGTCGGCCCATTGGGCATACGTCAGGCTCATACCGTAGTCGAGGCTACCGCTCTTTAGACCTTGGGCGATGGGATCGGGCATACTGAAGAAGCTTAAGATCATACCGGCGGTCCCAGGTTGCCCCGTGCGGAAGTACGGGTTCGGCGTGAGGCGGGCAAACTGACCCTGGTGAAACTCCGTAACTATCATAGGCCCCGTGCCCACTAGCGGAGGGTCGTTGCGGAAGGGACCGAGCGCATCGGCGTAGCTGATGTCCTTCCAGATATGCTCGGGGACGATCACCTTGTAGTTGTCGATCGGCCAGCGGGTGGGCACCTTAGTCACGATTTGCAAAGTCTCGTCGTCGACGGCCGTAATCGAGTCGACGAGTTCGAAGCCGCTTGTGTCGTTCCACCCGGCGTTTAGCTCGTGAGGCGTGCCTATGGAGCCGCGCAGATATTTGAAGGTGAACGCGGCGTCCCTGGCCGTGGCGGGCTGGCCGTCCGACCACTTCATGCCAGGCCAGATCTTGAACGTCCACGTGACGTTGTCGTCGGCAACGGACCACTCCTTCGCAAATCCCTTACGGTCGGGGTGGCGCTGGGCGTCCCAGGCGACCAGAAGGTCATAGACGAAGACCATCGGCCAAAACGAAGACCAGGTGGCGAACGGATTCAACGTGTCGGGGGCGATGATTCCGCCGAGGCGCACCACGTGATCGTCACACGACGACGCAAGCGCTCTTGAGTGCACCACCCACGGCGCTGCCGACGCTACCAGCATTGCCTTCATGACCGCACGGCGGCTGAGTGGCCACTCGTTCATTCTGTCCTCCCTTCAAGCTCTGATTACGCCGCAATTCCAGTGCCGCTAGGCTCGTGATACCAAGCCCGTGGCCTTGGGTAATGACACGGCTGTTCCCTTTTATTTTCTGTGGCTTAGAGTGGCATCGTCGTCTCAGAATTGGCAAACATAGAATCTATATCGCAACAATCTAGAATCCAGATGGTTAGTTGCTCACTTCGGGGCGAGGTCAGACCATTCTGGTGAGCGGTGTGCCGGCCAGGGGCGCTTCGGATGGTGTAGGGGGAGAAGGTTCCAGCGAGCCGTGTGGCGGACAGACGGAGCGGAAGCCGTTGGTCACACCGTGCGGAAGACGACGAAGGACGCAAGCACCGCTGGGCCGCATTGTTAGTGGACGCACGTGGCGATGTGTGACGAAGGTGAACAGATGGGCGCGGATGCTCCGGATGCGCTGCTTGAGCTTCTCGCCGGCCAGCCCCTTTGGCTTCAGGTTCTTGATCGCAGCGACAGGCGCTGGGTCGAGTTGGGACTCGAATTTGACGATGCCGCACGACTTGGTAGCGCCGCGCAACCAGCCGGCGCATCCGTTCGGAAAGGCTCGTTCCGAAACCCCTCCAGTGCCGTTCGGGTCATATCAATACGGCCGGCGCGTCGAAGCTGACCGTCTTGCCAGAAAACCACCTCACCGAAAGTTCGGTGGATATCAATCCCAATCACGCGTCGCATCCTCCTGTCAGATCGAGTGACGGGAGCGGCGGGCGACACGACAACTACGGATCTGCGCTCTCGGCGCAACCGGGCGAGTCGCAGAGGCGGCCAGCTAATAACACGAGCGCGCAGCTCATCGTGTGCATCGGCCTGCCCGCGCTTTCGTGCTCCCGGTGCCTCCGTCCGGATGTTGGCACCAAGAATCCTTATACCGGTTACGAACGCCATTGAGGCATTGAACTCCAAGTTGCGCCGTTCTCAACGCGCGGCCACTTCCCCCAATGACGACGCAGCCATGAAGCTGCTATATCTGCTGCTGAACCAGGCGGCCGAGCAATGGAAACGACCGCCGCGCAAGTCTTCGAGGTTAAGACCAGTTCGCCGTCGTGTTCGGCGAAAGGTTCGTCAGCCAGTACCGGCCTTGCGCACAGAATTCCTGACAGTCCCCCGCCCCTCGCCATCAACTCGCCGATCCTCCTTGCGTCCTGATTTCAACCGCGGCAACAAAACCTTCAACGAAATTTACGAATTCTTTGCGCCTGGAAGTCGCTGACGGTAGTACATTGAGCGCAAAGTCTGAGGTCAGAGACGGCTGAACAGAGCTGATAACAATCTGCTCCCGGACAATCGCACAGCACAGAGATTCGGAGTAACAGCCAATGGCAAGAAGAGCGCTCATCCTGGTTGAAGGTACAAGGAGCAATGGTCCGATATACGTCCAAGCCGCCCAGCATCTTGGTCTTCATCCAATTACCCTGTCGGCTGATCCAACCCGCTACGACTATCTTGCGATGGAAGGAGCTGAGGCGATCCGTGTCGATACAGACAATCTCGATGCGCTCATCCGCGCATGTTCCGGGCTGCGTGCGACCTATGACATTGCTGGCATTACGTCCGCCACGGAGTCGTTCTATGCGACAGTCGGTAGGCTCTGCCGGCATTTCGGTCTACCGGGGCCTAACCCCACATCGATTGAACAATGCTGCGCCAAATTTAGTCAACGCCAGCTTCTCGCGGAGGCCGGCGTCCCAATACCTGCTTATCGCGTGGCAGCGAATGCGGCGGAGGTTGAACGCTCTGCCACGGAAATCGGCCTGCCGGTAATTCTTAAGCCAACCGTCGGCACCGGCAGCAACGGTGTCCGATTGTGCCGTGATGTCGATGAGTTAGCCGAACATACGACCCATCTGTTGGGCGGGAAGCACGTATGGCGGTCTACGCCGAGCCTACTGGTCGAAGAATTCGCACAAGGCCCTCATTATATCGTCCATACAATGGGAAACGAGGTCATTGGGATCGAGGCCGCTGACTTCGACCGCCCGCCGCATTTCGTCTTTCGTGAGGGCATCTTTCCGGCCCCGCTGGATGATGATGAACAAGAGCGTATCATCGATGTTTCGCTGCGCTGTTTGCAAGCTCTCGGCTTTGGCTGGGGGCCAACGGCTATCGAACTCCGGTGGACGAAGCTTGGCCCTGTCGTCATTGAAGTCAATCCGCGACTTGCTGGGGGAGTTGAATCGGTTCAGCTGGCTCACGGTGTCGATCTCGTCACCGAGCACATCAAGCTTGTCATCGGCGATAAATGCGATTTGCGCAGAAGGCATTCGCGCATTGCGGCCTGGCGGTCCCTACTTCCTGATCGCGATGGCATCCTCGATTGGATCGATGGCGTCAGTCTGGCAGCTGCTGTACCTGGTGTCGCCGAGGTCAAACTTTATGTTGAACACAAGATGCCAATCGTCAGGAAAGGCGATTACCGAGACTGTATGGGATATGTCATAGCCGTTTCATCCAGCCGTGCTCGGACCGAGGCGATACTTCAGCGTGCCGTCGACTTGATCGACTGGTCGATCACACCATTTCCGACCCTCCGCGAATAGCAAAATCTGTTCTGAACCGTTCAAACTGGACCGCTTTTGGCTAAACTAGTTTCCGTCCATAAACGGCAAGCTATTGATTTTGTTTAGTGAATCGCTGCTTTGCGCGAGCAAGGCCCGGCGGTTTCAGGTATCTTGGATCAAGCCACTGATTCCAATTCCCTGCCACCGCCGGAGCCGACAATGCGCCAAGAACGCACCGTCCAAGATGGGGTATTCGGCCTGGTGTCTAGCCGTCTCCCGCTGAGGAAGATGCAAAGGAGGTGCTGCGCTCCTGGCTGATGGCAAAACGTGGTCTGGACGCAACAGCCACAAGCATCAGGAAAGGAACGCAGCGTGAAGCACTATATTGGCCTGGATGTGTCGAGTGAAAGAGACCTCCGTTTGCATCATCGACGAGACCGGCAAGATTTGCTGTGAAGGAAAGGGTGTCCGCCATCCCGACGACCTCATCGCTGTTCTCAAGGATCCGAGTTGGCGGATCGAGCGAGTCGGGCTTGAGGCCGGGCCCACCCTTCACCGCAAGCTTCTGGCGATCGCCCGCGATGATGAGGTTTGCCGCCGACTGATGACAATTCCCGGAGTTGGCCCGGTCGTGGCGCTGGGCTATACCGCGACCATCGACATTCCGGCCCGGTTCCGCAATTCGAAAGCGGCTGGGCCGGTTTTAGATCACTGGGGCAACGTCATTTCTGTCCAAACAATGGGATCGGGTCACGACTACCCCGCCTCCGACACAATGGTGCAGTTTTAAAGGGCACTGTTGGCTGCGTCTATGCCGTTAGGCGACGGCCGCGAACGTCATCCGGTAAAGGGTTGCGGTGTCATAGATGGGCAGCCCTGTGATACGGCGAATTGCCGGCGTGACCATCGGGAACATCGTACATTCAAACAGGAGTGCCGCAATTTCCGGATGCGCCTCGCGAAGTCGCAATACACAGGCTGCAACATCTGACTCAATCTCGGCGACACTGGTCGGCCGTGGCGGACGCGTCATCTCGTTTTGCCACAAGGCACCGCCTTCGATACCGCCGATAACCACCCTTGCCCGTTCGGCTGGATCATCAACATCGAGCAGATCTTCGCCGCAATGCGTCGAGTCGGCGGTTAGGACGGCGATCTTTGCGTCGGCCGGTATCTGGCGAAGTAGCGTCGGGGCCAGAAGCAGGCTCGACATCGCCACAGGCACCTTCACCGACGCGGCCACTGCCGCCTGATGCCGGATACTAAACCCGCAGTCCCCGCTTATGGCCACGGCGCCTCGCTCGATCAAGCGTCTGGCGGCTGCAATGTAGGCCGGTTCGAGCGCAGAATCGCCGGGGATCACCCTGTCCGCCCAAGCTCCTTCCACTGTCTCTATAATTATCGGGAAGTCGAAAGTTGCCGGGTTGAAGACCGAGCCCGGACGCGGAGGCGGCAATTGGCCGGGCGCAAGCCCGCCTTCGAGTCCTAGGATTCCGAGAGCTTTTTGTGGTTGGCTTGTCATGGACGCAGCTTTCTCGAAAGTTATAGATGGGGCTTTTTCGCGTCCACCAAGGTCGACATCTCTACGCTTTAAGTGGGACACCGCCCGGTGCGTTCCGTCAGCGTAACGTTCTAGACTACAACTAAATCAAAAAAATTTCGCGTGGTGCAGTGGTTAGTGCTTCGGCGTCGGAATCGTGACACGAAACGTCTCGCTGATAAAATATCCGAAATCTCCATCAATCCAGTTCCCCAGACCAGGTGGAAGGTCAAGTTTGGCTTCAATGCAACTAAAAGTCCGGACATTCTGCTCGTCAAACTTACCAACGACAAAGTCGGTTCTCGCCCCGGGGAGAGGATCAAGGGAGGGTAGCAAAATAGCGCCGCTGCCGGAACGCCGGTCAGACAGCGGAGATGGCTTTGCGCGGTGACAAATTAGGGCATCCAGGCCTGCCCTCTCCACGGCTTCGAGCACCACTGCTGCCGTCTATCATATTCGGATTGCTCAAAAAATGCTCCGGCACAGGGATTTGCCGTCCGCTTCGAATTCATCGAGTGTCTCCATAACGTCGCAGGAGGGACAGATCACGCCCCGTCAAACATCTTATGAGAACTCCGCACTTCTTTTTGGACGTTCTCTGAACAACTTCTCCCAAGTCCCACTTGAGGGGCTAAGCTGTAGGGCCATTCACACTTTCTCAAGTGGGACAATCATCCCAACAGTGGCTTACGTCAAATGCAGTTTCTATATTGCTGTCATCTGGCCGCGCGATGGAATCAAAGTGCACAATCCACCAGGCACCTATTGGGGAGACCTGACATGGTGGACGGCCTCCGCTCCCGGCATCGCAATGTGCAAACGGGACCTTGTGAAATAGCTCCCGAATGAACCGGACACGATCTCCATCTTGATAAGGGATAGGATCTCGGCGCCGAGGTGCCTGGGCTCCGGGGCAATCGTGCGCAGCGTCTCGGCCGCAGCCTTGAACAGGATCGTGTAAACCCCCGTCTTGTTCTGGAAGGCGATCGCGGCGACCTCGGCCGGCAGCGTGAACACCACGTGGAAATAGGCAACCGGCAGAAGCTCGCCCTGCCGTGCGGCCAGCCAGTCCCGGCATGCCTTACCCTGACATTTGGGGCAGTGCCGGTTGCGGCAGGTAATGGGAAACGCCCATTACCTGCCCTGGACTAACCCGCTCCGCCACGGCGGAGCGGCAAGGGGGGTGTACGCCGACGGCGCGGTCTTGATGGCGTCCTCTGTCGTGCCGGTCAGGCGTTCAATAGGAGCTCCGACTGCGCGAGCATGGGGTGGCTGCTTGCAGCCCATTCCATCGGACAAAGGAGCTTGTCATGACCAACCTTCGGCAACGCATGAGCGAGGACATGCAGGTGCGCAACTTCGCGCTCACCACCCAGCTCTCCTATCCCTGCAACAGGTGTCGCTATTCGCCCGCCACTTCGGCAAGTCGCCCGACGTGCTCGGGCGCGAGGACATTCGGACCTATCAGGTCTATCTGACCAACGAGAAGAAGCTGGCGTCCGGTTCGATCCACACCGCCATCGCGGCGCTGCGCTTTCTCTACAGTGTGACGCTCGAAAGGGACTGGGCGCCTGAAGAGGTCCTCCCGTTCCCAAAGAAGCCGAAGAAGCTGCCGATCCTCCTCAGCCCCGGGGAAGTTCAGCAATTCCTCGGCTGCGTCCTCAACGTCAAACACCACGCCATCCCGACCACCTGCTATGCCGCCGGCTTGCGCATCTCGGAGGCGGTTCAGCTGAAGACCCCGGACATCGACAGCCAGAGAATGGTCATCCGCGTCGAGCAGGGCAAAGGCCAGAAGGACCGCTACGTAATGCTGTCGCCCAAGCTGCTGGAGATCCTGCGCAGCTATTGGAAGGTGCGCCGGCCAGAGGCGTGGCTCTTCCCCGGCGATCGTGCCGGCCAGCCGATCACCAGGGATGCGGTGGGACAAGCCTGCGCGAAAGCGCGCGACCTCTCCCGCTTGCCCAAACCGTCACGCCGCACAGCCTGCGGCACGCCTTTGCCGTCCATCTATTGGAGATTGGAGGCGCGAATTTCCCCGCACCTTTTGCCGTTGAGTGCTCTGAGGCAAGGTGTCCACCAAAATAGGTGGACACCTTGTGATGGAAGACGTTTTTGCGTTCTGCAATCGCCGTCGCGACCGGATGAAGCTCCTGTTCTTCGATCGGTCGGGCTTTGTGCTGGTCCTGAAGCGGCTGACCGAGGACAAGTTCCGTTGGCCGCGCCGGGAGGCAGCGGTGGTCACGCTTAAGACCGAGCAATTGCACTGGATCCTCGACGGCATCGATATCGATGCGATGGTGCGCCATCCGTGCGGCAATATCAGGTTGCCGGTTGAGGGCTCTCGAATTGAGCGGTTGACGTGGCGGCATGCTTTCGATTCAAGAATCTGATGAATCGACCCGGCGAACCGACTGTTGAGGAGTTGATGGCGCGTATTGCTGCGCTGCAGGCGGAGAACCGTCAACTCACGAACGCGTCGTCAAACTCGAGGAAGAGCTGGCGCACGACTGCATCGTTTTGCACCGCGCAGTGAAAAACACATTGACCGCCTCTTCAATGAAGCCGAACAGGCCGCGGATGAGGACGCCGCCGACAACGAAGATGGCGATGTCGTTGCCCTGCCGGATACGGGCTTGCCGGCGACCGAAGGGGCGACGGGAAAGAAGCGCGACCGCAAGGCCTTGCCGGGAAACCTGCCGCGCGAGCGCGTCGTCAGCGGCTTCGTTCAATCCTCAAACCGACTCTGCGTTCATCAAAGATGCTCTAGCCTATTGCTGAAGTTCAGGTTGCTGGTGATGACGATACTGGTTCACTCATATATCTTGCAGATGGAAGAGCAGTGCCCGATCGGCATATCGCCAGAACCAGACCTCTTCTAATCGACCAAGTTCACCTCCGCGACCTCTTCACGCGCGTGAACGTCTTGACGATCGAAGGTTGGAAATTTAGTCGATAGCGACTGGCAGTAGAATCCCGCTTCTCCCAATATTCATCACAGCATCAAAGCTTGCTCGTGACTGAAAACCTGCTAGGCGGCCACCGAATACATAACAATCAATTCCATACGCCATTTTCTTGATCGACCGGCTTGACGGGTGAAGAGCCGTAATCTCTCTGGGTCTGACGTACTCTTGCACGACGTACGGTTTGCGGGCGGCCCGGTCGATGTGTTCCTCCCACACCTCTGAGGACGTGAGACGCCCAACCAGGACATGCTCGCCACGCGTCGCGTTTGAAGGCTTCAGGACAAGATTGGCCTTGTTCTGCCGGATATAGCTGATGAGCTCGATCCGACGCCGTTCCGGGTCAGTTGTCACTCCCGCTCTAACAAGGCGGGTCCATGCAACATGGCGTGCAATAAACTCGATCTGCTCGGCATTGAAGTTCGAGTGGAATCGATCATCGCTGAGTACAGCAAGAATGGCCTTATCAGACAATACCCACTGGGAGATCCACGGGTTTATCGACACGACCTCTTGTGCCGCACAGGCGTCTAAGTAGTCTCTACATTCGTCAGCTTCCGCCATTTCTCTCACATCGAGTTTATTGTAAACAAGCTCGATAAGTTCGCCGTCCGGCCCGACTAGCCCACGGGGCGTTCGCTTCATCTCGCAAACATCTAGCAACGCTGCTTTGGCGCCTGCGTGCCTTAAACCATCCACAATCCAATCTACTTCGTTCGTATAACGGCCGCGAAAGTTAACTACGGCGGCGGTTCTGAGTTCGCGTCCACTCGCAGCGCGAAAGGTAGACACCAGCTCTCGGACAAAGCAGTTTGGATCTTTCGCGAAAGGCTGCTTGGTCACGTCGAGTGACAGACCATGTGTCAACGGGTTGGGTATCTGGCTCCAGATTTTCGCGGCAAGTCCGTTCTGAATAACGCCGCCAGGTCCTTCTGTATTCGTTTCAATTATTTTATAATAGCCATCAATACCGATAAGTCCATCCAGTCGACATATTGTTACGATCGGTCTATACTTTGGGAGGCAAGCGATCAAATGACGCAAATGTTTATATGATGGAAATAGATCTTGCATCTCATGATTGAAACAATACATCTCTGCCGCGACATCAAGGAGCTTTATGATAACTTCAGCAGTAACGCTGAGGTGATTGACCAGCGCTCTGTCTATCGCAAGGGGTCGGAGACATACGGGATACGCCCGGCCCTCAAAGTGCATACCCGCCTCTGCAATCGCGCTGGACAGTTCGTCTTGAGTTTCCCAGATCGAGGCTGAATCGCAGGTTGCGAGCTCGCAGAGGCGGCGCTCAATTTGAGCATCCGCCTCGCTGATTGCAGGCACCGTCGCAATTGCAGCTAGTCCCGACGCCATCTGAGTTGTCATTGGCAGCTCCTATCTAGTGGCCTTATAGGCATTGGAATTTCGCGCGACCCGACAGATTCTTGGGCACAGCGCGAGTTTGGTTCTAGGATCGATCTGGTCAGGCAGTCAGCAAGCCGCCAGAGCGCGGCAAATCTCGTCGCTGACGGCACTCGAAAAATAGTGTGTTTGCGCTTTTTCAGGAACTGCCAATTCTGGTGGCTTGACGCTGCCACGATTCCGCGGTTTCCGATCCTCCGGCGGTTCATCTCTGCGGAGACTACATTACTGTAGCTCTCGACGTGACGGCGACGAGAGTTGCGGCCGCGCCGCGGCACGATTGGCCGTTTCCGATGCGGATCTCAGCGACGCCAGGGGTCCAAATGGTATTTCCGTCTTTTTCCAGTCGGGACTTAATCCTCGACCGCATCGACGCCGCCTCTCAGGAACCGGGTCATATAAGCGGTGGAAGGTGGCGCGGGGAATGCCGAGCTTTTCCAGCGTGCGGCGCGCCGGTAGATGCGACTGCTCGACGAGCCGGATGATCTCCAGCTTCTCGGTGGCGGGATATCTCATTCGTCGTCGCCTCCATCCGCGATCATGCTTTTTTTGAGGAGCCGCAGTTCCAGCGCCTGCAACCTCCTTCAGACCGCGGGGCTCGCAACGCAACAGCTTGACCTCGTCGGTGGTGGCGGCGCGCCGTGTCGCCGGCCAGCCGCTTCTTGCCGGCTTCGAGGAACTCCATCGACCAGTTGTAATACAGGCTCTCGGCGAATGCCTTCGCGCCGGCACAGACCCTCCAGCACGATTTCGTTGACCGTTTCGCCGATCGATCGCCAGCGCCTGACGGCGCTGCTCAGGGATCGTAATGCGCCGCAGAAGCATGTCTGGCGCGCCGAGATCGTTCTGTTGAGTGACGACGGCGTGGGCACCGTCGAGATCATGCGGCAAACCGGCAAGTCCAAGACCTGCGTGTGGCGCTGGCAGGAGCGCTTCGCCGCCGAAGGCTTCGAAGGGCTGCTGCGCGACAAGACGCGGCCCTCGCGCATTGCGCCACTCGGACCCGAGGTGGCCGAGCGCGTGGTAGCGCTGACGCTTGCAGACCCGCCGGGCGAGACGACGCACTGGACCGCCGACATGATGGCGACGGCGGCCGGCATCAGCGCCAGCGCGGTGCGCCGCATCTGGAAGACGCACGGGCTGCAGCCAAATCGCTGGCGGCAGTTCAAGCTCTCCAACGATCCGAAATTCGTCGACAAGCTGCGCGACGTCGTCGGCCTCTATGTTGATCCGCCGGCCCACGCCATCGTGCTGTCGGTCGATGAGAAGAGCCAGATCCAGGCGCTCGACCGCACGCAGCCTGGTCTGCCCATGAAGAAGGGACGGCTCGGCACCATGACGCACGACTACAAACGGCATGGCACGACCACGCTGTTTGCCGCCCTCAACGTGCTGGACGGCACCGTCATCGGCAAGAACATGCAGCGCCACCGCCACCAGGAGTTCATCCGCTTCCTCAACGCCATCGAGGCGCAAGTGCCGGCCGGCAAGGCCGTCCACGTCATCCTCGACAACTACGCCGTTCACAAGCATCCCAAGGTGCGTGCCTGGCTCGACCGCCATCAACGCTTTACCTTCCACTTCACCCCGACCTCGTGCTCGTGGCTCAACGCCGTCGAGGGCTTCTTTGCCAAACTGTCGAAGCGGCGCCTCAAGCGAGGCGTCTTCCACTCGGTCGTCGACCTCCAGGCGGCAATCAACCGCTTTCTCGCTGAGCACAACCAGAAACCAAAGCCCTTCACTTGGGCCGCCGACCCAGACAAAATCATCGCTGCCGTTAAACGCGGGCACCAAGCGTTGGATTCCATCCACTCTCATGATTGCTGACAATAGCCTTTGGCATAGGTTGCAGTCGGCCGAATCCGATCGGCGGCCGAGGTACTTGTACGGCGGATATGAGGTGCAAGAGGCGGGACTTGAACGTCGGTCAACAATCTCTCATCCGCGGGTCGAGCCGCATGACCTTGTTTCGTTTGGGGCTGCCTCTGTCTAGGTGGCGAGCGTCAAGGCTCATAGTGGAGACGAGGGCTCCCCGGCATTGTCCCGCCTCCAGCACCGTATATCGCGCCGAGGCTGATGTTGGATGTTGCGATCTCCTCTCCTGGCTGCCTGTCAAGTTGATGTCATGCCGCCTTTGGGGTGATTGAACCGTGCAGGCGATCGACCAGATGAAGCCCACCATCTCGCGTGCGATGGCGACATTGACGACGTTGGCGTTCTTGCCGCGCGCGCTGAGCCGACGATATCGGGTACACAGTCGAACCTGCGCTTTCCATCCGATGTCGCGAACGACTTTTGGCAACGCCTCGATTCGATCGACCTTGTGACGGCCGATGCGCGGCCTCATCCGGTAAGCCCAGGCGCCTTCGACCAGCGCGCGCCGGGCATGGGTGTTGCCGGTCTTGGTGATGCCGCCGCGCCAGACGCTCTCGCCGCTCGATCGCTCGCCCGGGACCAAGCCGAAATAGGCCATGAGCTGACGTGGGTTTGAGAAGCGTGTGAAGTCACCGACCTCCGCGACCAGCACCACGGCATTGATCAGCGCGATCCCGCGCATCGCCTGCAAGGCGTCAACGACCGGGCGCTGGTCCCATTCCGGGAGAAGGCTGAGTATCTGTTCCTCGACCTGCCGCAGGCGCCGTTCCGCATCCATGACGGCATCGACGTAGTCCTGAAATGCGATCTGCTGAGCGGGATGTTCGAAGGCCAATGTCGAAAGCCATCGCCGATAAGCCATTCGCCAGGCGGTTCCCCGCTCGTGCTTGCGTCCGTGACGCAGCAGAAATCCTTGAAGATGTTGGCGCGCTCGCGTCACCACTTGTCGCACGACGCTGCGCAGCCGGATCAGGTCGCGCATGGCTTCATGATCGGCGTCGGGCACCCAGACCGGCGTCAACTCGCCGGCCCGGTGGAGGCGGGCGAGCATGGTCGCATCGCGACGGTTCGTCTTCACGCGATCGCCGGGCTTCTTCGGAATCAGTGACGGCGCCACCACGTCGCATCGATGGCCGAGGCTTGTCAGTTGGCGATGAACGCCATAGCCGCACGGTCCGGCCTCATAGCAAAACACCAGCGGTTTACCGGACTTCCCCAGACGATCGCACAGCTTGCTGATGGCATCAGGGTCATTCGCAATCTCGCCAAGATACTCCACCGAACCGGAGCGCCCGTTCTCCGCCACCGCGATTGAAATCCGTTCTTTGTGAATATCCAAACCGACAAATCGGGTATGTTCCATGTGGCCCGTCTCCTATGCATGAGGCTCTGTGCCGGCCCAGCCGGCTTAACCCTCGTACCGTTGCATATCGGATGACGGGCCGCCCTCAGGCCCAGCAATCATAGGGACTAGATGCCGTAATGGGCCGGCCTTCGCGAGCATAGCCAGGTTGGGTGGCTGTCCCTCAGAATGATGGTGTTGAAACGGAGTCCGAGCGATCGGCTCCAAACATCATGAGAGGAACAGCCATGGAACATTATGCGGGAATCGATGTCTCTCTGGAAGAGAGCAGCGTGTGCATTGTTGACGCGACCGGAACGATCATGCGCGAGGTCAAGATCGCCAGCGAGCCGGAGGCGCTGGTCCGCTATTTCGACGAACTGGAATTGTCTGTTAGTCGCATTGGGCTCGAGGCCGGGCCATTGTCGCAATGGCTGCATGCCGGGCTTGTGGCCGCCGGACGCGATGCGATTTTGCTCGAGACGCGGCACGTGAAGGCGGCGCTCTCGGCTATGACGGTGAAGACCGACCGGAAAGATGCACGCGGGATCGCCCAACTGCTGAGGATGGGATGGTACCGTCCGGTTCATGCCAAATCGGTGACTTGCAAGGATAGCCGAGCCCTTCTTGTTGGACGCAAGCTTCTGCAAGGCAAGCTTCTCGACGTCGAACTTAGCATCCGCGGGATCTTGCGCGGCTATGGGCTGAAGGTCGGAGAGGTCAGTCGTGGAAAGTTTGAGACGCGCATCCGGGAGCTGACAGCAGGCCACGTCACTTTGGAGACGGTGATTGGTGCGATGCTGGCGGCGCGGATGGCGTTGTGGTGCGAGTTCAGCAAGCTCCATCGCGAGATGCTGAAGATCGCGCGCGCTGATAAGGTCTGCCACAGATTGATGAGCACACCTGGCGTTGGGGCCTTGGTCGCCCTGACCTATCGCTCGGCGGTGGACGACCCGATGCGGTTTGGAAAATCCAGTACGGTCGGAGCCTACTTCGGGCTTACGCCCAAAAAATATCAATCCGGTGAGACCGATCGGGACGGTGGTGTCAGCAAGGTCGGCGACGCCATGGTGCGAACTGCGCTCTTTGAAGCTGCGCACGTCATGCTGACGCGGGCGATCCGCTTCTCGAGCCTGAAGCACTGGGCGCTCGACGTGGCGAAACGCCGGGGCATGAAGCGCGCCAAGGTGGCCCTTGCCCGCAAGTTGGGCGTCGTGCTCCATCGCATGTGGGTGGATGCGACCGATTTCCGCTGGAGTAAGGCCGCAGCGATGGCATAGGAGATAGAGCGTTCGGAGCGAGCCGAAACGGCAGCGCTCTCCTGAGGTCCCGTCGCCGGGACGAGGGCTTGGCAAGGTCGTGTGTAGTGCTGTGAATGCTTCGGCAAACCACGCTTCCTAGATTGACCTGTCAGCTCTGGATCTGATGGCATAGTGTGGCGGCCTTCGCGCTGACCACGGACAGAAGCATGATCCTGGCGACGAGATATCGTTCAGAGAGGACTTGACGAACGAAGGCCCATTACAGAAGCATTACTTTGGCAGTTTAGGTTTGAGGGCGTGTGCGAGCAGCTTCTGACAGTGAGGACATCTGCGGGGTGGCGACCGCGTGAAGAGGTCGAGAATGGCTTGTCTAACAGCTGGCATGCTCGGTTTGTGGCGGTGGTCCGCCGACTCTTTTTTTTCCGTCCCGCTGCTTTGAGGCGGCGGGCTTGGAGAAAGGCGTAGGCGATCATGGTCATCAAGGCGTGTCGATGTAATCCAGTCCATGATCGGCCTTCGAAGTGGTCGAGGCCGAGTTCCTCCTTCAATTGCTGATGTGCCTGCTCACAGACCCACCTGGCCTTGATCGTGGCGGCGAGCATCTTGAGGCTCGCATCGGCCGGTAAGTTCGACACATAGTATTTTTGCTCGCCAGTCGACCGGCGTTCGCCGACGAGCCAGACCTCCTCGCCTGGCATGCACTGCACGCGATTGTCGAGCATGCGGTGCTTATGACCATCCGCAACGCGGACACGGCGAGCCGCAAACAAACAAGTCAGCCGACCTTTAGTGCCGCGCCGCCAGCTTATCTTGTGCCATCTCTCACCAGACAGCATCACCTCGGCAGAGACCGGCGGCTGGTCCGGGATGTGATATTGGCGACGCCTGCCGGTGGTCGCGACCGGGAAGATCAGATCAACATCGGCCGGATAGACGTTTTGGCGCCGCGATAGTCCTACCGCCCACAGCAGACCGCGCTCACTCAAAGCCTGACGAAAAGAGCTGCTCGACCCGTAGCCCGCGTCGGCAAGCACACAGCCGAAACGCGCGCCGGAGGCGATGACACGATCGATCTCTTCGATGGCGATCTCCGGCTTTGTCAGAGCGACCTGGAGGTCTCGAAAAACCTCTCCATTTTGACCGGTTTGTGATTCACTGCCGTTGCGATTTGGAAGGAGGGATTGGATGCGGGGACAGGCCGGGTTCTGGGATATCGATGAGCGCTATGCTCGGCTAAGCGAAGCCGGCGATCCCCTGGAGAAGTTGAACGCCGTTGTGCCGTGGGAGGTTTTCCGCAAGCCTTTGGCCAAGGTGCTGAAGCGCTCGGACGGCGCCAGGGGCGGTCGTCCTGCCTACGCCCCGGTGATGATGTTCAAGATCATGGTGCTGCAGGCGCTCTACGGGCTGTCCGACGACCAGGCCGAGTTCCAGATCCAGGACCGGCTGTCCTTCATGCGCTTCCTCGGACTGGGGCTCGGCGACAGAGTGCCAGACGCCAAGACGATTTGGCTGTTTCGCGAGCATCTGACGCAGGCCTGCGCGGTGGAGAACCTGTTTGCCCGCTTCGACAAGCACCTCGCCAAGGCCGGCTATCTGGCGATGGGCGGGCAGATCGTCGACGCCACCATCGTGGCGGCGCCGAAGCAGCGCAACACCGACGCCGAGAAGGCCGACATCAAGGCGGGCAAGGTGCCGGACGCATGGAAGGAGAAGCCGGCCAAGCTGCGCCAGAAGGATCGCGATGCCCGCTGGACGGTGAAGTTCTCCAAGGCCAAGGTCGCCGAGGAGGGAAAGGCGCAGCAGCGCGACATCGCCATTCCCGCTTTCGGCTACAAGAACCATGCCGCCATCGACCGCCGGCACGGCTTCATCCGCGGCTGGAACGTCACGAGCGCATCCGCCTATGACGGCGCGCAGCTTCGCAACGTGCTCAACCGCGCCAATACCGGGTCTACGGTCTGGGCCGACACCGCCTATCGCTCGAAGAAGAACGAGGAGTGGCTCGACCGGAACGGATATGTCTCCGAAATCCACCACAAGAAGCCGAAGGGCCGGCCTATGAGCGAAGCGACGTCGCGGGCCAACGGCCGGCGCTCAAAGACCCGAGCCTTCGTCGAGCACGTCTTCGCCCGTCAGAAGGCGCAGATGAAACTCTTCATCCGCACGATCGGCATCGCCCGCGCCAGGACCAAGATCGGCATGACGAACCTCGCCTACAATCTGATGCGCTACGTCTGGCACCAGGGGCGAACTGCGCCTGCATGACGCCAAAAGCGGCGGAAAACGCCGCCGCGACGCCAAACTCGGCACCCAGCATCAACCTCAACGACCAAAACCGAAGCCACTTCCCGCCATCAGCCCGGGCCGAACCGCTTTGCCGCCCCACAGGTCTCGGAAATGCCGTAGTTCGAGGTGCCCACCTGTCGATCCTTCGGGACGCGCGCCCGCATCATCCGCTCGGGATCATTCGTCCAGGTGTCGGGCAGGAAGAGCCGAAGGCCCACCATCACCGGCACTTCGCGCGAGGCCAGGGTCACCGACACCAGTGACTGGCAATTGGACGTCTTGCCAAGCGACGAAGCGTATTGAGGCGCGACACCAACCGAATGTTGTCCCTTCTTCGGTAACGCTGTGTCGTCGATGACGAGAAAACCCGCCTCATCGCCGACCAGGCGATCTGCCTCCTTCAGCAGGGCGGCCTCGAGCGGAGCGCTGTCCCAAACCCCTGCCGCGACGAAATGATGAAGCTGATCGTAGCCGACCTCGCCAGTGCGCGCGGCCATCGGTTGTACGCTCTTACGGTCGCCCGGCCCGATCAGACCAGCAATGTACAGCGGACACATCCGGCGCCGAGCTGGATGCGAAAGACCTGCCAAAAACGGTTGAAGCCAGTGCTCGAGATCGGCTTGCCAGTCCACATCCATTGATCGGCCCTCCACAAGCCGACCTCCCATGAATGTAAGCGGTTAGCTGACGGCGTCTGGTTTGAAGTTCCAGGGCATGAGCATTTCGATTTTGGCTGCGGGCCAGCGCTGAGCGATGCGGGTCAAGGTCTGGGAGAGCCAGGCGAGTGGGTCGACGCCATTCATTTTACAGGTTTGCAGAAGTGTCGCGACGGTGGCCCAGGTGCGTCCACCGCCCTCGCTTCCAGCGAAGAGACTATTTTTTCTCGTAATTGTCTGGGGCCTGATTGCACGCTCGACGATATTGGAGTCGATCTCGATACGACCGTCCATCAGAAAGCGTTCCAGCGCCTCCCGCCGGGTGAGCGCGTAGCGGATCGCCTCGGCAGTCTTGGATTTTCCGGAGACCTTGTGCAGTTCTTTTTCCCACAGGTCGAAGAGGCTCGCGACAATGGCCGCGGACTTTTCCTGACGCAGCGCGGCGCGGCTCCCAGCATCCTTGCCGCGAACCTCGTCCTCGACCTTCCACAATTCGGTCATGGCGGTGATCGTTGCCGTCGCGGCCTGTGAGATCCCGCTGATGTGCAGATCGTAAAACTTGCGCCGCAGATGCGCCCAGCACCCTGCGAGCCGGATTGTTTCATTGCCGCCGGCTTTGGCCCGTGCCTTGACCAGGTTAGTATAGGCCGAGTAGCCATCCACTTGCAGGATGCCCCCGAATCCAGCGAGGTGACGCGCCACGCAATCGGCGCCCCTGCTATCTTCAAAGCGATAAGCAACCATCGGTGGGCTGGTCCCGCCGAACGGTCGATCATCACGCGCGTAGGCCCACAACCAGGCTTTCGTGGTTTTCCCGGACCCAGGGGCAAGGGTGGGCAAGGTCGTCTCGTCGGCGAAGACCCTTTCGCCCTCCTTCACACGCTCCAGGATATAATCGGCGAGCATCTGCAATTCAAAGCCCAGATGTCCCATCCACTGCGCCATCAGCGACCGGCTGATCTCGACACCGTCGCGCAGATAGATCGCCTCCTGCCGGTAAAGCGGGAGGCCATCGGCGTATTTCGAGACAGCGATATAGGCGAGCAACCGCTCCGTCGGCAGGCCGCTTTCAACGATGTGCGCCGGCGCCAGAGCCTGGACCACGCCGTCACGGCCCCGGAAGGCGTATTTGGGACGGCGCGTGACGATGACCCGGAACTTCGGCGGCACGACGTCCAGCCGTTCAGAGCGATCCTCACCGATCAGAACCTTTTCCAACTCCTCGCAGTCGGCCGGGATTTCCGGCTCGATAACGTCCTCGATGCGTTCGAGGTGGGCGGCAAAACCCTTGCGCGGGCGCGGGGCACGCTTCGGCTTTTCCCCGGCCGCGTGAGCAAGTTCGCTCCGGATCGCCGAAAGGCCGGTCTCGACCTCCTCGAAGACAAAGGAGGCCTGCTCGTCGTCGATGGCCAGGCGTAGCCGCTCGGAACGCGTGCCATGTTGCGTGCGCTGCAAAACTTTCAGGATCGACGTGAGGTTGGCAATACGCTCGTTGGCGCTTTTCTCGACGGCTTTCAGCCGGGTGACCTCCGTCTCAGATGCTGCGATCCGAGCTTCGGCGACTGCGATCCGGGCCTCGCTCGCAGCCTGCTCGCGAGCCATGGAAAGGATCATCGCCTTCAGCGCATCAACGTCGTCGGGAAGGGCAAGATCCGGTAGAACCATGGCAAGCAGCAGAGCACAAAAACAGCCGCTTTCCCAACCGTTACAGCCCCATGATTCATCTTGCCGCAGCCGGTTTCAGCCCGTCGATAACGGCCGCCTGACCCTGGCCGGACGGATCTTTTTCCAGTCTAGCCCGGCCAGAAGCGCCATCAACTGGGCGTGGTCGAGACGCATGCGCGCGGCCGATATCGCAGACCAGCAGAAGCTGTGCTCTTCCAACGTTTTCGAATAAAGGCACACCCCGCTGCCGTCCCACCACACGATGCGAACCCGGTCCGCACGCTTCGAACGGAATACGTGAAGCGCCCCCGAGAACGGGTCCAGGCCGCCGTCCCTGACCAGCGCCATCAAAGATGCCGCGCCCTTGCGGAAGTCGACCGGCTGGCACGACACGTAAACAACCACACCGGAAGCGATCATGCCTTGCGAACCGCGCGGATGATCCTCGCCAGGCGATCGGGATCAACATCGCCGCCGGCGCGCACCACGGCATCGCCAATGACGATTTCCACCGTGTCGCTGCCCACCGCTTCAAAGCGCGTGAACTTCGCCGGCTTGCTCGCTGCCTCCGTCAGTGGCGCAACCATGCCCGAAAGCGCCTTGCGGCGGACCCGCCACGATCACCATCAGGGCCGACAATAGTGGTGAGATCGCCTTTGGCGCTCTGCAAGCCGGCCTCGATCTGAGCTACAGCCCCTCGACGGTCTGCTTCACGTGGGCCGGCTTCGACGAAATGGACGAAGCCACAGGTGATGGCTCCGCCGAACTGCTCGACGACGGCTCCATCGAGATCGCATTCGCCTATCACAATGGCGATGAGGCCATCCTCAAAGCCAAGCGCGACACTTCTTCAACAGCCTGCTAGCGCAACCACCATCATCTTGAATGTACGGCGAGCATAATGGCCGCCAGTAAATCAACACATGGCAACACATCCTTCAAATAACTTCACAGAATCTTTGCGACCGCAGATTGCTGACAATGATATATCACCGCGGTGTCTGAGGTCCGGCACGCGTAAAAGACTGGTGCCGATTTATGTCCAGACGCCGGACAAAATGCAACGGAGGGCAACGCCCATGGCAAGAAGAGCGCTCATCATAGTTGAAGGCCATAGGCGTCTTGGTCTGCTGTTCGTCCAAGCGGCCCAGCGTCTTGGTCTTCATCCAATTACCCTGTCAGCTGATCCAGCTCAGTACGACTATCTTGCGGCGGTAGGCATTGAGGCAATCCGTGTTGATACGGATAACCTCGATGCGTTGATCCACGAATGTTCCCGGCTAAGCGCGAGCTATGACATTGCTGGCATTACGGGCGCCGAGGAGGAGGTCTATGCGACAGTTGGCAAGCTCTGCCGGTATTTTGATCTGCCGGGACCCAACCCGGAGTTGGTTGAACGATGCTGCGACAAATTCGCTCAACGTCAGCTCCTGGCGGAGGCCGGCGTGCCAATGCCTGCTTACCGTGTGGCAGCGAATGCGACGGAGGTTGAAAGCGCTGCCGTGGAAATCGGCCTGCCGGTAGTTCTTAAGCCAGCCGTGGGCACCGGCAGCAGCGGTGTCCGATTGTGCGGCAACATCGATGAATTAGCCGAACATAGGACCTATCTGTTGGGCGGGAAGCACATATGGCGGTCTTCGCCGAGGATACTGGTCGAAGAATTCGCGCAAGGCCCATTCTATAGCACCGATATAATAGGAAATGAGGTCATTGGGATTTGCACCGCTGACTTCGACCGACCACCGCATTTCATCTTCCGTGGGTGCACCCATCCGGCCCCGCTGACTGATGACGAGTATAAACGTATCGCCGATGTTTCGCTGAGCTGCTTGCAAGCTCTCGGCCTTGGCTGGGGGCCAACAACCGTTGAACTCCGATGGACGGAACGTGGCCCAGTCGTCATCGAAGTCAATCCGCGTCTTGCGGGTGGGACCAATCCTAAACTGGTTCAGCTGGCTTACGGCGTCGATCTCGTCACCGAACATCTCAAGCTTGTCATCGGCGACAGCTGCGATTTGCGCAGACGGCATTCCCACGCTGCTGCCATGCGGAACCTACTTCCTGATCGCGATGGCATCCTCGATTGGATCAGCGGCGACAGTCGGGCGGCTGCTGTACCAGGCGTCGCCGAGGTCGAATTGTTTGTTGAACCCAACACCCCAATCGTCAGGAAAGGAGATTACCGAGATACCATCGGATGTGTCATCGCCGCTTCACCCAACCCAGCTCGGACCGAGGCGATACTTCAGCGTGCCGTCGACTTGGTCGATTGGTCGATCACACCATTTCCGAGTCTTGGCGAAAAGGAACAATCAGCGCGCCATGACCTCCCCGCACCAGCGGACGTGCCGCCACGTAAGAGGTGATGTTCGCAGTCGCGCCGTTCGCCGCCGCTTTGCCACCGTACCGGTCCCTAAATGCGGGTAGTTCGAGGTATCCAGTTGATCGAGTTCGACGGCTCGTCCCGCGGAAAATTCGCCTTCGGTCTCCCCAGGGTTTGCGCCCCAGTAATGATGCGGAACACCGGTGTGGACGACCTGCGAAAGCGGGCGTCCATATTGTCGCAATAAAAGCTCATGCCCGTCATTGAACCAGATACGACAGAGCAACCGTGACACCCAACTCACCCGAGATGATCTTGTTCGGCTTGCCGCGGAGGTTGTTATAATATCAGACGAGCTTAGCCTGGGAGGCGATCGGAGAGGATCGCGAGTTCGTCCGTCGTCTGGGCAGCGTAAGAATGGTAATAAGCAAGACGATAAGCCTAGCGGACATCGCTTCAGCGACTTCGGCACGGCTGTAGCGGACATTCAGGCAACAAAGGCCGGCGAACCCGCCGATCAGTTGGTTGCCATGCGCGTCCTGGATGCGAATACCCTTGCCCGTTTCGACGATGGTTGGTTCACCCAGCCTGCCGGTAGCGACATCATAACAAAATAAGGTCCGAGCATAACAAATCTGGTCTAACCAACAGGCGTCGTAAGGTTGAAGTTCAACGCTAATAATCCATGTCAAAAGGGGAGCTTTCTCATGCCTAACAGACGCCGATTTATGAAAAGCGCCGCGGGGTTAGCGTTCATTTCGGCGACCCCTGGCCTCTGGCCTTCGCACGCCGCGGGCGCCTCCACTGACGACCTAGTTGCCGCGGCCAAGTCGGCGGGACAGATGAAGGTGGTCCTGACTGCCGGCACCGGGGTCTATTACGACGCGCTCAAGGAATTGTTCTACGACCCCTTCACCAAGGAGACCGGGATCGAGACAGTCCTTGTCAGCACCGGCGGCTATTCTGAGGTCCAAACAAAGGTGCGCGCCATGAGCGAAGCGAATAACATGGAATGGGACGTCTTCGCCACGACCTACGACACTGTGCGGTCGCCGGCGTTCGCGAACTATGTCGAGGATCTGGGCGATTGTTCGGAGTTGCCCAATGTTGAGTCCGAGGGAGTCGACGGGTCGTGCTTAGGGAAGGCGGTTCTCTGGGCCGCGACGGGCAACGGCATCGCCTACGATGAAAGCGAGTTTCCGAACGGAGGCATGAAGAACTGGCCCGATTTCTGGGACGTAAAGGCGTTTCCGGGTCCACGGGCCCTCCCCAATTTCGGCAGCCCTTGGTACGTGCTGAGCGCCGCATTGCTTGCGGACGGCGCCGACCCAAAGGATGTCTACCCACTGGACGTCGACCGCGCGTTCAGGAAGCTCGACGAACTCAGGCCGAACATCGCCGTATGGTGGACCAGCGGTGACCAAGCTCAGCAATTGCTGCGGACCCGAGAAGTGGTTGCAACAATGGTCTGGAATGGACGTGTCGCAACGCTTCGCAAAGAAGGATTCCCGATTTCCTTCGTGTGGAACGGTGCCATGCTCGACGCAGATGCGCTTGGTATCACAAAGGGCGCGCCGCATAAGATTGCCGCTATGGCACTGCTCAACTATATCTACGCGCGCCCAAAAGCAGCCGCGGAATTCGCCAAGCGGCTGAACTACGCGATACCTAACAAGCATGCCGACGATTTCCTGGATGCCGATGTGGCGTCGAATCTGCCGACCGCACCAGAGAATTGGTCCAAACTCGTGAAGTCGGATGCGGCTTGGCTGGCGGAAAACAGCCAAAAGCTTATCGAGCGCTGGACTGCGTGGATTAGCGGCTAGACAAAATTGCACTCTGTTCTCGAATCACCGCGGACGGCTGGAGTAAAAAATTCACGAGTTGCTCCGGTCGTTAGTTTGTAATTTTGGCGACCACTAATCGGCAGTTGAGCCTGCTATAATCGCAGTTTGAGGTTTGAGGCTGCGGGCTGGAAGTTGCAACGGAAACCGAACGTCTGTGATTTTACGAAATGTCTCGTTGCGGGATCATCTGTGCCTCGTCAGGTAAACCGCGCACCACCTATCTCGATCATAAACGTCCGTAACTCTGGTTGCTCATGCGCTGACGGTGATTCCGAGTAAGTTAGTCCACTCAATCTCGTCAGCACATCCGGCGTGAACGGGAAGGCGCGCCTCTGCGCCGGTCGCGAAAACGGCGAGGGTGGCCAGAATTGCCGGCATGATCCGGAATGGGATTGGAGGAGGAAAGCGTGAACGATACCAGCCCCGACTGGCAGCCCGATCCGATGGGTCCCGGCGCGCCGATCATTCCACCAACTGAGTGGGATCTTGCGCCCTACAACCGCTGGACGTTTCAGCGTGTTCGTGAGTTTATGCCGACCGCGTCGATCTGGCGTGGCCGGGGACCTGTCTTGCCGTTGCAGGAGCGGATCAAGGACATCGATGGCATCGAGTTTGAGGTTGGCAGACGGCGTTCCACCATTCGCGAATTTTTGGACAAGAGCCTTACCGACGGATTCCTCATCCTGTCCCGCGGCGAGGTCATAGCTGAAAGATATATGAACGGACTAAGGCCGCACTGCCAGCACCTCGCCATGTCGGTATCGAAGTCGATTACGGCTACCGTATGCGGCATACTTGTCCACAGGGGGCTCATCGACACGGAGAGCCGGGTGACACGGTATCTGCCGGAGTTGGAAGCGACAGCCTATCGCGGCGCCACGGTGCAGCAGGTGCTGGACATGACGACCGGTGTGGTGATCACCGGACCCTACACGAAGGCTTATACTCATCAACACATGCTCATGCAGGCTGCAGGATGGAGGCCGGTTGAATACCACGATTACCCACAGACCACATGGCAGCTCCTCCTGAGGCTGACCGAGCAGGAGAGCCCGCATGGCGAACGGTTCAATTACCGTTCGCCCGAGAACAACGTGTTGGGTTTCATCGTGCAGCGTGCGAGCGGAAAGCGGTTCCCGGAGCTCGTCAGTTCCGAACTTTGGGCGCCGATGGGAGCGGAGCAAGATGCCTATGTCACCGTCGACCGTGGCGGCTTTCCCTGCACCGACGGCGGCTTCAATGCGACTCTTCGTGATTATGCTCGCTTCGCGCTACTGCACCTGCGCGGCGGAAAGCTGAATGGAAAGCAAATCGTCCCGTCGGAATGGGTCGAGGAGACGCGAAGTGCTAGTCGCGATCTATTCCGAATGTTTCAGGGCGCTAGAGAATATTTGCCGAAAGGCGCCTACCACAACTCATTCTGGATCGAGGATCCCGAGCAACGGGCCTATATATGCAGCGGGAATGGCGGACAGCTCATCTACATCGACCCGCAAACCGATTTTGCGGCGGTGAAACTGTCGTCTTTGCCGGGACCCGAGATTGGTGGAATCGAGGCGCTGCAGGCTATCCGCGCCATCAGGGATGCGTGCTTGGCCCGCTGAGTTGGTGACCGGAACGACAGCTGCGTGGATCCGCCTGACCGGGCAGTCCAAGCTCAGTAAGACGACAGTTGGGAAAAGGCTACAATCTAAGAGGTGCATGGCGTTGCGGCTCGCACCCGTTGATTTCGACCCGCTTGTGATAGGTGGCGACCGGCGAAGGCGATCACACCCCGTTGAGGCGCTCAACTCCGCAATTCACACTTTTGCGCTACTCTGTCGCCAGCATGATCATTGATGCACCGTAGTGGAGCAAAGATCCTCCAGCCATAATCAATATGGCATTATCATAATGTGTGTGGGCTTTGTGCTGAGCGTCCCGATGTCTAGCATGATAAAATGGAAGACCATTCGGATCGGGATCAAGGCGAACTGTGATGACACAGGTCTGATTCAACTGAACATAAATGGGGAACGTAATGAAAGGTGAAAGGGTCACGGTCCGTGAAATCCTGAAACGCTACGGATCTGTCACCGCGGTCGAGGATGTGTCGGTCGATGTGGAAGCGGGAGAGTTTCTCTCGCTCCTCGGGCCCTCGGGTTCCGGCAAAACGACCCTCTTGATGATGATCGCGGGCTTTGATCTGCCGACAGCGGGGCTCATTGAAATCGGTGCGAGGGACCTGACCTACGTCGCGCCCAACAAGCGCAATGTAGGCATGGTCTTTCAGAAATATGCCCTCTTCCCCCACATGTCGGTGCACGACAACGTCGCATTCCCCCTGCGCATGCGTAAGATCGATCGCGCGCAGATCGCGCGCCGGGTCGGCGATGCCCTCGCCATGGTCCAGCTCGATGCCTATGGCGACCGGATGCCCACCCAATTGTCCGGGGGGCAGCAGCAGCGTGTTGCCCTCGCGCGGGCGCTGGTCTTTGAGCCCCCCGTGCTCCTGATGGACGAGCCGCTCGGCGCGCTCGACAAGAAACTGCGCGAACAGCTGCAGATCGAGATCAAGACTCTTCAGCAGCGTCTTGGCGTTACGGTCATATATGTGACCCACGATCAGGAAGAAGCCTTGACCATGTCGGACCGCATTGCGGTCATGAACGATGGTCACATTGTCCAGATCGGTAGTCCGGCCGATCTCTACAGTGAGCCCGCCTCCCCATTCGTCGCGGATTTCATCGGCAAGATGAACTTCCTGTCGGTCGAATATCTGGGATCCGAGAAGGCCGGCCACCAGATCAGGGTCGCCGACGCCTCGACGCTCAGCGTGACGCGTTCGGTCAACGGACGCGCCGTTGAGCTTTCTCCCGGACTGTCGCTGCAGGCTGCGATCAGGCCAGAGAACATCTCCCTTGCCGCACGCGGGTCCGGCGGTCCTCACGCCATCGCCGGAACCGTCGACACATCGATCTATCTCGGCACACACCAGATTCTTCTGGTTAACATCGATGGACGCAACGGCCCTCCACTGCATATCCAGACATCGGCAAGCCGAGACCTGTCGGCATTCGCGCGGGGCGATGCGGTCGACATCCTGTTCCAAGCCGATTCTATTCACCTGTTTTCAGGCAAGGACGGCGTTCAATGAACAGTCTGGACGTGTCTCCCGTCAGTCCCGCCCCCGCGTCACGTTTTGGGCGGCTCTTCGTGGTCACCGGAACCGGCGGCAGATATCCCCCGCTCTTGACGGCTTTGCTGCTGCTGCCCCTCCTTCTGCTTTTATTCTTTAGCTTTCTATACCCGGTTGGCCGCATGCTGGTCGGTAGCCTGTTCGACCCTGGCTTCACCTTCGACAACTATGTCCGCATGTTCATCGAACCACTTTATCTGAAGGTTCTGCTGCGTACGCTCTGGATCGCATTTGCGACGACGGTCGGCGCGTTCGTCCTTGGATATCCGGTTGCCTTCGCCATGGCGCGCGCGGGCGGCAAGCTCAGCCTCTGGATTGGAGCCTGCGTCCTGATCCCGTTGTGGACGTCGGTTCTTGTGCGCTCCTATGCCTGGATCATTCTGTTGCAGCGCAGGGGCGTCCTCAACGATATCCTTATTGGAACCGGCATCATCGAAGAACCGCTCAAGATGATCTATACCGTAGGCGCGGTGATCGTCGCCATGACACATGTGATGCTGCCATTCATGATCCTGCCGATCTATGGCGCCCTACGGACCATTCCAAAGGAACTGACCCAGGCCGCCGCAAACCTCGGCGCCGGCGTCTTCGCTACCTTCTTCAAGGTGACCTTGCCGCTCAGTCTGCCCGGCGTCTTTGCCGGCACGCTGATGACCTTCATCCTTGCACTCGGTTTCTACATCACGCCGGCCCTCGTAGGCGGCCCTCAGACCCTGATGATGGCGACATTGATCGGACAGCAGACGACGGTCTTGCTCAACTGGTCGTTTGCTGGCGCACTGGCTACGGTACTTCTTGTGGTTACCTTGGTGCTCACCTTCATGTTCCGCAGGGCCTTGGCCACCTCTAGAGGATTTGCCAATGTCTGAGATGATCGCCTGGAGCCAGACGCGCCAGTTTCGTCCCCTCGTGCTCGGCAAACTCGCCGCAGGCGCTGTTATTGGGCTAATCCTGTTCTTCCTGGTCCTGCCCACGCTGATCGTCATACCGATCTCGTTCGGCAGTGCCCCCTACATCGAGTTTCCGCCCTCGGGACTGACGCTGCATTGGTACGGCCAGTTCTTCAGCGACCCAGACTGGATCGCGGCGACGCTTTTCAGTCTGCGCATCGCCTTCTTCACCACCATTTCAGCGACGCTCGTCGGAACCCTTGCCGCGGTCGGCTTGGTCAGAGGCGATCTGCCGGGGAAATCGCTTGTTCTCGGTTTGGCGCTCAGCCCCCTGATCGTTCCCCATATCATCATAGCAATCGCACTTTATCTTTTCTTCGCGCCGCTTCAGCTGACGGGAAATTTCTTCGGATTTCTGTTAGCCCACACCATGCTGACCGTTCCTTATGTAGTAATTGCCGTCTCGGCGTCGCTGCAGCGTTTCGATCCCATTCTCGAAATGGCTGCCCTTAATTGCGGGGCCGGGCGCGGCCGCGCCTTCTTCGAGATCGTCCTGCCGCAAATCACCCCTGGCGTGATCACCGGCGCGGTTTTCGCCTTCGTCTCCTCGTTCGATGAGGCAACCATCGCCTTTTTCATCTCCGGCATTGGGGGTAAGACGATAACCAGGAAGCTGTTCGAGGACATCGACTTCAATCTCACCCCGGTCATCGCAGTCGTCTCCACGGTCATCGTTGCTATCTCAATCCTGCTGATGGGCACGATACGCCTATTCCTGAACAGAGCAAATCCCTGATCATCTTCCTGCCCAGCCTGCCCTTCAAGTGACATGAAAGCGGTTGCCGGGCCCCTCGCCGGCGCTGCGACGGCAAAACCTGGTGCTTGCGCGATCGTTGTCACCTCTGCCGTGTCTGGGGTCAGACGGCTCATAATTGGAATAACGAAGCCGCCGCGCTCATAACTGATGGGAAATTCTAAAGAAGCCCAAAAATTCTTACACTGCAGTTGTTGAGCCGCAACGATGAGCCGCACTCGCCGGGTACCAAGTGATCAGATTCAATGAAACGTGAGAGTGTAACGTGATCTCGATTCCGCTCTTGTATCGATGGTCAAAAAGCCCTCGGGGTAGAAAAATGAAGACCAAACTCGTGGTTGGACTTTATGGACTCGCGGCGTTCTCGCTGGTCGCTTGCGTGCCGCTCGCGATGGCGCAGGACCGCCAAGTCGTTTTAGCAGGCTTTGGGGGTGCCTACGACAAGGTCATCCGCGAATATTGGTTGAATCCATTCGAAGAGGCCACCGGCATTAAGGTTGTCGTAGTCCCGACCGCTAATTCTGCCGAACTGCGTGCCAAGGTGCAGGCGATGCTCGAAACCGGCAACGTCACACTGGATATCTTCGTTGACGGCGAAATGGACGCCGAGGCGCCGTCCCATGCCGAGCGAGCGGAGAACATTGACGACTTCTGCGCGCAGTTCAAGGGCCGAGCAGATCTACTGCCTGGCTCCTGCAAGGCATCAGGCGTCCTCTGGGGACGAGGTGCGACGCTGATGACCTACAACAAGGAGCATTTTCCCAACGGCGGTCCGAAAACTTGGGCGGAATTCTGGGACACCGAGGCCTTTCCCGGTATGCGTGCCATGCCAGCGCAGCCGGACGCCTGGCGGCAATTGACTGCGGCGCTTTTGGCCGACGGCGTGCCCATCCACGAGCTCTATCCGATGGATGTCGATCGCGCATTTAAGAAGCTCGACGAATTGCGGCCGCATGTGGGGCTGTGGTGGACGACCGGCGACCAGACGACACAGGGCTTCCGCAACGGGGAATATGATGCCGGCTTCATGTGGATGACCCGCACCACGGCGCTCAAGAACGAAGGTCAGCCCATCGAATGGTCATACGATGGAGCGCTTCTGGTGGGCGATCGCTACGCCATTGTGAAGGGCGCGCCCCACAAGGCAGAAGCGCTTGAACTGATGAAATTCTTCCTGGACTCGCCCGAAGTGCAGGGGAAGATTTGCGAAGCCCTTGCCTGTATGCCGCCTAGTACGGAGGCGCTCCAGTACATGACTGCGGAAGCGCGGGCCAAACTTCCAACCGCCGAGCAGATCAGTTCAAAAATGGTGGTTCCGGACGCCGAGTGGATCAACGCAAACAAGGCAATGCTTATCGACCGCTGGAACGACTGGATCCAGAATTAACCACCCTCCAAATGAGCGGGGCCTGCGGCCCACACGTCGAGCCCCACATTTTGCTTTGCATTCTTGACTAGGTTTGAAAACATGTCGCTGACACAAGACGTCGCCAATAAGGTCGCCAGCCTCACATATCACGAGCTGCCGCCACACATACGTCACAAGGCGAAGCTTCTCGTGCTCGATCATGTAGGCTGCATGATTGCGGGAAGCGCGTCGCGTGGGGCCAAGCAGATGACGCCTTGCCTCGGGCGGATAGATTCGGGTGGGGCCAGCACCGTTTTCGGCACGTCGCTGCGCTTCCATCCCGCCAATGCGGCCCATGCCAACGCACATAGCGCCAGCATGTTGAGCCTCGATGACTCCTACATCCTTTTCGGACATCCCGGCGCGTCGATTATCCCGGCCGCCCTCGCCGTAGCCGAAGAGGTCGACAGTTCCGGCAAGGAGGTGATTGCAGCGATTGTGGGCGGCTACGAAATGTCTCTGCGCCTTGGCACCGCCATGCGCCCCAGCGAGGAACGCGACTGCCAAGTCAAGGGCTACGCCACCTGGCAGATCTTCGGCGCCTGCACAGCGGCAAGCCTGTTGTACCGATTTACCGCCGCGCAGATCGCGGATGCCTACGGGTTGACCCCAATGCATGCCCCACTCCCCTTTCTGCGCAAGTTTCACTCGCGGCCGATGAGCCTTTTGAAGAACAACTATGGATGGGCGAACAAGGGCGCCATCACCGCGGTGGACCTTGTTCGTGTCGGCTTCCACGGCAATCGCACCATCTTTGACGGCGATGATGGGTTCTGGGTCATGGCCGGGTCCGACCGCTTTGAACCTCAGAATATGCTCGACCGGTGGGGCGAACGCTACTTCATCCTCGAGACCGGCTTCAAGCCGTATGGCGTCTGCCGCTGGATCCACACGGCAGTTGATTGCGTGCGCGCGTTGCTGAGCCGCCACCGTTTTGGCCGCGCCGACATCAAGAGCATTCACGTTGAGACGGTGAGCGAGTTCGTCCGCGACTTCAACGGCCCATGGCCACAATCGACGGTCGAGGCAGCGTTCCATATCCCCTATGCGCTCGCCCTCGAACTGCACGACAAGTCGTCCACGATAGGTCTGCGCGAAGACGACTTGGCGGACAAAAGCCTCCACGAGACTACGTCGCTAATAAGTCTTTCAACGCTCGCCGGCGCCGATGAGAAGTTCTACGCAAAAAAGCTCCTGCCTGCCCGCGTCAGCGTCACTCTTGAGAATGGCAAAACCGTTTCCGCCGAGGCCGAGATTCCGACCGGCGCGCCCGGCGGGCCGGCTTTTGGGCCGGCAGAGGTGGAAGCCAAGTTCCTCACTCTGACAAGCCCCATTATCGGGGAGGCGAATGCCGTGCATTTGAAGGAAGCTCTCCTCGAACTGGAATCTCTTTCCGTCCGCGACGCACTTAAACCATGCGCCGTGGCGTGAGCGTCGCGCATAGATGCGACGCCGCTGAAAGAGGCCGCCCTCCGCTTTCCGAAACCAATTAACAGCTCAGGAATAAGCAGCAAGATGTCCACACAGAGCACGCAGCCTAAACCCGTTCAAAAAGAGTCTTCCGGCGGGGCCTTCTACGCTGGGCGCGGCGTCACCAAAACGCCCATGATCTCGCATGCCAAAGGCATCTTCTTCTGGGATACCGACGGCAAGCGCTATCTCGACGGGTCGTCCGGCGCGGTCGCCGCCAATATCGGCCATGGCAACGAGCGCGTATGCGACGCCATGATCGAACAGGCCAAGCGCTTTAGCTATGTCGTCCGCACGGCGTTCACCAGCGAGGCGACCGAAACGCTGTGCAGGATGATCTCGGAGCTTGCAGGCCCAGGATTTGATCAGACTTTTCTTGTCTCCGGCGGTTCGGAGGCCATCGAATCTACCCTCAAACTTGCGCGTCAATACGCCGTGGTCACGGGTCAACCGAAGCGCTCGAAGATCCTTGCGCGTATACCAGGCTATCATGGTTCGACGCTCGGCGCCGCCGCGGTCACCGGAGATCCGGATCGGGACCAGATGTTCGGCCCGATTATGCGGGTAATGCCGAAGATTCCGGCACCATTGAGCTATCGCCTCCCTGAGGGCTACGACCTCCACTCATATGCTGACCACTGCGCGGACGAGCTCGAAAGACAGATTCTCGCGGAAGGTGAGGACACGGTACTCGCTTTCATCATGGAACCGGTCGGCGGCGTCGCCACCGGCGCATTGGTCGCGCCGAACAGTTACTATTCCAAGGTTCGGAAGATTTGCGACCGCTACGGCGTTCTGTTGATCTTCGACGAGGTCATGTGTGGCGCGGGCCGGACCGGAACTTTTTTGGCCGCTCATCACTGGCCCGACGCGCTGCCCGATCTTGTCGCTTGCGCGAAGGGCTTGAGCGCCGGATACACGCCGCTTGGCGCTATGATTGCGCCCAACAGGATCGTTGACAAGGTCGTCGAGTCTGGTGGCTTCTTGCATGGCCACACCTATTCCGGCAATCCCCTTTCCTCGGCGATCGGAGTTGCGGTTCTCAGTGAGTTGGTGAACCAGAATCTGATGGGAAATGCCCAGCGCATGGGCGTCATCCTTCGTCAAAAGCTAAACGCATTGAAGGACAGAAGCACAACTATTGGCGACGTGCGCGGCATAGGGCTTTTGAACGCAGTAGAGATCGTCGAGGACAAAGCCACCAAGGCTATTTTCCCCGCCGCTAGGCAGGCGTCTTACCGCGTCTCGGAAATCGCCCGCGATCTTGGCCTCCATATTTATTCTCGCCGCGCTGCGGGCGGAAAATTCGGAGAGTGGTTCATGGCAGCTCCACCGCTCATCATAACGGAGCCGGAAATCGACCTCTACATGGAGCTTCTCACAGAGACGTTCCGGATTTTTGAGAGTGAGATCCGATGACGCCCGCCTGTCTCCATCCTGAGCCGACACAATCAACGTTGGGTGACTCTGATATGCAAGGCCCGCTACCTCTGCCCTCACAGGCTCGCTTCGCCGGGATGACGCCGAACCAGGACCTCATAGCAGCAGCGACTGCTTGGCGTCGCGACTTTCATCGCTACCCTGAGCTTCTGTTTGACGTCGACCGCACGGCCGCACGCGTCGCCGACCTCCTCCGAAGCTTTGGGTGCGACGAGGTCGCGCCCGGCATCGGTCGAAGCGGAGTCGTTGCGGTCATCCGGGGTGGATCTGCACCGGCCAGTCGCACCATCGGCATCCGTGCCGACATGGACGCTCTGCCCATCATTGAGGCGACCAATCTGCCTTACGCCTCGGCGACTCGCGGACGCATGCACGCTTGTGGGCATGACGGGCATATGGCCATCCTGCTTGGCGCCGTAAAGCATCTCGCCGCGACGCGCGCCTTTTCCGGTACAATGGTCGCGATCTTCCAGCCTGCGGAGGAGGGGGGCGGCGGTGCCAAGATGATGGCCGAGGACGGCCTTTTCGAGCGTTTCGGCATCGAGGAAGTCTACGCTCTTCACAACATGCCAGGTATGAAGGTCGGGACTTTCGCCCTGTCGGGCGGTGTAATGCTCGCCGCATCCGACCGCTTCGACATCAAGATTCTCGGCAAAGGCGGACACGCGGCCCAGCCGCACGAAACCATCGATCCAATCCTAGTAGCAAACCACGTAGTCAGCGCACTGCAGAGTATAGTCTCACGGAGCGTCGACCCTCTTGACCCGGTAGTGCTCTCGGTCACATCCATCCACGCTGGCGACGCCTATAACGTCATCCCGTCTGAAGTCGTTCTGAAGGGCACTGTCCGGACCTTGTCAGACACCAGCCGCGACAAAGTCGAAAGCCACGTCGGCGCCTTGGCCACCTCCGTCGCCAAGGCGTTTGGCGCAGAGGCCGAACTCGACTACCGCCGTGGTTACCCGCCGACGGTAAATCATCCTATCCAGGCCCGCATTCTTGGCGACGCCGCGGCACGCTTTGCTGGAGATACCGCGGTGCAGCGCGACATGGCGCCCATAATGGCCGCGGAAGATTTCTCCTACATGCTGAAGGCCCGCCCCGGCGCCATCATCTTTATGGGAAACGGCATGACCGCCGCCCTTCATCATCCCGAATATGATTTCAACGACCGCGCTTTGCCCCTCGGCATTGCGCTATGGGTCGACCTAGTGACCAGAGAGCTGAATTAGAATCAACTTAAACGTGCGGTGAACAAAGGATTGGGACAACGAGCTATGTTGTGAGCAACGCCAATTATAGGCATGTCTCCGCGGGCTGCTACGGAAAGCCTGTCGGCACAGCCTGTGCCGACGCATGCGCAGGAAGCTAATAGACACACGTTCACCGTCATCGAGAACAATGGATTCCGCTCAAGGACGGAACTCGCTTGGCAGCCCGGATTTGGATGCACCCAAAAGAAATACGCATTCGCATGCCGTCAGGGTGTACGTCGATCAGGCGAACGATATTCGCCAGAAGACTGTCGCTCGAAAGGGCGAGCTTCAATGAGTACATCCCCGACAAACGCATTCTTCTTCCAGCACCTCACTCTCTAGGATCAGAGAACCCCGTCGTCTATTCGCTGGCCGCCCGTCATCTGGCCGCTCTCCGAACCCCACAGTTCACCGGCGGCGGTATCTGTATCAAGCATCAAGCGGCGAAGGCTACAGTACTTTTCTGCTCCTTTGTTGGAGATATGCTTATCTAGCGTGTAACGATAGTACGCTAATACTGGGCCTTGCCTACCTGTTCTTGGCAATCCAATAGCCCGGATGTCGCTCGCGCCGAACTGCAGGACGCCGCCCATCAAGGATGAAAGCTCGCATTTGCTGATCTCGTCGGCGTCACTTGGCTTGTCGCGTAGCCAATGATTCCAGGAGACTAGGCGATAGCTTTGGTCAGGTGGCCTGCACCTGGTCCCGGGGGCCCAATGGCATAAAGTGAAATATAGGTGCTTCGGAATTGCCATGAGGGGTGGCCCCAGCAAGAGCAGCACAGATCCGTAGGTGGGAAACAGAACGGCATGGAGAGAGAAGCCGGAGGTCGGGAACCTGCGTCAGGCAGAGATCGCGCTGGCGAATTGGCGGGGCCATCGCGATGCCCCCCATGCTGCCGCTTGGCGTCCCGTTAGTCCACGCAGTCCCGATCGCTAGCTGTGCCTTAAACCAGCTGGTGACCCAGGCCGCCCATGCTCCTGTTTGCCGATCCAACTCCTGCTGCCTGCGGCAGAGGAACGGCATGCATGAGTTAGGCCTTGAGGTCTTGACGCCAATCGTGAACCTGGTCTGAAGTGGTCAGGCCTTGGCATCGATGTGGATCTGCGTCTGCCAGACATATGCGCAGATCTTCCCGTTTTCATCCCGCACAACCGTTTGCCATACCGATGTCTGCCGGCCCAAGTGAAGCGGTCGGCATTCAGCGATAACTCTCGCCCCAGCGCAGGGGCGTACAAAATTCGTCTTGGATTCGAGCGTCGCCGTTCTCTGCGTCGCTCCGAGATTTTGCAGCGCTCCCATTGCGCCAAGGCTGTCCGCAAGTGACATAAGTATCCCGCCGTGCACCGCGCCGACGGAATTGATGTGTCGGTTTTCGATGTCGATATGCGCGGTGATGCGTTCCGGGGAGATCTCGTCGAGCATAATCCCAAGCGTCTTCTGAAACCCTCGGGTCGGCATACACCTGATTTCCTCGTCGCTCCAAGGCCCTGGTACAGTCCGGATGGGATTGAAAGTCGCTTTCTCGCTCATTACCCGCCTACCCTCACATTACTGCTCAGCATCGATTGCCGTGGCAAGGCCAGCCATGGCTATCGCTCGGCAGACGCTCCGAGTGCGTCGACCAAAGCTTCACAGCCACCGCCGTGCGGATCTGAAGGGAAAGATTGATCGGTCCCTGGCGGGGTTGCCGTTGACCCGATCAATAAAGAGGAGGAAGGGGTGGCCGGAGGCTGATAGGAATCGGGTGGGACTCTTGGCCGTGTCTGATGCCTCGGGGATTTCAACTGCGCTCCTGACCGTCACGCGCCCCACCACCTTTCGCGTCTCAACCATCGGCACGGCCCTGCCCTTTGAGCCCCAGCATCTCCCGGGCCTCGTCCGGTGTTGCGACGTCGAAGGACAAAAGGGTCAGGATGGACCGCATTCGCGCCACCTGCTCCGCATTGGACCTGGCGAGCCTGCCTTTCTCAAGGTAGAGGTTGTCTTCCATCCCCACCCGCACGTTCGAGCCCATAGTTGCCCCCATGGTACACAGCCGGAACTGATGTTTTCCCGGCGCAAGGACAGACCAGTGATAATCAGAGCCGAACAGCCGGTCGGCGACGTTGCGCATGTGAGTCATGTTGTCCGCATCGAGGCCGATCCCGCCGCTGAACCCGAATACTGTTTGGATGATGAAGGGCGGCGTCAGCAGGCCGATATCTGCGAAGTAGGCGACGTTGTACAAATGCCCCACGTCGTAGCATTCGCATTCGAAGCGTGTGCCGCCAGAACCGACTTCCTTGATTGTCCGTGTGATGATGTCTTCGGTATTCGGATAGACCCGGGACGGCGCTGCGACGAACAGTTCCTGCTCCCAAGCGTGCTGCCAATGCTCGAACTTCTCGAGAATCCTTTGCCGTCCGTAGGGAGAAATCGATCCCATATTCAGCGAGGCCATCTCCGGCTTGAATCGCAGGGCGGCCGCGATCCTGTCTTCGACGGTCGCCTTTGGCCCACCACTCGTCGTGATGTTGACGATCACGTTGGACTCGCGGCGCACTCGGTCGATTGCGGGCGCGTATACGTCCGGATCCGGTGTCGGACGGCCATCCTCCGGATTGCGGGCGTGGAAATGGACGATGGCTGCGCCCGCCTCCGCCGCACCTATCGCCTCCTCGGCGACCTGCTGCGGAGTGATCGGTAGATATGGTGACATTGTTGGCGTGTGCGCCGCACCCGTAACCGCGCACGTGATGATGACTTTGCGTCCAGCGGACATGAAATCGCTCCAGTGGTCTAACTGGATGATCTAGTCGGAATGCGATTCAGTGCGCGACACACGAGAGTTATTCCACGGAGCGAAGATTTATTATCTGGCTGCAATCACCTAGCCCGCTTGATGCACGGCGATCGGCTTTCGGCGGCCTGCATGGCGATCTGGCCGCCCTCGGAGTGCATTTTGACAAGCCTCGTCGGGCGCCGGCGATGATCCGTCGTGATGGAAGGCGGGGGTTTGCGGGTTGAGGTCGGCGGGTTTGTTTCGGGACGTCTGCGCCCCATCGTTTATGTCGCGAGTTGCGGGATGCGGCTGAGGACGATGCGCAGAATACACTGGTCGGGGCAGGATGTCGGCAGGTGCAGACGGATCTGGGTTTTCATCTCGACCACGCGGGCGGCGATCTTGATGAGGCGCAATCGCAGCGTGTCGAATTGGGCGACGGCAAAGCTCGAGCGTTTCGGCATCGCGGCGCGCAGGCCCCACATCAGCCAGTAGGCGCCGGCATGCAGGAACAGCCGGAACTGGTTGGCCGTCGCTCTTGTGCAGGAGGTGCGGTCGGCGGCGAGATGCGTCTTCCACGACTTGATGTGGTTCTCGGCAGCGCCGCGCCGGCAGTAGACATCCTCGTAGAGCGCCTTGGCCTTGCCACTTGCAAGGTTGGTGACGATGAAGCGGGTATCGGCACCTTGGGCGCCGACCTCGACGCGGGCGATGATGCGCTCGACGCGGCTCCAACTGGCGGCGCCGTCAAAAAACTCCTTGAAGCGGCGGACCTTGTTCGTCTTCGATGACACTTCAAAGCGCGCCATCGTGCTGGTTTCCAGGTCCGCGACATGCTTGCGCAGGGTCGTGGTGGGCGCCACGCCGAGGATGAAGTCGACATCGTTGGCGCGGCACCAGTCGATGACCTGCGGGCTGCAGTAATGCCCGTCGGCCCGGATAAGGATGCCGGTGTTCGGCCAGTTGCTCCGGATCGCCCGCACCAGGCGGCGCAGGTGGGGGCGGATTTCAGCCCCGCTCGGCCGCTTCGCTGGTCGCAGGACCGCACCGACGAACCGGCCGTCGCCATCGAACACAACAATCGGCTGGAAGCCGTATTCGTCGTGATGGGCGTTGAAGAGACGAAGCTGCTGGCCGCCATGCACGGCGTCAAAAGTGTCGTCAATGTCGAGCACGATCCGCTTCGGAACCTGGCGGAAGGAAGAGCAATAGAGGTCGACCATCGCACGGCCCATAACGACCAGTTCCCGCACGCCAGGCAGGTTCTCCAGCCGGCACATCGTCGATTGAGAGGCCAGATCCCAACCCGAAGGCAGCGCATCCTGGGCCATCTTGAAGACCGGATCGTAGCGCAGCCGGTTGGCGTCGTTGCTATCCTCATAACCGGCGGCGATCATCTTCATGCGAAAGCCGATCATATCGGCCACGCTATGGATGACCTGGTCCGGGCAGCGCGGATCATCGATGCAGCGCGCCAGACGGTCCGCCACCCGCAGCCGCTTCTCCACCTCGGCCAGAGCCAGAACGCCGCTGTTGGACGACAGGATGCCGCCGTCGAAACGGGCGACGACGGACTTTGCCGCCGACAGATGACAAACCGGCGAGCGGCAGCGTAAGATCATTCATGGTGGGTGTGGTCTCCGGGAAATGGTTCGAATCGGCTTCGACAACAAAATCCTACGTCATTTCAACGGCTTGCATCACATCCACCAACTCCCAGTAGAGTCGAGGAGGGGCGCGGTGGCTTGGGCCGTGTTGGCCTCGCTCCGTCTCCCTTCCCCGCTCATCAAACCGGACGTGCGGATTTCCCGCATCCGGCTTTCCGACTGGTTTCATCGTGAGGCACGCGGCGGCGGTCCAATGTGCACGCGTCGAAGACGCAGGACACCAAGTTTTCCGAAGACAATGTCGTCGGAGAAACGCTGTGTGCCGCGTCCTTGCACCTTGTGCCGTTTGCGCAGGAAGGCGCGAACACGGTCATAGACGTGGTTGTCGACCGCTCGATAGGCCGGCAAGCGTGTTCCATAGCCAAAGTAGCCTGACCAGCCGCGCAGAAGCCTGTTCAACTGGGTGCAGACCACGGGCCACGGCTCTTTGTTGCCGTTTACCAAGTGATCGCCAATCTTCGTTTTGATCCGTTGCACGCTCTTCTTGGATGGGCTCGCACCCAGGTACCAATGGCCGTCTTTCCGGTAGCGGTGAGGTCCGAACGTATAGCCAAGGAAGTCGAAAGGCTCCGTGCGGGCATCCTTCAGCGAGGTCTTCGCCTCGTTCAGCGTCAGCCCGAGTTTTGTCATCACCGAACGTGTCCACGCCAGCGCCTCGTCCGCGTGCCCGCGGCTGAGGATGACGAAGTCATCGGCATAGGAGATGACATGCGCACGGAACGCCTCGCCGCGTCCGGTGAGCCGCCAATGTTTCAGGAACCGGTTCATGTAGATGACCGAGAGCAGCGGACTTGCGACCCCACCTTGCGGCGTGCCGCGCGTGCTGCTCTTACCACCGCTCACGTGCCGTTTCCCGTCACCGTCCCGCTCTTCGATCGGCGCTTTCAGCCACAGCTTGATCAGCCGCAGCACGTGCCGGTCGACAATGCGCCGGGCCACCGATGTGAGGAGGTCCGAATGCGGAATCGTGTCGAAGTATTTCGACAAATCGGCGTCTACCACGTCCGTGTAGCCCCGGCAGACAAGCCGGTGCACTTCCTTGATTGCGTCGGTCCCACTGCGTCTGGGCCGATAGCCATAGGCACCATCCTCGAAGTCCGCCTCGAATATCGGTTCCAGCACCAGCTTGGCGGCGGTCTGAACCACCCGGTCCCGAATGGTCGGGATGCCGAGCGGACGTTCGCCGCCCCCCGGCTTCGGGATCATCACCCGTCGCACCGGCTGCGGCCGGTAGGTCTTCGAGACAAGTTCCTCGCGCAGGCCCGCCAGCCACCTCTCCGCGCCTTCCGCCTCGATCTTCGCGAATGTCACGCCGTCCACGCCCGGCGAACCCGCATTGGCGCGGGCCAGCGCATAGGCATGGCGCAGCATGTCCTCACGGCAGATCTTGTCGTAAAGCACGTAGAAGCGGAAAGCGGGCTCCGCCTTCGCCTTACGATACAGCTTCCTCTGCAGGTGCCTGATCTTTTCGGGTGTTTCGAGGCTCATCGCCAATCACCCCCTCCTAACCAACTTCGAAAGCACACCAGAAGTCAGGGCCCTTCCCTCCACCGGCATTACCCGGCTTCAGCGGTATTATGACCCTGTCCGACTCCCACCGGCACCGCCGCCCTGACGGCTGCGTTGAGGCCGCTACCCTCATGCCGAGCGGGTCTCCCCCGTTACCCGCATCACCCTTCCGACGTGCCGTGCCCATTACCCCGGCGGATCGAACGGGTGCACATGTCGATTGCTTCCCCGTTCGCGCGGCCTTCCCCGAAATTCAGGCGGGTCGGCATCCACATCATCACTTTCGAGGCCTGCTCAGGCTTCACTCACGTTACGGCCCATCGGATTGCTCAACCGCCCAAGGCGGCCTTTGTCACGAGGCTTCGACCCGGCCAGTTACCCGACCGAGCCGCTCGTCAGCTACCAGACCAATCGACTACTATCTGGGTGGAACCTTCCTCCACTGGTGATATGCGCCATCGGGGCGCACTGAATAAGACGGGCTAGCGCCCGCGTGCGCCTTTTGGCGTGGTCGCAAATTGTCGCTTGAAGGCGGTACAAAAATTTGAGGCGTGAGCGTAGCCGACCTCGTAGGCGACCCGTTTGAGAGGGCTACCGCCGCTCTCCAGTAGCAATTTTGCTCGCTTCATTCTGCGCTCTGTGATGTATTGGGCGTAACTAATACCCGTTTCTTTGCGCAACTCATCCGACAGATCCTGCGTGGACACGCCGAGTGTAGTGGCGAGCTCCGCCAGAGAGGGCGGGTTGCTCAGGTTTGCTTCGACCATGGTCTTGACGTGTTCAATGCGATTCAAGGCCAGGTCGGAACGGGAAAGGAGTTCGCCATCGGACAGGAGCGTGCTCAGGCTGAGACAGAGGAGCTCTTGGGACTTAATGGAGATATGGCTTTTGGACAGCAATGGATGAATGCTGGGATTCAGCAATTGCTCGGCCGCCGATATAAGCGCATACGGGAGCGGTCGTGAATACCAGAATGCCTCGGCCTTATTACCGTCAAGCCCTGAAAGATTCGGAAAGCAGATCGGATAAAAACCAAACAGCGAGGACAATTTATCTGGCCAAACGCCGACGGAGAGCGACAACTCGTTGGCGCCACGGGTCCAGACACTTCGCTTGTTGAGTCCCGGCGGCTGGTAATAAACGGCGAGCGTCGGCGTAGTCAATTCATACTGATGCGCGCTACCAAGCTCGATCCGTCGCGATCCGGACAGGTGGAGCAGAAACACCATGCGCCCAAGGCCTAGTTCGTCGTCGTAAAATTCGTCCTTGGCCTGCAGCTTGCGTATTGTCAGACAGGGCTTTTCATAGTCAAAATGGCCGACCACCTGACCCAGGGCATGCTCCGCGGGGGGCACGAGGCGGTAGGTGCCGGTCGCTTCTCTTCCGTCGGCACGCTCGATGCGGAAACGGCTTCCGTCATTCAGACGGCGAACAAATTCATCCGTGTTGATCAAGCGCCAGCCTCGTCGGATGACAACGCAACGCATGCGACGATCACCGACCAGTTCAGGAAGGCCGATGAAACCATCGCTGCATCCCCGTTACTCTAATTGCGATACTTCTACGGCTAAAGTGTGGGAGCGTCAACCAGACGTCACCGTACCAGGACCCATAAGGCCGCATATGCATTGCTACTGGGTGGTACAGACGGGGGCCCCTGCCGCTCGCCGAACATAGGCGAAGAGGGAAAGCGTCTCCCCTTCTTGTCGACACGACGATGTTTTTCATACCGTGCGAGCGCGGCCATGGTAAACTTGGTGCGCCTGCGGATGCACCCAGCGTCGGACGGCGGCGCCATTCTACTTGCAGGCTGCCGACGCGGCTAGCCCGGAAAATTCAGTGCGCCCCGATGGCGCGTATCACCAGTGGAGGAAGGTTCCACCCAGATAGTAGTCGATTGGTCTGGTAGCTGACGAGCGGCTCGGTCGGGTAACTGGCCGGGTCGAAGCCTCGTGACAAAGGCCGCCTTGGGCGGTTGAGCAATCCGATGGGCCGTAACGTGAGTGAAGCCTGAGCAGGCCTCGAAAGTGATGATGTGGATGCCGACCCGCCTGAATTTCGGGGAAGGCCGCGCGAACGGGGAAGCAATCGACATGTGCACCCGTTCGATCCGCCGGGGTAATGGGCACGGCACGTCGGAAGGGTGATGCGGGTAACGGGGGAGACCCGCTCGGCATGAGGGTAGCGGCCTCAACGCAGCCGTCAGGGCGGCGGTGCCGGTGGGAGTCGGACAGGGTCATAATACCGCTGAAGCCGGGTAATGCCGGTGGAGGGAAGGGCCCTGACTTCTGGTGTGCTTTCGAAGTTGGTTAGGAGGGGGTGATTGGCGATGAGCCTCGAAACACCCGAAAAGATCAGGCACCTGCAGAGGAAGCTGTATCGTAAGGCGAAGGCGGAGCCCGCTTTCCGCTTCTACGTGCTTTACGACAAGATCTGCCGTGAGGACATGCTGCGCCATGCCTATGCGCTGGCCCGCGCCAATGCGGGTTCGCCGGGCGTGGACGGCGTGACATTCGCGAAGATCGAGGCGGAAGGCGCGGAGAGGTGGCTGGCGGGCCTGCGCGAGGAACTTGTCTCGAAGACCTACCGGCCGCAGCCGGTGCGACGGGTGATGATCCCGAAGCCGGGGGGGCGGCGAACGTCCGCTCGGCATCCCGACCATTCGGGACCGGGTGGTTCAGACCGCCGCCAAGCTGGTGCTGGAACCGATATTCGAGGCGGACTTCGAGGATGGTGCCTATGGCTATCGGCCCAGACGCAGTGGGACCGACGCAATCAAGGAAGTGCACCGGCTTGTCTGCCGGGGCTACACGGACGTGGTAGACGCCGATTTGTCGAAATACTTCGACACGATTCCGCATTCGGACCTCCTCACATCGGTGGCCCGGCGCATTGTCGACCGGCACGTGCTGCGGCTGATCAAGCTGTGGCTGAAAGCGCCGATCGAAGAGCGGGACGGTGACGGGAAACGGCACGTGAGCGGTGGTAAGAGCAGCACGCGCGGCACGCCGCAAGGTGGGGTCGCAAGTCCGCTGCTCTCGGTCATCTACATGAACCGGTTCCTGAAACATTGGCGGCTCACCGGACGCGGCGAGGCGTTCCGTGCGCATGTCATCTCCTATGCCGATGACTTCGTCATCCTCAGCCGCGGGCACGCGGACGAGGCGCTGGCGTGGACACGTTCGGTGATGACAAAACTCGGGCTGACGCTGAACGAGGCGAAGACCTCGCTGAAGGATGCCCGCACGGAGCCTTTCGACTTCCTTGGCTATACGTTCGGACCTCACCGCTACCGGAAAGACGGCCATTGGTACCTGGGTGCGAGCCCATCCAAGAAGAGCGTGCAACGGATCAAAACGAAGATTGGCGATCACTTGGTAAACGGCAACAAAGAGCCGTGGCCCGTGGTCTGCACCCAGCTGAACAGGCTTCTGCGCGGCTGGTCAGGCTACTTTGGCTATGGAACACGCTTGCCGGCCTATCGAGCGGTCGACAACCACGTCTATGACCGTGTTCGCGCCTTCCTGCGCAAACGGCACAAGGTGCAAGGACGCGGCACACAGCGTTTCTCCGACGACATTGTCTTCGGAAAACTTGGTGTCCTGCGTCTTCGACGCGTGCACATTGGACCGCCGCCGCGTGCCTCACGATGAAACCAGTCGGAAAGCCGGATGCGGGAAATCCGCACGTCCGGTTTGATGAGCGGGGAAGGGAGACGGAGCGAGGCCAACACGGCCCAAGCCACCGCGCCCCTCCTCGACTCTACTGGGAGTTGGTGGATGTGATGCAAGCCGTTGAAATGACGTAGGATTTTGTTGTCGAAGCCGATTCGAACCATTTCCCGGAGACCACACCCACCATGAATGATCTTACGCTGCCGCTCGCCGGTTTGTCATCTGTCGGCGGCAAAGTCCGTCGTCGCCCGTTTCGACGGCGGCATCCTGTCGTCCAACAGCGGCGTTCTGGCTCTGGCCGAGGTGGAGAAGCGGCTGCGGGTGGCGGACCGTCTGGCGCGCTGCATCGATGATCCGCGCTGCCCGGACCAGGTCATCCATAGCGTGGCCGATATGATCGGCTTTCGCATGAAGATGATCGCCGCCGGTTATGAGGATAGCAACGACGCCAACCGGCTGCGCTACGATCCGGTCTTCAAGATGGCCCAGGATGCGCTGCCTTCGGGTTGGGATCTGGCCTCTCAATCGACGATGTGCCGGCTGGAGAACCTGCCTGGCGTGCGGGAACTGGTCGTTATGGGCCGTGCGATGGTCGACCTCTATTGCTCTTCCTTCCGCCAGGTTCCGAAGCGGATCGTGCTCGACATTGACGACACTTTTGACGCCGTGCATGGCGGCCAGCAGCTTCGTCTCTTCAACGCCCATATGTGGAACGTATATGGACCCCGCCCGATTGCAACAGGTCGGCTGGATCAAGATCGTCGGTCACAACTGCTGACGTATATCCGGCTTCCTCATGCGGCTGGACAACGTCTTCGCCGCGAGCCCCGATGGATTTTCGCGCGCTTCCACCTCATCGGCCCCTAGACATTGGCCGAAGCCAAGCCGGTCCACACACCAGGTTCGGCAAGCGACGGAATGACCGTATCACCATCTCCTGCCATTTTGCTGCAATTGCCGGGGTGAGACCTCCTTCTGTTGGTTTCCTTTCGTTTGCCGCTTCGCCTCAAGCCGGCACCAGCTCAGCACGGTAACAGTAGAGATGTTCCCCGTGTCTGGCCGATCTCTATGCGGCGCGCGCCAAGGCTGGCGGCATAGGCTTCGCTCTGTAGATCTCGCCGCTCGCCATTAGCTTCCAGGCGATGCGCGCGATCTTGTTCGCTAGCGCCACGGCAGCGAGTTTCGGCGGCTTGCGCTTGAGTAGGCCGACGAGCCAGGGTGAGACGGCGCCTCGACCGCGTCGGATATGCCGGATGACCGCAGTAGCCCCGGCCACCAGCACGCTGCGCAAGGCTTCGTCGCCGGCGTCGGGTGATCACGCCGAGCCTGACCCTGCCGGCAGTTGAATGATCCTTCGGCGTTAAGCCGAACCAGGCGGCAAAGTGTCGGGCCGATCGAAAGGTCTCAGGTGCCGGCGTCTTCATCACCAGCAGTGACGCGCCGATCGGACCGACGCCGGGGATTTGCGCCAGGCGGCGGCTACATTCATCGGCCCGATGCCAAGCCATCAATTTTGCGTCGACGTCTTTCAGATGTGTTTGCAGCTGCGCATACTCCTTGGCATGGACGCGAACAGCTCCCGCGCCAAATCCGGTAGCATCTTATCTGCCGCGATACGCTCGAGCAGCAGTTCGATCTTGCACATCCCTTTGCCAGCGATCAGCCCGTATTCTGCTGCATAGCCGCGGATCGCATTGGCGAGCTGCGTGCGATTGCGGATCAGCCGGTCGCGCAGGCCGACCAGCATCAATGCCGCCTGGTTGTCGGCTGTCTTGACCGGTACGAAGCGCATCGTCGGCCGGCTCATCGCCTCGCACAGCGCTTCGGCATCGGCCGCATCGTTCTTGCCGCGCTTGACGTACGGTTTGACATATTGCGGAGGGATCAGCTTCACTTCGTGCCCGAACGACTGCAGGAGACGCGCCCAGTGGTGCGATCCGCCGCACGCTTCGATCGCTACCACCGTCGGCGACAGCTTCTCGAACAACGCTACCACCTCCTTGCGCCGCAGCTTCTTGCGCAGCACCGGCTCCTCAGCCGCGTTTACGCCATGGAGTTGGAAGACGTGCTTTTCGCGGTAGGGACGCCCGTTACCGGGCGCCCCCCGCTCAGATCCCGGCGAGCCCAATTAAGGCACCGGGCTCCTACCTTGGGTGTGTGACGGCGAAGCGCACGTCGGGCCATGGATGAAGGATGCGTGGCTTCGGGAGCCAGTGTTCTGTCACTTTTGTGGTCCGGCCCCATGTGAATCCGTCCTTCTGGCTACGCCGCCGAAGCGTGCGCCTCCAGAGTTCTTCCACATGGTGCCGAAACGCGGCTAAAGCGCGCGCGTTTGTCGGCACCGCGAAGTAGGCGAAATGCCCGCTCACGATCTGCCTTAGCCATTTCCCCTGTTCGGGTATGGGCCAGTGCAGCCGACGCCACAGCTCCTCCTTTATGTTCCTGAGCTTCGTCCGCATGCGGTCGCCGCGGGTCTTCCGTTGAAGCTGGAAGCGCCCGCTGCGCGATTTGCCGCAGATGAACGTGAACCCGAGAAACATAAAGGTCTCCGGCTTCCCGAGGCCGCGCCGCTTGCGATTAGCCGCCGCGAAGCGACCAAACTCAATCAGGCGGGTCTTGTCCGGATGGAGCGACAGTTCGAACTCCTCAAGCCTCGCGCGCATCGCATCGAGGAATCGACGGGCGTCGTCCTCGCGCTCGAAGCCGACCACCAGGTCATCGGCATAGCGCACGATGACCATGTCGCCGGCGGCGTCGTGCTGTCGCCAGCGTTTCGCCCACAGATCGAGTACGTAGTGCAGGTAGATATTGCCGAGGAGCGGTGAGATCACCGAGCCTTGACCCGTCCCCTTGTCGTCTACGGTCACGACCCCGTCTTCGAGAATACCTGCCTTCAACCATTTCTGGATCAGGCGGATGATGCGCTTATCGCCGACCCGATGCTCCAGGAAGCGAACCAGCCATTTCTGACTGACCGCCCCGAAAAAGTTTTGGATGTCGGCGTCAATTATCCAGCTCACTTTCCGATGGTCGATCGCGACGCACAGCGCATCCAGCGCATCGTGCGGCCCTCTCCCCGGTCGAAACCCGTAGGAGAAGCCGCAGAAGTCGCCCCATAGATGGCGTTGAGCACCATGACGGTCGCCCCTTGGACAATCTTGTCTTCCAGAGCTGCGATTGCCAGCGGCCGCTGCTTCCCATCTGCCTTCGGTATAAACGTCCGGCGTGACGGTTGCGGGCGGTACGCTCCCCGTTGGACCCGGGCGTGCAGATCGATGAGCCGGGGCTCAAGCTCTGCCTCGTAGTCCTGCCATGTCATGCCATCCACCCCGGGGGCGGCCTTGCGCCTGAGCGCGTAGAACGCCGTCCGGAGTGCGTCGACAGTGATATGGTGGAAGAGCGCGGTGAACCTGTCCTTCTTCCTCAGCCTTGCGGCTTTCCGTACGCGATCCAGCGACTGGGACATGCGATCCCGGCCCTGTGTCCGGTGCATGCGTTGCTGTTCCGCGTTCCCCTTGGTCCCCGGCCTTCGCTCCACCAACTCCGCCACCGGTCGCCCGGCTTTGTTCGTCGGCTTCACAGCTACTATGCCGAAGTCAGACTTCTCTGGATCGTTCATCAGCGGCTACGACTCCTCGCCTTCCCACTGCGGACCCATCCACCCGCAGGACGGGTTGGGTGGCCAATCCAGAGATCTCCCGGTTCCCGTACAAGGAGCTTCCGTGCATGCCAGGGTCTCAGACCACGCCGGGTCGGCTGAGCGCTCGCGTAACGCGCTCAATCGTATTGCCTTCCGGAACGTCAACGCCGTCGGCACCCGGGATTTTGGACTTTCGCGGCTCAATGGCTGGCCTGCACGCTCCCCTACCGACGCTTCGCCGACATCCTCACGGTTGCCTGCGCACGGCTTGGGGCCGATATGGGTTGCTAGCCCTTCATCGTGGTGGACTTTCACCTCCTACTCCTTGCCAGTCTCCCGGCGCACTGACGTGTCGATGCCAATTCGAATAATTTGTTCCACGGACGGTCTCCTTTGCTTGAGATCTGCAACGACCTCATTCTGGCACATCGATGCCGTGCGGGGGCCGTCCACCCCAACATCATGCGGCGGCCTTACGTCGACCGCGAAGAGAAGCGAGTGACCCGCGGGACGGTCCTGAAAAAAATGCAGGAGTACCTTGACCTCAACGACCCCAATCAGAGAGGACTCTTATACTTATAACGACCGCACGTTTCATCACCAGATCAGACCCGCAAGACCATGCGCTTCGTTCAGATCAAAACGGCCGAACAGCAAGCAGCAGCGATGGTGTTGAAGACGCGTGGGCTTCTGGTCCGCCAGCAAACACAGGCAATCAATGCTCTTCGTGCGCATCTATCGGAATTGGGCATCATCGCCGGCGTTAGCTCGGCGAAAATTGCGGGGCTGATCGAGATCGTGCGCGATGAGACCGATACTCGCTTGCCGAAAGCTGCCCGTTTGGCTTTATCGGCCATCGCCGATCAGATCGAGGCGCTGATGCGACAGATCGATGATCTCGAGCGGGAGATTGTTCGTGAGGCAAGACGTGACGAGGATATGCGCCGGATGGCAACGATACCAGGTGTCGGAGCGATCACCGCGGCTTCGATCAAGGCGCTTGTTCCAGACCCCGGCGGGTTCAAATCCGGGCGTCACTTCGCCGCCTGGTTGGGATTGACGCCGAAATCCCATTCCAGCGGAGGCAAAGAGCGGCTGGGAGGAATATCGAAGATGGGCAATCCGGAGCTTCGCTCTCTGCTGGTGCTCGGTGCAACTTCTGTTTTGCGACACGCGCGGGGCAACGCCAAAGCGCCCAAATGGCTGAGCTCGCTTCTGGCGCGCCGGCCTTTTAAGGTCGTGGCCGTCGCGCTCGCCAACAAGATGGCGCGGATCGTCTGGGCGTTGATGATGACCGGCCGACGCTTTGAGGCTTCCGCCGCCCTTTGACAACTCGCGGAGGATGTAGGAATTGGTGAGGTGCTGATGGTGTGATGGCGAACGGGCGAGCCGGGATCGGACAAACCCGGTCAGTGGGTGCCGCTTGAAAGCGCGTTGACCTGTCTGGGATCCGATCAGCGGACTACATCAGGGCCAGCGGCATGAACACGCCGCAATCAAAGGCCGAATACATGCCTGCACCCGACCAATCGTCAGAACCGCCGAAAAGCCCTTGCCACGCGGAGGCCAATGGTATGGACCCCGCCCTCCAGGCGAGGTGAAATGTCGAACGTCAACTGCAACAAAGGAGGATGTCATGCAGGTCGTTCGAATAGGTCTGGATCTTGCGAAATATGTGTTCCAGGTTCACGGGGTCGACTGCCACGGAAAAGTCGTCGTGCGAAAGACGCTGCGTCGCGATGCGGTAGCCTGCTTCTTCGCCAATCTGCCCCGATGCCTGGTCGGCATGGAAGCCTCGAACGGCGCGCATTACTGGGCAAGGGTGCTCATCGAACTTGGCCATGAGGTTCGGCTGATCAGTCCTCAGTTCGTTACACCATATGTGAAGTCCAACAAGAACGACCGAAACGATGCGGAAGCCATCTGCGAAGCGGTCGGCCGGCCTTCGATGCGCTTTGTGCCGCCGAAATCGACTGATCAGCTGACGGTCCAGGCCGTTCATCGCATTCGTCGGCGTCTGGTCGCCGATCGAGTTCGGCTTGTGAACCAGATTCGCGGCCTTCTTTCCGAGCACGGGATCGTCATTCCCCGCGATATCTCGCAGCTGCGGCGCGGCCTCGCCGTCATCGTGGGGAATGATGATGTCGGACTCAGCGAGATGGTCCGGTCGCTGATGAGGGAGCTGCAGACGGAATTGGCCGAGCTCGACGATCGCATTGCAATTTATGATCGGCGGATACGGGAAATCTTCCGCACCAGCGAGCAGTGCCAACGGCTTGGGAAGATCGAAGGCATCGGCCCCGTGACGGCAACCGCCTTGATCGCTGCCGTAGGCGATAGAACCTGCTTCAAAAATGGCCGTCAGTTCGCGGCCTGGCTTGGCCTGGTACCCAAACAACGATCCAGTGGAGGGCGAGCCCGGCTATTCGGCATCAGCAGCGGGGCGATCGCTATCTGCGCACATTGATGATCCATGGGGCTCGTGCTGCGCTTGGCAAAGCAGCCGGCAAGCAGGATCCACGAAGCCTCTGGCTCAGTAAGCTGCGGCAAAGACGACACCCCAACGTCGCGGCTGTCGCGCTCGCCAACAAGAATGCGAGGGTCGTGTGGGCCATCCTCTCGGGTGGCACATTCTACGAGCCCGCACAGTCGGTGAAAGCAGCTTGAGGCGAAGCGGCGAGGAAAACAACAGAAGGAGGTCTCACCCCGGCAATTGCAGCAAAATGGCAGGAGATGGTGAAACGGTCATTCCGTCGCTTCCCGAACCTGGTGTGTGGACCGGCTTGGCTTCGGCCAATGTCTAGCAGGCTGTTGAAAAAGGTTTTTGACCCTCTCAAAACTACCGAGATCGCTCTTACGCGTGCCAGAAAACTCAATGTTTTCAGCGAGAGAAATTGAGACGACTGGCCCTGTGTCGAAGACGGTCGAAACCCGCTGATAAACGACGACAAGATCTGAAGCGCTGGAAGAGCAAAGGCGGCCGCCCGCGCGCTCTTCAACTAGCGCTGTAGCGGGCGGCCGCCTTTGCGGCGCGGTGCTGATCATGGGAGGTTGAAGGGATAGACGCGGGGCACGTCTCCAGCCGCCCTGAGGCGGCTTTCGACGTACCCCGCCATGCGCGTGCCTTGTGGTAGATCTGCGGGTAATCAGCGCCGCAGAAACAATCCGGCGTAACACCGATCTCAACTGGCAAGTCCGGGCTCGGTGTCACGCTCCACTGACGGTGCGCGACTGCATTATCGCATTGTCAGCGCATTCCGTCGACCTTTTCCCCGAACTCCCAGCGGCGCTCCGAAAGGATCGTCGCGGATGCTCACGGGCCGCTTCTTTCTGTGCGGCCGCTGCCGTTCGCAGGTAACGATCTGCCGCAGCTGCGACCGGGGACAGCGCTACTGCGGCCAGGACTGCGCCCGTGCTGCCCGCCGCGAGAGTGTGCGCGAGGCGGGGCGACGTTATCAGCGCAGCCGCCGGGGACGCCTGGCTCATGCGGTCCGGGCCCGACGATATCGGGCTCGGCACAATAAAGTGACGCATCATTCTCCACCTGCATCTCCTGCCGGTTCACTACTGGTCAGTCCCTCGAACGTCGCCGGGCGGGCGACGACATCGGTCATGCCCACGCCGTGCTGTCGGCGCTGCGACTGTCGACTGTCGCCGTTCGTTCGCACCGGCTTCGTGCGTCGCCGGGGGCCTCGTTATGCCCGTGAAGCTGACTACGCAGACGGAGAGCCCGTATCATGACCATCAGCCCCGAACTGGAAGCGCAGATCCTGCGCCTGTATCACGCCGAGAAGTGGCGCTGCGGCACCATCGCCAGGCAATTGCATGTCCATCACACGACGGTGCATCGCGTTCTGGCCCAGGCGGGATTGCCCCGGCACAAGCCGCTGCAGAGAGCCTCAATCATTGACCCGTATCTTCCATTCATTGAGCAGACGCTGGAAAAGTTCCCCTCGCTGACCGCCAGCCGCCTTTATGCGATGGTGCGCGAGCGCGGCTACCGGGGCTTGCCGACGCACTTTCGGCACCTGGTCGCCCTGCACCGTCCCCGCAAGCCGGCCGAGGCGTTCCTGCGGCTGCGCACATTGCCGGGCGAGCAGGGACAGGTCGACTGGGCCCACTTCGGTCACATCGAGATCGGCAACGCCCGCCGGCCGCTCATGGCGTTCGTGATGGTGCTTTCTTACTCACGCGACATCTACCTGCGCTTCTTCCTCGACGCGCGCATGGAAAACTTCCTGCGCGGTCACGTCGGCGCGTTCAACACATGGTGCGGGCTGCCCAGGGTCCTGCTCTACGACAATCTCAAGAGTGCGGTGCTCGAGCGCCAGGGCGATGCGATCCGCTTCCATCCGACGCTGCTTGCCTTCGCCGGCTTCTATCGGTTCGAGCCACGTCCTGTCGCGGTTGCCCGGGGCAACGAAAAAGGCCGCGTCGAGCGCGCCATACGGCATATAAGGGAAGCATTCTTCATCGCCCGCAAGTTCACCGATCTCGACGATCTGAACGCCCAGGCCGAACAGTGGTGCCGCAACCAGGCAGCCGACCGGCCATGCCCCGAGGACCGGACGATGACGGTCCGCCAGGCGTTTGCGCAAGAGCAGCCACTGCTTCTGCCGCTGCCCGCCAACCCATACCCCGTCGAGGAGCAGGTCGCCGCCAAGGTTGGCAAAACGCCCTATGTGCGCTTCGACCTCAACGATTACTCGGTACCGCATGCTCATGTCCGGCGCACGCTCAGCGTGCGCGCCGATCTCGGCCTGGTCCGCGTCTTCGACGGCGCAAAGATGATCGCCAGTCACCGTCGCAGCTATGATCGCGACCAGCAGATCGAGGACCCTCAGCACCTCAAGGCACTCGTCGCAATCAAGCGCGAGGCGCGCCAGCATCGCGGCCTCAACAGCCTGACCCGCGCCGTGCCGGCCTGCCAGACCCTGATGATCCGGGCCGCCGAGCGTGGCTCCAATATCGGTGCGATCACAAACGCGTTGCTGAAACTGCTTGACCTGTACGGCGCGCAGGAACTGCAGGCCGCCGTCGAGGAAGCTTTGCATGCCGGCGCCTCCCATTCGAGGTCGGTTCGCGACGCACTGGAACGCCGCCGGGTCGCCCGCGGTGCTCCGCCGCCGGTCGAAACGAGCCTGCCCGAACACGTGCGGCGCAAGGATACGACGGTACGGCCGCATCGCCTCGACAGCTACGACCAACTGACCCTTGGAGGCAAAGATGATGAATAATCCCGACATCCTGCTCAACCGGGCCAAGGCGTTGCGCCTCAATGGCCTGATCACCCATTGGGACGAAATCGCTGACGCGGACTGGCTGGCCGCCGTCCTTCAATGGGAAGAAGAGGAGCGCTCCGACCGTTCGATGCGGCGACGCACGCGTGCCGCCAGGCTCGGCCACTTCAAGCAACTGTCCGATTATGACTGGCACTGGCCTCGCCGCATCGACCGCGCCGCCGTCGAGGATCTGATGACCCTGTCCTTCATGAACGATGCCGCCAACATCGTCTTTATCGGCCCCAACGGCGTCGGGAAATCGACACTTGCTCGCAATGTCGCTCACCAGGCGCTCATCTGCGGTCACACCGTCGTCTTCCGAACCGCCAGCGAGATGCTCGGCGAACTCGCCGCCCTCGACAGCGACGCAGCCTTGCGCCGACGCCTTCACCACTACGCCGCCGCCGACGTTCTTGCGATCGACGAGGTCGGGTATCTGTCCTACTCGAACCGTCATGCGGACCTGCTGTTCGAACTCATCAGCCGGCGCTACGAAAAACGCTCAACCATCATCACCACCAACAGACCCTTCGCTGATTGGTCGGAGGTCTTTCCCAATGCCGCCTGCGTCGTCAGCCTCGTCGACCGCCTCATGCACCGATCCGAGGTGATCTCCATCGAAGGCGATTCCTACCGCTTCAAGGAAGCGGCCGAGCGATCAAAGGCACAGCGCGAAAAACGCACCAGCCGCTCCTCCGGCGAAAAGGTGCCCGCAGCATGAAACCAGATCCTCAACCGTCCGGCCTCAGTCGTGGTATCCACTTCCTCATCAATCCCGAATGGACACCCGAACAGGCGCTCGCTGTCTTCGAGCTCCTCAACGATCTCGCCGATAGCATCTGGTCTCACTACGGCGTCCAACTCCAGGAACTTATCCAGGAGCAGCAACGAACACCGACCGATCACAGCGATATCGAAAAAGCCCCGTCCTCGCTCTAAAGCACACATCCTCCACACTCGGCGGCCTGCAAAGGCCGCCTTTTTGTTCCGTCCACAAGCACCAAACGCTTGTCGTCGTTTAGACGCGCTTTTGAAAAGCCATCAACAGCCCTGCGAACCCAAAAAGCGGAAAATCGACGCTTGAACCCGACTTTTTCAACAGCCTGCTAGTCTTACTGCGTCATAAATTTGGATATTTCGGCTTCGACTGAGCGCAGCAGGGACATCGCATCAATCTGCGGGCAAGTGCGACGGTCAGTTTTCTATGCAGCGTCGCGATCGAATTTGAGGTGTGCCGTTCGGGGCGAATGGGCGGGCTCGCTGGATCGTGAACCGCGGGGAATAGGAGGTTTTTCGCTGCTTTTGGAACGGGCGATTGCTGAGGGGGGAATCGTCTCCCGTTCGGAGAGGAGAAACCCGTAAGCCGCGATGCAAAGACTGGCGTGATGATGGAATCCGCGCCAACCTCGACCCTCGTAGTGGCCAAGGCCCAGTTCCTGCTTGAGCTCGCGATAATCCCGTTCAATCCGCCACCTTAGCTTGGTCGTGGCAACAAGATCACGCAGCGCGGTCGTTTCCGGCAGGGTCGAAAGCCAGTATTTGAGCGGCTCTTTGTCACCTTCGGGCCATTCGACAAGCAACCATTCTTCGGCGTGCGGATGTCCGAGATTATAGTCTCTGGACGCGACACGAAGACGAACAGCGGTAAAGCGCGACGCAAGATCGGTATTGCTGCCCTCCCGCCATATGACGGTCTGCCACGCGTCTATCGGCAGACTTTCCGCAAGCGCCTTGGCTGAAAGAGGTTGATGATCCGCGCTTCGTTGCATCAGCGACGGCGGCCGACCCTTTCCGCTCCAGGTCTTGGGCGGTAGCGGTCCTTCGCCTGGGCGCCAAACACTGAGCGTCGGCTGGACACCCACGACATAGCTGAGGCCCAGCTCGGTCAATCCTCGGCGGAACCCGCCGTCTGCGCCGTAACCGGCGTCGGCAAGGATCACGCCCGCCGGCATCTGCGTCTCTAGCGCCGCACGTACTTGTTCAAGCGCGATCTGTGGCTTGGTTTGAAATAGGATCTCGTCCGGGATCTTCGCCTTCTTCCGGCGCTCTGGATCATTTGCCCAGATCTCAGGTAGATAAAGCTGCCAGGCAACCGGTAAGCTGGCCCCCTCATTCGCAATCGAAAGACTGACGGCAACCTGGCAATTGTCCTGCTTGCCGAGCTGGCCGCAATATTGGCGTGCGACACCGACGGAATGCTTCCCCTTCTTTGGAAAGCCAGTGTCGTCGACAATCCAGGCGGTGATCGCACCGCCACGCTCGATCATGCGCGGCAAGGCCCAATCACGAACGCGCGCCAGCAGTGCGTCATCCGACCAAGGCGCTTGTCCCACGAAATGCAAAAGCGATTGATGCTTGGCCGAAACACGTGATGGCGCCGTAACGGCGGCCAGGGGCTCCACGCTTTTGCGCGCCACCGGCATCATCAAACCCGTACAATAATCCCGCAGCGGCTCTGCCCGATCGGCATGGCCTATGACCTCGACCAGTGCTTCCAAATACCCATCAAACGCGGCTGCTTCGCAACCGTCCTCGCTGACCATGGCGCCCATCCATCGCTGTGAATCGCCAACCTATCACAACCAGGTCGCCTACGAATCCCCCTCCGCGCGCTTTCGTGACTCAGTAAGACTAGGGGCCGATGAGGTGGAAGCGCGCGAAAATCCATCGGGGCTCGCGGCGAAGACGTTGTCCAGCCGCATTCTCTTCAGCCGCCGGCAGACTTCTACATTGGCGGCAATCTCATCCGACCAAACGGACCATGTGCGCCTCCATCGGCCGGCTCGCAGCTCGGCCGTCGATGGCGCATTAAATCCCCAGTTGGCTCTGATTCGGCCGCGACAAATCGACTCGCATCCCAACCGCGGCGAACCTCAACAAGCGACCGCATACGGCGTGGACGCTCAATGCGCACCGACCACTCGAAACCAAACTTGGCAACATTGTACAGCGGACTACGACCCAGCGGCGGGGTAGGATCTGGAACCCCTTCTGGTCGTCGGATCGACGGATGATCTCGACCACGAAGTCGAGATAGGCGGCTTTGTCCATGAGCTTCAGCCGGTCATAGGCGCCGTCGGCGAACAGATGCTTCACCCAGGGCCAGCGCTTGCGGATACCATCCAGGATCGCCTGAGCGCCGGCACTGTCAGGGATATCGGCGGTGGTGAGGTTGACCATCAACAGCCGCCCATCCGTATCGACGGCAATGTGTCGCTTGCGGCCGACAATCTTCTTGCCGGTTGCCGGCGTCGTAACCCCTTGTTTCAGCTTGCGGAGCCTTGACCGACTAGCTTCTCTATTCGGCGGTTTGAAGTCAAGCGCCTTCTAGCTCTTTTCCACTTCACCGGCATTGGACGTCTTTCGCGGGCCTTGCTTCTCTCCGGGATCGGCGCGCTGGCCCTACCGTTTATGGGGATTCAGAAGAATGGGGTGGAACAATCTGTCGAGCGCCTTGATTGCCGATGATGGGCAATCCAGGCAAGCCAGTCGGCGAACTCACCTCATCCTCGTCCCGCGAAGGACATCTTTCCGCCGGTAGGTGGAAACTGGTGTCGTCCCCGTCTATCGGGGGGCGATGTTTATCAATTGTTCAGCCCGCGACCGGCATGATTTCCGTCCTGGTCCAGCGGAACTGTGTGCCGTCACTCCAGATGCGATGCATGATCACCGCCAGCCGGCGGGCGAGCGCCACGATGGCTTTCCTCTGGCCGCGCCGCTTGGCGACGCCCATCGCCCAGGCCTTCAGCCAGGACCATTTCGTCACCCGCGTCAGCAGGGTCTGCGCGGCCTCGTAGAGCAACGTTCGCATCATGCCGTCGCCGCATAACGAGATCCCGCCCACCCGGCGGCTTTCGCCCGATTCATGGAGCGCCGGCGTCAGGCCCAAAATCGGACCGACCGCCTTGGAGTTGCGGAAGCGAGCCGGGATATCGATCGTCGCGGTGTAGGCCAGCGACACGACGGGGCCGACACCAGGGATCGACATCAGCCGACGGCAAACCTCATCATCCCGGACGATCGCCAGAAGCTTGCGGTGCAGGGCGGCAAAATTCTGACGCAAATTGCGGCGCGCGTCGAGCGGCGGTTCGACGATCTCGGCCAGCTCGGGCATGCCTTCGGTGAGATCGCGGATCCGCTCCTCAAACTTGACCGCACCGACCTTGCCAACCTTGAGCCCGAAGTTGCGCAACAGCCCGCGGATGTCGTTCTCGATGGCAATCGTCTTTTCCTTTAAGAGCTTGCGCGCCGTCAGCAGCGCCCGACGCTTCTGGCTCGTCAGGGTCTTGACATGCACCGGGCGGAACAGATTGACCCGCATCATCTGCGCGATCCCGCGCGCATCATTGCGGTCGGTCTTGTTCGGCTGAGCCTTCAGGAATGCTTTGACGTGACGCGTCTCAATGCAAACCACTGGCAAGCCGGCTTTGGCAAGACCCTCGAACAGCCATTGCGACAACGGTCCGGCTTCAAGCCCGACGCGTTCCAACCGCCAGGCGGGATCCTTCAGCACCCGCGCAAGATCCTCGGGATGGCTCGGCACCTTCACCTCGCGGCACACCGTGCCTGTTTCCTCGACGATGCAAATTGCGGTCTCTTTCACCGAGACGTCCAATCCTGCATAATGTTTCATGCTGACCTCTCCTTCCTGATGCTTGTGGCTGTTCCAGGGAACCGACCACGTTTTATCATCAGCTCGAAGCGCAGCACCTTAATGGCATCACCGCCAAAAGATGAGGCTCAAGCCGAATACCCCATCTGTCGATAACGCCAGCCGTGGGACTGGCCTCGCGCCCGGCTCGTTCGCGATCCAGCATCAGCGCCACGTCGTGGATAGTTTGGAACAGAAAGCGCCGCGCCAACTCGCGGAACCAGCCGTAGACCGTCTGCCAGGGGCCGAAATGGATCGGCAGCATCCGCCAACCGCAACCGGAGCGGACCAGGTAGCGCACGGCGTTGACCACCTCCCGGAAATCAACCTCGCGCGGACGACCGCGACGCCCAGGCTTGGGCATCAGTGGTGCGAACAGCTCCCTCTCCTCGTCCGTCAAATCGGATGGGTAGCGCTTGGTCTTCTTGGCAATCCGGGCCAGCCGCCCACGGCTCTGCTTTGTCCACATCCACAGCTTGAATCATAACCAAGCCTCAGACGAAACCCATGGCAAGCCGATTTTCAAAACGGTCTCTAACAGTGAGGCGGTCGCCCAAAGTCCACCAAGAAGAGGATTTGCATCACCTGCGAGCGCAACGACGCCAGGTCTTGGAATGAGGCGAAGGCAAAGCTAAAGTGTGCCCCGCTAGTGTGTTACGAACGCAAAGGCTACGGAGCCCCAATCGTATCCCCCCGCAAAACGATGCGTGGCTGCTCATAACAGTTCTTGCCTTCCTTGACTCTTCGTTTCCTTGGATTGTAGCCCTGAGAACAAAAACGAAGGGAGTGTCCTGATGGCCAACAGACGTCAATTTATCAAAGGCGCCGCAGGATTGGCGCTCATGTCATCTGCATCCAGCCTTTGGTGTTCGCGCGCGGCGGCCGCCTCGGTCGATGAACTCGTTGCGGCGGCTAAAGCGGCAGGACAGACCAAGGTGGTGGTTGCCATCGGCGGTGGCGTCTACCTGGATACCCTAAAAGAGTTGTTCTTCGATCCCTTCGCCGCCGAGACCGGGATTGAGACAGCCTTTGTCAGCGGCAGTTATTCGGAGCGAATAGCAAGTCTGCGCGCCATGAGCGAAACGAACACGATGCAGTGGGACATCGTTGCGACGACCAACGATTCCGTGCGGTCGCCGGAGCTCGTGGATTATACTGAAGACTTGGGAGACTGTTCGGAGTTGTCCAACGTGGTGTCCGAGGGGATCGACGGGTCGTGTCTTGGGAACGCGGTTCTCTTCGACGCGGCGGGCTCGGTACTCGCGTACGACGAAAGCGCATTTCCGAAAGGCGGCATGAAGAGCTGGGCTGATTTCTGGGACGTAGAGGCGTTCCCTGGTCCCCGAGCGCTCCCAAACTACGGCAGCCCTTGGTACGTGCTGGGCGCCGCATTGCTCGCAGACGGCGTCGAGCCAAAGGACGTCTACCCACTCGACCTCGACCGCGCGTTCAAGAAGCTCGACGAGCTCAGGCCGAACATCGTCGCTTGGTGGACCAGCGGTGACCAGAGCCAGCAACTGTTCCGCACCAAGGAAGTGGTTGCAACAATGGTGTGGAATGGACGCGCCGTAAAGCTGCGCGAGGAAGGCTTCCCGATCTCCATCGTCTGGAACGGCGCCATGTTTGACGCGACCGCGCTCGCCGTCACCAAGGGCGCGCCACATGCGATCGCAGCCAAAGCGGTGCTAAACTACCTCTACACGCGCCCGCAGGCGCATGCGGAACACGCCAAGCGGCTAAATTACGCGCCGCCCAACAAGCATCTCGGCGATTTCTTGGACGACGATTTCGAATCGACACTCGTTACAGCGCATTTGCCCACAACCGTTAAGGCGGATCCGGTCTGGCTAGCGGAAAATCGACAGAAGCTCATTGAGCGCTGGACGGTGTGGATCAGCGGATAGCCCAGTAAATCGTGACGGCAGGAGCGTTGCGCTCCCGCCCAGTTCGCTTTGCTTAAATTGGTATTGCCGCCGCGGGAGCAATTCGCAGGCCGATACCGACCCGGCAATCGGACATGCGGCCCTGATAGAAAAAATAGCTGCCTAGGATTTACATCATGCATAAGCAGACCGTCGACACCCTCATCGTGAATGGGGACATTTTCACGGGTGACAGGAATCAGCCACATTATCGACCCGGTGCGATTGCCATTAAGGATGGCGTCATTGTGGGCGTTGGTCCTGAGTCCGAAGTATTGTCCTCGTACGAGAGTGTCCGAAAGATAGATGCTCGGGGCGCTTTGGTGCATCCCGGTTTCATTGAGACCCACCTACATATGACGGCCATGGCTTATCACGGCGCTCCTTTTTCACCGCAAAGTACAATCGCAACAAAGGTGAATTATTCCACCCTCAAGAGTGCGACCAACCCGACAATCACCGCTGCGTATACTGCTGCAGCCGCCAGTTCGCTGTTGCAACGGGGATTCACGCTATTCTTCGAAGCGGGCACAGTTTTCGAGACGGATGCTTTCGCCGAATCGATGACCAAGTGTGGAGTCCGAGCGATGGTCTCAACCCCTTTCGCCTGGGACGACTTGTCGACTTATGAAGAACTCTGGCCTCATATGATGCCCGATGCACTTAAAAAGCGCGCTCCCGCTGATGCCCGCCGCGTCATTGATCAGTGGAAGCACGAGATTGCCCGAAACAAGGACGAAAACGCTCTGGTGCGCGGATATGTCGGACTTTACGGAGAAGCCACAGCCACGGACGACCTCACGCGAGAAGCCGTCAAGGTGGCAGCTGAATCAAAAGTCATTTTTTGGCAACACCAGTCATTCAATGAGGAGTTCGACGTCGAAGAAAAGAAAAAGTGGGGCGATACTGGCGCAGTGCGTATGGATAGACTGGGTGCCCTGAATCCCAACACCACGTTAGCGCATATGAACGTTCTGCATGAAAACGACATCGAGCTCATTCTGCTAAAGAAGCCGGGCCTGTCGTGGTGTCCCAACAATGCGTTAGGTTATCGAATAACTCCGCCACATAAATGTTGGTTTCCTTACCTTTACAAGCAGGGTGTGAGCGTATCGCTTGGCGTCGATACAACGGTTATCCATCCGATCGGGATTGCTGGCCTTCTCAGTCTCTATCTTTCCGCGTCGTTCGGGGAACGTCTAAATGACTCAGATCCATTCTACATGCAGACGATAGACGCGGCTAACAACGTGGGCCTGGGGGATAAGCTTGGCAGCCTAGCGGTCGGCAAGCGCGCGGACGTGGTGATAAGGGAGGCTCGCGACATCACCCACCTGTCCTGGCGTGACGATACTGGAATCTTGTTGTCGCTCTCTTCTTCTATGATCCCAGTGGATACCGTCATAATCGACGGTAGGATTGTGATGGAAAAGGGCCGCCTCACGACAATGGATCAGGATGCGGTCCTTGCCGAGGCGGTCCGCCAGCGCGACCTTTTGGCAGCCAGTCTGTCTAGCTGAGCGCTATCGACTTCAGATCGGCTACAGTCAAAGAACTCAGCATCACTAGGAGCGCCGAAAGAATCCATGTCCAAAGTTTGTGATGCCATCGTTATTGGGGCCGGCAATAACGGTCTCGCTTGCAGCTGCTATCTGGCGAAAGCCGGGCTGAAAGTGCTGGTGCTTGAGCGTCGCCACATCGTTGGCGGCGCCGCCGTGTCCGAGGAGATCATTCCCGGCTTCACATTCTCCGTTTTCTCATATGTCGCCGCCCAGCTTCATCCCAAGGTGGTCTCCGATCTCGAACTCAAGAAATATGGACTTCGATCATTCAAGGCAGATTATCGCATCTTTCGGCCCGTAGATCGAAAGCGCTCCATGATGGTCGGAGGCGACATCGGACAAATGCAGGCGGTGCTGTCCCGGTTTTCCAAGGCCGATGCCGCTCGGTACCCGGAATTCCGCGAGTATCTCTCGGGCGTTTCCGAGTTCGTACATGGGCTGAAGCTACAGACGCCGATCGATCTCGTCGCCAATACTATGGGCGCCCGCTTGAAGACAGCGGGCTTTCTGTGGGAGCACCGCAATGTTGGGGAGAATTTCTACAAACTTGTAGATCTCTTCACTCAGAGTTCCGATGAATATCTGAGCCGCTGGTTCGAAAGCAGCGAAGTGAAGGCCGCGTTCGCATTTGCCGTGGGGGGGAGCTTGATTGGGCCGAAGAGCCCTGGCTCCGCTTGGCTTGCGCTGCACGGCGGCAGCACAGGCCAGGCGGATGAAGATGCCATTAGCGGTCAGATCGTCGGCGGAATGGGATCCATCACCAAGGCCATGGCTCGGTGCGCGGAGGAACATGGCGTCGAGATTCGCCTTAATAGCGATGTCACGGAGATCCAGACGCGCAATGGCCGCGTGCATTCCGTCATAACAAGTGGCGGAGACGAGTTCACCGCTCGAACTGTCGTAGGGAACCTGAACGCCAAGGTGCTATTCGGAAAGCTCGTAGCGACAAGTGACCTCCCGAGTGAATTCGTCTCGGACATCGCACAGTTCAAAACGAACGGTGCCGCGTTTAAGTTGAATATCGCATGTGAGCAGCCGCCACAGTTCACATCTTTCAACAAGCAAGACACGGGCATGGACGGCCCGCCGATCGTCCAGATCGCTCCAGACATGGGATATCTCGAACAAGCCTATGAAGAGGCGAAACCCGGCTGGTATTCTTCGCGACCGTCCATGATCATGACAATCCCAACCGTCCTCGAACCTGGCCTGGCTCCGAAAGGAAAGCATATTGTTCAGATATATGGTGGACATACATCATATGAATTGACGAACGGCTCTTGGGGACAGGAGCGCGGTAGATTCTTGAAGTCTGTGCTCGAAACCATCGACCAGTTCGCCCCCGGGTTTTCCGACGGTGTAATCGATACGCAGCTCCTCCTGCCCAAGGATATCGAGGAGCAGCTCAACATCCCTAACGGCCATATCAATCACGGCGACATGTCCCTTGACCAGATGTTCTTCATGCGGCCCGTGCCTCACTATTCGGACTATCGATCGCCGATCATAGGACTCTATCAATGCGGAGCATCGTGCCATCCCGGAGGTGGCGTCTCCGGCGTGCCCGGCCACAACGCGGCGCGGGAAATCCTGAAGGATCTTGGGAAACGTCCGGCGCGCGCCGCATAAATGCTGATTGTGCTTGCGGCAAGCATCGGCGGGCAAGTTCTTAGGAAGCGATCACTGTCCCTCGCCCTGAAGGGCCACTTACTTGTACGCGACAACCACGAGGCGCGGGCCATAGGGTGTGAACTCTCCGCCTTCCTGCCCATAGGCTTCAACAGTCTCGAACCCCGCGTTTTGTAACATGCGAACATATTCAGAAAATCCATAGTGTCTAACAGAAAGACGCGTTCGTCTAACGCATCCATTGCGGACGACGATCCTCTCGGAATTTCGGCGATCGGTTAACGCATCGTATTCTATTATATCGATTCTGAGATCGTCGTTACACTGCACCACCTCGTAGGTAGCCGACTTGTCGCGTAGCAAAGCGAAACGATTGAGTTGATCAATTAGCAGACGCCCGCCCTTTCGGAGTGAAGAAGCGGCTTCGCGAACAACTCTCTCATTATCCGCTTCATCGAAATAGCCAAACGTCGTGTACCACAGAAAAGCCGCGTCAAAGCGTTCTCGCCAGGGAAGTGAACGTATATCTCCACGAACATACTCAACATCTACCTGGCGTTCGGCCGCATCTTCTTCGGCCTTTCTTATGACGATCGGCGAGATATCCAATCCGGTCACCCGCGCGCCTTTTTCCGCCAATCGGTTCGTGATCCTCCCATAGCCGCATCCGAGTTCAAGAACTGAACTGCCTTGCTCAAGTGAAAGAAGTTTCCAGATTGCTTCTACTTCCCGGTCGCTTTTCTCCGGCGGATTGACCAAATCGCTAAAATGTAAGTAGTCTTCGCTGAAGTACCTTTCGAGTTCAACGCGCCAACCGTTTGCCATATTGTACCTACCTTTACTTATCTATGTCCGTTGAATCGGCCATCCCGCAGAATGAATGTGCATTAAGCGGACTTCGCGTCCGCGCGGATTGATGAGAAGTTCCTTGACCCTGCCGCAATAGTCTCACATGGTCTTTTTCTTTTAAGCATTCAGCCGAAGGATTTGCCGAAGGCGCACTTCTCCCGCGCTTTGGGATTGTCGAAGATAAAGCCGAAGGATTCGAAGCCCGTGACGAAATCGACGGTCACACCGGCGACGTGGGGTTGGGAGCCGAAGTCCACGAACACCTTGATTCGCCTGTCTCGACGACCGTATCGCCCTCGTGCGGCCTGGACCATGATGCGAATGCCTTCCGCCGGCTCGCAAGCGCGGGAAAGAGCCGTCTTGACGGCGGCAACAGCGCATGATCATGGGACGACTTCTCCTCGGTCCGCGACGTGTTTGTGGATGACCACGCACGTCTCGTGCCAAAGGAAAAAATCACGTCAAAACAATGCGGTCGCGCTAACGCCGCTATGTTTCATGTTCACCATTCGTCGGACATGAGACATCGCGGAACGCGCTCGAATGCCTTGCATTCCGTTTCCCGCGGAGGAATCCTGTCCGCCATTCCCCGGGGCGATGCCAGGCAATCGTAACTTCGTCGGGGTTGTCGAGTCTGCGACACGGTGGTGGTCATCGGCTTACTCCCCGCTGCACGCTGTAAGCCATTGGCCAACACGTAAAAACTCCTCTGAGGCCATTTCAGCGCAGTTGGCATGACTTTTGAAGGTATTTCGTCGCGGGGCGGCGGTGGGAGCGTGCCAAGCGATATTCATCCCGCAGGTGGCATGCGATCGATGGACAGAAGGAAGCACGCAGCAAGTCTCGCCTGCGTCAGATGTCCGCATTCCGAAGGACGTTTGTGTCGTTGGACCTCATCCCGTGATCACAACGCCATTTTGTATCGACAAACATCAAACCTTGGAGAGAAATTGAAATGAAGACCAAATTGGTGATTAGCCGATACGCGCTCGCGGCATTCGTGCTAGCCACGTCCGTGCCCCGCGATGACCCAGGACCGCGAGGTCGCCATAGGTTTCCGCGGCAGCGTCTATGACAAGATCATCCGTGAGTACTGGCTGGACCCCTTCGAAAACGCAACCGACATCAAAGTTGTCGCGGTCCCGACCGGCAACTCCGCTGGGCCGGCAGAGGTGGAAGCCAAGTTCCTCACTCTGACAAGCCCATTATCGGCGAGGCGAATGCCGTGCATTTGAAGGAAGCTCTCCTCGAACTGGGTCCGCGACGCACTTAAACCATGCGCCGTGGCGTGAGCGTCGCGCATAGGTGCGACGCCGCTGAAAGAGGCCGCCCTCCGCTTTCCGAAACCAATTAACAGCTCAGGAATAAGCAGCAAGATGTCCACACAGAGCACGCAGCCTAAACCCGTTCAAAAAGAGTCTTCCGGCGGGGCCTTCTACGCTGGGCGCGGCGTCACCAAAACGCCCATGATCTCGCATGCCAAAGGCATCTTCTTCTGGGATACCGACGGCAAGCGCTATCTCGACGGGTCGTCCGGCGCGGTCGCCGCCAATATCGGCCATGGCAACGAGCGCGTATGCGACGCCATGATCGAACAGGCCAAGCGCTTTAGCTATGTCGTCCGCACGGCGTTCACCAGCGAGGCGACCGAAACGCTGTGCAGGATGATCTCGGAGCTTGCAGGCCCAGGATTTGATCAGACTTTTCTTGTCTCCGGCGGTTCGGAGGCCATCGAATCTACCCTCAAACTTGCGCGTCAATACGCCGTGGTCACGGGTCAACCGAAGCGCTCGAAGATCCTTGCGCGTATACCAGGCTATCATGGTTCGACGCTCGGCGCCGCCGCGGTCACCGGAGATCCGGATCGGGACCAGATGTTCGGCCCGATTATGCGGGTAATGCCGAAGATTCCGGCACCATTGAGCTATCGCCTCCCTGAGGGCTACGACCTCCACTCATATGCTGACCACTGCGCGGACGAGCTCGAAAGACAGATTCTCGCGGAAGGTGAGGACACGGTACTCGCTTTCATCATGGAACCGGTCGGCGGCGTCGCCACCGGCGCATTGGTCGCGCCGAACAGTTACTATTCCAAGGTTCGGAAGATTTGCGACCGCTACGGCGTTCTGTTGATCTTCGACGAGGTCATGTGTGGCGCGGGCCGGACCGGAACTTTTTTGGCCGCTCATCACTGGCCCGACGCGCTGCCCGATCTTGTCGCTTGCGCGAAGGGCTTGAGCGCCGGATACACGCCGCTTGGCGCTATGATTGCGCCCAACAGGATCGTTGACAAGGTCGTCGAGTCTGGTGGCTTCTTGCATGGCCACACCTATTCCGGCAATCCCCTTTCCTCGGCGATCGGAGTTGCGGTTCTCAGTGAGTTGGTGAACCAGAATCTGATGGGAAATGCCCAGCGCATGGGCGTCATCCTTCGTCAAAAGCTAAACGCATTGAAGGACAGAAGCACAACTATTGGCGACGTGCGCGGCATAGGGCTTTTGAACGCAGTAGAGATCGTCGAGGACAAAGCCACCAAGGCTATTTTCCCCGCCGCTAGGCAGGCGTCTTACCGCGTCTCGGAAATCGCCCGCGATCTTGGCCTCCATATTTATTCTCGCCGCGCTGCGGGCGGAAAATTCGGAGAGTGGTTCATGGCAGCTCCACCGCTCATCATAACGGAGCCGGAAATCGACCTCTACATGGAGCTTCTCACAGAGACGTTCCGGATTTTTGAGAGTGAGATCCGATGACGCCCGCCTGTCTCCATCCTGAGCCGACACAATCAACGTTGGGTGACTCTGATATGCAAGGCCCGCTACCTCTGCCCTCACAGGCTCGCTTCGCCGGGATGACGCCGAACCAGGACCTCATAGCAGCAGCGACTGCTTGGCGTCGCGACTTTCATCGCTACCCTGAGCTTCTGTTTGACGTCGACCGCACGGCCGCACGCGTCGCCGACCTCCTCCGAAGCTTTGGGTGCGACGAGGTCGCGCCCGGCAGTTGGATACGGCATAGATTAGGACCCCTCCGTCGCCGTTGTCGTGAAGGAGACGACACATGAACGCAGTCTGCAAGCTCCAACGACGTCAGCCTCGTCACATATATGGCCGAAACTTTACAGGCCATGCTCAGCGGCCATCCACAGGCAAGATCGAAAATCTCGGATCAACAGGGCATCGGCTAAGCGCCCACGTGGGGTAAGCGGCCTTTTGCGAGATCCGACTTCGCAACCGCAGGACGAAACCGCCACTGGATGGCAGCACAAATAAGCTCACATGGGGATTACATGGTCAAGTGTGATTTTCCTCCTTCGCAGTTTCGATCCAAGGTCTGAGCCCGATCACGTGACGCGGCCCGATCGCCGGGCCCATGACCATTCCAGGCGTCGACATGACCGTCGCGCTTGCAATGAAGGCGGCGATTGGCGACGTGTCGCGCTTCGACGAACCGCAGAAGCTTGTGAGCTATCTCGGCCTGAATCCGAGCGTCAGGCAATCAGGGCCAGGCCCCGCCTATCACGGACGGATCACCAAGCAGGGTCGCGGACATGCCCGCGGCATGCTCGTGGAAGCAGCTTGGGCGGCAGCACGCGCACCGGGGCCACTCCGTGCCTTCTTCCTGCGTGTGCGGGCCCGGCGTGGCCAGCATGTCGCGGCCGTGGCAACCGCACGCAAACTCGCTGTCATAATCTGGCATCTGTTGACGAAGAGCGAGAGCTACGCCTGGGCGCGGCCATCGCTGCATGCCAAGAAGCTGCGCGACATGGAACTCAAGGCTGGAAGCAAGGCTGTGCGCGGCCAAAAGGGAGCCGCACACGCCTACAACATCAAAAGCCATCGAGATGAAGAGCGGCGCTGGGTTGAGCAAGCCGAGGGCGCCTATGCCCGCTTCGTTGCCGGCTGGAACCCGCGAGGTCCGAAGAAGGCGCGCACGGATGCCGCAAATGAGGTGCGACGATAAAGGCTGCGCGGCGGGACACTCACCTCTGATCCCGCTCTTCGCCACGCGGTCACCCATGCGCAACGGGAGAATATCGCAAATCCATCGAAAAGCTCTTGTCGATCACATCAGTTGTCCAAGGGTGCTTCACCTTGGTCGCACGATGCTCGGTGCCGTTGTCGCGGCAGGTGCGCCCGAAAATGTGCTCCATGGCGGTGCGATCTTGCTCGCGGTTTTTGAACTGGATGCCGTTGTCGGTGAGGATCGTGTGGATGTGGTAGGGAACCGCCTGGATGAGGTGGCACAGGAACTCGGCTGCGATCATTTTTGTTGCCCGCGCGTGGAGCTCGACATAGGCGAGCTTTGAGGTCCGATCGATGGCCACGTGCGCATTCCAGCGATCGTGGGCAGCCATTCCACGCCATGGTGGGCACGTGGAGCCTGACCGACGGTTGCTATGAGTTCACGGGATTCTTGTCGGCGTCAAGAGCCTGTTTGCCGGCGATTTTGCGCATGCTTTCGCCGGTCATGTTGAGGCGGTGAGCGTTGTGAACGAGCCGGTCGAGGATAGCGTCGGCGAGGGTGGGATCATCGCCGATGACTTCATGCCACTGATCGACCGGTACCTGGCTTGTGACGATGGTGGACGCCCGTCCGTTGCGGTCTTCGAGCATCTCCAGAAGATCGATGCGCTGGCTCTGGGTGAGGACCGAGATGCCCCAATCGTCCAAGATCAGGAGCTCGACGCGAGCGAGGGATTTGAGGAGGCGCGCGTGGCGACCATCGCCGCGTGCCAACGCCATGGCTTCGAACAGCCGCGGCACGCGCTGATAGGAGACCGAGCGTCCATCCCGGCAGGCCTTGTGGCCGAGGGCGCATGCAAGCCATGATTTTCCCACACCGCATGGGCCGCAGATCGCCAAGTTGTTGTGGCGAGCGATCCAGTCGCCGGCGATGAGCCTGGCCAGGAGGACCCGATCGATGCCGCGCGGGGTGCGCAGATCGATATCTTCGACGCAGGCATTCTGGCGCAGGGCGGCGAACTTGAGGCGGGTGGTCATGCGCTTGGTGTCGCGTTCCGCCGCTTCCCTGTCGGCCATGATGCCGACCCGCTCCTCGAAGGTCAGGGCCGCAAGATCGGGTGAGGTTCTCTGTTCCTCGAAGGCCTTGGCCATACCGGCCAGCCCCAGGGCGACGAGCCGTTCATGGGTGGGATGTACGAGCATTTTTCTCTCCTGTTGATGAGGGTCAGTGGAAGTAAGCGCGGCCACGAATGTTGGCGTGGCGCAGGGGCTTTGGTTCTGGCTCCGCGTCCGTGAAGGCACGATCCAGGCCGGTCTTGAGGATGGATCGGATGGAGCAGACAGAGCGGGCCTGGATGGTGTTGCCGCGTCGGCAGGCTGCTTCCAGCCGGACAGCGCCATAGGGCCTCTGCAGGGCCAGGATACCCATGCAGGTGCGGAAGCCCTGCTCGGGATGAGGCCGGGCGGCCATGATGGCCATGGTCAGGGCGGCCGTGGATGGGCCTATTTTCTCCGCGGCGGCGGTGCTCCGGGCCGGCGTCCAGAAGGCGTGCCGCCGATGGGCGCTGGGCATATGATCGGCAAGCGTGGTGTGGTTGCGACGACCGGGTGACTTGGCGTGGCTAGCAACCCGTTCGCCCTTGTAGAAGGCCTCCACGGTGCGATCGGCGATGCGGACATCGACGAGTTCGCGGATCAGGCGGTAAGGCACGGAATACCAATTGCCGCTGGCCTCGACATGATAGTCGGGCGCCACCCGGCAGCGCTTCCACACAGCGAAGGCATAGGGTTCGGCCGGCAGCGGTCTCAGCGCCGGGGCGTCCACGGAGGCAAACAGTTCAGCTCGGCTCATGCCATAGGCCCGCATGATCCGCCCATTGAGATCGGCGACCAGTTCACCAATCGCCTGGTTGAGCTCGACCAGGCTGAAGAAGCGGTGATTACGAAGGCGCGCCAGCACCCATCTCTGGGCGATTTGCACCGATACCTCGACTTTTGCCTTATCCCGAGCCCGATACGGCCTGGCTGCGAGGATGGTGGTGCCGTAGTGCCGGGCCATGTCCTGGTAGGTGCGGTTGATGCCGGGATCGTACCGATCTGGATTGGTCACAGCCGCTTTGAGATTGTCGCACACAGTGATGGCCGTCGCTCCGCCAAAAGAGGCGAACATGCCGACATGGCAGCCGATCCAGTCGGCGAGCCCTTCGCTGGGCCGGGCTTCAGCATATACATAGCTCGAGGCCCCCAACGCGCCGACGAACAGCTTCATCGCCTGGGCTTCACCCGTTATCGGGTCGATGACATCGATGGTGTCGCCAGCGTAATCGACGAAGACCTTCTCACCGGCGGCATGGCGCTGGCGCATCGTCGGCGACACACGCTGCTTCCAGGCCTCGTAGTGCTCGCAGAACCACGAATAACCGTAACCGCCCGGATGCTCGGTCCGATATTCCTGCCACAGCAAAGCGCGTGTCACCGCCGGGCGCCGCAGTTCACGATCGACATGGGCCCAGTCAGGCTCAGGGCTGCGATCCACTGCCGTCGCGGCTGGCTGGCCCGGAAACAGCCGTCGTTCCAGTGCTGTGTCGCTTATCGCCTCGGGCAACGGCCAGCCCAACCCAGCTGCCTGAGCCCGACGCAAGTAGTCGCCCACGGACCCTTTGCTGATGCCAAGCGAGGCAGAAATTACCCGGCTGCTCAGCCCACTCTCGTACTTCAGTCGCAATAGTTCGCGTATGCGGCGCATCGACAATCTTTCGGTCGGCATCTGGCTTCCTCGTTAAAAAACGAGACAAGCCATAGCTCGCTCAGACTGTCGGTCGAGGCCCCTTCACCCGCGCTTCAACGGTGCCCACGATCCCGTGGAATGGCTGCCCATGATGGCGTGGAATTCGCAGGCCACGAACAGATAGAGCTTGCCCTCGGCGGTTTGCACCTCGGCAATGTCGATATGGAAGTAGCCGATCGGATAGGCCTTGAACCTCTTTTTGGGCTGCTTGTCGCCTTCAACCTCGGGCAGCCTCGAAATGCCATGGCGCTGCAGGCAACGATGCATTGACGAGCGCGTCAGGTTCGGGATCGTCGGCTGGAGCGCGTAGAGACAATCATCCAGCGGCAATAATGTGTACTTGCGGAAAGCGACGATAACGGCCTCTTCCTCGATCGTCAGCACCGTCGACTTCGGGTCTTTGGGTCCAGTCGGCAGGTCGGCGACCGAAGTCCGGCCCTTCCACTTGGCAACCGTCTTCGGGTCGATCCCGTAGCGCTTGGAGAGCTTCTTCAGGCTCTCTTGACTATTTTGTATTGCTCGACGGATTGCCTCTGTCGTTGTGGCGCGCCCATGCAGAACCTGGCCCATAGTGCCTCCTTCCAATCCAAGGAAAATATCGCACCATTAAAGCTCGGGATCAAACAACTAGCCAGGTCGATCTGGACAGCTCCAGCGAGACGAAGATTGCGCCAAGATCCACGCGGACAGCGGCTTGTAGCTCGGATTGATCGGCGGTCGAACGATGCATGAAGGGCCTCCAAAGAGCGAGTTGCGATGGCCCACTCTGCCAGAGTGCGGGCCCCGATCCACTCCCCATGGGATCTGCCGGGGCGGCTTTGCAGAAACGGTTAGGATGCGTCCGCAGATCGGCACATCGGCCAAGCGTCCAACTGTGATGGCAGGCTGCGCAGAATTATCTGTTGGGGATCATGCGAAGCTAGGTGCCCTACCAGTTGCCCGCAGACTGGGAGCGCGTTGAGATAATATTGCAGGTCGCCAAATTGCACGGTCGGCTCATCCCAACTCGTATGAAGGCCTCGCGGCTCTTCGTGAAGACCAAGACCTGTGCATTTCAGTACGGCCTCTTTCCTTGTCCACAGCTCCAGGAACTTTCGCGCAGACAGCTCGCACGAAATCCCTTCAAAAATCGTTGCCTCTTGAGAGGTCATAATGTGGCAAGCTAACTGCCGGCAATTTGCCAAGGGGCGCCAACGCTCAATATCTATTCCAACCAAGCCCATAGCTGATAAGGCGACGGCGGACCAATCCTGACTATGAGACTGGCTCACTTCAATGTCGTACGCCGGCAACTTGGGTTTGCCGAAGCGCGAAACGGTTATCTGGAGATCCCTCGGCGGAACATGCAAGTGCGCAGCAAGGATAGTTCGAAAAGCAAACTTGGCCTGAAGATATGAAAGACGCAGATCTGTGTGACGAATTTTTTCGGCCCGTTCCAACTCAGCTGGGGTCAGTACCTCACGTAAGTGCCATGTTGGGATCATCAGCTGGGAATGCCGGAAAATCCAAACATTGATTGTGCCCGTCTGCCCGTTCGAATACATGCGTCACAGCGCGTGAATCGCTCCACCACGCGTCCTTGCCTGATCAGCGCAACGGATGAGGTGCTGATGCTCTGCCCGTTTACAGCCCGCAGCTGCCTTAAACCGGGAGCACTTCTACACTGCCTACGGGTCGCGATGTGTTAAGATGTTTGAAACGCAATTCAACGGTCGTGAAATCTCTTTGTGTTCCTTGAGTCATTTTTTAAGTCTTTCTTTCACAATTTACATAGAACATTCACACTCAATTCAACTTCTGAAGAACTTAGTATTTCGTAAGAACTAATATTTATCATGAGTAAAAATAAGTTCCTATAGTGTTAACATCCATTACCGGAAAAAGCATGTAGCCTCTCCGCATTACAAGTGGGAGAAAGCAATGGATTATGTCACGCGTCCGCTGTCACATGGCCAAATGGGCCTTTGGCTGCATCATCAAAAAAGGCCAACCGGTAGTGAATACAATCTGCCGGTCGAGCTGTGTATCAAGGCACCGTTCGACATTGATGCCTTGCGGCGCGCCCTCCAGTCATTGACCGACCGGCATGAAATGCTGCGCACGACCTTTCACCAGGACGGCGAGTACGTCGTTCAGCACATTCATGAGACAGCTCCTCTGAGCTTTCGTATCGTTCGGCTGCAAGGTGTCGACGAGACGGACTCTCATCAAGCTATCGCGGCGGAAGCTCGCTCGCCTTTCGATTTGGAACATGGGCCGGTGTTTCGCGCTCATCTGTTCATCTGCGGTGCCACGAAAGAGGTTCTCCTCCTTAATTTCCATCACATCATTTCCGACGCATACAGCATTCGCATCTTCCTGCTCGAATTCGGCCGCCTCTACCAGGCGTGCTGCGGCAACACGAACATGCCGGATCTGACCACGGCGACTTCTTACGAGGAGTTTATAGCCTGGCAGGAGCGCCTCCTTGCCGGCGACGATGGACAGCGCATGTCGGCCTATTGGCGCAGCCAGTTTGTCGACCACGACCCCGACCTGGCCCTCCCGACCGATAGACCACGCGCCGCACTTGCCTCGCACACCGGTTCAGTTTTCTCCCTAGATATTGAGAGGCCACTGGTCGCCCGCTTGGAGCGGCTGGCGCACAAGGAAAAGGTAACGCTCGCCACAGTTCTGCTCGCGGCCTATTACGTCCTGCTGCATCGTTACGGCGACCAGGACGACATCACGCTGTACGTGCCACGCCTCGGTCGCCCGGCAGGAAATTTTTCGGGGACCTTCGGCTACTTTGTAAACCTGGGGGCCCTACGGCAGGATCTTTCCGGGAATCCCGTTTTCCTCGATCATTTGCAGCGGGTGCGTCACTTCATGCGCTGCGCGCGCAGCCACGAGTATTTTCCTCTCCCCCTTCTGCTGGAGAAGCTTAAGCTCACCGCTGCACCTGATCGAAATCCGCTCGCGCAAGCTGTTTTCAACTTTACTCCGGAGGCGGTGAGTTCTCTTGGCTTCACGCCTTGCGACGTGGATCTCTCCGGCTTGCCTGCGCAAGTCCGATTTTGCGAGACCGATATTTGGATCGATCTTGACGTCCGAATCCTGGCCGGCAAGGAAGGCGTCCGCCTTTACGTCGTATACAATACGGATTTGTGGGATCGCAGCACCATCGAGCGGCTGGCGAAGCACTATTATCTGTTGCTTGAGGCGATTGCAGATGCGCCAGCGCGACGGATAGGCGACTATAGTCTTCTGACGCTAGAGGAAGAGCGTCAGCTTCTGCACGGTTGGAACGAGACAGCAGCCCCTTTTCCGTCCGACGTTTGCCTGCACAACCTGATCGAAGCGCAGGCTGCCACTTTCCCAGACAATATCGCTGTCAGCTGCTCGTTCGAGGCCCTCACCTATGCCGTGCTTGAGCAAAGGGCAAACAGGCTCGCCCGTCATCTGATTTCAAAGGGTATCCGCCTGGGGGACGCGGTCGGCGTTCTCGTTGAACGTTCGTGCGATCTCATTGTCGGCTTTCTAGCGGTCTTGAAGGCAGGGGCCGTCTATCTTCCTCTGGATCCAAGACTCCCACCCCAGCGCCTGCGCTTCATGGTGCGGGACGCTGGCGCCTCTGCCGTCATCAGCAAAGCCGAGCTTAAAGACCAGACGTTCGGGAAAGCGCTGTCAGGGCTAAACATTGAAGGTGCGAATGGATGCGCAGTGGTTCTCTTAGACAAGGACCGGACCGAAATTGCTCTGCATGAAGTCACGCCTCCGCACTGCCCCGCCGGCCCCTCCGATTTGGCCTATGTGATCTATACGTCCGGTTCCACGGGTCAGCCGAAAGGCGTCATGATTGAACATCGCAGCGCCTGCAACATGGCGGAGGATCTAAAGAGCACCTATCAGCTTGGCCCGGACAACCGAGTATTGCAGTTCGCTTCCTGCGGATTTGATGCATCGCTGTTTGATTTCATACTGGCCTTATCTTCTGGTGGTCGATTGTGCCTAGCGCCTCCATCAGCGTCGCTGCCTGGAGCAGAACTTGTCGAGTTCATGCGCCGTCAGCGCATTACCGCCGCCGGTCTTACGCCGACAGCGTGGAACTCCTTGCCGTCGACTGATCTTCCTGATCTCAAAGTGATCAAGTCCGGTGGAGAGCCATTGCCGTGGAGCCTCATTGAGCGATGGGGTGAGAAGCGCCGCATCTTCAATTCCTATGGGCCTACCGAAACGACCGTTTATTGCATAAGGACCGAGGTGAAAGCCGAGGGGCAAAGGCCATCCATTGGCCGCCCCGCCATCAATACCAAGGCTTACATCCTTGATCGCTATGGTAATCCCGCACCGGTTGGCGCCATCGGTGAACTCTACATCGGGGGCGTCGGCATAGCCCGCGGCTACATTAATAGTGATGAACTCACGCGCGAGGATTTCCGGCCAAACCCGTTCGATGGTGAGCCGCAATCCAGGCTCTACAAAACCGGGGATCTGGCCCGCTACCTGACAGATGGCACGATTGAGTTTCTGGGCCGGAAGGACGGACAGATCAAGATTCGCGGGATGCGGGTTGAGTTTGCCGAAATCGAGCGGTGCCTGATGGGGCACGAAGACGTCAAAGCATGCTGCGTGGCGCTCACAGGCAGTCCCCGTGAAAATGCTAGCCTGACAGCCTATGTGGTGAGGCGACGGGGAGGTTCGAAGGATACCGATAAACTGCAGTCGCTTCTGCGCGCCGCGCTGCCTGGCAACATGATTCCCTCACAGTTCGTGTTCCTCCCGCAGCTACCAACCAATCGTAGCGGCAAGATCGATCGGCGCGCTCTTCCCGAGCCGAGAAACGCCTCGAAACTGAAGACGGCAACTTTACCGACCGGTGGGTTGCAGACGGAACTGGCCGAGATTTGGAAGGACGTGCTGAAACTGGACTCCGTCGGCGTTGAAGACAGTTTCTTCGATGTTGGCGGACATTCGTTGGCTATCGTCCAGGTTCAGGCACGTATCCACGATCGTTTGGGCATTGATTGCAAGATTCTGGATCTGTTCGAGCATCCCACCATAAGAACGCTCGCTGCGCACTTGGCCCCAATTCCACCCGGTCCTCGCCCCGCTCAGGACTTCAATAGACCAATTCGCGTGGCCGCACTCGAAAACGAGCCCAAACAGGACCGCAAAGCTGTTGCGATCATCGGTATGGCGGGCAGGTTCCCGGGGGCCGGGAACGTCGATCAATTCTGGAGCAATCTGGTCGATGGCATAGAATCCATCGCAGATCTGGATGAGAACACCTTGCGAGAAGCTGGCGTCGATCCCGACACTTTGGGCAAGTCTAATTATGTGCGGCGCGAAGCTGTTATCAGCGGAATTGATATGTTTGACGCTGCATTTTTCAGTGTCTCGCCTAAGGAAGCAACCTGGATGGACCCGCAACAGCGGATCCTACTGGAAACGGCATATCAGGCGCTCGACCATGCGGGATACGGGTCGCGCGAGACGGCAGACGGCCGTGTCGGTGTGTTTGCCGGCGTGGGGGCCAACCACTATCTCTCTGAAGGTGAAGTAGGCCGTGACCTTCTTGATTCAGAAAAGTTACAGATCCGCATTCTTAATGGCCACGATTTCACGGCGACGCGTATCGCCTATAAGCTTAACTTGAGGGGCCCATGCGTGTCAGTTCAGACGGCCTGCTCCACTTCGCTAGTTGCCGTCCACCTCGCTTGCCAGAGCCTGCGCAGCAATGAATGCGACATGGCACTGGCCGGTGGTGCATCGATTTCCCTGCCTCACGGAAAAGGCTACCTCCATCAAAAAGGCCACATTTTGTCTCCTGACGGCCACTGCCGTGCGTTCGATGCTAATGCACAAGGAACCGTGAGAGGTAGTGGATCTGCGGTCGTCGTCCTCAAGCGGCTGAGCGATGCCTGTAGAGACGGCGATTATGTCTGGGCAGTCATACGGGGTTCCGCCATCAACAACGATGGCGCTGGCAAAGTAGGTTTCACCGCCCCCAGCGCCGACGGACAGGCTGCGGTGATTCAAGCTGCCCTCACCGATGCTGACGTCTCTGCCGATACCATTGGTTATGTGGAGGCGCATGGTACGGGAACCTATCTTGGAGACCCTATCGAAATCTCTGGCCTGACCAAGGCTTTCCGTTCCCAGACCGCAAAGAAGCAATTCTGCGCAATAGGTTCAGTGAAGACAAATATCGGCCATCTCGACGCCGCAGCAGGTGTAACGGGATTGATTAAGCTCGCCACAATGCTGAACAAGAGCGTCATTCCCGCTAGCCTACATTTCGACATGCCCAATCCTAATATCGACTTTCAGGAGAGCCCGGTGTTCGTAAACAAGACCTGCACCGCCTGGCCCAAGGTTAGTGGCCCACGGCGCGGCGGCGTCAGCTCATTTGGCATTGGTGGCACCAATGCGCACACGATCGTCGAGGAGGCTCCGCCGCGAAGCAGTGGGCAAGGCGGTCGCAGGCTGTACGTCTTTCCAGTATCGGGGGCGAGCAGGCCGGCACTGACCGAAACGCTCCGGCGACTGGCCGGCTTTATGCGCCGAAGCGATGTTCAGCACAGCGCAGCAGATATCGCATACACCCTGCAAAAGGGTCGAGCCGATCTCAGATATCGCTCAAGTTTCGTCGGATCCGATATGTTGGAATTAGCCGACCAACTCGATCAGGCGGCACTGCGGGCGGGCGTATCGCGAGAGGTTTCGAGCAGGGAACACCGCATCGTATTCATGTTTTCCGGCCAAGGTGGGCAGCAGATTGGAATGTGTCGGGAGCTTTATGAAGAAGAGCCGGTATTCCGCAGCGCCATCGATGAATGCGCAAACTGGCTTAACGAGTTCGCACATATTGATTTCCGCCCGCTGCTCTACTGCGAAGACAAATCTGATGGCGAGCTCGAGCCTCAGCTGGAAGCCGTCATACAGCCTGTGATCTTTGCTATGCAATATGCAATGGCGAAGCTCTTCATCTCCTGGGGTATTTTCCCTGCAGCTGTGATGGGCCACAGTATCGGAGAATATGCAGCCGCTCATATTGCGGGCATCATCTCGTTACCCGATGCCATTCAACTGACATTGATCAGGGGACAGCTAACGTCGCGTGTGCCTGCCGGCGGGATTGTTGCAGTCAGCCTGTCGCCCGAAGAACTCCAGCCTTATTGGAACGAACGCCTTTCATTGGCAGCAATAAACGGGCCACGTCAGTGTGTCGTTTCTGGGCCCGCATCCGAGATTGCGGCGTTTTGTGAGCAATTGCAGACGATGTCCATTGCTAGCAAACGAGTACAAGCAAGTCATGCCGTGCATTCATCACTGCTCGATCCAATCCTTTCGGAGTTTAGGAGTCATGCAGAACAGGTCGAGTTGCACGCGCCTCAAATACCGTTCATGTCGACGGTGCTCGGTGACTGCCTTGAGGCGGACGTGCCACTTGATGGCAACTATTGGGTCCGCAACCTGCGCGAGACGGTACAGTTCCATCGGGCTTTCGATCGGCTGGTGCAATCGGGCCACGAGTTGTTCATCGAGATGGGGCCTGGCGCAGCCCTGACCACACATTCCAGACGATTAATGTCAAGGAGCGACTCGCGCAGCCTCGGCGCCTTTGCAGCGTTGCCAGGAGGCGATCTTGGGCAAGGCGATCGGGTGAGACTGTTACAGATGCTTGGCAAGCTCTGGACCCGCGGCATTCGCATCGATTGGTCTGGCCTGCACGACCACCAGCGCCCGTATCGCACCCCCCTCCCCCCTTATCCTTTTGATCGCAAGCGTTATTGGCTCAATGCGGTCGAAACCAAGGAGCAGGGACAAAATGCCGGTTTGAATCGACCTGATACTGCGGCCACATCCGCCGATGCCCTGACTAGAAACGAAGAACCACGCAGCTCGATTGTGGTTGAGACGGCTGGCGAGGCAGCTTTGGACCGCCAAATCGCGGCGGTCTATCGGGATATTTTGGGCTTGGATGACGTTGCCTTGACCGACAGCTTCTTCGACCTCGGTGGCGATTCATTGAGCGCCTTAAGCGTAATCAATCGCATCGAGCAGCTCACGGGAGAGAGATTGGCCGTCTCTCGGCTGCTGGAACACCAGACACCAAGAGGGCTCGCGATAGCCCTGTCGAAGACCCATGGAAGCGCGAGTCCGAGCGCATTGGTGTCGATACAAACTGGCGGTTCGCGGGCGCCACTATTTTGCCCCCACCCTTTTGGCGGACATGTGCTCTTCTATACGCCTCTTGCTAAAGCATTGGGCGCAGAGCAACCGCTCTTCGGCCTGCAGGCACGCGGTCTGAACGGTGAGGCAAGACCTCAGCTGAGCATTCCGGAGATGGCGCAGGATTATGTTGAGGCCATCAAGAGCGTACAGCCACGCGGCCCTTACCAGCTCGTTGGCTTGTCCATGGGCGGCAGCATTGCTTGGGAAATGGCCTGCCAATTGCGCGATGCTGGCGAGGAGATAGCAATAGTTGGGCTGCTCGACGCCAAAGCGCTTCACAAGCCTGAAGAGTACACAAGCAGCCGATATCATCGCTTGCTCGGCAACAGCCCCATTCCTGACTCGTTGAGCGAGCAGGTGGTTATATTGAGTGTGCTTTTTCCTGCATTGAAGAAACATTGGAGAAAGCTGAAATCAATCAAACGCGAGCGTCAGGTCACGGCCTTAATCGATTTCGGAAGGCAAGTTGGCGATGTCTCAGAAATGAGCGAAACGCAACTCGATCATCTTCTGGCAGTTGCAGAGGCAAATAGAATTGCGCTGCGTGATTATATTCCTCGGCGCAACGACAGCAGGTCCGTTCTTTTTGCGGCCAAGAGGGGGCTGCGCATATCCACCAATGAACCTAATGGCGATCTTGGGTGGAGGCAATTCGCGCGGGGCCGCCTGGAAGTTCACGAGGTGCCAGGTGACCATTACACGATGGTCGCTCCGCCTCATGTGAGCGTCCTGGCAAAGAAGCTTAATAATTATCTAAATCGAAGCGATTAAGCGAGGGCGCTGGCAGCACACTGGCAAACAGCATTCGGCGACTTGTATCCGGCCCAAGCAGCTATGGGCTAATACATCCCGTACATGAGGTTGATGCTCCCTCGGCGGATGAGACCATCTGCCCTGGTTTGTCGAAGACCTAAGGAGAGCAGCGATGGAATATTGCGTTGGATTGGACGGTGCGCCGTGGCGGCGCGGGAGGTGAACATGGAATAGCCACCTCTCAAGCCTGCTGATTTTCGACCGGCGGCTGCAATGCCGCCCCGCCTGCAGGAGCAGCGGGCGGAAGGGGATCGAGAAGCTCGACCGGGCGTCGCCGGTTGGGTGTCATAGCAGATCGGCCTGAACTGTACCGGTCGACCGTGAACAATAAGACGGCTCAAACCGGGCGTTGTTTTGGGCGGCACTGGCAGGTGGCGAGGAGAAAGGCCAAAAGAAGCCTGAACCAGTTGAGCAGAAGCGAGAAGTTGTAGCCAGCGGCGGCCAGGATGGCTTTGATGGCGTCGCCGTGCTGGCCCGCGAGGTAGTTTCGGTCCATGCGGTGCTCGTTCTTGATATGGCCGATGACGGGTTCGACCGCCGATCTGCGGCGCACCTGGCGTTTGATGGCAGGTGTGACGCGGCGCTTCTGGCCAGCGGTGAAGACCCTGAACTTGTGGCCGTCTGGGGCGTTGTGACCGCGATATCCGGCATCAGCGAGAATGCGGCTGATTTCGTTGCCGATGGTCTTTTCCATGTCTGGGATGACAGTTTCGAGCGTATGACCGTCATAAGGGTTGCCGGGCAGAGATTTGGCATGCAGGGCGAATTGGCCACCCTTCGAGCGCTGCAGCGTGGTGGCGATCGAGACCTTGACGCCAAACTCGTAAGGCCGGTGCGGCTTGCCCTTGCCGATGCATTCAACCTCCGGCGCATGCAAGCTCCACAAGGTGCGACCGCGCTGGCGGGGGCGGAAGTCCAGAACGGTCGCGGCCTGATTGCAAATTCCGAGGGAAGTCGCCCCCCGATTCCGAGATGATGTCGCCCCCTCGTTCCGAGAATTAACCGCCCCCTGATTCCGAAATGATGCCGCCCCCTGGTGGCGGTGTTTGGGCCGGGTGCTCTGCTGGTGGAATGTTTCTTCTTTTGGGTTGTCCAGGGAAGGAACGAAATGCCTGCGGAGAGAGTGACCATGCGGCGTGTCCGCGAGATTTTGAGATATCGATTTGAAGAGGGCCTTGGCCACAAGGCGATCTCATACCGTGTGGGCGCAGCGCCCTCGACGGTGCGCGAAACGCTTCGCCGGGCGGAGGCTGCCGGCCTGGCCTGGCCGTTAGGGGATGAGATCACGGACGCGGTCCTGGAGGCTGCGCTCTACAAGGCGAACGGGACGAAGACGGGGCACCGCCGCAGCGTGGAGCCGGACTGGGCTTGCGTGCATCGCGAGTTGAAGCGCAAGCATGTGACGCTGCAGATCCTTTGGGACGAATACATCGAGCGTCACCCCGATGGTTACCGTTACAGCCGTTATTGTGATCTTTACAGAGGCTGGGCATCCAACCTGCCGGTGACGATGCGGCAGAACCATGCCGCTGGCGACAAACTCTTCGTCGACTACGCCGGCGACACTGTGACCGTGGTCGTCGACCGGCTGAAGGGCAAGACGCGGCAGGCGCATCTGTTCGTGGCCGTGTTGGGGGCGTCGAGCCTATCCTATGCGGAAGCGCGCTGGAGTGAGACGCTTCCGGACTGGCTGGGGTGTCACGTCAATGCACTGGAAGCGTTCGGCGGCGCGCCGGCTCTGTTGGTTCCCGACAATGCCAAGGTCCCATCATCAAGGCCTGCCGCTACGACCCGCAGGTAAACCGCACCTATGCCGGCATGGCCGAGCATTATGGCAGTTCGGTGCTGCCTGCCCGGCCGAGACGGCCACGCGACAAGGAGAATGTTTCATAATGAGTCCTGTCCGGTTGATGGAGCGGTAATTAAGGCACGGCGGGCGGGAACGGCGTTCGGGCCCGGGCGGCCTTTGATAATCGTGAGGTCGGAAGGAATATCCCACAGACCACGGTTGAGATTGTCGCTGTAGACTTTGGTGATAAGCCCCTGGCGCCCCCATTGATGCACCGCGGTCTCGGCGATAGCGAAGTGTTCGGCCACTTCCTGGGTGGTGAGCATACCACAATCGCGCAGTCGCTGGCGCCGACTGGGCAGGTTGTAGGCTGCCCGAATGAAGGCGACCTTCTTGAGATTGAACGGCTTGCCTTCCCAGGTCTGCAGACCGCGTTCATTGAAGATATCGGCGATCTCGCGATCGCAATGACGGTCGAGCAAGCGGTCTACATCGGCGACGAGCTCAGGCTTGAACTTGCGGATCTGGGCGATCGGCAAGGGCCGGTCGAGCGTCAAGGTGCGGGTCGCTCCGCCGGATAGTCGCACGTTTGCGACAATCGTCTCGGCCTTGACCAAGGTGACGTCGGCGACCAGCAGACGCAGGATGCGCTTGCGCTCACGCATGTCGATGCGGGGATCGCTCCAGATCCGCGGGAACTGCTCGGCAAGATCGCGGACGCGTTGCTGCGTCTCGGCATCGAGGGCAGCGGCTTGCTCGGGCGCGCGTCGTTCATAGTCCTCGACGACGTCGGTGTGGAGCCGCAGCTTCTCGTTCCACTCGGCCTCGAGAGTGTCGGCAACGAGGCGATTATCGGGATCGACCTTCATGTAGCGGCGCCGGGCGAGCTCGGCGTCATGACGCGTCCGCTCGATATGTTGTTGGCGCAAAGTGTCCGTCTCGGCGGCACGTGCTTCAAGCTCGCGCTGCACCGCCAGGGTGACGTCAAGGGTCATCGGCGTCATCAGCTCGACAAGCAATGCACCCACCGCCGGGTCGACGACTTTGCCGGGCACGGACTGGCATACCTTGCCGCCACGGCGGGTGGCGGTCTCCTGGCAGATATAGGTCGGGACGGGTTGGCCGTGCTCTTGGCTATAATGAACTCCCATGCGCTCGCCGCACAGGCCGCAGAGAACGCGGCCCTGCAGCAAGGCGGATCCTTCGCGCACCGGCCCGGCGTGGCGCTGCATTCCATAGGCTTGTGCATTGGTGGCGAGACGCTCCTGGTTGGCCTTGAAGCGCTCCCAGTCGATATAACCGGGATGCATGTCGGGCATGACGAACCGCCAGTCAGCCATATCCACCTTGATCTGCGAGACGCCGCCGCCCGGGCGCGGCCGTCCACGCGTTCGACCGTAGACGAAGGCGCCGGCATATCGCGGATTGTGCAGGATCTGGAGGATACGGGCGTGTCGTGGCGGCGCCCACATCAGCTCGCCTTTGTGCGGTCCCTTGCGCAGTCGTCGCGGGAACAAGATGCCTTCATCGAGGAAGAACTTGACGGTTCTGGTGGCGCTGCCCAGACGCTCGAAGGTCGTGAACACCATGCGGAGCGCGGCCTGCACCTCGGCGTCCGGGTCGAGTGCGAGGGTGCCATCGGTCAAGTAGACCAGGCCCACGGGCGGCCCTATCTTCAGATCGCCGCGGCTTGCCTTGTTGAGTTGGCCGCCGCGCATGCGAGCCTTGAGGAAGTGCAACTCCGCTTCCGACATCGTTCCTTTCAAGCCCAAAAGAAGCCTATCGTTGAAGCTGGCCGGGTCGTAGACCCCATCCTCATCGAGGATGAGGGTGCTGGTCAGGGCGCAAAGCTCAAGCAGCCGGTGCCAGTCCGCGGAGTTGCGGGCCAGGCGCGAGACCTCCAGCCCCATGACGACGCCGGCCTTGGCGAGCGCTACTTCGCTGACCAGTTCCTGGAAGCCGTCGCGGGCAACGGCGCTGGATCCCGATTTGCCCAGGTCGCAGTCGATCACGTGGACGCGTTCGGTCGGCCAACCGGCGGCAATGGCGCGATCACGCAGCCCATACTGTCGCTGCGTACTCTCGCCGTTCTCGGCGACTTGTCGCAGCGTAGACTGACGGATGTAGAGGTAGGCGTCGCGCCGGAGGTGATCGGCGGTGACTTTGAGGTCAGGCATGTGCTGGCTCCGCGGTTAGCGTGACAACAAGGCTGGCAAGGATGAGGGTGAGCTCGCTGGTGGCGATCGCGCCTGCCGACGGGGGGCGATGTACCAGGCAAGGCGGCGTAAAGTTGGGTGTTGTCGTTGGGGCCTTGATCCAGGCGACCATGCCTTGACGGCGCAGGGTTACGAGACCTGATCCGGTGATCAGCCGGGCGCTGAGCACCGCGGCGCGCAGTTGTTCGTATGTGCCGACGAGGCTGGTCGCGCGGACGGTTAAGGCAGATCGAGTCGTTTTTTGGGCGCCACGGCCCGCTCCAGACTTCGCCGGTGCACCCTGACGCCAAAGCGTGTGGCGATAGCGTCTACACATTGCGGCACGGTGAGGTCGGGCCTCGTCGTCCTGAGTTGGTCGATGTAGGCGAGGACCTCGGCAGAGATCTTGTGGCCGCCCTTTGGCCCCCGCTGCTGGGGCACCAGCCCGCCGAGGCCGTGCTCGGCCAAGGCGCTCTGAGCTTTGTAGAAGGTCGGCCGCGAGACCCCGAAGGCGCTGGCGACGTCGCTGATCGGCACGCGATCGGCCTGATGGCGGCGCACCATCTCGTAGCGGACCTGCACAAGGTCCCTGGCATCGAAGAAGGGATTGCCGGCAAACAGCGTGTCGCGCACGGCCTCGGGGTGAGGGTTGAGCGCGCCGTCGCGGGCCAAGGCCTCGGCCTTTGGGTCGCGTCGTCCTGGCTTTGGCTTCGCCATGACAATCATCCAAATTGATTCGTAAATATAAATACGCCTTATATGATGAGACGTCAAACAGGCTCGCTTCACGATGCCTGAGATGAATCCGGCAACTCAGGGCACATCTGCGGTATTCGAGCAGGCATTGCGGCGTAATTTGCCTTACATCAGCGGCGTATTTAACCTTACGCATCCTCCGCCTCCCCCGGCGCAGAGACCCGGTCCAGCAGCGTGAGCAAATCCAATAGGTCGGCCGTCCGGAACGCCGCGCGCCCGGCCGCGACGCGCCGGAATGCGTCAGGCTGCTCCATGTCCGTCATTGCGGCGGCAATCGTGGGCAAGGTCCCGTCCGCCGCCCGGTAGATCACCCGGTCGTCGCCCCAATGCGGGCTGCGGCTGATCATGTCGAAGGTCTGGCCTTTAAGCGGGTGGAATGGGTGAGTAATGCGGACCGTGAGGCCGGTCGTCCCCATACGGGCTGCAGTTGACGGCTTTATCCAAAGCCAAGGTCGAGGCGGCGGTGCGGATTGTCGAGCGCTGGCTTCTTGGTCGCCTGCGCCATCGTGTCTTTTACAGCCTGGCTGAGGTCAACGCGGCGATCGGCGAGTTGCTTGCCGATCTGAACGATCGCCGGGTGCTGCGTCGTGTCAATCGTACGCGACGGCAATTGTTCGAAGAGATCGACCGGCCCGTGCTCAAGCCGCTGCCGGTTGAGCGCTACGTCTTTGCTGAATGGCGCATTCGGCGCGCCGGCCTCGACTACCATGTCGAGATCGACCGGCACTATTACTCGGTGCCATACCGCTTTGCGCGGGAGCAGATGGAGGCGCGCATCACGGCGACCACCATCGAGCTGTTCCGCAAGGGCGAGAGGATCGCCGCCCATCTGCGCTCCAGCGGCAATGGGCGGCACACGACGGTGTCGGATCACATGCCTTCATCGCACCGCCGCTTTGCCGACTGGACGATCGAGAGGATCACCCGGGAAGCTTCCGCGATCGGCCCCGATGTGGCGTTGCTGTGCCAGAAGATACTGGCGGATCGGCCGCATCCCGAACAAGGCTTCCGCGCCTGTCTTGGCGTCATCCGGCTCGTCAAGGGCTTCGGCCGCGAGCGCGTCAACGCCGCCTGCGGCCGGGCGCTGGAGATCGGCGCCCGGACTTATGGTTCCGTCCGCTCAATCCTCGACAATCACCTCGACCGGGCATCGTCGAGCCAGGCGACGACTCGCGAGCCCATCGACCACCCTAATATCCGCGGTTCCCGCTATTACCACTGAAGGAGAATGACATGCTTGCACATCCCACCCTCGACCGGCTCAACACCATGGGCCTGACCGGAATGGCCAAGGCGTTCAATGAACTGGCCGCCAATGCCGAAGCCGAACAGCTATCACATGGCGAATGGCTGGCGCTGTTGCTCGACCGGGAATGGAGCTGGCGCTACGATCGCAAGCTCGGCGCTCGCCTGCGCTTTGCCAAGCTGCGCCATCAGGCGGCGCCTGAAGATGTGGACTATCGCGGTGAGCGTGGCCTCGATCGGGCCCTGTTCATCAAGCTCATCGCCGGAGACTGGATCGACGCTCACGACAATTTGGCCATCTGCGGCCCATCAGGCGTCGGCAAGAGTTGGTTGGCCTGCGCGCTCGGCCATAAGGCCTGCCGGGATGACCGGTCCGTTCTCTATCAGCGTGTCCCACGACTGTTCGCCAATCTGGCGCTCGCCAGAGGCGACGGTCGTTATGCACGTCTGCAGAGAACCCTCGGACGCGTCCAGTTGCTCATCCTCGATGACTGGGGCTTGGAGCCTCTCAACGACCAGGCCCGGCACGATCTCCTCGAAATCCTCGAGGACCGCTATGGGCGACGCTCCACCATCATCACCAGCCAGCTGCCTGTGTCGGCGTGGCATGACGTCATCGGAAATCCAACCTATGCCGACGCAATCCTGGACCGCCTCATTCATAACGCCCACCGCATCGATCTGACGGGCGAAAGCCTGCGTCGCAAACAAGCGCAAAAAGCTTGACACACGGCACGTACGAAATGACAACAATCACAGCCAGCAAGCCCTAGCCCCAGGGGGCGACATCATCTCGGAATCGGGGGGCGCAATCATGTCGGAACAAAGGGGCGGCTTCGTCGGAATCGGCAGCCTGATGGAGCGATCGTGCGAAAGCCGCCTCGAGGCCTCCATTGCCGGCAATCTTGCGACGGATGTCGCGAACCGTGCGACCCAGATAGGTCTTCAGCTTGCGCAAGGCCTTGTTGGCTCGCTTGAATTGTTTGGCGTGCGCATAACGCTGATGCTTGATCAACGCGAACTTACCCACGCGGACATAGGATTGGCGCAGCCTGATGCCATGCTGCTCAGCCAGCCGTACCAGCCGCTCGCGAGCGCGATGAGTAAGCTTGGCGTCGGTCGGGAACATCACATTCTTCGGCTGCACGGTGGTGTCGACGGTCACCTGGCGCGTATCGGCTGGCTTCATCGCGCCGGTCTTGATCGCGACCGCAAGGCTTTCCTGCAACAGTGCCCCGATCCGCTCTTCACCCATGCGATCGCGCCAGCGCGTCATTGACGAGCGATCGAAGGGCGGCGTGTGGCAGAAGAACTCTTCGCCGCAAAGACTGAAAGTAGGGGTTCTCCACCCAACGGGCGCACACCTCGTCGTCCGACAGGTTGAACGTGTGCTTCAGGATCGCAAGGCCCGCCATCAAGAGCTCCTCGACAGACGCAAGGCTGGCCCCTTCTATGGCCGCTAGGCGGCGGTGGAACGCCGTTCAGCTTTCGCACCTCGCCATCCGCCCACGCGATGTAAGCTACCAAGCTCTGATCGACATTGCCCTTGTAAGTTAACAGGAAGTCGTCCCACTGCTTAGCGTCCAGGAAGCTGTTGGCATGTCGCGCCTGGGTTTGGCGGAGCATTTCCGGTGCGCCAGTGGCGCGCATACTACGGGCCTCGTCCTGCAGGGCTACGAAGGCACGGCGTTGATTTCCGAGGGTTTGGATCCTGTTCCGAAGATTCTGAGCCACGGCGCTAAGCTGGGTGTGGCGGGCAACCTGCGCTTCGGTTCCTTTGACGACGAGCTTGGCCCGATCGGCCGCGTAGTCCGCGATTAGTTTCGTTTTCTGCGCGACTTGCATAGATAATGTGGCGACAAGGGTTTCCTTCTCGAACTCCCCGGCGATGCGTTCTGAGACGTCCGAGATCGCCCCAGCTTCACGACTGCGTGCTTGTTGAAAACGTGCAGTCTGCTGGTCGCGCAGGTCGGCGAAGTCGGTTGCCCAGTCACGATCTTCTTGTGAATGGGACTCGAAGATCACGCGCTCGATCTCGTCCACAAGACCATCGGAGACACCCTTAGCCGAGCAAAGCTCTTCAACGAACTGCTGGGAGAGATAGCGGGCGCGTGGAAAGGAGATATGGCCGTTGGCGTCGCTGCCGTTGAGCGAGCGAGTAACCTCGGCGCCGCCGCCCCAGGTGAGCGTCGCCGTCGCGCCTCCGATCAGCCTGCGCGCCCGTGCCAAGAAGGACGGACTGATATTCTCGTCAGCGTTCCAGCCGGAGGGCGCAATCGCATCGCAGCCTGCCGCAATGACATCTGCCAAGGCCGTCTTGCCAGATCCCCGCGCCCCGATAATGGCTACAAGGCCCGGGTTGAGGTGGATAGAAGGTGTGGTGGCCCAATCCGCGCCGTCGATAACGACGTGCGAGATGACCTGCGACGGCATTGCCGATCGAGGCGGTTGCTCGCCGACGAAGGCGCGACCCTCTGGGTCGATGCAGGCTTGGCGGAGAGCATCGAATTCCAAAGCGCCTTTAATCCATGAAAAGCGATTATCGACTGGCTGGCCAACATGGCGACATCTGGTTGCGCGAGGACTTCAGAGGCCGCGGACTCTCTACCTATATTGGTGGCATCGCATTCGGATTGGCATGGGCCAAATGGTCGCCGGACTTCATTTATGCACTGGTTGCCGGCTGGCACATCGAAAAAGGCGTTGTCGACCGCTATGGCTATCTTCACCGCGAGCCGCACGGATCAGTCCTGCACTTGCCTGCGCACGGGATACATGACGACGATTGGCTCGTTTGGTTGACGCGAGACGAACTGTTGAAAATGCCGCGTACTCTCATGGTAGACCGCTTTGGACGGCGCTGATTGAACGCTACCAGATGCAACTTGAGATCGCCCAGTCCTGGGTAATGGCAAGGTCCCGAATCTTGGCAACCGATCCCGTCCAGGAATGAGCCTCAGGGACTATCAATCGATTACCTCACAATGTCCATATCGACCAAGCTGGAAAGGCTGTGCAGAGGCGAGATCAGTGTCGGCGTGCGCAGCTGGCCATGGGTTCTGTGAACTCAGTATTCGGTCGCGAACTCCGCATTGGGACTGCCACCAATTCGGCTAGCTGTTGGTCCTACGCAGCAGTGTTTGACTGCAACCAGAGTTGGGGCTGGTCAGCAATATTGTTGCGGCACCTTCTGCAGCTTTGCCTGCTGGACATGGCTTAAAAGCTGCATCTTCAATCGGGCCAACTGGCGTATTTTCGCCGACGGATGAGCTCCGAATGTTGTCGTCGACAGAACTCGGCATATACCTTCTCGGAGGCCTCGCTCCAAGAAGCTGTCCCGCGGGACGTACACGTGATCCCGGTATGACGTCGGTTCAAACAATTAGGGTCGCACTACCCAGGAACTGACGTTGTTGCTTTACCTATGGAACTCCATAAAACGCGGGGATTGCTCGCGGGGCTATCGGCGGGCGGCGCGGGAGCTCCGTCGCATCTCAACCGGGCTGCCACGATTGTTCAATAGATTGGCTCAAAGCACAATCAGAGTCTATCATTATTTCTCAATGTTGCGTTTTAATATTGCTTGGGTCACGTATTGCACAACATCATCACTCAAATTCAACACTGTTAACTAGTATATCTGTCATTCCATATCAGATCACACGCGACAGAAATGTGTGTTTTTTGTGCTACAAACCTAACAGTCTTCATACATATGACAAAAAATTTTAAGTTAAGTAAACCCTTCTAGCCTCACCGCGATGGTAGAATTTTGACGATGCAGGCCTAACAAGGACGACGTGCAGACCCGACATACTGCCGGCAGTTTGTGCGCCAGTGACGATATCCGGGGCAAATGGCTACGGAGCAGAGATAATGGAACGCCCGCCGATAGCTGCGGTCTGTCAACTTCGAGGGCTGGCAACAAGAATGCCCGACCAGCCTTCTTTGTTCCCATCGATGCATTTCCCCAAGGCCGCCAAAGAGGTCTTTACGGTGGAACTCGGCCGGTATCTCGATCAGGCGGACGCCGCTGCTCAGTCCGAGCAGTTGTTCGACCTCTTATCTGCCTTTGCCCTGAATCTTGATTGCCCCTGGATCGCCTACGGCTCTCTTGCACCCGATTTAAAATCTTTAAAGCCGGCACGACCCGAACCGACGATCATGCTGAACTATCCCAATGAATGGCGAGAGCGCTATTTCGAAATGGGTTATGACAGGATAGATCCCATCATCAAGACAAGCCGACAGCGAACGATCCCCTTTCGATGGAGCGATGTGTACAACGACGCGAACACGACTGAAGACGAACGGCGTGTTTTCGATGAGGCTGCGACGTTCGGCTTAAGGTCGGGCATCAGCGTTCCATTGCATGGCCCCAAAGGCCGCTTTGCGTTCATGAGCTTTGCTCGACCCAGTGACTACGGATTCCAAAATAGAACAATCACATACTTGGAGCTTGCTGCAATCCATTTCGATTTGAGGGTGGCCCGTCTCACTGATTCACGCTCTGTTAATGAATACCCCGAAATGTCCGCAAGAGAGAAAGAATGTATACTGTGGACGGCACGGGGGAAATCCTCGTGGGAAATAGGAAAGATTATTGGGATATCCGTGAATACTGTTAATTTCCATATAAAGAACGTAATGCGTAAGCTGGATTCTGGCAACAGAACGGCCGCCGCGATAAAAGCGCTGAACTTTGGAATTATTGGTGCGCAAGACGTAGCTGGCAGCTCCTGATATTTCATCTGATCGCGAAGAGTATCGGCGGTTGCTGCCCCGGTTCCCTTCTCTGGACCAGGGGGAGATAGAGTTTCCCTGCCTTTTGCTCTGAGACCGAAGTTTGGAGCGCCGGAGGCTGGAGTTTTCCGGCTTTTGCTCTGAGACCGAAGTTTGGAGCGCCGGAGGTTGGAGTTTTCCGGATGCGATCAACACCGAAGACCCTCAGACTCGCCGCCGAAGTTGATGGCTTTTCTCGGCCTCGTCCCGAGAGAGCGCTCGACCGGCGACCCGGTCCACAGGACGAGCCTTACGCTCGCCGGCAATCAACGCGCCGCCGCGCCCTGATCGAAGCAGCGTGGACTTACCGCTATCCCGCCAGGGTCAGCGGGGCAGCCCGGCTCGACGGGCTGCCCAAGGCTGTCCGCGATACTCCTGGAAGGGGGCTGTTCCGGCTTTTGCGACGCTATCGTAGTCACAGCGACGCCGGCAAGCGCGGGTAGTCGGGGCTGCGACCGCACGCGAAGTGGCCGCCTTCTTGTGGGCCATCGGCAGGAGGTCGCACCGTCATAGCCGGTCTCCACCCAACCCGCTACACAGTGCCGGGGATGCCACAGCAGGGGACTCCCGGCTAGTTATGTGGCCCGAGCCGATGCGCACCACGCCCGCCCTCTTGACCGAGGAAACCCGAGACGAACACGGAAGGCGGTAGCGACCCGCGGATGAGCGTCTGATCAACCGTCGTCTTTTAGCTCCACCCCTGCCTGCAGCCTCAGCCGATCCGAGCGCTTTGCGCAACCTGCCAAGCAGCCGATCTCCTCTTCACCTTGACAGGGAACATCACAGGCTGAAAAAATAACTAAAGTTCCCCTTTTTCGAGGGATATGATACGTGGCTGCGACATCCAATGTCAGGTCCACCAGAGAATAAGATCCCGCCGCGCAAACCCGAAAAAGCTGTTCAGCACAAGACGACGCCTTCCGTTGCCTGATTGACCTGTAACTCCGTGGACGAATCCGCCGTCGATAAGGCCGATGTCCCCGGCCTTAAGCTGGAGGTCGCGAAAAGGAACGGTTTCAAGATAAGCCGCCGAGTAGGGATAACCTGTAGCCTCCACACCCAGTGACTTTCGGTCGGTGACGGTCGGCTTGTGGCTCCAAAGCCGCAGGTTTCCACCCTCCTCGGCCATGCTGGGATAGAAGTTGAGCGCCGCTACGATGTTGTTCGCCACCGCAGGAAGCTCGTAATCGTTCCCGGCATTAAGGACTTGAGCGACATCATCGTGAGGCTCCAGGGCATACGTGCCCCCGCCAGACCAGCTAAGAGCGCGACAAATATTAGCCTGTCCATCCTCCGACCGTGCCAGTCGCAATTCAATGCCCTGGTCGTGCAGTTCGCGCTTCAACGCGTTGAACAAACCGCGGACCGGATCAACCAAATTGCCAAAAAGCGCGTCGACATGCGGCTTCGCATTTTTTGCCTCTGCGAAATAGGTGGCTGCATCCTTCCTGTAGTGAGATGCACCGACATATTCTCCTGGAACGCCATCTTTGCGCTCCTTGCGGCCTGGATTGCGAATAAAGTTGGCGGTGATCTCGTCGGCTACTTGCGTGCTGAATGCTTGCTTGATGTGCAGACCGGTGGTCTCACCTTTCAGGACCGAGATGATCTCCGCAGTGCTGATCGAGCCGGTTCTTTCTCTGAACATAAGAGGTGAAATAGCTGGCGCCTGAAATACCTGGTTAGTCTCCATTGACTTGCTCCTGTAGTGCGTGATCAAGGATCGCGATGCCACGATCAAGTTCGTCCTCGGTGATGGTTATCGGCGGGAGGACTTTGATAACGTCGCGATTTGGCCCTGAAGATTCGATCAGCAAGCCATTTTCGAACGCGATATCGTGCACACGGCTCACAGCGGCCGATGAACGGCACTTGAGGCCGGCCATCAGACCGCGGCCGCGCTTCTGTTCAATGCATTTGGGAAATTTCGCAATAAGGCTGTCGAGGTGCGTTTGCAGCTTGACGGCTGTCCGCTCGACGCCTGCGGTAAATTGTGTATCTGACCACATTTTGCACATAGCCCCTGCCGTCACGAAGGCGAAATTGTTGCCTCTGAAGGTCCCGCTATGTTCTCCAGGATTCCATATGTCCATATCGGGGCGAATAAGAACAATGGAGAATGGACTACCTGAACCGCTCAGTGACTTGGAAAGGCACACTATGTCGGGTTCAATTTTCGCGAACTCGAATGAGAAAAACTCGCCCGTGCGTCCCGCACCTGCCTGAATGTCGTCGACGATCAAAAGGACGCCGTGCGCACGGCAAACGCGCTGAATTTCTGTGAGCCAGGCTGCAGATGCGGTGTTGAGGCCGCCTTCTGCCTGGATGGTCTCCAGAATGATTGCGGCTGGCTTTTCTATGCCGCTCCCCGAGTCACTCAAAACATAGTCAATGTAGCTGGCCGAATCGAAAGCTTGGTTCGGATAGCCGTCATAGGGAACACGGATCACGTCGTGGCGAGCAACGCCGCCCAGCTCCCTGGTTGACGCCGAACCCGATACCGCCAGAGAGCCGAGCGACATACCGTGGAACGCATTCGTGAATGCCATGACGCTCGAGCGGCCGGTATATTTTCGCGCCAGCGCCAGTGCCGCTTCATTAGCGTTTGTACCGGTCGGCCCTGGAAACTGTATCTTGTAAGAAAGCCCTCTTGGCTTCAGGATAGAATCGACAAACACTTCGATGAATTCACGCTTTGCCGCAGTATACATGTCAAGGGACAATAGAATGTTCCCGCCGACGAGATATTCGATTGCTGGCGCCATAATGGTCGGATTGTTGTGTCCGTAGTTGAGCGCGCCGGACCCTACAAGAAAATCGATAAACGGCTTGCCGGACTCGTCCCAGATTGTCGCCCCAAGCGCCTTCGTAAAGACTGCGGGAAACGACCGCCCATAGCGACGAACGTTGGACTCATGAGCCATGAAGATGTCGGTATTCATGTTAGGGTTCCCTTGAATTTAGGCGTCGCATTTAGCGAGAGGTGACTAGAGCGTTTGGTTGGGGTCGGTTGTTCTTTCATTTCCTAGAAGATTGGATCAGTCCGGACGGGATCAGGACGGTCGGTGATTTCCGACAGTCTGGTTTGTAATGCCGACTTGCTCGGGCAAAAGGTATTCGCCACACAATGGAGATAGGGCTTGCGCGGCAGCTCACCGTTGCTCTGCGTTCCAATATCTAGATTTTTCGGGCAAACGTTGATACTACGGCATCTGGTAGTTGACGCACTTGCTTGTGGCCCACCCGCTTGCCTGCCAATCAGATCAGGCAATCAGACCACAAGTTTAGCGTCAGCGGCGGGTCATGGCGCTTCTGCCATACAGCAAGCATGTGTCGGTATCGCCGTCACGGCAGCGCGGCCTAATCGCAATCTGTCGAGCATCAGCCGTCGCGGAAGGTGTAGCCATAACCGTTGATAGCCGGCGCGCCGCCGAGATGTACGTAGAGGATTCTCGAGCCTTCCGGGAAGAAGCCTTTCTGGATGAGGTCGATCATCCCTTGCATCGATTTACCCTCATAAACGGGGTCGGTAATCATGCCCTCGAGCCGCGCGCATAGACGGATCGCCTCCTTGGTTTCCTCCGACGGAATGCCATAACGCGGGTACGCGTAGTCTTCGAGCAACACCACGTCATCTTCGACAGGTTCCATTTCGAGATCGACAAGCATCGCTGTCTGTTGGGCAATGCTGAGCACTTGGGCCTTGGTCTTTTCGGGCGTGGCAGAGGCATCGATACCGATCACTTTGCGCTGTCGGTTATCTCTTGCGAACCCGACGAGCATGCCGGCATGGGTTGAGCCTGTCACGGTGCAAACGACAATGTAGTCGAAAGCAAACCCAAGCTGTTTCTCCTGGGCGCGCACCTCCTCGGCGAAGCCCACATAGCCGAGGCCGCCATTTGGGTGGACAGAGGCGCCGGCGGGTATCGCATACGGTCTGCCGCCCCTCGCCTTGACCTCATAGAGCGCTTTTTCCCAACTGTGGCGGATTCCAATGTCAAAGCCCGCTTCGACCAGGCGCACCTCTGCTCCCATGATGCGGCTCAAGAGAATGTTGCCGACCCGGTCATAGACGGCATCCTCATGGGGAACCCAGCTCTCCTGAACCAGGAGGCATTTCATGCCGATCTTGGCGGCAACCGCGGCGACCATGCGGGTATGATTTGACTGCACGCCGCCGATGGTGACGAGCGTGTCGGCATCCGACGCGATCGCGTCGGGGACGATATATTCGAGCTTGCGCAGCTTGTTTCCGCCGAATGCGAGACCTGAGTTGCAGTCCTCCCGTTTGGCGTAGATTTCCACCTTGCCCCCGAGATGCTTGCCGAGGCGTTCGAGCTTCTCGATGGGCGTGGGTCCAAAGGTGAGCGGGTAGCGTTCGAACTTTTCCAGCATGTTTTCTCCATCAACGGTGATCGAGCTGAGACCAGCTTCGATCGGTCATTCGAAGGGGCCGTTTATTGAAGCCAGCTATGCTCTTGGACGTTGCAGAAGAGCCTCATCATACTTTCGAGCCCCCCTCGTCATGATCGAGACGAAGCAACTCGCATGCCGGCGTTCTGCGACGGCTATTATGTGCCCACGGTACCCAAGCGGCTGCATCTCCCGCCATTGGACGGCCCAGGATGCGGTCACATCTGGCATTTCAAGCGCACATATTTTGACGATCCGCTTAATGCCCCCTTGGTTGACCCAAAGTGGCGTGAGATTGACGTCTGACCTTGTCGCTGCGCCACAGAGCAGCGATGTGCCCCCCATCGAACGAGCTGAGGCACATTCGAAGGTTCATCCCTCATCTCGTCATGGTCCGACGGCTGGTTTCGAACTTCCTTCCCCTGCCGAAATGCTCAGCCCTTTTTCACCCGCTCTACAAGCGCTGGACCGCCAGACCAGAAACAGCACGCTTGCAAAATAAACCATCTGAAGCAGCAGCGAGCAGGCCAGCGTCGTGACGATTGCTAGACGGACAGAATGCGAGGCGAAGTAGACAATCACAGCGTTGCTGCAGAGAACCAGCACCAGGACGCAAAAAAAAGTTCTAAAAGGCAACGCCATTCTCCTCGTTTGTCTCGTCATGTCATGCCGCGACCTGGTCGGCCGCGACATGGTCTGACAGTTCTTCGGGCAGACGCGGGCGCAGGCTCCGCAGCCAATGCAGCGGCCGGCATGGTCGACCACCATCATCATGCGATTGAGCTCGCCATCGAAGTCATCGTCCTTGCCGTCGCAGGCACCGAGGATTTCACCGGCGTCATCGACGCCGTAAAGATGCATGACCCCGCGCGAGCAGACTTTAAAACAGCGGCCGCAGCCGATGCAGGTCGTGCCGTCGATAGCGGTCAGATATTGCGGCATCGCATAGGAGCCATCGCGGGTGACGAAAGTGCTACTCATGGTGAACTCTCCAACGCGGCGAGATCTCTCTTGGTAGCATCCAACTCGGCAAACACGTCGAACGTTTTTTCGGCGACCGCCTTGATCTCGGTCCAGTTTACCGGGAGGTCTTCAGCCAGGTCGTGCAATTCCATCTTCGCATTTCCCGCGCGCGATTGCAGTTTGCGGACTTTTCTCTGCAGTTCCTCAAGCCCTGACATGATCCCATTCCTCGAAAATCGTTCATCGCGCCGATGCCGCGTCGGTGAGAGCAGCGGTCGCATAAGTTTCGCGCCACCTCCGGCACGCTCCGAGACGTCTTTAAGGTGGACCCACATGCACCTGGGGAAGGGTTTTCACCTAACTGACCAACAGCCGGACTCATCAAAAAGACATGCGCCCGATGCACCGACGGCTCACCTCCATCATCGGCGGTGCCCTTAGAGCCGGCGGGCTACGGAGTCGAAAAGGATGACCTTTCAGTGCCGCCACCATCATCAGGTCGCCTCGAAGTCCGTCAGCGCTTTCTCCAAGACGTCGTTGATCGGCCTGGCGAGGTCCGCTGCCGCCACGATGGTGAGTGCTTGGAATTCCCTGGCCTGCTCCACACACATCTCAGCACTCTGGCGCAAGAAATTCGACTGCAGCTCGATGGCCTCCGACTGCGCCTTCGCGCCAACCAACGCCTGCAGATGCGAGAAGGCGGCCTCGGCGTTGGTCCGCAATAGTGCGACCGTCTCCAACGACAGTCCGTCGCCGACGGCTTTTGCGCTTTGGAAGATGGTTTTGAGCATTCTCCCGGCGTCTTCAGCATCCGACGCAAATTTGACAAGAGCTCCTGTCGACTGCTCGCTTGTTTCTTCGGCGACTGCAAGGAGATGACCGGAGGCTTTGGCGGGGTCTAATGCCAGGACGCAGGCAGTTCGATTCTTTTCGCCAGCTTTGTCTTCGGTCCTGGCCATTTCGTTTTCCTTCTGCTCGACCATTGCCTTGGCGGCCAAGCTCTTTGCATTGCCATGTGGCTCCGTCCGGCTGAGCTGGCCGGAGCCGATCTTTCGTATGTCCACGCGTTATTGACTATATCGGCGCACGGGGAGCGGCATAAAACCAGTCTTACGGACGCGATGGATTCTAACCTTAGCATAGAGGTCAAGCGAGATAATTAATTGTTGTGTTAAATTCTTTAAGCAATAATTGCATTTGTTATTTATATTTTAAATCGTTTCAGTTACGTGTCATTTTTGACGCACCCTTATTTTTGTTACAGTGAAAGCGACGACCATGCCGTTGCGGCCAAACCCTTGACCAGAAGCCTCAGCACGAGAAAAAGGGAATGATCCCGCACATTCAGCCGTCTGGCTTCTGGAGCAATGTGCGGATGTAAAGACGCCAAGGCGAAAGGCTGGTTTCAAAGCACTTCAGAGCCGCCGACATGGAGTTGATCTCCCTGGTGGCCTGCCCTGATGACACCTCGGAGAAAGTCGCGGCGAACGCGTGCGCACCAAGCCTCGCGAATTGCACCACACTCACGTTGCCCGGCCAGGCCGCTTCACACTGCTCCTCCCGGCCAAAAAGCTTCACTGGCATCTTCAAGCGGACTGCGGCATCAGGTGCACAAGGAACGGTCCCGATGAGCAGTCCGAACCCGGTCAGCGGGCCAGAAACAGCGGCAAGGCTGGCTTCCCAACGATCCATCTCGTGACGCCGCCGAAGAGCCGCTCACGCAGCCGGCGGCTGCCATAAGCGCCCATGACGATCATGTCGGCAGACGTGTCGATTGCGTGCTGTGCAAGCACCGCGGTCGCAGGTTTGCCGGCGCTCGGCAGGCGGTCGACCGCCACCCGAGCACCGTGCCGGGTGAGATAGGCTGCAATGTCGGCTCCGGGCTCCGCGCCGTTTGCGTTGCAGGTTGGCTCCGGATCGACGAGTGTGACACGAACTTCCTCAGCACGGGACAAGATATCCAGCGCTTCCCTAACCGCACGGGACGCCTCGACTCGCGAATCCCAGCAGACCACCACGCGCCGTGGCGACAGTGTCGCCTCAGCGCCCTTCGGCACAACAAGCACCGGCTTTCCCGTATCGAACAAGCTGCCGTTGACGACAGAAGGTCCAAGATGATCATCGTTCAGAAGTGCGGGTCCGACGATCGTGAGGTCGGCGCAGAGCGCCCGCTGTCGCACCGCGTCACCGACGCTGGCCTGATCGCAGTAGTCGGTATCGACGTCATAGCAAAGCCACATTGCTCTTAGCAGCGTCTGAATTTCCCTGGCTGTTTTTTCCAGTGTGGCCATGTCCTGTGAGAATCTCTCGATCTGCCTATACCGTTTTTCCAGTCTGGCGATAGCCTGTGCGCGTTGTCCAGGCCACTCGTGGATGCCATCGCCGAGTGGCGGAGACGCCATAACGAGCGGCGGAGGCGACATCACCAGAACCGAAAGATACGCCCCAACTTCGGCACACAAGGTGGCAGCTATTCTGACGTCCTGATCGCCATGGTCTGACCCCGTCACATTGAGTACGCTTCTGAAAGCCATTTGACTGCTTCTTTCTGAACATGTCCTTTAGCAGGCTGTTGAAAAAGGTTTTTGACCCTCTCAAAACTACCGAGATCGCTCTTACGCGTGCCAGAAAACTCAATGTTTTCAGCGAGAGAAATTGAGACGACTGGCCCTGCGAACCCAAAAAGCGGAAAATCGACGCTTGAACCCGACTTTTTCAACAGCCTGTTAGGCGCGTTTCAAAGCCCCGAAACTTGCCCTAAGCACGACGGGAATGGGGGAATGGCAGCAGCCGTTATCCATTCAGCCGTCCAGCTCCTCGAGTGAGTAGCCGGCCGATCTGACGGTACGGATGGCGAGGCCAGGCGAGGCCTCCTTCAGCGCCTTTCTGAGCCGGCTCATATGGACATCGACGGTGCGTACACCGACATGGATGTTGGCCGGCCAGGCCGCGCCGATCAGTTCGTCCCGAGTGAAGACCTTGCCTGGTGCCTCAAGCAAAAGCCGCAGCAGGTTGAACTCGATCGGCCCGAGATGGATCTCGTGGCCATTGCCACGAACCCGGTGGGCGTCGAGCTTCATCTCAAGCTTGCCACAGGAGAGCCAGCCGCCGTTTTCAAACCCGTTCGAACCCCGCTTCGTCAACGCCAGCTTCGCGCGTAGACAGTCGAGCAGCTTGGCTGGGGCGATCGGCCGCACAAAGCTCTCGTCAATGCCTGCCTTCAGGAGATCGAGGTGCTGGTTTTCGGCGCCGGGGGCAATCAGGGCAATAATGGGCAGGCTGCCGGTCCGAGGCTCCCGCTTGAGCCGGGCGCAGATTGCGGACCCGGTTATGCTCGCTGGCCCGCAGTCCAGCACCACGGCCTGGAATTCTCGTTCGTCGGCCCTTGCAAGTGCTTCCTTCGCGCCGCCTGCCGGCTCACTGGTAAATCCATCCACCTCCAATATGTGGCTGAGGAACAGATAGAACTCGGCATCTTGCGAACAGATCAGGACGAGTGGCTTCATCAGCGCTACCCCAACAACCGCATCGGCCTGGACCGCGTCGGCTGCGTGGGCTGGCCATCGCGGCTGCTCAAGACCTGACATGAACCCCCTGCTCGACAACCGGTTTCCTCACGCCCGTGCCACCTCGGGATAGGCCTCGATCGTTGCGATTGCATCGCCGGCCAGTTTCGTGCCGGCCGCTGCGAGCTTCCACAGCGTCTCGAAGCCGAACCGGTGGACGTCGCGCAGGGTCTTCGACAGAACGACCAGCCGCCCGGCCGTGAAAATGACGCGCCCAAAGCCTTCATGACTCATCTCCGTCACCGGAGATGCCATCAGCCCGGAGCGCTCCTCGATCGCAAGCCCGACGGCGGCGTAGAACTTATCGAGCCTCCACAGCACGTCCGGATCCGGATCGTCGACGATTGGGATCGCACGGCGCTGTTCCTTGGTGAGGATAAAGTCTCCCAGCAGCTCGGCATCCGGTTTGCCTTCCCATGACCCGTAGGAATCCTGCGCACGGATCAGCCGCACAAGGCATTTGACGAATGGAGTGGCAAGGGCCGCCTCGTCGTCGGCGATCGCAGGGCCAACTGCGGCATCAAACATTTCGTTTCTCCTCATCTCAGTCCTCGACCTCGAAGGACGGCTTCTTGTTGGTGGCGCCTGCCTCCGCCAGCACCTTGCGCAGCCAGGGGGGAGGACACGTCCTGAGCATCACCTGCGTGCGCAACAGCACCTCCTGAATGCTTTCCGGCTGAGGCACCTTGATCGGATGGATTTTCGCCGAAACAAGCTTCGCTGCCGAAGGCCCGCCGATCGCCAGGCAAAACAGGAGATGGCATCCCTTCAGGGCCTCCACCTTCGGCGTGATACGATCATCGCCCTCGGCCTGATGCTTCCCGCTCTGGTCGGAAACGTCGTCGAAGGCCACGGCTTCCACGAGACTCCATTCCTCGCGCGTCACGTCGTAGACGGCAAAGCGCCTGGCGGACCCGAAATGCGCATTGAGATCCTTCATGTCTTGCGTAGCGATTGCCACGCGCAATGCGCCTGCTGGTCGCTCACGCACGGGACCGTGGACTTCGTCAGGGACGACTGAGAGGCGGCGGACGGGACCCATCTGACGTTTCTCGCTTACCGAGTGGACAGAATTCCTCACGCGTCGGCGCCTGCCGGTTAGCCTGGAAAATGTTGGCAACCTCGAAAACCAGGTCGCGGGTGCCCTGATAGAGGATTGTGGGCTTGTGCTGGCTGCCGAGCCGGTCGAAGACGGGGAAGCCGACGCGCATGAGCGGAATGCCGAGGCGCTCTGCCGCCTGGCGTCCGTGCGAATGGGTGACGAGGAGATCGGCACTGGCGCCAAGAGTTTCCAGATCGCCGAGATCACCGATCTGAACCGACTGCGCCGGTACTTTTTCCAGAATTTTCGACATATCGGTCGTGGTGACCGCCGCGGCGATTTCGCAGCCCATGCCGATGAAGAAAGTTGCGAGTTGGTAGAGTTGGTCTGGTTCAGCTGCGATCGCAATTTTCTTGCCTCCGAAATGGAAATGTCCGTCGAGCAACGCATCCTGCAATTGTGCCCGGCGGCGGCGCACACCTGCCGGCACGTGCTCTCCCGAGATCGCGGACAAGAGCGAGACGAACCGGTCGGTGCTCTTCAATCCGGTCAGCGACTGAAACAGCACGTAAGGGACGCCCGTCACCTTCCGCAGCACCTCCGCCGAGCGACGCATGTGCTCGCCGATGGCGATGCAGTACTGGGCCGTGCCAAGTTCGCGGATACCCTCCACGCTGGTGCCGCCATAGGTGGTCGTGACCCAGCGCTCAGGCACGGTGCCGTCGAGCGAGCCGGAGACGTCCGGCAGGATCACCGGCTCGAGTCCGAAGTTTTCAATCATGTCACGCAAATGCTCGATGTCAGCCACGGTGAGGTTCCAGCCGGGGAGGATCGCGATCTTCTTTGACTGCCGCACCTGCTCGCCAGGGCGTGTAAGCCGTTCGATCATCGCGCTGACAGCCTTGGCCCAGCCCTCCTCGATTGCGCCTTCGAAATCCGGCGTATTGGCCAGCACGATCTCGGTGCCTGGGAGGTCTTGCGCGCGTTTCAGCCTGATGTCGGCGACGTCTCCTGCTGTATCTTCGCCACGGGTTTCGACCAGCGCCGTCGTGCAGACCCCGATCAGCTTCGGCTTCGTGCGAGCCTTGATGTTGAGGATCGCCTCTTCAAGATTGTCCGCCCCGCCGAGGATCGTCGTCACCTCGTCCATCGCGGTGGTCTGCAGCGGGATGGCTTCCTTGAAATGCCGTACCAAGAGCACGAGCGCGAAGCTGGTGCAGCCCTGGCTGCCGTGGAACAGCGGCATCGCGCCTTCGACCCCAAGAAAGGCCAAGGCGGCACCGAGCGGCTGTGACGACTTCAGCGGATTGACCGCGGCTGATTTGGTCTGGGAAAGGATGCGGGACATCGGCTTTCCTCAACACTCGCCGAAATCGCCGGCCGTCGGGCCGGCGAATTCTTCGGCAGCGTGCAAGGTCGCGGCCTCGCTCCTGGTACCCGGCAGTTCGTCCTTCACATGAGCCTGGCAATCCCACGGGGCCGGTTCGCGCACCTGGTGCCAGATCGGGTTATGAATGGCGAGATCGATCTGGCGTACGAGTTCCACCATGCCGTCATAGCCGGCATAAGCATGCTGGCGCTCCTGGTTGATATCGAGCCAGGGCGTCTTGGCCTTGAGCGCAATGAATTGCGTGCGCCCGCCCGACAGCATGATATCGGCCTTTTGTTCTGAGAGCATGGCGTAAAGGTCGCGCGCTGGCATCTGCTCGAACATGTGGTTGTCGTCCTTGAGGATCTGTTTGATGCGCTCCTTGTCTTCGAGCGTGGATTTTTTTACCGAGGTGCCGACGATCTCGATGCCGATCTCCGTCAGCGCGTGGACGACTGACCATGACTTGACACCACCTGTGTTGAGCAACACGCGCTTGCCTTGCAGCCGCGGCCGGAAAGCCTCGAGCTTCTTCCACGCAATCGCCTCCTCCTGTGCAATCAGCGTCTCTGTGCGATCGAGGATCTGTCGATCGGCGCCTTTCCTCACCAGCAGTTCAGCAATGTTGCGAAGTGCTTCGGAGGTATCGGTGATGCCGTAGAAGGAGCCCTCGAAGAACGGGATGTCCCAGCGCTCCTCCATCTTGCGAGCCAAGTTGATAAGTGCGGTCGAGCACACCACCATAGCCGCCCGGGCGCGGTGAGCCGACGCAACGTCGATGTATCGCGCGTCCCCCGGAATGCAGGCGCGCACCCGGATGCCAAGCCGATCGAGCAGCGGCTTCACCAGCCAGAACTCACCCGATAGGTTGAATTCGCCAAGGATGTTGATGTCGTGGGGCCCGGCGTCGTCGGGTTCCACGGTGCCGATGACGTGTTCGAGCAAAGCCTCGCCGGCGAGCTTGTTTCCGAGGTTCTTCGACCCGGCCAGGCCCGGCGCATTGACCGGCACCACGGCCAAGCCGAATTTTTCCCCCGCGCGCTTGCAGACGGCCTCGATGTCGTCGCCGATCAGCGCCGTTACGCAAGTCGAGTAGACGAAGATTGCTGGCGGCGCATGTGCCTCCTTGATCTCGCGGATCGCTTTGAAAAGTTTACGCTCGCCCCGCCCCATCACGATGTCGAGTGCGGCGAGATCGGTGGTGAAGCTAGTGCGCCACAGCGTTGGCCCGGATGAAGCCGAGCCGCGGTTGTCCCAGGAATTGCCCTCGCATGCGAGCGGCCCATGGACCAGGTGCGCAACGTCGGTGATCGGCTGCAGCACGATCTTGGCGCCATCGAAGGCGCAGCCGCCGGCTGCCGCTCCCGGCGTCAGCGGCTTTGCGCAGCCCTGTTTGCGCGCTTTGGCATCCTTGCCACGGTTCTTATCGCAGGCGGGCTCGTTGAAGACATCCTGAATCTTGGCGCTGAGCGAGGACATTTGATCGGTCTCCAAAAGGCCAGTGAAAGGTGGCCGGCTTCGACGAAAGGCCGGTCGCAGCGCTCAGCGGGTGAGGTCATAGGAATAGTCCGTCACGCCCGTCTGGCTCGTCTCGCGATCGAGCTTGTCGAAGATCTTGTCGAGGATCGCCGTCAGCACGCGTAGCCCGCCCTGGTAGCCCATGAGCGCAAAGCGATGGTGATGATGCCGGTCGAAGATCGGAAACGTCAGCCGTATCAGCGGCGTGCCGGTGTCGCGCTCCAGATACTTGCCATGGGAATTGCCGATCAGCAGGTCCACCGGCTCGGTGAAGAGCAGTGAGCGCATCGCCCACAGGTCCTTGCCCGCCCACACTTGGGCATCCTTGCCGTACGGTGAGGAACCAAGCAGTTCCTTCAACTCGGCTTGCCATGCCGATGTGCCGTTGGTGGCTAGGCAATGTGTCGGCTCGCCGCCGGTTTCCATGACGAAGCGGGCCATGGCGTAGACGAAGTCCGGATCGCCGTAGATCGCGTATTTCTTGCCGTGCAGCCAGGACTGGCTGTCCGCCATGGCATCAATCAGTCGGCCGCGCTCCAGGCGGATTGTCTCGGGGATCTCCTTGCCGGAAATCGCCGAGACCTTCATCAGCAATTCGTCGGTCGCCTGGACGCCGAGCGGATAATGGAACGGGGCCGTCGCCTGCCCGACTTCCTCGCAATACTCAAGCGTTTTTCGGGTGTTGTAACGCTGTAGTGAAACTGTCGCCTCGGCGTTAAGTGCCTTCTTCACGTCTTCAATCTTCGTGCCGCCGTCGTACATGCGGTATTCGCCGTCCGACGGCGTGTCGAACTGGTCAGAGGCGTCCTGGATGAAGGTGTAGGACACGCCCATCAGATCGAGCAGGCGCTTGAGTTCACGGTTGTTGCCGACGCAGAAGCCGTCGAAGCCCGGGATGATGTTGATGGTTCCCTTGACTTGACTGCGTTCCTGTCCTTTCCAGAAGTGCTCCAGAATGCCCTTGACCATGCCGTCATAGCCATCGACATGGCTGCCGACGAAAGCCGGCGTGTGGGCAAAGGGCACGTCGAAATCGCGCGGGACGGAGTTTTCGTCCTTGGCATTCTCGATGAAGCTGTGCAGGTCGTCGCCAATGACCTCGGCCATACAAGTCGTGGAGACGGCGATCATCTTCGGGTCATAGAGTTGGTAGGTGTTGGCTAGCCCATCGACCATGTTCTTCAGGCCGCCGAAAACCGCCGCATCTTCCGTCATCGAGGAGGAAACCGCCGAAGCAGGCTCCTTGAAATGGCGCGACAGGTGCGAGCGGTAGTAGGCCACGCAGCCCTGGCTGCCATGGACGAAGGACATCGTTCGCTCGAAGCCCGCGGCCGCGAACACCGCCCCGAGCGGCTGGCAGGCCTTGGCGGGGTTCACCACAAGCGCTTCGCGGGCGAGATTCTTTTCGCGGTATTCCCAGGTCTTGGTGAATTCACGTTGATCGGTGACGATCTGATCGGGGTGCGGACATTCGAAATTCAGCTTCTTCTCGGCGAGCATCTGCCTATATTCCGGCTCGCGGAACAGAGGAGCGTGGTCGAGAATTTTTTCAGCCGACTGCGGCATTGGTGGTTACCTCTTTTTCATCTGGCCTCGCCATATGGCGGCTCAGGGACGTCGAGCGTTTCAGGTCTCCCGCGGATCGCGGGCGCAGGCGTTCATCGTCTCCCTTGGGGAGACCAAGCTGAGCACAGGTGGTTATTCGGCAGCCAACGCTTGCCCATGGCTCGGGCTCTTTTTCCAGGGGGCCTGGAATAGGTCCCAGACCGGGTTGTTGATGGCAAGATCCACGTCGCGGGCGAAAATGGCAAAGCCGTCATAGCCGTGATATGGTCCTGAATAATCCCAGGAGTGCATTTGCCGGAACGGTATGCCCATCTTCTGCACCGGGTACTTTTCCTTGATGCCCGAGCCGACCAGATTAGGGCGAACCCCCTCGATGAACTTCTCCAACTCGTAACCGGTCACGTCGTCATAGATCAGCGTGCCGTTCTTCACGTAATGGCTGGTGCGCTGATAGTCGTCATTGTGGGCGAACTCATAGCCCGTGCCGACGATCACCATGCCGAGATCTTCGTAGGCCGTGATGACGTGACGGGGTCGCAGGCCGCCGACATAGAGCATGACGGTATTGCCTTCGAGGCGCGGCCGGTACTTGGCAATGACCGCATCGACAAGCGGCCTGTACTTGGCGATGACCTTCTCGGTCTTCTCCTCGATTTCAGGCCCAAAATGCTTGGCTATCTTGCGCAGAGAGGATTCGATCTGAGAGGGGCCGAAGAAATTGTATTCCATCCAGGGGATGCCGTATTTTTCCTCCATGTGCCGGCAGATGTAGTTCATCGACCGGTAGCAATGGATGAGATTGAGCTTGGCCTTCGGCGCGCGCTCGATTTCGGCGAGCGTAGCATCGCCCGACCAGTTGCCGACCACGCGCAGCCCTATCTCCTCCAGCAGGATGCGAGAGGCCCAGGCGTCGCCACCGATATTGTAGTCGCCGATGACGTTGACGTCATAAGGACCGGCTTCGAATTCGACTTCCTTCTTCTCGAAGACCCAATCGCGGATCGAATCGTTGGCGATGTGGTGGCCAAGCGATTGCGAGACGCCGCGGAAGCCCTCGCAGCGTACCGGCACGATCGTCTTTTCGAGCTGCTTGGCCTTGTTGCGGGACACAGCTTCGGTGTCGTCGCCAATCAGGCCGATCGGGCATTCCGATTGCACGGTCATGCCGTTGTTGAGGGGAAACAGTTCCTCGATCTCGTCGATGATCTGTTCCAGCTTCTTGTCGCCGCCGAAAACAATGTCCTTCTCCTGGAAGTCGGAGGTGAACTGCATTGTCCCGAACGTGTCGATGCCCGTCGTACCGACATAGTAGTTGCGGCGCTGCGACCAGGAGTATTGCCCGCAGCCGACCGGTCCGTGCGAGATATGGACCATATCCTTGACTGGACCCCACACCACGCCTTTAGAGCCGGCATAGGCGCAGCCGCGAACCGTCATCACGCCCGGAATGGACTTGATGTTCGACTTGACGTCGCATTCGGAGACGACCTCGCCTTCCTCGCCAGCCTCTTCTCCGCTCTTAGCAACGCTAAGGTGCTTTTTGCGGCGCTTGGCCGCCTTGTCGGGATATTGCGACAGCACCTCCTCGACAAGCTTCGCATGGAGAGCGCCGTCATTCTCGTATTCCAGGCTCATGGGATCCCTTTTAATGGTTCGGGTGACGCCTCATTGAGGAGGCGCCGTTCTTTGAAAAGGCGCGCCAGCTCCAGGTCCGCGCCTCGCGGCGGCAGGAGCGGTTATTGGGCGACCGCCTTGACGGTTTCCTTGGCCTGAAGTTCGGCAAGCATCTGCTCGTCGGTCTTCATGATGCCGAAGTCGAGCAGCATGTCCTCGAGCTCCTCCATGGTGATCGGGGTCGGGACGGTGCCCTGGCCGGAATTGCCATGAATCTTCTCGGCCAGCGCGCGGTATTCCCCCGCCTGCTTGGAGTTCGGCGCATACTGGATGACTGACATCTTCCTGAGCTCAGCGTGCTGAACGATGTTGTCGCGCGGCACAAAATGGATCAGCTTGGAATTGAGCCTGGCGGCCAGTGCTTCGGCAAGGTCGAGCTCGCGGTCGGTTTGGCGTTCGTTGCAGATCAGGCCGCCGAGCCGCACGCCGCCCGAATGGGCATATTTCAGGATGCCCTTGGCGATGTTGTTGGCGGCATAAAGCGCCATCATCTCGCCGGACATGACGATGTAGATTTCCTGCGCCTTGTTCTCGCGGATCGGCATCGCGAAGCCGCCGCACACGACATCGCCGAGCACGTCGTAGGATACATAGTCCATACCGTCATAGGCGCCGTTCTCCTCAAGGAAGTTGATCGAGGTGATGACGCCGCGGCCGGCACAGCCGACACCCGGCTCGGGGCCGCCGGACTCCACGCACTTGATGCCTTTGTAGCCGACCTTGAGCACATCCTCGAGTTCGAGGTCTTCCACCGAGCCTTCCTGCGCCGCGAGATGTAGGACCGTATCCTGCGCCTTTGCGTTCAGGATCAGGCGGGTGGAGTCGGCTTTGGGGTCACAGCCGACGATAAGGATCTTCTGCCCGAGGTCGACAAGTGCGGCGAGTGTATTCTGGGAGGTGGTGGATTTGCCGATCCCCCCTTTGCCGTAGAATGCGATCTGACGCAGACCTGACATGTAGCGTTCCTTCCTTCTTTTCACCCATCGCGGCTGCCCGCGACATGAATGCCGGTCGGCAGCTCTCGCCGCCTCGTACTCAAGGTTTCAAGACTCGTGCCAACTTGCCTGATAGGGTCGAAGAAGAATTTCGTGTTATCTTTTCAGCTATTTAGCCTAAGGACAAAACAACATATTGGCCAAACACGCCTGTGTCGTGGACCCGACAAAAGCGACAGAAGGTGGCAGATGGCGTAAAAAGAGACGAGATCGTAAATCGTCGCGCGTCGGGCATATTGATGACAATGGGTCGCGAATTCAGGCAGCAGCGAGGTGAGCAATCTGACGCTGTGGCCAGGGCGAGGAGGCGGGGAACGGTAGCGGCGATAAGCGGATTGGGGCCATCCTGTATATGCACGCTTCATCGTACAAATTCGTCAGCCCTCTGTTAATTTTACGATGTCCAACGGGCATGCCCGACGTCGTGCCGGTGCGGCGACAGAAGGGCGAGCATGCCTTCGGCGAGGACTGGATGGAGCTATGTCGTCTGCTCACTTGCCAGCTATCAACATCAAAACCACATCCTCGCCTATAACGGGTAACCGCCATCCTTGGCGCGCCGATCTCGATGAGCGGCCTGAACCCTCAAATTATGTGGGCGCCAAGAGGAAAACGCTGCCGTACCGGTTTCACAGATCTTGACCGCGATAGGTTACCAGCGGCGGGTTCGAAAATGGAAATGGCTACGCCTACCGCCAATACGGTGCCGACAGTCGCGACGATCTGACCGATGGCGGATAGACTTCCGCCGCCTCCGCTGCCGCCATTGGGAAATAGATTTGTTGTGAAAGCGCAACCGCAACGATTGCGGCGGGCACGCTATAGACGAGAACGAGCCGGGCCAACTCCATAAGTGACGACGCTACTTGTCTGTGGTCAGGATTGTCAGAGATTTCCGCCGTTTATCCGGCAGAACGGGACTGTCGAGCCTTCATCCCTTCTTGGTCGTGGTTTGGCCAGCGAAACGACCCTCGTAACCGCGAACGGGGGTACCAAGGGTCTGCCCGAAAATGAGCGCTCACTGGCAGCCATCACCGGCAGTTGCGAACGCTTTACGAATTTCGGTGTGATCTTACCGCGTGAGCATGGCGGAAATGCCATGGCGGACGAAGGGGAGATATTGGGCAAAGCGAAGCCCGACATGTCTTGCAACCCGTGCCGCTGGGTGCTCGCCTGAGTATAGTCCGATAAGGATATTCGTGGCATGATAGAGCGGTGCCGCCGATAGGCGCAGGCAGCTTTCGTATTTGTGAAGCAAATCGGGATCACCAATGTCGCGACGGTCGCGACATGCCGTCAGGATTCCATTTGAGAGTTGCTTCTGCCCGCTGATGCCGATGTTGAAGCCATGCGCGGTCACCGGGTGCATGCCGATTGCGGCATCGCCAACAAGTGCGGCGCTTGGAGCGCAGAACTTGTGCGCCCACGTCGTGACCAGCGCATAGCTGTGGCGGGTGCTTGCCAGGCTCATTTTTCCGAGGCGCCCTCGACACCGGTCCGTCAATTCCTTCAGGAACAAATCGTCGTCGAAAGCAATCAGTTTGTCGGCCTGGTTTGAGGGCAAGGTGAGAAGCAGCGACGACACGCCTTGGGTGAGCGGCAACATCGCTATCGTCTGATGGTGATCGAACCATTCGACTGCGATCTGGTGATGGAGGCGCTCGTGCCTCACCCGGCAAATCAGCATCGATTTGCCGAGCTGGTTGATATCGGCGCCGATGCCGAGCAGGTCGCGCGTGGCGGACAAACGCGAATCCGCGGCAACGAGAAGCCGAGCGGCCAATTGCCTGCCGTCAGAGAGCGTTATGACCGCACCTTCGTGGCTGTTTGTTGCATGGACGACCGCGTGGCCGCACAGCAGCTGGGCATGATCCTGCAAGCGAATGATCTTGAACAGGGCGTCGCGGATCCGACAATTTGGCACCAGAATCCCGAGCGGCTCGCGAGATCGGCTGGGCGAATCGAAGCGCAGCGTGAAGGGGCTCGAACCATTGAGCACGCGCGCGCCTTGAAGGGGTGATTTGTCCGAAGCGGGGATGGCATCCCAGGCGCCGAGCTCGCGAAGGATTGCAATCGAAGCGTTGGTCAGCGCGATCTCGCGACCGTCGAAAGCCGGATTGGCCAGCCTTTCCAGGGGCTGCTGTTCGACGACGGCCACCTTGAGTTGGCTCCGGGCAAGCGATGCGGCGAAGGAAAGTCCGACCGGCCCGGCTCCGATGACAACGATGTCAAATGTCTCGTGGGAGCCAGCCATCAGCATGCCGCGATCGCGTCGGCCGTCCCGGCGAGATGCTGCCTGGGGAGAGCCGCAAGCGCGGCTCGATTGAGCTGCTTTTCCAATGCCCGCCCCAGCCATTTGGTCAAAATGCCAAGTCTGCGGATGTGGTAGGCTGAGCCTTGGCCGTCGCGCGCGCATCTGCAATGGCGCGTTGCAGTCTGACAAGGTCGACCACCCCGGGGATCACTTCGTCGCCGACCACCAACGCCGGCGTGCCGGTGATATGCAGACCGCTGGCGAGCGCGCGATTGCGCGCGATGGCGTCTGCGATCGCCGGATCCTCCATGTCCCGCTTGAGCTGCTCAACGTCTAGGCCCACACGGCCTGCGATGGTCAAGGTGGTTCTTTTGTTGACCACGCCGGGAAAATTCATAAGGGCGAGGTGGAACGCCTCATACTTTCGCTGTTGGCGGGAGGCGAGCGCCGCCCCCGCGGCGAATTCGGAATTCGATCCCAGGACCGGGAACTCCTTGAACACAAGCTTCACATTGGCATCGTCCCTGATGGCTTGCTGGATATTGAGGCCTGCCGCCCGGCAAGGCAGACAGTTGTAGTCGAAGAAAGAGACCAGAGCGACATCGGCTTCGGGATTGCCGGCGATTGGCGAAGCGAGGTCGTTGAGGAGTGCGTCGCGCCGCTTGAGAATGAGGATGCGCAGCTCCGCTGCGAGCTGGCGATGGTCTCCCAGCAGGCTCAGGTCATCTGGATATTGCTTTAGCGCCGCCAGCGCCGAAAGAAGCAGCGCGACCAGAATAGCGATCGCGGCGACGAGGGTGGTACTTTGCTTAAACATGAGGCGGGCTCCAATCAGCGGTGAACGGTCGGGCAGCAACGGCTGGCCTTTTGGCGCAAAGCGGTCATCGCTTTGGATCGGCGGCCGAGGGGGTCGCGCAGCACGGGGAGCTACTGGAACCCGTAGCCATCGAGCCGGTGCCATCTGGCGGTGCGTCCATGACGGCTTCGTGCCAACGAGCCGACCCCAATATCTGGGAAGCGTTCGCGCGAGCTGGCCAGACGCAAGTGCCGTTCGCCACGCCGGCCGACCTTCTGGAGATCGTTCCCTTCTGGAGATCGTTCATAGCGGCGATGCCGGTCGAATTGTCAGAAAGATGACAGGCGCGATGACCATCTTGACGAACTTGATGAAGGCATCGTCCAGCCGCTTCATGCTCTCGCAGACCTGGCGGATAGAAGCAAACATGGGTGATGCCATGGGCGATGGCGGCAAGCACCTGCGCGTAAAGCCGGGCGTAGCAAAGCTTGCGGGGCGCGGGACGTGGGCTGCGAATTGGCCGGTTTCAAGATAGTTGTCTCCCTGCGCGGATCGAGGTGGGTTCCTCCCTTTGGGGGGCTTCTCCCATCACGGCGTTCCGGTCGAACGCCGCACCAACGACGTTGCAAGTTTCGTGCCGACTAGCGGCCGCGCGAAACGCGCGGGATCTCTCATAGCGATCCTGGGCACATTTGTGCACTCGCCGCTGGCGCCTGCCCAGCACCGAAAGGCCGACTGCGGGATTGAGCTTCGCGGAGCGGCTGGAAGGCCGTCGACGCGACGTCTTTGCCTTAAGGGCTGCGATCGGCGTGGTCGATATCGTGGTACGGCTATGCCCCGGGGCCCGTAGCCCGGCGGTCTGATCATACCGGGTGATCGAATATCGAACGCCGCGGTTGGCACCGATTGTCTCTGCAGCCACCCTATGGTCGGGTGCTGAGCAGGCGGCGGGGTCGACCACCGCGTTACGACATAGCGCAAGTGCGCACCTGGCGCGCAATCGTTGCACTGGCCACACCGCCCGGACGGCTACGTCGGATGCGCAGTCGGTGCCGGTGCGGACTTCGGAATGAACAGCGAGGCGATCCTGCGATCGACCGGGTGCGGCCTTGACCTCAGACGCATCGCCCGATGGCTGCAAGTCTCAAACCTCGCCGCCATTCAATCCCTTGACGGTTTGGGCAAGGCGAGCATCAGCAATACCGTGGATGGGGTTGGCGGCTTGCCCGTTGACAAGTTGAACATAACCACGCTGCGCCCAGTGTCGTGCTTGCAGCGAACCCATCAGGGGGCGTTTGTCGCCCTCCGGCTGACTGACAACGGGTCCGCTCAAACAAGAGTCATCGAATCCAGGTCAGATGGGAAATCGGTCAGCTTCCGATAGCCGTCCGCAGTGATCAGAACGGTATCGGAATGGCGGTAGCCACCTTGGCCGTGCCAGTAGATGCCCGGTTCGACACTGATCAACATGTTCTCCTGCAGGATGTCGTCGCTCCCCTCGGCAAGCCACGGTCCTTCGTGTCCGGCCATGCCGATACCGTGACCGGTCCGGTGCAGTAGATTTCCGCCGAATCCTTCAGAACGCAGGAACGACTTGACCTTATGATCGACTTCGTGGGCGCTGACACCGGGCCGAAGCATGTCATAGGCGATGTTGCGGGCGGCGAGCATCGTCGCGAAGACCGCGGCTTGATCGCCCGAGGTGCGGTGCAGGAAGAAGGTGCGCTCGGTCTCCGCCGAATAGCCGTTCACCCGAAGAAACGACAAGCCGACATTGGGACCTTCGCCGAATATGTCCGTCGGTTCGGGAAAGCGATGCGGCTGGGCGCTGAAGGGTGCAGCCCAGACACCGAGCCAGATCGAGCTGGTGTGCTGGTCGAATTTTCCTTCGCCCTCGACGATGGCATTGCGAAGCTCCGGGATGCGGTCATACCCGCCTTGGATGGAGGTACCGATACGCGCTGCATCCATCACCATCCGCAGGCCGAGGTCACAAAAGCGCGCGGCCCGTTCGATCCGACTGATCTCGTAGGGCGACTTGACCAGTCGCAAGCGCTCCACCAGTGGCTCCACCATCGGGAAAAAGTGCTCAAGTGCTCGCATGAGTTCGGCAGGCATGGACGGCTCCACTGCGATCACATCATGCTCCCCGATCACCTGGGCAAGCGCGTCGAGAAATGTTTCGCCTTTGGGCGCCGGGTACTCGGTGTATTCCAAGATGCGATGCAGCAGCGGGATCGCCGCGACGTTCTCGGCCTCCAGCCGCGGTGTCACAAAGACGAGATCGCCCTCGGGGCGTACGACGAGGAAAAACGGGCGCTCGAATGGCTGATAGCGGAAGCCGGTCAGATAAAAGATGCTGTCTGTAGAGGTTATCAGCGCAGCATCCAGCTCCTTGTTCTCGATCAAGCGTCTTAATTTATTAAGCCGCAGTTCGTATTCGTCCAGTATTCCTGTCTCCATGACAAGCCGTCTCCTTGTTGTTCCAGGTTAATCGGCCCCCCGAACACGACATCGAAATTCATCCAACCCGCGGCAGCACATTTCGAAAAAGCCGAGGCACTAAGTCGTTGCACAGTCACGAACGGAGTGAAGTGAGCACAGTTGGCGCGGTTACGACCTGCGGCTGTCGCCGATGAACGCCAGTCCCTGTCGATCTTGAGGCGATCCATGTCAGAGACGCGGAGGCTGGCCAGCTGTTGACGTCCCGCCTTGCCGAACAAGTCAACCGGCGGCACGGTCTGCTCCGGGTAACGGTCGAACGCCGCTGCGATCCCGTCTTCATCATAGTTCACAACCGGACGTGAACAGCAGCTGGCGGACATGGAAACGTTCCCTTTTGCGGCATGATGTGGTGGAAGCGCGCCACCTGCTGAGCTGCACCGAAACCGCGTCGTCGCGGATAATTGCCGGGGCGGCGGTGACTGCGACCGCGTTGGAAGGTCGATCGCAGGATCCAGGACGGCCGGCGCGTCGATGCGCTTTTCGTAGAAGCGCCGGACCGAATCCGATGCAAGGTCGACGATGTGGGAAGATCTCATTGCCTTGAGACCCTGCGAAACGGAACATGTGAAGTTCGGCTTGCGCGTTTGTCATTGGGTTGCCTTCGACGCCGGCTGTGGCCTGGTTTTGGCGTCGACGCCCTCCGGCTTGGCGCTGTCGATGGCCCCGTCCCAGCCGCCGCCGAGCGCCTTGTTGAGCGCGATGTAGTCGGTGGCGATCGAGACGCGACTTTGCAGGAGGGTGTCCTCGGCCGTATCGAGCGAGCGCTGCGCGTCCAGCACTTCGAGCAGGCTCGCCGCACCGGACTGGTAGAGTATCCGCACCAGGCGTGCGGCGTCGCGGGCCGATTTCGCCGACGAGGAAAGCTTGCCGTTCCTGATGCGCTCCTGTGTCAGCGAGACGCTGGCGTTTTCCACATCTTGGAGCGCCGTCAGCACGGATGCCTTGTAGGCGATGAAATGTTGGTCGCGCTCGGCCTTGGCGACGTCGACGGCGGCCTGCAGCTTGCCGGCGTTGAACAGCGGCACGCTGAGCTTCGGCCCAAAAGAGAAGCCGATGGTGGAGTTCTTGCCGAGGTCGCCAAGCTCGAGGGCCGACGTGTCGATATTTCCAGTCAGGCTGACGCTTGGATAGCGGGCTGCCTCGGCCCGGCCGATCCTGGCGGTGTACTGAGCATATTGCCGCTCCGCCATGCGTACGTCGGGGCGGGCGAGCAGGATGTCGGCGGGAATGCCGGTCGGCACCGGCAGACGTGGTGCCGGGATCGGCGCGCCGCGCTTCAACCTGTCGTTCAGCGCGTCCGGCGACCGTCCGGTGAGCACGGCAAGACGGTGCACTGTCTCCGCATAGCTTGCCTCCAGCGTCGGCACCTCGGCCTCCGTGCTGCTTGCCTGTGCCTTGGCTTTTGCCACATCGGCCGCTGTCACCAGGCCGGCCTTGGCCCTTGTGCGGGTGATGGCGACGGTCTGCTTTTGGGATGCGACTGAGCGGCGTGCGAGTTGAATGCGCGCCTGATAGCCGCGCGCCTGAGCGTAGTTGGAGGCGACATCGCCGATCAGGGTCAGCAGCCTGGAGCGCAGTTCTTCCTCGGCGGCGTCCAGTCCATAGCGGGCCGCCTCGACGCTCCGGTGGTTGGCGCCGAACAGATCCAGCTCCCATGTGGCGTCGAAACCGGACCGGAACGCGCCAGAGGAATCGCCGCCAGATCCCGACGTGATCGCGGCAGTCGTGCCGCGGTTGGCCGATAGGGAGCCGTCGGCGGACGGGAACAAGGTCGCTGCGCTCTGGCGATAACTCGCGTGAGCCTCGCGTATCTTGGCTCTGGCGGAGGCGACCTCGAGATTGCCGGCAACCGCTTCCTCGACAAGCGCGTTCAGCTCGGGGTCGCGCAGCCGCTGCCACCATTTCGACAATTGAGCCGGTAAGGCGGTCTTTGTTGGGTTTTGGCCGCTCCAGTGTGCCGGCGTGGGCAAAATTGGCGTCCGATAATCCGGGCCGACGATACATCCCGCCAGCAGGACAACGGTGGAAATAGGCACGATGAGCCGCCCCGCGGCAATCGAGCCGCGTTCGAAACCTTGCATATAAAAAGCCCTTATTGCTGATTGACTGTCGCTGGTGTCTTGCCCGTGTTCCTGTCTGGCCGCCTTGCCATTGAAAAGTTGCGCCGCACCCGAACAGCGGCACACTGCGATCTCGCCCACCCTGACAGGTGATAATCACATGGTGGGTTTTGTCTTTCCTTATTGGGTTCTTCCAATCAAAATAATGCCGCTGGAAGACAGAAGATGTGACGGTCCTGTGACCATCATCAGCTCGGCAATTGGTCCTTCCTCCGGCGGGCGCGACCTGTCTCATGCCACCTCCTTCTTTGGTTTTCGTCGAGCAATTTCAAACTCGGCATCGTCGACAGGGCACTTCCTGGGGCCGTGCGATGAAAGCCCGCAAGAAGCGCGCCAGCTGCAGGAGGCGTCGACGGATCGCACGCGTTCAAATAATCGCACGCGTTCAAATAATTGTGTTGCGTCAACCTTTTGGTGGGGCGCAGGGCCGTCTCGAGTTCTGTCAATTGCGGATGGCGAGACAATTGCGGCGCTCACGCCATCGGGCGCCAACCAACATGCAGTCTTTCCAGGTTCGATAGCAGAATGTTTTCGACGGCGGCGCTGCGTTCATGCTTGCCGGCATGAGCATGGTGGCGTTTGGTGCCGTTGAACATTGCCATGGCCGCCCCATTTTTGCAGAACTTGACGCACACAACCCTCAACAGCCGCAATCCTTAAGGAGCCTCAACGCAAATGGGCACCGCTGCCGCGTCAGCCTCCATACGTCCGAGGCGTAGCCGCAAGCCTTGAGCGCCCCTGTGGTGGGCTTCCACTGCTAGACGCCTTCGCTCGGCCGCGGCTGAACAGGGTCCAAATGGACGTCCATTTTGCCGTCGGTCTCCATGCAGACACCTCCCTCCAAAGCGGAGGCTTCTTCGCATGATCAGCCCAGGCTGGGCAGGAGGGAATCGGGTGCGCGCTTGCCGACCAGCAGGGCCGACACTCGTCGATATCGCCAGCAGTCCGAATCGAGGAAAGGTCATCGTTGCGGCGTGGTCAGCCCTTGGCGCTGATACCCGAAACAACAGCACCGTCAAATGTGGGCCAACGCGAACCTAAGACCCGCAGGCGCAGTTCCAGTGAAAGGCGGGCAGGCTAGACGCCTCTCTTGTTACCCCAGAGCATAACGTGCAACTGCGGCAGCACGCGGGCTTCGAACCACCTGTCGCGGGTCACGCTTTCAACCAGCCACTCCATGCGTTTCGTTATTCCGTCAAGGTCGACAGCGGAGTCTGCATTTCCGGGGCGCGGCGGCGTGTGATTGCCGGGTTGCAGATAGATCGGCAATCGTGGAAATCTCGCGGCGGCGTCCTTCGCGTAGGCGTAGTCGCTTTCGTCGAACACAACGAGCTTGAGCACGACTTGCGGCTTCTCGTTTGCCGCCTGGACGCATGCCTCGATAGCGGCCCAATCGGTCGTCATTTCGCTTGACGGCGGCTTTGGGCTCAGAACCAGTACGTCAAGCTCGGCAAACCAGTCCCTGACCACCGAACCTTGGGTTTCCAGCGCAAAACGGTATCCTTCCCGGTGGCCCCGTTCGATAAGCGCACCGAGCGGCTGGATGGCCGGATTGCCGCCCGACAGCGACACCATAACCGGGCGGCCACCGGAAAGCCCAACCACGCTTTGCCAGACCGCGTCAACGGACATCATTTCCCATTCATGGCGGTATTGATTGTCCACCGCATGCAGGCTGTCGCACCAGGAACAGCGATAGTCACACCCGCCGGTTCTGACGAAGACCGTAGGCAAACCGATGAGCACGCCTTCGCCCTGGATCGTCGGCCCGAAAATCTCACTGACGCGGATTGCGGGATGCGTCATGGCCGCCATTCCGCCCATGTTTTCGGTGTTTCGCTCACCCGCACGGCCGAAGTCTCCGGCAGGCGTGCCTTGCACCATTCATAAAAATGTCTTGCCAGGTATTCCGCCGTGACTTGCTCATGTCCCAGCGCATCGTTGAGATGTCGGTGGTCGAAACTCTGGTCGATATAGCGTTTGAGCGATGCCAAATCGTGATAGTCGCGTACGAACCCGTGCTCGTTCAGTTCCTTCGCCGAAAGCTCTACTTCGACGATGTAATTATGTCCGTGCAGGCGCGCGCACTGGTGGTCGGGAGGCAAGGAGGTCAGCTGATGCGAGGCTGAGAAGTGGAATTCCTTGGTGATGCGGAACATTACACGTTCCTCCTATGCAGCGCCTCGAGCCAGAAGTCGGCATCCTCGTAGTTGGTAGGGTCAGGGTGCTGCGCGAGATGGAACGCTTCGCGTCGCTCGACGCAGGTCCCGCACCGCCCGCAGTGACGCTCACCGCCCTTGTAGCAAGACCAGGTCTCCGCAAATTGCGTGCCGTATCGTGCTCCATCCTCAACGATGTCCGCCTTGGTGAGATTCACGTAAGGCGCATGAAGGCGAATGTTCGCGTAGCCGTCGAGGGCGCGGTCTTGCATCATCTGGAAGGCATCAATGAAGGCCGGACGGCAATCTGGATAGATGAAATGATCCCCTCCATGCACGGCCGTCGCCACCGCTTCGGCCCCCTGCGCGGCCGCGAATCCAAAGGCGGTAGCTAACATGATGGCGTTCCGGTTCGGCACCACCGTGACCTTCATCCTGTCTTCGGCGTAGTGCCCGTCCGGCACGTCCACACTATCGGTTAGGGCGGAGCCGGAAAGGCCGCGGCCGATTTCGCGGATATCGATGATCCGATGCAGCACGTTTAGTCGCTCCGCGCAAAGGGCGGCGAAGCCCAATTCCTTCCTGTGCCGTTGGCCATAATCGAAAGATAGCAGGCTGGCGAGTTGGTGCTCCGCTGCCACCTTGTGAGCAAGCGAAACGGAATCCAATCCGCCGGAGCAGATGACGAGAGTCTTCATCGTTGGGTTCCTTGTTTTGACCGGGTAGGCTGCGACCGGAGTTTTATGTGGGTCCCCAGTACTCCAGGGATTCCATTTTGTGAATGAGGCGACGAGTTGCATGCGCCGACGTGTCGCTGTGCGCCATCGGGCGGAGCTGAACCTGCAAGAAGGCGCGGACCGTTTTTTGATCAAACGGCCGACCTCGCGCCATCTCTGCGGCTACTGGCAGGGCAAAGGCCGCCACTTTATCTGAGGAGTCGATTGAGACTTTTCAGCGCCTACAGCTTGCGTTCGAGAGCATCGACTCTATCGGTGAAAATTTGCCCTCAATGCGGCCAAGAGATCCATCTATTGAAGTCTGAAGGTCGGCAAACCGCCGCCGAAATTGATCGTGAGTTCGAGATCATCGCGCAGCTCAGATTGCCGACGTTTTCGGCAATGAGCGGCACCTTCATAGACTTCTCCAACAAAACAGGGACGCGTGATACAATTGGGAGATTTCCTCCCGACCGGCGCTCCCAACAAATTAAATTGAACGGCTCGATTTCGGCCGGATCGGCCTCGTCCACCGACTGGCCCAGCTTACCGCGGCAGCCAGGATGGAATATGGCGGTTCACCTGGGTTCTGATCAAGTCCAAGAGCCTGCTCGCCGATAGCGCTTCCTGTCCTATTCCCTGCTGCTCATCATCACTGATGGACTTCCTGGACGGAAGTCGAACTCGCGAAAGCCGCCGCATCCATCGCGGGGACACCCAACTAAGCCCTGGTCAATTTATTGCAGGGCCACCCCCATAAAAGAAAGCGCTGTTAACCAAATTTTTCAACGCGCCAATTCTTATTCGCCAAACTGAAAGGGGTGAGGTGATCGATGTGTGATTCAAACATAAGCGTGTTCCCGCTGCATCGTCGGCGGAAATTGGTCGAAGGGATCGCCAGGGTCTTGGAATCCAAAAACGGGAAGGATGCGAATGCGTTCTGGCGCAGCACCGTCACGACAATTCTCGTTCAACTGTCCGAATCGGGGATTGCACCCAGGCTCGCCGAACAAGAGGTTCGAACGCTTCTTCATGCCGTCATAGGCGATATAGCGACCCGGAATGCTGCGAAGTTTGCCCAATAGAACGGTCTTATGTAGCAAACGCACCAACTTCCCGCGCGACCTAAAGGGTGGGTTCCCATAAAATCCGGGATGCTAAGAGTAGCGCCGACTGTCCGCTCCGCCCGATACGAGCACTCCATCAACACCCTTGTCGCCAAGCGTGCCGAGATATCAGGCATGATCCGGTTCAAGGGTGCGGACCTGGCGCATGATCTCCAGCACATAGACGCGGTGCTGCTGATCCTTGGCTACAAGGGCGACCCGTCCCAAATCGCAAGCTCCTGCAGCAATTCGAGATTGGGCTCGAGCAGCGTGCCGACATCGACGACGTCAGGGGGCAGCGATGGCTCGACCACCCAGGTCTCCCAGACGTCACGGTCGGCAATGGCGATCGGGCTGACACCGAGCATGAGCAAGGTCTCGGCCAACCCGTCATCCAGGCAGACGATGCGCAGTGGTTTCGCCGCGGCCGATGGCGATGCCATTGCGGTGAAGGGCAGAGCGAAAAGTCCCAGCGCGCCACGCCGGGTGATCCGGCCGCGGAGACGGTCAACCCGGTGAGGCTCAAGCGCCGCCGTCACCGCACGACGCCTGTGCGGAAAGCCGTCTGGGCATGAATGTGGGGCACGGTCTTTCTCCACAACGTGCCGCTGCGACGGAAGCCGAACCGGTTCCGCAAGGGCGAGCTTTACCGGCTGATACTGAAGTACGAAGCGGACGGCAGCGCATCAAAGCGAAACCGCAACGCGTATCGTGCAGGCGAAGGGATGGGATGCCGCGCTTGTAAAGCCGCTCATGGACTGCATCAAGACAGCCAAGGGATGGCGGGCAAGGCGGCTTGGATGTGGCCGACTGTGAAATGACTGGCACAGTCGCCGTACAAATCCGCCAAAATTTCGGTTATAAATCAATAACTTAACAATCTTTAACCTAGCCTTAACAGTAAATGGCGCGTTAATACCTGAATTGCGGGGGCACAATATTTATGGGCGAACGTCATCGTGAAGAAGTTCTAAATACAGTCCTTGCGACCTGCCTTGGGAGGCGCGGCGTAGAAGCCGATCCTGAGACGATACTGAATAGCGGCCGGTCACGACCAGATGTTATCGCGTCCTATCGCGGGCTTCGCTGCGCAATCGAAGGCAAAGTGGCTGATACTCCGCAAGCTGGTCTTCTCGTGCTTTCGGATGCGCGCGGCAGGATTGAGCGGGGGATTGCCCATTTGGCAATCGCTGTCGTCTACCCGGCCAAGATACGAACTGTCGAGTTCGTCAAGCTAAGTGAGGCCCTGAGTTCAACGAGTCTAGAATTCGCCGTCCTAACGGAAGCCGGCGACGGTGCCTGGCATAGCGGCTCGATGAATGACATTTTGGCCGAACTTCGGAGAGCGCACGACATTCTGGTACGTGACGATGTTCTTCAGCAGGCAGTTGACACGCTTAATGTTGGCCTTTCGGAGGTTGCAAGCGCGCTAATGAACAACCGCGGAGCTTGCGATCGTCTCATTCAGGTTTTGGGAGTGGGGGGGAAGACAAGTGCCGACGCTTCCGTTTGAACAACGCCGTCGCGAGACCACGGCGAAACTCGCCGCCTTAATGCTGGCGAACGCGTTCATTTTCCAAGAGCAATTGTCTGGCCTTGAAGAAAAGGTAAAGCCGATACGATCGTTACTCGTAGAGCGGGACTTTGTTGGGAAGACTGCTGCCCACTGGAACATGATAATAAATGAGATCAATTACGTGCCAATTTTCAAGGTGGCACGTGACATTATTCTGTCGCTGCCGTCGCATTCTGATACCGACTCTGCAGTTCGGCATCTTGCCGAGCGAGCGCTAGAGATAGTATCGAAGAAGGCTGCCCTACGGCACGACCTAATGGGTAGGATTTATCATCTCCTCTTGCTTGAAGCGAAATATCTAGGTACCTATTACACGTCTGTTCCAGCAGCAACTTTATTACTAAAGCTGACTTTAGATATTGACAGATGGCCCCAAGTTGATTGGGCTAATCCGGTTTCGTTAAACGAATTCAAGATAGCGGATTTGGCCTGCGGTACGGGTACGCTGCTTATGGCCGCGAGCCAAGCTTTGACAGATAATTTCATAAAATTTAGAGCAAGTCGAAGCGAGACAATCGATAGTGACTCACTAACAGAATTGCATAAGCTAATAATCGAGGAAATGCTTTACGGCTATGATGTCCTTCCATCGGCCGTTCATCTTACGGCGTCAACTTTAGCGCTTCTGGCGCCGGAAACGTGCTTTCATAAAATGCACCTCTACTCTCTGCCGATGGGCCGAATGAAATCGGGGCAGGTTTACCTAGGTAGTATCGATTACGTTTCCGCCAGTACCATCGAGACCCAGTTGGATCTCATGAGCCCAGGAATCGGCAGTGCGATAACCGCTGCCGATGAACACGTACCCTCCGTTGCGCCACTTCCGTCATTGGATTTGTGCGTCATGAATCCGCCGTTCGTAAGAAGTGTCGGCGGGAATCTTCTTTTCGGATCGGTACCTGATCAACGCGGGCATATGCAGGCAGAGCTGGCCCAGCGCCTTAAAGCGACGAACTTGGCAGCGTCTTCTACAGCCGGGCTCGGAAGTGTGTTTGCTGCCGTCGGCGACCGCCATATTAAGGATGGCGGGCGCCTTGCTTTAGTTCTTCCGGCAGCCCTTACGACCGGCATAGCGTGGGGAAGGACGCGGGAGCTAATCAATCGCGGGTACATTTTGGAAACGGTCATAGCAAGCCATGACCCGGAGCGATGGAATTTCTCGGAGAATACCGAACTTAGCGAAGTGATGGTCATCGCGAGAAAACGCGATCGGCGAATTGAGACCCTGGACTCTGTTGCTGATGAGCCAACGCAATTCATCAACCTTTGGCGAAACCCGGTCACCAGCGCACACGCCCTTGCTGTCGGGGAGAAAATCTCCCGCGGCGCCCCCGCACCTATCGGAACGGCGGATTCACCGCGACACGGTGTTTCCGAGATTGTCGTGGGATCACAAAAATACGGTGAGGCTATCGAAATCCCGTGGGGCGAGGTGCGATCATCGCCTTGGATAGGTTCCGCTTTTGCGCAGACAAACTTGGTTCGCACGGCTTGGCTGTTGCGGCAAGGACAGCTTTATATGCAAGGCCGCAAGGCGACAATCTCGCTTCGGATCGGCACGATTGAAGAAATAGGAATTCTTGGCCCCGACCGGCGAGATATTGCCGATGGTTTTACGCTGTCGAGCTCTCGCACGCCGTATCCTGTATTTTGGGGGCATTCGGCCGACGAGGTTCGCAGGATCGGAGCGGCGCCGAACAGATGGCTGTCGCCGAGACCAGTCGCAGCCAAGGGGCGTTCATTGCGAGATGTTGCGGTGCTATGGCAGCGCGCGGGGACGGTTATGATAGCTGAGCGGTCTTGGCTTAACACCCAAAGAACTTTAGCTATTCGCCTTACAAAGCCTGCTTTGTCGAATGTCTGGTGGCCATTGCGGTTGAGGGTGGAAAACGAGGCTGCCGAAAAGGCGCTCGTTTTGTGGCTTAACTCTACACTTGGTCTACTGACATCGCTGGCACACCGGGTGCCTACGCGGGGCGCATGGATTCAATTTAAGAAACCGACCATCCAGAATATGCCGGTCCTTGATGTGCTTGCGTTGTCGGCCAATCAATTGCGCACAATTGCCAGCGCTTATGACAAGATCGCCGGCAGGGAGTTGAGCACAATTGTAAATATGGCAATCGACCCTACGAGGATCGCCATTGATGACCTTTTTTGCCAAGTGCTTGATATACCGTCTGTTGAAGGACTGAGAGCGGAGTTGGCCGAGGAACCGATTATCAAGTTGCGCTATTGCCAAGAGCAGCGAGAAGTCACCCCCGAGCCCGACGATCAAATGCAATTCGAGTTGATCTGAACTAGTCTCTTATCGTACGGCCCGCTGCCAATACACGGCTTACGGGGTGGTTGAGTGCGCCACCAAGGATGGCGAAGGCATTGCCGCCGTTTGAGCGGCGGCGGTGATCCTCAAGCGGCGTGGTTCGCGTACTGGTTTGTGCGAGACATGGTGGTGCTGGCCGACGACCATGCGGCGCAGGCGGCTGAAGTAGCTTTCCACCATGTTCATATGCTTGCCGTGGCCGTCGCTGTAGCTTTCCGAATGGTTGATACGGGTCGAGGCGTAATCGGCTTCAAGCGCATCCCAATGGCTCGCCTCGTCAGCGAACAGCTTTGAGCTGGCCAGCATACGAGCGCGGGCGATTTCGACGCATTCGGCTTCGCGATGGCGGATGAATGTCAGGGTGCGGCCAGCGCGCTCGCGCAGGGCGATGACAACGCGGCGGCGGTCTGACTGGTTCTCCTGGTCCTTGCGGTCCTCTACGCGGTTCTCAGGGCGTACCACACCGCCTAAGCTTGGTGCTTTGCTACATAAGACCGCAATAGAACGCCAACAGAGTCATTGTTCGCCACCCCCCTTTGGATAGACGTGGTAAGAGCATGGAAGAGGCCGTCCCCTGTAGGAACGATCCATGCTTCAAATTCGTTGGAGATCGGAATTTGAACGCATCGACAGTCGGGGCGAATAACAGAACTCTATGCGGCCATTGTGGATTTCGCCGGATACATCCGTCCGACGGCTGCGGCCTGGATGAATAGCCAGGGCTAGGTGAAGGGTGTTCTGGAGCACAATCCCCTAACCGGCTTGAGGTACAAGAAAATCGGCAAACCTCTTCATCCCGTGTCCATTGAGTTCGTCCAGGCGAGCAGCGAGGGTCTAACGCGATTTCCTCGCAGTAGGGCCCTCGGATGCGCGGCGCGGTGCTGCGCCGCTGTCAATTCCCATGATGCGAAGTTTTCCGCTGAGATGAAAGATTGCTTCCGTAACGGACCAGGCTGAGCTCGAAGTAAAGCACTCGAGCCATGTCGATCTGACAGCTGCGGGAGGCCTATCGGGCCGTGTTGCCGAAAGCGCGGCACGGCAACCGACTCGCACACGCGATCGAGGCGTTTGCCTGTCGCCAGGCGGCGCCTCTTGCGACAGCTCGAAACCGACCTGCACAAAACGCTTTGGGCCGATCATCCGGAGATGGCGCCATCGCCCTTATCTCAGTTGGGAAAGGTTGTTTCGGGAATTTTCGAAATCAGGAATGACCGGCTCGCCATGGAAGCGTCGCCGCGAGGGCGGGGACACGCCGAAACCGACTTCCATCATCAAGCGTGGCCTACGCGCCGGCACGGTGCCCATATGGAAGCCGAACGGATCCTCGACGAAACCGAGACCGGCTTCACCGGTCAGTGTAATGGGGCTCTGCTGGCCGTAGACGTCCAGAACCTCTTTGGCCGGATGGCCGACGAGAAGCGTGAGCTGGTGCTTGAAGGCCCGGCGGTTATGGCTGCCGCGGACATAGACGTGCGGGCCGGTGCCTTCGTCGACTGGCACCAGATAGAAGAAGAACTTCAGCATCCGCCAGTCATCGAGATCGAAGTGGTATTTGCCGAGCGAAGCGAGGTTCTTGTCGGCGTCGGTGGCCTGTTCGGTGGGGAAGCTCCACCAGACGCGCGTGGTAATCAGTTTCGCCTGACCTCCGAGATAGTGCGCAGCGACATCCATGAGCAGTGGATCGCTCTGTATGGCGAGTGCGGCCTTACAACCGAGAATGCGCTCGAAATAGTGGCCGCTGAGCAAGGGACGGCCGAACCGGGCCTCAGCTTCCGCATGCGCCATCGGCATGAATTCGAGACGGCGATCGAAATTGCCAAAGCAAGGCGTGCACCGGGCGAAGGCGGCGATCTCCTGGTGGATAAATGGCGGCAGGACAAGCCCGGAAAAGAGCCCCTGCGACCGCAGCGCGTTGACGACGTCCTGTCGATTGACACCCATGAACATCGTGTCCAGGGCTTTCTGTGACTCTTGAACGGGCTTTGCACCACGCCAGTGCATTCTGCGCGCCCACATGGTGCGGGCGAGTAGGAATCTCGGCAGCCATGCAGGATTCTCGCGAATATCCGACAAATAAGTCGGAATGCGCACGGCAATGCGATGCAGCATGCTGCCGTTTCGCGCGACGGCCTCAAGGCTTGGAGGGCTGGATTTGTCAGGGCTCGCAAAGGTCATCAGGGTCCTCATGCACTTTCAACGAAGCGAGGTTCTCACCGCTTCGTCATTATTACCCAAACCCCGATGCCCGCACCGAAAGGACGCTAACCACGCGTCAAGCTCGTGTGCAATGCACAAAAACCTCGCACCGTATTAGCTGCATTCAGATCGTTGAGGCGTTTCGAATAAGCCAACTATGCAAAATGGCAGGCAAACGGCCGCGGAGGGAAACCCGAGCGGCACGCAAACCACGTGCCATGCAATATTCTATCTAACCGCGTCCCCTTCGCGCCGCCTGACCCAGAGAATTTGCCGGTCTCTAACCGAAACGACAGCCCATCTGACAATAAATGTCCACGCGACAACCATTGGTAGCGGCGCTTCATGCCTAGTGAGGACGACAGTGTCGGGTTTACGACGCAGGTCGGAGACCAGACATCGATGGGGTGGCTCACCACGTTGTAACTGAAAGCTCTAGTCTTACTGAGTCAGAAAGTCGCGGATGCGGGGGATTCGCGCTGGTCGCGGATTTGTTAGCGTGCTGATTCGTGATCAGGGAAGCGCGCCATGCCCGACTGGACAGCCGAGAGTGAAGCCGAATTTGACGCCTATGTCGATGCTTTGATCGGGGTGATCGGCCACGCCGACCGGGCTGAGCCGCTGAAGGATTATTGCCTCGGACTTCTGATGCCGATGGAACGCAAGAGCGTGGAGCCGTTGGCGGCCGTCACGGCGCCGTCGCGGGTGGCGGCCAAGCATCAGTCTCTGCTGCATTTCGTGGGACAGGCGCCGTGGTCGGACGCGGCCTTGCTGGCACGGGTTCGCGACTGGGTTCTTCCACAGATCGAGCAGCGCGGACCGATCCGGGCGTGGATCGTCGACGACACGGGCTTTCCCAAGAAGGGCAAGCACTCGGTGGGCGTAGCGCGCCAGTATTGCGGCCAGTTGGGCAAGCAGGACAATTGTCAGATTGCGGTTAGCCTATCGATCGCCAATGATGCAGCCTCGCTTCCGATCGCCTACCAATTATATCTCCCGCACATCTGGGCGGAGAATCCGGAACAACGCAAGAAGGCCAAGATTCCGGCAGAGATCACGTTCCAGACCAAGCCGCAGATCGCGCTCGAGCAGATCAAGACGGCCAAGGCCGATGGCGTCGCGCCCGGCGTGGTTCTGGCCGACGCCGGATATGGCGCCGACGGCGGTTTCCGCGCCGGCCTGTCCGAGCTCGATCTGACCTATGTGGTGGGCGTTCAGCCCACGCTCAGCGTCTGGCGTCCAGGCGAGAGCCCCCTGCCGCCCAAGCCTTGGAGCGGAAGAGGCCGGCCGCCGTCCCGGGTCGGCCGAACCGACAATCACAAGCCGGTCTCGGCCAAGGCCCTGGCCGAGGAGTTCGACGCCGAGGCTTGGCGCACGATCGCCTGGCGTGAAGGAACCAACACCGAGCTCAAGTCCCGCTTCGCCGCCGTGCGCTTGCGGCCGGCATCCAGGGACTACAATCGGCCCGAGGCTCACGCCGAAGAGTGGCTCCTGATCGAGTGGCCTGAAGGCGAGGTCGAGCCGAGCAAATATTGGCTCTCCACCTTGCCGGCCGGCGCTACAATCACCCAGCTGGTCGACGCCGCCAAGCTGCGTTGGCGGATCGAGCGAGACTATCAGGAGCTCAAGCAGGAGCTGGGACTGGGCCACTACGAAGGCCGAGGTTGGCGGGGCTTCCACCACCACGCCAGTCTCTGTATCGCCGCCTATGGCTTCCTGATCTCTCTGAGGGAGACGATTCCCCCCTCAGCTCCGGCTCGCGCCCAGAGCCGCCAAACATCTGGTCTTCCCGACGGTTATCGACCCCGCGGATCCTCCGATCCGACCAGAGCGGCACGTCCCGACCTCGATCCCCACCATCCGGCGACGCCTGACCGTGGCCCTGGCCAACCGCCTGCAACGATGTCCATGCTGCACAAGGGCCATGGAAAGTCCGCGTCAGGCCAATTTATGACGCAGTAAGATTAGTCCTTTGGCACGATTAGTGAGGCGGACGATCCGCAAACGTTGCACGGAACCGATACAATGGAGAGGTGAGCGCCATCCAGATGCTTGCGTCAACGGTCCACGGAGTGGCAGCCGCGCAGGCGCTGGCGGACGCCGGCCATCCCGATACTCATCGATCCAGTCAGCGGAGAACAGGAATGGGAGCGAGATCAGCATGAACTCGAATTTGAAATATTTGGCCCAAGCAGCTGCCATCGCCTTTTTCTGGACGGTCAACGCCACGTCGGCCGACGAAGGTATGTGGATGCCGAGCCAGACTGCGGAAGTGGGTGCGGCCATGCGTGCGGATGGGCTCCAGATCGATCCCGCCCAGCTGCGCCGTCTGGACGCTGAACCGCTCAACGCGATCGTATCACTGGGCGGATGCTCCGCCTCCTTCGTTAGTCCTGAAGGGCTGGTCGCGACCAATCATCACTGCATGTTCCAATTGGGCCGAAGGAATTCCCAGGCCTAGCCTATGCGCGGCAATCGACTGGTGTAGCGGCAAACTTCGTCATGACGCGGACGGCCCGCCTGCGCGACCCGTCCGTTGCATGGTAGGGCGGACGAGCATTCTTCACAGTGGGGGTGTCCGCAACGATGCTATGCCGACTGGCGAAGCACCGGTTGCCAGAGTACCGGTCCGCTCAGACGTCCTCTCCAGCGGATGCGCAAAAGGTTGGCAGGGGAAATCTCGAGAACGCCGGCCACCGCCTGCGTCTTGCCGAGAGGCTTCGGCTGTCCGATACGCGACAATGGCCACGTTGCGAGTCGAAGGATCCGTTCCATACGCGTATCGGCGCAACATGGTGGGTCCGGGCTTGGCAAAAGCCGAACGCAACCGCGAATTCGCCAATCGGAGCCCTTGGTAGCAAATAGACAGGCATCAGCTCGTCAAATGCATCGGTCTCCAATTCGTCTTCGGTGTGGACTTCCCAATCGAGCCTTGCCTTGAAAACCCGACACCTGAGCTCGTGCATCTCTTTGAATTCGGGCGCGAACTCGCCATGAAGGTCCGGCGTTATCAGCGGCATCATGGTCGCGTCCGCGTAGGATGTATTCCCGCCATGGAACGGCAAAGCTGCCAGTGATGCAGCCTGTAGACGTTTGCAGCTATCTTGGCGGAAGAATCAGGATTTCGCCTGCCTGGAAGCTGCCAGCCGTACGACGGCCTGGCTGATCGTTCGCACGCCAAGCTTTGCTTTGGCGTTTTCCAGATGAAAGGTGACGGTGCGCCTCGATACGCCGAGAAGCTGGCTGATATCCCAAGCCGACTTGCCGCGCGATGCCCATTTCAGGCATTCCAACTCCCGCGGCGTAAGCGTTACACCATCCCACCACCCGATCGTCGGCGAGCCGGCGCCGGACATGGATATGAAAGTTGGTGCCTTTTCATAACGTGTCAGTGAGCGCAAAAGAGGTGGATGGGATTCGTCGGAAGCAAAGGTCAGCGCAGAAAACCGGCCGCGATGATCATGCATCGACATCTTAATCCGCCGCGGATGCCAAACTGAGCTGCTTTCTCCAGAATTTGTTGCTGCGACGTAGGCAGACACTGCCGACCGCGATCCACGCCCCAATCAAAGGTATCCCAGCCTCGCAGCCCGCGCAGGATCACCGGATCAAGGCTGTGGTACCGGCCTTGCAGATAAGCTCAAGTCCAGGTTGAAGGATAGTTGGAGATTAATCGTGGCGCTTCGCCGGATTCCGACGGACAAGCAAAAATGAGCGAACAGCGGAAAGTCGAAGCCGGCCGCCGTGGATGCCATTGCCTCACGCAGATCGATGGCATCAACACTTTCGCAGAGTTGCTCGACGAAGTTTTCAAATACGCGATGCATCTGCGCTTTGCGTAACCTCCGCTAATCGCTGGAAGCCAGACAGAGACCTCGGTTGATGATCGGGCCCTGATGCACCCAGTCCGTTCGCGTCTCGATCTTCCCTCCCATTTCCTCCTACTTCTGCTTGAACAGCCCTTTTGCGGAGTTTGACTCAACGCCGCCAAGATTGCTGATCTTAAGCCGGTGATGTTCTGACGTTGTCGATGAGCCGTGTATCGCCGAGCCAAGCGGCGGCGAGCAAGCGTGCCGGTCGATCAAGTCTTGTCATCGGTTGCAGATCTGCCTCGTCGCGAAGCTCCAGGTATTCGATCTCGCGATAGCCCGCGGACAAAATAGCTGCGCGCGCTTGACCAAGCGTCGGCAGGAGGGGATGGCCCTTCGCTAGCCGCTGAGCCGTCTCCTGCAGGACCGACGCAAGTTTCGGGGCAACGGCGCGCGCGGCGGGCGACAGTCGAACGTTGCGTGATGATAGAGCGAGACCATCGGCTTCGCGAACGGTCGCGCATGGCAAAATGGCGATTGGAATATCCAGATCCTGGACCATACGCCTGACAAGCTGAAGCTGCTGGAAATCTTTTTCGCCGAAAATGGCGACATCAGCGCCGGTCTGCAGGAAGAGCTTGGCAACGACAGTCGCCACCCCAACGAAATGACCTGGCCGGAACGCGCCGCACAGGCCTTCGCCGATGCGGGAGACTGAAACGGTCGTGGTAAAGCCTGCCGGATACACCTCCGCTACGCCCGGCCCATAGAGCAGATGCGCGCCCAGAGACGCGAGCTTTGCAGAATCTTCCTTTTCCGTCCGGGGATAGGCGGCAAGGTCGGCAGCACTGTTGAACTGCTTCGGATTGACGAAGAGCGTCACGACAACCCGATCGGCCCTGTGAAGCGCCGCACGCACGAGGCTCAGATGCCCTTCGTGCAACGCCCCCATGGTCGGCACCACTGCGATGGTGGCGCCAGAACGGCGCCATCCCGTGGCGATGGAGCGAAGTTCGGCAATGGTATGGACAACCGGCACGTTCATGCCACATCTCCGTCCTTCGCCTGGTCGTAAACATGTTCGGCCGCCGGAAAGGGCCCTTCCCGAACATCAGCCGCGTATCTGGCAATGGCAGCTTCTGCCGCTGAAGCAAGTTCGCCGTAGCGCTTGACGAATTTCGGGCGAAAACCGGTGAACATGCCCAACATGTCGTCGACCACCAAGATCTGCCCGTCGCAGGCGGCCGAGGCGCCGATTCCGATCGTTGGAATTGCGATTTCCGCTGTGATCCGGCTGGCGAGCGCCTCGGGCACCTTTTCGAGCACGACTGCGAATGCTCCCGCCTCGGCCACTGCGTGGGCGTCGCGCCGAATGCGCTCGCTATTCTCGCCCCTGCCCTGGACAAGATATCCGCCGATCGCGTTGACCGCCTGCGGGGTCAGCCCGACATTGGGCCATCACCGGGATGCCGCGACAGGCGAGGAAGCGGGTTGTCTAGGCCATTGTCTCGCCACCCTCGAGCTTGACGGCTGAGCAACCGGTCTCGGCCATGACGCGCGCGGCATTGCGAAAGGCCTGGTCCCGACTTTCCTCATAGGAGCCAAATGGCATATCCACGACCATCAGCGCCCGCTCAAGGCCGCGGCGGACAGCTTGGCCATGCATGATCATCATGTCGAGCGTACCCCCAAGCGTGGTCGGCAAGCCGTGGAGAACCATACCGACGCTGTCGCCGACCAGCACGACATCGCAATGGGTATCCACTAGCCGGGCAACCGGGGTCGTGTAGGCGGTGTGTAGGCGGTAGGCAGACGAGCGGCGTGCCAGCCTTTCGCGAACGAATATCCGGCGAGGTGATCGCCTTGGTGTTAGCAACCGCAATCAACGAGGACTCCTTCCCTTGCGTTACCAACCGCGAATGTCGCGTTTGGCATATTTTTGTGCACGTGCGAAGAGCAAAATCGCGACAGTGCGCGATGTTGACGCGCGGACAGTTATCGTAGAAAACCAATTTAAATCGGTTCAGCCGCTTTCTTGGCAGGGCTCTGCCAACCAGTTCAGAGATCATGGAGCACCAGGCAAAGGTAACCAGGAAAGGCAGAGCTGCAGGCAGGGCCAATGCCGTCAAAGCGGACCTTATCGCCGTGGTCGTCGCCGTGAAAAGCAGCGACCCTTACGTTCTCACCATCGGGCAGGCAAACGCATTGCCGTCGGGTCCGTTCGAGCAGGATCACCGCTCCCTGCAGTCGGGTCTCAGAGGATGGGTGGAACAACAGACCGGCCAGCCGCTGGGCTATATCGAACAGCTTTACACCTTCGCCGATCGCGATCGGGTCGGCGCTGAGGAGCGTGTAATCTCGATCAGCTACCTCGCACTGACGCGAGACGAAGATCCGGCTGCCTCGGCCAAACGCTGCTGGGCAAGTTGGTACGACTATTTTCCATGGGAGGATCATCGCTCCGGCACGCCGGCGGTTGTGCTGGAAAAATTGCGACCGCGATTGAGGGAATGGGCGGACACCGCTGACGATACCGCCGTGCGGCTCGATCGTCGGCGTCGTGCGGCGGTCACCTTCGGCTTCGACGACCGAGCATGGAACGAAGAGCTCGTATTGCAGCGCTATGAGCTTCTCTACGAGGCAGCGCTGGTGGAGGAAGCGACCCGCAGCGGGGATTCAGCCGCGCCCACTCCCGTGCCGGGCACATCCATGGTCGCCGATCACCGCCGCATCCTGGCAACGGCTATTGCGCGGCTGCGCTCAAAGATCAAATACCGACCCGTCGTGTTCGAACTGATGCCGCCGCTCTTCACACTTCTGCAGTTGCAGCGAACCGTGGAGGCGCTCTCAGGCAGGCTCATTAACAAGCCGAACTTTCGCCGGCTTATAGAGCAGCAGGATCTGGTTGAGAAGACCGGCGAGGCGACCGCCGAAACCGGCGGCCGGCCGGCGCAACTCTACCGCTTCCGCCACGCCATTATCGACGAGAGGCCTGGGGCTGGGACAAAATTGCCGCTCGCGCGGGCTTGACATTGCTTATAGTCATAACGAATATAAAGGTCTTATAATCATGTAGATTATAATTGGAGGCTCGATGAGCACCATCCTGCCTTCGGCCGCATCCCTGTACGACCGCGTTCGGCGCGTTATTCCTCCGATCGAATGGCCGAGCTTTTCGGACGACATCGAGGCAATTCTGGCGCTGAAGCGGGAGCGCAACGCCGTCATCCTGGCGCATAATTATCAGACGCCGGAGATCTTCCACTGCGTGGCCGACATCGTCGGCGACAGTCTGGCGCTTGCCCGTAAGGCAATGTCGACCGAAGCCGACGTCATCGTGCTTGCCGGCGTGCATTTCATGGCTGAAACGGCGAAGCTGCTCAATCCGCAAAAGACGGTACTCATTCCCGATTTGCGAGCAGGCTGTTCACTGGCCGACTCGATCACCGCCGAGGACATTCGCCTGCTGCGGCAGCGCTATCCGGGTGTGCCGGTTGTCACCTATGTCAACACCTCGGCTGACGTGAAAGCAGAGTCCGATATCTGCTGCACGTCCGGCAACGCAAAGGCCGTCGTCGAGTCCCTCGGGGTTCCCAAGGTGATCATGCTGCCGGACGAATATCTGGCCCAGAACATCGCCGCTCAGACAAAGGTGCAGATCACCGCCTGGAAGGGTCATTGCGAAGTGCACGAGCGCTTCACGCCAGCCGACATCCGTCAGTTGCGCGAAAGCCATCCCGGCGTGATGGTGCTCGCGCATCCCGAATGCCCGCCCGACGTTGTAGCCGAAGCCGATTTTTCTGGCTCGACAGCCGCCATGTCCGACTATGTCGAAAGGCAAAAGCCGCCACGCGTCGTGCTGATGACGGAATGCTCGATGAGCGACAATGTCGCGGTCCAGCATCCCGAGATCGAATTCATCCGGCCCTGCAATCTATGCCCGCACATGAAGCGCATCACGCTCGCCAACATCCGCTCTGCGCTCGAGCAGAACCGGCATGAGGTGATGATTGAACCCGACATTGCAGCACGAGCACGGCTAGCGGTAGAGCGGATGCTCGCCATATGAGCGAGGAGGTCCGCAGTTTCCTTGGCCGCCCGATTATCATAGGCGGCGGTATTGCCGGGCTTTTGACTGCGCTTCATCTGGCGCCAGAACCGGTGCTTATTCTGTCCAGGACGCCGCTTGGATCTGAGGCATCAAGCGCATGGGCACAGGGCGGGCTGGCTGCCAGCCTTGGCGTGGACGACGATCCTGCGCTGCATGTCGCCGACACGCTCGCCGCCGGCGATGGCCTGTGCGACGCAGAAATCGCAACCCGCATCCTTCATGCGGCTCCTAACGCGATCGAGACCCTGGCGACCCTTGGGGTTCGCTTCGATCGGACGCCTGAAGGAGCCCTGCGCCTGGGATTGGAGGCCGCGCACGGCCGCCGGCGCATCGTTCATGCCGGCGGCGATGGCAGCGGACAGGAAATCATGCGTGTGCTGGTCGAAGCTGTGCGTTCTACTTCGTCGATCGTGGTCGTCGAGGGTGTAGAGGCGCGGCGGCTGGCGGTGGAGGACAATACGGTCCGAGGTGTCTGGGCAAGCTGTTCGATGAGTCCTGTGTTCTTCGGTACGGGACGGGTCGTCCTCGCCACGGGTGGGATTGGCGGACTGTTCCTCGACAGCACCAACCCTTTGGGCAGTTGCGGACAGGGCCTGGCGCTTGCGGCGCGCGCCGGTGCTGTGGTTGCCGACCTGGAATTCATCCAGTTCCACCCGACCGCGCTTGATGGGCCGGCGCGCCCGATGACGCTGATCAGTGAAGCGGTTCGCGGTGAAGGCGCGATGATTGTCGACGAGACAGGCCGACGCTTCCTCGACAGCTTGCCGGGCGCGGAACTCGCGCCGCGCGATGTGGTGGCGCGCGCCATCTGGACGCATCTTTCGAACGGCCACCGCGTCTTTCTCGATGGACGAGAAAAGCCCGGCCCGACATTTGCGCGGCAATTTCCGACAATCGCATCAGCCTGCCGGGGCGCGGGCATCGATCCCGTGCGCGACCTCATCCCGATACGGCCGGCCCAGCACTATCACATGGGCGGCGTCGCTGTGGATCGGGATGGACGTACCTCGGTTGCCGGACTATGGGCGTGCGGCGAAGTCGCCTCCACTGGACTGCATGGCGCCAATCGGCTTGCCAGCAACTCGCTGACCGAGGCGATCGTATGCGCGCGCTGGGTCGCCGAAAGCGTAGCGGGATCTCCGATCGGCATCAGAACACGCTCGACGGCACGGGAAATTCCGGCTCCCGATCCACTCTCGTTGCGCCCTCTCCTGTCACGCAGCCTTGGCGTGAAACGAGATGGCGAGGTCTTGCGCGAGGCCGTGAGCACATTGCTTCCGCTGGCCAAACGCCAAGATGCAGCGTCCGATCCTGCGATAGCGGGACTGATGATCGCGGTTGCCGCCTTGCTGCGAGAAGAAAGCCGCGGCGCTCACTACCGGACCGACTGTCCAGATTGTGCGGTTGCCGCCCGCCGCTCCAGGCTCACGCTCGATGAAGCCTTAGCGACAGCTGAGGAACTCGCATCTTCGTCTACGCTTGAAGAGACCGAGCAATGAACCTCTCGCCGCTGCCCCCAATCATGCTCGAGCCTCTGGTACGGACTGCTCTGCTCGAAGACCTCGGCAGGGCCGGTGACGTATCCACGGACGCCATTGTGACACCCTACCACTATACAAGGACCGTGCTTGTGGGGCGTCAGCGCGGGATTGTCGCGGGGCTCGATCTAGCCATGCTCGCCTTCCGCCTGATCAGCCCCGATGTTGAAATCTCGGTGGAGCGGCCAGACGGCAGTGGTGTCGTGGAAGGCCAGGTCATCGCATCGGTGAGCGGTCCGGCCCGGGCCATACTCACAGCGGAACGGACGGCGCTGAATTTTCTCTGTCATTTGAGCGGCGTCGCCACGGCGACGGCATCCGTCGTCGCGGCGGTCCGCGGGCACGGCGCGAAGATCGTCTGCACGCGCAAGACGACGCCCGGTTTACGAGCCGTCGAAAAATATGCCGTGCGCGCCGGTGGCGGCGCCAATCACCGCTTTGGCCTCGACGATGCGCTCCTGATCAAGGACAACCACATCGCCATCGCCGGCGGGATCCGTGCGGCCATCAAGCGCGCGCGAGCAAGTGCAGGTCATCTCGTCAAGATCGAAGTCGAGGTCGATACGCTGACCCAGTTGGAAGAGGCCTTGACGCTCGCCCCCGACGCCGTTCTGCTTGACAACATGTCGGTTGACCAATTGCGAGAGGCAGTGCTGATGGTCGCCGGCCGGGCGATCACCGAGGCGTCCGGCAGGATCACCGCCGCGTCAGCGCCGGCCATCGCGGCCACCGGTGTCGACCTGATTTCTATCGGCTGGTTGACTCACAGCGCGCCGATCCTCGATATCGGCCTTGACTGTCGGGCGCCCTGACGACCCACGAGCAAACATATGGGTCAATCGGGCATTCGAACCCCAGGACTCGTAAGACGAAGATAGCGCAAGCGTAGACTAGGAAACAGGATGGACATGCACGCCACCAATCCGACGAAGACAATGCCACAGGCTCAAGCCCCAGACGCCACGACGTGGACGCTAGAGAAGGCTCGGGCACTTCATGACGCGCCCTTCAACAATCTGCTCTTCCTGGCGCAAACCGTGCACCGCCAGAATTTCGATCCCAACAAGGTCCAGCTTAGCCGGCTCCTCAGCATCAAGACCGGCGGCTGCCCGGAGGATTGCGGCTATTGCAGCCAGTCGGCGCATCACGAAAGCGGGTTGAAAGCGTCGAAACTGATGGAGGTCCGGCGCGTCATCGCCGAGGCGACCAAGGCGCGTGACGCCGGTGCCACCCGCTATTGCATGGGCGCGGCATGGCGAAATCCCAAGGCGCGCGACATGGATGCGGTCGTGGCGATGGTCGAAGGCGTCAAGGCGCTGGGCATGGAGACCTGCATGACGCTGGGCATGCTTGATCTGGACCAGGCGCAGCAACTGAAAATGGCCGGCCTCGACTATTACAACCACAACATCGACACTTCGGAGCGCTACTACAACGAGGTTATCTCGACACGCACGTTTGCCGATCGGCTGGACACGCTGGCCAAGGTCCGCGACAGCGGCATCAAGGTCTGCTGCGGCGGCATTGTCGGTATGGGCGAAGAGCCTATGGATCGCGTCGACATGCTGGTGACGCTGGCCAATCTGCCGGAACATCCGGAAAGCGTTCCGATCAACATGCTGATACCGATCGCCGGTACCCCGCTTGCCGACGCCAGGCCGATCGAGCCGATCGAATTCGTGCGCGTGATCGCACTGGCGCGCATCATGATGCCGAAATCGCATGTCCGGCTTTCAGCCGGCCGCACCGCCATGACCGACGAGATGCAGGCGCTGTGCTTCTTTGCCGGCGCCAACTCGATCTTCGTCGGCGACACGCTGCTGACGGCGGACAATCCCGGCGAGGACAAGGATAGTCTGCTGTTCCGGCGTCTCGGCATCGAGCCGATGGACCTCGATACGCAATGAGCGGGGTACCGCTTGCCCGCTATGACGCGACCTTGCAGGGGCTGGCGCGCAAGGACCGGCTGCGGACACTGTCGCCGCGCGCCGGCCTCGACTTCTCGTCGAACGACTATCTCGGGCTTGCCGCTTCGAGAAGACTAGGCGACGCGGTTGCGGCTGCGATCGCGCAGGGCACGCCGGTCGGCGCCACCGGGTCGCGGCTGCTGCGCGGCAACGCGCCGGAGCATGAGGCTCTGGAGGCGGACGCAGCGGCGTTTTTCGGAGCTGAACGCGCGCTGTTCTTCGGCAGCGGCTACATCGCCAACTTCGCTCTCCTGACCGCACTGCCGCAGAAGGGCGACCTTTTGGTCCTCGACGAACTCGCCCATGCCAGCATGCATGAGGGGGCTCGCGCTGGCCGCGCTGAGTTCAAGCTCGCCGCGCACAACGACGTCGATGCTATCGAGGATGCGATCACGCGCTGGCGCGCCGAAGGCGGCACCGGGCGCGTCTGGATCGCGGTCGAAAGCCTTTACAGCATGGATGGCGACCGTGCGCCGATGGAGAGCCTGGTCGCGCTTGCCGATCGGCACCAGGCATTCATCGTCGTCGACGAGGCGCATGCCACCGGCGTTTGGGGACCGGAGGGCCGCGGCCTTGCCGCCGGTTTCGAGGGCCGCGACAACATCATCGCACTCCACACTTGCGGCAAGGCGCTCGGAGCGTCGGGCGCGCTTGTCACCGCTCCACGAACGCTGTGCGACTATCTCGTCAACCGGTGCCGGCCATTCATCTACGCCACCGCACCATCGCCGCTGATGGCCGTGGCCGCGCGCGAGGCGCTCGCCATTTTGTCCGAAGAACCGACGCGCCGTGACCGGCTGCAGGAAATCGTTGCCTGCACAGGCCGCCTGCTGGCCGGGCGCTGCGGCGTGATACCGAGCGGCTCACAGATCCAGCCCTTTGTCATCGGCGACGTCAGGCGCACCATGGCGGTGGCGGCAGCACTCCAGGCGCGCGGCTTCGACATCCGCGGCATTCGCCCGCCGACTGTGCCTGAAGGCATGTCGCGGCTGCGCATTTCGCTGACGCTCAACGTCGACGAAGCCGCCATTTCGGCCATGATCGAGGCGCTGGTCGAAGTGTTGGCCTCGGCATGACCAAGCGCATCGTCATCACCGGAACGGATACCGGCATCGGCAAGACGGTGTTTTCGGCGGGATTGGCCGGCCTTCTCGACGGTTCCTACTGGAAGCCGGTGCAATCGGGCCTCGACGGCGAAACCGACAGCGAGGTCGTTGAACGGCTCGCCGGTCTGCCGCCAGGGCGCGTGCTGCCGGAAGTCTACCGCCTGAAGAGCCCACTGTCGCCGCATCGTTCAGCCGAACTCGACGGCGTCGCGATCGAGGCGGCAAAGCTCTCGCTTCCAGCCTTGCCGGGTCCGCTCGTCATCGAAGGCGCCGGCGGACTGATGGTGCCGCTCAACCGGCAGACAAAGTTGATCGACATATTCGCGCAATGGCAGCTGCCGGTCATCCTGTGCGCCCGCACCGCGCTCGGCACGATCAACCACACGCTGCTGTCGATCGAGGCCCTGCGGGCCCGCTCCATTCCGCTCATCGGCCTCGCCTTCATTGGCGACGAGGTGGCAGATACGCAAAGGACAATCGTGGAATTCAGCGGCGTGCCACAGCTCGGCAGGCTGCCGCACCTTGATCCGCTGACGGGCAAAACGCTGAGGGACGCGATGACTACCAGCTTTGACCTCGGATTGATTACGGGGGTCGAATGATGTCGCAGTCCAGCGTCTGGCATCCGTTCACGCAACATGCGCTCGAGCCGGCGATCCCTGAGATCGTCCTGACGGAGGGATCCTATCTCTATAAAGCCGACGGCACGCGCATTCTCGACGCCATTTCCTCCTGGTGGGTCGTCACCCATGGCCATCGCCACCCGCGGATCATGAAGGCGATCGAGACGACCGCGGCAACCCTCGACCAGATCATTTTCGCCGGCTTTACCCATGAGCCGGGCGAGCGCCTCGCCAAGGCCCTGGTGGAACTCGCACCGTCCGGGCTCGACTGGGTGTTCTATTCCGACAGCGGTTCGACCGCCGTCGAAGTTGCGCTGAAGATGGCGCTCGGCTATTTCCGCAACATCGGTGCGCCGCGTTCGCGTATCGTCGTCATGGAGCACAGCTATCATGGCGACACCATCGGCACGATGAGCGTCGGTGCCCGTGGCGTGTTCAACGCCGCCTACGAACCTTTGCTGTTCGAGGTCGATACCATCCCCTTCCCGGCCGCCGGGCGAGAGCAGGAGACGCTGGATCGGTTCGAGGCCGTCAGCCGCGACCGGCACGCCGCCGCGCTGATCGTCGAGCCGCTGGTGCTTGGCGCCGGCGGTATGCTGATGTATCCGGCCTCGGTTCTGACCGAACTGAAGAAGATCGCCGAAGCTTCGGGCACGCTGCTGATCGCCGACGAGGTGATGACCGGCTGGGGCCGCACCGGAACCATGTTCGCCTGCGAGCAGGCATCCATCTCTCCGGACATCCTGTGCACCTCGAAGGGCTTGACCGGAGGCGCCATCCCGCTGGCGGCGACGCTTGCCACCGACGCCATCTTCCGGGCCCATTTTTCCGACGACCGCAAGAAGACCTTCTTCCACTCGAGTTCCTACACCGCCAATCCGATTGCCTGCACGGCCGCACTCGCCAATGTCGAGATCTGGCGCGACGAGCCGGTAGCCGAGCGGGTCGCGGCCCTGAGTGCAAAGCAGGCCGCCGGGCTTCAACGCTTTCGCGATAACCCTCGCTTCACCGATAGCCGGGCGACCGGGACGATCACGGCTCTCGATCTGCGCACCGGCTCCGCCGGCTATCTGGCCGAGATCGGGCCAAAACTGCGGGCTTTTTTTCTCGAGCGCGGCCTGCTCGTGCGTCCGCTTGGCAATGTCCTCTATCTTCTGCCGCCCTATTGCATCACCAGCGAGGAACTGGACGGTCTCTATGACGCCATCGAGGAGGCCAGCGAACGCTTCGGGTCGGGGCCATGAGCAGGTCGTCTCGCATTCTCGGGTTCGGCCATCATGCGCCGGCGCGCAAGGTCGAGAATCCGGAGATCGAAGATCGTCTCGGGCTCGAGCCAGGCTGGATCGAGCGGCGCACCGGAATTCGTTCGCGCTTCTGGGCGACAGATGAAGACACGCTGTCCGGCCTTGCTGTGCGTGCAGGCGAGATGGCGCTGGCGAACGCCGCTATTGATCGCAGCGACATCGGTCTCCTGTTGCTTGCCACCTCGACGCCCGACCACCTTCTGCCGCCCAGCGCACCCCTCGTCGCGCACAAGCTGGGACTTGGACGAGCAGGTGCGATCGATCTGACCGGCGCCTGCGCCGGCTTTATCTATGCGCTTATGTTCGCCGACGGCTTCACCCGCCTGCATGGCAAGGCGACCCTTGTGATTGCCGCCAACATCCTCAGCCGCCGCATCAATCCGGCCGAGCGCGCAAGCTCGGTCCTTTTCGCCGATGCCGCCGGCGCCCTGGTGATCGGTCCCTGCGAGGATCCCGACCGGGGCATTCTCGGTGCCTCGGTGGATTCCGACGGCTCGCGCTACGGGCTGATCCAGATCCCGGCGGGCGGAAGCAACATCCCGTTCCAAAGTGGCCTGGATCTCGGGCAAACCCGAATGACGATGACCGACGGCCGCGAAGTGTTCGCCAGGGCCGTGGACATGATGACTGCATGTTCAAAGGACGCACTCGCCGCAGCCAGGATGCGACCGCAAGACATCCACCGGTTCGTGCCACATCAGGCCAATGCCCGCATTTTCGATGCCGTCGGCAAGAACCTGGGCATTGCCGATCATGCGGTCGTCAAGACGATCGCTGACTACGGAAACTCCTCCGCCGCGACGATCCCGCTATCCCTATCGTTGGCCAATCAGACAGAGCCATTGCGGCCTGGCGAAAAAGTCCTTCTGGCTGCCGCGGGGGCGGGCTTAAGCGGCGGGGCACTCGTCGTTGGAATTTAGCCGGCGCTCGTTGGCGCGAACGCTGCGTGCCTGACCGGCATGCAGCAGTCGCCTCTGGCCGGCTTTCGAGTCGCGAGCGCGAAAAGGAATTCGCCGCGCTGACCGATGACGAGGCAAGGCGGATCGAGGCGGTCTACGCGCAAATCTTTGGTGCCGATTGAAGAAATCATCTTTCGATCGGCGCTCCAGCTTTTCGGAAATGGCATTCAGAACCATCAGAGCGGGAAGAGCATCAGGTGTGGTCAACAGCGCGTTAACGCCGAAATTTTGCGACAGGCCCAGTTGATCTCAAGCAGGGAGACGTGCTGGAAGGCATTGTTGACGGCCTCGGCACCCTGGGCAACCAAGTTCTTCGCCGGACGTTCGAATAATTATTGAGAAGGAACTCCATGACCCGCCAAATCATCGATCTCTCCATCGCCCTCGACAATGAAACGCCAGCGGACCCGCCGCCGATCCGCCCCGTGATCAGCTATACTGGGCATCGCGAAAGCGCCGAAGGCATGGTGGCGTTCTTTCCCGGGCTCGGCGTGGATCAGCTGCCCGGTGGCTATGGCTGGGCAGTTGAAGAGTGCAAGGTCAACACGCACAACGGCACCCACCTTGATGCGCCATGGCACTATCACCCCACCATGAACGGTGGTGAACGGGCAATGACCATCGACGAAGTGCCGCTGGATTGGTGTATGCAGCCGGGTGTGAAGTTGGATTTCCGTCATCTGCCAGACGGTTATGTGGTGACGGCCGCCGACGTTGAGGCCGAGCTTGACCGCATAGACCACACGTTGAGCCCGCTGGAAATTGTGCTGGTCAACACTTCGGCCGCCGCCGCTTATGGCAGCCCGGCCTATCTGGGCAAGGGGTGCGGCATGGGCCGTGAGGCCACGCTTTTCCTGACCTCACACGGCGTGCGGGTGACCGGCACGGACGCATGGAGCTGGGATGCCCCCTTTCCCTTCACCGCCAAACGTTATGCTGAAACCGGCGACGCCAGCATCATCTGGGAAGGACATAAGGCGGGAGCCGAGATCGGTTATTGCCACCTCGAAAAACTGACCAACCTCGACCAGCTTCCGCCCAAGGGCTTTACGGTTACCTGCTTTCCGGTAAAGATCAAAGGCGCCTCTGCCGGATGGACGCGCGCAGTGGCCCTACTCCAAGAGGTTCCGGCCATGGCGCTGCAGCGCCTTCCGCAAGAGAATTCGAACGGGTGACGTTTGACCATGGCGTGAGGATGGAGTCCGCAAGCGCATCGCTGTTCACGACCGTATAGACGTGCGCTTCCCGCAGCCTCCGCTCCCTCCGGCGGCCGCCACGGGAACAGGGTTTTCGTGCTTGATGTGGCGGGTGAAGGAGCTGCAGAAGTCGCGTATCCAGGTCCTTGTAGGCATCGATGTGACCCGCGTTTCCGCCAATGCCGAGGTCGACGAACGGAGCGGCGCGACGTCCTTCACCGCGACTATCGAGGTGGGTGCCGACCAGTTCAAGCTCTACCGTACGTGAAGCTCTATCCGGATATGCCCGTCGACGTGTCGATAGTGACGGGTGAGCGCAAGGGCATTGTGCGTGCTGCCACACTAGCCGCGGGACTGACGAGCGTTGGCATTGTGTAAAAGACATCGTCATAGCCCCTGCGGAACGACGCGATCGCAAGAGGATCGCCACTGCTTTTCGGCAGCGTCGATGAAAAAGGGTCTGTCAAGGCCGGTGAGATAGTTTCGCTATTCAGATAGTGCACATAGTCGGGACCTTTGGCCGCCCGCAGCAACAGGCTCGCTCGTCTCGACCTTCCTCCATCCCCTCATAGCTCGCATCGTCGGCACCTGCATCTAATCGGTAGGGCGTGAAGTGCTGGCTGTTCAAGAGGCGGATGGTTCGGCTCTGTACCGGAGCAAGGAATCAATCGTGTTCAAGCGCACCATCGTTTCCGGCCTGATCGTCGCCGCCGGTTCGCTGGCCGGAACCGTCCGGCCCTCGGCCGCGCGTGGCTATCATCACCACCGCGAAATCGGCATTGCCGCCGGCGTCGGCGGGTTCGTGCTTGGCGCTTGCTCGCCCAGCAGCCCCGGACCCTCTATCTCGACGAGTACAGCGGTTCCTGGTAGGTCCGCCGCTGCCTCGCCTGCTACGCCAGCCGATCCGGGCTTGGACACCTATATCGGCTATGACGGCTACCCCCTATCGCCGCCTTTAAGAGGAGATGGACCGTTTCAGCAACATGAGGGCTTCCTCATGGCCCGTTTTTCGTTGGTCTGAATGGTTCCAGCCCAGGCTGGCTTGTTCCGGCCCGGCTGCCTGGCCACGCATTTGGCGAGCGAAGCCGGTGGTGTACAGTGATTTCCAGACAGCCTAATCTCGACCACAAACGACCGGCTGATCGCCCCGAGGAGAGAGAAGGTTTGAACGAGCAGGATCCCAAGGAAGACTTGATCGACACGATTTTTCGCAATGGCACCATCACCGCCGTCGGCATCCTGCTGGCGTTCTCGCTCGGCTTCATCACGCATTGGGCCGCCAACCCAATACCGTGGCAGCTCCACCATTTGCTGGCCGCAGCGCCGATGCTGATCGGCATCGCGCTTCAGATGCGGGCCCTGTCGATGCTGCTCGACATTAGTTCCCTGCAACGGCGCATTTATGAGCGCGCCAACCGCATCTTCCTGACCGGGCTTATTCTGACTGCTAGTGGTGTCGGGCTGGCCATCTTGCTCGATGTCTTCGAGATGGCGCGCACGGGCGCGCTGCCTCTCGGCTAGCCGAGAGCTACAGCGCCGTGGCCATCCCAACAGATGTCGCACCATTCGGCGCCGACCCGGCTGGCCATGCGCTCGCCGATCCTGACCGCCGGGTTGGTCGCGCAGGGCCATGCGCTTGGCGGCAGCGCGGGGTGGGGCTGGCTGCCGGGTGGTCCGGCCGGGCCTTGCAATTTTTTGTCTTTGCTGCGCGTAACGCCTCGGCTGTGAATCGAGTAGGCTTAATGGCCTACCCACGTTGCAATTATTACAAAGGAATACGGATATGGCGACTGGAACGGTGAAGTGGTTCAACAGCACCAAGGGGTTTGGATTTGTCCCGCCTGACAATGGCGGTCAGGATGTGTTCGTCCACATTTCCGCTGTGGAACGTGCGGGTCTCTCGACTCTCATTGACGGCCAGAAGATCAACTATGAGATCGAACAGGACCGCCGTACTGGCAAGTCCTCCGCTGGCAGCCTCAGCAAAGCTGGCTGACTTTTCTCCTGCGGCCCGGCAAAAGCCTGCACGACGCGCCACGTCCCGATCGTACTGACCCGCTCGATAAGAGCGGGCGAGAACATTACCGCAGACCGGGACAGCAGATTGTTGCAAGCCGCGAGGATGTTTGCGAGTGGAGCGGGCTGGTCCGCGCCTTCTGATGTTCTGCGCAGACGCCGACGGCAGCTGCGCGCTTCAGAACGAACTTGATAGATAAGATCAAGCTGCGACCTTCTTGCGGGTCCGCTTCGCCGGCGCCGGCGTTTCCGGCTCTTTCGGCTTGCGGCCGAGCCCCATCGTCTTGGCCAACGCCGAGCGCGCCGCGGCGTAATTCGGCGCGACAATGGGATAATCCGCCGGCAGACCCCATTTGGCGCGATACTCATCCGGCGTCAGCCCATAGTGGGTCGACAGATGACGCTTCAGCGCTTTGAATTTCTTCCCGTCCTCAAGGCAGATGATGTAGTCCGGTGTCACCGACTTCCTGATCGGGACTGCAGGCTTGAGAGCCTGCGGCTCTTCTGCGGAGACACTTTCGGCCGTGCCCTTCAAAGCTGCGTGCACTTGTCCGATCAGGGCAGGGAGATCGCCCACCGGCACCGGATTGTTGGACACATAGGCTGAGACGACATCGGCGGTGAGCTCGATGAGGACGTCGATGTTGTCGTCGGCTTCTTCTGTCATGAAACTCTCCGGGTAGCGTGAAAACATAGTCGGTGAAGGATTGCTTCATTAGTGGTGGTTGCCGCGGAAAGCAATAAATCTCTCGCCAGGTTATTGCGATACTCGTCCAACATGAGGTCTAGTCAGGCTTCCGTCAGATACCACGAGTATGATGATACCCTCAGCGTGCAATGCGACAGGAATGACCGTGCGCAATTGTATTTTCATTTGCACTCGGGGTTGGCTATGACGGGTATTGGTCGACGTGGTGGCTTGTACAGTGGGCAAGTCAGAGCTGGGGGCGCGGAGGATATAGGGGGGCCCCGCGATCCTGCCTCTGGACAAGGTGGCCAACAGTTCAATTCGCTCATGGAGCGGATGCGTTCCGACCATGAAAATCCAGAGGGCGGACCCGTCCGCACCAGTGATATCCTGCGGGACGCGTCTCCTCATCCATCAGTTGGCGCACGCGGGAGGCGGCGCGGGTTGGATAGGGAGGAAGGCTGGTCGCATTTCGAGGATGAACCCTGGCGCGGCGATCAGGTGGCGGAGGGCTCGCAAAGGGGCGAGCGCCCGCCTCAGCGACAGGATCGTGGCGCATTCAATCGGGAAGAAGGCCCCTCGCGTTTCGGGGATGAGCCCTGGCGCCGCGAGCGCCCGCCCCAGCGACAGGATCGTGGCGCACCCTATCGGGAAGAAAGCTCTTCCCGCTCTGATGGCGAGCATTGGCGCGGCGATCGGGCGGCCGGAGACTCGCAAAGGGGCGAGCTCCCGCCCCAGCGACAGGATCGTGGCGCACCCTATCGGGAAGAAAGCTCTTCCCGCTCTGATAGCGAGCATTGGCGCGGCGATCGGGCGGCCGAGGGCTCGCAAAGGGGCGAGCGCCCGCCTCAGCGACAGGATCGTGGCGCATTCAATCGGGAAGAAAGCTCCTCGCGCTCTGGTGGCGAGCATTGGCGCGGCGATCGGGCGGCCGAGGGCTCGCAATGGGCTGAGCGCCCGCCTCAGCGACAGGATCGTCGCGCACTCTATCGGGAAGAAGGCTCCTCGCGCTCTGATGGCGAGCATTGGCGCGGCGATCGGGCGGCCGAGGGCTCGCAAGCAAGCATGCGCCAGCGCAATCAGGCGGCCGAGAGCTCGCAATCGGGCGCGCTTCCGCAGCCAAGGCAATCCGCAAGCGACCTGGGTCCTGGACTTGGAAAGCGGCGCGTAGACGACGTAGCCGCGCAGAGCCACGCCAGCTTTGAGCGACCTGATCCACAGTATTCAGGCGAGTTGCATGCAGCACTAAGAGGAATTGCTAACGCGCGTGACATCGGGGGTTCTCAAGAGAGGTGGTGAAGCATTCCAAGCGCCTGCGGATGCCGGATCAAGCAACGTTCATGCAAAAGGCCTCCGTCGATTTTGAACGCAAATTTGTCCCGCGCTTGGAGGAAGATATCGACGCCCGGCAATCATGGGGGTACGCCACTACGTGCAATGCGGTGAGCCGGTATGCGGGAGGGCAGGCAGGGATAGAAGCTTGCAGGGCTGTCGCAGCTCGGATGTCGCAGCTTGATCTCGCGTTAATGAAGAAGATTGAACCGAGAGCGCTTTCGCTCTTCGCATCATCATTCGGTCGGGACCCATTGTCGACGAAATGTCGCGATGGAGCGATGAGAATCGCCCGAATTTGTCAGGATCAAATGGGCGTACTAGGTGAGCTGGGCAGCCAAAATCTCTCGTTGCTGGCCAATGGTTTCAGCAAGTGGCCGGAAGCACCGGACTGTCGCAAGGCCACAGCCGCGATCGCCGATGAGGTCCTTCGCCGCGGGGTTCAGCTCACCCGCTTTACTGCGCAGGAGCTATCGAATCTCGTGAACGGATTCAGCAAGCGGCCGAACGACGAGGGCTGCTGTCAAGCCGCGGCCGCGATCGCCAATGTAATTGTCGGCCGTTCCGGCGGCCCCCCCGGCTCTCCACCTTTGTTCCGCAGGACCTGGCGAACCTGGTGAACGGTTTCAGCAAGTGGCCGGAAGCACCGGACTGTCGCAAGGCCACAGTCGCTATCGCCGAGGCGGTCCTTCGTCGCTCCGGAAGCGGCGCCTTGATCTCTGATTTTACTCCGCAGGACCTGGCGAACCTGGTGAACGGTTTCAGCAAGTGGCCGCAAGCGCCTGGCTGCCGCGAGGCCACAGTCGCGATCGCCAGCCAGGTCTCTCGCTTTGCCAAACGCGACGTCCGGCTCTTTGACTTTACCCAGCAGGGGCTGGCGAATCTGGTGAACGGTTTCAGCAAGTGGCCGGAAGCGCCGCACTGCCGCGAGGCCATAGTCGCGATCGCCAGCGAGGTCTCTCGCCGCGCCAAACGCGACGTCCGGCTCTTTGACTTTACCCAGCAGGGGCTGGCGAATCTGGTGAACGGTTTCAGCAAGTGGCCGGAAGCGCCGGACTGCCGCGAGGCCACAGTCACGATCGCCGGCGAGGTCTCTCGCCTTGCCAAACGCGAAGCCCAGCTCTCTGACTTTAATGCGCAGGACGTGGCAAACCTGGCGAACGGTTTCAGCAAGTGGTCGGAAGCGCCGGACTGCCGCGAGGCAACAGTCGCGATCGCCGGCGAGGTCTCTCGCCTTGCCAAACGCGAAGCCCAGCTCTCTGATTTTAATGCGCAGGACGTGGCAAACCTGGCGAACGGTTTTAGCAAGTGGCCGGACGGAGGGGCCTGTCGCGAGGCCACAGTCGCTATTGCCGAGGCGGTCCTTCGTCGCTCCGAAAGCGCCTTGATCTCTGATTTTACTCCCCAGAACCTGGCCAACCTGGTCAACGGTTTCAGCAAGTGGCCGGACGAGACGGGCTGCAGCAAGGCCACGGTCGCAATCGCCAGCGAGGTCGCTGGCCGCACCTCGCGCGAGGTGCAGCTCTTTGACTTTACTCAAGGGGATCTGGCGAACCTGGCGAATGGTTTCAGCAAGTGGCCGGAAGCGCCGCACTGCCGCGAGGCCACAATCGCGATCGCCGGCGAGGTCTCTCGCCTTGCCAAACGCGAAGCCCAGCTCTCTGACGTTACTGCGCAGCACCTGGCGAACCTGGTCAACGGTTTCAGCAAGTGGCCGGACGAGACGGGCTGCAGCAAGGCCACGGTCGCGATCGCCGGCGAGGTGCTTCGCCGTGACAACCGGCTCTCTGATTTTAGTCCGCAGGGATTGGCGAACCTTGTGAACGGCTTCAGCAAATGGCCGGAAGCAGCGGCGTGCCACCAGGCAGTCCTGGACATCGTGCGCAAACTGGGCTCCGGAGGCCAACGATTCGGAACGTTCACCACACCTGAGCTTGGCATGATGGCCAATGCTCTGGGGCGAAGTGTCGCCAGGGGAGAGGACACAGGAGAGATCATAGAGACCGCTCTGCTGAAGGATCGGCTACACCAGCTGGCCCGCTACCTTCACTATGCCAGTGATCGTCTGGAGCAGACCCACGTTCTGAACATCGCCGTGATTTTCAAGGCGCTGGCCAAGGCTCGATTGTTTGACGATCTCGGTTTGCTCGCACGGCCGGGGTTGGATCGGCTTACGGAATTGCATCGTGCCCCTGATTTTGCCGCTGAGAACAACCTCGAAACCATGGGCAATCTCTGCCTCGCCGTGCTGCCGCTGGCGCGCAGCCCGCGCAAGAGCCTGCGGCGGAGGCAGGCTCTGAATTTGCTGAACGACATTCAGCCGATCGTCGAGCATAAGATTGAGGCGCATCTCAAAGCAGGCGATGGCGAGCGGACCCGTGGCCCGTACTCGAGCCGTCGCCCCGCCTTGTCGATCTATCAAGTGCTCAAGACCCGCACGGTTCTGGCGACATTGTTCCGCCGGCCGTATGTCGAGGGCAAGAAGTCCGATTTGCGGGTGAGGCAAGAAGAGCTGCAGTTCAAGACCAAGGAGATTTTGGAGAAAACGGCCGGCCTCATCGAAGGCGACCTTTCCAATATGAGTTGGAACCTGATCGCGGAGATCGCTGCAGAGACCCCGCTTGATGGGCTGGACACGTTCATGGCGCAGAATGTGGCGACGGTCCAGGCCCAACATCCAGCGTCGGTGTTCGACGTCCATCAGGTGTTGCGAGCAATGGACCACGAGCCCAGACCGCCGCAAGGTGAGGCGGGGCTGATGCAGTTGCCGGTGGTGGACATGCAGGGCCGGCCAGTGGCCACGGAGCCCGAGACACGCTATTCGATTTTTCATCGCCTGACCTCGGGAGCTTTGCCAGTCGTCGCGGTGCAGCTGCCAGGAAAGCCCAGCCCCTTCATGCTGGCGCGTACGGTTACCGTCGAGGGTGTGCCATACCGCATGGACCTGTTCGGCGGAAGCAAGTTAAAACCACCGAAACCGACCCTCTCGCAGCTCGCCGCCCGCGCCCCGGACGCCGCGGCAGCCATGTCTCCTGGCGGAAAGCTGCTGGCCATTCCGTATGCCGATACCGCATCGGGCACGGCGTTCGAGCAGCTATTGCGCGCCTGGGCCCCTTTCAAGGAGGCATATTATTACATGCAGCGCAGGGGTTTTGCCGCGCCTCCAGGAATCAAGGGGCTGGGCCCTCACGACTACGCGCTGGAGGGCGCCTTCAAACTGTCGCTGCTGCCGGATCGCCCTGCGAACCAGGAACATCCCTTCAAGCTAACTGGGCCGGAAGGCCCGATCGCCTTGCGATCGCATGATGGCTGCGGTTTCATCAAGGCCTCGCTGGCCAACCGCATGCCGGCTGTTCATCGCGCCCGCCGGCAGGAAGGTCCTGATCGGGTGCCTGCCTTTGCTGAGGGACGCAGATCGTCCCTGCCTGCCTCGGCGCTGCAACATTATCCACGCAGCGAGTCGGTGGCCGATGAGGCGCAGGAGAAGGCCAAGACCTGGCTCGAGAGCCGACAGGGGCAAAGGCTGTCGGCCGAGGAGCTGTTTCGAACCGTGACTGGCGGACATATCGACGGTCCTGGCGCGGTTGCCATACCCTCCAGCGACGAGTGTCTCCATGTGCCGACGCTCAAGAGCGAGACGTTGACGGGGACGAGCGGCGTGCTGATCGGGCGCTCGCCCTATGACAAGCCCAACCTGCGCCCGTTTGCCCCAGAAGGAGTCAAGTCGGCCCTCGAGGGGGATCCGACCGCTGTGTTTCTCGACAACTGCACGGCCATCCAATACAGCTTCAACGTCGCCCAGAAGTCGGGGAGGGAACTGGCGGCCAACGATCCGACCTTTTTTGCCAAAGGCATTCTGATCGTTGTCCCGGATAAGATGTGGCCGGCCGCCTACGCCGACCGTGGGCTGGTGATGTCTGCCGAGGACGTCAAATGCCATGCGAGCTGGACCTCGAGCAAGGACCGCGTCAAGGTGGACACGCCGCTCGACTGCCTCGGCATCCTGCAGGCGACCGAGGTGTTTGCCCCGGGCTCGTTGGTGGCTGTCCCGACCGGTGAGCAGAAAAAACTTGACGGCGACTTCGACGGCGACACCGTCATCATCCTCGGCGACCGGCCGCAGCTTTATGAGCATTTGCGCGCGTTCGATCACCGGGAGCAAGCTCTGGGACTTCCGTCGCTGAAGCCGCCAAAGTCCCATACCCCGGCGCTTGAGGGCGACGATTACCAGTTCAGTCGCGCCCGCCAGATCCTCTCTGCCACGCAGAATGTTCTGGAAACTTATACCTGCCTGCAGCGAAGCTTTCTGGCTCAATCCCATGAAGCACGACGCTGGTTTGCCGAGCGTGCCGTCTTTGGCACCTATGAGGGCGTTCACAAGGAGCTCCGGCGAGATATCGGTCAGCTGTTGAACCAGGAAGAGGTGAGTGGCCAGGATATCCAGAACACGTTTGCGAGGGCGAGGCGCGAGATTGAGGTCGCCAAACATCCGGTTGCCCGCGAAATGGCCGAGTTGCTCGTCTCCGACCTTGTGGCATGGGCAGTCAAGCAGGGTGGACAACTCCTGCCCGAAACAATCGAAAGCGCGAACGCCGCAAACCCGAGCTTCAGCGCAAGGCTGTGCGAGCTTTTCCCGGGTCTGACCGAGACCTATCCGGCAACGCCTCAGCCACGAGACCGCATCCAGCTTTTGCTCGACCACTATCCTGCTCGCATCGATTCTCGCCCAGATGGTTACAATCCGGACGACCTCGTACAAAGCGCAACCAACTTGCTGAGCCTCGGCATCAAGGTCGGCACCGACGCCTATAAATCCGATACTGGCGCCAACCTTTTCTTCAAGAAGGGCAGCTACCTTCAGCGGCTCCTCCACCAGACACCGGGCTTGAAGTCCGTGCCCTATGTCAAGGGCGTTGCGGCGACCCTCGCCCAGGGAAGGTTTGACGTCGATGCGACCTTGGATGATCTGAAAGACAACCCCACGCTGGCCGCTGGCATCATGGAGGCCTCGATCAAATTCGCTGCGGAGCAAGGCATTCTGCCGAAACCTTCTGGCCTCCGGCCCACCGCCGAGGATGCCGACATGATGATTGCGCTGACCCGCGCGGAGGCTTCAGAGCGCGCCCAGATCGAGGCTGCCCGCGCTAGAGCCGAAGAGAGCAAAATCACCGAGGCCGCGCTCGGCGTCGCCGAAAGCCTCTGGAAAGCGGACTTCCAGATGAAGATGCCCCATCTGGAGCGCCGCTTGAAATCGCATGCCTCCATAACAGATGAACTCACCGGCATGAGCGTCCCGCCCGGCAGCGCTCCACAGCTCCTCACCAATACTGTACGCCATGTCTTCGAAATCCCTGACGAGCATTTTATAAACGCTTTCAAGAAAGCCATGCTGGCCTTCGATGACCGGGGCTACACCGAGGTCAGCGTGGTCAACTGGTTCAGTAAGCAGACTCGAAATTTCTTGGGCATCAAGGTAGTGCTCGCCACGCCCGAAGCCTATCGCTTCGAGGTCGAGTTTCACACGCCAGGCAGCTACAGGGCCAAACTGGCCAATCACGACACTTATAAGATCCTTGGCAAGCTTCGGCAGCAGCATTCAAGCGGGGATGCTCCGCAAGCCAAGGCCGAGGAACTGATGAAACGCGCCATCGAGGTCTGTGCCGAGGTTGCGATCCCCAAAGGCGCCCTTGGCATACCAAACTGGAAAGCCGAAGAGGATCCTAGCCCGGAAAATTCATGGGGGTTGGCGGATGTCGTGCAAGCCGTTGAAATGACGTAGGATTTGGTTGCTTAAGCCGATCCGAACCATTTCCCGGAGACCACACCCGCGATGAATGATCTTATGCTGCCGTTGAGCGGTTTGTCATCAGTCGGCGGCAAGTCCGTCGTCGCCCGTTTTGACGGCGGCATGTTGTCCTCGAACAGTGGTGTTCTGGCTCTGGCCGAGGTGGACCGTGTGGCGCGTTGCATCGACGATCCGCGCCGCCCGGACCAGATCATCCACAGCCTGGCGGACATGATCGGCTTTCGCATGAAGATGATCGCCGCCGGCTACGAGGATGGCAACGACGCCAACTGCGCTGCGCTGCGATCCGGTCTTCAAGATGGCCCAGGATGCGCTGCCTTCGGGTCGGGATCTGGCCTCGCAATCGACGATGTGCCGGCTGGAGAACCTGCCTGGCGTGCGGGAACTGATCGTTATGGGCCGGGCGATGGTCGACCTCTATTGCGCTTCCTTCCGCCAGGTTCCGAAGCGGATCGTGCTCGACATTGACGACACTTTTGACGCCGTGCATGGCGGCCAGCAGCTCCGCCTGTTCAATGCCCATCACGACGAATACGGCTTCCAGCCGATTGTTGTGTTCGATGGCGACGGCCGGTTCGTCGGTGCGGTCCTGCGACCAGCGAAGCGGCCGAGCGGGGCAGAAATCCGCCCCCACCTGCGCCGCCTGGTGCGGGCGATCCGCAGCAATTGGCCGAACACCGGCATCCTTATCCGGGCCGACAGCCACTATTGTAGTCCGCAGGTCATCGACTGGTGCCGCGCCAACGATGTCGACTTCATCCTCGGCGTGGCGCCCACCACGACCCTGCGCAAGCATGTCGCGGACCTGGAGAGCAGCACGATGGCGCGCCTTGAAGCATCGAAGACGAACAAGGTCCGCCGCTTCAAGGAGTTTTTTGACGGCGCCGCCAGTTGGAGCCGCGTAGAGCGCATCATCGCCCGCGTCGAGGTCGGCGCCCAAGGTGCCGATACCGCTTCATCGTCACCAACCTTGCAAGTGGCAAGGCCAAGGCGCTCTACGAGGATGTCTACTGCCGGCGCGGCGCTGCCGAGAACCACATCAAGTCGTGGAAGACGCATCTCGCCGCCGACCGCACCTCCTGCACAAGAGCGACGGCCAACCAGTTCCGGCTGTTCCTGCATGCCGGCGCCTACTGGCTGATGTGGGGCCTGCGCGCCGCGATGCCGAAACGCTCGAGCTTTGCCGTCGCCCAATTCGACACGCTGCGATTGCGCCTCATCAAGATCGCCGCCCGCGTGGTCGAGATGAAAACCCAGATCCGTCTGCACCTGCCGACATCCTGCCCCGACCAGCGTATTCTGCGCATCGTCCTCAGCCGCATCCCGCAACTCGCGACATAAACGATGGGGCGCAGACGTCCCGAAACAAACCCGCCGACCTCAACCCGCAAACCCCCGCCTTCCGTCACGACGGATCATCGCCGGCGCCCGACGAGGCTTGTCAAAATGCACCCCAAGGGCGGCCAGATCGCCATGCAGGCCGCCGAAAGCCGATCGCCGTGCATCAAGCGGGCTAGATGGAGCGCTGCTGCGGCATTTGGAATGCGAGTTGGCGAAAAATCAAGAATGTCCGAGATCGCCAGGTCGCCGCAAGCAAGCCAGATTGCGCCGGCCCTCGGCGTGCGGCCGATAGCGCTCGTCGGCATGTCGGGCGTCGGTAAATCCACCATTGGCGAGCGGCTTGCAAAAGGGTTGGGGTTGAAATTCATCGACTCCGATGCCGAGATCAGGAAAGAGGCCGGCATGTCGATAAAAAAACTTTGCGAAACCCATGGCGAGGAGCATTTCAGGGAGCTTGAGGCGAGAGTGATTGCGCGTGTGCTGAAGCAAGGACCGGCAGTGCTCGCGACCGGTGACAGTTCCTTCATCCATCAGCAGACCCATGGGCTCATCCAGGACAAGGCGGTCTCGATCTGGCTCAAGGCCGATGCCGACCTGATAATGCGACGGCTCGGGAGACGACGCGGTCGCCGGCTGCAGCAGGCCTCGGACCTGCTGGGCACTATCACGCAACAGATCGCTGAGCGTGAGCCGATCTATCAAAATGCTCATCTCACGATCGCTTCGCGCAATGTGTCGCATGAGAGGCAGATGGATGAATGCGTCAGGGCGCTGCACGCCTATCTGCGTCCCGAGCCGGCAGCCGCTCAGCCGGGCGTCTAATAAATCCCGTTAATGAGTTTCCCGCTCCCGACGCGGATAAGAACCCAGGAGCACGCTCGCCCCATTATTTCATACAAAGTGAGCCTGCCCCCCTTGTGCGAAGTTCTGGGTTCAATCCGGAAGAGATTTTAGCACGCGCTCCCCCAACTTTGGGGAGATGACGAGACCTCCAACCTCCGCGACGGAAACGCCGCCGTCTCATGGGATGAGCATGCGACATTCGCTTTGCCCGCGCTCCCTGGGAGGCCTGCGCAGGGGCGAAGCAGGCGGCTTCTCCTTAAAGTGTCCGACTAAAGCAAGCTCGCCTGCTCAGCCTCGCGGCGCAGTTTTGCCGCGGCCCCGGCCCGGCCGGCAGGTCCCTTAGCAGCCGGGCCTTGTGATATTTTGTCAGGATCGAGGTCCGCAACAGTTTACCGTCCTATGCCGATAACTGTCATCCTTACCGCTGCGGTTCTCCTGGGTCTTGCGCTATGTCAAATCCGTTCCGCTTTCGCCGCGACACTGTATTTCGCCAATGCCTTTCCTCACGCGATGGTCCGCTCTAACCGCCGAACGCGATGGCATGAACACAATATCGGTTAGCTACAAGCGCCATCGTTCGCCCTGCCGAGATCATCACGCACACCGAGATTTTCGACGCTTTCCCTTCAGACTGCGCTTGGTCGAGGAGATCGGAGCGCGGCAATGCTATATGCTGGGGGACGATACGGCTAGGAGCCAGACATTGCTCGCTAGAGCGGTTTTCCCTTAATCGGAGTCGTTTGTTTGCAGTGAACGGCTTGTTCTGATTCCCTGATGGAAGTGATTTGCGGAAGGAGCAGCGGCATGGCACGAGCTTACAGCCTGGATTTGCGGACGCGTGTTATCGAGGCGATAGAGGCAGGCCTGTCGACCCGAGAAGCGGCACGGCGGTTTGCGATCGGGATATCGACGTCTGGTGCATGGTATCGGGCCTGGCGTTCGAGCGGCAATCTGGAACCTGGGCGGCAGGGCAAGCCGAAGGTATCGAAGCTGGACGCGCACGAGACTTTCATTCTCGCCTTGGTCGAGACCGATGAGCGGGACATCACGCTTGCCGAGATCGTCGATCGCCTTGCGGCAGAGCGCGGGGTCAAAGCCAGCCTGACGACGGTCCATGCGTTCTTCGCAAAGCGTGGCATCACGTACAAAAAAAGACAGCGCACGCGGCCGAACAGCAGCGACCGGATGTTTTGGCAGCGCGGGAAGAGTGGTTCGAAGGCCAACTCGATCTCGATCCGAGCCGCCTGATCTTCATCGACGAAAGTGGCCTCAATACCAAGATGGCCCGGCTACGAGGCCGCTCTGCGCGTGGACAGCGTTGCCGGGCGGCTGTTCCTCATGGGCACTGGAAATCCACGACCTTCACGGCCGGCCTGCGCCTCGACGGGATCGTCGCGCCCTGGCTCCTGGACGGCGCCATGGATGGCGAAGCATTCCTGGTCTACTTGCGCCGCGTCCTCGTGCCGACGCTTCAACCCGACGATGTCGTCGTGATGGACAACCTGCCTGCTCATAAAGTGGTCGGTGTCCGCGAAATCATCGAGGCTGCGGGGGCTTCCCTTCGCTATCTTCCGCCCTACTCCCCGGACTTTAACCCCATTGAGATGGCCTTCGCCAAGCTGAAGGCTTTACTGCGAAAGGCAGCAGCCCGGTCCATCCCGGAATTATGGGACGCCGTGGCCGTCGCCATCGATCGTTTCCACCCCAAAGAATGCGAAAACCTGTTCGCCCACGCCGGCTACGATGCCTAACCGTGATTATCCAGAAACTGCTCTAGCGGACGCCCTCGGATAGCGATATCCGGCACTTCGATAACGCGTGGTATCGATTACAGGCAAGAAGCATTGGCAGTGGGCGCGCCGTGATCAGGACAGGAACGTGCTCGGCGTGTTCTTCCAAGGCTGCCAAGCGCCTGCTGACCCAGTCGCTTGCACAGAGTTGCGGCCCCAAGGGCATGATCATCGACAAATGGCGTTCCAATAACGCGATAGAACGTCAGGTGATGCCGAAAGTCGATCATCGCAAAAGAGGCTCAACAATCGCGCCGGGGGGTGCCATCGCGAAAACAGTTGGCCATACAGGACTTCCGATCCAGAGGCGGTTTACAACGCGTCGATCTTTCCAGCCTTGCGAAATCACTTGTCCGGACTGATTGGCAAGCTGCTGCACGCGATCGCCTTCAAGATGGGCCGTGCACCAAAACATGGCATACCCGGCCTGGCTAGTGAATTTCATGTCGACGTCAGTGGGTATCTCGCCCGATGTACCGAGCGGTGCCGCCTATGATGTCTCAAAGCCTACACAACGAACAAAAGCTGTCGCTATTGAACGAAACCGCTGGGCAGCGAACAGACTATCTATCCGAAACGTCTGCTTTTCGTGCTCAGCTTGACCTTCAAAGCGAAAAGAAGGAACCGCAACAAGATGCGCCGGCCAACCTGAGCGTAAGCCCGCAGCTACGTCTCCAGGATGGCGCGTTATTTGCGTGGTCGATTTCCGTAGCCGTTGTGACGTCTGCCTACAACAAGCGGAGATGACTATGGCGATTGGCCCAGACGCGCTGAATTCCGTGGGGCAACTGACGAGTGTCGCTTTGCGTCGAGGCGCAGCCCACCGGAGCACGCGCGAATGAACATCAGGAGCCTTCTCCTCGGCTCAACTGCAGTGCTGATCGCCCTTTCCGACGCGCGCGCGGTCGATGCTGTGGCTGTGGCCGAGCCAGAATCGACCGAATACATCAAGGTCTGCGACGTGTACGGCTCCGGCTACTTCTACATCCCCGGCACCGAGACCTGTCTGCGCATCGGCGGCGATGTCCTTTACGACATCGGCCTGGGCCATGTCGGATCGTATGACGGCGCCAGAACCTCAGACCTGAGGACTGGTGAGGATCAGGGCACATGGCGAAACAACGCTCGCTTGACCTTCAAAACTTGGACCGGCCAGGAGACCGAACTCGGCACACTGAAGACCTATACGGAAACCCGCATGGACTTTGGTAATCGCAACGCTTATTCGGGCACGGACAGCCCGCAAAACTACGCCTTCAACAGAGGCGTCAAATTGGCTTTCACTTGGATTCAGCTTGGCGGCCTGCGAGTTGGTAATGACTGGTCGGCCTTCCACGTGTTTACTGGCCACGCTGGCGACGTCCTCAATAAGATGCTTGTTCCGCACGGCGGCTACGAAGCCAACGTGGTTCAGTACTACTTTGACAGCGGCAACGGCTTTTCGGCGGTGGCTTCACTCGAAGAAGGCTCGGGCGTAGTCGGGACTATCGACAGCTATGTTCCGCATGTCGTCGGCGGCGTGAAATACATGCAAGGCTGGGGGGCGATCACTGGCGTTGTCGCTTATGATAGCAACTACGAATCTCTGGCTGGTAAGGTCCGCGTCGACGTCAATGTCACAAACGAATTTTCGCTATTCGGAACGTTCGGCTACGGCTCCTATGGCAAGCTCAGCGACAACTCCATTAACACAATCGACGCTCATCGTCGCAGCTTCTACAAATTTTGGGGCGGCAACTGGGCTTTCTGGGCCGGCGCCACTTACAGATTCAACGAGAAAACTTCGTTCAACCTTCAGGTCTCGGGTGATCAGCTCAAGGACTATGGTCTGACTGCAAACGCTGTCTATACGGCGTTTGCAGGTCTAATAATCACAGCCGAAATCGACTACGACCACTATGGCGACTTCGGCGCCGGCATGGTTGACCCTTCCAACGTGAACTGGACCAAAGCTGACAAAAAGAACAGCGTCGGCGGCATCATCCGTTTCCAACACTCATTCTAACGGAATGAGAAACTGCATCTGGGTGGTCCGATTGAAAGCAACCCATCGACCGGGTGCAGCAGCCCAGCGCATCCACGCTCCAGACGCCGGCCTTGGCCCAGCGGGTGAAGCGGGCATGGACGCTCTTCCACTTGCCGTAGCGCTCCAAAAGGTGCTGCCAGAATGCTCCGGATCGCAGGACCCATAAAACTCCGTTCACAAACAGGCGGTTGTCGGCGCCGCTACGGCCCGGATCACCAACCTTGCCCGGCAGAAGCGGGGCGATCCGGACCCACTGCGCCTCGTTCAGTTCATAGCGCTTTACACCCATCAAACCCGCTCCGAATCAGTAAATCCGGAACGCATTGATTCAGCACATCTCAGTTTTGGAAATCCTGAATGTGGATTGGTCCTAGCGCGCCTTGCAGGATGCGGCTGATCATGCCCAGGCCATGCGAGCGCTGCTAGCGGGATCGCCTGCACATGCCGGGCATTGCCGCCGATGACGCTCGAGCGCAGGTCCAGGCCGAGAGCCTTGCAGAACGACCGGATCAGGATCGTCTGGTCGGGATCCCACGCTTGCGGCCGGCGTGCCGCAGAGCGGGCCTAGCGGATCGTCCTCGATGATGCCTACCTCGGGGTAGCGCTGGAGGATGCCGGCCAGCGCTTCAGCCCGATCATTCGACATGGAAAGGCCGAGCGGCAGGTGCGCGCGCGGCTGGCAGACGAAGGCCATGGGCCGCTTCGCCAGAGCGTTCGCCAAGGAAGCGAGCGCCGGGCCCTCGGCATCCCATGCCACGGCTCGATAGTGCCCGGATCCGGGACGGGTCGATGCAAAGGCTCGTCGCGTTTGCCGCCACCCGGGCACAGGGCCCGGGCGTCACGATGTATTGCGATCTGCGTTACAAACGTATATATACGCTCGCAGCACAGGAGAGAGCGCCATGGCCGCGACAGGCCCCAGGAAGGAAACGCCCGTCTCGATGCGGTTTCGCGATGACGATCTGACCATTATCGACCGCGGCGCGGAACTGCTAGGCCTGTCTCGCACCGAGTTCATGCGCCGCGCCGCACTGCACGAAGCGCAGGCGGCAATCCTCAACGCGACCGTCATTCGCCTGTCGCCGGACGCCTACAATGCATTCATGCAGGCGATCGCCGCCCCAGCAAGCCCTCCGCCGCCTAAGGCGGCGGAGCGGCTCCGCCGGTTTGCCCCTTGGGAAAGCTAGGTGGCGCTTTCAGGCATAGAACTGCTGGACGACACGCATCGTCTCGACGCATTCGATTGCGGCAAGCCCGCCCTCAACGCATGGCTGCTCGGCTTTGCGCGGACCAACCAGGCTCGCGGGTTTACCCGAGTCCTGGTTGTTCACAATGACAGAACCGTGGTCGGTTATTATGGGCTCGCACCCAGCGTGATCCAGCCGAACAGTGCGCCGCGCTCGATCCGCACGGGGCGCCCACCGGATCCGATCCCTTGCCTTTTGATCGGACAACTCGCGGTCGATCAAAACTACGTGGGGCGTGGCGTCGGCAGCGGACTGGTAAAGGACGCGCTGCGGCGCTGCATCGCCGGCGCCGACATCGTCGGTGGCCGCGCGGTCGTGGTCAGGGCAATTGACACCGAGGCCGAGCGCTATTGGCACAGTTGGGGCTTCATCGCCGCACGGGATAATCCTTCCGTCCTCACGCGCTCGATTCAGGATGTGCGCCTCTGGTTGGCAGACACTGCGCACTAGCTACGTGCAGAAACAGCTCGGGCACACCAGCGCTGAGATGACCCGAAAATATCAACTGCGCCGCGACCGCTTCCGGGTCAACCTCACCAAGGCGTCGGCGTTGTAGAAAAAGCCCCTCCCCTGCCCGGCAACGATCCGGAGGGGAGGCGATCAGGTCGGCTTGGACGATGACAACGCCTATCAAGCACAGCGATCGCAGCATCCAGACTGTCGGCGGCCGACGCTTCATAGTCGGGCATGATCATCAACTGTGCGATGGCACGACTAACGAATTCCGGATTGAACTTTTCCAACCGTTCCCTGGTGCGCGCGACTTGTTGCGGAAACGCGCGCAAGGCATCGACGACTTCGCCGAGTTGCGACCGGGCTGCGGCTGCGATGTCGAAGATGTCACGAGGCCTGGCTTGGGAGCCGCGATAATAGACCTTCTTGACAATGATTTCGGGAATGGTCTCGAGCCGAACCGTCCTCCCTTCGACATCATATGTCTTGAAGGGCGTCTTGGTCAGGACTCCGGCTATGATGAAGTCGATTTCGCCGATGCCTTCGAAGGCGAACTTCATCACCCTGACAGTCCGATGGCGTCGGCGCAAAGCGCAGGCGGCTTCTGGACGGGTCGATGAAGCCAAGCAGTGCGGGTCATCGAGGAAAACATCGATGTCATGGCTTTCACGATGGCCGATCTTGATCATCATAGCCGTCCCACCGCCAAACGACCATTCGAAGTCTGACCGCCGCATTCTCCCGAAGCTGGTTAATCAGATCGACGGCGATGCTAAAAGGCCGCCGCCATTCGGAAGGGCGCCGGCTATCGTGTTCGGCCATCACGCAGCGAGCGGATAGCTCTCGCCGGACCAGAACGCAGCGGCGAAGGCCTTCAGGTCGGGGACCGGGATGTGGTGCACGACAGCGAGCTCGACCTGCAGTGCGAGGGGAACCTCGCCAAGAAAGGCGCTGATATGACCAGGATGCTGTTTGGCCAACTCGAGATCCGCCAGGCAATAAGCCAGACCTGCATAGTCCAGCTGTACGCTGTAGGGCGCGTTCACGGTCGTCAGGACGGACGCCAAATGCTTGCTCATAATGGCTTAAGCTAGTTGTTTCGGGACCATCGCATAAGCTACCAACCTCTCCAGCACCTGATGGGATCAAGAATTTATTCCTTTAGCTATCGACAATGACCTCTGATTGATCTCGCCGATGTCCTTGCGCTCCTCGATCAGCCCGACGATGAAGGCTTCATGCGCATCGAGGCTGGAGGCGCGGCGGCGGCCCTGCCCGCGGCGCGCCGGCGGTGCAAGGCGCTTCGGTGATCGTCGCAACGCCGGCCGAATCATAGCTGCGATGTTCGAGATGCTTCAAGGCGTTGACCAATCGCTCCGATACCGGCAGTTGCCAAACGATGCCAACAATCCCGCACATGTTGGCCTCCGAATTGTCCCCAGCAGTCCCAACCGACGCAGTAATAGAGAGGGGCGGGGCATGACCGCCTTGGGATCGATATATTAGAGCCTTGGACGATTGATATAATTGATTATAGCAATAATTATCATTCATCTTTTGGATAGCTGACAGGCCTTTGAGGGCCCTGATCTCCATCTCCTGAGGCTCCACGCACTGATCGACCGCAAGCTCGCCGCGCGACGCGAAGATCAACCTGTCGAGCGCGAATGGCTGTTGCTACGCAAATGCAATGCCGCAGGAGTCCTACAAGCCTCGGCAGCGGCAGCCCCTGTCCAGGCCTGCCCCCAGTGTGGTTCCGACACCTCCAGTGTCGTCCCTTCTCCATCCGGTGATATTGACCGAACAGCCGCAGCGTGTCGCGATGGATGAGCTTGAGGGGGCCACGCCCCTCCCTTCGACCGGACCTGACAAGCGCTCCTACCGGCCATCATAGTTGTCGCTCAACCGGACACCCTAATTGTCGCCGCGCAATGGCAGCGTGCGCGCGAGTTGAGGTGAATATGCTAGATGCATCCATCACGTGGATGCGACCTCATTCGAACAATCGATTTGTTCAATGGGCCAGCTTCTCGATAGCTAAGCCTCAGTCATCGAATCATGGGGGTCTGGAGGGCAACGCAAGCCTAACGAATGCGGGGGACCGCACTAGGAGGATCGATGCGCAGAGAAATCGAAATCGGGTTGCTCGCATCCCGCGCTAGTTTCGACTTCCGCGACTTCTGCTGTCGCCCCGATCTCAGAGCCCACGGTGGCGTGTGCAATGGATTGTCCTCCCTTGAAAGGAGAAGAAATGCGAACGCTGCTCGTGGATCATCATGCGGATCTTACGCACACAGTGCCAGTTGCGCTCGCGGAAAACGGCTTTGCCGTTGATGTCGTTGGTAGCCTGGACCAAGCGTCGAGTGCATTTTCTTGCGCGAGCTATGAAATTCTCCTGCTGGAGTTGGCTCTACCAGATGGCGATGGCTTAGATTGGCTGAGGCAGCTTAGGAGCGAGGGACACTCAGTTCCTGCCCTCGTTATGAGTAACCTCGACGATCTCGATAAGCGAATTGCGATTTTCAATGGTGGCGCGGACGATTTTCTGCTCAAGCCATTCTCTACCGACGAGCTTATCGCCAGAATGAGAGCCGTTCTGCGCCGGTCGACACAGAAGACCGACCCCATCATAGTATTTGGCAATCTCCACTTCGATCCAATCGGCCGAGAGGTTTCGGTTGCCGATCAACCGCTGAGGATGGCACGCCGCGAACTATGTATTCTAGAGCATCTGCTTAACCGTGCGGGCCGCATCGTGCCACGTGCGCAGTTGGAAGATCACGTTTATTCGTTCAACGACGAAATATCTGGCAACGCGCTTGAAGTCGGAATCTATCGCTTACGGGGACATCTGTGCAGGTCAGGTGCAACGCCACGAATCACGACCGTGCGCGGCATTGGCTACATTCTTGAATTGACCGACGGTCTATCCGCATAGTTGGTCGAATTTGAAAGAAAAGACTGCCTTGAAAATCGTTCCAACTCGTCATCCTGACACCAATCGGCGGCCGACGCTCATCGTCGGTTCGAGACCTGCCGTCTCTCCTTACTTGGGCCATCTCCTCTGCGCGCTCGTTCTGCTATCTCCACTTTCTGCGGCTGCCCAGAACAAGCCGGATGCGGGGGCGCCCCGTGCCGCTTCCAACAGCATCAACACCACGCTGAACCTCTCCTCTTCGCTCGGCAAGACAGTTCATTTGCCGGCGCCAGCCGCGACCATCTTTGTTGCCGACCCGACGATCGCCGATTATCAGGCACCCTCGAGTAGCACCATCTTCGTCTTTGGCAAGAAATCCGGGCGAACCAGCCTGTTCGCCCTGGACAAAAACGGCGAGGCACTCGCCGAGTTACGGATTGTCGTCAGCCAACCGATCGGGGATCTGCGCGCTATGTTGAGGGACCAGGTCGGCGATTATCCGATCCGCGTCAACTATACGCCGCGCGGCGCAATCCTAAGCGGTACAGCGCCCGACGCGGAGGCCGCCGACACTGCCAAAAGGGTTACTGAGCAATTTCTCGGTGACGGTGCGCAGGTCGTCAATAACATCAAGGTCGCCGGATCCTTGCAGGTTAATCTCAGTGTGCGCGTAGCAGAGGTCTCCCGTAGCGCCATGAAGGCACTCGGCATTAACCTGTCCGCCTTCGGTCAAATCGGCAACTTCAGAGTGGGTTTGTTAAGCGGCAAAGGTGGTGGCTCTGGGGCGGCGAATGGTGGCGGTACAGCAGAAATCGGATTCGACAATGGTGCTGTCAACGTCGGCGCGGTTCTCGACGCGCTCGCCAAGGAGAACATCGCTTCGGTGTTGGCTGAGCCGAACCTTACCGCTATGTCCGGTGAAACCGCCAGCTTCCTTGCCGGCGGCGAATTTCCCATTCCTGTCCAGCAGGAAAATAGGCAAGTCTCGGTAGAATTCCGTCACTTCGGCGTCAGCCTGGAATTCGTGCCAACCGTTCTCAACAACAACCTAATCAATATTCACGTAAAGCCGGAAGTCAGTGAACTTTCGGGACAAGGTGCCGTTGAGATCAACGGTATCTCGGTGCCAGCAGTTTCCACGCGCCGAGCCGACACGGTCGTCGAACTCGCCAGTGGGCAGAGCTTCGCAATTGGTGGTCTCATCAGGCGTAACGTCAACAATGATATCAGTGCTTTTCCATGGCTCGGCGAAATGCCGATCCTTGGCGCGCTGTTCCGCTCGTCCTCGTTTCGAAAGGAAGAGTCGGAACTGGTTATTCTTGTTACGCCCTACATCGTAAGGCCAGGCTCCAACCCCGACCAGATGAGCGCACCCACGGACCCGCCGGCGCCGACTTTGGACGCGGGAGGCACTCCGACGAATTCGTTGGCAAGTCCGCCGCCAGGCCGCGCGACTGCCCGCACCGGCGCGCCAGGCGCCAAGGGCGGTCCTGGCTTCATCATAGAATAGCTGTCGGCCAATGACGTTGCGGAACATAGTTCTCCAGATCGCTCTGACGGCAAGCGTAAGTGGCTGCACAAGCACTACGCCGATCGATGTCGAGCCATCGGCACCAATCCTTATCCGACAGGAGACCACCGTCCTGACCATAGAGAGCCTTCGCGCTTCCGGACGGCAGCGCTTGCGTGTCTTCCTTGAGAGGGCCAGTCGCGGTCGGCGCGATGCCCTCCACCTGCTTATCAGCGGGTCGTCCCAGCTCAGCGCAGAGGCAGTCCATCAGGCCAGGCAGATGGGCCTCGACGCTTACAGCATCCATTTGCTCGACCAACACGACGGTGGCGCAGTGCGAATAGAGGCGATTGTCTATCATGCCCGCCCCCCTGTCTGTCCGTCGTATTCCGGCGCTTTACTCACTGACAAGTCCTTCCACCAGCCGCTTGGCTGTTCGACGCGCCATAACCTGGCGGTAATGGTCAACGATCCGCGCGATTTGCTCGACAACAAGGCTATCGAGCCAAGCGATGGCGATCGTGCGGCTATACCAGTTGCCACATACAGGACATTCGCGACGGGTAAAGGTGGCTGACATAAGGTCTTTTCGTCTAAGCCCGGTAGACCCTCCGGCGCCAGCACATACCGTCGCGTATTGTTTATCGGTTGCATTATGGAGCGGCACGTTGCGCCGGACGCGGCTGAACGCGGGCCCGCACTTGATCATAGAGCCGAATCTCACCGGGCATTGCGAGAGAGACCGCGAGGCCAAATGGCACCAACTCGTCGACCGGCGCGGCCGGATCGGCATCTCTTTGAATTTTCAGGCGCAAGCTCATGCCTTCGGCGACGACCGCGGCCTGCGCGCCGCTCCACACCCGGGTGAAGACGGTTCCGCGATTTGTCTGGTTCCCGTCCGGTTGCCAGGCATCGGCGGATACGCCAAGCCCGGCAACTTCGGCGTAAGCGTCCGGCGAGCGGATTTTGCTGATCGCGCAAATCGGGCGATGTTCTGGCATTAGAACCAGCATTAGAGCATCGGGCGAATAGGCGGAATCTGCCTTTGTGGATTCCCATCGGGTTTGATTTGTGATTCACCGTGACAGGAGGTGGATCATGGGCAAACCCTTGTCGGCGGATTTACGCGAACGCATTGTTGCGGATGTGAATGGGGGCAATACGCGGCGCGGCGCGGCGGCTCGTTTTGGAGTTGCAGCCTCGACGGCGGTACGACTTCAGGCGCGCTATATGGAGACGGGATCTGTCGCTGCGGCCCGCATCGGCCGACCGAGAGGCAGCGGCAAGCTTGGCGGTCATCGCGACTTCATCATCGGCCAGGTGGAGGGTCGGCCCGACATCACAATGCCGGAGCTTGCGGCGGTGCTGCTGGCTGGGCGTGGCATTGAGGTCGACCCTTCCAATCTGTCCAAGTTCCTGTGCAGGTCGGGTTTCAGTTATAAAAAAAACGCTGCTGGCGTCGGAGAAAGAACGCGCTGACGTCAAAGCCGAGCGCGATGAATGGCATAGGCATCGCCTGCCGGCGATAAGGGCGGCGCCCGGACGGCTGGTGTTCATCGACGAGACTTCGGTCAAAACCAACATGACGCCGCTCAGGGGGCGCAGCCTCAAGGGCGAAAGGCTTGTCGCCGACGCGCCCTTCGGTAAATGGAACACCCAAACCTTCATTGCCGGACTGCGCTGCCACGAACTGGTGGCGCCCTGGGTGATCGACGGCGCCATCGACGGTGCCGCCTTCGACATCTATGTGACCACCCAGCTGGCGCCGACGCTACAGCCGGGCGATGTGGTGGTCTGGGACAATCTCAACGTCCACAAAAGCCCGAGAGCCGCCGAGGCGATCAGGGATCGCGGCGCCTGGGTGTTGTTCCTGCCGCGCTACTCGCCCGATCTCAACCCCATTGAGAAGGCGTTCTCAAAACTTAAGACCCTGCTCAGAAAGGCCAAGGCCAGGACATACGAGGACCTATGGACCGCTGTTGGCCATATCTGCCACCTGTTCACTCCAGGAGAGTGTTGGAATTACTTCAAGGCAACACGATGCGCTCCAACATAAACGCCCGACGCTCTAGTGCTGACATTAATACCAGATCGAAGAGGTTGCATGGCTCGCATGGAGATCATGTCCGGCACTGAGCGTAGGCGTCGGTGGTCGGACGAGGCGAAACTGAGGATATTGACAGAAGCGGATCAACCTGGTGTTCGCATTGGTGATGTGGCTCGCCGGCATGACATTCATCCTGGCCAGATCCGTTTGTGGCGGCAGTCCTTCAGCTATGTTGGTCGACCAGCGATGTTCCTTCCGGTGGAAATCACCGAGGAGGTGAGCGCTACCCAGGCACCTGACACGCCACCGGCGCCAGCGGTCATCGAGATCTCGCTACGAAACGGTCGGTGTTTGAGGGTTCCGGCTGACGTGGAGCTAAGGATGCTCGGGTCGTTGATCGCTTGCGTGGAGGCGGCATGATCGGGCCTTCTGGGAATGTGCGGGTCTATCTGGCCTGCGGGGTGACCGACATGCGGCGTGGCATTGATGGACTGTCGGCGCTTGTCGAGGCGGCTATTAAGGAGGCGCCGGGCTCCGGCGCAATCTTCGGCTTCCGCGGAAAACGCGCTGATCGGATCAAACTTTTATGGTGGGATGGCCAAGGGTTTTGCCTGTTTTACAAAATTTTGGAACGCGGATACTTTCCCTGGCCGACGGCGAAAGATGGAGTTGCGCATCTGACGCAAGCTCAGTTGTCGATGCTTGTTGAGGGGATCGACTGGCGCCGACCTGCGTGGACTTCTGCTCCCGGACGAACGGGTTAAAAGCTATATTCTGCAAGGACATCCGGGGCATAATGCTGGCGCGTTGGGGGCAAATCGGCTACGTTTGCGGGTATGGAAACAACGCCGCTGGACAGTCAGGACGAGCTATCTGTTTTGCGCGCGCTCGTCGCTGAACAGGCGGCGAAACTTGAGAGCCAGGAAGCCGAAGTCATCAAGCGCGACTCCATTATCGGGCTTCTGCGCGCGCAACTGGAACTGCTCCGCCATCGGCAGCATGGCGCCTCTTCGGAAAAGATCGACCGGAAAATCGAACAATTCGAACTGATGCTGGAGGAGATCGAGGCCTCTCGTGCCGAGGCTGAGATGCGCTCCGGGAAAGCTCCTTTGCCGGAGTTGAACGACACCCCGGACAAGCCGAAGCGCAAACCGTTGCCCGATGGTCTTCCCACCGAAGAGCTGGTCTATGCCGCGCCCTGCAATTGTCCGACGTGCGGAGGCACATCGTTCCTGAAGGCCGCAGACAAGGTGGTCCAGGTGATGGAGCACGTGCCGGCGTCCATCAAGATTGTCCGTCATGTCGAAAAGCGCATGATCTGCAGGGAGTGCGACACGACGGTAGCGGGTGAGATGCCGACCCTGCCGATCGAACGCGGCAAGCCCGGACCGGGATTGCTCGCCCATATCATGGTCGCCAAATTCGACGATCATATCCCTCTCTACCGCCTATCCGAGATGTACGACCGGCTGGGGATTGGCATCTCTCGCTCTGTCATGGCGGACTGGGTTGGCCGCGTGTCCGTTTTGCTTGCGCCGCTCGTCTTGGCTATCAGGGCGCACATCGCCGCGCTTGACCGAATAAATACGGACGATACCCCGGTCGATGTTCTCGACCCTGGGCGAGGAAAGACAAAAACTGGCAGGGTGGGTCTATGTCTTCGATGGCAGCGGTTATCAAGATCCCACTCCCGGAGCAATCGCCTATTACTATAGCCCCGACCGAAAGGGCGTGCATCCGGCTGACCACCTCGCAAACTTCAGCGGCGTCACGCATGCTGATGGCTATGGAGGTTACAAGAAGCTCTACGGCAACCAGATCGTCGAGGCCGCGTGCATGGCGCATTCGCGCCGCAAGTTCCACGATGTGATCAAGCTGAAGCCATCTCCGATCGCCGACGAGGCACTGTCGCGCATCGGTGCGCTCTACGATATCGAGGATCGCATCCGCGGCATGCCTGCCGACGAGCGACGCAAACTGCGCCAACAACATGCCAAGCCCATACTGGGAGAGCTGAAGGTCTGGATCGAGGCCACGCTTTCGACGCTGCCACAGAAGCAGAAGCTGGCTGAAGCGATGCGATATGCCCTCTCGCGGTGGGCAGCGTTGAGCGTTTACATCGACGATGGCCGTGTTGAGATCGACAACAATATAGCCGAGCGCGCCATGAGACCGCTTGGAATCGGAAGAAAAAACTGGCTATTTGCCGGGTCAGACAAGGGCGGTGAGCGCATCGCCAATATCCTGACCATCATTGAGACTGCCAAACTCCATGGCCACAATCCAGAGATCTATCTGAAAGACGTCCTGACCCGGATACAGGATCACCCCAAGGACCGCCTCCAGGAATTACTGCCGTGGCTTTGGACGCCGGCGAAAGACCGATGCGAGGCTGCGTGATGGCACGTTCAAGGTTCATCTATACGCTGAAGGAAGTCGCCAGCATGATCGGCGAGAACCTCGAACTCATCGAGGAGGTGACCGCCAACTCGGACAATATCGCCGAGGGCGAATTGGTTTATGTGCGCGATGGCACTGAAGATGGCACGAAGGGTCTAACCCAGAATGGTATCGACGACCTTCAAAGTCTCCTCGCCGACATACGGACGTGGGATGGTGGAATCCGCCAGTTCCTCGTCGATGAACAATGCGATCCTGAGATGATCGACCGTGTCATGGTCGATGAGGTGAAGCGCGTCCCATAGATTCGGCCAATCGAGCGCGCGAAAATGCGTTCGCCGGACGCTAACACTTCGGCGGGATCAAGGATCCTCATTTTCACCGCTCGATATGATTTCCGGCCAGGGATGACCGGCGTAAACCATACGAGCGTCGCAGACACCAAATGATCCCGGGCCTGCCCGCCTAGCTGTGAGCTTTCAGGAGGTTGTCCATTCGGACCGGACCGGGGAGACTGGAGTTACCAAGCTTCAGCACTCACCGGAGGGTCCGAATGAACATCCACAAGAATGCCCGTCTCACGCCCCTGCGTCGAGAGGAAATGGCGCTGTCGGTCGTTGAAGGCCGCCTCTCCAAAGCCGATGCGGCGCGGACGTATGGTGTGTCGGCGAAGATCGTGACGCGCCGGGTCGAGCGCTACACGGCCGAGGGACGGGCCGGCATGGCCGACCGCTCGTCGCGGCCCCATGTCATGCCGGGCATGACCGGACAGGCGGTGGCCGGGCGCATCGTGGCATTGCGCCGCCAGCGGCTGACCGGCCAGCACATCGCCCTGGAGGTTGGTGTGTCGTGCGCCACCGTCAGCCGGGTACTGAAGCGAGCCGGGCTGTCGCGGCTGAAGGACATTGAGCCTGCCGAACCGATCCGGCGCTACGAGCGCGAGCACCCCGGCGAGATGATCCACATCGACATCAAGAAGCTCGGCCGCTTCAGCCAGGTCGGGCACCGCATTACCGGCGATCCACAAAAGGGCAAGTCGCGCGGCGCGGAATGGGAGTTCGTTCATGTCTGCATCGACGACGCCTCTCGCATCGCCTTCTCGCAAATCCTCCCCGACGAGAAGAAGGAAAGCGCCGTCGCCTTCCTCAAGGCGGCGGTGGCCTACTACGCCGGCCTCGGCGTCGTCATTGCCCGCGTCATGACCGACAACGGCTCCTGCTACAGGTCGAAAACCTTCGCCAGGGCTTGCCACGAGCTCGGCCTTAAGCATGTCAGCTTGAACGACGGCTGGAAGAAGTTCACGATCAGCCGTACCGTCGAATAGAGCTGCGCGAGCGCTGCGGCGGCTTCAAGTCCCTCCAGCCGGCGATAGCCGACAATGCGGCGAACAACGGCGCCGTTCTTCTGCTCGACAAATGCCTGGTCATTCTTGCGGTAAGGCCGGCAGCGGGTGAACTCGATGCCACCGTCCCGGCAGTAATCGCGCACAGTCTCATTCAGGAACACGCTGTCATTGTCCGTATCGAACCCGAGAAGTTTGAATGGCAGGAGCCGCCGCACTCGCTCAGCAGCTTCTGCTCGCGGACAAGCAGGGGAGCGCATTCCGTCCACCCGCTCGCAATGCCGGTGAGACAAAGCGTTTGAATAAAAGCTGCCGCTCGTCACCGGTCCACTGTGCGCCACCAGGTCAGCCTCGACAAATCCGGGCGGAGGGGTCCTGCCAGTCGGAGAAAGTACGAATCGGAATGCTCCGTCGTAGCGCCGTGGATACCGCGCTGCGGCGCCGTGCCCGTCCTCCGGCGGTCTCTCGAGCCCCGCGAAGAACACGGTCGATTGTCGCCGCGCTCATCGTCAGAAGCCGACTGCGCGCTGTCCGACCGCTTGACGATCTCCATCGTGAACGTTCCGAGCTTTTGCAGGGCGCCGCGCAGTTTCGGCCCCGCATAGCCGCCATCGGCAAAGACACGGCGCAGCCACGGCCAGCGCTTGAGGATGGATTTCAGGACGGCCGGGGCGCCGTCGCGGTCCTGAATGTCGGCGGCGTGAACGACGACGCCGACCGCCCAGCGTGTCGACGACGATGTGCCGTTTGCGGCCCATGATCTTCTTGCCGGCGTCGAAGCCACGAACGCCGCCGCTTTCGGTGGTTTTCACGCTCTGGCTGTCGATGACGCCGGCGGACGGGCTCGCCTCCCGGCCTTCCCGTTCGCGCGCCGCCATGACGAGTTCGTTGTTGATGGCGCGCAGCAATCCTTCGTCGCGCCAGTGCCAGAAGTATTTCTGCACCGTCGAGAACGAGGGGAAGTCCTTGGGCAGAAGCCGCCATGCTCCGCCCGACGAAGCCATGTAAAGCAGCGCGTTCACAACCTCGCGCAGGTCCGTCTTGCGGGGGCGGCCGATCCGGTTCGGCGCCGGCATCAGCGGCTCGATCAGCGCCCACTCCGCGTTCGTCAGGTCGCTTGCGTAGCGCGGGCAGCGCCGTTCATAGTGAGGGCGAGTGGTTTCGGTCCAGGGCATCGTGATCTCCGTCGAATCTCAGCAATCCGACTGAATCACAACCCGCTGAAATCACTCACTTCTTTTTGGAGCAGATATTAACAGGCTCAGATCCTACGACGCAGCCAAGAGGGAAATCATGCCCGGTGTCGAGCATCGTTCGCACAAAGCTCTCAATAACCGGGCGGAGAACTCGCATATGGCTGTTCGACGACGAGAGCGAGGCATGATCCGGTTCAAGCCGGCGGGGCAATACCAGCGCTTCATCTCCATCCACGGCCCGATCGCCAACCTCTTCAACCTTCACCGCAAACATCTGACAGCTGCCGGTCATCGCGATATTCGTGCTGCCGCTATGGCCGTCTGGAACGATATCGCCTTGTCGAGCGCCGCATGAACAGGGGCCGCAATCCTTTGCTGCGCCCTTCAACATTTTAAGGCGACGCTACCCGAGTTGCCCAAGAGCGGATCCTCAAACCATTGTAAGGTGAACACTATCCGTTCGATGCGCCCGATTTTGCGCAAGGCGGATGCCAGACTGTTCTGCTGCCGGTAGGCGGATAAATAGCTTCTTCAGGAAAGTGAAGATGTCGTGTTCAGCCGTGTCCGGTTGAAGACGCGTATGTCCGAAAGCCGACTTTGAGGCGCAGTCGGCGCGGCGATGCGATGCACTGGTTTTCCAGTCTTTCAGGCAAGGTCCGCACAAAAGTCTTTGTTGGCATGTCTATTGCGAGGAGGCGGTAGTGGATCCGCACGACCGCGCGCGGTCTCCCAGTCGCCGCAATAGTTCAAATGAAACCTCCTCGATTGATCTAAATCAATGCCATAGACGCTGCGCTGTTGAGCGCGTTCCCGCCAGAGCCTTTGCCGCATCAACTGGGAGGAATACGGATCGCTGATCGAAATGCACTGCTTGGCCCAAGCAGAAAACACCGATGTAGTAGCGCGAATGCACATCACGCATCACCTCCACACGAAAGCTTAAGGAGTCCTAAAGAATGCACGCGCCGAGCTATTCCGAGGCCTTGGAACTTGCGATCGATCGTTCATACGACATCAATCTAGATATGCTGAGGTCGCAAAATTTGCATCTTGACACGCACAACGATTATCTCGTTGGTACATATCCTCCCCTCAAGGCAATGAGCAACCTGAGTAGCGAGCAATTGTTGGCTCAGATTGCCTCGTCGATCGACCTCTATTTCCACATTCCTTTCTGTAATCAGCATTGCACCTTTTGCCACTTCGCCAAGGAAATCAATCCATCCTCCGAGCGAGTGGAACGATATTTGTCGGCCTTAGATAAAGAGATGAGTTGGTCAGACGCGGCGCTCGCTGGCAAAGCTATTGAGACTGCTTTTTTTGGGGGTGGCACCCCCTCATTTTTGACCAACCATCAACTAAAAACGCTGTTTGGTATAATCAACAAGCGATTTGATTTATCGAAATCCGAAGTGAGTTTCGAATTGCATCCCTCACTTGTAAAGCATGATGATGCTGCGGATCGCGTGTCCACTTTACTTAGTGGCGGTGTAAATCGCCTCGTTCTTGGCGTTCAAACTCTGGATCGAAATATTTTGCGCATATTAAACCGTGGGCATGGTGTAGATGAGGTGGTCAGGACCGTAAAATTACTTAATGATATGGGCGCTGAGAATCTATCCCTTGACTTGATGTATGGGTTGCCGGAGCAAACGCTCCGGAGCTGGTACGACTCACTTATCGGCCTATTGGACATGGGAATAGAGAAGTTCAATATATTCCCATTGATGTTTAAATCGACGGATCCCATAGCTCGCCAATTGGCAAGAGGACGATATCAATTCGCGGGAGCTAAGGAGCGCATCGTAATGCATTTCATGGCGGAGCACATCCTCACCAGCCTTGGCTATCGACATGGACCGATTTTCTACTGGACTAAGAGGCCGCAGCCACACTCCGTTCAACAGCGTCGCAAATACGATTCCTGGAACGACAATAATCTTGTTCCGTTTGGGCTTGGCGGATTTGGCTACATGAGCCAGTGCCAGTTCTATAACGAAGCAGATTTAGATCGCTATCTATCTAGAGTTGAAGCGGGCGAAAAACCAGTGTGGAAAGGTGCTGTACTGTCGCACGACGATCTCATGCGCAGAACATTGATGTTTGCCTTGCGAAGCAGCGGGGTGTCGCTCTCCCGCTTCGAGGGACAATTTGGAGTGTCGATTGAAAAATACTTTGGCCGCGAGCTTGAACTTTTAAGCAAGGCGGGACTCGTCCGCATCTCAAACGACGGCGTGCTTTCATTAACTGCGGCCGGCATTATCAATTCGGGCGCAATATCGCTGCTGTTTTTCTCGGACAATGTGCTTGAGCGGGTCGCGTACAACGATAGCAGAATAACAGACAAACGAACTGACCTGCTCGAAAAACACGATTACTCGCCGGCGGCGAGATATGGGTCAAGTGCAGAAATGCAAGCTGTCTTTCGGTGAATCGGGGGCGCTCGTCAATGGTCACCAAGTTGTCCTTTTCCATGCCGGAACAGCCGCTTTATCGGGCGCAGGGGATATTTTCTCATCAGAGCGATAGCATTGATCGCCGGGAGCGAAAACGCCCCTTTGGGCCTCTCAGCAATTTTGTCGCCGATCAGCTGCCGCACTGTATCGCGGAGATCAAAGCCAGTGCACGACCTGGTGAAGCGGTTAAGGCACTTGGGCGTAGCATTAACGCAATGATTGCGGAGACGGACTATGAGGCGCAGCTGCTGAATCTGCCCCAATCCGAGTTCGGGGTCGCTAAGACAGATATCCAGTATCTCGTTAATTGTGCTTATCAGATGTCTGCGTTTGCCGGCCTTCATTCCGTTGATGCCGAGTTGACGGTGGGAGAGGCACTGAGGCAACTTGCACGCGTAAGTCGGCAGCGGCAGCCTAGCATTGATGTCCTCTCCTATGAAGATATGATCCTTACGAATCCGTTGCAGAGCGATCCACGCGTATATTGCCTCGGGTCGGCCGGGGTCGAGGAGCGAGATTTTTGCCTTGGCCATCAACTCATTGAGAGTGAATTACAGTCGGCAATAGACGCTCTACTCGCTTTGCGTGATGCGGTCGGGGCGGACGCGCGTCAATGTCTTGCGGTATGCGTGGAGCGCCTTGAGTCAGCAAATTATGTTCTGGCGCGTTTTTATGAACGTATGTCGCCCGATCTATTTGGCCAATTTCGTGTATTTTACGGAAAAAACCCTTACAAGGATAGGCTGGGCCCAAGCGGCCGTTTCTCTGCCCGCATCGTCGCGGTCTCGGTGCTACTGATCGGTGAAGAACTCTTCCATCAGAAACCGCAATTCTATATGGATGTGTATCGGTTGTCAGAATACTATCCACAGGGATGCATCCAGGAGGTCTTTCGCTGGTTGTCGCCAGACAAGGGCGGCTCGGGGCTCCAGCCAAGCTGGCTAGAAGGGAAAGCGGACTTCCCTAAGTTCGCAACCATCTTGCCCGTCATCGAGCGCCACGGCAGTGAAACTAGAAAGCTGCTCGCGTCCTGTGTTTGTGCGCTGGATCAGTTTAGCCGGATGCACCGCAGTACGGCGTTAAAGTATACAATCGAACCTGGCCGCCCAATTGTCGGAGTCGAGACTTCGGAAAGTGTTGAAGCTGTCCTTTCACAGCGGCTGCTAATGGCGGCGCGTCAAAGCTAACGCGGTATTTGCCCCGGCAAAAACATGTCACGACGCCAGACGCGCCGACGTCCGAAAAAAGGTGATGGTCGATGTCTCAAGACGGAGTTATCTTTCGTCGGTTCGAGTCAGGGGATGCCGATGATGTATGGCATCTGCATAGAAGCGCCTCTGAGGCAGTTGGTGTGCGCGGTCCGGAAGGAACGTGGGAGGATGATTTGCGTAATGTCGGGGAAGTATACATCGCGTCAGGCGGAGACTTCGTAGTTGCGCATATCGGCCCCCAACTCGCTGCAATGGGTGGATTGAAACCCGTTGACAACGATGTCGCACAGCTGAAGCGTTTGCGGGTCGATCCCGCCTTTCAACGACGAGGGCTTGGAAGGAGAATACTTAGTGAATTGGAATCGCGAGCTGTTTCTCTGGGATTCAAGTGGATAAAGCTCGACACGACAAAGAGCCAAGTAGGAGCTCAAAGAGTTTATGAGACGGCTGGATATACGCGCTGCGCGGAAGGGATGTTGCACGGACATGCAGTGATCTTCTACGAGAAGCGGCTCGCCGGTCCGGATTGACCTATCTCATATGATCGATGAGGCTGTGAGCCGATGCTGACGTCGGTGCACGCCATAACGTCATGGTCACAACCCAAATTTCGCGTGGAGGTCAATCGTAAGAACGCGCCCGTTTCGTAAGACCTTATGTCCTTTCTGGTTGCCGGCTGTGAGGTGGTTCGCCCTACACTGGCAGTGTTGAAACGAGGGTTGCTCGTCGAGCCGTACGCATACGACGAAGGCCGCATGATTGGCACATGCGCGTGCGCGTGGCGGGCTCTATGATGGCGTTGCGTGAAGGTCAGGCGGCCTGCTGATCGGCGGGCTTGTCGGCTTCGTGCAGGCCCTTCCATTGCCAAGGCAGTAATTCGTGCAGACGCGAGGTAGGAAGATCGGCGATGCGGGCCAGGACGTCGGCGAGCCAGGCTTTTGGGTCGACGTCGTTGAGGCGTGCCGTGGTGATGAGGGTAAGCATGACGGCGGCGCGGTCGGCGCCGCGCTGGGAACCGGCGAAGGTCCAATTGCGCCTTCCCAGAGCAATGCCGCGCAGCGCTCTTTCGGCCGCGTTGTTGCTGAGGCAGATTCTGCCATCGTTGATGAAGCGGGCGAAGTCGACCCAGCGCCTGAGCATGTAGTTGATTGGCTTCAGAACCTCGGAAGAGCGCGAGAGGGTTTCGCGCTCGCGAAGCAGCCAGGCGTGCATGTCGTCGAGAAGTGGTTTGCTCTTCTCCTGCCGCACGGCATACCGATCGTCAGCGCTGCGGCCGTTGATGGCGCGCTCGATCTCGAACAGCGCGTCGAGGCGCCTGACCGCCTCCAGGGCGATCGGCGAGATCGGTTTGCCCTTCTTGCCATCCCGGGCCTTTTTCGCGATGTCGGCCAATTCGAAGAATCCTCGCCGCGCATGGGCGTAGCAAAACGCCGGCGTGATCGGCTGCTCCTTCCGCTGCGGGTCAAACAGCGGCTCGAAGCCACTGTAACAGTCGCACTGAAGGATGCCGGCGAACCCGGCCAGATGCTTCTGAGGATGCTCGCCGCGCCGGTCGCTCGAGGCGTAATAGATCGCCGCCGGCGGCGCAGGCCCGGCGAAGGGACGGTCATCGCGCGTATAGGTCCATATGCGCCCGGTCGCGCACTTGCCCTTCGCCAGGATGCGAATGGTGGTGTCGTCGCCATGAAGGCGCTCGGCTGCGAACACATGGCGTTCGATCAGCTGGAAGAGCGGCATGACGGCGAAGGATCCGTGGCCGACCTGATCGGCCAGCGTCGACAGCGGCAGGTCGATCCCCTCGGCCTTGAAGCGCGCGCTCTGGCGGTTGAGTGGAGCATGCATGCCGAACTTGTCGAACAGGATTGTGGCCAGCAGTTGAGGACCGATGAAGCCGCGCGGCGTGGCATGGAACGGCGCCGGCGGCTGGGTGATCTTCTCGCAATCCCGGCACGTAAACTTCTCCCGGACCGTTTCGATGACCTTGAAGCGGCGCGGGATCTCCTCCAGCGTCTCGGTCACATCCTCGCCCAGCTTGGACAGCCTGGATCCGCCGCAGCAGGCGCAGGTGGTGGGTGACTCGATGACGATGCGCTCATGTTCGATGTCATCCGGCCATGGCTTGCGCACCGGTCGCTTGCGCGTGAAGGGGCGGACCTTCTGGATCTTCGCCGCGGCGACCTGCGCGGCAAGCTCATCCTCGGTCGCCGAGGTGACAAGGTCTTCGAGCTCCAATTCCAACTGCTCGATCAGCCGCGCCGTGCGCTCGGAGCGCTGCCCGTACAGTTCGCGTTTCAGCTTCTCGATGCGCAGCTCAAGATGTGCAATCCGCGCCTCGGTGTCGGACAGCATGGCCTGTGCGTTGGCGGCTTCAGCCTGCCAGCTGGCAGCATCCGCGACCGCCACATCGCGTTCAGCCTGCAACGCCTCACGTTCAGCCAGCAGCGCCACGTAGGCGCTGGCAAGATCCGAGGGAAGATCAACCGGCTTCGAAGTCATGCGCCGATTGAATCACATTCCATTGTATTTTCAATCAAAAAATGCTACCCAACCCGGGTTGGACGCCATGTTTCCTGAGGGTTGCGCCAGTCTATCCCAGACAATAGATAACTCAGCTGTGCTGGAGATACTGTCACAGCTCCACCCTCAACTGTTGGCCAGATGAAGCGGCCGCGCTCAAGCCTTTTTGTGAACAGGCATGATCCTTGGCCATCATGCCAGATGACCTTCAGCAAATTTCCACGCTTCCCCCTGAAGCAAAACATGTTGCCCCCAAGGGGATTATGTTTGAGGACCTCCTGCACCCGGAGCGCCAGCGAGGGAAAGCCACATCTCATGTCGGTGTAGCCTGTGGCAAGCCACACACGCACGCCTTGTGTCGGGATCATCGCAGCATTTCCAGGCCCTGCAAGATCCGCAGCAGGACACTTACGTCGACAGTGCGGTCAACGATCACACGCCGGCCGTTGACCCCGACGATTTCCATCCGGCCACCGGCAGACACCGCTTGGCTGGTCGTAGCTGGTACTTCAGAATGCGATCGCGCAGGAGCCGGCTCTTCCGGCTCTACGTCGTGCAGGCTGGGACCGACAACACCCATGTCAATGAACGCGACCGGTGGGGTCTCAGGCAGCGGTTTGGACTGGCCCAATCGCCCTTGCTGGGCTTGCTTTATCCAGATGAACAAGTGGTTCGCGTTCATGTCGTGACGCCGCGCCACAACCGACACCGGATCACCGGACTCCTGCACCTCAAGCACGATCGCCAGCTTCTGCTCAACCGTCCAGGAGCGGCGCGTCCGCTGTTGGCCCGCACCCGGCGGCAGCGGCAGAGCCGCGGACGTGCTCGCTTCCACCGTCGATGGCTGTTCCATAGCCAGATACTTCATTCGCCAAGCGTCCACTTAATCTAAGCGGACACTACCGCCTCAAGCTACGCGTCAGTAGGCGGCCTCCAGCGTATGCATACGTCGAGCCTATCCTCATGCCAGGAGGACGAACCATGGAAGAATATAGCCCCGCCGCGCTCGCCAGGTCGACCAACGCGCGCTTCTCTGTGCAGCTCCACAGCCTTCGTTGCCGCGCGCGCCCGGGCGTCGTTGCACGATCTTCGGCCGGCGCGGCGCCGCTGAGCTCGGCGACCAGATCGCCCTTTGCATGTTCCAATGTCATGGCGCGAAAGCTCCATGTTTATCGGCCAATTGCAAGGTGCCTTGGCGCACCGCTCTGATGTCCTTTTGCAAGGCGCGATCTGCGCAGTAATCCCACCCGACACCGATTTCCTCGGTCGGTTTCTCATTGACTGAGCGCCTATCGGTGGAGACGTGGCCTGGGACGCGGGTGAACAAGCTCTGATGCGCGGCAGTTTGTCGAAGAGCCGTTCGACGTCGTCGCGTTCGAGATAATAGGTGGCTGCCGGCTGCGCGCGCTTCCTTGGGATGGCGGCGACGCGCTCGGCCTCCGGCAGCACCATCGGTTCCTGACCACCGGCATAGGCGAAGAAGGTGTGTAACATTGCGAGCCGGTGGTTCCGCGCTCGGATGCCGTTACCGCGCTCAGCTTCAAGATGGGCGAGAAAGGCTCGCACGTTGTCGGCGCTGAGGTCGCTCAGCCTGAGCTTGCTGATCGGGCGTCGGTTCTCCCGGGCCAAGAACAGAAGAAACAACCGGATTCCGTCGCGGTAGCTCCGGATCGAAGTGGACGCCAGACCCTTCTCGGCTTTGAGATGATGCTCGAAGAATTGATAGACGAGGTTGCCGACGGTCCTCATAGCCGTCCTCCACGCGAAAGCGGCGCTGCAAATCGTTCGAAGCGCTGGCCGGCGGCTTCCAGGAGATCAGCGGTAATGCTGAGATAGACGGTCGTGGAAGCGGGATCCACATGCCCCATGAAGGTCGACAACTTGACCAGTTTGTCGGTGGGATTATGTCCGTCACGATACCACCGTAGAAGTCGCCCAACAGCAAAGCTGTGTCGAAGATCATGCACGTGGGCCGGCGTTCCTCCCGGCGGGATCGGTATGTCCAACTGGTCGGCCAGCGAACGGAAGATGATGCTGATCGTACCGGGGTTCACAGCCCGACCCCGCAGGAAGGAAAACAACGGTGTGTCGGGGGGTACCGAAACCAGGTGCTGTGATCGCAGCGCCATGAACTCATAAAGGCGCTGTGCCAGTTGCGGCCCCATGGGAATGAGCCTTGACTTGGAAAACTTCGTCTCGCGAATGGTGAGCACGTTACGATCCCGATCGACGTCCCGCCAGCGCAGGCGCGCAACCTCGCCGACACGCAGGCCAAGCCCGAACAGCAGGCTGAAGATGGTGGCGTAGGCGGGACCGCGAAGCTGGGCGTTATTCTGATCCGGGAGTTCGGCGGCGCGCTCGATGAGCTGTTGAGCGGTACGAAGATCCAGGATGCAGGGCGGTCTTGGATTACCACGGCGGCGGGGCTTCATCGTGACAGGAGAGCGATCGATAACATCATGTTCGACCATCCACTCGAACAGCCGGCCGACGACACCGACAAGATGGTTGAAGCTTCTCGGACGGGCTCGCGGACGGCTCAGGAAAAACGCATCGAGGAGTGCCGGGCTGATTTGGGTCATGCTCATCACCCCTTGAACGTTCAGATAGCCGTCGAGCATCCGCAGGACCTTGCCTTCAACGTCGTAGCGCCGGTTGAGTGCGCGCTTGTGGCGAACGAAAGCGATGATGTAGGGCGCGATCGGACTTGAAGGCTCGGGAAGACGGGTTCTCATTGCAGATCCTCCCCATCACCAAGAGCGACTTCACGCAAGCCATCGATCTGGACCTTGGCGTAGATCATGGTTGAGGAAGCCGCCCGATGGCCGACATAGTCGCCGATGGTCTTGAGCGAAAACCCCGTGTCTACCAGGCGCTGGACGCAGGCATGACGGAGAGTGTGTGATCCCGGACGGCTAACCGGAATCCCCGCGCGATGAAGATACTTGCTGGCAGTGGCCGATACCGCAGAGTGTGTTAGTGGCGATTGTGGCGCCAAGTGCCGCCAAAAAAGCAATCGGCTTTGAACGTCAGGCCGACCGTTCTTGAGGTAATCCACGATCGCCTCACCGACGACGGGGGCCAACGGATAGGTGGTGCTGTGCTCGGCCTTGCGCCCGCGCACATGCAGCCGATCGCGCTTCCAGTCGACATCGTCAAGCGTTAGCAGCGCGACTTCACGGGAGCGCAGCCCATAAACGCCCATCAGCAGCAGCATGGCGTAGTCGCGCCGGCCAACCACCGTGCGTCGGTCCACCTGATCGAGCATATCCTGGACCGAACCCCAACTAATCGATCGTGGGATATCGGCCAGCCGATAACGTTGAGGTATCTCGACCAGCTTGATGATGTCGCGCTGAAGGACGTATTCCCGATGCAGGTATCGCAGGAAGACCCGTAGGATGCTGGCGAGACTGACCATCGCGGTGCGGCCGAAATACGCGGCCTGTGTCGTGATGAAGGCCGTCACCAGCGGCAATGTAAGCGACTTCGGATCGCATCCTATATCGCCGAGATGCCGCTCAAAGACGCGCAGGTAATGCCGGTAATGCGCGATGGAGCTTTGCCGCAACCCTCGCTCATCTCGGAGATAATCGAAGAATCCTGGAACCTGAACCGCAAATGGATCGGGCAGCGAAGGTCTAGCGCGGTCGTCGCCTGCCTTCCATACGACCAGGCTGAAGAAATGCCGTATGACGCCAGTGACAAAATTGCGGGCGCGTCGACGTGCATCAGCCGATCGATTGTGATTACGATTTGACAACCAGTCTGCGATGAACGGCTCGAAGAGCCTTTCCGCTTGTTCGATACGTTCGACATTGTGGCCGGCAGTGAATGCCGCGAACTTCACGAGGACAGGAACACGGCGATAGATGCTTCGAGGTGTATAGGCACGTTCGCACAGAGCCTTCACATACTGCTCGATCTGCGGCCCAAGCCAGCAATCCATAATCCGATCGACAGTTTGTGGTTTGACGAAAAGGCGTTCTAACATGGCAACCTCCATTTTGGATCAGGGGGAGTTGGAGGATGCGCTCGTTGCTTCGCCTGCGCGATGTGCCGCCAAAGACAATCAAGTCGTTTGATTACAGAAACTTACACCTCTCAGGACACATAACCGTTCGGGACACAAAATCCCGACAATGCCAAGGTCGCCATCATCAAGGCCTGCCGCTACGACCCGCAGGTAAACCGCACCTATGCCGGCATGGCCGAGCATTATGGCAGTTCGGTGCTGCCGACCCGGCCACGGCGGCCACGCGACAAAGCCAAGGTCGAGGCGGCGGTGCGGATTGTCGAGCGCTGGCTTCTTGGTCGCCTGCGCCATCGTGTCTTTTACAGCCTGGCTGAGGTCAACGCGGCGATCGGCGAGTTGCTTGCCGATCTGAACGATCGCCGGGTGCTGCGTCGTGTCAATCGTACGCGACGGCAATTGTTCGAAGAGATCGACCGGCCCGTGCTCAAGCCGCTGCCGGTTGAGCGCTACGTCTTTGCTGAATGGCGCATTCGGCGCGCCGGCCTCGACTACCATGTCGAGATCGACCGGCACTATTACTCGGTGCCATACCGCTTTGCGCGGGAGCAGATGGAGGCGCGCATCACGGCGACCACCATCGAGCTGTTCCGCAAGGGCGAGAGGATCGCCGCCCATCTGCGCTCCAGCGGCAATGGGCGGCACACGACGGTGTCGGATCACATGCCTTCATCGCACCGCCGCTTTGCCGACTGGACGATCGAGAGGATCACCCGGGAAGCTTCCGCGATCGGCCCCGATGTGGCGTTGCTGTGCCAGAAGATACTGGCGGATCGGCCGCATCCCGAACAAGGCTTCCGCGCCTGTCTTGGCGTCATCCGGCTCGTCAAGGGCTTCGGCCGCGAGCGCGTCAACGCCGCCTGCGGCCGGGCGCTGGAGATCGGCGCCCGGACTTATGGTTCCGTCCGCTCAATCCTCGACAATCACCTCGACCGGGCATCGTCGAGCCAGGCGACGACTCGCGAGCCCATCGACCACCCTAATATCCGCGGTTCCCGCTATTACCACTGAAGGAGAATGACATGCTTGCACATCCCACCCTCGACCGGCTCAACACCATGGGCCTGACCGGAATGGCCAAGGCGTTCAATGAACTGGCCGCCAATGCCGAAGCCGAACAGCTATCACATGGCGAATGGCTGGCGCTGTTGCTCGACCGGGAATGGAGCTGGCGCTACGATCGCAAGCTCGGCGCTCGCCTGCGCTTTGCCAAGCTGCGCCATCAGGCGGCGCCTGAAGATGTGGACTATCGCGGTGAGCGTGGCCTCGATCGGGCCCTGTTCATCAAGCTCATCGCCGGAGACTGGATCGACGCTCACGACAATTTGGCCATCTGCGGCCCATCAGGCGTCGGCAAGAGTTGGTTGGCCTGCGCGCTCGGCCATAAGGCCTGCCGGGATGACCGGTCCGTTCTCTATCAGCGTGTCCCACGACTGTTCGCCAATCTGGCGCTCGCCAGAGGCGACGGTCGTTATGCACGTCTGCAGAGAACCCTCGGACGCGTCCAGTTGCTCATCCTCGATGACTGGGGCTTGGAGCCTCTCAACGACCAGGCCCGGCACGATCTCCTCGAAATCCTCGAGGACCGCTATGGGCGACGCTCCACCATCATCACCAGCCAGCTGCCTGTGTCGGCGTGGCATGACGTCATCGGAAATCCAACCTATGCCGACGCAATCCTGGACCGCCTCATTCATAACGCCCACCGCATCGATCTGACGGGCGAAAGCCTGCGTCGCAAACAAGCGCAAAAAGCTTGACACACGGCACGTACGAAATGACAACAATCACAGCCAGCAAGCCCTAGCCCCAGGGGGCGACATCATCTCGGAATCGGGGGGCGCAATCATGTCGGAACAAAGGGGCGGCTTCGTCGGAATCGGCAAGTTGACCGCCGACTCGGCAAGAGTGGTAGCGACGCGAAGGCCGGCTCGGTAGCGTTTGCCGTAGTTGACGATCGCACAGCGGTTCGAACGGACATAGGTGAGCAGTTGCGATGCGAGCATGTGAAGACGCGCGACCGACAAATTTCCAGCCGCTTGCAACGGAAGCAATTGCGTAACAATACCCTGGAGGTCTCGGATAGCTCGATCCAAGCATCCGTGCCACAGTCGCCACTTCACCGCTTTGATGTCCTTGTCGATGGTCGAGAGCGCGCCGACGGACTCAGCTTGGGATCGAACCATGAAATCGGCGATCTGCTGCATGGGCTGAACCTTCATAGCAATGTGAAACCAGTCGATGATGTGGGCCGTCGGCTTCGGGATCGCACGCGGCAGTCGCTTGAGAATTTCAGCACCCTCCGAAATTACCGTGACGTCGCCGTAGCCACGATGCCCTTCTCGCTCAAGGGGGTGAAGGGCGCGATCTCGGATTGCGTCTTGGTCGGTATTGCTGGTGGTGAAATATCGGCCACCCCGATCTCCCCGCCCACCACGACCGCAGCGGGCCACGACGATCTCGAAATTCCGTCCTGAATTCCGCTCGGCGCCGCGAACATGCGCCGTGTCGATGCTGATGACGAACACTTTGCGGCGATCGCCGGGAAGCGGCATTTCGAGCTGCCGTCGTTCATCGGTCTGCAATCTTACTCGCCGGGTTTCTTCCATGATCTGGCCGTCAAGCCGTTCGCCGGCGCTGATCGTCCGCTTGCGCACAGTGGCGTGGGTCTCCGTCGGCTCGATAGGCAGAAAGGCAGCGAGCATGCTGGCAGCCTGGCGGTAGGGCAGCAGGCTTCCCAGTCGCGCCGCAATTCCATCAGTTCAGGCGTCGCCCGATCGGGGCAGATTTCCTTGAGCGGAGCGAATGCGCCGTCCATTCCCGGATGGCAATCCCGACACAGCATCCATCGTGGATTGCGAGCCTCCACCGTGCCAAACACCGTTCGAATTCGGCGTGTCGTGTAGTCCTTGACCGGCCGAAAGGTATGGCAGTCCGGACATACCCGGCGAAACAAGGCGTAAGTCTCCGCCTCCTGAGTGACCACCGCCTTCTGCAAGGCGACCATGATCTTCTTGCCATCATCGACCGACAGGCCGAGATCACCGTCGCACAGACGCTACTCGCTCTTATCGATTCGGACTTCTTGACAGACAAACGTCACCGAAGTCGTTCTTCCCCTCGATCGAGATCGTCCATTCCATCGCCTTCAACGCCTCCTTGAACAAAGCGCGGTGATGGCCAATCGGCGCTAACAAATCGTATCCGTACTGACCCCAGAGAAATTACCGGTGTCACGGCGCTTGCCTCAGAGTCGAGAGAAAGCACATAGGAACCAGGGGCAAGACCGCTGCTGATACTGCGAAGCTGCCTGCAAGCGCCTGACAAGACCGGTTCTGTGGGGGGCGTAATTCACCCCAGTAAGTGTGTACTCGGTGGTAGCATTGTCCCTGATTGGTCAGGAGCCGAAGATCCGCACGGTTCTGGCGACCACTGCCCGTTTCACGGAAAACAAGAAGCGGGTCGCCCATATCCATTCAAGCGACATCAGCGTAGGCGGCCTGCCCGAGCAGGTCAATGACTGGGAACGGCAAAGTCTCATCCTATCTTTTCATATCAATTCGCGTATTCCAGCGCATAATCCAAGGTTCGGCAACCGGGAGAACTCCGGGATAATCTGACCCCGGGTCAGCTCCATTCCTGAGCGCCTCTGCGGCCGGCCGGCTCCTCTAGCGCCGCAGGTATTCTTCGGCGGCAAAACTATAGATGTCTCGCTCGTGTCGAACGGTGCGCCGACGCCTGAAAAAATTTCCCTCGGCATCATCTCTCAGCCCATGGCCGCCACGGTCCAGTCGAGATTACATGCGAGAGCGGCCGATAAACGGAAAGCAAAGGCTTGCAAAGATGAGTGGTGTGGCTGGCTCTGATGAAGATTTTGCTGCGCCATCGACATTTGCGCCACTCATGCAGCCGACCTTTCGTTCGATATGGCTCGCCACGCAGGTTTCCAGTCTCGGCTGGCTGATGCAGACTGTTGCCATCAGCTGGCTGATGGCGACGATCTCGACTTCCGACTTGATGGTTGCGCTGGTCCAGGCTTCGTCGACGCTGCCTGCGTTCATATTGTCTGTCTTCGCCGGGGCGCTCGCCGACAATTTCAGCCGTCGCAGGGTCATGTTCGCCGGCCGGTCCCTTATGGTGGTAGCCTCTGCGATGCTGACTGCTTTAGTGGCGCTGGGCTTTGTCGACCCGTGGATGATCCTCGGCTTCAGCTTCTTGATCGCATGTGGCGGAGCTCTCAACGATCCCGCCTGGCAAGCTTCGGTTGGCGATATCGTGCACCGACGCGATATTCCCGCTGCCGTTACGCTGCTTTCCGTGGGCTTCAACACGGTACGCACCGTAGGTCCGGCGCTGGGCGGCATCGTGGTTGCCTCGTTTGGGCTTTTGGCAGCTTTTACTGTGACCACCCTCACCTATTTGGTACCCTTGGCCACCATATGGCGCTGCAAGTGGAAGGTTCGCTCTTCACCTCTGCCGCGTGAATCGATGAGGACGGCGATCTACGACGGAGTTCGCTTCACGGCGATGTCGTCCGAAATCAAGGCGGCGATCGCCCGCGGAACCCTCTTTGGCCTGGCGAGCATTGCCATACTCGCGCTGCTGCCCCTGATCGTGCGCGATCAGTTGGGAGGAGGACCACTCGCCTATGGCACGCTCATGGCCGGCTTCGGGACAGGCGCCGTCTTCGCCGGCATCTCCAACAGCAGGTTCAGACGGAGCTTGTCGCAGGAACGGCTGATGACACTGGCCTGCGTCGCCTGCGCGGCGTGTTCCCTCTCCCTTGCCCTGAACTCTTCGATTGCAGTGGCGGCAATTGCACTCGCCTTGGGCGGCGCGGGGTGGGTCACAGCCTGGTCCGGGGTTGGCGTGAGCGTGCAGCTGGCGAGCCCGCGCTGGGTCGTGGGGCGCACGATCTCGATTTACTATGCATTGATAGATGGCGGGATCGCGGCCGGCAGTTGGGTGTGGGGCACGGTGGCCGAAAACCATTCGCTGACCTGGGCGCTGGAAGGCTCCGCTGGAGCTCTGCTGCTGGTCGCTGCAGCCGGAGTGCTGTTTCCTCTGCGTGAGCGCTGCGATTCCGAGCCCGACCCTTTAGAGGAATTCGACGCTCCCGCGGTCGCGCTTGATGTGAAGCCAAGAAGCGGTCCTATCGTTGTCAAGGTCGAGTATCTGATATCCGAGAAAAACCTTGAGGCTTTCCTCGATCTCATGAGCGAGCGCCGGCACGTGCATAGCCGCGTCGGCGCGCGGCAATGGACACTCCAGCGTAATCTTCAGAAACCTATGCAATGGACAGAAACATTCCGCACGCCGACCTGGACCGACTACCTTCGCCTCAACCATCGTCTCACGACCGCAGACAAGCAACTGGACGAACGCGTTTGCCAACTGCACGCGGGGGAGCACCCACCCCAAATGACGCTTTCGATTGAGCGGCCGACAAGCTCGGCCCGCAAACCCGAGCAGTCAGTCCTTCACGTTCCCCGTCATTGAAGCTAAACTGTCAAATATCGGGGCACCAGCGATAGCGAAGGTATGGCGCTCGAGAACGAGCGTTGAGTGGTCGAAGCATCTCAGCCAGGCGCCCAAGCAGGACCTGCTCCAGACTTGGACTAGAGAGCGTGTATTCCGATCTTCCCAGGCGCGCTGAGCTGACTGATGAAAGGACGCAGTGCGGTGAGGAAGTTCGAATTTGCTGGTCAGGCCGAGCTCTGAGACGGCCCAGAGTCGGTCGCAAGTCTTTCTTGCAGGTTGTTCAAATAATCTACCGCATAGGTTTGCGCCGTGGAAAGCGGTAGATTGATGCCGGCCGTCGCGGCCTCTTCAATCGCCTTCTTGACGAGCCCGTTGCGGATTGCCAGTTTGACCTCGGGCCCAGCGACAAGGCTGACAGCCTGCGCCGCCAAGTTGATGCCGGCTTCTGCCAGCGCGTGCATCATATTGCCTCCGCTAATGGCTGTATGTAGGATGTTCGCCGCTTGCGACTCCCACTCGAGGGCCATCGATGCGAGATCGGCTATTTTTCCCAGGCCCGGAACGAAGCTGAGCAAGCCCACCGCCGTTGCGGCCGTGTCAAGCAGGCCAGAGGCTTCCTTGCAAACGCCGTCGACTATATGCATGAAGATGCCGCCGTTCTTTTTGGCTGACTTGATCTCAGGCTGGTCCGCCAGGCCCATCGTCATGTCCGCGACAGCGTCCTGCTCCGCAGCGGTTTTGGGCACATGGATCTTTGGCTGTTGAATGGTTTGGTTCGCCGACGACATGTTGGTGTAGAAGTGGGCAAAATCTTTTTTGCTGACGTCACCAGAATCGACTGTATGTCCGCCGCCGAAATCGAAGACTTTATTATGGGTCTTGTAGCCGGTGATCGAATTGTTGAGCAGACCGAACAACAGAGGATCTGAAAGGAGCTGCGACGCCGTTTTCCGTACTCCCGGATCAAGGCTCTTGTCGTCCGCCATGCTCGCCAGCTTGTCACGAGTCATGACACCGCTTCCAAAGAAAGCGTCCTGATGGCTATTCATCGTCTCGAGCGTATTCAGCTCGGCTTGCGTGAGGCTCATCGACGATGAGGCGACTTGCAGGAAGTCCTCTTTATGGACCTTATCTATAGCACCGCCGTACAACTGTTTCCAGGCATCCGGGTGATTGACAAAGTATTGAGCCGCCGCAATGACCTGGGGCGGACATTTGACGGTTTTCGCTTTGCCGTCGACGATCTGATTGAAATCAGCCAGACTCAGGTTCTTGGGCAGGCTTTCAGAGTACCGGTAAAGCTCGCGCAAGGCATCGCTCAAGGTCATGACCGAAGGCTGAGCATTTCCAGTGCTATCGGATGGAATGTAGTTCTGCTCGTAGCTTTGCGCCTGCCGCTCCTGAAACTCGGCAACTTGTGAATGATGGCTGGAGAACCCAGACAAATCTTTCGGCTCGATCCTGCCTCCACAGCGGCCGTCCCCCTGCGAGCCGATCGCGTAAAAGAGTTCTGGATCCTGCTGCAGTGCCTTGAGCGCCGCTTTCAAATCCGGTGGCGCAGAGGGCAGATTGGCTTGGGCATCGAGCTTGTCCCACCAGATTGGGGTGTCCTTGTGACGGTTAAGCACTGCCACAATCTGCAACTCAGCCTCGGTCAGGGAGCCGCCGTCCCAGGTGATTCTTGAGCTTTTCACCGGCACCGGCGGGACGGAAGGGGGCTCGATTGCAGAGGGCTGGAGATCCTGATCCATCGATTCAATTGCCGCCCTCATATGTGGCGGCAGCAGGTCCAATGGGTGCTGACGCAAATCTTCCATCGACGACTCGAGATCCGAAGCCTGCCGGTCCCGGAGCGCCGCAGGTTCGGTCTCACCTTGCAGCGAGTAAGAGGACAGCATTGCGTCGAAGAAGGATGCGCCTTGCTGAGCCTGGGCGGACATAGGCGCAGAAGGTGTCCGGCCCGACCAGGCCTGCACTGACTGTGCGGTATTTGAGCTGCTGGATGGTGAAAGGTTGCTGGCCGACATTGTGCACCCTCAGGCGTGACGTTGAAATTCCCACAAGGGCCTGATGTGAGGCCAATGCGCTCACGAACGCGACAATTCCGAGCGTCGGCCGGATCCCAATGCCCTAGCCGTGCTTTTAATTGATCCGCTCCTTGCTAGCCCCAAGGCTCAATTCCAGCACAGTGCCGGCGATATCTTTGGAGTTGCCGGTTCTAATCATGAACGGCTTAGCTTTCGATAAACTGACGAGCTTCACACGAATTCACACTCAGGAGGTGGCGGTCGTGATCTTTTTCTTCAGAAGCTACGGCGTTTGCTCCGATGTCAGTTCTGGTTCCGCTCAGGCTTCCCGGCGACGCCGTCCTGTTGCGGCACGACAGAGGAGTAAGACGCTTCCGGTTGCCCGTCGCGGACGACCATGGTGGAAGAGCCTCGAAACAATATCAGCACCGATTCTCTTGGCGGCGTCTCCACGGCGCGGGGCTGCGCCTGGGCCTCCGCCACCAGGCCGTTGAACGTCTGTTCCACCAGCGCCATGAAGCGTGGAGGACCGGAAACCAGGACGAGGCCATTTCCGGGCGCAGGTCGCATGACATAGCGCTCATCGGAGATGCCAAGCTCATCGAGGGCCGCCTTGAACCCATCGAAGCCAACCGAAGTCAGCACAAGCATCCGAGTCTGCGCTTCTTTTGCAGCGGACACATAAAGCACCATCCCATCATAATACCATTGGAGATCATACAGGTCGGTCAAGCGGTCGAGGAACTCGCGCGGTGGTAAATCCGGCATACGCCCGCGAATCCGCCCCTTCACCTCCGGGCTGATGTTGAGCCTGATATTCAGGTTGTTGCCGAATTGCTGCAACGCTGCAGAGAGATCCTGATCTAGAACCGTATATCTATAGGGCGTCGAGGGAAGCGACAGAGGCGCACCCACAGTGGTGTGGATACCGGTGGGGAGAAAAAACCCGACACAGAGAAGTATCTTCAAAATGTGCAGGGCGGTGGATTGGATGAGCGTTCTCGGCATCTGGTCTTGATAAACCAAAGGCTGAAACTCTCACAAGTGACTAAAGTCGACAACGTGACTTTTAAATAGCCAAACGACGCTCTCGTTGGTCAGCTTGTCGTCAGTTCGCCTGCCTAGGGTATTGATCCAACAGCCGGTGATGAACGTGCTGACCTCATCCCGCGTCAAAGAGAACACCTCATCCCGCGTCAAAGAGAACAAACGAGTCCTTGCATGATGATGCCTGTCACCTCGATCTCTGCCACTATAGCCGATCCTTTCTCCAGGTTCGCGCCATTCGACGAGCAGGCCCAGTTTGAGCGCGCCCTGGCGCAGGCGGCCGCCTCGACGAAAAACGACATTGCTTCGGCGCCAGCGAGGGCGGCGCCGGTTCCTGCGCCGATGGATGTCCAACGCGCGCCTGCGCGGACAAGTCCGGTAGGCGATCGCGTGATCCAGACGATTTCTTCGATGTACCGCGACAATACAGCCACTTCTGCCGCGCGCGACCATGAGGTTGCGCTTGCAAAGGGCGCTCTGTCGGGGCCGGCCCAGAGCCTCCCCGTCGAGGGTGGGGCTGCGGGAACGCGGATGCCGGGCCCCCTGCAAGGACCGCATGATTTCGAAACGATGGTTGCCGGTCTGCGGAATGTTTATAGCGAGGTCACCCAGGTTGCTCTTGTTTCCAAAGGTGTCAGCGGGCTCACCTCATCTGTCAACAACCTGATAAAACAAGGATGAACGGCGCGCATGATTGGTTTAGCCCGTGGCGAAAACATGCGTAGTCGCCCGCTTGGCTGGCGTTCGCTCTATTTTTTCGTACTGCCACTTCTCTTCGCCCTGAGTGGTTGCAAGGTCGATCTTTATACGCAATTGCAGGAGCGCGACGCGAATGAGATGCTCGCGCTTCTGATTGACAATGGGATTGATGCGGTCCGGGTTGCGGCTAAGGATGGGACCAGCACGATCCAGGTCGACGAAAAGCGGCTTGCCTTCTCAATCAATCTCCTGAGTGCCAAGGGGCTGCCGCGCCAGTCTTTCAAGAACCTCGGCGAGATATTCCAGGGCTCAGGCCTGATTGCCTCGCCGACGGAGGAGCGTGCCCGTTACGTTTATGCCCTGAGCGAAGAGTTGTCGCGTACCATCAGCGATATCGACGGCGTCTTCTCTGTACGCGTTCATGTCGTTCTGCCGCAAAACGATCTGTTACGAGCAGGCGCCGCGCCATCCTCAGCCTCGGTCTTTATCCGACACGACGCCAAAGAAAATCTCTCAGTTCTGCTGCCGAAGATAAAGATGCTCGTCGCCGACAGCATCGAAGGCTTGTCCTACGATAAGATAGAAGTGGTTTTGGTACCAGTGGAACGGCCCGTACCCGTGCAACGGCCCGTACCGGTGACTGTTCTGGCAAAAGCATCCAATTCCATTCCAGCGCCACTTCTGGCGATCGTGATGGGTGTTGCGGCGGCTGTATTCGCTGTGGCGTGCTATCTCTTAGCCAGTCTGGTTGGTCATCGGCGCAGGCAATCAAAGGGCGACCTATCCAAGGTCGAGGGGCGCTCGGGTGCTTCCGTTGTCGAGGCCATTCGCAAGAAGATCATCGGCGATACGGCGTAGGTGATATTCCCAATGACGATATCGACAAAGACCGCCGAACGTGATCGTACGTCCCAATTGCGTTCCGTGTTTCGGAGCGAGCTTGCTGCTTCGGCCCATCCGACGCGTCTTGCCGCCCATCTTGATCCGGCGTTATCGGCTGCGACATTGATGCGCTTGCAGAAGTGTCCCAGGCTGCGGCCAAGGCTGGTAGAATTGCTGCTTGACAATGACATGGATTCGAACGGAGGCGACTGGGGGCCGGATCTCCTGCACGGACGTGACCCGCATCGGGCTGCCCTCTTTGCCGGAAGTATATGGCATGCCCGTTCGTTGCTGAAACTTGTTTCGCAGCCTCACCTCAATGCGCTTATTGGATATATCGGCGCTGATGCGCACGCGTTTGGCATCCGACATCCGACGCATGCGATCGCAAACGGATTGATTGCTGATCCCGAAAAGCTGGCGCAGCAAATTGAACACGATGGACATGCCTGTCTTGGTGCTTGGCTCAATCACAGTCCAGAGCTTGAGCGTACACGCGTGCTTCTACGGTTGCCCGTCGGGACCGCCGCCGAGAATCCAGCGCCCGAACACGATGCTGCCGCAGGCCAGTTGTTTTCGCTTGTAGCCGCTCATTTTGAGGCGGAGATCCCGGTGATATGACAGCCGTTGTTCCTGCAGCGCCCGTCCCGCCCCAGATGCGCCCAGTGGACCCACTGATACGGGCGAGTGAGATCGAAATCTGGCATAGCGCCATGGAAGCGCGTGCTGCGGCGGAACGGCATCAGCGGCGGGTTCGCAGCTGGGCGCGCGCCGCCTATCAGCGTGAGCGGACACGCGGCCATACCGAGGGCTTGGATGCAGGCGCCGAGGAAATGGCCCGGCTGATTGCGGGGGCAGCCTCCGAAGTGGCGCGACGAAAGGCGGTTCTGGAGCAGGAATTGCCACAGCTCGTAATGGAGATCCTAAGCGATATTCTGGGCGCTTTCGATTCGGGCGAGCTGTTGGTGAGGGCTGTTCGTCACGCGATTGAGCGCAAGTACAGCGGCGCGGAAGTTTGCCTTCATGCATGTCCCAAGCAAGTCGATATGCTCGCGCGCGCGTTTGCTGGGTGCGACGGGCGGGAGGGCCGGCCGAGGGTTCGGATTGATCCGGATCCGACCTTGTCGCCGCAACAGTGCGTGCTGTGGAGCGACTATGGCAATGTCGATCTGGGACTTGATGCGCAGATGCGAGCGCTGCGCCTCGGCTTCGGGTCACTTTCTGACGAGGCGAACTGTGACCACGCCGGTGCATAGTCCCGCCGGCATCCGGCCTCCCGATCCGGCCATCTCGTCCTTGAGGTCTTCGGCAAAGCGAATCGACACGCGTGTCGTGCGCGGACGGATTACGCGGGCTGTCGGTACACTGGTCCATGCCATCTTGCCCGACACTCGTATTGGGGAACTTTGTCTGCTGCAGGATCCCAGAACCGGACTGTCGCTCGAGGCCGAGGTGATCGGCCTGTTGGATAATGGCGTGTTGCTCACGCCGATCGGAGACTTGATGGGCCTGTCGGGCCGCGCAGAGGTTGTGGCCACTGGACGAATGCGTGAAGTGCCAGTCGGCCCCGATTTGCTCGGCCGCGTGATTGACAGTCGTTGCCGTCCCCTCGACGGCAAAGGCGAAGTCAAAACCACCGAAACTCGTCCGCTGCGGGGCGCGGCCCCCAATCCAATGACAAGGCGCATTGTTGAGCGGCCGTTCCCGCTCGGGATCCGTGCTCTGGATGGTCTGCTGACATGCGGCGAGGGGCAGCGGATCGGAATTTATGGCGAGCCAGGTTGCGGCAAGTCGACGTTATTGTCACAGATCGCAAAAGGTGCCGCCGCCGACGTTATCATAGTCGCGCTCATCGGCGAACGTGGACGTGAAGTTCGAGAATTCATAGAGCGGCATCTTGGGGAGGCGGGCCTTCGCCATACGGTCGTAGTCGTCGAAACATCCGACCGCTCGGCAGTGGAGCGGGCGCAATGTGCTCCTATGGCGACCGCGCTCGCCGAATATTTTCGCGAACAAGGGCTACGCGTCGCCCTCATGCTAGACTCGCTGACACGCTTCTGCCGCGCCTTGCGCGAAATAGGCCTTGCTGCGGGTGAGCCGCCGACGCGACGGGGCTTTCCTCCTTCCGTTTTCGCTATGTTGCCAGGCCTGCTGGAGCGTGCCGGCATGGGTGATCGCGGCTCAATCACGGCTTTCTATACGGTGCTTGTCGAAGGTGACGGCACAGGCGATCCTATTGCCGAGGAATCGCGCGGCATTCTTGATGGCCACGTCGTTCTCTCACGCACTATCGCGGCGCGATCGCATTTTCCAGCTATTGATGTGCTGCAAAGTCGCAGCCGCGTAATGGATGCGGTCGTATCTGCGCCACATCGCAAGGCAGCATCCTTTTTCCGTGATCTGCTCTCGCGCTATGCCGAATCCGAGTTTTTGATCAACGTCGGCGAATACAAGCAAGGCGGCGACCCTCTTACTGACCGGGCTGTCGCGTCGATTGGCGAGCTGAGGGAATTTTTGCGCCAGAGCGAAGGAGAGCCGTCAGATTTTGAGGAGACGATCGCATGGATGTCGCGTCTGACCGGGTGAATTGTTTTCACGCTTCGAGGTTACGGCTTCTGAAGGAAACGCAAGAGCGTAGATTGCTTATGGAACTGTCCAAGAAGGAAGCCCAGCGCCAGACGGCCACCTTAGCCGTACAGAACGCCGCCCAGGGTCTTGCAGTCGCACAGCAAAATTGCGCAGGAGCCGAAGCGGGGCTCTACCAAGACCTGATGTCGCTCGACACTTTTTCCAGCGCAGCACTCGACCATCACCACCTTCTCGTTGAGCGGCTTGAGGCTGAGATCACTTTCAGACGCGAGATGCTTGATGAGGCACGCGTTGCTCAAGAAAAAGCCGAGGCAGCGGCGTCTGAGACGAGGGCCCGGTGGGTCAGAAGTTCGGCGGCAAAGCGCAAATGGCAGCAAATCGAGAAAGACGTCCGGCGCGCCCTCGACATTCATTTAGAGGCCGCAGACGAGATGGAGGCCGACGATGACATATTGCTTCGGTATGGAAGAATTTCGCTCGCCCTGACGGGTAACCCGATCCGATAACCGCAGGCTCCCTGAATGACGCGATCGTGCAGTTTAGATCTGCTTTGGTAACCACTGTGGGCAGACCGGCTATATTCGAACCAGCGCTAACACTGTCCCACGCGGTCGCCTCGTGGCTCAATGATATAGCGGCATCGCGCAGGCCCTTTCAGGCCTTGATCAGCGACAAGCCACTATCGGCGCGGGTGGAAGGGCTTGCCTGGCAGCAGGAACCTTGTGGAATTCCGATGCTTGACTGCGTTTGGCGCGTGGGAGCTGAAACGATCGTACTGTCGCTGTCCCGACGGCTTGTAGAGGCGCTCGTCTCCACAGTACAGGGTGATCTGGCTTTCCCTTCCGAGCCAACTGCTTCGCTCATTCTGGAACTTGCACTTGAGCCGCTTATCGCTCAATTGGAGGATAAAACGCAGCGGGACGCGCAGCTTCTACACGTACGTGAAGCCACGACACTGGCTCCTTATCTCGAACTGGAAATCGTGTTCGGCCCAGTCAATGGCAAAGCTCGTCTCTTCCTGTTCTCGCCTCTTGATGGCCTCGTGCCGTTCGCGTTCCGCGCGCTAGGCGAACTGCTTGGCCAGTTGCCGCTACAGCCGCGCGAGCAATCCCCGGAGCTCCCGGTCATGGTCGCAGGAGAGATCGGCACGCTTCGCGTTCCGGCGGCGCTTCTTCGCAAAGCATGTGTTGGTGATGCTCTGTTGCCAGACAAATCGCCGTTCGGCCGCGACCAGATCACCCTATCTGTAGGCCTGTTATGGGCCCGGGCAGATCTTGAGGGCGATCACCTAATCCTGCGGGGGCCATTCCGCCCCCGATCGTGCCCTTTGGAGAATGCGCATATGACAAAACCCGAATCACCACTGGGGCCGTCGGAAGCCAATCTCGACGATGTCGAGATCGAGCTTGTCTTTGAATGTGGCCGCTGGCCCATGCCTCTGGGAGAATTGAGGAGCGCTGGTAAAGGACATGTTTTCGAACTTGGTCGGCCAATCGACGGTCCGGTGGACATACTTGCCAATGGTCGGCGTATCGGACGTGGCGACATCGTGCGCATCGGAGATGAGCTAGGCATCAGACTGCGTGGCAGGTTGGCATGCAATGACTGAGATTCAGCCGGCAATCTTTTCGCTTCTAGCGGTCACCGCCGGACTCGGTCTGCTGGTTTTGGTAGTCGCCACGACCACGGCGTTTGTAAAGCTATCAGTTGTTTTATTCCTCGTCCGCAATGCGCTGGGGACCCAGACGATACCGCCTAACTTAGTGCTATACGCAGCGGCACTCATCCTCACCATTTTCGTTAGCGCGCCTGTTATTGAACAGACCTATGATCGTATGACGGATCCGAAGCTCCGCTATCAGACGTTCGATGACTGGCTAAGCGCCGCCAAAGCCGGCAGTGAGCCCTTGCGCGATCATCTCAAGAAGTTCACGAACGAAGAGCAGCGGCGATTCTTCCTCTCCTCGACCCAAAAAGTCTGGCCAGAGGAAATGCGAGCCAGAACCACACCTGATGACTTCGCCATTCTCGTACCATCTTTTCTAATTTCGGAACTAAAGCGTGGGTTCGAAATCGGCTTTCTCCTTTATCTTCCCTTTATCGTCATCGACCTTATCGTAACGACAATTTTGATGGCGATGGGTATGTCGATGGTATCTCCGACGGTTATATCCGTCCCATTCAAGCTCTTTTTGTTCGTCGCTATTGATGGCTGGTCAAGGTTGATGCACGGACTTGTATTGAGCTACACGATACCGGGAGGTTGATCATTATTGAATCCAGTATTGTCACTCTTATGAACCAATCGTTGGTGGTTTTCATGATCTGGATTCTGCCGCCGCTCGTTGCGTCGGTAATTGTTGGCCTAGGCATTGGCATCATCCAGGCGGCAACGCAGATCCAGGATGAAAGCTTGCCGCTCACTGTGAAGCTTCTGGTCGTTGTCGCGGTAATTGGCCTGTTTGCCCCCGTGCTGAGCGCCCCGCTCATAGGACTGGCCGGCCAGATCTTTACCGAGTTTCCCGCAATGACACCTGGCTATTAGTCCTCGCCATGTATGCGTCATCGGCCGAGATTCAAATCCTGATCCATACGGCTATCGAAATCGTCGTCGCGGCTGGTCTCGGCGCGGCCCGCGCGATAGGCATTATGCTGATCCTTCCTGTATTTACACGATCTCAGATTGGCGGGCTGATCCGCGGCTGCCTGGCTGTTGCCTTCGGACTACCGTGCTTGGCACACGTCAGCGAGGGCTTGCAGGCGCTAGATCCTGAAACACGTTTGATCCAGGTAACTCTTCTCGGATTGAAGGAGGTTTTTGTCGGCGTACTCCTTGGCACTTTTCTCGGCACTCCCCTTTGGGGACTTCAGGCGGCCGGTGAGTTTATGGACAATCAACGCGGCATCACTAGCCCGTCCGCTCCGAGCGACCCCACGACGAACAGTCAGGCTTCCGCTATGGGAGTCTTTCTCGGGATCACTGCAATTACGATCTTCGTCGCAGCAGGAGGTCTGGAGACCGTGATCAGCGCCCTTTATGGCAGCTATTTGATCTGGCCCGTGTATCGGTTTCACCCCGCATTGAGCGCGCAGGGAGCAATGGCGTTATTGAGGCTGCTCGACCAGATTATGCGCACGACATTATTGGTCTCGGGGCCCGTAGTGTTCTTTCTGGGGCTAATTGATATTTCAATGATGATCCTGCGTCGCTTTGCGCCCCAATTCAAGTCGAGCCAACTGTCCCCTGCGATCAAGAATATCGTCTTTCCGATTATCATGGTCACCTACGCTGCCTATCTGGTCGAGAGCATGAAACTGGAGATCACACAAGCGAGTGGCGCGCTTGAGTGGTTCGACAAGTTGCTGAAATGAGCGACACGAGTGAAGAAAAGGCACACGCCGCCACCCCAAAGAAACTAAGCGAAGCGCGCAAAAAAGGGCAGATATCGCGTAGCTCCGATTTCGTCCGCGCAGGCGGCACTTGCGCTGGGCTCGGCTATCTTTGGCTAAGAGGGAGCGTGATCGAAGACAAATGCCACGAAACGCTACTATTAACCGACAAGCTGCAGAACCTGCCTTTCGATGTCGCGGTCCGGCAGGAACTAGTCCTGCTAATCGAACTCACCCTGGCGACCGTTGGCCCGCTGCTTGGCACTCTCGTTGCTGCGGTAATTCTGACGGGATTATTAGCCAATGGTGGATTTGTCTTCTCTCTCGAGCCGATGAAGCCCAACTTTAGGAAAATAAACCCTTTTGAAGGGCTGAAGCGCATGGCGTCCATGCGTTCTGTAGTCGAAGTTGGCAAGACTCTGTTTAAAGTAATGGTTCTCAGCGCGACCTTTTCCCTCGTCCTTCTCGGCATGTGGAAGACGATGGTCTATCTGCCGCTGTGCGGCATGGGTTGCCTCGGCATTGTCTTTACGGAAGCGAAGCTGTTGCTCGGGATTGGCGCCGGTGCGCTTCTGATCGGCGGACTGATTGATCTCCTGTTGCAGCGTGCGTTGTTTCTGCGCGAAATGCGCATGACCAAGACCGAAGTGACGCGCGAGGTGAAGGAACAGCAAGGAACGCCGGAGTTGAACAATGAACGACGTCGCATCCGCAATGAAGCGGCCGGCGAGCCTCCGCTTGGGGTGAATCGCGCCACGTTGGTCTTCAGAGGGAAGGCGATACTGGTCGGTCTGCGTTACGTACGAGGTGAGACCGGTGTGCCGGTCTTAGTTTGCCGCGCCGAGGGCGAGGCCGCCTCACGAATGTTTAGTGAGGCGCAGGCGCTACGTCTCGAAATTGTCAATGATCATGTCTTGGCGCATCAACTCATCAGCACAACGAAACTGGGCAACGCCGTTCCCATGCAATATTTCGAGCCCGTCGCGCGAGCACTCTTCGCCGCAGGCTTAACCTAGCCGTGGCCTCAACAGGTTGTCTCCGGTCAGGCAAAATCTGCCGATTGGCGTGTACGACTTTAGGTTCGCGCGGTCTGCGGCTTATAGCGACAAGGTCAGGCAGGCGGTTCAGCGGCATGACGTCGGGTATGCCGCGGCAAAGGCCAATTCGCTGAGGCCGGTCTGGATCTGGATGAAGTGTTGGGCCCAACCGCATCTATCGGCTCCATCGCGAGGAAGGGCTGGCGGTGCACAAGCGGCGCGCGACGGCGTGCGGTCGGCACCGGGACACCGATCCTGGTGGAGGCGCGGCCGAAAGCGCGCTGGTCGCTGGACTTCGTCCACGACCAGTTTGCCTGCGGCCGTCGCTTCCGCATCCTCAACGTGGTCGACCTCGATCTCGGGCCGGCGTGTGGCGCGGGAACTGACGTACCTGATCGCCCGCCGTGGCAAGCCGGGCATGATCGTCTGCGACCTCGGCACCGAGTTCACCTCGAACGCCACGCTCGCCCGGTCGAAGGATCATCAGGTGGAATGGCACTACATCGCGCCGGGCAAGGCGATGCAGAACGCCGCTGCGAGAGCTTCAACGGGCGGATGCGGGACGAGCTCTTGAACGAGGCCCTGTTCTTCAGCGTCGACCATACCCGCACGACGATCGCCGAATGGAAGGACGACTAAAACCGCCCACATTCAGCGCTCGGGTTCCTCACGCCGACGGCCTATGCCGCCAGTCTCACCGCAACGGCCGGCTGGGCTGAGACCCGCCCGCGGTGGGGCCTCGGGGCAAAGCCTAGAGCCTGTACCGGTAAGACCGGGCGCGCCAACCTACTCCTCATTCCTTGGCTGGAACTACTTTAGCCGCGAACGCGTATATTTCCTTTTTATACGCAAGTGCGCATATTTCGGCTTTATACGGCATCGCGTATATTGATATTTTATACGGGCTCGCGTATATTGGCCTTGGAGGTCATCATGAACGAGCAAATCGCCCGTACCGAAAAACAACTGGGAGCCATCCTGCGCCGCGCGCGCAAGCAGGCGGGGATGACGCAATCAAGCCTGGGGCACAACATCCATCTTCGGCAGGGAACGGTCTCCCGGCTCGAAGCCGGCGAGCCCGCAGTCCAACTGCGCACCGTTATGGAGGCACTCGCTGCCCTCAACCTCGAACTCGTGGTCCGGGACCGGAGCAAAGCGAGCGCAGCGGACATTGAGGACCTCTTCTAAATGGCGCGCCAGCGAACGCACGCTCCCCTCAACGTCTTTCTCAACAGCCGCCTTGTTGGCGTGCTGCGACGTGAGACAAGCGGCGCTATCGATTTCCGCTATGATCTCGACTGGCTTGCTGGAGGGCGACGTTTCCGATTTCGTTGTCGCTGCCGCTGCGCGAGGACCGCTATATCGGCGAACCCGTCATCAACGTGTTCGACAACCTGCTGCCGGATAGCGACGCAATCCGCAAGCGCGTCGCGGAAAGAGTGGGAGCCGCAGGCACAGACGCATACAGCATGCTCACAGCCCTTGGTCACGATTGCGTCGGCGCGCTTCAATTTCTGCCGGATGGGATCAATCCAGGCGCGCCGGGAAGTACCGACGGAAAACCTGTCGACGTTTCGGAGATTGGGGACATCATTCGCAATCTCGCAGCTGCCCCGCTGGGCATGGGCGAGGATGATGATTTCAGGATTTCCATCGCGGGCGCGCAGGAGAAAACGGCCCTGCTGCGCAAAGACGGCAAATGGTACAAGCCCGTTGGCACGAGCGCGACAACCCACATTCTCAAACCTCAAATCCGGCAGCTGCCCAACGGCATCGACCTGTCGAACAGTGTCGAGAACGAATATCTCTGCTTGAAACTCCTCGCCGCATTCGGCGCGCCGAGCGCCGACGCCGAAATCACGGACTTCGGAGAGCGAAGGACGCTGATAATCGAGCGCTTTGATCGCCGCTGGACACGTGATAATCGGCTGCTCCGCCTGCCGCAGGAGGATTGCTGTCAAGCCCTTTCCTTCCCGCCCACACGAAAATATCAGTCCGACGGGGGCCCGAGCATGCGCTCAATCCTGGAGCTCCTGAAGGGCAGCGATACGCCTGAGAGCGCCATCGCGATGTTCATGCGGGCCAACATTGTGTTCTGGTTGATCGGAGCAACCGACGGCCACGCGAAAAATTTCAGCATTTTTCTGGGACCCGGCGGGCGGTTCAGAATGACGCCTCTTTACGACGTGCTCAGCGCGCAGCCGAGTCTGGACGCTGGCCAAATCCAGAAGAAGAAATTCAAGCTTGCCATGTCTGTCGGCAAGGGCCGCCACTACGCCATCAACGACATCATGCCGCGCCATTTCATTCAAACCGCTGAGCTCTCCGGAGTGGGAGCGGCACTTGTAAAATCGATCTTCGACGATCTCGCGGAAAGCGCGGTGCGGGCGTTTGATGAGGTAGTTGAATCGCTGCCAGGTGGCTTCCCGGAAGCGATGACGGATTCGATCGGGAAGGCAATCGTTCACCGGCTTGGGCTTTTGGAAGTTGAAGCATCCGCTGAGAACGCCGCCGTTTAGAAATGGGAGGCGCCGGATGAAGATGGCAGCAGGACCATGGACGCCGATGCGATCCAGGCCCGAACCTGGCCGTTCGTACCTGATCTGAGGCACGTATGGCGGTATGCAGACGTGCGATGTCGCCTTCTACAACGGGACACGAGCCGATGGTTCGCATTGGTGGATGCTGGGCAATGTCGAGATCGCGCCCGCGGCGATTGACCGCTACGCAGAAATCCTCCTGGAAGAGATCGATCAGACGCACCCCTCTCCGAGTCTTCATTCCTCTCGCGTATAGCGATGCCCCCGCGGGCGGTTCTGCTTGTGGCCGGAGTTCTCGCCAATGTTCTTTTTCCAGCTCCTTTTGGGCTCGGCTTTGAGACCAACCGCTGGAACCGTGATGTCGAGATTGTTGACCTCGATCTGATGCTGGCGCGCCTTCCACGTTTCGACGTGGAGGCTTTCAGCCGCCAGGATTTCTCGCCGGATTTTCGTTTCGAGCGAGCGCCGCTCGCGCAGGTCAAGGCGATGCAACGCCTTGTGACGACGCTCCAGCATGAACTGCTCGCGTTGGTGACGACGGCCTAAACTAATGCCTCCTGTTCGATGCGGTGGCGCTCCGCGGGATTGATCCGGGGATTGATCTGGCCGAACTGCATAATCGAAGCCTTCTGCGGGAAATCTGAGCGCAGAGCCACCGAAAGGCTCTTGATCCAAGAAAGCTATCGGAAAGAACCTCTAACCGCCGCCCTCGCCTTGCGACAAACCAGCGTAAGCGAACAGCTTAAACTACAAATCTGGGGGGGAGGACTTCGAATCTCGTCGGGCGCGCCAATTATCTCAAGCACTTAGCCGCCGCGCGCCATACTAATCTTAGGATTAGTACGGGAATTAGTATGGCAGATTCCCTCACTTGTTCGGTTGCCTTGACGCAATTTCGCGTCGGCGCGGTGCCAGGGGAACACTCCGACCGGCTCATGCGTTGCCCTCCGAAGGCAGAGGTCACAGGTTCGAATCCTGTCGGGTGCGCCATTTTTATACTGTGAAAACAGGTGGTTAGCAAGGCCTCTTTTCCGCAAGAAGAGGGCGGGAAATACGTCGCGGAAGCACCACGGAAGCAGTCGGTCGGGGTGGCGGGCCTAGCTGCTGTGGCTTTATCTCCTGCGGGCCGGTATCTGCCCGCGTTGCCGCCAGCGTGCAGTATTTTTCAGCCGTATTCGGCATCGCCGCCGCGTGTTTTCTTTTCGGCGACCGGCTCGGCGCGATACTCGCTTGAGCTCGGTTTCACGAGAGCCCGTCCGGCTTTGGCGGATGCGCCCCAGGATATGGGTATTTTACGGCCACCTATTGGGTACTGACTGAGGTATAGATAAGATTGCTATAGCTCACTTTTTTCGCCATTATGAGTTATAGAAAGGCGTTCTATAGCTCATGGCATGGAATTGGGAACAGGCCGACTGGCCGCATTTTACCTACGACAAGATGGCATTGGACCCGCTGGAAAGCGAGTTCCTATTGCGATCGGGCGAGTTCCTCGGCGTCTTTCGTCACGTCGGTTCCGAGGATCGCGATCAGATCCGCATCGAGCTTATCAGCGAAGAGGCCTTGAAGACATCCGCCATTGAAGGGGAATACCTCAACCGCGAGAGCCTGCAATCGTCCTTACGGCAGCAACTTGGGCTTGGAGGTGAAAACAGACGCATTCCTCCAGCGGAGCGAGGCGTCTCCGAAATGATGGCCGACGTGTACTTGCATTTTGCGCAGCCGCTTTCGCATCGCACCCTCTACGCCTGGCACAAGATGGTGATGTCGGGTGAACGGCGTATCGAGACTATCGGCAATTACCGCCAGCATGCCGATGCCATGCAGATCGTCTCCAATCGGCTGGACAAGCCCAAAGTGCATTTCGAAGCGCCACCCTCATCGCGCGTGAAGGCCGAAATGGACGCTTTTACCATCTGGTTCAACGATACCGCGCCCAAGGGCCAGGCTCCGCTACCCGCGCTGACGCGCGCCGGTATCGCCCATCTCTATTTCGAGAGCATCCACCCGTTCGAAGACGGCAACGGCCGCATAGGGCGCGCCCTTTGTGAAAAGGCGCTGGCGCAAAATCTGGGCGAGCCGAGCCTCATCGCGCTAGCCTATACGATCGAGCGTCATCGCAAGGCCTACTACGACAGCCTGGAAGGCAGCAACAAGAGCAACGCGATTACCGACTGGCTGCTCTACTTCGCCAACACGATCCTTGAAGCGCAGCGCGTAACGCTTGCTCGTGTCGAATTCTCCATCGCCAAGGCCAAGTTCTACGAGCATCATCGGGGTCAGTTCAACGAGCGCCAGGAGAAGGTGATCGCTCGCATGTTCCGGGAAGGTATCGACGGTTTCAAGGGTCATCTCAGCGCTGAGAATTACATCGCCATCAGCCAGGCGTCGCGTGCCACGGCGACGAGGGACCTGCAGGATCTGGTTGCCAAGGGTGCGCTGACAAGAACTGGTGAACTCCGACACACACGTTACACGCTGAATATTCGTGACGATCGTGCGTAAATCCCATCAGCGAACGAAGGGACAGGCTGTCAAAGAGCCGGCTTGTCTCAATATCGGTGAGTGGCGGGCAGCTACCCGGCAGGAAGTTGTGGAATGGGTTACCCGCGACCGGAAGCCTAAGAAAAGAGATGGCGGTGCCATTCTCGCGGTCAGGGCACGGCTCAAGCCGGTAGACATCTATTGTTATCTGAAAGCTCGCTTTGGCGAACCGAATGGTTTTCAAAACTTCCTGCGCAAGGACGACAGCGATAACTGGATACACTGGGACTACAGCCTCAAGGCCGGCGGGACCGACGTGTATGTCTGCGGCATGTCGCGCGAGATTCATATCATGGTCGGCGAGGCGCTCACGCACCAGCAGTGGCGGGACCTGATTGTCGGTATCAGAACGGATTATGCGAGGATCGGTCCGCAGAAATCCGCCGTACTACAGAGCCTAGAAAAATTCGTCGTCTTCCAGAACAAGTTTGTCAGTATCGCAGGCCTGTGCGCCGACTTGCACGCAGCTATTGTCGATGCCCCGGCAAAGACTGCTTTTCCAAAGAGATCGCCGGCTGCCAAATCGCGGTTGAAAACTTTGGAAAAAGCCATGCAAGGCGTATCCGCACGCGCAAACGATCTCTTCGGCAACTGTCTAAAGCTTCACCTTCTGATGCCGGTTATGGCCGAGGCCTTCATCAATATGGTGATCCTCATGTTCACGCGCGATGAGATCCGAAATGCCCCGGAGGCCTATCAGGCCTTTATCCGGGCCAAGATTCCCGACCGCCTCGCGCTGCTCAGCCAGCATTGCGATGGCTTTGCACGCGACATCGACAAAAGCACCAACGCCTATGCGCATTTCATGCGCGTCGTCGATAGGAGAAATTTCGCATTGCACGGTAATGTCGATCCTATCCGCGAGCAGATCGAGGTGGTCTATTTCGATGGCAGACGCCCGCTCTTCAATACGCCGGGAAACCATGTCGAACGATTCTTCGAGCATCTCGAAGCGATTCATCGGCCCGAAGAGGTCGTCTCCGATTATGAGGCCGTTCACGCATTTCTGTGGGAAATTACGGAATGCCTGAACCCTCGCACGCAGGCTTTCTTTAAGCAGGTCATTGGGGATGCATACCCCGGGTTCGAAGTCCATAAGAAGCGGGCTACCCGCATCCTGCCCGACCACGTGATGATGGGTATGTTACCAAGTATGCTCTACGACGACGACCTGAATGTTAAGTGGTGAGCGAGGAGAGTTCTTTGGAACAATTGCTCTAGCCCACATAAGAATTTGCGCGACATGACAAACATGGAATTGGAAAACGCAGGGCGACCAAAGGCGCGTTCTCTCGAAAAAATATTTGATGACTTTGCGTGTTCTCGCGCAGAGCGCTGGGGTTTTGCATGATATTTCTGCTATCGTGTATCGCGATTGGATCGTTGCTATTGATTTGCGCGAAGGTAAGGTCGCCGACGATCCAGAAAAGCGCTGGTCTACCACCAAGCTAAACAGCAATGAGTTCATGCTCTTGCTCGGGCTGATGGTTCAGTCCGCGTCGGATCGCACCTACTCCGTTGTCAATCTTGAGAACGATTTTGCTGACACAGCCGACAAGCTTCTCAGAGAATTCCACGACCGGCTTACACTGGATTCGATGCCGGATTTCAGTGATCCTGCAAAGATCGAAAGGGCTCTCGGTGCCGCTGCTCGGGAAGCCATTTACTATGGAGCTGACAGCTTTCTTTCTCCATCAGCTAGCCCGGAAAATTCATGGGGGTTGGCGGATGTGGTGCAAGCCGTTGAAATGACGTAGGATTTGGTTGCTTAAGCCGATCCGAACCATTTCCCGGAGACCACACCCGCCATGAATGATCTTACGCTGCCGCTGAGCGGTTTGTCATCAGTCGGCGGCAAGTCCGTCGTCGCCCGTTTTGACGGCGGCATGTTGTCCTCGAACAGTGGTGTTCTGGCTCTGGCCGAGGTGGAAAAGCGGCTGCGTGTGGCCGACCGTGTGGCGCGTTGCATCGACGATCCGCGCCGCCCGGACCAGATCATCCACAGCCTGGCGGACATGATCGGCTTTCGCATGAAGATGATCGCCGCCCGGTTATGAGGATGGCAACGACGCCAACCGGCTGCGCTGCGATCCGGTCTTCAAGATGGCCCAGGATGCGCTGCCTTCGGGTCGGGATCTGGCCTCGCAATCGACGATGTGCCGGCTGGAGAACCTGCCTGGCGTGCGGGAACTGATCGTTATGGGCCGGGCGATGGTCGACCTCTATTGCGCTTCCTTCCGCCAGGTTCCGAAGCGACGACACTTTTGACGCCGTGCATGGCGGCCAGCAGCTCCGCCTGTTCAATGCCCATCACGACGAATACGGCTTCCAGCCGATTGTTGTGTTCGATGGCGACGGCCGGTTCGTCGGTGCGGTCCTGCGACCAGCGAAGCGGCCGAGCGGGGCAGAAATCCGCCCCCACCTGCGCCGCCTGGTGCGGGCGATCCGCAGCAATTGGCCGAACACCGGCATCCTTATCCGGGCCGACAGCCACTATTGTAGTCCGCAGGTCATCGACTGGTGCCGCGCCAACGATGTCGACTTCATCCTCGGCGTGGCGCCCACCACGACCCTGCGCAAGCATGTCGCGGACCTGGAGAGCAGCACGATGGCGCGTTTTGAAGTGTCATCGAAGACGAACAAGGTCCGCCGCTTCAAGGAGTTTTTTGACGGCGCCGCCAGTTGGAGCCGCGTAGAGCGCATCATCGCCCGCGTCGAGGTCGGCGCCCAAGGTGCCGATACCCGCTTCATCGTCACCAACCTTGCAAATGGCAAGGCCAAGGCGCTCTACGAGGATGTCTACTGCCGGCGCGGCGCTGCCGAGAACCACATCAAGTCGTGGAAGACGCATCTCGCCGCCGACCGCACCTCCTGCACAAGAGCGACGGCCAACCAGTTCCGGCTGTTCCTGCATGCCGGCGCCTACTGGCTGATGTGGGGCCTGCGGGCCGCGATGCCGAAACGGTCTTCCTTTGCCGTCGCCCAATTCGACACGCTGCGATTGCGCCTCATCAAAATCGCCGCCCGCGTGGTCGAGATGAAAACCCAGATCCGTCTGCACCTGCCGACATCCTGCCCCGACCAGCGTATTCTGCGCATCGTCCTCAGCCGCATCCCGCAACTCGCGACATAAACGATGGGGCGCAGACGTCCCGAAACAAACCCGCCGACCTCAACCCGCAAACCCCCGCCTTCCGTCACGACGGATCATCGCCGGCGCCCGACGAGGCTTGTCAAAATGCACCCCAAGGGCGGCCAGATCGCCATGCAGGCCGCCGAAAGCCGATCGCCGTGCATCAAGCGGGCTAGAGCGTTTTGCCCGAGACCGGTAAGAGACCGTTTTGAAAATCGGCTTGGTGGGGTTTCGTCTGAGGCTGGGTTATGATTCAAGCTGTGGATGTGGACAAAGCAGAGCCGTGGGCGGATGGCCCAGATTGCCAAGAAGACGAAGCGCTACCCGTCGGATCTGACGGACGAGGAGTGGGAGCAGTTCGCGCCGCTGATGCCCAAGCCCGGGCGGCGTGGCCGTCCGCGCGAGGTTGATTTCCGTGAGGTGATCAACGCGGTGCGCTACCTTGTGCGCTCGGGTTGCGGCTGGCGGATGCTGCCGATCCATTTCGGCGCCTGGCAGACGGTCTACGGCTGGTTTCGCGAGTTGGCGCGGCGCTTTCTGTTCCAGACCATCCACGACGTGGCGCTGATGCTGGACCGCGAGCGAGCCGGGCGCGAGGCCAGTCCCACGGCGGGCGTGATCGACAGCCAGTCAGTCAAGGCTCCGCAAGCTGAAACAAGAGGTTATGACGCCGGCAAGAAGATTGTCGGCCGCAAGCGCCACATCGCCGTCGATACGGATGGGCGGCTGTTGATGGTCAACCTGACGCCGGCCGATATCTCCGACAGCGCCGGCGCTCAGGCGATCCTGGATGGTATCCGCAAGCGCTGGCCCTGGGTGAAACATCTGTTCGCCGACGGCGCCTACGACCGGCTGAAGCTCCTGGATAAGGCCGCCTATCTGGACTTCGTGGTAGAGATCATCCGCAGATCCGACCAGAAGGGCTTCGAAGTCTTGCCCCGCCGCTGGGTTGTCGAGCGCACCTTCGGCTGGATGACAAGATGGCGCCGCCTCGTGCGCGACTACGAGAAGCGCATCGACGTCTCTCACGCCATGATCCTTGTCGCTATGGGCGGCAATCTCATCCGCAGAAACGCTCATCCCTGAATTTCAAAACGGACTCTAAGGTTGAACACGCAGCTCGAGTGCTGTTTGGGATGGCGGTTCAAGTTCCAATGCGGGAGGGGTGCACGGGGAACCCCAAATGAAGACTAGCGGCCTGGTTTTCCAGATCGATCAGGTTGGCCGCCATCGCTTGATATTGCCTGCAGTCCGCCTGAACGACGGATCGCTCAGGCCGTTCAAGCGGCAGGCTCCCGGCGATTTCCTTTAAGTCGGCAAGGACCGAAGCAATATGCGGCCAGCGAAAAGTCTGTTGGATCGTCGATGTCACGATCCGCGCCAGCGATGATTTCGAGCTTAGCGACTACGCCAAGAAGCGAATGCGCCCGTATGTCAGGGATTTTGTCTTGAAGCTTCAAGGCAGCAGTCGTGGCCTCGACTTCCGCTTGGCAGGCGATTGAATAGCCGACCTTCTTATCCATCGCGTTCGGGGCCGCAGCGTCGAGCACGCGTCTCTCTAGACGCTGTTGAAGTCGGCAAAGGACATTCGAAACGTGCTGTGCCCGCGACCAGCCTCGCAGCAGCAGAATTGCTGGGTCTGTATCCTCAAAATGTCTTGACGCATTTGCCGTCTGCCGATCGCGTCGGCTGGTCGTGACGGAAGGCAAAGTCGTGCTATTGTCGGAATCAGTCATGATCCGAGCTCCTAACAGCTTGGGGCGTGGCAAGGCTGCTGAGGGTGGTCGTAACACCCAGTGCAAGATGGCGCGGGTTGCCCTGGGTTGGGGGACGAGAGACTTGGAATGCTGGAGTTTCACCGGATACTGTCGCCCGGTTTGAGCGGGGAGAGCAACTGAAGGGCACTACCGTCGCAGCACTCCGGAACACATTTGAAGCCGCTGGGATAGAATTCATTCCGGAGAATGGCGGCGGTCCTGGTGTTCGTTTGGCTCGCACTCAGAACTGACGCCCTGTTCGCCATGCAACAGGATCGGCGATCCATCGATCGACATCGGATTCTCTCCAGCCCGCCCCGTTTATGCTGATCTTGATCTGCGCGGGGAACGTGCCTTCGGCAATCTTGCGATAGAGGGTTGAGCGGGACAGGCCAGTCCGGTCAAGGACGGTTCTGAGGCGTATGATACGATCTGGCTCGGGCATAGCTCGCCTGCTTTTCAACGGCTGTTGCCGGTATCCGCTGGGACAACAGTGCGAACCAATGCTGGACGCAATCAGACTTTTCGCCTGACCCGCCTCTGGCGTGGAAACGGCGGCAAATCGGAGGGGTTCAGATTCCTATTCCGCGTCCCCTGCCGATGCCATAGCTAAATGCGAGCTCCGCAACGAGGCTACGGCCGGAATCGGTATGAATGCCAAGATCACGTTTGCGGTTGGCAAGGAGCGATTCCAGCTGTGGATCGCGTTCAAGGCTCTTGGCCATGTCGGACATGGCCGAGCGGGTCGACTGGTAGCCCGACATGTCGCCGGCCTGGTATTGCGTTAGGCTCGTGCGATCGAGCTTTTGCCAGCGTTCCACGAAACGGGCGGCGCGGCGGCCCGGATCAGTGTCCAGCCCAGTGCGGATTTCGGTTTCAAGCTGGAGAGCCAGCACGATGCGGTTGACCCGGCCGGCCCCCGCCTCACGGACAAGCTCGGGATTTTTCGCATAGGCCGCTTCGGCATCGCGCCAGCCGTGCGGCCGAACCTTCTCGAAAGCACTGCGGGCATCCCTCAATTCGCGCATCTGCTCGGGACTACCCTGCCCGTCCGCATTTCCAGTGCTGAGGATCGCGTCGAGCGCGCGTGCGTGGCGCACAAGCGCGTTCGTGCGAGCGCGGCGCAACGCCGCTTCCGCGTCCATCGGCATATCCGTGTCGCGCGACACTCCCTTGGCGGGAGTATTTCTTTCGGGCGTGGAGCCAGCGTCAGCGATTTGCGCTCCAACATTCTCCCTTCCCGGACTGCGTCCACGGTCCTGGCCGGGCTCGGCGTCTGCGGGCGAGCGCCACCCGTCCAGCAGCCCGTCGATCCGGTCGCGGAGCTTTTCCGGAACAATCCGGCGCACGATCTCGACCACACGCTGGCGGAAGGTGATACCGCGCCGCTCTGCATAGCTCTGTACCGGATCGACTAGCTCGTAATCGGAAGCCATGTCCTTGGCGCGGTCACGCGATAGCGTGCGGACAAGCCGTTCGCGGGTCGCGAAGTCGTCGCCGCCGTAATGCAGGTCCATCCCATCTCGATGCCGCGACAGCGCAACGTAGCTGCCATGTGCGTCCAACGTCGGCCACAGCCACCGACGTTTCGTGGGAGTTGATACTGGCCCACTGGGATGACCAAACGGAACTGCTTTACATTAGCAGCACTGGGCCGACTGCGTCTGATCAGCTTGCAAAAGCGCTCTGTGGCGATGACACGACACGCATCAGGGATCAGGCAGTGTTTCGTTGCTTCCACGATTTCAACCAGCTGGTCATCCGCAACTTGGGCATGACGCACCGCCAGGGCGGTGGAACGCGCTACTCCATGCTCATGGGGATCGACGTTAGCGACGGTATAGACAGTCTGATGAAGGCGGAGCGCATTCAGAACAACATCTTTGGTTGTGGCTATGAAGACGGCGAGCCGCGTACGTTTGGTTGTTCGATCAAAGGAAAGTTCTGGTCACAGTCCCGCATCCACGATCTCACCGACTGGACTGCGTGGTGTCATCGCCTGGGTGCGCTCCTTGACAACGACACCATCCCGGAGTCAGCGGCGTTCGCGTCTGCCATGCGACCCCGCCTCATTGCTGTACGCCCAGATGCTCACGCGCTGGTGATTCATTGGCCTATGAGCCTTCTGCTGTCCTTCGAGGAGCGAATTGAAATTTCATTCGGCGAGAGTTCTTATCCGTTTGCAGAGTGTGATCTCGCACTCTCGAACAACGCTCGTAGCGGTGCGCTCAAGTTTGACGTGCGCGCGCACGACAAGAAGGCGGAGTTTGAAATCGGCTTCACGGCGACCGACGCGACTTATAGGCAAACATCGGGTCCGCCTTGCCGGATAAAAACGCATCGGCATGACCGGACGATGGCGGAGTCTTTTGCGGACGATGCTCCGCAAATCGACTTTGGCGACGGATCGTTCCTGATCTACTCACATCTCTACGTTCCGCCGAAGGAACTGGACTTAACGCCCATAATGGATAGTGCCATTGTTCCTTGGGACTGGACTGGAACAAACCCGCGCATCGAATCGCAGGGTCCGGAGCGCCGTACGGACTCTGTACAGTACCGCGTCATTCAAGAACTGAAGAAAAGCGATTACGACATCATCTTCGATGACGACGGTACCGGCGAGTTTGCTGACGTTATAGCGATCAAAGTCCGGGAGACATCGGTCGATGTGCTGATGTGCCATTGTAAATATGCTGGTACCGATGCGGGCAAGGCGCGGCTGGACGATCTCTATGAGGTTGCAGGGCAAGCGTTGAAGTCAGTGCAGTTTTGCCACAAGCCAAAACGCTTCCTTCGGAATATGATGAACCGCGAGAAGCGTCGGCTGGAGCGTGGGGAGTCGACACGCTTTGACCGTGGTACGCTGGGGGTCTTGAGAAGGCTGCATGCGAGCTGGAATCAGTATCGCTTCGAATACAAGGTTTGGATCGTGCAGCCAGCAATCTCAAAAGCTGCAGCGACGCAGCCTATTCTCCAATTGCTTGGCTTCGTGGGAAAGGCGCTGATCGATCATCGCCGCATCCCTCTGACCGTCGTCACCAGAAGCTGACGCTTCTCAGGCGCTTCGATCGGCAGACCAAGTAACCCGCTCGGCCAGAAACGCCGCAAACGGCTTCACATTCATGTTGCCGCTCGCCTCTTCCAGGCCCGCCAGGTACGCCTTGCGGTCTTCCACCCTGACAACAGTCCACGGATAGCCACCGGACGCCAGCATGGCATTCATGAGGAACCGCGCCATACGGCCGTTGCCGTCCGGATAAGGGTGCACATAACCTACAAGCCAGTGCCCCAGCACGGCGCGCACGGAAGCGTCTTTCTCCGTTTCCAGCAAGTCAAACAACTCGTTCATGCCATCGGGAACAGCCTCTGTTCGCGGCGGTACATGCTGCGAACCGCGCAGGTACACCGGGTGGTTCCGATAACCGGCAAGTGCACTCGCCCTGAGTATGCCAGCCGTCACGGACGGCGCGAACAGCTCCCGGTACCACTCCCTGTGTGTATCGCGCGTCAAGGCTCCTGCTGGCGCGCCATCAATGATGGCCGCCACGGACTCTTTGACTTTCTGAAACGCGAGATAGTAGCCGCGCGCGGCGAGCGCATCGCGGTTTTTCCGGTCCGCTTCATCGATCTCCGGATTCCAGCTTCCTTCGCGCACGCGGTCGATGAGCTCGGGCGTCACGCTGTAGCCTTCGATCGACAGCGAGTGATAAGCGTCGCTCTCGTAGATATCCTCCACGAACTTCATGTAAGCGTTCTTGTCGGACGGAAGGCCCGGCGCCTTTGGGAATATCTCTATGATCGCTTCGCGCTGGGATTCCCAGATTGCGCGCAGGCGCGCGACCAGCGGCGGCACACCCGCCGCTATGGTCGTAACCCCGGTCCGACCCGCGAACGGATCGGACTCGCGCACGTCGTACCCGGCCGCTTTGAAGGTTGCCACAATTTCATCAGCGAAGGCATCACGCCCTACGCGGCGGAATGCGCCCGCGAGTCGCCCCGCCACGGCGGAATGGCCGCCATCAAGAAGGAGGGCCAGTACCGTCGATACATCGCGCACGGACGCCATGGCGACCTGCATTTCGATAGGCGCGCGCTGGAAGAATCCTTCCGGTACACGGATAAGCGCGGCCTCAACGGTAAGCACCCGCTGACCGTTCTTCTCCGTCAGCTGTTCCGGCATTTCCTTGACCGCAAGGTCGTAGAGGGAGGTGCCGAACAGCAGGTCGATCCTGTTGTTCTTTCCTTTCGGGGTATTCACCACCACCTGTGGAGGGATGGTCGGCGCTTCCGCATGCAGCAGGAGGGACTGTTCGGGAGACAGGAACCAGTCTTTGCCGAACCGGTCATTGCAGTACAGCGAACAGAATTCCCAGAAGCTTGCGTACCAGGGGGTGGTGTCCTGTTGCTGGGCCTGAGGGCCGGTGGACATGACCCAGCCTTTGATCACATCGCGCAGAAATCCGTTCGCCACCAGCCGCTCCCGGTGGACGCGCGTCAGCTCGTCTGACTTGAATATGCGCCGCCCTTGCTCCTGCAGCTCTTTGAGGATGGCTAGGGGCTCTGCGAGTTTTTCATGGGGCTTGGCCACGGACGTGCCTTTGCAAGTTTTTTGTGTTGTGCGAATACAAGTATATAATGCTGCACCAGCACAAGTCAATGATGCCGTGTAATCGCAAGTTTATTAAGTTGTTGAATCGCAAGTTTATTATGCGAAAGAGATTTAAAATATAATTTCTTCAATGCGTTAGCCTCGCAGGACGCACCCGGCCGACCGCCGAGTCCCTAGAGGCTTTTAAGAGGCCAGCAGATAGCCAAGGCTCCCGAAGCTAAACCTCTACGCCCAATAGGGCTGCCGCCTTGGGATCGTACCGGTAGCCGGTGATGGTCCTGTTCCTGATGCGGTCAACGGCCTCGTCCACACACAAGATCGTGCGCGACCATTCATTTTGCAACAGCGCCGCAGCCGCTTTTTGTTGAGACTGGTCAGCTTCTCGAAAGCTCGCCCTCCTAACGTTTGATGAAATTGATCTTCTACGCCTCGCCGTTAACGGAAACAGATGTGGGAATACCTGATGATAGCAGCAATTGGCGATAGACTTGGATCCTTGGCCCGCACCGGGCATGGACATTCGAATGGACAGTCGCGGCACGCATCCAGCGAGCCCTCTGGTCATAGCAGCGGGCCTTCTGGTCCTACCAGGCCGGGTGGCGAGATCGGTCGAGCGGACAGTCCGACCTTTTCTGGGGATGGCTCGCAAGCTGCATCTGAAAGCGATGCCTTCGAGACGGCTCTCCGTTCTGTTGCGCTAACTATTGTGAACGATGCCATGGCTGATGCCGACGACGCTCTGGCAGACACTGAAGAAGATGCCTGACGTTGGGTGGTCCGCGTCGGGAGGTGCGTGCCGTCGGTGACGGCACAGTTCGAACAGAAGGGAAACGATATGAGTAAAATAGGTACTCTTGGTAGTTTGGGTGGTGCTGGCGCTGCGGCTGGTGCGGACGTAGCTTCCAAAGCCGCTGGGGCTGCCGCATTCCAGCAGCAAATCCAGGAGCTAACGGCGGTTAGCTTGGAGGCTACGGCTAGGAGTATAGAGCTGCGCACTGTTACGACCAACTTGCAGACAATCAAGAAAGCGGCCGACGAACGCGTTCAGTAATCTCGGAAACGGGGTTCTGGAAACCCTCGATCGCTGCCCTGGGTGGCGCGATGTGTGACCGAAATGAGCCGCATGGTAATTGCCATGCGGCTTCTTTCCTGATTCGGGAGATCATCCTTGAATGACGCTGTTTCCCTTCATTTCGAAGTTCTGTCGGGGGTCTATTGCGGGCTGACCGGTAAGCCGACTCTTGAAACGAACTTAATCGGCAGTGGCCTCGACGCCGATATAATCTTCGTCGAGCAAGGACTGGCGCCACATCATTTTCGTATCACTCTTCTTGGGAATTCGATCGAGGTTGAGGCGCTTGCAGGCGGACTCAGCATCGAGGACAATCGGAATATTGCAGCAGGCGAGTGCGTTGTGCTGCCCCTTCCTGTCATCATTCACGCCGGCGCGATGTCCATTCTCTGGTCAGCGCAGGATGCAGCGCCGACTGGTTCGACCGCCAGACCACGCCTCTCGATCCTTATGCTCACCTTGGTGTTACTCGGCTCTCTCGGGATCGGCGCACTCTCGGCTATGTTCTCCTATTACGGCACTGCTGATGCATTGAACGCCAAGTCGCCAGGTGCCGAACTTGAATTCAAGCTGACCAATAACCGCGCTGATGATCAGGCTACCGTGGCTGTGGCCAAAGACCTGCAAGAGGAAGTCGATAAAGCGGGCCTTCACAATATTATGATCGGCTCCGCGAAGGGCGTCGTGACCGCTGAGGGCACCGTCACGTCAGCATCGATCAGCAGTTGGCAGAGGGTTCAGCAGTGGTTCGATCATCGCACGAACGGCGCTCTCACACTGGTGAATGGAGTGGTTATCAAGGAGGAGAAGGCGCCATCCGCCATCGCGGTTGAAGCAGTTTGGCGTGGGCCCCTTCCGTATCTGATAATCGCTGGCGAGAAGTATTTTGTCGGCGCGCTTTTGGATGATGGCTGGACGGTCGATCGGATCGAGGAGGGTCGTGTGCTGATGAGCCGAAATGGTCGCGTTGCTGCTCTGCCGTATTAAGGGCTTTCAGCTTCGCGGGCCGTATTCAGGAGAACTCCAATGCTCAAGCTATCCCCCTGCTGCGGCTTCTCGCCTATCCGCTCATCCCGGAAGGTTTCGGCGATGAGGCACCGATGGTCCTGACCACACTGGATACGCCTAACCGGGGATCCTCGCGCTTTCCTCTGACTACCCTCGCGTGGCGATGCGCTGCGTGGGACCGGCCGCAGGGACGAGGCGCGCGCGGCCTTCGAAAGCTACGTTTCACTGCGTGGTAGCCCAGTAATTCTCAAACGACCACAAAGGGGCCCACATGCCCAACGTCCTGCGTAACTTCATCGACCGTGCGCCGGCCAACCCCGACTTAATGGTCGCGTTGATGCTGCTGCTGGCGATAGGTATGATGGTCATGCCAATCCCGCTCGTGGTTGTCGACACGCTTATCGGATTCAATTTGGGTTTGGCCATATTGCTGCTGATGGTTGCCCTGTATGTCAGCACGCCGCTTGATTTTTCGTCTTTGCCGGGCGTCATTTTGATTTCCACGGTGTTCCGTCTGGCGCTTACCATCGCAACGACACGACTGATCCTGGCCGAGGGAGAGGCAGGCAGCATCATCCACACGTTCGGCGACTTCGTAATCTCAGGCAATATCTTCGTCGGCTTTGTCATATTTCTGGTCGTGACCATGGTCCAGTTCATGGTCCTCGCGAAGGGTGCCGAACGCGTAGCGGAGGTGGCGGCCCGCTTCACGCTCGACGCTCTGCCGGGCAAGCAAATGGCGGTCGACGCAGAGCTTCGCAACGGCCACATCGATGCCAACGAATCTCGCAGGCGGCGTGCCGCATTGGAGAGGGAAAGCCAACTTTTTGGCGCGATGGATGGCGCGATGAAATTCGTAAAGGGCGACGCCATCGCCGGGCTCGTGGTGATCTGCATCAACATGCTGGGTGGAATTTCCATCGGCCTGCTTTCGAAAGGCATGTCCTTCGGCGAGGTTCTGCAACACTATACTCTACTGACCATAGGTGACGCGTTAATCTCGCAGATTCCGGCCCTGCTGCTTTCAATTACAGCGGCAACCATCGTCACGCGTGTAACGGGGGCCGCGAGGCTCAACCTTGGGACCGACATAGTCAATCAACTCACGGCCAGCAAGCGAGCATTGCGGCTGGCGGCCTGCGTCTTGGTTGCGATGGGGTTTGTTCCCGGTTTCCCTCTGCCCGTCTTTCTTACGTTGGCCGCAGTCCTCGCCGTCGCAAGCATTGCCAAGGGCGATGGGCAGGGCGCCGACAATACCAATGCTACAAGTGCAGATCAAGTAGAGCCTCAAAAACAAACCGTGCCTGCGCAGGCAAGCCCGCTCGCCTTCTTTCTTGCGCCGAGCCTTACGCATGAGATCGACCAAGCCGAATTGGAACAGCACATTGCACGCGTTTCGCAACTCGTCTCAGCTGATCTCGGCATTATCGTTCCGCGCATTCCAGTTGCGGTCGACGAGCAGCTGCCCGAGTCGCAATTTAGAATAGATGTCGAGGGCGTGCCAGTCGAACAGGATTTGATTGATCCGACACTGCTAGAACTCGCAGACGGTCTGGCGAACATTGAACTTAGCGGCATCCCCATTCGGCATGATCCAGAAGCGGACAGAATCTGGGTCGAACAAGGCCATGCACCGGCTCTCAACGCTGCCGGCATCCGCTATCACCGAGCGAGCGAACTCCTTGCCTCGCGTGTCCATGCGACGTTGACCCGCTATGCACCGCACTTGGTGGGTATCCAAGAGACCCGCGAATTGCTGGGCCGAATGGAGCACGATTATGCTGATCTGGTGAAGGAGGTGCTGCGCACGACGCCTGTTCCCCGGGTTGCCGATGTGCTGCGCCGCCTGCTGGATGAAGGTATCCCTATCCGCAGCACCCGCCTCGTCTTGGAGGCATTGGCCGAATGGAGCGAACGTGAGCAAAACGTCGCGCTGCTCACGGAATATGTTCGCTCCGGCATGAAGCGGCAGATCTGCCACCGCTATGCCAACACACAAGGTATCGTGCCCGCCTTTATTATCGAACGTGAGAGTGAGGATATGGTGCGGAGTGCGGCTCGAGATTCGGCTGCGGGCCCCTACCTCGTGTTAGAGGATCTGCAAAGCGAAGCGCTGCTGTCACAGATGCGCAGCATCTTTTCCAGCACAGCACCGGATCAGACCCGCCCCGTCATATTAACTTCGATGGATGTTCGACGCTTCGTCCGCGGCTTTCTCACCCGAAACGGGATCGATCTGGCTGTGTTGTCTTATCAGGACCTTGCCTCCGACTTCACGATTCAACCCGCCGGATCCGTCAAGCTCCCCCCTGGAACAGAAGGGGAAATGTCGGGGGACTCTCGCAGTATCCGCGTTGCCGCCAACTCAAAGGCACAGCACTCTATGACAGCTGAGAACCAAACATGAATTCACATGAGAATATTGCCACTCCGCCGTTACTTTCATCTCGTCTGCGCTCAGTTCTCTTCTCAGTACTCGCCATTGTTCCGCTCGGAGGTTGCGCTAGCTGGAACAAGCCAGTTCTTTCAGTGAAGGAGACGTCGCCCCCAGAGTTGCTCGGCGCTGATCAGATCGATCCGGCCATACGCGAGCGCATTTTGCGCGCAGTCGGTCAGGATGCGCAAGAGCGGGCTTTGCGGGATGATCTGAAGCAGCATCCGGACAATGTCGATGCGGCAATCCGTCTTACGAAGGTCTTGCTGGCGCAGAAACGCCCGAATGAGGCGCTTCAGGTACTCGACAACCTCTTGGTAGCAGCTCCAAGTAATTTGCGGGCGTTGAACGCGAAGGGAGTTGTTCTGGATTTGGAGGGGCGACATGACGCGGCAAGAGCGTTATATCGGCAAGCTCTTGAAACAGAGCCAGGGAATCTGATGTTGCGCCACAATCTCAACTTGTCGCTTGGGGTAGACGGGAAGGCCGAAAGGAGTGCGTTGGCACGATCGCGATAGCCGTGCAAAAGGCCCCGGACTGGCACACAGGAAAACGAAATTCCAACCGGGACGTCGTCAGTTGGATGTTTGCCGTTGATGAACAGCACTGGGAACAGAATGTGCCCTTGAAAGGACGGCCGATCATGCTCTTACGCGCCATTCTAAAGACACAGCTGGGCGTTGGCGCGGGTTGTAGAGTATACCCGGCTGAGTGCTTCTTAGGAATGGCGTTCTTGTGCGTGGGTTGGATACCGCACTTCTGCGATCGTCTTTTTGTGCGAGAAACCAGCAGCGAAGCAACGAAGAAATTCCTGACCATCCTAGTTAATCAATCGCTGCGCAGAATCTTTGCTTCGAGTGCAGCAGCCACGAAAGCCCTTCGAGCAGCTGGCGGATGAATTTCACCGCGCAATACCTGCAGACAGGCGTTCATCGCCACCTTCCGTTTCTCGGTCTGACGATGAAGGTCACGCAGTAGGATAGCGGCCGCGTCATTAACATCGAACACCATACGCTCTGAGCTGTGGCGGGTAACCTGGATAACGACCGGCCTCTCAAATCTGCTCGAGCGGGTCATGTCTGTACCCACATGCGGTAATAGCCTTGGTCGCACTTGCTTGCCCAGCCGAACAATTCTCGCCCATTTTCGAGCAGCGCTTCCGCTTTCGCCATGCATGAAATCTCGACACATTGCCCTCCCTCGGCGCGCCCAGCACCAGCCGCATGGCGCCGAAGCCTAAACTTGTGCTTTCCCGGTGCCCGACTTGCAAGCAGCGAGCCACTGCATTGCGGAGGTTGCATCCTCCAATATGTTGGCCGGTTTCGCAAAGCCGAAAAAGGCATTACGCGCGGCGCTCACAGGTTTTCGTCCATCGTATGCATCATAGCACGTTCTGAGGGCGGCTTCGTGGATTAGGTCCCTGCGATCTTCTGGCCATTCATTGAGGAAGTCGACAGCGTCGGCTAGACTGGCAATCTCTTGCACGATGTGAGTTGCGCGCTTCACGAAAAGTGGGCTGTTGAAAGCCTCCTCGTTCATCTGTGCCTCCCGACCTCGCGCCATTAGGCCAAAGACTGCACGTTGTCTCGCGCGTGGCTCGACAGTCCGACCCGAATTCCCGAATCCCGGCTGCCGCACGCTTTTGTGACGGACGCTGTTAACACATTTTCTGCAATCGCACTGAGAGCAGTCGCCTTTTTCATGCTGGTCGACATCGGCCGCTCTCTCTCCCGCTTATGCCAATGCCTCCGTAGACCGTATTTCATGCCAACCACGCCGATCTCCAGGCGCTCGATCCCGGTGGTGTTGTCGGAAGTCGGTACAAGATGATGCGTAAGCGGTGCGCCAAGGCACCTTGCAATAGGCCGATGAACATGGAGTTTTCGCGCCATGACATTGGAACATGCAGAGGGCGATTTGGTCGCCGAGTTAAGCGGTGCGGCGGCGGCCGAAGATTGTGCAACGACGCCCGGGCGCGCGCGGCAACGAAGGCTGTGGAGCTGCACTGAGAAGCGCGCGTTGGTCGACCTGGCGAGCGCGGCGGGGTCGTCGGTGACCGAGGTCGCGCAAGCGTTCGGCGTAGCCCCATCACAGCTCTATGCCTGGCGCAAGCAGATGGCCGGCGGCGAGCCTGATGCCGATCAGGCGATGGCGACCTTCGCGCGCATCGACGTGAGCGATCTGCCCGAGGTTGAACGCCCCGTCGCCGATTGCCCGGACCCGGCCGGCAGGATCGTCGTGGCTTTTCCGAGCGGCGCGCGATTGCGGATCGACGGGATCGTCGATCCGACAGCGCTGCGTATCGTCCTGACGGAGTTGACCAAGTGATCACGGTGGTGCCGACCGACCGGATTTACCTGTGCTGCGGCGCGACCGATATGCGCCGCGGGATCAACAGCCTGGCACGCATGGTGCAGCAGGTGCTCGCGCTCGACCCGCACACGGGCGCGATCTTCTGCTTCCGTGGACGCAAGGGTCATATCGTCAAGATTCTGGCGCATGACGACCAGGGATTTTGCCTTTTTACAAACTAACTGGCTTCATACTACAGCCCTTTCCTTGAGATCGGAGCATTTTGAGGAGTTGAGTCGGCGGATGGCTTCTGCCCGATGGGCGAGCTGGTTCCATCGGCTGCACTGCTTGGCTGGGACGTGCGGTCCTGGCAGCTCATAGAGGCCGATATAGCCGTTGTAGGCATGTCTTTTCACGATGTCGTATTTCGCCCATCTGACCAGGGTACATTCGGTGATCCCGAGTTTTGCGCAGGCTTCTGCTTTTGTCAGCATTCCCCGCTCGCGCAGCCGGTCGTAGCGCGAGCGCAGACCATATTGCTTGACAAGATAGATGACGCGCAAGTCGGTGAACTGGGCGTCAGCCTTGCCGCGCCGCGCTGAGCCGCCGGGACGGATTCCCCTTGCATTCAGGATGTCAGCGATTTCAGCGCAGATATGATCGTCGAGAAGCTTGTCGACCAATTCGACCACCTCGGGCCGGGTCCTTACCTGCTGTGCGGAGGATTTCGGGTTCTGAGTGGTCAATGTTTCGGTCCTTCCGCCTCTGAAGCGGATGTGGATCCGGGTCTCTCCCTCGGCCTGGAACTTGAGCAATGTGACGTCTTCGACAAGATAGGCAAGGAGTCGCTTGCGTTCTCGGTTCGGCAAGGTGGGGTCGCACCAGACCGTTTTGAAGTCGGCCGTCATGGCGATCAATCGATCACGGATTGCATCGTCGAGTGTCGCTCGGTCTTCGCGTAGAGCGCGCGCTCTTTCTTCTCGTAGATCAGCCAGCATGCGCAGTTTGTCGTTCCATTCGCGTTCAAGGGTGTCGGCAACCAGGCGGTTGTTCGGATCGACCAGCATAAACCGCCGCTGTGCAAGATCGGCATCGATTTGGGCGCGTTCGACGGCGCGGAGCCGGAGTTTGTCCGCTTCGTCATAGCGCGCTTCGATCTCTTTTCGGATCTCCAGAGCTAATTCCACGGCGGCGGGCGTCATTTCCGCGGCGATCAGTTCACCGATCGCCGCGTCGACGGGCCAGCCTGCGATCGACTGGCAGTGAGGCTCACCCCGAGAGACGTAGGCGCGGCTGCAGACGTACCAAGTGTCCACCTGACCGCGCCGGGTGACGTAACGGGCCCTCATGTGGCAGCCACACCGCCCGCATATGACGCGCCCCTGCAACAAAGCCGCGCCTTCGCGCGGTGGCGAGACCCGCGCGGTCTGGTAGCCTTGGCCATTGGCCTCGAGCGCCTTCAGGTTGTGCTGGAACTGCTCCCAACTGATATAGCCGGGATGGGCGTCCGGGATGCATGCGAGCCATTCATTGGGCTCACGTTTACGGACCTGTTTCTTTCCGTCGACGGTCCTGCGGTAAAGACGCTGGCCATAGGCATAGACGCCCGCGAAGCGAGGATTGTGCAGCGTGCGTAAGGCTGTCGATGTGGTCAGGGGTTGGAAGACCACCCGCTTGCTGTTGCGGAACCGGGATGGGAAGAGCAGACCTTCGCTGGCAAACGCCTTGACGGTCTGCGTAGCCGACCCGACCCGCGAGAACGTCTCGAAGAAGTGGGTGATCATCTCCCGGATCTGAGCGTCTGGATCGAGGACCACATCGCCAACCTCATTATAGATGAAGCCGGTCGGAAGGGGGCAACGATATTCACCGCGGCGTGCTTTGTTGAGAATGCCACCACGCAACCGGGCTTTGATAACGTGCAACTCGGCCTCGCTCATCGTGCCCTTGAGGCCCAGCAGAAGCCGGTCATTGAAGTTGGCCGGGTCGTACACGCCATCTTCGTCGAGGATGAGTGTGTCGGCCAAAGCGCAGATCTCCAGCAGCCGATGCCAGTCCGCGTTGTTTCTGGCGAGGCGGGATACTTCCAGCCCCATGACGATCCCCGCGCGCCCCATGCCGACATCGGACACCAAGTGCTGGAAGCCTGCGCGCCACGCCGCTGAAGCGCCGGATTCGCCCTGGTCGCTGTCGATGACGGTGATCTGGTCGTCGCGCCATCCAAGCCCGATCGCGCGACCACGAAGATCGTATTGACGCTTGGTGCTTTCGACGTTCTCCATGACCTGTCGCATCGATGACTGTCGGATGTAGAGGTAGGCGCCACGCTCGAGATGATGCGATTGGACCTTGAGCTTTTCGTTCATGCTGTTCTCCGTTCAGGGGCCGCCATCACGATGGTGGCGAGCAAGTGGATGATTGTGCGTCGCTCGGACGTTTCGTCTGCGATCGGCAGCCTGGCGACTGGCGGCAAAGCCGCGGGTGGGGACCAGCCCGGCATACGCAAGATCGCGCTAACCCAGGCCCACATGCCGCGATGCAGAAGGATGGTAAGACCGCTGCGTGCCTCCAGAGGGAGCGCGGCGCCAAGCGCGGCGGCGCGCAGTATTTCGTATCGCTCCGTGGCGCGGGACTGCATCGCGCAATGCAATTGCGCACCGCCACTGATGGTTACACCGTTTTTTTTTCGCCGAGCGCACGCTCGATTGTTCTGGGGTGGACATCGAGTCCGAACTCTGTCCGGAGCCGGTTCGTCAGTTCGCGTGCCCGAATGGGCTCGCCCGGAACCACCTGGGCCCTGAGGAAGGCCAGCACTTCGCTCTGGATCTTGTGCGGGCCGTGCGGGCCGCGCTTCCTCGGTACTAGGCCGGCCAGACCCGCGTCCTCGAAGTCGGCTTTGGCCTGGTAGAAGGTCGGCCGGGAGACGCCATATTCGTCGGACACCTCCGTTACCGACATTTTGTCGACCGATACGCGCCGCAGCATCTCGTACTTCACCTGCACGATGTCGCGCGGATCGAAGAAGCCGTCCTCCCGGAACTTCTGATCGCCGATTTTTTCCGGGGCTGGATTGAGCGTGCCATCCTCGGCCAAAGCGCTGCCTTTCGATTGCCTGTGTTTGACGCTGTCCGACACCTGCGCCGCCCCCGATGCCGACTCAATTGACGTAATTATAAATATGTCGCGTATGGCTAAACCGTCAAGCGGATATCTGTCAACAAATCGAGTATAATCTCTGCTAATACGGCACATTCAGCGAAGTTCCCATGGGTTTTGCGGCGTTATTTTCCTTGCAACATCGGCAAAATTTCCCTTACAATCTTGCGGCGTTGCGCATCTCCCTTGCGATATGAGGCGCTCTACGAGACCGCTGAGTTCCAGTAGGTCGGTGAGGCTGCACAGTGCGCGCCCGTTTCCCGCGATAACCTCAAGGCTGGGGCCTGCTGCATCGGTCCATTGCGGCGGAACAGTGCAAATCCGGCCATCGTCAAAGCGCAGCAGCAATAGCTTGCCCCCTCGGTTACCGCGCTTCCCAACGCAGGCACCTCGCTGCCCGGAATACGGATGAAAGGGGTGAGTCACTGTCACAAACTGCGACGGGGACGATGAACCGCCTGCATTTCCAAGTGAGTTACAAAAGGCTCACCGATGGTTGTTTCGCTTGGCCAACCACCAAGGATCAGGTCACCGTGTCACTCACCAAGGCGCAGCTTTCGCTGCTTTTGGACGGGATCGATTGGCGCCGGCCGAGCAAGATTTATCGACCGCGTCTGGCTGGCTGATTTTGACGTTTCTCATTGATTTTGTGTCGATTCTGCTTCCGTAACGGAGCTCTTTCGTATTTAATTTGGGTGTCGGAACAGACCCCCTCAATCGCTGATTTCCTCGCCCGGATCGCCCTTCTGGAGGCGGCCGTTTCTGCCCGTGACATCACCATCGCTGAGCGGGATGAGCAACTGCGAAGGGAGCGCGCCGAGGCCGCACTTCGCATCCAGCGCCTGCAGCTGCAGATCGCTCGCTTCAATCGCAAGGCCTTCGGCCGCTCGTCCGAGAAGCTGGGCCAGATGCTGCTCGAACTCGAAGATCTCGAGACAGATTTCGCCGTCGGCCTGCCCGATATCGAGCTGCCCATCGTCGCCGACACCGACAAGGTCCGGGTGTTGCCGGTGCGCAAGCTCAACCCCAACCTGCCGCGAAAGAGGATCGTTCGCGAACCCTCTTGCGCATGCTGCCCGGGCTGCGGCGGCGATCTGCGCGCCATGGGCGAAGATAGCGAGGAGATGCTCGATCTGGTCGCCCAGGCCTGGCAGGTGATGGAGACCATTCGACCCAAGTACAGCTGCCGGACCTGCGATAAAATCATCCAGGCGCCGGCACCAGCCAAGGCCATTGCACGCGGCAAGCTCAGCTATGCCGCGCTCGCCCATATCATGATGGCGAAGTGGGGTTATCATCTACCCTTCTACCGTCAGGCACAGATGATGGCCGCCAAGGGCGTCGATATCGAGCGATCCACCCTTGCGCGCAGCGCCGGCTACGCCGCCACCTTGCTCGATCCGATCTACAATCGCATCCGCGAGATCGGCCGTACCCGCACCAAGATCCACACCGACGACACGCGGCTTCCGATCCTGGCGCCCGGCACCGGCAAGACGCACAAGGGCGCGCTCTGGGTTTACGTCGCCGACGACCGCAACTCAGGCTCGCAGGAGCCGCCGATCGCCTGGTATCGCGCCACCATGGGACGCGCCGGCGAGAGCGTGATGACCGAGCTCGCGGGATTTGCCGGCACGCTCCAGGCCGACGGTTTCAGCGGCTATAACCAGATCTACAAGGGCGGCGCCATTCGAGAAGCTGCCTGTCTGGCCCATCTGCGTCGCAAGATAATCGACGTTCACGACAGCCAGCCGACCGAACTCAGCACGACGGCGATGGCCGGTATCCAGGCGATCTACCGGATCGAGGAAGAGATACGGGGGCTCCCACCCGCCGAGCGATTGGCCGCACGACGAAGCCGGACCCGACCACTGGTCCGGGCGCTGCGACGACAGCTCATGCGCCAGGGCAACGGTTTGTCGCGCCATGCCGATATCGCGAAGGCCTTCGCCTATGGCACCAGGCGATGGCGCGCGTTCAACCGCTTCCTCCACGATGGCCAGCTCGAGCCCGACAACCTGATCGCGGAGCGGGCGATTCGTGGATTTACGGTCGGCAGGCGCAATTGGCTTTTCTCGGGCAGCCTCGCCGCGGCAGAGCGGTCCGCGGTCGTGCTCAGCATCATCGAGACCTGCAAGCTCTGCGGGGTTGATGCCGAAGCCTACATGGCCGATGTCGCCGAGCGCATCCAGAACGACTGGCCAGCCTCGCGCTGGGACGAGCTGATGCCGTGTTGGGGTGGACGGCTCCCAACGGCATCGCAATGTGCCAGAATGAGTTCGTTGAAAGCTCAATCGAGGGAGACCGTCCGTGGAAGAGATTATCAGAATTGGCATGGATACGTCAAAGAGCGTTTTCCAATTGCATGGCGTGAACGCAGGCGAGCAACCAGTCCTTCGCAAGAAGCTTTCGCGTAGGGAGATGGTGAAATTCTTCGAGAAAACGCCGCCGACTACTATCGCACTCGAAGCCTGTGGAGGCTCTCATCATTGGGCGAGGCTGTTAAGTTCGTTCGGTCATGAGGTGAAATTGATAGCGCCTCAGTTGGCGAAACCTTATGTGAAACGCGGCAAGAACGACGCGGCGGACGCGGAAGCTTTGTGTGAGGCGATGAGCCGACCGACGATGCGCTTCGTGCCGGTGAAGACCGCGGACCAGCAGGCGGCGTTAATGCTGGTCGGTGTGCGAGAGAGACTCATTCGCAATCGAACGCAGCTCGCCAATGCCATACGCGGGTTTGCCATGGAGTTCGGCATCGTCGCGGCCAAGGGCATGTGCCGAATCGAACCGTTGCTGGAGCGGATTGCGGCGGATCAATCCCTGCCTGAATTGGCCCGCGAGCTTTTTGCCATGCATGGCGTTGAATATCGAGATTTGCTGGCTGAAACGAAAGCCGTCGAGGAAAAACTGACCACGTTGCACCGCTCCAATGAATGCAGCAGGCGCCTGGCCGAAATTCCGGGTGTCGGGCCGGTCGGCGCATCGCTTTTGATGATGAAGACCCCAGATCCCCGAACGTTCAAGTCGGGTCGCGATTTTGCCGCTTGGATAGGCCTCACGCCCAAAGACCATTCGACCGCAGGCAAGGTCAGACTGGGGGTGATCACACGTGCTGGCGACGAAATGCTGAGGAGCATATTGGTGGTTGGCGCAACTGCCCTTCTTCAGCATGTCAGAGCAGGTCGAAGCAGACATGCTTCCCGATGGCTGATCGAACTCCTGCAACGGAAGAAACCAAAGCTGGTTGCGGTGGCGCTCGCCAACAAGATCGCCCGTATTGCGTGGAAGCTCATGGTGAGCGGCGAGGCGTATCGGCGGACAGAGGAGCAAACGCAAGCAACATAGGAATTGGTCATCACGGTGAGCAGAATAGAATGCTACTGTGTTGAGCTGATGCTGTGAACTTGCAAGAGAAAAGCAGATGGTGCGATCGATCGATCCAAGACGCGTGATACTCCGTCAGTTCATTGGCCTTTCAAGGTCGTTGCCGTGTTAGGAACATGCGTTGCGGAAACCATCTTGGCCAGTGGTCATGTGCGACCACACACAAAGGCCGCACATATGGAAGCAAGCGATCCGATCAAAAATATCTGTAAAAAACACTTGCAAGTGGGAGCCGTCCACATATGGAACTGGGGGCGCCGCGAAGAGATGCCGCTCTCCTTGGCGGCATGAGCGCGATCGATGACATGGCGCTGTCGGACGAGGCGCTCGAAGCCTGGATGGCCGCCAAGACCGCCCGCCGCCCGTTGGTGCGGACCATGTCGGCGCTGGATGGCTTCGTAACGGCGGCGGTCACCGGGCCGCGGTTCGCGGACCCGCAAGACTGGATGTGCCCGCTCATGGGGTTGCCGCGCGACGTCTTGGCCAAAGGCTCTGCAACCGATCATGCCGTGTTTGCCAGCCTCGCCAGGATCCACAACCGGCTCAACGAGACGCTGTTCGACAGACCGCAGGATTATGCGCCCCGATTCGCCACCAAGCCCAGCGGCGGCATCGACCCCCGGCCGTGGTGCCAAGGGTTCTACGCGGCCATGAATCTCAACATCAAACGCTGGAAACGGCTGCTCGACCTCGACAACCCCAACCACGGCCTGCTGCTGCCGATCCTGATCTACTGCATCGACAAAAAGGGCAGGCCCGCCCTTGGCAAGCCCCGACCGGGGCCCGAGACCGCGCATTTCATCGAGCACGAGGCCTACAAAGACATCGCCCTCGTCATCCCAGCCCTCCGCGAACTCCACTACGTCACCCACTACCATCAGTGATCGGCGCCGGCGCGCCGGCCAACGAGCGACCTACCATAGACGCATCACAAGACGATTTTGGGAGGTGCCTTGGCGCACCGCTTACGATGATGCGTCGAGTTGGAATGATCTGGGATTAGCGGAGCGTGACCGCCAATGGCATGACAGCGTCGAATGCATTTCAGCGCAACAGCGCGACCTGCCGTCGGCCAAACGCTTCTTCAGAAAGGCGCTGGAGCCTCATGGCCAACCGGATTGCGTCGTCATCGACGGTAGCCAGAGCAATCGAGACGGGATCGTTTCCTGCAAGACCACAAATCGCTTGCAGGATCGCTCCTGGAGCCGATCTGGATCCGCCGGAGCCAGTATTTGAAGGATCGAGCAGGACATCGGCACTCCAAGCGCCGCGCCCGGCCGATGCTCGGCTTCAAATCGGCGGCCACCGCCACAACCATTTTATCCGGCATCGAGATGATCCACATGATGCGCAAACGACAGGCGAGGCACAGCTACAGTCCGAACGCTTCGATCGCCGAGCAGTTCGAATCCTGCCTACTGATAGACCTCGCATCAGTGCCTCTCTGCGCCCCTCTTCAGCCGTTGCAACAAGACCCTGCGAGGGCGCTGATTACGCTCCTCGTCGGCGAGAAGCGCTCTGCCAGGCTCTATGAGAGAAGGCCGAGAGGGGACCGCGCCGGGTTGTTGGCCGCGCCCCTCAGCCGTATCGCAATCAGCCCCTGAGACGGTTTTGCAGTGCCCGCCGATCTGCGACGAGGTTGTCGAGGTTCCGCAGGTCTGCTTGCCGTCTTCCCGCCAATCGCCTAACCAGCGCCCGTGTGCCATCCACTGCAAAGACGCCGCAATCATAACCGTTTTTCTGCTGAGCCATGCTGGCGTCTTGTAGGTCGGCGCCCAGCCGTGCTGCGAGCCGTGCTGCAGGTTCATCATTGTGTCCCCGGAGGGAGTCGTAGTGATAGGCGACCGGCCTTTCCTGATTGCGGCGATCAACCAGCAGCAGCGACCAATGGTCGCCTTCGCGAATAGCACTGGCATTGTTCACTGGCAGGAACAGGAAGTCGGCTGTATCGTTACCATTCCGATCATGGACAATGCGATGGAATGCGCGTAGCGCGTCGCTATCGGCGCCGTGGTTAAGCTGAAAGGCTATCAGAGGATCCACGAACCGCGTCCGGGCGGCGAGATCCGGATTAGTCCCACGCAACTCCTGCGCCACGAACTCGTAATCCCGCTGAATATGATCGTCGCCGAGCCATTCTCTGGCTCCGAGCACCCGTCCGCGGTCGTGGGAAGAGGCACTCGTAGCCGAAGCACCGATCTGAGCATCTGGAACCGAGGATGGGCGAGGATGATGGATAAATTGAGCATCGCGGCGCCCTCGCGGCCCCAACGTGATAGAGTAGGTCTCACCGTTGATAGAGACAGGCCGCGGAACCATGCGCGGACTCGGCAACAGCATCTTGTTGTCCAGTACATCGAGCAGGAAGTCCGGAACCGGCTGCGAGCCATGCTGCCAATCCTCGCCGACGAGATATCCGATATCCTCGAGCTCCAGAGGCTCGCCTGATGGCCCGATGAAGAACGGCGGACTGGCGGCCGGACCAGGCACCTGCGCTGACTGAGCGTCGTCACGCGTCTCCTGCGGTGTGGACGGCAGATCAACGAAAGAATGGAGGCCGCGGTAGATCTCTGACGACCGAGCTGGCGCGCCCTCCGGGGTTGGCCGCATACTCGCCTCAGAGTCGGGCGGCACTCGCGGCGACCGGGTCGAGCTCGACACAGCCGTTTCGTGTCGTCCGGCCTGCGGGCCTTCCGGCGTCGGCCACTCATTTAGGTCAAAGTCTGACGGCACCCGCGGCGACCAGGTCGAGCTCGACACAGCCGTTTCGTCTCGTCCGGCCTGCGGGCCTTCCGGCGTCGGCCACTCATTTAGGTCAAAGTCTGACGGCATCCGCGGCGACCAGGTCGAGCTCGACACAGCCGTTTCGTCTCGTCCGGCCTGCGGGCCTTCCGGCGCCGGCCACTCATTTAGGTCAAAGTCTGACGGCATCCGCGGCGACCAGGTCGAGCTCGACACAGCCGTTTCGTGCCGTCCGGCCTGCGGGCCTTCCGGCGTCGGCCACTCATTTAGGTCAAAGTCTGACGGCACTCGCGGCGACCAGGTCGAGCTCGACACAGCCGTTTCGTGCCGTCCGGCCTGCGGGCCTTCCGGCGTCGGCCACTCATTTAGATCAAAGTCTGACGGCAACCGCGGCGACCAGGTCGAGCTCGACACAGCCGTTTCGTGCCGTCCGGCCTGCGGGCCTCCCGGCGTTGGCCACTCACTTGGGTCAAAGCCGGACGGGACGTGCGGCGACCACGATGGGCTCGACCCTGCAAGCCGAGGTTCCCGACTCGGCTGCTCAGGGAAGGCCACACCCAGCGCTCTGTTTGCCTCGACGACTCGTAGGTACTGCCCAAGCTTCTTGAGGTTCAAGCCAGTTCTTCCTGTGGCTTTGGTGAAGTCCCGATAATCTGCGTTCAACGACCGTCGCTGCCGTTCAGTGCCGTTGATTCGGCTTACTATGCTCTCCCTACCCGTACTTTGGAGCCAATCACTAAAGCTACGTTGGTACGAAGCAGTATTCTGGATAGTTTTTTTTCTATTTTGGGACGCCGGGTCGGATCCGAGCTTGCTCAGATCGTCGCTGACCAGGCCATCAATGATGCTGACGTCGTCAGTATAGGCATTTCCTAAGTATTTTCTAAGCTTATCGAACGATGCGGTCCGATTTGTTGTTTTAACGTAGTTCTTGTAATCCGCGTCCAGCGACGCTTTCTGCCGAGAATTGCCGCTGATTCGGCTCATTATACTACCCCTGCTCTCCCTTTGGAGCCAATCGCTAAACGAACGTAGCTTGGAAGCCATGGTTGAGGCGGGGGCCTTCTTTGCGCGAGTCGCGTCGGGTCCCAGATTGGCCCAGGCTTCGTCTTGTAGGCCATCGATGGTGGGGGCGTCCTCCGGATAAGGGTGCAATATTTCGCGCCCCATCAGGCGGGGTCCGGCACCGACTGCTTGGAGCCCCTCAGCTCCGAGCCTCCGGAGGTGAGACAGTGCCGCGTCGAGCCGGTCACGATGGTCCCCACCAGTTGCGGTGTACTCCTCGATGTCGAGGGCTAGTGACTTTGGCTCGTTAAAAGCCCGAGTAGTCAGTGGACCCTTGTTCTCTTTTAGGAGCCAACGAGCAAACGCCCTAAGAGCCTGCACATTGCTCTTGATGGTAGGCGCGGGAACCCTTCCGGCCCTTCGACCGCTGCCGCCATTGTAGGCTTTGACTGCTTCCTCGAACTGTCGGATCATCCGCTTGTCCTGGGGATGCATCGGTTGGTCTTGCGTGTCCACCCACGCGGGGGCGGATATGGGATTTCCGGCCCGGAAACGCTGGAGCACGTCCAATGCTCCACCCAAATGATTCCTGCTATTGGCGCTCGCCACTTTCGCAAAGTCATCCTTTTTGGCTTTCAGCAGATCAGCGTCGCCAAGTAGCTTTTCCAGTGTCACGCCTTCGGGTTGAAGGAATTCGCTAAACATTCTGAGAGCGGTCACGTAGTTATCAATGGTTTTAGGCTTGCGGTTCTCGCCGACCAACGCCACCTTGAATTCTTCAATGAGGCTCAGGTCCGCATCGGACTGGCGGCTCCGCTTGGCAAAATCCATGCGAGGCTCTGAATGGATCACGTACGACAGTGAGTCGCCGGACGACTTTTCGTGACGACTGCCCCCGAAGGCTTTGCCGAGCCCTGATTTAATACGAGAAAACAGTCCACGGCTCTTGCTATCCTTCGTCCGCGCCGCAAGCCGCGCTTCCGATGGTGCTGTGTAGCGCGTGCTACTGAATGGCCTGTCACGCAAGTCAGACTGCGAGGCCTTCGCAGCCGAGCCAAGGTGAACGCGAGGAATATCGACGCTGTACCGTGTACTGCTGACCGAATTGTCCAGTAGGCTGGAATGCGGCGGCATCCGCATCGAACCGCCGACGTTAGTGCGCTGGATACTTCCATGCGCCACTGCGGATCGAGTGTCGGGCGAACCAGCATCCCCGGAGCTCTCGTCAGGGGAACTGAGCTGCAAGTCGCTCAATTGCCGCTCAAAGCTCGCTTGGCCAGCAGGCTTATTGTCCAACTTTTGCCTCGCCCGCTGCTGCTCTTGCAAGGCAGCGTACTGGTGCATCCAAGCGTTGGTATTGAATGGATCGTGATTGGATTCCATGCCACTCTCCTTGATGAGATAGAACTGCCGCGTCAGATGGGATAGAATTGCCGCTTCGAAGACCTTGCGATGGTCAAACATCCATGTCTTAGCAGCGCTAGCTTTCGACGAGCTGACCACCTCCTACGGGGGCCTGTCGCGACGATCCGGGTAGCCGACAATTCGCAGATCGCCATGCCGCCTTCAGACTTTGTAAGCCTTGTGAAGTCCGAAGAGACGCGCAAGCTGGTCGATTTGGTCGTCGACAGGGATACGTTGCAACGTTTTGTTACTCGTGAGCGGCAAGGCCGATCACATCACAAGACCATCCACCGCTTGACCGCTCGTTTCGCGCCGCTATTGCTGGAGCGCTTCCACCGCAGCAAGCGCAGCGTGACCGGCAAATGGCATGTCGACGAGATCTCCACCAAGGTCCGTGGCCAGCGGATGTATCTCTATCGCGCCATCGACAATGTCGGCGATACCGGCGAATTCTATTTCGGCGAGCAGCGCTGGAGCGTCGTGGCCGACCGGACCGCATCGACATCGACGGTAGCCAGACCAATCGGGAGGCGATCGTTTCCTGCGACACCACAATCGCTTGCAGGATCGCTCCCGGCGCCGGCTGAAGCCGATCCGGATCGGCCGGAGCCAGTGTTTGACGGATGTATGGACAAGGGCCGTTCTGCTCCAATGTCCTGGGGGTGCTCTGTCCTGGGGGGGTGCTCTCGAGCGCACAAAAAGGACAAAGCAACCACCGGTGATTCGCTCTCTTTCATTACCGATCCTGGTTCAAATTGAGATTTTTGAAATACCAAGACGGGTCATCATCGGACGAGTTTGTCTCAAAGCTTGCTTCGCTGGAATTGGCCCCAATGCTTACTTCGCTATCGGCATCATAGCCCTCGGCATTGGACAGATATAGAGGAGGTTTGTCAGCCCGCTGCCATTCACCGTCACTATTCTTCACCCATTTTTCGGGATGCTGTGTAGGATCAAGTATCCACCGATTGTCACCCACGTGAACAAAGCCCATTTGGTCTAGGCGGGCTTCATTTTCCGTCGCGGCAGGTCGTGACATGACCAGCGCCTGATTGCCGTCGAGCCGAAGTTGATGTTCAAGCAAAATATCGCCTGCATTGTCGGCTAGCGGATGAGTAACCCGAAGGTCTACGACGGATGTGATCCGATCTTTCCCAGGAAACTGTTCCCGCCACGATTCTCCTTCGATGCTAAATCCGCCTTCTGTTCTTAAGATCCCAACGCTTTTTTTGCCTAGCTGATAACTAAAGTATCGCGCCTCTTCCGTATCATCGTGGGTACCACCGCAGAGCCTTGCAACCATTACCGTGCGCGCGGCTTTTGAGGACACGAAATCCGTGTACTCTTGCGGATTGTCCGCGATTTGTTTGATTTCATCGCCGTAAAATTCCCTCACTTTCCTACCGAATGAAGACCTGTCGATCTCGACGATAGGAGGCTGGGAAACGAGCGCGTATGGCCGTGCGGGCGCTGAAGACGAACTAGCATGGAGATCAGGCGCCATGCTTGCAATTGTTTCCCCAAAGCTATCACTGTCGTTAGACGGCGTTGTTTCGTTAGCTTCGCAGGCGCTTGTAGATGAGCCACTGATTCGACTGTACATGGCAATTCGTTTCCCTTTTTGGCATGAATCTTTGGAAGTGAGCTTGGGGCGTTGGGTTGCGCTCGAAAAGATACTCGAACGAGCTGACAGTGAGCTGATCCGCACGTAAGAGTCGTTGCCGCGCGGCGACGCGCTGTTTGATCTGCACGTTCTCATCCAATTCCTGGGCCTTCAGCATCTCGCGCAGCGCATCGCGGAGCGGAACAGCTTGCGGATTGATGCTGGCGCGCTTATCGGGAATGCTGCCGGCTCGATGCCGGCATCAGCCTCGGAAACTATCTTCGGGCAGTCGAACGGCAACGACGAGATTGGTCGACCTCGCAATACGCTCTCGCGCTCGGCTATCGATCTTGTCCATGATGTCGAATACGTCATGAACACTGCGAACCCGCCCGGCTTCAAGAGATCGATCGAGCGCGATGCAGTAGTCATGAAGACGCAAACCCATCGAGCGATAGGCGCGCTCGCATCGTACCGCGCGATCGTATAAGGGCGGACCAATGGGGATCGAAACTCGCCGGCAGCTTGGTGCGGGCGAAGTCGCCGGTGAGGATGCGCGCGGCTGCCGCAGCCGGACGACGCGTGCGATCACCGGATCGAGCTCGATCCCGGTGGCACCGCGAGAGGTCCCCACCTATATCCAGCGTCGAGCAGCCCGCACCGACCGGTGCTCCGCCTCGGCAAGCGGGTGGTGTGGCTGGCCGCCAGGCACTGTGGTCAACAAGGACTTACAGAACGCAGGGGTGAGCTTGCCGCGGTGGATCACGACGTTCTCGTGACCGATCGCAGCCCGGGCGTCCTGCCACTGCCGATTGTGGCCGCGCTGTTCATTGGACTTGACGTGGCAAGCGGCGAAGTCGGCGTCATCCAGCATCGCCAACTGCCCTGCAAATACCGGTTGCTGTGTATGGATGTGCACCCACATCGGCCTCGGCATTGCACCATTGCGCAGCGCCTTGGGCTGCAGCCTGATCTCGAACAGTGTCCCTGGCTCGTCCCTCAACGCGCGTGGTCGATCGGCAGGCGTCAACTCGTTGGCCTCCCGCAAGTGTTCAAGGTACTTTTGTGACGGAAAGGCGTAGGTCTTCATGCATTCGATCGAAGTAGAGGCCTTTTCCTCGGTCAAAGCCTTGGCCAGTCCCCGCGCTTCGGACAACATCCCCTTGAGCTGGACTGTTTTGTCGTGCACTTCGACCACTTGCGCAGGCGTGAATAGGCCGCGTCGACGAGGTTCCTCCAACGCAGCCAGACAGGCCTGCATCTCGGTGGCCTGCGTCTGCAGGCGCTCGACCACGGTGTCCACGGCGTGGTCGGAGTCCTCGGGTTTCATCTGGCGCGCTCGCGAGACGGTCCGTTGCTGACTAGCCAGATCGAACTGCAAAAGTTCGTCCAACCGCGTGAGTCGTCCCGTCAGGGCCGCCCTCGACGCCGGGGTCTGCCAGATCGCCAAATGTGCAGCCGCCGACGACGCACTTGCATGCGCCTCCTTTGCGCTCACGAGCTTCTTCGTACCTAGATCCGAGCGCACGAGAACCTTGGTTGCTGGCGCCGTGACGCTGCCGCCGGCAGCGACTTGCGGCCGCCCGGTAGCCGAGCTGCCGGCGCCAGCGGCCTGCTTGCTCTTGCCTTTCCCCTTCCTGCGCGATGCAGAGCCTTCGGCCACTGCAGCCTTGCCGTCGGCCGGTATCGCAGCGCCGGCGTCAGCCCACGGTGTAATGACGGCTGAGGTATTCGGCTGCAGTGCCAGCAAGTGCATAACCTCGTGCGCAGTGATCCAAGCGTCGTCCACGATCTGGCCCAACAGTTGCAATGGGAGGTCGGCACATGTTCGGCCATCGCTTAGCTTGGCAACGATGTCGTCTTGCAACGCCAATGCAAATTCCGAAAGCCGCTCCATGACGCCTTCCAGAACGGCACAGTGCTCTGCGTCGAGTGGGCGCCCATTGCTCTTCAGAACAGCGTCGGACGTAGAGAGGAATGCCGGAAAAACGTCACCGACGAAGGTTCCCAGCAGACGCACCCGTCCCTTCTCATCCATGAGGATGTCCCTCACGGCTGGTTCGAACGTGCTCGCCAGCGGCTCAATCTTGACCTGCGCGAGAGAGATCCGCGATTGCACCAGCGTGACCTTGTTATTCACTAGCCAGCCGGTGTGCAGCCGCAGGGCGGCCTGTTCGACCTGTCGGATCTCGGTAGTTGCACTTGGTAAGTTGACAGTGGCCGCGCAGACGGACCGCATCCGTTCGCAGCGCCATGTCTTCTTTTCCCACCACTCCATGCTGAGCACATGGGGCTGCGCTAGACTGGAAACCGATCGGCTCAGCTGGTCGCCGGTAGCGCTGGCTTGGAGCCCCCTGAGCAGGGCGGTCGTACGCTCCTTGCTCTGTTCCAAGGCGTAGATAGTCGGTCTGCCCAGTTGGTCGCATTGGTCCGCCGCATCGAGCACAGTGGAGCGGACTTGACGCGCTTCATCGTCGGACAGAATGCTCCGCGCCACAGCCTGTGGCAGGCTCGCGTAGTAGTCCAGAACTGCTGAGCCTGCATTGACCACCCGATCGATCAGCTCTTGCGCCTCCTCCAGGTTCCGGGCCTTCATGGCCGCATTGCGGCAAGCCTCCAGTTCCTCCTGCAGGCCGTCCACTCGTTGCTTTGCCGCGTTGATTTCTTCGCCTCTCAAGGAAATGGGGACTGCCACATCCCAGGTTGGCGGCTGGCTGGCTCCAGCCTCGGACATTGAAGGATAACCGCGGCGGCGCGCAGTGACAGCCCGCCTCGTAGTGGCTGTATGTGGGCTTCGATGCGCGCCAACGGAGGGACCGGAAGGCCCATCGCCAAGGACATCATCGGCACCGGGCGGAACGCGAGCGAAGGATGTGCCGCTATCTTGAGGTCCAGAGCGCATTTGCTCTACGACGGAATCGAACGATTGGCTGCCTTCCCCAGGGGCAAGATTTGATTGCGAGCGTGAACTGCTCGATGCCCATGTGCTGTCGGTTCCAGCATTGCCCATGCGCGATCTTCCGGGTCGGCCAATGCCCGTCATATTCCATCTCCGATGGTGTTGGGGCTGATCTCGGTCAGCCGTGGTGTTTCAGAACTTCGGCGTATAAGTGTGATCGCCCAGATGAAACGTGGCATGAGGTGTGAAGACCAGCAGCATGGCCGTCGACCGTCGCGGTCAGCCCGGGGCCGGACGGCGCGGCCTACATCCTGGCCAAGCTCACCTTAGCAGTAGCGGCCAGGACTCGCAGCGATCGCCTCATGCCGCACGTCGACGCGATCTGGCGTCGCAGATCTTCTGGAAACATGCCAGGATCGAGCCCGTCAGACCAAACCACGAAAGCCAAAATCTGACATGCTTTCCTTCCTCCAATTGTTGCCCAAGGCTCCTATTAGGAGGTCTAACTTTCGAGAAGCTGACGACTCCAAGAGCCAATGATGGCGACATTGATTGGCCCTATGGGCGGTGCATCCTGCGTCCGAGCATCCCTGCCCGGCAGGATCAGCAGAGCTTGCGAGTACTGCGCAGGATTCACAGGTCTGAACGCGAAAGGCGACAAGGGGAGCAGCTCTCGCTCGGTTGCGAGTTCGCCTTCTCTTGCTGGTACCTTTTCTTGCCCGGCACCGCCTAAAACGCCCCTGCGGTTCAGGCCGGCGCGACCCAAACTATTGCTTTATGGTCGTCGTCCCAAAACCACTGCGGTCTTTGGCGGATATGCATTAGCCAATAAAAAACCGGCCTCAGCGTGCTTCTGATGCCGGCCATTCAGGTCTTGGGATCGTCGCACCCGATTTCCAGGGAAACCGAGTTGGTTCGATCCGACGCTGACCCGTAGTTGGAGGGCTGGGGGTTTACGAGCCGGTGCCGGACCGAACCGTCTCAGGCAACGCCGACTGTCTCGTTGGAGATTGAGGCGGCGGCGCAGCTAAATTCCGGCGACAATGCGTCAAAGCATCACCAATTCCAACAGCCACTTCGCAAACGTGACTGGATGTTTCCGAAATAGCGGTGCCGGCTCTCGTAGCCGGCCTTGGTGCCGAGCGAAGGGTCGAGCATGCCGGATCACGGTGGCGGGACGCAGGACGCAAACCATCCGCAATATTGATCCGTCTGCATGAGCCGGCCACGCGCGCGCCGCGATTATAGCCGTGCGCTTCGGCCAGCGCGAACTCGACCAGATCCTCAGGCCTACGAACGTATGGCAGCAGTCGTTGCAACAAATCCTTCAAAGAAATTCGTAGAGTCTTTGCAACTCCACCCCCCCGCGAATGGTACGCATGTCGCATGATGGAAGTGGGGATCAAATCATGGTGCTGCATGCTCTCCGAGGGCCGAACAGCATGCATCTCGGTTTTGAAGGCAGGTCAATAAAAGCCCCCACCTTGGTTGCGGCCCAACGTGTAAACCTTGGTCCAAGAAGCTATTGGTTTCGGAAGCTGTAGCATCTTCGGAGACGCCAAATGACGAAGTCAGCAGGACCAGTGCCGCAATTTTTGATGTGGCTTGATGCTTACCAATGATGACACTAGTCAATCGCCTGAGGACGGCAGCGCATCTTGATCGACTTCGAATCCTTGGCCTTTGCGCACACGCGAGCCTAACGGTTTGCGAGCTAGCGAAAGTTCTGGGGTTGCGGCGCGAGCTTGTTGGACGACACGTCCGGCGGCTCGCCAAGGCTGACTTTCTTTGCTGCAACGAACAACGTCGGGGGTCTTCGTACCATCTCAAAGCGGGAGGCAGGGACGGCGGGCTGGTTCAATTGTTGATTGATCTCCTGCCCCACGACGATGGCTATCATAAACGAGACCTGCAACGCCTCGAAGAGATACGAGATGCGCGGTCCAAGGAGACCGCCTGCTAGCCGTGAGAAGGATCAATCCAATTGGAACGGGAAACTGCCATGGAAAATTCCGCTGCCAGTGCAAGCGCGCCGCTCGACACCTACGGACGGTCTCCCCTGGCCGCGGTTGATTCCCGCGTTCACGAACTGCTTCAAAAACAGGTGCGGCAGGAGCGTACGACGCTCAAACTCATCGCATCGGAGAACTTTGCCTCCTCGGCGGTGCTGGAAGCGACCGGCTCGATTTTCACCAACAAATACGCTGAAGGGTACCCTGGTGCGCGCTATTACACGGGAAACGAGATCGTCGATGAGCTGGAGAACCTCGCTATCGAGCGCCTGAAGGCGCTATTCGGCTGTGAGCACGCTAACGTCCAGCCTTATTCCGGCTCGCCGGCCAACCAGGCCATCTATCGAGCACTTTTGAGCCCTGGGGATAAGGTCATGGGCTTGCCCCTCCCCGAGGGAGGCCATCTCACGCATGGTTGGTCGGTCAACTTCTCCGGCAGTGATTATCAACGCGTCCCCTATGGCCTGCACGAAAACACGCAGCAAATTGATTATGACGGCTTGCGCGACACGGCCAAACGGGAACGGCCGAAACTCATTTGGGTCGGCGCAACTGCTTATCCGCGTGTCTTTGACTACGCGGCAATGGCCGAGATCGCTTTGGAGGTGAACTCCTATCTGGCGGCCGACATCGCACACATCAGTGGCCTGATTGTCGCCGGAGCCCACCCGAATCCTGTCGGCCATTGCGACGTCGTCGGCAGCACGTCCCACAAGTCGATACGCGGTCCACGCGGTGGGTTCATTTTGTCAAGGAATGAAGACCGCCATCAGGCGCTCCATCATCCGAAGAACAAACACAATCTCGCCAAACGCATAGATCGCGCGGTGTTCCCTCTCCTGCAAGGCGGGCCCCATATCAATATCATCGCCGGGCTAGCTGTCGCTTTGGAGGAAGCCTCTCACCCGGCTTTCCGTGTCTACGGTCAGCAGATCGTCAAGAATGCCAAGGCTCTGGCCGAGGCGCTTCTGGAGCGAGGTTATGAGCTGGTCACCGGCGGGACCGACAATCACATGCTGATCCTTGATCTTCGGGATCGACCATTGTCAGGCAAAGCCTATGCCGAGCGACTGGCAAAGGCGGGCATCATTACGAACTTCAATATGGTGCCGGGCGACCCGCGAGACCCGGCGGTCACAAGTGGTATCCGCTTAGGCACACCAGCAGTGACGTCCATGGGCATGCGCCAGGGAGAAATGGTGCAGATCGCCGCTTTCATCGACCTGATCTGCCGCGAGCCCGCCGACCCAGATGTTCATGCCTCGGTGCGAAAAGACGTTGCCGACTTCTGCGCTGCCTTCGATGTCCCTGGTATCACCGACCGATAAGACGGCCGAATCCAGCGCACTCCCATACAACTCCAGCACCCAGAAGCGAGGGCATTCCATGACCAGGCAATTCGTGTTCACTTCCGAATCCGTCGGCGCGGGACATCCAGATAAGATGGCCGACAACATCTCGGATTCCATCCTCGATGCAATCCTGCGTAACGACCCCAAGGCGCGCGTGGCCTGTGAAGCATTGGTCAAGACCGGAATGGTCGTTCTGGCTGGCGAGATCACCAGCAGTGCGCAGATCGATTACAGCCAAGTTGCCCGCGATACGATACTCGATATTGGATACGACGACGATGCCATCGGCTTTGATGGTCGGCGTTGCGCCGTCGTTCTGGCTCTCACCGAGCAGTCGCCCGACATTAGCCAGGGCGTTGACAAGGGTCGAGGACAGGATCTCGAGCAGGGGGCGGGGGATCAGGGCCTCATGTTCGGGTACGCATGCAACGAGACCGATACATTGATGCCTTTGCCGATCCAACTCGCTCACCATTTGACGAAAAGGCAGGCAGAGGTCCGGAAAACGGGACAGCTTAGCTGGTTGCGTCCGGACGTAAAATCTCAAGTGTCCGTGCGCTATGAAGGTTTGCGCCCGGTGGCGCTGGATACCATAGTCCTGTCGACGCAGCATGACGAGGTGGTCTCACAAGAAACAGTAAGAGAAGGCGTCATTGAGGAGATCATAAAGCCGGTTTTGCCGCCCCACCTGGATACGACGGGGCTCAGGTTCCTGGTCAATCCAACGGGCCGGTTCGTGATTGGTGGGCCGCGCGGCGACTGCGGGCTCACCGGACGCAAGATCATCGTCGATTCCTACGGCGGGATGGGGCGCCACGGCGGCGGCGCCTTTTCGGGCAAGGACCCATCCAAGGTTGACCGGTCAGCTGCCTATGCTGCGCGGTACGTTGCGAAGAATATCGTAGCTAGCGGACTTGCGCAGGTGTGTGAGGTGCAGCTTGCCTACGCCATCGGCGTGGCCGCGCCGGTGTCTATTCACGTCAACACCTTCGGGACCGCAAGGATCGATGAAAAGCGGATCGAGCGCCTTATTCCCGAGTTATTCGATCTGCAACCGAAAGGCATTATCAAGATGCTTGATCTCCTACGCCCGATATACCGCAAGACCGCGACGTACGGGCACTTCGGCCGTGAAGAGCCCGAGTTCACCTGGGAGAGGACGGACAGAGCCGACGACTTGCTGCGTGAGGCAGGACCTGCAGCAGCTTGAGGGCCGACGCTGGATCAAGCGCATGCGGCACCCATTCCAACTCGCTAGACCCGCGCCCGACCGGCATGGCAAGAAGCCGGCTGGGTTTTTTGGCGGAGACATTGATGCCGGATTATGACGTGCTCTGCATCGGCAATGCCATTGTCGACATCATCGCCCAGTGCGACGAGGAATTCCTCGAGACCAACGGCATCATCAAGGGCGCGATGAACCTCATCGACACCCAGCGCGCCGAACTGCTCTACAGCCGCATGGGCCCGGCCATCGAAGCGTCCGGCGGCAGCGCCGGCAACACGGCGGCCGGCGTCGCCAGCTTCGGTGGCCGCGTCGCCTTCTTCGGCAAGGTTTCGAACGATGCGCTGGGCCAAATCTACGAGCACGACATCCATGCGCAGGGCGTCGCCTTCGACACCAAGCCGCTCAAGGGCGAGCCGCCGACGGCGCGCTCGATGATCTTCGTCACCCCCGACGGCGAGCGCTCGATGAACACCTATCTCGGCGCCGCCATCGAACTCGGGCCGGAGGATGTCGAGGCCGACAAGGCTTCCGGCGCCAAGGTCACCTATTTCGAGGGTTATCTGTGGGACCCGCCGCGGGCCAAGGAAGCGATCCGGCAGACGGCGAAGCTGGCGCACGCGGCAGGCCGCGAGGTTTCGATGACACTCTCGGATTCGTTCTGCGTCGACCGCTACCGCGACGAGTTCCTCGACCTGATGCGCTCGGGCACCGTCGACATCGTCTTTGCCAACAGCCACGAGATCAAGTCGCTCTACCAGACATCGTCGTTCGACGAGGCGCTGGCGCAGATTCGCAAGGATTGCCGGATCGCCGCCGTGACCCGCTCGGAAAAAGGCTCGGTCATCGTGCGCGGCGACGAGACCGTGCTCATCCAGGCGACCGCGATCAAGGAACTGGTCGACACGACAGGCGCCGGCGACCTCTATGCCGCCGGTTTCCTGCACGGCTACACACAAGGCCGCGACCTCAAGGCCTGCGGCGATCTCGGCTCGCTGGCGGCCGGGTTGGTGATCCAGCAGATCGGTCCGCGACCGCGGCAGAATTTGCGCCGGCAGGCCGAGCAGGCGAGCTTGCTTTAGGTGGACATTTCAAGGAGGAGCTGCCTGCTTCGTCCTTGAGCAGGCTCGCCCGCCGTGAATGAAATGCCCAAACGCAAGTGACTACTCCTCAAGTGTTTAGCAGGCTAAAGCTTCTCTCCCAACGCGACTATCGATGCCATGACGACAGATAGCAGCTTCTTCAGTTCCACATCCCTCCGAGACGCACGATCCCCTGACACCATCTTCCGTCATAGCTCTTTAAGCCGCCCGGAGAGTTTCATGACAGAACAAGCCGACAAAAACATCGACAACCTCATCGAGCTCACCGCCGATGTCGTCTCAGCGTATGTCTCCAACCAATCCGGTCCCGGTGGGGGATCTCCCTGCCCTGATCGGCTAAGTGCACGCAGCCCTGAGGGGCACGGCCGCAAGCCTCTCGGCAGAAGAGCCGGTTACCCTCAAGCCTGCTGTGCGGATCAGGAAGTCGGTGACACCGGACTACATTTTCTCCCTTGAGGAACGGGAAGAAATTCAAATCGCTAAAGCGCCATCTGTCGACCCATTACAGGCTGACGCCGGATGAACATCGCGGCGATCGGGCCGTGTTCCGCACAGTGACGAAGGTGATATCCAGCCGTCGAAAAGTTCGGCCCGACTCAGTACATCCTTTGTGTGGTGACTGTCGACAAATGCTGCCCGTTTGGGTTCCTGTAACGATTGGTGAGGCTTTGGAACAATGAAGCCATCTCGCGTGATCCAACAGTAAATTCTCCATAATTAGGATCGAAGAGCGTGGTCATTCCATTCGACGCCGTGGTCGCAATTGTGTGTGCACCACCTTGGGCGAAATACAGGCTCAGCAAATGGGTCGATCCGTCTTCGGTGATTTTGTCAAGCATGCGCGAGAAGCTCGAAGGCTCGCCGAATTTGTGTTTCTTCTCTTTTCCGGATGGTGCCAATCCCGCCTCCTGCAACACGGTGTTTTGTGCCTGAAGGTCGGCCTGAGAAGATCCTGCACCCTCGCTTCGCAATACATCCTTGAGGTCCTGATACTGCTGCTGCCGCACAGCCGCTGAGGCATGCCTTTCCGATCCAGGTATTAGCGCATTCATTCGGGCTGACGCGCTGTTGTTGCGATTGAGTAGCCACTCCGCAGTCAGCCCAACGCAGATGCCGTTTTCATTCGCCTGGCTCAATTCGGCCGTCCTGTATTCGAACACGGAGGTGCTCGGCCTCGCCGGAGAAGATGTACTGGCGCTCGTGGTGGAGGAGTTTGAACTGTGAAAAGTTGCATCCGATGTGTGTGGCTTGCTGGCGCAGAGCCCCATTTTGTTGGGCAACGCCTCAGGTGGCAGCGTCCTCCACGGCGCGAGATTTTGCTTGGTATCCGTTGCTGGCGATGTGGGATTCACCAAAGACGGTGGGACTTTGGGATAGCCGTCACGGTCACGTAGCTCCTTAGCATATTTGACCCGCTGATCGCTATCGAGCATAGAAATCGTTTGACCAAAGGGCTTAAGCCCCCCAGAGGGATTATGGCGCTCCATAGTGAGGGGATTTACGGCACCGGCTTGCGGAGCCTTGTTTAGGTGCAGTTCAAAGTCCCCTTGCCCAGCTTGGAACGCTTGCTCCTGGTGCGTCATGGCGTAGGACGCTGCGAAATTTGGATCCAAGGGAAGATCGAGATTGCGAAATGGGTCCATGTTGCCCTCCGAACGGGGTTGGGTTGACTAGCCTTGGCGCTCTGATGTTATCCGGCTTAGCTTTCGAGAAGCTGACGAGCACTCTTAAGGTTTCACATGAGCATTGCCAGGCGCAGTGTTCTTCCGAGGAGACTGCCGTGCGCCAAATTACGCCGCGGCATGCTCGGCATTGGCCAAGACGGTGGGGGTCGGCCGCAAACCGAAACAGCCGGAAATGCCTGAGCCGGCGCCGGCGAAGCGGACCCTCGCGGCTTAATTTCATTGTCTGGACTTTTTTCGAAGCGCGCAGCTGCCACCGGCATGATCTGCGCAGAATATGAAAGGCGGGATTAGCCGCGCTATTTGCGCGGCGTTTGCCGAGGCGTCTACCCTTTTGCGGCTGGATTAGGAGCTTGGAAGGCGTTGTCGGACGAACCATCTGGACGACCTCCGGAAAATCACTGTTGCCGGCAGCCTGGCTGGCGCCATGCCCGTTCGATCCAGATGCTATCGGCGAGGCTTCCAATAAATGCCGAAAGCGGCAAGCCGCTCTTCCGATTGTTTTACCCGCTCTGCGGCATCCGTTTCGGACCGCCCGGCCGTCAGTGCCGCCAGAAGCTCGACGGCGGCGAACGCCGGCGCCATGCTTCGGAAGAACGACTGCGAATTCGACGTAACGATGATGGTTTCCCGCGCGATCCGGGCCAGCGGTGACACGCTGCTGTCGGTGATTGCCACCACGCCGACCCCCTGCCGAGCCGACTGGCGCGCCACGTCGACCGTCGTACGTTCATAAGGCGACATGCCTACAGCCAGAAGCACGTCGCCACGTCCGGCGTGCTGAAGGACATCCAGACCCTGTCGGCCCATCTCGCTGACAAGCGTCACCTTGCGGTCACCGCCAACCACAAACGACATCATGTGAACGAAGTGGCTCGCGACCGGATGAGCGGAGCGCGAGCCGAGGCCGAACAGATTGCGTGATCTTGCAAGCAGGTCGGCGGCGGCGATGAACTGCATGGCATTGCCGTATTCACCGAGGCTTGAAATCTGGGCCGCGAGCGTGTCGGCAATGACCCCGACAGTCGAACATCCCAGAGCGCCATCGTTTTCGACGCCCTGTCGCGCCGGCTGACCGGCGATTGTCTCACGCAGCGCCCGCGCGTAAAGGCTGCGCATATCCTCGTAGCCGTCAAGGCCAAGCCATCGCGCCAGCCGCATCATGGTGATATGCGAAACGCCGGCCTGGTTCGCCTGCTCGCGCATCGACATCAGCGCGACATCCTTAGGATGGTCGAGCACGAAACGCGCAGCGACCCGCAGCTGCGGCGGCATATTCTCGAACTGTTCGACCAACAGCTCGGCCAAAGGACCCTTTTCCAATCTGAAATACCTCATTCGCCCAATTGCATATCTCTAGAAACAATTGGAACTTGTAGTGCCCTTAAGTATCGCAGCGTTCCGGCACTTTGCCGACGCAGGGGTCGATTCCGCTAATGCGCACGGTAATACCTTGCTGACAGCCGCGCACCGAACTCGAGAGCACGATCCCGGCTGCGAACGCAATCTGCGGCGTTGCCGCTACGCCGGCCTCGCCATGACCGGAATGTCGCCCGTCCACATATCGCCCTAGCACGGCTGGCGCGAGATTTGGATCGAATGGATCGAGCTTGCGAACTCGTGATTACCCCTTCAAATAGCGGTAGGTTGGTTAGCTAGCGGTAGGTTGGCTAGCCTTTCGCGTTCGCATGCTATTCGGCTCAGCTTTCGAGAAGCTGACGAGTCCTCTTGAGGAATTCCAAAAGCAAATTGCCTCGCCATATGTCTTCAACAGCGCGTTGCGGCACGTTTTGGCGCTCTATAACTGGACCATCCGAATGCAGCTGGTCGACATGCGCAACTCCTGCAGTCCAATCCGCGCGCGGAAGATGGGTGCGCCGCCGCCGGGATTACTCCACGGAGCAGATCCGGCAAATTGCGGCCCACATCTTCTATCCCGTGTTTGAGGCGCCGCCTGAAATAGATCACCTAGAGGCGCTTGCAAGCCGAACATGGCTCCAGTCAAGAGGCAGGTGTTAACCGCCAACGACCAGATGCAGGAGCTCTGCAATTTCATGGGCATCCGGTTTCTGACCATGCCCGCCCCAGCGATCTGGCCAAGGCGGAATTCGGCCATTTCGATCTGGAGAAGCTTGTCTGGCCCAAGCACAACGTCAAAGGCATCAAGCTGCCCGTTCGCTCTACGAGTACACCTACCGTGCGGTGCCGATCCATCTCAGGGTTGCTGGGATGGTGCAGGCCCAACGTCTGCGCTGGCCTAAAATCAAAATCCTGTTCCCGCGTCCCCGACCACCAGCTCTACGACCTCAAGCGGATCGCGATCTCTCTGATGTTGACGGGCCAGGGAGTATCGCATGAGGCCATATCGCACTACGTCGACCACAAGGGGGATCTCGAAACGACGATGATCTACGATCTTGGCTTGATCGACCCCTTGCTTCCGGCCACCGAAAGGCTCGGCGCCCTTTTCGGCATTTAGGCTCTGATCACAGTAGGAAGCTCGAACAGCATTCTTACCTCGGGCCGCCGTCTCCTGATCGGAGAGGCAGCACGAGAGCGCTGAGGGCTTGGATTGCGACCAAATCAACTTTGATCTGGATCACAATCGAACGATCCGTCAGATTCGGGTCAGGCTCGTACACTACGAGTGCGATGATTGCACACTAGGAGTACGTTGATATGGGCTACCAGAAGAAATCAGAAAAGCGAGTTGGCCGCTCACATTTGCAGTTGGCCACCATCGACGGCGCATTCCTGCCTACTCTACAATTGTCCCTCTACCAGCGGGAGGGTCCTACGCCGACGAAGAAGTCCTTTTTCCAACAATTGCTCCTGGATTTTGCTTTCGCTTGCGAACTATATTATCCGGTTCAGCAATATGAACGTTTCGCAATGGAGGAGGAAGATAGCCGCGATGCACAGCCTCAATTCGAATCAATCCACGCACCCAATTCCCGCACGTCCCGCCTCACCCCGAAGATTCAGGAACCTCGGAATCCGTGAGCTATGATGATGCCTTCCACAATGCCAATGCTCGCCAGTCCCGCAGCCAGTACCTTTGCACAGAGGATTTGACGGTTTCGGCGGGTTGTAACCTGGGTAGGCTGTCGGGTTCGACGAGAGGTTTGACCTGCTGCCAGTTCAATACCGCGCGAGGCCAGGGTGGATCAATCGAGCGCGCTCGAGGGTGAGCCACCATCTGATGGACAGAGGGCGCGGTGACGCGGCAGAAGAGCTGCGTGTCGCGTTCGGCCGGCGAGCGACCGTTGAGCGCTGTAGGTCCAGATGAACGCGAGATACTGGCCTTGCTTTCGGTTAAGCAGGGTAGCGGCTGTCTGCCAAGGAATTGATTCATTTTCTGATTCTTCCAGAACCTCCGCAATTGAGAAGGAGGCCATTCCGATGAATGCACTCTATCGCGTCGATCTCGACCAACCCGGACCTGTCGACCCACACGCCCGCGCCTTATCAGGCTCTGCCGCCATTGGAGGCGGGAAGCATCCTGCGACGGCTGGAATACAATTACACGCCCACGCATGCCAGCAGGCTTAACAGGTCGAGATCGAGATCGGCGTCCTGCGCAGTCAATGCCCCGACCGCCGTATCGAAAGTTGTGACAGCCCATTGCCAATCGTCGCCGCTAGGGAAAACCAGCGAAATAACAGCGGCGCCGGCGTCAATTGGATATTCTAAAGCGAACAGGCCCGCCTCAAAATGGCCAAAGCCTATCCAATGGCCACCGGCAAAGTGTCATAATCCCTGTGCAGAGCCACGAGTGGCCGCACGCTCAATGCCCTTCCGCGCCAGCAAAGTATCGTCCCAAACCGCAAGCGCTCGCATCCAGCGCCGTCCGATATCCGACAATGTGGGATACGCGACATTCGCGTATCCATTGCTCAGAAACGGTTCTCATTTGGCACGGGACGTGCGTGCAACCAAACCGCGTGCCCGCCAAGGAGAAGCTGTCGCATGGTCACATCACCGAAAAAATCCGCCGCCGGTCTCCCGGCTCGGGAGAAGGACGCACGAGTAAGCCCTTGCAACATGGATCCGATTGCTCACCCGAGTGGGCGCTGCCCGCTGCTCCACCTTCTCCCACAAGGAAAGACGGACACCGAGCACCTTCAACATGAGGAACAAATCACCTTACCTGGAACCTTGCCGATCATCTCACCGCCACAATCGGAGCCGTGGACCAAAGTTCCGTTTCACCGGCTGCGCAGGGCATTTATTGCGACCGCGTTGATTCTCGCGACGACCGCTCCGGTTTTGGCTGCCAACGACGACGGCAGGGTGACGTTCCTGCTCTACAACGGAATGGAGGTGGTCGTCATCCCCGATCATCATGCGCCGATCGTCACTCATATGGTGTGGTACAAGATCGGCAGCGCCGACGAGTCGCCCGGCAAGTCCGGCATCGCGCATTTCTTCGAGCATCTGATGTTCAAGGCTACGGCCAATCACGCCGCTGGCGAGTTGACCCGCGCCGTAGCCGAGATCGGCGGATCAATTAACGCCTTCACCAATCGCGATTTTACCGCCTTCTTCGAGACAGTAACACCGTCGGCATTGGAGCAGATGATGGGCTTCGAGGCCGACCGTATGCGCAACCTCATCCTCACCGACGACGTCGTCAAGATCGAGCGCGACGTGGTCCTGGAGGAACGCCGTTGGCGCATCGAGACCAATCCGGGGGCTATACTTGACGAGGCGGTCGATGCCACACTTTGGCAGAACCAGCCCTACCGCATCCCGGTCATCGGCTGGATGCATGAGATTGCGCAGCTTAACCGAACCGACGCCGTCGCCTTCTACAACAAATATTATAGCCCCAACAACGCCGTGCTGGTGGTAGCCGGCGACGTCGAGCCGGAAACGGTGAAGGTGCTGGCCGAGAAGACCTATGGCAAGGTCCCGCGTGGACCGGAGCTGCTGCCGCGAGTCCGGCCGGTCGAGCCTCAGCAGAACACGAAGCGCACAGTGACGCTGACCGACGCGCGCGTTTCGGTGCCTCGCTTCTCAACACATTGGGTGGTTCCGTCCTATCGCACGGCCGAGCCCGGCGAGGCTGAGGCGCTCGATCTGCTGGCCGAGATCCTCGGCGGCGGCAGCCGCAGCCGGCTCTATCAAGCGCTTGTGGTGAAAGAGGGCGTCGCCAACGGGGCCAGCGCCCGATTCCAGGGGGCCTCGCTTGATGCCACGAAGTTCGCGATCTCCGTCTCGCCGCGCGGCGATGCAAAGCTCGCCGATCTGGAAGCCGCGGCGGGTGCCGAAGTCGCCCGGATCGCCAAGGATGGCGTTGGCAATGACGAGTTGGACATGGCTAAAGACCGCTTAAACCGCTCGGAGATCTTCGCCCAGGATCAGCAGTCCTACATCGCCAACATATATGGATCCACGCTTGCCACCGGCGGCACTCTGAAAGATGTCGAGGAATGGCCGGACCGCATCCGCAAGGTCACCGCCGATCAGGTCAAAGCCGTTGCAGCCCGCTATCTCGTGCCTGGCCATTCGACCACCGGCTATCTCGTTCCCAAGACGGAGAATTGATGTGATGACGAACCACCAACACCGCGGCACCTTTGCATCTGCCTCCCCTGCTCTCCTTGTGGGAGATGGGAGGACCGCACGCCACGCCACCCTGCTGGCCATCCTGCTCCTCGCCGTCGTCTTCCTCATCCTGCCAGGGCTCACCGCCCAAGCGGCTGCGATGAACCTCCAGGTGGTGAAATCTCAAAAAGGCATCAACGCCTGGCTGGTAGAGGACCATACGGCACCCATCATCACCATCGGCTTTGTCTTCGATGGCGGCACCGCGCAGGACCCGGTGGGCAAGCTAGGGCTTGCCAATCTAATGGCCGGCCTCTTCGACGAAGGCTCGGGCGAACTCGACAGCAATGCCTTCCAACTGAAGCTCGATGGCGCCGGCGCCGAGATGGGCTTCAACGCATGGCGCGACGGCATCTATGGCTCGATGCGCATGCTTTCCGAACGGAAGGATGCGGCCTTCGACCTGCTCAGGATCGCGATCAACAGGCCCCGCTTCGATCAGGAGCCGGTCGACCGCGTCCGCGCCCAGATTCTTTCCAGCATCATCGCCAAGGAGCGCGAACCTCATGCGATCGCTGAGCTTGTATGGCGCCGCAGAATCTACGGCACGCATCCTTATTCGAGGCCGAGTAAGGGCACCAAGGAAAGCCTCGCCGGTATAACGCCGGCGGATCTAAGCGCCTTCCACACGGCCATGTTCGCCCGTGACGGGCTACACGTTGCGGTCGTCGGCGACATTGATGCCAAGGCCCTGAGTGAAAAGCTCGACCAATTGTTCGCCAATTTGCCTCAGAAGCAGGCGCTCGCCCCGGTCCCCGACATCGCCCCGAAGCTCGGCCAGTGGACGTTGGTCGCATACGACCTGCCGCAGACTTCGCTTCAGCTGGCTTTTCCCGGCATCGGACCCAACGACCCGGAATTCTATGCTGCGCAGCTGATAAACGATATACTCGGAGGCTTGCCATTTACCTCACGTCTGTTCCAGGAGGTGCGCGAAAAGCGCGGCCTTGCCTACGATATCGGGTCCAACCTGGAAGGCTACCAGCATTCCGACGCGCTTGTCGTGACCACGTCGACGCGCGCCGACAGGGCCGCCGAGACGCTAGGCGCAATACGTCAAGTTATCAAGGAGTTGGCGGAAAAAGGGCCGACAGAGACCGAGCTCGAGGCGAGCAAGAAATATTCCATCGGCGCCTATGCTATCAATAATCTGGATTCCTCCAGCTCGATTGCAGCCACGCTCATCGGTTTGCAGCTCGACAAGCACGGCATCGACTACATCCAGCGCCGTCCCGCGCTAATCGAGCAAGTGAATCTCGACCAGGTCAAGGCGACGGCGAAGAAGCTGCTTTCGGCCGAGCCCGCCATCATGGGCGTTGGCCCGCGGCTGGACATCAAAGGATAAAGCCTGGATTCCAATTTCGCCGTCCTTCTCCCGCTGAGAGGCTTTCGGCAGAAGCGCAGTCCGGCCCCGTGGCTAACGGGATCTCATAAGATCGGCGAAAGGCAATTTCGCGGACCAAATGAGCCCTTACCAGCCAAGTCGCCAGATTGCGGCAAGCTCCTGCCCATACGAGCCTCTCTTCGCGCGGACTGGCCAATGAAAGTCGGCGCGGGGTCGCCAGCATCCACCGTCTGCCGCTGGCGAAAACATGTCGCATTGCTCAATTTTTTCAGCGACGAAACCCGAGCCGTCGACTAGCGACTTCAAACGTACTTCCTTCCCACTCGGGGACGGTAGTCTACCCGCTGTTTCGTCAAGGCCCTATTCGGACCTGGAAGTCGCGGAATACACACTGCCCATAATCGCTGCGTTAGGAAGGTGACCGGTATTGCCCCTGTGCCTTGCCATGATCCGCCACCTGAAATCGCCCGACCTGTTTGGCGCGATCGACCGTGTGCCTGCGCTTGGTATCCTCTTCCGACCAACGCTCATGTCGTCTGAGCAGAGCGCTGGGGTGCCCCCTGCGACCCGCCCTTTGGACGAGCAAAGGGACGCAAGATCGCACCCGAGCACGCGAGTAAAAGAAGCGCCCAAGGACCTCTTGGCCGCGGATCTTAATAATGTCGTGGTTCGTGTCTTAGCGGAAACGGCGGATCGCGATCGCAGGAATTGGAGCATGATGCCGCGACGTTCGACAGCGCGAACACATTTGTATCGGCGTAGCAGGCTTCGGCAGTGGTATGCCGACGGGCAATCCTGTGGCTTTCGTGATGGCGTCTTCGCTGGCATTCAAGATCAGCAGCGACGCAAATGTCCTATATTGCGTCTCGGTTCGAGTCGCTATGTCCGATTCTCCGGGCTGCCGGGCACACGAACTGCGCCGCTAGCAATCATCGCATCGATGCGGTCTTGATTGATCCCCGTCTCGCGCAGAACCTCCACTGAATGCTCGCCGAGATCGGGGGCAGGACGATTGAAAACGAGTGCAGAGCCTGAAAGCTTCAGCGGCTCCAGCGCGACGCGATAGCGGCCGCCGTAGCTGTGTTCGACGTCGCGGACCAGTTCGCTGGCCACATCAGGATCGGCCAGCGCCTGATCGATACTGCGTACAGGGGCCAGCAGGATACCCGTGGGTGCAAGGCGCGTAAGCGCATCATAGCTGGTCAGCTGACGCAGACGACCTGACAGGATACCGGCGATCTGGTCCCGGTTTGTCCAAGGGCCCTTCCCCGCCAGCAGCGGTATGATCTGCTTGCTGAGGCCCAACGCGGCGGCAAGATCGGGGAGGGATGCGGAGTAAGCCACCAGAGCAATCGCCCCGTCCAAGGTGGAATAGATGCCGTAAGGCGCTGGCTGGTGACTGTGGCTAATGCCATTTCGCCCTCGACTTGCCGGCTCCTGTGCGTTCAGCGCATAGCAAGACTCCGACGCCAGCAAGTGAAGCGCGCACGACATCATATCCACACGCACCCACTGACCAAGCCCTGTCTGATCGCGCTGGCGCAATGCCGCCTGAACGCCGATGACTGCTTGTGATGCTGTGTAGGTATCAACAACGTAGGCACCGGCAGGAACGGGCGGACCATCGGCTGCCCCACCCAGGCTGGCGATGCCCGACAGGGCTTGGATAATCAGATCCAGCGCCGGCTTGTTTCGGCTTGGGCCTGCAGGACCATAAGCAGCTATCGAGCAATAGATTATTCCAGGGTGCTCCGCGAGAACGGCGGAACTGCCTATACCCATCCGCTCCAAGACTCCGGGTCGGAAATTTTCCAGAATGACATCCGCCTGGGAGATCATCTCGCGAATGACCGCTTGTGCCTCAGGCGTTTTCAGATCAATGGACAGTGAACGCTGGTTGCGATTCATGCCCAAGAAATAGGGGCTGGGTGCGTCTGGGTCCGCCGTCGGCTCCTTGATCCATTTACGCTGATAATCGCCGGCCGGCGCCTCGATCTTGACGACTTCCGCCCCAAGCGAACCAAGATACTGCGCTGCGATTGGTCCTGCCGCGTAGTGCGTGAATGCCAAGACGCGAATACCCTTCAGTGGGGGCACGTGATCCTCCTCCTGCGGGCGGGCTTTCGTTCCTATAGAAGTATTTTGCATTTGAGTGCCTCCATTGGTCCCGGTTTCTTTGCCGATTCATAGCTGCGGTTGTTCGTCGAGATGTGCTCCCAGAACCCACCCACTCGCGCTCGTCCCCTGCTCACACGGCAAACGCGGCGCACGCGTCAAGCGCCGGCGCGGCGCCCCCATGATCGCCGCGATATGGACGACCGTGAATCAAATGCCTGTGGCCGAACTATCAGGAATTGCTCAAGTTGCGGGCACTCCCAGGGATAGTGAGAGAAGTGTCCCGCGACTGATCAATTCGGGTGGTCGCGTCCGGTCCTGCTGGATTCGCAGCGGGACAAAATTTCCTGAGTGTGCTCGCCGAGCTTTGGCGCGGGAAGCCGAATTCCGGTTTTGTAGCAGTCGAATTGTAGCGGTTGGTTCAGGTGCCATTCGTCGCCGTCCTCCGAGCTAAGCCGGACAAATAGGTCTCGTGTGCACAATTGCGGATCTCTCGCGACTTCATTCAGGTGAAGCACATCCCCCCAAGGAATCTCGATCGTATTAAAAAGATCTGCCCACGCCTTTCGCGTTTCCTTGGCGATCGCGGTAGCAAGTTGAGCGCGATAGTCAGAAGCGTATTGTAGGCGGTCCTGACGGCTTGCCGAGGCCAGTTGCGCCAGACCAGTCGCCCGGCACAAAGCCTGCCAGTAGTGATCTTCATGCACGATGCTGAGCGTAATGAGCTTGTTATCTGCGCAAGCGAACGTCCCATTGGCGGGTTCGTCCGTGTACACCTCTGCCATTGGTCTTCCGTTTAGGCTCGCGTAGAGATACGGCGTCATCCATGACACCAGACTATCGGTCATAGCCAGATCGATGTAGCAGCCGAGTCCGGTTCGCTCCCGCGCCAGTAGAGCCGAAACCACACCCAGTGCTGCCAGGGTGCCCGAGGCGAGATCGGCAAGGGGCAATTGAAACTGTGCTTGCGGGTGACCGGTTCGACCCTGCTGAATTAGAACCCCGGCCAACCCTTGGCAGGTGAGGTCGTGGGCTGGGCGCCTGCGGTAAGGGCCATTCTGACCGAAGCCAGTCAATGAGAGATATATCAAACGGCGATTTACAGAACTGAGTTCCTCGTAACTCAATCCGAGTTTTTTCATTACGTCCGGCCTATAGCCTTCGATAATAACGCCTGCAGTTTTACTCAACTCGAGTAAGGATTCCTGACCGGCTGCTGACTTAAGATCAAGGACGACACTTCGCTTGTTGCGGCTCAACGAGGAAAAAAGGCTTTTGTGCTTTCGGGCCGGATCACCTCCGTCGGGCCTTTCGATCAGAATGACATCTGCGCCTAGATCTGCAAGCAGCAAGGTAGCATACGGACCAGGATACTGTTCCGCCAGGCTGAGTATTTTCACTCCTTCGAGTGGTGATTCGGACACGAGAACCTCCACACAATCTTTTCCAAGTGTTGAGCGCGGCGCTTGTGGCGCCCCGTAAATTATGATGAGGGGAGCTTACCCAATTCAATGTTGCAATAGTGATAAGAGTTCGCGAATCATCGTAACTCACGGCCATTCCCGTATCGACGGTTGATGGGGCTTAATCGACCGCGGCCGCCGCGTTGGACGAAAAGCCGGCCGCTTCTTGCTCTTGGGATCGGCATGGATCGATCTCCTGAAGCAGTCGGGCGAAAGCCTCGCCGGCCGCATCGCCTATCTCGAGATGCGCCCGATCGACGGTCTGGAAGTCAGCGCCGCCGCTCTTGGGCCGCTATGGGTGCGCGGCGGCTTTCCAGACAGCTTTCTGGCCACTAACGACCGCACCAGTCAACGATGGCGGCAGGATTTCCTCCGCACCTATCTGGAGCGCGACATCCCCCTCCTCGGTCCGCGCATTCCGGCCGAGACGCTGCGCCGCTTCTGGACAATGCTGGCCACCACCAGGCCGGCCTACTCTACGCAGCCGAGTTCGCCCGCGCGCTCGGCGTCGACGGTAAGACCGTCGCGTCCTATCTTGATCTGCTCGTCGATCTCCTGCTGGTGCGCCGGTTGGAGCCGTGGCACGCCAATGTCGGCAAGCGTCTGGTCAAATCCCCCCGCGTTTATGTCCGCGACAGCGGCATCACCCATACGCTGCTCGGTCTCGCAACTCAGGAAGACGTGCGCGGACATCCAGTGGCCGGCGCCTCCTGGGAAGAGTTTGTAATCGAAGGCCTCACTGCCGCCGGCACCCTAAGCAACTTCTACCGAACAGCTGCGGGTGCGGAGATTGACTTGCTACTAACGCCGCCGGGCCAGCGCCTCTGGGGCATCGAAATCAAGGCGCAGCCTGACGCCAAGGGTGGAAAAAGGGCCTGCGAGGACCTTATTCCGGAGCAGCGCTTCGTTGTCTTTCCGGGATCGGAGCATTTTCCGCTCCAGCATGGCGTCGAAGCAGTGCCCTTGCAGGATCTGGGCCGGGCCGTACTTGACTAAGCATGATGCAGAAAAGTTCTGGCATTTCGGTCAGGGCGAAGCTCAAGCTCCCTCCACCCCACGATTGCGGCGGCTAGCCTTATTTGTGATCGGCCTCATCGGCCTTACGTTCGGCTTCACCAGCCTAACGGGGGATCCTCGCCTCAAGGCGGTCCATCGATGACACGAAAGAGAGGTGGATCGCACTTAATAACGTTTGAGGAGAGTGATTTCCAAAGCACGGTCCCAGGCCTTCGGGAATAATCAAACTTTTTTGTGGTGACGGGCGTATGCTTTCGATCGGTATAATATTTCTTTGGGCAGTTTTGAGTGTCTGTCACTTAGTGATTTACATTATTTCGGAATTAGGTAGCAAGTGCCACCAACCATCACCTCAACATTACTGGGTTCGTCTTCCAATCCGTGATGCTCAGGACGGGATCAACATGGCTTACAAGCCGCGTTGATGAATGCATGAGGCTGCGTCAGAATCTTTTCACATTCGTGGAGGTAGGTAGCCACCCCTTGAATTCGGCTTTGAAAAGAACATATATGTTCTTATACGACGGAGTATGAGGAACCTTACGTTTATGTCAAAGAGCTCCACATCGCTTGAAATCCTCACCGATGCAACGGTGGTTGCGCTGGAAACACTTGGCTCTCATCTGCGCATCGCCCGCGAGCGTAGAGGAGACAGCCTGAAGACCATGGCCGCGAGGATGGGCACTTCGATCCCTACGCTGCGCAGGATGGAGGCGGGCGATGCAAAGGTGTCAATAGGTGTTTATGCCGCGGCGCTTTGGATTTTTGGGAAGTCCGAAAAGCTTGCTGAGGTTCTCAAGCCTAGCGAGGACGAGTACGCCACGATGCTCGATGTGAACCGGGCGAGCCGAAAGAGAGGATAGTATGAACGACTTCCGAGAAAACTTTCTTGCGGTCTGGTATCTCGAAAATCCGATCGGGCCGCGCCTCGTCGGCCGGGTGAAGCTCGAGGCGGGCAATCGGAGATGCCTTCTTGAACTGGATGAGGAGTGGAAGCGTTCGGGATTCCCTCTCTCTCCGGATCTCACCCATGACAAGAAGGTGCATGCTCCCTTGAGGGACATGGTGACTCCTGGCGCAATCGAAGACGCTATGCCGGATCGCTGGGGGGAGCGTATGATCAGGGTCGTCTCTCGCCCCTCGCGCATGAGCCCACTCGACAAGCTCTGGTATGCGGGCGACCGCCGTTTCGGTGCGCTTGGGATGTCTTCCAGCTTCGATGAATATCGTCCCGTCGACGAACAGCCGCTCATGAGTGTGGATTCCCTTCAGGAAGCGGAGGCGCTGATTGCACGCGTCCTCGAGCGTGAACCTCTCAGCGAGCGAGAAAGACAGCTCATCGCCAGCGCCGGCAGCATGGGCGGCGCCCACCCCAAGATGCTGATCGAAGCTGATGGAGAAGAGTGGATCGCCAAGTTTCCTCGCGGCAGCAACGTGGATCAACTCCTTGTCGAGCATGCCTGCATGGAACTGGCGCGCAGAGCCGGATTACACGTCGCATCGTCACAGGTTATCCCCGGCGGTATCGATCATATTCTGACGGTCCGTCGTTTTGACCGTGTTGGAGGTCTCCGCGTCCACGCTGTTTCAGCACGCACGATGCTGGCCTCGGAGGCCGACGACAGCTATGCCACCATCGCGGCGATCATCCGGCGCCATGGAGTCGCCGACTGCATCCAATCGATGCAACGAGAACTATTCCGCAGAATGGCGTTCAACATCATGATAGACAACACTGACGATCACACGAAGAACCACGCCTTTCTCCATACCGAGGACGGATGGCTGCTGTCGCCGGCTTTCGACATTCCGACGCAAATGAACGGTCTCGGACAACAGGCGATCCAGATCTCTCCGAACCCCAGGTTTCTGAACGACTTCAGTATCACACACGCCATGGCGGCGGCGCCTCACTTCGGCATGTCAAAAGAGGATGCTCAGCACGAATGGAACCAAGTGGCCGGATGGATCGGAAGATGGCAGGACATTTTTTCAGAATTCGGCGTCGCCGGGGTCGACATCGACTACCTTGGAGACATCTTGGATTCGCCGGCGATGCTCGAGCATCGTCGAGAGGCCATAGAACCGTCTAATATCGGTTCACCTGATGCGCCGAACGACAGATGTCGCCCCTAGACTGGCACGTTTCGCGGGGGCTGAACTTGGTGCCAGTTGCTACCTAATTCTGCATTATTTCGTAATAATTTCTGGTATTATCCAGATTGTGTTTCTGATCAGATCACGTTTTTCATCAAAACCAGAAGAGTAGGCGCTCCCAAAATGGCGGCGTGACCCTCGCCTGGGTCTCTTCTTGATAAGGGATGAGCCGCTGATAGGCGCGCAAGGCCTTGCTCTTCCACTCCGCCGTCTTGTCCTCGCCGGCATCGAGGTCACCCGCGGGACGTGATCTCGGTGGTGAGTGGTCTCCTTTCCGGCGCTCTAACGCCGGATGATTCCAGGTTTGACATCCCCGGAGACTACGCCGACTCCCAATTCCAACCACTTCCAGACAGTACCATCGGATGCCCGGCAGGAGACTGAGCTCACTGCCGGGCCGGGTACGCCTTGGGAGGTGGCGTAAGTCAGCGGTTTTCGTGGCCGTGGGACGACTTCCTCAGCCCGAACGCGGTTTGCCTGTAGCCGTGCATGTACTGTGCCAAAGCAAAAAGGCGTTCAAATACATCCGATAGATCAGAGCCTGCTGCGTTGCGTATCCGACATTGTCAGGTATCGGACGACACTGAACGTGTCTGAACGTTTGAATGGCGGATGAACCAGCTTCTCCGTAAGCGGTTAGCTGACGGCGTCTGGTTTGAAGTTCCAGGGCATGAGCATTTCGATTTTGGCTGCGGGCCAGCGCTGAGCGATGCGGGTCAAGGTCTGGGAGAGCCAGGCGAGTGGGTCGACGCCATTCATTTTACAGGTTTGCAGAAGTGTCGCGACGGTGGCCCAGGTGCGTCCACCGCCCTCGCTTCCAGCGAAGAGACTATTTTTTCTCGTAATTGTCTGGGGCCTGATTGCACGCTCGACGATATTGGAGTCGATCTCGATACGACCGTCCATCAGAAAGCGTTCCAGCGCCTCCCGCCGGGTGAGCGCGTAGCGGATCGCCTCGGCAGTCTTGGATTTTCCGGAGACCTTGTGCAGTTCTTTTTCCCACAGGTCGAAGAGGCTCGCGACAATGGCCGCGGACTTTTCCTGACGCAGCGCGGCGCGGCTCCCAGCATCCTTGCCGCGAACCTCGTCCTCGACCTTCCACAATTCGGTCATGGCGGTGATCGTTGCCGTCGCGGCCGGTGAGATCCCGCTGATGTGCAGATCGTAAAACTTGCGCCGCAGATGCGCCCAGCACCCTGCGAGCCGGATTGTTTCATTGCCGCCGGCTTTGGCCCGTGCCTTGACCAGGTTAGTATAGGCCGAGTAGCCATCCACTTGCAGGATGCCCCCGAATCCAGCGAGGTGACGCGCCACGCAATCGGCGCCCCTGCTATCTTCAAAGCGATAAGCAACCATCGGTGGGCTGGTCCCGCCGAACGGTCGATCATCACGCGCGTAGGCCCACAACCAGGCTTTCGTGGTTTTCCCGGACCCAGGGGCAAGGGTGGGCAAGGTCGTCTCGTCGGCGAAGACCCTTTCGCCCTCCTTCACACGCTCCAGGATATAATCGGCGAGCATCTGCAATTCAAAGCCCAGATGTCCCATCCACTGCGCCATCAGCGACCGGCTGATCTCGACACCGTCGCGCAGATAGATCGCCTCCTGCCGGTAAAGCGGGAGGCCATCGGCGTATTTCGAGACAGCGATATAGGCGAGCAACCGCTCCGTCGGCAGGCCGCTTTCAACGATGTGCGCCGGCGCCAGAGCCTGGACCACGCCGTCACGGCCCCGGAAAGCGTATTTGGGACGGCGCGTCACGATGACTCGGAACTTCGGCGGCACGACGTCCAGCCGCTCGGATCGATCCTCGCCGATCATAACCTTTTCCAACCCCTCGCAGTCGGCCGGGATTTCCGGCTCGATAACTCGATGCGTTCGAGGTGGGCGGCAAAACCCTTGCGCGGGCGCGGGGCACGCTTCGGCTTTTCCCCGGCCGCGTGAGCAAGTTCGCTCCGGATCGCCGAAAGGCCGGTCTCGACCTCCTCGAAGACAAAGGAGGCCTGCTCGTCGTCGATGGCCAGGCGTAGCCGCTCGGAACGCGTGCCATGTTGCGTGCGCTGCAAAACTTTCAGGATCGACGTGAGGTTGGCAATACGCTCGTTGGCGCTTTTCTCGACGGCTTTCAGCCGGGTGACCTCCGTCTCAGATGCTGCGATCCGAGCTTCGGCGACTGCGATCCGGGCCTCGCTCGCAGCCTGCTCGCGAGCCATGGAAAGGATCATCGCCTTCAGCGCATCAACGTCGTCGGGAAGGGCAAGATCCGGTAGAACCATGGCAAGCAGCAGAGCACAAAAACAGCCGCTTTCCCAACCGTTACAGCCCCATGATTCATCTTGCCGCAGCCGGTTTCAGCCCGTCGATAACGGCCGCCTGACCCTGGCCGGACGGATCTTTTTCCAGTCTAGCCCGGCCAGAAGCGCCATCAACTGGGCGTGGTCGAGACGCATGCGCGCGGCCGATATCGCAGACCAGCAGAAGCTGTGCTCTTCCAACGTTTTCGAATAAAGGCAAACCCCGCTGCCGTCCCACCACACGATGCGAACCCGGTCCGCACGCTTCGAACGGAATACGTGAAGCGCCCCCGAGAACGGGTCCAGGCCGCCGTCCCTGACCAGCGCCATCAAAGATGCCGCGCCCTTGCGGAAGTCGACCGGCTGGCACGACACGTAAACAACCACACCGGAAGCGATCATGCCTTGCGAACCGCGCGGATGATCCTCGCCAGGCGATCGGGATCAACATCGCCGCCGGCGCGCACCACTGCATCGCCAATGACGATTTCCACCGTGTCGCTGCCCACCGCTTCAAAGCGCGTGAACTTCGCCGGCTTGCTCGCTGCCTCCGTCAGTGGCGCAACCATGCCCGAAAGCGCCTTGCGGCGCCACGCATAGAGCTGCGAGGGATCCAGCCCCTCGGAACGCGCAACCGCCGACACACTGCCCCCTGGCGAGAACGCTTCGGCGACAAGCCGTGCCTTCTCTTCGTCCGACCGATGGCGCGGCTTGCGTCGGGACGGCACAGGCTCCGCCGTCAAAATCTCGAATGTTCGATGATGGCTCATACTGTCGCTCACAGGATTCTCCGCATGATTCATGCTGAAAATGAGCGATCAACCGCCTGCACGCTACGTGGGGATGCCTACGCGCTTACGCTTCTCCGGGGAAATCTGTCCATAATTCCGGAGACGGCGCTGAGCAAGCGGTACCTGCTGCAGGCCCGGCACGCCATTATCGATCGATTGCGACGGCTCTCTCCTGCCCATTGACCCACAGGAAGGCGGCCATCCGCCGCGATCGCGGCCACGACCACCGATGGCTTCCTGCCGGCGGTGTTGAGGCGATGATTGCGACCGCAGAGCTACTAGAGCACGTCCTGTTTAATCTTGGTCATATCCGGCGGCCTGGAAGTAGTTGGCGTGAACTAATCAAGGAGCGAGCCGACCGCGTCCCACAGAGCCGTGATGGTTCTCTCGGCCTTGGCGCGCAGGAGTGCCTTGAGTTTTGAGAACGCGTCCAAGGGTTCTGTAAACAGGGCCGGATCAATCGCCTTATCTGGTCCGGAAGCGACACTCATCGCCAAAGGGCGGTACCATCCTTTGATGTCCGACCCAGCTTGGCCGCCAACGCCACTGTGATCTTTCGAGTGAGCGACCGAGTCCGGTCTTGACAACCGTAGGAAAATGCACGCCCCCAGAATATGCGATGCGCCGATGGATCCGAAGGCTTGTTCGGTCACGATGACAAGGCTCCGGCTTTGGCCGCAGGGGAGGCGGACACCATCCTTGTATGCCACCGCCGATGATCAAAGGCGAAGCTTCATATTTTTTGGCCCCGCTCTGGAGCCAGGGGACCAGGCCACCGCTCGATCGAGGTGGAACTGATAAAGTCAGGGGGCTCGGGTTTCGCACGTGGCGCGCGCCCCAGAAGGCTGTCGAGGATGCGACGCGCACGCCAAGCAAGCAGGCTTAGGCTCGGATCGACCAGCCCGCGCTGCCCGAGGCTCGCGTTCTGGACGAAGATGCGTCTGTCGCGCGGTCCGTCCCAGCGCACCGAAAAATCCTCGCAAATAGCCAACTCATTGTCGATCTGCTCCAACCGGTCCGCGATCGGTTCCAAGAAGTCTGGCAACGCGTTCTGGTAACCAGTAGCCAGGATAACGATGTCGGCCGTAACCTCTCCGACATCTTCCATGCCGCGCTGCAGGATCAGCCTGTGGCCCGCACCGACGTTGACGCAGCGTGAAACTTTGCAACCCGGCTGCAGTGTGATCTCACATTCGTTTGGCTCGAGAAATGTGTGGCGGTACAGCGCCTGATAGGTCGCGCGTAGCGTGCTTTCTGAAATGCCGTCCGAGGCAAGCACGAAACGACGCAGGAACAGCTTGCGCTGCGACTCGCTCATCCCCGCCAAACGATCCGAAAAGCAGGACATGAACAGCTCATTTGTGAATGGGCTGTTGTCGAGAGGCACGTAGATTTGGCACTGCGAGACCCAAGTGATCAATCGAGGCCGTAGTTCTTTCGGCAGGCCGACGAGGTGCAACAGCACCTCGGCCCCCGACTGGCCTCCGCCAACGACGGAGACATGCTTTTTCCCCACCTCAGGATGGATGTCTAGCAAAGCGGATGAGTGGAACAGGTTGCGTCCAGTCCAACCCTGAAACTGAGGCGGAATCTGCGCCTGCTTGCCAATGCCAACCACGACGTCTCTGGCGCCGAGAACCGCGTTATCCGTGCGCACCCGAAATTCGCCGTCATAGTAGATTTCGCGCACGGTCTCGCCGCCGCGGACAAGCGGGTTTCTGTGGAACGCCCATCTCAGGTATTGCTCGAACTCAGCTCTGAGCACGGCGTTGAATTGTGCGTTCAGAAAATGGTACAGACGGCCGTGCTCGTGCAAGTAGTTTACGAAAGTGTAGGCTGATCGCGGATTCACCAGCGTAACCAGATCCTCGAAGTGGCTGACTTGGAGTTGCGAGGACTCGAATGTGATGGCTGGATGCCAGCGCAAGTCGACCTGCCGATCCAAGAACTGCGCCTCTAGTCCTGTTTGCTCGTCGTGTATCTGACACGCAAGACTCAAATTCAACGGCCCAGCTCCGACCCCAATGCAAGAGAGCTCCACTTGCCTTGCTCCTACAGGTGTTTCCCGGCCAGGCGGCATGTTCGCGGCAAATATCGGCTTGCGCCCCTCGCGGGCGTTATCGAGCTCCGGTCCTGACCGGATTTGCGACAATTGTCCTGCGCGTTCGGGCTATCGAACATAGACGCCGAGCATTCCAACCGGTGGCAATCGACGGGTCATGGTGGCGACATGGGTTGGGGGGCATCAACGCATGTCCTTGCCGCCGGCCTCCACGACCACGTCGCCATCACTCGACACGGTTGCCAGGCCCATCACGTATTTGAAGCCGGCGCATGATGCGCCGGCCTTTCGGCGGCTTGGTGGCAGGCAAGGGCGCGGTTTTCACCGCGGCGTCGGGCATTTTCGGTGCGCATGAAATCATGGACGACGTTTCTCGCTGATACGTTCGCAGAATCCCGTGCATAGGCCGTGCCAAAGAAGGAAATCAGATCAAAGCAATTGGTTGGCGGATTTTCAAACCTGTCGGAAATCCGACATTGAGGGGTGCGCCTCACGGCGGCGCCCGATTCGCACGTCGATGTCGCCCTTTTTCGAAGAGCCAATCCGTCACCTTTTGAACCAGAAGATTCGGAACAAGGACGGTGTCTTTATCATCGGACGGTGCAGGCCCTTGTATCTCCAGCTGGACAGACCGCGACATGCCTTGTCATCAAAGTCGGCAGTCGCAAGAGCAACCAGATTCTTCACCAATCATGCCGTTGCACTGGGTCGATCACGACATCCTCGAAGGCAGCGATGATGGCGGGTGACGCCATCTCATTCCCGCCGCGAGGCCTCTCTCATGGGAAAGCAATTCGCTCGGACGATGCTCTTGGTCAGATGGTTGCGGATGGGCGCATGCCCAGACCTAAGCGCATCAACTATCGCACTAGCTGGGAACCTCACCAACTGCATTGTCGACCGTATAGAGATAGCCGGAAGAGCTTTGCGCTATAATCACATTGCCAACCACGCATCCAAGAGAACAAGCGCCATTTGGTCCCTGCGACCCAATCTAGGCGCGGAGGGATGAGGCCGCCAAGCAACCTTTTGCGCGCCCACAGGTAGGCCAGGATCACGGGCGCCGCGATGCGCTCGGCATTATCGAAGTGAATTGCGTTCTCCGTCGCCGCGAAATGAGAAAATTGCAGCAATGCCCTTGATGTCGCCGCGAACGATCCGGTGCCCTCAAATCCGACAACGCTGCTCGCCAAGAGCTCCATGTTGCCACGGTCGGCGCCATCAATGCGAAAACACCCCTGAAAAAGCTCGACCTACGGTTTGGCGATCTGCCTCAGAAGCAACCGATTGCCCCGTGGCCGAAGTCGATCCGAAGCTCGGTCAGTTCGCGTAGAGCTTCACTGCTCGAGTTTTCCGCGGTGCCCACGGAACCCGCACAGGAGACCGATCATGCGTCTACGGCTGCACGCGTTGTCGGGTCTTCGACAAAGTCGGACATGAGACACAGCGCCATCAGAGCCATCTCATTGTTGTGAAACGATTTTCTCATTTGGCACGACACGTGCTGCACTATCCACATACGCACTTCGGCGCGGATAGAGGAGAAATCATTCCATGATCACGCTGGCCGAACATGTGGTCGCCCCCGCGAAAGCCGAGCTTTCCCGAGCCGACGGAGAATCTTGCGCTTGTTTTCCAGTCCACATCATTCTTCAGGTTATCCGGACATGACGGCATTCGATTTGCGCCCAACGCTGAATGCTCCCGACGATGATCCCTATCTTTGGCTTGAAGATGTAGAAGGCGAACGGGCACTTGACTGGGCGGCCAGCCAGTCGGCCAGGACCTTGGAGCACTTCGATGGAACACAGTTCGAGCGCGATCACGATGCCCTGACAGCGATTTTCGACCGTCTCGACAACATTCCCCTTATCACTCGCCGCGGACAGCACCTCTACAATCTCTGGCGAGATGCCCGAAACCCGCGCGGACTGTGGCGGCGAACCACCCTTGCCGCCTATATGACGGCCGATCCCCAGTGGGAGCCCCTGCTCGATCTCGACGCGCTCGCCGCCCGCGACAGCGAGGACTGGATCTGGGGCGGCGCGTCGGTCGAGCCTGACAAACGGGAACGAGCCGTTCTGCGCCTGTCGCGTGGCGGCAGCGCCGCGGTCGCGCATCGCGAATTCGATCTGGGCACTCTGAGCTTAGTCGCCGACGGTTTCAATCTCCCGGAGGCGAAGGGCGGCATCAATTGGCTCGACCCCGACACGCTTCTGCTGTCCAGTGCCTTTGGTGATGGCATGGCCACCCGCTGCGGCTACGCGCGCACCGTGCGGCTGTGGAAGCGTGGCGCGGATCCGCTCACCGCGCCGGTAATCTTCGAAACCGGTTCCGAATCCCTCGGCGTGTCTGGCCATCTGGATCGCACCGCCGAGAGCGAGCGCCTTTGGTTCATCGAGAGGCCGGCCTTCTTCGAGAAGATAATCCGAATCGGCGACAGAAGCGGGCCGAAGATGCAGATCGACCTTCCTCGGGACGCCTGGTGGAATGGCTTCGGCGACTGGCTGGCGGTAAAGCCGCGCAAGCCCTGGACCGTGGGAGGGACGACCCATGCCGCCGACACGCTGATAGGCATCTCGCTCTCTTCCTTCATCGCCGGAAAGCGTGATTTTAGCACCCTCTTTGAACCAGGCGACAGGCGCTCCCTGCAGTCCTTCTTCTGGAATGACTGCAAGCTCATCATCTCCTATCTCGTCAATCTCGTTCCGCGTTTCGAGATGTTCACCCCCGGCCGTCAGGAATGGACACGCCTAGCGCTGGAGACAGTGCCTACCGAAGGAACTGTTTCTCTCTGGCCGCTCGATGCGGAACGGCACGTTTCCAATGGAGAGGTCCTCGTTTCGGCTCAGGACCCGATCACGCCGCCGCAGCTTTTCCTCTTCGACCTCAATGCCACGCCTCTCGGCGCTCCAGTGATCCTGAAGCGCCACCCGGAGAATTTCGACGCATCCGGTCTAGTGGTCACGCGACACGAGGCAGTCGCGACCGATGGTGAAATGATCCCCTATACGCAGGTCGGCCCGGCGAACAGCGACGGGGATGCTCCGCTTCACCTCACCGCCTATGGCGGGTTCGGCATATCGTGCCTACCCTCCTACAACTCCCCGCTCGGCAAGCTATGGCTCGAACGCGGCGGCACTTGTGTGGTGGCGAATATCCGAGGGGGCGGCGAGTTCGGCACCCGTTGGCACGAGGCGGGTCGTAGGGAGGGCAAGCGTCTTGCGCATGACGATTTCGCCGCCGTTGCCACCGATCTCGTGCGAAGGGGCATCACGCGGTCGAGGCGGATTGCCGCCGAGGGCTGCTCAAATGGCGGTCTGCTGATTGCCAATATGCTGACCCGCTATCCCGAGCTTTTCGGTGCGCTGTTCTGCGCAGTTCCGCTTATCGACATGCGCCGCTACACCAAGCTTTTTGGCGCAGGCGGGATTGGCGAATATGGCGATCCCGACAAGCCGGAGGATTGGACTTTCCTCCGGGAAATCTCCGCCTATCACGCCGCAACGCCGGGACAGCCCTATCCGCCGATCCTGCTTGCCACCACGAAGCGGGACGACCGCGTCCACCCGGGCCACGCGCGCAAGACGGCCGCAAAGTTGCAGGCTCTTGGCTATCCGGCTTACTTCTACGAGGCCAGCGCGGGCGGGCACGGCTACGGCAAGAACAATCGGGAGCGGGCCGCATTCGTCGCCCTGGGCCACAATTTCCTTCGCAGTGCGATCGGCTGGCGCGCCGATAGCGGTCGATAGGTGGCCGGGATCAACAAGAGCAACATTTCAACAAGTAGCACAGGTCGATTTTTGTGAGCACACGCAGAACGGGTGCTCGGTCTCACCAACATGAGCAGGAGGCTCATCCGGTCTCAGCAAGTTCGAGCAGGATCTTTCATAGTGCAGTGCGTCATCTCTGAAGAGCAAGGAAAGAACATCATGGCGAAAAAGCGAATGGGCGTGGCGCGGGAGGTAGCAGCGGCCCTCGTCCTCATTGTGGTGGGACAGCAGGCCGTCGCGGCGGACCTGGTGCAAGCCGCGAGCGTCCCGCAGGCAGGAGCCTCGGTCACGGAATGGCCAAGCCCTTGGCAGGTCCGCCTGCGCGCGTTGGGGGTCATCACTGAGGATTCAGGCCACGTCAACGCGGTGCCCGGCTCCGGTCTTTCCTATTCGGACTCCCTGACACCGGAACTCGATATCTCCTATTTCTTCACCGACAACATCGCCGCCGAACTCATACTCGGCACGACCTACGCCAACATCGACGGCCAAGGAACGATCGGTGGGCTGGGCAAGGTCGGCAAGGTTTGGCTGCTGCCGCCAACGCTCACACTGCAGTACCATTTTACCGATTTCGGCGCCTTCAAGCCCTATGTCGGTGCCGGCGTGAACTACACGATCTTCTATAACCAGGATGCCGGCAGCGCCGATGCTCTCAAGGTTAAGAACACGTTCGGCACCGCGCTACAGGTCGGATTCGACTACATGGTGGATCAGCACTGGGGTGTCAACTTCGACGTGAAGAAGCTTTTCCTGAAGCCAGACTTCGACGTCACGGTAGGCGGCGCGAAGCTGACAGGCAAGGCCGCGCTCGATCCCTGGTTGATAGGCGCAGGTGTCACCTACCGTTTCTGATACCCGCAGCGAAGGTCGGTTGCGACAGCCGATCTGAAAGGAGGGGCGCCTCGTGCGCCCTTTTGCCGTCCGCCCTGCATCTCGACGGGCAGCAGCCAATTGCGAGACTACACTTGAAGAAGCCGTTGTCGAAAGGGGGCCTCCCCGCTCCCACAGAACAAAGAAGGGTACGCTTGGTCAACGCGACCTGGACTAACGCCTGAAATGGAAGTGTTTAGACGCACCAGGGAGCAGGATGGCTTTGCCGTGTTGATGCGATGCTGCGGCCACACTCCTCGCCGACATAGTCTCCCGGAAGCATGTCTGAGCTCTATGCAGCACGATCGGCTATCCGACGATCATCCGGTTGGATCAGGGAGCGAGTTCGCCTTTCACGACTTCGACTATGCCTGCACCAAGGCGTCATCCTATGCCCGCCGGATCATCGGCTGGCGGGTGAAAAGAGCCCCCGGCTTGTGGTGGTGAAGGGCGTGCCCCTGAGCGCCCGTTCAGGCGGAGCCTGGTCGGGATTGCACAGCCGGAACGGGCGCGGCAGGTTGGCTTTTCGGCTTTAGTCTAGCTTTGAAAGCGGCTCTGAAGCACCAGGATTCGTTTCCACTTTCGACGATCTCGCAACGATGCGTAAGGCGTTCGAGCAGCGCGGTCATTTTTGGAAATTTGTCCCCGCCCGAGACGCGCTTGGTAGGCAAAACGCGGGTTTTGCAGCCTTTCGCTCTACAACTTGTGATTGCGAATAGGCGACGCGTCGGCCCCCAATCGAGGCCGACGCAGCTTTTACTTTCATCCTGTTTGTCGTGCGGCTATCGCTTGTTCAGTTTCGGCGGTAGAACACAATGATGTCGTTTTGCCTGCCTGATGGCCCCAACGCCGCTGTGTAGGGCACGCCACCGATGGTGAAATTTGTCTGCGGCTGCGACGGGCTCGGCAGCACGCCCATGTAGTGCATTCCGCGCATGAGGTCCTCAGGCGCGCGCTGATCGCCGTGTTGCCAGCCGGGGACGTAGATTGCTAGATCCGGCGCCGGAAGCGCGTTGGGCACGTGTGCTGCCCCAAAAATCCATGCCCCGGCGCCTTGATCCGATGGGCCTGGCTGGTTAACGGTGGGCGCTGGCGAAGGCGCATTCATTCCCTGCCAAATGGGCGGCGGAGAAGCGCCGCCCGGCGCCGCCTGGGCCGCATCATAATCGCCCCAAAGCTGGTCTTGATTGTAACTTGACACTCGCGACGGGGATGACTGCGGAGAAGCGCCACCCGGCGCCGCCTGGACCGCATCATAATCGCCCCAAAGCTGGTCTTGATTGTAACTTGACACTCGCGACGGGGATGACTCATGCTCTGGTGATGGCTGTTGCACTGGCTGGCGAGAGCTGCCCTCCGCAGCATGCGAGGTACCCTCTCCAAGGGTTTCCCGATACTTCCTCAGCATGGCCACCCCACTCTGGACCCTGGGGTCGTCCGCACACAGCTCCCTAGCATAAGCCTTCAGCGATTCGTCACTAAGTCCATTAAGAGACAAATTGTAATGCTGCTGGAGCCTTCCAGACAATCTGCGGAGACTCGTGCTACTGTTAGTTATAGACCGCGCCTCAAGCCTCCCGCGAGCCGCACTACCCGCATTATGGATTAACGCCGCATCTTCAGGAACGACAGTATACCGCCTTCCCTGTCCCTGACGCGAGGTACCCGCTCCAGAGGTACCCGCCCCAGAGGTACCCTCTCCATAGGTACCCTCGCGGTACGCCCTAAGCATGCCCAACCCCGTAATGACCCGGGCTTCACCCGGAAACAGTTGCTTAGCATAATCCTTCAGCGACTCGTCACTAAGTCCATTGAGAGACAAATTGTAACGCTGCTGTAGTGCTTCAGATAACTTGCGGAGACCCGAACTGTTCACGACTGCGGAGCGATGCGCAATCTTCTGGCAAGCCGCATTACTCGCATTCCGGATGAGGGCCGCGTCATCAGGGGCGATGCCGTACCGCCTCCCATGATCGGGAGCGTCCTGCTGGCCCGCCTCTTCCAGGTGCTCCTCAAAGTCGCGCTGCGCGGCCTCCTCCGGCTGACCCCCCTGTCCTGCCTGCTGCTGGGCCAGCATCGCGTAGTACGAGTTTTGCCAATCTGGTGAGAAGGGATTGAAGTTCTTCGGATCCATAATTCACCTCCGTGGTTTGAGAGATCCATCTAGCGAGGAACGATCCTACCCGCATCCGCTGACGAGAAGCTGACGAGGCCCGCAGTTCAAAGACTGACAGCGCAGGCCTGCCGTTAGAAGCAGCGCTGAAAGGAAAAAGGGTCAGGCGGTTTCAGGTGCATGGGAAGGATTATTCACAAGATGTGCGAACGGCCATTGCGTCCGCACTCGAAGGCGTCAGCGGAGCGTCAGCTAACGTGACATCCTCTCGGCTCTTACCGGTGCAAGAACAATGCAGGATCGATTTTTTTGTATTTACTGACGCTGGCGCCGAACAGCTCAATGCACGAGTATGTGATGGCGTGCAAAATTTTGCTCCGATTTTTATCTGTTGCCACCGTCGGCACTGCTGCTTGCGCATTGGCTCGGCCTTCCAGCTCCCACATCAGCCATCAATTCGAATTGAACGGTCGTCAGGTCTTCTGCTGCGCCACAATCGCACGCGTTCGAATGTCGGACCGACGACCAAGTTTCCGATCTTGATCGGCTCTGGGCCTCCTTCACGCTATGTGTCGTGCAGGTCTACAATACTGTTCAAAAGCTGGCGGCAGGGCACATAACCGCGCGGGACACAAAAGTTCGACAACCCGAAGGCGCTGGTCGAACATCACGGTGCGGCGACACGGGAGGTGCGGTTCAACGTGTGGCTGCCCGCCGTTGCCCGCTACTGGGGATTTACGCCACGGGCTTCGGCTACGTCAAGCGCTGCTATTGCCGGCGGCGGCTCGTGACCGGGGCGGCGGATTCTCTTCGAGGGCGTGGATGTAAGTCAGAACTTGCGGACTGTGGCACTTGTGCTTGCCCCCCGGCGCCAAGGTATTGATGGCGGCGAACTTCACTTGCAGCCAGGTCGTCTCGTCCTGATCGACCGTAATGCGATGACGTCCCGACCAAGGCGCCGCCGCAAGTTGGGCAGAGACGCGATGAGCTGGATCGTGTGGGGCAGAACCGGCAGGCCGCTCGGCCAGCCTGTTCGTCCGCACCCGCACGAGGAAGCTGGTATCAAGGGCCTGCGCGGTGCAATAGAGCTCGTAGAGGTCGCTCTCCTGGTCAGCCACATGCACGCAGCGCTCGGGCGTGCCAACGAGCGCGATGGACTGGCGCAGGTTCTCCAGCCATACGGGGCAATCGGCCCGCCGATGTGGGTCGTTTAAATCGCAGCTCCGTCAAGGCTAAATTCGATCTTTCTCCGACCTACGGTTGTTTGGTTGTTCCGTCGTAAGCTTGGCTGGTTTTAAAGCGCCTTCAACTTCTGCGTTCTGCGGTGCGGGTGATGCCGTTTGCCGGGTACAGGGTCGTTTACGCGGTCGAGACAGCCCGCCGCAGGATAGGTCTTCGTGGGACGGATCTTCCAATGTAATTGACGCACTTTGCTACCAGAATAGTGGCAAGTGCAGCCCACATCGCGGAATGATCCTGTCCGCGTCCCGACAGGGACGGATCGGCGCGTCCACAGCGTAGGCGCAAACGATAGAAAAGTCAGTTCAGAAGAGCGCTGCCTCTGGCGTCTTGTTGCGCATGTCAGGCTTCAGCAGCGATGCAGCGCTCGAAGAGTTCGCCCGTTCGGAGCATGGCATGCATGATCACGGCAAGCTTGCGCGCGACCGCGACGGCGGCTCGCTTGAACCCGATTTTCTCCTTGAAGCCCATATACGCAGCGCGCTATCGGCCTTGGTGCGCGTGAGGATCACGGTCGCCGCTTCATACAACAGTCCGCGTAGATGGTTGTCGCCCCGCCGGGATATATGACCGTCGTAATCGACTTCGCCCGATTGGTAACGTCTGGTGGTTAGGCCGATCCAGGCGCCGACCGAGCGCGACTTTCTGAAGTTTTCCGGATCCTCGATGGCCGCAACGAAGGAGGAAGCCGTCACCGCGCCGACGCCCGGGATCGACGCAAGCAGCTGGCATTGCTCACTCGAGCGGGCCGAAGCGACAAGCTGCTTGCTCAATTCGGCAGCGCGGGCGCGCACTCCAGGCATCGAGCAACGGCATGATAATCTGCTTGTAGCCCAGCATTGTTCGCTAGCAGGCTGCGCACATGGTCCTCGAACACGCGTCCCGCACCCTTGGGACGACCAGGCCGAACGTCTTCATCAGACCGCGGATCTGGTTGGACAGCTGGGTTGTCATCTTGAGCAGCTGATTGCGCGCTGCGACGAGCGTGCGAACCAGCATGCTGTCAAAGCTCTTCACTCGCACCTCGCGGTAAAAGCCGACCTCGGCAAGATGCGCGAGCCCGTCCGCGTCATTTGCATCGGTCTTGTTCGGCGCCATATCCAGCGCCGCCTTGGCATGGCGGGCATCAATGCAGATCGCCGGCAAGCCTTCCAGCGTCAGCGCATGATAGAACCAAACCGCCAGGGGTCCCGATTCGAACACGACACGTTCGGCGTTCGGAGCACGCTTGCGGATGACCTGTGCTATCAGTTTCGGATCGGACGGGCATTTTCCGCGCCAGATCCGCTTGCCTCCTTCGCGCACGAGACGAATGTATCTTTCAATGACACGTCGGGGCCGATAAACTGCTTCATGGTTGTCTCCCGTTTGATGCTGGGCTCGGCTATGTGGTCGTGAGCCCGTATTTCATCCTATAGGGGGCAACCATCCTTCCAACGCATCGCAACCGCGCCAGTGTTCCCAACCCCGCGATTACCCTATGTAATCGGAAGCCGGCGTGGGCCGCGGCAGACGTCGTTTTCAGCTGCTGGACTGCTTGCATGGCGATATATGCGCCTAGACAGAGGGTCGCCGATCGGGCTGTTGGGGTAGCCGGTGATGATCCTGGCGAACACGTCGGCCAGGTAGCCGAGCGGCTCGACGTCGTTTCAGCTTGGCGCGTTTCGATTGACTCGATCTGGGACTATGGCGTCGGAGAAGACGGCGCCAAGTCGTTCGCTGATGCCGTCATCACAAACCGTTCGGATCTACGAAGTTCATAAAGAAAACCTGTGGTGCGCAGGCGGTAATGGCTCCGCTAGCGAACCCACGCCAAATGGATACCGCTCGCTGCGCGCACTGCCATTGCCGACGAGCGGCTTCGCTTATGCGCATGACATGGGACAGCATATATAGTCAGATGCGGCGCCCGCCATCGCGACTAAATCCAACAAGAGTCCGGTCACATAAAGTCATCCTCGTACGAGCATCTGGGTGAACCTGATGCGCTCTCGGTATCACTGCTTTCGCTGTCCTCAGTTTTGCAGAGATAGAGCGGCGGTTTGTCTGCACGCTGCCATTCACCGGCACTGTTCATCGTCCACTTTTCGGGATGCTGGGTAGGGTCAAGGACCATGTCGCAATCATCTACTTCAACAAACCCCATCGTCGCTGCGCGGGCTTGTGCTTCTGGATTAGCCGCACGCCAATTCAGCAACGGTCGTTCGCCGTCCATCCGAAGTTGATGCTCCAGCAGAATATCGCCTGCATTCTCGGCCAGCGGATGAGCGACCTGTAGATCCACTATGGAGGTGACCTCGGTTCGGCCAGGAAATTGTTGCCGCCAACTGTCGGATTCGAAATCAGTCATTCTGAATCCGCCTTCCGTTCTCAGCAGTCCGGCACTCTGGTTTCCCAATTGGTAGCTGAAATATCGCGCGTGCTCCGTGTCTCGGCGAATGCCGTATTGCCTAGCAACGTCCGCAGCGCGTCTGGCTCGGGAGGATACGAATTCCGAATACTCTTGTGGATTGTCGGCGATGTGCATGATCTCATCGCCATGAAATTGCCTCACCTCCCTCGTGAAAGAAGACCTGTCGATCTCCACCACCGGAGGTCTGGGATGGAGGGAGTACGGTTGCGTAGCCGCCGACGATGAGTCGCCGCTGGAATCGGATCCGGCTAAGTGCATCCGGGCAAACATGTCCCCGAGCTCTTGATTTTCTGCATCTGCTTGCCCGCTGGCATTACGCGTGTAGCGGACGTCGGACGAGCCACCAATTCGACCATACATGACGATTCGCACTCCTATCCTTCGAAATTGAGTTCAGGCCGGTTAACCGCGCAGGTCTAGATAGACCGTTTAGTTGACGACTAGCTGACGAATGAGTTCTCCCGGATGCAGAAACGAAACTCCGAACTGTTTTAATTGTTAGCGATACTGAAAAGGCTGCGGCCTACCGCAGGTCAGGCCATCCGCACTTTCGGATCTTGCTTGCTGTTAATCCAAAGGGGAGCAGTCCAGCCTCGTCGTCGGCATGAGAGAGAGCGAGAACGTGGGCAAACCACGTTGCGGTCGAGCCGTTGAAGCTGGGAGTTCGTCCTTGCCTGCTCGATGACGCCCCGCGCAACACCTTCTGGCAGGTGTTGCCGGCGAAAAGAAACAGAGCGCCGTCGCCTTGCTCTTGCTTGAGGCGGCTATCGCCTGCTCGGCAGCTTAGGTTACAAGTCGAAAGACCCAGCAAGGTAGGCCGCAACCTTGGTTAAAGCCATCCGCGCCAAACCGCCAAGACCAACGTAAGTGGGCAGCTGAGGCCGTTCAGCGCTGGGTATGCGGGGGGCAGGATCGAAAGGCTTGGAGCTCAGGCAGGATTCCTTGGTGAGGAATAGACTTCCATCTCGTTTGTAACCGGTATGAGATTCTTGGTGCCGATGTCCGGCTACGCTTTTCTGATGCGCGGCGTATGGTGCGACCATCCGGGACGGAGGCACCGGGAGCACGAAGGTGGGGGCAGGCCGATGCACACGATGAGCTGCGAGCTCGTGTTAGTAGCTGGCCGCCTCCGCGACTCGCCCGGTTGAGCCGTGAGCGCGAATCCGGGCCAAGCGTGGCCCTCAGATTGCTGCCGTCGACGTGGCACGAAAATTGGCGGTTCTTTGCCGGCATATGCTGACGCAGCAAGAGGACTACCTCTGGGCGCGATCCAGTCTGGTCGCCCACAAGATGCGCAACATGGAGCTGCAGGCCGTCAAGCCGCATAAGAAAGGCAACCGCCGCGGTCCGACCTATGCTTACAATGTCAAGGAACTTTGGAATCAAGAGATGCGTGTCGCCGAGCGGGCCCAGGAGGGTTACGAACACTTCGTCGAGGCTTGGCGCCCGCGCCCGCCAAAGGAAAGGGCGCGGGCGCCTCAGTCCGGCAAGGCTCGAATAAGGCGGCCCGGCGGCGCTTTCAGCCGGTGCACCACGCTTCGCCACGAGGTCGCCCGCGCTGGACGACAATAGCTGACTGCGGCGGGTATTTCCAGTTGCGCCAGCCCTCGGGGCTTTGCACCCCCGATCCGATCGAGCATGCCGCCGTGCTCGGGCCGATCAAGGCCAAGCCTTGCGGTGGCCGCGTAAAACGCGGCCACCCTCGACTGCTCCTGCGCCCGGCGGCTGTGAAATGGGGCGATCGGGACGGAAGAACACCAGCGACGCGGTCGAACCAAAGAACATACTCGGGGAGGTTCCAGGGCTCGTCACAAAATAACGCTTGTCGATCTCATCCGTCGTGGGCAATCACTTGTTCAGTTTCGGTAGACCAGAATGATGTCGTTTTGCCTGCCTGATGGCCCCAACGCCGCTGTGTAGGGCATGGGACGGAGCCGATCCGCCCGGCGTCGCCTATGTCTACGCGCCCGACCGCAAGGCGGAGCGGCCGATCGCCCATCTCGCAGGCTTCACCGGCATCCTGCAGGTTGATGGCTATGGCGGCTATCGCGTGCTCGCCGACAAGAGCGGGGTAACGCTCGCATTCTGCTGGGCACATCTATGGACGCCCCCGACTTTGCAAGGACTTTATGCGCGGCTTCGGCAATGCCTGCGGCTGCAGTCATCTATTCGGCCTCTACGATGTGGAGCACCCTGCGCCACGGGCCTTGATGGAATATCCGCGAACCGGCCCCCAATCACGTTGCGCGAGCTCGAGGCTCGATGCGCCCAACGGGTTCACCCGGTCCCGGTACGCCCGGTCTTGCCATCACCTGCTTACTTACCCTCGCAACCGCATCAGCCCGAAGCCGGGCCGATTAGAATGGCGGCGAAGATCATGCCGCTTCACGCGCCAGTGCGCCGTAGGTTCCACCGTATCGCAGCAATGCCCACACAACTCGTGCCGTCTTGTTTGCGATCGCCACGACCGCAACATTGGCAGGCCGCCGGTCCCTCAATTTAGCGAGCCAAATCCAGGTGCGTCCTCGCCAGCGCATGATCGAACGGCTACCGTGAATCAGCAGCTTGCGCAGATAGCCGTTCCCTCGTTTGCTGATCGAGCCGAGATGCTCCTTGCCGCCCGTGGAATGGCTGCTTGGGCACCAGCCCGAGCCACGCGGAAAAATGACGGCCGGATTTGAAGTCGGCCGGATCCCGCATCGACGAGACCAGGGCACTCGCGGTGACAACGCCGACCCCGGGTATCGTCATCAATCGTCGGCAGGCGCTGGAACCTCTCGCGACGGCAACCAGGTCGCTGTCGATCCGGGCGAGTTTGGTCTTCACCTCTCTTAGCTGTTCGACGAGATAACGTAGCGCATGCCGCGCCACAGGCGGAATACGCGCTTCCGATTCATCTTCGATCAGAACGGTCAGAAGGCCGATGTTGTGTGCCCGGTTCGGACCGATCACGCCGAATTCCGCCAGGTGACCGCGGATCGCGTTGATCAACTGGGTCCGCTGACGAACCAACATCTCTCGAACTCGGTGGATGACCAGGATCTCCTGCTGCATCTCTTCCTTGATGGGAACGAAACGCATCGTCGGTCGCGTGACTGCTTCGCAGATCGCCTCCGCATCGGCGGCATCATTCTTATTGGTCTTTACGTAGGGCCGAACGTATTGCGCCGGGATCAAGCGGACCTCGTGCCCCATACTGCGCAGCAGCCGACCCCAGAAATGTGCACCCGGGCAAGCTTCCAGCCCAACCAAGCAGCTCGGAAGGACGCGAAAGAACTGCTCCACGTCATCGCGCCTGAGCTTCCGTCGGACAATTGCTCTCCCATGCTCGTCAGCCCCGTGAACCTGAAAGACTGATTTGGCTATGTCGAGACCGACCACGTGAACTTCATCTGGCATGGCAATATCCTTTGTTTGACCACGCCCCATACTCCTCGCCACAGGGCGGAAGCGGAAGGGGGCGTCCATGCCATCACGTGCGCCGCCGCTTCTATGAACTGGCCGCTGCCGGCCCCGCGCCGATCGCCAGCGAGGCGCTCAAACGGATCGCCGAACTCTACAAGATCGAGGACGGCATCCGCGGCCGACCAGCCGATGAACGTCGTGTCGTGCGCCAGGAAAAGACCGTTGCGATCATCGCCGATCTTGAACCTTGGTTGCGCGAAAAACTCGGCCTGATCAGTCAGAAAACGAAGCTCGCTGAAGCCATCCGCTATACACTCTCGCGCTGGGAAGGGCTCACCCGCTTCCTGAATGACGGCCGCATCGAGATAGACAGCAACACGGTCGAGCGTTCCATCCGTCCGATCGCGCTCAATCGCAAGAATGCGCTCTTCGCCGGCTCCGATGGCGGCGCCGAGCACTGGGCTGTCGTCGCCTCACTGATCGAAACCTGCAAGCTCAACGGCGTCGAGCCGCTCGGCTATCTCGCCGACGTCCTCACCAGGATCGTCAACGGACACCCCAACGGCCAAATCGACGAGTTGCTGCCCTGGGCCTACATCACCGCGCACGAACTCAAGGCCGTGGCCTGAGAACACCGCTCTGATGTCCGCTGTCAAGGTGTGGAACACAGGAGGTCGCCCGATCCGAGGACCGGCTGCTCATTCTGATGATCGCGCATGGGTGGAGGCGGAACTGAAGGACGTCGGTGATCAAGCTCTGATGCGCGGGTTGGCTACCGCATTCCCGATTGTGCGTCCGGGGCTGTTCCTATCTTACTGCGGGCGTCGGCTATGTTGCCGGCCACAAAGCGTCTGACGGGCATTTCCCCTGCCGGGTCCCGCCTCCGCCTATGCGCGAGATGAAAGCCGTCCCAGGTCTATGACCTGATCGCCTGGGCCTCCTTTGCAACGGCCCACATGAAGCCGGCCAGTTCACGGGCGATCGCTGTGCACACCACTGTTGTCCTCTTGCCTCGTCCGCTCAACATTCGATAGCGGGCGGTCAGCCGTGTTTGGGCCTTCCATGCGATCTCGCGCACCCTCGGTGGAGCTTGCTCCAGCCGGTACAGCTTCATCTTGCCTACCTTGGGAGGATGCCTGTACGTCCATGCGCTCTCGACCAGCATATGGCGAACCCGGCCGTTCCCCGCCTTGGTGATGCCGCCCCGTCTGACTGTCTCACCGGTCGATCGTTCGCCGGGAACGAGGCCAAGATAACCCATGAGCTGGCGCGGGCTTTCGAACCGCTGTACGTCGCCAACCTCGGTGGCGAATGTCGCGGCAACGATCAGGTCGACGCCCCTCAGGGTCTGCAGCGCCCGCACGATCGGCGCCAGGGACCAGGTCGGAATGAACTCCTCGATCACACCCTCAAGTCGCTCGACCCGCTCTTTCGAGACTCGAACTGCTTCGACCATTTCCTGAAGCGCAATCTGATGCGCCGGGTGATCGAACGGTTGCTCCTGCAGCCAGCGCAGATAGCGCATCGACCAGCCCTTCCTGCGAGGGTAGATCCGTCCGTGCTTGAGCATGAAGGCGCTCACATGCTGCCGGTGGACGCGAAGCGTCTCGACTGCGGCCGCCCGGGCGCGGACGAGATCCCGCATGGCTTCGTGACCTTCATCGGGGACCCACACTGCCGTCAGTTCGCCGGCGCGCAGCAGTCGAGCCAACGCAAGAGCATCCCGGCGGTTCGTCTTTACTCGATCGCCGGGCTTCCTTGGGATCAGCGACGGGGCGACTACCATGCATTCATGGCCGAGCGATCGGATCAGCCGATAGAGACCATAGCCGGTCGGGCCGGCCTCGTAGCAGAAATATACCCGATCAAACTTGGCGGTGATCCGCCGGACAACTCGGCGCATGCTCTCATCCGATGCGTCAACCTCGCCGAAGAAGCGAACCTCTCCCTCCCGGCCAGCGTCCGCAATCGCGATGGCGTTCCTCAGCTTTGCGACATCGATTCCGACAAAAACTTCCCTATAGTCTGCCACGGCTCGTCCTCCTGTGATGAGGATCGGCTCGGCCCGCCCGAGCAACCCTCGGACGCGCAGTGTAGGGCGAGCCACCTCACCGACAGAGGCGGACATACGGTCTTACCGAAGATCCCAGATTGTGGCGTTGCAGACATAGAAGGTTGGCACGCGCATTGCAGGACAGTCATGAAGGGCTAGTGATGGTGACAAGCATTGAAACCTTTGAGGTGCTTCGAAGAGATCCGTTTTCGAAAGGTGCCGGCCGATGCGTCCTTTTGAGCAGCGCAAGCTATCGGCGGAGCACTCCATAAGCGCATCACAGTTCCGCAATGTCCTAACTAGATCTTCTGCTAACTTGTTTGATTTTGACCAATTAATAATCTTCCTGGATTCTCATCACACGGCCATACATGCCATATACATCAGCTACAATTCATGTTTATAGTTATGTATATAGGCTATATTTTTGTTCATATTAATATCTGAACAAACTTTCCGATAAACCAGTCGCTTAATAGAAACCTCTAGGAATTTATCTGCTCTGTACGCATGTAAATAGCGAGTGTCATGGATCTCATATGGGAAAAAAATCGATATATGTCCTAGTGGCGGTCGCGGCTATAATTTTATGTGCAGCGTATCTGTCTTTTTTTTCGATGAACTCCGCGGAAAGCTCGCGAGGCGACGAAATGACGGGGATTGTTACGCGAGGTTCAGTTGAAGAAGTCGTATTAGCCCTGGGCACTCTCGAGCCGACTTCGATGGTCCGGGTTGGCACCCAGGTAACGGGCCAGATTAAGGCAATCCATGTTCGCGTCGGCCAGACCGTCATGCCTGGAGACCTTCTGGCAGAGGTCGACGCCGTGACAGAGCAAAACACCCTTAGAACTGCGAGGGCCAAGGTAGAGGACATGAAGGCCCAGAGGGACTTGAAGCAAATAGAAATACGGTTCGCGGAATTCGACTACCGCAGACAGCGTAGCCTCAGCAAGCATAATGCAGTCACTACCAAGGAGTTGGAAGAGGCTGAAAAAACATACCAGACGCTATTGGCCGATCTGGTCTCGCAGGAAGCCAAGATTCGGCAAAGCGAGGTCGAGGTTGAGTCCGCGCAAGCCGCTCTTGCACATACGCGGATCACAGCGCCCATGAACGGCAAGATCTTGGCGATCCCGATCGAGCCGGGACAGACGCTCAATTCTGCGCAGACTTCGCCAACGGTCGCCGTGCTCGCGAACCTTGACGAGATGACGGTAAAGATCCGGATTTCCGAGGTCGACGTCTGGCGTACAAGGCCTGGTCAAAACGCGTGGTTCACGATCATCGGAGATCCACAGACTCGCTACCAGACCACGCTTGAGGCGGTTGAATATGCACCGCCGTCCATCGCCGACGAGCCGGCGAACTATCGCTCCGCGGAGAAAGCGGAAGACAGCGCAATCTATTACCACGGCGTGCTTAGGGTGAAGAATCCTGAAGAAAAGCTGCGACCCAAGATGACCGCTCAAGTGCACATTTCTATGGGACGTGCGGATGATGTCTTACTTGTGCCGTGGGCCGCTCTTTCGCTGCGACAGGCGGACGGATCATACCTAGTCAACGTGAAGGACACAGGCGGCAAGGTAGCAGAGCGACCTGTTCGGATTGGCTATACGGACAGGATCCACGCTCAGGTGCTTGAAGGCCTTCGTCAAGGAGAGACCGTATTGCTCGGCGTATCCGAGCCAAACACAACGAGCTGAATGATGAACCATCTGATAGAGCTCCGCGATCTTGGCCGGTCGTTCAGCCTGGGCAGAGAAACCGTCGAGGCACTCGAAAGAATCAATCTCAATGTACAGCGCGGCGAATTCGTGGCGCTTGTGGGCGCGAGCGGGTCCGGCAAATCGACGCTCATGAATATCCTGGGGTGCTTGGATGCCCCGACAGCCGGCACTTACCGTTTGGCCGGGCAGGATGTCTCGGCCCTTGGTCAGGACGGGCTCGCAGAACTCAGGCGCAGGCATTTCGGCTTTGTGTTTCAGCGGTATCACCTCCTGAACTCGCTGAGCGCAATATCGAACGTCGAGGTGCCGGCTATCTATAGCGGCGTGTCGAAGCCGACGCGCCAAGCCCGAGCCAGGCGATTGCTGACCCAACTCGGTCTGGGAGATCGGCTCCATCATCGCCCAATGGAAATGTCGGGGGGGCAGCAGCAGCGCGTATCGATCGCCCGAGCATTGATGAACGGTGGAGAAATCATTCTTGCAGATGAGCCGACAGGGGCGCTCGATTCAAAGAACGGGGAGCTTGTTCTGGACCTCCTGAAGACCCTTCATGCGGAGGGACACACCATCATCATAGTTACACACGACATGTGCGTCGCTCGACACGCCGATCGGATCGTCGAGATCAATGACGGACAGATCGTCTCTGATCGACGCAGCGCCGCGAGTGGAGCGCCTCCCTTGCGCGACCTGGTTGATGTTGCGGAAAATGTCGGTTTCCTGACGAGCTTCCTCAGAAGAACGTCCGAGGCTGCCAGTATCGCATTGCGATCAGTTTGCCGCACATCGGCTGCGTAGCGCTCTTACACTGCTCGGAATCGTCGCCGGCATCATGTCGGTGATTGCCGTCGTTGGTCTCGGTGAGGGTGGCCAGACGATCGTTCTCGACCAGATCAACAGCCTTGGCGCAAACTCGATCCGCATCTTCCCTGGCACCGGCTGGGATGACCGAAACCGCCGACATGCCGACAGCCTCACTCGCGACGACGCGGCCGCCCTGACAGAGCAATCCTACGTAAATAGTGTCAGTCCGGTGACCATGGATTCAGGGCAGCTCATGTTCGAGAGCAGGACCGCTGACGGAGAAATCATGGGCGTGAGCAACGCCTATTTCGACGTCGCGCACCGTCCCATAACGCAAGGCAACCGATTCACCGACGGTGGGAATGCCACTCTGCCGGAGGCGATCATCGATAGCAACACCCGACGAACGTTCTTCGGCAATTCAAGGACCCCGATTGGTGAGATCCTGGTCATCAAGGGTGTGCCCTTCGTGATTGTCGGTGCCGTTGGAGAGCAGGATGGGCAGCCGCAAGTGTTCATTCCACACCTCAGCGTGTTTTCCCGCATTTCGGGCTCGCAACGGCTGCGCGAGATAGACGTCCGAATCAATGGGAGCGTTGATACAAACGTTGCCGAGAAAGCCATGATAGCGTTCTTGGAGAAGCGTCACGGAACGCGGGATTTCTTCACATACAATAGCGATCAGCTACGGCGGTTGCTCCAGAAGACGACGCGAACTTTCTCGATGCTCTTGGTTTCCATCGGAGCTGTCGCTCTGTTGGTCGGAGGTATCGGCGTGATGAATATTATGCTGGTTTCGATCACCGAACGCACCAACGAAATCGGCTTGCGGATGGCTGTAGGAGCCCGGGCGAGCGATATTATGTTGCAGTTTCTGATCGAGTCCCTTGCCATCACTATCATGGGGAGTTGCGCGGGCGTCGCCCTCGCCTTCGGCCTTGGCGCGCTCGCCGGCTCCATCGAAACAACCATTCCGATGGTGATCTCATTGCACGCAGTCAGCGTCGCTTGCGTCATGGCTGTTATGATCGGTGCGATCTTTGGCTTTTTCCCTGCGAAAAAGGCGGCGCATTTGAAGCCCGTCGAGGCGTTATCTCGCGATTGATTGATGCTGACCACACAGGGACGTTGCGAACAGAGCAACGGTGCTAACATTTATCGTCATGGGCTGATAGCGCTCATCCGAGGCCGTCGAGTTCGCGGCGTTGGAATGGTGGACTGGTTCAACAATCGCCAGTTGCTGGAGCCCATCGGCAACATCCCGCCGGCCGAAGCCGAGGAGCGCTATCATGCCATGCTGGAAGAACCAGCCATGGCCGCGTGACTCAAACGAAACGGCCTCCGGCAAACCCGGGGCGGCTCATAGGGTCTAGTCAGTTCGGCATCGGTGAACCGATTCGGGAAGAGCCTCTCGCGATAGTCCAGTGGTAAGGCTATACGGACAGTGGCTTTTTGGGCGTTTGGGACTTTAGGAGCCCTTGTCTAACCAGGGCGGACATCGTGTTCCGTGCCGTTCTTTCCGATGTCTTGAGCACAAGGTGAACATCACCGCGCTCGAGTGATTCGTGCTTGAGGACCGCCGCTAAGAGAGCGGGCGCGCGTTTGTCGTCGCTGATGTCCTTGACCAGGAAGCGGTACCGATCCTCCAGGCGATCAAGGTCGAAAATCGCTGTGGAGAAGCGTATTTGATCGAGTGCCCCGGTAAGGAACCACTCGCAGAACTCCTTGAGGGCTGCTTCCGAGAGATCGCCTCGGCCATTGAGGTCCCCGCGACGAGGGCTGTCTGCATGGTCCATCATCCGTTTGTATTCGCCTCGATCCTCAAGGCTGCGGGCAAGGCCTCTGGAGATCGACCATAAGCCAAGTCCCCGATGCCTGCTTTCAGCGCCATCGCATGCGACAGTGGTGACACACGGCCATTGCCGTCCGGGAATGGGTGGATGTGTGGGCGGAAGCGATGGCAATGATACGAGTGGTCTTGACTGAACGTGAGAACAAAGCAAAAACATTCAAAGTGGATTTGGGGAGGCAGCGATTGCCTGTGCACATTGCAAATGACCCGGCGGACCTATTTCGTCACGTTAGCGCCGAGAAGGCCGCATTCTACCGCTGCATCATGGACGTCTTCGCAGCGGCGAAGCGGCAATATCGTTTGCAGTTGCGGCCCGACGAAGTGCTTGCCGAAGCCCGATGGCCGGACGGGCCGCCGCGCATTGAGGACGTGAATACGGCGCTCACTCAGCTTACGGAATGGGGCAATCTTGAATCGCATCCCGACACCGCGCGGGTTGCCAGCCTTAGCGACTTCTACCGTGCACGCTTTCTCTATCGCCTTTCGCAGGGCGGCGAGGCCGTGGAATCCGCCTTGGCAGTGTTCGTACAGACCTTGCAGCGCCGCGCTGAGCTGCAAACGGTGGCGCTCGAGGATATAGCGAGCCGACTGCAGGCACTTCAGGCGCTGGCCGAAGCAACCGAACCTGACGCGGCCAAGATCCACGAAACGCTACGGGATCTCGTGCGTGTCTTCGAAAGTCTGGCCGAGAACGCCCAGGCGTTCATGGCCGGCGTCGCGCGCAGCATCGAGCTGCAGCAAGCCGAAGCAGGGGTGGTCGCAAACTACAAGAAGCGGCTGATCGACTATCTGGAGCGCTTCATGGGTGATCTGGTGCGCCGTTCCGACACCATCGCACGCCTCATCCTGGCTTTGGAGCCGGGCATCGATGCCCTGCTTGGACAGGTGGCCGAGCGCGAATCGCGTGACGCGGCTCCCGGCGGCGCACGGGATCAGGTCGAGGCGCGGAAAGATTACCTGCAAGCCTGGCGAGAACGCTGGAAGGGTCTGCGCGGTTGGTTTCTCAGCACCGGCCACGAGCCCCCGCAAGCCGAGCTGTTGCGGGCGCGGGCACGATCGGCCATCCCCCAGCTTCTGGCTGCTATCGCCGCGCTGAATGAGCGGCGCAGCGGCCGCAGCGATCGCTCTGCCGACTTCCGCATGCTCGCCGGCTGGTTTGCCGCCTGCGCAGACAACGGCGAGGCGCACCGCCTTGCGCGGGCCGCCTTCGCCCTCAATCCGGCGCGGCATTTCTCGCTCAACGCCAACGCGGACGCCGAGCTGCCGGCCAGCACCTCCTGGGCCGACGCCGCGCCGCTCAAGATTCACCCGCGTTTGCGCGAATACGGCGAAGCGGCCCCGCGCGGACCGCTGCCGCGCGTGCGAGACCGCGCCGAAGAGCGAGCGTTCCTGGCACTTCAGCTCGCGGAGGAATCGCTGCAGGTCGAAGCGGCGCGCAAGCGCCTCGCCACCAGCCGCCCGGCGCGGCTTTCGGATCTGGGGGAACTCGACATACATGCCTTTGGTCTGTTTCTGGGCCTGCTCGGGGAGGCGCTAAGCGAACAAGCCGGACCGGACACGCCGGTGGAACGCCAGACGGGCGATGGCTTACTGCACATCCACTTGAAGCCGCTTGCCCCCGACAGCCGCGCCACGATAAACACGCCGCATGGCGTCTTTGCAGGGCGCGACCATCTGATCACCATCACGCCCTTGCAGGACAGTCGATGACAGCGACGAACGGCTCCAACGACAGTCGCGGAATTGGCCTGCTGCAGCAGCGCTTCCGGCGCGAGGAGTTCCGCGCCTGCGTGCGCGCCCTGCTGATGACGCCGTTGATAGGCCCGGCACATGAGGATTTCGCCGTCATACGCCGCCAGGCCGAATCATTGCGCGAATGGTTTTCTCGCGAGACGGGCTGGATATTACAAGTCGAGCGCGAGGGCGCGCGCCTCTACAAGCGGCCAGGAGACGTGACCGACGCCATGCGCGGCCTCCCCGGCTACGATCGCCGGCGCTACGTGCTGCTTAGCCTCGCCTGCGCGGTGCTCGAACGTGCCGACCCGCAGATCACTTTGCGCCTGCTAGGAGAGAGGCTGCTGGAGCTCGCCGCCGAGCCGATGCTCGACTTCACCTTCGTTCTCGAGGCGCAACACGAGCGGCGCGAACTGGTTTCGGTGTGCCGCACCTTGCTGAGCCTCGGGGTGTTGCACCGCGTGGCCGGCGACGAAGAAACGTTCGTGCAGGCCGGAGGCGATCAGGCGGATGCGCTCTACGACGTGCAACGCCGCATGCTCGCCGGCATGCTGGCGGCTGTGCGTGGCCCGTCCACTTGGTCACCGGAAGAAGCGCCCAAAACGCTCGAAGAGCGGCTACGCGCCCTTGTCGGCGAACATGTAGCGGACAGCGAGGAAGGTCGGCGCACGGCGCTGCGCCACCAACTCGCGCGCCGGCTTCTCGATGATCCGGTGGTCTATGTCGAGACGCTGGACACGGAAGCCCGAGCCTACTTCTTCAATCAGCGCGGCGCAATGGCGGCTCGCCTGTGCGAGGCCGCCGGCCTGGTGGCCGAGCAGCGCGCCGAAGGGCTGGCGCTGGTCGATGAAGCCGGTGTGCTGACCGACGTCGCCATGCCGGCCGAGGGCACCGACGCCCACGTAACGCTGCTGGTTGCCGAACACCTAGCCACCGGCCAAAGGCAGCGCCGGGCGGATGGGGCCGGCACGGCACCGGCCACCGGCATGCGGGAGCACGACATTGCCGACTTCCTGCATGAGGCCAAGGGCCGGTATGGCCGCTACTGGCGCAAATCGGCGCGCGAGCCCGGCGCCGAGCGCGAGCTCGCCACCATTGCGATCGATCGATTGGAAAAGCTGCGACTTGCCGTGCGGATGGCGGGCTTCATACAGCCCCTGCCGGCGCTCGCGCGCTTCGCGCTGGGCGAGGCTGAGATTCGCGAAAGCCGCGGCGCCTCGACCAGGGCAGCCGGCCTTCGATTGGAATCGACATGAACCTGTTCGCCTTGCCTCCGGAAAAACCCGCCTTGCCGATGCCGACGCGGCAGCGCTGGCAGCCTCTGCGCCTGGGTCTGGTGGAGCTCTTCCACTACGACAGCGAGGAATTCTGGTTCCGCGACGGCCACCTGCTGCTGCGGGGCAACAACGGCACCGGCAAGTCCAAGGTGCTGTCGCTGACGCTGCCACTGCTGCTCGACGCGCAGCTCAAGTCTTCGCGCATCGAGCCCGACGGGGACGGCAGCAAGAAGATGGCCTGGAACCTGCTGATGAACAGCTATGACCGGCGCATCGGCTATACGTGGATCGAGTTTGGCCGCGTCGCGGAAGACGGCACGCCACGTTTTCTCTCGCTCGGCGCCGGCCTTTCGGCAACGGCGGCCCGTCCGCAGGTCGATAGCTGGTTCTTCCTGTTGGAAGACACCGACGGCGCGCCGCGCATCAACCAGGATCTGTGGTTGACGAGCGCGCAGCGTGTCGTACTGACCAAGGAGCGCCTGCGCGACGCGCTCGATGGTCGTGGCCAGGTGTTCGACACTGCAGCCGGCTACCGCCGCGCCGTCGACGAGCGCCTGTTCCATTTGGGCGCCAAGCGCTACGACGCGTTGATGGACACGCTGATCCAGCTTCGCCAGCCGCAGCTTTCCAGAAAGCCGGACGAGACCGCGCTTTCGAATGCCCTGACCGAGGCCCTGCCGCCGCTGGCGCCCGAATTACTCGGCGACGTTGCCGAAGCGCTTGGACAGTTGGAGGAAGACCGTCGTCAGCTCGACGAGTATCAGGCCCTGGTCAAGGCCGTCGGCCGTTTCGAAGAGCGTTATCGCATCTACGCCGGCACACAGACCCGCCGGCAGGCACGCTTGTTGCGCCAGGCCCAGACCGAGTTTGACAACGCCAGCCGGACACGAGGCGAAGCCCAGGTCCGGTTTGACGAAGCCCAAGCGCAAGAAACGCTGGCACGAACGACCCACGATGATGCGGAGATCGTGCTGACGCGAGGGCGCGCGCGTCTCGACACTTTGCGTTCCGACCCGACGATGCAGGACGCCAACCGCCTCGAAACCGCCGAAAGAGACAGGGCTGCACGACTGCAGGCGATGCAGAAGGCCACGGCGGCCGTCGAAGAGGCGGGCCGACGGCTGGGACTCAGCACGCAAGAAGCCGGACGCGCAATCCAGCGCGCGGACCAGGCCGAACGCGCATTGGCCCATCTGCGCCTGGAAAGTGCGACGCACGCCGATGCGGCGGGCATCGCTGGCCAGCATGCTGGAAATCCCCTCGCCACATCGCAAGCTTCCGCGCTGATCGAGCTGACGCAGCATGCTTTCGACGGGGCCTGCGGCGAGCTCCGCAACCTCGTTGTCGGCCGGCGTGAGCAGATTGCCCAGTTGCGTCGCCGCCACGACGAAGTCGCGCGGGCCGAGGCCGCCTATGCGCGGCGCTGCGAAGTCCAAGATGAAAGGCGCATCGCAGCTGAAGAGGCTGCCGAAAGTCGGACCCAAGCCGACACTAAGTTCGAACAGCAAGGCCGTGCTCTGGTGGAGAGCTGGGACCGCTATTTTATCGGCCTAAAACAATTGCTGGTCGATCCCGACGGCAGATCCGCGGCATTGACGGCCCTGGCGGAATGGACAATAACGCTCCAAGGTGACAACCCCACCCTCCGGCTTCTGCAAGCGGCATATCAAGGGGCCAGCCTTTCGCTGACTCAGCGTCGCGTAGCGCTCGACGGCCAAAGGCAGGCGCTGGAGATGGAATACGACACCCTGAAAGACGAACGCGGACGCCTGGAAGCCGGCGACGAAATGGCGCCGCCCCTGCCCTATACGCGCGATGCCTCTGTCCGCGATGCACGTCAGGGCGCGCCGCTCTGGCAAGTGGTCGATTTTCGCGGCACGGTGGCTGCCCCGCAACGCGGCGGCCTTGAAGCCGCGCTCGAAGCCGCCGGGTTGCTGGACGCCTGGATAGCGCCTGACGGACGCCTCCAAGCCGGCGATGGCGGCACCCTACCTTACGATACGCAGGCTGTGGAACGACAAAAGCACTCTCCATCGCTCGTTGACTGGCTGGAAGCCACCGTCTCGGCCGGCTGCGTCGTGCCAGCCAACATCATCGAGCGCGTGCTGTCGGGCATCGCCTGCGCGGACGACGATCCGATCGACAGCGAGGCCTGGATCGCCCCCGACGGCCGCTTCCGCCTCGGCGCATTGTCCGGTGCGTGGGGCAAGCCAGAGGCAGTCTACATCGGCCACGCGGCCCGCGCCGCAGCCCGCGGGCGGCGGTTGGCCGAGATTGCTGGCCGCCTCGCCCAACTCTCCGTTGAGTTGACGGATGTGCGAGCCAAGGTGGAGCAGCTCGCGCTGTATCGGGAACAGGCCGACGAAGAGTGGCGGCTTGCGCCCGCCGACGAGGCGTTGCGGGTCGCTCATTTGACCGCCACCGCTAGCGCCCAAGCCGCGCGTCTCGCCAGCGAAAAGCTGGCCGAAGCAGACACACGGTGTCGCGAGGCCGAACAGGCGCTCACGGCAGTGCGCGAGCAGCTTGCCGCGGATGCCGTTGACCAGCGCCTGCCCGAAATACCCGAAGCGCTGCCTGCCATCCAAGCAGCGCTCGATCATTATCGCGATGCGCACGTCCGGCTCGAACAAGTGGCCCATGAGGTCCGTCTGGCACTGCCGGAGCGGCAACGTCAGCGTGCCCGCGAGAGTGAGGCACGCCACGATGTGCGGCAGCGCGAAGAGGAACTCGCGACAGCCCGTGTTGAAGCGGAAGACGCCTCTGCTCGGCTCGACGTGCTGCGCGAAACGGTCGGCGCCAAGGTCGAGGAATTGCAGCGGCAACTGACCGATGCGCGCCGTGTGGTCGAAGCCGGTGAAGCCGCCCTGAAGCTCGCCGGCGAAGCCTGGCGCAAGGCAAGTGAGGCGCGTGCGGTTGCCGGCCAGCAGGCTGAGACGGCGAACCTCGTTCTTCAGCAGCGCGGCGAGGCCCGCGCCAAGGCGATCTCCACATTGCAGCAATTCTCGGGCACGGGCCTGCTGTCGGCCGCCCTGCCGCATGTTGAAATGCCCGACATGAGCGTTCAGTGGACGATCGACCCGGCGTTGACGCTGGCCCGCCGCGCCGAACAGGATCTGTCGAACCTCAAGGACGACGACGAGGCGTGGGCGCGCGTCCAGCGGCAGACAGCTGAAGAACTGACCGAGCTGCAGCGCGCGCTTGGCGCGCTCGGCCACCAGGCCCAGGCCGACCCCAGCGATTGGGGTTTCAGGGTGGATATCGTCTATCAGAACCGGCGCGAACGGCCCGACCGCCTTGCCACGCGCCTCGCCGAAGAGATCGCCCAGCGCAGCGAACTGCTCACCGCCAACGAACGGGCTGTTCTGGAGAACCATCTGCAGGCTGAAATCGCCGCGGAAATCCAGCGCCTGTTGCAGGGCGCCGAACGTCAAGTCGACGCCATCAACGGCGAGTTGCACAAACGCCCTACCTCCACCGGCGTACGCTATCGCCTGTTGTGGCAGCCACTGCTAGAAGAGGAAGGAGCGCCGGTGGGCCTCGACGTGGCGCGCAAGCGCCTGCTCAACACCAGCGCGGACCTTTGGTCGTCAGGCGACCGGAGCGTCGTCGGTGCGATGCTGCAACAGCGCATCTCCGCCGAGCGGGAGCGCGCTGATTCCAGCGGTGGAAAAGACAGCGGCGGGACCTTGCTCGACCAGCTGGCCCGCGCCCTGGATTATCGCCACTGGCACCGCTTCCGCGTCGAACGCTGGCAGGAGGGACATTGGCGCAAGCTTTCCGGACCCGCCTCGAGCGGCGAGCGGGCGCTCGGTCTGACGGTGCCGCTGTTTGCTGCGGTCGCCAGCTTCTACAGCCAGGGCAGCCACGTCCTAGCCCCGCGGTTGATGCTGCTCGACGAAGCCTTCGCCGGCATCGATGACACAGCACGCGCGCATTGCATGGGTCTGATCCGCGAGTTCGATCTGGACTTCGTCATCACCAGCGAGCGCGAGTGGGCGTGTTATGCTGAACTGCCGGGCGTCGCCATCTGCCAGTTGCAGCGGCGCGAAGGTATCGACGCCGTGTTCGTGTCGCGATGGAGCTGGGACGGCCGGGAAAAGACGTCCGAGGCCGATCCCGATCGCCGATTTGCGCCAGCATGAACGACCAGGCCGACCCGCGACTTCAACGCCTGCTCGGCGGTGAGCACCTCGCCTTGCTGCGCAAGCGGCTGCGCCAACGCTTCGAGCGCGCTCCGCTCGGCGGCACTGTCGATCCTATTCGCGTCGCCGGGCTTAGCGCCGAAGAACACGCAACACTGGCCTCGCTGCTCGGTCGCCCGCAGCGCCGCTCCAAGTCCCTACAAATCAACGTCCGCCAGGTCGATGCCGACCTGTTGCACTCCGGCATCGCCACGTCCCTGCGCGATGCGTTGGAAAAGCTCGACGGCCCCATCGTTCATCTCGCCGGGATGCGCCTCCATCTGCAAACAGTGTGGTCCGGTGTAATCGAGGGTTGCAGGCATTCCGGCTTGGCCAGCTTGCTGCTGACACCGGAGGGCATCGGCCTGCTCAAGCGGATCGCTCGGCGGGATGCGATCGCTGCAGCGGAGCTTTGCCGACGCGCCGAAGAGGTGCTGCGGTACCTGCCGGCGAAAGGCATCACGCGTTCGCAATTGGCTGCGGACGTTCTGGGCGATGCCCATGCGCTTGACAACGGCCGCGGGGTCGCGACACTCGTGTTGGCAGTCTGGCGCCAGACCGCCACGCCCGCTGATGACCCGGCCGCACCCGTTGCCAACGAAGATGGCAAGACGATACGGAAATCGAGCGAGGACATCGATCTGATCCCGGCCGGCGGTGCGGAGCGAGTCCGCGAGACGTGGGCCAGAGCAGGGGTTCTGGTCAATGAGCTGGCACGCCCTGCCCTGTCCCTGAACCTGCCGACAAGCGGGACAGAAAGCGATCGTTGGCGCTTGGGAGAGCCAGCCTATGCATCGCTGCGATCGCTGCTGCGCTCGCCGCCCCGATGGGATGCAACGGGCCGTAACGTCTACGTGTGCGAAAATCCCAACCTGCTCGCCATCGCCGCTGACCGATGGGGAGCTGGCTGCGCCCCGCTGGTCTGCACCGATGGTATGCCAGCGGCTGCCCAACGATGCCTTCTGGCCCAACTCGCGCAGGCGGGCGCGCGCCTCTACTATCACGGCGATTTTGACTGGCCCGGATTGCGCATCGGCAACCACATCATGCGCGAACATGGTGCCGAGCCATGGCGCTTTGGCGCCGTCGACTATATAGCCGCCGTGCGAACAGCTCCGTGCCTGGCCCACCCGCTTGGAGGAAAGGCGGTCGAAGCAGCATGGGACGGAGCGCTGACGCTGGCCATGCTTCAGCATCGCGTGGCCATCGCCGAGGAGGCCCTGGCTGCCTCGTTATTGCAGGATCTTGATGATCGATAAACCTGATTTCTATATCCTCATAGCCCATCGCAAAGGGCAAAAGTTTAGACTTAATCTGGCAGACGGTGTCATAAAGCTGAACCGAGAGCCGAGGCCGGGCGCGGAGTGGTCAGGGTTCGCAGCGCCCGGCCTCGGCGTGAAAGATTCCGAAATGACCAAGGACCAAAAGATCATCCGCGCCAAGGTGGGGCTGTTGTAGCTCGCCAAACAGCCCGGCAATGTCAGCCAAACCTGCAAGATGATGGGTTATTCGTACGACAGCGTAGGAGACGGGCGGGAGCTGACTCTGCAGGAGATGACGCGCAAGAAAGCCGCTGCTGCCCACCGACGCTCCGGAGGTGGAGACGATCATTCTCGAATTGTCGCTGGAGCTGCTGGCCTTAGGTCAGATCCGCATGCCATAAGGCTGGCGAGGAAACGCGGCCACTCGGTCTCGCCTCCGGGGTGCGCGGGGTGTGGCAGCGGCACAATCTCGAGACGATGAAGAAGCGGCAGAAGGCGCTGGAGGCCAAGGTTGCCTGGGATCTCGACCCGCAGAGCTTCTCCAATTAACCCTATACCCTGAAAGCGGTCAGATAGATTTGAGGACTTTGGTGTCTACGGGCAGCGTGCGGATGCGCTTGCCCGTCGCCGCGAAGATCGCATTCGTTAGGGCTGGAAATACCGCCGCGGTTCCAGCCTCGCCCATCCCCCCAGGCGCTTCGGCACTGTTGACGAAGTGTGTCTCCACTACGGGCACTTCATCCATTCGCATCGGAAGATAAGTGTCGAAATTGCCCTGCTCCACCCGCCCGTCCTTCAGCGTGATGGCGCCGTGCGAGGCAGCCGTCAGGCCGAAGATGCAACCGCCTTCCATTTGAGCCGCAATCGTGTCGGGATTGACCTGCAGCCCGCAATCGACCGCACAGACGAGCCGATGAACCTTGACCGTGCCGTCGGTGCCCACCTCGACCTCCGCCACGGTCGCCATGTATGTGCCGAAGGCGAATTGCACCGAAACGCCCCGACCCTGCCTCTGGGGCATCGGTGCTCCCCAACCCGCCTTCTGCGTGGCCAGCGTCAGCACGCCAAGCGCACGCGGATTGTGGCTGAGCAAGGCCTTGCGAAACTCGACAGGATCAGCCTTCGCCGCCGCTGCCAGCTCATCGATGAAGCTTTCGACCACGAAGATATTATGGGTCGCACCAACGCCACGCCACCAGGCGGTGGGAACGGCCGGCGGCTCGACCCTCTTGAATTCAACATGAATGGCAGGAAATGCATAAGGCGGTTGATCCGCTCCCTCGACGCCGTCCGGATCGACACCATTCTGCATGCCAGCAGGAAAATAACGCGCCGTCACCGACGATCCGCAAACGCGGTGAGTCCAGGCAACCAGCTTGCCAGATGCGTCAAGCCCGGCCGACAGCCGGTCATAATAGTAAGGCCGATACATGTCGTGCTGGATGTCTTCCTCGCGGCTCCAGATAACTTTGACTGGCCCGTCCACCTGCTGCGCCACCTTAACGGCATGCTCAATGCCGTCCACCTCCAACCGACGGCCGAAGCCGCCGCCGATCAGATGATTGTGGATGGTGACGGCTTCGACAGGCAAGCCGGTGAGCTGCGCTGCGGTCGTCTGCGCCATGGTGGGCACTTGCGTACCGACCCAGACGTCGCAAGCATCCTTCTTCACATGCACGGTGCAATTCATCGGCTCCATGGTCGCGTGCGCGAGGAACGGCAACTGATAGACAGCTTCCAAGCGCCGGGTCGCACCAGCCAGCGCTTTCTCGACGTCACCTTCACTGCGCGCTACAGCTCCGGGTGTCTTCGAAGCCTCCTTGAGCTGGCGGATGATGTCGGCACTGTTGACAGTGGCGTTCGGCCCCTCGTCCCACTGGATCGCAGCCGCATCGAGGCCTTTCTTGGCAGCGCCCATATGGTCGGCGACAACCGCCACAGCCTGATCGGTCAGGACGACCTGATGGACACCTCTGACAGCCAGAGCCGCTTTTTCGTCGACCGATTTCGGTTTGCCGCCAAATACCGGCGAGATGGCGATTGCGGCGATCTTCATCCCGGGAATTTTAGTGTCGATCCCGAAGACAGTTGTTCCATTGACCTTCCCGGGTGTGTCGAGCCGCCTGTGAGGCTTGCCGATGATTTTGAAGTCCTTCCGATCCTTGAGGGCTACGCTTTCGGGTGCGGGTGCCGGCAGGGTGCCTGCGGCATCGACAAGCTGGCCATAGGCGAGATGGCGGGATCCAGATGTTTCGAAAACCGAGCCGCTCTCGGCGCGACAGGTCTTGGGATCGACGCCCCATTTTTGAGCCGCGGCTTCTAGCAAGAGAGTGCGGGCAACCGCGCCTGCCTGGCGCAGCGGCATCCAGAAAGCGCGGATCGAAGTCGACCCGCCGGTGCTCTGAGGCCCAAACAGAGGATTGCCGTATAGCGCGTCGCTCGCGGGCGACAGTTCGAGGCGAACCTGATCAAGGCCGACGTCAAGCTCCTCTGCGAGCAGCATGGCGTGCGCGGTGTGGATCCCCTGCCCCATCTCGGCCATGGGCATCACCATCGTGACGATGCCCTGGCGATCGATACGAATGAAGGCATTCGGCGCGAAGCCTGGTGATGCTTGAGCCGCAGCCCTTCGAGGCGACGACGGCAGAGAAAGCGCGACTACGAGACCTCCCCCGGCTGCGAGAAAGTTGCGGCGGTTTAGACGGAGCGACCTGTCGAACATTAGCCTCTATCCTCAAGCGGTCGCACGATGGATGGCAGCACGAATGCGCTGATAGGTGCCGCAGCGGCAGACATTGCCGGACATCGCAGCGTCGATATCAGCGTCGGTGGGCTTCGGTGTGGCTGCAAGGAGAGCGGCAGCCGACATGATCTGGCCGGACTGGCAATAGCCGCATTGCGGCACGTCGAGATCGATCCAGGACTGCTGGAGCGCTTTACCCTGCGGCGTCTCGCCTATGGCCTCGATTGTTGTGATGGAACTCTCCCCGACGCTGTCGATCGGGGTCTGACAGGCGCGCACAGCCTGTCCGTCGAGATGCACCGTGCAAGCACCGCATAAACCGGCACCGCATCCGAACTTGGTACCGGTCATGCCGAGGACATCGCGCAAGACCCACAGCAATGGGGTATCACCATCGGCATCGACCGTGTGAACAGTACCGTTGATCTTGATGTTGGTCGTCATACGGGCCTCGTGTGGAGAGTAGGGTTTGAATTTTCAGTAAGCTGACGGGACAGCGGTGACCGCTCGATCGTGGTTGTCTTCTAATTGGTTTTGGAGCCTTGCAGCACGCTCTCGCTGCTGAATCGCACATGCGGATGGGTGTCCGCCAATTTGGGTTGTGGTGCATGATGGCTGTGAGGCGTTCCGATGGACCTTCGACGGTGCTGAAGATGCTCGTAATGTGCAAATGCATGGCGGCCAGCGGTGTCCGCCGTTGGGCAGTGCTGCCCGATGCCGGCCAGGGCAAGCCAATGGCAGCAATTCAATTCAAGTCGTTGCGAACTTGCAAGCTGCCAGCCTCCGAGGGGCCGAGCGACTTGTTGACCGCCGGGATGATCTTGTCTCCCCAGAGCTCGATCTGGCGTAGCATCGTCTTTTGATCGAAATCCCCCAACTGAGTCTGAATTGCGATCTGGTCCGGTTTCAAGACCTCCATCTCCTCCAACAGCCGATCAATCACGCGATTGACGCTGCCGATCGGCAGGTTCTCGCGCATGGTCTTGAACGACAGATCCTGCTGCGTCGGCGTTTCCTCCAGCAGATAGCCGTCCTGGCTCTGCTGGCGGCGCTGATGCAGTGCTTCAGACAAACGGCGCTGGAAGCGGGCATTGTCGAGGTAACAGTCGATCTCCGCTTCGTCGTCGCTGGCGTAGCAGCAGCGCAGCAACGATATCTTGGCGTCCGTGACATTCTTGCCCTCGGAAGCCGCCGCCTTCTCGATCGAATCGCGCAGAGTGCTCAAAGTCTCCAAGCCGTTGTGGAATGCTGTGACAAAAAAATTATGTCCCTCACGATAGGCCCGGGCCATCCTCTCGGACCCGCCAGCGATCCAGATCGGCGGAGTCGGCTTCTGGACGGTGCGCACCGAAATCGCCGTCGGCGGTATCTTCTCATACCGGCCGTCGTGCTCGAAGATTTTTTGGTTGAGGCCCTTCAGAAGGATGTCCAGATATTCCGAAAAGACCGCCGGCGCCTCATCGATATTCACGCCGAAACGCTCGAACTCGAACTGCTGGTATCCCAGGCCGACGCCGAGTTCGAGACGACCGCTCGCAACGATATCGGCGAAGCCGATCTCGGAAAGCAGGCGCTGGGGTTGATAGAGGGGGAGCACGCAGACGGCGGTGCCGAGGCGAATGGTGTCCGTCAAGCCGGCGCAGTGCGCCACCATCATCAAGGGCGAGGGGATCAGGCTGTAATTGTTGAAGTGGTGTTCGGCGAACCAGGTGGTGTCGAAGCCAGCCTGTTCCGAAAGGACGACCTGTTCGATTGAGTTGCGGATGACGCTGTCGGATGATTGATGATAGCCGCGCTGGGCGGCCAGGATGAAGGTCGCGAATTCCATGGTGTTTCCTTTGTCTGCAGAGGGGGGGTTTGGCCGATAACGGTCGCTCGAAATGTGCAAACAAGGCGTTGGCCGCGGTTGATCCAAGCCCTTGTCGGCGGCGTAGTCTTGCGCCAACCCGCTTGCCAGTGGGCGGCGGCAGGCGCGCCTGGAGCGGTTGGGACTGCATCGACCGGTTCGGCGGCGATGACATCTTCGATCGCAGACAGCGTCGCGGGCCCGACGCGCTGAATGGGCGTGAAGGCTTGGACGCCCTCGGCTTCGATGAGCCGCAGCGCGTTGCCTGGCGAATGATCGACAATCAATGCCCGACCTCCGCAAAACATTCGTCATAGAGTTCGCTGGCGTTTCCCGCATCACCGAACGAGGTCCAGCCGCCGTCCACATAGAGGACCGAGCCGTTGATGTATGAGGCGTCGGACGAAGCAAGGAAAAACGCCGCGTGTGCGATGTCTTCCGGCCGCCCCATCCTGCCCATCGGTATGCGTCGTCCGATCGCTTTGGAGTCGATGCGGCCAGCCTTGGCCAACTGGGCAACGCCAGGCGTGCGGATGTAGCCAGGAGCGACGGTTACTGTCCGAATGCCGACCGGCCCGAGTTCGGCCGCCATGCATCGGGTCAGCATGTCCATCCCGGCCTTCGAAGCGCCGTAAGCATGGCGCGGCGCGACAGGGAGAAAGCTGTAGATCGATCCGAGGTTGAGGATCACGCCGCCAGCGCCCATCGCCTTGATCGCCTCGCGCGCGCAGGTGAAGGCGCCGGTAAGGTTTACACCAAGGACGTGTTCAATATCTGCCGGGATTTGTTCGATACCCGCCGCAAAAGTGTCGGCGACGGCAGCACCGTTTACAAGGACATCGACGCGCCCGAAGCGTGCCCGCAGCTCCTCGAACAGCGCCACCACTTCGCTTTCGACGGCCACATCCACGGATTTCGCCAGGTTCTTGCTGTCGAGCGATGCAGCGAGCACCGTCGCCGCATCGCGATCTCTATCGGCAATCACGACGGTGTCACCGTTCGAGGCAAAGCGGCGAACGACGGCCGCGCCTATGCCATTGGCGCCCCCGGTGACGAGCACGATTCGCGCGTCGGTGCGTTCGGCCGGACAGGAGAGTTCGGCTGGAGGCGTCCCATCCACCGGTGCATACGCATCCCCTGGCTGGTTGAATGACATCCAACCGCCGTCGACCGCCAGCACCGATCCCGTGATGTAGCGCGCCTCCCTGCTGATCAGAAAACGCACGGCGAGGGCGATCTCGACCGGGCGCGCCAAGCGTCCCATAGGCACGCGGCGACGCACCGCCGCGAGGTCGATCTTGCCTGCGCGTTCCAGTTCCGCGACCATCGGCGTGCGCACGTAGCCCGGCGCGACAGCCGTCACGCGGATGCCGCGAGGAGCCCATTCGCATGCAAGCGACTTCGTCAACGAGATCAAGCCCGCTTTCGAGGCTGCGTAGGCGTTGCGCTTGGGGTTGCCGACCACGCCCGCCATGGAAGCTAAGTTGACGATGACACCGCCCGGCCTCATGCGCCTTGCCGCTTCGCGAGCCATGACGAACGGCCCTATCAAGTTTACTGCCAGGTCGCGCCGGAAGGCATCGACACCGGTGTCGACAGTCGCAGCCATGGCGGGTCCAACCGCGGCGTTATTGATGAGAACGCCGATCTGCCCGAACTGTGCTTCGATCCGGCCATAAAGGGCGAGGACATCCCCCTCTCGCGAGACATCGCATTCGAGGCCGAGATGCGGGCAGCCGAGGCTACGGGCAAGTTCAACCACGCCGCTGCCCGGAAGGTCCACCGCAACAACAGTCTCTCCCTCGCGCGCAAGAAGATCGACCAAGGCACGACCGATGCCGCCGGCGGCGCCTGTAATGATGACGATGCGTCCTGCCTGCTTCATGCGCACTTCTCCGCGACAGCCCTCAGTGATCTCAGCCCATCAACGTTGGGTGGTACAACCGGCCGGGTCACGTCCCGATGACGGCCAGTTGCGGCCCAGATAGACGTCGTGCTTTCCGGCAGCGGTATTTTCACGGGGCGGGCTTTCGCCGGGATGGCTATGGCATTGCAAGGTTGTCCCCACTGCTGATGCGGATCTCCGGTTCGAAATCTCAGACGGCAACATGGACGCCACGCTTTCCGAGCGCATAGACCGGATCGTGCGGATACGGTGCTCCAATCGGCCGCCGCGGGCCGAACCGTTCTGCCTCGGCAACCGCTGGTGGGGTCTGCTCCTCGCACCAATCGTAGACGACCGTCCGTTCCGCAATCCGCCACTGACCTTCCCTCTTCTGAAACAGATCGCAGTAACGGCCGCACAGCAGCGTCTGGCGTATTTCTCCGTCGTTGTCCGGTCCCCGTTGCAGGGCAGTAAAATAGCTCTCGACCGTGGCCTCTGCCCGACTAGTGAATTCGATCAGGATGTTCGCGATCTGATGGATGTTGCGCGGTCCGGTCTCGAACACCGCGAGCGCAAACCGAATGAAGCCGTCGGCCGAGCCGCAATAGGCCCCGTGATTGTCTTGCGCATCGGGCCAGTACGAACTGCGCAGCGCCGCCTCATCGGCGCGGTCTATCCCGCGGCAGTACCGGTAGAGGCAGTCGCGGATTGCCTCACGGTCGGTGAGTTCGATTATTTTTTCCTGGTCCATCGGCTCTGTTGCGAATCCTGAGATTGGAAGAGGCGTTTCGCCACCCTGCTGGCGTTTGGGCAGTGGAGCACCTCGATGTCGCAGATATGCCCCTTGCGCGGTTGCACGCGGACAGCGGTGGGACAGGCCGCGCCAGCCTTTTCCAGTGTGCGGTCCCATCGCTCCGCGCATCTAAACTTGCCGGGCTGTCGGTTGGACGGCGTCCAGTTCGACCTGCGCAGCCGGAGCGTGGTCGACTTCCAGCGCACGTTCTGGGCAGGACCTCGCGGCTCGTAACGCAAGCAGTTGCTCCGCCTCCGCAACCTCGATGTCACCGGGCAGGATGGAGCCTTCATCGTCAAGCTTAAAGATGCCGGGCGCTTGCGCCCAGCAGCGCGCGTGACCCTGGCATTTGGCAGTATGGACGATGATGCGCATGGTGCTGTCTCCATTGTCTGCGCCGCGTCTCGGAGCGGCTTTGCTCAGGACCAGTCCAGGATCAGATTTTCGATTCCGAACAAATGGCCGCCATGGGCGATGGGCGCCGTACTTTCCTTGATCCGAAAGGCCGGGATGCGCGACAGCCACTCCTCCAGACCAATGACAATCTCCCGCCGGGCAAGGTGTGAGCCGAGGCAGCGGTGGGGACCGTAGCCGAACGCGGCGTGACGATTTTCCTGTCTCGCCAGATCGATCGTGTTGGGGCGTTCGAATTCCGTCGGGTCACGATTGGCGATCATCGTGGCACAGGAAACATAATCCCCCTTGCGGATGGGCGCGCCCTCGAAGTCGATATCTTTCTTCGCCACGCGGATGATCTGCACCGTTGGATAGGCGCGCAGCAATTCTTCGGCCGCGGGCGCGATCCGGTCCGGTTCGCTGCGCAGCCATTCCTGCTCTTTGAGGTTGCGCGCCAGATAGGCGAGGTCAAAGCCTAAGGCTGCTGCAACTGTGTCAGCCCCCGCGACGAACAGAAGCACGCCCACGCCACGGACTTGCTCATGGGTCAGCGGTCGGCCCTCGACCTTGGCCTGAACGACAAAGGTCATGAAATCGTCGGCCGGTTCCTTACGGCGAACGGCTGCAAGTTCGTCGATGAACGCCACAATTGTGCGGGCTGCCACCTGTCTTTTCTCATCGTCGCCGTGCAGCAGATCTTTGCCCCAGGCCACGAATGTATCGAGTCGGTGATCGGGTAGCCCAAGAAAGCTAAGAAAGATGCTGACCGTGAAAGGAACGGCAAAATCCTTCATGACGTCGCAGCTTGTGCCGGATGCGACGATCCTCTGGATCAGCGCGATCGCTCGTTCGCGAACAGCCGGTTCCAGCACCAGCACCCGCTTGGGCGAAAGCAGCGGACTAAGTAGTGAGCGGAACACGCCATGGGCCGGCGGATCGAGTTCAAGTGGGATCATCGGCCAGTTTTCGCCCAGCGCGGAGGCGAAGATGCTGCGATGGCTGGAAAAGGTTTCGGCATCCTGCAGCACCCGGCGCTGATCTTTGGCGCGAGTGATGACCCAGGTGCCCTGGCCATCGCGCGTATTGTAGGGAGAATAAAAGATCGGCGGTCCTTCGTGAACGCAAGCGACCGCTGCGTGCGGATCCCCATTGGGCGTCGGCAGCATGCCAGGCGACGTGAACAGACTGAAGTCCCTCACCATTTCGGGCGGGACATGATCTGGAACTGGGTTGGGGGCCATTTTGACTTCTCCTGAAACGTCAGGCGTTCTTCCGCTCGGTCGAGATCGCACGGCTGGTCATAAGGTCGATCAGCAGCATGTTGCACGTCCCGGCTCAGTGCCTCGAGATTTCCGTTTCGCGATGCAGCGCCTGCGCGCAAGCGCGGATGAGATTGGTTGCGAACTCATGCAGGCAGGGTGTCCACGTCGTCCTTGGTCCATAAAGCACCTCAGCCGCCTACTAGCGTTTAGCTGACAGACTGGTCAAACCCCGCTGAGCTGCGAAGCCCTGCTGATGACCACTCTGACAAGATCATCGGAGCAAGTTGCGTGCCGATTAGCGTACCGTTTGCGTTGCACCGCTTGCACCGCGTTGCGGGCTTGGCGACCCTTGGTCGCCTTGCTACATTCTTGTCCGACTTCGGACACAAGAACATGTGCGGTCAGACACGCACGGCAGCGCAAATGAAGATATCTCGATCACCGCGACGCGAGCCCCCGCGTCCCGGCCCTTGGGCACTAGCTAGAGCTGGAGGGCGGCAAAGACCTCTTCGATGCGGGTAGGGAATAGCAACAGCGCGCGATCTTAGATGCTGACAGGTGTCTTCGCAGAACGCCGCGCATGCAGGAACACAATAGAGAAATAGACTCGCGCGGTCGCTGCAGTCCCCGCCGGTGTACGGTAAGGCATCGGTCCGGCTGTCCGGAAACGGTTGGTCTTTCCCGAACCGGCGCAGAACTGCCGATTCTCCAACGATACTGCAGTCTTGCCCGATCCGGGTGACCAGTCGATTGTTCCGCGCCTGTCGGCTACGCACGGCGCTCCTGCACAAGCCCAAAAAGGTCTTCGCAAAACTCGTCAGATTCACTGCCTTCGAGGGGTTGGCATGGCGCTTGCTCTTCGTCGTTAGAGCCCATCAAGGCACCAAGAAGGCAACAACGAACCATGGCTGAGACGCGAAGCTCCATACAAGCGCCCCAGGAGATCGTACCGATTCCGGGCCCACATCGGGACGCCGTCCCCTCCAGACATCGATGGTCGGTGGCTACTTTGCACATGAGTGCTTCGAGGTCGACAGGCCAAGGCATGGCGCTCGCCCAATCGCGGTTTGCCAGCCCTGCTCGGCGTGTGAGCGCCGGCGAGACGAATAGCCAACACGCAACTGATAGACCGAATGATCGGCGAGCCAGCCCCAGCCCGGTGTCGCGTCAGCCAACCGAGAAACAATGCGCCACCCTTCAATTAGAGGAGAAACATAGATGACCGTTAAAAAGAAGGTTCCCTTCGTCACCTTTCGCACGCGTGTTCGCGACAAGTCGATCGAGGGGCCAAATCCATACCGCTGGGAAGACAAGACATCCGACGACTATTTCAGCGGCAAGCGCGTCATCCTGTTCTCGCTTCCTGGCGCCTTCACCCCGACCTGCTCGACCTACCAACTGCCCAATTTCGAAGAGCTCTATGACGAGTTTCAGAAGGAGGGGATTAACGCCGTCTACTGCGTCTCCGTCAACGACGCCTTCGTCATGAATGCGTGGGCGAAGTCCTTGGGACTGGAGAAGGTCGAGCTTATCCCGGACGGCAAAGGCGAGTTCACGCGCAAGATGGGTATGCTGGTCGCCAAGGACAATCTGGGCTTCGGCATGCGCTCCTGGCGCTACGCGGCCCTGATCGAGAATGGCGTGGTGGAGAAGTGGTTCGAGGAGGAAGGCTTCTCGGACAACTGCGAGACCGACCCCTATGGCGTCTCGTCCCCGCAGAACGTTCTTGAAACGCTGAAGGCCGCCGCATGAACCTTGTGCATGTCGCCCAAAGTGCGCAGCGGGGACATGCAAAGATACAAGACTCTAAAGCGCCTCGCCTGAGGCCCTCCAGCCGCGATGCGCTTTAGAGGGGTCGACGTTTCAATGCCCAAGGGTTCCCTCGAGAGGATCCGCTAACCATGCAACCCACAGCAAGCCTGCTTCAGCGCCAGCAGCAATCCATGGTGGCATCGCCTCAACTCATTGAGTCGATACGCTTGCTGCAACTGGCGCATGCCGAACTGCATCAGTACGTGGAGCGGGAACTCGAGAAGAACCCGCTGTTGGAAACAGCGTCGGACGACGAGGGGCCTGTCGGCGACGCTTCCTCGAATTCGGAGAGGGATCCGCAGGTCGGCGCAGGCGGCAACAACGTCGACGGTCCGATCAGGGCCGGTTCCCCGGATCGGGTCGGGCAACGGAAATCACAGCGCAACACGACGAACGATGCGACGGGAAGTCGCCCTGCCCCCGAGGAATTTGTCGCCCTCACCGAAACCTTGCATGACCATGTCGCTCGTCAGATCGCCCTCACCGCATTTACACCGCAGGAGCGGCTGATTGCTGGCCTGCTTGCAGCTGATCTGGAAGACACTGGCTACCTCCGGGTAGACCTCTCGGATCTGGCCGGCAGCCTAAACATCCGGGAGGCTGATGTGGAACGGGTTCTCGGAACCTTGCAACAGTTTGATCCACCCGGGATTTTTGCGAGAACTCTCAGCGAATGCCTGGAAATACAGTTGCGCCAGCGAGACCGGTTCGACCCCGCGATGGCAGCTTTGGTTGCCAATCTTGACAAGCTTGCGCGACGTGATTTTCAGACCTTGAAGCAGCGTTGCGGCGTTGATGAGGACGACCTGCTCGAGATGTTGCATGAAATCCGTGCGCTCGACCCCAAGCCTGGAAACCGATTCCAATCCGGAGAGCCCCAATCCATCATACCCGACGTCTGGGTCATGCCCTCGCCCGGAGGTGGATGGCATATAGAACTTGATCCAGAGACGCTGCCCAAAGTGTTGATTAATCAGACCTATTTCGCCGAAGTCTCACGCCTGACCGCCAAAGGTTCGAAAGATCAAGCATTTCTCAACGAGTGCCTCGAAAGCGCGAACTGGCTAATCAGAAGCCTCGATCAGCGCGCCAAGACGATCCTGAAGGTTGCGGCTGAAATCGTCCGCCAGCAGGATGGCTTCTTGGAACATGGCGTCGATCACCTGCGGCCTCTCACTCTGAAGACTGTCGCTGACGCGATCAAACTGCATGAGTCGACGGTAAGTCGAGTGACGTCGAACAAATACATGCTTACGCCGCGCGGCGTGTTCGAACTGAAGTATTTTTTTACTGTCCCGATCGCCTCCTCGCAAGGCGGCGACGCGCACTCCGCCGAGGCGGTTCGTCACCGGATCAAGGCGATCATCGCACTGGAATCGCCCAAAGACGTACTTTCTGACGAGGACATCGTTCTCCGGCTCAAGGAAACCGGTGTCGACGTCGCGCGACGCACAGTCACAAAATATCGCGAAGCGATGAACATCCCCTCCTCCGTGCAGCGGCGGCGGGAAAAGCGCTTATCGCTTAATGGCGATAAACCCTTGCCGCCTCGTACCCATGACGGTAGCGCTCCCTAAACGGAAATCGATCCCGGGCCTTATCCGCGGCTTTCGCCTTCCTCAGCGCCGAAACAATTTTCGAAATCATTGCATTGTCCGCAACTGGGCGCGGTGCACAGCGAAAAGCCTTCGGCCTCGCAGAGCTTGCGGTAAAAGTACTTTTTCCATTTCATGTTTTGGGTGTTTCCGGCCGCCAGCCGCGGAAAATGCGTGGCAAGCAAGCGGCTGAGCTCGGCACGATTGAAAAGGCCAAGGTCTTGCCAGAGATGGTCGTTGCGCATGGCACGCCGTGCGATGATCTTGGCGAAACGGGCGCCCGACGGGTCTCCTGGCCGGGCATGCGCGAGCAAGAGATCGCGCAGAAGTTCTTCCTCCAGGCTCGGCTCGGGGTCGCTCGCCTCTTCCAAGGCGAAAGTGTTGATAGCAGTTGCGGGGAAATCGCGGGCCAGGACATCCTGCAACTCGGCGCGCGAAAGGCCGGTTGCCTCGGTGGCCGTCGTGCCGCCGGCCTCAACCTCCTTGAGCGCCCGCGCGAAGATGCAGGCAAGCACATGCTGGTCAAACCCCGTGCCTATCTCAGCCCACGGCCATTGGCCAGTGCCGCGGCAACCGTGGTGATGGGCAAACATGGTGCCGTTCTCCCAGTCTGTTGCGTCAGATTATGGGGCGACCTGGTCGGCCGCGACATGCGTCTGACAGTTCTTCGGGCAGACGCGAGCGCAGGCGCCGCATCCGATACAGCGGCCGGCATGGTCGACCACCATGATCATGCGATTGAGCTCGCCGTCGAAGTCATCGTCCTCGCCGTCACAGATGCCAAGGATCTCACCCTCGTCATCGACGCCGTAAAGGTGCATGACCTCGCGCGAGCAGACTTTGAAACAGCGGCCGCACCCGATGCAGGTCGTGCCGTCGATAGCGGTCAGATATTGCGGCATCCATCCGGAACCGTCGCGGGTGACGAAAGCGTTCATGGTGAATTCTCCGGCCCAGCGAGTTCTCTTGCAGCTACCGAGCACCCTTCGTGCCAGCGCGGCCGAGTAGTAAGATGAGCGCTGCGTTCCCGCCATATCAACAGCGATGAAGGCCAGGGACGTTTTATGTCGGAATCCCGAACTGGTCTCAATCGGGCTCTGATCCGGTTCAGATATTGCATCGTCTGCAGGCCATCAATCACGCGATCCAGCCGGCCGATGCGCAGGTTGTCATGCACAGACTGGACGATAGGTCCTGCTGCTTCGGGGTTTTGCGCAATAGATTGCCGTGCTGGCTCTGTCGCGGCGCTGATGCAGCGCTTCAGGCTGCTAGCGCTGGACGCAGGCATCGTCGAGATAGCTGCTGATTTCCGCCTCGTCGTCGCCGGACGACAGCTGCATGATGCCGCCGCAGGCGGTGTCATGCAGCTGTCGGAGGCGGGCAGTTTCCCGGCCTTTCCTTGCCGACGACGTATATCATTCGAGGATACCTTTGTTGCGACCGTCCTCTGGCAGCTTGATCAAAGGGTGTACGCCACTTTGCATCGATCGCGTCCTCTCGGCGGCTGCCGTGGACGGCCAGAACGCCGGACCGACTGACGGACGGAGCACCCTCCGCCAACAGCCGTTGCACGTTGCCGACAATGTGCCGCTTCAGTGAAGCGTTCGGGTCGTAGCTGGTCGAATCGCGAGCCACGAGGGGGCGCTCCTCGCCAAGCGCATAGATGATCTCGGTGACAGACCCGCCGATCGAGGTGATCCGCAGCGGATCGGAAAAGACAGCTGCGCCCTGACTGCGCTCAGCAGGCAACGCGGCGGCCAGCAGGAGGCCGAGCATCAGCGCGAGCAGGGAGCGTAAAGGGAAGGCAACACACATGGTCGTTATCTCACGCTGCTGACGGGGGTTGGGATACGTGGCAGGTTCTCGGCCAGAAACCGCCAGTCACCGCGTTCGCGGTCGCCTTCATAGCGCTGCCCGAAGAACTGGATGATCATTCTGCCGTCGGCGCCATAGGCTTCGAGCGACGTGATATGACCGTCCCTGGTCGGCTTGCGCACGGCCCAGACTTCGCGGATGTGATGGGTTCTCAGATGCAGGTGGAAGGTCGCGTCGAGCACATTGATCCACGGGCCGATCGGCTTGACCGACTTGACCGGACCGGAATGAATCTGAATGCAACCACGATTTCCGACGAAGCACATGATCGGCATCTCGTCTTCGGCCGCGCACTGGAACATGGCGCCAATGGCAGCATTGTCGAGCAGCCAGGCGTATTCCTGGCCGACCATCCGCATCGCCTCGCAGCGGCTGAGCTTCAGCGTCTTCAGCATATCGAAGAACTGATGCACGTCGGTCAGCCGACTCCAGTGGTCGCGTAGATCCTCGACCGTGGCGGCTTGGTCCGGAATCTCAGCATCGTCAGCTTCGCTCGCCTTAGCCGACACGATCGGCTCCTGGTTTGAGGATTCGAGCTGCGCCACCAGCTTCTGATAGGCATAGAGGTTGGAGGCCGGCCTGACGTGCACCTTGTGCACCGCCTTGCCGTCGGCATCGAAGAATTGCAGGCTGCGGTGGATGTCGCCGCCATCGCGCTTTTCGACGGCAAAACCGTGCTCCCACACCTTCGGGAAGATGCGCAGGTTGATCTCATCGCCAAGCACCATGGCATGGTGGTTGCCGGTTACCACCTTGTCGTAGATGCCGATCTTCTCGTGCACGGCGCTTTCATTGCGGGTCTGCGCCATCACCTCGCCAACCGCTTCGAGGCCGGTCAACAGGTCGTTGACGCGCGGCTCGATGCGAACCGCGTCGAAACCACAATCGGCGGCAACCAGTTCGGCTTCCGAAATCCCCAATTGGGCGGCGAGATCGGGCTCGCGGATTTTCGGACTGTCTTTGCGTGCACGCCGGATTTGCTCGGGCGAGGGCTTCTCGCGCTGCTCCATGTCCTATCCCCTGCTTCCACATACGTTTTGATCATCGATGCCATGCCGGCTGATCTGCAGCCGACGGGGCGCGCCTTGATGCTCGACCCGGTCTTGTGCTCGCCGAGAACAGAGTGTTGCTGGAGAGCCGTCCGGCACCCCTCGAAACGCGCGCGCGTACCAACTGAACTGCGGACGATGGCCGACAGGCACATGCCGGTCCCATCTCACTTCAGTCGACGGCCACTAGCCGGTGGTGAGCGATTGTGGATGCCGACGCCAATTGGCCGATCAGGGGTTCGGATTCTACGGACGGTGCTTAATTCCCATTGAAGGCGGAGCTGGTTCGGACCTGACATGTTGCTTTCCTTCCTGGCATCGATCACGAGGCTACCCAAGAGATGAATATCCGTCGACCAGTCTTGGGCCTCGCCGAAAGGGCAGGTTCAAAAGTCGTGCCAATTGCGCGGAAGCAGGCGCAGGACGGATCTTCGGCATGCTCGTCAATGGCTTACGTGCAAGCGCAGCCGGATCTGAAGCCGAACATCGCTGTGTGCCTTACTCGACACACCTGACGGGGACCTGTCGGTTACCCGACGTCGTCCCAACGATGGCACGCGAGATTCACGGCAGAGTCAGGGATATCGCACTGTTTGAAGCGGTTTTTTCCTTTGGCACGGTCCATGCATGATGATCCGCAGTACGTCACGGACTGAGGAGAGATCGAACCATGATTACGCTCACCGACAACGCCGTTGCCGCCGTCAAGGCCGCACTTTCCCGCGCCAGCGAGCCGGTTGAAGGCTTTCGCATCATGGTCCAGGCCGGCGGTTGCGCCGGCTTCCAATACCTGATGGGCCTGGAGAGCGTCGAGCGCGAAGGCGATGCCATTATAACGGCGGATGGGGTCAAGGTGTTCGTGGACGTAGGCTCCCAACCCCACGTCGCCGGTATGACCGTCGACTTCGTTACGGAGATCGAATCCTCCGGTTTTGTCTTCGATAATCCCAACGCGCGGGACAAGTGTGGCTGCGGCAAGTCCTTCGGCTGATCGCCCCAGAGAAGGAAAAGAGGCATGTTGGACTATAGCGACAAGGTCAAGGGATGCTTTTTCGTCCCGAAGAATGCCGGCATTCTGGAAACAGCCACTGCACTGTGTAAGGTCAAAGCCATTTACAAACTGACGGGCACCGGCAGCGGCGGCCGGTTCGCCGTCAGCATCAACCACGTGTGCCAGAAGCTCAATGCGACGTGGCTCGCGCTTCGCATCATTCCGATCGACTGTTCGTGCGCATGAGGACTGTCTATCTCGACAACAACGCAACGACGCGGGTCGACCCTGATGTCGTTCGAACGATGCTGCCGTTCTTTTCGGAGCAATTTGGCAACCCTTCGTCGATGCACAGTCTTGGCGCCTCGGTCGGTGCAGCGGTTGGAAAGGCGCGTCGGCAGGTACAAGCGCTGATCGGCGCGGAGTTCGACGATGAGGTCATCTTCACCTCTGGCGGGACGGAAAGCGACAATGCCGCGATTCTTTCGGCGCTCGAAGTGATGCCCAATCGAGCAGAGATCGTGACTTCTGCCGTCGAGCATCCGGCCGTGCTGACGCTGTGTGCACACCTTGAGAGGACGCGCGGCGTCAAGGTGCACACAATCCCCGTGGATCGCCGTGGCCGGCTCGACCTGGACGCCTACAGGGTCGCCCTCACGCCAAAAGTCGCAATCGTCTCGATCATGTGGGCGAACAATGAGACTGGTACGATCTTTCCAGTGGCCGAGCTTGCCGACTTGGCCAAGGAAGTCGGCGCCCTTTTCCATACCGATGCCGTGCAGACGGTGGGCAGACTCCCGATAGAGCTGAAATCGACGGCAGTCGACATGCTGTCGCTCTCCGGCCACAAGCTGTATGGGCCGAAAGGGATCGGCGCGCTTTATGTAAGGCGCGGCGTGGCCTTCTGCTCATTGATCAAGGGGGGGCACCAAGAGCGCGACCGGCGCGCGGGCACCGAGAACACGCCGGGCATCGTCGGGCTGGGGATGGCGGCCGAACTTGCCTTGAAATTCATGGAGGACGAGGCTACGCGGGTAAAGTCGCTCCGCGACCGCCTCGAGGACGGGATCCTCCAGCATATCCCAAACAGCTTCGTCGCTGGCGATTCGCTTGAGCGGTTGCCGAACACCGCTAACATTGCCTTCCAAGATATCGAAGGCGATGCAATCCCACTTCTTCTCGGCCGCCTCGGCATCGCCTGTTCCTCCGGCTCTGCCTGCACCTCTGGATCGCTGGAGCCGAGCCATGTCTTGCGGGCGATGAAAATGCCATACGCAACAGTCCGCTTCTCCTTCGGGCGCCAGAATGGCGAAGCGGACGTCGATCGGGTGCTCGAGGTCGTGCCCGCAATCGTGGAAAGGCTGCGTGGGCCCGGCAGGCGAAGCGCTGAAGACCGTCAATCCGGTCTATGCCTGGGCAGCACGAGAACCGGCAGCTCATGAACCGTCGGATCTTTCTCAGCGATACGACATTGCGCGATGGTGAGCAGGCACCCGGCGTCGCCTTCACGACAGGCGGAAAAGCTGGAGCTTGCCGATTCTCTCGCCGCAGCCGGCGTCCCAGAAATCGAGATCGGCACGCCCGTCATGGGCGCCGACGAGATCGAAGCAATTCGCGCCGCGGTTGCGCGGAGTCTCCCGGTTCGGCTAACGGCATGGTGCCGGATAACGTCGCAGGATCTCGATGCAGCGATCGAGAGCGGCGTCTCCGCCATCGATCTGTCGCTGCCTGCATCGGACATCCAACTCGCCACAAAGCTAGGTCTCGATCATGCAGGAGCGCTTCAGGTCATCGAGTATATGGTCGGACGCGCAGCCGCCGGCGGTTTCTTCGTCGCCGTGGGCTGCGAGGATGCCTCGCGGGCCGATCGGGATCATCTCGCTCGCGTTGTCGAAACAGCCGCGCGCGCCGGCGCCAGCCGTGTCAGGCTGGCCGACACAGTTGGCGTTCTCGATCCGTTTTCGATTTTCGAACTGTCGCCCAGGTCGCGGCGCAGTCTCCTATCGATATAGAATTTCATGGGCACAACGATCTCGGCCTCGCTGCCGCCAACACGCTGGCCGCGATACGCGCCGGCGCGCGCCATGCCTCCGTCACCGTTCTCGGGCTCGGCGAGCGCGTCGGCAATGCCGCGCTGGAAGAGGTGGCTACCGCGATGGCGGTCCTCGGCGGCCCAGACACGGGCCTAGAGCTGGCCGCATTGCCCGCCTTGGCGGCCCAGGTGACGCAGGTCGCCCGGCGGACGACAGCAGCCATCAAGCCGGTTGTCGGCGCCGATGTTTTCACTCACGAATCCGGCATTCACGTCGCCGGGATGCTGAAGGACCCGCGTACCTATCAGGGACTGGATCCGGCTCTCGTGGGCCGCTGCCGGCGTATCGTCATCGGTAAGCATTCCGGCGCCACCGCGATTGCTCATGTGCTGGGCGAAAGCGGCCGCGATCTCGACCCGGATCTGGCAGCCGCGATGGTTGCCCGTGTCCGCCGCATGGCAGCCGAGATCAAATCGACCGTCACCGCAGCTCAACTGGTCGAGCCCTACGATAGACTGCGCAGCGAGACGGCTGGCCGAAGCCTTGCATTCCACTGAGGCGGACGATGTCGTTTTTCCTCGCCATCCGTTCCGCCAGGATAGCAGCCGCGGCTTGCGGCGCAAAAAGCCGCTCCGCCATCGCACACAATTTCCGACCTTGGAGAATGCAATGAGTTGTTCCGCTGACGGCCGTCCCTTCGATCTCACGGATATCCTCGCGCGGCTGAAAGGCCTGTCGGCTGCGGAGGAGTTCTTCGCCATCCTTGGCGTTTCCTATGACCCCAAGGTGCTCAATGTCTCGCGGCTCCATATCATGAGGCGGATGGGCCAATACCTTGCGAGCGAAGATCTCTCCGAACTGCCCGACTCGGTGATCGCTGCGCGGGTCCGCGGCACGCTGGAGCGCGCCTACCAGGACTTCGCGATTTCCTCGCCGCTCACGCACAGGGTGTTCAAGGTGCTCAAAGACCACGATCCGGACAAACCTGCTACGCCGGGCCGCACCTTCGTCCCGTTCGAGTCCATGCTGAAACGGTTCGGGAAGGAATGAGCGCGACACGGATGCGACGCAACAATGTCGCCAAGTCGACAAATGGGGGTCATCACGACGAAGCCTTCAGAAGCAACCAACCGAATTTCCGGCAAGAGCGGCGCGCAAATGATTGGCATGAATGATGCGCGAAGGAGACGACCGCAAAGCCCGCATCCGGACAGGAGCCTAGAGAAACCGCCAATGCACATCGTAATCTGCATCAAGCAGGTGCCGGACTCGGCACAGATACGCGTCCATCCGGTGACGAATACGATCATGCGTCAGGGTGTGCCGACCATCATCAACCCATACGACCTGTTCGCCCTCGAAGAAGCGCTCAGGCTACGCGACGCTTATGGCGGCGAGGTCACAGTGCTCAGTATGGGTCCGCCAATGGCAGAGAACGCGCTGCGCAAGGCGCTCAGTTATGGGGCCGACCGCGCGGTGCTCTTGACCGACCGCTATTTTGCCGGCTCCGACACGTTGGCGACCTCCTTCGCTCTTTCCCAAGCAATCGCCAAGGTTGGCGAGACGTTCGGCACGCCAGACATCGTCTTCACCGGCAAGCAGACGATCGATGGTGACACCGCCCAGGTCGGACCCGGCATCGCCAAGCGCCTCGGTCTCTTGCAACTCACCTATGTCGCGAAGATCGCCTCCATTGATCTCGCTGCGCGCGAGATCAATGTCGAGCGCCGCTGCGAAGGCGGCATGCAGTTGCTTAAGAGCAGACTTCCTTGCCTTGTCGCCATGCTGGAAGGCACCAACGAGATCCGCCGGGGTTCGCTTCAGGACGCCCTGTGCGCAGCGCGCAGCCAAGTCGTGAAGTGGAGTGCGGCCGAGGCCGGCATTGAGGACCTCACCAGATGCGGCCTGCGCGGCTCGCCGACGGTCGTCAAGCGTGTTTTCGCCCCGACCCCACGGGCGGAAAAGGCGGAGCGTATCGAAACCGCGGAGAAGACGCCGCGCGATCTTGCTGACGAACTCGTCGCCGCACTCTTCACCCGGCAGCCGGAATTGGCACACGAACTCGCCTTCAACAACGACGCGTGAGGGCAAGGAGCAGACGATGTCGACCCCGAACCGAGAAACCCCTCGCCCTGCCGCCGGCCGTGCCGGCATAAAGAAGGAACTGCCTGACCGTTTCAAGGACCATCGGCATGTCTGGGTTTTCATTGAGCTCGAACGCGGCCAGGTTCATCCCGTATCCGTGGAACTGCTCGGCGAAGGCCGCAAGCTGGCAGACAAGCTTGGCGTCCAGCTTGCGGGCGTCGTGCTCGGACCGCCTGAAGAAGCCACCCGCAACGCCGTTGCCGAGGCCTTCGCTTATGGAGCCGACATGGTCTACCTCGTCGAGGCACCGTTGCTGGCCGACTATCGGAACGAGCCTTTCGCCAAGGCGATGACGGATCTGGTCGATACCCACAAACCGGAGATCCTTCTGCTGGGCGCGACCACGCTCGGCAGGGATCTTGCCGGCTCCGTGGCGACGACTTTACATACGGGGCTCACGGCCGACTGCACCGAACTGGACGTGGATACAGACGGATCGCTCGCCGCAACCCGTCCGACTTTCGGCGGTTCCTTGCTATGCACGATCTATACGCTCAATTGCCGGCCGCAGATGGCGACAGTGCGTCCCAGGGTCATGCCCATGCCGCAGCGCGCCGACAGGCCAGTAGGTCGTGTCATCGAGCACAAGCTGTGGTTAGCCGAGGATGAGATCGTCACCAAGGTCCTCGGGTTCCTGCCGGATAGCCAGTCGGCAAAGGCAAATCTCGCCTATGCCGATGTCGTGGTTGCGGGAGGCCTTGGTCTCGGCGGCGCGGAGAATCTGCAGCTTGTGAAGAATCTCGCGCGCGCGATCGGCGCCGAACATGGCTGTTCGCGCCCGCTGGTCCAGAAGGGCTGGATGCCGGCTGATCGGCAGATCGGCCAAACCGGCAAGACCATCCGGCCGAAGCTTTACATCGCGGCCGGGATTTCCGGCGCCATCCAGCATCGCGTTGGCGTCGAGGGCGCCGATCTCATTGTCGCCATCAACACCGATCCGAACGCGCCGATTTTCGATTTTGCCCACCTTGGAATCGTCACTGATGCGATCCGCTTCCTGCCCGCACTGACGGAAGCCTTCACCCGGCGGCTGTCGCCGCATAGTCGCGACAAGCTAGCGAGTTAAGGAAGATGGACATGATCGAGGAAGAATTCGACGCCATTGTCATCGGGGCCGGCATGTCCGGTAACGCGGCTGCTTACACCATGGCAAGCCACGGCCTGAAGGTGCTGCAGTTGGAGCGCGGCGAATATCCGGGTTCCAAGAATGTCCAGGGTGCCATCATGTACGCGAACATGCTGGAGAAGATCATCCCGGACTTCCGGGACGATGCGCCTCTCGAGCGGCATCTGGTCGAACAGCGGCTTTGGGTGATGGACGACACCTCCCACACCGGGATTCACCACCGGTCGGACCACTTCAATGAGGCGAAGCCGAACCGCTATACGATCATCCGCGCACAGTTCGATAAATGGTTTTCGCGCAAGGTGCGCGAGGCTGGCGCGACGGTTCTTTGTGAGACGACCGTGACGGAGCTCGTCCGAGATGGCAGGGATAGGGTGATCGGCGTCCGCACAGATCGGAGCGGCGGAATAATAGGCGCGGACGTGGTCGTTCTCGCAGAAGGTGTGTGCGGGCTGCTTGGCACCCGGGCCGGCCTGCGATCGATGCCCAAACCAGAAACCGTGGCGCTCGCCGTCAAGGAGATGCATTTCCTGCCCGAAGAGGTCATCGAGCAGCGGTTCGGCCTCAACGGCGATGAAGGCTGTGTGATCGAGGCGGTGGGCACGATCTCCCACGGCATGGCCGGGCTCGGCTTCCTCTATACCAACAAGGAGTCAATCTCATTGGGCGTCGGCTGCCTCGTTTCCGATTTCGCCGCAGCGATGGAGAGCCCTTACGCTCTCCTTGACGCCTTCAAAAACCATCCTTCGATCCGGCCGCTGATCGCCGGCTCCGAGGTCAAAGAATATGCCGCGCATCTCATTCCCGAAGGTGGCTACAAGGCGATTCCGCAGCTCTTTGGCGACGGCTGGGTGGTGGTCGGCGATGCCGCGCAGTTGAACAACGCCATCCATCGCGAGGGTTCGAACCTCGCCATGACCTCCGGCCGTATCGCGGCTGAGGCAATCGTTCAGCTCAAGAGGCGCAGTCATCCAATGACTAAACGGAACCTATCTCTTTACAAGATCATGCTTGACAATTCATTCGTGGTCAAAGATCTGCGCAAATACAAGGACATGCCAGCCTTGCTTCATACCAATTCGTGCAATTTCTTCACCACATATCCGCAATTGCTGTCCAAGGCCGCGCAGAACTTCCTGCGCGTCGACGGCACCCCTAAGATCGACAAGGAAAAAGCGACCACGGCCGCCTTCGTCAAGGCTCGTTCGCGCTGGGGGCTGGTCAGCGACGCGGTCCGCCTAGCATGCGCGTGGCGCTGAGGGAGAGATGACGATGGCAGTGACCAAGTTACGCGTCGAGGACAAGCTTTACCACAACCGCTACTTGGTCGATCCTGGCCGCCCGCATATCAAAGTGCGACCGCACGAGAAGCCGAGCCCGAACCTTCTCGCCCTGACCCGCGTGTGCCCGGCCAAATGCTATGAGTTGAACGACGCAGGCCAAGTGGAGATCACCCCCGATGGCTGCATGGAGTGCGGCACCTGCCGGATTTTGTGCGAGGCCAGCGGTGAGATCGAGTGGAACTATCCGCGCGGCGGCTTCGGTGTCCTCTTCAAGTTCGGATGATCGGCGGCGCCCGCACTGTTCAAATGAATACTGGAGTTCAAACGACCAAGGCGCGCTTGGGAGGAGTATCCTGGATAACCGCTGAGGTGTTTCGATGGCCCATATGCTGCGGGATCGGTTCGATGAAGGAGGTCCTCCGGACATCGGGCCGGAACCGGCCCTCAAAACCATGCACAAAGCCGATCTCTCACTCAGGGAATTTATGAGATATCGAAGGTTCTGACTGCGCCAGCTCCGCTGGAGATTACGCTCGCCAACGTTGTGAAGGTCCTCCCGTCCTTTCTGCAAATGCGCCACGCAGCAGTGGTTGTCCTGGACACTGCTGTGCGCGAGCTGGAAAACTGCGTGCAATGGACGGCTACACTTGCTCGGTCATGGACAATCACTTCGTCGGACTTCGCCTGCACGAATAGTCAATGCCTTTCTTCGCTCCTGTGGAAAGCAGCCGAGAGTTCGCATGGCGCCAATGCAATCGACGGGCTGTCACGCAGCAACATTTTGCCGGCTGGATCAGGGCTGCTGGCCAGCCGCATCGGCACTCCACACGACAAGGTATCGTCCCTGCTTGCCCAGCGACAGCCCTGCGTCTGACAGAGCGCGACCGGCTGATCGACACTATGGAGAAGGTGGGCTGGGTTCAGGCAAAGGCCGCCCGTATCCTCGACCTCACGCCGCGGCAAATCGGCTACGCTCTGCGCCGGTATGGCATCAAGGTGAAGAAATTCCAGAGATCAGATGACCTGCAATGGCGGGCTGCATCAGCGCTGCTGAACTGTGGCTCAGACACGCTTGCCTTCGCGGCCCCGATCCGCTTGTCCGCCTGTCGGAATGCCGACAAAACGCTGTCCGAACAAAACGACAGAATTCGACACGGAAAGCCAATCCGTGAATTAAAACCGCTCTTTGAGCTGGCATGGCTCTTGCGCTTCCAGCTGCGACGTCCACCAGCAACGGAGCCGTTCGATGCCCGCACCGATCGTTTCGCTTGAGGCCCTGACCAGCACGACGACTTTCGACCAATTGCTGGCGACGGCGAAATCGGCTGGCTGCACATCGCCATCCTGCGGCTCGTCGGAGAAGCCAGACGACTTGGATCCGGTTGTCTGGGAGAGAATCAAGGATCATCCCTGCTTTTCAGAAGAAGCCCACCATTATTTTGCGCGCATGCACGTTGCGGTCGCGCCGGCTTGCAATGTCCAGTGCAACTATTGCAATCGCAAATATGACTGCGCCAACGAAAGCCGGCCCGGAGTCGTCTCGGAAAAGCTCACTCCCGACCAGGCGCTACGCAAGGTGATCGCGGTTGCCAACGAAGTGCCGCAGCTTTCGGTACTCGGCATCGCCGGACCGGGCGACGCCTGTTACGACTGGAAGAAGACAAAGGCAACGTTCGAGCGAGTCGCCAGAGAGATCCCCGACGTCAAGCTGTGCATATCGACCAATGGACTCGCGCTACCGGATCGCGTCGCCGAGCTTGCCGACATGAATGTCGATCACGTGACGATCACCATCAACATGGTCGATCCGGAAGTCGGTGCAAAGATCTATCCTTGGATCTTTCACGGCCACCGCCGATACACCGGCATCGAAGCCGCCCGGATCCTGCACGAGCGGCAGATGCTGGGTCTGGAAATGCTGAGCGCGCGCGGCATCCTGACCAAGATCAACTCGGTGGTGATCCCCGCCGTCAACGACGAGCATCTGATCGAGGTAAATAAATGGGTCAAGGAGCGCGGGGCGTTCCTGCACAATGTCATGCCCCTGATTTCCGACCCCGCGCACGGTACGCATTACGGCCTGACCGGGCAACGCGGCCCCAATGCAACGGAGCTCAAGGCCCTCCAGGATCGTCTCGAAGGCGGCGCCAAGTTGATGCGCCATTGCCGGCAATGCCGGGCCGATGCCGTCGGCCTGATCGGCGAGGATGATGGCCAGGAATTCACACTCGACCGAATTCCCACCGAGGTCACCTACGACGCCAGCAAGCGCGAGGCCTATCGCGAGGTGGTCGCGCACGAGCGCCGCGATCACATGGCGGCCAGAAGCAAGGCGATCGGAATGCTCAAGGCAGCAGGTTCCGGCAAGTCCCTTCTTGTGGCAGTTGCGACCAAGGGCGGCGGCCGTGTCAACGATCATTTCGGCCATGCGAAGGAATTCCAGATTTATGAAGCCTCGCCGCGCGGGATCACCTTCGTCGGGCATCGCAAGGTCGAGCAGTATTGCCTCGGCGGCTGGGGCGAAAAAGGCACCCTCGCAGCAATCATCGCTGCTCTGGGGGGCATAGACATCGTGCTGTGCGCCAAGATCGGAGATTGTCCAAAGGATCAACTCGCGGAAGCTGGAATCCGAGCGAGCGACGCTTACGGGCATGACTACATCGAGACGGCAATCAGCGCGCTTTACGCCGCCGAGCTTAGCGTCCAACCGCTGGCGGCGACGGCCTGAGCCGTCTCATTCCCAACCGAACCAGGAGTTACAATGAGTTTTAAGATCATCGCATCCCAATGCACTCAATGCGGCGCTTGCGAGTTCGAATGTCCCTCAGGCGCGATCGAATTCAAGGGCGAGAGCTACGTGATCGAGCGGGACAAGTGCACCGAATGCGAGGGGGCCTTCGATACGCAGCAATGCGCCTCGGTGTGCCCTATGCCGAAGACCTGCGTTCCTGCTTGATATCCGGTGGCCTGAAACGCCTTTATCAACAAACTGACACCTCAAGAAGGAAGGAACGGCCATGGGGCTCGGACGCGAACAGGAGGTCGAAATCCACCAACTTCCACGATTTGAGCCGGGTGAGCGGGTCCGTGCCACGCGCCACATAAAGAATGACGGCACCTTTCCTGGCAGGCAGATCGGCGAAAACCTCGTGCGGAAGGGCGACGAGGGCTATGTGCGCGATGTTGGCACCTTTCTCCAGCAGTTCTTCATCTACGCGGTCGAGTGGATCGATCGTGGCACGGTGGTCGGCATGCGAGCGCGTGAACTGATGAGCCTCGACAAGGTCGAGGCTCCGAGCAGGACCGACAGCACTGTGAATGAAGGAACGGCCAGATGAAAGTAATGATCCGCAGGACCGGCGCTGGCTTGTCGGCGTATATCCCCAAGAAGGATCTCGAAGAGCCGATCGTCAAACTCGAGAAGGAAGCGTTGTGGGGCGGGGCCGTGACGCTCAAAAACGGCTGGCGACTCGTTTTACCCGACCTTCCACGCGATACGCCTTTGCCGATCACCGTCGAGGCAAGGAAGATCTCCGACGAGGACTAATGCCGCGGATTGATAGAGAGCGCGACCAGAGGAAGCGAGCATGAACACGATCCCACCCTCGAGGCACCTCGTCATTGTCCGGGACAGCTTTGCCGAAAAGCTGCTTGAGCTTGCGAAGCAAGCGCTAGCCGCCGATCAGGTGATCCCGTATCTCGGTCCGGGCCTTCTCCGGCTGAGCTCCGCGGAGCCGACTGTACCGTTTACCTCGGAAGCCGTCGCCGCGGCGCTCAACACGAGGATGCCAGCACCTTCCAAGATCCGCACCAATATGTGGTCGGTCGCGCAGTTTATTGAACAGCGCCGGCACCGCCGCACACTTCAAACATGGATGGCCGAGATCTTCGCAGCGCCGGCGGCGCCGACTGTCCTCCACGCCTGGCTCGCAACGCTGCCGCTCTCCCTCATCATCGACAGCTGGTACGACGGCGCCATGCGGGCGGCCCTCGCAGATGCCGGCCGAACGGACGTCGTCGAGATACAAGGCGTAACTCGGTCGAACGAATTCGGTGACATTTGGACGAAAACGTATGATTTGTCCGGCAACGAACTCGAATCCGGATCGGTGGCAAAGACGGTCCTCTATACACCTCACGGCAGCATTAGGCCGGCGGCAAATTTCCTAGTGGCGGATTCCGACTATGTCGAAGTCCTTACCGAAATCGATATTCAGACCCCGATCCCAGACGCGGTGAAGGAACGGCGCAACGATCGGGGTCTTTTCTTTTTCGGCTGCCGCTTCAATGATCAGATGCTGCGCACCTATGCCAGGCAGATCTTGAAGCGCTCCATAGGCCCACATTGCACGGTAATGGATGCGCAAACGCTGACCAGAAACGAAGCCCGTTTTCTGGCGGCAAGCGGAATCACGGTGATCGATATGTCAGCAAGCGAAGCGGTGGCTCGGCTTGTCGGAGCGCGCACTGCAGCAGATGGCCAGGATCAACTTCGCGGACGCCTTTGATATGGAAAGCCGTCCGGCTTGCCGTCAAGGGGGCAAAATTCAGTCGGGAACACACCCGTGAGCAATGCCATTGGCACAGCAACGAACGCTCTGAATTCGGCCACCCATGCGGAGGCGACCCGCCGGGGGCGAGGCTTGAATACGCTGCTGCGCATTACGCGTATGAACTTGCGGCACCCTCGGCAGGTCACCTTCGCTTTCGGTTCCACGATCGGAGCAGTAATCCTCCAGTTGCTCATTCCCCAGCTTCTCGGGCGGGCTGTCGACCAGACCCAGATAGCGATCGGGGACGGTGTCACGGGGACCACGGCAGAACAAGCGCTCTGGACCCCGGCTCTGCTGCTGCTCGGTGTCAGCGCGCTACGCGGCCTCTTCACGATGGCGCAGAACTATTTTGCCGAAGCCGTCGGGCATCAAGTCGCGTACGAACTGCGGCTCGCTTGTTACGACAAGATCCAGCGTCTCAGCTTTTCCTATCACGATCGCGTGCATTCAGGTGATCTGATCATGCTCGGTATTCTCGATCTTGACGGCGTGCGGACGTATTTTTCCAACGCACTGGTTCGCGTGCTCTTGCTCAGCATGCTGATCGGGATCGGCGCCTACACTATGATCTCAACCGACCCGGTGCTCGGCCTGGTCGCGCTGAGCTTCGTACCTTTCGTCGCCTGGCGCTCGTCGGTCACACACCTTAGGCTGCGCGCCACCTGGCTAGACCTGCAGGAGCGGCTTTCGGTCCTGAGCCGCGTGATGGAGGAAAATCTCGCAGGCATCCGGGTCGTCCGCGCCTTTTCGGCACAGGCTTATGAGATGCTGAAGTTCGACCGCGCCTCGAAGAACGCGCTCGACCGCGCACACCACCAGGTTGACGTCTCCGTGCCCAACACATCGGCAATGACCCTCTCCTTTTTTTTCGCCATGGGGTTGGTGCTCTGGATCGGTTGCAACAAGCTCATCGCCGGCGATATCACGGTCGGGACGCTGGCGACGTTCCTGACCTTCATGACGATCCTGCAAATGCCCGTCCGCCAGATCGGTCTGATGGTCAATGCCTTCGCCCGCGCTTCGACTTGCGGTTCGCGTCTCTTCGCTCTCCTCGACCAGGATATCACGATCAGGGATGCTCCCGGCGCCAGACCGCTCGAGATCAGTGAAGGCATTCTGCGGTTCGACAATGTCTCGTTTGCATATCCCGGTACCGAAAACCGCGCCATTTTGAAGAATATCAGCTTTGAAGCCCGCAGGGGCGAGACGATCGCGATCGTCGGTCCGCCGGGTTCCGGCAAATCGACAATGGCTCATCTGATTGCCCGCTTTTACGACGTGAGCGGGGGCGCCATCACGCTTGACGGGCATGACATCCGCGGGGTCACCCTCGCGACGCTTCGCAAGATGGTCGCCGTCGCACAGCAGGATGCATTCCTTTTCACCACGACGATCGAGAACAACATCGCTTACGGCGATCCCTGGGCGAGGGAACAGCGGATCGAGCGCGCCAGCGAATCCGCCCAGCTGCACAGCTACATCCTTAGCCTGCCATCAGGCTACGAGACGGTCGTCGGCGAACGCGGCGCCTCTCTCTCGGGCGGCCAGCGCCAGCGTCTCACGATAGCTCGCACGATGATGCTGCGCCCATCAATCGTCGTTTTCGACGACTCAACGGCCGCGATCGATGGGGCCACCGAGCAGCGCATCCGCGCGGCGATACGACGTTTCGCCAAGGATAGGGTTACGATCATCATCGCCCACCGGCTGAGTTTGCTCACGCACGCCGACCAGATCCTTTTTGTCGACAACGGCGAGATCGTCGAGCGCGGTACCCATCAAGAGCTCTTGGTCAAGCGAGGACGCTATAGCGCCTTGCACGATTTCCAGTTGCGCGCCAGTGATGACATCGCGATCGCGAATGGAGGCGTGACCTGATGGCCAAGGGGCATGTCAGCGAACCCGAAACCGAAACCAATGACGGCAGGCGCCCCCCGCGCGCTGTCGTCGGCTCCCATCACATCGAGGAGGAGATCTTCGGCCGGGCTTTCGACAACAACATCGTTCGGCGCATCTGGGCCTTCGTCCGCCCCTACCGCGCTATGGTAATCATCTCCGTCGCCGCATTGATGATCTTCACCGGTACGCAGCTTCTCATGCCGCTTATCATCCGTTACGCGATCGACCACGCCATGACTTCGGCTGGCGCTGATCGCTCCGCCCTGCTTGCGGCCGCCGAGGCGTTCGGCCTCACCATTGTGGTTAATTTCGGCGCCGCCTACACACAGGAAACCGCGGTGGGGAAAATGACCGAGAACGTCCTCTTCGATATCCGCCGCGCCATGTTTGGTCATCTGCAGAAGGTTTCGCTCTCCTTCATGGACAAGACCGAGGTCGGACGCCTGATGTCCCGCCTTCAAGGCGACGTCTACGCCATCCACGAATTCCTCGAAACCTCAATCTATTCCGTAGCCGATTTTGCGCTTCTCTTCGGCATTGTTTTCGTGATGTTGTACCTCGACTTCCGCCTCGGCCTCCTGACGCTCTCTGTCCTGCCGGCCTTGTTGATCATCCGCATCGTCTGGTTGCCGCGTGCCCGCCATGCCTTCATGGCCGCACATGAGACCAATTCGGTCGTCAATGGCGCGCTAGCCGAAGCCATTCACGGCGTGCGTACCATACAGTCCATGCACCGTCAGCAGGTAAATTTCATGCTCTATGACGATAAGGCACATGCCAACCTCAGGGCTCACCTGATCGCTGCTAGGTGTGCACAGGTCATGGTCCCGATCGTCGATGGCCTCACCGGCCTGGCCATGGCCGTCATGATCGCGGTCGGCGGCTCCATGGTCATGAATGGTAGAATCGATGTGGGCGTATTGGTCGCCTACCTGTTCTACATCCAGCGCTTTTTTGACCCAATTCGCTCACTTACCCTGCAATATTCGGTCATGCAGCGTGCCATGGCCTCCGGCAAGCGCCTGACCGATGTGCTCGACGTCAAGATCGAGGTACAGGACAAACCGGGTGCCAGGGTGCTTTCGCCGGAAATGGGCGGCTCGGTCGAATTCAGGAACGTCACCTTCGGCTACGAACCCAACCATCCGGTGCTGAAAAATGTCTCCTTCCGGGTCGATCCCGGCGAGACGGTCGCCTTGGTCGGGCCAACCGGTTCTGGCAAATCGAGTGCGATGGCCCTCGTCCGCCGCCTCTATGATGTTCAGCAGGGCCAGGTGCTGGTCGGCGGACATGATGTGCGCGATCTCACCCAAGAATCGCTCGGCGGCCAAATCGCCATGGTGCTGCAGGAGCCGTTCTTATTCACGGGGACGGTCTTCGATAACATTCGTTACCATAAGACCGACGCCACGCGCGACAAGGTCATCGAGGCCGCCAAGGCGGTCTGCGCCCACGACTTCATCATGAGCCTTGCCAACGGCTATGAAGCCGAAATCGGAGAACGCGGTGGCAACCTTTCTCTCGGCCAGCGCCAGCTCATCAGTTTCGCCCGCGCTCTCGTTGCCGACGCCAAGATCCTGGTTCTTGATGAGGCCACCGCCAACATCGACAGCTACACGGAAATCCTGATCCAGAAGGCTCTGAGAAAACTTCTTGAAGACCGCACTGGCCTCGTCATCGCCCACCGCCTTGCAACAATCCGTGGTGCCGACCGCATCATTGTACTTCAGAATGGCCAGGTCATTGAGACCGGCAACCACGACCAACTGATGGCCATGGGTGGGTTCTATTCCAAACTCTACAATCTTAACTACGCATCCTTCGACGACATTCCCGAAGAAAAACTCGATACCACCGCACTAGGGGGGTCCCGGACCTGATGTAAAGTCGGCCGCTGTCGGCCTCAACCGTTCCATCTGGTTGAGGCCGACGAGATCGTTGGACCTGGCGTGCTCGTCGGCGATAGTGTCGGCGGCCGCGCTACATGATCGGGTTCGGCGGCCAGGCTGCGTCGCATCTATCTCGCAGATTCGCGATGGCGTCTCCGGGCTGATCAGTCTCGACAGCAGTCCATCCCGAAGCTGGACCATGCGCGATGTGTCCCCGCGGGTCACTTCAATATTCCCCCGGTTAAGGTCAGTCAAACTCCTCCACCCGCAAGGCAGGACAGATGTGGATTTGTTAGTTTGACTTTGTTTCCCGGGCAAAGGCTTCAGCGGCTTCTTTGAGGCGATAGCAGTCATGAAAACAGCGCGTATCCAGGTCCGCAGCGATGCCGATGCCGTTCTGGTAGAGTCCATCGAGCGCGCAAAGAAGGCCATGCGAACGGGTATCCCTTCGGAACCTTCACATTCAGTTCGCCCTCGCAGCTGTTCACGGTGATCAGCCCCAAGCGGTGGGAGCTGATCGAGCACCTGAAGCGCGTGCATGACGATCTGTCCGGGCTGATCGATTGGGGCATCATCGAGCGCACCGACGACGGAAAGGTTTACGTGCAGATTCCGACATATCCGGCCGGGCATTCTAGCTTGAAGCCGGCCGCCGTTCCGACGTGAAGCTGGCCACCATTCCGATTAATATCCGGCCACTTTGAAGCCTGAGAAGGAGCACCTGGGTCAGCAACTTTGGCATGACGGTCCTTTGGAACAAGAGACGCGTAATGCCGGCAAAGAGAAGGCTGACCATGAGACATTTACGACAGATGCTGCGGCTTGCGGGTGACGGAACGAGCGCCCGAGAGATCGCCCAGAGGCTGGGCACAGCGCGCAGCACCGTGCAGGATAATAATCTGAAGCGTGCAGCTCCGGCAGGCGGGGTTGAACTGGCCGCTGCCGGGCGAGCTGACCGACGACGCGCTTGAGCGCCGGCTGTTCGCCAGGGCGGGCTCAAGCAGGGCCTGCGGCGGCTTCCGGAGCCGAATGGGCGGGGCTGGCGCTGGAACTGAAGAGCCGGGGCACGCTAATGCTCGCCGTATCGCGCCGTCCATCCCGGCGGCTATGGCTGCAGTCGTTATGTTGCGGCCAGATTTATGTTGCGGCTGCAGGGGTGAGCCAAGGCTCTCGGTGATTTCCTCGGCCCAAGCCGCCACATAAAGAAGAACGGCGATGGCAATTGCACTACAATGCTTTCAGGAATGCCATCAATGACGGCAGGGAATCGTTGACGTGGGGGCTTTTTCAGGCTGCTGATATCAACCTTGGCCAACGCCTTGGCCTTCATTTGCAGATCCACCTCGGCTTAGATGTGCGTGGTGTCCAACGACACATGGCCCAGCCAAACGCGGATCGTGTTGATATCGACACCTACACGCAGGAGGTGGACGGCTGTCGTGTGCCGAATCGTATGGGGGCTGACGCGCTTCTTGGTCAGGGTCGGAACGGCTTTGCTTGCCATGGCAGCATATTGCGTCACGACGCGGTGTATTCCGAACCGCGTCAGAGGCTCCTTCATCCGCCCAAGAAAGACTGCATCGCTTTTATCCCGATCGATCACCAGGCGGGCCAGCGATGTTGCCGTCGCTGGCCACAATGGGCAGATCCGGATCTTGTTCCCCTTGCCATGAAGACGCACTGAAGGAAACGCGCCCAGTTGAAGATTGCCGACCGTCAATTTTGCTACCTCATCCGCGCGAGCACCGCTGTTGTACAGGAATAGCAGCAGAGCATGGTCGCGCGCCCCCAGAGTCGTACGCCTGTCGGGTTGACCGAGAAGCGCATCCATCTCGGCCTCTTCGAGATATCCGATCGCGGCCTTTGCGGTCTTCTTGAATGGGATTGCCCTTATCTCGGAACACCAGGCCAGGTGGACCGGCGACCGCGTGCCGATGAAGCGAGCCAGTGAATGAATGGTCACAAGCCGTTGGTTGCGGGTTGCATCGCTGCATCGGCGATCACGTTCCAGATGGTCCAGGAACTTACGGGCGACTTCCGGCGTCAGCTCTTCGACGGTCATGCAATCGATGGCACAGCCTTCCTGTTTGCTAGCGAACGGCAGCAACAGAGCCAGCGTGTCGCGGTAGCTGGCTTGGGTGTTGCGGGAAAGATTGCGCTCGGCGACAAGATGTTCCAGTAGAAACCGACGAATCCACGGACCAAGGAGGTTTTTATCCGTCATGGTTGGCCTCCATCGCGTACGGTGCAAAGCGCTCGCTGGCCGCCTCGAGGAGATCCGGCGTCATCTGCAAATAGCGCTGGGTTGAATGTTTCATAATGAGTCCTGTCCGGTTGATGGAGCGGTAATTAAGGCACGGCGGGCGGGAACGGCGTTCGGACCCGGGCGGCCTTTGATAATCGTGAGGCCGGAAGGAGTATCCCGCAGACCACGGTTGAGATTGTCGCTGCAGACTTTGGTGATGAGCCCTGGCGCCCCCATTGATGCACCGTGGTCTCGGCGATCGCGAAGTGTTCGGCCACTTCCTGGGTGATGAGCAGACCACAATCCCGCAGGCGCTGGCGACGGCCGGGCAGGTTGTAGGCCCCACGGATGAAGGCGATCTTCTTGAGTTGAACGGCTTGCCTTCCCAGCTTCGCAGACCGCGTTCATTGAAGATATCGGCGATCTCGCGATCGCAATGACGGTCGAGCAAGCGGTCTACATCGGCGACGAGCTCAGGCTTGAACTTGCGGATCTGGGCGATCGGCAAGGGCCGGTCCAGCGTCAAGGTGCGGGTCGCCCCGCCGGATAGTCGCACGTTTGCGATAATCCTCTCGGCCTTGACCAGGGTGACGTCGGCCACCAGCAGACGCGGGATGCGCTTGCGCTCACTCATGTCGATGCGGGGATCGCTCCAGATCCGCGGGAGCTGCTCGGCAAGATCGCGGACGCGTTGCTGCGTCTCGGCATCGAGGGCAGCGGCTTGCTCGGGCGCGCGTTGTTCATAGTCTTCGACGACGTCGGTGTGGGGCCGCAGCTTCTCGTTCCACTCGGCCTCGATAGTGTCGGCAACGAGGCGATTGGCGGGATCGACCTTCATGTAGCGGCGCCGGGCGAGCTCGGCGTCATGACGCGTCCGCTCCAGGGTGACGTCAAGGGTCATCGGCGTCATCAGCTCGACAAGCAATGCACCCACCGCGGGGTCGACGACTTTGCCGGGCACGGACTGGCATACCTTGCCGCCACGACGGGTGGCGGTCTCCTGGCAGATATAGGTCGGGACGGGTTTGCCGTGCTCTTGGCTATAATGAACTCCCATGCGCTCGCCGCACAGGGCCGCAGAGAACGCGGCCCTGGAGCAAGGCGCTGCCTTCGCGCACCGGTCCGGCGCGGCGCTGCATTCCATAGGCTTGTGCATTGGTGGTGAGACGCTCCTAGTTGGCCCTAAAGCACTCCCAGGCGATATAACCTGGATGCATGTCGGGGATGACGAACCGAGCCATATCCACCTTGATCTGCGAAACGCCACCGCCCGCCCGGGGCCGTCCACGCGTTCGACCGTAGACGAAGGCGCCGGCATATCTCGGATTATGCAGGACCTGAAGGATGCGGGTGTGCCGTGGCGGCGCCCTCGATCATGACGCGCACCCCTCAATTGGTTCAGCATGCAGACCTTTTCAAATGCACGCGATGGAGCGGCTCGGGCTTCCCCAAACCACCAACGCTTGATTTGTCGATTTCGCTTAAAAGTCCTTTCACAGACGCTTGATCTCGATGCCATATTTCCTCAGCACGTACCCAATCTGGCGCGGCGTCAGCCCGAGCAGGCGCGCCGCCTTTGCCTGGACCCAGCCACATTTTTCCATAGCCGCAATGACACGATCGGCATCAGTCACCCTCGCGCCATTTAAGTAGGCTGGGCCGGCAGGCGCTAACGGCGCAAGCTCGCCTATGGGAGGCGGGACCCCAAGGGCGGCCGAACCGGTGGCGTCGGCCGGCGGCGTGCTCGACTTCACTGGCACCGGGACGATCGGCCCAGCTTGCAGCGAGGCCTTCCACAGCGCCGCGGCAAAGCACTGACCGTCGCAGCAGGCAAGGTCCTTTCTGAAGATAGATGGGCCCGCCGCCAAGACCGCTGCCCGGTGCACGCAATTTTGGAGCTCACGGATGTTGCCGGGAAATTCACAGTTCTTCAGTACCTCAATCGCACTCGGATCGAAGGTCAGCGTACGGCCGTTCTCATCACTAAAATTCTTGAGAAACTCAGCCGCGAGGAGCGGAATATCACTGCGCCTTTCCCGTAACGCCGGCACCTGCAGGTGAACCACGTTGATGCGATAGTAGAGGTCGCGGCGGAACTCGTTCCTTGCAACCGCCTCTTCCAGGTTCTTGTTCGTGGCGGCAATCACGCGAACATCGACCTTAACGGTCTGGTTGCTGCCGACGCGCTCAAACTCCTCCTCCTGGAGAACGCGCAGGAGCTTTGCCTGAAACGACCCCGAGATCTCGCCGATTTCGTCGAGGAACAACGTCCCCTTGTCAGCGAGCTCAAACCGTCCCTTGCGCGAATTGAACGCGCTGGTGAAGGCACCCTTTTCATGGCCGAACAATTCGGATTCCAGGACTGTTTCAGGCAATGCCGCGCAATTAAGTTTGACGAAGGGTCGCTTGGCGCGCGGCGACAACTCGTGAAGGGCCCTGGCAACCAATTCCTTCCCGGTACCGGATTCGCCTCGTATCAGAACCGTGCTCTTTGCCTTGGCAACCACCGCTATCTTCTCAAGCAGCGCGTTTAGCGCTGGACTGTCGCCAATCATCCCCTTGACGTAAACCTTCTTACGCTCCCGCGCAGGCTGCTTTTGCAACCGTTCCCCCTCCGCCATCGGTCGCGCGCGGTCGCCGGGGGACAAACGATGCAACTTAATGGTCTGTCCCACCAGGGTGGCGACAACGGTGAGCAGCTGGACATCACAATCGGGCGGATACCTTGGCCCATTGTCCAGGGCGCGGTCGATGGTCAGGGTGCCCACGACGTTCGCATCCACGCGAATGGGAACGCCGATGAACGACACTGCTACGGTGTCTGAGGCCCCGAGCATTTCAATATCGGCGGCACTGAAGGCCAAATGCAGCGCTATGTTCTCGGCGACGAGCGGCGTATCGGTCGTCATAATCTGATCGATTGCCTTGCGCGGCAGGCGCCTGCGGTAGCGCTCATCGCTGCTCTCGTCCCACTCGGTGCTTACGGCAATGTCCAGTACGCCGTCACCGTTGAACGAAGAGATGATGCCGTGTTGCATCCGCACAAACGAGCGCAGCAGCTTGAGAGTTTTGGCCAAAGCCACTTCGAGTCGGGAGGGAGCGGCGAGTACTTTCGATATTTCGGAGATCCCGGTAAACGCGCTTTCGTACGGCTGCACACCAGGGATCACGTCGTTCTTCTCGGGCTTTGCGTTAGCCCCTTGCGCGTCCTTGTCGCACGACGGCGTCTTCCTGGCCCTTTGTTCGGGTTTGCCGATGTTGTGATGCATGTCGTCCTCGATCTCGCGCTTTGAAAACAATGCCCATTGCAGGGTGCAGCTGCGACGTTTCGGACAAGCGCGAAAATGGCCCTGACATGAAGTTGGGGCGCCACCATCCGATTGCCCGCCAAGCGGGGCATTGCCTGACGCATGTCTTGGTTTTCCTCTTAGTGTCTGACCCGAAAAGAAGTTGGGTGATATCAGCGGCTTGTGATTCAGTCGGTGTTGCGAAGCATCGACGGAGAATCCCATGTGGACCGATATCACCCGAGCCAAGCATGCCCGCAAAGGGCTGCGGTATTCAAGCGATTTGACGGATATGGAGTGGGCGGTTCTTGATCCGGTGATTCCGCCCCGGTCCCGACTTGGGCGCCCGCCGAAATGGTCGCGGCGCGAGATCATGAATGGACTGTTCTACGTGCTGCGCAGTGGCTTGCCATGGCGGATGCTGCCCAGGGACTTGCCGCCGGTGTCGACGCTGCAGCGCTACTTCTACGCTTGGCGCGACTGCGGCCTTTGGAGCACCATCAATCATCTGCTGCTGATGAGCGTGCGTCTGGCCACCGGTCGCCAAGCCTCACCCAGCGCCGGCGTGATCGACAGTCAAAGCGTGAAAACCACGGAGAGCGGCGGGCCTTGCGGTTACGATGCCGGCAAGAAGATCAAAGGCCGCAAGCGCCATATCCTCACCGACACCCTGGGTTTGCTCGTCGGCGCGGTCATCCATACCGCCGATATCCAGGACCGCGACGGCGCTCCCGACGTTCTGGCCTCCATTCGAGCCAGCTTTCCTTGGCTGCGCCACGTCTTCGCCGACGGCGCTTACGCCGGTGAGAAGCTTGAGACCGCCCTTCATGGGAAAGGCGACTGGACGCTCGAAATCATCAAACGATCCGACACCGCCAAGGGCTTCGAAGTGCTTCCACGTCGATGGGTCGTCGAGCGCACCTTTGCATGGTTCGGACGAAACCGACGCCTGGCCAAGGACTTCGAGGCCACGATCGAAAGTTCCACCGCATGGCTCTTGCTGGCCTCCGCTCAGCTCATGACGCGCAGGCTGGCAAACCATTGATCCGCTTCAAAAACATTATGAGTCAGACTCTTAAGGCGGGGCCGCCATCTCGGCTTCTGTCAGGCGCAACCGCACGTTGACGAAGTGACCGGATCGAGGGAGGATAGTCAATCGAGCTATCCTTTCATTTGTGAAAGGATACTCGGCGCTCTGATAGAATTCTATCAGGTCAATACATTTCTCTTGTCGGTCTCAAAATCTTGCTGCTTATGCAGTTCCGGCACGTCAAGCCGCCGGCGCAACGCTGAGGAGTCTCTCCCCAGATAAAATACGATATTCTTGGCAGTTGGGCACCTCGAACTACGGCATTTCCGAGACCTGTGGGGCGGCAAAGCGGTTCGGCCCGGGCTGATGGCGGGAAGTGGCTTCGGTTTTGGTCGTTGAGGTTGATGCTGGGTGCCGAGTTTGGCGTCGCGGCGGCGTTTTCCGCCGCTTTTGGCGTCATGCAGGCGCAGTTCGCCCCTGGTGCCAGACGTAGCGCATCAGATTGTAGGCGAGGTTCGTCATGCCGATCTTGGTCCTGGCGCGGGCGATGCCGATCGTGCGGATGAAGAGTTTCATCTGCGCCTTCTGACGGGCGAAGACGTGCTCGACGAAGGCTCGGGTCTTTGAGCGCCGGCCGTTGGCCCGCGACGTCGCTTCGCTCATAGGCCGGCCCTTCGGCTTCTTGTGGTGGATTTCGGAGACATATCCGTTCCGGTCGAGCCACTCCTCGTTCTTCTTCGAGCGATAGGCGGTGTCGGCCCAGACCGTAGACCCGGTATTGGCGCGGTTGAGCACGTTGCGAAGCTGCGCGCCGTCATAGGCGGATACGCTCGTGACGTTCCAGCCGCGGATGAAGCCGTGCCGGCGGTCGATGGCGGCATGGTTCTTGTAGCCGAAAGCGGGAATGGCGATGTCGCGCTGCTGCGCCTTTCCCTCCTCGGCGACCTTGGCCTTGGAGAACTTCACCGTCCAGCGGGCATCGCGATCCTTCTGGCGCAGCTTGGCCGGCTTCTCCTTCCATGCGTCCGGCACCTTGCCCGCCTTGATGTCGGCCTTCTCGGCGTCGGTGTTGCGTTGCTTCGGCGCCGCCACGATGGTGGCGTCGACGATCTGCCCGCCCATCGCCAGATAGCCGGCCTTGGCGAGGTGCTTGTCGAAGCGGGCAAACAGGTTCTCCACCGCGCAGGCCTGCGTCAGATGCTCGCGAAACAGCCAAATCGTCTTGGCGTCTGGCACTCTGTCGCCGAGCCCCAGTCCGAGGAAGCGCATGAAGGACAGCCGGTCCTGGATCTGGAACTCGGCCTGGTCGTCGGACAGCCCGTAGAGCGCCTGCAGCACCATGATCTTGAACATCATCACCGGGTCGTAGGCAGGACGACCGCCCCTGGCGCCGTCCGAGCGCTTCAGCACCTTGGCCAAAGGCTTGCGGAAAACCTCCCACGGCACAACGGCGTTCAACTTCTCCAGGGGATCGCCGGCTTCGCTTAGCCGAGCATAGCGCTCATCGATATCCCAGAACCCGGCCTGTCCCCGCATCCAATCCCTCCTTCCAAATCGCAACGGCAGTGAATCACAAACCGGTCAAAATGGGGAGGTTTTTCGAGACCTCCAGTTTGCCCATTTTGCGCCATAACGGCATCCGCTCCAGGACTCGAAAAAGGGGCGTACGCACTCGGAACGAAGGCCCGGGTCTCGCTGGAGTGGCTCTGGTTAAAGGAAGGCCTTGGCCTGGCGCTCTGACAGGCCAAGGCAGAGACGACCGTGGTGGAGATGATTGGCTTCCTGAGGAAACTCGGCGCTAGACGACCTCGCGGGCGCACTTGCCGCTAGCATCGGTTTCATCCGACATGGGCTATGACCCGGGAGTCGGTGGGAGACGCTCAGTAGACCCAGGAACTCTGCGACCTCCCGTGATCTCACGTTGGAGTAGCCATCCGGGACGCCTGCTGCACCATCATCTCCCGCATCCAGATGCTTGCCGGATCACTGTTGTGAAAGGCGGGCCATTGGACGGTCTCGGTGAATGTGGGAAGCGGCAGCGGGAGTTCAATGATCTTCAGGGGGAACGTTTTTTCGAAATGCTTAACCAGCCGTAACGGCATGGTCGCTACACGATCTGTGCCTGACACCATGGGCGGAATCATGCTGAAGCCCTGCACGGCGACCTCGACACGTCTCTTAAGACCATGCTCAAGGAAAAACCATTCGTCGATAGAGGGCCTCAGCGCGCGCCCGAACCTGACCGCAACGTGCCTCATCGACAAATATCTCTCGAGTGTAACCTGCCGTGGTAGCTGTTTGTTCGTAGGGCAGCCCACGCACACGAGCCTCTCGTCGAACAACGCCACTCTTGAATGCGCGCTCGACGTGTACAAATCCGGAAGAATTACAAAATCGATGTCACTGCGCCGGAGAAGCTCATCCGGCTCGTCGTCGACATGCAGCAATTCGAAGCTGACGGAGGGTGCTTCCCGGGCAACACGCTCCACGACCTTCCCAAAAAATACTAGTGTGATGAAATCGGAAAGAATGATCCTGAAGCGCCGATCGGATTGAGCTGGGATAAACGGGTCCTGGGAAATAATCGAGCGCTGGATTTGCAGGAGTGCGTCACGGACTGCGGGGGCGAGCGCTTGCGCACGCGGTGTCAAAATACGTACGCGGCCGCTCAGGATAAATAGGTCATCATGGAAATAATCGCGCAGCCGGGCGACGGCCGCACTCATCGCCGGCTGACTTAGGTTGATGCGGCGTGCCGCCTCCGTGAGCTTGCGTTCGGTCAGCAGCGCGTCAAGCACCACGAGCAGATTCAGATCAAGACCCTTGAAACGCATGTCTTAAGCCATCCAAAGCGTGTATGCGCTTCATCTAAACAAACGATTGTACCGATTTTGCAGAACCTTGCATAGGGTATCCAAGGATGGAAGCCCTAAACCTTCTGATGTGGGTGGAACATCAAGCGCGTCGCATGTCCATTGCGACCAGATTTGTCGGTGATCTGCGCAAGCTACGTCGCGGCGGCTCGGCGCGACAAGCTAATTGCGTGGGCGCTTAGCTCGAGAAACCGTAACCAAGATGAGGCTTCCATGCGCTCACAGCTACGATGGAGGTTGTGCTGGGAAAATGAGTTGCAACTGGCCGACCACATCGAACTCGCCGACTTCTTCCGAAAGACTTATGGACCGACTGGGGTCTTCAATGCGAAGCCATTTGCAGGCAATCGGAGTTGGGCCGGAGCAAGACCCGAGTTGCGTGCAATCGGCTATGACTCGCGCGGTGTAGCGGCTCATATGGGCTTACTACGCCGCTTCATTAAGGTTGGCGAAGTCGATCAACTGGTGGGCGAACTCGGATTGTACGGGGTGCGTCCGGATCTTGAAGGACTCGGAATCAGCCTTTCGTTCCGAGTCGTCTATCCAGTGCTGCAGGAGCTTGGCGTTCCATTCGCTTTCGGCACGGTTCGGCACGCGCTGCGAAACCATATTGTAAGATTCTTCAGAGACGACTTGGCGACCATTGTGTCGGGCGTTCGCGTACGGTCGACCCAAGCAGAGGTATATCCCGACCTCCCGCCGACGCGCCTTGAGGACGTGCTCGTTGTGGTCTTACCGGTTACGCGGCCGATGAGCGATTGGCCGACGGGTGCAATAATTGACAGGAACGGGCCAGAGCTATGAACCCCAACTATCTGTCCGAAGTGCCGTTTGAGTTCGCCGACCGCGTTAGCGATCGCAGCGTTTATTTGACGTTTGATGACGGTGCTAACCTACTTTTCACACCGCAGATCCTCGACGTGCTGGCGCAACATCGGGTGCCGGCGACTTTCTTCGTCATCGGTGCCTACGCCGCAGAGCAGCCGGAACTGATCCAACGAATGATCGCAGAGGGGCATGAGGTAGGCAATCACACGATGACCCATACGGATCTGTCCCGATGCGGATTCGAGGAAGTACAACGTGAGATATTTGACGCGAACCTGGCCATCATGATGGCGTGCCCGCAGGCCTCGGTGCGCTACTTTCGCGCGCCATACGGGGCCTGGAGCCAAGAGGTGATCACAGCCTCGGAGATCGCTGGGCTGACCCCCCTTCATTGGTCGGTTGACCCACGAGACTGGTCTCGCCCCGGCGTCGATGCAATCGTCGATGCAGTGCTCACCTCAGTCCGGCCTGGCGCAATAGTGCTCTTGCACGACGGGTGCCCTCCCGACGAGCTGACTCTTGGCGCTTACGCCCATCTGCGTGACCAGACCACAACGGCGCTGTCCCGTTTGATTCCGGCGTTACACGACCGCGGATATGAAATTCGCTCCCTTCCACAACATCACTGATCAATGAGATCCTATGGACCTGCTAGCTCCAGTCAGTACCTTCGTCGTGTCTTTTTATGCGCTGTTCTCGGCCGCATATGAAGGCTTGCAGGCGGTTTATGCCCTGCGGACAAACGGTTCGTCAGCATCGGACGAACTGGTCGGCCCCGACCCTTGGCCGAGCGTAGATGTCATCGTACCCTGCTACAACGAGGACCCGCGCACGCTCTCGGCATGCCTAGCTTCCATCGCAAGCCAACAATACGCCGGAAAACTGCAAGTTTATGTGGTTGATGATGGTTCTACAAATTGCGACGCCGTCGTACCTGTACACGATACCTATGCGCGCGACCCGAGATTCAACTTCATTCTTCTTCCCAAAAATGTCGGAAAGCGCAAGGCCCAGATTGCGGCGATACGCCGCTCATCAGGAGACTTGGTGCTCAACATCGACTCGGACACGACAATCGCATCCGACGTCATCACCAAGCTTGCACGAAAGATGCGAAATCCAGTGATCGGGGCGGCCATGGGGCAGTTGACGGCCAGCAACCGGATGGACACTTGGTTGACCCGATTGATCGATATGGAGTATTGGCTGGCTTGCAACACGGAACGCGCCGCACAGGCTCGCTTCGGTGCGGTTATGTGTTGCTGCGGCCCATGTGCTATGTACCGCCGCTCCGCGCTCGTTTCCCTGTTGGATCAGTACGAGACGCAACTGTTTCGAGGGAAGCCGAGCGACTTCGGTGAGGATCGTCATCTAACGATCCTCATGTTGAAAGCAGGCTTTCAAACCGAATACGTTTCGGACGCCATCGCCGCAACAGTCGTTCCGGACAGGCTGGTGCCGTATTTGCGCCAACAACTCCGCTGGGCGCGGAGCACTTTTCGAGACACGCTGCTAGGGCTGCCCCTCCTGCCCAGCCTCAATGGCTACCTCACGTTAGACGTGGTCGGACAGAATCTAGGTCCGCTATTGCTCGCCGTTTCAGTACTAACAGGGATCGCGCAGCTCGCACTCACGGGCCAAATGCCGTGGTGGACGGTCCTGGTGATCGCATCGATGACATTGATTCGCTGCAGCGTGGCAGCGTTACGTGCACGTGAATTGCGATTTTTCGGCTTTGCTCTTCACACATTCATCCAAATCTTTCTGATAATTCCGGTGAAAATCTACGCGCTGTGTACGTTGAGCAATAGTGATTGGTTGTCACGCAAAATTGGCACTGTGCAAAACAGGAGAAACAGGCAATTCATCGTGCAAATCACGATTGCTGTATCAAAGACTACAGCACGTCTCGCAATTACTGGGTCAACTGACAGGGAAGATCCTTCGCAATGCTCTGCGGGGCTGGCGACGTGTGGCGGCATTTGCCGCGACGAGTAAGACTAGAAGCTCTGACCCCAGACGAGCCGAGCTTCTCATCGAGCATGCGGAGCTCACAGGCCGAATAGCTTTTCGAAGGCTGACGTAAGCGCATGTCTAAATTTGCAATGGAACTCACCGGGGTAAAGAAGTCGTACGGCGACAAAATCGTTGTCGACGGGCTGTCGTTCACCGTTGCACCGGGAGAGTGCTTCGGCCTTCTGGGACCGAATGGCGCGGGCAAAAGCACGATCGCGCGTATGGTCCTCGGCATGATACCGCCAGACGCGGGCAAGATCACGGTTCTTGGTGAACCTGTGCCGTCACGCGCTCGCTGGGCCCGCATGCGCGTCGGCGTGGTCCCTCAATTCGACAACCTTGATCTCGAGTTTACAGCGCGCGAGAACCTGCTGGTCTTCGGACGCTATTTTGGCAAGAGCGCTCGCGAGCTTGAAGCGGTGATCCCATCGCTCCTCGAGTTTGCCCGCCTTGAGAGCAAGGCGAATGCACGTGTGGCCGAGCTATCCGGCGGTATGAAGCGGCGCCTAACGCTGGCACGTGCGTTGATCAACGACCCGCAGCTGCTCGTATTGGATGAGCCGACCACCGGCTTGGACCCGCACGCGCGCCACCTGATCTGGGAGCGCCTGCGTATCCTGCTGGCGCGCGGCAAGACGATTATTTTAACGACCCACTTCATGGAGGAGGCTGAGCGGCTTTGCGATCGGTTGTGCGTACTCGAGCATGGACGCAATATCGCCGAGGGCAGCCCTCACGCCCTGATCGATAAGCATATCGGGTGCCATGTGATCGAGATCTTCGGTGGCAATCCGCGGGAGTTGAGTTCGCTGATCAGGCCTTACGTTCAGCACATCGAGATGAGCGGCGAAACACTCTATTGCTATGCGCCCGATCCGGAACAGGTGCGGGTGCAGCTACGCGAGCGCGCTGGTCTGCGGCTTCTGCAGCGTCCCCCTAATCTGGAGGACGTTTTCTTGCGGCTGACCGGGCGCGAGATGGAGAAGTGAATGATGGACGAAGGTTTTGCGGCGGCTCTACCCGCCAACGCGTGGAATTGGCTTGCCGTGTGGCGCCGCAATTATCTGGCATGGAAGAAGGTGGCACTTGCGTCAATTCTCGGCAACCTAGCCGATCCGATGATCTACTTTTTCGGACTAGGCTCTGGCCTCGGAATAATGGTCGGTCGCGTTGAAGGTACCTCGTACAGTGCTTTCCTGGCAGCCGGGATGATCGCGGCAAGCGCGATGACCGCTTCGACCTTCGAAACAATTTACGCGGCTTTCGCTCGCATGCGCGACCGGCGCATTTGGGAAGCGATCTTGTACACCCAGCTCACCCTCGGCGACATCATTCTCGGTGAGTTGGCGTGGGCAGCCACCAGGGCCTTCCTGGCCGGTACGGCAATTACAATTATTGCCGCCATGCTGGGCTATGCGGCTTGGCCGTCCGTGCTCTATACGCTGCCGGTCATCGCCCTCACTGGCCTAACCTTTGCGAGTTTGGCGATGGTCGTCACCGCCCTTGCGCCGAGCTACGACTATTTCGTGTTTTACCAGACGCTCGTGATCACGCCCATGCTGTTCCTGTCCGGCGCTGTCTTCCCAATCAACCAACTGCCTGGCGCCTTTCAGCAGGTAACACGCTTCTTGCCGCTGGCACATTCGATCGACCTCATTCGTCCGGCAATGCTCGGTCGCCCGGTTGTTGATGTCGGCGTGCATATCGGCGCTCTTTGCATTTACGCAGTAGTAGCATTCTTCTTGTCGTCTGCATTGCTTCGCCGACGTCTGCTGCGTTGATACTGCTTGCGACTTAAAGAAGGAGACACGGGTGCAGCATCGCTACAGCCTGGAGGTAAGCGTGCTCGGATTGGAAGAAGTGGCGCGAGCGGATATCGAAGGCCGAGGCGCCGGCGCAACTGACGCACAACACCACCAGCGAAGATGTCACCTGTTATAGAAGGTCCGGATGGAATCGGAGCAGGTGCTGAGCGCTACGGAGCAAAGCCACCCCCCAGTTTGAAGAGCCGGCGGTGCCAGGATTCTTTGCTGGATCCTTCGCAAATGTTAATCGGAAACGCACTCAATGACCCATCTCCGCACTTCTCCTGAGCCATTTGCAATCCTGGCGATGCCAAGGAGTGGCACGCACTACCTGGAAGAATTGCTAAACGAGCATCCGAATGTGTTAAGCAACGGTGAGTTGCTCAATACATATGATACGAATTGGCCCGATAAGGATCGCCTGCTACGCAGCGATCGCGAACTCCTGGAGCAGGCCTTCTTGCACTACCCGACGAGAAGCGACAAGAAGGTGACGCATGTTGGCTGCAAGATCAACGAACCTCAGTTTTACGAGCGTCCGGGCTTTTTTGGACAACTGGCCCGTTGGGAGGGCCTCAAGGTCATCCTTTTAATTCGCAGAAACACATTGGAATCGCTGAGATCGCTAGTGCAGGCAAGACAAACTCGCCAGTGGCTTAAGTTCAGTTCGGACAAGAATACCGCTCCACCGTCACCCGTGACATTGTCACTCGCCGCCTGTGAGGCCTACTTCAAAGCTGCCGATGATTTCCACGCTCGGGTCGTGAGCGCCTTCGGGTTAACTAACATGCTCGGAATCGAGTATGAGTGGCTTCTTCGCGATCCCGGCGCTTGCGTGGCAACTGTCTTGGATTTCCTTGGCGTTCCAGCGCTTCAGCTCCCTGGTAGCGGCGTCCTTGAGCGCCAAGAAACGCGCCCGTTGCACGAAACGGTATGGAATTTTGATGAGTTGCGGGCACACTTCGCACATGGTCCTTATGCGAAATTCTTTGAGCTCGGTGCCGCCTGACTGGCTCCTCGCAGCCACTGGCGCGCTTACTCCCAGCGTCACATTGCATGCTTGTTGACGTAGCATTCCTTTTGCGGGAAGAGGCGCTCCGCTCTATTGTGTCAGCGCTTCAAGGCATTTGTCGGCCCGGTCCCAGTCTGCTTGTAGTCACCTCGAGGTCCATGTCAGCGCGGTCGAAACAGTTGACCAAGACGACGCCGGCATCGATGTGACGGGTAAAGGCGTGGGCGTTCCCGATGTCGCGCATCCAGATGGATGCCGAGCGCGACGGTTTTGTCGCGAAGCAAGGCTTTCGTCCTGATCTTGACGCCGAATTCGGTCACTCCACCAGGACCGGCGTCGCCATGTTGCCCAAGGCTTTGTTGTGATTTACCGGAGCATTGCCGTTTAGCGGCGAGCGGTCATCCCTTTGGCCTCCCTCACGCTGCCTGGCTGGGCTTACGGGGCAACCCGGTCGAGAAAGACATCGAATGCGGCAGCAACAGCGCGAATCACAAAGCGATGCTCCTGCCGCACGCGGATGAAACCCTTTTCGATGTCCACTATCCCGTCCTCGGCCAGCATCGCCAAGCGTTCAGCTGAATCGAGAAAGCGGCTCGGATCAGATCTATGGGCGGCGCAGATTGCCGGCACATCGGCCTCGAGATCGCTCATCAGCCGCTCGATGATTGCGGCTCGCACGCGGTCTTCGTCGGTGAGGCGGTAGCCCTTTGACGTCGCCAGATGCCCAGCTGCGATGTGCCTGGTGTAGGAATCCCGTGTAACCTCGTTCTGGACGTACCCCTCGCCGACACGGCCGATAGCCGACGCGCCGAACCCGATCAGGGTTTTGCAGGTGTCGGCCGAATAGCCCAGCGAGTTACGCCGCAGGCGACCGGTTTTTTGTGCCAGCGCGAGTTCGTCGTCCGGCAAGGCGAAATGATCGAGCCCGATCTCTCGGTAGCCTGCGGCAACCAGCGTCTCGGCTACGGCCGCAGCATGTTCGGCGCGAGCAGCGCTGTCCGGCAGCGCTGCCTCGTCGATCAGGCGCTGATTCTTTATAAGGGACGGAATGTGCGCGTAGCCGAACACCGCAAGCCGGCTGGGGCGCATGGCGATCGCCGCCGTCGCGGTTTCGATGCAGGACCGCACCGTCTGATGCGGGAGGCCCAAGATGAGGTCGAAATTGATGCGGCTTACTCCATGTCGACGCAGCATTTCGACGGCAGCGGCCGTTTGCGCCTCACTCTGGACCCGGTTGATCTCTTTTTGAACAATGGGGTCGAAGGTCTGCACGCCGAGGCTCGCCCGGTTCACGCCGGCTGCTCCTAAGGCTTCGGCCATCTCGGCCGTGAACGTTCGTGGGTCGATCTCGACGGCGACCATAGCCGTTTTCCTCAACGCGAAACCGCGGCCCAGGAGTTCCATCATGGCCAAGAACTCCGCTGGCCCAATGAGGGTCGGCGTTCCACCGCCGAAATGCACGTCGCTCACGGGCAGCGGTTGCGGCACTTGCTCCAAGACCAACCGGATCTCGTCACGCAGCACCGCGAGATACTTGATGATCGGGGCATCCTGCCGGGTGATGGTGGTAGGGAAGCCGCAATACCAGCACAACGATCGGCAGAACGGAATGTGGAGATAGAGTGACACCGATTCCTCGGCCGGCAGGTCCCTCAGCCATTCCTTGTATGACTCGGCACCGACCGCCTCGGAGAACTCCGGCACAGTCGGATAGATGGTGTACCAAGGCAGGCGGGCCTTGTGATATTTTGTCAGGATCGAGGTCCGCAACGGTTTACCGTCCTATGCCGATAACTGTCATTCTTACCGCTGCGGCTCTCCTGTGTCTTTGCGCTAAGTCAAATCCGTTCCGCTTTCGCCGCGAAACCGGCGTTTCGGCAACCTGCAAGCTCGCGCAACCCAGGTAGAAGCTAATACCGGGAGCGACCAATCGGACAGCGAATTCATGGTCAGCCAACTCGTGTCGTAATTTCGGATTGAATCGTCATTGCGGTGTATAGGGAAGCATCTAGCGGCAGATTCCCAAATGCCCGTTGACAAAGAAGCTAGTTGGAACCTGCCTCTTCCAACTGATCAAGCAGAGTCTTTCGCATAGACGGCCGATCCTACTACGCACAATTCACTCCCGATTGCTGCATCGAAGGTCAGCGGCAAGTTTGGCGGAGTCGCGATGGCATTAAGGTCGTGAACGAATCTAAAACTCCTGAGCCATCATTCGTAAGCAGGTGCGGCGAGCGAATACGCATCTGCTTCAGAACGCCCAATGACGACCATTCGGAGTAACAAGAAATGGCGCTTTAGCTTCGCTCGATCCAATTTCGAGAAATTGAGCACCTTGCATCATGTCAAGTTTGCAGTTGAACGAAAAAACTGGCGACATCCTCGCCACCCTATCGCCCGGGGGCAAGGAAAGCTCTGTAAATGAGCCCGAGGAGTTCAGACGATCCGTTACCTGCGATCACCTGATCCTTGGAGACGCCGTAGGCATTGGAGGCCGCCTCCCTCAAGCTGATGTTGCCGTCTTCTGGATACAGTTATTGGCGTTCGATGGCTGCAACCGCACTTTCCATTATGCGTGCCGGCAATGGAAATGGGTTCTCATTTGTGTTTTAGTTTGACGCAACCTAAATCCGGTGCTGGTCCGTTGGACGGCAGAGCTTCTAATTGTCTCGTCACTTGCAAAAGGGACGGAAGAACACTTTGCAGTTTTGCATCGCCTTAACACCTTGGTCAGGGCCCGACCGCCGTGAGGTCGGTCGGGCTGTCCTCGATCGGATGGACTGTACGTCGCGGCCGATCGGGCCCTGGTCACGGTCAAGCGCGAGAAACGGCCTGACGTATCACGTCGCAGACATTGCCGTTCCAATTCCATCTGCCGGGAAATTTCTGATGGAATGCTATCATAGACGGCTGGTTTCCTTTCACAAATGAAAGAGAGTTCGATTGACTCTCCTCCCTCATTCCGGTCTCCTAAATCAACGGGTGGTTGTTGGGCGGCAGAAGCCAGACAGCCAAGAACGACGGCCGCGCGTCATGGAAGGAAGGTCTGCCCAGCGCCTCCGCGGTCCCCGGCACGCGCTGACGGCCGAGCGCATACGCCTATTGAAGTAATGGCGGAACAGGTTATCGCTGCCGACGAGACTGGTGGGCTCACTGGCGTTGCTTGCGGCAACCGCCATTCCCCTCGTCATTGATGACGGAGAAGATACAGCAGGCGGTTTCGCGTGCGACGGCACGAAGTCGTCGAGCGCGGCGTCCTTGGGAGCGCGACGACTGCGAAGCCTCTTTTGAACCGCACCATCGCGGGTCGGGAACCAGCGGTCTCTGCTTCTAGACGTCCTATTTCAAAGTGTCGATTGCAGCGCGAGCGCGGCAAGGACACGGTCGCGTAAGGAATACGCCCTTTGCTGGTGCCAACGATGCGGCTCGTCGCAAAGACGACAAAAGCGAGGGGCGAGCAAAACCGCAAGCCCAAGAGGTCGACCGACGGCCGATCTGCCAGGGAACAAAAAGACCTGCTTGAAGGCGCGCCCTTATCAATCTTATGCATTCTTCAGACCGACCGTTGGCGAATCTTCGTGCGAGATTCCGCTAGGGGTGAAGGCAGACTGTGCGATTATCCGCACAAGGCCGCTTGCGCGGCGTGACAAAAGCTCGGGAGAGGACGTTGTGACACAGGTCTTCCATTTGGCACGGCACTTGCGGCGAGATGGCAGCAGCGTTCGACCGGCGCCGCGATGGGAGAAGCCTGTGAAGGGCATGAACAGCCCGCCCCAATCCGGTCAGGGAGAGAAACAGTGTCAGCCCCACAAGTCCCCAGCGCGAGTCCCGCGCCCCGCAAACCCTTCTATGCCAGGCTTTACGCGCAGGTGCTTGCTGCCATCATCCTCGGCGTCGCAATTGGCCATTTCTATCCGGAACTCGGCGAGAGCCTGAAGCCGCTCGGCGATGCCTTCATCAAGCTCGTCAAGATGATCATCGCCCCTGTCATCTTCCTGACAATTGCGACCGGCATCGCCGGCATGAACGATCTCCAGCAGGTCGGCCGCGTTGTCGGCAAGGCGATGGTCTATTTCCTCACCTTTTCGACGCTCGCATTGATCGTCGGCCTTATCGTCGCCAATGTCGTTCAGCCTGGCGCCGGCCTCAACATCGATCCGGCCTCGCTCGATGTCCAGGCCGTGAATACCTATACCGCAAAAGCCCACGAGCAGTCCGTGACCGACTTCCTGATGAATATCATCCCGTCAACGATCGTCGGTGCCTTCACGGACGGCGACATCCTGCAGGTCCTGTTCTTCTCGGTTCTGTTCGGCATTGCTCTGGCGATGGCCGGAGAGACGGCCACGCCGGTCACTTGCTTTTTCCAGGCGCTGATCGCGCCCGTCTTCAAGCTGGTCGGCATTCTGATGAAGGCTGCGCCGATCGGCGCTTTCGGCGCCATGGCCTTCACGGTCGGCAAATATGGCGTCGGTTCGGTCGTGAACCTGGCGATGCTGGTCGGGACGTTCTATTTCACCGCCTTCCTCTTCGTGTTCGGGGTTCTCGGCGCGGTCTGCCGTTACAACGGCTTTTCGATCTTTTCTCTCATCCGCTACATCAAGGAAGAGCTGCTGCTTGTCCTGGGAACATCCTCCTCGGAGGCCGCGCTGCCCTCGCTCATTGAAAAGATGGAAAAGGCTGGCGCCAAGCGCTCCGTGGTTGGTCTGGTCATCCCGGCCGGATATTCCTTCAATCTGGACGGCACCAACATCTACATGACGCTTGCGGCCCTTTTCATCGCGCAGGCGACGAATACGGATCTCTCGATCGGCGATCAGGTCCTCCTGCTGCTCGTCGCGATGCTCTCCTCGAAGGGTGCTGCAGGTGTCACCGGCGCGGGCTTCATCACGCTAGCCGCTACGCTCTCCGTAGTACCGAGTGTTCCCGTTGCCGGCATGGCTCTGATCCTTGGCGTCGACCGCTTCATGTCCGAATGCCGGGCGCTCACGAATTTCGTCGGTAACGCAGTGGCATCGCTCGTCGTGGCCCGCTGGGAAGGCGAATTGGACCAAGTGCAGTTGCAAGCCGCCTTCCGCGGTCACCAGATTGTCGAGACATTAAACCGGCCAACCGATCAAACGCCCATCGACCTGTTAGGTCGTCGCACTCGTCACAAGAAATAAACATCGAACCGCAGGCTCCAAACGGCGCTTCGCGAGCTCATGGAATCAGAGCGCTAATGCGGTGAGCGCAAAATTATGAGTGCCACAAGCAAACGAATCGTATGTTGATAGGCGCCCGGCTACGCTTGCAGTCCTGTTTGTCGATCACGGAGCATGCGCACGCCTTCATTTTTGCCGCCCGTGATCGTGGCCGAGGCGCGCTGGTCGATAGAGAGCCAACGGCATAAAACAAATCAGAATTGGAACATGGCCAAGCGTCCCACAATTGCCGATCTTGCCCGCGAAGCCGGGGTCAGCGTCGCAACAGTCGATCGGGTGCTGAACGCCCGCCATCCCGTGCGAGAGGAAACCGCGCGGCGGGTCCACGAGGCCGCCCGCGCCATCGGCTATCATGCTGCCGGTCTCATCAAGCAACGCCTGCAGCGGGACTTGCCGCACTATCGGCTGGGCTTCATCTTGAGAAAACCCGCCCAGAAATTCTACCAAGACCTCGCGCGCGAGCTCGAAGCCTCGGTCAGCACGGCCCAGTCCTTCCATGGTATTCCGCTCATCGAATTCGCGCCGTCACATGTGCCGGGCGACCTGGTCGCGCTCCTCAAGGATTTGGGCGCACGCTGCCACGCCATCGCCATGGTGGCGCCGGACCACCCGAAGATTACGGCTGCGGTCGAGGAGCTCAAGGCAAAAGGCATTCCGGTTTTCTCACTGCTTTCCGATTTCGCCACCGGCGTGCGCCAGGGCTATATCGGCCTCAACAACCGTAAGGTGGGGCGGACGGCCGCTTGGATGTTTTCCAGGGTCGCAAAACGGCCCGGTAAGGTGGCGGTGTTTGTCGGCAGCCATCGTTTCCAGGGGCACGAGCTCCGCGATGTTGGCTTTCGCTCCTATTTCCGTGAGAACGCGCCGACATTCGAGGTGCTCGATACGTTCATGAACCTCGAGAAACGGCAGATCACCTACGAAGCAACGCTGGATCTCATGCAGAGGGAACCTGAACTCGCCGGCTTCTATCTGGCCGGCGGGGGCATGGAGGGCGCCATCTCCGCGCTTCGTGAAGAGGGCCAAGGTCAGGATCTCGTGGCGATCGTGAATGAAATCACGCCGGAGTCACGGGCGGCGCTCGCAGATAACATCATCACGATGGCGGTCGCCACGCCACTTAGCCGGCTTTGCCAGGAGCTGATGACATTGGTAGTCCGGGCCATCGAGACCGGCACCGCGGAGACACCGGGGCAGACATTTCTGCCGTTCGACATCTATCTGCGGGAAAATATATGACCTGATGGAATTCTATCATCTGAGCTTCCTTTCACAAATGAAAGAAAGGTCGATTGACTATCCTCATTGCGGTCTCGTGAACCAACGGGCGGTTGGGGCGCGGCACAAGCCCAGACAGCCGACAACGGCGGCCGCGCGTTATGGAAAGGAAGGCCGAGCCATGCGCCAGGCATCGCCCTGCCCTGCACCCGATCACATGGCGGCGCATTTTTCACACAGCAGATTCTCGAAATCTCGCGGATGTGGTCTGGACAAAGTGTGCCGCTGCGTAAAGTCCGTTGCAAGTTCGATATCACGCCGGATCGCGTGATCGCCGAGGTGAACGCCTTAATGGATCATTGTAAAAAGGTCCGGGACAAACTTATCGTCGCCAGCGCTCACGACAATCACGATAGCCCAGTTCTGGGTCGCTGATGCATGTGTCAAACTCGCAACCTCGCAGCCTCAATTAGAAAAACACCAGTTCGCACCAAGGAGCGAAAGCATATGGACCGTCGTAGTCTGATCAAAGGGTTCGGCGCATGCCCGATTTGCGCTCAGGCCGCGGATGCGGCGAGCACCCATTGGGGATATGCTGGCCCGGTCGGACCCGAGTACTGGGCCGATCTGGATATGAAAAATTTCGTCTGCTCGGCGGGCACGCAGCAATCACCGATCGATATCAACAGCGCAGTCAAGGCGGATATTCCGCACATCTCTATTGGTTGGCACAAGGGCGGCGGCAAGATGGTGAACAACGGCCACGCCATTCAAATCAACATGCCGGAAGGCAGCACGCTAACCCGCGGGGGGGATCGGATCTACGAACTGATACCGTTCCATTTCCATGCACCGAGCGAACACCACGTGGCGGGCAAAAGTTTCCCGATGGAAGTGCATTTCGTCCATAAAGACACAGAACCGCGATACTCTGGGTGTGCTGGGCGTCTTTCTGACACCAGGCGCGACAAATGCCGGCTTTGCCGGCCTTGCCGAAGCTTTTCCCATGCGGCTAGGCGAGGAGATGGCGGTCGACGAGGTCGATCCCAACGGTCTTCTGCCGGCCTCGCTTGGCTACTGGACCTATGAGGGATCATTGACGACGACGCCCTGCACCGAAAACGTCGAGTGGATGGTGGCGATGGAACCGGTCCAGGTCGGCGCTGCAGATATCAAGCGATTTACCTCACTCTACCCGTCGAATGCGCGGCCGATCCATTCACCCAATCGGCGCTTTATCCTGGGCCTCTACCCCATGACTCTTGGTATAAGGTGGCCCGCGACGGTTCCGAACCGTCCGGCGGCAAGCCCGCAGCGTCCGCGGCGACGCTGGTCGGCAGAAGCTACGGCACGGTTTGAAGTAGCCGGGTGCGGACGTGTTGGCGAGCGCGCGAGAGGCTGGTCTGGCGGCCTCACTGTTGGACTGGCGGCCCAAGATGATCAAGCGCGATGCGTCACGACATCCGAGCGGGCGATGATGCCGATAGCTGTTGCCATCAATCAGCGTTCCGGCTTGTCGTCCCGTTCGATGAGAATCCGCTCGGCAGCTCCATCAAGATCCTCGTATTGGCCACTCCTCAGAGCCCAAAGAAAGCCAGAGAGCCCAAGCGCTCCGAGGAACAGAGCCACGGGTATGAGGTAGACGAGCGTCGTCATGACATTCGTGCCCATTCGCCGATGCGGGAGCGTCTGTTGTGCGGAGCAATTCTGGCCGGAGCGTTCGACGCAAATCCTTGCAAGCGCAACGCATTTCCGATGACCAGGAGCGACGAGGCGGACATCGCGACCGCCGCGATCAGCGGCGTGACATGTCCCAGAATGGCGATCGGCACCGCGACGGTGTTGTAGACGATCGCTATGGCGATGTTCTGGCGGATCAGCTGACCTGCCTTCCTGGAAATATCCAGCGCGAGGGGTACTGCCAGAAGGCTATCGCGCAAGAAGACAAAATCCGCCGCGTTGCGGCCAATGTCGGCGGCGGTCGCCGGAGCAATCGAGACATGCGCCGCGCCCAGCGCAGGCGTATCGTTAAGCCCGTCGCCGACCATCAGAACCTTATGTCCGCCTTTCGCCAGCGTCTCGATCCGTTCGACCTTGCCGGAGGGAAGCATCGCGGGAACGAAACGATCGACACCCAATGTTTCGGCCACCTCGCCGCAGGCCCTTGCCGTATCGCCCGACAGCATTTCCACCGACAGGCCGGTATCTTTCAGTTGCTTAACGGCTGCGCTGGCATCGGGGCGCAGCGCATCCTCGAAAGCAAAGGATGCGGTGATGATCCCATTCTTCGAGAGGACTGTCGCACCGAACCCGCCTAATTTGCCTTCGCCGCCGGTTCGGGCTTTCCATCCAGCCCATCCGCGCCGGCCAAGACGCCAAGTGTTTCCGGCGGCGCTGGCTTCGATCCCGAAGCCCGGATATTCGCTGACGGATTCGAGCTTGGGCTGGCCGGAAAACCCCGCAAAGCCGGCCATCGCCCTTGAAAACGGATGGCGGGAATGCGCGGCCATGTCGGCTGCGATCGCCAGCATCGTTGGATCGATGGACGATGCATTGACGAGCCGCGGCTGGCCGAGCGTGAGTGTCCCCGTCTTGTCGAATACCGCTGCGTCGATCGTCGCCAGGCGCTCCATGGCCGAACCGTCCTTGACCATGATGCCGTTCTCGAACAGGCGCCGCGCGGCGACCACCTGAACGATCGGCACGGCGAGGCCGAGCGCGCACGGGCATGTGATGATGAGAACAGCAATGGCGATGGTGATCGCCCTATGCCAGTCGCCGGTTGCCGCCATCCAGCCAAGGAACGTCACGAAGGCGGTCAGGTGAACCACAGGGGCATAGAGCGCCGAAACGCGATCGGCGATCCGGCGATAATGCGCCCGGCCGCCCTCGGCGGCCTCCATCAGGCGAACCATTTCCGCCAGGAATGAATCCTTCGCGGCGGCTGTCGCCTCGATCGTCAGCGAGCCGGTGAGATTGAGCGTACCGGCCTGAACCCGTTCCCCCGACGCCACGGTTTTCGGCGTGCTCTCGCCGGAAACCAGCGAGCAGTCGAGATCCGACGCCCCCTGAATGATCTTGCCGTCGACGGGTATCCTTTCGCCGGCTGCGATCAGCAGCAACATGCCTGGTTCGATCTCGCCAACCGGCAAGTAATCGCGTGCACCATCGCTGCGCAGGACCATTGCGCCACGCGCCGCCAGCTGCGACAGGCTTTTCACGGCGGTCCGGGCACGTTCCCGCATGACATGATCCAGCGTGCGGCCGATCAACAAGAAGAACAGCAGCGACACCGACGCATCGAAATAGGCGTGATCGCCATGGTTGATCGTCTCATAGAGGCTCATGGCGTAGGCGAGCGACACCCCGACCGCGATAGGCACGTCCATGTTCATGCGGCCGTGGCGCAACGCATTCCAGGCCGAGCGGAAGAAGATGCCGCCGGCGAAGGCGAGGGCAGGGATGGCGAGAAGCGCCGAGACCCAGTGGAACAGGTCACGGGTTGCACCTTCAGCACCTGACCAGACAGAGACCGAAAGCAGCATGATGTTGCCCGCCGCGAACCCGGCGACCGCTACGGCGCGGATCAACTCCGAAAGCGTCCTGTCCTTCGCGTCGGCCTCGGGAGCGAAGAGATGCGCCTGGTAGCCGACCCGCCCAATCGCGGACGACGAACGGTGGAACCTCGTCCCCACGCCACCGGACCGCGACGCGCTTCGTCGACAGGTTGACGCGCGCACCCTCGACGCGATCGAGCTTTCCCAACGCCGTCTCGATCGTCTGGATGCAGGCTGCGCAATGAACTGTCGGCACGGAAAGATCGGTCTGGCGAAGGTCATCGCCAAGCGATCGGCTCGCCAGCCTGATCTCCTCGCTAGACGGCAGGGCCGATGTGGTGCTCGAGACATCCAGCGCCATTTCAGCGCCCGGCGCACAACAGCTCATTGCAGCGCTCCATGGGAAATCATGATCCTGCGGACGTCGCGATAGGGTTTCGCCAGACCGGCATCGGCGTCGATCTCGACGATCCAGACGCCGTCCTTCGGCATGTGCTGCGCGGCAAACTCCTGGCCGGAGGCGAGCGTGAGCGTGACGGCCTTGTCCTCTTTTTCGTAGGCGGGATGGCGAAACAGCACCTTGACGCCACGCAAGGGAACAGGCTTGCCGGCGGAGTCGGTGAGCCCGTAGCGAACTTCGCCCCAAGCGATGGTCAGCTTGCCGGTCCAGCCGAGCGCTGCCTGCGCGCGACCCTCCTCGGCCTGCTTGTTGAATTGCTGGCTCGCCACATAGGTGTTTTCGACGACAAGGCCGGTCCAGCTCGTGTTGGCGAGCGTCGCCATGGTCAGATTGACCGCGATCACCACTCCGAAAAAGGCAAGGATGATGGCCAACATGTGCCTGCCGGTGAATTCGCGGGATTTCTGCGTATTCGCACTCATCTGGCGGTCTCCGGCGCGTTGAAAATGGCGGTGTATTCGTCCGCCTCGAAACTCGCCTTGTCCTCGACACGGAACTTGAAGGTCTGCGCTATGCCGCGGATCTGATCGACCGGCTGGCGCACGAAGACCTTCAGCATCTTCAGGCGGTCGGGCTCGACCGGAATGGCGAAGGAACGGCCTGCCGGGATGTCGTCGCCGACCACGTTCATTTCAGCCCCTGGCAAGCCTTGCATGGTGACGACGATCGTCCGTGGCTCGGGGATCATGTTCAGCAGCTTGACGGTGTAGCCGTTGCGGATAGAGCCGTCGGAGAGCGAGACGAATTGCGGGTTGCGATCATGCAAGACATTCAACTCGAGCCTCTCGCGTGTGAGCAGCGAAATGAGCAGCGCCAGTCCGACCGCCGACCATGCGCCGAGGTAGATGAAGGTGCGCAGACGGAAGATGTTGCGAAGTTGGAAGTGTGCCAGGCCGTCGGAAAATGCGCCTGTGACAGTCCGGACGAGTGCCGGGTTCACCGGGACGGTGCCGCCGGCAGTCGCAAGCGCCATGTTGGCATTGTAGTCCGAAAGCCTCGCATAGGAGATCAGCCCGCGTTCCCTGCCAAGCTTGTCCATGATGCCGTCGCAGGCGTCGATGCAAAGCGCACAGGTTATGCATTCGAGCTGCTGGCCGTCGCGAATGTCGACGCCCATCGGGCAAACGGCGACGCAGGCATTGCAGTCGACGCAATCGCCGACCGGCTGCCCGGCGGCAATAGCCTTCTTGGCATGACGCGAGCGCGGTTCGCCGCGCCAGTCATTGTAGGTGACGGTTAGCGAATTCTCATCCAGCATCGCCGCCTGAATGCGCGGCCACGGGCACATATAGGTGCAGACCTGCTCGCGCATCAGTCCGCCGAACGTGTAGGTGGTCGCCATTAGTACGGCGATGGTCACATAGGCCACAGGAGCGGCGGTGCCTTCTACGACGTCCAAAGCCAGCGTCGGGGCATCGGCGAAATAGAAAATCCAGGCGCCACCCGTTGCAACCGCGATGACCAGCCAGATAGCGTGCTTGGAGACCCGCAACACCAGCTTGCGCATTGTCCATGGCCCTGCATCGAGCTTCATGCGGGCGTTGCGATCGCCTTCGATCGCTCGCTCCACCACCAGGAACAGGTCGACCCAAACGGTCTGCGGGCAGGTATAGCCGCACCAGGCCCGGCCAACCGTCGATGTGATCAGGAAGAGAACGATTCCGGCCATCATCAGAAGGCCGGCGACATAATAGAATTCCTGCGGCCATATCTCGACGAAGAAGAAGTAGAATCGCCGATGGGCGAGATCGAGCAGCACGGCCTGATCCGGGGCGTATGACCCGCGGTCCCATCGAAGCCAGGGTGTCAGGTAGTAGATGCCCAGCGTAATCGCCATCACCAGCCACTTGAAGCGGCGAAAGTTGCCGGAGGCGCGTTTCGGGAAGATCTTCTTGCGCGCGGCATAGAGCGGCTGCCGCGTCTTGGCGGAATTGACCGCCTCGGCTGCGTGGGGCGCTACCTGCGTTTTCTTTAGCACGGGCATCTCCTCGCGCGCCGCCGATGGTATTGGCGTGCAACCGCACTCGTCTGCTTTGGGTAACGTCCAAGATGCTGAGCTAAGCATGTTTTGCCGCATCGACACGGAGCGCCCCATTAATCAGAACAATCGCCGCACGCCCGAATGTGTCGAGGCCCGGCGCGCCGGGCCTCGTCGCTTGGCGGGGAGGGCCGAGAATAGGCTTCCGATCCTATTCTCCGCCGCCAAGCGAATGGACATAGACTGTGAGTTCCTTGACTGCGGTCTGGCCGAGGCGCCCGGCCCATGCCGGCATGATGCCATGCTTCGGCTCGCGGACCTGGGCGGCGATGGCGGTCTCGCCGGATCTGTAGAGCCAAATCGCATCGGTCAGATTGGGCGCGCCGAGCTCCCTGTTGCCTTGTGCCTTGTCGCCATGACAGGCCACGCAGTTCTCGGCGAAGACCTTGGCGCCGGGCTCGACCAGGCTCGCGTCTTTGACAGCCCCCGATAGGCTGGCGACATAGGCGCTGACCTGAGTGATCTGCTCGGGCGTTATGATGTCGCCAAAAGCGGGCATTTCCGAAACGCGTGTATCCAGGTCGGACGCAAAGCGAATGCCATGCATAATCGTTTGCTGAATCTGCTCCGCCTTGCCGCCCCACAGCCAGTCGTCGTCGTTGAGGTTGGGAAAGCCCGCGGAACCTTGCCCGCCGGAGCCGTGGCACTGCACACAATTGACCTTGAAGGCGGCGCCACCGGCTGCGACGGCGAATTCGCGCAGTGCATCGTCGGCAACAATTTCGGATACGCTTTTCTGCTCGATGGCTGCGACGTAAGTGCCTTTGGCTGCTTCGGCAGCCGCAAGTTCGTTCTTGACGTCGTTTCGGCTGGAAAAGCCCAGAACGCCCTTGGTGGCGGAGCTGAGCATCGGCCAGGCGGGGTAGGCAATCGTATAGGCGGCTGCCCAGGCGATGGTGACGTAGAAGGTGATCACCCACCAGCGCGGAAGTGGGTTGTTAAGTTCCTTGATCCCGTCCCACTCATGGCCGGTCGTCGCGATCCCTGAGATTTCGTCGACTTGCTCGTTGCTCATCATCAATCCTCCTCGAGAGGAATCCGGGCGGCTTCATCGGCCAGCCCGCGGCTGCCGGGTCGGAGCGCAAATGCAATGCAGCCAATGAAGAACAGAGCCATGGCGAGCAGGCCCCAACTGTCGGCAAACTCCCGCATCAAATTGTAATCCATCGACATTCTCCTCAGCGGTAGCCGGCGGCTTCGTCGTAGTTTTTGAAATCAACAAGCGTGCCGAGCATCTGCAGGTAAGCGACAAGGGCATCCATTTCGGTGACCTGTTGGGGGTTGCCGTCGAAGTCGCCAAGCTTGGCCTTGGGGTAGCGGCCTTCCAGACCGGACGTGTCGGCATTGGGATCAGCCTGTGCCATCAGATCGGCATTTGCCTGGGCGATCATCTCGTCTGTGTAGGGGACGCCGACTCGCCTGTTCGCGATCAGATGCGTCGAGAAATCCTTCACCTCGATCGGTGTGCCCTTCAGGAAGGCGTAGCTCGGCATGATCGATTCCGGTACCACCGAGCGTGGCGCGTTGAGATGCTGGACGTGCCATTCGTTGGAGTAGCGGTCGCCAACGCGCGCGAGGTCCGGGCCGGTTCGCTTCGATCCCCACTGGAACGGATGATCGTACATCGACTCGGCCGCCAAGCTGTAGTGGCCGTAGCGCTCGACTTCGTCGCGGAACGGCCTGATCATCTGGCTGTGACAGAGGTAGCAGCCCTCGCGCACATAGATGTTGCGTCCGGCGAGCTCGAGCGGCGAGTAAGGCCGCATGCCTTCGACCTTCTCGATCGTGTTGTCGAGATAGAAGAGCGGTGCGATCTCAACGATGCCGCCGACCGTCACGACCAGCAAGGACCCGACGAGAAGGAGCGTGGCGTTCTTCTCGATGACTGCGTGTTTGTCCATCAAGCCCATTTCTGGCTCCTTATTCGCCGGGCTGGAGGGCGGGCACGGAACCCGGCAATGGCTGTTCTTTGCGCTGGTAACCGCGAATGGTCATGGCGACATTCCATGCCATGATCAGGGCACCGGACAGATACATCGCACCGCCGATGGCTCGCATGACATAGTAGGGATGCATGGCGGCGACGGTTTCGGCGAAAGAGTAGACCAGGAAGCCCTGCTCGTCGTATTCGCGCCACATCAGGCCCTGCATGATGCCGGACACCCACATCACCGCCGCGTAGACCACGATCCCGAGCGTCGCCAGCCAGAAATGCCAGGTAACGAGCCGCAGCGAATACAGTCGATCGCGGTTCCACAGCTTCGGCACCATGTAATAGATCGCACCGAACGAGATCATGCCCACCCAACCGAGCGCAGCGTCCGGAATGGACATGGCCGATCGTCCAGTCGGTATAGTGTGATAGCGAGTTGACGGTCTTGATCGACATCATCGGGCCTTCGAAGGTCGACATGCCGTAGAAGGCGACGGCCATCAGCATCATGCGGATGATCGGATCGGTGCGGAGCTTGTCCCAGGCGCCGGAGAGCGTCATCACGCCGTTGATCATGCCGCCCCACGACGGCATCCACAGCATGATCGAAAACGCCATGCCGAGCGTCTGCGCCCAGTCGGGCAAGGCGGTGTAGTGCAGGTGATGCGGGCCGGCCCAGATATAGAGAAAGATGATCGCCCAGAAATGGATAACCGACAGCCGGTACGAATAGACCGGACGGTTCGCCTGCTTCGGCACGAAGTAATACATCATGCCAAGAAAGCCGGCCGTGAGGAAGAAGCCGACGGCGTTGTGGCCGTACCACCATTGCGTCAGCGCGTCCTGGACACCGGAAAACGCGGAATAGCTCTTGGAGCCCAGGAAGGAGGCCGGCATCGACAGGTTGTTGACCACATGCAGCATCGCGATGGTCACGATGAAGGACAGGTAAAACCAGTTGGCGACGTAGATATGCGGTTCCTTGCGCTTCAGGATCGTGCCGAGGAACAGGACGAGATAGGCGACCCAGACGATGGTCAGCCAGATGTCCACATACCATTCGGGTTCGGCGTATTCGCGGCTCTCGGTGATGCCGAGCAGATAGCCGGTCGCCGCCATGACGATGAAGAGCTGGTAACCCCAGAACACGAACCAGGCGAGATCGCCGCCGAACAGCCGCGCGCGGCAGGTGCGCTGTACGACATATAGAGACGTGCAAAGCAGCGCGTTGCCGCCGAAAGCGAAGACCACGCCCGACGTATGCAGCGGCCGCAAACGGCCGAAATTGAACCAGGGCTGGATGTTGAGATCGGGGTAGGCGAGCTGCAGCGCGATGACCACGCCGACCAGCATGCCGACAACACCCCAAAACATGGTGGCGATGGCGCCATAGCGGACCGGACCGTCCATGTAGGCCGTGGGGTCGATCGGAGCGGCGGGCTTGAACTCCGTGTTGCGCATCAGGATCACGGTGAAGCCAGCCACGGTGAAGAACAAAACCCACATGTGCTGGCGAAAAGTTTCATCCACGCCGAAGCCGGCGGCCACAAGGGCGGCAAAAGCAAACAGGCTCAAAAGGGCGATCTCTGTGCCGAATTTCATCGCAAGTCCCGATCTCGAATTCCCGCGGACGCCAAATCCGCGGTGCATTACTTGCCGAGCCGCCGCGTGCCCGCCATGATCCAGGTCAAAGCCGCACGAATTTACTGGGCAGCATTGAGCTCGGTGCAATCAGAAGGTGGCGATTGACTGAGAAAACGCAGCACGAGCCGCCTGTTCGTGAGAGAGTCCGACGTCCCCGGCCCGGCCCGGCTTGGAGGCGATTCCGTACGATGTGATGAGAGGCGGCGTATCGGGAAAACTGAGGCTCTGCGACGCGCGCTGGAAAGCGTCAACAATGCCTTTCCGAACGTCTCAAATGTCTTGGCATAGGCAACGCGGGTCGTTCACTTCTCCGTGACGTTTATAGGTTCGAAGAGACGGTTCATTTTCCCGGCGTATGAGGCGTGCTTGACCTCGGCCGGAGTCGATCTTGCCTCCACCACCCGGTTGCTCGTCGAGTATGTCGAGGATCAATGCTTCGCCGACGAAGTGGTCGAAACACTCCTGGCGATCGGCCATGGACCCAATAGACAATGCGGAAGCTGTCGGGTTCATGCTACGCGGCTCCTTCAAAGGCTTGCGGCGGGAGATCGCGATCGAAGAAGAGGCATGTCCCGCCGCGGCTCGGAGTATCGGACGTAGGTTCCGTCACTTAGGTCTTATTGAAAGAGCGGTTGTCGCGCGCCTCAGCCGCCGCAGCGCTGTTCCAGCCGGCTCATGTTGTCCACCGTCACATGGCGATTGTTCTCGATCCGGATTATGCCGTCAGCCCGCAATCGCGTCAGCTGTCGGCTCACGGTCTCGAACCTCAGTGCCAGGAAGTCAGCAATGTCGACACGCGTCAGCGGCAGATCGAAGCGCGCCGACCTGGCCGCCGGATCAACAGTCCGATCGATATTCCGGGCGATCGTGAGCAGAAAGCTCGCCACCTTTTCTGGTGCCGTCCTGCGCCCCACAGTCACCATCCATTCGCGGGCTGCGTCGAGTTCGATCAACGTCTGCTTGAATAGGCGATGCTCGAGTTCCGGTGCTTCCTTCATAATCCGCTCGACCGCCGCCTTCGGAAACGAGCACAAGGAGACAACTGTAGCCGCTTCCGCGTTGATCGGGCTTTCCACCTTGAAGGGCCGTCCCAGAAAATCCGGTGCGAACTGGAGGCCGACGATCTGCTGCCGACCGTCCGAAAGGCTTTTCGTCAGCTTGACCACACCTGAAAGCACGTTCGAATAGCTGTCGACGGCCTCGGCGTCGCCGATCAGTTTGACCCCGGGCTCGATTTTGTGACGCCACGAGGTCTTGGCGAGCCCGACCAAATGGTCTGGGTCGAGCGCACCGCAGGCACCGCGATGCCGTGCGTGCCTCGCAAGACAGGCAAAGGACGGGAATACCGGAACTGTGAATGTCCTGCTGTACCGTCATTACGCTCGCTTTTATTGATCCCAAATGCCGGCAGGATAACAATCGGTGCGAGAGAAATCCTGCGGCAGTTTGTCCATGCCGAGGGTTGACCGAAATCAATGCTTTGGCTCAGCGATGCATCTAGGGTCCCGCGATGCAAACACGGTGGACCGCGATATGCGACCGGAATTAGCTGCCAGACTTGGCGAGAACGTCCCGCGCTATACCAGTTATCCGACCGCGCCGCATTTCCATGCGGGCGTCGATGCTGCCGTTTACCGCGTCTGGTCGCAGGCGCTCGGAAGCGGTGACGAGATATCGCTCTATCTTCATATCCCCTATTGCGACAAGCTGTGCTGGTTCTGTGCGTGCCATACCAAGCAGACGCGTCATTACGAGCCGGTGGCCGCTTATCTGCGATCGCTGCATGGGGAGATCACCACGGTTGCCGGTCTTGTCAGCGGCAAGGGTCGTGTCCGAGCGGTCCATTTCGGTGGCGGTTCGCCGACGATGGTGAAGCCCGAAGATCTAGTCGCATTGGGGGTTCGCCTACGGGACAGCTTCGATTTTCTCCCGGACGCGAAAATCAGCGTCGAAATCGAACCCAATGACATGGATGAAGCACACCTGGATGCACTCGCCGAAATTGGCATGACGCGGGCGAGCCTCGGCGTGCAGGATTTCGATTCGAAAGTGCAAAAGGTGATCAACCGCGAGCAAAGCTTTTTGCAGACCAAGGCAGTCGTCGACGGAGTTCGTTCACGTGGCGTCGAATCGGTCAATCTCGATCTGCTCTACGGCTTGCCGCACCAGACCAGGGGGAGCGTCTGTTCCACCGTAGCGCAGGCGCTGACCCTGGAACCGGACAGGATGGCGCTTTTCGGCTACGCTCACGTGCCCTGGTTCAAGAAGCATCAAACGATGATCGAAGAGGCATGGCTCCCCGGTCCCACGGAGCGGTTCGCACAATCGCAACTTGCCGCACGAGCGATTGTGGACAAGGGATACGAAGCAATCGGGCTCGACCATTTCGCCAAACCGGGCGATGCGCTGGCGGTGGCTGCCCGCACAGGGGCCCTGCATCGTAACTTCCAAGGCTATACAGAGGATCGCTGCGAGACATTGATCGGTCTCGGTCCTTCGTCCATCGGCCGTTTTCGTCAGGGCTACGTCCAGAACATGGCCTCGCCCGCCGAGTACGGACGCATGGTCGCGGATGGCGGGCTGGCCGCCGTCCGCGGCATCGCGCTTTCCGACGACGATCGCGTCCGTGGCTGGATCATCGAGCGGCTGATGTGCGACTTCGCCTTCTCGGCGATCGATCTGGTAGAACGCTTCGGCGAAGCCGGCCAGAGGCTCCTTCAGCAGTCGAGTTCCATGGCCCTCCACGGTCCGGTTCGATTGCTTGAACTTGATGGCGACAAATTCGTTGTGCCGGCCGCAAGTCGCCCTTTCGTGCGAAGCATCGCGGCCAAGTTCGACAAATATTTCGAAAGTAGTACAGCCAGGCACTCGGTGGCAGTCTGAGCACCGCAGACGAACGGTCATCGTTTTCAGTCGATCGCGAACCGATTGCCCTACGTTTGTGACCCTCCATCGGCGACCGTCGCATCAAGATAGGGTTTTGAGAACGGACTAGATGCGAGGGTCTTTGGCATAGGGCGACGATATCGCCGGGTCGTGTCTTCCTTTCGAAGCTCCTCAGTCGCCCGTGAAGAAAGCCATTCGGCACCGGCGTTGTAGGCGAGCCCCGTTTCAGAGGCTATTCCGGTTGAGCTGCGGAGGTCAGGCTGATCGTGGCTGGACCGGTGACGCCGCAGCGGTTGCAGCAGCGCCAAGAGGTAGGCAAACAAAAGCCTCAGCCAGTTGAGCAAGAGGCTGAAGTTGTAGCCGACGCCGGCGAGCATGGCGTTGTTGGCGTCGCTTCGGTGAAGGCCAGGAAGTTGCGGCCCATGCGGTGGTCCTGCTTGAGATGGCCGATGACCGGTTCGACAGCGGCCCGGCGTCGCAGTGCCCGCTTGATGGCCTTGGTGATGCCGCCCCTGGTAGCCGGCGACATGGACCTTGAACATCTTGTCCTTCGGCGCGTTGTGGCCGCGATAGCCGGCATCGGCGACGATCTTGCCGAGATTGGCACCGATAGCGGTTTCGATGGCGGGAATGACGGTGGCCAGTGTGTGGCCGTCATAGCGATTGCCGGGCAGCGCCTTGACATGGGCCGACGAACTGGCCGCCGCGGTTGCGCTGCAGCGTGGTGGCGACCGAGACCTCGACGCCGAACTCATAGGCTTGTGGGCCTACCCTTGCCGATGCATTCCACCTCGGGAGCGTGCAGGGAATAGACCTTGCGGCCGCGCTCGCGCTGCCGCTGGTCCCTGACGCGCCGGGCAAGCCAGCGGCAGGGCGAAGACCTGGGCAGTTCGGGCTGCCCGGCGAGCTTGCGGGTAATGTCGCGGATCACCGCGCCGAGCATGGTGCGCAGCCGCTTAAGCGCCCGGTTTGCGCTTGGACTGCTTGGCATGGGCATAACGCTGATGCTTGATCAGCGCGAACTTGCCGACCCGCGCATAGGACTGGCGCAGGCCGATGCCGCTTTTTTGGCCAACTTCACCAGCCACTCGCGGGCCCGATGCATCAGCTTGGCGTCGGTCGGAAAGGTGATGGCCTTCTCCTGCACTGTGGTGTCAACGATCACCGCACGGACGTCGGCCGGTTTGGCCGCCCCCCAGCCGCGTCGCTGCCGCAAGGCTCTCCTGGAGCAAGGCCATCAGCCGCTCCTCGCCCATGCGCAGACGTCAGCGAGCTGCGGTCGAAGGGGCAGGCGGTGCTGGAAGAACTCCTCGCCGCAGAACAGCTGGTAATAGGGGTTCTCAAGCCAGCGCTCGCACAGCGCCTAGTCGGATAGGTTGTGCATCGACTTGAGGATGGCCAGGCCCGCCATCAACCCGGTTGGCAGCGGCGGCCGGCCGGGGTCGTCGTCATAGACCGCGCCGAGCCGTTCTTCGAGGAAACGCCAGTCGATCGACCGGGCCAGTTTCACCAGCGCATGATCCATGTTGAGGATCTGGTCGAGCCGGGATCGCAACAGGTCGGTCTGTCCGCTTTCGCGTCGTTCCTTCGGCCGCATCGCTCGCTCCCTCGCAGCTTCGCATCAACCGTCGAATCACGCGTACGGGTACGCTTTCAATTTGCCGGAAATCGCAGCTCAAAGCCACGATTTTCGGCAAAATCAAACGCAAAGCTGTAGCAGAATCCTAATTGAATCAAAGCCTTCCGAGTTCGACAATGCGGCGCTTTCCGGACAGGTCGCCTAGTTGGGCCGATTGCGGACAGGCCGCTAAAGGCTTGGATACACGAGAAAGCGGGCAAACATCGTTATTGCAGCCTGCCCATCCTTGACGTTAAGCCTGAGGCACCTTGATGGCGCGCTTGGTCGAAGTTGAGAACTCGACGCGGATACGAGTTCTCAAACTGCTGGCCAACCAGCCGACCTAAAGGCATTCCTCCAAAAGGCGTATTTCCGTTCTCCCTGTCGATTCGACAACAACCACCCAATATCCCATAGTCAAGGACCGGTGTCGGGGATGCCTTAATGCGTTGGGGTTTAGTGTCGATCGCGGTTGCCGCCTCTGTTATTTCGGGCTGTGCTGCCGACTATTTGAACAACTACGAGACGGTGACGCTGGCAGCGGGCGACTCGCTCAATCAGAACGAGTTGCTGCAAACGGTCGATCCGTTCAATCCGAACAGCAACAACACCAAGATCGAAGGCGATGGCCAGCGCATGACGACGGTTGTCCAGCGGTATCACGGCGTGGCGCCGCCTGCGGCCGCGCTCGGCCAGGTTCCAAACAGCAGCGTCGATCTGGACTGCGCTGGCGGCAAGGGCAACCCGGTTGTGCAAGGCCCGGTCGCGGTAGGCCCATCCGACCCAAATGGTCTCGATCGAGATCATGACGGCGTTGGGTGCGAGCGATAAGAATGCGCTCGAAACCGAATAGGTCGAAACATCCCCATAGGGGCAGAGTCCACCAATTAGCAGATAACCGGTACAATCGGCGAAGGTATGACCGTGGGCGCGGCGGTGACCGCGTGTCGTGGTGGGGAGTTGTTTTGTTTTTGATGATGCTAGCACTACTTTGGCAGATTTTTAGCAGCGGCGCGTTTTTGGAATTCCCAAGAGAGAGTTTGCGTGATTCATGGGAGGTCGGCTTGTGGAGGGCCGATCAATGGATGTGGACTGGCAAGCCGATCTCGAGCACTGGCTTCAACCGTTTTTGGCAGGTCTTTCGCATCCAGCTCGGCGCCGGATGTGTCCGCTGTACATTGCTGGTCTGATCGGGCCGGGCGACCGTAAGAGCGTACAACCGATGGCCGCTCGAGCGGGCGATGTCGGCTACGATCAGCTTCATCATTTTGTCGCGGCAGGGGTTTGGGACAGCGCTCCGCTCGAGGCCGCCCTGCTGAAGGAGGCAGATCGCCTGGTCGGCGATGAGGCGGGTTTTCTCGTCATTGACGACACAGCGTTACCGAAGAAGGGACAACATTCGGTTGGTGTCGCGCCTCAATACGCTTCGTCGCTTGGCAAGACGTCCAACTGCCAGTCGCTGGTGTCGGTGACCCTGGCCTCACGCGAAGTGCCGGTGATGGTGGGCCTTCGGCTCTTCTTGCCCGACACCTGGACGAATGATCCCGAGCGGATGATGCGGGCGCGCGTCCCGAAGGATCGACAGGTCGCTCTGACAAAGCCGGAGATCGCCATCGAAGAGATCGATCGTGTCATCGCCTCCGGCGTGCGTTTCGGCTGCGTGCTTGCCGACGCGGGCTACGGGTCGAGCAGCTCTTTTCGTCAGGCTTTGAGTGAGCGCGGTCTGCTGTGGGCGGTAGGACTATCGCGACGCCAAAACGTCTATCCGGCCGATGTTGATCTGATCTTCCCGGTCGCGACCACCGGCAGGCCCGCCAATATCACATCCCGGACAGCCGCCGGTCTCTGCCGAGGTGATGCTGTCTGGTGAGAGATGGCACAAGATAAGCTGGCGGCGCGG